>CAWBED010000001.1:0-17055 GCA_963787685.1 uncultured Acidobacteriota bacterium
ACGGACGTCGAGCAGAACCAGGTCGGGGGACTCTTGTTGGGCGAGGCGCAGGCCGGGTTCGCCCGAAGGGGCTTCGACGACGTGATATCCCCACTCTTCGCACTTCTGGCGCAGCGACCAGCGCACCAAGCGTTCGTCGTCCACGACCAGTATCTTTTCAGCAGGCATGCCGCGTTTAGCTTACTACGAAAGGGAAGGAGAGGGCACGCTTGCGGGGAGTAGGGCGCGGCAGCGGTTTAATTCGCTATGGGATGGTGATGACGACTTTCGCCCGAGCGTGTCCTTCTTCCACGTAGGCAATGGCGGCCGCAGTTTCGCTGAACGGGTAGCGCCGGTCGATCGACGGCGTGAGTTTGCCGGTTTGGATCAGATCGCAAAGGGTGACGAGATCATCTTTCTTCATCTTTGCGATAAAGAAAGTGAACTTCTGCCGCAAGAACGGCGACCAGGCCCAAGCTTTGAAAACCCGGGATAGCGCTCCGGAGAGTGTTTTGGGGGCTCCGGCCATGACGCACTTGCCGTTTGGCGTGAGAACGCGCCTCATGGATGACAACGTACGATTGCCCACGTTATCGAGAAGCAGGTCGTAACGCTGGCTGTCCTGAGTGAAGTCGTTGCGTGTGTAGTCGATGACCCGGTCGGCCCCGAGGGAGCGCACCAGATCAACGTTGTTCGTGCTGCAGACGCCGGTGACGTTCGCTCCCATGGATTTTGCTATTTGCACGGCAAAAGTTCCGATGCCTCCGGCGGCACCATTGATCAGGACCTTTTGACCGGGCTGAAGATGTCCTTTGTCGCGAAGTCCCTGCAAGGCGGTGAGTCCTGCGACGGGAATTGCGGCGGCTTGGTCGAATGTCATGCTTTCGGGCTTCGAAACTAATTTGCTTTCGGCAGCGCACGCGCATTCGGCAAAAGCGCCTCTGCCTAAGCCGAATACGGCATCGCCTGGCTTGAACTGTTTCACTGATTTCCCGATGGCTATGACTTCACCCGCGACGTCCACACCGGGGCGTTCGTTTTTCATACGCCAGTCCAGAGGATTGACCGACGCTGCGCCAACCCGCAGGACGACCTCGTTGTCCTTGGGAACGGGCTGTTCGAGGTCCTTCAACTCGAGAACCTTGCCCGATTTGGTTTTGATGTAGACGGTGGCTTTCATGTGGGATGAATGTTAGCCGAGATCGGGCCGCGCAGATAGGACGAAGATCACACTATAGTAGCGACTTTTGTCATTTGCCGCGCATTACTCCTAACTATCGGATTCCGAGCAGCACGCCAAGATAGGCGCGCACCTGAGCCAGCAATGCGGGGTCGGCTTTCGAGTGGAATTTAGCTTTGCGGACAGTCCAGTCCAGGCTCTTGAGGTGGTCCACAAGAACTGCGCCCTCAACCTTATCGACAGCCACGGCCAGAGCGAAGGGATACGGTTTACGTCGGCTTGTAAGTGGGCAAACCACAACCAAGCCGCTTGCCCGGTTGTAGTTCTCATCGGTCACAACGAGTGCGGGACGCCTCTTTGCCTGTTCGCGTCCGGCCTGCGGATCGAAGTCGAGCCAGATGAGGTCCCCCGCCCGCGGAACATACCGGCTTACCAATCAATCTTCTCCTTGCCTTGTGCAGGACCCGTCTCGACTTCGTCGTATCGATTCTCGGGAGTGATTTGCGCCACCAGCTTTCGCAGTGACGGTACGCGAGGGTGGCTACGGCGGAGTTGAATCTGACCGGGACCTGCCTCGATCATGATCGGATCTCCCTCACCCACACCCGCTTCCTCGGCGACCGGCTTTGGGATGCGCACTGCGAGACTGTTTCCCCACTTGACGATTTGGGTCGTAGCCACGTTGGGCTCCTTGATGTGGAATCTACATAGTATACACGATGTAGATACAAAAGAGATACGCGTATCGGGTCTGCCGCAGCGGCTAAAGCGTTCCTGACGCCTTGCATAGCGGCATCGCTGAAGCGATGCCCTGATACGAATCTCTAATGGTTGAAGTGTCGAAGGCCGAGATCGTGTTTGTATCCCTATGATTCGTTCGGCTGGGCAGCCGCTCTCTGCAGCGGCAGAACCACCGCAAACGTCGTGCCTTTGCCTACTGTGCTGGTGACGTCGATGCGACCCTGATGATCTTCGACGATGCGGCGCGCCAGAGATAATCCTAGGCCGGTGCCGTCGCCTTTGGTGGTGAAGAATGGACGGAAGATGTTTGGGAGAAGTTCCGGCGAAATGCCGCGGCCATTATCCACGACCTCGATCACCGCGGTGTCCTGTTGCCGCTCGACGGTGACTGCGATCTTTCCCTTCTGATCGATGGCCTGCAGAGCGTTGAGTAAAAGGTTAAGCAGCACCTGGTGAATCTGATCGCTGTCGTGCTCGACTTCGGGCAGAGAGGGATCCTTGTGAAGCGTAATTTCCACAGCCTTGGAAAGGCCTTGCTGGCGGCCGAGCATGACCGCGTGCTCGACCGTCGTATTCAAATCACTCTTGCGAACCTTCGGCGGATGGGGGCGCGCCGTCTGCAGCAAGTCGGTCACAATGCGATTAATGCGCGCGATCTCCTGACGAACGTCTTTCACGACTGCGCGCGCGGGACTGGTTGTGGGGAGATCGCGTCCAATGATTTCGATGACGCCGGCAATGCCCGCCAGCGGATTTCGGATTTCATGGGCCAGTCCAGTAGCCATTTCGCCGAGCGTGGCCATATGTTCGGCGCGCGACATTTGCGTCCGGTGCAGCCGTTCGATCTCGACGCGGCTCTCGCGCATCTGCGCGACCATTTGATTGAAGTTGCGCCCGAGATCGCCGATCTCGTCGTTGCGGTGCGCAAAGCTGACAGAAACGTTCAGGTCGCCGCTGCCGAGTTGCGCGATCTTCTGCTGTAGTTCCACCATGGGCCGCTGCACGGTATAGGTGAGGACGACAAGCAGCGCACCGCAGATCGCGATCGCTCCTACGCCTGCAACAAGCAGGACGAGATGACGTTCAGGATCGCGCCAAGAAAGCGTCGCCAGCAGAAACAGCAACATGCCGCCGAGTAGAACGCAAGCGATGGGCAGGAGGGCCTTGATTTCCCAGTTAAGACGAAACCAGGGAAGTCCCGGATCCTGATTCTGGATTGCTCCCGAGTCCACGCGGGCCGAAGCCGGAAGCTGATTATTTTCCAGACGACTCGAGCCGGTGCTGAACGAACTCTTCCGTGCTGGTGGACTGGGCTCCGCTTCGGGCGATTCGGGATTGGGAACTGGGCTCGTCATGTTGTGGACAGTCTCAAGCATACGCATGTAATCCCGGGAGCAAATATGTCACTCCGAAAAAGGTGAACATCACGACGGCGAATCCGAGGATCGCGAAATAAGCGGCACGCCGTCCACGCCAGCCGCGAGTGATACGCATGTGGAGATAGCCTGCATAGACGAGCCAAGTAATCGCCGCCCACGTCTCTTTGGGATCCCAATTCCAATAGGAGCCCCAGGCCCGGTTAGCCCAGTAGGCGCCAGCGGCGATCATCAGGGTGAGTAAAGGAAAAGCAATACAAATCGTTTTGTAGGTGATGCGGTCGAGCGCGTCGGCGTCGGGCAGCAAGCGCTCGAGATCTTCGCGACGCCACAGCATCAGCAGGTACAGCAGGTTGGCAAAGATGCCGCCAACGAGCGCTGAGAGAATAAATGGGCTGGCAGCCAGCGTCGTGGCATAGAGACCTTCAGCGTCGAGCGAAGGATATTGTCCATTACGCGCACGCAATACGAAGAAGATCAGAGCCAGTGCCTGCAGCAGAATGCTGACAAAAATCGCACGATTGGCGGTCGGAAGCAGCGAGTCATTCTTTTGAACGCGACCGATGACATAGAGCACCAGCGGCGCGGCCACCGCGACGAAGACTAGTAGCATCAACCAGCCAAGATCGGGGATGGTGACAAACAGCCGAACTCCGCGGGAAATGAAAGCTTCGGTCTTATTCTCTGTGTCCCAGGCGACGACATTGAGTCCGCCCCAGCGTTCAAATCGGGTGAGGATCGCGCCGTAAATTCCGACTGTGAAGACGCTGGTAGCGGCCAGGAAAGTTTCGGTTTTCATCTTGTCCTGGATCAGGAACATCATGGCCAGCGCGAAGCTGAGAGCGCAAGCGGCATAGGCAAGCATGGCGAGCGTCACGTGTACATGCAGCCAGGTCGATTGCAGGGCCGGCACGAGCGGGCGAACCTCACTAGGCAGAAGTTCCATCAGCACGACGCCGACAATTGCCACTGGCATCGTCACGGTGCCGATGACTTTCACTCCGTAGCGCTTCTCGGCGATCAGGGTTAGGGCGGCGAGCGTCCACACAAAGCTCAGCAACATTTCATAAATGCTGGCGAAGGGGGGATGGCCGGCCTCATACCAGCGGTGTGCCACCGCGCCGGTATTGGCGATGAGGCCGGCCCAGGTCGCCAAGGAGGCGAACTTGATATACGAATCTGTGCCTGTGATGCCGAAGCCGAGATACAACGCGCCCGCGCCCGCGTAAAACACCAGTGCGGCATACAGGAGGTTGGCTTCGCTGAGAATGCTTCCGGTCTTTACTACGTTCAGAAAAGCGATGAACAGCAGAAATGCGATGCTGAGTCCTACCATGACGACCAGAGTCGTTCCAGTCGCGGGATGCTGTTCCACTCTTGCTCGCGCCATACGTGCTTCCTTTCCTTTCGTAACCGGAACTACCGTCCGGCTATTGATGCGCTCGGGATCGAGTCGGCGATCTTTTCCGCAGCCGCAGTTTTCGGTTTCAATTCGTCCTGAATTTTTTCGACCAGCTTCTTAAACTTGATTTCAAAAGCGTCACGATTGCGATTCGCAGTGCCGCCGATCCAGAGAACGAGGCGTCCGCTGGCGTCGTGGGCAGGGACCACCCAGAAGCGAACGTGAATGACGTAGAAGACGAAGGTGAGGCCAATCGCCATCAGCACAACTCCAGACCATACGGCCCACTGGCCGGGCTCGTGCGAGACCTGAAGCCCGGTATAGAACCCGGTCTTCAAATCTTTCGGATCAAAGCTGTAGGGAGAGTTCGCATTCTCGGCGATGCCAGGAATTGCCGGCAGCCACACGTTGACGCTGGCATTCTTGCTCTTTGACGTCACGATCATGTGAACGGCAGGGTTTACCACGTCGTTACTGCGGGCGTACACCTGTCCGTCCTGAAACACGTAGTCGGGAATGAATTCGACCAACTGCACGTCGGTGTCAGCGTCGAGAGCAACGGATTGCTTCATCGCCAGTGAAATCTCTTGCGGCTTGCCGCCCTTTGCCGGGGTTGCGTCGAGAACCAGATGATCGAGTTTCCCGGTGCGTCCGTAAGTCGCCTGGTAGAAGCGAACTCCGTGATAGACGAGCGGATCATTGACTGCGATTTCTTTGCGGGAAATCTCTCGTCCGTCCTGAACCACGGCCAGTTTCGACCACCAGCGCTTCGGAGTTCCATCGGTATAAGTTTCTTCCCCGGTACCGTCGCAGCGGATCGAGAAAGGCAGAGTGCGCGCGTCACCCTTCATCACTTCCACTTGGTTACTGGAACTGCCGGGCGTCAGCGTGACGAAGCCGCGCCAGCCATAGAGAGCGTCGACGATGCCTCCGAGAAAAATCAGCAGCAGGCTGGCGTGAACGATGTAGACCGCCATCTCGGAGATGCGGCTGCGCTCGGAGAATAAGGAGAAACTGTCGGTGCGGACGATACGCTCGGCCTTGAATCCCATATGACGAAGAGCCCGTTCGGTGGCTCCTAGTCCTTGTTCCTCATCCGCGATTGCGATCTGGGCTTGCGTGGGGAGAACTCTGCGGAATCCGTCGTCGGGACTTTTGTAAGGACGGGCGAAGAATCGCCAGGCGTTAGGGAAGCGCTCAACCGATGCAGCGATGATGCTCAGGCTGACCAGGATCATCAGGGCGACGAACCAGCGCGTGTGGAAGACGTCCGTTAGGCCGGTCGCATCGAGGAAGCGCAGCATCGCCGGAGAGTAGGCGCGCTGCATGTCGTCCGGGTCCGTCATCGGACGCTGCAGGATAACTGTGCCTGCCGCCGAAAAGATGACGACCAGAATAATCAGAACCACGCCGGTCTTTATGGAACTCAGTGTCTGCCAGGTTTTGCGGGACGCGGTGCGAAGTGACAGGGCCATTGCTTTCCTCGTACTCGCACGAGAGGAATGCACGTTCCGCGCCAATTTTAGGAGATCCTACCAATCGCTTTGCTTTCAATGTCCTGCAGCACGTGAACTCGTTTCTACTCCTCTCGCAGTTGAGCCATAACACTCATCTTCGAAGTCGAGCGTTGCGATTTCACCCAGTGCAAGCACCCAGTGATTCGAATCACAAAGCGCAAGGGAGCCTGCGTTATTTCCACCAGTACCAGTGTGGGAGAAAGCCCAACTTAGCCCCTCAGGCCATTTGTGGAAAATCGCAACAAGTCTTCCCAAGGCCGCGAACTCATTCTGTTGTAATTACTTACAGACACTCGGAAAACTGGCTCGCGTTTCCTTAAATAAGGACACGGTCGTGCAAATGACTAAGTGTCATGGTCCGAAGATTCCAAAACTGCATCGCGGCCGGGAAGCGAGCCCTCCCCGAATATTTCTTCCTGGTCGCGTACGTTTTGGCGATTGCGATTCTGCCTGCAGCGGCCAAGACGCATCCGGTCCCGCTGGACAAGAACGTGGACTCGGCAAAGTGCCTGGAATGCCACGAGGACAAGAGCAAAGGAAAGGCAGTTCACTCGGCGATCGCAACCGGATGCTTGAGCTGCCACGAAGTTCGCGTTAATAAAGATGTCACTCGAATCAAGCTGACCACGACGGTTCCTTACAAGCTCTGCCTCACTTGTCATGCTGATAAGGATGCTGCCCAGATCAAGGGCACGATCCACAAGCCAGCTGTTCGCGACTGCCTGACCTGCCACGATCCGCATACCTCCGACAACAAGTTCCAACTGTTGAAGCCGATGTCGGGCGACAAGAAAGACAATCTCTGCCTCACCTGCCACAACCAGGGCGTGGATGTTCCAGAGAAGGGAAGCCGTCACCCCGCGCTCGACATGGGCTGCGACACCTGCCATGTCACGCACAAGACGGGCGCCGAGTTGACCCTCGACAACCGTTTTCATCTGACCAAGGCGGTTCCGGCGCTTTGCCTCGACTGTCATGACGTAAAGGACGCCGGGCTGCAGAAGGCGCATCAGAATCAGCCCTTCGGCACGGCGAATTGCTTGACCTGTCACGACGCGCATCAGTCGGCAGCGCCCAAACTGATGGCGAAGTTCCTCCATGCACCCTTCGCTGAGAAGTCCTGCGATACGTGCCATGCGGCCTCCAAAGACGGAAAAGTGGTTCTGACGCAGCCGACGGCGAAGGAACTCTGCATCACCTGCCACGCCGATAAAGCCGAGCAGATCGAGAAGGCGAAAGTGCAGCATCCGGGCGCAGCGGGAGATTGCACGGACTGCCACAATCCGCACGCCGGCAACTCCCCGGGATTCGTGCAACCCGATCCAGTCAGTGCCTGCCTGACCTGCCACAGCGATCAGGCGGAGCAAGGCAAGAAGCCGCATCTACATCAGCCGGCATTCCAGCAAGGATGCGCGACTTGTCATGAGCCTCATGGCGGCGAGAATCAGCACCTGCTACGCAGCGCCAGCGTGAATACGCTCTGCCTCGAGTGCCATGGTCCGGACCGCAGCCCCAACAAGATTGAGGCGCAGCACCTGGTCACGATCCTCGACGGCAAGATCCGGCTGCCGGAAGACTACTTCACGGCGCGCAACGTTCCGATTCTGCCGCTGGAGTATGGTGCGGGACATCCGACCGAGCGTCACCCGATCTCTGACGTCACCGACATCAAGACCAAGACGATAACTCCGATGAACTGCCTGACCTGCCACCAGCCGCACTCGGGGGCCGAGAACGGAATGCTGGTCAAGGATCAGGCTCCGAACATGGACTTCTGCCGCAAGTGCCACAGCAATCCTCTGGATCTGAACCAGATGAACACGACCAATAAATTCCTGGGCGGAGGAAAACAGTGACATTCGAAATTCGCAAATCGAATCGCGCGCGCCGGATTTGGGTAACCGCTCTGCTGGCTCTGGCTATCGCAGCCCCGGCGTTCGCGCAGAAAAAGAAAGCGCCTCCGGCCAGCGATCAGCCGAAGCTGGGCGACCAGCGCCAGACCGCTTATTTCGACCTGAACAAGATCGTGTGGCCGAATCCTCCGGCAATCGCGCGGATCAAGTTTGTCGATCTTTTCACCGGACAGAAAGTCGATCCCAACCAGTTCGCGAAAAAGAACGAGAAGCAGAAACAGAAATGGATGGACCGTCTTGCCGGAGCGCGGCAGACCAGCGATATCGAAGTAAAAGAGCTGCCCTTCCAGCTGATTCGCCCCTACGGCGTTGCCGTCGATTCCAAAGGGCAAATTTATGCGGCCGACCAGGGTGTCGGAGCGATCTTCATTTTCAATCCTGAAAACAAAGCGGTTGAACTGATCGGCAACGGGAAGCAGGCGCATTTCGGCATGATCAGCGGCCTGGCAATCGACGACAACGACCGCCTGTACGTGACCGACGTAAAGCTGCACCGCGTCGACGTTTTCGCTCCCACGACACATGTGTTGGAGACGGCGTTCGGCGGCGATGTGCTGGCCGATCCGGCGAGCATCGCGATCGATTACGAGAACCGCTTCATCTACGTCGTCGATACGCAGAGCGACGTTGTCGACGTGTTCGACGCCGACAGCTTCAAGTTCCTGCGCAAGATTGGAACTACGGGCAAGAAGCACACGCTCACGGCTCCCGGACAATTCTCGCTGCCGGAAGGCGTCGCGGTCGATGGCGACAGCAACGTCTACGTGACCGATACCTTCAACAACCGCGTCGAGATTTTCGATGCCGACGGAAACTTCGTTAGCACTTTCGGCAAGAACGGCGACGGCCCCGGACACTTCGAGCGGCCCAAGGGAATCGCGATCGATTGCGACGGGCACGTCTGGGTCGCCGACGCCGCGCAAGACCGCGTCAAGGTTTTCGATAAAGAAGGACGCCTGCTGATTTACTTCGGCGAGCACGGCGAGTATCCCGGACGTTTTATGGGAGTCTTCGGCATCACCATCGACAAGAACAACCGGGTCATCACGACGGAAGTTTATCCCGGACGCGTTCAGGTGTTCCGTTACATCAGCGACGCGGAAGCCGAGACCGAGAAGAAGCGGCGCGAGGACGAGGCAGCTCAGAAGCGCGCCGGGACTTCGGCTAAGACTCCGGCGCCTGCAGCGGCTACGAACGCGGCCTTGAAGCCGGTGACGGATACGCCTGCGGCGGCCCCCGCGAAGGATCCTGCGGCGAAGTGACGCACGGCCGGGCCAGCACCCACGACGCTTCCTGCTGAGTCGCGGTCGCGGTGATGCAACGCCTCGCACGCAACGGCTGCCATTGTTCTTCCCGCTCTTGATTTCACCCAGCCGACTCACTACCCTGCCTTCCCCTGCCGAGTCGCCATTTCAATTCCGCAATTCTGATTTGTCTTCCACGTCCGAACTGCTCTAAGTGTGTGATTCAAATCACAAAACTGATTCTCCTCAATGCGCGATTTCACCAACGCCAGTGCGGGATAAAGCCCATTTCGGGTGGCATTAAGCCTCTGTGGAAAATCACTTCAGCTCGCCAGTGGGCCTGAAATCGCTTTGTTGCAAACACTTACATCGCCTCGACGGATGGGTACGAGTTCCCGTTACTAAGGAGAGGCTCGTGCAAGAAGTAAGGTTGCAATGGTCCAAGTTTCCATAACTCGCAAGTCTTCGATCTCGAAGGTAACTTCCCAGCGAGCTCTCTACGGAACAGTGCAGGGCACCGCGTTTGTGTCCTCCGAACTCACCCTGGGCTCTGCCATCGCAGAGCCACACCAAGTTTTTGGCGGATCCATGGCCGCTGAAAAACCAGGGTCGGGCGCAAGTCCGGCTCTGGGTACCGCATCATTCGTAAATGTGTTGCAGCACAATCCTAAGGAGGTTTCGAAACTCATGAAGAAAGCAATGTTTTCTTTGTTAGCGGTCTTCGCGCTGGCAGCCCTGGCATCAGCCCAACTCACGGGCGTTAGTCAGGACAACAGCGAGACGACCGATATTTTGGGCGCTCACCTCGGCTACGGCCGCGGCTGCGTCATGTGCCATGCTCCGCACAGCGGCGCGGGTGGCAACAACGTAAAGACGGCAGACACCACGAGCGGCGACTATGCTCTGTGGGGACAGGATCTTACCCCCCTGTACGGACAGACCCTGAACTTCGGCGACGGCGGAACGTTCCCCGTTACGCTGCCTGCTGCCGGGACCATCACCAGCGCGCATGACGCCAACACCGTCGTCCTCTTCTGCCTGAGTTGCCATGACGGCAACTTGGCGAAGGTCGGCATGATGAAGGGCAAGACTGTTGAAACCCTGCCCATCGTCGGCGGCAACGCTCCTACCCTGCTCGGCAGCGACGGAACCGTCGCCGGCAACTACGAAAACGATCACCCAGTGGGCGCGACGGCGCTCGTTTCCTGCGGTCCTCCATACAACTGGGACTGCACCGGCGGCGGCGCGACGAAGATCGTCATGAGCGGACCGAACTCAACCCAGTTCGGTAAGAACTACGACTTCGGCGTGATCAAGAACCTGGCAACGATCGGCACCAACGTCAACGCCGTGACTTGCACCACTTGCCACAACCAACACAGCCAGAACATCTACACGTCAACGGCCGCTACCCCGGGCTATTACAAGACGATGTTCTTCCTGCGCGGCTTTTACAACCCCTCCACCGGCGGCAACAACGCGGCGCAATTCTGCCGTCAGTGCCATGGTGGCGAAGCCAACGAGTCGAACGGCCAATACGGCGTCCTGACCAACTAGTCTGTTTGCTCGAAACGGGGGAGGGAACTCCTCCCCCAGTTCTTGGAGAAAGATCATGAAGCGCGCTCTCTCAATCTCGGTAGTGCTGGTGGCGGCGATCAGTCCCGCCTGGGGACAGCTGCTCAGTTCGCATGCTGCCGCCGCTTCGCCGACCCCAAAGCCAGCCGTCGTCTCAGCTCCCTCGCCCACCAGCAAACCAGTGGCGCGAGTCAATGGAGCGGTGCTTACCTACGGCGACCTGATGCGCGAGGAGTACACGATTTTCCCGTACGCGCGGCAGCACAACGGATCCATTCCAGCCGCGATGCAGTCCGATATTCAAACGGGCGCAATGAAGATGATTGTGTTCGAAGAGTTGGTGTACCAGGAAGCGCAGCGCCGCAAGATGACGATTCCTCCCGCCCGTTTGCAGCGCGCGGAGACAGAGTTCCGTAAACAGTTTGCGAGTCAGCAGGAATATCAAGACTTGCTTAACAGCGAGTTCAAAGGATCAAAAAAGCTGCTGCAGACCAAGATCGAGCGTTCGCTCTTGATTGACGAGTTGTTGAAGACGGAAGTAAGCAACCGGGCGTACATCACCTTGGCGCAACTTCGCGCGTACTACGACAAGAATCCGCAACAGTTCAACATTCCCGAATCATTCGCCGTGCAGACGATCTCTGTGATTCCTCCGGAGAATGCCAATCCCGATCAGCAAAAAGCCGCGCGCAAGAAAGCAGACGACGCGCTGCGACAGGCCCAGGCGACCAAGAACTATGAAGATTTCGGGGTGCTGGCCGAAAAGCTTTCGGAAGATGACTTCCGCGTGATGATGGGTGACCACCGAGCCGTCGATCAAACCAAGTTGCCGCCGCAGGTGTTGCAAGTGATTAAGGGTATGCAGCCCGGCCAGATCAGCGGACTGATCGAACTGGAAAACCACGCTTACACGATCGTGAGGCTGAATGCGCACATTCCTGCAGGAGAACAGAAGTTCGAAACCGTGAAAGATTCACTGCGCGAGCAGTTGAAGAAGCAGAAAGCAGAACAACTGCGCCGCGCTCTTGATGCTCGGCTCCGAAAGAACGCGAAGGTTGAAGAGCTCTAGTCATGTCAGCAGTCAACAAATACGCGATCATGGCAGCTGGCCTGATGGCCATCGCTTTCGCGCTACCCGCGCAAGCTCAGCTTCAGCTCGGGAACGAAGTCAGTATGAAGGCGAGCGGCAATGTGTCGTTCGGATATACAGCGGATTACTCGAATCTCACAGGTTCCGATCACACTCTGACCCCGAGCGGCAACGGCGATCTGAGCGGCTACTATTACGCGCCTGGATTTGTTTCGTTTGATGTCCAGCCCTTTTATAACGAGTCGCGCGCCAACTCCAGCTATCAATCCATATTTCAGTCGAGCGGCGTGAACGGGACTGCGTCGATCTTTTCGGGCAGCCACTTCCCGGGTACGGTCAGCTATAGCAAGATTTACAACAGCGAGGGTGGATTATCGATCCCGGGAATTGGGACCCTGACGACGAAAGGGAACAGCGACAACCTGGCGCTGGGTTGGGGAATTCATGTACCTGACTATCCCAGCGTTTCGTTTCAATTTCTTGATGGCAACACGGACAGCACCGTGTTCGGCACCACGCAGCCCAGTACGTTTAATGCTAAGACTTTCGGTACGCAAGTTACGGACACGCTGGCTGGCTTTAATCTCAGCGCCGGATATCAATACAACAAGCTTCACACCCTGACACCGGAATTCCTTTCCGGACAACAGGAGCCCACGACCTCGGACAGCTCCGGCAATTCGTTCAACTTTGGCGTCGGCCACAAACTGCCGCTGCGAGGATCATTTTCAAGTTCATTCAGCCGTTCCGAATTTAATTCTGAGGATAGTGTGGCGGGCGATAGTTCGAATGGAACGATCGATACGGTCAACGCCGGCGTCGGATTTGAGCCGACGCGTAATCTCGAACTCGGTTCCAATGCCCAGTACACGAATAATCTCACCGGCATGCTTTACCAGTCGTACATTGCGGCCGGTGTCGTGTTGCCATCGTCGCTGCTCGACTATTCCACGCACTCGCTCGACGTAAACAGTCATGCGAGCTACACTCTGCCGTCGTTGCACATTTCGCTGATGGGTAACGCAGATCACCGCCAGCAAACCGTGTTGGGAACGGACCTGTCGTCGGACACGTTCAATGAAATGATCACTTACGGGAACGATTTCCTGGGCGGTTACATCAACGCCACATCGGGCGTGACGCAAACGACCGTAAACGTCAACACTGGTGCGAGTTCCCTGGGCTTGTTCGACAATGCGTCTTATCAACGGAACGTGAAACAGTGGAACCTGACCGGGTCGTTCAACTACACGCGTAACACGCAAACGATGTTCATCGGATATACGACGTCGGGCTACGGATATTCGGCGGGCCTCGGGCGCAAGATTAATGCTTACACGTACTGGAGCGCGAATGCCGTGATGTCGAAGTCGGTGTTCAACAACGTGGCCGGCTCGGGCAACAACAGCCAGAGTTATTCGACTTCTCTGACGTTGAAGCGAATGAGTTTTAGCGGAAGCTACGGCAAGGCGGATGGAACTTCGATTCTCACGGCGACCGGACTGGTGCCGGTGTCATCGACGCCTATCATTCCAGCCCTGCCTGCCGTTTTCTTCAACGGACACTCTTATTCATTCAGCGCATCGGCCACGCCAATGCGCGGCGTCGTTCTTTCTGCAACGTACGCAAAGTCACGGAGCGATACGACGTCGGACTCGGCCTACTCCTCAAACTCGAACGCACAACTGACGACGATGCTACAGTACAAAGTCAGGCAACTTTGGATTCAGGGCGGATACCTGAAATTACAGCAAGGCTTCAGTATCACGGGCCAACCCTACGCTTCGTACTCGTCGTTCTACATGGGGATCACTCGGTGGTTCAATTTCTTCTAAGATCGCGTAGCGTCGGCTGGAGATTCAGTTTGATCTTTGCGCTGATGCTCAGCCTGGGGCCCGTGTGCTTCGCGGCGAGCAAGGACTCCAAGCCTCAGCCAGTCAGCGTGCCCGAGCTCGAACTCGAAGGCGGCCGGCGCCTGACGTATCGAGCGCACGTTTTGGTCGGAGCCCGATGTGCGCCTCAAGCGCGGCTTCTGGAACAAGCTGGTCGACATCGTGGCGGGCGCTCCCGACTTCCGTGCGCTGGTTAGTCCGTACGCGGTGGCTGAAGATTCTCACGGACGGATCATCGTGACCGATCCCGGCGCGGCCGGAATTCACATCTTCGATTTCGAAAAACAAAAGTACAAATTCATCACGCGCGATCGCGATGTGGACGGCCTGATCACGCCGCAATGCGTAACGGTCGACGCCGACGACAATATCTATGTGACCGACTCGGACTCGGGCAAGATCTTCGTCTTCGAGCTCAGCGGGAAATTCCGTCGCATCGTCGGCAGCCTGAAGGGTGGCGAAGGCTACTTCAAGCGGCCCACGGGGATTGCGGTTGACTCCGTGGCACAACGAATCTACGTCACTGACACCTTGCGCAATCAAGTATTCGTTCTCGACATGCAGGGAAGCGTCCTGCAGACGATTGGAAAAACTGGTAGCGGCAATGGCGAATTCAATTATCCGACGGAGCTGCGCCTTTCCGGCAACAACCTGATTGTGGTCGATGCGATGAATTTCCGCGTGCAGGTGCTCGACCGCTCCGGAAGTTTTCGCTACGCCATTGGCCGCATCGGAGAAGATCGCGGACTGTTCTTCCGGCCGAAGGGAATCGGCATCGACTCCGAAGGCCATCTCTACGTCGTGGAAGCGATCCGCGGCATGGTGCAGGTCTTCGACGATGCCGGCAATCTTCTTTATTACTTCGGACAAAAGGGAACCGGCTTCGGCGAATTTCAGCTGCCGACAGGACTTTGGATCGACAACCACGATCGCGTGATGGTCGTGGACTCTTATAACCGGCGCGTGCAAGTCTTCCACTATTTTGGTTTAAATAAGTCTGCCGCAGGAGGCCAACATTGAAATCGAGGCTGATAGCGGCGGTGCTCGTCTTGCTCGGAAGTGCGGGCATGGTGTCCGCGCAGATTAACGCCGACGTATTGGGCTCACACAACATGGCGCCGGCGAGCGGATCTCCCATTACCGGCAATCTCGGCAGCTCCTGCCTGTACTGCCACGCGCCGCACTCGGGCATCGAAGGAACCCCGGGAGTCAGCGGAACTCCACTCTGGAGTCAGAAACTGTCAAGCGTGCAGTCGTATCAGGTGTACTCGAGCACGACGATGGTGAACAAAACGACGTCGTCGCCTCCGCTGGGCTCGAACAGCACGCTTTGCTTGAGCTGCCACGACGGCACCGTGGCTCTCGGCACGACGACGCCCTACGGCCAGGTGGCGATGTCGGGCACCTTGGCAGGTACGCCTGCGGATCTCGGGACGAATTTGCAGACGACGCATCCTTTCAGCTTCATCACTCCGTTGCAGCCTTCGTCAGATCTTTGGCCGTCGCTCAGTGCGAGTCCTCCGACTACGCAAGACGCGACCGGAGTCGTTACGCTCATCAAGGGAAATGTGGAGTGTGGAAGCTGTCACAATCCGCACGTGCAGAATATCGACTCGAGCTCCGATTTCTTGGTCATCGACAACTCGCAGAGCGCGCTTTGCCTCGCATGTCACAACACGATTCCCAGCGGCAGCGGCATGGGGCTTGGCTCGGCCCCCGCGGCCACAGGTGCGAGCACAGCGCTGAACGCGAGAAACCCGTTGGCCAACTGGACTGCGAGCATTCATGCCACGTCGACCAACCGCGTTGCGACGCAACCGTCGCTGGTCGTGGGTGACATTCGCCGGTCGAACCGGTCCGCAACTCTTGGGCCGTACACCTCGATGCGGAAGAATGGCTGTCTTTCGTGTCACGAGTCGCACAATTCTTCCAAAGGGCTGTTGCGAGGTGCGGACGACCAGGCTTGCCTCATCTGCCACAACGGCGGCTCCAACGTCACGCCACCCGCGCCGAATATTTATGCCGAACTGTCTCTGCCCAAGGTCAGTCATACGCCGACGAATCCGGTGGGAAATAATGCGCATTCGGCGCACGAGAGCGACCTGCTGAATCACAACCGGCACGCGAATTGTGTGGATTGCCACAATGCGCACGCGACTAAGCGCGTCGAGCTAGCCTTCTCTGCTCCGCCTCTCATCCGCGCTTCGCAATCCGGCGTAGTGGGAATCAGCGCCACTGATGGACGCAGCGTCGTCTATCCGGCAAACAATCAGTATGAAAATTGTTTGCGCTGTCACGGGGCGAGTACCGGAAAAACCACTCCCACGCAATTTGGATACTTGCCGAACCGTTTGGCGTCGGGCGGCGATCCGCTGAATATCCTTCTGCAATTTGGAACGACTTCAGCGTCGAGCCATCCCGTGATGCACGATCGCAGCAGCCCGTTCCCGCAGCCCAGCCTTCGCGCCAACATGCTCGATCTCGATGGCACTCGGCAAGGACGCGCCATGGGCGTTCGCATCCTCTGCACCGATTGCCACAACAGCGACGACAACCGCGAGTTCGGGGGCACGGGGCCGAACGGTCCTCATGGATCGAAGTATTCTCACATTCTCGAGCGCCGCTACGATATGAGCGAGGCCCCTGTCCCCGGACAGCCGATCACCAATCTGAATTTTCCGCCGAACCTCACGACGACCGGCAATTACGCGCTGTGCGCCAAGTGTCACGACTTGGCCAGCATCATGACCAACAGTAGCTTCAAGGAGCACGCGCGCCATATCAACGACGGCTTCTCCTGCTCGGTATGCCACAGCGCGCACGGAGGAGGCGCGCAAGTGGCTGCGGTTTCGACCGAGCGGCTCGTGAACTTCGACATGAACGTGGTCGCTCCGGATGGCAAGAGCCCCATCACCTACCGTCGGACGACCAGTTCGTGCAGTCTGACTTGCCATGGACACGCTCACAACGCCACGGGCCTTACCGGCGCGCCGTTGCGAACCAAATTCTAAGACGTTCCTCTACGGGATTTGAAAATGGAATCTGGGCGCTGCTTTTGTCGTTATGCGAGTGCGCCTTTTGGCTCACGGACAGCGTCTATGGGCGCGAAAAAACCCATGGGGGGGCGCCGGCAGGCCGTCTGGAGC
>CAWBED010000002.1:0-104439 GCA_963787685.1 uncultured Acidobacteriota bacterium
ACCGGACTGAGCCCGACGATCCATTTTGGCCGTGGTAGTGTGATGTGGATATTAAAAGGAGATGGAGGATAAACTTTCGGGCTGTCTTGATAGGGGACGCTGGGATTCTGAGGCGGAGGATTATGGTGCTGGGAAGCCTTTGCATAGCAGGACGGGCTCGGATGGCTGATCGAATATTCTGTACCGTCGCTAAGCACATAGCTGTCAACGTCCGTTCCGACGGCGGCTTGGTGCGGATACAAGCTGTTCAGTTGCAAGGAGCCAGATGTCCAGCAACTTGCCGTTTTTCTTGAACGCCATGGGACCGAAGACGTTGATGGCTAGCGGTAGGTTCTGCAATTGTTTTTTCGTCATAAACATCGCTCCTCATGAAGAATGAACTACGCGCTCCCAAATACGGAGAAACTGGCCCAATAGTACGGGTGAGATAGTTGTTTTTGTGTCCTGATCATTCTCTTCGCCTCGCGAAGAGCGTGACCGACTGTGTCGCCGGCCACCAAACGCCCGTAGAAGACCTCCGTGCCCGCCGTCGTAGCTTCGGAATCTACCGACCACCTACTAGCCACGACCTGGGGGACGCCCGAACTGATGAACATCCGCGCGAGGCTCTTCTCTTCGCCGAGGGTCTGCAGTTCATTGCCTGCTGTCGAGCAAGCAGAGAGAACTACTAAGCGCGTTCGCCTTATCGGAGTTCGTTCAAACCGCAATGCATCAAGCAGTTCTGATTGGAGATCTTGATTCTCCGCCGCAACGACAATTTCTGAGGCATTGTCCACGACAACTGCGTGTCCGGAAAAATGAAAAATATCAGCTTCTTGGATGTCTCGCAGCACTACGTGTGCCATGGCTTCGCGTCCCTGAAGCAAATGCGAACGAGGCAGGAGGTGTGAGATTTGGGTGGCTTCCACTTCACTGCGAGGAACAGGGCTTAAGCCCGGTCGACCGAGAGCATCAACTTCCGAGTTGCTTACGACTAGGGCGTTCGCGTTCACAGCAGCAAGCAATGGCGATCGCGCATGCGCCAGATAAAGCAGAGCCGGAGAGATCGAAACGTCGTACTGGTCGCCGAGAAAGTTGCCCTGAGTATCAATCAGAGCATCAAACGGCACTTGGTCGAGACCCCCGTCTGCTTCAACGATAAGTTTTTGATGGCGCTCTATAGCGATAGAGAAAGGAGAGATCAAGAGATGGTGACTTTTCATGGGCCTCGTTGCGCAAGACGACTTCGTCCGAATTCGGATCTTGACAGTGATCAACAAATCGCCTCGCCAGCACCAAAAGTGTCTGTGGGTTGGTCAATAACATCCAGTATTGAGCACTCCCCGAACTATAGATCCATGCACCAGCACCCCGTTTGGAAACAATCTAGGAGAGTATTA
Source organism: uncultured Acidobacteriota bacterium (assembly GCA_963787685.1). GTDB lineage: Bacteria > Acidobacteriota > Terriglobia > Terriglobales > Acidobacteriaceae > Sulfotelmatobacter. The sequence continues at coordinate 1,380 of CAWBED010000002.1, forward strand.
CCGTCTCTCCGTTAATCTTGGCAAGGTTTGGAGTAAGATTTTGACCATGATTCTCGGCGCGGTGAGGAATGCCACCTGGTTTTGTAAGTCTTCGTACCGATAGCATTTCTTTGAATTGTCCATAATGGTGCGTTCTTGTACGACTCCACCCATTGAAATGCTTCTGTTGGATTATCCTCAACGAGGAGTTCGACAATTGCCCGGTACTGTATGTTTCGTCAAGTCTGGTCCACAGTAATCTTTCGCGTTCATTGTGGATACTTCTCAAGCCGTTTTCGCAAAGCTCGATCGCTGCGAGCAAGGCTGCCTTTTCATCGTCCCCGCGGCCTACCACGGAGAAAACATCGCTTGCGATCAGGTAATAGTCCAAAAGGACGAATCGGTTGGAAGTCTCTCCAATCAGATGCTTCGCGTCATTCAGTTGCGTCAAAGCAGTAGTCGGGTGCCCCTTTAAAAGTTCCATTCGGGCCATGCCAGTTTCAGTCACGGCTCTGAAAGTCGCAGTGGAGTTCCCCGGGAACTGCGAGCGCAAGTTGGCGGGAGGCCTCTCGGAAGTGTTCGTCGGAAATGTCTAGCTCGCCTGAAGCTAGTGCGGCATTAGCGAGAGTCTGATGCATGACGGCAAGCATGCCATGATCAGGATCCGAACCAATCAGGTGCAGCGCTTCCCGACCTGTACTAACTTGTGAAAACCACTGCTGTGAGTCCTGCGCGATCGAGTCAAGCACCGCATACAAGTTGTACCCAGCCATAGCGGGATAGCGACCCGACCAGTATTTGTCGAGTCCACTATTCGCCAGAGCGGTGGCAGCATTGAAATTCCCAGTCGTCCACTCCAGAACGGCCGCCAGCGACACCGCCCGTAGGTATAGAGCACCATATTTATGTTCCGTAGCTAAGTGAAGTGCCCTCTGAACCTCCTGCTTGGCTTCACTCATCCGGCTTGTCATGTTTGCACAGATCGCTCGTTTGAGTTCGACCTGGGTTTCCCAGCCAGTAGTAGGATTTTCCACGCAACTGCTGCTGCAGCACACCCGAGCGCGCATAGCAATTCTGTCCCTGTTGCAATAGCTGGGAAGCATAGATACCTTCAAAATCGGCGCGAAATAAACCGGCTATCAAACCGCTCTTCTGAAACTTCAGTGCGGCGAACTGCGCTGCTTTTTTGGCCTTGGAATAGTTCCCCAATTTGCTCGCATTGATGGCTTCAGCAAGTGATGACAGCCCCCCTGCATTATCGGTTCTTCCAATGTTCATCCCTGCCAAAACAGCGTTCAGCCATTGGTCCTGATGTTGCACCGCCGCGACTTGCGCGACAGATTCCGTTGCCCGTCTTTCTGAGGTAGTCTCGGATTTCGCTTCAGCGACGACGCGTGGTAACCATCGGGAAACAGCGATGTTGAGAAAGGACTCGATGTTTTGATCGAGCGTTATGTAATCCCTAGTGCTCGCCTCGACTGCCAGATCAGAGGAGTCATTCGGCAATTCGCCACTTTGGCTCTTGCCATCATTGAGTATTTCTTCGATTTCATGCCGTTTCTGCCTGGCCTCGTCCGCCCAGGGTGAAGAAGGATCCAGCGTCAGGTACATATTCCAGGCATTGACAGCTTCAGTAAATAGATGGAACTTGCTACATGTGAGTGCCAAATTGAACCATGCGGTGACGCTTTCGGGATCCTTGTGCGTAACACCTCGAAGAATATTCAGCGCCTCACTGTAGTTGCCGAGGGAGATCTTTGCCGTGCGCGAGATCGATTTGCACGATATCATCGTCGGGAGCGAGACTCCGCGCTTCTTCCAGACTCTTTCGAGCCGAATCGAAATTGCTCTCCAGCAGATCAGCTTCGCCCTTGGCATGAAGCCAGTATGCGTCATCCGGATGTCTCCGCAGATTCTCGGCGATGAGCGATTCTGCTTCAAGCAGTTCAGGCGCACGATCAGAGTGCGAGTGTTCCGGACCGAGCGGGACACACAAGAAGGAGCGTATTGTGCTCCGGGGGATCCGTAACTCGAGCGTTCGCTGTTCGGAATATGCAGTAACCAATAACTGCGCAGCGTTTGGCGAGCGGGTACTCCTTAATACCAGCCAACCTGCCAAGGCACAGAAGACAATCGAAACACTGACAAACGCCCAGCGCGGCCAGACCGGCAGAATTCTCCATTTATTCCGCACCTGCTCACGGTCATGCGAGGTGGGTCGCTCAGGGGGTTCACGCAACTTGTTGGCTAGATCGTCTAATTCAGGGCTCGCGCTAGAGGACAGGGCTAATAATGCGCGTTCTTCTTCAAAAGTCGCCGCATCCGAAATTGTGCGAAACGGCCCCTCGAAGCAATGGTCCACAATTGCCGCGTTGGGCCGCGTGTTCCATCAACTCTCGCGTTTTCGTTTCGGGTAGCAGGCCCGCCGCCACCCTGAGCCACTCAGTGTCCGCAACGCATTCGGGGTCCGGTCGCGCTCCGAAGCCGCTCAAGCGCGCAATCTCGCTCTGTGCAGCTTTGTGCATTTGCACCTTCACGCTGCACTCCTGGCAAGACTCGACGTGCCGCTGCACATCTGTCATGAGCGAATTGCTCATCCAGTTGGTATTCGGGCCCTGATCCGGTGATTGCAGTACGAGGGCGTCGAGTTCTGCATCATCGAGATGTCTGTCTGAAGGCCGCGTCAAAAGTACTTCTCCTTATCAATACGATTCCGCGGGCCGAAATCCTTTTTGGCCCGGTTCTTTTCCATCAGATTCGGATCGGAATTGCACCATCCGTTCCCGAACAAGGCTGGTAAGCCGAAAAATCGCGCTCTCTACCCCCTTGGGAGTCAAACCCACAGTAGGTAAAGCCGCAATGGATTTGGCGCTCATGCCCTGTTGATAGTAGAGCCAGAAAATTGTGCCGTCTCGCTCCTCGTCCGGGCCGGTCGCACATTTCCCGAGGCACGCGTCGATCTGTTTTAGCAAGATCTCTTTCTCCATAGTGTCCGCGCTGCCCAGAGTGCCGCTTCCGCCGGAGGGATCGATCTCGCTCAAAGATTCCTGATCCCGACCAGCTCCGCGCTTTTGAGAATAGCGAGCCTTGAAGTGATCGCGCCCGTTGCACGCGATCACCTTAATGTAACCCTCGATCGATTCGGGATGTTCCTGAGCAAACGCATGTAATAAATGACATTTCTCAGCGCATAGCTTCAGATAAGTCTCTTGCACGAGATCGTCGACCACTTGTTGAGGTACGGCGGTCCACTGATGCGCCGCACGAATGATGGAAAGGCTGATTGGACGGCGAAAGCGCGAGACGAACTCTTCCCAACACGCCTTGTCATCCGACTCGGCGCAAGCGCGGACTAACTCTTCGGCGAGCAGGGACGAGTCGTGCGAGCTACAACTCCCCAATGCGCCGAATCTTACACGAAATTGCGGCAACCTTGCAGAACTGCCCAGACTATCAATCTATCCCGGAGCCACGTTGGTACGGGCCGTCGGAACCGTGCAAAAAGGATTCTCGATCTGCTTGTCGTTTCCTTTACTGAACCGGTTAGTGCTAGGCGGGCTCAATTTCAGCACCAGAATAACTGATCGCGGCTTAGTGGCTGCTGCTTCTTTACGGCGCATGCCGCTTCGAACGCTGATGCATTGCGGGAGGGAGTGGCATGCAAATTAAATCGAGAAACAGAATCTGCTGAGGTGGTTTAGCCTTCTTCATGGACTGCAATCCGCGTGTGCGTTCAATACCTCCGTCGCAACAATGGATCTGCTGACGTTTGCTAACACAAACGTCGCTCAGATCCTACCTTCCGCAAATGAGAAGTCGCAGTTCATTGTGAACGTCCAGAGTTCGCCCGGTCTGGATGTCTCAACCGCTGATCTCACTAACTTTGCGACGTTTGAGGCATTGCTTGACCACTTCAGTCCTCTGCCCACGTTCGTCGGCGCATATCTGCAGACGCTCTCTGCGGGGACGTTTCCCAGCGGGAGTCTGGTCGATTTTCTTAACGCAGCGATATCCGCAGCTTTCCCTGGCGGCAGCAACGGGCCAACTTGGAAAACAGCAGTAAGCATGCTCGCTTCGACAATCCCGGCGGTTTGCTTTTCAGCAAACTTCAGGCTGCCGCTGCAGTGACGGTCGACGATAACAGCAAAAAGGTCAGCGACTTGGTCAATCAGACCGCGACATTGGGGTAAATAAAATGAATTTGAGCCGAAGAATGATGGGTGTGGTTGTCACGCTCGCGACTCTTTTAACGTCTGTCGTGTGCCAGACTCAGAAAGCCGTCCTTACCGTGACGTCCGAATCGTACACAAGGTATCCTTCGCTAGAGCCCGTAAACGCCATCTACGTGTCGTTCGCGTCGCCAGCAGCGGTCTACGATCTTATCAACAGAGCAATTGGTGACGATCCAGATCACCCACGTTGGGACTGCACAAAACCATCCTCGTACAGGGTCGCGGTTGTGATCAAAAAGGGTGGCTGTTTCAGTGATGTGCGTAGCCTGGAGATTGCGGGGGTGGTGCTTGAGCCACACGGCAAGGGACTAACGTCGTGTGAAGCCAAACTTGCCAACGGAGTCAACGGAGTCAACTTGATCCTAAAGTCGAAGGTATCAACGAATGACCTACTCCAAGTTAGTCTGGTCGGGCTTTCTGGCGGATTGTCTGCTCAGTCAGATGGCACGCTGACATCAACTAAAGGGATCACCAGTTTTTCAGCGACGCCCCAAGCAGCACCTTCGGAGGCTTTGACGAACGGCAAGACTCGTGATGTAGGTCAGTTGAGCGTATCGTTTTCTGACTCGAATCTGTTCGCATCGCCGCACGCGCCCTTCAACACTTATGTCAAGAGCACAGATCTATTTTCGACAGACGAAAAAGACTCAAAGAGTTCCTTCACGGGAACCCTCGGCATTCAGAGGGGGGTCTTTCCCCGCTGGTATACACCCGTGCACTTGGAGCAAATGGTGCAGGGAAATCAGATAGCATCCAATCTCTCGACGGTCACGACGCTTGGAATGACCACGTTATTACCATGGGCGTGGTCCAGCAAGCTGCTTTACAACAAAGTGATTCAAGTGCCATTGCCGCCCGATCTAACCTTAGACAACCAGTACACGCACCGCATCAATCAGCTGATAACACCGAAAACCAAGTTGCTCGCCACCGATGACTATGCACTGAACCCATTTGCGTCTTGGTCGTCAATTCGGTTCCCCTGGGCGTGCACCGTTTTCGGACGGATGAACATCACAGCGAAGAAAGCAGGGGACACGTCGAACAAGTCGACTACAAATTACTGTCTTGGGGTTGAAATGGATCTCGGGACATATTATCTGCCGCTGGATCTGACTGCTGCGAAGAACCAACGCGTTGAGGGATATGGGGATGTGTCGATACTGATTCCACTGTCTGGCCTGAGTTTTGCGTGGAGATATTCCCGTATCTGACTTCCGGTGATCCTGCTAAATCGCAGATACGCATTAAATATGCCGACGGCGTGAACGCCTCAAATAATTATGCTCGATCGAAACAGTGGACATATGGTATTGAGCTAATTAAGTGAGCAGCCCCGCGTATAACGCCACCCCTCAATGTCTGCCATGAAGGGCCGGCGCCCTACTCGAACTCTGCACCATCAATGAGGCCTGGCAAGCTCCTGGTAAGACACTAACCAATTTGCAAAGTTCAACTCTCTCCCACGACCGAACGAATCGATCACGAGCATCGGACTGCAAATCGAGGGCTGCCTTCGGACCGTGGAGCTTGCTTCTTCGAATCGGGATCCGCCGTGTGTCTTCTCGAATGCGGTGACGACTATCGCGGGATTTCTTAAAAGCTCCTGAGTTCGCCGGACAACTCCTCCAAAAGGACTTCCAGAATAGTTCTCGTTTCTGAGCTTTGAGGTTTCAGTCGAATAGCTTCACTTGTATCGAGGAGAAAGTTGCGATGGCTACAGTGGGCACAAGTCAAGATGGTTCTTACGTTCAGTACGGCGGCTCGATAAATGTGGGGGGGAGTCGGAGTTGGCGCGACAACAACCCAGGGAACATTGAAGCCGGACCCTTCGCTGACGCGCACGGTGCAATCGGATCAGACGGCCGTTTCGCCATCTTCCCCGATGCCGAGACGGGCATGCAAGCACTCGTCAGTCTGTTGAGTTCCGACAGTTATCAAGGGCTGTCGATCGAAGACGCGATGGAACGTTACGCTCCTCCGTCGGAGAATGACACCGACGCATACACATCGTTCATCACCGACAACGTTGGCGTGGATGCGTCGACGCTAATGTCAGACTTGACTCCGGACCAGCTGAATTCTTTCGCCAACGCAATTCAGACCTTTGAAGGAAATACTCCCGGCACGACCTATCAAGAGGGAGATACGAGCGCGCCTGACTGGGTGCAGGATCTATTCGACGACTCGGGCCCTGATGGCCCAGACCCAACGCCTGACCCTTCGCCGAGTCCCACGCCCGACCCGGCACCGAACCCAACCCCCGTGCCAAGTCCGACCGCCCGACCCCGTGCCCGATCCTCCGAGCGATCCGGTTCCGGTGCCACTTCCCGGACCGACCCCGGATCCTGTTCCGAATCCACCCGATCCGGCACCCGACCCCTCACCGGAACCCGATCCCGATCCAGGTGGCGACGGTCCCGCAGATCCGGGTGGTGATGGGGGTGGCGGCGGCGACGAAGGTGGTGGAGGTGATAGTGGAGGAGGAGGTGATGGCGGAGGCGGTGGTGGGGGCGGCGGCGACGGGGATTAATCGCCCTCGAGACGGGTTCTTGCCGTTGTCGCATTGATTTCACGACGAGCGAAAGGACTTCACCTTTCGATGTCGTTTATGAAGTAGCGAGATAGGACCGGCTTCACGGGTTGAGTAACTCAAGAGCACCGTCGTGGAGCGGTATTGGTATCTGATTTTGACAGGGAGGGATATATGGCTGGGCAAAGCTTCATACACTCTGCGTACTTACCGACACTGGTTTCCTTCGGCGTGGCGGCCGCACTCTGGCTAGTTTACGGAGTCTGCTGTTCGTGGAATCCCATGCAACTGGTGGAGGGTGCGGATGGGCGACCGAGCACATCCAAGTTTCAATTCTGGCTCTGGACGATTGTGATCCTCCCAACCTTCTGCGGGCTCTATGCGATTAGGCTCGTCGCGCACGGGCCCGCCGTTGATGGTTACTGGCCGCGCAATCTCTTGATCGTTATGGGTATGAGCGTGGCCACGACCGCCGCCGCAAAGGGCATTACTGTCGGCTACATCGCCAGCGATCGCTTCATAAAGACCGGTGGCCAGCGGATCAAGAAATCGACCCTCACCTCAATCATGCAAGACGACCAGGGTTTCCCGGACCTCTCAAAGGTGCAGATGCTGGCATGGACGTTGATCGCGGTCGTGATTTATATCGCTGCAGTTGTCCAAAAGTTCCATGCTCTCAACTGGCAATTGCCGGATATTGACAACTCTTTGATGGTGCTGATGGGACTCGGCCATGGCGCTTACTCGGGGAAGAAACTAACGTCGCAAGACGTTCCAGCCTTACTTCACTGACACCCAACTCTGCTCCCCTCGCAAACCTGCCGGTCGATGTAACGCTCGCGGGAACATCGTTCGGCGATACTCAGGGCAATAGTCTTATCTCGTTGGACGGGTCTCCCTCTGCGGTCACCGTGAAGTCTTGGACTGCAACACAGATTAAGTTCACTTTTCCCGCAACCCAGGCGAGCGGTATCGCGTGGAACAAGGGACAAACCGTGCTCGTGGGTCTCCTGATTGAAGGACAGGACAGTGACAACACTCTGCCCTTTTCCGTTACCTAGTACGTAAACATGGAACATATACACAAGAATGGTCGAATCTTCGACTGGAGCTCTTCTCGTTGTATGCTTCGCTGGCTACAGGCCCTCAATTGCTCGGCCCACAGCACGAACCACAAATCGCGCCTCGCGATCGCGGGCGTCCCCCAATCACAGGGATTTCATCCAGTACCATCTCCACCCACTTTGAGTCTTCGTGCGTGAACATCTTCTTGAGGGCCTCCACAGTTCGCGCGACGGCGGGCTCCTGAATCGCACTCGCGAGCATTTGCCGGGTTGTGGCCGCATCCTGTGAGTAGCGGCAGTAGAAGTAGATGTCGTAGGGGTCCCTTGCTTTTTCGCGAAACCTGGTAACGGTCGTCTTCAATATCAAGAACCCGACAGCATCAGGAACGGTAATCTCGAAGGTTTCGAGACTCTCTCCCTCCCGGCAATTGATCTGGATCGTCTCGACGTGATTGCCCAGATTTTCGGCGCCGTCTGCCAAGCAGACCTGAAGGCTTGATGTCGCTCCCTGGATCTTCAGGACAGATTCGTCTTCCCTCCTTCGTGGCAGGTCTGCCAGAAGATCAAGTTGCACTACGTTGCTGTCGATGCTCTTTTCATAGCGAAATGCATCAGCCTTGCTGGGCTGGAAGGCTGGCGGTTCAGACAGCAGGTTCTTGACGCGATCGACGGACTCCCTCTCACGGGCTTTTGCTCGCAAGAGGACATCGATATCTAGGCTCCCCTTGTGAGCGATTTGAGAATGTTTGGCCAGCTCTTTCAGAAATGGCACCCAGCCGCCGCAGATCACAGCTTCAATATTTTCTTGTTTGAGAGTTCGCGCGATCTTGAGCAGTTCCAGGAGAACAGTTCGTTCGCGTGAGGCCGGAAAAGTCTTGGTGATCTCGATTGCGTCTGCCATCTATTCCCGGAAAGCGAGTGCGTGCTCGATCAGAAACTCGGCTTGCTCTTCGCCCCTGCTGCCATGAAGGGTAAAGTCCACATAGAGTTGTACCGGATTCACCCCGGTGAGTCCGTTCATCAATTTGCGTGGACGATAGAATACGCCGCCGGCCTCGGCATTGTCGGTCGAAGGTGGGGTCATCAGGAGCACGTTGGCTCCTTTGCCCACCAGTTCGAGGCGCAAATCGTCTCGTAGTCTGTCTGGCGGGACGTTGACGTACGCGGCCATCAGTTCCTCTCTTACATTTCGCTCGGTTGGTTCCAATCCGCTGGCGAGGGTGAATGCGTGCCGGATGCCTTGGCGTTCGCAAACCTCGCAGAGACTGCTGGCGAATTGCATGGGGGGAGTTTCGGTGAAGGCATGCAGCACGATTCGGTTTCGAACGTAGTCGGTTTTGAGTGCCTGCGCGAAAACTCTTAAGAGCTTGCGCGGCCGGTTAAGGATCGATCCTTCCGAAGTCCGGTCCAATAAGCCATCGTTCTGCAGCCGTCTGGTCACCTGAGAAACCTGTCCCACGCTGAGTTGAGTCTCGGAGGCAAGTTCTTCGAGTCGGTAAGCGCGGTACGGATTGGCGAGCAGGACGCGAATGATACGGCGCGACTTTCCCGAAAAGATGTTTTTGACTCCCTGAGGATTCTTGAACGCCGTTGCGGGCCGGACGACATCGACGTAGATGTCATCGCGAATCAGAGCGAAGGTTCCGTTCAGGTCGATGTAACCGACGCCGAGTTCTTTGCAGCGTGCTTGTACCGACTCTGAAATGTAGGGAGCCGCAACCATGGGGTAGAGATCGTCGAAGCTGCCGGATCGGCGGAGTTCGTTACGGTAGCGAAGCACCTGGTGAACGACTCCTTCGAGAATCATCGGAGTAAGGCGCGACTTAAGTTCAATGATGGCCTTGATGGGTTTGCCGGGATGGCTCTTCACCGTGAATTCCACAAGCGCGTCCACTTCAATGTGATGATCCGGGAGTTCGAACGACGGCTCGATCCCAAGAATCTTCGCTGTGACGCCGGGCGGAAGGAGGCTGCCGGTCTGAAGGCCGTCCCGCAGTGTCTCAATCATGTTGTTATTTGGTGTCATATAATTTATGTTTACAGCATAATATATATGCATAATAACCAGCGGATACAATAAGTTAATATCAACAACAACATAGAGATAGACGAACATGTACGTGATAATAATGTATTGCGTTAAATATATACTGATGAGCATAAGCCCAGTCGTTTCATGGACTTGGTTGAGGCCTTCGGTGCCTCAGGATCCTCGACATATGCGAACCGAAGTCAACGACCTCCGCTTAATCTGGCCGCTAACATCCCGAATATCAAGGACAACGCAGATTTTTGCAGGCGGCGATGACGCCATCCGAATGGGCTACCTTCCACGTTGAGACTGGTCTATAACGTTGGACAACCGAGCATGAACCACGAACTGAAGCTCAAGATCGAAAGCAATCTGTTCCCGCTCGCGCGACCAGCGGTTGAGCCCTGGGACAAATTCCCATGGCATCTTGATCGATCCAGTTCGTGCGACACCTGGAAGATCCACTCATCGCAGGCGCTGGCGATTGATGTATTCGGAACGCTGATGATGTTGCAGCAATCGTCGCGCGCTGCGATCTTCGACTCAGTCTGTAAGAAATTGAATGTTCCTCCCGGCGGGCCTTGGCAGGTGCATTTGGAGTGGTTGGACCCGACCAATCTCCTCAAAGAACCTCGTCCGACTCAGGTTGACGCGGCAGCAATGGGACGGTTCGCCTCCATTCTCTTTGAAGTCAAGTTTACCGAGCGTCAGGCGGGATGCTGTTCACAAACCCAGCGTCTAGGACGTGTGGGGCAGGCCCAATGCAATGGCAACTTCGAATTGCAAGTGAACCCCGCGAATCAGATATCGAACCGGTGTGCCCTGACCGGGAAGGGCATTCGCTACTGGGAAATAATTCCGCAGATTTTCCGCCTGAACCCCGGGGACGACTATCGCCCTTGCCCGTTTCGAGGACAGGAATATCAGTGGATGCGGAATCTCGTGTTGAGCCGTGCCATCGCGGAAGCCACTCACAAGCATCCAGCGTTCGCGATTGCGTATATGGGACCAGACTTACCGATTAGCGATTATATCAAGAGCGAACGGTGGGCTGCGTTCAAGCGTCTACTGCGGCAAGAGACATCGCCACCAAGACCGATCGAAATTCGGGAGTTCGTACGCAGCGCTGCAGCTATTGAACCAAGTCTGACTGGGTTGAGAGGGTGGGTGGATATGAAGTTCGATCAGGTCACATCGGCTCTGAAGTCGAACGGCCGATGAGTTGGAAACAGGGCGAGGATAGATTCTGAAAGGAGATCCCGAATGACGAAGAAACAGGAGGATAGAACCAAAGAGTATGAGAGCGAGCGAAGAAGTCGAGGGGAGAGCGCGAACGTAAATTGGAAGGAAGGCAACCAGCCTGAAAGCCGCGGCGTTCTCTTCGCGGATGTAGATGGAGTTTCTCTGATGGTCTACACGGACGGATTGATCAGCATACCGGCTGTGCGAAGCTATCATCCGCCGAAGTATGCAACCCCTATGTTGGCCGCACTTTCCGCAAAGGAGTTGTGGACAAAGCAAAAGACAAGAGACGATCGAAACCTAACCAGAGCGAAATCGTGGAGGAGCGGACATCTGAGTCCGATCGTGCATTCGGACCTGAAATGTGAGAACTCCGTCTGCCCATGTCAGGGTGAAGGTCCAGAAGAGCGACAGAGACGAGCAAGAGGCGGGTTCAACACGAATCCAGATCGATGTTCTTGAACAGAATCATTGCTCGACTCGGAATTTCGGACAGCACTAGCCATACATCGGAGCGAAGGATAACAACGATGGCGACTTCGGCTTCTCATTGCTGCGCCGATCACTTGGATTTGGTGCGGTGACCCAATAACTCCGACCGCCCAATGACAGTTCGTGGGTTCTTGAGTTTCGGTGGGTCCGATATTCCCTCGAAAGCTGGGGACGACTTCCACGGACTCAAAGCATACATACGACGATCGCGCAGAACGCTCACTCCGTGGCTCCATGCGGTCAGCATCCGCTTTCCAGTGTCCTTGAAACCTGCCAGTCCCTGCATCAATTCACGAACCGCAGGAGCAGTGTCAGCAACCGCATCACTGATGCGCTCAAGGATTTCCTTCTGCTCGCGCTGTGAAATGCCAAAGGTGGAGGTGATAAAGGTGCCCAGAGTCTTTCCGGGCAACCACGTCTTCCTCCCCATGAAGCTGATTCCGGGGGGATTGTTCTGGTAACCCTCGTAGACGGAAGTCGTGAAGAAGTCGTACGCGGGTGCGAGGCGTGCATCCGTCCGCGATGTGTATAGCAACGCCAGATTCTTCGAATGGCAGTCCGCGTTCCTCAGCGCGTACGTCAACAGCAGGATTGTGGTCAGCTTCTGGAAGGTCTCGCGCTGATCTCCGCCCGGCACATAGGTCCGAACCGCCTTCGCGATCCGCTCCCATGTGGTTTCGTACTTCGCGGACGGCCGCAGCCCGAGCAGGGCACAAAAATCTTCCAATGCGCGGAAAGGCTTTCCGTTCTCATCGACGTCGAACCGACGCACCACCAGAACGTTGCCGTCGGCGGAGAGTTGGGTTTTCGCACTTTCGAGAACCCTCGCTGCCACCTGCATGCACAAGTGTTCGTTGGCGGTCGCGAACGGAAGCTTGCTGGATGATCCTTTGATAATGTGGTCGTGGACCAGCAATGAAGCCTTCTTGTGCTGTCCCAGGCCGCTCGTCTTCTTTTGTTCGGTATCCAGGAACTTCGGCAGGACACCGGAAACGCCGCTCTTTGCATGTTCTCGAACCAGTTGCGAAAATGCCTCTTCCGAGTTGTCTCCCTTCAGCAGTTCCGCAACTTCGATCGGTTTTGCCGGTTCGTCCACTGCCGCTCCGGGCGGAGCGACTTGCAGTCTTCCCACCATGTTTCGACCGATAACGGAGAGGAGCGCGACCGGACTCGCGCCGATATGGGGTCCGAATTCCTCCTGCAGGACCTGCAGGAGGTAGCCCTCCGGAAGGTTCATCTGGAAAATGGGGTGAAGTTGGTCGTCCCAGGGATACGATTCGGTGCGGACGGGCATGGTCAAGGAGACTAGGTTCTCGGGCGCCACGTCTGGAACGTAGGCCATCACGCTCTTGAAGTCACCGACCTGTTCGAGAACGCCAACATGGCGACCGAGGACATGGACATTGAGCTTCAAGCACCACCCCGTTCGCGCCGCAGTTCATCGAGGGTGCCTGCGACTCCTACCTCGGTGAAAGTTATTTCAAGGCCGAGTACCGCGAGAACCGCCAGAAGCTTGCGGGAACCGAACTCCGATACCTGTCCCCGCTCAAAGCGCACCAGGGATTCCCTGGTGATTCCGGAGCGTACGGCGACCTCGCTCTGGTTCAGTCCAAGAGCCTTTCGCCGGGCTGAGACCGCTTCGCCGAGTTCTGCCAGCGTCTGCATAATGTGAGTTATACATCACTTTTAATACATTTTCAAGGGGTTATGTGATGTATACATCACTCTCACTCCAGACTCATCTCGGCTACCATGCGAGCCGAAATTCGACGGATCCTTTATCAAATACTCAGAAATCCAACAATTTCTTATCGAAGAACTGTTCATCGCCGCCACCTATGATCCCTTCGTGTGTCGGACCGCATGGAGCCCGAAGCCGTTCAAGCTCACTCGATAAGGCCGGAAGTGACGAAGGACTCCGCGATCACGCCATTACCGCGCCCTTTTGCTCCTCGCCGTCCTTTGACCGAGTTTCAGGACCGAATAAAAGACCCTAATTGGTGCAATCAGGAGGCAGCCTTTGTCAGCCCAAGGGAAGCCATCGCAAGTCGTGATCCCAATGCGCACCTCGGGGACTCTGCCGACCGCCGCGAGTCGAGAGCACCCATATGACGACGCGAAACCTATCGATCACTCGGCCCGCGCCCTCGAACCTCCGATGAGAGTGAAGGAGGCGGCAAAATTCCTTGGAGTGAGCCCGCAGACTGTGTATCTTTGGGTTGAACGAAAGCAGATTCCCCATCTCCGCGTAATGGGTCGCAACATCCGGTTCCTCAAATCGGATCTCGAGTCATTCCGCGCTTCATTCAGACAGGAGATGGTGAATGTCTAAACAACGAAAGCAGGACGGGGTTGTCTATTCTCGCAAGGACGGTAAGGTTCTGTGGATTCGCTACAGGGATCGAAGCGGGAAATACTGCAGAGAGTCCACCCATACCGAGGAGTGGCAGGAGGCCAACCGCAAGCTTCGCGAGCGTCTGCAAGCCAGGGACGGCAATCTGCTAGAGGTAATTCGGAAAGGAGAGGCACTGGGTTTTGGAGAGTGGGTGGATTCGTTTCTTGAGAACTATTCAAAACCACCCCTACGCGCCCAGAAAACCCACGAGGCGAACATGCGCTGCGCAACCCATCTGAAAGCTGCGTTCCCGGGCAGAAAACTGGTGGATATCACAGCCGATGCCATCGAAGACTACCTTCGTCGGCGTCTTCGGCAGCGTGTTCGGGTCAAGCTCGCTCGTGGTTACCGAGAAAAGGGAGTCCTCAAATCAACCACGGTGCACCAGGAGTTTCGGGTTCTCCGGCGGATGTTAAATGTGGCGGTCCGCAAGAAGATGCTCTGCGGCCAATCCCTGTTCGGGGGTGGAGTTCCCGGTCGCCGTGAAAGGATTGTTCCGGCCGCACTACGTTACCTGGTCGGAGCAGCAACGGATCGAATTTCACGGACCCGAGTACCTGAAAAACGCCGTACAGATGATTACGGAGACGGGATTGCGAGTCTACAAGGAACTGACTCCGATGAAGAAGGATCAAGTGGACCTTCAGAACGCGGTCGTCTGGATTCCGGACTCGAAAACTCCAAACGGCACCGCCGAAGTTCCGCTTACTCCGCTGGCCATCGAAGCCTTTCGTCGCCAGATGGCCATCGCGGGGGAGAGTCCGTTCTTGTTTCCGAGCGATCTGAATCGGAGCGGGCACCAGACCACGTTCAAGACGGTCTGGCACAAGACACTTCGGCGCGCCAAGGTTCCCTATTTTCGAATCTACGACCTTCGATCCACTTATGCCACGCGGCTGAGTGCCGGAGGCGTAGCCGATGAATGGGTGACTCAAATGCTTCGCCAGGGAGACGCGCAAGTCTTCAAAAAGTATTCGCAGATGAAATTGCAGATGAAGCGCGAAGCTCTGGAGAAGCTCAACCGCCGGGCCAGCGAAATGGCTGTCCAGAGAGTGGTGAGCAAATGTGCACGGTCACGGTGCAGTGGGCTGCATAAGTGCACGGTTTGTGCACGGTCGAGGCCGGAAATCATGATCCGGAGTGGTCACGAAGTTGGAAAGTACTTTAGAATCAATTCTGCTAGTCATGTCGGGGCGTAGCGCAGCCTGGTAGCGCACCTGCCTTGGGCGCAGGGGGTCGTAGGTTCAAATCCTATCGCCCCGACCAATCAATCACTTACGAAATTTGGCCTCTCCAAAGCACCCCTGCCTTGGAGGGCACAGGATTGAGCAATTTGAGCAGTTCATCAAAGAACCTCAGTTCATCAGCAACGTCAGCCCTCGCACAGTCTGGCGGTACCGAGAGTCCTTCAAGTGGCTGGACGAGGACCTGAACGACTCCGGACGAATTGAAGTCGCTCGTCATTCGCATAGGGGAAACAAGGACTCAAGCCTGCGAGTTGCAACAACCGTATTCGGGCGTTGAACGCTTACCTGCATTGGCGCGGCGACGGCAGATCGAAGTGCGGGGCGGGTTGCAAACACTTCCGCATCCCGAAACTCAAAGAGGAACGACGAGTCCTTCCGACGTATGACCAATCAGCAATCATGAATTGATGGCACGGAAGCCGACGAGACAGGCGCAGACCCGGCTTCAAACACCGGTGATGACTCTCGCGGACACGGGTGCCCGAGTCGACGAAAGTCCTGAGACTGCAAAGGAGCCTTTCGCTCTAGGGTTGGGGCAGCAATCCGTACACGTCCAGTTCCCCTTGGGTTGCGACGTAAACTTTTCCGTTGGCGACGGTTGGTACGACAAACTTTACCGCGATGCCGCCCTGGTCGCGTGCCGAATTTTGACCGGTGTTGTACAACTCCCGGGACAAGTTGACCGCGTCGTATGCGTGCAACCAGACATATCCGCCCTTGGCGGTGCTTAGAGCCCAAACGATGCCGTTCGTCGATCCGTTTGCCGAAACGGCAGGTGTTGCCCCCGGATAGCCAAACAGAGAAGGCGATTCTGAAGTCGGCGAGGTTGAAAGCAGCCCGTTCGACAAAAGATAGGATTTTAGATAGTCGCTGACTCCACAGAAGTAAATGTTGTTCTGCCAGTAAGCAGGCATGCTGTGAGCAGTCGGGACGGTGCCAGCGGGAAGCGTTTGAAGAACCTGATTTCCCGAGGCATTGTACTTACCAAGGTTGGTGCGATCGACCAGGTAGACCACGCCTTGCTTGCCGGCGGCAACCAGCAATTCCGTGGGGGCCGTGGTCTGAGTTGGCAATAGCATCGGTGCCCCTGATCCCAAATCAAGATCGGAGTTGTTGAGCGATTGGAAATTGGAAGGCAGGAAATAATCGCTGATGGTTAGGGCGCTTCCGGTGAAACTGAAGTTCACGAGTGCCTCGCCGTAATCTACCCCTCCGGTGTTAATGTCAGTCGTTCCATTCCCGAGCATGACGTAGATGTTTCCGTTTTCATCCACGGCGGGCGCAGCGCCACTTTGCCAAATTCCGCCTTCGACGCCGTTCGGGGTCGTATTAAATACTGCAACTTGCCGGAGGCTGCCTTCCTGGTAGCCCATCATCCATCCGTGATAGGGCTGGATGTCGCAATGGGATGCCCAGCTGATGAAGACCACTCCGTTGTTCAGGAACAATCCCGAGCGTTGGTTTTGTGTTTGCGGGTTGAAGGTGACGGTACCGCTGGAAGAAGGATACGAAGCCTGAATCACCACCGGACTTCCTGGCGTTTCCAAACCTGTCGTGATGTCCAGCGCGTGCAGAGTTTGGTAGTACGAAGTTGTTCCACCCGAAACCACTTTGGTCCGAGCCAGAACAAACATCACGTTCGTTTGCGGATCGATGACCGGAGTGGAAGTGATTCCCACCTGGGGCGAAATGTTACTGCATCCTCCAATGTCGGTAGTACTGAGCGTTTGTGCCCCGTTGGTGAGGAAACTTACCTGCCATAAGGGCGTGGTCGTGGCGCCGTCGGCGTCGAAGGCATAGACGCTGTCGTTTTCGGTTGCTACATATGTGACATTGTGAACGCCCTGGCCTGGAATGCTGACGCCCTGGACGTACAGCGGCTCCGCGTAAATCTGACCGTCGACCGGGTAAGAGAAAAGCTTGCCGAACTGGGTTGAATTTACATTCCCGGTCGTGAGTACGGTTTCTTGCAGGTTCTGACCGGTACGCCCGTCGTCATTGTGGTAGACAAACGTCCCGCTGTAAGAAGTGACGACAACTGGCACGCTTGCCGCTTGTGTGGTGTTGGCGGTGCTGGTCGCAGTGATGACGTGCGATCCAGGCGCAGTCGGGGCCGTGTAGAAACCGGTGCTCGATATCGTTCCCACTACACTGCTACCGCCAGCGATGCCGTCCACCGTCCAAGTGACTTTCGAGCTGGCAATGCCGCTGATATAGGCTTGCAATTGCGAGCTCTGATCCGGTGTTACTGAAACTTGAACCGGAACGATCGAAACGGTGCTGCTGGGCGCGGTGGCCGTTCCACTCAGGTTGACCGTTTGCTGGGTCGAGGGATCGTTGTCAGTGAACGTGACGTAACCCGTCCGGGTTCCCGTTGCGGATGGCGTGAACGTCACCTGCACGGTGCAATTCGCTCCGGCAGCAAGCGAGGATCCGCAGGTATTGGTTTGTGCGTAGTCTCCAGTGGCTACGATGCTGAGAATGTTTAGAGTAACCGCGCCCGCATTCGTCAGCGTGATCTTTTGAGAAGAACTCGTGGTCAGCAGATTTTGCGCGGCAAAGGTCAAACTTGTCGGCGACAACGACGCGCTGGGGCCTCCGCTTGTTCCCGTCCCGGTGAGCGCAACCGACTGCGGGCTTCCCGTTGCATTATCGGATACAGATATCGTTGCCGTTCGGGTTCCGACCACCGTCGGTGTGAAGGTAACGCTGATCGTACAGTTCGCCCCGCTGGCCACCGACGAACCGCAATTGTTCGTTTGAGAAAAGTCTCCCGGGTTCGTGCCCGTGACGGCGATGCTCGAAATCGAGAGCGTGCTATTGCCGATGTTGAAAAGTGTAATTCCGCTCACCGGGCTCGAAGTCCCGACACCTTGTGCCGCGAATGTAACGCTGGAAGTGCTGAAGCTGATGCCGGAGCTGTTGCCGGTTCCCGTCAGCGCGACGATTTGAGGACTTCCGGGAACATTGTCGGCCACGGAGAGATTTGCTTGGCGCGAACCCGATGCAACCGGCGTGAACGTGACGCTGATAGTACAGTTTGTAGCCGCTGCCAGGGAGCTTCCACAATTGTTTGTCTGAGAGAAGTCCGACGGATTCAACCCTGTAATCGTGATGCTGGTCAGAGTCAGAGTTGAGTTGCCCGTGTTGCTCAACGTCACATTCTGAGGAGCGCTACTCGAGCCTACCGTCAGGCTGCTAAATGAAAGACTGGCTGGCGTCAGGCTGACAGCCGGCGCAACCCCCGTTCCAGTTAGCGCAACAGTCTGAGGACTTCCCGTGGCACTGTCACTAACGCTGATGCTCGCCGAACGCGTTCCCGACGCTGTCGGAGTAAAGACTGCATTGATGGAACACGATCCACCCGCGGCGATCGAGCTGCCGCAATTGTTGGTCTGCGAATAGTCGCCGGCATTGGTTCCGGTGATGCTGACACTCGTAATTGTTAGCGCGGTCGTGCCCGTATTCGTGAGAGTCACGGTCGAAGCCGCACTGGACGACCCGACGGACTGGTTAGCGAAGGTGACGCTGGAGGGTGAGAGAACGACAGTCGCAGACGCCCCGGTTCCGGTCATCGGAATCGTTTGCACGGCACCGCTCCCGCTATCGGTGAGGGTGATCGTACCGGCGATCGTACCGCTGGTAGTTGGCGTGAAGCTCACGTTAATGGTGCAACTTGCACCCGACGCGACCCCGCCGCCGCAGTTGCTGGTCTGCGAATAATTGGGCGAGATCGTAAGCTTCGAGAACGTCAATCGGGCGCCGGTGTTATTGGTAAGCTGGAGAGTCTTCGCGGCACTCTTCACGTTCAGCGCTTGGCTGCCAAAACTCAGGCTGGTGGGGGCAAAAGTGATGGTGGTGCTCGCGCCCGTACCGGTCAACCCAACGCTCTGCGGGCTATTCGCGGCGTTATCCGCTATTACCACCGATCCCACATTCGTCCCAACGGCGGTCGGATCGAAGGTTACGTTTATCGTGCAACTTGCTCCTGCGGCGACGGAAGCGCCGCAGGTATTGGTCTCGGAATAGCTGCCGGTTGTCGAAACGCTGCTGATGGTCAACAGTCCACTGCCCGTGTTCGTCAAGGTGACTGTTTGCTTTGTGCTCGTTGTGTCTACATTCTGGCTGGCGAAGGTCAGCGAGGCCGGGGAAAATGTAACCGTCGCCGCGGCCGATCCTGTGCCGCTAAGGCTGACAGTCTGGGGGCTGCCGGCTACGCTATCGCTAATGCTGATCGTTCCCGTCAGTGTACCGGTCGTTGCAGGTGTGAACGTAACGCTGATTGTGCACGTGGCACCCGACACGACGGAAGTTCCGCAATTATTTGTCTCGCCAAAGTTGCCAGTTGCGCTGATTGACGTGATCGCAAGTGTGACGCTGCCCGTGTTCGTCAGCGTTACATTCTGAGAGGAGCTTGTGGTGCCCACCGCCTGCGAGCTGAATGTCAGACTGCTCGGGGAAAGGGTTACCGCCGATGAAGCTCCAGTTCCAAGCAGGCTCACAGTCTGCGGGCTTCCTGTAGCGTTGTCGGTGATCGAAACATTCGCTGTGACCGTGGAGTTGATCGTCGGGGAAAACGTAACGCTGATGGTGCAGCTGCCACCACCCGGAAGCGTACTCGGACAATTATTCGTCTCCCCAAATTGATTGGTGTTCGTGCCGGTAAGGGCGATGCTGCTGATCGCAAGATTTGCGCTACCCGAATTCGTCAGCACGATACTTTGTGGAGCGCTGGTGCTGCCAATCGTTTGCGAACCGAAAGCCAGCGCGGTGCTCGACAGCGTTGTGGCGGGACTTTGCAGCAGAATCGAAACCGTGTTGTCTTCCGAATTAGAAACTACAAGGTCAGGCCTGCCGTCGAGGTTGAAATCGCCGACAACCATGCCGATCGGTTCTTCACCCGTGGGGAACGTCTGAACCTTTGCCTCGTTAAACGTGCCGTCTCCGTTGCCAGGCAAAATAGAAACTGTGTTGTCACCGTAATTAACGACGGCAATAGAAAGCTTGCCCGTGTCATAAGCATCAAACGCACTGATCGCAAACGGCAAATTCCCGACCGGATAAGTCACGCCGGACGCAAAGATTCCTCCTCCGCTGTTCAAGAGCACGGAAATCGTATTGCTTCCATTATTCGCAGCGACGAGATCGAGCTTGCCATCTCCATTCAAGTCCGCAGCCAACAAACCGTCCGGATCCGAACCCGTTGCATAGTACGATGCATTCGCAAAAGTACCGTCTCCATTGCCAAACAGAACCGCGACGTTGCTGGTAGCCGAATCAGCAGCAGCGAGGTCCACAATTCCATCTCCGTTGAAGTCGCCGACCGCGATGGCGTTCGGACTCGACCCGCTGGGATAGGTCACCTGCGGTTGAAAGGTTCCATTGCCGACACCCAGGTAGACGGAAATCGTATTGTCAGCGCTATTGATTTCTGCGACGTCAAGGTAGCCGTCCCGGTTAAAGTCAGCGACGACGATACCGATCGGTTCCGTTCCCGCGACATAGTCCACATGACTCTGGAAGGTGCCATCGCCGTTCCCCAATAGAACGGAAATGTTGTAAGAAGCACGGTTCGCCGTAACCAAGTCCAACTTGCCGTCTCCGTTGAAGTCCCCCACCGCGATCGCGATGGGATCCGTTCCGGTGGCAAATGAGGTTTGGGCAGCGAAGGTGCCGTCGCCATTTCCAAGCAGGATCGAAACCGTGTTGGACCCGCGATTGACGACTGCTATATCAGGCCGACCGTCACCGTTGAAGTCCGCCACCACCATGCCGCGCGGGTCTACTCCCACGCTCAAGGCTGGTCCTGCCATTGCAAGCAGCCGACGCAGACGCGGCGATTTGAAAGGGCTGCGAATTGGAGACTCCGCCTGCTCCGCTCGTATTCTTCACCGTTACCTGGGCCGTCCCGGCAGTTGCCAAGTCAGAGGCCAGCAACGAGGCTTGGATCGTTCCCGCGCTGATGAAGGTAGTGGTGCGACTCGAGCCGTTCCAAAGAACTGAATCTCCCGAAGTGAATCCCGCTCCATTTATTTTCAGCGTGGTTGCAGGACTGCCAGGTGCCGCGGAACTCGGTGCCAGCGGCTGATTCAGTAAAGGGACCGGGCTGGTGCCGGATATTCCTGTTCCCGTGAGCGTTACTGGGGCGGGTGATACTGCGGATGTGAGCGTCACGTTCAGCGTGGCAGTGCGGCTCCCCGCAACTGAAGGAGTGAAAACCACATTGATATTGCAGGAAGCTCCGACGGCGACACTGCCGCACGAGTTTGTTTGAGAGAAATCCGTTGCATTCGCACCCTGAAATGTAATGGCAGAAACCTTTACCGTACTTTGCCCAAGATTCGAGAGAGTGACGACCTGGGACGCGGTTGCCGCACCGACAGCCTCGTTGCCGAAATTCAGGCTGCTCGGAGTGAGGCTCACGATCGCTCCGGTTCCGCTCAGAGCGACGACCTGCGGACTGCCTTGAGCGTTGTCGCTGATTGTGAGCGTTCCGCTCACAGTGCCGTTGGCCACCGGGGTGAAAGAAACCGAGATGGTGCAGCTAGCTCCAGCCGCCAACGTAGCTTGGCAGGTATGCGTTTGAGAGAAACCTGAGCTGGGCCGAATGCTCGACAGGGTCAGAGAAGACGTTCCCGTGTTGGTGACTGTAACGATTTGGGGAGAGCTGGTCGTGCCCCTCAATTGCGTCCCAAACGTGAGACTGGTCGGCGCTAAAGTAACGGCAGGGGCCGCGCCATAGGCAACCACACTATAGAAGATCACCGTAATGAGGCTCAGTAAAACTGAGCATTTGCGGCACACGATCGAACGGGAATGAATGCGGTTGACACTCCGCAGGGAAAGTGAGGATCTCCGGAAAGTAATCAAAGGACCGCCCCGTATTCGAATTTGCGAACTTGACCGGGAACCAAAAGTAGGGGAAAAGCAGGGCTAACTCGGGGGGGAATACGGGGAAGGACTAACGTGATTATGTCACAGGTACCGAAGTTTATAAAGGCCGCTTTCTCCTTAACTTGCAGGGGGTTGCGGCCACTTCAAGTTCCTATCGGACGTAAACGAAAGTCATCCCATCGCCACTCTAGCAACATCGAGACTGTTAGCAGAGAATGTGCCTTCAGCCACCATCCGCCTTCTTGATCTGTTCGACTGCAATTTGAAATCCAGTATTCGCTGCTGGGACGCCCGCGTACACGGCAGTCTGCAAAAGTACTTCTTTCAAATCGCATAATTCGAGCTCATTGGCCAATCCCGCTCGCACGTGCAGAGAGAACTCTTCCCACCGTCCAAGCGATGCAGTTATCGCCAGCACCAGCAGACGTCGGGTGCGCCAGTCTAGTTCGGGACGAGACCAGATGGTTCCCCACGCATAACGAGTTATCAACTCCTGCAACTCACGCGTAAATTCTGTCGTTGCTGCAATTGCTTTATCGACATGAGCGTCTCCAAGCACAGCCCGACGCGTTTCGAATCCAACCTGCAGGGTATCTGAGCTGGAGTTCGGTTGCGGCAGCAGGAACTCCAGCAGGGCCGTGGTAAACGAGCGGGGCCGCTCAAGATTAGAAAGGTGGGCGGCCGCCAGGTGGAGCACTTTCGCTCCCGAAATCTGCTGCGCCAGCCGCTCTCCATGCCCAATCCATGGAGTCGCAACATCGCGATCGCCGGAGATCACGAGAGTTGGAGCCTTGATCTGTCTGAGGAGATCTCCGTGGTTCATGTCGCGGAGGGCCGCACAACATCCCAGATATCCGATGGGGTTGGTACCCAAGAACACCGAGCGGATCGAGGCGACGTGGGGATTTTTTTTGGCAAGAGTATCGGCTGAGAAGAATCTCTGCATCGCCACATCGACGACTGCAGGCATTCCGCCTTTGGCTACTGCTGCAATTCTCGTTTCCCAGTTCGTGCGCGGTACGAACTGCGGCGAGGTGTTGGCCAGCACAAGATGTGTGACACGCTCGGGTGCGTGCGCCGCAACCCACTGTCCGATGGCCCCGCCTAGCGACAAACCACAAAAAGCAAATTGCGGGATTTCCAGCAGGTCAGCCAAGGCGAGAATATCCTTGCCCAACATCTCAATCGAATAATCGCCTGACGTTGCTTCGGAAGCTCCGTGGCCTCGCGTGTCGTATCGCAAAATCTGGAAATGTGGGAGCAGGCTCTCTACTTGAAGATCCCACATCGCGTGGTCCGTACTGATTGAGTGCGACAGAATTAGGACGGGCCGTCCAGCATTTCCCTGGATTCGGTAGAACATCCGCGCATTGTGAATGGTTGCGAAGGGCAAATCAGTGCTCCTTGTCGTCGTCTTCGCGATCAGCCTCTGACGCCAGAGCTTTCCGGAAAGCCTCGGCCGACCCAAGATATAGCTCCGGCGTGTCCAACTGCTTGAGCTCGGCAGGACTCAGATGGAGAGTCACTTCAGGTACGCCGGCAAGAACGGCGGAGAGCGTACTTCCTTCCTCAGCACTTTTTTTCACCGCAGAGTTGAGGATCTTATGAGCAACGTCTCGCCCCAGCTTCGCTCCAAGCAACATCATGGCGCGCTCTGCAAAAATTGCTCCATTCGTATTTTCGATGTTGAGGCGCATCTTCGACACGTCGACAGAGAGTCCTTCGGCCACTTCAGCCATCGAGGCGATTGCCACGCCAGTCGATTGAATTACGCCCGCAACAATCGGCCACTCCGCTTGCCAGCCGCCGACGCCGCGTTCGTGCTCTTGCAGCATTGCGGAAAGAAAAGAAGCGACCAACCCGGGCACCCGATGCGCTGCGGCCAGTGTCAGTACGCAGGCCGTGGGATTGCGTTTGTTCGGCATGGTTGAAGAACCGCCGCGGCCTTCTCCACCGGGTTCCGCTGCCTCTCCCACTTCGTTCTGCATAAGCAAGCTGATATCGCGCGCCATTTTGCCGAGAGATCCAGTCAGGACTCCACAGGCGCAGACCAGCGTCGCAAGTTGATCACGCTGAGTGTGCCAGGGCATTGTGGGAACCTCCCCAAAGCCAAGCTCTTCGCTCAACGTGCCGGCAACTTGAATCCCACTGTCGCCAAGCGATGCCAACGTGCCGCTGGCTCCGCCAAACTGCAGCACCGCTGCCGTTCGAAATGCCTTCAGCACACGCCGCCTTCCACGCCGAACCGAAGACAGCCATCCGGCGGCTTTGAGTCCGAAGGTGACCGGCGGAGCCGGCTGAAGCAGAGTTCGACCGAGCATAACGCTGTCTTTGTGAAGCTCCGTTAAACCCTGAAGAGCCTTCTCCAGGCGCAAGAGATCCGCGCACAGAACCGGCTCCGCCCGTTTCAGCAACAGAGACATCGCGGTGTCGGCGACATCCTGGCTGGTGGCTCCCCAGTGAACGAACCGGGCCGCTTCCGCGTCGGTTTTTCGTACCACGTCCGTAAGCATTTTCACCAGGGGAATCGCCGGCGTTCCCGCGCGAAACGCAGCATCCGCGAGTGCGGAGATATCAAAATTGCCGGGCCTCGCTCCAGCCGCTATCGCGATTGCAGATTCCGACGGGATGACCCCGTGTCGTGCTTCTGCGCGCGCCAACGCGATTTCGAAATCCAACATAGCCTGTAGAACCGCCTCATCGGAAAACAGCTCGGCTAGAGTCGGGGTTGTTGCCAGGCTTTCGATCAAACGTGCGCTCATGACCGGCCCCGTTCCACAAGTTCCTTCGATCTGATTCTGGTGCTCAATGTGAAACCCTTAGACATCGAAGAAAACCGTCTCGCCTTCTCCGCGCAAGCGCACATGGAAAATCCAGTTGTTGGTGCGGGCCGTATCCGGTTGCGCGAACAGCGTCGGACGCCGATTCTCTGGCACCAAAGCCAGGATCGGATCTGCGTCGTTCGCTGGCTCTCCTGCGAAGTAAACTCGAGTCGACAATCGCTTGAGAATGCCTCGGCCAAGGATCGACACATTAATGTGTGGGGCCTGAAGTGTTTCACCTGGCCCTGCGACGCGCCCTGGGCGAATCGTTTCAAAAGTGCAGGAGCCATCTTCCGCCGTGGCCAGTCGCCCAAAACCGCTGAAGGCTACGCCGGCCGCTCCGTTGTCCCTTTGCACGTAGTTCCCGTCGGAGTCTGCCTGCCACAGTTCGATCATCGCATCGGGAACCGGAACTCCTTCTCCATCCAGTACGCGAAAGGTAAGCCACAGTCGTTCGCCCGTCGTTCCATCGCCGGCGACACGGGGAATACTCCCCCGATCCGTGAGGCCAAGATGCAGGTAAGGACCAACGGTTTGAGAAGGAGTCGGCGTCAAGTCCATGGTTATCTGTCCTACCTCTCAAATGGTGTTGCTTCATGCCCGCGCAGCACGATGTCGAAGCGATAACCCAAAGCCCACTCCGGCTTCGTCGTTTCCAGATCAAATTTTGAGACCAAACGTTGACGCGCTCTCTCGTCAGGGATCGACTGCAGAATGGGATCGTAAGCAAAGAGCGGGTCGCCAGGAAAATACATCTGAGTGATCAGTCGAGTGACGAAGGCCGGCCCAAACAAAGAAAAGTGGATATGTGCCGGACGCCAAGCGTTGTCGTGGTTGCGCCAGGGATAGGCTCCCGGCTTGATGGTCACAAAACTGTAGAATCCGTCATTGTCGGTCAGGGTTCTTCCTGTCCCGGTGAAATTCGGGTCGAGCGGGGCGGGATGATCGTCTTTGGCATGCGCATATCGTCCCGCCGCATTCGCCTGCCAAATCTCGATCAAGCTATTCGATACGGGGTGACCATCGCCATCCATCACTCGCCCGCGCACAATGATGCGCTCGCCCAGAGGCGCGCTTGCATGTTGAAGCGTCAGGTCGCGATCTTTGGACTGAACACTGGAATGGCCAAAGACTGGCCCAGTGACTTCCGAGAGAGTGTGTGGCAGGAAAATCAGCGGCTGGGACGGCGAGCGCAGTCTCGTGGCGCGGTACTCGGGATACAGATAATCCGGCTGTGTACCCTGCTCATGGCGTCGGAAGGGAACAACCGACTTCTTTGGATTGTCACGCTCGCTCTGAATTTGTGAAGAAGACATGTTGCTCTCACAATCCGAAACCCAACTTCTACTTTATCGCTACAGATTGTACGTTGATTCAGCTCATTGGAAGCCCGACGTAGTTCTCGGCGAAAGATTGCGCCGCTGCGTGAGAACTCGTCAGGTAATCCAGGTCGGCCAATTGCCGATGCTCCTCGAACTTGTCGTTTCCAGGAAGCCGGTGCAGCATGGAAGTCATCCACAGCGAGAAACGTTCTACCAGCCATACTCGCCTCAAACAAGTTCTTGAGTAGTTGTCGAGCAAATGGTGATTTCCAGAAGCGTAAAAGTCAGCAAACGCGGCGGCAAGAACCCGAACATCAGCAACGGCGAGATTCAGGCCTTTTGCGCCGGTCGGCGGGACGATATGGGCCGCATCTCCCGCCAAGTAGAGCCTGCCGGATTGCATCGGCTCCGCGACGAAACTGCGCATGCCGGTAATTCCTTTCTGCAAGATGGGCCCTTCGGTTAGCCTGCGTCCGTCGCGAGTCGCCAGGCGCGTCTGCAACTCTTCCCAAATTCTTGCATCGGACCACTGGGTCAGGTCTTCATCGGGAGCGCATTGCAGATACAAGCGCGTGATCTCCGGAGTACGCATACTGTGCAAGGCAAAACCGCGATCATGGTAGCAATAGATAAGTTCCTCAGAGGAAGGTGGCGCGGCGGCCAAAATGCCGAGCCAGGCGAATGGAAAAACCCGTTCATAGATAGTTAAATCCTTCTCTATGCTCGGCCGACATATTCCGTGAAAGCCGTCGCAGCCTGCAATGAAATCGCAAGAGACTTCAGAAGGCTCACCATGGTCTTGAAATCGTACCTTCGGCGCCGTGGAATCGAAGTCGTGAATGGTGACACGCTCCGCTTCAAAGAAAATCTCCGCCTCTGCTTCTAGCCGTGCCGCGATAAGGTCCTTCACAACTTCCTGCTGCGCATAGATCGTGATGCCGTGCCCTGTGAGAGCCTTAAAATCGATGCGATGGCCTTGCTCTCTGAAGCGAATCTCCACCCCGTCATGAATCAGGCCTTCCCGCTTCATCCGCTCGCCTAACCCCATTTTCACGAGAAGGTCGACGGTGCCTTGCTCCAGGACTCCGGCTCGCACCCGTTGCTCGCAGTGCTGCCGACTGCGGGCTTCAACGATGACCGAGTGAATGCCTTGTCGATGCAGGAGGTGCGAGAGTACAAGACCCGCTGGTCCCGCGCCCACGATCGCCACCTGCGTTCGTATCTTCATTATTTAGCTCGCCTCGACTTCGGACGACCGAGGTCTTTTGTAGAAAACCTCTCAATGACTTCACGAGGCACAGGCTTGCTCTCGATTCGTTCGGGATCAGCTTCCGACACCGTGGCCCAGACCCTGATCTCAAAGCATTCCACAGCCAGAACATCCTTGTTAAACAACCTGTGGCGGACTGAAAAACTGCTGCGGCGCCATTCGGTGATTTCAGATTCGACGATCACTGTGTCCGAGAATCGCGAGGGCACTTTGAATGACGCCCGCACGTCGACCAGAGGTATCCCGATAATGCCGTAGGTCTTGAGCATCTGCCGCTTTGGCAGGCCGACTTTCTTGAACAATCCAGCCGTGCATGCATCAAAGTAAGCGAAATAGCGCGGGAAATAAACAATCTGGGCGGGGTCGCAGTCGCCCCATTCGATATGAATCGTCTTCCGGTTCGTAATGTTCGTCTTCTTACTCAGAAAAGGCCTCTTCCGTTGCTTCTCAACGCGGATTGGAAACCTGCGGGATTTCAAAGTAAAGATGATAGCGGTTGCGGCAGCCAGGATTGCTCTTTCGGGGTCGATACCACCGTCGCGCTGGAGTCGGCGGGCACGTCCTGTTTCTCGACGCTGAACGCATAGACACCGGAGCTCGCACGTCTATTCCCGATCAAACACAAAGATGCTCTTGGGCCTGTTTTTCTTGGTTTTCTTGCCAGTCCGCTATCAATTCACGGCCCCCAATTGGGATGACAATGAGATTATACGAGTGCCTTGGACGTGTAACTCCCAGGACCTCGGGAACTAGGGTGGGACTAACGACACCGATTCAGTCTTTAAGCTAATGAAGATGGCCGATTGGCCCGACCGGCACATCGGAAAGCACGACCCGGTCCATGCCGGCCTTCTTGGCCCCGTAAAGAGCACACAAATTCCTTGCGATAGTTGTTCCTTCAGGCCGTTGAACCGTGAGGATCGACAGAGGCAAGGCCCGCACCCTCAGTGTGCGGCGGCGCCTGCGCCGATTTGAAACAAGCCTACGCGCTGGCTCTGGGAATCCACGACATAAAGATGTTTGCCGTCCACCCACATGGCGGAGGGGTGGCCAAAGTTCTCATCCTTAATTGAGCTTGGATCAAATCTATACAGCGGCTGCCCGTCGGGCCCAAAGATTTGAATCTGATTCAGCGCCCGGTCGCTTACATAAATGTCGGCATCATTATCTACGGCGAATCCAGTGTGTTGGTCGGCGTAGCCCAAACTCATGGCGCGGAGGAAACGGCCAGAAAGATCAAAAACCTGGATGCGTGTGTTGCCAGCGTCGAGAACGAAAAGTTCGTGACCGGCTACGACCACTTGAGTGGGCGATTTGAACTCTCCAGGTTGGCTCCCTCCGCCGCGGCTGCCGAGTTTGCGAATGGGTTTGCCGCGCTTGTCCATCACGAAAATCATTTGTGCTTGTCGGTCTGAGACGAAGATGTGTCCCGTCGCTCGATCGATCGCGATGCCTGTCGGGCTGGAAAAGTACGACTCTCCTCCTCTTAGCTTTCCCAGGTAGCGGCGGAATTTCCCCGCCGCATCATAGACGAGCACGGTGCTGTCGCTTTGGTCGACGACATATAGGTTGTCGTGCCCATCGAGAGCGAGCGAAACGGGAGTGTGCAGACGGTCGCCGCTTCCTTCCCAACGGGCGTATTTCAGGCGAAGAAAATCGAAGACATGCACCGCTTTAGCGCCGGTATCGGCAACGAAAACCCGGTGATTCGAGTCTGTGACCACGGCGGAGGGAGACTGCAGTGCGGAGGGATGAGCTACAGCGTCCGCCGGACCGGCGATGACGTCGAGGGTTCGGTCCAGAACAGGGTGCGTCGATCGCACGTCGTCGGGCGACGAGAAGACACGGACGAAACTGAGCTTCGCGAGGGATTGGATGGGCGGGTTGAACGGCGGTCGCCGATGTCTGCGGAGAAGTTAGAGATCGCGTGGGATCTAACGACGCAAGGGGCAGAACCGACGGAAAGAGAAGAAGAGCGAAACAGATGCCGCCACGGACCGGTTGCAAACACATACGTTTCGTCCGCCTCGAGGAACTCCCCACATTTTCTCGTTGCCGCCATTCTTGCATGTTTTGAGTCCTTCGGACATCCAGAGAAAGCGCGGTTCGAAAACAAAGGAGATTTCTCAAGTTCTCCTCCCCTATGACGATGACCTCAGAGTCTGGCGATCCGTCTCGGGCGTTGCGGAGTTCATGGAAGAGACGGAATCGATGCCAGGACACGGGACTGAGTTCATGGATGACATCGTTAAAGATTTTCTAATTGAGAGTCGCGAAAACCTCGACCGCCTCGATCAAGAGTTGGTCAGCCTCGAGTCGGATCCGACGTCGAAGGATTCTACTGGCCAGTATCTTCCGCACGATTCACACGATAAAGGGCAGCTGCGGATTTCTGGGGTTCTCCCGGTTAGAGAAGGTGGCACACACAGGTGAGAGCGTTCTTTCGAAATTGCGGGATGGAGCGCTCTCGCTGAATGCGGAGATTACAAGCGGCTTGCTGGCGATGGTGAATGCAGTTCGCCGAATGTTGAACGAGATCCAGGCGACCGAATCCGACGGAGACAACGACTATGCGGAATTGCTGGAGAGGCTGAAGAGTCTGCAATCCCCACAAAGTGACACGGTACCGCCGCCCGAGAAGGAGAAAGCCTCACCTCTGCAAGTTGTGCCACCCTCGCCTGATGCACAGCAAGCAAGCAGTCTGCGCATTCTGGAAGTTCCAACTGAACCCGTGACACCATCGAAAAGCCAGCCTGAGACCATCACGGCGCCGGAGCCCGGCCCAACGGAGAAGTCTGCGGCGCCGCAGTTCCTTCCTTCTGCGGCCAAGATTAGCGGCCTTCCGCTCGCGCGCAAGAGTTTCAAAAGGCGGCCAATGAATTTGAAGGGGATGGCGGCCCGATTACATATTCTGGTCGAGCAATTCAAGATTGAAGGAGGTTCCGCGACGAAGGCAACATCCGGCAAAGCGAATCGTGGAAAACAGCATGGCTGCGCACACCTCGGAAAAAGTAGATCAGCCGCGTTTGATCGATCGCCGAACTAGGGAACTCACGCGCTTTGTTGGGCGCGCTCCGCTCAAGACGAGAGCGCAAAGATGATCGATGAACTCGGGCGTCAGCCGATCGTGCTGGATCAGGAATCGCATATAGATAGGGCCATACAGGGAATCCAGTAGAAGGTCCTGGTCCACGTCCTTCCGCAACTCGCCTCTCTGAATACCCCGACGCAACGTCGCGTAGGCCTCCTGACGGCGAGGCTTGAGAAAGCGCTCGCGAAAGGCCGCGATTAACTCCTTGTCAGTCTGGCCAGCAGCAAGAATGGCGGCCACTATGCGGCCCCGGCGGCTGGAAAAAACCTTCACTAGCTGACACATCTGGCGGCTCATATCGGTGCCAAGGGAGCCGGTGTCTGGAAAGCGGAGCTTTCTGGTAGTGCTGCTGGCAAACGCGTCTGCGATCAACGCCCCTTTATTCGGCCACCAGCGGTAAACCGTGGCTTTGCCTACGGCCGCTCG
Source organism: uncultured Acidobacteriota bacterium (assembly GCA_963787685.1). GTDB lineage: Bacteria > Acidobacteriota > Terriglobia > Terriglobales > Acidobacteriaceae > Sulfotelmatobacter. The sequence continues at coordinate 32,421 of CAWBED010000002.1, forward strand.
TTCCGCAACGTCTTCGATGGTAAGGTCGGAGAAGCCACTCTCTCCAAGGATTTTCAGGGTACTGCGCAAGATCGCCGTACGGGCATGCTCGCTGCGCGGCCGCCCGGGAGGGCGCTTTCCGTTGCGGCTTTTTGTAAAGACTTCCGCCGGAGACTTGTGGCGCATTCTCCTACGCTACCATATAATCAAGCTCACGTTTTAGAATCCGATACGGCTAGTATCGAATCTAACCTTGCATTTGCACACTCCGCTTGGGGCGGCCGCTGGCAAGACGTTTTTCAAAGTTTGGGAGCACTCGTAACCAATGTGGATAGTAGCGCTAGCCCTGCGTCGCCCCTACACGTTTGTCGTGATGGCGCTCGTCATCATCATCCTTTTCTTTGTTACGGTTTTCCGCACGCCGGTTGACATCTTCCCCGATATTGATATTCCAGTGGTTTCGGTCGTCTGGTTTTATTCGGGAATGTCGCCGCAGGATATGGCTGACCGAATCGTCGCCAACTCTGAGCGCGGCATCACGACGACAGTCAACGATATCGAACACATGGAATCGCAGTCGGTCTACGGATTGGGAGTGATCAAAGTATTCTTCCGCCCGGGGACGAACGTACAAGGGGCGATCGCGCAGATCACAGCCATCGGCCAGACGACCGTACGAAGCCTGCCGATTGGCACAACTCCACCTCTCATTATTTCTTACAGCGCTTCAACCACTCCGATCATTCAGCTCGGATTAAGCAGCAAGACACTTCCTGAGCAGGATCTGTTCGATCTGGGTCAGAATTTCCTGCGGAACTTCCTCGCAACCGTGCCCGGAGCGGCGACGCCCTACCCATACGGCGGAAAGATACGGCAGATCCAAGTGGACTTGGATCTCGGGAAGTTGCAGGCTTACGGGCTTTCTCCGAATGACATCGTCAATGCCGTAAACGCGCAGAACATTATTCTTCCCAGCGGCACCATGAAGCTGGGGCCGCTGGAATACGACGTAGAGATGAACGGCACGCCGAAGACCATTGCAGAGTTAAATGATCTTCCGGTCAAGACAATCAATGGTGCGACGTTGTATATGCGCGACGTGGCGCATATCCGCGACGGATTCGCGCCACAAACCAACATTGTGCGCCAGGACGGAAACCGCGGCGCGCTGATGTCGATATACAAAAACGGCAAGGCGTCAACCTTGCAGATCGTGAGCGGAGTCAAAGGAATCGTTCAGCAGGCGGCGCAAGCGCTGCCACCGGAACTAAAGGTGACGTCGCTATTCGACCAGTCGCTGTTCGTTCGAGCTTCGATCTACGGAGTCCTACGAGAAGGCCTGATTGCAGCGGCACTCACGGCAGTCATGATTCTGATTTTCCTGGGCGACTGGCGCCCGACGATCGTTATTTCCATTTCCATCCCGCTGTCGATTTTCGTTTCGATCATTCTCTTGGGAGCGATCGGACAGACGATCAACATTATGACGCTGGGAGGACTGGCACTCGCGGTCGGCATTCTCGTCGACGACGCAACCGTTGAAATCGAAAACATCGAGCGCAATCTGGCGATGGGCAAGGAAATGCGGCAGGCGATTCTGGATGGCGCACAACAGATCGCGGTACCGGCATTCGTTTCTACGCTCAGCATTTGCATCGTGTTCGTACCGATGTTCTTTCTAACAGGTGTGGCGAAATTCCTATTCGTGCCCCTCGCGGAAGCTGTCAGCTTTGCGATGCTGGCCAGCTACCTGCTCTCTCGAACACTCATCCCTACGCTCGTCATGTACATCATGCGCGGACATGAACATCGCGCCGAAGCACCGAAGTCTTTTCTGGGCCGCTTCCAACGCGGATTTGAGCGCAAGTTCGAAGATTTCCGGCGCGGATACGAAGCGCTGCTGGAAACTACGCTGGAACACCGGGGAGTTTTCGTAGTTTGTTTCCTGATCTTTTGCGTGCTCTCCCTGGGGTTGTTTACGTTCCTCGGGCAGGATTTCTTTCCCCAAGTCGATGCGGGACTGCTCCGCCTTCACGTACGCGCACGCGCCGGATTGCGGGTGGAAGAGACGGCCCGACTGTGCGACGAGATTGAAAGCACTTTGCGTCAGGAGATTCCTCAAGGACAGTTGCAAACGATCCTGGATAATATCGGGCTGCCGAACTCTGGCATCAATCAGTCTTACAGTTCCAGCGGAACGATCGGGACCAGCGACGCCGAGATCCTGATCGCGCTCGACCCGGAGCATCACCCGCCGACCGCGGACCTGACGCGCCATCTACGTCAACTGCTGCCTCGGCGCTTTCCGGGCACGGAGTTTTTCTTCCAACCGGCCGATATCGTGACCCAGATTCTGAATTTCGGCTTGCCGGCCCCGATCGACGTTCAGGTGGTCGGCACCGATATGCAGTCGAGTTACGACATCGCGCAACGGATCGCCAACAAGATGCGGCATATTCCTGGGACCGCGGATGTGCACGTGCAGCAACTGCTTTCCCTGCCGACCCTGCATATGGACATTGAGCGCACACGCGTGACGCAGGTTGGGCTGACGGCAAGGGATGTAGCCCAGAGCGCGCTGGTTTCGCTAAGCGGCAGTTTTCAGACGTCGCCGAATTTCTGGCTCAATCCGAAAAACGCCGTCACGTATCAAATCGCCGTACAAGCTCCGCAATATCGGATGACCAACCTGCAGGATCTGATGAACATCCCAGTCACTTCCCAGCAAGGACCTCAATTGATGGGGAACCTGGTGCAGTTAACGCCGGCGGTGCGCGCCGCCACGGTGAGCCATTGGAACGTGCAACCGACCATCGACGTCTACGCCAGCACCCAGGATCGGGATTTGGGCGCAGTCGCGGCCGACACAGACAAAGTCTTGAAGACCTTTGAGAAAAACTTGCCGCGCGGGACTCATATCATTATGCGCGGACAGGTTGCAACCATGCGGTCCTCGTTCTTAGGACTGGGTGTCGGATTAGTGGGCGCGATCCTGCTGGTCTACCTGTTGATCGTGATCAACTTCCAGTCGTGGCTGGATCCGTTCATCATTATTACTGCGTTGCCGGGAGCATTGGCGGGAATCTGCTGGTTCCTGTTGCTCACACACACGACCCTGAACGTTCCGTCGCTAACGGGAGCGGTGATGTGCATGGGCGTGGCCACTGCGAACTCCATTCTGATGGTGAGCTTCGCGCGCGAACAGATGGATGAGGGCATTCCGGCCGTGAAAGCGGCGGTCGCTGCCGGCTACACGCGCGTACGTCCGGTGCTGATGACAGCACTGGCGATGATCATCGGCATGGTACCGATGGCGCTGGGTTTTGGCGAAGGCGGTGAGCAGAATGCGCCGCTCGGTCGCGCTGTCATCGGGGGCTTGCTGTTCGCCACCGTGGCAACATTGTTTTTTGTGCCCAGCATTTTCGCAATCTTCCACGGGCGGCGGGAAGCCCGCGAAGCGCGCGAGCAACAAGGATAAAAGATTCATGAGTTTATCGATTGATTATGTAAATCGGAGCCGAGCATGAGTGCAGACAACAAAATGAAACCGTCCGCGGTAGAGGAACAAGAGAAGCGGCGGAGCAACTCCGCAGCGTCGCCGCAGGACAGTGACGAGACGATTCACACTCGCGCCCAGGTGGACGAGGAGATTGCCGCCATGGAGGAGCGCTCGCGACATCAGCAGGCGAGCATTCAGGCTCCTCCCGAACTCCCTCCGGCACCTCCAAAAAAGGCTCTGACAATCGTTGCGATCGCTCTAGTCATTCTGTTAATCGCAGGAGCCGTTACTCTGATCGGACACGAGACTCACGAACGCGCGCTGGCGAAGGAAACGGAGCGGGAGACCGTTCCCACGGTTGCGGTCGTTCACCCCCTGGCCGAAAAACCCGACGAGGAACTCGTGCTTCCGGGCTCGCTGTTGGCCTATGAAGAATCTCCGATTTATGCGCGCACGAATGGATATCTGGTGCGCTGGTATCGCGACATCGGCAGCCGCGTGAAAGAGGGAGAACTGCTGGCGACGATTGATACGCCGGAAGTCGATCAGGAACTCAACCAGACGCGCGCCGCTCGTCAGCAAATGGTCGCACAAATGGATCTGGCGAAAATCAGCGCCGACCGCTGGGAAAACCTGCGCAAGAGCGACTCGGTTTCCGCACAGGAAGCGGATACGCAAACCAGCGGCTACAAGCAGGCGCAAGCGAATGTTGCTGCGGCTGATGCGAACGTTCGACGGCTCGAGCAATTGGAAGGCTTCAAGAAAGTGTACGCGCCGTTCTCCGGCGTGCTCACGAAAAGAAATGTCGATCCAGGCGCGCTGATCAATGCGGGCGCAGGCGCTGCGGGACGCGAACTGTTTGACATCGCACGCGTGGATCCGCTGCGCGTCTATACCAGCGTGCCCCAGGCCTATGCGCCGTACATCAAGGTTGGAGGCAGCGCGACGGTGACATTGCAGGAGTTCCCGGGGCAGCGATTTTCGGCCAGGATTGCGCGCACGGCAGAAGCCATTGATCCGAACACGCGGACCCTGTTAACGGAAGTCGATGTACCTAATAAAGACGGGCGACTGCTGCCTGGGTCATTTGGCGAGGTCCACTTTGCGGTGGGTTCGAATGTGGACAAGGTCACTGTTCCGGTGAACGCGATGTTGTTTCGATCCGAAAACGCGCGACTGGCGGTCGTTGGAAGCGACAATAAAGTGCAGCTGCGTCCGATCAATATCGGAAGAGACTACGGCGCGACCCTGGAAATTCTGGGCGGCGTCACGACCAATGATCAAGTGGTGATCAATCCTCCCGATTCGCTCGAAGAGGGCGCGCAAGTCAACATCGCGGCGCCATCGCAGAAACAGCAGACTCAGCCCCAGCAGCAATCGCAGAATACGCCGGGGCAACAGGGGAATCCGGACGCCGGACAGAATGGGAGTGGACGTTGAAGAGGGCACTTAGCTTCCCTGTTATCGCGTTGATTGTGTTTGCGGCCGGATGCACCGTAGGACCGCGATACAGCCGGCCTGCGGCTCCTGCGCCCGCGCCGGACGCATGGAAAACGCAGCCGCCCTGGCAGGAAGCTGCGCCGAAAGATGCGATTCCTAAGGGAACCTGGTGGGAGGTCTTTCACGACGCGACGTTGAACGGATACGAGCAGCAACTGCTACAGGCGAATCAATCCTTGGTCGCCGCACGGGACCGCCTGACACAGGCTCGCTCGCTCGCTCGCGTAGCGACCGCGGATTACTTTCCGCAGCTTTCCGCTGATCCTAGCGCCGTGCGGGAGCGGGGTTCGGGCAACCGGCCGTTGAACGGCTCTGTTCCCGCGGTCATTAACGGAGTCGTGCAGCCCGTAGTTCCATACACGCAAAACGTCTATACAATTCCGTTTTCGCTCAACTACGAAGCCGACCTGTTCGGGCGAGTACGAAAGAATGTGGAGGCCGCGAACGCCTCGCTTCAATCCTCGGCTGCGGATCTTGGCAACGTGCAGCTCGTATTAACCGCCGAACTCGCCGCGGACTATTTCACGTTGCGAGAATTGGATGCTGAATACAACGTCGTGGAAGAGTCCGTCGATTATCAGCGCAAAGCTCTGGACTTGATCAATCGACGTCATGATGGCGGGATTGCCAGTGGCCTCGAAGTTGCCCAGCAGGCCACGGTTCTCGATTCGACGATTTCGCAGGCGGCACTCGTCCAACAATCTCGCGCGCAATATGAGCATGCAATCGCCGTATTGGTCGGGCAACCAGCTTCGAATTTCAGCGTCCCTGTCGTACCTCTGAATGCAACTCCACCTCCGGTGCCGCTTGGAGTGCCCTCGGACGTGCTGGAACGGCGTCCGGATATCGCCACGATGGAACGGGAAATAGCGTATGAGAACGCGCAGGTCGGCATCGCCCGCTCCGCCTTTTACCCGCATATCACTTTGAGCGGATCCGGCGGATGGCAGAGTACGAGTGTGGGATCTCTTCTCAACGCCCCCAGTCTCTTCTGGTCGATCGGAGCGGATGCCTTGGAACCGATTGTGCAAGGAGGCCGGAACCGGGCCAATCTTGCCGCCGCTCGCGCTGCATACGACCAATCCGTCGCGAACTACCGTCAATCTGTTCTGACGGCATTCCAACAGGTCGAAGACGGAATTAGTAATCTCAGCACGCTGTCGCAGGCTCTCTCAACTCAGGCAGCCGCAGTTTCAGACGCACGCCGCGCGCTGGATATCGCGAATAACCGCTACGTTGGTGGAGTAACCAACTACCTTGACGTTATCACCGCCGAGACCACTTTGCTGAGCAGCGAACGCCTGGAAACACAGTTGCTCGGACAGCAAATGGTCAGTTCGGTGTATCTGGTGAAGGCGCTTGGTGGAAGTTGGGACGACAGCCAGATCAAAGACGAGCAAGTCCATCCGCACCCCGGCCAGATTCTGCAGCAATAGTCTCCGTGAAGAATTTCGAGGGCTCGATCGCAATCCCAGCTCAATAAGCCAGCTCTTCGCTCGCAAGCGCAATCCAATCTGTCTCTTGCGAGATTTCCCCTCACCGCGGTGCGGCATTTCGCCACAATCCTGAGAGAGCCATTCCTCTTTCCTGATGATTATTGTCACGTCCAGCTGTGATTTACATCACTGAGGGTATCTGCGGAAAAGAGGATAAACACTCATCCGACTCGAGTGGACTGCCGTCAGCCCGAGAGATAAGGAGGCGCCGGAACAAGGGAAAACGATCCTGACGAAGGATCTTCATCATTGTTTTCATAGCAGTCCGCGTACAAGGCCCCATCCCATTCAGTTTGCCGACGCCTTCTCTTTGTCTAAGTCGAACCGGATCGCTCGAGATTTTGGCCGATGCCACGTCGCCACCGGGAGAACTGTCTATGTCGACAGTAGAGAGAGAAACGATCGGGACACATCTGCGAAAGAGCGGAGTATCCCGCCGAAATTTTCTACAACTCTGTTCAAAGATCATCGTCGCAGCGCCGATTGGATTGAGCTTGACGCGCAAAGCGACTGCAGCACAAGTCGCGAGAATGGTTGGGAAAGCTCGCCGACCGTCGGTTATCTGGCTGCACTTTCAGGATTGCACAGGGTGCACCGAGACACTACTTCGGACTTCCGCTCCAGACGTTGCCCACCTAATCCTCGATGTCATCTCGCTTGATTATCACGAGACTCTGATGGCAGCCTCAGGCGCTCAAGCGGAAGCCGCGCTGAAATCAGCCATCGAGGACAATGCCGGCAAGTATGTATTGGTCGTCGAGGGTTCAATCCCCACTCGAGACGACGGCGTCTACATGGAACTGAGCGGCCGCCCGGCCATCCAAGTGGTAAAGGAAGTCGCGGCTCAGGCGGCTGCCGTGATCGCCATCGGATCGTGCGCTTCTTGGGGCGGTGTCCCCTCAGCCGATCCGAATCCTACCGGCGCCGTCGGTGTCGATTCCGTCATCTCCGGAAAACCGATCGTCAATCTCCCCGGCTGTCCGCCCAATCCCTACAACCTGTTGGCGGTGGTGCTCGAGTACGTCACGATGGGACGACTGCCGGAACTGGATCAGTTGGGACGTCCCAAGTTCGCTTACGACCGCGTCATCCACGAAAACTGTCCCCGAAGAGCGCACTTTGACGCAGGCCGATTCGCGGCAGCATTCGGAGATGAAGGGCATCGCAAAGGCTGGTGCTTGTACAAGCTGGGATGCAAAGGCCCGGTGACTCACGCGGCTTGCGCAAGCCGTCACTTCAATGAAATCCCTGGCGTCTGGCCGATTGGGACCGGTGTGCCGTGTGTCGGCTGTACGGAAAAGGGCGTGGTCTGGCAGATGAGCACCTTTGAGACTGTGCCGATCCATCTGGCCACACCTCCAGATACCTATCCGCCGGTCTTCAGCGGGGCTGGCCAACTCAAGGTGGGCGCAGCCGCCCTAGTTGGCGCGATTACCGGAGCGGTGGGAGGAGCGGCGTGGGTGGCGTCGCAACGCTTCCACAGCAGCATGGAGGCCGGCGTCGAACGAATTGCAACTGACCGTGCGCACGCAGAGAAGCTAAAAGCTCCTGCCGAGAAATCCGTCGAGAAGAAAGAGGTCTAACGTGGCCATCACTCGGCGGCAACTCATTACTGGAATTGCCAAGGCAGGAATACCTGCAGCAGTAGCAGTCACAGTCGGCACGGATGCGCTGCAGGCAGGCGAGCACATCCCCATCCCGAACGCTGCCGTTGGATTGCTCTATGACGCCAGCGTCTGCATTGGTTGCAAAGCCTGCGTGGCGGCATGCGCGGAGGCCAACGACACACCTCCGGACACCCGCTCCGACAATCTGCACCAGGCGCCATCGGACCTCAACGAGCTGACGCGAAATGTGATCAAGCTCTACAAGCCTGAAGACGGGTCGGCCTTTTCGTTCGTGAAGCGGCAGTGCATGCACTGTCTTGATCCCGCGTGCGCAGCCGGATGCCCGTTTCAGGCGCTGCATAAAGATCCGGAGAGCGGCATCGTCACCTGGACCGCCGAGAAGTGCATCGGCTGCCGGTATTGCACGATCACTTGCCCGTATCACATTCCACGATTCCAGTGGTCAGGATTCAATCCTCGCGTGACCAAGTGTGAATTGTGCAGCACGCGCCTCGAAAAAGGATTGAAGCCGGGATGTACGACGGTCTGCCCCACTGGCGCAGTGATCTTCGGGCCTCGCTCAGTGCTGCTGCTCGAGGCCAAGCAGCGCATCAAGAACAATCCCGGACGTTACTACCAGGAGCGCGTCTACGGCGAAACCGACAACGGAGGGACGCAGGCTTTGTATCTGTCGAAAGTTCCCTTCGAGAAACTCGGACTACCGGAACTTGGGCCCGAATCCGTTCCCGCCCGGACGCTGCGCTGGCAGCGACGTTTCTACCAGTACTTTGCTCTGCCCGCCGTGCTCTATGCAGGTCTGGTGCAGGTCATTCGCAAGAGCTTGAAGGGTCATGAGGAAGAAGCTCATGAGCGCGAAAAAGAAACCGGATTGAGGGCGCAACTATGAGTACAGCAACTGCAAGCGTCGAGCGCGCGGCGGGAAATCGCTGGGAACGAAACGTGCCCGTGTATGGATTCCCCGTGGTCAACGGATTCTTTCTCGGTCTCTCTGCCCTGGTCCTGGTGGCATTTGTGTTAACCGCTTATCGGGAGCTAACGGGTCTGGGACCGGTCAGCGGGATGAATGACGCATACGGCTGGGGAATCTGGAAGACGTTCAACGTGATGGTGCTGACCGCGCTGGGATCGGGAGCATTTGCGATCGGAATCGCCGCGTGGGTCTTCCGGCGCAAGAGGCTGCATTCGCTTATGCGAATGGCCTTGCTCACCAGCTTCCTGGCATACGCGTGCGGACTTCTTTTGCTCGGCATCGACGCGGGACGACCATGGAACTTCTACTGGATGGTCTTTCCCTGGAAATGGAATATGCATTCACCGCTCGCAGAAGTGGCGATCTGCATGTCCATCTACGCCATGATCCCCTTGGCGGTCGAAAATCTTCCACCCTTGCTCGAACGTCTTTGGTATTTCGATTCACGTCTGCGCCCGGGGGTGGAACTGGTTGAAAAGCGGCTGCACTACTTCTTTCCCTGGATCATCGCGGCGGCGTATCTGCTTCCGGGAATGCACCAATCTTCGCTGGGAGCATTGATGCTGCTGGCTGGAGAGCGCGTGCATCCGCTGTGGCAGACCCCATGGCTGCCGGTGTTGTATCTGGGCGCCGCGAGCTTTATGTCATTCGGCTGCGTAGCCGGAACGACCATGTTGTGCTGCCTGGTCTGGAAGCGGGCCATGGACATGGAAGTCCTTGAAGAGGCCGCGAGAATCACTTCCTGGCTAGTCTTTGGATGGCTTGCGCCTTCGACTCGTCGACGTCTTATTTCGCGGCGCGCTGGGCACGGCATTTCACTTCGATCGCTTCGCCGGTGTGTTCTGGCTGGAAGTGTTGCTCATTACCGCTGGCGGAGTTCTGCTGTGGCGCTCGGCCAAGAGCCATGACCCGCAGCCCATGTTCATCGGATACATTCTGAGTTCTGCCGGAGGGATGATTTATCGCTTCAGCCCCACCACTCTAGCCTTCCGGCCGAATCCGCAGGCGCTGTATTTCCCGGCTACGGTTGAAGTGCTGGTCTCCCTGGGTTTCATTTCTTTGGGTGTTGTGGGATTTCTGATCGCGGTGAAGCGGCTGGCAATTCTGCCCGCACCGCTGAGCGAGTGGCACGACATGGCTAACTACTTCCGGTTCCGTCGGCCTTACATCCGATGGACGGGTTATTTCAAGTACGGGCATTTCGGCGAGGACGAAACACCGGAAGCTTCGGGCTCCGACTAACAGCAGGCTCTTATGGCAAAACGAATCACCATTGATCCTATTACCAGAATCGAAGGCCACCTCCGCATTGATGTGGAGGTCGACAACTACGCGGTCAGCAATGCATGGGCTTCGTGCACCATGTGGCGGGGAATCGAGAAGATTCTCCGAGGACGCGATCCACGAGATGCGTGGTTGTTCACACAGCGATTTTGCGGTGTGTGCACAACGGTGCACGCGATGGCGAGCGTGCGGTCGGTGGAAGACGCGCTCCAGCTGGAAATTCCGCCGAACGCGCAATACATCCGCAATCTGATTCTGATTGCGCACGCGCTGCACGATCACATTGTGCATTTCTACCAGTTGTCGGCGCTCGACTGGGTCGACATCCTGCAGATTCCAAAGGCGGATCCAGCTGCAACGTCGAAGCTTGCCGAGAGCCTTTCACCGTGGACACGCAATTCGCGAAACGAACTTAAGGTGGCTCAGGATCGCGTCAACGCCGTCGCCGGCAGCGGGCAGTTAGGAATTTTCGCCAACGGCTACTGGGGACATCCTGCAATGAAGTTGTCGCCGGAAGTGAACCTGTTGGCGTTCTCGCACTATGTCCAGGCGCTTGAATATCAGCGCAAAGCGCTGCAGGTGGTGGGCATTCTGGGATCGAAGACGCCCCATATTCAGAACCTGAATGTGGGCGGAGTGTCCAACGCGATTGACCTCGACAGCCAGTCTGCACTGGGCATGGATAAGCTGGAGATGATCCGCACGCTGCTGACTGAGGTGACGCAGTTTGTACAGCAGGTGTACTTCGTCGATGTTTGCGCGGTCGCGGCGATGTATCCCGAGTGGTTCAAGATTGGGAGCGGCGTGAAAAATTACTTAGCCGTGCCGGACCTCCCACTCGATAGTCGCAGTTTAGCGTTCGACTTGCCCGGCGGCTACATTCACGAGGGCGACCTCGGAGGAGTAAAGAGCTTTCAAACAGCAGCCGACCCGATCTTCCGGAAATCGGTCACCGAAGATGTGATCCACGCCTACTATGAAGGAGACAAGCCTCTGCATCCGTGGGTCGGCGAAACGGAACCCGCATTCACCGGCTGGGACGGAGATAAGAAATATTCATGGGTAAAAGCTCCCCGCTACAACGGCGAACCGGCTCAAGTCGGTCCATTGGCGCAAGTGCTGATCGGATATGCGCAGGGACATCCGCTTACTCGCAAATATACGGATTTAGCGATCGAGAAAGTTGCGGCGATCGGCGGAGTTCGCGCAACGCCCGCTGCTCTTCATTCCACGCTGGGACGTCATGCTGCGCGCGCCATTCGCGCTTGCATGCTGGCAGAGTTGGCGCAAAAGCATCTGCAATTGCTGATCGACAACATCGCGAAGGGTGACTACTCGGTCCGCAATCCACCGGTGTTGCCGTCGCATGAAGTGCAGGGAGTTGGCACGCACGAAGCGCCGCGTGGCACGCTTTCGCACTGGATCGTAATCAAAGACGAGAAGATCAAGAATTACCAAGCGGTCGTGCCGTCCACTTGGAATGCGAGTCCTCGAGACAAAGCCGGGGCTCACGGACCTTACGAGGCCTCGCTGCTGCACACTCCGCTGGCCCGACCCGAGGAACCGTTGGAGGTTCTGAGGACCGTGCACTCGTTCGATCCATGCATGGCTTGCGCATGTCACGCCTTCGATCCTGCAGGGCGAAAAATCGGTGTCGCAAAAATCTTGTGAGAACTGCGCTCATCGGCGGCGTCGGCAACGTCTTGCTTGGAGACGACGGCGTGGGACCGTTTGTCGTGCGGCTTCTCGAGTCGCGCTACAGTTTCGGTGAAGATGTAGAAATCGCAGACCTCGGCACTCCAGCACTGGATCTCACTCATCAGATCGTGGGCCTGCGATCTCTCATTCTGGTGGATTCTGTCGCCAGTGACGAAATTCCAGGCACGGTAGTGCTCTACCGAAAAGAAAACATCCTTAGCATTGCGCCAGCCGAAAGACTCGATCCACATTCGCCGGCCTTGTCGGAATGCCTCATGACAGCAGAAATGCTCGGCGCGAGCCCGGAGAACGTGCTGCTCGTCGGGATCGTCGGCGAGAGCTACGAACCGGGTCAGCCGCTCAGTGAGAAAGTACGCCAGTCGGTCGAGAAAGCAATCGAAGCAATTCTGGCGGAGCTGCAACGGATGGGCTACTGCGCTGAGAAGAAGACTCTGACGAGTGACCCTGGCATTTGGTGGGGAGACGTTCCGATTACGGCATCCGCCGATCACGAACGCCCATAGAGTCTCGTGTCCTTGCGTCTCTACGTGGTCACTTCAGGACCTTAGCCGGTTCCCGCATGGCTTCCGCGAGATCGTCCAGGAACAATGCAGCACGAGCGCCGTCGGCGACACGGTGATCGCACGATACCGTCAGGGTCATCACGGGCCGAACGGCGGGCTTGCCCTCAACTGCAACAACGCGATCCGCAATACGACCGACTGCCAGAATGGCAGCCTGCGGCGGCGTAATGATCGCGCTGAACTGATCGACCTTATACATCCCAAGGTTGCTGATCGTGAAAGTCGCGCTGGAGATATCCGCTGGTCGCAGCTTTCCGGCGCGAGCGCGCTCGGCTACATCTCGCCGCTGCATTGCGATCTCGGCAAGACTTGCGGCATGTGCGTTGTGGATCACAGCGGCCACTACTCCGTCGTTCACGGCGATAGCGACTCCCATATTCACGTACTCGTGCAGGTGAATTCCCTCAGAGCTCCAGCTTGCATTCAGCCGCGGATGCTTCAATAAGGCACGCGCCACCAAAGCGACGAGCAAATCCGTGTGTGTGACACGAATCTCGTGAGAACTCTCGATCTCAGAAACGACCCTCTCGCGGTATTTGTCCAGCCCGCTCGTGTCGATGTCACGACTTACGAAGAAGTGAGGGACCGTTGTCCAACTCTGCGTCGTGCGCTCGGCCATGATCCGGCCCAGCGACGTCGGCATTTCAATTTTCCCAGACTTCTGCAGAGTTGCAACGGCAGTCCCTGTCGCAGAATCGGCCGCAGCCTGAATATCCGAGGCCAGAATTTCTCCACCGGAGCCGGAGCCGCTCACGCTTGCGATATCTACTCCGAGTTCTTTGGCGAGACGACGAGCCTTGGGAGAGATTCTAGCGCTGGGTTCTTGTTGCTGTACCACCGCTGTGGAAACCGGAACAGCTTGGGGCTGCTCAATCTTCGAATGAGATCCCGCCCTCGCGGCCGGAGCAACCGCTTCAGTCTCGGTCGGAGGAGTTTCTCCGGGCGCAACGATCCACGCGATTGTCTGTCCGACAGGAATGTCTGCGCCTTCGGACGCCTTCACTCCCGCGAGGATGCCGTCCGCTGGCGCTTCAACTTCGACAACCGCTTTGTCGGTTTCAATCTCGAGAAGAGGCTCGCCCTTGGAAACGTGGTCTCCTTCTTTTTTCCGCCAAGCAAGGAGCTTGCCAGTCTCCTGCGCCATCTCGAGAGCGGGCATTACAACGCTGAAGGCCATAGTCGTTTTATGGGGGAAGGGCCTAACTAGGCCTTCAGCTCGAAACTCCTACGCGCTCAGTTTTCGCGCTGGCCTCGATCATCTCGAGTACTCGATCGCTGGCCGGAGCTTCGCTTTCTCTGATTGTCGGCAACGGACCGTTCACCGTGTAATAGTGCGCGCCCGCTACCAACAGCTGTTCCGCGGGGAAACGTGTGATGACTTCGTGCCCCGTCGGAGTTACAACGATTTCTTCCTCAATGCGTGCTGCGCTCCAGCCGTCGGTGGATGGCCAGAACGTCTCCAGCGCAAACACCATGCCGGGCTTAATCTCCACAGGATGTTCGAAAGATACGAGGCGGCTGATCACCGGCTTTTCCCAGATTGCCAAACCGATGCCGTGTCCATACTGGAGGGCGAAAGCGGCTTCTTCGTTGGGGAATCCGAAATCCTGCGCCTTTGGCCACACCGCCGCAATTTCCGCCGTCGTACGACCGGGGCGAACTAACTCGATTGCCGCGTCGAGATAGTCGCGGCACCGTTTGTAGGCATCCACCATCGCGTGCGACGCGTAACCAATCGTGAAGCAGCGGTAATAGCAGGTGCGGTATCCCATGTAAGAATGCAGGATGTCGTAGTAAACGGGATCGCCAGGGCGCAGCACTCGATCGGAAAATACGTGCGGGTGCGGATTGCAGCGTTCACCGGAAATCGCATTCACCGCTTCGACGTATTCGGAGCCGAGATCGTAAAGAACTTTGCTCACCAGTCCCACGGCTTCGTTCTCTCGCAGCCCGGGCTTCATAGCGCGGTAGAGTTCGTCGTAGGCGGCATCGACCATCATGGCTGAGGTATTGAGGAGCGATATCTCATCCTGGGTCTTGATGACGCGTGCTTCAGACATGAGTTGCTGTCCGTCGACAACTTCAATTCCCTCTCTCTGCAACGCAAACAAAACCGGCAGTTCGATGATGTCGATGCCGACTGGCTCTTTATGAAGGCCGCGTTTTTCGAGCTCAATGCGAATCTTTTTCGCAACGTCTTCAGCGCGGCCCATCTCGGGCGTCATCGCGCCGCGGAGCATCGAAATGCCGGGACGCGAACGCTCGGCCCCAAGCCAAGGACAATTCAGCGCGTGATGTTTCGCAGCCGATCCGAAATCCCAGAGAATCGGCTCGTCATTTTGAGGGAGCAACGTGAAGCGGTTGGCTTTGTCCTGCGCCCATGTGCCAATGTGCGTTGCCGTCAGATAGCGCACATTGTTCATATCGAAACAGAGCAGCGATCCCATCGACGACTTGGCAAGAAGATCTTTCGCCTTTTGCAGACGTTCTCGGCGCAACCGGTCGAAATCGATTCGGTTCTCCCAATCGACCGCCATCGTTCCATGAGTTTTGAGTGCCATGATGAACTCCTTCAGCGACGAGCTATGAGCTTTGAGCCGCGCGTAATTCGTTCTTCTAGCTGGTCTTGCTCTTGACTCTGAGCTCAATGCCCGGCTACGACTTGCCGCACATTTCCTGAGCGGCTTGAAATACATTTTGTTCCGTTGGCACCGTCACGTCCTCGAGCGGCGGGGAAAACGGAATCGGGACGTGCATTGCGCACATGCGTTTCACTGGCGCATCCAAATCGTAGAAGGCACCTTCAGCAACAACCGCCGCAAGCTCCGCACCTACTCCATAGCGGCCATAGCCTTCGTCCATGACGATCACGCGAGAAGTTTTTTTCACCGAATCGATGATCGTCTTCTCGTCAAGCGGCCATGTCGTGCGCGGATCGACTACCTCCGCGCTAATTCCTTCTTTCTCCAAGAGAACGGCCGCACCCAGCGCTACTTGCACCATGCTACTGGTCGCCAGCAGAGTAATGTCTTCGCCTTGCCGCTTCACATCAGCAAGGCCCAGCGGGATCGTGTAGTCCTCAGCGGGAACCGGCCCTTTCAGCTTGTACATCATCTTGTCTTCGAAGAAGATGACTGGGATTTTCATCACGAATCGCAGTCTTGAGAAGACCCTTCGCGTCGTACGGCGTCGAAGGAAGAACAACTTTCAATCCCGGCACATGACTGAACCACGCGTGAAGCGATTGCGAATGCTGCGCGGCGGAGCGCCTGGTCGCACCCAGCGTGGTGCGCATGACCATTGGCACTCGCCAGTGTCCACCTGACATGTAATGCGCTTTAGCGGCCTGGTTGACCATCTGATCCATCGTCAGGGTCAGGAAGTCGCCAAACATGATGTCGACGACAGGACGAAGTCCGGTCATCGCCGCACCAACTCCAATGCCGGTGAAGCCTGCTTCGGAAATTGGCGTATCCAAAATGCGCTCGGAGCCAAATTCCTCGACGAGTCCAGAAAGAACTTTGAAGGGCGTACCCGCTTCGGCGACATCTTCGCCGAAAACACATACGCGCGAATCGCGCCGCATTTCTTCCGCGAGCGCTTCCCGCACTGCCTGGGCGAATGTGAGTTCGCGCTCAGGCATAGACGTCCTCATCTACTTGATCGACACTCGGATACGGAGCTGAGACCGCGAATTTCACGGCTGCTTCCATCTCGCTGCGAGCCTCGGCAGTGATGCGTTCGAGAACGGCGGCGTCCGCTTGGCCTTCCGCGATCAGCCACTTTTCGTGCAACTTGATCGGGTCGCGGTCCGTTTTCCAATGCTGCTCTTCCTGCTTGGAACGGTAATACTCGCGATTGATATCGCCCACATGGTGCCCGCTGTAGCGGTAGGTGTCAGCTTGGAGGAATGCCGGACCTTCGCCCGCGCGCGCACGCTTCACCAGGCGAGTCGCGACGTCGTTCACCGCGCGCACATCCTGACCGTCGACAGTCGTTGCCTCGATCCCGAATGCGGTGGCACGGCCCAGGATCGTTCCCGCGGTTGTTTCGGAATAGTGCGTGTATTCGTTATAAAGATTGTTTTCGCAAACGTAGATGACTGGCAATTTCCAGAGTTGGGCCAGATTCATCACCTCATAAAGCGATCCTTGACCGAGCGCACCTTCACCGAAGAAGCAAACTGCGACTTTGCCATTTCCAAGACGCTTCGAAGCGAACGCTGCGCCGGTCGCGATTCCTACACTGCCGCCCACGATTGCGTTTGCACCCAGGTTGCCCGTCGCAGGATCGGCAATATGCATCGACCCACCCTTGCCGCGGCAATACCCGGCCTCTTTGCCAAGCAATTCGGCGAACATGCGATCCGGCGAAGCGCCTTTTGCCAAACAATGTCCGTGGCCGCGATGCGTGCTGGTAATGTAATCATCGATGTTCAGCGCTTCGCAGATGCCGACGGCAACAGCCTCTTCGCCGCTGTAAAGATGGGCAAGCCCCGGCATGAGCGCTCGGGTGTAAAGTTCATTGACCTGTTCTTCGAACAGGCGGATCCGGACCATCTGGCGGTAGGCACGGAGCCATTTCGCTTTCACAGTGGCGATTTCACCGCCTGCTTCCGGCTTGGAAGTAGCAGTTGTCACTGCTTCTTTCCTCCCGCGGTCACTGGCGTCGACACACCAGACATTGCTGCCAGAACATCGAACATGCAGGCAAAGTCGTATTTCGTCCAGCCCATGCCGCGCGCCGCGGTGAGAAATTCGTTGCTGACCGCAGTTGTCGGGAGCGGCACGTCGAGTTGCCGGCCCAGATCCATCGCCAGCACCATGTCCTTCTGCATCATGTTGACATCGAACCACGCTTCTTCCGGCTGCTGAAGAACGAACGGACCGCGATACTTGATCATGGGGGACGCGACGGCGCTATTTACCAGAACATCGACCGCTGTCTCTCGCGCGATCCCGCTCTTTTCCGCCAACAGCACGCCTTCGGAGAACGCGAGCATTTGCACGGCAAGGCTCAGGTTCACCGCGATCTTCATCGACAGCGCTAAACCGTTGTCGCCGACATGCGTGACTTTAGGCCCGATGTCGAGAAGCAGAGGCTTAATCTTCTCGAAGGTGTCTTTTCGACCACCGACCATTACAGAGAGTTTTCCTTCGGTCAGAGTGATCACGCTCCCGGAAACTGGGGAGTCCACCATGTCAGCTCCCAGCGTACGCACTTTGGCAGCGAGTGCACGGCTCACCGTCGGGCTGATCGTGCTCATGTCGATAAAAATTTTCCCGGCGCTCAGTCCAGCCAGAAGGCCGTCAGGTCCTTCAGTTACGGATTGAATCGCTGCGGAATTGGTGACCATTGCGAACGTGAAATCCGACGCACTCGCGACGGCACGAGGCGACTCAGCAAACTGCATGCCCTTGCCGACCAGCCACTCGGCCTTCGAGCGGGTCCGGTTGTATCCAATGACGGAGTGTCCCTTGCTCAACAGCCGATTCACCATCTGGCTGCCCATCACTCCTAACCCGATGAATCCTACCTTCGCCATCCCAACAGCCTCCAAACATCCCGCAACTGCTTTTTATGTTAACTATGCTTAACACCCGACGAGCGTTTTCCCACTGGCGCACCGCCATCGTCCTTCACTTGCGCCAAATGCGCCCGCATCGCCTCACGCGCTTTCTCGGCATCCCGCCGTTCGATCGCGTCGAGAATTCGCTTGTGATGGACTTGTCCGCGCTCGGGACCTCCAGGAACTCGGAAGATGCGCAGCCGTTGCTCGCGCAGAAGGCCAACAATTGAATCCAGCAGCGAGAGAATCAAAGGATTGGCCGCGCCCTCGGCAAGCGCCAAGTGAAAATCGAGATCCGCTTCAATGTAGGCTTGCGGATCCTGGCCGGCACGGTCCATAACGGCCACAGCTTCGCGCATGGTGACTAATTCGGTTTCCTGAATGCGCACCGCTGCCAGAGCTGCAATTTCGGGCTCGAGGATAGCGCGAACCTCGGCGAGATGGGTTGATCCCTCCGGTTGCCCGATCTTCACCATCAGATCGAGCGACTGGCGCACCGCTTGCGTGGTGCCGTCGGTGATAAATGTTCCCCGTCCGGAGTAGGCCTCAACCAGACCTTTTTCCCGGAGCGCTTTCACGGCCTCGCGAACGGCGGTTCGGCTTACGCCAAAACGCTGTGCGAGATCGCGCTCGGCGGGCAATTGATCTCCCGCCTTCAGGTCACCTTTAACGATTGATTCTTCGATTTGCTGAACGATTTGCTCGTAGAGTCGCGATGTACGAACGAGTTTGTACACTGCCCTGCCCCCCGCATGAACGGGCGTAAGGCCGGCGGATGCACCGGCGCTGGTCGGGTTACTATACCGCATATCCACAGGGTGTTGGCGGGTTAGTTCAATCGACTGCATGGCTAATGGTATATAGGTATAGTGGTATGACCTATGCGAAAATATCATTTGCAGCGCCTGAGCCGCAACTTTTTTATTTTCCGTGACTAGAACTACGAGTTGCCATAGTAGGGACTTCCCAGAACCCCACCCAACAGGTAGGCTCAAGCACCGTTCCCATTCAAAAATTGAATTCGCTTGACACTGTTTCTCCGATGGTGGTATGGCTGTCGGACCAGAAAGACGGAGGGGTTCTATGCAATACCGCACGGTCAGCACGTCCTGCGACGGAATGATGACCGCCACTTCCAAGTTATTTTTCGCGACTCTCGCCTTCTTGCTCTTCTCGGTAGCCGCCTTGGCTCAGACCACGGCAGGGCGCGTTCTTGGGACCCTGACCGATCAGAGTGGCGCCGCTGTTCCCGGAGCTACGGTGAGCATCACGGACGCACAGCGCGGCATTGCGCGCACAGTGACGACCGACGATTCCGGAGACTACGCCGTTCCCGATCTTCAGCCTGGAACGTACAAGATCCATGTAGAAGCCAAAGGTTTCAAAGCGGCCGAGAGGCCCAATGTCGAAATCGAAGTCGCTTCCGATGTGCGCGCGGATTTTGCGCTCCAGCCCGGACAAATTACCGAGATCGTAACTATTAGCGAAGAGGTCCCACTGGTCAACACCAGCTCCTCAACTTTGGGAGGCACGCTCAGCAACAAAGAAATTAACGACCTGCCCCTGAACGGGCGCAACTACGAGAATCTTCTGCAACTGCGGCCCGGAGTCATGCGTTATCCCGGTGGTGGGTTCTCGACGACCAGTTCCAACGGTCTGCGTGCGGAAGATAACTCCTACTTCATCGAAGGTCTCTTCAATAGCGAACCATATTCTGGTCAAGCAATTATCAACGGCGCCGGGATCGCCGGAGACTCCGCGACCATCCTGCCCATCGACGCCATCCAGGAATTCAACATCCAGCAGAATCCGCCCGCAGAATATGGCTGGAAGCCGGGAGCGGTGGTGAACGTGGGACTGAAGTCAGGCACCAACAGCATCCATGGAACTGCGTTCGGCTTTGGCCGAGACGGAGCGATGGACGCACGCAACTACTTCAACGCTTCCCCAAATCCGAAATTGACGCGCACACTGGAGCAGTTTGGCGGCAGTGTGGGCGGCGCCATCGTCAAAGACAAGGCGTTCTACTTCGGCGCGTACGAAGGCCAGCGGTACAACGTCGGTAACTCTTTCGGAGGAATCACGAGCCCGTCGATGGTGTCGATGCCGACGAACGGAACGTGTTCATTCTTGTCCATCGGTGACTGCGCTGACAGCATTCCCGATGTAGTAGCCGATCTGCAGGCCGGAGGCGTCGCGGTCGACGCCGCTAGCCTGAATATCGCAGGCTGCGCCCTCTCAGGCGGCACCGTTACATGCAACGGCTCGGGGTTTCCCACGAATAATGCGCAAAGCATCAACATCACAAACGGATTCAACAACGACGTACATGTCAACAACCTGGTCGCCAAGATGGATTACGCGCCGAACGGGCGTCATGGCATCAGTGGCATGTACTTCTTCGGCAACAACACCGGCACCGTGGAGGATTTTCCGGAGCTGCAGCAGAAATGGTTGTCTGACATTCATACTCGCGCTCAGGTAGTCGGGGGAAGCTGGATTTGGACTCCCAACGCGCGCCTGGTCAACGAAGCCCGCTTCGGTTACAACCGGCTCTATCAACCGACGCTGCCCGGAGATCTCAACACACCTGCATCAGCTTACGGTCTGAATACCGGTGTAAGCGGAGCGTTCACCGGGGGCCTTCCTCGCATCGGTTTTGGCGGGTACTTCTTCCCCGGACTCGGCGGATTCAAGTGGCCGAAGTTCCAGGGTCCGGATTCGGTCACGCAATTCATCGATCACA
The DNA here is from genome assembly GCA_963787685.1 of uncultured Acidobacteriota bacterium. Lineage (GTDB taxonomy): Bacteria > Acidobacteriota > Terriglobia > Terriglobales > Acidobacteriaceae > Sulfotelmatobacter. Next base: position 53,374 of record CAWBED010000002.1, read on the forward strand.
TCTCTTACACAGCAGGAAAGCACGCTCTCCAGTTCGGCGGCGAAATGCACTACAACAAAGTTACGAACGCCGCGTATGGCAACGCCCGCGGCAGTATCACTTTCCTCGGTGGCGTTGTGAGCGCCAACCCGGGTCCCGCTGGTTCGAGTCCTCTCGAAGACTTCTTCGCCGGATTGCCTTTCAAGTCGTCGGTGGAAGTAGGGAATCCAACGCTTCATCTGCACAACTGGGCATACGCCGGATTTTTCCAGGATGACTATCGGGCCACTAAGAATCTGACGCTGAATTTCGGCGTCCGCTACGAGAACAGCAGCGTTCCACAGGAAGCCAACAATCTGCTCGGAAATTTTGATCCCAACGTGGGGTTAGTGCAGGTCGGCCACGGAATCGGCAGCCTGTACAACCCCGATCATAAGAACTTTGGACCACGCGCCGGATTTGCGTGGGACATTAGCGGAAAAGGACGTACTGTGCTGCGCGGCGGCGGCGGATTGATTTATGAAACCGTGAACTGGCAATCATTCGTTGCCTTCAACAACGCGTTTGGTCCGGGCAGCGTTCCGACGGGTGCCCCGATTGACGCCGCAGGCAATGTGTCGGTTCAGGGCGGCATTACCACGGGAAACGTCACGGTCAAGAATTTCCTGAACCCTGTTCCTTGGGATACCGCGGGTTCGCCGCTCTACGGCGGAAGCACAGTCAATTGCTTCGCCAGCCCCTGCCCCATTATGACGGTGGATCGGGGTCTCACCACGCCGTATGTGTGGAACTGGACGTTAAACCTGCAGCACGCGTTCAACTCGAACCTGTCGATCGAAGCAGCGTACGTGGGCAATCACGGCTCAAACCTGACCGGAATTCGTGACATCAACCAACCTCCAGTCGGGTCGGGTTGGGGGACAGGTCCCGGCGGCGAACTGACCCTGTGTCTCGCTAGCGCCCCGGCGTACGACAACTGTGTCGTCGACAATAACGGAGGCGAGCAGACCAACGCGCCCTACTTCGCAAAGTTCCCCTATCTGAGCAATATCTTCCAGATGGCGAATGTGTACCGCTCGAACTACAACGGCCTGCAGGTCACATTGAACGCCCGCAATTATCACGGCCTCAGCATGGTTGCCGGTTACACCTATTCGCACGCGTCAGATGATGTGGGTGCCAATTGGGATTTCGGCTACGGCTCCGGCTTGCCCCAGAATGCCCACAACGTTGGTGCGGAATATGCGAACAGTGACTTCGACATTCGGCACCGCCTGACCCTGTCGCTCACTTACGCGATCCCCGGACGCACGGGACATGGCCAGATGTTGGAAGGCTGGGAGGTGAATTCGATCACAACTCTCGAGAGCCCGCAGTATTGGGGACCGATGGATGAGGGGACGGACGCGGCTGGAGTTGGTCCCTTGCCAGTGAGCCCTCCTGCGAACACGCCGATCCGATGGAGTTTCTATGGCAAGACCTCGGACTTCAAGTCTCGTGGCGGAGTCGGCATACCGTATTACTCAGGAGCATCGAATGCGGCCTGCGCAGCGCGAGCATTGAGCGTAGATGGCGGAGCCGCCGGAGCATCGACAGCGTCTCTGAATTTGTTTGGCTGTTACGCGCAGGGCAATTCGGTCATGCTCCCGCCGCCACTCGGGCAGTTCGGAAATATGGGACGCAATATGTTCCCGGATTCCGGCTTCAGGAATTTTGATTTCTCTCTGGCGAAGAACTTCCACTTCGGAGAAACCATCCGCCTGCAGTTTCGCGCCGAGTTCTTCAATATCCTCAACCATCCCAATTTCGCCAATCCGTACGGCGGACAAAACGGTTTTGGCTTGAACGATCCATCGGTACGACCGTTCGGATGTGGTTGCGCTACGCCGGACATTGCTGCGGCTAATCCCGCCGTCGGTTCCGGAGGACCGCGTTCGATTCAGCTGGGAGCAAAATTCGTTTTCTAGTTCGTTTCAAGAATGCAAATTCTGGGGCCGGACTTTTTTCCGTCCGGCCTTTTTCATCGTTCGTTTTTTATTCCGAAGTGGGTTGCATGAATGGGGACTGCATCATGACGAAGAGGATCCGATCTGCTCTTTTAGCGGCAACACTCGCGATTGTTGTCATACCAGCATCCTCGCGCGCGCAGGAACACCGCGAACGTACCATCGACGAAATTAAGACCGAGGCAGTTCATCGCGCGGAAGTGGGGCAGTATCCGCTGATCGGCCTGGATCCAGCTGACGTCAAAGAAGCATTCGAGAACATCCATACCGCCGACAAAGACGAGTGGGCTGCGGGTTTTATGCGCGTTGCCGACCGCTACTTCAACGAGGCGAAGTCGCTTGAAAAGACGGACCCAACCAAGGCAAACGCAGACTACATTCGCGCGTGGCGGATCTATTCGTTTGGGCGGTGGCCGATTCCGGCTTCTCCGGGAAAGCAAAAATCTTACGAGAAAGCGCTCGAAGCGTTTCTGGATCACGCGAAGTTCTTCGATCCGCCGCTCGAGGTTGTACACATTCCCTTCGAGGGCAAAGAGATCACCGGTTACCTGCGGCTCCCGAAGAACGCGAAGGGCCCGATTCCGCTGGTGATCGCGGTCAACGGCCTCGATAGCCGCAAGGAAGATCTGACCGAGAGCTTCGGTGCAATCCTGCCGTTCGGCATCGGATTTCTCGCCGTCGACGGTCCGGGCACCGGTCAGGCCCCGATCAAAGTCAGCGAAACTTCCGAGCGCATGTTGTCGAAAGTCATCGACTACGCGCAGTCTCGCCCCGAGATCGACAAAAACCGCATCGCACTGCACGGCGTGAGTTGGGGCGCTTACTGGGCAACGAAGATGGCTATCGTTGAACGAGTCCGCCTGCGCGCCTGCAGCGCGCAGTCCCCTCCCGTCGATTTCTTTTTCCAGAAAGATTTCCTCATGAATCATCTTCTGGGGAACCGTGAATATCTTTTCGACCAGGTACCGGCGCTGATGAATATTCTCGAGGGTGTTCACACGCTCGATGAGATGGGCGAGTTTTTACCGAAAATGTCTCTTGTCCATCAAGGCCTGCTGGGCAAGCCCATGGCCCCCATGCTTGTCATTGCCGGTGTGCTCGATACGCAAGTTCCGATTGAAGATGAATATCTGCTGCTAAGTAAGGGTGACGTTCCCAAAGAGGCCTGGATCAACCCTCGAGGCGGACACTTGGGTAGACAAGTTGGAGTCTGGCCCGATCCGCTGATCTTCAAGCAAGTCATCATCCCATGGCTCGTGAAAACGCTGGAGCCGGCCGCGAACTAGAAACCGATAAACGATTTCCATACGAGGGGCAGCGGCCTTCGCTGACCCTTACAGCCGAAGCTTAATCGCCCGCTCACAAGGGCGAGTTCCTCAAGCAACGAGAAAGATCAAACGATGCCGACGCCGATTCCAGCACCCGACTCACCCGCGCCGCGCCCCAAACGCTTCTATCAATCGCTATGGGTGCAAGTAACGGTCGCCATCGCGCTCGCCATTGTGTTCGGGTATCTAAGTCCGAAGCATGCGGTTGCCATGAAGCCCCTTGGCGATGCCTTCATCCGCCTCATCACGATGCTCATCACCGTCATGATCTTCTGCACCGTAGTCACGGGGATCGCGGGCATGCGTGACTTGCGCAAAGTCGGCCGCGTCGGAGGAAAGGCTCTTCTTTACTTCGAAATTATCTCGACGCTCGGTTTAGCCGTCGGATTGATCGTTGGAAATGTCGTACAGCCAGGGAGTGGTTTCAACGTCGATGCGGCTACGCTCGATGCGAGAGCCGTCGCGGACTATGCAGGGCAGGCCAAAACACAGACGGTCACCGACTTCTTGATGCACATTATTCCGACGACGATCGTGGATGCTTTCGCCAAGGGCGACATACTTGAAGTCGTTTTGGTATCGATTCTCTTCGGCGCCGCTATGTCGGCAGCCGGCTCCTATGCGAAGCCTCTGGTCGATATGCTGGAGTCGCTTGGCAGGGTTGTGTTTCGCATGGTCGATATAGTGATGCGAGTTGCTCCCATCGGAGCATTCGGAGCAATGGCCTTCACGATCGGCAAATACGGCTTGTCTTCACTCGGTCCATTGCTGAAACTCATCGCGTCATTCTGGACGACATCCATCCTTTTCGTTCTCGTGGTCTTTGGCGGGGTGGCGTGGCTCGCTGGCTTCAGCCTGATGAAGTTTCTGAAATACATCAAGGAAGAAATTCTGCTAGTGCTGGCGACTAGTTCGTCTGAGACGGCCATTCCCACCCTCATGGAGAAGCTTGAAGTTTTGGGCTGCTCGCGTTCGCTCGTCGGATTGATTGTCCCCACGGGCTACACATTCAACACCGATGGCAGCGCTCTCTACATGACCATGGCCGCGCTATTTGTCGCTCAGGCAACGAATACGCACCTGACGCTGCTGCAGCAGATGACGATCTTCTCGGTGGCGATCCTGACTTCGAAAGGAGCGAGCGGCGTGCAGGGAGCATCGTTCATCGCACTGGTCGGAACCTTGAGCGTAATCCCGACGATTCCGGTTGCCGGGATGGCACTCATCCTCGGCATTGACCGCTTCATGAGCATGTTTCGCGCCCTGGTTAATATGATCGGCAATGGCGTGGCGACTCTAGTTGTAGCCCGCTGGGAGAACGAACTCGGTAAAGACACGCTGCAGCGGAACCTGGCGTAAACGCGAGATTGTTTGTGGCGAACTCTCCCAAAGCTAACGTCGCTTAGAATGGCGGCATGAATTTCTCGCTCCGATCCTCTCGCGGGCCGCTCCTGGCAACGCTCCTCTGCTTAGCTGCACTCGTACCGATCCATCATTCCTTCGGTCAGGAAGCTTCGAGCCCTGGGCCGAACCCGGCCGTGGTTCCTTCAGATCGGCTGAGCGAACCCTGGTGGGCGGCGCGACACAAAGCGGTACTCGAAGCTGCCCGGCAACACCCTGACACGCAGCTTCTTCTGATCGGCGATTCGATTACCAACAACTACGACAAGGCGGACCTGCCCAATGAGAATTTCCAACCCACATGGAAACAGTTTTACGAGCCGCGCAAGGCGCTGAATCTCGGCTTCAGCGGCGACACGACGGCACACCTTCTTTGGCGGCTGGATCATGGCGAGGTCGACGGACTCCATCCGAAAGCTGTAGTTCTGCTGATCGGAACCAATAACACCGGGCACTACAACCAAAGCGCAGAGGAAACGGAAACCGGTATCGACGCAGTCATTGCTGATCTTGAGGATCGCCTTCCTGAGACGAACATTCTCTTGCTCGGAATTCTGCCAAGCGACATTTCCGGCAACAAGACGGAACGCGACCAGTCCATCAACCAATACCTGGCGATTTGCTATAGCGAGAATCCACGCATCAGCTATCTCGATATTGGTTCGATCTTTTATAAGAGCGGCGCGTTGAACGCCGCCCTGTTCTACGATCCGCGCCTTCCGCAGCACGGTAAGCCGCTCCATCCGGATACGAATGGCCAGCGGATGATGGCCGAGGCGATCGAACCGACCCTCGCGAAGTTGATGGGCGATGCGCCTCGCGTACCACTCACATCGATGACGGATATTAATACCGCGATCATCCCCGTGCCGCGGATAGAGCAGGACATCTACGATTGGTATGCGAGGCACCATGCCGAGATCGAACTTAAGAAGACTCTGAAGCCGCGCGTTGTTCTGATTGGCGACTCGATTACGCACTTCTGGGATGGTCCGCCGAGGAGCAGTGAAGTCAACGGGCCGACTGCTTGGCAGCGAGTATTCGGCAACATGCCGGTTCTGAACATGGGATTTGGCTGGGACCGCACCCAGAACGTTTTATGGCGGCTTCGGCAAGGTGAATTCGATGATCTCCACCCGGAGTGGGTCGTCCTGATGATCGGCACCAACAACCTCACCGGCACAGATCATGCGCGCGCCAACACTCCCGAAGAGATCGTCGACGGCATTGACGCGATCTATCAGGAAATTCGCCGGCGTTCGCCGGAAAGCCGCATCCTTGTCATGGCGATCCTGCCTCGCGGACAAAAACCGAACGATCCCTTGCGCGCTCCAATTCAAGCGACGAATCACCGGCTGGCAGAGCGTTTCGCCGCAAACACTTCTGTCACTTATGTCGACATTGGGGCAGCTTTTCTAGCGGCAGATGGTTCAATCCCGCCGGGCATGATGCCGGACGGCACTCATCCCAGCGACGCGGGATACCAAATCTGGGCCGATGCTTTGATCAAGGCTGGAGTAAAACCGTAGGAACGGAGCGAGTTATGAATGGAAAGATCGCGCTCGTCACCGGCGCCAATGGCCGTCTCGGCACATCGGCTTCGGTCGCTAGCCTAATCGTCTGACTCGCCGGCGACGCTGCAAAGATGTGACGGGCGCATCTATTCCAGTCTATGGACGGGGATTACAGGAAGCGCCACGTAACCCTTTCGTAACCCTCCTGAGTGCACATTTTTTGTTGCACTTTAATATTAGTGAAATATCTTCCATGTAACCTGTATTCAGGAGGCCGATCATGGGTGCAGCCCGCGTCGCAAAGTCTTTGCCGCTGAAAGTGGCCGCCGTCTGTTACCGGCGCAAGGGCACCACGGTCGAGTTCCTTCTGGTTAATACCAACGGCGGCAACAAATGGACTTTCCCAAAAGGATCGACAGAAGCCCGGCTCTCTCACAGCCAGGCCGCTGAGCGCGAAGCGGCGGAAGAAGCCGGGGCGCTCGGCACGATCGAGCCGCGACATTTTCATCTCTACATCCATTCGAAGGGCGTCTTCTGGCAGCCCGGCGGCGTGCAGGAATTTGTAGTCAAGGCGTTCCTGATGGAGATCCATCAGATGCGCAAGCCGGACGAATCGAATCGCCGCCCGACCTGGTTCAGTCCCGAAGAAGCCAAGCGCCGCTTGGCAAAGGGACGCGAAGTAAAATATTTCCGCGAACTCGAAGCAGTCATCGATCGCGCCATGGAGCGAATCCAGTTCCACCACGAACTTTGGGGAGCCTATCCCAGCGCCCGCAATGCACGCCCCGCCGCGAAAGACCCGATCGCGACCGCAGTCTGGCCATAAGTCTCCGCCTCCACTGAACTCATTGACCCCTGTTGGATTCTGCCTGACCCTGCAGCACGGACTTCAGGCGGCGGGTACGACGCATCGTAACCCAGTCATATTCGTATGCGATCCCACAGAGCACGCATACCTGGTAATCCCGCCCGCAAATACCGCTATGAGGCCAGGAGAATTGATGACGACACAGTATCTCGAGGAGTCGCTTAAGGAAGTTGGGGGCCATGACTGCTTTTGACGTTTGCGATTGTTACGTAGTGCTACTCACTCAGTCGAATTTGCCAAAGCATAGAATGATCCAGCTCTCCGCTGACGAATTCATGTAAGACTCTTTGTCAGTGCATTCAAGCCTCCTTCCAACTTGAGCCGCCAGCGTTCGATGGAGAGTCTTGCCAGCTGCTCCATGGAACCCTCGAAAGCCTGCAACGCATCCGTTGCCTGGCGCTTCAAAGAGTCGGAACCTGACGCGACGATTTCTTCGCGGATCGTCTTGATGTTTTGGTTTGTCTCTTCCATCTGATCGCGAAGTAAACTGAGGCTGCGTGCTGACAAGTCCTCCAGGGCTTCATTCGCGACACTCTCGAATTGCCTGCGCGTATCCTTGACGGTCTCGCTGGAAAGCCGGCTAAGGCGTTGGTCGAGGCCAGACTCAAGGGAGCTAGCAGCTTGGTCCAATTTGCTGATACGGGTATCCAGATACCCAACCTGATCCTGCAAGCGCTTTGATTCTGACGAGACCGCGGCCCGCAGTTGGTCCAGGTCTCCGCGGCGGGCATGATGCTCGGCATTCAAGCTCTCTTGCAGGAACTCCAGAAGCTCTTCGCTCAAGGTTTTGAGGGAGTTGCCTCCATCCAATAATTGCTTGCTGAAGTCCTCCAAACCACACCGCAAATGCTCCTGCGTGTTTTCAGAGATGTGACTAGAAATTTCCTGCGCCCTTTTTTCTACGACACCAAGTTCTTCCGTGGCCATGCGGCGAAAACTTTCCCGCACTTCAGTGGTTCGCTGGTCAATGGTTGTTTTAGCGGCTGCTAGCAGATGCGCAGACTGTTCGCGCGCCTCGTCCAGCACTCTCGGCCCGAGATCCTTCCGCAGACGTGCCTCGATTTGTTGTTCTAGCTCCGGAGGGATACTGGAAAGCGATACTTCAAAGCGGCTGCGATTAGCTTCCCGCTGCGCCAAGCGCTCCTTGAGAGACACGATCTCGGCCTGCAGCGGGGAGACCGATTCTGCAATCATCCTCTTCATCTGTGCTTCGAGCTGCCCTACGCGGTCGAGCACGGCGTCCGAGCTCGGATTTGCCTGGGCCGGCAACTCGTCAGAGGTAAGAGTGTTTGCGGGCTTAATCTGTGGAAGCGCCGGCGGAACTATTGCCGCTGGAAGTACCCAATCTTGTGGACAATCTCTCAATCCCCAGAAGTTCTCAGGGCGGTCGAGCTTCGCTGCCAGTCTCCAGTTTCGGTGATCAGAGTCGATCGGTTGGCAACTGACCACGCGCGCTGTAGTCTCGCGGCCCTCCTTGCTGTGGAAGTGCAAAGGAATGCCGTTCTCAAGCTTGACCCCTGTCAGGATTGCACAACCATGTGCATTGACTACCAGGGTTTCACACACGTCTGAGAAATGCTTTCCTTCCAGGCTGGTAACCAACACTTGGACTGCGGTCGGCACTCTCGAACTGCGCCGATGTAAAGTGGGGACGTCTGCACTGTGCATTGCACTCCTCCTCGCGTGTTCCAAAGGATTGGGCGCCTGTCGGCCAGTGCAAGCACCACGTAATGCCCACCATAACTCCAAAATGGTCTGCAGTTAAAAAGTCGAAAGGGCGTGGCGAAGTTGTCGACCGCTAGCAGCAATTGCATGAACCTTGGTAACTGGCGGCAGCGAAGCAAACGGAGTGCGGTCCGCGCGTCATACATTCACTACCTGACGGTTTAATTTTCACATTTTGCATTTCCGTAGTTATCGTTATGTCGCGATTACACTCAAAACCCTCCGCCCCTGTCTCCTGAACCTCCGGCCCCTGTTACGATAATTCCAGTCCCATGATCCAGCTTTCCGGCGCCGGAAAACGTTTCGGCCACAAACTTCTATTCGAAAATGTCGACTGGTTGATCACCAACCGCGACCACATTGGCTTGGTCGGCGGCAATGGCACCGGCAAGTCCACGCTAATGAAGATCCTCGGCGGAATGGACACATTCGATTACGGATCGCTGATTGTCGCCAAGGGAACTTCTGCCGGATACCTGCCGCAAGATGGATTGACGCTCTCCGGCCGCACCGTTTTTGCCGAGTGCATGTCGGTCTTCGACGATCTGCGCGCCATGGAAACTGAGCTGGAATCGCTGATGCACAGCATGGCCGAACTCGACCACACCAGCGCGGAATATTCGGCTGTCGCCGACCGCTACCAGCGAGTCGAACACGAATTCCGCACTCGCGACGGGTATTCGATCGAGGCCGAAGTAGGCCGCGTCCTCATGGGGTTGGGATTCGGGAAAGAAGACTGGCAGCGCCTCACCGATGAATTCTCCGGCGGATGGCAGATGCGCCTGGCTCTGGCCAAACTGCTATTGCAGAAGCCGAATCTGCTGTTGCTTGATGAGCCGACAAACCACCTCGATCTCGAGGCTCGCAACTGGCTTGAGGAATACTTCACCGAGTACCCCTACGCCTTTGTTCTGATTTCGCACGATCGATACTTTCTCGACATAACGGTCGATAAGATCGCCGAAATCTGGAACAAGCGCTTCTGGTTCTACACCGGCAACTACGACAAATTTCTTTCCCAGAAAACTCAGCGCAACGAGCAGTTGCAGGCGGCTTATCGCAACCAGCGGGACCGCATCGAGCAACTCGAAGTCTTTATCAACCGCTTCCGCTATCAGGCGACCAAAGCCAAGCAGGTGCAAAGCCGGATTAAGGAACTTGAAAAGATTGAGCGGATCGAGGTTCCTCCGGAAGAAAAGACAATTCATTTCTCGTTTCCGCAGCCTAAGGCCAGCGGCCGCATCGTTGCCGAGTTTGAAGGCGTAGCCAAGAGCTACGAGAAAAACGGCGTCTCGAAAGAAGTGTTCCGCGACGTCAGCTTTATGATCGAGCGCGGAGACCGTATCGCTTTAGTGGGTGTCAATGGCGCGGGTAAGTCCACGCTGATCAAGTTGCTCGCGGGCACGGAACCTCTCAGTGGCGGCGAGTTTCGCCTCGGGCACAACGTGCTGTCCGACTACTTCGCGCAGGATCAATACAAAGAACTCGATCCCGATGCCCGCATTCTCGACGATCTAGGAGCGATGTCCCCGCGATCGACGGAAACCGAGTTGCGCAGCCTGCTCGGATGCTTTCTATTTTCTGAGGACGATGTCTTCAAGAAGATCGGCGTGCTCTCCGGCGGCGAACGCGGACGCTACGCTCTGCTTCGTCTACTTCTCCATCCGGCGAATTTCCTGCTGCTCGACGAGCCGACGAATCATCTCGACCTGCGAGCGAAAGATGTCCTGCTCGATGCACTGATGAAGTACACAGGAACCGTCGTATTCGTCTCGCACGACCGCTATTTCATCGACAAATTGGCAACGCGGGTATTCGAAGTCGGCGGAGGCAAAGTCGAAATCTTCCCCGGCAACTACGAAGACTATCTCTGGCGCAAGCAGGGCGGCCAACACGTTGCTCCAACGTTGAACGATGTTCCCGGAGTGGTCTTAGCTAAGGCCGAACCGGCCAAATCAGCTCCGGCTCCGCCGACCAATGGCGATCACGGCGGGCTCACCGCTGCAGAACCGCCGAAAAAGCGCCTGAACCCGATCAAGCGCAAGCAGATGGAGGATCAGGTCGCGAAGTTAGAAGAGGAAATCTCCCGTGCAGAAGAGGCTATCTCGCGCCTGGAAACCGCCATGCAAAGCTTCGTCAATGCCGAAGAAAGCCAGCGTCAATCGGATGAATTGAATCAGCACAAATCAAGTCACGCGGCGCTCGTCGAGGAATGGGAAGAAAAGTCGAAAGAACTGGAACTCTCGGAATAGACGAGCATCTGCAAACCCTCTCCAGTAGCCGCACCGCGCCCGTACACCATCTTCCGTAATCTCTCTAGTCTTCTTACCTCTGTGCGATAGTCAAGTTGGCCAAGTGGCCAGCAACCGCCGAAGGCCAAAATTTCAAAGACCAACCGCATCGGAGCGGCTTTAGAGACGCCGCGGCGGGAACCCAAGGAAGGTCGCATGCTTCAATCGTCGGAGAACTCATTCAATCAGAAGTCCGGATCGCCGGCTTCCAACCCTAACGCTTATAACCCTGCAAAGAACGTTACCGCTCCCGTCGATCAAGCGACCATCGGCCGCACTTTGGTCATCAAGGGCGAGATCAGCGGCTCTGAATCCCTGTACATTGATGGCCGCATCGAAGGCAAAATCACCATGCCTGAGAGCCGCGTGACCATCGGACGCAACGGCAAGGTCGATGCCAGCATCCAGGCCCGCGAAGTTGTGATCATGGGCAAAGTCACCGGCAACATTGAGTGCAGCGACCGCGTTGATATCCGCGCTGAGGGCTCCGTGCACGGCGACATCGCCACCTCGCGCATCAGCGTGGAAGACGGCGCATCGCTGAAGGGCGGAATTCAGGTCCGCAGCGAAGGCAAGCAGGGACAGTCCAAGCAAGACCAGAAGCAGGAACAGCCGAAGGCGATGGCCGCAGCCGCCAACGCATAATCGGCCGCAGAATTTGTCGAGCAAAACGAAGGGCACGCTTAATGCGTGCCCTTTTGTCTTGATGCCCTCGCAAACACTCGAGCAAAAACCTTCGAAAACCAGAACCTCTACGGCTACTTCTTCTCCCCCGGACGGAAGTCGAGCGACGCCGAATTCATGCAGTAACGCAGCCCTGTAGGCGCGGGACCATCCTCGAACACGTGTCCCAGGTGCGCCTCGCACTTGGCGCAGCGGACCTCCGTTCGCACCATGCCGTAAGCCGTGTCTCGATGCTCAACCACATTGCTGGCTTCCCCGGGTTTATAGAAACTCGGCCAGCCCGTCCCCGAATTGAACTTCGTACCCGAGTCGAATAGCGGTGTGCCGCAGCAAACGCAGTGGTATGTCCCGGGCTCCTTCGTATTCCAATATTTCCCGGTGAAGGCGCACTCCGTGCCCGCCTCACGCGTGACGTGATACTGCTCGTCCGTCAGCTGCTTCTTCCACTCGGCTTCTGTCTTTGTGACTTTTTCTGCTGTCTTTTCAGCCATAAAATCCACTCCACATTCAATAATTTTTGTCTTGATAGTTAGATGTTGAAAGAGCGAAAAAGTGACACTCTCGTCCGTCCGAATGATGTGCTATTTCTCCACCTGATCCCCCACTTTTCGATACTTTCCGCGAAAAAACAACAGAGGCTTCCCATCCCGCACCACCACGTCTTCAACCTCAGCAATAAAGATGGTATGGTCTCCTGCCACCTGCGCCGAATGGAGACGGCATTCCAAGTACGCCAGCGCTCCCTGCAAGACCGGAGTTCCGTGTGCTGTACGGTCAAAACGAGCCCCAGCCTCAACCTCGGCATTGTCGTGGTCGCGCTCCGGACGAGCATAGTATTCCGAGATTCCTCTGTGGTCTTCGCACAGCACGTTAATGCCGAAACGCTTCTTAGCGTGTAGATGGGCATGGGTGCGCGTCGTGTGATCCACACAAACCAGGACGAGCATGGGATCAAGCGAAACTGAGGCAAAGGCATTGGCCGTCATCCCATGAACCTCGCCGTCCAGGTCGACAGTGATGATTGTCACCCCGGTTGCGAAGCACCCCATGGCTTTGCGGAACTCGGCAGAATTCAAGCTCATCGTCGATTTATGCTTCTCTTTGTGTGTGAAGCTGGGCCTTTTGGATCCGGTCCCACACGAAACGCTACATTACCACGGCCCGTTGTATCATTCGATTCAGTGGCCGTCACCTCCATTGCGCCAGCCGTGCCCATCTCCCGCAAGGAAGCCGTGCGCGCGATCTGCTGCTCAGACGACGAACTCCCCGAACTCCTCGCCGCCGCTCTCGCTGCAAAGGAGCGATTCAAGCCCGGTGTCATCACTTACTCGCGCAAGGTTTTTATCCCGCTGACGAATCTTTGCCGCGACTACTGCGGATATTGCACCTTCCGTCGCGATCCCGGCGATTCCGGCGCCCATACGATGACGCCGGACGAGGTTCTGGCAGTCGCCCGTGAAGGCGAAAAGCTCGGATGTACCGAAGCCCTGTTCAGCCTTGGAGACAAGCCAGAACTACTATTCCCCGAAATGCGGGAAACCCTGCGGCGCTTGGGGTACAAGTCCACGCTCCATTATCTCGAGGCCATGTGCGAACTGGTCCTGCGAGAGACAAATCTACTGCCGCATCCCAATCCCGGCTTACTTAGTGCTGAGTGGATCTCCCGGCTCGCAGAGGTCTCTCCAAGCATGGGACTCATGCTCGAAACCACAAACGCCTCTCTGCTCGCCGCTGGTGCAGCCCACGATAACGCTCCCGACAAGCTGCCCGCCAAGCGCCTCCGTACCATTGAAGAAGCGGGCAAAAGGAATGTCCCCTTCACTACCGGCCTGCTGATCGGAATTGGCGAATCGCCCGAGGACCGCGTCGATACGCTGCTCGCTATTCGCGCCTTGCACGAGCGTTATGGCCACATCCAGGAAGTAATCGTTCAAAACTTCCGGGTCAAAGCCAACAATCCCAATGGCCAACTGGCCCGAGCCTTCTCACGGCGAGATGCTTCGCGCCGTGGCGGTAGCTCGGTTGCTAATGCCCGACGTGAATATTCAGGCGCCACCCAATCTCTCCGCACCTTACTATGATGATTTAATGGACGCTGGCATCAACGACTGGGGAGGAATTTCGCCGCTGACTCCCGATTTCATCAATCCCGAGAAGCCATGGCCACACCTCGATCAACTGCGTCTTCGAACCGAGGCCAAAGGATTTGCCCTGCGCCAGCGACTCCCCGTCTATCCCGAATTTATCCCTGCGGTGACATCAAAGCCCGGTCTGCTCTCGGAAAGATTGCGGACGGCCGCTGGCGATGACGGCCTGTCGCGGAGGGCGGCATGATCTGCGTCCTCAGCGGAGGCACCGGCGGCGCCAAGTTTGTCGACGGCCTTCGCCAAGTCATGCCCGCCGAAGAGATTGTGCTGATCGTCAACACCGGCGATGACTTGCTCTGGTGGGGGCTTTATGTTTCTCCCGACATCGACTCCATCACCTACGTTCTCTCGGGAATGCTCAGCCGTGAGCGCGGATGGGGCGTAAAGGGCGACACATTCCTCTGCCTCCAGGCTATGGGGCAACTCGGGGAGCCGACATGGTTTCACACCGGCGATCGCGACCTGGCCATGCACTTGCTTCGTTCGCGTTTGCTGGCCGAGGGCAAGACTCTCTCGGAAGCTACGGCGGTGATCTCGGACAAGCTCGGCGTGAAGGCAAAAGTGCTCCCCATGAGCAACTCGCGCGTCGAAACTCGGGTCGACACGCCCATCGGTGAATTGAGCTTCGAAGAGTATTTCGTACAGCGCTGGTTTCAGGATCCAGTAAACTCGGTGCGCTTTGCTGGAGCGTCGGACGCGGAGCCGGCCCCGGGGGTGATCGACGCAATTGTTTCTGCGGACGCTGTGATCGTCGCCCCGAGCAATCCCGTGACGAGTATCGGCCCGATCCTGGCTGTGCCCGGTATCCGTGACGCCTTGCTGCGCGCCCGCGGGAAAATCGCTGCCGTCAGCCCGATCGTGGGCAACGCTCCGGTTGCCGGCCCTGCCGGCATTTTGATGCAAGCCCACGGGCTCCCGTGCTCGATCGCCGGCGTGGCACAAGCATACGAAGATTTCCTCGATGTGTTGGTCTGCGATTCCCGTGATGCCCGGGCGGCAGAAGGCGTCCGCAAGAATGGCCTGCGCGTGCAATGTACGCAAACCATCATGCGCAGCGCCGACGACAAAGCGGCACTCGCACGAGAGGTCCTGTCGTCAATATCCGGCGGGCTGGCCAAGAGTGCACCTGCCGCAGGCACTGCATTTCGGCGTCTGGAACCTTTGCCGTGATTTTGGTCCCCATCAAGAACACTGCGCAGGCGAAACAGCGTCTGGCGTCACTGCTTGATCAACCCTCCCGCACCAGGCTGGCGCAAGCCATGCTCTCCGACGTGATGGCTGCGTTGCACGGCTGGAAGAATCGTCCCGAGGTGGGGATCGTCACCGGCGATCCATTCGCGATGAAGCTTGCCCTTGAATATGGTTTTGAAGTCATTGCCGATCCTGACAATCCGGGAGAGACCGGTGCGATCGAGATGGCCACGCGCATCTGCGTCGCGCGCGGCATCGACAGTACTCTCGTCATTCCCGCGGATATTCCACTGATTCAAGCCTGGGAGCTTGAGGAGATTTTGAAGCATGCTCCGTCGGAAGGCAGCGTTCTGGTCCCCGCGGGTGACGGACGAGGCACCAACGCCGCCTTCCGACGTCCGGCAGATCTATTCCCACTACGCTTCGGGAACGACAGCTTCAAACCACATCACGCTGCCGCCCAGGCAACCGGCAAGCCGTGCGTTGTGCTGAATCTGCCGGGAATCGCAGTCGATGTCGATGATCCATCGGACCTGCAGCGTCTTCTATCGCTACCCGGCGAGACTCGCGCTCAACGTCTCGGGCGCGAATGGAATCTCGCCAATCGACCCCTGGTCACGAAGTCGGACGCATTATGACTAAGGCGATTCGAAAAAAGCCGCCCTCTGAGAGTCGCCGGAAAAGCGAAGCGACGGAGATCCGCCTGATCCCCATTCCGGTAGCGGATGAAATTGTCCCCGGCGACTCGATTAGCGACAAGCTCCTTTACTCTCTCCGACGTCGGCGCCAGAAGTTTCAATCCGGCGACATTCTGGTCGTCAAGCACAAAGTCGTCTCCAAGTCGGAAGGCTGTCTCGTCGATCTTGCGTGCATCACGCCGTCGGAGGAGTCCGTTGCATGGGCGAGGCAATACGACCTCGACGCTCGCGTTATTGAGCTGGCGCTGCGCGAGAGCCGTGCAGTCATCCGCCGCAAGAACGGCGTGCTGATCACAGAAACAAAACACGGCTTCCTGTGCGCGAACAGCGGCATCGACGTATCTAACGTCGATGGAGGCCACACGGCCTTGCTGCTCCCGGAAGATCCGGATCGCTCCGCCGCGAATCTCCGGCGCGAACTGAAAAAGCGAACTGGCGTCTCCGTGCCCGTCATCATCACCGACAGCTTCGGTCGTCCGTGGCGCGAAGGCCTGACTGAATTTGCCATCGGAATCGCAGGAATGAAACCGCAACGTGATGATCGCGGCCGGCGAGATTCTCATGGATACAAATTGAAAGCCAGCGTCGAGGCCGTTGCCGACGAACTGGCATCTGCTGCCGGGCTGGTCTGCGGCAAGCTCAACCGCGCTCCGGCCTGCATTGTTCGAGGATTTCGCTACGACCCCGGTCCAGGCGGAGTTCGAGATTTGCTTCGTCCCGCCGCTAGCGACCTATTCCGCTGAAACTTCCGCTACACTGTAGGCACGTTGCTTGCGAGTCTTTCCTGCGGCAGTCCCTCGCTCAGCGCGACTCAGCAAGCTACGTCTCTACGGAGAGAACTATGAATCGCGAACTCGCCCCGTCGGAACTGGAAGCTTTCCCTTCGCTGGAATGGTCTGAAGTCGCGCCTCACCTCACTCCTGCACTCCGATGCTCACTTGAGAAAGTTCTCGAGACACAAAATGGGGCGGACCTTTCTCTGGAGGAGTCTTACGCTCTGGCGAATTCTGAGGGAGACGATCTGCTTGGCTTGCTCTCCGCGGCCAATATTCTGCGTGCCGAACTCGTCGGCAACATCGTCACGTACGTGGTCAATCGCAATATCAATTTCACGAACATCTGCTTTGTGGGGTGCAAGTTCTGCGCCTTCAGTCGAGGTCCTCGCGAATCAGACACATACTTCCTTACTCTCGACCAGATGGCCCAAAAAACCATCGAAGCCTGGCAACTGGGTGCGACAGAAGTTTGCATTCAGGGTGGACTGCCCCGGGATCTCCCAAAATTTCATTACCGGGACATTCTGCGCGCCGTGAAGCAAGCCGTACCGCAGATGCACATCCACGCGTTTTCCCCCATGGAGATTGTTTACGGCGTCGAGCTTACCGGGATGCCGCTCGCGGATTATCTTTCAATGCTGCGCGACAACGGCCTCGGCACGCTA
Organism: uncultured Acidobacteriota bacterium; assembly: GCA_963787685.1. Classification (GTDB taxonomy): domain Bacteria; phylum Acidobacteriota; class Terriglobia; order Terriglobales; family Acidobacteriaceae; genus Sulfotelmatobacter. The sequence continues at coordinate 70,647 of CAWBED010000002.1, forward strand.
CCCGGCACCGCGGCCGAGATTCTGGACGACGAGATTCGTCACATCCTCTCTGCAAATAAACTTTCGACGGCACAATGGATTGAAGTGATTCGTACAGCGCATCGCTGCGGCATCCGAAGCACATCGACGCTGATGTATGGGCATGCCGAGACCCCTGCTCACTGGGTACGGCAAATGTTGCTTCTGCGCGAGATTCAATCTGAAACCGGCGGCTTCACGGAGTTCGTTCCGCTCGGATTCGTGCATCAGAACACGCTTCTTTTTCACCAGGGTTTAGCGCGTACCGGCCCCACGCTCGCCGAGCATCTTAAAGTTCACGCACTGGCGCGCGTTCTGCTCGCTGGATCGATCAACAACATTCAGGTTTCCTGGGTGAAGCTGAACCGCAAACTTTCTCAGCTCTGCCTGCACGCCGGAGCGAATGACTACGGCGGTACCTTGATGGAGGAAAACATCTCGCGCGAAGCCGGTGCGACCGCCGGACAGTACACCAGTCCGGAGGATTTCCAGTCGCTGATTTTGGAAGCGGGTCGCATTCCAGCGGAACGCAACACGAGTTACTCCCGCATCAACATCAAGGCCCCGTTGGACGAATTCACCGCCGACCAAGCATTCGAGGCTGAGTTCGCATGAGTTCGGCTCCCGACAGGCCAACTCGCCCTATCGGCATCATTGGCGGCACGGGCCCCGCTGGAATGGGACTGGCGCTGCGATGGGCACGCGCCGGAGAGGTTGTCATCATTGGCTCGCGCGACGGACAACGCGCACAGCAAGCCGCCGCCTCCATTCAACGTAATGCCGGACCACAGGCTAGTGTTACTGGAATGGAAAACAGCGCCGTCTGCGCTGCAGCCGATGTCCTGATGCTGACCGTTCCGTTCGAAGGACAAGCAACTTTGCTGAAGCAACTGAAGCCCGCCATTACCGAGGGCAGCATCCTGATCGACGCGACCGTTCCATTGGCAGCCGCGGTTGGTGGGCGGCCTTCGCGTCCTCTTGGAGTCTGGCAAGGGTCAGCGGCCCAGCAAACAGCCGAACTGGTTCCGAAAGGTGTGAGCGTCGTTGCCGCATTCCATAACATATCGGCAGAATTGCTGAACGGCGACGCTCCCCTCGATTGCGACGTGATTGTGTGCAGCGACGATGCCGACGCTTCGCAACTCACTCGCGAACTGGCAGCAAAGATTCCGGGCGTCCGCGCTATTGATGGCGGCAAGCTTGAAAATGCCCGTATCGTCGAGCAGATCACTGCATTGCTCATCGGCCTTAACATCCGCCACAAAGGGCACTCGGGAATCCGCATTACCGGCTTGCCGCCGAGCGCCTACCGCTGACCACAGAAATCATGGACCACCGCTTTTGAGCCAGAACCACAATCTCGACGCCACGTGGCAATATCACAGCGGCACCAAGCACTCCCATCTCAGCGTGCGGATGGATCCCCATGTCCTTGATTGGGACAACAAACCTCTTTTATTCAAAATCTATCCGACCTTGGAAGTTCTTCGCCTCCCCAAAGATTTCCATGAGACGGGAAGTCCCGCGCTCTCCGCAATTGCCACCCCGAATTCCGCAGCGGAAGGGAACTCCGTTCCGGATCTCGAAACGCTCGCACAATTACTGTTCTTCTCCGCGGGAGTGACGAGGAGCAAGAAGCATCCGCAGGGAGAGACTTTCTTTCGGGCAGCTGCGTGCACCGGCGCCCTGTACGAAATCGAGCTCTATGTTGTCTGCGCTGATCTGCCGTCGAAAGATCAGCGTCCCAGTGATCCTCCTGCGTTGCCAGCCGGGGTCTATCACTTTGGCGCCGCCGAATTCGGGTTGCGCCAGCTCCGGTCTGGCGACTTTCGCCAAACAATCGTCGACGCGGCCGGCGGGGAACCTTCTCTGGCGCATGCACCCGTGATCGTCGTGTGCACCGGAACCTACTGGCGCAATGCGTGGAAGTATCGCTCCCGCACTTATCGACACTTCGGATGGGACAACGGAACGATCCTCGCCAATCTGCTGGCGATGTCGGCCGCCTCAAAACTTCCAGCGAAGGTGATTACTGGATTCGTCGACTCTCAAGTCAATGCTCTTCTGAGCCTCGACACCAAGCGCGAAGTAGCGTTCTCGCTTGTCTCCATCGGACACACCAGTTCTCCGATTCCAAAGTCGCCTGCGATTGAGAAAATTGAGTTGCCCGTAGTCGCGTACTCAGAAAGAGAAGTCGACTACCCGGCGATGCGCAAGATGCACGAAGCCTCTTCGCTCGACTCGGCCGAGGAAGTCGCTGCCTGGCGTGGCAAAACACCGCCTCATCCGACCACGCCGGCGAAAGCAACTGCAACCGCACTCCACCCTATGGATGACTCTGCTGCCCCTGCCGACACGATCGAGAAAGTTATCTCTCGCCGCGGTTCGACAAGGCAATTCTCCCGTGATCCCTTAACGCTGGCCCAGCTTTCGACGATCCTCGACCGAGCCACGCGTGGCATTTCTGCGGACTTCCTCGATTCTGCTGGGTCTCGTCTCAACGACCTCTATCTGATCGTGAACAACGTCGTCGGCCTAAGCCCCGGATCTTACGTTTACGATTGGGAACAGAAACAGCTCGAACTGCTGAAGTCCGGCGATTTCCGCGACAAGGCCGGATATCTCGGACTCGAGCAGCAGATTCCCGCCGACGCCGCCGTCGATGTCTTTTTTCTAGCCGACTTGAAGAAAATTTTGGAGCGCTATGGAAACCGGGGATATCGCGCGGCGCAGTTGGAAGCCGGAATTCTCGGCGGGAAAATGTACCTTGCCGCTTACGCTCAGAAGCTCGGCGCCAGCGGACTGACTTTCTATGACGATGACGTCGTCAATTTCTTCTCGCCGCATGCGCGCGGAAAGAGCGCGATCTTCCTGGTGGCTCTGGGCCGAAGTGCCGTTCGCAAGTAAGACGTCGATCTCTACCGCACCGGCGTCGTCATCTCTTCGGCTGGTTCGCCGCCTGCCATCGCCTGAGCGATAATCAACTGCCGGGCTTCTACGCGGATCTTCGGCAACTGCACGCTAAACCACCAGGCGCCCATCACAGAGGCAAATCCGCCGATGGCCACCGTCCACGGTGCACCTAGCCGGTCCGAGAGTGCGCCGCCCAGCAGTGCTCCAACGGGAGCCATTCCCATAAACATCATTGAATACACGGCCATAGCGCGACCCCGCAGCGCATCCGGAACCATCACTTGAATCAGCGTGTTCGAGGAGGCCATCTGCAGCATGATGAAATATCCCGCAGGCAGCAATAGCAGCACGGATAGCCAGAACGATTTCGAGAATGCGAACAGAATCAAGCTGATGCCGAACCCGGCGCAGCAAATAGAAATCCACCTGCCTAACCCCTTCACGCCGGAGCGTAGCGCCAGCGTGAGCGCTCCCAGCAACGCCCCAACACCTGCCGCTCCCATCAGGATTCCCAGGCGGACGGCTCCCAGGTCGTGCGATCCGATCAACGTGGCAAACTCCTGCCCGCCGTTGTGCAATATCCGGTCGGCAAAAATCGGCATCAGCACCACATACGGCATGCCGGTTACACTGACCAGACCGAGCAGTATCAGCAGTGCGCGAATCGGTGCCGTCCTGCTAACGAATTGAAATCCTTCGATAATGTGTTCCATCGGTGATGAGTGTAGCGACGCCTTGGCGGGAGCGTGCACTTTCATCAACATGAGCCCGATAATCACCGCGATGTAACTTACCGCGTTGGCGAAGAAGCACCACCCCTCGCCCAGACGGGCAACCAGAACCCCAGCCACGGCCGGACCGATGACGCGCGCTCCGTTAAACATTGATGAGTTCAGCGCGATAGCATTCATCAGGTCGTCTTTGCCGACCATATCGACCAGGAAGGCCTGTCGGCCGGGGATATCGAACGCGTTCACCACTCCCAGCAGCGCCGCCAGAACAAAAATGTGCCATACCTGCACTTTGTGCGTGAGGGTGAGCACCGCCAAAACAAAGGCAAGAATCATCGATGCGACCTGGGTAGCGATGACGATGCGCTGCCGGTTTCCTCTATCCGCGGCAATACCCCCGAGCGGCGCCACCAGAAACACGGGAATCTGGCTCGCAAATCCGACCGATCCCAGTAGCAATCCGGAACCGGTCAACCGGTAGACCAGCCAGGACTGCGCCACGGTCTGCATCCAGGTGCCGATCAAAGAAATGAGCTGTCCGCTGAAGAAAAGCTGGAAGTTGCGGTGGCGCAGAGCCCGTCCGGCAGCCTGCCAGTTCAGCTTGCGGCTGGCGGCTTGCGCAGCGACCACCGGTTCGTTCTCTGGGATGGAATCTTTCGACTCAGGCACTGTAAGTTCTTTAGATGAGACCGCGCACCCTTTAGAACCACTATATCGCGGAGGTCGAAGCTAGAGAGCACTCGCGGCGGGGAAATGACTGATTGCGAAATCCTGTCCGCGGAAGTAAGTTTTAACTTCTCTTACGGCCTTTTGTGAGCTAAAGTAAGGCCCTGCATTTGCGGCGATTCGCAAGGAAGTCGCCTTTATGACCACGCCTCCACTTCGGGTTGAACGCCGTGTCGGACAACGCTTTCCGTACTTATTAGCTGTATCTCTGCGTGAACCGGCAACCTCCCTTGAGGGCGTTGGGGTTACCCAGGATCTCAGTTCCCGAGGGGTCTTCTTCTTCACGGACATCCCGCTGGCCGAGGGCGCTGAAATCGAGCTCACCCTTCGCATGCCCTCCGAGATTACTTTGGGTGAAAGCATGCCGGTGCGTTGCCGGGCTCGCGTTCTCCGCATCGTACGGCCGAACGGCAATCCTTCTGGCGCGTTGGGAGCCGAACCCAAGATCGGAGTCGCGGTTCGCCTGGAGAACTACGAATACTTGTCGATGTCGTCGGAGTCTTCTGCCAACTTCGCGCGCATTTCCACTCTTCATCCCGACCGCCCCGAAGATCGTTCTTTGGCCCATTTCATCGCTCGTCCACCCAGCGAATAATCGAGAACCCAGATCCTCCGCGATCCTGATATTTTCTTGCGCGCGCCCGTTCGACTTTTCAACCTTTCAAGACTGGCTTACAATTGTCGGCAACGAGGCGGTAGGCCTCCAGGCATTCCCAGCGTCCTGACGTTTTCCCTGGCTCTCAAAAGTAGTTCGCGTGGGTTGTCGCGAGGATCGCCTGCCCGTTCACGGTTTTCGACGGTTACCTAGGTCACTTGGCGGAGAGTACCTTCTCTTTCTAACATGCAGACACCGATAGAAATTAGCGAGAACCGCGCCATGCATGGGATCGCAGTCGCCCTCCTGACCGAGGACCGGGACCACCTATCCACGCTTCAAAATCGACTGGAAGCAACGCGCCTGGGAACAGCCGTGTTCAGCCACGTTGGATTCCCCACGAGTCCGACCGACTCCATCTTGCGCCAGCTTCAGGATTCGCGCGCTGAAGTCGTGATCGTCGATATCTCTTCGCTCGATTCGCAACGCGCCATCCGAACGATTGAATTGATCCGTGCCACAACTCTGCAAATCGCCATCTTCGCCAACGGAGAAATGACGCAACCGGCGACGATCGTGGCCAGTATGCGCGCAGGTGCGGGAGAGTACCTGGAAGATTCGGCGGGTTCCGAAGCTCTGCTGGAAGCGCTGACTCGTTTCAGTTCTTCACGCACACGCTCTCTTGGAGGCGCCGGAAAAGCTCGCGTATTCACGTTTCTCAGCGCCAAGGGAGGCGCCGGTTGCACCACTGCCGCAGTAAATACCGCGTTAGCGCTGCAGCAGTCCCATGGCGATGTAGTTCTCCTCGACTTCGCGCCGATCGGTCACGCTGCGCTGCATCTTAACCTGCGGCCTCAATTTGGAATTCTCGACGCGCTACAGAATCTGCACCGCATGGACGTTTCGCTGCTCGACGGCCTGATGACTCCGACCAAAGAGGGCTTGCATCTTCTCGCCGGACCAGCGCAGCCCTATCCGACCGAACCGACTCCGGGCGAACTGGCTCGTCTGTTTGATCTGTTGGTGAATCATTACCGGTTCGTGGTGGTCGATGCGTCAAGCCGGCTCGATCCAACAACGCGCCTGCTTTCCGATCTTTCGAACGCGGTACTGGTGGTAGCGCAGACCGATGTTGTTTCCTTGTGGAGTGCTGGAAGGATTCATGCATTTCTCGAGGAAGGTACGGGCCGCGATCGCCTGCGCATGGTTCTGAATCGCTACAAGAAGATTCCCGGCTTCACCGACGACGACGTCCAGCAAGTGACGAACTGCAAGGTTTTGTGGAAGGTGCCGAACGCTTACCAGTCCATCTCGCCCTCGATCGATCACGGCACTCCGGTCGTGCTGCAGGAAGGCCCCGAGATCAGCCGCTCCTATCGTTCCCTGGCGGAAACATTGGCGGAAGCCTCCTCGAACTCCGAGGGCAGCCCTGATCTGGTCTACAGCCACGAAGGCGCGCGTAAAAAACTTCCCGGCCGCCTGAATCTCTCTCCGATCCGCGCCGGTCAGTAATCCCCTCAAGAAATCGTCTTATTTCCGAACGTCCGGCGACGGCGAAGCATCCTGCGGAAACATTTTGAAAGCGACATCCCGCGAGTGCGACGTAACTTTCTTGTTCACATCGCTCACGTTTTCGGTCAGCGTCCCTTTGAGGACAAAATAGGCATCGTCCCCTGGATTCTTTCCTTCGCCGCGCTCCACCGAACCCTTAAAGTCGAACCCCACTCCATGAACCAACTCGGTAGTAAAACTCAATTTGCTGCCGTCGAGTTTTCCGGTCTTAAAAAACTGGTCAAGAAACGCTCCCTTGTCGCTGTCGCCATCTCCGTATCGTGAAATGAAGCCAGTGACGCGGCCCTCGTCCTCCACCGTGATCTGCACGAATTCCCCTTCTTTCAGGAAGGTGTACATGCCGGAATAAACTTTGGCGTCTTTATCCGCTTCGGGGGCCGGGGCCGCTTCAGCCGGCTTGGCCGCTTCAGCCGCTGGAGGTTTTGCCTCCTGCGCGGCTATGCCAGATGTCACCCAAATCACCAACACACCCATCATCAACAAGAACGTTTCGGTTTTCTTCATGGTCGGCGTCCGCTCCATCGTACTACCGCCCAGAGTACACAACGAATTATTCGCCACAAACAAAAAGGCTTCAGCCGAAGCTGAAGCCCCTAGCTCCAAACCGCCACTATTTCTTCGTCCCTTTACCGTCCATAAACGTGGTCCAGGTTGTGCCGTCCATCGATACTTCGAACTTCATGTTGAAGCTCGAGGGCGACACGATCTTGATCGTCATCTTCTGCTTGATGTCCTGTCCGCCGTAGTTTTGCGAACTGTTCCAAGTCCATGTATCGCCGCTCACCGACCCCTTCGAACTCTCGCGACGCCCCTGGCTGTTGAAGTCTTCATACGTATACATATTCTCGTTCGTGTCGTATCCCCTGAACGATGTCGCCTTGCCGTCGCCGCCCAATTCCGGAGGCATCTTGAAGTCCGAATGTCCGACGAGGAAGAAGTTCCCTGGCATCCATTCGTTTGTGTCGGTTGCAGTGAACTTCCCGCCCGCTCCCCACGGCCCCGGCGCGATGGTCGCCTCTACCGTCCATGTTCCAACGAAGTAATCGAGTTTCTTGACCTCCGGGCCAGGCTTGTCCGCCATCTGCGCCCACGCGGACGCCGCAATCAAAAGCAGGAATGGCACCAAAGCTATTTTCATTTTCACGGGAATGCTCCTCGCCAAGACTTTGCTGACTCCTCTAGAGCCTAGCGAGCCAGCCTTGCTCTCGCCAGTGGGATTCGTCAGCCTCGCGCGGTGACAATTGTCATGTGCGCTTCGGATCGCAACGGTCTACCAATCTCCCCAGTGCGAGGCAGTCATTTGCTGAAATTTCATCTTCCAAACATCTCCCTGTTTCACCCACATCGTGCTGAAGTGTTGATAACGCGGTGGAGGTCCTTGATCTTCAGCAGCCGGCACACGCAGGACGACGTTGTAAGTGACAATTGCAACGCCATCGCCTCCAGGAATGACTTTCATTTCATACGGCATCACATCCGTGCCGGGTTCGCTGAACTGATCGATCATGTCCTGACGCTCGTACAACTGGCCGTCGAAAGCTACAAATGTGAAATCGTCGGTGAGCGTGTGCTTGAAAAAGGCAGTATCGCCCTTCTTGGCAGCCTCGATAAAGCTCTTCTCGGCAGCCATCAGCGTCTGCTCGAATTGAGTCGGCGCCTTGGCCGGAGCATTCGCGGTCTGGGCACTTGCGCTGCACACCATACATAGAGATACGAAGCACGCCACTAGAGAAAGTTTCATCAACCCTCCACACCGCCATCGATCGTTCAATCCATCTGTTTCGACACGCCCGGCAGTCCGTCGATACTCTGCCGATTTTTCTGCTGCCGGTAAATCTTCAGACCGTCCGTCCCGCGCTTCCGGCACCACGTCGGCAAATCCGCGCGCTCTGACTCGAACTTCAGCAGAGGCACGCCGTACCCGCAGGAGTCGCTGATCCGAGTCACCTCTACGACAATGATGGCCCGAGTTCCTACCAACTCATGAAAGTGAGCTTGCAGTTCAGTAAACTCCGCGTCGTGAGGTTCGACTGCACGCCCGTGGCCGTGCAGTCGCAAAATCTTCGGCGGCCCCTGAAATGCACAGAACATGATCGCAATGCGATGGTTTTCGCGGAGATGCGCAATGGTCTCCACTCCACTCCCGAAGATGTCGAGATAGGCTACGGTCGTCGGACCCAAAATCCGGAATGTATCGAGACCCTTCGGCGACAGGTTCACATGCCCGTTCGCATCCAGCGGCGCTGTCGCCACGAAAAACATGGATTGCGCCTGAATGAAACGAGCGAGTGCCTCGCTGATCTCTGGATAGACTTTGGCCACGGTTACTCCCGAATCTTGAGCGGCAGCTCCGCCCGAGCCACGGACACTTGTTCTCCCGTGGCCAGATTCTTTAGTGCGAACGCGTCTGCCTTCACTTCATTTTCGCCAACGATCAGGATGTACTTCGCGCCCACCTTGGTCGCCGCTTCAAATGACTTCTTAAGCCGAAACGTATCGTCTCCCAGTTCGACTACCAGATCGTGCCTGCGCAATTCGCGCGCCAACTTGGCGGCCTGGGCATTCATCGACGCCATCGGAGCGATGTATACGTCTGGCTTTCGCATCACGCTCTCCGCAGGCATCTTCTCTTGCAGCGACAACACGAGTCGATCCTCGCCGATTGCGAATCCAATGCCGGGAGCAGCGGGCCCGCCCAGAGCTTCGGACAGCCCGTCGTACCGGCCTCCGCCGAGAATCGCATTCTGTGCACCCAGAGCACCGTGCGTGAACTCGAATGCCGTCCGCGTGTAGTAGTCCAGCCCCCGCACCAGCCGGTCGTTCAGCGTGAATCGAACCCCGACTGCGGTCAGGATGGCTTGCACCGCCTCAAAATGTTTGCGCGAATCTTCCCCGAGAAATTGCGTGATGCGCGGAAGCGTTTCGATAATCGGCTGATCCGCGGGCACCTTGCAGTCAAACACGCGCAGCGGATTCGTCACCGCCCGCCGCTGGCAGTCCCCGCACATTTGCTCTTTCACAGGTTCGAGAGCCTTGCGCAAGGCCTCGTTGAAGTTAACTCGGTCCGCAGGCGTGCCGACAGAATTCAGTTCGAGGTTCCAATCCGTGATGCCAAGCCGGTCAAGCAACGTTGCCAGCATTTCCAGGATTTCAGCATCCCGCGCCGGAGACTCGCTCCCCGCAGAAGCAGGCCCAATGATTTCGGCATCAATCTGATAAAACTGCCGATATCGCCCCTTCTGCGGCCGCTCTCGCCGGAACATCGGTCCGATGCAATAAAGCTTGTTCAGTCCGCGATCACCGAGCTTGTGTTCGATGTAAGCTCGGACGATGCCTGCGGTGGCCTCAGGGCGCAGCGTCAGTGATTGACCTTTGTCACTCTCCGCCCGTCCTCGATCTTCCCACGTATACATCTCTTTCGAAACAATATCCGTCTCTTCGCCCACGCCGCGCGCGAACAATTCTGTCGCTTCGAAAATCGGCGTGCGAATCTCCTGGAAGTTGTAAGCGCGAAACACGTCGCGCACCACAGCCTCCACAAAATTCCACAACGCCGTATCCGGCGGCAACAAATCTCTCGTCCCTCGAACCGCTTTAATCATTCCGCTCCCGATCTTCCCGTTCCCAATACATTGTCATCCTGCTCTTGGTGAACTCTATGCAGTCCCCACTGTCGTCACTTTGGCAATAGAAACAAACTCTGTCATTCCGAGCGAAGCCGAGGAACCTGCTGTTTCTCGCTCGCAGCACAGACTGCTCGCTACTCGCAGCTCAGCGCTAATCGCAAACTCACCGCTCCTTCAAATACTCATCCTTGTACCCAAGATAATTCGTCGCGTACCTCATAATCGTTTCCTGGTCCGCGTCTTCCAATTTGCGCCGAAACTTCCCCGGCGATCCCATCCACAGCGACCCCGGCTCAACCACAGTCTTCTCAGGAATTAGAGTCCCGGCTGCAATAATCGATCCCGCGCCGATCCGCGCTCCATTCAGAATGATCGATCCCATCCCGATCAGGCAGCGATCTTCGATCACGCACCCATGCAGCGTGACCGAATGTCCCACCGTCACATATTCCCCGAGATACACGCCCCACTGCTGCTTCATTCCGTGGAGAACGCTGTTGTCCTGCACATTGGAATAGGCGCCGATGCGGATCTCGTGTACGTCGCCGCGCAGAACGGCATTCATCCACACGGACGCATGCTCTCCCAGGGCCACGTCGCCGATGATCTGAGCGGACTCATCCACGTAGCAACTGGCCGGAATCGCAGGTCGAACGCCTTTGTAAGAGCGAATCACGATTCTTTCAGAAGGAAATTGAAAATACCACGAGAGCGCAGTTCGGCGTAAGGGTGCGGCTTCTCGGTCCCGCTTATGCCCACAGCCCTCTGCGATTGAAACTCTTACATTCCCAGACCGGGAACAATTCAAACAAATATGCTCCGAATCACAGATCGAATTTCGCTCGAATGCTATACAAATCGTGGTTTCTCCTAATGCCGCGGAGAAATCTCCCGGCCGCGCACCAGTCGAACGCGCCCTCCGGTCCTTCTCCGCGGCTTTCCCGCTTCGCGTCCGGTTAACGCGCGTCGGGACGTCCCTCCGAGCTGATCTCGAACACAGGGGCGACCTCATGTCTCCGACGCGCACCTCGGTTCTTTTAACCGCCATTGCATTGATCACGACCCTGGCTATGCCCCGCGCGGCGGCTCAGGACTCGGGGACTGGAGCCTTCCGTGGCACCGTCCTCGATTCGACGGGCGGCCGCATCGCGCAAGCCTCGATCGTGGTCGTGAACACTGCGAATGGGACGCGTTACGCCGCGACCAGCGACAACGAAGGACATTTCGTGTTCGACCTTCTTCCTCCGGGCGATTACTCCGCTCGCGTTGAAGCGTCGGGCATGTCCCCGCAGATCACGCCTCAATTGCATGTGGACATCGGCGGCACGGCTGAACTCGAATTTCGTCTTCCCGTCGCCCGTGCGCAAGAAAGTCTCACCGTTTCGGCAACGCCTACTCTCGTCGAAACTCAACCCAGCGCCGTTTCGACACTCCTCGACGAGCGCGCCGTCAACGACTTCCCGCTGAACGGCCGCCGCTTCTCAGATCTCGCATTATTCTCTCCTGGAGTCACTCAGGACCCTCGGAGCCTCACTTCCGCCACCAATGGCGACCTCTCGTTTGGGGGCATTCGCGGATTCCAGAACAGCACTCTGGTCGACGGCCTCGATTTCAACAACGCTTTTTTCGCGCAGGCCCGCGGACGTTATCGCGCGCCCTATCAGTTCTCCACCGAAGTCGTGCAGGAGTTCCGAGTCTCTTCCAACGCTTACGGTGCTGAACAAGGACGCTCCGGCGGCGCAGTCGTCAACGTCGTCACCAAATCCGGGTCGAATCACTATCACGGCACCGCTTTTTACTATTTGCGCGACAGCTCATTCGGCGCTGCCGATCCGTTCCTCGCGTTCAAGCCCCACAATCGCCAGCAGCAAGTCGGAGGAACCATCGGAGGTCCGATCAAGCGGAACAAAGTCTTCTTCTTTGCGGGATTCGATCAACACTTCTTTCATGTGCCAGACGTCGTCGAATTTCTGGACGGGAGCTCGCAAGTCATCCCTCAACCCGGCGGCCTCGCCACTCCCGGGGACTACGAGGCGACGGATCAAGCGCTTGTGTTCGCTGCGGCCGCACACCTGACTTCGCTCGCGGGAGAATATCCGGCTGCACAGATCGGTAACTCCTCCTTCGGCAAGCTCGACATCAATCTCACACCTCGTAATCAACTCGCGTTGCGGGTGAGCACCACCCGCTATTGGGGATCGAACAACGTATTCCTCGACCCAGGTAGCCCCGTCACCTACGACGCCATCAGCGACAATGGCGAAGAACTCGTCGCAACCGAGACAGCGAACCTCTCGCTCACCAGCAGCCTCTCGCCACGCTGGATCAGCCATTTTCGCGCCCAGTTCTCTCGCGACCAGCAACAGTCCTACAGCAATACCAGCGATGTTCTCGTAAAGATTCCCAACATTCTCGACGGAATGGGGCGTTCCAACCTGCTCCCGCGCCAGACGCGAGAGCACCGCCTGCACGTTGCCGAAACCTTGAGCTTTGATGGATCACGAAACTCTTTGAAGTTTGGCGGAGACGGATTACTTACCTGGATCTACGATTTCTTTCCCAGCCAGCAAAGCGGTGAATATCTTTTCTATCCGATCAAAGTCGATCCCTTTACCTTCGCGCCCCTCGAGGCCGGGATGCAACTCACGCCCTTGCGCGCCTACGCCCACGAAATCCCGCACTACTATCTGCAAAACTTTGGAAGCGCCTCATCGAATCCCGACACCAACGAATATGCCGCCTTCTCCCAAGACACCATCCGCGTCACCAATCACTTGGCGCTGAATCTCGGAGTTCGCTGGGATCTTCAGACCTTCTCCACGAAGGGATTGCAATCGAACCCCTTGTTTCCACCGTCGGGGAAAGTTCCCTTTCAGCCTTATAATTTCGCGCCGCGCGCGGGGCTGGCCTATTCCTTCGGCGACAAGCGGCCGCTCGTGGTCCGCGCCGGATACGGCATTTTCTTCGTGCGAATTCCGCAAATCTACAACTCGGTCATTCAAACCGAGAACGGCATTACCGACTCGCAAGTGTTTCTCAACAATACCGATTACTACGACCGTCAGGCCTTCCCTTCTTACCCCAATCCGCTCGTGAGTTGCCCCTTGTATGCGGCAAACTGCAAACTTCCCTCCGGATTCACCCAAGGTGTCACCCACGATGTCTCCGCGTTCGCCACAAACTTTGTAACCCCGAGGGTGCAGCAGTCGAGCCTCACACTCGAGAAGGAAGTCGCCGAACATACCAGCGTCGCCGTGTCACTGTTAAATGTTCACGGCGAACATCTCATCCGTGCCCTTGATGTGAATCTGCCCCAACCCGTCGCTCTGACCTATCCCATCTTCGATTCCACCGGCTCCATTTTTCAGGGTGGCTACTACACCGTCGATTCCTTCGCGACCTGGCAGTACACCGCATCGCTCACTTGCCCGTGGCCGCCATGCATTAATCCTCTAGGGACGCCCGATCGCTCAACTTGGCGCCATCAACGAATTTCAAAGCGCAGCTTCGAGCTACTACAACGGAGCTACGCTCTCCATCAACCGCCGCGTAGCCCGCGGAGCATATATACGTTTCTCCTACACTTACGCGCATGCGATTGACGATGGACAGGACGCGCTCGTCGCCGGCCAGCCTGCGACCGTCCAGAACTCCTACAATCCCTCATCAGAACGTGGACCCAGCGTTACGGATCAGCGGCAGCGCTTGGTCGCCGCATTTTCTCTAGAGCCTCACCCGTTTCATCGCGGCCATGAAATGCTGGGACGCTTCCTGAACGACTGGAAATTTTCTTCCGTCGTGAACTACGGCTCTGGACGCCCGTTCAACGCCACGGTCTCCGGTGATCCCAATCAGGACGGAAACGGACTAAACGACCGCCTTCCCGGTTATAGCCGCAACGCGTTCACCGGTCCCGACTATGCCACCGCGGACCTGCGCGTGACCCGTACCATCCGTTTCCGCGAGCGTTACAAGCTGAATCTGGTCGCCGAGTCCTTTAACCTTTTCAACCGCGACAACCAGCGCGTCGCGATTACTTCTAACGGGATGGTTGCCTCGGCAAGCACATTCGTGCAGAGCTATGTCACGGCGAATGTCGCCCCGTTCCCCGGTTACTACGATCTGCCGAATAATTTCATGAAGCCCAACGCGGCCTACTCTCCTCGGCAAATCCAACTATCGCTGAAATTCATCTTCTGAGTCTCATCATCGGCAAGAAATGGTGTAGGGACGGGCGCATTCGCCCGTCCACGAGGCACAGCCCGGCTCGTTTGCCCGACAATCTGAACGCGCCCGACCGGTCTTTCGTCATACTTCGGCCGATCCCATGAAAGCCTCCCGCTGTTGAAGAAGAGATCGAACCCAGTCTGGTCGCCATGGTTCTTCGCGGCAAAGTGAAAGAATAGGCTTTTCCCGCAACGTATAATTCTGCGAGTTCGCAATCCCTATGCGCGCTTCATCCACTTCCAGCGGCGCTCCCGCACGAACCACTGCAGCCGTCGTGATCTTTGTTGCGTGCTGCCTACTCTCCACCGTCCGGCTGATTCGCGATGCTCCCAACCCTTTTCACTTGAAGGTCGACGACATCTCCCAGCGTTCGGACCGGCGTTTCGCCGCCCTGCAAGAACTTCTCCCGAAGCAAGGCGTATTCGGCTACGTTGGCGAATCCGGCAACTCCGCGCTTCCCGATTACTATCTCGCTCAATACGCGCTCGCCCCGCGAGTGATCGATCGTTCATCCAATCATCCGCTCGTGATTGGCAACTTCCCTTCTTCGCGGGCCGCTCTTACCTCGGGCAACTTGAAGCTCATTCAAGACTTGGGGAACGGCGTCCTGCTCTTCGCCAACCAGGACGCGAAGTAAATGGCGCTCGGCCTGGCAGCGCTTCTATGTCTGGCGTCGGGATACCTGATCGCCGCAATGGGCACGTCCCGCAACTCGCTCGCGGCGTCGAGTTTGTTGTTGCGTATTTCGCTTTCGCCCGGTTATGGGCTCGGACTCTTTTCGCTAATATTCTTCGCCGCCCGAGTGTTCGGTCTCTCAAATGTGCTGCTGCCCGATTTCTTAATCTTCGCTCTGCTTCTTGCCGGCTACATTCTGATCCGTCCACGGACGCCCGCACGCGAGCCCTCACCTTCAGAAGAGTCTTCGGGACCAACGTGGCTTTCCAGGCTCGTCACAGCGGCATTCGTGATCGCTCTCTGCGCCGCCATCTATTCGAGTATCCTGCGCACTCTCATCCATCCGCATGGCAACGGCTGGGACGCCTTCTCCATCTGGAACCTTCACGCCCGCTTTCTTTTTCGTGGCGGCACCGCATGGCGCGACGGATTCAGCCCGCTCATTCCCTGGTCTCATCCCGACTATCCTCTCCTGATCCCCGCAGCCATCGCGCATTTTTGGGCAACTCTCGGACGCGAGAGTCAAGTCGTCCCCGCTGTCATTGGATTGGTGTTCACCTTCAGCACAATCGGCGTGCTCTTCTCCTCGCTAGCCATTCTCCGCGGACGCACCCCAGCGCTGCTCGGCGCCCTCGCCTTATTAGCGACCCCCTTATTCGTTGAAATCGGCACTTCGCAGTACGCCGACGTCCCTTTATCTTTCTTCTATCTCGCCACGATCTCCCTGCTCTGCCTCTACCATCAATCATCCGACGCAAACTCCACGCTCCGCCCGAAGGGACTCATAGTTTTGGCTGGTCTCGCCGCAGGCCTGGCCGCTTGGACGAAAAATGAAGGGGTGCTGTTCCTCTGCGCACTCGCAGCGGCATGGATTCTGGTATCCATCCGCAAGAAGCGATCCCTGTCTCCGATCGCAGAAGACCCAACACCTCCCGGGCGACACTACAGTCCTCTCGTGTTCCTGCTGGCTGGCATGGTGCCGCCATTACTCGTAATCGTGTGGTTCAAGCATTCGATCGCCCCACCGGGAGACTTATTCGCCGATAAAGGGATCGCTCTACACAAGTTGATGGATCCAAGCCGCTACCGGGTCATCCTCGAATGGTACGGAAAGGAATTTCTGCGCTTCGGAGACTGGTTCCTGGTTCCTGGAACAATCGCGCTGGCTGTTCTTTACTTCTTATCGGGGAAGAAGGAGAAAAATAAGCCTGACCCCGGTTTTCGTATTGCAGTCATCACTTTAGCGCTCACTCTCGCCGGATACTTTGCCATCTACTTGATCACGCCTTACGATCTCTATTGGCATTTGCGCTTTTCTCTGAATCGTTTATTTTTGCAACTCTGGCCGAGTTCGATCTTCCTATTCTTCCTGAAAGTCTTCAATTCCCGTGAAAAAATCTGCATACTTTGACGTCTCAAAATGAGTCTTGTCCCGGAAATGGCTGCATTTGTGGAGAAATTCGACATCTGCCCTTGACTTAGGGTCAAAACCTTGTAATAACTATTCGGTCCATCCGGACGAGTCTGGGGGTGTGTCAGTTTGGCAGAAGTTCGGCTTCAAGAGGGTGAGTCCCTCGAGAACGCTCTACGCCGCTTCAAGCGCAAGGTGCAGCAGGAAGACATTATCAAGGAGGTCAAGCGCCACTCCTTTTACCTGAAGCCCGGCGAGAAGAAGCGTGTGAAAGCTGCGCTGGCTCGTAAGCGAGCCCGCAAAAAGACACGTAAAGAACAGGATTAATCGCTTGAAAGGGCCGCTCCTTCCCGGGGCGGCTCTGCTCGATCTGGCCCCCACCATGTTGAGCTGCAGCAGGGACGATTCACACTCACCAGTTTTCCCGGCATAAGACGATAAAAGTTTTTACCCATGCGGCGTTCCAGACGCGTGGCGGGCCGAGTCCAAGGGGCAGTTAAGAGGGGGAGCAGTACACAACCTGTATTTCTGGTGTACCACCGCAGTTCTTTCCTCGCGAGTGGGCGCGCGGAGACGGGCTGAAGGGAGCCATCCTCAAATGGAATTTCAGGACAAGGTGCTGAAGTGTATCGATTGTGGGAGTGATTTTGTCTTCACGGCTGGGGAACAGCTTTTCTTCCACGACAAGCAGTTCAAAAACGAACCGAAACGTTGCAAGACTTGCAAAACCAAGCGTGTAGCCGTCCTCGGAGCGCCGCCGGCACCGGGGCAAAATTACCGTTACACCAAAGTCGAAACCCAGGCCACCTGCTCTGGGTGCGGAAAACAGACGACCGTTCCTTTCCGCCCGACTCAGGGACGCCCAGTGTTCTGCCGCGAGTGCTTCCAGGCGCGCAGAACACAAGCTTCCGCCTGATCTCAGCTTCCCCCGCGAGATTCGGCCACAGTGTGCGGTACCATTAAGACCGTGCCTGGATTTTTTGTAGAAAACTTCGGCTGTCGCGCCACGCAGGCGGACGGCGCTGCTCTTGAACGTCAGTTCGAGGAGCGCGGCCTGTCTCGCGCATCCAATCCGGCACAAGCCACTGTCGTCGTTCTCAATACCTGCACCGTCACCGCGGGCGCGGACCACGACGCGCGAGCGGCTATCCGTCGCGTGCGCCGCCAGAACCCCGACGCCAAAATCGTCGTCACCGGTTGTTACGCCCAGCGTGCTCCCGAAGAAATCTCGTCGCTCCCGGGCGTGAGCTTAGTAGTTGGCAATTCTCACAAACACAAACTCGCGGAGATTGCGCTCGCAGGTCAGCAAGAAGTGCAGTCTCATGGATCCAGCTTTGTTCCCCTTGCTGGTCTCACTGAGAACCGAGAACTGAGAACTGAGAACTCGGTTTTCGTCTCCGACATCTTCGCCCACACCGAACTCCTCGCCGCCCCAGTCTTCGACGCCGCCAACGAACGCACGCGCCCGAACCTCAAAGTGCAGGATGGATGCGATAACCGCTGCTCGTTTTGCGTGATCCCGTATGTAAGGGGCCAGAGCCGTTCGTTGGACATCGGAAGAATCATTCGCGAAGTAAACGGCCTTGTGGACTCGGGTTATCGAGAAGTCGTAATTAGTGGCATCAACCTGGGCCGATGGGGAAGAGATCTCCCGGCTCGAACTCAACGACCAACGACCAGCGACCAACGACTCGTCGCGCTCATCCGCGCGATCCTTACCGAGACCAATCTCGAGAAGCTTCGCATCTCGTCCGTCGAACCCATGGACTGGTCCGACGAACTCATCTCGCTCGTCGCTTCATCTCCGCGCATCGCCAAGCACGCACACGTCCCGATGCAGTCCGGCAGCGACGCCGTTCTGCGTCGTATGCATCGCAAATATCGTCCCTGGCACTACCGCGCGAAGATCGAAAAGATTCGCGCCGCCATGCCCGGCGCGGCGATCGGAGCCGACGTCATGGTCGGATTTCCCGGCGAGACGGATGCAGAATTCGAAGCGACTCGAAAGATGATCGAGGAATTGCCCTTCACCTACCTGCACGTCTTCACATACTCGCCGCGCCCCGGCACTCCGGCTGCAAGCATGAAAAACCAAGTTCCAATGAATGTAGCTCGGGAAAGAAATCGCGTCCTGCGTGAACTGGCCGCGGAGAAAAAGCTAGCCTTCATGCGCGGATTCATCGGTAAATCCCTCGACGCAATCACGCTCAACGTCGGCGGCAGCGACGCCGAAGGCGAATTCACCGAAGCCCTCACCGACAATTACTTGAAGCTGCGTCTGCGAGGAAATCACGAAGCAAACGTCTGGATGCACTCCGCCATTCAAAGCGTTCGTGATGGCGTGCTGTCAGGTGAGCCTGTAAAAAACTCGGCAGAAGTTCGAGTCCTAGCCTTGTCATCCTGAGCGAAGCGAAGGACCAATGTACTCGTCGACAGTGAGGATAATGACGGCGCCTGCATAGTTCCTTGGGGTGCAAGAAGCACAGCCGTCAGGTGACGAAATCACTACCTCATTTCCTCACCGAAATCCCCAACTCCTTCAACTGCCGCTCGCTCACCGGAGTCGGCGCATCCACCATCAAATCGACCGCGCGCGCCGTCTTCGGGAACGGAATCACCTCGCGCAAGCTCTCGGCTCCCGCCAAAATCATGACGATGCGGTCGAGTCCGAGCGCGATCCCACCATGCGGGGGCGTGCCATATTCCAGCGCTTCCAGGAAAAATCCGAAGCGTGATTTAGCTTCCTCATCGGTCATGCCGAGCGCGCGGAAAATCTTGCTCTGAATATCCTGCCGGTGAATACGAATCGATCCCGACCCCAACTCCGTTCCATTCAGCACCACGTCGTAAGCCAGCGCTCGCACAGCGCTCAGCGTCGATTGCGGATCTTTCACCGAATCGACCCCCTGTTCCAGCAAACTCATGTCCTGCTCATGCGGCGAGGTAAATGGATGGTGCGCCGCCATCCACTGCTTCTCACCCTCATCCCACTCGAACATGGGAAAGTTCGTGACCCACAGAAATCTGTAATCCTTCGCCGGATCTCCCGTCTTCTTGAATATCCCATGCCGGTCGGCATACTTCTGCGCCAGTGCCAGCCGCAGCAATCCCGCAGATGCATAGATCGCCAATTCCGCAGGCGTAACTTTGCGGTGCGAAGGCATCGCCGTCTGTGGTCCGGCTTGCGCCGATCCCGCCACCAGCACAACGAGATCGCCTTCCTCTACCGCAGCCTTCTTTGCAATCGCAGAGGCCGCGTCAGGATACTTGTTTCGCGATACGCTTAAAGTCCTCGTAAACTCTCGCGCCGCCCTTCGAGTGGAACATCGGCTTGATGTCGTCGCGTTCCTTGCGCGAAAGTTCGCCCACCTTGGGCGTGCGGATCGCGATGACCGGCAGGTTCGCGTTGATCGCCAGCTCCTGCAGGTTCTCCGGCGTGAAGCAATCGCGCACATCCGTAAACTCAGGCAGACGCAGGTCAGGCTTGTCGATCCCGTACAAGCGAATCGCTTCGTCATAATCCATGCGCGGAAACGGCGTCTTGATATCTTCGCCGGTCGATTTGAAGGCCGCCGTCAAAAATCCCTCGACCACTTCCCACACGCGCTCCGCCTGCGGATACGACATCTCCAGATCGATCTGCGTAAACTCCGGCTGCCGGTCGGCCCGCAGATCTTCATCGCGGAAACAGCGCACAATCTGAAAATATTTGTCGAATCCCGAAATCATCAGGATCTGCTTGAACATCTGCGGCGACTGCGGCAGCGCATAAAATGTCCCCGGCTGTACGCGGCTGGGCACGAGATAATCGCGCGCTCCTTCCGGAGTCGACCGCGTCATGAATGGCGTTTCGATCTCGAAGAATCCCTGGCCCGAGAGATAGTCGCGGATCGCCTTCGCCACTTTATGCCGCGTCTCGATATTGAACTGCATCACATCGCGCCGGAGATCGATGTAGCGATACTTCAGTCGCGTCTCTTCATTCGTCAGCGAGGTGTCCGACGGCAGGAACGGAGGCAGCTTCGACTCGTTCAGGATGCGTAGATCATCGGCGACCAGTTCCACTTCTCCCGTCGGCATGTTCGGATTAACCGTGTTAGCGTCGCGCAACTTGACGGTCCCAATCACGGCGATGACAAATTCGTTCCGTAACAATCCTGCCTTCTCATGGATCGCAGCGTTCCGGTCCGCATTAAACACGACTTGCGTAATGCCAGTCCGGTCGCGTAGATCAATAAAAAGCAGGCTGCCGTGGTCGCGGCGCTTGTTCACCCAGCCCATCAGCACCGCTTGCTTGCCGGCATCGGACGCGCGCAGCGCTCCGCACATGTGGCTCCGTCGTAAATCGCCTAAAAAGTCGAGCAAAGTATGTCCTTACAGTAGGAGTAGGAGATATCGCTGAATCCATGATTATAAACGCTCGTTGCGCGACAGTGCCCGAAGCCCCGATGTCGCAGTTCCATTCCCGATCGCCGCCAGTTCTTTGTGTCCTCCCGGCTATCCGAAAGCCCTCGCCCGCATCTACTATTAAGAGATGTCCGCGGTCCCGCCCCCCATCGAGACTCTGCAGCCCGAGCCCGTTCCCCGGCTGCTAGTCGAGTTGCCATCGCGCCGTCAGGTTTTCCTCACGAATCTGCGCGATCTCGTCTCCCCACAGTCAGTGGCTCCGCTCGACCTCCGTTCTGCTCCGGCTGCTTTCTGGCCCGACGTCTTCGTAAAGCGCAGCCTACCTTGGGATGGATTCGTTCAATCCGGCGCTTGCCACCTGATCGCCTTCGGGCTCCTTCTGGGACTCAGTCATTTGTTGGCGATTCAACCGCGCGTCGTTCCGCAACCGGTCTTCAACCGTTCTCAAGTCGTCTACTACCAGCCATCCGAATATCTTCCGCCGCTCGATACTCGCAGCAATTCTTCTCCGCAACCGAAGAAGGCTGATCCGGAATTCTCCCGTCAGCCAATCATCTCCGTCCCTGCCGAAGCCGACAACCGTTCGCAGACCATCGTGACTCCGCCAAAGTTCAAGTTGAAGCACGAAGTCGCTCTGCCGAACATCGTGGCTTGGTCGGACCAGAAGCAAAAGCCGCAACTCGAGATTCCGGCTGCGCCACTTACTCCAGCATCCGAAATTACTCGCATGGGCCCGAAGCTGGAGAACTCGGTTGTGACCCCGCCGCCCGATGCCAGTCGTCTCTCCGAACGGAGAAATTCGCTCGAGATGCAGAACTCAGTCGTCGCTCCACCGCCGGAGTTGCGCACCTCCAACAATGCCGCAGGATTTCGAGGGCTTCAGGCCGACATCGTAGCTCCGCCTCCATCCCTCGACAGTGCCAGCAATCGTCCGCTGGGCAACCTCAACATGGCTCCGAGCGCGGTGATCGCTCCCGCGCCCCAACTCCCGGTGGCAGCACAGCGAACCAGTCCAGCGGGAGGCTTGAACGGACTCGGCGCCGTTGCTCCGCAAGTCGTTCCTCCGCCTCCCTCGGTTTCCGCTTCCGGTGCATCTGGCGGTGCATCTTTCGGATCGCCTGGCCGGGTCATCGCTCTCAACCTGCATCCCGCCGTCGGCGCACCTCCCGATCCGCCCGCAGGCAATCGTCGCGGAACCTTCGCCGCCAACGCCGAGGGCCATCCCGGCGCTTCCGGCTCTCCCGGCAGCGCCGCAAAAGGTAGCGGCAGCGGATCAGCCCGCAAGGGGACCAGCGATCTGCCGGCAGGGCTTTATGTCGGAAATACAACGGAGAAGACTTCCTCGACTGCCGGCGACCCCGGGCCAACGCAGCCGGCAAATACAGTCAATCCCAACTTGCTGGCCAGCGTTCGCCCGCCACGCGTGGGCAGCGCTCCACGCCCCATGCAGCCCGCCAACGCCAGCAATCTCTCGGAGGCCGAACGCGCCGTTTTCGGCAATCGCAGGTTTTACTCCGTCACGCTGAACATGCCGAACCTGAACTCTGCCGGCGGCAGTTGGGTAATCCGCTTTGCTGAGCTCAATCACGAATCCAAGGTCACGACGCAAGCACTCCCGCGCCCGATCTCACTCAGCCCGTCGCAACCCGCAAAGTCGATCCCGCGTATCCCATGCAGCTCATGCGCGAGAATGTCGCTGGAACTGTAATCCTCTATGCCGTGATTCACTCCGACGGAAGTATCGGCGATGTGAGGATCTTGCGCAGCGTGGACGATCGCCTCGATCATTTCGCCAGCGACGCCATCTCCCAATGGAAGTTTGATCCTGCCACCAAGAATGGTGCCCCGGTCGACGTAGAGGCCACCTTCCAGATCCCCTTCCGCCCCGCCCGCATCGGATCAAATTTCTAGCTGTGAACTCTGTGGCAACACGCGGAGGAATGTCTTCAGCAGAATTGTTGAAGGAAATTTCGAGGAAGAATTAATTACCGCTCGCGCCCTTGCGCTTCTCCAGCGCGGCATAGATCACCGGATCGGTGCAGACTTCGTAGTAGTGCCGCTCGGTCCATCCCTGCACCGAAAAATCTGCAGGATTAATCCGCGGGATTCGGCTTTCCCGCACCACGATCTTGCGGAAAATTTCGCGGTCCACCGGAACGGTCGCGCTGAAAAGTTTGTACTCGCCCTTATCGCACGAGGCTAGCGACGCCGGCAGCCGCACCTTCAGCGGCTCCAGCATGATTTCCTGCTTCAACTTGCGGAACGCCGCTTCGTTCATGCGAATCCCGCCCAGGTTGAAACTCAGGATCACGTCCTCAGGATTTCCATCTTCATCCAGCTCCGCCGCCTGAAACGCATACACGTGGAACGGTCCGGCCTGTGGCTCCATCACTTTCCGCGCCCGCTTGTTGCACGACGACAGACGATCGCTCTCGTTTAACGCTTCCGAAATCATGATCTGATGTTCGCCATCCATCAGATACAGCGGCGCCGACTCCTGCAGCGTGATCCCCAGCCCTAACTCCAGCTGCGGCATCGCCGATCGCTGCATCAACTCGTTGTACCCGCGCACAATTTCCACGATTTCCCGTGCCAGCACGCACATCCGGCTTACTGCCAATCCGGGCTCGCCTTCCCGCTCCAGAATCGCCAAAATGATCGCGTCGCCTTCCAGAAACACTTTCTGCGCGCCATATTTCTCCAGCAGCTTGTTCACCGGATCGTAGAAATTCAGGCTGAAATATGACGCCGGATTCAGCCCTTTCTCCATCATCATCCGCGTCAGCCGCGTCGAGTCGCGCACGTCAGCCTTCAGCACCACATGCCGCAGCACTCGATCCGAATCCGCCTCGCCCTGCTCTTCCGGCAGGAGAAATTCATACAACGTGCCGTTGACGCGCGATAACTCCTGCAATCGCTCGTTCGGAATCAGGTTCACCGAATCCAGCGCAGCATTCAGAACCTCGAGCCGCCGCAGGTCGCGGTGATAGTGAAAGAAATCTCCCAGGAAGCGCGCCGCCACTTTGGCCCGCTCGGCGCCCCTGCAGCTCGCAACCTTCGCCACCGCCGCGTACAAACTGTTGGGCGACAGCTTGCCATGATCCTGAATCATGCGCTCGACGCGGTCGCATTCCGTGCGGTCCGTAAGCGCGTTCTTCAATTGCTGCGGATTAATGCGCGGCGCATATTCTCCGAGCAGCGGGACGACGTGGTACGAAGCAATCACGTTTTCCATCACGCGCTCGTCTTCCAGCCACCGCACCCACGCGGCCAGCCGGTCCTGCTGCGCGAGACCCTCATCGGAATCTTCAGGAGTTCCCGTGCCCACCAACTCACGCGCGTTCTCCGGGATGTTCATCCACGCGTCCAGAGTCTCTGCGCTGACTTCCTCGCCGTAGAGCGACCGCAGAAATCCCGACGCAACCTCTCGCATCCGTCCATAGCGGTCCGGATCGCGATCCCAATTGCCCAGCATCACATAGTGCTCAGCACACAGATAATCGTCGCGCCCGTCTTCCGAAAAAAGCAGCCGGTTCAGGAACAGCGGATACGTGAAGAAGCTTCCGCCGCTCGTCTCTTCCCCGAACAACGAACGCCGCGTGCGCGCCAGCGTGCTCTTCTCCACTTCGCGCAGCGTCTCGAAAATTTCCTGCCCCGTCTTGCGCAGGATGATTCTCTTGCGCACCTGGAACGTCGCCACTCGCTCGCGGTATTCATGCGCCTTCTGCGCCCGCATGTTGTCGTAGCTTTTCAGCAGTACCCGACATCGCTCCACCACCTGCGCGAACTGCAGGTTCATCTCCGTGCGCAGAAATTTCGTGACCGCCAGCCGCGCCAGCAGATCAATCGATAACTTGAATTCCTTTTTCGCCCGATTGAGCGATGCCACATGCAGCTCAGCGAGTGCTGACTTCCACTCCGCCGGATCGGACTTCGCCTTCCCCGCCTTCCCCATCTGATTTCTCATCCAGGAAGGCCCTTGCGGTTGTTGCGAGACTTCTGCTCCCAGCAATCCCTCGATCTCGCCGTGCCGTGCGATCAGCTTCGCCAATTGCGCACGCGCCAGCTCCACAAATCGCGGGCTCAGTACTACGTCATGTCGTAGATTATCGACGCCGACGGCGATCCCTTCGAGCGAGACGAACGGCGTCGACGCAGCCAGATTCGGTGGCGCCGGTTTCTCCGGCCCACCGCCCAAGCGAAAGATAGGAATTCTCGGCATCCTTGAAAGGATTTCTTGCTGGAAGTTACTGATTTAAAACGGTCAAGCCGAGGTTAGCATGCAGAGCGGAGCAGCTAAAGTTACCTAGGTTACGGTGGGCTTTAAGTCGTCTGGAATCAATCGGCGGGATTGACTTGCCGGTGCGTCTTCCAACTTCATGCGTCATTTAAGCCACCGCCGACTACGGCGTCTTCCCGCGCGCGGCTTCGAACTCGTCGCCCTTCTGCCACTCGATCCGCTTCGGCAGGCTTGCTGCTTCCCACCCCAAGGCGAATCCAAACCGCGCCATCGCTGAGTCGCCTACAAAGTCCATCTCGGGATGATATTCATCGCTGGGCTGGTGATAATGCTTCTCCACGTATTCGTGCTCTTGATCAAGCCCCCACGATTCCGGGTGCCCCTTATACTTCATGCCCTCATTGATGGAAAACGATGGAATCCCCACGCGCGCCAGGCTGAAATGATCGGAGCGGTAGAAGTGTCCCGCCTCCGGCCGCGCATCCGGACGAATCGCCAGCCGGAACTCTTTCGCCGTAGCCTCAACGTCGGGATAGAACGTCGTCCGCTCTGCACCGGAAACTTCAACTTCTTCGGGCGCGCCCAGTGGCTTCACGTCGTCATAATTCAAGTCGAGCGTAATCTTCCCCGCCGGAATCGGAGGATGCTTCCCCAAATACTCAGATCCGAGCAATCCCTGCTCCTCCGCGGTAACCGCCGCAAATAGAATCGACCGCCGCGGCCTTTGCGCGGCTGATCCAAATGCCCGCGCCAACTCCAGCAGAATGCCGCATCCCGTGGCGTTATCGTCCGCGCCGTTGAAGATATTGTCTCCCGGCATCTCCGACCGGATTCCGAAGTGATCGTAGTGCGCCGTATAGATAACGGCCTCTTCAGCCAATTTATGGTCCGCGCCCGGAAGCATCGCCACCACATTGTTCGATTCAAAGTTGCGCACCTTGCTCACCATGTGCGCCTTGAGCTTCGCTCCCAGATTCACCGGATGAAAGTCTTTCGACTGCGCATCCTGCATCATCTTTTCCAGGTTCATTCCCGACGCGGAAGCCAACCGGCTCGCGACATCAAAATGAATCCATGAAGCTACTTTCAGCGCGGGCCCTTCCACTCGAAGCGCCGATCGTTCGCCGGAATTCGAATTCCGCACCACTTCCCACGGATAGCTCGCCATCTGCGTCTGATGGACCAGAATCACGCCCACTGCGCCCTTGCGCACGGCCTCTTCGTACTTGTAGGTCCAGCGCCCGTAATACGTGAGCGCCTTCCCCTTGAAAAACTTTAGATCATCCGACGTTGGCTCATTCACCAGCATCATGAGCACTTTGCCCTTGACGCTGGTTCCTTTGTAATCGTCCCAGCCGTACTCCGGCGCCTCAATCCCGTAGCCGACAAACACGATGTCCGCATCCACCTCCGTCAGCACTTGCTGCGTCTGGTCGTAGGCGACGTATTCGTCAAGAGGCTTCAGATTCATCGTCTCGCCCTGTTTCGGAATCAGGGAAAACGTCGTATCCGAAAGAGTAGTAATTCCAACTAGCGGAACCTTCTGCATGTAGGTTCCATGATCTCCCGCAGGCTTCAGTCCATACTCTGCGAACTGCGTGGCAATGTATTCGGCGGCAATGTCTCCGCCGCGCTGCCCCGTTCCGCGTCCCTCCAGCAGATCGTGCGAGAGATACCGCACGTGCCAGCGAATATGATCCGGATTGATCGTCTCGAGCGCCACAAACGCCGGTCCCGGCAGCCGCACGGAAGGCATCTTCGAGCCTCCAGCTCCGGCAGCACCCGCTCCACCCTCAGCCCATACCAGCAGGCTCAGGCAGGCAATCAGACCAGCCGAGATGGCTTTCATCGCTCTCTGCATAAACCGGGCATCTCCCCCGCTAGGCGAGCAACAAATGGCCGCCTGCCCAAAGATAGAAATCTGTGAAGTCTGAAGGGATTGTAAAGGACATTCGCAGCTTGGTTGTATGAGAACTAGGGCATGCGACGGCACGAGAGTGTACCGACTGCTGGAGCAAAACACCCGGCAGGACGTGTCCAAACGCGCAGGGGGACGTGCGTTCGTCGGTGTCGCCTGGGTTGAGCTCTTGGTTTGAGGGGTACCCTGTGTTCCTCTGTGTCCCCTGTGGTGAGTTCTTGCTTTTGCGGAAAGCGCCGACCGGCGCCTAATTCTTCGACCCTCAACCAGCGCGGAAATCGCGCACATCCTCGCCGGCCTTGAACACCGACGCCGCCGGAATCTTGCCGGTCTCCGCCATCTTGCGGTTGATCTGCTCGAAATCGGCCTTCACCCATCCCACGCTCGAAACTTCAATCTCGCCATCCTGGGCGATCCAAAATATCGAGGGAACATTCGTCAGCCCGTAAGCATTCGAGACCGGATAGGAGTGCGTGTCATCCAGCAAGACCGGAAACGTGATGCCGAATTGCTGGTTAAATGCCGCAGTTTCTTTGGCATCATTCTGCGAGATGCCGACCAGCGTGACGCCGTTCTTGGCATAAGCCTTGTACAGTCGCTCCAGAAATGGAAGCGCATACTGGCACGTCGGACACGACACCTTAAAGAACGCCACCACAACGGGCCCACGCGCCAACTCATCGCTCAACGAAAATTTCTTTCCATCCAATGTCTTCAACTCGAACTCAGGAGCCTTCGCTCCCACCGTCAATGCAGCCATGCAAACTCTCCTCCAGCTGAAAATTTAGAGCGGTCACTCGCCCTGTGCCCAGGATCGGCAATCGATTTCGCTTACTCATATTCTAGATGACGCAGCATGGCAAAAAGGCGCAACTCAGCAGCCGATGCAGTTGCACGGCGGCTAATCATTTCTTAAAAATTTCAGCCTTCCGCAGAATCTTTCGTGCCAGCCCGGTAAGCGCAACGCGATTCAACCGCTCCACCGCAACCCATTCTCCTCGGACTGACTTCGACGAAGCACTCCAAACCCGCACCGTGTAGTCCGTCACCGTAATCGAATGCTTCACCGAAAACAGAGGCTTGCCATTCCGCCTTAACTTCCCGCTCCCAAGCGTTTTGTCATTCTCTATCTTGTCATTCCTCTTTTGTATTTTGTCATTCCGAGCGAAGCGAGGAACCTGCTGTTCGCCGCCCTCCACCCCGGGCGCCGCCAACTCCGGCAACTCCCACATGCCCGCCATCAGCGACGCATCCCGCGGACGCCGCACCAGCAGCACTTCGCCATCCCGGCAATCGAGTGCATAGTGAATCTCGCGCTTCGTCTGCCGTGGAGCCTTGGCCTCAGCTGCCAATTCCCCGCGCGTCGCGCACAACCCAATCACCGGACACATCAAGCACGAAGGGGCTCGCGGCGTACACACCGTCGCGCCCAACTCCATCATCGCCTGGTTGAAATCCCCCGGACGCTCTCGATCCAGCAACTCTTCGGCGCGTCGCCAGATCTCCGCCTGCGACGAGGCGTTCTCCGGAAACGCGCTCCAGCACGCGCTCCACATTCCCATCGACGACAGCAACCGCCTCACCGAACGCGATGCTGGCGATCGCCGCCGACGTGTAACGCCCGATGCCCGGCAGCTCCTGCCAACCCTCCGAAGTCTCGGGGAACTTCCCGCCCCGTTTACGCGCTACCACCTTCGCCGCCGCATGCAGCATGCGAGCGCGGCGGTAGTATCCCAGCCCGCTCCACGCCGCGAGCACAGAGGCCTCTCGCGCCGCCGCCAGTTTGGCGACTGTCGGAAAGCGCCGCAGGAATTCGTGATAGTGCGCGATCACCGCGGCCACGCGCGTTTGCTGCAGCATGATCTCCGACACCCACACGCGATACGGATCGTGATCCTGACGCCACGGCAGATCGCGCGCGTGCGCGTCATACCACTCGAGCAACTGCCGGCGAAACGCGTCACTTCTCTGGGAGTCCATGCGAATCCCGCATTCTATCCCAGCATTCCGGCGATCACGTTCCGGCGACCGAGTCCGGACGATCGAGTGATCACTTCCGCCATTGACCCCAGCCTTCGGGCACGAAATAATAGCCGGGCCTGGCATCCGCAGTACCGCGTGAACCCTTTCACGCCCAATCATCGCGAGGAGTACCATGAACGACTTCAACCGCAAGGTCGAAGGCGCATCGGCGCGTGTGAGCCAAACCATCAACGACGCCGCCGATCGCCTGGAGAAAGAGATCCCCGAATTCATCAAGTACCTCAACGACGAAGTCGTCCCGGCGGTGCGCACGCACTCGACCAAAGCCTTGCGCGTCGCCTCGCAGAAGCTTGCGGAGTTCGCCGACTACATGGATCATCAGTACCCGCCGAAATAGCATCTCGTCGCGCGTTCGCCGTCGATGCATTCGGAGTGCGCCTTCACGTATTCATGGTCCTCATCGTTCTGCTCACGCTGCTATTCCTCACCGCTTGCGGGCATCCGAAGACGGCGCATGTCAGCGTGCCTCCACCACCTCCGCCGGAATCGCGACCCGAACCCGCTGCGACACAGCCTGCGGGAAACATTCCTAGCGCAAAAGAGAAGCCCTCGACTCCCGAAGACGCGGATCTTGCCGAGCCGACAATCCCTGCCAACGCCAAGCCGATTGCGACCGAAGTTGGGCTTGCCAGTTGGTACGGGCCTCCATATCACAACCGACGCGGATCGAATGGCGAGGTTTACAACATGCACGCCATGACGGCCGCGCACCGCACGTATCCGCTGGGATCGGTCGTGCGCGTGACCAACGTGAAGACTGGATCGACGGCGCTGGTGCGCATCACCGACCGCGGGCCATTCATTCCCGGACGCGTTCTCGATCTCTCGCTCGCCGCCGCGCACAAGGTCGACGTCTGGAAGCCGGGAGTGGCTGAGGTCAAAGTGGAGTTGATGCAGTCGGCGGCACTGGCTGGAGCTCCGGGAAAGTGGGCAGTGCAGATCGGCGGATTCCCTGACGAACCGGAGGCGAGCAAACTCGCCGACCAACTCACGCGCCGTTATCACACGGCCAAGGTGCTGCGGTTTGCCAGTCCCGCGGGTGACTGGTGGATTCGCGTCCGCGTCCTCGACGACGACCACGAGCGCGCCCAGAAACTCGCCGCGGAGACGACGACTCCGGAAGGCGCAGTGTTCCTGGTTCGGCTCGACTGACCATGAGCGCGATCGAAGTCATCCCTCTCGAGACTCGAATACAGGGTGCGAAGTTCATCATTGCCGCAGCAGTGGCTTATGTTGTCCTGCGACTGGCTGGCTTCCACCAGCTGTTCGCCAGCGACGGCGAAGGGTTGGCTGCGCTCCTGCAGATCATCGGCACGCTCTACAGCGTGGTGTACGCGTTCGCGACTTACGTTATCTGGGGGCAGTTCGCTGCGGTCGAGAACGAAATCTTGAAGGAGTCGGGTGCGCTGAAGGACTTGATCCTCTTCAGCCGCAGCATGAAAGAAGCGACGCGCGATCCGATCGTACGCGCGGTTCGCGCTTACGGCCGCGCAGTTTCGGAATCGGAGTGGGGAATGCTTTCGCGCGGCGAATCGACCGAGCGAACGGACAAGCTGTTCTCGGCGATCATCTCGAGCGTCATCGAAGTGAAACCCGAAGACGATTCCGAACGGCGCGCTCACGATCAATTGCTGGCCATCGCAAACCAGGCCAGCGGACATCGCGACGAACGACTCGCGCTCAGCGGGAAACGAATTCCGCGAACTCTGCTTCTCTTCGTGACGATGACCGCATTCTCCATCCTGTTTCTGCTGCTGTTTTATCCGTTCCACAATCTTGCGGTGGGTGTCGTGTCGATTGCGCTCACGATGACCCTTTTTTACTTCGCGCACTTCGTGCTCACCGACCTGGACAATCCGTTTGAGGGCACGTGGAATGTGAACTCCCGTCCGTTCGACGACCTTGCAACGAAATATCGATGACACGCGCGGGCGGCTGACAACGTTCTGCACGCGGTGTTATCTTTCGGGCAGGTGCTTCGTTTATGAGCGATGCCAATTGCCTTTTTTGCCGCATCATTCGCGGCGAGATTCCATCGAAAAAAGTTTACGAGGACGACCACGTCTTCGCTTTCGACGACATCGATCCGAAGGCTCCGACGCACGTGCTGATCATCCCGAAGAAACATTTCGCGGGATTGAAAGAAGCCGAGGCGGAGGACGCGGAGATTATCGGGCGCTGCCATCTGGCGGCGGCCCACATTGCGCGACAGCGAAACATCGAGCAGGGATATCGAACCGTGCTCAATGTTGGTCCGGGAGCGGGGCAGTCGGTGTTTCATCTCCACGTGCACCTGCTCGGAGGCCGTTCGCTAACCTGGCCTCCGGGATAGAACGGCAGGAAGAAAGGTGGCCCATTCAAGCCCGGTTTTGGCTTGAGTGGGCAGCCTCAAGCGCCGCACTCAATCCCATTCTGAAACGGGTGGCCCACCCAAGGCTTCTTTTGCCTTGAGTGGGGAAGTTCGAGACCTTACGCTGAGCACATGCCTTGGGTCGTAGCGGGTGGCCCATTCAAGCCCGGTTTTGGCTTGAGTGGGCAGCCTCGAGCACCGCACTCAATCCCATTCTGAAACGGGTGGCCCACTCAAGGCTTCTTTTGCCTTGAGTGGGGAAGTTCGAGACCTTACGCTGAGCACATGCCTTGGGGCCTCGTACGTTATCACCACACCGGGCAAAGCCATTTCATAACCTTCTGTTGTTATCACCGCCGTGCGCTCCTTATATCCGACGCGAGCCGACGAGTCTTTGAGAGCGCGCTCGAGCGCGTGCGCCGCAGATTCCGCCTTCGCGTGTATGGATATGTCGTGATGCCCGAGCACATCCACCTGCTCGTCAGCGAGCCGGAGCGAACCGCCCCACTCAAGCCAAAATCAGGCTTGAATGGGCCACCCACGTCCCAACTGGAGCCAGCACCGGGATTGAATGAGCCATCCACTTTAGCGGTCGCCCTGAAGTCGCTGAAGCAGGGAGTGGCACGACGTTTGATCGGTGACGCTGATCATTTTTGGCAAAAGCGCTACTACGATTTCAACGTTCGCAATCATGCGCAGTTTGTAGAGAAACTGCATTACATTCATTGGAACCCGGTGAAAAAGGGATTGTGCGAGCGTCCCGAAGACTGGCCGTGGAGCAGCTTTCTCCATCACGCAACGGGCGGCGAGGGACGAGTAGAAATCGAATCCGAATGGGCCGCACGCCGGCGCGAGCGAGCCGCGGGAAGACTCTGTCCAGCCGTCGAACTGCCCCACTCAAGCCAAAATCAGGCTTGAATGGGCCACCCGCCACGTACAATTACGACGCAGTGGGGAACCTGCAAAACTTCGTCTACCCGAACGGCGTGACCAGTGCGTACACGTATGACGCGCTCAATCGCCTAACGCAGATGGGATCGTCCAAGAACGCGACGGCCCTGTCGAACTATGCCTACACGCTGGGCGCGGCGGGAAATCGCACGTCGGTGGCCGAGTTGAGCGGCCGCATTGTCGCGTATGCTTACGACTCGCTCTACCGGTTAACGACGGAGACGGTGACCACCGACCCGCACAACAACAATGGCGTAGGCAGCTACACCTATGACGCCGTTGGCAATCGCAAGACGCTGACGTCGACGCTGCCTCCCGCGGGTGGCGTTTCCTACGCCTACGACGCCGACGACCGTCTCGGTTCGGATCAGTACGACGCCGACGGAAACACGACGAACTCTCTCGGCATCGCGAACACCTACGACTTCGAAAATCACCTGATCACCCACGGCGGAGTGACAGTGGTCTACGACGGTGATGGCAGCCGCGTTTCGGAGACTGTCGGCAACGTGACGACGAACTATCTCGTCGACACGTAAAATCCGACGGGCTACGCGCAAGCAGTCGATGAATTGCAGAGTGGGACGGTGGCACGCACATATGCGTATGGCCTAGAGCGCATCAGCGAAAACCAGACGATCAGCAGCGCCTGGACGCCCAGCTTCTACGGCTACGACGGCCACGGCAGCGTCCGTCAATTAACGAACTCAGCAGGGGCGGTGACGGACACCTACGACTACGACGCCTTCGGTAACTTGATCAACTCCACTGGCTCCACTCCTAACAACTACCTCTTCGCCGGCGAACAGTACGACTCCGCCCTCGCCCTCTACTACAACCGCGCCCGATACCTCAACACAGCAACAGGCCGCTTCTGGAGCATGGACACGGAGGACGGCGACGACGAGGAGCCAGCATCCCTACACAAGTACACCTATGCAGAAGATAATCCCGTGGATAACACCGATCGTAGCGGCAACGAGATCGACGAGATTGCGGTGGCCGCAGCTATATCTGTCACGCTT
Source organism: uncultured Acidobacteriota bacterium (assembly GCA_963787685.1). Classification (GTDB taxonomy): domain Bacteria; phylum Acidobacteriota; class Terriglobia; order Terriglobales; family Acidobacteriaceae; genus Sulfotelmatobacter. The sequence continues at coordinate 104,075 of CAWBED010000002.1, forward strand.
GATGCTATGCCGTCGGTAGCGCAGGCCGGAGCAGCGGTGACGAGGCAGGCGCGCTTCGCTGCGCTCCTGCAGAGCTATCCGAGCCACGCCGATCACTCCTCTGATCCGAAGCAGCCGGGCAACATCTGTGCGCTCATTGGCGGCCACGTGCAGATGAACGCCTATAACAAAGGTGTAGTCAACAACACGCGCGCGATTCGGATGAGTTATGCTCTCAATCTTAGTGGATGGGCCATACCGAAGGGTTCTGGGACTGTCTCGGGCGCAGACGGCAGCCAGTATTATTTGAGGGTGGCGGACCTTCAGGGCTTCCTGTCGACATTGTTTCCGAAACAGACGCTGTCCGGCGGGTCATTCAGCGGTCC
>CAWBED010000003.1:0-765191 GCA_963787685.1 uncultured Acidobacteriota bacterium
ATTCTTTTCAGCAGCTTACCGGCAGTCGCTGAAAATTGCGTGGCACACAAACTACCGCAGCTTCCCGCGAATCACGGTGATCGACCCCGCCGGGAGGGTGTACATGCCATCGGGCGTGGCGGCAATCGTGATGTTCCTATCGTTAGAAGGAGTGTTGCAATACTGCACAAGAGCTACAGATCCGACGAACGGATGGCTGACGTGCTTGGCATCATCGATGACGAGATGAACGGGATGCGCCGTGATCAGATCGTGGTTAATAAGCATCAACGACCAGTTCCCGTCCGGCCGTTTGACAACGTATGAGGTAACTACGGTCCGGCCGGCAGCGTCCTTAAGGTCGGCTGATGCCGGGAAAATCTTGTTCGCTCCCGCTTCGTGCTGCAACCATTCGAAATTAATGATGTGTGCGGAAGAATAAGGAGTGTATGCAGGCGTGCCGTACGCTCCGCCGCCATCGGCGCCACCGTTGGGGTCGAGGCCTCCGTGGCCAGCGGCTCCATTATTGATTGCCGGACGATAGAAACGCTGTGCCTCCCTGTTCAAAGAATGTGCCAAACGCGTCGCACTCCCAGATGGAACGGCCAGTCACGCCCAGGTATCCCGGTCCGCTTCGCCCCGCTACGATTCCGCTCTCGGAAATAATGAGCGGCACGTCTGTCGGGGACGCCGTCCTGACGCCACATGTGCAGGACGTGCTTCATAATTCCGGGTTCCATGTAAAGGGTCGCCCAGTCGTTCGGTGGAGTGAATCCATTGATCATGAACGGGTAGTGTTCGAACGACATGAATGAGAGATCCTTGAGATGTCCGTGGGCTTTCAGATAATCGACGAATCGCTCCAACCAGGAAGTGCGTCCCTGATAGTCGGGCCAGAGGGTGATGTCTTTGTCGACGCCTTCGAAAATCGGGCCGCCCAACCTGGCGCCCGGCGTTAGCTTATGGACCGCATCGGCCACTTGAATGTAGATGGCGCCATAATCTTCCGGGGTCATGTGCTTGCCGTCGCACTCTTCGCCGACTTCGATTCCCACTACTGGATAACCACGCTTGTGTATGTACGCAACTTCGTTGGCGCAATCTTCTGGAGTGTCATAAATCGCCGCACATGCTACGAGCGCTGGATGGCCCATGGTCAATCCGCTGGTGAAGAAATTGTCCATGCCGTTGTATTGATCGCCGCCTCCGGTGATCAGGTTGTCGGCCTGGTGCCAGGGATCGATGGAAGAGGCAAAAAACGATCCGGCCAAGTCTGCCTCGGAACCGGGGATCACTTCCTGGTCTCCGGCGCCCTCGAGAACTGGCGGCGGACCAGGTCCGGGCTCTTTGCCGTTGGGCGGATAAACTACCGCGTATTTGCCCGCAGCATCGATCGTACCGGCGGACAGCGTCTGCAGGGCGTACCCGACGCAGTTTCGAATGTCCTGTGAGCCGTGAGTGTCGCAGGTGCCGGAGGACTTCGACATCAAAACGCGGACGAAGCGCGTGGTGACGGGCTCATCCGAAAGCTTCAAATGAACATCTCCGCCGTTGCCGTTCAGCACCGCGCCCGAGGTGAATGCCTTCCACATGCCGTTCGGACCCATGTCCCAGTCCATCGCATTGTTGTCGCCGACCCAGTACTGCACCACATAGACGACGGCATACGGATTTACCCATTGGATATGGATCGCATTGACGGCGCGTGCGGTGCCCATATCGATCACCACCCATTGCGGGTGAAGAGTGTCGCTCTCGCCCGTGAAGTGGCTGGTCAGGTAAGGATTGCTTTTCCAGTAACTCTGAAACCCAGCCACGAGCGGCGAATCGCCACTGGTCATAAAGTCACGATGCGGCAACGAATACGAGTAGCCGTAGTGGATCACCTCGCCTAAATCGGCGCTTCCTACGTAATAGCCGCTCATTGTCGCTGGATCGCTCCATGTGCCGTTTTCGTTCCAGTGCCACGCCGAAAGGCGTAGCTCGCTGTTGTTGCGCATGGTGATGGAACCCCAACCAAGGTTCTTGACACCCTGAATTGTCTCAGGCTTGGTCAGGTTATCGACCTGCTTCTTACTCAGATCATCCATCCACGCGCCGGTCGCGGTGTCGGGATAGATCGTATTCAGTACGTGCTCCGGCGTTACGTCAATGTGGACCGTGGCAACCGAATCGAGCACGCCCACTTTGGCAACCGAATCCGCCTGGAGTTCCTGCCGATGCGGTCGTGGCTGAGCCGTTTGTGCCGGAACCGTCTGTGCATTGACGCGCAAAGGAAGGTGCGGGGACACCGCCATCAGCCCGAGCGCCCCAACTGCGACACACAGCCAAACGCGAGACGAGACCCGTGCGTGAGAACCAGTAATCATGATGTCATCGCCAAATACGAACCTGAAACGGTCAAATAGAGGCTTGAGATTGCACGCCGAGTTTACACGAATGGCAGACAACCGTTTGGAGCAATGGGATGTTGCCACTCGGTGGCAGGGACGGACCATTTCCGGTGGTTGACCGGAGAACTGAATAAACATCGATTCCTTCTTGATTCTGGCTAGGCGCCATATATTCGACAGGGTTCAAGTGCTGCGTTAAGTCGCTATGCCCGCAAGCTAAGGCGCTCGAAGTTTTCCCATGTCAACTTATGAATTGGAAGCGATTGGAGCCGGGTCGTATCGAGGCAGCCCGGGAATTGTATCGGGTGTGCCTGCCCATGTGACGGAATTGGGATCGGAATCGATTGCACCGGAGTCGACTAATGTTAGCGTATCGGTCCTACAATCGCGCAGAACGGCTTTGCCCAGAAGCGAGGCTTATCATCATGAACTTCCGGACTGTTAGCTATTCGGAGGTCGGAAGGCCCTTCGACTCGATTTTGTGCGCGAAACTGTGTGCCAGATTTCTGGGAAACAGGGCAAAAAGTTTCGATCAAGCGAGGAACCATATCATCGGCGGCTGTAGTGATCTCGCCGTTAAAATGTCAAAAGTGTCCCCGAGTCGTTGCACGGGATTCTGATACACTCGCGCAGTCCCGCCATCACTCTCGCCGTCAATGCCTCCTTCAGTTAGCGCTGACAATGAACCGGTGACTTCTGAGGGTAGTAAGTCTCGCCGGTATCCCCCAGAATCACGATCAGTCGTGTCGCGGCTGTCCGTGGATGTTTCTGAAACGTTTCCGCCTTTACAGTCACTACTTATTAAAGTTGGGATGCACACGGAGATAGCTCTCGGAAATCCGCCAACGGAGATAATTGGCGCAGCGCCTGCCGGTGGGGACTTGGCGAGAAGCTTCTTCGCTGCGGTATGAAGTTATCGAAGGGCCGGACAATTTGGGAATGTCAAGAATGTTCCGGATTTAGATTCTGTTCAGTTTCTGTAATAAATAGACCGTGCATACCTTGTAGATACTTCGGTTGCCTGCATACCGGGTCGGAGTAAGCACCATTCGCACATTATGGGTCGCTAGAAAATGTGACTAGCTTGGAGCTAGCGCACATTGTATCTTTTTCCAACTCGCGGATTGTTGCAAGACACCTCCGTAATAACTTTTCCGGGGAAAAATATTGGCAAGGTAAATTAGGGTTTAGTCGCCAGTCGCTCACATGAGCTTCAGGGTGTGTTGAGGGTTTCTGCGATGCTCGCCGGCCTTGCGAGTGTTCGACCGGAGTAACACCCATGCGTACCAGCTCAGCATTAGTCGCCATGGAACCACCCCCAGAAGTTGCGGAGAATGGTGTGGACGCAGTCATCCGCACGCTGACGGGGTTGATCGAGGTCGCAAATCGCGGGCGAGGAATCGATTCCTCCGAAAGTCGCGCCGAAGAGATTCTTGTCGACACTGAGGTGGATGGCGCCCGCTATCTCCTGGTGCGCATGCGACCTTTAGAGCGCAGCCGCATTCAGCTGAGCCCGCGGGAGCAGGAAATCGTGCGCATGGTAGCCAAGGGGCACCCGAACAAGGTGATCGCAGATGTGCTCAACATCAGTTCCTGGACTGTATGTACGCATCTGCGGCGCATCTTCGCCAAGTTAGGCGTGGGTTCGCGCGCCGCCATGGTAGCTCAACTTCTGGAGTTGGGAGTGGTTGCGTCGGAACCTCGTTTCCCATCTGCCCCGCGGTAGCGGACCTTGTCGAACGTCATGTTGGACTTTACCTCGGCGCTTTACTTGGGATTGCGCCATCCTAGTTCGTCGCTCCGTCCATGGTTCCAGTTCACGACAGGCCTTCCGGCGGCGCTAGCTTCGCCACCAGATGCGCGGCCGGTAGTACACCAACTAGCGCAACTCCAGGGGTTGGAGCATGGCGTGTTGGGAACCTCTACTCTTCATTTATTTTGGGACTTGTTCGGGATACTGGGACGACGTCCCGTCGCAGTGTACGTCGATGCGGGGGTGTACCCGATCGCCCGGTGGGGAGTCGAACGAGCCGCCGCACGCGGTGTCAGGGTGTGCGAGTTCTCCCACTACGACGCAGAAGACCTTCGCAGCCGGCTCAAGCAAGACGGCCGAGGTCGATTGCGACCACTGATCGTAACGGACGGATTTTGTCTCGGTTGTGGAAAGCCGGCGCCATTGTCCGCTTACTTGGATAGCATGCGCGCCTTCGGCGGACGGCTGATCGTGGATGACACACAGGCGCTCGGTATCTTCGGTTATTCCCCCAGTCGCGAAGCCCCCTACGGGCAACAAGGAGGAGGAATGCTGCCGCGGCTCCAAATCTCGGGGCCGGATGTGCTGGCGATCAGTTCGCTGGCAAAGGGTTTCGGCGCGCCGGTTGCGGTGCTCAGTGGAAGCCGGGCTGCTGTGGAAGAATTCAAAGCGAATAGCGAGACCCGCGTGCACTGCAGCCCACCGTCCGTTGCTGTGATACGAGCTGCCGAGCACGCTCTCCGTGTCAATCGCGAACAGGGGGATCGCTTGCGTCTACGCCTGGCCGGTTTGGTAATGCACTTTCGTCGCAGCGCGAAAGAGGCGGGCCTCCGATTTACGGGTGGATTGTTCCCGGTACAGACGCTGGCTCCTGCCTCTAAAGCCACCGCTGTTCGCTTGCACGAGCGACTGCTCCAGAACGGGGTTCGCACAATTTTGCGCCGTGCGCCGCGCGGCCAGAGTCTCCGCCTCAGTTTCGTGATCACGGCGCGCCACACTCCCGAAGCTATCGACCAAGCAGTGAGTGCGCTCACGGAGATCGACTGAAACTGAACCTCAGAGGTGGTACTCCGACGGGCACGCACGGATGCCAACTGATCGTCGCTCTATTCCGATCTGTCGCAGATATTTGGCGAGTCCGCGACCCGAACGGCGGATAATTGTCGCCGGGTTGGGATTTGCGCGCTGACGATGGGGTCGGAGACAAACTGCTTCCGTTCTGAGACGAATCGCTCACCGAATCCGAACGTATTTCAGCGCAGCACTGACTCAGAGTGGCATCCCATCGGTCCGAAAATCCGTTTGCAGATCCCACATCATGATCAGTTCTCGCGAGCGGCAGGGCAGATCCGCAGAGCGAGTTCCGGGAGTGACTAAGCCGGGTGCGCCGCAGGACGAATTCGTAGGGCAGCCTCATCATCCCCAAAGGTCTTCCTCGATCGCCTCCATATCTTCCAGTTCGTCTTCCGCATCTACAATCGCAGCATCTGCCCAAAGCAGTGCCGCAGGCACGGCAAACGCGCCCGGATATCCCCAGCGCCGGTAGCCCCGGAGTTCGTTTCTATCCGGACGAGTTGTGTACGAGCCAACACTGCCCACCCCGATGGGTATAGCGGGTGCGGCGGGTCGAGGCATCAGCACCGTCGTATGGTAAATTTTCGTACTAAGAAAATTGCTCAAGTCATCCTCTTCTTCTTTAGTGACTCATTGGTGCCGCTGCCCAGCGCAAACCTGATGCTTGGCGCTGGAACCGGCCTTCCCGGTCAGATTTCAAACTCGAACTCTCGCGACGGACGGCGTTCCGGAGGGCGCCCCGACATCTGCCGGTTGCTTTTCCTCAGCGGCGTCGGTTGAGTCTGATCCCAGGGTAATACGCTATGTGAACCTGTCCGCTTGGTCAGGCCCATGGCTTGCGCACTGGTGAGCCACTCTTCCGACTGCTCAGCAATCTCCAGCAACAGGGTTTCAAACTGCGCCCGCGTGGTCTGCAGGATATGTGGTTGACCCAACCAACGTAGAACCTCGCGTCCGGTAACTCCCATGCGTTGGCGTTGCGAGGTCATCAGGCGCTCCTGGTAGTAGCGGGTCAACACTTCTTCAACTACATCCCAGGCACTGTCGGCGCCGTACAATCTTTTCACGTCCTCCGAGTCCAATATCTTGAACGCCTCCTCCAGCAACTGCATCACTTCCACCCTCAGCACGTTCAGGTGGCCGAACGACAACCATTTGAGGTTGTTGCGCAAATCCAAGCCCGCACGCCGCACGATAGCAATCGAGCCGAAGCTGGGATCGTAGGCGCGTTCCCGGATCACGTCGGATATGCGTTTGTCACGCCAGAAAAGAGTGACCTGATGAACGAAGTGCGAGAAAAGCTTGTGAAAATCGGCGTTCGCGCGGCCTCCGGTCGGCACCGGCGCGCCTCCGTATCCAAAGATCCGCTTGTAGGCCGACATCCGGTCACCCTTGGTATAGCGCAGCACATCGCGGCGATCGAACTGATAGAGGGCGAAGGCGCCTGGTCCGCCCGAGAGTCGCACCGTGCCCGCCTTGAACAACTCCTGCAGCTTTTTCACCACTCGGAATACCCCAATCTTCTCGTGCTGCCAGAGATAGTACATGTCTCCGACCGCCATGATGCGTTCCGACGTAATGGTTTCGTCGTAGGGTTCGACTCCCGGCGGAATGCGGGTGACCCCGAAGTCTTTCGCCGCCTCGGGACCCAAGCCGGCTAGTGCGGCAAGACCCTTGTCCGGTGGTGGTGGAATCTTGGTGTCCGCGTCCACCACCCCGGCCAGCATGTCATCGATCTGCTTGGTCAGCGCATCGGCCAATTGCGGGTTGGCAACCAGGTCAGACGAAAGCCGGCTGGCCACCTGTTCCCGCAGTGCCGCGATTCGGTCATATAAGCCCTGATGATCCTTTTGCGAAGCCATTGATGCGCCTCCTTGCTTCTAATATCCCTCTTACGACGCGATGTTGCCAGGACCCAAGGTGCCGGCTGAGTCCCCGGTCGTCTTTGTCACTCTTTACTGCGTGACCTTGAAAGCGTGGGGCAACACGACGGACTCGTCTGCAGCATTCTTTACCTCGACTTCATACCACCCTGGCGTCTGCGGGACGGCCTTCAGGTCAAGGGTCACGTCAATGCGCTGATCCGAGTAGAAGTCCGGCTTCGAAACTGCCAGCAAGTCCGATCCCCTCCTCAAAGTAACGACCGATTGCGGAGTGAAGCCGCCTCCAATGATCGAGACAATAGGGGCTTCGTGTTCCTAATTTCCCACTGGTTGGTCGCTGAGGCTTATCACCTGGAATTTGTCCGTCACCGGCGGCAGTTCTCCCTCGACCTGCTCGATCAGTTGCATCAGTTCCCTAAGCTGGTCTTGCAAATCGTCCAGGGTACGGCGAACTCGCGCCGTCCTGAATCCGTCAGGCACCTTGTATTTGTTCTCCGGATCATGGGCCTGGTGCACCAGGTGCAGATAACTCCTTACCACGGGCAGGATATTGTTTTTGACCGAAATTTTGCCCCCGTCGCGCAGCAGGCGCGGTCCCTCGTCCGTGACAAAGCTCTCGATCTCCACCAGCATGTCCTCCAAAAACATCGCCGGCAGCAAATGGTCCCTAAACTTGAGCAGCAGCGATTGCCGCTCGTTGCGACCGATAAACACCGAGTCCAGGGCGAAACGCACTTCGTTCACCGTGTCCGCGACTGAGCCGAACTGCCGGCCAATCAGCACCAGTTGCGTGCCAAAGAAGGCAATCCGTGCCCGGCGAGACGATGAAGAAATCGCGGTTCGCTATCCAGCTCTGCCTCAGCGAGGTCATGTAATCGGAGATGACGCGGAAGTTCGTAATGTCTTCTTCGTCTGCCACCGAGTTGTTGAAAGTATTGCCGCGGAAGTAGATCCCATATGTATCCCTGAGTTCTCCCAGCGTTCCCGCAATTTTGTCCGGGTCGAACTGGACCGGCTGGTGGGTCGACGGGTGCTCGCCCAGCAGGATATGGAAGTAGGTGTCGATTCGCAGGATCGAAGGCAAACCGACCGTGCCGAATTCCTTGACGATCTCCACCATCTGGCTGCGTGCCATTTCCCGCAACGCCTTCACATACTCGGGATCCGCATCGGGGTCCAGGGGATAGAGACCATCCAGCAGAGACAGGGACTGGTCCAGTGCGTCTTTGGCGCGCGTGTAAAGGCTGGCTTGCGCGCCGCTGATGCGTCCGCCCAGATCGGTCTGTACCGCATAACTCCGCTGCACCCACGTAGACTTGACCTGGCCCCTGACTTCGGTCAGATTGAACGATTGGGTCAATGCGCCGAGAAATTCCTTTGGTTTGGGGTCAGCGGACGGTCTCCAACCCAGAACATCACTTACCGCCTGGAGGGCGACCTGTCCCAGGGATCCGCCCCCGGAAACACCTCCCCCAGCGCCTCCTTGCGGCCCCATTGGGGAAGGGCGGTATTCTTCCGTCAGTTGCGGATAGGTAAACAAATCCTCTGCGTCTCTAGTCGCACGGGCTGCGCCGCCTGGTACCTGCCCGGAGATTTGTTCGCCGTGGGGCGGTGCCGGTATCGGAGTTATGCCGCTATCCTGGGCGGCCACATTACTAACCGTAATAAGTACCCAGTCGCCTGGACTGAAAGTATCGGTACTCTGCGGGCCTATGGGGCCCAAGTAAACCGTATAATCATCCAAAGGTGAGGCATGCCAGGCGGCGCTTAGGGGAGGGGCCGGCGTCTGGCTAAACCCCGAATTAGGAGCAAAAATCGCGTAATTACCGATGGCGCCGGCGGTACCGGGGTCAACCTTTTCCGAGAACGAAATCGCGATCGAATTCGTCTCCACTCTGCAACCCGTTAGTCTTAGTGTCGCCATCTTCTCTCTCCTTCCGCCATGGTTAATGTCTGCTCCGGTCTTCGTTCGATTCACTGCGTCCGGTTGCCCGGTACGCTAATTTGATTCCCAAACGGGCAGCCGTTCAAGTCACGCCCTCAGCTTCCAGATCCTCAGTTCGCGATCGCGGCATGGTGATCTGCTGGCCTACGTTTGTCGACTGCACCGAGATGTTCATCGTCCCCAGTCGTTCGGCCAGTTCCTGCCAGCACGCCGCTAAAGCTGCGCTACTTTGTTCCAACGGAGGCTGGCACTGCTCTATCCCCCGCTTCACCGTGCTGGACCAGGGTAGCCATGCTCGTCGTTCCTTCCCCAGTCTCGCCAACTCTTTCAGCTTCTCGTACGCCAACAGATCCGTCGCAAACTGTTGCTCGATGCGGTGAAAGCGATCCTGGCAACTCGTCAGCGCACGCCGCGCCCGGTCCAGATCCGTCGGATGCCCCACCGCCTTCCGCGCATTCAACGCCGCTCTTCGCGCTTCGTGCAGCGTTCCCATCAGGTCGAGAACCACGGTTTCCACGCCGTCGGCCAACGCCGATTCGTCGTCTTCCGGCTTATCTCCAAGCGTGACCTGCAGTGCGTTCAGTGCGTCATGCAAGTGATGCAGACAAACGGTCAGATCCCGAAATGTCGCTTCCAATGCCACGGCTATCTCCTCACCAGCTCGTGGTAAAAGTTCTTGGTAATCACACCGGGCCGGGCCATGCGGCGGTTCAACGCAACCCGCGCCGCCCCAATCAGGAATCGCTCTGGAATAATTCCCGGATCGATCCCCGCCGCCATCCGCTTCGCCGACTCTTCAATCATTGCCTGATCCTTCTTCTCGAAGCGGATCAATTGCGACAAGCTCCTGTTACCCAGCGATGGGTAAGGTCGAAAACACATGGCATCCACCGCCACGGCACACGCCTTGGGAAAGCTCATCACCACATCTTTAGGAATGCTGCCCGCCCGCGGGTTCGGATAAATTCGCGTCCACGCCCGCGCATACTGTTCCGCCTCTTTCGTAAAACCCATGCGCCGCAACATCTCGCTGCTGATCAACAATCGCAGGTAGGGAGTCGGATGCGGCCCCCTCGGGTTGAACGCAAACACCGCCTCCGGGGCCCGCCCAATCACATCCATCAACGAACCCACCACCTCCGGCCCGCCCAGGCACAGCGCGCTCATGTCGGCAAACATCTCCCGGTTCCACCTCACCCATACCGAAGAGACCGACCGCCCCAGGCCCGCTTTCAGCAACTGCAACCCAACCTGCCGAGGAATGTCCTTGTTCAGCCCCAGATCGTTTTGCAGATTGTGGCTGACTTCATGCATCACCGCGCCCAGCGTCCACGGATTAACCAGGCGGTGGTAAGGCAACTGCACCAGCGGAAAAGGGTTCATCTGTTTCCCCAATCGCCGCATGCGCATGCCCCGCCGGATCGTGGCCGGTGCGAACCCCGTCTTCATGTAACAGAACGGCGGCGGCGCCGGAACGGTTCTGGCCACTCCCAGCCCGGTATACGCCGCCTGGTAACAATCCATCGCGATCCGGTCGCAACTCAACAGCCAATTCCCGTATTTGCCTTGGCGCTGGCCGAAGAGCTCGAAATAGAAATCCCAGATCTTCTCGATGCCCTGCACCCAGCGATGCGCCTTGTCCTTGCTCGCCACCACGTGCTGCAACTTGGGGGAGCTCGGTGTTTCGATGGCCGCGTCAATCGAGTCGTGCACCTTCCCCGACATTTTCAGCAGGCCACGGCGCAGCTTCGTAATCAACTGGTTGACCACTTGAATGTGACCTTCCGACGGCGCCGCTGCCCCCGTGCCAAACTCCTCCCGATTGAAAGGTCGGAGCGCGGCCGCGTGGCGCGTTACATTAATCGATTGCGCCCGCAGCCAAGGCAACAATACCGGGGCGGCTCCGGCCCGCTTGCGCGGAGGCCGTTTCACCCGCATTGTTGTTTCCGGCAAAATTTCGGGCAGTGTCGCCATCGTCTTTTCCTTCAGCAGAGTTTCTCAGCGTTGTTATCTCAACGCCCGCAACATCCGCAGCAGCATCCGCAGTGACCGCCGTGCCCGCCGACAACCCGTCCACCGACTGTGCGTCCAAACCGGACAGGACGGCTAGCGATCGCCCGGGTGCGAACTCCGGGCCGGTGCACGCCACCCGACCAAGTCACGCCCGACCGAGGAGCGATCCCGCCATGAGCTCCCCATCGCCATCCGTGGAGCTGGCCCTGGTGCATGTGCGGATGGGCAATTCCGCGTCCCACTCCCTGGTGGAATTTGCGCTCCAGATGGTTGTGGTGACTTAGAGCCTTGGCCCGGTGTAGCGGAGTGCCCAGGACCCGGCGCGTCTGTTTCGCCAGAGTGCGCACCGCTGTATGGGGCGTGATGTGCCCGCCCCGCGCGGCCTTATGCGCGAGGCTGCCCACGGTACGCCGGGCAATACTCGGCACGGTAACCACCAGGTGTCGAGTCTGGGGATTTCGGTGAAGTACTTTCGCGACTTTCCCGATTCCCTGCGTCAACTTAGGCGTGGCTTTAGTGAGCACTTTGGCGATCTTGGGCAAAGCCCGCTTCGCCATGGGAGCGACCGCTTTCGCCACCACTGGAAGAAGTTTGCTGGCGGCCATCCCGACCAGCGGCAGGAATTGCTCCGCGGCCTGATCTTCGCTCTCGGACTCGGCCGCGAGCGTGCCCAGGTGTTCCATCAGGGCGTCTGGGTAGATCTTTTCGATGGGGCTCGTCTCATCCTCGTACTCATCCTCGTACTCGTATTCGCTCTCGCTTTCCCCGAGGATGTCCCCGAGGAAGTCTTCCCCTTCTCCGAGAATGTCGCCGAGAAAACCCTCATCTTCCAGCTCGTCTTCGAGTTCTTCTTCGAACTCGTCTTCGAGTTCCAGTTCGCTTTCGTACGCCATGATGATTCCTCCTGCAAAGAGTAGTCGAACTTAACGGGCCCACACGACTAGACGACAGCGCCGCGACGACGGCGCGCGTGTAAACGGTGCGCGCGATGTGGACGCTTGTACAGACGGCTGACCTTGCGATTGCGCCGGATCGCCGTAGCGGCAGCCTTGGGGCTGCCGAGTACACGGCGGATCTGTTTGGCGGCCGTGTGTGCCGCTCGCCGGCGTGTGATCTTCTTTCCCTTGGCGGCCTGGTGCTTCAGGCTCTTGACCGTGCGCCGCATGATGGTGGGTACGGCCCGAACTCCCGCCCGGGTGCTGCGACGGCGTCGTAGGATGCGGGTAAGAATCGCTGTACCCCGAGCGAGGTGGGGCAGGATGCGCCGCAGAGCTTTGCGGTCCTTGGGATTAATCACAGTCACCGCCGCGGCTCCGGCCATGGCTTCCGCTTCTCCCTCATGCGGCTCCCTGGACGCAGCTTCCGCCATCATCTCGGCCATCGCCTCGTTGCTTGTCAACCCGTGAGAGGCAATCTCCTGGACGACTTCGGACTCTGCTTCGTCCTCGTATTCGTCCTCGTATTCATCTTCAAACTCTGCTTCGCCCAGGGCGCCCGCAGCCAGTGAACCCAGTTTGCCGCCAATGGGCCCGCCGATTGCGGTGCCCACAATTGGCGCCGCTACTTTTGCAACCTGCTTAAGAACAGGCAAGGCTTTCTTCAGGAAGGCCCCGAAGAACTGTTCACTCTCGTCTTCGTACTCATCCTCACCTTCGCCATAATCTTCGCTTTCGCCGAGCAGGTCGCCCAGAAAGCCTTCACCCTCGACTTCATCTTCCGCTTCGAGTTCGTCCTCAAGTTCGCTTTCGAATTCGTCTTCGCTCTCGCCGAACAGGCCGCCGGCGATGTTAGCAATGTCACCGAGAAAATCTTCGCCTTCTCCGCCACCCTCGTTTTCGAGTTCACTCTCGAACTCATCCTCGAGTTCCAGTTCCAGTTCGCTATCATGGTCCGCCATTGTCCTGACCTCCTTCCGGTTGATGACGACGTGAGCGAAGTTAGACGCAGGCTAGCGATACGTCTAGTCACATCTTGTGACGAGCCATTTTAAGTTGGCTAGAATCGGTTTCGCTTGAATGTGTGACGGAAAGATCGCATGAGAAAGCTGCCAGGGTTCCGTCCTTTATCATTCACAAACTTGGACGGCAAACCACAACAGGTTTTGCCTTTATTTGTCTCACACACCACAGGAGATGGGAGAATTGAAAACCATGGGCGCCGCAGCGGGGAACCCGCTACGCGAACGCCCTGTGACAACCTACCACCAAGAAAGTTCTGGGAAGGGCGAGCACTTCTCTATATGAAAATACTTCTTGCAGCCGTCTTCTGACGGGTGCGCAGCGAACCGCTGGTGGGTGAGCCCCATTCGAAGACGGATGTCCATGGCATAGACCTGAACAGTTCCGTCGTCGCTGGCCGCCGCAAGCCGCTTCCCGTCGGGACTCCAGGCCACGCTATTGACCGTACCCCTGCGGCCGTTCAGGGTCAGCAATTCCTTCCCGCTCTCCGCATCCCACACCTTCGCCGTCTCGTCCGCGCTCCCCGTTGCTAGCAGCTTGGCGGGGGCACGCGGTATGCGTGGACGCAATCCGGACTCGCCTACGGTCGATGATCATGGCGGTCATCATGGTCCTCCCAGAGACCCGAACACCTTCGGCTTTGCTGTCTGGCAACTCAAAGAGAGCGAGGACAAGTTGATCGCAGATCGCTGGGTCGAAATCTTCAGTGCAGTTCCGAAAGCATAAATCTTTCTGGAGGATGAATCACTTGCCGCAGGGGTTCAGCGCCCCGTCGTGGTCTATAACGGGCTTGGAGGAAATCAATTACGATTCCGCCAGTGCGCCATGCACAAGATGGATCGAGATCGCACCCTCGCCAACGGCTGACGCAACCCGCTTCACGTTTCCGGAGCGGATGTCTCCAACTGCAAAAACTGCTGGCAAGCTCGTCTCAAGCATCTGCGGCGACCGGCCAAGAGGCCATTCTTGTGGAGCGCTTGCCAGAACTGGATCCAGGTCCCGACCTGTAAGAATGAAGCCCTGCTGATCAAGGACGACACAGCCACGCAACCAGTCGCTACGAGGTGATGCACCCGCCATCACGAAAACGTGCCGGATATCGCGCGTCATCCTCTCCCCTGACGACCGGTCGAGCCAGGTGACCCGTTCGAGGTGCGATTCGCCCTCTAATGACACCAGTTCAGTCTCCAGATGCAGCTCGATCACCGGATGCTTTGTGATCCTCTGAGTCAGATAGCGTGACATCGTCTCCGAAAGCGTTTTTCCGCGAACCAGCATATAGACCTTCTGGGCAGTTTCCGCCAGGAAAATGGCTGCCTGGCCGGCCGAGTTTCCTCCGCCGATGACGACGACTTCATCACCCCCACAGAGCTGTGATTCCATGAATGTGGCCGCGTAATAGATTCCATTTCCTTCGAACTTCTTTAGGTTGGCGACGTTCGGCGTGTTGTATTGTGCTCCTGCGGCGATGATGATGCTTCGAGCCTGCAGAATATCGCCATTCTCGAGCGAGAGCCGATATGGCCTCTGATCGCATTGGAACTTGACCACTCGCTGTCCCACCATCATCTGTGCGCCGAATTTTTCCGCCTGAACAACGCCACGGCGCGTGAGTTCCAGACCCGAGACGCCAGTGGGGAAGCCAAGGTAGTTCTCAATCTTTGAGCTCGAGCCCGCCTGTCCGCCGGGAAAGTCAGCCTCGATCACGACAGTGTCTAAGCCTTCTGAGGCTGCGTAAACCGCCGCCGCCAACCCGGCCGGACCAGCGCCCACAATGGCGACATCGAGAATGTGCGATTCATCGACTTTGCCCGAGAGCCCCAGGCATTGAGCCAACTGTTGCGTCGTGGGGTTGCGCTGCACGGCCTTTCCGCTGCAAATCACAACAGGTATTTCCTCGATCTTCACGTTAAAACGATCGAGCAACTCCTGAGCGGTCGTGTCACTGTCAAGGTCGACATAGGCGTGCGGTTGTCCGTTGCGGGTGAGAAACTCGCGCAACCGCAGCGTATTCGCCGAGTGACGCGATCCTAGAATAATGACGTTCCCCATGCCGCCCGCGATGAGCGCGAGGCGTCGCTGGATAAAAGCGCGCATGAAGATATCGCTGAGTTCGGCATCTTTCGCGATGAGCGAGCGCAAGGCTGCGGGGCTAACTTCAAGAAATTCCCCTGACTCGGCCACACGTCCACGCGCCATCGAGCCGGTCCCGGAGATCAAGACCATGTCTCCGGAAAAACCGCCCGGACGATGAGTCGCAAATACGTGCTCGCCAGAGAGTCTGGTGATTACAATATCGAGCTTTCCGGAAAGCAAAACAAACAAAGGCAAGCGATCCCCAGCTTCGAACAGGATCTCTCCAGCCCGAACTGTTCTCACCGTGCCGTACGGCCGGATGCGGTCGATCTGGCCGGGGGTGAGGAGAGGGAAGGCCTCGGCTTGCCGCTCGGGTGAGTCCATCGATCGTAGAATTGACTCAGTCACTTATCTTTTCCTTTCCCAGATGGCCGATCCCGCTTCCATTATCATCTGTATCATTCGATCTCCGTCGGCAGCTTGTTGATTACTGCCGCCCCAGCCTTGCTTACGACTTCGTCCTGGGAATCCGTGCCTCCTGAACTACCGACTGCGCCTATAATCGCGCCCCGGTCGATCAGCGGAATACCGCCTCGAGACGCAATGACTCCATCGAAAGCGAGTAGATAATTGAGATGCATAAGCTGAACACCATCCTCGAAGACCTTCGTCGGGCGTCGAAATGTGACAGCTGCTCGCGCCTTGTGTTCCGCAATCTGAATTGAGGCGAGCATCGCACCATCCATTCGTTGGAAGGCGACTAAGTTGCCACCGGAATCGGCTACCGCTATGTTCATTTTCCAATTCCGCTTCTTGGCCTCTGCTACAGCGGCCTGAATAACCGCCTGAGCTTGCTCCAGTGACACTGGGAGCCCATAAGGTACATCGAATGGTATTTCGTCTGGGATGAAATCAAGAGGATTCAAGGTTCGAGTCGCTTCGCCGGCGATTTCTGCTATGTTGCTAGACATAATTTTTCTCCGAAAAGCATGAAAGTTTTAACAACTCTTTGGCTGCCATGAGCAGATACGTGAGTCTCGACCAGCTAGTATCAGAGCCGATCAGTCCTTTCCGGCAAGTTGTGAGTTGGCCATCACTCGTAATACGCCGGCAACTTCTTTTGCGAGTCGCTTTGGGACTGATCGTGGTTGATCCAGAGCTGCGCATGTTCCTTCGCGATGACTGCTGCTATCTTGTCCATGGACTGTAGCGAGGCCTGCTTGTTCCAGTTATTGTCAGGGACGTAGCGATGTTCGAAGCTCGTCTGAAAATGAACGACATCCCCGCTTAGAAGCACCGCTCCAGTTTTAGGGAGCCTCACGAGCAAAGATTGGTGGCCGGGCGTGTGTCCGGGCGTGGACAGCAGCACGAGGCTCCCGTCGCCAAAGATATCGTAGTCGCCGCTGACGAGCTTGACCGGATGTTTCTTGTTGAACCCGACTGTGTCTTGCCTGCTTCCAGCCCATTCGTACTCTGCTTTCTGTACAAGCATGAGCGTATTGGGAAACATCTCGATATTTCCTGCGTGGTCCGGGTGGCTATGTGACACGGCCATCAGTTTGATGTCCGAAGGCTTGACCTGTAACTGTTCGAGCTGAGCCGCAAGCGTTATTGGTTTGCGCCAGATCGGGCCCGTGCCAGGACCCCACTCATGAAACACCTCTTCGTGATTAGGCAATTGCGCCACAGCATCATCGATGCCTGTGTCCCACAGGAACCACCCCTGCGTGTGGTGGATGAGGTAGCAGTGGCCGGGAAAACCGACGGGCGTTCCGACATTGGCGCCCGGTGTCCAACGCGATTCGTCTGGCCCACTGCCGTCACCGCAGTCGACCACATAGAGGCGGTCTACTCCTGACTTGACCTGCGGGTCGGGAGCGGCGGAAATGTGCGCGACAGGCGCGTGGGTCGCCAGCGCCAAGACCACAACCGAGAACGCGAACGTAACGTTTGATTTCACGAATTCCTCTATTCGAAACCTGATCGAAAGTGGGCAGTAACGATCCAGTCCTCGTCTACAGCTTAGAAGCAGCTCTGGGCAGTTGAGGCCGACTAGGGTTGGAACCCGTCCGCCATCCACTTGGCGAATAGTTCAATGCGAGATAGCTGCCAGGGACCTTCTCCTTTTGGTGGCGGGGGCGGCATTACAGAGCCGCCGATTCCTCGGATGCGATCGTAGATGGCCCCAGCGTGCTTTTTGACGTCATCGTAACTTCCCAGGTTGAACGCCTCGCTCATGCCTTGAATATCCCGCTCCGTAAATAGCGGCCTAATGTCCGCTTGAAAGCTCGTCGTTTTCGCCATCGCGCCTCTCAGACATTCGGCTCATTTAGCCAGAACAAAATGGGCCGCGCAATTGGACGATGGTATTGCCCACACTTTCGTATCAACTGTAGTGTCTTCACGATTGAAGTTCCGGACATCCTGGTTATGAGATGTCATCGATACCAAGGTCCAATTGTTTTAGTCTCGTCGCCCGTGGCGTAATGGTGACTCTTAGAGACGAATGTTGATCAAGTTTGGAATTGTTTGTGAAGGGGAACACACCGTGAGCAAGCGTCTCGAATCGCTGTATCAGAATCTTCTCAACGGCAAGCTGCCACATAACCTAAGTTGGAGCGAGGCCGTCGAACGGGTCGAGCATCTTGGGGAGGTCCAAAATTCTCTGCGACAGGGCTAATAGGACGACACTTTTTTCTCCTCGATGCCATCCGCATTCGCCGGTTTGTTATCCGGGCCTTTTTCTTTGTGCTCGGCATCGACGGAGAAGAGCGTGTAGTGATCGAAGCTGTGCCGCCGATAATAGCGATGTTTGCGGAAGTCGAAGTAGATCTCTACTTTCTGCGGCAACCAAAGGGTTGTGTTCTTGCTGGCGAATGGCACAGGCCCGTATTCTACGGTTTGGCGCTCACTGAGCAGTTGAATTTCAGGCACGGGCTTCACCATGTCCGCTTCAATCTGCACGACTTCAAACTGATCAGCGGTGATCCAAGCCCTACCTTTCAGATCGACCGCAAAGACCGACCCAACCTTATAGGAGTGCATGCGATTAGGCCGATCACTACGCTGACGAAAATGCACAATCCAACTGGGCTGCCCGTGCCAATCGCTCTGTCCTTCGCACTGAAACTCGAAATCCTTCGATAACTCCGGATGAAAAACGAGGGCCAAATTAATGAATCCCGTACTGGAAATGCCATCTGGATATCCAGCCTGCGAGACTTTGTCCGAACGATATTCGTCGATGGAGACAGCAGAATACGGATTCGGCGAAACCGAGGCAATATAGTCGTACTTTCGCGTCTCCGTGTGAGTCGGTATGCCGAATGCGTCGAGTGACTGGTGAAATACATCTTCGTCGGCCGCAAAGCGCGCAAGATTTTCAACAAATTCCAACACTCTTTTTCCAGATTCCTCGACTACATGCGAAGTGTCACATGTGATTCCTGAAGTGAGGTTCGGCTTTGCGTCGTCTACGTCAGGCGGACGCCACGTTTGTGTTTTCGACAGTTCGGGTGGCGGCATAGCCGCAAGAGGGTCGGCCCGGGATGCATCGATTTGCGAGTCACTGTCCCCTGCGTTCGAAGCGAAACCCGATTTGTGTTTTTCGAGTTGCGCGAGAAGGGCGCTGACCTGAGGGGCCAAGGGACTCTGAGGAGAATCGCGGAGGAAAGTGCGGAGTGCCTGAGTGGCTTCCTGCACTCGGCCAAGACCAAGGAGCGCTTGCCCCAGGACAAGTTCAGCCGCGCTTGTCGTGTTCTTCCCGAGTCTCTCTCCCTTTGCTACGGCGACTTCAGCCTCGGCGCGCGCTTTTTCGTATCGTTTCTCCCGAAGGTAGGAATCGGCCAGCAAATCGTGCGACAACCAATTATCACCATCAGCGAGGACAGCTCGTTCGAGAGCGGAACGCGCTGAAGGATAGTCTCCCAATTGCAAGTCTGTTCTTCCAAGCAGATTCAATGTTCTGGCGGAATTGGGGCTGAGGCTCGCCGCTGTCGAAAGGTACGTTCCCGCTTGCGTGTAATTCTTCTTCAGGAAGTACAGGTATCCGAGAAGGAAGTTCAAGTCCGAACTGGAAGGCGCCAGCTGGTATGCCGTGTCTAAATGCTTTTGGGCTCCTGAGAGATCATTCAACTTAAGCTCAGAAACGGCGCGCTTGGTTTCCTTTCGGGCCTTGGCAGAAATCACTTCGTCCGCAATGTCGAGATTGATGGCTGTAGGATCCCGGTGTAGCACAAACTCGATCGGTTCCCTGTGTGAAATGGCAATTACTTGCACATTTTGAAATACGCTGACGTACCCGAACGACCCAACCTTAATCTCGTAATTCCCGGGTTCAATGTTGGTGAAGATGCCGTCCTGATCCCCGGCCACTGATTGGAGCAGGCCATACTGATTGGCGAGATTTGTCAGCTGCAGTTGGACGCTGCCCTTCAGCGTCACTCCTTTTTCTTCGGCAAACACACGCAAGACCAGCACCCCGGTGCCAGGTGCGGTTTCGTATTCAGTGGCGACAGAAATGTTGGCAGGATTGCCGATATCTTTCTTGCCCAGTTGCCCCGTTTGTGCGACCGCGCACAGGCTTAGCTGACTGGCTAGTAGAAGGATCCCGAAGGCTCTGGCGTCGTGGCGACACATAGGAGCTATCCGCGGAGAAGTGTGTCACAGGGGGAATACGCGGTCAATGGCGCAAATCACAGGCACAGATACACACAAGCTAAGCGCATCCTACGCGAATCTCTATAAAGCCCGAAAGCAAAGCTGCATGACAATAGCTGCGCCCAAGGCTGCCAGCAGGGCAACCGGCATGGCAATCACGCCGACTTTCAGGAAGTCCCAAAAACTGACGGTAATTTTTTCCTTTCGCAAGGCGATCAGCCACAAAATTGTTGCCAGAGATCCCGTTATCGAAAGATTCGGTCCGAGATCGACCCCGATCAGAACCGCCTCGGCAATCGACCCCCGTGTGTGCGCTGCGTGAAGCGTGCTTCCAGCGATGAGTCCGAGCGGCAAATTGTTCACAAGGTTATTAGCTATACCGACTCCGAATCCTGCAATCAAATCTCCCGCCACGATCCCCGCATGCTCCGCCCACTTAAGCCATTCTTGCGTATAACTCATCGCGCCGGTGGTACCGATGGCGTCAACCATGATGAACAAGCCCGCGACTAGCGCCAGCGTCTCCCAACTGATCTCGCGAGCGAGAACTAGCGGATTGCTTCGCTCCTTGATGCACACAATCGCCGTAATCGCCAAAGCGGACAAACATGTTGGCAGCCCCAAATCTTTTCCCAGCGATGAGGCCGTAAGCAGCACCGCGATCATGAGGGCCGCGCTGCCCAGCACGAGTTTGCCGTTTCCGTTCAGGGTCTGCACTTCCACGCGACCCTCAATGCTTTCGCAAAGCTCGTTTCGATAGACCCAGCGCAGCACGATATAAGTTGCACCGATCGAAAACAAGCAGGGAACTCCGAACGCGATCAGCCATCGTCCCAGCGGAGGCATCGAGTCCCGGAACACGACGAGATTCGCTGGATTCGATATCGGCAGCAGAAATGACGCCGCATTCGCGATGAATGCGCAAACGAACAAATACGGTAAGGGCTGCACCTTCGCCTTCCGGACCGCGGTCAGGATCGCCGGAGTGAGCACCACGGCGGTCGCGTCGTTGGACAGAAACACCGTCACCAGCGTGCCTACGGCGTAGACCAGCGTGAACAATCTCAAGCACGACCCATCCGCCCTTTTAACCGCGATAGCCGATAGCCAATCGAACACGCCGTGCTCCCGCGCGAGCTCACAAAGCAGCATCATGCCAATCAGGAAGAAGCACACGTCCAGTGCTTTCCCACAGGCCTTCCATGCCAAGCGCAGGTTGATCAGCCGGAGCCCCAGCAGCAGTAGCACCCCTCCGCTGATCCAATACACCTCCGGAACGTTGCGCGGACGAATCAGCATCAGCACGATGCTGACAGCGATGATGATTGCGATCAGGGTGTGAGCCAAGGCGAGAGAGAACATCTACCGTGTTCTCCCGAAGCGATTCCCTCGTGTAACTTCGTGTCCTTCGTAGTCAAAGAATTTGACGCTCCCAAACCAGCCCACTATCGCAGCGGAGGATGAGTATCCATCTTCTGGCAGCTCGGAATGGAGGTACGTCCATCGGTCGCTCATTGCGCGAAAGCCTTTCTTTCATCCACGGTTCCGAGTTCAGTGCCCGCTTGCGAACTCGAACCGTTTGATACGAGCGTCTCCGGGATCAACCACCACAGCATCAAGAATGCAGCAAGTGCAATCCCACTCAGCCCCAGAAACGACGCGCGATATCCGAGACGCTGGATCAGTATGCCTCCTATCGACATGCTCAGAGCCGCACCGACGCCAACCATCGTGGCCAGCGCACCCGCGGCAATATTGAATCGTCCTGTACCGTGCGTTCTGTCTTTAATCACCAGAACAGAGACGATACCAAAGATCGCGTTGGCCACGCCGTCCAGAATCTGGATCGCGATCAGCGCGCCAGCGGCGTGCGTCAATGTATAGAGCACTCCGCGAATCGGCAACACCCCGAATCCAAGCAGTAGAAGCGGCTTCCGTCCCTGCGTGGACGCCCGCTTTCCAATCCACGCTGCCGATAGAGTAATGACTAGCTGAGTTACGATCACGCACGCCGACATAAAGGGCGCCGCTGCTTTCGGACTGCCCTTCGATAGCATCTCCCCAAGCTGAGGCAGCATTGCCGCATTCGCCAGGTGGAAGAGAAATGCCGTCCCGAGAAAGGCGACCAGTACGAAGTCCTTGAACAGCTTTGAGATGCTTTCGTTCTTACCCGTACTCTTTCCATCTATCGCTCCCCGTGCCCGCGCATAATCAATTTGATCAGGGTCGATGCTGAACAGCGCAACCGCTGCCGGAATAACGAGAAATGCCGCTGCGGCGAAGATCATCCGGTATCCGAATCGGTAGCTGATATACGCGACCAGTAGCGCTGTGAACACATTCCCGGCCGAGTTGAACGCTTGAATCTTCCCAAACAGCCGATCGAACGCGGCCGAGCCGACTACTCCCAGCGTGATTGCGGCCACCGTGGGCGCCAAGAATGCGCCCGAACCTCCGATAAGAAACTGTGCGGCATAAACCTCGATCGAACTCAAATGTCCCATCAGCAGCAATGCGCCGGCCGCTAGTATCGTAAGATTTACAGCCATCAACGCGCGTTTGCGGCGGGTCGCATCGATGATGGCGCCGGCCGGAGTCTGCATCGCGACCGACACGAGTCCGCCAAAAGTGAGAGCGTATCCCACTCTGCCGGGATTCCATCCGCTCGCCGCAAGATATGCGGCCAGGAACGGCCCCAGCCCGGTTTGAACGTCGGCCAAAAAGAACGTCAGACACTTGATCGACCGGACGCTGCTTGAATTTCCCGTGCTCAATCCGATTCTCCTATCGCGCTCCCCTGCCCCAAGCAGGTTCGTCTTGCGCGGCTAGCTTGGATGTATTTATTGCGAAAAGGTTTAACTGCTGATTGCTCCCGACTGCGAGGTAGCCACTCCTCAAGCCCTGTAAAACAGCTAAACTGAGAAGGCAAACTTGCAAGCTAAACTGTGTATATGCTATAAAGAATCAGCCATGACTCGCAAGAACCTTGAAGCCGAAGTAATTGATCTCCTGCAGGCCGTTGGACTTTTGTTTCGCCGTGTCCGTGCTGCGGCCGGTTCCAACGAGCTCTCGCTCACCGAGTCCGTCGTCATGGCACGTCTGGCCAAAGACGGTCCCGCTACCACCGCCGACCTGGCTCGTGCCGAGGGCATGAAGCCGCAGTCGATGGGAACCACGCTCGCCGCTCTTGAGGAAATGGGGATGGTCGAGCGCAAGCCGCATCCCACCGACGGACGCCAGGTAAATATCGCTCTTACCGCCAAGGGCGTCGCCGTTCGCGCCAGCGCCAAGGATGCGAAGCGCTCGTGGTTGGTGCAGGCCATCTCTCAACTCGACAAGCACGACCAGGAAACCCTCTTCGCCGCCGGCGACATCATCAAGCGTCTAGTGGAATTGTGAAGAAACCCGCTGCCAGCCCCATTCCGCCGAAGACACCCGAGAGCTCGATGTCCCACGCCTGGCGCGCCCTGCGGCATCGCAACTTTCAGCTCTTCTTCGTTGGTCAGAGCATCTCGGTGATCGGTACTTGGATGACGCGCCTCGCCACGAGTTGGCTCGTCTATCGTTTGACTCACTCCGCGCTTCTGCTCGGCGTCGTTACCTTCGCGGGACAAATCGTATCCTTCGCTCTGGGGCCATTCGCCGGAGTGTGGGTTGAGCGCCTCAATCGCCGTAAGCTTCTGGTCTGGACCCAGGCCGCCGCCGCTATCCAGTCGCTTGCCATGGCCGCGCTCACCTTGGCGCATGTCATCACTCTTTGGGAAGTCGTCGCTCTCGCCGCGCTGCAAGGCCTGATCAATGCGTTCGACATGCCCGGGCGGCAGTCGTTTCTCGTCCAGATGGTCGACGATCGCAACGACCTGAGCAATGCGATCGCAATCAATTCCTCCATGGCCAATGGCGCACGCCTGATTGGACCGGCCATCGCCGGCCTCGTGATTGGAGCTTTCGGCGAAGGCTGGTGCTTCCTGATCGACGGGATTAGCTACTTCGCCGTGGTCGCATCCTTATTATTGATGCGCATCAAGCCGCAGGAAATTCGTCGCGGTGCCGCGAGCATGTTCGAACAAATCGGCGAAGGGTGGGAATACGTACGCTCCTTTTCGCCGATCCGCACCATCCTTCTGCTCTTCGCACTCGTCAGCCTGATGGGGTACCCCTACGCCGTGCTGTTGCCGCTCTTCGCCGGTCAGATCCTGCACGGCGGCGCCTACACGCTTGGTTGGCTCACGGCAGCTTCGGGCATCGGTGCCCTTGTGTCCGGGCTTTCGCTCGCCGCCCGCAAGTCCGTCGTCGGCCTCACTCGCATGATTCAGATCGCCGTCGCCATGCTTGGATTCGCGCTGATTCTCTTCGGCCTTTCGCGCGCGCTTTGGCTTTCGCTCGTGCTGATGGTGTTCGTCGGTTTCGGCCTGATGCAGGGAGCGTCGGTCAGCAACACCATCGTCCAGTCCTTGGTCCCAGAAGACAAACGCGCTCGTGTCATGAGCTATTACACGATGGCGTTCTTCGGCGCGGCACCCTTCGGCAGCCTGCTTGCCGGCGCGCTCGCGCACCAGATCGGAGCACCCTATACCGTCATGCTGACGGGCGCGGTTTGCGTTCTTGGCTCGCTCTGGTTCACCGTCGAGTTACCCAAAGTGAAAGCGGACATGCACCCCATCTATCAGGATCAGGGATTGTTGCCGCGCGACGCGGCCCCGATCGCCGACGTTCAGGAAACAACCATATGAAACGCTTGAGTTTTGTCACCGAGGAGCAACCCTAATGAACTGGTATGAGTACGTTGCTTGTTTCTTTGCCGGAATCTTTCTCGCTAATTTCGTGCCGCACTTCGTACATGGAATTTCGGGCGACCGATTCCCAACACCCTTCGCTCACCCCCCCGGTAAAGGATTGTCCTCTCCAACGGTGAATGTCCTCTGGGCACTGCTGAATCTCGCCGTGGGTTACTTGCTTTTTCGAGTCGGAAAAATCTGGAGCGGAAGCGCTTCAACCCTCGTCATTTTCTTCGCAGGTATCGCCGTCATCAGCACGTTCTCAAGCGTGAGGTTCGCGGAGAAACAGAAAGGCTAGTCAAGGAACGAAAATGGCGCGATTGATGAATCTCACGCGTGCCTCAGTGAAAAAGGAGAAACCATGCCTCTGACCCAACTCGATCCCGTCGCAGCTCTCATCGTGATTGATCTGCAGAAAGGAATCGCCGGTTTGCCGACCGTTCATCCTGCTAGTGAGATCATCAGCCGCGCTGCGCAACTCGCGAGCGCCTTTCGCGAGTGTAAGCTGCCGGTGGTGCTCGTCAACGTCTCCGGCCGTGCTCCCGGCCGTACCGACGCCGGATCTCCCAAGTTTTCGTTTCCGCCAGATTGGACCAATCTCGTTCCTGAGTTGGACCAGCAACCCGGCGATCATCTCGTCACCAAGCAGCGGGTGGGCGCCTTCATCGGGACGGATTTACACGAATACCTTCAGCATCGCGCCGTGACGCAGGTTTTCATCGCCGGGATCTCAACGAGCGCCGGCGTGGAAGCGACAGCGCGCAGCGCTTACGATCATGGCTACAACGTCGTGCTGGTCACCGACGCGATGACCGACCGTGATCCCGACGCGCACCGCCATAGCGTGGAGAAAATATTCCCTAAGCTGGCGGAGGTCGATATCACGGAAAGTGTGTTGAAGCGTTTGCGGGAAAGAGCGAAATAACATCGCAGGCCAGTCCATGGCCGTAAGGCGTGGCACCTGTCGTTCCAGGCAAGGCTGATGCTTCTAAAATCCTGAAGCGGCATTGTCGCGATGGGCAATGCGCGGACATTCACCTTGGTAATGTGCGGGCAAACGATCTCGCGGTCATAATGGTCAATCATGCAGTCCGCCCCCAACACGCGCCGCTGGGATCGTTTGCCCGTCGATATGCCCGTTCGCGTCGTTACCTCCAAAGGCTTCTCGACGACTGTGGTCGAAGGCCGCGGAACTGAGTTGAGCGAGGGCGGCATGGTTCTCTACGCAGGCATCCTGCTGAATCCTGGCGATCTGCTCGAAGTTGAGTTCGACATGCCGACGCCATCGCGTCTGCCTGCCATCGTTCGATCGCGAAACGGCTTTTGTTTTGGACTGGAATTCATCACTCCATTGCCCGCATAGCTTTAAGCCCTCCCCATCCCTCGCCAATAGCATTCCCACTGAATTTGTTCTAGCATCTTTAGGCGGTTGAGGGATTCGGTATGTACTTCGAACAAATCTATCTAGGATGTCTGGCGCATGCTTCGTACCTGTTGGCTTCTGAGGCAGAGGCCGTCGTGGTCGATCCGCAGCGCGATGTAGACCTCTATCTCAAAGCCGCTGCCGATCATGGCGTGAACATCCGCCACATCTTTGAAACGCACCTTCATGCCGATTTCGTTTCCGGACACAAAGAGTTGGCCGCGCGCACCGGCGCAAAGATCTACATGGGGGCGCATGCCGGCGCGACGTTTCCTCATGAGGCGGTGCGGGATGGTTTCGAGTTGAAGTTTGGCAAGGCTTCGATCCGCGTGCTCGAAACTCCTGGACACACGCCTGAAAGTATCTGTCTTGTTGTTACGGATGAAGAAAAATCCCCGTCGCCGTGGGCTGTGCTGACCGGGGACACGCTGTTCATCGGCGATGTAGGCCGTCCTGATTTGTCGCCCCAGCACACTCCCAAGCAACTCGCTGGAATGTTGTATGACAGCCTGCACAATAAGCTGATGGCGCTTTCGGATAGTGTGCTTGTGTATCCGGCGCATGGAGCGGGATCGCTTTGCGGAAGGAACATGCGCGCCGAGCGATCGTCAACGATCGGCACGGAACGGCTGACCAACTACGCGTTGCAGATCGAGAGCAGGGAAGAGTTCGTCGCGCAGCTGACCAGCAACCTGCCGGCACGTCCGGAATATTTTTCGAAAGACGCTGAGATCAACCGCACCGGTGCCGCCGCTCTCTCGGAGTTGCCTGCGCTGCGTGCGATCTCGCCGCACGAGTTGGACTCTATGCTGAAAGAAGGCGAGCTTGCGCTTGATGTGCGTCCCGGAGACGAGTTCGCCGCAGGGCACGTGCCTGGATCGGTGAACATCGCACTGTCGGGTCAGTTCGCCTCATGGGCAGGAACTGTTCTGGGATTGACAGCGCATCCTGTGTTGATCGCGGATACAGACGCGCAGATCGAAGAGGCGCGACTGAGGATGGCGCGCGTGGGGATCGAAGTGCTCGATGGATATCTTGCCGGCGGCGTCGCGGCCTGGAAGCAGGCGGGCTTGCCCTTGGCGACGATTCCTCAGATCACAGCCGACGAGTTGAACGCGCGCTTGCAATCGGGTGAGATGCAGGTGCTCGACGTACGTCGCGAGCCTGAGTGGAATGCGGCGCACATTGAGAACGCGGCGTGGTGGCCACTCGATAATTTCAAAGTCTCTCCACCCGAGATCGACCATGATGCGCCGCTGGCCGTGCACTGCAAAGGCGGATATCGCAGCATGATTGCCAGCAGCCTGTTGCTGCGCGCTGGATTCACCCAGGTGGTCAATGTGGTTGGGGGCTTCGACGCCTGGCAGCAGGCGAATCTACCTTCCGTGAGCTCGAAACCGGTTGCGGTCTGACGCGCTGCCCTGTGGAAAAAGTGTTCCTTCAGGAACACTTCCATGTACGTAAATGTACGTACATATTTATACGTAAGAGCTTAAGGGCAGCAGTTTCAACGATTTAGCGCCCGCCGACTTTCACTCCAATTTCCGGCCTTCCTCCCGGACCTTCTCCAGCAGCGTTTCCATGTCGGCTTCGGTAGCGGACGGGTTCATACAGGTGAATTTCAGGCACTGACGATCAAGAACGCGCGTGTGGCCGACGACGGCCTCGCCCTTTTCGAACAATCTTTGCCGGATCGCGGCATTGATCCGATCCGGGTTGCCCTGCGACGGAACATAGCGAAATACCACAGTGCTCAACTGCGGTTCGCAGACTAACTCGAGTCGCTGTGTACGGCGAACTACTTCCGCCGCATGGGCAGCGAGCGTGATGGTGCGATCGATCATCCCGGCAAGCTTGGTCCGGCCGAGGGATTGAAACGATATCCACAATTTCAGGGCATCGAAGCGGCGGCTGGTGAGCAGGGAAGTCGTCACCAGGTTGGGCACGCCTCCATCTTCGTGAGTCTCGGGGTTGAGGTAGTCGGCGTGCATTTTGATGTAATCGAAGTTTCGGGCGTCGCGCAGCAGGAAGGCGCTGCACGGAATTGGCTGCCAGAGCAATTTGTGGAAGTCGATGGAGAGCGAATCTGCGGATTCAATGCCTGCGAGTTTCCCACGATGTTGGCTCGAAAACAGAAGAGCTCCGCCGTAAGCGGCATCGACGTGAAGCCATGTGTCGAACGACCTTGCGATTGCGGCGAGTTCCGGTAGGGGGTCGATCGAACCGAAGTCCGTAGTTCCTGCGGTGGCGACGATGGCCATCGGCACGAGGCCTTCGGAGTCGAGACCCTTGAACGCCGCCCTCAACG
The DNA here is from genome assembly GCA_963787685.1 of uncultured Acidobacteriota bacterium. GTDB lineage: Bacteria > Acidobacteriota > Terriglobia > Terriglobales > Acidobacteriaceae > Sulfotelmatobacter. The sequence continues at coordinate 28,243 of CAWBED010000003.1, forward strand.
CCTCTGGCCTCATGCGAAAAAGATCATCAACCGCGATTCGGACCACAGCTTCGGTGCCGAGCCCTAATTGAGCGGCTGATTTCTCGATGGTAAAGTGAGCCACATCCGAGCAAAGGATACGCAGTCTCCGTGCGTCTGGGTGGCAGGCCGGATGTTCTGGACGGAACCGCCCCATCGCTTATGAACGGCAGCGTCGCGTGCCAGCAGCAGTCCCATGTAGTTGGATTGTGATCCGCCAGTGGTGAATGTGCCGTCCGCACCCGCAGGCAGGCCACTTTCGGAGCACAGCCAGCGAATGACTTTCTGCTCGACCACGGTGGCAATGGGCGCCTGATCGAAGGAGTCCATCGATTGGTTGAGCGCACTGATCACGACTTCGGCCGCCAGAGAAGCTATCAATGGAGGGCAATGCAAGTGCGCGGCTGTATGCGGTTGGTTGACGTTGATAGAGTTTGCGACTACCGTGCGCAATATTTCCGCGATTTTGCCGGGGGAAGGTCCCGTTGGAGGCAGGAAATCCGGAATGATAAGAGCTTCGAGCTCGGCGGGCGTTCTTCCGGCGTAGGGCTTCGCTGGCAGCGAAGTGGCCACGATCTCCGAGGCTCGGGCAATGAGGTTGCGATATGCACTGTTGCTTTCCGAGGAACCGGTTAAGAATTCGGATTCGAACACATTGGCCTCTGGTACGTCGGATATACGGAGACGGTTGTTATATTCCCACAGAGCAAGGGATTGCGGTCGGAGTTGCTACCCTTGATGGAGGGGAATAAAGTCTGGTTAGGGAGTGACGAATGAAGGATGACAAGATCGCTAAGACGTTTCGCGTAGACAATGGAAAGCACTTTCGCCTGAAAGACGTCGATCCGGCGGACACCGGTCACTGGCATTCGAAGGATCACGCGGAAGAGGCTCTCGTCCAGCGCATTGGGCGAACGTCGGAATTGCAGGACAAGCTCTACGCGCAGGACAACTGGGCGCTGCTGCTGATTTTTCAAGCGATGGATGCGGCCGGCAAAGACGGCGCGATCAAGCATGTAATGTCGGGAGTGAACCCGCAGGGGTGCCAAGTGTACTCGTTCAAGGCGCCTTCCGAGGTGGAACTGCAGCACGACTTTCTGTGGCGCACTACCCGCGACCTGCCGGAACGCGGGCACATCGGAATTTTCAACCGGTCCTATTATGAAGAGGTGCTGATAGTGCGGGTGCATCCCGAGATTCTCACGAGCCAGAAGACTCCGCCAAAGCTCGTGGGCAAGAACCTGTGGGAAGAGCGGTTTGAAGACATCCGCGGCTTCGAGCGGCACATGGCGCGGAGCGGGACAGTGATCCGAAAATTCTTTTTGCATTTATCCAAGAAGGAACAGAAGAAGCGCTTTCTGGCGCGCCTGGACGAGCCGGAGAAGAACTGGAAGTTCTCTGCAAGCGATATTCACGAGCGCAAATATTGGGACGATTACCAGAATGCATATGAAGACATGATCCGGAACACGTCGACGGAACATGCGCCCTGGTACGTAGTGCCCGCCGACAACAAGTGGTTCAGCCGCCTGGTGATCTCGACTGTTCTGGTCGATACGCTGGAGTCTCTCGACCTTTCCTATCCCAAAGTGGACGACGCGAAAAAGAAGGAACTCGAGGCGGCGAAAAAGATATTAGTTTCGAAGAAGTGAAGCGGCAGGTTGTGGCGTCGCAGGCCCTTACATCGGTCTTCACGGGAACTCGGGCGATGCGAGCCGTCCTGCCTTACGAGCGAAGGTAAGCCATCACAGCTCGGGTTATCTCTGCTTTTGCATTCTCGAGCGATAGACGCTGGGGCCGACGGAACAATGCACCGTGGGAGAGCGACTCCACCATGTGAGTGACCACGAAGACCTGCTGGTCCAGATCCCGGCCTTTCTTCAGTTCGCGCGCTCTGGCGGAAATCGCAAGCAGAAACGCACCGTGCAGGCGAACGGCGAAGTCGCGCGTACCATCCGCTCGATGCGGAACTTCCGTCGCTAACAATTCATAAAGTTCAGGGTCGGCGGTGTGGGCGTCGATCATGCCATCGATCATGGCGCGCATGAGGTCCTCCAGGGACGACGCCGCGTGTTCGATGAGTTTCGTTTCCACCATCCGATCAATTTCTTCGATATGGCGGCGATGCAGCGCGGCGAAGATTGCCTGCTTGTCGGGGAAATACTGGTAGACGGAGCCGATGCTCACCCCCGCGACTTCAGCAACGCGGTTCGTTGTGACTGCGCCGAATCCCTCGCGTTTTAAGATCCTGGCGACGGCGTCGAGTACCGCGTCGACGGTTTGACGGGCACGGCGCTGTTTTGGCCGGCGTCGACCGGAGTCTTTCCTGCCTTTCGTTCTCATGATTGCGAGATTAAATAAAATGTGAGCAACTGTCCAACTATATGCTGTAGCCCATGGATTGTTAGCCGGATATTGCTGCTCTCTAATGCGAGTAGACAATATTGGACGCCCGTCTTACCGTTGTCCAAGTGTGAGTAATCCTCAGCTATTAGAAATCGCACACTCCAGGAGAGCCGTATGAAATACCTGATTACAGGGGCGACGGGAGACATTGGGTCGAAGGTTGTGGAACTGCTAATTCATCGTGGTGAGCGGCCGCGTGTGTTCGTTCGAGACGGGGACAAGGCGCGGAAGTGGTTCGGCGATAGGGTCGAGGTGCGAGTTGGCGATCTCGACAATGCCACGGCTTTGAGAGCAGCGCTAGAGGGGATCGAATCGTTATTTCTCGTCAACAGCGGGCCAGCCATACCGCAGCGAGATGAATTGGCTGCCGCGGCAGCGAAAGCGGCGAGGGTCAAACACCTTGTCAAACTTTCATCGATGGATGTAAATCAAAAACTCGCGATCGGAGCATGGCATGAACAAGGGGAGGCCGCGATCCGAGCGACCGGGATACCTTTCACGTTTGTGCAACCGACCGGATTCATGTCGAATCTGCTCGCTTGGACATCTTCGATTCGAGGTGAAGGAGTGGTTCGGTCGGCGACGGGCGAAGGTAGGAGAGCCTTTATTCACTCGGCTGATATTGCCGAGGTCGCAACGAAGGCTTTGACGACGCGCGAGTATTACGGACAATCATTGGCGATCACCGGGCCGGAAGCGCTGAGCTTTTCCGAGGTGACGGCGAGGATCGGCGCCGCGATTGGAAAGCAGCTTAAATTTCAACCAATCTCCGATGATGAGGCGCGTCGACGATACTCGGCCGTTAGCGGGTCGGACGAAGAGACGGAAGCCCATGTATCGCTGTGGCGGGCAATTCGAGAAGGGCGTCTGGCAACAGTCACCGACGGCGTCGAACGAATTCTCGGCCGGAAGCCAATCACGCTAGACCGGTGGCTAATCGAGAACAGTAAGCATTTTGTGTGATCGGCCGACTCCGATTGGCGCACGCCTCCTCACTTTTGCAGCGCGGGCCCGGCGGGATTACCATAGACAGATTGTTCACATCCTCCCGGAGATCAGCTGAAATGGGCCTAGACAGCTTTCGAAAGAATGCTTCGTTCACTGTGCGTCTGTTTTGCGCAATTTCGTTCCTCTTTTTTCTAACGGTCGTAGGCGTCGATGCGCAGGCGAAACCCGAACGGCAATCCAAGGCCGTCAAGCCGGAGAAGACGACTCCGACACCGCAAACCCCCGATGCAGCCAAGGCTCCCAACGGCGAGAATGGCGAGTCGGCCAAGCCGGAGGAGAAGGCCTTCAAAGGGATGAAGTACAGGATGATCGGGCCGTTTCGTGGCGGACGCTCGCTGACCGCGGCGGGTATTCCGGGAGATCCGACGACCTATTATTTTGGAGCGACGGGGGGAGGAGTTTGGAAGTCAACCGACGGTGCGATGACGTGGTCGCCGGTATTCGATAAGGAAGGGACGTCGGCGATCGGCAGCATCGCGGTGGCAAGTTCGAATCACAACGTCCTTTACGTGGGAACGGGAGAAGCCTGCATCCGCGGCAACATCTCGCATGGCGATGGGGTTTATAAGTCGCTGGATGGCGGCAAGAGTTGGAAAAATGTCGGGCTGCGCGATTCGCGCGCCATCGGCAAGGTCATCATCAATCCCACGAATCCTGACATCGCATTCGTTGCGGCCTTAGGGCATCCGTACGGACCAAACACGGAGCGCGGAATCTTCCGCACGACCGACGGCGGGAAGACCTGGGACAAGGTTCTATATAAAGATGAGAACACGGGCGGCGTGGATGTCGCCTTCGACCCGCACAATCCCAATATTCTTTTCGCCGCAATGTGGCAGACGCGGCGCACGTCGTGGAGCATGGAGGATGGCGGCCCGGGCAGCGGCCTTTACCGCTCGAACGATGGCGGCACTACCTGGAAGCGGCTCGAAGAACACGGCCTGCCCAAAGGTCCATACGGAAAAATCGGAGTGGCCGTCGGCGCGAATTCGGATCGCGTCTACGCGTTGATCGAGGCGCACAATCCGGACGGCGGCCTGTATCGCTCCGATGACAGCGGCGAATCCTGGCAGATGGTGAACCCGAGTCACAGCTTGTGGCAGCGGCCCTGGTATTACATGCACGTCATCGCTGATCCGCGGGACGAGAACGTGCTCTACATCATGGATGTTGACGCGTATAAGTCGACCGACGGCGGGCACCTCTTCAATAAAGTGCACGTTCCGCACGGCGATAATCACGGATTGTGGATCGATCCCCAGAATACGCGGCGCATGATTGCGTCGAACGATGGCGGAGTTACCGTCACTCTCGACGGGGGCAAGAACTGGACGACGCAGGATAATCAGCCGACCGCGCAGTTCTATCACGTCTTCGCCGACAATGAGACGCCGTATCGCGTGTATGGCGCGCAGCAGGATAGCGGAACCGTAGCGATTGCCAGCCGCAGCGATGATGGCTCGATCAGCCGCACGGACTGGTACGACGTGGGAGGCGGAGAGGCGGGCTATATTGCGCCCTATCCGACGGATCCGAATATCGTCTACGCGGCGGATTATCAGGGAAATATCACGCGTTACGACCGGCATACTGGGCAGGTGAAGGCGATCACCGAACAGCCGGAATTATCCGACGCGCACGGTGCGGCCAACCTGGAGCACCGCTTCCAGTGGACCGCTCCCGTCATGATTTCTCCGCACGATCCGAACACGCTCTATCACGGCGGAGAGATGTTGTTTAAAACGACCGACGGTGGCGTGCACTGGCAAGCGATCAGCCCCGATCTCACGCGGAATGACAAGAGCAAACAGAAGGTGTCGGGCGGCGACATTACACTCGATGATTCAGGCACAGAATATTACGACACGATTTTTGCCTTGGCGGAATCACCTCTTACCAAAGGATTGCTTTGGGTAGGCACGGATGACGGGCTGATCCAGTTAACCAAGGATGAAGGCAAGAGCTGGACGAACATTACTCCAAAAGACATGCCGGAATGGAGCCGCATCAGCCAGATCGATCCTTCGCCGTTCGATGCCGGGACTGCATACGTGGCCGTAGATCGTCATCAATTTGACGATATGCATCCCTACATTTACAAGACCAGTGACTACGGCAAGACATGGACGAAACTCGGGCAGGGAATTCCCGAGAATGCGTTTGTCCGCGTGGTGCGCGAGGATCCGAAGAAGCGCGGGTTGCTCTACGCCGGAACGGAGACGGGAGTGTTTGTTTCGTTCAACGATGGAGCGAACTGGCGTCCGCTGCAATTGAATCTTCCGACGACACCGGTGCACGACCTGGTGATCAAAGATAACGATCTGGTGGTGGCGACGCACGGACGGGCCTTCTGGGTGCTCGACGATGTGAGTCCGTTGCGCCAGTACACCGACGACGTCGCGCAAAAAGATGCGTTCCTGTATGCACCGGCAACTGCATATCGAGTTCAAGCTGGGGCTGCCGGGCGAACATCATCCGTCGAAACGCGTGGGACAAAATCCGCCGTCGGGAGCGGTGATCTATTACTTCCTCAAGGACGCTCCGAAGAAGGATGCGGAGGCGAAGATCGAGATTCTCGATGGGTCGGGAAAAGTGATTCGCAAATATTCGAGCGCGGAGTATGACACGCTGGAAGAGCCTCTGGGCCCCGATGACAAGAAACCGGAGAAGCAGCTCAAACCGGAGGCTGGGCTGAACCGCTTCGTCTGGGATTTGCGGTATGAAGAGGCGCGTCACGTTCCGGGATATTATTTATGGGAATACGGCACAGGTGCGCGTGGACCGGTCGCTGTGCCGGGGCACTATCAGGTGCGGCTTGACGGTCGGAGGGCAGACGCAGACTTCGGGATTCGATCTGAAACTCGATCCGCGGGTGAATGTGAGCCAGGGCGATCTTGAAGCGCAGTTGAACCTGCTGCTCGAAACGCGCGACGAATTGAGCAAGGTCTACGACACCGTCAACCAGATCCAGGATGTGCGGTCGCAGCTGTCAGGACTGAAGCGGCGTCTACCGGAGAATGCGAGCGCGAAGAATATTGTTGCGGCCGCAGACGACCTGGAGAAGAAGCTGGTCGCAGTGCGCGAGGATCTGATCAATCTGGATATCGATGCCAACGAGGATTCGCTGGCGTATCCTCCTCAACTGGATGCCAAGCTCGCTTACCTGGCGATGGATGTGGGCACTGCTGATTCGGCCCCGACCGAGGCGGAAGCGCGACAGTTCGACAAGCTGAAGCGCCAGAGCGGTGAGCTGGTAGCCCGCTGGGACGACCTGCAACGGCGCGATCTGGCGGCCTTCCAGAAGCTTACTGCTGAGGGCAGCCTGTCGACGGTCGTGGTGCCTCCAGCGGGATGGGTTCCGGATGAGCCCGTGGCGGCACACTGAGCTTTTGAATTGATCTTATGTCGCGGAGTTAGGGTCTTTGGGCTCGGGTAACGCGTCCAAAGGCCTGATTCCAAAGACTCGAAGCCTCGCACGGTAGACCCAGACGCACATTTCGCATTCTGCGTGCTTCTGCAGATTACTTCTATTACCTCCGTGCCACGCCTATGGCACTGTTGTGCCTTGTTCGTACTGAAGACCGTTGGTATTGTGCCGATAGGGTTATACGTAAGTTCCTCCCCTGAAGGTGAATGAGCGAGCCGGATTGGGGGGTGTTTTATGAAAATGATGCACCTGTGTTACGCGGCGATAGGCTTTGCGGTGGCCCGATGGATTTTCAGGCGGCAAGCGACGCCGGTGGCAGACCCAGTCAGCAGGTTTCGGTCACAGGGCCTTCTGTAGAGGGGTTTTACCGAGCTCTGGGCGCGCGCACCCGTTGCGCATCCATTTCGTCTAACGCGCGCCCACAGTCTCCTCCCTCCGTACCGTTACCAAGGTTTTCCTGGCCCTTTTCTCCGTTCCTCTTCTCTCCATACAATTGACGAGAGACCTTTTCGGATGCTTTCGCGTCCGCGGAGTACTCTGCTCGCTTGCAGCATTATGTCCAGGGTCCCGGGAATTCGACTACTACTCGTGCTGGCCGCCCTCTTGGCCGCGTTCATGCCTGTTCAAAGCGTTGCCCAGGATGATCCCAATGATGTGCCGCTAGGCGATGTTGCGCGCAATCTCCGAAAGAACAACCAGCCGTCCAAAGTCGACGTGATCGACGACGACAACCTCACCCAGGTGATGGATCAGCAGGACGCGCGTAAGAACGCGGGCTCATCCCTACGTTATCTAATGGCGGGCGAAACCAAGGGATTTCAGGTGTCAGCGCCGGACGTGACCTGCAGCCTGGCCTTCACTCCAAATGTGAAGTCGCTGCTCGCAAGCAGCCAATATTCACAGATGGATTTACCCGTCGAGAATCTCGGCAAGCTTGAGGGGCCAGCGGCAATTGAGGGCGATGCGCTGACAGTCTCCATTTTCAATGCAACGGACTGGCACGTAAGTGAAGTGGTCGTTGCCCTCACCGTGGTGAAGAAGCCGGGAGACGCGCTCTCCGTGAATTCGCAGGGGGGTGGTGCGGGAAACGACGGCACGACAATCGGCAACGCATTTCAGGACGTTCGTCCCGAGCGAAAGCCGGATATGACATTGATGTACCACATGCGTGCGCCGGCGCCGCCTTGGTCGCGAGCCGTGTTCAGCGCGCCCCTCAATGTGGATCTAGCGCCGGGACAAGAGTGGCATTGGGCGATCGTTCAAGCTAAGGGATATCCACCGCAGGGATTTGTTGCGAGCACGACGACAACCGCGCAAAGCAATCAGCCTCCGGTGCAGGCTCCTGCGCCAGCGGCTGCACCCCAGGCTGAATCAGCGACTCCGATTCCGCAAGAGCATCAATAAATGCTTGTAGACCTACCGGCCTCCCAATAACTCAAGCGTGCTGTGGTAATCGTCTCCCGTTGGTCCTGATCCCTTATGGCCACTGACGAATCCCAGAATGCGTTTTTTCACTTCGGCTGCATCTGGAAACTCGCGATCGGTCCAAAAGCGCTGTGCGGGATCGAAGTATCCGATCCGCGCCAGAAAAGAGGTGCCGTAGTATTCCGCATCTTCGATCGATCCGTCGGCGACGTGGACCTTGAACGATCCATCCGGCTGCAACGAGTCGTGAAGACACCAAGTGAGCATGCGGTCGATCTCGGCGGCCATGGCTTTCTTTTGCGTGGCGCTGGCTTCCGCCCAGCCGTAGTGAAACAGCGCGACCACGTCCATGTTGTTGTGATTCCAATACTGGCCTTTCCAAAGCCAGCCCGCGGGATAACTGAAATCCTTGATGGCGAGCGTCGTGTCAATCACGCGCGGCATCTCTGGGAGCTTCCCCTTCAGATACGAGATGATGTGAAAGGTCATGCTTAGGTCGTCAGGGAAATCCTCGCGCCCGTCGCGGCGGTAGCGCTCTCCAAAATATCCAGTCTCAGCATTGCGGTAGCGATGCAGTACGCGATCGAGCAGCGCGTCACGCAGCGCAGGATCGACCGTATAGTTTTCGGGCTTGCGGCGGACGATCATTTGCAGCAGAGTCGCCACCGTCTCGTTGAATTCCCGCTCGTGGTCGACTCCGGTATGGCGGACGTCGGAGACGGAGAGCGCATCGAGATATGCAGTCAATTTATCGGGCGTTGAGAGCCGCGCGAGGAATGCCGGAAGAGGATGCGGCGCAGGATCGTCTCCAGCCGAGGCTTCCAGATGATCGTAGGTGGCGTAAAGCTTGAGATACCACTCTTGGTAGCAGGCGCCCCACATGCCGTCGGCGTCCTGCTTGTCGGACGAAGAGTGCCCAATGTTGGCCTCGAGATCGTGAAGCCGCGCATCGATAACCTTAAAATCCGCGGAACTGATCAGCAGGGATCCGAGCTCAAACAGGACTTGATGTCCGCAAGCGTTCTTTCCTCCGTTGGCTTCCTGTCCATACATCCGCTTGGCTAAAGCCATCGTTCGCGTTACCCGCGATTCGTGCTCCTCCGTGTAATGCGGATTGAAGGCGATGAAATCCTGTTCAAGCAGGGTAGAGGCGTCGCGATCGAGAGCCAGTTGCTGAGGTGTCTGGGCTGACGCAAGAGAAGCCAGGAAGAGAATCAGGGTGAAGCTCAATCTCATGCAGAATTTATACACGAGTCGCGTTGCAAGACCCCGCAGCGTTACGGTCAAATCAATCTTTAATATCTGAACCACGAAGGACGCGAAGGAGCACGACCGGAAACCTACTGTGCCCCTGCTTTCAGCACCACTGTATTCCGCTCGTCCCCGGCAATGATGCGGTAGAACTTTTTCAATTCGTCCGCTCGGGCTACGGGAACGCTGAGCTCCTTTACTTCGAATGTCCGGCTGTAGTGAATCAGGTTACCCTTCACTTCGGTTTTCGAGTGATAGCTGGCGAATCCATAATCCGCGTCCACCGCAGGGGGCAGATCGTCCACAACGTAACCCGCCGGAATCGTGATATCGAACGTGTCCGTATCCCGGGCCGGTCCCGTAAACTCGATGGGAAAGATCCGAGGCTCTTTTGTCTCCATGATGCTCAGGCCCTTGTTTCCCAGCACGCGCGGGCGCACGAGCAGCAGGTCGCCTGCATTCTTGGCATAGTTCTGCGATTCAAAGCTGTAGGTCCATCCAAACGGCTGGTCGGTCTGCTTGAGATTCTGATACGCAGCGTGCGTAATGTGAAAACTGGAGAGCGAAGTGGAGAGCAGGGTTTCGATCGGCTTGATTCGATCGTTGTTATCGCTGATGCTCATCAGGCGGTAGCGTTCCGACGTCGCGCGATCGCCAAGCCGAGTTTCAGTGACGTCGCCCCGTAAGTTTCCGTTGGGGTCGAGGCTCAGTTTTGCCACGCGCTCGATGCTGTTCATCGATGAAGGCTGTTGCGGAAGTTCGATGAGCTCGCCACCGTTCGGCGTGACCAGCAATCCGTAATTTGACTGTAGAGCGCCTCGTATCTGGCCAAAGGGCGTAACTGTGTCCGTCGGGTCGAAGAAGAGAAGCCTGCCGAGCTTCGGATGCTGCACGAACGCAATCAAAGATGGATCGGAAAGACCATCCGGGAGGCGGATGGCGTCGATTACATGATTGAAGCCGGAGTAGGCTGGCGTTTGCGGCGTGATGGCACCACGCTCCGTGTAAATCACGACGTGATATGACTCGATCCCAACCTCGTGCAGCATCGATCGGACAAGGGTCGCTTTGTCTTTGCAATCGCCGTAACGATTTGTGAAAACGTCAGCGGCGGGATGAGGCTGCCAGCCCCCAATTCCGAGTTCAATCGCAACGTATCGTACTTCCCGCTGAACAAAGCCTGCGATGGCTTGCATCTTGGCCAGAGCAGTCGCCTGGGAAGCGGTAAGGGTAGTGACTTCCTGCTGGATTTGCGGCGAAGCTTGCAAGCGGTCGCTGGTCAAGTTCCAGTACCACTTTCCCATCGTGTTCCAGTCAGCAAATCCATTCAGCGCGGGGCCACCCGGGGGGAAAAATGACACGATCATCTGTCCGCTGACACCGCTGAAGGGCGGCATATCAGGCTCTGGTCGCAGTCCCTTGACGTCGTTCAAGGTCCACTGCCATTGATTGTTTCCTGAATCGGTGGGCTTGGCCTCGGCATGATTCAGCCACGAGGATTTGAATTCCCAGCTGGGGGGCAGTTGCAACGAATAGTGGCTCTCGCGCACCGGATCAACGCTTTGAAACTCCCAGAAATCTTGCAAGAAGAAGGGCTGTTCCTCGACTTCGTATTCGTATCCAATGATGTTGCCTGGATCCGGAGCGGGAATACGCAAGACCCTCACCTTCACATCCTGCACCAACTCACTGCCCGCAATCATCGGCGGAGATACTTCCGTGGAGTCCTTGTCTTTCACCTCGTAATCCGCGCCAGCAGCGGGAATGCACCACCCGTGCAGGCTCTTTACCTTCTTTCGAGAGTTAAGATATACCCAGACAGTGCCGCGATTGCGTCCTTCCGGCCGCAGGATCTTGTATGCTTCGCGAACCTGGGTCCTGATCTTGTCGGTCGAAATCACGCTGACATTGGTTTCCGAATACAGAAGGACAGCTTCCGTCTTCTCGGTATGGTCTGGCAAAGGGGCGTTGACGAGCGAATGCATCCATGGCGGAGCGCTTCCGGCCAGAGCCACGGGAGCCGACGCAAGCACGAGTGCCGCGGCGAGAGCCACGTTCAATGGGTTACTTACTCGCAGTTGTCGTTCCCGACTGCAGAACAATCTGAGCTTCATCGCCGGTCCTCACTACCTGAAAGAAGTTTCGAAGGGACGCGTAGTACTTGACCTCCAACAGGAGGAAGTCGAAGGTCATCTTTCGTGAAATATGCAGCACATTCTTATCCGTCGCAACGCTTAGGTTGTAAGTAACAATGTGACCATCTCTGGTTTGTGGCTGCGGTAAGCTGCTTGCCTGCCAGCCCGCAGGAAGCTCGATCGCAATGTCATCCACTTTTTCGTAGGGATATTGGAAGTAGATTGGATAAACGCGATTTGCGTGATCAAACAGACGCTTTTCGCCGCTGCTGAAGAGTCCTGCTGGCAAGAGAGCTCGCTTCCCGGCACCTGATGCCCACCCAGCCACTTTCAAGTCAAATTCGGCGACCAAAGGACTTTCCGCGTTGGTCCAGTCGGGGTGATTGGTGAGTTCAACGTCAGCCGCGCTAGGAATCTGATCTTTGACATCCTCTTCAAGGAATTTCTTGCGCTCCACGTCGTCGGAGTGCCTCATCTCGAGCCGGCGATACATGGCTTCCAGTCCCGTGTAAGTGACAGTCAACTTGCCTTCTAAGTCCCCGGACTCCGACAGAGTCAGCTTTGCGCGCCGGTCCATCTGTGATTCCGAACTGTACGGAAGCGTCGTAACGATCCAGGTTCCTCCGTCCTTATCGAGGCGTAGACCTTGTACGCCAGTTTCCGACCAGGTCAGCAATCCGTAAGGCGTGAACGCCCCGCCTGGATCGAAATACAGATCTTTGCCATTGAGCTTGACCAGAACGACATTGGCGTCGAGCTTTCCGCTCTGCATAGTCTTGGGATCGAAGAAATAATTGCGGCGGTCCGACACCCAGCAGCCATACGCCTCGAACCCGGCCGCGCGAACCAGTCCGAGGTAGAGCCATGTAAGCTGCACCCCATCTCCATAGCCGCGTTTCCAGAGCTCGTCCACGTTTTCAATCGGCTTTTCTTTTTCGCGCTTCGCCTCTTGTTCCGTTTTGCTGGTCTCGTAGGTCGTGTTCCGCATCTGCTGTACGCGGTCGTAAATCTTGCGCAATTTCACTTCCGGGAGATCGCTTGCAGAAACAATCTGCGCCACTGCCTGTTCCATCGCCTTACGCTTTCCGACGAAACTTTCCAGAAGTTCGTTACGCTTCTTGCCAATGCGCTTCCAGAAGGCATTGGGATCGCGATCGGGCAGCTCGGCTTCATAGATGAAATCCACTCTCGATTTGAGTTCATCTGGGGGAGGCATGAAGTCTTCCGTCTGGAATGCGGCGATATCAGCAGTGTCCATGCGGATAACCCGGTCTGGTCCTTCTTTCGGTTCGGTACCGGGGGGAAGGTTGTTCCAACTCCAGCGCAGAGTGATCGGGATGTAATCGCTTTTGTAGGGCTTGAGAGAGAAGCGGGCTGACTTGGTGTAAAGATCTTCGCTTAGAATCCAGTGCGAATCATAGATGTGCTCAAGATCGAGTGTGTAGCTGTATTCGATCACGCATCCTGGTTCGACCGCCGGAAGGGTAAATGTCCGCGCCAAAACTTTCAGGCCGCGAGCCTTCACGAGAAACTTGTCGGCGACAATGCCGTTGAACTCAACCGTGGAACCGTCTGGCTTGGTAGTACGTCCCTGGATGCGGACAACCTCGTCCTCCCCTTTCACGAAAGGGATCTCGATGTCCGCGTTCTTGCGGCCTTCCTCGGTAAAGATCTTGATCCTGTAATAGTCGTTCTCGTGGGCCGTTCCATGCCCGGTATCGTCCCGATCGACCTGCCGATAGAGGATGACCGCAGGCGCACCTGGAGCCTTGGGTTCGCTCGTCATCTTCAACTCGGATTGAGGCACCGGCGGGAAGTTGGAGGACCAAGCCGGTGTTGCGAAAGTACCTGCTCCAAGAATGCAGGCGGTAAACGCACGCAGACAGCGAGAACGCAGACGAAGACAAGACATGGCGTTATTCACCTGTGGAAATCCTTGTACCGCGGAGGCCGCCAGCCAGAAGGGGAAGCGGAGGCCAGAGAGGCTGCCGCGGCGCCCGAGCTACTCGAATTGGTCGAGCACGCAACTTATGGGTCGCCACAATACAATTACAGCCCCGAAGTGTCAAGAGAATCACGGTCCGGATAGAACCACAAAAGTAGCGCTGGTGTCTGTAGCCGGGATCACGCGCACTTATGGATCCGACCAGCTGCTATAACGCAACCAGATCGCCAAGCTGCTTATGCCGATAAGTCGCAAGGTTTCAGGTCTTTATACCGACCACTGTTTTGGGCAACCGCATCGAGTCTGCAAACATTTGCAGGCACGGCAAGAAGTCGCGAACCGGGCCCCTCTTTTACGAGCGTGCTAGACTAATTTCGATCCCGCAAATTGAGGACTTCCATGAAATTTGGCGTCATCATTTTTCCCGGCTCGAACTGCGATCACGATGCCTTTTGGACGATTCAGCACGTCGCCAAGCAACCGGTAACGTTCCTGTGGCACGAGTCGCACGATCTGGAAAACTGTGATGCGGTGATCGTCCCTGGCGGCTTCGCCTATGGCGACTACCTTCGCACCGGCGCGATCGCCAAGTTTTCGCCCGTAATGGAGTCAGTGCGCAAGTTTGCGGCGGGCGGGGGACTCGTCCTCGGGATCTGCAATGGCTTCCAGATCTTGTGCGAGTCGGGGCTGCTGCCTGGCGCCCTGATGCGCAATGTCGGCCTGAAGTACGTTTGCAAGCCGGTCCAGGTGCGAGTGGAGAATGTCGAAACTCCGTTCACAAGTGCCTGCTCGAAGGAAGAAGTTCTGACCATCCCGATCGGACATATGGAAGGGAACTACTTCTGCGATCCAGAGACGCTGGATGAGTTAAGGCGGGACAATCGCATCGTCTTCCGCTATTGCCTTCCCTCAGGAGAAATCAGCGCGGCGGCCAATCCCAACGGTTCGCTGGAAAGTATCGCCGGCATCTGCAGTCCTGGCGGAAACGTCGTCGGCATGATGCCGCATCCCGAGCGCTCGGCGGAGCCGGAACTCGGCTGCACCGACGGCGTGAAGATATTCCAGTCGGTGGTCGGCGCATTAGTTGCCAGGTAAGTTGTGCTTCACTGAAAGGCTTGCAAATTTTTCTTGGTGATCAACAGCTTTTCGTTATATCTTCATTCCTTCTTCCCCTGATAGGTGCGGTGGTCCAACCTCTAATTGATGCATAGGCACACGCGGGGAGGCGTGTCTCTAATGACACCGAAGCAAATTCTGGATTCTTTTTCTGAAACACTAATGCGGGACGAGCGGATTCTCAGCTCGCGGGAACGCGAGTTGCTGCAGACATTGCTGCAACACGCGAAAGCCGCAAGCGCCGAGAATCATCACATGCAGGAAGCCGTGCGATCCGTGATCGCGACGGCAGTGGGAGAGACCGTTGCCCAGCGGGCATTCGCAGTGCTGGGCGGCAGTATCGTCGACCGCATCCTCGAAGGCAGCACTCTGTCATCCGATGCAGCGAACCGGACCGCCGAAGTTCTCGGGCCGAAGGATCCCGAGCCACCGGGAGTGAAGGCTCCGCCCAAGCAACCGGTGCGGGACCCCGAGCCGCCAGGAGTCAAGGTGCCTCCGCGGCCTATACGGGATATTCCAAGGCCGCCGGCCCCGCCAGATCCAGAGCCTCCGGGTGTAAAAAAACCGGGCAAACCGATGCGCGATACGCCAATGCCAGATCCGGAGCCTCCTGGGCACGGAGCTACTACAAAAGTGATTTCCGGTTCGAGCCTCGGTGTGGCTGAGCGGCCGGAATTCTTGGCCGCGCATTGCGTGGTTCTCGACGAGTTCCTAGCGCCGCAGGAGTTGGACGCCCTGACTCGCTTCACTCTCGAGCATGAGAGCGACTTCAGCGCCAGCGAGGTCGTCTCTCCCACCCATGAAAAAGGCGTGGTCAACTACGATCATCGCCGCTCCCGTGTATTAATGGATCTCGGCAGCCACGAGAACGTCATCTTGGCGCGGATCAAAACGGTTCTGCCGCAGGTTCTCGAAAAACTGGGGATGCAGGAATTCGCCATTGCCGACGTAGAGGCGCAAATTACTGCCAGCAATGACGGAGATTATTTCCACTTCCACTGCGATAACGGAAGCGGTAAAGTCTCGTCCCGTCACCTGACGTTCGTCTACTTCTTCCATCGCGAGCCGCGGCAGTTCGAAGGGGGCGAACTGCGGATTCACGACGCGCACTTGGACGGAGGCACCTACATCAGCGAAGGCAACTATCAGACGATCGTTCCACAACAGAACCAAATCGTCTTCTTCGCATGTGAATTGCTGCATGAAATCACTGCGGTGAAGTGCTCCTCGCAACTCTTCGCCGATAGCCGCTTTACCTTGAACGGATGGCTTCGTCGATAAATAACTCGGCGTGGCTGGAGTGGATGGCAAGCCTGATGGGAGGGGTGTCGCGGCAGACTCATGCCGCGACATTCCCCCCAGATCGCTTTTATTGCCTGCTTGACGAGTTGCCACTGCATTTGATTCCGCAGCGGGATCGCCACTCGCTACAGAAGCAGGGAAATCAGCAGCAACAGCTCTATCTCAATCCTGAGTGCACCATTGGCCCCGCGGAACAAATCCCTGACGAACTCGCCTCGCGTCAGGACCTGCTCTCTCACTTCGCCCTGCAAGGGACTATTGCGTGGGTTCGTGAGAGTTCGACCGCGACACCGCTTCCGTTCTGGCTCGGGCCTGAACTCGAAAAGACGCTCCGAGGTTTGTGCCCTGACCAACCAGTTCCAGCCTCGATGCCGGCGAACGTGGGCCGCTTGCTGACGTCAGCGGGAATACTTATTCCCGAACAGCGGTTGAGGCACCATTCCGCTGAGCCCGAAGCGGAAACCAGCAAAGCTGCCGTGCTCTTTCGAGAGAAGGGTTACGCTCCCTTAGGGAATTTGATTCATCCGTTCCACGTTGCGGCGCTGCGGCGCTACTATCGTCATCTCATCCGCTCGGGAGCGATTCAACTGGGTGACCGTCAAAGTGATCGGCGCTACGTGGCCTACAACGAACCCGTAGCTCGATTCTTCCATCAGCAGATTACGGCGAAATACAGCGTGATTGCCGGAGAACCGCTCAAGCCCTCATACGTCTATCTTGCTTCGTATCTAAGCGGCGCTGAATTAAGGAAGCACAAGGATCGTGAGCAGTGCGAGTTCAGCATCACGTTTTGCCTGGATTTCTCGCCCGAACCTGACCTTGCCACGCCTTGGCCCATCAAGCTCGACACGCCTAAGGGGACGGTAACTGCTTATCAAGCGCTCGGTGATGGCCTGGCGTATCGTGGAACGCGATTGCCTCACTATCGCAGCGTCTTACCAGAGGGGCAAACGTCGATGTCGATATTCTTCCACTATGTCACGGCAGATTTCGACGGGCCGCTGGGATGACTCCCTATAAGCGATGATTCGCTAATCGACTATTGCAATCCCATAACCAGATAAAGGACGGAGATCGTCTGGTTGTAGCTGTAGGCAAAATTCTTCCCATCGCGGCTCACCACCACAGGAGCCACTGTCACGACGCCCGCGGGAGCGCCCGGCTTTAGCTCGTGGAGTGGACTTTCTTTCCCCGTAGCGATTTCGAGCTTGTACACCCAACTAGGAAATTCCCCCACATGATACCCATATAGAACCAAGCCATCGCTCGACCATTGCACAGGATTGAAGTTGTTCTTCACGTCCGGGATCAATTGAGGGGGGCCACCGTCAAGTGGGTAAATCGCGAACGATCGGTCTTGTTTCACCCCTACAATGGCGCGGCTGTCAGGGGAGAATGGTCCGCATGTTACTCCCTCCGGTGTGACCCCCTTCGCCTTCCCGCTGGCAATCTCCATCACATAACAGCGGGGGGCGCGCCCATTCTCATCGCCATTGAGTGCAATGCGTTGCCCGTCCGATAGAAAGCGGGCCCACCCATTCTGAACGTGGTCGAGACCCGTAATCTGGATTGGGTGAGACTGGCCTGCGCCGATTGGCAGCAGGGTGATTTGCGGCGCCTTGTTCGTAGAGACCGAAATCGCCCATTTTCCGTCGGGCGAAATCCCGCCCGCGCTTCCTTCCCCAAGCCGCACGGGAAGGGTCCCATCAATTTTGCGGATCGCGACCGCATACCCGGGACCAGCGGCCTGGCTCGAATCTTCAAACAAAACCGACTTCCCATCGGAAGAAATATCGTGAGCACCGTTCAAGTCGTGCCACGAAAGATCGATGTCTTTGTCACTCCCAAGAGTGGTATACCCCATGGCCATGCGCTTCGAGTTCAAGGACACCAGCACTCGTCCGTCGGCGGCGATATCCTCCAGCGTAATTGCCATCGGCAGATCCAGCAGAGTGCGCCGCGAGCCGGAGAGATTCACCGCCATGAGATTTAGCGTGTTGCCCTTCTCGACCGCAGTGAACCAGACTTCTTTTCCATCTGGGCGCCATGCCAGCCCGCTTTCGGAATCCCATTCGCGCGTCAGAGTATCCACGTGGCCCGATAAGTTGACGACTCGGACCATGCCGCGGTTGTCCCAAAGTGCCGGATGGTCCATAAACGCTATCTTGTCCGCTTTCGGAGAGAAACGAATGTTGCTGATCCATCCGCCGCTCTGGTAGAGCACGGTGCCGATGGGATATTCGAGGCGGCAGTGACCCTCGAGATAATGCACCACTGCCAGTTTGCCTTCAGGATCCCAGTCGGCCCAGCGAACGTCGGAGAGCAAATCGCGCGGAGATCCTCCGGCAAGCGGAGCGCGCGCCAACATCCCGTTGATCGTTTCTAGTTGTCCAGAGTGCGTTCCGCCTAACGTAAGCGCCAGCTCGTTATCGTGGGAAACGGCGAGCAAATTCGCTTCGGTCAATTGCAGTGGCTGGGACAACAGCGAGTTGCCCACCGTCGAGAACAACTGCGTCGGTTTTCCATCCCACGCGGCGCTATAAATGATGGATTGTCCGTTAGAGGCAAACCGCGCGGCATAGACCGTGCCCGCTTCAAATGTCAGACGGCTATAGGCCGGGGGGACAGGTGGAGTACGAAACAGCTGAGCGAGTCCCAAAATCAATGTTGTTGCTCCCAGAGTCGCCACAATCGCCCACGCAAGCCGTGAGGACGATCCGGGTTTGGGCCTGGGAATTACGACGGTTAAATCCGATGAACCTGACAGCGTTTGGAGCGCGAATGCCAGATCCTTTGCCGACTGGAAGCGGTTTTCCGGTTCCTTCTCCAGACAATGCTTGACGATATCCTGGTATCCGGGTGGAATCGCGGCATCGTCCAGAATGGACGCGGGCGGCTCCTCTCGGAGCACTGCCGTCATGGTGTCGACTTCCGTTTCGCCGCGAAAGGCTCGCTGGCCTCCCATCATCTCGTAGAGAATCGCTCCGAAGCTGAAGATGTCGCTGCGGTGATCGACTGGCTTGGTCCGCAACTGCTCAGGCGACATATAAGCGACGGTCCCCACCAATGCGCCGTATTTGGTCACGGTGGTTAAGGCTTCTATCGAGCGCTTTTCCTCTGGGGAAGGTTGGAGCTTCGCGACACCGAAATCCAGAATCTTGATACGGTTGTCATTGGTGAGAAACAGATTCTCAGGCTTGAGATCGCGGTGCACGATGTTGCGCTCGTGAGCCGCGATTAGACCGTGGGCGATTTGGAGCGCATAGCCGCCTGCGTCGTGCACCGAGATGGGACCTTCGTCGAGCCGCCCCCGCAACGTCTTGCCTTCGAGCAGTTCGGACACAATGTATGGAGTCGTGCCTTCAAAGCCTACGTCGTAGATTGCAAGAATATTGGGATGATTCAGAGCGGCTGCGGCTCGTGCTTCCTGCTCGAACCGGCGCAGATGGTCAGGATTGTCGTTGGAAGCGGGACGAATCACTTTGAGAGCGACATCCCGGCCGAGCCTTTCGTCGCGCGCGCGGAATACTTCCCCCATCCCGCCAGAGCCGATCTTCTCGATGATCCTGTAGTGCCCAAACGACTGGCCAGTCATAAATCAACGCGCCCCGTTTGCCATGGCATGTTAGGGGCGCAGGCTCACAGAGTCAAGACTACGCCAAGGGCCTTATCCTTGGAGGAACCGGGTCGCTGCCTGCGAACAATATGCTCGTTCGCATCGACCGACCCCATGCTATAATTTCTTTTCGCCTGCATTGATATCGAGGCAATCCTGTGATCTCCTCTAAAGGCGAATCCTGCGCCATCCAAGATCTTTTAGAACATACGAGGTCGAACCATGTCCGGCCATTCTAAATGGGCCACAATCAAGCACAAGAAGGGCGCGCTCGACGCCAAGCGCGGCAAGATCTTCACCCGTCTCATCAAGGAAATCAGCATCGCTGCGAAGAACGGCGGCGGCGATCCTGATTCCAATCCCCGCCTGCGTGGTGCGATCGTCGCGGCCAAGGCTGAAAACATGCCGGCCGACAACATCAAGCGGGCCATCCAGCGCGGTACCGGCGAATTGCCCGGCGCCACGTACGAGGAATTTTCCCTCGAAGGGTATGGGCCTGGCGGCGTCGCCATTCTGCTCGACATCAACACCGACAACCGTAACCGCACGGTCAGCGAAATCCGCCACGTCTTCGGCAAAAACGGCGGCAACATGGCATCAGCGGGCGCCGTCGCCTATATGTTCCACAAGAAGGGCGACATTATCATCCCCAAGTCGGCGGCCAAAGTGGACGATCTGATGAACATTATCATCGAAGCTGGTGGCGAGGATGAGCCGATCGACGATGGCGAGAATTGGGAAATCCTGACTGCAACGTCCGCCTACGAGGACATGCTCGAAGCTGTAAAGAAGGCTGGCATTACACCTGTTTCGTCCGGCGTGAGCATGATTCCCGATACCTACATTAAGCTCGAAGGCGCTGCGGCCAACACAATGATCCGCCTGATGGAAGCACTCGAAGAGCACGACGATGTGCAGAACGTGCATGCCAACTTCGACATCGACCAGAAATTGCTGGAAGAAGTCGCAGGCTAACCAGTTCAGATTTGTTTCAGCGAGCCGCCCACACGGGCGGCTTTCTTTTTGTCTCGCTGATGGTCCACGCATTCATCGTTCCGAAGTTTTCAACATCTTCGTGGAAAACACTGTGGAAAAGGACTCATGCGCGGGCGTAAGTGATTCATCGAGAGATGCTTCAACACATTGCACCGCAGAGAGTGCTGGCACCTTCGTGGTGCAACCCGCGAGTAGAATCGAAAACCAGTTCTCGGTTTCTGGTTCTCGGTTCTCAGTTTTGAATTCGGGCCGTCGTTAGAATAGCGTTTCAGAAACTGAGAACGGAGAACCGAGAACTGCCTTTGAAATCCCGCCTCGACAAACTTCTTGTAGACCGTGGTCTCGCCGCGTCGCGCGAGCGCGCGCAGGCGCTGATCCTCGCGGGCAAAGTGTTGGTCAACGATCAGAAACTTGAAAAGGCCGGAGCGCAGGTCGAACCTGAATGTTCGATTCGCTTGCTCGGCGAAGATTTGAAGTACGTCAGCCGCGGGGGACTCAAGCTGGAGCGCGCGCTGGATCATTGGAAGATCGTCGTCGACGGGAAACTGTGTCTCGATGTCGGCGCGTCGACCGGAGGATTCACAGACTGCCTGCTGCAGCGTGGCGCGGCGCGCGTCGTCGCCGTCGACACCGGCTACGGCCAGATGGATTTCGGACTCCGGCAGGATCCACGTGTTCGGTTGCTCGAGAAAACGAATGCGCGCTATTTGACCCACGACGTTCTGGGCGAGATGGCAGACTTCATTGCGATGGACGTTTCCTTCATCTCCGCCACTCTCGTGCTTCCCGCCGTGATCGGCGCAGCGTTCCCCTCGTCGCCTCAGGAACGAATGGGGCGTCAGGTCGTCGTCTTGGTCAAACCTCAGTTTGAAGCGGGCAGAGAGCACGTCGGCAAGGGCGGCATCGTTCGCGACGAAGAGGCGCAGAAGTCAGCGGTAGAAAAAGTCCGCTCGGCGCTCAAGGCACTCGGCGCAAAGCAACCCGACGTGATCGACTCACCTATTCTCGGCGCAGAAGGCAACCGTGAATTCCTTCTTTATGCGGCGTTCTAGCCCCGTATTCCTCTGTGTCCTCTGTGGTGAAAGCCCTCGTTTTCTGTACAATCACTCTTTCATCATTGAAGATCATCATTAGCGATGGCGAACCCGCAATCATCCCTCAACAAGACCGCTGCAATTATTTCGCGACCCGGCCGTCCCGCCGTCGCAGAGATTCTTCCCGGGCTTCTTTCGTGGCTCGCTGAACACGGCTATGAGGTCATCGTCGATCTGGAAACGGCAAAATACGCTTCCAAGCAGGAACCCGTGGCTCGCACGGAAATGGCCTCGAGACCGCTTGATCTCGTCGTTGTGCTCGGCGGCGATGGGACTCTATTGTCGGCGGCTCGCGTAACTGCAGCGATCGATGTTCCGTTGCTGGGAGTCAATCTGGGCTCGCTCGGATTTCTGACCGAAGTTCCTCCGCAGTCGCTCTACGCCATGCTCGACGCAATCGCCGACGGGCGAGCGCCGGTTGAACATCGCTCGCTGATGCAGTGTGATCTTCTTCGCGGCGATACCGTGCGCGGAAGCTATCTCGTCTTCAACGACGCCGTCGTCAACAAAACCACCCTGGCCCGCCTCAACACCTACGATTTGTATATCGACAAGGTCTATGTGTCGAGCTATCGCGCCGATGGAATGATCGTGGCCACTCCCACAGGTTCCACCGCGTATTCGCTTTCAGCCGGCGGACCGGTTCTGATGCCGACTGTAAAAGCCTTGATCGTGACGCCGGTGGCGCCGCACTCACTGACGCATCGTCCGTTGGT
Source organism: uncultured Acidobacteriota bacterium (assembly GCA_963787685.1). Lineage (GTDB taxonomy): Bacteria > Acidobacteriota > Terriglobia > Terriglobales > Acidobacteriaceae > Sulfotelmatobacter. Next base: position 50,698 of record CAWBED010000003.1, read on the forward strand.
CGTGCCGGATTCTTCTGAGATCGAAATTTTCTGCGTAGCGAGGAAGAAGTGGCCTATCTAAGCCTCGACGGCCAACCGGGCCTCGACTTGAGTGACGGAGACCGCGTACGCTGCCGCCGTTCGGAGCACGAGGTCAATCTGTTCCGCTCCGGCTCGGATTTCTTTCAGGCTCTGCGGACTAAGCTGAAGTGGGGAGAGCGGCAGGCTTAGGCGCGTGTCGATCTAACGTTCGCCGCGCAGCAGTTCCGATACTCTTTCGCGCTTGCGGATTACCTTTACCGAGTTTCGCGATATCAGAACTTCTTCCGGCCGCGGGCGCGTGTTGTAGTTTGACGCCAGGACCATTCCGTAGGCGCCAGTGTCGAGGATCGCTAGTAGGTCGCCTTCTTCAACTCCAGACAATTCGCGGTCGCGCGCGAAAAAATCTCCCGTCTCGCACACCGGGCCGACAATATCGGCCGTTTCCGTATTTGTATTCGCCCGCAGCGTTACTGGCACGATCTCGTGATATGCCCCGTAAAGCGAGGGGCGGATCAGATCGTTCATCCCAGCGTCCACGACGAAGAATCGTTTTCCGTCGTTCGATTTCTTGTAGACGACCTTGGTCAGCAAGATGCCTGCCGGCCCGATGATCGAACGCCCCGGCTCAAGCAGCAATCGCACCTTCATCTCGCGCAGAGGAGCAGCGAGGGCCCGCGCATAAGTCGCTACATAAGCCGCAAAATCGACGGTGTTCGGGTTGTCGTAGGAAATCCCGAGGCCGCCGCCCGCATCGACGTATTCGATGTCGTGTCCATCCGCGCGCAATTGGCGGACTAGCTCTGCGACCCGCGCCATTGCCTCACCAAACGGAGCAGGATCGGTGATCTGCGATCCGATGTGCACGCTCACTCCGCGCGGCTTCATATATTTCGCTTCGGCCGCCTTCGCATAGAGCGTTCGCGCAGTCCCGATCGGGACGCCGAACTTGTGCTTGTGCAGTCCCGTCGAAATGTATGGATGCGTTTCGGCAGCGACGTCAGGGTTCACCCGCATTGCCACCGGTGCCGTCTTGCGCAAGCGCGCCGCGCATTCGGCCAGAGCCGATAATTCCGATTCGCTTTCGACATTGAAAATCAGGATCCCGGCCTTCAGTGCGGCGGTCAGCTCTTCTCGTGTCTTGCCCACGCCCGAGAACACGACATTCTTTACTGCCTTCCGATCGGCGATGAGAACGCGCTCCAGTTCACCGCCAGAAACAACATCAAACCCGCATCCTTTCTTCCCCAGCAATCTCAGGATGCTCAGGTTCGAATTCGCTTTTACCGAATAGCAGATTGTGTGGGGAATATCGCGGAATGCGCTGTCAAATGCCTCGTAGCGCTCGTGAATCGTCGCCGACGAGTACACATAAAGAGGAGTGCCATGCTTCGCCGCCAACTGTGTCAGAGACACGTCTTCGCAATGCAGGGAAGCCAGGCTGGCGGAAGATTTACCGCCTTTACTCTTGCGATACACAAATCCGGGTGGACGTTCGGCTGGACTCTGATTCGGAGAAGTCATTTTTTCTTATGGGAGGTAGAAGTGCTCGTGCGCACTCGAATCGCGACGACCGTCTGATCGTCGAACGTTTCCACACCAGCAGAATGTTCTGCGACCGCTTTGAACAGCGAGTCGACCACGCACGATGCGGAGTCTCCAGTACATTCGCTCACAATTTTCTCAACCCGTCCGCGGCCAAACAGCTCCCCCTTGCGGTTGCGTGCATCGAGAATGCCATCGCTGAAGAACACGAACATATCCCCGGGCTTCATCTTGAAGTGGAATTCGTCGTACTCGGCCTCGTCGAAAAGCCCGAGGGGCAGGCCCGTAGCCTCAATCACCTCGTTCTTGCCGTTATGCACGTAGATGGGACGTGGAAGTCCCGAGTTCGAGACCGTCAACGTGCGATGTTCGTCGTCCCAAACGGCATAGATGATCGACACGAACTGCGCTTCAATCCGGCGCTCCGCCAGCGAAAGATTCACGGCAGACAACATTTCCGCCGGACCCGGTTCAATGGGAGCGTGCGACCGGATGATCCCGCTCACCAGCGCCGCATAGATGGCAGCCGGGGCGCCCTTACCGCTGACGTCCCCAATGACAATGCCAAGCCGCGACATCGAATACGGAATGAAGTCGTAGAGATCGCCGCCGATGGCTCTCGCCGGAACGAACTTCGCGGCCACATCCAGATGCGCCAGCTTCGGACTCGTCTGCGGCAGCAGCCGTCCTTGTAATTCTCGCGCCAGCGACAAATCCCGTTCGAGACGTCGCTCTTGGCGCTCAATTTCTTCGTAGAGCCGCGCATTTTCCAGCGCGATGGCGATCTGCGCCGCCAGCGTCGTCATGGTGCGCTTGTGCTCTTCGGTGAAAAATCCGCGCCGCGTATGCTCGAGGTCAAGCACTCCTACAACCTTGCTCTTGTAGATCAGCGGCACAGCCAGTTCGGATCGCGTTTCCGGATTCGCCTGCACGTATCGGGGATCTTTCGTGACGTCCGGCACCAGCACCGCCTGCTTGCTCTCTGCCGCCGCCCCCACCAATCCGCGCCCAAGCGGAATCTCATGCTTCAGATGAATATTCTCGTTGAAGCGTAAGCGAAAATCTGTGCTGCAGCTTCTCGCCCGATGCATCGAGCAGCAGAATACTGAACATCTGGTAATCGATCAGCCGCCGAACTAGTTCCGCGATGCGTCCGAGCAGTTCGTCCAGGTTCAGGATCGACGTCAACTCGCGGGCAATTTCGTTGAGCATCAGCAGAATGCGCGCCTGCTTCGTTGTACGCGTATAAAGCTGGGCATTCTCAATGCCCGCCGCCATGCGTGACGCAACCAGCGTCAGCACTCGTTGATGCTCTTCGGTGAAGTAGCCGGGTTCGCGCGCCTCGAGGTCAATCACACCGATCACGCGATTCTTCGTGATCAGCGGAATCGCCAGCTCCGACCGCACGTTGGGGACGCCCTCAATGTAGCGTGGGTCGAGCGCAACGTCTTCGATCAGAATCGGTTGCCGTTGTTGGGCGGCCTGCCCGGTGACTCCCTCCCCAACTTTAATCCGGCTCCGCTCCGCGAATTCTGCCGGATAGCCCACTTGGAAGCGGAAGCGCAATTCCTGCGTTTTCTCATAAAGCAGCAGGATCGCGAAGATCTCGTAGTCAATGACCTTCCGAACCACTTCTGCGACCCGGCGCAGAGTGGTATCCAGATCGAGCGATGTGGCCAACACGTCGGCCACGTCGAGCAGCAAAGACTCGGCCGGCAAACGATCCGGTTTGGAAACGACGGAACCCATCGCTCGTATGATAGCAGCCGCATTCCCCGGTGCTGGTTCGCGTTAGGGGAACGCGGATAAAAAGGCGTGCGACGAAGCAGTTCGTCCTGATCTATTCTCTGGGCACCACGCAAATATCGGCCAGGTTGCGATACTTTTCGGCGTAATCGAGCCCATAGCCAACAACAAATTCATCTGGAATCTTGAAGCCGACGTAATCACCTTCCAGCGGAAGCTTGCGCCTCGAGGGCTTGTCGAGCAGCGCCGCAACCTTCAACGATCGAGGCTGCCGCGCCATCAACATCTTCTTTAAGTACGTCATCGTAAGGCCGGTATCCAAAATATCTTCGACCAGGATGATGTTCTTGTCCTTCAAGGTCTGATCGACATCTTTAGTCAGCTTCACTTCCCCCGTCGAGTCCCATCCGGTCTTCAGTTCTTGAGTCGGGGTGGGCCGGTTGCCATAGCTCGACACGCCGATGAAGTCGAATGTCGCGTCGAGATCGAGATTTCGTGCGAGGTCCGCAAGAAAGATTGCTGCTCCCTTGAGCACGCCGACCAGAACAACAGACTGCCCCGCGAAATCTTGCGTGATCTGCGCACCCAGTTCGCTCACGCGCTTGGCAACATCCTGCCGTGAAATCAGCACCTTAAGTTCTGACATGGCGTTTCATATTAAACTAGGTTGGCAATTTTAGGGAAAAGCACATCGCTGCATCCGAAAGCGCTTCGCTTGAGAGCACCGGTGCAATCGCCATGCTAGTAGCTAGGAGCTAGAAGCTGCATGAATCTGAAAGGCGTGAAACTCACGTGGCTGGGCCACGCAACCTTCCGCATCGAGACCCCCGGCGGCAAGACCATCATCATTGACCCCTGGATTATGGGCAATCCCGCATGTCCGGAAGCGGAAAAGAAAGTAAAGAAGGTCGATGTTCTCCTCTGTACGCATGGACACGGGGACCACATCGGAGATGCAGTTGAAGTCTGCAAGCAGCACAATCCCGTCGTGGTGGGTATCCCGGAACTCGCGCGCTGGTTAGGCAAGAAGGGCGCCAAGCAAGTCGCCGAAATGAACAAGGGCGGCACGCAGACCGTCGGAGATATCAAAGTCACCATGGTGCATGCGGATCACTCCTGCGGCATTCAGGATGGCGACGAGACCATTTACGGCGGCGAAGCCTGCGGTTACGTCATCGAATTTTCCAACGGCGTCAAGATCTACCATGCTGGCGACACCAACGTCTTCGGGGACATGGCAATCATCCGCGATCTCTATGCGCCTGAAATCGCTATGATTCCCATCGGCGATCACTACACCATGGGACCTCGCGAAGCTGCCTACGCCTGCAATCTGCTCAAGCCGAAAACCGTGATCCCCATGCATTTCGGAACATTCCCGGTGTTGACTGGCCGCCCCGGTGAATTGCAAAAGCTTGTTCCCAACGTTGAAGTATTAGAGATGAAGCCTGGCGTGACCGTCGGCTAACGCTTCAAACTTTTCTGGAAAGGTAAGACCGTGGCACAAAGCAAGAAGAAAGACGCTCCCAGCTGGCGGCACTACAACTTCACGACCGCCGGACCCGTCGACGACTATCTCTACTCCATGTTGCCCAAGCGCGACGAAGTGCTCGCGGAGATGGAGGACTATGCCACCGAGCACAGCATTCCGATCGTCGGCCCCGCCGTGGCGTCCGTTTTGCAGCAGCTGGCGCTGATGATCAACGCTCGCAGCGTTTTCGAACTGGGCTCGGCGATTGGATATTCAACCATCTGGTGGGCGCGGGCAGTCGGCGAAAAGGGAAGCGTAATCTACACCGACGGTGACTCCAAGAATGCCGAGCGTGCGCGCGGATACTTCACTCGCGCCGGTGTTTCCGACCGCATCAAGCTTCACACCGGCGATGCTCTCGAATACCTGTCGGAGCAAAAGCAGGAGTTCGACATCATCTTCAACGACGTCGACAAAGAGGACTATCCCCGCGTGCTGCGCCTGGTCGCGCCGCGCTTGCGTAAGGGCGGCCTGTTCATCACTGACAACGTTCTCTGGAGTGGACGCGTAGCCGAGAAGAATCCCACCGACGCCAAGACCAGGGCAATTCTTGAATTCAATCGCAAGCTTTATGACTCGAAGGAGTTTTACACAACGCTTCTGCCCATCCGAGACGGATTGGCGGTCGCCCTCAAAAAGTGAACCCACGATTTCCTGACTGAAGTGCGTGAGCATAAAGTAGTCATTTTGTAACCTTCTATTAACCCGCCCGTAACATTCGTCCTCTATAGTTCCGCAATTCGTTGATCGAATTCCTGATCACACTTCGCAATAACTGAGGATTCCTATGGCTGCGACTTCGACCGTCTTGGACGCAAAACTCTCACGTTCTCCGGGCAAAATCGGCATGATCATTTTCGGGATCGTGCTGGTGATCGGATTCGCCTATGCAGGCTCCCACCTGCTCGGTGATCTCGCCACTATGCACAGCGATTCTGTGTTGCCTTATGTACTGCTCGGTATCGCCCTGCTGGTTGCTCTCGGTTTCGAGTTTGTGAACGGATTCCACGACACCGCCAACGCCGTTGCGACCGTCATTTATACGCACTCGCTCGAACCGCATGTCGCCGTCGTCTGGTCGGGGTTCTGGAATTTTCTGGGCGTTATGGTGTCTTCCGGGCTGGTTGCGTTCAGCATCGTCTCACTGCTGCCGGTGGAATTGATTCTGCAGGTTGGCAGCAAAGCTGGATTCGCAATGGTCTTCGCTTTGCTGGTCTCCGCGATCATTTGGAATCTGGGAACCTGGTATTTCGGTTTGCCCGCCTCCAGTTCCCATACCCTGATCGGATCGGTCATCGGCGTTGGCATAGCAAATCAGATACTGGCCGGAAGGAGCGGCACCTCCGGCGTCGATTGGGGGCAGGCAGCGAACATCGGCAAGTCGTTGCTGCTTTCGCCATTGGTTGGTTTTGCCGTAGCGGCTCTCCTGCTGCTCGCTGCCAAGGCACTCATTCATGACCCGAAGCTCTATACCGCTCCCGAAGGCAACGCCCCGCCACCGTTCTACATTCGCTGCCTTCTGGTCCTGACCTGCACTGGCGTCAGCTTCTTTCACGGCTCCAATGACGGCCAAAAGGGCATGGGACTAATCATGCTCATCCTGATCGGAACCGTTCCCACCGCTTACGCTCTCAATCATGCCGTGACCTACCAGCAGTCCCAGGACTTCATCGCCGTTTCGCAACAAGCCGCCCAGACGCTCGATCACTATGTGACTCCCGGGGCGGTGATTGGCGATGCTCGCGATGATTTGACGGAATTCATCCGGACCAAACATTTCAACGACAACACGATGCTGGCGATGCGCACGTTGGTCAACGATATCGGCAACGAAACCAGTGTCTACAGAGAGTTGAAGAACGTGCCAAGCGACCGCGTTCGCAACTTCCGCAACGATCTTTATCTCGTGAGCGAAGTTCTGCGCATCACAGCTAAGACAGGACAGCCGCAGTTCTCGCCAGCCGACGCTGCCGTTCTCGCCAACTACAAAAAGCACGTCGATTACTCGACGCGCTTTATCCCCACATGGGTGAAGGTGGCTGTTGCGATGGCACTTGGTCTGGGAACCATGGTCGGATGGAAGCGCATCGTAGTGACCGTCGGCGAGAAGATTGGCAAGGAGCACCTCACCTACGCTCAAGGAGCCGCTGCGGAAATCACCGCAATGGCGACGATCGGCGCGGCGGACGGCTTCGGCCTGCCCGTCAGTACTACTCACGTCCTTTCATCGGGCGTGGCTGGCACCATGGCCGCCAATAAATCCGGTATTCAGCTGAGTACCGTGCGCAATCTGGCTCTCGCATGGGTTCTTACGCTCCCCGTCGCGATGCTCTTGTCGGGATCGCTGTTCTGGCTCTTCCGCAGGATTTTTTAACCCCCCGGAAAGGTGAAGGGCCGCGCAACCACGCGGCCCTTTTTCTTGTTTCAAAACCAATCGATTGCAGGCGATGGTCTACGCTTTGGTCATCTCCACGTCAATCGTGATGGTGATTTCGTCTCCCACTACTCCAGGCAACGCGCTTACGCCGAAATCCTGCCGATTGACTTTCGTTGTTGCTGACGCGCCCATGCGCTGCCCCTTGCCCATCGGATCCTTGATCGCCTCCGTCGGACCGTCCACATCGAGCACGACCTCTTTCGTCACGCCATGAATCGTCAGATCGGCGGTAATCTGCAGTTTGCCAGCCCCGGATACCTTCACACTCTTGGAGTGAAACGTCATCGTCGGGTACTTCTGCACATCGAAGAATCTTGCGCTTCGCAGATCGTTGTCGCGCATCTCCACGCGGGTGTCCACCGAATTCGCGTCGATCGTCACGTCGATCGAATCTTTCGTCGGGTCGGCAGGATCATGTTTCACCGTGCCCGTTACTTTCGTGAATGCGCCCCGCACCGTAGATACGCCAAGATGGCGCACAGAAAACTGCGCCGCAGTGTGATTGGGATCGATTTGCCAGGTCCCAGCTTGTGCAACGGCGGAGGCAGCCATCGCGAGAGCGATGACAAGGGGAAATACAAAACGAGACATACATTCTCCTGTAGAAAGAAATTGTGAAGTGCTGCAATGTTAGATAGATTTGACCGGAATCGCTAGAAGGTCGTCAACCAGCCCGACTTCCTTTTGCAGGAAGGGCTCGCCGTGCGTCACGCCACCCAGCGCGCCATAGAACCGCGCCATCGAGTCAACACGGGCACGAATTTCGTCATGGGCAGGGAAGAGATCCTTGCCGGCCTCTTGATCGCTGAATTGCGATTTGTAGGCGAGGATCGACGCGAACTTCCCCTCAAATTGATCTGAAATATCAACCACGAAAGTGGGCCGAATATCGTAGTAGAGCGTAGCGTAAATAATCTTGAAAGGCCGATGCGGCGCCAGGTCTGAGCTTTGATCGCTGATATCTGAAGGCTGAGAGCCGAGAGCTCTATGCGGATCGAGCTTTTTCAATCCCGCGAGAAAGCACGCCTCGTATCCCAAAATCGAGGCCGTGTAATGATCTGGATGCCGCCCCTTCCAATAGGGAAGAATAATCACCCGCGGTCGCGTCTCCCGGATCACGCTGGCCACCTTCAGTCGGTTCTCCCACGTGTTCTCGACCCTGCCGTCAGGAATGTCGAGAGCCCGCCGCCACGTCACTCCCAAAATCTTCGCAGCATCATTGGCCTCGCGCTCGCGGTCTTCTGCCGTCCCGCGCGTCCCCATCTCGCCCTTGGTCAGATCGAGAATGCCGGTGATTTGTCCGCGCTGCGAAGCTCTCAGCAGCGTCCCACCGCAAGTCTGCTCTACATCGTCGCGGTGGGCGGCGATGGCAAGGATGTCCAAACCTGCGGGCAAGGGTGACATTCAGTCCATGTCCCCTTGCTCCAGCACGACGTTTTCGCGCACGATCAGCCGGTGCGCCGCCATTTCCTTCAGCGTTGGCAAAACTCGGTTCACATGCTCATCGGTGTCGACGAAGATGATGATCACCGGCAGCTTGCCTCCGGCTTCGACCAGATGCGACGTCTGCACGCGGTGTCTTCCCAGAAATCCCGCCACGCAATGTACCGCCGTTGCCGCGTAAGCATTCTCCTTGTGAAGATAGTTGAGGATTTCCATGTGCAGTGGCTTGTGATGCCACTGATCGGCTTCGTTCAGGTAGATGGTGACTTGTACTGCCATAGCAACTGGCATTTTACTCGCGTACCTCCCCGGAAATCTGCCACTCCTGCCGCAGCAGGCCATACATCTCTGAATCCACGAACTGATCCCACTTCCTCAGGTGTTCGCGTTGGCAGCCCTCGTAGCGCATGCCGAGTTTCTTCAAAATCCGCCCCGACGCCGGATTGTGCTTGAAATGCGTCGCAAAAATTCGATGCATCCCTAAATCTTCAAAGCCGTAGCGCAGCATTTCTCGACCAGCCTCGGTGGCATACCCTTTGCCCCAATGCTCGACGCCGAGCCAGTAGCCAAGCTCCGCGTGCTGATGTTGCTGGTCGATCCGCAAGCCGATGCCGCCGATCTGCCGCCCATCGCTGCGCAGCGTAATGGCCAGCCAAAGTTTGTCCGGTTCTTCGGTCAGAGCGAAGAAGGCTCGGGCGTCCTGTTCGGTATAAGGGTGTACGATCCGCAGCGTGGTAGCTGCCACTTCACGCGTTCCAATCAGCGGCAAGAGTTCCGCGATGTCCGCTTCCACATAGGGACGCATTCTGAGCCGTGCGGTTTCCAGTGTGGGCCTTATCGGCATCTTAGAGAGCCCGCGCCACAGCCATGCCGGCGAGCGCTCCGCCCAGACAGAGCAGATTGTTGCAGACGATATTCGCCAGCATTAATGTCCACTGGCCACGCTCAAAATACGACATGGTTTCAAACGCATATGTTGAGAAGGTTGTGAACGACCCGCAGAATCCAACCGCCACCAGCAAGCGCCACCGGGGATCGACCAACACTCGCTCGGTCGTCCAGATCACAAACAGCCCCACGATAAAACTGCCGATGATGTTGATGGCGAGCGTACCGAAGGGGAAGACGGTGCCGAGTCCTCTGGCGGATAAGCGGCCAATCGCGTAGCGCAAATTGGCGCCGACGATTGCGGCGACAGATATAGCGAGGAAATCTTTCACGGTAGCTACTCCTACAAAAAGGGATTCAATTCTGTAGGAGTTATCAGCCTGTGCTGCAGGCGGTTATGGGCGAACTCCATCGCCGTCTCTAATTTCTACCACACAGCATGCGGGAGCACACGAGTACGTTCGTTACGAGACCAAACTCTTACTCTCCGGGACTGCCCGATTCACTTCTTTCTCTCCACCAGAAAGCGCGCCAGCTCCTTCAGAGTCTCCGCGCGTTCCCCAAAGCTCTCCAGCTCCGCGAACGCGTCACTCACTAGCGCGTCCGCCTTGCGGATCGATGCGTCTACGCCGAAAAGCGACGGATACGTCACCTTCTCCGACGCCGTGTCTTTCCCCGCTGTCTTGCCGAGTTGCTCGGAAGTCTGCGTCACATCGAGAACGTCGTCCACGATTTGAAACGCCAAGCCGATCGCGAGTCCAAATGCCCGAAGTCTTCCTACCTCGCTATCTTTTCCTCCGGCGTACATTCCTCCGCTCACCAGGCTGGCGGTAATCAGCGCGGCCGTCTTCGAGCGATGAATGTATTCCAGCATCTCGGCGGTAGGAGTGGTGTGCTCCGCTTCCAGATCGACGACTTGCCCGCCGATCATGCCGTCGACCGTTCCAGTTCCTCGGGCAATCTCCTCGATAATGCGCACGCGCGCTTCGGCCGGACACTTCAATTTCGCCAGGACTTCATACGCCTGCGTCTGTAGCGCGTCCCCTGCTAAAATCGCGATCGCTTCGCCGAACGCTTTGTGGCACGTCGGACGCCCGCGCCGCAGATCGTCGTTATCGAGCGCAGGTAGGTCGTCATGAATGAGCGAATACGTGTGCAGCATTTCCAGCGCCGCCCCGAGCTCCTCAATGCCCTTCGGCAGCGATCCGGCCACCATGCGTCCCGCTTCCATGCACAAAACCGGACGCAGACGTTTCCCGCCGGCGAACACGCTATGCCGCATCGCCTTGTGAATCGACGCCGGATGCTCGGTTTCAAGCGGAATCAGCCGGTCCAGCGCAGCGTCGGTCCGCTGCTGTCCTTCTTCCAGGGTTTCTTTGAGCATGAAAAGGCAGTATAACAAGCAGGCAGCTTTAACCCTTGGTATGAGGCCCGCGATTCCGTAAGAACGAAAAAGGACGCCGGCAGGCGTCCTTAGAAAGAAAACGGAGAAGCTATTTAAGCGGCAGCGCTTCGCGACATGCCGGTGTTCCTCAGCACCGAGGTCAGTACGTTCGCGATATCGTCCGCGGGACACACGTCACTGGCGCCTGCCTCAAGCGCAGCCATCCACATATCTTCATCAGGGATTCGATGGGTACAAACGATGGGCAGTTCCGGAAAATCCTGGTGCAAACTTCGCACATCCTTGAGCCGCCAGATTTCGATATTGAGAACCACGGCTTCAGGATGATTTCGAACAACGTCCTCCCGCAGTTCTTCGCAGGAGCGGGTGAAATGGACTGAGAAGTGAGGGCGCAGTCCCCCAGCCAGGGACCGGGCCAGTTTGGGGTCTTTTTCTAGAACAACAACACTTTGGGCCATACAATCCCCCGAATCTTCAACCGTCGTCAACGGCGCGCGTGTTAACGCGAGACTAAGGCTGCGGGGTGGCTGTGAAACCACATCACCACAGACATCTAGGGAAACGCTCGAACCGCGAACCGAATCAACTGCTCACCGGCGTGCCGGCGCCTTTTCCGTCAGCGGATCGAATGGTTCTGCCTGGAGCTTCCCGTTCTTCTTCAGCAGAATCTCAACTTTTCCTTCCGCCTGCTCCAATTCTTTCCGGCAGGCCGACGAAAGCTGCATACCTTCTTCAAAGAGTGTCAGAGATGTCTCCAGAGGGACCTCTCCCTTTTCCAGTTCCTGAACTATTTTCTCCAGTCGCTGGAGGCACTCTTCAAACTTGGCCAACGGGATTTCGCTCCGTCTCTTATTGTATGCAACTATTTCTAAGATGTGTCGAGTCTTTTCTAAGGTGCGATTGAAAATAAATGGACGATGCAGTCCCGCTGTGGGACGCAGTGCTAGGGCCGGAAAATCTGCAAAATCGTTTTGCTTTTGCGATGAATCGATTCAATAGCCGCGCGCGAAAAATGTGTCGCTACGCGTTGGCCGTCGACCCTTGGTCGCCCCCCAGGGCTTCCAGCACATCGACCGCCGAAGTGTAGCGTCCCATCGGAGCGCTGATCTGGGCTCCCTGCGCGATCTGCCGTGCCGCCATCAGCATTTCTCTGGCGATTGCGACTCCTTCGGCTCGCGCTGTTTCTGGTGTCTGCGCCCGCGCCATCCGCTCGAGAATCGAGTCCGGCACTGAGACTCGCAGCTCGTTCTTCATGAACTCCGCATTCCGTACGCTGACCAGCGGCCATATCCCCGCGATTACCGGAATCCGGCAATGCTCGATCCGCTTCAAGAAGTTCTCCAGCAGACGCATGTCGAATACCGGCTGCGTGACCGCATACTCCGCTCCGGCTTCCACTTTGTACTCAAAGCGCCTGACTTCTTCGTCTAGGTCGGTCAGTCCCGGATTCGCTCCCACCCCAATCACAAAGCCCGTCCCGGTACCGATAGGATTGCCGCCCAAATCGAGCCCGCGGTTAAGGCTATGCGCAATGTTCACCAAGCCAATCGCATCCACGTCGAAGACCGCCGTCGCGTCTGGATAATTTCCCATTTTCGGCGGGTCGCCCGTGATGCAGATCAGATTTCGAATCCCCACTGCCGCCGCTCCCAGCAGATCGCTCTGGATGCACAGCACGTTCCGATCGCGGCAGGTGTAGTGCAGGATCACCTCAATGCCGACTTCGCGCTGAATGAGCAGTGAAAGTGCCTGGTTGCTCATCCTCGCGGAGGCCCGAGGACTGTCGGGTATATTTACCGCGTCTACGCCAACTGACTTCAGGAATCGTGCGCCCTCAACTTCCTTCCGGATGTCGATCCCCTTTGGAGGAACAATTTCCACCATCGTCACAAACTCGCCATGGGCCAGCTTTGCGCCCAGAACTGACCGGTTCTCCAGCGGAATGGCCGCCACCGCCTTCGGGGACGTTTGGCTGCTCGTCACATGCGCCGAGGCAGCTCGCCCGCGTGCTTCGCCTACGCGCAGTGCCGACTTCATCACGCGGATGTGCTCTGGGGTTGTTCCACAGCAGCCGCCAACCAGCTTTACTCCTGCGGCCACAAATTTGCGCGCGTAACTCGCCATGTACTCGGGCGAGCACAGATAAATATTTCTGCCTTCCACAGATCTTGGGATGCCTGCATTTGGCTGGGCCGCGATCGGCAGGGAAGTCGCGGCCCTCACGCGCTCCATCGCGTCCAGCATTGCCACGGGACCTACACTGCAATTGCAGCCGATTACATCGGCGCCCCACTCCTCCAGCTTGGGTACGAACGTGTCCGGATCCGAGCCGTCCAGACAGTTCCCGTCTTCATCAATCGTGACTTGCGCCACGATCGGTAGCGAAGGGCTCACTTCCTTCGCCGCAAGGATGGCCTGATGGATCTCTTCCAAATATCCGAAGGTTTCCAGGATCAGCAGATCGACCCCTGACTCCGCCAGAGTCTCGATTTGCTCGCGGAAAGAATCACGAGCCTCCTGGAACGACGTTTTTCCCAGCGGTTCGATTCTGGTTCCCAGCGGGCCAACCGATCCAGCCACCCACACATCGAAGCTTTTGGCGGCTTCCCGAGCCAGCCGTGCACCCATCCGATTAATGTCGCGGACTTTGTCCGCCAAGCTGTGCCGGGCCAATCGGAAAGAGTTGGCACCGAAAGTGTTTGTTTCAATAATTTCGGCCCCGGCTTGAAGGTAGTCGTGATGGATGCCGCGGATCAGATCGGGCTGCGAAAGGTTCAACTCGTCATACGACCGGTTGATGAAGATGCCCTTTGCATAGAGCAGCGTCCCCATGGCGCCGTCGCACAGCACCGGGGACTGCTTGATTCGCGATAGAAAATCGGCCGCCATGAATGCTGAGAATACAGGATAACCCCGAGTCTTCGCATCTCGATGCCCAGCGAGCGGGTGCTGGCAGCAGCAGAAGGCGCTTCTGCCCGCCCGTTCGGAGAGTTCGATGAGCCGGATGTGGCCGGTCTGTTATAATCCACGATTTCGCAACTAAATATCCCTTTTTCAAGTTGTTAGGAGCCTGCCGTTTGAAGAAACGCAACCTCGCTCTTGTGGTCGGTTTGTGGGCCATCCTCAATTTTATTGCTTGCGGCGGTAGTGGAACCAAGCAGCCGCCCAGCGGCCTGAAAGAGCGCGTGCTCGCTTCGCAGGGCATTACGGACACCGTTCGCTTCGGCGGCCTCGTCATTATCAACGCCTACAATGACACCCTGCCGGGCATTGCCCCGCTCAGTGCTGGAAACAACCCTGGTCTGATGGCTGTTTCTCCCACCCGGAATATCGCAGCCGCTTTCGATTCCGGCAGCAATGCCGTCTTCGCCGCCGATACTTTGAAAGAGAGCAGTATCGGCTCCGCGAAAATCGGCTTCCCGACTACCAGCTTCGTGATTCCTACCTCAAACCCATTAGGATATGCGGCCGTTCCCGCCGCCGTGGTCCAGGGTTATTCATTCACTGGGGCTGTCGACGCAATGAATTTCCAGAATGGCGTCGTAAATGTTATCGCCGTCCCCAGCGCTCAGACTGTGGTTTCGAATTCAAACGGAACTCAGTTGCTGGTCTTCAGCAGCGACTCCGATTCGATGACTATCTTGAACCCGGGCGCGGCGTCCCCGCCAGTGGATACCAGTTGCCTGAGCACTTCGACTACTCCGAACCCCGTTTGCACCATCGTTCCAGGATTCGACCGCCCCGTCTTCGCCATCATCAATGGCAATAGCGCCTACATTTTGAATTGCGGTGCGCAATGCGGAGGCAAGCAGGCCAGCGTCGCAATCTTCGATCTCACAACCTTCACCATCACCAGCACGATTAATGTCGACGGTGCCACTTGGGCTCTTCTAAGTAACTCGACGTTGTATGTAGCGGGTACTTCTCCCACCAATAACACATGCACGGGCGAGACGACTGCTGCCACAACATGCGGACGCCTCGACACCGTCGACCTCGCCGCTGGGAAAGTGACCGCAACCGCGGTCATCACCGACGGCTACCATCACCGCATGGATCTCACCAACAACGGGCAGCTCTTCGTCGGATCGTATGACTGCACCAATATCGGCAATGTCAATAATCCGAGCGGCGAAGTTCGCGGATGTTTATCGATCGTGACCGTGGCGAGTAACTCGGTCTTCATTCCGCCTGACAACGGGGACGTGAACGGCTTGCAGGGTTTCAGCAGCCGCTATGTGGAATACGTCGCCGAGGGCGGAAACCTCCGGGTCTACGACACGCTCCACGGCGACATCTTGCTGATTAATACGTATCTGCCCACCGGAAATATCAACATCCCCGGCTACGTTGGCGACGTGAAGGCAATCGATTTCTTCTAGGATTTGCTGCCGGAGCTCAGCGCTGCGCCGGCTCTAGGATTAACTGGTGTGCCTTCGCATCTTGCACGGCTTGCGCGCTGAAGGGGAGCGTCAGCGTGCTTCCTTCGTACCAGTTCTTCCATTGATCCATGTAGTACGGACTGAGGAAGTTCCCGCCTTCCCCTGTAACTACGTTTAGCGTCGAGTGATCGAGATCCGCCAGATTTGCCGTGAACCGCTCGGAAGGCCCGTGATGCCGCGAGACCGCTTTTACTGTGTACCCACTCCCTGATTGCTCTTGCACCCCCGGCCCCGTCCAGTTGCGGAGAATTGGAATTCTTCCCAGAATCGGATGCTGAATCTCCACCGCATTGAACGCGCCCCAACGCCATGTCGTCAGATCCTTCGGCGCGGCAGGTTGGCTCATTGCCGCATCAACCGCCGCCGTTATCAGCTCATCGTAGTTCGCATATTTTTCCGGAAGCCACCGCTTCGGACGATGCAGTAGAATATTTTCCAGCCAGACTGATCGCATCTCCCACGAATACGTTTTCCAGTTCAGCAGGCCGTCGCTTGCTGAACTGACCGGAGCGGTCCCCAGCTTCGGTTCGAGCAGTAGGCGCGTCAGTTCGCCGATCGAATTCTCCGTGATCGTCGGCGCCGGCGACGAAGCCTCCATGAGCCCATCCCAACTCCGCATTAAATCCGCCGCCTGCTTGGCGCGCGCAGAAGGTTTCGTTGCGTGATCAACGGCATATACGAATCGCTCCGCCGCGAACAAATCCGATTCCGAATGAACATCCGTTTGCAGCGCGAGCATGTCAGCCGGCGTAAACTGACGTCCCGACTCCAGCACGTGATAAATCCGTGCCGTTCGCCACGGTGCTTCCCATTCCATGCTGATCGAGTGCGGATAGTCGTCGGGCGCGATCCGTCCATTCGCCGTCGCGATAATTCCCGATGGAGGGTTATAAACGCTCGGCAGCTTGTCGAACGGAATAAACGACGTCCACTCGTGCGTGTCATCCGTTCCGCTCACAGGCAGGCTTCCGTCGCCCGCCGCGCGGATCGGCACTTTCCCCGTCGTGTGGTAGCCGATGTTGCCATCAACATCTGCATACACCACATTCTGCCCAGGTGCATCCAGTTGTGAAAAAGCTTTCTGGAATTCATCCCAGTTCTGCGCCGAGTTCACGTCGAAGAACGGCATGCGGATTCCGTCATAAAGCGTCCAACGCAGCGCCAGCGGCCGCGTTTCACCCGGTACGATCTCCGTGATGATGGGTCCATGACGCGTAGTCCTCACATCCACGGTTTCATCCGGCTGCCCCTTCACATGAATGGTCTCCAACCGATGCTCCGGCTGCACCCATCCACTTGGAGTCTGATATGCCCCGTCCGCATTGAAGTTCTCGATATAAACATCGGTCACCGTCGGACCCACATTCGTGAATCCCCACGCTATCCGCTCGTTATGTCCGACCACGACATATGGCACACCCGGAAGCGTCACTCCGGCGACATCGAGCGCGCCGGAATGCAGGTGCGCTTCGTACCACAAGCTCGGCATCTGATGCGCCAGATGCATATCGTTCGAGAGCAGGGGTTTACCCGTGACTGTGTGCGCTCCAGAGACGACCCAATCATTCGATCCGATCACCGGCAGCTCGGCAGGTCGCCCGAGGTCTCCACCGCGTTGCTGTGTGACCGCGTTATCCGGGGAATCATCCTCATCATCGTCATCCTGATCGCCGCCGCCATTGCTATCCGGTGCGCTCAAGTCTTCCCGCATCACGGTCGGAGGACGATCGTGCCACGATCGGTTCACATATAAATCCGCAGTCAACTCCGGCCCCAGCTTTGCCAGAATTTTTTCGTGCGCCAGCGCGTCGTAAAAATAGTGAAAGTTCAGGTCCTTCACCATCTGGCTGCCGATGACGAGCGAATCCACCGGCGTCCACGGCTTCGGCTTGTAATGGAGGAAGTAAAACTCGATCGGTAAATGGTTTGCGTGCGCGTCGATATACGCATTCACACCGCGCGCGTAGGCCTCAAAGAAATTGCGGTCGCGCGGGCTGAGCATCGTTAAGGATTTTTTCGCCGCTTCGCGCAAGCCCAAAATTCTTTGTTCTCGGTCACGCTCCAGCGTGTCCGGTCCAATAAGTTCCGAAAGCTCTCCGCTGCCAGCACGCCGGATCACATCCATCTGCCACAGCCGGTCCTGCGCCGTGACGTATCCCTGAGCGAAGAACAAATCCTCGAGGTTCGCAGCTTCAATCGTGGGTACACCGTGGCCGTCGCGCGTCACCGTCACCGGCGCCATCAGCCCCGCAACCTGCAGCCGTCCATCCAACTGGGGAAGCGCCGCATGCGCCACGTGATACGCGTAGCCCGCTGCAACAGCCGCCGCCGCGAGCGCAATCAGCAGAAGCCACAACAAAATGCGGAGAACCGGGGACCGGCGGGATCGTGGGGCGCTAACTTCTGCCATCGTGCTCATGGGAAACTACGATTGTAGTCCAGTCGGATTCGCGCCGCCGCTCGCTCCGCGATGAAAATGAATTTCATTTTCAAGATGCCGGGGTGGTATTCTGGCTCGCGGTCCCGCATGCTGCAGAAACGCATTGACGATCAACCTACGCTCTCCCGCCAGATGGTGCGGGAAGCCCAGGATATCCTGCATCGTCATCTGAAAGGCGTGGGGCTGAAGCAGACCGCGCAACGCGACACCATCCTGCGCACGTTCCTCGAAACTCGCGACCATCTCTCCACCGACGAACTCCACCGCCTCGTGCAGAAAAAAGACGCCCGCATCGGCTACACCACCGTTTATCGCACGCTGAAGCTTCTCGCCGAGTGCGGACTCGCCAGTGAGGTCGCCTTCCACGACGGCATTGCCCGCTACGAGCATCAGTACAACCGCCGCAGCCATCACCACATGGTCTGCACCGAATGCGGCAGCTCGGTGGAATTCTTTTCGCAGGAAGTCGGCCAGCTCGAGCAGGAGATCGGACGCAGATACCACTACCTCACCACGCGCCACACCTTCCAGATCTATGGCGTCTGCGAAGACTGCCGCAAGAAGAGTCAATCTCTCCGCCCGCTCTGATGCGCGCCTTCATAACCAAACACTAGCGCGACGATGATTGTGGGTGTGTGAGGTCCCTCTCCGAAAGATCGCTTCCGTTTTTCAAACAATCCTCGGTCGAACCATTTGGCGCGATACGAATCACATCGGACTGATCTGAGCAATACGCCGCGGCTCTTTTTTGCTCAGGTTTCGCCGGATATCCCACCCATGGATCGGCCAGCAACTGATACTTCACAATCGGACCGTCCACTTTGTCGGCAGCGCATCCTTGAAGCTTGAATCGGTATCCGTTCTTGTTTCCCGCTGCCAGATCCTCGCTGATTCCCCACGCCGCCTGCAGATCGGACAAGGAACAGGTATATCCGACCTTCGGATGGGCCTGCGAATAGGCTATCTCAGCTGTATTCAGCGTTCGTAACGACGTGACCACAGAATTTTCGCTTTGCACTTGGACTCGATTTGCAATTCTCTTTTGTGCCAATCGCGCCTCGTAAATTGTCAGGCCAATGAAACCAACTAGCAGTGCCATCCCCACATATCCCAAAATGATTCCCGCGATCGCCAAGCCTTTCCCGGCAAGCCGGCCACGGCTGCGCCGAATGTCGTACAGAGCCAAGTGCCCGAAAATCACTGCTGGGATTGAGAAGGGAAGAATGACGAACAGAACGCCACACACCAGGCTGAAGATTGCTTTGCCGCTCGTATCAGGAGGAAGTCCAAACGCCACCGCTGGATCAACCGCAGGTACAGCCGCTCCGGCCTGAGAGTCTCTCCCGCACGTTCCGCAGAACCGTTCTCCTTCGGCAAGGCTGTTTCCGCAACCCAGGCAGAACGAACTCACATACCTCTCCTTGTCGCAGCTATTACAGAGGGAGCAGAACTCCGGGCGCGAGAAGATCAAACGGATGTACCGGAAGATTCCGAGCAATCCCAAATAGAACGATCGCCACGCCGAGCGCACGGATCCAGATTGCCGGAAGAAACAAATGCGGCAGCCCACGCCCTCTCAGTTGAAGAAGCGCTTCCGAAGTCAGGCCATAGACGACAAATGGCAGCAGCAGGACTGCCATCGGATTGAGCGCCCAAGCCTCGCGCAAATTGCCTTGAAGCAGTTGGTGCATCGCGCGCAGCGATCCGCATCCCGGACAATAAAGTCCGGTGAAATAGTGAAGTGGGCATGGCGGAAACAAGCCAGAAGTCGCCGGATCGAACAATCGCAACAATAACAATCCGAAGCCGCCAGCCAAAAACAAAACGGCCACGAGATCGCGCCTTCGAATCGATGGGGTCAATGTGGCTTCCATCTCTTGTCAGTTGTTATGGATCCCGCTCACGACTCCAATCATCACCAGCAGAACCCAAACTCCAATCGCTGCCAGCCCGACGCCAAACGAAATCCAGCACCACATCTTTGCGTTGTTCGACGCCGCTTGCGCACCGGCCACATCGCCAACCTGTAGCTTGCCGTTGACCTGCGCCGCGAAAACAATCGCCGGGATGCCCGCCGGCAAGCAACAGAACACGGTCGCCAGAATCGCGAACACCAGATAGTTGGGCACCGTTGTACCTGGAGGCAGAACAACGCCCTGGACGGGCAACGGAGTAGGTGCACCCACGGGAGGGATGGCCGCCTGCAATTGCCGGCCGCATTGCGTGCATACCGCCGCTGTATCCGCGTTACTCGCTCCACATTGAGGACAAAACATTCTCTTCGTCTCCTTCCCGCGTAGCGAAACTCACTCCAGCGGGATCCCCGTCTCCGAACATCGCGCTGCCGAACCACGCCTGTCCTGTCGAATCACCGCGGACTCATCCGAACAGAACGCCCGCACTCCTGTTTGATTCCAACTCACAGGACGCGCTCGAACGAAGTATTTGGTGTTCGCTCCTGTGCCGGTTTCCGAGCCGCATCCCGCAAGCTCGAACATGTATCCACTTCTCAGCCCGCTCGCAAGTCGTGTGTCGATCAATCCTGCACCGCTCAGATCGGAAAGCGAACAAGTGTAGCCCGCCTCGGTATGACTGAGCGCATAAGCACTCTCCGCCGTGTTCAGCGTTCGGACTGAAGCCACCGCCGACGATTCATTCGCCGCCATTCGCGCCCGCAACAAATTCGGGATCGCAATCGCCGCAACAATCAGTATGGGAATAAACGATACTCCCGCGTAACCGAGCACCAGTCCCGCGATCGCCATCCCTCGTCCCGTCAGCCGCCCGGCGCTCTTGCCAATTTCCGACAGCGATAAGTGACCGAAGATAATTGCGACGACCGAAAACGGAAAGAAGAAAATGAACAGTCCGCTGATCAGGCTGACGATCGCCTTTCCGCTGGTCTCAGGCGGACCCGCGGGCGTCATCGGCGCAGCCACCACTGGTACGCTACCCGGCGCGGACACTTGCCGTCCGCACACCCGGCAGAACTGGTCGTCGGCGCTCATGCTGTTGCCGCAGGCTGCGCAAAATGTGCTCATTCGCCCTCCAATCCGCTGCTCACCAAACCGCGCCCGAAATCGAGCCGCGAATTTGCACGAAACATACTATTCGCTCTCCTAGCCGTCAATCCGTTAGGTTGATTCTGCCCACTTCTGGCGCGCTTTCCCGGCAATCTCTGGAATTTGTCCGTTGCTTTGACAGGGCCTTTTTGATACCTTGCCGCGAACGCTGCTTGGAGCGTAGGTTCGGGGTCTATCCAGGGGCGAGGTCTCATCGGACCGGAGGGTTTTCTCTATGGCATTTTGCAACATGTGCGGGGCACAAATCGCCGACGGTACCACCACCTGCGCCGCATGCGCCAGTCGCGCTCCCGTGGCTGCTGCTCCTATGGCCAGCGCTGGAGGCTTGACCGACAATGTCGCGGGCATGCTCGCCTATATCACCATCATTCCAGCGATCATCTTTCTGGTGATGGAGCCTTACAATAAAAGCCGATTCATCCGCTTCCACTCATTTCAGTGCCTGTTTTTCGCGGCGGCGCTGTTCATTCTGCACGTCGGGCTTTCGATCTTCGCCTTCGTGCCGTTCCTGGCGCTGATCACATTCCCGCTTCACTTGCTCGTCAGCCTGGGCGGCTTCATCCTCTGGATCGTCCTTCTCCTTAAGGCTAACCAGGGACAAATGTACAAACTGCCCATCATCGGCGACATGGCCGAAAAGCAAGCCAACGCCATGTAATTCACGCCGAGCCGATCGTGATTCGGCGCTGCAATACGCCTTTCAAATCCTCGCGAATTCTTCGCACCACGCGGACGAATGCGCGAGGATTTCTCCTTCTACTCTGACTTTCTTGCGCTGACAAGTTCTTTCTCGTTTCCCCGCAGCTTGACTTTCTCCCTCTAAGCTGTCAATCCTATTAGCTTTTACCAGCGGCGCGAGTTCGCTCTGTCTGACTCGTCCGCGGGAATTCAGGTTCGACTGGGGCGTTGATTGCGAGTTCGAGTCTTTTATCACGACAAGTGTTTCGACGGAGCGTCTTCCGCCGCTCTGTTCTCCCGCTTCTATCGCGAGCGCATCCGCGGCGACGCCGAATTTGAATTCACCGGCCTCGTCCACCGTGCCGGCGCTCTGTTCGATGAGAAGCAGTTCGACGGCGACGAAAACGCCATCGTCGATTTCAAGTACTCGAGTTCCCCCGCCATCACTTGGTGGTTCGATCACCACGAAAGCGCCTTTCTTTCTCCCGCCGACGCCGAACACTTCGAGCAGGACCAGAGCAACCGCAAGTTCTACGATCCCGATTTCAAATCCTGCACTAGCTTCATCGCGATGATCGCGCAGCAGCGCTTCGGATTCGACCCAAAGCCCGTCGCCGACCTTGTCCACTGGACCGACATCATCGACGGCGCCCTCTATCCCGACGCCAAGACCGCGGTCGAAATGGAAGCTCCTGCCATGAAGCTCACCATGGTCATCGAGTCCGCGCCCGATCACGGCTTCGTCCCCAATCTCATTCCGCTCTTGGCCACAAAGTCCCTCGCCGAGATTCTCGAAGAGCCCTTCGTCGCTCCCTTGCTTCCGCCGCTGCTCAAGCGTCACGAGCTTTCCATCGGCATCCTTCGCGAACGCACAGAATGCAAAGACGGCACCATCTTCTTTGACGTCACCGACCATGACCTCGAGGGTTACAACAAATTCGTCCCGTACTACTTGCATCCGGAGTCCGTCTACAGTGTCGGGCTGAGCAAGAGCAGCTTTCGCGTGAAAGTTTCCGTCGGATCGAATCCCTGGGCGCCGCAGGAGCCCGAGGTCAATCTCGCCCGCATCTGCGAGCGCTACGGCGGCGGAGGTCACGCCCGCGTCGGCGCGATCTCATTCAACGTGAACCAGCATGCCCAAGCCATCAAAGCCTCGCAGGAAATTGTGGAAGAGTTGCGGTCCGCGATTCGTGCAAAAAAGCAGCCAAATAACGGCAACAAGTAGCTCGGACTAAATCCGCCGCGGCAAGTAGCGTCGGCGATCCGCCGCCACTTCGTCCAGTTACTACAAGGTGAAAGTTCTCATGTCGAAGAGAGTCCGATTCGCCCTCGCACTCGCCACCCTGATCTCTCCAGCATTCCTAAGCGCGCAAACTCCGAAAGAAACGTTTCTGGCTCTCAGCAAGCGCGAACATACGCTCGCCATCGTAGATCCCGCCACGTTGAAAGTTCTCGCCAAGGTCCAGATCGGAAACGATCCCCATGAAGTAATCGCCTCCGCTGATGGCGCCACGGCCTACGTTTCAAATTATGGCTTCGGCACCTTCAACACGCTCGCGGTCGTCGATCTCCTTGATCAAAAGCCGCTCCCGGCCATCGATCTCGGACCTCTTCGCGGACCTCACGGCCTCGCCTTCGTCGCAGGTAAAGTCTGGTTCACCGCCGAAGCTGCGAAAGCCATCGGCAGCTACGACCCCGCGACTCAGAAGGTCGATTGGATTCTCGGTACCGGCCAGAATCGTACCCACATGATTTACGTCTCCCCCGATCTCAAGCAGATCGTCACCACCAACGTCAGCTCCGGCACCGTTAGCATCATCGAAAAAACTCCGCCACGCCAACCCGGACCGCCTCCTGGCATGGCCGCCAGAGCGCAGCCTGGCCCCCCGCAAGGCCCGCCTCCCGGACCTCCCGGCGGAGATTGGGATGAGACCGTCATCCGTGTCGGCAACGGCTCCGAAGGTTTCGACGTTTCTCCCGACCATACGGAAATCTGGGTTGGGAACTCGCAGGAAGGCACGATTTCCATCATCGATTTCGCCAGCAAGAAGGTTGTCGATACTATCGCCGCCAACGCCCGCGGGGCCAACCGCCTCAAGTTCACCCCCGATGGCGCCCGCGTCTTCGTCTCCACGTTATCTGGCGGGGAGCTGATCATCCTCGACGCCCACACTCACAAAGAACTCAAACGACTCAAGCTCGGAAAAGGTTCCGCAGGAATTCTCATGCAGCCCGACGGCGCTCGTGCCTTTGTCGCCTGCTCCCCAGACAACAACATCGCGGTGATCGATTTAAAAACGCTGGAAGTAGTCGGCCGCTTAGAGGTAGGTCAAGAACCCGACGGCATGGCCTGGTCGGTCAGCCAATAACTCTGTCATCACTCGCGAAGAAAGCAAGAATAGACGGAGAATGCTCATGTGGAGACAGCCGCCTCGGCCGTCCGTCGAGTAAAGCGAGATGCCATTGCATCGAAAGTTTGTGCAGGAAACGAGTCGCTACTGAACCGGAACCCCGCTAGCCAAACAAGCCGCCGCATTCCCGTTCGCTGACGATCGAATCACCGCGGACTGATCCGCGCAAAACGTCTTCCGCCCAAACGTATTCGCATTTGGCACGGCTGTCAGACGAAATGCGCTCGCTGGAGCTCCCCCGCAACCCGACAATGTGAACACAAATCCGTAGCGTTTTCCGCTCGCCAGCCCGCTATTAATCAGCATAGCCTGATGTTCATTCGGCTGGCCTCCGCCAAATCCATCGAGATCCGACAACGTACAGGTGAAACCCACTGTCGGATAAGTCGCCGCATAAGTCACTTCCGCCGTCAAAATCATCCGCATCGCTGCCAATACATTCGCGTCGCTCCCGGCCAGCGCGCTTGAAACCTCGCCATGTTGCGTGAGCGCAGCGCTCCCGACCTGCGGTGTCATCTTCTGCGTGATCGCCGCCAGAAATTTCGGATCCGCCAGTGGCACATGAATCGTGAACGAAATTTCATTCAGCTTCCAGATCGCAGCTTCCTGCTTCATCGAGAAAACCATCTGTGGCATGAACGGAGACATCGGCTCCTGCCCATCTTTGGTCGCATGAATCATCAGTTCGATGTCGTCCTGATCGCCGCGCAACGTGTCATTCTCCACTGTGATCTCGGCCTTCTGTCCAGTCTTTGCATCCTCCGACGCCAGTAGCACCGATCCCGTCTCGAATGTTTGGATGGTGTGTCCCTGGGCCTGCAGCTGCGTGATGAATGTCGAATACTGCTGCAGATTCGTCAGCGCCCCCGACTTCTCGAGCGCCGCAATCGTCGCCGCGGGTAAGTGTTTCGCGAACATTCCCGGCGTCTTGCTGAAGAACATTTCGATCAGCGCCTGTCGCGCCGTCTGTGGCGCCGCTGCTGCCTGTTGACCCTGCGCGATTCCGGCGCACAGCACCGCCACTGCCAGACACAAGGACTTTCGCATGATTGCATCTCCTCGACCGATCTCCGTCGATCGATCGTTTCATGTGCAGAAACGCTTTCCTAGTTACTGAGGTAAGAAGGCACCGCTTTAAGAGATGTCGAAGTGGAGATAGCCGAGGGAAATAACGATCGAGGAGAAAACGAAGGGCCACATTGCGAGGCGAACGACGAGGAGCGACGACCGACGACGAATGGCGAACGACAAGCGACCAATGACCGACGACAGCAGCAGGAAAGCGCTACGCCGCCGCCTTGGACTTCGCCCCAACCGCTACCAACGGCTTTCGATGCCAGGCCACCACCAGCGCCGATCCAATAATCACCAGCCCCCCGCATAGTCCGATCCAGATGCCCATCGCGCCCCAGCCGAGACGAAATGCCAGCAAGTATCCCAACGGAAGCCCGATCAGCCAATACGCAACAAAATTGGCGATCATCGGAGTGCTGGTGTCGCCCGAACCGCGCAGTGCTCCCGTGGTCACGACCTGCAATCCATCGAACAGTTGAAACACGGCCGCTACCAGCAACAGCTTCGCTCCCGTCGCCACCACTGCCTGATCGGGAGAAAACACCCGCGCGATCATCTTCGGCATCGCCGCAAACACGAGTCCCGCGCACGTCATAAATCCCGCGCCTAGCAAAATTGCGGACCACCCAGCTCGCCTCGCCGCGTGCGGATCTCCTCTGCCCAGATTTTGTCCCACTCGCACCGCTGCTGCCGCACTGATTCCCAATGGCACCATGAACGTGAACGCCGCGCAGTTCAACGCGATTTCATGTCCCGACAGTTGCACCGCGCCCAGTCTCGCGCACAAGGCCGTCGCTGCCGAGAACGCTCCAATCTCCAACAGGATCTGTCCCGCCGCCGGCGCTCCCAGCTTGAGCAGCGCCCATATTCTTTGCGGATCGATTCGCAGCGCCTCCATCCGCAGCCGCACCCTATCCATCAGGCCGTGCCACGACGCCGTCCCTTTGGTCTCCACCCACACCAGCGTGACGGCCAGAACCAGCGCCATATAAATCCGTGCGAAGCACGTGGACCATCCCGATCCCGTGATCCCTTGCGCTCGAAATCCCATGTGCCCGTAGATCAGCGCCCAATCTCCCACCGCGTTGACGATGTTCGCCGAGATCACCGCAAACGTGATCGGCAGCGCAACGTCGACCGCCTGCAAATACCGCCGCAGCGCGAAATATGCGAGCAGCGGAAGCGTTCCCCAATTCAGCGCCGACAAGAACGGACGCATCGGTCCCACCAGCTCCACGCTGATGCCGAATCGCTGCATCATCGCCGGCCAGAATGAAACCGCCAGCATCAGCAGCGGAGTCAACGCCAGTCCCAGCACCATCCCGTTGACCAGCGTGTGCCGCGCGTCCTGCTCATCCTTGCGCCCATACGCCTGCGCTACAAAAGTGTCCATGCCGAGCAGCAATCCGCCGCCAAAGATTGCCACCATGTGATACAAACTCTGCCCCAGCCCTGTCGCTCCAATGGAGATCGCGCTGTCTGGCAATCTCCCGACCATGATCGTGTCCACCAGGCCCATGCTCATCCAGCCGAGCTCGGCCACAATCAGCGGCAGCGCCAGCCGCAGCGTCATCCGGAAGTCGCTCATCGATGCCGACGTGGACGAATCAATTTGAGTTTCAGCAGGCATGGCATTCAGTACAACGAACCAATGAAATGCGGAAGCATCTCCATCGCAAAATCTGCATCCTGGATCGAAATGAAATCGCTCCTCCAGATTACATGGACGATGCGACTGAAGGGTCCCCGCTCGAGCAGCGTTTCCTACCATTCAGCCCGTATAGGGCCACGCCTGGCTCCGTGGTAATCTGCCTTGGGGTAATCGCTCCGATTCATGAGCCAGCTCGGGACCAAGCCTGACTACCACCGCCGCCAGCGGCGCGTGCTCCGGGCCGTTGCCGGCTTCGAATTCTTCAAGGGCATCTTCATTCTGGTGATGGGCGGTTGCGCGATCGCCCTGCTTCACAAAGACACCTGGCTGATCGCCGAAAGCCTGCTCGCGCTTCTCCACATCAGCACCGATCGCCGCTACGCCCAGCTCTTCCTCGATTTTGCCGACAACATCACCGACGCGCGCCTGTGGGCTGCTGCCCGCATCGCTTTCGCCTACGCCGCTCTGCGTTTCACTGAAGCCTACGGATTGTGGAAGGGAAGAACCTGGGCCGAATGGGTGGCCTTCATCTCCGGAACTCTCTTGCTGCCCCTCGAAGTTCGCGAGCTTTTCCGTGGAGTCACTGTCATCCGCTGCGCTTTCCTCATCGGAAATCTGGCGATCGTCTTCTACATGCTCTACATCATCCTGGCCAACCGCCGCGAGCGCCAGAACGCCGCTGCCGCGGTTGCTTCTCCACTCAAACCCCGCGTCCAATAGGCCAATTGGAGTCCAAGGACTCTGGCAATCCTCCCCAATTCCGTTCCATAATCAGCAGGCAGGAGTGCACTCAAGGAGATCCCATGCGTCTCGCCACCTTCCTTCTTACTCTCGTCACCCTTACCGGAATCGCCGCCGCGCAGGACACCAGCTTTTCCGCCGGTCCGCAATACCTGGTCCCGCCCGGCAGCAACCCGATGTTCCTTCACCCAATCGCGACGCCGTCGCTGTCGTTTTCCGCGGCTCCGGCTCAAAGCGCGTCCACAGAATTCTCTGGACCTTCCGAGCTAACACCCGCCGCAACCCCGATTCCTGCCGAAGCGATTCCGCCAGCGGATCAGGTAAATCCAACGTCCACCGTTCCAGTTCAGCCGAATCTGTCAGAGGTGTTCTGGGGTGTTCCGAAGAATCCGCTCCTTACCTCCGAAGCGCCCAACTCGTCCGAGCCCGCGAGCGATATAGAACTCTCTTCCGCGCCTTCGCTCTCGCTGCCTCCCAGCTTTGTCGACACCGGAGTGACTGCGTTCGTCACGGTAACCTCCCTGGAGCATCAAGGTTATGGAGTTCCTCTCGGCGAGGTCGCCTCATATTTCAAAGCTCACAAGCCGAGCTCCGTTCGCACCTTCACCAACGCAGACATAGAGCGCCTCCCCAAAAGCTAGAAACTTTTCCTGCGCAGCGCTTGCGATAAACTTCTATCCGGGTGGTCGAAATGCCGGAACTTGATGATCTAGCCCGCCGCGTGCAAGAGCTTGAGGCTGAGAATCACCTCCTCAAAACAACGCTTACTAACGTTACGGTCGAAGGCTTGGGCGACGCCCTCGATCTCAAAGACTCTGCGACTACGGGGCATTCCAAGCGTGTTACCGCCTTCGCCATCGGCATCGCGAGAGCATTAGGCATGCCTCGCGAGAAGATCGCTGTCCTCGCTCGTGGAGCTTTCCTGCATGACATCGGCAAAATGGCAATTCCCGATCAGATTCTTAAAAAACCTACTAAGTTGACTCCCGATGAAACCGCGATCATGCGCGAGCATTGCTTGAAGGGATATCAACTCATCAAGAAGATTCCGTTTCTCGAGGAACCCTCTGAGATTGTTTATGCGCATCACGAACGCTACGATGGCACTGGCTATCCGCGCGCGCTGAGAGGAGAACAAATTCCTCTGGGAGCGAGGGTTGTAGCCCTCGCCAACACTCTAGACTCGATCATGTCGGACCTTCCATACCGCCCTGCGAGTAGTCTTCAATCCGCTCGCAAAGAAATTCAGCTTTGGTCGGGTCGTCAATTCGATCCCGATGTAGTGGGAGTTTTTCTAGAAATACCGGACCAGATATGGGTTGATCTGCGCCAGCATTTGCGCAACGTCCCTCAGACCAAGCCAAACAATTAGGGTGAGTTGCACCGGAGGAAATAGATCTCGTTCCCCCTAGAGAGCGCACAGCCGGCTGCGCGAGCCCCTTGGAAAGTCGCGCTTAACTGTCATCAACAGCCGAGGCAATGAAAGGCAACAGCGTACAGCGCTTGACCTCAAGCGTTTGCTGCTATACCGTGTCGCTCACGCCGGAGGAATGAAATGCCATACAAACGACCCCGGGGGAAACGCTCAGAGGCTCACGATCATCGCTTAATGCTCTACTCGCTTGCCGCAGCCGCCGCCGGAGTAGGCGTGCTCGCGTTAGCCTCGCCGGCCGAAGGTTCGGTCGTTGTCACCCACACCAACCTTCAGATATCTCCGGGACACACAGCCTCGATCGATCTCAACAAAGACGGAGTCAACGACTTTGCTTTATCCATCTCGAGGATTGGCTATGTACCAGACTTTTTCTACTCATTTGCGATCAAACCTCTGACCGGCGGAAAAGTTATGGGCGGGAATCGTGGACCAGGAGGAGCGTATGCCTCCGCAGTGCTAAGCGGCGCGAACATTGGGTCCACAGCGCATTTTTCGAGCTCCATCGGACGTGGACAACTTACCATTGAGCGCTCAGTTGCCGCCCAGACGGATGTTCCGTCGCACTTCTACTACGGGGTTTGGCGAAACGTTACCGATCGCTATCTTGGCGTTAAGTTCCTCATTAAGGGTGCAACGCACTACGGATGGATCCGGCTTACGTTTGTTACGCCGGTGGGCGGTCTTCAAACCATAACCGAGTACGCTTACGAAACCGTTGCCAACAAATCCATCGCCGCCGGTGCAACTACCGATAGCGAGACTGTGAGCACTAAGGCAAGTCCGAGAGAGGATTCAGCCACCGCTGGACCTTCGCTCGGGATGCTTGCACGAGGTGTAGATGGACTGCCATTCTGGCGGAATTCATTGCAATCGCAGACAAGGGCCACGATCGAGCACTGACTGCCATTTGACTCGAAGGAGATTTGCCCCTATGCCCAGCCGCGACTTCTATCAGCGGAATCGTATCTGTCGTGGCCGTAGTTTGCCTGCTCGCGCTCATCACTCCTCAGGCCGCGAGTCAGACCTATACCGTGCTGCATAACTTCAAAACAAAGGAAGGATCGTCGCCCCTCCTCGGTCTTGTCTTTGATTCTTCGGGAAATCTCTATGGCGTTGCCGGCGAAGAGGGTGGTTCCAGGGCCGGCTCCGTCTTTGAGTTGAGTCCCAGTGGCACCAGTTGGACGGAAAAGACCCTGCACTCTTTTAATGGCGGCAGCGACGGTTCGACTCCAACTGGTCCTGTGATCTTCGACTCCGCCGGAAACATTTACGGTACGACCAAGCTGGGAGGAAGCAACGGCGTTGGCGTTGTATACGAACTGACGAAATCGAAATCGGGCACATGGTCGGAAAATGTTTTGCACAATTTCGGTGGTACCAGTGACGGCCAGTTTCCTACGAATGCACTGGTGTTTGATTCCGCGGGTAATCTCTACGGCACGACGGAAGGCGGCGGTTCCCATGGCAATGGACAAGAAATCAGCGGTGGAACCGTGTTCAAGTTATCGCCGAAATCCGGAGGCGGATGGACAGAAACCGTTCTATACAGCTTCGGCAAGGGGACCGATGGCGCTTCTCCGCGCTGCAACCTCATTCTCGACTCCTCGGGCAATCTTTACGGCACGACTTTTTCAGGGGGGAGCAAGGCCGGAGGCACGGTGTTCGAACTGTCGCCGCCGAAGTCGGGAGGAAGCTGGACCGAAAAAATCCTGCACAACTTCAATGCCTCGATGTCCGAGGGCAGCGCTCCTGCGGCAGGATTAACCTTCGACACCGCCGGGAATCTGTATGGCGTCACGTCCAGTGGGATTCCGAGTGACGGCTATAGCGGAGGCGCAGTATTCGAACTCTCACCCCAGTCCAACGGAACCTGGTCGGAGACATTGGCTTACCCATTGGGTATTTTCGGGCCTTCGTTCCCAATTTCCGGCGTGATCTTTGACTCTGCCGGAAATCTTTATTTCACGTATGTTGACATCTTCGGCGCGGTCATAAAGTTATCGAAAGAGCAGGGATTCTGGAGCGCAAGCTCTTTGCATTCGTTTGACGGCACTCATGGCTCCAAGCCTGCCATCGGTTCACTCATCCTCGATTCGTCGGGAAATCTATACGGCGCTGCACAGTCGGGAGGAGCTAACAATAGCGGTGTTGTCTTCAAAATAATCCCGTGAAGTGTCGACGAAAACGGATACGAAGAAGGCGGCGTTCTCAGCGTACTTCTCCAGCGTCATGCCGTCTCTCCCGACGATCCCATGCGGTGCGTGGGTCGGGCTCTTCCTTGTGCGATTTGTGGTAAAGGGTCTCTGCGGCACCCGCCGGAAAAGGCTCGTCCAAATGGCTGTGAGCGCAGGCCGAGCGAGGTAAGACGCAGCCCGCGCCTTACCTCGTTTCTCGCTTAAGAGCAGATCGATTCGATCGAATCGCGTACCTGGATCGCTTAACCCGGTGGCGTTCTAGTGATGCCCGCCGCCATGTCCACCCGCATGACCACCACCCCGATATCCGGGCAGCGCGTGCTCAGCCCTCGGTTCATGTCCAGCCTCGCCTACGTTCCCTCGTCCATCTCGCGCCTCATTTCCTTGGAAGTGGTTGAAGCGCTCCGCTCCGCGCCCCGGCAACGGTCCAACGTAACCGTGATGGGGATCAAAGCGGTTGTCGACATGTCCGAAAAAGCCGTGAGGGCCGTGAAACCAGGGGCCAGCTCCAAGAAACACCCCACCCACAAACCAATCAGGCCCGTAGTAGCCATAGGGAGCACAGTCATACGGAGCATAGTCGAAGTATCCGTAAGGACACACTGGAGCTGGTCCGATGTTTACGCCAACTGAAACCTGGGCTGGCGCCACTGCCGCACAGCATAAAAGGCCAGCGACGAGAACTGCGAAAGCAAGCGCAGTGATTTTGAACATGATTTCCCCTTTATTCGTTCAGAGTTTTAACCTGGACAACTTAGGGCCAGCATAATACCAAGGGTCAGTGACGGCAAACTGGAAGTTGAGAGTCAATCGTTGCCAACACGCGATTTCACTCATTGACCTCGTGTGTAAAATTACATGCGCCATCGATTGAATCACGGCCTTTGAACTGGAGACCATGATCACACCCAAGAAGACTCGCGAGCTTCAGAGCCATCACTTCGACTCCACCATTTGGAACGATTTCCAGTTTCGTGATGACGACATTGTGATTTCCACCTACGCCAAGTCCGGCACCACTTGGATGCAGCAGATCATCGCGCAACTTCTTTTCGGCGGCGATCCAACACTCTCGGTCGCGGAAATGTCTCCGTGGCTCGATCTACGAGTTCCCCCGAAGCAAGTGAAGTTGCCCGTCGTTGATGAACAAAAGCACCGCCGCTTTCTGAAGACGCATCTGCCCGTGGACGCGCTGGTGTTCTCTCCGCGGGCAAAGTACCTATACATCGGACGCGACGGCCGGGATGTGGTGTGGAGTCTTTACAACCACCACTCGAACGCGAATCAGAAGTGGTATGACGCGCTGAACCTCACTCCCGGCCTCGTCGGCCCTCCGATCGAGCGTCCGCCTGCTGACATTCGTGAGTATTGGCGTGCCTGGCTTGACCGCGACGGCTACCCATTCTGGTCGCTCTGGGAGAACGGTCGCTCTTGGTGGGGGATTCGCGAACTGCCGAACGTCATGTTCATCCACTTCAATCAGCTTAAGAAAGATATGCCCGCGCAAATGCGGCGCATTGCCGCTTTCCTCGACATCGAGGTGGAGGAATCCCGCTGGCCTTCGATCATCGAATATTGCAGCTTTGACTGGATGAAGCGCAACGCAAGTCAGAGTGTCCCGCTCGGTGGCGCTTTTTGGGATGCTGGTGCCGAAGTCTTCATCAACAAGGGTGTGAACGGCCGCTGGAGCGAGGTCCTGACGCCGGCGGAATCCGCGGAGTATGAGGCCAGAGCCATTGCAGAGCTAGGCCCCGCCTGTGCCAAGTGGATGGCGACTGGCGAAGGTCTGGATTGACGTCACGTTCTCGCATCGTGACGATGACCCACGAATAGCCGTGACTTCTGTCTATTTGCTCGCAGACTCGTAGAGGGTTGATCGAGTCCAGTAGGTCTGGTCATCCCAATGGATGTGGTTGCGGTCTGCGGTTACAGTTGCGCCGATAGATCGGGCACCCCACTTGATGGTGAAATGCGTCGCGGCGTCGATGCGCCCGGTCGTGGTCGCCAGTTGTGCGCACTCGATCTGCAGGTCGTTACTATGCTGGCGGATAGTGCAGGGCTCGGAGAAGTCGCCCTGCGGGAACCATTTTCCAGAGAGATCCAGAGGGCCAGGATCGGCGTTGCCGCGCGCCGCGTCACAACGCTCCCAGTAGGTGCCGTTGGACCAATCGATCTGGATGCCACTGGGATTGAGCGTTCCCCTCACATTCTGCCAGCCCGGGGCGACAATCTTCCCTTTCTCGTCAACGCTTCCGGTGGAGGCATCGCCGTTCTCGTTGGTCAGCGTGAGATAGGCCCCGCTGTCGGTGATCGATGCGCGCATAGCAACAATTCCTTGTCCGCACCACTCGCCGAGAAAGGCGGCCGATTGCGGCGAGTTGGAGGGAAACTGCTCGGCCATCGCGGCATTTACGCTGCGTCGCAGATTGGCCTCGAACGCGGCGGACTCGGCGGAGCGGGATGGCCGCGGAATCTCCGGTTCAGGAGGAGCACCGCCCCACTGCCAGAAGCGTACCCAAGGCGCGTTCCCGATCAGAGCGGAGAGCTGTGCATCGGGAAAACGCTTTACGTAAGGGACGGCCCATCCGATTTCGTTGCCTGAATATGGTGCGGATGTGTTCTGCTGCACTCCGGTGCGCTTTGCGATGATCGCAGGATCCTGAAGCGCCGCGAGATCGAACTTCACGAGACGGTGAATGGCGCCATGATTCACGTTGTACATGTCCACGCCATTGGCCTCGCCGAGTTCGGCCAACATGATCAGTGGGGCCAGTGCGTACAACTGATAATGCAGTGCCATGCCAGCGCGGTTCATCTCGGCCACGAGCGATCCGTCGGACTGGATCGAGCCGACGCCCTGGTAGTAGGTCGCGATACCCCACAAGAATGCGTTCTGGTCGTTATCGGCGACGCCCTCGGCCGCGAGCGCAAGACCGGCCCAGTAGAGGTGATTGTTGTAGGCGTCACTCCCGGGATGTCCCTTGCCCTTGTCGAAGTAAGTTTGCACACGTTCGGCGAGGAGGCGAAACCACTGCTGAATTTCAGCGTCCTGCTGCGGAGTTCCGGCCCTGCTATTGCGCACCTTGAGATAGGGAATTGCGGTGCCGCTGAGCATCCAGTTCTGAACATAGACGTCCTGAAAATGCGGCATCTCTCCGGCCCAGGCATCGGCTTTCGCCGCCGCATCGAGGAGCGAGTAGACGCAAGCCGCGGCTGCCTTGCTTCCTTTCGAGAGGTAGGCGTCGGCAGCCAGGCCGGCGGACTGTCCCAGGTGCGTAGGGCCTTCGCTGGCTTTTTCGTAGGCCGCTTTCTTGGCGGGGTCGATGACGGAGGCGTGAGAATCTGTGTAATAGGGTTCGGCATCGAGGATTTTGGCAAACTCCGGAGGCGTGGGGCACTGGTAAGGAGCGTCGGTTGCGGCGATCGTGCGATCGTCCCACGGCGAATGTAACTGTCCCGCTTGTGGAGTGGCCGGAGCGAGGAGAGCGAGAGCTGAGAGAATCGTCAGTCTGTGCATCGGTTGCTCATCACGAATTTAGGTTGTGGCTGCGGATATTTAGCCCACTACGCTGAAATGACGTCCTCAAGCTTATTCTGTACCGACTACGCAGTTTGGGCAAAGTCTACTTGTTGTTATCGGGCGAGTGCACGCTCATTGAGGTCAAACGTGCCCGCATCGATCCGCCGTTTGCCAAATTGCTCCGGGACCGCTGATTTGTTAAGGTCGTCGTTATGGCCGAGCATGTCGTGTCCGAGCATTCCACCGAGCAGAAACATGACCAGACACGCGAATTGCTCGACTCTCTTTATCGCTCGGATTCGGGACGAATCCTGGCAACTCTAATCCGCTTGCTCGGTGATTTTGATCTTGCCGAGGAGGCGATGCACGAAGCCTTTGCGGCCGCGCTCAGCCTGTGGCCCACGAGTGGGGTTCCTGGCAACCCGCGACCGTGGTTGATTTCAACGGCACGCTTCAAGGCCATTGATACTCTGCGTCGACGTGCAAGGTTTGATGCCTCTCAAGGCGAGCTGGTGCGATATCTCGAAGCGCAATCGAGTTCGGCCGAAAAGTCCAATAAAAATGAAGAGGACAGCCTTGAGGATGATCGGCTCCGCCTGATTTTTACCTGCTGTCATCCCTCTCTAGCGCCAGAAGCGCGCGTTGCGCTGACCTTGCGTGAGGTGTGCGGGCTGACCACCGAGGAAATAGCAAAGGCCTTCCTCACCACTCCGCGTACGTTGGCGCAGCGTATTGTGCGCGCCAAGACAAAGATTCGAGAGACACACATTCCGTACGAGGTGCCGACGCCGCAGGAATTGCCGGAGCGTCTGGGCGCGGTGCTTCAGGTCATCTATCTTGTCTTTAACGAGGGTTATTCGGCTGCGGCCGGAGCGGAGGTAACTCGCGCCGAGCTCACCGGTGAGGCGATTCGACTGGGCCGCTTGCTGACCGAACTCCAGCCAGAGCCGGAAGTCCTGGGGCTGCTTTCCCTGATGCTGCTACAGGAATCCCGCCGCGCTGCGAGGACCTCTCCGACCGGAGAGCTGATTTTGCTGGAGAACCAGAACCGCTCGCTCTGGAACCGGGAGCAGATCGCAGAGGGAGTGGCCTTGCTGGAGGAAGCCCTGAAGTACCAGCAGAAGTCCCGCCGCTTCGGCTCCTACACACTGCAGGCCGCGATTGCGGCCGTTCATGCAGAGGCGGAATCGGTCGCTGCGACTGACTGGGGAGAGATTGTTGCGCTGTACGACCAGTTGCTACGAATACAGCCTTCATCCGTTGTAGAACTCAATCGTGCCGTGGCCATTGCCATGCGCGATGGTCCAGAGGCCGGTCTGGCGCATATGGACGCGGTCTTGGAACACGGCGAATTGGCCAATTATTACCTGGCGCATTCCGCCCGTGCCGATATGTACCGCAGGCTCGGCAGGACAGCTGAGGCTCGATCGTCTTATGAGAAGGCGCTGGCGCTGACCCAACAGCAACCAGAACGGCAATTCCTGCAAGACCGGATTCGGCAGTTGAAATAAAAAAACGGAATAGCTGTCGATTTTCGGGAACGAACCCGTGACAGACCGAACTTTTCTCAATTTTTGGACGAACAGAAATTGGTGAAAGTCCCGTCTGTCCCCGGTTTTTCCCTGGATGGGATGACGGTTGCGGATGTCCGCTGGGTGCCTTCCGGCTGCCGTGTCAGGCCAATACTTCGGCATTGATCGATACGTTCGTCCAATAGACGCGTCATCGCGTTTCTGCCAATCTTGCCTTGAACAGTCACTCGTTCTGACCGAAAGGAATACCAAATGGACGGCAAGAATGGACTGAAAGAGACGACGCGCGTGACCGCGCCTGTCGCGTCAAGCACTC
Organism: uncultured Acidobacteriota bacterium; assembly: GCA_963787685.1. GTDB lineage: Bacteria > Acidobacteriota > Terriglobia > Terriglobales > Acidobacteriaceae > Sulfotelmatobacter. The sequence continues at coordinate 87,229 of CAWBED010000003.1, forward strand.
TCAGTGTGAACGTTTTTACCGCCCCCGGAAAGGCTATGGTCGGTGAACGCCCAAAGCCCTTCGGCGAGCCGCTCGGCTTTGACCCGATCACTTCGACGTTGATCTTCGGCGAGCACGACGCGGTACTGGTGGACGCAATGGGGACTGTGGCTGAGGCGGCGGCTCTCGCGGATTGGGTCGCATTGCACAATCGCAACCTTCAGACCATCTATATAACGCACGGACATTTCGACCACTTCTACGGTCTGAGCGTTCTCCTCGACCGTTTCCCAGGCGCTCGGGCGATAGCAACGCCGAAGACAGTGGAGGCCATGCAGTCGTCGTTTGTTCCTCCGCTGAGCCAATTCGCCCGCCAATTGTTTCCCGGGCAAGTGCCGACGAAGTTGGTCTCACCTGAGCCCTATGACGGCGACACATTCACGCTTGAGGGCCACGAATTGCGCATCATCGAGCAGGGCCGCACCGATAGTCCTGATTCGACGTCTCTACACGTTCCATCGATCGGCCTGGTCGTCGCTGGCGATGTTGTGTACAACCAATGCCGCATGTACGTCGGCGACACCACCCCCGAGAGCCGAAAGAATTGGATCGCAGCGCTGGACCGGTTAGCGGCGCTGAACCCGGCGATTGTTGTCGCCGGTCACAAGAAACCTGGCGCGCCCGACTCTCCCTCTGCGATCCAAGACACCAAGCGTTACTTGCAGGACTTCGATCGGGTGCAGAAAACCGCAAAGTCCGACCAGGAGTTGTTCGACCAGATGACGGAGCTATACCCGCATTGGGTCGCCAATCAGTCGTGGCTGATGTTTGGATTCCCGCGGCCATAGCCTTCATTAACGGCGGTGGCCCGTCCGTGCCCACTTTGGAGGAAGCTGCGGACGATGAGCTAGCTCGTACTCGTGGAGGTTTCCCCGCAGACGGAGCGGCTCAAATTCAATCTCAGCGGCCGCTGGCATCGCCAATAAGTCGACAACGCTCTTTTGCCCTTCAGTGATCCTTTGATACTCCTCCACCGTGAGCAGCACGTGGGACGGGCGACCTCGATCCGTGATGAAAACGGGACCCCGCTTAGCGGCTCTCTTTGCCCTGCTGGTGTCCTGATTAAAGTCTCGACTCGACAGTTTTGTAATGGTCATGGTCACCAGCCCTTCAAATGTAGCAACGTGGCTACATTGTAACAGAAAACCCTTTACCAGGCCCTATCTTGCGGCCGCCCTTTCGGCATATTACCAATCGCTACTTTGGTGTTGATCGATACGTTCGTCCAATAGACTCGCCGACTCGCTTCTGGCTTAATTGCAGGGAACAGAATTGATTTCAAAAAGGAGAACAACAATGACAACCAAAGGAAAAGTCTTAGTGCTGGTATCGAGCGGTCGCGGTTTGCCCTTGAAGGATGGCAAGGTTTATAAGGGCGCAGGCTACTATCTCAACGAGCTGACGGTTCCGGTTCGCGCCCTGATGAACGAGGGCTACGAGATCACTTTCGCCAACCCCAAAGGCAACGCGCCTCAAGTGGATGTGCATTCAGAGGTCGCCGATTTCTTCGGCGGGGACGCGGCCAAGCTTGAGGACTATATGTTATTTCGCGACGGCCTGACTGGGCTCAGAGATCCAACTCGTATCTCGGATGTCATCGCATCGGGCCTGGATCAATATGACGCTGTTTTCGTTCCCGGCGGCCACGGCCCGATGGAGGATCTCCTCGATGATCCCGACGCTGGCACCGTGATGAGACATTTTCATGAAACATCCAAGCCTACGGCAGTGCTTTGCCATGGCCCGATTTCACTTCTCTCGGCTCTTCCGAATTCGAAGGAGGTAGTCGCCGCGCTGGCGGCCGGCGATACCGCTGGAGCGCACGCAAAGGCTCAAGGTTGGATCTATTCCGGATATAAGATGACTATCTTTTCGACAGCGGAAGAGCAGCAGCGGGAACCGCTTGAGATTGGCGGTAAGGTTCTCTTCTACCCGGACTTCGCCTTGAGTACGGCGGGCGGTGACGTAAGTGTGCTCGCTCCATGGACGAGCTATGTCCTTCAAGATCGCGAGCTGATCTCGGGTCAGAACCCGTTCTCCGATCAAGCGCTTCTGAAACTTCTTCTACCGGCACTCAGTGAGAAGAAGAAGGTGGTTTCAGCGGCATGAGAATCGGAGACGCCCAGATAGAGCTTAGTCTTTTCGCGCTGGAGGCAGGTTGTCCCTAGTTGGAAATGGAGGCGTCAATGAACAGTGTACAAATCGAACAAAAGAGCTATGAGATGCCCCCGAAAGAGGGGATCAGCATCGCGCATTTTCTCACCGTCGCCGACGTCAACCGCTCGGCTCACTACTACGAAAAGGTCTTCGGCGCTCGCATTCTGACCATGGGCGACGGCAACGCGCCTCCGTACCTTCAGCTTGCAAATATCTGGATGATCCTGAACGTTGGCGGCGGGCCGACCCCGGATAAGCCGACGGTAACGCTCAGCGTCCCCGACCCGAATCACATCAACAGCTTTATGAATTTTCGCGTTGCGGATATTCAAGCGTGTTACGAATTATGGAAAAGTCGAGGAGCCGAATTCATCACCCCCCCCATACCCAAGTACGGCGAGATACGCTGCTACATTCGCGATCCTGACGGCTATATCATCGAAGTCGGACAGAGCACCGACCTCACCTACGGTTAACGCGCGGCCCGAAAGGGATAACAGCCAACCACGCCGGGTGCCCCATTTCTCGCGTTCTTTGCGAGAAGTGGGGGCTGGCCCGCACATTCGAATATTAACTCCTGGCAGTTCCACGAAAAAGGCTGCCCCACTCGCCGCGATTGTCGGCGAGTGGGCACCACAGGCGTATACAGCGCGGGGCCAGCCATCTCACCGGAAAAATGGTGAAGGTCTCGTCTGTCTCGGATTTCCGCCCCGCCCCAGGTTTCCCACCCCAGATTCCCGGGATTTTCCGTGCCCCGGCTGATACGCCACGTGAAAAATCTGCAAATCGCCTGTCGATTCCCCGCCACCCGTTCGACTAGTAAGTGGAGCCGCACCGCGCCGCGCAACTCGCAACTTTCTGTGCCCGGCGCGGTCCAAGCTCTTATATAAAAGTAGCGGCCCGGATACGGTGTCCGCTCAACACTCGATAGTCATTACTCAAGGAGAACACCATGCGCTTCATGATGATCATGTTTCCGAAAAGCTACGAAAATGCAAAACCCGGCTGGGTCCCCGATTTCAAAGACATGGAGGCAATGGGCAAGTACAACGAGCAACTACAGAAAGCCGGCGTGCTGCTCGCGCTCGACGGGCTCACCCCACCCTCGACGATGAGCGCGCGCGTCACCTTCAAGAGCGGAAAATCGAAAGTTACCGACGGCCCGTTTACCGAATCGAAGGAAGTGGTCGGCGGCTACTGGATCATCCAGGTGAAGTCGCGCGAAGAGGCGCTCGAATGGGCCTCGCGCATCCCCGGAAAGGATAACGAAATGGTCGAAGTTCGCCGGATGTTTGACCTCACCGACTTCGATCCCGAGACCCAAAAGGAGATCCAAAAGAAGTTCGGCGACGCCGTGGCCGCTGAGATGAGCCAGTAGCAAAAAACTCTCCGTCGAAAACTGGGGACAGACGGAACGTTCGCCAATTTCCCGTCAGGAAAAACGGAAAACGTCGCGTCTGTCCCCAGTCTCCCAGTTTCACAAACTCCTACAGACCAGATTCGGCAGCTGAAATAAAAAATTGGGATAGCTGTCGATTTCCCGTCTCCCCAACGACTATAGGACAAAAGGACGATGCGCTACGGCTCCTGAGTGAACAGGAAACGAGTCATCGGGAACAAACCACAGAAACCAAGGAGAAAAAGTCATGCCGCAATATCTGGTTGCTAATTACCTCCCCGACAACTTCGACCCGTCCACCGTAACCGAAGCGATGATGGAGGAGATCCACGCGCTCAACCGCGAACTGATTGCTGCCGGCGCGCGGAAGTTCGCCTGTGGCATTTCCCCGGCCGCCAACGCAAAGACGGTGCGAAGGCAGCCCGACGGCAAGGTGCTCGTCACCGACGGGCCGTACATCGAGACCAAGGAGCACATGGGCGGATTTTGGATACTGGAAGCCGCCAATATGGATGAGGCACTCGCATGGGCGAAGAAGGCTGCCATCGCCTGTGATGTGCCCGGCGAGGTGCGCGAGCTTCTTTTCTATCCGGCTCCTGAGAAAGCAGCGGAATAGTCTCACTCGCCGCGACGTCGGATAAATGGAGAAATTATGGCGCAGTATTCGGTTGCGATTCACCACCTCAACAACTACGACCCTCCCTCGAGGGCCAAGTGATGCAACCCGAGTCGCCTTCTACTCAAATGAACAATCAACTCACTCGTCGCGACTTCGCTATCCGCACCGCCGGCTTTGGCTGGCTTTGGGACTCGCGCCCGCTGCCAAGCTGGCGGAGGCTCACCAAGCTTCGCCCTCTGAAACTTCGTCGGCAGTCGCGGATCCATATTCCCTCGTCGATCCGGAACTTCTTCCTGCGCTCAAACAGTTTCCCGCCTTTGACCTAACAGCGGAGGTTGTCGGCAAGTTCCGGCAATTCCCTGGCATGCCCCCGTTGCCTGCGCCCGCACCGCAACCGGTGGAGCGGCATATCCCCGGGCCGCCGGGAGCACCCGAGGTTCGTCTTTGGGTCGTCGATCCTGCGCCGTCGGAAAAGGGCAAGCCGTTATTGCTTCATATGCATGGCGGCGGCTTCATGATGACCGATCCGAATTTGATGACCCGGATCCAAGAGATCGCGAAGGATTGCCATTGCGTCGTGGTCTCGGTTGATTACCGGCTGGCTCCGGAGACGCGCTATCCCGGCTCGCTTGAGGACAATTACGCCGCGCTCAAATGGGTTCACGCCCATGCGTTGGAGCTCGGCATAGATCGCTCCAAAATTGCCGTGGGTGGTGAGAGCGCGGGCGGCGGCCACGCAGCGAGCCTTGCGATTCACGCGCGCGACCGCAACGAAGTTCCCATCGTCTTCCAGTTGCTCATCTACCCTCAGCTGGACGACCGAACGGGCAGCACCCACCAAGCGCAGCCCGCCATTGGCCGCTTTATGTGGACGGAGAGTGCCAATCGTTTTTCCTGGAGCTCGCTGCTCGGTGTTCCGCCCGGTTCGTCCAAGGTGCCAGTAGCTGCCGTACCCGCCCGGGTAGCCAGCGTCGCCGGCCTGCCGCCTGCCTGGATCGGCGTCGGTTCCATCGACCTGTTCGCCGAAGAAGATATGGAGTATGCGCGGCGGCTCGTCCATGCCGGAGTCGCAACCGAACTCCTGGTCGTGCGTGGTGCCTTTCATGGATTTGACCTCCTCGTGCCGGATGCCGAAGTCTCCCAACAATTCAGCGCGAGTTGGAAGTCTGCGCTGCGCAAGGCATTCACCACCGGCAAAATTAAACAAGACTAGCAAAAGGAAACCCTATGAGAAAGATCAAGATCATCGAACACATCTCGCTGGACGGCGTGATTCAGGCCCCCGGCGGCCCGAACGAAGACCCACCTTATCCCTACGGCGGATGGGCGGGGCCGCATGCCGACCCGGATGGAGGAGCGGCCATCGTCGCGGCTCACGGTGAGGCTTTCGATCTGCTGTTGGGCCGCCGAACTTACGATATCTGGACCGGCTTTTGGCCGAAAGCCCCGAAGAGTCCGATGGCCGACAGTATTAACGCGGCGACGAAATACGTCGCGACCCACAGGCCGAAGAATCTTGAATGGGGGCCGGCCGAGGACCTTGGAGCGGACATCGTTGGGGGCGTTCGCCGTATCAAGGCGAAAAGCGGGCCGCACCTGATCGTCTGGGGCAGCTCGACGCTGACCTCGGTGCTGCTCGAACACGGGCTTGCGGACGAGGTCCTGCTGCTCGTCTTTCCGGTTCTGTTAGGCACTGGCAAACGAATTTTTTCGGATGGAACCCCGCCACGCGAACTCGCGCTCCTCAGCACGAAGGCCGTGTCCTCGGGCGTCATCATCAGCACCTACAAGCCCAGCGGGCCTTTGCGGACCAGCTCCTTCGCCGACGCGGGGGAGTGAAAGGCGCTGGCCCAGCCTGCCCAGGGCATGGAGAATCCATGCCGTGTGAGCGAGCTGCCGAATCGATTTACTAGGGTCAGAGACGAACAGATGTAACAGCTGTCTCTTTCGCAGCCGCAAGCGCGATTGACGACACACTCCCGCCTGCCCGGACGGACTTGCTGCGCAGATAGCGATTCGCCGGTTCGGAATAAAAAGTCGCCACCCCAGCGCCTAACAATCCTGAAACCAGAATGGCGGAAACGAACAAAAATGGCACGCTACGCAGCGGCTTACCAGCATCGAGAAAGAGGCCAAAAAACGTGAACACGACAAACATGTGCGTGAGATAAATTTCATAACTGTAGCGGCCCATCCGCACGAGCGGAGCGAACACACGCGGACTTTTCCATTCGGTCTGGGCCGCGGCAGCGATGAACATGCATGTCCCTATACCGAGAACAGTGAAATTCAGCCCTGTGTTTCCAAGCCAGCCGCGGTAGGCCTGCCATGAAAATATGAGACTCGCAGAAACGATCACGGTCCCCGCCATACCAAGAGTCCAGACCACGCGCCGCGAGAAACGTCTGCTCGAAACGACCAATGCTGTGAGGCAGCCCAACGAGATTCCTTCCATGCCTCCAAGGTAGGAATAGTCTTCTGCGATCTCGTTGCCATGAGCGAATAGGGTTCGGCCAAAAGGACCAAGAATCACAAAGACGAAGAGTAGGGCGGGGAAGACAATGCTGCGGCCGAACAAGCTTTTGCCGCCAAACAGCAGGCAAGCCAAGGGAAAAAACAGATAGAACATCTCCTCAATCGAGAGGGACCAGAGGATGTCCCAATTGCCAGGCAAATATCCACGATGAATCTGCAATTCGTTCACGTGAAAGGTCAATACGGCGAGCAGGGCGCGTCCAAGTCCCCCGGTCTCTGCCGTCACCACATATCTGTGAACATGTGCGAAATGCAGACTGCAGAGAACTACAAGCAGGAGAAACAACAACGGTGCGATACGCGCAAACCGAAAAAGATAGAAACCGCGCAGAGAAATCTGAGGTAGCGAAACCCAACGCCGGAGCGTGATTGAAGTGATAAGAAATCCAGAGACGACAAAAAACATCTGCACGCCGAGTTGCGCGTTCCAAACGAGAACGTGCACAAGTTGCGCAGGAAGAAACTCAGTGTAGCGTACGTCCGCTCCGAGCAGTCGGATATTGATGTGGTTCATTAGGACGAAAAAGATCGAAAGACCCCGGAGCAAGTCGATGCCATCGAGACGCTTCCAGGCGGGGATCGGAGGCTTGGAGTCGGAAGGAGCCACACCTCATTGTTGCATCAAAACCACAATGGCAGGCCCAACTTGGCGGGTCGCCCAGCCTGTTGATCTCGTTGGCATCAATAACGCCCGTCGGGTGCCACGTTGCGTGGAGGGTTCCGGAGTTTTTCGAAAAATATTTCGTCTCTTGCTGTCGATTTTTTCCGTGCGCGACGACTATAAAATGAACGATCCAGCGCGCAAGGCTGTGCCGCTGGCTCCTACTAGGAGGGGACGGGCAATGAAATACATCTGTTTGGGGTACTACGACAAAGACAAACACGAAAGCATGACCGAGGGCGAGCGACACGCTATGTTCGACACGTGCTTCGAATACGACGACCATCTTCGCGCCAACGGGCATTGGGCTGGCGGAGAAGCGCTTCAGCCTGCGGAAAACGCCTTGACCCTCTATTGGAAGAACGGCAAAGTCGCAACCACGGACGGTCCATATGCGGAAACCAAGGAACAACTCGGTGGCCTTCTCGTCCTTGAGGCGCGGGACCTGAATCAAGCAGTACAGCTCATCGCACAGCATCCGGCCCTGAAGTACGGTAGCATTTTCGAGATTCGCCCGGTGGGCGACATGACCGAAATCATAAAGGCCAGTGAGCAGCGGCGGCTAAAGGATACTTCGCGATGAGTTTTTGACACCGTTCCGGTACTACAAGTAAGAATCAATCCTGATACCAAGGCAGGGAGGCTAAGAACATGTCATTCATTCGCGATTTGAGAGTTGCAGCCTACTCGTTAGTTCGTACTCCAGGGCTGGTGATCGCCGTGGTTCTCACTCTGGCGCTAGGCATCGGGGCGAACGCCGCCATTTTCACGCTCGTGCGCGGAGTCCTGCTCAAGCCTCTGGTCAACCGCGACGAGGACAGGCTGATCTATATCCGGCAGAGCGCCCCCGGCATCCACGACGAAAACGCTACGTTTTCCGTACCTGAGTTACAGGATTTGCGCGCGAGTGTGAAAACCGTGAGCGCATTTGGCGACTTCTCTGCCATGGATTTCACGATGATAGGCCTCGGCGAGCCTCGTTCCATTCAAGGTGGCGTTGTCGGCGGCAACTACTTCGATGTGATGGGCCTTCGTCCCGTGCTCGGCCGCCTCATTGGGCCTCAGGACGACGGTCCCAACGCTGCCGGCGTCGTCGTTCTCACCTACCGTTTCTGGACGACCGCTCTTAACAGGGATCCTTCGGTCATCGGCAAAACTGTTCGCCTGGGCAGCGTTGGTGATCGCTCTGCGACAGTTATTGGCGTCCTCGAGCCTTGCGTCCCATATCCGCAGGACACCGAAATCATCTCGAACATCGTCACCAGCCCGCATCATCTTTCCGCAACCATGGTCACTGGCCGCATCCACCGCATGACTGAGCTTTTCGGCCGTCTCGCTCCGGGAGTCACTCCCCAGCAGGCTGGCGCTGAGTTGGGCGCCGCCTACTCCGCGATGAAGAAAGACCATCCGGAGGCTTATGCGCAGGAAGCGAACTTTCAGATCGGGGTGAAGCTGCTTCGCGACCAGATCACGTCGGGCGCCAGGACCGTACTGCTGGTGCTGCTCGCAGCCTCAGGGTTGGTCTTCATCATTGCGTGTTCCAATGTTGCCAACCTGATTCTGGCGCGGACGGTTCGCCGCGAAGGTGAGCTGGCGGTCCGCGTAGCGCTCGGCGCAAGCACAGGCACCCTGCGCCGCCTGCTGTTGGCCGAAAGTCTTCTGCTCTGTGGCGTCGGGGCTGCGCTTGGAGTTCTGAGTGCGCAGCCGATGGTGGCCATTCTGGCCCGCTACGCCGCGCGGTTCTCGGTCCGTGCTCTCGATTTCAGAGTCGATTGGACCTTGCTTTGGGTCGGAGCGGCGCTAGCCGTCGTCGCAGCCGTGATTCTGGCCTACGTCCCTCGCCTGCCCTCTTCCGGCAAGCCGGGGGGACTGAGCCTATCCAGCGGAAGTGTGCGGATCACCGGCAGCACGAGCCGCCGCCAGCGGATCTTCGCCGTGACACAAATCGCCGCCTCCTTCGTGCTGCTGGCGGGCGCAAGTACGTTGATCACTACGTTGATCGCGCTGCAAAGGGCGCAGACAGGTCTGGACACGCAACACGTCCTCGCGATCGACGTTCCTGCTATGTCCTACGGGAAGACGCCTCAGCAGGTCGTTGATTTCTACAAGGAATCGATACGTCGCATTGATACCCTGCCGGGCGTGAGCAAGACCGCCTTCGGAAATGTCGTTCCCTGGCGCGATGCCGGCGGCCCCACTGCTCCTGGTCTGCAGTTCTCCGCCGACGGACACGTCCATGCCTCCGGCGTAGAGGATCCGCGGGCGCAGTGGCGCGTCATCTCTCCCGGATTCTTCGCATCGCTCGGAGTTCCTATCATTGCCGGCCGCGATTTCAATGCGCTAGATGCTCAGAACAATCATGACCCGAATCACAAAAATGACGAGCCCGTGGTAATCGTCAGCCAGACTCTCGCACAGCGCATGTTCCCCAACCAGGATGCGGTCAATCGGCATGTCTATTGGACGGATCCCGTGCTGCAATTTTTCGGTGGGACTGATGCCGAAAAGGCGCGTCTTCTCGCACCACACCGCATCATTGGCGTCGTTGCCGATATCGACGACGAACACGTCGTTCCTGAGCCCGCGCTCACTGTGTACAACACCCTTGACGAAGGTCCACTGTTTGGCGGTCGTCTCTTCATTCACGCCGGTGCAAATCCCTATGCGCTGGTCCAGCCGGTCACGCGCATTATTCGCGACATGTCTGCCGAACAGCCCGTTGAGCGCGCCGCCACTCTCGAAGACATTCGCGCGGAGGTGCTAACGCCGGACCGTCTAAACTCGCTGGTGTTTGGCGTATTCGCGGCTGTCGCGTTGGCGATTGCTGTGGTAGGCGTCGCGGGCGTGTTGGCGTTTTCGGTGAGCGCGCGCACGCGGGAATTCGGCATCCGGCTGGCCCTCGGATCGCAGCCGCGGCGACTCCTCAACGGCGTCATCGCAGAGGGCACCATAATTGCCGCCGCAGGGGTCCTTGCAGGCGCAGCATTCGGGTTCGTGCTGGCGCGTTTGGCGGGAAGATATTTCCTGGACGTCAAGATGCCGGGCGCATTGCCTGTATTTGTCTCTGCGTTCGTGCTGATGGCGGTCGCGGTTATCGCGTCGGTGCTGCCCGCAGCTCGCGCTGCGCGCGTCAATGTGATGCAAGCGCTGCGCTCCGAGTAGCCGTTGGACCGGCAGGTCAGGGCGACGGGAATCTCCAAACGTGAGATGAATGTCAGAACGACGGGGCTCGCACACAAAGACGTTCAGTGGCAGAAGGGCGCGATTTTGTTGATCTCGTTCACTGCCCCAAACCACTCCCATTCGTCGCCGTCGCTGAAAATGTAAAAGGTTGCCCGATTCGGCAACAAGAGCACTGAGTTCCCGCCGTATCCGCTCATCAAAGACACCCAAAAATCGCAGTGATACTGCGGGAATTCTGCGGGCGTCATGTGCCTGCCCCAGAAATAGTTGTGATACCGGTAGGTGTTTTGCACGGAAGGATTTTCGCTCCACGGAACGGCTAAGCTCATGCTGCTAGGATCTGCCGTGCGGAACAACGACTCTTTGAGCCGCGTTGGTTCCAATGCCTGCTTGCCGTCGATCATGCCGCCGCGGTTGTTCAGCAGACGTCCGATTTTTGCGACGTCGTCCTGGATGAAGTACAGTCCCCAGCCCCCAACTGGTTTTCCGGTCGGGCTGTTATCCGTGCGCAGCGTGGTCAGTCCACCTTGGCTCAAGTGAATTGGCTTTAAAACCGCATCACGCATGGAATTGAAAATGTCTGCTCCGCTTCCTTGTCGTTGTTGCAGGTAACTATTCATGGCTTGGGTAAGGATGAATGTCGCGGACGAGTGATAGACGAACGTAGTGCCCGGATTGGCTTTGTGAGGAAATGTTGCAAATGCTTCTTTAATCTTCTCGGCGTAAGGCTCGGCATTAATAAAGGCGTCTTCCAGAGGACCGTCCTCATCTTCTTCCTCTTTTGTGCTGACGTAGTTGCCTGTGGCCATATCGGACGTGTTGGCGAAAGTGACGTTGGTCCAGTCGCCACCCTCCAGGTATTGCGGCACATAGTTTCGTATGAGCTCCCCGTATACAGAACTTCCATATTGCTGCCCGAGCCACAGCAAAGCCAAGCCGGCAAATGCTGATTTGGCGACTGAATACGACGCGAACCGCATGTTGTCGCAGAACGCATACATTCCGTAACGCGTCTGGCAGCTGCCGACATAGTGGACGCCGCTGATGAACAGCCCGTACGTTGTGACGTCTTCCAGATGCTTGCGGCCGCTCACGAAGTTCGCCAGGTCCAGACCAGAGTTGGGATAGTCAGCCGCTAGCGCACTGAAAGGCTTGGTCGGCAGGCGATTAGCCATCTCGGCCACTTCTGCTTTCCGGAGTTCGTTTGCCCCTGCGACCTTGCCGGGAGTGTAGGTCGCGGAGAGTTGCCCCCACATGTTGAACTTGAAATATTGGCAAGTTTCCTGCGTAATCTGATACCGCACGTGCGAAACATGGGGACTCCTCTTGTTGCTGAACAAGAACGTCATCTCTCCGTTATGGACGCCATTCTGATTTCGCTCCACCACAGCAAAGGGGAAAGAGGCGCGCATGTAACCGTGGTCGCCCTGCTCGTGCCAGACTCGTCCCGGACCCACGATGTAGTTCCACGTCGGACTACCAGTGATGGCAAGTCCTTGTTGAACGGGGATGAGATAGCTGCCGTTCTGTATAAATTGGAAGCTGAAGCTTGCGAGGTGCCGCCACGGGGAATCGGTTCCGGTGTCCATGTTAGCGTCGTCGCGCAGAACTCGAAAGCTTCCGGTTGATGGAGGGTTCGACAGCGTCAGAGTGCCTTCGAAAGTCTCCGACGGTGCAGCCGCACTCGCGGGCACGGCAAAGCCAGCAGTGTCGTCGACGGGAGAGCCAGGAGCCGTGTTCGAGAAGAGCTCGCCGTATGTGAGAACACTCCGATTTACATTGCCACTTCCTTTCAAAGGATCGCCGGAAACAGTCACAGCAGAAGCTGAGAGCAGAGTGGGACCCACCGAGGCTAACGTCGCCGACATCAACAGCCTCGCCAACTGTGTAGGGAGCTTCATGAGCACAAGAGAGGTGAACCGGGCGAACTTCTTTCCCGACGTGTGCCCTCATAATATCTGGAAGGGGTGTTTAGAGGCTACCCACTGCCCCGCGTGACCGGGATCTGGCGACCGCCACGGATCTCACCCTGCCGTGGCTTCCAAATGCTTGACCCTTTTCTCTCTCCTAGCCTGCGGAGCGAAGCGTGGCAAATTCGGCGATGCCCAGAACGACGGCGTAAGTGGCGAAGAGAAAAGCGCCGTACCGGCCGCCAGATGCTTCCTGAATCCTCGGCATGAACGTTCCCAGGTGAGAAAGCACGACCGCTTCTCCGACCATTCCGGGTATGGCGAGAAGCAGCATGGCGACGGCCCAGTTGGACGGGGCGATGTGACGCCAGCGGAGAATGAGGATGCAGAACGCGGCGGAGATGATGGGAGACATCGCAAAGCTCACCCAGTATCGTGCCGGTGTCGTCTCTAAGACCCGGTGACCCGCGTAGCCGTAGTAGATGGTCCCCAAAATCCAGATAATGAGGCCGAGCGAAAGCAACAGCATGCTTTCTTGGATCTTCATAAACGCTCCTCACATGTTAAGATGAACCACTTGGTACATAAAATGTACCACGCGGTACATCAGGAGACAAGATGCGTCGTCGCAAAAAACCAGATTTAGACGTGCTGCTCGATCGGTGCCTGGAGGCATTCGTCCAAGCGGGTACCCTCGACCTAAGCCTCGACCAATTGGCGCGCAAGGCCGGGAGCAGCAAGCGCATGCTCGTTCATTATTTCGGCGGGCGTGAGAAGATCGAGGAGCAAGCGATTACGCGCCTCGAAAGCCGGCTGCGCGCCCAATTTGTTCCTGAGACATTTCCGCCCGGAGCTACAGTCCAGGCAGTTGTGAGTGCTCTTTGGGACCGCACGATCGCTCCTCAATCGAGAGGTGTGCTCTTGCTGGTGATGGATCTTTCCAAGCGCGCCTGGTCGGGTTCGAAACGCGCGAGGCTGTTTTATGCCGAGCAGCAAAGGCTGTGGATCGAGCTCCTCATGAGGTATTTGCCCGATCGTCCGACCGTCGAGGAAGTGCTGCAGGCTTTTCAGGGAGCGGTTCTCGCATTCTTGGTCACTGGGGATCCCAAGCCGGGAAGGCGAGCGCTGATGCGAATCCTCGAGAACCATGAGAACTTGCGGCCGCGCGCCTAACGGCAACTCGTGCCGGATCCGTCTGCCCGTGAATTGTGGGGATAACGCCGCTATTTCGCTGGTTGTGAGCGATCACTGTGCAGAATTGACCATTCTTTAATCTGCAGATGGTCACATCATGTCTAACCGTAAAGGCATGGAAGGAGCAGCACGACCAATGTCCACCATTCAAGACGTGAGAGCAGCCGAGGCGAAGATGAAAAGTGTTCAGGATGCCCTCAAGACAGCCAAAGCAGACGAACCGACCTACCTGCGTACGGAATTAGAGTGCGCGAGTGACGAGTACACCAGAGCGGTTCGTGAGTTGGAATGGACGTAATCCACTCCGGCACGAATCGTCCCACACCTGACTTTTCAGCCAATAACGCAATTTCGCAAAGAGGGGCACCATGTGGCGGGAACGAACGCTGAAGGTTGTGTTGATCGTAGTCGGCTTGATCTTTTGCGCTCTAGCTTATCCCCTGATTATGTTTGTGAAGCAAGCGCCTGCGCTGGCGATGCAGTTCAGCGTGTATGTTACGCTCGGCATCTTCTTGCTCCTTGCGTCCCGTAACCCATCAGCGAATCGGAGCCTGATCGCGTTCACGGCATGGTCGAGCTTTGTCCATGCAATCCTTATGGCGGGGCAGGCTTTCGCTGGGTTGATCGCTCGCGGAGAACTCATCGGCTCGGCCGTGCTGGTTGTCATCGCCATAGCCCTGATAGTGTTGGCTCCGGCAAAAGAGTCAGTCGAGCGGCTATCCGCACCAGTTACATAGGACATTCTTGATCTAACTGTTTGAATCACGCGATTTCACTCATTGAGGATGGCCGACCAGGATCAATGAGTGAAAGGCGATGTTTCAACACTTCACCTGGCTAGATCCCTTCACATCCACCCTACTTTGCTGTTTTGGCGCCGGAACAGCGAGACCGTGCAAAATCCTTCATCCTTGACGACCCCGTTGTTTTTGCCCACAATCAGCGGCCTCTGTTCTCAGGCCCCAATCAAATTCCTAAAAGGAGATGTACAACATGGCGAACAGCCTTATGGGCCCCCGCTCCGTGATCTTGATGGGTGTCGTTGCTGCAGCATCCTTGGTTGCTGCGCAATCCCCAGCAACAACTCCCAAAATTACGTCGGTCAGCAAAATCACGACTGCCGAACACCAAACTATTACCATCACAGGCACCGGGTTTGGTACGCACAGCGCCTACACGGGCACGACCAAATTCATCAGCCTCTATGACTCGACGAAAAAGTGGGAAGCAGGATTTTCACCGGATTTGGACACCGTCACTCTCATTGTCAACAGCTGGACGAACACGAAGATCGTGTTGGGAGGCTTTGCCGGTAAGTGGGGCACGCAGAATTTCACGCTCGCGGTGGGCAATAAGGAAGATGTCAAGATTTGGAATGCTCAATCGTCCGGTGGCACAGAGGGCGCTAGTTGTGGCTCGAGTTGTGCTAGCAAGACCGTTACCGTCGCCGCTGCAGCTACCTCAACTGAAATCCGCTCCACTCCGACTTCGTCCGTTTATGGCCAACCAGTACGATTCACCGCGGTCGTGACGTCAGGGGATGGCGCCCCGCCGGATGGTGGGAAGGTCCTGTTCATGAGAGGCGAAGAAGTGCTGGGAAGTGGAACGTTGCGGGGCGGCGTTGCGCACTTCACAACCTCGACGCTGGATTTCGGCACACACTCGATCAAGGCTGTGTACGAGGGGAACGAGGATTTCGCCGCTACCCGGGACGAAGATTCAGCCCGTTTGACCCATACAGTGAACTAGGAAAGTGGTTCGGAAAACTCTAAACCTTGCAAGCTCACTTGCGGATGACTCTGGATTGATCCGTGTGGCAGCCCAAAGCGCTGCAAGTGAGTGAGCAAGATGGATGTCAGCGTTCTGCAGTTGGCTTGCAGTCTATTCACCCGCGCGATCCGTCAAGCTTTCAATTTCGCCGGATCGCTGGGAAAGAAACCTTGCTGTAATCAAGCGAATTACGCAAGTGAGCGAAAAGAAAACGGTTTTGACACGGGAACCGATGAGTGGACTCCCGCGTTGCGCTCGCGAAGACCGGAGTCGCTCGTTATGACATTGGTTTAGCTGGCTGATCCGATCGATGACTGAAATGGCAAAGTTATGCCAAGTCCAAGCCTACGGTTTCCCACCTTGTGCCCTTCGTTCCAATTCTCGCAAGATGCTCAACAATGGCGCACCCTCGCCGCCGCGCACAACGGATGTGAGCTCGCGGGCGAGATCTATGTTGTCAATCACGAAGTCGGCAAACAGAATCGCGACTGTATGAGCAAAACTTGTTTTGCTCTCACGAGAGAATTGGCTAAGGTCCCGATACCTGCTCCAAACGTCCCATAGCAGGTCTCGAGCCCCACGTTTTGCTTCCCGTTCCAGATCCGGCTTTCGGCCCTCTTGCCCCTTGTAGGTCACTGCGACCCTGCTATAAACAAAGTCGTCTTCACCGATCTTCGTTGGAATCGGATCCCAAGTGTGCGAGATGCCGGTTTCCTCGACGAGCCGTTGTACAAATGCGTTGGGATCAAACGGGAAAATGTCGTCCCCCGCGACTTTGTAGACTCTATTGCTGAACACTCGCATTGGAAATGTCGCTGCGACCCGGTACACCCCGTCATCCAATTCCTCACCGTGTTGCCATGGGGCTAGCAGCTTGAGGTGAATCAGCATCTGTATCATTCCGTAACGGACCATTACCGCTCCGCTATCGCGGGCACATGCGGCGCGCATATCCTCAGAAGAGTGGGATTGCTCCAAATTCCGCCTGCGCTTAATGGCCTCCGGCTCAACGGGAGGGACCACCCTGCCTTCTGCGTAATTTTCAAACTGGTCGTCCATCATGGCGAGGGACATTAGCACACTTCAAATCCGCCCGCTATGAGCATTTTGAGTGTAATGATTCCATAACAATGTCGGGTTCCAGCTCTTGAGCGGCAGGGCTATACTTGGCCGATGATTCCTCTTCCCAAAGCGCGCGGTTTCTGGGATTACGCACTTTTTTTCGTCGATAATGACTCTCGCTCTATGGCTCTTGTTTTGGTTGGAGGCGAGTAACCGGGTTGGCTGGCCGGATGCGGCGCTTGCATGCGGAGCAGCGGTGCTATTTGTTTTCGCCACAATTCTTGTTCGTCGAGGAGAGAGAGCAACATGGATCGCACATCCAACGTGGCAGGCGTACTTGTTAGTTTCTGTCGGTGCTTTTGCGCTAATCTTCGGTGCTACATATGCAGACGCTTACCTTCTGCATCGCGGAGACATCACTCCGAATAGAATCTGGCACGACATCGCATTCGCCATTGTTTTGACGGTCGGGTTCCTGTGGTCATTCCGAGGACGATTTCGTGCAAATCGTCCGCTGCTGTAAACAGGCGACTTCACTCATTGAGAATGCCCGGTTCGGGTGAATGAGTGAGATGGGATTTTGCGCCAACTACCGTTGCGTTTTGCGTTCCTCACGAATTGGGCAGATTCCGAGATATCGTTGTAACTACCTGCGGGCTTGCCCTTCCAAAATGATAGGTGCTTCTCCCAGCGGGGCCGGAGTCCGGAACTCTTCGACCAGCCGAGGCATTATTTCCGCTTCCGTTCCTTTGTCGTCGTGTTAGAGAACCCAATCAGGATGGTCGCTCATGCAATTTCCAAAACGCATTCTTGTCGTTGACAGGGGACTACACTCCCCCCAAGGCGGGCTGTCTCCACCTGGAGGATTTGAAGTTTTCCGTGGGATCGGGGTGCTATTGGCGTTCAGTATCGCCTAAATGAAATTCGGGAGACCCCGGTCGGCAACACACGCCGTAACTCTGCCACAGTTTGAACCATGGACTGTTCGCAAGCGTCTCATCGTGTCTTCGATTGGCAGCCGAGATGTCGCTGGCGCTGAGCGGACGAATATCCGGCGCTTCGAACATTTCCTGAAGCTGCTCAATCTCGTGAATGATGCGTTCCACATCCATGCGCGACAATCATCTAAGAAAACCCGCGGCTTGGTCAACAGGAAGCGGCCACGAATTGTTACCCTCGTCCCTTTTTGTCGTAACCACTCGAAGGCTGTACCGCTAGAAGTGCGCGATAGATAATTTTCCACTGCAGGGGGTACGCCGATGTGACATCTGACCTTGCGCTCCACAGCTCGGTTGCCCCATCATGGCCGAGGCAAAGGCGGTATGCGAGGAGATCAGGAAAATACGCGCAACTCCTTTGTTCTCAAGATTTTGACCTCTAACCCCTAGGCGCTCAAGATTTTGCAGACCATTTTCGCAGAACCCGTGCCAGTCAAGGCTTTTGAAGGGGGTGGGGGGAGGGGGGTACCCCAATCTTAGCCTCGATTTCCCGAAACGAAACTGCCTCAATTAGCCATTTTCCGTACTCATCCCAATTTTTTTCTGAAGATTTTCCACAGGGCCTCGCCGCAGGTCTTGAGCCATTCCCCGCGCATGGTAGCCTGAATTCCAATTCAAATCTCACGGAGATTCATGCCACCTCCCAATCCGTCGCATCTCGATCTGCAAGCCACCGCTAAAGAAGTCATGATGCAGCACGGCTTCGCCCCGGATTTCGGCCCCGAAGTTTCCGCCCAGCTTGCCGACTTGAAGCAGCATCCTCCGCAGGTCGCCGTCGCCGACGGCATTCGCGACCTGCGCAATCTGCTCTGGTCGTCGATCGATAACGACACCTCGCGCGATCTCGATCAGATCGAAGTTGCCGATGGCGTCTCGAATGGTGACGTGAAGATCCTGATCGGCATCGCCGACGTCGATGCTTTCGTTCCTAAGCTGACGCCGATCGATCAACACGCCGCGCGCGAAACCACGACCGTCTACACCGGAATCCGAAACTTCCCCATGCTCCCGGAAGAACTCTCGACGGGAGTGAGTTCGCTGCTCGAGAATGTCGACCGACTCAGCGTTGTGACCGAGTTCGTGGTTGGTCCCGACGGCAATCTCAAGTCCTCGGATGTCTATCGCGCCATCGTCCGCAACAAGGCTCAACTGCAATACAACTCGACTGGAGGATGGCTGGAAGGGAAGTCGCCTGCACCGCCAAAGGTCGCCGCGTCAAGTGAACTGCAAGCGCAACTGAAGCTGCAGGATGAAGTCGCACAGCGTCTCAAGAAGCAGCGCGTGAAAAACGGAGCGCTCAACCTGCAGACCGACGAGGTCCTCCCGCTGGTGCTCAACGACAAAGTCGTCGATGTGGTGAAGCAGCAGAAGAACCACGCCACCGATCTCATCGAAGACTTCATGATCGCCTCCAACGGCGTTGTCGCGCGTATGCTCGAGAAGGTTTCGTCACTGCGCCGCATCGTGCGCACTCCCGAGCGTTGGGACCGCATCGTGCAACTCGCAGCGAGCAAAGGCGAGAAACTTCCCGCGCAACCGGATTCCAAGGCGCTGAACGATCTCCTGCTGCGCCGCAAAGCTGCCGACCCCGAACACTTCGCCGATCTGTCGCTCGCCGTGATCAAGCTCATCGGTCCAGGCGAATACGTTCTCGAACGCCCCGGCGAAACCGCTGCTGGACACTTCGGCCTCGCTGTCCAGGACTACACACACTCGACGGCTCCGAATCGGCGCTTCGCTGACGTCGTCACGCAACGCCTGATCAAGGCCATGCTCGCCGGAAAGGCGAATCCATACTCCGACGACGAGCTGACTGCGGTCGCTGCCAACTGCACTCAGAAGGGAGACGCGGCGAGAAAGGTCGAGCGCGAGATGTCGAAGCGTCTTGCTGCGGTCGCCATGCAAAATCGGATCGGCCAGGTGTTCGACGCGATCGTCACCGGAGTGACAGATCATGCAACCTTCGTTCGCGTACTTCAGCCGCACATCGACGGAATGCTGGCTCAAGGCCAGCAGGGACTCGATGTTGGTGACAGGCTCCGCGCCAAGCTGATCCGCACCGACGTGCAGAAGGGATACATCGACTTCGCCCGAGCCTGAATGCCCCGCTGGTCGCGGTATTTCCGGCGTTCCGGTCACCAAAGCAGCCAATAGCAGCCCAATCGAGCCTCAGCTACGCTAGAACCAGCGGAAGAGTGCGGATTGGTGCAAAGTCTGTCCAGTTGGCGACATATCGTGAGCAGCAGCCTGGTCCTGATCGTGCCAGTGTCACTTTACGCGCAAGAGACCACGGGCGCGATATTGCGAGGCGACGGTGTCGGCGTCTTCGTCAACGACACCGCTGCTCCCTCATCCACCGCATTGTTTTCCGACGACGTCATCCGCACCGAGAAGAACGCCGCCGCGCGGATCGAAGCCACCGGGTCCAGCGCCGACATCGGCGCGGAAACGATCGTGCAGTTTGAAGGTGACGAACTGGTGTTGGATCACGGCAGCTTGTCGGTGAACACCACCCGCGGGATGAAAGTGCGCATCGGTTGCCTGACCATCACGCCCGTGGACGATGGCAACTGGACGCACTACGACGTCGTCGATGTGAACGGCAAAGTAACGGTTTCCGCGCTCAAGCTGGACGTCTACATCGACGAGCACACCAAGAAAACGCAAGAGCCGAAACCGACCGGAAACAAGAGCCGCGACCGTGTGCGCGAGACCGAGCAAAAATCACGCGAGGACAAATGCGGCGGCGGTTATCTGAACCCGTCCGACCTGCCACCGGGAGTCGGCCCCATCATGAACTCCCCGTGGGCCATCGGAGCCGGCGCCGGAGCAATCATCGCGCTAACCTGTTTCGCCCTCTGCCGCTCCGGCAATCCTCTTAGTCCCAGTTGGCCGTAGGTTTCCTCCTTCGATTCGTGATCGTGACTTGCTTTCGCTGACGTTCTCCTTGATTCTCGTTCGAGGGCATCTTTTCGAAACACTTCAGCATCCGATGAGCCAATTGACACCGCTGGGCTCGTGCTAAACAATTAACTATTCCAGCAATTCATTCTTCAGCTTCCTGAGGAGGAAGACGGTATGGCCGATGAAGGGGATCAGGTAATTGAGAGTCAGTCCAACGCGGGGAAGTGGATTCTGATTGTGTTGGCGATTCTGGTGGTTGCAGGTTTCGGATACGCGCAGTATGTCACGCATACTGATATAGAGAAACTGAACGGCGATCTAACCGCCAGCCAAGCGCAAGTGAAAGAGCTCCAGAACCGGATGCAGACCGCCGAGGCCCAGGAAGAGACGCTGGCACAGCAGGCGGGCATGACGAAGAAGGAACTGGCCCGCCGCGCGGCCGAACTTCAAACTCAGCAGAAGGCGGCTGAAGCCCGTCTCGAGGCCGAACAGAAACAGCAGATCACCGCCGTTTCCGGTGACATTGCGGGTGTGAAGACCGACGTTGGCGGCGTCAAGACAGATGTCGCGTCGACGAAAGCCGATCTTGAAGCGACCAAGGCAAAACTGCAAAGTACGGTTGGAGACTTGGGAGTGCAAAGTGGGTTGATCGCCAACACACGTTCGGATTTGGAAGTACTGAAGCACAAGGGCGATCGGAATTATTACGAGTTCACGTTGCTGAAAGGCGCCAAGCCGCAGCCGGTTTCGACGGTGAGCCTGCAGTTGAAAAAGTCGGACGCCAAAAAGGGTAAATTCACTGTGAACGTCACCTCCGACGACAAGACCATCGAAAAGAAGGATCGCAACGTGTCAGAGCCGATCCAGTTTTATTCCGGCCGCGATCATCTCTTGTTCGAGCTGGTCGTGTGGACCGTGGACAAGAACAAAGCCACAGGATATTTGAGCACTCCGAAATCGGCGCCCGTGCCGGTCACGGCAAACTAACCGATGTCGGGAGTGGTTTTTCCAGGCGCGCCTGTCCTGCTGCAGATTGTCGTGCGGACAGGCGTGATCTATATGGTTGTGCTGATCGGCGTGCGCCTCAGCGGCAAGCGCGAGGTCGGCCAAATGACGCCGTTCGACCTTACCCTTTTACTCCTGCTGTCGAACTCCGTACAAAATGCCATGACCGGACCCGACACGTCGCTGATGGGCGGCGCGGTTGCGGCGGGCACGCTTCTGATTCTGAACTATCTGATCGCCGAGGTGTCGGGAGCGAATCGCCGATTCCGGCGGCTGATCCAGGGGCAGCCGACTCTGCTGATTCACGATGGCAAGACGATCGAATCGCACATGGCGAAAGAGCATGTCAGCGTGGATGAATTGGAGCGGGCTCTTCGTGAACACGGAATCAGTTGCATCGCACAGACTGCGCTGGCCGTGCTGGAAGTCGATGGATCAATCAGTTGCTTGAAGTACGACGAAATCAAACCTGACGCGAATACGCACTTGGTGCGCCGCAGATTCATTCAGAAGAAGTGATAGGTGCGGATCGGCTCACAGCCAAGTGGAAATCTCGATCTCTTGGTAATCGCTCCGGCGGGTGATGCATCTCCATCGGTAAGGCACTCAACTGAATGGACCGAGTGGTACCGCTTAGGTCCTTCACCCGCACGCCAACGAGCTTTGAAGCGGTCGACGCCAAGTCTCCCGAAGCTGCAACTAGTACGAGCACAGTCCCCACTCTGTGATCGAGATCGAATTCAGCCCTCACACACAACTGCGAGTCACGTCCGCGATCGATGGTTGAGGTCGGGGGCGCTTCGTCGCATTCGGTGGCGTCCCAATTCACCGGCGCGCCGTCTGCTTCGTAGTTTAGAAAGAACTCCAGGCTCACTCTGGGCAATCCGCGATCGAATGACGAGACGAGCAGGTGTTTCGCGGTAAGCAGGGCGGCTTTCTCCTGAGTGCTGGCAGAGGGCGACTGTCCGCACAAACAGGGAGCGAGCAGCAACAACCAGACGCCAAAACCCAAGCGTTGCATAAGTCCTTAGACACCACGCATTATTGAGCGGTCACAAATTTTACGCACACCGGTTCGGATACTTCCAGTTTCTGGCCCGTCGCAGTCAGGCGTCCGGTCTTCTCGTCGATGCGGAAGATGACGATGTTGTTGGATTTCTCATTTTCCGCGAAGAGAAATTTGCCCGTCGGGTCGATCTCGAAGCTGCGGGGGATCTTGCCCTGAGTAGGAACGTGGTCGATAACGGTAAGAGTGCCCTTCGCGGGATCGATAGCGTAGACAACGATGCTGTCGTGTCCGCGGTTCGAGGTGTAGAGGAATTTCCCGTTGGGATGAACGTGAACCTCGGCGTCGTCGTTCTCGCCCTTGAAATCCTTGGGCAAGGTAGACAGAGTTTGCAGGCGCTGCAATGTTCCTGCCTTCAAATCGACGGAGAGAGCGGTCACGGTTGATTGCATCTCGGCGACGACGTAAGCAAACTTCCCTGAGGGATGCAACACGAAGTGCCGCGGTCCCGCTCCCGCATCAAGTTTGGTGAATGGAGGATCGTTCGGCGTAAGCGTTCCCTTCGATGCGTCGAACTTATAGACGAGCACCTCGTCCAGTCCGAGATCGTCGACGAAGGCAAAGCGATTGTCGGGCGAGAGATCGATCGAGTGCGCATGCGGACCTTCCTGGCGCTTGGGATCCGCTCCATGCCCGGTGTGCTGTACAAAACCTGTCGCTTCGCCCAGTTTTCCGCCTTCGAGTATGGGGAATACCGCAACGCTACCGCCAGTGTAGTTGGCGACCAACACATATTTTCCGGACTTGTCGACGATGATGTAGCAGGGGTCGGCGCCGCGCGAGGCAACCTCATTGATGAACGTCAGCTTGCCGGTAGCGCGGTCAACGGAAAATGCGCTGACTCCTCCGCTGTTTGGTCCCTTGTAGTTTCCAACTTCGTTCACGGCGTATAGATACTGTCCACTCGGAGCGAGGGCAACGAAAGATGGATTCGTGGTTTCGGCGGCCAGTCCAAGTGATGTCGCTTGACCAGTAGCTGTGTCGAAGCTATAGGCATAGATGCCTTTGCTCTGACTGCCGTCCTGTGTGTAGGTGCCGACATAGAAAAGGTATTTGCCTTGTTTGGGAGCGGGTGTTGCATGGGCAGTGAGAATCGCTGAGAGCATGAGAGCGGTTGGAAGAATGGCAGAGCGAAGAGAACGCTGCGATAAGTTCATGCCGCTATAGAAACGCATCGCGGGCTATTTGTGCAAGTCCAGCGCTATTTCGTCAAAACGACGGGGACGGTTTCGTTATAGGGCCAGACCACTACGCTGACGGATTTCCGCTGGTTGAAAATGTCGACAGACATCGGGAAGGCTACGATGATCGTCCCACTTTTCGATCCTCCCGGAGCGATTTCAGTTTCAGGCTTCAGTGCGGGCAGCGCGCCATTCTTGAGCGCAGGGAATGCCTGGTAATAACGATCAAAGTCGACAGCCGAGACCGCATCAGCGGTGGAGTCTCCCGTAGCCGTTTTCACTGAACCTCCGAGCGTGCGCACGTAGAAAGCCTTGTCGCTGGTATTGCGCAAAGTGAAAGTCAGAGCGACCATCGTCGAAGTTTGCTCTGGAATTTCGACTGCGACCACATTGTCGAGTGAACCAGCGCCCTGCGGCTTGGCCCGCTTTAAGAAAGAAGCGATCAGCACGACAACGAGAACCGCCCCGACTGCGATCAGGACGATCTTTACCGGGGGAAGGTTCTTTTTCGCCGTGCCGAACTCTTCCCCGATGTGGATGGTTGGGCCAGCGGGAATCGCAGGCGGTTCGGCGGGTGGCGTGGTTGCCGGCGTGGGGGGCGTTGGGGGCGGGGGAACGGGTGTCTGATCAGGCATAAAGGTTGGCTTTACAGTCCGATTCTACGCTTGCCACTTGCTGGAATCGATATACGAATTAGGCTTCACAATCGTCGTCTGGTTTACGCCGCGATTCCTTGGTGTTCTCTCCGGAATTGGAGCTGGCAGAACGGAACGCGAGTTAGCATCGCGAAAACAGCCGGAGAAGAACTTCGGCTTCATGCCTACCAGGCATGCTTCATGGCTTTGGCGAACTTGTCGACCGGCAAAGTATTTAGGACGTCGTCTTTGGTGAGCCAGGCACGTCGGGCCTGAAGGATGCCGTACTGCATTTTTTCCATGTGCGAGGTGTGGTGGGCGTCGGTGTTGATGACAGTTTTCACACCATGTTGCTTGGCCTGGCGGAGGTTGACATCGTTGAGATCGAGGCGGTCGGGGTAGGCGTTCAATTCCATGGCGACTTTGTGTTTCGCCGCCGCGGTAAGCACGGCGTGCATGTCGAAGGGATAGGAGTCGCGGCGAAGCTGAATGCGGCCAGTGGGATGTCCGATGATCGAAGTGTTGGCATTCTCGATGGCTCTTATCAGGCGCTCGGTCATCTTGGCGGATTCCTGATTGAAGACCGAGTGGACGCTGGCGATCACAACGTCCATCTGAGCGAGGACGTCGTCGGAGAGATCGAGATCGCCGTCTGCCAGGATGTCGACTTCGATGCCGGCAAAGATCTTGATTCCGTCGATTTGTTTGTTCGCATCGCGGATGCGTTGGATGTGCTCGACGGCGCGCTTGTCGTCGAGTCCATTCGCGAACGCGAGATTCTTAGAGTGATCGGTGATGGCCATGTATTTGTAGCCGCGCGATTTCGCGGCCTCGGCCATTTCGGCGATGGTGTTCTTGCCATCGGTCTCGACGGTGTGCATGTGAACGTCGCCCTGGATGTCTTTTTGGATAATGAGCTGGGGCAGGGAATGAGTTTGCGCTAGATCGATCTCACCTAAGTTCTCGCGCATTTCTGGCGGGATGTAGTCGAGCTTGAGCTTGGCGTAGATTTCTTCTTCGGTTTTTCCGGCGACCGGCTTCTCGCCTTCGAGCGTGGCGAGGCTGTATTCGTTCAGGGTGTATCCCATCTTGAGCGCGCGCTGGCGAAGAGAGACGTTATGCGCCTTAGATCCAGTGAAATATTGCATAGCAGCGCCGAAGGATTCAGGAGGGAGAAGACGCACGTCGACCTGCATGCCGCTGCGAACGTGAAAACTTATTTTGTTATCGCCGCTGGCGATAACGTCCATAAGAGGCGGATATTTTGCGACGTGCGCGATCGCCTTCTGACGTCCCTCTTCGGTGGTGCAGGCTTTCCCCGTGACGAGAATATCGAGGTCGCCGACAGTTTCGCGGCCACGACGGAGCGATCCGGCAGGAGTGATTTTATCGATGCCGGGAAACTGCTTGATGTGCGCGGTGATCTTTTCGCACTCGAGTTCGGCGGCGTCGATGAGGAAGCGTCCGCCGATGCGGCGATAGTCTTCAATGGCCTTGAGCAGCTTGGCTTCGTGCTTCTCTCCCATCCGCGGAAGGTCGCGAATCTTTCCTTCGCGGGCGAGTTTCTCGACGCCGTCGACGTCGCTGACTTTGAAGGAGCTCCAGATCAGGGCGATCGTCTTTGGTCCGAGGCCCTGAATCTTTAACAGTTGCAGCATCGACGGGTGGTATTTTTCGAGAAGCTTCGACTGGGCCACGAGTTTGCCGGTATTGAGAAGTTCCTCAAGATTCTTGAGCATGCCCTTGCCGATGCCGGGAATGGCGAGCACCTGCTTGGGTTCGCCGATGATGTCTTTGATCTGTTGAGAGTGATTCTCCACGGCCTGCGCGGCGTTGCGGTAGGAGCGAATGCGGAAGGAATCTTGGCCGTCGATCTCGAGAAGGTCGGCGGTTTCGTAGAGGATGTTAGCGAGGGCCTTGTTATCCACGAACTAAAGATAAACAAGATTGCGCAACAGGGCCAGCATCCACAGGAATCGAGAATTGTTGGATTTGAGCACACTCGGCGCTGTCGATGCCCGTCGCGCGGGAGAGTCGAGAAACGCGGCCGGGCAGCGCTATGCAGCTTTGGTCACGTTCGCTGCCTGCGGACCTTTCTGGCCTTCGGTGATCTCGAACTCCACCTGATCGCCTTCTTGCAGGCTCTTGTATCCCTCGGAACTGATTGCGCTGTAGTGAACGAAGACATCCGGCCCGTCCGCGCGACCGATAAATCCGTAACCCTTGGCGTTATTGAACCACTTGACGGTTCCTTTCAGACGTTCCACTGAACCCCCTTCGTGCGCACGTCCTCATTGGGGGCCAAGGACGTGCCTGCAGTCCTTGGATGCATTTTGGAACGCAAGGGTTAGGCTGTCAAGAGAATGTGGCCCGCGAAAAGATGGAAAGATAGCAGCAACAAAAATTACGTTTTCCGCAACGAAATCGTTATCGAAGGGATCTTGCGTTTGTGAGTTTGCCGCCGTGCGCGCGAGTTACATGGTCGAGCCATAAGACGGAAGAGATTGTCTTGGCATCGCGGACCTTCCCAGTGAGAACCATGTCGACCGCCGCAGGCAACGGAACAAGTTTCTTGTAAATGATTTCGTCGTCTTCGGGCTCGGCTTCGCCTTCCGTGAGGCCGGTTGCGAGATAAACGGCCATGGTTTCAGCGACGAATCCGGGGCTGGCGTAGAACTTCAGAATCCGCCGCCATTTCGCGGCTCGGTATCCGGTCTCTTCGATCAATTCGCGCTTGGCGGCCGCGAGTTCGTTCTCGCCGGGATCGATGCGTCCCGCTGGAAGCTCCCAAAGATAATCTCCTGCGGCGTGACGGTATTGGCGCTCGAACAGAATGCGCAGGGTCGAGTCCCTGTCATCCACCGCAAGTACGACGATCGAGCCGGAATGATGGATGACATCGCGGCGAGCCTCGACGCCTCCGGGTTCCTGGACGTGGTCGGTCGTGACCCAAAATACCGGACCCTTGTAAACGACTTTGGAAGACACAAGACGCGCTTTGGACGTCTTCTTAGCGCGGACTTTGGACGGGCGTGAAGATTTGGGCATGCAGACAATATAAAACATGGCCGACGGCCGCTGGCTTTGGCGTGACGCATTCGACGTCTAAGAGCAACGCTGATTGCTTCTGCTATGCTGCCGGGCATGGCGGCCAAACCGCGGATTGCGATCGTGGGAGCGGGGAATCTTGGGACTGCGCTGGCGGTGTCGCTGCATGACGCTGGGTTCGTGATCGAGGCAGTTGTCGCGCGGGATAGGGCCGAGTCGCTGAGGAAGGCGCGAAGGCTGGCGAAGCGGGTCAGCGCTCGGGCGTTGGCGGATCCGGCGCGCGCAGATGCAGATTTGTTCTGGTTCTGCGTGCCGGATTCGGAGATTGCGCGGGCCGCCGCTGGCTTTTTGCATCGAAACATTTCGTGGAAACGGAAGATTGCGCTGCATTCGAGCGGTGCGTTGACGAGCGACGAACTCGATTCGCTTCGGAAAGTGGGAGCGTCGGTCGCGTCGGTGCATCCGTTGATGACATTTGTTCGCGGTTCGCGCCCTTTGCTGGCGGGAGTGCCGTTTGCCATCGAAGGCGATGCGGCTGCGGTACGAGTGGGGCGACGCATCGTCCGAGGCGTGGATGGAAAGCCGTTTTCAATTCGGAAACAAGACAAGGCTGCTTATCACGCGTGGGGCACTTTTGCTTCGCCGCTATTGACTGCGCTGCTGGCAACGACCGAACACGTGGCACGACTTGCTGGAGTGGATCGACGCGATGCGGTGCGGCGCATGATGCCGATCCTGCAGCAGACACTGGCAAACTACGCTAAATACGGAGGGCCGAACGCCTTCAGTGGACCTATCATTCGCGGTGATGTGGATACCGTGCGACGACATTTAAGAGTGCTGCGCGGACTGCCTGCTGCGCGTGACGTTTACGCGGC
Source organism: uncultured Acidobacteriota bacterium (assembly GCA_963787685.1). Classification (GTDB taxonomy): domain Bacteria; phylum Acidobacteriota; class Terriglobia; order Terriglobales; family Acidobacteriaceae; genus Sulfotelmatobacter. Next base: position 115,473 of record CAWBED010000003.1, read on the forward strand.
ATTGGCGCGGTCCGCTCTTCAGTTCTTACCCTCTAAGAACAAAAAGGCGCTTAAACGGATTCTGGATTCGGCGAAGGATTGAGGCGGCGCGTCCAGGCGAGTAACGCGAGGATTGCGAAAGGAAGCGGCGCGGCGGAGCGGATCGGCAGCGAGAAGACCGCGGTCGAATCAAAGATTGCGGGCGCCAGCAAGGGCCGCAACGCGATCAGAGCGAAGGCGGCGATCCAGTTCCAGAAGAGCAGCAGCGCGCCGACGGACAACAAAATTCGCGGAACCGGGCCAGCGTCGAGGAACTCACGATGGTGCCGAGCCAGCAGAAAAATTCCTGGAATCAGAATCAAATGGTCGTAGACCGCCTGTCCCGGCAGAATCGTGATCGCCGTGATCGAGAACAACAGGCTCAGCGTGAGCCAGAATTGAAATGATGTGGATGCAGCCGCACGATTCTTCCATACCAGCCAAGCGGCGATCAGAATTGAGGCTGCTGTCAGGAGCAGAGTTGCCGGGCCGGAAAGTGTTGGTCCTAACGGCGAAGTGAGAACCTCCGTTACGAGGGGAGGACGGGTGTAGTGACGGTAGGCAAGGATTGTGTGGATCCAGGATTGGATCCAGTGCGGCATGACCAAGAGCGACGTGGTCAGTAGAAGTCCAAGCGTCAGAAAGAATCCGACCACAAAGCCGCGACGCGCTTGCCAGCGATGAAGGCTCCAAAGAAGTAGATAGAGAATCGCCAGAGCCGCGACTTGTGGCTTGATGGTGGAGAGCGCCATCAGGATGCCGGCGAAAAAGAAACGCTGGCGTTGAATTAAGTAAAGCGAGGCAGCCAGGAAGAATGCGACCAGTAGTCCTAGTTGCTCCGCAAAGAGACCTTCGAGTGTGGGGTAGCAGGTGAGGGTCAGAAGAAGGATCATTGCGAACCATTTCCAATCGAGGGCCCATTCGAACGCTTTGATCCAAAGCACGACGCCGGAAACGGTCAGGAATATCAGCAAGAACAAAACGGCAATACGCACTGCGGGGAAGGGGACCTCCGCAGTTGGCCAGAACAGCAGATCCGCATACACAGGATAGGGGAAGACTCGCCGATCGACGGGATCGGCCGGGCGCTTCGGATCGAGGGGACGGCCATATAGACCGGTCTGAATCTCAAGCGTCATTTCCTGACTGTACGGATCGCGCTTCTGGAGCAGCAACTCACGAGCGGACAGCCATACCTGATAGAAGTCGTTGCCGAAGGAGTAGCCATTTCCAAGGCCTGCGGCCGTGCGCACGGCAACCACGCGCGGCATGAAGAGTCCCTGGTGGTAATAAAGCATGGCCGCAGCGCCAATGAGCGCGAGGCATAACGCAAGCGTGGACGAGAGGGCGCGAGTTCCCGGCTCAGTTGCGGGCATTTTGCTTGTGATGGTGCGAATTAGACCACGAGGCACAAATCGGCGCAAGAATCAGCGGAAAAGCTTGTGCCGGGGCTTTAGCTCGACGTGAACAAATGTCCGAGCTTCTCTTTCTTCGTCTTCAGATATTCCTCGGCGTGAGGGCTGGGCGTGACTTCGCAAGGCACTCGCTCGACGACGCGGACCCCGGCTCGTTCCAGAGCTTCGACCTTGTCGGGATTATTCGAAAGCAGGCGTACACGAGTAATACCGAGCGTCTTGAGAATCTCAGCCGGAAGCGTGAAGTCGCGGTGGTCGGCTTTGAAGCCGAGTCGCTCGTTGGCTTCGACAGTATCGAGACCTGAGTCTTGCAATTCGTAGGCCTGGAGTTTGGCCATGAGGCCAATGCCACGGCCTTCCTGCTGCTCGTAGATGAGAACTCCCGCGCCCTCTTCGGTGATCAGCGAGAGAGAAAGTTCGAGCTGCTGGCGGCAATCGCAGCGCAGAGAATGGAAGACATCGCCGGTCAGGCACTGGGAGTGGACGCGCACAAGGGGCGGAGCTGACTTCACATCGCCCATGACAAGGGCGACGGCTTCCTCCACGCGCTGACTTCCGCCGGAATCGGTCTCGCCCCGAAAACCATAAATGCGGAATTGGCCCCAGCGCGTAGGGAAATCTGCGGAGGCCATCTGTTTGATCTCGTTTTCACTCACACATTCATTATAGCGGCTGTGTCGGACGCGCCAGCGTGTTCTTGGTCACATCGGGCGAGATCTAACCTCGGGCGCGGAAAGGAAAGATGGCGTCTTGCTTCGAGGGAATGGGAGTGCCATTGCGCGTGGCGGGATGGAAATGCCAGTTCTCGAGGGCCGCGAGGCACTTGCTGTCGATATCAGGACCGAGACTCTGCAGGACCGTCTTACGAACGATTTCTCCACGCTCGTCGATGGTAATTTCGATGACCTCGTTGCCGGGAGATTCGGGCAGTTGCCACGGGTAAACGTAGGGATCGGATGTCGTGACCGGAAGAGCGGGGCGAACCTCGTCGCCATACAAGGTGCCGTGGTTCAGCGTTCCATAGGGAAGGCCAGCTTGTGCGCCGTGACCCAAAGCTGAGAGCGTCTGGGTTTTCGAATTATCCTCTGTCTCCGCTTGAACCTGCGGCGTGGAAGGAGCCTGGAGCTTGGCCGACTGTGTTGGATTTTTCCACTTTAGCTTTTGGGCTAATCGCTGGTGCCGGTATCGCTCGGTCGCGAGATCGGGGGAACTGTGCTCGCTATCATCGAGGTTTTTGCTGGACCAGTACAGTCGAGTGACGGACTTGCCATTCTGCCCAAAAGCCACGGAGACAGGATTCAACAGCTGAGGTTCCGGAGAATGCAGGAGCCAAGCGAGCAGGAAGCCGTGCAGAACGAGCGAAGTCAGCAGCAGCCAGCGCTGGCGGCGGTCGGTTGCCGAGCTTGGTTGGGCAAACATGAGAGCAAGGTCCCCAGACCGATCTTAGGTATTAGGTTAGACGCATGGCCGGGGAGTTCGTCAAGGTACTTTCTGTGCGCGTCATAACCGATGTTTTCGGGTAGAATGCACGAGTCGCAGGGGTCCGTTTGGTGATGCTTCAAGATCGCTGATAAAATAGTTAGTACATTTTCCGACCCAAGTTTTGCACACGGGGCTATAGCTCAGCTGGGAGAGCGCATCGTTCGCAACGATGAGGTCGTCGGTTCGATCCCGACTAGCTCCACCATATTTTTCAATCACTTGGAAATGTAACGTCGCATTAGTTTCCCAGATCTGACTGAGCGCCTGCCCTTTATATCTCCTGGAAATAGGCTTTTGAGGGATAGTAATCGACCTTCTGAGGGCCAAAGGTGTAGTTGTCTGTAAACACGAGTTGTTGTAGATTGTTGCGACCCGGGAGGGGTAAAAATGAGTCGGAAGTCGGTTTTTCTCGCAGGGGTGATGGCGCCTGCGACCATCTGTTTCACCATCCTCCTGTCCGTGACAGCCATGTCGCAAGCGGTGCCACGGCCCTTTCTGACGAACCACGTACCGGATGATGTAGCCAGCGGCGTTGCCCCTCTGGTCGGACATCTCGACGCCAAGGAGCGGGTGAGCTTGGCCATCTCGCTTCCGTTGAAGAACCAGGATCAGTTGGAACTATTTTTAGAGGACTTATACGATCCACAAAGCCCGAATTTTCACCATTACCTGAGCGTCTCGGAATTTGCTGAAAGATTTGCTGCTGCTGAGGAAGATTACGCCAAGGTCTTGCGGTTTGCTGAGTCCCATGGGTTGAAAGTCGTTGGGAGGGGCGGGAACCGCATGGTTGTGGATGTGGAAGGCGCAGCGGCAGATATTGAGAGCGCTTTCCATACAACGCTTGGAGTATTCCAGCATCCGACGGAGGCCCGGACTTTCTACGCCCCCGAGCGCGAGCCGGTTGCCGAGTTGGATGTTCCGTTGCTGCACATCTCCGGCATGGACAATTACTCTCTGCCGCGAGAGAAGAATGTGATTTCCGATGCTGCGGTCACTCCAAAAGCCACGGGATCGGGTCCCAGCGGATCGTTCCTGGGCAGCGATCTGCGAACGGCCTATTACGGATCCGGATCGCTAAACGGCGCGGGGCAGACGGTCGCTCTGTACGAGTACAAGGGATATAACCAAAGCGACATCAATGCTTATTTCAACAATGCTGGTGAGCCGGAGAACGTACCGATCAAAGTGATTTCGGTAAACGGCGCCTCGACAACTTGTGGTTCTGGGTGCACCGACATCGAGCAGGCGCTGGACATCGAACAAGCGATTTCGATGGCTCCGGGATTGAGCCAACTTCGCGTTTACGTAGGCAAGAGCGACATCTCAATCTTCAACCAGATGGCTGCGGACAACGTCGCAAAGACGATCAGCTGTTCGTGGGGTTGGGGCAAGGATCAGAGCAGTTTGGATCCAATCCTGGAAGAGATGGCGGCGCAAGGACAGACCGTATTCGTGGCGACCGGAGATCAGGGGGCCAGCACCGCAGCAAACGTCATTTGGCCGTCTGACGATGTCTGGGTCACCGCGGTGGGCGGCACCGTTCTCACGACCAAGAGCGCCGGCGGAGCGTGGCAATCAGAGACAGGATGGGCAAACAGCGCTGGCATGCCCTCAAAGAACAACATCTCGATCCCAAGCTGGCAGCAGTTAGCTGGTGTTGTCTCGGGCTCCAATGGTGCTTCGTCGAGCCTGCGTAATATTCCTGATGTTTCGTCGGAGTCGAATGCGTCGCAGTATGTGTGCGCCAACGGAAGCTGCCGCACGCAAGGCGGCGGCACCAGCTACGCGGCTCCGCTCTGGGCCAGCCTGATGGCGATGGTGAACGAGCAGTCTCTCAACAACGGTGGATCGCTGATGGGATTCTTCAATTCCACGCTGTATGGAATCGGCACGGGATCCGGCTTCGGTAGCGATTTCCACGACATTACCAGCGGCAATAACGGCAGGTATTCGGCAGTGTCGGGGTTTGATCTAGTCACCGGTTGGGGAAGCCCGAACGCCGCGAACCTGATCAGCGCGCTGACTCCAAGGAAGTAGTCCGACTACTGGGCGACTTAGCCGTGGCGCGAGTCGTCCGGAGTTAATCCTTAGAGTGCATTTCTCCTAATACCCTGGTTTTTTCTTGCCGGACTCCTGCGTCAGGTCGAGGCCGAATTCCGGCTTCTCATACGTTCCCAGAATGTGAACGAGGACGATCTCGCCCTTCTTCTTTTTCTTGAAAATCGGATCCATGACTTTTAGAAGGAGGGATTTGACACCAGTGGACGTATTCGAAATCTTCGTGTCCACCCTCATTTGGCCGTGAAGATCAATTTTCTCGTTCATCAGGTTATAGGTTCCGTGCATGCGTGCATGAGCACCGGGAACGCCGAACGACAGGTCGGAGAACTGCGCGACACCGCCCACAAGCGCGACGCTTCCAGTTAAATCGGAAACCACGGTTTCGGGGTCTTCTTTGTTTTCCCCGCGGGCGCCGGCACTCAGTTCATCGACGTTTTGCTGAGTCTCGCGATTCTCGAACGTGCCATTGGCGATTCCGAAACCGCCATCGAGCCTGGTCTTCTTGAGGAATGGATCATCGCCTGGCGAAATCTGCGCTCGTGTGCTGAGGGATACCTGTCCGGATATCGGCGAGCGGCCCTGGCTTACAAACAGGCCCAACAAGTCTTCAATGCGTGCCCGCCGCCCCGACAACTGCAGCCGAGCAAATTTTCCTTCTTGCCCCTTGGTTCCCGCGACGCTTCCGGTGGCGATGATCGTAGTTCGGCCGAATTTCGCTTCGACGCGTTTCAGGAAAGTATCGCCGTGCATCGCATCGACGTAAGCATCGAATTGGCTCACGAGTTTGACTTTGTGACCGCCGGATGTGACTTCGAAATCGGGCGTGTCGGTCGTCCCGGAGACATCGATGTGCTGGAGTAGTCCCTGGAATTTTCCCGTGGAGGACAACAATCCGCCGATCCCGCCGTAGACGCCGAGATCTGCGTGATCGAAGGAATACTCACCGGCGATGGGAGTGTCCTGGGGATGGCCGGTCGTCCAAGCCCCGAAGCTGCCCTGAACGGAGACTTCGCCTGGTGGCTCTGGATTCCGGAATTTCAGCTGATAGTGAATCGGGCTTCCCCATCGGACGTCAGTAAAGAAAGCATTGTGGACGTCGAACACGAATGGCTTGCCGTGAGGATCGTCGGACTCGAATTCCACCATCGTTCCGTTGGCGATGACTTCATCCACGACGATGTTCGAATGTTGCGTCTGGAACCGGAAATTGCTGCCAAAAGGGGGAATGAATACATGGGCGCCCTCGGCCTTAATGTGCAACACGTGCTCCCGGAGCAAGCCCAGGTAGGTTCCCTTGATGACTAGCTTTCCGATCGTAAGGAATGTGAAGGCGTTTGGTCCGTGATGAAATTCCACGCCTTCGACAACGGCACCTGGGGACGGGAAGTGAGTTCGATGATAGCTGCGGATCGTAACCTGGCTGTCGCTGGCCTCCTGTAATTGCTGAAGGATGGACTTTTCAGAAAAGGGTGAAGTGCGGACATAGATGGGAACGGCGACAAAAACCACGATCAGCAGAACCACAAGAGCCAAGACCTTCCCGCGGTGGTTGAATCGAGGAGGAGAGGTCCGTGCCGGAGCGGCAGGTGCTTTCGCGACGGCGGCGCTGGTGATCGAGGACATAAGGCTTGGAGTGCCATTCTCGCTGAAAAGTTGGAAACTCATTTTACTGATGACGGCCTCGCCAACAGCTCCTATTGCCTTCGGAGTAAGCGCCTGCTTGCATTCCGGCTTAATATTTCGGTAGCCTTCATGCTCTGTTTTCGCAGGAGGATATTCGTGAAGGTGCGTGCGCGTTGGATGTTCTGCGGTCTTCTCCTTTGCTCTTGGATTTCTCCGGGCCTGACCGGCCAAGCCATCCGCCTGCACGTCGATTTGACGGACGCTCCCCGCAATATTTACCACTCGCATCTTCAGATTCCCGTTCGCGGCGGACAGGTATCGCTGGTATTTCCAAAATGGATTCCTGGCAATCATAGGCCAAGCGGACCGCTAGCGGGTTTGACCGGCATTCGCATGGAGGCCGGTGGCCATCCTGTCGCCTGGGAGCGAGACCCGATTGAGATGTATGAGTTTCATGTGACTGTGCCGTCCGGAGTTCAGATTCTGGATGTGTCTCTCGATGCAATCACCTCGCAAGACAGCGCCGGAGGGGGAGGGCCGGCGGCTTCGTCGAACATTCTGGATCTGAACTGGAATGCAGTTCTGCTGTATCCGAAGGGAGCTCGTTCTGATGACGTCACCTTTGAGCCGTCGATCACGCTTCCCGCAGGATGGAAATTCGGCACTGCGCTGCCGGGGCCGAGGGTCAATGGCGATGAGGTCGTGTTCGCCCCGGTGTCGTTGACGACGCTCATTGATTCGCCTGTGATCGCAGGCATGCACTTCCGCAAGATCGATCTGACGAAGGAAGGTGAAACGCCACATCACGAAATGGATTTAGTTGCCGATGCTGAGAACGATCTCGATATGTCCTCGAAGGATCTCGCCGGCTATCAGAAGCTGGTGGCAGAGACCGGCGCCTTGTTCGGAGCACGCCATTATCGCGAGTATCACTTTCTGCTGACGCTCAGCGGCCAAGTCGGCGGTCACGGACTGGAGCACCACGAGTCCAACGATAGCGTCGGCGGAGAGCGTATGTTATTGGATCCAAAGCTCGGGATGCTGTACGCCGGACTCGTGCCGCACGAGTTCACGCACTCATGGAATGGGAAGTATCGCCGTCCAGCGGGCTTGGCAACGCCAAATTATCAAGAGCCGATGATCGGCGATCTTCTCTGGGTCTATGAAGGATTGACCGAGTATCTGGGCAATGTGCTGGCGGAGCGAAGCGGCCTGGGGACCGACGAGGAATATCGCGAGGCTCTCGCGGGCACGGCGGCCATGCTCGACCATCGCACGGGGCGCGAATGGCGTTCGATCGAAGACACGGCACGATCTGTTCAGAGCCTGCGCATGCTGATGGCCCCCGAGTGGATGAACTGGCGCCGCGGTCTCGATTACTATCCCGAGGGCGAATTGATCTGGCTCGAGGTCGATTCGATCATCCGTCAGCAGACCCACGGGCAGCGCTCGATCAATGATTTCTGCCGCCGCTTCTATGGTGGAGAGAGTGGGCCGCCCAAGGTGGTGCCTTACACGTTTGACGACGTCGTCCGCGCACTCAACGAAGTTGCGCCGTATGACTGGGCGACCCTTCTGCATCAGCGGGTCAACCAGACCAGCACGCATGCGCCACTGGGAGGGATTGAACGCGGCGGCTGGAAGCTGGTTTACAACGACAAACCGAATCTTTTCACACAGGCGTCCGAAAAATTGTCGAAGTCTGCTGATTTTACGTACTCTTTGGGATTTCGAGTGGGATCAGATGGCAAGTTCCAAGACGTGACGGTCGGGTCGCCGGCCTACCAGGCGGGTGTCGGGCCAAGCATGAAACTGGTTGCGGTGAACGGGCACAAGTGGTCACCGGCGGTTCTGCACGCGGCGGTGAAGGCGGCAAAGGGAACCGATCAGCCAATTGATCTTCTGGTTGAAGATGCGCAGTACTTTAAGACGTATTCTGTTTCCTATCACGACGGCGAGAAGAATCCTCATCTGGAACGCGTTGCGGATCAGCCCGATATTTTGGGAGATATTCTCAAGCCGCTGACTCACTAAGCCCGGGTCCGGTTTTAGTACCAAAGTAAGGCCAAGGGGCAGCTATCGCTGCTACAATCGCTCTAGAGCCAATAAAGTAGTGTCCAGCGTGTTTTCCATGCATAGTTTTCCGCGAATTCTCACGAGCCGGCTGCTAGAGGCTGGCGTGTGATCGCGTGTCTGTTCGCGGGCACGTCTCTTGCCCAGAGCTCGGTTCGCTCGGTCAAGGTTCTCGGCGGCAAAGATGTGGTCGAGATTGAAGTTGAAGCGACGGATAAAATTACTCCGCAAACGCAGGTACTGGCCGGGCCCGACCGCCTCGTAGTCGACTTTCCGAACTCCCGTCCAAGCGATCAGCTTCGGAATCAGTCCGTGGACCGCGGGGATGTGAAAGATGTCCGGGTGGGACTGTTCCAGTCGAAACCTCCGGTTACTCGCATCGTTATCGACTTAAAAAGTGCGCGGTCGTATCAGATTTTCCCGACCGGGCGCACGGTGATGATCAAGGTGATGGGCGGTAGTGTGGTGGCGTCGAACGCGCCAGCTCCGGTGAATGGCGGGGCGCAACCTACGGCGACGCGTCCCGGACTCGTGGCGGCGAACTTTACGCCACAGCAGGAACCTGTGAGCATCGAAGCGGCTCCTCAGCCACCGTTACAAGTTTCGTACGAGCACGGGATGCTATCGATTCACTCCGACCGGGCGACGCTTTCGGAAGTGTTGTATGCCGTGCAAAAGAAGACGGGCGCTGACATCGGTATCCCGGCGGGAGCCGAGCAGGAACGAGTGGCCGCTGACATTGAGCCTGCGCCTGCGCCGGAAGTGCTGGCGCGACTGCTAAATGGATCCAAATTCAATTTCCTGATTGTGAGTTCACCCACAGATTCCACCAAGCTGGAGCGGGTGATTCTGAGCACACGAACTGAAGGGAATTTCGTAGCACCGCTGCAGCAGGTGCAGAACAACGCTGACACCGAAGACGACGAGCCAGCTGTGGTTCACAACACCCAGCCCGACAATCCCGCGCCTCCAACGGATCAGCCCCAACAAACAAGGGCGCCTGAAGATCCGACTCCGCCGAATCAGTAGGCGCTTCACTGGAAATCAAAGCTAAGAGTTAGTTGAGGGCGCTTCGCCGTTTCCTACGGAGGCGTGATCAGGCGAACCGGAACGGGAGAATTGCCAATCTCTGAGGTGGCAGGAGCGCCGGCGCTGCCATTGCCGCATCCGGCAACATTCAGGACCGTCACCTTCATATTTCCGTTCTGATCGACTGCATTGATGAAGACCTGAAGGAACCCGACGAATGTCACTGGAGTCTGCGCGTTCGAGGTAATGTTTTTTCCTGGCCCGTTGTCGCTGTCATAGATTGGCAGCGAGACGATGGATGAGCTCATGCTTACGGGAACATCCTTCAGCCCCGTAGGATTGGCGCTCCCGGCCATCATCTGGTACGGGTAAGCGTTCGGAGCTCCGAATACGCCGGATGTCGTCAGATAATCTTGCCCGCTGGCGTTGCTAAAATCGGCCGTGTCCGCTTGATGAATGAGGCACGAGACCCCCGCCTCGGTGCCGGCGACCGGATTGATTGTGAGGTCGACCACATTTACATTTCCCTGCGAACCACAAGCATAGTTTGTGGGCTGATCGCAGCCCTCGATGGCTTCTTCGTATTGTTCTCCCGAGGTACACGAGGGGACGGCAAGAACAGGAGTCCCGACTTGAGCCGGGACGTAAAGCAAGTTAGGGGTACCGTGTGTGCCTGTCGGGTAGTTCGCTTCCGGTTGAACTGGAGTGGCTCCTCCGTGCAGCTGACAGTTACCCCGGAAACCATTTCTGCAATCAGGGTCGAGCCAAAATGTCTCACCGACCGTACCTGGGCCGGTTGAGCCGTTGAGAGTCATACCCGGATACACGATCGAACCGTCTGCGTAACTGACGAAATGCTGACAACCAGTACCTACGCAGCCAGCGGAATTCTGGGGATCTTGGTTAGGAACCGCCCAGGGCTTTATGCAACGGGGCTGAACCGGGATCATTGTGCCTGACGTCTGATTGCCACTGTTTGGCGAATTCGACGGGTTGTAGGCCTCGGCGGTGGCTGTCGCGCTGACTTGTCCGCCAGTATTTCCCCAGATCCGCGAAAAGAATGTCGGCAAGCTGGCACGCGTCAATTGCACGGTCACGATCGGGTTGACGCCAAATGCCGTGCCCGTAAGGGTCGAGCAATCTGATGTGCCAGTCCCCATCGAGCCTCCGCTTCCGGCCGAGTAGCCGACATTGATGGTCGTTGCGACCTGGCTGCCGACCGTGTCCTGTCCAGCCACAGACTTGGCTACTCGCGTGGCCAATCCATTGACCCCGTTGTCGGGGCCGCAAATCTTCTGCCAATTTCCGGCTGAGTTGGTTGGATCTCCCGTGAGTCCGGAGACGGAGATAATTTTGGCGGCAGCAAGGGCGGCGCCGTCGGCCGAACGCTGCGCTTCCTCGCGCGCTAGATAAAGGGTGATGACATCGATCGACAGTGCGGCGATGGAGATGATCGCGACCATCGATATCGCGACCAGAACCATGGTGACGCCGTGTTCGCGTTTTCGGGTGGCGCCTGGCGATCTTCGAATGAGCGGTTTCTTCATAACGGCCCCGTCAGTTTTCGTTCAGCGCTACAGCTACGCCATATAGCTGCGTCGGCAACGCCGTATTCGCGCCCAGCAAGCTGGCCACATGGCCAAAGCGCCATGCGTAAGCGTACTGAATACTGACGCAAGTGCCGATCACGGCAGTCTGCCCGCCGGGCGCTTGCGATGTGCAATTCACGTTGGGAAGCGCTGCTCCCGTGGATGGAAAGTAATATCCGCGGTTTACCGTGATCGTGAGTCCCGGTGCCGTACAACCGTTGCCGCTCGCGGTGAATACCCAGGTCAGAACGGTAGGCGAGGCGGTTGAGGTGATATTGCAGTCGTTGATATTGTTCGCGACAAGATAATTGTCAACAATCTCGAAAGCGTCGTTCACCGATACCGGCAGCGTTGATTGCGGCTCTGTCAGATCATTGGTGGGATCGACAGCGGCGGCGCGTGCGGCATCGCGGGCGATGTTTGTCAGTTTCTGCTTGAGCGTGAATGCGTTACTGAAATCGAAGATGCCGACAACGAACAAGATCAATAACGGCAGCGCTACCGCGAATTCCACGATTTGACCGCCAGCGTCGGCACGCAGGGACGAAACGCGAGGACCGATCCATTCGGCGAAATGAAACCAGCGCATTAGTGGTTCTCCATTCGCGCCCTTGCCGAGGCGTTAATCCAGATCGTCTGCTTGTTGATCGAAGTGAAGGGCAGCCAGAAATTGTACGGATACTGGAGAGACACGGAAATACCGCAAAGGCCGGTTGCACCAAGTCCGGTGCTGGTCAGCTGAATCGAAGTCTGAATGCAAAAATTTGTGCTTTCCGATCCGCAGCCCACACTTGGCGGCGGTGGAATGGGACTGCTGCAGGCAAGCAAACTGGGCGCCGGCGACGGCTGCCGTGCCTTCGTTGGGTCCAACTTGGAACCTACCAGGGCAGTTTGTACGGCGGTCACTGCGTTCTGCCCAGGCGTATTCGGAGAGTTGCAGGTGATGCAGTAGGGAATCGATCCTGCACGTGCTCCCTCCTGCGCGGCGCGCGTGATGGCTCCATAGATGGAGAAGGCCTGTCCGAACCAGAAGATCCCGAGAAGCACCATGAACATCAAAGGAAGGACGGCCGCAGCTTCCGCGATCTCGGAGCCGCGAGTCTCAATGGCAAGTTCTCGAAGAGCGAAGCGCGCGAGCGGTTTCATTTAGACCACCCCTCGGAGATGAGCCACGCTGTACAGCACGAAGGTCAGGGCCAATGCAACGCCGTAGGGCACTTTCAGGGAATCGGGATTATCGAGCGACACTCTGGTCCCCGGCAACTGGAACGTCACCAGCGACACGAGAATGTGACCGATATTGCGCAACGTCTGACGCATGCGCCCCTTATAAATCACTAACGCTAACGCCATCAGGCCGGCGACAAATACAGAGCCGATCAATAGATCGATCAAAACCGTTGGGCCGGTGAATGCTCCCAATGCTCCGGCTAGCTTCCAATCACCTGCACCCAGACTACGCAGCAGAACCAAGGGCAAAAGCAAGCCCAATCCAAGCACCAAGCCGAGCAGGGAAGTCTTCAGTCCGGCCCAGCCGCCGAGGACTGTATTCGCTACGACGCCCACCGCCGCCCCGGAAACCGTTAGCCAATTCGGAATGCGGCGGCTCCGAAGATCTGTCCAGCCTGCAAGAATCGCCAGAAGCACGGCTCCGGCAAGAATTGCCGGCTTCAAGCCTGCCTCAATCCGCACCGGTGGATACAACTCGCTTCGCCCTGATATGAAAGATCCATTTGTCGACGGTTAGAACGAGCCTTCGAAAGGAGCCGATCGCTCCCGAGGAATTTGTCTTTGCCCCGGCAAAGACCGCCTCTTGCGCGGATTCTCACACACCAGAAGGGGCAAGTCAATGAGTCCGTAGGCTCAGGCCCTCCCGCGCCAAAACTATGGTTCCTGAGGCGTAAGAAAACGTGACGAAACGAAGAAAATACAAAAGGCCCGAAGAAATCCGGGCCTTTCGGAATGAGTTTCTCAAACCTTACCGGTTGAATGCCGGGGCCGCATTATGCTCGGCCACGATCTTCTTCGCGTTGTCGGCCAGAGCTTTCGCCTGCGGCAGCAGTTCAAGGCCTTTGACGACTTCCGGATCGGACTCGGCGCGAACCTTCATGCCTTCATCCTGCCCAAAAGCGTCGACGAAGATTTCGGACTTGATGTTCGACTTGATCCAGTCGGCATTGTCCATCAACTCGGCTTGAGTATACGGAATGCTCCCCTCGTCGAGAGATTTGCGGAAATCTGTCATCGTGGCATCGTCCACTTCGAAGCTCTTTGTGGGATGGTGTGTGACCACGTACTTCTTGGCGTAGTTAAAGAACGCGTAGTGCTGCAGGAGTGTGTCTTGGAAATGATTGGTCTTCACCGGAGGGATGTTGACGTCGGGAGTGATTCCGCCTCCGCCATAGACTGTGCGTCCGCTGTCGGTGAGTTTTACTTCCCGATTCGCTGTACTGCTGTTCTCAGCGCCTTCGCGGCTGTAGTAGTAATCGTAGAGCGAGATATTGCTATAGTCGCGTTGAATGAGACGTCCGCTCGGTGTGTAGTAGTGAGCGGTGGTCAGCGCCAGGCCGGTGTTTTCCGAGAGTGGATACACCGTCTGCACCAGGCCTTTGCCGAACGTGACTTCGCCGGCGATCAGCCCGCGATCGTGATCCTGAATGGCTCCGGAAACAATCTCTGCGGCGGATGCCGTCAGCCGGTTCACCAGAACTACGATCGGATAATCTTTGCCGCCGTTGCCATGTTGCGCCACGTAGCGCTTCTCGGCTGACGCACGGCCGTGGTGAGAAACGATGAGCTGTCCCTTTTTCAGGAACTTGTCGGCGACGCCGACGCCCTCGCTGAGCAGGCCACCCGGATTGCCGCGCAAGTCGAGAATCAGACCTTTAAGATCACCAAACGAATCGAGCGCGTCGGCAACTTCATGCTCGGTGGTTTCGTTGAAACCGTTGACGTGCATGTAGCCGACACCGGGCTTGATCAGGAAATGGACGTCGACGCTGTAGCGAGGAATCTCATCGCGGACCAGCGTAAATTCCATCGGTTTTTCGACGGCTTCGCGCGCGATGCTGATATGAACCGTTGTGCCTTTAGGCCCCTTCAGTAAGTCGGCGACATCGCCCGTGCTCATGTTCTCGGTGGACTTGCCATCGACGGCAATGATCACGTCGCCGGGATGAATGCCTGCTTTATATGCGGGCGTCCCAGTGAAGGGATAAATCACAATCACTTTGTTATTGCGAGGACCGACGGTCATACCCACGCCGTAGTACTTGCCCCGCTGATCTTCGCGCATCAGCGCGTACGACTTTGGATCGAAGAAATTGGAGTGCGGATCGAGCGCATGCAGCATGCCCGGAATGGCGCCGTTGTAGATGGCCTTATCCGGATTCACCGGTTCCGCGTAGTTGTCCTCCACGAGTGCGTACACGTCGGTGAATTGCTTCAAGCTATCCTTGACGTCCGAGTCGCCAGTTAACGACGACTGCTGGCCGGAGTGCTGGGCGAACATGATTCCCAGGAATCCGCAGGCAAGGAGAAACAGGACTACAAGGAAGAGTGATCGGCGAGAACTACGTGCCATCTTGAAAGTTTCCTTCGTTGAGGGCTTACTTCCACCCCAGCTACCGCGCTGAATACAGGCAGTATATCACCATCTTAGACTGCCCCGAACCCAGAGGGTCACCATGGTAACCCTCCAAATTCATGTCTCCTAATCAGATGCGCCAGCCCTCGATTGAGGTTCCTCGAGTCACGAAGGAAGTTCGTTTAAGCAGGCCAAAGGGCGCCCATAGCCGCCAGTCACTCTTCGCTCTTCGCTCTACGCTCTACGCGCTCACCGAGATACCGGAACTCGACTGTGAGGACTGGGCTTGCACTTCTTGCTGCCCGAGCTGCTGCAAGTCCTGCTGAAGAGTCGCGTAGGCATTTTGTGCCGAGCTGAGGTTGCCAGACTGCAGGTCCTGGCCGAGCTGTTGAAAAAGTTGGCTGATCTGGCTCGACTCGCCACCCCCACTACCATGATGGTGATGGTGCGTCTGCGAGACGTGCTTCTGGATATCCTGCTGGATGGTGGTGTAGTCCTGCTGCGCGGCAGAGACATTCCCCGACTGCAGGTCCTGCGACAATTGGTTGAATGCTTGCGCGACAGGATTGTTTTGAGTGGAAGTTGTGGCTTGAGGTTTGAGCTGTTCCAACGTTGACATATCGGACTGCGCGGCGGTTAGATTGCCCGACTGCAGATCCTGTCCGAGTTGAGCAAAATCCTGCTTGAACTGCTGATTGTTGTTGACGCTCTGATTTTGATAATTGAAAAGATTGCTGCTGAGTATTCCGGAAACAGACATCGCATCTCCCTTCAAACGAACGCATCACCGCTAACTCTATCGGCCGAACTCGGCCAAAACCTTACTGATGTGCGCGCGAATTCGGAACACCGTCGACACCAAAAATAGTGCAGGTTGAGGGCCATGTATGTTGTCCGAATGTTTCTTTCAAACCATCAGAGAATAAGGCGTTTCCATAGGTTGCGACGGCGTAGTGGGAAAGTCTTGCCGCCGGCGGGGTCGGCAAGGTCTGCCTGTTCCTGGTTGGATCCGAGCCCACCTGGGCAAATTATGATCTGGCCATGAGTCCCATCAGGATGAGTCCCTTGTCAAGACTATGTCTCGCAATCATTGCCGCCTTTCGGCTTGGGCAGTATGATGAAGCGCATGAGTTTCTCCGAGACCATCTTCCTGTTCTTTCTGGCCCTCGTCATCTTTGGGCCGAAGAAGCTGCCGGAGATTGCCCGCACAGTCGGAAAGTATCTGAACGAGTTCAAGCGGGCCTCAAACGAATTCAAGGCTCAGATCGAACAAGAGATTGCCCATCTGGACGTGGAAAACAAGCAGACAATCCTGCCCCCCAACCCGGTCGAGGGCACTACGAGTCGAACATGGAACACCGTCGAGGCCGAAGCGGCCCCGACGAATCCTCCCGCCACTTTGACTGCTCCCGTAGACACCCCAACTCCCGACTCCGCGAACGGAGCTTCTGCGGCGCCTGCTGGTGCCACTGAAGCCGTTCACCCGGCCGACGCCGTAACATCCTCGAGCACGCAGGAATCGCATGCCTGAGCTCGCGGCCGCGCCTCCCAGCGGCGAAGACGAAAAGGAATCCATGCCCACAATGGGCTTTCTTGATCACCTGGAAGAGCTCCGCAAAAGGATCGTTTACAGCATCATTTCAGTTGCGGTGGGATTCGGTGTGTGCTGGTGGAAGGTGGAGCGCATCTACGACGTCATGCAGCGTCCGATCATGGACGCGCTCAAAGCCAACGGCATGTCGGAGAAATTGGTTTATCTGAACCCGACGGAGCCCTTCAATCTTTACTTGAAGATTGCGGCATTGGCGGGGCTCTTCCTGACTTCGCCCTTTGTTCTGTATCAAGTTTGGATGTTTATTTCTCCAGGACTCTATCGCAACGAGAAGCGTTATGTTGTGCCCTTCATGGTGTCGACCATTACGCTGTTCGCGTCTGGGGGATACTTCGGCTACAAGATCGTCTATCCCGCGGCACTCAGCTTCTTAATCAATTTCGGCAAGCAGTTCCAGCCGATGATCACCATCGGCGAGTACACATCGCTGTTTCTCAGCATCATCCTCGGCATGGGACTCATCTTCGAGATGCCCATCCTCGTTTTCTTTCTTTCGCTGATGGGAATCATCAGTGCCGGGTTCATGTGGAAGAATTTCCGCTATTCGATTCTGGTGATTTTCATTATCGCGGCGATCGTGACCCCGACGACCGACATCCTAAACATGTGCATTTTTGCCGCGCCGATGATCGCGCTTTATGCAGTCAGCATCGGGGTGGCATGGCTGGTGCATCCCAAGCAGCGCGCGGCGCGGAAAACCAAGCAGGCGTCATGAGCGCAGCACGAGTCCTAAGTTGCGTGCTATTCGCCGCGGCTTTGGCTGCGCTGGCATGCGACCGGGACAAGCAGACCATCGAGGTTCAGCCGCCGGCAGCGCTTGATCCCGCTCATCAAACGCCGACTTTTCCTCCCGATAGCGGACCGCTGCCTACCATCGATGCGAACCGCGCCATGCAGTACACGAAAGAGATTGTGAAGCTGGGACCACGCCCGCTTGGCAGCGCGAACCACAAAAAGGTCGAGGACTACATTGACTCGCAGTTGAAAGGCGATCAGGTCGAAAACGACGTTTTTACCGCCGATACGCCGGTGGGAAAGTTTCCGGTACACAATATCGTGGCCAAATATCCGGGGACCAAAGACGGCATTATCCTGATTGCCAGTCATTACGATACGAACTATCCCTTGCGCGATACTTCATATATCGGAGCCAACGATGGCGCTTCCTCCAGCGCCTTACTACTCGAATTCGCTAATCAATTGCACGGAAAGACTCGTGACGGCTACAGCGTGTGGCTGATTTGGGACGATGCGGAAGAAGCGATGGTCCCAGATACGCAGATGGATTTCATGAAGGACAGCTTGTACGGGATTACACACCTGGCCGAAAAGTGGCAAGCCGATGGAACGTTGAAAAAAGTCAAAGCATTTCTTCTGGCGGATATGATAGGAGACGCCGATCTCAACATCGATCGCGATCAGAATTCAACTCCGTGGCTCGAAGACGCGGTAGGCGAGGCGGCGAAGCGACTGGGATATCAGTCGCACTTCTTTGGGCGCGATAACAAGGTGTCCGACGATCACATTCCATTCATGAATCGCGGCGTGCCGTGCGCCGACCTCATCGACTTCGACTACGGCTACAACAACGTCTTCTGGCACACGCCCGAGGATACCGTCGACAAGTTGAGCCCTAAGAGCCTCGAGATCGTGGGCGGCGTCATGCTGGAGACTATGCGCATCGTCGACAAGATGGAACCGCTGCCTCCGAAGTGACGCGCGAGTTTCGGACCAAAACCGTTTCACCACAAGGGCACGAAGTTACACGAAGGAGAAACGCAGCAATTCTTTTGTGCAACTTCGTGTCCTTCCTGGTTGCCGCTTTTGCGCTTTTGAACGTTTTCATTTCTAATTCACTTCCTATATGCGAACTGTGAAGACCCTGTTTCTTGTTTGCATTCTCACTTTTTTCTTTCTCGCCGCTGTTCCCGCTGACAACAACGACCTCAATCCTGTGATCCAGGCTGCGCTGCAGCCGTCGCCCATTCAAGATAACCTCCGCCGTCTGACGGATGAGATTGGGGGTCGCGTGCCCGGAACTCCCGCAATGCAGCACGCGGTTCAGTGGGGCATGCAAGCCTTGTCTGCCGCAGGAGCCAACAGCGTCCACACCGAGGGCTTTGAGATTCCGTACTCGTGGGCGGAGGGGCCGACCGAAATGACGGCGGCCACTTCATATCAGGTCAGTCCAACGAGTGTCGGCGGGGCCACGGTCCTCTCTTCATTCCACGTGCGCGCCGTTTCGGTGGCGTGGGCTCCAGCGTTGGCTCCGGTAAAGCACGTGCCGGTTGTCGACGTCGGAGCGGGTACTGAAGCCGATTTCAAGAAAGCAGGAGATGTCGCCGGCAAGATTGTGCTGGTTCACACCGTTGTTCTGAAGACATGGGCGGACCTGTTCGCCGAATATGCAAACGCTCCTCCGGCGATCGATCTTGCGGTGAAAGCCAAGGTAAAGGCCATCGCATTCATCGCGACGCGGGAGCATGACATTCTTTACCGCCATACCAATTCGGGCGGCGGAGAAATCGATCGGCTCCCGATGGTGATCGTTGCACGAGAAGACGGCGAGCGGATTGCCCGATTGCTGGCGGCGGGAAATCTGGTGTGGGCGGACCTTTCCATTCCGAACCAGATCGGCGGGCCCATTAAGACAGCTAATGTGATCGGCGAAATTCGCGGGATCGAGAAGCCCGACGAGTTCGTGATCGTTGGGGCGCATTTGGATTCTTGGGAACTCGGGACGGGCGCCCTCGACAACGGCTGCAACGCTGCATTGGTGGTCGATGCTCTTAGGGCCATCAAAGCGTCCGGAATCGCTCCTAGACGCACGATTCGGTTCATTTTGTTCTCGGGAGAAGAGCAAGGGCTGCTCGGGTCCCGTGCGTATGCTGTGAGTCATCGCGCCGAGCTCGATAAAGCGGCGGGAGTCATCATCTACGATTCGGGCACGGGCAAGACAACGGGCTTTTCTCTTGGTGGCCGCAAGGATGTGCTGCTCACCGCCAAATTACTAATCACTCCCTTGGCGCAATTCGACGTCAAAACGCTGACAACAGATATGGAGTGGGGCACTGATCACTTCGATTTCATGTTGGAAGGCGTTCCCACGTTTGTTGCCGATCAGGAAGAGGCGAACTACCTCGAGAATTATCATGCGGTCTCGGACACGTACGACAAAGTGGACTTCCCGCAGTTGAAGAAGCACGTGGCCGAAGCTGCGGTGTTAGGCCTCGAGTTGGCAAGTCTGTCGGAGAAAATCGGGCCGCGCCTGACTCACGATCAGATCGAGCAGACGATGCGCGAAAGCAATAGCGTGGACATGCTCAAGGCCGACGGGATTTGGGACGATTGGGTCAGCGGCAAACGAGGAAGACAAAAATAGCCGCAACGGCCTGACTTCCGCCATCAGACATCAATAGTTTGCGATTAGGCCGGGGATTCCGCTTGCTCTATTTCTGGATTCTCTTCAACATTTTCGCGTTGGGCATGCTGTTGCTGGACTTGCGCGTTTTTCACCGGCCCGGGCATGTGGTGCGTTTCGGTGAGGCGCTTGGCTGGAGCGCCATGTACGTCGGGTTGGCGGCGCTCTTCGCCGCGGTTCTGCTTTTCTGGCAGGGACATCAGAGCGCGCTGGAGTTCGTGACCGGGTATGTCCTCGAACTCTCCCTGAGCGTCGACAACCTCTTTGTTTTTCTCGTGATTTTCAATTTCTTCGCGGTTCCCGCCGAACAGCAACATCGCGTGCTGTTTTGGGGAGTGATCGGCGCGCTTATCTTTCGCGGAATCTTCATCGGCGCCGGGGTCGGACTGATTCACCGCTTTCACTGGCTCCTTTACATCTTCGGCGCGCTGCTGATTTACAGCGGCATTCGTTTTTGCGTGATGGGAAATCACCAAATTAACCCTGCGTCGAATCCCGTGGTCAAAGCGCTACGGCGCTTGATTCCCGTGACGTCGGATTACCAGGGCGCGCGATTCTTCGTTCGCAGCGCGCAGGACGCGCGCTTCTATGCCACGCCGCTGCTGATCGTCCTGCTGGTGATCGAAACTACCGACATTTTGTTTGCGGTCGATTCCATTCCGGCCATTCTCGCCATCACCCTCAATGCATTCATCGTCTACACGTCGAATGTGTTCGCGATTCTTGGACTCCGCTCGATGTATTTCGCGGTGTCCGGACTGATGAAGGTTTTTCGTTTCTTACACTATGGGCTTGCGGTTGTACTGATGCTGGTCGGGCTCAAGATGCTGGCTTCGGATCATTTCAATATCCCGATTAGTGCGACCTTGGGATCGGTCGCTGGAGTATTGCTGGTATCGGTTGCGCTGTCTCTGGCCTTCCCCACGCCGAAAAAAAGTTGATCGCGCTGCGATCGCTTTAGGGAACAAACACGACCTTGTCGGCTCGGTTCACGGAGTGCTTCAGAAACTTCTTGTCGTCGTGGTCCGGGTATTCCATGCGATAGTGCGATCCGCGGCTTTCTTCCCGCGCTAGCGCCGATCGGGCGACTAAGAGCGCTGCCAGATGCAGGTTGGATGCTTCATATCCGCGACGCGTTTTTGGATGCGCCAGTCTCGGCGCCATCTCTTCGAGAGCTTTCACGGCTTTCTGCATGCCCATGCGCGTGCGTACAATTCCGACTTCGCTCCACATCAGATCCTGAATCTGCAGTACTAGTTCCTCCACGCCTGCGTCGACGGGGCCGTTCGAATATGCCGCCCGGGGCTGTTTCTCACGCCTCGAAGTTGGTTTCGCGCAGTCTCGCATTGCCTTGCCTGCACGAGATCCGTAGACGAGAGATTCGAGCAGGGCATTGCTGGGCAGGCGATTTGCCCCGTGCAGACCGTTCGTCGCAACTTCGCCAGCCGCGAACAGGCCGGGAACATTGGTGCGCCCGTTCAGATCCGTGCGAACTCCTCCCATGCTGAAATGAGCTGCCGGACGAACCGGAATGACATCTTCTGTGATGTCGATGTTGTGCGCCATGAACGCCGCATAGATTCTGGGAAAGCGCTTTTCCACCTTCGTCGCGTTCAAATGAGTGAGATCGAGATAGACGAATGGGTCTTTGGAGCGGCTAACGTCCATTTCATGAGCAATGGCTCGGAGAACCAGTTCCCGCGGGGCGCGCTCAGCCTCGGGGTGGTATTTCATCATAAAACGGTTCAGTTCGACGTTGCGCAGATACGCCCCTTCCGCCCGCAACGTTTCCGGCAGGAAAAATCGAGGCACTTTCTTCATGTGAAGCGCTGTCGGATGAAACTGAACGAATTCCATGTCGGCGACTTCGGCGCCGGCGCGGAACGCCATAGCCACACCATCGGCGGTCGCGGAATCGGGATTGGTGGTGTTGCGATAGATCTGTCCTGCTCCGCCTGTCGCCAGCAGCGCAGCCGAACAGGACACTTCCTGCGGCATTCCTTTGTCGTCGATGAGAACAACGCCGGTGACGTGTCCGCCATCGCAGAGCAACTCGGTCGCGCACGTAAATGGAGCGATCGAGATGTGTTTCAGAGTCTGTGCCTTTTCCCATAAGGCACGAAAGATTGCCCGACCCGTCGCATCACCTTCTGCATGCAGCGAGCGGCTTCGGCTGCTCGTGATCTCCTGGCCGAAAACGAGTTTGGCACCGTGGGTCTTACTCCATGCGATCACTTCTTCAATACGTTCCGGGCCTTCCTCCAGCAGAGTTTTCACCGCGGGTAGATTGCACAAGCCATCGCCGGCGGCAAGGGTGTCCTGCAGGTGCAGGCTGATCTCGTCCTCGTCGCTGAGCCACGTTGCTTCGCTCTTGGCGTCCGCCGTCTTGAAGTCAGGAATTTGATTCTTTGAAAGGACGAGCACACTACCGGCGCTCGCTAATTCGATTGCGGCTCTTAGGCCCGCAACTCCAGCGCCGATGACGATGAAGTCGGTTTCGGCTGGGAGACCCTTCATAGACGGGAATAGTACCACCGCTGTCCAGAGGCACCACCCTGTGCGGGAGTGGGGTTACGCTATGATGGAAACGCAATGCCGCAAGCGACCATACACGTACCACCACAGCCCTATCAGGCATGGATCGAGAACGGTCTGCTCACACGCGCGGGATCCGTTCTTGGCGACCTTCTGCCGAAATCCAGCCGGGTTTTCGTGGTGACCGTTCCTCCGGTGCGAAAGCGCTGGGGGGCAAAACTTCTGACCTCGCTCAAGGCTGCCGGATTTACGCCGCAGGTACTGGTAATGCCGGACGGCGAACCCTCGAAGCGCTTGTCAACCATAGAATCTCTCGCGGATAAGCTGGCGAGGTTCGGAGCGGATCGCAAATCTGTGATCATCGCTCTGGGTGGGGGTGTTATTGGCGACGTCAGCGGATTGCTCGCCTCGCTGTATATGCGCGGAATTGAGTTCGTGCAGATTCCGACGACTGTGCTCGCGCAGGTCGATGCCTCGATCGGCGGCAAAACAGGAGTGAATCTTGTTGCCGGCAAGAATATGATCGGAACATTTTGTCACCCGCGCGTGGTGTTGATTGATCCGACGGTGCTCAAGACGTTGCCCGATCGTGAATTTCGTTCGGGACTGTATGAAGCCCTGAAGTGCGGGATCATCGGGAGCGTTGAGCTCTTCTTGCGTTTTGAACAAAGCCGCGCCGGCATCCTCAAACGCGATCCAGCAGAGCTCGAGTGGATCATCGCGCAGTCAGTGAAATTGAAAGCCGAAGTTGTTTCAGCGGACGAGCGCGAAGGTGGCCTGCGCCGCGTACTCAATTTGGGTCACACCATCGGCCACGCGCTTGAAGCGGAAACCGGGTATCGCCGCCTGCTGCACGGAGAAGCCGTTGCGTGGGGCATGATCGCTGCTACGAACATAGCGCTAAGCGTGGGACGCACGGATAGCGTGACGGCGGGACGCATTGCCGACGCGGTGCTAAGCCTGGGGCGGCTGCCGGAAGTGAATGTCAACCCGCGAAAAATTCTGGCCCGGCTGAAGTCAGATAAGAAAACGCAGAATGGCGTCGTCCATTTCGTTCTGCCGCGCGAGATCGGGAAGGTTGAAATCGCCAGTGATGTCCCCGAGACTGCAGTTCTGGCCTCCGTCGAAGAGTTGCGCCGTTTGTCACGCGGCGGCTGGGTTTGGGGAAAATAGAGAGGTCTACCATGCAGGAATCAGCGCAGCAATACATTCAGCGAATCCTTGGCTATGTCGAGGGTCAGGACGCGATTAAAGTGCAACGGGCGACGGCAGCCAAACTGAAGAAGTCGATTCAAGGCATGACGCCCAAGGATCTGAAATGGCGGTCGGAGCCAGGAAAGTGGTCGATCGGTGAAATCATCGCGCACTTGGCCGACGCGGAGATCGTTGCCAGTTGGCGGATGCGATCGATCGTCGGAGAAAACGGGATTACGATTCAGCCCTTTGATCAGGATGCATGGGCATCGGTCTTTGTTTATCAGGACCGCGACGCCAAGCGTTCACTCGAAACTTTCCGCGTGTTGCGCGAAAACAATCTCGCCATGCTGAAGGAGATTCCGCGCGAGACTTGGGAAAACTACGGCATGCACCTCGAACGCGGCAAAGAGTCCATTGCGCACCTGGCGCGCATGTTTGCTGGCCACGATACGAACCATATTCTGCAAGTCGAGCGAATTGCGGAGCAGCTCAAAGCATCGAAAAAGACAAAGAAACAGAAGAACAAGAAGCGCCGGTAGCAAATCCTCGTGCCTGAAATTGCAAAATCGACTGTGGCCGGAGCTGCGCCGGAGGGTACAAGTGATACGCAGTCGGCAGCGCGCGCAGTTCGCGAGATGTTTACCGCGATTGCGCCACGCTACGACCTGCTAAATCATGTTTTGTCGTTCAACATTGACCGCATGTGGTGGCGTCGAACTGCGCACACGTTCCGCGATGTATTGACGCAGCCGGATGCGCACGTTCTCGATCTTTGCTGCGGTACGGGTGACATGACCTTCGCGCTCCGGCGCCAGGCAGGGAAAAGTTCTGCTCGAATCGTAGGCGCAGATTTTTCTCATGCCATGCTGCAGCGCGCGACGGCCAAATCGGTTGCGACTGGTCAAAACGGGCGAGCTCCGGGATGGATCGAAGCTGACGCACTCAGCCTTCCGTTCCCGAGCGGGCATTTCGATCTCGTCACGTCCGCGTTCGGGTTTCGAAATCTCGCCGATTACGATGCCGGATTGCGCGAGATCTTTCGCGTGCTCCGGCCGGGTGGCGAATGCGGCATTCTCGACTTCGGTGAGCCCAAGGGAGCTTTAGGCTCGCTCTATCGGATCTACTTCAAGCAGGTCCTGCCGCGAGTCGGTACAGTGATCTCAGGGGTTCGCGGCCCGTATGCGTATCTCCCCGCCTCAGTGGAGCGCTTCCCGGCTCCAGAAGAAATGCTAGCGAGAATGAAGAAGGCAGGTTTCGCGGAAGCCAGGTGGACGCCGTACACGTTCGGGATCGCAGGCCTCTATCGCGGCAGGAAGTCGTAGCGTATTTCTTTGTCGGCCGATCATTTCTACGCAGCATCGCGTAGAAGTTTGCTCAAGCTCTCAATATCGGCCGCGCTTACATCACCGACAACGAAGTAACGCAATCCGTTCTTTCTCCAACCCTCGGCGTTAAATGAGAATTCTGGAATCGGGCCTGAAGACAAACCCGCAGTGTCGCCCCCTCGGTCTTGAAAGATAAAGACCGAGAGTTCGTGTTTGCGGATTCGGTAGATGAGATGTGCTCCCGGCGTCTGTGCGAGGTACGTAACCCTGCCGCCGACGAGTGTGAAGTCCGTCCCCTGGAGTTCTGGAAGGTTGAACGTGAAGGGGAGTTTGCCCTCAAACCAGGGCTTCACAGTGTGACGATCCGTCGAAACCACGTCGACGGGCGTCGCGCTCGCCAGTGTCGCCACATGGAGGTCCGCTAGTTCGCTGTACACTCGCGATCGCTCCGCTTTTTCGTGATCGACGTACAGGTTGACGGCGAGCGACAACAGCAGCACCAGGACCGCTGGGGCGAGCACAAGCCTCCAAAGCCATCGTTTGGCCGGACGTGGCTTCGTGGTGACGCTCTGCATGATCCGCGCTCGAAATTGGGCGCTCGGAGTATCGGAAGGTCCGACCGTCGCTATCGCGCGCTTCAGTTGGAGATGCTCCAGAACTTCTGCGGTACAGTTAGGGCATTGTTGGAGGTGATCTGCCATCGCGCGCGAGTCAGAGGCCGACAATTCACGATCCAGGTAAGCATCAATTTGTGCGCGCCACTGATCACACGGCATTGGAGCCTCCTTTCAATCGCGCGGCCAAACTTGCGCGAAGCGCCTTTCGTGCCCGATGCAGACGAGACATGACTGTGCCCGCTGGAATTGTCAAAGTTTGCGCGATCTCGTCGTAAGACATCTCCTCAACTTCGCACAGCAGCAAAATCTCGCGATAAGGGACACTCAGCTCCCGTAGAGCTTGCCTTACAGTTTCGCGATCGGCTTGCGCGATCAGAACTGCTTCAGGCGTCGGGTCCGAAGAAACGATTGCTTCGTCTTCGTCGTCACCGATGGCTACCGTTGACTTCAGTCCAGTTCGCGAACTCAGGAACGAGTTTCGAAGAATTCGGAACATCCACGCCCGAAAGTTCGTTCCGCTTTGGAAGCTCGAAAAACCTCGCAGCGCCTTCGCGTAGGTCTCCTGCACCAGATCCTCCGCCTCGCTTCGGTCGTGCGTCAGCCAATGCGCGAAGTTATAGAGCTGGTCAAAAAGGGGCAGGGCCAGATCTTCGAAGACCGCGGCGGACAAGGGTTGCTCTGGCACCTCCATAGCATAAACGGCGAAGTCGCGGATTTATTCCCGCTTTCAGAAGAAAAAGTTTTTATTTTCACGGGAATGTCTGCGCCGATTCCAGTTCTCCACGTTCCACAGCTCAGTTCGCCGTCAGTACAAGGTATACGGACGGACAGCTCCATTGGATCATTCAGAACGGGATTGCGCCGTCGGGAATGCCCGCTTCCAAGGCATTTTTTCATGAGGAAGGAATCTGGCAGATCGTGCTCTATATCCACCATCTTCCCCCGAAAGGAAGCATTGGAGAGCCGCAAGCGTACGGAGGAATTAGAGGTCGGTAGATGCCGTCTCGGACTAAATGCTGTCCACTAGCTGGCTGCGGTTGTCTTGAAACTATCCGCAAAGGCGTCGGCAATTGTATGGCGGATCACGTGGTCATATTCGGGCCCCAGGAATCGCCGCAAACGGTCGGTGTTCATGATGTATTGCCCCGTCATGTAAGGTACGGCTTCAGGAGGGATCGCTGAAATCTGCTGCTTCCACAGAAGATTCAGTGCCTGACGCATTGCCCACTTTCCCGGAACTCGCAGCAGCTTCGCGTGAGCCATCTCGATGCACTGTGCGAACGTTAGAGCTTCACCGCGTCCGGCGACGTTGAGCACGGTCAATCGTTGGGGTTCCGGTTCTCGCTGCAGGATGTGCCTCATCAGGCGCGCCATGTCGTCGACATGGATGAACTGAATCTTGTTATCAAGATATTGTTGGCCGCGCGGCAACATGCACGGCAGACGTTTGCCTTGGTTGCGCATCTTCTCGGCTCGCGGACCTTTTCCGTTCGGAGTTCCGCGGAAAGCACCCATCAGATAGTTTTCGACGGTCGCCCCGGCAAAAATGTGTGGGACGAAGAATGTAAACGCTGCATCCCCGCAGTGCGGCACATCGCTGCTGCACAACCTCATCCGCTTCCTGTTTATGAATCGCGTAGGGAAGCGTGTGAGCTGCGAGAGGAGACTCTTCGGTGGCAGGATTCGGAAAATCCGATCCGTAGGCGGACACGCTGCTGGGAAAGATGAATTGCTTGATTCCGTCGTCGGCGCTGCGGTTGGCCTCGGTGACCGCTTCCATGACGCGCGCGGTGCCGGCAACGTTGATCTGCCACATCCGATCGACGTCCAACACACCGGTCCGCACGGGATCGATGACAAACGCCAGATGAATCACGGCATAGGGACGTGTATCGCGCAGTAATTCGTACAGCGTGCGGGTCGACGATTCCTGCCCCAGATCCAGGCTTTCGAATTGCAGCTCGGAATCGGTATGGGGCGGATTCATATCCACCCCAATTACCGAATAGCTGCCCAGCAGGGGCAGTAGCCTGGATCCCAGGTTACCCGAGACGCCAGTCACGACAACGACAGGTTTTGCCATTAGTTCGGTTGTGCCGCCGGAGGCTGTGCTGCCGGAGGTTGCGCCGGTGGCGCGTTCTGGGGTTGCATCGGTTGTCCAGGCCGCATTCCCGGCATCGGACGCGGACCACGCGGCGGCATCTGTGACGCTCCACCCGCCCCGAAATAAGCTTCGTTCGTAACCGAACGGAACGAGCCATTCACCTTGTCCATCATTTCACGCGTGCGATCGTTTTGCAGCTTGCTGTGGATCTCGGTTTTCACTTGATCGAGAGGCATTTCCGTCTTGCTGTTGACCTTGTAGATGTAGTGACCGCCGGAATCGCTGATTACCTGTGAAACTTCCCCAATTTTCAAATCGAGAACGGCGGCATGCGCGGGAGGCAATCCGCTGCGTCGGACGTTTGGCAAATTGACGCTGGGAGACTCGATCTTCATGCCCGCCGCGTCGTACGCCTCTTTTTGCAGCTTGGCGAAATCGTCTCCGTTGGCGGCGCGGGTGCGCAAGTCTTCCGCCAGTTTGGTCATCGACTGCTCCGCCTCATCGGCCTTGGTTTTTTCCGCAGCCTCCTTGGCTTTCTTTTCGTCGTCGCTCAGCTTCTGATCTTTGTCTTCTTCCTTCGCCTCATTGTCACCTTGCTTTGTGCGCGGAACGAACAGGCGTTCGACGTTATAGGTCTCGTAGTTCTCCGGATGTTCTTTGTAATACTTTTCGACATCCGCGTCCGGAATGTCCGCCGCTTGCTTCTGGATTTTGCGCTGCAGTTCGTTGCTCAGGACCTGCATCTTGACGAATTTCAGAGACTCGGCAAATTGCGGAGTCTTGTCGAGCCCTTCCTTTTTCGCTTCGTCGGACAGAGCGATGAGCTTCGGCAGAAGGCCGGCTAGTTGGCGCTTCAGTTGAGGGGTGACGTTGGGTGCCAGGGCTTCGGCCAGCTTCTCGAATTCAGCCTTGGTGATCACTGTCTTGCAGTCGGCGGCGGGAGTCTTAGTCGCGGGTGCTTTCGCAGTCGTTCCTTTGGCGGCCGCAGTTTTTGGCGCCGGGGGACATACGCCTTCCACAGTGATTACGGGTGCATCCGCCGGCACTGAGGCGGAAGTATCCACCGGTGCCGCTTGCGCAGGCGGAGGGGCGCCCGGTGCGGCTTGTCCCCAAGCCAGCGTCCCCAGCAAAACACACAGAAGCCAACTCTTGCGCATAAACCTTTTCCTCCAGGATTGGTCCATCAGAAAGTTGAAAAGCACCAGCAGGAAATCCTAGCACAATCAGCCGGATTTGCCCGATACATGAAGACCTTCACAGCGCACAACCGACTCTCGCTGAATAACTTGTGGCATTTCGCTTCGACCAGCGATAATTGCTCCATGTCCGGCAGCCCAGCAATTGCATCGCCCGAGCTAATGCGCGCCGAAAAGCGCGCCGCCGCCGGAAACTCGGTTTTGGCCGCCCTGGTCATCACGAGCCTGAAAATCGTGGTTGGAGTCACGACGGGCAGCCTTGGGATCCTTTCAGAAGCCGCACATTCCGGGCTCGATCTGATTGCCTCAATCCTCACGTTTTTCTCAGTTCGAGTCTCCGACAAGCCAGCCGATGCCGATCATCAATATGGCCACGGGAAATTCGAGAATTTTTCTGCGTTTGTCGAAACTGCTCTACTTTTACTGACTTGTGCCTGGATCATCTACGAAGCCGTTGTCCGGCTCTTTTTTCGCCGCATAGAGATCGAGCCCTCGATCGCCGCCTTCGCCGTGATGCTGTTTTCGATGGGAGCGGATTGGTGGCGCTCGAGAGCGTTGGGTCGTATCGCCAACAAATACGACAGTCAGGCGCTGGAGGCTGATGCCCTCCACTTTTCCACCGACATCTGGTCTGCTGGCGTTGTGGTGCTGGGTTTGGCGCTCGTGCTTCTTGGAAGAAGCTTTCACATCGATTGGCTCCGCGACTCCGATCCCGTTGCCGCTCTGTTCGTCGCCGGTGTGGTGATATCGGTGAGCTGGCGATTGGCGCGCCGCACTGTCGATGCTTTGCTCGATGCTGCCCCTCCGGGCGTTCGATCGCAGATTTACGACGCGGTCTCGCGCCTCGACGGCGTGCTGGAAGTCGACCGAGTTCGTATCCGCCGCGCTGGAAACCGCTATTTCGCCGATCTTGCGGTAGGATTCGCGCGCACCGTTACTTTCCAGCGCTCCGGTCAGTTGGCTTCCGCAGTGACCGAGTCCGTTCGCCGCATTCTTCCCGGCGCCGATGTGACTGTGCAGCCGTCTCCCGCGCGCCCAACGTTCAGAAAATGTATTTGATCGTATTCGCGCCGCTGCGACCGACAAGAATCTCAATGTCCATGACATTAGCGTCCAGGATCTGTCAGGCCGGCTGCATGTCGAACAGCACATTGAACTAGACGAAAAGATGACTCTAAAGGACGCTCACGATCAGGTTACGGAACTCGAAGCCGACATGCGTCGCGACGTTCCCGAAATCGCCGACATCCTGACGCACATCGAGAGCGAGCCTGCCACCATTGAGCGGCCCGATGAGGTAGTCAGCGATGTCGAGCTCGAACATCGCCTGAAGGCGGTAGCGTCGCAATTTCCGGAAGTATTGGATGTTCACGATTTCATTTTCAAACGAGTGCGCGGGCGCCTATATATCTCGTGCCATTGCACGCTGTCAGACGATCTCTCGCTTGCACGCGTCCACGACATTCAGACAGAGCTGGAAATCCGCTTCAAGCAGGATGCGCCAGAGCTGTTTCGAGTTCTCATCCATCCAGAGCCCAGTACAGATAACCGGAGATAGCTTGTGATATCTGCGAAAGCAATTTGGACTGATAACGAACGCTATGTGGCCGAAGCCACTTCGCGTCACGCGATCGTGATGGATACCGCCAAGGAGAAAACGGCGAATAGTCCGATGGAGCTTGTCCTGATCGCACTATGTGGCTGCACCGCTTCTGACGTGGTCGGGATTCTTCGGAAGAAGCGCGAGCCGTTCACCGGCCTGGAAGTGAGCGCGGAAGGAGATCGCGCTTCGGAGTATCCTCAGGTGTACACAGAAATCAAGTTGAAATATCGAGTGACCGGCAAGGTTTCGCATAAGGCCATGGAAGATGCAGTTCGGCTGTCGAAGGAGAAATATTGCTCCGTATCGGCGATGCTGGCGAAGAGCGCCAAGATTTTGCTGGAAATTGAGTATGTGGAAGGATAGCTAAAGAGTTGCAGGAGAAACCTGCGGGACGGACAAACTAGTGAACACGCATATCTTGTTCTTCACCCAACCCGGCTGCCTCTCCTGCGAACTGATGCGCGTCTATCTGCAGGCTCGCGAGATCGTCTTCGAAGAGGTCGATATCAGCAACGATGTTGAGGCTCGCCGAACCATGTCCGAAAAATATCGCAGCAACGAAACTCCGACGATCGTCATCGACGCCGAAGTCATTACCGGATTTGATCCCGCACGCCTTGACGAGCTACTCGATCCGGCCCCATCATCGGATTCGGTAACCGAACGCTGAACTCCCCGAATCCCAATCATGGTCATCCGCTGCGCGGATATTTCTTCATCGCCTGCGCAGCCTTTTTGTGGGGAGTGTCTGCAGCCCTCGGTCGCGCTGTTTTCACCGGCAAACTTCAACTCGCCGGGCAGGCCGTTCATCCAATTGACCCTCTGATCCTGTCGCAGACCAGAACGTCGTTCTCTCTGCTCGTCTTGTTGCCGTTGCTGGTGGGCCGCCGCGGATGGCAGCGCGTTCACCTTCCCGCGTCTGACTTGATCCAATGCCTCGTGCTCGGCATGCTGGGTGTCGCCGCGTCGAATTATTTCTATTACGTTGCGATTCAGAGAACGAGCGTGGCGATCGCCATCATCCTGCAATACACGGCGCCTGTTTGGGTCTTGTTGTATGTGGTTGCGCGCCGCCAGCAGAAGCTTTCGATCCAGAAAGTTGCCGCGGTCGCGGTGGCGATCGCGGGCATTGCACTAACCATCGGAATTGTTGGGGGGAAGTCGGCATCCCCGCTTCGGCTCGACTCCTATGGACTTATCGCGGCGCTGCTCGCATCATTCTCTTTCGCCTTCTACAACGTTGGCGGACATCGCATTCTCGCCCGCTATGACCGTTGGCGCGTCCTGACGTGGACGCTTATTTCTGCCTCCGCCTTCTGGCTCGTCGTCAATCCGCCGTGGAAGGTCGTTGCAGCCGACTACGCGCCAGCACAATGGGCATTCTTGTTCGTGTTCTCGATGATCTCGGTTCTGGGGTCGTTCTCGCTCTACTTTCTCGGACTCCAGAACCTCGAACCTACTCGCGCCATCATTGCCAGCTGCTTGGAGCCGGTGTTCTCGATCTTGCTCGCTGCCGCGCTGTTGGGCGAAGCTGTGCGGCCAGTTCAGACGGTTGGGATTGTTCTCGTACTTTTCGCGATTGTGATCGTGCAATTGCCCGGACGGGGCGCGGTGGACCAGGAATCAGTGGTCGTCGATCCTATCGAATAGGGACTGAACCGTGAAAATTTGCTCGCTAGTTGACGGCGACCACGAGCAGTGTTGCGTCGTCCTGAAAGCGGCTGGAACAGAAATCCGTTACCCGCGCGAGCAGGCTGCTATTCAAAGCCGATGCTGAATTGGAACGGCTGGCCGTGGCCGTGGCGGCCAGTTGTTCTTCACCGAACTCCTCTCCGCCACCGTCGGTTGCCTCCGTGATCCCGTCGGTAAATAAGAGCAGCCGGTCTCCCGATTTTAGGTCGATTCGCGCATCCTCGTACTTCCATTCAGGAAAAACTCCAAGCACGGCGCCATCCGCACGCAAGTGCTGGATCGAGTCTCTGGAGATCACGATCGGTCCGGGATGCCCTGCATCGCAATATTCAAAGCGCCGGTGCGCAGTATCGAGAATGCCATAAAAGAAACTGACGAATTTTCCGCTTGCGATGTTTCCACAGAGTACGCTGTTGACTCGGCTGCAAACTCGCGCCGGACTCTCGGTCTCTCGCGCGAAGGCCCGGACGGTGGCCTGCACGTTCGCCATGAGCAGGGCAGCGGATACTCCTTTTCCCGAGACATCGGCGATACAGAGCGCGAGTCGGTTGTCGCTAAGGCGTAACACGTCGAAGTAATCGCCTCCAACCATGCGCGCGGGCTGCCATGCGGCGGCGACATCGAAGCCAGCAATTTGCGGGATATCCTTTGGCAGCAAAGA
Source organism: uncultured Acidobacteriota bacterium (assembly GCA_963787685.1). Lineage (GTDB taxonomy): Bacteria > Acidobacteriota > Terriglobia > Terriglobales > Acidobacteriaceae > Sulfotelmatobacter. The sequence goes on from CAWBED010000003.1 coordinate 148,312, forward strand.
CTGCTGGATCTCGCGCGCCCGCTCCATTTCCTGCTCTTGTAACTCGAGTTGAGCAGCACTGATCGCGACGGATTTTTGCAGTTCGGCGTTTCGCCGCTCCAAGCTCTCCTTGGTATCTGCATGCAGACGCGAAATCACGGCATAAACAACGACAGTCAGCATCGGAAACTTCCAGCCCGTCCTGACCAGGTGCCAGAAAGTTTGCGGGCTAGGCGGCGCGATCCAGACCACCAGCGCACTGGAAACGATATAGGCGAAGGGCGTCAGCACAATGAGCGAGGCCTAAGAGAAAAATCAACCAATTGTAGGGAAACGATGCTCGGGAAAACTTACACCGCACTGTGCTCATCAGCGGCATGATCAGGTTGCCGAGGCCCAGCGAATAGAAAATGATCGTACCCGGATTGATCGATTGTCCGATCGCCCAGAAGATGCCGGCCATCACTGCTGCGACGGCGAGATAGAAGAATTGTTGTTTGAGGAAAGCTGTCAATGCAAGACCGTTTCTTCGATACAAACAGAAACTTCCACGACAAGACGGAACCAAGTCGGTGATCTGGGTCACATCGCAGGAGCGGCCAAATCTAGGCTCCTTGCACGGGTGGAAACCCTTCGTTGTGGCTAAAGCATCCTATGTGACTCATGAATCGTGGCGCGTGGCTTCTGTTCTCTGTTCTGATCGGATCCGCTACTCTCCTGCTCTCGAGTCTGAATGGGTGCGGTGGTGTCAACCCGCCGTCGAAGAGCCTGATCCACAACGTCGTCATCATCGTTCAGGAGAACCGGACGCCCGATAATCTGTTTCAAGACCCTGTCCTGATTGCGAATGGAGCCGACATCGCGACTAGCGGCGTCAATTCAAAGGGCCAAACGATACCGCTGACTTCCGCTCCGCTAGCGGACACGTATGACGTTAACCACGAGCATGTGGCCTTTGTTGAAATGTATGACGGAGGAAAAATGGATGGAGCGGATCAGGTTGCTGTTTATTGTGTCTGGGCAGAAACGAGCTGTCCGCCTGCGAACCCGCAATTCAAGTTTGTGAACCCGTCCGATGTACAACCATATTTCGCTCTAGCCGAGCAATACGCCTTTGCCGATCGCATGTTCCAAACCAACGAGGGACCGAGCTTTCCAGCGCATCAGTTTCTTTTTTCGGGGACATCGGCGCCAAGCGCCGGAAGTAACCTGTTTGCTGCTGAAAACCCGGTGGACACATCAGACACGGGCTGCACGGCCCCAGCCGGCCAGAGCGTGCCGCTCATCGATCCCTCTGGCGCGGAGTCAAGCCGATCCTATCCGTGTTACGAGCATGCAACACTGAGCGACTTGCTGGATTCCAAGCAAATCTCATGGCGCTATTACACTCCTCTCGGCGGCTTCATTTGGACGGCACCGAATGCCATTCAACATTTGTGCCAGGCGCAGACTGTGGACGGACAATCGAAATGTACGGCGCCTGCCTGGACGAATCATGTAGTCCTTAACCAAACTCAGGTACTTACTGACATCGCCGCCCAGCATCTTCCCCAGGTGAGCTGGATCATTCCTACGGGATTGGAGTCCGATCATGCCGCCTACAACGACGGCTCCGGGCCTCCTGGGTCGCGCAAGTGGTAAATGCAATTGGAAACAGTCCCTACTGGCCGAACACCACAATTCTGATTACATGGGACGATTGGGGTGGTTGGTATGATCATGTTCCGCCTCCTCAGGTTCTGGCGAATTGCTCGGAGTGGGGATGCGGCTACGTGTATGGCTTCCGGGTCCCGTTGATTGTTGTCTCACCTTACGCCCGGCGGGGGTATATCTCTCACGTGCGCCACGACTTCGGAAGCATCCTCAAATTCACAGAAGATGTGTTTGGACTTCCAACTCTGGGATATGCCGACGCGTATGCTGACGATCTTACGGACTGCTTCGACTTCGATCAGGCTCCTCGACGATTCACTACAATCGCAGCCCCGTTACCCGCGGAATATTTCCTCAACGATCATAGGACCTCCAACTGACCCGGATGATGATTAACTCGGCGAGCACTAAGTGAGGGATTAGTCACGTCGGCCAGTGTACTGCCAGAATACCGAGACTCACTCGAGCTCTTTTCCCCATAGTCTCGGGTAGTTGCGTCGTCATGAGCGCGGCCAGCAGATATCCTGCTGCACAAAGGTAAAAAGCCCAACTCAACCCTTTCGCTTGCCCGATACGTCCTATCACCAAGGGAGCCAGCGAACTCATGGTGCGCGCGCCGTTATAGGTGAAGCCGAGCGCGCGTGCCCGCACTGCGGTAGGGAAGATCTCGCTGCCCATGATTCCGGAGCCGGAAAATATGCCGGTCCCAAAGAACGCAACCAGGGTACCCAGCACCAGCAAGACTCCCTGCGATCGTGCGGCCGCATAAAGTGGAATCAGAAGAGCTGCGGCCAAACAATAGAACAGAAACGCTTTGCGGCGTCCGATGTGATCCGCGACCCAGCCGAAGCTGGCATAGCCCGGAAACATTCCGCACACGTTCAGAATGACCATAAGGGTCGTCATTCCCAGTACACCGAATCCGCGACCGCCCTGCTCGACCGGAAGCGATAAATATGGCGGAAGCCAAGTAAACAGTCCCCACCAGGCGAACATCGCGAAGAAATTGAACAGAAGAAGTGCGAAGGTGTGAAGAACGTAAGGCGGCCGAAAGATCGTCATCGTAGAAACGTGATCCGTTTCGGTGTTCTCATTGCTGGGACGATTCGTATATCCCGCAATCTCTGGCGAAGATGACATACGTTTCCGCCACATTTCGGATTCCGGCACACTGCGCTGGATCCACAGCGTGATCACCGCCGGAAGAATGCCAACGAAAAACACGGCCCTCCACCCGTAAAACCGCGCTACCGGACCCGCGACCAGAGCGGCCGCTGCAAATCCAAGCGCCCACGAACTCTGGACGATTGAAATTGCCTTGGCCCGAAACTCCGTCGGCCAACTTTCGGCAACTAGAGTCGCACCAGCATTCCACTCTCCGCCCATCCCGAGCCCAAGTACGAATCGGGCGATGGCCAGCATGGTGATCGTGGTCGCAAGTCCCGAAGCAAACGAGCACACCGAATACGTGAGGATGCTTGCCATGAGCGCCTGCTTGCGCCCGATCCGATCGGCCAGAAAGCCGAATAGCAGACCTCCAATGCCTGAGGCTAGCAGGGTCAGCGTTCCCAGAGACCCCGCTGTCGTCTTGCTCATGCCGAGATCGCGCATCAGCATTGCGAGCACGAGCGAATAGAGCATCGCGTCGAATGCATCCAGTGCCCAGCCCATCGACGCGGCAAGCAGCGTTTGCCGTTGGCCAGGTGTCGCTTGCCGGATGAGTTGCAGAGGGCCGATTGCCATGGAGACCGGGAAAGGAACGCGCGGATTGTAAAGCCTCGGGAGCGATTATGAAACTCGAAGAAAGGCGTTGCGGTCGTCCCGCTAGGAGAACAGTGCTTATTGGATGATTACTTCCCAGTTACTTCCGTGCGTCGGTTGACATCTTTTTGACAACACACTGGGGGTCTATTCGCTACGCTTGGACTGTCTCCCCGACATGTAATTTGAGGTGCCAGCGATGAAACTCCGCTCCGCTATTTATGTGCTTGCGTTCCTTTGTGCCTGCCTTACGCCTTGCTTTGCGCATCACACGGCCGTGATCGTCGATAAGGACAATGCCATCGGGAATCTTACCTCCGCACATCTGGCCAAGATCGTTCGCGGCGAAGTCAAGAAGTGGTCGGACGGCAAGAACATCGTGCTCGTGCTTCATAAGGAGTCGGCTGGCGAGACCGAGACGCTGGAACATCTCAACAAGATGTCCTCGGTGGAATGGAAGTCCTTACTCGCCGCGCACAAGGATTCGATTGTCTTCGTCGACACCGATGCTGACGTGCTCAAAGCCGTTCAGTCAGAGCCCGGGGCGATCGGCTTCATTGAGGCTCACTCGATCGACAATACCGTCAACGTCGTGCATGTCGACGGCAAACTTCCGATGGAATTGGGCTACCTGCCTCACTGACGGTAGTCCCCGCGTTTGGCGATACGACAGTCGGCCTGCTACCATCGCTGTCGTTTTGCGCGAGCAATGCACCCACTCCACATTGCACCCGGATTGCCGGATGATCCCGAATGGTGCGCGCGCCTAATGGCCTCCAACGAGCCGTGGATTACTCTGAAACGTAATTTGGAAGGCTGTCGCGCAACGCTGGCGCGCGCGGGGACCGAGCTCTTCGTTGCTCGAGATTCGGACGCGAGCCCTGCTCTCGGTTTCATCCTCCTTGCGCCATACGGCTTCGCGGGCTCTCCATATGTCGCCTCGATCGGCGTAGCGAGTGATGGCCGAAGTCGTGGCGTCGGAGCACAACTCCTGGCATTCGCAGAACAACGATACCGAGATCGAGGCCACCTCTTCCTGCTCGTGTCATCCTTCAACCAGCGCGCCCAACAGTTCTACCGTCGCCATGGCTTCGAGTTCCTGGGCGAACTCAAGGACTACCTCGTGTCGGGACACTCTGAACTCATATTTCACAAACGGCTCTCATGACCGTCCCTAATTCAGTGTCTACAGGAAAGCGACTGGTCCTTTTGCTGGCCGCGGCGGCTTCTGCCGGATACGTCTGCCGCGTCGCAATCACAGTCGTTGCTCCCGGGATCATGCATGACTTCGGCCTAACCCAGGTGCAGATGGGAACCGTGTTCAGCGCGTTCCTGTTCGGCTATACCCTATTTCAAATTCCTTCAGGTTCGCTTGCGGACAGGGTCAGTGCCCGGCACATCTTCTTGGCCCTCTGCGGAGGATTCTCCGCGCTCACAGTTCTGACGGCCCTCGTCGGGTGGCACGGATTTGGTCTCGCGCTGGTGATTCCGCAACTCTGGTTCATCCGCGCAGCATTCGGAGTGATCGCTGCGCCTACCTATCCGACCTCCGGCAGAACGATCGCCATCACCATGCCTGCGCGCCTCCAGGGTCGCGCAAACAGCGTAGTGCTGGCCAGCGTTGGCGTTGGATCGGCCCTGACTCCGTTGCTGCTGGTTCCAATCTCCACACGCTACGGGTGGCGGATGGCTCTCCTGGTGGCGGCGGCTCTCAGCGCGGTCGTCGGCTTGCTCTGGCTGAAATTCGCGCCTGATGAACATCACAAAGTCGATAAGACGAATTCAGACCTCGATTCGCGTGCGGCTGATTCGCCAGCGCGGCGTGTTTCTCGACCGTTGCGCTCTTCGAGTTTCTGGTTTCTGGTTGCCAGCTATCTTTTGCAGGGATATCTCGGCTACATCTTCATCTTCTGGTTCTATCTCTACTTGGTACAGGTTCGCCATATCGAAGTGCTTAAAGCAGCAAGTTTCACGGCCCTTCCGTGGCTGGCGACTATCGTCGCGATTCCGCTCGGCGGAGCTTTCTCTGATCTGGCCGTGGTCCGTTGGGGCGCGACCTGGGGGCGTCGAAGCCTTCCTATTTTTGCTCTCTGCATCTCGGCCATTTTCCTCGTGATAGGCGCGCGCACGCCGAGCGCAACTTTGGCGGTCGCCGCTTTGACCGCTTGCACCGTTTTGGTGATCTGCACCGAAGGGCCGTTCTGGGCGACGATGACGCAACTCTCCGGCGAGCACAGCGGGATTGCCGGCGGTACCATGAACTTCGGCGGCAACATTGGGGGCATGATCTCCCCCGCGCTTACACCGTGGCTTGCTGAACGCATCGGATGGGAGACGGCCTTGTCGCTGACCGCGGGCTTGGCGTTGGTAGCAGGGTTGCTGTGGTTGGGAGTGCGAGTTGATCGTGACTAGAGGGCCTGAGCGGTATTGCAGGTAAAGAGCGCGCGCGCCCGAAAAAATAAACCCGGGCTTCAGCCACTAAGGTTCCGTCTCCCGAGCAAATGGAAATATCGTCGCGCCTTGTTCACATCGCGCGCAATCTGCTCGCGCAACGCCTCCACGGAAGGGAACTTGATTTCTTCCCGCAGCCTCTCTAAGAAACAGATCTCGACCTCGGTCTCCGGAGTCAACTCAAGTGGATGAAAGTTCAACAGATGGGTCTCGATGGCGAATAGTTCCGCTCCAAACGTTGGACGATTTCCGACATTCGTGACTGAATCAAATCGCTCCGTGCCCACGCGCGTCCAGGTGATGTAGACGCCATCCTTGGGCACGATCTCTTCATAGCGTGCCAGGTTGATCGTCGGCACCGTGTACTTCGATCCGTATCCGCGCCCGCGCCCCGGCGTCCCAAGAATGCAGAATGGTCGCGCCAGTAAATGCCGGGCACGGCTCACGCGTCCCGCTGTAAGAAGTTTGCGGATCTGCGTGCTCGAAACACTCTCGCCGCGCAAAGTCATCTCGGGATAGACCTTGACCTCGAATCCCATCTCGCGGCCAAGCTCGGCCAGCATGGTGACGTCACCCGCTGCTTTGTGTCCGAAGCGGAAATTGAATCCTTCATGTATTTCGCGCGCATGCAGTTTCTTTCGGAGAATGCGCTCCACGAACTGCCGCGGCGTCATCAAGGAAAGGTCGCGCCCAAAGGGAAGCAGCAGTACGGCGTCGATTCCCGTGCCTTCCAACCAACGCAGTTTTTCCGGCGTTGGCGTGAGCAGTTTCAATCCTGCTTCCGGTTTCAAGATTCTCGTGGGATGCGGCTCAAACGTCACCGCGACGGCCTTGCCTCCGGTTTCCCGAGCCCGTGAAACAATCTCGCGTAACACGTGCGCGTGCGCTCGATGAACCCCGTCAAAGTTTCCCACGCTGACAAACGCAGGGCCGTACCCGGCAGGAACGTCATCGATTGTATGAAAAACGTCCATAGAAGAATTCAACCGGCGAGAGCGTCAATCTCAGATCTCAAATTCCAACTTCATTCCGTCATACGACAGTCGCACTTGCCGCGGCAGCGTCGCGTTGGTCGTTTCATGACCCAGGTCGTGACAAATGTGGGTGAAGAATGCGCGTCTGGGTTTCAACTTTTCCACGATCGCGAGGGAATTCTTCACCGTTGAGTGCGTCGGATGGGGTTTGTGGCGCAACGCATCGAGAAACAGAATGTCCAATCCCTCCAACTGCCGCATCGACGAGTCTGGGATCTCGCTGTGATCGGTCAGGTAGGCCGCCGACCCGAAGCGGTAACCATAAATCTGAGTTTCCCCATGAATCACGACGACCGGTTCGAAGCGGACACCAAACACGTCCACGGGACCATCGATCGGCTTGAGTTCGACTTGAGGCAACCCGCCGAATTTGTAATCGGCGTCAAAGATGTAACTGAACATTTTGCGCAGAAACGCCGCCGCTTCCGGACGTGCATACAGAGGAAGCTTATTCGGTTTGTGCCGGTAGCTCAGCGGCCGCAGGTCGTCGATGCCCAAGATATGGTCGGCGTGCGTGTGAGTGTAAAACACCGCGTCGACCTGCGTGATCTTTTCGCGCACAGCTTGGGCATAAAAGTCAGGAGTCGTGTCGATCAGAACGACCTTGCCACCGAACTCCAGCATGATCGAAGGCCGCGTCCGCCGGTCGTGCGGATCAGTCGAGTGGCACACGGAGCAGTCGCAGCCCAGCGTGGGCACGCCCATCGACGTCCCACTGCCCAGCACGGTCAAGGTCGCTTTCATCTTCCGGTTGTTCCCGTTGCGGGGCCCGGCTGCGGAGGCCGAGCCAGAGCGTTGGTGACCTCAACATAGGCCATGCGCAGCTCATACAGGCTGTTCTGCAGGAAGTTTGCTTCCGCTGCCGTCAGGTTACCCTTCGTCTTTTCGGAAATCAGGCTCAGCGTATCGATCGTCTGCCGAGCCCCTATGATGTCGACTTGGGGCTGTCCGCCTTGCTGCCGCATCAACCCGAGTTGCAGCATTGCCGTCATATAAAGCGAGGCCATGAATCGTTCGAATGTAATCTCGAAGTCTTTCGCAGAGTGCCCGCTCATTTCGACTTGCGTATCGAGATCTTTGGATGACTGTTTGTACGCAGCCGCCTGCGCTTCCTGTTCCGCGTGAGTCGGCGGGACGGGCATTTCCCGATCTTCTGGCGTCGCCGAGTCGGTTGCCACAAGTGGCGGAGCTATTGGTTCGGCCGGGGCCGCTGGGGTTGGGCTCGACGGTGCCGGCGTTCGCACTTCAACTTCTTGTTCCGGTGCATCGGACCGCAATTCTCCATCCGACGTGAACAGCCGCCGGTCGGTTACCGTAAAACTCGATTGTTCATGCTTCTTCTCTGCCATAGTCTTCCTCAAAAGACCGCAATGCTCGCGGTCAGAAATTTGTTCTCATGCTGGATGTTGCTGCAAGGCGGCTTCTGTTTGTGAGCCCACCTTTTCTGATGATGGCACTTGAATCACGATCGCTTTTTCTGTGCCGATCATAACCTCGCGGCCCGGTGTGCCGACCTCACGACGAATGTAACCCAGTGCGATGGTCTTAGCCTGATTGGCGAGGCGCACCGAGGCGACGCTGGTGATTTCTCCGACTTCTTTCTCCGCCACGACAATCTTTGTGCCGGATGCGATTTGCGCGTTGCCCTCGACCAGAAATCCGGAAAATTTCCGGTGAACCGCGCCTCGCGAACGAATGCGTTCGACGATCTCCTGCCCGACGTAGCATCCCTTGTTGAAGTTCAATGCCCGAGCCTGTTCAGTTTCCTGAGGCAGATCGCGCTCGCGGATATCGACTCCATATCGCGGAATCCCCGAAACAATTCGATGCATTTCGAGCGCTTCCGATCCCGCAGGGGTCGCTCCAGCTTCCAGTAGAGCGTTCCACAGTGGCCGGACGCCGTCCGGAGCCAACCAAATCTCGTACGCTGGGCGTGACTCATCCTCACCAGCCACGAGCGTGCACTCAAACCCGTGCCAGTCCGCGGTCTGCACGTGCAAAGCTTGCAGCGGGCCAACCGCAAACCCCGCAGACTTCAAAACTTCATGCGATCTGGGCCCGCTAATCCCCAGAGCACTAATCTCCGCGCTGAGATCCTTCACCTCTACATCATCCATGATGATGTAGTGATCGAACGTCGCCAGAATCTTCTCCAGTTGCCCGCAATCGGTATCCACGACGATGGATTCGCCGCGATGGTAGGCATAGAGATCGCCAAGAATGCGCCCCTGCGGATTGAGCAGAAACGCGTAAACGCCGTGCCCTTCGGCCAGATCGCGAATATTGTTCGTGACCATGCCATTCAGCCAGCGCACGCGATCGCCGCCGGTCAACGAAATCTTCGCCCGGAATCCAAGGTCGTAAACCCCGCAGCCATCCCGCAAGGCCGCGAACTCTGCCTGCGGATCGCCGAAGCGAACGGCCGTGCTTGCGCCGCGATACTCGCCGACTTCCGCCGCGCCCAAGCCTTCACCGTGAGCCTGTAAAGCCGTGAGACCCATATCTGTATTCGATTATAGCGACTGTGTTAACGTTCCTGCCGTGGACTCAAAAAACCAAACGAGAAAACGCATCGCCGTTATACCCGGCGACGGCATTGGCAAAGAAGTTATCCCGCAAGCTGTGAACGTGATCCAGGCCTCGGGTGCGGCCGTCGATTTGACCGAATTCGACTGGGGTGCCGACCGCTACCTGCGCGATCAGACGACGGTTCCACCGGATGGATTCGCCGTGCTGGCCCGCGACTTCGACGCCATTCTGGTCGGAGCCTTCGGCGACCCGCGTGTGAAGACCAATATTCATGCCAAGGAAATTCTGCTCGGCATGCGCTTCAAAATGGACCTTTACGCTAACGTGCGCCCGGTCCGCCTTCTCGACGCGGCGTTATGTCCGCTAAAGGGCGTCGAGCCGAGAGATGTCGATTTTGTTGTTCTCCGCGAAAATACAGAGGGCGTTTACACCGATGCCGGGGGAGTGTTTAAGCAGGGAACTCCGGACGAAATCGCTACCCAGGAGGACATCAACACCCGCAAGGGGGTCGAGCGCATCATTCGCTACGCCTTCGAATACTGCCAGAAGCACACCAAACTCGACGGGTCGTCGAGAAGCAAGGTTCTGATGTGCGATAAATCTAACGCCATGACGCACGCGGGAGGCCTCTGGCAGCGAGTCTTCAAAGAAGTGAGTGCCGAGTATCCAAAGATTACCGCCCAACACATGTACGTTGACGCTCTTTGCATGCAGATGGTTCGCGACCCGCGCCAGTTCGACGTCATCGTCACCAACAACATGTTCGGCGATATCATCACCGACCTCGCAGCTGGATTGCAGGGCGGGTTGGGTATGGCTGCCAGTGGCAATATTCATCCGGGGAAAACGTCGATGTTCGAGCCAGTCCACGGCTCCGCCCCTCCGATTGCCGGAAAGAATCTGGCGAACCCCTTTGGCGCGATCCTGACTGCTGCCATGATGCTGCGGCATCTGGGATCAGCGAAAGAAGCCGATAAGATTGAAGCTGTGGTGCTGGAAGCAGTGCGCCAGAAGAAAACCACGCAAGATATCGGAGGATCGCTGGGAACAAGGGAAGCCGGTGAGTGGATTAGTCATACCGTGTCATCGTCATCCTGAGCGGAGCATGCCGATTCGGCAATACCGAATCGGGTCGCCCACTATTGCATAAGGTTCATTACGGTCGCCGTCCCGCGAGCAGCGCCAACTCCCGCCACTTCCACAGGCAATCAACATCAGTAAAGCCGATCTCCCTCAGCCAGCCCAACTGCTTCTCAAGATCCAGCAACTTATTCGACGGATCTTCCGTCTCAACAGTAAAACCGATCCGCAATAAAAATTCTTCGTGCAAGCGCGGTGTCGGCGACGATACATGCTCCAGATTGCAGAACATGCCGCCCGCATTCAGCAGCGCGAACACTTCTGCATACAACGCCCGCTTTCGCTCATGCACCAGGTGATGAATCGCAAAGCTTGAAATCACCGCATCAAAGTTTCCGAGAGCTGGCAACGAAGAATCCATGTTGTGTTCGACCACCCTCACCCGCGAATCGCCGTCAAAGCGTTTGCGCGACACTTCCAGCATTGCCGGAGAAAAATCGACGGCCACGGCCTCCGTGTCCGGATGTTCACTTCTTACCAAGGCGAGCAAACGTCCATCCCCTGTGCCGAGGTCAAGAATTCGCCGTGTCTCCCGCGGAATAAGTTCCAGCAGCGCCGATTCTCCCTCGGTGCGATGCGAAATCTGGTCGGCACGTCCCAGGTAGTCGCGGACGTGATCGGTCGAAGTCCACAGATTGACGGGTTTGGTCGGAGTCATGTCGGAAAGTATAGGGAACGTATAAACTCAATCTTAATGAATAGAGTTGAAGTGCTTCTCCTGGGGATTCGGCGGTTGCTTTTTCCGGTTGTACTGGCGGTGGCAATCTCGCTGTTGCCGGTGTTCGCGCAGAATTCGCAAGACCATACTGCGCAAGACCAGCGTGTGCAGTCTCAAGCCGCCCCGTCTGCACAGGAGCCGACCAAGCCTGCGCCTCCGCAGGGTGAGCCCCCGGACGGCGAAGTCAAGATCACTCCGCGCCAGGCAGAGGAACTGTTCCATTCCGTCGACGAAATCATGGAGTTCGACAGCAAACAGACCGGTCTGCCGATCAAGAAAGAAGTAAAACGCAAGCTGACCAGCCGCGCTGAAGTCGAGTCTTACCTCACCAAACACATGAACGACGAAGATACGCAGCGTCTGCGCCGCTCCGAACTCGTTCTGAAGAAATTTGGCTTGCTCCCGCGTGATTTCAATCTCGAAACGTTCCTCGTCGCGCTGCTAAAGGAAGAAGTAGCCGGCTACTACGATCCTAAGACGAAGACGGTGAACTTGCTGGACTGGGTTCCCATGGAAGAGCAAGAGCCAGTAGTAGCTCACGAACTGACTCACGCTCTGCAGGATCAGGAGATCGGCCTTCAGAAGTGGATGAAGAAGGGTGACAAAGATCTGGGTGAGATCAAAAAAGATCCGACGCCCGAGGACATTGAAAACGACGAACTCGACAATGCCCGCGAAGCCGTCATCGAAGGTCAGGCCCAGGCCATGATGTTCCAGTACGCACTGGCTCCGACTGGCCACTCGATCACTAGTTCCCCCGCCCTGGTCGGCGCGATGGAAGAAGAGACTTTAACCGGCACGCCCGGCACCAAGGTCTTCAACGATGCGCCGATCTTTCTGAAGGAGTCTCTGACGTTCCCCTACAGCTACGGGATGGATTTCGTCATCAAGCTGATGCAAGCTGGGGGGAAAGAGAAAGCGTTCGCCGGCCTGTTGAAAAATCCTCCTCATACGACGCGCCAGATCATGGAGCCGCAGACGTATCTCGCGGGCGAGGTGATCGAACCCATGCGCGTCCCCGACTTCAAGCGCGACTTCAGCAATTACAAGAAATTCGATATCGGAGCGATGGGTGAATTCGATGTGGCCGTGCTCATCGAACAATATGCAGGCAGGCCGATCTCGAAGTACATGTATCCCGAGTGGCGTGGCGGTTACTATTATGCGGCCAAGGTAAAAGACGACGCGTCCGCTCCACTCGGCCTGCTCTACATCTCTCGCTGGTCAAGTCCGCAGACGGCTTCTCAGTTCGCTGGTATTTATGCCCACTCTCTGAATCAACGCTATAAGAAAGCCGACGCCGTGGGCGAAGAGCAAAAGCCAGAAGCAGATTCCCGCGAAAAGTCGGCCCCCAAGTCGCTAACCGGGCGCCACGTCTGGAATACCGAAGAGGGGGCAGTTGTAATTGAACAACAGGGCGACATTGTTCTGGTGAGCGAGAGCCTCGATGCGGGCACAACCTCGACACTGGAAAAAGAAGTATTCGTTGCGCCGCCCCCAGCCAAGTGAGATGAGAATCGATCGCGGCTTTTAATCGGTATCCGACTGCTTATTTCCTTTTCTTCTTGTCTTCCTCGGGCGCCTCTCCCAGGAAATGCTGCACATTCGCCGTGACCGTAAATTCTTTTCCTGCGTGCTCGATCGTCAGGATTCGCTCCTGTCCCGGCGTTCCTCCCAGCATGGACCATACTTGCCCCATGGTTGATCCCTTCACCGGAATTCCGTTCACTGCTGCAAGATGATCGCCCGGTTGGACTCCGTCAGCGCCGGACGGAACCGACGGCTTGCCCTCAAAATCCGCAACGCCAAGAATTGTGTATCGTCCATCGTCCTCGGGCCGCAAAACGAGCCCAATTACATCGAAATCCGGGAAGTTGAACATCCGGCCAATGTCGAAATAGACCATCGAGCGCGCGTAATCGAGGCCCACTCGATAGTTGAGAAGTACATTCGATCCGATCAGTCCGGCGGTTGGAAGACCCGCGCGTTTCTGAAAAAAGTCCACGGTTGCTTTCGGCAGCGCGACCGCCGCCACGTTGGTCAGGAAAAGAGGTCCGTACTGCACTCGATCCACTCGCATTACTTTCCATTGGGTTTCTTCCTCTGATCCCCACATATTGGCCGAACCGACGGCTCCGGTCATATGCGGCCAGTCCGGATGAGCACTGGCCATCTTCTCGAAGAGTTCGTCCGAAAGAAAACTGGTGCTCGCCCCAAGATCGAGTGCCAGGTTGTATTTCTTGTTTTCGAGTTTGCTCGGAACCTGGATGAGTCCGTTCTCCGGATTGATCTGAACCTTTTCGGACGAGCCTTGGAAGTGAATCGTCCCTGGCAACCCAATCGAGAACTTATGTCCCGGAAAATCAACCAGCACGTCGTAGTGCCGGAGCACGCTGGAAGGAATGTTGATGTCGGCATCCATGCCTGCCGCCATTACCGTAGCCGGCTTCAATGGTACTTTGGCCTGTTTCACGTCAGACAGAGGTATTGCCATTCCACCCACCACAATCCGGCTCGGAGCCGGCGCGGAACACTCCATTGTCGCTGCAGGTGACTGTCAGGCCAAGAAGCGTCGCCAGTCGTCGCGACATTTCCAGATCAGGATTGCCGTTGTCGACCCACGCGTGAATCGTCTTGGTGGATCCGTCTGGCAACGCGATATCGACGTTGATTACGATCCGGTTGTGATCGATGGCCGCCGGAACCGTCACAGACTTCGGTTCCGCTGCAGTTAAGGTTTGTTCCTGCGCGAAACCCACGCGGCAAAACAGGAACAGCACAAAAGTTGCGGCAACAAATTTCATCTTCCGAATTCTACCTGCTGATGGATTGCGCCACTTCTTAACCATTCTGGCAGCATTCTGTTGCGGAGAGGGAAATCCTTGGTCCTGTATAATCACCAGTTTGATTTCAACACGCGCCGAGCGTCCTGGAGGGTGTTTGCAAGCGGAAATCGGAATCATTGGCGGCAGCGGGCTTTACTCCATGCCCGGCCTGACCAAAGTGAAAGAAGTTCGCCTGAAGACGCCGTTTGGCAGGCCTTCTGACGCTTACGTGTGTGGCACGCTCGAAGGACGCAAGGTTGCGTTTCTCGCCCGTCACGGGCGTGGTCACCGCATCTTGCCCAGCGAATTGAATTTCCGAGCGAACATTCACGGATTCAAACAACTTGGCGTCGACCGTATCGTTTCGATCTCCGCCGTCGGTTCGCTCAAGGAAGAGCATAAGCCGCTGGAATTCGTGATCCCCGATCAATTCTTCGATCGCACCCGCCACCGCGTCGATACGTTTTTTGGCAACGGCTTAGTCGCCCATATTGCCTTCGCCGATCCGGTCTGCGGAGAGCTGGCGAAAGTAGTCGAATCCGCATGCAAGCAGGCGGGCGTTGTCGGGAAGCGCGGTGGAACTTATCTCTGCATGGAAGGCCCTCAGTTCTCGACTAAAGCTGAATCCAATGTGTATCGCGGCTTGGGCATGGACGTGATCGGCATGACCAACCTGCAGGAAGCGAAACTAGCGCGCGAGGCCGAGCTCTGCTACGTCACAGTCGCCATGGTGACCGACTACGACTGCTGGCATCCACACCATGACTCGGTCACGGTGGACCAGATCGTTGCTGTGCTAGTGAAGAACGCAGAAAATGCAGCAAAAGTAGTACGCCAAACCGTTGCGGCCATGCCACGCAACCGATCATGCAAGTGCGGATCGGCGTTGGCACACGCGATTCTGACTGATCGCAACAAGATTCCTGCAGCAACGAAGAACAAACTGAAGCTGATCGTAGGCAAATACCTGCAAGCCAATCCCAAATGAAAGTAATTTTCCATAAACCTTCGTTTTCTTGGTAGTGAGTGCTTCTCCTCCTGTTAAGAGCGCGAGGGATAGAGGGAAGTTGAGAGAGAATGAGCATACTCGTAGTGGGTTCTGTCGCGTTCGACGATGTCACATCGCCCTCGGGCAGTGTGAAAAATATCCTGGGCGGGGCTGCGACCTACTTCGCGCTCGCCGCTAGCTACTTCACCGAAGTCCGCGTGGTTGCCGTCGTTGGCGAAGATTTCGGTCCCGATCAAGAAAAGGTTTTCCAACAGCATGGCATCGACACGCGCGGTCTTGAGCGAGCCAAGGGTAAGACCTTTCGCTGGGGTGGTTCCTACGTCGACAATCTGAATGAGGCGAAGACGGACTATACCGACCTGAATGTCTTCGAACAGTTTCAGCCTCGTATTCCAAAGGAATACGAAAATACAGACTTCCTCTTTCTCGCAAACATCCAGCCGACGTTGCAAGCAGATGTTCGCCGGAAGATGGCCAGCGTGCATCTGACTGGCTGCGACACCATGAACTACTGGATCAAGGGCACGCCCAAGGAACTGGCGGAAACTTTGAAATTGGTGGACGTTCTCCTCATCAACGACACTGAAGCGAAGATGCTCGCCCACGAACCCAACCTTCCCCGCGCGGCCAACAAGGTTCTTGCCATGGGGCCGCAAGCGCTTGTGATCAAACACGGAGAATACGGCGCCACAATTTTCTTCCGGGAAGGGGCCTTCGGCATCGGACGCCATCCATTCCGCGCTCCCGCTCTTCCAATCGAAGAGGTTCAGGACCCCACTGGCGCGGGCGATTCCTTCGCGGGCGGCTTCATGGGATACGTGGCTTCCCAGAAGGAACTGAATCGAGAAGTGCTCAAGCGCGCCCTTTTCTACGGCGGCGTGATGGGTTCGTTCGCCGTCGAGCGCTTCGGAACGGAGCGGCTGCAATCGCTGACGCGTGAGGAGATCGACGCTCGCTATCAGGTCTTTCGCGAATTGACTCATCTCGAGTAATCCGCAAAGCAGATTGCGACGTCGGGTCTGGCGACTGAAGCGATGCCTGATCCCCCACCGTGGGACAGCAATGCTCCTAACACGGCGGTGCACCAAGTGGTAGTAGGCTCTAGTCCCAGCGTTCCTCCAGGTCATGCCGAAGAAAGCAAAAGCCGAGCCCGCCGATTCCGTATGGGATTCCGAAATCCGACTGCTCGCATGGCTCGCCACCTGCGTCTCCATTCTCGCTTTCCTGTTCTATTACGAAAGGAGCGAAGTTCTGCTCTATGGCGATGCCATCGCTCACATCAACATTGCGCGCAGGGTTTTTGATTCGAAAACACCCGGGCTGCTGCAACTGGGCACCGTTTGGCTCCCGCTACCGCACCTGTTGATGATTCCTTTTCTCATCTCGAAGCAGCTATGGCAGAGCGGCGCTGGCGGATCGATTCCTTCGATGGCTGCCTACGTCTTCGGAGTCATCGGAATCTTCCGCTTGGTTCGCGGCATTCTATCTAAGAGCGTCTTCGCAGATCGTCCGGCACGAGAAGCCCGGGCAAGAGATGGTCCCGCACGATTGGCCGCGTGGACTGCCGCAGTTATTTTTGCCCTCAATCCCAACCTGATTTACATGCAATCCACTGCGATGGGAGAGACGCTATACCTTGCGCTTTTCATTTGGGCAGTTGTCTTCTTCAGCGAGTGGGCACACGGTGAAGCGAAGGCTCTCACAAAATGTGGTTTGTGCCTCGCGGCCGCCTGTCTAACGCGATACGACGGATGGTTTTTAGCCGTCGCGATGGTGGGAGTCGTTCTGTTGCAGCTGATCCCAACTGGAAATCGAGGCAGTAAATCGATCTCCACCTCGAGATCGGGAAGTGTTGTGATCAGGTTTTTGCTGATCGCAGGAGCAGCGCCGGCACTTTGGCTCGCATACAACGCAATCATCTATCGCAATCCTCTGGAATTTGAGAACGGCCCTTACTCGGCGAAGGCGATCGAACGTAAGACGCAGACTGCCGGAACGCCCGGGCATCCCGGCAGCGGCAACCTGCTGCTCGCGGGGAGGTATTTCGTGAAATCTGCCGAGGCCAATCTCGCGCAAAACGAATGGCTGCAGCGAACCTGGATTTTTCTGGCCGTCGCAGCGCTCGTCGCAGCATTCCTGGCCGCCACACGTTACCAAGCGTTTGCGGGCGGAACCCCAGCCAGCCGGTTGTCACTTCTGTTCCTGTTGATCCCGTTACCCTTCTATGCGCTGTCGATCGCTTATGGGGGCGTACCGATTTTCATCCCGTACTGGTGGCCGTTTACCCACTACAACGTTCGCTACGGGCTGCAACTGCTGCCCGCATTTTCAGTCGCGCTCGCTCTTCTCGTCTTCTTGATTGTGCGGCTGCAAGTACTGAAATCCCGCGTTCGTTTGGTTTGTGTTGTAGCTGTCCTCGCGGTCGTCATCGCTAGCTACACTTCGATCTGGCAATCCACTCCGATTTGCCTGCGCGAAGCTCAGGTGAACATGCGCACCCGGAGTCAACTGGAAGCTCAGCTGTCAGTGTGGCTCCAAAAGATGTCTTCCAACTCAACGCTTCTAATGTATCTCGGGGATCATGTTGGCGCGCTCGAGCGAGCCGGGATGCCATTGAAGCGCACGATCAACGAGGGAAATCATCGAGTGTGGAAGCAGCCTGCCGATATCGACGGGTTGTGGGAGCGCGCCCTCGCGAATCCTCCGCAATACGCGGACTACGTGCTCGCCTTCGAGGGCGATCCCGTATGGGAGGCTGTCCACAACTTGCATCTTCATGAACTCGTCGAAATCCACGTGACCGGACAGGCGCGCGCTGTCTTGTATCAAGCGCGGTAATCACCCGGGTTAACGCAGAACTGCGGGGTACGGGTGATAAAATCCGGCCATCCGAAAACATGCGTGAAACCGGCAAGTATCGATCATGAACTGGCAACATTTTCTCGATTTGTTGCGCGGGGAGATAGCTAGCGGGATCGTCGGAAGTTCTCTGACACGCCTCGTTCTGGCCGCGATTCTCGGCGGCATCATCGGGCTCGAAAGGGAATTGAATCACCGCCCGACTGGCCTGCGCACCAACATGTTCATCTGTTTTGGCGCCGCGTTGTTTACTGTTCTCTCTGCCGCCTTGGCTGGTGTGCCTTCCGACGCCGCAAGAATCGCCGCTCAGATCATTCCCGGAATTGGTTTCATCGGAGCCGGATCGATTCTGCACACTCGCGGTCTAACCTCCGGCATCACTTCGGCGGCGACTCTATTTGTCGTTGCTTCAATCGGCATGGCGGCCGGCGGAGGTCTCTATGTCACAGCCATGTTTGCCACTGGAGTCGTATTGCTCGCCTTATTCTTTCTCGGACACCTCGAAGAGACTTTCAATCTCAAAGTTCTTCTTTCCAGCTACGAAGTGACCGGCGCGAGCGTCGAAGAGATCAGCAATGAAGTCAACCGCATTCTCGAGAAGTATCATCGCCTCATGCAGAACGTGAATAGCGGTTCGACGTCTCAGCACATTCGCCTCCAGTTCGATGTTGAGGGCTGCAATCGAGAACAGCAGGAATTGTTCCGTCTGCTGAAAGGCTCGTCTGTTCTGGGAAGCGCGACCTCCCTTGGCCGGGTGGAGCGCGAGTGATTCCCGGCGAACGCACGATCCCGTTTGTGAAGGCCACTGCGTGCGGGAACGACTTTTTGCTGATAGACGCCGCGCTCGTTCCCTCTGACAAGGCCGAATTTACTCGCCGCATCTGCGATCGCCATCGAGGCGTGGGTGCTGATGGTGTCGAATGGATGTCTCCGCATTTTTCTGCTGATGTAGAAATCCGTCTAATCAATGCCGATGGCTCCGAGGCAGAAATCTCCGGCAATGGCACCCGCTGCGTTGCAGCCTACGTTGCTGCGATGAAGTCGAAGGAGCGCATTTCCGTTTTGACCGGAGCTGGAACCAAGATCTGTACGCTCACGTCACGCCGCGACCTGGAATATGAATTTGAAATGGAGATGGGCAAGCCTAAGGTCGATGGGGAACTAGCATTGAATGCTTCAGGCGCGGAAGTACGAGGTATACCGGTTTCGATGGGGAATCCGCATTATGTTGTCTTTGTTCCGCAGTTCGCGGCAGACTGGCAGTCGCAAGCCGCAAGGATTCAACGCTCGCCCCATTTCAAGGAAGGAGTGAATGTTGAATTCGTTACTGCCAATGGCCGGCATGATGTCAGCGTCCGTTTTTTCGAGCGTGGCGTCGGGGAAACGCAATCCTCTGGAACAGGATCTTGCGCATCCGCAGTTGCGGCGATGGCTACAGGACGCGCCGATTCTCCGGTCAAAGTCCACGCTCCGGGCGGAACGCAGACCGTCCGCCGCGAAGGTGAGAATATCTTTCTACGGGGTCCCGCGCGCTTGCTTTGCCATGGAGGCTTTTTTCTTATCTGAGGACCCACGATTTATCGTCCAACTGTTATCGCGCACAGCCACATGCCATCGACAGATCGCCAACTCGTGAAGCCGCCCGCCCTTCGCCCCGGCGATACAATTGGCGTGGTTGCGCCCGCGAGCAATCTAAACCGAACGGATCTGGAAGCTGGTTGCGACGCATTGCGCGACGCCGGCTACAAACCGTTTTATTCCGATTCGATCCTTGATCGCGATCTCTATTTTGCCGGATCTACAAGTCGACGCACGCGTGAACTCGAAGATATGTTCTCGCGCAAGGAAGTCCGAGCGATTCTTTGCGCTCGCGGTGGATACGGCTCTAACTACCTGCTCAACGGACTCAATCTTGAAATCGTCAAAGCCTACCCGAAGATTTTCATCGGCTACAGCGATCTCACGTCGCTTCTGGACTATTTTGTCGATGCGGCCGGGCTCGCCGTATTTCACGGGCCAATGGCAGCTAAAGATTGGGCACACTCTGGTGGTGTTGATCTGACTTCATGGCAAGCCGCGCTTTCAGGTTTTGCAGCGTGGGACGTTCCGCTCAACGACGGAGTGATCGGCCTTGCTGAAGGAGAAGCCGAGGGTGTTCTGTACGGCGGGTGTCTGTCGATCCTGGTCGCATCCTTGGGTACTCCGTACGAAATCAAAACGGAAGACACGATTTTGTTCCTCGAAGATCTAGCTGCCAAGCCCTTTCAAATCGATCGCATGCTGATGCAGTTAAAACTGGGCGGGCACTTCGATTCGATTCGCGGCATCGTCTTTGGAGAAATGCTGGACTGCGTGCAGAGTCCAAATCAGGATTACACTCTGCAAGAAGTCGTCACGCGGATCGTGGGGGATCTCGGTGTACCCGTTGCCTACGGCTTGCGCTCCGGACACGTCACATCCGGGAACATAACGCTCCCGTTCGGAGTGCGTGCGAAATTATCGGTGACAGCCAACGAAGTTGGTTTGAGAATTCTGGAGTCAGCAGTAAGCGAATAAACAAGAGCAAAGTTTTCCTTTGTGAACCTTCGCGCACTTAGTGGTTATTGGTTGTCCAAGAAAACATGACAGACGCAAAACACATCCACTTGATAGGTATTTGCGGTACTGCGATGGCCTCGCTAGCAGGGATGCTCAAGCAACGCGGATTTCACGTCACCGGCTCGGATGCCGCCGCCTATCCGCCGATGTCCGATTTCTTGCGAGAACTTGGCATTCCCGTCGCGCAGCCCTTCGACGCCAAGAACCTGGAACCCAAGCCCGATCTCGTCGTGGTCGGTAATGCCATCTCGCGAGGAAATCCCGAGCTGGAACATTTGCTCGATCAGCGCATTCCGTTCTGTTCGCTTCCTCAATTGCTGCACGACGAATTTCTCCGCGGCAGGGAAGTGCTCGTGGTCGCCGGAACCCACGGCAAGACCACCACAACCTCGATGCTCGCCTGGATTTTCTCCTCAGCGGGGCTCGATCCGTCTTTTCTCATCGGCGGCATCGCCGAGAACTTTGGGTCCAGTTTTCAACTCGGCCAGGGCAAGCACTTCATCCTTGAGGGCGACGAATATGACACCGCTTTCTTCGACAAGGGACCTAAATTTCTCCACTACTTTCCGGACTCGATCATCCTGACATCCGTTGAATTCGATCATGCCGATATCTACAAAGATCTCGATGCGGTCGAGACCGCATTCAAGCGGCTCGTGAATCTCATCCCGCGCCGCGGCCGCATCGTTGCCTTCGACGGTGCTGTCGGCGACGCAACTGAAAGCGCCAGTCTGCAGCACTGTCTCGCGAAAGCCTTCTGTCCCGTCGATCGCTATGGAGCCGGCGAGCGCGCCAACTGGAAAGTCACCAACCTCCGCCTGGATCCTGATGCCACTGGCTGGACCGTGCTCCACAACGGGCAACCGTGGGCCGATCTGGAGTTCGCTTTGGCAGGCGAATACAACGTTTGGAACGCGACCGCTGCCGCGGCGCTTGCTTCCTCCTGCGGTGTGTCGAAGAATTCCATCGTCGCGGCGCTCAAGTCCTTCAAGAGCGTGAAGCGTCGTCTCGAAGTGAAGGCGCAGGTGAACGGGGTCACCATCATTGACGACTTCGCACATCATCCGACCGCGATTGCGGGAACTCTGAAAGCCCTTCGCGCCCGTTACGCAGGGTCTCGCTTGTGGGCCATCCTCGAACCGCGATCCAACACTCTGCGCCGCCGCGTTCTGCAAAATGACTTGGCGCGCAGTCTGGCGCAAGCCGACGAGGTGATTGTCGCGGGTGTCTTCCGATCGGAAGCCGTCCCAGAGAATGAGCGGCTCGAGTTGCCTGCGCTTGCCACCGAAATCAGGCAAAACGGCCGCTCAGCGCGTCTTCTCGCGGATGCAGACGCGATTGTTAAGACCATAGCCCCAGAACTGCGCAGTGGAGATGTCGTCGCGATTCTTTCCAACGGCGGCTTCGGCGGCATTTATGAAAAACTTCCTGCGCGCCTGCGCGAGCTGGCGAAAAAGCAATGATCTTCTCGCCTAACGCTATCCAGCGGATGACCCGCGCCTTGGTATGCACTGCGCTCCTCGCTCTGTCCTACGGTCCGCTCGCTCGCGCCGCCGCTCCGGAGGTCTCCTACACCGTGTCGCTGGCATCGCCCGAGCAGCATCTTGTCGAGGTGCAAATCATGCTGCCGCCCGGTGCCGGCGACCGCGAACTTCAGCTTCCTGTATGGAATGCTCTTTATCAGATTCGCGATTTCTCCCAGTACGTCAATTGGGTTCGCGCCAAGGATCGCTCCGGCAAGCCGCTTGAGGTTCGCGAAATCAATCCAAGCCGCTGGCAGGTGCACGGTACAGCAACGGCGCCATCGTTGAGTATCAAATCTACGAGGACTCTCCCGGCCCATTCGGCGCGCAACTAAATGCGCATCACGCGTTCTTTAATCTCGCACAATTACTGATGTACGCAGTCGACGCCCGAGACGTGCCTCTATCCCTCCATTTCAGTCATGTCCCCAGCGACTGGCACATCGCGACTCCCCTGAGCTCCCAAGACGACTCATTTCAGGCGGACAACTACGACCGACTCGTCGACTCGCCCGTGGAGATTGGTAAGTTTCAGGAATCTGACTTCGACGAAGCCGGAGGCCATTTCCGCGTCATCATCGACGCCGATCCCGCCGACTACGATGCGCAGAAAATCGTTGCTGCTCTCCACAAAATCGTTGCCAGCGCGATCAGTTGGATGAATGATCGTCCATTCGACAGCTACACGTTCTTCTATCATTTTCCCCGCGGACCCGCGGGCGGCGGCATGGAGCACGCCTATTCCACGGCCATCGATCTCAATGCGGATCAAGTTAAAGGCGGCCTCGATGCGCTCACCGGTGTAACAGCCCATGAATTTTTCCATCTCTGGAACGTCAAGCGCATCCGCCCGCAAACGCTCGAGCCGATTGACTACACCAAAGAAAACTACACACCCGCACTATGGTTCAGCGAAGGGGTGACCAGCACGGCGGAGGGAATGATTCAGCTCCGCGCCGGCCTGCTTAACGAGCAGCAATATCTCAGTTCGGCTGGGCGAAGAGATCACCGAACTCGAACGCCGTCCTGCACATCTCACTCAGTCCGCCGAGCAGTCGAGCCTCGATGCGTGGCTCGAAGGTTTCGGCTACTATCGCCGTCCTGAACGCAGCATCTCTTACTACAACAAGGGAGAACTACTCGGTATCATGCTTGACTTGGCCATGCGCGATTCCAGCCACGGTCACGCATCCTTGCGCGAACTCCTTCAATGGATGAACCTCAACGACGCGAAGCAAGGCAAGTTCTTCGACGATTCGAACGGTGTTCGCCAGGCGGCTGAAGCCGTGTCCCACGCCGATCTTGGATGGTTCTTCACCAAATATGTCGCCGGAACAGATGAAATTCCCTGGGACGATTTTCTTCGCTCAGCTGGGCTGCATGTCGAGGCTCGTGACAAACACCGTCGCCGATCCCGGCTTCCTCGGCTCGCGTAACTTCGACGGACCGATGGCAGTCGCTGCCGTAACTCCAGGCAGCGAAGCCGACCGGGCAGGATTGCAAGTTGGCGACTCCATCGTGGAACTCCAGGGCAAGCCCGCAGGCCAGGAGTCGCGCCAGCAGTTGAGTCGCCTCAGTCCCGGGCGATACGCTGTCGGTGAAGGTCCGGTCGCGACACGGCGGCGAGCGGGAACTAAAATGGAAAGTCGGCTCGCGTCAGGAAATTTCATACGAAGTGAAAAATCTCGACAAAGTCACGCCCGAGCAACACGCCCGCCGCGCGGCCTGGCTTGCAGGCGAAGCCCAAACCGATTCCTCTGCTGGAAGTTCTGGCAAATGATCCGCACGATCCTCATGTTGGTGTTCTGGACGCTGGCCTTGCCGATCGCCGTCCTGATCGGCTTCCCGGCAAGTTTCATCATGGGCGATGTCCGCGTCCTCTATCGTCTCTTCATGTGGGGAGCCTGGGGCGGAGTCTGGATCACGGGCGTACGCGTCGAAGCCATCGGCCTCGACCGCTTCGATCACTCGCGCAGCTACATCTTCATGACGAACCACGTTTCGAATCTCGATCCGCCGATTCAGATTCCGCTCATCCCCAAACGCACATCGGTTATGGTGAAGAAAGAATTATTCAAGGTCCCGCTCCTGAGCCGCACCATGCGCATGGGAAAGCTCGTGCCTGTCGATCGCGGCAATCGGGATGCTGGCATCGAAGCGGTTCGCGCCGCGAAAGCGGTCGTCAATTCTGGGATCAACATGATGATCTACGTCGAAGGCAAGCGCTCCTTTGACGGCAAGCTCCTGCCTTTTAAGAAGGGACCGTTCTATCTGGCGGCAGAGTGCGCTGTCCCAGTCATCCCGATGACGATCGTCGGAACTCACTACGCGATGCCCAAGGCGCGTTTCGCGATCAAGCCCGGCAAAGGTCCAGGTTATCTTTCATGCTCCGATCGAGCCGAAGGATTTCGGGAGCCGCGAATGCCTCATGGAAAAAGTGAGAGCCGCAATCGAGAGCGGTTTGCCGGAAGAATTCAAGCAGGGAAATCAGGTCGAGAGCCAAGCCGAAGCCTAAAGGATTTCGGCTTCGCCTTGTGTCAGCCCCGTGCCCGATAGTCATTCTTTGGACTTGTTGCCGCGCAAAGCTCGCACTAGCTCCGGCAAGCGCGGCAGAATCGCCGAATACTTCAGCCAGGCCCGATGATCCACAGCAGGCGCTCCGCTGACGAGAGCTTTTGCAGGAATGTCCGCGGCCACCCCACTCTGCGGAGTGACAATCGCGTCATCTCCAACCTTGCAGTGTCCTACGACGCCAACCTGCCCCGTCAGAATCACCCTGTTCCCAATTTCAGTGGAGCCCAGCCAGTCCGACCTGCGCGCAAAGCAGAGCATCTTCGCCAACGTGACTTCCATGTCCGACCTGTACCAGATTGTCGACTTTCACCCCGCGCTCAATGCGCGTCTCGCCTACGCTGGCTCGATCGATGCAGGAATTGGCCTGCACTTCCACATCGTCGCCGATGACAACCGGTGCTGGTTGAGGAATCTTGTGCCACCGTCCCTCGGCAGTCTTGGCGAAGCCGAATCCGTCCGCGCCGATCACGACTCCGTTCTGTAAGAGCACGTTGTCGCCGATGCGGCAATTCTCCCGAACGATCGAATGCGCATGAGCAAAAAACTTCTTGCCAATCTTCGCGCCTCGGTAGATCACGACGTGCGCCAGCAGCACCGCGTCCGCCCCGATCTCGACGTCTTCGCCAATCACAACGTAAGGACCAACGTGCGCATTGGCTCCAATGCGGGCGCTGGCGTGTACCACAGCCGTCGGATGAACTCCAGCTGCGTACTTCACTGGCTGATGAAAGAGCTCGAGCGCCCGCGCGAAAGTCAGATAAGGATCTTTCGCCCGGAGCATAGCGGCAGGAATAGCAGGGAAGTCTTCGCTGACGATGACAGCGGCAGCCCGCGTTTTCCGTGCCGCGGCCGCATATTTAGGATTCGAGACAAACGTCAGATCCCCCGGCCCGGCCTGCTCAATTCCATTGAGGCCGGTGATTTCGGTATCAGGAGATCCGTTTTCCAGATGCACGTGCAGAGCCGCAGCAATCGCAGAAAGTTTCATGGGCATGGGGACAGACGCGCTTCAATCGTACACCAGATGAACCCGAAAGTCCCTCGCTGCTTCAAAGCGGCTCGGCGCATGCGCCTTTTAGTTTCCTTATGAACGGCGGGATCTCACTCTAACTATCAACGTGAAGTTGAAGCTATGGGACAACGATCCACTAGTTGCGGTCAGGGTCACCGTGTAAGGCCTGTAGGTGTTCCAGGATCTGTCGTTCCTCCGCCCCCGCCTCCGCTTCCTCCTCCGGCTGCCGCTCCCGCCTCCACCCCCGCAACTAGGAAGGAGAGTAAGAGAGCGAGTAGAAAGACAAGAAGGAAAACGCATGAGCCTCGGCGTCTTAGAGAGATTAGTAGAACGCACCGAAAGCGGAAGTGAAAGCCCGACGGCCCACGCAACGCTGCCTTCTTCGGGCTGTCTGCTGAGGCGCAGTTGTCGTTACGGTGAAGTTTGTAGATCCGGTTCCGGTCAACGAAGCCGGACTAAAGCTGCATGTGCTTTCCTTGGGCAAGCCTGAGCAAGACGCGGAAGTGAAATTGATCGTTCCGTTGTAATTCGACTGTCCTTGCACAAACACCAGTGAAACCATTGTGCTGACCTGGGCTTGATGTGATTGATGTTGACATCGGTATGAGAGCGAAATCTGAGCCTGTTACCGTGACAATGTCCGGCCCCCTCCCGCTGCTGAAGGATAGTTCGTGTCACCTGCATAACTGGCTGTGACCTCTCGTTGGCTGCCGGAACGAACGTGATGGATGCTTGCAACGCCACATTTCCAGTTGAATCTGTGATCGTCGTGTAGGTTTCCGTGCTCCACAAGTGGGAGTCATAGGGTCCCCAATTGATAAAGGGCACCGTTCCAGTTGGTGCGGGGACGTTCTTTAGTGTTCGTGTCAACAAATGCAGATACGGTGACGCTCGCTCCAGCCGCCACCGTTACGGCGAGGGGCTCATCGAAAGAGCGGGACTCGGATACTTAACCGTCACGCTATATGGTTGCGAACTCGAACTGCCGTAATTAGAGTCTCCGGAATAAGTTGCGGTGATTGCATAAGTTCCTGCGGCCGGGAAAACGGAGGAATTGCTGCTGAATGACGCGGATAGACTCGCTGTGAGATTGGAAGAAGATCCTGCCGTTCCCTGGTACGAAGTGGTTCCCGTGACCGGTGTTCCGTTTACTAGGAATGTGACTGTTCCAGTTGGGGCCACTCCGGTGCTCTGAGCTTGTACTATGACGCTCGTAATGAAGTTCTCACCCACCGACCAATATTGAACTTGTGGTGTGGTCATCGTTGTCGGCGCGGGAGTGATGCTGATTGCGCGTGGTGACTGAGAGCTGGCATTAAAGCTCGTTGTCCCCCGCATATGCGGCCTTCACCGAATCAGTCCCGCCCGGAAGCTGAACGGAAAAATCCTCAAAATATCCGTCGCTGTTCAGCACATAAGTTCCCGCGTCCAGCGAGCTGCCGTTATTCGTGAGAGTCACGTCTCCCGTTGGACACGCCGTCGCACCCGAGGTCGCCGTAGGTGCACACATCTTTCCCGATGAATTCTCCACATTCACGCGCAGAATGTATGGGCTCCCGTACGTTGCTGTGTTCGTGTTGCCGTTGAGCAGAGTTCCGTTGGAGTTGAACGTCACCAAAAATACCTGGGGCGTGCTGTTCTCCTTGTTCACCGTCACGCTCACCGGCCCCGAATCGCTCGGCCCGTACGTCGAGTCGCCGGGATAATGCGCGATCAGCGAATAGGTTCCTCCCGGCAGAAGCTCCGTACTTCCGGTGACGGTTCCGCTCGTAAGGTTGAATCCGGCAATTCCTTCGCTGCTATCGGTCGGGCCACCCTCCAGCGAAACGAGCCCGGTCGGAGTACCCGTTCCCGACGAAGGTTTCACGGTGGCTGTAAAACCAACCGACTGCCCGTGGGTGATCGTAGTTGGCGTCACATTGGTCAACGTCGTCGTCGAAGGCAGAAGAGTGACAGTATTCCATTTCGTCACCAGAGTGTTCGCGTCCACCGAACCGAGCCCGGTTGCCAGGTCATAATTTGCTCCGGCGCTGTAGCCGCTTAGCACTCCATAAGCGTCTCCGGAAACCGAGGTCGTACAGTTCGTAGATCCGGTCGCGCACGGCATCGCGTTCGTCCCTGTAGTTATGTCGTGAAACGCCGTCGGCTGCTGCGAGGCCAGCTTGTATAGGACATAATTGGCGTTGCCTTGCCGCGATCCCATCTGCTGGTTCACCAGAGCCATGATTCCCGCAAACGCCGGAGAAGACACCGACGTACCTCCGAATCCGAGAAACTCCCCGCCTGCAACACCGCACGATCCACTCGTTTGGTCGGACTGGCAGATGATGTAAAAGCTCCCCAGAAATCCGTTGCTGGCAAACAACGACACATCAGGAATGTCGCGCTTCCCGTCCGCCGGCACTCCCGGTCCGGACTGCCACGTGGGTTTGGCGTATCCTCCAGCGCAATTTGCCGGGGTCAACCCGCTCGGAGTAGTGCACTTGCTGACGCCACCTGATCCGCCCTCCGGCAGTACGAAATTACCCAGTTGAGGATTGTTGCAGTTTGTTTCCGCCACGGTACTGAATCCAAGGCTCGCAAACAGCGGATTCGTGCAGGAATCGTTCCAAGGAATTTCAGGGATATAACTCAACGCCGACGCTTGCGTCGTTGGGTTATTGGTCGTGCTCCAGTATGTACTGGGATTGCTGAAGTCGTTGAAGTCGGTCCCGCCCACGGCAACGTTATAAGGGGTGGACGCAAATCCGCTGACCTGCAGACCGAACTCTGCCGGAGCTGGCGGACTCGCATCGAAGTTGTCGCAGCCCGCAGCACCGTTGTCTCCGGCGGAAACAAACACAGTGATTCCCTCTGCCGCAGCCTGTTGCCAAAGCGTGTTGTAGAACTGATTCCCTGCGGTACCAAGTCCTAGTTCGCACTGACCATAGCTTTCGCTCATCACAGGAGCGAGATTGTTATCGACGATGTATGTCGCCGAAAGATCAATTCCGGCGGTGGTTTCTGTCGACTGAGACACCACGAAATCAATGGTTGCGTTCGGAGCGACCGCCCCCGACCACTGCACGTCGATATCAGCCTCCGACTCGTCGCCCTGAATTCCAGGATCAGGTCCGTTCAAGATGATGTTGGGATTGTTGACGGGCAATCCAAACATGCTGCGGAAGTCCGCCACATCCTGAATGTTAATGTTGGACTCTCCGACGATCGCGATCGTTTGACCTGTGCCGTTGATGCCCGCCGTCCACAAGGGTTGAACGTCATAGATCGTCGCGAAATCGTACGGTCCCAGCCCGTAGAGACACGCGCCATTGTCAAAATTGTTCTCCACGCAGCCGCCGGGATACGTGTAATCCGGTTTTATCTTGCCGGTCGCGCTGTCGCGCGTAAACCGCCCCGCAAGCGAATGCATCGCCCTCCGCGGAAAATTATTCAGCGAGGCGATTCCCGCCACCGCCGGCGTCAGCGCCGTCGGAATGCTCGGGTCGTTCGCGTTCGCCCAGTGCTGCTCTCCATTCACCACGTATTTGTGGATGCTGGTGTGAAACGCTTCCCGCACTTGGCTCGCCGAGCCGGAGAACTCCAGGACTGTCCGCCCCTTCGTCGAGCCCACCTGAAATCCATGGGACTGCAGCCATGATTTGATGGTCTGCATGTCGGCATCAGTCGGTCCGAACTGCGCGCCAAACTGCTCGGGCGTCATCCATTTGTGATAGTTGGGCGAGTGTTTGTCCTGCTGGTCGTCGAGCAGTTTTCGCAGAGCGGATTCCTGATCCGAGCTGCGTTTGAGAACAAGCAGCATGCGTTCCATCGGCAGGCTCGCGGGAGCCGTCCCCAAATCAAACACCGGACGCGCCATCGGATGCGTGTTGCCTTTCAGTGTGGTCAGCCGCGTCTCATCGAGGGCTTCCGTGATCAATGGCCGAGGGGCCGCAGAGACCCTCGCCTCGTCATGGCTCTGGGCGACCAAGTTCTGACCGACCAAGCACAACAGGATGATTCCTAGAATGACAGGCAGCAGGAGACGAATGGCGGCATACGCAGTTTTCCTGGAACAAGCGGGGAACGCTCGCATGAAGACACCTCGACTGGGACCGTAATCTCCACTGAGATCGAAGCGGACTGGGAGGAAGGAGGGAGGTCCGTCCGTTCTCTTGAATTGGCCAGAGGCCCGTGGACCACACACACTACATCAACAATTCCTGCTTTTCAATTGCATTTCGTGGCACTTCGGCGAGGCTGGATTACTCCTCAAACATCGGAACCTGCCGCTGATCCTCGGTTCCGCGCCGCTGCCTGCGCGTGGCTCCAATCACCGCCAGCACCGTCAACGACTCCAGCGCGGTTCGCGGCACAAAAATCCGCTGCGTGTTAGCTCGCTGATCTGGAGGATTCACCAAGAAGCCTTCCGGCATGGTCTGGGTAAGATCGGCGGGCATCAGCGCTTCTAGAATTTCGCTGTCCTTAAACCGCAGGCGGACCCACAATCCCTCCGAGCGCGGACGCGTGGTAAATGTCTTTCGCGCCAGTGATTCCGAGTCCCCAAACTCTCGGACGAAATACACTCCCTTAATTTCCCGCAAGTCGATGGAGATGACCGTCCCCGAAGTATTCAGAAGCTCGAGCTTGCCCTCTTGCACAAATTGGGACGGAGACACGTATCCGGAGACCGAATCCCGGTCCATCTTCCGGACAATCACTTTCTTATGCGTCGAAGGCATGAAGGGAAAGTGGTTAGTGGTCTAGTGACTAGAGTTCAGAAATCGGCAAGCGCACTACTAGTCACTATTCACTTCACACTGCCCCTTCGATTCTCGCACTTTTTCCCCACATTCCACCGGAATCCGCCTTGGCAGTAGCCAAAATGTAAACGTTGTGTTATTTTCTTGAGCTTGCCGCAAAGATTCCAGTTCGTGTAAGTACTTTGAACTTAGCCACTTGCATCCCAGTGGTGCAGGCCTTCTTTGACGTACGGTGTCGGCCTGTGGAAATCTTGTGGAAAGTTCGGTAGGTCCGGCCCTCCCCCGCCGGCGATTTTTGGCTTTTGATCGCCCTAGGCCAAGGCCCGACAGCCGCTTGAAAGCGAATGGCTGATTACATTTACACGATGGAAATCCGGTTGACGCCGGACCAGTTGAAAGGCGTCGGCCTCGTTCAAGACGTTACCCGTGCTGCCGGGATGAACCTCTACCTAACCGGCGGCGCCATCCGCGACATTATCAGCGGATTTACCATTCGCGACCTGGATTTCACCGTCCAAGGCAATCCTCTCAAGCTGCAAAAGGACTTCGAAAAAGCCGGCGCGAAAATCACCGCCGTCGAGGAAGACGTTCGCACTATTTTCCTTTCGTTGCCTGGCAATGCCCGCGCCGAAGTCAGCATGGCGCGTACCGAACGGTTTGAGAAGACGGGCAAGCCTCCCATCGTAATGCCGGCCACGATCCACGAGGATCTTCGTCGTCGCGACTTCACCATCAACGCCATGGCGCTTTCGCTGAACGAAGGGTCGCGCGGACTCCTCCTCGATCCTTTCAACGGTGTCGCCGACCTCGAAGCTAAGGTCATTCGCATTCTCCAGAATTATTCGTTCCTTGAAGATCCTTCGCGCCTCATTCGCGCGACCCGGTTTGCCGCCCGGTTCCATTGGCCGCTCGAAGAGCGTACCCAGGCCCGCTACGACGCCGCCAAGGAAGGAAAGTACATCGACCACATTTTGCGATCGTCGATCGGCCACGAGATCGCTGCTCTTGCGCACGAAGACGATCCGTTGAATGTCGTCAAGATGCTCGAGAAGGAAGGCTGGCTCACGGTTCTGCACGATCACTGGACCGTCGCTAAAGTTGACGCGAACGGCCTCAGCACGCTGATGAAGACACGCCAGCAGATGGTCGATCTAGGCTACACGCCTGACGCTGGCCCGGCCGTCATGTACTTCCTCACTTCGCACTTCTCCGACAAAGACGTTGCGGACATCCAAAAGCTAATTCCTCGCAAAGATCTCGTCGAGGCTTGGCGCGACATCGAAGATCACGCCAAGGAACTTTCCAAGCGGCTAATGGGCAAGGAAGCCGCGACTCCTTCGCGCACATGGCAGTTGCTGTCCTCTGCGCGCCCGGAGATGGTGTTGTTTCTCGCGGTCACCGCCAAGCAGCAATCGGTGGAGCAGAAGATTAAGAACTATCTGACGAAGTGGCGGCAGGTGCAGCAGAAGCTCCCGTTGCCCGAGATGACGGAGTTACTCATTACTCCGCAGCTGCCGATTTATCCCAAGCTGGCCAATGACGTCTTCATGCTATTGCTCGACGGCAAGCTGCGTTCGCGCACCGAAACGCTGAAGTTCTTGAAGCCGTTCGCGCCTCCGCCGCCTCCGCCGCCCCCGGCACCGCGCCGTGGCCGCGCCGCAAAAGCCGCTGCCGAAGCAGCCGCTGCCACAGCCGCCGCCCAGGCCGCCAAACCAGGCCCGAAGGGGAAGAAAGGGAAAGCTGCAGCCGTAGCCCCGACTCCCGTAGCGCCTCCAGCCCCGGCGAAGCCGGAACCAAAATCGAAGTCCGCGGAAAAATCAAAGCCCGCGCCGAAAGCTCCTCCGAAGCCCGCCCTGAAAACGTCCCCCAAGAACTCCTCGAAAGGTTCGGCCAAGAAAAAGAAGAAGTAGCCTGCGCCGAACATCTTGTCCCCTTTCTCACTCTGCGCTAGGATGAGGCGCACTTTGGGGCGGTCCAAAACAAGTCACTGAGAAAGATCAGAATGAAAAAGCTCAGGAAAGTTCTGCTTATTTCCGGCGTAGTTCTGTGCGTTCTCGTCGCTACAGGAATTAGTTTCACTATCGGCTGGCGCCCGTTTATCGGGCCGAAGAAGCGCGCCGCCACAACTCGCCAGTTCGAACGCACCCCGGAACGCCTGGCCCGCGGGAAATATCTGGTAACCACCATCGGGTGTGAAACCTGTCATTCCGGTCACGACTGGACGCAACACGGCGCGCCGATTGTGGCGAGCACCGAACTCGCGGGCCAGGAGTTGACCCTGAAAGGTTTTCCCGGACAACTCGTCGCGCCTAACCTGACCTCTGACCCTGAAACCGGCCTCGCGAATTTTTCCGATGACCAGATCGCTCGTGCTATACGCGAAGGCATCAAGCACGACGACACCACGTTGTTTCCCGCTATGCCGTACGGCGAATACAAGACCATGTCAGACGAAGACGTGGCCGCCGTCGTTGTTTACTTGCGCTCCTTAGCTCCCATTCGCAATCCGTTGCCCCAAACGAGTGTGAACTTCCCCTTGAGCTATCTGGTTAGAAGCGCGCCGGAGCCCATCACGTCTCCGATCCCCGGCCCGTCGGCTGACCCCGTCGCGCGCGGGAAATATCTCGTGAGCATGGGATGTGGCTGCCACAACGTGAATGACAATCTCCCCTTCGCAGGTGGAGATTCTTTGACAGGACCGTGGGGATCGGCAACTAGCGCCAACATCACTCCCGATCCCACAGGCATCAACTACTACAGCGAAGCCGGATTCGTCACCGTCCTCCGCACAGGCTACGTGGGCGCGCGAAAACTGAATTCGATCATGCCCTTCGGAAACTTCAAGAGGTTCACAGACGACGACATTAAGTCGATCTACGCTTACCTGCGAACTCTCACTCCCGTCCGACATCACGTGGACAATTCATTGCCCGCCACGTATTGCAAACTCTGCAAGATCAAACACGGCGGTGGCGACCAGAACTGATGCAAAACGTGATCTAGTACATACAAATGTGGAAGAGCGGCCCTTCAGGGCCGCGGTTAGCTCTCCCATTGACCGGGCTTTAGCTCCTGTGTCAAGGAACGTAAAACCCGCGCCGCTAGCCGTAAACGGGCTTATAATCGTCTTGTATGCGTCGCCTGACGTTCATTGCGGCGTTCTCTCTCTTCCTTGCCGTACCTCTCTGGGCGCAGCATGGCGGAGGCCACGGCGGCGGTGGTGGTCACGCCAGTTTTGGCGGAGGCCATTCCGGCGGCTTCTCCAGCCACGGATCGTTCAGCTCCGGGCACGCAATGGGTACTTCGGGCGCTGCCGTCCACAGCTATTCCCGTACGCCTTCGTTCGCCCAACGTAGCTTCTCTCGAGGTCCATTCCTGCATGACGGATTTCGTGGGGGTCGCATCCGCACCTTCGGCTTCCGCAATAACTGCTTCGGATTCGCCTGCCGCAGCTTTGGCAACAGATACGGATATCCTTGGGGCCTCGGTTACTACGATCCGTTCCTGTGGGATTGGTCGAGCGACGATGCCGCTTTCGACAACGACTACAACAATAATCTCGCGACCGCCGACGAAATGAACGAGCAGAGTATGGAACAGCAGCGGATGATGCGCCAGGAGGAAGCCGACGGCGATCAGGATATATACGCTCAAAGATCTGCGCCCCGTTCGTCCTCAAGCGTTGTAGCCAGCGTTCCACAGCCAAGTCCGATGATGCCTCCGACGGTGCTGGTATTCCGCGACCAGCATCAGCAGGAAGTTCAAAACTATGCCATCGTCGGCCGGACACTGTGGAATTTTGCTCCTGGTCGCACTCAAAAAATTCCGCTGTCCGACCTTGACTTGGCCTCCACGGAGAAGGCCAACGATGATCGTGGAGTCACCTTCCGTGTTCCTTCCGCCAACGAAGGCCAATAACGCCCTGTCTTCCCATCCCCACTCACAGCACCCTTTCACCATTCACTGCATCCAAGCATAGGTTCACCCTAAGGCCATTTGCTTTTCAGAAGGTTGCTAGTACAGTTAAATCAAGGATTTACGTACAAGTGAAAGGGTTACGGGGAACCTGCCGGAACACGGGGCGTTTCCTGGGGAAACCCTGTTCCAGTGCTAGAATTATAGACAACACCCAATATGCCTTTAAAAACACTGTTTCTGAACCCTCCCTCATTTGAGAATTTCGACGGAGGCGCCGGCTCTCGTTGGCCCGCCACCCGCGAAATTGAGAGTTTCTGGTATCCCGTCTGGCTCGCTTATCCCGCCGGCTTGCTGGAGGGTGCCCGCTTGCTCGATGCCCCTCCGCACCATGTCTCTGCTGCGGAAACGATTGAGATCGCCAAGGATTACGAATTCCTTGTGCTCTTTACTTCGACACCCGGATTTCCCGGCGATGTCCGAATCTCTCGCGCCATCAAAGAAGCGAATCCCAAAATTCGGATCGCCTTCGTCGGTCCGCACGTCAGCGTGCTTCCGGAAAAATCTCTGCGCGATTGCCCCGATATCGACTTCGTTTGCCGCAAGGAATTCGACTACGCCATCGTGGACTATGCCAAGGGCAAGCCACTTGAGGAAATTCCGGGCGTCTCGTTCCTGAAAGATGGGAAGATCGTCCACAATCCCGATGCGCCGCAGATTCAGGATCTCGATGCACTTCCGCACGTGACCGAGGTCTACAAACGCGATCTCGACGTTACCAAGTACAACGTCCCGTTTCTGCTGAATCCCTATGTTTCGCTCTACACCACTCGCGGCTGCCCGGCGCAGTGTACCTTCTGCCTATGGCCGCAGACTCTGAGCGGACATCCATGGCGGAAGCGTTCTACCGACGACGTCGCTCGTGAAATGGCGAAAGCCAAAGAGTACTGGCCGAACGTAAAAGAATTTTTCTTCGACGACGATACCTTCAACATTCAGAAGGCGCGAACCATCGAACTCTGCGCGAAGTTGAAACCGCTCGGTCTGACCTGGTCCTGCACCTCGCGCGTCACCACCGACTTCGAAACCCTAAAGGCAATGAAAGAAGCCGGGTGCCGGCTTCTGATCGTCGGCTACGAGTCCGGTGACCAGCAGATTCTCAAGAACATCAAGAAAGGCGCGACGGTCGAGCGTGCCCGCCAGTTCACCAAGGATTGCCACAAGCTGGGCCTCGTCGTCCACGGTGACTTTATCCTTGGGCTACCTGGCGAGACTCCCGAGACCATCAACAACACAATCGCCTTCGCGAAAGAACTCGACGTCGAAACCATTCAGGTTTCTGTCGCGCATGCGTATCCCGGCACCGAACTTTACGATTACGCTGTGAAGAACGGCTTCATTGTCGGCGATAACAAGATGGTCGACGAAGGCGGACATCAGCTCGCCCACATTCAATATCCAGGGCTGCCTGCCGACGAGATTCTCAGTGCCGTTCATCGCTTCTACGACGAATACTACTTCCGTCCGAAGGCCGCTTGGCGGATTGTGAAAAAGGCGATCTTCAACGGCGATGAGCGCAGGCGCTTGTACAAAGAGGCAAGGACATTCTGGAAACTGCGCACGGCGCGCAACAAGCTGGTCAAGAAACATGCCGATGAAGCTGCAGCCGCTCAACCGGCGGGCGTAGCAAGCATGTCGGACTAACAAATCTCGAAGTAACAATTTGTGAGCCGGAATTGGATTTGCTTACCTGATTCTTGGAACCAGTTCTCAGTCCAGACAATCTAACTTTGGAACCGGACTGAGAACTGACAGCCGAGAACTGAGAACTGCCGTTGACCTTCCGCAAGTATCTGGTGCTGGCTGGAGTGACCGTCTTCGCAGCGGCCGGTGACTCCATGCTGTCGCACGGGATGAAGCAGAACGGCGGCATCTCCGTTCATCATCTGCAGGGCGTAATTGCAGCGGTCCTTAATCCCTGGGTTGCCGTCGGCATCGTCCTGCTGCTCGCCTTTTTCGCCTCGTATATGAACGCCCTGTCCTGGGCCGATCTCACCTACGTCTTGCCGGCCACCTCGCTCGGATATGTTCTGCTCGCTCTGGTCGCCAAATTCGCCCTGCACGAGCAAGTTAGCCCCCTGCGCTGGATGGGAATCGCTCTGATTTCTGGTGGCGTCAGCTTCGTTGCGGGAGGCCCAGCGCTCACCGCGCACCCCCATCCCGAAGCAAAGGAAGACGCGCAGGAAACAGTAGTTTCGGCCGCAGCCGGCGGAGCCAAGCGATGAAGAGCCTCTACACTTGGGGCGGAATTCTCGTCGTCGTTTTCTTTTCCGTTGTCGGAGATGTGGTCCTGGCGCGCGCCATGAAGCAAGTGGGCGACGTGCACGATTTGTGGGAGCGCCGTGGACTTTGGACCGTCATTGGCCGCACGCTCGGTAACCCCAATTTCTTCTTTGGCGTAGCCGCCATGGCGCTCGCATTCTTCAGCCTGCTCTTTGCCCTGTCTTGGGGAGATGTCAGCCTCGTCGCCCCCGCCGCCGCATCCCTTACTTTCATCGGCAACGCCTTCGCGGCGAAATTCTTCCTCCACGAGAAAGTCGACCGCCGACGCTGGATTGCCGCCGTCCTGGTGGCCGGCGGAGTGGCTCTTTTGGCGGGCTAGCCCCGTCTTTACTGGGCGAATCGAGATCCCAGAAGGCGTGCCTCCGCACTGAATCGGCCGAACGCGGCGTCCAGAGCCGGAATCCGGCGGTCGATACATCCTAAAAAGAGCCGTTCCTACCACCAAATACCTATTGACAATTGTTACTGACGTGTTACATTCCCATAATGTCAATCGGACTACTATAGATTGACTACCCTCCTCCTGTTCAACATGTCCATGACGACGCCTCTGCATTCCGTAGATAACACCGTCATTGGCGTGCGCCTTACAAATCTCAATAGGAGTCCAATCTGTGGGTAAGCTCATTCTGATTCGGCACGGTCACACTCCCCTCAACAGTCACGGCAAAGAAGAACGTCTGCGCGCCTGGCTCGACATTCCACTCGATGAGCAAGGCTTGCAGGAAGCGGAAGAGACCGCTCTCCAAGTCGCGGGCTATCCCGTTACGGCGATTTACTCTTCAGACTTGAAGCGAGCGCGCCAGACGGCAGAGGCGATTCGGCGCACCACCAAAGCTTCCGTGACCACGACGGACGAACTTCGGCCCTGGAATCTCGGCATCTTTGGCGGTCAACTGCTGCGGGAAATTATCCCGTTCCTAAATCTCCTGAATGAGCGTCCGGATCTTCCCGCCCCGAACGGTGAGTCGTTTCATCAGTTCTATGCCCGCTATTCGCGGCGCCTGGCAGACATGCTGACTCTCGCGGAGCAATCGTCCGGATACGTGGTCGGCGTCACTCACGTGCGCAATCTTCTCGCTGCGAAGACCATCCTCGAACACGGCGATCGCAATCGAGTTCCTGTGCAGGGAGGTCCGTCTACCGGCACAGTCACGATCGTCGAAAAAGTGCAGGGCTCGTGGACAATGCGGACCGCCGACGCGCATTCTGGCGCGGCGATTCACCCGCATTCCGGTGTGCCTGAGGCGACCCGTGCCATCGCAATCAGCTAAGCAGACGTCTAACTCGGCGCCACCTCAGGCTCCCGGCCCGCTCTTCGTCGTCAGCATGTGGCGATCGGGTTCCTCGTTGTTGTACGCCTTGCTGAATAAGCATCCGCAGGTCGGACTCATGTACGAGGCCGACTTGCTGCTGCTGCGCTCTGCTTTCCTGAAGCCGGGACGCTCCTGCGACTGGGCAGAGCGCTGGGAGTTCTGGAACAAAGCCTTCACCCGCCACGGACTGAATGTCCAGGACTTCACCGAGGGCATCACAGATTTCCCGAAGGCTTTCGCCGCAGTCCACAAAGATTTCGCGCGCCGCAAAGGTGCGACGATCTGGGGCGATAAATCACCGAACTACTACGACCGCCTGCAAGAGATGGCCGAGGCATTCCCGGATGCCAGATTCATCATCGTCTGGCGCGATCCGGCGGGCACTGCCAACAGCATCCTGCGCGCCGCCCAGACAGGGAACTCCTATTTCAAGCGTCCGGGATCAACCCTGCGCGGACTCATTGGCTATGAGGTCTACAAGCAGCAGCACGATTGGCTGATTGCGCACGGCAGGGCTGTCTACGACGTGAGCTACGAAGACTTGGTCGGCGACACTCCGGCGGTCATGAAGGAAGTCTGCCGCTTCCTCCAGATTCCCTATCACGACGACTTGGCGAACCTACAGGGTGCCGACCGCAGCGCCATCTTCGATGGCCAGCATCATGCTTTCGTCAAAGGCGACAAGATCGTCTGCGGGTCCCCGCCCCAACATCGTTGGGGACAAGCTGCGTGCCAAAATCGGGGCCTACATTGCCTTCTGGCGCAAGCGCTCTGCGGGCAAATGGCCGCCCTATCCGCAGATAGATTCTCCAAGCGGAACCGCTACTCCTCTTTCGCGGCGCCTCGCCGACAAACTGACCTACCGCGCTCTTCGTGCCTTCGATGCCTTCACCGCTTTTTCCTTTTCCATGGCTCCGCTTTCGCTTCTGCAAGCCTATCGAAACCGGAAATATCGGAATAAGAGTGCAACGCAGCCGGTGAAGGCGGAAAGCATCACTCATCCTCAACCGACCGGGCCGAAAGAGGCCTAAGTGTCGGTGCTGATGCGAATTCGTGCCCGCGTCTCCCGCACATCCCTGCGCGCGCCTTTGGTCTGGGGCAGGCACCTGGGCCTCGACTCAAGCGATGTCTTTCTGGCGTCTTATCCGCGGTCGGGCAATACGCTGCTTCGCTTTCCCCTGGCCGAGGCTATCAGCGGCGCCTTGTCCTCTTTCGAAAACATACAGCGGATCGTTCCCGAGATCGGCGTTCACGTCTACGCCTACCCGCTTCTCCCCGCAGGTGGACGCCTGATCAAGACGCACGAGCGCTATCGCCGCAAGTACCGCCGCGCCATCTACATCGTGCGTGATGTCCGAGACGTTTTACTCTCCAGCTTCGCGCGCGAATCCGCCATGGATCTTCTCGACTCAGCGGCGCTCGATCGTTACATCGAGCCTTTTATGCAGGGGAAAATGTCACGGTGGGGCGCGTGGCAGAGTCACATTGAGGAGTGGCTCAACTCTCCCTTGGCCACAAATGGCAACATGCTGCTGCTGCGTTTCGAAGACGTCTGCAACGATGTCGAAGTCGGCAATGTCGCGCGCGCTAACTTTTCTCGGAATGTCGGCCGACCCTGCCGCAATTCACCGTGCCTGCGTGAATAACTCCATCGAGAAGATGCGTGCCAAAGAAGATCAGTCCCCCACTTTGCCCAAGAGCCGCGTGCACGAAGGCCGTCTCATCAGTTCCGGATCCGTGCAAGGCTGGCGGCAGAAATTGAATACGGTACAAACAGCCATCATCGAACACTATGCCGGCTCCACGCTCGCATCCCTCGGATACACCGCTGGGCCTCTCGGCGATACGGGCAATAAACATGCAGTTGCAACTGCACCATCTTCTATAACTCTGCAAAATTAGGTAAGAAATAGAGCCCATGGACAGTCACAAACAATCACTCGAATCCTTTACTGCGACCTCTTTCCATGTAAAAGGAGCCCGCCACTCCGACGCCGTCACTCCAAACCTGATCGAATCTCCAATCTTCCGCCCGCGCTCGCTTCGTGATTTCAGCCGCTTCGTCGGTGGCCACCTCGCCCGTTTGCTCAGCTGGTATCGCTATTGATACATTCGCCACAAGGCTGGAAGTGATTCGCGAAAACAGTTGAGCCGTTCCCTCATTCTTTACGATGGCGTCTGCGGACTTTGCAACCGCATGGTGCGGTTCATCCTGAAGCATGACCCTGAAGGCGTTTTTCGTTTCGCCTCGCTGCAAAGCCCCTTGGCTCAAGAAATCCTTGCCCGCCACCAGGCCGACGTAGCGGCCCTCGACACGTTCTATATCGTTCCTAACTACGACTCAGACCAGCATTCTGAGAAGGGTCAGCATCCCGCCGAATCATTGCTCTCTCGTTCCGACGCGGTTCACTTCGTCTTCATGCAATTGCAAGGAGTCTGGAGGCTTCTCGCTCGAGTGATGCAGCTTCTCCCGCACACCCTCAGGGATTGGGCCTACTGCCTCGTAGCGCGCCACCGCTATCGCCTCTTCGGCCGCTACGAGAGCTGTCCGCTCCCATCCGAAGCCAGCCGCTCCCGCTTCCTCGACCTCTGATCGAGAGAATTTCGAACCTTTCTCCACCCACGATCCCCGTCAGACCCGGCCCATTCGTGTGTAGAATAAGCTTCGCAAATTCTGTGCCCGACTTTCGGATACTGAAAATTCATTCCTCCTCGTTGAGGTTGCCGCATGGCCGACAAAGCAATTATGGACACGCAATCCACCAACATCGATTCCATCCTGCAGGAGCAGCGGAAGTTCGAGCCTCCTGCTGAATTCAGCAAGCACGCCCACATCAAGAGCCTTGCCGAATACGAACGCCTCTACAAGGAATCCATTGACGATCCCGACACTTTCTGGTCGCGCATTGCCAACGAGCTCCACTGGTTCAAGAAGTGGGACAAGGTGCTCGAGTGGAATTGCCCTTGGGCCAAGTGGTTTGTCGGCGGCCAGATCAATCTTTCGTATAACTGTCTTGATCGCCACGTTCAGACGTGGCGCAAAAACAAAGCCGCCATCATCTGGGAGAGCGAGCCCGGAGAAATCCGCACCCTCACCTATCAGCAACTTCATCGCGAAGTGCAAAAGTTCGCCAACGTCCTGAAAAATCTCGGCGTGAAAAAAGGCGACCGCGTCGCCATCTACATGGGGATGACGCCCGAGCTTCCCATCGCCATGTTGGCCTGCGCCCGCATCGGTGCCCCGCACACGATTGTCTTCGGCGGATTCTCCTCTAACGCACTCATCGACCGCATCCACGACTCGCAAGCCTCCGCCGTCATCACGCAAGACGGCTCTTATCGCCGCGGCGCGGAAGTGAAATTATTCCCCGCGGTCGAAGAAGCTCTGAAGTCCTGCCCCAGCGTGAAGCACGTGGTCGTCTACAAGCGCACCGGAACTCCCATCAACATGCAGGCCGGACGCGATCACTGGTGGCACGAGCTGATGGCCAAAGCTTCCGACGTTTGCCCGGCCGAGCCCCTCGACGCCGAGCATCCGCTCTACATCCTCTACACCTCCGGCACGACCGGAAAACCGAAGGGC
Organism: uncultured Acidobacteriota bacterium; assembly: GCA_963787685.1. GTDB lineage: Bacteria > Acidobacteriota > Terriglobia > Terriglobales > Acidobacteriaceae > Sulfotelmatobacter. The sequence continues at coordinate 189,876 of CAWBED010000003.1, forward strand.
GTCGTTCACACCACTGGCGGATATTCCGTCGGCACCTACCTCACGACCAAGTGGGTCTTCGATCTCAAGGAAGAAGACACCTACTGGTGCACCGCCGACATCGGATGGGTCACCGGTCACAGTTACATCGTCTACGGTCCGCTGCAAAACGGGGCCACTAGCCTGATGTACGAAGGCGCTCCGAATTGTCCCGAGCCCGATCGCTTCTGGTCGATCATTGCTCGCCACAAAGTGAACGTCTTCTACACCGCCCCCACTGCGATTCGCACCTTCATCAAGTGGGGCGACGAATGGCCCAAGAAGCATGACATGTCGAGTCTGCGCCTGCTCGGCACCGTCGGCGAGCCGATCAATCCGGAGGCCTGGATGTGGTATCGCGACACCATCGGCGGCGATCGCTGCCCGATCGTCGACACCTGGTGGCAGACCGAAACCGGTCACATTATGCTCTCTCCGATTCCGGGCGCCATCGCAACCAAGCCCGGTTCGGCCACGCGCCCATTCCCCGGCGTGGTTGCTGAAATCGTCACGATGGAAGGCAATCCCGTGCCCGCTGGCTCTGGCGGGTTCCTCGTCATCAAGCGTCCGTGGCCCGGCATGCTGCGCACGGTTTACGGGGATCCCGACCGTTACGTGAAGAATTACTGGTCACAGATTCCCGGCATGTATTTCACCGGCGACGGTGCTCGCAAAGATAAAGACGGATATTTCTGGATCATGGGCCGCGTCGACGACGTCCTCAACGTCAGCGGACACCGTCTCAGCACCATGGAAGTCGAAAGCGCGCTGGTTGCGCACGAAGCGGTTGCGGAAGCCGCCGTGGTCGGTCGTCCCGACGAGCTGAAAGGTCAGGCGATCTCAGCCTTCGTAACCTTGGAGCAGGGAAGACAGCCCACCGCTGAACTGAAAGAAGAATTGCGCAAGTGGGTCGCAAAAGAAATCGGTGCTCTCGCCAAGCCCGACGACATTCGCTTCACTGACAGTCTTCCCAAAACCCGCAGCGGAAAAATCATGCGCCGCCTTCTCCGCGAGCTGGCCACCAGCGGTGATGTAAAAGGCGACACCACCACGCTCGAAGATTTCGGCGTAATCGCCAAATTAAAAGAGCAGGACGAGGTCTGAATCTTAAAGCAATCACTCCTCTGTCATCCCGAGGAGTGAAGCGATCGAGGAACCTGCTGTCCCCTGCAGTGCCACGAACCGCCCAGCGGAATCAAGGCCTTCGTGATACTTCGTGTCCTTCGTGGTTAATGTTTTTGGTGTTTTGAAGTAGCAACAGGTTTTGAAGCAGGACAGCAAGAGAGCGCGAGCAAGAACGGGTTTGTCATTCCGAGGAGCGAAGCGATCGAGGAACCTGCTGTCCCGTGCAGCGCCACGAACCCGCCCAGGGGAATCAAGGCCTTCGTGATACTTCGTGTCCTTCGTGGTTAATGTTTTTTGCGTTTATGAAGTAGAAATAGCCAGAGAGAGCCGACTAGCACGGGATTGTCATTCCGAAAACCAAGGGGGTTTGTCATTCCGAGGAGCGAAGCGATCGAGGAACCTGCTGTCCTCTGCAGTGCGACGAACCTAGCCACTCTCGCAAGGTGATCGGTTAAGAAGCGACTACTGCGATAACTTGATCGCTAGCTGTCTCTCCGGCTGCGTCATCTCGCCCCAAAGCTTTTGCAGATCGGTCTGCACCGCCATGTTGTCCGGATCTTTCCGCAGGGCCAGAGCAAACCAGCGATACGCCGTTGGCAGGTCGCGCGGAGTGCACAATCCCGCCGAATAGAGCGCTCCCATCTGAATCATGGCCTTCGCGTTTGCTTCATTCGCCGCCGGCTTGAGAAGTCGCAGTCCGCGATCGCAATCCTGCGGCGCGCCTTTCCCGTAAAGATATTTCTGGGCTTCGCCCACCGGATCGCCGGTCCGGACCGGCTTCGGCGCCGCCGCGGAGGGCTTTGCCGCCGGCACTTCCTTCGGAGCCGGTTTCGCCGGTTTTGATGCAGGTTCCGCGGAGTCGTTGTCATCCGCTGTATTTGAATCATCCGAATCCGCGGGCGTACTTGGTTTGGCCGCGTTCGTATGGTCGCTCTTCGCGGGAGGCGCGCTTGCTGGCGCTGCCGTTTCGGGCGGAGGATTCGCCGCAGTGTTCGCACTCGAAGGCGCCGAGAGTAGTGGCGCGGAAGCAGCTGGCTGAGCCGGTGCCGTAGCTGGCGGAGTCGCGGCCGGTTGCGTCGTCGCAGGCTGGCTCGGAGCGGGCGTTTGCGAGTCCGTCGCCGCGTTGGGCGAGGCGGGTGCCTGAGAACTGGCAGGCGCGTTCGCGTCGGTATCACTCGGACTTTGTGCCGCAGCCGACGGCTTATGCGCGCTCGTGTTCAACCACGCGAATCCCTGGTTCTTCCACCGCAAATATCCGAAGCCCACGGCCAAAGCGAGCGCGACCAGAATCAGTAGATACTTTCCCGCGCCTCCACCGCTAGGCTCGTCTTCATCATCCAGAAGATAGTCGACGCCCCTTGATCCCGGAGCATGTGGATCAATGCTCAAGCTTGCTCGCTTGCGCGGCGCCGGATCATTCAAGCCAAGAAATGACGGGCCGCTGATTGTGGGAGGATCTTGCGGAGGCGGAGCTGCACGCCGCGGTTCCTCGACCTGGCGCGGCACGGAGGGCGCTGCTGGAGCCGTTACAGGAGCGGGAATGATCGGACTCGCGCTGGCTGCGCGCTGGGTCTGTGTTTCTCCCACCGCAGGCGCTGCCAAGAGCGTGGCGCCGCACATCCCGCAGAAGCGATTGTCCCCCGGATTTTCATTGCCGCAGCGAGCGCAGCGCATATCCCTCCTATACCAGTCTATAGCTTACGATATCTTGAACCTTCGATGCAGTATTAGCCCCGAGTGTGTGGTCGTGACATTCTGGCTCGAACCATCCGGCACTCGACAGGCGTCATCCCGAGCGGAGCCGTTTTTCAGGCGTAGGGAGGGATCTCGCGAGGACCAAACGGCATGCCGAAATCGAATTGCAGCACTATCCCCGACCGCATATGAATACCGCCGCCGCGACCCAAACATTCCAACTCACCGTCCAGGGACGCAGCCTCGAAATCCTCCGCATTCCGGGACGCATCCCGCATGCTCCCGAACTTGTCTTCCTGCACGAAGGCCTCGGCTCAGTGTCGCACTGGAAGGATTTTCCCGCCCGCGTCGCCGATGCCACGGGATCTCCGGTCACTGTCTATTCGCGCTACGGCTCCGGCAATTCCGACCTGCTCACGGAAGATCGTGCCGTCACCTACATGCACGACGAAGCCCTCGACCGTGCTTCCCGATCTTCTCACGCAACTCGAGATCGATAATCCAATTCTAATCGGGCACAGCGACGGAGCGTCCATCGCTCTCATCCACGCTGGAGCGCACAATCGCGTACGTGGACTCGTGCTTCTCGCACCGCACGTCTTTGTCGAGGACCTCAGCGTGGCAAGCATCGCCGAAGCCAAAGTGAAATTCCAGACCACGAACTTGCCGGAGAAACTAGCCCGACACCATCGCGATGGTACGCGCACGTTCTGGGGATGGAATAACATCTGGCTTCATCCCGACTTCCGTCGCTGGAACATTGAAGAATATCTCCCGCGCATTTCCTGCCCGATTCTCGCGATCCAAGGAATCGATGATCAGTACGGAACCATGGCGCAAGTCGAAGCTATCGCGAAGCAGAGCGCAGGACCGGTTGAGAGACTCGCGCTTCCAGATTGCCGTCACTCTCCGCAACGCGATCAGCCGGAAGCAGTTCTCGAAGCCATCACGAGATTCGTGTCGCGCATCTCCGGGAACAAATCCAATCAGACCGGCGTCTAATGAGAAAGGTCCCCAGCGGTTCAATCCCCGGTGTACGAAACGGGTCTCCAACGACCTGTGAATTCCCGTCCGTGGAGGTCTCAATGTTCCGCACTCTCGCCGCATCCTTACTGATGATCTGCTGTGCCTCGATCGCATTCGCTCAAGTTCACGCTGAGCGCGTACGCGTCGATAACTACGTCATGCGCAGCTACGTTCTGAAACAGGTCCCGCCAATTTATCCGGAAAAAGCTCGTAAGGCGGGTGTTCAAGGCACCGTTGTTCTGAAAGTGCACGTCAGCAAGACCGGGGACATCGAGAACATTGAAATGCTTAGCGGACACCCAATGCTTGTGCCCGCAGCCATCGAGGCAGTGAAACAGTGGAAATACAAGCCGTATCTCCTGAACGGCGAGCCCGTCGCGGTAGAAACTCAGGTCTCAGTGAACTTCACTTTATCCGACAAGCCTGCCGCAGAAGGTGAAGCAGGTGATATTCCCGGCGGCGCACAACCGGGTCAGCAAGGCGGTATTGTCGGTGCTGTGGATTCGAGCAAGCCGCTTCCTCCTCCTCCGCAGCGCGTGCGTGTTTCGCAAGGAGTCGAGTCTGGACTGATCGCCAAGAAAGTGCCACCGATCTATCCGCAAACCGCGAAAGATGCGCACATTCAAGGCGTCGTAGTTCTCCGGGTAATTGTCAGCAAGGAAGGCGATGTCGAGAACATCGAACTCGTGAGTGGACATCCCGACCTCGCGCCCGCCGCCATCGAAGCCGTCAAGCAGTGGAAGTACAAACCCTACCTTCTGAACCAGCAACCAGTCGAGGTCGAGACGCAAGTGCAGGTCAACTTCACGCTCGTCGGCTGATCAGGGTAGCCTGAATCGCATCGCGTTCAAGCCTCGCTTATCGCCAACAATAACGGCGCCCAGAAGCGGGGCTTTTCTTTCCTGTGGCCGAGCCCTACAATTCTTGCCTTGTCGTGGTATTGAATATCTATGGGCAAGCCTGAACCCGCTCCCTCGCTCGCGACCAAGCCCCTCACTTCAGGCGTGCCTCAAAGGCCCGCTGCTCTGGACTTTCGTGCGTATCAGGATCTCAAGCACGGAATCCACCGCTATTTGCTCGGCAAACTCGACCTCGAACAGATCGCTGCGACCCCCGACGACCGGACCCGCTTCCAGGTATTCACGCTAATTCAGGACGTCGTCGCGCATCTGAAGGCTCCGCTTTCCCCTCCCGAGAAAGAGCAACTTTCCCGCGAGATTCTTGAGGAGGTCTTCGGTCTCGGTCCGCTCGAGCCTCTGCTGCAAGATCCCGCAGTCAGCGACATCCTGGTCAACGGCTCGAAAGAAGTCTACGTCGAGCGCGGCGGCATGCTCGAAGAGACCAAGGTCGTATTCAAAGATGACGCGCACTTGATGCGCATCATCCAGAAGATTGTCTCCGCCATCGGACGCCGCGTCGACGAATCCTCTCCCATGGTGGATGCGCGCCTCGCCGATGGATCGCGCGTGAACGTAATCCTTCCTCCGCTTGCGGTGGATGGTCCGCACATTTCGATCCGGCGTTTTGGCGCCACTCCCGTCACCGACGCGGACCTTGTCGCTAACCAGACGTTGACCGCGCCGATGCTCGCGCTGCTGAAGGCCGCGGTGGCAGCGCGTCTCAACATCATCATCTCCGGCGGAACAGGCGCGGGCAAGACGACGCTACTCAATGTGCTTTCCGGATATATCTCGGCAAAAGAGCGAATCGTCACCATCGAAGACTCGGCGGAGTTGCAACTGAAACAGCGGCATGTGGTGCGCCTCGAAAGTCGTCCTTCCAACGCAGAGGGCAAGGGAGCAGTCTTCGCGCGGCAGTTGGTGATCAACAGCTTGCGCATGCGTCCCAATCGGATCGTCGTCGGCGAAGTCCGCGGCGAGGAAGCTCTCGATATGCTGCAGGCCATGAACACGGGCCACGACGGATCGATGACCACAATTCACGCCAACAGTCCGCGTGATGCACTCGCTCGCATTGAAACCATGGCGATGATGACGAACCTGAACTTGCCGGAGAAGGCCATCCGCAAGCAGATCGCGTCGGCGGTAAGCCTGATCCTCCAGGTCGCGCGTTTCACCGACGGAACGCGGCGCCTGACTCACATCACCGAGATCACCGGGATGGAGTCGGAGGTCGTCAGCATGCAGGATCTGTTTAGCTTCGAAAAGCAGGGAGTCACTGCGGAGGGGCGCGTAGTGGGAGCTTTCACTGCGGCTGGAATCCGTCCGAAGTTTGCCGAACGCCTCAAGGCTGCGGGATACGATCTGCCAATCGACATGTTCGATCAACCCGGCCGAAACTGGAAATAAGTCGAAGGAATTATTGCTCCGTAGTGCGTTCGATTTTTTCCATGTTTGGGAGTTTACCTTTTGGTACACCCACCCCCCCTCCCCTGGGTCTATAGGAATCATCGGTTTAGCGTGAAATCGGCAAGTAATCTATGGGGCTCAATTACTTGCGGGCAAAATCTTGATTCCAAACAATTTAGAGGCCTTGAGCCGGGAACGGGGTTCCAAAATGGGACGACCGTTGCTTGCTCTCACCGTCACCGCCTCGACGATGATGGCTGAAATGGAGTTCGAGAGGCAAGGTCAGATGTCACATTCGTGCTGTGGAAAAGAGTTCGACTCGAAAGCTTTCAACGTCTCGGGTTCCCACCCGTCGAAAATCGCGACGGGCGGGGCAGCCGGATTCGTGCAGCTCCCACCCGTCGAATATCGCGACACGCTATGCTGCTATCAGCGGTTGTTTGTAGGCGCCGATCTGTTCGAGCATCCCCAACTGGTCCCAGTTGTCCCAGCCTTCGACGATGCGCCCGTCTGCAAATCTTGCGATGGTGATGCCTCGACTGTGCACGGTTTTCCCGCTGGCAGGAAGGCCGGGGCCATCTCCCGAATGAGTCATCACGCCCGACCACCGCAGGACGACTTTGTCGTCCGCGCCGAAGACGTCTTCTACCTCGACCTTGATATCGGGGAACGATCCCCGAATCTCGCGCACGAAATTTTCAAATTCCTTGGGCCCTCGTATCTCCGATTCCGCGCCTCTTTGTCCATGGGCCACTCCATCGGGAGAAAGCAATTCGTAGATCGTTTCCATCCGGCCCTCATTCCAGACTTCCTGAAACCAGCGTCGCATCAGTTGAATGTTTTCGTCGGCTGACATCGGTGGAACTCCTATCGAACGAAATTTCGGGCACCACACGTTAGCTCGGTGCGGCCGCGCGGGCAAGGGGAATTTAATAAGTCGGTTTAAAACCCCGCTAACTTCCGCTTCTCCGCTCCGATTTCTTGGACTACTATTCGTAGCCGTCCGGTTCCCCAGATTGTCTACGGAGGAATTTCACATGCGAGCAAAAAAATCAGTCATGAGAGGGTTAAGGCGGACGAGCATTGCGGAATTAGCTGTCCTCGAGATGACCAACGACAAGAAGGACGCGGCGAAATCGGGTTCCATCATGGTCACGTCCAAGGAGGCCTACGTGTGGGCGACGCTTATGGCCCACATTGCAGAGAAGCGTCCCGACATAACCCCGGAGCAGTTGCTTCTTGCTGCGACGAGCGATCCCAAAATCAGGAGAGATCTGAAGTTCTATTACAACAAGTTTCCAATGGCATGGGGAGAGGACGACACCGCTGCAGTCGTGCCCCCGGATGTCATCGGCGCTGCGATTCGCTCCTTGCGACTCGATATTAAGTATAGAGAACTCTCCGAAGGTGCCAGCATCGCGTACTCGAGGCTTGTGAAACGAGGTTGGATCGAAGACCCGGTGGAGATTTTTCTGGCCGGAGCCGCATTGGTATCGGTCATGGGCATCGTTCCGGTCAGCTTCACTCAGAAAACAAAAGAAGGGCGAAGCATCTCGAAAAAGATGAAGGCCCTTTACTGGAGCTACGAGAAATCGATATCCCGCGGGATCACGACCACGAAAGTCGAATTCCGACTTCTGAAGATGATCAAGGCATTCAAGGCGGGTATCGGAGCGTTCAAGGTTGCGATTCAAGATGATGACGATGTGTAGCCGAGCCCGAGTTTTCGGCCAACGCTCATCCTTCCAATTCGAGGGTGCCACGTCCTTCGCGCTGCATGCGGAGGACGAGTGCTACGAATGACGGATGATATCGTTCATCTTCACTGACTATGACCAACCAAGGGATCCGCCTGCCGGTGGCGGTGCTGCTCGACAATGTGCGCAGCATGTACAACGTGGGCGCGTTCTTCCGCGCGGCCGACGGAGTGGATCTCGAGAAGCTGTGTCTGTGCGGGATCACCGCGCATCCGCCGAAGAAGGCGATTTCGAAGACAGCCTTGGGCGCGGAAGAAACCGTTCGATGGGAGCACGACTGGGACGCCGTCCACATGGCGGAGGGCCTTCGCCGCAGCGGATTTGAGCTTGCCGCCATCGAGACCAGTCCGCATGCCGTGGATCTGTTTGAGTGGGAGCCGCGGTTTCCGGTCTGCGTTTTATTTGGAAACGAAGTCGAAGGCCTGCGCCCGGAACTGCTCGAAATGGCCGGCGCGCATGTACGCATTCCGATGCTCGGCCAAAAGAATTCGCTGAACGTCGCAACAGCCGGTGGAATCGTTCTTTATGAGTTACTGCGAAAGTGGCGGATGCGGAGGTGAATACGAGAAGCCCCGTGTGCCCCACCACCCTTCGCCAAAGCTGGGCCCAGTCCCCTTGATCATGCGAGCGCCAGATTCAGATTGCTGATCGCCTCGTCGATCTCCTGCGTGCTCTTGAAGCCGACCGTGACAGCATCCACTCCCGCGTTCTGGAACGCGAACCTCATCGCTCTCACACGATCGTCATGACTGTGCTCGAATTGACCGCCTCCGCAGAGCTTCATGCCGATCACGCCCAGCCTTTCCTTCTTCAACTGCTGGATGTGATCGACCACTTCGCTCACGTTGGCTGGATGGTTGGAGTCCTCAGAGGTCGGGCCGTCCATGCGTGAGCCGTTGTGGTTGATGCGGATCAGTCCCACGTCGAGCCAGTTTGTGCCCGGCATCTGGCGCAGCGCCGGCAGCCCGTGCACCGAGGCGCCATGCGTGCGGATGATCTTCCTCTGCTGCGCTTGAAGGATCCCGTCTTGCCAGCGTTTGGTCGTCTCCGGCCAGTCGGCCGAGTGCTGCCAATGCAGCAGCATGACGTCAAAGTACTCGGTCTGCGAGATGTGCCGCAGCTCGTCGAACTTGGCCTGCGGGTCGATACCCTGGTGGAAGGTGGTGACCTTGCTCATCAGCTGATAGCTGTCACGCGGCAAGCCTTTCAGCGCCTCTCCCAGCATTCCCGGAGTCTCGTAGGCCTCCGCCGTCTCAAAGAAGCGAATGCCGCGATCGTAAGCATAGCGGACGATCCGCGTGAACTCCTGCTGCCCCAGCGCGGCCTGCACCGACCCACTATTTGTCCCGGTCCCGAATGCCAGCCGCGTCACCTGCACGTTTGAGCGGCCAAGCACCACCGTATCGGTCGCGGTGCGCTTGGCGGCTGCAACCAGCGGAAGAATTCCTGTGGTTGCCATGGCTCCAGCGGCCAAACTTGTCTTAAGGAAACTGCGCCGTGTCGTTGGACTCATCTTGACCTCCGCGGGGCTCAAGCCGATAGGCGAGCCGGATCAGTGGATGTTAGCACGCACGGAGCAACGCTGCGCGGGTCTCGGTGGGACGGACGGGTGGCCCACTCAAGCCTTCCTTTGGCTTGAGTGGGGCAGTTCGACGACCGGCGTTAGTCGCCCTTCGGCTCGTTCCCGTTTCCTCGCTGTCCACTCTGACTCAATCTCTACCCTTCCTTCCAAGCCCGTCGCATGATGGCGGAAGCTGCTCCATTCCCAGTCCTCAGCTCGATCGCACAGTCCACGCTTGACCGGATTGCGGTGAATATAGCGCAATTTCTCGATGAACTGTGGATGATTGCGAATGTTGAAATCGTAATAACGTTTCTGCCAGAAATGCTCGGCGCCGCCGATCAGCCGCCGAGCCACGCCTTGCTTCAGCGACTTAATAGCATCGGCAAGCGTTTCCCGCTGAGGTTCACTGAGCAGCAGGTGGACATGGTCGGGCATAACCACGTATCCGTAAACCCGAAGCGCAAAGCTCTTCCGAACGCGTTCTAGGGCTCGCTCGAAGATCTCCATCCTACTTCCAACAGTGAATGAAGGACGGCGGTGATAGCAGCAGAACGTCACAAAATGGCTCCGGCCAGTGTTGTGAAATCGTCTCAGCCTCCAAGGCATGACGAGAATGTAAGCGGAGAGCCCAACAATTGTCTGTGACGAATGAACATTGCATGCACAATCGCCCACTCAAGCCAAAGGCGGGCTTGAATGGGCCACCCGCCCGTACCACGTGCGGACTCGCTCAAGAGTTCTGCATCGATAAGTCTTTTACCACGTGCGGACTCGCTCGAGTTCTGCTTCGAAAGTGTCTTTCGCCACCAAACTATCGAGCAGGGGCATGCGCTGATAGCAGCTGAACGTGATGAAATGCAGGCAGCGCTGGGTTTGATAGCGGACTGGTTTGGCGTGCATTTATTGCAGATTGTAGTCGGCGCGGTGGCCCACCCTTCCGCAAAAAAAACGCCGGGAAGGGTGGGGCAACCCCGAATTGGGAATTCCATGCGAGAGGTGCCGGGCTCCTGAAAAGATCGCTGAAACACGGGGATGCCCCGTCATTGTTTACGCTGGGTCAGTCCCCGTGATATCCTCGTAAGCGTCACAAAGACAATCGATTAAGAACAGGAGTGCACCAGTTTAGTGTTAGCCAGAGAGCAAAAGAAATCCCTCATTGACCAGTACGGGAGAACTGCAAGCGATACCGGCAGCCCCGAGGTTCAGATCGCTCTGCTTAGCGAACGTATTGGACAGTTGACGGAGCACTTCAAGACGCACCAGAAAGACCACGGTTCACGCCGCGGACTTCTCATGCTGGTCAGCAAGCGCCGTAGCTTGCTCGACTACCTCAAGAAATACGATACCGAGAAATACAAGACCGTCATTACCAAACTCGGCATCCGCAAGTAGGTTGGGAATCGTTCCAAAGTCTCAACGTTTCAAGGTTTCAAAGTAGAACCTTGAACGTTCCGAGCTTTGAAACCTTGAAACTCTGAAACCTTGAAACTTGCCTTTTCTGAGCACCGTTTCTGGTGAAACGGGCAGCATCGAGGATATCTCCACACGTGCGTTTTTTTAGCGCAGGCGAACTCTTTCACCGTGTGATCACGGCAAGAGTGTGCCTTTCCGGTCCAACCAGGAATCTCAGCCTTGCCGCAACTACCGCGGCCGGGACGAGGTACCCGTCTGCTCGTCTCTCATGGCTCACTGCTCAACGCACTCCAAAGGAAATTTAAATGAAACCAGATCCAACAGTCGTAACAGTCAGTCTCACCGGCGGAAAAACCATCTCATTCGAAACAGGGAAATTGGCCAAGCAGGCCCATGGATCCGCCGTCGTCCGCCTCGGCGAAAACGTTGTGCTCGCCACCGCGACCGCCAACGCCGATCCCCGCGAAGGCATCGACTTCTTTCCTCTCACCGTGGATTACCGCGAGTACACCTACGCCGGCGGACGTTTCCCCGGCGGCTTCATCAAGCGCGAAGGCCGCATGAGTGAGCGCGAAGTGCTTACCAGCCGCCAGATCGATCGCCCCATTCGTCCCATGTTCGCCGAGGGATTCAAGTGCGAGACGCAGGTGATTGCGTTCGTGCTCTCGGCCGACAGCGAGAACGATCCAGACGTTTGCGGCATCAATGGCGCCTCGGCCGCATTGCACGTTTCTGATATTCCGTTCCTCGGACCGATCGGCGCAGTGCGCGTCGGACTGGTGAATGGATCGTTCGTCGTCAATCCGACGTACAACGAGATGCGCGAGAGCCTGCTGAACATCATGGTCGTCGGAACAGCCGACGGCATCGTGATGATCGAGTCGGGCGCGAAAGAAGTGAAAGAAGAAACCGTCGTCGACGCGATCGAGTTCGGACACACCGAGATCAAGAAAATCTGCGCCGGCATCAACGAACTGCGCGACAAGGCAGGAAAGCCGAAGCGCAAGGTTGAGCCTCCGCAATTCGACGACGCGTACTACAACAGCCTGCGAGCGAAAGTGGGCGATCAACTCACCGACGCGCTCGATACGAAGAAGCATCCGAAGGCCGAGAGCTACACGCTGGTCAAGGACATCAAGAAGAAGCTGGCAGCCGAGTTGCCCGAAGGCGATGACGAAGCCAAGCACAAGCTCGATCACTACTACGAAGCGCTGCGCGAGCGCATCTTCCGCGAGGCAGTGATCAATCAGAAGCGCCGTCCGGATGGACGCGCGTTCGACGAGATCCGCGAAATCTGGATCGAAGCGGGAGTCCTGCCGCGCACCCACGGCAGCGCAGTCTTCACCCGCGGCGAAACCCAAGCCCTGGTGACAACAACTCTCGGCACCAGCGACGACATGCAGCGCCTCGAAGGCTTCGAAGGCGAAGCCAAAAAACGCTTCCTCCTGCATTATAACTTTCCGCCGTTTTCGGTTGGGGAAGTGGCATTTATGCGTGGGGCGGGACGGCGCGAGATTGGGCACGGAGCGCTGGCGGAGAGAGCGATCTCGGCAGTGCTGCCGCTGGAAGAGAAGTGGCCTTACGCGATGCGCGTGGTCTCGGACATCCTGGAATCGAACGGATCGTCTTCGATGGCGACCGTCTGCGGCGCTTCACTCGCGCTAATGGATGCGGGCGTTCCGTTGAAGGCTCCGGTGGCCGGAGTCGCGATGGGACTGGTGAAGGAAGGCAGCGACTACGCCATCCTCACGGACATCGCGGGCGCGGAAGATCACTACGGCGATATGGATTTCAAAGTCGCCGGAACTCGTGATGGCATCACCGCGCTACAGATGGATATTAAAGTCGCGGGAATCACGGCGCAGATCATGCGCGAGGCGCTGTCGCAGGCGCAACGCGGACGGATGCACATCCTCGGCAAGATGGAGGAAGTGATCACGACGGGCCGCGAGAAGATTTCCGACTACGCGCCGCGCTTCTACACGGTGCAGATCCCGACCGACAAGATTCGCGACCTGATCGGGCCGGGCGGAAAGATGATCCGCAGCATCGTGGAGCAGACCGGAGTGAAGATCGACGTGGAAGATTCGGGACTGGTCAAGGTGGCGTCGAGCGATCAGGCGTCGGCGGCGAAGGCGCTGCAGATTATTGGCGACATCACGGCGACGGCCGAGGTTGGCAAGACGTATCTCGGGAAAGTCACGCGGCTGGCGGATTTCGGCGCGTTCGTGGAGATCATCCCCGGAACCGAAGGCTTGCTGCACATCAGCGAAGTGGCGGAGCATCGGATTGCCGATGTACGCGACGAACTGAAAGAAGGCGATCAGGTGCTGGTGAAGGTGCTGGCCGTCGAAGGCAACCGCATACGGCTTTCGCGCAAAGCGATTCTGAAAGAGCAGCGCGCGAAGATGGCGGCGTCGGGCGGCGGTGAAGGCGCTCCAGTAGCTCCGGCGGCGGAAAGCGAGCCGCTCCCGGGCGGGACGCTGGTGATCGAAGGCGGCGGAGATTTTCCGGATGATCCGGATGAGCCGAACTTCAATCGCGAAGGCGGGGCTCCGCCGGTTGGAGCTGGCGCTGGAGATCGTCCGCGCGGCGGAGACCGTGGAGGAGATCGTGGCCGTGGAGGACGTCCTGGCGGCGGTGGTGGCGGCCGAGGTCGTGGACGCGGCGGTCGCGGCGGCGGCGGTGGCGGAGGACGACACGGTGGCGGGCATGGCGGTGGCGGAGGAAGGCACTAACTTCTTTGCCACGGATTTAAGCGGATTGCACGGATTAAAACCTTTGTCTTAAAAGGAGCTGCGACTTTCGTCGCAGCTTTTTTCTTTTGTGAATGCCTCGTACGGAAACTTTTCTTTTGATCGGGCAAGAAATGCTCGGATAGTTTTCGTCACGGAATTGGCTCGCATCGTGTGGGCTACAGCGATCCACGTAGAAGACCCGAAAAGAATGCTGACATCGGCGTGCGGGCGAATCTAGTGATTTGCGCTAAAGCTTGTGATTTCAACATTCGCGGTTTCGCACACGCTCGGATGGTGATTTTGTGGCAGAGGGCGTGCAAACACTTCGCACGAGCCGCACTGGCTCCTGGAGGATTTGTGAAAAAGATTCAGTCTCTCTCGTTCCTCGCCACCTTGGCGATCGCCATCGGCATGATCTCCTGGGGCAGCGCGCTCCATGCACAAACCACACCGTCGGATCAGCAGACGCAGCAGCCTGCGACAGCGCCGGACACGACTCCGACGCAACAGCAGCCGCAAGCGTCTTCTCCAGAAATGCCGCCGCAATCGCAGCAGGCTCCGCCGTCCGCGCAGACTCCTGATCAGTCACAGACACCGGATCCGAATGCTCCGCAGACGGGCGCGAAGACTTCTCCTGACGCAACCGCTACCGACAGCCAGACATTCTCGGGAACGGTCGTGAAAACTGGAGATAAGTATGTGCTGAAAGATGACACGGGCCATGTTTATGACATCGATCATCAGACCGACGTTGCGAAGTTCGATGGAAAGCGCGTGCGCGTGCAGGGCACGCTGGATCCGTCGGGTAAGAAGATCATGGTGAAGTAACGCTTCGAATCTGATTCTCTCGCAAAGGGAAAGGCATCGAGGGTCGCACCGCTCAGCGGACCTTGGTGCCTTGTTGTTTTGGTGCGCGGCATCTTTTTCTTTCGTGATAAGGGAGTCAAAATCCCCACCCTCTCGCATGAAGCGCGAGAAGGGTGGGGCAACCTCGAGTCATCGTTCTTAAAGGGTTGCGGGGGCTGTGGTTGCTGTTGATGTCACGCCTAGGGGATCTACTTGCAGCGTCAGGCCCTCTACCTGGCGGACGACTACTAGCTGGCCTATCGGAAGTGTTGTCGAAGCAATCGCATCCCAAAGTTCTCCGTGGACGAAGACTTTTCCTTGCGGAGAGAGCGGGGTTTGCGCAACACCTGTTTCACCGACTAGGCCTTGTTCGCCGGTTACGATTTTATTGCGGCGAGCGCGATAGGCGATCGTCATCAGAAACGCGGTGATGATGCCGAATGGAATGCTGATAGCCAGCGCGGTCAGCAGGTGAACGCGCATTTCGGGGATAGGTGAATCCACAAGCAGCAGGCCGCCAAGAGTGAGGAGCGCGATGCCGCCGACGGTGAGAACTCCGTGAGTAACGAATTTGGCTTCGGCGGCGAAGAGGGCAAAGGCCGCGAGGATCAGGGCGAGTGCGGCGAAGCGGGTCGGGAGCAGATTGAGGGCGAAGGCGGCAACGAGAATGAATACCACTCCGACGGTTCCGGGAATGACAGCACCAGGATGGTTGAATTCGACGTAGAGGGCGAGCGCTCCGATGATGAGGATCAGGAACGCGACATTCGGGTCCATTAGCTCGTCGAGAACGCGCTCCTTGACGGTCATCTCAAAGGGGACGATCGACTGATCCGTCAGGTTGAGAACTGCGGTGGCGCCGTTGAAGCGTTTGAAAGATTTTCCCTGCATCTGGCGGAAGAGATCTTCCGGACTGGTCGCGACGTAGTCAATGAGGTGTTGAGTCAGAGCTTCCTGCTCGGTGAAGGATTTTGATTCGCGCACTGCGCTCTCGGCGGCGTCGATATTGCGTCCGCGCTTGGAAGTAACGGAGCGCATAAGGGCGGCCGCGTCGTTCTCGATTTTTTGTTTCATCTCGTCGTCGGGTTTTACCTGGACCGGCCCGATCAGAGTGACGGGATGCGCGGCTCCGGCGGCGGTTCCGGGTGCCATGGCGGCGACGTCGGCGGATTCGAGGATGAAAATACCGGCTGAGCCCGCATGCCCGCCGGTTGGAGTTACGTAGACGATCACGGGCACCGTAGAGCCGGTGATTTTCTCGATGATGTCACGAGTGGAACTGACCAGGCCTCCGGGAGTATTCATCTCAATCAATAGGGCCTGCGCATTGGTGCGGTGAGCCTGATCGATGGCGCGGGAGATGTATTCGGCGCTGACGGGCTGGATGGTGTCGTCGACGACGATCCTGACGACTTGAGCTGAGGCGGATGCGCCGAATGCGACCGCTGCTACTAGCCAGATTAGTGCGCGGATCGGTGATTGAATTTGGTCAAGTACATAGGTCCTTCGCTTCGCTCAGGATGACAAGTCATATGAAGATGACAAAGAAGATAGCGGGCTTGGTTCGAGGCACCCGCGTCCCAATGCTATTGTCCACCTATTTTCGGGTGGTGGTTTGAATTTCTTGGGGCGCGGAAGCGTGGGCGATGTCGGAAGGCGGAGCCGGCGTGGTCCATCCAGGCAGGTCGGTGCTGCCGGTGATGAGGCGCGCACCGCGCTCGTAGGTGACATAGGACCACGCCCACTGAATGAAGACCAGCAGGCGGTTGCGGAATCCGATGAGGAAGAGGATATGGATGAAGAGCCAGGAGAGCCAGGCAAGGAATCCGGAGATGTGGATCTTGCCGAATTGAGCTACGGCTGCTGCGCGGCCGATCGTGGCCAGGCTGCCTTTGTCCCAGTAGTGGAACTTGGGACGGGATTTCGCGGCGGAGTCAAAATCCCCACCCTGTCGCAAAGAGCGCGACAAGGATGGGGCACCCTCCGGATTCACACTTACAGAAGCGGCTGACTCAATTTCTTTGCGAATCACCTTTGCTACGTAATTGCCTTGTTGCATCGCTACCGGAGCAACGCCGGGGAGCAACTTGCCCTGTTCGTCTTTGACCGCGGCCAGATCTCCGATGACGAAGACTTCGGGATGGCCGGGGATGCGTGAGGTCAGGCTGCACCGGAACGCGTCCGGCGCGGTCGACAACGACTCCCAACTTCTTGCCGAGTGGAGAGGCAGCAACTCCGGCGGCCCATAAGATCACAGTTGCGGGGAAGCGCGTGCCGCCGAAATAAACTGCTCCCGGTTCGACCTGCGTGACCGTAGTTGATGTGCGTACTTCGACGCCGAGGTGATTGAGTTGCTGCACGGCGCTGCGAGACAAATCTTCCGGATACGCGGGGAGAATGCGCGGGCCACCTTCGACTAACAAAATGTGAGTGCGCGCGGGATCGATGGAGCGGAATTCGTGGGCCAGAGCGTGGCGGCTGATCTCAGCAAGCGTGCCCGCGAGTTCAACTCCGGTGGGTCCGCCGCCGACAACGAGAAAGTTGAGGTTGGAAGTGGTTTCTCCCGCTGCAACCTGCCGTTCGGCCAACTCGAACGCGAGTAGTATGCGGCGGCGGATTTCGAGGGCATCTTCGATGGTCTTCAGACCGGGAGCGTACGGCTCCCACTCTTCGTGTCCGAAGTAAGAATGACCCGCGCCTGCGGCGACGATCAGGTAGTCGTAGGGAATCTCGAAGTCGGGAGTGAGGACGACGCGGCGGTTGAGATCGAAGCCGGTGACCTCCGACATCAACACTTCAATGTTTTTGTCCGAGCGAAGGATGGAGCGGACAGGCGCCGCGATTTCTCCGGGCGAGAGTCCAGCGGTGGCCACTTGATAGAGCAGGGGCTGGAATGTGTGGTAATTGCGCCGGTCAACGATCGTGATGCGGGCGCGCGCGCGGGCGAGCGCTTGGGCGGCATTGAGACCTCCGAAGCCGGCACCGACGATCACCACGCGAGGGGGAAGTTGGTTCGTCATCTTGCTGATCTACGCTCCACTCTATAAGATTCACGCGATGGCAGATGGTTCCAGAAGTTCTTCAATTGTTATTCCTCAAGGACAATCTACTCGGGCGTGGGTGCGCTGGTTTATGCCCTCGGTTTCAGACCTGATCTTTGTCTGTGTCTTGTGCATCCTGCTTTTTACGGCGCTATCCGTGAAACTGCTAGGTGATGCGGGCATTGGATGGCACATTCGCACCGGCCAGCAGATTCTGGCGACGCACGCGATACCCAGAACAGATCCATTTTCGTCGACTATGGGCGGCAAGCCGTGGTTCGCGTGGGAATGGCTCTATGACGTTGTCGTCGGGGAACTGGCGAATATTGCCGGATTGAATGGCGTAGTGTGGTTCACGGCGGCGATTATCGGGGGCGTTTTTGGCTGGATGTTTCGGCTGCTGGTCCGGCGGGAGATGAACATATTTTCGGCGCTATTGCTGGTGCTGCTGGCACTGTCGGCATCGACGCTGCACTTTCTGGCGCGTCCGCATGTGGTGAGCTGGATGTTCACGCTCGCTTTTTTCTGGCTGCTGGATTCGACCGAGCGAAATTATTTCAAGGGAGTGGGGCGGCATCGAAAGCTCTGGGCATTGCCGCTGCTGATGCTGGTGTGGGTGAATGTTCACGGCGGGTTTGTGCTGGGCTTTATGTTGCTGGCGATCTTCTGGTTTGGATCGATATGGACCCTGTTTCGAACGAAGGGCGCGCGAATTGACGAGGTGCTGCACCGGATCGCGGCAGGGAAGCGGGTGCGGGATCTGACGCAGGTGGGAGTGGCGTCAGTGGCGGCGAGTTTTGTGAATCCGTATGGATGGCGGCTGCACGCGCACATTTATTCGTATCTGACGAACCGCTTTTTGATGGATCACATCGAGGAGTTTCAGTCACCGAACTTTCATGGCGTCGCGCAGAAATGCTTTCTGCTGCTGCTCGTGCTGTCGCTGGGAGTGCTGGTGACGCGTGGACGGAAACTGCGCACGAGCGAAGGGCTGCTGGTGCTGTTCGTGACGTATGCGGGACTGTATGCCTCGCGGAATATTCCGATTTCGGCGATCTTGCTGGCGATGATTGTGGGGCCTTGGCTGCCGCGAGTGGAGTTCCTCGAAGGTTTCTCGCTGCGAATGAGCGCGGTGGAATTGGGGTTGCGCGCGCATTTGTGGGCGATCGTGGCGACCGTTGGCACGCTGTTGATTGCGTCGAACGGAGGCCGCGTTGGATCGAGCGTGGTGATGGATGCCCATTTTGGTCCGAAGCGAATGCCGGTCGATGCAGTGAATTATCTGGAAGCTCACTCGGTGCAGGGGCCGATTTTGAGTCCGGACTATTGGGGCGGGTATTTGATTTACCGGATGTATCCGCAGGTGCGGGTGGTAGTTGATGACCGTCACGATTTGTATGGTGCTGACTTTCTGCAATCGTATTTGCGGATGATGCACGTGGAACATGGGTGGGAAGATTTCCTGCGGGAGAATAATCCGCGGTGCATACTGCTGCCACGGAATTCGGCGCTGGCGAGTATTCTGGCAAAGACTCCAGAGTGGCGAGTGATCTACGAAGACGAGGTGTCGATTGCGTTTGCGAATGGTCCGGAGAGTGGGCCGAACTTGCACGCAGAGGTGAAGCTGCCGTAATCCGCATACGAACTGGCAATTGACCTTTCTATTTGCTGCACTGAGAATGAGGATGGCGCTGCGTCCCTAAGTTCCACATTCGCGCCGCCCTGGATCAAGTGAAAATGGCTCAGTATTTTTCCGCAAGGGCGGCTGCGGCGGTGGTGCTTTCGATGACTCTCGCGGCGTGCTCGGGATCTTCGTCTCCTTCCTCTACATCAACTACTCCGCCACCGACGCAGTCCGGGAATCCGGTGGGATCGAACCTTACGCAGGTGAGTTCGGACCCGTTTCACCGTGGGGCCGGGACAGCACGCGACTGAGGTCGAGCCGCATATGTTGTCGAACGGATCGACGCTGGTGGCGGCATTTCAGACGGGAAGAATTTCTCCGGGAGGGGCAACGGATATTGGATGGGCGACATCGACTGATGGCGGTACGACGTGGAGCCACGGTTTCTTGCCGGGATTGACGACGGGCGAGGGAAGCGGTCCATACGACGCGGCGAGCGATCCAGCTGTCGCGTATGACGCGAAGCATGCAGTGTGGATGATTTCGTCGCTACCGCTGTCGAATAGTTCGGCGACGCCGGCAGTGGTGGTGAGCCGATCGACAGATGGTGGATTCACATGGCAGAGTCCCGTAAGTGTGGATGCGACTTCGCAGAGCTCCGACAAAAACTGGATTGTCTGCGACAGCTGGCCGAGCAGCGCGCATTATGGAAATTGCTACATGGAGTGGGACGATCCGCTGAACGCGGATGAGATCGTGATGAGCACGTCGAGTGATGGTGGACTGACGTGGGGTCCGGTTACGCCAACGGCGAACTTGTCCAACGGAATTGGTGGACAACCGCTGGTGCAGCCGAGTGGGAACGTGGTGGTGCCGATCGAGTCGACGGCTGCTCCACTGATGCTGGCCTACAGTTCGAGCGATGGAGGCGTGACATGGAGCGCTCCGGTGACGATTTCGAGTATCCAGTTTCATTCGGATGCGGGCGGAATTCGCAGCGGGCCGTTACCGTCGGCTGCAGTCGATGGAGCGGGGACGATTTGGGTGGTGTGGGAAGATTGCCGATTTCGCGCAGGCTGTACGACGAACGATCTTGTTTACAGCACGTCGACGGACGGAGTGAATTGGGGAGCGGTGACGAGGATTCCGATCGACGATGTGTCGAGCACAGTGGATCATTTCATCCCGGGGATCGGGATCGATCCGACGACTTCTGGAGCGGCAGCGCACGTGGCGCTGCATTATTACTACTATTCGCAGAGCAGCTGCACGGCGGCAACCTGTCAGCTGGCGGTGGGATACATTTCTTCGGCGAATGGCGGGACGAGTTGGAATAGTCCGAGTTCACTGACCGGGCCGATGTTGGTGAGCTGGTTGCCGGTTTCGCAAAACGGATTGATGGTCGGCGACTATATCGCGACTGCTTTTACCAATGGCGTGCCGCATGGAGTGTTCGCAGTGGCGCAGGCGAATTCGGGATCGACGTTTAGCGAAGCGATTTATACCGGACAGGGATTGACGGCGAAGGCTGTCGGGAGGCAGTTGTCGTCTGCGGGAGACCGGCCGTTGCATAAGTTATCAGATCCGATTGAGAAGGAAGTGCCGGAGAAGGGGTTGAGGCCACCGCGGAAGCGGGCTCGGAAGAGTGTGAAGTGAGAGTACGCGGCGAGCTGTGAGCGTGGCTAATGGCCAGCTCGGTTGAGAATGCACGCTGGATCCCTCCCTTCGCCTGAAATGCGGCTCCGGTCGGGATGACGCCTTCCCGTGTGAAACCCTACTTCTGAAACCAGATTTCTTGCCAGCTAAGATTGCGTCTGAGTGTTGACCTGAAGGACCAAGCCTGCTCACCTGCAACTAGCGGCTCGAAGCTCATAGCCCGCCCGCACCTAGAAGCGGTCGTTGGTGTCGATTCCGAAGCCTAGGATTGCTGTTACTTCCACCGCTTGAGTTCCGCGCATGGCCGGCTGGAATTTCCAAGAGCGAAGGGCCGCAACGACCTTGGCGGTCATGGCGGCGGGACCGGGTTCGAGTACCTTGATGTTTTTCAGATTGCCCGCGGCGTCGAGCGTGCAGGTGACGACCATGCGGGTGTGGGGAAGGCCTTCTGCGAGGTTCGTCACGATGGGAACCGGCGCGGCGAGCGTTCCGCCGAACGGATGTCCGGTGGTCGCCTCGTCGGCAAACTCCATCACAACCGTTCCAAGGGTCGTGTCCAAATAGGTCGTGTATTTCTCGCCCTTCAGAAGGTTCTTGTAAGGCTCGAAAGCTCCCCCAGAACTTGCTGTAGCCACAACCGTTACGCCCAAGGCATCGTGTTGCTTCGCGTTGGTTCGCGCGGGAGCGGTGGGCTCGCTGGCTCCGGGAGTGTCAGAGCCAAATCCGGGCAGAGTGACGATGCTGCTGCCGCCGCTGATATCGACGCCGCGGACGGGTGGATTACCCGAGGTTAAATTGCCTGCGCCTCCAGGGCCCGGGGTCGGGGAGATGCCGCCGCTTGCGCTCGGATCCGACCCGCGTCCAGCGCCAGATTTGGCTGCGCCAGCTCCACGGCCATTCACAGAGCTGCCGGGGCCATTGTCGCGGCCAATGCCCGTACCGCCGCCAGCGCCGCCCAATCCGGATTTGTCTCCGCCCGAAGGAGACATGGCGAGCGATCCAGAGCCACCGCTGGTGGGCAGGCCAACCTTGGCGCCTGGCTGAGCGGAAATGACTGCGCCTGCGTTCGTTCCGCTGCCGCCGTTCGTGGAAGTAAGTCCTGCGCCCACGTCCATTGGAGCACCGAGTCCAGCGCCTTTGCGGCCGGAGCCTGGTCCATTGGGACTCGATCCTCCTCCAACCGACGGCGGCGGAGGCACGACACCGTTTGCTAGCAGAGTTCCTCTCGGAGCGCCTACACCACCTCCGGTATTTCCGGTGCCACCACCGGCTCCGGAGAGCGACGGGGGCGGTGGAACGATTCCAGGATTTCCAAGATAAGGTGCGGCGCCATTGCCGCGTGCGCCCGTCCCGCCATTCGCGCCCACCGTCGGCGGAGGCGCAACTGCATTCGTGCCAAGCGATGCGCCTGCCCCACTGCGACCGCCACGAGGATTCCCGCCAGCCGCGGCCGAGCCAACCGACGGCGGAGGGGGGACAACGGTGCTAGCGAGCGATGCTGGCGTTCCGCCGCTTGTGCTTCCCGAATTCACCGACGGAGGCGGAGGCACGACCTCGCTGGCTCCAAAAATCTTGCCGATCAAGCTGCTCATATACGATCCACTGCCAGACTGCGATGGTGGTGGAGGGACGACAGTCTTTCCGGGATCCTGCACGCTGCCGCTGGCAAGACGGCGCATGTCAGGCGAGATGTCGGAGGAGGGTGGAGGCGCAACCACGGAAGGTGATGGCAGCGTCAACTTGGGATTGCGCAAGGCGGCACGCTCAGGCGCTGAGACCGGCGGAGGCACCACCGTGGTATTGGTCATCTGCACGGGCGCGCTGGTGATTTCGCGGCTGAATGCGCCGGGAGCAGGCGGAATTACATTCGCAGACATTGCCGGGGTGGAACGCGCCTGGTCGCGGGCAACACTCGGAGCCGGCGCGACGACGGACGGGTCCAGAGAACGAGAAGCAAGCGAGCGATCCCGCGAGACGCGCGGAGCAGGAGCGATGATCGACGGAGCGAGCGCAGGAGCAACGAGCTTGTGTTCCTCTTGCACGCTGGGCGCGGGTGGGATCAGCGTTGCGCTAAAACTCGGAGCAGTAAGCGAGCGATCGCGCGTGACATTCGGAGCGGGAGCGATGACCGAATCGAGTTGAATTCCATTACGCGTGTAGTCGCGAATTACGTTGGGCGCGGGCGCCACGATGCTGGTAGCGAGATTAGGGGCGGAGCGGACCGAACGCAACCCTTCCGCCGGCGGCGGACCGGGATCGGGCTTGACGGCGAGCAGATTGGCGACTGGATCGCGTGTGGGTGTGAGCTTGAGATTTGGAGCGTCAACCATCCGGGCAGTAAGCGATCCGCCGCGAGCGATCTTGATGGTTTGCGTGCGATGGTGCGATTCGTCGCCGCCCGCGCGACCGGCAGTTCCAGCTTCAGCGCCACCGAGATCTTCGGTGCGAGGCAGTTCATCCCCCGTGTAATAGATGACGTCATGAGGAGACAACCGCGGCGAGACGTAAGGGCGCAGTTCAGCGATTTTGTAAGTTAAAAAGATGGCCGCCAGGATCAGGAACGCCTCGACGAAATAAGAGGGCAGCATGATCCGCAGAGGAATCAATCCGAACGGAGCTTCTCCGGCCAGACGGGCCTCGGAGCGAGCCAAAGCAGGCTTGATCGAACTGAGGAAGTCAGGCCAACGCGAGGACCACTCGACCAACAGCCGTGGGCCGTTATCGACGTTACGAACGGAGACTGCCTCGTCGAGTTGGAGAACGCTGCTCATGCGCTGGCGCGGTTGGGATCCTTTGCGAGAGTGATTTCAATTCTATCGCCCACGGTGGTTCGGGTCTCGGCGGCAACATTACACGGCAGTTCCAAGACCGAAGCAGCCTGTCGTCGAACCGGCGCAAATCGCCACGGCTGCAACTCTTGCTGAACGTGAATGACTGTCATGGCGCGATCCAGGTAGACAACGTCGATGGGAAACCCCATCCCTAGAGTATGAACGCCATGGCAGGGAACGATCCAGAGGCCTGAACCATTACGGAAGTCATCGGCCCCCAGGCCAAGGAGTCCGCGCAGGCGGGTCCAGTGGGTGTCCGCGACGGCGAGGGAGGTAGCAAGGTAGGCCTGTCGCGTTTGATTGAAAGCCTGCCCTTCGCTGGAGAGAACTGCCATGAGACCCCGTCGTTGGTTCTGCGGTAGTGGTTGCGCCGCTAGCGGCCGCCTGACACCGGGCCCAGTTGCCGGATCAACTCGATGACGGCGGGACCGATGGTGACAAAAATGATCGACGGCAGAACAAAGATTACCAGTGGGGGAACCATTTTGATGGTGGTCTTGGCAGCTTGTTCTTCGGCGCGTTGCCGGCGTTCCGTGCGGAGGGAATCGGAATGCACGCGGAGAGCCTGGGCGACGCTCGTCCCGAAGCGGTCGGTCTGAATCAGTGTACCAACAAGAGAGCGGATGTCGTCAACACCGGTGCGCTCGACCAAATTGCGGAGAGCTTCGGCGCGGGGTTTACCGGCACGCATCTCCAGATTGACGAGATGGAATTCGTCGCTGAGGTCAGGATGAGCGTGATGAAGATCCTGGCCGACGCGCATGAGAGCCTGGTCGAGCGCCAGTCCGGCTTCGACGCAGATGACGGTGAGGTCGAGCGCGTCCGGTAATCCGAGGCGGATGCGGTTCTGGCGATCGCGAATCATGCGCTTCAGGATGAAGCGAGGCAGGAAGAAGCCGAGTCCGGAGATGCCGGCGAGCAGAAACGGATTGGAAAAGCCGGAGAAAACGACCACTCCAACAAAGCCAATGGCGGCCGCCAGGAGTCGCACGCCGAAGTAGTAATTAACGTCGATGGCGTCGCGGAATCCGGCTTGGATCAGCCAGCGGCGCGTCCGGGACACGTCGGTGGGGGATAGCGGAATCGCTTTGCTGAGAGGATCGAGCGCCTGCTCGATGCGTTCGCGAATTGCCGGCCGTTCGACCGGAGCTGCTTGTTGTCCGCCAAGGGCACGAAGACGCGCGCCCAAGACGGAGCTCGGGGTTACCGCGGCTGCGCCAAAGGCGAAGACTCCGATCACGACGGTGACGAAAACAACGACAAGCAGAAGCAGAGACATGATTAAACCTGTATCCGGATAATCTTCCGGATCACGAAATATCCAATGGTTTGCAATGTGATTCCCGCGACCAGCAGTGTGTGGCCGATAGGATCCGAAAACAGCGGTTGAATGAAGCTGGGATTGAGTACCAGCATCACGGTGACGATGATAGGCGGCATGCCCATCAACAGGGCCATGGTGAGTCGTCCCTGTGCGGTGTAAACGCGAACCTGGCGCTGAATCTTGAAGCGTTCGCGGATGACATAAGAAAGGTTATCGAGAATTTCAGCGAGGTTGCCGCCGGTCTCGCGTTGCAGCATTACGGCGGTGACGAAGAATTTCACGTCGACCAGCGGGACGCGGTCCGTCAGATTCAGCAGGGCATCACGGACAGGCATGCCGAACTTTTGTTCCTCGTAGAGCTGGCGGAATTCGCCGGCGATCGGTTCGTTGATCTCGCTGGTGATCATTTCCAGAGCCGTGGTGAAGGCGTGTCCAGCGCGAACAGCGCGAGCCAGAGTGTCGATGGCTTCGGGAAAAAGTTCTTCAAACCGCTCGAAGCGTTTATTGCGCTTATATGAGGCATAGGAATACGGAAGAATGAAGCCGACTAGCAAGCCGATCCATGCGATTTCAACGCGCTTGCTGAAAATGTAGGTGACGATGAGGACGGCAATGCCGCTGAGCGCAGAGAATCCAAGAAAGTTTCCCGCGCGCATATCCATGCCGGCCTGCAATAGCATCTTCTGCAGATCCCCGACGCGCGCTGAACGGCGTAGCAGGGTGTCGAGAGCGGGGATTCGGCTGAGTTGCTCGTCACGGACAAGCGCGAGTTCTTCGTCGGCGGCGAGTTCGGGAGCCTTACGCTCGTTGGCCAGGCGTTCTTTGATCAGGCGGGCTTGCGCGCTGCGCTGATCGAAAAGCGAGAACACGGCAAACGCGAGGAGCGCCACCACTCCGAAGACAACCAGCGCGATAATAGCTGCAGTCATATCGGAACCTAAACCTCAGCCTTCGATTCAAACAGTGCAGGTCTCAGGCGCGCGCCCGCGGTTGCCAGGCGCTCGGCAAATTTAGGGCGAAGCCCGGTGGCGCGAAATGCGCCGCGAACTTTTCCATTTTCGTCGATGCCAGTGCGATCGAAGGAAAAGATGTCCTGCATCGCAATGGAATCTTCGTCCATGCCGGTGACTTCAGAAATCGTAGTCACTTTACGCGTACCGTCGGACAATCGTGCGATTTGAATTACCGCATGCACGGCGGAGGAAATCTGTTGGCGAACGGCGCGTTCGGGAATGTTGAGGTTCGCCATCGAGACCATGTTTTCGACACGAGCCATGGCGTCGCGTGGAGAGTTGGCGTGGACGGTGGTGAGCGATCCTTCGTGACCAGTGTTCATGGCCTGCAACATATCGAAGGCCTCTTCGCCACGCACCTCGCCAACCACGATGCGGTCGGGGCGCATACGCAAACTGTTGATGACCAACTGCCGCTGGCGAACGGCGCCCTTGCCTTCAATGTTGGGCGGGCGAGTTTCCAGGCGGACGATGTTTTCCTGCTTGAGCTGCAATTCGGCCGCGTCTTCGATGGAGACGATGCGCTCGGTGTTGGGAATGTATCCCGAGAGGACGTTGAGCAGAGTCGTTTTGCCGGCGCCGGTTCCTCCGGAAACGAGGATGTTCAGACGGCCCTTCACCATGGCCGAGAGCAATTCGAGCATCGACTCGGTGAGAGTTTGATTTTCGATCATCTGGCGAGCCGTAACCGGTTCGCGTCCGAAACGGCGGATGGAGAGACATGGTCCGTCGAGGGCGAGAGGCGGAATAATGGCGTTCACGCGGGAGCCGTCGGCGAGGCGGGCATCGACCATCGGTGAGGACTCGTCAACGCGGCGACCGACGCGGGAGACGATGCGCTCGATGATCTGCATCAAGTGAACGTTGTCCTTGAACGTAAGCGTAGTCAGCTCGAGCTTGCCGGCCTTTTCCACGTACACACGGTCGTAGCGATTGACGAGGATGTCGGAAATATTGGGATCTTTGAGAAGCTGCTCTAAGGGACCGAGCCCGAAAATCTCGTCGAGAATTTCACGCGAAAGACGCTCGCGCTCGGCGAAGCTGAGAGGAACGACTTCACCGTTGACGACGGCACGGATGACGACAAGGACTTCGTCTCGAGCGGAGTCGCCCGCGGCCTTGCCCAGTTTTTCGAGGTCCAAACGATCGAGAACCTTGCGGTGCAGGTCGGCCTTTACCTGCTGAATGTCGGTGCGCTCGAACGATTGAAGATTCGCCATAAGCTTCTAAATCCTAAACTGACTTAAACAATGACCACGCCGCGCGCTTCACGTCGGCGTCGTTACGCGTCAACTCCTGCGCCAATCCGGCAAAACAGCGGGCGATCTCGGAGTTGCGCTGATCCATGACGGGAGTACCACGGTCGATCGCGCTGGAGACAGCGAAATACTGGTTCGGCACACGCCAGAGAAGCTTGGCGCCAACCGCAGCTTCGGCGTCGGCTTCGCTGAAGCCCGGCACCTTGCGATAGCGATTCAAAACTAACCGGACGCGCTCGCGTCCCCCAGTTTCTCCCAGGTATTGCTGCACCCGGGCTGCGCTCCACAGCGACGCGACATCGCTACATGCTACGAGCAACACGGTTTCCGAAAGGCTGGCAATCAGCCGGCTGGCCGCATCGAAGCGCGAAGAGGCGTCGACGACGACGTAGCGGTAGTGCGTTACGAGCATGTCGAACAGGCGGACGAACTCGGCAGTCGATGGATCTACCGCGGCGGGAACGTTGGTTCCTGCGAGCAATTGCAATCCGCCATTGTGACGCGTCATGAAGCTTTCGAGCAAGGAAGCGTCCATGCGATGCAGGTTGCGGGTAGCGTCGGCCACATTGAACACGGGCTTCAGGTTCATGTGCAGCGCCGCGTGTCCAAGAGGAGCGAGGTCGACGAGCGCAGTCTGGCTATATGCAGACTGTAGAGCGAGAGCGAGGTTGACGGCGACTGTGGTTGCGCCGTTTCCGCCTTTCGCGTTGATGACGGAGAATACTTTGCCGCGAAGGCCTTCCTGATGTCCGCGCCGCTGGGCGGCAGAAAGACGGACGAAGGCTTCCAGAAGATCGGTGGTCGTGGTGGGACGTTCGATGAATTCGCGCGCGCCCGCTCGCATGGCGTTGACGATCACCTGCGGCTGGTTCAGGCTGCCGATGGCGAAAATCGCGAGATCCGGCATCTCCTGGTGAAGCAGTTCGATGGCGCGGAGAGCTTGCGGAGCATTATCTGTCGGGATATCGACCAGAGTGACGTCAGGATTGGCCGCGCGTACACGGCGTGTGACCGGATCAGAGGCTGCCAAGGGATAGCTCGCGCAAGAGTGCGCGGTCTTGGCCACACTGGTGTTGTCCACGAGCACTTGCAGAAGTGCGCGCTGCTCGTTGTCGGTGGCCACAATGACGACGGTAAGCTCTGGCATAAAAATCTGTGGCCCTTAATGAAGACTTGTCCCCGTCGTGCCGAGCCTTTCACGAGAGGAAATCGTACCTACTTCTTGCTCTTGTCAAACTTGCCCGTATCCATAAATGGCTGAGCGTTCTTCGGTGGCTGCGGTGGCTCGGTAGTCGGAGAAACACGGCGCACCGTGCACAAAACCATGAGTTCGGAATTGCTTTTCTGAAGGCTCTTGCTGCGGAAGAAATTCCCCAAGATTGGAATGTCCCCGAGCCCCGGGATTTTGTTGTAAATATCGGTCACGCGGTTGTCCATCAAGCCGGCGATTACAAAACTCTGTCCATCCTGAACTTCGAATTCGGTTTCCGCCTTACGCGTGCTGAGGGCGGGAACCGTGAAACCGGAGATGGTCAGCGCGTTGGCAAAATCGAGCGTGCTCACTTCTGGAGCCACGGTCAGATGGATGTTGCCATTCGGAGTGATGACAGGAGTGAACTCCAGACGTACGCCGAACTCTTTGAACGAAATAGTGACTGCCGTAAAGCCCGCGCCCGGCTGAACGATGGGGAAAGGGAATTGACCGCCAGCGAGGAAACTCGCCTTCTTCCCGTTGACTGCGATGAGATTCGGCTCGGCCAGAATCTGCAGAAGGTTTTTCGTCTCCAGAGCTTCGATGACCGCTCCGAAATTGATGTCCGGCCGGAAGATGAACAGATTGAGGACGTTGTTAAGAGTCTGACCGGTCGAGGTCGTGGTGCCATTTTGTGTGGTTAAAGTTTGCGGTCCAAAGCCGCCGTATTGTCCGGTAGTAACTGTGCCGAGGTTGTTCGCAGCACCGGTGGAAAGAAAATTAACACCTATCTGAGTGAGAGCGGTGCGGTCCACTTCGGCGAATTTGACCTGCAGCAGAACTTCTTGTGCGCCGACCGGTCCGAAGGTTAGAACGTTAACGACCTTCGGGGAGTAGGCGCTGGCGAGTTCTCCGGCGCGCTTGGCGGCATCTTCGGTAGAAACGTGTCCAGAGAGAACAATGGCGGCGCGCGAAGGCGTCACCGTAATCTGCTCGTCAGGAAAAACGCGATGCTCTTCTTCGGCGCAGGCGCTGACATCGACGTCGACGCGAAGATCGAAGCTGCGCGAGCGCTCGAGTTCATCCCAGATAAGTAGCGAAACTTCTCCAGGAGATTTGCCGTGCACGAGGATCTGAGTGGGCGTGATGACCTGAGCGAAGGCGATGGCCGGATCGGTGATTGAGATGCGCCTTAGTCGTTCCGTCGTATTGATGAGCAGCGACTTGCCCACCATGACGCGCAGCGGCGCCGATCCTTGCGTAGTTGGGGACTGAGCCGGAAGCGTCGTGGTCTGAGTTCCAGTTGGAACCGGGGCCTGAGCCTGCGCCGCAGCATCTGCTTGCTGCATGGTTTCAGAGGACGCGGGCAGCACGAGCGCCGCGAGCAACAGGGCCCCAAGCAAAGACATGCGAACGTTCATTGTCAGATTGGTCTCCCTGTGAGGAAACTGACCGGTGTGCAACGTGGTGTTAAGCAACATCGAATCGGTACGGATCACTTGGCCTCGTTGCAACCGTCATCGCTGCATTTGACTACGTCGGGTTTCTTGTCGCCCTGATAGACCTCTACGCTGACCCCGGTTGCGGGCGGAGGAGGCGGGGCGGCTTTCGTGATGGCAACGCGATGAATCGGGGCATGCACAACGGGCTCGGGTGCAGCCAACCCTTTATAAAGACCTCGGGAATTTGAGGCAGGAAACTCATCTTGCTTGGTATCGAGCGGATTGCGGAGCGCGAGCTGAATGTGTCCCTGGGAACTGGCGAGAGTGAGGCGCTGCGCATCATCGGGAGAAACCAGCAGCGTGATCACCGCGGTATTCTGAGCCTCGCCGCTGGAATTTCGTTCGAGTGTGTGGCCGGAGGCAAGTACAGCAACGTTTTGCAGCACTGTCGTTGTTTGCTGATCGCCGTTCGTGCCCGGCGTTCCAGTCAGCAACACATCGACGCGGGTACCTGGAGTGACAAATCCAGCCACGGAGACGACTTCATTGACGCGCACGGATACGGCGCGCATGCCGGGCGGAATCAACGAAGGAAGTCCCGCCCCGGCATTCTCTGCCGCGAGCCGGTTGGGAAGAATGAACTCACCGCGGGAGATCGGGATGATAACGCCGTGGCCGACGACTTCGGAACGCTTTCTGGGTGCGCCCGGCGGTAGATCGGCGCCGGGAATCCGGATGATCTTGATGTCGTGTTCATCGACGCGAGCGCCTACTTGCAAGTCATTGGCGGCCACCATGACATCGACGCCAGGATCGCCACCAGCGCCGCTTCTGGCTTGCAAGCCCTTGTAGACGTACATACTTACGAACAGGCCCAAGCCGAGCGCCAAGACGCCGATCATCAACAGACGTGTGCGATTCATACCATTTCCTCAAACTGCATGACGGCTTGCATCGAACTCCAGGCGGATCTTCCTACTATTGAATCGAACTGGCGACGTTTGAGAAAACGTTGTTAGCGTTAGATCCGATCAAACGGATGGTACCGACAACGATGACGAGGATCACCGCCAGCATCACTGCATATTCCGCGATGTCCTGTCCCTCCTCTTGACGCCACAGTCCACGCGCTGCCTCTAGAATCATTGGTTTCTCTCCTAACCTGCATTTTCGAGATCAAAAAATGGTAACCGGGAGCCCAGCTGGGAACGTTGAAAGGGGCTCGCCGCCACTCGACTTAGGGTAATCATACCTGCATCTTGAAAGAAAGTGACAAATTCTTGCACCCGGGATTACTGTCGGTAACCAGTTCGATGCCGGGGGCGGAGGGCCGTAATCCGAGGGTTGGGCCCGTCACTGGTGGGATACAATCGACCGCGCCTAATGTCCGACAGGCCCAAGCTCCGGTTTGCGCTGGCGTCGTTTTGCCTGGGAATGATCGCGCTGCATGCCGCGGTTTTCTGGCTCGCCCGATCTCGGATACTGGCAGGCTCACCCGACTTCAGCATTTTCTATACAGCCGGACTCATGGTCCGGCGCGGACAGGGTCCGGAACTCTACAGCGACGAGGCGCAGGCGGCGACATGGCGGGAATTTGTCCCCGGCGCTGTGGTGCGGGAGCATCCGTTGCCTTTCAACCATCCCCCATTTGAAGCATTGCCGTTCCTGACCCTCACCCACCTGTCGTACCTTCGGGCCTATTCTCTGTGGTTTCTGGTGAACCTGCTGCTGGTCGGGGCCGCGGGGTACCTCATGCGTCCATGGCTTCCAGTGATTGGATCGAAGTTCCAGTGGTTGCTGATTCTGGGGTCATTGGCTTTCTTTCCCATTGCTTACGCCATGCTGCAAGGACAGGATTCGATCCTTTTGCTGGTTCTCTATTGCTTGGCATATGGCGCATTCCGCCGCGAACAGGACGTGCGAGCCGGGGTCTATCTTGGTTTCGGCCTGTTCAAGTTCCACCTCATTTTGCCGTTTGCTTTCATATTGCTGCTGCGTCGCCGCTGGCGAGCCTTAGGAGGGATTCTTCTTGGCACTGCCTTCGACCTCGCGGTGTCATTGGCGATGGTTGGATGGAGGCCACTGCTCTACTACCCTCGCTATATCCTGCAGATCAATCATCAGCAAGCGGCAGGTGTGATTGTCCCTGAGAACATGCCGAACCTTCGGGGATTGTTCACCGGTTGGAGCGAACTGAAGCCGCCTTCGATGTGGCTTGAGTTGGCATTGGCCGCAGCCTCGCTGGGACTTCTGATTTGGGCATCACGACATTGGAGGCCGGAGGACTTGCGGGACGTCGATGCCTGGAACAATGGCTTCTCAATCGCGATGCTTGCGACGTTCCTGGTCGGATATCACAGCTACAACCACGACATGAGCATTCTGCTGCTGCCGGTGTTTATCACACTGAATCGCATTTTAGGGCGGGATTCGATGTGGTCTGGCGGCGAGAATAAGCTCATGGAAATCTTGCTAGGGTTGATGTTTTTTACTCCGCTCTACCTGATCCTCACTCTCTATTACGCACACCAGAATCTATTCGCTCTTGTGCTTCTTGTTCTGGCGTGGAGTCTAGCGGCGGCTCCCGCAAAAGTAATACCACTAGCATTGGTAGATACATCCACAGGACCGTCCAGCGGCCGACTTCGGTGAAGTTGCGCGGCGCGTGATACCAGCGCCAGATTCCAGGGATCCAACTCAGACTGGCGGTGTAGACGATCTGGCGGCGCGTTCTCGGGATCAACCACAAATAGAACGGATCATAGAACCAGCGCTGCGGCACGCATGCTCCCAGGAAGAGAAGCCACGAGTCCCGCTCGCGGTAGCGCACGAGAGCCGCGGCGAGAAGCGGCCCTGGAAGCACGAACAAAGGGACGAAGCGCGCGTAGCCTCCAACGTGTGCGAGCCAGAACGAAACCCAGTGCGGCATAACGACAAAGCTCAGAGCAAGAACGAGAAGGCACGCGACAACACCTTTCCGGCTGAGGTGCGTCAATGCAACGGGCAGACCGATCTGCGGTTTCGCGAGCGTGACCGGCAGGAGCAGCGAAAAGAATGCACTGGCCATGATCAGCGGAATCCATTGCACGGTCAGCATTCCTGCCCAGTATGGGTAAGCAAGAAAGATCAACAGACGCTGATATCCGTCACGCGTGATTCCGAAAGCGAGAAGCGCAGTGCTGAGTCCGTAAAAGATTCCTGCGGCGACTTCGGCGCTCGTGCGCACGAACGGCAGGCCGAACAGCGCGGAGGACAGCGGATAAAGCTGGTAGGGAGTGTCGTAAGGATTGCGTCTGGCGAGCAGGTCGCGCGCCGCGCGAATTGCCCAGGAAAAATCGGCACTCCCCTGGTGAAGGCGTCCCATTAAGAACCAGCAGAACAGTCCGGTTGCAAGGCCGAGAGCGGTCGAGATGAGCAGACGGGTTCGCGTCTCCGGCATGGTGAAGCATAAGTTGTAACATGGGGTCCGCAGCGGGTGCTTCTGCTGCGGTGTCGTACGGCACGGGTCATGGGGAGTCGATCGAAACTCGGATTTTTACTGGCGCTGCTCGCTGCGGGCAGCATGTGGATCTACGTTCAGCTGATCTTGATTCCTCATCAGCGAGCCGATGAAGTCGCGAAGCAGAGACCGCGGGGGAATCTTTCAGACCTTTATCCGCGATGGCTGGGAGCCCGAGAGTTATTGCGGCATGGGCGCGATCCGTACGGCGCCGACATCACGCGTGAAATTCAGACCGGCTACTATGGGCGGCCACTAGACCCATCGCGCCCGAATGATCCGAAAGATCAGCAGGCGTTTGCCTATCCGCTGTACGTTGTGTTCTTGCTTGCGCCGACGGTCGGATTGCCGTTCGCAGTTGTGCATACGATTTTCTTCTGGCTGCTATTGGCGATTACTGCGGGATCGGTGCTCCTGTGGCTGAAGGCGATCGGATGGAGCACTTCCTGCAGTGCGAAGCTCGTGTGGATACTGCTGACGTTGAGTTCTTTTCCGGCAGTTCAGGGGATGAAGCTGCAGCAACTGTCTCTGATGGTGGCGGCGTTGCTGGCGGGATCGATGTGCTGCCTTGCGCGCCGCCAGTTTGTCTGGGCCGGGATACTGTTAGCGCTGGCCAGCATCAAGCCGCAGCTGGTTGCGCTGCCGGTTCTATGGCTCTGCATCTGGGTACTTGGCAACTGGCGGGAGCGGCGGCGCGCGCTTTGGGGATTTCTTATAACCGTGGCTACGCTTACGATTGCGGGCGAACTGCTGTTGCCCGGATGGATCGGCGAATTTCGAACGGCATGCGCCGAGTATTATCAGTACACCGGCGGCGGGAAATCGGTGCTCGATGTGGCGCTGACTCCGGCGGTGGGTAGAGTCGTATCGGTGGTTCTCGTGGGCGCCTTCCTCTCATGGAGCTGGCGCGTGCGGCGAGCGCCGGAAGGCTCGGCGGAGTTTCAATGGTCGTTCTCTCTGTGTCTGGCGGTCACGCTCGTCGTCATTCCGATGTTCGCGCCATATAACCAGCTGCTGCTCATCCCGTCAGTGATGGTGATCGTGCGTTCGATCCGGGAGCTTTGGAAGAAAAATCCTCTTACGCGGCTCCTGGTTTCTGGGACAGCACTGGCGGTGTTGTTCCCATGGATTGGGGCTATTTCGCTGGTATCTGCGTCGATTTTGATACCCGCGGGAGTAGTGCAAAGAGCATGGGCGCTGCCGCTCTACTCGAACTTTGCGATCCCAGTTTTGGTTCTGGCGTTGCTCCTAGTGACCAGGAGCGTTCTGCCCGTGCCGCGCGTCTTGCGGCAGGACGCGGCGGCAGAGTAGTCTGTTGACTGCGACAGAACCGCCCGGTGCCGCTGGTTGAACATGGGGAACCGCGCGCCGACTGACCTTTCATGGCCCTGAACACAATCAGTCATCACAGCCATCACGGCTCCGGTTCCGGGGTCTTTCCTGCTTTGGTGTTCGTCCAGGGCAGCGAGCAGAAGAATATCGTTCTGAACCGTACGCCGTTTACCGTCGGGCGGAAAGTGGACAAAGATCTCGTCATCGCCGATCCGCGGGTCTCGCGCGATCACGCGCAGATCATGCAGGAGGGGCAGGAATTCTTCCTGGTCGATCTCGGCAGCAAGCACGGGACGTTCGTCAATGGTGAGCGGATCCAGCGGCAGAAGCTGGAACGCGGGGACCGGCTCGAATTTGGTGCGCGCGATTCGGCGTACATCCTGTTCAATCCGGCGCATGCGACGTCGAACACGGCGCGAGAATTTCTCAGCCAGATTTCCGGTATCGGGATCAAGCCCGAAACCACAGAACTGGAGACGCTTCGTTGGTTTCTGGAAGCCGCGCGCAAGCTGAATACGGCAGGCGTTCTGGATGAAATTCTGATCACCATGCTCGACGTCACGCTGCAACTGACGCGGGCTGAGCGAGCGTACGTTTTTCTGAAGGATGAGGAAGGGAAGTTGCGATTGGCGGCCGGGCGCAACGCGAAGAAGGAACCGCTGCTAGATGACAAGACGATTTCGCATTCGATCCTCGAGGAGTCGATGCGGGCGAATTCGGAATTCTTGCTGACTGATACTAGCCAGTCGCTCGACATGGCTGGCCGTCAGAGCATTGTGGCCTACGACCTGCGGACGGTCGTGTGCATTCCATTGAGAAAGATGCAAGTCCAGGCCACGCGCGACGCGCAGACTCCACTGCCCGGAGCGAACGCCGCGCAAGCCATGGGCGTGTTGTACGTGGACTCGCGCTTTGCTTCTCGAGATATCAGCGGAGTGGGCCACGACATTCTGCACGCGATCGCGACAGAAGCCGCGTCGCTCATCGAAAATGCACGACTCGTTCAGGCCGAGGAAGAAGCGCGGCGGTATCAGCAGGAGTTGGGCATTGCCGCGAGCATTCAACAGCGGCTGATGCAGGTGAAGATTCCCGAGGTGCCATTTGCCCAGCTGCGTGGCAAGAATCTGTCTTGTAAAGAAATCGGTGGAGACTTCTTCGATGCGGTGAATACCAAAGAAGGACTCGCCGTGGTGCTGGCGGACGTGAGCGGCAAGGGAGTGTCGGCCGCTCTGCTAGCTTCGACCTTGCAAGGGATGATCTATTCGCACTTGAGCGCCGGGATGCCGTTGCTCGACGTGGTCTCGGCGGTGAACCGGTTTTTCACCGACAAACTGGTGGGAGAGAAGTACGCAACTGTGCTGCTGGTGCGTTTGAAGCGCGATGGCGAGCTCGAGTATGTGAATTGCGGGCACGTGCCGCCGCTCCTGGTGTGCGGCGGTGAAGTGATTCGGCCGCCGCACGGAAATGTTCCTGTGGGATTGCTCCCGGATGCGACCTTTGAGAGCTCTACGTGTCAGATGCAGTCGGGTGACCGGTTCATCCTAGTCACGGACGGTGTGACCGAAGCGGAAAACGCGATGGGAGATTTCTTTGAAGACTTCCGGTTGGAAGCGGCGGCGGCCAAGTCCCCGACCCTGGAAGGAATTTTTTCTGCAGTGACTGAATTTTGCGCCGGGAATCCTTTGAGCGACGATTGCACGGTCGTCGAGCTGTGCTATTCGAATCCTGCCGCGTAGCAAAAACCTTTTCAACCACAAAGGGCACGAAGGTTCACGAAGGAAAACCAACTTCCCACTTCTTTCATCCATTCCCTTGTGGTTTTCCTTCGCATTTCGTCATCGCTTCGACTTCGTTCTAGCTTTTCTCGACCGTCACACGATAATCCGTGCCTTCCCAGCGATTCTCATTCGGCCAGAAGAAGGTGAAGGCGGCTTGGCCTCCGGCCGGAAGCGATGCAGTCGGCAAATCGAGGATATGAACGCCAAGTCCTGTATCGCGCGTGTCGGTGTCGTGCGCCGTCTTCCAGTTATCGACGCTCCAATGCACGCGGGCGGGCGCGAGCATCACGATGCGCAGAGTCTTGTTGCGCGGAATCGTCCGCGTCTTGTTGTTGAATCTCCAGCCGAAGATTTGCCGCACGTGTTTATCGACCAGATATCGCTTCACTGTTTGCGGGGGCTGGTCGAAGATTTTTCGGTCGCGAATTGAACGGCGTAGCTTGATGTATTCGGAGTGCGCCCACACGAGCGGACACGCGGAGCCAGTCGGCTTGCCGCGGAAAAGCTCGAGCGCAGGAATATCTGCCGCATCCCAAACCTGTTCGGGAAGCAGGCGGCTGTGGCCCGCGGTGGAGTTTTCCATGACGGTGAGAAGAGCTTCGGCCTCATCGCGATGACCTGCGGCCAGAGCATAGTGGCCCCGCTCTCCCGCAAGCAGCGGCCAGGCGCGGCCGATGCCAGTTCCGTCGAAGGCTGAGCCGTCTTTGTGCTCGCCGTAGCCGTCGCCGTTATAGCGGTACCAGCATGGTCCCTGCGGAAGTTCAACAGCAAGGAGCGCATCGATCGCGCGAAGAGTGTTGAGAATTCGCGGGTCTTCGGGTGAGCGCAATCCGAAGCGAACCAGCGCGAGCGCGTCGGGACTGATGATGTGGTAGGCGCGCTCACCGTCTTGCCCGGGCGGACGATTCTTGATCGGCACGAAGCCCTGCGTGGGAGAAGCAGCGCCGTCGGTGTCGGGAGGCGCGATGCGCACGTAATATCCTTCGACTCCGAGTTGCTGCGCGAGATCGCTGCCGCTGGCATACACCCAGCGTTCAATGTTGTCATTCCACGCGTCGGCGACATCGCGCATGGTTTGGGCCTGGTCGGAATGCCCGGTTAGATCCGCGATATCAGCACCGGCAAGCAGCGCGGAAATTTCTGCCGCGAGAGTAAATGGAGAATAGCCGGCGTCTTCTTCCCAGCGATCCTGCTGGGTGACGGGCCCATTGCGAATGATGAAGCTCGCGGCATTGCGAACCATCGGCCACCAG
Source organism: uncultured Acidobacteriota bacterium (assembly GCA_963787685.1). GTDB lineage: Bacteria > Acidobacteriota > Terriglobia > Terriglobales > Acidobacteriaceae > Sulfotelmatobacter. The sequence continues at coordinate 227,611 of CAWBED010000003.1, forward strand.
CGATCGAGTTTGCCGAGCGCCTCGGGCGCTTCGCGGCGCATGAGATCGATGAGCAAAATGGGGAAGGCGGTTTCGTCCATCTGGACGCCGCTCCAATAAGGTCGGCCGTCGAGCCACAAGTTTTGCGCCCAGTTCCCCTCTGCTTCTTGCGTGGCTTCAAGGTAGCGCAGCACACGGGCCGCGTCGTTGGTGGCTCCGGCAGCCAGCAATGCGCCCGCCGTTTCCACTAGATCGCGCGGCCAAACGAGGTGATATCCGCCGAGATCCTCGTCTCCTTTGTTGAAGCCCCAGGGAATCGAGAGACTGGCGATGATCCCACCGAGAAAATCTTTGGATTCGTGCGTGCGCAACGCGGCAGTCGACGCGCGATATAAATCGTTCTGGCGCAGCGGTTCGTCAAGCTTGAGCAACTTGGTTTGCCAGTTGCTCCACTGCGAGATGTAGTGCTGGCGGATTTCGGTGTAGTCCTCGAAGAGGGCCGAGCGGGATTGTTGTCCGGCTTCGGTCCAGATCGCGCCGAATCCGAGGGCGAGCATGAACTCTCCGTTGCAGGCTGCAAGGTCGATCTCGCCCGTGAATGCGATATTGCCGTTCTCCGCGCGCGTGTATTCCCACGCCATGTTGAAATGCTGCGAAAGGTCTTGCCAGCCGTCCGACGTGCCGACGAAGCCGACCGACATTTTTTTCCACGGCGTCGACGAAGCAAGACTCAACGTCACTCCGTCGTGCTGGGCGAAGAACATCGGGTAGCCTTTGTAATCGCCGATCCATCCTGTATTGCCGTAGCCAAAGTTCGCCAGGTGAGGCGAGAGCAATGCAAACAGGTGATAGTCGGATAGCTGACCGACGAGCGGCTCGAAACGGACTTTCTGCAGGACCACGTTGCGGAACGGATCGGTCAAAACCTCTTTGTGTATGCGGTAGCGTCCCGAGTCGCAGCTATTAACAATTTCATATGCAGGGATGCCGGGTTCGACGGGACGGTTTTCGAAGGTGCAATTTCGTTTCTCTTCCGAGAAGAAATCGCTGCCGTTCGTGACGATGAATCCCATGTCCCGAGTGCAGGCTTGATCCACGCGCGGAAAATAAACTTCATTCAAGATGCCGTGACTCAACGTAAACCAGACTTTGCTGTGCTGGTTGAGCGCCGTGCCGACGCCACTCTTTGCGCTGGAGGTCCAACGCGGCGGAATGCCGGGCCATCCAGGAGCGTAGTGGTCGGGGAAATCAGTCATGGATTCTCTATCCTCGAACTCAAATGTATCGCAGTCAAAGTGACAAATGTTTTACAAGGCTGATGGTCATTTCCAGCGAAGTCGTCATCCAAGCATACGTGGGCTTGACTAACATGGGTTGCAGGCTGGCGAGTATCACTGATCACGCATCGTGCGCTCTGGTGAATGCGATCCCAGGTTTAGATGCGCGGGTGTTCTTGATAGTGACACTTCTATGGGTTGCCTGCGTCCCGAGCCGTTTCGCGGTGGCCGAGGATGATCCACGTCCGACGGCAATTTCTCCGCTGGATCGAGGATTCCTGGGATTGTATAACCTCGATTTTGCGGACGCTCAGGAAGACTTTGCCGACTGGGAAGCACAGCATCCGGACGATCCTGTTGGCCCGGTGAGTTCTGCCGCAGGCTATTTATTTTCTGAGTTCAATCGCCTGGGTGTCCTTGAAGCACAGTTCTTCGAGAACGATTCCGCTTTCTTGGATCGGCCGAAGTTGTCTCCGGATCCAACTTTGAAGGAGCACTTTGATGCGGCGATTTTCCGCGCAAAGACTTTGGCGCACGAACGACTCGCGAAGGATCCTAAGGATCGCGACGCCCTATTCGCGTTGACACTCTCGTCAGGTTTGCAGGCCGATTACGCGGCGCTCATTGAAAAGCGAAATCTGACTTCACTGCACTTCACGAAAGAAGCATCTGCTTCGGCGCAAGAGTTGCTCGCCGTCTGCAACGACTGCTACGACGCGCTGCTGGCCACTGGATTCAGCAAGTACGTCGTCGGCAGTATGACTGCGCCCGTACGCTGGGTTCTCCGCATGGGCGGACTGCCTGCGGATAAACAAGGGGGCATGGCGGATCTGCAAACGACTGCCGAGCACGGCCACTATCTCGCCCCGTTCGCGCGTATCCTGCTCGCGATTGCATACGTGCGCGAGAAAAACAAGTCGGCAGCTATTCAATTGCTTGCGGGATTGCACAGCGAGTTTCCGAGCAATACACTTTTTCCGCGAGAGATCGCGCGACTCGAAGCAGCGCACTGAAACGGCGTCGTTGGTCGCTCGTCGTTGGTCGTCAGCAAACCGCGTCATTTACTCACATACCCCGCGTTTCTTTCTCCTGCCGTTCATCAGAAATTTACCCGTTTGTAACCGTCCTTTAACACATCGACGATAGAAAGAAGATCACCTATTCAAGGAGGAATTACCTAGCAATGCGCAAACTTGTGCTGCTGTTGGTGTGTGTCCTGTTGGCCATGCCGGTCCTAGGGCAAACCACGCTGAACGGAGCAGGCGCTACGTTTCCCGCACCCATGTACTCGAAGTGGTTTAGCGAATATCACAAGGCTCATTCCGACGTTCAAGTGAACTATCAGCCGATTGGCAGCGGCGGCGGAATCCGGCAGGTCACCTCTGGAACTGTTGATTTCGGCGCCAGCGACATGCCCATGACCGACAAGCAATTGCAGGATTCGAAGGTCAAGATTCTAAATGTTCCGACCGTGCTGGGCGCAGTCGTTCCCGCTTACAACATTCCCGGAGTGAGCGGCGAGGTGAAGTTCACGCCTGAAGCGCTGGCCGGAATTTTCCTCGGCAAGATTTCGAAGTGGAACGATAAGGCACTCGTGTCGGCCAATCCCGGAGTGAACTTTCCTGACAAAGACATCATCGTCGTACACCGTTCCGACGGCAGCGGCACCAGTTTCATCTTTACGGACTACCTGTCGAAGGTTAGTCCCGACTGGAAGAACCAGGTGGGCGCGGACACTTCTGTAAAGTGGCCGATCGGAATGGGCGGCAAGGGCAATGAAGGCGTTTCGGGCCTGATTCGGCAGCTTTCGGGCTCGATCGGCTATGTCGAGCTCATTTACGCGGTTCAGAACAACATTCCTTACGGAAGCGTGAGGAATTCGTCGGGGGCGTTCGTAAAGGCATCCCTCGATGGCGTGACCGCAGCAGCGGCTTCGGCACCGAAGATGCCGGCGGATTTTCGAGTATCGATCACGAATGCGCCCGGTAAGGACGCGTATCCGATTTCAAGCTTTACGTGGCTACTGATTCCAGCGCAGTCCAAAGATGCGGCCAAAGGGAAAATCCTCGCTGATTTTCTGAACTGGATGGTGACCGACGGGCAGAAGATGACCTCCGCCCTGTCCTATGCGTCGCTGCCGGACAACGTGGTTGCGAAAGTGAAAGAAGCAATCAAGCAAGTCAAGTAAAAACCCAAGGCGCCCCGGGTTTTGATTCATTGCGAAAAAAAGGAGAGTGGACGATGAGGTTCGAGTGGAGATGGTGTGCAATTCTTCTGCTGGCGACCGGACTGGTTGGGCAAACCAGTACACCGCCGAAATCAAAAAAAAAGTCAGCTGCGATTACAGCCGCTGACGTACAGGCCCTGAAAGATGCGATCGCCTCGCAACAGGCAGCGTTGGCGCAGCAGGAGCGGCAGATTCAGGAGTTGCGGGACCAGCTCCATCAAAAAGATCAGACGGTGCAGCAAGCCCAGAGTGCTGCCGCCGATGCGTCAAGCAAAGCGGACGCTGCTCAAGCCACCGCTACGCAGCAACAGCAGACAGTCACTGATTTGAAGAACGATGTGACCGATCTTAAGGGCAACATGGCGAACACAGTGGTCGCCGTGCAAGACACGCAGAAGAAGCTTTCGGAACCGCCCACTGCCATTCACGTCAAGGGAATCACGATCACCCCCGGCGGCTTCCTGGCGGGTGAATCGGTCTACCGCACGCGGGCACTTGCAGCCGACATCAATACTCCGTTCAACTCTCTGACCATGCCGGGCGCATCCCAGAGCTCGGTATCCGAGTTCTTCGGTTCCGGACGCCAGTCGCGAATCTCGATGCTGGCGGAAGGGAAGTTGGATATGGTAAAGCTCTCCGGCTACGTCGAGGCCGACTTCCTCTCAGCTGGCATCACGTCCAACAATAACGAGAGCAACAGCTACACGCTCCGCCAACGCCAGGCGTGGGGCCAGGCCGCATTCGACAACGGTTGGAGCTTCACCGGTGGACAGATGTGGAGTCTCGTCACCGAAACGAAACATGGCGTGGACAACCGTAGTGAGGCGTTGCCTATGACGATCGACCCGCAATATACCGTGGGATTCAGCTGGGCTCGGCAGTATGGCGCGCGCCTGGCGAAGAACTTCGGTAATAAGGTCTGGTTCGCAGTCTCGCTCGAAAACGCCCAGGCCACTTTGACAACCCATAACAACGCCGCCAACTTCCTGCTCGGCTCGGCCGGCGCGGGTGGTGGGCTCTATAACGGCGCCATCACCACTTGCAGCACTGCGCTCAACAGCACCGATACGGCAGCGACCACAACCTGTTCGCCGGCGGCATCGTATGCATTCAATCCCTCGCCAGACGTAATTGCCAAGCTCGCCTTCGAGCCGGGCTTTGGACACTATGAAGTCTTTGGCGTGTTCAGCCGATTCCGTGACCGGGTATTCCCGTGCGAAGACGTTTCTTCGACCACGGACTGCTTGAGCACGACTGCCGGACCCAACGCCAAGGGCGCGTACAACTCTTCGAAGAATGGCGGCGGTATCGGCGCCAACGCGCGCTGGTCGTTCGCCGGCAAGAAGGTCGACTTCGGATTGCATGGCTTTGGGGGCGCTGGAGTCGGCCGCTACGGCACCGGTGGACTCTCCGATGTGACCGTGCGCGATGACGGCACGCTCGGTTTGATCAAGAGCCTGCAGGGGTTGGCGACTCTCGAGTGGCACGGACCCAAGCTCGATGTGTACTTCAACGCAGGTGCGGAATATGCGGGGCGCAGCGCAACCTATGATCCGGTCTTGAAAAAAGCTGTGGGCTACGGATCTCCGCAGTTCAGCAACACGGGATGCTTCACGGAAACCGGCCCTGTAAACAACAATGGATTCCTCCCGGGTGGGCTCTCGAGTTGCACCGCTGACACGCGCGTGCTGATCGAAGGAACGGCGGGCTTCTGGTATCGCATCTACAACGGACCCAAAGGCCGCATCCAGTGGGGACCGCAGTACTCGTACGTTGTACGCAATGCCTGGTCGGGAACGTCATCGCCGAACCAGCCGCATGGACTCGATTCGATGATCTTCACCTCGTTCCGGTATTACTTGCCGTAACGAGCAAACGCAGTTGATTTTCGAAAAAGAAACAGAAACCGGCACGGGTAGCGTACATTCGTTATCCGTGCCGGGGTTTTATTAGGAGTAGGAAGTCGCAAGAATTGAGTCCGTGTCGGACAAGTCTCGGGGATGCTTTATACTGACGGTTCGCATTCACCGGTCCGATGTGGTTGACACTCGGGTGGTGAGTTCGACGTCAAACATTCCGATAAGTGCGTTCCATGGCTCGCATCTCGCTGGATAATCCTCAGTACTTCCTCAATCGCGATACCTCGTGGCTCGCGTTCAACCGGCGTGTGCTCGAAGAAGCTGAAGATGAGGGCAATCCTCTTCTCGAACGGTTGAAGTTCCTGTCGATCTCTGCCAGCAACCTCGACGAATTCTTCGAAGTGCGCGTCGCGGCAATGATGCAGCAAATCGAAGACGGCTACAACGAAGCCGGTCCGGACGGTCTGACGCTCACCGAGAAACGGGATGTACTCAATAAGCTGACGCACGAATTTGTCGACGATCAGTACGACTGCTGGAGCACTCGTCTCCGGCCGGCACTCTCGATTAATGGAATTCGCGTGCTGGGCCTGCACGAGCTTGATGCTCACGCTCTGCGATTCGTGGACGAATATTGCGAGCGGGAGCTCGACCCGCTTCTGACCCCGGTGACAGTCGATCCGGCCCATCCATTTCCGCGGGTGATCAATAAGGCGCTGTGCGTAGGGTTCCTGTTGCGGCGCCGTCGGCGATCGGCGCTGACTTATACCGGAGTGGTGTCCGTCCCACGCGCTTTACCGCGGCTCGTGCGGCTGCCTTCGGACGGAACAGCCGATTTTATTTTTCTTGCGGATCTGGTGGCGCATCACGCCGTCCGCATGTATCACGGCTATGACATCGTTTCTTCAGCTCCATTCCGCGTGACCCGTAACAGCAATCTATATCTGGCGGAAGAAGAGGCTCGCAGCTTACTGGAATCGGTTCGCACGGAATTGCACAATCGACGTAAGGGCGATGCAGTGCGCATGGAGATCGAGGCCGATGCCGATCCTGAAATCATCGAGCGGTTGCGAACGGTCTTCGAACTTGATCCCTGGCAGGTGTTTCCCGTCAACGGTCCGGTCAATCTGGTGCGATTGTTCAATGTTTACGAGCAAGTGGACCGGCCGGACTTGAAGGATCGGCCGTTCACGCCGCGGGAACTGCGTCTCACTTCCAAATCGAAGGATTTGTTCGAGGAGTTGCGGCAGCACGACATCCTGCTGCATCACCCGTTCGATTCTTACGATGCCGTGGTTTCGTTTATTGGGTCAGCGGCTGAGGACGACAACGTTCTCTCGATCAAGCAGACGCTCTATCGAACGAGCGAACGTTCACACATCGTGCCTGCGCTCATGGAAGCTGCTTCCCACAAGGAAGTGACGGCAGTGGTGGAGTTGAAGGCGCGTTTCGATGAAGCGTCGAATATCCGCTGGGCGCGTGATATGGAAGATGCCGGAGTGCAGGTCTTTCATGGCCTGGTTGGGTTGAAGACACACTGCAAGTTGTCGCTACTCGTGCGCCGCGATCCAGACGGAGTCACGAGGAGCTACGCGCACATCGGTACAGGAAATTACAATGCAACCACTGCCCGGATATACACCGACCTCAGTTTGTTCACGGCGAATCCTGAGATCACCCGTGCTGTGCATGATGTATTCAGCTTTCTGACTGCATACGCGGAGAACCCAAGCTACGAGCCTCTTCTGGTCGCGCCGCTCGATCTGGCAGAAAAGTGCGTTGCACTGATTGACCGCGAGGCGGAGCACGCCATGCAGGGGAAGCCCGCGCGCATTGTGGCAAAGATGAACGCGCTGCTCGACAAAAACATTATTCAGGCACTCTACCGGGCGTCGCAGGCCGGAGTGCAGATCGATCTGATCGTCCGCGGTATCTGTGCGCTACGTCCAGGAGTGCGCGGAGTCAGCTCCAACATTCGCGTGCGCAGCATCGTCGGACGGTTTCTCGAGCACAGCCGCATCTACTACTTCGGAAACGGCGGCGACGAAGAAATCTACATCGGCAGCGCCGACTGGATGCCGCGCAATCTCTATGAACGCGTCGAGGTGCTGGTGCCGGTTCGCGACGAGATGTTCCGCGAGAGGATACGCCACGAAATTCTGGGCGCCTACCTGGCCGATAACCGGAAAGCTCGCATCCTGCTGAGTGACTCGACGTATATTCCGGTGTGGCAGCCGATTCGTGGAAAGCGGAATCGGCGACCTCCGATCGGCGCGGCTGCGTTCAGCGCCCAGGAATTTCTGATGAGCGTCGCGGAAGGCAAGGCACCGGCGCTCATGCCCGCCCCAGATCCCGCGCCAAGGCGTAGAGTAAGCGTGGGAAGGGAACGGTAAGCGGACATGATCCTGTACTTTCTGCGCCACGCCAGCGCCGGCGAGCACGTCGCCAATCCGAAAAAAGATGAAAAGCGAGCCCTCGATAAAGAGGGAATTGAGCAGTGCGGCTATGTCGGCCGCGCTCTTACAGCTCTGAATGCGCAAGTGGATGTGATTGTCTCGAGCCCTCTGAAACGGTGTACGCAGACTGCGTCGCTGGTTGGGAACGAGCTTGGCTACGAAGGCAAGTTGCAGATCGATGCGGCGTTGCGCCCAGCGGCGGGGCTCGCTGACTTTCGCAAGCTGCTCGAAAAATATTCGCGGCAAGAAGCGATTATGGTGGTCGGCCACAATCCGAACCTGAGCCAGTTCCTGGGCGCAATCATCAGCGATTCTGGGTGCGAGGCGTCTCTCGAACTGAAGAAGGGGGCGGTTGCGAGGGTGGAGATGCGCCGAACTTCCGGCACCCTGCAATGGTGTATTACGCCGAAGCTGCTCCGGACGCTTTACGACACCGCAGTGGAAAGCTCGCGACCGAACACTTCGCGGAAGTAGTCACATTCTTTTTCAATCGCCCAAAGTTCCAAATCTACTCCCATGCGTCGGCGGGGGACGAGAGTCAACTTCACTCCGGCGGATCGCACTGCGATGCGAACTTTTTCCACAGCGCGGCTGCGGCCCAGATTCAGGGCACGCGCCAGCCGTAGCAGGACGATTGCTTTCTGAACATCTCCGCGCTCGGACGCCTCGATCATTTTCATCGGACCATCCTCCAGCGTGGGGCGCGTTTTCCCCAGATAGCGCGCAATCGCGGCGATGAGGCGGCGCTGTAGCGGCGTGTAACCGAGAATTTCAGAATTAGAAATGATGTAGTTTGAGTGGCGATGACGCCCGTTGCGATTGACGTAGTCACCGACCTCATACAGCATGGCCGCCGCTACCAACCACTCGCGATATTCGGGCGGAAGGCGATGAACGGATCGTAGCGAAGAAAACAGAAGCGTCGCCGCGTCTCGTACATCGAGCGCGTGCTTGCGATCCACGTGATAGTGGGCGACGGCCTTCATGATCGATTCCCAACGTTCCGACTCGATCTGGCGGCCGGAGCGCGTGCTGCGGTCGTAGTCCGCCGCCATCTGGACGAGGATTCCGTCGCGCAATCCGAGCGGTGAATAGCGAAAGCCTTTGAGATGGAGGCGATCCAGAAGCTCGTGATACACAGCGGCTCCGGCGACGACGATTTCCGCGCGGCGGGGGCCAATGCCTTCGATCTTGCGCCGTTCAGCGACAGGCAGACGGGCCAACCGCTTGGCGATGCGGGTCATCTCCGCGCGCGAGACCATGTTCCGTTGGCGCGCCGTTCCGCGCCGCATGTGGCCGGCGACTGCAGCCAGCGCTGCGGCGGTGCCGGAGGTGGCGATTACGCTTTTCACTTTGGACGCGGCGATGCGATCGACCACACGATTCACTTCGCGGGCAACAAAGCCGCGGAGCCGTTTGAGTTCTCCCTTGCGCGGCGGGTCATGGCGCAGGAATTCGTTAGTAAGACGGACCGCGCCCAGCGGCAGGCTGACTGCGTCGCGAATGTGTCCGCCTTGTGAGACGGTTAGTTCGCAACTGCCTCCGCCGAGGTCCATCATCAGCATCGGAGCACTATCGATCCGCGGACCGGAGACGAGTCCCAGGTGAATGAGGCGCGCTTCTTCCACGCCGGAGATGATCTCTACACGCCAACCCGTTGCCGATCGCACCCATTCCAAGAATGCCTGCGAGTTTCGCGCATCCCGCAGCGCGCTGGTCGCTACGACGCGCACCGTGTCAGTGACGATCTGCTGCGTGGCGCGATGAAAACGACGCAAGACTTTGACGGTCTCGGCCATCGAGTCGGGAGTGAGAAAGCCTGATCCGAATACGCCGTCACCAAGACGGGTGACTTCGCGGTCTTCGTGCAATGCGCGAAGGCGGCCGCCCTGCAGGCGAGCAATTTTCAGGCGAACGGAATTGGAGCCGACATCGACTGCAGCGAACGTGGGCATGAGGAAACGCCCATCAGTTTACATGCGGAAGGGAATCGCGTCACCGGAGTTTACACGCGAACTGGAAGTCGAGTTGGGACGAGATCCTAAGCGGCGGTTTCGGTCCCGCCAACCAGCATGGGGCCCTTCGCACCCATTTCCCGCGGCGAAGCAGTCGGCTTCGCCAGCGCGATGTTGGCGTTCGCAGCGAGCTCAGCGACCGCATGGCGGAATTTGCCGCGGGTCACATTGTGCAACGCGGCCACCAACGGCGATTGATTGATATCACCCAATCGCCGGGACGCAGTGTGTGTAAGGATGAGCCAGTCATGCCAGTTTCCGAGCGCGTCCTGTAATCGCTTCAGTTGCGCGACGAACTCCGCGGACTCAACTGATTTAGGGGCGAACTCCGCGGCGTACCGTGCACGCTTGACCGCGATCCGGTAACGATGGAGAGCATCTTCATCGATCCGCCCTGCCGGACGCTCGACTGAACCGATCATTTGCCTCGCGACCGTCAAGGGATCGGTCTGGCGATTCGAATTCGACCGACTTCGCAACGCGTCCCAACCGCTTCCTGATTTCCCGAAGCTCTTTCTTTTTCAAAACCTTGGCGAGCTTGCTTTCGTGCTTTGCGCGAAGTTCCAGGAGTTGCTGTGTGAGTTGAGTCTTGCGGCGCGGTTCTAAAGGCACTTTCAGGCTGCGGAGCGCTGTAAGCTGAGCGTCCAGGTCCCGCACGCGTCCCGCCCGCTTGCGGATGCGGTTGAGCATCTTCAATAGCTTTTTCTGGCTGCGATTGTGGTCCGAGATCAGTTGTTCCAGCAAGATCTGCAGACGGCGAGTTGTGGTTCGGAAGCTGTGAACGACCTCGGGCTCGTGCCCTTGCGATAGCCGATGCAGATCCCGTTCTGCCTTGCGAAAAATGAGTTTGCCGCGCTCGAATGCGATTGCCATAAAAATCAATGAAAATCAGGGTCCCGAAGGAGGAACAGATCACGCTAGAAACGAGAGCCTTGGGTGTTGCGGGCTTCCAGTGATTCAAAAACTCCGGCCGATTGATGAGGGAACTCAGGACGGCTGAAAAACTACCTCATTTTAACACTTCTGTAACAAGTGTCTGCTACGGTTGAACCGATGGCCAACCATGCATTCTCACGGCCTGATATGCCTGGTCCGCAACCTGTTGAAGCTACGAAGGTTACAGCCTTGAGCACGCCGCGGACGGCACCCCTGCTGCATGTCTCTGGCGGCGAAGTTCCGGATCGCATTTTTAAGTCTTTGATGACAGTTTGCGGGTTGGCCGTGCTCGGAGTCTTGGTCCTCATTGTCTACTCCCTGATCTCGGGTTCCGGCCTCTCCTGGCATGCATTCGGGTTCAAGTTCTTCGCAGGCAGCGACTGGGATCCGGTCGGCGAGCACTTCGGTGCCTTACCGTTCATCTACGGCACCCTCGTTTCGTCGATTGTAGCGCTCGTCATCGCGGTTCCTCTTGCTGTGGGTGTTGCGGTATTTACCACCGAGATGTGCCCCAAAGTCTTCCGCGGGCCGCTTTCGTTTTTCGTGGAGTTGCTGGCGGCGATTCCCAGCGTGATCTACGGACTCTGGGCGATCTTTGTGCTGGTTCCGCTCATGAGCGGCTATGTCGAGCCTTTCCTGGGCAAAACTCTCGGTTGGACGGGGCTGTTCACTGGCGCCCCCTATGGAATCGGGATGCTGGCTGCTGGAATCATCCTCGCGGTCATGATCATTCCTATTATCTCGTCGATCGCCCGCGAAGTTTTGATGGTTGTTCCGCAGCACCAGCGGGAAGCTGTTCTGGCGCTGGGTGCGACGCGCTGGGAGATGATCAGGGTCGGCGTGTTGCGAAACGCGCGCGCTGGAATCGTCGGCGGAATCATTCTTGGACTAGGTCGGGCGCTTGGAGAAACCATGGCGGTCACCATGGTGATCGGCAACCGGCCGGAGATCGCGAAGTCCTTGTTTGCGCCCGGATACACCATGGCCAGCGTGCTTGCCAACGAGTTCAGCGAGGCGACGGGTGACACTTATCTGTCCGCTCTGGTTGAGATTGGCTTAGCTTTGTTCGTGGTCACGATCATCGTTAACGCATTGGCGCAGCTCCTTGTCTGGACCGTGACGCGCGGCCAGCCTGCGAGGGGAAATGCCTGATCCCATGAGCGCTCCTACCCCTCAGGTTGTCGTACCACCGATCAGTCTGCGTCGTCGCGTCACCGATCACGTGATGACCGGCGTTGCCGTGCTGACGGTCGTGCTCGTCTTGGCTCCACTCGTCGCCATCTTTGGATACCTCGTCTACAAAGGCCTCGGCTCCCTCAATTGGGCCTTTCTGACGCAGACTCCTAAGCCTGTCGGCGAGCCGGGCGGAGGCATGGCCAACGCGATTGTCGGATCGATGTTGATCCTGGGGATTGCCAGCTTGATCGGTGTGCCCTTTGGAATCGGCGCTGGCATCTATCTCGCCGAGTTTGGACGCAACCGCTTCGGAGCCGCGATTCGCTTTACAGCTGACGTGCTCAACGGAGTGCCGTCGATCGTGATCGGCATCGTCGCCTGGGCGCTCCTGGTGCGCGGCCGTGGATTCTCGGCCTTGGCGGGCGGAGTGGCGCTGGCGATCATGATGGTTCCAACGATCTGCCGCACAACGGAAGAGATGCTGCTTCTGGTGCCGCAAGCCCTGCGTGAAGCGGCGTATGGTTTGGGAGTGCCCCGGTGGCGAACGACTTTATCGATCACTCTTCGTACGGCGACCTCAGGTGTAATCACAGGAGTCATGCTGGCGTTTGCCCGGGTAGCGGGCGAAACGGCCCCCTTACTGTTCACTGCGTTGGGCAACACGTTCTGGAATCTTCGCTACGATCAGCCCACGGCGGCCCTGCCGTTGCAGATTTATGTGTATGCCAACTCCGCCTACGATGACTGGCATCGCCAGGCTTGGGCGGGATCGTTTGTCCTCATCCTTCTCATCGTAAGCTCGGTCGCCGCCGTGCGGTACGCGGTTCGGCGCGGCTCGTTCGGAGCGGCATAATTTATGGGTGTTGGAATCCAGGTCGAAAACCTGAATGCCTGGTACGGCAAGGGACAGGCGCTTTACGATATCAATCTGAAAGTGGCCGCGAATCATGCCACCGCGCTAATTGGTCCCTCGGGCTGCGGCAAATCGACATTCATTCGTTGCATTAACCGGATGCACGAGACGATTCCGGAAGCGCGGGTCGAAGGCCGCGTCCGGATCGGCGAGATCGACGCATACAACGGGACCTCAGCCACACAGCTTCGCCGTCGCGTCGGCATGGTGTTTCAGAAGCCCAATCCGTTCCCGACGATGTCGATCTACGACAACGTTGCCTCGGGCTTGAAGCTCAATGGATTCCGGGACCGCCGCCAGTTGGACGAAATCGTGCAGCGTTCGTTGCAAGTTTCCGCCCTGTGGGACGAAGCCAAGGACCATCTGCATAAGAAGTCGGGCGCGAGCCTGTCCGGCGGCCAACAGCAGCGCTTGTGCATCGCGCGCGCTCTGGCGGTCGAACCGGAGGTTCTGCTGATGGATGAGCCTTGCTCGGCGCTTGATCCGATTTCGACCGGCAAAATTGAAGAGTTGATCTTCCAGTTGAAAGAGCGGTATACCATCGTAATTGTGACGCACAACATGCAGCAGGCTGCGCGCGTCGCTGAGTTCACCGGTTTTTTCCTGCTGGGAAAGTTAATCGAGTTCGACAAAACGGAGAAGATTTTTACGAAGCCCTCCGACAAAAAGACCGAAGACTACATCACCGGGAGATTCGGATAGGGCAGATCGGATATCGGATAAGGAAAGGTTCGTATAATGCGCACGCGTTTTCAACAGGGTCTCGACGATCTACGGCAGCGGTTGCTTCGCATGGGAGGACTGGCGGAGCAGGCCGTGGACCGCGCTCGCCAGGCCTACGTTGAGCGCGATCTGACGCGATGCCAGATGGTGCTCGAAGGCGAGAATCTGATCAACATCGCTGAGCGCGAAATCGATGAAGCTGCTTTCGATATGCTTGCCATGCAGCAACCCATGGCGGTTGATCTGCGATTCATCCTTGCCGTTACTAAGATTAATTCCGACCTCGAGCGCGTCGGCGATCAGGCAGTCAACATCGCCGAACGCGTGATGGACATGGTGGAACTCCCCGCCGCAGATCTTCCGGTAGACATCGGCCGCATGGGTACGGCCGTAAGCGCCATGGTGCGCCGCGCGCTGGAATCGTTCATTGAAGGCAAGGTGGAACTCGCTCAAGCGGTACTCGAGATGGACAATGTCATCGACCGCATGCGCGACGACGCGTTCATCCAGCTCGTCAAGACAATGAACGATCGCCCCGAGGTTGTTCGTCAGGCATTGGATGCACTGCTAGTCGCCCGTAATCTAGAGCGGGTCGCCGACCACGCAACCAATATCGCAGAGGATGTCATCTTCTGGGTGCAGGGCTCCGACGTGCGGCACAACGTGCATCCCGACGAATCGCCTGCGACCCAGGAATCGCAACTCCCTACGCGCGCCTCAGGCATATAGCACCCGGCTAGATCTGGAGACAGCCGCGGCTGTCGGTCGAGGGAAGCTCGACAGAATTTGGGATAGCCACCGCGCTATTTGAAGTCCGCTGAATTTCGAACTTTGACCGTTCACGGGCGATTGCATTACGCTCGACTCCTCTCTTCTTAATGACCTCATCGCGGAGGATCCGTGAAGCCTGCACTCTTTCGTCGTTTGCTACCTTTTTGTCTGATTGCGTCTGCGGTTGCTTTCGCTCAATCGGATACTCCGGATCGTCCGCCAATCAATCTCCCGACGAGCAAGATGCTGACCGTTCCTTCTCCCGGGAGGGTCGGCAGCACGAACAGTTTTCCGGCGACGATGGTTGTCAGTCCTGACGGCAACTACGCCGCGCTATTAAATGATGGCTACGGTACGCAGGAGACGCTCGCGCACCAGTCGATTTCGGTGCTGAATCTGAAGACGAATCAGATCGCCGAATTTCCCGACGCCCGCCTCAGCGACGAATCGCACCAGAGCTACTTCATCGGTCTGGCATTCAGTTCGGATGGAAAGCGGTTATACGCGTCTGTGGGATCACTGTCTGATCCGACTGGCGCAAAAGCTGGCAACACCGGAAACGGAATTGCTGTCTATAGCTTTTCCGCGGGAAAAGTAGCTCCGCAGAGATTCATTTCGATTCCGCTGCAGCCACTCTCGATAGGGAAAAATCTTGCTGTGGGGTTGAAGGCGCCCGCGCATATGGCGATTTCTTATCCGGCGGGATTGGCGCTGATCTCCGAGCGTGGCCAAGACAAGCTCTTAGTCGCCAACAATCTGTCGGACAACGTTGTGTTGCTCGATCCAGCGAGCGGAAAGGTTCTGCAGTCTTTCGATCTCAGTACAAACGAACTGGTTCCGTCATCGTTTCCCTACACCTGCGTCGCGACACGCGACGGCCGTCGCGCCTGGTGCAGCTTGTGGAATGCATCGCAGGTGGCCGAACTTGATCTGACAAGCGGGAAGGTCGCGCGTTGGATCAAGCTGAAGCAACCGGACGATCCGCTTGCTCCGGGATCGCATCCGACCGCGATGTTGCTGAGTACGGACGAGAAGGTGCTGTTCGTTGCACTGTCGAACATTGATCAGGTCGCCGCAGTAAGTACCGAGACCGGGGTCCCGAATGCGTTTCTGGGAACATCCGATCAGAAGTTTTCCGGAAGTTATCCGATTGCGCTGGCTCAATCAGTGGACGGCGCGAAGTTGTTCGTCGCAGATGCGTCGCAGGATGCGATTGCAGTTCGCGATCTTAAGCGCGACTTAGCCCACAACTCTGATAAGGACGATTACGCCATTGGCACCCCGATCGGCTTCATTCCGACAGATTGGTACCCGAGCGCACTCGCCGTTCACGGCGATGACCTCCTGATCGCTACCGCCAAAGGCGAAGGCTCACGCGCGAACAAAGACATGGGCAAGACAGTTTACGAGACTAAGCACAAAGATCATCCGTACATTCCCACACTGCTCAAGGGATCGATCGCCCGGCTAAATATTCCAGCGACGCTTAACAAGCTACCTGAGTACACGCAGATGGTCGAACGCGACAACCTGTTTCACAGCGATCCGGGAACGATCAAATTTGCCGAGCGGCCAGAATCCGATCAAGCACGTCATCTATGTGATCAAGGAAAATCGCACCTACGATCAGATCCTTGGCGACCTGAAAGTGGGCGATGGAGACCCGTCGATCACGATGTACGGTCAAGACATTACGCCGAACGAGCACAAGCTCGCACTCCAGTTCGGAGTGCTCGACAATTTCTACGACAGCGGCGAAGTCTCCGGCGACGGCCATCTCTGGTCGACGGCAGCTATCACTTCCGATTACAACGAGAAGACATGGCAGATCGCCTATCGCGGCAAAGAACGCACATACGATTTCCAGGGCCAGGTCGCCGACGAATATCCGCTGGAACACAATCAGTCTGACATCGATGACCCGTCGACCGGCTTTCTATGGGACAACCTGGCGCGCAATCATGTCAGCTTCCGCGACTATGGCGAGTTTGTAAACGCCGAGTGGTGCAACGAGAAGCGTAAGGCCGCGAGTCCGAAGCAGGGAACGCCATCGGGGCAGGAAGCCAAGTGCCCTCGCACGGTGCTGAACCAGGGCGACACGCTGCCTCCAAACGTTGGAGATCCGCATGGCGGGTCAAGTCCGTTTCCATGGGAGGTACCGCTGTTCAGCGGGGTTAAACCGAGCAAGGCGGAGCTGCGCGATCACTTTGACCCACTATTTCCGGACTTCAACACGGAATATCCCGACCAGCTTCGCGCCGACGAATTCCTGAACGAGTTCTCCGCTTTCGTTCGCGCCCGCCAGGAGAATGAAGGCCCGCGATTCGAGATGCCTTCCTTTGTTTTGCTGTATCTACCCGACGACCACACAGGAGGCACGCGGCCGAACTTTCCGCGCCCTGCGGCTTCCGTGGCCGACAACGATCTCGCTCTCGGCCGCGTTGTGGATGCTGTTTCGCATAGTCCTTACTGGGATGACACCGCCATCTTTGTCCTCGAAGACGACGCGCAGGATGGCGCGGACCACGTCGATGCCCATCGCTCGATTGCCTTCGTGATCAGCAAGTATTCGCCCGGATCAGCCGCTCAGCCCAATGTCGAGCACCGCTTCTACACAACGGTGAACGTTGATTCACACGATGGAAATGCTGTTGGGGCTTCCGCCAATGAATCAGAATGACGCCTACGCGCCCGTGATGAGCGGCCTGTTTTCAGGATCAGGCGATCAAGCGCCGTACAAGGCGGATCTTCGCAATCTGAAGAATGGATTGATCTACGAAACCAACAAGAAAGACGCGCCCGGCGCCAAGATTTCCTCGAAGATGAATTTCTCGCGTCCAGACGCGGCACCCGCGGCGCAACTGAATCGGGTGCTCTGGCAAGATCAAAAAGGCTCGGCTCCCATGCCGGCTGCCAGGCATACAGTTTTTCCTGCGGGCGACGACTAACGCCATGAATCCAGTTGAAATCTCCACCGGCGAGTTCCGCCGCCTGGCCGATCGGGCCGCTCACATCGCAGCGGAATATCTCGATCACATCGATGGGTTCTCGATCTCGCCCGCGACGAACGGCGAAGAGACTCTTCGCTTGTTCCGGACGGCGATGCCTGAAGCTGGAATTGGCGAAGATGCCCTGAACGCCTTGTCGGAAATCATTCGGCTCTCGCGCGTGCAAAATGGCCGCTTCTTTGGTTACGTTCTCGGTTCTGGAGAGCCAGTCGGTGCTGTGGCTGATCTGCTGGCTAGCGTCCTCAATCAGAATGTAACCGCGTGGCGCTCTGGGCCGGCCGCTGTCACAATCGAGCAAACGGTTGTGGGATGGCTGGCCCAGGCAATCGGCTGTCCCGGGTTTCGCGGTCATCTTACCGGTGGAGGCTCCTCCGCCAATCTGATGGGCTTAGCGATGGCGAGAGAGGCCAAGGCCCCGGCTAACGAAAACGGAATTTCTCCTGGAGGAATGGTCTACGCTTCCTCCGAAGTCCACATGTCGATTCCCAAGAGCATCGCGCTGCTTGGAATCGGACGCGACAATCTGCGGCTGATTCCGACCGACGGAACCTTCCACATGATTCCCGAGGAGCTCGAGATACGTATCCGTCAGGACAAAGCGGCAGGCAGAATACCGATCGCCATCGTTGCTTCCGCTGGTACGGTCAGTACGGGGGCCATCGATCCTTTTCCCCAGATTGCGTCGATCGCACGCCGGCACGGTGCTTGGTTTCATATCGACGGAGCCTACGGTGCCCTGGCGGCGATGTCGTATCGCGGGAAATTCGACGGCCTGGAACTCGCAGACTCCATTTCTCTCGATCCTCACAAATGGCTCTACCAACCTCTTGACTGTGGCTGTCTTCTGTATCGTTCCCCGGAAGCGGCGCGGCAGACTTTCTCACACAGCGGCGATTATGCGCGTTCGCTGACGGCTGATCCGATCGAGGGATTCGCGTTCTTTGAAGAGTCGCTGGAGTTGTCGCGAAGGTTTCGTGCTCTCAAGTTATGGCTGTCACTTCGTTATCACGGAATGGCCGCCTTTCGCCAATCTATAGCGAAAGATCTCGCGCAGGCTCAGCGGTTGGCAAACGCAATTGAGAGGCAAGATGAACTGGAGTTGCTCGCGCCGGTGGAATTGAGTGCGGTGTGCTTCCGGCATCGAGGAACGATTGGTATGTCAGAAGAAAAGCTGAACAGCTTTAATCTCGAACTGCTGAAGCGAATCGTCGCCCGTGGACGAGTCTATTTATCGAATGCATCTCTTCGCGGCAAGTTCTGTTTAAGGGCGTGCATCGTGAACCACCGCACGAAAGATGCCGACATCGACAGCATCATCCCGGAAGTGTTGGAGGCGGCAAAGGAGATTAGTTAAATCCTTCGCCCGCCGCCGTTCTAAGTTCGCAATGAAACTTCTTATTTCAGCGTGACCGACTCTTTCAGCGGCAAGCTCTGCGAAGATCCGCCAGCCATAAAGCTGTACTCTCCCGGAACCAGTTGCCAGCCGTTCTGCTTGACGTCGAAGATCGAGAGATATTTCGGATCTACATCAACGCTGACTTCTTTGCTCTCGCCTGCCTTGAGCTGCACCTTGTTCCAGCCAACCAGACGCTTCGGCGGTTCGTTGGCGGAGACGGGCAAGGAAGCGTAGACTTCCGCGACCTCTGCTCCCGCGCGGTTTCCGGTATTGGTGACGGTGAAGGAAATGTGAGGAGTGTTTCCGGGAGTCACTCTCAGGTTTGAATACGAATACGTCGTGTACGAGAGTCCGTAACCGAAGGGGAAGAGGACGGGCTTATTTTCGGCGTCGTACCACTTGTATCCGACCTTTACTCCTTCATCGTAGGTGACTTGAAATACCGGCAAGCCTGCGGCAATTCGCTTCCATCCTTGGCGGTCGGCATCGATGGTTGCCTGAGGAGGCTTGACGAGTGTCGGATGTGGCAGATCTGCCTCGCTTCGCGGGAACGTCACTGGCAGCTTCCCGCTCGGATTCACAACGCCGAACAAAACGTTCGCTACCGCGTCGGAGCCGTTGCTACCTGCGTACCATGCTTCGAGAATCGCGCTGACCTGTCCGGCCCACGGCATTGTTACCGGTCCACCGGTCTCAAGAACGACAACTGTATGCGGGTTCGCCGCGGCCACCTTGGCGATCAAGTCGTCCTGATGTTCGGGAAGCGACAGGCTGTCGAGGTCCATGCCCTCGCTCTCCCACTGGTAAGCGAATACGATCGCCACGTCGGCGCTCTTGGCTAAAGCTGCAGCCGCAGCGGGATCCGATCCGGAATCAAACTGCACGGTCGCCCCGTCGGCTTTAGCTTTCACCGACTTCAACGGAGATGTTGGGAACCAAATATGCTCCTGCCAGTAAGTGGCGCCCTTGCCCGGAGGCATAATGGCGTTCCCGCCGGGAGGATCGACCTGCGCCGAGCCGCCGCCCGAAATCATTCCCACATCCGCGTGCGGCCCGATGACCGCGATGCTGTGAACTTTCGACGTATCCAGCGGGAGTTGCGCGCCGTCATTCTTCAAAAGCACAATCGCCGACTCTTCGATCTTTCGCGCCACTTCAAGCCCGCCCAGCACGTCGACTACGCTCTTCTGCCCAGGATCATCGATCACGCCGGTCGCAAACATCGACCGCAAAATCCGGTGCACGTGGTCGTCAACTTCCGATTGAGGCACCGTCCCGGACTCCACCAGTTTCTTCAGATCGTCTGCGTAGAATATCCAGCCGGGCTCTTCGTGATCCAGGCCGGCTGCCGACGATTTGGCGGAGCTGTGCGTTGCTTGCCAGTCGCTGAGAACGAATCCTTTAAACTTCCAATCATTCTTCAGAATGTCGGTGAGCAGGTGCTTATTTTCGCAAGCGTAGTCACCTTCCAGCCGATTGTAGGAACACATCACCGCGGCTACGTCGCATTTCTCCAAGCCGATCTCGAAAGCCAGGAGGTCACTCTCCCGGGCCGCGCGCTCATCGATGGTGATATTGACCGCATTGCGCCCGCTCTCCTGATCATTCAGCGCGTAGTGCTTGATGTCTCCGAGTACGTGCTGCGCTTGCATGCCTTTCATAACTGATCCCACCATCGTCCCAGCGAGAACGGGATCTTCGCCCATGTATTCAAACGTTCGGCCGTTGCGCGGTTCACGCGTGAGGTTCATGCCTCCGCCCAGAGTCATGTTGTAGCCCTGCGCGCGCAGTTCGCGGCCGATTAGCGCGCCGTAAGAGTAGGCGCCGTTCGTATCCCAGGTTGCCGCTCCCGCAATGTCGGAGGGAAGCGCGGTCGAGTAGCGTCCGTTTTCGCCGCTGTTTCGGACGCCGTACGCGGCATCCGACATCTGGATCGCCGGGATACCTAGCCGCGGAATCGCGGGAACGTATCCCGCCCCGCCGTTGGAACTAATTGCTAGCGGGCTCATTGGACTCAGCCCTTGCATGCCTGTGCCGTGAAGCATCGAGATCTTTTCGTCGAGCGTCATCTCTTTCACGACCAGCGATGCCCGCTCGTCTGGAGAAAGGCTGGAATTCGCCCACGGATGTGCTTTGCCGCCGGCATTTTGCGCCGTGGCGGAAGAAAGAAGAACGTTGAAGATCGAAAATGACAGGGAAAAAAACAGGCAGTATTTCGCAACTGCTTGCGTACGTAGGAGCATCGCCCTACCTCCGATTCGCTGCAAAATCGTTATTGTAGCAGGCTTCGCAAGTTTTTGACGGTTGCCGTGAACCTTCGCGCGAAATAGCATCGGCCCGTCTCCTGTGCAATATCCGCACGCAGGTTTTACACTTAACAAGTGAAGATCGCGCTGGGTCAGATCAATCCTACGGTCGGAGATTTCTCCGGCAACGCCGCCAAGATGGTTGAATTCTCCCGGCGCGCCCGGTCGGCTGGTGCTGGACTCATCCTTTTTCCAGAATTATCGGTTTGTGGCTACCCACCCCGCGATCTGGTCGAGAGATCGTCGTTCGTCACACACAATCGAGAATGGGCCGAGAAAATCGCGGCGGAAACCGCAGGAATTGCCGTGATCTGCGGCCTGGTCACGCCGGCCCACGCCGACACGGGCAAGACGGTCATGAATTCCGCGGCGCTGCTTCGTGACGGGAAAATAGAGTTTATCCAGTCGAAGATGCTGCTGCCTACGTACGACGTCTTCGACGAGATGCGCAACTTCGCTCCGGCCAAAAGTCAGGAACTTTTTCCGTTCTGCGGCAACCGAATGGCCCTCACCATCTGTGAAGACGCGTGGAACGACAAACGCTTCTGGACGAAACGCCTATACACGGTGGATCCTGTTGAATCGCTGATTCACGCCGGCGGCAATTTCGTGCTCAATATTTCCGCGTCCCCCTTCTGGATCGGCAAGCGTGAGTTTCGCCGCGACATGCTGGCCAGCATCGCCCGCCAGCACAAAGTCCCTGTCGCACTGGTCAATCAGGTGGGCGGCAACGACAGCCTTGTTTTCGACGGTTCGAGCCTGGTGCTCAATCGAGAAGGACATGTTATTGCGCAAGGCAAGTCGTTCGAAGAAGATCTCATCTACTTCGACTCTCAAACTCTGACCGGCGACCTCCACGAGCAGATTCCCGGAGACGACGCCAGTGCCTACGCCGCTCTTGTTTTGGGCACGCGCGATTACATGCATAAGTGCGGATTCCAGAAGGCTATCATCGGCCTGAGCGGCGGTATCGATTCCGCACTCACAGCAGTGATCGCCTCCGACGCAGTCGGCTCGGAGAACGTCATCGGCGTCGGCATGCCGGGACCCTATTCGTCGCCCGGATCGATCGACGACGCCCGCAAGCTAGCCAAAAATCTCGGTATCCGTTTTGAGCTGATCTCCATCAATCCGGCGTATGAAGCGTATCGCACGATGCTGAAGGATGTTTTCGCCGGGCGGAAAGAAGACACGACCGAAGAGAATCTGCAGTCTCGCGCCCGCGGCATGCTCCTGATGGCGCTCTCCAACAAATTCGGCGCGATCGTGCTCTCTACGGGTAACAAGAGTGAGCTCGGCGTGGGCTACTGTACACTTTACGGAGACATGGCTGGCGGCCTCGCGGTGATTTCCGATGTTCCGAAAACCCTGGTCTACCGTCTGAGTCGCTATGTGAATTCGCGGCGGGCGGTGATTCCGGAGGACACGCTCGAGAAGCCTCCATCAGCCGAGTTGCGTCCGAACCAGAAAGACAGCGACTCTCTGCCGCCATATGAAATCTTGGACGCCGTTTTGGAAGATTACATAGAAGATTCACATTCTCCGGAGCAAATTGCCGCCGATCACGGCTTCGATCTCGAAGTGGTGCGGCGCGTCGTCCGCATGGTCGATCGCGTGGAATACAAGCGGCAACAAGCTGCCCCGGGACTCAAGATTTCTCCCAAGGCATTCGGCTATGGACGCCGTTTTCCGATTGCCGCCAAGTCTGATGTTTAGGTTTCGTTGTGGATGGTGCGGTTCAACTGCAATCCTGAAGCCGATTTTCTTTTTCTAGTTCAGCGACATCAAATGCGAAAGGAAGCTATGCGCAGTTTTCTGACCTCGTTCTGTTTTCTTCTTCTGACCTTCTCGGTTGCCACAGCTCAAAACGCGCCCGCAAAATCAAGCGCCGCCAAGCCCGCAACTTCCAGCGGAGAGAATCTTCCGTCGGAGGCTACGGTCGATGCATTTCTTCATCAGCAGTTCGGTTATCAAGACGGCCTGACGTGGAAAATCTCGAGCATCAAGCCTTCGCAGATCTCGGGAATGGCGGAGGTTGTCGTAGTCCTGGCCAGCTCGCAGGGACAGCAGTTAACCCGGTTTTACGTAGCTTCTGACGGCAAGCACGCACTCGTCGGAGACGTTATCCCGTTCGGCGCCAAACCATTTGATCCAGTTAAGAAGGCTCTGGAGAAGGGCGTGACCGGTCCTGCGAAGGGTCCGAAAGATGCCCCCGCAATGATCGTCGAATTCGGCGACCTGCAATGTCCCGCATGCAAAGCCGCACAACCTACGATCGAGGCCTTGGTCGCCGCCGAGCCCAACGCCCGCTTCGTTTTTCAGAATTTCCCCTTGGAGATGCATAACTGGGCAGCGAAGGGAGCCGCTTACTCCGATTGCGTGGGCCGAGCTTCCACCGATGCGTTCTGGAAATTCGTGGCCAAGACCTATGAAACGCAGTCCGACATTACTCTCGAGAACGCGGATGAGAAGCTGACGGCGATCGCCGATGGCGCCGGCGTGAAGGGCTCCGAGATTGCCGCGTGTGCCGCCAAGCCCGAGACCAAAGCTCGCGTGGATGCCTCCATCGCTCTGGGAAAATCAGTGGATGTGACCGGGACTCCCACGGTCTTTATTAACGGGCGCAGAATCGGAAGCTTCGAGACTAACCTGCTGGAGATTTACAAGAAGCTGGTCGAATTCGCGATGAAGAACTAGTTCGGCATCCGGGTTCGGTCCGGAACCCAGATCTCAGGAGTAGCTCGCGCGAAGTTGGAGACGACGTGCGGAGTGATGGCGATCATCAGCTCGTCGTCATCTTCCTGCTTGGTGTTGTTCACCATGGCCTGGTTCAGGCCCGGAATGAATCCCAGCCCTGGGATGCCGCTCATCGATAGTGTATCGGTGCGCGAAATCTCGCCCGCCACGAATGCCGGCTCTCCGTCCTTGAGCCGGATACTTCCTTTGTATTCACGATTCGAGATGACCGGCACGCCGTTATTGGATTGCCCGGTCAGCGAGCGCACTTGCAGTTCGAGTTGCAGTGTGATCGAGCCGTCCCCATGGATCGCTGGTTTCACCTTCACGTTCAATCCTAGATCTTCATAGCTGACCGACGGGAAGGGCGGGACGTAACTTTGATTGCCCAGCACCTGCGAAATCTGCGGTGAATTGTAGATTGGCGCGTAGCTGGCGTTCAGGACCGGAAAACGCTCTCCCAGGTGGAACGTGGCATCCGTGTTCTGGCCGGCGCGCATTGAGAGGTTTTCCAGGCTTCGCGCCCACGATTCGTTGATCGAAAGCGCGGCGGCAAATTGATCGAGGCTCAATCCCATAAACGTGAGTCCGCCTCCAAACGTAGCCAGCGGCTGGCTGAAGATGGAATTCTGTTGGCCTTGCAGTTGCGCCAGCAAGCCTGAGAGCGCTGAACTGCCGGCCTGGTTGATGCCTCCCGAGGAGATCAATTGGTTGATGAGCTGCTGAATATTCTGTCCCGCCAAACCGGCCAACGCCACTGCCGGAATGTTGTACAGGTTGAATGTGTTTGGGATGTGAACGCCCATGTTGCGCGTCAGCTGGTGGCTGATCTGAAACACGCGCACATCGAGCATGACCTGCGGCCGGCCGTTATTCAGTTGTTCGAGCAGTTTCGCGCATGCATCAAGGGCAGCTGACGGTCCGCGGAGCTCGACCGTATCGGCAGTCTGGCCGGAATTGATGTAGCGCAGATCGAACATATTGCGCAGGGTGGTCACTAGTTCGGTGGCTTCTTGCGGCGTCGAATGTGGCGGCAGAATGAATGTGCGCAGCGACATGCGGTCCATCTGCCTGTGGTTCTGAACGTCGTCCTTGGCGAGCAGGAACTGGCGCGCCGACATTGGGACCCACATCGTCTTGCTCACGTCGCAGGCCAGCTTCAGAGCGGTGAAAAAGCCCACGTTGTCGACGTTAAAGGTCACCTGCCGCCGTTCGACCGAATCGTCAAACTGCACGGTCATGCCGAAGGCAGCCGCGAGTTGCGTGAAGAGGGTACGAACGTCTCCGCTGAAGTGGAATGTCGCCTCACTGTCGGGAGGAAGCAGATGAATCTCTGTCGACTCCGAGAGGCTCCAGGGTCGGGTTTCGACAAAAGTTGTGGGCACAACCGGCGCAGGGTCGCGGGTGGCTTCCGCGAACCGCTCATGCGCGAACTCGTTCTCGGGATCGAGATCGAGCGCGGCACGGAACTCACCTGCTGCACGCAGGCGCGCATCTTCCGCCATCAGCGTGTTGCCCCGCTCGATATGGTCGAAAACCAGCTTGGCCTTCACGGCTTCGCGCGCGGTCAGGAAATCGACATTCTGCGGAACGAGCCGTGCGGCGTCGTCGAACTGCGCGAATGCCTCTTCCAGGTGTTGGCTCTTGTCCAGTTTGATGCCGCGCTCGTAGGCGGACCGTGCTTGCTTGAGATCTCGCTTGGTCGGGATGCAGTTGATCCCGCCGATCAGACCGTTGGAGCAGGAAATCGGCGGAGCAGGCGAAGTGTCATCCCCGAGGGCAAGCCCCGAGACTGCGAAGATCGCGAACAGCATCCCCGCCAAGATGTTTGCTTTGCACCGCATGAAGACTGATTTTACCGTGCTTCCTTCGCCAAAAGGAGAGGCCAATAGGTCCGGGTACACCCGGTCGTAACCTCGGGCAAACCGGGAAAACCCACCGGAAGAACGAGGAAGGTGTCGCGCCTTGCACCTTTGATTTCGTAAAGACGCAGACTCGTGACGCCGTGCTCTCAGGAGTACAGATCAGCCGGGACGAAGGCTAAGACACCATCAGTCGTTCGATCGAATGCGCCTTACCCGTCTCTTCGTCGCAGTCGATCACGACCGCGCACATCCGCACGTCTCCCGTCGCCGGCTCAAACCGCACCGGCATCCCGTTGAGAAACTTTCCGACCACCAGTTCCTTCTTCACCCCAATCACGCCGTCGTACGGACCGCTCATCCCCACATCCGTGATGTAAGCCGTGCCATTGGGCAGAACGCGCTCGTCGGCTGTAGGGATATGCGTGTGAGTCCCCACGACCGCCGTGACGCGGCCGTCAAGGTACCATCCCATCGATACCTTCTCTGATGTAGCCTCGGCGTGAATGTCGACCAGAATCACCTTGGCATCGATTTTCTTTAGAAGTTGGTCCGCTACACGGAAGGGATCGTCGTTCGAGGCCATGAATACACGCCCTTGCAGATTGATCACCGCGTAGGGAATTTTGCCCTTGAATCCCTGATACATGCCCGATCCAGGCATATCGGCAGGATAATTCGCCGGCCGCAATACCCGCCGCGCCGGACCGTGTCCGTTGCCTTCGACCATCTGGAAATACTCGATGATCTCGCGCTTATCCCAGACGTGATTTCCAGTGGTGATGACGTCGATGTTGAGCTCGAAAAGCTCCTCGGCGAGCGATGGGGTAATACCAAATCCGGCTGCGGAATTCTCGCCGTTCGCGATAATAAGATTGATCCCGCGCTCGCGGACAATTCCCGGAAGCCGGTCCTTGACCACATTTCGACCCGGGCGTCCGAAAATGTCGCCGATGAAAAGAATGCGCATAATTTATGACGCGAAGTTTTGATGGTACCACGTGGCAGGAACCGATTTGACTGGAGAAAAAACAGGAAACGAATCGCTAGTTCGTCGACGAAACCAGCTCTGCGCTCCGCAGAAAATCGTAGTTTCCCGCCGGATTCAGCTTCAAATTCCGTACTCGGTTTGTGTGTACCAGCACGTTGTCCAGATACCAGAGATTAATGTAGGGCAAGTCGTCCGCCAGCAGATTCTGCACTTCGGCATATAACGGCTTGCGAGCCTGCAGATCAATCTCACGCCGCGCCTTGTCGATCAGCGCGTCCACCTTGGGATTCGAATAATAATCGCGATTTGCGCCGTTCGGCGGGAACTTCGACGAGTGAAACGCGTACTCGAAAATGTCAGGATCTTCGTTGCCGCCGATCCAGCGCAGCGAGTAGATCTGGAATGCTCCATGCTGCACGTCTGAAAAGAATGTCGCAAATTCGAAGCTCCGGATGTCGAGCACAATTCCGACATCGCGCAGTTGCTGCTGCATCACGGCGACCATCAGCCGCGTATTCGCGTCGGTTGAGGTCTTCATCGTCAAGTGAAAACGCACCCCATTCGATTCCGCGTACCCGGCCGTGTCGAGCAACTGCTTCGCCTTTTCAGGATCGTGCAAGTAGGGCGGGACGTTCCCGTTATAAGCCCAACTCTGCGTCGGCAAAATGCTGTGCGCCGGTTCCGCTTCGCCGCGCCACAGATATTCAATCATTGGCCTCACATCGAGGGCATACGCAATCGCCTGCCGTACCCGCACATCTTTCAGAATCGGATCGCGGAGATTGAACCCCATATATGCCAACCGCGTGCCGGGCCCTTTTTCGATCCCAAGATTCGGATCGCGAGCCAGCGTGACGACCGTGTCCGGAGTTAGCGAATTGATCGCCACATCTCCGCTGCCTTTACGCAGCTCGAGAGCCTGAGTCGTTTCGTCCGGCACCACGGCGAAGCGTACGCGCTCCAGCTTCGCCTTCTCTCCCCAATAGTCGGGGTTGCGCTCGAGAACAACTTCGCGATCTGTCTCCGCGCTCACGAACTTGAATGGTCCCGACCCGATTGGATGTTGTGTGATCTCATCGCCACTGCCGTACGGAACCATGCCAATCGCTCCGTCGGACAAATTCCACAGCAAGGTGGCGTCTTGTTCCTTCATATGAAAAATTACGGTGGTGTCATCCGGAGCCTCAATGTGATCAACATATTTGTAGACGGCCGCTTTGGTGCTGCGAATCTTCCCCTGCAGCAGCGAGTCAAACGTCCACTTCACGTCGCGCGAAGTCAAGGTTCGTCCATCGTGAAACTTCGCGCCTCGGTGCAAATGAAAGACATAGGTCAGCGCGTCAGGGATGTCCCAGCGTTCAGCCAGTCCGGGTGCGACATTCAGGTCGTCTCCGCGCGACAGCAAATCGTCGAAGATCAGGTTGTCGATCCGTTCCGACTGCGCATCGATTCCCACCCGTGGATCAAGATTCGTCGGGCTCGACTCGATGATCATGACTAGTGTGTTCGCCTCTGGCTTAGAAGAACAGGAAAGAAGAGGGAAGAGCAGAATGAGGGCAAAGATGAAAACGGCAGAAAGCTGGAACCACGAAGGGCACCAAGTTGCACGAAGGTCGAGCAGGGAAGGTTTTGTTCCTCTTCGTGAACCTTCGTGCCCTTCGTGGTAAAAGTTCTTGAATGCCCGCTCAAGCATAAGAGATCTTCCCCAATACCGCCGCCCGCGTCGCGCCGGTAGCGGAAGGCACGTTCGATGGCCGCCGGTTCCATGTCTCGTAAGCCATGACCGCAAAAGCCGTAGCTTCCTTCGCTTCCGACGGCAATCCGAACTCATCCGAGAATCGCACTACGATTCCCATTGGCGCCAGGCATTCCGCAAGCATCGCAATTAGCGTCGCATTCCGTGCCCCGCCGCCAGAGACGATCAACTCGTGAAAGCCCTTCTTTTTCGCACCTCGGATGACGAACTGCTCAACCGCATGGGCAATCGATCGGGCGGTCAGCGCCGTCGCGGTTGCGACCACATCTGGTTTGCGCGCATGACCACAGGCACGTAAGAATTCGCGAACAAACTCCCGCCCAAATTCCTCGCGCCCCGCTGTTTTCGGAGGCTGCGCCCGAAAAAACGTGCGCCGCAGAATCTTTGCGACCACCGACCCCATGACATCTCCCGAGGCGCCAATCTTGCCATCACGATCAAACGGTTGCCCAAACAACTTCTCCGTGACCGCATCGATCACCATATTTCCCGGCCCCGTATCAAAGGCGACCAGGTCGTTCGCCGTTGCGCCCGGAGGAATTGCAGTCAGATTGGCGATCCCACCGATATTCTGTACGACGCGACCAATCTTCGCGTCTCGAAACCACAGATAGTCGAGATAAGGAACGAGCGGCGCTCCCTTTCCGCCCGCAGCCATGTCGGCCGGACGGAAATCCGACACCACCGGCGCGCCCACCCGCGAAGCGATGATTGCCGCCTCCCCGGTCTGCCACGTCGTTGTGATCTTGCGTCCCAGGAACGCTTGCGGATCGCCTTGATGATAGAGAGTCTGCCCGTGGCAGCCGACCAGATCGACCTTAGTTCGAAATCGCCGCGCAGTAGCCAAAACTGCATCCGCGTAGAGTTCTCCGAGCAGGGAATTGAGCCGCGATAAATCGGCAACACTGGCTCCGGTCGCATTCATCGCGGCCAGCACAGCAGCCCGAACCTTGGCAGGATAAGAAAATTCCGCATGTCCCAGCAGTTTAATCTTATGAAGTGGATTTGCTTGTCCGTTCTGGGTGATGCGCTTATGAAACCTCGCGCCAACGGTCTCGCTCGTCTTTTCTCCGATCCTCACGATCGCAACGTTAATCCCGTCCGCCGACGTCCCACTCATCACTCCAGTAACGATCATCGAGTTCCTGTTCATGCTCGTGGCCGCCGGCGTCCTTCTTCGCGACTCAACGCCTCCAGGCGCACTTGCTCGCTGAACTCCCATAGCCTGCGGCTCAACTTTTCGGCGATGGCTGCAGATCGGTGTCTTCGGTGGCCGCAGCGTCATCGCCCACTTTTTCTTGAACGCCATCAGTCGCCGCGCCGAGTCGTTCACTCTCCGCCCAAAATGCTTGTCGCCTCCCGCCGCGCGTCGCAGTTCCTCATATGCCTGCGTCACGTAATCTTCGCGATGGCACACCAGGCACAGATCTCCGCCAGCGCGAACAAATTCGACCGCAGCCTTACCCACGGGCGCTGCAGAAAGCACTCCGCCCATCTCCAGATCGTCCGAGACAATCGGATTTCCGTAACCAATCTTCCTGCGGAGCACATCCGTGATCCACGTCTTCGAGATCGAAGCGGGAATCTTCGTCTTCGTCACCATCGGATAGGCCGCGTGCGACACCATCACAAGCGGCAACTGCCGCCGCAATGTCCGGTAGGGAACCAGGTCTTCCGCCCAGAGTCTTCTTCATCGACTTCTCGATCACCGGCAGTTCATGATGGCTGTCGAGATTACCTTCGCCAAGTCCGGGGAAGTGCTTGCCGCATCCCAATACTTTCGTGGCTCCGAGTCCCGCGAGAAATTCCCGCACATAAGTGACGACCTCACGCGGATTCGCCGACACCGCCCGCGATCCCATCACGCCGCGGGATGCCTCGAACGCTAAATCCAACACGGGGGCAAAGTCGACGTTGAACCCCATCAGCCGGCAGTTCTCGCCGATGACCTGCCCATGCTTTCGGAATAACTTGCGATCGCGGGTGGCAAACACATCGGCCGCAGATGGCGCCGATCCGAGCGCATCGCGGAAGCGGTCGACGCTTCCACCTTCAAGATCGACGCAAGTGAAGAGCGGCGTGGATACGCATTTCCGGCAGTCCTGCAGCAGGCGCCACGTTTGCTCTGGGCTCTTGATGTTGCGTGCAAACAGAATCACGCCCGCGGGTTGCAAGCGTCTGAGCAGAGAAGAAAGTCGCGCCGACATCTCGACGCCGTCGAAACCGACGATCATTAATTGTCCGGGATCTTGCGACAGACCAGCCTCCGTATTTCCCAGTCCCCTCTGCGTTTAGATTTCTTTTTTCAGCTCGGCTAACAAATTCAAGGCTTCGAGCGGCGTCAGACGATTCAAATCCACCTCTCGCAGCTTGTCCAGCACCGGCTGCGACAGGGGAGTAAAGATGGTCAACTGTGCCGGTGGAGGACTCGCGCCGGGCGACAAATGCGCCGTCGCCTGCTGCTCGGCAAACTCGTGCTCCACCAGAACTTCGCGGGCACGCTCCACCACCTCGTTCGGCAAACCAGCCAGCTTAGCCACTTCAATCCCATAACTGCGATCCGCTGCTCCCGGCTCAACCTTGCGGAGAAAGACGATCCCCCCGCCAGTCTCCTTCACCGAAACGTGGTAGTTCTTCACGCCCGCGAGTTGCTCCGCCAGTTCGGTCAGCTCGAAGTAGTGAGTCGCGAACAGGCTCTTCGCTCGCACCCGCGCATGCAGATATTCGACCGCGGCCCACGCAATCGCCAGCCCGTCGTAAGTAGAAGTGCCTCGCCCAACCTCATCCAGCAGGATCAGCG
The DNA here is from genome assembly GCA_963787685.1 of uncultured Acidobacteriota bacterium. GTDB lineage: Bacteria > Acidobacteriota > Terriglobia > Terriglobales > Acidobacteriaceae > Sulfotelmatobacter. The sequence goes on from CAWBED010000003.1 coordinate 258,798, forward strand.
ATCGCGCCGTCGCTGTATGCAGAATTGCAGCGGTTTCGGTCATCTCGACCATGAAGGTTGACCGCCCGCGCGCCAGATTGTCGCTCGCTCCGATGCGCGTGAACACACGATCGACGATGCTCAACTTAGCGGAACGCGCGGGCACGAACGATCCCATTTGTGCCAGGATCACGATGAGCGCCGTTTGCCGCAGATACGTCGACTTGCCGCCCATGTTCGGCCCGGTCAGCAATAGGATGTTGTGCGTCGTGTCATTCAGATAGAGATCGTTGGGCACAAAGCGATCGCTGGCTCCGGCCATGTCTTGCTGCTCAATGACAGGATGCCGCCCCTCGATGATCTCAAGCTCACCTCCGGTCTCAACAAACTGCGGCCGGCAGTAATTTCGCAAAGCCGCGATGTGCGCCAGCGATGCCAGCACATCGACCTCTGCCAGCGCCAGTGCCGTTTGCCGGATGCGCTTGGCTTCGGCAGCAATCGACGTTCGCAGCTCGGTGAATAGTCGCCGCTCGATTTCGACAATCTTTTCCTGTGCGTCGAGAATCTTCGCCTCATACTCCTTCAATTCCGGAGTCGTGAAGCGCTCAGCGCCTACGAGAGTCTGTTTGCGGTCGTAGTCCTGCGGAACCAGGTGAAGGTTGGACTTCGAGATTTCGATGTAGTAGCCAAAGATGGAATTGAACTTTACCTTCAGCGACGAGATGCCGGTGCGCCCGCGCTCGCGCTGCTCGATCTGCGCCAGCACGGCCTTGCTGTTGCGCGACAACTCTCGCAATTCGTCCAGAGCGTGATCGACGCCCTGCGCAATGACCCCGCCATCGGCAAAACTCAACGGAGGCTCAGGCACAATCGTCTTCTCGATGCGATCCCGCAGGTCCGCGAGTTCATCGAGCAAGCCGTGCAACTGTTGTAAACGTTCCGCAAATAGGCGTGCTGTTGCGGTCTTTACTGCGGGAATCTTTGCCAATGAAGATGACAGTGCAAGTACATCCCGCGGATTCGCCGCCTCCAAAGTAACGCGGCTCAGCAGCCGTTCCAAATCGAGCACGCCATCGAGCGCACGCCGCAATTCTTCGCGAGCAACGATGTCTTTTACACCTGCCGCAACCGCATCGAGCCGTCCGTGAATCTCCTTCAAATCGAGCGATGGCCGCAGCAGCCATGCCCGCAACAGCCGCTTGCCCATCGGCGTGGTGGCGGCATCGATTGAGCGGAACAGCGTTACGCCCGCGTCGGTTCCTGCAAACAACGGTTCGATCAGCTCCAGGTTTCGCACGGTCACTGCGTCGAGAACTAAGCAATTCTGCCGTTCATACCACCCAATCCGGTCCACGTGATCGAGCGATCCGCGCTGCGTCGAGCGCACGTAATAAAGGATGGCTCCTGCTGCCGAAGCCGCCGCAGTGCGTCCCGCTAGCCCAAATCCTTCCAGCGAAAGCACGCCGAAATGATTTTCGAGCAGCGGAAGAGCATGATCCGGCGCAAAGATCCAATCATCCAGCGGAGTTTCCGTGCAAGTTGCTCCAACCGCTCGAGGTTGTGGAGACGCTGCATTTGGAGACGAGCCATATGGAGCCGGCCGCCCACGGCTGTCTGGCCGAGCAAGGCTCGGCTGCTCCGTGGACCGCGTTCCGGCTGTTTCAAATAGCGGCGCGGCCGATCCGTACAGCAACTCTTTCGGCCGCAGCTGTTCCAATTCCTCCTGCACGCGCCGCAGCGCACCCTCCCCCGAAAATTCCGTGGCCCGGAATTCGCCAGTGGAAAGATCGAGGGCGGCAAAGCCGACTCGATCTCCCACCTGCGCCAGCGCTGCGAGAAAGTTGTTCTCGTCTGATCCGAGCGACGAATCGGCCGCCGTTCCGGGCGTGACCACTCGCGTGACCTCGCGCCGCACCAACTTCTTCGCGACTCGCGGATCCTCGACCTGTTCGCAGACCGCAACCTTGAAGCCCCTTCGGATCAGCTTCCCGATGTACCCCTCCGCGGCGTGGTACGGAACGCCACACATTGGCACCGCTATTCCTTTTTCTTTATTGCGCGAGGTCAGAGTGATCTGCAGCTCTTTCGCGGCCACAATCGCGTCGTCAAAGAACAGTTCGTAGAAGTCGCCGAGACGGAAGAATAAAAGCGCGGTGGGATGTTCTTTTTTGACGGCGGCATACTGCCGCATCAGCGGAGTGGACGGCTCGGTCATCTGGGCGGGCTTCGGCGGATTATAACAAAGCGGCGTGCCGCTCATCTGCGTCATTTCGCATGGCACCTGCGCAAACTGTCGCAGCAAATCCGGTTGACTACGATTCTGTCGGAGTGTTCTCCTCTTCTTTTCCATCCGTTCTCTATGGAACTGCGCAAAGACCCAATCACGCGCTCCTGGGTTATTACCGGAGACGACCCCGGTGATGCCGCCCCTCGTCCAGATGCTCCGTGCCCCTTCTGCGCCGACGCGTCGACACCGCAGCATGTGATCAAGAGTTCTCCGGATGCTCCTGGCTCGCTCTGGTCCGCTCGTTCGGTCGTGCATCCGCGGCCGCTTTATCGCATCGAAGGAGAGCCCGACCGCCGCGGCGACGGAATCTACGATCGCATGCATTCCGTGGGGGCGCACGAAGTCCTGATCGAGAATCGCAACCACGATCGCCATCTCTGGATCGCCGGCGATGACGAAATTGGACATTTCCTGCGCCTCGCCGCTGAGCGCATCCTCGATCTCAAGCACGATTCACGCATCAAGTACGTCAGTCTCTTCAAGGACTACGGTAAGAATGCTGGGCAGGAATTCAGCCACCCCACTTCACAAATCACTGCGACCATGTTTGTCCCGCGGCGCGTGCTCTACGAGCTTCGCGCTGGGCGCGAGTATTTCGTTGGTAAAGAGCGGTGCGTGTTCTGCGACATCATCCAGCAGGAAGAACACCAGGCTCAGCGTGTAATCGAGGCTCGTGGAGATTACGTCGCTCTTTGTCCCTATGCGCCGCGCGTGCCTTATGAAGCTTGGATCATGCCACGCAACCATGAAGCTTCTTTCGAGCGCACTGGATTGAACAAGCCGGGGCTTCGCACGAACCTTGCGGCCTTGCTCCGACGCACGCTGCAACGTATCCGCTCCGTCACAGAGGAATTTCACCTGGTGCTGCATACTTCGCCGAGCAGCATCCATCCCTCGAAGAATCTTGGGTATTGGAAGACCATCGACGAGGACTATCACTGGCACATCGAGATCCTTCCGGTCATCAGTTCCAAAGCCCGCTCCTACACGTTCAAAGAGGTCTACTACTCTCCCGTAAGCTCCGAAACCGCAGTGAAGCAGCTGCGCGAGGCGAAGATCGATGGCTGAACCTTTCTAGTAAGAATCGGTCGCTCGTTGCAGGTTTCCGTAGTGGTCTGCTGAGTTCTCCGTTGTGAGTTCGTTCGCAAAGCTGCTGTTACAATCCTCGGCTCAGGAGAGACCCTTGAACCGCGTACTCATCTGCATCGTGCTTGTAACTTCATGTTTCGCGCAATCTCAGCCTCCTTCCGCAGGAAAGCAGAAAGTTCTCTGGCAGAAACTCGAAGCCAATATTCAGGAGATCGATCAGCATCTCGACGGCGTGATGGGAGTAGCGATCGAAGACTTAACGACAGGCGATCATTATTTCCTTCACGAAGATGAGGTCTTCGCTCAGGCTAGTTCCATCAAGATCGCGGTTCTCGCCGATCTGTACCTACAAACGCAACAAGGCAAGCTCAAGCTAACGGATCTCTACACCGTGCAAGCGTCCGATCTGGTGCAGGACAGCGACATCATGAATGGCCTCACTCCGGGCGTGACGCGTGTGACGCTTCGCGACCTCGCCACCATGATGGTCGCGGTCAGCGACAATGCTGCAACGAATGTATTGATCGATCGCGTTGGGATGCAGAACGTGAACGCTATGCTCGACACGCTTGGCCTGACGCATACGCGGCTGCGCCGCAAGATGATGGACCTTGAGGCTGCGAAGCAAGGCCGCGAGAATATATCCACGCCGCGGGAGATGATGACGCTGCTCGAGGCTATCTACCATGGCAAAGTGCTGAACAAGGAATCGACGGATGATTTCTTCAAGGTGCTCAGCACGAATAAGGACTCGTTCATCCCGCGAGAACTTCCGCCAGATTTGAAGATCGCCAACAAGCCGGGCGAACTCGAAGCCGTCCGCAATGACTCTGGAATCGTCTTTGTCGAAGGACGTCCATATGTCATCTGCGTGATGACATCGTTCCTCCGCAACGAACGCGATGGGGAAGACGCGATCAGCAAGGTCTCGCTGGCCGCGTGGCGCATGTTCGACCGGCTCAGTCGCGCGACGGAATATGGAAGAGTTGTGTCGCGCGGAAACGGCACTCGCTGACGAATGGCTCAGCTGGAGCACGCATGGATCGGCAAGTTCGATCATACCCGCGTGAGATCGTTCGCTCCGCCTGAAGTGAGGCTACGCTCAGGATGACACCTTCGGGGTGCTGGTGATGTTCTGCTGCAGGTCGGTCACTTTGCGGCGGCGGTGCTCGCTCGGGTCGCGGCGACTTGCTGGCGCATGAAGCGTTGTGCGCCTTTGGCGTCGAGGGGCTGCGAGAAGTAATAGCCTTGCCCGAACTCGCATCCGAGTTCGAGCAGTCGCTCCATTTGACGTGACGTTTCGATCCCTTCCGCGATCGCCTTCAGGCTCATCTTGTGTGCGAGCGTGATGATCAGCTCGACGATATCGGCCGTCGCGCGGTCGCTCTGCATCTCGCGAACCAGCGAGCGGTCGATCTTGAGTGCGTCGACCGGGAATTGCCGCAAACCGCGCAGTGACGTTGATCCAGTGCCGAAGTCATCCAGGATTACGCCAACTCCCATGTGCTTGAGGTGCGACAGAATTGTGACAGTCAGTTTGGGATCCGCTGCGGCGATGGTCTCGGTGATCTCGAGTTGCAGATGCGATGGATCGATTCCGGTTTCCTGCAATGCGTCCTGAAGATCGTTGACCAGCCTCGCATCGGCAAACTGGCGAGCGGAGACGTTGACGGTAATGTTCATCGGCTCCTGATTTGCGCTATCCGAGCTCGCATTGTCGGTCTGCCACTCGCGCAACTGGCGGCAAGCTTCGACAATCAGCCAATGGCCGATGGAGACGAGGATTCCTGTGTCTTCCGCTGCTTCGATGAAGTGGTAGGGAGAGATTAATCCCTGCGTGGGATGTTCCCAGCGGAGCAGCGCTTCGAAGCTGACGATATGGCGCGTGTCGAGCTGAATTACCGGATGGTAATAGACGCGAAACTGCTGATGCGTGAGCGCGGTGCGGAGGTCGGATTCCAACTTCAACCGGCCGACGGCGCGGGTGTGCATCGCTTCATCGAAGACTTCGCAACGCGATCCGCCGAGAGCCTTGGCGCGGCGCATCGCCACATCTGCGTCTTTCAAGACGTCTTCGGGACGCGTGTGTTCCGGAGTGCTTAGCGCGATGCCGATGCTCAATGCAACTCGCACCTCGCGGAGCTGCGTGATCAGTGGTGCGGCGACGACCTCTTGCACTCGCTTGGCGACGCGCATGGCATCGCTCGGATCCGGCGAACCTTCGAGGAGAATGGTGAATTCATCGCCTCCCAATCGGAACAGCACGGCGTCGGAAGATGTTTGGCCACGATCGCGGCGGTTAGAGTTGTCGTCTTTGGAGAGGCATGCTCCGATGCGACGAGAAATCTCCATCAGGATTTCATCGCCCGCAGCCGAACCCATGGATTCGTTGAAGACCTTGAAGTGATCGACGTTGGCGAGCAAGAGAGCGTAGGGATGACCAGAGTCTCCGCGCGAGCGCACGAAGGCGCTCTGCAGGCGGTCGAGACACGATCGCCGATTGAGCAATCCGGTCAGCGGATCGTGGAACAAATTGTGTTCGAGCTGTTGCTCGGCGCGCTTGCGGTCGGTGATGTCGCGGTTGACGATCACCAGCTTGGCGACCTGGCCTTTGTCATCGCGGATTGTGCTGGCAATCGACTCGAGCACGCGCCAGCTTCCATCTTTGTGCTTGATCCGGTAATCGAGCCGTTGGCCAACTCCGCTTTCGCGCGCTTCACGCGCAGCATCGAGGACGCGAAAGCGATCGTCGGGATGAATCTGCTCGAAGGCGGAAGTTTCGCCGAGCTCTGCGGGCGAGTAACCGAGAATGCGCTTATACGAGGGGCTGTTGTACAAGCGGCGTCCTTTGACGTCGACCAGAGCGATCATGTCAGCCGCGTTCTCGGTGACGATCCGGAAAATCTCTTCGTTGGTGCGAGAGGCGCGATGAATCTTGTAAATGCGCAGTTCTTCGCAGATCACGATGAGGGCCAACGCTCCCAGCGCAGTCCAAAACCATTCAGCCATCGAAAGCACTCCTGAGAAAAGATATCGGCGAAATGGGGCAGGAGAATGAATCGAAGGGGATCATGTTTTTTCGATTCTGCAGCTGTGGAAATACCTGAAAAAATATTTTGCGGAACGTTCAAAAAAGCGGGTTTCGAAGCTGGTCCATTTTGGGAACTGGCTGGGAGAGTGGGGTGCCCCCCTCCCCCACCCTCTTTGAAAGCCTTGACTGGCGCGGGTTCTGCAAAATGTGTCTGCAAAATCTTGAGCGCCTAGGAGTTAGAGGTCAAAATCTTGAGAACACAAGAGTTAGGGGCTCTTCCTCGTTGTCTCCCCATACCGCTAACGCCTTGGCGATGATCTGCTCGCTCGCCTGTGGAAGGCAAGGTCAGATGTCACACGGGCTATCGCGAACGAACGTCAAAGTCACCGACGATTCGGAGAACACGCTGCGACAACCTGAGCTCGGCTGGCGAGAGCGCGGTTTGTCGTGATCGGGCTTGACGAAAGGTCACCGTGAGGCGAAGGCCGAGCCACGCACCGTCGAGTAGACGGAATCGAAAACCCTCAAGGTTTCGATATTCGGCACGCCACCGACAACGACCGGAGTGCCGAGATACAGAGTCTTGGCGTCGGTGTTGGTGAATGCCGGCCAGTGGGGAAGGCCTGGCCCGTTCGGATCGCCCGACTTCGCGAAGTTGATCCAGTAGCTGGAGATTTCTTCCGCAACTTTCCGATCAGCCGCGCTCCAGCGCCAAGACTCCTGACCCAGATGGTCGAAGACATACCAGAGTTCGGCGAAGTGGCTTGCGCCCCAACCCTGGTACACAGAGCCGGGTGGGAACGGGGGTTGTTGAGTAAATGAGTAATAGAACACGCTGCTGTGCCCGGTTCCTGCGTGCAATCTTGCCCAAGCCCACATATCCCAGCCGAAGCGGAGGTCGCGCTCCAGGCCGAGCCTCGCCTGCTTTGCTTCTTCGTCGGTCGCGTGAGGATAGGCGGATACGAGAGGAGGCGGCAGAGCACCGAAGCTTTGCTCAAGGTCTTTGTCGAAGCTTGCGGCGCTGACGTGGGTGACATCTACGAGCGAACGAGCTTCTTCGGCGTTTGATCCGAGTAGCAGCGGAACATCGTTTTGCCGGCCTGATGCAAAGGCTTCGTAGGGTGAAAGTGGAAGGACGTAAGGTTCGATAACGGGATGGACGATGCCGCCGGCATTGCCGCTCAGCTGGCTGGCGGGGAGTTGACGCAGTTGCTGGAGCGAGGTTGCGCCCAGCGAAGCGGCGAACTTTTCTCCGTCGCGCTCTGCGTTGGCCAGCAGGTATTTGGGTGCCAGTTGGACCGGCTCAAACAGGCCGCCGCTCTCTCCGATGGCGCGGTGGAATAAGCCTTTGGCCAGAGGAGAAGCCATCAGAATACTTACCGACATCGCTCCCGAGGATTGGCCGGCTACGGTGACATTTCTCGGGTCGCCGCCAAAGGCTGCAATATTCCGCTGAATCCATTCGAGGGCGGCGATCTGGTCCATCAGGCCGTAATTTCCGGAGGAATGATGTGGCGACTCACGCGTCAGTTCGGGAAGCGCAAGAAAACCGAGCGGGCCGAGCCGGTAGGAAATCGTGACAACAATCACGCCTTTGACCGCCAGCCGGTCTCCCCAATACAGGGGCATCGAGGCCGAGCCGTTGATGAAGCCGCCACCGTATATCCAGACGATGACGGGCAGGTGGCCGGTTACGTTTCTTGCAGGTGTCCAGATGTTGAGGTAGAGACAATCCTCACTGACTTCGGGAGGCGCCTCGCCGGGCATGGATACGCCTACCTGCATACACGCCGGTCCAAACTGGTCCGCTTTTCGAGTACCAGACCAGGGCACGGCCTGAATCGGCGGACGCCATCGCAATGCGCCCACCGGTGGAGCGGCGAACGGGACGCCTTTGTAAACTGTCGTGCCGCTGGTGGTGACACCGGAGATAGTGCCGGATTCCGTGGTTGCTTGCTGCGCGCCGGCAAAATTGAGCAGCTGAGTTACGGCGAATAACACACACGCAAATCCCCATCGGTTCGACACGCGGACTCCTTCACGCTGGTTCTGCTAAGAGGGAAGAACTTCAGATGGGCTGACTTAGATCAGAGAACCTGAAAGAGTAGGCGGGGATGCCGACCCAAACACGATGCTAGGTCTGCGAGTACTTGTTGTCAAACATCAGCGCCAATCCCATTTGGAGAACATGAAGCGAAACCTACCTCATCGATGACGGCAGAAAAGTTCGCAGCTTATTCTTCTTGATTGTGAGGCATCGATAAATACTCTGAATTTCAAGGCTGGCTTCGCTAACTAATTTTCTTTCGGAACGTCCCCTTGTTATGCAAGGGGGAGTGTGACAGGCTTCCCTTGGAGCGCAAGGGGTGGGGATGGATAGCGCAAAACTGGAATTCTTTCGGGGCACGCTGGATGTGCTGATCCTCAAGGCTCTGGTCTGGGGACCACTTCACGGCTATGCCATCACCAGCCTGATTCGCCGGCAGAGCGATGATGCGCTGCTGCTCGAGGAGGGCACGCTCTATCCCGCGCTGTGGCGACTGGAAAACAAGCGATGGCTCGACGCCGAGTGGGGGCTGTCGGAAAACAACCGCAAGGCGAAGTTCTACCGGTTGACGGCGGAGGGCCGGCGGCAACTGCGTCACGAAGTGAAGACTTGGGAAGCGTACGCAAAGGCTGTTGCGAAAGTGCTGGAGGCGACGCAGCCTCCGCTGCCGGAGGAAGTGGCGTGAAACCGATTCCGATGTGGAGGCGTTATTCGCGCCTGTTCGGTCCCGATCCTGCGGCTGATGTAAAGGACGAGTTGCGGTTTCACCTGCAAGCCAAGATCGACGACCTGGTGGCGCAAGGCTGGACGCCGGATGCCGCACAGAAGGAAGCCGAACGGCAGTTCGGAGATCTGCGCGCAGTACAACAAATCGGTGTGCGCATGGGAGAGAAGATGGAACGCCGTAAACGCCTCAAGGATTACTGGAATGACTCTCTGCAGGATGTGCGGTATACGTTCCGCACCCTCGGGCGCGATCCGGGATTCGCTGCCGTGTCGATCTTGATTCTGGCGCTGGCGATCGGCGCCAACATCGCAGTGTTCAGCGTCGTGAATACGCTGCTGCTGCGGCCTCTGCCATTTCCAGACTCGCGCGAACTAGTTTGGATTGCGCCACCACCGAGCGCATGCGGCCTCTCCTGCGCTACTTATTCCGCTGACGCCTACGAAGAATTCCGCGACCAGAGCCGCACTTACCAGGGTGTCACCGGGTACATGGCTTTCAGCACCGCGGACAATTTGCGGCTTACCGGACACGGAGAGCCGGAGCCGGCGACGGGCGTCGAGGTGATCGGAAACTTTTTCCAGGTGTTGGGTGTGCAGCCAGCGATGGGCCGGCTGTTCACGGACGAGGAAAGTCGTGGCGGTCCTCATCCGGTGGCGTTGTTGGCGAATGCTTATTGGAGACGCCAGTTTCATAGTGATCCCGCGATCGTAGGGAAGGCCGTGGAACTGAACGGAACGCCGATCACGATTATCGGCGTGCTGCGTGACAGCTTCGATTTTGGCGCTGTGTTTTCTCCCGGAGCGAAAGTAGATGTCTTCACTCCGCTTGATTTGAATCTGGAGCGCAATTGGGGAAACATCGTCACGCTGATTGGACGGCTCAAGCCAGGCGTCACCGTGGCGCAGGCGCTGGACGATGCCAACCGTGTCGCGCCCAATATTTATTTCAATACCAAGTATCCCGATACGCTGGGTCGCTATAGGGGTGATCTGATTCCGGTGCCGTTGAAGGACTACGTCACGGGAAAGCTGCGGCGTTCGCTCATCGCGTTGTGGTGCGCGGTGGGAGTGATCCTGCTGATTGCGGGCGTGAATCTTTCGAACCTTCTATTATCCCGCGCTGTGGCGCGCGCGAAGGAATTTGCGGTGCGCGGGGCTCTTGGAGCCAGCCGGGGCCGCATTGTCCGGCAATTGCTGATGGAGAGCCTTGTGCTTTCGGGCGCAGGCGCGGCCGTTGGACTTGGGCTGGCTGTCATGTTGATTGCGTGGCTTGCGCATCAAGGAGCGGTGGCCCTGCCCCTGCTCAGCAGCTTGCGGATCGACGGGCCGGCGCTGGGGTGGACGGTGCTCGTCGCCGTGTTTACGGCAACGATCTTCGGACTGCTGCCGGGACTTCGAATCGCGAGCGGAAATCTGCAGGAAATGCTGAAGGACTCAGGCCCTGGCGCGGGACTGGGACGTAAGCACGAGAGCATCCGAGCGGGATTGGTAATCGTTGAAGTTGCACTGGCGTGCGTGCTACTCGTGAGTGCTGGGCTGCTGCTACGCAGCTTCGTGAAGGTGCTCGACGTCGATCTGGGTTTTCAGCCGGATCGCGCAGCTTCCATCAAAGTGGAATATGACGACAGCGCTCCGACGCCGGAAGCGAGCCAGGCCAAACGCGGCGAGATCTTTCAACAGATTATTGCCCGCGTGAATGGATTGCCGGGAGTCGAGGCAGCCGGAATCTCCGATTACCTGCCGCTGGGACCGAACCGCGAGTGGGATACACCGGAGCCGAAGGGGAAAGTGATTGCGCCGGGAGAACTGCCTGACCCGCTGGTGTATGTGGTGACTCCAGGATTCATCCGCGCGATGGGAATTCGGATGCAAGGGCGCGATTTCACGTGGGCCGATGGGCCGCGTAGCGAGCGAGTCGTGCTGATCAATGCCTCAGCGGCGCGGGTGTATTGGCCCGGAGAAGATGCGGTAGGGAAGGTTCTGATGCGTGGGACTGAAGAAGACCGCGTGGTGGGAGTGGTCGACGATGTCCACGAGGAGACGGTCGAAGGCGGAACGGGATCGCAGATTTATTATCCGGTGACGCAACAAGGGCCGTCCGGGGCGCAGTTGGTGATACGCACCAGCCTGCCGCCAGCGGCACTTGCTGCAAGCGTGCTCCGCGCATTGCGAGAATTGAACCCGAACCAGCCAGCTGCGGAATTCCGGCCGGTTCAGACGATTGTCGACCGCGCGGTTTCTCCGCGACGATTCTTCATGCTGCTGGTCGGTGCTTTCGCAGGGCTGGGGTTGTTGCTGGCTGCGCTGGGCATCTATGGAGTGATCTCGTATTCGGTGACGCGGCAAGCGCAGGCCATCGGTATCCGCATGGCGCTGGGAGCGAGTGCGTGGAGAGTGCAGAGCCAGGTGCTGGCCGGTACGATGCGACTGGCGTGCGCAGGGATGGTATTGGGAACATTGCTCGCGCTCGTGGTAGCGAAGCTGATTTCATCGCTGCTGTTCGGAACGTCGTCGTGGGATCTGCCTACTTACTTGGGAATGGCCTTGGCGTTGCTGATGGTGGCGGCGATCTCCGGGTACATTCCGGCGAGGCGCGCTTCGGGAGTGAATCCCATGCAGGTCTTGCGCAGCAACTGAGATTCAATCCCGAAGTTTGTCGCCGGCTCAGAATTGGCGAATCGGAGTGGAAGTCGCGATTTGATGAGCCGGCCGCGAGGGAACCGCCCAGCGCTTCGCCTGCGCGATGCACACCACGTGAAAAATCAGATATAGCGGAACAAGGAATGTCGGCACGAGGCTAAGCGGAAGCGTCGTCATATAGAGCATGGGTACGCCGTGGGGATCGAGCAGGCCGGCAGTTGTGCCCAAGGCTACAGCAGTGACCAAGTCGGCGATTCCGAGCAATTGCCAAAGAATAAAACTGTTGCGATGGCCGGGATTGGCCAGCTTCCAGGCCACGATGGTTGCAGTCGCACCGATCGCCATGTCGCCGTATCCCGCGGGTAGTGCGAAGATTGCGGGAAGTCCGCGATGGGCTTCGAGTAGAACGAAGGTGAATCCTATTATCCTTCCCGATTGAGCGGCGGTGAGGATCGTCGGATTCCACGACATGACGAAATCTCGGAATTTCCGGGAGACTCCGAACCACCCGAAGAACACAAAGAGCGGTACGATTGCGCCCACCGCAACCGCGCCTCCCAGGCGGCTTGAAGCGTTCTCGAACAGATGCAATGCCGATGCGGACAAGGCCGCAAGGAACCACAGCGACCCAAGTACGAGTGTGAGTTTTGCGTAGGGTTTCATCGTAATTCTCCTTCGGTGGTGGTGAAGCTAGCGAGTTGACGGCTGAGCTGCATGAGGTTGTTCCAGTTCTGACTGCCCAGTTGGTGACGCAAGCGAGCTTGAACTTTCTCCCAGGCCGGAAGAGCGCGCTTGAGTTGCTTTTCCCCGGCGTCGGATAGGCGGAGGCGTCGCTCTCGACGATCCTCGCCACGCCGTTCGGTGATCCAGCCTTCGCGCGACATGATAGCGATGGTTCGAGTGAGGCTGGTGCTGTCCATCGCGAGAATGTGCCCTAGTCGTCCCTGGGAAATTTCTCCGGTGCGCGAAAGAGCTTGAAGGATCGTCATCTGCGTCGAGCGGAGGCCGAGGGGACGAAGTTCATGTTCGTAGAGCTGGGTGAGTGCGCGGGCCGCTCTCCGAAGGTTCGCACAGAGGCAAGGCAGCGCTGGCAACGTTGACCGATCCATGCCGATAGTAGATGTATATACATCTAACTAGTCGCAAAATAATTTCAGCGAGTGCGGTGTAGGGACAAAAGCGCGGAATCGTTCCATAATGTCGGCATGACCGTGCGGCGAGTGAAGACATATACAGGCGCGCAGGGGTATGTGTACCAGTACTACTTTGTCGGGAAGCGGGCGGCGTTGGCGGGGGATCCGGAGGCTCCGGCAACGGAGTTTATCTTCGATGTCACATCAGACCGGAAGCTGACTTATGCGGTCAGCGTGTTTTTACCGCAAGGACCGCTGGCGGAGTGGAACGCGGCGCATGGACGTCCGTTGAATGACGCCGAGCAGTATGCTGCCGTGAAGATGCGGTTGTTTCGGGGGTTTGATGAGATCGAGGATGTGAAGGCCGACGGGCGGCGGTTGCGAATTGATGGCGCGTTGCTCGAAGAAGCGCTGGGGAGTTTGGGAGTGGAGTAACACCTCAGGGGCTAAAGCCCATTCGTTTTTGTCAATCCGTAACGCGGCCCTTGAAGGGCCGCTCTTCCACGGCATCCCACAGGCCGGGGCTTCTTGGTCAGTGCCCTCCAGGCCGGTGGAGCGAGTCGGTCCGTACGCCCTAAGCCTGGGTGAGCGAGATGTCGACTACCCCGGATCGGGAAGATTTGATCCAATTGCCACGCCTCGCTTATAAATGCTGCGGAGCCTTGTCTTGAAAATATTCAAATCTCGTTGCATCTCAGCGGTTCTTGTTTTGGTTTGTCTTGCGAGTAGTGCGCTTGCGCAGAGTGCGCGTTGGTCGGAGCAGCGGGCCAATGATTGGTATGCGAAGCAGCCATGGCTCGTGGGGAGCAACTACATTCCTAAGGACGCGATCAACGAACTGGAGATGTGGCAGGCGGCATCGTTCGATCCTGAGGAAATTGATAAGGAGTTGGGATGGGCCGAAGGGCTCGGCATGAACACGATGCGCGTGTTCCTGCACGATTTGTTATGGGAACAGGATGCGCCCGGATTTCAGAAGCGCATTGACCAGTTTTTGGCGATTGCGGCGCGACATCATATACGTCCGTTGTTTGTCTTGTTTGATTCCTGTTGGGATCCGCAGCCGAAGTTGGGGCCGCAGCGTCCGCCGATTCCCGGGGTTCACAATTCAGGTTGGGTGCAGAGTCCGGGCGCGAAGGCGCTGGCGGATCCGGGGCAGGTTCCGCGGTTGAAAGCTTATGTGCAGGGCGTGGTCGGTGCGTTTGCAAAGGACGATCGCATCCTTGGTTGGGACGTTTGGAACGAACCTGGGTCGGATACGACGGGAAGTTATCCCAAGACTGAGATGAAGATGTCGGAGAAACTGGCGCGAGTAGCGGCGCTGCTGCCGCAGGCGTTTGCGTGGGCGCGAGAGATGAATCCGACGCAGCCTTTGACGAGCGGGGTATGGGATATCGATACATCGAAAGATGAGAGCGCGCCGGATGAGATCCAGCGGATTCAGCTGCGCGAGTCGGATGTCATTACGTTTCATAACTACAGCTGGCCCGAGTCATTTAAAGGCGAGATCGCGTGGCTGCGGAGATTTCATCGTCCAGTGATCTGCACGGAGTATATGGCGCGTCCGGCAGGGAGCACGTTTGATGGGATTTTGCCGGTTGCGAAAGCGGAGCACGTCGGCGCGATCAATTGGGGATTCGTGGCGGGGAAGACGCAGACGTATTATCCGTGGGAGTCGTGGGAGCATCCGTACATTTTGAGTCAGCCTCCAATCTGGTTTCATGAAGTGCTGCGGGACGATGGAACTCCGTATCGGCAGGCGGAAGTGGATTTGATTCGGGAACTGACAGGGAAAAAGTAGGTGAGCCTGGCGGCTCACGGACAGCCGAGGCGGCTGTCCACATAAGGTGGTCGCCCCCACCTGAGTTGTGGAGGGTTTAGAATCACGGCATGAAAATTCCGCAGTTGGCTCTCGCGTCCGTTCTCATCTGTCTCACTGCTTGCAATAAAGCGTCCGGGCCCGGGGCGATTTCGGGTGGGGTGCCGTCTTCGTCGAAGTCGGACGCAGTCGAGCAGAAGCTGCAGGAGTATTCGGGAGGGTCGGCGACCGATTGCGGGCGGCTCAGCGTGGGAGCGAGTGCGGATCAGTCGAAGACCGCGAGCGAATGCGCGGTGCAGGCCAGTCAGGGGAAGCATCCGTTCTATGTGGCGTACGACATGCCGGGGATGAGCGTCGGAGTGGCCGGGAATGCGGACGGCAAACTGTTCACGGTGCAATCGCAGAACGGCGCGATGACAGCAGGAGATTGTCCGGCGCAGTTGCGGGTGGCAACGAGCGGACGCGTGACTTGCTTCGCTCCCGGAGATATGGGATCGATGGGAGCTGGCCATGGTGCGGGCGCGGTGTCGCCAGGGGAAGCGAATCCGCATAGCTCCCCGAAGATGAATTGATGTCGGATTTCTCGCGCTCGCTGGAAGCTTTGGGGTTCACATGCTAGCCCTGAGCCGCTAAAGCTCTTTATCACAACTCCTTATTTTTGGCCTGCATTGAAGTACGGGCCTGCCCGTCGCCAGTCTGTGATCCTAATCACACACTTAAGTGACCCGCTTTGTTGGCCTTAACTGCGTCCTCGGGGAAGATGAGGATGTTACTAGAGGATTCGGGACCGGACTCGCGATTTGGGGTAAACTCAGGGGATTCCGGACCTTATAAGGCCTATGTCACTGCTTTGGCTGCGTTTTGCACTGGGGTGCTACTTAATCGGACTGGTTTACGCCTTTGTGGCGTTGACCCGTACGAGCGACCTTTTCAGCCGCATCGCGTTGCACGCCGCCAGCCTGGGAATGGTGTTTCACTTCGTCTCCCTGACGGAGCTGGTTCTCACCGATAAGGTCGTTTGGGCGTCAGTCCATAACGGCGAGTCGCTGCTGGCCTTCCTGTCGATGTCGTTTTTCATGCTGATCTACACGATTTACAAGACCACGTCGCCGGGCGTGGTGGTGTTTCCCGTGGTCTTCTTTCTTACGTTTGTGGCGGCGGTGGATGAGCAGCCCGTGTTGCTGACGCAATATGTGTCGCATAAGGGATGGCTGATCGCGCACATCATCCTTATTTTTACGGGATATGCGGCGCTGGTGTTGAGTTTCGGGGCGAGCCTGCTGTACTTGCTGCAGGAGCGGCGATTGAAGTCGAAAAAGCCTACGAGCCTGATCTCGTTTCTGCCGGCGCTTGAGGTAATCGACCAGATCGGGTACCGGTCGCTGCTGCTTGGGTTTCCGTTCATGACGCTAGGGCTGATTACGGGCTCCGTGGTCGCGGTGACGACCTACGGACGCATGGATTTTCTGGATCCGAAGATCTTGCTGTCGGTGCTGATGTGGGCCGTCTACATGGTGATGGTCTTCACGCGCTGGAATTCGGGATGGCGCGGACGGCGCGCGGCGGTCCTGGCTACGTTCGCATTTGTCGCGGCATTGGCCGCTTGGGCTGCGAATTACTTCTCGACCATGCACCGGTTTGGAGCCTCATGAGATTCCAGCTCATCGGCGTGAATCACAAGAGCGCTCCGCTGGAAGTGCGGGAGCGGCTGGCGATTCCGGAATCGCGGCTGCCGGATTGTTGCCGCGATCTGACCGCCTATCCGGGAATTGAAGAGGCGATGGTGATCTCGACCTGCAATCGCGTCGAGCTTATTACGCACACAACTAACGGGCACGCCGACCTGCGCGGATTTCTGCACGAGCACTTTCACCTGACGCCGGAAGAGCTCGATTCACACTTGTACGAGTTCCGGGAGAAGGACGCGGTGCGGCATTTGTTTCGCGTAGCTTCGAGCCTGGATTCGATGGTGGTAGGCGAGGCGCAGATTCTGGGACAAGTGAAGGAAGCGTACGCGACTGCACGGGCCGTGGGCGCCGTACGCGGACAGCTGGACCAGCTTCTTAGCCGGGCGTTTGCGGTAGCGAAGCGCGTGCGCAGCGAGACGGCGGTGGGATCCTCGTCGGTATCGATCGCTTCGGTTGCGGTCGAACTGGCGAAAAAGATTTTCGGCACGCTGGAAGGAAAGACAGTCTTCATCGTCGGCGCGGGCAAGATGAGCGAGCTGGCGGCGCGGCATCTGATGGCGCACGGCTGCGCTTCGATCTTTGTTGCGAACCGGACGTACGAGCGGGCAATCGGACTGGCGCAAAAGTTCAACGGGCAGGCCATCAAGTTCGACGATCTGTATTCCACGTGCGACAAGGCCGACATCGTAATTACCTCGACTGGCGCGCCACACGCGATCTTCCGGCGCGAGCATGGGGAACAATTTCTGTCACGGCGGAAGAATCGTCCGATGTTCTTCATCGATATCGCGGTGCCGCGCGACGTTTCGCCGGAGATGGCGAAGCTGGACGGAATATTTGCTTACGACATCGACGACTTGCAGCAGGCGGTTAGCAGCCACGTCGCCGACCGGCGGAAGGAAGCCGAGCTCGCGGAAGCGATTATCTCTAGTGAAGTCGAGCGCTTTGAGGCGAGGATACACACGCTCGATGTCGTTCCGACGATCGTGTCGCTGCAGGATCACCTGGAGACGATCCGGCAGGCGGAGATTGACCGCGTGCGGGGGCGGTTGGGGCAGCTGAGTCCCGATCAGGAGATTGCGGTCGAGGCGCTGACGCGAGGGATCATCAACAAAGTAATGCATACGCCGATTACGACATTGAAATCGGCGGCGAAGGAATCGGAAGCGACAACGATCGTCGATGTGGTGCGGCGGTTGTTCAATTTACAGGTGAAGGGGAAAGAAGCGGAGCAGGCGGCGGCTAAGAAGGACGAAGTGGGGACGAGACACTAATGGCCCACCTTCGCATCGGCTCGCGCGGCTCGCAACTGGCTCTCTGGCAGGCGAATCACATTTCTGCGCTGCTGCGGGAGCGTGGGCACGAAGTTGAGATTGAGATCATCCACACTACTGGGGATAAGATTACCGACGTTGCCCTCGCAATGGTCGGCACCAAGGGCATGTTCACGAAAGAGATTGAAGAAGCGCTGGCGGCGGGGCGCGTCGATCTGGCCGTCCATTCTCTGAAAGATTTGCCGACCGAGCTTCCTCCTGGATTTGAAATTGCGGCAATCACGGAGCGACAAGATCCGCGGGATGCCTTCTGCTCGCTGCACTATGCCAGCTTTCAGGAGTTGCCGCAGGGGGCGCGGGTGGGCACGTCGAGTTTGCGGCGGCAGGCGCAACTGAAGGCTGTGCGGCCCGATCTGGATATTCATCCCCTGCGTGGGAACGTCGATACGCGCCTGCGCAAGCTCGAAGCGGGAGAATACGACGCCATTATTCTGGCTTCGGCGGGACTGAAGCGGCTGGGCAAGACGGAGAGGATCAAGCAGATCATCCCGGCGGAGATTATGTGTCCGGCGGCGGGGCAGGGGGCGCTGGGAATTGAGATCCGCAAAGGCGACGCAGTCACCCGAGAGCGGTTGGCGTTCTTAAATGATCCGAATGCCCGCGCGGCCACAACGTGCGAGCGAGCTTTGCTGAACAGCTTGGGCGGAGGCTGCCAGGTCCCGATCGGCGCGTTTGCAGAGATGCGCAACGGCAAGTTGCATCTGGAATCGATCGTGGCCGATCCGGATGGGTCGAAGGTCCTCCGAGATTCGCGCGATGGAAATGATCCGGAGAAACTGGGAAACGAGGCTGGAGCCGCGCTGCTGGCGCGCGGCGGCGATGAGATTCTCGAAGCTGTCTACGGGCGCGGGCTGGCGGTTCCTCCGCAGCCATGAGATAGACGACGCCAGCCTAGTGACCATTCACCACTAAGGACACGAAGTTTCACGAAGGGAATGACCCGGAACGTGCTTCTCAAGCTGCTGGGCGGTGCGAAGTCTTCGCACAAGCTGCGCCGGTGGATCAATCTGTGGCCGCCGTTTCTGGGCGCGGGGATTCGCATCCAGCACATCGCGGCGGATATGAAGTCGGTCGATGTCGAGATGAGGCTGACCTGGTGGAATGCCAACTATGTCGGCACGCATTTCGGCGGATCGCTCTTTGCCATGACTGACGCGTTCTATATGCTCATGTTGATGGCGCAGTTGGGCGACGCGTATGTGGTCTGGGACAAAGCGGCGTCGATTCGGTATCGCAAGCCCGGGACGGGAACGGTGCGAGCTGAGTTTCGGATCAGCGATGCGCAGGTTGAGGATATCCGTGAGAAGCTGAAGACGCTGGTCAAATACGAGCCGGTGTTCAAGGTCGACGTGAAAGATGAGCGGGGAACGGTAATCGCGGAAGTGGAGAAGATGATTTATATACGGAAGAAGGAGTCGGACGCGATGGCGGGGCGAGGCGCGGACCGCGGCGGCCGGGATGACCACAGGGGCTGAAGCCCTGTTCTTCTGGCGACTCTTACGCGGCCCTTAAGGGCCGCTCTTCCACGGTGGCCCGATCGTTCATTCCCATCCACGGTATTCTGGCACGGCGGGCGAACGAACAAGAAACTCGGTTGCGGAGGCGGAGCCGACTTTGTACATTCCGGAACATTTTCGCGTTGAGGATGATGCGGCCGCAGTGGCGTTTATGCGGGCGAATCCGTTTGCCATCCTCGTGTCGACTACCGCGGATGGACCTTTTGCCACGCATGTGCCGGTAGTGATTCGCGAAGCGGGAGAACATCTCTTGATTCGCGGACATGTGGCCAAGGCCAATCCGCACTGGCGGTATCTGCAGGAGCAGGCACACTGCCTGGTGATTTTTCATGGACCGCACGCGTACGTGTCGCCGTCGAATTATGCGACGCGGGAGAATGTTCCCACGTGGAACTATGGAGCCGTCCATGCGTATGGCGATGCGCGGGTGTTCAGTGAGACCGAAGAACTGCTGGGCATGCTGCACGACTTGATCCCGACCTTCGAAGCTGCTTACGAGGAGCAGTGGAGCAGCCTGAACGAGGCGTACCGCACGCGGATGCTGGGGCACATCGTGGGGTTCGAGATTGCCGTCACGAAAATCGAAGCCAAGTTCAAGCTGAGCCAGAACCGCACGCGCGACGAGCAACAAAAGGTGATCGAATCGTTGAGCGTCGCGTCGGACACCGCGATATCGGGCACGGCGCGGCTGATGTGTGAGCGCGGATTGGGCACGAAAAAAGAGGCAAAGAAGGACGAATGAAGAAGCCTGCCCTTGATCAAGCTCCACTGGCTGGAGTACGGGTGCTGGTAGGACGGGCTCGTCATCAGGCGGGAGCTCTGTCTGCCGAGCTTCGCAAGGTCGGTGCGGAAGTCGTCGAGATTCCGTTCATCGAAATCCGGAAGCCGCGTTCGTTCCGGCCGCTCGATGCGGCGGTGAAAAATTTGGATTCGTATGACTGGCTGATCCTGACCAGCGTGAACGGAGTCGAGGCGATGTGGGCGCGGATGGAGAAATTGCGCCGGCGGCACGTCCCCGATCGGCTGCTTGTGGCGGCGATTGGTCCTGCGACGAAGAAGGCGATCGAACAGCGTGGTACCACTGTCGACGTTGTGCCTAAGGAATATGTGGCGGAATCCGTAGTTCGCAGCTTGAAGTCGAAGGTAAAAGGGAAGCGGGTGCTGCTGGTGCGGGCGAAGGTCGCCCGCGATGTGATTCCCCGTGAACTGCGCAAGGCTGGGGCGCAAGTTGATGTGGTGGAAGCCTATGAAACGATTGTGCCGGAGTCTTCCCGAGTGCGGCTGAAGGCTGCGCTGGAGAATCCAAGGCGGCGGCCGCAAGTGGTGACATTCACCAGTTCCTCGACAGTGAAGAACTTCGTCGAACTGCTCGGGCGAAAGCTCTCCGGACTCGATGGCATTTTGATGTCATCGATCGGGCCGGTCACTTCGGCGACACTGAAGGAACTCGGCCTGAAAGCCGACATCAAGGCCAGGGAATACACGATCCCGGGGCTGGTTACCGCGATCCGGAAAGCCTTTGTGCTCTCACCGCGCTAACGCGACGAATTCTGCGCGGACTGGTCCTTCGGGGCGATCCTCTGAGCCTCTTTCAGATGGTCGCGCAGTGTGGGCAAGGTCTGCATGGCGAAGCCTTTGACCGCTGGATCTTGGGTGGACTTGCTCTCGCGCTCGAATTCGGCGACGTCCTGACGGTGGTCCTGCACCATATCCTTCATATAAGCGCGGTCGAAGTCGTCTCCGGACAACTTTGCCAGCGCGTCTTTGATAGCCTTATCCCTCGCGCTCAGCCCTTGTGGCAGGCGGATATGTTCCTCCGCAGCTACCTGTTTGAGCTGGCTGTTGGCCTTGGTGTGATCGCTCACCATGCGCTGCGCGAACTGCTTGACGTCGGGGTTGGAGGCCCTTTCGACCGCCAGTTGTCCGAGTTCGACTTCCGCGATTCCGCCGCTGGCCGCCTTTTTCAGGAACGTCGTGTCGGCCACGGTGACTCCCGCCGAGGTCTTCGAAAGGATCGCCGAAGCCGGCGTGACGGTGGTCTGGGCGAGAGCAACGGGAAGAGCGAATGCTGCGCCAATAGAGAAGGTCAGAATCGATTTTGAAAAGCGGGTCACGGAAGCTCCTGGGATTTAAGGATCAATGTGGGAGAAGAATAGGTTTTCGGAGGCTAAGGGACCATCGGGCATTCACGGCACATGGGTTGCGAGCGTTACTGTACGGGTTCGAAGTGAGGCGGATGGGATCGACCTCCAGGAGCTCAATCGGGAGTTCCAAGACCGAATCGCGGGAGGATGGTGAAACTGACTCGTTCCGGCATCGGAAGTTCGGGAGCCGGTTGCATCCAGAAATACTTTAGGAGTACTCTGGAACTACAAGAAGCGAAAAGAGCACATAAACGTCGTCTTTCCCGGTTTCAAGGGCAACAATCTGGCCGATTTTCTCCAAGCTCTGGCATTCGGGTTGTGCAGTATTACTCATTAGTTCTAGAACCTGTCAGTACAGGAAATCGGGTATTGAAGTAGTACTATGCGTTGGGTATTAGCGGTTCCGGCCCAGATTTTGCCACTCGTCTCCCGCGTTTATTTAAAAAAATAAGGAGTTACGATGAGAGCGAAGAACTTCCTCGCGCCCCGCCAGCTAGTTATGTGCATTTTCGTACTGTCAATTGCGACTGGTCTGGTCGCGCAAACTGATGAAGCTGAGGGGTCCATCGATCCGCCTTCGGTTACCTCGACAACGATTCCGTCCACAATGTTCGGCATGTCGGCGCACGATGGCGTTCTGTTTGGAACCGCCTGGCCGACGATGGCGACAACAGGCATGCGGCTCTGGGATTCGAGCGTTGCCTGGGGACAGCTCAATACAGCGAACGGCGTCTATAACTGGACCACGCTGGATAACTGGGTGAGCGCGGCCAAGTCGCACAACGACACGCTGATCTACACCTTCGGATGGACTCCGGGATGGGCGAGTTCCAAGCCGAGCGACAGCAGTTGCGATATGGCCGATGGAGCCTGCGATCCTCCGAACGATCTGAACTCAGACGGGACGGGCAGTGATCAGCACTTCATCGATTTCGTCACGGCAATCGCGAAGCACGAACCGACGATCACGTATTGGGAACTCTGGAACACTCCCCACGACATCAAGCAGTGGACGGGCACGTACGCCCAGCTCGTGCGAATGGCGCAAGATGCGAACCAGACGATTAAGAAGTACATCCCAAGCGCCAAGATCATCTCCCCGGCGAACGGACAGCTCAGCTACACCTATCCGAGCGCGAACTGCACGATGCCAGACCGCCTGGGATCGTTCCTGGCGGCCGGTGGCACCAAGTGGATCGATATCGTCGGGTTGCACACGTATTACGACACGACTGCCGAACACATTGTGCCTGTGGTGCAGTGCTACCAGAGCATCATGGCCACCTACAAGATCAGTTCACTCCCCCTGTGGTCGACGGAAGGAGCATGGGGACTGGACAGTGCTCTCCCCAGCGCGACGGACCAAGCGGGCTTCGTAGCCCGGTTGTATCTCTTGCTGTGGTCGAACGGTGTCGTGAGGCATTACTGGTACGACTGGAACGATGAGCGCACCGGAACGCTGGAAGCCGGTGGGAAAGCCAACACCGCAGGCACCGCGTATAAACAGGTCGAGGCATGGATGTCGGGCCGCACGATGAGCACACTGTGTTCGGAAGCCACTTCGACGGGCATCTGGACTTGCGGTCTGACCGGCTCTGGCGGCTATGCGGCGCAGGCTGTGTGGCATCCGGGCGGAAACAAGAGCTATACGGCAGCGACCAAGTACGTGAACTATCTGGATCTGAGCGGGAATAAGCACACCATCTCCAAAGGTGCGACGGTGACGGTGGGTACGGAACCGATCCTGCTGCAGAACCAGTAAGGCAAAATCGCGTTTCGGAGAAGTCTGAAACGCTAATGGGCGAATTGAGCGGGCCTTGTCACACTGTGACGAGGCCCGCTTTATTTTCGTTGCCTCCAGGCCGCCGGACCGGTCACCAGCTGTTAACTTGTCGACTGTTGCCGGATGCCTCACGATAGATGCACTGTCGTTTGTCGAAAGGAAGATGGAACATTGTCGCAATGAAAGAGCCCATAACAGCCGCGGAGGGAGGAGTTGATTCCTCATCGAGCTCACCATCCGCTAACGCTGGTTCTTCGCTGATCATTTCACTGCTTCTGTTTGTTGCCACTCTTATTCTTTATATTCCCGCATTTAACAATGGATTCGTGAATTACGACGACCCGGCATACGTGACCTCGAACCCGCACGTCTTGCAGGGACTTTCGTGGAGCAACGTTAAGTGGGCGTTCACCGCGACAGTGGAGGCAAATTGGCATCCGTTGACTTGGATCTCTCATATGGGGGACGTGCAATTGTTCGGCACGAATCCGCGCGGGCATCACGCGGTAAGCGTTCTGCTGCACGGGTTGAACGTAGTGCTGCTGTTTCTGGTGCTGAAGAGGGCAACCGGCTGTCTGCTGCGAAGCGCCATGGTAGCCGCGCTGTTCGCAGTGCATCCGTTGAACGTCGAGTGCGTGGCATGGGTGGCGGAACGCAAATCGCTGCTGTCGATGCTGTTTCTGCTGCTTGCCCTGGCTGCCTATGGTTGGTATGTGAGCAAGAGGGGTCTGGGGCGCTATGCGCTCGTGCTGCTGCTGTTTGCACTCGGGCTGGCAGCGAAACCCATGGTCGTTACCCTGCCACTGCTGCTTCTGCTGTGGGACTTCTGGCCGCTGCAGCGGATCGCGGCTTCAGGGAAGTATTGGCCGACAGCACTACGGCTGGTTGCAGAAAAGATACCGCTCTTTGCTTTGTCAGCGGCCAGTTCATGGATCACGCTCTACGCGCAACGTAGCGGTGGAGCTCTGGGTTCAACGGAATTGTTGCCTTTGGGACAGCGGATCGAAAACGCAATCTATTCTTACGTTGCCTATCTCGGAAAGGGAATTTGGCCTTCGGGGCTGGCGGTTTTCTATCCGCACCCGGAAGGATACCTTCGCTTGTGGCAGGTAGCTCTGGCGGGAGTACTGATCCTGGCAATTACGGGGCTCGTTTGGAGCTATCGCAATCGGCATCGCTATCTGTTGACCGGTTGGCTGTGGTATCTGGTAGCGATGGTGCCAATGATCGGGATCGTGCAGGTTGGGCGGCAAGCAATGGCGGATCGCTACGCGTACCTGCCATTCGTTGGACTGTTCATAGCCGCAGTGTGGGGCGGCGCGGAAGTATTCGAGCGGTTCAAGCTCTCGAGTTTTGCGGGTGGGGCGATTACCGCTGCGGTGCTGATCGCTTACGCGTCGATGTCTTTTTTGCAGATCAGCTACTGGCGCAATAGTTACGCGTTGTTCTCTCACGCGCTGGCGGTTACGAACCATAACGGAATTGCCGAGGACAACATGGGTACGGCGCTGATGGCGATGGGAAGGCCAGACCTGGCGATGCCGCATTTCGAAGCCGCGGCCGAATACGTGCCGCAGCTTTCGACCGCGCATTACAATCTCGGCGTTTTGCAACAGCAGCAAGGTCATGTGGACGTGGCGAAGAGCGAATATCAACTTGCACTCAAGTACGGGACCGATCCGACGGAGATCGCGCAGGCACACAGCAATCTGGGATTTCTCCTGATGGGATTGAATGATCCGAAAGCGGCAGAGCAGGAATTCAGCGCTGCACTTCAAATAAATCCGGCAAAGCAAAACAGCCTGCTGGGGCGTGGGATGGCGGAGTACCGCCAGGGAAAACTGGATGCGGCTGTGGATGACTTGTTCAGAGCATCCCGGCTCGGACCGATGGCCGCGGTGGATTTTTGGTTGGGCCGAGCCTTGGAGGATCAGGGAAAGAGGGAAGCCGCCGCTGCCGCTTATGAAGCTGCTCTGCAAATCGCTCCGGACATGGCCGAAGCACGACAGCGATTGAACGGGCTGCATTCTTCGCACTAAGCGGAATCGGCAGCGCGTCGGGCGATTTGGTCCGCCACTCGTTCAAAACCCCGTTCGTCGGCGCTGTTCCAGCGTGCAGGAAGGATCGGTGTGTACTGATACAAAAATCATTTGCCGGACACGACTGGAAGTATCAGGGCGGACGGATGTTGAGTGTCGTGAAGAATCATGTTCGTAGCCGGAACAAAGTTTCGGGCAGATCGGGTTTCTTCTCCAGTATTCATGTTGCGATCAAAGCGTGGGAAATTACTGCTGGAAATCTCAAGCCGCAGTGAGTGCCCGCGAAGAAAAACGTTGCTCGTAGCCCAGAGATCGAGCGTAATTTCGTAAATTTGTCCAGGATTCATTAGCTCGGAGCGTTCCATCGAAACGCGATACCGCATGCGAAGAATTCCTTCTGTGAGGTCTTGCGCAAAACCATCAGGACCTACATCGACGAGCTTCCCGGTAAAGTCGGTATCGATAGCTGAAGATTTGACGAACAGATCGGCGGTGACAGGACCTGTAACCTCGAGATCCTGGGCCAGTGGCCCTATCGAATAGACAACAACGTCATCACGGTTTTCTGCGGGCCGCTGATCGCGCGGGCCGGGCTCCATGTGCTCCTCGTCGCAACAAAGCGGTCCGCCAATGGTTGGTACGGGATTGCCCGGATTGTAAACATAATTATCGGGCGGCTCAGATTTTGGTGTGGAGGTTGAAAGAGAGCCGTCGCCGCGCAACGAGTTCGCGTGTCCGTTAGAGTGCAGAAAATATTTAGTAGCATGGGCTTGCGGCGGGGGCCAATCGTCTTCCTGACGGTATTCGTTCGCACCCATGGTGAAAAGCTTTACGGGTTTATCAGCCGCAAATTGGTTCTTGATTCCCTTAAACAAAAAGTCGTACCAATCGAGGATGACGTCGGTATAAACGTTCTCGAGGGCATGTGGACCAAAGTCCACATCGCCAATGCGGCGGCCGAAGCCAGCGTGGCCGCCAATCTCAATTAGAAGATGCTGCTGGGTGCGGGCGGCTTCATTCGCACCGTATTTCTTGGCGCCCATGTAGTTGCGCAACGTGCCGGCATTAAAAATGTCGTACCAGCCACCCACTTGCAGCATCGGGACTGTGATCTTCGAAAAGTTTTCCTCGATCGACCACTGCTTCCAGTAATTGTCGTAATCAGGATGCGCCAGCCAGTCAGAATAATATGGCGCGATCATTTGTGTGAGCTGTGCGTCAGCGGGTAACTGCCCGAAATTGAAAACCGGATAATTCGTGAGCGGCAGCGTAGGCACTCCGACGAGCGCATTTGTATTCTGATGAATAAAGCGCTCGAGCGTGTTCTGTGCGAGTTGGGTAGTCCAGTTCTGATCGAACCATTGTTCGAATGCCCCGGACTGATAGGTCCAGCCATCGTGATAATTGCTTGCCGTCATGTTTGGTGCGATCGCTGCCAGATGCGGAGGTTGAGCGATCGCCGCCAGCATCTGCGTCGCGCCTACGTAAGAGGCGCCCATCATGCCAATTTTTCCGTTGGAATAAGGGAGCGCCGCAGCCCACTCGACCGCATCGAAGCCGTCGGCCTGCTCGTGTCGGAAGGGATACCATTCGCCCTCCGAACGATAGCGGCCTCGAACATCCTGAATGATGACGACATAGCCCCGCGGCACAATTTTGGATGCCGGCGCGATCGCCCAATTGGCGCTCTTATCGTACGGAGTACGCATGAGAATGACCGGAAACTTGTCAGTGGATTTTGGCCGATAGATATCGGCGTATAGAGTGACGCCATCGCGCGTTTTCATGGGCACATCGTGCTGCACGATCGTCTCTGGCGATTCGTAGGCGGCACTCCCTTGTGCTGCAATATGCTTGCCTGAAAACAGGCAAGCGGCTGTCAAAAGGAAGATACACAGCCACATCGCCCCATTCGATTTCATGTTCGTGCCTCCGGCCTGAGCCGAATCAGATTACAGGAGGCTGAGGATAATGACGAGAATCCTGTTCTGCAATTCCTGGCTTGATCATCAGAGGATCAAAGACAACAATTCGCGGTCGCAAATTGGCAGTAGCGCAGGCCCATTGCGGTTCGGTAGAGGTGGCGGCGCGGTCTTCTATAGAATGATCTTTCTAGCCTACCTACGTTTTAGGAGCATTTTCATGTCAGCAAAGCGAATTGGCATTCTCACCGGAGGCGGCGATGTTCCGGGCCTGAATTCGGTTATTAAGTCGGTCGTCTACCGCGGGTCCGAAATTGGATACGAGGTTGTAGGCATCCGCCGTGGCTGGGAAGGATTGACGCACGTGGATCTGAAAGATCCGGCGAGCCGGGCGCGCTATATCCAGCCACTCAACCGCGAAAACACTCGCACTATCGATCGCACGGGTGGCACCTATTTGCACAGCTCGCGCACCAATCCCACCAAGATGAAGAAGTTGCCGCCCGCGCTTGAGGGGCAGCAGTTTTCGAGTAAGCAATCCACTAAGGGGGGACGTAACGAGTACGGTTTTCGATGTGACGCCTGCGGTGCTGAAGAACATCGAGACCCTGGGGCTAGACTGCGTAGTGGCGATCGGCGGAGATGACACCCTTAGCTATGCCGCCGAACTTGACCGGCACGGAGTGAAGGTGATTGCGGTGCCGAAGACCATGGATAACGATGTTCGCAACACCGAGTATTGCATAGGGTTTTCAACCGCCATCACTCGCGCCATGGACGCCATCGAGCGGCAGCGGACCACGGTTGGCTCACACGAGCGCATCGGCATCTTTCGAGTGTTTGGCCGGGACGCCGGCTACACCGCTCTCTACACTGCGTATGTGACATCTGTGCGCTGCTGCATCCCCGAATACAAGGTGAACTTGAAACACCTCATCGATATTCTCGTCACCGACAAGCGCAACAATCCCAGCAACTACTCTCTGGTGATTCTTTCCGAGGGAGCTGAGTGGGAGGGCTACACGGTGAAGGAATACGGTCCCGCCGATGCCTTCGGGCACCGCAAGAAGATGAGCGTGGCTGAGGATCTGAGCGACGAGATCAAGACTGCCACTGGAGACGAAACCGTGGTCAGCGACCTGACCTACGATTTACGCTCTGGGAGCGCAGACTTCGTCGACCGGATGGTGGCTAGTACTTTTGCGGGAATGGCGATGGATTCTTTGCAAGCGGGAAAGACCGGCCTGATGACGGCGATCAGCAGCGGTTGCTACGCCATGGTACCGATCCCCGATCCCAAACTCGGGCCGCGTAAAGTGGAGATTGCCACTATGTACAACACCGAGCGCTATCGGCCGACGTATGATCGCAAGCTGGGCCTGCCCATTTTCCTGACGCGAGCCTAGTTGTGGTGGAAGGTCCGTGATCGAGAATTCCGGTTGGAATCAATGCTCAGATTCCTCGCATCACTGCGAAAAGGTCATTCGGGGCGGTTGACAACTTAAAGATATGGCGGAGAGGGAGGGATTTGAACCCCCGATACCCGTTAAGGTATGTCCGCTTTCGAGGCGGATCGTTTCAACCACTCACGCACCTCTCCGCGTCGGACAAGTCGTTAGCTAGCTCCTAGCCTCCAGCAACAGCAGGTTCCTCGCTACGCTCGGAATGACAAAACCAATAAAGCAGGTTCGACAAAACCAATAAAGCAGATTCCTCGCTGCGCTCGGAATGACAAGTTAAGAACATGACAGGTTAACAACCAAAGACTAACGACGGTTTTTAAAGAACGTTTGCAGCAACTCGGCGCTGCGGCCAGCCAAAACTCCGGCACGGACTTCGGTCTTGTGGTTCAGTTGCGGGTGATTCAAGACCTGCATAACCGAACGCACAGCACCCGCTTTAGGGTCGTCTGAGCCGTATACCAACCGCTTGATGCGGGCATGGACCAGAGCACCCGCACACATCGCGCAGGGTTCAATTGTAACAAAGAGTTCGCAGTCTCCAAGGCGGTGGTTACCAACGGTTGTACCCGCTTCACGCAGAGCGGCGACCTCGGCGTGCGCAGCCGGATCGGAGTCGATGATATTGCGATTCCATCCTCGGCCGATGATCTTTCCGTCGCGAACGACGACAGCGCCGACTGGAACTTCTCCGAGTTCGAGGGCTCTCTGGGCGCAGCGGAGAGCTTCCTCCATCCAAAGTTCATCGGAGGCGGAACTCTGATTCGGGCCCTCGGGATTGATCTCCGGGGCAGCGGCATCGGCCGCAGCTGGTCTTTGTGGGCGCAAGGGAGCTCCGAAGATCATTCTACCGACTCCAGGCGGGATTCAGCGGAGCAAGGCAAGGCGAAGCAGCGGCAGGTGAATACGCGGGTACCTGCGATGCTAGATCACTCGCAGCATGGTGCGGACAACTTCTGGTACGACGGCGTGGACTACTGCTGGAACCACGATCCGGCCGACGGGGTAAGCGATCGCCACCGCCGGCATGACCAGAAGAAGCCACATTTTCGTGGGCAGATTATGGAAATAGGCCTTCATGGCATCCTCTGTAAAGGGATACGGGCGAGGCTGGGAGAAAGTTCCGGAGCAATCGTTTTTGAGGGAATTTGCCGCTAAGTGGTATGCTTACCGCATCATGGGCATGCCGAGCTTGCTCCGCAAAGTCTTCCTCGTCGATCTGCTGCAGGGGCTGAAGGTCACCTTCCGTTATCAGGACCCGAAGGAGATCTACACCGAGCAATATCCGCTGGAGCGGCCGCAAGTGGCGGAGCGGTACCGGGGAGCGCCGCGGCTCAATGTGAATCCTGATACGGACGAGACCATGTGCATCGCGTGCGACCTGTGCGCACTGGCTTGCCCTGAGCATTTGATTGTGGTCTCGAGTGAGCGTAACGAGAAGACTCGCCGCAAAGAACTCACCAACTTCACCTATGATCTGAGCCGCTGCATGTTTTGCGGGCTATGTGAGGACGCCTGTCCTACCGATGCACTAGAGCTGACGCAGGATTTTGAGTTAGCCAGCTATACCCGTGACGGAGCTATATGGGATCGCGAGACTCTGGAAAAGGGTCCGCAGCCGACGCAGTACCGCCGCTAGATTATTTCCTCAATTTCTAAACCTGACAGCGAGTATTAGAACCGACAGCGCATCTGTCCGTGCGTTCGTCGCGGTGCCGGATTGGGCTAGGACGCTACGGCATCCACCGGATAGGCGGAGCGTCCCCACAGTTTTCAAATTGAGGTTATTGGGTCTCGGCCGAGCTCGGGGGCTGTGATCAAAACTTTGATTTTGGGAGATTGTTGTATGTCCATACGAATCGCAATTCTATGCTGCATCGTGAGCTGCTGTTGCTGGGCGGGGGCGCAGAGCAGACCCGCGGCCTCTCCTCCGGTCCCAGCTGCTCCAGCGACGATGCCGTCCGCGGCTGCGCCGTCAGGCTCGACGATTGGTCCTCCGACGCCGATTACGACCAAGGCTGCTGGGCCAACGCAGAGCGCGCCCCCAACGCCGGGCACTCCAGAAACAACACCGACTTCCCCGATGCCGGGCAACGCACAGCCGGCTACTGCGGCAACGCCAAGCAACGCGCCTAACCAATCGACCGGATGCGTGCCACCGACCGCGGGAACGCCGTCGCCGAGCGGATCGACGGCCAATTCAGGCACTCAAAGCACATCCAGCGCGAACGCGGCGAATCCAAGTTCTCCAGCGAATCCACCGACGCAGCCAGGAAATCCGCCAAATGCAACGCCGTCACAGCCGACAGGCAGTGGCTCGGGCGTGTGTCCAGCAGGAACAGTGCCGAGCGCACCGCCCCCCTCGCAATAAAATGTTTTCCTGTTTCTTTTTTGGCGGGCGGCACATGCCCGCCTTTTCATTTTCTTGAGCTACTCAGACGCTCTCGGGCGCGGAGAGCTTCTTCTCGGGCAGGAAGTACAAAGCTGGAATCAAGGCGAAGATCAGGAACGAGAGATAGACGGATTCAT
The DNA here is from genome assembly GCA_963787685.1 of uncultured Acidobacteriota bacterium. Taxonomy (GTDB): domain Bacteria; phylum Acidobacteriota; class Terriglobia; order Terriglobales; family Acidobacteriaceae; genus Sulfotelmatobacter. The sequence goes on from CAWBED010000003.1 coordinate 289,965, forward strand.
ACGCCAATGGCGCGGACGACAAGTACAGCAGCAAGGAAAGGGCGTTCTTGCGCTGGATGCGGCGATGGTAGTCGATCATGTCGGAGTGCTCGGGCTCCTGACGGATCAATTCGACACGCAGCAAATAGAACGCCGCCGAGCAGAGAGTGAGATCAAGGCCGTAGAGCGCGACCGCCATCGGCTCGCGATAGTTGTTTCCTACAAATGCAGTCACGAACGGCACCAGAGACATCCAGAACAACAGGTTCAGGTTCGACCAAAGAAGTCGGGCCGTCACGCGGCGCACGACGTGAATCATGTGATGGTGATTGACCCACATGATGGCGACGATGAGAAAACTGAGTCCGTAGCTGAGAAAGACCGGTGCGGTCTTGAGGAGCGCGGGCCATTTTGGCTGAGCCGGAGGGTGCAGTTCCAACACCATGATGGTCACGATGATGGCGATCACGCCGTCACTGAATGCTTCGAGACGGCTGGTGGTCATTTCGCCGTGGGGCATTTGGAGAATCTACCACGGAGATACAGAGACGCGGAGGGAAGCGAATGGAAGCGTGTTTCCCCTGCCGACAGGACGATCAGGCAGGCTGTTGCTGGGTCATGCAGTGCATTGCTCCAAGCCCCCAGATGAAATCTCCCGAGTAGATGGGGACGACCTGACGCGAAGGGAAGAGTTCGGCGAGCGTGTTGAGGGCAATGCGGTCATTTGAACGATTGAAAACTGGGGCGAGAACAATTCCGTTGGCAATGTAGAAATTCGCATAGCTGGCAGGCAGACGGCGGCCTTCGAAGACGACAGGTTGCGGCATGGGGAGTTCAACGATCGTCAGTTGGCGACCATCCTGGTCACGAGCAGCCTGCAGGCGGCGGAGGTTCGCACGCAAGGGAGCGTGGTTCACATCTTTTGAGTTCGGTTCAACCATGGTGACGACCGTGTCTTTGGCGACGAAGCGAGTGAGGTCGTCGACGTGTCCATGAGTGTCGTCGCCGAAGATGCCGCGTCCCAGCCAGATCGTGTGCGGCGCGCCGAGATAATCCGCGAAACGCCTTTTCGTAGTGAACGCGGCTCATGTGCGGATTGCGTTCCTGCACCTTGCTGAGCAGGCATTCTTCCGTGGTAAGAATCGTGCCGGCGCCGTTGACGTCGATGGAGCCGCCTTCGAGCACGATGCGTTTTTCGGCAGAGAGCGGACGGATTTCTTGAGCGTGCGCAGACTTCGACATGAGGCTGCCGATTTTTTCGTCATAGCGCCAGTTGGAATACTTGGCCCAGGCGTTGAAGCGGAATTTCGCGGCTAGAGTGGCCGAGCCTCGCTCGGCTTGTCCGCGGCTGAGACCCACATGATTTGATTGTCGAAGAAAGATGCAGCCGGAATCGCGCAGCCATATGCGGTTTGTGGGCCAGTTGTGAAAGCGAATATTTGAGGAGAGAGCGTCTGCGCGTTTAAGCACGCGTCGAGCCTGCCGGGCTGCGGCCGCATTGTTGACGATCAACTCCACGCGCTCGTGCTGCACGAGGTTCCGGATGATCTCGGCATACACCCACGGGATAGGCTCAAATTTTCCAGGCCAGTCTCCGTGATAGTGAGGCCAGGCAAGCCACGTCGCGGCGTGGGGCTCCCACTCGGCGGGCATGCGGTAGCCGAGCGAGGCCGGAAGCGCACTTGAAGTTCTGCTTGAAGATTGCATCGAGGATCTGGCCACGGGTCTAAACCTAATCTAGCAACCGGCTTGTGATGGGGGCGTAGGCATCGATTCTGCGGTCACGCAGGAACGGCCAGTTGCGGCGGATATCTTCGAGTGCTTTCAAGTCAACGTCACCAATCAGGATTTCTTCGCGGTCGTGCGATCCCTCGGCGAGAACGCGGCCAAAGGGGTCGCAGAAAAATGATCCACCCCAGAATTCAAGTCCTTGCCCGGGAGCTGATTTTCCGCGGATATTTCCCGTCTCAAAGCCAACGCGATTCACGACCGCGACGTAGACGCCATTAGCGATGGCATGAGCACGCTGAATGGTGCGCCACGCATCGTGCTGCGCTACGCCGAACTCCGCCTTCTCCGACGGGTGCCATCCAATCGCCGTGGGATAAAAAAGCACATTCGCGCCTTGCAAGGCGGTGAGCCGGGCGCCTTCCGGATACCACTGATCCCAGCAGACGAGCGTGCCCAGGCGTCCGGCGCTGGTATCGAGAGCGCGGAAACCAAGATCGCCGGGAGTGAAGTAAAACTTCTCGTAATAGAGAGGGTCGTCGGGAATGTGCATCTTGCGGTAGAGGCCGCGTAGAGAGCCGTCACGATCAAAGATCGCAGCAGTGTTGTGATAAACGCCGAGTGCGCGTTTCTCAAAGAGCGAAGCGATCAGCACAACTCCGTTGGCGCGAGCGGCAGCAGCCAGTTTCTCGCTGCTGGCCCCGGGAATCGGCTCGGCGAGATCGAAGAGCGCGTGGTCTTCGCGCTGGCAAAAATATTGCGTCTGGAAAAGCTCGGGCAGACAGACGACCTGTGCGCCGCGTCCGGCGGCGTCAGCAATCCGGGTAATCGCTTTTTCGAGATTTTGTTCCGGCTCCGGCCCGCACGACATTTGCACCAGCGCCACGCGAAATTTCTCAGGGGGCACGTGTTCCAAACCTCCGCGATTCAATATAGCACTGCAGGAAATTTCATTCATTTGCAGCGAGCTGGTACTGCGTCGAGTCGTCACAACCGAGCGCAGCAAGCGCTGCGAATCGGTTGTTATCGCACGAGTTGTGCCAGCGATTGGTCGCTGCAGAATTTTCAATCGATCGCCCGAGAAGCCTTGCTGGGCTTGATATCCGCAACCGTTCGGACTTTTTGTGCAATTTTCTGCAACACTACGGGCACTCGTCAGACCTAACAGAAATAAATTGTTTCAGCAGACAACGTGCACAAGGAATCGTTGTACAATCGCTCCCCTTTCCAGATGTATCCGGAAGAAAAATGTAGGGACAACGCCACTCGTCAAGAACAAAGAAAGTACGTCACTGCCCAATCCAAAGGAGAAACTGTGATACGAAGACTCAGTACATTTCTACTGACGATCGCGGCATTTGTGTCAGTGATGAGCGCAGTCGGCCTCGCTCAATCGCAGACACTAATGACGCGCCACACACGGGAAGAAGTTACAGGCAAAGTAGCTCCTCTCGTGGGACATCTGTCCGCAACGCAGAACCTACGTCTTGTCCTCGTTCTGCCCCATCGCAACCAGCCCGAGTTGGATCAGTTTTTGAAGGATCTATACGATCCATCCAATCCCAGCTATCGCCACTTCTTGACAGTGGAAGAGTTCACGGAAAAATTCGGCCCCAGCCGCTCGGACTATGAAGCCGTAAAGGATTGGGCTCGACAGAACGGCCTACAAATCAAAGGCACGTCGCGGAACCGCATGATCCTGCCCGTAAGCGGATCTGTAACCCAGATCGAAAAAGCCCTGCATGTGACGATGGGGCTCTATCAACATCCCACCGAAGCTCGCACTTTCTTTGCTCCAGACCGCGAGCCCACGCCAGATACGACCGTTCGCTTGTGGAGTATCGGCGGCCTCGACAACTTTTCGACGCCGAAACGCATGCTGGTCAAGCGTGAGCCAAGCGCGACGCAAGACGACAGCGTGATCAATAACGCCACCACTGGATCGTGCCCTTCGAAATCATTCTGCGGGAGCGATATGAGAGCGGCGTACTACACCGCGGGCGGCGGAACTCTTACCGGTACTGGCCAGTCGGTAGGATTGTTTGAGTTCATCGGCACCGACCTCGTTGACTTGACGACCTACTTTACCAACGCAAAACAGACCGACAACGTTCCGGTCACGCTGCTGTCTGTCGACACGCAGAAAACCAGCTGCGTCTTCAGCAGCGGTTGCGACGATACGGAACAAACTCTCGACATGACACAGGCGATCAGCATGGCGCCGGGCATGTCGAGCCTCGTGATGTACATCGGAACCGGTGGCTTGTCCGGTCAGACGCTCGACGATCCGGGCATCCTGAACGGCATGGCGACGGCGAATCCGCTGAATAACCAGCTGAGCTGCTCGTGGGCTTGGAACCCGACGGACAATAAGACGGATGACCCGTTCTTCCAGGAGTTCTCGGCGCAGGGGCAGAATTTCTTCGCTGCCTCAGGCGACGACGGAAACTGGGCGAGCGCTCCGTTCGTTTGGCCAGCAGACGATCCATATGTCACGTCTGTCGGCGGAACGTCTCTCAAAACTGTCAGCGCGGGTGGTGCATGGAGTTCGGAAACCGGCTGGGTTGACGGCGGCGGCGGTCTTTCACCGAACAAGTTCCCGATTCCCTCGTGGCAGGTAACTGCGGCGGCGGGTTGCACGAAGTGCTCCCAAACCGTCCGCAACGGTCCGGATATCTCGGCAAACGCGGATTTCACGTTCTACGTTTGCGCCGATCAAGAGGCTTGCACCGCCAATAATTTCGGCGGTACGAGCTTTGCCACACCGATGTGGGCCGGCTTCATGGCTCTCGTCAATCAACAGGCGCTGTTGAACGGAAGTCCGGTTCTGGGCTTCATCAACCCGTCGTTATACGACATCTACTCCGGCTCAAACTACGCTGCTGATTTCCATGACATCACCAGCGGAGGCAACAGCCTGGGTACGGCCGTCGGCTACGACCTGACCACGGGTATCGGCTCTCCGATCGGACCGGCTCTATTGACGGCTCTGGCCGGAGGCGGTTCCTCCAGTGGCTTTAGCCTTTCCGCCTCGCCGAACGCAGTTTCTGTTCTGCAGGGTGGTACTGGAACTTCAACCATCACCAGCACCACGAGTGGCGGATTTAATACCGCAGTTGTGTTGTCGGCGTCCGGACAGCCCTCTGGCGTAACAGTGGGCTTCAGCCCGACGTCGATCACCGGAACCGGAACTTCGACGATGACGATCACGGTCGGCTCCTCCGTAGCGGCTGGCTCGTATCCGATCACCGTTAAGGGGACCGCCGGCGCCACCACTGAAACGACCACCGTCACGTTGACGGTGACAACCACTGGCGGAGGTACCTTCACCATCACTGCGGCGCCTACCAAGGTGACGATTGCCCCGGGAGCAGCGGGACATGTGAAGATCACGACAACGGTTTCTGGCGGCTTCGACTCAGCGATTGCTTTGTCGGCTACCGGACTTCCGAGCGGCGTGAAGGTTCTCTTCAAGCCTGCGTCCATTGCGGCGCCGGGCTCGGGAGTTGCAGCCATGCAGATCACCGTTGCCAAGACTGCGAAGGCTGGAACCTCAACAATCACGATCACCGGCACAGGCGGCGGCGTGACCAAGACAGCAAAGGCGACTCTCACGGTCAAATAGTGCGACACTCCAGGCCTGCTGCTTCGGCGGCAGCGATGCAAAGTGCCCGGACCGATATGGTCCGGGCTTTTTTTGCCCCGACGCTGCGTCACTCGGCGGTTGCACGCGTGGCGTCCTGTCACATGCTTCCTGTAAAGTATTCAGTCGAGCAAAATCGGGACCGGCTTGGAGGCTTGCGTTGAAACACGGCAATCATACGAACGCACATGACGCGAAGGGACAGGGAGGTGGGGAAGGCAAGGATCGCCACCTGCATAATCCCATTGAGGATCAGGTTGGTTCCGTTGGAGCCGCTCGATCTGGCGAAGGTAACGTCGATTGATAGCCTCGTGCGAGCGATGGCCAAGACTGCCTTTACCGGGCGGCAACTCGGCGAGGCGGCGGATGTGCTTGAAGCGATGGCACTCGACGAAGATGCGTTCGTCGTGATGACACTGGCTGGCGCGATGACCGTTGCCAAGCAAGGCTTGATCGTGACCGAACTCATCGATCGCGGCATTGTGAATGCGATCGTTTCGACCGGTGCCCTCATGGCGCACGGCTTAGTCGAGGCCACCGGGCGCGCGCATTTTCGAGCGAATCCTGAAGTCTCGGATGAGGAGTTGTACGAGCAGGGCTACAACCGCGTTTACGACACGCTGGAGCCAGAGCAGAATCTCGACGACGTTGAGGAAGTGATGTCCGCCGTACTCGAAGCCTGGGATCACAACGAGGTGATGTGCTCGTACAAGCTGAACCACGCGATCGGAGCATATCTGTCGAAGAACTCACAGGGACAGCGGGGAATCCTGAAATCGGCGTATGAAAAGGGTGTGCCCGTGTTCGTCCCGGCGTTCAGCGATTCTGAGCTAGGGCTCGACACGGCCTTGAACAATCGGCTGCGGGAATCGACTGGACGGCATAAGATTCGCTTCGATCCTTTCGAAGATCTCGAGCATTTTGCTGCGACTTTGTTGCGGCAGAAGAAGTTGGGAATCTTCACGATTGGCGGCGGCGTGCCTCGCAATTGGTCGCAGCAATTCGGGCCGTTCATCGAGCTTCGGCACCGACGGCTGGGCGAGAATGTGCCACTGAAGCGTTATCACTACGGATTGAGAATTTGCCCGGAGCCAGTCTATTGGGGTGGGCTGTCAGGGAGCCCGTACAGTGAGGCGATTTCATGGGGCAAGTTTGTCCCGCCGTCGGAAGGTGGGAAGTTTGGGGAAGTCTTCGTGGATGCCACTGTTGGATTACCGATCATTGTGGCGGCCGTGATCGAGCGGCTGGAGAAATCCAAGAAGGGGAGTGCGCGCAAGGGTGGGAAGACTGTTTCGAAGAAGTAGAAACCCTTCACCACAGGGGGCACCGGGTCTCACAGAGGAATGCCGGTTATACGCCGGTTTCGTAGGCAGGGGTGGGTTCGGCCGCGGTTTCGTTCGCAGCTTTGTCGGTCTGTTCGGAGTTGCTACGAGTGGTTAGCAGCCGACGATACAATCTTGCAAGCGTCTTATTTGCAATTATTTCTGACTCAGCCTGGAACCAATCCTGTAACTCTTGTCCCTCGGTTTGGCCTCGGGATTCGTACAGCTGCTTGGCTCGGGAGCGAACTTTCCGCTCGACCAGCCGAACCATCAGGTCCTGTTGCTTCTTTCTACGTGTTTCGATGTCCAACGCGATCCTCAATCTTGATTCGATTTGTGTCTTTTCTTCCACTTCAATGATAACCCAGAACTGTTAACGGAAGATTACATCGGGTTGCTGCGGAGGGTTACCAAAGTGCTAAGTCTCGGGCACCCAGGCTATGCTTCCTAACCCGTTAAATATTAGATATTTAACGCGGCTCCAGGACTCAGCGAAATCGATACTTATTAGGAGCACCGGCCTTTATTTGCTCGTCGACCCGCCAGCTGTACAGACAAAGGATTCTGCCCGCTTCGGGTCGCCTGCCCCTTTGTACTCAGGAGCTTGCGGGTAGGGGCAGAGAGGCCGGGTCATTTCTGGCGCTTTCGCGCCTGGCCCTGAATACTTCGCGGCAATGATCGTCCCCGGGGCCTTGCCGTTTTCGACCCATTGCACGAGGGAAGTGAAAATGTCGTGCTCAGCATTGGCTCGCGGCTCCTCTTCGATTTGGCCAAAGATGGTCGCCCCGGGGCCTCCGGCACAGTGCTGCATGCCCGGGACCATGTAGAGACGCATCGATTGGTCAGCGGCCGTGGCCCCCACTGCCGCGACGGCGCTGTTGTAGTAGCGGACGGTGTTGAGGGCGGAGATCGCCGGATCGTTCCAGCCGTGATAGAGGATCAGCTTTCCGCCGTGTGCCAGAAACGACTTCAGGTCCGGATTCATGGCGGTCATCGAATCCCCCGTTTTCTCCTGGGCCAATTTCTCGGCCGCTGCGAGGTCGGCGGTCCTGTAATCCCAGTCTTTCTTGCCGTAGACCATGTCTGCAAAATAGCCGGTCACGAAAAATGTGCCCAAGCTCTTACCCTCTTCTGATCCGGTAACCCAGACAGCCCACCCGCCGCGCCCATCCTCGGCTCCTGGAAGTAGTCCGGGGAATTCCGGACCTCCAGCGAGATCATGCGCGTCCGCGTAGATCGTTTTAAGCGAATCGACTTGTCGTGACGTTAAGCACGCATCAGATTCTTTGTCTTTGCAAAGCAGAACAGCCGGATCGAAGTGGCATTGCCGAGGATCGTTGACTACGCCGTCCTTCAGACCGTCTTGAGCATCGCACGCAGACAGCACTGCCTCACTGATGGCTGGAATCTTAGTTGGCGGAATGTAGCCGGCGCCGTCGAGAGCTTTCAGTTCCTTCAATCCTCTGGTAACCATCGGTACCCAGGAGTTTGCGGGCGCGCCGGCGATGATTCCATCGTAGTCATCGGGGAAGCGCTGCGCCTCCATCAGGGCCTGCCGTCCGCCGTTCGAGCAGCTAGCAAAATATGTTGGCTTGGCGGCAACGTCATAGAAGGCCTTCACGACAGCCTTGGCGCTGACTGTCATCTCGTGGACTCCTCGATAGCCGTAGTCGACGATTTTCTCCGGATGACCGAGAGCCCATTCCGCGCCCTCCGTGGAGTGGCCAGTGTCGGTGCTGGCGGCGGCGTAGCCTTGGCTGACAGCGGCGGCGAGGCCGCCATAGGAAATGTATCCGGCGAATCCGCCGTTGCCGATGCCTCGAAACTTTCCATTCCAACCGCTCGCAGGCATCCAGACTTCGACCTTGATGTCGGAATCGGGCGTGGGCTTCAGCGTGACCGCAACGCGGCAGAAGGCTGGCGCGGATGTGAAAACAGGAGGGATCTTTTCGTCGGGCTTAAGGCCCGGAGGTACAAACGCAGCCGCGGCCATGGGTGCAGCGGAAGTAATCGTCGCATTGGGCAGATTCAGCTGCATCAGGCTGGCACACGAACGAACTGGTGCGTCAGCAGCTGTTGCCGAAGTGAGAGCACAGAGAACGAGAAGGGGAGTAAGAAGAAGCAGCCATGCGCGATTTCGCATGGCTGCTAGCCTCGCAGAACACTTCGGATCTGACAAGCAGGTTTTGCGCGCCGAGTCGCTGCCCGCGGTTTAATCGAAGATCAATACCGCCGAGGCAATCACCGTCGTCCACAAGGCACGCTTATCTCCGACAGCTGACTGCGTGACATTCGCGGTGCGCACGATTTTGTTCGACAGGCGGTAGATCTGCTTCTTCTCGTCCCAGGAGCGGTCGGGATCGAACTCCACGTTAAGGGTCGTAGCGAGCATTTCGGCGGCGAGCTCCTCAGCATATTCTCCGGCGGCGTCTTCGGTCTCGCCGAACGAGTGATGCTCGCTGAGATAGCCGTAGGTATTGCGGTCCGCGGGGATTGCGACGCCGATCGAAGAGGCAAGCAGGCGGTGCGGTTCACGGGTGGAGTTTTCCGCCACGACGGCGAAGACCACTTCACCGGGATGAAGATATTTCACGCCCTCTTTTCGGGCCAGAAGTTTGCAATTCGGTGGGAAGATGGAGGAGACGCGCACCAGGTTCTGGGCAGCGATTCCGGCGTCCCGCAGCGCCAATTCGAATGAAGTCAGCCGCTCACGGTGTTTCCCCACCCCCTTGGTGAAGAAAATCCGCTTCGGAACCATGTCTTTGCCCAATTCCTGATCCTCCAAAGTAAAAAGTTGAACGTGAGAATGCACAATCTAACACAATGCTTTGTAAAGGAAATATGAATTTCCAGCCCGGAGGGCGAAAAATTCTCGGGCGGTATCACACTCTAAAACAGCGTAGCGAAGACATTTGGAGCAGAGAATGATTCGAGAGCGACAGGAGGCCGCAAGCGCCTCCTGCCGAGAGGAACTATGAACTCTTATTGAGCCGCTTTGACCGCGCTGACCGTGATGGTGTTGTCCTTCTCCGTGCCAGTGACAGTAACCTTCGCTCCCGCCTGTTTGTCGAGGGTAGCGAGCGCCGCTTTGTCGCTGGCTTCGAGGGTGTAGACCTTGTCGCCGACGACCAGCGCATACTTCGATCCCTTGGCCACGCACCCACGGGTACACGAGGCCGCGTCGCCGGGCATGGCGTGCTTGGCGCCGCACATGGCATCACTGACAGTTCCTGTGAAGGTCTTGCCTGCGGCGAACGCGGACGAAACCGTCAGGCCTAACATCAGAATTACATTCAAGAACGAGAATCCAATTTTCTGACTTCGATCGCGCATCCCTGATTTTCTCCTAGTTGAGCTTAAGGCTGGCATCCGAGCCACTGAGGCCGCGCAGCCCTTTTGGACAAGATGCGCCTTTACGCGAGAAGTTACAAGACGGGCCGAACTACCGGGGCAAGAAAATGTGGGGATACGCAGGAGCGTATCCCCACAGGGTGCCCGGATCACATTAGGGGGAGGGCCCGGGCAAGCTTGATGCTTCGGTGCAGCATTACTTCGCTGCGACGGCCGAACTCACTTCAACTCCGACTCCGTTCACGTTGCCGGTGACCGTGGCATTCTTTCCGGCCTGCTGGTCGAGCACCGCGAGTATCGCCTTATCCGTCGTGTTCAACGCGTAAACCTTGTCTCCGACGACCAGCATGTACTTGGCTCCGTGTCCGACGCAGGTGCGTGTGCACTCGACAGGCGAGCCAGCCATATGTTGTGCGCCGCACATCGAATCGCTGACGGCTCCGGTCAACGTCTGCTTATCTGCGGCAACGGCCAAACTTGAAATGGAGAGAAATCCTGAGACTGCAAATACTGCAATCAGACTTGCGCGCTTAGAGCCCATTAACATCCTTGCTCCAAAAAGTTGGAATTGACTTGGAGGATGATCTTGCCAAAGCTTGCGCGCAAGTATACCGATTTGCCCCGAATTGCCAAATTGTTTTTGTCACCGAGGTCTGTCCGCAAAGGCAGGTAGAGTACCAAGAACTCGCACTTATGGGAAGGCTCGGCGCAAGTTGTTCCAAAATCCGAACAGAACAGCGACTCGGGGAAACACCTTACTTGGGAGCTTTCACGGAGTAGATCAAATCCACGTCTACAGTCTTGTCGCGTAGATTCGCGGTGGTGTGCGGAGCGACCTCCCAATCGAGACTCGGTGGCAGCAATTTATGCGCGGCGGGCAAATATTCTTCCAAGTAGGTGGCGTCATACACTTCACCTGGACGGATTTTCCAAGCTTCACGGAGCTTGGCAGTCAGGCCGTTGTCGAGGCCTCGGAACTCGAGTTCGCCCATGTGATATTGGAAGCCTTCATTCACAGAGAGGCGAATCACAACGGTGCCGGTTGGATCGTCAAACTCGGCCTCCGCTCGCAGAGAGGCGGTGACATAGCCTTTGCTTCCGTAGAGTTTCTGAACGTCTTTCAGGTTGTCGTGAATTCGTACTATATTGGCGGGCTCGCCGGCCTGCCCGCGGACCATCTTCTGCAGTTCGTCGGTGGGGAACGCGTGATTGCCGGACCACTCCATGCTCTTCAGTTTGTATTGCTGTCCCGGCGTGATGGCGAAGGTGACGTCGACGATCGTCATATGACGCGGGCCCTCCTCGCTTTCATCGGAAGGCAGTCTCACGACTTTCGGCTCGGGCGGGCTGAAGACAGCCTTCAGATATCCGCGCGCCTGATAGACCGGAAGGAGCTGTCGTTGCACCAGTGCATTCAGCGTGGTCCGCGAATATTCGCGTTCAGTCAGTCTTTGCGAAGCGGCCTTCAGCGCCGATAGCTCGGCCGAGCCCGCACCGGTGAATTCGATATTGCGAACCTGGATCAGGACATCGGCGACCTGATAGACGATCGAGTCAACCGGGCCGTCCGGCTTTCCCGAGCGCACGTATTCGACGTGGCCGGGGATCGCCTTCTCAACCAGCATCGCCTGCAGAACGTCGGAGACTTGATCCGCGAGTTTTCCCGAGAGTGGCAATTCGCCATCGAAAAGCGGCGCGTACGCTTTGATCCGGCGGCGCAGCTCGGTCTCTGGAAACCAGACGAAGTCCTCGAATCGCACCGGGACGAACTTGGCCACGTCCGTCGCCTGAAATTCCACCTTGGTGCCAGCGAATGTGTAGGAAAAGGAATAGCCGATGTCGGTGAAGACACCCATATCGCCGAGGCGTCGCGCCGCTTTCTTGAAGTCTTCTTCGTTAACGGGAGCTCCAAGCTGCAAGCCGCTCGCGGCGGCAATGTCGGCTTCGGAGAAGCGTTTGCTTCCTTTCACTTTGATCGCAATCAGGTGCCGCGCCGAGGGGGGCATCTGATCCAGCGGCTTTTGAACGCCTTGACCCAAGCCGGGCTGGCAGGATCCAAGAAGTATGGCGAGCAACAAACTGGGAAGGGTCCTGATCATCGACTCGGAGTATGCACTAATTCTTGCGTAGATTTGTGCTTCACCGCAATGTCGATGAAGGCCAGAGCGGCCCGGCTGAGAGCTTTATCTTTGCGGAAGACCAGGGCTAGATCACGGCGAACCTGGGCATCCGAAATCGGAACGGCAGCGAGAACCCTGGCACGAACATCTTCCTCGACGTTGGATCGGGCGATGAATCCGATGCCGACGTCCGCGGCGACGAAGCGCTTCAACAGTTCGCTCGAATCCAGTTCCATGGTGAAGTTGGCCTTCAGACGGCGTTCGTGAAACATCTGCTCGATGGCGTCCCGCGTGTGCCCCGCTTTCGGAACGATAAGAGGGAACTTGCTTGCGTCGGCGACCGTGGCAGACTTCATTTTTCCCAGCGGATGATGCGGTGGCGCAATCAGGATGAGTTCATCCCTGTGGATAGGGACCACCGTCAGTCGCGTGTCGGTGACCGGAAGAGAAATGACGCCAAAGTCGACAGAATTGTCGATGATGGATTCGAGGATCTTGGCGTAATCGGAGCGCTTGATGTTGACGGAAACATCGGGGTATTGCTTTTTAAAATCGGCGAAGACGTAAGGAAGGATGTGCAGGCATGTGCCCTCGTTGGCTCCGACGATAATCTCGCCGCGGGGCACGCGCTCCATCTCGGCGATCGCGACCATCATGGCTTTGCGGGCGTCGAGCGTTTCCTCGACATATTTCAGGAAGGCTTTGCCCGCAGCGGTGAGGGACACCTTTCCGCCGGAGCGGTCGAACAGCTTGGCGCCTACTTCTTCCTCGACGCCACGAATCTGCGACGAAATCGCGGGCTGCGTGCGGAAACGCTTCTCCGCCGCCCGGGAAAACGAGGCGTGCCGCGCCACTTCGAGGAAAGTTTCGAGCTGATCGAAGTCCATAGACAAAGCTTTCAGCTATCAGCTATGAGCTGTCAGCTTGAACGGGTCTGGGCTAAACATCCGATTTGTGCCCGGTCTGGCTGAGAGCTGATGGCTGAAAGCCGACAGCTGAAGTATAAAGTCGGTTTTATCCCGGCTATAAGAACAATCGAATTGCGACCGGTGACGATGGGCATTAAACTCTTCGGTCCTGCACAACGCGACCGATTGTAGCAGCCTGACAGAAACCCGTCGTTGGCCGTCGGTCGTTAGTCGTGAAGCGTTCCGAGCATAGGGATTCGCCCACGACGAACGACGATCGACCAGCGACATTTTTTCGCAGATCAGTGCTGATCGCTCGCCTCCGCGAAGGAGCTCTTATGGCTGACGCCAAGACGGTACTCGAATTCGCCAAGAAACATGATGCCAAGATCCTCGATCTGCGCTTCACTGATATTCCCGGTCTCTGGCATCACGTTTCTTATCCGATTGGGCAATTGACCGAGGAATCTTTCGAGCAGGGATTCGGCATTGACGGCTCATCGATTCGGGCGTGGGCAGGCATCCACGAGAGTGACATGCTGCTCAAGCCGGATGCCAACTTTCACCTCCTCGATCCCTTCACCGAAGTGCCAACGCTTGTTCTGGTCTGCGACGTGGTTGATCCAGTGACCAAGCAGAGCTACGACCGCGATCCACGCTTCATCGCGCGCAAAGCGGAAATGTATCTAGCCTCGACCAGGATTGCAGACAAGGCTTATTTCGGAGCAGAAGCCGAGTTCTTCATTTTCGACAACGTTCGCTTCGATCAGCGCGAACAGTACGGCTTTTACTACATCGATGCCGAGGAAGGCCGTTGGAATTCCGGCAGGGAACTGAACAATCTGGGCTACCGTCCGCGCTACAAAGAGGGATATTTTCCGGTCTCGCCCACCGACCATTATCAGGATCTGCGCTCAGAGATGGTGCTCATCATGCAGAGTTGCGGCCTCGACGTGGAGTGTCATCACCATGAAGTGGCCAGCGGCGGACAGACGGAAATCGATTTGAAATTCGATTCCTTGGTGCGCTCAGCCGACAAGATGCTGCTGTTTAAATACATCGTGAAGAACGTGGCGAACCGTAACGGCAAGACGGTGACGTTCATGCCCAAGCCGATCTTCGGCGACAACGGCAACGGCATGCACACCCACCAGTCGCTGTGGAAAGGCGACGAGCCTCTATTCTCAGGCGACGGATACGCTGCGCTCTCGCAAATTGCTTTGTGGTATGTCGGCGGATTGATCAAGCACGGACCGGCGTTGTCGGCGATCATCGCTCCGACTACGAATTCCTACAAGCGGTTGATCCCCGGTTTCGAAGCGCCGGTGAACCTTGCGTATTCGCGCCGCAATCGTTCGGCCGCCTGCCGCATTCCGATGTACTCAGCGTCGCCAAAGGCGAAGCGCGTGGAGTTTCGTCCTCCCGATCCCAGCTGCAATCCGTATATGGCCTTCGCTGCGATGTTGATGGCGGGCCTCGACGGGATCGAGAACAAAATGGATCCGGGCCAGCCGTTGGACAAGGATATCTACGAGATGGATCCGGAGGAACTGTCGAGCGTGCCGTCCGTGCCGGGCTCTCTCGAGGATGCCCTCGACGCGCTCGAACGCGACCACACGTTTCTTCTGAAGGGCGACGTGTTTACCGAAGAGTTATTAAGGACATACGTCGACTACAAGCGCACGAAAGAAGTGGATGCGATCCGGCAGAGGCCTCATCCCTACGAGTTTGCGCTCTACTACGACATCTAGCATCTTCCAAAGGCGATAACTCCATAGTGGTTGACGCGTCGCTGGGGCTTACCATTAGCGCGATCCCGAGTCTAAGCAGAGATATTTTCAGCAACAGGAGCGCCTGATGGCGAGCTTTCGTCTGATTACGACCACATTCCTGCTGAGCATTGCGCTGTGCGCCGCACAGAGTTCGGCTCCGCCCGTTCCGATGAATGCCGCTGCAGAAGCGCATTTACAGGCGAATATTCCGGCGCTGATGGAAAAGGCCGGGGTGCCCGGGCTTTCGATTGCAGTGATCCGAGACGGCAGGACAGTCTGGTCGGAGAGCTTCGGCGTCCGAAGTGAAACGACCAAGAAGCCGGTGACGAAGGACAGCTACTTCAACGTGGGCTCGTTGAGCAAGCCCGTATTCGCTTATGGCGTGCTCAAGCTGGTGGACGCAGGCAAGCTGAAACTTGACGAGCCTCTCGCACCGTACCTTCCGAAGGAAATGACCGAGGGCGACCCTCGCTTCCAGCAGATTACTGCGCGCTTCGTCCTCAGCCATCGCACGGGATTTCCGAACTGGCCGGGAGACGGCAAGCCGCTTACGATCCACTTCACGCCGGGAGAGCGATTCAGCTATTCCGGATCAGGTATGGTATTTCTGCAGAAGGCGGTAGAGAAAATCACTGGCAAGCCGTTGAACGACTACCTTCGCGAAGCCGTATTTGAACCTCTCGGCATGAAGCACAGCAGCTACGTGTGGAATCCGGCGTTCGAGAGCGATGTTGCGATCGGTCACGATATAGCAGGTGTCCCGGTGGATTTGTTTAAAGCGGACCAGGCCAACGCCGCCGCCAGTCTCGAGACGACCGCAGAAGATTACGCGAATTTCCTGGATGCGATTCTGCAGGGCAAAGGATTAGCGCCCGCAACAGTACATGAGATGGAAAGAATACAGATCGCGGTGGATCCGGCCTGCGCCAACTGCATCGATAGCACACCGTCGGGGAAGTTGTCGACGTCGATCTTCTGGGGACTCGGATTCGGCATTGAGAAGACGGCTGAGGGCGAGTCGCTCTGGCATTGGGGCGACAATGGCGTTTTCAAAGCATTCTTCGTTGTGCGACCGGCTAGCAAGTCTGGAGTGGTCTACATGACGAACAGCGAGAATGGCCTCTCGATCGGACGCCAGATATTGGCGGAGACACTGGGCGGCGAGCAACCGGCGTTCGACTGGCTCAAGTACGACAACTACGACTCGCCAGGCTTATCTTTCACTCGTACGGCTCGAGAGAAGGGCGCTGCTCCGGCGCTGGAGCAGTTTTCCAAAGAAGTCGCCAGCGGAGCCATTTCAGAGGGCACGTTGAACCAGGTGGGATACAGCCTGATGGGAAACAAGCAGATGGCAGATGCGATTCTTGTCTTGCGGAAGAATGTTGAGCTTCATCCCGATTCGTGGAATGCCTATGACAGTCTGGGCGAGGCTTATCTGAAGGATGGCAATAAGGAACTGGCGACGAAGAACTATCAGAAATCCGTGGAGCTGAATCCAAAGAACGAAAATGGAGTGGAAGCTCTGAAAAAACTGGCAGTCGAGTAAAAGGGCGACGGCGATCACGTTGATGCCGCCGCCCGGATTCCGATGCTGCTGCTACTTCAACTGCTTTTCGATCGCCGACGTCACTTCTTTGGAGTCTGGCGTCACCGCAGGCTCAAACCGCTGCACGACATTCCCATCCTTATCCACCAGGAATTTCGTGAAGTTCCACTTGATGTCGCCCGTGATGCCCGGCCCGGTCTGCTTGGTCAGATAGGCGTAGAGCGGAGCTTGATCGTCTCCTTTGACCGAGATCTTCGCGTACATCGGAAACTTCACGCTGTACTTCCGCGAGCAGAACGTCTTGATCTCCTCGTTCGTGCCGGGTTCCTGTGCACCGAAATTGTTGGCAGGGAAGCCAAGGATC
This sequence comes from uncultured Acidobacteriota bacterium, assembly GCA_963787685.1. Lineage (GTDB taxonomy): Bacteria > Acidobacteriota > Terriglobia > Terriglobales > Acidobacteriaceae > Sulfotelmatobacter. The sequence goes on from CAWBED010000003.1 coordinate 306,698, forward strand.
ACGAATCCCTGATCCTTGTACTTCTCGTAAATCGCCTCCAGAGCGCTGTACTGCGGCGTATAGCCGCACTGGCTAGCGACATTGACGATCAGAACGACCTTTCCCTTGTACTCGGCGAGGGGCGCAGGCTTGCCATCAATGGAGTTCAGCGTGAAGCTGTACAAGCTGGATCCCGCATATAACGACGTAGCCATAATCAGCAGTGCTCCGATGAGAGGATATTTGAACAACTTCATTTGTACGCTCCAGAATGGGAGGATTTTGCAGCGAAGGCTGATGTAGACGAACTACTGTGAAGATAGCGGTCGAGGAAGGAAACACGCAACCCGGGAAATGTAAATTTATTGTCTTTCCGAGCAGCTGCGACTACATCGCGGTTCGAACGGAGGTTTCTTTCATCATGCGCTCCATCAGCCGCATGCGTTTTGCTGGGAGAGCAGCGTCGGAAATGCGAGGCTGAGCGGCTTCACAGCCGCTCACTGTGAGCAATTCCGTCCCCATTGCGTCGAGTGCGGAATTGGAGCGCCCCAATACCAGCAATAGATACTTTTGCGCGATCGGTCGGTCTGCTGGATGGATGAGTGCCCACCACCGTCGTACCGACTCCTGCACTTCTGCTTCGCTCTTCTCACCAACGACGAGGGCGTCGATCAGGCGGTAGACCTTGCTCTTGATCGCTTGATAGGAGACGGAAATCTCTTGTGGCATAGGGTTCCTGGCTTGCTCTGTACAACAGGTAAGTGCAATCGGCGAACCAAACCCGTATGCCTATGTTCTGGCGCAATTTAGCGGGTTTTGCACTAGCATGAACGTACTATGAATGGAAGAAATCCGGTATGGGATATGAATTCTGGAAGGAAGGCCGTTGTAGAGTTCGTCCTTTTCTTTCTGCGGTTTAAGCCCGCATCCCGGAATGGGACTACGGGGTACAGCCGCCGGGAACCTTTGGACGTCCTTGGGCATAAGCGGGTTACAATGTGACGCTCCATCCAACATATGTTCCACCGGCCTTTGCCATTCCGTTTGTCCATAGGCGAAGTCTAAATTCTTGGTTCCCGTCGATCTCGGAGGCGTAATGAAACTGTGGGTGTGGATTCTGGCTGTTCCGGTACTGATCTCATTGGCAGGGGCGCAGGTTTCCCAGTCACTCAACACGCAGGCTAGCGAGCCGCAAGCCACTTCCCAAGGGACGTGGCAGGAAGCTGGCGCCGGCGAGCGGATGTTTTTTCCCCGCGACATGTTCTGGGGCTGGGCGCAAGTCGACTTAGCACCGCCGCACAATGAGATCGATCCCAACCTCTGCGCTGGGAACGCGTATCAGTACGGAGGGGCCAGTGCGCCCTGCAACATGTTCGCCCGCTACATGCTCTCCGGGATCCTAGAGGTTCGTCCCTTCGGGCGTGGACCTCTGCGCCGGTTCATGGTGTTCGGAGCCCCGACGTTCTTGTTTGGAAAGAACGTTCCCAAAACGCTCTACACCTGGTCGCCAGATGCCATTGGCATAGAACACTCATGGGGAGCTGGAATTTATTTGAATAAGGGATTTGAATTCCGAGTGACCCAGCATTTCCTGTTCGACCGGCTCGGGGCGCGGGATCGCAATCTGGGAGTGGCGGATCTGGGAAACAACGGTCCCTGGGGCCGCTACATGAGCCTCGGGGTTCGCAAGACGTTCGGCACGCGCCGCTGGTGATGCAGCGGTTGGCTCCGGGATTGGGCTGCTCGTCAGGCCGCAACTGGCACAGAATGGCGTGTGACGAGCCGCACGAGCCATACGATAAGGGCGATAAAAGCGCCTAAGAAGAGGAGTGGGAGTCCGAAGATCAAGAGCATCCAAAGTCCGCCGCTGAAAGCGGTGACATCGCCCCCAACGGTGGCAGTAGGGTCCCGCCGCAGGCGTCCGCCGAATAACGTGACATCGCCGCCGACTTTGACTCCGTCATCCATGTGAATGTTTCCGCCAAAGGCGGTCGCATCCCCGTTGACTTGGGCCTTGTCCTCAAGAATGATGCTGCCTCCAAAAGTGGTCACGTCGCTGGAGACACGGCCGCGCACCCGCACGCTACAGCCAAAGCATGTCACATCGGAGACCTGATCATCTGGGCCGACAGTTATGTCGTGCCCGAACTGGGTGCGATCGTGGGAGCCGTCAGCAAAGGCTGCCGTAGACAGCGCTAGGATCAACAGGACGATTGATACAGGAACGATTAGATTGATGCGCGAACTCATGGAAACCTCCCGGACAGACGCCAATTCCTCAAGAAGAGTAGGGGAATTATGGCACAGGTGACCGCAATAATCTGCTGCCAGTGCGGACGCGTATAATGGTTGGTTTTTTACAATCGGGTTGTCAATTCCTCATATCTGGAGGTTGTGCATGGCGGGCGCTTATAACGGCGTGGCGGTTCCCTCGGACGGAAAGAAGATCGGCTATACCAATGGCAAGTACGACATTCCGGACAATCCGATCATTCCGTTCATCGAAGGGGATGGAACCGGCCGCGACATCTGGAAGGCTTCGCTGCGCGTCTTCAACGCCGCCGTTGAAAAGGCTTACAGGGGCAAGCGGCGCGTCGCCTGGTACGAAGTGTTCGCCGGAGAGAAGGCAAAGGCGAAGTTCGATACCTGGCTTCCAGACGACACGGTAGATGCTGTCCGCGAATTTCGAGTCGCTATAAAAGGGCCGCTCACCACGCCGGTGGGAGGCGGCATTCGTTCGTTGAACGTCGCGCTGCGGCAGATTCTCGATCTCTACTCTTGTGTGAGGCCGGTGAAGTATTACAAAGGCGTGCCTTCGCCGGTGAAACACCCGGAGCGCATGAACGTCGTTATCTTTCGCGAGAACACGGAAGACGTTTATGCGGGCGTCGAGTGGGAGCAGGGAACTGCTGAGTGTGCGAAGTTGATTGAGTTCCTCAACAAGGACATGCTCAAAGGCGGGAAAAAGCAGATCCGACTTGACTCTGGCGTCGGCATCAAGCCGATCTCGATCACCGGGACCAAGCGCCTGGTCCGCATGGCGATTCAGCACGCGATTGAAAATGGCCTGAAGACCGTGACGCTGGTGCACAAGGGCAACATCCAGAAATTTACGGAAGGTGCATTCCGGCAGTGGGGATACGAAGTTGCCACCGAGGAATTCCGCGACAAAGTCATCACCGAACGAGAGAGCTGGATTGTCGACAACAAGGATAAGAATCCGAATCTGACCGTAGCGCAGAATGCCGAAATGATCGAGCCGGGGATGGAGTTCGCGCCTCCGGCATTCCGGCAGTCGGTGGAGAAAGAAGTGAAGGAGATTCTCGACGCGATCTACGCGACACATGGCAATGGCGCGTGGAAGAAGAAGATCATGATCAACGATCGCATCGCTGACTCGATCTTCCAACAAGTGGTGACTCGCGCGGATGAGTACGCGGTGTTGGCTTGCCCGAATCTCAACGGCGACTACATTTCGGATGCTTGCGCTGCGCAGGTCGGTGGGCTCGGCATCGCTCCCGGCGCGAACATCGGCGACGGCTATGCCATCTTTGAAGCCACACACGGCACCGCGCCGAAGTATGCCGACAAGGATGTCATCAATCCCGGCTCGGTGATTCTGTCTGGCGTCATGATGTTCCGACATCTCGGTTGGAACGAGGCCGCTGATCTGATCGAGCAGAGCATGGAACGCACCATCGAACAGAAGAAGGTCACGTACGACTTCGAACGTCTCATGCCTGGAGCGACGAAAGTAAAGACGAGTGAATTCGCCGGATACATGATCGAGAACATGGATGCGGGCGTGCTGGCAGGGGCAAGATAAACCTTCACCACAGAGGGCACAGAAGCTCACAGGGTAACCCTGTGTTCCGCTGTACCGCCGGTGGTGAAGCCTTATTCATTTCTACAAAGAGGAACTCATGCGCAAGAAAGTAACAATTGTAGGATCAGGGAATGTAGGCGCGACCGCAGCGCACTGGATCGCTTCCAAAGAACTCGCCGATGTCGTTCTGATCGACATCATCGAAGGCGTTCCGCAAGGCAAAGGACTCGACTTGCTGGAGGCGATGCCGATCGAGAAACGCGATTCTTATGTCAGCGGCACCAACGACTACAAAGACACCGCCAACTCCGACATCGTGGTCATTACTGCCGGCATCCCTCGCAAGCCGGGTATGAGTCGCGACGATCTTCTCAATACCAATTACAACATCATGAAGGCAGTGGTCGGTGAAGTGGTGAAGAACTCGCCCAACTGCATCCTGATCATCGTGTCGAATCCCTTGGATGCAATGGCGCAAGCCGCCTACAAGCTCAGCGGATTCCCGCGGGAACGCGTGATCGGCATGGCCGGTGTATTGGACTCTGCGCGGTTCCGCGCGTTCATCGCAGAAGAGCTAAAGGTTAGCGTCGAAAATGTTACCGCCTTTGTTCTCGGCGGCCACGGCGACACGATGGTGCCGTTGCCGCGCTATTCCACAGTCGCAGGCATTCCGATCACGGAGCTTATCGAGAAGACGAAGCTCGAAGCCTTGGTCCAGCGCACGCGCGATGGCGGCGCTGAAATCGTGAAGTATCTCAAGACCGGCTCCGCCTATTACGCGCCCTCGGCTGCCGCTACTGAAATGGTAGAAGCGATTCTTAAGGACAAAAAGAAGATTCTGCCCTGCGCCGCCTATTTGCAGGGCGAGTACGGCATCAACGGCCTCTATGTCGGAGTTCCGGTGAAACTCGGGTCAAAGGGAATTGAGCAGATCATCGAGATCAAGCTGACAGCGGAAGAGAAAGCGGGCCTCGACAAGAGTGCCGCAGCGGTGAAGGAGTTGTGCGGAGTCATCGGAGTCTAAGCTGCTCCAGGGCGCGAGGGATGAGGCCGAACAAGGTTGCGCCGCCTCTGCTGCAGCGGTTCCCTCCGCGCCTCATTATGAGCGAGTTAAGAGCCAGCGCCATCCTCGAACCACCCGGTCGCAAATAGTCTATTTATCCTATAGACATAATTGCAACAAAACGGCTATACTTCTGTCTGCTCGGTTCGCCCCGCACGATGCGTCGGCCCTCCCTCTTTGGCACGGCAAGCGAGTCGCATAGACGCGTTGTCGTCTAACAGCATCTCAATCCGGCGAGGTTTTTGGGTTACATGTCGAATGCTGATTTCGGATCGTTGACCATCTTTCTCTTCCTTCTCCTGGCAGCAGCCCGTATTTTCGGCCATCTTTTTACCCGTCTTAAGCAGCCCAAGGTTGTAGGAGAGATTTTTGCCGGGGTTTTGCTGGGACCGACCTTACTCGGTCATTTCGCCCCGTCAGTCTCTGAGAAGCTATTGGCCGGCCACGGAAACACCGCCGCCGGCAGCCCGTCGGCCGCGGTCCTATTTTTTCTCTACAATTTTGGCCTGCTTCTTCTGATGTTCTCCTCAGGTGCAGAAACCAAAGGCTTATTCAATCGCGAGGACCGCCGGCAGGTAGCGTGGCTGGGAGCTCTCGGCACCGGAATTCCTTTCGTGGCGGCTCTGTGCACGGTGCCGTTGCTTCCTCTGGCAATCTTGTCCGGACGCGTTCACGCAAGAATCCCTCTGATGCTGGTCATCAGCATCGCCGTGGCAGTGACTTCGATTCCTGTCATTTCAAAAATCTTTCATGACCTGGAGATCCTTCATACCCGCTTCGCTCGATTGGTTCTGGGAGTCGCTGTTATCGAAGACATCGTTTTGTGGGCGGTCCTTGCGATCGCGACAGCACTGGCTGAATCAGGTGGTGTTCCCAATCGCAAGATTGCAATCCACGTCGGATTGACTTTGCTCTATTTTGGGTTGGGACTGTTTGTTGGACCCAGTTTCTTGGCGTGGCTCAATCGTTCGCGCTGGAACGTGCTGATCGTGACATCGCCCGTTGCGTACGCCGTTGTTGTGTTGCTGGCATATGCCGCCGTAGCCGCTGTATTCGATATCAGCTTGGTCTTCGCTGCATTTCTTGCGGGCTACGCCGTCATCCACGACGCGGAACGCATGGGGCGGGCCGTCGCATCAATCTCAGAAGTATCGTTTGCTGTCTTCATCCCGATTTATTTCGCGGTTGTGGGGTACAAGCTCGATCTTGGCCGCAGCTTCTCGCTCTCCATGCTCGTCATCTTCCTCCTCCTGTCCTCGAGCGTGAAGCTCTTATCGGCAGGCGTTGGAGCGCGGGTGGCAGGATTCAACATGAAGGATTCGTTGAACCTCGCGAATGCGCTGAACGCCCGTGGTGGCCCGGGAATCGTGCTGGCTAGTGTCGCTTTTGATGCGGGAATCATCAGCGCGGTCTTTTATACGACTCTGGTTATGGTCTCGATTCTGACGAGTCAGGCCGCTGGAGCGTGGCTGGCATATATCTTGCGAACAGGCCAGCCGTTGCTGTCAGGCGAGACTCGACAGCCGGACACCGACGAACCAGGGAAAGTTTTCGTTGCGGCTTGAATTCAGCGTATGGGTTGCGATCGCTGCGCCAAGAAATCATCCTGGCACTTCTTGGCAGAGGAAAGCAGTCCACTCCACTCGGGGGCGTCGCGCAGTTTGGACCAGATCGAATCGTTTTCCATTCCCTCATAAGGACAAAAATGTCCCTCGATGGATGACTTGATCATCCGCAGCGCGAGTTCCTTCTGCCCGCAAAAGACAATGTCGCTGGCAACCACGTAGTGAACTTCGGGATCCGGGTCCGCAAGAACGTCAGATGCCTCCTGCTGCGCAAGTTTCGTCGCGCTCTCGGAGCCGGGATGATCGACACACGCAAGAATTACTGGTCCCCATCGGGTGGCATGAGACTTTCCCGCAAGATCCCGTACTGCCGCGATATTTCCGTCACGAATGTAAAGGCGGATCATATTGCTGTTTGCCCAATCCGACCCCGAATCCAGTTGAAGAAATTCCTTCGCCCGCCCGTAATCGCCGAGTTGTTCGAAAGAAAATACACACGAACGGAACGCGTAATTCCCCGGATCGAGCGCCAACGCGGTGTCACACTCGTGCGCGGATTCTTCAACGGCTCCGCCATAGCGGAGAACGTACGAGAGGGCGAAGTGAGTCATCGCGCTTTCGGGATGGCGATCAACGAGCGCTTTCGCATCCTGATAGGCCTTGACCACTTGCCCCCGTTCCACCTCAGCCCCAGTCAACTCTCCGGCGGGATTGATGAAGTTCGGGTCGAGCGCGATCGCTCGCTCAAATGCAGCATTCGCGCGTTCAAACGCGGGCTGACCGCCATTCGAGTATGCCGAATCGTAGTGGTAGCGGCGCCCCAGAGCGTTCCAGGCGGGAGCGTAAGTCGGATCCAAACCTACTGCACGCTCCAGCATAACGATGGCATCTTTATTCGGGGTGGGGTCGTGCGGCACCGCAATACTGCGGAGATATAAATCGTAAGCCTCTTCGTTCTTCGGACGCGTCGTTCCCTCCGCCGAGTTCGTGCCAGCACCCAGAGCAGGAACAAGGCCTTGGCGCACCTTCGCTGTGATCTCGCCTCGCATAGCAATCATGTCAGGAGCAGCGACGGTCATTGTGTCGCGCCACTCGGTGCGATTGTTCTCGACGTCGATCGCTTCCAGCGTGATCTGGAGTTGAGACTCTTCTTTCAGAAAGTGCCCGGTCACAACGTCGGTTACGTGCATGGCATGACCCGCTTCTTGGACATCGAGCGTCGGAGAGTCATACCTGCTCGTTGTGGCAAATGGACGAATCGTTAGCGATCGGACGTAGCTCAGCGATGTCGCAATCTCGTCCGCTAGCCCAAGTCGAAGAAATCCAAGTCCTTGTCGGCTCCCATATTTTGCAGCGGGAGGACGGCGACGGTTCTCGGAGCGGCAGAGTTCGCGACAGGTTTCGTCGGACGCCGGGTTTGCCAGAACCAAATGGCCATCACTGCAATCACGACTGCGGCAGCTGCTATACCAATCTTTGGATAAGAAGTTTTAGCCGCTACGGGTGCCGCTACAGCTTTCGTAGCAACGCTTCCGCTCGCCGCGCTGCGATCGACCGAGCCTGTAGCCGCGACGCCGCTCTCCGACCTTGCTGGAACCTCCGCCAGTTGGCTGCGTCCCGAATCCGTGTCTCGCTTCAGGCGCTGCAGATCGCTGCGCATCTCCGAAGCATGCTGATAGCGGAGGTTAATGTCTTTTTCCAACGCCTTATTGATGATGTCTTCCAAGCGCACCGGCACAGCATGATTTAACCGCACCGCGGGCACCGGGGCGCGGTTCATGATGGCTTCGCAGATCACGGCGGAACTCTCGCCGTGGAAGGGGGTATCTCCGGTTGCCATCTCGTAAAGGACTGCACCGAACGAAAATAGATCGCTGCGTCCGTCCAGTTCGCGGCCGCGCACCTGTTCCGGCGACATATAGGCTACGGTTCCCAGCATCGTTCCGGGACTGGTGAGGTGCGCTTCGTCCAGCGTGCGCGTGTTATCGGCCGCGCTGTTTTGGGTCCCTCGGGCTGCGGCCACCTTGGCCAGGCCAAAGTCGAGGATCTTCGCGTGGCCCCGTTTCGTGACGAAGATATTTGCCGGCTTGACATCGCGATGCACAATGCCTTCCGCGTGGGCGGCATCGAGCGCATCGGCAATCTCGATCGCAAGATTGATCAGCGTGTCGTTTTCCATCGGTCGCGAGCCGATGGCGTGCTTCAATGTAATCCCGTCGAGGTATTCCATGGCGATGAACGCCTGGCCCTCGTGCTCATCAATTTCGTAGATCGTGCAGATGTTGGGATGGTTCAGCGCGGAGGCGGCTTGGGCCTCGCGTTGAAAACGAGCCAGAGCTGCCGGATCTTTGGCGACATCGTCGGGCAGGAATTTCAGCGCCACAAAGCGCCGGAGTTTGAGGTCCTCAGCCTTGTAGACAACGCCCATACCGCCGCCGCCGAGCTTCTCGACGGTGCGGTAGTGAGAGATTATTTGCCCGATCACTGGACGAGAATCCTACGTTCGCCGGCAGTGCAAGTCAATGAAACGGCCATCAGGCCGCTCATATACGCTCGATCGTCACCTTCTTCAGGACTATATCTTTGTTCGGGCGATCGTTGCGGCCGCGGGGCACGTTAGTGATTTTGTTGACGATGTCTTGGCCCTCTATTACCTCGCCAAAGATCGTGTGCTTTCCGGTCAGCCATGTTGTCGGCACGGTCGTGATGAAGAACTGCGATCCGTTCGTATTGGGTCCGGCATTCGCCATCGCCAGCTTGCCCGGCTTGTCGAACTTGTGCGGCGATCCCTTGGTCTCATCTTCAAACTGGTATCCCGGGCCGCCTGTGCCGGTGCCCTGCGGATCTCCGCCCTGAAGCATGAAGTCGGGAATTACACGATGAAAAATTGTTCCGTCATAAAGCCGGTCGCTGGATTTCTTTCCGGTCGACGGATGCTTCCACTCGCGCTTGCCTTCGGCGAGGTCAGTAAAGTTGGCGACGGTCTTGGGAGCGTCCTTGTCGAACAACTTGCAGACGATCGTGCCTTCAGAGGTTTCAAACGTGGCGTACATTCCGGGTTGGCGAGTCATAGTGTCCTTTCACAATGTGTCGTTAGCCGATGGTCGTTCGACCATGCGCATCTTATGCGGCGACGGTCCCTAGGCCGTCCAATTAAAGGCGAAGCCGAGCGCCGCGGTTGCGCTGTTTAGTTAGGATTCGTGGGTGCCTTAGGGGTTGCCGCCGCCGGTTTCTTCACCGGAGTCGTTGTTCCCGCCGGTTTCGGTGGAATTCCGTTCTTCGCAATAACGACATGCGTGATCTTTACCGGCCGAAAGGGCTTGTCGTTAGTTGGATCACGCGCCATGAGAGCAATCTTCTTCACCAGAGCGACGGTAGCTTCATCACATTGACCAAAGATCGTATAGCTACCATTCAAGTGCGGCGTGGCGACTTCGGTGATAAAGAACTGAGATCCGTTGGTGTTCGGACCGGAGTTCGCATACGCCAGCCGTCCGGGCTGATCAAACAGCAAATCAGTCGCAGTCTCATTCTTGAACTGGTAGCCGGGATCGCCCGTCCCGTTGCCGGCCGGATCGCCTCCCTGAATCATGAAGCCAGGAATAACGCGATGAAAAATCGTGCCGTCATAAAGCGGCACCCCGTGCTTGTTGGCGCCACTGGCGGGATTTTTCCAGTCTTTGGTCCCGGTCGCAAGGCCTATGAAGTTGGCCACTCCGATCGGAGCCTTGTCAGGGAATAAGGTGCACGTCATCGTGCCGACCGTTGTATTGATGATCGCGACTGGCTTGGCGGCCGCATGCGTTGCAGTTGCGGGCTTCGCGGCGGTCCCAGGCTTAGCAGGCGTGGATTGACCAATCATCCCGGTCTGCGCGAGCCCTGCCGCACCTGCCAGCAGAATCGTTCCTAACATCAAAAGCGCCTTGCGCATGAATGCTCCTTGTATCGGAAATGTTGCTCTTCAAAGGGAGCGCAACGTTGCATTGTACGACAGCCGCGGGGGCGATTCCTCGTCGCAGGGTAGAGAAGTTGATCCCCCGAAATTATTTGGCCACTGCCGAAGCTTGCATTGCGTTGCGCACGCCTTCCACCTCGCGAAAGACACGCATCAAATTGCCACCGAGAATCTTGTGAATGTCCTCAGCGCTATAGCCGCGATCGAGCAGAGCCTGCGTAATTTTCGGTAGATCGGCGGCCGAGTCGATTCCTTGAGGAGTCGCACCGGAGACGCCGTCGAAATCCGAACCAAGGCCCACGTGATCGATGCCGGCGACCTTGGCGATGTGATCGATCTGGTCGATCAGGGATTTCAGCGGAGGCCGCGGAATCTTCGCCATCCACTCCCGCTCGATGCGGTCGAGTTCCAGATAGTTGACGGGCTTGCCTTCGGCCTTCAGCTGATCCATATATTGCTTCACGGCCGCCTCCTGATCCTTCGCCTGCGCCAGCATGGCTTTGCGAAAATCTTCGTCGTCGAAGCCGCTATAGAAGTTCACCTGTACCACGCCGCGATTCTTCGTCACTGCGCGCAGCATGTCGTCCGTCATGTTCCGAGGTGCGTCGACCAGGGCCCGCGCTGACGAGTGCGAGGCGATCACCGGAGCTTTCGTTACGGCAATCGCGTCCCAAAAGGTCTTGTCGGCCACATGCGAGATGTCGACCATCATGCCCAGACGGTTCATTTCCAGGACGACCTGCTTACCGAAATCGGTGAGGCCGTTGTGGTGTTGCACTTTGGGATCGTCGATGTCGCCCGACGAATCGGCCCACTCATTCGTGTTCGACCACGACAGCGTCATGTAGCGAACGCCGAGTCGGTAGTAGTCGCGCAGCAAGTGCATGTCGTTCTCGATTGAGTGTCCACCCTCAATGCCCATCAGCGCCGCGAGCTTATGCTCTTTGTGAGCGCGGTCGATGTCCGTAGGCGAGAAGGCCATCATCATGCGGTCGGGATGGCGTGCCGCCTGCTCATACACCGCATCGATCAGGTCGAACGTATGCTGCGCGAAGTGGCCCTGGTTGGTTTCAGGCTCAACCCAGATCGAGAAGAACTCTGCGCCGAGATTTCCGCGTCGCGCCTTGTCGAGGCTGATATGGCCGAGGTCTTTCGGATCGGTCGATCCAATGTCGAACCCTTCGTCGAGAAACCGCTGCGGCGTGTCGGCGTGAGTGTCGACAATGAGGGCCGAATTGTGGATCTGCAGCGCGCGGGCGCTGATCACCATGTCCGGCCCTTTCGAAGACGTTTCGGGAGCTTGTGCAGCCGCCAGCGAGCAGGCGAGAGCGAAAGAGAGGAGAAATCTGATTTTCATAAGTGGTCGCCCGGAAGAGACGACGGGCAGGAGTTCGATTGTAATCGGCAGTCGCGTTTCAACACAAAAGAGTCGGTGCACCGACGAAGATCCGGCCACCCTGTGAGCCTCTGTGTCCCCTGTGGTTAAAGATTTTCCATTGCCAGCTGAACGCAGGCTCCCAGTTCTTGACCGGTGTCGATCGCGGTTTTCGGAAAAATAATCGCCTCGAACCGAGCCTTCACTGCAAGATAGAGCGAAAAGTCCCGATTTCCCGCGGGATGGCTCGCGGCTTTCGAATCCGCATCGAGCCGCTTTCGAGCAACCTCTTCGGAGCAGACGCATTCAAGGATGCGCCAAGGCTGATGAAGAGATTCCGCGGCCGCGATCACATTTTCGATCTGATACCGACGCGAAAATGGCCGCCCGTCGAGGAAAACCACCCTTTGCGGATTCTGCGAAATCAAGTATCCCGCCGTCTCCATCATCAACTGAAGGCAGAAGTCGTCCTGCCGCGACGAGTATTCAATCTCGTCCGCAGCAAAGATCGCGTGCCGAAACTCGTCCTTGCTCAATACCCGCCCCACAGTTCGCTGAGCCAGTTTGCGGGCGAGCGTGGTTTTGCCCGTGCCGGGTAATCCAGCCATCAAAACAATCATAAGAAGGGAAGAGTAAAGGAAAGGTCGGGAAGGAAGCTACTTTGAAACAGTGAAATGAGTGAAACTCTATTTCGTTCCGGTGCCCAGAGCCACTTCTGTCTCCGGCTTTTCCTGGTCCGGATGCTCGACGGGAACAATTGTCTGCGTCTCGCGCCACTCGTCGTAATGCCCGCTCACCATGATGTGGAACACCCACTGGTGGCGCTCTTCTTCGGGCTCGACCAGGCCGAGCGCCTTCATATAGAAGAGGTAGTGCTCCATCCAGCGAATCTGATCTTTGCTCATCCCTCGACGTTGCAGGTCGACAGTGACTCCGGCAAGGTGAGACGAAGCTGTATCGCCTTCGTAGGGTGCGGCATTGCGATTATGACGGCGAAGCTTCTTCTGCACCTTCACTGTGCGCACGGCGGAATTCACCTGAATCTGCTGATGGAAGCGGTTGAAATACGCCTGGCTCAGATCGTCGACAAAATCTAGCGTCCACGGGCGGCAATAGCGCCGCGAAGGATCGAGCCGCGGATCGATCCTGAGGCTTTCTCCCGTGACGATCTCCCGCAAGGAGCCGTCAGCCTTGAGCGCTTCTAATTCGGTTTCGTCCTGAATGCGCGGAAGATTCAGCCGGTCTACTTCTGCATTCTGCAAGATCAGGGATTCGTGCGACGGCCGGAACATCGGATTCCAACGCAGCCAGCGGAAATGTCTGCGGTGCGAATGCTGCAGGGTGGCGTGGTGCACGGCAAAAGCTTTTCCCGGCAAACCGGCGCACACTACCAGCACGACCAGAGCTGCGAATTGTAGTTTGACGAAGCGTCTCACGTTCGTTCTTTTGGTGCCGCGTACCCTCAGTCCGGCCAGTGCTTCTCTGAGGTAGCGGCTATTCTAAGCCATGCTGTCAAGCCCACCAACCGCATACAGCTTGGCAATCATTACTTGGGTGCCAGATTACTGAGCTTTCGTGTGGTTACCGTGACGTTACTCGACATCCCGGATCACCAAAGGCTCGCAGTATTCATCGGCAGATTAGGGGCCAATCTTTAGGCGTTGCCGAGTCGGAGGTATCTTGTGCCGCGCCTGCGGGTTGGCGGAAACGGGATTTGGACATCGAGTGCCGCGCCGCAGCGATTGACAAAAATCAGCGCCGCAAAAGGTCACCCAGCGCCTGTTTCATGACCTGCCCGCCGACTTCCGAGATGGACTTGGTCAGCGGAATGTCCTTGGGACAAACCTCGACGCAGTTCTGAGCATAGCCGCATTCCTGGATGCCACCATCGCCCATCAGCGCCGTCAGTCGCTCGCGCTGCAGCGCCTTGCCGGTGGGATGCGTATTGAACAGCCGTACCTGCGAGATCGTAGCCGCGCCCACGAAGTTCGTGTCCTCGTTGAATTGTGGGCAAGCCTCCATGCAGCAGCAGCAGGAGATGCAGCGTGACAAGGGATATGCCGCCTCCTGGTCCTCAGCCGTCATGCGAGGGCCAGAGCCGAGATCGTAGGTGCCGTCGATCGGAACCCACGCTTTAACAGCCTTAAGATTTTCGAAGATGACGCTGCGGTCGGTCGCCAGGTCGCGTACGACCGGAAACTTGGAGAACGGCTCCAACCGGATCGGCTGCTCCAGATTGTCGATCAGCGCCGAGCAAGCCATGCGTGCCTTGCCATTGATCAACATGGCGCACGATCCGCAGACCTCCTCGAGACAATTCGAATCGTAGGTGATCGGCGTCGTCGCCTTGCCGTCGCGCGTGACCGGGTCGGCGGCGATATCCATGAGCGCCGAAATGACGTTCATGTTCGGACGGTGAGGAACGGAGAACTCCTCCCAGTGGGATTTGGAGGTCGGAGTCGCTTGACGTTTGATCTTGATGATGACGGATTTATCAGCCATTAGTCATTAGCCTTTAAGCCTGAACCTCACACGTAGCATCGGACGCATTTGTCCGGGGTCGCTCGCTTCGCTCGTAGGCGGACGAATGCGTCCGCCTCTCCACGGGTCAATATTTCCGCGGTCTCGGCGGAATCAGCGACGCGTCCACCGGCTCGAACTCAAACTTTGGCTCATCCGCGTCCGGGGCAAAATACGCCTTCGTCGTCTTCATCCAATTCTTGTCGTCGCGCTCGGGAAAGTCCGGCTTGTAGTGCGCGCCACGCGATTCGTCCCGCATGCGCGCTCCTTGTGCGATGACCCGCGCCAACTGCAGCATGTTATACAGCTGCCGGGCGAAGACGACCGTCGTGTTCGCCCACAGCGTCTTGTCGCTCAGGTTGATCTTGCGGTAGCGCTCCAAGAACTCGACCAGCTTCGCGTCGGTCTGCACAAGGTTCTTGTTATAGCGGATGACCGTGCAATCCTTGGTCATCAACTCGCCCAGTTCGCGCCAGAGCTTGACAGGATTCTCCGTGCCTTCATTGTTCATGAGCAGGGAATTGCTTTCTTCCTGCCGCTTCTTTTCCGCCTCGAAGTGCCCATTGCCGTCCGTCGAGCCTTGCAGGCCGCGGGCATACGCCACAGCATTTGGACCGGCGATGCCACCGCCGTAGATGCAGGACATCAGCGAATTCGCGCCCAGCCGGTTCGCGCCGTGATACTGATATTCGCACTCGCCCGCGGCGAAGATACCTGCAATGTTGGTCATCTGCTTGTAGTCGACCCACAGGCCTCCCATGGTGTAGTGCATGCCAGGGAAAATCTTCATCGGCGTGTCGCGCGGATCGTCGCCCACAAACTTCTCGTAGATTTCGAGGATGCCTTCCAGCTTGCGATCGAGAATCTTGCGATCGATATGCGTCAGGTCGAGGTAGACCATCGGCTTGCCGTCGATACCGAGGTTGTACTCGAAGACCACTTTGAAAATCGCGCGAGTCGCCACGTCGCGCGGCACGAGGTTGCCATACTTCGGATACCACTCTTCCAGGAAGTACCAGCGCTCGCTCTGCGGAATCGACTTGGGATCGCGCTTGTCCCCAGCAGTTTTCGGGACCCATACGCGGCCGCCCTCGCCACGTGCGGACTCTGACATCAACCGCAGCTTGTCTTCGCCGGGAATGCACGTCGGATGCACCTGGATGAATTCGCCGTTGGCGTAAAAACAGCCTTGCTGGTAAAGCGCCGACTGTGCTGACCCCGTGCAGACCACAGAGTTCGTCGATTTGCCAAAAATTGCTCCATTGCCACCAGTCGCAATGATGATGGCGTCGGCAGGGAAGGTGCGCACCTCCATCGTACGCAGATCCATCGCGCATATGCCGCGACATACGCGATTCCCATCCAGCACTGCCGAAAGGAACTCCCAGTGCTCGTACTTCTTAACTTTTCCTTCGGATTCATAGCGCCGGACTTGTTCATCCAAGGCGTACAGCAACTGCTGTCCGGTCGTCGCTCCGGCAAAGGCGGTGCGGTTGTACAAGGTTCCACCGAAGCGGCGGAAGTCGAGCAGTCCTTCCGGCGTGCGGTTGAACGGGACACCCATGCGGTCGAGTAAATCGATGATTCCGGGCGCCGCGTCGCACATGTCCTTCACCGGCGGTTGATTTGCCAGAAAATCTCCGCCATAGATCGTGTCGTCGAAATGCTTGTAGGTGGAGTCGCCTTCGCCCTTGAGATTTTTCGCCGCGTTAATGCCGCCTTGCGCACACACCGAGTGCGAGCGCTTCACGGGCACAATCGAGAACAGGTCGACGCTGCCGCCCATCTCAGCGATCTTGATGACCGCCGACAAGCCGGCGAGTCCACCGCCTACGACTATGATTTTTGGAGCTGCTGCCATGATTTCCTTTTATTGAGACTGCGTAATATTGCGGTCGTTGATCGTACTGGAGTCAATCGGTTGCTGGGGGTGCGTCCGGAATGAAGTCAGACTCGCCAACCCCGCGCCAGACAGAATGACGAAGAACACCAGACAAATCGCCAGGAAGCGTTTTTGCGCCTTCTCTCCGGAAATGATTCCCCACTTCGCCGAGAACAGCCAGATGCCATAAGCAAAGTGCCACGAGGCCGCGATCAAGCCGAGCACATAAAAGAGGAAGTAGGGAGTTTGAAAGACTTCCTGCTGCACTTTTCCGAACGACGCCATCGGGTTGTCGTGCAGATCGACGCCCGTAAATCTCATCGTGTAGGTATGCCAGAGGATGTAGACGAAGGCGATTCCGCCGGTCCAGCGCTGCAAGGTGTACATCCAGTTGCCGGTCCACGGATACGCGATCGTGTTCCCGTCGCCTCTGTACCAGATGTAAAAGCCATAGAGGGCGTGGAAGGCGATGGGCAACCAGATTCCGAATAGCTCGAGGAAGAAGACCAGCGGGAGATTCGCCAGAAAGCTGACTTGGCGCGCATATGCTGCCGGGCCATTCTGGCCGATCGCAGTAGAGTTCGAAATCAGGATGTGTTCGAAGAGGAATGCTCCGACCGGGACGATCCCGCTCAGAGAATGCAGGCGCCGCAGTACAAACGAGAATCCCTGACCCGCCCGCAAGGGCGCGACCCCGACATACTTCGTTACCCCGGGAGCAGAAGAACTGGCTGACGCCACGAAACGCTCCTTATTAGATCAGCAATGAGAAAAGAACCTTTTATTATCTTGCGGCGAGAGAAGTGAAGTCAAGGAAGGGCGCATCCGGCATGAGAAGGCCGAGAATTAGACGCGTATTTGAAGTATCAATCGATTGCGAACTGGTTCTCCGATCTACACGAGAGATGCTTTCGAGCCCTTATGGTCGTCTGCCGTTCGCAAGCGAAGAAGATCACATTCGAGTTGGCCAAGTTCCTGAGCCACCGACTTTGCCATATCCCGGACCAGCAGCATGCGCTCCCAAAGGGGCGAAGTCTCGGGGATTCGCTCCACCAGAAGATCGCAGTTGCCTACGATCACGGACAGCTTATTAATCAGATTATGGGCTAATGGGCACTCCGGCTCGTACGGCTTCCTGCTTGGTATTTCCATAGATATCCCTGTTTTCCCTAATAACCAGATTGTTACGCCGATTCCGTTAGAGGGATATGACTGGAATCACAGGGTGGGGACACCAGAATCGGATGGTAAAAGCAGGCTAGCTAGCTGTTTATACGGCTTCCAACATCGCCTGCAGTTCGGCGAACGATTCGACGACGAAATCCGCTCCCGCCGCACAGAGCGTTTCGCGATCAAAGGTCGTCGTGATAGCCACCGCTAGACTTCCGGCAGCTTTCGCAGCGCGCAGTCCATTTACCGAATCCTCGATGATCCAACAATCGTCCGGCTTTACGCCGAGCCTCTGCATCGCAAGCAGAAACACTTCTGGATCGGGCTTCGGACGAGTGTGACCGGTGCTATCGATCATCACCGGGAACCGTTCTCCGATTCCCAGTACCGCAAAGGCGGCCTCGCGATTCTTAGGGGATGCCGATGTAGCCAACGCGATTTTGTATCGAGTTTCCGTCCACAAAACAAAATCGACCGCTCCCGGAACCGCTTCCAACTCGTGTTTAATCTCGTCGAAGATTTCATTCTTGCGCTGCGCGAGCTTTTGGATCTTGTCAGTCGGCCAGCCTCGTGCTTTCAGAATCTCCGGCATCATCGTCGCGTCCGGCCGCCCCTTGTAGCTGTCGTAGACCGATCCCGGCAGCACAATTCCAAATTCCCCGAAGGCGCGTTCCTTCGCGCGCTTGTGTAATGGCTCCGAATCGACCAGCACTCCGTCCATGTCGAAGATCAAAGCAGTTGGGGATTTCAATGGTCGGGAAGTCATAGGTCGGGAAACGACGGATCGGGAAGTCACAATTCAATTAGATGTGCGGGTCAGGAGATTTGCTTCGAGCACCAATCCAGAAATTGGCGGAAGGCCGCACCACGGTGGCTGTACTGAGCTTTATCTTCGGCGCTGAGCTCGGCGAATGTCTTCTGAATCTGTGGAAAATAAAACAGCGGATCGTACCCGAATCCGTTCGTGCCGCGGGGAGTCGTGAGAATCGTTCCTTCGGCCGTCCCTCGAAACGTCGCCAACGTTTTTCCATCCCGCGCGGCGGCGAGCACACACACGAATCGCCCGGTGCGGTGCTCAGCCGGAACTTTCCTCAGCTCTCGGAGAACACGGGCATTGTTTGATTCATCGTCTGTATTCTCATCCGCCAGATGCGGTTGGTCGGCGGCATAACGGGCGGAGTGAATTCCGGGCGCTCCATTCAGGGCATCCACTTCCAAGCCAGAATCGTCGGCGACCACGATCTCTCCTGGCGCGGCAAGGCTATATTCCTCCGCTTTCTTGCGCGCATTTTCCTCGAATGTTTTTCCATCTTCCACGACGGTCGGCAGGGAAGAGAATCCCGGAATGCCGGCGATCTCAATGCCGTGCGGTCGTGCAGCGCCATCAAAATCTCGCAGTTTCCCCGGGTTAGAGGTCGCAATCAGTACTCGCCGCATACTTTGTGTTCTCTTTGTCTTTTGTGGTCAGCGACTTCTATTCAAGATGCTGTGAAAATCCGTCTGGATGCGAAACTCCATCCGAGGAGCCCAACCCCTGCGATAAAGGAGATCCACCCGCCCACTGTCCGATCCCAAGTGCGGACAAAAGTAATTTTCACTCGATTCATTCCCGCGTCAACCGGAACCAGCATCTGGCCGGTATCCGCGCGAGCGGAGGTTTCGACCGGCTGTCCATTCACCAATACCTTCCACGCCGGATAGGGAAACAATCGCAACGCTACGTGATCGGCAGCCGACGCGTCTACGCTGAATTCCTTCGACTCCGCGTCCCAGTGCTGAACGTGAATTGCGGCCCGCGCCCGTCCAACGACAGTCACGGAGCGCGCTTCCTTGTCGATCGCGGACGGCTGCGCTCCCACAGGCGTGTATTCGTCGGTGCCTTCATATCCAGCGCCTGTCGCCATGTTGTCCTGCATCTCGCGAAGGTCAGAAGCATTGTCCCACCACGGTGCTTGCACTCGATGCCAAGCCACGACGATCACACAGATCGATAATGCGCAAACTGCCCCCCGCCAGTACCAGCGCTGAAGTCCGACAGCGACAAAGATCGTGAAGATCATGCTCAAGCACAGTAGCCACCGCCAGGGAAACTGCATGAACTGCATTTTCGGCAGGATCTTCCACAAGACAAAAGTCACCGGAAACATCAGGAGGCTGCACGCGGCGGCCCATGCGAGCAACCCTTGAGTCAGCTCGCGCTTGCTCTGCCGCCAGGTTTTTGCGACGAGCACCGCACCGCAGATTACCGCTATTTCGAGAATGGCGACCCATGAAATCATGCGATTGAAGGCATCATGATCGGCATCCGTCGTATGCACGAAGAGAAAATTGTCCTGCGGACGCGATCCCTGCGATACGGCCTCTCCGATATTGACCCAACGCTGTTCGTAGACCGCTGGCAGCAGATAGAAAGCCGCCACGCACGCTCCGATCGCAATCGCACCGGCGGCCACCAGCAGGAGTCGCGGCGATCGATGTTTCCACGCGAAGAACGCTACCAGCAGCGCCAGCGAGTAATGAATCATCACCGCTGCGGGGGCATTCGTCAGCCATGCTCCGGCGAGTACGAGCCCCAAGGGAATCACAACTCGCTTCCCATCGGCCCCCCGCAAAACAAACAGCAACAACAAAGGCACCAGGCAGGCTGCCAGCAACTCCGCGAAGGCACTGCGCCAGTAAACAATAACGAGATGGTAGGGATTCACCGCGTACAGCACGGCGGCAAACATGGCATCGCGCCGATCAAGCCATCGTCGAGCCAGCGCGAACATCGACGAACCGGCCGCCACCAGCACGACCCAGATGTAGACGCATGAAGCTATGGTCCACGGGAATATTTTGCTGAGCGTTGCTCCTAACAGCCAGGAGGCTGGCGGATAAAAAACGAACCGCGGCTCCCCATATCCGAAGTGTGCCAAAGCTGCCCATCTGGGATAAAGAGTCCCATGCTTCCATTGCGCCACAACTTCCA
Organism: uncultured Acidobacteriota bacterium; assembly: GCA_963787685.1. Classification (GTDB taxonomy): domain Bacteria; phylum Acidobacteriota; class Terriglobia; order Terriglobales; family Acidobacteriaceae; genus Sulfotelmatobacter. The sequence goes on from CAWBED010000003.1 coordinate 327,004, forward strand.
GCCATGAGTACAAGTGAAACTCGACATCGTGTCCGGACGGTGTGCCTAGAAAGAAGAAGGGGATTTCAACGGCGAACGCGGCCGCGGCGATTGCCAAGAACGGCGCCCAAAGCAGTGAGTTCTGCGCAGAATTTTCTGACGGCGGCTTGCCCAGAGTTTCCCTCTCGTAAAGAAGTCAGCCCTGCGAATGAAGCTTTCACAGTCTAATGCAAGGGAAATTTATTTAACCCAGAATTCATACGAATGAAACCATGGCTCCATAGGGATTTGGTACCGTCCTGACATTGGGGTGGAACAGACCACGAGGAATTGAGAATCCCGCGCCAGAGACGGGGTTCGGGCTTCTCGATTCCCCGATAGGATCATCCGCCCCGAAGCCTCTCGATTCCACCGTTCTTCTCGCCGCATTGCCCACCAACTCCGCCTGCAATCTCCGCAAACAACCTGCCCGGGAGGCTTTTGTTCTGGGGAGTGTTCAATGTTGGAGCTGCAGGTTTACGCGGGATCCAGGACAAACGATGAGCGGCGGGATAGTCGAACGGCGAGAACTATGCGGAAGCCATGTCCTGCGGATTCCGTTGCTCTTGCAATTCGGCAAGAAAGTCTTCTTGCTGCAAGGAACTGCCACGGCGTAGAAGCTCAAGTAGCGGATCTTCCAGTTCTTCCGAAGATTCTTGAGGATTCTTGTCATCCGGTCGGAACTGGGAAAGGTCGGCCAGCAAAGCCTTCGGAGAGATGCTTAGCTCAGGAGTCGCTTCGGGACTATTCTGCAGGAACCCGATCAGATTTCCCACTTGCGCCCGCTGCTCAGCCGTGCGGGAAGGGAACTCCACGCCCATGCCGTGTCCCGGATGAGCGACCTTGACCATGCCTTCAGTGTGAACTTCCATTTCATTCGTTTTCAGGCACAAATCAACCAAGGCCCGCTCGGGAAAGGGAGCGTCGGTCTGCACATAACAACCGCCCAAGCTTAAATCGGTCAACTTGCAGTGTGGAACCGTTTCGTCCGCAACCGTGCCTGCAGTAGCTGCCGCAGCCTTGAGCCAGCTCTTGAGTTCGTTCAGGATATTTTCCGGCAGATCGAGAAAGTGGACGCCAGTCTGCCCGTTTGGATTCGCCCACGCAACCTGCCCGTGTGCTTCCACTTCCAATGTCCCATCGGGCAATTGAAAGCGGCAGGCGAGTAGAGATCCTGCAAGCTGCGGTTCGGCGGTCAGTACGTCCATGCCGGTTTCAGAGAGGTCCAACAGAATGCCGTCGAGTTTGCGCGTGTCGGGCAGCGTAATCTCAACCGGAGCCTGCACCGGAACCCGGAACGCCCGGCGGCGCTCCCGGCTCAACAAAGCTGCCGCAGCCTTCAATCCGGCCTTGGCTGCATCTTCGGTGACGGGCTTGTACAGCACAAAATGCGCACCACCGTTGAGGATGCTGCGCACCTGGCCCGAGTCCGCCACCAGCGCGATGTTGAGGGGGCTCGCGCCCAGTTTCTGTGCCTGCTGCAGAACTTCTTCCGCAGCCTTTGGATCGTCAAAGTCAACGATCAACGCGTCAAACTTCTGCTGCTGGATTCGAGCCAGTGTCGTCTCCAGATCGCTCGAACGGTCCAGGGCGATGCCGAAGCTGGGCAGAACTTTGCCCAACACATCCGCCGCGGAGTCGTCGCTCGATACCAGCAGTGCTTGAACGTTCATAGATCGATGATCAATGTAGATGGCCTGCCGACCGGATTCTTACGGCCAGCGAGGCGCTGTAGGACGAGCTGCTTTCGAAGAAGCGCTGCTTCCGGACCCTGCACCGGCCTTCGCCGCCATCGAGTCCGCGCCCGCCGTGATGTCGTCAACTTCCGCCAATACGACGTTATCTTCTTCGTCGCTCTCAGCCAGCAGGGGAGCTACTTCGCGCAGCTTTTCAGCAGCCTGCTGTAGCATCTCAATCTGTTTGCCAAGTTGGGCGTATTTCGCCTGCTTTTGCCGCAGGACCTCATGGATATCTTTCATACAACCCCCTGTTGGCAATTTAAGGAGGGGGTGCCGGATGGGTCAACGGTAATCCCCCGGGTCAGATTACTGCGGTAATGGAATCGAAAGGCTATGTCCAAGCCCAACACGGCGCGGAACGCGCTTGTTGCAGAGCCAAGAGGGAAGCTTGATGAAAAGAAGAGTTAGAAGCGAGCGATCCTTTTTGTGAACGTTCGGGCGCTTAGTGGTTGAAAGGATGGGGGTTCATATCACCCCGTAAGCGAAGGCAGCCGCCCGGCCGATCCCAGCAGGAAGATGGTTCCCACTACGATGCTGTAAGCAGAAGTCATCAGCGTAACGGCCCGCAACGCATTCGGCCGCGCCAGCACCGCCGAGAATATCCCCGCTGCCGAGGCGCACATCAGAGTATTCATGATGACCAACCCGATAATAAACATCAGCAGCCCTAGCAGCCCATCTACGGTGCCGCCCAGGTTGGCGACCATTAAGAAGAGCAGGATCTGGGTCGGCGTCTCGGCACCAAGCCCGTGGATCACTCCCACCAGAAAGGTGGAACTGGTTCCGTAGCCGTTCTTGAAAACCTGCGGAGCCTCAACGCGCGTGCCACCGAAAATCCGGCTCAGCCGCCAGTACAACCAAAGCAGTCCATTGATCAGCAACGTAATCCGTGTGCGCGGGGCATGGGAATGCGTCCCCGGACGAAAGAACGTTCCCAACACATATAGGCCCAGCACCACGAGCGTGATCCCTACCAGCCGCTCCGCCCAGCGGTCACTCGCAGGAGGTAATGCGACCCGAAAAACGATGGCCGCCGCGCCCAGCACAGCCACCGTCGTCGCATGTCCGGCGACATAGAGCAATCCATAGCGCATGGCGTCCCTCGCCTTGGATTGCACGCTGCTGATGTCGGTGATCGCCGCGATATGGTCGTAATCGAATCCGTGCCGGAAGCCAAGCCCGGCGGCCGAAATGAGGGCCAATCGCAAATTGACGGGATCGATCATCGAGGACTTGGTGGCCACGCGCAGCCTTTGCGCGTGAGGTAGATCAACTGGACTTGTAGGCTAGCACAGTTGCGTGTCGAGGGCGGGGAAGCCTGGCGCCAGCTACTTAGCAGGGGCGATTTTCGTCGACGAGGGTGCTACCGCAACTTCTTTCGCTGTCCCTTGCGCACCGATCATCCCCCTCATCCGTCGAGAGAGGATCGTTGCCAGCGAACGATAAAAACGTGAACCGAGGTGCGGAAACAACTCAAACATCGACTGTAGAGTCGCGCGGTCGAGGAAATAGGCTTCCACCATTCCGCTTGCAGTCACGTCGGCGGTCGTCGGCAAGTCGTCCAGGAACGATATCTCGCCGCAAATCTCTCCCGGACCAATGCTGCGCGGCTTTCCTTGCCCGGCTATCTCGACCGAGGCACTACCCTTGAGCAGTAGATACACGCCTTGGGGCAGTTTGTCGCGCTCCACCAGTCGCTCACCCTTCTTGAACTGGCGGGTCGTCGCTTTATCCGCAATTAATGCCCAATCATTGGCGGTCAGGTAGACCAATCCGTTCTTAGCGGACGACAAAAGGGAGACATGCTCTTGCTGATTCGCTTTCGACATGGCGCGCTTGCTCGATATCCGGAAGAGACTCCGGCCGCGTTGACAGAAACAACAGGGCTGGTGCGAGATTAGCAGAAAATCCGTTTTTGGATCACGGTTGTACTTCTTTGGATACCCCTGAAGGCTTGCCATCACTCGCCATCGAGAGCTGCAATGAAAAACCCCGCCTCTTTCGCACAGAATGCGAAAGGAGCGGGGCATTGTCATCAAGAAAAAGCTGCGCTCAGTTCATCAGAGAGACAAAGATAAAAGACCGGATTAAGCCACCGTTGCCGGCTCTCCAATTCTGATCTGTTCCTTTTCGTCTTCGGTGACGGCGACGTGGGTCTTCGCAACCAGCATGTAAATGGACGGCACCACAAATAAAGTGAACGCCGTACCAATGATCATGCCGCTGACCAACATGATGCCGATGCTATTTCGCGCTCCGGCTCCAGGTCCCTTCGCCAGAACGAGAGGGAAGTGGCCAAAGACGGTTGCGGCAGTGGTCATCAGAATTGGCCGAAGCCGCGTGCTCGCCGCCTCGGTGATGGCCTTGAGCTTGGTGAGTCCAGTCTCCTGCAAGTGGTTCGCGAATTCCACGATCAGAATTCCGTTCTTTGCAATCAGTCCGACCAGTGTAATCAGACCCACTTCGCTATAGATGTTCAGCGTCGTGAATCCCATGAACGAGAACACCAAGGCGCCCGAGATAGCCAGTGGTACCGAACCAGCAAGAATGATGAACGGATCGCGGAAGCTCTCGAATTGCGCCGCCAGCACGAGGTAGATCAGGATCGCCGACAGCAGGAACGTTCCTAAGAACTTACTGCCTTCGACGCGGAGCTGACGAGACTCACCGGCGTAATCCACCGTGAATCCCTGCGGCAAAGTCTGTTTCGCCTGATCTTCCAGGTACGTCAGAGCCTTGTCGAGAGGCACGTTCGGCGGAATAACACCCTGAATCCGCACTGCATTCAGCTGCTGGAATTTGTTCAGTGATCGCGGCTCGGTCGTCGTGCGGAGCGTCGCGAACGTCGAGAGCGGTACCAGTTTGTCCGCCGAACCCTTCACATAGACCTGCGACAGCTGATCCGGGGTCAAACGCTCCACGCGCTTCACCTGCGGAATTACTTTGTAGCTGCGTCCCTGAATGCTGAAGCGGTTGACGTAGTTTCCTCCGAGCATCGTCGAAAGATCGATGCCGGCCTGGCTCAAGTCCACTCCCTGAGATCGAAGCTTGTCCCGATCAAAGACGACTTCGGTCTGGGGCTGGTCAAACTTCACGTCCGTATCGGCGAAGATAAATAAGCCGCTCGCCATCGCTTTCTTTACGATGTCCTCGGCGAGTTGACTGACTTGCTGCGGTTCGGCCGCCGACGCGATCACAAAGTCGACCGGAAAGTTGCCACCTCCGGGAAGCGGTGGAGGCGTCAATGGAATAACCCGAATTCCGGCAATCTTCGACAGCGGGCCGGTGGATTCGACCAGCAGCTGTTGCGTAGTTTTCTTTCGCTGGCTCCACGGCTTGGTCACCATGCCGCCAAAGCCGCCGCTTGGATTCGTGATTTGAAAGACGCTCGCACTTTCCGGGAACGAGTGATAGACGTTGTAGACCTGATCGGTGAACAAGTTCGTCTGCTCGATCGTCGAGTTGGCGGACGACTGAATCACGCCAAATACAACTCCCTGATCCTCGGCCGGTGCGAGCTCGCGCTGCGAAAACATGTAAAACGGAATCATCAGCACGGCCACAATCGCCCACAACGTCAGCACTACAGGGCGATATTGCAACGTTCCGCCAAGCAGGCGCGTGTACAAGTTGCGCACGCTCTCGAAGCGTCGGTTGACGATGCCGGGGAACCCTTTTTCCGTATCGCCCGCCCGCAGCAACTTTGATCCCATCATCGGCGACAGGGTCAGCGCTACCGCACCTGACACCACGACCGCGCCCGCCAGCGTGAATGCAAATTCGCGGAAGAGCGCTCCCGTCAGGCCGCCCTGAATTCCGATTGGTGCGTATACAGCGGCCAGCGTGATCGTCATGGCGATGATCGGGCCGACGAGTTCACGAGCAGCATCTTTTGCCGCCTGGAATGACGACTTGCCCATGTGCAAGTGGCGTTCGACGTTCTCCACCATGACGATGGCATCGTCAACCACGAGTCCGACGGAGAGCACAATCGCCAAAAGCGTCAGAAGGTTGATCGTGAAACCCGCCAGCAGCATGAGGAACACAGCGCCGATCAGCGAGATCGGGATCGCGACCACTGGAATCAGCACGGACCGGAATGATCCGAGGAACAGGAATATCACCACGACCACGATGATGAGAGTTTCCACCAACGTGTGGAGCACTTCGTTAATCGCGTCCTGAATGTACTCGGTCGAATCGTACGGAATGCCCAGTTTCATCCCAGTGGGCAATTGCGCTGCGATCGCCGGCAGCGCCTGACGAACGCTTTTAATCACTTCCAGAGAGTTCGCGGTGGGCAACACCCATATGCCCATGAAGGTCGCCGTTTCGCCGTTGAAGCGAACATCCTGGTCATAGTTCTCGGCGCCGAGCGCGATGTCGGCAATCTCGCCCAGTCTTACGACCACCCCATTTTGTTGCTTCACCACCATCTGCTTGAACTCATCGGGGGTTCGCAGATCGGTGTTCGCAATCAGATTGACCGACACCATGGAACCCTTGGTGCTTCCCAGCGCGGACAGATAATTGTTCTTCGACAGGGAGTCGCGAACGTCCGACGGAGAAACGCCGCGCGCGGCCATCTGATCCGGCTTCAGCCAGATTCGCATGGCAAACGTTCGGTCACCGAGAATGTCCGCGCGCTGCACGCCGCTGATGGCGCTCAGTTTCGGCTGCACCACGCGGGTCAGGTAATCGGTGATCTGGTTCTGATCCAGATCGGCGGAGGAGAATCCGAGGTACACCGCGGCAAACTGGTTGTCGGCCGTCTGCAGATCGATGACCGGAATCTGGGCTTCCGGAGGCAGATCATTTCGGACCTGCTGCACCTTCGCTTGAATCTGCGTCAGTGCCGCAGTCGTGTCGTAGTTGATCTTCAGGTGCACCAGGATCGTGCTGAGTCCCTGTGCACTCGTCGACTCCATGTAGTCGATTCCGTCGGCGCTGGCAATCACGCGCTCGATCGGGGTCGTGATGAATCCGCGAACCAGGTCCGCGTTCGCGCCTACGTAGACCGTGGTCACCTGGATCACGGCGATGTCGCTGCGTGGATACTGCCGCACGCTCAGCGAACGAATCGCCTGCAGGCCCGCGATCAGAATCACCAGGTTGACGACAATCGCCAGAACCGGTCGCTTGACGAATAAGTCTGTGAACTTCATGCTCGCTCCTTCGAGATCCCGCCGGGTCTAGCTGTCTTCTGGTTTGGGGCTGGCGCTGTTTTCAGGCTTAACCGAATTGTTGATCTGAATGGGCGCGCCGTTGCGGAGCCGGAACACTCCGGAACTCACAACTTCGTCGCCAGGATTGAGTCCGGAAGTGATCGCGACCTGATCGCCACGCGAGCCTTCGATCTTCACTACTTGCTGGCGCACGCCGCGATACGAATTGCCCTTCGCGTCCTTCATGTCGGTCACCACAAACACAGAGTCGCCGTAAGGCGCATAGTTGATTGCCGAGGCCGGAAGCGGCACCACTTCGCGCGCCTGGCCCACAGGCAGCTCGACCTGCACAAACATTCCCGGACGCAGTTTGTTTTCTTTATTCGTGACAATCGACTGCACTTGAATATTTCGTGTCTGCTCGCTGATCACCGAGTCCAGCGCGGTAATCCGCCCGGTGAAGGTCATCCCCGGCAGATCGTTGTTAGTGAGACGAATCACATGGCCGGGAATCACCTTCGACGTTTCCTGCTGCGGCACACCGAAGTTCACGTAGATCGGACTCAGCGATTGCAGCGACACGATCGCCTGTCCCGCGGCCAGATATTGACCAAGGCTGACTTGGCGAATCCCAAGCACTCCAGAGAAAGGAGCGTGAATTGTCTTGCGGGCGATCGCAGCGCGAGTGTCGCCAACCTGTGCCTCGGTCGCCTTCTGCTGAGCGGTCGCGCTGTCATACTCCGAACGGGAAATGACGCCGGCCTTGACCAGTTCCTGGGCGCGGTCGTAGTTCACCTTGGCCAGATCGCGCTGCGCTTCAAGGCTGGCAAGCTGAGCGCGTTCCTGCCGGGTATCGAGCTCGACCAGAATGTCTCCCTCTTTCACCCACTGGCCTGACTCAAAGTGAATCTTGTCGATCGTGCCGGGCAGGTCGGCGCTCACGGTAACGCCCTGGATCGCGGCCGCGGTGCCGATCACCGACAGCGTCGAGGGCCAGGTTTCCTTCTTGACCACGACCGTTGTGACGGCGGTCGGCGGAGGCTGGAAACTTGCCCCCATGGCGATGGCAGCTTCCACCTGCCGGAATTTTGCAAATCCGAGGCCGCCCAAGATCGCGACCAATACGACCAACATCAAAATCATCCGTTTCGCCATACATTCTCCAAGTTCGTAACAAGAAACAACCAGGTGCTGTCTGGGTAACAATCAGACGAAGAAGCGATTGTTCGTGAATAGATTTCAAGAACTGTAAAAAAGATTCAGAGATGCGGGGGGAATGATTAAGAGGGAAGAACCGTCAGCAACCCGTTTTTGCCGATTGGCCTTCGGAGTGGCGTCGCGTCGTAACGATTCTTAGAAAAAATAATGCGTAAATGAACTTGAAGAAGATCTGCTGTTCCCGGCGCTTGAGTGGGCACGCTAGTGCAAAAATCTGCACTAGATCGTTATAGCGGTGAGTAAAAAGAGAGAAGAAAGATGGTGCGCCCTGAGAGATTCGAACTCCCGACCTTCTGGTTCGTAGCCAGACGCTCTATCCAACTGAGCTAAGGGCGCGGACTTATTTGGCAGGATGAAACGAAAAGCTGAATTTCGATTATAGCGAAGAAATCGCTTTGCCGAAACCGAATCTCCTCCGCGGCCCCGCCCAGCTTCCTTCTTCCTTCCAACAGCGAGCGCATTCGTCTTCGCGGCGCCACAGCGCGAGGCCGTCGGCGCCAAATTTCACCTCCGACGAAGCGGTTTGGCTGATTGCCACCCCGATCGCCGTAGAACTAGCGGGCCGTATTTTCCGTCGCACATTCCCCAAAATTTTCCCGTCAATCGTGAAAATTATTGCGTGGGGAAAAAGCCGGCATCCCAGGAGTCCGAGCGCCTCAGGCGAGGCGGGAATAGAATTCGGACAGAAACGACTATGTACTGCTCCACTCTCAGTATCTGGAAGTTCCAATCGCACGATCCGGGTAGAACTACCGAATATTCGAAAGCAGGTCCAAAAACGATTTCAACAGCCCCTTGGCCCGTCTGTTGCGTCGAGTGCCCAGAAGTAATTCTTTCTCCGTCCTTGGCAAATCCTACAAGGGGCGGCACTTTCCCCTCATTTATTTTCAATCACTTAAAGACGGCACGCTGCATGCTTTAGTAGAGAACAGACGAAGTGGCGCGCAACGGGGTGCTTCAGAGAATAACTTCGGCCAGAGGTTTTCTGTGAGCACCCCTTGCTTAGACTCCCCCAAGTTGCGTCAGCCCTCCCCACCCTCGTATCTCCCAGGTCGAACCGGCGGAAACCCCGCTATTCCTGCCACATTTGACCCCACGAGAACTGACAGCCGAGTCGCGGATTTAGGAATTAGTTTCGGGCTTCCGAATCTGGATTGTCGGTAACTGCGGGCAGGGAATCGATTTTCAGTTCGAGGAAGGCTGTAGAAGACGCCCAGCAGAAGCGGCGAAAGAATACAGCCCAGTGCCTGCTCCGTGGCTGTTGCCGGGCGCAACGCGGTAAATGCTCTGCTGGGACTGAATAGGCCAGAGGCCGCGAAAGAATCAGGCCAACGCCACTGGCTCCCGCACACTGATTCCGGCCTGCCGCAATAACTTCGCTACCGCGTCCTGCTTCATTCGCGAGGCATCGAACTCCACCCGAACCGTCCGTTCCTTCTCGTTGAATACTACTCGCCGGATGCCGTACACCTCGCGCATGCTGTCGATCGCCCGCAATTCATTCTCGCCGGGCTGGGTCTCGTAGTTGAAAGCCACGTCCAGATAGGTCATTCGTTCAAGCCCTTCTGTATGATCAGTTGGAAATCCCGGGATACGTCGGGTGAATCCAATATAGAGCATTCGCGATCCAACAGCACAAGGTTTGAACGCTTGAGCCGAGAAGCGTCGGCATCCTCAGCGCGCGGCGTATGCCCCGGCCTGCGGATATCACGGAGACTGAGGTCGCAAGCGGAACGGAACTTAATTGCAAGAGAAGCGGCGATCTTCGACGGATGCCACGACAACTGATTTAGCTCGCGATCCCGTCTGCGGGATGAACGTCAATCCCGCGACCACTAAGCATGTTCACGAGCACGCAGGGAAGAAGTTCTACTTTTGTTGCGCCGGCTGCGTCGAAAAATTTAAGACCAACCCGCAGGGATATCTCGGCAAGCCCGCCCCACAATCCTCCGGCCTGGTAATGCTCGGCATGCCGACCACGCCGAAACCGGCTTCGGCGGCGGGGATCGCCCACGCTCTTTCCCCGCCACCGAAAATCGCGCCAGCAACTTCTTATGTCTGCCCGATGTGCCCCGAAGTGCGCGAGACAAAGCCCGTCCCGTGCCCATCGTGCGGCATGGCGCTTGAACCAGAAACCCCAGTCGCCTCGACACGCACGGAATATACCTGCCCGATGCATCCGGAAATCGTGCGCGCCGAGCCCGGTTCGTGCCCGATTTGCGGGATGGCGCTTGAGCCTCGCACCGTCACCGCTGCGCAAGAAGAAAATCCCGAACTCCGTGACATGACGCGCCGCTTCTGGGCGGGAGTCGTGTTGACCGCTCCGCTGCTCGCGATTGCTATGGGCAGCATGCTCTGGCCGCATAAGATCATGAGCAGTCTCGAAGGAGCGCGCCTTCCGTGGCTCGAGTTTGCACTTGCCACCCCCGTCGTTCTCTGGTGCGGCCTGCCGTTCTTCCAGCGCTTCTGGACGTCTCTTGTGAACCGCAGCCCGAACATGTTCACGCTGATTGGGCTGGGCACCGGCGTCGCCTACGTCTACAGCGTGGTCGCAACCATCGCACCCCGGATTTTTCCCGAATCGCTCCGGAAAATGGGCGGATATCCCGATGTCTACTTCGAGGCCGCGGCCGCGATCACTACTCTCGTCCTCCTCGGACAGGTGATGGAACTCCGCGCGCGCAGCCGCACCAGCGCCGCCATTCGTGCCCTGCTGGATCTCAGCCCGAAGACCGCGCGTTTAATCAGCGCCAACGGAGAAGAGAAGGACATTCCACTCGAACAGGTGAAGCCGGGAGACAAACTCCGCGTTCGCCCCGGAGAAAGAATTCCTGTCGACGGCGTCCTCCTCGAAGGCCGCAGCTCCATCGATGAGTCGATGATTACCGGCGAATCGATTCCTGTCGAGAAAGTTCCCGGCAGCAAAGTGATCGGCGCCACGATCAACTCAACCGGATCATTCATCATGGAAGCCGAGCGCGTCGGCTCGGAAACCTTGCTCGCCCGCATCGTCCAACTCGTCGGACAAGCTCAACGCAGCCGTGCCCCAATTCAGCGCATAGCCGATCGCGTTGCTGCCTGGTTCGTTCCCGCAGTTGTAGCGGTGGCGGCCATCACATTCGTCGTTTGGTTCTTCTTCGGCCCCCAGCCGCGTCTGGCAAATGCTCTGGTAAATGCGGTCGCCGTTCTGATCATCGCTTGCCCCTGCGCCCTCGGGCTCGCGACTCCCATGGCCATCATGGTCGGCACCGGCCGCGGCGCCCAAGCCGGCGTCCTGATCAAGAACGCCGAAGCCCTCGAGACCATGGAAAAGGTCGACACGCTGGTCGTCGACAAAACCGGCACGCTGACGGAAGGCAAGCCGCGACGTTGTCAGCGTCGTTGCGCAGCCACCAGCGGTAGGGAACGAACTGCTTCGCGTCGCAGCGAGCCTCGAACAGGCCAGTGAGCACCCGCTTGCCACAGCAGTTCTGCAGGCTGCAAAAGAGCGGAATCTAAAACTTTCAATGGTTCAAGAATTCCAATCCATCACAGGGAAGGGAATTGTCGGTGTAGTCGACGGTCACAAGGTTGCAGTCGGTAGCCCTGCTCTTATGGGCGCAGTTGGAGCGATGCAAAGCCCGGCCGCCTTTTCGTCACTCAGGCCGATCGATGGCACCATCCTCTGCATCGCCGTTGATGGCAAGTATCTCGGCAACATCAACGTTGCCGATCTTCCCAAAACAATCGGCTCCAGACACTCTGCGTCAACTCACAGCTCAAGGCCTCCACGTCGTCATGCTCACTGGAGACAACAAAATCGTCGCCTCTGAGATCGCAAAGAAACTCGGCATCACCGAATTCGAAGCCGAAGTCCTCCCCGAGGGCAAACTTGAAGTCATTCGCAAACTTCAGCAGCAGGGAAGAGTCGTTGCCATGGCTGGCGACGGCATCAATGATGCCCCCGCGCTCGCGCAAGCCAACGTCGGCATCGCGATGGGCACCGGAACCGACGTCGCCATGGAAAGCGGCGGCATCACTCTCGTCAAAGGAGACCTCACCGGAATCCTCCGCGCCCGCAAGCTCAGCCAGGCGACGCATGCGCAATATTCGGCAGAATCTTTTCTTCGCCTTCATCTATAACGCGATCGGAGTTCCCATCGCCGCCGGCGTTCTCTACCCATTCTTCGGAATCTTGCTAAGCCCCATCTTCGCCGCTGCCGCCATGAGCTTCAGTTCGGTTTCAGTCATTACCAACGCCCTTCGCCTCCGCCACGCGAAACTATAACGGCTGCCTTTGTCATTCCGACCAGCGAGAAAATCTTGCTGTTCGTTTGTCATTCCGAGCGCAGCAAGGAATCTGCTGTTTCATCCGCCTACCGTATGCCTACATATACATCAGCCACCATGTTTGTCGGGTCTGCCGCGCGCTCGTCGTAAATCTCATAATCCCCTTGATACACACGATCTCCACCAACATCCGTCTTCGGAAGGGAATTGATCGTCATCCAAGTCTTGGGCACAACTTTCTGCGCGGGACCTTTTTCCGTAGTAAACACCGCAAATTTACCTGACGGAATCTTCTTGGCCACCATCCCCGCCGGCACATCGGAATCCGACTTCACCCGCGCGCCCAGCAGAAATGTGTAATCCCCGTTGTGATCGCTCGCATAGTCGGTATACACCGCGACGATCGACTGATCCGCCTTGTTCGGAATCTTGGCTAGCAGTCCCTCCTGCATGAGCCGACCCCACTGTTTTCCGATAACCCCGTCCGCAGTCATCTCTTTTACATTGTTCGTCCGCGCCGCAATCCCGATCACCGTGAATCCATCGCGCTCGATCACTTTCGCGCCCATTCCACCCTCTTTCAGCTTTTGCAACTGCTTCACCGCATTGTCGTTTTTCGGATTCAACTCGAGCGACTTCTCGTAATTCTGGATTGCTTGATCCTTTTGCCCCATCTTCATATACGCTTCGCCCAGGCTGTCATAGACGTTCGAAGATTTCGGATATTCCTCTACATTCTTCTGGAACACTCGCAGTCCGTCCGCTTCTCTTCCGCCATACAACAACATGTAGCCAAGAATATTTAGTGTCTGCTCATTGTCTACGCCAGCCTTTCGACTTCAACTCATCATCTCGCTGGAGTGCGGCATCTGCGCCTTTCAGCTTGGCTAGCAGGAAGAGCTCATCCCACGGAGGCCTCAGGCTGTGGTTTGTAACTCCACCCATACTCCTTCACTACTCCTTCAATAATGTGATTCGCCAGTGCGATGCCATTATTCGAATTCGCCATGACTGCGATTCCGTTACCGGTGTCCGCATTCATCGTGAGCAAGGCCTCGAATCCGTCGTCATCGCCGCCGTGACCAAATTGCCCCGGATTGTCCTTGTCCAGGAAAAATCCCAACCCAACGTCATTCATCACTGGCGTCAACATCTCTCTGGTCATTTTCTGCGACAAAATGCGATTCGATTTGCCCTGCTTCGACAGCGCAATCTCGATGGCGAACTTCGCCAGATCCGTCGGAGTCGTCCACAATCCCGCGGCCGCCATCTCGGGGTAGATATGCCATCTCCCATGTATTTCCGTTCCGTCGGGAGCCGTTCCGCCCGCCGTCATCGCTGCCCGCGCGGCAGGCAGCGGCTGTTCATAGCTGCTGTCGCTCATGCCGATCTTATCGAGGACGAGCTCGCGCATCAGGGTAGGGAACTGCTTCCCGGTTACGTCCATCATCAGCAATTGCTCGATCGTCACTCCGCCGCCTGAGTATCGCCACTGCGTGCCGGGTACCGTATCAACGCGTACTGCAGCGGTATTCGCCGGTTTCTCTCCATCGAGCACCTCCACCAGCGTGGGCCGCGGATCATCTACGTCATAGCCGGGAAATCCATGCACGGTGAGACCAGCCGTATGCGACATGATTCGCCGCAGCGTCACCTTCTCCGTCTTCGTAAAGTCGTTTTCCGGAACTTTCCACGTCTTCAACTTCACATTCACGTCTTCATCGAGCGACAGTTTGTCTTTCTCGACCAGCGACAACGCACCCGTCGCCGCGACCGGCTTGCTGATTGATCCCGCCTGATACAGCGTGTGCGTCGTTACCGGCGTGCTCGATCCGGCTTCAATTACACCGTATCCCTTCGCGTCGACAACCTTGTAATTCTCGATGATCGCGACGCTCAACCCAGGGATGTTGTAGAGCTTCATCAGTTCTGACAAGCTCAACTGAGTCGGCGCGGTGCCCGCCGGTCCCTGCACCACCGCGGTCAATGTTTCCACACGTTCGAGCCTTCCACTTTTTTCCTGCCCCGCGGCCGTTGCCGCAAAATACGGGATGCTCAACCAACAGATAGGAAGTAGCGAGGCAAAGGCAAAGAGGCGAATCGGTAATCGCATCGGAGATCCCTTCTGGTGAGCTGAAAGTTGAAATGGATAATAGCTGAAGTTCAAGGCGCCTTCGATTCAGACGAAGGAAATCGCGAATGGAAAGCATCTCGGAACTCGAAGTTCGGTTAGAGCTTGCCCAGGAAACCTGTGATCTCGGGTTCGGTCCAGTCGACTGCTCCAAGGAATTTCCGCCGCATCACGCCGTTGCGATCGATGACGTACGTCTCTGGAAATTTGAATGTGCCGTAAAGATTGGTCGTCTTCTGCGCCGGATCGCGCACGGTCAGTAGGTTTACTCCGTGGTCCTTCAGGAATTGTTCGTACGCATGCTGATCCACGTCCACGCTCACAGCCAGCACGGTGATGCCTTTAGCTTTCATTCGCCGCTGCATTTCCACCAGCGACGGCATTTCTTCGACGCACGGCGGACACCATGTCGCCCAGAAATTCAGCACCACCACCTGTCCATGCAACTGGCTGAGGGCGACTGTGCGATCGGGATCCTGAACCGAAAACTCCGGAGCCTTAGCGCCAATTCGCGGTGGCCGCGACCCGCTATAACACGCTGAAAGCGCGATCAATGCGCCCAAGCTGAGCAGAATGCAGGCGGAATAGGCGAAGCGTCGCACGCAGATATAATAATAGACTCCATTCTTGTGGGCTTGGACGTGTCGCGTGGTTGAACCTGGTTCAAGAGGCGTCACGCACTTATCCGTCTGAGAGTGGAAGAGCGGCCCTTATAGGGCCGCGAAAATGCAAAGAATGGGAATGGGCTTCAGCCCCTGCCATTCATTTGGGCGTTAAAGTTCGGAGAACGATTCGTCCTATGGCTATCTCGGAAGCACGCGTCATGGCGCCGCAAGTTTCGGTGATCATCCCCGCGCGCAACGAAGAAGCCAACTTCGGGACCTGCCTCGAATCTCTGATGAAGCAGGAACAACTGTTCCCTTCGAGATCATCGTCGTCAATGACCACTCGACCGATCGCACCAAAGAAATCGCGCAATCGTTCCCCGGCGTGCAGGTGATCGATGCCGATCCTTTGCCCACGGGCTGGACCGGCAAGAACAATGCCGTTGCCACCGGAGCCCGCGCCGCCCGCACCAACTGGTTCCTGTTCACCGACGCCGACACTATCCATTTGCCCGGATCGCTGCCACGAGCCTTTCGCGAAGCTCGGGAGAACGGCGCCGATTTGCTCTCTTATTCGCCGGAGCAGATTGCCGTCACCTTCTGGGAAAAGGCCGTCCTGCCCGTCGTCTTTGCCGAACTTGCTCGCCAATATCCTCCGTCGAAGGTCAGCGATCCCAAGTCCCCGGAGGCCGCCGCCAATGGCCAATACATTCTCGTGAAGCGCGAAGCCTACGAAGCCGTAGGCGGCCATGCCGCCGTAGCCTCCGCCATCCTCGAAGACGTTGCCCTCGCTCGGGCCATCAAAGCTTCGGGCCGCAAAATTCGCTTCCGCTATGCGGCCGACGCCGTCCGCACCCGCATGTATCGCAATTTCCACCAGCTCCGCGAAGGCTGGACGAAGAATCTGGCTCTGCTCTTTCCGAGACCAGGCTGGCTTGCCCTCGAAACCCTGTCGTTATGGGCGAGCTTGTGGGTTGTCGTCTGGGCTGCAAATATCGGGAATCGCTGGTGGAACGGAGCGGCCGCGGCAGTTTTTGTACTTCTCTACTTGCGGCTGCAGCGCTCCAATTTCGCATGGGATAGAAATATTCTTGGCGTCCTCTTCGGCATGCCCATGTTCGCCTATCTTCTGCTCCGATCGAAGCGCGCCCACGCGAAAGGCAATGTATCTTGGAAGGGACGCACCTATAAAGGGGAAGAACCGCCTGTGTCGAACCTCGTAGAACGAACCTCTGTTACCGCCGGAAAAACCGCATGAACCGAGCCGCTATTCTTATTCTGCCGATTCTTCTCATTGCTTTCTGGGTTGCCGATTCCCATCTGCATGCGACGACCCGCCTCGCCAGCGCCGCCAGCGATAGTCCCACGTTTCTCAACACGATGATCGAGCCCGGAGTTCGGGTTGGCCCTCTCAAACTTGGTGAAACCCGCGACCGTGCTCTCGAGCTCTTTCCCAAGAAAGACGAAGACCAGGAGTGGGAAGATTCCTGCGGGACTACGCTCGACTGGGTCGATACTGCCAATCCCATGGGCCGCGGTGACGTTTACATCCGCCTCAAGAAGGGCAAGATTTTCCAGATTGAGTCGGCCACTACGCGCTTCCATACGGCGGAGGACATCACTACCTTCGACGCACCGGACAAAGTCGCGAGTGCGTACAAGGACATGCGAGCTTATGCTCTGCTGACGCCGCCGACCGCGGCCCTCGGCGATCGCCCACTTGTTTTTTGGGTGGACAAGAAGAAGGGAATCACCTTTGTCTTTGCCTATGATCCCTCGCATCGAAAACGCTACGTCTACAAAATCGTGATCTTCGAGCCCAATAAAGAATTCTGTCCCGAGCAGGAGAAAACGAACTCCAACAAATGGCAGTCGATTCGCCCCTATGCCGTCGAGCCGCCCATGGAATTGAGCCCTGAATCGTAATGACGGGGAAACGAGTCATATATACGGTTTGATCCGCGAAATCCGTGTAAATCCGCGGCAAGAAGTTGGATCGTAAGTTTTCCAAACAACTATGGTTTATCTCACCCGCAAAGCCGAATTTTCCGCCTCGCACTACTATCACAATCCGGATTTCACGCCGGAAGAAAATGCGCGCCTCTTTGGCAAGTGCAACAACCCCAATGGACACGGCCATAACTACACTCTCGAAGTCACGGTCAAAGGCGAAGTTGACCCGCGCTCGGGTTTCGTTGTCGACCTGAAGCAACTCAAGGAAGTAATGCACCGCGAAGTCCTTGACGCGATGGACCACCGCTTCCTCAACAAAGAAGTTCCCGAATTTTTCACCCAGATTCCGACCACCGAAAACCTGGCCATCGCTGTCTGGCAGCGCCTCCAACCAAAGCTCAAGAACGCCAGCCTGCACCGCGTTCGCGTCTACGAGACGCCCGATCTGTTCGTCGATTTCTACGGAGAGGAATAAGGGGATTACTGATAGCTGAGAGCCGGAAGCTGATAGCTAAACTATGAAAGCCCATCTCACCCGTCGCTACCTTTTCTCCGCATCTCACCGCCTCCACAGCGCGGAGATGTCCCCCGAAGAGAACCTCGCCACCTACGGCAAGTGCAACAACCCGCACGGACATGGTCACAACTACGCCCTCGAAGTCACGGTCAGCGGCCAGGTCGATCCCAGCACCGGAATGGTCTGCAATCTAGTCGACCTCGATCAAATCGTCGAAAGGGAAGTGGTCTCCCGCTACAACTTGGAGAATTTGAATACGCTGCAAGAATTCGCCCAAACCGTGCCCACGACGGAAAATCTCTGCATCGAAATCTTCGAAATATTGCAGCGCACCTTCCCTCACGCGCATCTTGAAAGAGTGAGGATGGAAGAAACCATGATGAATTCCTTCGAATATCAAGGCGGCGGAGACGGCACCGCACAGCGACGGATCACATCATGAAGCGCAGGCAGATTACCAAATTTCCCAATTACACACTCACCAAATCCTTATGAAACCAGCCCCACTTGAACACGCGAAAGAAACCCCGACGTTGACCAGCGCAACTTTCGAAGATCTTGTACGCGAAATGATCGTCCGCCTCGGCGAAGATCCGACACGCGAAGGTCTGACCGCGACCCCCGAGCGCGTCGCAAAAGCCATGAAGTTTCTGACCAAGGGATACCAGGAAGACGCCGAAGCCCTGCTTAAAGGTGCCCTCTTCACGGTCGGCTACGACGAAATGGTCATCGTCAAAGACATTGAGATGTTCAGTCTCTGCGAGCATCACATGCTGCCGTTTTTCGGCAAAGTGCACGTCGCCTATATCCCGAAAGGCAGAGTGATCGGCCTCAGCAAAATTCCGCGCCTGATCGAACTTTTCTCGCGTCGGCTCCAGATCCAGGAGCGCCTTACTACGCAGATTGCCGAGACCATCCAGAAAGTCATCCAGCCGCAAGGCGTCGGCGTAGTCATCGAAGCCCGTCACCTCTGCATGATGATGCGTGGTGTCGAAAAGCAGCACTCAGCCGCGGTCACATCTTCGATGCTCGGCTGCTTCCGTGATTCCGAAGAGACGCGCTCCGAATTCCTCTCTCTAATCCGCCAGCGCCCCAACGGTATTTAAGCGCTCTCGAGAGTGCGCGCCATCGTTTTTTCGCGTTCTAAGCGAAAGAGGATGGGGATTTCTGATTTCCGATCACCAAGTCTCGTCGCTCTGGATTTTCCGTTTCTGAATCCCTTACGTTCCAGATAAGATGACCCGTGCCATGCTTACCTCCGTCTTCATCGGCACCAGCGTCGACGGCTTCATCGCGCGCCCAAACGACGCCCTCGATTTCCTTCCTGCTGGCGGAGGCGAACCTCACGGCTACAACGAATTCATCGCCACCGTCGATGTCCTCGTGATCGGCCGCAGAACTTACGAGATCGTTCTCGCCTTTCCGGAATGGCCCTACGGAGACAAACAGGTTGTCGTGCTGAGCACACGACCGCTTGATTTCTCCGCTGTCCGCGGAGGGCTAGTCGAACAAATGTCCGGACCTCCAGCCGAGATCGTCTCCAATCTGACTGCGCGGGGATTCCAGCACGCCTACATCGATGGGGGCGTCACGATCCAGCAATTTCTCCGGGCAGGACTGATTCAGCGCCTCACGATCACTCGCGTTCCAGTCCTAATCGGAGAAGGCATCCCGCTCTTCGGTGCGATCCCAAAAGACATCAGATCTGCAGCACATATCGACGCACGCAGTACGCAAGTGGCCTAGTGAAGACCGAGTATCGAGATAATCGGCTTAGACCCGAAAAGTTATTCCGTGAAGAACCCATCTCGAAATCTCGCCGCTTAGAAGGTCAAGTCGCCCTCATCACCGGCGCGACCGGCGGCATCGGCCGCGCCCTCGCGAAGGCCCTTGCATCCGAGGGTTGCAATCTTATCTTGGCTAGCCGCAACGAATCCGCCCTGAAGAAAATCAGCAAGGAACTGGCGAAGAGGAAAATCCAGATCCTCGCCTATCCTTGTGATGTCCGCGATCCTCATTCCGTCGACGATCTCTTCCGTGCCGCTCGCCGAGAGTTCAGCAAGGTCGACATCCTCATCAACAACGCTGGCATCGCGCACGCGAACTTGACCATCGACAAGCTCCCGTACCGCGTGTGGAAAGATGTCCTCGCGACCAACCTCGACGGCACGTTTCTCGTTAGCCAGGCCGCACTAGCGATCATGAAGCGCGGCGGCACGATCGTGAACAATCTTTCGATCGCCGCGACGCGTGTCTTCGCGGGATCCGCCGCCTACAATGCCTCCAAGCACGCCGCTCTCGGATTCACCAACACACTGCGCGAGGAGCTTCGCGCGCGCGGAATCCGAGTCATCGGACTTCTCCCCGGCGCCACCGACACCGACATCTGGAACACGCTCTGGCCCGACGCCCCGCGCAGTAAAATGATGTCTCCGGAAACCGTGGCGAAAGCGGTCGTCGAAGCGATTCTTCTTCCCCCCAACGCCACAGTCGAGACGCTCGAAATCCTTCCATCAGCTGGCAAGCTTTAGAGAACAGTGGCTGCATGCTTCAGCTGTTTACTTTATTTCCGACGCTCTCTCCAACTACAATGTCCCCGCTCAACTCACCCGTGGAGGAAATCCAAATGAAAATTGCTCCGTTCCTCGCCGCGACCATCCTCGTCGCATCCACTTTCACAGTTTCCGTTCACGCACAAGACGCGATGAAGAAAGATGCCGCGCCCAAGCCTCCCGACAGCCCGTCGAAAGTTGTTCTGGACTCCTGGAACGAAATTGGCCGCAAACTCATCGCGATGGCCGAGGATTTCCCCGAAGACAAATACGACTTCAAGCCCACCCCCGCGCAGCGCAGCTTTGCCGAGCAACTGCTTCACGCCGCCTCAGCCAATTACTACTTTACGAATCCGCTGATGGGTAAAAAAGCTCCCACCGAAGAAAACGTGAAGCGCGAGAACTACAAGACCAAGGCCGACGTAGTTGCCTTCGTAAAAAAAGCTTTCGCTGATGGTGCCGCCGCCATCCAGGCAAAGGGCGACAAAGGGATGAGCGATCTGATGGTCGATCCATTCGCCAACCAGCAGGTGCGCGTCTACGATATGGCTTACGGCTTCATCGAGCACTCCGGCGAACACTATGGCCAGCTAGTCGTCTACTACCGGCTGTCAGGCTTGGTTCCACCAGAATCTCGTCCAAAGAAGTAGCAAAGCAAAGTGGTGCCCCACCTTCTTTCGCTTTGTTGCGAAAGAAGGTGGGGATTTTGATCCTCGTTCAATCCAAGTGAAGCCATGTGGGGACAGCCGCGATCGGCTGTCCGGTCGAGCGAAGCTCGACATGTCGGTCGCTGACATCTACCGGTAAGCGTACGGATATCGTCGGGCCCGCTCGGGAAACAACTTGATCATCACCAATCCCGCCAGAAATCCTCCGACGTGCGCCCACACCGCGACCCCACCCACGTCGCGCCCTGCTTGCGCCATCGACAACGAAGCTGCTCCCGCAAAAAACTGCAGAACAAACCACTCGCCCAGCACGATCCATGCCGGCAAATAGAGCACGAACACAAAAAACCACGTCAATACGCGGGCTCGCGGGTAAAGAAGAAAATAGGCTCCCAGCACTCCAGCGATCGCGCCGCTTGCTCCCACGGTCGGAATATTTGAGTGGGGATAGATCGCAACCTGAGTCGCCATCGCGCACAATCCCGACAGCAAGTAAAAGATCAGATACTTGAAGTGTCCCAGATAATCTTCTACGTTGTCTCCGAAAATGAACAGGAACCACATATTGCCGAGCACGTGCACCCAGCTGGCGTGCAAGAACATCGAGGTGAAGAAGGGAACTACAACCTGCGGCAAAGAGTAGCGGGGAGAGCCCGCCAGAAAAGCCGCCAGATGCGCAGGCACCTCGCCAAACTGTCGGGCGAATATCTCAGCCCCCCTGGGATCGGTCGACATTTGAAGCCACTGAAACAGGTAGATCAGGATATTGATCCCGATCAAAAACCCGTTTACATATGGCGTGCTGTATCGCGGCTGATCGTCTTTGATCGGAAACATGAAAGGTTTGGTAAGTTAGTGTGGAGGAATTTGGGAGCTAAACTCAGCGACCCGCCGTTGCCGACCCAGTCGCCGATTCCCGGCACGACTCAATCATAAATTACTCAATTACCAAATTACGAAATTACCAATCTCTTCTTATGAACGGCGTCCTCATCATCGACAAGCCCTCCGGCCTCACTTCGCACGACGTCGTCAATCGAGTGCGCCGGATCGTAATCGAACGCTCCGTCGGGCATCTCGGCACTCTCGATCCCATGGCCACTGGCGTCCTCCCGCTCGTGATCGGAAACTTCACGCGTCTTGCACAGTTCTATCTCGCCTCGGAAAAAGTTTACGAAGGCACAGTCCGTTTCGGATTCTCCACAGATACTTACGACTGCGAAGGCGAGCCCACCAGCGATTCGAGCGACGTCACGCTAGCGCCTGAACAGGTGGAAGCCGCAGCCGCGAGATTTCGCGGAGTCATCGAGCAAGTTCCGCCGCCGTTCTCAGCAAAGAAAATTAAAGGCGTACCGGCGTACAAACTGGCTCGCAAGCACCAGGAAGTCACCCTAAAGCCAGTTCAAGTAGAGATTAAAGAATTGCAGATTCTTTCTGTGGAGAAGGAACGCGTCCGTTTTCGCGCCCATGTCGCTTCCGGAACGTACATGCGATCGATTGCGCACGAAATGGGAAAAGTGCTCGGCTGTGGCGCCCATCTCGAATCCCTCCGCCGCGCCGCAGTATCGGAATTCACTTTGGCCGACGCGCACACACTTGAATCAATCGCAGAAAGAACAATTAAAGTAAACGGCGAGGCTTATCATTCCGAGCGAAGCTTCGCTTTTCCGCAGGAAAAGGGAAGCGAAGTGGAGGAACCTGCTGTTCTCTCCGCTTCCCGCTCCTTTGACGACTACTTCGTCCACCCCCGCAAACTCCTGCCGCACTTCCCGTCTGTCACGGCCGACGAACAAACCGTAGCCCGCATTCGTGCCGGACGCCCCGTCAACCTCCCGGAACTTTCCCGCGCTCGCCAAGTTAAAGTCTTTTCCGGCCAGCTTGATCTAATCGCCGTCGCTACCCGAGTGGCCGGCACTCTGTTCCACGCCAAGATAGTGTTATGCGGGGCAGACACTCTGGTCCGTCAGGCTTGAGTAGGACTTAAGACCAGCAAGAACGGGACGGACCGCTTCTAGGCGTGCCGCCACGTTGTCAGATTTGGAAGGTAGAGGCGTTTAGCCCCATGCAGACCGGGGACTGAGCAGGCGGATATGCAATGTCCGATAACAGGTATTATGTAAACCAGTCCGCCGGACGAACTTACCGCTAACTAGCCACTGACCTCTGACCCCTGATCCCTGCATCTACATCTTGTACTTCCCCAAATCGTCGTCATTCAGCCCTTCGAGCCACTTCCTCAATTCGTCGCTGGTCACCCGATCCGACATGTTCGCTGCCAGCTTCGACGTCTTCAGAACGACTTCTTCTACGAAGATCGGACAATCCACACGAAGCGCCAGCGCCAGCGCATCCGAGGGACGCGAATCGATGCTGATGACTTCGCCGCCGCGCTCCAGCCAAATCACCGCATAAAACGTATCTTCCTTTAGTTCGGTGACGACGACTTTGTGTACCTGCGTCTCCAGGCCCATCAGGACGTTCTTGATCAGGTCATGCGTCATCGGACGCGGCGTCGATACTTTCTCCATCTCCAGCGCAATCGCATTCGCCTCGTAGACGCCCACCCAAATCGGCAATACCGTCTCTCCGCCGACATCCTTCAAGATCACAATTGGCATATTGCTGACCGGATCCATCATCAGGCCGCGGATTGTCATTTCTACTTCCATGGGCTCTCCAAAACTTCCTTATACCACCGTTTGTGCGGCTGAGACGGCAAGTTCGCCGACCAGGCTATTCGGGAAACTGCGTGTCACCATGACTGGGACGTACGACCCGGTTTTGAGCGTTTCGCCCTTGGGAGCTGTAAAGTTCAGGGTTTTATTGTGCGATGTGCGGCCAATCCACTGGTCCCGGGCATCGTTGTGACCTTCAACCATTACTTCAGCTGTTGAGCCGACATATCGCTTGTAGCTTTCGACCTGAATCTCACGCTGCCTGGCCATCAGAACTTCCAAACGGCGGGATTTCTCCTCTTCCGGGAGCGCATCCTCCAGGCTGAGCGACGGAGTGTTCGGCCTCGCGGAATACTTGAAGGAAAACACCGCGTCATATCCCACTTCATCGAGCAGGCTCAAAGTCTGGGCGAAATCGGCGTCCGTCTCTCCCGGGAATCCCACAATTACGTCCGTTGTGATGCTGATTTCGCGCTTCGCGGCCTTCATCCATTCAATACGTTCTAGATATTGTTCACGCGTATAAAGGCGCTGCATCGCGTCGAGCACTCGCGTGGACCCACTCTGGACGGGGAGATGAACATGGTCACAGAGCGTAGGCAAGGCATCGATAGCCTCGACAATGTCTCGTCCGAAATCGCGTGGATGCGAGGTGGTGAAGCGAACTCGCTTGATGCCGGCGACTTCCCCGACAGCGGTCAGTAATTCCGCAAATGATTTCTTTCCAGATGGATCGCGATAAGAATTCACATTTTGCCCGAGCAGTTGGATCTCTGTGTAGCCGAGCTCCGCCATCTGGCGAGCTTCAGACAGCACCGACTCAGAAGTCCGGCTGCGTTCCTTGCCTCGCGTAAACGGAACCACGCAATAGGCACAGAACTTATCACAGCCTTCAATGATGGTGATGTACCCGCGATGCGGATTGGTTCTGGCGGTGAATTCGGTCTCGAAGCACTCGTCGGTCTGGCGGTCGTCAAGGCCGGTAATGCGCACCAGGCTTGGCGCTTCCGGTTTTCGGGGAGCTGACTTCCCTATTTCGAGTTGCGCCAGCATGCTGGGCAAATTCCGGTACGACGCCGACCCGCAAACTAACGAAACGTAAGGCGCGCGCTCAAATATCTTTTCGCCCTCCTGCTGCGCAACGCACCCGAGAACTCCAAATGTCTTGCCCTGCGCCGTGTATTTCTTGTAATCGGAGAGCCGGTTGAATACTTTCTGCTCGGCCTTATCGCGGATCGAGCATGTGTTATAGAGAATCAGATCGGCTGCCTCGACCGTCTGGACCTGCCGATAGCCTTCCTGCACCAGCGTTCCCACGACCTTTTCCGAGTCGTGGACATTCATCTGGCATCCGAAGGTCTCAAGATAAAACGTCTTCTGTGGCTTCTCTGCGAAGTTTTCTGGAACCCCAGACATATAAGGAAGTATAACGCGCAGGCACGAACCAGCTTCGAAATGCGATTCTTTCAAGGAGTGTGGAACGACGGTCCGAAAAAATCTTCTTGACATTCCCAATATGTAACGATAAGGTTACGCATTATGCGGAACCGTTCGGTTACACATTCGGCGGCACGGAATGAAGCTACGTTTCAAGCCCTCGCCGACCCCACCCGGCGGGCGGTGCTTGATCTTCTCCGCCGCGGCAGCCAGCCGGCCGGGCAGATCGCTAGCGCCTTTCCGGTCTCGCGTCCGGCTATCTCCAAACACCTTCGGCTTCTCCGGCGTGCTCATCTTGTTCGCGAGCATCGCGAAGGCCGCAACCGTGTGTACCAGCTCAATCCAGAGCCGCTCCGCGCTGTGGACTCCTGGATCGAGCAGTACCGCGTCTTCTGGACCGCAAACTTGAACAGCTTGAAAGCATTTGTCGAATCCGAATACGAGAAAGAAACCGGCGACGAGCAACCCTCGCCGCACAAACACAAGAAATGATTCGCGACGGACTCAATCAATGAAAGGAAATGCCATGACCGCAACCATGAAGTATTCGCTTCGTATACTGATGACTGCTGCTCTCACTCTCGCCGCAACTGCCGCTCTCGCACAGACTGACGCGCAGAAGGCTTTCACCGCTCTGAAGACCATGCCGGGTGCCTGGGAAGGAAAGAGCGATATGGGTCCTGTCCAAGTCAACTTCAAGGTCACTTCCGGAGGCTCGGCCATTATGAGCGAGATCGTCGGCAAGGAAGACATGATCTCTATGTTTAACCTCGACGGGCCCAACCGTCTGCTGCTCACGCACTATTGCACGATGGGAAATCAACCGCGCATGCAGGCCAGCGTCTCGCCCGACGGCAAGACCATTACGTTCACTTATGTCGACGCCACGAATCTCGCGACGCCCGACGCTGGACACATGCAGACCATGGTCCTGACTCTAGTCGACGACAATCATCACACCGAGGAATGGACCTTCGTCGATCACGGCAAGGAGTTGAAGCGATTCTTCGATCTCCGTCGTAAGAGTTAATTCGGAACAGCGGACGCATAGGTCCGCAGGCAGGACGCGCCACTTCCCTGCTTGCCGGAAGTGGCGCCCTCAAACTTGAGGAGAAAACATGGCTACCATCATCGTCACGCCCGATCAGGATGCGATCGTCAGTGAGATTCAGATCGCCGCGCCGCCCGAACGCGTCTTCAAAGCCCTCTCCGACGCTGGAGAGCTGGCGCGCTGGTTCGGGAGCCCCGAATGTCCGACGAAAAGCTGGCAAATGGACGCTCGCGTTGGCGGGCGTTATGGGTATTCCACTGGGAAGGGCTCCACTGCAGTTAATGGTGTCAGCGCGTTTGAATGTCATGGCGAGATCCTCGAATGTGAACCGCCACGCGTGCTCGTTTATACGTGGATCGCGAATTGGCACGACGACACGGCGCAGCGCACTGTCGTGCGATGGGAACTCACACCGAAACAAGGCGGAACGCACGTGAAAGTCACTCACAGCGGTCTCGCGTCGTTGCCAGTCGCACGCAAGGATTATTCCGGCGGATGGATCGGCGTCGTCGAGATGCTGAAGAAGTTTGTTGAGAACTGAAGAAGTGATCAGTGGCAAGTGTCCAGTGACTTGTAGACTCTGTCTGCTATCCACTAATCACTCGCCACTGATCCCTGAACACTGATTCCAGGAGCGTAATAAATGGCCACTGCAACTATCACGCCTGATCAGAATGCTGTTGTTGCCGAGATCTTCATCGCGGCTCCTCCCGCGCGCGTGTTCCAGGCCATCAGCGATCCCAGCCAACTTCCGAAGTGGTGGGGACAAGATGGTCTCTACCATGTTACGAAGTCGACCATGGACGTGCGTCCGGGCGGCAAGTGGCGCAGCGACGGCGTCGGCGCGGATGGCAAGTCTTTCTACGTCGAGGGCGAATATCTCGAGGTCGATCCGCCGCGACTGCTCGTGCACACGTGGGTGGGTAGTTACGACTCGACGAAGACCGTCGTCCGATGGGAACTCACACCCCAAGCTGTGAATGCTTTGCATCCAAGCGGTCCTAAGAAATCCGGGACGGGAACGCTGGTCCGCGTTACGCAGGAAGGATTCGCCGGTAACCTCGAGTCGGCCAAAGGCCACGGAGAAGGATGGAAGCGCGTCCTCGGGTGGCTGGAGGCGTTCGTGGAGAACGACGCATCGGGTGTGGAAAAGAAATAGAAAAATATTTCCGGGACGCATGCTTTACGGAGCGTTTTGGCCAGATTCATTTTGGGAAAACGGTGGGGGCAGTGGGTACCCCCCTCCCCCACCCCCTCTTGAAAGCCTTGACTGGCGCGGGTTCTGCAAAAATGGTCTGCAAAATCTTGAGCGCCTAGAAGTTAGAGGTCAAAATATTGACAATAAAGCAGTTATGCGGTTTTTCTCGGCCTCGTCGTTTACCGCCTTTGCCTCGGCAATAATCTGCCTTGTCGCATGAGGAGCGCAAGGTCAGATGTCACATTCCTTGGTCCGAAGCTGTGGATTTCTGATTGCGAGTGCTGTTTGTCGGTGAGAGGATACTCGGACCCTCGGAGGCGCGGTTGATCAACGGAGCTCACGTTGTTCTCTACAGCAAGGACCCCGAGGCTGACCGCGCTTTCTTCAGCGACGTGCTGAAGTTCAACTCCGTCGACGCGGGACACGGCTGGCTTATCTTTGCACTGCCTTCCGCCGAAGCGGCATTTCACGATGCCGAGCAAAACGACCGACACGAACTTTACTTCATGTGTGATGACATCATTGCCACGCTGCGGGATCTGGAGAAGATGAATGTGCCGGTCTCCGAGGTTAGCGAACAGCGTTGGGGGAGTATCGCGCGCTTCACGCTTCCTGGCGGCGGGAGCGTTGGGATCTACCAGCCTAAACATCCTCGACCGCGCTAGAATTCAATTGTGAATTCCGGCTTTGTCGCATGGTTCGCTAAACGTGAGCCTTCACGTTTTGTGCTGGCGGCGAGGACAGCAGGTTCCTCGCTTCGCTCGGAATGACAAACCTAATTAAATGACAAACATAATTTATGGCTGACAGCGTTGAGAAGTTTTGGTCTGTCGCTGTGGAATCCTGGCTTTGTCGCACGGGTCGCTGAACGTGGGCACTGCGCGTTTCGTGCCGGGCGGCGAGGAGAGCAGGTTCCTCGACTTCGCTCGGAATGACAGGGTTTTATTAAATGACGGGGTTTATTAAGTGATCCTTTATTTTATTGGGGTCATCGGCGGTTTACGGGAGATTTCGGACCAGGTTTAAGAAAGCCTGGTGGACTCGGGTATCGGAGGAGAGTTCGGGATGAAAGGTGGCTGCCATCGCCCTTCCCTGCCGGACTGCGACTGGGTCGGTGCCTTCGGTTGCCAGGACTTCGACGCCTTCTCCAACGTGAGAAATCTTGGGAGCGCGGATGAAGACCATTTCGAGGGGAGATTCGGCGGGATGGCCTTCGGGATCGCGAAGAAATTTACCTTCGCGGATGGAGCTATCGATCTGACGTCCGTAGGCGTTGCGGATAATGCTAATGTTCAGGGCGCCGAGTCCGGCCTGTGAGGGATTCTCGACTTCGGCGGCGAGCAGGATCGCGCCGGCACATGTGCCGAAGGTGGGCTTGGCTTTCACGAACTTCTTCAGCTTTTCGAAGCCGGCTTCGCCAAGCAGTTTAAGGAAGGTGCCGGATTCGCCTCCGGGGATCACCAGTCCATCGATCTGATCGAGTTGCTCGGGCTTCTTGACGAGCACAACGTTCGCGCCGAGCTCTTCAAGCCGCCTCCTGTGCGCATCGAAATCGCCCTGCAGGGCCAGAACCCCGATAGTCATTTGCGTCGTAGGTCGCTTGTCATTGGTCGTTCGCAAGTTCGCTCCGACTTCATATTAATGGATTATCGATGCGGTGCGGCGTCAGCCATGGGGAGTAAGCGGAGAATTGGATCGACTTACCACGACCGGATTTACTTCCACTACATGGAGAGTCAAAGCGGCTGCTGGGTGTGGGAGATATTTTTGGGTGTGATGTTGACGCAGTAAAGTGGGTGGCCGAAGTCGTGCATGACGTACATCTGCTCATTCCACGGGGCCGGGATGAGGCGCATGTGCCGGAGCAAGTGAATGGGAGCAATCTTGCGGTGTTCGTGGGCGGCGTTGAATTCCTTGATTGCCAGCAATTCTCCAACGAATTCGTTGTGGCAGGCGTGTGCAGGATAAATGATGTCGTCAAAGTAGCAGAACACGCGGGGAAGATGATTGTCTGCGGCGCCGTCGAAGATGCGAAAAGCGTGAACGGTGGAGCTGTAGTAATCGAGATCGAAGGCGATGAAGCCGAGGGGAAGAGTAGCTTTGCGAGCGAGCCACTCGGGAACGGTCTGGGCGACATCGCCGATGAGTAGTTGCGCTGAAGTGAGTTGCTGCTGTAGGGCTACGACGTCCATTTGGTAAAAGCCCTTTGCCCAAACGTGAGGAAGATCGCGATAGTCGGAAGCTTCGGGCATGCCTTGGCCGCTATCGAAGCCGAAAACGTCGATGCGGATGCCGACGGACTGGCTGACTTCTCGGGAGATGCGCTCGAGCGCGATGAGACCGCGACCTCCGGCCACTCCAAATTCGACAACGGAGATGCCCGGCAGGCCCAAAGCCTTGGCCAGGCGCGCAGCGGAGAGAACTCCGAACGCATAGGGGGCATGGGAGGAAACGTCATAAGCGACGCGGGTTTCAATGGATCCGACGGGCCAGCGCCGCCACAGGGCGCGAGCGCCGGGGAACGCTGCGAGCATTGCCCATAGACGATTGAATTGCATTCGGAGGTCTCATGTTAGTTATCACGGGTGCCGCGGGTGCAGCAAGGGCGAGGGACGGGATATCGCCCGCACATTCGAAGTCCGCATTTCTCGCGCAACGAACGCGCGAGAAATGCGGCACCAGGCCACCAACGCGATAGAACAGAGACGCTCGACTTGGATCAGCGTTGCGGAGATCCTGCCGGTTCGGGCGGTGGTGGCGGAGCGTGGTCGTCGCCAGCATTGACGCCTCTCTTCAACGAGGGATCATCGACGGGGCCATCGTTCTTCACAAGATCGGTTTTCACTTCGACCTTCTGATTCGCGGTCGGATTGATTTGGGTTTCGAAAGTCTTGAATCCGGGCAGAGCGATCCTGATGGAGTGCTGGCCGGGTGCGACGAGCAAGGAGCGGCCGACGCCATCGAACTCACCGACGTGACCAACGAAACGTCCATCCATGAAAACGGCGGCCCGGTTGGGATTGACCGCGATCTTGATACTGGCCCAGGCGGCGGGCATCGGACCGCTCGCGGCCTTCGACATGGCGACCTGGACGAGACGCTTTTCTCCCGGGCGCAGAACGACGGTTTGAGTGAAATCCTGATAGCCGTTCTGGCGCACGGAGATGGAGTGCTCTCCGGGTAGGAGAAGCACCTTCTTGTTTCCTTTCAGTTCTTTTAGGTATCCGACGTATTGTCCGTCGATCCAGACACCGGAAGTTTTCTCGACTTTCGATTTGCCTTCGAATTGAACTTCACCCATGACTTCATTTCCGGCGTGGACGACGGTTGGGAATAGCACGATGCAGATGACGACTAAAGCGCAAAGATAGGACGACGCAGAACGGCGCGCGATTCGCATTGGGGGCCTCCTCTCTTTGATGAATATGAAGGGCATGATGCTTGCCAAATTCGTATGTTGTTGAGGGGAGGTGCCAAAAGAGCTACGAGTGGGGGAAAAAAGAATGGATGGTATGTAGATTGTTCGCCCCTCGAGGAGGCGAACGCTCTATTCGTGCGACCTGGCATGGTTTGCAAAACTCTTGCCTTGTTGACGATAGTGGAGATAGACTCGACGCGCACGTAGTCCCCCACGTCGTTCCTTAAGAGGTTCCTTTCATGCTCAGGTTCCAAAAGTTAGTGCTGTGGGCGTCTTTATTGGCAGCCCTGTGTTCGGTCGCGGTCGGCCAGACGTTGAGGATTCCTACGCCCGGCGACAGCATGACCACTGCGATGAGCATCGATGCGATTCAATCGGCGACTCTGGATTTTTCTATTTTCACGGTCAACAGCCAGGATCCCGGGACAACTCCATTGCAGGGTCCTGGCGGCGCACTTTCCAAACTCGACCTTAAGGCACCACCGAAGGCGCAGCGCGAGTACGACAAGGGGTTCCAATTGCTGTTACGGAAAGATGCACAGGGTGCGGCCCAGCATTTGGGGCAAGCGGTGACAATCTATTCAAGTTACGTCGCTGCGCACAACGCGCTTGGGACGGCGTATTTGAACTTAGAGCAGAACGAGCAGGCCCGGGGCGAGTTCGAAAAGGCGGTCGACCTTGACGGCCACCTGCCAAATTCTTATCTAAATCTGGGATGCGCACAACTGGCGCTCAAGGACTATTCTGCGGCCGAGGGTTCTTTCCAAAAGGCATCATCGATCGCACCGTTGGATTTGCAACTGCTAACTGCGAAGGCGTATGGGGAATATGCGAACAAAGACTACTCCTCGGTGTTAGACACGGTGCAAAAGGTGCACGCTCGCAAGCATAAGGGAGCCTCAGTTGTTCATTACTTCGCAGCGGGGGCATGGGAAGCGCAAGGCAATCTGGCGGAGGCGCAACGCGAGTTGGAGACTCTGTTGGAAGAAAATCCAAAGTCGCCTTCAGCTGATCAATTTCGCCAAACGTTGAACGGGATTAAAGCGGAGGAAGCGAGGCTCGCCGAGGCTAAACTGCATCCTACGAAAGCTCCAGAGCCAGTAAAATTTTCTTTCAACGAGTCCGCAGCTCCGACGCCAGAAGAAGCAACGCGACACGCGCAACAGGTCCTGCAAGACGTGAGGGAGAGAAGTCAGATAGCTGAGGCCGAAGCTGCAGAACCGAGTGCCCCGTGCCCCGACTGCGTTGCAACAGCCGCGGGCGGAGCTCCCGCGATGCCACCTGCGAGGTTGGCTGTGAGTCGGTCCGTGGCCAAGATTAACGGCCCCGTTTTTCGAACTGGAGTGGACGAGGTTGCGATCTTTTTCTCCGCTACCGACCATGGAAGATCTGTGACTGATCTAACACCCGAGCAGGTCGTGGTGCGGGACGACAGCCAAGCCCCCGAATCGATCCATGCGTTTCGGAATGAAGCCCAACTGCCCCTGCGTCTGGGATTGATCATCGACACCAGCAATTCGGTTACGGGACGATTTTCGTTTGAACAAGGAGCGGCCGCGAAGTTTCTGGAAAAGGTCTTCACAAATAAGGATGATCTGGCCTTCGTTGTCGGGGTCAATAACTCGGTTTTGCTGGTGCAGGATTTCACTGGAGACCAGGCTCTGACTTCCCGGGCCGTGAACGAGCTGGCGCCCAGCGGAGGAACCGCGCTGTGGGACGCAATCGAGTTCGCTGCCGATAAACTAGCGAGCCACGCTGAATCCCAGCCGGTGGCGAGGATGCTTGTCGTCATCAGCGATGGAGAGGACAACTCGAGCAGCGACACACTCAAAGAAGCGATCGCAAGCGCGCAGAAAGGCGAAGTTGCGATTTACACCGTCAGTACCAAAGAAGCGTTGGATGAGGATCCCAGCGCAATCATTGGAGCCCGGGCATTGCAAACTTTGGCGGAACTCACGGGCGGCGCGACTTTTGTTCCGGGCTCGGTGCGGCGACTGAACGGAAGTTTGAACGATGTTCAGCAAGTCATTCGCGGGCGCTATTTCGTTTCTTACAAGCCGGCGAAGTTCCAGCGCAATGGACGGTACCGCTCCATTCAGATCACGGCCCAAAAGGGTGGGCACCCGTTGAAGGTGTATGCGCGCACTGGGTATTACGCATTGACACCGGAGCCGGAAACTACACAGTGATTTGGAGATTCGCGAGCAGGAGCTAGTTGGCGGGCTTGGTTACTGCCGCTCCCAGCATTTTGCCGGGGCCGGGTTCCTGGACGAAGGCGATTAGACGGAGATTCTTGGGATCTTCGCCCGCCTTTAATTTCAACTGAACGTCTTGGGCAAACGTTTTTCCCTTCGAGAGCTTCCCTACCTTTGTCAACTGCTGGACGACTGCCACGTGCACCAGGTGGTGGTCTTTGTTCTCTCCGCGCAGGACTTGCGATTCCACGTGGTCGAGG
Source organism: uncultured Acidobacteriota bacterium (assembly GCA_963787685.1). Classification (GTDB taxonomy): domain Bacteria; phylum Acidobacteriota; class Terriglobia; order Terriglobales; family Acidobacteriaceae; genus Sulfotelmatobacter. The sequence continues at coordinate 360,073 of CAWBED010000003.1, forward strand.
GCGAGAGCGACGTAAACGTCGGCGTTGTGTTTGTCATCGTTGGCGTCGGTCTCCACGTGGGCTCGCAAGACGCCTGGGTTCGCGGGATCGACGGTCACTTCGCCGATTCGAACCGGAATCTTGGGCACGTCCTTGGCTTTATTCAGAACTTCTTCCATGTGCTGCGTGTCGGTCAGAGACACTTGCTGCGTTCCGTCGACGATGATTTGGGGAGTGAAGGATTCTTTTTGGCCAAGGGCCGTTTCGTAGGAACTCTGGCGGTCGGTAAAGAGCTGCGCTGAGTTGGGATCCTTCCATCCGTCGTGGTCCCAGTAGGTGACGTGCTCGCTGAGGACAATCAGGTGAGCGCCGGGGATTGGCTGGTAGGTGTCGAGGCGCTGAATCAGGATGTCGGCTGGAGGACAGCTGGAGCAGCCTTCGGAGGTGAAGAGCTCAATGAGAACGGGCGCGTCGGCGTGCGACGGCTGCGCTGGCTTCGCTTCGTTTTGCTGGCTGGTTGCGGGCATTGCTAGTGATAGGAGCAGGCTCAGAAACAGGAGCGCGGGCAGCGAGGATCGCGCGGAACTACGGGGCAACATGCGAGAGATTTTAGCACGCCGGGCGCAGGGAGGGATCTCGCGCCGGTCTCCAGCTAATTTGTAGAGCAGGCAGGGTTTTCTCTTGTCTGTGACGGGTGAACATTGGAGTCAGCGGCGCTGCACAGGCGATCCGTTCGGATAAGCTTTGCGCGAGATCCCTTGCCCCGCTGGTGAAAGCGCGGGGCATCGGGATGACGCCTTGATTGATGATGCTCCCGCCTTGTCATCGCCAGCCATCGCCAACTACCAGCCGCGGGTTTGCAGCATGTGGGCTTCGTCTATGCCTGCGATTGCCAGGCCTTTCATGGCGCCCTGGAGGTCTTCGCTGACTTCAAGTAACACTTTAGGGTCTTGATAGTGGGTGGCGGCCAGGACGATTGCCCTCGCTCGCTTGGCGGCTTCTTCGGGGTCGGCGAAAGTCGTCGAGTCTTTCATGAAGATGCCGCTGCCTACGAAGACTGCTTCGGCTCCAAGTTGCATGACCAGGCTGGCATCTGCAGGAGTGGCGATGCCTCCGGCTGAGAAATTCGGGACGGGTAGCTTCCCTGCTTTTGCGACGATCTTGATCAATTCGTACGGGGCCTGGTGCTCTTTGGCTTTGGCGTACAGTTCTTCTTCGCTCAGTACGGTCAGAATTCTCATCTCCTGAACAATCTGGCGGATGTGCTTCACGGCGTGGACGACGTCGCCGGTACCAGCTTCTCCCTTGGTGCGGATCATGGCAGCGCCTTCGGCAATGCGGCGGAGAGCCTCACCGAGGTTGCGCGCGCCGCAGACGAAGGGCGTCTTGAAGGCGTGCTTGTCGACGTGGTGAGCCTCGTCGGCAGGGGTGAGAACTTCGGATTCGTCAATGTAGTCAACGCCAAGTTCCTGCAGAATCTGGGCTTCGGCGAAGTGTCCGATGCGGCACTTGGCCATGACCGGGATCGACACGGCGGCCATGATCTCGCGAATCTTTTTGGGGCTCGCCATGCGGGCAACGCCGCCTTCGGCGCGGATCTGCGCGGGCACGCGCTCGAGGGCCATGACGGAGACGGCTCCGGCTTTTTCGGCGATGACGGCCTGCTCGGCGTTAGTAACGTCCATGATGACGCCGCCCTTGAGCATCTCGGCGAGGCCGGTCTTGAGGCGGAGGCTGGTGTTGTTGGAACCGTTGTTCTGGGACATGTCGTTGAACCCGTGGATACCTTTTCGCAAGCGCGAAGAATGGGCGCGTGGCGCCTAAATATCTATTCTACAACGTAGATCGGCTGTTGTTGCGATCCATTCGGCTCGGTAGCCTGCGCATTGGGGAGGCTGCACTTATCGGCGGCAACGGTCTTTTGGGAGCCTGCATCGTATTCGGCATGTAGGAGTGCGCCTGATGGCTACCATGCAAAAGACCTGCCACGAACCGAACCAGTTAGACGTAACCAAAACTTGGGAGGCGACCGTGACTGAGGAAAAAATCCTGAAGATTACGCGGATCGTTCATAGCTGCGTGCTAGTCGATCTTGGCGGTCGACAGGTGCTGACGGATCCATGGTTCTCCGAGAAGATGGGCTACCATTTTGGCGAAGAGCCGGGCATGTCGGTGGAGAGCTTGCCGCCGCTCTCGGGGGTTGTAGTTTCCCACGACCATCACGATCACAATGACATGAAGTCGTTTCGGCGCTATTCGGACAACCGCGTCCCAATCATTTGTGAAGGCAAAGCAGCTGCCAGAGCAAAACGCGCCGGGTTTGTGAATGTGACTGTGCTCGATACATGGGAAGGAGCGACGATTGGACCGCTCAGTGTAACGGCGGTGCCGGCTCTGCACGGCGTGCCGGAAGTGGGCTACGTGTTACAGGCGTCCGGTTTCACGGTTTATTTTGCCGGAGACACGCTGCTGATTCCTGAGTTGTCGGATATTGCGGATCGCTTCCCGAACATCGATGTGGCGCTCTTGCCGATCAACGGTCTGAAGATATTTGGCGACCAGGTCGTGATGAACCCGATCGAGGCGGCGCAACTGTGCGAAGTGCTTCAGCCGCGGGTCGCGATTCCGACGCACTATGCGTTCAATGGCGGAGGTTTGGCAGATCGCCTGTTCCTGAAGTATTTTGACCGGCAGGAGCGGCTGCCGCACATTTTTCAGGATGCGATGAGGAGATATGCTCCTCAAACCCGTGTAGAAGTGCTGGAGCCGGGGCAGCGCATGAGCATCAATGGACAGGTCCACGCTCCGAGGCGGATTGCGTAGGGCGAGGGCCACAGTAGTTTGGGGATTGCCAGTTAGAAACAACTTTCAAACCCAACAGATCGACCTCAAAACCAAAGGCGGCTGACAGGCGTGTCTCTCCCGGGCGATGTGTGCCCGCTACCGCTCGACGAATTTCCCGAACATTTTTTCTGGGTCGATGGCGATGAAAGTACCTCGGCTTCTTGCCAGAACTTCATTTTTTTCGTTCAAGATCTCAGCCGCATTGATGTGTTGACGGCCGTGAACGCTGACTTCCCTGCCCTCGACGTGAAGAGGTTTGTGAAGCGGGACGGGCTTGAGATATTCGACGGTCATCTCTTTCGTCAACGCAATGACGTGGTGCAGTTTATTTACTTTGCCCATGGCGTCGTCGAGGATCGTGGCAATAATGCCGCCGTGGCAATGGCCGGGCGGCCCGGTGTAGCGCTTGCCCAGTTTGAAACGGCAGACAAATGTTTGGCGCTCGTCGTCCAGGGTGAATTTCAGGCGCATGCCGTCGGGATTATTTTGTCCGCAGGCGAAGCAGTAATTCTTCTGCAATTTGACGTAGTCGGTTTCGTGGCCATGGATCTTGCGGGGCATGGGAGATTCTATCGCGGAACTAAGCTCACCACAGGGGAACAGAAGAGAGTTGGGCTTTGATTTGTCAGGTACGGCGGCTGAAGCCGATTCCCCGGTCAGTACAATTTCGGCACGCCTTGAAGGCGTGCCCTGATACGAACGTTCCTTCTACCATGCGGAACGCTTTCTAGTTGGGCGCGATTGCTGTATACATATCGGTTTCCGAAATCTTGGTCGCGATGTTGAATTGGAGCTTTATATGAAGCGATTTGCAACGCTTGCTCTTCTTCTGAGTTTCGTAGCGTTAACTCTCGTTGCACAAACGCAAGAATCGAAGACGCCCGACAAAGATGCTGACAACAAGCAGGCTGTGGCTGCCGCTGCGGCCGGAAAAAAGGATCAGAAGAAACCTGCGAAAGAGGAGAAGAAGGAAGAGCCGGAGAAGAAGGGCGGCATGACTGCCGAAACTTTCTCAGGGCTGAAGTTCCGGTTGATTGGGCCGGCGGTGGCTTCGGGGCGGGTGATGTCGATCGCGGTGAATCCGAAAAACAAGTTCGAGTACTACGTTGGAGTCGCGTCTGGCGGCGTGTGGAAGACGGTGAATGACGGGACTACGTGGAGTCCAGTGTTCGACGGCGAGGGTTCGTATTCGATCGGGTGGGTGACACTCGATCCGAATGATTCGTCGGTGGTGTGGGTGGGATCGGGCGAAAGCAATTCGCAGCGCAGCGTGGCGTGGGGCGACGGAATTTATCGGTCTGAGGATGGCGGGAAGAGTTGGAAGAACCTGGGGCTCAAGAAGTCGGAGCACATTGGGCGGGTTGTGATCGATCCACGCGATTCGAAAGTTGTTTATGTTGCAGCGGAAGGGCCGCTGTGGGGGCCGGGCGGAGATCGCGGATTGTACAAGACGACCGACGGCGGAAAGAACTGGAAGGCCGTGCTGACGATCAGCGAGAACACGGGCGTCAATGACATTGCGATGGACCCGTCGAATCCCGACATTCTGTATGCGTCGGCGTATCAGCGGCGGCGGCATGTGTTCACGCTGATTGATGGCGGTCCGGAAAGCGCGATTTATAAGTCGACTGATGCGGGAGCGACCTGGAATAAGGTCAGTTCGGGCCTGCCTTCGGTTGATATGGGACGCATCGGGCTGGCGGTTTCGCCCGCGGATCCGAATGTGGTGTACGCCGCGGTTGAGGCGGCGGACGGAAAGGGGGGAATTTTCCGGTCCGAAGACAAGGGCGCGACGTGGGAGCGGCGGAACGAATTCGATGCCGGAGCGATGTATTACGCCCACATCGTGCCAGATCCGAAGAATGTAGACCGGATTTTTGTGATGAACGTGGAGCTGCGCGAGTCGCTCGATGGCGGCAAGACTCTGCATAAAGTCAGCGAAGTGAATCATCACGGCGATAATCACGCGATCTGGATTGATCCAGACGACACGAAGCACTGGCTGCTGGGATCCGACGGCGGGATGTATGAGACGTGGGACGACGCGAAGTCGTGGGAGTTCAAAGCGAATCTGCCGACGGTGCAGTTTTACGACGTCGCCGTCGACAACGCGCTCCCCTTTTACAACGTGTGCGGCGGAACGCAGGACAACTTCTCGTGGTGCGGGCCCTCGCGGACGAGGAATCTGAACGGAATCGTGAATTCAGATTGGTATGTCACGACGGGCGGGGATGGATTCCGCTCGCAGGTTGATCCGGTGGATCCGAACACGGTGTATTCCGAGTCGCAGTACGGCGTGCTGGTGCGGTACGACAAGCCTACCGGGCAGGAACTCGTGCTGCAGCCATTGGAGGGCAAGGGTGAGCCTCCACTGCGATGGAATTGGGATTCGCCGGTGATTATCAGCCCGCATTCGCATACGCGGCTTTATTTTGCAGCGAACGAATTGTTTCGCAGCGACGATCGCGGAGATTCGTGGAAGGCGATTTCGGGCGATTTGACGCGGCAGATCGATCGCAACAAGTTGCCGGTGATGGGAAAGGTGTGGGGCCCGGATGCGGTGGCGAAGAACGCTTCGACGTCGTTCTACGGGAACATTGTTTCCCTGTCCGAATCTCCGAAGAAGGAAGGGCTGCTGTATGTGGGAACTGACGATGGGTTGATTCAAGTTTCAGGGGACGCGGGTGGGAGTTGGACGAAGTATGAAAAATTGCCCGGCGTGCCGGACATGACGTATGTGAGCCGGCTGGCCGCGTCTTCGCATGACGCGAGTACGGTGTACGCCGCGTTTGACAATCATAAGAACGAAGACTTCAAGCCTTATTTGCTGAAGTCGACCGACGCGGGAAAGAGCTGGAGTTCGATTGCGGGCGATCTGCCGGAGAACGGTCCGGTGCTGGCGTTTGCAGAAGATCCGGTGAATGCGAACTTGCTGTTTGCGGGAACCGAGTTTGGAGCGTTCTTCACGATTGATGGCGGAGCGCATTGGGTGAAGCTGAAGGGCGGACTGCCAACGATCGCGGTGCGCGACATGGTGATCCAGGCGCGCGAAGGCGATCTGGTCATCGCTACATTCGGGCGCGGGTTTTATGTGCTGGACGATATCACGCCGCTGCGGCAGGCGAAGGCGGAGGCAACGGAGCAGGCTGCGGCACTTTATCCGGTAAAAGACACGCTGCTTTATATCGAGCGGCATCCGCTGGGTGGGCCGAGGAAGGGATTTCAGGGCGATGCTTTCTACACGGCTGAGAATCCTCCATATGGCGCGGTGTTCACTGCGTACATGAAGGAAAAAATTAAGTCGAAAAAAGAAAAGCGGCAAGAGGCGGAGAAAGAAGCAGTGAAGAAGAATCAGACACTGCCGTATCCGTCACATGATGATCTGAGGGCGGAGGCCGAGGAGGCGAAGCCGGAAGTTTATTTTATGGTGTACGACGAGAGCGGGGCGCCGATCCGGCGGGTGGATGGGAATACGGATGCGGGATTTCAGCGGGTGGCGTGGGATTTGAGGTATCCGGCGGGACAGGTGCCGAAGAAATCCGGCGAAGAGGAGTTCTTCCCGGATGCGGCGGATCAGGGACCGCTGGTGCTTGGTGGAAACTATTCCGTGCGGATGTTTGAGAACGTGGGTGGAACTGTGACCGAGGTGGCGGGACCGGTGTCGTTCAAAGTTGCGACGGAAGGTTCGGGATCGATGAACGCGGCGGATCGCACGGCGCAGGAAGAATTCTTGCGGAAGGTGACGAGAGTGTATCGGGCGGTTTCCGGCGCGCTGCATACGGCTGAGGATGTCGAGTCGCGGCTGAAGTCGATTCGTGAGGCGTTGAGCGAGACTCCGGCGGCAGAGCAGAAATTGGCATCGGTGGCGGATGGGCTCGAAGCGCGGGACCGGGAAATTCTGCGGGCGCTGCGCGGAGATGTGGATATTGCGAAGCGCAATGAAGCGGTGCCGTCGTCGATCAACGACCGGGTGAATTCAATCATGGAGGGGGAACGGTTTTCACTGGCGAAGCCCACGCAGTCGAATATTGATTCGTACAACATTGCGTCGGCGGAGTTCGGAGACGTACTCACGAAGCTCCACGCATTGGTGGAAGTAGATCTGGTGAAGCTCGAAAAGGATATGGAAGCCGCTGGCGCGCCTTGGACTCCGGGACGGGTGCCGGATTGGTCGGAGAAGTAAGTCAAACGCACTCACCACAGGGGGCACAGAGGCTCACAGAGGAGGTCGTACTTCCGTGTTTGCGCCCGATTTGAGCTCACCCGATGGGACGATTGATTTTTTCAACATTGTCTGGGGAACATCGGTTTTTTTCTGAGCAAGGGCCTTGCTTTTTCGTTGCGAGGCTGTGGTACACTCGGCGCCGACTGGTGCTTGCGTGTGGGACGCGGCCCGGCCGTGGGGAAATCCTTGTTGTCCGCCTTCGGGATCGGGGGTATTGGGGAATGGGCCTCGCGTTAATGGTTTTGATCTGGCTGATCACTCTGGTCAGCACGTATTTTTTTGTCGCCAAAACATGGTGGCTACCCGCCGGCGCTTCTGCCGCAGCGGGCTGGATCGATCATCAATTCGCGCTCACGTTCGTGATCATGGGAATCGTATTCCTCGCGGCACAACTTGGGCTGGGCTACATCGTGTGGCGCTATCGCGAGACCCCAACTTCGCCGCCCGTGACGTATTCGCACGGAAATACGCGGCTGGAAATCATCTGGACCATCCTGACAGCGGTCTTGTTCATCGGGCTGAACCTGATGGGCAGCAGCGTGTGGGCGAGCCAGCGCTTCGACGCGGCGGAGCCGGGCGCGGTGCAAGTGGAAGTCACGGGGATGCAGTTTGCGTGGTACTTCCGCTATCCGGGGCCGGATGGCAAGTACGGCCCGACCAGCGTGAAGCTGATGGATCCGTCGTCAGGCGGCGAAGCAGCCGTGGGTCTGAATACTTCCGACCCGGCGGCGAAAGATGATGTGGTCACGGGAACGATGTATCTGCCGGTGGACCGCGAGGTCGATGTCAGCCTGCGGTCAGTGGACGTGATTCACAGCTTCTTTGTGCCGAACCTGCGCTTCAAGCAGGACGCGGTACCCGGATTGAATATTCATATGCACTTCAAGCCGACAGTGATCGGCGAGTACGAGATTGCCTGCGCGGAATTGTGCGGGCTGGGACATTACAAGATGCACGGAATGGTCCACGTCGTCAGCCAGGAGGATTTTGACAAGTGGCTGGCGGCCCGGGAGGCGGAGAAACAATAAAATGGCGACCGCGGCTTCGGTTCATTCGCACGCTCCTCAGGGTTTCATTCGGAAATACATTTTCAGCCTCGATCACAAAGTCATTGGCATTCAGTATTTCTTCCTGGCGCTTACAGCGGTGTTTGTCGGGATGTTCCTCTCGCTGCTGATGCGCATCCACATGGTCTGGCCCGGAGTGGTGCTGCCGCTGGTGGGCGAGATCAAGCCAGAGACCTATCTCAGCTTGCTCACGATGCACGGCACGATCATGGTGTTCTTCGTGCTGACGACGGCGCCGCAGGGTGGATTCGGCAATTATTTCCTGCCCATTCAAATTGGCGCGCCCGACATGGCGTTCCCTGTCTTGAACATGTTGTCGTTCTGGACGACGTTTGTGGGATTCGTCGTTATCCTCGCAGCGTTCTTTGTGACCGGTGGAGCTCCGCTGCACGGATGGACGGGTTATCCGCCGCTGAGCGCGTTGCAGTCGAGCGGGCCAGGTGAGCAACTGGGCGCCGATTTATGGATCACGAGCATTGCGATTTTTTGTATCGCATCGTTGATGGGAGCGCTGAACTTTATCACGACGACGCTCGATCTGCGAGCTAAGGGCATGACGATGATGCGTATGCCGCTAACGGTGTGGTCGTGGTTCATCACGGCAATCCTAGGACTGCTGGCGTTCGGCGTGCTGCTCTCGGCGGGAATTCTTCTGCTGATGGATCGCAACCTTGGAACCAGCTTTTACGTTCCGCTCGTCGTGGTGAATGGCGTAGTGATGGGCCACAAAGGCGGTTCGCCGCTACTGTGGCAGCATCTGTTCTGGTTTTTCGGACACCCCGAGGTGTACATCGCGATTCTGCCAGGCATGGGCGTGGCGTCGCAGGTTCTGTCGACCTTCTCGCGTAAGCCCATCTTCGGATACAAAGCGATGGTGTACGCCATGCTGTCGATTGGATTCTTCGGCTTCATGGTGTGGGGCCACCACATGTTTATGAGTGGCATGAGTCCCTACTCGGCGTTTGCGTTTTCGATTCTGACCATGTGCATTGGAGTGCCGTCAGCGATCAAGACGTTTAACTGGCTGGGGACGATGTGGAAGGGGCATATTCGATTTCAGACGCCGATGCTGTATGCCATCGGATTTGTCTCGCTGTTCGTTTCCGGCGGGTTGAGCGGGCCATTCCTGGCGCAGCCGGTGCTCGACATTCAGTTGCACGATACATATTTCGTGGTCGGACACTTCCACCTGATCATGGGCGTAGCGGCGATCTTCGGCATCTTCGCCGCGACGTACTACTGGTTCCCGAAAATGTTCGGACGGATGATGAACGAACCGCTTGGCAAGCTGCACTTCTTCATCACGCTGGCCGGGACGTACGCCATCTTCATGCCGATGCACTATCTGGGAATGGCGGGACAGACGCGGCGATATTCGCAGTTCACGGAAGTGGCATACCAGGCGAAATTGATTCCGCTGCAGACGTTCATGACATATGCGGCGATTATCACGATTGCGGCGCAGTTTATTTTCGTGATCAACCTGTTCTGGAGCATGTTCAAAGGACCGAAGGCCAGCGACAATCCGTGGGAAGCGACGACCTTGGAGTGGACGACGGCGACTCCACCACCGCACGACAATTTTGGCGGCGTGACGCCGGTTGTGCATCACGGACCGTATGAGTATGGGGTACCCGGAGCGCCGAAGGATTTCGTGATGCAGACGGATCCGGCGACAGTGACTTCACATTGAGGTCAAAAGCCCCACCCTCTTGCCAAGAACGCGAGAAGGATGGGGCACCCAGATTAACGTGACGGACATCGGCGTCCGCCGAGAGCGGCAACCTGTTCGACGTGGTGGCGCACTAAGTAGTTATGGCGACCTACACTCCAAGCACTCGAATTGACGATATTGGGCACAAACCGCCGGAGCCTCCTGCGCGAGGCGGCGGCGATGATGGGCGTGGTGGAGATGTTCCGGATTACGGAGCACGGCTGCGGCGCGCGCGTCTTGGGCTGATCTTTGGAATTGCTACTGTCTGCATGGTGTTCATCTCGCTGACCAGCGCCTATGTCTTCAGGCGCGGATTGCCGACATTTGACGGCGGGTTAAATAGCTACGTGCGCGATTGGGGCAGCGTGGACTTGCCCTGGGCGCTGTTGGGGATTAACACCGCGATCCTGCTGGCGAGCAGCTTGACGATGGAATTTGCCCGCCGACAGGCAGCGCGGTTAGCGGCACTGGCTCCGGTGAAGTCGATTCCAGGAGTTTCTCTCGGCGAGGAAAAAGACTTTCCTTGGCTGGGGCTCACAGTGATCCTAGGAATTTCTTTTCTGGTCGGCCAATGGATGGCGTGGGGTGCGTTGAACAATAGCGGGTTTTACGTCAGCACGAATCCGAGCAGTTCGTTCGTGTTTCTGCTGACGGTCACTCACGCAATCCACTTGACGGGCGGAATGATTGCGCTGATCTGGGCGGCAAGCGCTTCCCTGCTGCACAAGCCGCTGGAGTCGCGGCGGATCGTGGTCGACATCACTGCATGGTATTGGCACTTCATGGCCGTGCTGTGGATTTATGTTTTCGCGTTGCTGGGATTCGTGAGGTAGCGGGAGAAGTGCTCTAACATAAGGCACGAAGGTTGCTAAGATTCTTCGGCGGATAGGACATCCGCCTTGGGATGACAGGCTGACGAAAGGGGAACTTGAGGAATGGCTGACGCCACGCTGCAACATGATGCAGTCGGACATAGCTTGCCCGGAGAATATGAAGCCCCGCTGTTTGGCGCGTATTCGAAAAAAGTGGGGATGTGGCTTTTCCTGGCCTCAGATTCGCTGACCTTCGGCGCGCTGTTGTTCGCTTTCAGCTACAACCGGATTTATACGAATCCGTGGCCAACGCCGTTTCACGTCGCCAGCATTACCAACGCGACGATCATGACGGCTTGCCTGCTGTCGAGTTCGCTGACCATGGTTCTGGGCGTGTTCGCGGCACAGCGCGGAGATCGCGCGTGGATGCGGAACTGGCTGCTGGCGACGATGGTGTTTGGGACCGCCTTCATCGTATTGCACGGAATGGAATGGACGAAGCTGATCGGCGAGGGGTTGACGCTCCCGGGATTTCCCAAGCCGGCATCTGCGGCTACCGGGGAGTTGGCCGATGTCTCGAAAGCCGTGCCGCAGTTCGCGGCGACATTCTTTGGACTGACAGCGATGCACATGTTGCATGTGACCATCGGCGTGATCTACCTGGGAGTGGTGGCGCTGAGAAAATTGTTTCTGCCGATTCTGGGAGCGTTGTGGCTCGCGGGGTGGTTGCTGATTCCGTCGGACAATGTCTTTCACTACGGCATTCATGCGCTGCTGATCGGACTGATCGTGTCAGCGATCATCCTGTTCCTGAAGCCGAAGGTTTATGACGCGCATGATGTGGAAGTTTCGGGCTTGTACTGGCACTTTGTCGATCTGGTGTGGATGTTCATCTTCCCGCTGGTGTATTTGATGTCGACTAAGATTTCTTAGGACAATTCACCACAGGGGACACTCGGTTACACAGAGGAAATCAACTATGCACGATACCGCGACGCATGATGACAGCAAGGGGCAGTATTTCTGGGTGTGGGGCGCGCTGCTGGTTCTGACTGCTATCGAAGTGGTGCTGGCTTACAACCAGGTATTCGAAGCGGTGCGGATGCTGGAGGTCCTGCTGATTCTTTCGGTGATCAAGTCGGCGCTGATTATTGGGTATTTCATGCATTTGAAGTTCGAGACCGCGTTGATGCGGTGGATGATCACTGTTTCGGTTGTGGCCTGCTTCATCATCATGTATTTCTTCTTCTTCCCCGACGCGGGACGGATTATCAAGCTGGGAGTGAAGTGAGAACCTTACGCAATTCGGGCTCTGCGGCGCTTTTGTTGGCGATCGCGCTTTGGAGTGCGCCTGCGTTCGCGCAGGGATGCGCGATGTGCCGCGCCAACGCAAAAGCAACGCCGAAAGAAGGCCAGCGGGCGATTGACCGGGCCATCCTTCTGATGATTATGCCTCCGGTGGGTATGGCGACATTAGGGGCGGGATTTATTGTGCGATATGTTCGGCGCAGAGACCGGGAGAACGAAGAACCATCCTGATCCGACCATCCCTTTAGGTTCAAAGACACCTGCGGCTGAAGCCGGAGCATTGCTGCGAGATGGACGGCATCGCTGAAGCGATGCCCTGATACGAGTCTAGGCTGCGGTGATTACGAATCTGGGCTTAAGCGTAAACCAATTCATTCGCAGCAAGTCCGCTGCTCCGCGACACTTCGGAAAATCCCTTATAATAGAAAGATTCAGTGAGCTCTCCGGAGGCCTCTGTGCGCTTGCACTCGCCTGGGAGGGCTGATTCGGCCCTTATCGATGTCCTCTACTTCGACGCAGACGGAAAGCATAGTTGTTCGCGGCGCCCGGGTTCATAACCTCAAGAATATTGACTTTGAGGTTCCGCACAATACTCTGACGGTGGTGACCGGAGTGTCCGGGTCCGGCAAGTCGTCGCTCGCCTTCGACACGATCTATGCCGAGGGGCAACGGCGGTATGTCGAGTCGCTGTCGGCCTATGCGCGGCAGTTTCTGGAGCGAATCGAGAAGCCGGATGTGGATCTGATTGACGGAATCGCTCCGGCGGTCGCAATCCGGCAGAAGAACACGACGCGAAATCCGCGGTCGACGGTGGCGACGGCGACTGAGATTTTCGATTATCTGCGGCTGCTGTTTGCGCGGGTTGGACGGACGTATTGCGCAAACTGCGGGCGCGAGGTGAAGAAGGACACGGTTGACGAGGTCGCGGACGTCATCCTGGCGTTGGAGCCGGGGACGCGGATCCAGGTGCTGTTTCCCATTGCAGCGGGCTGGAACGCTGACGGATGAATCAGCCGCGAAGTCGAAAACAAAGGCCGCAGGATCAAAATCCCCACCCTCTCGCGAAAAGCGCGAGAAAGGCGGGGCACCCGCGCTGACGGACGCTTTGAAGACTCGGTTGTTTGATCTGCGAAAGGCTGGGTTTAACCGGCTTTATCAGGGTGGGGAGATTTTTGAGTTCTCTTCTCCGGAGTCTTTGCTGGATCTCGATTTTTCCGAGCCGGTGTTTGTGCTGGTGGACCGGCTTGTGGCTTCGCCTGAAGGGACGGGCGCGTGTAGTCGATGCGGTGGAGACGGCCTATCGGGAGGCGGGCGAGGTTATCTTTGAACTGCCTGCGAGTGACGACGAAAGATCAACGGCGACAGACAGGAGTGACCGTCCTACGCGAAAATCGTCCCACGCTCCGCTTCGCGCAAAGGTTTGAGTGCAAGCAGTGCAGTCTGCGGTACGAGGAGCCGGAGCCGCGGCTTTTTTCCTTCAACAATCCTTATGGGGCGTGCCCGCGGTGCCAGGGGTTTGGGAACACGATCGATTTCGATCTCGACCTGGTTATTCCGGACAAGTTGAAGACTTTGGCTGAAGGAGCGATTGAGCCGTGGACGAAGCCGAAGTATCGTCCGCTGCTTACGGATTTGAAACGCTACGCCAAGTCGGCGGGCATTCCGCTGGATGTGCCGTGGGTCGATCTGGAAGAAGAACAACGCAATCTGGTGTTGAACGGCGAAGGCAAGTTTCTGGGCGTGCGCGGATTCTTTGCTCATCTGGAGCGGAAGAAATACAAGCTGCACGTTCGGGTGTTTCTGAGCCGGTATCGCGGGTATTCACTGTGTCCGGAGTGCAGCGGTTCGCGGCTGCGGCTGGAAGCTCGACAGGTAAAGATTCGCGGGAAGAATATTTGCGAGATTTGCGCTCTGACGGTTGAAGAGGCGCTGAAATTCTTCGAGCAGGTGGAACTGAGTCCGCAAGAAACCGAGATCGCCGAGAAACTACTGCAAGAGATTCAAGAGCGGCTGCGATTTCTGAATGATGTTGGGCTCGAATATCTAACGCTTGACCGTCTGTCGTCGACGCTTTCGGGTGGAGAGGCACAACGGATACAGCTGGCGACATCGCTCGGATCCCGGCTCGTCGGGACGCTGTATGTGCTGGATGAGCCGTCCATCGGGCTGCACGCGCGCGACACGCACCGGCTGGTCAAAATTCTGCACGACCTCCGTGACCTCGGGAACACTATTCTGGTGGTTGAGCACGATCCCGACATCATGCGAGCGGCGGATTGCATTCTTGATCTGGGACCCGGCGCGGGAGAGAACGGTGGAAAGCTGATAGCCGAGGGCACGTATGACGAGATCCTGCACAATCCGGCTTCACTGACGGGTCGATATCTGTCGGAGGACTTGCGGATTCAGTCTCCTGTCACACGGCGCAAACCCGGGATGCAGCAGATAAAGATGAGAGGCGTACGCGCCAATAATCTGAAGAATGTCGACATTAACATTCCCCTGGGCATGCTGGTTGCGATTACAGGAGTTTCGGGGTCGGGCAAGTCGACGCTGTTGCATCAGGTCCTATTTCGGGCGCTGGCGCAAGCAAAACAGCAATCGAGCAACGGAAGCGGGGCGACGACAGCGGCAACTTGGGAGAGCCTTGACGGAGATCAATATATCGAGGAAGTGGTTCTGGTGGATCAGTCGCCGATTGGCAGGACGCCGCGTTCGAATCCGGTGACGTATATCAAGGCGTTTGACGCGATCCGCGAGCTGTTCGCCTCCCTGCCCGAGGCGAAGAAACGCGGATTCACCGCCGGGCATTTCTCGTTCAATATCCCCGGGGGACGTTGTGAAACTTGCCAGGGCGACGGAACGGTGACGGTGGAAATGCAGTTCCTCGCCGACGTGGAGCTGATTTGCGAGGAGTGCAAAGGCACTCGTTACAAGCCAACGGTGCTCGACGTAAGGTATCGCGGGAAGAACGTGCATGAGGTGCTGAATCTCACCGTGAAAGAGGCACTGAAGTTTTTCGCCGAGGCACCCAAGATTACAGAGAAACTGCGGCCGCTGGAGGAAGTGGGGCTGGGATATCTGCGGCTGGGGCAATCGGCGACCACACTTTCGGGCGGAGAGGCGCAGCGGATGAAGCTGGCCGCGCATTTGCAGCCGGCGTCGAAAGAGATGGGACGGGCACCGAACGGCACCAAACTCAAGCGGCGGCTGCTGTATATATTTGACGAGCCCACGACGGGGTTGCATTTTGACGACGTCAGCAAACTCCTGGCGGCCTTTCGCCGTCTCATAGATGCGGGGGGATCGATTGTCGTCATCGAGCACAATCTCGAGGTCATCAAGACGGCAGATTGGGTGATCGATCTGGGGCCGGAAGGCGGAACACGCGGCGGGAAAATTGTTGGCGTGGGACCGCCGGAGGCAATCGCCAAGTTGGCCGGTTCGTACACGGGAAAATATCTGGCGCGTATCCTGAACGGCAATGGAGCATCGCGTTCGAATGGTCGCTCGTAAGGGAATTGTCGGGATCGTGCTGGTACTGGCTGCGGTGGGTCTGGCCGGAACTCAGATGGTCTCTGGCATAGACCCCGGAAGCAGGGTTTCTACGATTCATCAGGACGGCTCTCAGAGTTCTACCGGCTCTTCCTCTTCATCCTCACCTTCCGCAACGAATCCGAAAGCTCAGCGGCGTCACGTGACCGTGGCCGAGGAGGTTGGTCCGGACCCGGACATAGCGAAGGCCGAGGAATTCATCCAGAAAAAAGATTTCGTGCGAGCCGAGGCGCTGTTGCAAAAGAAGGTGGAGGGTGATCCGGCGAATTACGTGGCGTGGTTTGATTTGGGATTCGTGGAGAACGCGCTGGGCAAAAGAGACGAATCAATTGCCGCTTACAGAAAATCGGTTGCTGCCAAGCCGGATGTGTTCGAGTCGAATTTGAATCTGGGCCTGCAACTGGTAAAGAATGGGCAGCCGGATGCAGAGCAATTCCTGCGAACTGCTACGACGCTAACACCGACCAGTCACGTTATGGAGGGCAAGGCGCGCGCGTGGCTCTCGCTGGCGCATGTTTTAGAAGCGACGAAGCCGGAGGAGGCGATCGCGGCTTATCGGCAGGCTGCTGCGTTGCAGCCAAAGGATCCAGAGCCACATTTGGCGGCGGGGCTCGTTTTCGAAAAACAGAATCAGTTTGCCGATGCCGAGCGGGAATATAAGCAAGCGCTGGATCTGGATCCCGGATCAGCGGATGCGGCGACGGGGCTAGCAAACATCTACACGCGCGGGCGGCGGTTTCCGGAGGCGGAAACGGCGTTGCGAAAAGTGGTCGCGGCGCATCCTGACTCAGCCGCTGCGCATATTGAGTTGGGCCGAGTTTTTGCCGCCGAAGGCAAGAATGATGATGCCATCGCGGAACTGCAGTCCGGGCAAAAGCTGGCGCCTGACGATGTTTCGTTGCAGCGCGATCTGGCGGACCTTTACACGACCGCCGGGAAAAATGACCAAGCAGAAGCGGTGTACCGCGCTTTGATCGCAGGAAACCCGAACGATGCGGAATTGCACCGAGACCTGGGGCAAAGCCTGCTGCGGCAAAAGAAATTTCCCGCCGCGCAGCAGGAATTCATCACCACACTGAAGCTGAAGCCTGACTTGGGTGAGGCCTACGGCGATCTCGCATTTGCCGCTAGCGAGAACAAGGATTACGCGCTGGTGATCAAGGCTTTGGATGCGCGAACGAAATTTCTGCCGGAAATACCGATTACGTACTTTCTCCGCGCATCCGCTTACGACAATATGAAGGACGTTAAAAAAGCCGTTGCGAACTATCGCCTCTTCCTCAATACGGCCAGTGGGAAGTATCCTGAACAGGAGTGGCAGGCGAAGCACCGGTTGATCGCTCTGGAACCGAAGAAGTGATGCGCATTGCTACAGGGTTCGACTTGGGGTGGAGATGTGAGCAGTCGTAGTGGGGCGGGGGACGGGAATATACGTGTTGCCTGGGGCAGTGCCGTGGCAGCACCAGGTCGCGGTCCGGCGTTCCCGAGCGTGATTCGATTTCGTTCGAGGAGCGCGCTAGCTTGGCTGGCTTGCCTGATGCTTTTGATGCAGGCCGCAACCGCGTTCTCCCTTCCGCGCGATGAACCTACAGTCGAAGAACTAAAAACGCGGATTGCTTCAACGAGCGTAGGCGACCGGCCTCACCTCTGCGTCCAAGTTGCCCAAAAGCAGTTGGAAGAATTCGACAAGCTTTATCCGGGTGTCGACGAACCGAAAGCACAGGCCGCGCTGACGGATGTGGTGGCGTATTCCGAACTGGCCCGCGACTATGCCATCCAATCGCACAAATACGAAAAGCAATCCGAGATCGCGGTACGAGAAATCTCACGCAGGTTGACGAACCTGCTGCATGTGCTTGGGCGCGAGGATCAGAAACCGGTAAAGGAGGCCGTGTCGCGCCTGGAGCGCGTGCGTGACGATTTGCTGTCGGCGATGTTCAAAAAAGGTGCGAAATGAGGAAGCGAAGAATTTGGACAGTCGTGTTGTTGCTCGCGCTTGTGTCTTCTGCAATGGCGCAGCGGCGGCGGGATCCGCTGACACAATCGGAGATTGAGCAAGTCCGCGATACAAGCTGGGAGCCGAAGTTGCGGCTGCCGCTCTATGTGCAGTTCGCTCGGACACGACTGGTGAAGTTAGAGCAGGTTCGCAGC
Source organism: uncultured Acidobacteriota bacterium (assembly GCA_963787685.1). Taxonomy (GTDB): domain Bacteria; phylum Acidobacteriota; class Terriglobia; order Terriglobales; family Acidobacteriaceae; genus Sulfotelmatobacter. The sequence goes on from CAWBED010000003.1 coordinate 377,728, forward strand.
GATCCAAAAGTGAAGGACCGCGCCAAGCAGACCCACGATCTGCTCGACGATTTTCAGCGGCTCTATGATGAATTGAACGACAACGTCGATACCTATGTCGACCGGCACGACGATATCCGCAAGCCCTTGAAAACCATCATCGACGCGGACACCGAGTTTCAAGCCAAATTGCGCGCACTCAAAGACGCTGCCGATGTGCCCCCAACAGAGACGGCGCAGTATGAGTTCGTCTTGACGAATGCGATTGAAACGGTGGATAGCGCGACCGAAGATCATCGCAAGCTGCTGGCCGACCAGGAAGAAGCGGCGAAGCACAAGAAGCTGAATAAGAATCCTTCGGCGGGCACAGGAGTGAATCCAGAGTAAGGACAAAGGCTTCCACATTCCACCTCGTGCTAACCTAACCGCACTGTGCGTGAAGGGCTGCTCGAAATCTTCCAGGAAACTTTGAGTGAATTGCGGCCGGGCGCCTCCGTGCCCGAGTTGAAGATCGAGTTCTTCGCCTTCGCGAACATCAACAATACGATTCGGCTGCGTAACGGAAAGCTGCTGGTGCGTCTGTCCGATCTACTGGAAGGTGCGCCGGAGACAGTCTTGCGCGCCATAGCGCACATTTTATTGGCAAAGATGTACCGGCGGCCGATCGATCGCGCGCAGGCAGCACGCTATCGCAAGTACGTAGCCAGTCATGAAATAGTGCGGAAGGCGCACCTAGTGCGGCAGATGCGGGGACGCAAGCGGCTGCGTTCGGCCCGCGGACATTTCTACGATCTTGATGCAGTTTTCGAGGACTTAAACACCCGGTTCTTTCACGGGCTCATGGCGCGACCTCGTATGAGTTGGAGTCAGACCAAGACCCGGCGGATTTTGGGGCACTACGATCCGGCGCACAACGCGATTATCATCAGCCGCGTGTTCGATCACTTGGCGGTGCCACGGTATGTGCTGGAGTACATCGTTTATCACGAGATGCTGCACTTGAAGCATCCGGTGAAATTGCGAGGAAGCCGGCGATGCGTGCATTCGGCGGAATTTCAGGCAGAGGAACGACTATTTCCGCAGGTGAATGAAGCGAACGCCTTCTTAAAGCGGCTATAGCCGGAAGACCTCTCAGTTGTTTCAGAATTGTCTCTACTGTTTCGCGGGCACGTAGACTTTCTCTGCTGCCACCAACTGCGCGTGAGGCACCTCGGTGCGAACCTTCACGGACTGCATGCCGGCGTTCTTTCCGGGCTGGACAAGGAAACTCACCAGGTACTGGCGATTGAGTCGTCGCGTGGAATCCTCCAGATAGGGCGCGAACGAAGTGGGAGAGGCCGAACGATAGTCGTAGAGCTCGCCGCCGGTTTCTTCCGCGATGCGCGAGAGGTAGAGATTGCCCGGGAAGTTTGGCTCGTCCCGCGAAATGTCGTCTCCCGACCGACTTTCTGCTACGGCATTCGTGGAGGTGACAATCGTGAAGACAACGACTCCGGCGCGCTGCGCTTTTTCGATGGCGGAATCAACATAGGGGTCGTTCTGTGCGCTTGGATTGCCCACGTAGACCTGGTCGATACCCTTTGAGATCATCAGGACTTCCCTGCGATCGCTACCTTCCGGCCATTTGGCAATGAGGTCGGCGAGCGATTCGAAAGGATTCGCGCCATTCGCGAGGCCCGCCAAAGAGGGACGAAGCGCGCTCGCTGCCAGCGAGTGGTCAGAGGTCAAGCCCTGAACAATCTTGGGACCACCCATTTGCATATAGGCGATGCCGATCTTGGCGCTTGAGGGCTGAGCCATTATGAAGTGGCGAAGGTCTTCGAGTTGTGTTCCGTAGCTGGTGCCGTGGGAATCGTCGAGGAGGATGAAGAGTTCGAGGCCGGCACGGTCTCCTTGCAACGGCACCCAATCGGTGACTTTCGCGCGGGTCCGATTTTGATACACGATCACATTTTCACTCGCGATGGCGGGCGAATCTGAACCGTGGGCTTTTACTGTCACGACCATGCTCACGGAAACGCCGCCGGAATCTGGAGAGCCTTGGGCGACGGTAAATGCCGCGGCGAAAGCTACGAACAGTGGAAGCGCAAGACGACGTTGACGCATACATTCCTCGCTGTCGTTTAGAGACTTGCCCCGCGATAGTTTACGCCGCAGAACTCGGTCGGCGAAAGGAAGTATTGTCGAGTCAGCAGGCAGCCGTTCCTCGCAGATTCTCCAAACTCTTCCCTGCAACCCGGAGCCGCTCAGAGGCGCAATTCGACCGTGTGATCCCAATCACAGGCGGTTGTGAGTTGGCGGATTGACGGGCTTGGCGGCGGGAGAATATCCTTAAATTTGAAATTGAAATTCATTTTCAAAATCATAAGGCTCCCTTAGATGCTTCAGGCTTTCATTATTACGCTTCGCGAAGGGGTAGAAGCCGCGCTCATCGTGGGCATCACCCTGGCGTACCTGACCAAAATCGGGCGCGCCGAACTTCGCAAGACGGTCTACGCCGCGCTGACTGCCGGCTTCCTGGGCAGCATTGGGGTGGCCATTGTTATCTCCCGCACGCACCTCAATGAAGATGTTTTCGAAGGCTGGATCATGCTTGTGGCCGCCTTCTTCGTCGTCAGCATGGTGATTTTCATGATGAAGACGGGACGCAAGATGAAGGGGGAGATCGAGGGCAAGGTCGGACTGCTGGCGGGCAATGACGCGTGGTTTGGGCTGTTCATTTTCATCTTTTTGATGGTGCTGCGCGAGGGGGCGGAGACGGTTCTGATTCTTTCAGCTATCTCGCTAAACTCGACTGAGTTATTGAGTTTTCTGGGCACGCTTCTCGGTTTGTTGGCGGCGATCGCATTTGGCGTGATGTTCGTCAAAGGCAGCGTGCGGATCAACCTGCAGAAGTTTTTCAAAGTGACGACCGCGATCATGTTTCTTGTGGCTGTGCAGTTGTTGGTTTCCGGGCTGCATGAACTCTCTGAGAGCGGGGTAATTGCGTCGTCGAAGCGGGAGATGGCGATCATTGGACCGATCGTGAGCAACGACTGGTTTTTCTTCGTCACGATCTTTGCGATGGCAGCGCTGATGGTGCTGTTTGAGGCCAAGCGGCGAGTTCCTGTGGTGGCCGCATCGGCTTCACCCGCAGAGCGCCGCAAAGCAGCCTGGAGCGCCCGCCGCGAGCGATGGTGGATGGGGTCGGTGTATACGTTCTCATTCCTATTTATCGCGATGGTGACCGCGCAGTTCGTCTATACCAAGAACGTGAGCGCTCTATCGCCGGCCATTGAAGTCACTTTCGCGGACGGGAAAGTCAGCATACCCCTGACGCAAGTTGCCGACGGAGACTTGCACCGCTTTGAGGCCAAGGAGAATGGGGCCAAAGTTCGATTCTGGCTCTACAAGAAACCCGATGGAAAGGTCGCGACGGTATTTGACGCGTGCGAAATTTGCGGGTCGGTCGGCTTTTACAAGAGCGGGAATGGCGTGGTCTGCAAGAACTGTGCCGCTCCAATCAATCCGCAATCGGTGGGAACGGCAGGCGGATGCAATCCAGTGCCGCTGAAGGCGACGCAGACCGCCGACGCCGTGATCATTGAGGAGGCGGACATCGCGGGCGGCAGCCGCATGTTCGGAAAGTAGCCGATGTTCGCGCGGCTTGTCTACGAATCCTTCCGGCGCCAAAAGCGGCGCAAACTACTAGCGGGCGCAGCGATTGTTCTAGGCGTAACGGTGGCGACCGCGATGATTGCAGTCGCGACCGATATCGGGGATAAGATCAACCGCGAGTTGCGAACCATCGGCGCCAACCTTGTAGTAACTCCACAAGAAGACTCGCTCGATCTGGAAATCGGCGGAGTGAATCTCAAACCTCCGACCGATGGTGCATTTCTCAGTGAGGCCGACCTACCCAAGATTAAAGGAATCTTCTGGCACAACAACATCACTGGGTTTGCTCCTATGCTTCCGGTGAGTGTCACTGTGCAACATCAAGGGAAACAGCAAGATGTCACGTTGCTGGGAACTTATTTCGCGAAAAAGGTTTCGTACGGGACCGAGGAGTTCACGACGGGTGTGAGGAGTACGCATCCGTGGTGGAAGGTCTCAGGCGCGTGGCCGAAGGATGATTCCTGGGATGTTTTGGTGGGTGATCGACTTGCGGACCGGTTGCAGGAGAACGCTGGCGGCGTGATCACCATTGCAGGACGCCAGTTGCACGTAAGCGGCGTACTGTCGACGGGTGGAGCAGAGGACGATCAAATCGTCGCGCCACTTGCGCTAGCACAGGAAGTTTTGGGTAAGCCAGGAGCCGTCAAGCGTGTCTATGTGAGTGCGTTGACCAAGCCGGAAGATGCGTTTGGACGGCGGGATCCGAAGAGCATGTCGGGGGCGGTCTACGATCGCTGGTATTGCACGCCGTATCCCCAGGCGATTGCGCTGCAGTTGACGGAGGCGATGTCGCACTCGCACGCGGAGCAGATCCGGCAGGTGGCGCAGAACGAAGGCGCAGTGCTCACGCGCATCGAAGGACTGATATTCCTGATCACGTTGGCAGCACTGTTCGCCTCGGCGTTGGCGGTTTCGGCCGCGATGGCGACGACTATTTTTGAGCGCCGGGCTGAGGTCGGACTCATGAAAGCTCTGGGCGCGGGGAAACTGGCAGTGGCGGCGATATTTTTTGCTGAGGCTGCATTGTTGGCCCTGATTGGCGGCGCGATAGGATTTGCGCTAGGCGGCGTCCTGGCGCACCAGATTGGTCGATCGATTTTCAGTTCAGATATTTCGATTCCGCCAGTGCTGCTGCCGGTCATTCTGGTGATCGCCGTGATGGTTACATTTGCCGGCAGCGCAGCGGCGATCCGGCGGGCCGTAAGTCTGGATCCCGTATTCGCGTTGAGGGGCGAACTGTGAGCATCCCAATGTCTCATCAGGCAAAGGATCTAGCGTCCAGCCGAGCACGTGCGCCCCACACTTCGATGTTCCTGCGTATGCTCTTACGCGCCGCGGTATTGCGTCGAGGGCGGGCGGCTTCTGCTCTATTTGCGATGGTGGTTGCCGCCGCTGTAGCTACGGCGATGCTGAATCTCTATGTTGACGTGCAGGCCAAGCTGCGCCGGGAATTTCGCAATTACGGAGCAAACATCATCCTGGTTGGGAAGGATGGCGCTTCCCTTCCCGCCGACGCCCTTTCTCATGTCGATGCTTTATTGGCGGGACGTGGGATTGCCGCTCCGTTTGGCTTGGTGGTTGCCCGCACGAGCGATGGGCAGCCGATCGTGGTGGCTGGGACGGATTTTGATCGAGTGCAAAAGTTGGATAAATGGTGGTCGGTCAGCAAATGGCCGGAGAATTCGATCCCTACTGAAAGTCAAAGTCCCCTACCTGTCGCGGAAAACGCTACAAGTGTGGAGCAGTCATCGTCCGAAGGGTTGGTGGGGGTGCGGGCATTGCCGGTCGTGTCACCCAAAGGACAAGAGTTCTCTCTGAGTTTTCAAGGAAAGACTCTGAGGGTAACGCCGGCGGGAACGGTGCAGACTGGAGCGGCCGAGGACAGCCGCGTTTATGTTTCGCTGGCTGATTTCGTGGCGTGGTCCGGCGTGCAGCCGTCCACGATTGAGGTCGGTGCGAACGGCTCGGCGGAGGAAGTCGCGGCAATCATGAACCAGCTGGTGCAAGCGATTCCGGCTGCCGATGTGAGGCCAGTTCGGCAAATTATGGAAGGCGAGGCGCGGGTGCTTGGCAAGACGCGCGCGACTCTGCTCGCTGCGGCGGCATTGATCATTCTCACCGCAGCTTTGTGCGTGCTTTCCACGTTAATGGGCTGGGTCTTTGACCGTCGCCGGGACTTTGCCATCATGAAAGCTCTGGGAGCATCGGGGCGGCTATTGAATGGATTTTTTGCTGCTGAGGCCGCGGCTTTGGGAGCTACGGGCGCCGTGATTGGATTCCTGTTGGGTATCGGCATCGCGGCATGGATCGGGAGAGTAAACTTCCACGCTGCCGTGGTTCCGCGGTTCAGCGTACTTCCCATTGTGCTGGCTGGTAGCATGGTGGTGACGCTGTTGTCATCGATCCTTCCGATCTCGCTGCTGCGGAAAGTGCAGCCGGCGGTGATTCTGAGGGGGGAGTGAAATGATTCAGATCAAGAACGTGACGAAGCTCTACCCGGCGAAGGCGGCGGGCAATGGGACCGGCAAGGATAACGGCGCCAGCTCCATCCATGCGCTCGACCACATCTCACTGCACGTGACACCCGGTGAATGGCTGTCAATCATGGGACCGTCGGGCTCGGGCAAATCGACCTTGGTCAACCTGATCGGATGTCTCGACCAGCCGTCATCCGGCGAGATCTGGCTCGATGGACAAAATGTTGCGGGAATTTCATCCTCCGAGTTGAATCGTGTTCGCGCGGAGAAGATCGGATTCGTCTTCCAGCAATTTCATCTGATCCCATTTCTGACTGCGGTCGAAAACATCATGCTGGCGCAGTATTTTCACAGCATGACCGACGAAAAAGAAGCTGTGGAAGCTCTGGCGCGCGTGGGATTGGGTGACCGCGCGCATCATCTTCCGTCGCAGCTCTCAGGCGGAGAGCAGCAGCGGGTGTGCATTGCGAGAGCGCTGATCAATGATCCCCGGATCATCCTGGCGGACGAGCCGACTGGAAACCTGGATGCGCAAAACGAAGAGATCGTGCTGCGACTGCTGCGCGAGTTTCACCAGCAGGGGCGGACGATTGTGATGGTCACCCACGATCCTGTCGTGGCGCGGCTGGCGGATCGTCGCATCGAGTTGCATCACGGCAAGATTGCATCGCAGGAAATTTTCTCTCTGGCCGACGAAGAGCAGTTGGACGAAGTGCTGGAAGAATTATGGGTTCTCGCCGAGCACGGAGAGATCGCCGAAGTCGAGCGCATGGAAGTGCATGGTGCGCTGCCCGTGAGCCTGGCGATCGAAAAGATGATTGAGATGGAACTGGTAGTGTCGGTGCCGCATCCCCCGGAGGCGCATGATCACAAGCCGTTCGTGAATCCGTGCCACGACGCGCTGAAACCGGTTTCCGCGTCAGTGGGTGACGGAACAGCGATCGTTGAATTAACGCCGCGGGGGCGCCTGCGTGCTGGCAGCATTATTCGGCGGCACCGGCTGGCGGAGCGGCTGTTTACCGACAGCCTCGCGATGGACAGCGAGAGCGAGATCGAACAACAGGCCTGCAAGTTCGAGCACATCTTGTCGCCGGAAGCGACGGATAAGATCTGCACCTTCCTGGGACATCCGCAGACGTGCCCTCATGGAGCGCCAATTCCCCCGGGGCCGTGCTGCGGACGATCTGCTGAAGTCGCGATCGGAGCGAGCGTACGGCAGACGGCGCACTCGAAATAGCAATCGGGTGCAATCGCTCGGGAAAGAGCTTTACCACGAAGGACACGAAGTAAGAAACTGAACACCTCTGGTCACTCGGGTCCCGCCTCGCCAGCATTTATCATCAATGCAAATCATGCGGCGTCCTATCATCGGCGTGTTTGACTCAGGCGTCGGAGGCCTGACCGTCCTTAAAGCGTTACTTGAGCTTATTCCGGGCGCTGATTATGTTTATTTCGGCGATACAGCACGCCTTCCCTACGGATCGAAGTCTGCTGAAACCGTGACTCGGTATGCGGTCGAGGCGGCGCATTTCCTGCAATCGCAGGGGGCTCAGTTACTGGTGATCGCCTGCAATACCGCGACGGCCCTATCCCTTGGGAGCATCACCGCGGCGGCTAAAGTTCCCGTTATCGGAGTGGTGGAACCGGGCGCAGAAGCTGCCGCTTCGGCTACCCGAAATCAGAAGATCGTGGTGATTGGAACCGAGGCCACCGTCAGCAGCCACGCCTATCGCAAGGCGCTCGAGGCTCGCGGCCTGCAGGCGCGCGAAAAGGCTTGCCCGCTGCTCGTCCCTCTCGTGGAAGAGGGATGGGTGGAGCATCCGGTCACCGAACAGGTAGCCTCTATTTACCTGGCGGAAGCGTTTGCCGATGGCTTTCATGATGCGGACGCGTTGGTTCTCGGATGCACTCACTATCCGCTGCTCAAGCCCCTCCTGCAGCGCGTGACGCCCGGGCATGTGCGGATCGTTGATTCGGCGGAATCGACGGCACAGGCTGTGGCCTCTCGTCTGCAGCAACTGGTACCACCTCCAGCGACAGCGGACGAGGAACGTCGTGGAGTGCCACGGCTAAAATTCTTTGCCACTGACTCGACGGAGAAATTCAAGCGACTCGGACAGCGGTTTCTGGGGCTTCCGATCGACAACGTGCAGCATGTGGACTTGAAGGAATAGATACGCATCGCATGAGAAATCTTCGTGTTGGCGGAATCAGTTCCTTCAGCCGCTCGGCTTCGCCATCGCGTGACGGCCGATGCGGCCGTCACCACATAACAAATTCTTGATCGCAAGAATCGGATAGCGTTGCTCCGGCGCTGCGAATTACTGTGTCTTTCGAGATGGACTTCGATCTAACCAGACGGAGTCCTTCAAGCCATGCACCCACTCGACAATGTCATCTGGACGGCCCTGACGACGCGGCAGACTCAGTTCGCTGAGGGTTCCGGCGTTGCGCGCAGATTCGTCAAAGAAGTCACATTGCTGAGCGGGTTCGAAAGGCCTGATGACGATGGATATGCAGCACTGGGACAGGTGGTGGGGTTCGGTGGGACCGCTGCGGTATTTCTGGATGAGCCATACGCCTCCCGCGCGGGATGGGAGTGGATTGCCGGTGCTCCGCTATTGCAGATGGTTTATCACAACGGCGATTCGGAGCGTGCTGTTCATTCGAAATCCACGAGCCCGCATCCTAAGATCGTGCCGTTGGGATTGGCAGATTCTCCGGAGATGATCGATCTCACGACTCTGACCAAGCCCGGACCTTTCGGTCCGCGAACTCACGAACTGGGAACCTATGTCGGAATTCGCGATGAGACACGGCTCGCAGCGATGGCGGGAGAGCGACTTAAGGTCGAGGGCTTCACGGAAGTCAGTGCCGTCTGTACGCATCCGGATTACTTGGGCCGGGGTTATGCAGGCACGCTGATGGCCGAGGTCATGAGCGGCATACGGGCACGCGGAGAAACGCCATTCCTTCACGTCCGAGGTGACAATACGCGAGCTATCGCGTTATATGAGCGGTTGGGCTTCAGAACCCGTCACAGTGGGCATTTTGCCGTTCTGCGGAGAACCGCAGCAAAGCTATGAGGTTATTCCGTTGACGTCGAGCATTGGCGCGATATGGGCGGAGACATGCTTGCAACATTTATGATGAGAATTTCAGGGAAGCGCAGCAGATCTCAGTAAAGGTGGAAGTCGACTTCTACGGCGATCTCTACCCGGACGGGGTGGCCGTCTCGCATAGCAGGCTCGAACTTCCAATTCTTGACGGCTTCGATAGCCTTTTCGTCGAGCCCCATCCCCAGGCTGCTCAAGACGTGAATGTTGCTCGGGACGGCCGTCGGTTCCGACGATTAACCCCAGAGTGCAGACTCCCTGGTACTTTGCCTTACGCGCTTCCTCTGAGAACTCTGGTTCGGGAGAGTAGACAGGCCGGGGAGCGCTAGTTCCTCCGCCGACATGGAATATTCCTCCGCCAACGCCTCCGCCTTCACCAGGGCCGAAGCCCGGGCCCTTGCCGGACCCAATGCCACCACCACTGCCGGAGCCTATGCCGCCGCCGGCGCCCGTACCGTTCGAGGGCAGGATTGCATGCGCCATGGGATCGCCCAAGTTAGGCATGTTGTTCGAAGCGAGCTTCACTTCTGGCGGAATTACGATCGTTGGTTCAACCGCCAGCTTGGGATTCGGATTGCGCACAACCACCATGGGAGGCGTAATTTGCTGCATCGAGAGCTTCGGCAACTTGCCCTTGCTGGCCTGCAATACGTCGCGGTCTCCGCCGCCACCACCGCCGCCAACTTGCGTCTTCGAAGGCTTCAGCGCGGGAATGTCGCCCGGGTCCACCAAGGTGACGGTCACCTTTTGAGCGGGCGCGGGAGTGACAATGTGCTTGCCTACGATATAACCCAACGCAATGATTCCTATGATCAGGACGTGCACACCGGTCGAGCCCAGCACGCCATCCTTCTTGTAATTGTAAAAACCCCAAATATCTTTAACGGGCTCGGGCTTGGATTCGAGCTTGAGAGGCGGCAGCTTTTTGGGAAAGAAGAACTCGTCTAGTCCGCGGAAAAGCGACTTATACAACGGCTCTTCGAGGGTCTGATTTGCCAGGAGCAGGTGCAGTTCCGGCTCGCCGCCGGGACCATTCGGATTGATTTGTTCGGATCCCATAATTCCCGTCTGGATGTGTTTGCTGCCTGTCCGGAAGACTTAAATACCGTAAAACCCGCTTCTTACACAGATGAGCGCGGTCCCTCTCAAGTTGCTCGGATTACCGCCCGATTTTTTGTCAAATCAGGAACTGACCACCCCACGCCAACTTGGGTCAGCCTGCTCCCTGCTTCTTGAAATTGTAACTCTACTTTCATGGTTTCGACAGTGCATTTCGCAGCGCCGGGCTGCCGACTGAGACACTCTCTGCACGCGCTTCGGCGCAGCACATAGACGTTCCCGGCGGCGCTCCCTATAATGAAAAGATTCAATCATTTGGGAGAACTGACCGAGTGTCGTTCGACGACCTGAAAAAGACTGTCAACCTGCCGAAGACCGCCTTCCCGATGAAGGCGAACCTGCCCCAGAACGAGCCAAAAATGCTGGAACGCTGGGAGCAGATGGGGATCTACGAGCGCATCCGGAAGGCCCGGAAGGGGGCGCCGCGCTACATCTTGCACGACGGGCCTCCCTACACCAGCGGGCCGATCCACATGGGCACGGCAATGAATAAGTGCCTGAAGGATTTCATCGCGAAATCCAAGACCATGGCGGGATTTGACGCGCCCTACGTACCGGGTTGGGATTGCCATGGCTTACCGATTGAGATCAAGGTCGACAAGGAATTGGGCGGCAAGAAGTTGCAGATGGCGCCGACCTCAGTGCGGGCCGCCTGCCGAAAGTACGCGCAGAAATACCTGGATCTGCAGCGCACGCAGTTCAAGCGCATCGGAGTATTCGGTCGCTTCGACCGGCCGTACGCGACCATGACGCCACAGTATGAGTCGGTGGTGCTGTCGACGTTCTTTTCGTTTTACGAGAATGGATTCGTATACAAAGGGCTGCGTGCCGTTTACTGGTGCATGCACGATGAGACCGCGCTGGCCGAGGCCGAAGTCGAGTATGAGAACCACACCAGCAGCACGGTGTGGGTAAAGTATCGGTTGCTCGATGATCCTTCCGCGATCGATCCCGCACTAACCGGGAAAAATGTTTCAACGATCATCTGGACGACGACTCCGTGGACGCTCCCCGCTTCGATGGCGGTGGCGTTTCATCCGGATGAAGAGTATGTCGCGCTCGAATCGGGCGGCGAAGTTTACATCGTCGCTTCGAAGCTGGCGAACGAGGTCGCCGGGAAGTGCAATCTCGCGGACCCCAAGCCGCTTGCGTATTTCCCTGGCCGCAAGCTCGAGCGGTTGAATTTTCAGCATCCGTTTCTCGATCGCAAGATTCTTGGCGTGCTCGCGGATTACGTCACGATGGATACCGGAACAGGAGTCGTTCATACTGCTCCATCGCATGGCGCCGAGGACTTCATCACAGGCGTGAAATATGGGCTGGACGCGACCAGCAACGTCGACGAAAAAGGAATTCTGCGCAATGGGCTGCCTGAGTATACGGGCAAGCGCGTTTGGGATGCGAACCAACCGATCATCGATCTGGTGAAGTCGCGGGGCGCGCTGTTGCACTCGGAAAAGACTGAGCATTCTTATCCGCATTGCTGGCGCTGCCACAATCCGGTCATCTTCCGCGCAACCGAGCAATGGTTCATCTCGATGGAAACGCCGATGCCGGGCGGCGCGGGCAAAAACGACACGCTGCGCACGCGGACGCTATCGGAAATCAAGAAAGTGAAGTGGGATCCTTCGTGGGGCGAAGAGCGGCTCTCGAACATGATCCAAACGAGGCCCGATTGGTGCATCTCGCGCCAGCGCGTCTGGGGCGTGCCGATTGCGGTGTTTTTGTGTGAAGGTTGCGGCAAACCGCTCAATGACAAAGCCGTCAATGCCATGGTGGTCGAACTCTTTAAGAAATCTGGGGCAGATGCCTGGTTTACGCCCGAGTCGGACACGATTCTCCCGGCGGGAACAACGTGTCCGCACTGTGGCGGAACGAAGTTTGAAAAAGAAACGGACATCTTTGACGTATGGCTGGAATCGGGCGCGAGTTACCTCGCGCTGATCGATGACGAACCCGATTATCCGTGGCCTTCAGATCTGTATCTCGAGGGCGGCGATCAGTATCGTGGATGGTTTCAGTCTTCCCTGCTCTGCGCCATGGGCACGCACCAGACTCCGCCATACAAGGGCGTTGTGACGCCTGGCTGGACGCTCGACGAAAAAGGCCAGGCGATGTCGAAGTCGCGAGGGAACGACGTCGATCCCGTGGATATTTCGAGCCGGCTTGGTGGAGAAGTTGTGCGATTGTGGGTCGCATCGGTGGATTTCCGCGAGGACGTTGTTGGTTCGGAAGCACTGATGCAGCGCGTGGGTGAGAACTATAAAAAGATCCGCAACACTTTCCGCTACATTCTGGGAAATCTGGAAGGATTCAATCCCGAGACGGACGCCGTTCCCTTCGACCAGATGGAAGCGCTCGATCGGTACATGCTGCGGCAAACCTGCGCTTTCGCCGATGACGTGCGCCACGCCTACGAAGAGTTCGCATTTCACAAGATTTACCATCGACTCAATCACTTCTCGATCGTTGATCTGAGTGCATTCTATTTCGATGTACTCAAGGACCGGCTGTACATTCTTGCGCCAAAGTCGCAAGCTCGCCGCAGCGCGCAGACGGCCATCTGGCGCATCGGCGAGGCTCTTACGCGATTGCTCGCGCCGATCATGAGCTTCACCTGCGAAGAACTGTGGCAGTATTTGCCGAAGCTTGAATCGCGCGGCGACAGTGTGCACGTCGCGCTGTTTCCGACGTCGGCCGATATTCTCGGCAGCGCAGCGATTCCTGCTTCTGACGCGAAATCAGAGGATGAGTGGAAGGTCCTGCGCGCAGTCCGCGACGAAGTTCTAAAGGCTTTGGAAACCGCGCGCAACAACAAGCTGATCGGTACGGGTCTTGAGGCTCAGGTGGCCATTACAGCGTCGGATCCCGCGTACTCGGTGCTCCAGCGCTACGCCGAGCAGCTTCGTTACTTGTTTATCGTCTCGGCGGTAACTCTCTCGCAGGGCGGCGGCAATGGTACGAGCGGCGTTCACGTCGATGTGAAAAAGGCTGACGGCGCGAAGTGCGACCGCTGCTGGAATTACTCGACGCATGTTGGCGAGGACAAGACTTATCCCACAGTCTGCGAGCGGTGCAGCGCGGTGCTGAAAGAACTGGAAGCGCAGCATTCCTAGATGAAGACGAACTCCGCCCGCGCCATTCATCTGCTGCTGGCTTTGCTGGTTGTCGCACTCGACCGCTGGACGAAGATGCTGGTTGCTGCCCGGATCCCGATGTACACGCACATTCAGATCATCCCCAGTTTTTTTCGGCTGACGCACACGGAAAACACAGGCGCGGCCTTCAGCTTGTTTGCCGATTCCCCATCCCACTGGCGGACGGCACTGCTGATCGGCTTTTCAGTGGTTGCGATGGTGGTTGTGCTGGTTTTGTTGTGGAAGCAGACGCGGGCGCTGACGATCACAGGCATTGCGTTGTCGTTGATTCTGGGCGGAGCGGTGGGAAATCTTTGGGATCGCATAGCGCGAGGCCGCGTCGTAGATTTCCTGCTCGTGTACGTGAAGCAGTATCAGTGGCCTGTATTTAATCTTGCCGACAGCGCGATCGTAGTCGGCGCATGCCTGCTGGTGATTGAGATCCTCTTCACCCGGCCGAAAAATCCCGCTTTCTGACGTTCAACGAAGCTCGATCTGTCCCGCGCCGACGTGCGCGTGTACTCGGTACTTGCCCGGACCGCTACGATCGAACGACCGGAACAAGCCTCCCTTGGAAACATCAAACGCCGAAGCCTCGAGATCTCCCGAGAGCACGGACGCGTCAACGTGGGCGTAATCCTCGGGTTTGCCGAGTTCGATATTGAGTTGGCCGGCATGGAGCTCGACATCCTTGTCGCCGCTGATGCCGTTCACGTTCATTTCCCCGGCGAACATGCGCACGTAAAGGTTGGAGGATCTCGGCACCTCGATGGTCAGCTGGAAATTGTTGTGCGGGCAGCCGGTGACCCTGATTCCAGCTTCTTCTCCGGAAACCTGAACGCGGACGTGAACGTCCTCATCCCTTCCGCTGTGCGTCTGATAGGAGACTCGGAGCAGACTGTCGTCCCGGCCAACGAGATGAACCGAACCCGGGCAGAGCGACATTCGAATGTGGCCTTGCGGCAGGAATCGCGCTTCAACGGGATTCTTACCCCTCACTTCAATGTTTTCAGTCTGCGCAACGGCGTTTTGCACAAGAAGGAATGCTGCCCCGAAACCCAGTACGAGCAAAAGAGCCAATCGCATAGGCGCACCTCCGGTTCCTGCCTGGAGATACGGCGATCCTGCGGGAAAGTTCCAGGAAAAGTTTGGAAGGTTAGGGCGTGCCGTATAGCTGGCGATAGACGCTGGCGTTGCGCATGATCGCCTGGACGTACTCACGGGTTTCGGTGAAAGGGATGGACTCGACGAACTCGGGAGAGTCGCGGTACGGACCCTGCCCCATCCACTCCTCAACCCGATCCGATCCTGCATTGTAGGCGGCGAGAGCGTGCTCAAACGATCCGCCAAATTGATCGACCATGCCGCGGAAGTAGCGCGTTCCCAACTCGAGGTTGACCGTGGGCGTATAGAGCTGGCTCGGGCTGTAATGCCTGAGCGATTCCTGGCGTGCGACGAGTTTGCCCGTCTTAGGAAGCAACTGCATGAGTCCGACGGCGTTGGCGCGGGAAACTGCGACCGGATTGAATTCGGATTCCTGGCGAATGAGCGAGGCGACCAAATACGGATCAAGACCGTTAGCGGTGGAGAACTTCTTCAGGTCGGACCAGTACGGGCGCGGAAACAGGGCTTCCCAATACTCGCGCGGCAGCATGGGAATATCGACTGCGAAGTAGCTGGGCACCGAGTGCTTCATCACCTCGATCGCGCGATCGTAGTGGCCAGTGTCGGTGTAGATTTGCGCCGTCTCGGCGATCTCCCAGTTTCCTTTGTCGTCTCGTGCCGCGGCTTGTAATTCCTGCACCGCGAAATCCACCAGTCCGCCGTTTCCGAGGAGCTTGGCCTTCTGCAGATGGAGATCCTCGGCCGGAGGATCTTCCAACGTGACCTTCTCCGCGTGATCGAGCGGCGGAATGCGGTCGAGCAAGGGATATTGTCCCGGTTGGTCCGAGCTCTCAGGAAGCTTCTTCATTCGCTCGCGGCCCAGCGCCGCGTAGTAGTAGTTGCGATAGCGGTCGGAGAGCTTCTGGTAAAAGGCGCGGGCCATCGCGGGCTGGTTTTCTTCTTCGGCGAGACGTGCACGCCAGTAGAGCGCATTCGAAGTCTCGTTGCCATTGGGATAAATGGCGATCTGCTCTTCGAATTCTTTCTTGGCCTCTTCCGTGCGTCCCAGACGCATGGTCAGCCAAGCAGCCTTCCAGTGCGCGTAAGAGGCCCGGGTCCCGTTGGGAAAACGCTGCTGCAATTCGCGGAAGGCGTCGAGCGCCTGATCGGCTTCGTGATGCACCAGGTGTAAATTCGCGACCAGCAACAGAGCTTGCTCCAGCCATGGGCTCGTGGGCGAAGCTTGTCGCAACTCGTCGACCGTTCGGTAGAAATTGTCGTTCTCGTCGGACGACCATGCAGCCGAAGCCAGGATGTACAAGCGTTGCGCATTCTGCTCCGGGGTTACGCCGGGCAAATTCGTGACTTCGGCTTTTGCTTCGCGATTGCGGCCGCTGCGATGCAGCGCGTCGGCGAGGGCGAGTTCCGCCGCTGGACGGGTTTCCGGCGTGGCGTGAGCCGCCAAATCGCGATACTCCTCCACAGCGTCGTTGAAGCGCTTCGACTTCATCAGCAATTCCGCGCGAGTTTTACGCTGCGTAGGAGTGGCCTCACGCGCAATAGGAAGCTTTTTTAGTTCATCGTTGGCCGCATCCGCTTCCGCCGATATCGGCATGTTGAAATAGATGTTCGAAAAAGCTTCCGATGCCTTGGGATAGTCCTTCAATGCCGCATAAGCCTTCCCGACAGCGAATTCGATGTCCGAACGCGCTGGCAGACGATCCTTCGCCAGGATTTCCGCGGCTTCCGAGGCTCGGCCTTCCGCCAGCAGCGCATTCGCGTAGGTCAGGTGAGCGTCCCGCACCAGCAAAGAATCCGGGTAGGTTGTCGAGAAATTCGCAAGCGCAGCGAGCCCTTCTGCTTGGCGTCCAGTCTGGAGATAGCAAGTTCCAAGGTAGAAAGTTACGTAGTCGCCGAGGTCGCCGGCAAGAGGCTTGGCGCGATTGAGAGGTTCAATGGCCTTGGCGAATTCGCGATCGAGGACGTGAGCATATCCGACGACAAGCCAGGCCAGCGCACCGGCATCTTCTTTGGAGTGCGCGCGGGCGTAGCTTTCGACTCCGGTATAGGCCGCGGGTGTACGATCCTGGATCAACTGCTGCGCCATCGGGCGCAAGCTGGCAGACGCGACGAATGCTTCTCGGATCCGGCGCACACGCGGAGACATTGGGCGGCGTTTTCGTTTTGCCGGTGTCGGGTGCGCCGTCTTCTTTGCGTAGCAGTCCCGTGAGTGCTGACGGTGCTCGGCTTGCCAGGTGATTTCTTCGCTGCGGATTTTGCCGGCGAGGACGGAGCGGAAGCCGCAGGCGCTTGGGCCGGGCTATCTGCTGAAGCTTGTTTTTCCGGCGCGCTAGCTGCAGCCGGAGCGTCTTGAGAAAATGCCAGTGCGAGCGGCGACGCGCTGCTCAAGAGCCCTAACAGCCCGGCCAGAGCCAGCACGCGACAACTTTTGAGACCCAATTGAAACACCTTTTTGTTCTTCGCGCGGAGACGCGAATGCCAGAACCTGATCTGCCGTTCGGGAGCTAACGCCCCTACACTTTAAGATGCTGCGCGGCCTTGAAGGGCCGCATTTCCAACCTACTTCTTGAAGTTCGCACCCATGACCGAAAGATCGTCCTCGGCCAGGCTGCGAACAACTTCTTTTTGAAAATAATCTCCGGTCGCAGCCGCCGTGGCGCCATACCGCTTCTGGAAAGTCGCGCGGCTCTTATCGATATCCTCTTTCAGGCGGTCGTAAAGATCTTTATTTCGGCGACCTTCCGCAACCTTCGCCTGATTGTAGAGCTTGATTTCATCGACCAGTAGACGGGCAAAGCGCTGCGCCTTGCGATGCGTGTCCGCGTCTTCTGCGGACAATCCAGCAAACGGATCGGCAGCAGCCGCAGGAGCCGATGCTGCTGCGCTTGCGGATGCTGCATGCACAACTTCGACAACTTCCGCAGGCTCCGGCTCTGGGGCTGGCTTAGGCGCAATGTGTTTCGGTGAATGCGATGCGAACGGATCGGAAAAAGAACTGACCGCCTGAACTGGCGGCGCCACCGGAGGCCGTTCGATACTGGGCGCGGCGGCCTCAGTCGAATCTTTCTGAACTTGCTTCCGCAGCGAGGTCACTTCGAGCCACGAACTCGTCGCCATCACCAGCACTTCGAGAGACGCAGCATCGAGCACGCCCTCGGTTCCGCCATCTGCATAAAGCAACGCGGCGACTTTTTCTTTGAGTACCAGCGGCAGAACCAGGATCTGCTCGTTCTCCGGTCCGCCGAACTGTCCTACGAATCGCTGATCCATTTCAGCGATGTTCGCCGGAGCCACTACCCGATTCTGATACGCATGGGACACAGGCCCAGCGCTCATGTCGAGGGCGAAATCCTTCACCGTGTCGTCGTTTCCAAATCCGCGTCCCTGCCAGCCACTGGCTGCTCCAGCTTTCATCACAAAGAGAGCGACGCGCGCCGCATACGAGCTGCCCGCATCGAGCAATGCTCTCAGAATTTCTTTTTGAGTGGACCCCGCGTGAATACTGGAGACCGCTTGCGCGAGAGAGCTTGGCGCCGGGCCTGTGGCCGCCTCTTCCGCAGCAGGCGCATGCGCCGGTAATTCCGCCAACACGCGCTCCACCAGTTCGGCCTGCAACTTGGGGAGTTGACGCTCGAAAACCTGCGCCACTGCGCGCTCGACGATTTGCTGGAGATTCTTGCTGTCCGCCATTCTCAGAGAACCATTTCCAAGACCCGAGTCTTCCGCACGTATAAGTACTGACAGTACTCTAACTGCTGATTATATGGAACTTGTAGGGCGGGGATCATGAGTACTTCGGTACCTGCTCGACCGCGTCAGCCCCCCGGTTCCTGTACTGCAATCCAGAGTTTAATCGCCCTCACAGCAAAGCTGTTGGGCAAATGGGCCGGTTACCAAGTAGAATAACAGTTCTGATTTCGTGGCTTCGCTGCAACTGGTCATCGCTGCAGAAACGATAGTCACAAAGACGGGAAAATACTGCATCGTCGAGACCATGGGAGCCATCCAAAACAAACTAGCAGGGCCTGTTAGCGAAGAACTGGCGCTGGTACAGGCGGCCAAGAAGGGTGACGATTCAGCCTTTGAAGAATTGGTCCGCCGGTACGATCGCAACGTTTTTCGGATTGCGCAGCACATCACGCAGAACCGCGAAGACGCGGAAGACGTGGTGCAGGAAGCGTTCCTGAAAGCGTACGGCAACCTGTCGAAGTTTCAGGAGCAGTCGAAGTTTTATACATGGCTGGTCCGGATTGCGGTCAACGAAGCGTTAATGAAGTTGCGCCGGCGCAAGCCCGAGCGCACCGTTTCGCTGGACGAAGATATAAAAACGGAAGATGACTCCCTCCCCCGCGAGATCGCGGATTGGAGTCCGAATCCGGAGCAGCAATACACGCAAGCAGAATTGCGCGAGATTTTGAGTAAGACGATCCAGGGACTGCCCCCGGGGTTCCGGACGGTGTTTGTGCTGAGGGACGTGGAAGGATTGTCCACGGAAGAAACTGCGGCGGCACTGGAGTTGAGCGTACCGGCTGTAAAATCGCGGCTGTTGCGAGCGCGTCTGCAACTTCGAGAGCGGTTGGGACGCTACTTCCAGAGACGCGAGGGTGACAATGGCAAAAGTGGAGAGGTTAAAACTGATGTGGCGAGCGGAGATGGCGACCTGTGAAATGCTCTGAGTTCCTTCACGAGCTGACCAGTTATCTGGACGGCGTACTCGACGAGAAGACAAAAGTCGAGCTAGAAAATCATCTTTCCTGGTGCCACAACTGTTACGTTGTCTGCGACACTACCAAGAAAACCATCGAGATTTATCGCGACTCGCAGCTCTACGAATTGCCCGACGATCTCCGCACCCGGCTTCGCTCCGCTATCATGACCAAGTGTCAGCAGCATAAGAAGCGCGGCCCGCAGAGCGTTTAGATCTTCGGCGCGCTTGGGCACGAGTAGCTCGCTACGAAGAAAAAGGTCTCGACCCCAGCAAGAATCCCCCGATTGGGTGTAAGACCTTCTTCTCTTCCCCCACCGTAACTATTTCTGCTGCAATGGGTTCAAGGAGTCGGAGCATGCAAATGGCATGCCCGCGAAAGCCGAAACCCTTTTGGCAATCGGTGAATCTAAGTATTTGAGTGCCGGCGTTTACGCTGAGGCCGTAAAAGGGGCGCACCGACTCTCTGAAACAACCCAGGAACTGGTACACGCTCAGGTGGAAGGTGGGGTCATGATTGAGAAATTGGTCAATATTTTGTTTGGCTGCAGGCACGCTCACTATAGCTTCCCCGTATCCGTTCGTCGAGCAATGCGCCGCCCCCAGGCTGCTGCTTTGACGGGAACCTATGTCGTCTGCCTCGATTGCGGAAAAGAATTCGCGTACGACTGGCAGGAGATGAAGGTCATCACTTCGCCCGAAGAACACCGCGCACATCTGGCGGAACTGGCGAAGCACGCCGCATAGAACATCACTGGCCGGCATCAAGATTCAACGTCCCGCGTGGGGAATGTGAGTGCCCGCGCTTTAGGGTCTATCGAAAATAAAAACGCCCCGCGAAAAACGGGGCGTTTTCTTTTTTGCGATCGCGATTAGCGAGTTGGGTATTCTGCCGGGATCGGCACTGCGACCCGCTTGTCGATGGGCACGAATTCCCTTTCCATATGCCCGGTATAGATCTGGCGCGGCCGCGTGATTTTCTGCTCCGGATCGCTCATCAGTTCCTGCCACTGGGCGAGCCAGCCCGCTGTGCGCGGAATCGCGAACAGCACGGTGAACATCTCGGGCCGGAATCCCATGGCCTGGTACATGATTCCCGAATAGAAATCGACGTTGGGATAGAGTTTGCGCTTGACGAAGTATTCGTCCTCGAGCGCGATGCGCTCGAGTTCCAACGCGATGTCGAGTTTGGGATTGCGCCCCGTCACTTCGAACACCTGCTCGGCGCTCCAGCGGATGATCTTCGCGCGCGGATCGTAGTTCTTGTAGATGCGGTGCCCGAAGCCCATCAGCTTGAAGTGCCCGTCCTTGACGCGCTTGATGTAGGCGGGGACATTGTCTTTGGTGCCAATCTCATCGAGCATCTTCAAGACCTCTTCATTGGCGCCGCCGTGGAGTGAGCCAGCGAGGGCCGATGCGGCGGAAGCTACGGCGAGATAAGGATCCGTTTCGGAGCTTCCGACCGAGCGCATGGCGGCGGTGCTGCAATTCTGCTCGTGGTCGGCGTGCAAGATGAAGAGAATGTCGAGAGCGCGGGCGATCGCCGGATGCGCCACATACTTCGGCTCGACCATCTTCCACAACATGTTCATGAAGTTTTCGGTATAGCTGAGATCGTTGTCGGGGTAGACGTAGGGGAATCCTACGTTATGCCGGTAGGACATCGCGGCGATTGAAGGAACCTTGCCGATCAGCCGGACGATCTGGTGCATTCGATCGTTAGAACTGCGAACAAGTTTTGCGTCGGGATACACGCTGGAAAGCGCAGCGATCGTGCTGACGAACATCGACATCGGATGCGCCGAGTAGCGGAAACCTTCCATGAATTTCTTCGTGGTCTCGTGCAGCATGGTGTGGTGCGTGATGTCGAAGACCCACTGCTTCAATTCTTTTTCAGTGGGAAGATCACCGAACATGAGCAGGTACGCGACTTCTAGAAAGTTGCAGCGCTCGGCGAGAACTTCAATGGGGTAGCCGCGGTAGCGCAGAATTCCTTTATCACCATCGATGTAGGTGATGGCACTCTTGCATGACGCCGTGTTCATGTAGGCCGGATCGTACGTCATCAGCCCGAAGTCTTCGGGGCCGGTCTTGATCTGCCGCAGGTCCATCGCCCGGATCGTGCCGTTCTCTACGGGAACGGTGTAAGTCTTATTTGTGCGATTGTCGGTGATGGTCAGTGTATTGTCTGGCATGAGTTCTCCACCTTTATGCACGCTCTGTTACAAGCATAGCCGAGCCTATGTCGGTTCCCCAAATCGAATCTGTGATTAAGATCACGGGCGATTGTGATGAGGTGTCTTTGGTAACAAATTCAGAGCTTTTGACGAAAAAGAAAACCGGCGGCCGGAGCCGCCGGTTCTACTTCAGACTTCATTGAGGTTCGGCCAAGTTTCGCCGTGGCCGGTCTCCACATCTAGTTTGACGAATCGTCGCGGCGCTTCAGGGTCGGACGATCGTCGTCAGACTTGCCGTCGCTCGATTTGTCGCTGGTGTTTGAAGTGCGCCGCAAGCTGGGCTTGTTCGCATCTTTCTCGTCCAGAAGTTTGTGCTTGTTCTCGATGGAGGCCAGACGGGCCTTGACCTCGTCGAATTCCGACGTGGTCACGATGTACTGGGCTTTGGCAGGAAGAATCTTGCGGATCTCGTCCTGCGACTTCTCGATACGATCTGGAGTCTGGGGATGCGTGTCGAAGGCTTTCGACAGCGTGCCCGGCTTCTTCTTCTCCATCGCCTGAATCTTTTCGAAGAAGGAAACGAAGGCCGAAGGATCGTAGCCGGCCCGGTACATGTATTCGATGCCGAGGTAGTCTGCTTCCGCTTCGAATCCGCGGGAGAAGTGAAGGAAGGTCAACGGAATGCCGAGACCCATGCCTTCGTAGATGCCATATCCCAACGCGCCACCCATGAAGATGGCAGGAAGTGAGGCCATCTGCAGGAGGTTCATGCGAGTCATTTCGCGGCCATAATGGCAGGCGGCAACGTGCGCAATCTCGTGCGCCATCACGCCAGCCATCTCGGCTTCTTCGTCAGCGGCCAGGATTAGGCCGGAGTTGACGTAGAAGAAGCCACCGGGCAGAGCCATCGCATTGACGACATCGGAGTCAATGACCTTGATGGTGAACGGTACCTGAGCGTCGGAGTTGCGAACCAGATTCTGGCCGATGCGGTTAACATACTCTGTGATGACCGGATCGTTGATCAGCTTGATCTGCGATTCGATTTGCTGCGCGTACACGCGACCACGAGCGACTTGACCCTCGACGGAGTACCAGTTCCCCACACCGCGTCCGCACCCTACGTTGCGATTACCCACGGCATCGACGTCGGTCTTGCCGCCGTCGTGCTTAATCGAACTGTCATCCTGTGTAGGAAGCGCGGCAGGCGCCTGTTTGGGAGCGTTCTGCACATCGCCAGCTTTCGGCTGGCCTTGATCCGGATCGCTGGTGGGAGTCTGCGTCCGAGGCTGATTCTGCGGCGGCGTCTGTGCCGGAGGCGCAGTCTGCGTCGGATTTTGGTTTGGATCCTGAGTTTGCGCCAACGTCCAGGGCACTGCGCTGAACGCCGCCAATCCGAACGCGATTGCCAGCCATCTGAATTTCATAGGGTACTCCTTGAGCCTGATTATACGCCCGGTCGGAAGGACACCAAGTCCGAAATCTTGATCGGTAATTAGACGCGCGTGGAAGGCTTAGGGGTTATCCAGTTGTGGAACAAAAGCAAGATTCCCGTTGCTTTTCCGGTGCTTCGGGCCTAACATTCGGCGCGACTGGAGGGCCTGCCGATGAAGACGTCTGGCCCGTTTCACACGCATTTCCTGCAACTCGCCGCGTTCGCTTTTGTCGCCACCGTCGCCTATTCCCAAGCCATTCCCAAATACGACGCCAGCACGGAAACTACCTTCAAGGGAACCGTCGCAGAGTTAAGGCTAGTGCCTCCGTCGGGTCCCAAGCCTGTGGCTTACGTGACGACGAAGACCGACAAAGACAACATTGAGGTCTTTCTCTGCCCCAAGAAGTTTCTCGATGACATGGGGATTACCTTCAAAGCTGACGATGCGATTCAGGTCACCGGATCGAAGGTCAAACAGGACGGAGCGGATCTGATTCTGGCGCGGGAGGTGGTGAAGGGTGGAGAGACTCTGACTCTGCGTTTTCAGGATGGGAAGCCTGCCTGGTGATCCGTTCGTCGATTCCGGAAATTCAATATCTCTGAACCACCTCTGAACCACTAAGGGCACGAAGGTTCACGAAGGAAATCCTTCCTTTTCACTATGCCGTCTCGTTTGTCGAAAGGTACCCCCTCCCCCCTGTGGTCTATTGGAATCATTGGGTTAGCGGAAAATCACCGAAAAATCTATGGGGCTCAATCACTTGCGGGCAAAATCTTGATATCAAAGAGCTTACGTGCTTGAAACCTGGTACGCGGTTCCATTATGGAACTCACACCGCTTTCTTTAGCGGTCTCTCGGTTCCTCAATCATGATCTCTAATTTCGACGCTCAGAGGCAAGGTCGGATGTCACAGCATTGGGCTGTGAAAAAGTAAGCGGGCGTGGGCAGCCTTAGATTGACTGGCCCCCGCCCGCGATACTGCGGCTCCCTCAGTCGTAATACTCCAGGCCGAGGTGCGTAATCAGCTCTTCGCCCTTCAGATGGCGCAGGGTATTTTTCAACTTCATCAGTTGGATGAAGAGGTCATGCTCGGGATAAAGGCCGGGGACGGTCATTGGAGATTTGAAGTAAAAGCTGAGCCACTCCTGGATGCCCAGGCCCCGCAGTTCGGTGCAACGCTTGGCCAAGTCGAGGAATAAGACGAGGTCGAGCACGATGGGCGCTGCGAGGATGGAATCGCGGCAGAGGAAATCGACTTTGATCTGCATCGGGTAGCCGAGCCATCCGAAGATATCGATGTTGTCCCAGCCCTCTTTGTTGTCACCCCGAGGAGGATAGTAGTTGATTCTCACCTTGTGGTACATGTTCCCGTAGAGTTCGGGATAGAGGCCCGGCTGGAGGATGTGTTCGAGGACGCCTAGCTTGGACTCCTCCTTCGTTTTGAAGGAGCCGGGATCGTCGAGGACCTCGCCGTCGCGGTTTCCGAGGATGTTGGTCGAATACCAGCCGCTGAGACCGAGCAGGCGCGCTTTGAAGGCAGGCGCGAGGACGGTCTTCATCAGGGTCTGGCCAGTCTTGAAGTCTTTGCCGCAAATGGGCGCTTCGTTCTTACGGGAGAGCTCGAGCATGACCGGGAGATCCACGGTCAGGTTCGGAGCGCCGTTGGCGAACGGGACGCCTTCCATCAGCGAGGCATAGGCGTAGATCATCGAGGGCGCGATCATCTCATCGTTCTCTTTCAGCGCCTTCTCGAATGCCTTCACGGATTGATGAGCTTCGGTCGGCTCGATGTAGGACTCGGTTGAGCCGCACCACATGGTGATCAGGCGGCTGGCGCCACTGGTCTTTTTGAAGTCGCGGATGTCGTCGCGCAATTGCTGCGCCAGATCCATCTTGTTCTTGCCCTTCTTAACATTGGGGCCGTCGATCTTTTTAACGTAATTGTGATCGAAAACGGCAGCGCGCGGCGTGATGGTCGACAGGAATGGCTTCAATTGCTCGAGAAGACGGTAGTCGAGAACCCCTGCATTGGAAGCAGCTTCGTACATGTTGTCTTCGAAAATGTCCCACCCGGTGAAGACGAGATCGTCGAGGCCGGCCAGGGGAACAAACTCTTTTACTTTCGGAGATCGGGCGTCGGTACGCTTGCCGAGGCGGATCGTGCCCATTTGGGTGAGCGATCCGATGGGCTTGGCGAGGCCCTTCCGGATCGCCTCGACACCGGCCACGAAAGTGGTGGCGACGGCTCCCATCCCGGGAATCATCACACCAAGCTTGCCCTTGGCGGGTTCAATGGTGCCACTTTCCGTCTTTGCTGACGACCGTTTACTGCCACTCGTTCGTGCCACTTTCTTCATCTCACGAGTGGCGCGCATGGCATGCGCCAGGGCCGTCTCGCGATGCTCGTGCTCGCGTGCAGCAGCAGCGGTAGAGAACTGTTTACGGTGACGCCGGCCATCGGCGTCCCACCAATCGGCCATGAACACTCCAGCTTTTTTTTGATACAAATGCCCTCCTGCGGTGACGGTTAACCGTCACCTAAATGAACTGGTGATGGTCTCACGCGCGAGGGTTGTTTGGCAAACGGATGGGGAGTGGAAGGAAGAAAATCAGCATTCAAGGACGGCGGAATGCGGTTGAGTGGAAGCGAAAAGGGTTGAGGGTCAATGCGCCGGCATGCCGATAGTCATTTCGCGAGCCCAGATTAAGGCCTCGTTGTAGGCACGGTTGACACAGGGCAAGGACAAATTCAGTTTTTTGGCAAACGCGGTGACGTCCTCCCAGTCGCCGTTTTCGCGCGCCAGCATGAGGCGATACACGGGAGTGAGAGTTGTGTCACGCCCGATCTTCGCGCCCAACAGTTCGGCTTTCATGTCCGGGTCGAGGGGAAGGCCTTCAACGACCACTCCCATCGGAAGGTCAAGGATTGCATCCATTACGGACAGGAGGCCCATCAAGAAAAGATCAGACACCGCATTCTCGAGTTTTGGGCCGATCAATTCGCAGAAGCGGGCGCGGACGAGAGAGGAAGAGATGAGGTCGGAACACTTTTCCTGACCCATGACGAGGGTGGTGGCCATGCGAATCCAGCGGACGAGTTCACGCTCACCGAGAAGAGCGATTCCGTGGCGGATGGATTGAACGGGCGAGGAGAGGCCGAGCAGCGGGGAGTTCAGATAGCGCAACAGACGATAGCAAAGTGATGCATTGTGCTTGATCAGCGATTCGATGGCGGCGAGATCGAGGACGGGGCCGGCCACGGCTTTCAACAGTTGGAGAGAATCGGCTTGGTTGGCGGGGATGTGGCGGGCGCGCATGTGTTCGGGATGACGGAAAAAATATCCCTGAAACAGGGTGAAGCCGTGACTAGCCGCGGTGAGCATCTGCACGCGAGTTTCGACTTTTTGCGCGAGCATGCGGCAATCCTTGCCGGCGAACTTCTTGGCGAGGGCTGCATTTTGCTGAAGCGAGAATTTGCGGATGTCGACTTTGATGAAGTTCACGTAAGGAGCGAGGGATTCCCTAGGATCGGCAGGCACAAAGTTGTCGAGAGCAAGGCTGTAGCGCTTCTGGCGGAGGCGCTGGCAGGCGGCGTGGACGATCTCATCGGCCCGTATGGTCTCTTGAATCTCGATGACGATTTTATCGGGAGGCAGGAGCAGGAAATAGTCCTTCAACAACATCTGATGAGTGCAGTTGATGAAGGCGAGACCTCCGTCGCAAACGGCGTCGAGTCCGGTGACATTCAAGCTGTCGATGGTGCTCGAGGTTGCGTTCTCTGCATCGGAGCGAAAGTGGAGATCTTGGGCAGTCGCGCGAAACAGCAGTTCGTAGCCTACGAGTTTCTCTTCGCTGGTAACGATCGGCTGCCGCGCGAGCCACGGATTTGGCTTCTCGGCCGAAGCTTGGCCTGCAGTGTTCATGATCTGAGTGTTACATCGGCAGGTTGGCGAGAAGAATTAGGGGAGCGAATCTCTGCGGCGCGGAATGTTCGAGAGGTTACGAGCGTCACGAATGTCTACCTAATCGCTTCCATTCATTCTTTGAATTGGACTCTGCACCGAAGTTGTTGCATAGTGGAATCACTTCGCACACCAGCTCAGTTCGCCGGTCCCGCGGAGTCGCTGATTGCGTGCCAGCTATGTTAGCGGCATCGACAATCTCCTGACCTTGTCGCTCTCCACTACAGCCTGAGCCCATGCGATCCGGATGATGCGGACAGCGTGCTCGTCAGACTTGCGCCGTCGTGTCGATCGGCGGACGCAGAAATGGAGATCTCATGACTTCGATTCGCAAATTCGTTTATGCCACATTGTTGGCTGTGACCACGATCAGCTTCGCGCCGAGCCTGGCTTCGGCACAGAGCCCGGCACACGGCAAGTTCACGCTGACCCACGACGTGCTCTGGGGGAACGCGAAAGTTCCCGCAGGGGAATACAAATTTTCCTTCAGCTCTTCGGGCATTGCTTTGCTGACGTTGAGCAAGATCAGCGGAGCGCCCGGGGGATACATGATGCTGGTGCCGGTGATGGAGGAGACGAGCGAGACGTCCGCGAGTAAGTTGGTGCTAGAGACTACGCCGGATGGAAGCTACGTGACCGCCATGCAATTGCCGGAGTTCGGCATGACGTTACGATTCAATGTGCCGGCGCATGCGACGGAGAAACAAATTGCCCGAGCCGCAACCACGGCTTCGGCGTCGGGACAGTAAATCTCTTGCTTGCTTGAAGAGACGAGGGGCGGATACTCAACCAGGTATCCGCCCTTTTTTTTGTGGTGACGGATCGGCGTCAATGGGCCTCTGCGGCTGAAGCTGTGGCCCGATACGGACCTTCCCCAATTTTCTTCTTGGACTCTCGACGACTTCAAAGTCAAAAGCCCCACTTCCGGCAAAACCGGCCGGAAATGGGGCACCCGACATGAACCATGGAGACGAGCCGGTTTTATGTGGCCTGGAGTTGGGAGTGGCCACGGACGTCGTCGCTGAGGACGATAGCCTCGGCGATTTCTTTCATCGGCTTGCGCTTCTGGCGGCTCTGGCGCTGGAGAGCGAGGTAAGCCTGCTCCTCGTTCAGGCCCAGATCGCGCTGTAGAATGCCTTTCGCGCGCTCGACGATTTTGCGAGTCTGCAATTGTTCGGCGAGCGTGGAGTTGGCTTCTTCGAGGCGCGCCATTTCAATTTCGGCTCCGACGAGAAATCCGATCGTGGAGATCATGCGAATTTCGCGGCGGCGGTAAACATGATGCTGCCGGTGCTGGAGGTTGATGACGCCGACGACGCGTCCGCGGCACATGAGGGGAACGGAGAGAAATGCTTCGTAGCTGTCTTCCGGAAGCTCGTGGAAGAACTGGAAGCGGGGATCATGCGCAGCTTTTTCTGGAATCGCGACGGGCTCGAGATGTTCCGCGACCCATCCAGTAATTCCCTGTCCGACGCGCAGCTTCAGGCCATCGACAACGCCGGGATGGGGATTCTTGGAGGCGCGGAGGACGAGGTCGTCCCCCTCGAGAACATAAATCAGGCAAGAGTCGCACTTCACCAGGGCGGAAGCAAAATCGACGACGCGGCTAAGAACTTCGCGAAATCCGTCAGCCGTGTTGAGGCGAACACTGATTTCATGGAGTACATCTACGTGTGAATCCTCGACAGATATGAACGTGTCCATGTCGTACATTATCGATCTTGTAGGGATTATGTCTAATTCCAAATTTTGATGGCGGCGATAAAGGAATTCCTTCGAGATTGTTACTTTTCTTTAACATCTTTTGCGGGCGTGGAGCATCGGGGCGGGCAGTTGGGATACTGCGAACCTCTTTGTTGGCGGCGGGAGTTACTGATCACTCTGCGGCCAGCCGACGGGCGGCTGCGATTCGTACATAGGATCAAGACCTACCAAAATCTTTCACCACAGCGGACACAGAGGTTCACAGGGGAAACCGGTCGGGTATCCGCTCTTTGCAATCCTCAGGGCTTTGCGTCTAGATCCATCGTTTTGATGGGGAGATCCCAGTGGGAGTCGAGGATTTCGAAGCGGCGCTGCTCTTCGCGCTGGAACGTTTCTTGATCCGGGAAGAGTTGCTTTTGCAGGGCGGCTTCGTCGAAGGGTTCGTTGGCGACTGTGGCGTTCTTGAAGACGATGGTGACGCGGAAATCCCAGCGGCCGTCTTCGGTGGTGTGATAGCGCGGTTGATCCATCCAGACTTTGAGCAGGCGTCCCATGTCCACTTCTTTCTTGAGCATGGGGTAGTGATTCTTCTTGAAGAGCTTGAGGAATTCGTCAGCGTGTCCCCACTTGGTTTTGTAGTAGTACTCGACGACGAACGGTCTGTCGGAGGCGCCGGATTGGGCAGGCGCCGCGATCGGGAAGATGGTGGTCAAGAATAGTAAGGCCGCTAGAACGGGGCGCATGAGATTCTCCTTGAGGTGCCATTGCTTTTACACCAATGCGCGGCTCGGGGCAACAGGCAGTGGCGGAGGAACAAATCATTGGGCGACGAACAGGAAATACTTCGGCTTTTTGAGGATGGGGACCGGGCCCTGATGTCCGCGAGCGTCGCGGAGTTGGAGCGCATCTATGCCGAGGATTATGTGCAATATGACGAATCGGGGAAGGCTACGACACGTCGGGATCTGATCCGAAATCTGATCTCGGGAGCGATTCGATTCGTCGCAATGAAATCTACCGGGAGAAGTGTTCGATTCGTGCGCGAGGACGTAGCTGTCGTCCACGGGTCGGAGATCGACGAAGTGGAGCAGGAGGGCGCGTGCTCCTCGGTCGCATACGTTTACATGGACGTGGTGCAGAAGCGCGACGGTCGTTGGCAGATTGTGGCGTCGCAGCTGGCGAAACTTTCGTAGTGGCTATGAGGCAGTGCGGAGGCGGTTTTGCCAGTGGCTCCAGACGAACCAGGCGACCGCGACGAGCAGAGTTACGCCGATGACGGCGTCGAATCGATGGAAGTATTTGCCGAGCTCGCGCCAGTTTTCTCCGAGCTTCATTCCAAAGTACGCCAGAGCCAGGCACCACGGCCATGATCCGAGAAAAGTGTAGATGTGGAAGCGCGCGCGGGGCATGCGGGCGATTCCCGCCGGTAACGCGATGAAGGTACGGATCACGGGCAACAGGCGCGCGATGAATACGGCGAGGTAGCCCCAGCGAGCGAAGAAGCGGTCCGCCCAATCGAGTTCGCGGCGTCCCATGAGAATCCAGCGGCCGTAGCGCTCGACGAGGGGGCGTCCGCCATAGCAGCCGATCTCGTAAGCGACGAGCGAACCGAGGTTGCAGCCGATGGCGCCGGCGGTGGCCGCCCAGAAGAGCTTGAATGTCCCTTGGAAGACGAGATAGCCCGCAAAGGGCATGATGAGTTCGGACGGCAGCGGGATACAGGCGGACTCGATGGCCATTAGGATTGCGATGCCCGCGTAGCCGGTGACGGCGATGATCTTGCTGATAAAGATGAAGAGGATGGCGAGGATGCGTTCAGTCATAGAGACAGTTCCGAGTTGACAGTTCTCAGTTCTCAGTTAAAGCCAGGAAACGTTGGGATTTTGCTGAGAACTGCGAACTGGGAACTTCCATTCAGTGTATCGGAAATTCGAGCGCGAACGGTGATGGCTAGAATGAGCCTTCCTGGGTGAAGGCGTAGCCGGGGAGGGTTGCGCCTTGCGGGCCTTTGACCACCTTGATACGCACCGTGGGAGCGTCGGGCGCGGTGATTCCTGCGGGGCGCAACATCGCGAACTGCGAGAAAACTTCGTTGTAGACCTTGGTGACGAGATAATCCTGGCCATCCGCTTCACTGCGCCAGACTTGCCCGAGTTGGATCGAATTTACGGCCATGAGTGCTTCCCTGATTTCGATGGAATGATTCCAGAGTACCGGGCAAGGTAAGGGGCGTCAATTCCCGGCGAGGTTACCGAGGGACAGGCGTCCAATCGATTTCGTTCGCGGGAGACGGAGGACGGTTGGCAATGGGCGAGCGTCCGTTGCTATGATGAGCGGCATTCGAGGAAGAGGAAAGGATTTTCATGCCGCGAGGAGTCAGTCCGCGCCAGCCAG
Source organism: uncultured Acidobacteriota bacterium (assembly GCA_963787685.1). Taxonomy (GTDB): domain Bacteria; phylum Acidobacteriota; class Terriglobia; order Terriglobales; family Acidobacteriaceae; genus Sulfotelmatobacter. Next base: position 408,716 of record CAWBED010000003.1, read on the forward strand.
CCCGAACCGGGCGTCAGGACCGGGCGAAGCAAGTTCGAGTGCCGGGAGTTCCGGCCGGCACGGCAAAGAATTCTAAGCCGAGTGGAAAAGCGCGCGTCGCAAAACCTTCATCGGCACCGTCGGGGGCGAAGATCAAGGGCTACAATCCGGTCGCGCCGGAGCGGGTGGCGGAGATTCTGAAGCGATTGAACGAGTTGTATCCAGAGGTGACGTGCGCTTTGACGCATGCCAGCGCGTGGGAACTGTTGGTGGCGACGATTCTTTCCGCGCAGTCGACGGATGTGAATGTTAATCGCGTTACGCCGGTGATTTTTCGAAAGTATCCGACAGTCGAGGCTTTTGCGGCGTTGACGCCGGAACAATTGGAGCCGGATGTGCGATCGACGGGATTTTTCCGGAACAAATCGAAGTCGGTTGTGGGGGCGGCGAAGAAGTTGGTGGCGGAGTTCGGCGGGCAGGTTCCAGACGACATCGACAAGCTGCTAACGCTGCCGGGGGTGGCGAGGAAAACGGCGAACGTCGTGCTTGGTACGTGGTTCAAGAAGGCCGTGGGCGTGGTCGTGGACACGCACGTACACCGGATATCGAGGCGGCTGGAACTGACGACACAGGACGATCCGCAAAAGATCGAGCAGGATTTGATGAAGATCATTCCGCGCGACCGTTGGATTTTATTTTCACATCAGATTATCTGGCACGGGCGGAAGCTGTGCATAGCTCGCAAGCCGAAGTGCGCCGAGTGCTCGCTGGAGAACATCTGCCACGCCGGGGATAAGACCTGGAGCACCGTGGATATGCACAAGAACGCGAAAGCGTAGAAAACCATTCACCAGAGAGGACGCAGAGGAGGCACAGAGAATTCCTGGCCTGTCCTCTTCTGTTTCAACTCTAACTATTCAGTTCCTAATTCATTCAGAACTGGATCGCGCAGGGCGTGGATACGCCGACTCTTCGGCTTGTCTTGCGCGAAAACCACAATTTCGTTTGTTCCTTTTACGAGCCAGGGAGCGGGGACGTAAAGCGTCTGCTGAGGGCCGAGATTCCAGAAGCGGCCAAGGGCGTGGCCGTTGATCCAAACAGCTCCCTTGCCCCAACCGCGAGTGTCGAGGAAGGTGTCGCCTGTGTTTTGCAGATCGAAACGACCGCGATAGAAGAAGGGCGCATTTGGAGAGCCGATCCGTTTTGAGAATTGCAAATGCGAGAGATCGTCCATGGGCAGCGGAAATACCTCCCAGTCGGTCAGTTCGTTTCCGGCGAAAGTTACTGGGCCGCCGATTCCCTGCCGTTCATTCCGGAGTTCGGTGGTGAAATTGATGCGGCCGGTGCCTTCGACGAGGATGTCGATCGTTGTCTCTCCGCCGGCGGTGATGGAAAGGTGATCCTGCTTCTTGCGGCGGTCGAGAGTGCCCGCTAGTTTGCCATTCACATAGACTCGCGCGTAGCTCCGAAGCTCGTTGATCTTGAGCTCACCTGAGAGCGGGGCTTTAACTTTTGTGCGGTACAGGATGTATCCGTACGACTGGCCGAACATTTCCATGGGACGCGGCTTGTCGACGCTGATCGGAGCCGGAAGGTTCGACCAAAGCGGCGCGGATTCGGACAACTCGAATTCTGGAATTTCAATTACAGGCAATGCAGAAGGCGCGTCGGGAAACTTCTCGCCAGGGCGATGCTTTGCGATGACATCGCGGAAAGCGAAGAACTTCTTGGTGAGCGCCCCCGACTCGCTGACGGGCGAATCGTAATCATAGCTGGTCACGTCGGGTTCGTAACGTTTCTCCCAGTTGGCGCCGTTCATGAATCCGAAGCTGGTGCCTCCGTGAAACATGTAGAGGTTGATGGAGTATCCCTGCGAGAGAATCCAATCTAGTTCTTGGGCCTGCTGGGCGACGTTAGTGGTCTGATGCTTGTCGCCCCAGTGATCGAACCACCCGTCCCAGTATTCACCGCTCATCATCGGCTTGCCGGGACGGAACTTCTGCAGCTTGGCGAATTCTGCTTTCGCCTCACCGGGGCCGAAGTTGACGACAGCGTGGATGCCGGGAAGAGTTCCGGCGGGGAGTTCGTCTCCACCGTCGGCTGTGTAAAGGAGAACTTCTCCGAGCCCGGCGTTCTTGAGCGCGGCGAGAACGCGATTCATGTAGTTCTTGTCGTTGCCGAATGAGCCGTACTCGTTTTCGACTTGAACGGCGATGATGGGACCACCGTGCGTGAGCTGGAGCGGGGCTAGTTCCCTGCCCAGGCGGTTGAGCCAGCGCTCGGCTGGACCTAAGAACTTTTCGTCAGCGCTGCGCAAGACGATGTTCGGATCAGCGAGAAGCCACGCCGGAAGGCCGCCGAGATCCCACTCGGCGCAGGCGTAGGGGCCGGGCCGCAGGATGACGTGCAGGCCTTCGTCCTGCGCGATCCGAATGAATGCCGCTACGTCGAGCGATCCGCTGAAGTCGTAGACACCGGGTTTCGGCTCGTGCACGTTCCAGAACACATAAGTTGAAATTGTGTTGAGTCCCATGGCGCGGGCTTTCTGCAGACGGTCGCGCCAATATTCCCGCGGGATGCGTTCGTAATGCAGTTCGCCGGAGATGATCTGCAGGGGCTTGCCGTCGAAGACGAAGTGGTCGCCTTTGATGCCGATGTGGTGTTGAGCGTTTTGTGCGCTTGGGCGGGCGATCGGGGATGCGAGTACTGCTAATAGAAGTGAAGCGGAGATGATCCGACGAAGCGTTGAGGCGTTCATGAATTATGCGACCTGGTGAACTCAGACTGCGGGCAGAGCGGAATAATGCTCTGCTAGACTCTCTTTTTTACCTTACCTTGAGGATCCGCGCCATGCGGCTGTGTCCGCTGTTGGTTATTGTCATGCTCATGGGTAGCTTCGTCGCCGAAAGTGCTGCGCAGACCTTGCCGGTTCCGCAGGCGATCACCGATCCGAAACAAGTGTCGTCGAAGCCGAACGCGCAGGTTGAGCCGCGCGGATTGACCATTGAAAAGCTTTATATGACGCGGCAGATCGGGCGGGCGACGTGGTCTCCGGACGGGAAGAGCATCGCGTTCATCTCGAATATGAGCGGACGGAACAATCTGTGGATTGTGCCCTCTGAGGGCGGATTTCCGGTGCAGATGACGGTTAGCGACCAGCGGCAGACCAATCCGGCGTGGTCGCCCGATGGGAAATGGATCGCGTATCAGTCCGACTTCGACGGCGATGAAGTGTGGGACATTTTCCTGGTTTCGCCGAAGACCGGGAAAGTCGTCAACCTCACGCAGACCAGCGAGATTGCGGAATTGAATCCGACGTGGTCGCCGGATGGACGTTATCTTGCGTATGAAGTGAAGCCGAAGACTTCCGCGGCGTACGAGATCGACGTATACGACATGATCATGCGCGAGGTGAAGCACATCACGTCGAACACGCCGCAGGACAAGCGAAACATGAATCCCATCTGGTCGAAGGACGGGAAGTACATCGTGTATACGCAGGAACAGGCGAAGGGGACGGATTCGAATGTCTTCATCGCAGAGCTTGCGAGCGGGCAGAGCACGCTGCTTACACCACACGACGGCGAGCAACTCTTTTCGGCCAGTGCGATTTCACCGGATGGCAACGCGCGTCTTGCTGACTTCGAACGCTGCGAATGGCTATGAGAACGTCGGACTGCTGGATGTGGACGAGCAAGAAGACGTCACGTTGGATCACGAAGGATAAGTGGGAGATTCACTCTGGTGAGTTTTCTCCGGACGGAAAGCGGTTGACGTTTAGCGCAAATGTGGACGGCAACGAAGACATTTACCTGCATGATCTAGCGACCGGCAAATCGACCGCGCTGGCGATTCCGAAGGGCGTGAACGAGCCCGCTGGCGGGCATTCTGCTTTCAGCGCGGATGGATTGACGGATGCTCTACTTTCACAACGGGCCGACTGCTCCCGAGCGATCTTTGGGTCTATCACCTCGCGACCGGGAAATCGCAACAGATTACGCATTCGCTGGTGGCAGGGATTCAATCGGAAGATCTGGTTGAGCCGTATTTGATTCACTATCCCAGCCGCGACGGAAAGTGGACGATCTCGGCGTTTCTCTATGTGCCCTTCAACATGGCACGGAACGGGCAGAACGCGGCGATCGTCTACATCCACGGCGGGCCGACATCGCAGACCATGAATTCGTTCAACCGCTTCGTGCAGTTCGCCGCGAATCAGGGATACATGGTGCTGGCGCCGAACTATCGCGGGTCGACTGGATATGGAAAGGAATTCCAGCAGGCGAACCTGTTCGACATGGGCGGCGGCGATTTGCAGGATGTGCTCGCCGGAGTGGATTGGATCAAGCAGACCGGGCATCTCGATCCGAAAAAGATCGCGGTGATGGGCGGCAGCTACGGCGGTTATTTGAGCATGATGGCGGTGACGAAAGCTCCGGAAGTCTGGGCGGCGGGCGTGCCGATTGTGCCGTTCGTGAACTGGTTCACCGAGATCGAGAATGAGGATCCGGTGCTGCAGCAGTCGGATCTGGCAACGATGGGCGATCCGGTGAAAAACAAGGCGCTCTATGAAGAGCGCTCGCCGATCAACTTCATCGATCAGATCAAGGCGCCGTTACTGCTGCTCGCGGGCGGACATGATCCGCGGTGTCCGAAGTCGGAGACGCAGCAGGTAGTGGACGCGATCAAGAAACGCGGCGGGAAGGTAGATTACAAGATCTACGAGAACGAAGGGCATGGATTCGCGCGCGTCGAGAATCAGATTGACGCCTATAAGCGCGTGGCGGATTTTCTGCTGGCGCATGTCGTGCCGGCGGATTGCAGTTGCTCGCTGAACGAGTAGAACAATCACAAGGGGCTAAAGCCCGAATCGTGTCTGCCTTTAACGCGGCCCTTGAAGGGCCGCTCTTCCACGGTCGCACCGTCACCATGCGCTTATCTGCTTTGCTACTGTCTACCGTCGTGCCGTCAGCATGGCTGTTGTTGTTCCTGGTCGCTTCTTATCGATGGACCGCGCACCAGCGGGGGGCGCGTGCGGACTACGAAGGCCGGGGCTGCGGGCTCGGGTGATTCGGCGTCAGCGGGGTTTACGGTGACGGCTACGCTCAATTCGCTTTCGGCATCGCCTTTGTAGACGCCGCGGGTTGGTGGAACGTCTGCATAGTCGCGTCCGATGGCGACGCGAATGTGACGATCGCCGCCTACAAGATTGTTGGTCGGATCGAATGCCACCCATCCCAGGCGTGGAACCAGAGCTTCGACCCAGGCGTGCGACGCGCCTTCGTGCGAACGGTCTTTCCTTCTTTTCCTCCCGATGGAACATGTAACCGCTGACATAGCGGCACGGGATTTCCAGCCGACGTACCAAGGCGATCATGATATGGGCAAAGTCCTGGCAGACTCCCTGACGGCTTTGAAGCGCGTCCTCGATCGGGGAGTCAACCTTGGTGCTGTTGGGCACATACGAGAACTGGGTGTAGATGGCCTCGTTGAACTCGGTCAACAACTCGAGAGGATTTCCGCGGCGCTCACACTTCAATTCTTTCGCTAGGGCATCCAAGGGCTCGCTGGAGTGCGCGAAGTGGCTGGGGAGGAGCATCTCCCAGTAGTCATCGCTCGCGACCAGAGCGTCGAGATCGGACCAATCTCCACAATCGGCGGCCCGCGGCGGGGTAATGGACTGAACGTCAACCGCCGACTGCGCCGTGACCTTCACCTGCGAATGGCTGCCGGCGATGTCGAAGTGATGGACCGTGTTTCCCATGAAATCGTGGTATTGCATGACGTTGGCAGCGGGGTCGACGTTGAGAGTGAAGTTAAGGCAGCGCTGATCTCCGTCGCTGCGAGGTTGGAGGCGAACCTCCATGATGCTCTCGCGGACTGCGGGCTGGTAGCGGAAGGTCGTGGTGTGACGGACGGAGTAGATCATTGGATTATTGAGTCATTGAGCGATTGAGTTATTCAGTCATTGAACGGCTAAAACAAAATTTATTTACGACGCAAGCGCTGACTCGACCGAATAGTCGAAGTAAACCTGATGGATCGCGGTGTGCGCATGGGCGCACTGCCAGCGGATGCTGTCGACGTATCCCGTGGCGCCAGAGGCCATAATTTCCTCGATCTGGCTGAAGCTGAGAGTCGCTTGCAGGCGGCCGGCGAGGCGGACCGGTTGCTCGGCCTTGCGCTCGGTCATATCCCCGATGGCGGCGAGGGCGGCGTGAACCATGTCCACCGAAAAGCGGACCGAATGCGGGAACTCGGGATTCAGCAGCAAGAATTCGGCGACACGCAACGGGCGCAGTTCGGCCGTGTAGGTTTTGCAATAGGCTTCAAACGCGGCACAAGATTTCAGCAGGCCGACCCACTCGATGTAATCCTCGCTCTCGACTGCTTGATCGAGGGGATGCGAGAGGCTTCGGAAATGGGTACCGATGAGGCGAGCGAGAGCGTCGGTGCGCTCGACGAAGCGTCCGAGTTGAATGTATTGCCAGCCCTCGCCGTGCGACATGGTGGAATCGGTGACGCCCTGGAAAAGATGGGCTCCGTCCTGTACGGCTCGGAAGAAAATGTGCGAGTGCAGCAGCCAGGCCTCGCTGGAGGTGGTGCTGTTGACTTGCAGATAAAGGCGGTTGAGTTGCTCCCACATCTCGGTGCTGCACTGTTCACGGACCTGGCGAAGGTTTTCGCGCGCAGCGGCCACGCAGGACAGAATGGACGATTCATTTGTGCGATCAAGCGTAAGGATGTGAGTGAGTGCGGTCGAGCCGATCTTGCCATTTTCCGGCGGAGGAACCTGACAAGCCTCAAGCAATCGAAGCCATCGTCCGGCGCCGGCTTCCGGTGATTGATCGAGGCGAAGCTGGAGATTGACATCAATGAGGCGCGCCGTGTGTTCGGCACGCTCGAGGTAGCGGCTCATCCAATACAAACTGTCCGCGACCCGGGATAACATGGCCGTTCTCCTCCGGTCTTCGTTCCTCATGCGCGCAGGACCCAGGTATCCTTGCTGCCGCCGCCCTGGGAAGAATTCACCACCAACGATCCGCGGCGCAGAGCCACACGCGTTAGTCCTCCGGGAACCAACGTGACATTTTCGCCATACAAGATGTAAGGACGGAGATCCACGTGGCGGGCCTGGACTTCTCCTTCGAGGAAGCAGGGTGCGCGCGACAAGCTCAGCGTGGGTTGAGCGATGTAGTTGCGAGGCTCGGCTTCGATCCGGCGGCGAAACTCTTCCCTGTCCTCTTCCGAGCTGTGCGGGCCGATGAGCATGCCGTAGCCACCGGACTCGCCGACGGCTTTTACGACGAGTTCGTCCAGATGCTCCAGCACGTAATTTCGCTGGGAACGATCGTTGAGCAGATACGTCTGGATGTTAGCGAGGATGGGATCTTCGCCAAGGTAATAGCGAATGATGGCGGGGACGTAGGCGTAGAGAGCCTTGTCGTCCGCGACGCCGGTTCCGATGGCGTTGGCCAAGATGATGTTGCCGGCGCGGTAGGCGTTGAAGAGGCCTGGGACACCCAGATTCGAGTCGCGACGGAAGCAGAGCGGGTCGAGGAAGTCGTCGTCAACACGGCGATAGATGACGTCGACGCGCTGCAGGCCCGCCGTGGTGCGCATGTAGACGATATTGTCGTGGACGAGCAGGTCGCGTCCTTCGACCAGTTCGATGCCCATCTGCTGGGCGAGAAAGGTGTGCTCGAAATAGGCGGAGTTGAAGACACCCGGCGTGAGCAGAACGACTTTGGGCTCGTGGCGGGACGTTGTGTGTGGAGGAGCGAGCGCACGCAATGTCGAGAGCAGCGCCTGCGCATAGTGATCGACCGGGGAGACTCCGTAGTCGCGAAAGAGGGTTGGGAAAACTTTCTTCAGGACCTTGCGGTTGGCCAGCATGTAAGAAACGCCACTGGGAACTCGAAGATTGTCTTCGAGGACGGCAAAGCTTCCGTCGGGCAGGCGAACCAGATCGGTTCCACAGATGCTGACATAGATTCCATGCGGGACGGAGAGTCCGCGCATCTCCCGGCGGAAGTGGCGGCAGCTATAAACAAGCTCGCGCGGGACGATGCCGTCGGCGAGGATCCGTCCCCCATGATAGATGTCTTCGAGGAAAAGGTTGAGAGCGGCGATGCGCTGGGTGAGTCCGCTTTCGATCTTCCGCCATTCGTCGAAAGGGATGATGCGAGGCAGAAGATCGTTGGGGAAGACGCGCTCAGTTCCCTCGTCGTTGCCGTAAACAGTAAAAGTGATGCCCTGATGGAGAAACGACAGGTCAGCGGCCTGCTGGCTTTTGCGGAGTTCTTCCGGAGGAAGTTCCAACAGACGTTGGAACAAGGCTTTATAGTGAGCCCGAGGCGTACCCGGGGAGGCGAACATCTCATCGTAGGCCGAATCGAATTGGTAGTTTCGAAACGGCGGACGAAACAAACTGAGAGGCGCGTCGGGTGGGTTCATCCGGCGCACAAGTCCGCGAGTTCGGGTACGGCTCGGCTGCACCCTTGAGACTCTAGGTTCCGATTTGGCGGGAGTCCAATCAAATTTGTTTATGGGAGGGATTTGGAAATCGGGGAGCGGGGGGCAGAGGTCAGGGGTCAGTGACTAGGGGCTAGGGGTCAGCAACCCGAGATTCCTCGCTTCGCTCGGAATGACAAACTTCTTAGGATTGTTACCGCCTCGCGCTGATGCCTATTCCACTTGCCACTACCCACTTCGCACTGAACCCTGGCCCCTGATTTACTCCTTCTGCCCGGAGGCGAAGACTGTCCAAGGTCCCGCCTTCATGTCTCTCAGGAGAGGCTTCTGCCAGGAATACTCCGGATGGTGCTCGAGGAAGTCTGCCGCGAGGAAATCGGCACCGCAGGGGTGTCCGGCGCGAGCGACGAAGCTCATTTTGGCGGCCATGGCGCTATCGGTCGCCTTGCCTTGCACTGCGCCGCCGGGGTTATAGGCGTCCCAGTCCCATTCCTTCACTCCGCGGGGCGAGACGTCGACATGGCCGCAAAGCGCCCGCTCATCGGCCTGCTCTTTTTTCTCGAAGCTGTCGACGTGGTCAGAAAGGAATTGCTCCGCCATGTTTACGTCGATTTTGCCCTTAGATTGCTGCATGATTTCCTCCCAGCGAGCGCGTCGAGCGTTGGGCGAGGACGAAGTGTCATTGGGATCGAAAGTGGTTTCTTCTTTGATCACCTTTGGGTCGCGGGCGAAGTTTGAGCTTACGAAGTAGCCGTCTTTTGTGCGCCAAAGGGGAGTATTCTTCAAGCCAAGCTCGAGGTATGCGATTTCTCCCGATCTTGCGATCGCCAATCAGCCAGTCGTTCGCGTATCCGCCGTTGTTTCCCTCTTTGATAATCCGCACATAGTCGTCGATCGTATTGGCGTACTGAAGCGCCTTACGGGAGCGCATGAATTCCGGCTTGCCGTTGGGATCCCATCCTTCGAACTGGGTGATGGTGGTTTCGGTGATCATCATGCCGGCGGAGTTGACACCGAAGTCGTCATCGCTGGTGATTACGCCTGGGAAGCCGTCCATGAGGATGCGGTTTCCGTGCTTGGGCTGGATATCGAAAACGATAACCCAGCGCTCACCCGCGAGGTAGCTGGTCCAGTTGTTGTGGGCGATGACGATCTGGTGATCCTTGGTCATGCTGCCGGTCGCGATGAACGCGCTGCAGTTGCCGGGAGCGGCGAGCTTGGGATTCTTCGCAGACTTCTGCTGCTTATTGAGCCATGGGACGTAGTAGTCGGGGACCTCTTCGAAGCCGTTGAGGGCCACGATATCGTAGACGTCAAGATCGACGCCGTGGGCTTTTACTCCATCGGCGATGCCCTGCAACTCCTGCTGGTACTCGGCATCGATGTGCGGCCAGAGCATCTGGCGAGCGGTGGTGCGATAGAACTCCCAGTCGCGCTGGCTCTGATGAGTATCGAAGAGCTTGATCGCTTCGAAGGCGTCGGCGATCTCGGGCGCGAGCAAATATCCGTGCTGAAAGCCGATATCCGAAGGGGAGCCTTCGAGGTGAACGTACGTCCATCCTCCCTGTTGGAAGCGGTAAGCTTTCTGAAGACGAGGATCAGAGGAGGCTTGACTTCCAGCCGTCGCCACGGAAGCAAGAGTCAATAGCAGCCCGGCCAAGCAGGAAATTCCTACGATGCGTTTGTTCATGGGTCCCTCGATCCGTTCGCGATCTAAAATCGACACATTCTAGCTTATTGCTACGCTTGCGCTTCGGTAATGCTCTCGCGCCAGGCCGAGTCCTTCGACTCGCGGCGACTGGACACCGATGCGCAGGACAGCAGGTTCCTCACGGCTTCGCCGTTCGGAATGACAAGGTGGCGAGATGATCGGAATGGCTAAATATTTGTGCGTTGGTCTGGATGGCGGGTGAGATACCAGCATGGCAACGATCCAGCGTGGGGAAAGAGAGCGTTCACGCAGGCCTCTGGCTGCGGCGGATCGAAGATGAGCTGAGTCTTTCCGTTCTTCTGGAGGACTGCGTAGTAATGGTTCACGGTGACTGATCCGAAGGCGTTTCGATTGGTGGCAACCCGGACGCGAAAAATCGCGAAGTCGAATCCGAATGTGAGAACGGCCGCTCCCAGGATGAACAGAAGGATCCCAAGGAAGATTCGCCGGAGTCGCTCGCGAAGTTCTTGGGCCGAGATCGGTGCCACGAGGCGGATTATATTCCTGAGCGCGATCTGTAGGCCTTCCAATGATTCGGGCGCAAATAGATTTGCCGAGCTTTAGCTTGACGCACGAGACGGCCGTTCCCACACGGACGCTACCCAGTCGGGCTTGTGTCTCTGTCGTTGACAATATGGCCATCCGACAGGCAAACTACCGCATTCGCCGGGAAAGGCATCTGGCGAGCGTCCGTGGACGGGTTGCGGCATTTTGCCCTTCCAGGCCGTATACTCAATCTTCGCTTCGTCCATGGCCATGACCGAGCAACGCGTCTCGTATACGCTGGACTCCTCGCTGGAGACGATTGATAGCGCTGAAGAGAAGGCCACCCGTATTGCTACAGAACTTGGTTTTGGCGATGACGAGGTGATGCAGATTTCGATGGCCGTCCGAGAGGGCGCCGTGAACGCCGTTTTGCACGGCAATGGTTATGCCCCGGACAAGAAAGTCACCCTCGCCTTTGAGCGTACTAGCGAGGACCTGATCATTACGATCCGCGATCAGGGCCCGGGGATGGACTTGAGCAAGATCCCCAACCCGCTGGCGCCGGAAAATCTACTCAAGACGTCGGGGCGAGGAATTTTTTTAATGCGCTCGTTCATGGATGTGGTGGAGATTCGCCCATCCGCAACGGGCACTGAACTTAAATTGATCAAGCGCGTCCACGGGCCAACCGCGGGCGGCAAGGAGGCTTCCCAGTGAGCATGAAGGTTGGTACTCGGCAGGTGGATGGAGTCACGATTGTGGACTGCAGCGGCCGCATCACCCTGGGCGAAGGCAGCGTAGTCCTTCGCGACACGGTGCGCGACCTGCTCAGCAAGGGCAACAAAAAGATTGTGCTCAATCTGAACGATGTGAACTACATCGACAGCTCAGGCATCGGTGAACTGGTCAGCGCATTCACAACGACCAAGAATCAGGGCGGCGAACTTAAACTGCTGAACCTGACAAAGAAGGTCAACGATCTGTTGCAGATCACGAAGCTCTATACAGTCTTCGACGTGAAAGACGACGAAGCGTCTGCCGTAAATCCTTCAAGTAAGAATTTCTTCTTTCGGGCGCCCCATTTCTCGCTGCCGCGGGAAATGGGGAATCTGCCCAGTTTCATTCCGGAACGCTGCCCTCGATTTTTCTCCCTGACATCACTGACTTTTATTTTGCGCGCTCGCAAAATCGACGCATGTTGCGATTCGTGGGTCGCGTTTCGATTGCTTGTGCCGCGCTGCTGGTCTTCCCTTCCGGAGAGCTTGTCTTTGCTTCCGATTGCATTCCAATTCATGAAGCTCGACAGCATGTCGGCGAAACCAAATGCGTGACGGGAAAAGTTGCGGGGGTAAAGGTAGGAGCCAAAGGGGTTCACTTCGTCGATTTTTGCGAAGAGCGGATGGCGTGCCCGTTCACAGTGGTGGTGTTCTCACAGGATCTGAAGGATGTGGGCGATGTCCGTCGACTCGTGGGACGAACGATTGAGATTCAGGGCGCGGTGAAACTGTATGACGATCGGGCGGAGATTATTCTGAAGCGGATCGGCCAGATTACCGGGGGAGCGGCGATGATTCCGCCGCTACCTAAAAACTACGATGTCGAAAACCGCGGCCACTACAGCGCCGGGCATATGCGCCCCACCAAGAAACCGGCGAAGACCAAGGCAGTGCCGAACTCAACAATTACCTACGGAGAAGCCGACAGCGCGGACTCTCCGGAATAATTCCTTTCTCTTAATTACCTCAGAAAATCTTGAGCTGTCGGTATACTGCCACTCTTACCACTCGGGAGGCAGTCATGAGGGAAACATCCGAAGGCGGGAGCATCACCCGCAGGAGTGCGCTCGCGGTATTAGCTTCAGCCGGATTGGGACTAGCGGCCAGTGGCCTGCCGATGCTGGGAGCAGACTCGGCTACCGATCTATTGAGCCAGAGGCTGCCGAAGTTCAGCGAGAAGTCGCGAGCGCTATTGCGCGAATTGCTGAATGACTTCGAGTTATAGCGGGCAAATTCCGGCAGATGCGGCTGCGACACTGGCGAAGAATGAGAAGTCTATCCGTGGACCAATTGATGGTCGAACTCTTGCCTTTCGCGCAAAGCTACTCGCGGGCACCGATTTCCAGTTTCTTCGTCGGCGTCGTCGTGCGCGGGGCTAGCGGCTCCCTCTACACGGGAGCCAACATTGAGATTCCCGGGCAGTGTCTCGGCTTTGCCGTACATGCGGAGCAATCGGCGCTTTCGAATGCATACATGCATGGTGAGCAATCGGTGGCTGCTCTCGCCGTCGGAGGAGCGCCGTGCGGGCACTGTCGTCAGTTCATCGACGAGATGTCGCCGGACGGTAAGATTCTGATCTTGACTCCGAATCATGGTCCCGCAAAGCTTTCAACTATTCTGCCGTCCGCGTTTGGGCCGGCGGCGTTGGGCATGACACATGGCGCGTTTCCGGTAGAAGAGAAAAAGCTAGCGCTTGACAAGGATTCCACGGACGCCCTCACACTGGCGGCACTTGATGCGGCGCGGAAGTCTTATGCTCCCTACAGCAAGTCTCCCGCGGGAGTTGCCGTGCGCGGGAGCCACGGACGCATTTATCGCGGCTCTTATATCGAGAATGTTGCGTTCAATCCGAGCCTGTCCCCGCTGCAAACCGCATTAGCGGCGATGATCGCGGCTGGCGAGCCTTACTCTGCCATCTCAGCTGTCACCCTGGTCGAATTGGAAGGATCCAAGATCAGTCAAAAAACGGTCACGGAGGCGGTGATGGGCGCGATCGCTCCTGGACTTAAACTGGAAGTGATCTCTGCACGGAGTTAGCGCACTCACATCATCTCTCGCAAAACACACATGACTACGGCCCTAGAGGTTTCTCTATGAAGCGACTGGCTCCGGCGATCGGATTGTTCTTTCTCGCACCACTGGTGGCGGAATTTCTGCTCGGGGATCTGCCCATCAAGATGCTTGGGACGCTGGTGATTCTGGCGCCAATGTACGGCGGCGGAGCGTTGCTGATTCGTGAATTTGCCCGGAGAACCGGAAAGGGATGGCCAACGATCTTCGTGCTGGCGTTCGCTTATGCGGTCTTGGAAGAAGCCTTCACCACGCAGACGTTATTCAATCCGAATTATCTGCATTTGAATTTGCATTTGCTGGAACCGGGATACATTCGCGGTTCTCGGGATCGGCGCGTGGTGGACAATCTTCGTGCTGACGCTTCATACCGTGTGGAGTATCTCCACCTCAATTGCGCTGGCGGAGGCGCTGGTGCCTGAGCGCGCGATGAAGCCTTGGCTCGGGACGCTCGGTTTGAGCGTGGTCGGAGTCTTGTTCGTACTGGCTGCAATTGCGTCAACGCGCTTTGAGATTAAACAGGACCACTTTGTCGCGTCGGCGGCGCAATTTGCTTCGGCAGCAATTGTCTGCGTTCTGGCAATCGTCGTGGCGTTTTTGTTGCCGGCGAGTTCGAATTCGAAAAGTTCCGGTTCGGTCCCCAGTCCTTGGATTGTTGGTTTCGGCGCATTAGCCGCGGGTTCGATCTTCTTGATGGTTCCGAAAGCATGGGGATGGCTCGCGGTGGGGATCTACGTGGTTCTCGATCTCGTGATGATTGCCTTGATTTCGGTGATGTCGGGTCGATCTGGCTGGGACAGTCGACACCGCTTGGGCCTGGCGGCGGGTGCGGCACTGACGTACGCCTGGCATTCCTTTATCCAGATGCCTGCCGTGGGCAGCGCAGGCATGGGATTTCGAATCGGCAACGCCATTTTCGCCGCTGGGTTGTTGATACTTTTGTTCTTCGCGGCGCGGCGCACTTCGCGCTATGAATCGGATCGCGCCGTTGTCGGCGGCTAAACCATTCCTTTGCGCAATTCGTCGAGGGGATACTTCGTTCCACGCCACTCGATTCCGTCGTTCCAGAGGGTCAGGAACGTCGATCGGAGAAGTGTGTAGATAAACAGTGTGGTGCTCACGGGATGCAGAAAGAAGTAGTAGGGCGGGACGGAAGAACGGAGCGAGATTCCGACATAGATGAGGAACATCGATCCTAGAGCCACAGCATAGGGGACTCGTGCCCATCCGTGCGCGAGGAAGATACCCAGGAACGGACCGAAGTTCAGAAACGCCAAGCCGAACGCGGAGAGCAAGCTTCGCCACCACTGGAACGATAGAACGGCAAAGAAATTCTTGGTCAGATTATTGACGATGCCCGTCGCGCCTCGGGCCCAGCGAATCGAAATAAGATCTCCACCAAAAACGTTTCTCTGCGCGAAACCGGATTTCTTGACGACCTTGCCCAACTTCATGTCGTCGAGTACTTCCATCCGCAGCGCCTGATAAGTTCCAACCGCGTCATACACACGGCGCCTCACCAGATTGAAAGCACCGACGCCCATATGGTCATTCGTGCTGGGATCCGCGACTTTCCATGGGCGGTGACCGAACATGAACATGGTCTGGAAGAAGGCGATCATCATGTACTCGCCGGGGCGCTTCATGATCATGCGTGGAAAGAGCACCACGTGATCGGCAGGTTCGGACTCGGCATAGACCAAGGCTCGGCGGAGCGACTCAGGCTTGAAGATGACGTCCGCATCAGTGAAAAGCAGCCACTCACCGTTCGCCTGATTTGCGGCGGTCCACATCGCGTGGGTCTTGCCCAGCCATCCGGGAGGAAGTTCGTTGTGGTGGACCACTTTCAACCGGGCATTACTCCCATCCGTCGAAGATCCCGAAGGGTAGGGCAGTCTTTGGTCAGCTGAATTGGAGAGTTCGTCCAAGATTTCGCCGGTGCGATCGGTCGAACGGTCGTTGACGGCGATGACCTCATAGTTGTCGTAATCGAGGGCGAGCAGGCTTTTCAGCGCCCGTTCGATGGTCTCTTGTTCGTTGCGCGCGGGAACGATAACGGACACGCGTGGATTGCCGGAAGGAAAAACTGGATTTCGATCCCACTCCGGGCGGGAAACGTCGGCGACGCTGGGCATGCCGAGGGCTGCATCCAAGATGCGGGAAAACCACGCCAGAGCAAGAATCAATCCCGCAATCCAATAAAAGTAGACCATCCCGGTTACGTCTTCCCAGCCTCGGTCTTCCCGCCTTCGATCCCGGCACTCTCGAACGAAACCGGCGGCGCAAACTTCATCCCATAAAACAGTATGGCTGAAGAAAGAGCTATGGCTACGACCGGCCCTAAGAATGCGCTCTGCAACGAATAACGATCCGACATGTAACCGATCAGCGATGCGGAAGGCACGTCCCCAAACAGATGGAAGATGAAAATATTCACGGCCAGCGCCATAGCCCGGATGGGAGCACCCACTGAATTGATGATGGCGGCATTCAAAGGCCCTGTATTCAACAAGAGGAGAAATTCTGCCACGAGAATGCCAGCGACCATCCACGTTCCATGCGTGTAGAGGGCGACCCACATGGCCGGGATCCCCAAACCAAGGCTGACTGCTGAGACCAAATAATGAGCTGTGCGAGTCCGCCGGAGCAAGAAGTCCGACAGCCAGCCTCCCGCCAGGGACGCAACCAGACCATTCGCTCCAATGCTTAAGCCAAAAAATATGCCTGCTTGCCCAAGGGTGTAGCCCCGCGCGCGATGCAAGAAGGTCGGCATCCACACCTGAAGTCCGCCTAAAGCGAAGGTCATCATCGCCATGCCGAATGTTGCGGTGAGAAACGCGGGATTTCTCGCGAGTCCCTTCAGGGTATCGCGATCTGGTGTCTTTTCGTGCGGGTCAAACTGACCGAGTGGAGGTTCGGGAATGAAGAGGAGAAGGAGAGCAAGCACAAAGCCGGGCGCTGCGCCCACATAGAATGGAGTACGCCATCCGTAAGCCGGCCCCATCAATCCGCCCAGAATGTATCCCAAAGCCGTCCCAACGGGAATCGCAAGATAAAACACACCCATCACACGCCCCCGCTGACTCTCCGGAAACATATCGGCGACGAACGTCGGAGACAGGATGACGAAACTTGCTTCCCCAACGCCAACTAGGGTATGGCGAATCACTAACCCGGTGAAATCGTGGGTGACCGCAGTTAGAAGAGTTGCCGCACTCCAGATCAGAGCTCCAACCACGATTACCGACTTTCTGGAGAAGCGTACTGACAGCGGTCCCATGAAGGGTGCTGCGCACATATAGAAAACGAAGAACACACTGGTCAACACGCCAAAAGCTGCGTCACTGCGGTGGAATTCCGCCTTGAGCAATTCCTGCACGGCGAAAAGCACGGACCGATCGATGTAGTTCAGCAGGTTCAGCGCAGTGAGAAGCGCGAGGGCAATCTTCGGATAGCTCTTCTGCGAGGTCACGTGTCGAGCGAATATATCACGTTGCCTCGGCGGCCTTGATGACAGTGCCCGCTACGGAAGATTTGATTTTGATCCGGGACGTGGCCATCGCGCGACGATCGTTGTCGATATGCCGCCGCGCGGACGGAATTCTCCTGTGATCTCCGCCCAAACTGGCTTAGCCCATTTCACAACATCCTCGAGGACCTGATTAACAACGTTCTCCTGAAAGATCCCCAGATTTCGATACGACTGCAGATACTCTTTCAGCGATTTCAACTCGAGGCAGTGCATATCGGGCATGTAGCGAATTTTGAGCGCGCCGAAATCCGGCAAGCCGGTCTTGGGGCAGACTGAAGTGAACTCGGGGTCGTCAACGACGATTTCGTATCCGGGAAACTGGTTGGGCCAGGTTTCGATTGCGGGAAACTTGGCGTCAAGGCCGGCGGCGGCGTGTTCAGGAGTGTAGCCTGGTGATTTCGGCATAAAAAGTATTGTAGCGGCTAGATCGCCGGGAGAGAGCAGATCCGGCATTTTCGAGACGTCGCGGGGACGGATGGCGAACGCGTTAGAATGCAGCCGAAGGGGTATGGCTGGCATCCAATGAGATACCGTGCCGGGGCGGCTTGCGGGTGTTGTGGCGTCTCCAGAATGGTAAATTAGTGCTTACAGTTATTCCTGCCGGACACTGAAAGACCATCAGTTGGCATCGACGAACAATTCGCACCCACCGTCGCGACGGCGGTGGATCTGGGGCGCTTGCGCGCTGATTTTGGTATTGGTGCTTTATTCGTATTTGCATCAGACACCGCTGAAAGTCCGATCGACGACGGTTCAACGTGGCCCGATTCGCAGCCTGGTTTCCACGAACGGCAAGGTCGAACCCATACAGAACTTCGAAGCGCACGCTCCTATCGCGACGACCGTAAAGCGCCTGCTGGTGAAGGAAGGCGACCACGTACGGAAGGGCCAGTTGCTCTTGGAGTTGGATGACGCTGATATACGAACACAGGCAGCTCGGGCACAGGCTCAAATCAAGTCGGCGGCAGCCGATCAGGCGGCGCTGAAGACTGGCGGTACGCAGGAAGAAGTCCTTACGCTGAACTCGCAGCTGATTAAGGCGCGCAGCGCACGGGACGCGGCCCAGCGCAGTCTTGATTCGCTGCGCCGGTTACAACAGCAGGGCGCGGCCTCGCCGGGCGAAGTGCGGCAGGCGGAAGATACGCTGCAGCGCGCCCAGGCGGATGTCAATTTCCTCGAGCAGAAGCAAAAAGACCGGTATTCGTCCCCAGAAGTTGCGAGGATTGAATCGCAGGCGAGCGAGGCGCAAGCAGCCTATGAAGGCGCCGAAGATGCACTGCGGAGATCCAGCGCGCGCGCTCCCTTTGACGGGGTTGTCTATTCTGTTCCGGTGAAAGAAGGTGCTTTCGTTCAAGCCGGCGATCTGCTGCTGCAAGAGGCAGATCTGTCCCGCGTGCTGGTGCGGGCCTTTGTCGACGAACCCGATGTGGGGCGTCTGCAGGCAGGACAGAAAGTTGAAATTACGTGGGACGCCGTTCAGGGACGCGTGTGGAACGGCACGGTGAACACGGTACCGTCGACCGTGAAGTTGCGAGGCAACCGAAATGTCGGAGAAGCGACCTGCCTGATCGATAATCAGGACCTGCGCCTGCTGCCGAATATCAACGTCGGCGTGACGATCGTAGTCGCCGAACATACTAACGTTCTTACATTACAACGCGACGCCCTGCGAATGGATGACACGAAGCCGTATGTCTTCCGAATCGTCCGGGATCGATTAAAGAGTCAGCCTGTGGAGTTTTCGCTTCAGAATCTGACGCGAGTGGAGATTGTTTCGGGCCTCTCGGAAGGAGATACGGTGGCCCTTCCCGCCGAGGAACAGAAGCCTCTCATTGACGGAGCAACAGTTAAGGTCGTGCCGTAATCCTTCCTCTACGCATGAAGCCGCTACGGTTACTTTTGCTCTTGTTGTTTTTCCTGCCCTTGGAGCCGATATATGCTGCGGAGGCCCCGAAGCAACTTCTCGCTTCTGGTCATGTCGATGAAGCGATCGTTAGGCTTGAACAAGAGATAAAGCATAATCCGAGCGAGGCTGAGTTGCACAATCTGCTTTGCCGCGCCTATTTCATGATGGACGAATGGGACCACGCGATCGCGGCGTGCGAACATGCGGTAAGTCTTGCGCCGCAGCAAAGCATCTACCATCTCTGGCTCGGACGAGCCTACGGCGAGAAGGCCGACCGCGCGGGAGTTTTCTCGGCAGCGGGACTTGCCAAGAAAGTAAGACTGTCGTTTGAGCGGGCGGTGGAACTGGATCCCAAAAGCTCTGAGGCGCGGACCGATCTTGGAGAGTTCTACACGGAAGCACCTGGGGTGGTAGGCGGTGGGAAAGACAAAGCGCGCACGCAGGCAGATGCCCTTATGGCGTTCGACCAGGCGCGGGGACACTGGCTGCTGGCGCGCATTGATGAAAAAAACAAGGACGCGGCCGCAGCCGAACGAGAGTATCGGGCCGCCATTGCCGCTAGCCACTCGGGAGCCAGAGCCTGGCTCGACCTCGCGAACTTTTATTTCTATGCGCACCGACTCGACGAAATGGAGCAGGCGATTCATACGCTCGAATCCAGCCCAGTCGACCATCCTGAGGCCTTGATGCATGCTGGTGGGATTTTGGCGCGTGCTGGACGTGATCACGCGACAGCAATTCGCTTACTGCGACGATATCTGACTTCTCCCGTGGAAGAAGGACCGGCGTTCAAAGCTCACGACCAACTGGGCCAATTGCTGGAGAAACAAGGCGATCGAAAGGGTGCGGCGGAGGAGTTCCGCGCTGCTCTGGCGCTGGCGCACGATTATACGCACGCGCAGGAAGACCTGAAGCGAGTGGATCACTGAAGATTTCTTGCGGAATCGTTTAAGGTTAGTTCCCACCGTGACCCACACAAAGTCACCGTGTCGCCCCGGATGGACATTTAGAATTCTCGCTTGCACCCAAGTTATTTGTACGAACACTCGCACATTCCTCGGGAAAGGGACGCAATGAAGACCCAGTGCCGCAATGCGCTCACCTTGAAATCGATTCTTGCGATTATCTTGCTTCCTGCATCTTTGTGGGCCGAACCTGTCCCGCTCAAGCGAGTTGTCGAACTGGCGCTGGCGCACGCCACCGGAGCGGGGATTGCGGCGGCAGATGAGCAGCATGCGGCCGCCAGTTATCGTGAATTGCGCGACAACTATATTCCGCAGCTTTCGACCGGGGCGGGACTTGGTTATTCGTATGGATTCCCTCTTGCTCTGGAAGGATCGGCACCCGCCCTGTTCAACATCACGGCGCAATCGGCGTTGCTGAATCCGGCGCTGCGGGATTTCGTTCGGGCTTCGAAGATCGACAGTGCCGCGTCCTCACTGAAAAGCAAGGATCAACGAAACCAGATTATCCAGGACGCAGCGCAGAGCTATGCAGAACTTGCCAAATGGGAACAGCGACTGGTGAAGCTTGAAGAGACGGAAGTGGACGCAAACAAGTTTCAGGCTGCGGTGGCGGAGCGGGTGAAAGAGGGAGTGGACAGCGAACTGGACGGAACGAGGGCACGGCTTTCGGCTGCTCGCGTGCGGTTGAGGATTGCAGAAGCGCGAGGAGCCGCGGACGTTTTGCGCGAGCACCTTTCGAAGATGACAGGGCTTTCTGCTTCCGGCATTGAGACGGACCCGGGTTCGATTCCCGCGACGCCTGCTACTCCCGATGAGGAAACGACGAAAGATGCAGCTGCGTCGAATCCCTCAGTGGAAGCCGCAGTCGAACATGCTCGCGCGCAGTACCTCCGGGCGCAGGGGGAACACCGATCGCTCTGGCCCAGCGTCGATTTTGCTGCGCAGTATGCGTTGCTCTCGAGGTTCAACAATTATCAGAACTATTACATTCCTTCGAGACCTTGCGTGACATCGCTCGGCGAGTTTTTGTGCGTTACAAGCAGCTTTCAACAGAACAACGCGACGGTGGGCGTGAGCATTCGTTTCCCCCTGTTCAATGCATCGCAACATTCGAAGGCTGAGGGCGCGGATGCGGACGCTCTCAAGGCGAAGAAGCAAGCGGAAGCCGCCAAGAATCAGGTTTCAGAGGACACTCTGCGATTGCAGCGAACGGTGGCGCAGATGCAGGCCGCGCGGGACGTTGCCCAATTGGAATACGAAATCGCGGAGAAAACGCTGACCTCGACGAAAACGCGCATGGACGCAGGCACGGCCAACTTGCACGATCTGGATGATGCCCGGGCACAGGCCAGCGAACGTTTTATAACCCTGCAAGATGTGAGCTTTGAGCTGGAGCGCGCGCAGTTAGGATTGTTGCGGTCAACCGGCGATCTGGAGAAGTGGGCGCTGGGAACACACTGAGACTTATCTGGCTGTGGGTGGCGCTACAACTTTCCCCGCAGCGTCTTCACTACCTGCCGAATGGCCTTTTCATTTCTGCGGTACCAGCGCCATTGTCCCTGTTTGTTTGCCTCGACCAATCCAGCCTTGGTCAAGATCGCCATGTGATGAGAGATTGTGGGCTGCGAAAGACGGATGCGATCCTCGATCTCTCCTCCACAAAGGCACGGGCCCGGGGCAATCTTTGAATTCGCAGATTTCGACTCGGTAGTAACGCCTTTGAGGGTTCGAAGAATGCGACGCCGGGTCGGATCGGCAATCGCGTGAAGAGCGCGGTCGAGGGATGCGTCGTCGGACATGCTGCATTAGAGATAACGTGGAAATTGACGGATGTCAATGTAAGACGAGCGAGAGTGCCGGGACTTGTCCAGTGCGGTGTCTTACTTCTTCAGAATTGGGCTATATCCATCCGCGACTAGCTTGCTACGCATAGATTCCGCGTCTTTGATGTCGGAGAACGGTCCGACCTGGACGCGGAAGAGCTTGTCGACAGCGGTGATTGGGGCTACGAATGCGGAATACTCTTTCTTCTTGAGTGCATCGACGAGAGCGTCGGCATCCTCTTGTTTGCTCACGGCAGCCACTTGCACGAAATAGCTTGAGCTCGGAAGCGTCGTCGCTGGATCGACGCCGTTCGATGCCGGGGCTTGGGAAGTAGTATTCGCTGGTGAAGCACCTGTGTCCGTTTTCGAGTCTGCGGGTGTTGTGAGTTCAGGATTGGCGTTCTTCTGCTCGACAGCTTTATAGAACGTCATCGGAGCGGACGCTGAGCCGCCATTTGCCTTACTTGTATTCGGCGATACCTGAGGTGGAACGGCCGCACTGGCGGCGGCGACGGTCGGCTCCGACTTGCGGCCCAGAGAATATCCCAGAGCGAAGAAGAGCGCGCAGATGCCTACGAGCCCGAAAAATAGAACCAGCAGTTTGCCCGTGCCTAATGTTATTTCTGTGTCCTGTGACGAAGCCATAGTTCTACTCCCGTTGTCTGCGATTCCCTTTCCTTAGATGTCCCTCTACGCGGTTTTCTTCGGTGCAGCGTCTCCGCCGTTGCTTCCCAGCAACTTCTGAATTCCTGTGAAAAAGTCCACAGGCACCGGGAATACGACGGTCGTATTCTTCTCGACGCCGATCTCCGTTAGTGTCTGCAAGTAACGCAACTGGACGCTGACCGGCTCGCTTGATAGAAGATGTGCCGCATCGACCAGGCGCTGCGCAGCAGAGAATTCGCCCTCGGCATGAATGATCTTCGACCGCTTCTCGCGCTCAGCCTCGGCCTGCTTGGCCATGGCGCGGAGCATCGATTCCGGCATGTCGACCTGCTTGACTTCGACGTTGGTAACCTTCACGCCCCATGGCGAAGTATGAGTATCGAGAATGCTTTGCAGACGTAGATTGATTTTTTCGCGATGCGCCAGCAACTCATCGAGTTCCTGCTCACCCAGCACCGAGCGAAGAGTGGTCTGCGCGAACTGGGATGTCTGGTAGACATAGTTCGAGACTTCCACGACTGCCTTCCGAGGTTCGATCACGCGCAAAAAGATCACGGCGTTAACTTTCAGAGTGACGTTGTCGCGGGTGATGATGTCCTGCGGAAGGACTTCGAGGGCTTCCTGGCGCAGCGAAACGCGAACCATCCGGTCGATAGGCGTGAATACTAAAATGACGCCGGGCCCTTTGGCCGCGGGCAGCAACCGACCCAAGCGAAAGATTACGCCGCGTTCATATTCAGCCAGAATTTTGATGGAACTGAGAAAGTAGATAACGATAACGACGATCAGGATTCCAAGAAACCCAAACGGCAGTTCCACAAATGCCTCCACGATAGGAGTGCAGAACACTCCTACGGCGGATTGTATAGCAGTGAGAAGAAAGCGGACGCCAAATCGCAGAGCAGAGGTTGCCAGCTTTGATGCGCGGGAGCATCAGGGTTGGAACGATCGTTCCAGGCAGAGGGCGGATGAACTAGGAACCGGCCTTCGCCAACTGGATGCGGCTCGCATCGATGGGAACGTCGCGCTGAATTTCCATCTCGATCGATGTGCCGACTTCGAGCTTCACATCAGGACCATGCTTGAGTAGCGCCCAAGCAACGCCGCCGGCGATTCCGGCAAGACCGCCGTAACGGGCGCCATTCAGACCGCCAGCAGCGGCGCCACCGATGCCGCCCACAGTGCCCCCAACGGCCGCACCTTTGGCCGCGTCTTCAAGACGTTTGCCGGTATCTTTGTCGGCCTGGATGGTTCCTTCGGAGTCCTTGACGCCGTTGCTGTCGGCGCCGGGAGTGTTCTCGACGGAGCCCGGCAGCATGACCGTATAGCCGGTGGGGTAAATCATCGAGGTGAAGTGGATGAGGATCTCCGCACGTTTTTTGGAGTGTCCAGGATGCTCGGTGTGCATGATCTTGCCCTGGATGTAAGTGCCAGCGGGAATCAGGATGCGCTCGTTCAACACAAACGGAAAGGCTGTCTCGGCATAGACCGCATCGCCCTCGCGCGCGTTCTTGGTGGAGATAGCCTGTTTCAAGGTCAGAGGGATTTTAGATCCTGCAGGAATGACGGTTGTATTCAGATCCTTCGCAGGACGAGACGTGTCGGATGAAAGAGATGGACTCGATGTCGCGGGCTGAGCCGGTGCTGGCTTTGCCGTGTCGGCTGTTTGGGCCCAAGCCATTCCGGAAACTAAGAGAATCGCTAAAGCTGCTCGCATCGCACACCTCCTAGCCAAGCCTCTGCCGAATCAACCCGAGATTACCACGGTCTGGGCGGTAGGATGCACATAGGATTCTGCAAGCTGCCCTCGCCTCCCAAACTTGATCACCTGCGTCCAATGGCCTATGATTTTGACGGTCAGACGAAGCTTCCAAGGAGGTGCCTGATGCGCACACTCGGCGTCTGTGTTCCTTCCGCGTTATTGGTGTTGAGCTTGGGACTTTACCTCCCCGCTAATCTCAGCGGGCAAGGTAGACTGCCGTCCACGAGTGAGAGTTCTAGAGAGAATACTGGCGTTGAGGGGGAGTATCAGAAGTGGCTGAATGAGGATGTGCGCTACATAATTAGCGATGAGGAGCGCGCGGAGTTCAAGAAGCTAGATACGGTTCAGCAGCGCGATGCGTTCGTAGTTGCGTTCTGGGAAAGCCGCAACCCAACTCCAGGTTCAGGACGGAATCCTTACAAAGAAGAGCACTATCGCCGGTTGGCTTATGCGAATACGCATTTTGCCGCTGGAAGTCCGGGATATGCTTCCGACCGCGGACGCTTCTACATCATGTACGGACCGCCGGATTCTGTGGTATCGAACGGCCTGGACTCTCACCGCCAGACGAGACGTGGAGCTATCAGATCTATCGAAGGATTAGGGCGGCACGTAATTGTAACCTTTACCGATGAATGCCGCTGCGGGAAATATTCTTTTTCGAAGATGGATTCCGACACTCCGAAGCCTCGGATTTTAGAGCCTTTGTTGAAGTGGATCGTTGAGACCCAGTGCGGCAGGGTCATTTGTAGACGAGATATTTCTCTCGAACCTTCCCAAACTTCTCCAGGCTGTCTTGCCAATCCTGAGCGATCCGGCGCGGATCTTGCCCGGCTATCAGCGCGTCATATGCGGCTTGATTGACGAGCAATTCGGCCATGCGCTCTATCTTGAAGTCGGATGGGTACAGTTTGTGAAGCGCTGCGGCCAACTCAATGCCGAGCTCCGGGGCGTCGAAGCCGTTTCGATCGGTCAGAATGACATTGACCCCCTGGCAGGTCTGACCGTTGTAAACGCTGGCCGTCGGCGTGAAGGTCACGGGAACGAAACGCACTCCGGCAATGCCACGGGCGTTCAGGTAGGCCGCGAATTCCTTGCTCTTGATCCACGGAGCGCCTACCAATTCGAACGGTGTGTCGGTTCCACGTCCGACTGAAACGTTGGTGCCCTCAATCAGAGCGACTCCGGGATAGAGCGCCGCCTCAGTAACGCTACGCAGATTCGGAGAGGGATTGACCCAGACAAGTCCGGTCGAGTCGAACCAATCACCGCGTTGCCAGCCCTCGATTGGGACGACGGTGAGCTTGGCGTTGATGTTGCGCTCGGCATTGAACATCTTTGCGAGCTCCCCGATCGTCATGCCATGGCGGACGGGCACGGTCCAATAATCGGTGAAAGTTTCACGGCCCACATCGGCTACTGGACCTTGCACAAACGATCCGGTGATCGGATTTGGGCGGTCGAGCACAATGATCTCGATGCCGGCCTTCGCAGCAGCTTCCAGGAAGTATCCCAGCGTTGTCTCGTAGGTGTAGAAGCGGACACCGGCATCTTGTATATCGATGACGATGGCATCCAGAGCTCGGACTACATCGGCCGGGGGACGCCGTGCGGCGTCGCTAGCTCCATAGACGCTGTAGACCGGAATATTGGTGGCGGCGTCCTTTGAATTGTTGATGTCGGTGGTGTCGAGGCTGCCGGTCACGCCATGCTCAGGGCTGAAGATGGCATCGAGCGACACTCCGGGAGCCTTTGCGAGCACATCGATGGTTCGTGCGCCGGATGCATCCAGTCCGGTCTGATTCGTAACCAGGCCGATGTGCTTTTTGCCTTCCGCGGGCTTCAGTACGTCAAAGCCGTGTTCTTCGAGGACATCGATCCCGTTCTTCACGGCTCCGTTGCGGGTGCTCATGCGCCGGGCCGCGCTGAATGCTTCGTTGTAGCCCGTGATACTCATCGCGCGCGCCGCCTCTTTCTCGCTTGGCGTCAAATTCAGGGCGGCTGTAATTTCCGTAGCGACTTTCGAGCGCAAGGCGACGGCATTGCCTTTGCCGCGGGGATGCACGGCGTTGGTCAGCAGAACAATATAGGTTTGGGTGGTGGGATCGATCCAAATCGAAGTTCCTGTGAATCCCGTATGGCCAAACGATCCCACAGGCAATAAATCACCGCGATTGGAAGAAAAGGGAGAATCGATGTCCCATCCAAACCCGCGTAGAACGGGGGCGGAAGGAGGCTGCTCGGGCTGGATCATCTTGGCCACGGCCGCCGGTGAAAGGACTCCGTCTCCGCCGTCGAGCAGTGCTTGCGCAAATTTTGCCAAATCGTCGCCCGTAGAAAAGAGCCCGGCATGACCGGCTACACCACCCATCCGGCGCGCTCGGGGATCATGGACGACTCCGCGGATCATGTGCTCGTTTTCGTCGTACTCAGTGGGAGCGATTTTCGCCTTCCACGCCGGCGGTGGCAGAAAGCGGGTTCGCGTCATTTTCAGAGGCGTGAAAATGTGTTGTGTGCAGTATTGATCCAGAGTTTCGCCAGAGACCTTCTCGACCAGCGCACCCAGCATGATGAAGTTGGTGTCGCTGTAGGTGAACTGCGAGCCAGGCGAGGTCTGCGGGGTTTCGGCAAACGACAGGCGGAACGCAGTCTCCTTACCTTCCCATGGTGGATTCAGGTCAATATCAGGGGCGAGCCCGGAATAGTGTGTGAGCAACTGCCGGACGGTGATGTCCTCTTTGCCGTTCTGCGCAAACTCGGGCATGTACTTCACCACCGGGTCGTTGAGTCTTACTTTGCCCAGTTCGAACAGCTGCATGACGGCGGTAGTAGTAGCAACGACCTTCGTGAGCGAAGCCAGGTCGAACACGGTGTCGAGCGTCATGAGCTCGTGGTGCGGTTCCAGCGCGCGGTTGCCGTATGCCTTCCGGTAAATGACGTTGCCGTTGTGCCCCACCACCAGCACGGCGCCCGGAATGTTGCCGTCGGAAACTGCCTGCTGAATGATCGAATCGACAGCTCCCAGACGCACCGGTACGGAGTTGGCAGTGACGGGGCTGGCGGACAGGCAGGCGGTTAACGCAAAGACGAAAGTAACGGTTACAAGGGCGTTCCGCCACCTTGGGAAAAGGCGGGGGAAGCTCGTTAGATCCGATTTTGACAAGAAAGAGAAGATGTCCTGACTCTACACAAGGCCCGCGGCGGAACTCAAGACACCGAAGTGAGAGGGTGTTCGGTTGGTCATCCCAGAATTCCTAGTTCCTTCGTTATTCAGACGTTTGCAGCGCTGTTTTTCGAGCCAAGTAGATCATGCCCACAACTGAGGCCAGATCGAAAATGATTTTGGCGGTCAAGTCGACCCGGCTCCAACCTCCTTGGAGAAACCCCATGACCATGCTGGCCATGAGGGCCCCCGAAGCCGCGAGCAATCCGTGGAGATCTCCCCAGCTGGTGCGGGCCGTCCACCACTTAAAGAGAAGAAATGAAACGAGAGACCAAGCCAATCCGGAAGTGATTGCAATCGAGACGGGCAACTTCGGCATGGAACCGTAAGCCCATCCGATAACGGTGAACCACGGGGCTGCGAGCATCAATGCCACCAGGCCAGCTGCCCAAGTCGGACCCGCAGACTGCGTTGTCTCGAGGTTCGGATGTCCAGAGGAACGCAACGCGTATGCCGTTGCGATCAGCAGCGCGATGGCAACCACTCCCGTCAGGATGTAGGCCGACGCTGGATGATA
This sequence comes from uncultured Acidobacteriota bacterium, assembly GCA_963787685.1. Classification (GTDB taxonomy): domain Bacteria; phylum Acidobacteriota; class Terriglobia; order Terriglobales; family Acidobacteriaceae; genus Sulfotelmatobacter. The sequence continues at coordinate 436,607 of CAWBED010000003.1, forward strand.
AGGAGGGACGTGAAACTTCTGAGGGCGCGCGATCCGCGTCCATAGGAACCACGCGAGGAAAGAACCCGCGATAAAGATCAAACTGCTCCATAGGAGGCCGCGATTTGTTAGCCACGGTTTGGCGCGCTCTTCGGGAAATAAAGCTTCCGTAAATCGTACAGGTACCAAGACGACCCACACGCTTTCAAATACGAGTAACCCGAGCATCCACACCCAGTTGACGCCGTAGAAACGCCCATAGGCGTGAGCCGGGTCCAAGCCGACCAGCGGCGCGAGCGAGGTTTGTTGGATCACGCATTCTTCGGCCACTCCCAAGGCAATGCCAAGTACCATGAGACTGATCCAGCCTGCGCGCCAGCGCCGGGCCGCTTCCCGGGCCATCACAGCACCGACTCCCCAGACCATGATTTCCGGAATGAGAACGAAGATGAAGCTGAGGCGCGTTGATCCCATCAAGACTTCGGCGATAAAGGGCGCGAGCACGGCGAGGATGATTGCGGCCCGGCGTCCATCCCGGCTTGGTATTGCTTTCTCAGATTCAACCAGTTTCATGCCGCATCTCCTTGTTGGTACAATATGCCTCAGATTGCTGACATCTTATTAAGTAAGTATCTCACGTCTAAGATATATATGCCTGGAAAAAATAGGCCGCTTCTGTCCCCACACAAAACCCAGACGCCCGGCCGCTGGCTGGGACGAGAGCTCAGCACTGCAGTGGTTCTATTTCACGAGGCGGTGGCTGCTCGCCTGGGTTTGAGCGCTACCGAATGGAGGTGCTGGGGACTCCTCGACCAGCATGGTCCCTGCACTGCGGGACGGTTGGCTGAGCTCTCCGGATTCACGACCGGGGCAATCACCGGCATCGTCGATCGGCTGGAGCACTCTAAATTTGTCCGGCGCCAGCGCCATCCTACGGATCGTCGCAGCGTGATTATCCATCCGCTACGCGTGTCGGGATTGCGGAGGACCGTCTGGCCCATTTTTTCTTCACTGGGCGCAGCCATGGATGAACTCGCGGTCCATTACACAGCAGAACAGCTGGCAGCGGTTCATGACTACTTGCAGCGCACGATTCAGGTGTTGCGGGCCCAGACTGCCAAGGTTTCGGCGGGCGGCAAATGAAGGGTCGCGCGAGCAGCAGTTACGCTTGTTCCGCCAAAGTGGACACGATGTTCCCGACGCGTCATTTTTGTGGGCGTCGTGTTTGTCGTCTTTGTCCTCTCCCGCGAACTCTGCTATAAACCGCTCAGAGCCTGAGTTTCATGGAAAGTGCAGACGCCTGACTAACCCTTCGACTCTCGAACCGGCCTACGACCGTCAAGACGAGCAATTTTCGTCAGCGTTCTCGATTCTTCGCTCTGCGATCAATGAGAGGGCCTTCCCTGCTGCCTCGATGGCAGTGACACAGGAAGGCAGGCTGGTTGCGCTGAAATATTTTGGGCGATTCCAGTATGAACAAGGTCTCGAACCGACTCCTTCTACACCGTTCGACTTAGCTTCCGTCACCAAGGTCGTTGCGACCACTACCATGGCGATGATTCTGCACGAGCGCGGCCTGCTTGAACTGGATGCGCCAATCGCGGAGACCGTGCCAGAGTTCTTGATGGATGGGGCGAATAGTGATGAGGATCGACGGCGGAAGGTCAGTTTCCGGATGCTTCTGGCGCACACGTCGGGCCTTCCCGCTTATGAGAAATTGTTCTTAAAAACCAGTTCTCGGGATGAACTGCTCAAGCTCGCGTTCTCGACACCGCTTGCCGTCGATCCCGGATCGCGCGCGGAGTACAGCGACATCGGATTCATCATTCTTGCCACAGCGCTGGAGAGGATCGCCGAAGAGACTTTAGACAAATTCTCCCAGCGCGAAGTCTTCAGGCCTTTGGCAATGACGAATACAACGTTTAACCCGGCGATGGATCGACGGCCGCTGATTCCTCCGACCGCAGATGAGAGAGAAGGCCCTTTCTCAGCAACGACACCAAGTACCGGAACGCACAGCACATTCCGTAACCGAATCGTCGAGGGTGAGGTACAGGACGAGAATGCTTTCGTGCTCGGCGGCGTGGCTGGGCATGCAGGACTGTTCTCAAACGCCGAGGACGTTGCTCGCTTCGCTCACGCCATGCTGCAACGAGGAAGCCCGATTCTGCGTGCGGAAACGGTGGAACTCTTTACTCGCCGTCAGACGGATCCTCCTGGGACTTCTCGTGCGCTGGGATGGGACACACCTTCGAGTCCTTCACAATCCGGGAAATATTTTGGTCCGAAATCATTCGGGCACCTCGGCTATACCGGCACTTCGTTGTGGATCGATCCCGATCGCCAGCTTTCGGTCACACTTCTGACGAACCGTACCTGGCCGGACTGCTCCAATCAAGCGATCAAGCAAGTTCGCCCGAAATTCCACGACGCGGTCGTCGAAGCTCTTCGATAAATGGCGCGATCGCGGAAATAGCTTGATCCACAGGTCATCTCGCGTGCTGAACATTTAGAATGACAAGTTCTTAAGTGACCGAATCTTGATTCAACTGAAAGGTGCTCGATTTGACTGGCTCGAGAATCGCGAAGACTGACCTTCGTCAACTCTCTACCGAACAGGTTCTTCCGGCCGCCGGCGATCTGGACCGCATGTCGTCGCTCGAAATCGCACGCCTGATGAACGAAGAGGATGCGACCGTAGCCGCCGCCGTCCGGAGCGCCCTACCGCAGATCGCACGAGCGATTGACGTGGTCGCGGCGGGACTGCGGGAAGGCGGGCGGTTGATCTATGTTGGCGCGGGAACAAGTGGCCGACTCGGAGCGCTCGACGCGTCAGAGATTCCTCCAACATTCAATACCGATCCGCGCACCGTGCAGTTCATTATGGCGGGCGGCCCCAAGGCTCTTGGTGCGTCGACCGAGGCTAGCGAAGACGATACGGCCCTGGCAGTTGCGGAGATCAAGAAGCGGAAGCCGGGCAAACACGACGTCGTGCTTGGCATCGCGACTAGCGGACGAACTCCGTTCACCATCGCTGCCGTTGAGTACGCGCGCCGGCGAGGATCCCGCACGATTGCCCTCACGTGCAATCGCAACTCTCCGCTCGAACGAGCCGCCGATTTTGCAATCGTGACGGAAGTTGGTCCCGAGGTGCTTGCGGGCTCTTCGCGCATGAAGGCCGGGACAGCGCACAAGATGGTCCTCAATATGATTTCGACCGGGGCGATGGTTCGACTGGGCTACGTTTATGGGAACCTGATGGTGAATGTATGGACGAAGAATGAGAAGCTGGTTCAGCGAGCGATCCGGATCGTCGAACAAGCCACCGGAGCCGATCACGAAACGGCAGCCCGCGCCTTGAAAGAAAGCGGCAATCGCACACCGGTCGCGGTCGTGATGCTCGCCGCCGGCGCCACTCGCTCCAGGGCGTCAGCCGCCTTGAAAAAGAGCAAGGGCCATGTGCGAGAGGCCATCACTGCCGCTTCATTAAAGTAGAACTTGAGGTAAAGTAGAAACACGAAGTCCGGTCATCTTTTTCAACAATTCCGCCGATGGATTTATTGCTTGCGATCGCGACCCTTCTGACATAGGATGCTTCCGTTTCGCCCTCCCTTTCCTTGCTCCGGCCCCTACACCACTTCTGGCGTATTCGCCATGTCAAGGAGACTCCGATGTTTTCCATCGTGTTACTGCGGCGCACTGCAGCTGCAAGCTTGTATTTCATCCTCGCATTCTGCACCTTCGCATTCAGCCAAACCTTCACCGTGCTTCACACGTTTCATTTAACCGATGGCGAACTTCCTTTTTCCGGTCTGGTGCACGGTTCGGACGGTAACCTCTATGGAACGACGTTTGGCGGGGAACACCGTGCGGTCTCGGGCGAGGTATACAAAATCACTCCTTCCGGAAAGTTCACACTCATGCATGCCTTCGCGGGTGGCAGCGATGGAGCCTATCCTCAAGCCTCCGTCATTCTGGATACTGCCGGCAACCTTTATGGCACGACAACTTGGGGCGGCTCCTTCAACGCCGGAGTGGTCTACAAGGTAACTGCGGCTCGCAAGGAGAGTGTGATTTACGCATTCACTGGCGGGGCCGATGGTGCAGGCCCTACTTCAGACCTCGTCAGGGACGCCAAGGGCAACCTCTATGGGACGACGGTAGCCGGAGGCAATCCTTCATGCGGTCCGGTTGAGGGAGCTCTAGTAGGCTGCGGAACAGTCTTTAAAATCGATACCACGGGGCTAGAGACCGTCCTCCACACATTCGAGGCTGGTTCGGACGGCGCGAATCCCTTCGCAGGTCTCGTCATGGACTCCGCCGGCAATCTTTATGGAACCACCAGTACGGGTGGCCTCTATGGATCTGGCCAGGTCTTCAAAATCGACCCCTCGAATAACAAAACTGTCGTGCACGATTTTCAGCCCGGCTTCGAAAACGACGGCGCCAACCCGAAGACCGATCTCACTTTCGCCCCAAGTGCGGTGCTTTACGGTGCCACCCTCCAAGGCGGTGATCTGAATGCCGGGGACTGCGCGCGCATGGGCTGCGGCGCTGCCTTCAAAATCGATACCAACAATGTTGTGAGTACCATCCACTCGTTCGAAGGTCCACCATCAGACGGACAGTCTCCAAGCGGTCCCCTAGCCCGCGATGCCGCTGGAAACCTCTACGGCGTAAGTTATTCTGGGGGACTTTACAACGCTGGGACTGTCTATAAGCTGGATGCGTCGGGAACGTTGACCATCCTCCACAGCTTCACTGAAGGGAGCGACGGCTTGGATCCGAGTGGCCGACTCTATGTTGACAGCGACGGAGTTGTCTATGGCAATGCCCTTTCCTTCCAACCAGGCCCCAACTACGGAGTCGTTTTCAAGATCACTCCGTAATGACCGGGCGCTGATCAGATAGACGCCCCACTCTTGAAGCATCCTCCACGGCTGGGAATTCCATGCCTCTCTGTGCCCTCTCGGGTGCAGGGTTTGGGCTCTGCCTACGAGTCCGTGTACTTCAGTTCCGCACCAGTCAACTCTCGAACATCCCAATCCCCGTTACAATCGAACCGAGGAAATCCTTCATGGATAAGTTCGTCATCCGCGGCGGGGAGCCGCTGCTCGGAACGGTGCGCGTCAGCGGGGCGAAGAATGCCGCGCTTCCTTGCATGGCGGCCGCGTTGCTTACGGATCAGCCGGTGATTCTCGAGAATATCCCGCAAGTACGCGACATTCAGACCACGCGCAATTTGCTTGCGGCCATGGGTGCCGACGTGGAACTCGGCTATGGACGTGCCCAGCATCGGACGACAATTCATTGTGCGAATCTGGCTGCGCCAGAAGCTTCGTACGAGCTCGTGAAGACGATGCGCGCCTCAACGCTGGTGCTCGGTCCGCTTGTGGCTCGCTGCGGTCATGCTCGAGTCTCGCTTCCTGGAGGTTGCGCAATTGGAGCGCGACCGATCGATCTCCACATCAAAGGGCTCGAAAAGCTGGGCGCGAAAATCGTGCAGGATCACGGCTACGTTGAAGCTAGCGCGACTCGTCTGAAGGGCGCGGAAATTGTATTCGACAAGATCACTGTAACGGGTACGGAAGACCTGTTGATGGCCGCGACTCTAGCCGAGGGCGAAACGATTCTGCAAAATTGTGCGCGCGAGCCTGAAGTGGCCGACCTGGCCGACCTGCTCAACAAGATGGGAGCGAAGATCGAGGGCGCGGGCACGGCGCAGATCCGTGTGAAGGGCGTGAGCAAGCTGAAAGGCGCGAAGCACCGCATCATTCCAGACCGGATCGAAGCCGGCACCTTCATCATCGCCGGGGCGATGACCGGAGGGGATCTCAACATTGCCGGATGCGACCCTTCGCACCTGGGCGCTCTGCTCAGCAAGCTGCACGAGGCTGGGGTGAAGACGAAAGCAACGGCTGATGCTGTGCGAGTTATGGGAGACAATCCGTTCAGCGCCGCCGACATGTCGACGGAAGAACACCCTGGGTTCCCCACGGACTGCCAGGCGCAGTTCATGGCGTTGGCGACGCAAGCGGAAGGGACTTCGATCGTTACAGAAAACATTTTTGAGAACCGATTCATGCACGCGCAGGAACTCGTTCGCATGGGCGCGAACATCAAGATTGAAGGAAGACGGGCTGTGGTTCGCGGGAAGACTCCACTCAGCGCGGCGGCGGTTCTCGCAAGCGATTTGCGTGCTTCGGCATCGCTCGTCCTGGCGGCACTGGTCGCCGACGGAGAGACCATCATCGACCGGGTGTATCACATTGACCGCGGCTACGAGCACATTGAGGAAAAGCTGAAGGGAGTCGGGGCGCAGATCCGGCGGATAGGCGAAATGTTCCCGAAGAAAGCCGTCGCCGCGAAGTAGTTAGCGCGTCAGGCACCCGATCAACTCTCGATGCTTCGGATAGCGGCTTACTAATTCCTCGCGCTTCGCCATCTCGAAGTCCGCGAAATCGAAGCCCGGCGCCACCGTGCAGCCGACCACGGCAAACGACTTCCAGTCGGCGACATGCGACGCAAACCAGCAACCGGCGGGCACGACACCCTGCAGCACTTCGCCTGACTCCGGATCACTTCCCAGAAGAATCGATTTGTATTTTCCGTTCGGATCGATCACGTGAACCACTAACGGAGCGCCAACGTAGAAATGCCATACTTCATCGGATTCCAACCGGTGAAAGGCGGAGAAGTTCATCCCTTCCAACAGAAAGTAGATCGCGGTCGAGGCAGCGCGCTCTCCCTTGAATCCGACAGGCAGGGCCTCGTGCGCGATCAGAACGTCCGAACGGTAGGTCTGGCGAAAATAACCGCCCTCCGGATGCGGCTCAAGTTTGAGCCGCTCGATCCAATATTGTGCGGTCCGGGCAGGCATCGGCATCCGTCTACTTCAAGTTGAATAGAGCATTCACGTGCGCCGTGACGGTAACGGTTTGCGGAGTGAAATCTTCGGTCGGTGCCGGCGCTGCATTGGCCATCGCCGCCATCGGACGTGCCATACGACCCATTACCGGGTGCACATTTTCGAATGTGTCCACGGATGCATAAGAGAGCTCACCCAGTGTCCGCCCGCTGGCGTGAGCGATAGTGTCGGCGGAGTTCTTTGCGCGCCGGTATGCGTCTTCAACGGCGCGGTTCTTAGCTTCATCCATGTTTTCGAGGATGTAGCTCGCGGTCTGCGTCTCGCTTACATTTGCATCGGCGAGTTGCTGCGTGATCGGCCCGACCTTCGAAAAATCTTTAAGCTTGAGGGTGATGTCGGTGGTGACGCGATACCCGACGATGTGTTGCTTCGGTTTGTACTCGTAGGCAGGCTGGACTGAAAGGAAGCCGACTGTTGCGCTTTTAGGATCAAGGCCGTTTGCGCGCAGCACTTGCCGGACCTGCTCAACGTCCTTGGAGGCATGCTGGTATGCGGCCTGCGGAGTCTCATCCTGGACGGAAACATTGAATTGCAGTTGCGCGGTGTCGGGAGCGGATTCGTACTTTCCGTCGGCACCAACGAAAACCGTATTCGGTTGCGCATTGACCGTTGGGTGCTCCTGGGCAACAAGCGTAACGGGCGCAACCAGGAGCACGAGAGACAAGAAGCGTGCGGATTTCATGATCTGCCTCCGAGGGATTATCCCATGTTAACCATGTCGTGCTTCGGAGTGGAGCGTCTGGGTGCTAGGAAGCAGGATGGGGGCCAGCTACCGCAAGCAGATCGACCTGGACACTCGTGGAATGCAAGCCGGCGACCGTAGTGGCTGGAACCTTCCCGCTAGCGGGAAACATGCCCACGGCGCGGTTCCGACCGGACTGCTTGGCTTTATTCAGGGCACGATCCGCCAGGGTCAGCACTTCCTCGTATCCCACCGCTCGAGGGTTCTCCGGATACCATGGAAACGCGGCCCATCCAACGGAACAGGTGCGGAAGATGGTCTGGTTGGGCGCGGTCGGGAATGGCGTGTCCGCGATGGCGGATAGAACGCGCTGTGCCAGCAACTCTGCTTCGGAGCGATCGGTATAGCGGGAAACGATGAGGAACTCCTCCCCACCCCAACGAACCAGCACATCGGAATGGCGAATCGAAGAACTCAGGCGCCGCGCCATTTCAATGAGAACTTGGTCTCCGATGTCGTGGCCGTGCTCATCATTCACTTCTTTGAAATTGTCGGCGTCGATCAGATAGAAGACAAGATCGCGTGTATGCGCATCGTGCTGGTCAGCGTGCGAGCGTAGGGCCTGGCCTACGTCCGCCTCGATCGTGGCGGAAAAATAGCGGCGGTTACGCAGGCCAGTCAAGGGGTCAGTGAGCGAGGCTTCCTGAAGAACCACGTTGGCGTGACGCAATTCCTGATTCAGACGGCGATGCTGGATAAAGATCAGAAACGCCATCATGAACATAGTGGAGAGTGTCACCAGCACGCGAAAATACGAGGCCGCGCGCGGAAGATTGGGGTCCACCAAGGCAAAGACTGCAAGGATGGGCAAGGAAAGCACGGCCAGCATGGCGAGACTGGCCATCACCGAGTTGTACGATTCGTCTCCGGCGCTCTCCGGGGAAGGCGCAAGCTCTGGTCCAAGGAGCGCGACTGCACTAAAAAGTGCGAAAGACCCCGAATACGGGATGTCATACCAACTGCCCGTGTAATAAACGCCCTGCTCTATGGCTCGGTTCAGGACAAAAAATGCGATGCCGTTGAAGACAACGGCGCCGCAGAAGAAGGCATAAAACTTCTTCCAGAGTCCCGAACTTTCTTTCCAGAAGAGGAGCAGAATTCCGGCGAGCAGAACGGTTTCTGCTCCGGAGAGCAGATCGAAGTTCCAGTTGTACTTGTCTTCATTCGGCGACACATACTGCCAACATACAACGAAGGAAACGTAGAGATAGAACCACCAGAGGAGCAGCAGCAGAAAATCCAACAGGCCGAGTCGGGCGCTTCGTTCCGACGTCTGACGATGCGGGCGCAAGAGCAGGCCCGCGATCATGGGAGCTCCTGCGAGGAACAGTAGCGCGTCCGCCGGATACATGGCCGGAAGTTTCTTTTTCAGGACAAGGTCAAAGACGATCCAGCAGACCTGATCGCTGAACCAGAGCACCCATCCCGCAGCCTGAAGCATCCAAAACCAGCGCAGACGTCCCGAGGATTTCAGCCCATTCCACAGAAACGAGAAAAGTGCGCAGAGCATAAGGGCTGCGCACACGATATCGCTCACTCCCGCGACCGCAAGTCCACGGGGCAGGATCAGGCAGGCAGCGGACAGCACAGCCGTCAACAAGACGGCAGCCGACAGCAAAACCTTCAAAGGATGACGGCCTTGCAAAGTCCCCACCTTCGCGAGCGGATTTAGCCCTTGGCCCCAGCGGAATAAGCGACGCGGTAACTCTGAGCCGCGATATCTCGACGCAGATCCTGCCAAATGTTGTCCGGAATTTCGAGAAATATCTTCACGACCTGCGGATCGAACTGTCTCCCGGACCACTTCTCGATCTCGGCGCGAGCCGCCGCCAGCGACTGTGCAGGCCGGTATACGCGATCGGAAGTAATGGCATCGAGAGTGTCCGCGACCGAGAAAATTCTGGCTCCAAGCGGAATTTCCTCGCCCTTCAGGCCACGCGGATATCCTGTCCCGTCGAAGCGCTCCTGATGCGAGTACACGATATCTGAGGCTTCAACGAGGAACGGAATCTTCTTCAGCATCTGGTAGCCGTGATAAGCGTGCTCCTGCATGATCACGGTTTCATCCGGAGTGAGCTTGGCGGGCTTATTCAGAATTTTGTCCGGGATCGCCATCTTCCCAATATCGTGGAGGAAAGCGCCTCTCGCGATGACGGCGATCTGCTCCCGTGGCAATCCCATGGCACGAGCAATGGCAATAGTGAATGCGGTCACACGTTTGGTGTGGCCAGCGGTTTCCGCGTCCTTTAGATCGAGCGCGTCGCCAAGAGCTTCAAGGGTGATGTCATAGGAGCGTTCCAGGCTGACCATCGCGGCCTGCAACTGATCGGTGCGGGCTTTTACCAACGATTCCAGATTTGTCTGGTAGGTCCGGTTCTCCACTTTCAGGCGGCGATTCTCCAAAGCGCGGCTGACCGTGTTGAGGAGTTGTTCGCGCTCAAACGGCTTTAAAAGATAGTCGTATGCCCCGTTGCGAATGGCCGCCAGGGCTACGGAAATGTCGTGCACTGCGGTCACCATCACGACCGGCATATCCGGATATTTCTCTTTGGTTCGTTCCAGGAGGCCAATGCCGTCGAGGTCAGCCATCATCAAGTCGGAGAGCATTAATTCGAATTCCTCTCCCGAAGTGAGAACGGCCAAGGCCTCTGTGCCGGAAGCCGCTTGTTTGCAGAGATATCCGGCTGTGCCGAGCATGGATGCGACAATTTCGCGAATCGGTTCTTCGTCGTCAACTACTAGGATTCGGTCTGCCATGGGGTTACACGAAAGTCTATCGGCGATTGTAACGCTTGCACGAGATTCCGAAAGTAATCATTGTTGTCCGGAATCTCCATCGAGAATCCAGCCGAGCATGATATTCAAAAGCAAGGAAGACGTACGTCCGCAATGCGATGAGCGCAGCCCTCTGGTCGATCTGGAATTCGGCGGCAAGGTTTGGGATTGCCCGGCCTTCAGCAGCAGAACTGAGTTTACTCATTCTGCTTGGTGCGTCCCTGCTCGCTCTGCGCTCCTTCCGTGAGAACTACCTCAAAATTTGGATTCTCGGCTGGACCAGCCTGACTGCTTCGCGACTGGCCGAACACTGTTTGGCCGGCAAAATACCTGCACCGTTCGATCTTGTCGTCGTACACACGACCTTTATTGCCGCCGTCGGATTGCTTGCTGCGGCAGTATTGCTTTATGTCCGAGGGCGCGATCTACTTGTGCCTTTGATGGTGATTACGCCGATCTTGGCGGGGTTCGCCGGGGCGAGAGTCTTGTTGTGGCCAGATTCTCTTCCGATGCGGATGGCCCTGGAGTTGGGCTATCGCATTCTACTTTTGACCGCGTCGGTTGCTCTGGTGCGAGCCCGTCGCAGACGCTGGGACTTTTCCGCTTGGCTGCTGGCCTTTTGCCTGCCGACGCTTCATCTCTCTTGGTCTTCTTTTGCGGATAGCGTACCCAAAGGCGCGTATCTCGGTGCGGAAATTACGCTGGGATTAAGCATGCTGCTGGTTGTATTCGACCAGGCCCGGACGCGCACCCGCCGACTGCTCGCGGTGCAGGCGATTACCGAGAGCGTAGCGAGCGCCCAGCAATATGGGAATGTGGTGAAATGCGCAGTCGAGGAGTTGCGGCAGTTGATGCGAGTCCGGGCCGTATGGTTCCGGTTGCTCGAAGGCGGCAATCTGGTCGCGACGCATGCGGTTGGGCTTTCATCCGATTTCCTGCGCGACGCCGGCTTCCATCCTGCGAATGAGAAGACTTCCAAGCTGCTCGAACACGCTGCTCCTGAAGTCAGCAAGCCGAGCGCATTAGGGCAGGAGCCGCAAGAATGCCTGGCGAGCGAGAAGATTCGCCAGTTGGTCACCGTTCCCGTAATCGGCAACAAAGCGCCCGTCGGGCTGCTGATGCTTGGCAGTTCGGGCAATAGACAGTGGACGTCCGAAGAATTGGAATTCCTGCAGGCTTGTGCGAAGCAGCTTGCGGTTGCCGTCGAGAACTTCCGGTTGCTGGAGCAGGTTTTACGCTCGCAACGGCAGTGGATCAATACCTTCGATTCTGTTCACGACATCATCCTCGCGCACGACGCCGATTTCCGCATTATCAAGGCTAATCAGGTATTGCTGGAACAGCTCGGCAAGGCGGCTGCGGATGTCATTGGCAGCACTTGCGAATCGGCCCTGCCTCATACCTTCGGGGAATGGAAAGGCTGTCCTTACTGCGCCATGGGCGCGGACGAGGAATTTACGGAGGGAGCGGACGCCTGCTTTGGCGGCTTCTCAGTCGTTTCGACCTCTTCGTATACCGAGCAAGGAAGCCCGCAAAAAGGCACCATTCACGTCGTTCGGGACATTACCGATCGGCGGTCCGCCGAGGAAAAATATCGCTTGCTCTTCGACCAGGTGCAGGAAGGCGTTTACGTCTCTGACCCGACTGGCAAGCTGATCGACTGTAATGACGCATTGGTGAGCATGCTGGGATACAGCAAACGCGAGGAGCTGCTGGTCCTGAATCTCGATTCTGAAATTTGTGTTGATCCCAAACAGCGAGATGCGTTCCGGCGCGACATTGAAGCTCATAACTACGTCCGCAATTTTGAAGTCACGCTGCGCCGTAAGGATGGGACGATCTTGTTGGCCATCGAGAGCAGTTTTGCAACGCGCGACGCCAGCGGAAAAATCGAGCGCTACCAGGGATTCGTTCTCGACACGACTGAAAAACGGCGCGCCGAGGACGAAATGCGGCGCCGCAATCGCGAACTCAATGCGCTGAACGCGATGGCCGTCGTGGCGGCGCAATCGTTCGACTTGGACGAAATCCTTAATTTGACGCTGCGCCAAGTGGTCACACTGTTTGGGGCGGAGAGTGGTACGGTCTATCTCTCCGACACCGATAGCCCAACCTATCGGCGGCGTGCAGCGTGGGGGCCGCGCAGCCGCGACAAGATGCGTCCGGCCGAGATTTCCTTCGCCGAAGGATTTGGCGATCTGGTCGTACGCTCAAGAGCGGAAGTCATCACAGCGGAATATATGCCGCACCTCCCTCCGAACATTGCCGAGTTCCTGAAGTCCGACGCGGATCGCTCGTGGATCTGGGTGCTTTTCTGGGGCAAGGACAGTCCCGTCGGCATCATGGGGCTCTGCAACCATCTGGGCTACGAATATTCGGGCAACGACGAGAATCTGCTGGTTGCCATCAGCCGCCAGTTGGCCACCACGATCGAAAAAGTTCGGCTCTACGAAGAAACCTGCCGCGCCTACGAAGATCTGCGCAAGACGCAAGAGCAGCTACTGCAGAGCGAAAAGATGTCAGCCGTCGGACAATTGATTGCCGGCGTGGCACATGAACTGAACAATCCGCTCACGGCGATCCTTGGTTATGCTCAGTTGCTCGAGACCGAAGGGCTCAACACGCGTGCGCAGGATTATGTCGGGAAGCTGTTTAAGCAAGCGCAGCGTACCCACCGTGTGGTACAGAATCTTCTCTCGTTTGCCCGCCAGCGGGCGCCACAGCGAGATGAGGTCGACATCCGCAAAGTGCTGGAAGAAACTTTGGCGCTTCGCGACTATGACCTGAAGATCAATAACATCAAAGTAGAGCGCGATCTCCCCACCGAACCGGCGATGGTTGTCGCAGACCCGCACCAGATCGAGCAAGTTTTCCTTAACATCATCAACAACGCCGTCGATGCCATCCTTGAGACCGGGCGCACCGGCCAGTTGAAGATCAGGATCGCCTGTCAGGGCGGCAATGTCACTACACAATTCACCGACGACGGCGCGGGAATCAAAGATCCCAAGCGCATTTTCGACCCGTTCTACACTACCAAGAGCGTCGGCAAAGGCACCGGCCTGGGGCTGAGCATTTGCTACGGAATCGTGAAAGAGCATGGCGGCGATATCACCGCGAATAACGCTCCAGAGGGCGGCGCGATGATTGAAGTCCGGCTACCGGCAGCGGCCACCATACAGCCCGAAACCGAGGAACTGAAGCCAGCTCCCCGTCAACGGGAGGGTGCGATCGCAGGGCGCGTGCTGCTCGTCGAGGAAGAAGAGGCCGTGCTGGAATTCGAGCGCGACGTGCTGATCGGCGCCGGCGCTACGGTCGTCACGGCTAAGACTAGCCAAGATGTGAAGACAAGACTGCTCTCCGAGCCCTTTGACGCCATCATCATGAGCGGAAAAATGCCGAGCCAGTGGAGCGCCAAAGAATCTTATCCATGGCTGAAAGAAAATTGCCCGACGATGGAGCAGCACATTCTCTACACGTTCTCGAACGGGGTGGAACCGGGCGATGGACGAACCTTCCTACAGGAAAACAACGTTCCCTATCTTGTGAAACCCTTCGAAGTGGCCGAACTGATCAGCCAGGCTCGGAAGCTGCTGCAGAAGATGCAAGCAGCAGCAGCCGGGGCCGATTAAAAGCGCCTAGTCAGTGGCATGAGGATCCCCAGAAACGCACAGGCGTCCACACTTCTCCTCCATCCTGTTTGGGTTAGACTAAACATGACCCATGTCCCAATTCGTCCACCTGCATCTGCACACTGACTACTCCCTGCTTGATGGCGCCTGCGACGTTGAAAAGCTCTGCGAGCGCGTGCACGAACTAGGCATGCCCGCAGTTGCCATGACTGACCATGGCAATATTTTTGGTGCGGTGCATTTTGCCAATGCCGCTTACAAGCATGGCGTCAAACCCATCGTCGGTTGCGAACTTTACGTCTGCAAGAAAGACGACCACCGCGCGGCGCCCGAGGGCGATACCTACAATCACCTCCTGGTGTTGGCTGAAAACGAAGAGGGCTATCGAAATCTCGTAAAGATCACATCCGAAGCTTCGTTGCATGGGTTTTATTACAAGCCGCGGGTCAGCAAGAAGTTTCTCGCTGAACACTCGAAGGGATTGATCGGCCTATCGGGATGCCTTAAGGGCGAAGTCGCAGAGCGGTTGGTCGAGGGAAACTACGAGGCTGCTCGAACCGCCGCCGGCACATTCACAGACATTTTCGGTAAGGGAAATTTCTTTCTCGAAATTCAGGACCAGGGGCTGGAACTCGAACATCGCATCCATCCCGGACTCTTCAAGCTGGAAAAAGAACTGAGCCTGCCCCTTGTCGCCACCAACGATAGCCACTATCTCTGTGAGGACGATGCTCACGCGCAGGACGTGATGGTTTGCATACAGACAGGCAAATCCATCCGCGACACCGCGCGCATGAAGTTCGACGGAACGCAGTTCTACGTCAAGAACCACGACGAGATGCTCCGGGTTTTCAAGGACTCTCCGGATGTGCTCTCGCGGACCCTCGATATTGCAGAACGATGCAGCCTTCGCCTCGAAAAGGTAGCGAATCCGTTCCCGGAATTTGAGGTCCCGCCGGGATACACCATCGATAGCTACTTCGTTCATGTATCACGTGAAGGATTCGCCCGGCGCATGGAAGTGCTACGCCCGCTGCATGAGCAGGGGAAGCTGAAACATTCGCTGACGGAATACGAGCAACGGCTCGAGCGCGAACTGGCCATCATCCAACAGATGAAGTTTCCTGGATATTTTCTTATTGTCTGGGACTTTATCCGTTACGCAAAAGAGCATGACATTCCGGTCGGGCCGGGCCGAGGATCGGCTGCCGGGTCGCTCGTTTCGTACGCCCTAGGAATTACCGACATCGATCCGATTCAGCACGAGTTGCTGTTCGAGCGCTTTTTGAATCCAGAGCGCGTATCGATGCCCGATATCGACATTGATTTCTGCATGAACCGGCGCGGCGAGGTGATCCATTACGTCACTCAGAAATATGGTCGCGACAATGTGGCGCAGATCATCACCTTCGGCACCATGGCGGCGAAGGCGGCGATCAAAGACGTCGGCCGCGCGATGGACATCCCTTACGCGGACGTTGACCGCATCGCAAAGATGGTGCCCACGCAACTCAACATCACTCTCGACCAGGCGATCGCTGATTCTCCACAGCTGCATGAAGCATATGAGAAAGATGCGCAGATCCGGGAACTGCTGAATACAGCCCTGAAACTTGAAGGACTGGTGCGAAATTCGGGTGTTCACGCGGCTGGAGTCGTGATTTCGCCGCGTCCGCTGACCGATCTGGTACCGCTGCATCGCACCAAGAACGACGAAATCGTGACTGCCTTCGACATGGTCGCCATCGAAAAGATGGGCCTGTTGAAGATGGACTTCCTCGGCCTGACGACCCTCACGATTCTCACGGATGCATTGAAGCTCATCCAGCAGAAGCGCGAGACACCACTGACGCTGGAGCAGATTCCGCTCGAGGATGTGGAGACGTACCAGAAGGTCTTCCACAAGGGGCTGACCTCCGGCGTCTTCCAGTTTGAATCGCATGGTATGCGCGACGTGCTGCGTAAGTACCAGCCGAATTCGATCGAAGACCTCACGGCTCTCAATGCGCTTTATCGCCCCGGCCCGATCCAAGGCGGCATGATCGACGACTTCGTCGACCGCAAGCACGGCCGCAAGAAAGTTGAGTACGAACTGCCGGAACTGAAAGAGATCCTGCAGGAGACGCTGGGAGTGATCGTGTATCAGGAACAGGTGATGCAGATCGCGAACCGGCTGGCGGGATATTCGCTCGGTGAAGCGGACCTGCTCCGCCGCGCCATGGGCAAGAAGAAGGCGGAGGAGATGGCGCAGCAGCGCGAACGCTTCGTCGAAGGTGCCGCGAAACGAAAGTTCCCGCCGAAGAAAATCGAGAAGATTTTTGACCTGATGGCTCAGTTTGCCGGATACGGCTTCAACAAGTCGCACTCGGCGGCCTATGCCCTGCTTGCCTATCACACGGCGTATTTGAAGACGCATTATCCCGTGGAATTCATGGCGGCACTGCTGACATCGGTGACGGGCTCGACCGACGATGTTGTCAAGTACATCAACGAATGTCGCGAGATGGGCATCGTTGTCGCTGCACCGGATATCAACATCTCTGACGCGAACTTCACACCACAAGGAGAGTCGATCCGCTTCGGCCTGGCCGCAGTAAAGAACGTCGGGGGCAATGCGATCGAATCTATTGTCGCCGCCCGCAAGAAGCTCGGGCGATTCAAGTCCATCTTCGAGTTCTGCGAGAACGTCGATTTACGATTGCTCAACAAGCGCGTCATCGAATCTCTGGTGAAGAGCGGCGCCATGGATTCGATGGGCCGGCGCGCTCAACTGATGGCAGTCCTCGACAAGTCCATTGAGCAGGCGCAAAAGGCACAGCGCGACGCAGAATCCGGACAGCACGGCCTCTTTGGAGTATTCCAACAGGAAGAAGCGGCGACCCAGAATGATATATTGCCGAACGTTCCCGACTGGGACGAGCACACCCGCCTCACGGCGGAAAAGGAAATCCTAGGATTCTTCATCAGCGGTCATCCGCTGGAAAAATACAAAGACAAGCTGCAGGACCTGCGGGCGTTCAGCGTCGAAGAAATTGCGGCGATGACAAAGTCGACAGGCAAAGACGAGACCATCACTACTGCAGGCATCATCAGCAATGTGCGCGTGCTAAAGTCCAAAAAGGGTGATTTCTACGCACAAGCCAATTTAGAAGACATGTCGGGATCGATCGACATGATCGTCTTCCCCGAGGCTTACAAGCGCATTGGAGAGAAGGTCAAACTCGAAGTGCCCGTGTTGGTGAAAGCAGGAGTTCGCATCGAAGAAGGTACAAATCCAAAGATTACGGCCGCCGAGATCATGCCTCTTGAAGAGGCGAAGATTCCGCTGCCCCGCGCCATCCGAGTCCGGATTCCGTTGGAGACCTCGGAAGAGGCAACGATTGATAACCTGCACAGTCTGTTTGTTGAGCGCAAAGGCGAGGCTCGAGTGTTGTTTGACGTGGAACGCCAAGGGGATTTCATGGTGGTTATGGAGGCGGAAGGCTATAATGTGCTTCCAGACCGCAATTTCATTGCCCGCGTCGAGCAACTGTGCGGGCGCGGCAGCGTCCGCGTGATCAGCTAAGCGAGCATGGCAGCCACCGAAAAAGTACAACAAGAGCTGGAACTAATCGAACGCCAGGTCGCCGAGATGGAGTCGGCCAGCCCGGATGAAGACACCCGCCGACAGATCGCTACGCTTCAAGAACGCATTGAGACCCTTCGCCAAGAGATGAACGCTCCGCCCACCGCCTGGCAGAGGACCGAGTTGGCGCGGCATCCCCAGCGCCCGCAGTCGCTCGACTACATTGAGCGCATATTTACCGATTTCAGCGAAATTCATGGCGACCGGGGCTTTGGCGATGATGCCGCGATCGTTTGCGGCATGGCCCGTTTCCACGGCGATGAGGTAATGGTGGTCGCGACGCAAAAAGGACGCGACATGAAGCAGCGCGTCTACCGCAACTTCGGCACTCCGCATCCAGAGGGCTATCGCAAAGCGATTCGAGTAATGCAGATCGCCGAGAAGTTTCGGCGGCCCGTTTTCACTTTGGTCGACACCGACGGCGCTTATCCAGGGATTCACGCCGAGGAACGAGGACAGGCGGAGGCTATCGCCTACAACCTGCGAGAAATGGCGCGACTCGAAGTGCCAATAATTGCCACGGTGATCGGCGTGGGCGGTAGTGGCGGCGCATTGGCAATCGCAGTCGCGGATCGCGTGTTGATGATGGAGAACTCGATCTACTCGGTCATCTCTCCGGAAGGCTGTGCCGCCATCATGTGGCGCGATGCAACTAAGAAAGAACTTGCGGCCGAGGCCATGCGCATCACCGCCAGCGACCTCAGTGAATTGGGCTGCATCGACGATATCGTCCCCGAGCCGGAAGGCGGGGCCCACCGCGATCATGAAGCGGCCGCTGCCCTGCTCGACGCCAGCCTGCAGAAACATTATTCTGACCTGAAAAAACTGACTCCGGATGAATTGGTCGCGGCACGATACGAAAAATTTCGCACCATTGCACAGTTTTATAAGAGCGAAGCCTGAGTCGACGACAGTCCCCCTCATTTCCAAAGCAGGTTCCTCCCGGGCTACAGCCGGGCGATTCGCCGCCACCGGCCGCCCAAGTCGCCGTATAATGAAATGTTTCATCCTCCGCAATCCACAAATAGGGGCGAGTGGGATCGCTCCGTTAACTAAAGGAAGGTGTTGGGATGGCCACTACGGATGTCGTGCCCCGGGAATCGTCCGGCGGCATGGGCAAGCAGCGCATCGTCAACGACATGAGCATTCAGGTCGCGACGGTCAATGGCTCGGGGTCACAAAGCTCAAATACAGTTCTTCTCCGCAGTATTTTTCAGATGGGCGTACCGGTTTCCGGCAAGAACATGTTCCCCTCGAACATTGCCGGTCTTCCAACCTGGTACACAATTCGCGCCAACAAGCACGGATATATCGGACGCAAGAAGGAAATCGACTTCCTGGTTGCGATGAATCCGGAGACGGCCACCGAAGACACGATGTCACTAGCTCCCGGCGCGTCAGTTCTCTACGACGAACCGCTGGCGCTGCACAAGCTTCGGAATGATCTGATTTTCTATTCCGTTCCTTACGACAAGATCGTGGCTCAAGTTTGCCCGGAAGCCAAGTTGCGCAAATTGGTCAAGAACATGGTCTACGTCGGCGTAGTGGCCAGTTTGCTGACGATCGACATGGCGGAGATCGAGAAGGCGATTCGCAAACAGTTTGCGAAGAAGGTAAAAGCCGCCAATCTCAATCTGGCAGCGGCGCAAGCCGGGTTCGAATACGCCAAGGCAAATCTGGAGAAGCGTGGCGTTTTCTACATCGAGCGCATGGACAAGACCGCCGGGAAGATCATCATCGACGGTAATTCCGCGGCTGCGCTGGGCTGCATGTTCGCAGGATGTACGGTGGTCACGTGGTATCCGATCACTCCGTCTTCATCGCTCGTCGAGACGATGATCGACTATATGAAGGAATACCGCATCGGCCCCGATGGCAAAGCGACATTCGCCATTGTTCAAGCCGAAGACGAACTAGCGGCGATCGGCATGGTGATTGGTGCGGGCTGGGCGGGTGCTCGCAGTATGACCGCGACTGCCGGCCCTGGAATTTCGCTGATGGCGGAATTTACTGGCCTTGCTTACTACGTCGAAGTTCCCGGAGTGATCTGGGATATTCAGCGAGTGGGACCGTCAACCGGACTGCCCACGCGAACTTCGCAGGGTGACATTCTATCGACGGCCGTGCTTTCGCACGGAGACACCAAGCACATCATGCTGATTCCCTGCTCCGTCGAAGAATGCTTCTCCATGGCGACCGATGCCTTTAACCTGGCAGAACAATTCCAGACGCTCGTGTTCGTCATGTCCGATCTTGATCTGGGCATGAACAACTGGATGTCGGATCCCTTTCAATACCCCACGGCTCCCATCAAGCGCGGCAAGGTTTTGAGCAAAGAGGATCTCGATCGCCTTGGTGGATTCGCTCGCTACAAAGATGTCGATGGCGACGGAATCGGATACCGCACGCTTCCCGGTACTTCGCATCCGGCGGCCGCCTACTTCGCACGAGGCAGCGGCCATAACGAAAAGGCTCAGTACAGCGAACGCGCCGACGACTTCGAGAACAATATGGAGCGCTTGAACCGCAAATTCGAAACTGCGCGGTCCTTCGTTCCACGACCTGAAATCACGAAGGGAAACAACGCAAAGATCGGAATCATCGGTTATGGAACTTCCCACTGGGGCATTACCGAAAGCCGCGATCAGATGCGCGAAGAATACGGCCTCGAGACCGACTACTTGAGGCTGCGGGCTTATCCTTTCACGCGCGAAGTGCATGAATTCATCGAGCAACACGAACATGTTTATGTCGTCGAGCAGAACCGCGACGCGCAGATGCTGAGTTTGCTGAAACTCGATCTCAAGCCTGAACTGATCGGACACCTTCGCAGCATCGCGCATATTAACGGACTGCCGCTCGATGCGCGATCGATCACCGACGAACTGACCAGCATGGAGGGCAAGTAATGGCTACCACGCCGACCGAAACGGGCGCTCCCGCACCGAAGACGAATCGCATTGGGCTCACTGTCATTGAGTACAAGGGCGGAAAGACCACGTTGTGTGCCGGTTGCGGCCACAACGCGATCTCCGAACGCATCATCGAAGCCATGTACGAGATGGGCGTCGAACCGGAATTCGTCATTAAGCCGAGCGGAATCGGATGTTCGTCGAAGACCCCGGCCTATTTCCTGAGCCGCTCTCACAGCTTCAACGCAGTGCACGGCCGCATGCCTTCAGTCGCCACAGGTGCTCTACTGGCGAATCGCAAACTGGTCTGCATCGGTGTCAGCGGCGACGGAGATACCGCTTCCATCGGTATCGGCCAGTTCATGCATCTGATGCGCCGGAATCTTCCGATCATCTACATCATCGAAGACAACGGCGTTTACGGGCTCACGAAGGGGCAGTTCTCGGCTACCGCCGATCTTGGCTCGAAGCTGAAAACCGGCGTGATCAACGATCTTCCTCCGATCGATACGTGTGCCCTGGCGATTCAACTCGGCGCCACTCTTGTTGGTCGTTCGTTCTCTGGCGACAAGCGTCAGCTGAGCGCCATGCTGAAGGCCGCCATTGCGCACAAGGGAACCGTCATGCTTGATGTTGTTTCTCCCTGCGTCACCTTCAACGACCACGAAGGGTCGACTAAGTCCTACAAGTACGTGAAGGAGCACGAGGAAACGCTGCAGGACGTCAGTTTTGTCCCGCATTTCGAAGACATCAACGTCGAGTACGATCCGGGCACGACGGTCTCCGTCACGATGCACGACGGATCTCATCTCAACCTGCGAAAGCTGGAAGAAGACTACGACCCGGCGGACAAGATTCGCGCCATGACTCGCCTCACAGAAGCGCACGATAAGGGCGAGGTGCTTACAGGCGTGTTCTACGTGAATCCGACGGCTCCCAACTTCATTGAAATGCTGAATGTTGTGGATCAGCCGTTGGCGACACTTCCAGATTCGCTGACTCGTCCGGGAAAAGAAGTATTGGACGCTTGCATGGAGGAGTTGCGGTAAAAACTGTTGGCAAGCCCTCAATAAGAAGGGCCCCATGCGGGGCCCTTTCACTTTTGAATGAAGCCTTGCCGTCCTAAGCGCTCTTGCGTTGAGGTTCGCCTGTGTGTTCGGGATTCTGGCCAGGCTCAGGAAAATCGGAATCCGAATCCTTCAGCATTGGGTCCTGGTCGCGGTGGCCCAGCTGGTCCTGGAGGCCAGTGTTGCCAGATCCCTGATGATCTTCGGTTTCTTTGGCGCCCTTACCGGCATCCTGATCCGGATGGTCCTTGTGCATCATTCCACCTCGCGCGATGAATTTGGGGAGTTTAGGTTACTTTTCGTAGACGCCCCTCGCCAAGCCAGTTTATTCTTTGCCTTTTCGGAATAGAATAGCTTTAATCTTTAGGCACTACGGGAAAGGGGAGTAGATGCGTCGAATAATTTCTGTAGTTCTCATATCTCTGTTGTTTAGCGTGTTTGCCATCGCAGATACCGCGCACGCATCCCTGACCACGGTCAAAGCCACGCATCAAAAAGCACGACGTCACCGCGCGCACAAAGCTACGAAACACCATGCTCCAAAGCATCATCGCCACTCGGTCTAACTACCGCAGGCGACCCTCTGGAAATCCTGAAAGCTTTTTATCGTGACGTGCTGGTCACTCCCAACTTGCGAAGCCGCTCGCGAGCCTGCAATGCTTCGGGCGCGTGCGGGTAGCGCTGAATCAGGTGCTTCAGTTCGGTGACCCCATCGTCCTGCTTGCCGAGTTCGATCAGCGAGAAACCCTTCTTCAGTTGTGCTGAGGCGGCTTTGTTTCCGCTAGGAAAGTTTTGCAGTACCTGATCGTAGCTCTGGGCTGCCTGCTGGTAGTTTGCCTGCCGGAACTGGATTTCTCCCAAGTAGAAGTAGCAGTTCCCCGCTAGATCCGTGTTCGGATAGAACTTCACGTAGTCCGAGAATTCCTGCAAGGCGAGGTCGTTCTTACCGCCGTTGTAGTCACGCAGAGCATTGTTATAAAGCACATCCGGAGGAGGTGCCGAGGCGGCGGCTTGCTGCGCTGCCTGTTGCGTCGCCTGCTGCGCGGCGAGACTCTGCTGCGCCGACTGCATATCCTCGAGTTGCTTGGTCACCTTCGCCAGGCGCACCTTGATTTCGTCCATGGTGTCGTTGAGGGCCTGGATTTGGCCGGAAAGCTGGTCGGTTTTCGTGCCACCATCAGCCTGCTGCTTCTGCAAGGTTGTCTGCAGCCCATTCAGGGCATTCGCCACTTTATTGACGGCGTCGGTGTCCTGCTCTACCAGATTTTTCATGACTCCCATGCGCTCGTCGAAACTCCGCTGCATGGCGGTCATTTGTTCCTGCAGTTGCTGCACCTGCGTCTGCAACTGCACCATCTCCTTGCTAACTCCAAATGCGGGAGCTATCTCCAGCCAAAGAACTGCGAGCAACGCGATCGACGCCGAGACACGATGTGGTTTCATAGAGGATTTCCTGAACAACCGAGATTAGATGCCCTGATTGTCCCACAGGCTGGGACGAATCCAAACACAAAGGGACTTCGAGGAACCGGAAGACTCAACCGAAAGATGGCAACCATTTCACTGAAGATTTCGACGCAAACCAGTGCGTCGCTTTGTGCAAGAAGAAAAGGGGGACGCAAGGAGCGTCCCCCGGAATATTTATTTCTGGTACACGAGGTGCCCGCGGCGGTTCTGCTGCCAGCATGCTTCGTTGCTTTCGGTGCAGAACGGCTTTTCCTTGCCATAGCTGATTGTCTTGATTCGGCTGGCGCTGACGCCGGCCGCGGTCAAGGCAGTCTTCACCGCACTGGCGCGCTGATCGCCCAGCGCCAGGTTGTATTCCGTGGATCCGCGCTCATCGCAGTGTCCTTCAATCGTAAAGTTCATGTTGGTGTGCTGGCTGAAGAACTGCGCGTCCGCCTGAATCGACGCCTGCTGGTCGCCACGAACATCGGCCTTGTCGTAGTCGAAATAGACGTCCTTCACATTCTGGCTAAACAAGTCTTCATCCGTGACGTTCGCCGTCGGCGGCGGTGGCGGAGGAGCCTGCGTTACGGTCAGGCGCGCAGTTGCTTCCTGCGTTCCACCCGCGCCCTTCGCGACGAGATGATATGTCATGGAATCCGTTGGCGATACACTCTGGGAGCCATTCGGCTGCACCGCCCCGATGCCATCGATCGAGACGTCGGTTGCGTTGCCGGTCTGCCAAGTCAGCGAGGCAGACTGCCCTGCCTGAATCGTATTCGGATTCACCGCGATGGATGCGGTGGGGGCCGGAGGCGCAGGCGGCGGTGGTGGTGGCGGCGGAGTCGCTTTCTTTCCGCAAGCGCCTAGAGTTAGAAGTGCACCCAGTGCGAGTACCAGGAAAAACCACTTTGTATTGAGTTGCTTCACTTTATATTCCTCCCTAACGACCCCAAAGGCTCGCCCCGGGGCCCGACGAAGTGTATTTACTATTTCCAGCTCCAATTCGGTTGCGAGTTGTGACCCGTAAACGTCAGCTGCTGAACTTTTGTCCCGTCGGCCAGCATCGTCCAGAGCTGCAAGCTGCCGGAACGATTCGACTGAAAGACGATGTGCCGGTTATCCGGCGACCACGATGGAAAGTCGTTACGGCCGCCGTCGTGGGTCAACTGCACCCACTGTTTGCTGGCGACGTCCATCAAATAGAGATCCGACGAACCCGGTTCGCCCGGTCCGTACTTACGAACCCAAGCGAATAAAAGAAATTGTCCATTGGGCGCCCAGTTCGGCGAAACCGCGTATCCCTGATCGGTCATCCGCTGCTGATTCGTGCCATCCGCTTCCATCGTATAAATCTGCGGGAGGCCGGTTCGCCCGCTGACGAACGCGATCTGCGCATTCGTCTTGCGATTCCATACCGGCGAAACATCCGGTCCCTTGCCGGTGGTCATGCGCTGCAGATTTCCACCGGAAGCATCCGAAACGTAGATATCAGGTTGCCCGCCCCGCGAGGAAGAAAATGCCAGCTTCGTTCCGTCGCTCGACCAAGCCGGCGATAGATTCGTTCCGCCTAAATGCGGGAAGTTCACCGGACGATTGATTTCCAGAGAGTACATCATGAGATCCCAGCCACTCTTGGTAAGGGCGCTAAAGGCCAGGCGAGATCCGTCGGGCGAGACTCGAGGCGAGAGTGCGATCGAGCCCATGCGAGTGATCTGGTGCTGGTTCGATCCGTCATAATCCATCGCCCAGATTTCTTTGTGACCAGTGCGGTCACTGACGAAATAAATCTGTGTCTCGGCGATTCCCTGGACGCCGCCACCGAGCCGCACGATGATTTCGTCCGCAAATTTGTGTGCCATCACCCGGGCTGCAGCGTCAGTGGCAGCGTCCGAGTACTGCTTTCCGAGAATCTGCGGGGTCTGGATATTCTTGACGTCGTACAACCATCCCTGGACAGTCAGCCTGCCGTTGGTTACTCCCAGATTTCCGAACGCCAACATGGCTGCATTGGGCGGAGGCGCGCTCCAGGCCATGAAGTTCACTTCCGGCGGCTGTCCTGGAAGCTGCAGTGGATAGAAGCTCTTCGACACCAACTCCACAACGCCCGACACGTCGAGGTCATTCCACAATGTGTCGTTGAAGGTCTTCAACAGCGCTGTATTCTGGGGATCGGCTGTCGAAGGCTTAAAATCGGGAACACCTAGTCGGACCTTCTCTACACCGAGACTAGTCCCGGTTTTCACCCAATCTTGAGCGAACAGTGAGGAAGTAAAAAAGAGGCAGATACAGGCGAGCGCAATGGCTAGTACATGTGACTTGCTCGGCCGTGGCCGAAGGAATGATCGAGCGGGATCGTCCATCCGTCTGGGGGAAAGAACTCCTACGTACATGAATATCGTATTCCGATAGGAAACGCTTTGCAACATTTGATCCGTGTTTTCGAAGCTATTCATTCCACTAAGTTCCTATTCTGCACTCGTTCATATGGTCTCCAGCGCCAGCGTATCTAGTTGGTCACGCGCCGGAAGTACATTTTGCTCACTTCTTGTAGTCGAACCAATATTCGACGGAGATCTTGCTTCCCGAATAATCGGCAGGTAGCGCACCGAACGTGTCTATTCTCTGTAGAGCTCGCACTGCAGAAATATCCAAGGAAGGCACTCCGCTCGTCTGTTCAACCTGAACATTTGTCGGATGCCCGTCACGTGCTACATCGAACGTGATGTAGACCCGCTGCGCCGTCGTGATCCGTGGATCGACTTCGTACTTCAGCCAGTTCTCAGCCACTTTCTGCTGAATCACGTGTACATACCATGCATATTTCGTTCCGAAATCGCCTCCGCCGCCGGTAACTCCGAATCCGCCTTTGGCGCCGCCCGCGCTGAACGAACCATACGGCCCGCTGACGGGGCCGCCTTCGCCGAACGCAACTTGATTCGTTTCCTGCTCCGGAGGTGGTTGCGCTTTGTCTTTGGAGACCGTCTCTTGCTTTTTCTTCGGCTTGATCTTCGCGTTCTTGCCTTGAATCTCGATCGCGTCGGGCTCTTTCTCTTCAATCTTTGGCTGCGATTGCGTGATGCCCTTCGATTCGTTGGCGAGCACGTTCTGCGTTTGCGCCGGATTGGACGGCAGCGGAACCGTGCTGACGAGCGTCGCTCCGATTGCTTCTCCACCTCCACCCGCTCCCCAAGCATCGCCGCTCGAACGAGAGAAATATGCAGAGTATCCGATCAAAAATCCGGTGATTCCTACGTGCAGAACCACAGACCACGCCAGCGCGCGTCCCCAGCGGTCATGCTCGAAGTAGATCTCAGCGTTTGCTGCCATTTTGCTCTAGGGGTTGGGTGACGATGCTTACGTTGACGAATCCCGCCTGCTTGACGGAATCCATCACCGTCGCAAAAGCGCCAAAGGGAACGTTCTCATCCGCTCGTACAAAGATCGACTGGTTGCGCGGATCGCGAATCTTCTGCTTCAGCTTGCTGCCGATCTCATTGATGTTGATCGGATCGTTGCCCAGAAAAACGCGCTGGTCTTTATTGATGGTGATCACTAAGCGCTCTTCAGTAATTTGTTTGACCGTGCGCGTCTTGGGAACGCTGACGTCAATCCCCGACTGCAAGACGGGCGCAGTGACCATGAAAATGATCAGCAGCACAAGTACGACGTCAACCAGTGGAGTGATATTGATGTCGGCGAGGGCTGTCTGAGTGCGGCCGTTGGATGCGGTGAAGGCCACTAGCGCCTCACGTCCACGGGAACTTGAGCGGGAATCTGTGCCTGGCTGTGCTCGACGGCATTCATCACTTCGAGGGCGAAATCATCACTGCGCGAGGCGAATTCACGGATCGAGGCCCCGATCAGGTTGTACGCGATTACAGCCGGAATGGCCGCAGCCAGTCCGGCTGCAGTCGTGATCAGGGCTTCGGAGATGCCGGGAGCGACCGCTCGCAGCGTGGCTGCGCCTGCGGTCCCCAGTCCTTGAAACGCGTCGATGATGCCCCAAACGGT
Source organism: uncultured Acidobacteriota bacterium (assembly GCA_963787685.1). Taxonomy (GTDB): domain Bacteria; phylum Acidobacteriota; class Terriglobia; order Terriglobales; family Acidobacteriaceae; genus Sulfotelmatobacter. The sequence goes on from CAWBED010000003.1 coordinate 463,727, forward strand.
CCCGAATAGGCCGACGAACGGCGTCACGGCAGCAGTGATCGCCAACCATGGCAGGTTTCGTTCGAGGCGCGAGATTTCCTCGGATGCGCCAATCTGCATGCCGCGCTGGATTGCTACCAAGTTTCGCAAAGCGCCCGAAGTGGAAGCCTGGCGCCGATATTCTTCATATCCGCCTTCAAATACTCCTACCAGCGGGCTGGGCTTGAACTGATCGGCGACGGCGGCAATATCCTGCAGGCGCTGCGCCTTGCGGAAGGCGCGCACGAAGCGTCCACTCTGCGCCTTCGCGCGTCGAAGCAAACTCCACTTGGTAAGAATGATGGCCCATGAGACCAGACTGAACGCCACCAATGAAACCAAGACCAGCTTGGCCACGGGGCCGCTATTGGAAATCATCTCGACGACTTCGCCGCCGATAAACGCTGCCAGCAAGGGAAAAAATTGCATTGGTTTTATGAGAATGTCTCTTCGATTATAGATGAATCAGGCCAAGCATTTACGCGGATGTACCCGATCCGATAATGAAAAAATGCGGTGACTACATGCATGTTTTCAGATTGCCGCCGATGGGCGGGCCTGAGGAGATTCCGTAATCTGGTCGCTATCTAACTTTCGCAACGCGGAGCACAGAGCGTCGGAAGCGCGTTTGCTATTCCGCGCCAAGCGAATGACACGCCCCCACGTCCACGGTCGAACCGCCGCGAACAAAGCGAATCGAAATTCGGAGAACTTCCCTTCGGAATTGACGAATCGTTCCATCGAAGGCAACTCGAAGTCGCTTGCATCCGAAATTACCTTGATTGCCCCGAAAGCAATTCCCCGAGCCTCTGCCGCACGAGCTACAGCCGCCGCTTCCATGTCGACAGCGTGCGCCCCAAAAGATTCTCGCAACTTCGCTTTCTGAGCGGGACTGGCGACCGACCCGAAGGTGACGAGCACACCGTCCGCGCCCCCGAGAATTGCACTGCTGCCGTCGCCGGCATTGACGATGCGTCCCGGCCGGAGAATCTCTCCAACTTTCAGCGAGGGATCGAGCGCTCCTGCGAAACCGGCCGAATAAGCAATCGTCGGATCGTAAAGCGCGATTACGGCTTCGGCAGCGCGACGCGCGGCTTCGGCACCGATGCCCCCGCAGACCAGCACGAACTCGCCATTCACGAAAAATCGGAAGCGTCGGCCCTCATGCTCTTTGTCGTCAGCGTGCCAGTCCTTCACAAGGGGGCGTATCTCGCGCTCCAAAGCAGCGACGATGGCGACCTTAGACATATCCGTTCGCCCGGAACCACTCCACGGCCCGGCGCAATGCTCCATCGACCGGAATGATTCTCCATTCAAGTTCGCGCTGCGCTTTTGCCGAGCTGGCGAACATCTTTTTCTTCCCCATGCGAACCGTGTCAACGGTGGCTCGCGGCTCGCGGCCCATCAACCGTCCAGTAATCGCCTCGTCGACCACGCCCGTGGCAAATGCGAAGAAGTACGGCAGCTTTATCCGAGGAGAAAGTAGTCCTGTAATCTCGCCCAGTTTGTCGAGGATCTGCTTCAGAGTTAGATTCTCTCCGCCCAGAATATAGCGCTCGCCGGAGGTACCCCGTTGCATCGCGGACACGTGCCCGCGCGCGCATTCCCTCACGTCTACGAGGTTCAATCCGGTTTCGACGTAAGCAGGAAACCTTCGTTTGAGAAAATCCAGGACGATGCGCCCAGTGGGGGTCGGCTTCACATCTTGTTCGCCGATCGGAGTCGTCGGGTTCACGGTGACGACATTCATGCCGTTGCGGCCAGCCTCCATCGCTATCTGCTCACCCATAAACTTCGACCGCTTATAGTGACCGATCATATCCGCCAGAGAAACAGACGAATCCTCGTCAGCATCCTGACCGTTGCCGGTGAACCCGATGGTCGCAACGCTCGACGTGTAAACAACACGCCGGACGCCATTCTTCCTTGCAGCTTCAAGAAGCGCTCGCGTTCCTTCGACGTTCGAGCGATACATTTCGTTTGGATCCTTGACCCAGAGGCGGTAATCGGCTGCCACGTGAAATACCGTATCGCAGCCTGAGATAGCCTTCTCCAGCGAGGCCGCATCGCGCAGATCACCGATTGCAGTTTCAGCTTTGAGTCCTTCCAGGTTTTTCAGATTGCTGGTTGGGCGTACTAAGAGGCGGAGATTAGCGCCGCCGTCGGAAAGAATACGGGCGACGTGGGAACCGAGGAATCCCGTTGCGCCTGTAACAAAAGCTTTCAATAACAATTCTCAGTTCTCGGGTCTAAGTTCGTGAGCCCGAGCAGACTTGGAAGATGAATATGCCACAACGCCCACGGCGAACTAAGCACTGGGGACTGAGGACTAGTCCGCGCTCTTCTCCATCACCTTGGCATAGGTGGTGAGCGCGAGCAGCGGGAAATATTGCCGGTACAGGTGGTACATCAGGTAAAACACTCGCGGGAAGCCAGTGCCCGTGTAAAACGTCTCATCCCACGATCCATCTTTTTTCTGCGTGCTCATCAGGTAAGCAACACCGCGAGCCACGCAATCACTGCGAGTATCTCCAGCAGCGAGCAGCCCTAGAATTGCCCACGCGGTCTGCGAGGGAGTGCTGTCACCTTGTCCGCGCAAACTCGGATCGTCGTAGGAACCGACCGTTTCGCCCCATCCGCCATCGGCATTCTGCACCATACGAATCCACTCGGCGCCCTGCTGGACGCACGGCTCGTGCAAGTCCACTCCGATTGCCTCGAGGCCCCGCAGCACAAGAGCCGTGCCATAAATGTAGTTCACACCCCAGCGGCCGAACCAGCTCCCATCGGGCTCCTGCTCATTGCGGATGAACTGAATCGCACGCTTCACTGACGGGTGGTCTTTGGTATATCCGTAGGTTGCGAGCATCTCCAGGATTCGGCCAGTAATGTCGACCGTCGCCGGATCCAACATCGCGTTGTGGTCGGCAAACGGGATGTGCTCGAAGACCATCTTGTCATTGTCTTTGTCGAACGACGCCCAGCCGCCGTTCTTGCACTGCATGGAAAAGATCCAGTCAATGGCTCGCTGGACTGATTCCCGCTGGTACCGTCCGTTGGGATGCTCGACTCGGCTCAGTCCAAGGCAAACCATCGCGGTGTCATCGACATCCGGGTAAAACTCGTTGTTGAACTCGAAGTACCAACCGCCCGGTTGCCCCTTCTTGTTCTTGACCTTCCAGTCGCCAACGGTGCGCACCTGTTTTTGCAGAATCCAGTCAGCACTCTTCACCATGCGCGGATCGTCGGCAGGCACGCCTGCTTCGCCCAGCGCAAACAACGCGTACGCCGTATCCCACACCGGCGACATGCAAGGCTGCATGCGGAAAGTGTCTTCCTCTTCGATTCCGAGCTTCTCAAACTCATCCATCGCGCGAATGACCTGCGGATCATCCAGTGAGTATCCCAGACACCGCATCGCGATAATCGAGTTCATGATGGATGGAAAAATGCCTCCCAAACCATCGCTCATTTCGAAGCGCTCCAGCATCCACTTCTCGGCACTCCTGAGCGCGACCGAGCGCAGCGGACGCACATGGACCCGCTCCAGCCAATGTGTCATGCGATCCAGCACAAGGAAGAAGTTTCGCCAGGAAACCAGTTTCTTGGCCCAATGCAGGTGCATGCGCGACTTCTGCATGCCGCCAACAAACAACTCTTCCACGCCCATCTCGCGCGGAATTTTCTTGAATGGTTTCTTCGCGTAGCAGATCGAGAGCGGCACCAGGATCGCGCGCGACCACGAAGAGATTTCGTAAATGTTGAACCAGAACCACTTCGGAAACAGCACGATCTCGGGAGGAATCGCCGGGACCGCATCGTAGTCATATTGTCCGAAGAAGCAGAGATAGATCTTGGTGAAAGTATTAACTTCGGTGACGCCGCCCATTTCTAAAATCTTTTTGCGGGCGCGCCAGAGGGCAGGATGATCGGCGGTGTACCCCGCCAGTTTCAGACCGAAGTAGGCTTTTACCGAGGCACTAATGTTGGAAGGCCCGCCGACGTAGATACTCCAACCGCCGTCTTCGTTCTGATGCCGCAAAATCCAATTCGCTGCCTTCTGAAACCGCTCCTGATTCCCTGTCCCGAGTAGCGTGTGCAGTAGGATGTAATCCGACTCGAGGGTGGTATCAGCCTCGAGCTCTCCGCACCAATACCCCTCTTCGTGCTGCTGCGAGAAGAGATACTTCCGCGCCGCGGTGATCGCCGCGCTTACGCGGGTCCTGAGTCCCTCAATTTTGCCGAAACGGAGCAGAGGATTCGAACCTGCGGGTAGGGCAGCTAAATCGGATTCGGGGGAGCGATTATCCATCAGTTTCATCCTCCTAAGTTCATTCCGCCGTTGCCGTAAGGAAGCAACTTGCTGCGTCCTTTACGGTTCGGGCCTAATTCGGAGCTGCCGCAATGGCTTCCACAATCTCCGGCGGCAGCCCGAAGCGAACGTTCTCGGGCATAACTTCTAGTTCCTGCATATTGCCAAAACCTTTACCGCGCAAGAACGTAACGGTCTCTTCGACGAGATGTTCAGGGGCCGAGGCTCCAGCGGTCAGGGCAATCGTCTTTACATCTTTCAACCAGGCCGCCTCGATGTCGTTACAGCTATCAATCAAGTGCGCGTTCGTGCCCAGATTTCGGGCGACTTCGACCAGGCGGTTCGAATTCGAACTATTTTCTGATCCCACAACCAATAAGAGGTCCGCTTCCGATGCAACTTGCTTCACTGCAACCTGCCGGTTCTCGGTGGCGTAACAAATATCTTGAGCGGCTGGACCCTTGATGTTGGGGAATTTCTGTTTCAAAGCAGCGATGATGTCCTTGGTTTCGTCCAGGCTAAGAGTCGTCTGGGTCAGATACGCAACACGATTGGGATCGGGGACCGATAGCCCTTTAACCTGCTCGGGAGATCCCACAACCTGCGTGACCAGTGGAGCTTCGCCCAGCGTCCCGACTACTTCATCGTGATCTTTGTGACCGATGAGGATGAGCGAATAACCCTCTTTCGCAAACTTAACCGCTTCTACGTGGACCTTGGTTACCAGGGGGCAGGTCGCGTCAATGACTCTCAAGCCGCGCTTGGCGCTGTGCTCCCGAACCTCGGGAGAAACTCCGTGAGCGCTGTAAATGATGCGTTCGCCGTTGGGCACTTCGTCTTCGCTATCAACAAAGATGGCGCCCTTGCCGCGCAACTCTTCCACCACGAAGCTGTTGTGGACGATCTCTTTCCGCACGTAGATCGGTGGCCCAAATGCCTCCAGAGCAATGCGGACCACATCGATTGCCCGCACCACCCCGGCGCAGAATCCCCTGGGCTTGAGTAGAAGTAAGGTTTTTCCTTCGGTCTTCGCTAGAATTCCAGACACGATTTCAGTTCGCTCCCCAGATCCACGAGGCGCCTGCCGGTTATCCTCCAGGCAAAGCGAGGAATCTGCTGTCAGATGTTAGATGCACCACTCGGTACAATTCGCCCACAAATCTGTGCTCACAGGGTACACGAATGCCGTGGGCCGGTATCAATAAACTATCGGAAAAGTACCGGGATGGTCAACGTAAGCCACAGAAATGGCGGGGATTAGCAGCGAAGGGCAGCTTCTCGACAGTTAACGGGAATCACTCCTGTCCGAGCACCCACATTTCCCGGGCAAATTCCACGTGCCGCAGGGCGCCTAAGTTGAGCACGGTTCTTGCGAAGACATCTTCCGAGGAACCACTCGCGTCGACATGGACGAGCAACTTCAGCTTGTCGTAGTAATCGATGAGGGGCGTCGTGCTGCGGTTGTAAGCCTCCAGCCGAACCTGAATTGCCGCGGGCTTGTCGTCTTCCCGCTGTCGGAGCTTTCCGTCGCATCGATCGCATTGCCCTCCAACTTTCGGAGGACGGTCTGTCATGTGATAGACCGCTTTGCATCTCTCGCAGGTTCGGCGGCCGCCGAGCCGCGAAATGATGGTCTCCGCTGGCAGCGTGTAGTTGATAACGGCGTGCAGCGACAGGTCTTGATCCTGCGTAAGGCTCTGCAGTAGGACTGCCTGCCCAAGTGTCCGCGGGAAGCCGTCGAGAATGAATCCACCGGCACACTTCAGGCAGCCAGCGCGTTCCGACACAATATTCCAGGCGGTTGCGTCGGGGACGAGTTCGCCGCGATTCATGTAGGCAAGGGCATCCTTCATTGCTGGGCTGGCGTCGCGCAAGTGAGCGGCGGCTCGAAACACGTCGCCCGTAGAAAGATGACAAGCGTGGAGGCGCCGGTTCAACAGGTCCGCCTGTGTCCCCTTGCCAGCTCCCGGTGCGCCCAGCAGCACCAGCCTCCAAGGACGCGAATAACACTGTGGGATAGCTTCGCAGCGCCCCGAGGGGCCCTGCAGCCATGCGGCTCGATCTTGCTTTTCGGGAGTAGCCATAACCGGAATGTATGGCTTAACCTTCGACCCCGCCGTGACGGAAATCACACTTCTACAACGCAGAGACCAAGCTCCTAAAGCCCCGCACCTCAACAGTAAACGGGGGATGGCCCGGTCGTGCCCCCCTCTCCCCACCCCGTGCCATTGTGTTACCAACGTAACGGGAGCAATCTATCCGCGTCATCCCAAAGAACTCAAATGTTAGAGCTAAACCAAAGAGCGACGTTCAGCGGCACGCAGGGCCGAAGAAATAACGGCGCCCAGCAGCCCCGCAGACTGATTTTGGCTCTTTCTTTGCTCTTGATTGCTCTTATCACCCTGTTGGTTAAAGATCGGCAGTTCTGGTTCGGTTCCGAGCAGGCGACGATCGAGTCAGATATGCCTGAGAGCACTGCGACTCAGTCCGCCACAAAAAACACTGCTCGTCGCTCTAAGTCAGCCTCAACCGTTGCCAGCAAGAAGCTGGTTCCGGTCGCAACGGTTTCAGCTCAGACGAATACTGAGAACGGTTCCGGCGTCGCCGTGACCCGGACCGTGCTTCCTCCGCTGGACGTGGAAGTCGTTGCAGGCGACAAGCACAAGAAGCTGCATCCGGGAACGAATTCAACCCACGTTGAGATTCCGAATCCGGCGGCGAATGCCGACAACCTTGCCCCCGCGACCAACGCCGCCGAGCGAGAGCCGTTGCCGGCCGCACCAGCGCCGCAGGCTTCGGCTAACACTTCTTACCCGCTGTTGGCGCAGCACATGAATGTTCAGGGTTCGGTGGTGCTGCAGGCGGTCATCAGCGCTGAGGGCGTGGTCCAGGATCTGCGAGTCCTGAGTGGCCCTGCAATTCTGAGTTCAGCGGCGCAGCAGGCAGTTCGCGAGTGGCGCTTCAAGCCGGTAGTACAGAACGGTCAAGCGGTGGAAACCAAGGCCAAGATTACTGTTAACTTCTCTATCAAAGTCGCCGACAACTCTGCCAGCACTACTTTGGCTGAGAGCCGGGCCTCCGACATCCTCGTGGTAAGCCGCTAGACTTCAGGCATTTGCCTTAATCATCTGCTCCGCGTGCTTCCTTGAAGTTTCTGTCAGTTTCGCTCCGCTTAACATGCGCGCAACTTCTTCAGTACGCTGTTCGCCTGTCACTTCGCGGATTCCTGTGCGGGTGCGTCCGCCGAATTCCTTCTTCTCAATCACGTAGTGATGATCTCCGAAGGTTGCGATCTGGGGAAGATGAGTGACGCAGAGCACTTGATCCGATCGCGCTAGCGCCTTCAGTTTCTTACCCACCGCCTCTGCCGCCCTTCCCCCAATCCCGGTATCGACTTCGTCGAAGACGAGAGTCTTCTGGGTGCCCCTTTTCTCGCCGCTCTTACGCGGGGACGCATGTCCAGCCTCAACGCTTGCCTTGAGCGCGAGCATCACGCGCGACAGTTCTCCGCCTGAAGCGATATGCTCCATCTGCCGCATCGGCTCTCCCGGATTGGTTGAAATCATGTAGACGATCTGATCGAACCCCGAAGCGGACCAGTCTCTCTCTTCTTCGGAGCTAGTGATCTCGATGCGGAACGCAGCCTTCATCGCCAAGTCATTGATCTCAGCCTCGACGAGTTTTTCCAGCCGCCGCGCCGCTTCGCTCCGCTTCTTCGACAATGCCCTGGCCGTCCGCAAATAATCAGCGGCGGCAGCAGCCAATTCCTTGCGCAACTGGCCGAGGATCTCGTCCTTGTTTTCAACTTCTGCCAGCTTCCGCGAGACATCCGCTCCGAAGGCGATGACGTCATCCAGAGTCGGACCATACTTACGTTTCAGGCGATCCAGCGTCGCGAGTCGGTCCTCTACTTGGGCCAGGTGCTCGGGAGATGCCTGGATTCCGCCTGCGTAATCGCGGACCGTTGCGCCTACGTCCTCGACACTAATCCGCGCCGTTTCAAGCGCAGCCAACGCATCCTGGAACTTCGGCTCGTAACGCGCCAGTTCTTCGACCTGCTTCTGGGCGGCGCGCAGTGAAGATGCGGTAGAACTATTGCCCTCATACAGGAGATCGAACGCATTCATAGCGGCGTTGTATATTTTCTCGGCGTTGGCAAGCACTCGCTTTTCCGACTCCAAACGCTCATCTTCGCCGGTTTGCAGGTGACCTTCTTCGATCTCGCGCTTTTGGAAAATCCATAAATCCACCAGGCGCAACCGATCCTGCTCTCCACGCTCGAGTTCATCGATACGAGATCGGATCTGTTTCCACGCGGCGAATGCAGATGCTGTTGCGTCGGTCTGGCTGCCCGCGAAGGCATCGAGCAACTCCAGCCGAGCCGGACCATCGAACGACAAAATGGACTCGTTCTGCGCGTGAATGATGGCGAGATGAGGAGCTAACAAACGAAGTACGGCTACAGTGGCCGGCTGATTGTTGACGAAGACACGTCCCTTGCCACCGCTCGCGATCTCTCGCCTCAGGATGAGCGATCCGTCATCGGACTCATCCAAACCGTTTGCCTCCAGGATCTTTGCGAGCTTCTTCTCGACCACTTCCCCGGACTCAAATACTGCGGCAACAACGGCTCGCTCCGCTCCCGCGCGGATCAAGTCGCTCGATGCTTTGTCACCCAACAAAAGCGCCAGCGCGTCGATGAGAATGGACTTCCCCGCGCCCGTCTCTCCGGTGAGCAGGTTCAAGCCTTGTCCAAATTCCACGACAAGATTATCGATGACAGCGTAGTTTTCGAGCCGCAGTTCTATCAGCACAGGCAATTCCTGGGAAAGCCAAAGTTGTGCGCAGCATAGCACGAAAAAGCGCAGCTGCCGGTATCGATAAAGTAGCGGCTTCGGCACGGAAAACCGCGGATTTGCACCGAATCGATCCCCGGTATCATCTAAAATTGTTTCATGGCCATCGCTGGACAATATGCGGTAGAAGACCCTCCGCAATCCATCCCAACCACAATGCTCGCCGCGGTATACCGCGGGATCAACGACGTTCGGATCGAAACGGTCCCAGTGCCGAAAATCGGCCCTGGAGAGATGATAGTCCGCGTGCACTCTTGCGGAGTGTGCGGTACCGATCTTAAGAAGATTTCCACTGGTTCTCACTCCGCGCCGCGTATCTTCGGACATGAAACCTCGGGCGTAGTCGCAGCGATTGGTGAGGGAGTCAGCCAGTACCGGGCCGGCGACCGCGTGATGGTCTTTCACCACATCCCTTGCCGCGAGTGTTTCTATTGCCGGCACCAAACCTTCGCCCAGTGCGCCACCTACAAAAAAGTCGGGTGCACCGCTGGATTCGAGGCTTCCGGCGGCGGTTTCGCCGAATATGTCCGCGTGATGGATTGGATTGTGGAGCATGGCACCGTCCGCATTCCGGACGGCGTTTCCTTCGATCAGGCTTGCTTTGTCGAGCCGGTCAATACTTGTATGAAGGGAATCGAGGCGTTGGGCCTGCAGCCTGGAGAAACCGTCCTCGCTATCGGGCAGGGTCCTATCGGCATCATATTGAGTGTATTGGCCCGCCGGGCCGGGGCCACCTTAATTACTTCCGATTTGTATGCGGAGAGGCTTAAAATAGGATCAAGTTTCGGGTTAGACCTTACAATAGACGCTTCACAGGTAAATGTAGTTGAGCGCGTGCGCGAATTGACCGAGGGACGTGGCGCCGACGCAGTCATTCTTGCTGTCGGCGGGAACTCGCTGATTCGCACCGCCATGGATGCCGCCCGTCCCGGAGGGCGGATATTGTTGTTTGCTCAAACGCAGCATGGAGAGGCCGTGGTTGATCCAGCAGCGATCTGTGTCGACGAAAAAACTCTGGTGGGATCGTATAGCGCATCAGTAGACCTGCAGGACGAGTCGGTCCGCTTTGTCATGAACCGAGAGATGGATCTGGAACGGCTGATCAGTCATCGATTCCCTCTCGCACAAAGTCCGCAGGCTTTGGATTTGGCAGCGCATCCGCAACCTTCGTCGATGAAGATCATGATTCAGCCCGGCAGTAGCTGGGAAGGAAGCAAGCAGTGAACGGAAAAATGACCGCCGCCGTCTTGTACGGCAAAGAAGACCTGAAGATTGAAAAAGTACCTATCCCTCGAGTGGGGGATGGCGAGGTTTTGGTCAAGGTTCAAGTCGCGTTAACCTGCGGCACCGATCTCAAGGTCTACCAGCGCGGCTACCATGCCCGCATGATCGTACCTCCCGCCTTATTCGGCCATGAGTTGGCCGGCGTCATTGAAGAGGTCGGAGCCGGCGTGAATGGTTTCAAAAAGGGCATGCGCGTCGTCGCCCTGAACTCCGCTCCCTGCCAAATGTGCTTCTACTGTTCCAAGCATCAGGAAAATCTTTGCGAAGATCTGCTCTTCAACAACGGCGCTTACGCCGAGTACATTCGTGTTCCGCGGCGCATTGTTGAAGCCAACATGCTGGTCATTCCTCCGGGTGTAACTTTCGAGGACGCCGCCATGACCGAGCCCCTAGCGTGCGTATTGCGCGGATTGCATGAAACAGGGGTGGAAATCGGCGATACCGTGACGATCCTCGGCGGCGGACCGATTGGGCTGATGTTCGTTCAAGTCGCCCGCGCGATCGGTTGCAATGTGATTTCGGTGGTCAAGCGCGATGGTCAGGTGGAAGCAGCCAAGCAAATGGGTGCGCACGAGATCATTCAGACGACAAAAGTGACAAATGTAGTCGACGCTGTCCGCGCGTTGTCTCCGCAAAAGCGTGGCTGCGACGTTGTCGTCGAAGCGGTAGGCAAACCGGAAGCCTGGGAGTGGGCGGTTGACATGGTCCGCAAAGGCGGCACCGTAAACTTCTTCGGTGGCTGCGCGAGTGGAACTAAGGTGCAGCTCGAGACCAATCGGCTGCATTATTCCGAAATCACGCTCAAGGCTACGTTCCATCACACGCCGGAAACGGTCCGCCGTGCCTTCGGATTGATCGCAGCCAAGAAAATTCGCCCCACGGATTACATCACAGGCGAGGCGCCGTTATCGCGCCTGCAGCAGGTTCTGCGCCACATGCTGAACCGCGGCGGCGATATCAAGACGGCCATCATCCCCGGTCACTGATCGCCGCGCGGTCGTCCGGCCGCAAACCGGCGACATGGGAAAGCCCGGCATAAATCGATGCGGGCGACTTCTGCCGAAAGAACTACAGTCCGCAGGGACGGCAAAACGAATCGTGAGTCAACTCGCCAACCAATCTACGCCAGTCGCCGCTCTCGGCTGGAGCCGGCTTCCCGCGAGCTACGCCATCCCCGATGCTCCGCCAACTCTCGACGAGGCGCGCGAATTTTGCGCCCATCTGGCGCGTTCTCACTACGAGAACTTTTCGGTGGCATCCTGGTTTCTTCCAAAAAGGCTGCGCCAGCATTTCTTCAACGTCTACGCCTATTGCCGTATCTCAGATGACCTCGGTGACGAAGTCGGGGATACCGCAGCCTCTCTCGAACTTCTGGACCAGTGGGAGCGCGAACTCGATGCATGCTATACGGGTGCGCCGCGGCATCCGGTATTCGTGGCCCTGGCTGAAACCGTTCGGGAGTTCGACATTCCGAAGCAGGAATTCTCTGATCTGCTAACCGCCTTCCGCCAGGATCAGACTGTTACCCGCTTCGAGACTTTCGAGGACGTACTCGCCTATTGCCACTACTCCGCCAATCCCGTCGGACACCTCGTTCTCTATCTTTGCGGATATCGCGATGCCGAGCGGCAGCAGCTTTCCGACTTCACCTGCACCGCGCTCCAGCTCGCCAACTTCTGGCAGGACGTCAGCGTCGACTACGCCAAAGGCCGCATCTATCTTCCGCTCGAAGACCTCCGCCGCTTTGGCGTAACGGAAGATGACATCGCCGGCAACCGGAACACAGCCTCCTTCTGCGGAATGATGAAGTTCGAAGTCGAGCGCGCTCACGACTGGTTTCGTCAGGGCCTGCCGCTCGTTGGGAAGGTCGATCACGAACTGGCGATCGACTTGGATCTCTTCAGCCGTGGGGGCCAGGAAATTCTGCGCGCCATCGAGAAGCAGGGATACGCCGTGCTCGGCAACCGACCATCCATTTCCAAGCCGCGCAAACTAGCCTTGGTTGCTCGTGCGGCGCTTGGCAAGCTCACTGGGGGCCCCAAGTGAGCGCCGGCACTCATCAGGTTCCAATTCCGTGGACACCTGCGCCCCCGCAGCTTGTGATGGCTTATTCGGTGTGCAAGGGCATCACACGCACTGCGGCTAAGAATTTCTACTATGCGTTTCTCGTCCTTCCCCGCCGCAAGCGCGAGGCGCTATGCGCGGTCTACGCTTTCATGCGCCGCTGCGACGACATCAGCGACGACACAACATTGAGTCTGCCTGAGCGCCGTCAGAAACTCGATGCCTGGCTCGACGCTCTGCACTGCGCGCAGCAGGGCCAGCCTACAGACGATGCTATCCTGCTGGCGCTCACCGATGCCCAGCGCCATTTTTCCATTCCCGCCGGTCTGCTTGACGAACTTGCCGCCGGCACCGCAATGGATATTGAGGATTCTCAATTCGCGGAGACATCAGGACTACAAGTCCAGTACAAAACATTCGAGGATTTGCGGCAGTATTGCTATCGCGTCGCCTCTGTCGTCGGGTTGGTCTGCATTCACATCTTTGGTTATCGCGACCCCGCAGCCGAATCTCTAGCGGAGCGCTGCGGCTTGGCATTTCAGCTTACGAATATTATTCGCGACGTGAAGGAAGACGCCTCCATGGGACGCGTTTATTTCCCGGAAGAAGATCTAGCCAAATTCGGCTTGTCCGCTCGTTATCTTCTCAATTCTCCGGACCCTGCACGAGTTCGTCCGCTGCTCACGCTCGAGGCCGACCGCGCCCGTGAGTTTTATACCGCCGGAGATGAACTGATCTCGTACATTTCAGAAGACAGCCAGCCGGCGCTTTGGGTTCTTGTCAACATTTACCGTCGCCTGCTCGAGAGAATTACCGAGAAGCAATATGACGTCTTCACCGCGAAGGTCACACTCAGCACAAGCGAAAAGCTTCGCATCCTGGGGAAGGGCTTCATCAAGCGCCTGACATGAAATACTTTGTCATTCGGACCGGAGCGAAGCGAATGCGAGCGTGGCGGAGGAACCTGCTTTAATTGGCGCAGCTCAATCTGACTCAGCAAGTCGGCTTGATTCTTAGCCTCGCTCTGCAATCCTGACTGATGCCCCCATCTTCATCCCAATCGAAAGTCGCAATTGCTGGAGGGGGTCTCTCCGGACTCGCAGCCGCCTGCGCCTTATCCGAAGCGGGTTTCCACGTCACTCTCTTCGAGAAGCGGCCGTTCCTTGGTGGCCGGGCCTCGTCCTACGAGCATCCGGGAACTGGAGAGGTCGTCGACAACTGCCAACACGTGCTCTTTCGCCTGTGCACGAATCTGATTGAATTCTACGAACGAATCGGCGTCGCGGATCAGATTCGCTGGTTCGATCAGATGAACTTCATCGAGCCCGGCGGACGGGTTTCGATCATGAAATCATCCGCTCTGCCCGCGCCTCTGCACACTGCTCCCTCGTTTTGGAACTTTTCATTCCTCAGCACGGCCGATAAGTTTGCCATCTCCCGCGCTCTCATCCCGATCACCCTGACTGATCAACGCGACACTGGACAATCTTTCCAGGAATGGCTCATTCGCCACAACCAAACACCGACGGCAATCGCTCGATTCTGGCATCCCATCCTGGTGAGCGCCTTAAGCGAGGAACTGGATCGAATTTCCATCTCTGCCGCGGCGCAGGTGGTTCGTGAATCGATGAAGTCTCCCGCCGCGCGACAAATGGGAGTTCCTACCGTCCCACTTACCGAACTCTATAACGCTGCCGGAGAATACGTGCGCAAGCGTGGAGGAGAACTGCATTTCCGTTGCTCGGTCGAATCGTTCGCGGTCAATGATGCACAGGTACGGTTGAAAGTACGGGGTCGTGAAGACGATCCAGCTGCCGGCGAAGAGACCTTCGACTACCTTGTGATTGCGCTCCCGTTCGATGCGGTGAATCGCCTTCTCCCGAATGTGCCCGAGAGCGCACCAATCCGCGAGAAGGTTGGTCATTTCGAAAACTCCCCGATCACTGGCATTCATCTATGGTTCGACCGACAGATTTCCGATCTGGATCACGCCGTCCTGCTCGACCGTACCATCCAGTGGATGTTTCACAAATCGCGCCTCCAACCAATCCGCACTCAATCGACTAACGGAAACGATGCGGGCAGCTACATCGAATTGGTCGTCAGCTCCTCGAAGTCACTCATCGACAAATCTCGCGCCGAGATCGTCGACCTGGCCCTCAGTGAAGTCCGCGAGTTCTTTCCAGACGCCCGCGATGCGAATCTGGTGAAATCGACCGTGATTAAAGAAGTGAACGCGACCTATTCGCCGCAGCCGGGCATCGACGCTCATCGCCCTACGCCCGCCACCGACTGGCCTCGCGTTTTTCTCGCCGGAGACTGGACCGCCACCGGTTGGCCCGCAACGATGGAAGGCGCGGTCCGCAGCGGATACCTCGCCGCCGAAGCACTCGCACGAGCGGCTGGCATGAAGGACTCCCGATTTATCAGTCCCGATTTGCGTCCCACCGGACTCATGCGCCTGTTCTCCTGAACCGTCCGGCAACTTCTGCCCATGCCCCGGCGTAACTAATCCAAGGATCTATTCCGCCGATACAGAGTGCATGGACGGGCCTGAAATCGAACCGCGAACAGTCCTGTGGGCAGTAGCCGAAGTTCTATGGGAAGCTCCGGCCGGTAACGTCAATCACGCTTCAGCGACGCTCGAAGATACTTCGCGATCGGGAGCGTGCATCCGCCTAAAAGCCCCGGTCCAGGTGGGATCAAGGGTGACCGTCAAATGGCATCGGGAACAGTTCTCTGCAGTGGCGCGAAATTGCCGCCGGGATGGGCGCGAGTTTCTGTTGGGAGTTCGGCGTGAAGCGGATGCTAGTCCACTGGTTGCCGAGCGAGAATCCCAAATAAAAGATGCAGCATCCGCGGCCAGACCTCTCTCACCGTCACCAGCGATCAGTACCAGCGGATCAGCCGTTTCCTTGTCACAGGCCAAAACATCAGACACTCCCCGCAAGAACCGTTTGACGGGCATTATCACCGATCGTTCTTCCACAGCCAATCGCACCAGATTCACTTTGCGATCGGAATCTGTTTCGTCCGTCGTCAGGCTTAAGGGATCAACCCATCCGCGCAATTCATTTCCATTGGAGGTCGACGCATCCCCCGAAAGGAATGCCATGCCACCCAAGAAACTTTTCTCTAAATTCTGGCGCACGCCGCCCGATGCGGCTGCGCCCAAAGACACGCACACGGAGGCACCTATGAATAAGCCGAATTCGCAACCCGCAGAGAGCGCCACCGATCCCCGCGCCGATCTCCTCTCATACGAAGACATTTATCATGCCGCCGGAATTCTCAATCCGCCATCGGGCTATGGAATCCAGAAGGTCGTCGACATGCTCAACAGCGAGCGGCTTCGCGACCTCGCCAAAGAAGTCAAACGCGCCTCGGTGCTGATGGCCCTCGATGCTGCAGGGACGTCGTTGGATGATTTACTCCGCGATGCTACGCGACGGCAACAGGCTCTGGACTCCTACGAGTCAAGCCGACGCAAGCAATTGGAAGAATTCGAAGCGCATAAATCGCAGGAGAACGCCCAAATCGAGGCCGAAATGGAGCGCCTGCGCGCCCACTATGCCGAACGAATTCAGAAAAATCGAGAGCAGATCGATCAGGAAAAAGCTGCGCTCCGCAACTGGCAGGGAGCCATGCAGCATGAAAGCCAGCGGATCGCGGAAGTGCTTGAGCTTTGCGAAAAACAGACTGCGGCCCCGGTTAATTCCCTCCTGAGCAGTGGCGGATCAAGCAGTTCGATCGACAAGTCACCAAGCGAAAAAACAACCGGCAAGGCAGCTCACGCCTAAGATTCGAACCGCGAAACCGTTAGTCTGCGTGGAACATTAAGCCGAGCCCAGACGCAACAGCTCTGCCCGCAGACTCGGATGGCGCTGGGTCCGGTGCAAATAACCCATCTCATTCCGCCCCGATTGCGATCGAATTATCTTCTCGAGTGCGCGCTTCTCCTCCGACGTCCACGAACTAAGTCGAGGGATTAGCGCGAGAACCAACGACCAATTTTCGAGAGAACGAATCTCCGCGTCGGGCCATCTCCTCGTATCCAAACTGAGCGCACGGGTTACAGCAGAGACCGACGCCTCGCGAATTCTTACAGAGTCTCCTCCGAAATTTCGCGCCATACGCCGGTTCACGCGCAAAGCAAGATTCCGCGTAGAGAAGTTGTCCCACGGTCCTGAGGCGTTTCTCGCCTTTGCACCGTGTTCTCTTACGACCTCGTAGAAGACATGGGCCTCTGCTAGCCGTTTAAGAATTCTTTTCGCTGTACGATGCTGCGGATCAGCCGCTATCTTCCTCTCTTCGCTTCTCGCAAGCTCTTCCAGTTCAGGATTACCCGAACGAAAGCCGAGCTTGCGGTAGAACCAGAAGGCGCCCGAATCCAGCGCCTCATCGTTGTTCTGCCCAATTTGATACGGGTAAACGGAGATCGTCGTGGCCCGCGTCATCGCACACAAGCATCGCAGTGCCTGCGCATAGATCCAAGCCGTTTCTCCTTGCCGATAGGTGTAGAAGGTGTTGAAGCCGACCTCGATCCATTCGCATAAGCCGATGGCTTCGATGTAATTAATCGGCACCCCGTTCTTCAGAGTGAATCCCGCCACATAGGCGCGAAGCGGCAGGCGGCGCTCCGGCGGCAGATTCCACAGATAAATGACAACCCCGCGGCCCACATCGGCTCGCACCACCGAACGAGGATCCCCGAGCGTCGTGCCGTAGAGCTCCCGGTATCGCACGACCATGACCTCGCGAATCAAGCGCATCACAGACTCGCCATCACGCAGTGACACTCGTTTGAGTTGAGCTGCGGGCCGCGCGAATTCCCGTGCCAGGGACACGTCCTTGCGCGAAATAAGCGGCTCTTTATGGAAGAAGGTTTTCCGAGGACGGCTCCAGTTTCGCGTGCGCGAGAGTTTCAGATTGCCGAGATCCCACCGGATCGGAATGCGCAGCGAGTCGTAAAGTTCGATCCGCGCACGAGCACGTTCAGCTTCGTTCCTCTCCAGCTTTAATTGTTCAAACTGACGAATCAGCCACGGCAAGTCTCGCTCGCCACCGCGAGCAGCATCGAGCCAGCGCCGCCATGGAATATTCGCCTCCACATCAGAATCTTCCGCCAGCAGCGGAATGAACCGCGGCCAAGTGGCGCCCATGGCGCGTTCTTCCTCGTAGTCCTTCCAAGCAATCGTCACATGGCGAGGAATCCGCCGGACCAGCCAGCGGGCCGCCTCGAAACTGAGGGTGTCCTGCATCGAAGTTCCGGCAACGCCCGACGTGTCGAAGTCGTCGAAATCCGACATGTCCGCACCTGATGCATTAATCTTCCCGATTCGTTCGTGAAACGTGTTGAGCAACGCTTCTGTGGAACGAGACGACCGACGCTGACTGCGGGAATGCCCGGAGGAATAGCATGGCTTCGTGGAATCGAAGCAGGGATTTTGAATCGCGAAAACTCGCGCGAGAAGCCTTCTTAAGAAGTTCTACAGTCGTTGATGCCGCACCTTGGCCGAAATTGTTTTTCGCAGCTTCGAGGTCGGTGAGAAGCGCGTCGAGCGTTTGGGCCATGAGGATTCCGGCCCGCCAGTGTAACTCATTCGCCGGACAGTTGGCTGTTGGCGCTTAGCGCGGAACTAAGGGCCGAGAACTGAGTACTAAGAGCCACAATTATTTTGCCCTGCGGCAGGCGACCAGCAATTTCGTCCACGGTTGATCGTCCAACCGGCTGATCTGAACCACCGGGTGCCCATTGGTACTGTCATGGATGAATTGTCCGTCCCCGATATACATGCCCGTGTGCGAGATGTTCTTGAGCGATGATCCAAAGAAGAGCAGGTCGCCCGGCTGAAGATCGTTGCGTTCGACTGGAACGACACCACTCCATGCGGCCTGCTGGTCGGCGTCGCGAGGCATATTAAAGCCCCGCTCGCGCAATATCATCTGAGTAAAGCCGGAGCAGTCGAAGCCGAAGCTCGATCGGCCTCCCCATAGATACGGCAGCCCGAGAAATCGCTTCGCGAGTTCGATCGACTCCGCAATCGTTAACGGCTTCGGGTCCGAGACGCCACGTCACTCGCCTGGATCCAAGCATTCGTCTTACCAGGTAGGCGGACTTGCAGCCAGCCCTCGGTACTCTGTTTGGAATTTGTTTTCGGCCCACCCGCAGCATTCGGATCTTCCTGCATCACCTCCAGCTTTGTCTCGAATGGAATCGTGATGACCGGTTTATGACGGGTGACATCTGGTTCGCTATAGACGTTGGCGAACAGGCTTTCTACTTGAACAGTTGGTCCGGAAGTCGCGTAACCGTCTCCGGTCAAAACAATCCGGATATGCCGGCTCGGAACCCATCCTTTGTAGTGATCCGACGTTTGAATTCTCGACCATTCTCCGTGCGCGACCAACAACGTCACGTTGCTTCCATAAATTGCTTGTGAAACTACTGCGGATTTATCGGTGGGGCCGCTGTACATGTTCGCGACAGGAACGACAACGACTTCGACATTGGTCTTCGCAAAAGTGGCTGTAACAAGCGAGAGCAGGAGTCCTGCGACTAAGAAACAGCGGCGGGTCATGTGCGGGAATTCTAACATTGCAATCGTAGGTCAATGCTCTACGCGAAATCCCCTAGCACTTCAGAGCCATCGTCG
Organism: uncultured Acidobacteriota bacterium; assembly: GCA_963787685.1. GTDB lineage: Bacteria > Acidobacteriota > Terriglobia > Terriglobales > Acidobacteriaceae > Sulfotelmatobacter. Next base: position 482,917 of record CAWBED010000003.1, read on the forward strand.
GATGTCCCCAGCGGCTACTGGGCTAGCGACAAACAGCAAATCAGTGAACTCCAAGACTATCCCTTCCACCCTAGCTCCTTTCCCCGGGCGACGGGAAATATACATCCTCTAGACGGATGGTTAGACTAGGAATGGAGCTCACCCATCCATGTCTTCGCCTTCCATCAGAAAACACGCGGGCCCCGGGCCGACTAACGATCAGCCCGTCATCCCCGAACCTTCGTTCTCCGAGCGCGCCCGTACTCTGGTATACCTTGGCCGGCTCGGAAGTCTCTCGACGATTTCTCGCAAGCAGCCCGGATTCCCTTTCGGCTCCGTGATGCCTTATGCGCTTGGACGATCATGGACGTCCCATTCTTCCTGATCAGCACCATGGCAATGCACACGCAGAATTTGAAAGCCGATCCGCGCGCCAGTTTGCTCGTGACTCAGAATGATGCCGACGCCGACCCGCTCGGTGCGTCAAGAGTCACGCTCGTGGGAAACGCTCTGCCCGTGCCCTCGGAGGAATTAGCTGCCGCTCGCACCATCTATCTCGCGCGTCAACCTAACAGCAAATACTGGGTCGATTTCGAAGATTTCTCCTTTTATCGCCTCGAGGTCGTCGACGTGTACTATGTTGGCGGATTTGGAGTCATGGGCTGGGTCTCAGCCCCTGACTATACGAACAGCCGTCCCGATCCATTGGCCGACTCGATGGCCGGAATCATTCAGCATATGAACGCCGACCATGCCGACGCGCTGGTACTGCTCGCCAGCAAATTTGCGGGTATCGAATCGCAGGAAGCGACCATGACCGCCGTCGATCGCCTCGGCTTTCACGTTCGGCTGAAGACGCCCGAAGGAATCCGCGGCGCACGCATCGCATTTCCACGCGAAGCGACAAGTGCCGAAGCGACTCGAACTATTCTGGTCGAAATGGTACGCCAGGGACGATCTAAACCTGATTAATCTAAGCGGAAGGGAAAGCAGGCGGACTCAAGGTAAGTTGGCTGCCCCCCAGGGATTCGAACCCCGATAGCCTGCTCCAGAGGCAGGTGTCCTAGCCGTTGAACGAGGGGGCAGTTTCTTGACGACCCGGGTGTGACCGGCTCACTCTGATTCTATGGTCCGACCGAATTGCCGTCAACAATTCCGTCGACACTCCCGCCTAACGAAGGTGCGGCCAGAGTAAACTTCTAAGCGCCAGCTTGTTGCCAAGGAGAGCCAACGAGTTCTATGCCCACCGCCGTTGACCACATCCCGATCACTTCTGACTATGCCGAGATTGCGCGCCGTCCGCTCGACCCCGAACAGTGCGCGCTGGTCGTCATCGACATCCAGGAAAAATTACTGCCCCCGATCTTTCAGAAGGATCAACTCGTCCGCAATGCCCAATTGCTGATCCGCGCCGCGGGCATTCTCAAAATCCCAGCTTTGGTCAGCACGCAGTACGCGAAAGGTCTCGGAGGAACGGTTCCTGAAGTGGCTTCCCTGCTCACTGGTACCGAGCCGGTCGACAAAACGCTATTCTCTTGCTTCGGCAGCGATGCGTTCTGTTCTTCTCTCAAGCGCCTGCCCGGACAGCGCACAACGCTGTTGCTTTGCGGCATGGAGAGCCACATCTGCGTCACCCAGACCGCGCTGGGCGCTCTTCGCGAAGGATATCTCGTCCACGTTGCGTCGGATGCGGTCAGTTCCCGCACAGAATGGAACTGGAAGATCGGTTTGGATCGCATGCGGGCAGCTGGAGCAGTCATTTCTTCGACGGAAATGATGATCTACGAACTCATGCGATCGTCCTCGTCGTCGGCATTCAAAGACCTGTTGCCGCACCTGAAGGGCTAGCATCCAGGAAGACGAAAAGGACACAAAAGGCGGAAGGATCTAACCAATCATGTCCTTCGTGAACATTCGTGTCCTTAGTGGTAAATGATCTGCCGGAAGAGGATTAGCCCTGCTGCGCAGGCTCCAGTTCTTTTTTCTTCACGCGAACGACGGTGATCTTGGCGAAGCCTTCCTGAAATGACGGCGCCTTCAGCTTCGCCGCCATGCGCCGCATTACGTCCTCAGGAACAACCCGGTCCCGTCGCTGATGCCGCTCCAGGCATACGTCTAGCGGCACGTCGAAGAACACCGCATGCACTTCGTAGTTGTAATCCTTGGCAAGCTTCACCCAGTGTTGCCGCTCTTGGGGAGTCAGGTTCGTGGCGTCCACATAATTCATCGGACGCTTCGCGATCAGCCGTGCTTTAAGCATCGAACGCAAGTTTGAAAAAACCAGGTCCTGAAATCGCTGCTCGCGGACATCGTCGAACAACAACGCTCGAACCATGTCGCTGGAGAGCGGAACCACGCTGTGCCGCTTGAACCACGAACTCTTGCCTGATCCCGGTAGTCCGATCGCCAGCACCACAATGCCCTTGGGAGCGCGCGCTGTCGCTGCCGGAACTGCAACTGGAGTACTCGGAGTCTGTGCGGCCGGTGCAACCACATCCCCTTCGGGCTCGCTTCCCTCAGGCGAAGCGTCCTCAGACCCTTCGACCGGAACCTTCGAAACTGTCCCCTTAACGCCGGCGGGAGCGAAGGCTTGCGCCACTGCCTGTTCCCGACCGCGCCCGCCACGTCCTCGCCCGCCACGCCGGCGGCGTCCGCGTGCCCGAGCCTCTGCGCCGGCAGCGCGCTTCGGAGCTGGTTCGGCCGATTCGGCAACGGGCGAAGTCTCGGCCACTTCCGGTTGAACCTCTACTTCAGGTTCGGCAATGTCCGCGGCTTCCACTTCGCTGGGGGACGATTCCGGAGCCTCATTCGCGTCAAAATACGCCGGTTGCAAAGGCGGAGGCGCCGGTTGACTTCCCGCCTCTGGCGATTTCTTTTTGCGGCGCTGCAAGCGCTCGCGCATCCATTTACGCATGTTCAGGCTTGTAACACAGATGGTAGGACGGGAGCAATCCGCCGTGCGCGAAACGGAACCAGCAATGATAGCGAACGGCTGTTTTCTGCAACGATTTCCATCATCGCGGTCCTAGAATAAAGCTATGCCAACCCAGATTCCGCCGGAGATTCGCGGCCAGAAATATATTTCGCTCACCACATTTCGCAAGACCGGAGCAGCAGTCGCGACTGCCGTGTGGTTCGGCGAGCAGGACGACAAGCTCTACGTGATGACGCGCAGCGATATGGGTAAGACCAAGCGCATCCGGAACAATTCTCAAGTTCGCGTCGCACCCTGCACAATTCGAGGAAAAGTCACGGGGCCCGAGTTCGCCGCCACAGCCCGGCTGCTGCCGCCGGACGACTTCGCCAGAGCGCGCAAGCCCATCGATCGCAAATACCTGATGGCGCGGCTGACCTCGCCGTTTTCACGCGCCGACGCGTTTGTTGAGATTAGCTTTGTGTAAAGGAGGTAGCGTTTGTCATTCCGAACGGCAGAGCCGTGAGGAATCGGTTGTCGCATGTAGTGAAGTTGCTGCTAGCCTTACGCAGATTCGCCCCTCCAGATAGATTTAGTCCTGTGATCGAGATGAATGGCCGGAGCCAGGCGCGTCGATCTCTTACCACTGGCCTGTAGTCAAATACTCGTGGATCGACTTCGCTGCGCGCCGTCCTGCGCCCATGGCGAGAATGACCGTCGCGCTGCCGGTCACGATGTCGCCTCCCGCAAATACGCCCTTTCGCGTCGTGCGTTGCGTTTCTTCGCTGGCTTGAATGTAGCCGCGTTTGGTTGTTCCCAGCCCTGGCGTCGTGCTCTGTACGATCGGGTTGGCGCTCGTTCCAATCGCGATGATGGCAACGGACAGCGGCAGATCAAACTCTGATCCCTCTTTGGGAACGGGACGTCTCCGGCCCGACGCGTCCGGTTCTCCCAGTTCCATGCGAACGCAGCGAGCAGCTGTCAGCCAACCCTTCCCGTCGGACACAAATTCCACCGGCGCAGTCAGCATCTGGAAGTCGATGCCTTCCTGACGTGCATGATGCGCTTCCTCCGCGCGCGCCGGCATCTCCGCTTCGCTACGTCGATAAATCACATAAGCCTTTCGTGCTCCCAGTCGTAGAGCAGAGCGAATGGCATCTAGCGCCGTATTGCCGCCCCCGATCACCGCTACATCTTTTCCGTGAAGGTCGAGCATCGGCTCATCGTACGTCGGAAACTTGTAGGCCTTCATCAAGTTGATGCGTGTAAGGAATTCGTTCGCGGAATACACGCCGTTCAGATGTTCGCCGGGAATATTCATGAACTGCGGCAGACCCGCACCTGTCCCGATGTAAACCGCGTCATAGCCTTCTTCTTCCAGCAATTCATCGACGGTCACTGTGCGCCCTATGACCACATCTGTTTCGAACTCGACCCCCATTTCTTTCATGTATGCGATCTGCTCGCGAACGATCTGTTTCGGCAAGCGAAATTCCGGGATGCCATAGACCAACACGCCGCCAACCTCGTGGAGTGCTTCAAATACCCGCACCGCATGGCCTTTTTGAATAAGATCGCCTGCTACTGTAAGTCCAGATGGTCCGCTTCCTACGACTGCAACTTTCTTTCCCGTGGGAGAAGCGTGGGGCATTATGTGAGTACCCATCCGCTGCTCGTAATCCGCGACAAATCGTTCCAGGTAGCCAATGCCCAGCGGCTTTACTTTTTTCGACAGCAAACACTTCCCTTCACATTGATCTTCCTGAGGGCATACGCGGCCCGTCACCGCAGGCAAGACGTTGTCTTCGCGAATGGTCGCCGCCGCGCCGAGGAAGTCTCCGATCACAATCTTTTCGACGAACTCCTTCACTTTGACGCCCACGGGGCAGTTATCGGTGCAAGTTGGCTTGGCGCATTCCAGGCACCGCAGCGCCTCCTGTTGTGCCAGTTCCGCGCTATACCCGAGATTAACCTCGGTGAAAGTGTGGGCACGCTCGTCGGCTGGTTGCTCGGGCATCAACTGCCGCGGAACCTTGATGCGTTCCTTCGGAGACAGCGGATTCAGCGACTTCTTTGCAGTCGTGGTCATCGTTGATCTCCTTGGCTCGTCGTAGTCGCCGCGCAGGCGGCCTCTGGTTCTCTCGCCTTTGCGCTTTCAAAATCGGCTAGCGACCGTTGCTCCGCGTCCCGGTACATCCCGTTGCGCTGCACCAGTACCGCGAAGTCGACCTTGTGTGCGTCGAATTCCGGCCCATCTACGCAGGCAAATTCGCTTTTGCCGTCGATCATCACGCGGCAACCACCGCACATGCCCGTCCCATCGATCATGATCGGATTCAGGCTGACGACTGTGTGAATGTTTTCCTTCCTCGTCAACTCAGCGATCGCCCTCATCATCACGATCGGGCCGACAGCAATCACCAGATCGATTCGCGTGCCATTCTCGATCAACTGGCGAAGCTTATCCGTGACAAACCCCTTGTCGGCATAGCTGCCGTCGTCGGTTGTGATCATCAGTGCATCGCTGACGGCGCGCATCTCTGGTTCAAGGATGACGAGTTCCTTGTTCCGTGCGCCGACGATCGATAGAACGCGATTGCCCGCCTTCTTCAGTGCGAGGGCTGTCGGATAAGCCATCGCCGTCCCCACTCCGCCCCCGACCACTACGACCGTGCCGTAGTTTGCAATCTCGGACGGCTTACCGAGCGGACCAACGACATCGAGAATTGAGTTTCCCGTCTCGAGTGAGTTCAGCAGCCGTGTGGTCTTTCCCGCCGCTTGCACCACGATATTGATCGTGCCGCGCTCCGGATCCGAGTTCTCAATCGTGACGGGAATCCGTTCCCCTTCTTCGTATATCCGAAGAATGACGAACTGCCCCGGCTTCTGTTTGCGCGCGATGCGGGGCGCTTCGATCACAAATCGCTTGATCCCCGGCGCTAGAAATGCTGCGTGGATAATCTTGAACACAGTCGCTCCCCAATCCTGCTTCTCGATTGTGGGCGGAGGCCGGCGACAGCGGCTGTGATTGAAATCACAAGCCGCTGTGCGGAAGGTGGGATCGGTTACCTGCGGAAGATCCGCTGAAGCGCCAACGGGACGTTGGACGACATCAACTGGATGGTTAGGGTTCGAACGGAGCTGTTTAATGGCCTTTCGGCGATGGCGTAGCCATCGACCTGGACGCGCAGGGTGGCCGGCCTGTTTTGTGCGTAGAACGTGAAGTCCGCTGACTGTACTCGGGATCGAGCCAGCACTTGACCGGAATTCGGGTCGACCAGGCTGAAGATCGCGGCCGTCACATCCTTTTTGTTGTCAGTCTGCAAATGAACCGAGACGGGATAGCTTTGTTCGCTTGTTGATCCGCTCTGCGCGAGGACTTGCGGCGGAATCATCAGCCGATTCCATAATCCCGGAGCCAGTCTCGTATGCGTAAGATCGGCGATCGGACTGGTATTGATGCTAGGAGGCGGGCTATAAGGCACGGCGGTCATCATGATGGCGAGGATGCTGGCGCCCACATAGAACGCGTTCTTGTTCGACTGCGCACTGAAGATGAAGCTGAGGACAACCGACATGGCGATCAGCACGATCGCCACAACTACTGGATAGGTACGGATCCCCAACACGCCGCCCAAAGCCGACTGCAGGTGCTCGACGGCGGAGGCATCTTGTTTCTGGGCGATGTCGGACATGATCGCCAACAATCCGCCGGTTCCGGCCGACAGCCCGAGGCACATCGACTTCTTGGCATTCTCCAGTTCTGGACTCATGGCGCCTCCTGAACTGGATGGTGAACGTAGGTAGAAATACGTTTCACGCAACTGTCATTTAATTGATGAGGACTGAAGGCGTTTTGGAAGGACTGTTACGCCATGTCGGGACGGAAGATGACTCCCTGGCTGGTGCGGCTGTTCATCACGATACGGAGCGGGCGCGGAAAACGAAGATGGCGCACGCAGCCTTGCTCTTCCAGCGCGGGCTGATGGGCGAGCCAATCCCAATCGACGGAGCCTTCGCCAGCATCCGGGTTGACGGTGAAATATCCGACTTGGAATGCAGTCAAGTTTTGGAAGAAGTGGCTGCCTTGCGATGGGGTTACGCGGAAATCGCGGAAGCCCGCCTCGACGATCGCGCGCGCACCGGAGATCTCATCCCACTCGACGGGAATGCCGAGCCATGGATCATTCGATCCCCAACGTCCGACTCCAACGAGCAGGTACGGACAATTCTCCGCACTCAACGTAGCGTTGAAATGCGCAACGGCGCGGGCAACTTCCTGACTGCGGCTGCGCTCGAAGCGCTGTGAATCAACTACGACGATGTCGTGCAGATTCTCGATGCGCCCATTTCCGAGAACCTTCGTGCTCTGGCAGATCAGTTGGGAGGCATCGATCTCACCGATGGTTAGATCCTGATGATCGCGGGCCAGCGTTAGCGGACGAATCTGGAGAAAGCCGAAATCCGCGGGTTCATCGCCGCTCGGCAAGCTGACGGCAAACTCGATCTCGACGGGATTTCCCAAGGCATCTTCACCGGCGCGTACCAGCACTTCAAGGATCGGAGCTAGCGGAAAGAGGCCATGTTTGAGAACGGGTGCGAAGGTGACGATGCGCGAACCGGGACGGCTGAGTCCATCGTAGACGGCATGATTGTCGGCGGAATACGTTGAGCCAACGGCATCAAGCGTTCCATCGGCCTCGGCAACATCGAGGCCAAATCTGGCTTCGCGCAGATGGCTTTGTTCCGCGCGGTGCGAAACTCCGTCGAGTTCAAGGGCACAGAATTCCGTCTGCGTATTCGCCAGGATGTCTTCCACTGAAGAGAACTGCAGCAGATGTCGCGGATAGCGAGGGCAGAAGCTCATACACTTTCCACCGTCGACGACGGTGCGTCCGAGACCGAGAGCGACGGCTGCAATTCCGTCCGAATACGTCATCGGCTCGACGGGATAGAAGTTGTGCGAACGCACGACGCCCGAGAAGTCGGGGTAGAAGCGCTGTCCGTGGAGTGTGCCGACAACCTGCTGCAGAATCACAGCCATCTTTTCTTCTTCCAGGCGATAAGGCGTGGCGCGAACGTAGGCCTTTGCGTGCTGGCTGAAAGTAGAGGCATAGACGCGCTTGATCGCCTCCGAGAGTTCGTCGAGGCGCGTTTGCAGGACTGGCTGCTGATTCCCGAGCATGAACGTCTCGTAGACACCCGTGAACGGCTGGTACTGCGAGTCTTCAAGGAGGCTAGAAGATCGGACGGCTAGAGGAAAACGGACTTCGTCAAGAAAGGCCTTCAGATTCTCCGTGAGCGAATCAGGGAGGGCGGAACCAAGGAAGCGCTGCTGGATTTCGCTATCGTCGTCGCAGTGCAGTGCGAAGTCGCTGAGATTGTTCTCGGAGAGGAACTGGTCGAACAGGTCGGTCGCAATCACGACCGCGGGAGGAACGGATATCTTGACTCCGGGGAAGCGTTTGGTAATTCGGCGCGTGCGGAGCAGATGTCGGACGAAGGCCAATCCGCGAGCTTTGCCACCGAGAGATCCAGAACCAATCCTCAGAAAGCTCGATTGGTCGGGCTTGAATGTGTCTGCCTTGAAGTCGCCGATCAGGACTTCATTCTGCTCGCGGCGATAGTCGTTGATCGAGTCAATCAGATCGCGGCGCAAGTGTTCCGCGCCATTGAAGTCCGATACTTTGCGCGGCCTCAGCTTCGCGGCCAATGCGAATTCGGTGCGCGCCATCAGCCAGTGCGAAAAGTGGTTGCGCTGCGCGTGATACATCAGGCTTTCGGCGGGAATCGACTGCAACTGCTCTTCGAGTTCGGTGAGGTCCTTGGCGCGACCGACTTCCCGCTGATCGGGCATCCGAAAGACAAAATCTCCAAAGCCGAAGGAATCCGTAAGAATGCGGCGCAAATCCTTCAGTAAGGTGGGAGAGCGCTTGCGCAGAAACGCATAGCCTTCGGCGTGAGCGCGGGGACGAAACTCCGTGCGGCTTGTTTGGAGAACAACAGGAACGTCAGGCGTGAGAGCGCGAACCATGCGTGCGAGCTCGAATCCAGCTTCGGGGCTAAGCTTTCCGTCCCAGGGAAATTCCACATCAGAGACCAGTCCAAAGATGTACTCGCGATACTGCTGCACGAGCTCAGCGGCATCTTCGAAGTTTGAGGCGAGCAGAATCTTCGGACGCGCCTGCATGCGAACCAACTTATGCGCGACGTTGATGCCTTCCTGAATAACACGGCGGGACTGCTTGATCAGTTCGGTGTAAATGACCGGAAGGAACGACGAGTAGTAACGGATGTTGTCTTCGACGACGAGCAAGACGGGAACACCCATCGCGCGCGTGTCGTGCAGAACGTTGCGCTTGTCTTCGACATACTTCACGATCGCGATCAGGATGCGCGCAGTTCCCTGCCAAAGGAAGACGCGGTCAATGTCGGTGGTGGGATTGCGGGCGACGAAGTTCTTGATCTCGCGATAGTCGTATCCGAGGACGACGACAGGAATGTCGAGTCCGGCTTCGCGGACCTTACGGGCGAGATCGGCAGCATTGGTGTCACCGACAGCAAGATTGGTGACGATCAGATTGAATTGCGGATTCGAGCGAGCGAGGTCGAGCGCTTCATCGCAGCTGGAAACGTGCGTGATCCCAGGAATCTGGCGCAGGTTCAGTTCGAGGGATTCGTCGATGAGGAGTTCGTTGAGACGTCCATCTTCGCGGAGGATGAACGAGTCGTAGAGGCTCGAGACCAGGAGGATGTTCTGCACTCGGAACGGCATCAGGTTCTCGAAGCCTTCGAAGCGCTCTTCGGCATCGAGAATGGGCTCGGCGATAGGAGGGACGATCATGGGAACGATCGTGAACGGCTCATGATACTCGCGATGGTGCGGATGGAGATGTGATCGGAAACGTCACAGCAGGGAGTTTGGGAAAAGAACGCGGCGAAAGCGAATTCCCGCTTTGGGAGGGTGTTTACTTTTTGGTAATCGCTGGGATACCCCCTCCCCTCCCGGTCTACTGGAATCAGAGACTTAGCGGAAAAACGCGAAGTAATCTATGGGGCACAATCACTTACAGGCAAAATCTTGAGCCGTAAGGAGTTAGGTCCGACTTTTTATTATCAAGGAGCGAGGAACAAGTTTCAGACTCGATCTTCGGATGAACGAAGTCAATGAAAAAAACGAAGGGCGACACATTCCAGTTCCATTTCGGGAATCCTGACCGCAAGAAAGTCGCTGAAGATGGGACAACCGACGACGCGCATCCGTCACCCGCGAGATCCTTCCCTCCGCCTGAAGAGCGGCTACGGTCAGGATGACGCCACAGAGCTGAGGTGGTTGAACCACTACCCAAGCCATTTCTTAGCGAACATACAATATCGGCGGCGCTGGTTCGTCTACAGAGGGAGATGAGCGGCGCGACTAGCCTCAAACCGAGTTTGGAGCGGATGGCACTCGAACAGATCGTACGCGACGAAGATCGGCGCATCTCGGAGGTGGTGAAGCGGGAGCGGTCCCGGCTGAGCAACTTCATTCGCCGGCGTGTGCCCGATCCGCTCGACGCGGAGGACGTGCTGCAGGACGTGTTTTATCGACTAGTGGAAGCGAACCGGTTGCTGATGCCGATCGAGCACATCACCGGATGGCTGTTTCGCGTGGCGCGGAACCGGATCACGGATCTGTTTCGCAAAAAGGAGCCGGAGAATTTCAGTGATCTCGCGGTGGCGGATGACGACGATGAGATGCTGCGGTTCGAAGATTTACTGCCTTCGCCGGATGACGGACCGGAAGCATTATTCGCGCGTAACGTTCTGCTCGAAGATATGAAAATGGCGCTCGCCGAATTGCCTCAGGAGCAGAGAGAGGTATTCCTGGCGCACGAGATCGAAGGGCGAAGTTTCAAGGAAATTGCGGAGAAGAGCGGCGTGAGTGTGAATACGCTGCTCTCGCGGAAACGGTATGCGGTGCTGCAGCTGCGTGAGCGATTGCAGCGGGCGTACGACGAATTCGAAAAGAAATGAGGATGAATATGAGAAAGAAATGGTGGATCGTGCCGCTGGCAATTATCGGGATTCCGCTGTTTATTTTCGTGGGCGGTGAAGTGGTCATGCACCTGTGGAACTGGCTGCTTCCACCGCTGTTCGGATGGCGAATGCTGGGCTTCTGGCAAGCGCTGGGATTGCTGTTGCTCTGCCGGATTTTGTTTGGAGGGCTGCATCATGGCGGGCCCGGACGGCACGGCGGACGCGGGTTCCGCGGAGCGATGCCGGCACATGAGCCCGGAGGAGCGGGAGAAGTTTCGGAAGGCGATGGCGGAGGGGTATGACGTTGGAGCGGGAGCGGGCGAACGTGCCGCAACGTAAACATGCGAGATCAAACACAGGGGCTAAAGCCCGGTTGAGTTGACGTTGCGCTTGACGCGGCCCTCGAAGGGCCGCTCTTCCACGGTATTCCTTTGCGGCGAATTACTCTCTATTGTCAGCTTTTCGATCTTCCCCGTGCGGATTGCGTTGCGCGGGATTTCGCGACTTCGTCGTGAAGTCACCGAAGTAGAGTGCGTGTTGCCTGGGAATCTTTCCGGGATTCTCGATGTCGACCTCGTCGATGGTGACATCGTAATGGAAGAATGCTGGCAAACGTTGCTTTTCCGCTCGTGATCCCCAGACTTGGAACGTCGCGCTATCACACTGGTTGGGTTGAAGAGTGAACTGTGGATCCACATTTGAATCGATGTCCGTACCTATCCCGGTCGCGCTCGTGTCGGGACCATTTCCTGCCTTTGCACCAAAATAGGTATTGCCGAGATCGTCCGCGAGAATACTTGTTCGACCGCGGTAATCGAGAGTCAAGGAGTGCTTCGTCAAATTCTTAAAGAGCAGGTTCAAGCGGATCACGCTGTAGTTACCTTGCATACTGCTCGTGACCTGCACAATCTGGGCAGAGAATGATCCGGCGTTAAAACGATACGCACGATCTTCTTTCGAGGGTGCTTCCAGACAGGCCGATGACGGTGGAACACTTCCCTGTTCGTCAGCCGAAATCTTCCCATCGGCACTCGGGTAAGCTTTCTCAATCTTCAGGGAGGCTGGTGGTTTCTCTTGCGCAACAACCGAAGCACTTGAGAGCATACCTGCAATGACAACGATTGCGATTGCCGAGAATTCGATGGTTCGGCAACGATAAATACTAGACAAAAACCGTTCTGTTCGGTTCAAGAACATGATGGGGGAAGTCCTAGACTGCCAAGGTAGAAATCCCCACCCTAGCCGCAAAGAACGCAGCTAGGATGGGGCACCCGATTCATCGCTACTGGTTCCGGTTCGTCGGTGCTGTATGCGGCTGCCGGACTTCGTCCGGCTGGGCAGCCGATGGCGGCTGTCCCCACATGAGCAACATCAATTACACGAGGCCCTGGTCCAGCATGGCGTTGGCCACTTTCAAGAAGCCGCCGATGTTGGCGCCGTTGACCAGATTGCCGGGCGTGCCGTATTTTTCGGCCGTTTCGAAGCAGTTCTGGTGGATGGCGATCATGATCTTGTGTAGACGATCGTCCACTTCGGCGCGGGTCCAGCTCAGACGTGCGCTGTTCTGTGCCATTTCCAGGCCCGACGTTGCCACGCCGCCAGCATTGGCAGCCTTGGCTGGTCCGTACAGGATCTTGGCGTCGAGGAACAGTTTGGTTGCTTCGAGCGTGGACGGCATGTTCGCGCCTTCGGCCACCAGCTTGATTCCGTTCTTGAGCAGGTTCGCCGCATCCTTCGCGGTAATTTCGTTCTGCGTGGCGCTCGGGAAAGCGCAATCGGCTTTGATATTCCAGAGCGGATTGTGTTCCAACTTGATGTCCGTGGGCATGAAGATCGCTTTTTTGTAGTGATCGGCATAGTCACGAATGCGTCCGCGCTTCACGTTCTTCAGCTCAATGATATACGCCAGCTTCTCGCGGTTGATGCCATCGGGATCATAGATGACGCCGTTCGAGTCGGAGACCGTGACGGGCTTGGCGCCGAGATCGAGCAGCTTTTCAACTGTGTACTGCGAGACATTGCCGCTGCCCGAAACCAGGCAGAGCTTGCCTTCCAACGAGTCCTTCTTCGACTTCAACATTTCGCTGGCGAAATAGACGCAGCCGTAGCCAGTGGCTTCCGGACGAATAAGCGATCCGCCCCAGCCCAGGCCTTTGCCGGTCAGGACGCCAGTGAATTCGTTGCGTAGACGCTTGTATTGGCCAAACAGGAAGCCGATTTCGCGTCCGCCTACGCCGATGTCGCCGGCCGGGACGTCGGTGTCGGGGCCGATGTGGCGTTGGAGTTCGGTCATGAAGCTCTGGCAGAAACGCATGACTTCGTTGTCGCTCTTACCCTTGGGATCGAAATCGGATCCGCCCTTGCCGCCGCCCATGGGGAGCGTGGTGAGCGAATTCTTGAAGACCTGTTCGAATGCCAGGAACTTCAGGATGCCGAGATTCACGCTGGGATGGAAGCGGAGTCCGCCCTTGTAGGGGCCGATGGCGCTATTCATCTCGATGCGGAAGCCGCGGTTGACCTGAATGTTGCCGAGATCGTCAAACCACGGCACACGGAACATGAGGACGCGCTCGGGCTCGACAATCCTTTCGAGCAAGCGCGCGGACTGATACTCGGGATGCTTGGCGAGGACTAACCGGAGAGAGTCGAAGACTTCTGCTACCGCCTGATGGAACTCGGGCTCGGCGGGGTTCTTCGCTTTCACACTGATCATCGTGGATTCAATGTAGTCCGCGGGAGCCTTGACTCCCGGCGGTGTCATCACGGACTTCATAGGTTTCCTACCTCCGTAGGGGACAGCTTCATAATTCCGCTCTTCATTGTCGGCTTCCCGGGGGAGGGGGCAGTGATAATTCTCACTGGCAGGGGTGATTTGGGTCACGGGGAGGGTAGCCAATTACGAATGAATGAGTCGCAGGCGGGCACAGGAGTGGGTGGGTGATTGTCTGGGTGCGGCTTATGTTTTGCGGTGCAGGGCGGAGGTGTCGGATGCGCGGGATAGAAATGGTTATGCAATCAATGATTGCAGTGATATCATTGATTGCATGGCAAGCATCACTATTCGCAATCTGGAAGAGACAACCAAGCGGAAGCTTAAGGTGCGGGCGGCGACCAACGGTAGGTCGATGGAGCAGGAGGCGCGGGAGATTCTGAAGAGCGCGCTGCAGCAAACCCCGCAAAAGCCGAAAACTGGTGCCGATCTGGTGGCGTCAATTCGGCGTCGTTTTGCACCCTTGGGAGGAGTTGAACTCGAGTCTTATCCACGGGGACCGATCCGTGATCCCGGCATCGAGTAGAGCGCATTGATCGTCCTCGATACGAACGTCGTTTCGGAACTGATGAAACCGTCACCTTCGCCGGCGGTGGTCGCGTGGATGTCGTCTCAATCGGCCGACGAGATTTTCACGACATCTATCACAATCGCCGAAGTCTTATATGGATTGGAGTTGCTTCCAAGAGGTAAGCGGCGCGATCAGTTGTCTCAGCAGGCCGAAGCCATGTTTAGCGAGGACTTTCCACACGGTATCTTGCCGTTTGACGAGGCGGCAGCGCGCCTGTTCGCACTCATTGCCGCAACTCGGCGAACTCGTGGTCGTCCCATCAGCAGTCAAGACGCCCAGATTGCATCCATTGTGCGGGCGAACGGAGCAACGCTCGCCACTCGCAATACGGATGATTTCGAAGGATGCGGATTGCGGGTGATCAATCCGTGGAAGACATGACGAACGCCCCAAATGCTATGGGCTCAGTTCTGGAAACCAAGTCCTAGAGTACCCGCCTTCATTGTGCATGCGCTTATGCCCCGACGATAGTTCCCCTCGATAAGCACAAGGGCTGTCTCCGTGTGAGGTGGCTCGTAACATCAAGGCTTCCGCCCCGAGAACTGACGGCATGAACACCAAGTTGAAATCATCAATAGCAGCGTTTTCATCAGCAGATTCTCGGCAGTTGTTCGCCGCTCAGCATATCCACGACGCGATTGCCGCCGATGCGGCTTTGGAGGACTACCGTGCGGCCGGGACTGTCTTCAACGGTGCCGACGCGGACTGAGCCATTCGAGACCGGAACTTTCTTCATGATGTCGAGCGCTTTGTCAGCCTGCGCTTGAGGAACGAATACCGCAAAGCGGCCTTCATTCGCGACATAGAGCGGATCGAGCCCGAGAATTTCACAGGCGCTCTGGACGGTTTCTTCTACCGGGATCAAAGACTCTTCCAGCTTGATGCAGATATTTCGATCGGCGGCGATTTCGTTCAATGTTGTCGCGAGGCCACCGCGCGTGAGGTCGCGCAGGCAGTGGACTTCGATTCCGGCATTCAGCAGCGCTTCGACCGCGGGCCAGACGCAATCGGTATCACTGAGAATCGGCGACTCGAATTCAAGGCCCTCGCGGACGGAGAGAATTGCGATGCCGTGGCGGCCGAGATCTCCGCTGACGATAACGGCGTCGCCGGCTTGAACCGACGCTGGCCCGATCGTCCCTTTCACATTCGCCTCGATCAATCCAATGCCGGAGGTGTTGATGAAGACTCCGTCACCCTTGCCCTTGTCGACGACTTTTGTATCGCCCGTGACCAGCTTGACGCTGGCCTTGGCAGCCGCTTCCTGCATTGAAGTGACCACCGTTCGCAGCGTGTCCATCTCAAGACCTTCTTCGAGAATGAATCCCGCGCTCAGGTAAAGCGGACGGGCGCCGCACATCGCGAGATCATTGACGGTGCCGAAGACGGCAAGATCGCCGATCGTGCCGCCGGGAAAAATCAGAGGACGGACCACGAAAGAATCGGTGGTGAATGCGAGTCGCGAGCCGTTGATCGGCAGAACGGCGCCGTCATGCCGCTGCTCGAGCATGTCGTTCGAGAAGGCGGGCATAAAAATCTTTTCGATAAGCTGATGAGTGAGGCGTCCGCCGCCGCCGTGCGCCAGGACGATGCGATCGTCAGCGACTCGCGGAACCGGACAGTTCAGGCTGAACGAGCTGATTTTGGCGTCTGCCATAGTGATAATAGGCCGCGCACGCGCCTTCCGACGATACCATGGGAGCGCCGAGCGGATTCTCGGGCGTACACTTCACGGCGAATGCGGGGCACTCGTGAGGCTTCTTGATGCCTTGCAGAATCAGACCGCTGATGCACTCGGGCGATTCGTGTGCCGGTTCTCCGGTGAACGGAAAACGGCGGTTGGCGTCATATTTCTGAAAGCGTCCGCGAAGCTGGAAGCCGCTGGCGGGGATTTCACCAAGGCCGCGCCATTCGCGCGGGGTGATCTCGAAGACTTCTGCAATTGTCTTCTGCGCTGGGCGATTCCCTTCCCGCTTCACGGCGCGACTGTATTGGTTCTCAACCTCGTGCCTTCCTTCTTCGAGTTGCGCGACAGTCATCAGGATGCCGTCGAGAATATCGAGCGGCTCGAATCCGGTGACCACGATCGGAACCTCGTACTTCGCAGCGATGGGAAAATATTCCTCGAATCCCATGATGGTGCAAACGTGTCCGGCGGCGAGAAATCCCTGGACGACGCAGCTTTCGGAGGAAAGTAAAGCTTCCATCGCAGGCGGAACGAGCACGTGGGAAACGAGGAGCGAGAAATTCTCGATGCCGTCGTGATCGGCCTGCCAAGCGGCCATGGCGTTAGCGGGCGCAGTCGTTTCGAAGCCAACGGCGAAGAAGACGACCTGTTTGTCAGGATTTGCTTTCGCCAGTTTCAGCGCATCGAGCGGCGAGTAGACGATGCGGACCTCAGCGCCTTCGGCCTTCACGTCGAACAGACTCTTAGTTGATCCCGGTACGCGCAGCATGTCCCCGAACGAACAGAAGATCACGTCGGGACGCTTGGCGATGGCGACGGCTTTGTCGATTAATTCAATCGGGGTGACGCAGACGGGACAGCCGGGGCCGTGAACGAGACTGATCTCCTTGGGCAGCAGGTCTTCGAGACCGCTTTTGACGATGGTGTGGGTCTGGCCGCCGCAGACTTCCATGATTGTCCACGGGCGCGTGACTTTCTGGCGAATCGCTCCCGCTAGTTGTTCGGCAGCTTTCTGATCGCGATATTCACTGAGGAATTTCACCGAGTTCCTCTTTCAATCCGCCCATCTCCTCAAGGTACTGGAAGACGCGCTTGGCTTCGTCCTCGTCGATGACGCTGATGGCGAATCCGACGTGGACCAGAACGTATTTGCCGACTTCGGCTTCGGGAGTATAGGCAAGGTTGATATCCTTGCGGATGCCGCCGAAGTCGACCTTGCCGACGCGGAAGGCGATATCGCCTCCGTCCATGATCTCAACCAGTTTTCCCGGGACGGCAAGACACATAAGAGAAACCTCAGGGGCTAAAGCCCGCGATCGATCCAAAATATACGGCACGGCTGAAGCCGCGCCCTTTCAAACCGCTGCCACTAGCCGGCCATCACCGCCTGGCCTAACGCGATTCCACCGTCGTTGGGTGGAACTCGCTGGTGCGTGTGCACTTGATATCCACGCGATTCCAAAACTGCCGCGGCGCGCTCCGTCAGGTAACGATTCTGAAAGACTCCGCCACTAAGCACGATCTGCTTCAACCCTGCGCCGGTTGCGACCTCTACAATCCAGTTCACCAGCGCGTTGTGGAAACGGGCCGCGATCACGGGAACCAGAACTCCAGCACGTTGATCCGTTAGAACCGAGGAAATCAGCGGTCCCCAGTCCCCATCGGGTAAAGGATACGCCTCTTCCATGCGCAAGCCAGCAATTTCATTTTCCAGGAGCATGGCGGCCTGCCCTTCGAAACGATTCTCCCGTGCGACTCCGGCGATGCAAGCGACCGCGTCAAACAGGCGCCCAACGCTCGTCGTGGGAACTACATTGATCTTGCGCTCGAGCATATAGCGGATTTTTGCGTCGTCCAATCGGGGTTTCCCTGTCGCAGGAGGGTGGGGCAAAGTGGCCGTGGACTCGGGACCAAAAACTTCGAAGAGCAGGCTTGCGGCCGAGCGCCATCCTTCGCGCACGGCAGCGTCTCCGCCGGGAAGGTTGAATGGACGCAGGTGGGCAATCCGTTCGAACTGACCGCCTTCGACACGGAAGAATTCTCCACCCCAGATGGAGCCATCGAGGCCATATCCAGTGCCGTCCCAAGAGACGCCGAGGTAAGGGCCTTCGACGCCATTCTCTGCTGCGCACGAAGCAACATGCGCCTGATGGTGCTGCACTCGGATGACGGGCAGTCCGGATCTGTCGGCCCATTGAGTCGACGCGTAGTCGGGATGGAGATCGCAGATGACCGCTTCCGGCTTGAAGCTGTAAAGGCGACAGAGATCGTCGATGGCGCGCTCGAAAGCATGGCGTGCTTCCACGGTTTCAAGATCGCCAATGTGCTGGCTGAGGAAAACGTCCTGGCCGACGGCGATTGCGACGGTGTTTTTGAGATGCCCACCAACGGCGAGAACTGGAGGGAGGCTATGCGGCACACGAATTCCCAACGGAGCGTAGCCACGGGCGCGGCGGAGAATGCCGGCGCGTCCGCGGGTGAGACGTACGACAGAGTCGTCGCAGGCACGCACGATGGGACGGTTGTGCATCAGGAAATGATCGGCGATGTCTTTCAGACGCGTCGCAGCTTCGTCATTGGCAATGGCGATGGGCTCATCGCTGCGGTTGCCGCTGGTGGCGATCAGGGGAAAGTCGCACTGCTGCATCAGCAAATGGTGGAGCGGCGAGTAGGGCAGCATCACGCCCAAGTAGGGCGAGCAGTGCGCAACATTCCAGGCAATATCGGTTCCGGACTTCGGGCGCAGCAGGACGATGGGAGCGGCCTGGGACTCGAGAAGTTCGAGCTCTGCAGGAGCAATGTGGCAGTATTCATTCGCCATCTCGAGCGTCGGCATCATCAGCGCGAATGGCTTTTCTTCGCGATGCTTACGGTGGCGGAGTCGCGCGACTGCCGCGGGCTGGCGGGCGTCGACGAGTAGCTGAAATCCGCCAATGCCCTTCAGCGCGACGATCTTTCCGGCCAGAAGCGCCGCGGCTACATCACTGATCGTTCCGTCGAGTTTGGGTCCGCAGACCGGACACGCATTGGGCTGCGCATGGAAGCGGCGATTCGCGGGATTCTCGTACTCCTCGCGGCAGGCGGGGCAAAGAACGAAATCCCGCATGGTGGTGTTAGGCCGGTCGTAGGGTATGTCGACAACAATTGTGTAGCGCGGGCCGCAGTTCGTGCAGTTGGTGAAGGGATATTGAAAGCGACGATTCGTAGGATCGGACAGTTCCGCTCGGCAGTCGGGGCAGGTGGCTAGATCGGGAAGCACGTTTACGGATTTTCCTGTATCCGCATCGCTGGCATGAATTTCGAAACGAGTCGCGCCTTCAGCGGCCAGCCAGACGGATTCGTGGACATTGACGACCGAAGCTTTGGGGCGTTCGCTCTCGATCCGTTCTTCGAAGCGACGCAATGCTTCGGGGGGACCTTCGACTTCGACGGTGAGTCCAGAGGAAGAATTCAGCACCCAGCCGGTGAGCGACATCTCGGTGGCGAGCCGGTAGACGAAGGGACGGAAGCCGACACCCTGCACGGCTCCGCGCAACGTGATGCGAAGGCGCTGAGCTGCGGGTTTTGACATCGTGGACATCGTCGACGGTGCGAGTTGATTCTACGGCTTCGGCGTTATGCGGCGGAAAACCTTTAACCACGAAGGACACTAAGGTTCACGAAGGAAAACCATTTGTGTTCTTTGTGGCTTACGAATCTCTGGCCTTCGAAAGGCACTCTTGGATCAACTCGTCTATGCGCTCGATGAGAGTCGGCAGTGCGGCTTCAACCGCGGGCGAGAGTGATTCTCCGTGATCGAAGTTCTGCCCCTTGATCGTGACGGAGAATGCTTGCAAGTGCGCGCCATAGAGGCGAATTGCTAGACCGACGATGGACGCTGGAGCGAGAGCATGGCAGAAAGGACGCGGGCCGGCCGGTTCTCCGCTGCCATCGGACATCCGAGTGACTTGAACTTGGCCGGGCTGACCGTCACCGGCGGCTGCATCGATAAAGATCACACATTGAGCTTGGCTGGCGGACTCGGCCAACTCCGGGCCTAGTTGGTGCAGCGAAACAATTTCGACTTCGCCGGGGAGGAACTTTCCCTCCAGCATTTCGGCTGCCCGCCGAGCTGCGCCATCGTCGCAGCGCAAGGGATTTCCATATGCAACGACGAGCACCCGGGCCATGATCTGGAGTGTATCTCTTATGAGTACCGATCGTGCGCCGATCAGGAGCGCACCACCTCGTCGAGAATTTCTCCTGATGGACTGACGAGTTGTATTTGCAGATCCATCTGGCCGGAGGCGTGGGTCGAGCAGCTCAGGCAGGGATCGTAGCAGCGAATGACGGCCTCAACGCGGTTGAGCATCCCCGGATTCAACCGCTTGCCTTGCACGAAGTGCTTGGCGACCTGCAGGACGCTGCGGTTCATTGCCAGATTGTTCTGGCCTGTGGCGATGATGAGGTTGACCCAGCGGATCAAGCCCTGTTCATCAATCTTGTAATGATGGAAGAGCGTGCCGCGTGGCGCCTCCGCAGCGCCGACACCTTCGAGCGCGTTGGGCCGGGCGACGGCGCGCACGTGCTTCGAGAGAATCTCCGGATCATTGAGCAGCTGTTCGAGGCGCTCGATGCAATAGAGGATCTCGATCAGGCGCGCGTGATGATAGTGGAACGAGCTCAGGACAGCGGTGCGCTGCAGTTCATGGAATTCGGCGAGCTCCTGGTCGGCCCGAGGAGTGCCGCAGCGGTCGGCAACATTCAGCCGCGCAAGGGGACCGACACGATAGATGCCGTCGGGAAATCCTTTGGGCTTGTAGTAGCTGGATTTGAGATAGCTCCAAGGCTCGACTTTTTCGCCGATGTAATCGAAATACTGCGTGGGATCGAGATCGTCGGCGACCACGTGGCCGGAGGCATCGACGATGCGGAGCTTGCCGTCGTAGAAAGTGAGGCCATTGTCCTTTTTCACGATGCCCATGAACATCGTGGGAAAGTTGCCGAATGTGGAGATCTCCTCCCGGAAGCCCTCCATGGTGCTCTTGAACCATTCGAGCGTGCGCTCGGCGATGGCGAGCGCGTCGGGGATAGCCCAGAGAATGGCGTCGCGGTTCGCCTCGGTGAGAGGCTCGCTGACGCCTCCGGGAACGATCCACGCGGGATGAATGCGCTTTCCGCCCAGCTGCTCGATGATTTTCTGTCCAAACTGGCGCAGGCGGATGCCGTCAAGCGCCAAGGCCGGGTTCTTCTCTGCGACGCCGAAGATATTGCTCTTGGCCGGATCGGCATCCATGCCGAGGAGCAGGTCCGGAGAGGAAAGATGGAAGAGGCTCAGTGCGTGGGATTGCGTGACCTGGGCGAGTCCGAAGATCCGGCGCAGCTTGTCGGCCGTCGGCGGGATTTTCACCGCGAGCAGCGAGTCGCAGGCTTTGGCGGAGGCGATCAGATGGCTTACCGGGCAGATACCGCAGATGCGCGCCATCAATGACGGCATCTCGTAGAAGGGGCGGCCTTCCGCAAGTTTTTCGAAGCCGCGGAACTGGGTGACGTGAAAGCGGGCGTCCTCGACGCGGCCCTCGTCGTTGAGGTGAAGCGTGATCTTGGAGTGGCCTTCGATGCGCGTCACCGGATCGATGACGATGGTATTGCCCTTCACGATATCTCCCTCTTAGCGATGAGCTGTGAGTCTTGAGCTTCGAGCTAAACCCTTCGGCTCTTCAACAATCCGCTCCATCGCACATCGAGTGCGATCGTTCGCGGTCAATGCTCAAAGCTCACAGCTCAATACTCGCAGCTAACTTACGCTCCAAAGCGCGTTTTCAAAGTCAGGTCCGGGACGCGGCCTTCCAGCAATTCCGTCACGGTGTAATAAATGGTGTCGGCGGACGGCGGACATCCGGGGACAAATACGTCGACATTCACGAATTCGTGAACGGGCCGCGAGTTTGGTAAAAGCGCCGGCACGACCTGGTCGGGAATACCGGGATCGAAGGTGACGTTTTCGCGATACGCACGATCGTAGACTGCCTTCGTGCCGAAGGGATTACGCATGCCGGGTACGTTCGCCGTGACCGCGCAATCGCCCAAGGAGACCAGAATTTTCGTGCGCTCGCGGACCAGCTTGATCTTGTGCAAGTCTTCTTCGCTGCTGACGGCACCCTCGACCAAAGTGACGTCCACGTTCTCGGGAAATTCCTTGGCGTCGACCAGCGGGCTGTAGACCAGGTCGGCCGCGCCGGCGATGGCCAGCAAGCGTTCGTCCATGTCGAGGAACGACATGTGGCAGCCCGAGCAACCATCGAGCCAGACGGTAGCAATTCGCTTCTTACTCATGGATCACGCAGGGGCTAAAGCCCGCATCCTTTCGCTCGCTCGACGCAGCGCTAAAGCGCTGCTCTTCCACTCAACGATCACTTTCATGCCCGCGGCCTTCTTCGAGCTGGCCTTGCATTCTCATTCGTTCTCCTCGCGCATCATGGTCAGGTAGGGCAAGAATTGACGGCGTTTGAGCATTTCCGCCACGGATCGTCCCTTTTCAAACAGCGCGCCGGTTGGGCACACATGGACGCATTTGCCGCAACTGGTACAGGTTTCCGACAATCCCCATGGTTCATTGAGGTCGGTGATGACCTTGGCGTCGATGCCGCGGCCCATGATGTCCCAGGTGTGCGCACCCTCGATTTCGTCACAGACGCGAACGCAGCGCGTGCAGAGAATGCAGCGGTTGTGATCGATCACAAAACGATCGTGGGAGGCATCAACTTCTTCTTTGGGATAGCGGTACGGAAAGTGAACGTGTGTGATGCCGAGGCGCTGGCCGAGCATCTGCATCTCGCAGTGACCGTTGGAGACACAGACAGAGCAGACGTGATTGCGCTCGGTGAAGAGGAGTTCCAGAATCATCTTGCGATATTTCTGAAGGCGGTCGGAGTCGGTGGTGACTTCCATTCCTTCTTCGACCGCAGTGACACAGGCCGGCAGCAGCTTGTTCTGGCCCTTGATTTCGACGAGGCAGAGGCGGCAGGCGCCGACGTCAGACAGGCCGTCCATTTCGCAGAGCCGCGGGATGAAGATGCCGTTCTGGCGAGCGACGTCGAGTATGGTTTCGTCGTGGCGCCCGCTGAGGTCGCGGCCATCGATCCGGAGAGTTTTGACCGGGGCAGGGCTCATGCGGTTTCTCCTACAGGCTGCGCGTTACAGACTCCGGCGGGACATTTGTGTTCTTCAATATGCGCCCGGTATTCGTCGGCGAAGGAACGCAACGTACTCACAACGGGATTGGGCGCCGACTGACCAAGTCCACATAGGCTTGTGTGTTTCAGCAGGTCGCAGAGTTCTTCAAGCATCGTCAGGTCCTGCGGCGTGGCGGTCATGTTGCCGATGGCGGTGAGGATGCGGTGCATTTGATACGTACCGACGCGGCACGGGATGCATTTGCCGCAGGACTCGGTCATGCAGAAGTCCATGAAGAACTTGGCGACGTCGACCATGCAGGAACTTTCGTCCATTACGATCATGCCGCCCGACCCCATGATCGACCCGGCGCGGGCGAGCGATTCGTAGTCCACGGGCATATCGAGGCATTCGGAGGGCAGACAGCCGCCGGACGGGCCACCGGTCTGGACGGCCTTGAATTTGCGCCCTTCGGGGATGCCTCCGCCGATTTCAAAGACCATCTCGCGCAGCGAGATTCCCATCGGAACTTCCACGAGGCCGGTATTTTCGACGCGTCCGGCGAGGGCGAAGACTTTGGTTCCCTTGCTCTTTTCGGTGCCGATGCCGGCGTACCAATCACCGCCATTGCGAATGATCGGCGCGATGTTGGCAAAGGTTTCGACGTTATTGATCAGCGTCGGCTGGCCAAACAGGCCTTCCATCGCGGGATAAGGCGGACGGGGACGTGGCGTACCGCGCTTCCCTTCCACCGAGGCGATGAGAGCGGTTTCTTCGCCGCAGACGAAAGCTCCCGCGCCGAGGCGCAGATCGATGCGGAAACTGAAACGTGTGCCGCAGATATTGGAACCCAGCAGGCCAACGCGCTCGGCCTGGCGAATGGCGTTGCGCAAGCGCTTGATCGCCAGAGGATATTCCGCGCGTACGTAAATGTAGGCTTCGGTGGCGCCGACGGCGTATCCGGCGATCAGCATTCCTTCGAGGACACGATGAGGATCGGACTCAAGGACGCTGCGATCCATGAATGCGCCCGGATCGCCTTCGTCAGCATTGCAGATGACATATTTTTGGGTGCCAACGGATTTTGAGACCGTGCTCCACTTCAGGCCGGTCGGATAGCCGGCGCCGCCGCGGCCGCGCAGGCCGCTCTTGGTGACTTCATCGATGACCTCGCGCGGCGATATTTCCGTGAGGACCTTGATCAGCGCGGTGTAGCCGTTGACCGAAATATAGTCTTCAATGCGATCGGGATCGATGTTGCCGGAATTTTCGAGGACAATCTTCTTCTGGCGCTGGAAGAACGGAACGTCGGTAGGACAAATGAGCCGCGAGACTGGACCGCTTTCGAGGCTGTCGAGAATGGCTGGACCATCGGCGGCTTCGACTTTCTTGTACAGAACTCCGCCGCTGGTCGAAACCAACGGGCCTTCAGAGCATAATCCCATGCAGCCGACGCCCTTCACTTTGCAATGATCCTTGGTGCCGCGCCGCGCGACTTCCTGATCGAGTGAATCTTTGACCGCCTGGCTCTGACAGGAGAGACATCCGGCGGCGACGCAAACCTTGACACCCTGCGTGAATTGGCTCTGCGCGGCGCGTTCGGTTTCGGCGATCTGGTCGAGTTCCTCGGGAGTCATGCGTGCGTCCATTTCTTCAAGTGCTCGCGAATGGCCGCAGTGGCGACTTTGCCGGCGACCTCCTGATCGTAAACCACGGCGGGAGCTAAGCCACAGGATCCCAGGCAGCGCGCCGTGAGTAGCGACACTTTCTTGTCGGGTGTTGTTTCACCGGGGCGGATGCCAAGATCGCGCTGAACGGCATCGAGCAACTGCGGGGCGCCCTTGATGTAACACGCGGTGCCCATGCAGATGACGCAGGTGTGCTCTCCCGCCGGCTTTAGTGTGAAGAAGTGATAAAAGGTGGCGACGCCATAGGCACGGCTGAGAGGCACGCGCAACGACATGGCAACATAACGCAGCGCCTGCTCGTCCAGGTATCCAAAGGCTTCCTGGACCGTGTGCAGCGTCTCAATCAGGCCGCGCGCCTGCTGGCCTTGACGCCGAATCGTGGCGTCCACCAACTTCCAGCGCTTGTCCTGATTCGGAGGAGTGGGTCTGGCAACGTATGAGGGCATATCGGTTTAGCGCTTGCAAATTCATTCAGGATGCAATGTATGAATCGAATCGTTTGGTTTGCCAAGAACTAATGAGTTTAGTCCTCACAATACCCCTGCGCCGTGATTCTCGACACAAAATTATTACGACTGGTTCCGTTTTGGCCTTAGTCCAGAAACAACAATTGTTCGAAGACCTGGTGACACGAAGCGGGCAAGGCCCGCTTCCATCGGGGACAGAGAAAGTGAATTCACTCGTGCGTCGTCAGCACCGGACAAGGCGCATGCGCGATCACGTGGTGCGCAGCGGACCATGGAAGATGCGTAGAACTCACGTTTGAAGAGGAGTGCGCGCCAATCACGATCATGTCGGCTTCACGCTCCGATGCGACTTTCAGAATGCGTTCCGCCGGGTCTCCAAACTCGAGCACGGTTTCAGGCGCATACTGCAGGGCCGCGGTGGGAGGAATAAGCTCCCGCAATTTCTGAACGCTGTCTTCGATCGGACCCGGGCGTCGACCCAACTCGCCGTACTCCTCGATGACATGCACGAGCGCAAGGCGCGAGCGGAATTCCTCGGCCAGAGCGATGGCTGCCTGGGCAACCCAACGCGAACTTTGGGCAAAATCGGTGGCGAATACGATCTGCCGCAATTCCAAGTCCAGCGGGGCGAGATCGCGACGACGATTCTGCAGCGAAGGCAATTTCGCGCGGCCGGAAACTTTGGGGCCAACCGTGAGCACGGGACACGACGCGTGGCGGAGGATATCTTCGGCGACCGATCCAAGCAGAAGTTTCCCCAGGCCGGTGCGGCCATGAGTGCCGAGCACGATCAGGTCAATCTCATTTTCTTCGATGATTGAGGCCAAGCTCTTCCACACTTGTCCGTGACGGACGTAGTTACGGTGTGGAATTCCTGCGAAATTGTCGGAGAGCTCGTCGAGCTTTTCTTTGGCTTCGGTGTTGGCGTCTTCGTAGATGGTGCCCATGCTGACGTAATCCACTCCACCCGTGGTCAGCAGAAGGCTGGCGTCGGAAATGACGTGAACCGTGTGCAGCGTGCTGCCAAAATGCCGGCAGACGGCCGTGGCATAAGGCAGGGCCGCTTCGGACGTGGCGGAGAAATCGGTGGCGAACAAAACGTTCTTTACCGAAACTGCGGAGACAAGTTTCGGAGAGATTTCGCGATCGGCGACCGCGACTTCTGGTGTTTCGATGTTGGCATGAACGAGTGCCATAACGCACCTCCCGCACCCGTGGTTAGGATCACGCTTGGGAGGTGGTGGGGGATACGACGGCTGTCACCTGTTTTTGTGATTTGAATCACATCTTCGGAAATAGCCGGTGAGCATAGAGCGTGATCGCAAGATTTAAGACAGAACAACTCACCACAGGGGACACAGAGGTCCACAGGGGAAATCAAACTCCCAACCGGTCGCACAAAGCGCGACAAGGTTGGGACAGCCAGTGAGCTTATTGAGCGAAGCCGTCGGCTTGGGTTACGGCGCCGATGGCTACGGTGTGGTCGATGTAGAGGCGTCCGGCCTCGAGGGCCTGGCGGTCGAGTTCGAGAAGTGCGGCGTTCTTCACTTTCGATTCCAGCACCTTCATCGCGGTCGCCGAGGAGAGACATTCCGTCTCTTCGAGGAGAGCGCCCATGATTACCACGTTGGCGACCTTGGCCGATCCGAGCTTGTCGGCGATCTCGGATGCCGGGATGCAGATCACCTGCGCTTGCGGGATGGCGAGATCTTCGGGTAAGCGCTCGCGGCCGTAGATGATCGTGCCGCCCGGGGCGACTTGGGATGCAAATTTGCGCAGCGAGGGTTCATTCATCGCGACGAGGACGTCGGGGCGAGAAAGTACGGGCGATCCGATGCGTTCTTTGGACAGGCAAACATGGCAGTGCGCGCTGCCGGACCGCATCTCCGGACCATAGGAGGGCAGCCAGCTCACTTCCAGCCCCTCGCGCATGCCCATCTCCGCCAGAAGCTGTCCGAGAAGGAGAACACCTTGTCCACCGAAACCAGCGATCTTGATGCCGAGATGATCGAAGTGATGGTGGCGGCCGGGAACCGTGGTTGATTGCGCAGCATTGCGTTCGCCTTCGACTAATTCCTGTACCGTCTTGTGCGGCGGGATATTGTTATTCGGGATTTCTACTTTGCGGTCGCGGAAGACTTCAAGCGGAAAGCTGGGGATCATTTTCTCCGCAACCCACTTCCGGGCTTCAATTGGATCCTTACCCCAGATCGTTGGGCACGGGGAAAGAATTTCGACGAACGTGAAGCCTGCTCCGGTGCGTTGTAATTCGAGCGCTTTGCGGACGGCTCGCCGAGCCTTCATGATGTTTTTGTTGTCGGAGAGCGCGACGCGCTCGATGTAGACCGGGGCCTCAAGCGAAGAGAGCATCTCCGCCATGTGCAGGGGAAAGCCCTCGTTGACGGGGCGGCGTCCCCAAGGCGAAGTAGTGCTGCGCTGGCCGACGAGGGTGGTGGGAGCCATCTGGCCGCCGGTCATTCCGTAGATTGCATTGTTCACGAAGAAGACAGAGATCTTTTCTCCGCGATTTGCCGCATGGACGATTTCGGCTGTACCGATCGCGGCGAGATCTCCGTCGCCCTGATAGGCAATGACGATTTTGTCGGGACAGGCGCGCTTCAGGCCGGTGGCGGCAGCCGGTGCGCGTCCGTGGGCGACCTGCACGTTGCCGACGTCGAAATAGTAGTAGGCGAAAACCGAGCAGCCGACGGGACTGACTAGAATCGTCTGATCCTGCAAGCCGAGATCCTCGAGCGCTTCGGCGATGAGCTTGTGCGCCACGCCGTGTCCGCATCCGGGACAGTAGTGCGTCTGATGCTTGAGGTCGCCCTTACGTTCGAATTCCGGATAGAAGACTTCCGACTTCTGGTGCACGATCTCGTATTTGTCGGTAACTGCTTTCGGTTCATCAGAGACTACGTGGTCCGCCATGATGGATTCCTCGGTGAGTTGCGAACATGTCGTCCCTAACGGGACTCGCTCCTCGTTTCTTGAGCCTACACAGGACTTACGTCCTGGGCTAAATGCGTCCGGGGCTACATTTTCTAAACCGCGGTCGGCACCTGCTCTTCGATCTTCGCCAGCAATTCCTCGACGCCGGGCACATTGCCGCCGACACGTCCGTAGAATTCGACCGGACGTTTGCCGTTCAGGGCCAGGCGGACGTCTTCGACCATCTGCCCGTTGCTGAGTTCCACGGTCAGAACCTTCTCGGCCCGCATCGCTGCTGCCGCAATCTCTTTCTTCGGGAATGGCCACAGAGTGATGGGCCGGAAGAGTCCGACTTTGATTCCCTGCTTGCGGGCTTCGTCCACGGCCGATCGCAGCACCCGCGACACGATGCCGTAGCCGACTACGATCAGTTCCGCATTTTCGGTGCGGTATTCCTCCCAGCGGACCTCGGTTTCCTGCGCGCGGATGTATTTGGCTTCCATACGCCGCTGGTGCTCTTCGAGATCGTCGGCCTCGAGGACGATCGAACTGACCATATTCCGACGCGTTCCGGCCGTCCCCTTCACTGCCCAAGGCTTCAGGGGAGCAGAGATCTCGCGATAGGCGAGGTCGAGGGGTTCCATCATCTGACCGACAAATCCATCAGTCAGCACGATCGCGGGATTGCGGTAGCGGTCGGCCAACTCGAAGGCGAGGATGGTAAGATCTGCCATTTCCTGAACGGAAGCTGGAGCGACGACGAGATTGCGATAGTTGCCATGGCCTCCGCCCTTAACCATGGCGAAGTAATCGCTCTGCTCGGGAGCGATGTTGCCGAGACCGGGTCCTCCGCGCATGACGTCAACGATGACGCAGGGCAACTCCGCTCCGGCGAGATACGAGATGCCTTCCTGCATGAGGCTAACGCCGGGACCAGAGGAAGCGGTCATGACGCGCTCTCCAGCAGCGGCCGCGCCGTAAACCATGTTGATCGACGCGGTTTCGCTCTCTGCCTGGACGAAGGTGCCGCCGACTTCGGGAAGATAGAGGGCCGCTGCCTCAGCGACTTCGCTGGCCGGTGTGATGGGATATCCGTAATAGGCGCGGCAACCGGCGAGGACTGCTCCCTTGATGACTGCAACATTTCCTTTACACAATTGCCGCATGTTCGCCTCCTGCTTGTGCTTGTGCAGCGATCTTCGGTGGTGATGCGAGGCGAAAGACGACGATCGCGCCGGGCTCGGGGCAGCAGTAGAAACAGATGCCGCATCCGGTGCAGTCGTGGCCGGTGTAGTGCGCCGGATGAACTCCGTAATGGCTCAGTTCAGGAGCCAGCTCGAGGCACTTCGGCGGGCACGACTCGACGCATAGCCCGCATCCTTTGCACTCCTCGACGTTGATGGTGATATTGCCGCGTGCCGGACCTGCCATGGATTCACCTCGGGACTGCTGTCTTTGCCGCTGGAGGCTGCAACCACTTGGTTTTCTCGCAATACTCGTACAAGCCTGCTCGGAATTTGGGATGCGCGATCTCCATCAGTGCCTTGGCCCGTTCGCGAATCGATTTGCCGTGCAGGTACGCCACCCCGTATTCCGTGACCACGTAGCGCACAAGGCCCCGCGAAGTAACGACTCCCGCCCCAGGATCGAGCGTGGGAACGATCCGCGAAATGTTTCCGTTCTTGGCGGTCGATGAAATCGCGATGATGGGCTTGCCGCCCTTCGACCGCGATGCGCCACGCAGGAAATCCACTTGCCCGCCAATCCCGCTGTAGAACTGGTTTCCAATCGAATCGGAACACACTTGTCCTGTCAGATCGACCTGCAGCGCCGAATTGATGGCGACCATGTTGTCGTTGCGCGCGATCAGGCCCGGATCGTTCGAATACGCGGTGGGATGAAATTCGAAAATGGGATTGTTGTCGACGAACTCGAACAGGCTTTTCGACCCGAGGGCGAATCCCAGGATGATTTTGCGCGGCTTGAAATTCTTTCGCGCGCCGGTGATGACTCCGGCCTCAATCAGAGGGATCACGCCGTCCGAGATCATTTCGCTGTGGACACCGAGATCTTTGCGGTCCATCAGCATGGGAAGGATCGCGTCAGGAATTCCGCCAATACCCGTCTGCAGCACGGCGCCGTCTTCGATCAGGCCTGCCACATTCCGCGCGATCGCGACTTGCAGTTCCGTTACAACGGCCCTCTTGAGCGCACACAGCGGCCGGGTTGATTCGACGAAATCGTTGATGTCATTGACGTGAATGAAGCTGTCGCCGAAGGTGCGAGGCATGTTGTCGTTGACCTGCGCGACGACATGCTTGGCGACCTTGGCTGCGGTCAAAGTCGTGTCGACGCCTACGCCGAAGCTGCAGTATCCGTGAGAATCGGGTGGGGAAACCTCGATCAGAGCGACGTCGATCGGCATCTGGCCGCTTTCGAACAGGCCTTCGATCTCGCTCAGATAAATGGGGGTGTAGTCGGCTCGGCCGTCGTTAATGGCCTCGCGCACATTGGCGCCAATAAACATGGCGTTATGCCGAAAGTGGCCAGCCATTTCAGGAGACACATAGGGCGCGCAGCCCATGGTCATCATGTGAACGATTTCTACATCGAAGAGATCGGGCCCCCGCCGCATCAGCGCTTCGACCAGCGTTTCAGGCTCAGCGCATCCCGGTTGAATGTAGACGCGCATGCCAGACTTCACGCACCCCAGCGCGTTGTCCGCCGTCTTCAGCCGCTTCTTGTATTCCTTTTCCCATGACATCGACATCCTCGTCCGCCCCCTAAGAAGCCCT
Organism: uncultured Acidobacteriota bacterium; assembly: GCA_963787685.1. Classification (GTDB taxonomy): domain Bacteria; phylum Acidobacteriota; class Terriglobia; order Terriglobales; family Acidobacteriaceae; genus Sulfotelmatobacter. The sequence goes on from CAWBED010000003.1 coordinate 513,893, forward strand.
CAGTGCGCCTTCACGCGACGCCCGGGCGACTTCTTCCTCGTACCCCACAGCGGCATAGTAAATTGCTCTGTCAAAAAACATTTCAAGCATCTGCAGCAGTTCCAGTTCCCCCATGATTTCGACGGCGCGGTCCATCACTGCTTCACTCTTCAAGAAATCCCAGAGGTTTTCCTTGGTGAGCACGATGGCCTGCACAACTTCACTCAGCGGAACGCTTTGTTTGGCCCGCCGGGCGCCAATCTCGCGATAGCGCTGCTCAATGTCGAGTTCATTCTTGCCGAGCAGCCATTCGCCGAGGTGGCGGTAGATTTCGTAGACGCGTTCTCTCAGTTCATGCGCGGGAATATCGCGGAAGTGGTTGACTTGCAAACTGGCATGGACTCTTTCTTCGAGCCCCGCCGCGAGCGCATCGGCGTGGGATTCGATCAGACGCACCAGCCTGTAGGAAAACATCATACGCACCCCCTCGCCGGCGCTCTATGAGTCCGGCGTTACACCCCAAGCTTCACGGTCGCATCCTGGCTGCTCCAACCCTCGACCGGTATCTTGCCAGTTTCCACCGTAGGCTCGAGCGTCTGCGGCACAGTGATCGCGCGCGAAATCAGGCAGACGGCTTTCGCCCGTCGTAAAAGACTCAGGCCAATCTCGCTCTGATCCTCGGAATGAACCGTCAGCCGCGGACGAATCAGGATCTCGTTGAAGTTGCATCCGGCGGTTCGGCTTCGGCGTACGCTGCCTTCGATTTCCACTTCGAGATCCGTATATTCGAACTTCGCGTTCCGTGCGACCTCGTGAAAAGTGGTAGTAAAACAGCCTGCCAGGGCACATAGCAGCAACTGCTCGGGACTCCACCGGCCCTCCAACCCGCCCAATTCCGCCGCCTCGGAGAAATGGATCGTGTTCGGAGAGGATTCGCACTTGGCGAGTCCAGTGCGGCCCGATGTCCACCAGGCCGAAACGCGATAGGTATACTCTGCAGCCATGTTAAGACTCCTGGCGCTCCCAGAGGGCGCCCTTTCCCCCGTCAAGACGATAGCGAGAAGATCACCGTGATGGTGGTCTCGACTTCTACCGGTTGCCCATTCAGCAGATACGGTTTGTAGCGCCATTGTTTGACCGCCGCGATGGCGGCCGGCACCAGCATCGGGTGCCCGCTGACCAGTTGCAGGTTCTGGATCTGTCCGTTGACATCGATCACTGCACTGAGAATAACGTCGCCTTGTACTCGTGCAGATCTAGCCAGCGTGGGATAGACGGGCTCTTCTTTATGAATCAGAAGACCGCGGGTAACTCCCTGCGAAATACGGACGCGCTGCGGAACGACCGGCACAAACTTCGGCACGGACGCGAGGTTCGAGGTGGCGCTGACGATGCCGCCGATGACGCCTCCCAACTGGCCTCCCGGAATTCCGCCCGGGACGCCACCGACCACTCCACCGGTTGCTGCCATCGGTGGCGGAGCCTCGTCCTCTTTAATCATTTCGATTTTTCTTGGAATCTTCGTCGGCGTACGCAATTCTCCGGACGAAAGCATATTCGTCTCGATCTGATGAACGATTCGCTGAACCTCTGCGGCGGCCGGAGGCGGCGGCGGAGGAGGCGGTGGCGGGGCAACCAGGAACGTCAAAAGCTGCGCCTTCGGCAGGGCCTCAGGAAATACGAGAGGCATGATCAGCATGAGGCCAATCGCCACGCAATTGAAAATGAAGGACGTTGTGGTCGCGAACGCCTTGCGCTTCCGGGCCGGACCAAAATCCAGCAGACTGTCGGAGAACATTTCCCTAGGCGCGAATGGCTCTGCCGCGATCGCTTTCTTCGGCAGCGTCGGCGCGCCCGGACGGCTGACCGGTTTGACTTCCTTTACCTCGGGTTCATGGATCTCAGTTGTGCCCATCGGAACCTCCTGCCTCACCCTCTGCAGTTCATTGGGAGTGCCGTGAAGGCGCCTCGGCGGGCGCATCTCCCTGTACTCCAAGCACATCTTCGTCCAAGCCCTAAGTTGAGCAAATGGCAGGCGTCACGGCTGTTTGTGATCCAAATCACTAAAACGGAAATGAGCTCTAAATAGCGACAACAACCCCTGGAGTGGGGGTGGAGCGGAATCACGAAGAAGAAGTAAAAGGTGTCGTGCCTTTGACGATTGGTGTAGTGGGCCGCGAGGGACGCGACGGGAATCAGGGTAGATTTGGGTTAAGAACTATGGAGCGGGAGACCGGGATCGAACCGGCGACATCCAGCTTGGGAAGCTGGCGTTCTACCGCTGAACTACTCCCGCTCGACGCGATTAGATTATCACCAGGATGGGCCGGTCACAACCAGCAGGCTTTCGTGAACTCCCGCACCCATTCGTGATTTAATGATCGCCCTGCGGTTCAATCTGATTTCCTGGAAGCCGAATGATTTTGTCCAATTCCGGTTCTTCGCGGCGCGCGTTTCTGAAGAAGTCTGTTACCGCTGGTGCAGCGACGGCAATCGTTCCGGCGCTGAGCGCTGCGAGAGTAATCCCCAAGGCGGAGGGATCACCAGCACCAGAAATCAAGCCCTTCGAACTCGAAGAAATCACGATCTCGGAGCTTCAGGACGGGATGAAATCCGGCAAGTTCACAGCGCGATCTCTCGTCGAGAAATACTCCGCGCGCATCGAAGGAGTCGACAAAAGTGGCCCCGCATTAAACGCGATCATCGAGATGAATCCAGATGCTCTGTCCATCGCCGACGCGCTCGATCGGGAGCGGAAAGCGAAAGGACCTCGGGGTGCGCTACACGGCATTCCGGTACTCATTAAAGACAACATCGATACTGCGGACCGAATGATGACGACGGCGGGATCGCTGGCGCTGCTGGGGTCGAAGCCTTCCAAGGATTCCTTCGTGGCGCAGAGACTGAGGGCGGCCGGAGCGGTCATCCTCGGCAAGACGAATTTGAGTGAATGGGCGAATATCCGCTCCAGTCATTCCACCAGCGGATGGAGCGGGCGCGGCGGGCTGACCAAGAATCCATATGCGCTCGACCGCAATCCCTGCGGATCAAGTTCGGGTACGGGCGCTGGGATTTCCGCAAACCTGGCAGCCGTGGGAATCGGAACGGAGACGGATGGCTCGATCGTGTGTCCGTCATCGTCGAATGGGCTCGCCGGCATCAAGCCGACGGTGGGTCTGGTCAGCCGCTCGGGCATCATCCCGATTTCCCATAGTCAAGACGGTGCCGGCCCAATGTGCCGGACTCTGCGCGATGCCGCCATTCTCTTGAGCGCGCTGACTGGGGTCGATCCGGACGATGCGGCCACGGCTGCCAGTGCGGGCCAGTCCTATACTGACTACTCAAAATTCTGCGATCCAGATGGTCTGAAGGGGGCGCGGATCGGGGTGGCGCGAAAATACTTCGGATTCAGCGACGCGGTCGATGCCCTCATGGAGCAGGCGCTCGACGTGATGAAGAAGCAAGGTGCCACGCTGGTGGATCCCGCTGACATCGAGACTTTGGGAAAGTTCGACGAGAGCGAATCGATTGTTTTCATGTATGAGCTGAAAGCAGATTTGAACGCCTACCTGGCGCGGTTGGGTCCTGGTGCGCCCGTCAAGACCCTAAAGGACATCATCGACTTCAATGAACGCAACCGTGCGAAAGAGATGCCCTATTTTGGACAGGACCTATTCGTGAAGTCACAAACAAAGGGGCCACTTACAGAGAAGGAATATCTCGATGCGCTGGCGAAGAATCATCAGCTAGCGCGCATAGAAGGGATCGATGCAGTCATGGACAAACATCAACTACATGCGATCGTAGCTCCTACGGGCGGCCCTGCTTGGATCACTGATTTGATCACCGGAGATCATTTTTCCGGCGGCAGTTCGAACGCCGCGGCGGTCGCGGGCTATCCCAACATCAATGTCACGGCAGGGTCTATCTCTGGATTACCAGTGGGTATCTCGTTCTTTGGGCGCGCCTGGAGCGAACCAACTTTGATCCGCGTGGCGTATGGGTTCGAGCAGGCGACCAAATCCCGCCAGGCGCCGCGGTTCCTGCCGACGATCGGACCTGCCTAGAGGCTTAAAATAGATCCAGCGCCGGAGGTTAGGTTTGATCAAGCCCCGTTCCCGCCGGTTTTCGTGGCCACTTCTCGCTAGTTTGGTCCCACTTTGCCTAACATTCAGCGGATTCTGCCAAGGACAGATCCTATATCAGGACCAGGAAATTCAAGTTCATAACTTGCCCTCGCTAAAGGCGCGGAGCCACGATGCATCCGACATCTTACTGACTTCGCTCGATACCATTTTGCATAACCGCGACGTTTGTTGCGGGAAGAATTCCGCCCTCGAAGACAGCCTGGCAGCAGTCGATCCGAAGTCGTTGAAAGACGTCGCCAACAAAGTGCAGGGGCAACATCGCCTCAGCGACGGGCGCGCGATTACCGTGACGGCCGAATATCTGACGCCTGATGCGGCGAGCGCCGGACACCTGGTGGCGCTGGTTCTGGACCAGCACGCAGCATTGATGGAATGGGATTCTCATGTCTACGTCGTTCATGGGCTGGTGTTTTTCTGGGGTGGAGATACCGGAGAGCCGGCAATGGTCATTCGCAAGCTCTTACTCTGGGACACCCGATATACCGATTCACGCCGCGAAGTGGTCTTTACTCGCGGAGTCGACGACGCAAATAAAGTAGCAGGGTTGCTCTTCGTGCAGGCAGGGTTGCCGTAAAACCCGCGGGCGGTAAGGATTCCCGACGGTTACATATTGATCCGCGGTTCTCTAATTTTTGCAATTTTCTGCCGATCCCATGTTAGCCTTCACCTACTAGGGGGTACTAAATGACCAACCTGAATAAGGTAGTCACTTCCCTGCGGCATGAGTACTCCCGTCTCGAAAATGAGATGGAACGAGTAGGGAAGGCATTAAGCGCTCTCGGCAATAGCAGCGGGAACAAGCTCAAGAAGGCTAAACGCGTCTTGAGTCAGGAAGCCCGCCAGCGCATTGCCGACGCGCAAAGACTGCGCTGGGCTAAGGTGCGGAAAGCTGCCAAGCTCGCTAAGTCTTAATCTGTAGTGTTTTCGCAAGCACCGCAGACGGCCCTGTTCGTAAATCTCTTACAGATAAGCGACGGGGCCCAAGCGGAGCGAGGTTGGGACAATTTTTGAATTGATCTCGGGGGCGAGAGGTGATTTGTGCATCACTTACCGAGTGCCCTGATTCTGGCGATTTTCCTTTCATTTGCAATGAATGCAGGGAGTCAGACAGCTCCTTGTAATTCCCAAAACATCCTGCCGAAACACCAGCTTCATCCGAATTCTGAAGACTTCACAAAGCCTCCGTTTCACGTTGAGGTCGAGCGAGACGGCAAGAGCGGGACGCGACTCATTCTGACCAATGAATACCGGCTTCCGCTTACTGCATTCGTGGAAGAAATCACACCGGTCCCTGACGGCCAAGAGGGAGGAGTTGAGCACGGTTTTTATCTAGTGGACGGGCTCGAACCTTCCGGTGATCTTATGTCGCCGATCCCGTTGGGACTCAGCACCATTCGTGGAGTATCGCACAATGCAGGGCGGGCCGACGCGCAACTGGGAGTTGCGGCCGTGGTGTGGGAGGACGGACTCACTTATGGACCGGACAATCTTGTGCAGCGGATCGTCGCTCGCCGCCGGTTGTCGTCCGAATATCACCAGCATGCCATCGACCTGCTCGAAACCGGGCTAAAAGAGGGCTGGGACGCAAACCGATACGTGAGCGTGGGAAGAGCGCGCGAAGAGGAATGGCACGCCATGTCGGTCGATCGGGAATTGAACTTGATTGTTGAGTTGCCCTTGCAGATCGTGGTGGACAACCTGATGAGGGTGCGGAGAGAAAATCCGGGTAACGCAGATCGGATGGCGAAGATGCTGCTCGAGACGCAATTGAGGCAGAAAGAAGTTGTGGACGCAGGCCTGGCCACAATGGTTGGGTCACAGACAGGCACCAGCACTGGCTGTATGAAGTAATCACTTAATTGAGGGCCGGCCACTCATCAAAGGTCCGGGCGCTATTTTTTGGCGATTACGTCCAACGAAACCACTTCAGAGCCAGCAGGAACGAAATCCCTCCCCATAACACCATCACCAACAATCGAGGCCATTGATGAAGCAGCGGTGTGCCTTCAAGAATGCAGGCCCGCAAGGCATCGTTGAGCGCGGTGAGTGGGAGCGCTTTGATCAGCGGATGAATGATGGTCGGGAAACGCTCGTACGAAAAGAAAACCCCGGAGAAGATCCACATAGGCATCATCACGAGATTGATGAGTCCGCTCACGGATTCGATTTTCTGCGCGCGGCTGGCAGTCAACAGGCCGACGCCGCCGAAAGTAAGCGAACCGATGGCCGCGATAAGAGCGATGGATCCGATCGATCCCAGCACTCGCATGTGAAAGAACAGAACGCCGAAGACCAGCAGCAATCCGACCTCGATGATCATCAGGATCAAGCGGCTGGAAGCCAGGGCAAGAAGAAAGTCTCCGCGGCGCATAGGCGTACCCACAAATCGCTTGAGCAATTTGCGCTGCCGCATGTCGACCAATGCGAAGCCAATGCCCCACATGCCGGAGTTCATCAGATTCATACCCAGCAGCCCGGGAATAAGGAAATCGATGTAGCGCGAGCCCGGCTCGGATGAGGTGACGGTGGTTGTGAGCACAGCGTCTTTCCGGCCAGCCGCGGCCTGCAAGGCCTCGTTGGTCTGCGCCTTGGCGAGAACGCTCTCGGGACGTGCTGGATCGTAACGGTAAGTGAAGCCTCCTTTACCGTCGGGCTCGATGACGAGATCGAACTTGCCGAGGCGGAAGCCTTTGCGCGCGTCCTCGGTATCCAGTACCTGGATCTTGAACATCTCATGTTGCGGCGAGCGTGCGAGCAGCGCTTGAGCTTGCTCGGAGCCTGTGCCCCTCACGATGGCGACGGATACTGCATCGCCAGGCTTATTGCGGAAGGCGATTCCCAGACCCAAAGCCAGCAAAAGCGGGAATACAAATACCCAGAACACGACTTCCGGCTCGCGCTTGAGTTCGAGCATGCGCGCCATTAGAAGGTGGGAATATCCCGACCAGCGCCCGTTGCGGCGCGGAGGCTGAGGAGTAGGCGCTGACGTTTTCAGCGGGATTTCTTGGGCAACACTCATAAATCTCTATTCCCGATCACCGCGCTTGCGGCTTCCACTTGTTCAAGAACTCTGCGAGCGCTTCGGGAGTCATTCCACGCGCGTCTTCGAACTCACCGTTTTTCTGGCTGACCACGAGCGTGCCGTCGGCCTCGGCGACAGCGAGCGCCGGAATGCCTTTGTTCAGCGGGATTTCAAATTCTTTCACGAGATCGAGATTCTTCTTCTCATCGGGCCCGAGGTCGACATGAACGACTTCGTAATTCGCATCGACGACCGGCGCCAACTGCGGGCCATGGAAGGCGAGGTCGAGCACGTGACAGTCGAAGCACCAGTTCGCACCAAAGACGAGCAGCACGCGCTTGTGTTCTTTGGCTGCTTTTTCTTCGGCTTCTTTGATCTCGGCGTGGGCATCAGCGTCATCCGGGTAGATGTTCTTCTTCATATCCGACGGCTGCTTGAGAACGGGATTGTCGGTCCTTTCGATCCCAACGATCCGCCAGCTGTCGCCCTGTTTCCGCCAGCCCTGCGCGTCGGTGACGTTCATGGAGTGGCCATCGCTGGAAACTAGAGCGCCGCGAAAGATTACGCTAGCCCGATCGGGGTTCACGACCAAGCGGACGATCTCGACTTTCATGGTCCGAACTTTCTGATCGAGCCAGAAGTTGATCTCGGCATCCGCGGGAAACTGCTGTGTTTTGACGCTGACCTGCGCAGGCGGATCGGTACTGTAGAAGCTTTTCAGCGTGGCCGCATCTCCCGTCAGAACGGCCCCAGTCCATTGCTGGAATGGCGGGAAGCTGGCAGCGTCCGCAGGTGCCGACGTGGCAGTTTGCGCCAGAGCGCTCGCCAAGGCAGCCACGCAAAACACAAGCGCGACAACTATATTCATCGGGCGATTCATCGTTGGTCCACTCATTCTCAATTCATTCTTCTCGCAGATGACGCCCAGTTAGTCTGACGAATACATCTTCTAAACTCGCCTGCCGCGTGGTCAGGTGCTGCAACTTGCCGCTCTGCCGATTGATCGTTTCGAGCAGCGCGGGGATCGTCAGGTGTGGCTCTTTGACGTTGAGCGAGATCATGCCCTCGTCCTCGCGGACGGATTCAACACTGGGTAACCCGCGCCAGGCGGGCAATGCAGCGCCGTCCGATCCGCTGACGGAAAACTCGACGACGTGATGGCCGCCCAGCCGAGTGATGAGGTCGGCAGGAGATCCTTCAGCAATAACCTGGCCGTGATCGACGATGGCGAGGCGATCGCAGAGCCGCTCGGCTTCGTCCATGTAGTGAGTCGTCAGCAGGACCGTGCCGCCGTCGCGCTGGAAGGCACGAATGATGTCCCAAAGCTGGCGCCGGCTCTGGGGATCGAGTCCGGTGGTCGGCTCATCGAGAAACAGAATTCTCGGATTACACACCAGGGCCGTGGCGACCGCGAGGCGCTGCCGCTGTCCGCCCGAGAGTTTACCGACCCAGGAGTCGGCTTTCTCGGTCAGTTGCAACTCCTCCATCACTTCCTCCGTGGAGCGCGGCTGCTGGTAGAAGCTGGCGAAAAGCTCGATGGTCTCGCGCACCGTAAGTTTTTCCGACAGCCGCGTTTCCTGGAGCGAAATTCCGAGCCACTCGCGCATCTCGCGTTCATTCTGCTTCCAGGAATGTCCCAGGATCGAAACCTCGCCGGAAGTAGGAGCGAGCAATCCTTCGAGAATTTCGATAGTGGTGGTCTTCCCCGCCCCATTCGGCCCGAGCAGGCCGAAGCACTCGCCGGACTGAATTTCGAGGTTCAGTCCGCGCACAGCCTCGACCTTGCCGTCGTAGGTCTTGCGAAGGTCGCGACACTGGATGGCCGTGGGCATGAGAGAGATTCTACCGGATAATATTAGCGCTCAAACGCCAGTCAAATCGGCTTCGCATCTTCTTCGGCGGTCGGGAGCAAAAGCTCTTCGATTTCGGGCCCTCCTCGATAGAGCCATCTGGCGACGAGGCAATAGCCCACGATCCTGGTAATGAGAAATCCAAGCGCAATGAGATAGTAATGTCTCAAATACTCAGTTCCGGGCGTGGCGTGTTCGTAGTTAAGGTAATGAAGAAACGAGTGCACACTCCCCGGCAGGTACGAGACATCCGTGAAAGCGAAGACAATTAAGAGTACCGCCAAGCTGCGACTGGCCAGCGATAAGGCATCTTTCCTTGACATGTCACTCCTTTTCCACGAGAGGAATCCTGCTAAAATACCGCATCGCCGCGGCGGCACGCGGCATCTTTCTTCCCATGCGCAACCCAAAGCGCGGCTTCACTTGACGGCGTTCCCTCTAAGACGCCCGTGTGTCGTTTCCAACCCCAGTGATTAGTGGCTAGTGGTTCGTTGCCAGCTATGAAAGGAATCCGCCTATGCTACGCAAGCTTTGTGTCTTCGTGCCTCTATTCTTCCTTACGCTTCCGTCCTTCACGCAGGAATCTCGCCACTTCACTTTTCACTATGCATTCACGGTGAAGAATGTACCGGAGGGCAAGAGAGTACGCGTCTGGATTCCAGCCGCACAATCGGATGCCTTTCAGGACGTGAAGGTCGTCTCCGCCAAGGGCGATCTGCCACTCAAGAAGACACGCGAATCGAAATATGGGGACGAGATCTACTTCGCGGAAGTGAGCAAAGCCGCTGGCCCCGAACTGCACTTCGACGTGGAATATGACGTGGTGCGCCACGAACGGATCGCACTAAGTTCTCAGCCTCACGTCGTCACGGTTGCTCTCCCAAAGAAAGAGCGCCAAGAAGATCTGCAGCCCGACACGCTCGTGCCAATCACGGGCATCCCCGCCGATCTAGCGGTAAAGGTGACGCAGGGTAAGAATGATCCGCTGGAGAAAGCGCGCGCAATTTACGACTACGTCTTTACGACCATGAAGTACGACAAGACGGGCACCGGTTGGGGGCACGGCGATGTGCTCTATGCGTGCGACGCGAAGAAAGGAAACTGCACCGACTTCCATTCTCTCTTTATCGCGATGGCGCGGTCGCAAGGCATTCCAGCCCGCTTCGAGATCGGCTTCCCGCTTCCCGCGGATAAACACTCTGCCGAGATCGCGGGATATCACTGCTGGTCCGATTTCTACATCGATGGCAAAGGGTGGATCCCGGTCGACATTTCAGAAGCCTGGAAGCATCCGGAGAAGCACGATTACTTCTTCGGATCGCATGACGTCAATCGTGTCCAGTTCAGCATGGGACGCGACCTAAGGTTGAATCCTCCCCAGGAAGGCAAGCCACTGAATTATTTTGTGTATCCCTACGTCGAAGTGGATGGACAGGAGTATCCCAACGTTTCGCTCGCGTTTTCCTTTGCGGACGTAGGCGCGGCCGTTGCTGCAAGGTGAACTCGAGAGCAGCGTAAACAGACGTTAGCGACCGACGGCAATGATGGATCCCGGCCCGGGATCGCCTGGGGGTTGATGCGAAGATGGCGGATCGGGAATCACCACTGGATCCTGGCCGTCCGCGGGTTTGGGAACGTCCTCCGAATCCTCTCCCGGCCGCCGCAGGCTGGGGGCATTCGCTGGACGCTCTTCCTGTTCTTTCTTAGCTTCGGTATCTTTGTCCGGCTTTTCGAGGATTACTTCTTTCTCGGCTCGCACGATCTTCTGGCCGCCGACCTTCATGGTTTCGACCCGGACGACTTCGTCGCCAACGATCCGGACAAAGTCGACGTCCTGCGGTGGTGCGCCATAGATCCACTCTTCGTATTCGGTATCTCCATCTTTCTCACGCACTTTTCGCGGAGCCTTGCCCACGGCGTGAAGAACCATTTCCGTGTTCATTCCTACCAGCACGTGATGAGCTTGGATGGCTTCCTTGACTTTCGGAGGCACCGTATCGAGATAAGCTTCCTCTTTGTTCCTCGCCTTGAAATCAAGCGCCGGGAACAGAAGATTTCGCAACTGCGCTGGATTCATCTCGGGAACGTACTTATCGAAGTAGACATCGAGATAGCTGCCGTGCGGGTTGTTGGTCTCCTGATCGCCCGACAAAGGGACGGGCGTGCCCCCGGTGCCCGACACTTGAATGCGCTGGTACCACTTCTTCCGGTGGATCGGTCCGCCGTTCAGATCGAAGTGGATGTGATCATCTTTGATGTGGACATACGAGATGTGGGCAGGATCGCCCGGTTTGATCGATGGTCCCCAAAGAGCGAGAAGCTGCTGGAGGTCCTGCCCGCGGGGACTGACCACGCCGTTCCTGATGTTCAGACCCTTCGTTCCCATCGGAAACATGGTTCGCGCGTAAACCATCTGCGTTTCGAAGTCGCGGATGATTTGGAGGCGCGTCTCTTTCGACATACGGGGAGCATCGGCAGGAATTTCTGGCGCCGGCACTGCCTGTGTTGAGCTTTGTGCGCTGGCGGGAACTGCTTGTTTGTGATCCGGGGCGGCACTCGGATTGGAGCTCTGCCCGTGGACCGGAATCATGCCGAGGATGGAAGAAAGGAACAGGAAGGAGGCGACGGGAAGACGTTGCATAAAACACCCCAGGTCCGCTTTCGCACATTATAGCGCGGAAGCACGTCGCATTGAGCTTACTCCTGAAAAGGCCGTCTGGAGCAGCATTTTGCGGGCGATTTCACATTGACAGCATTGTAGTTTTGCGACAAACTTACTAGCATTCGCGCATCGGTAAGTTGATTCGAGGCGCCTTCGTCTCTGGCCAATCTGATCAAATTGAGAGAAGTATCATGGGTGATTCGCCGCTTCCCCAGCCAGCCCTCGGTGTACTCAGCCGTGACGCCATCCCAGTGGCGGTAGCCCCCCCGCGGGCAAATTTGCCTCAATCCACGGAGAATCCGGCGCTGCTCGGAGTTCTCCGGCAAGCCGTAGCCACTGGCAGTTTGTCGACCGACGCCGTACTCAACGCTATCGCGGACGCAGCCCGGGTTTTGAGCGGCGCTCACGGGACGGCCATCGCTGCACGCCTGGATGGAAGTGTAGTATGCCGCGCCCGGAGCGGCGACATAGCTCCTGAACTGGGCGCGCCCCTAAACACCGATTCCGGGATATCGGGCGAGTGCCTGCGTTCGGCAGCAATCCTGGTTTGCAAGGATTCGTTCACGGACGAGCGCGTCGATACGGAAGTATGCCGAACCCTGGGGATCCGTTCGATCGTGGTCGTGCCTTTGCGTGGACCCAAGGGGATGCTTGGAATTCTCGAAGCGTTCTCGGAGCACGCGAATGCCTTCGAAGACGAGCAGATCAACTGGTTGCGTGCGCTGGCAGAAATCACCGAGAGTGCGTTTGAACGAGAGCGGCGTGGGACGATTCCTGTGCCGGCAGCAACGCGTCCGGCACTCTTCGCTCCGCCGGCGGTCAAAACAGCTGTTGCAGGTATCTCGCTGGCAGCTCTATCCAGTTTGAATAAGCGATACTGGATTCTGGGCGGTGCGGCTGTCGTCCTGCTTCTGACGACACTCGTCATCCGGCTGAGCTGGCGTCAAACTGGAGCCGAGATCGCGGCCAGCGAGCCCCATCCGCAACCGATCAGCACCGTCCAAGGCGGCTCGACGAAGGCTTCAGAACCTCCGGTGCTGCTGAAACCAGACGCGACGATTCCAGTCCGCAAAGCCGATCGCGGACAAACCAAAGACCTGCTGAAGAAGGCGGCCGAGATCGAGCCTGCGGACGACGGACCTAAACCTTCCGTTCCACCCCGAACTTCAATCACAAAGAATGCGCCCGCGAAGGATGCCGCCGCGAGCGCCCCGGCCCAAACGGCTGGCGCGACGACGGAGACCGAGGCACCGCCTTCGGTCGAGATCTCGGCTTCGAATACACCACCGGACCTCGCTCGTCTGGCGTCAGGATCTGCCACCATGCCTTCATTCGGTGCTCCGGTATCCCAAGGCGTGGTCGACGCTAATCTGATCCACAAAGTGGACCCGATGTATCCACCGCAAGCTCGTGTGCAAGGACTGACTGGGTCCGTCATACTTGAGGCGGAGATTGGAACGGACGGTGCAGTTCGAAAAGTGAAAGTCGTCAGTGGGCCCGCGATGCTAGCCGACGCGGCGAAAGCTGCTATCCAGCGATGGCGCTATAGCCCCGCCCAGCTCGACGGAAAACCTGTGCCCACCGAGAAGCAGATCACGGTTGTCTTCCGGCTTCCATGAACTGGCTCGTTTCGCTCCCGCAAAAATCAAAAACATACCCACTAAGGGCACGAAGGTACACGAAGGAAATCTTCTGGATCACTCCTTCATAAGCTTCGCGGTGAATAGCGGTTGGTGAAGAATCGCTAGGAACTACGAGAGATTCAAAGCCTTGCGGATCGTGCCGCGCTCCTTCTGAATCTTGTCCTGAAGAAGCGTGATGGCATAGATCAACTGCTCGGGCCGGGGCGGACAGCCGGGCACGTAAACATCGACGGGAATGACTTGATTCACGCTCTGCACCAGCGCGTAATTCTGAAAGACACCGCCGGAAGTCGCGCAAGCGCCCATTGACATCACCCACTTGGGCTCGGGCATTTGCTCCCAAAGCTGCCGGATGACTGGGGCCATCTTGTTCGACACGCGGCCGGCGATGATCATCAGATCGCTCTGACGCGGAGACGGGCGAAACACTTCGGCGCCGAAGCGAGCAATATCGAAGCGCGAGGCGCCCATCGACATCATTTCGATCGCGCAGCAAGCCAAGCCAAAGGTCATCGGCCAGATCGAACTTTTCCGCATCCAGTTGACGGCAGAATCAAGCGTGGTCAGGACCACACCCTCGGGCGTGGGATTGCCGAAGGTCAAATCTTTGACGACCTTCTTGCCATTTTCGATATCGACGTAGGGGCCGAAGTTTAGTTCGCGAGACATTATGGAGTTATTCTAAACCATCGGCAGCATTGCCTCGTACCGACTTGAGCTTATCGATGCGATCCCACACCAGCCAGTGCGGGTTCAGCACCATCGCGCCTGAGTTGGTGTAAAAAGCGCACGCTGTGATGTTCCCAGGATCGACATTGACGCAGACGCGGAAGGATTGATGATCTGCGAACCACGCGGACATCAGACGCAAAAGTTCAAACGCCACTCCACGACGCCTGTACGCGGGCGCTACGTAAATCCATTGCAGTTCTCCCTGGCAAGCGTAGCGGCGCGTGAGATGCCCAGCAACGTAAGCAATCACGGTATCTCCTTCCAAAGCGACATACATCACCCGAGTTGGAAGCGCTTGCTGTGGATTGTGCCGGCCCTCGAAGTACGCCGCCATGCGATCCCCAGACGAGCCTCCTTCAGCTCCTTCCTCACTCCAGATCCGCGCCATCTGCGGCACGTCTTCTCTCACTGCCAGCCGATAGTAAATAGCTCCGCACCTTTCATAACTCATTTTCCTGGTGGAGTTACGGATTCACGATGACCTTACCGAACATCTGACTCTTCTCCAGATATTCGTGGGCGGCGCGGATCTCGCTTAAGGGAAAGGTGCGATCGACTACCGGCTTCAAACGGCCGTCGAAGACGTGGCCCAGAACTTCGTGCAGTTCTCCCATTGTTCCCATATACGAGCCCAGAAGCCGCAGTTGTCGCGCAAACAGGTGCCGCAGATCGAGGCTGACATTCGGGCCGGTGGTCGCTCCGCAGGTCACCAGCGTGCCCGCGGTCTTCAGGGATCGAACACTCTCGTCCCAGGTGGCTGAACCCACGTGTTCGACCACAATGTCGACGCCTGCTTTATTGGTGATCTTGCGAACCTCTTCGGAAATCTTCTGCTTGTAGTGGTTGATCCCGTGGTCGGCGCCAAGGGCCTTCGCTTTTTCAAGCTTCGTCTCGTCGCCCGCCGTCGTAATCACGGAGCAATGAAAGAGTTTCGCGATCTGAATCGCAGCGATCCCGACACCAGAGCTTGCACCCAAGACGAGGACCGTCTGACCCGGCCGAACGCCTGCGAGGCCCACAAGCATGTGCCAGGCGGTCACGAACACAAGAGGAACGCTTGCGGCCTGATTAAAGTCGAGGGAATCCGGAATCGGGATGATATTCGCCGCAGGAACCGCGATAAGCTCGCAATTGCCGCCGTCCACGGCATTGCCTAGAACAGTGAACTCTCGGCATTGGTTCTGCAACCCGGCGAGGCATTTCATGCAGTGTCCGCAGAAATGCATAGGCGCGACCAGCACCCGCTGGCCGACGTTGAATCCGGTCACGTATTCGCCGATTTCGGCAATCTCACCCGCGATGTCGCTGCCGAGAATGTGCGGCAGCTTCACGCCGGGCAGACCTTTGCGGACCCAAACGTCGAGATGATTCAGCGAACATGCCTTCACCCGCACGAGCACTTGATCCTTGCGCGGCTGCGGATCGGAAATGTCTTCGTAGGTGAGAACTTCGGGACCGCCAAATTGATGAATGCGAACGGCTTTCATGGGGAACCAACCCTCTGTGCTAAGAATTTAATACTAGTCGATGTTACTTTGTCTCTGGCTCTCCCTTTTCTGGTGGTCTAAAACTCTGGACCGCGAAGGACAAGAAGTCACACGAAGGAACACGAATGGATCCGCGCCTTCGTGACACTCCGTGTCCTTAGTGATTGACGCTCTTTATGTATCGGCCTCTTCCCCATATCCGTTTGACTCCCTCCTGTTAACAGACTGATAATCATGTCAGGAACGTCCCGCCCGATGGATATCTACGAACAAATCGTGCAGCTTCGCCGCGACGGGCGCCGCGGAGCTGTCGCCACTATCGTTAACGTCCGAGGTTCGATTCCTTCCTTCCAGACCGCCAAGATGCTGGTTCGAGATGACGGCTCGATCGTGGGCACGATCGGCGGCGGATGCGTCGAAGCCGATGTCTGGCAGGCCGCCCGTGAAGTGATGGAGTCGGAGAAGCCGCGGACCTTAAAGTTTGACTTGAACCAGGATCCGAAATACGACACAGGTCTGGTTTGCGGCGGGACGCTCGAGGTTTTCGTCGAGCCTGTCTTACCTCCAGCGTTACTTTATATTTTCGGCGCAGGTCACGTTGCACTCAACGTTTGCCGGACGGCTTCGGGCGCCGGATTTGAGGTCATTGTGACCGATGACCGGTCCTCTTACGCGACCAAAGAGCGCTTTCCCACCGCGCGCGAGGTTCACGCGCTGGATTTCGACGAAGCTACGGTGAAGCTCGATCCGAACGAGGCTTCCTACATCATGATCGTGACGCGCGGACATCGCGATGACATGCGTCTTCTGCGTTGGGCCGTGCAAACGCCCGCCCGGTACGTCGGCATGATCGGCTCGAAGCGCAAAGTCATCGCGATTTTCAAGGCCCTGCAAGCAGAGGGACTGCCCGCACATCTGTTTGACCGTGTGTACTCACCCATCGGGCTCGATATCGGGGCCGTCACGCCAGAAGAGATCGCGGTTGCCGTTACGGCTGAACTAATCGCTTTTCGCCGGCACGCGACTGCCGCACTGCCACACTTGAGTTGGTTCAAGGGAGCGCAGGAAGTCGACGATTCGTCACCCGCTTCCGACACCGAAGAATCGGCCGATCTTGACGAGCACTTGCCCGATCATTCCGGCCACTGACTTTCTGCCGTCTTTCTGCTATTGTCCGCAGCATGTCGCGATCCTCCAGCTTTGCCGGACTGATCTTGGCCGCTGGCGAGTCGTCGCGCATGGGTCGAGACAAGGCGTTGCTTCCCTGGCCTCCGACCGAGGGTATCCCCCAAGGAACATTCCTCTCCGCTGCGATCGGATCGCTGGAGCTCTCCACGGATTTTATCGTCGTCGTTGCCGGAGCGAACGAGGCTGCAATTGCGCCCGTCGCTTATGCCAGCGGAGCTTCGATCGCAATCAATCCCGATCCGAGCCGTGGACAGTTTAGTTCCCTGCAGATCGGGCTACACGAGATCCTCAATCGCGGGAGGGACGCTGCCATCATCACTTTGATCGACCGGCCGCCCGCCTCGACTGCGACCGTACAAACCCTGCGCGATGCCTTCGACGCTGCCCTGCCGGAAGTCTGGGCGGTCGTGCCGGAATTCTCCGGAAAACATGGCCACCCGTACATTGCGGGCCGAGAGATGATCGAACAATTCTTGCGCGAACCGCCGACGGGCAACGCTCGCGACGTAGAACACCGCTCCCAGGGCCATATCCAATACGTACCCGTTGACGATCCTTGCGTGGCATTGAACATCAATACTCCCGGCGAATACGCCGCGCTGATGGCGAAATCTTCGTAAGCAGAGATTTCATCCGCGATTGCGCGTCTTGTGCCGCGCACGTTATTGTCGAAGTGCATGGATACAGTCACCGCACCCCCTTTAAGCACTGCCGGCCGCAAGTTTCTGGAATCGGTAATCGATCTCGCTCCGCGCGTCGCTGCATTTGACTGCGACGGCACCCTGTGGTCCGGCGATGCGGGGGAGACTTTCTTCGACTGGGAGATCAAGAAGGGCGTGGTAACTCCCGAGGTCGCTCAAGCCATCCGGGCACGCTACGCTTTGTACAAAGCCGGCAAGGTGAGCGAAGACGACATGTGCGGCGAGATGGTCACGATGCACAAGGGGTTATCTGATGCAGCCATGATGCAGGCCGCGACGGAGTTTATGACTTCGTCGTTTCCCGGACGGATCTTTCCCGAGATGCGGGAACTGGTTCGGCGACTTCACGAGAATGGCTGTGAAATCTGGGCGGTATCCTCCTCGAACGAATGGGTGATTCGCGCTGGCATGGAGCAATTCGGGATCACAGCCGACCGAATCCTCGCTGCCACAGTTGAGTTTGAGAATGGCATCATCACGGAACGTTTGGTGCGCGTGCCCTCGGGACCCGGCAAGCCGAAAGCTTTGCTCGAAGTCGCGAAGAAGGAGATCGATGCGGCGTTCGGGAATTCGCGCTGGGATGTCGACATGCTGGCCACTGCAAAGCATGCATTTGCGGTGAATCCGAACCCCGATCTTGCGGAACTCGCCGCCAAGCGCGGTTGGACGATTTACTATCCCGACGGAACGGCTCGCAAGTAAACCTTGCCGAGGAAAGCGACAGCCTTGTAATCAAGGCGCGCCGTTCCTGCTGAAATTGCGCAACCGGCTTGAAGCCGCAGCGCTCTCGATTGGAGCTGCAGTGGCTAAGGCCTATTATTCCTCCGGACCGTAAACGACATCTCTGAAGCGTGTCTTGATACGAATCGGACTGGCCACGCTACGCTGTGCCGATGCTCCTCGCTACAATAGTAGCGATGTATTCCGCGCAGCTGCTCGATCACTTTCAGAATCCGCGCAACGCCGGCGAGCTTGACGACGCCGATGCGGTGAGCGAGATTGAAAATCCAGTTTGCGGAGATGTGATTCGGCTGAGTATCAAGATGCGGTCAGGAAAGATAGCCGAGGTCCGATTCAAGGCCAAAGGGTGCGTTCCTGCGATCGCTTGTGGTTCCGCGCTGACCGAACTGGTTTTGGGCAAGCCGCTCGCGGAGGTCCGCCAACTCGGGCGCGACGACTTAATCGCCGCAATCGGAGGCATTCCGCAAGCTTCAACCCACGCCGCACAACTTGCTCTGGACGTTCTCTCCGCCGTCCTCCGCCAAGCCGAATCCCACTCAATCCCTGACACGCATTAAGATCAAAGTATGCCGAGCGATCACAGCCCGCGCCGCATTGCCTGCCTGCAGCCCAGCGCGACGGTGATTATTGACGCCATCGGGGAACTGGACCGCGTGGTCGCCTGCACGAAGTATTGCGCCGACGTTGTGCCTGCAGTGTCGGACGGCTCCCGCACGATCCTCAACGACTCTTGGACGGCCGATGCATCGCAGATCGCCGCCACGCATCCTGATTTTGTCATCGCGTCCGTTCCCTACCAGGAGAAAGCGGTCATCGAGATATTGAAGTCGGGAACACCGTTTCTGGGATTGGCTCCGAAGAACCTAAAGGACGTTTACGCCGACGTCGCGATCATCGCAGGTGCGGTCGGTGCGTCGGAGCGCGGCGAGGAAGTCATTTCGTCGATGCAGAAACGCATTGCCGAAGTGCGCAGTCGCGTTGCTGCAAGTTCTCGGCCCATGGTGTTCTGCGAGGAATGGGGTAAGCCTCTGATCGCGTCGCAGACGTGGGTCGCAGAGCTCGTCGAGGCAGCTGGAGGCGAGTTTCTAGGCGAGCCCGGCCGCACAGTTGAGGCTGGCGAAATTCTCCGGCTCGATCCTGAAGTCATCATCGCCGCGTGGTGCGGCGCCGGGGACCGCGTCCCGCTGGAAAAGATCATCGCCGGGCGCGGCTGGGAGAAGACGGTGGCGGCTCGGTCGGGACGCATCTTTTGCATTCGAGATGAATTTCTGAATACTCCCGCGCCCACGCTGCTCCAGGGCCTCGACTGCCTGGCCTTCGCGATCCATCCCGAACTCTTCCCCAGCACGAAAGGAATCCGGCAGATTACTGGCGTTCCGGCTTCCGCAGTCGAAGATTTCGCGCGGTGAGTTAAGATTTCAACCATGGCCGTTGCCACCCGAATCGAAGAAGTGCGCACCGAGATCAGCGATCTCGCTCAGACCTCCCACTCTGCCCAGGACCTTATGCAGCGGATGGTCAAGCTGCTTCACGACCGCATGCTGAAGTACAACTGGGTTGGCTTTTACATGCTCGAACCCGGTGCGGAGCCGCCCATGCTGGTGCTGGGCGCGTTTGAAGGCGCCATGACGCCGCATACCCGCATCCCTCTTCATCAGGGCATCTGCGGAGCGGCCGCATCCAGCGGCCAGACCGTCGTGGTCGACGATGTCAGCAAAGATCCTCGCTATTTAGCGTGCTCGCTTGAGACCAAGTCCGAAATCGTTGTCCCTATCTTCGCCTATGGCAAAGTTGTGGGAGAGCTCGATATCGACAGCCACTTCCCTGCAGCATTTACGGGTGAGCATCAACTTCTCGTCCAGCATTGCGCCATGCTCGTCGGAAAGAAGCTGGAAACCTCCAACTCATGAAAGTGGAGAAAGGCAAGGTACGCGCCCCGGAAATAGGGCGGGTGTGGCTCAATTCCACGCCGCTCAGTTTCCGGCAACTGCGCGGACGCGCCGTGCTCGTCGACTTCTGGGATTACACCTGCGTCAACTGCATCCGCACTTTGCCCTACGTCCAGGCCTGGCACGAGCGTTATCGCGATAAGGGCCTCACCGTTATCGGCGTGCACACGCCCGAGTTTATGTTCGCGCAGTACGAATCGAATGTGGAGCGCGGCATCCGCGAATTCGGACTCACGTATCCCATCGTCATCGACAGCAATCGCGAAATCTGGAAGGCGTTTGCGAATCGCTATTGGCCGACGAAATACTTGCTCGATAAAGACGGCTACCTGCGCTACGGCCACTTTGGGGAAGGTGGATATGGCGAGTGCGAGCAGGTGATCCAGGAATTGCTGCGCGAGATTGATCCGACGATTCAGCTTCCGGCGCTGTTGGAACCGCTACGCGAAGAAGATCACATGGGAGCGGTCTGCTATCGTGCCACCGGGGAACTTTATCTCGGCAATCGTCGAGGACGAATCGGGAACGAAGGCGGCTTCAAGGAAGATCAGATCGCCGACTACTCGTTCACAGGCGACCTCGATGAGAACTTCTTCTACGCGAATGGGCGCTGGGCATCGACGGCAGAGTATTTCGAGGCCGCCGAAAGCGGGCCGCACACATTGCGGTTGAAATACGAAGCGTCCGCCGTAAACTTGGTTATGGCCTGTCCGCATGCAGCGTCGGCGGAAGTAACAATTCTTCAGGATGGCAACCCGCTCACTCGTCAGCAAGCGACGAAGGATACGCGCTTCCGCCCTGGAACAAATGGGGCAGAAGAAAGCTACGTAACCGTCGATTCCGCCCGCATGTATTTTCTCGTCGATGACCACGAATTCGGCGAGCACGAACTTGGAACTGCGTTGCGCACCGGGCGTGGCCGCATTTGCATTCACTTTTACGAGTTGTGTTGATCCCGTAGCCAGCGCCCTTCAAGCGACGGCCCAGCCATGAAGCGCGTCGTCGCAGGACTCATCGTGAAGGACGGAAAGCTGCTCGTCTGCCAGCGGACGCGGCATCAGACCATGCCGCTCAAGTGGGAATTTCCCGGCGGAAAAATTGAGGAGGGCGAACAGCCACGCGATGCGCTGCGCCGCGAACTCGAGGAAGAACTGGGAATTCTGGCCACGGTTGGAAATGAAATCGTAAGGATCCGGCACGAATATCCGAACGGCGGCATGGTCGAACTCCGCTTTTACGAAGTTCGCGAGTACCAGAAGGAAATCGAGAACCGCATCTTCAAAGATATTCAGTGGTCCGAGCCCAAGGACCTTCCGAAATTCGACTTCCTGGAAGCCGATCTGACGCTCGTCAACGATCTAGCCGCGGGAAAACTGCTGTAGCCGTATTCATCCGCCTGTCTTTCCTCCGATTGAAGCCACCATCAGTGCCAGCGACAATGCCACCACGATCACGGTCGTGGCCCACGCGACCACGTTGAAAAGACGCGTGTTCGTATATTCACCCATCAACTCCTTCTTGTTAATCAGTAGCAACATGAAGATCAGGACGAACGGCAGCACGATTCCGTTTAGCACCTGGGACCACAAAACGATCTCGATCAGCCGCTGAGCCGGAATCAGCAGTACCAGTGCTCCGCCGGCAATGATCAAAAATGTGTAGAGCCAGTAAAAGAATGGTGCCTCCGAGAATTTCATGCCGACGCCCGATTCGAATCCCAAGCCCTCACAAACTGTATAGGCAGTCGACAACGGCAGGATCGACGCCGCGAACAGCGAAGCGTTAAACAATCCCACGGCAAACAAAATGTAAGCGTAATCCCCAGCGAGCGGTTTCAAAGCCTGAGCGGCATCAGCGGCGTACTTGATGTCGCGAAAGCCATGAATCCAAAGTGTGGCGGCGCACGCAACAATAATGAACCAGGCCACCACGTCGGTGAAGATGCACCCGGTGATCACATCGAGGCGCGAGGCTTTGAATCCGCGCTTGGTCACGCCTTTTTCCACGATCGACGATTGCAGGTAGAACTGCATCCACGGAGCAATCGTGGTCCCGACCACTCCGATCACCATGAACAGATACGCCTGGTCTTTAAACGCTTTCAAGTCGGGCGGTTTAAAGGTCGCGATCGTGGCGTCTTTCCACAAAGGATGGGCCAGAACACCGGCAAAGATATACGTAATATAAAAAAACGACGCCGCGAGAAATACCTTTTCCACGCTCTTGTATTGGCCCTTAACAACGATGAGCCAGACGATGACCGCGCACACCGGCACCGTATAAATGCGCGCGAGCCCAAACAACTCCAGGCTCGTGGCAATGCCGATGAACTCCGTCACTACGTTGCCGAAGTTGATGACGAGGATTCCCATCATCATTAAAAACGTGATGCGGAGTCCAAATTCCTCGCGGATCAGGTCGCTCAGGCCCTTACCAGTCACGGCGCCCATGCGAGCGCACATCTCCTGCACCACGATCAGAGAAATTGTGATGGGAATCAGGGTCCAAAGAAGAAGGTGTCCGAACTGAGCGCCGGCCTGGGAGTAGACCAGGATGCCGCCGGCGTCATTGTCGACGTTCGCGGTGATGAACCCCGGTCCGACTACGGCGAAGAACAGGAGTATCCGGGTTTTCGAACGTTTCAGGAACTTCATGAGGACATTTCGCTGACATAAGAATGGAGCGATTTACCCGCGAACGACGCCACAGGATAAACGCACTCGGGGAGTCCCGCCAAACGAAAAGTACCCAAGGCAGCAACAAAGATGGGAATTGTTCAATTGATGCGTTGAAAGGAGTCCAGCGTGCAGTACAGATTTTACAGCTTTGCCCGCAGCATGCTGATCACGTCGTCTGACGTGATGACGCCGGTCAATTTGTTGTGCTCATCAACGACTGGCAGGGTTTGCAGATTGTATTTGTCGAAGAGTTCTGCCACCTCGGCTTCTTCGACGCCTTCGTGCACTCGCACCAGCGGTTCCAGGTGAAGCGAAAGCATCGGCGTGGTCGGGGAGGCCAACACGATTCTGGCCAAAGGAACCGCGCCCACCAGCGTCCCGTGGGAATCCACCAGATAAATCGTGCTGACGGCCTCCACGCCGCCCTCAAACTCGCGCAGTGAATCGATCGCATTCTGCACGGTGGCGCCCATGGGCAGCGCGAGAAACTCGGTTGTCATGCGGCCCGCTGCCGTCTCTTCGCGGTGTTCGAGTAGCTCGACGACTTCCTGTTGTGCCTCCGGCTCCATCTGGACCAGGATCTGCTCGGTCCGGTCTTCGGACAGGTCGCCCAGTAAATCGGCAGCCGCGTCCGGATCCATCTCTTCGACGATCTCGGCCGCTCTTTCCGAATCAAGCGATTCGACGATTGCCTTCTGAACTTTGGGCTCGACTTCCTCGAGAGCTTCGGCAGCCGTCTCCTGATCCAGGGTCTGAAACACCGCTTGCCGTTCGTCGGGTGCCAGATCTTCGACAATGTCGGCGATGTCGGCCGGGTGCAGCTTTGCCAAGCCGTCGTGCGAAATCTTCAGCTTCACCCGGCGCGCGGGATCGGTTTCGATGACGTCCACAAACTTCCACGGAATGTTTCTCGGCGGAATCTTTGCTAACAAAGCATTCAGGGCGATTCGCGGAGCCACGCCGCGCAGCAGGCGACGAACCGCGCCCCGCGCTCCCACGTCGACCGAAAGCACGCGCAACACCGGATGGGCCGAGCCGACATCTCGCTGCGCATCCCATTCGAGGTCCACATCATTCACGCGGACCACTTTTCTTCCGTTCACATCGATGACCTGTTGGTCGAGGAGATCTCGTTCCAGAAGAAACAGTCCTTCGGTGCCATTGACCGACGGCCAATCTCCCGATGTGGTGGCGGACCGGATGCCCCCGTTAATCGCCGCAACGGATGCAAAGGGCAGGACGCGATTGCCGGCCTTGGTCTTCACGATAAACGAGGCGATTCGCGATCGGTCTTCTTGCGGGGCCAGCGTGACTTCGCGCACCCGTCCTGCCGCGCCAGACGGGTCGTACACCGTGGCGCCAAGCAGTTCGGTTAGAGCGAGCGTCGTCATCACGCTAGAGAATACCCAACCAGCGCGGGATTCGGAACGAATTTTTCCGGGAAATTATCGAAAGGCCCTGAGCCTTACCCTTCAGCAGCGCTTCTCTTCATTTCACTTCACCGGCAAGCTGTCGTGGCTGGCCACGCAGCGCCAGGTTCCACCAAGACGTATCCAGGTGTCGGTGAAGCGCCCGCGGCGATCGAAGTGACTTCCCTTGGTTGAGCCTTTTTCATGGTACGTTCCAGTCACCACGGCAACCGTTCCATAGACTTTGACCCGGAAGTCCTCCGAAACCAAGGCATCGTAGTGGTACGAAGTGTCTTTCGTGGCGGCCATGTGTTCGCGCTTGCTCTGCATGGTTCCATCGGGCTCGGTGATCACGAAATCGTCGGTCAGGATGAGTTCCAGCGCCGCGGGATCATGCTGCAACTCAGCCTGATTCCATGCATTCTCCAGCGCTAGAATCTGGCCTTCATCGCCCTTCTGACCTCCCTGAGCGCCGGCGAGCGCACCGCACCCAAGCCATAAGGCAGCTGTAATACAAATCGCGCATACGAGTCGGGACTTGTCGGTATTTTTCATGCACCCTCCCCAGGCAGACACGGCCTTCAGGCGACAGATGGGCCCAACAAAACAATTCGGATGGGCTGCATCTTAATTGGCGAAACTCGAGGCGCACAAGCACTATGCAAGATTCCGCATGCCTAGCGCTCTATCGAAGGCGTCGCGGACCAATACCGGCACGGAACTGCCGTCCGAGGATGCCCGTATAATCGGAAGACCGGCGTGCGATCTATTCTCGACATCTTCGGGCAGACACTGCGGACCCTCTGGGCTCACAAATTGCGCTCGTTCCTCACCATGTTTGGAATCGCCTGGGGCGTGGGTTCTTTGTTGCTGCTAGTCGGGTTGGGAGAAGGATTTCGTTCAGGAAATCGCAAGCAGTTCGATTCTGTTGGCGAGAATGTGATGTTCATCTGGTCGGGACGCGCCCCCGTGATGCAAGGCAGTTTTACTGCCCTTCGCCAGTATTACCTTACTTACCGCGATTACCAGGAAATTCTTGCCGAATGCCCCAGCGTCGCCGCAGCTACGCCGGTGATAAACCGTAACGACATTCGCGCGGTCAGCGACTTTTACCAAGCCAGCGGTCAGATCATGGGCGTACTTCCGAACATAAACCAGATTCGTTACATTCCAATCAACGAAGGGCGCTGGATCAACGCGATGGATGATGCGCAGAAGCGCACGGTGATTGTTATCGGCGACGAAGTACGGCGCACCCTGTTTCCGGGCCGCCCTGCGGTCGGCGCCACTATTCTGCTCAATGGCGTTCGATTCACAGTGGTCGGCACGGTACAAAAGATCGGGCACGGCGACAACATGAATCTCAACCTGCGGAGCTTCGTGCCATTCCATGCGATGCAGGATTATTTCCGCCCACTCAATGCAGGCATCGGCACTGATGTGATCTCGATGATCAACTATCAGCCTAGATCGCGCGCCCTGCACGAGACAGCGCAACAGGAAGTGCACAAGATCATCGCCCGCAATCATGGTTTCGATCCGAGCAATCCCGATTCGTTCGACGAGTGGGACACGATCAAAACGGTGGATCAAATCGGCAAAATCTTTGACGCGATGAATATGTTTCTAGGCAGCGTGGGCTTGATAACGCTGGCATTGGGCGCAATCGGCATCATCAACATCATGCTGGTCGCGGTAGCCGACCGCACCCGAGAGATCGGGCTGCGCAAAGCCATCGGAGCAACCAACAACAGCATCATGTTTCAATTTTTCGTGGAGGGCGCGTTTCTGACCCTGTTAAGCGGAGGGATCGGCATCGGCGGAGCCGCCGGACTGATGGCGGTGCTTTCGGGAGTGAATCTCGGCCAGGGATTTGATCCTCCGAAGCTGGTCGCTTCGACGGCGGCGTTGGCCGTCATTTCACTGGGAGTCGCGGGCGTTGCCGCCGGACTTTACCCGGCGCGGCGCGCAGCCATGCTCGAACCCGTCGAGGCCCTTCGCAAAGAGTAACCACTAACTATGCACAGCGACCTTCTGAAACAAGCCTATTCCGCGATGCGTCACGATCTTCGCCGCACTCTGCTCACCATGGCCGGAATGGCGTGGGGCATTGCCACGGTCGTGCTACTACTCTCCTACGGCAACGGCTTCGGCAAAGCCATCGAAACGATCTTCGAAAGCTTCGGAGCGACCGCGGTCGGCGTGTTCCCCGGGCGCACTTCGCAGCAAGCTGGAGGCAATAAGGCCGGCGTTCAGGTTCGTTTCACCAACGACGACATCGAACTGCTGCGCAATAATCTGCCGCTTTGCAAGCATGTAGTGCGCATGCTGGACAAAGACTCCACGGTGCAGAACGATAACCGCTCTTTCACCTTCCCGGTGCAGGGCTTGGATCCCTCGATCCAGGAAATCTGGAATCTCGATATCGCAGAGGGACGTTTTCTCGACGACGCCGACAACATGCAGCACGGTCTCTATGCGGTGATTGCGTCCGAAGCACGAGACAAGCTTTTCTCTGGCATGCCCGCTGTTGGAGAATCCATCCGCATCGACGGAGTGACCTTTGAAGTGATCGGAGTCGGCGCGCCCCGCATGCAGGAGGGCGATAACGACAACAATCGCGTGGTTTACATCCCATACAACTCGATGGATGTCTTGAAGGACAACCACTATCTCGATGGAATCTGGCTCGACTCGGCCGGCCTCGACCACGACAAGATGGACAAAGTCGTCCGCGAGACGCTGGGAACAGCGCACGGATTCAAGCCGGACGACCAGCGCGCCATCTTCGTGTTTGATGCCCAGAAACAGCTTTCACAGTTCGGCATTATCACCATGGCGTTGAAAGTCCTGCTGGCCTTCATTGGCACGGTCACGCTGGGAATTGGGGGCGTCGGCCTGATGAACATTATGCTGGTGTCGGTGACGCAGCGAACCCGCGAAATTGGCGTCGAAAAGGCGCTCGGCGCCCGCCGCCACGATATCTTGTTCCAGTTTCTTGCTGAGGCGATGGTCATCACGGCGGCGGGAGGAGTGCTCGGAATCATGTTGTCATACGCTGTTTCGATTTTTGCCGGAAGGATCACCTTTTACAGCGCGCTGGCTAAGCACGCGGAAGCTGCGGACATTCGCCTGATCGTGTCGCCCATGATCCTTGTCGTCGCGACCGGAATTCTCGCAGTCGTAGGCGTAATCAGTGGGATGGTCCCGGCGCTACGCGCCGCGAACCTCGATCCAATCGAAGCCCTTCGCTACGAATAGGCGATTCATTCAACACAGACGGTTCAGGGACGCTTTCCCTGTGGGCCTCTGTGCCCCTGTGGTGAAGACTCTTGCGAGTAGAATGATCGCGGCATGTCCGAAGATATCCTTTCGAAGCCGGCGCCTCCGGCGGACTCCCGCCTGACGTACGGTCCCGATCCTAACCAGTTCCTCGACCTTCGCTTCCCCAAAGGCAATAAGACCAAGAAGACGCCGTCGCCGCTGGTGATTAACATCCACGGAGGCTATTGGCGCGCGGCCTATAACCTCGACCACGCGGGTCATCTTTGTGCGGCCCTGACGATGCAAGGAATTGCCACCGCCAACCTCGAGTACCGCCGCATCGGTAACGAAGGCGGAGCATGGCCCGGCACATTTGCCGACATCCGGTCTGCGTACCAGTTCCTGGTTCAACACGCGTCAGCGCATAATCTCGACCCAGCCAAGATCGTCGTGATGGGACATTCAGCGGGTGGACAACTCGCGCTTTGCCTGGCCGCTCATGAACCGAGCGTGGCACGTGTCGTTTCGCTTGCCGGAGTCGTTGACCTCCAGCGGGCTTATGATCTTCATCTCAGCCACGACGCGGTGGTCGAATATCTCCGCGGTACTCCCACGGAAGTGCCGGACCACTATCGCGAAGCCGATCCCATGAAGCTCTCCATTCCGCACGCAAGTCAGTGGCTGATTCACGGTCTCGCCGATGACACAGTCCCGCCAGCCTTCAGCCGTGATTACGTCGCGGCGAAACACAAGCACGTGGGAAGTGAGCAAGAAGACGTCCGTCTGCTGGAGATTGCAGATGCAGGCCATTTCGATCTGACCGATCCCAGTTCTGCTGCCTGGAAGCAGGTTCAAGATACCGTGATTCGACTGATCAGGTAGCGGACAACTCTACCCTGCTCAGGCCTTCCCGGCAAACTCGATTGCCAAAGGGTCAGACGACCGTCGCCTGCGTCCGCGGGTTCAAAGATTTGAACACTGCTACTTCGGATAGTTGATAATCGCAGTCAGTCTTGAGTACAATTCCGTCAACTTTCACGACTCTCGGGCGTCGCGAAATAGTTGTAACGGCAGAACGGACATTCATGCCTCTCGGCACAGTCCCAGACTAGGCAAGATCAAATTCTTTCGGAACGGTGAACCTTGTACAGAATGTTGTTTGACAACAGCCTGGACGGCCTCATGCTGACCTCGCCGGACGGAGTAATCCTCGACGCTAATCCCTCTGCGTGCCAGATCCTCGGACGAACCCGCGAAGAGATTCTTCAGGAGGGGCGCGCGGGATTGATCGACACTTCCGACCCGCGTCTCGAAGCTCTCATCGAACAACGAAAACGAACCGGCCGCGCCCACGGAGAACTCATGGCGCGACGCAAAGATGGGACGATGTTTCCCGTAGAAGTATCCTCCGTGGTTTTCGAGAATCGCGAAGGCGATCCCAGAACATGCCTCATCATGCGTGACATAAGCGAACGCAAGGGCGCTGAGGCGGAACGCGAGCGCCTGATTCGGGAATTGCAGGAGGCACTCGCGAAAGTGCGGACCTTGAGCGGCTTACTGCCGATTTGCGCCTCGTGCCGAAAGATCCGCGATAAACAGGGTGCGTGGCAACACCTCGAGGTCTACATTCGAAAAAACAGCGAGGCTGACTTCACCCACGGAATCTGTCCCGACTGTCGCCGCACGTTATATCCAGAGACACTTCCCGAATAAGCCGTCGTCATTGACACACCCCATCACGCCCCATACGATTCCTCGTTCCCCGAAAGAAGCGCTCATGCCGAATTCCCCAACGTTGCGCCGTCTTTTTCTCACCGTCGCAGCCTTCGCAATTCTCAGCCGCTGCTTCGACCTCCGTTCCACAGGCCGACCCGACCCGCTATCTCAACGACGTCAAAGCGCTCGCCTCGCCAGAGATGGAAGGCCGCGGCGCGGGCACAAAAGGAATCGTGCGCGCCGAACACTTGATCGAGAAACGATATAGAGAGCTCCATCTCGATCCCGCGGGCGTGAACGGATACGCCCAGCCCTTCACCGTGATCACCGGGGCGCGACTGAAATCGGACAACCGTGCAACCGTCCACAACGGAGATGCGAAATCCGATCTAAAGATTGAGCGCGACTTCGTGCCGTTCAGTTTCTCGTCGTCCGGACAGGCGGATGCGCTCGTCGTCTTTGCCGGATATGGCGCGACCGCAGAAGAATTCCACTATGACGACTACGCCGGACTCGACGTGAAAGACAAGATCGTCGTCGTGCTGCGGTACGAACCTTCTGGATTCGCAGAAAAAAGCGGCAATCACGGTCTGACACAGCACTCGCAGCTAATTACTAAGGCGATCAACGCCCGCAATCACGGTGCGAAGGCGGTCGTTGTACTGAACGGGAAGTTAGGCGACGGCGAAGAAGACCTGCTAACCCGCTTTGGCAGTGTCAGCGGGCCGGAGAACGTCGGCATCGTCATGGCGCAGGTCAGAGAACACAGTCGCCGATTCATGGTTCCAGTTGGCAGGAAAGTCTTTGAAGGACGCTCAGGATCAGATCAATTCCAGCAGCAAGCCGAATTCGTTTGCCTTTCCGGAGACGCTGCACCTGTCGCTGAATGTCGATATCGAAACGACGCGCGCCACTGTCAACAACGTGCTCGCGTGGCTGCCTGGCCAGACCGACGAGTACGTGATTATCGGCGCGCATTACGATCATCTTGGCCGAGGAAACTTCGACTCACTCGCCCCTTCACAGGTCGGGCAGATTCATCCCGGCGCGGATGACAATGCCAGTGGCACAGCGGGAGTGCTGGAACTCGCCCGGCTGTTGGCGCCTCAGCGCGGACAACTTAAGCGCAGCATTCTCTTCATGAATTTCTCGGGAGAAGAACTCGGCTTGCTCGGATCTGCTGAGTGGGTGAAGGATCCAACGCGGCCGCTTGCGAAAGCCGTGGCCATGATCAACATGGACATGATCGGTCGCATCAAAGACGACAAGGTTTACATCGGCGGCGTCGGGACCGGGTCTACATTCAAAGGAATTCTCGAGCAGGCGCAAAAAGACACGCCCTTCAAGATCGAATACTCCGCCGGAGGCTATGCCTCAAGCGATCACACGTCGTTTGTAACGAAAAAGATTCCGGTGCTTTTTTTCTTCTCCGGCCTTCACTCCGACTATCACAAGCCGTCGGACACCTGGGACAAGATCAATCCGACTTCGGCAGCGCGCCTGCTCGACATGGTCGGCAATGTTCTCGTGCAACTGGCGAGCGCGCCAGATGCTCCGGCGTTTCAAGTGGTCGCCGAAGACAAGCCGGCGGCCAGCGGAGGCGGCAGTGGGTACGGCCCGTACTTCGGCTCCATCCCCGACTTCGGGCAGACCGAAAACGGCGTGAAGTTCTCCGATGTGAAGCCGAATTCACCCGCAGCCAAAGCCGGATTGAAAGCGGGAGACGTTCTCGTTCAATTCGGCGACAAGCCCATCAAGAATCTCTATGACTTCACCGACGCTCTGCGCCGCAGCAAGGTCGGAGACGTCGTCGAAGTAAAAGTCATGCGCGATGGCCAGCCGCTAACGGTGAGCGTGAAGCTGGAGCAAAGAAAGTAGCCGGGGACAAGTCTCCTTCGCCTCACAAATCCGCGCCGATCCGCGCGAATCCGTGGCAAAGAAGTATCAACCACGTCCAATCCCTTATAATCAACGGTCACGCAGAGAGGAAACTTTGCCCTTCGACGACCTCCGTCAATGGATCGCCGCGCTCGATCGCGCCGGCCAACTCAAACGCATTCAGACCCAAGCCGACCCCATTCTTGAAGTCGCCGAGATCACCGACCGCGTTTCGAAAAGCCGCGACTCGCAAGGCGTTCCCGGCGGTCCGGCACTGCTTTTCCAGAATCTCAAAGGTCATCCCGGCTCGCAACTCCTGATCAACCAGTTCGGATCTGAAGCGCGAATGAAGCTGGCAGTCGGCGTCAACTCCTACGACGAGATCGGCGCCCGCATCCGCATGTTCATGGATGTAAAGTCTCCGCAGGGCTTCCTCGATAAGCTGAAGATGCTGCCGCTGCTCACTGAGGCCGGCAAGTTCTTCCCCCGGACGGTTGCGACGGGCCCCTGCAAGGAATTAATCAAGCGCGACAACTTTTCCCTACTCGATTTTCCGATCCTGCAGTGCTGGCCCAAAGATGCCGGACGCTTCATCACTCTTCCCTGCGTGACCACGCGAGATCCGAAGTCGGGCAAGCGCAATCTTGGAATGTACCGCATGCAGGTTTATGACGAGCGAACGACCGGGATGCACTGGCAGCGTCAAAAGGTCGCCGCCGAACATGCCCGCGAGCGGATGCGTGCCGCCGTTGAAGGCAAGTCTGCCGCAGTCGACATCATGGCCCGCAGTTCCGGCGGAAGTGTCGTCGCCGAAGGTGAGCGTCCGTCGGGCAAGATGGAAGTCGCGGTCGCAATCGGCACCGATCCGGCAGTCACCTTTTCTTCGATCGTGCCCGCTCCGCCCGAAGTTGAAGAATATCTCGTTGCCGGATTTCTTCGCGGAGCCCCAGTCGACCTGGTCAAATGCGAAACGGTGGACCTTGAAGTTCCTGCATCGAGCGAAATCGTCCTCGAGGGCTACGTCAATCTCGACGAACTTCGCACCGAGGGTCCCTTCGGCGATCACACCGGCTTCTATTCGCTCGAAGATTTGTATCCCGTTTTCCACGTCACCTGCGTGACGCATCGCAAAGATCCGATTTATGCGGCTACTATCGTCGGCAAACCTCCGCAGGAAGATGCCTACATGGGCAAAGCGGTCGAGCGCATTTTCTTCCCGTTAATGAAGCTGACTATCCCCGAATTGGTCGACATCAACATGCCGGTGGAGGGCATATTCCACAACCTGATGATCATCTCGATCAAAAAGTCTTACCCAGGGCAGGCCCGCAAGGTGATGAACGCCATCTGGTCGCTCGGACAGGCGATGTTCACGAAATGCATTGTTGTCGTGGACGAAGACGTGGACGTACAGGATCTCGGCGATGTTGTGCTGAAGGCACTCAACCACATCGACCCGGAGCGCGATATCCAGTTCACGCTCGGCCCAGTCGATTCCCTGGATCACGCTAGCCGGCTGCCGAACTTCGGATCGAAGATGGGTATCGACGCAACGCGAAAGTGGGCCAGCGAAGGCTTCACCCGCCCGTGGCCCGATGAAATTGTGATGGATTCGAAGACGAAGTCGGCGATCGACGCAAAGTGGCAGGCGCTCGCCAAGGAACTCGGTTTGAAGTAATCGAAGCCGGAAACAGGAATCGCGTCGAGGCAGCCCCTATTCCGAATTCGACTCGATCGAGTTCGCCGTGTCCTTTGTCAACGGTTCATACCCGCCACATCGCACCACAGGAAGGCGCGGATATTTGGGAAAGCTTGGATCGGTCGCCGAGCGCAGGCACTGATAGAAGACCGACCCGCGATCGGAAGTTATTTGCCGCATGAAGCGGCAATCGGCGCAAAGACCGAGCGCAAGCCGGGTTCGTATCGTCGATTCATCCACTCTCACAGAATATCTCGTATCTGGTAACGCGCTTTGTCTGTTTCAAGTGATCGAAGTTTTACTCGTTCTTCTGCAGTGATACTTTTTCCGGGAAGTTTAAGAACAATTCATAGGCTTTTGGCAAAGGGAATGTTGAAGGTCGCCAAACATTCTGCTATAAGCCTTGCATTCTTGAAGGTAGTTCGCTCCTGCGACTATCTCGTCTCCGCCTTGGCGTTTCCTCTAGCTGTCAATACACTAGATCTTCTGGCAAGAGGAAACGACTTCTGCACCACGAACTGAAATCAGACCGCATCCATCGAGCGCTGATCAGCCTGGCGCTGATTACCCTCGTTGTTCTCCAAGCGTTGCCCGCGTCCGCGTGGGGCAATGAAGGACACATTTACGTCAACCGCGTAGCCGCGCAGAGAATTCCCGCCACCATGCCGCTGTTTTTCCGCCGCGCTGTCTCCGAGATCGCTTACCTTGGTCCCGAGCCTGATCGATGGCGCAGTCCGTCAGAGTTCGCTCTGAAGAATTCGCAGGAAGCCGACCACTTCATCGATCTTGAACGCGTTTCCTGGCTCGATCCTTTTCCTCCGGGACGCTACGAGTTTTATCGCAAGCTATACGAGAAACGTGCCGCAACCACCGATCATCCGGACGACTACCTTCCCGAACGCGTCGGCCTCCAGCCTTACATCACGTTGGAAATCTATGGCCGTCTGAAGTCAGCATTCCGTGAATATCGCGACCTACGAGCCTCGCACAAACCAACTCTACCCGTCGAGCAGGCAATCATCTTTTACGCCGGATGGCTGGGCCACTACGTTGCCGACGGCTCCCAGCCGCTCCACACCACCATCCAGTACAACGGCTGGACCGGCCCCAATCCCAACGGATACACCACCGAGCATCACATCCACGCGCAATTTGAAAGCACCTACGTGGCGGCGAACATCACACCAAAGGACTTCGCAGCATTCGTGAAGGCTCCAGAACAAATAGCGGATCCCTTCGCCGGCTACCTCGCCTATCTTCGGAACTCGAACACTCTCGTGCAGGACGTCTATGCGATCGAGAAAACTGGAGGCTTCGAAGGCAAAGGTTCCGCTGCCGCCTTCGACTTCACTACGCACCGCCTCGCCGCGGGATCTCAAATGCTGCTGAATCTCTGGTACACCGCATGGATCGAGAGCGCGGTCCCGGTGCCAGAGCATGCGCAGCCGCCTGCGCCAGCTTCAAAATAATTTCGACGTTAGGTCGCGTGGGGACAGCCGCCATCGGCTGTCCGTCGAGCGCAGCTCGACTCTCGTTTCTAACCGCCCAACGCCCCGCAGGCGGACGATTTCGCCCTTCTTTCGGTATACTGAATGAGCATGCCAGTTCTGAAAAACATTGCCGCCATCGCCAAAGGCATGAGCATCACCTTCATGGAGATGTTCCAGCCGACGACCGTTGAGAATTATCCCGATGGCAAAGGTCCCTTGCGCGGCGCTCGGATTGAAGCCCGTTTCCGCGGAGCGCACGTACTGCAGCGCGACGAAAATGGACTGGAAAAGTGCGTTGCCTGCTTCCTGTGCGCGGCGGCTTGCCCCTCGAACTGCATTTATATCGAAGCCGCTGAAAACACCGACGAGAACCGTGTCAGCGGCGCCGAGCGTTACGCCAAGGTTTACAACATCGACTACAACCGTTGCATTTTCTGCGGATATTGTGTCGAGGCCTGCCCAACTGACGCAATCACACACGGCCACGGATTCGAACTGGCGACATTCAATGCTTCCAATCTTGTGTACCGCAAGGAGCAAATGCTGGCCCCCCGGCCAGCACACATGGGAGCGAACGTAGTATTCAATCAGGCCGACGTGAATGGTGGGGCACCGGCAGAAATGGTACCGGGGAGCTAACCTTCGAGAAGAGTTTCGGACTTCGATCACGCCGGTCCATTCGCGACCGGCGTTCGTGCATAAGATCGGTCGTTAGTCGTTGGTGATTCGCGCAGCAGTGGCAATGCTCGCTCTCTATCTTCCAATGACGAACGACCAGCGACTAACGACAATTTAATGGCAAACTTTCTCCAAACCGTGCGCGACCGCGTCGTTGTTTACGACGGCGCGATGGGCACCAATATCCAGACGCGCAACCCGACCCTCGACGACTATTGGGGCAAGGAAAATTGCAGCGAAGTTCTGGTGTTGAGCCGTCCGGACATCATCCGCGACATCCATGCGGACTTTTTCCGCGTCGGCTGCGACATCGTCGAAACCGATACCTTCGGCGGGTCCTCGATCGTTCTCGGGGAATTCGACCTGCGCGATCGCGTGCGTGAAATCAACGTAAAAGCGGCGCAACTCGCAAAAGAAGTGGCTCAGCAGTTTTCGACGAAGGACCATCCGCGATTCGTTGCAGGATCAATGGGTCCTACGACCAAACTGCCGTCGCTCTCACATATTGGCTTCGACGCGATGGTGGAGTCCTACGAAGAGCAAGCCTCCGCGTTGATCGAAGGCGGAGTTGACCTGCTTCTGGTTGAGACCGCGCAAGACTTGCTGCAAGCGAAGATCGCGACTATCGGTGTGCTCGAAGCGATGCGGAAGGCGGGCAAGCGCTTGCCTGTGCAAGTGCAGGTTACGTTGCAAGAATCCGGCACAATGCTGCTCGGCACCGAGATCGGCGCTGCGCTCACCGCGCTCGAGCCATTCGATGTCGATGCCATCGGATTGAACTGCGCCACCGGACCCAAGGAGATGAACGACGCAGTCCGTTATCTCGCGCTGAATTCGACGAAAGAAGTTTCCGTCCTCCCAAATGCGGGACTGCCACAAAATGTCGGTGGACACGCGGTTTACAAGCTGTCCCCCGCAGAACTCGCCGACTATCACAAGCACTTCGTAGTGGACTATGGCGTCCGCATCGTTGGCGGCTGCTGCGGCACGACTCCCGAGCATCTGAAAGCAGTAGTCGATGCGGTTTCCGGAGTCGAGCCGGCCAAGCGCAACGTGAAGCGCACTGGATCCGCTTCGAGCGCCTACACCAGCGTTCCCCTCGATCTCGAACCCAAGCCCCTCATCGTTGCCGAGGAAATGAATACGACCACCCGCGTCGATCATTTCCGAAAACTGGTCCAAGGCAAGAAATACGACGACATCCTCACGCTCGCCAAGAAACTGGTGAACGACGGATCGCACATGCTCGATCTCTGTTGCGCGATCGTCGGCGAAGACGAAAAGGGATATATCACCTCAATCCTCGAAAAGATTGCGACGCGAGTCCCTGCGCCAATCCTCGTCGATTCCACTGAGGCCGACGTCGTCGAAGAGGCTCTGAAGCGCATCCCTGGCCGCGCCATCATTAATTCCATCAATCTCGAAGACGGCGAGAAACGAACGTCGAAAGTTCTTCCCATGGCCAAGCGCTACGGCGCGGCGGTCATCGCGCTGACCATCGACGAAGAAGGCATGGCGCTCACCACCGACAAGAAGGTCGCGATCGCGCATCGCATCCACGATCTGGCAACGAAGAAGTATGGCCTCGATTCAACCGATCTGATCTTCGATGCTCTCACTCTGCCCATCTCGACGGGCCAGGAAGAATATCGTTCCGCGGGAATCGAAACTCTGAAGGCGGTCGAGCGAATCAAGAAAGAACTTCCTGACGTCAAGACGATCCTCGGCGTCAGCAATATTTCATTCGGACTCGACGCCTACCCGCGCCGCGTGCTGAATTCTGTCTTCATGCACGAAGCTGTCGATCACGGCCTCGACATGGCCATCGTCAACTACACCAAGATTTATCCGCTCTACAAGATTCCGCAGGAAGAAGTCGACCTCGCGCGCAAGCTGATCTTCCGCGACGCCTCCGCCGGCGATCCGCTTCAGGTCTACATGGCGCACTTCGCCGGGATGAAGGGCAAGCCGGCCGCGTCCACTACCGCGCATGTCGACACGCTCTCGATCGAGGACAAGCTGAAGTTCGCCATCATCAACGGCGAGAAGTCCGTCGGCGAAGGTGCAAACAAAAAACCGCTGGAAGTTTTACTGGAAGAAGCACTGGCGACCTATTCTCCGCTGGAGCTGATCAACACTGTTCTTCTCGACGGTATGAAGACTGTCGGCGACCTGTTTGGTGCGCGCAAAATGCAATTGCCGTCGGTACTCGATTCGGCCGGGGTCATGAAAGCGGCCGTGGCTTATCTTGAGCCCAAGATGGAGAAGAAGTCCGGTTCGCAGAAAGGCACCATCGTTCTGGCGACCGTGAAGGGCGACGTTCACGATATCGGCAAGAATCTGGTCGACATCATTCTGTCGAACAACGGATACAAGGTCGTCAATCTTGGCATCAAGCAGCCCGGAGACACCATCATCCGTGCGGCGCAGGAACACCACGCTCACGCCATTGGCCTGAGCGGACTGCTGGTGAAATCGACGCTCGAGATGAAATATGTCATCCAGGATCTCGAGCGGCAGAAGCTTGAATTCCCTGTGATCTGCGGCGGCGCGGCTCTCACCCGCAAGTATGTCGAAGATGATCTGCGGCGCGAATACGCCAACGCTGTTTTCTACGCCGACGACGCGTTTGCGGGTCTCCACATCATGGAAGACCTTGCGACCGAAGATGGCGCGCGTGAATCCAGGTTAAAGGAAGGTCGAACCGTCAAGGAGTACGCCAAGGCCGCAGCCATCGACGAAGAGACCGGCCCGGTTTTCGCTGAGCGCAGCGCCGTTGTCACCGACGCTCCGAATGTCCCGGTGCCCCCGTTCTGGGGCGTTCGCGTGCGCAAGGATTACGATCTCCGCGAAGTCTTCCGCTACATCAACGAGACTGCCTTATTCAAGAATCAGTGGCAGTTGAAGACCGCCTCACAATCAGACTACTTGCGCCTGGTCGACGAGAAATTCCGGCCGATCCTGAAGAAGTTGGAAGACGAGGTCTTGGAGTCTGGCCTGTTCGCTCCGGCGGTCGTGTACGGATACTTCCCTGCTCAGGCGGATGGCAACGACGTAATCGTGTATGAACCGGCCGATGCAGGGAAAGCAGGCTCGGAGCTTTTGCGCTTCACCTTCCCGCGTCAGCGCGAAGGCCGGCGCCTCGCGATCTCGGATTTCTTCACTCCGAAATCGTCCGGCAAAATGGACGTGATCGGTCTCTCACTCGTAACCATTGGACCGAAGGCATCAGTCGAGACGCAACGCCTTTTCGAGGGTGGAGAGTACACAAAATATCTATATCTGCACGGCCTAAGCGTCGAGACCGCTGAAGCACTTGCCGAACTTCATCACAAAAAGATGCGCGAAGAATTAGGCATCGCAGGCGACGACGCACCCGAAATTCGTGATCTCTTCCACCAGAAATATCGTGGATCACGCTACTCGTTCGGCTATCCGGCTTGTCCAAACCTGGAAGATCAGACCAAGCTCTTTGCCCTGCTCAAGCCGGAGGAAAACGTCGGCGTGCGGCTGACGTCAGGATTCTTGCTTGAGCCCGAGCAGAGCACGTCGGCGATCGTCGTGCATCATCCCGGCGGCTAAATATTTCGTTGTCTAGTGGGCAATCAGAAAGTCGTCATCAGTCGCAGCGCATAGCTGCGCGGCGGGGCAATCGCGTTGCCTGAGAACAGTCCACCGAAGTCGATCACATTGAGGCGATTGTTCAAGTTCTCTAAGTCTGCCTGGAGATGCGTCGAAAACCGGTCGCTCTTATAAAGATCGGCACCCACCGAAGCATCGACGGCCAATGAAGGTCGCACTCGTCCGCGCGCAAAATTGATGCGATCGACCATCGCTTGGCCGTACTGCGCGAGTGCGTCGTCGTAGTCGCCGGTAAATTCGAACGGCAGCCCGCTTCCGTATTCTGCTGATCCTGCGATCCACATTCGCGATAACAGTTGATAGCGGAGGCGAAGTCTCACTGTGTTGCGCTGGTCCTGCGAGTCGGGGAAATGGCCCGTAAGTTGCGTGGTCGCGCTGGTCGCGTCATCGCCGAGGAAAAGGCCGCCTGTCACTGGGAACCACGCGTTGCCGACCATG
Organism: uncultured Acidobacteriota bacterium; assembly: GCA_963787685.1. Classification (GTDB taxonomy): domain Bacteria; phylum Acidobacteriota; class Terriglobia; order Terriglobales; family Acidobacteriaceae; genus Sulfotelmatobacter. The sequence continues at coordinate 552,887 of CAWBED010000003.1, forward strand.
TAGGAATAGCTGGCATACCCGGAAAACCGTCCCCACTTCGGGATCTCGAGCTTCCCTTCCGCTCCGTAAATTACTGCCTTATCGAAGGCAATGGGAAAGCTGACAGCCGTATTCAGGATCTGATCGTCATCGGCGTAGTTGTCGACGTAACGGCGATAATAATTCGCATCAAAGCGCAGCTGTCCAAACAAAGCTTTCGTCCCGCCGATCTCGAAATAGTTCCCGTGAGACGGTTCCACCGGCAGGCGCAGAACATTCGGATTGAGAGAGACAACCTGCGCAGAGCTCGACAATAAAATATTTTCAGACGAGGGCGTTTGAAATACGCGGTCGTACGATGCGTGGATGACGAGTCCCGCCGATGGGAAATAGCGCGACACAGAGAGACGCGGACTGACCGCATTCTGATTGACCAGAAGCTGGTAATGATCCCAGCGTAAGCCGGCGCTGACCGTCCAATTGCCGAGCCGAATCAAATCCTGCACGTATGCGGACTGCTCAATGTCCGGACGGTTCCCGGTAAACGCGAAAGTCGATGGCGTTCCGGGATCAAACTGCGTGGGATCAGTGATAACGTCGCTGAAGTTTTCGTGAAGGAACAGAACGTCCGACTCGACACCGGCCTTCCATTCCTGACGTCCGTGATGCACCGAAAGCGCCCCGTTGAAATATCCCTCGCGAAAGTTGTTATGCAAAAAGGCTATGACTGGAGTTGACTCGGGATTCGATGTCAGGTCGTTCGACGTATCCCGCACCATGCCGCGCAGGGCTCCCAGCACGTTCGCCGAAAACACGTGCTGATACGACGCGATCCCCATGGTTTCGGAATTATCGCCATCCTGCCGCTGGCCTGCAGCTTCCTGGACTTGTTCGTTCGGAATTAGAAAGCGTGAAAAGCCATGCCTGACGATCACTCCCAGCCGATCGACCGGGGTGAGATCGCGCTCGTAGTGAACCGAGAAGTCTCCAGTCGTACCGTCGTTTGTGAAGTTCTCGGGAACGACCGGATTCAGGTAACGATCGGTGCCACTTCCGGAGGCGCTCGCGCCGAGCGTATTTCCGTTCCAAACATCCTGCACTTGCGCAAACGCGCCTGCGGTATCGAAGCTGCCACCGGAGAGGACTGCTTGGCCGTGCAGACCTTGCTTCGTGTCTTTAAGAGTATTGACCTCGATGACTCCGCCCATTTTCCGGCCGAATTCCGCGGGAATTCCGGCGGTGTAGATATTCATGGAATCGACATCATCGGCTTCGATCTCCGGGCCGAAGCTGGGCGAGCGATTGTCCGTCAGCGGAATTCCGTCAACCACAAATTGCGTTTGATACTCGGAACCGCGCGGATGCAGCACTGCATTCCCCTCGTAAAGCCATCCCGGCTCGGAATTCACCAAGTCCTGTAGCGAGCGTCCCGGTAATGACGTTGTGCGCGTTTGAATCGTGTCGTTCCCAATCTCATTCGCCGAATTCGCGCGGTAGGGATCGATGAGGGTGTCTGAATCCTGCACGACGATCGACGTTGTAACGGAAGCCAGCGTTAGTTTGATGGAATAGTGCGTCGGAACTGCAGAGCGAATCTGCACTGGCGTTGAAACCTCGGCGAAGCCGGGTTGCTGGATTTGAATGCGATAAACGCCGAACGGCAAGCGCTTGGCAATGAGAACACCCGATTCATCCGTAGAGAGCGAGTTCTGATAGTCGTTGGCCTCGCTAACCAACTGGACGGCGGCTTTCACCCCGAGGCCGCTCGGATCCGTGACCTTGAGATGCAGTTCTCCCGTATTGCTCTGGGCAATGAGAGGCAGAGCAAAGAGAAGCAGTGCGAAATGACGCAGCCTTCGCATCGGGATCAGGAGTTTCTATGCTACCAGCAGGAGGGGAGGGTGAAGCAGTTACTGGAGTACAGGATTAAGTACATTTCGCAAAGCTAGTTGCCCTGACGATGATGAACACACCCCAGTTTGCTATAGGAACTCCCAGCGCGTCGATTTGTTCTGAAAGTGCTTTTCCCATAGGGCAAAGACCACTCGCGGACGAACCGCAAAGACGGGTTCCTTCATCGAAAGAATATCGCCCTTCATCGACGACATATCGAACTTGTACTTCCGCTCGGAAGAAGCAAGAAACTTCCGGCGAGTCTTCACGTCCGCGATCTCGGCGACGCCCTCGACGATAATCGCCTCCTGCGCATGCTCGTTGCACACCACACACCTCGGGTTGTGCGCAAGATTCTTCGTCTTCTGCGACTGGCTGCCCGTACTGAAGATGAATTGTCCGTCCTGCCACAACCCCCAGACGACCATTACATGCGGAGAACCATCGGACTTGACGGTCGTAATCCAGTAGTTGTGGGATCTCTTCAGCCGCTGTTCGGCCCATGACCAAGGCAGTAAGCCTTTCTTGCCTTCGGGAAATCCGTACCCGGGCGCTTGCAAACGGCTGGCTTTCGGCTTCTTCGGCATAAGATATCTTTCACCAAGCAGAGCACAGAGGAGCACTGAGAAACCTCTGTGGAACTCTGTGTCCTCTGTGGAGGACGTTTTGTTGTTCCCTACGTCACAAGTTCTTCTTCGTCCACTGATCGAGCCGATCGAGCGCCTGCTGTAGATTCTCGATCGAATTCGCCACACTAAAGCGGAGATAGCCTTCGCCGAACTCTCCGAACGCAGTGCCCGAAAGTGCAGCGACGCCGGCTTGCTCTAATAACGCATCGGCCAACGGTTTCGACTTCCATCCCGTCTTGGTGATGTTCGGGAAGACGTAGAATGCGCCTTTCGGCATGCGACAGGAGAATCCCTTGATCTTGTTTAGTCCTGTCACAAACATGTCCCGGCGTCGCTGGAATTGGTCGCGCATGTGATCGACAGAACTCTGATCGCCGCGGATCGCTTCGATGCCCGCAACCTGCGTGAAACTCGCCGTGCAGGAATTCGAGTTCGTCATCAACCGCGTCATATGGGCGGCGAGGTCGGGGCGCATCACGCCGTATCCCATGCGCCACCCGGTCATCGCGTAAGTCTTCGAGAAGCCGTCGAGCAGGATCGTACGCTCCTGCATGCCCGGCACCGACATGATCGAGAAATGCTGTCCTCCATCGAAGAGCAGGCGGCTGTAGATTTCGTCAGACAAGACCATGATGTTGCGGTCGCCAATCGCTTCGGCGATCTGCTCAATATCGCGGCGCTCGAGAACTCCGCCGGTTGGGTTTTGGGGTGAATTGATAATGATGAGCCGGGTTCGGTCGTTGATCAGGGATGCTAATTCATTCACGTCGAGAGAGAAGTCGCGCTCTTCCTTCAAGTGGATCGGGACGGCACGTCCGCCAACATAGTGAATCATCGACTCGTAAATCGGGAACCCGGGGTTCGGGTAGATCACCTCGTCGCCTTCATCGATCAGGGCGAGGATGGTGAAGAATATGATCGGTTTGCCGCCGGGAACCACAACCACTTCATCACTCGTAACTTTCACACCGCGGGTACGGCTGACGTATTCGGCCAAGGCCTGGCGCAGATCGGGCAAGCCCGCGGAAGGACCATAGTGCGTCCAGCCTTTGCGCATCGCGTCGACGCCGGCGTCTATCACGTTCGCGGGCGTATCGAAATCGGGCTCGCCGATTTCCAGGTGGATGATGCTTTTGCCCTGGCGCTCAAGCGCGCGGGCTTTATTCAGAACCTCGAAGGCGGTTTCTGTGCCGAGCCGAGACATGCGTCGGGCAAGATGAAGTTCGTATTGGGTGGCTCTCTCCATGGCGGGAAAACTCCTCGAAGGGGCAAACGGCACATTATACGCCCGCGAGGAAAAGCATAAACCACCAACGACACGGAGGTGCACGAAGGAAACCTCTCCCATCAAGGCCTTCGTGGTACTTCGTGTCCTTCGTGGTTCATGATTTATTATCCGTCCGAGTAAATGACACGCCATGATAACGGAGGCACCGATGAACAGTCATCTCCATGAACTCTACGGACATCAGGAGTGGGCCGACGCGGAGCACTGGCGAGCATTCGAGGCGTATCCCGCTGCGCTGGAGGATAAGGCGATCCGGGAGCGGTTGCACCACATCCACCTGGTGCAGCATGGATTCTTGTGGGTGGCGAGTCCGCAACGGGCAGAATTCGCATTCAAGAAGATCGAGGATTTCCCTTCCATGGCGGATCTGAAGGCGTACGCGCGGCAAGGTCTCGATGAACTGGGCGAGTTACTAAAGAAGACAGATCAGGGGCGAATGGAAGAGATCATCGAAGTGCCGTGGTTCAAACCGCCGGCAAGAATCAGCGTGAGGCAGGCGCTGACGCAGGCGGCGATGCATAGCCATTATCATCGCGGGCAAAATGCGACGCGGTTCCGGGAACTAGGCGGCGTGCCGCCGATGACCGATTTTATTGTGTGGCTGAAAGACGGGAAACCGCAGGCACAGTGGAGGTGACGGGGAGAGAGACAAGGCCGTTCGAATTTTGATCGAACATGCGCTATTCCGAGACGCTGTGCTCTTCGTTTTGGGAGCGGAGAACGCGGTCGACGGAATAAGGGGCGCGGCGGCTGGGCTCGTGATAATGGCGGACCTGCATTTCGCCCAGCAAGCCGATCGCGAGGAGATTCAAACCACCGAGCAGGAAGCCTAATGCAGCCATCATCAGCGGGCCGTGTTCGGCCATCACCGGGACGTGGCGCAGGAACTTCTCCGCTGCAAGCCAGAGAACGATTCCGCTGCCACCGAAGATGCTCATCATGCCGATACTGCCGAAGAAGTGCAGCGGGCGCGACAGATAGCGCAGCAGAAAGCGAATCGTAAGCAGGTCGAAGAAGACGCGGAAGGTGCGCGTGATGCCGTAGTGCGAAACACCGCGTTCGCGATTGACGTTGCGAATGGGCACTTCACAGATGGTTGCACCATGCCACGAAGCCAGTGCCGGAATAAAGCGGTGAAGTTCACCGTAGAGCGGAACTTGCTCCAGGATGTCGCGGCGGTAAGCTTTGAAGGTTGTGCCGAAGTCGTGAATATCGACACCGCTGATCTTGGCCATCATCCAGTTGGCAATGCGCGACGGGATGCGGCGCATCCAGAAGTTGTCGACGCGGTTCTTACGCCATCCACTAACAATGTCGTATCCCGCAGCGATCTTTTCCAGGAACATTGGAATGTCGTTGGGATCGTGCTGCAGATCGCCGTCCATGGCGATGATGTACTCACCGCGAGCATGATCGAAGCCGGCAGCGAGTCCTGCAGTCTGGCCAAAGTTGCGGCGTAGTTTGACCACGGTGACACGGCTGTCGACGGCTGCGATCTCGCGCAGCATGGCGAAGGTGTGGTCGGTAGATCCGTCGTCCACTAAAACGATCTCGAAGCTCTCACCGTGCGCTTCCATGACCACCTTCAGGCGGTCGTAGAGGTCGGTGACGTTTTCCTGCTCGTTATGCAGAGGGACGACGATGGAGTACTTGGGCACAGTCTTTTTATTATAGACCCAAAGGGGAGTTCTCAGTTCGGGGTTGTCGGTTCTGAGTTAGGTTACCGTGGTTCGCGGGTATCGTGGCGATCAGGCAGTCGAACAACAGGATTCCTCCTGTCTCGCTGCGCTCGCGCGTCGGAATGACAAGGTTGGCTGCGTTGGGTGTCGCAATGACAGGATTGAATTCGGTCGAGCGGAATGACAGAACGTTACAGCGGATTCCTCCTGCCTCGCTGCGCTCGCGCGTCGGAATGACAAGGTTGGCTTCGCTCGGGCGTCGGAATGACAATCCTTTGGGGGCTGTGAATTTCGGCTCGAAATAATTTTTGTTTTGGAGAGAAACGATTCTTTTTGAGGCTTCCGTTATTCGAAAACGCGATGGAATTCGGGGTACCCCCCTCCCCCCAGGTCCTTTGAAAGCCTTGACTGGCGCGGGTTCTGCAAAAATGGTTTGCAAAATCTTGAGCGCCTAGAAGTTAGAGGTCAAAATCTTGAGAACATTGGAGTTAGAGGCGTCTCAGCGATTCGTGCGTACACCGCCTCCGCCTTGACGATGCTCTGCTCTTTTTATTTCAGGGTCAAGGTCAGATGTCACAAGTGGGCTGTGGAAGATCCTTCTATGGCTGACGTTCAGTGCTCATGGTGTTGGCGACTATGGGATGGGACAGCAGGTTCCTCCTTTCTCGCTTCGCTCAAGCGTCGGAATGACAAAGGTGGGCTATCGTCGCGAATGACCGACGGTTACAGCGGGTTCCTTCTTTCTCGCTTCGCTCGAGCGTCGGAATGACAAGCAAGACGGGGGCGCTCTGGTGTCGGAATGACAAGGGTGAATTCGGTCGAAAGTCGGAATGACAAGGTCGGCTTATTTGGCCAGGGGCCCGGTTGTAATCCCTTCTGAGAGCGTGAAGGTAGATCCTACCGTGGCTACTACGGCCGATTTGCGAGAGAGGCCGGTGCGCTGGCGCAAGCGATAGACGGCTTCGATGCCGGTACAGTGCGCTCCCAGAAGATTGGCGACGTGGAACTCCTTCATTTCGTCGGCGGTCCAGTCCAATTGCTGGTCGCTGGCGGCGAACAGATGGATGCCGCCCACGACTCCGTAGACTGCGCGATTCGGAAATTCCGAGCCCGCGTCGGTCAGGATGTTGATGATGCCGGCATGACCGCAACCGGTGATCACGACCAGTCCTTGCGGGGTATTGAGCACGAGAGATTGATCTTCGGGGATGGTGTCTTCGACCAAGCCTTCCGGCGTATGGACTTTTCCGAGGCTGCTCCAGTTGTGCTCCGGATATTTACGGGGCACGGGACCGGTGAGCCAAGCGCCGGGAAAGACTTCCGTCCAGCCCGAATGTTCGATGAATTTTCCGCCTGTGGCTTCGAAATCCTTGCGAATGGCAATCATTGAATTGTGTTCGCCGTCCGCAGCGGGGCGACTGTAGAAGATGCCCTGGCTGACGTGAACGGTCGACAGAGCCGCGGGGTCTTTTTTCATCAGCTCGCGCCGGAGGGTCAGGAGGCCGGTGACGTGGTCGGAATGATTGTGAGTCAGAATCACGTCGTGGACGTCGGACAGATCGACGTGCAGATCGCGCGCGTTATTCAGGACGGTTTCCGGGTGGGCGCCCGTGTCGACCAGAACTTTGTGACCGTCGGCTTCCACCAGCGCGGAGAATCCCCATTCGCCGGCACCGGTTGTGTCGCCAACGAGCATGGTGGAAAGAACCGTGACTTTCAGCGTCTGAATCTGCTCCGCTGGCGCTGCGCGTTTGTCCGACGGGGTCTGAGCCGTGGCTGGAAGCGACGCGAGCAAGAGCAGAGGGACAACGAGGCAGGCTGCGGGAAAACGATGGAGCCTAGTCATGTTGGACTCCTGGAATGGCGAAAGCAGAGTACCAACTTCGCTCAAAGGCGACAAGCGCACGGTACATTTCGAATTCAGAACAAGCTTCAACCACGAAGGGCTCGAAACAGAGAGGAGAAATTGGATCGGAAGTCAAAATCCCCACCCCTTCGACTGCGCTCAGAGCAGGTTCTGTCGCACGAAACTCGACAAGGGTGGGGCCTCTTCTTCAGTGTTGGCTCGGGCTTAGCCCTGTTCTTTTAGTTTTAGCTTGGATTTGTTGTCTTCCATGAACTGCTTGATGTCGCCGGCGGCGCCCAAGAGGCGGTTCCATTGCTCGTAGTACAGGGTGACGGGGAAACGGCCGAGACCGTAGACACTGACTCCGCCTTTTTCGCCGACTTTGAAGATGAGGTCGCCGCTGCGTTTCTTGGTTTCGACTTCTTTTTCCAGTTGGGCCAGTTTGGCTTTGAGCTCTTCGTAGCTTGGTTCTGACATATATTTCCTCTTTTTTAGAATAATTGCGGTTCAGGGCACATTTCTCGATCTTCGGGGGCTAAAGCCCGGAATGCCTGATTCGATTACGGTACGGCTGAAGCCGTACCCTGATACGAATCCAAATTGGCAGAAGGGTTCAGGATTACGAAACGACTATAAAGCCCGTTCCATGATACGAACCTGCCTGGCAGTACGGCTCAAGGCATGCTGGATACGAACCTGCCGGATCCGCCGACATGGTTTCTCGGCATTTTCGAAGACGCAGCGCCCCTGATGGAACCTTCTCTATAGTAACTTGCCTTGGATTGATTTGCGGTGGATAACCGTTATAAGCTCAAAGGAGTCTAATCCCGAAGTAGGAATGTGGGCCTTCGGGATGTTCGCGCGGGGAATCACTTCTGACTTCCCCTGAAGGTTAGTTTCCTCGGTTTATCGGTCTATTCATGCGGATTTGGGTACGATGGTCGACTTGGCTCTGCCTGTCCCTGATGCTTTGGACAGCGGCGGCGGAGTCTGCCCACACCCACCCGAATCAAACGGAATCGGCTGCGTGCTCGATTTGCGTAGTGGCACACAGCACGAGTCCCACGGTCAGCAGCAATCATTCAGCTCCGGTGCTGGCGACGATCGGAGTACTGCAAGAAGAAGATCTCATCGCGGTAGCCCGCTTCGATTTCTCTGAAGCCGGGATACGCGGTCCTCCTGTCCTGTAGGGAATCCTCACAATTTAGCGCTTCCGGTATGACGTCGAGCCACGATGTGGCTGACGCTCATTCCGGCGAATTCCCTATTGATGACTTTTTATCTCAGGAGGGCTTCATGCCTAAGTTCTATCTCTCTATTTTCCAGAGACGGTTCGCCGTCTTGATGGTTGCGGCGGCGCTGTCGGCGCTCGCAGCAAACGCGCAGTCCGTGGGTAATTCCGGGTCGGTGAATGGAACGGTTCTCGATTCGACGGGGGCGGTGGTTCCGCAAGCGAAAGTGGAACTCAGAAATCCGGTGAGCGGGTTGGACCGGACGGCGACAACGGATAGTGCGGGGAGATTCGAGTTCACGAATATCCCATTCAATCCGTATCACCTGAGCGTAACGGCGGCAGGATTCTCGGCTTTTGCGCGGGACGTGGAGCCGCGATCGTCGGTGCCGGTAACAGTCGCGATCAAACTGCAGGTTGCAGGATCGACGACATCGGTCACGGTTGAGGCGGAAGGTGGAGACCTGGTGGAGAACGATTCGACGTTCCACACCGATGTGGACAAGAATCTGTTCGAAAAAATGCCGCTGGAAAGCCAGTCGTCGTCGGTGAGTTCGCTGGTGACGCTGTCGACGCCGGGGATTGCGGCCGATTCGAATGGCCTGTTCCACGGATTGGGAGATCACGCGGAGAATTCCTTCTCGGTCGATGGGCAGCCGATCACCGATCAGCAAAGCAAAGTATTTTCCAACCAGATTCCGATGGACGCGATTCAGTCGATGGAAGTGATTTCGGGCGCGCCTCCGGCGGAATATGGAGACAAGACTAGCGTGGTCATCAATGTGACGACGCAGTCCGGGCTGGGTGTGACTACGCCGCATGGGACTCTGACAACTTCGTACGGTTCGTTTGGGACTTCGAATGTGGGACTGAATCTCGCGTACGGCGGAAAGAACTGGGGCAACTTTATTTCGGCGAGTGGATTGAATACCGGGAGATTTCTGGATCCGCCGGAATTTGAAGTGATGCACGACAAGGGAAATGAAGAGAACTTGTTTGACCGCGTGGACTACCAGGTGTCGACAGCCGACTCCGTTCATTTGAATTTTGGTTACACGCGCTCGTGGTTTCAGAATCCGAACTCGTACGATTCGGAGAATGCGACGCCGTGGAATGGCGTGGTGGTGAACAACGGCGGAATTGCTCCGAATGGAGATGTGGTGGGACCGACGGACCAGCGCTCGCAGATTCAAACGTTCAATGTAGCGCCGTCGTGGACACGGCTGATCAGTGCAACGTCGGTATTCACGCTGGGGGCGTTCGTGCGGCATGACCAGTTCAACTACTATCCGAGTGGAGATCCGTTCGCAGATCTGGGACCGACCGACTTGCAGCGGGAGACGGTCGGGCAGAACCGGACGCTCACGAATGCCGGGCTGAGGTCAGACGTCTCGTACGTGAAGGGCATTCACAACATCAAGGTCGGAGCGGTGTATCAACAGACATTTCTGAATGAGAATGACCAGCTCGGGATCGTAGATCCGACGTTCTTGCCATCGCTGACGGATGCGAATGGACTTCCCTGTTACAACGCGGTGACGCATCAAGCGGTCGCGGCGCCTTGTACGACGCTGCTTCCTTATGATCTAACCCAGCCGGGCGGAGGAAGTCTGTATACGTTCAACGGGCATACGGATGTGAAGGAGCTGGCGGTTTATCTGCAAGACAACATCACCAAGGGAAACTGGGTGTTCAACCTCGGCGTGCGGGGCGATTTCTACAACGGGCTCACGGCGCATAAAGAAGGCGAGCCGCGGTTGGGAGTCGCTTACAACATCAAGAAGACCAATACGGTGCTGAGGGTTTCGTACGCACGAGTGCTGGAGACACCATTCAACGAGAACTTAATCCTGTCGAGCGAGGGTTGCAACAACGCCGTGCTGAATCCGCTGCTGGGATGCTTTGAAGCGGGTCAACCGACGCCGCTGGCACCAGGGTGGCGCAATGAATTCCACGCGGGACTCGAACAGGCGTTCGGAAAGTATCTGGTGTTTTCGGGCGAGTACATCTGGAAATACACGCACAACGGATACGACTTCAGCGTGCTCGGGAATACTCCGATTACGTTTCCGGTGGAGTGGGAGCGGTCGAAGATTCCGGGATACGCGGGACGCGTCAGTATGCCGAACTTGCATGGGTTCTCGGCGCTGGCGGTGTTTTCAAGCGTGTCCGCGCGATTCTTTACGCCGCAACTTGGCGGCGCGGGAGCAGTACCATCAGCGGTGCTGGCGGGAGGATCGGTGCCGTTCCGGATCGATCACGACGAGAGATTCAACATGACCGGGCATGTGCAGTATCAATTCGGAAAGCGAGGGCCATGGGCGGGATTCAACTGGCGCTACGACAGCGGACTGGTGGCGGGAAGCCTTCCCTGTGCGGGGGGCGACTGCGCCAACGGACCAGCGGGGAGCAACAGCGTAGTCGATACGTCGATCATCAGTCCGGACCAGCAATTCGAGGCGGGACTGTATTGCGGGACGGTACGCGCCACGCCAACGACTCCGATCAGTTCGGGACTGGGGACGAATCTGTGTCCGGCGGGACAGTATGGATCGTCGCTGACGCAAGTACCGGCGCCGGGAACAGAGAATGACGACAAGAATCCTCCGCGGATCGCACAGCGGAGTCTGTTTGATCTGGCGGTGGGACACGACAATATTTTTCGCGGTGACAAATACAAAGTCAGCCTGCAGCTGACGGCGATCAACATCACGAACAAGTATGCGCTGTACAACTTCCTTTCGACGTTCAGCGGGACACATTATGTGACTCCGCGAGCGTTGACGGCTGAACTTGGATTTCACTTCTAGCCGCGAAACTTAGTGGTGAGAGCGGGCGGCCTTTCCATGGGCCGCCCGTTTTGTTTTGCTCGGCTTACCAAAATTTGTGTAAATGAATGTAAAGGAACCGTTCTTAGGGGGTGGCGCATCCAACGGGGTTGATAGAATAGTTACGCGGAAAATCACTTCAGAGGTGCACATCTGAATTGTGGGGGGAAAGATTTGTCTATTCAGTTCGGCGTGAAGCTGGCTGCTTTTTTTACGCTCATGGGAGCGTTTTCGTCTTTTTCGGCCGGCCAGCAGACCACCCCGCCGGCAAATTCAGATACTCCGGCGCAAACTCAGACGCAAGATACGACCACGGGCAAGCCGGCAGCGGCCCAGCAACCTGCGCCGAGCGTCGATCAAAGTAAAGACAAAGCTAAAGACAAGAGCACCCAGCCGAGCGACCAGGGGAAGGTGGCCGGTACCTCGAATGACCGTCTTTTCTATACGCTGCCAAATTTTCTTTCGCTGCAGGGCGCTGGGAAACTCCCGCCGATGACCGCGAAAGATAAGTTCAAGGTTGTGGCCTTGGGGACGTTCGATTATGTCGAGTATCCGTGGTGGGGATTGCTGGCTGCCATCAACCAGGCGGACAACAGCGAGCCCGCTTTTGGTCAAGGCTGGGCGGCCTATGGAAAGCGCTACGGCACGACGATGGGCGACAGCCTGGTTGAGAACTTTATGGTGGGCGCCGTTTTTCCGTCCGTTCTCCACCAGGACCCACGCTTTTATCAGTCGGAAAAAGGCGGCTTCTGGGCGAAGGGTGGATACGCGATCAGCCGGATATTTGTCACTCGGACCGATTCGGGGCACCCGCAATTCAATTTCTCGGAAATCTTTGGGAGCGCCTCAGCGGCCGCCATCTCGTCGTACACCTACCATCCGAGCAGCACGTACATCAGCACGCCCAAGAATCCCCACTTGTTCATAGGATCCGAACGAACATTAAGCAATGCCGCCAGCGTCTGGGGGACTCAGTTGACGCTCGACACCATCACGATCGTCATCAAGGAATTCTGGCCCGACATTCACCGCAAGATGGCGCACAAGACCACCCCCGCGCCGCCAAGCACGCCCCAGTGATTTGTGACGAGTGATCAGTGACTAGTGATCAGGGGATAGTGATTAGTAATCGTGATAGATAGTACAACTTAGCAAGTGCACGAGCCGTGGTTTCCTCCTGATTCGCAGTTTTTCGATGCGCGTGATTTGAATCACGGCGTCCGGACTTCTTCCTCCCTAGTGTTATCCGTGTGATTTTGAACTTTGGTGTGTCCTTTCTCGGGCTCATGCCGGGGCATTTCATTGCGCGGAGAATCCTCATGAAGTGGATGCTGGTGGCGTTGGCGGCAATGGTTCTGGCAGTGGTGGTCTATGCCAGAGGGCCAGCGTCTCCGAGAAGCGGTCCGTCAGCCAGTGCGATTGTCGTGGATTATCCGTCGGAGGGGTCGCTGTTTCCTCCTGACATGATTGCGCCGTTGTTCCAGTGGCGCGATGGAGATGCAGCGGTCGCGGCGTGGCGGATCGAGGTCACGTTTGCCGACCGGTCGCGGACGCTTCAATTGTGGTCGTCGGGCGAAAAGCTGCAGTTGGGCGAAATGGATACGAGCCTGACAGGGTATGTTCCTCCGACGCTGAACGAAGAGCAGCAGGCCGCACACACCTGGCGGCCCGATCCGAAGATGTGGGCCAATATCAAGAAACATTCGGTGCGGGGAGCGGCGACGGTCACGATCACGGGATATCGCAAAGAAGGCGACAACGAGGCCGTTTCACGCGGGCAAGTGACGATTGCGACATCGGAAGATCCGGTGGGCGCGCCGATCTTCTATCGCGACGTGCCTCTGATTCCGACACCGCCGGAGCAAGGCGAACGAGGAGTTATCAAGCCGCTACCGGATTCGGTGCTTCCGAAAATCAAGTGGCGCTTGCGCTACGTGTCGAGCTCCGAAAACAAGGTAATCATGGAAGGACTGCCGACGTGCGCAAATTGTCATTCGATTGCGCGCGACGGGAAGACGCTCGGTATTGATGTGGATGGACCGCAAAACGATAAAGGCCTGTACGGGCTGATTCCGATTCATAAAGTCAGTTCGATCAGCAACGACTACGTGATCCATTGGAGCGCGTTCAGCGACAAGTTGGCGCAGAAGCGTTTTGGATTCATGTCGCAGGTTTCGCCGGATGGGAAGTTTGTGATCACGTCGATTGATGTGCCCGGGGCGCACGGGACGCGAGTTGTGGATCGACTCTATAACGGATTCTTTTCGGACTACGGCTTTGGGCAGGTGTTTTATCCGACTCGCGGAGTGCTGGCCTGGTACAGCAAGGACATGGGCAAGTTGCAAGTGTTGCCGGGGGCGGACGATCCGGATTTCGTGCAGACCAGCGCGTTCTGGAGTCCCGATGGGAAATATTTGATTTATTCGAAGGCTCCGGCGCGCGATCCGTATCCGAATGGGCGGAAGAAGGCGGAGTACGCGAATGATCCGAACGAGACGCAGGTGCAGTATGACCTGTACCGGATTCCATTCAACGATGGGAATGGCGGCAAGGCCGAGAGGGTGGTGGGTGCGTCGGAAAACGGAATGAGCAACAACTTCCCGAAAGTGTCTCCGGATGGGAAGTGGATTGTGTTCGTGCGCAACAAGAACGGGCTGCTGATGCGGCCGGACAGCAACTTATATATCGTGCGATTTGAGGGCGGAAAAGAGAGAAAGCTCAACTGCAACTTGAAGGTGATGAATTCGTGGCATAGCTTTTCGCCGAACGGGCGCTGGCTGGTGTTCTCGTCGAAGACTCCGTCGCTCTATACGCAGATGTATCTGACGCACATCGATGAGAACGGGAACGACACACCCGCGGTGTTGATCGAGCACGCGACGGAATCGAACCGGGCGGTGAATATTCCGGAGTTCATGAACATCGCTCCGGGAGGGTTAGAGAAGATTGATGCGCCCGCAACCGATTTTTACCGGCTCTTTGATATTGCGGTGCAACTGGCAGACAAGCGGCAATTTGAGGCTGCGGTACCTGCGTGGAAGAAGGCGCTAGAACTGAATCCGGAGGATCCGCGGGGACATAACAATCTCGGCGTGGCGCTGTTTGAGAGCGGCAAGATGGATGAAGCAATCGCGGAGTATCGAAAGTCGCTCGAACTGAATCCCAATAGCTCTCAGACGCATAACAATCTTGGGAGTGCACTGGCGGAGAAAGGGAGTCTAGACGCGGCGCTGCCGGAGTTTCAGAAGGCGGTCGAGTTGAATCCGGATAATGCCGCGGCGCACGTGAACCTGGGGAACGCTTTGGCGAATGTGCGCGGCCGGTTGGAGGATGCGATCCAGGAACTGACCAAGGGAATCGAAATGGCTCCGGGAGCGGCGAACGGCCAGAACGGGCTGGGAGTGGCGCTGGCTCGAGCTGGAAGGCTGGAAGATGCCGCGGTTCACATGGAGAAGGCTGTGACACTGATGCCGCAGTCGATTGACTATCACTACAATTACGGGCGTGTGTTGGCAGCCAAAGGGGCGCTGACGGCGGCGTCGACGCAGTTTGAGCAAGCGGCGAAACTTTCGAACATGCAGGAGCCGGCAATTCTGGAGATGCTGGCAGCGACTTATTCGGATACTGGGCGGAATTCGGAAGCGGTCGAGGTTGCGCGGCGTGGTCTGGAATTAGCGCGACAGCGGCACGACGAAGGATTGGCGGCTCGATTGATGGCAAGCTTGGCGCGGTATGAGGGGTTGGCTCGGAATGGCGCGGCGCAGGGGGCGACACCGTAAACAAGGGTCGATTCGAGCACCGTTGACGTTTTTATGGTTGGACTGTCGAGCTGTGCTCGACCTGACGGGCGAATGCGCCCGTCCCTACATGGTTCTTCTCGGCTCCAGCTTTCGGTCGGTTACGAGTTCGGGATGCAGCCGGCGGAAGGTTTCTGCGATGTGGCAGTTCCAGCAGACTGGCTGGTGGGTGGCGAAGATTTCCGGAAGCTGCTCGGGGCTGACGTTTTTCCATTCTGTGGTTTGGAAGCTCGGGCCCAGAAGAGCGGGTGCGTGGTCTACATGATGCAGCGGGCCAATCGGCTTGCGGCAAAAAACACAGCTCTTCCCTTCATACCATTTAGCAACGATGTTCCAGACGAGGCAGTTTTGGGCATCGGCCTCGATCTGCTGCAGGCAATCCTGGCCGCAATTCTGGCGCTCAGGCCAGCGGGAACATTGGTTGAGGCGCAGTGTGGGCTCATTGAAGAAGGCACCGAGCGCGGCCTCCCCGGCGGCGACATCGACGGCCTCCGGCTTATGAGTCTCCGGGCAGGTGACCAGACGCTTGCCGCGGAAATTGAAGAATGCCCGCACTCCAGGAACAGCGCGGAAAACGAAAAGAGCCACGGCCAGAACGAGAACCGCAATGATGATGGTGAGAACTGAGACTGTCATAAATCCCCCGCAATAGCCGCGAAAGTCCGCGGCGATCCACAATTTCAGTTTGAGAAGGAAGCGAGAGAAAGGCGATGGCGAGGCTCACGAACACGTGTGACTGTGATCACGACGGGGAAATCCCCAGTTCCGGCAAAGCCGGCCGGAAATGGGCACCCGGAATTCCTCTTGCTGGCGAGTTAATGAATCGCGTGGTTTGCCCGGAGCTGCATTTTGACGGCGACCGAGAGGCGGCGTATGCCTTCGTGAATCTGGTCGGGATGGCAGTAAGAGAAGTTGAGCCGCATGTGGCGTCCGCCCTCATGGCCGTTGTTGGCGTAAAAGCAGTCACCCGGGACGAAGGCAACTTCTTCGGCAAGGGCGGCGCGGAAGAGCGTTTGCGAGTCAATGGCCTCGGGCATCGTCACCCAGAGGAAAAGGCCTCCCTGAGGATGAGTCCAGGTAACTTCCTCCGGAAAATATTCGTGGAGCGAGTGAAGCATCGCGTCGCGGCGCTCGCGGTAGACCTGGCGGATCAGCTTGACGTGCTGATCGAGGAATCCATCGCGTGCAACTTCGTAGGCGACGTGCTGGTTGAAGGTTGAGGTGTGCAGGTCGGCGGCTTGCTTGAGCTGCACGAGTTTGCTGATCACATCTTCGGGAGCAACGATCCAGGCGAGGCGAATTCCAGGAGCGAGCGTTTTTGAGAACGTGCTGAGATAGATGACGTTGCCGAGGGTAAATCCGTTGTCGCGGCGGAGATTCTCGCGGTCGAGCACGACGAGTGGGGCAATATGCTGGCCTTCATAACGCAGTTGGCCGTAGGGGTCGTCTTCGATGATGGGGATGCCGTATTTGTCGGCAAGAAGGATCAGTTGGTGACGACGGCCTTCGGAGAGCGTGACTCCGGTGGGATTCTGGAAATTCGGAAGCACATACATGAATTTCGGTCCGGCACGGAGGCTGGAGTCGAGTTGCTCGGTAAGCAGGCCGTCATCGTCCACGGGCACGGAGACGTATTGAGCACCGTAGACATTGAAGGCCTGCAGAGCGCCGAGGTACGTAGGAGCTTCCAGGAGAACACGGTCTCCACGGTTGATAAGAAGTTTGCCGATGAGATCGAGAGCCTGCTGCGAACCCGAGGTGATGAGGACATTCTCGGCGCTGGCGACGATGCCGTAACGGGCGAGGTTGCGGGCAATCATCTCACGCAGGGGCTGGTAGCCTTCAGTGGTGCCGTACTGCAGAGCTTCAGCGCCTTGCTCGGATAGGACCTTGTGGCAGGCTTCTTCGAAACGCTGGACCGGAAAGACGTCAGGGGCGGGCAGACCGCCGCCGAAAGAGATGATTTCCGGCTTCTGCGTGACCTTCAGCAGTTCGCGAATGGCGGAGCTTTTGATTCCCAGCGTGCGCTGCGCGTATCGGGACTTCCAGAGTGTCGACATTTCCAAGCCTCGCGAACGCTGCTCACTTCATCGAAACAGGTTTCAAAGTTTCAAAGTTTCAAGATTTCCAATCAAACCTGCTCAACTGTGAAACATTGCAACCGTCGAAACTTTGAAACTCCGCCGTTCAGTCTTCTCCGATCAACTCCGGCTCTACCGACACATGGACATGCGGATGCGCGTAGGTGTCATTTTCCTGGGCATCGACTACGGCGATAGCTGCCACGCTGACTACTTCTTCGACGGTCGCCGTACGCTGCAGAACGTGAACGGGGCGGCGCATTCCCATGAGGATGGGGCCGATGAGTTCCCCGCCACCGACTTTCGCGGCGAATTTACAGGCGATGTTGGCCGAGGCGAGGTCGGGGAAGATCAGGACGTTGGCGCCACCCTTCAGCGAGCTGAATGGGTAAAGCTCTTCGATGAGTTCGGGCGAGAGCGCTTCGTCGGCCATGATTTCGCCATCGACGATGAGAGTTGGGTCCGCGTACTTGATCAGTTCGACCGCCTTGCGAACTTTCGTGCAGATGGGGTGATCGACTCCGCCGAAACTTGAGAACGAAAGCAAGGCAACGCGCGGGATGATATCGAAGCGTCGCGCCAGATGAGCCGTACAGAGGGCGATTTCTACCAGATCTTCGGCGGTGGGCTCGATGTTCACGCTGGTATCGGCGAGGAAGTAAACTTCGCCTTTGCGCGTGATGACGGCATAGGCTCCGGAGACGCGATGCAGACCTTCGCGCGTGCGGAGGATTTGCAGGGCTGGACGAATGGTGTCGGGATAGTGCTGCGTGACGCCGGAGACGAGAGCGTCGGCATCGCCCATATGAACCATCATCGATCCAAAGACGTTGCGGTCGTTGATCAGGGTTTCGGCTTCGCGCAGAGTCACGCCTCGGCGCTGGCGAAGACGGAACAATTCCTGCGCATAGAGTTCGTGGCGCTCGAAGGCGACCGGATCGACGATCTGCATGCCTTCGAGATTCACTCCCAGTTCGCGGGCGCGTAACTGAATTTTGGCCGCATCGCCGAGAAGGATCGGATGCCCGATCTTTTCCTCGACTAGGACGTGGCAGGCGCGCAAGATCTTTTCGTTATCGCCTTCGGGGAAGACGACCTGCTTGGGGTTCACCTGCGCCTTGTGGATCATGGTGCGAGAGACTTCGTAGGCCTTGCCGAGCCGGCGCTCGAGTTGGGCACGGTAGGTTTCGAGATCGACCGGTTCCTGGGCGACTCCGGAACGCATCGCGGCCTCGGCGACGGCGGAGGCTTCCCACATCAACACACGAGGATCGAAGGGTTTGGGGATCAGATATTCACGGCCGAACTGCAGACGCTGGACGCCATAGGCGCGGCAGACGGAGTCGGGAACATCTTCTTTCGCGAGATCGGCGAGAGCGTGGGTTGCAGCAAGTTTCATTTCTTCGTTGATGGCGGTGGCACGAACGTCGAGGGCTCCACGGAAGATGAAGGGAAATCCGAGAACGTTGTTGACCTGGTTGGGATAGTCGGAGCGTCCAGTGGCGATGATGACATCACTGCGGCAGGCCTTAGCCTCGTCGTAAGTAATTTCGGGGTCGGGGTTGGCCATGGCGAAGACGATCGGATCGGGGGCCATGGAGCGCACCATGTCGGGAGTGATCGCGCCCTTTACGGAGAGGCCGGCGAAGACGTCGGCGCCGACGAGAGCTTCCGCCAACGTACGCAGCTTGGTTTCCTGCGCGAAGCGCTCTTTGTATTTGTTCATTCCTTCTTTGCGGCCGTGATAGACGACTCCTTTTGTGTCGCAGAGGAGAATGTTTTCCCGCTTCACACCGAGGCGGACGTAGTGCTCAGCGCAGGCGATGCCGGCGGCTCCGGCGCCATTAAAGACGACTCGGACTTTACGGATGTCTTTGCCGACGACTTCGAGAGCATTCAGCAAAGCGGCACCGGAGATGATGGCGGTTCCGTGCTGGTCGTCGTGAAAAACCGGAATCTTCATCGTCTTGCGGAGGGCTTCCTCGATCTGGAAACAGTCGGGGGCTTTGATGTCTTCGAGATTGATCCCGCCAAACGTGGGTTCGAGAAGTTGGCAAACCTTGATGATTTCTTCGGGATCGTGACTGTTGACTTCGATGTCGAAGACGTCGACGTCGGCGAAGCGCTTGAAGAGGACGGCTTTCCCTTCCATGACAGGCTTACCAGCAAGAGCGCCGATGTCACCGAGACCTAACACGGCGCTGCCGTTACTCAACACTGCGACGAGATTGCCGCGACCGGTGTATTTGTAGGCGTCTTTGGGGTTCTTTTGAATTTCGAGACAGGGCTCGGCCACGCCCGGAGTGTAGGCGAGGCTCAGATCGCGCTGGGTGCGGCAGGGCTTGGTGGGTGTGACTTCAATCTTTCCGGGGCGAGAGCCGTTGTGATAGTCAAGGGCCTGCTGCTTGCTGATTAACATGGTCTCCTCCGTACTTGCGTCATGGGAAGCCGGTAGGGCAATACCTCATTCACGCTTACTCTTTGGGACTGCGCCGCCACATGGGCACGCAGGGATTCCAGTTATGAACATCCTTCTGGAAATCACGGCCTGTCTGGGTGGCACCGACGGCACTCAATTCTTCCACCGGAGACTTCAACAGTTCGGTGATGTATTTCTCGATCTGCTCGCGGAGTCGGGGATTGCTTAGAGCCTCGCGCAGGGCGGGTTGCTCGATGTGGGTGAATCCGCCGCACAGCGGACACTTGACTACGTCGTCATTCACCATGGTCACCCTCGTTTTGTGGGAATCGCGAAGAGGCGCCGCTCCGCGCCTGACCGCGCTTTCATTAGAGGGCGGGGATGGGTTTAGGACAGTGACAGGGGTCGCGGCAGATTGTGATCGGGGTCACAGGATGAAGGCGCGGCCTTGTTTGCTGCTGTAGAGCGAGAAGGTGACGTGGGGAGCGAACATCTGCGTTTGGGAGGCGAGCCCACACGTTTAAGGTTGTGTCACCGACATCACCTTGGGGTACTGGGTGGTGGATGGCATCATGAGGACCTGCGTTGGTGACACAACGTAGAAGATGTTTGTTTGGCTGCCGCTCGCGGTCACGATTCCTCTACCTGAGGAGTCGACCGTGTACGTTGATGAAACTGCCAACGAGTATGGGCCGTTCCAGAAGTCGTCTTGATAGGCCGTCCCGGTCAGGCTGCTGACTCCGTCGGAAGAAAAGTTATCCAATTCGGTGTCGAGCGTCAGCGAACAGCAGTAGTCGTTCTCGGACAGCACATAGGTGTTGAGCATCCGTCCCAGATAGTTGCCCGAGAAGGAACTGCTTTCAAATGGACCACTTGACTGCTGGAAGAACTGTCCGTTGCTAACGTTCGCGCCCATACCAAGGATGAACCCCTGATTGGGCCCAGAAAGATAGAATATGGGTGGCGCCGATTCTGCGCCCGACGTCAGAGTGACGCGTCCATCGGACTCCACGTTGTACGTTCCGCTGTAACTCACGGTAGTCAACGCTCCACTCTGATTCTGATCTGCGGTCAGGGTAAAGTTTCCGCTTCCGTCCCATGTGATCAGACCGATCTGGCTCTTTAAGGGCTCCCCTGAAATACCAGAGATTCCTTGTAATCCAAAAACACTGACGCCGTTCAACGAGGCATTGGAGTACGGACCTCCCGTGGCCTGGATGATCGGGCCCGTGATGTCGAAAGCAGAATTGCTAGCTACAGCAAACAGTTCGGAAGAATTCACGATGTAAAAGATCTCGGAGACTGAACCTCCGTTCGACTCGTTCAGCGTAACTGTGCCGCGCCCAAACGGTGCCACCGCAAAGTCGCTTGCTGTAAATGTGGCGTTATAAGGATCTCCGGATCCCTGGCGGTCGAGCTCACCGTCAGCCAGATTACCGGCACCATCACTCGAGAAGGTACCTGCCTGTAATTCAGCGATGTCACCATCGCTATCGCCTAACAACCCGAACGAATACTGGCCAACGAAGTCCGAGGCGTTAAATGCCGTTGTGTCCTGTTTCGCGAGGCTCCCGAAACCAAACGCGACCGGAATTAGTGCCGGATCCGGAATTTGGTAAACGATGAAGTCCGCGTTGCCCTCCGAATCGACGTTCATCAGGTAAACTCTCTGATATACCAAGGTGCCCTGGTTCGTTGGACCGATGCAGTAAGTGCCGGTTAAGCCGGTGCTCGTCACTGTATCGCCACCCAGGTCCATGTAACCTTGCGAAATGTTGCCGGCGCCGTCCGCCACAAAACTACCCACAAACAAAGTTTGCTCGACGCTCCTTTGTAGAGCTGCTGCCGGTCCGTTGAACACCATCGCGTAATTGCCCTGGAAATTCCCGTTATTGGGACAATTTGCCGGGTCCACCGTTACGTTGAGGGTAGTACTGGCGCTTGCTCCAATCGAATCCACCACTGAGATAGTGGAGCTCTGTACGCCGACTACTTGCGGTAAGAATGAAATCCTTTCCGTCAGCGAAATCGGCAACGATGAGCTATTGAAACTGTAAGGAGGAGCTCCACCCCTAGCTTGCATGGGAGGAGATACGTAGACCGTACCGACGCTCGCGTCCGGTAAGGTAGTAGTCGTGATCGTAACTGCAGGGAATATTTTTATGCTCAAATTTGCCGTCGCCGTTTTAGGCGGAATGGAAAAATCCGTCGCCGTGTAGGTAAAGCTATAGGTCCCCGCGGCCGTCGGCGAGCCCGAAAGAACCCCAGTCGAAGTGGTGAGGGTGACTCCGGGCGGAAGCGCGCCGGCACTGATGCTGAATGTATAAGGCTGAATGCCTCCGGAGGCAAGCGGTTGCTGGTTGTAGCCCGCCCCAACCTCCCCGCTGGGTAGAGTAGTCGTCAAAATTGCAAATGTATTAGCTGGCAATATCGTGATGCTGTAATTGGCGTTCGCGACATTTGGTGGATAAGAAGAGTCTGTGGCCTGGTAGGTGAAACTGTACGTGCCTGCAGTGCTCGGGTCACCGTAAATGTAACCAACCGGATTTGCGCCTTGGTTGTTTGCGGACACTTGTAGCCCCGGCGGCAAAATTCCGGCAGTGACGCTGACCGTGTAGTTCTGGGTTCCACCAGATATCAGCGGCCTTTGCTGATAGCCAACGCCCAGCTCGCCATTGTTCAGAGTCGAGGGCGAAATTGTCAGCGTACCAGCCTGGTTGATCGTGATGCTGAGATTTTGTGTCGCTACGTCCGGCGGACTGGCGGAGTCCGTAACTTTCAACGTGAAGTAGGAAGTGCCGACTGCCGTAGGGGTGCCGTAAATCGTTCCACTTGGGTACGGCGTTCCGTTGCTGCTTCCGAGTATGATGAGCCCCGGCGGCAGCGTTCCCGCCGAGACGTTATAGGTATAGGGAGCCACTCCTCCCGTCACACCTGGGAGCCAGTTGTAGTTAACCGTGACGACGCCATTGGGCAGCGAGTCATTCACAATCGTTACGGGCGAGCCAGAAACAGTCGATCTGGCAACGTTGATTGCCACCGACTTCGATATTGCAGGATTCGTGACTGACGTGGCCGTCACGGTCGCGACGAACGCATTCGGAACGCTAGCCGGCGCAGTATAGGTGACTGAGGTGGACGTTACTCCGCTCAGCGAGCCCTGGCCCGAGAGGCTCCACGTCACGCCTTTCGGATCATTCGTCGTCACGGTAAGGTTCGTGGCCTGACCAGCATTGACGGTCTGGACGCTGGAAGCGATGGTCACGGTGACTGCAGGCGGTGTCGTTTGCGTCGTCGGTTGCGAGGACGACCCTCCGCACCCGCTGAGTGCAAGCCCCAACAGCAGAGTTGCGGATAATCGCACCAGTATCGAAGGACTCGGCGCTTGTCTCTTCAGGATTCCTGCTTTCAGGGGAGAACTTCTACTGAAGCGTAATCACTTTGAGTTTCTCATGCCAAATTCACGCAAATCAAGGCAATTCAGCTAGTACGCGAATCATGTCGGCATTGCGAGCACCACAGGAACGAGCGCAAAAGGGACACATCACGTGATACCAACAATAAAAAATCCTAGCTTGAATCCACAACTGACGAAATCAGATGGGACGAGAAGGCCGGTCCACGGACGGGATGCGATGTACGCTCCCAAGTTATCGACGTGCTCAAGACACAAACAGGAAAGGACACCGGCCATGAAGCAAGATTATCACCGTAGCGGCAAGACGATGGATCGGATCGCTCGGTCCGCGCCATGCGACGAAGGTGCAAGCTTACAACTTTTCTTGAAACAACTTCCTTCGAGCCAACTCTGCCTGGAGATCCGCTAAGCGCCGTGTTTTGCCGTGACCCACATCACTGACAGCAACGACTCACTGACGTAAAAACGCTGTCAGCCTCCCCGAACTGGGAACACTCTGTTGTGTGGCGTGCACCCACCCGCCGAGACCTTATCTTCTGCCCCGCTCGTGCATGAAGGGGATATGAGAAAGCCACCCACCATTCTGCGGTTCCGGTCGTTACTCCTTCCAAAAGACAATTCAGGTTCAAAGGGAGAAAAGTTATGAAAATCAGCATTCCTCGCGCGTGTATCTTCACGCTGGTTTTGGTGTCGTGGTTGTTAGGATTCGCCGCTTATTCGGATCTGCAAGGCCAGACCCTCAGCCCGTCGAGGCATTCGTCCCAAATGAGCGGGAAGACAGGAAAAACTCGCAAGAGGCACTCCGCGAGTACGCCCGCCCAATATACCTATGAGGTGCTTTATAACTTCTGCTCGCTAGCGAATTGTGCAGACGGAGATGAGATCGCAGGTGGTCTGATCCGTGACGCGGCAGGCAATCTGTACGGGGTCACAAACTCTGGGGGGAATGCTAACCCAGTCCTTGGTGTCGGTGCGGTGTTCGAGCTGGATGCCGCCGGTCACGAGACTGTGCTTCACAGTTTCTGTTCACAGCCGAACTGTGCGGACGGGGTAGAGCCGAACAGTCTAGTCATGGACTCTGCGGGCAATCTCTACGGCACTGCAGCCGCCGGGGGCGCCAATGAGAGCACGTTCCCCCAGAGCGGCGTCGTCTTCGAACTGGAGCCTCCGGGCCAGCCAGGTGGCGCGTGGACCGAAACAGTGCTCTACAACTTCTGCTCTGCAACGGACTGCTCGGACGGATATAGTCCCTCCAGCATCGTCCGCGACGCCGCAGGCAACATATATGGCACGACACAATATGGCGCCGGCGCCTATGGGACAATATTCGAGCTTGCTCGTCCTAGCCAGCCGGGGGGCACATGGACTGAAACGGTGCTCCATGTCTTCTGCCCTTCGCGCCCGTGTGAAGATGGGATGATTCCCAACGGTGGCCTGATCCAGGACGCTGCGGGAAACATGTACGGGACTACCATGTATGGGCCGGATTCGAATGGGAATCCATATCTCCCCCCTCCGCTTTTAGGTACGGTATTCCAGCTCGCACCCCCATCACAACCGGGAGGTTCGTGGACCGAGACTGTGATTCACATTTTCTGCTCTCTGGCAAACTGCGCAGACGGGTTGGGGCCCTCGGCTGGCTTGATCATGGATGCGGCTGGCAACCTGTATGGAACTGCTGGCGGCGGCACTCCGGGCGGTGGAACCGTGTTCGAGTTCGCACCTCCGTCGCAACCGGGTGGCGCATGGTCTGAGACTGTGCTTTACAACTTCTGCTCTCTTGCGAACTGCGCAGATGGACAGGATCCTATAGCCGCGCTGACCCAGGATGCCGCTGGCAATCTGTTTGGCACAACAGAGTTCGGTGGTGGTAACCAGAACGTCGCCCCAGGCTCCCAGCTGTCGGGAACTGCGTTCGAGCTCTCTCCTCCGGCGCAAGCGGGTGGCGTGTGGACTGAGACGGTACTTTACAATTTTTGCTCGGCCGGAGGTTGGAACTGCACAGATGGGTTAAATCCTTTTGCTGGTCTGTTGCGCGACCCTGTCGGAAATTTGTATGGCACCACGTGGGCCGGAGGCTCTCACGGGGGCGGCACAGCGTTCATGCTTGCACTTCCCACTTTCACCGTCACAGGTACTGCGGTATCTATCGACGCCGGTGCGACCACGGGCAACACTTCTACGATTACGCTCAACCCAATCGGAAGCTTTACGGGGAACGTGACACTGACAGCGGCGATTACATCCAGTCCGAAGGGCGCTCAGGATCTCCCGACATTAAGTTTTGCGGGGAGCAACCCAGTTAGCATCACTGCGTCTTCTGCCGTCACGACCACCCTGATCGTTTCCACCACCGCTGCGTCGAGCGCTGCTCTGAATTCTCCGTGGCTGGGATCGCGTTGGTTTCCTGGAAGTACGGCATTGGCGTTCGGCCTGATCTTCAGCGTCGGCGTGTGCGTCCCGAAGCGAGCGCGAAAATGGCGGACGCGGACCGGCCTCTCTTGCTGTCTCCTTATCCTCACCGTCGGATTGCTCTCGTGCGGCGGCAATAGCACCAGCGGAGGCGGTACTTCCGGCACAGGCAATTCCGGCACGACCCCCGGCACGTACGTGGTGACTGTGTCCGGCGTGTCAGGGAGCACCATGGCCACGGGCACTGTCACTGTTACAGTGCAGTAGTTCGCGGTTGAAGGGCAGGAACGGTCCCACAAAAAGTAGTTCACACTCATGATCTGAAGTTCGCATTCGGGCGACGCGGAGAGCGCGAGGGACACCCAGCGCCACTAACTCACTTTCATTGTCTTTCGCCACTAACTCACTTTCATTGTCAATGATTGAGCGCACGTGATTCCGTGATCGGCACGAGTTCCGCCAAAAGTAATGGCGGAAGCGTTTACGGCGATTCCACTTCCCTGCTAACATCATCTGTTTACCAATCAGCTCTGAGTTGAATCTGATTACGCCCTCATAAATCTATGGAGGAAACATGGCAATCAAAGTAGGGATTAACGGCTTCGGACGAATCGGCCGCAACGTGCTGCGCGCTTCGCTGAAAGACCCGAACCTGGACTTCGTCGCGGTCAACGACCTCACGGATCCAAAGACGCTGGCTCACCTGTTGAAATATGACTCGGTTCTGGGCAATCTGCCGAACCAGGTGTCGGCGGGCGCAGACAGCATCACGGTCGATGGCAAGACGATCAAAGTGTTCAAAGAGAAAGATCCGGCGGCGCTGCCTTGGGAGTCAGTTGGGGCGCAGGTCGTCATCGAATCGACCGGGAGGTTTACCGATGCCAACGATGCCAAGAAGCATCTGCGCGGGAGCGTAAAGAAAGTCATCATCTCGGCTCCGGCCAAGAATGAAGACGTCACGGTCGTGCTCGGCGTGAACCACGACAAGTATGACGCCGCGAAGCACCATATTATTTCGAACGCCTCGTGCACCACGAATTGCCTTGCGCCCGTGGCCAAAGTCATCCAGGACGAATTCAAAATCGTTTGCGGCACGATGACGACGATCCACTCCTACACCAACGATCAGGTGATTCTCGACTTCCCGCACAAGGACCTAAGGCGTGCGCGTGCAGCCGCGCTCAATATGATTCCGACCTCAACCGGAGCGGCGAAGGCGCTCAAGTTGGTGATCCCGGAGCTCGGCGGCAAAGTCGATGGATTCTCGATGCGAGTACCGACGCCCAATGTTTCCGTCGTCGACTTCGTAGTCTGGGTCGAGAAGAAGACGACCAAGGAAGAAGTGAATGCGGCGTTGAAGAAAGCATCGGAATCCGGGCCTTTGAAGGGATACCTTGGCTACGAAGAGCATGAACTGGTGTCGTCCGACTATAAGGGCGACCCGCGCTCTTCGATTGTCGATGCGCCCTGTACGATGGTGGTCGGTGGCAACTGCGTAAAGGTGATCTCCTGGTACGACAACGAGTGGGGATACTCCAACCGCGTGCGCGACTTGATCAACTACATCGCCGGAAAAGGCCTGTAAGGATTGCGGAACCCATCCTAGGCGCAAAAGACGCGCCTAGGATGGGCCACCCGTCTCGCGGACGAGGGTGCCCGCGTCATATCACATCCAAGTTAGAGGACTCCAGCCATGTCCAAGCTTTCCATTCGTGATCTTCCGCTCAATGGCAACCGCATTTTCATGCGCGTCGACTTCAATGTTCCACTCGAAGACGGGCGCGTCATGGACGATACCCGCATCCGCGAGACCCTACCCACGATCGAGTACGCATTGCGGCATGGGGCGCGGCTGATTCTCGCTTCGCACCTCGGACGTCCCAAAGGCAAACCGAACCCGAAGATGAGTTTGAAGCCCGTGGCCGAGCGGCTGCGCATGCTGCTCGACAAAGAACTGGCACGCGGCGAGAACGTGGGATTCTGTCCCGATTGCGTTGGACCCGAGGCGGAAGAAGTGGCTACGCAACTGGAGAAGGGACAGACGTTGCTGCTTGAGAACTTGCGCTTTCACTCTGAAGAAGAAGCCAATGACGAGAAATTCGCGCGTCAACTGGCGAATCTTGCGGAGTACTACGTAAATGACGCATTCGGCTCGGCGCACCGGGCTCACGCCTCGACGGCCGGCATCACGAAGTTCATGAAGCAATGTGCCGCCGGATTGCTGATGGAGAAAGAACTGAAGTATCTCGGCAAAGCGCTCGCGGATCCCGAAGAACCGTTCGTGGCGATTCTTGGCGGCGCGAAGGTCAGCGACAAGATTGGCGTGATCAAGAACCTGATGGACAAGGTGAACGTGCTGATCATCGGCGGAGGAATGGCGTACACATTTCTTAAGGCGCAGGGACACGAGATCGGCAAGTCTCTGCTCGAAGCCGATAAGGTCGATCTTGCCAAACAGCTACTTGCGGATGCGAAGAAGCGGAACATGAAATTCCTGTTGCCGATCGATCATGTGGTCGCGATGAAGCCGGAGGCGGGTGCGGTAATTCAGCAGATTGGCGAAGGACAACCGATTCCTGCGGACAAAATGGCGCTCGACATTGGGCCGAAGACGATTGAACTGTTCTCCGAGGAAATCTCGACCGCGCGGACGATCGTGTGGAACGGGCCGATGGGAGTGTTTGAAGTGCCGGGATTTTCCAAGGGCACGTTCAAGATCGCTCACGCGGTGGCAGACAACGCGGGTGCAATCTCGATTGTCGGTGGCGGCGATTCGGTCGCGGCGGTCAAGGCCGCGAATGTCGCCGACAAGATCACTCACATCTCGACCGGCGGCGGAGCGTCGCTGGAATTTCTGGAAGGACGGAAATTGCCAGGAGTGGAGGCGCTGACGGAAAAGAAGTGATCGACCTTAGAGTCGGTCGAGGGTCAGGTGGTCCGGCACTCCGGCAAAATACTTCTGAAGCGCTCGTTCGAAAATATTATCTTGCGAGCTTACGTGAGCGAACAGAGTCATCGACGATCTGAACTTCATGTCATCCGGAGATCCAAAGATAGCTTCAACGGACCGGCCTTCCACAAGGAGGACCAATTGTGTGCATTCCTTCAGTCGGGGCCCTAAGGTCATATGCCTCAAATAGGCGTCTGCCTCTTCCCGGCCAGAGAGAGCGTATTCGATAGAGACGGGACTTCGCCCGAGGCCTCTGATTTGTGGAAAAATGAACCACATCCAGTGGCCCATTTTCAGGCCGGCCTTGAGCTCCGAGAGCACTCGACTGAAGACAGGCGCTTGCGCGGCGACAAAGCGCTCGAGATTGTAGGGATCGATTTGCGAAAACATTGGACTTCCCGACTTCCTATTTCCTTTTCCACAGATTCACTGATAAGTCTATTTATATCGAGGCCAGCTGCCTAGCAAGGTTGTGCCTAACGAATTCATTGAAAGGTTGACTCATGCGAAAAAAAGTAATGGCCGCCAATTGGAAGATGTACAAGACTCCTGACGAGACTACAGCGTACTTCAAGGACTTTTTGCCGATGGTCGCGGGGCACGATCGGGACGAGATTGTGGTGTGTCCTCCTTATACCGATGTAGCGGCGGCGATCGCATTGGCACGCGGAAGCAATGTCGCGATTGGCGTGCAAAACGTTCACTGGAAAGCCGACGGCGCGTACACGGGCGAGATTTCGGCTCCCATGTTGTTGTGTCTTGGCGTGACGCATGTGATTGTTGGCCATTCGGAGAGGCGGCAATACTTTGGCGAGACCGACGATACGGTGAATCTGCGGTTGAAGACCGCTCTAGAGAGCGGCCTTACGCCGATTTGCTGCGTGGGCGAAGTGTTGGAAGAACGCGAGGCGGGACTGACCGACGACGTGCTCAGGCGCCAGTGCGTACGTGCGTTTCATGCGATTTCTGCGAAAAAGGCTGCCAAGCTAGTCGTCGC
Source organism: uncultured Acidobacteriota bacterium (assembly GCA_963787685.1). Classification (GTDB taxonomy): domain Bacteria; phylum Acidobacteriota; class Terriglobia; order Terriglobales; family Acidobacteriaceae; genus Sulfotelmatobacter. The sequence continues at coordinate 582,334 of CAWBED010000003.1, forward strand.
TTATGAGCCGGTGTGGGCGATTGGAACTGGGAAAGACGGCGACACCGGAACTCGCGGCCGAGGCGCATGCAGTCATCCGGCGCGAAGCGAAGGAAGTTTTCGGCGAAGAGTTTGCCGGGCAACTGCGCATCCTGTATGGAGGGTCGGTGAAGCCGGACAATGTGACTTCGCTGATGGCGCAGGAAGAAATCGACGGCGCGTTGGTGGGTGGTGCTTCGCTCGACCCAAAATCGTTTGCAGCGATCGTGAAGTACTAAGACTAGCCCTGCAGTTTCTTGAGTCGGCGACTATTGAAGAACGAAAAGGCGGCGCCCAGCAGCATCACCGCCCCTAATGCGATCAAGAAAATGGCGAAACCGCCTTCGCGCTGGGTGAGAGCGAAACCGATAAAAATGGCTGCCATCAATAGGAGCCATATTGCGTTTCGCACATGCGCCTTGGCGCCCAAAGGGAGCATTTTGCGGTTTCGCTCCATGATCGCCTTTAGACCCAGCATTTCTTGTTCGCAGGGGCCGCTGCACACAAGGCCGAATCCCGACTCCTTGGCGCATGCCGGGCAAATTCCCTTGTGGCAGTGTTTGCAGGTTCCGACGGCGTCGCGCTCGGGATGGGTATAACACTTCAACCGATTTCTCCTCAACCGTAATCTTACGCCGGCCAGGTGTATCTGTAGCATCGGTCCGCTTTTGAACTAACCTTCGATCGTCATTCCTATTCGTGACCTACATCACTGCAAGAATTCCGTGAAGGAGGTATGGGATCGATTCAGGGTAGTTTCTTATCCTCACCTCACGTACTGAGGAGGTCGTATGACGCTTTCCAAGCTCCGCAAATTCCTCGATTTAAACCATGTCAAATACCTCGTGATTTCTCACTCACTCGCGTACACGGCCCAAGGCGTGGCCGCGCTCGCACATGTTTCCGGCAAGAAACTGGCCAAGACGGTCATCGTAAAGATCGACGGCATCCTCGCCATGGCAGTGATTCCGGCATCGTTTCACGTTGATCTGGAAAGGATTCGAAAGGTAACGGGCGCGCAAACCGTTGAAGTTGCAACGGAAGTCGAGTTCAAAGACGCATTCCCAGACTGCGAAACCGGGGCGATGCCGCCCTTCGGACTTCTCTACGATATGCCCGTTTATGCGGATAAAAGCTTGGCTGAAAACGAAGAGATCACCTTCAGCGCTGGGACTCATCGTGAACTGGTTCGCATGAACTGGGACGACTTGTTGCGGCTCGTGAATCCGACGGTTGACCAGTTCGTTTACCAGCACGCGACCACCGCAGCGTAGGGTCCGGCGTGTGCCGATCAAAGGAGTAACTGGGGGAACTTTCTGTGCTACTTACGTCCGATCGCCATGACGTGCGCGCTGGCGCCGAGGATGGACGGTTCGCGTTCCACTTTTCGCACAGCTTCCAATAAACGCTCGCGCTGCGCGGGATCGGTCCCACAGTCGGTCGAAGTCGCGCGCGAGCCATGCCGGGCCTTCGATCGCGACTACCGCAAGGATCTGAAATCCGGCAGCCAGAAATTCTCGCGACAATTCCCCGGGGCGGTGAAAGAACGCGTCAGTGAAGTACAAAGGATTTCCCGTCGGATTGCGATGCTGACCGTTTTCAAGATCCTGCGCAATGATGGGAGCGAAGGCGGGATCGTCGAAGAATCCGTGCGTCAGTGAATCGAACAGCGAGGCGAAATGGCTGATGCCTGCACCCCAAAGCACGCCTCCGGGACGAAGCGCGCGATGCGCCTCGCGGAGACAGGCAAGCCGATCTTCCCTTTCCACCAAATGATAAAGAGGGCCGAGCAGGAGAATCGCGTCTGCACTATTGTCCGGCTGCTGAAGGTTCCTGGCGTCGCCGACTTCTGCCGAGGCCAATGGATGATCCGGCTGCCTCGCCGATGCGGTCCGCGCCTGTTCGACATGCTTCGGAGAAGGATCGATCAGGTGCACACGATATCCGAGAGCGGCGAGCCAGCAGGCGTAGACTCCTGCGCCCCCGCCGGCGTCGATGATCGTGGCAGGAGCAGGCGGGAGATGGCGAACAATCAATTCCTGCGTGCGCGCATGCTCGAGTTGAAACCAGCTCTGACGGAGACGAGACTCTTCCTCGGCATCGCCGTAGTATCGAACAATTCGCTCGATGGAGTCGTCGTCGGTCATTATCACTTTCTGCCTGGTTCAAAATTGAAACGCTTACGCGCCACTCACGCGACGGTGCGGCGGCCGATAGCCCAGCTGCATGGACAGATGGCGGGCGGCGTCTTTGAGCGCTTCAAGGATGCGCGGCATGGTTTGCGCGTTGACCTGGTGAATGGTTCCACTCAGCCCCAAGCTGGCCTCGATTCCGCCGTGTTGGTTGAAGACAGGAGCGCCCACGCAACGGGCGTCGAGGTTGTTTTCTTCGTCGTCGACGGCGTACCCCTGAGTCCGCACCTTCTCGAGTTCTTTCAAGAACTTTGGCACCGTCGTGATCGTCTTCGGAGTGCGCTTCTCCATGCCGGCCTCGGCGAGGATCTTTTCGAGACGCCCCTGCGCAATGTGCGCCACCAGAGCTTTGCCGACGCTCGTGGCGTGGACCCGCATGCGGCGTCCGACCCAGGTGTCCATGCGAATGAAGCCCGGCGGTTCGACCTTTTCGATATAGACCGCTTCCGGTCCGTCGAGGATCGCAAGGTGGCAGGTGAGGCTGGTCTTCTCGACGAGATGGCGCATGATCGGGAAGCGCGACTTCGCGCACGTCGATGCCACTAAGAGCGCCCCGGCTGAGGCTGAGAATCTTCAACCCGACGCGATACTTCCCGCTCTGCGAGTCGCGGTTGACGTAACCCTGCTTCTCTAACGTGCGCAGGATGTAGCTGGCAGAGCTTTTGGGAATTTCGAGTTTTCGGCTGATTTCTGCATTGCTCAAACCGTCGGGCTCATGGGCCACAGCTTCCAGCATGCCGAGAGCGCGTTCGACGGCGACCGAAGGCGAATCGTCTTTTGAAATCACCGCCAAATCGTTATGGTAGCAAACCCCGAGACGGACAACAAAATGAATGTATGTTCTGCCTATTGAACAACGGTCTTGACCACCCGGTAGCGCCGTCATACGATCCGCCAGTCTTATGAATAGTTGTTCAGCATATTGAACACTCACAAGAACATCCACAAGACGGACTTTGTTGATTTTGGAGCCTTTTGATGACGCCAACCGCCATGGCCACGACCGACACCGAAGATTTAATAAATCCCATAAGCAGCGCGCCACGGGATTTCGATCCGAATCGCGATCTTCCCGCCGGCTTTATGGACTTCTTCCTGCCGCTGCACCAGGTATTCACTCCGCGCCAGCGGGAACTAGCGATGCAGCGCGTCGAAGCCCTACAGCGGTCGCTGGAGGGAGAAAAACCGGCGCACCGCTTCCCTTCCGACACGGTCCGCAACGGCTGGAAAATCACGCTCCCGGAATGGTGCCAGGACCAACGAAATCAGATGACCGGTCCGGCGGACGACGGCGAACTCTGCGTCAAGATGTTGAACTCGGGCGCTCCGGGCGTGATGCTCGACCTCGAAGATTCGTGCGTCAACGAGTGGGCGCATCACAAAACGGGAGTGGCCAACGTCCTGGCGTGCTTGCGCGGAGACTTGACGTACTACGACAAGAAACGAGACCGAACGGTTTCGATCCAACCAAGCACGACTGTGATCTTCACGCGGCCCCGGGGATTGCACTTGAACCAGGCGGGACTGATTCCGGGTGAGCTGGTCTCCGCGTCGCTATTTGATGTTGCGCGCATTTTCTACGAGATCAATCCGGCGGAACTAAAGCATCCGCTCTGCATCTACATTCCGAAATCGGAGTCGGCGGAAGAAGCGCTGTGGTGGCGCGATCTATTTCGGACGCTGGCGGAATCGCGCGGACTGCCGCGCAACTACATCAAGTGCATGGCGCTGGTCGAGTCGCACCCACTGGCATTTCAGATGGAAGAGTTCACCTACAACCTGCGCGATCACATCGTCGGGCTGAACCTCGGACGCTGGGATTACATGGCAAGCCTGATCCATTTCAATCTCGACGAACCGGGATGGGTGCTGCCCGATCGCAACACGATTCCGCACAATGTCGCGTTCTTTCAGAATCTGCGCGAGTTCATACCGGAAATTTGCCATCGCCGTGGGATTCTGGCGATCGGCGGGATGACGGCGCTGTATCCGAGCCGCGAAGATGCCGAGTTGAACGCGCGTGCGCTTGCGGCGCTCGAAAAAGACAAGAAGAATGAGGCTGATTGCCTGATGGATGGAGCGTGGACGGGACATCCGGATCAGAATGCGATCGCCGTAGCGCAGTTCCCTTACCCGAATCAATTGTCGTCGCGACCCAAGAGTTCAAGCCGATATCCCGATTTGCGGCCGAGGCCTGAAGGCGTGGGAAGCCGCACGGTGAAAGGTACGCGGGCTGCGGTGCGTACAGTGATTCGTTATCGGCACGGCGTGCTTAGCGGCAGGGGGGCGAGCCTGCTCGACGGATACATGGAAGATTTGGCCACCGACCGCATTTACCGGCTGATGATCGCACAGCGCGTGCTGCATCGCGACTTGGTTCCGATTGAAGATGAAAACGGAGCAGTCGTGAAACATACGCCGCAATTCATCACGCAGATGTTCGACGAAGAACTGGAACGACTCCTGGCAGAGCTGCCGTCGGACGCTGCTCCCGAGGAAGCCGATCGCTTGCGCCGGGCCCGCGAAATGAGCGAGGCGATGATCGTCAATGGAGAGTTCAACCCCGTCTAAGGCGTCCCCGATTCTGTTCAGGCGGGTGCTGGCGCCTCAACAGTTGGTGAAATGGCGCGTTCTGGAATGGCATTCTTCAGTTGGCCCGCGCTTGAAACTAATATCCTCAGGAAGCGATCGACTTCCTGCTCCGTGTTGAAGCGACCCAGGCTCACGCGAATCAGACCGCGAGCCTGCTCGGCGTCGTAGCCCATTGCTAACAGAACGTTCGATGGCTGGCCGGCATGATTGGCGCTGCACGCGCTTCCTGCGGAGACTGCCACGCCTTGACTGTCGAGTACCGCGAGCAGCTTCCCGACTTCCCTTTCCTGGCCACTCAATCCGAAGCTGAAATGGCCGGGCAGTCTGTGAACGGGATGTCCAAAGATGTAGGAATCCGGAAGACTCTTACTCAATTCACTGGCGATGCGATCGCGGAATCTCGCCAGGCGAACTGCTTCTTGTGCCAGTTCTGCTTTGGCGATGGCCGCTGCCGCGCCAAATCCTACGATTCCGGCGACGTTTTCTGTGGCCGAACGCAGGCCGCGTTCCTGGCCGCCTCCGTGAATCATCGGCGATAACTGGACACCCTTGCGAACGTAGAGAGCGCCGACACCTTTGGGGCCGTGCAACTTGTGCGCGGAGAGCGATAGCAGATCGACGTGCAACTGATTCACATCGAGCGGAATCTTTCCGCCGGCTTGCACTGCGTCGGTATGAAACAGCACGCCATGCAGTTTCGTGAGGTAAGCAAGTTCCTCAATCGGCTGGAGTGTTCCAACGACGTTATTGGCAGCCATCACCGAGACGATCGTCACATTTGATTGCAGCGCGCGAAGCAGACCGTCGGGACCGACTAATCCGTCGTGATCCACGGGAAGATACGTAATCTTCGTTCCGGTGCTCGCGAGAAAGCGGCAGGTTTCCAGGATTGCCGCATGCTCGATGGAACTGGTGACGATGCGCCCGGGCTTGCCGCTGGCACGCACTGCGCCGATGAGGGCAAGATTATCGGCTTCGGTGCCGCTGGCAGTGAAGATGATTGCGTCCGGCTCGGCACCGATCAGCGCTGCGACTTGTGTGCGGGCGGTTTCAACGGCCTCTCGGGCAACTCGACCCTCATGATGCAGACTCGACGGATTGCCAAAGGCTCCTCCGAGAAATGGCGCCATCGCGTCGAGGACTCGGGGATCAAGCGGTGTAGTGGCGGAATGATCGAAATAGATTCGCGACATGACTTTCTCCAACGCGGCTGCGCTCGGCTCTGCGCGCCTAAAAACACGAATGCCTCATCCGGGATTTTGGGGATGAGGCAATTGCTGACCGAGATCTCATGTCCCCCGCGAACCGGGCGGGAATTGGCACCAGATGATCAGGCTGTTTCCTGATCCGGTTGTCGTGGCTTCTGCGGGCCCGTTACCCTCAGCCACTCTGCATGAGATACGGCTTCATTCAGGCACGAATGCCCGAACAACTTACGATAGGACGCGGCGAAGGACGTGTCAAGAAATTCCGAACTCTGTCAGTGAGGAACCCGCGAGTCGAGCTTGGCTCGACCGGACAGCCGAGGCCTCTGTCCCCACACGTCCGATACTTTAGAACAAGAACTTCACCGCCGCTTGCAGAAGCCTCGGAGAGTCGGCGTTCACGATTTGTCCGAAGCCGGCGCTGCTGATGTTGCCATTCACCGAGGCGGCTCCGAAAAATTGCGCGTGATTGAAAACGTTGAAGGCTTCCAGTCGAAATTGAAACGACTTCCCTTCTCTAACGACGAGCTCTTTTGCTATCGCCATATCGAAGTTGTTTAACCCAGGCCCATGGAAAAATCGGCGTCGAGCATTTCCCAACTGGCCGAGATAAGGCGTCACGTCGGACGGAAACAGGGCGGCATTAAAGGCCGGGCGCCGGTTCCGCGGATTGGTATTGATTTCGAGATCGCCGGGCAGAAAGTACGGTGTGTCGACTCCATTGTTGTTAATTCCGTTCGGCATGCTGCCGAGCAGCGAACTATCAGTGTTGTTGTAAAGAGTCACTGGGAGACCCGTCGAAAACCGGGTAATGCCCGATAGCGACCATCCAGTGGTCAAACGGTTTTGCACGCGGAATAGCGAAACGAATGGAATCTGGTATCTGTAGCTGAGAACGAAGTTGTGTCGGATATCGAACGCGGAAATCGCTTTTGTAAGGTTCGCGCCCATGGGATAAACAGGCTCGGCGAGACTCGAGGAGTCATCCAGAGATTTGCCGTACGTGTATCCCGCCATCATTTCGAGCGTCTTGCTGCTGTGGCGGAAGGAAATCTCCAGGGCGTTGTAGTTCGACGAAGCAACCGTCTTTTGATACGTGATGCCGTCAAAGGAAGCGCTGAATGGCCCTCTCGCTTGCAGTGTCGTCCCATCGGACTTGGTGAAGACTCCACCTTCGCCGAATGGACCGCAAGTAGGCGTGCCCGGCATAACCTCGTCGGGCTTGCTGACGCTTAGACAGAGCGCCGCGTTTCCTGGGTCCGCCGATGTGAGGACGAGCAACCGGTGGGCTTCGGAACCAACGTAGCTCAAACGGAAAAACATGCCAGTCTTGAGTTGCCGTTCCCAGGAGAAGTTGTAACTCTCGGTGTAGGGCGAAGTATTGCGATAGTAGAAAGCAGGGTCGCCCGTGATCGGATCGAACTTTGACCAGTCAACGCTAGTGTTGGGGTGGCGAACCGAGGCTCCGAAGACTGGAACCGGGGATGGAAATGGCTGTCCATTTGTCGTCCCCGTGGTTGCGGAAACGAATGGTTCGTTGAAGAGCGGTCTTCCGCCGGTGCTGTCGTAGTCATATCCATACGGGGCGCAGGCGCTCATGATCCCCGCTGAGAGTCCTTCCAGTGCCGTATGAAATAGCCCGAAACCGGCATGCACGCTGCTTTTGCCAGGGCCTCCAAAAAAAGCTCCCAACAGTCCACCCTCGAAACCCGGCGTGTAAGCAACGCCAAAACGCGGGGCAAAATTGGCCCACTGCGTGGGAGCCAACGTGTTCGGAATGCCGCGATCTCCGGGGAAGACGAGGCCTTGCGGTGCCCCAGGATAAACCTGGGATTGCTGACCGAGCACAAACGTCTGAAGCTGATTGTATTTTTCGTGCCAGGGTGGGAGCACGTCCCAGCGCAGGCCATAGTTCAGAGTCAGGTTCGAACGCAGTCGCCAGCTATCCTGGCCGAACAAGCCGATGTATTTGTTTCGGATATAGAAAGGACTGGCGTCGCCCTGCTCATAAGTGCTGGCGATGCCAAGAAGATAGTCAGCGAAGTCGGAACCGGTCTCAGTTCCCTGAAAAAGGAAAGAGCCGTTGTTGATCGAATTCGATTTGATGTTGACCTGGTCGAGATGAAAACCGCCGCCAAGTTTGAGCGTGTGAGCGCCAATGATCCTCGTCAGATTGTCACTCCACTGATACGTATTATTGGTCTGACCCTCGCCGGTGACATCGACGCCGATCGTGAAATCGTTAAAGGCGACATTTTCAATGCCCTCGACGCTCTGGTTTAAGGGCACGATACCTAACGTTCCCTCTCCCTCGACGAAACCCTGGGAGGCCAGCGATGGTCCTACGCCTCCAATCGGCTGACCGATCCGATTGGCATAGCGCATATAGCTGAAGTGGAATTCGTTCACGGTATTGGCGCCCCATGATCGGGAGAGCCCGAGGTTGTAGAGTTGCGCGCGGCCATCGGAGAGTGCGTTGAAACCCGGAACATTCGCGCCTCCCTGACCCGTCGGATACGGATTGTTCATCTCGTATTGATCGATGAAGTAGTAGCCTGTCAGATCACCGAAATGAGTGTGAACGTCCAATCGCGCAGACGCTTTGTTGTCGTTCAGGACTTCGTTTTCCGAAGAACTGGAGAACAAGTTCGATCCGGCATTTGGCTGGGGAATGTACCGCAACAAAGATTGCGCAGGATCGGACCAAATCGAGTTCGGGATCTGTGCTCCCGGAAAAACACACTGAGTAGTGCTCTTGCAGGCAGGAGAAGTCGCTCCGGACGCAGCGTAGTAAGGCTCTCCTGCCCAAACGGGGTATCCGAGCTTCTGTGAAAGTTGCGTTGCCCAGTAGCCCGAACTGACCTCGCCAGTGAGTTGTCCCGCAAGGTCGAGAAGATTTCCGGCTCGATCGGCCGCGCTGGGAACGACGATATTCCCAGTCTCTTGCCCCTGCGTCATCCGCGTGCCTTGGTAGTCGAGAAAGAAGTATGCCTTGTTCTTGCGGATCGGCCCGCCAATCGAGCCGCCGTATTGATTTCGGTCGTAAGCGGCGCGATCGGCTGCGAAGTAGTTGCGAGCGTCAAGCCCGGTATTACGCAGGAACTCAAAACCGCTTCCATGAATCTCGTTGCTTCCAGACTTGGTCGTCACCAACACTTGTCCGCCGCTGAAATTTCCATATTCGGCATCGAAGTTGTTGGTTAGCAGGCGGAGATCGTCGATCGAGTCGAGATTCGGGACGACGGCTGTGCCGTTGTTGAAGTCTTCTTCGACAATGCTGCCGTTTACGGAGAATCCGTTGGCAGTTTCCCTCTGCCCGCTCACCGAGAGGTTGCCTGGATCGAGATCGCCCGACGGAGGTGTGTTCGTGCATCCGGACATAACGACGGCGTTCGGTTGAGTAGAACTGGCGGGGACTACGCCCGGCTGGATCGCGAGAAGATCGGTGAAGCTGCGGCCATTCACGGGCACGCTCTCCATCTGATTGGCGCTGATGGATTCCCCCATTTGCGTGCTCAGAAGGTCGAGTTGAGGGCCATTCGCGGAGACTTCCACCACAGTGCTTTGGGAATCGAGGGCCAAAGTGACGTCAAGTCTCAGAATTGCACCAGAAGTGAGTTCCACCGCTTCGTGCCGGTACGGCTTGAATCCACTACTGCTGACCTCGATTTGGTAGTGACCAGGCTTCAATGAGGCGAACGAATAGGAACCGTCGCCATTCGTGGCAGATGTACCGCGCCAGCCATTGCCGGAGTCTTGGAGAACAACAATTGCTCCCGGCACCACAGCGCCCGTGGGATCAGAGATTGTCCCTAAGATAGTGGCAGAACCGTCGCTCGCCCATCCAGGTGTGCCGGCAAAGAGAACTACGACGGCCAGGCCCCCAAGAATGAGACACCTTTGGATGGCAGACCAGAGCACCGATGGTCTGAGGTTGTTTCCCTTCCATGCGCTCGGCTGATAGATCGTTTTCATGATTAAACCCGAAAAAAGCCAACTGAAATTGAAATTCATTTTCATAATGCAAGAACACCGGCAAGCGAAGCTGTGACCGGAATCACAGGCGCTTGTGGCTCGGCGCATGCCAGCGGATTCGCTCCGGAGGAGAGATTTCCAGGAACCACCCGCCGAGACGCCACGCGGCGCTTTGCTATAATCAAGTGCTGCTTGGGAAGTGAAGTTTTTATCAGTGCGGAAGTGGTGGAACTGGCAGACACACCATCTTGAGGGGGTGGCGCCGAAAGGCGTGGGGGTTCAAATCCCCCCTTCCGCACCATGATTTTGCCCCTTTTGGGGGAGCCATAAGAGCTTACGATCTTCAGGAAAAGTCTAAAAATGCTGATTTATTTCATCACCGCTATCCATATCCTGGTCTGTTTCTTCATCATCGTTGTCGTGTTGCTGCAGAGCGGCAAGAGCGGTGACATCTCCGCCGCGTTCGGCGGACAAGGCAGTCAGACTGCATTCGGTCCGCGCGGAGCGGCCAGCGCACTTTCCAAAGCGACGACCTGGTCGGCCGTTGCGTTCATGATCACCTCCATCACGTTGTCGGTTTATGCCAGCAAGCGAAGCGGTCCGACTTCAGTGCTGCAAGGCGTAAAGTCGCAACCGGTGAAGACGCAACCGGCGGCACCGGCGAAGGCACCAACCGCTCCTCCCGCACAACAGAAATAACCGCCTCCTCGCAGTCAAGCATCCGTAAGAACCTCTATCCGCGAGGTCGCTTTCGCATGTCGCGGACGCCGATTTACAGCATCCCCTGTAATTGAATTTGCAAGACGGAGGATGTACCATCCGTCATAGACGCTTTTATCAAGGGAGGTATTGTTATGGCGGATCGCGACGGCAATAGTTTTGTGTGGTTTCTGGCAGGGCTTGGACTCGGAGCGCTGGCGGGGGTGTTGTACGCACCGCGTTCGGGCAGTGAGACGCGGGAAGTTTTGCGCGCACGGGCCGAAGAAGGCCGCGAATATATGCGCAGCCGGGCTCGTGAAGTAAAGGATCAGGCCTCGCAGTGGGCCGACCGCGGCAAGGACGTGGTCAGCCAGCAGAAAGAGCAGTTCCGCGCAGCCTATGAGGCGGGACGCCAGGCTTATCACGAGGCCACCACGGAGACAGGAACACCGAAATAAACTTCACCGCGCCGGCATTCTGCGAGCGCGCTCGACGGAGCCGGAGAAACGCTTATGGACAAGATGGACGTATTCGTCGCGCTGACTGGGTTTGCGGTGCTTCTACAGGCCTGCGTTCTCTTAGCGATGTACCTCGCGATGCGTAAGAGCGGCGAACGTATGGAAGCGCTGGTTGCGGAAGTGAAGACCAAACTGTTGCCTTCGGTCGAGCAGGCACAGGAAATGCTAACGGTCATGCGCCCCAAGATCGAAGTCATCGCCGACAATCTTCAGGACGCGACAACAGTCCTCCGCTCCCAGGTACATCGCGTGGATGCGACGGTGAATGATGTTGTGGACCGTGCGCGACTGCAGGTGATCCGGGCCGATGAGCTTTTCAGTCGAACTCTGGACCGCGTGGAACAAACTTCGGAGATGGTGCAGAGGACAGTGGTTTCCCCCGTGCGCCAGTTGTCAGGAATCATGCAGGGGATCACGGTTGGACTCGAGTTCCTATTTGCAGGACGCGGACGCAAGAACGGCGCAAGCCGCGAGGAACGGCGCCCTGTACCGCAGGATGAGATGTTCATCTAAGCGGCTACCGATCTATATCTTCTTCTTGCGATTCTGGATCGCGGCTGTTCTGTCCCTCTTCTAGTTTCTAGGCAAACATTACCTTTATGCTTCATTCCTCCTTTGCCCGTGCCAATCGTGTCTTCACCAGCCTTTTCGTCAGCGTAATTTTCCTCCTTCTGGGACAGCTTCATTCGCAGGAGAAAATCGTCTGGAACGATCAGGAGAAGCCGATCGTTGCGCAGATCAATGGACTGCGAAAACTCGACGACACCACTCGCGCGCGCACGACGAAAGAACTGGCGCTCGAAATCCGTAGCCTGCCCGCGGGTCCGCACAAGTTAGGACTCGCCGGCGGACTGGCGAATCTGGCGACAGAGGGTGATTTCGGACGCGAAACGTTGCAGGAGGTCACCACGACTCTCGCAACGGCCTTGCGAGAATATCCTCCTGTCGCGAAGCCGGACGGCCCGAACCATCACTACATGGAACTCGCCACGCTCGTCCGCTACGAGCACATGAAGACCGACTGCAACGATCCTCAGTTTACGGACGCCCTGGCGAAATTAGCGGCCGCAGATTCGGCCCGGCAGAGTGCGGACTTCACGCTCAAGGATCTAGAAGGCGAGAGCTGGCACCTGCAGGAATTGCGCGGCAAAGTAGTGCTGCTCAACTTCTGGGCGACCTGGTGCCCGCCGTGCCGGAAAGAGATGCCCGACCTGCAGGCGCTCTACGATAAGTACAAGGGACAGGGTTTCATCGTGCTGTCGATTTCCGATGAAGAGGCGGCGAAGGTGACGCCGTTCATCCAGCAGAACCACATTACCTATCCCGTGATGCTCGACCCCGGACGCAAGGTGAACGATCTATTTCAGGTGGAGGGCATCCCGAAGAGCTTCGTGTACGACCGTGACGGGAACCTGGTGGCGCAGTCGATCGACATGCGGACGCGAGGGCAGTTTGAGGAGATGCTGGCGCAGGCAGGATTGAAGTAGCACGTCCTCATGATTTCGTTGTTAGCTCGGACGAGATCATTCGACCCGCCTGAAAAAGCGGCCGCGCTCACGAGGGCGCCAGCCCTGGTCGGCCCGAGTCAAAGTTCCGTCCGCAGTCTTTAGCCAGTTCCTGCTATCAGTTCTGGTAGCGTGGATTCGAGTTCCCTCAAGTCCTGCGCGACTTCCCGCAAATTGAAAACCAGAGCCCAGAAGGGCAACATCCGATCAAGCGCGAACGGTGCGGTTGCACGCTGCTCGCGAAGCTTCGCCAGATCGGCATCGAGAGCCTGGAGCGCAGCCTCAAGCTCGGTTGAACTGACAGCCGTGTCACGATGTCGAATCGCTTCCGCGAGCGCCGAAAAATGCTCCGCAGTCTTTTCAGCCAGTAGCGGCATTGACGCCACCATTCCGGGCGACGCCTGTGCATGTACGTAGAGGGAGCTGTCTTCGGCCATCGCGGTGAGGCGGCGCCGCACTTGGTCCGCGAGCTCGACAACCCGCTGGTAAGCGCTCTGATTGAATCGCTGAAAGCTCAGCTCGCTGCGAGCTTCATCCAGTTGCTGGGTGATGCCGCGGCGCAGGTCATGGAGACGGCGGTCGAGATCCCGAACCTGCTGCTCATTGTCGATGCCCTGCAGAGCGGCTGCAGTCACTGCACGGTAGAGAGCGCCGGCGCCGTCGAGAATGTTGGCGATTTTCTGGCGCAGTACTTCGCGGGCACGCACTGGCCAGAGCAGCGATCCAACGCCAAACGCGATTACGGCTCCCATGATCGTGTAAAGGACGCGAAGCCACGCCATGTGCCAAGGCTCACCCAGACCGCCAAAAACCAGGATGAGAGCGGCGGTAAATCCTGCTGCGGTGAACGCGGGATGAATCGCAGTGAGGTATCCGAAGAAACTGGCGAGGAGAAACAGAACGAGACCGGCTCCGACAGGTCCTTTGCCGAGCAGAGGGATAAGGAGGGCGGCGGCGATCGCGCCGCAGGTGGATCCGATCGTACGATAGAGAGCGGCCTTCCACGAAGCGCCGAGATTTGCCTGAGTCACAACCAGTGCGGCGAAGACCGCCCAGTAGCCCTGGTGCAAATGCCATCCGGCGTAGATGGCGTAGGCGATGGTGCCGGCGAGTCCGGTCTTGATTCCCTGCTTGATTGAAGCGGATTCGCGGGACCAGAAAGAAGGAGTCGCGGACAAAGAAGGATGAGGCAATGGCAGCGGAGGATTTGCAGATACCATGCGGGGATTATAAGGCGGCGAGAGAATTCATTTCGTGTGACGAAGATACCGTTTGTCATCGTGATCGGCGCCGTTTGCCGCGAAGGACGTATGTAAACTGAGTGCGCCATCTAAATGGCCGCAAAGTACATGGATCCTTCGCTTCGCTCGGGATGACAAGGGATAGGGCGGAAACAAATAGCGCTCCCGAATCAATACGATCCAGCCGCCGCCGACCACGACGTCGCCGTCATAGAAGACGGCGGCCTGGCCCGGGGTGATGGCGCGCTGTGGCCCATCAAACGTGACGACGATCTCATCTTCACCTCCGCGCTCAATCACGGCTGCCGCCGGCTCGTGGCGATGGCGAATCTTTACGGCGACTCGCATCGGCTCTCGAAGTTCCTCGACAGAGATCAGATTCACACGTCGGGTGCGCAGGGTGCGCGAGTACAGATGCTCATCGCTGCCAACGATCACTTGCTTGTCAGCGCCGCTGATCTGGATGACGTAGAGCGGAGATCCGGTGGCGACGCCGAGTCCCTTGCGCTGGCCAACGGTGAAATTGTGAATGCCGGTGTGCTCGCCGATCACTGCTCCATCTGTTGTGACAAGTTCTCCCGCCGTATCCGGTAGAGCCTCGCCCTGCTCGGCCAGGTAGGCATCGATAAAGCGCTTGTAGTCGCCGCCGGGGACAAAGCAAATCTCCTGCGAGTCAGGCTTCTCGGCGAGAGCGAGTCCGTGCAGGCGCGCCAGTTCGCGGACCTCGGGCTTAGTCATATCGCCGAGAGGAAACAGCGTGCGGCTCAGTTGATCCTGCGTGAGGCCGAAGAGAAAATAGGTCTGGTCCTTGCTGTGATCGGCGGGACGCTTGAGCAGCCAGCGGCCACTGGCCTCGTCGTAGTTGACGCGTGCATAGTGTCCCGTGGCCACGCGCTCGGCGCCAATCTGCCGCGCAACAACCAGTAGCTGATCGAACTTCAAGTGATTGTTGCAAAGGCTGCACGGGATTGGCGTTCGTCCCGAAAGATATTCCGCGACGAACGGACGAACGACTTCGCGCTCGAAGCGCTCTTCGTGATTGACGACGTAGTACGGGATCCCGATCTGCTGGGCGACGCGGCGTGCATCGTAGACATCGTCGAGTGAGCAGCAACGCCCGGTAACTTGCTCGGGCATGCCCTCGCGTCCGGCGAGACGGCGCTGATTCCACAGCTGCATGGTCAAGCCAATGAGGTTATGGCCGTCGGCGCGTAGCATGGCCGCGACAGTGGAAGAGTCCACACCGCCCGACATCGCTACGGCAATGGTGTCGTTAGCCAGCTTCTTAGCTCCTCGTAATGGGTTTCTAAACCTTTCGCCCGGGACTAGCCCGGGTGATGATGGAAGTAAATGAACACAGCGTGGGTGATAAAACCAGCTGTAAACCAGAGTCCAGCTTCCAAAATTCTCCTAAATCGGGGCGTCATAATTGAGTCGTTCCGTTAACCATCTGTGTCACAAGTATCCTGCGCTTTCTGAATGAAATTCGAATCAAAGAACAACAGCTTTAAGAAGTGACAGTTGCTCGTCGGTACGTCGGTGACAGGTCCCGCAGGCGGGCCACCGTTTCCGCGACCAGCGCGAGGGCGATATCAATATCCGCGTCGGTCGTTTGCTTACCCAAGCTGAAACGAATGCTCGCTTTTGCCTGATCCGACCGCAAGCCCATCGCGATCAGTACATGCGACGGCTCAATCGCGCCCGACGAGCAGGCTGCGCCAGTAGATACCGCCAAGCCCTTTTAGATCGAGGGCAATGACCAACGATTCACCTTCGATGTGCTCGAAGCGAATATTCGTGGTGTTGGGGACACGGGCCGCACCTTCACCATTGACGCTTGCATCTTCGAACTGGGCGAGAATTCCCTGCTGCAAACGATCGCGCAGTGCGGACATCTTCTTTTCGTCCCCACGGTCTAGCCCTTGCTTCGCAATTTGTGCTGCTTTGCCCAATGCTACGATTCCGGGAACGTTTTCCGTTCCAGCCCGACGGGATCGCTCGTGCCGCCCACCGTAGAGCATCGGACGCAGCTTGGTTCCCTTCCTCGCATAGAGCGCGCCGACTCCCTGCGGTGCATGAATCTTGTGGCCGGAAATCGTCAGCGCGTGGCACCCGATACGCTTCACGTCGATGACAACTTTGGCGGCCGCTTGCACAGCATCGGTATGGAAATAGACTTTAGCCTCGGCGGCAATCTTTCCAATCTCGTCTACGGGCTGAAGAACTCCGGTCTCGTTGTTGGCCATCATGATCGAAATCAGTTTCGTGTTCGGCTTGAGAGCGCGCCGTACGTCAGCGGGATCAATCAGGCCACGGCCATCCACGGGCAGGATCGTTACTTCACAGCCCAAGTCTTCCAGATGCTTGTAGACATGCAGCACCGCGTGATGCTCGATGCTCGAGGTGATCACATGATCCCCGGCGTCAACAAGCCCTGAAATTGCGAGATTGTCGCTCTCCGTGCCGCCGCTGGTGAAGATGATCTCCGAGGCGTTGCAGCCCAGCAACTTCGCAACCGATTCACGCGCGTCCTCGACCGCAGCTCGTGTCTCTTGCCCATGATGATGAATGGACGAGGCATTGCCGAAATGCTCGCCAAAATAGGGACGCATCGCCTCGAATACTTCGGGCAAAACAGGCGTAGTGGCGTTGTTGTCGAGGTAAATCCGCTGCATAGAGAGCCCAGCTTCTATTTTACGCTGAGTGGCGGGTTTGCCCTTGGTCGGCGGGCTCTCGTAGCGGGACCAGCTTCGCCTTGCCCGGGCGGCCGAGGCGGCCGTCTCCACTTGAACATTGCACCCTAACGTTGATCGATGGCTATGTAGTGGTTGGGATATTCCGGACCCAGGTATTCCGCTCGTGGGCGGATCAGGCGGTTATCGTCGAGTTGCTCGATAACATGCGCGGCCCAGCCGCTCACGCGCGAGACTGCGAAGATTGGGGTGAAGAGATCCACGTCGATCCCGAGCGTGTGATAGGTCGATGCCGAATAGAAATCCACATTGGCATTCAGCTTCTTGTCGGCCTTCACGAATTCTTCGATCTTGTGGGATATCTCGAACCACTTTGCTTGTCCGCTGGAATTACCAAGATCGCGAGACATCACACGCAGGTGTGTGGCCCGTGGATCTTCTGTGTGATACACGCGGTGACCGAAGCCGGGGACTTTCTTCTTCTGGGCAAGCATGCCTTTGACGTAGTCAACGGGATCGGCGCCCGAGGCGTCGATCGCTTCCAGAATGTGAAACACAGCCTCGTTGGCGCCGCCGTGCAACGGCCCCTTGAGCGCTCCGATGGCTGACGTGATCGCCGAATGCATATCCGACAAAGTCGCCGCAGTCACACGCGCGGCGAACGTAGAAGCATTGAGTTCGTGATCCGCGTGAAGGATGAGGGCTATATCGAGAGCGCGCTCGGCCGTGGCCGAAGGATGCTTGCCATTCAGCATCAGCAAGAAATTGGCGGCATGAGAAAGCTGGCGGTCCGGCTCAACGACCGGCTGTCCTTTGCGAATTCGGTCATACGCCGCGACGATCATAGCGATCTGCGAGGTCAGCCGAATTGCCTTATCCATATTGGCTTTGCGGTCGTTATTCTTTTCTTCGGGATCGTAGAACGACAAGGCCGAAACAGCAGTGCGAAGAACATCCATGGGCAGCGCGTGCCGCGGAGCATTGCGCAGCAGGGTGATGATCGAAGCGTCGAGCTTGCGTTCTTCCGCCAAGCGCTCATGGAGTTCGCGCAACTCGCGGCGCGTGGGGAGCTTGCCAAACCAGAGCAGGTAGCAGGTTTCTTCGAAATTCGAGTGGTCGGCGAGTTCGTGGATGTCGATGCCGCGGTAGGCTAGGACACCGCGATCCCCGTCGATATAGCAGATCTTGGAATTGGTAGCTACGACGCCTTCAAGTCCCTTAGGCGCATGAG
Source organism: uncultured Acidobacteriota bacterium (assembly GCA_963787685.1). Lineage (GTDB taxonomy): Bacteria > Acidobacteriota > Terriglobia > Terriglobales > Acidobacteriaceae > Sulfotelmatobacter. The sequence goes on from CAWBED010000003.1 coordinate 600,203, forward strand.
TTGTGGTCACGCTGGGCATTCGCCTCTCGCTCTAGGATTTGGTGTTGCTGGACCACGCGAGGAGGGGCGCGGGGAGTGCAACCTTGTTTTATACCTGAAACGGGTGCAAGTTTCCAAGCGCGCTTTGTAAGCGCTTTAGACCCGGCGTATATTGAAGAGTTTGCTCCGCGGGTCTGCGCGGGCTTGATGCGAGTTCGTCCTATTTTCCTCCTGGAGGATCCACTCGGAATGAAACGCTGCCTTTCGACTCTGCTTGCGATTGTTTTCTTCGCTTCTTCCCTGGCCACAGCCGATGAAGGTATGTGGCTCTACAACGCACCGCCCAAGGACAAAATCAAGGCCAAGTACGGTTTCGAGCTCACGCAGGAATGGCTCGATCATGTCCGCCTGTCATCAGTGCGATTCAACAATGGCGGCTCGGGATCGTTCGTTTCGGCGGACGGGTTGACCTTTACGAACCACCATGTGGGCGCGGCCTGCGTCCAGCAACTCTCAACCGAAGGCCACGATTACATCAAAACCGGTTTCTATGCCAAAACCCAGGCGGATGAAGCCAAATGCCCAGCCCTGGAGCTGAACCAACTCGTCGGAATTGAGGATGTAACGGACAAAGTGAACGCGGGCGTGAAGACTGGGATGTCGGCGGCTGATGCCGGGCAAGCGCAACGAGCCGCCATGTCGCAGGTGGAAAAAGACTGTTCCACATCGACTGGGCTGCGTTGCGATGTCGTTACTTTCTACTCCGGACAGGTCTACAACCTTTACAAGTACAAGAAGTACACCGATGTTCGCCTCGTGTTTGCTCCGGAATTCGACATCGCATTCTTCGGCGGCGATCCGGACAACTTCACGTATCCCCGGTACGATCTCGACATCACGTTCTTCCGGGTCTATGAAAACGACAAGCCGGCTCATCTCGACAACTACCTGAAGTGGTCGGCAACGGGCGTGAAAGATGGAGACCTGATTTTTGTTTCCGGACATCCGGGCAACACGGGACGCATGCTGACTATGGCGCAGCTGGGATTTTTGCGAGATGTGCAGTATCCCGCATCCCTGAAGCTGTTTGCGCGACGAATCGCATTGCTCCAAGACTTCAGCAAACAGTCGGAAGAGAATGCGCGCATTGCCAAGGAAGACATCTTCGGGCTGCAGAACTCTCAGAAGGCGATCACCGGGTATGAATCCGGGTTGCTCGACAAGGCGATCATGGACAAGAAGGCAGCGGACGAAAGCGCGCTACGCGCTTCGTTCAAGGCCGATCCCAAGAATGCCAGTGCTTCCGATCCGTGGGAAGAGATTGCTCAAGCGATCAAGGTGCAACAAGCGATCTATCCGAACCTGACTTATCTGGAGCGTATGCGCGGATTCTCGGCGCGGCTGGCGCAGATCGCCAGAGTTTTGGTACGGGCTGCAGACGAGAAAACCAAGCCGAATCAGAATCGAATGCGGGAGTTCCGGGACTCTACCCTGCCGTCCCTCGAGCAGCAGCTTTTCTCGACCGAACCGATCTACAAGAATCTTGACACCGCGCTTCTTGCCGACTCCCTTGCGGAAATGCAGGATGCATTGGGCAAAGACAATCCGGATGTGCAAAAAGTGCTGCAGGGCAAAACGCCTGCAGACGCAGCCAAGGACTTCATCAGCAACACAAAGCTTGAGGATGTTGCGGTCCGCAAACAACTGTATGAAGGCGGGAAGGCGGCGATTGATGCGAGCACTGATCCGCTGATCGTTGCGATGAGAGCGATCGATCCGGATGCACGGTCGGCCCGCAAGGAATTTGAAGACAAAGTGGACTCGGTGGTGCGCCGCGATGGAACCCTCATCGCCAAAGCGCGCTTCGCTCAGAGTGGATTCGCCCAACCTCCCGACGCGACGTTCACGCTTCGCCTGAGCTACGGCGCGGTCAAGGGATATCAGGAGAACGGAAAAGCGATCCCGTTCGATACCAACATCGGCGGGGCTTACCTGCACGCGGCAGAACATGGCGACAAGCCTCCTTACAACCTGCCGGAGAGCTGGATGAAATCCAAGCCGAACCTTGACCTGAAGACCCCACTGAACTTTGTGTCGACTGCGGACATCATCGGAGGAAATTCTGGATCGCCCACGGTCAACAAAAAGGGTGAGGTGGTCGGAATCATCTTCGACGGAAACATCGAATCGCTGCCGTGGAACTTTGCGTATAGCGATGCCCAAGGTAGGGCAGTTTCCGTGGACTCGCGCGGAATTCAGGAGGCGCTGCGCAAGATCTACGGCGCCGGCGCGCTGGCCGACGAACTCATGGGAACGAAAGCCGAAGGAGCAAAGGCTGGAAAGTAGCTGACAGGGCTTTCAAGCCGATATGACAGAGGCCCGCGACTCCAGCGGGCCTTCGTTTTATCCGACAGGCTGTAGGGTTGACCGAGTTTCGGTGCGTTTACATTTCCGCAATCGGGGAATGCTATGATGTCCGCCATTTTGATCGGAGGAAATCAGGATGGGACAACCGGTTGTTCACTTTGAAATTGGATGTCGCGATATCAGCAAGACAGCGAGCTTCTTTTCCAAATTATTCGGTTGGGAGACTCAGGCGATGGGCCCGGCTGCGATGATCAATACCGGAGCGGGCAGCGGAATTCAAGGGCATATCAGTTCGCTCGGCCATGAACCGCACAACTACACAACGTTTTATGTGCAGGTAGACGACGTGCAGGCCTATCTCGACAAGGCAGCGGCTCTCGGAGGCAAGACTGTTGTCCCGCCAGTAGAAATTCCGACTGGCACGTTTGCGTGGTTTTCAGATCTCGAGGGAAACACGATCGGACTCTGGAAGCCGAAATAGCTATGTCACGCGGGCCAGAGGGTAAGCGCAGTCTTGCTTAGAATCTGCTGCTGAACAGCTTCCGTCAGAGGAAGCGCGCGAAATTCGTCGAGGTTCTTTTTGATATCAGGCACGCCCGGGCCGGGCCAATCGGTACCGAAGAGCGTTTTGTGCGCAATTTCTTCAAGACGCGGGAAATACTTCAGCAGAGTCTTCGGCGGGATACCACTGATGTCGAGATAAACGTTGGGATGGCGACGGACGAGGAAGAACGCAGTCTGCATCCAGAGTGGACGTCCACCGTGAGCCAGCAATATCTTCAACTTGGGAAAATCAACCGCGACGTCATCTACATAGATCGGATCGCCGTACTTGTTACGGGCGCCGGGGAAAATCGACGTGCCGGTGTGAAACATGACCGGCACTCCATTGGCTTCTGCTGCTCGGTAAATGATTTCCAGTTCCTTCACGCCGCTGAGGTAGTCGTTGGGAAATAGCAACTGGTGCGGCGGATGGATCTTGATCATCTGGATGCCGAGCCGCAGAATCTGCTCGACGTCGGCGAGCACATTCGTCGTGTGCCGCGGATGCAGGCTGCCGCACGACAAGAGCCGCTTCGGATCTTCTTTCACGTAGTCGGCGACGAACTGATTCACCCCGTTGGTAAAGCCGATCACTTCGGGCGCGACGTAGTTGATGAGCATGGCGCGGTCGATGCCGCTTGCGTCCATGAATTTGAGGAAGGCCTTGGGTGAGCGGCAGAATTCTTCGATCTGCGCGAAGTTCGCCCGCTTCTTTTTCATCAACTCCAGCGCTTGAGGCTTGAACATCTCCATCGGCTGGATATGAATATGGCAGTCGGTGATCATTCTCAGTCAGTGATCGGAACTCAGAGGCAGAAGGATACCAGAGGAATCAATAGTTCCACACAGCGACCGCGGCGTGCTTTGTGAATATGCGGATCACTTTGCGGCGGTATTCGGGCCTGAGCGAGGGGTTCTTCAATACATCGGCACTTTCGGATCCACGATTCGGGACCACGCATCGATGCCACCGCGCATGGATTGCGCCTTCTCGAACCCCTGCTGCCGCAGCCACACCGTTACGTTCATCGAGCGCACGCCGTGATGACACAAAACGACAATATCTTCGTCAGGATCAAGCTCCTGATGAGCGCGCGATGGAACATCTCCCATGGGCATTAGCTTTGCGCTGGTAATCCGGGCGGTTTCGAATTCCCAAGGCTCCCGAACATCGAGCAGGGTGAAAGTCTCGCCTGCATCCAGCTTGCGCTTCACGTCTTCGGGAGTGATTTCGTAGTCCATGATCGACTCGCTATTTCCCTGTCCACTTCGGCTTACGCTTTTCGATAAAGGCGCGAATGCCCTCGTGCGCGTCTTCGGTCTTCATCAAGTCGTCAAAATAAATCTTCTCAGCGCGGGCCAATCCTTTATCGAAGTGCATCGAGTCCCACGCATACGACGCCTTCTTCGCGATAGCCAAAGCGACCGGGCTCAGAGCCAGCAACTGGCGGACGCATTCTTCTACGGTCGCGCCCAGCTCAGGTGCCAGGACTGCGCGAGTGGCCAATCCGATATCTGCGGCTTCTTTTCCGTTGATCGTCCGGCCAGTAAGAATCAACTCTGCTGCTCTCTTCTGTCCAACAAGCGCGGCGAGCGCCGTGCACGCCACCGGTGGATAGCATCCCAGCTTGATCTCGGGAAAGCCCCATTGCGCCTCGTGGGTGGTGAAGACGAGGTCGCAGACCATCGCCAACTCCGCTCCGCCACCGAGGCTGTTACCGTGAACCGCAGCTACAGTCACCTTCTTTGTGGCAACCAAGCTGCGGATCAAACCGTGAAACTTCTCGAGCATCTCGCCGACTTTGTCTGGCGTATGCGCGGCGACATCCACGCCGGCCGAGAACGCCTTCCCTGCTCCGGTGAGCACGACGACAGAAACGGCTGGCTGCGCTTCAATTTGCACGATCGCCTGCGCCAACTCTTCCATCATCGGAATGTCGATTATATTCAGCGGAGGGTTCCGCAGTTCAATGCGCGCAACTGCCCCTTCGATCTCAAATAAGATCCGGGAAAGCTTGGCGTCAGTGATTGCGGCCGTCATGGATGCCTACAGGTTGATCGCGGACTTTCTCACTTCGCCGATAGTAGAAAGCGGATCTCGTGCTCCGGTCTTCTCGGCGATCCACTTCTTCTCTGTCTCAATGATGTCGAGGAGCAGTTTCTTATCCGCTGCCGATGGCATGTAGTCCTTCAAGTGTTCTTCGTAGGCACGATCGTCGAGCGGTTCACCGGTCTCGGCGTGATACTTTTGTCCCGCCCACTTTCCAATCGCACGATTGAATTTGATGTGGGGCGCGTAGAGGCGCGCCTCGCCCGGTTTCAAGGAATTGTTAAATCGCTCGATCAGGCCCGCCACTTCGTCACGATAGAGATTACGGTTGTAGTCGTTCAGGTCGTCCAGGTCGGGAGCCGCTTCGTTCTTCGGTTCGTCGTAGCGGCCTTTCACTCCCCACACGTAGGCCCAGTGCGCGGAAGAGGAATGATCCGTGCCGAACAAGTCATAAGAACTGGAAATCCACTTGTTCAGATATTTTTGAATCAGCCAGCCCGGGATCACGCCCGCTTCCACGATTCGCCGCAAGCCATCATTGCCCGTGCCCATGTGAAAGGCTTCTTCGCGCAGCATGTAGGACATCGAACGGCCCAGGGGCGCGAATGCCGAGTATTTCAGCATCTGCAGCTGGAATTTTCCGTCGCGATCGACAAAGTCGGTGTAGGTAAAGAAGTCCATCCAGTTGTCGACGTCCACGTTGAATGCGCCAAGCAAACGTTTGTTCTCGAATGCACGCCGCTCCAGCATCTTTTGCGCCTCCACTTTTCCGGAGTAGCCGAAGTGATCGACCAGCAGCGCACACATCTGCCAACCGTGGCGCATCTCTTCGATCATTACGCGAGTGATGGCGCGGCGATCCCACTCCGTGGGCGCGTTCTCAAGCAGGTTGCGTTGCTGTTCGACGCTGGCAAACTCGGTATCGCCCTGGTAGACGATCATGTTCATCAACGCGTCGCGCATCTGTTGCGTCGGGATCTGGCGAAGGTTCTCCCACTTGCGGCGGCCTTTGTAGTGGCCGAATTCAATCTCTTCGGTGTCAATCGCACCGTAAAGCGTGTCGAAATGGAACGCGTCAATGTCTTCGGTGTTGACGCCAATATCCTTGCGCCAGTCGTTGAATAGACCGATCCAGTCGCTGAAGGTTCCGATTTTTGCTACTTTTCCCGGCATACTAAACCTCTCTTATCCCATGTTGAGCCAAACTGTTTTCAGCTCGGTATAATGCTCGATCGCGTGCGCTCCCAATTCGCGGCCAAAACCGGAACTCTTGTATCCACCGAAGGGCAGCGATGCGTCCATCAGCCCATACGTATTGATCCATACCGTACCGGCCTTCAGCCTGCGGGAGACGCTGTGCGCCTTCTTTACGTCGCGCGTCCAAACCGCCGCCGCAAGACCGTACGGATTGTTGTTCGCTTGCTCAATCACTTCATCAATATCGTCGAATGTCAGGACGGAAAGCACAGGCCCGAAGATTTCTTCCCGCGCGATCTTCATGTCATTCTTTACATCGCCGAAAATCGTCGGTTCGATGAAGAATCCCTTGCTCCCATCGACCGACGCGCGATTGCCTCCGGCGATCAGCTTTGCTCCATCCTTCTTTCCCGCATCAATGAAGCCGAGCACAGTCTGCATTTGTTCCTGGCTGACAATCGCTCCCAACCGCGTCTTTGGATCGAGCGGATCGGCTGGACGCATCTTCGAAGCCCGCGCCACCAGCTTCTCTGTGAATTCGTCTTTCAGCTTGCTTTCCAAAAACAAACGCGAACCGGCATTACAGACTTCGCCTTTGCCGTAGAAAATGCCGTTAATGGCGCCCTTGACGGCGTTATCGACGTCCGCGTCGGCAAAGACAATGTTGGGAGATTTGCCGCCAAGTTCCAGCGTGACGCGCTTGAGCGTGTCGGCAGCTCCGCGCATGATTTCTTTTCCAACTGCAGTCGACCCAGTGAACGCGATTTTGTCGATGCCTGGATGCGCAACAATCGCCTTCCCCGTTTCCGGACCGCCAGTGAGAATGTTCACGACGCCAGCAGGAAAGCCAGCTTCGATGACGAGCTCTCCAAGTTTCAACGTCGTCAAAGGAGTCTGTTCGGCCGGCTTTAGGACGACCGTATTTCCGCAAGCCAGTGCAGGACCGATCTTCCACGAAGCTAGCAATAGCGGGAAATTCCAGGGAACGATCAGGCCCACGACGCCGACTGGCTCGCGCAGCGTGTAGGTGAAAGCGGTCTCGAACGTGTTGACCGTCTCACCGTGAATCTTCGTCGCCAAGCCAGCGTAGTAACGAAGAACATCGATCACCATCGGCATGTCGACGTAACGCGATTCGAAGATTGGCTTGCCGTTGTCGAGAGTTTCCAGCTCCGCGATCTCGTCAATGTTGTTCTCGACTAGATCCGCGAGCTTCCAAATCAGCTTACCGCGCTCACTGGCCGACATCTTGCGCCAGGCGCCGTTGCGATCTTCGAATGCGCGGCGAGCGGCATCGACGGCTCGATCCACGTCCGCAGGCGAAGCTTCCGCGATCTGTGTCAGCACTTCGCCTGTGGCCGGATTGATGGTGTCGAACGTCTTCGATCCGTCGACCCACTGGCCATCGATCAACAGTTTGCCAGGTTTAATATCTACTTTTGTTGCTGCTAGCATTCATCATCCTCACTGCTAGAACAGGTCTTTGGCCGGCGGACGGGCGAATGCGCCCGTCCAAACTCGTGCCCACTTACTTCGCTTTGAAAACCGCCGGGCGCTTCTCTACATAAGCGGCCAAGCCTTCTTTTGCATCTTCGCTCTGGAATAACAACTGCTGGTTCTCGCGTTCGACCGCGAGCGCCGACTCCATCGGAATCTCCCAGCCTGTCTGCACGGCGCGCTTGATGCGGCCAACGGCCTTCGCGGCCTTGTTCGGCGGGCAGAACTGGCGCGCGTACTCCATGATGTTTTCCATGAAGCCTTCGCGCTCGAAGACATCGTTGATGATGCCCATCTCTTGCGCTTCTTCGAACGAGAAGGTATTGCCGGTCACCATGAGCTCAATCGCCTTGCTTTTCCCAACCAACCGCGAGAGGCGCTGCGTGCCGCCGGTGCCGGGAAGCACGCCCAGGTTCACTTCCGGCAAACCCATCTTGCCCGATTCTTTGCGCGCGATGCGGATGTCGGCCGCCATGGCAATTTCGAGCCCGCCACCCACGCAATGGCCGTTAATCGCCGCGATCACAAGCTTCGGCGTGTGTTCCAGCCGAAGGAGCATCTCGTTGGCATGCAGGCAGAAGTAGTACTTGAAGGTGGGATCGACGGTCGAAAGCATCTTGATGTTCGCGCCGGCGGAGAAGAACTTGTCGCCAGCACCGGTCAGGACGATGACGTAGACCTCATTCTCCATGCGCGCTCGCAGGATCGCTTCGTCCAGTTGACGGTTCATTTCATAGGTGTAGGTATTGGCAGGTGGGTCGGACATCTCGATCACTGCGACGCCCCCTTCACTGCGGTAGTTGACGAGTTGCTTAGTTGTTTCGCCGGAGGTCGGCTGCATTGTCGTTGCCATGAAATTGCTCCTTCGCTCTGAATATCGAAATCGAACTCACCGCTCTTTGCGGATTTTCCCATTTGCCGTGACGCCCCTCAGAAACAAGTCGCCCATCTCTTTTGCCAGCGATGCCGCGTCGGCGTCGATCCGCGGATTGTGCCACGTGTAAATCCAATTCATCATGCCAAACAGGCTGAGAACTGCAACACGCGTTGCGAATTGAAGCCCACGAACTTCCTTCAAGTCATCGAGCAGGCCAACACAAATGCGGTAGTATTCGCGCTTGATGGCGGCCACGTCCGAGGCGAAGCCGTTTTTCAGAGCCTCCGCCTCGTGCGAGAGAACCTTCATCGCCGCCTGGTTGGCCAGAAAATATTCCAGATGGTTGAGGATGAAAATCCGAATGCGCTCTTCTGGATCATTCACGCCCTCGAGCCGAGTTTTGAGCCGCTGCACGATGGTGGTAAACGTATGTTTCTGAATCAAGAAGAGCAGGCGCTCTTTTGACTCGAAATAGTAATAAAGCCCGGCCAAAGACATACCGCTCTCACGAGAGAGATCACGCATGGAAGCTCCCTCGTAGCCTTTTTTGCAAAATACTTCAGTGGCGTGAGCAAGAATCTCGGCAAGCCGCCGATCGTAGCGGGTGGCCGGGGCCGGAGCGGATCGATGCCGGCGCGAAGTTACGCGAGTTGCTGTCGAAGGACTCCCCATAAATCCTCGAAGCGGCTGGATCATTCGAACGTTCGTTCGAATTAGTATACGCCGGTGTGATCCTGATCACAAGGGAAACAGATCTGCCTGAGAAGCGGAGCGCCGGTCTGCTCTCTTGAAAAACTAAGGGCGAAGGGATCGACGGACGTCAACCCTTCCCCGTTCGCGCCGGCGGAGCTCAGTTTCGAATGTCGGCCATTATGCGCTCAACTTCTGACTTGAGCTCGCCAGTCAAAGGCAGAAATGGCAGCCGCGACGGGCCGCCGTAGTAACCGTTCAAATCCATCGCATACTTGAATCCGGGAACGCCGAGATCTCCGCCGACTCGTACGGCAGCTTGAGCGATTCGCTGTTGTTTCAGTGCTGCGAGTTCCGCGTCGCCTTCTTTCCACGCGGCATAAATTTCGTAGCAAGCCGTGGGAGCAGGTCCTGCGAATGCCAGAATCGCTCCGACCGCTCCCACGTCAAGCGATGCTTGCAGCTTGTGAGCTGCACCCACCAGTATCTGAAATCCGACTTCTTTTTGGCGCGTCTTCATCTTGCCAACAACGGTCACTGCCGCAGAAGAAGGCTTTTGCTCCTTGGCGCCAGACAGAACTCCGACGGGAATGAGTTCTCCACCGTCTCCCGCACCAGCAGTCGCTGCGGCGATCATTCGCGGCGTAACCGCATCAAAGGTTTCGGTCACCGAAGCGCTGCGCTTGATCCCACGCGTTCCTTCGACCATCTTGCGGACTTTTTCCACGTCCCCGCTGGATTCCTTGATGCCGATCAGATTGGGATGCTCGGCCAACTCGATCACGAGTTCGGCAGGCATGTCGTAACCCGTTGCTTGCGGGAAGTTATAGATGATCACGGGCAGCGGCGAACGGTCGGCGACGAACCGGTAAAAGGCCAACAGATTCGCGGGCTCCATCTGCTTCTTGTAGTAGTGCGGCGTGCGAACCATGGCGACGTCATAGCCCAATCCGGCCGCGTATTCGGTCAGACGCAGCGTCTCGATCGCCGACTCAATGCCCGTGCCCGCAACCAGGACCTTGTTGGGCGCAGCGGCTTCGCGGGCCGACCTGAGAACGTCGCGCCGCTCCTGATCGGAGAGCATGATCGCCTCACCCGTCGAGCCAAGCACGACGATGCCGGCGACAGGCGTCCGCGAGTAGCGCTCGACGTTGGATTCGAGCTTTTTATAGTAGACGTTGCCGTCCGGATAGAACGGGGTTGTGATAGGCGGAAGAATGCCAGAGAGCAACATAGGGCAATTCTATCCGGAATTTGTCCGAACGAAGAGGTTATCCGACGAGTCTCCGTGCTCTCGTACCGCGGTCGGCATGTAACTGCTGCAGCGCGCGCACGTTCACTTCGCCCCGTTGAAGCGCGGCGATGCCTTCGGCGGCGGCTCGGGCGGCTGCCAGTGTCGTGATGGTCGGGATGCGAGCGGTGACCGCAGCCCGGCGGATCGCCTTTTCGTCGAACCACGGCTCCTGGCCGGTGGGCGTGTTGACAACGAGTTGGATGCGTTGTCCTTTGATGAAATCGACGACGTTGGGCCGTCCTTCTTTTACTTTGTAAACGCGCTCGACGTTCATGCCGGCCGCTTCGATCACATCGGCCGTGCCAGCCGTGGCCACAAGTTTGAATCCCATGTCGACAAACTTTCGCGCGACCTGCGCGACGTGCCGCTTGTCGTGGTCTGTGACGCTGATGAAAACTGCTCCCTGCGTTGGCAACTTCTGGCCGGCAGCGAGTTGCGCTTTCGCGAAAGCCTCGCCGAAGTTGTCAGCAACGCCCATCACTTCGCCCGTGGATTTCATCTCCGGGCCAAGCACAGTATCGACGCCTGGAAACTTGTTCCAGGGGAATACCGGGGACTTCACGTAGTAACAGCTCCCGGTATCGAGGTCGGCGCGGCGATCGATGAACTCCGGCAGGAATTCGCGGAGCTTGCGTCCGGTCATGAGACGCGCCGCAATCTTGGCCATCGGAACGCCAGTCGCTTTCGACACGAATGGAACGGTTCGAGAGGCGCGCGGGTTCACCTCGAGGACGTAGACTTTCCCGCCTTCTTCCCCATTGCCGGCTACCCCGCCGTCACGTCGCGGGATGGCGAACTGAATATTCATCAGTCCCACGACCTTCAACGCTTTCGCAAGCTTGAAGGTGTATTCGCGCATGCGCTCGAGCAGGTGCTGCGGAATGTCAACCGCGGGCAGCACGCAAGAAGAATCGCCCGAGTGAATGCCGGCCTCTTCGATGTGCTGCATGATTCCGCCGATCACAACATCGTCGCCGTCAGAAAGCGCGTCGACATCGACCTCGATGGCGTCTTCCAGGAAGTGATCGATCAGGACTGGACGGTCGTGCGAATACTCGACCGCGTCTTTCATGTAGCGGACGATTGACTGCTCGTCGTAGGCGATGACCATGGCGCGTCCGCCGAGTACGTAGGAGGGGCGGACCAGCACCGGGTAGCCGATTCGATTCGCGCCTTCAACCGCTTCTTCGATCGACGTCGCCATTACTCCGGGAGCCTGCGGTATCTGTAAATCTTCGAGCAGCTTATTGAACTGCTTGCGGTCTTCTGCGAGATCGATCGACTCCGGCGACGTCCCGATGATCTTCACGCCAGCTTCTTTCAAGGGAAGCGCCAGGTTCAGCGGCGTCTGTCCGCCGAATTGCACGATGACCCCGACGGGTGCTCCTTTTGAAGTTTCGTGCTGGTAGATCGCCCACACGTCCTCGAAGGTCAGCGGCTCGAAGTAGAGGCGATCGCTGGTGTCGTAATCGGTCGAGACGGTCTCAGGATTGCAATTAATCATGATCGTCTCGTAGCCGTCGTCGCGCAGGGCGAACGAAGCATGGCAGCAGCAGTAATCGAACTCAATTCCCTGCCCGATGCGGTTGGGCCCGCTGCCAAGAATAATCACTTTCTTCTTGTTGGTCGGAGCAGCCTCGTCTTCGTCCTCGTACGTCGAATAGAGGTACGGCGTGAAGCTTTCAAATTCCGCGGCACACGTGTCTACCCGCTTGTATACGGGCATGATTCCGTATTTCTTGCGCAGGTGCCGAACCTTCTCTTGTCCCTCAAGACGCCACACTTGTGCCAGCCGTCCGTCGGAGAATCCCATGCGCTTGCTTTCGCGCAGCACAGCAGCGGGCACAGATTCCATCGGATGCTTTTCCAACTCGAGCTGCTGGTCGTTGATCTCCTTAAGTTGATACAGGAACCACGGGTCCATCGAGGTCATTTTGGCGATCTGCTTGACGGTATGTCCCTGGCGAAGAGCGTAGCGAACGTAGGCAAGGCGCTCGGGATGCGGCGTGACCAGGCGCTGCGTCAAGAATCTTCGGCTCGATCTTATCCGCGCCGACTTTCTTGCCGGTGTCGAGTGACCGAATACCCTTCATCAGCGCTTCTTTGAAGGTACGTCCGATGGCCATCACTTCGCCGACCGACTTCATCTGCGGGCCAAGAGTGTCGTCGGCACCCGGGAACTTTTCGAACTGCCACTTCGGAATCTTTACGACCACGTAGTCGAGCGTCGGCTCGAAGCACGCGGGAGTCTTGCGTGTGATGTCGTTGGGAATCTCGTCGAGCGTGTATCCCACGGCAAGTTTTGCGGCGATCTTCGCGATCGGGAATCCGGTCGCTTTCGAAGCCAGCGCGGACGACCGCGAGACGCGCGGATTCATCTCGATGACAACCATGCGTCCGGTCTCGGGATTTACGCCGAACTGAATGTTCGATCCACCAGTATCGACGCCGATTTCACGGATCACCGCAATCGAAGCGTCGCGCATCGCCTGGTACTCTCGGTCGGTGAGCGTCTGCGCCGGGGCGACGGTGATCGAATCGCCGGTATGCACGCCCATGGGATCGAAGTTCTCGATCGAGCAGATGATGATGACGTTGTCTTTAGTGTCACGCATCACCTCAAGCTCGAATTCCTTCCAGCCGAGGACAGATTCTTCGATCAGCGCTTCGTGTACGGGGGAGAGATCCAAACCGCGGGTCAGCACTTCGCCAAGTTCTTCGCGGTTATAGGCGATACCGCCGCCCGTGCCGCCCAGAGTGAACGAGGGGCGCACAATGACCGGGAAGCCGATCTTGCCCGCGAATTCAATGCCGTCTTTACTGTTGTTGACCAGCGCCGACTTGGGAACATCAAGCCCGATCTTCTGCATCGCGTCTTTGAAGAAGAGCCGGTCTTCTGCCTTCTTGATGGCGGCAACGTTCGCGCCAATCAGAGTGGCATTGTATTTTTCCAGCACGCCGCCATCGGAAAGTTCAATGGCGAGATTGAGCGCGGTCTGTCCGCCCACGGTCGGCAACACAGCAAATCCGGCGCTCGGCGACATTTCGCGCTCGATGCGGATGATCTCTTCGAGATATTCCAGCGTGAGCGGTTCGATGTAAGTGCGGTCGGCCGACTCCGGATCAGTCATAATCGTGGCCGGGTTCGAGTTCGCCAGCACCACTTCGTAGCCCTCAGACTTGAGCGCCTTGCAGGCTTGTGTGCCGGAGTAATCGAACTCCGCAGACTGCCCGATGACGATCGGTCCGGAGCCGAGTACGAGAATTTTCGAGATGTCAGTGCGTTTGGGCATTAGGCTACGTTACCCTTCCACTCCTCCATCATCTTCGTGAATTCCTTGAACAGATAGTGCGAATCATGCGGGCCGGGCGCAGCTTCCGGGTGATATTGCACGCTGAATAACGGCAAGTTCCTGTGCCGCAACCCTTCCAGCGTTTGATCGTTCAAGTCGACGTGTGTCAACTCCACTTCGCTGTCGGCAAGCGAATCCGGATCGACCGCGAAGTTGTGGTTGTGCGCCGTGATTTCGATCTTTCCGGTCTTCAACTGCTTCACCGGATGATTCCCACCGTGGTGTCCAAATTTCAGCTTGAACGTTTTTCCGCCCAGTGCAATACCGGTCAGCTGATGTCCGAGGCAGATGCCGAAGATCGGCTGCCGTCCCATCAATCTGCGGATCGAATCGACCGCGTACGTACAGGGTTCCGGATCGCCGGGCCCGTTCGACAGGAAAACTCCGTCCGGCTTTCAGAGCCAGCACATCTTCCGCCGGAGTCTGCGCCGGGACGACTGTTACCTTGCAGCCCTCGCCGCGCAGCTTTCTTAGAATGTTCTGCTTGATGCCGAAGTCGTAGGCCACCACGTGGAATCGTGGCGGCTCATCCTTCACGCCGACCACGGCAGTCGGTTCGTGCGAGCGCTCGCCAACTTCCCACACATACGGACGTTTGGTGCTGACTTCCTTCGCCAGATCCATCCCATCCATCTTGGGGATGGAGCGAGCTTTGGCAATCAGCTTGTCAGCATCGCTCTCGATGGTCGAGACAACGCCGCGCATCACGCCATGATCGCGAAGATGCCGCACCAACGCCCGCGTGTCGATGTCCGACAGCACCGGCACTTTGAACTGCTCCAGATATTCCTCGGCCACCTGCTGCGAGCGCCAGTTCGAGCTGACGCGCGAGAACTCGCGCACGATCAGGCCTTCGATCCACGGACGCGTGGCTTCGTTGTCTTCCTGGTTGGTGCCGTAATTTCCGATTTCTGGATTCGTCAGAACGACGATCTGTCCGGAGTAGGAAGGGTCGGTGAAAATCTCCTGGTATCCGGTAATGGAAGTATTAAAAACGACTTCGCCGTAGCATTCGCCTTTGGCGCCGTAGCCTTTGCCTCGGAAGACTCTGCCGTCTTCCAGCGCAAGGATAGCCTGCATTCTCGCTCCGGTGAGTGGATTTTATGAATCTTAACAGGGAAATCCGCAGCGGCCAAGCGCGGAATCACGATTCGATGAGGAAAACTCGACCAAAATTTCGATATTCGAAATCGAATTGCGGCTGCTGAGAACTCTCCGCGCGGCGAAGCTACCGAACTCTCCCCAGCTTGTCCATGGGCCAGTATCCGAAAACGGCTTTGCCGTAAATATAGCTCTGGTTGACCGCTCCGAAATCGCGGCTGTCGTTCGACATCGAACGATGATCTCCCAGCACGAAATAACTGTTGGAGGGAACAACGAAATCGGGATACGTGCGCGTATCGGCATATTCGGCCGGCACATAGGATTCATCCAGTGCCTGGCCGTTCACGTAGACTTGGCCGCCATCGATGCGAATCTTGTCCCCAGCCATGCCGATCACGCGCTTGATGTAGCTCTTCGAAGGATCGCGTGGATACCGGAAGACCACAATGTCGCCCCGTTCGATGGGTTCGAGCCGGTAAACGAACTTATTGACGAAGATCCGCTCCTGGTCCTCGAGAGAAGGCATCATGCTCGTGCCCTCGACTTTTACTGGCTGATACAGGAAGACGATGATGAAGGCGGAGATTGCAACGGAAATGACCAGATCGCGCAGCCACACCCCGATGCCGGTTCGAATCGGCGTCACTGGGGGCGTAGGCTGAGGGTTCCCTGCAGGACTCGTCGGACTTGTCACCGCAGTGGAACCAGAATCTGGAAACGTCTCCGGCATTGCTTCCTATTGTATACAGAACTGGTCGGCAGCGTAGTGGGTTGTATCGGTAGATTCCGCCGGAAGAACAATGCTTTCGGAGGGCCTGCCGATTCTCATCCAGCGGGTTACAATAAAAACACTTTGGGGGAAGCTATGAAGCTGGTGTTTCAAAACAAGATGGTCTACCGCAGCCTGACCTTGGCTTTTCTATTCCTTGTCACCATCACGATGTCGGCCCAGTGGTCCTCGCCTCAGGAAGAAGGCGGCGTGCCGGCCTTCAATGCCGGACCACCGCCGAAAGGGACGAAACTGCCTCCGGTCCTGACCAAGGCTGATCTGTGGGGAGCTGACGCCCAATATCCTTACCAGACTCACGCCTACGAACTCGCGGCGAAGATTCCTGACGTCCTTCATCAACAGCCCTGCTATTGCTTTTGTGATCGCATGGGACACAACAGTCTCCATAGCTGCTACGAGAACACTCACGGGGCGCAGTGCTCCACCTGCCTGAAGGAGCTTTACTACTCCTATCAGCAGCACCAAAAAGGCAAAACGGCGGCTCAAATCCGCGCTGGGATTATCAAGGGCGAATGGAAGCAGATCGATTTGGCGTCGGCGGCGTCGATCAACTAGCCTGCGGCTATCCAAAGTGAAACACGTCGACTGATTTTTTGCCGGTGCTTCGTTGCAGCAACTGGACCTGCACCCGTCCTTTGAGTGATACTTTACTGCTCAACCAGGAACGACGATTCGCAAGGAGTTCCCTATTACCAAGAGCACAGGAAGAGTTTTGCACATGGCCCAGAAATCCACTCCGAAAAAGGCTGTAGCGGAGGATCCGCGCTATACCCAGGCACTGCAGAGTTATGAGGCGGGCCTGCGCTTCATGCAGGAGCACAAGTTCGATAAAGCGAAACCTCATTTCCAGAAGGTTCTCGCCGGCCCCATCAAGGAGCTAGCCGATCGCACCACGGTTCATCTCAACATCTGCAACCAGCATCTGGATCGTGCTACGGCGACTCAGTTCAAGACGCCGGAAGAGCATTTTGACTATGCAGTTTCGCTAATGAATCTCGGCGACTACGTCACGGCGCGCGAGCATCTGGACAAGCTTCTCAAGCAGAATGCCAAGGCTGACTACGTGGTGTACGGCCTGGCGGCGCTCGACTGCTTGACTGGACGTGTCGAGGATTCGCTCCGGCGTCTTGATGAAGCGCTCCGTCTGAATGCGGCACTTCGATTTCAGGCGCGCAACGATTCTGACTTCCAGAATCTGGCGGAGGATCCACGTTTTACGGAACTGCTTTATCCCGACCCGGGATCGGAATCTGGATCTTCTGACGGCGGCATGGGCGAAGAAGAGCCTCTCTAGACATCCGGGGATCCGCGATGGAAACCAAAGCCGCTGAATTCGCGACGCCGCACACGACCGCGCAGACGGGCGGCATCCGCGTGGTCGCCATCGGCGGCGGCACCGGGCTCTCCACACTGCTGAAGGGACTCAAAGGTTTTGTGCCTTCGCCCTCCGATGTATCAGCAGTTCGCCAGGACTTGCCCCTAATTCGCGATCTTTCTGCAATCGTGACCGTCAGCGACGACGGCGGCTCCAGCGGGCGACTGCGAAAAGAGTTCAACATGTTGCCGCCCGGCGACATCCGCAACTGCATCGTTGCCCTCAGCGAAGACGAGGCTCTACTCTCGAAGCTCTTCCGTCACCGGTTTGAAAAAGGCTCGGGACTGGAAGGCCACAGCTTCGGGAACTTGTTTCTCGCCGCGCTCACATCCCTGACTTCCGATTTTTCCGAGGCCGTGCGTCTGTCGTCGGAAATTCTGCTGACCAGGGGACATATCTATCCCGCGACAACTTCCAATATCGAGCTCGAAGCTCTGATGGAGGATGGAACACGCGTGCGCGGAGAGACGAACATCACTGCCAGCAAGGGACGCATCCGGGAATTGTTTCTCGTTCCGCCCGATGTCGGTCCGATGCCCCAAACTCTTGAGGCCATCGCCAACGCGGACCTCATCACCATCGGCCCTGGATCACTTTTCACCAGCTTGATTCCCAACCTGCTGGTTCGCGGCATCGCGGAAGCCATCGTCGAATCATCCGCAACCAAGGTTTACGTTTGTAATCTGATGACGCAGGCGAACGAGAGTCTTGGACTCACGGCAGCCGATCATATTCGTGCGTTGAACCGTCACGCCCACAAACAGATCTTTGATTACGCACTGATCAACCGCAGTCCGGTCTCGAACGAGATGAAGGCGAAGTATGCGCTCGAGGGCGCGTGCCAGATCGTCAATGACCTCGACGCGATCGAAGCGCTCGGAGTCATTCCCGTCCTCGGAGACTATCTCGAAGAAGCAGGAGTCGCGCGCCATAATACTTCCCGCGTTGCCCGCGATCTCATGCATCTCGCGTCGGAACATCCGAGAGAAGAGCGGACAACGTAAGTCTCAGAATTTTTTGTCATTCCTCGCAACGCGAGGACGCTGTCCGCCCGCCGCGCCTGGTGTTTGTCGCCCACAACCACTTCCTGTATTGTGATGTTTCGCCTTGACGCTCCGCGTCTTCGAGGCGAATCACAATGCGCTCTTCCCTTCTAATACTCACAGTTCTTCTCACGATATCGGTACTAGGCTTCACCCAGACCGGCCCAGAGCAAGGCGGCCACGAAATTCAAATATGGGCGGGCGGTGGACATTCTGTGAGCGGTGGGCGCGGGAATACGGGCGCCTTCAATGCCGGACTGCGCTACGGATGGATCCTTACCGGGCCGCATCTACCCAGCTTCCTTCGTGGTCGATTTGAGTATGCAGTCGACGCTGTCCCGGTCTTTCTGATTTTCCAGCCCGCGAACACTGCTTACGGCGTTGGATTCGATCCGCTCGGATTGAAGTGGAACTTTGAGCGACATGGCCGCTTCTCGCCCTATCTCGAACTCACGGGCGGAACAGTCTTCACCGATCACAACGTCCCGACCGGAACGAACACGGTCAATTTCATGGACCAAGCCGCGTTGGGAATGCACATTCTGGGCGAACGGCACAATGTGAGCCTCGAACTGCGCTACATGCACATCTCGAACGCAGGATTAGCCGTGCCAAACCCTGGCATCAACACTGTGCAAGTAAGATTGGGCGTCGGAAAGTTCTTCAGCAAGCACTAGCCTTATCGCAGAGACTTGCTATGTCTCCACAGCCAACCTTGCGCCACTCCTCGCCGCCAGCTATCCTCATCCGTTATGTCCACGCTCGTCGAATGTGTCCCAAATTTTTCTGAAGGCCGCGATAAAGCCAAAGTTGACGCTATTGTCGACGCTATGAAGGTGCCCGGCGTCTTCCTACTCGACCGCGAAATGGATTCCGATCACAACCGCTGCGTCATCACGCTGGTCGGTGAGCGCGAGGCCATTCAGGAGGCCGCGATTCGGGGCGTGGGCAAAGCTGCCGAGTTGATCGACCTCAACACCCATACGGGTGCGCATCCGCGCATGGGCGCGGCGGACGTTGTTCCTTTTATCCCGATCGACGGTGTCACAATCGAAGACTGCGTCGCGATGGCAAATCATGTCGGCGAGCAGATCTGGCAGCGTTATCAAATTCCCGTCTATCTCTACGAAGCAGCCGCTCGCATCCCTGAACGCCAGGGACTGGAGAATATCCGGCGCGGTCAGTTCGAAGGCATTCGCGCCGAAATCGCGACCAATCCAGCACGCCGCCCGGATTTCGGCGACCCACGAGTGCATCCGACCGCGGGCGCGACCGTCGTGGGCGCACGCAAGTTTCTGATCGCGTACAACGTCTTCCTCAACACAACCGATGTCGACATCGCCAAGAAGATCGCCAAAGCCGTCCGCTTCTCCAGCGGAGGCATGCGTTTCGTAAAAGGCGCAGGATTTCTCGTGCGCGGACTCGCGCAGGTTTCGATGAACCTCACCGACTTCGAGCAGACTCCCATCCATCGCGTGTATGAGATGGTGAAGCGCGAGGCCGCGCGTTACGGTGTGATGCCGCTATCGAGCGAAATTGTCGGACTCATCCCGAAGAAGGCTTTGGAGCAGGCCGCCGAGTGGTTTCTGCAAGTTGAGAATTTCGATTCGTCGCTGATTCTGGAGAACCGACTGTCTGCCGTGATGGGTGGCAAGATGGCCGTGGGCGGCCTGCGCGCTGGCGTAGAGCCGTTCGTCGAACAACTGGCCGCACCCACTGCCACTCCCGGGGGCGGAAGCGCGTCAGCAGCAGCCGGAGCGATGGCGGCCGGGCTCGCGGCAATGGTCGCCGCCATGTCGCGCGGCAAGAAGGCGTATCTGCAATATGAATCGCAACTCAGTGCGGCCATCGCCAGGCTGACGCCCTTGCGCGAGGAACTCAAGGCTGCGATTGACGCCGACGCCGAGTCGTACAACTCCGTCATGCAGGCTTACAAGGCGGCCCGCGCCTCCGACGAAAAATCGGGCGAGGCCGGGATCGAAGCCGCCCTTAAGGAAGCAACAGCTGTACCGCTGAGCGTGGCTGAGAAAGCCGGCGAGATCGCAAAGATCGCCGAATCGCTCGTGCCGATTACCAACCCCAACATGAAATCCGATCTGACGACGTCCCTCGCGCTGGCAAAGGCCGCCATAACCGGCGCGCTCGCCAACGTGGAAATCAATCTCGCGTCACTCAAAGATCAAGGGTTTGCGGCGCAGGTTCGGCAGCGCACAGCCGCGATTTCTGTATAAAGCCACGCTTTAAGATTCCGGAGCTTGCGGCACTCTGCATAGCGCCGCAAGCTCCTTCCAGCACCCGAGTCAAAATCCCGAAACCCGGGTTTACCTATCTAACGGCTGGAATCTCCCGGGTGAGGTCGCACAATGGGCCGAGCTGCGTTTCTGTGTCTCTCCGCATTAGTTTCCATTTCCACTGCAATTTTGCTCAGCACAAACGGCTGCGGCGGCAGTCCGTCCCAGACGGGACACCCCACGCTTCCTCCCGGAAAGATTCAACACATTGTCATCATCTTCCAGGAAAATCGGACGCCCGATAATCTCTTCCAGGATCCCGTGCTGATCAGCGCTGGAGCGGATATCGCCAATAGCGGCGATCATCTCTACGGGACAAACCATACAACTCGCTCCTACGCCGCTGGCCATGGGTTTCGATCTCGATCACGCGCACAAGGCCTTCGTCACTATGTATGACAGCGGCAAAATGGATGGCGACAACCTGAATCCGCTCTCCTGCGTACAGGGCGCCACGAATTGTCCGCCACCAAATCCGCCCCCCAACCCGCAATATCAATATGTCAACGCAGCTGACGTTCAGCCCTACTATCAGATGGCGGAGCAATATACCTTCGGCGACCGGATGTTCCAGACCAATGAAGGTCCCAGTTTCCCGGCGCATCAATTCATCATTTCCGGAACGTCGGCTCCAACCGCGACCAGCAGTACTTTCGTCGCTGAAAATGCCGCCGGCGTCAATGATCCGGGAGATAACACGGGCTGCACGGCTCCGCCTGCGGAGTTCGTGTTCACCATCAACGCCAACGGAACCGAAACTACCAAGATGTACCCCTGCACCGACCATCCCACGCTCACCGACGAGCTCGACGCCAAGAACGTGACCTGGAAGTACTACACGCCGTCGGCCGGTTCGCTGTGGACCAGTCCCAATGCCATCCAGCACATGTGCGGACCGAATGCCACGCCTCCGAACGCAACTGCGTGTGTCGGGCCGGATTGGGTCAACCACGTTGTTCTCTACACAACTCAAAATCCGGCACCGATCCTCACCGACATCAGTAGCAATCAACTACCCGCCGTGAGTTGGGTAATTCCCTCCGGGACAAATTCCGACCACGCTGGTTCAACCGATAACACGGGTGGACCATCGTGGGTCGCATCCATCGTCAATGCGATCGGCAATAGCTCGTACTGGGCAAATACGGCGATCATCGTTACTTGGGACGACTGGGGCGGATGGTACGACCACGTGCCTCCGCCGAAAGTCATCGACGACGGCACCAGTTGGGGATCGGGTTACGTTTACGGTTTCCGCGTACCGCTGATCGTGATTTCGCCATACGCCAAGCCGGCTTATATCTCTCATATCAACCATGACTTCGGCAGCATTCTAAATCTAATAGAAGAGGCCTTTGGACTTTCCTCCCTGGGCTATGCGGATGCCTATGCCGACGATCTTTCTGACTGCTTCAACTATAGCCAGACACCCCTGACGTTCAAGACGATCAGCGCACCTCTGGACGCCTCTCACTTCCTGAACGACAAGAGGCCGCTCACCCCTCCAGATGATGATTAAAGGCGATGCGGGCCTACACTTGGAAATTCGACCTTTAAGCCGTGTCCAAGCAGTCAACGGTACTTGTACTTTTGTTTGCCCAGTTCGGGTTGCAAGTAAAATAGAATGAAACGATCCAAATAACGACAAGGCTGGATCGCGCATCTAAGAAAGAGTGCGCTCAACCCTGATTTTTCTTTGACTTCGAGGCGTTATGAAATTACTCAAGCTGTGCCTGGTATCCCTGCTGTTGGTAAGTATGGCTAATGCCATGCCGCTCAATTCTTCGGCCCGCTCCTGCGTTCCGGCCGACCTGCTCCAGTTGATTTCGGTGGACTACCGCGCTCTGAAGGATTCGCCTTCCGCGATGGCCCTGAAACAACAACTGATGCCGGACAACATCAAGCAGTTCGAAGCGGCGTTGAAGGGCATTGGCCTCGATCCCGAGAAGGACATCGATACGCTGACTTTCGCGTCATTCCGGTCTGGCAAACAGGGCGTAAAAACCGTGGGCGTTGCCAGCGGCCCCTTCCAGATGAAAACCGTTCTCAAGAAGATGAAGCTCCAGAAGTACGTTCCGAAGAAATACGGGACCGCGGACATCTACCCGATGGATGGCGGCTTTGTGATGACGTTCCTCGATGACAGCTCGCTGCTGTTTGGCGACTCGACAGCCATTCATGTGGCCCTCGACACGAAGGACGGCCAGGTCATGGGTCTCGATACGAACGGCAACATGGCTGACTTGATGACTGATGTGGATTCCAATGCCGTGTGGAGCATCCTCGATCAGCAAGGCACGCAGAACGCGCTTCACTCCGCCATGGGAGATGCCTCCAAGATCGCCGACTACGACAGCATCAAGAAGCGCCTGCTCGGCTCGCGCTACTCGATGAACTTCACCAGCGGCGTGACCTTCGACATGACGGTCATCACCTCGGATACAACGACGGCTGCTTCGGTGTCGTCCATGCTCAAGGGTTACATGCTCTACAAGAAGATCAGCGCGACTCCTGCGGAGAAAGTCGCTGTCGAAAACACCAGCGTCGACTCCGACGGATCGAACGTCCACGTAGGATTCAAAGCCAACGATCAACAATTCCAGTCGCTCATGCACTCGGAGTTGTTCGCTGCAGTCACACACTAGAACGGATCAGTCTCAAGAGAGAAGGCACCGGGGAACTTCTCCGGTGCCTTTTTCGTGCTTCAGGGCTTGTCTCTTGACGGTCTGACTCTCACTTCATCGCATCAGCCATCGGCTTCATGCCTACCTTCGCGGAAGAAACCGGAATCATGGCATGCTCGTACGGCGTTCCCGCCCACATCATGTAAGGCCCCGACGCATTCGCATCAGCACTCGAAGCCAGCCCCAGCGTCTTCGCCCCCGGACCCACGATCATCACGTGAGGACCGGTGACAATCCAGTGATTGTCGGCGGTCTTGGCAGTCGCAAAGGGATCTGTGTTACTTGCTCCATTGTCGCCCGCCAGCATGTAGGTAAGTCCCAGCTTGTCCGGTGGTGGCTGACGCTTCATCCACGCGTCGAAAAAGGCCATGCTGTTGGCATCGGCGCACATCTTGTTCTGGCCGACAATCATGCAGGTGAAACCATTCTTTCCCTGGCGCAGCGTGGTCATCTTTCCACCTTCATCCATGCGAACGATGGCCGCGTCTTTCGCCACAGCCTTGGGAGCCGCCGAAACGGCCTTAGCGATGTACTCGGCATCGGAAGTTTGTGGTTTGTTTTGAGCCGGCGCAGGAACTACGCCGATAAGAAACATGAGAGAGACTGCCGCGACAAGGATTTCCCTTGGCTTCCGCATATTCTCCTCCTAAATTTTCGATCTACTTCCCCAGGGTGAAAAGGCAGGAGAATCTTACAGCTTGCAGACTAGCGGTCAAGCTATTACTAGGACGACATGTGGTGGGTCATCCCTTCGAGCTTTCGGCTCGCCTTCGCTTCGCCCAACCTTCTTTCACAACCTGCTGCGCCCGGCCGAGCCCCAGTGAGTCTGGGGGAATATCAGCGGTGATGCAGGATGCGGCGCCTATGTACGCGCCTTTGCCGACGCGGATCGGTGCTACCAGCGTGCTATCGCTGCCAACGAAGACGTCGTCCTCAATCACGGTTTTATGCTTGTGTACACCGTCGTAGTTGCAGGTGATGGTTCCGGCGCCGATGTTAACCCCGGCACCGATCTCGGCGTCTCCCAGATAAGTCAGATGATTCGCCTTCGATCCCTTGCCCAGCTTGATCTTCTTCGTCTCGACGAAATTGCCGACGTGCGCTCCCTCGCCGATCTCGCTGCCGGGACGCAAGTGCGAATACGGCCCGAGAATCGCCCCGGCGGCGATCTTGGCGCCTTCCATCACGCACCCCGGACGCACCATCACCCCATCGCCGATCTCAGAATCGCGAATCAGACAGTAGGACCGCACGCGGCACCCCGTGCCAATCTTCGTATTCCCCAGCAACTGCACATACGGCTCGATCACGGTGTCTGGCGCGATTTCCACATCCTCATCAATCACGCACGTAGCCGGATAAAACACCGTGACTCCATCGGCCATCAGTTGCATGCATTTTCCGAGACGCATTTTCTGGTCGATGTCAGCCAACTCCGCCCGCGTGTTCCCGCCCAGAATCTCGCTAGGATTCGGCGTTCTCCATGCCACCACGGGCCGGCGCGCCTTGCGCAAGACTTCCGCCATATCAGTCAGGTAATATTCAGCATGCGCGTTGTCGGTCGAAAGTTTGCCGATATTGCCGTAGAGATCTTTCACCGAAAACACATAAAAGCCGGAATTGATCTCTCGGATTTTTTTTTGCCCAGCACTCGCCGCTTTCTCTTCGACGATCCCTCGCACCTCCGCGCTGCGCGGACTCTTTCGCAATACCCGTCCGTACCCAGTCGGATTTTCCAGCTCCGCAGTGAGCAGAGTCATGGCCGCTTGCTCTTCGAGATGGAAATCTCGCAGCCGCCCAATCGTCTCCGCTGTGATCAGCGGCGCATCCCCCGAGAGCACGATTACATGGTCATACCCGGACAAAGCTTTGCCCGCGACAATAAGCGCATGTCCCGTTCCCCGCTGCTCCGCCTGAAGTACGAAATTGATTCCGGTATGCGCCATCGCGCGGCGCACACGCTCGGCCTCATGACCGACGATGGCATAGACGTCTTTCGCCGGAACAAGTCGAACCGCTGCCCGGATCACATGCTCCAGCAGCGGCTTCCCGCCCACTTCATGTAAAACTTTAGGGAGTTGGGATTTGAGTCGCGTGCCCTTGCCGGCCGCCATAATGGCAACCGCTATCCGCAGGGAAGGACTAACCGCAGAGTTCAAGCTTTTACGAGTTGCAGAAGAAACTTTCGCTTTCGATTTCTTCATTCGCCCTTAAATATATCCTCGTCAAATAAACTAGTGGTTCTCGCATCCGCCCGACGCTCAAGCGCCTATAGGCCGAGCCCTCCGTCGACCGCCAATATCTGGCCCGTCACAAACTGCGGTGCGGTCGCGAAAAATAAAACCGCTGCGCCAATCTCTTCTCCACGCCCGTTCCGCCGCATCGGCGTCTGCTTGGCCATCTTCCGCATGAACGCGGCGGCGAACTTGTCCCCGAGATCGATCATCCCAGGGGCAACCGCGTTCACCGCGATTTCCGGAGCGAGCGCCTTCGCCATCACTTTGGTCAGCATATGGAGTGCAGCCTTCGATGAGCAATAATGCGCGTGGGTCGCCCAGGGCCGCAGTCCTCCAAGGGATCCCATGTTGATGATCTTTGCTTCGATCGGCCCGAAACCCTTGCCGCGCTTGCGCCGCATCCACTTTAAAGCCTCGCGCGAGACCAGAAAGGGCCCGCGCGTATTCGATGCGAAAATCGCATCCCACTGCCGCACCGTCAGCTTTTCAAACTCCGCCGTCTCGTAGTTCGCTGCATTGTTGACCAGAATGTCGATCCGCCCCAATTCGCGCCCTGCCTCTTTCATCATGGCGCGAACGCTGGTCTCGTCCGTTACATCGCACCGCAGGGCAAACGCTCGCACTCCAAAACTCGATAGATCGACGACCGTATCTCGCGCCTCGCCGGCCGAATTCCGAAATGTGATGGCCACATCCGCGCCAGCCTCCGCGAGGGCGAGTGCCGACGCACGGCCCAATCGCCGCGCCGCTCCCGTGACAAGCGCGGTTTTTCCCCGGAGAGGTTTCCCATGATGCTCTGGCATGGATGGATTCTACCGTTCAGCCCGGCAACTTGTCGCAGCCAGTCTTAGCTTAGCTTCCGGGATTCGATCTGGCCGATCCAGCGCCCTTAGTCCCGTACCAATCCTGCGAGCACTTCGAGCAAGACCCGGCTCTCCTCGGCCTTCGCTACCACCGCGTCGGCTTGTCTGGTGGCCCCAGGCGCCAATTTCGCCTCGTCCTCCACCAAAAGCACGACCGGAACCTCCGGCTTGATCCTCTTGAGTTCCCCGGTGATCAGTGCAGCCTCCGCTCCGTCATCGTTGAGATCGATAACAACCGCATCCACGGATTCCTGCCCAAAGCGCCGAACTCCCTCGTGGCCGCTGCCGGAACTTAGGACTTTCCAGCCGCTCTCCTTGAGCAGAGCACAGCGGAGATTCAAAAGCACAGGATTGTTGCCGATACAAAGAACACTTTTCCCGTGTCGCATGACTTCCGGTTCCCCCTCGCCCCGGGATCATGCACAGCTCCCAGGCACCGGGCCTCCACTACTGGCGCCCTGATATCACGACCTGCGATTCTTCGCAGTGATTGAGATCACACTGCCGGATTCGCGTTAACCCTGGTGGTCAAGCCATCAGACCAATAATCGCACGCTTTGACCAGTTCACTTCCGCTGGAAACATGTCATTCTTCCGAGCTAGAATCACTCGCCATGCCTGAACTCCGCGCCGTCGTGGTCTATTCCCGCAAAGGATGCCATCTCTGTGAGGTCGTTAAGGAGAGTCTATCCAAGCTTTCCCGGCGCGGGGGATTTACCTGGCGCGAGATTGATGTCGACGCGGATACCGATCTTCGCCGCCAATTCAACGATGAAGTTCCCGTCGTTTTCATCGACGGCCGCAAGGCCTTCAAGTATCGGATGGATGAGCAAGAATTCCTGCGCCGTTTAGCCAGCTAGCGACATTTCTTGTAAACCGGCCTTTTTCCAGTACAATCGCTCCCGGCATGCAGCGCACCGAACTCTATGCGGACCCGCGCAATGTTTTCCTGCACGATGCTGTTCTCGATTCTTGCCGCCGCAATCCAGAGAAGATCGCAATCGTCGACACCTCTTGCGGCCGCCGTCTAACCTACGCCGAATACGGAGAAACCGTCGAAACCCTGGCCCGGGGCATGATTGCTGCCGGCGTCAAGCCGGGCGAGGTGATCGCTATCTTTCTCTGCAACTCGTGGGAATTCTGCGCGACGTTTCATGCCACACAACTCGCGGGGGCCATCCCCACCTTGCTCAATCCGAGCTATCGCGAGCGCGAAGTCCGCTATCAACTCGACAACTCGGGCGCAGTTTTCTTGATCACCGATGGCGCAAACCTCGAAGGAATCAATCTCGCCGGATTAACGAATCTGCGCCGCGTCTACACTACGCGCCTGCACGCCGCCGGCACTGAGTCATTCGCAACTCTCCTCGGTGGTTCACGAACTTCACTTCCGGCTCCCCATGCGCCTTCCGATCAGACGTTAGCCGCGCTTCCCTACTCCAGCGGCACGACCGGCTTGCCCAAAGGGGTGATGCTTTCGCACTCCAATCTCATCTCCAACGTGTATCAGTACCTCGGACCGAATGGCTCCGCGCTGAGTTCGTCGGACAACATCCTCTGCTTTCTGCCGCTCTATCACATCTATGGTCTGAACGTGATGTTGAATCCTTCAATGATTCTCGGCGCCACGCTGGTGCTCATGCCGCGATTCAACGTACCGAACCTCACTCGCTTGCTGGTCGAAGAATCAATTTCCATGATGCCGCTGGTTCCTCCGGCGATGAACGCATTGTGTCAGGCTGCCGAGGCTGGACAATTCCCTCGCGAGCATAAACTTCAGTGGGTCAAGTCCGGCGCCGCGCCGCTCGCTCCTGATCTTCCTCGCCGCTTCACTGCCCTGACTAATATCCTCGTGTGCCAGGGATACGGCATGACCGAAGCCTCGCCTGTGACTCATGTTGGATTTCTCGATCCGGCGTGGTATCGCCCGGATTCGATCGGCCACCCGATGGCGCAGACCGACTGCCGCGTTCTATCTCAGCCCGACATCGATCCTTCCGACACTCCCGACGATCTAACCGAAGCACCTTCCGGTCAGCCCGGAGAACTTGTCATGCGCGGTCCGCAATTCATGCTTGGCTACTGGAAAGAGCCCGAAGCCACCGCCGCCGTTTTGCGCGACGGATGGTACTGGTCTGGAGACATTGTCACTCGCGACCGTGAAGGCTTCTATCGCGTAGTCGATCGCCGCAAGGAGATGATCAAGTACAAGGGATTTCCCGTCGCTCCCGCAGAAGTCGAAGCGGTTCTGCTCGAGCATCCGGCCGTCAAGGAGTGCGGAGTCGTCGGCCGCGCCTGTCCGGAAGCTGGCGAGATTCCTGTCGCCTTCGTCTCTCTCCGCGACGGATATGTCGACTGCCGCAAGCTCGAAGAAGAACTCTGCTCTTTCGTTTCGGATCGCCTCACTCACTACAAGCAGCCGCGTGAAGTGCACTTCGTCGATGCCATCCCGAAAACACCTTCTGGAAAAATTCTTCGCCGTGAACTGCGCAAACAAATGGCCTAACGGAGCGGGGGGACACAGACTTTTCACAATATGCCCCATCCCAAACTCGCACAGTTTGCGAGCTTAGGATGGGATTTCGATTTAGTTATGCTCTTGCAACTCCGTGGAATTCCGCCTCACGAACTCAAGATTAGAGGCGTTTTCTACTTCGTCTTTCCATCGTCCGCCAGCTTACGTGTAACCAGAAAGCTCCAGATCACCTGATTCGCATCAAGGTCGGAACTCGTCTTTCCGATGGTATTCTCGGGCTCATACTGCTCTCCGCCCGGCCAGGTGTTCCCCGCACCTTTGACGCTATAGGAAACGACCTGAGCGTTCTGCTGGCAGCCGCTGTACGTATCGACTTTTGTTTCCATGCCGCCCTTGCCCGGCCCAGACAGCTTGGTCTTTTCCGGCTTCTCGGCGCAGCGATCGATCTTCGCCCAAGCCTTGGCGCTATCTTCCACCGAAAGCGTCGCCAGGCTCAGATTGTGCTCGGTTCCACCTCCGTACGGGACCACCGGATCGGACGTCCCATTGATCATCACTGCCGGCACCGGACGTGCCGGCAAGCAGATCATTGTCTTAGGCATCGCCGCGCCCACCGCTGCCACGCCAGCGATCCGGTCGCCGAGGGCACATCCCAGCCGCAGGCTCATGAACCCACCCTCCGACAGCCCCACCACATAGATTCGCGAGGGATCTGCCGAAAACTTTGTTCCCAGCTCGTCGAGCATTTGATTGAAGAATCCAATGTCATCCGCCTCGGACGACCTCCGACTCTCACTCGGATTCTCGTTCGGCCCTTGCTGTCCTCCGCCGCCTTGCGATCCTCCGCCACCCGGATACCCTCCACCTCCTCCGGGATACCCGCCTCCACCACCGGGATAGCCCCCACCGCCATAGCGCCGATGCCCGCCCGGATTCATCATGGGCGACCGTCGCTCCTGTGCGTGCACTCCGACATTCCATCGCCCGTGCAACGCCGCGGGATACACGGCAATGATCTCGTCCTTATCGGACAACTGATCGAAACGCGTCAGCCGCTCCATGTCGTCGGGATCCTGATTCATCCCGTGCAGCAGAATCACCACCGGATAGTGCCGTTGCGGATCGTATCCCGGGGGCAACCGGACTGTGAAACTGCGGTCGACATCGTCCACCGTGACTTTTTCTTTTGTTTCCTGCGCCTTTACCGCTTGGCTGGCAATGAGCATCGCCATACAGGCCACTGCACCCAACCCGTAAGAGTTCCTTAATTTCATCTTGTCTCCAGAGATCCGACCCGACACTACGCCAAGCAGAGAGTTAACCCTTTGGAAGCGTTTCGCACACCTAAAGTTGGCTGGAACAAGGAACTTTCCTGCAACCAGTTGCGTACCTTCCATCAGAAAGCGAATGAACTCCGGCAGGCGCGCTTCCAGCGCAACCGGGAAGGAGAACTACCATGGACGGAATCACTGGCTTCGCAGCAGTCGTCATGGCTTTGGCCATCCCAACGTCAGCATTTGCAATGTATACCTTCTATCGCGTGCGCAAACTTCGCACGGAAGAGCGGCTGGCCGCAATTCAGCGAGGAGTCGCGGTTCCCATGGAACCCGATCTAAGCCAGGCGGCGCATTCTCGCCGAGCCGGGATCCTGCTGGTTGCCGGAGCCGTAGGCTACATGCTCGCTTTCACGATCCTGTCTCGTTACGAGCCCGACGCCATGATGGCTGGAGCTTTCGGCGCCATCCCCTTCGCTCTGGGTCTCGGCTATCTGCTCGATTCAGCCCTGATCTACCGGGACTCCCGCGCGTCATAGGCGGGCTGCGTAGGAATGAAGCGGTGACGCCGGTGAATTGAAATAAAGGCGGATGTCCCACCCTTGTCGCGCAGTTTGCGACAGGGTGGGGATTTCGACTTCAGAAGTTCGATTGAAACGGCAGACTCATTCACCGGTCAGAAATCTGTATTGAGCCTCGTTCAGCGGCACCACACTCAGCCTTCCCTGCCGCGCCAGCGGAGAGTCCGCGAACAGCTTGTTCGCTTTCGCTTCGGCCAACGTGACGGGTTTGGCAATCGCCTTCCCGACCTTGATCTTCACCTGTGGATTGCGGGCATCAGACGTGTCTACAGAAACCACCGTCGCCGTTCCCACCGCACTCTTCTCGTCGCCGGTGTGATAAATAACGAGTCGCTCGCCCGGCTTCATCGCGCGCATATTCTTGAGCGCCACGGGATTCGAGACGCCATCCCAGACAGTCGTCTTTTCCTTTTGTAAATCAGCGAATGAATAGGTCGAAGGTTCTGTCTTCAGCAAGTAGTCCATAGCTTCCAATCCGAAAGAAATTTTTGAGCGTGCGCCCAGGCCGCGAGGAAGTCAGTTCGGCTTCGCCGCATCCGGAGAAGGAGGAGGCGCATCCTGCTTCGGTGTGGGATCCTTGGCATGATCGTCGTACACCGAATACTGCCCCTGCGGCCGCTTCAGCTTGATCGTTATCTCGGTTTTCGATTTCGTAACATCGTAGTCTTCGCCGAAAGTCTGAAAGCCCGACGCGATGATCTGCACTCTCAGCTTGCCGTACGGAATCCCATCGAAGTCCGCCTTACCTTCCGGACTCGTCTTCAGTTCCATATCTCCGCGCCCCTGTTTGCCCTTCGCATCGACGGAGTGCATGATCACAGCGGCATTTCGCACCGGCTTCCCGTTGTCGTCTTTGACCACCGAAAAATAAATCCACGACGTCGGCTCTTCGTCTTTGTCTTTCTGCCCCACAGCGACGCTTGCCGCCCCAAGCAGGACAAGCGCTATCCCGGTAATGATGATCTTCTTCATGCCGTCATTTTATGCAGCCGGAGGCAAGCTGTCATCTCGCACGAAAAATGTGGGAACAGCCGCATCAATCAGTATGTGGGGAAGGCGCCCCGGCTGTCCGTCGAGCGCCCGCTCGACTTGCCGGCGTATCACCTATCGGACCGGCCAACTCAAACTCTTCTAGAATACTCACGTGAAGACTTGGGATGTAATCATTATCGGTGGAGGCATCATCGGTCTCTCCCTCTCGATCGAGTTACGCAAACACGGGGCAACCGTTCTTGTCGTCGAACGTGGAGAGCCGGGCCGGGAGGCTTCACACGCCGCGGGCGGAATGCTCGTTGACTGCCCTCTGGAAACCAAGCCCGCCCTGCAACCGCTCGCGACCGCGAGCGCAAAGATGTATCCCGAATTCGCCCACGAATTGGAAGTCGAATCGGGAATGAAGGTCGACCTGAGAGATCACGGCACGATCCTGTTTCTCTCCGAGGATCACTCAAGTCGCGCCGCCGAGTTCTTCTTCGCCTGCGTTCCTGACCTGGAATCCGTCCTCGCAGAGGGAACCCCTGAAGGAACACCAGTCTATCTTTCCGAGCGCAGCGTCGATCCCCGAGCGCTCACTTCGGCTGCATGGAAGACCGCCAAGAACCGCGGCGTGGATTTCTCCTCCGGTGATCCGGTGACCGCAGTTAATCTCTCCGACGGCATCGTCTCCGGCATCACCACAACCAAGACCTCATTTCTTTCTGACAAAGTCGTCAACTGCGCGGGTGCATGGTCCGGCCAAATTGCGCCTCACTTCTTCCCCACTCGTCCAGTCAAAGGACAGATGCTCTGCCTCGTGATGCCCTCGCGCGAGTTGATAAAACACGTGATCCGATCTCCCAAGGCATATCTCATCCCGCGAACTGACGGTCGACTTCTGGTCGGCGCCACCGTCGAAGAAGCAGGCTTCGACAAGCGCACCGATCTTGCAACCATCCAAGGCCTGCATCGCGCCGCGCTCGAACTCGTCCCGAAGCTCCGCGATGCCCGCATCCTCGAAGACTGGGCTGGTCTTCGTCCCGGTACTCCGGACGCTCTTCCGATCCTCGGCGCAACCGCTATTCCGGGTTATTACGTTGCTACCGGCCATTTCCGCGACGGAATCTTGCTCGCCCCCGTCACCGCAAAAGTAATGGCTCATGTCATCGAAGGCTCGGGAGCCGAAATACGATCTCAACGCCTTCTCGCCAAGCCGGTTCGTAGTAACCTAACGCCTTCCTCTGTGCAGCCCTGTGGCCTCTGTGGTGAAGCCTTCCCCAGCCAGCAAACCACCGCCCTCCGCGCTATACTGATTCGTTTCCTCGGACTCTCTATCCGCTATCTTGCGATGTCTGCCGAGATCCAGATCGTCGATACGAAAGGACTCTCCTTATGGCCTCTCCCGCAGTCGATTTTGCCCGCGGCAATCAGCAGCGTTTTCTAAACGAACTCAAAGATCTTCTTCGCATCCCCAGCGTCAGCACTCTCGACGAGCACAAGCCCGATATCAAGAAAGCTGCCGACTACATCGCCAACGAACTGAAGCGCATCGGCATGGAGAACGTCGAAGTCATCCCGACCAAGGGACATCCGCTCATCTACGCCGACTGGCTGCACGCCGCCGGCAAGCCGACTGCGCTTTGTTACGCGCACTACGACGTTCAGCCGGCCGAACCGCTCGATGAATGGCATACTCCCCCGTTCGAGCCGACCGAGCGCAATAACAACATCTATGCGCGCGGCGCGGTCGACGACAAAGGCCAGCTCTGGATGGAGGTCAAGGCTCTCGAGTCCCTCATGCAAGCCGGTGGCGGCAAGCTTCCAATCAACGTGAAAGTAATTTTTGAAGGCGAAGAAGAAGTCGGCGGCGAATCCATCGACGCCTACATCGTCAAAGAGAAAGCCAAGCTGAAGGCAGATTTCGCGCTCGTCTGCGACACCGAGCTCTTCGCGCCCAATCTTCCCACTTTGTGTGTTGGCTTGCGCGGTTTGGTCTACACGGAGATCGAAGCGAAGGGCGCGATGACTGATCTCCACTCCGGTGTCTATGGCGGCGCAGCTCCTAATCCTTTCTTTGCCCTGATTGAGATCATCAGCAAGCTGAAAGATTCCAAGGGAAAGATTCTGATCCCCGGCTTCTACAAAGGCGTGAAGGCTCCGACGAAAGACGAACTCAAGGCCTGGAAGCGGCTGCCCTTTAACGAAGAAAAATATCGCAAGACCGAAGTCGGCTCCAAAGTTCTCACCGGTGAGCCCGGCTATTCCGTGCTCTATCGCACGTGGGCGCGTCCGACTTTGGAAGTTCACGGGATGCCTGGAGGCTTCATCGCGGCCGGCGCCAAGACTGTAATTCCTGCGAAGGCGGCAGCAAAAGTTTCCATGCGCCTTGTCCCCAATCAGGATGCGGACGATGTCTTCAAGAAATTCTCAGCTTACGTGAAGAAGCTCACGCCCAAAGGCATCGAAACCAAAATCACGATCCACAGCAAGGGCCCTGCGGCCGTTGTGGGCACTGACAATCCATACATCAAAGCTGCCACCGAAGCGCTGCACGACACGTTCAAGAAAGAAACCGTCTTTATCCGTAGCGGCGGCTCGATTCCCATCGTCACGGGCTTCCAGGACGTCCTGAAAATTCCCAGCGTGATGATGGGCTTCGGCCTCCCCGACGACAACCTGCACGCTCCCAACGAGAAGTTCCACATCCCGAACTTCCATCGCGGGATCGAAACCATCTGCCGCTTCTTCGAAAAGTTGGGGTGAGCGATCAGGCGCGGGTGTCTCTGCTCGCGCCTTCTCTTTTTCAATAGGACTAAACCCAATCGGCCCGCCCCAACGCGTCTCGGCGAGTCTCGTCGACGAGCGAGTAACAATCAATCGAAACCCACCGAAGGCATAAAAGCAATAAAACATAACTATTGACAATCACTCGTAAGCCACCTAAGCTGGCCCTCACTAGCTTGCGCAACTGACGTTCATCTTCCGCCACTCGTCCTTTCACCTCGTTCGTCGAAAGGAAGTCCCGATGAAATCTCTTCGCACGGTCTGCTTTGTTCTTCTCACCCTTTCTTCACTCACACTCTTCGCACAATCGGGATCCATCTACTACGTCTCCAAGAGCGGAAGCAATAACAACTCCGGCAGCTTCACCGCTCCCTGGCTCACGATTCAGCACGCCGCCAACACAGTCACGGCCGGAGCGACCGTCTATGTGGGAAGCGGGGTCTACAACGAGTCGGTGAACTTCCCTTCCTCGGGCACGGCATCGAGCTACATCACGTTCGAAAATTATCCTGGCCAGAACCCTGTCATCGACGGTACCGGCCTCACACCTTCCGGCACTCAAGGCCTGATCAATATCGTCAACCAGAGCTACATCACGGTCAGCGGATTTGAGATTCGCAACTACACGACGAGCAAAGCGGCGGTCACTCCTGCGGGAATCTGGGTCACCGGTTCAGGTAGCGGATTAAATCTGCTCAACAACATCGTCCACAACATCACCACAACGACCGAGAAAAACGGCAATGCCTTCGGGATCGCGGTCTATGGCACGTCGAGCACTCCGATCACGAATCTCACGATCAGCGGCAACCAGGTCTACAGCCTGAAGACGGGCCAGAGCGAATCTGTGAACGTGGATGGCAATGTGACCTATTTCTCCATCACGAACAACATCGTCCACGACAACGACAACATCGGCATCGACGCCATCGGATTCGAAGGCGTCGGCCCTACCGGCTACGATCAGGCCAAGTACGGTGAAGTCAGCGGCAATACGGTTTACAACATCAGCGGAATTCACAATCCAGGGGAGGGCAACTCCTACGACGCCGATGGCCTCTATTGCGACGGTTGCGCTTATGTTGTCTTCGAGCGCAACACCGTCTATGCCTGCGATCTCAACATGGAAGCGGCGAGCGAACACAAGGGACACAGCAGCAGCTACGTGACCATCCGCAACAACGTCTTCTATGACGCCAACACTGTCGGCATTTCCATCGGAGGATATTCCAATACCGTCGGCGCCAGCGATCACGTCGTCATCGTGAACAACACTCTCTACAACAACAACACCAAGAACGAGGGCGCCGAATTCCAGATTCAATACCACTCCGGTTCATCGTCGGGAAATATCTTTGAAAACAACATCGTCTACGCAGGCACGCAGAACGTCTGGATCTACAGCTTTGTGAAAGGAACCTCCACGTATCCTGCGCCTCCGGCGACGATGAACTGGAATCTTTACTTTTCAACCGCAGGATATGTCTCCGGCACTTCCATCGACTGGGCGGGCAAATCGAACTACAAGACCTATGCTGCCTATCAATCGGGTGCAGGCGAGGACGCCAATTCTCCGAACGCGAATCCCTTATTCGACAACCTCGGATCGAATCCGCCGAACCTTGATGTGGCGACCAATTCGCCGGCTGTCAATGCAGGCAGCACCAGCCTCACATGCAGTGTCGGCTACTGTAATGGATCTTCGATCTACGGCAACACCGACTTCGCCGGCAATCCGCGCATCAACGGCAGCGGCCAGATCAATATCGGAGCATACGAACAGTAAAACCGCGAACGAGGAGCTTTTCCTTTCTGTCCTTGAAATACTAATACTTACTGCGCGAACAGCGTGACTGGAACGGCCTCACCCATCGCTCGATATCCCGTGGGCGATGGATGCAGGTGGTCTCCGCAATCATAGGTGGGAAGAAGACGGTCGGGATGCTGTGGATCGAGAACAACTTTGTCGAAGTCGATGACGGCATCAAAATGGCCAGCGGCGCGGATCCATACGTTGACCGATTGTCGATCTGCCTCGCTCAGCGGGCTGGGATGGTAATAGTCCGATCCTACGTAAGGGGTGATGGTCGCGCCATAGACGCGCAACCCGTGCGCATGCGCTCGCTGAACGATCTGCTCGTACGCGGAAATGACTTGCTTCACCCGCGCGTTATGCTCCTCTGGCGACACCTCTGCGGTGCGCGCCAGGCCTCCAAGATCGTTCACACCTTCGAACACGATCACCCAGCGCACGCCCGCTGGAGCGAGCACATCGCGATCGAATCGCGCTAGAGCATTCGGACCGAGTCCATCAGTCAGCAGATGATTCCCGCCAATGCCCTGGTTCGAGACGCCAATGCTTCGCGTAGTCGGCGAAGCTTGCAACCTTTGCGCGAGAACATCAGTCCAGCGATCGTTCCCATTCGTGGTCGCGCCGTGTCCGTCGGTGATCGAATCTCCCAGCACTACGATCGAAGCCGCTTCCGCAGGCGCAAGCACGTCGATCTCCGAGATCTGATACCAGTGGTCGACGTGTTTTGCGTCCAGCAAATTCGCCGCGGCTGGAAAGTCTCCGTGAATGAAGTAGGAAGTGGCGCGAGAACCCGGATGTCCGGTCTGCTGCGCCGGAGCAGCATCCAGATGAAATGTCACCGCGAGATCGGAGAGAGCGCCGACGGGATAATCCAGCGCATCCGATACAAGTTCTGCTCCCGGCGGAACATTCGCGTCGCCGCTCCCTGAAAACGTCAAAGCTCGATCGCTCGCGGGATCGATGCTCGACGATGCTGGCGAAATGGGTCGCGCGATATGCACCGAAGTAAAATGCAACGCCTCGGATCCGAATGCGTTGGATAGATGGACGCGCAGCGCCGAGCCACCGACAGAGAGATGGAACATCTGGCGCACGGTTGCATCGTGCAAATCTTCGGATGCCATCGCGTTCTGCGACTCGGGAATCTGTTGCGAGCTTCCCCAACTTGCAACCCATACCTGTTTGGCCTGCGTTTTCGCATCCGATCCGGCAAAAGCCAGACTGGCAAGGATCACCAGAATAAGGATCACTAGAATGATGTGGATTTTCAGTGCATGCTTCACGGCTGAGAATTTACCATGACTTCTCGATCATGACCTCGCGATAGAGTTCGCTTCCAATGAAAGCTCGGCATTATCCGGGCGGAGGACTATGCGTTCGTTCCTGAAATCTTCTCGTCTTCTCTTCACTTGTATCTCCGCGCTTCTCTCGGCGGTTGCTGGTATTGGACAGAGCTCCTCTCCTGCTCCAGTCACGTTCACGGCCGATCAGGATCATCAAAACATGATGGACCAGCTTGGCATCAAAGCTCTGCGTCCGGGACCGAGCGGTAACGAGAAGGCTCCCAACCACGCGAACTACGACGAGTCGAACGCCAATCCCTATCCGAATCTTCCCGATCCGCTGACGCTCAACGACGGTCAGAAAGTAACGACCGCGAAAATGTGGTGGGACAAGCGCCGTCCTGAAATCGTGGAGATGTTCGATAAGTACGTTTACGGACGCGTTCCGAAAGATGTGCCGAATGTCACTTGGAGCGTGACCGCAGTCGATCACGAGATGATCGGATTCAACCGCGTCGTCGCCAAGGATCTCATCGGGCAGGTCGACAACTCGTCGTATCCCGCGATCAGCGTAAAGATTCACATGATGCTGGTGACTCCGGCAAACGCGACCGGACTGGTTCCCGTGCTGATCATGTTCGGCCACGCGGGATTTCCAACTCCGAACGAGCCTCCGGGCGAAGATATGGACCGCGTTAACGCTGCATGGAAAGCTCTGCTCGTGCAACAGGACCCTTCGCTGAAAGATGTGTTCGCGAATCATCCGGCATGGCAACTGGTTCATCCAACGCCCTTCCAGCCTCCGCAACTGAATGCAGATGGCGATCTTCCGAACACATGGCAGCTCATTGCAGCCGGATGGGGTTTCGCGCTGCTCGATCCCGCGAGCATCCAAGCGGACGACGGCGCTGGTATCACGCGGGGCATCATCGGCCTGGTCAACAAAGGCCAGCCGCGCAAACCGGAAGATTGGGGGGCGCTGCGAGCTTGGGCTTGGGGCGCAGGACGCGCACTCGATTATCTCGCGACTGATTCGTCCATTGATGCAAAGCATGTTGGCATCGAAGGCGTCTCCCGCTACGGCAAGGCCGCGCTGGTGACGATGGCTTTCGATCAGCGATTCGCAATGGTTCTCGTCGGTTCGTCGGGCAAAGGCGGCGCGACTCTTTTGCGCCGCAATTATGGAGAAGCCGTCGAAAGCCTCACCGGCGGCGAGTATTACTGGATGGCCGGAAACTTCATGAAATATGGCGCGTCCGAAGCGACGTTCGGCAGCAAGACGCCAGGAGACATTCCAGTCGATTCGAATGAACTGATCGCGCTGTGCGCTCCGCGGCTGACGTTCATCAGTTATGGAATTCCCGAGAAGGGCGACGCGCATTGGCTCGACCATCGAGGAAGTTTCATGGCAACGATCGATGCGAGCCGCGTCTTTACTCTACTCAGCGCTAAAGGGCTCGACATCGAGGGCGACTATCGCACGGCGAAGATGCCTCCGGTGAACGAAGATCATCTAGCGGGACAGCTCGCCTGGCGTCAGCACGACGGAGGACACACGGACGCACCGAACATGAAGTACTTCATCCAGTGGGCGGACAAATTCATTGGTCACTCTCCGCCGCAGTGAGTCGAGAGAACTGCGTCCGCATTCAAATGTTGGCAGAAACATTTGTCAGAGCAAACCCTCGCTTTCCCTTGAGCAACTTCTTACTCGGCTCGCAAAGCTTCGTTAGGATTTACCGACACCGCTCGACTTGCCGGTATGATCACCGCCAGTGCTGCAGCCAAAGCCAGTGCACCGATGGCGATCCACACTGAGAGCGGATCTGCCGTGCTGGTATGAAAGAGTAGTCCGCTCATCAGGCGCGCACCGGCGAACCCAGCAGCAAGACCAACGACAATTCCAATTGCGGTGAATCTCCCAGCCTGGCTTAACACAAGGCGCAGGACTTCAGCACGATTTGCGCCCACAGCCATTCTCACGCCAATTTCCCGCCTGCGCTGCGCGACCGAGTAAGACAGGACTCCGTAGATTCCAATCCCTGCCAGAGCCAGTGCCACGAATGAAAATATCCCCAGCAGCGTGGCCGTCATCTGCTGCCGAGCCAGTGTGTCGGATAGCAACGCATCAACTGTTTGCACACGATAAATTGGCTGGTTTGGATCCAGTGCACGTACTGCATTTCTCACAATCGGAATGATATTTTGCGGATCTGTGGCAGAGCGCACGAGCAGTACTTCATGGAGTCCGAACCCCGGCAGATAGATTTCCGGTTGGGTCTCCGCATCTACGCCGAGGTCGTGGGCGTTGGCGACGACTCCGACTATTGGAATCTTGTCTGGGTGCGCGCTAAGTACTCCCAGCAGGATGTCGGCGCCTACAGGACTTCTTCCTGCCAGATACCTCTGAGCGAAAGCATTGTTCACGACGAAGGAATTGGATTTGTTCTCGATGTCTTTCTGCTCGAATATCCTGCCTTCCTGTAGCGGAAGGCCCAGCGTCTGGAAAAAACTGGGACTGACATAGCGAATTTGTGCCACCGGAAAAGTACCGGGAGCCAGGGGTGGCGCGCCTTCGACCAGAAACCGCGTCATCACCTCAGAAGGTTTGAGCGGAAGAACGCTTGTCGTGGCTGCAGAAAGAACTCCGGGGGATTGCGCGATCTTATCGAGAAGTTGCTCGAAGAAGTGGTTGGTCGTGGGACTGTCGTCGCCATACCTCGGCTCAGGAAGGGTGATTTCGACACTAAGAAGATGGTCGGTGCGGAAACCGGGATCAACGGCGAGCAGCTTTTGAAAACTCCGAATAACCAAACTGCTGAGAAACAGCACCACAACCGCGATGGCGATTTCCCCTGCAACCAGCATTCCTCGTGCTCGCGCTCGGCCGTGTCCGCCGGTACTGCTGCGATCTCCCGGGCGCAGTGTCTCTGTCAGACTCGAGGGATTCTTTATGACCGGCAACAGGCCAAACACAACTGCGGTGAGTGTGCATACTCCTAGCGTGAAAAGAAGCACAGGAATGCTGAGGCTGATGGACTCAATCGTCGATTGGCTGAGACCGGCTGTGTGGGCAAGAGCCAGGCGTAACAAGGGCAGTGTACCGGCCGCGAGCAGTATCCCAAGCGCTCCTCCCAGCAGACAAAGCACTAGCGTTTGAGCGAGAGATTCGGAAAAAAGTCGAATCCGGTCGGCGCCGAGCGCCTGTCGAACCGCAACTTCACGCCGCTTCGCTGTGGCTCTTACCATCAGAAGATTGGCGACATTGGCACAGGCGATCA
Organism: uncultured Acidobacteriota bacterium; assembly: GCA_963787685.1. GTDB lineage: Bacteria > Acidobacteriota > Terriglobia > Terriglobales > Acidobacteriaceae > Sulfotelmatobacter. The sequence continues at coordinate 640,904 of CAWBED010000003.1, forward strand.
GCAGGACCAGCACGACCGATCCCAAAAGGCTGAGAATAGCTGGCCGCAACGTCCCCACGAGTTGTTCGCGCAGAGGTTTGAGATGCACGCTCCAGTTGCGGTTCGTCGCAGGGTAGGCGGCAGCGAGACGCGCAGCAACCGTTTGCATGTCGGCGTTGGCGCTGGGGAGTCCGATGCCGGGACGTAGCCGGCCCAGGACATTCACGGAGTGCCATACGCGGGAGACGCGAGTGTCGTGATCCAACAGGGACAGCGGTAACCAAACCTCGCCCTCGGTTGGATAGGCTGCGCCAGGGGGCAGCACACCAACGATGACATAGCTGGTTCCGTTCAGATCAACGTTGCGTCCCAAGACGCCTGGATCTCTACCAAAGTAGCGATCCCAGGCAGAAGCGCTCAATACAGCAACGTGATCGCTCGCTGGAGTGTCGTCCTGTTCATTGATCGTGCGGCCGATCAGAGGAGAAATCCCCAACAGCGCGAAAAAGTTGCCAGAGACGATCACGCGATGTACCTGCTCAGCATGTCCATCCATCACGAGCGAAACCGTATCTGGGTTGAGCGTGGAATATGCGGCGATCTGTGAAAAACTACTTTGCTGCGACTTCCAATCCTCATAATCCGGGTACGTAGCTTCGATACCGCCATGAACCTGGGGATGAGTCTCAGACAATTCGACGATCCTACTCGCATCCCGGAAGGGCAGCGATTTCAAAAGAAGTCCATAAACGCAACTGAATATCGCCGTAGTCGCCCCCACGCCCAGCGCCAAGGTCAAGACTGCCGTAACTGTGAACCCGGGAGACTTACGCAGTTGACGCAGAGCGTAGCGTAGATCTCGCAGTAAGGTTTGCATTGATTCCCACCTCGTCGAAGGAAGATGGCCAAGCGGGCGATGTTGCTAGTGACCTGCAAAAAATATAGCACCGCGTGCCGAGGCAAGCTTGCGCTAACGTCGATTTCAGTTCGCAATCGCTTGAGTACGCCAACCGTGCCTCAAGGTTTGCGGACTGAGTAGTAGTGGTTGTTTCCCTCGTCTGACATCTCCCCGACGAGAATGAGACCTTCGGCTTCCAAAACCTCTCGGTAGCGCTGCGCACCCAACGAGACCGACTCCCGATGGGTCAGAATGTCTCGCCAAACGCACTTCTCTCTGGGCGATGTGAAGAGAAACTGGCCATTGGAGTTTAATGCTTGTTTCACCTTGCGGATGAGCAGACATTGAGCGTCGGGGTGAAGCAAAAACATCAATCCCACTGCCACAACGGCATCGAACGTACGTCGGAAGAATGCTGAATCTTCAAAAGCCGAACATTCCGCGTGAGCGCTAGGAAAGCGCTTGCGGAATGATTCCATCAAGCTTGCCGAAGCATCCACTCCATAAAGTGTGAAACCATCTTCTATGAGAGCTTGTGATATGGGCACACCATGCCCACATCCGAGGTCGAGAATTGAGGAACCAGGCACTAGCGTACGGCTCCATTGGCGAACAGTTGAAACACCGGTTAGAGCGTCTCTCTCGGACACGAAGAGTTCGGCGATTTCTTCATAACCGTTGCTTTTGTCGATCGGTTCCATGCCGGAATCCCCGTCAGACACGCCGTTGGACGATTGATAGCTCTTGGCTGGAAATGCTAAACCGGAACGGCGCTCAGTTGTTACAAGATCACTATTACACTCATTAGGTTCTGGCCCGCCTCCACATTGGGTGCCAATCAGTGAAATCGCTTTGATCACGACAGTTGTCCGGTGGGAGACAACTTTCGTGGACGTGCCACTTCCGAAAAGCAAATGGGAATCAGTCTGGTTTGATCTTATGTTCGGGATGGATTCGAACGTGCTTAATTTCTAGCAGATCGTTCAATTCAATGACCAGTTGATCGAAGATTTCTGGGTCTTCTTCTGTCGCAATCCTCTGGCACAGGTATTGCATTCGCTCTTTTTCTTCGGGGGACATCTGGCGCCTCCAAATAGAAACAGGGAGAACCAGAAAAGCCTAGCAGTGGTTCGATGGCATGTCTGTCGGGGAAAGTACCGACAATATTCGGAAGGACAATCAAGTCGCTGGTCAATGAGTGAAATCGCCGTTTTCGTCAATCCTCTGGAAACACGATAGGACGCGCCCCGTCTAAAAATACCTCCGATACACTACTGGCCGAGGGTTTTTGAATGAGGCGTACGTTCCACAAGAATTGGAGACATCACAATGACCCGACCTCTATATGGATGTAGTTATTTTCTGATGATAACCTTGTTGTCGTCCGCCGCGTACTGTCAAATTTTCCAGCTAGCAGAACTGAATACGAGCCAAATCCGCGCTCTTGATCGCGCCAAAACAGTCGTGCTTATCCCGGGAGGGATACTCGAAGAACACGGGCCATATCTTCCATCTTTCACCGACGGATACGTCGATGCGGCGGTTACGCAGGAAGTGGCACGTGCCATCGTGGCACGTCCGGGATGGGCTGTCGTGGTTTTCCCGGCTGTCCCTCTGGGGGTTGGCGGCGCAAATGGTATTGGAGCCAAATGGACATTTCCCGGCTCGTACACGGTCCGCAGGGAAACGCTACGAGCCGTTTATATGGACCTTGCGAGCGAACTGGGTGAACAAAGCTTTCGCTGGATTTTTCTGGTCAACGATCATGGCGATCCATTGCATGCACGTGCTCTTAATCAGGCTTCGGACTACTTCCACGACGTTTACGGTGGGACCATGGTGCATCTCCGCGATTTAATGCCCATGGCGACTTGTTGCGGGACCGAAGAAAAAATGCTTTCGTCGGCTGAACTCGCGGAAGAAGGGTTTACCGTCCACGCGGGTGCAGACGAGCACAGCCAGATTCTGTTCCTCCATCCCGAGCTGGTTGATCCGTCTTTCAAGAGCGCTCCGTCACTGACTGGCAATGCAATCGGAGATCTTTTTCGTATCGCAGGAACAAAGGATTGGCCGGGTTATTTCGGCGCACCACGGTTGGCCACAGCAGCCCTTGGGGCACGTCACTTTTCGGACTTCGTTCGTGTTGAGTCCGATTTGGTCTTGAGGATACTTGATGGCCTTGACTACCGAACCGTCCCACGTTTCTCCGACCAATTCGACATCAGCAAAATTCCGGGACTACAGGCTGAATTCGACCACGACCGTGCGTGGCAGAGCAAAGAGGTCGAATGGTTAAGATCAAGCGAGAAAAAATAACAAAAAGCGGCAATGCGAATAACCGAATTTTCTGGAGATCGCCCGCCAGCCAATCAGGTAAAGGAGTGAGAGCGGTTGCGCCAGAACCTGTGTCGGGACGAATGGTAATAGGGCCTCATTCATCACCCGATAGCTGGCGTAACATCGCGATTGCACTCATCAACCTGGAATCAAAACCGTTTTCCTTTCGCTCACTTGTGTAATCGCCGGCAACAAGGGTGCAGCGCGAATCTCTGAAAATCCCGCCGCCCGGTCTGGAAACCGCGAACCTGCTGAGTGGTAAAGTGTCCGGATGAGATCGAACCGGTCCGTGCCGCCCTGTGTCGTGATTCCTGTACTCATTTACCCCGACCCCGGCGTAGCGGCCGATTGGCTGTCAAAGGCTTTTGGCTTCACGATCCGTCTCCGCATCGCCAATCACCGCGTCCAGATGAAAATTGGCGAGGGCTGCGTCACGATCGCCGAAGGCAACGTGGTACCCAACAACTCACACATCGTTCAGGTTCGCATCGAAGATGCTAAGAGTCACTGCGAGCGAGCGCGCCAGAACGGCGCCATCATCCTGACGGAACCCCAAGACCACCCCTATGGCGAGCGGCAATACAACGCTCAGGATTTTTATGGCCATCGGTGGGACTTTACGGAGACCATCACCGACGTCGCCCCCGAAGAATGGAGCGGCGGTGCATTTCATCTCGAGTAACTCATCGGTTTCTCCGAGCTAGCCGTGTTCGACGCGCGCTTTTATATCGGAATACGCAGCGTCGATGAGCGTACTTAGCGCTGGACCGTTGGTGGCCGTTCCAGGTCTCAACTTCACATGGCGCATGAACTTGCCGGTGCCTTGTAACAAGTGTGCCGGGTCCGGCAGCGCTGCGCCTTGAAAGAACCCGACGTTGACGTGCGAAGTGAAGACGTTCACGTAGCCGAAGGGAGCATCTCCCAAACATGCCACCGGACAGCCGTCATGCAAGAGTTCCCGGACTTCGTCCCCGCATTTTCGCATCACCTCAAACCATTGATGGGCGATGGCTCCCAATGCACCTGCATGCTCTTTCATCCACGCATCGATCGCGGGATCGCGCTCGACAGCACCGTTGAAGCGCAGGAATTCCGTTCTCGTCGTCACGGTGTTTTGAGAGCGACCCGCTGGTTCCAGGGTGCCACGCTTTCCTCATACTCCATGGGATCGCCAAAGCCTTCGGTCTGGACGCCGAGGTGGCGTAGCGTGTCCAAAGCCATCAACCGGCGATGCGCGTTGAATGTCATGATATGGGCAAAGACGCCGCCGAACGTGAAGTTCTCAGCCGGTTGGCACAGCGCGTCTACGAACGTATCGTCCCAGGTAGCGCGGTTTCGGATGTCACTGAAAATACGATGCAGTTCAGCATCGGTCTTGTCGAGTCTTTGCAGCATCGCTTGCGGCGAGCGCTGCGATTTCGGAGGGCCGTTCATATCCATCTCGGTCCCGGAGAGCGCGGCGGTCCAGACTTCCTTAGTGAAGATAATGTTCTCTAGAAGTTGTCTTAGAGTCTTATTCGACTCCCGCCATGGAAGCAACTCTACGACCGATGGCATCGGCCGATCCAATTGTTCGTCTGTCAAAGTACTCGCGTATTCCAACAAACGCCGTGTGTGCCATGAGTCGTTGCCTGCAAAACGATCGAATAAATCCATGTCACTTCCTCCTTTTGTTGAGGAACCAGGGGCAAAAAAGTGAATTCTGTTGGACGCCGGCAAGTGAAAGTGCGGATCACGCATCCGACGGTAGAGGCTGGGAGAAATCCGAAAAGCCTTTCGGAAAGCGCGAGTGAACGCCTCCAACGAACTGTAGTTTGCGTCCAGGGCGACCTCCGTGACCGACATTCCGGAATGCGCCAGTTGATAGGCTGCTCTTTCCAACAATAGCCGCCGTCGCATGGCTGCCGGAGTTTCTTCGACCACCATTCGGAACAGCCTGTGGAATTGTGTGCGGCTTTGATACGCTTTCCGCGCCAAATCCTGCGTTCTCGCCTGGGTGTCCAGGGAGTTCGCGACAATTCCGGAAAGGCGGTGGGCTGTGTCTCGACCATCCGTTTTATCCATGCGTCCGGTTCCTCATCTAAGGACGAATCATAGACAAAAGATAACGCCTCCGCCTGATCGTACGTACCAATCTTCTGCCTCAAAAGCCGGACCGAAGCCGCATGACGAACTGGGTGCTGCAGCACGGCCTCGCCCTTAATTGACAAATGCTGACACCGTCGCGGATACTGCGGTCTGCGCATGTAGGATGCAACGGCACTTCGCTGAAGGGCAATGCCCACCTACGATCTCATCGTGGAGGCCTGCATGCCCAATCTAGAAAACCTCAAGAAACAAGCCAAGCTCATATTGCGGTGGCATCGTGAACGCCACTATCCCGTGGCCGCACAAATCCGCGTGCACTTGCCTCGTTTTCTGAACATGTCCGACCCCGAGATTCTTGCCGCGAGCTTTAAGCTAAGCGATGCGCAGGAAATGGTCGCGAGACAGCATGGCTTCGACAGTTGGCAAGCCTTGAAAACCAGTCCTTCGACCACGCCGAACAAAGTGAAATCATCGCCCTCGAAAGCGACAATTGTTGCGGCCGAGCCGCAGCTGTTCGTCACCAATATCAAGAGATCCTGTGAATTTTTCTGTGAGAAGTTGGGATTTTCGCTTGTATTCAGTTACGGCAAACCTCCCTATTACGCACAGGTCGGTCGCGATGCGCGCGCGTCTGAATCTAAGGTGTGTCGAGCGACCACTCATCGAGGCGATGGTCCGCAACGGGGAGGAACTTTTGTCCGTATCGATGACTGTCGCTACAGCGAACGAGATCAAGCTGCTGTATCTTGAGTTTCAGTCCGCCGGGGTCGCCTTTCACCAGACGCTGAAAAAGCAGCCTTGGGGCGCCAAGAATTTCGTCGTCAAGGATCCGGATGGGAATCTGCTGCTGTTCGCTGGACCCGCAAATTAAACGGTACGAAGCTTATCCGGTTTTTATCTGCGAGTGAAAATGTGGAGGAATTCAAAATTCCCACTCTAACGTCGCAGACTGCCCGAGTTTAGAATGGGGCACGCGGTATCAGGATGAACATGACTTTTCTTGCCCTATTTGTTGAGTTTCCTCGCACCGCAGTTGCGATGTGCGGCGCCGGTGTCCTCGTTTTCTTCATTGCCCTGTGGGCTGCGAGAAGTGATATCTCCAGGGCCCAAGGTCTCGACAAAGTCGTCGCATTGAGCAATTTGTGTTTCGCGATCCCATTAGCCGTGTTCGGGGCCCTGCATCTGGCGGCTGTGGAGTTCGTCTTGCCCGGAGTGCCTTCGTATATGCCGTGGCGTCTGTTCTGGGCTTATTTCGTGGGCTGCGCATTGCTGGCTGCGTCGTTAAGCATTGCCACAAAGATTCAGGTGCGGTGGTCCGGCCTTCTGTTCGGGATGATGATGTTTCTGTTTGCTGTGGCGTTGGACATCCCGGGAGCCCTGGCGAACCCGCGAGACAGGTTCGGATGGACGCTCGCCATTCGCGAACTGGCGTTCGGTGGCGGTGGTTGGCTTCTTGCGGCAAGCGCGATGCGCGCACCAGGTAGAAGTAGGCTCGTCACCGTGGGCCGCGTGCTGGTCGCCATCGCAGCTTTATTTTATGGGGTTGAGACTATTCTGCATCCGCTGGGATGCCCCGGAGTTCCACTTCCAAAATTGATGCCCTCATGGATTCCCGGACGCCTGCTAATTGGTTATCTGACGGGCGCTTTTCTTCTGGTTGCCGGGGCGAGCATGCTGGTCGCCAAGAAGACACGGATGGCGGCAACGTATCTCGGCACATGGATTGTGCTGCTCGTTCTGTTTGTCTACGGCCCGATCCTGATCTCGGCGTTGGGCGACCCGAGCACCGGCGTCAAGGTGGAAGGGATCAACTACTTCGCGGACACGCTGCTGTTTGGCGGAGCCATTCTCGCGCTGGCAAACGCGACGCCGCGGAGCGAATAAGATCAAGCCGGTGCCACGAAATTGCGCTGGCATATCCAGAGATCGTCTCCCCGGAGCCAGCCGTTTTGACCGCCTGAGATTTAATCTTCGTTGCGCCGATCGGCCCGACTGCGCTAGGCTGGTCTTGCTCTCGCGGTCATCCCACCTCTTTTCCGTCTCCACTCTAATAATGGCTGGTTGCTGCAATGTCTGTGCAATAGAGCGGGGTCGCTCGTAAGGCCACACCATATATGGTGTTATATTGCTTGACCCCGCCCCAATTTCACCGTTACAGTAGCTTAACTTTGTGCCCGCCCCGCCCAGCCTGGGGTGAGAACAGCGATGGACCGAACGACAAAAGCATCGTATTCGACAGCGGGGGAATCTGTTTGGTCAACAGACGAGATCCCCGTTTCTCGGGCCCAGAACGCGCGAAAAATCGGGCGCCCGGCACCACTCACGGCTGGCCACTAGTTCCAAGGAGTTCACGTTGCTCAAACTGAAGCGGCTTCAGATTCTCGGGTTCAAATCGTTCTGCGACCGCACCGAGCTCAAGTTCCACGGAGACGGCGTGGCGGCCATCATTGGCCCGAACGGATGCGGCAAGTCGAACATCTCGGACGCGATCTCGTGGGTGCTCGGCGAGCAGTCGGCGAAGACGCTGCGCGGATCGCGCATGGAAGACGTCATCTTTGCGGGCACGCGCGACCGCAAGGCGACCGGCATGGCCGAGGTTTCGCTGACGCTGGTCGATCCGGAGGCTTACAACGGACCTGACGTCAATGCCCCAACCGAGATCGACGTGCAAGACGACATGCCGACGTCAACGCAGGCCCTGTCTGATGATTGGGATGAAGCTTCCATTCGCGCGCGAGCCGCTGCCGATACGGAGCGTGCAGTCGAAGATGCACAGCCGGGCAAGACGGAAGAGATCGAAGTTCCACGCTCCAAGGTCAACACCAATGCAGTTGCCTTCCCGGACGATGAACCGATTTTTGCCCTTCCGGCGCACAACGTAGTCGCGCCTGCAGCCGCAGCTTCGGTCGGCACTGCCGCCCCTCACGTGGTTCTTAAGATTCGCCGCCGCAAGTTCAACCAGCAGTCGTTCCATGCTGGAGAGATTGTCGTCACCCGTCGCCTGTTCCGTTCGGGAGACAGCGAGTACCTGCTGAACGGCAAGCTGTGCCGCCTGCGCGACATTCAAGAGCTGTTCATGGGAACCGGGCTTGGGCCGGAATCTTACGCGCTGATCGAGCAGGGGCGCATTGGACAGATCCTGAGCAGCCGTCCCACGGATCGCCGTGCAATTTTGGAAGAGGCCGCCGGGATTACGAAGTTCAAGACGAAGAAGCGGCTGGCAGAAGCGCGTCTCGAAGATGCGAAGTTGAACCTCGCACGCGTCAACGACATTTTCGAAGAAGTGACGCGCCAGATGAATTCACTGAAGCGGCAGGCGTCGAAAGCGGAGCGCTATGCGCGCCTCCGCGACGAAATGCGCGCGAAGTTGCGGCTGGTGCTGGCCAGCAAATTCGCGGCGATTGAACACGAGAGCGCCGAACTGGATTCTCAACTGAATGTCCTGGCCGACGAGATGCAGCATCGCACAGAAGAAGTGCAGCATCTTGAAGCCGAGCACAACGACCGCACGCAGCGTGGCTATTCGATTGAAACCGAGTTGCGCGAGAATCGCGACCGGATCAGCCAGATCGCGATGGAGATTGACCGTGCCCATGCGCGCCGCCGCCATAATGAAGAGCGCTGCGCGGAGCTGCTGGTGCGAGCGGCTTCGGCAGAAGCGGAGTTGGCGCAGGCACGGCATCGTTTGACCGCGCTCGAGTCCGAACGCGAATCGAACCGGCAGATTCTGGAATCCGCGGCTGCCGACCTGGCTGCAGCGCAAAGCGACCTCGCTCTCTGCCAGCAGGATGCATCGACCGCCGCGGCGAGTCTTGCTGCCATCGAACGGCAGCAGGAAGAGTCGCGCGTCGCCATCTTCGATAACGTTTCGTCCGCCTCGCGTCTGCGCAATCAACTGGCGCAGGCCGAGGAGCGTCTCGCGGGCGCTGACCGCGAAGCCCGCCGCCTCGAAGCGGAGATCAGCAATGCGAACTCGCAAGTCGAGGCTTTCGGCGGACAGCGCGGGCAACTCGCACTCGAATTCGAGACCGTAACCCAGCGCGTGAGCGGCATCGGAGAAGAGATTAGCCAGCTTCGCCACTTGCTCGAGACCAGGAAGCTCGACGAAACTCGCGCCAAGACCAACCTCGATGTGCTGCGCGCCGAATATGCAACTGCGCTTGGAAAAAAGGGATCGCTCGAAGCAGTGATCGCGGAGCACGGGTACTCAACGGAATCAGTGCGACGCTTATTCCAGAGCGGCGTCATGCAGGGCGGCCTCGCTCCCGTGGGCGTTCTCGCTGATTTCCTCGAAGTCGAGCCGCGCTACGAGCGCGTCGTCGAAGACTTCCTGCGCGATGAGCTGAATTACATCGTGGTCAAGTCGTGGGACGCGGCCGACGAAGGCTTGCGCATGCTGCGGACCGATGTCGATGGCAGAGCCACATTCCTTGTCCATCCTGAAGATTCGCAAGCGAAGTTCTCGTTCGTTCTTGACGAGGCCGCTCACTGTGCGCCTCCTACGGCTCAGATCGTTCCTCTGAAGAGCACCATTCGCGTACTCGACGGCTTTGGCAAGTCGCTGGAAGTGATCCTGCCCAAACTTCGGGATGGATACATCGTTCCTGAAGCCGATGTCGCGCGCGGGCTGGCTCTTGAAAATCCGGACGCGTTTTTCCTATCGCAAGCAGGCGAGTGCTTCCACAACGTCACGGTCACGGGCGGAAAGCAGCGTGCCGAAGGTCCGCTGTCGATGAAGCGCGAGCTGCGTGAAGTCATGCGCCAACTGGAAGATCTCGAACGGGCTTTGCGTGATGAAGAGATGAAAGTGCTGACCCTCGGGCGCGAAATCAAAGACCTCAGTTCCCTGCTGGAGCGGCTCGACGACGAGAAGCGCGAGTCCGAGCTCCAGGCGATGACGTCGGGCCACATGTTGCAGCAGCTCGATTCCGAGATGACACGGGTCGGCGAACGATTGAATGTTGCGCAGCTCGAACTGGGACGGCTGGCCGCAGAACGCGCCGAGCAGGAAGGCATTCTGTGTGCGCGGCAGTCGGAGATCGAAATTCTCGATCTGCAGCGCGCGGAATTGGAACAAAAGATTGCAGCCGGCCATGAATCTTTGACCGCTCTACGCCAACGTCGCGAAGAATCGGCGCAAACGGCCTCCCAGCATGCGGCCCGCGTCGCAACCCTCGAGGAGCGGCACCGCTCGGCGGCGTCGGTCCTGCAGCGGATTGAATCTCTATTCGCGGAAATGGGAGAGCGGGTACATACTCTCGCTTCGCAAATTGACGGCGCCGCCGCTGAGAAACTGCAGCGTGAAGCTGAGAACGAACAACTCACGCAGACCGCATCCGATCTCGATGCCGAACGCAATGCGGCGCAAGCTCGCGAAGGCTTGTTGCAATTTGAAACCGAACAACTTCGCGCCCGGCTTTCCGAAATCGACGAGCTACTGCGCAACAGCCGCATGCTGCTCGACCAGGCACGCGATCGCCGCGGAGAGCTCTCCGCCGCCGCGGCGAAGCTGCAATCCGATGCGCAGTACATGTCCGAAACGTGCCTGAACGAGCTCGGTGTGGAGCGCGAAGCTCTGATGGCCGACACGACCCTCACCGCGGTCACCGGCGACGAACTTGCCGCCGAAGATCAGCTCTACCGTGACATGCGAACCAAGCTCGAAGCTATGGGCCCGGTAAACATGATGGCGTTAGAGGAATACAAAGAAACGGCCGAGCGCCATGCATTCCTTGAAACGCAGCGCACGGATCTGATCACCTCGATTGAGAACACGACGGCGACAATTAAAGAGATCGATCAAATTTCTCGCCAGAAGTTCGAAGAAGCGTTCCACAAGATCAACGAGAACTTCCAGGCCACCTTCAAGAAGCTGTTTGGCGGCGGCCACGCTTTCATGAAGCTGACGGACGAAGAAAACAGCGCTGAAAGCGGCATCGACGTAGTGGCTTCGCCTCCGGGCAAGCGCCTGCAAAGCGTGCTGCTGCTATCGGGCGGGGAGAAGGCGCTGACTGCTCTGGCGCTCTTGGTCGGCATCTTCCAATACGCACCGAGTCCCTTCTGCATCCTCGACGAAGTTGATGCCCCGCTCGATGAGGCAAACATCGGCCGCTTTACCGAACTCGTCAAGGAAATGAGCGTCCAGACCCAGTTCGTGCTCATCACTCACAGCAAGAGGACGATGAGCATTGCACCGGTTCTCTACGGCGTCACGATGCAGGAGCCGGGAGTTTCGAAGCTGGTATCGGTTCGCTTCGGAGTCCAATAAAGAGTCGGCTCGGACTTGAAAAATGCGCGCGACTGCGATCCATTAGCGCGTGGCTCCGGCGTGCCGTTTCGTCCGGGTTATCCACGCCTATCCTCAGCTTTTCCACAAGCATGCAAGGCCACACCCCTTGTCCAGCGCGGGTTCCAGCACATTCACTTTGCTGTCAACATCTTTCCGTTGAACGGATTGCACCGAGCTCCACGTGGAGTGATCAGAATCGTTGACAAAATTTTCTGACCAGCTAGAATACGCCTCGCCTCTAACCTGTAAAATTTCATGATGAGCACAGATATCCTCGATTCCGTCCTATTACGCACCGACTTCCCAGACCTCAACCTTCACGCCAGCGGCAAGGTTCGCGACGTGTATAACATCGACGATCAACAGCTGTTGTTTGTCGCCACCGACCGCATTTCCGCCTTCGACTACATTCTGGCCACGGGCATTCCTCACAAGGGACGCGTCCTCAACCAGATCTCCTTGTTTTGGTTCGACTACCTGGCCGACATCGTCCCCAACCATTTGATTACCGCCGACGTCGACAAGTATCCAGCTGCCGTCCGCAAGTATGCCGACCAACTGCGTGGACGCTCGATGCTGGTGCGCCGCGCCGAAATGTTTCCAGTCGAGTGCGTCGTGCGCGGCTACATCTCCGGCTCTGCCTGGAAGGAATACAAGGCAACGGGCAAGGTCTCGGGAATCGAACTACCGGCGGGACTGAAAGAGTCGGACGCCTTCCCGGAGCCGATTTTCACTCCGTCGACCAAGGCGACGACCGGTCACGACGAGAATATTTCGTTCGACCAAATGTGCGACATCGTCGGCGTCGAGACTGCGAGCCACCTGCGCGATCTGACGCTGCGCGTTTACAAAAAGGCGGCAGCCTATGCCCGCCAGCGCGGCATCATTATTGCCGACACGAAGTTTGAGTTTGGACGCACCGCCCTGGGCATCACGCTGGCGGACGAGGTCCTGACTCCGGATTCCTCCCGCTTCTGGCCCGCCGACAAGTACGCTCCGGGACGGCCGCAGGATTCGTATGACAAGCAGTATGTTCGGGATTACCTCGAGCAGATTCACTGGAACAAGCAGCCGCCCGCTCCCGGCCTTCCGCAAGACGTGGCGCTGCGCACCAGCGAAAAGTACCTCGAGGCGTACCTTCAGCTGACAGGGCACAAGCTGGATGTCTGATCCGGTGGGTAGTACGAACTCCCGCGAGTTTCTCGTATGACCATCGCGGACTGGATGATTTGTGCGGTACTGGTGATCAACGTCGTCGCGGCCGCCATGCAGGGATTTTTTGCCGAAGCACTCAGCATGGCCGGCCTCGTCGTCGGTTATATCGTGGCGGCGTGGAAGTACCGCAGCCTCGCAGAGTGGTTTGAATCGTTTTTGAAGAACCCGTGGTTAGCTGAGATTCTTGGCTTTCTGATTATCTTTTTCGCGATCCTGCTTCTGTTCGGCATTGCCGCCAGGATCGCACGTTGGATCATGAAAGAAGCAGGACTCAGCGGTTTTGACCGTTTCCTCGGCGCAGTCTTGGGGTTGCTGAAGGGCGGGCTGATGGTGGCAGTGATCCTGATGGGAATGACAGCGTTTCAGCCGACATCGAAGCTGCTGCAGAATTCCCAGTTGGCGCCTTATTTTCTCGTCGTGGGACGGGCCGCCATTTGGCTCGCACCTTCGGAATTGCGCGCCCGTTTTTATCAGGGTCTCGATCTCATCCATCAAGCTCCGCAGAAGTTAACCAGCTCCCCATCTTCTCCGCCGAAATAGGCAACGGCGCAGCGAAAAATTCATAGCGAAGAGAGAGATTCATCGTGAAAGATCAACTGGAAGCACTCGTCCTGCAAATGTATCGCAGCAATATTCTTTATTCCGAGGGCGTGCGCGAGTTCAAGAAACGATTCATTCTCACCGTTCTGCAGGAGAACAAAGGCAACCAGTGCCGCGCCGCGCGCGAACTGGGCATGCACCGCAATACTCTAAGCCGCACCATCACGGAACTAAAGATTGACGTCCGCCAATTACGCGATGGCGTCAAACGTCCGCCCCGCAGTACTCGCTCGGTCACTATGGAAAAGAAGATCGTCCGCTGAGGATGTGCCCAGCGCTTCTTGCCTCGTAGGAACCTGATTCACACCGATGCGCTCCTGCCATTTCGCAGCAGATGCATCCTTCGTCCCTTACGTCAGCTCACAGGATAACTGTTGTCCCAATTAAGCCGAAAGCGTCCTTGAACCGGCCGCTGCTGCCGACAGCTTAGGCGACCCGCGCATCTAGTTTTCATCACCTATCTCTCCGAAAACAAAAGAGGCAGCCGCAAGGGCTGCCTCTTCGTTTACTACGTCTTGCCTGCTATTGGGCTGGCGCCTTGTGAGTTGTCGACTTATGCGTTGTGGGTGCCGGTTTAGCGCGAAGCAACTGCCCTTTTTCCATCACCATCATGAACGGATTCGGAGTGTAGGACGCCGGCTCTCCCTGAAAGTCAAAGCTAGCTCCGTCTTTGGGGATCAAGCGAACCGGAACCTTCTCTTCGAACTTCAGCGTGATGTCAGCCTTCTTCGCATCAATGTCATCGGAGCTGCCAGCAATCATGAACTGCTCCGGCTCGGTGCTGATTACCGTGCCGTTCATCTGCACAGCTTTGCCCTTGATGGCGTTCCAAACCGTATCCTGATCAGCCTGGCTGCCATTGGTGAGAACGAATTCCCACGTCGCAAAGTCCATCTTGTCGGGAGGGGTCTTGGTGACCATGTCGTGAGCCTGGTCTGCTGGAGAGGGTGCCGGTTTGATCGGTACTTGCGGTCCACCCGCCTTGGCGGCGGCCAGCAATCGGCCCATCCATCATCACCGGCGTGGAATTTCACGTACTGCGAACGCGCATACTTCTCAATCCCGGCGGCGCTCGCTGCAGGCGCAACTGCCGCAGCGCGCGCGGCGAACCAAATACCGTTCTGATAGTCCGGTGGATTCTGCTGCAGGTAGGAGAGCGCCAGCGGATACAGCAGGCTCAGATCCTTCTGCGAGTCCGGAGCGTTGGCTTCCTCGGCATCTTTCAGCCCGGAAGCTGCCTTGGCGTAGTCCTTATCCTGCAAGGCTCCCCAGCCGATGCCGGCATCGAAGTTTTCCTTCATCGTCTTAATCTGATTCTGGAAATCGGCGTCGCTGGTTCCCTCGGGCTTCTGATATTTCGAGAGACAATCGAGTCCCTGCTGGCCGTACTTCTCAGCATCGGCCGATTCCTGCTTGCCGTTCGGATCGCCGCCCTGTGCGGTCACCCGATTCACATAGGTCAATAGGAACAATGCAGGCACGGGGCATGGTTCGGCGGCCACAAGCTTGGTTGCCGTTTCCATTGCTTTCTTGACATTGCCGGCCTGCTGGTAAGTGCCCAACAAAACTTCGAGCGCCTGATTCTTCATCACGCTGTTCGGATACTGGGTGAGAAATGCTTCCAGTCCGCTGATCTTTGCGTTGGCGTCCTTCTGCTGTATGGCCGCGACATAGGCGTTGTATTCGGCGGGATCTTTAATCACCGGCGCCGCGGCTTGTGGTGCGGCTGCTGGCGCGGCTGCTGGAGCAGCGGTCTGTCCCTGCGCGGCTGGTGGGGTCGATTGTCCGGGAGTTGGCTGCGCAGGAGTCTGTGCCACCGCGACCGCCGTTACTCCAAGCACAACCGAAAGCAGAATCTTTTTCATCAGTATGGCTCCTTGAGCTCTGGAAATATCTTTTATTGGGATTCGTCTTCAATACATCTCAGCAGCAACTGCATTCCGTCTGGACCGCAAGCGTTCAGATCCTGCTTTGGAATGCCGGGCTTCCTGGCAGGGGCCCCGGGAGGTTGGGGTCGCACGATTGAAACACTTCGACGACCGCCCTTGTTCCCGGCTGGCCGGATTATAAGTACCTCTCTTGCCGAAGGCAAGCGTCATCCCTTTCGTCCTCCTCTTTATTGCTAAGATGCGGATAGCGGAGACTGCGGATGTTTCCATCCGATCGTCCGCCGCAAGGAGACCGCATCTACTATGGACACCGCACAGCCTCTTTCCGGGCAAGTCGCCGTCATCACCGGAGCCGGACGCGGGATTGGCGCCGCCATCGCCCGTAAACTCGCCGCCATGGGAGCTACTGCCGTTCTGCTCGGCCGCACCCAATCCACGCTGGACGAAACCTCCCGCGCCATCGTGGAAGCTGGCGGCAAGACCGAAGTCATTCCCTGCGACGTCACGGAATTGCATCAGCTCGAATACGCGTCCGCCCGGATCGACAGCACCTTCAAGCGTCTCGATATTCTGGTCAACAATGCCGGCATCGGCGGCTTCCGGGATCAACTCCACAATCTTCCCGCTGAAGATTGGGATCGCATTCTCAACACCAACCTGCGCGGTGTGTTTTACGCGATTCGCGTCTTCGCTCCGCTGATGATCCGCGCCTACTCCGGACATATCATTAACATTTCGTCGCTGGCCGGAAAGAATGCCCTGCCAAACGGCGCGGCCTACGCTGCCAGCAAGTGGGGATTGAATGGACTGACCTACTCCGTAGCGGAAGAACTTCGCCCGCACAACATTCGTGTGTCGGTGATCTGTCCTGGCTCGGTCGACACGGAGTTGAGTCCGCACGCGGGAAAAGATCCCAACAAGATGCTACAGGCGGACGATGTAGCGCACGCGGTGGCCATGCTGGTGACTCAGGCGCCGCAATCATTTATGAGTGAAATCCTGTTGAGGCCCACCCAGAAACCGTAAGCACTTAGAAAACGCTGTCATCCTGAGCGAAGCGAAGGAAGAAGCGCAGTCCCCTGTGCGCCTCCGTGTCCCCCGTGGTGAAAGGTTTTCCCTACTTCTTGAACAGATTCTCGAAAGCTGCCCGAGCATCATTGGGACGAAAGTCGCCGGGGTGGAAGTCTCTTTCTCGCGCGTAACGCGAATCTCGTAGAGCTCGCAATCGTTCCGCGCATCCTTCTTCGCGATCCGCACTTTCACTGGTTGCATGCACTCAAAGCGGCTTCCCGGATCGAAATATGTGCACTGCTTGCAGGAATGCAACTCAAAACCGCATTTCGGACAGTTGCCGTCACTGGCGACTCCCTGCAGTACTGTTCCGCACTGCGTGCATCGTGAGACGGCACGCGTTCCCGGCAGATTCACTGGCCGTGGGCCGAACGTATTGTCCCGCTTCGGCGGCGGTGCGCCCGACTTCTCTCCCGATCCTTTGCGCGACTCATGGTCGCGATCCTGATACCCGTGTTGACGGTATTTCGCCACAAAACCTCCCCAAGCACGCGGCCAGTATTGTGTACCCGATGCACTCCGCCCGGCAAGTCCTAGCCTAAAGATTAACCTGGGAGCGTTTGCGATATTGTTATGTAGGACCTTGACTCGGTTCCTTGATCTCTACTTCTTTGATCCGTTCAGATCAGCGTAAATCGGCGGCCGATTGTTTTGGTCCCCACCGCTACAATAAATCCATGATTCACGAAATCATTCCGGTTGGCCCATTGCAATGCAACTGCTCGATCATTGGTGACGAAAACACGCACGAAGCCATGGTCATCGATCCGGGCGACGACATCGACGACATTCAGGCCATCCTCAGCAAACACAATCTACAAGTAAAGCAGATCGTCATTACACACGCGCACATCGATCACGTCGGCGGGGCGATGAAACTTCGCGCTGCGACTGGTGCCCCCATTCTGCTCAACCAGAACGATTATGCGCTGCTGAAGATGCTCGATGAGCAAGCAACTTGGATCGGCGTTGCTCCTCCGGGCAAGGTGGAAATTGATCACAGCGTCACTACCGGAGAGAACGTCTCGGCTGGATCACACACAGCCCAGATTCTACACACACCCGGACACACCGAGGGCAGCATCTGCCTTTACTTCCCTGCTGAAAAAAAACTGATTGCCGGCGACACTCTCTTTGCCGGCTCGATCGGCCGCACCGATCTTCCGGGCGGGTCGATGCAGAAGATCCTTCGCTCGCTCCATGACACTGTGCTCGCATTGCCGGACGAAACCTTGGTCGTTCCCGGCCACGGCGAACTGACCACCATCGGCGAAGAACGCGAGTCTAATCCGTTCCTGCAAGACCACCGGATGCGCTGAGATCAGAGACGACATTCCCGAAAACAACCGAAAGCGGCGGACATCTTTCCTCCGCCGCTTCCGAGTTGATCACTAGATCAGTTTTATTGGTGCATGTGTTCTTCGTGCTCCTCGTGCTCATGACGCCACTTCCAGTATTCGCGCTGGCGTTTCTTATCCAGACGCTCATAGTCGACGTAGGCTTCATGCCGATCCTCAAGCCAATGCCGGTAAGCGTCGCTCTCTCTCTGGTCCCAGTTGTGATAGTCCTTGTGGTCCGGGTCGTACACGC
The DNA here is from genome assembly GCA_963787685.1 of uncultured Acidobacteriota bacterium. Taxonomy (GTDB): domain Bacteria; phylum Acidobacteriota; class Terriglobia; order Terriglobales; family Acidobacteriaceae; genus Sulfotelmatobacter. Next base: position 658,860 of record CAWBED010000003.1, read on the forward strand.
GATGTTCCCGTTCTTCCTGTTCATGCCGTTCATGGTCGTCCTGCGGTGCCGACATCGCCAGAGCCCCAATGGGCACCAGCAGCGCAGCTGACAAGAACAGCGAAGCCATACATTCCTTGCTACAACGCATATGTATCCTCCGAGCAGCCAAATGTGGTCTCGTATGGATGCGTAGCGAACGCACGCGGTTGGAGATGAACTGGTCTCGGACGGACAACACATTGCGCACAACCTTTTTAGGAAGAAGCTAGCAGCTGTATTAGCCTCGTAGTTCCCGTGCTAAATTCTTCTTCTTTGGTGATCAGACTTAGGACTAGATATCCATCACTCGGGAAATCATAGAAGTGTCCGGGATGCACCATCACCGATTTCTCTCGCACCAACTCGATTGCGAGATCTTCATCGGAGCGCGTTACTGGGACACGAAGCACCGCGTACCAACCGCCATCCACGCTGAGGCGCTGGCAATTCTTCTGCTGTGCGAGCTGGCGGTCAAGTTCTGCGAGATTCGCGTGCACGCGCTCGAGCAACTGCCGCTGAATGTTTTTTCTCTGGTCGAGCAGAGCGGGCATCGCCCACTGGATGGGCGCATTCATCGACAGATAAGTATCAGCGATTACCTCGAGGCGCGCCATGGCTTCGTCGACTTCTGCTCGCGGCCCACTGGTCGCGATCCAGGCGACTTTCATTTGAGGCAACGCCGAAATCTTCGAGAGGCCGCTGAGCGTGAAGGTCAGCGCATCGCCATTCGCTACGAAACTTGCATGCGGGTTCTCGTCCAGGCCGTAATCGAGAAACACTTCATCGACGATCAATGCCAATCCGTGTGACCGGCAGAATGCATTCAGGGGCGCAATCTCCGTTGCCTGCACGTACGATCCAGTGGGATTGTTCGGATGCACAATGACAACTCCACGAGTTCGCGGTGTCACTGCGTTTTCGAGCGAGGGAAAATCCATCTGCCATCCGTGGTCGTAGATCAGTGGATAGGGCACCAATTTCACGTCCTGCAGATCGGCAAGAAACTCAAATAGCGGATAGCTCGGCTTCGGCACCAGCAACTCATCTCCAGCATTGCAGAGCAAGCGGAAGACGAACGAGTAGCCTTCGCTTGTGCTGGTCGTCAGAACGATGCGCTCGGCGTCAAGGTCGCCGACTTGGTGCTCATCGCGGTAGTACGCAGCGACGGCTTCGCGAGCGGATAGCAATCCTTTGGCTTGCGGATCGTAGTCGAGCACGTGAGGGGATCCGAACGCAGAAATAATTTCCGCAGCGTTGTATTGCAGACCCACGCGCGTCGGATTCGATGCCGTGAGATCGAGCAGGTTGGCTCCTCGGGCGCGCGCTTCTTCAATCGCCTGCGTAAACCGGTTCTGCGCTAGGCGCCAGTTTGTGCGGTCAGAAAACATGGATGGATTTTATGCGATCAGAAAAATAACAGCTGGCGAGACGCGGGACAAAAGAAAAGGCGTCCTACAGGACGCCTGAAATAAATACATTGCCCGGAGATCAAAATCCCGGGGGCACTCGATTAGCCAACTGCGGGATTGAATCGCTCATGTCGGGCGAGGTTACGCGCTGCAGGCTTGGCCAATCACGAATTCCGACGGCCGGGCAGACCAGCCCCTTTACCCCGGGCCTTAGCAATTGGCGAAGCGTCTGCACTCCGTAGAACAATCCTTCGCCGGAATTGGCGGCGACGATCAAGTGTGATTTATCGGAGAACAGCAGGTAGCCGTTTTCGCCGATGACCTGATCGGCTTTGAGGCCGTTTCTCGCCAGGAAGCGCCTAACGCGTCCATCCTGCAATCGAGCGAGCACAATTGCTCCGCCTTCGGCCTTTCCCGCGGCCTTCATTCCCAGGATGTCGAGCTGCATTCCCGACTGTTCCTGGACTTGTTCCGCCAGCGTCTCAGCCGCAATGCGATCTTCGGACTGGTGTCCGAGCTGCACAAAAATCTTGGTGCGCGGCCCCACGTGGAAACCGCCGTCACGCAACTGGACTTCCTTGGGCGCAGGCTCCAACTTCAATACAGGCCGCGTCGGCGAATCGAGCCCTAGCAATACCGGGGCGCACGCCAGAACCCATCCGATGATTCCAAACCGTCGCTTCGTCATCGAAATCCTTGCACTCGTCAACTGCATTCCATATTGTACCCGCTTCGCGAGGCGGCCATCCGGGCAAATGGGCCCTCTCATTGTGACAAACCCGTTGCCCTCGGTGATTCCTCTATTTATTTACGGTTTTGGCCCCTCCGCGGATTCAGCTCGCAAATGCCTCTTTATTAACGACATAGGGCATCTTCGTGATATCCCCGTTGTAGTTGCCTTCGAGAACGTCAATCAGGCCTTGGGCGCACCGCCCAGCCATTCCCTTATTTGGGTCAGTCGAGAGGCGTGTAATGCGCGCAGCGCTGGCGAAATGGGGCATCAGGCGGCAACGGTCGGCGATGGCAGGATCGCGCAAGGGCGAGTCGACGGGGAGCGGTTCTTTCTCATAGACGTCGAGAGCGGCGCCTGCGATCCAGTTCTCGCGGAGCGCTTTCGCTAGGGCTGTTTCGTCGATCACCGGTCCGCGGGACGTATTGACGAGAAACGCAGTCGGCTTCATCTGGCGTAGGGTTGTCTCGTTGAATAGGTGATAGGTCGGCGTCGCGCTCTCTTCTTTCCGCAGCAGCGGCACGTGGACGCTCACGAAATCCCCTCCGCGCAGCGCCTCTTCGAATGGTACGTACTTGATCCATGCCTGCTCTTTGGTCAGGCCGCGCGTGTGCCGCAGATCGTTGATCTCCTGAATCGCTTTCACGAATGCGTGATTCTCATACGCGGGGTCGTAACACAGCACGTTCATGTCGAAGCCCACGCACTTCTTGATGAACGCAAGTCCGATGCGACCGGTGCCAATCACCGCGACCGTTTTGCCGGTGACTTCGTCTCCGAGGAATGGCAGGTACGGATGCCAATATCCCCATTGCAAATCGCGGGTGAGATGCTCCGCAGTCCAGAGTTTACGGGCGAGCGATCCCATCATGAAGAAGGCAAACTCGGCAGTCGCTTCGGTCAGCACGTCGGCGGTATTAGTGAACGGGATCTTGTAGCGATTTGCGTCGGCGCGATTGATGTTGTCGAAGCCGACAGCGAGTTGAGCAACGACCTTCAACGATCCCTTCCCTGCCTCGAAGACTTCGGCGTCGATCGGATCGCGAAGCGTCGTGATGAGCCCATCGATGCCCGACTTCACTTTGTCTACGATCAGGCTCTTCGGCGGGGCCTTGGGGTCGGGATAGACTTCAACGTCGTATCCTCGTTCGCGGAGCAGGTTGATGGCTTCTCCGATGTCGCAGGTGGCAAACACACGAAATTTCTTATTCATAAAAAATAATGATCTCGTTAGGAAATCTTGCAGCGTGACGCGACAACATCATACGCGAGAGTAAAGTGCCGCTGAGCGGATGAAGCCGTGGAGCAGCGGACGCATTCGTCCGCCAGTCCTCCCACCAATCCAATTTCCCTGCGCTCGCGTACCTACCATGAAAGCGGTTCCCAAGAGAACGGATCGAATCCGCTCGAAACCCGCTGACACGAATTCAGTTTGATCTCAGTTCAAATCAGGAGACATTTTATGAAGCGCAAAGTTGCAGTTCTGCTGTTGAGCGTCGTCACTCTCGCATGCGCGGCCCTGGCGGCCGACAAAACTCCGATCGTCGGCGGACAGCCGATGTATCCCACCAAAGACATCATCGACAACGCCGTGAATTCGGCGGATCACACCACGCTGGTTGCGGCCGTGAAAGCGGCGGGACTAGTCGACACGCTGAAAGGCCCCGGACCGTTCACCGTTTTCGCGCCGACCAATGAAGCCTTCGCCAAACTACCCGCAGGCACCGTGGACACGCTGCTGAAGCCCGAGAACAAAGAAATGCTGACCAAGATTCTCACCTATCACGTGGTCGCCGGACGCCTCAGCGCCAACGACCTGAGGAAGATGATCAGGGAAGGACACGGACAGGCAACGCTGAAGACGGTCAGCGGAGGCACTCTCACCGCCATGATGCAGGGATCGAGCATCGTGCTGAAAGACGAAAAGGGTGGCATGTCGATGGTGACTATCCCAAACGTGTTTCAGTCGAATGGAGTCATCCACGTTGTCGACACCGTAGTCCTGCCGAACTAGTTCGCCCCTGGTTCGTCGGAGGATATCGAACGTCGTGGGTGCCCCATTTCTCGCGCGCGGTTTGCGCGAGAAGTGGGGTTTTTGATTTGTTGGTCTAGTCGCGGAGCAACGATCGAAAATAGCCCGCCAGTTTTACTGGTGGGTTAACGCCATCCGATGTCGCTCACGCAAAAAAGAGGACATCTAAACTGTGAAGTTCGACTAATTAGCTCTCACTTCCCCGCCGCATGATGGTCGTAGCTGATCACCCTTGTGACTTTCCACGCTCCGTCTTTGTATTGCCAGAGATGGATGAACTGGCCTTCGCCGACGCCTTCGGTGTCCTCGTGCCCGGGATGATGAAACTGGTGTACGCCCGTCTCCAGCAAGCCCGTATCCCTTCATGTAGAAGACCTTCAGCGTGCCTGGGACAAGTTCGCGTGTCACCTTTCCGCAAATATTTTTCCGGACGCTGTCTGTCAATGCAGCCTTGCCGAGCGTCACTCCTCCCTGATCGTGGTAGAACTCGACATCATCGACGAAGAACGACTCGAACTTCGCCAGATCGCACTTGTTGTAAGAGTCGAACAGCGCGGCATCGAGCGCGGCGCCGGCTTTGTCGAGATCCTGCTGGTTCTGAATCTTTTCGAGCGGCGGTGCAACTTGTGCCCTGAGCGAGACTGCAAGAACGGCGACAGACAGCACGGACAGCATCACAGCGCGGCAATGTTGTGTCATGACACCTCGAGTTCGGGAAGGATTCTGGTCCTGCCAGAAGTACGGAAGCGCGCGGAAGAAAGTTCGGCGGAAAGCTCGGGAGTAGCAGGCCGCTTGCGATCACATCTTTCTTTTCCGGATTGTGCTAATTCACACGATAGCGCCGCTCGCGGCGACGCTTGTGGATCCACGCAAGGAAGTGAGGCAATCATGGCTGAGATGACACGAAGTTCATTCATGAAGTGCTGTGCGCTGGGCGCGTGTTCATGTTCGTTGATTCCTCTGGCGGCCGCCACGACGGTGGCGCCTCCGTCCGGCAATTCCGAGGTCGACGCGTTGACGAAGCAGCGCGAGGCCATCCGAATCCGTTATGCCAAGCTGCTCGGCATAATGGATGAAGAAGTCGACGACGCCACCCGAAAGCGCATCTTCGAACGGCTCGGCCGGGTTTGCGCCGAGCAATTCCGCGCCATCACCTACGACAAGTATAAGAACGACATTCGCGGATTCCTGGCGGCGATTGTGCAGCCCAGCGGATGGGTGGAGAAGACGCAATACAACGAGGAGACGGGCACGATCCGCATATTCGACCGATCGAAAAGCTGTACGTGTCCTCTTGTCGAAGAGGGACTGACGCCGTCGGATCAGTGCGAATGCACGCTGGGATGGCAGAAACAGACGTATTCGGCCATCCTGGGAAAGCCGGTCGAAGCGACGCTGGAAGAATCGATCCTGCGCGGCAGCACGCGCTGCGTCTTTCGGATTCAGGTCCTGTAAGGGCGGGTGCTGCTCGCTGGCTCAGCCTCGTAACGTTCGACGCAAGACAGGCTTGAGTGTTCGCTCAAACTCGACCCTGTGACTCTCCCAGCGACCCGGATACGGCAGCTCGACCAATTCACCTTGCCACTTCGCGCGAGCGATCGCGCGTCGCACATTAGCTGCGGTGGAGCGAACAACCGTGACGACGACCTCTGGATTCAGCCGCCGAATGGTTGCGCCCAGCCGCATTTCACCCCGCGCGCAAGCGAGCTGGCGATTCTTCGGCGTCATCCGGTCGACCGGACTTCCGCACAAATCGACCAGGTAGCAATCCAGATTGCGAAACGATTCCAGGAAGTCGGCGTCCTTCAATTCGGGAAATGCCGCCACAAAAGTTTGCCGGATCGCGCGATAGAGTCCGGAGTCCGCCTGATAAAAGAACCGCCCCGACGCCGGCGGCGACTCACCCACGAACAACATCCGCACGCGCGCAGGCCGATACCGCCGTCGCAGGCGTTCCCGTGCTGCCGCAAGCTTCGCGGGGCCGGCACCGCTTTGAATCTTGCTTTGAGCGCTCATCCCGTTGTCTGAACTCGAGCCAACAGCCGTACGAGATTCTAAACTCCGAGGCGCGCGTGGCTCGGGACTTTGATCCGCGATACCTAGCCGCCAGCTATCTCACGATTTCCCAGTTCTCCCGAAACTTCTCAAACTTCGACGCCTTCCTCCGCTTCACCGGATAGAGCTTCATCGATTTGTATTTCAGAAACTCTTCCACCGGAAACAGGTACCAAGCATTCGCCGGGACCACGTACGCCGCCAGCAAATCAATCTCACTCGCGTCATACACCCGCATCGAGCATCCGCGCGCATAGATCCTGTACTCGTTCTCCTTCCCCGGACGATGCGCCGACTTCACCTGCACTCGCAGCAACTTTTTTCCGTTGTCCACAATCAGGTCGTACCGCCCCTCTCCCCAGGGCTTGGACACTCGCAGACCCAGACTCGCAGCCTTCGCCAGGAACGCAGCCTCCGCCATCTCCCCGCGCTGCTTCCGCGTCAGCGCGACCCACCCCGTGCCTCCATCTCTTGTGACCCGAGCTCTTGTGCCCCCAGCTTTTGTCATTCCGGAGCCAAGCCGAGGAACCGGCTTCCCCGCCTCAGTTCCTGTCATTCCGAAGCGAAGCTGAGGAACCTGCTCCTCGTCTTTAGTCTTTGTCATTCCGAGGCGAAGCTGAGGAACCTGCTTCTCCCGTCCGCGTCTCCGCACTCTCCCGCACCACTGTCTCCCCCAACCAACTCGTCTCCCATACGTCACCGTCTCTCCCCGATACGACCACCGAAGATTCCCTTCTTCATAATTTGGACCAACACTTCCAACAAGCTCCACCCACCCCGCCCCTCGCAAGAAACGAAGAGCAGGACCTTTTCCCGCCATCCAGATTGTCAAAGATCAGTTTGGGTTCATGTGGGGACAGCCGCCCTCGGCTGTCCGTCGAGCGCAGCTCGACCTTCCGCCGCCCAAAACAAAGCCCCCGCGGACCGAGGTCCGTGGAGGCCAAGCCACACTTTGTGGCGAGTCTAGCCTCTCAGAAAAGATCAGTGAATTCCGTGAATGTGATCACAGTCCAATGTGTCGGAAAGCACGCGAGTGCTTGCGAGAAGATCGGGCCGTTCCCGCAATCGATTGAATGACACTAGGAAATTTGGACGACGTGACCTCAGCCGGTTGCCCCATCCTTCTTTCGCATTTTTTGCGAAAGAGGGTGGGGACTTTGACTTCTCTCGGGATCTCATCAGCGGATAACCTCAACCGCCGTGCCGTCTCGACTTCGAACGTGCGTCCTCCGCTCGAACTTGCGTCATCCCGAGCGGAGCCGTTTTTCAGGCGTAGCGAGGGATCTCGCGCGCATCGTCCCTGGCGTCCCAGCTATGCATCACTAGATTTCTACTGCATTGTGGTCGGGTGGCCCATCCTTTGCCGTTGATTCTCTTTCCCGTTCCGCTACTGCGGGTGCCCCGTCCCTGCGCTTTTTGCAGGGGCGGGTACGATGCTGCCGATACCACGAGATGTTATGCCTGCCGGGTTTACACCGCACTTACGGCTTACATCATCTGCACTTTATTTCTTCTCGGCGAACCGGGAATCGTGCGCGTGAATGTGGGATGGGGTGAATTCTCGTTTCGCAATCGGGTGGCCTGAGCCCGTCGCTAGAGCACTCGCCGCATGCGTTCGTGGTACCCGCCCTTGCCAAAAGCGCAAGAGCGGGGCACCCACAGTCGCGGTGGCGTAGACGGTCAAAGGCCGGGCCACCCGCCCCGTTGCACTGCCCCACTCAAGCCAAAACCGGGCTTGAATGGACTGCCTGCCCTATAAGTGTTGCGCCAACTCCTTAAACGCGATGATGATGTATGGCATTTGCGGCAAGATCTCGGCGGTATCGACATTTACCATCGGGTTGTGGGCCGCCGTGTCGCCTAGAAATTTTATTCCCCCGATTCCTGCCCCGGTCTTTCCTGTGAGGATGGGCTCCGAGTTCACGCGTTCTCGCACTGCAAGATTGATCATCGCTTCTAGGCCGATCATCCTACCGGGATGGCGCGCATCCTCGATAAGATTGGCTTTGCCGGATTTTCGGAAGCTGATAATGAGTAGCTTCTCAAGAATCTTGCGTAGCAGGAAGGCGCTGCAATCTCCCTGCTTACCGAATACCGCATGAAGTTCGTCCAGTTCTTGGGAGAAGTTCTTCTTGAGCTTGATTTCCAGGTCGCCGGCGAACAAGTGTTGTTCGACTTCTCGGACCCTACTTGTCTTTCCTATCAGTCGGAGGGCATCCGAACGTGGCATGCACGCGAGCACCCAATAATTCGTTCGCAAGCCTCTTGGCTTCACCGCCTGAACGATACCCACAAACTTGCGCATGTAAATCTGAACCCGAGAGGTCTGCCACTGGCGGCCAAACCTCTCCGCAATCCTGTGGACTATATCTGCGCTTGAAACCGGCGAGTCTAGAAAGCCGTCGCAGATCAGCTCTTTTAGCCATGCGTGCGCCGTATCCGTCCCGACGGAGAGGCCTGTTGCCTTCTGTTTTAGATCCTCTGGCGTCACGAACCAAAAACCTCTCGCCAATGAGGACCCAGGTGGTATAGACCCGGTCCCGACGAATCTATCCAAGCTTTATCTTTTGCGCGGGTAATGTGCGCACGGTTGAATGGCCCAAGATGTGCCGTTAGCCTGCTCCATTCCGATTGAAGCGATTCTGCGGAGACGGACGCTGAATCATCTCCCTTGGCCAGAAAAGCCAAGAGTACACCGCATTTTGCGGCGCCGTTTGATCTGACAGCCGCGTAAGTTCTGACAAATGCTCTAATGGGTAGGGTGAAATCGATCGAGATTTGCGCTCCTTCCTCGACGTCATCCTTCGTTTCGTCGCCGGTGACTACAGCGTTGCTAACTGGCGAAAGCTCGACGCTTCCTTCGTATCTCTTCCCGCTTTCGTCGGTGACATAGACTGTCGCTCGCACATGCACCTCCTGAATTACTGGACGTATACGTATTTCCCCTCTTTCTTAAACCGGCGAAGATTCCGGCTCCTGGTTTGGGCCTGCATAGCTCCAGAGAGCGTTGTCACTGGATAGTGGTGCCCGATTTCTGCAAGTTTCTCCCTAACGTCGGAGAGGCCTCGGGGCGTTTTGAAGAATTCCTCTGCTTTCAGCATTGTGATCAACGCGGGAATCTCTCCCCTAGATTTGCCGCCCGCCGTATCCGCATCGGGCTGCGTGAAAGGCTCCGCGGCCGCGGACCGTAGTTTTTGCACAACCGCTGCCACCTCTTCCGGAGAACCGTCAACTTCCACTGAGATTCCGCCAGGCATATTGATTTTCGCGTTAGCCATCTGTCGCCCCTTTAATCAATAATTCGAATACTTCCACAGTTTCTTGCCGCCCTCTGCTACCTGCGTGCGCCGAAGATATTTGTTCTTCGACTGAACCAATCGCGTGACCGGGGTTCCGAGGGCTTCCATTTGGTAATGCCAGCCTTTCTCGGCAAGCGCGTTCCTGATTTCAGCCAGCGACCGTGGCTGCCGAAAGAAGTTCTCCTCTACGAGATCAAGCAGCCGGGCTGTCGTACCGTCGCGCCTTTGTCCCGGGGCCTTCTTGGCCGCAGGAGATTTTGACCGACTGGGTGCCATCGCAGACGGTTCTAGTCGTACGCGATCTTCCTTCAGCTGGTGCGCAAGGATTGTGGCAAAGGCGGTGTTTTTAAGCTGCGGATCGGTCATGTCTTCGACTGCCGCTTCCGCGGCGCGCCGTGCGCTGATCAGTTTTTCAAGTTCCACAGGCCCTCCAAAAACCATTAACCAACTTGATACATGAGAAGTGACCTGTGTGTCAATAGGATTTTCACCAACGACGGAATAATGCTGCTACCTCACACGAGCTCATAGCTCGTTATGGTCCAGGCGGGGGTTGAGGCCCGTCTTAATGGTTAAAATTGCTCTAAATACAAGCAAGCACTGCGCATTTACTAGGTGCGTGGCCGATTCGCGGCGGTTGCGATCGCTAGAGACTTCGGATCGTGCTGCCGAATTCCGCCGGGGTTTATCGTGCGATGGACTGGCGCCGACGCTTCTCCTTCTTACATTCCTTATCATTATTTGATTCCTCGTTGGCGTTTTATTGATTCTAAAGAAGATATATTACGATTAATAGATATGACAATGTAAAAGAATAGAAAGTATGTTTCCTGTCACTGGAGTGGCCAGCCAGCGCAATTCTGTGGACTCATAATAACAACGCAAACGCAGCAAGCTGCGGAGGTCTGTTTCATTCGCGTCGAGAACTGGATTCCGCCTAAATTGAAGTTTTGCGCAGGCGCCCGGCCGATGCGCGGCGGTTGCGATCGCTAGAGACTTCGGACCGTGCTGCCGAATTCCGCCGGGGTTTATCGTGCGATGGACTGGCGCCGACGCTTCTCCTTCTTACATTCCTTATCATTATTTGATTCCTCGTTGGCGTTTTATTGATTCTAAAGAAGATATATTACGATTAATAGATATGACAATGTAAAAGAATAGAAAGTATGTTTCCTGTCACTGGAGTGGCCAGCCAGCGCAATTCTGTGGACTCATAATAACAACGCAAACGCAGCAAGCTGCGGAGGTCTGTTTCATTCGCGTCGAGAACTGGATTCCGCCTAAATTGAAGTTTTGCGCAGGCGCCCGGCCGATGCGCGGCGGTTGCGATCGCTAGAGACTTCGGACCGTGCTGCCGAATTCCGCCGGGGTTTATCGTGCGATGGACTGGCGCTGGCGCTGGCGCGACAGCTCCTCCTTATCGCTATCGGTCCAAGGGCAAGACCTCTTGCGGCGGGGACAAATGCGGGACAGACGGAAGGTTTCCTGGCCTCACTGGAAGCAGCTTACACGCAACCGCTGACCCTGAACCCGCCTTCCGAATACAATCTAGACCGGTTCCCGTTCCCTACAGGAGAATCCCATGCCATTCATTCGCAATTGTCAGTCGTGCGGGAAGCCGAACCGGGTTCCGGCGTCGCATCTCTCCGACACCGGACGCTGCGGGGCGTGCAAGGCCGCGCTTCCTCCGGTCGCCGAGCCCATTGAAGTCAACGAGGACGAATTCCAGCAGGTGATTCGCGACAGCAAGGTTCCCGTCCTGGTGGATTTCTGGGCCGCATGGTGCGGACCGTGCCGCATGGCCGCTCCGCACGTCGCCCAGACCGCGCGCGATCTCGCCGGACGCGCCGTCGTATTGAAGGTTGATACCGAGAAATTCCCCGGCCTCGCGGCCCAGTACAACGTGCGCGGCATTCCCAACTTCGCCGTCTTCTCCCACGGGCGCCTCGCCTTCCAGCAAGCCGGATTGGTCGACGCCACTACGATGCAGCAGTGGCTGGCGCAGGCAGCGTAAGATCTTAGCTACTAGCTTCTAGCTTCAAAGAAGAGGGTGCCCCACTTCTGGCTGCCTTCGCCGGGTGGCCCATCCTTTGCTGTTGATTCTCTTCCCCGTTCCGGTACCGCGGGTGCCCCGTCCCTGCGTCTTTTGCAGGGGCGGGTACGATGCTGCCGATACCATGAGATGTTATGCCTGCCGGGTTACACCGTACTTACGGCTTACATCATCTGCACTTTATTCTTCTCGGCGAACCGGGGATCGCGCGCGTGAATGTGGGATGGGGTGAAATCTCGTTTCGCAATCGGGTGGCTTGAGCCCGTCGCTGGAATGCCCCGTGGGAAAACAAAAAGCCCCACTCTTGCGAGCGGGGCTTCTGCATTCGGTGGGTGCCGAGCTTCGCTCGGCGGACAGCCGATGGCGGCTGTCCCCACATGGTTCTTGCTGAAAGCTGACGGCTGATCGCTGACAGCTTCTTAGTACATGTCGCCCATGCCGCCGCCACCGTGTCCGCCCGGGGCCGGAGCTTCCTTCTTTTCAGGAATCTCGGCGATCAGGGCTTCAGTGGTGAGCATCAGGCTGGCGATGGAGCCGGCATTCTGCAGGGCGGTGCGCACGACCTTTGTCGGATCGAGCACGCCGGCCTTGACCAGATCCTCGTACTCGTTGGAGAAGGCGTTGAAGCCGTAGTTGTTCTCCTTCGAATCGAGCACCTTGCCCAGAATCACTGCGCCTTCTTCGCCGGCGTTCTCGGCGATCATGCGCAGGGGCTCGGTGATGGCGCGCTTGACGATGTTGATGCCAATCTGCTCATCGCCTTCGGCCTTCACCTTGTCGAGCGCTGCGGCGCAACGCGCCAGAGCCACTCCGCCGCCGGGGACAATTCCCTCTTCCACGGCTGCGCGCGTCGCATGCATTGCGTCTTCCACGCGGGCTTTCTTTTCCTTCATTTCGGTTTCGGTTGCGGCGCCGACTTTAATGACGGCCACGCCACCGACCAGCTTCGCCAACCGCTCCTGCAGCTTCTCGCGGTCGTAGTCGCTGGTGGTCTTGTCGATCTGGCTGCGAATTTCCTTCACGCGGCCTTCGATCTCGGAGTGCTTGCCCTTGCCTTCGACCACCGTCGTGTTGTCCTTGTCGATGGTGATCTTCTTGGCCTGGCCGAGGTCGCCGATCTGAACGTTCTCGAGCTTAATGCCGAGATCTTCGGTGATGGCCTTGCCGCCGGTGAGGATAGCGATGTCCTGCAGCATTGCCTTGCGGCGATCGCCGAAGCCAGGAGCCTTGACGGCCGCGACTTGCAGCGTGCCACGCAGCTTGTTGACGACGAGAGTAGCGAGCGCTTCGCCTTCAACATCCTCTGCGATGATCAGCAGCGGTTTGCCGGACTTCGCGATCTGCTCGAGCAACGGGAGCAGGTCCTTCATCGAGCTGATCTTCTTTTCGTTGATCAGGATGTAGGCGTTCTCGAGTGCGACTTCCATGCGCTCGGGATCGGTGACAAAGTAGGGCGAGAGGTAGCCGCGGTCGAACTGCATGCCTTCGACGACTTCCAGCTGGGTCTCGAGAGTCTTGGACTCTTCAACGGTGATGACGCCATCTTTGCCGACTTTCTTCATGGCCTCGGCAATGATCTTGCCGATGGTCTCGTCGTTGTTGGCGGAGATGGTGCCGACTTGCGCGATCATGCTGTCGTTGTTAACGGGCTTCGACAGCTTGTCGAGCTCGCCGTTGACGCGGTTGCCTTCTTTGTCGAGTTTGCCGGCGATGATGGTGACGGCCTTCTCGATGCCGCGCTTCAGGGCCATTGGATTGGCACCGGCTGCGACGGTCTTGACGCCTTCGCGGAAGATAGCCTGGGCGAGAACGGTGGCGGTGGTGGTTCCGTCGCCGGCGACGTCGGACGTCTTGCTGGCAACTTCACGGACCATCTGCGCGCCCATGTTCTCGAGGCCGTCGCGGAGTTCGATTTCTTTTGCAACGGTCACGCCGTCCTTGGTGATGGTCGGCGAACCGAATTTCTTTTCAATAACAACGTTGCGGCCCTTGGGGCCGAGAGTGACCTTCACGGCATCGGCCAGAAGGTTGACGCCGCGGAGGATCGCCTGTCGGGATTCTTCTCCGTGTACGATTTGTTTTGCCATTGTGCTTATCTCCTAATGATGAATTTCTTCAGAGCTGTCAGCGATCAGCTGCCAGCTTTTTAGCTAAGAGCTTCGAACTGCTAGCTCCCAGCGAATCTCTTGATTCCTACTCGCGAGATCCCTCGCTCCGCCTGAAGAACGGCTACGCTCGGGATGACGCCTTTTCTTGAGCCGTCCGCTCTTTGCTTTGACTGAAAACTGAGAGCTGACGGCTGAAAGCTATTTCTTGCTTCCGGCGAGTTCTTTCTTGGCCGGGGTAGCGGCGCCGGTCAGGATGCCGAGGACTTCTTCTTCCTTCATGATGATGAAGTCTTCGCCATCGATCTTGATTTCGGTTCCGGAATATTTGCCGAACAGGACGCGATCGCCTTCCTTCACTGCGAGAGGAAAGGTCTTGCCTTCGTCGTTGGTGCGGCCTTTGCCGGTAGAGATGACTTCTCCCTCCTGCGGCTTATCTTTAGCCGAGTCGGGGATAATTATGCCGCCACGAGTGGTGGAAGCTTCCTCCACGCGACGGACCAGGATGCGGTCGTGAAGCGGTGAAAATTTCGCCATGGTTGTTACTCCTTTCAAGTATGAGAAGGTGATTTGCCTTCAGTTGATCTTCGTAACCCTATGATTTGGTTGGGATAGGTGCACTGTTAGCAGTTACGCCTATTGAGTGCTAATTGTAAAGGGTGAGTGGGGCGTTGTCAAGAGGGCGACTTCTCCTCAGCGATTTAGTCGCTTGGAGGCAGCTGAAAAAGCGATCACCACAGAGGGCACAGGGGAGCACAGAGGAAGGCACTGAGCTGCGATCGGCTCTCTCGAGAAAGGCAGAGCTTGAATTGGAGCGGCCGGATTCGTCGGGAAAAAGATGATATGGAGAGCGTCCCACCCGTCCACTTGCCCACGTTTCGAGTCAACCGAAAAAGCGATCACCACAGAGGGCACAGGGGAACACAGAGGAAGGCACTGAGCTGCGATCGGCTCTCTCTCGAGAAAGGCAGAGCTTGAATTGGAGCGGCTCGTTTCTCGAATCCGGATTTGTGTCTGGTTGGGAGACAGTTTCGTCCCTCGTGAGGGTTGGATTCTTCGGGCTCACATTCATCGGATATCTGGTCCGAAGGGCAATCGACGAGAGTCATCTTCCATCGTCAAAACAGCCAGAATGTTTCGATTCTGCTTGGGTTGCGGGCGATGTTTGGAACGAAGGACAGCGAAGCAGCACAGGGCGGGGATGGTTTGCGGAAGTCGAGGTTCCCATTTTGGAACCCGTCTTGCACAGATGGCAGAGATGTAGTTCTTCCGCGCCACCAAAAACCAATCCTATCGAATGGAGCAGTGTCCAAGATTATGAGCCGTTTCGCGTCACTATGTGCGATGTTACTCATCGGGAGTTTGCCAGCGATTAGCGCGAGCAATCTTCATAACAACACCACACAAAGTCGTTTCCAATTTCCAGCAAACGGAGCGCGCGCCACAAAAGCGCACTCCGCCGCTGCGTCTCATTCCACCAGCAAAGCTCAAAGTCACAAGGATGCTCTGGCCCAGCAAAACAAGATTTCGAAGAGACTGGCGCGACCTGAAACGGCAAATCCTCCCACAGGAAAACTTGGATTTGTGGCGGCAACGCAGATTCCGTCGGGCGGAGGGGCGAATGGCTGGCAGATCGGAGTTCTGTCGGGCGACTTCAATGGAGACGGCAAGAAAGATCTCGTCTCACAAGTGCAGAACTACGTAAGCGGGTCGTGGGTGTACTCGATCAGCGTGGTCCTGAGCAATGGAGATGGAACGTTTCAGGCGCCAATCCTGACTCCAAGTGTTAGCAACGGAGGCTGCACGCAGGTCAGTGTCGGAGACCTGAACGGCGACAAGAAGGACGATCTCATAGTGGTGCAACAGGGAGGCTGCACGGGTGGAAATTCGACAGCTCAAGTCCTTCTCAGCAATGGCGATGGAACGTTTACCGCAGGAAACAGCTATACGATCACTTCCAATTATCTGGCGGGAGGAATCCTGGCGGACTCGAATGCCGACGGCAAGCTCGACATCGTGGCCGTCGATCAGAACGCTCCAGCGAACGTCTGGACTCTGTTGGGCAACGGCGATGGCACCTTCCAGGCAGCCACGTCGGTAGCATTGAGCGGAGTTGCCGGGAACTATGCTTTCTTCGCGGATCTCAACGGCGATGGACTTCTTGATGTGGCTGACATGGATTACGACAGCGGCCAACTCACGGTGTATCTGGCAACCTCTGCAACCACGTACGCCAGCGCAGTTTCGTACACCACTTCGGACGGCGTCTACAACACATGTTCACTGACTTCGGGCGACCTGTCGGGAGATGGGAAACCGGAAGTGGTTGCCTCCAACTGCAATGCCGACACTGTGACGGTCTATGTCAACAATGGTGACGGCAGTTTCCAGACGGGTGTTTACTACCCGGTCGCATTAAACCAACCCAACGGAACGAATGCGGACGTTTATTCGGAAGCAGTTTCGATTGGGGACGTGAACGGCGACGGCAAGGCTGACATTCTGAGCTCGAACACGGATGGCGGCGACATCACGGTGCTGCTCGGCAATGGCGACGGTACGTTCAGCTCTCCCACGGTCGGTTACGCAACGGGTGGGTATCCAGGCTCGCCGGCGATCATTGCGGACTTCGACGGGGATGGCAAGATCGACGTAATTGTCTCTGATTCGATGTACAGCTTCGTTTACCTGAAAGGATACGGAGACGGCAGTTTTCGTAGTGCACTGGACTACTATGCTCCGTTGCCGGGGAACACAACCGCGTACGGTATCACGGTTGCGTCCGGGGATTTCAACGGCGATGGATATCCAGACTTCGTTCTCGGCAACTGCTGCAACAACAGTATTGGCGTGACCGTGTTCCTTTCTCGTCCGGATGGCAGTTTGCAGCCGGGCGTGAATTACGCGAACTCCAGCTTCTCGAATTCGCAACTGAATTACGTTGCGGTCGCTGACTTCAACAAAGACGGGAAGCCGGATATCGCGGCCATCGACGTAGACAACCAACAGGTTCAAATCTTCACGAACAACGGCGACGGCACGTTCACCGTCGGTTCGACGTACGCCTCGGATTCGCAGGGTGGGTATCCGGAAGCGATCGTTACTGGCGACTTCAACAAAGATGGATTCCAGGACATCGCGATTGCCAACAACAACAACGGAGGGCAGGACGTCGCTATCCTTCTCAATGACGGCACTGGTAATTTCCTTGCTCCGATTCCGTACAGCTTGTCTGGTGAGTTCAACACCATCGGAATGGCTGTGGCCGATCTGAACAACGATGGGAAGCTCGATCTGATCGTGCCCCTGTCGTACGGATCGAATGTTGCAATTCTGCTGGGCAATGGAGACGGGACCTTCCAGGCGGAAACCGATCTCACAACAATCTCGGCAAACCCGTTTGCAGTGGCTGTAGCGGACTTCAATGGCGACGGCAAAATGGATATGGCTATCAGTTCGGGCTATTACCTGAACGCTGGAATCATGGTGGCATTGGGCAACGGGGATGGAACCTTCCAGACTCCTGTCTCGATGGCCAGCACGCTTCAGAATCAGACCTACGACAGTCCCTACACCTCGTTCATTCAAGCTGTCGACATCGACGGTGACGGCAATCAAGACTTGGTGTACACGAACGCGGATTACGGGACGGTTGGGGTTCTGTTTGGGATGGGCAACGGTTCGTTCTACGATCCGGTTGAATATCCTTCCGGCGGCTGGAACTGGGGCCTGACGGTTGCAGACGTGAACCAGGACGGAGCACCCGACGTGGTAACTGCTGCAGATGATTTCTCCGGAGTGACGGTGCTTCTCAACAACAATGGCAGCGGCACGAAGTCGACATACACAGTCGTGGCCGACACCACAACCGCAACAATCACGGCCGGTGGCAGCGCGACCTTTACGCTGACGCTGACCCCTGCGAACCATTACAACGGAGTCGTGACGCTGAGTTGCGGCACTCTTCCGGCTTATACCACTTGCACGTTCTCTCCTGCATCAATCACGATGGACGGACACACGCCGGTTAGCGTGCAACTGACCATCACCACAACCGCCGTCAGCGCCTCCGCAGAGGTTCCTGCCGGCATTAGCCCGCAACATGGCTCGTCCTGGTTACTGGCGACCATGAGTGGCATGGGAGTCTTCGGAATGGTGTTGGGTAGCAGCTTCAAGAAACGCAACCGTTGCACGGCGCTGTTGCTGGCGATCATGGCCGTATCGATGACGCTGGTGGGCTGCGGCGGTAGTGACGGGTCGCACCAGACGACGACAACCCAGACGACTCCGACTGCGGAAACCACGACCACGGCCGTGAATTCATCGCAGAACCCGGTGATCGCCGGGCAGGCAGTGTCGTTCAACGCAACGGTGTCGGCCACCTCGGGTAAACCGAGCGGGACCGTAACGTTCATGGATGGCACGACGCAACTGGGGACGGGCACGCTCGCTTCGGGCACAGCCAGCTTCCAGACGTCGAGTTTGTCCGCCGGAACTCATAACATCACGGCGAGCTATGCTGGAAGTTCCAGCTTCAAACCCAGCACGTCGCAGGCTCTAACCCAGACGATCGACCATCCGGGTACGCCAACTGGCACGTACACGATTCCGGTGAACGCGGTGGGCACGGCTGGCAGCAACAACGGCAACTCGCTCTCTCAAAGCCTGAGCGTGACGGTTACCGTGCAGTAGTTGGAAAGCAACACGGAACAGAGGAAGGCGGCCGCCGCAATCGGTCGCCTTTTTCTGCTTTCCTGCAGTAATACGATTCACGTCGGACGGTAATCTTTCTTCGCACTTGTTGCCCATCCGGAGTAACTGAGAGTATTCAGGATCGGTGGTGACAGGATCAGTCGACAGAAAGGAATACATGCAGCCCATACTCTGTTTGCGGTGCCGGCGCGAGATTGAGGCGGGAGACAAGTCGGTCGCGGTTTATATGTTTGCGCAGACGGTGGGGGTGCGGCCGCGGCAGAAGTCTTCGGCGAGCCGGATCTGCTTTTGCCCGCAGTGCGCCGTGTCGCTGGCCATGGGGCTTCCGCCAGAGGGAGCTCTGAACATGGCAGCGTGGGAGATGATCCGCGACCTAGTCAGTGCAGAACCCTCGCTTAATGACGCAGCGTGGGAGAGCTTGCGCGGAGTGATTGGGCTGCTTCCCTCGGGGAAAGACGAGCGGGATTCGGCAGGCCGATATCGACGGGTAGGATAACCATCCGTAACCTTTCGTGTGTCACTCCCAAGGCGCGGTGTTTAAGTTTAGCCATCGCCGCCATGCGACCTTCTTCCCTACCCGGTCGTAACTTGGTTAACTCCTAGTTATCTCCTAGAATTCTGCACATAGCATTATTCTGCGTGTTTACCCGACAGTTCCAGTTCGAAAGTAGTTTCGAAGTTGAGTCGATCTGAAGGAATACAAGATCCATGAGAATCATCAGAATCAGTGTCGTCGCGTCGCTCGTGTTGATGGTTGCCGGCGGAACGCGTGGTTTTGCGCAGGAAGATTCCAACACCGTCCAGTCGAAGATCGTGGCACTCGAAAAGGGCTGGAATCAAGCATTCAAATTGCGGGATACGAAAGCCATTGATGCGCTGCTGGCAGAAGATGTCGTGCTGGTCAACGACGATGGGAGCCAACAAACGAAGGCGGAATTCCTGAAATTCGTGCGGCAATCCAAGGCCTCGGACGAGGAGCAAGTTACGCCGGAATCGATCCGGGTACACGTCGTAGGCGACGTGGCGATTGCTACGGGAGTATTCCAGTCAAAAGGTATCGAAAACGGAAAGCCTTTTGTGAGACACGACCGATTTGTGGATACGTGGATCAAGAGCGGGAATACTTGGGTGTGTGTGGCTGCATCCGCTACTTCGATGATTCACTGATTCGATCATCTTCCAGCTTTGATCTTTCCCGAAGAAACAGGAAGTCAAAATCCCCACGCTGTCCTCCCTAAACCGGGAGGACAAGGGTGGGGTACCCTCACGTCTTCTTAGTTAGTTATTGCTTGGGATCGGCGTCTTTCTTTTTGGCGAAGGCGCGGACGTAGTTGACGAGGTCCCACCCTTCTTCTTCCTTCACACGCGGGCCTTCGGCAGGCATGTCGTTGTGGCCATTCTTGATGATGTAGAAGATTTCGCCGTCGGTGCGGTCCTTGAGCGTCGCTGAATCGGTGAAGTCCATCATGGTGAGCTTCATCTCTTTCGCGGTCTCGCCTTTACCGTCGCCAGTCTTGCCGTGACACATTTCACAATCGAGGGTCCACCATTTCTTGGCACGGGCCAGGGATTCGGGCGAGGACTTCACCGGATTTTCCTTCCTGGCCTCTTCGACGGGGATTGCCGCATAAGGCGAGGATTTCGATGAAGGCGCATTGGTTGATTGCTGCGGAACCGCCGGCTGCAGGGCGAACAACAGAAGCGCGGAAACGAAGAGTGAGAGGCGGAGCATGGGACCTCCTCGAATAAATACTTTGGACTTACAACGGATTGTAGCGCTGGGCCGGCGGAAGGGGTGTGATTCAAATCACATAGATACGGGGAACGAGGACGGCTTGATTGCAGGGCTGCCGCCCTCATTCCTGGCTTGCACAACGAGTGGGATTAAACTCCGGCCGGCTGAAGATTAGATGAAAGCGGGAAGCAGATTCCCTTCGGCTCCGCTCAGGGCGGGCTCTCGCTGCGCTCGGAATGACAATCACGGGCTAGGCCACGACTAAGTGGAACAGCAGGTTCCTCGCTGCGCTCGGAATGACAACGGAATTTGGAGCTTACGCGCTTAGCGTCTTGGATGCCGCATCTAGCGCGGCTTCTAGTCCGTTGGCGGTGGGGATGCCGCCTTGGGCCATGTCTTTGCTGCCGCCGCCGCGTCCGTTGAGGGTCGCCATCGTTTGCTTCATCAGCGCGCCCATATCGAAAGGCTGTCCAGCGGATTGGGCAAAGACTAGCGAGGGCTGCGGAGACGTCGAGGCGAGGAGCGCGACTACATTTGTCGCAAGACGAGTCAATTTCTGCGCGAGCATTTTCAGGGAATTCATATCGCGGTCGGAGAAGGTGCGGATGACGACGCGGCGGCCGTTCGATTCAGGAGTTTCAGAGAGCAGTGTGGCGGCTTGCGCGGCCGCGAGTTCTTCCTGGGATTGCTCGCGTTGTTTGCGGAGGGCGCGAACTTCTTCGAGCGATTTGCGAGCTTGCTGCGGAACGTCGTAGATCTGGGCAGAGAAAAGTCCGGCGGTCTCGGTCAGCGTTGTGAAGTCGCGACGGGCGGTGGCGACGGCGCGCTGTCCGGCAACGAATTCGATACGCCATCCCTGGCGAACTCTCTCGGCTTTGCGAAGAAGGATGCAGCCGATCTGCCCGGTCTGGCGAACGTGGGTGCCTCCGCAGGCGCTGAGGTCGAATTCGTGAATGTCGATGATGCGGAGCTCGTCTCGGTCAGCGGCGGGAAGTTTGCGAAGGCCGAGCTTCCCTGCTTCTTCGCGGTTCACGAAGCGAATATCGACCGGGCGATTCTCGAGGATGATCTCGTTGGCGAGGCGCTCTGCGGATTCGATCTGCTCTTTCGTGAGGTTCGGTGTGTCGAGATCAATGGAGCAGTAATCGTCAGCCATGTGGAAGGAGACGGTGTGCAGGTCGAAGAGCTTGATGAAGGCAGCAGACAGCACATGCTGTCCGGAATGCTGCTGCATGTGGTCGCGGCGGCGCGTGGCGTCGATCTGGCCGCGGACGCGCGTTCCGGGCGGGAGATCTTTGACAGGAGCTTCGAGGTAGTGGACGACTCTGCCGTCTTCGGTGTCGGCGACTTCCGTGACTCGGAGAGTTTGGTTGCCGTCGATGGAGATGGTGCCGATGTCGAAGATTTGTCCCCCGCTAGTCGGGTAGAAGGCGGAACGATTGAGGATGACAGCTGGGCGCTGGCTTGCGGGAATCTCTTCGACTTCGGCCTCGAAGTCGTAGAGGAAGGAGTCGTGGTAGTAGAGACGGTCGGTCATGGCGAGCTTTTATTTTATCTTTAGAGACCGCATCGGGAGAATTCCTTGCGAAGCCTTGAGTCGCTGAACGGGGACACGAGGTCATTCGACCGCGCCGGTGCATTCGCTGCGCTCTTGCAGCGGCTTTGCTCGGATGACAGGAGCTTGCTATGGACAGAGGCGGCTGCGCAACGGCAAAACGCAGCAATCGGGGAATTTTGCGCCCGCGCTTTGCGCTGGCTTGGACGGCCGAGGCGGCCGTCGCCACATGGACCGTGCCAATAGAGACCGCCGCTACGATAAGCTAGTACGGGCCGATGATGCCGGCGATTTGGCGGGTGGCCGGCTTCTTCGATTGAGCCGGTTTCGCGGCCGTCACATTTGGATCCAGCACATCCTGGTATTTCAGGCCTGTGCCGGTGTTGAAGAGGACGACCGTGTCTTCGGGTTTGAAGAATCCGGTTGAGAGGAGTTTGCGGTAGGCGACCAAGCAGGCGGCGCCTTCGGGGGCGGCGAAGATGCCTTCGGCCTTGGCCCAGTGGCGGGTGGCATCGAGAATTTCGGAGTCGGTGGCGCTGACAGCGGTGCCCTTGCTCTTCTTTAATATGTCGAGAATGAGGTAGTCGCCGTAGGGCTTGGGAACCCGAAGGCCAGAGGCCAGTGTGGCGGCGTTGGCCCACATTTCCGAGGACGGCTTGCCTTCATCCCATGCTTTAACAATTGGCGCGCAGCCAGCTGATTGGACGGAGATCATCTTGGGGCGCTCAGAGCCAATCCAGCCCAGGGCTTCCATCTCTTCGAAAGCCTTCCACATACCGAGAAGACCTACGCCTCCTCCAGTGGGATAGATGATGCCTTGCGGCATGCGCCAGCCGAGTTGTTCGGCGACTTCGTATCCCATGGTCTTCTTGCCTTCGACGCGGTAGGGCTCTTTCGTGGTGCTGACGTCGAACCAGCCGTCTTTTTCCCACGAATCGGAATTCTTGAGTTCAGCGACCTTGCGGGCGCAGTCACTGATGAGGCCGTCGACGAGGGTGACCTGGGCGCCGTAGTAGTCGCATTCGATCCGGTTGGCCATAGGGACGTCTTTAGGCATGAAGATATGAGCTTCGAGACCAGCAGCGGCCGAGTAGGCGGCGAGAGCTCCGGCGGCGTTTCCTGCAGAAGGGATAGCGAGCTTCTTCAGGTGGAAGTGGCGCGCCATGGTAACGGCGGCGGAGAGTCCACGAGCTTTGAAAGATCCGGTCGGATTTAGGCCTTCGTCCTTGATGTAGACGTTGGGATACTCGCGGCTGGAGAGCATGGGAGTAAAGCCTTCGCCAAGGGTGACGGGGTTCGCATCGGGGAGAACGGCGTCGTAGCGCCACATGGTGGGGGTGCGTCCGGCGAGGCGGGCGGAGGAGAAAGTCCGCTTGATGTTGGCGAGATCGTAACGGGCGTAGAGGATACCGGCGTCTTTGGGACAAACGGTTTGGGGACGGTCCGCCGGGTAGTGCTCGCCGCAGCGGGTGCATTCAAGATGAGTCAGCATTGCGATGCGAGTTTACCATTCGGGCGGGAACCCGGGCTGGGCGCAGGATTTCCACAGTTGGAAAACATCGTGGTGGTGTGTAATAGTTCATTCAAGGCAGTCAGCTCCCCCGCCTGCGCATGAATGATCGCACAAGACGTGACCGCGCGAATAAAGAAGGAGCAGTTATGAAAGTTTCCCGCCTTGCAGTATCTCTGGCCGTAATTTCCATTTTTTCCGGCAGCGTTATGGCTGCGACATCGAATCCGTGGGTGCTGAAGGCCACGCTGTCTGCGCCAGGAAACCCACTGGAGTTTGGTTACGCATTGGGGATCAGTGGAACGACGATCGCCGCGACGGCAAATAATGAGATCGCCGTCTACGTTGAACCGAAAGCCGGATGGGGCAATATGTCGACGCCGACGGCAAAACTCAGCGCCACTGACGGCGCGGTGTTTTCGTCAGTTGCGATCAGCGGAAACACGATCGTGGCAGGATCGGTTCAGGACGGCGGCACGGGTGCCGCTTATGTGTTCGTCGAACCATCGAGCGGATGGAAGAACATGACCGAGACCGCCAAGCTGAGTGCGTCGGACGCAAAGCCCGGAGATTTCATTGGAACCTCGGTCGCAATTGCCAACACTACGATCGTGGTGGGAGCGGATCAGAATAATTCGGTGGGCGCGAGTTTTCCGCCGGAGCCGAATGGGGCGGGAGCGGCATACGTCTTCGCGAAACCGACGGCCGGATGGGCGAATATGACCGAGACGGCCAAGCTCACGCCTTCGGATGGCGTCTCGGGAGATGACTTCGCCTATAGCGTCGCCATTATCGGCAATACGATTGCCGCGAGCTCGCCAAACGCGATGATTGGCTCAACCGATTTGGAGGGGGCGATCTACATTTTCGATAAGAATGGATCGCAATGGAAGAGCTCGACGCAAACCGCAAAGCTTACGGCGTCGGACGGACATTCGGTGACACTGCTCGGGATGGGATTGAGCCTTAATGGGAACGCGCTGGCAGCGGCGGCGTTCGACAAGGTGTATTTATTCTTCAAGCCTTCATCGGGATGGACTACGAGCACGCAGAACGTAGAACTGGCCAGTTCATCGTATACATTCTACGGGCTCAATTCCGTGGCGCTCTATCAGGGTAATGTTCTGGCAGGATCTCCGTATGAGAACGTTCCATTCGCCGATTTATATGTCGAGCCATCGGCGGGATGGCACAACATGACTCCGACGTACCGACTGAAAGCGCCTGCGAAGAATGGCAACGGATCAGACGGATGGTCCGTGGCCATGAACGGAACGACGCTGGTGGTCGGCTCTCCGCTGTTCGGCGGGAACGGCGGGAATGTGATTTATGTCTACGGACTGAAGTAGGAAGTTCGCTGGTTGTTAGTCGTTCGCCGTTCCACCTTCATTGCCGCTTGTCACATTCTGATGAGTGACGAGCGGCTTTTCTTCTTTTGCCATCGCGGATTTGAAACCGCGAATGCTCTCGCCTAATCCCTTCCCGAGCTCCGGGAGTTTCTTTGGACCGAAGACCAGCAGAGCGATCCCGGCGATGATGAGCAGATGCATGGGCTGAAAAAGTCCTTCAAACATAAATTCTCCTGTGTGCAGTGATCGACAAAACATCAAAAATTGGCGCTGCCCAAGTGCTACTCCCGGCGGGCAGCGCCTTTTTGGAGAGAGATCGTGACAGTTAGAAGCCTCGGACCGCAGCGTCTGCCGCGGCAGCGAGAGCATTCAGCGTGTCGAGGAATTCCGATGACTGACCGATAAAGAGTCCATCGTCGGTGAAGGCTTTCACGGCGCCAGCGGCAATGCCGGTGGGATCGGTTGGTCGAATCACCGCCGCGTGCGGAAGACTGGCGCTGATGAACTGGCACGGAACGGGGAAAATCAGATTGGTCTGGAGCAACGGGTTCTTGGTCGCGTTGAAGTCGGGGAACGTAAGTCCGTTCGTTGGATCGGTAAAGGGAGCAACCGGGGTTTGCACACCGTTCCCGGCGAAGTCGACCCACTCCAGGAAGTGCGCGATCTCGTCTCCACCGATGCTGAGGACGATGCGAAGCACCTCGACGTCGTGAGCCTTCTGGGCCATGGCTGAGTAGAGGCTGCTGCCACCTTGCTCGATGAATCCGAAGTGGAAGGCAGCGGTGTTAGCGATGGCTTGAATATGTTTCGGCGGAGCGAAGTCGGAGTCGTCTCGAGGAATCGCGGTAACGCCGATGAGATCGATCGCCTGGGGAAATGTCGCTCCGAAATCGGGGTTGGTCTGGCTACGATAGCGCGTGTACCAACTGGTGTCGACAGTGAGATCCATCAAATTCGTCAGGCGAGGAATTTTCTTCGATCCTGTGGCCTGGCTGCCGGGCAAAGTTCGAAACTTGTTGAAGTTGACCTGCGGCGCACCTTTCATCTTGAGATAGGCATTAAGGAAGTTGGCGTGGCTGACCTCGTCGAGCGTGTTGCTAGAGATGTATTGCGAGCCGTCGCCGTCGAGGACTTGCAGGGCGAGCTGATAGGGATTCTGAGTTCCGGTGGAGACTCCACCGAGTTCGGCATACTGCGTCCACAGGTCGCTTTCGATGATTTCCGCGGCGGCCAGAAAACGGAGGATCGCGGCGTCTCCGGCACTGAGGGGAGCGTTTGACTTCGATTGAGCGCGGCTCTTTCCGGCGAGCAGCGCACTGGCGGTGATAGTGGCTCCTGCCATGCCAAGTCCTTTGAGGAAGGAACGCCGCTGCGTTCCGCCGTTGGAAGATTTCTCGACGTTGTCGAGGGATTGCTGTTCGGCAGGTTCTGGGGTGAGGGCTGGAAAGGGCGGTTTGGCGTTGCTCATAGATTCGTACACTCCATTTTTTTTGCGATGACGTTGCGATCGAAGGGGAAGTTCGATGTCAACGTGAAGGCAGAATATGGCGACGCGCCAGAGACAGTGTCATGCGGGAGTTATCGAGTTGTAAAAGATTAAGCTGAGGAAAAAAGCGGACTCTAGAATCTGGTGCGAAGAAATTCAAAGAGAGCGTAGCCCACTAGAGCTGCGACCGCGGCGATGGCGAGGTTGGGCGCGGTGAAAACGTCGGAGAGGGCCCAAACAAGACCTCGCCTCTGTCCCATACCAGAGCGCTCAAATTCGCCCATCAACAAGTTCGCGTAAAAAAGGAAGATGATGAAACCGATCTCGATGAGCGCCCGGCAGAGTGTTTTGGTCACGGTCATGGCTCCTCTTTAATTGAGCACGAATCTCAAGTCCATCCTAACCTGAGATTTCGATTCCATGACGATTTCGAGGGCCCTGAGGTACTATCCTTGTTTGTATCTTCCGGAGGAAAAATGGGAAAGTTTGTATTCGGGCTGATCGTGGGACTGGTGCTGGTTCCGCTGGTTGTATATGTGTATTTCTCCACGGGGATGGCTCCTGTGGCGACGGCCGCACCTCCGATGCCGTTTGAAAGGACGTTCGCGCGAATGGCACTGCATTCGCATTTGGAGAAGGAAATGCCGAAGTCTGTGCCAATCCAGGCGGACGAGGCGGCGTATGTGGCCGGAGCGCAAGTTTATAAAGGAAATTGCGCCGTGTGCCACGGGCTACCATTGACTCCACAAACGGCGATTGCGAAAGGAATGTTTCCGCAGCCTCCGAAGCTGATGGAAGGAACGGGAGTGACCGACGATCCGCCAGCGGAGACGTATTGGAAAGTATCGGGCGGGATCCGGATGTCGGGGATGCCGGGCTATTCGACTTCCCTGTCGACGACACAAATGTGGCAGGTGAGTTTGCTGCTGGCCAATGCCGATAAGCTGCCGCAGGCGGCGAAGGATAGTCTGGTATCGGTTACGCCGACGACACCTCCAGCAACACCGATGACTCCCACACCGGTGGCGCCTTCAACACCAAAATAAGAAGGATCGCGCTCGGCAGCTTTCGGGCGTCTCACTTTGAAGATTCAGTTTTGATTTGATTCGTCTTGAGCCCGCCAGTGAGCCTGGCGGGCTTTTCAGGAACGCATCTGGCGGCCTTTGTTTCGACTCTGCTCTCACGATGGGATCGTTTCTCTTCTTCGCATTTTCCTGGTGGGCGATCGCGCTAAGGATCGTGGCCATTGTGCACTTCATCCGGCGGCGGCCGGACTTCTTCTGGCTGTTCGTGATTTTGTTCCATTGGGTGGGAGCGCTGGTCTACATCTGTGTAGAAGTTATTCCCGACGCTGGTTTGCTGAGAGGTTCGTTTCAGATGTTTCCGCGGCGGCGGCGAATTCACGAGTTGGAACGCGAAATCCTGGATAATCCCTCGGCCGGAAACTACGAAGAGCTAGGACTGCTGTATCTGGACGATGGGGATTTCGCGCGGGCGCGGGCGTGCTATGACAAGTCGATTTCGTCGCGGACGGATTCGATCGATCCGTTCTACCGGCGCGGAGTGGCGGAAGTGGAACTGGGAGATTTCGCGGCAGCAGTGCCGGACCTGGAGCGGGCGGTCGGTGCGGATGCGGACTACGATTTCCATCGCGGCAAGGGGTTGCTGGCGTGGGCGTACGCGCAAACGGGGCAGAAGGAAAAGGCAGACGCGATGTTCCGCGAGGCCGTGCGAATTTCCACGATTTCGGAAACGTATTATCACTACGCGCTGTATCTGGAATCTCAGGGACGAACGGCAGAAGCGCGCGAGTGGGCGCAGAAGATTCTGGATAAGCGGGCAACCATGCCGGGATATCAGAAGCGGCGGGAGCGTCCTTGGTTTCGGAAGGCGCGAGGCGGTGCTGGGGAGATTGAGGCGGTAGGTTAGGCTCTCCTGATAAAATTCAATGAGTGACGATTTCTAAACCCTCCATTCGGCTGCTGGCGACCGATATCGACGGCACGCTGCTGAATCCACAATTTCAGATTTCTGATGGTGATTTGGAGGCGCTGCGGCGCGCACATGCAGCCGGGATGGAGATCGTCCTGGTGACAGGTCGCCGGCACGCCTTCGCCCTGCCTATTGCCAAGCAGCTTGGGTTTGATTTGTGGCTCATCAGTTCGAATGGAGCGGTCACGCGATCGCTGGGCGGGGAGACGTTTCATCGCGACATGATGCCGGCCGAGACCTGCCGGAAGTTGTGCGGCGCGATGCAAGAGTTTCGTGGAAATACCGTTCTGACATTTGATCAGGAAACTAAGGGGGCGATTGTCCTCGAGCGATTAGATGAGCTGGGGGCGAGTATCCGGCGATGGCTGGAGAAGAATATGGAGTTCATCCGGTTTGTGGTGCCTCTGGAGGATGCGCTGGTAAGGGATCCGGTGCAGGCGATGTTTTGTGGGACCATGGAGAGGATGAATTTGGCTCTGCGGACGCTGGAGGGCGTCGGCATGGACGGCCTTGTGACTGTACTGCGGACGGAGTATCCGGAGCGGGATTTGTCGATGATCGACGTGCTGAATGCCGGGTGTTCGAAGGGGCATGCGCTGGAGCGGTGGGCAAGACATCGAGGTTACCAGCGTGATGAGGTCATGGCCGTTGGTGACAATCATAATGATGTAGAGATGCTTGAGTTCGCGGGGCATCCGGTTATCATGGGGAATGCCTGCGAGGAGCTGCGTGGACGCGGGTGGAGATTGACCCGCGGGAATGACGCTTGCGGCGTGGCGGGTGCAGTAGAGATGGCATTGGGGGAAGTGCCTGTGGGTACTGGTCAATAGTCGGTGGTCGTTCGTCGGTGGTAGTGGGGATGAGATTTATAAATTTCAGTTCGAGGCTCGGCTTCGTCGCCATAATTGCGATGATCGCGCTTCCCTGCTTTGCGGGCGAAGTGGCCATTCTAAAGAACGGCTTCGCAATCCGACACGAACGGCGGGAAGTGGTGGGCGAAGTTACACGGCTCTATGTCAATGCCGAGGGATCGAGCTTCGTGGATGTGCCTACCGCGCAGGTGGATCACTTTGAAGCCGCGCCGGAGTTACCCGCTCCCACGGCAGCGTCAAATCCAGGCAGTTCCCCGATTCCATCCTCAACTTCCAATTCATTTGCCCGGAATGCGCACACTGGCGGTAGCGTTGCCGCTGCTCGGCCAGGATTGTCCGCGGGGCCTAAACCCGATCTGACGGCGGTAGTGAAGGACGCGAGTGGGCGATATCAGCTGGATCCGGACTTGGTTGACAGCGTGATCAAAGCAGAGAGTGGGTTTAATACGCGGGCACTTTCACCGAAGGGCGCGCAAGGACTCATGCAGTTAATGCCAGGGACGGCGTCACAGCTGGGAGTGCCGAACGCATTCGATCCACAGGCAAATGTCGAGGGCGGCACGAAGTATCTGCGAGAGTTGCTGGAGCGGTATAACTTCGATCTGGTGAAGGCGCTGGCGGCGTATAACGCCGGGCCGCAGCGTGTGGAACATTTCGGTGGCGTGCCTCCATATTACGAGACGCGGGCGTATGTGGCTCGGATCGTGAGGGATTTTAATAAGAAGAAAGTCGCGCAACAAAAGGCAGCTGCTGCGGCCAAGAAGAGCACTGCGGTGAAGGATGCACGGACGCATCCAGCTCCGGCGAAACACGATTCCAAGGGAGTCGTGCAGGCGAAGGCGAGTCCGTCGGGGGAGTAGGCCAACGCAGCCTCAATTGTTCGTGTCCGGGATTTCTCATCCAGATAAAATCAGGATCAAAGATGAAATCAAGAACAGCGCGCAGGAGTGCCAGCTGCACATCGGCCAGTTGCTCCATATGTTCTTGATCGGTTTGACCCTATCGGTACAGTCATTTACCTTTGGGGGTGCCGTTTCCCGCTTCGCGTTGCCGGGGCCGCGGCGCGGAGTTCTTCCCTTTCATGGATAAGAAGCGCATTCTGGCCAGCGTAGTTGTGTTTCTCATCCTGGCCATTCTGGTTTACCTGCAATACCGGCACTGGCGGACATTTGACTGGCCGACGTTCTGGAGCCAAACGCACCGGATAAAGAAAATCCATGTGCTGCATGGGATTGCGCTGATATACCTCGGGTATTTCTTGAGGGCCCTACGGTGGAAGATTTTCCTCAACCCAGTGCGGCCGAAGACTCGAACAATTGACTTGGTTTCGCCCACGCTGGTGGGATTTACGGGGCTGGCGTTGCTGGGGCGGGCGGGAGAGTTTATTCGTCCCTACCTGATTGCGCGGCGGACGAATCTGCCGGTTTCGTCGCAAATCGCGGTGTGGGGTGTGGAGCGGATCTTTGATATCGGGGCGTTCACGGTGTTGATGATGCTGGCAATTTTCTTGCCGAGTGCACTGCCTTCGATTCCACATCCCGAATACTATTTGCGATTCCGGGAGCTTGGCTTCGTACTGACCGCGCTGGTGGCCGGAACAACGATCGCGGCGGTCGTCATCCGGCGCAATGGAGACAGGGTTGCGACGTGGGTGGAGCAAAGATTCGGACATCTGTCATCGAATCTCGGACATCGCTTGGCGCAGAAGGTGCGCGAGTTCGGCATGGGGCTGAACACGATTCACGGGCCCCTATCGATGTTGTGGCTAACGCTGGTTTCGGTGGGTATGTGGTACGTGATCGCGCTTGCTTATCAGGAAGTCACGCATTCGTATGGAGTCGATGCGCTGGCAATTCCGGTATCGCAACTGTTGATCCTCATGTTCTCGAGCATGCTGGGATCGATGCTGCAACTACCTGCGGTGGGCGGCGGGTCGCAGATGGCGACGATTGCGACGCTGTCGAGTGTCTTCGACGTGCCTCCGGAGCTGGCGGCGAGTTGCGGGATTTTGCTATGGCTCGTGACGTTTGCGGCGGTGGTTCCGGCGGGATTGCTGCTGGCGCATCACGAGAGGTTGTCGCTGCGGAAATTGTCGGTGGAGAGCCATCAGAAGACGGAGTGAGGCTGGTTTCGTAGTGGCGGCGTCGACAGCAGGTTCCTCCTTCCTCGCTACGCTCGGGTGTCGGAATGACAAGGGTGAAGCGGTTGTTCCCTGCTTCGCCATCTCGGGCGTCGGAATGACAAGATTGGTTTGGCTTCGCCAGTACTGGCGAGGCTTTTCTGTTACTCCGCATCTGCAAGTGTTTCGCGCTCACTTAAGTTTCGAGCAACGAGGCGTGGGGGCCCCGGGCGGAGTCGAACCGCCGACCAACGGTTTAGGAAACCGCTGCTCTATCCATCTGAGCTACGGGGCCGACGCGAGGAGAATTTATTATCTCACGGCGATTTGCCGAGTAGAGCTTCAATGCGTCGGTCGCGCTTCCCTGCTGTTCACGCCCTCCGATCGAGTTATTCCAACTCAAATTCGGCGATGCGAAAATTCGTCGAGTTCCCTGCGGAATCTTCGGCGCGCAGATCTACGCGATACGTGCCCGGGGCCAGGGTCGCGAGAGGCAGCTTCACTCCAACCGGAACGACCGGATTGCCGGGCTTGATGAGATCCTGCGTGTCCATGACGCCGACGTCGAGCTTCTTCTCTCCAGTTTTCTTGTCGACGATGCGGAACTCAAGGCCGAGTTGCGGGGGCTTGTCCTGAGCCAGTAGCGGGTCGTAAACCTCGATGTACGCTACGCCATTGTCGGTCTTCTTGAAGTGGTTGGAAGCCGACGGTAGTATCTGGACTCCGCGGACGACGAGCGGCTTGCGGTCATCCACAAGTTGCGAATCCAACGCGGTATCAAGTTCGGACACTTTTGCCGTGTTGTTGCTCAGAGCGATCGAACTCAGGCTGATTTGTTTGCCGTCGAACGGTAAGATCGCGAACGGATTTTCGAGCTTGCCGAAGGTCTTGCTGCCGGAGCTGAAAACAACCCTGAGATTGTAGGTGCCACAGGCCGCTTCGAATTGGTTTTCGTAGTGGAACGGCGCTTTCTGGAATTCCTCGACCTCTTTCTTGCCATCAAGATCGATGGGCACGGTGTCGCTGAATCGGGCCGCGATGGAGCCGTCGGGTTTGTAGGCAATGCCGAGCACGTTGATCTCGGCATGTTCCTTGCCCTTGATCTTCTGGAACTCAAGCGATTGAGACGGGATATCCATGACCAGATGAACGCGAGCTACATTGGGTCCACTGTAGAAATACGGAGTTCGCATGGAAGCCGTCACGTTGCCTGGCATCTCGCCGGCAGCACGGGATTCCAAGTCCTTTTCAGTCGTTGTGCCGGCGAGGAGATCGCGCGGGCGAGCCTTGCAGTAACCGCTCCGGGAACGAATGTTGGTACCGCCGCGGTTGACCTTTACTTTCAGAGTGTGGCAACTGCCCTCAGGTGAGTCGGGCGGGCGGTAGCCGAGTAAATAGTATTCGGACTGATCCCTCGCAATTCTCTGCATTCCCCCTAGCAGGTCGTTGGTGTTGACGATAACGAAGCCGCCCGTACCTTCGGCCAGAGCATAGAGGAACTGCTGGTTATCGGAGACGCTAGGAATGTTGGGAACAATCTGCCGCGGCTGATTGTTCGGCGTATACACAGCCGTGGGATTCGTAACTCCGATAGAGCCACCCCCGCCGTGACCACCGCCTCCACCGGTACCTCCGGTACCTCCGGTGCCTCCATGGCCGCCACCACCTGTGCCACCGCCCCCACCGCTCCCACCACCGCCATGTCCACCGCCACCACCGCCGCCACCGCCGCCTCCACCACCGCCGCTTCCTCCTCCGCCTCCTCCACCGTGCTGCGCCGGATCGATCGGTTCAGCGGCGAACGCGGCAAGAGAAAGGAACGTCTTATTCAAAGTGCCATGGTAATGGAGGGATACCGGGCGAAGTTGAGGAGAGGTAGCGCGAATTTCCTGTGAAGGAGTGGCGTGCCCTGTGATGACGGGAGCGACCAGACCCCGGACATCAATCGGATACACCGCGACGTTGGCTCGATTGCAGGTGTCAATCACTGCAGTCAACTCTGACTGCAATTCGAAGGTCATGGGAAATCCAGCAGTTAACATCACCAGGCTCTTGCGGCCGGGTACGTTGCTGAGTCCCTTGGCCAACTCTCGTATCGCGTAAAAGACGCTGCGAGCCCCGAAGTCGGCCTCGAGACCGCCCATATCAGGCGCGCCCACTTGCGACGGAGTCAACGGCACGGAAGAAGAAGCGATGTCGGGCAAAGCACCGCCTGGCGACACCGTTGAGAATTTCGCTCCCGCGACCACTCTCTTCAGCCGTTCGGCATCGGTCGTGAAATTCTGAGAGATACGGACCATTCCTCCGAATTCGACAACCGCAATATATCGACTGGGATCCGCGTTCGCGTCGATGAATTTGGCGGCAGCGTCACGCGCTTTGGCCTGATCTCCGAATTCCATCGTGCTGTCGTCGAAGAAAAGCACCATGTAATGCTTCTGGAGGTGTGCAGGATCACCGTCGGTGTTTTCACGCGAAAAGCTGGTTACCGGTTGTTCCTTACCGTCCTCCCAGACCTTGAAGTCATTGGTTGTGAGGTCCCGAATGTAGTTTCCCTTTTTGTCAGTGACGATGGAGTCGACGAGAACGACGCGAGTGTCGACCTTGATCGTTCCGTTTGCATCCTGTGGCGGGGGCGCGGAAGACTGTTGCGCAATCGCTGACTTCGCAGAAGCGAGAATGAGCAACCAGAAAGCGAAGGCAGCAGCTAGACTCTTTGTTCTCGCGGCAACACCGGAAGGATTCGTCATCATCGCACCTCTCAAGGAATCTCGACTGCGCCGTTCTCTGCCGACATCATTTGCTGCTCAGTGTCTCTTGCTACCACACGAACGACATAACGACCGGGCTTTACGTCAAAGCTGGTTCTCAAGGTAATTCCGGAGGCCAAGCGGCCCTCCAAGGTTTCGTTTTTCCAGCGCATTGTCACGACCTTTTGGTTCGACTGCAGGAAATTTCCGTTGCGGTCAAAGACCGCGGTAACGACGGTGAGATCGTTTTCGTTTCTTCCGTCAGCCTGCTTGTAGTGCAAGCGCTTCACATCCACGCGGGCCAAGACCGTCAGCTTGGCGGCGTCATCGGAAGCTTTGAAGAACTGTGTGTGAAGCGCAACCGGCAAGTCGTGCAACTCCTCGCTAGAGAGAACCTCATCTTCAATCTCGCGTTTCGCCTCTTCGGCGGCGTCCGCCTTGTGATTGGGAGCATAGTAGCCATGGCGGGCCTGCAGATCGTATTTCTGATGGAGCTTCAGACTAACTTTTAGCGTGTGAAACTTACCGTCCGTCTTCAAATTCTGCGGAGTGAATCCAAGAATGTAATAGTACTCAGGAGCTTCGGAAAGGCGGCGGAGTCCTTCTTGGAGGTCATTATTGTTATGAAAGAATGTCCCCCCCGTGCCGTTGGCGAGTGTCGCCAAAATGTCGCCCTCCGCCGCCGCGGCATCCAGTTCGAGGGTAGAGTGAGCGGTGGCGTAGCTCTGTCCCGGCAAAGGGGAACCACGTGTATTTAAAACGATGTCCGCGTGGCCGGCCTGACTGGCATCGCCACCCGGAATCGTGACGTACAGCCCACGCGCATCGAGGGTATTGATGACTACCTGCGCGCGCAGGGCGCGATCCATAACATCGTAATAATCGTACTCCAACTCAGGAGTCAAAAATCCTGGAGAAATCAATACCAGGTTTCTTTGGCCAGGCATAGCCATGATTCGGCGTACGGCATCGCGCAATACCTGCACGGCCACTCGACTCTCGTGTTGTCCAATGCTCACAAGTTCCGTAGATTTCCCCTGTATATAGGCCTGAGCATTGGCGAGGACAGCGGGTGTCCAATCGAGGTTGGCACAATTTGCATAGTCATTAATTGCGGTCTGCAGAACATCCGGATCTCTTTTATCCGCGATGAGGTCGGCTTCGTAGAGGCTAATATCCGGGCAAGGGTTCAGTTCTCCACCGGCGATTGGGCGCGGCGCCAGATTGTTCAAGGCTTCGTGTAACTTCGCGCGATCGTCGGTGAAATCAAGAGCAGTTTGACCGGAGGTGGAGAAGACCGCGGCCCTGTCTGTCGGCGCCAACGCGTCGATGCGGTGGTGTGCGGCGTTCCGTGCGGAGGCCAGATCGGGAAATTTAAGATGCAGATCGTCGAAGAGATACGCCACGTAGCGTGCCGGGAACTGGGACTGCTTTTCCGCCGGCTGCGTGGCATCCGTTGGATTCGGAGCTCCAGCAATAGACGTAGCGGAGGAGGGCACCGACCCATGCTCCATATCGAAATGCGAAATCACTTGAGGCTTGCCATTGTCGAAGAGTTCGAAGTCCTCTTTGCGTAGGTTCCCAATGGCACGACCATTGGAATCGCGCACGACGACTCTGGCCAGTACGAGGCGCACGTTTACTCGGAATGTAGTGGCTTCGTCAGACTTGGGAGCGATCGTCTCCTCTTTCACGGCCATCTCGCCCGAAGATGGCTGGGCGCCGTTAGCGGAGGACGGGGAAGCTTGCGGTTGTTGACCCGCAGTCTGGGCAGCGGGCAGGGGTAGCAGTCCCAACGCCAGCAGCATTGCGCCACCGGGTAGCAACGCTCTCCAGAGATACCGTCGTGCGTCGCGGGACAGGCTAGTCATGACACACCTGCGAACCATGAATTGTGGCGGCCAATCATATCAAAGGTGCGATGTGCCTGTGTCATTGGAGGGTTGGAAAGGTTGAGCCGTAAATGGCGGGTGGAGGCGGATTTGCGGGCGAGCGCGCGCTAAAACCACCCGCTGCGGTAGGCAATCCACCAAGAAATGAACACGATTGGGATGGTAGCGGCTAGCCCCCACCATAAGGGTAGGGCGAAGTCCGCTAAGAGGCCGAGGAGAAGGAAGACGATCCAGAAGATTTTCCTCTGCATATCAAGATTGTAGGCTTCCGAACTATTTCGAAGGGTTACACGAACGGCAACCCTCGAGGCAGACAGTGACATCTATTGTTTCGCCGCGGGGGAGCAGCAACGAGGGTATGACTACCTCGTTTCGTATGGATACTGAGCCTAGATTTTGCAAACGTTGGTTGGCATTCGCGCTAATCCTTCCTGCATTGAGCTGTGGAGGCGGAACAAAGAATCCGCCGGCGACGACGACAACGCCGCCGCCACCGCCGGTTGTAAGCGTCCAACTAAATCAGACTTCTGCGACCATCTCTACAGCAGGCACGCAGCAGTTCACGGCTACGGTCACCGGGACCAGTAATACCGCGGTCACCTGGTCGGTGAATTCCACGGCTGGCGGAAGCTCAAGCGTCGGCACGGTTAGTTCTTCAGGGCTCTATACGGCGCCGGCACAATTCGGAAGCTACACAGTCACGGCCACCAGCGTAGCTGATACAAGCAAGAACGCGAGCGCTGCTGTGACCGTTCTTGGTTCCGTGGCGATCACCCCAGCAAATGCAGTGATCGGATCGGGAGCGACGCAGCAGTTTACGGCTAGTGTCCAGGGAGAGAGTACAGCAACGTATACGTGGACTGTCGACGGAGTCTCTGGTGGGAATGCGACAGTCGGCACCATTACAACCGGCGGTCTTTACACGGCACCTGCGGTTTCGGGCGGACATTCGATTGCAGCGACTGTGACGGCCGATTCTTCTGCTACCGCCAGCACACCCGTAAGCATCTTCACTTTGAGTATTTCTCCGACCACGGGAACGTTGATTGCTCCGGGTGCGACTCAGCAATTTACCGACACCATTGCAGGACAGACGACCGTTCCCGTCACGTGGTCCGTGGATGGCATTGCTGGAGGAAACAGCACGACGGGGACGATCAGTACGACTGGGTTGTATACCGCTCCAGCGGCACTCGGGCAGCACAACATAACCGTCGCAAGCGTTGCATATCCAACGACCAGCTCCACGACTTCGTTGACGGTAATTAATTCGAGCCCGGGTGCGATTCTTACTTATCACAACGACGACACACGGGATGGCGCGAACACGCAGGAAGTAACTCTGACGACGGCCAATGTGAATTCGACACAATTCGGCAAACTGCTCACGTATCCGGTAGATGGTCAGATCTATCCGCAACCGCTGTATCTGCCCCAAGTCGCCATTCCGAACCAGGGAACGCATGCCGTAATCTATGTGGCGACCGAGAACAATAGCGTATATGCGTTCGACGCGGACACCACTGTTACGACTCCGACAACATTTTGGCATGTAAACTTTGGGCCTCCTGTACCGAAGTTCGATTCTGGCGGCCCGTGGCCAAACGTTGGCGTGCTGTCGACGCCGGTGATCGACACGACGACAAACACGATGTATGTATTGGCGGAAGTGAACGGAATGACTCCGCCGTTCTGGTTGCATGCACTCGACGTGACCACCGGGCTCGACAAGGTTACGGCGGTTGGAGTCACGGCGACATACTCCGGCGACACACTAAGCACTTCGTGTTATCAGCGCATGGGGCTGTCGTTGAATCCGGTCACGAACGGGATCTACATCGCCTTCGGAAGCTGCGACAACGGGTGGATTCTGGCATACGACAAGACGACGCTGGCCCAGACCGCGGCGTTTGAAGATACGAATGGAGCGCAAGGCGGAGGACTGTGGGCCAGCGGGGGCGCCCCAGCGATCGACGATACGACGGGAGACGTGTATCTCATGACGGGCGTGGATTCGGGCGATCAGGCCTGGATTACGGGATCAACGATGGTCGGATTTAATGATGCATTTCTGCGACTGGATCCGAACACGCTGGCGGTGAAGGATTATTTTTCGCCCGACGATAACTACACGCTCGCGGTAAACGACGTTGACCTCGGATCAGGGGGAGTGATTCTCGTGCCCGGATCGACGACGTATCCCCACGAGGTTGTAGGCGGCGGCAAGGATGGGAATATTTTCGTAGTGAACCGAGACAGTATGGGGGGATTCAATGACGTCACGAACAATGTCTTGCAGACGGTTCTGACGGGGACGCAGCAGTACAACAATATTTTTGATACGCCAGTGTATTGGAACGGGTCGATCTACTACCACTGCAGCCACGACGTGCTGAGAGCGTTTAGTTGGACGGCCGGAGCTGACGCGGGAACGCAACTTTCGACGCAGTCGACGTCGGCGGGAGCAAATACCTACACAATGCACGGAGCAACTCCGTCGCTCTCTGCCAATGGCACGAATAACGGAATCATCTGGGACATCGACAACTCGACGTATGTTGGGGACAATCCGACCACGAGCGGACCATCGGTGCTGCACGCATACGACGCTACGAATGTAGCAACCGAGCTTTACAACAGCACTCAGGCAGGAACGCGGGATACCGCGGGATTGGCGCTGAAATTCACTGTTCCAACCATCGCGAATGGAAGAGTGTACGTGCCTACCGCGACAGAGTTGGACGTTTACGGGCTGCTTCCCTAGCGGCCTAGACTGCCCGTGGCCGTGCTCTCACGGCCTGGCGGACAAATCGTCCAAAGCAAGATTCAGCTCCAGCACGTTAACTCGAGGCTCGCCCAGCAACCCCAAGTCTCGCTGGCTTGTGCGCTTTTGAATCAAGTCGCGGAGTAAAGACTCGGAAATGCCGCGTTCGTGGGCAATGCGCGGAACTTGGAAGTCTGCGGCGGCCGGGGAAATATCCGGATCGAGGCCCGAAGCCGAGGTCGTAATGAGATCGACGGGGACAGGCTGAGAGGGATTTTCCTGATGCAGTGCGGTTACGTCGGCCTTCACGCGGTCGATCAGCTTCTGATTAGTAGACGCATAGTTCGTGCCGCCGGAATTTGCGGCATCGTATCCATTGCCAGCATTCGAAGGACGGGGATGGAAGTATTTCGCCGATGTAAAGGGCTGGGCAATGATGCGAGAGCCGATCGCGTCGCCGTTGCGGTGAAGGATCTGGCCATTTGCTTTATCGTGGAACAGGACTTGGGCTAAGGCCGTGATCACCAGTGGATAGATCACGCCGAGTAGAACTGTGGTGGCGATCGTCATCAGGATTGCGGTAATCAGATTCTTCTTCATGACAGTCCTCAGGCCAGTCCGGCTGCAGTGATCAACACATCAATAAGCTTGATGCCGACGAAAGGCGCGATCAGACCGCCTACACCGTAGATCAGTAGGTTGCGGCGGAGTAGGGACTTCTGCATTCATCGCACGATACTTCACGCCGCGGAGCGCGAGCGGAATGAGAGCGATGATAATCAGCGCGTTAAAGATCACGGCAGAAAGCACCGCGGATTCCGGCGTCTTCAGATGCATGATGTTGAGCGCATTCAGTACCGGGAATGTGCCAGCAAACATGGCGGGAATGATGGCGAAATACTTGGCGACGTCGTTGGCAATGGAGAAGGTCGTCAGCGCGCCGCGGGTCATGAGCAGCTGCTTACCGATTTCGACGACCTCGATGAGCTTGGTGGGATTGGAATCGAGGTCGACCATGTTTCCGGCTTCCTTGGCAGCTTGCGTGCCGGTATTCATGGCCACTCCTACGTCGGCCTGAGCGAGCGCTGGAGCATCGTTGGTGCCGTCACCGGTCATTGCGACCAACTTCCCTCCTGCTTGCTCGCTTCGGATTAACTTCAGTTTGTCTTCGGGAGTAGCTTGGGCGAGGAAGTCATCGACTCCGGCTTCGCGAGCAATCGCAGCCGCGGTGAGAGGATTGTCGCCCGTGATCATCACGGTGCGGATACCCATGGCGCGGAGCTGGGCGAAGCGGTCGCGAATGCCTCCCTTGACTACATCCTTCAGGTGAATCACGCCCATCGCTCGGCGGTTCTCGGCGACGACGAGTGGCGTACCGCCAGAGGAGGCGATGCGCTCCACGGTGGCGCGAACTTCTTGCGGCATCGCTCCGTTGTTATTCGTCTCGATGAAGCGGGTGATGGCTTCGGCAGCGCCTTTGCGGATCTCGCGGCCATCGAGATTGACGCCGGACATGCGAGTCTGCGCGGTGAAAGGAATAAATTCAGCTTCGTGTGTGGCGAACTCGCGGCCACGCAGTTGATATTTGTCTTTGGCGAGAACGACAATCGAGCGGCCTTCGGGAGTTTCGTCGGCGAGGGAGGAGAGTTGCGCCGCGTCGGCCATGTCGGCTTCGGTGACACCGGGAGCGGGAATAAACTCGGTGGCCTGCCGATTGCCGAAGGTGATGGTTCCCGTCTTGTCGAGGAGGAGCGTGTTGACGTCGCCAGCGGCTTCGACGGCGCGCCCAGACATGGCGAGGACATTGTGCTGGACAAGGCGGTCCATGCCAGCGATACCGATGGCGGACAGGAGTCCGCCGATCGTGGTCGGAATCAGACAGACTAGAAGCGAGACGAGAACAAAGACGGTTTGAGGCGAGCCGGAATAAATCGCGAAGGGTTGGAGCGTGACCACCGCCAGCAGGAAGATGATCGTCAAACCGGCTAGGAGGATGTTGAGCGCGATTTCGTTCGGCGTTTTCTGACGGGCGGCACCTTCAACCAAGGCGATCATGCGGTCGAGAAAGGTTTCGCCAGGGTTCGAAGTGATTTTGACTTTGATGTGATCGCTGAGGACCCGTGTGCCACCGGTGACGGCGGAACGATCGCCTCCAGCTTCGCGGATGACAGGCGCGGATTCTCCGGTGATGGCGGATTCGTCCACAGAAGCGACGCCTTCAACGATTTCTCCGTCACCA
Organism: uncultured Acidobacteriota bacterium; assembly: GCA_963787685.1. Lineage (GTDB taxonomy): Bacteria > Acidobacteriota > Terriglobia > Terriglobales > Acidobacteriaceae > Sulfotelmatobacter. The sequence goes on from CAWBED010000003.1 coordinate 699,540, forward strand.
GGGATGAGTTCTCCGGCAGGAACGGAAACCAGATCGCCGCATCGCAGTTGAGCGCTCGGAACTTCTTCGAGTTTGCCGTTGGAAGTGTAGCGTTGGGCGACCGTTTCTGAGCGGGCGCGGCGAAGGGTTTCGGCCTGCGCTTTGCCGCGGCCTTCGGCCATGGCCTCGGCAAAATTAGCGAACAGGACGGTGAACCACAACCAAAGAGTGATCTGCAAATTGAAGCGGAAGGCCTGGTGCGGATGGAGGATCAATAGAACGGTCGTGATGACGCTGCCGATTTCAACCACAAACATGACGGGATTGCCCATCATGTTGCGCGGGTTGAGTTTGAGGAGCGAACTCCACGAAGCGCTGCGAACCAGCTTGAGATCCCAGATCGATTTGTGATGACTTGCCATAGATTTGCTAGAACGTCTTCCCTGCGTACATCAAAAGGTGTTCGAGAATAGGTCCGAGACTGAGGGCCGGAAAGAATGTGAGTGCACCGAGAATCAGAATGACGCTGATGAGCAAGAACGTGAACAGCGGCGTCGTGACGGGGAACGTGCCCAACGATGGTGGAACGTATTTCTTCTGCGCCAGATTGCCAGCAATCGCCAGCATGGGAATGATCATGAAGAAACGGCCGATGAGCGTGGTAATTCCGGTGGCGCCGTCATACCAGAGGGTGTTCACGGTCAGCCCTCCGAACGCGGAGCCGTTGTTTCCCGCCGATGAGACGAAGGCGTAAAGAATCTGGCTGAGACCGTGCGGACCGGGATTGCTGATGCCGGCGGTGCCGAAACCTTTGACGACGGATAGTCCGGCGAGCGAAAGGATGATCAACGGAAAGACCAGCGAGACAAGCATGGCCATCTTCACGTCATAAGCTTCGATTTTCTTGCCGAGGTATTCGGGAGTGCGGCCGACCATCAGTCCGGCGATAAAGACGGCAAGGACGATGTAAATCAGAATGCCGTACATGCCGGAGCCGACTCCGCCGAAGATGACCTCGCTCAACATGATGTTGACGAGCGGGACCATGCCTCCGAGTGGAGTGAAGGAATCGTGCCAGCCGTTGATGGCGCCACAACTGGCGTCGGTGGTCACGGTGGCGAAGAGAGCGGAATTAGCGATGCCGAACCGCGTTTCCTTCCCTTCCATGTTTCCGCCGGGCTGATTGGCCGTCGCGTGTTGCGCAACGGTTGAGGGATAAAGTGGATTGCCCCGTGCCTCCGCCCAGTAGGCGACAGTTACGCCGACAAGAAACAGGATCGCCATGGCAGACCAGACGGCCCAGCCGTGAGACGGAGATCCGGTCATGCGACCGAGCGTGTATGTAAGACCCGAGCCGATGGCGAAGATGCAGAACATCTCAAACAAGTTGGTGATCGGAGTGGGATTCTCGAAGGGGTGAGCGCTGTTCGCGTTGAAGAACCCGCCTCCGTTTGTTCCCCACTCCTTGATGATTTCCTGCGAAGCGACCGGGCCCTGAGCGATGGTTTGAGTGGACACGGTGTCCATTACGGGCTTGCCACTGGCATCGGCGACCGGCTTGCCGTCGGTGCCGACGCGCTGCACTTGCTGTGGTTCGACCAGCTTCACCGTGTCGTAAGGCTTCAGATTCTGGACTACACCTTGCGAAACCAGGAAGAGCGCGCCGACAACGCAGAAGGGGAGAAGAATCCAGAGGCAGCAACGAACGAAATCGACCCAGAAGTTACCCAGAGTTTGCATCTGGCGGCGAGCGATTCCACGGATGAATGCAATCGCAAGCACGATGCCCGTAGCCGCCGAAGTGAAGTTATGGAATGCCAGGCCGACCATCTGAGTGAAATAACTCATGGTGGTCTCGCCCGAGTAGGCCTGCCAGTTCGTATTGGTGGTGAACGATGCGGCCGTATTGAAAGCGAGATGCTCAGGTGCTACACCGGCGAGATGCTGCGGGTTCCAGGGCAGGATCCCCTGGATGCGTTGAATCAAGTAGAGCAGCAACATCGAGATCGCGCTGAACAAGAGCATGGAAGTTGCGTATTCCGTCCAGCGCATTTCATGTTTTTCGTCGACGCCGGTCAGTCGGTACAACAGACGTTCGACGGGTCGCAGGATCGGGTCGAGAAATGTTCGCTCTCCGGCGAAGACACGCGTCATGAAGACGCCGAGAGGCTTAGTGACCGCGAAGATCAGTGCGAGGAACACAAAGATCTGCAGCCAGCCATTGATAGTCATTTCAGAATTTCTCCGGCCGCAGCAGGGCGTAGAACAAGTACACCGTGGTCGCAGCACTGATGATGAGCATGATGAGCGATTGAAGGTCCATGAGGCTTTCCTATTTCACGCGGTCGCAGAAGTGCACGTAAGCAACGGATGCTGCGAAAAACGCGACCGTGACGGCGATCCAAAGAATGTCTTGCATCAACAAGCTCCTTGCTCTCGTGCAAATTCTTCTGGGATTGTTAGAGAGCGATCCGCTCATCCGTTCCCGAGCGATCTTTGCGCACCCTAGCAGCGTTCATCGTGATCAATGTTCCTCGTTGCCCTGACCGCCTACGCGTTGCTAAGTGTTCCCTTTGCCGGCTGCGCGAAAAACAAATGCACTCTCGCAGCAAGGCGGAGAGAACCCTCAACAGAAAGAGCACCCCGAGGATGCAAAGTATCGCCAGGCCAACTCTCATAGGACATCTGCCCGGATGAATTGCCCTATATGCAATTTGATAGCTCCACGCGTAAAAGTGGTATCAGCAGCGCATAAAGAATTCGTAAAGAACATCTCGGCCGTGTAGGCCGACCGGGATCTGCCTGCCAGGCGCTAGCAACCCCACTCGGCCTCGCCGGGCGTCGCGTAATATTTGCGGCCAGGAACGGATGGAGCGGGAGTTGTGGAGAGTTCGAGAAGGGCGAGACGAGCAGCAGCCACCATTCGCTTGCGTTCACTGTGTGGAGTGGTGTCCCAGGAAGCGGAATTGTTTTCTCTTTCCTGAGAATCACAGTCGTGCGCTAAAGCCTGGTGGTAGTGATAGAAGAGTCTTGCCAGTTGTTCCGCACTTACTTCTTGAATCGTAGACATTAATGATCGCCTTTCCGGAGCCCTTTGCCTGCGGGCCGCGTGGTGTGCCACGCATTGCCCACAAGCTATTGGACTGCGGAGGACGTAAGAATTGAATAAAGAGTCCGTAGATTGTTCGTAAGACGGGGCGGAGGGACTTGTGGCGATTACTCGCCGGGCTCGAAGCGGTATCCCACCCAAGGTTCGGTGACGATGTAGCGCGGGGAAGCGGCGTCGGGCTCGAGCTTCTTGCGCAGCTGCCCGACGAATACGCGGAGATATTCGACTTGCTCGGTACTCTGCCCGCCCCAGATGGCGGCCAGCAGCGTGCGATGGTTGACGACTTTGCCTGGGCGGCGTGCGAGGTAGACCAGCAGCTCAAACTCCTTAGGCGTGAGACGCACTTCGGAGCGACGAACCATTACCTTGCGCGCGGCTGTGTCGATACGGAAGTCGCCGATAGCAATCACTGGATCGGTTTCGGCTTCAGCTGGAACGCGACGAAGATTAGCGCGTACTCTCGCCAACAGTTCATTCATGCCGAATGGCTTGGTGACGTAGTCGTCGGCACCGGCGTCGAGAGCTTCGACTTTTTGCCGCTCGTTGTCGCGGACGGAGAGAACTACGATCGGCACTTGCGAAATGGCGCGCACGTGGCGGCAGAGTTCGATGCCGTCGATCGAGGGCATCGACAAATCGGTGATGATCAGGTGCGGGTGCCAGTCCTTCATGATCTCCAGGGCCATCTCACCAGAGTTGGCAACACGAATGTCGTAACCCTGGGCGGACAGGCTGGTGCGCAGCACGCGGGTGATCTGAGGCTCGTCGTCAACAACGAGGATGTGAGGGTGCTCTGCCATCAGCGAGCCTCCTGGGTGACGATGTGAACGTCGACCGATGGCGAGTCACGAAGAAAGCGCTGAATCGCGGATAGGTAGAGATATCGTTGCCAACCAGTTCGAGCCGAACGCCCGAAAATAACTTGTGTAATGTGGTTTTCGCGGACGAGTTGAGCGAGACCATCGGCGATGCTTCCACCCGATCCGCGAACAACTTTGGCACCAAGATTTTCCGCGAAGCGAATATTTTCGGCCAACGTTTTTTGATCCTCAGGGCGTGTGTCGCGGCCAACGTCAATGTAGAAGACGAAGAATTCTCCACCCATGGCCTGCGCCATGCGGGATCCGCGGGCGATGAGATACTGCGCGTCGGGATTTGAGCTGACGCATACGCCGATGCGCTCGCGAACGGTATGCGCAGGCTGGGTGCCATCTTTTTCGAGAAAAGCGTCGAGACTTCGGTCGACGACTCCTGTGACCTGGCGCAGGGCCAGTTCGCGAAGAGCGATCAAGTTGCCTGGACGAAAGAAGTGCGACAAAGCGCGCTGGGCACGGTCGACCGGGTAAATATCGCCTCGCTCCATGCGCTTCTGCAGAGCTTGCGGTGTGAGATCGGCGAGAACAATTTCATCCACGCGTTGCATCACCCAGTCGGGGACAGTCTCGCGCACCTGGACGCCGGTTATTTGCTGAACGGTCGGGCCCAGGCTCTCAACGTGCTGGACATTCATCGTCGATAGCACATCAATCCTGGCATCGAGTATCTCCATGACATCTTCGTAGCGTTTGGCGTGCTTGCTGCCTTCGATGTTGGTGTGGGCGAGTTCGTCGATCACAACTACAGCAGGATGACGGGCGACGATGGCATCCACGTCCATCTCGTCGAACAGAGTCCCTTTATATTCCAACTTCCGCGGAGGGATGCGATCGAGTTTGGCGGCAAGTTCCGCAGTGGCTTTACGGCCGTGACTTTCCACGACGCCGACGAGTACGTCTTCCCCGCGGCTAGCGCGGCGAATGGCTTCGCTCAACATGCTGTACGTTTTGCCGACACCCGGAGCGTAACCGAGAAATAGCTTGAAAATACCCCGGGATTTCTCGGGAGAAATCTCGTTCAGCCAATCCTCTGGGGTCTTAGGCATCGAGCTATTGTCTTTCGCCGACGTGGGAATTGTCACCTCCATCGTACAATGCGGATGTGAAAACGGGGGCGAGAACGCAAGCGACGCGGTACGCAGTGGTGGTAGCGGCGATCGCCGTGATCACCGCAATCGACTTCCGGCTGCACGTCAACCATACGACGGTTGCGTTGATGTTCCTGGTCACAGTGCTGCTGACGTCGGCGTACTGGGGTTTGCGCTACGCCGTCGTGATGGCCATTGGAGCGACTGCGGCGTTCAATTTCTTCTTCCTGCCTCCTGTTGGAACGTTCACGATCGCCGATCCGCAGAACTGGGTAGCATTGTTTGCGTTTTTGGTGACGGCGCTGGTGGCCAGCAATCTGGCAGAGCGCGCTCGACGCGAAGCCGAAAGTGCAAAGCAGCGACGACGAGAACTCGAAAAACTTTACGGACTGAGCCAGAGGCTGCTGGCGTCGGAGAACGTTCTCGAATTGCTAAACGCGCTGCCCCAATATTTGCAAGAGACGTTCTCGGTCGGAAGCGCTGTGGTAATGGCAGCGGATCATCCGACCGTTTATCGTTCGTCGCTCGATGCGAAGTTTGAAGAAAGCGTGTTGCGATCGACACTACTGCGCGGCGAGCCCATTACGCAGGGAGGAGTGTCGTATGTTCCTCTGCGGCTGGGAATGCGAACGGTGGGGGCGTTAGGAGTCACGGGAGATGAGCTTTCGAGAGAAACTCTGGATGCGCTGGGAAGCCTTGCGGGGCTGGCCATTGAGCGTGCGCGAGCGCTAGAAGCGCTCAGCAAGAATCGCGCCGAGCAAGAGCACGAACGATTGCGGACGGCATTGCTGGATTCGGTGACGCACGAATTCCGGACACCGCTCACTTCGATTAAAGCCAGTGTGACAACGTTGTTGTCGGGCGCTGGCTTGGATGAACAAGGCCGACACGACCTGCTGACGGTAATTGACGAGGAAACAGACCGGTTGAACCGGCTCGTGGGCGAAGCTGCGGAGATGGCGCAACTGGATTCTGGGATGTTCAAACTCGATCTGCAGCCTCATTCCATCGCCGAAGCGATTGAGCCTGCGGTTGAGGATGCTCGTGCTTCATTGGAGAAACATCCGGTTGAAGTGGATTTATCTGGGAAACACTTGCCCGTAGTTCGCATGGACGTGCAGCGCATTCGTGAAGTAGTGATGCACCTGCTGGAGAATGCCGGGAAATACTCGCCTCCGGGAACGCCGATAAAAGTCACCAGCGAGGTAAAAGGTGACATGCTTGTGACCAGCGTCGCGGATCGGGGACCGGGGATCGATTCGTTCGAGCAGTCGCTAATTTTTGAGAAATTCTATCGAGGGCAAAATCAGCGATATACGGCACCGGGAACGGGTATGGGGCTGGCGATTGCAAAGGTGATTGTCGAGGCTCACGGAGGAACGGTCGGAGTGGTGAGCCAATTGGGAAGCGGGTCAGTTTTTTCTTTCAGCCTGCCTTTGGACAAGGGCACGCGGACGTAGATCGGGGCGAGTGCGGGTCCCGGGGACGCTCCCGCAACAACCGGCCAGCGCTGACGCTGCTTCAGCAGCACTACTTCTTTTCAACTTTGTTCATGTAATAGGCGGATTCTTCCGGGCGGACTACGCGTGGAATCCATAGCGGACGGCGCAAGTTGTTCGGGCCTGGCGCCGGGCGCGCCAGAGCTTTCCATCTTTGATAGACGGCAAAGGATAGATTGGTATCCACGAAGATGTCGCCGTAGCGATCATCGCTTCCAGCCTTTTCTACGCGAACCATCTGATGCCAGCAGTGCATGCCGCTGACGGGATCGGGATGCACGGGGAAGGTGATGTCCTGATGGACGCCGGCGTCGCTCCACCACACGCGCTTGGTTTCGGGATCGGGGCTGTCGTAGGGCGAAACCGATTCGAGTTGGCGCATCTTCCACTGACCCTTGCCGACTTCTTTCAGATCGACCCATGCACTCGACATGCGTTCGACCTGCTCGTCTTTATTGATGCGCCATCGGCCAAGATGGTGCGAGCAAGCAACGACTCCGGGCGTAAGGCCCTCGGTGACCCAGGCGTGAAGAACGAAGTAGCCAATCTCGGTGTGAACTTTCATGAGATCGCCAGTACGCGCTTTGAGATCCTTGGCATCGACAGGATTGAGCCAAAGAGGATTCTTGTGGGATATCTCGTAGAGAAACTTCGCGTTACCGGAGCGCGAGTGAATTAGATTGGGCAGGCGGAAGATCGGGAGCAGGGTGTAGACCGCGCCATGCGCGTCTTTTGGCCACTCGACTGTCGGCATGTACCTGGGATCGAAATCGTCGGAGAGTCGCCCTTCGGAAGCTTCGCGGGCGACACGATGAATGTGGCTGCGATAGTACTCGGGCAGCGTGAACTCGGGCCACTTCCAGTCGGCCATAGTTTTTGAAAAGAGCTCGAGTTTGCGCGAGGGAGTGTTGTATCCGACGACCGCTTTTTCGCCGACCATCACTCCAACGGGCTTGCCTGCCTTAGTGACTACGCCGTTCGGCTCGATTTTTGTGCCTGCGAGATCGGTTGCGGACAATGCCTTCTCGTTCTGCTTGTAAACATCGCGCGTCACTTCGAAAGCGCCGTACTTGCGCATGTACTCGAGCGGAGTCAGGTCTTCTTTTTTCGCGGCCTCGGGAAGGCCAGGAACGGAGTGGTCGAACATCCATCCGTAGTATTCGTCGAGAGTGAGTTTTTTCCCGGGCTGTTGCGGCGATTCGAAATATTCTCGAATGCCCATCGAGCCATCGGGATCGATCGCCCACGAGAGGTTGATCCAAAACTCATCTTCTTCCCAAACCTCGCCCGGATTGGCCTGATAGGTGTACTCGAACTTTTCTCCGTTTCTCTCACGTAGGACGCGATTTACGGGCTGTCGGAAGCCGATCCAGCGGCCGGCATAGGACTCTTGGCTCATGAGGTCGTGGCGCTCCGAACTGAATCCCATCGGCAGCACGTAGTCGGCGAACCAAGCGGTTTCGCTCCACGTAGGAGTGAGCGCGGCGTGGAGTCCGACTTTTTCTTCATCGCGCAACATCTCGATCCAGGAAAAGCCGTCGGGGTAGGTCCAGACTGGATTGAAGACGCGCGTGAAGTAAGCCTCGATGCGACCGCGACCCTCTTTCAGAAAGTGAGGAAGAAGGAATGACATCTCGTGGGTGCAAAGCGGCCATTCCTGCGGGTAGAGAAGTTCGTTCCAGCGCTTCTGTGGCGGAGGCGACTTGTACGGCTTAGGGACAAATTTATTCCAGGCGTTGAGATTGTGGCCACCCTCCGTGCCGACAGAGCCGGTGAGGACGTGCAGCAGCATGAGCGCGCGAGCGGGCTGCCATCCGCCGAGATTGCCGGACGCGCTGCCGCGCCAGAGATGCGAGGCAAAGCGACTGCCGGCGGTCGCGATCTCGCGGGCGATTTTTACGATTACTTCGGCCTTCACTCCACTTTCTTTTTCGGCAAATTGCGGAGTGAAGCCGGCATAGTGCTTCTTCAAAGCCTCGATGGTCGCCTCGAAAGTTTGGCCGCGGGCTTGAAAGCCGTCGACTTCGAGTTCTTCCCAGTTCGTCCATTTCTTGACGAAGGCGGCATCGAAGCGATTCTCATCGAGAATGACTTTCGCCATTGCGAGCAAGACCGCGGCTTCGGTACCGGGATACGTCGGCATCCAGTAGTCGGCCATGCTCGCCGTGTTGGAGAGGCGCGGGTCCATGACGGCAAGTTTGGCTCCAGCCATTTTTCCGTCGATGATGCGCTGCGCATGCGGATTGAAATAGTGTCCGGACTCGAGATGAGCCGAAAGCAGAAGAATGAAACGAGCGTTGGCATGATCGGGCGAAGGACGATCGGCGTGGTGCCAGAGCAGATAGCCGAGCCGTGCCGATGAAGAACACACGTTCGTGTGCGAGTTGTGTCCGTCGATGCCCCAGGCTTGGAGAGTTCGTTCCATGATGAAGTCGGCGCCGGGGCGGCCGACGTGATACATGACTTCTTCGCCGCGATTCTCCTGGATGGCTTTGCGAATGCGCGTGCCGAAGGTTTCAAGAACTTCGTCCCAGGAAGTGCGCGCCCACTTCCCTGCTCCACGTGGGCCGCTACGCTTCATGGGATAGAGAACACGATCGGGATCGTGTATCTGATTAATCGTAGCGGGGCCCTTAGCGCACAGACGCCCGCGACTGGCGGGGTGCATGGGATTGCCTTCGAACTTCTCGACCCGGCCGGTTTCTCTTATCGATATAGGCAAGCATGCCGCAGGCCGATTCACAGTTAAAACAGACTGTCGGAACCAACTGGTAATGGCGCTCGACGCGGCGCGGCCAGGCCTCAGGATCGAGTTCGACCCAATCGTCCCATTTCTCAACCGGAGGACAGAAGGCGAGATGGCTGCCGTCGCGCTTGAAATCGGTCATCGAAAATTCTCTTTCCTTAAGAAATGCACGCCCATGATGATGTCGCGACAGCCAGCGACTTCCTGCGCTAAATCAACTGTTGGGCACGCTCTGGCCCGCCATCACGAAACACCATTCGAATGCGAAAAGCCCGAAGAGCACCAACGCGGCCGAGACTCCTTCGTTCACAAAACTGACCGGAATCAACAAAAGCAGGCAGAGCGGAACGATTCCTCCAGCGAGAATTGTTCCGCCCCAAAACCAACGCCTGAATGGCCCGTGCGTGATCAGACGAGCGGCGTAGGCGGAGTTGTCGGTTGTATGTGGCGTCAAGAACTCCGCGGCGACGATAAGCAGGTGCATCGCGAGAGTGACCACGAGCGCCAGTCTCGCGACTCCAAGGTTGTCCTCAGAACCTCCTAAGAATGTGGGCAGCAACGCAAGGACTGCAGCACCGCACATGAGGGCTTGCACGATCAAATGCACAGGCAGCAGTGGAGTCTGCCAAAGATCGCGGCCTTCACACTGTCCGAATAAAAACGCAGTGTAGACTGCGGCGAGAAAGCCAGCGAGCACCGTAGGCCACAGCAGCAGAGAAGTGAGCGCATGTAGTTGCAGAACAGCGCCGAGCCAAAACAGTCCGGCCAAGCCGCTATACGCGATCAGGATGAAAGCTCCGCGAGCTAGCCATGATTTGCTTTGCGGCGTGAAGACAACGCGCAAGAAGCGCGCCTTGTGTTCGAGATCCCAAACCAGCAGCACGGTTGTGATCGCGGTGAATAGCAGCGCGATGGTTGAAAGAGCGATGTCGCGCAAGCGATCAACACCGAGCCATCCAAGAACCATCGCGAATGCGGGAATGGCGAGCGCACCAGAACCGATGGCTTTCGTCCAACAATAGGCGGGAACTTGCCATCCCCAAGGACGCGCGTGAGAGACGTCATAGGCCGCAAGCGCGTTCTTGTGGAGCAGGGGACTGTCTGGAGGGTAGATGGCTCCGCCGCCGTGGATGCTCTCGTTACGCTGCGCCCACATATAACCCGATTCGTGACGCGCGGCCGTGGGGACGATCGCGCTTTCGTCCGCGTCGATGTAGTAGAGCTTCGGACGAGTTCCCTGCTCTGGCTTACGCACGCGTACGGGCTCGCGAGCGAGCAGTTGCGCGATTTCTCCGTCGCAGGCATCGAGATCTCCAGCGATGATCGCGTGTTCGGGGCAGACGACTACGCAGGAAGGCTCCAGCCCGACTTCGGTTCGATGCGCGCAAAAATGGCACTTCGCGGCGGTGCCGTCATCGGGATCGATATAAATAGAATCGTACGGGCAGGCCTGCATGCAGGCTTTACATCCAATACAGCGCTCGGAGCTGAAATCGACGATGCCGTCCTTGCGCTGGTACATCGCGGTCACAGGACAGATGGTGACGCAGGGAGGATTCTCGCAGTGATTGCAGCGCGTAACCTGAAAAACGCGACGAGTATTGGGGTAGGTTCCCTTCTCGACGTACTTCACCCAGGTGCGGTTTACGGTGAGGGGAACGTGGTTTTCCGTTTTACAGGCGACAGTGCAGGCGTGACAGCCGATGCACTTACGGTTATCGATGATGAATCCGTATCGCATCCGGAAGTCGTTCCAACGCGCCGCCGGAGGTGGCTTGCGGCTTGTGTATTGTATCTGACCGGCGCTTTGATGCTATTGACAGGCTTGAGGCAGGAATCTTCCGACAAAAATTATTCGCTCGAATGTATAGCACTTTTGCCAGAACGTTGTGGCAGCTACGCTACAATTCGGAGTGCATTTCCCAAGGCCAATGTAGAAGAAGATGCGGATAGGGTGGCGTAACGCCAATCCGCGATCCCAGAGGAACCTGTTCGAACCCAACTTATGACAGCTGAGATGGCAGGCAATGCGGCAGTCCTCGACGACAAAAAGGTTTTTTATAACCGCTTTCTGCTGATCGTGGCGGGGCTGGGCGGACTGCTCTATGGAGTCGACGTTGGCATCATCGCGGGGGCCCTGCCTTATCTCGAGGCAACTTCAGGGCTGAATGCTGGACAGCTTTCCATCGTGGTAGCAGCCGTGTTGCTCGGGAGCGTGATCTCTACGCTATTCGCGGGGCTCCTCGCGGATTGGATGGGGCGCAAGTCGCTGATGGCGCTCAGCGGCGTGATGTTCGTGATCAGCATTCCGATGATCGCGCTGTCACATGGCTACGGGCCGCTGGTTTTCGGGCGGTTATTGCAGGGCGTGAGCGCCGGATTGATTGGCGTAGTCGTTCCTCTTTACCTGGCGGAGTGTCTGACGGCATCGAGCCGCGGCAAGGGAACTGGAATTTTTCAATGGCTGTTGACGCTAGGAATCGTGACCGCGGCGCTCGTCGGCGTTTATTTCAGTTTCCGCGTCGATCAAGTAGCAAAACTCGGGGACGCCGCGAAGCTGCTGGCTTTTAAAGACACGGCGTGGCGGGGAATCTTCTGGGTGTCGCTGCCTCCCGGAATCTTATTTGTGATAGGCAGCTTCATGGTTGCGGAGTCGCCGCGTTGGCTGCTGCTTCGGGGGAAGAAGGACGCCGCCTATACGGCATTGCTACGTTCTCGGTCGCAACAGCAGGCTGAACTGGAACTGCGTGAGATGGAAGAAGTGAGCGCAGCCGAGAAAGCAAAGAGCGGCGGAGGGAAAGTTAAGGAATCATTGTTGCGCCGGAAATACGTGATCCCGTTCGTGCTGGCGTGCATCATCCTCGCCTTCAATCAGGCAACGGGTATCAATTCCATCATTGCGTACAACACCAATATTCTTCTGCAGAGCGGACTCTCGGATGTCGCAGCGCACTGGGGATATGTGGTGTTCACCATCATCAACTTCGTCGTAACTTTCGGTGGCGTCGTTCTGGTGGATAAGAAGGGGCGAAAGTTTCTGCTCGCCGTCGGCACCGCTGGCATTATCTTGTCGATGATCTGCACAGGGACTGTGTTTTTGAATACGGAGAAGTTACGCGTCGACTCCCGCGATGCAGTGCAAAGGATCGTCGCGCCGGATCAGACGCTCCGGCTGCCATTTAATCAGGATGTCGCCGCCAAGCTGTTGGGCGCGAGCGGCAATTCTGATGCGGGACGGCCGACCTCGCTGGTGGTTATTTATTCTTACGGCGATTTTCGTGCGGCAAGCCAGGTAGTGAGATCGGATGATGCGGGAGCCAAACCGATTGAGATTGCACGAGACAGCTGTGTTCCTGCGAATAAAGTCGTAGCGTTCTTCTCGAATCCGTTTGGAGACCTCGACGCGGCACGGACTGCGCCACTGAAAATCGAGAATGCGTTGATTACGCCGATCCCTCCACCGCGAAACGGTTGGATTGTAGCGATCACCCTGTTCGTGTTCATGGCTTTTTACGCAATTGGGCCCGGCGTCTGCGTGTGGCTGGCACTGTCGGAACTGATGCCGACGCGGATTCGCTCAAATGGAATGAGCATCGCGCTGGTGTTGAACCAAGCGGTCTCAACGACGATTGCGGCGATTTTCCTGCCGACCGTAGGGAAGTATGGGTATTCGACGATGTTCTTTGGGTTTGCTGCCTGCACGGTGATTTATTTTGTCACCGCGACTTGGTTCCTGCCGGAGACAAAGGGGAAGACCTTGGAAGAGATCGAGGCGCACTTTGAGGGCGCGAAGGCTTAGGGGCTAAGGACGTTGCCAGAGATTGAGATTGAGAGAAAGATACACAAATTTTGGTGATCATGAGTCCTAAGGAAAAAAAGAAAGCTACGTCCAACTACAACCATTCGCATGCCATGCGCCGGGAGATCTACGAACAGCCGACGGCGATCGCGAAGACCATCGAGAAGCACCTGAAGAATGACATTATTTTCCCGGGAGAACTTGATCCGATCGAGAGCGCGTTGCTGACGTTCGAGAAGCTGATCATTGCTGCCAGCGGATCCAGCCGCCACGCGGGATTGGCTGGGGAGATCATGATCGAAGATCTGTCGGGCGTCGCCGTCGACGTGGAGTATGCGAGCGAATATTGCTATCGCTCGACGCATGCCGCAGTAGATCCGATCGTCATGGTGATTACCCAGTCTGGTGAAACCGCCGACACTCTCGCGGCACAACGCGAAGCTCTGACGCGTGGCGTGAAGACAATCGCGATCTCAAACATGCCAGATACGACCATTGTGCGCGAGGCGGGCGCGGCTTTGATCACGGGAGCCGGGCCGGAAATATCGATCCCGGCAACCAAGAGTTTCACAACTCAGGTCACAATCCTCTATTTGATGGCTCTATTCTTCGCTCGCAGGCGGGGAAGAATGACCTCGGAGGTGACACGCTCGTACCTGCAAAGGCTGATGAAGCTGCCGGAGGCGATCGAAAAGAATCTCGCAACCTGGGACACGCTGGCGGAAGAATATGGCGCGGTGCATTTCAAGGCGGAGAAGTTTCTCTATCTCGGCCGAGGCGTACACTACGCGATTGCGCGCGAAGGGGCGCTCAAGCTCAAGGAAATTTCCTACGCTCACGCAGAAGGATATCCTGCGGGAGAATTGAAGCACGGCCCGAATGCGCTGGTGGATGACAAGTTGCCTGTGGTGGTTCTGGCGGCTTGCGATCATCACGATCCGGATTCGGTGCTACGGTACCGGCGCACGCTCGAGGTCATGAAGGAAGTGCGGTCGCGCAAGGGCCCGCTGGTTGCGGTCGCGACCGATGGCGACAAGGAAGTTGGCGAGATCGCCGATCATGTTTTCTATGTGCCGGCGGCTCCGGAGTTGTTGCTGCCCATCGTCGAGGTGATTCCGCTGCAACTGTTCGCCTATCACGTGGCAGTGGATAAGGGATATGACGTGGACCATCCGCGAAACTTGGTCAAGGCCGTAGTCACGGAGTAGATCATCCTTATACGTCTGGGGATGGGAGCCCCTTCCATCCCCTTGCAACTGTTACAATTTCTGTTCGGTCAAAACAGCAGATTCCTCCCTGATCGGCCTTCGCTTCGCTCGCCGTCGCGCGTCGGAATGACGACAGGAGGAAAACTGGCTGTGGGCACGACCAAGCGCCATGAAATGTCCTTTTTGCGGATTCGCCAATGACAAGGTAGTGGACTCTCGCGAAAGCAAGGAAGCCGATTCGATCCGGCGCCGGCGCGAGTGTTTGAAGTGCGAGAAGCGATTCACCACGTACGAACGGATCGACGAAATCCCCTACATGGTCGTGAAGAAGGATGGCCGGCGGGAGAAATTCGACCGCCAGAAGGTGCTCAACGGCCTGCTACGGGCATGTGAGAAGCGTCCCGTGCCCATCAGCAAATTGGAACAGATCGTGAACGAGGCGGAGTCGTTCGTCATCGATTCGGCGGAACGCGAGCGCAAAACGAGCGAACTGGGCGAACTGATCATGAACCGATTGCGACGGTATGACAAAGTCGCTTATGTGCGATTTGCCTCGGTGTATCTCGATTTCAAAGACGTCAAAGAGTTCATGAATGAATTAAAGGATCTGGTCAAAGTTAAGACTGGACCGTGATGGCGCGCAGTCGCTGACGTTTCTGATTACCAGCCACTTACTACTTTCGCCATGCAGAGGATGAAGTTTTTATGACTCATAAAGTGACCCTGATTCCGGGCGACGGCATCGGCCCTGAAGTGACAAAAGCGACCGTGCGCATCCTGGAAGCTACCGGGGTCAAATTTGAATGGGAGACGTTCGCGGTTGGGGCAGAAGCTTACGAGAAATCGGGGCAGTATATCCCGAAAGAATTGACGGAATCGCTGGAGCGGACCCATGTTGGATTGAAGGGGCCGGTTACCACTCCGGTGGGCGGCGGTTTCCCCAGTATCAATGTTGCGCTGCGCAAGAAGTTCGAGCTTTACGCGAACTTCCGCCCGATTCGAAATCTGCCGCACATTCCGACGCGTTATCCCGACGTCGACCTGATTATCGTCCGCGAAAACACCGAAAGTCTTTATTCGGGACTTGAGCACGAAGTTGTACCGGGAGTAGTCGAAAGCTTGAAAATCATCACGGAAAAAGCTTCGACGCGCATTGCGAAGTTTGCCTTCGAATACGCACGCAAGAACCAGCGGAAGAAGATTCACGCCATCCACAAAGCAAACATCATGAAGCTGTCCGACGGGCTCTTCTTGCGATGCGCGCGGAATGTGGCGAAGGACTATCCAGAAATCACTTATGGCGAACACATCGTCGACAACACCTGCATGCAACTGGTGATGAATCCGTACCAGTACGACATGCTGGTCATGGAAAATCTGTACGGCGATATCCTTTCCGATTTGTGCGCGGCGTTTGTGGGCGGGCTTGGATTTGTGCCGAGCGCCAACCTGGGCGAAGATTGCGCAATCTTTGAAGCGGTCCACGGGTCGGCCCCGGATATCGCTGGAAAGGACATAGCGAATCCGACTGCGCTGCTGCGGTCGGCTCTGCTCATGGTTCGGCATCTAGGTGAGCAGGACGCATCCATGCTAATCCGCAATGCTCTGGAACGCGTCTACCGCCACCCGGAGAAGCTCACTCGCGACATTGGCGGTAAATCGGGCACCTCGGAGTTCGCGGATTCGGTTATCGAGGAAATGGAAAACGCGAAAGCCGGACGCGCCGTCGAAGCGCGTTAGGGTTGAGATTCTGACGGAGTTCGCGGTGGCAAAAGAAAAGATCCGGGACTTGTCAGGAGTTCCCTGCCAACTTCCTTCAGGAAATAACGCGCTTTTTCTTTCCCTACGTCTCTCGCGCGAACGGCGAGTAAGAAACTCAGCGTGAACGACGTTGAGATATTCAGAAAGCCCACTAGCAGAACTCCAAGCAGCGACAGAATAACGTCGTGACGGTTCAGCCCTCCATAGAACCAGAGCCCATCGAGAGCGTAACCGAGGCTTGCCGCCGACAACGTCACGTGGCGCACTTCCAGCGGAATTCCGAAGAGCGCAACCAGGATGGGAACTGTTCCGAGCAGGAAACCCAGCACAATGTATCCAACCGAGCCTGGGGCCTTGTGCTTCACCCATTCCGCAAGATGGGCTGCGCGCTTCAGCCCCAAGCGTTCGCGAACCCGCAAGCTGTTGGCGATGGCATGGTCCATTTTGCTGACGGCGATGTAGTTGGCCGTCCAGCCTGTTGCCAGGGATGAAATCCAGAGCAAGACGCCGGTCACTATCGCGAACGCGATGGTTCCCGACTGGTGCGGAATCAGCATGTGAACGCCGTGCTCGGCTTCTGCCTGAGTGAGAAACGGGTGATGAAAGAGAGCGTGCCAGAGTCGATCGACCGCCATGGATGCCGGAATCGCTCCAAGCAGGTTGGCGATGGTGACAATCGATTGAGTTTGCGAGATGGCTCGCAAGCTTGCCATATGATCCTTGGCGGGATCCTCCATCGCATCGACAAGGGTAGCCGCTGTTGCCGCAGGCATTTTCGAAGCCAGCAGGAAGCTGCCCGCCTGCATCAGAAGAAAGCTTACGGCATAGTTCAGCGGAGTGCCCCACCGCAACGAGTAACGGAGCCTGAATCTTGGCGGAGATGCTGTACTTCACGAGGGCGGTGAAGCAAGTAATAACGCCGGCCATGATCGCGCCTGCGCCCATCGCCCGCCAGTGACGCGCGTTTTGCGCGATATAGTGCACGCCGACTCTTCCCGTTTTTTCAACCAGACTCCGGGCCAAGCGCCGGAAAGTAGTGCTGACCACTCGCAAAATTCGACGCTGGGAAGCGAACCCATAAATCAGAGTGACTGCAAATTTGCGTCCGTCGGCTCCGGAGCGGCGAATGGCAAGAACCTGGTCAATCCTCCAAAGAAAAGAGCGCAGCAGTCGAAGACGGAAAATCAGGCCCGCTGAAGTTCCTTCTTTCTCGACACGCTGATTGAATTCGCGTACTTGAGCGACGCACGCGTCTCTCTGCTGCTCCCAGCGCGCGAACTCTTCGGGATGCAAGACGACCGATTCGACCAGTGCTGGCAGATGAAAAAAAGGCGACTTAGTTACATCATCGTCGCTGGCGAGGATCAACATGTCGCGGGAAAGCGCGATGTTGGCGGCACGCAGTGCGAGAATCTTGCAGGATGCCAGCAATGAGGGCGTGGAAAGGTGAAAGATATCGGACCACCAGCGCACGAGTTCGTCGGGCAGAGAGGACAACCAACCGGCATCCCTCTCTTTGAGATCCAAGGAATTCAAAAGGACATAAAGATCGCCGCGAACTTCGTCTTCGGGCAGGAGACGCTTGGCCGCACGGGCAAAGAGTTCGCGGAGTAGGAACGTCTCATCGGGCAGTCCTGCTTCCGAGATGACTCGAACGTACGAATGGTGTGACCAGAAATCGCGGAATGCGGCCCGGATTTCCTCGCGGTGAGGATGCGCGTCAATACGGGCCGTCAATTGCGACAGCCTCTCCGTCCGGAGAGAGATGGGAACATCCATAATTCCGCGGAGCATCCCGTAGACCCACGTTGCGCGGTCGCGCGCGGAGGCGAATTCGAATTTGAGAAGATCTTCGGGCGGCGAAATGTGCGGATGTTCCTTCATTTTTCGACGCTCGCGAGAGGGGATGCCTTAAGAGTACGGGAACGTTAGCAAGGTTGCTGAAACGAATCTATCAGTTCTTGTTCCCGGACGCCCCTGGGTGTGCCTACCAAGTTCGCAGCCGCGCCTTCATCTTCGCTTGAGGGCTTCCAACTCCTCCAGGGTTCGCGGCCAGTCGGAACCGAGGAGGCGAGAGAGACTTCGATCGGCCAGAACTTTGCCGCCCGTTTGGCAACGGGCGCAGTAGTTGGTTTCTTTGTCGGCATAGCGAATGCGTAATATCTTATCGCCGCATCGTGGACAGGGTTCACCGTAGCGTCCGTGAGCTGCCATGTCTTTGCGGAAGGCAGTCACCTTCTCTGGAAATGCCTGCTTCGCTTCAGCTACGAGGCGGTCG
Source organism: uncultured Acidobacteriota bacterium (assembly GCA_963787685.1). GTDB lineage: Bacteria > Acidobacteriota > Terriglobia > Terriglobales > Acidobacteriaceae > Sulfotelmatobacter. Next base: position 717,882 of record CAWBED010000003.1, read on the forward strand.
ATCCAAAGTTTCAGGGTTTGCCTAGTGGCACCGAACAGTCTCTTCCATTCGTCCGGGGTCAGCTTGTTCGTTTGGGCGATAGGTGAGAGTTGTGCCGCGTGCAGAATCTCGTCGGAATACGCGTTTCCGATCCCGCTGAGCATTCGCGGGTCGGTCAGCGCTCTCTTCAGAGTGTGGTTCTCGACGGTTAATGCCGCCCGAAATGCGACGAGATCGGCCGTGAAGACGTCAATTCCTCCTGCGTCGAGGGAAGCTAGATTCTGCTCTCCACTGATTACGTGCAAAGCTGCACGATGTTTGCTGCCAGCCTCTGTCAGTACCAGGGTGCCGTCGGAGAAATCGAAGGCGGCAAGATTCTGACGTCCACCCAGCTTCGCCTCCGGAGGCCGCCAGTGAAGGCGACCGGCGATCATGAGATGAAGCACGAGCCAAATGTCGCCCTCGAGACCAATGGCAATGCGCTTCCCGATCCGGCTTAGCTTTTCTACGACACGTCCTTCTGCGCTCGTGACTGGAGGCTGCACTGTACGCAACAAGAAGGGACTCGCCAAGCGAACCTTCTGCATTGCCTTACCTACGATGCGTGAATCCAATGCATTCAGATAGGCCGTGATGTCGGGCAGCTCGGGCACGCTTACCAGATTGCCTTGCAAGGACTGCATTTTGCAACGGCGGTGCGAGTGACCCGCTCTATCCGTCCCAACTTTTGCAATTCGGCCATTGACTCGCCCACTCCGTTCGGAGTAAAGTGCCTTCCGTTCTGGGGATTTCTGGGGAATGACGCGCACAACACGGCGTGTGGGGATAGTTCTCTTTCAGCTCGGTGGACCCGACAAGCTGGAAGCAATCGAACCGTTTTTGTATAACCTGTTTTGCGACCCCGATATCATTGACTTCCCTTTCGCCCGCCTCGGGCGAAAACCGCTGGCCAAACTGATCTCAACCACTCGCGCACGCAAAGTGCAACATCACTACGCGACCATTGGGGGAAGATCCCCGATCTTGCCGAACACGGAGCGCCAGGCGAGCGCCCTTGAGACTGAACTGCGAAATCAAGGAATAGACGCGCGGTGTTTCGTGGCCATGCGGTACTGGCATCCATTCACATCAGAAGCTATCGCGAAACTAAAAGCTGCGAAGTGCGACGAAGTCGTGCTGCTTCCGCTCTATCCGCAATATTCGTCGACAACGACGGGGTCGAGCTTGAACGAATGGCGACGCTTGTTTAAAGACGACCTGCTCGTATATTGCACGCAGAGTTTCTATCGTAATACGATGTATTTGGACGCCCTGGTAGAAAGGGTAAATCAAGCGCTCTCACGTTTTCCCAACCCCGCACGGCCGGAAATTGTATTCAGCGCACACAGTATTCCAATGTCGATCGTTGAAAAAGGCGATCCGTACCAGCGGCAGATCGAAGAAACGGTCCGACTGCTGGTGGAGCGTGGCGGATGGGGCAATTCTCACCGTCTCTGTTATCAGAGCAAGGTAGGAGCAAGCCGCTGGTTGCAACCTTCCCTGCATCAAACTCTAAGACAGCTTTCAGCTGAGCAAGTGCGGGAAATGTGTGTGGTCCCGGTCGCATTCGTTTCCGATCATGTGGAGACGCTGGGCGAGATCGACCACGAGGCTCGCCACGAAGCGTATAAGCTGGGCATTACGCAATTCGAAATGAGCGCCGGGCTGAATGATTCTGCGAAGTTCGTCCAGGCGCTGGCACAAATCGTTCAAGACGCTTTAGAACAAGAAGTTTCTTCATTGATTCCGATTCGCGGTCTAGGGAGGAAGTTGGCGGAGCCGCAGTACGCGGCGGCCGCCGGACTCGATTAGGGCCAAGAAGTTAAAAGTAGAGGAGGGGAGTCATGGCGGAGTTGGAGACCGGCAATGTCGGTCCGAATCCGGAACCGGCCAAGAAGCCGGCCAGTCCCACAGTCGACGCCACGAAGTATGTGGGGACGCCGGCGGTGGGAACCTCGAAAGCAGCCGCAGCTGGCGGTGTCGCCGGGACTGCCCCCTCGACTGAGATCGACCGCCATCGCCGCAGGTTCGTCTGGACGATGGTCACCGGCTTTTTGATGGCGTGGTTCCTGGCATTCTTCCGTTTCTTTCTTCCCCGCACTCTTTTCGAACCCAACTCCGTTTTCAAAATCGGCTACCCCTCTGAATTTGCACTCGGGGTAGATACCAAGTTTCAGCAGAAATACCGCATTTGGGTGGACCGGACTCCAGACCGCTTGTTTGTGATTTATGCACGGTGCACGCATCTGGGATGCACGCCTGACTGGAAACCCAGCGAAAACAAATTCAAGTGTCCTTGCCATGGCAGCGGCTATGACAGCGAAGGGATTAACTTCGAGGGTCCAGCGCCGCGCCCGATGGATCGAGCAAAGATCGAACTGGCGCCTGACGGACAGATCATTGTGGACACTTCGAAGCTTTATTCATGGCCGAAGGGACAGCCGACGCACTTTAACGATCCTGGAGCATTCTTGACGGGAGTGTAGACGCTACAAAGAACGGAACTCATCTATGGCTGACGAAAACAATCCGAACGGTGGGAATGGGAAGAACGGGAAGGTCGGGCTGCTGGAGAAGGTGACGACCGGCGTCAAAGACGATATTCAGGCGCTCAAGACCGACATTCCAACGAAGGCAAAAGAACAGATCGAGGGTTTGAAGGATCCGACGAAGACGCAGGTTTACACGTCGATCTTCCGGCACAAACACGACGACACGCCACGGAACCGGGCGTTGGGCGTGCTTTCCAACGTCTTTCTGCATCTGCATCCAGCGAAGATCAATCGGGATGCCGTTCGCTACAGCTATACGTGGGGCATGGGCGGGATCACGTTTTATCTCTTCATCATCCTGACCTATACCGGCGTGCTGCTGATGTTTTATTACCATCCGACCAAGGTGCAGGCGTTTCGCGATGTGCTCTACCTCGAGCACGATGTGCCTTTCGGAAAAATCCTACGGAACATGCACCGTTGGGCAGCTCACCTGATGGTGATTGGCGTGTGGCTGCATATGTTCCGCGTGTTTCTGACGGGGTCGTACAAGAAGCCGCGAGAGTTCAACTGGAATATCGGCGTGCTGCTGCTCGTATTCACTTTGCTGCTTTCATTCACGGGATATCTACTGCCGGACGACCAACTTGGTTTCTGGGCCGTCACGGTGGGCACCAACATGGCGCGTGCAACTCCGCTGCTCGGGCACGAAGGGCCGTTCGGATCGATGCTCGGCATGACTCCATACAACGACGTGCGATTCGGCTTACTCGGCGGATCGATCGTGGATGCCAACGCCCTGCTGCGTTCTTACATCTGGCACTGCATTGGAATTCCGATTGTGGCGTCGGTGCTGATGATTGTGCACTTCTGGCGCGTGCGAAAAGATGGCGGAATTTCCGGGCCGGCTCCGGTGATGCTGGAAGCCGAAGCGGATAAGCCGCGGAGAGGCCCGAAGGCGGCGGGAGAGTAAGACAGCTTCTAGCTTCTAGCTTCTAGCTTCTAGCTCTCGGTGTTCGACTAGGCAAGCAGTTCGCTTCGTTAGCGGGGAAAAGCAGACTCCCCGCTTTGCTCGGAATGACAAGTTGGGTTGAGGTTTGACGCGAGAGACCTTATGGATTGGCGACAACTTTGGGAGATATGTTCGGCGCCGGATAACGTCCCAATCGTGGGCCTGATTCCGCTGCTGTGCTTCTACATCTACCTGGCGTGGAAGCAGGCGCATGCCAATGACCAGTTGATCGCCCAACTCGAAGGCGATCCGGCGATGGCCAAGACGCACCATCGCAAGACCTGGCCGTTCAAACCTGGCTGGGCCAAGGAAGTCCACGTTTGGCCATTCCTGCTGCGCATTGAATTCCTCGCAGCGATCATCATCACCATTATTTTGATGATTTGGTCAATCACGCTGAACGCCCCGCTAGAGGAACCAGCCAATCCGAATCTCACGATGAATCCTGCAAAGGCTCCGTGGTATTTCCTTGGGCTGCAGGAGATGCTCGTTTATTTCGATCCGTGGATCGCGGGCGTGGTGATGCCGACGATGATCATCATCGGGTTGATGGTGATTCCCTACATCGATACGAATCCGTTGGGCAGCGGCTATTACACGTGGAAGCAGCGAAAGTTTTCGATTTCTACTTTTTTGTTCGGCTTCATCATTCTGTGGGTCGCGATGATCATTATCGGGACTTTCATTCGGGGACCCGGCTGGCAATGGTTCTGGCCGGGGCAAACGTGGGATCACAACCGTTTGATCTATGAGGTCAACCGCGATTTGCCCGACATTTTCGGGATCACCTCGAATCTGGGCAAGGCTGTGTTCGGAGCAATCGTCGTCGGCGGTTTTTACGTTTTAGGCGGCGGCCTGGTGTATTCGTTATTCCGCAGACGGATGGGTAAAGACTTTCAAAGGATGAGCTTGTTGCAGTTCTCGCTCATGCAGTTTCTGTTGCTCACCATGGTCGCGCTGCCATTGAAGATGGCGCTGCGCCTGTTGTGGCATATCAAGTATGTGTGGATTACGCCGTGGTTCAACATATGAAAACCGTCGATAGTCGTTGGTTGTTAGTCGTTCGCCACGATTAAAAGCTGTCTCACATTCTCGACAAAGACCAACGACTGACGTCCAACGACAAGTTTTTCGGAGGAAGTGGTGCCTGATAAACCCGTCCCCGAGCAAGATCCGATCACCAGCAAATCGTACGCCGCTCATTATGTGATTGCGACGATCCTACTGATTGCCACGCTGTTCTGGGCCTTGTGGGACGAGGCCTGGGGACAGCGGCCGTGGAAAGCGTTCCAGGATCAATGGAAGGATCGCTATTCGGCGTTCCTCAATACAGCGCGGTCGAAGTCCGCGCAATCGGAAAAAGACGTCGAGCAGAGCCCGGACTACATCGCCCTGAAACAGGCGTATCAGAATGCGGATCAGAGCACGAAGGACAAAGCCGCAGAGGTTCGCAGCAAACTGGATGATGCGACCGCCCGCCTGCTCGCCGTGCAAAGCGTCTTTACCGATCGGCGCGCTTACGTCAATGCACTGACCTACGAGCTTGAAACCAGCACAAGCGCTTCAGCAAAAGCTAGCAAGCAAAAAGACATCGACGCGTACAAAGCCGAAGAAGCAACCGTGCAGTTTCCTGACGGCAGCAAGCAGCAGTTCACATTCCAGAAATTGGAGGAAAAGTACAACGAAATCCGCGACGAGAGGACGAAGTTGACTCTCGAACTCGGCGACGTGAGGAAGCCAGTCACAGAGGCCCGCGCAAAGATAGATGGATATATCGCGGATCATCTCGTGGACCTGACACCGCAGCAGATCGATGGGCTGAAGAAGCGTGCCACCGAGTGGGATCCGGCGATTGTTCAGATCAATGTGGCCGATGCGAATATCGTTGACCGCTGTGAATCGTGCCACATGAACACGCGTGAGCCGCTCAGGATCACAACGGTCTCGATGATGGCCAAAGGCGAGAAGAAGCCGGATGAATATGCGAAAGCGTTTTCCAGCCATCCAGCGCCAGAATTGCTGCAGATTCACGATCCGGAAAAATTTGGCTGCTCTCCTTGCCATCAAGGCAACGGACGCGCCACGACCAGCGTCGAGAAGGCGCACGGAAACTACGAGCATTGGCTGTGGCCGCTTTACCCGAAGGAAAATTCGCAGGCGGGATGCCAGACGTGCCATTCGGGCGACATGGTGTTGGCCAGCAATGACGTGCAATTCCAGACGATCAATGCGGGCAAAGACCTCTTCCGCCAGCGCGGCTGCAACGGCTGCCATCGTTATGAGGGGTACGACAAAGAACCCGAGGACCTGAATTCCATCGGCCAACAGATCAAGCAGATTGAAACGCAGAAAAAAGACAATTTGAAGCAGAATGCGTATCTGATGAAGCAGGCCGATGCGGCTGAGTCGAATGATGAAGCCAACAAACTCAACGGGCAGGCAGTCGATTTGCGAGTCGCCAATAGCAAGCTCGATGGCCGCCTGCAGCAGCTCGATTTTCAGTCGCACAGCCTGATGCAGGACATGAAAAAGATTGGGCCGAATCTAAAAGACGTGCGGCTCAAGCTGAATCGAAACTGGATTCCCGTCTGGCTGAAGAAACCGTCCGATTTCCGTCCCACGACGAAAATGCCGAACTTCCGGCTGAATGACCATCAGATTCAAGCGATTTCGGCCTACATCTGGCAATCTGCATTTACTGACACGCTTCCGAAGCACAAGCCGGGCAACGCCGCTCATGGAAAAGAACTTTTCGAAACTCGCGGCTGCCTCGCCTGCCACTCCATCGGCGAAGGCGACCAGCTACAGGGTGGAACCTTCGCGGCGAACCTGACTCGCGTTGGAGAAAAAGCCAACTACGACTACCTTGTGCGCTGGATCCACAACGCACGCGAGCGGACCCGACCCTACTGTCCATACGAAAAGAAAGACATCGGCCCGGAGGATTACGCCAAGAAGGGGATTCCCTACCAGTTCGATCTTGAGCACAGCAAGTGTCCGAATGACGGCCACGAACTGCAAGTGCAAAACATGACGGTGATGCCAAGCCTGCGGCTTAGTCCCGAAGACGCGGAGGACATCGCAAGCTATTTGATCACGCAGAAGAAGCAGGAACCTTCGGCTTACGCAGATGCCGCGTTCATGGAGGATCCGTCGCTGAAGGCGGAAGGCGAGAAATGGGTTCGCCATTTTGGATGCGCCGGATGCCACGAGATTTCGGGCTTCGAAGATGAAGGCCGGATCGGCACCGAGCTGACGTTTGAAGGCAGCAAGCCGATCGAGCGTCTTGACTTCGCGCTCTTCACCGAAGTCTCGCAGCGTGGCGGAAAAGATGCCGAACCGATCAAGGATAAAGAGGATCTCGCCCGCCTACCCGACGGTCCCGCCACGGAACCATGGTACGACCACAAGGGATTCTTCGAACATAAACTCGCCGAGCCGAATATTTATGATCAGGGCAAGGTAAAGAGTGAGACGGAAGCTCTGCGCATGCCGAACCTGCACCTCACCAAGGATCAGGTGCTCGATCTGACGACCTTCCTGATGGGCAGCCAGGAGACTTCCCTGCCCGCGAGTTATCAATACAAGCCCGGAGATGCGCGGCACGATATTCAGGAAGGCTGGTGGGTCGTCAAGAAATACAACTGCATGGGCTGCCACCAGTTCATACCGGGACAGCAAACAATCCTGATGGGCATGAAGCAATATCAGGATGTGCAGGAACAGTTGCCTCCGAAGCTGCTGACAGAGGGCGCTCGCGTCGATCCGGAATGGTTGAGAAAGTTTCTTTCCAACCCTTCGCTCAGCACCACGGACACTAATCGAAACGGAGTGCGGCCTTATTTGAAAGTCCGAATGCCAACATTCTCGTTCTCGGATAACGAACTGCGCAAGCTGGTGCGCTTCTTTGAAGCACTATCGCAGCAACCGTTGCCGTACATTCCAGAGGAGGTTCCGGTACTGACCACGAAGGAAACCGACATGGCGCGAAGCCTCTTCTCCAGTACGGCTGCGCCTTGCTTGAAGTGCCACGCGACTGGCGATCCGGCGCATGACAAGATCGCGACGGCACCGAACTTCCTGCTGGCGAAAGAACGGCTCAAGCCGGATTGGGTCGAACGCTGGATCACCGATCCGCAGGCGGTGAGTCCGGGAACTTCGATGCCCTCGGGTTTGTTCAAGCAACAGAACAGCCAGTGGGTCTTCTCCGGCCCGACGCCACCAACGTTCAATGGATACGAGGGGGATCATCGCAAGCTGCTTACGGATTACATCTTCCAATTGACAGCGGAAGAGCAGAAGCGGGTTGCTGCCTCCATGCCGCGCGCCAAAGCTGCGATTCAGAGGCCCTCAACTGATCGCAAACAGGCGGCGATAGAATCGCATCCTACCGCTAGCGGCGGTTCGCGGTAAAATAGCCGGTTTGTGAAGAACGCATACATTTTTGTAGATATCGACTGCGAGGGCGAGGGTGCCCTCGCGACAGCCGGCGAAAAAGCCGGCACTACGATTTCAACCTCAAGAAAGGGCGACATCATGAATAACAAAAGATGGACAGTGGGCGCACTGGCTCTGTGCGCGCTTCTCACATTAGCGGCCTGCAGCAAGAAAGAAAATACGGAGCAATCAAGCAATGCACCCACGGAGTCGGCAGCTCCCGCGCAACCCGCGACTCCGATCGATCCCGCGACGGTTGCGACTATCAGCGGCACTGTAAAGTTTGATGGAACTGCGCCGAAGCCTTCGAAGATTGATATGAGCCAGGATCCGGGCTGCAAGGGTACGAATGAAGCCGAGACTCTGGTCGTGTCGGGCGGCGATCTGGCGAACGTATTCGTCTATGTAAAGGACGGCCTGGGCAGTCGCACGTTCGACACGCCGAAGGATCCGGTCGTGCTCGAGCAGAAAGGCTGCCAATACCATCCGCACGTGTTGGGAGTCATGACAGGGCAGACAGTCGATATCAAGAACGTCGATCCGACGACGCACAACATTCACCCCACGCCGAAGGACAATCGCGAATGGAATGAATCGCAGCCACCATCTTCTCCGGATATCGAGAAGACCTTTGCTCGCGAAGAGGTCATGCTGCCGGTGAAGTGCAACCAGCACCCGTGGATGAAGATGTACGTCAACGTGGTGAAGAGCCCGTTCTTTGCTGTCACGGCGAAAGACGGAAAGTACGAAATCAAGGGGCTGCCGCCAGGTGACTACACGATCGCTTTCGTCCACGAAAAGCTAGGTGAGCAAGACCAAAAGGTGACGGTCGCTCCGAAAGAGAGCAAAACTGTCGACCAGAGCTTCAAAGCTGCGGGCGAGTAGCGTTGGTTAGTTGGAATTTGCTTTGATAGAATGTAGCTTCGGATGGAGCAGGTCTCACAAACGTGGCCTGCTCTGTTCGGAAGCAGGGGTTTCATCTCTCTGCAAGCCTTCCTCAGCGAAGAGGCCCTACTCTGAACTCCGTCGCGACATCGTACAATCGCGGACTCCATCGGTTTTCTGTCGTTCTTGCCTGCTGGATCTTTCTCCTCATCATTGCAGGCGCTCTCGTGACCAGTAATGACGCCGGACTGTCAGTCCCGGACTGGCCAACTTCGTTTGGTTCTCTGTATAAGATCCCTAAACTCGTTGGCGGCGTGAAATTTGAGCACACCCATCGCATGATCGCCCAGGGGGCTGGATTGCTGACGATCATCCTGGCTGTCTGGCTGTGGCGCTCAGAGAAGCGGCGCTGGATGCGGATATTAGGCTTCGCCGCCGTCGGGACGGTCATCGCGCAAGGGATCCTGGGCGGGATTACGGTTCTCTACTACCTGCCGCCGGCCGTTTCTTCGGCTCACGCAGCATTGGCGCAGACGTTTTTCTGCTTGGCGGTGGCCGTGGCAATGTTCACCGGCAAACGATGGGTTGAAGAGCAACCTAGAGTCGAGTTCGATCAGCGCCGTCCAAGTTTGTTTACCCTGACCTTGCTTTCGATTTTCGTCCTTTATGTCCAATTGACGTTGGGGGCGATGTTCCGCCACCACGGATTAAGCTGGTGGCCGCACGTTTTGAATGCGGTTGTGGTTTCGTTCGTTCTGGCATGGACCGCGGTCCGGGCACTCACGCTCTACTCGAACGTAGAGGGGGTCCGTAGGCCAGCGATCATCATGCTTTCCTTGCTGATTACCCAGCTATGCCTAGGGTTTACGGCGTTCCTCACGCGCGTGGCCTGGGGGCGCGATGCGGTACAGCCCGAGCTGCCGATGGTTGTTTCGACCGTAGCGCACGTGGCCGTGGGAGCGCTGTTGCTGGCGACAACGGTAATCCTCGCGATTCAGGTCTGGAGACATGTCCCGGTGGCGTTCGAAGAGCGTTTGCCGCAGGCCCAGCGGGATCCCTCGGCTGCCTGATGTTCCGAACAGCTACTCGAGCGCTTCTGGCGTTCAACGGATCATCTCTAAGTTTCCGCGAAGTGTCGTAAACTGGATACAGTTCCTGGGGACTCGCTTTGGTTTCGAAAGTCGCTTCGCTCGCTGATGCCGGCCCGGAGGTAGAACCCTCCGTCGCGCCCGTCATTTCCGTACAAAACCTGGTTCACCGTTACGAAAACCGGACAGCGCTCAACGGAGTCTCGTTTGACGTGCGTCCAGCGGAACTGTTTGGGTTGCTCGGACCGAACGGCAGCGGCAAGACCACGCTTTTCAGGATTCTTTCGACGCTGATGATTCCGACTGCCGGACGGGCGATCATTCTAGGCTGCGATGCAGCACAGGACCCGGCGAGCTTGCGACGCCAGATCGGGGTCGTCTTTCAAGCGCAGAGCGTTGATCCAAAGCTGACAGCCTATGAGAATTTGTGGCACCAGGGCCATTTGTACGGTTTGCGCGGATCTGCGCTGAAAAGGCGAGTGGCAGAGATCCTCGCGCGTGTCGGACTCTCGGATCGAGCGAAGGAGCGGGTCGAGACCTTCTCCGGCGGCATGCAACGACGCATCGAACTAGCAAAGGGATTGCTGCATCACCCTGGAGTGTTGCTTCTGGATGAGCCGACGACGGGACTGGATCCTGGCGCACGGCGGGATCTCTGGCAGTATCTGCAAATCCTGCGCGACGAAGAAAATGTTTCGGTTCTGGTCACCACGCACTTGATGGAGGAAGCCGAGAGGTGCGATCGGCTGGCCATCATGAACGAAGGGAATCTGGTAGCTCTCGGAACCCCGGCAGAGTTGAAGAGCGAGATCGGCGGCGACGTGATCCTGCTGGATGCCGCGAGAGACGCTGGAGTGTTGGCTGAACACATTCGTGCTAGATTCCACGTCTCGACAACGGTTCTCGGCAACCAAGTACGAATCGAGCAAGAAGCGGGTCACCGCTTTGTTCCCGATGTTGTCGAGGCGTTTCCTGGAGAGATTCAGGCTATCTCTGTGAGCAAGCCTGCCCTCGAGGATGTGTTCATCCATCGCACCGGGCATAAGTTTTGGAGTGAGAGCAACGAAGCGGTTTTGAATCCGGCGGAAGCCAAGAAAAAGAAGAGGAGGTAGCTTGCGTCCAATGATTCTGGTGCTTTCTCTAGTTTTGGGACTGGTTCCTTTGGCGGGAGTGGTCTGGATATTCTTGAGCGACATGATCACTTTGTCCCCATTTTCGGTGACCATGGACGGCCTTTTCATGACCTTGATCCTGCTGACGCTATCGGCGTGCCTTCTTCTGAATGCCTATTGGGAGATGCGTGACGGCGGACTGCTCGGCAAGAAGCAGGTTCCAGCCGCAAAGACCCCAGCCACGAAGGCGAGTTAACGATGGCAACTCAAGCGGCAACCCTGGCGCGTCCCACTCATTCGGCATCGGTTGGATTAGCCTTACCGGCATTCACACTCTGGTGGCGCGAGATTGTTCGCTTTTACCGCCAGCCTACGCGGGTCGTGGGCGTCCTGGCCTCACCGTTGGTGTTCTGGTTGGTAATCGGGTCTGGCTTCGGAACATCGTTTCGATCCGGAGGCGGACCGGGGCAGCAGCACTATCTGGATTACTTCTATCCGGGCGCGCTGATCATGATCGTGCTCTTCACCTCAATTTTCACGATGATGTCGGTAATCGAGGACCGCAAAGAAGGATTTCTGCTCTCTGTGCTGGTAGCGCCTGTCCCGCGTACTGCGATTGTGCTCGGCAAAGTCCTCGGCGGAACGACGCTGGCCGCATTTCAGGGGATGATTTTTCTGGTATTTGCTCCGTTTGCGGGTGTACATCTTGAACTGCTGCAAGTGCTCTTGGTGGCAGTCGTCGTCTTCCTGGTTTCTTTTTCACTGACTGCGTTGGGCTTTGCGATCGCATGGCCAATGGATTCGTCGCAAGCCTTCCATGGAATCGTGAACCTCTTTCTGATTCCCTTGTGGCTGGTTTCGGGCGCACTCTTCCCTCTCGCTGGCGCGTCTGGATGGATTCGGATCATCATGCGACTGAACCCGCTGACCTATGGCGTTGAGGCGCTGCGCGGACTGCTTTATCCCGGCGCTGAAACTACGTTCCCGTTGCCCTCTGCGATGGCGACTCTGCTTTTGTTTTCGTTGGTGATGTTCGGCGCTGCATTCCTGATGGCAAATCGCCGCACGACGAGGCCTGCTGCTTGATCCCTGAGCAATACGCCTACTTCCCTGCCCTGATTGCGAGTTTAAACGGAGCAAGCGCGGTGCTGTTGTTCGTGGGCCGCAGCTTGATTATGCGAGGCAAGGTTGCTGCCCACCGAGCCTGCATGATCGCGGCGGTTGTATCGTCTGCTCTGTTTCTGGCTTGCTACTTGTATTTTCATGCGCACGTCGGAGACATCCGCTTTCTCGGGCCGCACATGTGGCATGTGATTTATCTCGTGGTATTGATCCCGCACGTGACCTTGGCAATTGTGATCGTGCCCATGGTACTTATTACTTTGACCCGCGGGTTGCAGGAGCGTTACGACAAGCATCGGGCCATCGCACGATGGACGTGGCCGCTTTGGATGTACGTCTCCGTGACAGGGGTGCTCGTGTATTTCATGCTCTACCGGTGGTTTCCGCATAGCTAAGCATTCACGACGGAGGCACTGAGAAGAGCACGATCAATCGTTGCTCGTAGCTTAGGTTTTGGCTTATTTCTTTCTCCGCGTCTCTATGGCTCGGTGGTGAATGGATCTTTATGTCTGTCTTGAAACTCAAGATCGACGTTTCTGGAACTATCGGGGACGCTGCATGGCGCGAGATCAAGCAGTTTGATCAAATTCAGAGCGCCGACTTTGGTCCTCAATTTGGGAGCGGCGGTCGTTGCAACCATCCTCCGAACGCACCGCATGCGAAGGGTGAATGGATCGGTGCTGAAATCCGGCTTCAGACGCCGCTTTTGGCGCAATATGCGATGTCGCACTATTTGGAGCAAGAGCGGGTGCTCGACGCCGACGTAGAATAAACTCGCTTCTGCTATAGTCCGATCCGGGATTCCATGCCTGCCGAACCAGAAACGCCTTCATCAAAAGTCGAAGATCCCGTTGGCCCTGAAGGTAGTGCCGTGCTGGAACCCCGCCCTAAGCGCGGCATGTCGCGCGCGCAGAAGATCCTCTTCTTTGCGACTGGCTGGCTGATTGTATTGATGCCGTTTCTTTTCTGGTGGAATACGTGGTTCGGGCGGCATCTTTCCGACCAGCAGCTGACTGAATATCTGCATGACGACAAGAAGCCGCGACATATTCAGCACGCTCTAGTGCAACTTGGCGATCGCATGACGCATAGCGATGCCGGAGCCAAGCAGTGGTATCCCGACCTGGTGCGGCTGGCGGTCAATCCGGTCGAGGAAGTGCGCAACACCGACGCTTGGGTCATGGGACAGGACACATCCGGTCCTGGATTTCACGAGACCCTGCTGAAAATGCTGCAGGACCCGTCGCCGATGGTGCGGGGCAATGCAGCCCTTTCCCTCGTGCGGTTCGGAGACGCAACCGGTCGCCCGCAGATCGCGGCTCTGCTTGAGCCGGCACATATTAATGCGCCTGGCAGCGGGCGAATCGTTGATGCCGATCGCCCCGGAACGGCTATACATCAGGGAGGATTGCTCGCCAAGCTCGCGTTGGACGGCAGTTCGCAGACGGTCGACGTGCGCTCTCCAATTCCTGGACGAATTCGGTCCGTTTCGACAACCGGCGCAACCATCGGAAGCGGGGCAGAGATCGCCGTCGTCGACCCCGCAACCGAACAAGTGTGGGAAGCGCTGCGTGCGCTGTATCTGGTCGGTCAGATCGATGATCTTGGGGCGATTCGCCCGTATGAGCGCGATGTCCCAGACGTCTCGAATGACGTGAGACAACAGGCCGTCGAAACGGAAAAGGCCATCCGCGCGCGAACCGGAACCAACTGATTCTCGAATTCTCGAATCGTATTGCAAAACAAACATGACTCAGAGCTTGGGATACGTCGCCCTTGTTGTTCGCGACTACGACGAGGCCATCACTTTCTTCACGAAGATGCTTGGCTTCGACCTGGTCGAAGATTCGCCCTCGCAGGACCGCATGGGAGAAGCCAAACGATGGGTGCTTGTGGCGCCTCCGGGCTCTCGGGGGACGAACGTACTCCTCGCAAGAGCTTCAAATCTTGAGGAGGCCGGCCGCATCGGAAATCAGACCGGCGGGCGGGTGTTCATGTTTCTTCACACCGACAACTTCCGGCGGGATCATCGGGCCATGAGTGAGCGAGGCGTGAAATTCCTCGAAGAACCGCGTGAGGAGCCGTACGGGACAGTTGCAGTCTTCGAAGATCTCTACGGAAATAAGTGGGATCTCTTGCAGCTCAAGACTGAGTCCCACTGAGAGATGATAACTGAAACCGAAGAGCGATTTTAGCTAGATCGCCATCGGGCCGACTTCTTTTTCTACCTCAACGGTGTCGACCATGGCGATCGCATCCCAAGGGCATCCATCGAGGAAGCAGCCATCAGGCCCCTTGCTTAGACACTTCTTGCAGCCGATGCAGAGAATGGGATCAACCGCGATGCGGCCGAAGGGCGGATTATCTTCGTCGGGCACCCAGAACATGCAGTCTTCGACCGGGCAATATTCAACGCAGGCAGGAGAGCCCGCACAGCCGGTGCAGCACTCGGTGATCACCGCCAACTCTTTTGGTTTCTTCTTGCGCGGGGTGGCGAGGCCTTTGGACTTCGGTTCCCACTTCTGATCGTCGGGTACCATTCCGACGGCTTTGGTCGCTCCGGGTGCTGTGGGCATGCGTGGCGATTATAGCCCAGAAAAGCTTGGTTTCCAGCTGATAAATTGCTAGGCAGTTGCTGGCAGTTGCGTTTCATGCTTAAGGCAAAAAGAGCTTCCACCACCAAGGTCACGAAGTATCACGAAGGCCCTGATGTGCCTGCTTCCTTTGTGGGGCTTTGTATCCTTCGTGGTTAAGGATCCTCAAAACTGGCAGCCGATCGCGCGGCGGGGGGATTGACGAAAACCATCGACCTTTGCGATCAAATCCGCCGGTCCGAAATGACACTGCGCACTACGGTTTCTGGCCCAGGCCACGATCTCCACCGGGCTCATTCTGTTATAGTGGCCCTTCAAAGGAGCATCGACATGGCTGGAAAGAGTCTGAACCGGGTTCAACTCATCGGAAATTTGGGCAAGGATCCCGAGATTAAATACACGCCCCAAGGCACGCCCGTAGCCAAGCTGACGATCGCCACCAACGAGCGCTTCAAGGACAAGGCCGGCGAGTGGCAAGATCGCACAGAGTGGCACAACGTCGTGCTCTGGCAGCGGCTGGCCGAGATTGCCGGCGAATATTTAAAGAAGGGCGGCAAGGTCTACATCGAGGGCCGCCTACAGACCCGCTCCTGGGACGATAAGCAGACCGGTCAGAAGAAATACATGACCGAGGTGGTGGCGAGTGATCTGATTCTCCTGGGTGGGCGCGGTGAGGGCGGCGGTGGCGGGGATTTCGCGGGAGGCTCGCGCGGTGCATCTGCTGGCGGCGGAAACAACTTCGACCAGCGCACTCCAGAGCACGAAGCAGCCCCGGCCGGTCCGATCACCGACGAGGATATCCCTTTCTAGTTTGCGGGTTCCGTAGCGAGTCTGGCGCTAATCACCGTCTCCTGTATCGGCAGAGATCAATTCCAGATTCTGCAGGAGAGGACTCGAGTCGGAGACAAACTCCACGTGTCCGCATCTTGGGCACGACAATATGGCGTGCGCGGTATTTCCAGGAGCCAGACTGACGCGCATCAGTTGATAGCGCTGCAGTTTCTGCTCACAACGCAGGCAGCAGACGGTCTTGTTATATGGATCAGGAGAGACGCCGCCCGGCGTCTCGATGGCTGGTTTCATACATCCCTCGAAAACGGGAATTCTGGAGCGGCTAAACTCAAGCCGACAATCCAGTTCAGTGGGTTGAGTGTACCACGCGAAAACGCGGCCTCATCAGGCGAGGACCGCCGTTATTACTACCTCCAGGTCCAAGTGTCGCAGAAAGCGGCAGCGCCTTCTTGCCTCTGGTTGCCTTTGTGATTTTCGTTACGTCGTATTCGTCGTCGGAATCAGTTCGAGCGACCATACGAGTGGCGAAAAATCAAGCCCATGGCTGAGTAGCTTTTCGCTGTTAGCGGCTACGGTTCTGCTATTCGCGGCTACGCGCTTCCATGGTTCGTGCTGCCTCACACCCAGGTCCCGCAGCGGTATCAAGCGTGGTTTGCGCTGATCATTGGAGCTGACGGCGGTTGTTATCTAGCATGGTAGACACTCCGTTCCAACGCCGCCGAAAACCGTTGAGCCCAGAAGCGCATTCAAGTTAGCATTACGCGTCGGAAACGCTGTAAATCCCATTTCTTATGACCAACTCAAAAACGCTTGCGCAATGGCGTCCACATCCCCTGGTCTTCCTTTACTGCACACTCGCAATCGTATTACTCGGAGGCGTCTGTTTTTGGGGAACCAAGTTGCTTGTTTCGCAGTGGTACCAGCCCGAAGTCGCGTCAAAGGCAGCACTCCACGGGCGCGGCGTTGTTAACCCTTTTGTTCTTGTTGTCACTACGGAGATGCTCTACGCCTGCCCTGCCAGCTTTTCGCGGACTGCTACTAATTACCGCCTATATGACGATTGGGGTAGGAAGTTTCTTTTTGCTTTTTGTGATCCCGGCAGTAGTCTTCGCCATTGTTTCCACCATTGCGATCGCTCTTGTGAGTCTCTTTCGGAAGGATACTGCTTATGCTCCAAACCGCTTCCGCCAACTTCTGGAGTTCTACCGGAAGCATCGCATGTACCAGTAAGAATGACGCCTCCGGATATTATCGCGATGATTACGTGTTCTAAAATCCCTACTGCACTCATCGAACCTTGGCCGGACTCCTCAGTAAATGACACCAGGCCGCCGAAGCTCTCTTTTTGCTGAAATGAATGCCCCATGACGCCCACGGTACCGTCCCTCACGGTACTTTCGTAACCCGCTGCAGACGCCCTTTTCCGCGTCCCCGCCTCATTCCCCGATAGAATTTACTAGATACCCTTGAGAGCCGCCGCCACTTCGCCTTCGGCGTCTGCGTCGAGTGAAGGGAGAGACTTGTCCTCCAGCACGCCTAGCCACGCACGCATCCCGATTCTCTACGTCATCCTCGGTGTGCTTCTGGTCATCAGCATCGTCCCAATGTATTTCTACTCGGCGCAAGTCGAGGCCATCAACCGGGACCGCCTGAAGACCAACGAGATGCTGCTGCAGAATACGGTAACGCGCTCGCTGGCCGATGATCTCTCGCAGCACGAACACTCTCTCCGCGTCATGCTCGCCAACCTCTCTTCCTCTATGCAGGTGGCCAGCGGTGGCGACTTCGGCCAGAAGAACATCGAGTCTCCCGAACTCCGCGCTCTGCTCGAAAACTTCGTTTCGTCCTCTGACGAGATCGCCTACGCGACTCTGCTGAATTCCGACGCCAAAGGAATTTCCGCCGGGCGCATCGCTCCTGACGCTTTCTTGCAACGCGAGCTTGAGCGCGCTTACGCCGCCGCTCGCGATGGACGCGTCTACAACGGTCAAGCCCTGGTTGTCGGCGAGGGCAAGAATGCCCGCACCGTTTTCCTGGTCAGTTCCCCGGTGCAATACGGACCGCGCTTCCTCGGCATGATTGCCTCAGTTGTCGACCTGCAATTCCTGATTAAAGGTTTGCGCGATGCCGCCAGCGGCGGACTGACTCCTTACGTTGTCGACTCGCAAGGCCGCCTCGTGGCCGCGGCCACGCCCGAATTCGCCACCGGCCAGCAGATGAAAAATCTCGACATTGTTCGCACCTTCGTCGATGGCGGCAACAAGGCCCAGGTGGATGAAACCAAGGAATTCACCGTCGACACCGGATCCGAACACGTGGAAATGCTGGGCACGTACAGTCCGGTCACCTCTCTCAACTGGGCCGTCGTCGTACAAAAGCCGCGCCACGAAGCTTATCGCGGAGTCTATGAAATGCAGCGCAACGCTCGCCTGCTGGCGCTGCTGGCCGTCTGCATGAGCATCCTCGTAAGCATCTTTGCCGCGCGCCGCATCACCAATCCGTTGCAGATTCTGACGCAGTCCAGCCGCGCTCTCGCCCACGGAGATTTTTCCCAACGCGTCAATCTTTGGAGCCGCACCGAAATCGGCGAACTCGCCCAGACCTTCAACACCATGTCCGAAGAACTCGAACGCTTCGTCGAAGATCTCAAGCGCGCCGCAGAAGAGAATCGCGCACTGTTCATGGGCTCCATTCAAATGCTCGCCGGAGCCGTCGACGAAAAGGATCCTTACACGCGAGGCCACTCTGACCGCGTCACGCGCTATTCCCTGCTCATCGCAAAAGAGCTCAAAGCCGACCAGACCTTCATGGAAACGTTGCAGGTTTCCGCCCAGCTCCACGACGTCGGCAAAATAGGCATCGAAGATCACATCCTGAAAAAGCCCGGAGCCCTGACCGAAGAAGAATTTGAAGTCATGAAGACGCACACCACCAAGGGCGCCAACATTCTGCGTCCAGTCACGCAGCTCGCCGAAATGCTTCCCGGCATTGAGCTCCACCACGAGGCTCTCGACGGCCGCGGATATCCTTATGGACTCACCGGCGACCAGATTCCGCTTCTGGCTCGCGTCATCGCTGTCGCCGACACATTCGATGCCCTGACCACGAATCGTCCGTACCAGCAAGCACACACGCCCGAACAAGCGCTTCAGATCATCAAGAATCTCGCCGGCAAACGTCTCGATCCCAATTGCGTTGCGGCGTTGTTAGCCGTATACGAACGGGGCGAAATTCGCATCCAGCGCTTCACCATCAAGCGCCCGATTGCAGCGCCAGCAGCCGATCCGACCGCCACGGCAGTAGCAGCCGCAGCAGTGGCCGCAGCAGCGCCAACAATAGCACCAGCAACTCCTCCCGCCGAACCCACAACCCTCGAACGCACCCGGGTCTAGCTTCGCACCAACGTGGGGAAGAGCGGTCCTTTAAGAGCCTGCCATGGTTGAAGTCGAAGGGGCCACGTCGATCGCGCCCAATCAGCCGGGGGCTTGCCCTGTGCGTATTTAGGCCGCATATCAATCAGAAGCCATCGATCTTTCGTTCTATAATTGCCGCGCATGCCCTTGGCCTCTGGCACGAAGCTTGGACATTATGAGATCCTCTCGCCCATCGGTGCCGGTAGTATGGGCGAAGTCTATCGTGCCCGCGACACCCAGCTCGACCGCGACGTAGCCATCAAGGTTCTTCCCGAGTTCGTGTCCACCGATCGCGATCGCCTGCTCCGCTTCGAGCGCGAAGCCAAGTCTGCCGCAGCGCTGAATCATCCCAACATTCTCGCGGTCTACCAGATGGGCACTTACCTCGGCATGCCCTATCTCGTCTCTGAACTGCTCGAGGGCAAGACTCTCACCGAGACCACGCGGCGCGGTCCTTTACCTCTGCGCAAAGTTATCGACTACGGAGTACAGATCGCTCGAGGTCTTGGCGCGGCCCACGAAAAAGGAATCATCCACCGCGATCTCAAGCCCGATAACCTGTTCGTCACGAAAGATGGACGCGTCAAGATCCTAGACTTCGGCCTCGCGAAGCTGATGCAGCCGAAGCAATCGATCGAGAGCGTGGCCGCGACCATTACTTTGCCGGGCATGGCGCTGGGAACCGTCGGCTACATGGCGCCCGAACAGGTGCGCGGCCTCAACACCGATCAACGCGCTGACATCTTCGCTCTCGGGGCGATTCTCTACGAACTTCTCACCGGGAGGCAGTCATTCCAGCGCCCAACTTCGGCCGACACGATGAGCGCGATCCTCAACGAGGAACTTCCCGCCATTGGAACGCGTTCCCCGGAAACTCCTGCGGCGCTCGAACGTGTCATTCGTCGCTGCCTCGAGAAAGATCCGGGGCAACGCTTCCAGTCGGCATCCGATCTCGCCTTCGCTCTCGAAGCGCTTTCCGATCCAACGCTGTCGTCGCCGAGCGGAATTCATCCCGTCGCGCATGAGGAAAAGCGCAGTCCCTACTTCATCTGGATCGCGGCTGCAGCGGTTTTCCTTATCGGTGCCATCGCTCTCATCTATTTCCTCGTGCAGCCTGCATCCGTGCCTGTTCTTTCGAACTACGTGCAACTCACCCACGATGGCCAGCAGAAATCGTTGCTCGGAACCGACGGCGCGAGGCTCTATCTGAGTCTTGGCGAAGTACGATCGGGAAGCTTCGCCACGCACGGCGTTGCCGCGATGTCGATCGCCGGTGGAGATCCTCAGAAACTTCCGATCCTGAATTCAGTCAACATGGCTCCGGTCGACGTGTCGCCGAACGGATCGGAGATTCTGGCGGTCGATGGACAAGGCGCGCCTCCGAAGGGTCCGCTGTGGAGTCTTCCCGTGCTTGGCGGTTCACCGCGTCGACTCGGAAATCTCACGGCCGAAACCGCGGCCTGGTCTCCCGACGGAAAGAAGTTGGCCTACACAAATCTCGGGGATCTGTTTCTGGCCAACTCCGATGGCAGCGACTCCCGCAAACTGACCAGCGTGCAGGGAGACATCCTGAACCTCACGTGGTCTCCTGACAGCAGCCACTTACGATTCGATTCGTCCGGATCGGCAGGAACGGCCACGCAGCAACTCGAACGGGAAATCTCCGTCGACGGCACGAACCTTCATGCGTTGCTGCAAGGCGAGCACAATCTTCCGGACGCATGCTGCGGCAAGTGGACTGCAGATGAAAAATATTTCGTCTTCCAGTCGAGCGGTCAGATCTGGGCTCTGCCCCGCAAAGGCACATTGTTCCATTCGGAGCCGCAACCGGTTCAGCTCACTTCGAGTCCGCTGTCGCTTTCTTCGCCGCTCCCGAGTAAGGACGGCCGAAAGCTGTTCGTCATCGGCCAGAACTTCCGCGGTGAGTTGACGCGCTATGACGCGAAGTCCGGACAGCTCGCGCCGTTTCTCGGTGGCATTTCTGCGGAGTATGTTGCCTTCTCGAAAGATGGACAGTGGGTTACCTATGTCTCTTACCGCGAAGGAACCCTGTGGCGCAGCAAACTGGATGGCAGCGAGCGCATGCAACTGACGTATCCACCGATGTATCCGGTACTTCCGCGATGGTCTCCGGATGGCAAGAAGATCATATTCTTCCAGTTCTCGGTCAGCGCGGACAAGCCTGCCAGAATGTACGAAGTTTCTCCCGACGGCGGAAGTCCGCAGGAACTACTGCCGAACGATCACTCGCAGCAACTGGATCCGAACTGGTCGCCCGACGGGACGAAGATCATCTTCGCCGGAGAATCAAACGATCCTTCGTCGGCGATTCACATTCTCGACGTGCCCACGCGGCAGGTTTCCGATTTACCGGGATCGAAGGGCCTTTATTCCCCGCGCTGGTCGCCTGACGGACGATATGTCTCCGCATTCTCCGCCGACTCGAAGACGCTTTTGCTCTTCGACATGCAAACGCAGAAGTGGACCGAGCTGGCCAACGGTTCGCTGAGCTGGCTAAACTGGTCGCACGACAGCCAATATGTTTACGTGCTCGACTTCCGCGGGAAAGATGCTGTCGTCCGCATCCGTATCAGCGATCACCAGCCCGAACAGGTTGTCGACCTTAGGAACTTCAACACGGTGGGACGTTACGGAGGTTGGCTGGCTTTGACTCCGGATGATTCGCCTCTGATCCTGCACGACACCGGTACACAGGACGTTTACTCCGTAGACTGGCAAGCACAGTAGCGCGAAAATCCCTTCCTCACAACGCTGCGACTCTTCGCTGCACGACCAGAAAATACAGAGCAACAAGAATCAGCAGAAAACCATTCACTCCCAATACAACGGGAGCGGTGAATGCCGGGACGAGCCAGCCAGAGACCAGGTTGCCCATCGGCATGCCGCCGCGGAAGGCACAGTTGTAGACGCTCATCACTCGGCCGCGCATTTCGTTGGTGGTGATCAGTTGCACGAGCGAGGTCACAGTGGCGAAGACGGCCATCATCGACGCACCGACGATAACCAGCATGGCATAAGAGAGCGGCAAGAATCGGGAAAGGGAGAATCCGGAAATTCCGGCGCCCAAACACATCAGCATCACCAAGGCAAAGCGGCCTTTGTTCGAGATGTTGCCTTTGCCAGCGACGGCAAGCGAACCGCAGATCGATCCGACGCCCATCAGTGACAGCAGGTTGCCAAATGTTTCCGGGCCGCGATGGAAGATGTCTTTCACGAACACGGGAATGTAGGTTCGCATGGGCATGCTCAACGCGGTCATGCAGAAGGCGAGGACGATCAGCGCTTCCATGGAGCCTTGCCGGCGGACGAAACGAATTCCCTGCTTCAAGCTGCCGAACATCGACTCTGTCGTGCTCACCGGCAAATAGCGCGCGGCAATCATCGACAGAGAAATAATCGGCGCCAGAAATGAAAGCGCATTCAATCCGAAGCACCATTTCTCGCCGAGGCGGCCAAGCGTGATTCCCGCGAGCGCTGGGCCGACGGTGACTGCGAGATTGAACTGAATGGAATTCAGCGCGATCGCATTGGGCATATCTTCGCGATCGACGAGCGTGGGAATCAGTGCCTGATACGCAGGTCCGCCGAAGGCCTGTGCGAATCCCGAGACGAACGATAGACAGAGAATTTCCCAGACGTGCACGACGCCGAACGCGACGAGGAAGGTCAGAATTCCCGCGCTCGCCATCTGAACGTATTGCGAAAGCAGCAGGATTTTGCGGCGCTCAGTGCGATCGGCGACGACTCCGCCGATCAACGAGAACAGGAAAATTGGAATGCCTGCAAGAAATTGATCGAGCGCGAGCAGGAACGCGGAATGGCTCAAGCGGTAGATGAGCCAGCCTTGCGCGACGATCTGCATCCAGGTGCCGATGGAGGAGGTGCAGGCGCCGATCCACATAAGGCGAAAATCGCGATATTGAAAAGCTTTGAAGACTCGGCGCAGCGTCGAAGTTTGCATGGGCTCGAAGCGGGTTTTGGCGTAACGGTCTATCTTCGCACGAACACGAGTTTCCGGTCCGCGCGGATCGCCCAACGAGGAACCGAATCCTCAGCTTTTGATTCTTTTTGGGGTGGAAAGACTCCATTTGTTCAGGGATGATCCGCTTTTGCTATATCGCTTTCTTTTCTATTTTCTCTGCAGCCTCCTCGGGCATGTTGGGGAAGAAATGTCTTCGGACGATGGTGTCGATGTCGGCATCAAGATCTTTCGCCGTCGTGGTGCCGGCGGTGGGCTTCTTGGTTGCGGGCTGCGGCGGTGCGGGTGCTTGGAATGCCGGCCCGAAAGACGCCACGCTGGTCAATCCAGTTGGTTACCCCAATCACCAAAGACTCCCGTTTCAACCGTCCAGAAGACTCTAGACGAAAGAAGGCGAGAAAATACCCATTGGGTGATCTTCACCGCGGAACGGAGCAGAGGCGGAGGTGCTCTGGGCGGGAGCCAAACCTATCCTTATTACTAGCACTCTGCCTGTAGGCGCTGGCAAGCCCAGCCATCAAGGGGGATGGCTAAATGTAAACTCTAACAAACTACCGGAGCACGAATGCACCCATCACCGACTTCGCCTTGGTCACAGAGTCGTTAATATAGTCGCCCTCGTGCATGCAAATGGCGCGCCAAAATAAAATGAAGAAGCCAGCCAACTCACGAGATATGCGAAACGGTGGTGTTGTCAGGAAGTTCTTGCTGTGGTTAGCCGCAAAGGCGCTCTGAGCCTACCCACAGTTGAGCCAGATCTCTGAGGTTATGTTTGTATGTACGCGTTACCAAGTATTCCTTGCCACCTTTTACACGCAGCATGTACTCCCCCGTCGGTAAGGGTTGGATCTCCTCCACGGCCGACATATTCACGACGACCGAGCGGTGAATGCGAATAAAACCGTAGGGCTTGAGTTTCTCCGCCACGGACGAGAGGGACTCATGCACTAAATAGGCATTAGGTCGGAGTCGCAACGAAACGTAATTACCTTCGGCTTGCACGGCCAGGATGTCGGCTAAATCCAAGATTAGGATTCTGCCGTTTGCTTTGAACGCGATTCGTGGGGCCTGTCGTTTTGCTACAACCTCCAACTGCCGCAAGATTCGCATGAGGTTCGCAGCATCAATTCCGATTACCGGAAGCAACGACGTATCTGCAGCTTCGTAGAACTCGTCCGCTGTCGATTCAAGAACGTAATCCCGTCTACTCTTGGTGGAGCGAATCGTAGCTCCCCGCAGTGGGCTAGCCGAAAGATCCGCATTAGCGCGAGCAACTTGTTGAACAAACATCTCACCTGCAATGGCCTTCTGATCCTGGGTTTCGCGGGCGCTCATGTGTGGAACCCCTATTCTCTTGTTTCGACTTCCTGCTACCCGAAGTGAGAATGACGAGTGCGCTGCATTACCGGCGATTTCGGCAGATCGGCACTCACGCCGTACCTCCCAGACCTGTGGTTACTTCTGCCCAGTGCTCACGGCTGAGGGAAAGCTGGATTGCTCGCCGAAATAACACTCAATGGATTGCAACTTTCCGTTCTTGATTCGGAGATACTCCACGTTTTGAAACGATTTACCGTTCGTGGTGTGGCAAAGATACTTCACAAAAGCATCCTCCGCGCCAGTGGCAATCCGCTCCAGGTCAAACTTCTTGATGAAATTAATCTGCGTTTGCCAGCACTGAGCTTTAAAAGCGCTCTTGCTGATGTGGTCGTCGCCGGCCGCGCTTGTAAAGGTGAAGTTGTCGGCAAGCAGGCTGTCCACTGGCCCCCAGTCTTTCTGCTCCCAGGCGGCGTACCACTTTCGGACAAGCTCCTCGTTCGTTAAGTTCTGCGCTCCCAATGCACTGGCCCTTGCCGGTCTCGGCAGGCTCATGGCACCAACCAGCGCGCAGGCTCCCGTCGTGAGCAGATCCCTGCGCGACACTGCGATGCTTGTCATTGTTCTTTCTCCCTTTCACGATGAAGTGTGAAGCGTTTTGCCAGTTCTCGAAATGCTGACTGTCCGAGCAGACAAACTGGTTGGTATGTACGATACATCAGAACCGATGCGATCAAACTTGCTTGTGGTTGCCCGACGGACATAAGGAGCGCACCCAGTCCACGATGTTTCTGATCCCAGCTTTCATTACTTTCGGATCCTGAGCATTCTTTGCCAGCGAAGCATAGCCTTCGACCATCGCGATCAGTAAGCCAGCGGCTTCAGCGGGCTTCACGTCGCGACGAACGCTTCCTTGGGCCTGGCCGTCTCGCAAAGTGGAGGCCACAGCCTCGCGCCAGGCATCAAAGATTAGCGCCATCCGTTTCCGGAATCCCGCGTCAAGAGGAGACATTTCCTGCGCCAGATTGTTCAACTGGCAGCCACCCCGTACATCTTCGGGCTGAACGGGTATGCGTTGAACAGCGCCGATCAAAGCCTCGATAGGGTCCTTGACGCGCTGTAGAGGCCGCACCCATTTGCTGTAGACGTCGGGAGCGATGATCTCTTCGACGACGGCGTATCCCAAGGCTTCTTTGCTTTTGAAGTGGTAGTAGAGCGCTCCTTTGGTGACGCCAGCCGAGGCCAGAATTGTGTCCAGGCCGGCGCTCTGGAAACCCGATCTGTAGATCTCCCGGGATGCCGCCTGCAGCAAGCGCTCCCGAGTGCGCTCAGGATCGCGCAGTCTTGCCGCTCTACGGTTCGGGTTCTTGCGTACCGCCAACATACCAACCAGTATGTATGGTAACAACCGGAGCGTCAAGTGAGATTTCACAACGCACTGAATAATATGAAAATCCATTGAATTTCGAAACTTCTCGCCAATGTGTATGAGAAGTTGGAGAAACGGTCGCTCCAGCCGTCTTGCAATCGACCCAGAATCTTGTCAGTCCGCCACTCGTTTTCGAACTCTGAAGTGTCGAGCCTGTTGTCTCACGTAAACGTTGTGAACGTGGAACACCACATGCTCCCTCGGTTCTGACTCAGCAGGAGTGTGTGAAGTTGTGAGCCGGGTTTGCTCTCCATTTGCACGCTACCTGTCCAACCGCCGACTGGTACCTGACATGAATCGCCAGTCATCACCGCAACACGACTTTACTGGAGGAAAAGAGGACATATGAGCACGCTTAGGCAGTTACGGAATTTCTGGGTACCGTGGGTTACGACGATTGTTCTGGCTTGCTTCAGCAATGCAGTCGCTCAAGCGAGCTACAGAGTTACGGATTTGGGCAGTGAGGGGAAGGACAATCTGGGTTGTGCCATGTCCCTCAATGACAGAGGCTGGACAGAGATCATGGCTGGGAACGTGGAAGCGGGGCAGGTGGATAGCATATTCGGGAAGCTTTTAAACGGACGCGCACTGATAGACGCCGACGGATTCAAGCTCGATCTCGGCACGCTCGGAGGAGAGAACAGTTGGATGAACTGGGGCGAGATCAACGACTTCGGGCAGATCGTGGGTTATTCCGAAACATCTGTTCCAGATCCTAACGGCGAAGACATTTGTGGCTTCGGCACACACCTGACGTGTCGCCCGTTTCTCTGGCAGCCCTTCCACATGAGCGCTCTGCCGACGCTGGGCGGAAACAACGGGCAGGCGAGCGCGATCAATACCCGTGGACAAATCGTAGGATTTGCGGAAAACGGTGCCGTGGACTCGTCATGCCCGGCCGGCACAACGAATAATCGGATTCAGCTGCCGGTGTTGTGGGAAAACGGCAAAGCCCTAGCTCTTCCTACGGGTAGCGATCCAGACGGGGACGCATTTTGGATCAACGATCGAGGCCAAGCCGTAGGCGACACGGGAACCTGCGGCGGTGCGACGATTCACGCCGTATCGTGGGAAAACGAAACTGTCACTCTGCTTCCTGACTTTGGAACCGGCGCTATTGCGTATGGCAATAACAACGGGGGCCAAATTGTAGGGACAGTCGGGAGTGCTGACGACACAACCCAATTTGGCGCGCTTTGGCAGAACGACGTACTGACAAACCTCGGCACTCTGCCGGGAGATTTTGCCGCCATAGCGACCGGCATTAACAGCAAAGGCCAAGTGGTGGGAAGCACCTGGGACTCCAACTTCAACTGGTCCCATGGCTTCATCTGGCAAGACGGCGTGATGACCGACCTGAACACGCTGTTTCCTGCCAGTTCCAACCTCTTTGTAACCATGGCTAACAAGATCAACGAACGCGGACAGATCTCCGGCATGGCAATCGTACTCAGCGGGCCGCATGCGGGTAACATCCACGCCTTTCTGGCGACCCCTGTAAGGCAAAGCATGGGCAAGTCGGTGGCAGAGGTCACACCTACACGCCCGAAATCCAATTTGCCCTCGAATGTTAGCAACCAGCATTTGCAGAGATTCGGACTCGTCCAATTCGGGCGATAAAGGGTATTTCGAACCTCCGCACCATGCATTCCGGCGATATGCGCGCGAAGGCGCAAAGCAGGGGATTGTGCGGGACAACATGGGTCACGCGAATATCGACGTGACCCAGATTGTTTTGCGGCAAGAAACGGACAGCACGCTACCGACGGCACGGTGTCGAGGGTGGCCGAGTTACCTTTGTTGAGCGTTGAGCTTGTCGAGTGCACGCTTCAACTCTTCAAGCTTCTGTCCAGCTTCACCGAGTTTCCCTTCCGCCGTCAGGCGTTGGTAGTCGGCAAGATCCCTAGCGGCTTCAGCGATGAGTGCGTTGAGATTCGCTGCGGGCGATGCGACGGAAGCGGGCGTCTTTCGCTCCGACTCCGCGGGGGTGCCCGCTGCGCTGGTTGACGGGGCGGTCAGGGACGAGACCGCTCCTCCAAAAAGGGACGCCATCGCTGACTCGAAGGTCGGCCCGTACGCAAGCCGATCTTGCAGCGCAAGAACGACGAGCCGCAACTCCGGCATCGGACTTCGTTCGGCCTGGAGGTAAATGGGCTCCGCATACAAGAGCGCTTTCCCGGTCGGAATTACCAGCAAGGCGCCACGCCGCACATGCGAGCCTTGCTGATTCCACAGCGTCAGTTGTCCGGAGAGCTGAGCGTTTTGATCAATTCGCGCCTCGATTTGCAGTGGTCCATCGACCAGCTTCGTCTTGGGAAAGTTGTAGACCACCGACGTACCGTAGTGTGCGCCGTCGCTGCGGCCGGCAATCCACCCAATCAGATTATTTCGGTTGGCCGGAGTGAATGGCAGAATTTCCACGAACTCTTCCCCGCTTTCGCCCGGAAGTTTCATTAGTACGAAATTCGGCTGCATCGCCTGGGTCGCTTGCTCGCCGCCCTCGGTCATGCCGACTTCAGTAGCGACGGTCCACAGATCTTCCCGGTTGTAAAATGCTTCCGCGTCGGTCATGTGGTAGAGACCGTAAACATCCGCCTGCAGCTTCAGCAACAGCTCGGGATAGCGCACATGTTTGCGCAACCCAGGCGGCATCGTGGACGCATCTTTGAACAGGCTTGGAAAAATCCGCCGATAGGCTGCGATGATCGGATCCTCCGTATCGAACACGTAAAACGTTGTCGTGCCATCGTAGGCGTCGATGACCACCTTCACACTGTTCCGCATGTAGTTGATGAGGTTGTTCCCGAGGGAATAGTGGGTCGAGTAAGGATAGTTTTCGGAGACCGTGAATCCATCCATGATCCATGACAGCCGGCCATCGTCCCCGATCACAATGTACGGATCTTGATCGTAAGTGAGGAACGGCGCTAACGCCGACACGCGATCGCGTATATTGCGGCGCATCAGGAGCCTGCTACTCGGATTCACATCATCGCTGAATGGGAGTTTGGCGAGGTCGCCGTGGTCAAGGGCGATGATGATACGCCGCAGGAAGCCGCCGAGGACTATGCCTCCGTTGCCTTCGTAGGAATTTAAATTGTTGCTCTGGCCCTGCGGGTAATTAAACTCCTGCTGCCGAGTTTTGACATATACGTCGCTATTCGTCAACTCACCGAAATAGATCTCTGGGCGCGTTACTTTCAGGCTGCCGACCGTGGTTTGGACGGGCATGTTGCTCAAAATCAGGGTAGGCAATCCCTCCGGCGTAAATCCGTTTACTGGATTCATCGTAATTCCATAGCCATGGGTGTAAATCAGCTTCTCGTTAATCCAGTTACGGCTGCTCTCCGGGAGCTTATCGACGTTCAGCTCGCGCGCTGCCAGCATCACCTCGCGAGTTGTTCCGTCAATGTCGTAGCGGTCAATGTCGATGTCCGGGAAGTCGTAGTAGGTGCGAATTTCTTGAATCTGGCGCAGCGTGTCCTGAAGTGCCCGCCAATCCCACAGCCGGATGTTCTGAAGCGTAGCCTGATTATTTGCGGGATCGACCGCCTCAACAGTGGTTTCCGCCGGAAACTCACGCTGGGTAACCCCGTCCAATCCATAGGCCTGCCTGGTCAACGCAGTGTTATAGACGATGTAAGGTTTCTCACGAACCAGTTCGTTCGGCTTGACGATAAAGCTGCCGACGTACCACGCAATCGCCTGGACGGCGACATAACAAACGGTCGCCGGAAGAATCGCTGCAACCAGCCAACGACCACGTGGGACTCGCACAGCATTGATGAAGGCGATCATTGCGCCGAGAACTAGCGCCGCGGATACGACAAGCATCCCCGTGAGAATGACGTGCGCGTCTGTGTAAGTCACGCCGCCGAAGATCGTATGATCATCGAGCAATCGCTCGAACCGGCTGATGTACGCGTTCATCGCGAGAATCAGCAATAGAAATCCAAACGCGATGGAGAAACCACGCCAGGGTAATGTGATATGGCGACTGAGCCGACCGGCGAGCACACCTGCTCCGCCCGTGACAAGAAGGAAGAAAACGGCAAGAGCACAGGTAATCAGCGATAACGTAAGCAGCCAGCCAAGGATGATCTGCCACGCTGGCAGGGCGAAAAAAAAGAAATTTAGAGGCTTTCCGAAAATCGGGTCCACGACGCTACCAAAACTACTAGGCGCATACCAATACAGCGCCAGCGTTGGCCATTCAGCTGCCATCGCGGCCCCAGTTGCAACGGCAATGGCGAGCGAAATACCAAGCCCGATGAGCCGCAGAACAGGCTCCACGGGCAGCTTCAACGGCTGTCCGCCGATCAGAATCGTATGACGATCTGGCAGGTCAGGGAGATGAGCCCGCTTCAGAAGTCGAAACGATCCGTACAGGATGATGAAAGTGACCCCTGCAAAAACCGTAAAGACTTCCCACTGAAGTCTCAGTGTCTTAAAGAAAACCTCTCCATAGCCGAGCGATCGAAACCAGAGCACATCCACGTAGTAAGACAAGGACGTCCGGCCACCAAAGAAGATGATGGCAAGCACGATGAGAATTAGGAGGAAACGACGGCGATGTCCCGGCCGCCCCGTCTGCGGCGCCGGCCACTCTAAGAACCCAGGCATTGGTTACCCCATCTTCCAATCAACTTCATGTGTAGTTCTCATACTACTTCCCCAGCCAAAGGTTCGAGCGGAGGCTTTCTGAGTTTAACCAGCACTTCGGTAGTCGTAAATGGGGAGGCACTTTCCAGCGTGAGTCAGGAATGGAATGCCTGTCCAACGCCAAGATTGGATTTCCAGGCGCAAAGCGGCGAAGGTTTGCACTTTGGAATCCGATGCAACTACTTTTTGGCCTTCGTAATCTCTTGAACTGCGCTCGAACCAGATTCTTGGGGGCGTGCGGCGGAATCGTGCGAAACACCCTGACATGTTCCTCGCGGATAGCGTGGCACTGCACGCCGATAGGGGCTCCACGGCCAAGCAATGAAGAGCCGTATTCAACCGCTGCGCTGAGGCAAGATCGTGACCATCTGCCAGTCGCCCCGTACGCTATCTGGCGATTCCGCCAATCCTCAATAGACGACTTCTCAAGTGTTTTTCACTAACTCTGCTACCCGAAACGGAGCCCGGTCGCGGAACCAGGATCAGATGCGCCCCAGCACTAAGAGAATGACGACGATGAAAAGAACCAAGCCCAACCCTCCGGTCGGGGCGTAGCCCCACTGGCGGCTGTGTGACCAGCGTGGCAATGCACCGATCAGCGCTAAGACCAGCACCACAATCAATATAGTTCCAAACATCGTTTTGCTCCTTCTCGTCCGATTCAGCTTTGGTTATAGGCGCCTCACTAGTTTTCTAATGGTCAAAACTGCTCAATGAGAAACGATTTTTCCGAAGTGGTTTTCTCACCCTGCAATAGCCGTTGCCTGAAAGCCACGAATTCGGCTCTTCGTCTCAGCGAACAGCCTCTCGCCGATTACAGACTGGCTTCATGGCGCCCGATGCGGGACATCACTGTCCGATAGTCGCCATCCGAGTGCAGGCTCTCGACGGCTTTGCGCAGAGAGGCGTTCACTGCCGGATCGCTCGCATAGCGTTCGGCGGCGTCGAGAAGCACGCGGGCTTTGTCGCCGTCGGAAGAAATGCCAGTGGCCGATTGGATTACGGCAACGGCTAGCGAACTCGAAATCCCGGGTTTGTCGAGTACCACCATTAGAACCCGGCTCCGGTCGCCATCGGAATTGATGCTATTGGCAGCGGCAAAGAAAGCGTCGCGCGCAGGCTCCACGTTTGTACTGGCAAGTTCGATCAGGACATGGGCCTTATCGCCGGCCGAAGAAATTCTCTTCGCAGAATTGGCGATGTCGGCGAGAGTGTCAGCTCCGATTCCTTGTTTCTGTGCAAGAGAGACGAGCACCTGCTGATGATCGCCGTCACTCGAAATCGAATTTGCCGCCTCGAAAAACGCTTTCCGGACAGGCGCGTCTTCGTTGTAAGAGGCAACAGCTTCTTTGAGAACGCGAGCCTTATCTCCGTCGGAGGAAATCCGCTGGGCGGAGAGCAGAGTGCGAGCCAAAGTGTTGTGGTCGTCGCCGTGGGAGGCGAGCATTTTCGAGAGAACGCGCGCATGGTCTCCGTCGGAGGAAATGGAATTGGCCGTGTCAAAATAGGCCATGTCCACGCCGCCTGCCGGCCGATAAGGAATCGCCATCTCGATGAGCACTTCGGCCTTATCGCCGTCGGATGAGATATGCCTCGCGGCTCTTGCGGCGCTCGCGAGTGTTTCTGAGTTTCCGCCGTCTTTCTTGATGATGTCGGAGAGAACCCTGCGTTTGTCGCCGTCGGAGTTGATGCTTTCGGAGGCATCAAAAAGGTAGGATCGCAGGTCGGTGGCGAAGTAATTTGCATCGACAGTGAGAATGACTTGCGCCTTGTCGCCGTCGGAAGAGATGTTTCGAATCAGTTTCGCAGCGTCTTTGAGGTCGGAGGGTTTTAGCGTGGCTTGAGAGAATAGCTGCTCCAGATAGACTCGTTTCGATCCGTCGCTGTGGATCCGTCCGATTTCAGTCAGTACTGCTTGCGGACCACCTTGACGTAAGATCCGGGCAACGCGAGGTCCGGCTCCGATGCCGCTGTCACGGATCAACTGCGGGAGCGTGCGGGCCAGCCAGGCGCGGCCTTCGTCGTCGATAGGCTTGGTGCTCCAGCCGACCGAGTAGCTCCGGTTGAGATTGCCCGCCGCATCCGCTTTCACTTCATAGGCACGTTTTGAGAGCAAGCCACCATCTTCCAGCCGAAAACGTCCGTTGGGCGAGAGAGACTTCACATCGGTATCGTCATCGGTGAATTCGATCGTGCCGTCAATCGTTATGCTGACGGACATCCACCCGTTGCGCGTGGTGATGTGGACATGAGACTCATCACTCTGCTGCGAAGCAGCGGGCGCCATCGGAGCGAGCGGAGACATGGGAGATAACGGACTTGCTGGAGACGGTGGCGATAGCGGAGACGGCGGTGATACCGGCGAGAGTTCCACCTGCGATGCGAGTGGTGCGGACGGTGCTAAAACAGCAACCGCGGATGCCGGGGCCGCGGGGACCATTGGGGCGCGAGGAGCCAAAGCCGCGACCGTCATCGCCGTGTGAGCCCGTGGCGATTGTGGGGCTGGTGGCGCTTTGGGTGCAATTGGTTTCGCCGGGCTACTGACGGGTGCGACGCTTTGAGCGAAGGCAATCAGCTGCGGCGCACGGGCACTCAGGCAGGTGAGCCCCACGACGACGGCCAAAGCCGAGGCTAGCGGCATGACGGTAATCTTGGGAGCTGCGTTCCGCGTATGATCGAGCATCTGACGGACGCGGCGGAAGAGCTGAGAACGGTTCCCGGATGCTCCGGCGGCGAGAACACCGGCACGCCGCCATTGCGAGAATTCGGCTACTTTCGTCAGGGCGGCGGCGTAGGGCCGTGGTGTCCCGGTCGCGGCGATGACCCAATCGTCGCACGCCATTTCCCGTGCAAGCGACATCTGATAGCCGAGCCAATAAACTGCGGGTTGAATTGGGAGCGCGGCTTCAATCAATTTTTGAGCCAGGTTGCTCCAGTCGTCGCGGCGATGCAAGTGGGCGATTTCGTGCAGGACAATCTGCTGCAGTTCGGAGTGTGAAAGCGTCTCGAACAGCATGCACGGAATCACAATCGTCGGGCGGAGGAAGCCAAGCGACATGGGCCCGTTGACATGGCTCGAAACGAGCAATTGCGGCTGACGGTGGACGCCGTGGGTCGCGCACAAACGACTGAAGCGCAGTTGCCAGTCTGGCGACGCCGGCGTTGCGCTTGATTTCAGCCTTCGCAAAACCCAATATCCCGCGCCTAACCGGGCAAGCAGCGCCAACGAGAACATCATCCATACCATTGCCAGCGCACGAAGAAACTTTGCCGAGTGAATGCGAATCAGAGAATGCTCGGATGGCGATCCGGCGGGCAAGGAAGTTCGTGGAAGCATTCTGAGAAAGCGTTTCCAGATGTTGCTCGGATGTTGACGTAGATCTTTGCGCCGCAACCGCCTCGACATGGGCATCTTGAGCCCTGCGTCCCGGCCGGTAGACCTGTGCTGCCGTAGATGCAGGGATTACAACCGGACTCGGGGAGACAACGACGAGGGATTCGATTCGAGGCGCCCGCGAAGACCGACGGGGAGTGAGCGGAGCAGCGAGCAGCACAACGACGGCAAACAAGGTTATCCATAGTACGGTGAAGCGGGTCGTCGGGTTCAATCGCGGAAAGAGTTTCAGAAGCAGCATCATGGCCGCTGCCAGCAGTGCTCCCAGGTAGATTCCATTCAGAAGAGTGGTCATGGCAATATTCATGGGCGTCATCTCTGCACTCCTTCACTTTCCGCGATCATCTTCTTGATGCGGCGCAATTCCGCTCGACTGACGGTTTCTTCTTTCAAAAGATTCACAACCAAGAGTTCGCACGAGCCTCCGAAGAAGCGGCTAACCAGATAGCCGAGCGCGGTGCGGCTCGCTTCGTCCTGGGCGATGACAGGTTCGTAAACAAAGGCGCGACCCTTTTTGGTGTGCCGCAGGTAGCCCTTGCTCTCGAGAATGCGCAATGTAGTTAATACAGTGCTGTACGCGAGCGGCGGGTCGTCGATAAGGGACGATGCGACGTCGCCTACAGTCGCCGCTCCCTTCTTCCAGAGTACATTCATCATCCGCAGCTCGCCTTCCGTCAGGTTCGGTGATTTTTTTCTCGCCAACGTGCTCCCCCTGGGAATGAACAATTAACTAATTAATAGTTCCTGTTTTATACCGCCGCGAGATCCGCCTTGTCAATTAATAAATTAATAGTTCGCAGCTTGAGTGCTTCACGGACGAGATCGCCGAAAGAATCAGGAAGCAAAGGTCACGGATTCGAGTGGTTTTTATGTCCGGCTATTCAAACAATTTATTGACAGATCAACGGGCTCTCGACCCTCGGCATGTCATTCTACGCAAGCCATTCCGCCTGGTATCATTGGGGCGATGCAGAGCAGAAGCCCTTATGCCCAGCATGACCGCGGCTGCACGGTAACGTTCTCCCCGCTTGTTCAGGAATGGGCACATTTGCGGGGGATATCTCTGAGTCGCTCGCTCGCGGAGCCTGCCGACTCTGCTAGTCAGCTAGCTCCGTTTGCAGGGTGCGCATACCATTCAAGGCGCTGTCGATCGCTTGCCTTTCTTGAGGTGTGCAACCGTGATCCTCCGAAATCGCCCGCTGACGATCATGCATTTTGCACCTTGCCGACTGAATTCGGTCGTGCATCTTGGTCCAATCCGTTTCCAGAACGATTTCTAAATGGATGAGGGCAGCAAGCGCGTACACACGTTGAGGTTGTTAAAGCGCGCAATTCGATGAAAATCTAAACTGCTTCCGGCTTGCCGCGCGGGTGTTTAGCGCAGACATGCGATGCAAACTTCTTATCGCGCTCCGCCTCGTAGTTCCGCATCATTGCATCGAACGTCTCACCGATCGGCGGACCGGGAGGGTTGAAGACCCATGCGCATTGGGAACAGCCCCAACCACGAAAGCGCGGTTGGTCCATCCACACCAGCTCGCGCGGCATGGCGCATTATATTGGAATCCCACGCAGAAGTATAGGCTCGCGTTATTTACGGCGGCTTTCAGCTCCAGGAAGAGGGGGGCGCTTGGCGCGATCCCGGTCGAGCAGCCTGCCGTGCTCCGGAGGCGGTTCCGAAAGCTTTTTTGCGTTTGCACCGGAATTCCTTGCCGGCAAAGTTGACGATTCTCCGTCATCATCATGAGAACGACGTTCAGTAGCGAGCTGCAGACGTGCAAGTTATCGCCAGTGTCGTAATTGATGAAACCGAGCTTCCTGAATCGGTTCATGAAGAAACTGACCCGCGAGCGCGTGGTACCTACCATCTCTGCCAGCGTTTCCTGACTGAGTCTTGGGACCGACATTTGGGAAACGCCTTCCTTGCCGAAGTGAGCCATCAACAGAAGAACTCGTGCGAGCCGCTTTTCGCTGGAGTTGAAAAGTTGATCAACCAAGTCGTCCTGGTATCGAATGTTGCGTTTCAGCAAGTACTTCACGAACATGGCCGATAATTTTGGCTGCACGCTCATTGCGTGCATCATTGCCTTTCTCTCAACATGCAGGAGCACGCAGTCGGTCAAGGCTATCGCGGATGACATACGGGTGAGCTGACCAGCCAGACCGCCTTCGCCAAAGAAGTCTCCTCCGCTCAAGATGCCCAGAGTGGCTTCCTTACCAGCTTCCGACACGACGCTGAGCTGCACCTTTCCCTCTTGGATGAAAAACAGTCCGTCCGTCGCATCACCTTGAGCGAAGATCGTGTTTTTCTTTTCAAACGACACCATTGCCCTTCCTTTGCCGATTGTTGACAGAAAGAGGCGGGGATTGAAATCGGTTTTCGTTACGGCTGTGATTCGGTTTGACACAAAAGGCCGTCCTGACGGAAGTGCAGTCAGTGTCAATTATGGAGGTAGGGCCAAACTTAAACTGATCTGTAACGCTCACAGTCAACTAAATCGCATTAGGCCGCATCCCTTGTTCGGGAATGGGCGGATCTGCAGGGGTGATCTTTGCGTCGCTCGCTCGCGGAGCCTGCCGACTCTGCCAGTCAGCCACCTCCGCTTGCAGGGTGCGCATACCATTCAAGGCGTTGGCGATCGCTTGCCTTTCTTGCGGCGTACCCCCGTGATCCTCTGAAAGCACGCGCTGACGATCATGTATTTTGCACTCTGCCGACTGAATTCGTTCGTGCATCTTGGTCCAATCAGTTTCCAGAACAACGGCCTCGTAGTATTCGTACCAAACGTAGCTCATAGTCACACCTTCCAAGCTAAGATTGTTTTCTGACAAAACGGGAACCAGTGATGATGCTGCCATCCCCCAGAACTTGAAGCTGATCAATTTTGCACACGGGAAAACCCACATGGGCATAGACGAATAGAAAGCGAATATACTAACTGTCCCCAATGGACGAGGCTCGCAAGGGCGCTAGCGATTGTGGCGGGATACCCGTGGCGAAGCACATGAAAACGGCGGACGATCTTTCGGGTGGCCACAGAAGGCAGTCCGAGAACTGATGCAATGACTGCAGTTGCGGTTCAGTGGGCGGAGCGGATCATGCGGAGAATTGACGGTACATTCCCCACCGAGTACCAGTATCGCAATCACGCAGCCTTCGCGACGAATGTTTACCCTGACTGGTGAGTTTTGACTCCGAAATCCGTCAACGCGAGGGAAACCTCTGCAAAGGTCGATCTTTTGCGATCCATATGCGTTCGCGGTGTGGAGTCATGCGTGGTTGCCCAGTGCTGAGTTCACACCTCTGCCTCGGAGCAGCCCCACAGGTGGGACATCGCAAGGCGAGTATCTGTTTTGGGCTGAGTTCCCTTCCCATTAAAACCTCTCAATGCAAGAAGAGTGATTTGCTGACCAGCGTTGGAAGCCCGATATTGGAGCCAGGAGCCTACCCTTTCGTGACGACGGACATGGGCCGACTCTGCAGAAAGGCACTGATAAGTGCGCTATTTATTTGCAAGCCGCCGTTGTAGTGGACGAAGCCCTTCTTCTTGAACGCACTCATAAATTTGCTTACCCTTGCGCGTGTGGTACCAACCATCTCCGCTAGGGTTCCTTGGCTCACTTTCAGGGGATTCTCTGGCTTCGATTCCTTGGTTATTTGCCCAAACAACAACAGAACTCGTGCGAGTCGCTTTTCGCTGAAATTGAAGAATTGATCTGCAAGGTCTTCCTCGACCCGGATAACTCGGGAAAGCAGATATTCATTGAGCAACGCTGCAAACTTAGGGTCTCGCTTGAGCATGCGAAGGGTGCTCTCCTTCTTCAAGCGGGTAATGTTCGAGTCCCCAATTGATCTCGCCGTGTACATCCGTAGAGATTGCCCAGCTAGACAGCCTTCGCCAAAAAAGCTACCGCGTAGCAGAACGCCGATTATCGCTTTTTTGCGACGCGTGGCGGCCATCGTAAGCTTCACCGTACCGCTCTGGATGTAGAACACAGCATCGGCCCTGTCCCCTTGCGCAAAAATGATCTCGTTGTCTCGGTAGCTTCGCCCAGTCATCGCAGAACGGAAGTTCTTGCGGAAAACTGTCGAACTGAACCCGAGAGTTTGATTCGCCATCTATCTCCTTGACACGATCAAATTCACTTGGGAGTGCCGCCCCTGTTTAGAAAAAATAAATCATATGGCTCGGGAATCTAACTTCGCTGATCAATAAAGCTCATGCACAATTGCACACGGTATCTACGTGGTAAATGTTGGCAAACTACTCTGACAGTCGAGGCTCAACATGATGTGAACCCACCGAGAGCAACTGCCTCACATGGTTTGCATCTTGCTTGACGATGCGACGCCGAATATTTCAGCTGCCATGGAAGGGGCTCGCTTTTCGGGGCGGGTACAGTCTTCAAAATCATTCCGTGAAGCAGTCCTCAGTTTATGGCGGTGAAAACGACGCAGCCGCATCGGACGCGTAAGATCTACATCTCACTCATTGACTCGGCCAGCCCGCACGCCAACCCTTTAACGAGTCTAAATCGTCCGATTAAGTCAGCCATTTCCGCCCGTGGCCGATGCTCGCTGATAGTTGTCTCGAATTCAACTGCAAAGGAAACGCTGTCCCGATAGGTGTACCAAGGTGTTCCGCTAGTCATCGGCATCGGAATTGTTGCGGTTGCCCCTGCTATTCACCGTATTCAGGGTGTGATTGCAATGACCCGCAAGGGACTGCCGGAGCCGCCGACGATCTTCAGCGGCGCGGCAATGACAATGGCGCCAGTCGGTGGAAGCTGGTCGAGGTTGCACAGACTGGCCAGCCCAAACTTGCCGCTGCCGTGCATGAGGTAGTGATTTGGAAAGGGCGGATCGAAAGTGGCGGCCTGCCCGGCGTCCGTACCGACCGTCTCCACACCGAGGCCGAGAATATCTCGCTCCTGGGCGAGCATGGCGGAGCATTCCTTCGCCAATCCAGGAGTGTGTGGCCCACGCTCTGTAAGGTTGATGTACTCCTTGGGATCTGTCCTCTTCGACCAGTCGGTCCGCAAGAGAACCCACGCACTGGTTGGGATCCGACCATATCGTTCTTCCCACTGGTGGACTTTCTCCGGCGTGAGCAGAAAATTCGGATTCTTTTCTGCCTCGGCACTAATGTCGATCACACAGGCGGGACCGACAAATCTTTTTGGCGGGATGCGGTCCACGGTATTGTCTGGAAGTTCTTTTCCAGACACCCAGTGAACTGGCGCATCAAAATGGGTGCCAGTATGCTCGCCGGTCTCGAATCCATTCCAGTACCAGGCGGGCCCGCGCTCATCGTACCGTGACAACTCCCAGATTTTAAAGGCAGGCGTGTTATTCCACTGAGAAGGCAGCGGCAGCAGAGGCGTTTGCGGACTCAAAGGCTGGGTCAAGTCCACTACCCGCAGTCTGCCATGGTGCAGCTCATCGAGCAGTTCAGTCAGGACGCGAGACATTGGTGGCCCTCCTCATAAGGCTATATTCGTACTCTGTTTCTGCGGTCGATTAGAACGACTCGTTACAGTCAAGCTTTCTTGAGCGACTGAATGTGTCGGCGAAACTGAAAACGATTCTCCAGCAGTGACAGGTCGGTGACATAGCCGGAAGGGCCCGCGGCTTCCACCTTGGCGACGATGGTTGTCAGTTCGCTGCCATGTACGGCATCACAGATTGCTGTCCTGAAATCCTCCACACTGCGCACGGTGACCGCACGAGGAATTCCAGCAGCACGGGCGATCCCTTCCAGGTCTGTGCCCGTACTCGTTGCTGTGGGGAACCCCCCCACCGAAAGCAGGCTCTCATTGTCGAACACAACGTGCACCAGATTTCGGGGGCGATAACGCGCCATGGTGCTCAGCGCACCGAGGTTCATCAAAAGCGAGCCGTCACCATCAAAGACAATCACTGTTTGTTCCGGCAGGCACAGTGCGAGTCCCAAGCCAGTCGAAGATGCGAGCCCCATCGCATGTTGCAGGTAGAAATAATTGGGACGGTGTCCCAAGGAGTGCAATTCCGCTGCGACTGCTCCCATGATTGTGACTACGAGACAATGTTCCAGTTCGGAGCAGACCGACCGAAGACAATCAAGACGGAGCATCATTCCTCCCACATGAGGTCACGCGTCAACAAGACGGCGACTGGCTGCAAACTGCTCTCGGCGAGCGTCTGCGCCTGCCGGATGCGCTTCTTGACGGTTTCCACCTGGTCAAGGAAAAAATAGGGTATGCTCAGGGCTCTCAGAAGCGGTTCAGTAACATTGCCGCCCTGCGTCTGCCAGGGATCTCTTTCGCCGAAGGTGCCGCGATAGCTGATCAGCATCAACAGAGGAATCTTGTAGAGATGTGCGAATGAGACGATACCGTTGATGGACGCCAGGAAGCCATGGTTCTGCATCAGCATGGCTGACTTGACCCCGGCAAAGTGTGCTCCAGCCGAGATGCCGACGGCTTCTTCTTCCTTAGCGAGTCGAACGAGAGTCATCTCCGGATCTTCGTCAGTCATCCGGATAAGGTGTACTAACCAAGTTTCCGGGAGCGCTGAAACCAGGCGAATGTCGCATTCCTTCAAGGTTTCGTAAATCAGTTTGGAGTTGGTTAGGGATACCGGCATTTGTCGCTTTCGGCTTTGATTTCCTTTACGCTGGGCAATTCTCGACTCGGCCGCTTTCTTCCCTTGGGGAAGTGCGAGGACATTCTAGCCCACGAAGGCCATGGATGCGGTCTTGACGAGGAATGCAGCGCAGTATAGGTTGGCCGCAGCCCGCACAGCAAGACCGCAGCGCTACTTGTCTGCCTTTAGGAGCGAAGGTTTGGACGCAATTTCCCAGGGTACTTTGAATTCCGAGGTCTCATCCGGATCAGACTTTGCCGTTGACTCCGTTCGCGCGATCTTTCCTGCACTGGCTCGAACTCCAGGATTCATCTTTTTCGACAATGCTGCCGGTGCTCAGGTTCCGCAGGGCGTGCTGGACGCGGTGAATCATCATCTGCTCGACTGCAATGTGCAGCGAGGTGGCCGTTACGCAAAGAGCCGGGAAGTGGATGAAACGATTTCTCGGGCCCGGCAGAGCGTCGCTGATTTGGTAAACGCACGCGATGTGAATGAAATTGCCTTTGGCATGAATGCCACATCCTTTATTCGTTTGGTGAGTCTGGCGGTCGGACAAGCGCTCGGTACGCGGAACGAGATAGTCGTCACCGATATGGACCACGAAGCCAACGTCGCCACCTGGATGGCATTGCAGCGGAACGGCGTGAAGATCGTCTGGTGGAACATGACGGACGACGGGAATCTGCACGTTGACGATCTCATTCCCCTGTTGTCCTCAAAGACAAGGCTCGTTGCCTGCACCTTTGCTTCGAATGCCATTGGGTCGATAGTGGATGTGGCCGCCGCAGCGAGAGCTGCGCACGCGGTCGGCGCTGAGATCTTTCTGGATTCCGTGCACTACGGCCCTCACGGGCTGATCGATGTGCAGGCCCTCGACTGCGATTACCTTGTGTGCTCCGGATACAAGATCTTCGCCCCGCATATGGGCTTTCTATGGGGACGTCGCGAACTATTGGCAAACCTCCCGACGTTCCGCGAGGATTTTATTCCGGACGAGCCCCCGGGGAAAATGGAAGCTGGCACTTTCATTTATGAGAATGTCGCAGGAATGGATGCGGCGGTGCGATATCTGGAAGGCATCAGGCAGAAGAGCGGATGGCACTGACGAGGCGAAATATGAATCCAGGCGAGCTTCTCTGCAGCGTGCGCTCGGCATCATTCGAGCTTATGAAGAATCGCTTTCACGGGCGATGCTTCAAGTTCTGAGTGAATGCGGCGCGGCGGTTTACGGCGTCGCTGAGAACAAGCGTTTCGGGGAACGAGTGCCGACGTTCTGCTTCAATTTGCCGGATGTGTCTCCGGCAAGAGTCGCCGAGGAATTTGCGAAGCGAAATATAGGCGTTCGCGATGGCCACATGTATTCCCCGCGGCTCATGAGGCGATTGGGACTAAGCCCAGAGCGCGGCGCGGTCCGAGCCTCTCTGGTGCACTACAATACGCTGGCGGAAATACAGCGATTCGGAATCGCTCTGGCCGAGATCAAGAAAGCATGCTGACTGACAAAGAAGTCCTGAAGATTCGTTCCCGCTTCAATATCTTTCAACGCAAAATTTACCTCAACACCTGCTCTCAAGGCGCGCTGTCAGATGCGGTGGAAAGTGGTCTGCGAGACTACATCGCGAGTTGGCATGAGCGGGGCTCGCCGTGGGATGTGTGGGTTGAGCGGTATGAGGCGGCACGGACGGCTTTTGCGAATTTCATCCATGCCACCCCAGATGAAGTTGCTATCGTTACGAGTGTATCGGCGGGGATCAATAGCATCGCAAGCGCCTTGAGTTTCCGCGAACGGAAGAAAGTCGTGATGGGTGAGTTCGAATTCCCCACGATGGGCCATGTCTGGCTTGGACAGAGTAGTCGCGGAGCCGATGTGCAATTCGTCAAGGCTGA
This sequence comes from uncultured Acidobacteriota bacterium, assembly GCA_963787685.1. Lineage (GTDB taxonomy): Bacteria > Acidobacteriota > Terriglobia > Terriglobales > Acidobacteriaceae > Sulfotelmatobacter. Next base: position 760,161 of record CAWBED010000003.1, read on the forward strand.
AGGCAATACTATTCCGGCGGCGAACTACGAGACGGCGATCGATAGCGACACGATTATCGTGCCGCTCACACACGTCTGCTTTAAGAACGGATTTCGGTCCGACGTAAAGGCCATCACCCAGATCGCGCACCGCGCGGGAGCTCTGGTAATGCTCGACGACTACCAGGATTGCGGATCGCGTCCGGTCGATGTGAAAGCCATGAATTTGGATTTTTATCTGAGCGGAACGCTCAAGTACCTGCTCGGCCCTCCCGGACTAGCTTTCCTCTATGTTCGGAAAGATCTTATCCCAACATTGTCTCCGACCCTCACCGGATGGTTCGCCCAGGCAAATCCATTTACCTACAATCCGCAGCATTTCGAACTTTCTCCCACTGCGCGGAGGTTCGAATCCGGTACACCTGCCGTTCCAAATGCATATGCAGCGCTGCCCGGATTTGAAATGCTGCAGGATATCGGCATGGACAATGTCGCTCACCACGTAAAGACCCTCACACAATCTCTCCTTAGCTATACCCGCGATCTTGGCATCGTCGTCAAAACACCCGCTGACAGTGCTGGTCCGCTCGTCGTGCTGCAGTCGAAGGATTCCACATTGCTGGTGCAGAAACTCGCTGAAAGCGACATCGTCGCCTCGAACCGTTTCGATGGCTTGCGCATTTCATTCCAGGTATACAACACCGCAGATGATGTGAAGGCGGTCGCGGAAGCGCTGAAGAAGCATCTGAATCTTTTGGTTCTCGACTCTGCCAGTGTTGGCAGTTATGACTGATCGCCAACATTTGGGAACCTGGACTGCGCCTGCTGGCGGGACGTCTCCGACGCCAAAGATGGAAGGTCTCCATCGCCGCTTGGGCCAGCGGCAGCTCACCATGATGGCCATCGGCGGCGCGATTGGTGTGGGCTTGTTCCTGGGGAGCAGTGTCACCATTCGGCTGGCTGGACCCGCTGTCATTCTTTCCTATCTTCTCGGAGCTGGGATCGCTCTGATCATGTCGTATGTGCTTGTCGAAATGGCGGTCGTCCATCCGGTTGCCGGCGCGTTTGGGGTGTATGCGGAAAAGTACCTCAACCCCTGGGCAGGTTTTTGCGTGCGAGCCACCTACGGAGTCGCACAAATCATTGCTATCGGCGCTGAGGTCACAGCCGCAGCCATCTACATCTCTTATTGGTTACCCAATGTTCCGCAATGGATTTGGGTGATTTTGATTTCAGCCGCCCTGATAGCACTCAATTCCATGCAGGTCAACCGCCTAGGTGAGTTTGAGTATTGGTTTGCCATGATCAAGGTGGTCGCCATCATTGCCTTCATCATTGTGGGGATGTGTCTGATTCTTGGTATCGGTTCGCGGACCGCGATTGGCCTCGGGAATCTGACTCAGCACGGAGGATTCCTGCCCGCAGGATGGAAGGGAGTTTGGCTTTCACTCACCATCACCGTCACGAGTTACATGGGAGTGGAAATTATCGCCGTTGCTGCTGGAGAAGCCGAGCGCCCAGAAGTTACTATTCCCCATGCCATGCGGAACATCGTTTGGCGGCTCATTTTGTTCTACGTCCTGGCGATCGCGGTCATGGTGACGATGGTTCCATGGAACCAGGCGGGTGGTTCCTCCACTCTTTCGGGCAGTCCTTTTGTTAAGGCGTTTGCGGCGGCGCACATACCCTTTGCAGCCGGAATAATGAATTTTGTCGTTCTGACGGCAGCATTATCTAGCGTGAATACGAATCTCTACCTTTCGACCAGAATGCTCTTCTCTCTCGGACAGGAAGGCTATGCTCCTCGATGGATGGGGATGGTGAGCCACAACGGAGTGCCGCATCGAGCGCTGCTGGCTTCAACTGCAGGAATTGTCGCAGCCATTCTCCTCGCGATTTTTGCTCCCAAGAACGCTTTCCTCGTGCTCTATGGGACCGCCGTTGCCGGCATGCTTTTTGTATGGCTAGTGATTCTCAATACCCACCTTCGTTTTCGCAAAGCAGTTACCAGCGAGCGATTATTGTCCTTACCGATGCGCTTGCGAGTTCATCCATTCTTCACTCTGTTCGGCATTCTGTTACTTCTTGCGATCTCAGTCACAACCTTCTTCGTGGACGGATTGCAATGGTCGGTTCCGGCATTTTGTATCTTCCTGACTTTTATATCTGTTTTGTACGTTCGAGAAAACCGGGCCAAGACCCTTCCTTGAGTGATTCGTTATAAACAAAAGTATTCCGCGAAGAGCGCAAGCCATGTTCGAAGCCAGCAAAGACGTTTACAGTTCCCTCCGCCAGCGATTCAAGGGTGACCTGCTGCGGCCTGGAGAAAATGGATTCGACGATGCACGTGCGATTTGGAACGGTATGGTTGCTCGAACACCCGCGCTTATCGCGCGTTGCGTCGACGTAACCGATGTACAAAATGCGATTCGAGCCGGCTCCGAAACCGGAGTTCTTACCGCGGTCCGTTGCGGAGGTCACAGCCTGGCCGGATTCAGCACGTGCGACGGCGGGATGGTCATCGATCTGTCGAGAATGCGCCAGGTCACCGTCGATCCAGAAACCCAAACGGCCAAGATCGCCGGAGGTTGTCTCCTCGGGTCGATTGACACGGCAACACAGAAGGCAGGCTTAGTCTTTCCCTCCGGCGTTGTCTCTCACACTGGGGCGGCAGGACTGATACTGGGTGGAGGAACCGGGTGGCTGACCCGCCGATTCGGATTGTCATGCGATAACGTAGAGGCATTCACTCTGGTGACCGCGGATAGTTCCGTCGTCCGCGCTAGCTCGGTGGAGAATCCCGAATTGTTTTGGGCCTTGCGCGGAGGTGGCGGCAATTTCGGCGTAGTCACAGAGTTCGATGTAAGACTTCACCCGCTAACGTCTGTGGTGCTCGCCGAAGGCCTGACCCCGAAAGATCAAATCCGTCCACTTCTTGAATGGTGGCGAGACTTCATGGCTGACGCCCCCCTCGATCTGAAGTGGAACATTGATTTGCGCCTTGCCCCACACAAGGAGAAAACCCCCGTGGAACTTCGCGGACAGCCGGTCGCTAGCAATTCTTTGATCTGGACGGGCGACCCTGAAGCCGGCCGCAGGTATCTGCAGCGGGCGCTCTCGATGTGTACGCCGGATTCTGTGAGCAGCAGGATTACTTCGTTTCTAGACCTGCAAACGATGGCGGATTCCGATTTCCCGCACGGCCGCCGTTATTACACCAAATCAGGCTATTTCTCATACCTCGACAACCGAACTGTTGATCATCTGCTGCAAGCGCTTGCTACTATTCCGTCACCGGAGATCCAGATTGAACTCGCATATCTAGCTGGCGCTGCCGCGCGAATCGGCGCGAGTGAGACTGCCTTCGGCGATCGCAGCGCTCCTTTCATTCTGAATCTCCTTGGGAGCTGGTCAGAGCCGTCTGCTGATGGGGCAAACATCTCCTGTATCCGCGGAATCTTCAACGAGCTTCGTTCCGCTATGAAGCCTGGTGTGTATGTGAATTTCATGAGTGGCGACGAACCGGATCGGGTGCAGGAGGCGTATCACGAACGATGGGATCGCATGGTGGCTGTCAAATCTCATTATGATCCCCGCAATTTTTTTCGGCTGAATCAGAATGTTCCGCCACACACCATCAGGCACGATCTCTGAAAACTTGTTTTCAAGCATTCCGCGCTCGTCTACGCGGCCACGATGTATGGGAAGGGACCCTCGCGGAGTTAGAGTTTGTGGCAAAGCGCTCGGCAGATGCCCCGCAGAACCTTCTTGAAACGCATGTTTCTTTCCTGCCTGCTACCCTGAGTCACTGCAGGACGCTCCTCAATAGATGAGCTTTAAAGAAAACTGAATTTGCCTAGAAGTTCCGGCGGTCTTACTGATCATGCCAAACCCTGTGCCCTCGATGATATTCGCAGGTAGCCCCATGTTCACGATGTTAAACAGATTAAATAACTCTGCGCGGAATTGCAGATCCGCTCGCTCCAGACCGCTTTCTCGGTGGCCAATCGGAGTCGTCTTGATGAGCGCAAAATCGAAATCGTAATATGCCGGGCCGCGAAATGTATTACGGCCGAGCGTTCCAAAGCGCCCGGAATTTGGACCGGTTCCACCTGCGATCCCGATCGGAATGGCGAAGAAGCTTGCGTTGTTCGCGCCCCGCCCAAAATAATCGTCGCGCGGTCGCGTTGAACTGCCAGCGCTCGAGAGGTCCGGCATTTCAACCTGGTCTGGCCGGTCCGCGCCATTTGTTCCCGCGCCCGTCTGCTGGATTCCCGAATAAACCGTAAACGGCGAACCACTCGTGATCGACGAGATACTCAGCAATTCCCAGCCCTTCGTCAAAAGGCGGGTTCGATCCGACTGAAGTCCCAAGTGCTCAAAATGCAAATCTTGGGCCGCGCTCAACGTGAACGCCTGCGTCACGTCAAAGCTCGATGGCCCCCTCTCGGGTTGAGTATCGAAAGGGTCTTGTGGGCTGAACAATGTCACGGCGCCGGTGGATCCTGTTCCTCCGATATTGCCGCTAACATCATCCAGCGATTTGCCCCAGGTGTAGCCGGCTTGCAATGACGGTCCGCCGTGCCCAACATTTCCCGTCAATGAGGTCTGCAAGGCGTTGTACGACGAATGGGATGTCGCCGTCATCACAGACTCGAATCCGAAACCACCCGTCACCGCTCCGCTACTGTCGAAGCTTGTAAATCGCGCAGATTCCGGATCCGCTCCTGGATACGCGTTCGGATATGACATTCTCGGAAGTCGAAATGCCGATGTTCCAACGTATGCGACATCGGCCGTGAGGCCGCCAAAAGCCCGTTCCAGCCCCAGTGTCCAAGTCTGCAAGTAGCCATTGCCGAAGCGCCGGTCGACCCCGGCCAGACTCAGCAGCGAGAGCTGATGACTCGGCGCCAGCGCCGCCAAATCCTGTTGATATCGGTTTACGTCCATCACCGTGTTCGCAGGGACGTCTTTCGGATCGCCACTGGCCAGCACGTTCACACCCGCTGTGTTGTAGACCTGTGGCAATTCGTCCGGTGTGATTTGGAATCC
>CAWBED010000004.1:0-355674 GCA_963787685.1 uncultured Acidobacteriota bacterium
AGCAATAACGGCCATGTTCTGTCTGCTTGGCTAGACGTATTGCGCCACCACTTTCAACTGCTCGCGCGCCGCGGGACGGTACACGTCCACCGAAACCAGCAGCGGACGGTGTCCGCCATTCTTCAGCCAATGCGCCAGCTTGCCCGACGTGGTCGTTTTGCCGGAACCTTGCAGTCCGGCCATCAGGATCACCGTCGGCGGCTGCGACGCGAACTTCACGCGCGCCGTGTCTTTGCCGAGGATGTCGACCAGCTCGTCGCGCAGAATCTTGATGACCTGCTCTCCGGGAGAAAGCGCGGTCATGACTTCCTGACCGACGGCCTTGGCGCGGATCTGATCGATCAGCTGCTTGACGACTTTGAAATTGACGTCGGCCTCAAGCAGCGCCAGCCGGATTTCGCGGAGCGCCTCGTCAATGTTCTCCTCGGTGAGCGTGGCTTGCCCGCGGAGCGTCTTAAAGGCGCGTTGTAGTTTTTCCTGTAGATTCTCAAACATAGATGTATCCGATCATTTTACCAGCCACGAAGAGCGGGCCCATACCTCATCCAAGGTTGCCCCATCCTTGTTGCGTTGTTTGCGACAGGGTGGGGATTTTGACTTCCGTTTAATTTTCTTTCGCCCCTACGGGCTTGTGCCCTCTCTCTCGTGATTTACCCACGGCTTGCGCCTCTTCGGCTTCGCTCAGGACAGGCTGTGGGCTGCATTCTTTCGCTCCTTCGGAGCTGCATCTTTGGCACTGAGTGGTGGTTTCTTATTGATTGAGCCAACCTTGGAGTTCCCAGCCGTCGAAAGGCGCGACGGCTGGGGGAGCCTTTGCGTTGCCGCCTCTCGCGTTTGCGGTGCCACTTCCTGCTTCTGCGGCGGTGCTTGCTTTTCTTCTCTCTCCTCTTCTTGTTTCTTGAAATCGTGGGGCGGCACTGACGCTTCTGGCTTTGGAATCTTGGGGCCTGAGGCTACGTTTTGTCCGGCGCGGATCAGGGAGGCGCGGATCGCGGCTTGGCGGTCTTGCTCTACCTGATCTTTGGCTTGCTGGCGGATTTCCCGCTGACGCTCGCGCGTGGGATAGGGAGGGATGGCGGCGCTGTAGGGTAGGTCGAATTCGGAGTCGGGGGGCGTGGAGCTGGCTGGACTGCGGCCCGGTACTTCTGGGCCGCTCGGGCGGACGAGGGCGTCCGCCCCTACACGAGCTGTGGCGTAGTCGGGGATTTCTTTTACTACGTCAAAGGTATTGTTGAACCGGGCGCGGTGGGCGTTCTTTACCGCGATGTGGAGGGCGCGGATGATCAGCTCGGCGCGCTTGGTGTCGATGGTGTCGCGAATGAGCGCGTTGATGACTTCCATCACCGAGGCCTGAATGGCCTCTTCGCTCTCGAGCTGAGCGATGGGATGAAGACGCGAGCGCGGCGGAGTGCGAACGCCGCGAATCATGCGCTGGTGGAAGTAACAGAATTGCTCTCCGCGGAGAGCCGGGGAGTCGCAGCGGACTCCGGTGACTTTGATATGAGTGCAGGTGCGGGTATTGGGCATGGAGGTCCTATCGATGATTTTTTGGTAGTTGGAAGCTAAAATCTTGGCTTCATTGGAGTTAGGGGCGGAGGCGATGACGACATCCGCGTAAAATCTTGGAAACAAAGGGTTTGTAAGTAAAATATTGCGAACAATAGACTTAATTGGGTTTTTCGAGATGGGAGGGAGCTTTGATTCAGGAATCCAGGGGTCGGAAACCGGTTCACCACAGGGGACACGGGGTTTCACAGGGGAATTCTGCTTTCCGCTGGGCGTCGCGTAGTTGGGATCTTGGCCGGGCATAATCCCAATGTCGCTGGTCTAGATTTCTCAGTAAAGGTTGGATGTCACAAGAATGAGGTTTATTTTTGTGGAAAACTTCGGGACTGCCGGGGCAGCGCTCTGTCACCGTTCGCTTCCATCCGCCGAGGCAGGCGAACTGCAGATTACATCTTCGGCCCATTCACATAGACCGGCGCATTTTTGGCCAACCAAAGACCAACCGCAGTTGTCGTGTTTCGGAACGGCCTCGGGCACGATAGCGGGAGTATCGTGCGGATACGGGTCTTCATAATTGTCCACCGACCATTGTGAAGGAATTGCTTCTTGCCGGCTCAGCTGGCGGACAAGCGTCCGAGTGTCGCTGCTAAAAGTATTGCTGGTGAATTGACGGAAAGTATCCGGATTGCCTTTGGAGTTGGTGGGCCAAGGGTAAGGAGAAAGCAACATGGTCGTGCGCAGGCCATGTTCATTGCCCCATTGGATGGCCTGCACAATAAATTTCTGGTAGCCGGGGCCGCTTCCGCCAGTTAGAAAGAAGTTGGGCGGAACATCGAAGGCGATGGCTTTGCCATAAAGTGCCTCTCCGCGCTCAAGCGCGTAGTAGGGGTTGGTTGCAAAGACGTGATCTCCTAGTTTTGGTTCGTTCGGATCGTTGGGTCCCACGATCGGAGCGACGGTTTCGATACCGACAGTTCTGGCTGCATCCACGTAGTCTCGCCAAAGCTTCAGGTCCTTTTGCAGTTGTCCGGGAGGGGCACTATCGGATGGCGTGTTCACATTGGCTTCCGACGGATGAAGACCATTCTGTATGTACACAGCCTGGTAGTAACCGTAGCTTGGGGGAAGCGTGAAGTAATTCGCGCCGACCTGTCCGAGTTCAGCTTGCCCGGGGCCGGTTCCGGCAAACACGCTCTCGATGGATTGAATGATGCTCGGCGGGAGCTCGGCTGCGACGACGGCATTGGCATGCTCGTAGAGTCCGACGTGGCGGGTTTGGAGGAGCTCGGCGAACTGGTCGCCGTTTTCAAGGCCATCAAAACCGCCAGTCCCGCCAACGAAAATGTATACCCCGAGATTTGCGCAGGCCGCGTTTCGTCCGGAGTCGACGGCCAGGTCTTCCTGCGGTGCGGCGTAGGCGGCCGGGAGGGCCAGGACGATAGCCGCAACCAACGCTAGATGCGAGTAGGAGTGCAGTGCAGAAGCCTTGGGCATAAATTCCGCTCCCCAACATTAAACCTCGCATTGCCGTGAATGTTGCGGACAATATTCGAAACATACGACTTAAGCTGGCGGGGAGTGCATAGGTGTGACATTTCAACAGGTTGTCCATTCGATGGAAACCGGCGCCTCAGGATGACAAAGAAGGGCAGAGCTTTCGACGGGTGAAAATTCGAAATCCACACCCCTTCGGCTTCGCTCCGGGCAGGCTCTCGACTACGCAGGATGACTCCATTTGCTCATTGTCCTGCTCCGCTCGGGATGACAGCGGCGGCAGGAAATTCAAAATCCCCACCCTGTCGCAAACAACGCGACAAGGATGGGGCAACCGGATCCTTGAGTCACAACCAGCCACGGGGAGAAACAGGTTCCTCGCTTCGCCGGAATGACAAATCGCGGTCGGAATGACAACCGGCATGGAATGACATTAACCGACTTTGGGGCGAACCATATCGAATCTTTGCGTCGTTCGCGTGTACTGGATACCGCCCATGCGTCCGATCGGATCGAGAGAATCGCGGTCGAGTTTTCCCAGCTTCCAGTGAGCGTCTGCGACGTGGATCGAAACGATCTCCCCGATCACGAGGCTGCTGCTTCTGGGGGACGGCGAGAAATCGAGAATCTGATAGAGCTTGCACTCGAAGCTGACCGGAGATTTCGCGACTCGCGGAGGCTTCACGATCTTCGACGGCGCGTGATCGATGTGGGCATGCTCGAACTCGTTGACGGAAGCGTCGTATTCACCGCTGGTCGCATTCATCGCTTCGGCGAGTTCGAAGGTGACCATGTTGACTACAAATTCTTTGGTCTCGCGGATATTGCGCAGCGTGTCTTTGGCTTCTCCGTCGGCAGAGGCGGATCGCTTCGGCGCACGCAGTCCTGGGGCAAACGCCAGCAGCGGAGGCTCGACGCAAACGCAATTGAAAAACGAGAATGGAGCAAGGTTTGGCTGGCCGGAGGCGCTGAGGGTGGAAACCCAGGCGATCGGCCGGGGAGCCACAGCGTTGAGAATGAGTCCATATAAGTCGGAATGAGAAAGATCGGATGTGCTGATGTTCATATTATTTATATGGTATGCCGCGGCACGAAGTTACGAGGCTAAAGGTAGGAATTCGATTTTGGAGAATGGGCTTTGAAACACCACACTCCAGCCACACGCAAGAAGTGCAGGGATCCTTCGCTTCGCTCAGGATGACATGGCTTTTAGCTTCTTAACAGCACTGCGAAGACTTCTTTGGCGGCGATCACGGTGTTGGAGTGGATCGTCACCGTGTCTTCAATATTCTTCGCGTAGCCGCCGGCGTAGGTGACCATCACGGGGATGTTTCTGCGCGCGGGCGACTTGAAAGACCAACCGGTCGCGCTTCTTCAATCCGTCGATGGTCAGTTCGAGGCCGCCGAGCTGATCGTCTTTGTAAGGATCGGCGCCGGCGACGTAGCAGAGCAGGTCGGGTTCGAACTGGCGGAGACCGGAACTGAGAGCGTTATCGAGCCATGCCAGGTAATCATCGTCGCCGATGCCGTCGGGGAGATCGACATCGATCGAGGATGGCGGCTTGTACTGCGGGTAATTGTTATGTTGGTGCAGCGAAATGGTGAAGACATCGCCGGCATGGGTTCCACGCATTTTTGTTTTTGCCGAGGCCGGCTGCGTGAGCGTCGAAGTCGCGACCGAGGGAAGCGGAACGCTTTCGGTGCGCGTGCCAGCGAAGATCGCAGCGGTACCGTTGCCTTGGTGGACATCGCAGTCGATGGTCATGGCGGTGCTGATCTTGTCGTCACGCTGCAGGCGGCGAATGGCGACGGCGACATCGTGGATCATGCAGAATCCCTCGCCGTGATCGGGGAAGGCGTGATGAAATCCGCCCCCGATGCTGACGCTGACTTTGTCGGCGAGAGCCTGACGGGCGGCGAGGATGGATCCGCCGGCGGCGAGCCAGAAGGCATCGACGAGGTCGCGAGAGTAAGGAATTTCCATTTCCATCTCTTCGCGCGGGGGAGCGTACCAGTCTTGAGCTTCTGAACGTAGTCGGGCTTGTGGACGAGGAGGATGTCCTGATCGGTGGCGGGCTGGGGCTCGAGGAAATCATTCGGGATCGGCTACGCCTGTTGTGATGAGGCGGTCGCGGACGCGACGATATTTTTCCGCGGGAAAAACGTGGTTGCCGATCGGGAGGTAGTAGGCGTCGCTGTAGAACAGCTTGAAGGGGAGCATGGAGACGCGGTCCTGAATGCGAGACCTCATATCATACGCGCGGGAAGCGGGGGCTAAAGCCCTATTCATTGGACGCGAATGACGCGGCCCTTGAAGGGCCGCTCTTCCACGTTCGTGCCATCGTTGGTGGAGATGACGTCGCTTGCAGGAACGCTCTGCCACTCCTTACTGTTTGCGGATGTGCAGGAGCGCATGGCTCGAATGCTCTCGCTGCACGCGGATTGCATAGGTCCTTCGCTTCGCTCAGGATGACAGGACTATTTTTTGCGGCCGGGTTGCATGGTGGGAGAGACCATGGGCCGGCGGACTGGGACGATCGCGCCTTTCGACGGGATCGGCGGCGGCGTTGGCGCGGGTCAGGACTTCCTGCTGGATGTATTGGACGAATTCCTGGATCTGGTGCTGCATCTCTTCCATGCGCTCGCGCATTTGCAGGATGATCGCCATGCCAGCGATGTTGACGCCGAGGTCGCGAGCCAGCGAGAGAATGAACTCGAGGCGCTGCAGGTCTTCGTCGGTGTAGAGGCGCGTGTTGCCTTCGGTACGCGAGGGCTTGAGCAATCCTTCGCGCTCGTAGAGCCGCAGCGTTTGCGGATGGATGCCATACATCTCGGCGACGGACGAGATCATGTATGCACCTTTGGATTTACGCTTAGTCACCAGTTCCCTCGCTCTGCTCGGGATTTCGCCAGCGGGCTCCCGCTTCGCTCACGCCCGCTAAACGGCTCAACATGTATGCACCCTTGGATTTACGTTTTGTCATTAGGACCCGGTTTGATTCTAGAGCAGCCGTCCGAATTCTTCCTAGTTCCTTGGAGAATCCCCGCCAAACGTACGCAGTGCAAATGCATCCAAGCCTCGGAGGATATTCATGGATAACGATAAAACCCTAAGTGTGCTGGAAGACCTCATTGAAACTTGTAAGGACGGACAAAAGGGCTATCAGGATGCGGCGGAGCATGTGAAGCGTCCGGATCTGAAGACCTATTTCAACGAGCAGCGGCTGGAACGCGGTCAGTTTGCCGAAGAGCTGCGGCACGAATATTCGCGACTGGGGAAGCCGGACAAGAAGCCTTCCGGCTCGATCGCGGCGGCGATGCATCGCGCATGGATCGATACGAAAGTTGCGATGGGCGGCGGCGACAAGACGATCCTCGAGTCGGTGGAAGCCGGCGAGGATAAAGCCAAGGAAAGCTACCAGAAGGCGCTGTCGGAGCCGTTGCCGGCGGACGTCTCGCAGATTGTGCGCCGGCAGGCGGATAGCATCCAGCGGGCGCATGACAAAGTGAAAATGCTGCGCGATCAGGCGAAAGCGGCCGCGTAGTTTGTAACAGGATCGGTCAGAAACTTACTGGCCACGGATTTGCGCTGATTTTCACGGATGATTGATCCGTGATGAATAGCGAAATCCGTGGCCTTATTTTTTATGCAGGCGGGTTGCGGCTTTTTGGCCTGAGGAACGGACCAGCCTTCAGGCTTCAGGGCATGGTTGACGAGGTAGGCCACGAAGCCGGCTGCGATGAGGATCATTCCGAAGGCGAATGAGCTCATGTTCGAGAATCTGCTCGTGCTCGCTGCGGACTACGGAGAAGCCGAGCAGGAGCATGGGCGGAATGCCGATGGCGATCGCGCCGAATAAGTCCGCCGGGCACTTTGAACGGGCGCGGCAGGTTCGGTTCGCGGAAGCGGAGCACGGCCAGCGCCATGAATTCCAGGAACAGGCTGGCGCCGTAGAGAAGGATGTCGAGCGTGACGAGGCGGGCGAAGCCAAGTCCGAGGCACATCGCCCAGCCGATGGCGAGCGCGATGATGGCGACCCAAGGGGCGCGCGATTTCTTTTGCAGCTTGCCGAAGACTGCGGGCAGCATGCCGTCTTGCGCCATCGCCAGAGGCAGGCGCGAGTAGCTCATCACCAGCGCGTTGAACATGCCGAAGGCGCTGATCATGCCGCCGAGGACGACTCCGATGCGGAGGAGCGGTCCACCGATCAAGCCGGCGATGTCCGCCCACGAACCGGTTTCCCAGGCAGTCGGCTTCAGGCCGGTCATCCACATCGCCGCGAAGGGCAGGATGTAGCTGACGGCCACGATGCAGACCGCGACGAGCATGGCGCGCGGGTAAGTGCGCTGCGGGCGCTCGACTTCGGTGGCGATGGTCGAGGCGTTGTCCCATCCCATGTAGTTCCACATGCAGATGAGGAGGCCTCCGAGGATGTCGACCGTGGAGGTGGTCGGCTTGGTGACGGCGTTCGCCAGCGCTCCCAGCTTGAAGGGAGCAAGGATGACGATTGCGGCGAACGGGGCCGACAAGGCGAGGAACAGCCAGAGCGAGGTCAGGGAGACGACCTTGACGCCGGCAATATTAAGGAGAGCGCAGGCGACGACAACGGCGAGCGCAACCCACCATCCGCGATTCGCTTCCTGAAACCACGGGAACATGCGGGTCAGGTAGGCGACGAACAGGGTGGGATAGATCGCCATATCGAAAATCGAGGCAATGAGCGAGAGCCAAGCTTCCTGAAATCCCCAGAAGTTGCCCATGGCGCGGCGGACCCAGGCGTAATAACCGCCTTCATAGGGCAGCGCGCTCGACAGCTCGCCGATCATGAAGGCTGTGGGCAGGCTCCAGAGCAGCGGCGTGATGAGCAGAATCAGGATGGCGCGTCCGTAACCGGCGCCGTGCACGATGTCTTCGGTGCCATAGGTTCCGCCCGACACCATAAAGAAGGTGGCGGCGACCAAGGGCCAAAGCGTGAGGCGGACGAATTTTTTCCGGTTGGGGACTGCAGCGAGAGGCTGGGGATTTTCGGATTGTTGACGCGGGGCGCTAGCTGTTGCCAATTTCTATGTCTTCCTCCTCAAGCGACTCACTCTCACCACCGCGTCTCCCTTGGGACTCTCGCGGCTCCCGGGTTTGATGCGTTTTCCCGGACATCTCGGCGAAGTTAGTTCGCAGTTCTTGAGATTACGGGAAATTTCCACAGATGCAAGATTTTTTTCGAATTTTTGCGAGATTTTGTAAGCGGGAGTGGGGGTACGGAGGTAACGCGGTCGCCAAGGGCCAGATTGCCACTCCAAGAGTCACAAATTCAAGATCTCTAACACAGGGGACACGGAGCACAGGGGACTACTTCTCCCAGTCTTGGCCGTCGACCATTCGCTTGATTCCGTTCTTCAGGTGCAGGACGTTGAAGTTGATCAGAAGGCCTACGTTCGATTCCGCTCAGGCGTATGTAGGAGAGGAGTTGCGCTTCGTGGATCGGGTGGATGGCTTCGACGGATTTCACTTCGACAACGACACGGTGCTCAACGACTAGATCGATGCGGTATCCGACTTCGAGTTTGTGGCCTTCGTAAACCACCGGCAGAGCCGACCTCCGTTGCTACTTCGAAACCGCGAGTTCTCAGCTCGTGTGCGAGGCAGGCTTGGTAGGCGCTTTCGAGAAGGCCTGGGCCGAGGAGGGAGTGAACCTTCATCGCGGAATTCACAATGGCACCCGTGATTTCGTTTATACGGAACGTTCGGATCTGGAGCGCGCCATGCAGATCATAGCAGTGCCAGTGACCTCTGGATCACCCAGCAGAGACACAGGTCACACCGCGAGATTGTCATACGCGGAAGTCGTCTCGATGGATCGTCCGCTGGAGCTGCCGATACAGCAGTCGGCCTTCACCGTTGGTTCAGCGTCTGCGATCCTGGCCTCTGTGGACCCGGAAAGACGTTTCGGATTCAGGACGGCACTCACCACAGGGGACAAGCACGGGAAACCTAGAGCTTATACCTTCGTCCAGAGGTCGGCTCTTGGGTCTTCGGGGTTTAGCTTGGCTAGCTCGCGGAGGAGTTCTTTGGTGCGCTCGTCTCTGGGCATCGGGACCGTTATCGTGATCTCGACGATTTCGTCGCCGCGGACGCCTTCTCTCGTCGCCGACGGCACGCCCTTTTCCCGCAGGCGCAGCTTTTGTCCGGACTGCGTCCCTGGCGGAATCTTCAGCAGAGCACGGCCGTCGATTGTCGGGAACTTCGATTTTTGCTCCCAGCGCCGCTTCTGTCGCGCTGACTGGAACCGTCAGCGAGATGTCGTCGCCGTCGCGGTGGAAGATTGGGTGGTCGCCGGTGCGGATGATCGCGTAGAGATCTCCGGGGACTCCGCCATGTGCTCCAGCATTGCCTTTACCGGGCAGGCGAATGCGCTGGCCGTCGCGCGTGCCTGCCTTGATGCGAACTTCGAGCGGTTCGGTCTTCGTGACCGTGCCTTCACCGTGGCAGGTCGGGCAGGTCGTCAGATTCTTTCCGGTGCCGTGGCAGCGGGGGCACTGCACGTTGAACTTCATGCGTCCGCCGGTTTGCGTGATCTGGCCCGTACCGTTGCACTCCGGACATTTGCCGGGAGCTTCGAGAGTACCTTGGCCGTGGCACTGCGGGCAGACATCCTGGCGCGTGATGTTGAGACGCATGACGCCGCCGCGGATCGCCGTCCAGAACGGGACGTTGACTTGATATTCGAGATCGGTGCCGGGCTCGGGACCTTCTTCGGCCGGCGCGCCCCGGCCTCCGCCGAAGATGGAGCCGAAGATGTCGCGGAAGCTGCCGCCGCCTCCTGAAGATTTGCGGCCGCCGTGGCCGGCGTTATCCACCAAGTCGGAGAAATCGAATCCACCAAAATCGAAGGGGGCGCCTTGACCGCCGGGCTGCTGCGCGCCTCCCTGAAAACCACCAGGAAATCCGCGCGCCGCTGTTGCTGCCGGCGCGTGCGTAGGCTTCGGCGGTAGCCGGATCGATGTTGTCGGAGTAGAAGCCGACTTGATCGTAGATCTTGCGCTTCTTGGGATCGCTGAGAACTTCGTTGGCCTCGGAGAGTGACTTGAATTTCTCTTCGGCGGACTTGTCGCCCGGATTGACGTCGGGATGAAACTTGCGCGCGAGCTTGCGGAAAGCCTTGCGGATGTCGTCCGCCGAGGCGGACTTCTTTACACCAAGTATTTCGTAATAATCCTTTTTGGTCGCAGCTGCCATTCAAAGTCCTGATGCACTGCCTTGTCCTTGAGTGAGGACAGACGCGGGCGGGACGGCCCGCGCCGCATCTTAATTCACAATCTTGCGTCTATCTTTATCTTCTACCACGAGGGTCGATTCTTCGAGCCACGCCTCGTCCACGTAGACCGGGATTTGCCGGGTTCCGGTCGGAGTCTCGACCAGCACGAGCCACTGCCGTTCGTTTTCGGCGAGGCTCAGAAAATAGGTTTCGTCATTTACCTGGAAGTCCAATTGATTCCCCCCCATACAGAAACTTGGCCACGGATTCCCGCGAATCTACACGGATTCTTGATCCGTGGACTTCCGCTTCGATCCGTGGCCGCTAGTGCTTACTTCTTGTCTTCTACGTCCACGTACTCGGCGTCGATGACGCCTTCGTCTTTCTTCTGGCCCGAACCGTTGCTGCCGGGATCGGGACCACCGGCGGTCGGGCCTGCGCCCGGACCGGCTTGCGCGCCGCCTGCCGGCTGAGCAGCTTTGTACATCTGCTCGGCCAGCTTGTGCGAGGCGGCGGTTAGCGTCTCGCGAGCCTTATCCATCTGCGCCTTGTCGTTGGACTCGAGCGCTTTCTTGGCATCGGCCAGTGCGTTTTCGACGTCGCCGCGATCAGAGCCGGAGATCTTGTCGCCCTGCTCCTTGCAGCATCTTCTCGATGTTGTAGACCATCGAGTCGAGCTGGTTCTTGGCTTCGATCGAATCACGCTGCGCCTTGTCTTCGGCGGAGTGCGCGTCGGCTTCCTTCGCCATGCGCTCAACTTCTTCCTTCGACAAGCCAGAAGAGGACGTGATCGTGATCTTCTGATCCTTTTGCGTGGCCATGTCTTTCGCGGTCACGTTGAGGATGCCGTTGGCGTCGATGTCGAACGTCACTTCAATCTGCGGGACGCCGCGCGGTGCCGGCGGAATTCCGGTCAAGTGGAACTTGCCGAGAGTCCGGTTCTGCGCCGCCATGGGCCGTTCGCCCTGCAGCACGTGAACTTCAACCGAGGTCTGGCTGTCGGCCGCGGTCGAGAACGTCTCCGTCTTTTTGGTCGGAATCGTCGTGTTGCGCGGAATCATCGGCGTCGAAACGCCGCCCAGAGTTTCAATCGAGAGCGACAGCGGAGTCACGTCGAGCAAGAGCAGGTCTTTCACTTCGCCCTTGAGCACGCCGCCCTGAATGGCTGCGCCGATCGCGACGACTTCGTCCGGGTTGACACCCTTGTGACCTTCGCGTCCGAAGAGCTCTTTCACGAGCGACTGGATGCGGGGCATGCGGGTCTGTCCGCCAACGAGAACGACTTCATTGATCTTGCTGGTGTCGACGCCGGCGTCTTTCATGCACTGCTTGCAGGGGCCGACCGAGCGCTGAATGATGTCTTCGACCATGCCTTCGAGCTTTGCACGGGTCAGTTTCTTGACCAGGTGCTTGGGACCGCTCGCGTCCGCCGTGATGAAGGGCAGATTGATTTCGGTCTCCATGGTGGTCGAGAGCTCGATCTTGGCGCGTTCCGCGGCGTCACGCAGACGCTGCAGAGCCATCTCGTTGCCCTTGCCACGCAGGTCGAGGCCTTCATCCTTCTTGAATTCGTCGATGAGCCAATCCACCAGGCGCTGGTCGAGGTTGTCGCCGCCGAGGTGGGTATCACCATTGGTGGCTTTGACTTCGATCACGCCTTCGCCGACTTCGAGAATCGAAATATCGAAGGTGCCGCCGCCGAAGTCGTACACGGCGATGGTTTCGTCTTTCCCTTTGTCGAGGCCGTAGGCAAGCGCGGCTGCCGTGGGCTCGTTGATGATGCGCTTCACTTCAAGGCCGGCAATCTGTCCGGCGTCTTTTGTCGCCTGACGTTGCGCGTCGTTGAAGTACGCCGGAACGGTGATGACCGCTTCGGTGACTTTCTCGCCGAGATAGTCTTCGGCCGCCTTCTTCAGCTTCTGAAGAATCAGCGCGGAGATCTGGGGAGGCGTGTATTCCTTCCCTTGCGCCAAGACAGCCACGTGATCGCCCTGACGGACGACCTTGTAAGGGACCATCTTGATCTCTTCGCTGACTTCGTCGTAGCGACGTCCCATGAACCGCTTGATCGAATAAACGGTGTTCTCGGGATTGGTAATCGCCTGTCGTTTTGCCACCTGGCCGACGAGGCGTTCGCCGGTCTTGGTAAAGCCAACTACGGAAGGCGTAGTGCGCCCTCCTTCTTCATTAGCAATGACCTTGGGCTCGCCACCTTCCATGACTGCTACGCAGGAGTTGGTGGTGCCGAGGTCAATTCCGATAATCTTTGACATAAAACATCCCTCCTAAACTTTGTAAGTGCTTTGTAATCAATGTGTATATGATTGCGCCGGAACTCATCCTATGACTTGAGTGAATCGTTGTCAAGTTTTAGATGAAGTTGGGGGGCTTGAGGTTGCGAATTCTTGAGCTCAAATTGGAAAGGCTCTGAGACCCTTGGCTACCAGGAGATCGGTGGGTTCTTGCGCTGATCGTTGATCTTATAGCCTTCCGGCAAAAGGAAGAGTTGAGGGTCCGGTTCGGAGGCAGTCACCTCGGTGATGGTGAAAGTCTGCTTCCCGAAAGTTGGTCCGGAGCGCAGGGAAAGGAGGTTGATACCGAGTTCCTGGGAATGCCATTCCTCTTTGACGCTGGAAAGTGGCTGATCGTTTCCCATGGCGCCGACGGCGATCATAGAAGTTTCGCGGACGCCGACGGTATCGATGCCAGCGATGTTTCGGGTGCCCAGGTCCTCGGTCGTCACCGGACCGCGCGTCAGAGTACCGAGGCTTGGAGCCTTCCGCGGTTCGGCGGCGGTGAGGTCCTTGGCGGGATCGTAGGTCAGGAGATCGCAGATATGTTTGTCGGTGCTGCAGTTGTAGAGGGTGTGCAGTTTGGGATCGGCGATCTGAATCCAGGTTAGCTTCGAAGGGGAAGGTCCGGTGTGAATCTTCGGAGCCAGGGCCCAGCGCTCTTCGTAGATGCGGCCCCGTCCATCGCGGGCGATGTGGCGCTCGTTGACCAGGGTGAAGGTGCCGCCCTCTGGAGAAAAACGAACCCATTCCGTATCCAGCGTCGCAGTGAAGGGAGCGTTGGGGATTGGCGGGATGACGATGCTCTCGAGTACTTCCCGAACTCCGCCGTCGGAGGCAGGCCCGGGAACGGGCGGACGCGGTTGCTGCGATTCCTGCGTCTGGGCGAAACAGACCAAACTTAGGCAGAGGAAACTGAGGAGCCCAGTTCGCATACAGCACACCTCCGGGTTGAGGAAATGCTATGCCGAAGCGGATGGCGGGTCAATCGAACCCGTACCGAGGCCAGACCCGGCAGCCTGAGTTGACAGATCCCGAGCAGGCGAACACAATGTGCTTACTAAGTTTGGGGCCCGTCAGAGAACGAACCAATCCCAGGGAAAAGATAGTTCAACTTCAATATTTTCAATTCAGAAGAAGAGGAGCACACGTATGCGCCTAGCAGGAGTCTGCGTCCGCCTGGTTCTTGGCTGTCTGATTTTGCCAGGACTTTTAATCGAGGTAGCTGCTGCCAAGAATCTTTGCGTCAACCCTGGCGGTTCGAAGGGTTGCTACGCGACGATTCAATCCGCGGTAACGGCAGCATCAGCTAATGATGTGATTAACGTTTGGCCTGGAACCTACAAAGAGGATGTAGTGGTGGGCAAGCCGCTGGCGTTGCTCGGCGCAGGGGCGGGAAAGTCGGTGATTGACGCGTCCAACCTTCCGAACGGAATCCTGCTGGACGGGCTGGATAATCCGGGACTGCAGGATGTGACGGTGGCGGGATTCACGGTGAAGAACGCGCTGTATGAAGGAGTGCTGGTGCTGAACATGTCGGATGCGGTGATTCGAGACAACCACATCATCGACAACGATCTGGAAGGGCCGGTTTTCGGATCGGGTCCGGCTTGCAATGGGCAGCCGGCCTATGAAACTGATGAGAGCGGCGATTGCGGCGGCGGACTACACCTGTTAGGCGCGGTGGGTGCGGTTGTTTCCGACAACGTGCTCACGGGCAACGCCGACGGCATATTGATCAGCGACGATTCGGCGCAGAGCCGGGATAATCTGATCATCCGCAATATCGTGATTGATAATCCGCTGGAGTGCGGGGTCGTGCTGGCATCGCATTCACCGATGGGTTCCACTCCACCGTTCTTTGCACCCCACTTTGGAGTCGTTCACAACACGGTTTCCGAAAATGTTGTGTCGAAGAACGGAGTCAAAGTTGGTGGCGCGGGCGTTGGTTTGTTCTCCGATGGAGAAGGTCCGGGGACGACGGCCGGCAACGTCATTATCCGAAACCAGCTCACGGGAAACGGGATTCCCGGAGTTTCGCTGCATACGCATGTGGGTCCGGTTTTCGGCGCTCCTGCAGATAACATGGCGGGAAATATGATTATCGGCAATTTCATCGCAGGCAACGGACCTGATACGGATGACACGGCAACGCCTGGCAGCGCCGGTATCAACATCAACAGCGGCGGCGGAGGCTCGCCGGTTTACGGAACGATCATTTCAGGAAACATCATTCGCGACGAAGATATCGGGATCGCGGTGAATATTCCCAACAACATCGATGCCCATCTCAACGACTTGCTCAACGGCAAAGTTGGAGTGGCTAACGTTTGTGCCTTTGACGCCGCGGCTTGTACAGGCAAGATCGATGCGACGCAAAACTACTGGGGCTGCTCCGCGGGACCGGGAGCGAAAGGATGCGCGACGACGGGCGGTTCGATGATTCGCACGACGCCATCGCTGACGAATCCAGCGAATGAAGCAGCGAAAAACTAGCGCCGACGGGAGGGACCTGTGTCTTGGCGAGTGTACGGGCGACGCCGAAAAGCAGGTTCCTCCCTTCGGTCGGAATGACAACGTTTCGGGTCAGGTCGGAATGACAACATCAGGTTCCTCCCTTCGGTCGGAATGACAGCATTTTTGGGTCGGGTCGGGATGACAAGATCAGGTTCCTCCCTTCGGTCGGAATGACAACATTTCGGGTCAGGTCGGAATGACAAACTCTCTTCGTCGGAATGACAAAATTCAACGTATCCCTAGTGGGAGGATTTGCAGGCGGCTTCGAAGTCGGAGTAGGAAGCGGGAGTCAGGGTAACCGGGACAACTTCGCCGATGTAGGGACGATTCGGATCGTGCCCGGTGTTCACAGTTCCATCGGCGTTGAACGCGCGAGCGATGCTGCCATGGTCGTCGACCACAAGGTTGGGATTGTGCCATTGTCCGCGAAGCTCGATGGATGGGCGGTTTCCGCCTGTGAAGTTTGCGAAGATAGGCGCGTTATACATATATAAGGAGATCTTTTCTCCGTCGGTATTGAGGCCGATGCCGCGCCGCATTCCTCCGCCGAGCTTCATGCGAAAGGCTTCGCCACGGGGCGAACAAAGATAGGCTAAACCGCCAACGCTCGGTCCGGGATAGACGCGGCTGCCCGAAGGGCGAGGCCCGAAGCGAACGAAGACGATGTATTTGCCGCTCTTGGCATTCAACGTTCCCAACCCCTGCCAAGAAGCGAGAATATTGAATTTGCCGCCCAAGTAAAATCCCCAGGGCGCGAAGACGGCAGTGATCGCTCCGACTAACACCAACCCCAGAAAAAGAATCAGCGCGAGACGCGGCAAACAGCCGAGGCAACCCAGCAAAGATTTGCGGCGGCGTTGCGCCGCGTTGGCCGGAAATCCCTGTGAGAAGTGATCCATAGGTAAACGGCGCCAAGACTAACCTTCCGAATTACTCCATCTCGACCTTCCAGAGCGGTTCGCCACCGAGCGAGTGATAGAAGCCCCAAGCGGCGAGCGCAACCGCACTCAGCAGCGCGAGCACCGAGTTCACGAAATACCAGGCGGAAAAATCGCTGGTAAACGGGAGGTTGGCGATCATGTTGATGGTAAAAATGGCGACCGCCAACGGGATCAGGCCGAAACGGAAGACGATGATCACGGCGATGGCGTAAACGATGATCTGCGTAGGCAGTTCGATCGCGACGTGAGTGCTGGTCAGTCCGCGGGGCAAGGCAAAGAGGGCGACGAACGCGATGGCAGCGAGCCAGTCCTTCCGCAGGACGACTTTGAGTCCGAGTAGCACGAAAAAGAACTGCAACGTGCCGAGGATCGAACTCGTGATCTGCATCATCCAGGCGCCAAGTGCGGTGCGACCACCGATCAGATATTCCTGCTGGCCAAGTCCGGGGGCCGCACCTGCGTGCATCAGGGGGATGGTGCGGAGCTGGAAGATGAGTATCCAGACGACGCCCAGCATGACACCGAACAAGATGTCGCGGCCGACCAGCGGATCGCGGAATTGCCCGGACAGCAAGCGGCTCCAGGAAATCATGGTTTGCGGCCAGCGACGGCGTACCCAGGGCTCGACGGCAAGGTAGAGCATCCAGGTCAGTGCCGACACAAACAATGAAGTGGCGGTGGCCAAAATAAACAGGCCGAGGGTCTCAAGGCCGGGAACGAGATGAGTGCGGCAAAACCACAGACACATTTCGAGAACGAACATCACGGTGGCGAGACGGTAGGCGCCTTCCCGATCGCCGCGTCCGTGGCGATAGTTGCGCCGCGCCAGGAACATGGCACCGGCAAGCAGCGACAAAAACAACAAGATGGAGACAACCTGCCCCGCCTGCTTCCCAAAGGATTGCGACGGTTGCTTGACACGATCCGGCTTGGTCCAATCGCCGATCAGAGAAAAGTAAACCGGCCTGTCCTGCAGAGATGCAGCTTCGACGCGAAGAGGACGGGAAGTGCCGGGCCAGACGCCGGTCCAGGCTGAGCGCGTGTCCGAGGAAGCCAGAGAATTCCATTGCGGCTCGGCCTTCTGAAACTTGGTGAGATCAAGACCGGCTTCTGAGAATAAAGGATTCCAGTCATACGGGGCGGACGGGGATGTGGACGTTTCTTTTTGCGGCGGGATGGCCTGCAGATTGATGAGTCTGCCCTGGGGATCGAGTTGCAGATTGATCATTCCTGACAACGTCGTCGGAGGATCGCCCGGAGTCACAATGCCGGGATTGAGCAACTGATCCCGGTAGCCTTCCGCGAACATGTAGTCGGGACTCTGGCGATACCAGAAGAACAGCAGCGAGGGACGGCCGCGAAGCACGGCATTCCAGTCGGGATGAGGCTTGTCATTCTTCTCGACGTAATCTTGAAGATCGCCGTTATAGTCGAAGCCGTAGGCGGTGTCGAGTGGGCGATCGGGGTATCCGAGCCTGGTTGTAATCTCGCGGGCCTTTTGCGCCAGCACTTCCGGAGTCTGCTCCAAGCGCATGCGGTCGAGGCCGCTGTAGTGAACGCCGAAGAAGGCAACTACTCCCAGCGCTAACAAAGTCGCCGCGAAGCAGATGATCGCGACGCGAGGCTTTAACCCGATGCTTTCTCCGGCGGCTGCAACCATTTGCGGCGAGGGAGTTTCTCCGGCTGCGAGAGCGGCGGCGAGGGGATCTCCTCCAGGTAAGGCTGCTGCAACGGCGAGAGCGGTTGCGGGACGTGCGGTGGGCTCGTTCTCCAGGCAGCGAAGGATAACTTTCTCGATGATGGGATCGAGATCTTTGACTACGGAAGAGGGGCGGCTAGGGGTTCGATCGTCGAGACCATGAAGCGCTGCAGCGGTTTTCTCGGCGAAGGCGCGCTTGCCGGTGAAGACTTCGTATAGAACCAGGCCGAGAGAGTAGATGTCGCTGCGCGGGCTGACTTCCTTGCCGGCAATTTGCTCCGGCGCCATGTAGGCGGGAGTGCCGCTGCGAATCTCGTTGCCGCGGATTTCGTCGGCGACTCCGGCCAATCCGAAGTCGGTGATGACGACCTGTCCGCGACCGTCGAGCATGATGTTGGCCGGCTTCAGGTCGCGATGAAGAACTCCCTTGGCATGGGCGGCGGCAAGGCCTGCGCAAAGTTGGCGAGCGATCTCGACGGCTTTGTCCTGAGGAAGGCGACCGATGCGACGGAGCAAAGACGCAAGGTCTTCTCCGTCGACGTACTCCATGGTGAAGAACGTCTGGCCGTCGACATCGCCAACATCGTAGACACGGCAGACGTTTGGATGGGAAACGCGGCGGGCGATGCGTACTTCGTTGCGGAAGCGCTCGAGCAGGCCTTCGTCACTGGCGGCTGCGTCGGGCAAGAACTTGAGAGCAATAGCTTGTCCGAGCGTGAGGTCGTCGGCGCGGTAGACCTCGCCCATACCGCCTTTGCCGAGCAGCGCGATGATGCGATAGCGACTGGCAATCAGACGACCGGGAAGGAAGCGGCCTTCGCTGACCATGTATTCGGGGAAAGAAGAAGTGCGCGAGGACGATCGGGACGAGGGGCGCGGAGACGATCCGGATGGCGGACGTTGCGGCAGAGGCGAAGTCGCGGTGGCAAAGTCGAGAGTAGCGACGTCGTCGGTGTTCACCACCGGCTTTCCACAAGACGGGCAGAAGCGTGGATTGGCTGAAAGTTCCGTTCCGCAAAAGGCGCAGTTGGACATCGAATTTTCCCGCTACAGGATACCTTAGACCCGGACTTCAGGCGCCTCGGCATTGAACTTCACCCTGCCTATCGAGTTCGGCGATTGCACGAAGGCGCGGTCGGAGGCCAGCGTAGCTTTGTATTACCATCCAAGACGATGACTTCACGCTTGGGCGCTTGGTTGCGCGATCCTATCGTTCTTTTGTGTCTGACGGCGGGGCTGCTCGCCTTTGTCGTTCAATCCGGGGAACTGGGCAGCGCCGACACGATGCACCGACTCCAGACCACGCACTGGATCTGGACTTCGCAGCCACAGGTATTTCCCAACGAGTATCCGGAATTCGGGCTGCACGGGCGAGGCGGGCAGATTTTCAGTTGGTATGAGATCGGGCAATCTCTGCTGATGCTGCCGGCGGACTTGGTGGGCACGTGGATTTCTCACCGGCACATTTTCTCGGAATACGAAGATGATCCGGCGGTGCGCAGCATCGTCGTCAGTTACAGCACGAACATTTTGATCAGCGTGCTGACGGCGCTCATGGCTCTGCGTTTTTTGCGGCAGTTAAAGTTCGGCGAGAAGGAGTCGATCGCCGGAGTACTGGCGCTGCTCTTCTGCACGACACACCTTCATTACACGCAGAACATGATGGAGAACAACTACATCATGCTGCTGACGCTGGTGGGCTTTTCCTACCAGTACGAGTGGTTGCGGAGCGGAAGTAGCAGAGCATTGTGGATTGGATCGGGCGCGCTCGGATTGAATCTGCTGACTCGCGTGACGACTGGTCTCGACTTGATCTCCGCGGGCGTTTTTCTTCTGATTGTGCTGTGGATCGAGCGCGTGCGAGGAAGAGCGCTGTGGGCCCGCGTGATTGCGTACTGTAAGGTCGCGGTGCCGGTTTATGCGATCTTCACATTTCTCGAACGCTGGTACAACTTCTACCGTTTTGGGTCGTGGACGCAGAGCTATATTCCGGTATTCGCGCGAGAGCAGCGACTGCAGGACCCTACGTTGCCGGCGAATTTTCCGTGGAGCACGCCGTTTCATGAGGGCGTATTCGGAGCTTTGTTCAAACCGGAGAAGTCGATCTTCCTGTTCGATCCTCTATTGATATTGGCGATTTTGCTCTTCTTGTTTTTATGGAAGCGCATGGGGCCTGAGGCGCGGGCGTACGCGGTGACGTCCGTCGTGCTGCTCGCCGGGTACGTCTGTTTCTACGCGCGTTACACGTACTGGTCGGGAGACTTCGCGTGGGGCGATCGCTACGTCTCGACCGCCGCGGATATGGTAGCGATGATGGCAGTGCCGTTACTGCTCACTTTTCGCACAAGTCTGGGACGGTGGGTCTGGCGTGGCGGACTGGTGCTGATCTTTTTGAGTCTCGTAATTCAGCTGGCTTCGCTGGCCTTCTGGTTGCCGCTCGAGATTTATCAGATGGAGACATTCGGGCATCCGACGTTCGTGATTGCATTGCGGTTTAAGAATATTGTCGCGTTCGGCCTGGGAAAAATGGACGCCTGGGGTCTGACTACCGACGACATGAAGTACGACCTGTGGGATTACGTTCACATCACTTGCTGGAATTTTTTGCCATTTCTGTTGCGGCGCGTAGGAGCCGCGCCGCGGTGGGTGGTGGATGTCGCATTCGCGATCTGGTTTGCCGGACTTGCGGCACTTGGATGGATACTGCTACGGCTGCGGCGCGTTTCGTTTGCGGCTGGCGACCAGCGCGTTTGAGCAGCGGGAGACTCAATGGCGCACTACGGCTCGGATGTCTTTCGTCTCCAGAATTTGCCTGGGGGCGCCATTCTTGGCGACGGCCAGCATGGCTTGTCCGATGTCTTCGGTGGTCAGGATGTAACTCGGAAACATCCACCGCAAAACCGGCAGGACGGGTTTGCTCAGCGAATACAGGATTCGATACGAACGGGTCTTTGATTTTATTCCGTGCATGGGCTCGATGAAGCCGGGACGAAAGAGGTAGACGCCCTTGAAAGGAAGACGCAGCAGCGCGTTCTCGGTCTTGCCTTTCACCCGAGCCCACATCACCCGCCCGTGTTCGGAACTGTCGGTGCCTGCTCCCGAGACGTAGATGAAAGTCATCTTCGGATTGATGCGGGATAGTGTCTCAGCCGCGGCCAGCGTGATGCCGTAGGTCACGCGCTCATAGTCGCTTTCGCTCATTCCGGCAGACGAGATCCCCAAACAGAAAAAACAGGCATCGAATCCGGCAAGCGAGGTCTCGATCGAATCGAAGTGCCACAAGTCCTGGTGGATGATTTCCGTCAGCTTCGGATCCTCAACGCCGGCAGCACTGCGGCCCACAATTTGCACACGCTGGACCTCAGGGTCGCGCAGACATTCACGCAAGACGCCTTGTCCCACCATTCCCGTCGCTCCAAATAGCAGGACGTTCATGGCTTATTCCACGGTGACGGATTTGGCGAGATTTCGTGGCTGATCTACGTCGCAGCCGCGGCGGACCGCGATGTGATAGGCCAGCAGTTGCAGGGGGACGATCTCCAGAATCGGAGACAATTCTTCCGGCGCTGGTGGGACATAGATAACGTGGTCGACGGACTCTTTGATCTCTTCATCGCCTTCGGTAGCGAGCGCGATTACTACTCCCGAGCGTGCTTTCACTTCCTTCAGGTTGGAGATGGTCTTTTCGTAGCGCAGCACTGAGTCTGGATCGTTGGTGTCGCGCGTCGCGATCACTACCACCGGCAGGTTTTCGTCGATGAGCGCGTTGGGGCCGTGCTTCATCTCTCCAGCGGGATATCCCTCCGCGTGAATGTAGGAAATCTCTTTCAGTTTGAGAGCGCCTTCAAGAGCGATGGGATAGTGGATGCCGCGTCCAAGGAACAGGAAGTCGTGAACTTTCTGGTAGCGCTTCGCGAGATCATCGCAGGCGGCGTCCTGAGCGAGGACGGTTTCGAGTTTGCCGGGAATGCGGGTAAGTTCCAGCATGTCTGCGCGGGACTGCTCGGCAGTCATGACTCCGCGCACTTGTGCGAGATACATGGCAAAGATGTAAAGAGCAGTAAGCTGTCCGGTAAATGCCTTCGTGGAAGCCACGCCAATCTCGGGGCCGGCGTGAGTGTAGATCGTGCCGGCTGCTTCTCGCGTGATCATCGATCCGACGACGTTGCAGATGGCGAGCGTCTTCGAACCTTTGCTTTTGGCTTCTCGTTGCGCGGCGATGGTGTCGGCGGTTTCGCCGGATTGCGAAATCACAAGAGTGATCGTGTCCGGTTCGACGATGGGATTGCGATAGCGCCATTCGCTGGCATAGTCGACTTCGACGGGAACACGGGCCAGCGTTTCGATCATGAACTTTCCGGCTTGCCCGGCGTGCCAACTGGTTCCGCAGGCGATGATGTTGATCTTTCCCGCAGCGCGGAACTCGGCTTCGCTAATCTGCATTTCCTCGAGGAAGATGTGGCCAGTCGCCTGGGAGACTCGTCCCAGCGTGGTGTCGCGGACGGCGCGCGGCTGCTCGTAAATCTCCTTGAGCATGAAATGCTTGAAGCCACCTTTTTCGGCAAGGATGGGATCCCAAGTGACGTGCTGTACCTGCCGCGAAACCGGCTTGCCATCGAAGTCAGTGAGTTGCACGCCATCGGGCGTGACCACTGCCATGTCACCATCCCCCAGGAAAAAAATGTCGCGGGTGTGATGAAGGATGGCGGGAACATCCGATGCAACAAAGTATTCGTCATTGCCCATGCCGATCACGGCGGGCGGGCCGTTGCGGGCGGCGACGATCTTATTGGGATCGTCGGTCGAGATCACGGCCAGCGCGAACACGCCTGTGAGTTGCTTGACGGTCTTGCGCACTGCATCTTCCAGAGAAGGCCGGTGGCCGTTCGACGGTTGCGAATATTTTTCGACGAGATGCGCAATGATCTCGGTGTCGGTCTCGGTGGTGAACTTGTGGCCTTCCTCGGTCAACTTTTTTTTCAGGCTCAGGTAATTTTCGACAATGCCATTGTGGACGACGACGATCTTGCCAGTGCAGTCGCGGTGCGGATGGGCATTTTCTTCGGTGGGTCGGCCGTGAGTAGCCCAGCGCGTGTGTCCGATGCCGTAAGTTCCGTTGAGAGGTTTCAGCCGGATGGCTTCTTCCAGATTTCGCAGCTTGCCTTCGGCGCGGCAGATCTCGAGGCCAGCGGTCCCGGATACGGCAATCCCGGCCGAATCGTAGCCGCGATACTCAAGGCGCCTCAGGCCCTCGAGGATGATGGGAACGACACTTTTCTTACCTACGTAGCCGACAATGCCACACATGAGGGGACCTCAACATCGGGCTGATTACTCAGCCAGCGAGAAACGGAATTCTTCAATGACGGGATTGGTCAGCACTTCGCGGGCAATGCGTTCGACTTCGGACTGGGCTTCTTCGCGGGAAAGTCCGCCATCGAGGGTAAGTTCAAAATACTTTCCCTGGCGGACGCTCTCCAGGCCCTTATAGCCCATTTTCTTTAGTGCGCCCTGAATGGTTTTACCCTGGGGATCGAGAACGCTTTTCTTCAAGGAAACGTAGACGTAGGCTGTCATAAAGAGAACATTATACGCGGGGCTGCAGGTTCAGAACTTCGGGGCGCGTGCGAGGAATCGGGAATTAGGTGTCCAGACGCTTCAACTTTTCGTCCAGATCTGCGAGAGCATCCTGCAAAAGCTTTCGATGGCGCTCGTTCTGCGTGCCTTCGAGGCGTTGAAGCACTTGCTGGCGGGAGAGACGCAGGGTTTCCCGCTCGCGATTGCGTGCCGCTGCCTCCGGGGTGAGTTTAGGGCGAGGCGCAGAGGACTTATCCGTAGCTTCTGCCTGTTGTGCTTCAACGGACTTGCTTTCCCATCCTCGAGCCACCAGTTGATTATAAGGTGCGTTCGCTGAGGGAAAGAGACAAACGCATCGGGACAGTGGAAGCATTTTCCGGCGGGTCCAACCATCACACCTATTGGTTCTTTCGCTCATCCGCGAAACGAACGCGAGAAACCTTCTGCCAGAATTGGATCCTCCGAATTGGAGTGACGGCTAATCGGCGGATGCCGACGCTGCGGCAATTCCACTGTGGACTTGAATCGCCTTGCTATTTCGGAACTAGTTCCAAACACGGAAGTTTTCGTCTGCGGATGGGAATTCCTGTTTCGGCACGCTAACTGCAATAGGTTCCAGTTCTTCGCCTCTGGCTAGCTTCGCGACACTCCGGCTCTCCAAGGCAGTCCCAGGTCTAAAGATCAATCCGCTCCCTCAGCCGAGGGCGGCGGAGTGGAGCAAAGCATTGCTGCTCGTACATAAGCATCAGACGCTCGCCATAAGCGTTTCGAGCCTCGCAGTTGAATCCGCAGGAGCCATTCCACTTCCACGGCGTTGCCGCCATAACATCGATCATGTGGGTGGCACGCAGCGACTCAATGCGGCGTCAGCGCCTGGCGCGATACCCTCACCAGCCGAAAACCAAGATCCGCCCTCTTTTGCGATGGAATCCATCGCTCCGACTCCCAGCCAAGGGATCGATCCTTTCTACCTGTTCGCCTGCCATGTGACGTGGGAGCAACAGGAGGATCCGATTGCCGGATGGGAACTGATTGCGGCCGCACAGAGCACACACGCGGAAACGCGCGCCCAGGCCCGGGCTCTGCTTGCCGGTTCGCGCCATCTCAACGGGATGGGTCTGGGAGCAAATTCTGAATCCGCGGCGAACCGCAAGCGCCAGGAAAGTGTGGACACGGAGATGAATGCACCCTACGGGCTGGAAATCGTCGAAAACTGCAGCGAGTGCGCGGCTACAAACCCGATGTTCTTTTGCGGATTTCCGCGTTCCATCCTTGGGTCGCTCGACGACGTGAGCCACAGAAGCACCTTACCCGCGGGAGCCATTCTGTTCGTAGAAGGACAAGCACCACGGGGGATGTTCATCATTTGCTCGGGAAAGGTCAATCTTTCGACGACTTCGCGGGAAGGAAAGATTCTGCTCCTGAAGACCGCGATGCCCGGAGATACGGTGGGCCTGAGCGCAACGGTCTCCGGTATGGGATATGAAACCACGGCAGAGACAGCCACCCCGTGCCAGTTGAACTTCGTTGAAAGCAAACATCTGTTCGAATTAATGCAGTCCCACAGCGAGGTTGGGTTACACGCGGCGCAGTGCTTGAGCCGCGATTTCCGGTCGGCGCATCGGGACATTCACGATCTGGTGCTTACCCGCTCGTCCAAAGGGAAGCTGGCACGTCTGATACTGGCGCAGTTTCCGACACGGGAAGAACAGAGGGAGTCTCATATTCATTCTGTAATGACGCATGAAGAGATGGCGCAACGGATCGGCGCTTCGCGCGAAACTGTGACTCGACTATTGAGCAGCTTGAGGAAAAAGCGGTTGATCCGCCTGGATGGCCCGAGCCTGACGATTCGGGACCGACCGGGGTTAGAAGCTCTCACCACGTAGCCTTCCCCCAAGGCAACCGGAGGACAGCTTTTTTTGCTGCTGTCCTCCGGAGTAATTTTGAACACTACTTCGCCGTTCGTTTGAGCGGAGATTGCTGGAATGTATCGCAGGAATGTATACCGGAACGCTGATTAACGATTTGTTCGCGCTCGTAGAGCATGTAGAACGGTCCAGCATAGCGCAGCGGCTGCGAGACTCGGGAGCACAGATACCTGCGAGGGATTGGACGATCGATGTCGGGGATCGCGGAAAGTCAGAGGCCGAAAAGTTCCCGCAGGCGCTTGGTTTGTGCGCGGCTGACGGGAATCTCGGTTTGCTTCTTGTCGTCCATCCGAAGCTGGTAGGAACTCTTGAACCAGGGGACGACCTCGCGGATGCGGTTGATATTCACCAGGTAGGAGCGGTGAGCGCGCCAGAATAATTTTGGGTCCAGGCTGTCGAGCAGTTCTTCGAGCGTGCGGCAGTTCGATTGTCCTTCCATGCCCGCCACGCCCGCAGTCACAACCGAAATCACGCCGTCTTCAATCCACGCATAACAGATGTCCTTCTGGTCGACGAGGAACATGCGTCCGACGGCTTTGAGCAGAATCTTTGAGGCCGGCTGCTTCTGCGATTCGAGCAAGCGGACCAGAGTTTCGAAGCGCTCCCCTGGGACGGCGCCAGCGTCCTGTTGGGCGCGTGCCTTCTGAATCGCCTGGGAGACGCGCTTCTTATCGAAGGGCTTCAGCAGGTAGTCGACGGCGTTTACTTCAAATGCTTTCACCGCGTACTGATCGAATGCGGTGGCGAAGACGATCTTTGGCAGAGGAATTTTTCGGTCGAGGAGTTTCTTGATGACGCCGAAGCCGTCGAGGCCGGGCATCTGGACATCGAGGAATACCAGATCCGGATTATGCTCCTTGATCAGGTTGACGGCTTCCAGTCCATTCTTGCCCTGAGCGACGACGTTCACGTCGTCGACATTTTTCAAAAGATAGGCAAGTTCGTCGCGGGCCAGTTGCTCATCGTCGACGATGACTGCAGATAGGGACATCGTTGCTCCGGGAAAGCGCAACCGCTACACGGAGTATAGTGGCGCAATTTTCCCGGTGCAATGAAGGCGGAATCCAAATGCGGGCTGCAACGCCTGGAGCGGGTGAAACTACGGTCGAACGGTTGCGCGAAGGACGGCTCGAACCTGGATTCGCCCGCAAGAAGCGATCGATCCTGATCTTGCGCGACCGACTACTGGCGCTGCATCATTCCACTCATATCCATCTTCTTGTAGTCGGAAGGGGGATCGAACAGACTCGCGGGCTGGGGGCCTTCCTGGATGTTGCGGAGTTCGCCGCTGTCGTTCTTGCCTTGCCATTTCACCGGGAAGCGCACTTTGGAATCGAGCCACACCGTGCTCGTCTCACCTTTGGAATTGGTCCCTTCATACTTGATGGTCTCGCGGCCGTTCACGGTCTCGTGCCCAACCTTGTGACAGGTGCCGCCCTTGTTGGGTGAAAGCTTCAGCCAGTCGGCGCATGCATTCTCAACATCGCCGCTCTTGAAGAAGGTGAACATGCCGCGGTTCTCCATCGCCGATGCCGGCATTTCCATGTACATCTTCTGCTTGGCCATCACGACGATATAGCTCTGAGTGGTGAGGTTCATGATCATGGCGCCGCCGCCATTTTCGTCACCGGCGGCGTCAAAGCGCATTTTGTCTTTGCCGAAATAGACCTTGGTCATTCCCCTGCCGGCTTTCTGGTTATCGACAACGTCGGCAGAAAATTCTGTCTGCGACAGGGCAAACTGAGCGATCACTAGCAAGGCAGCTACGCACGAGAAACGGATCGTCCATCGAAGCATGGCATTTCTCCCCGTTGGTTCTGTTGGTTTGATTTTTGGCTCGCCCCAAGCGTTGGGCGGAGCGGGAGCAGGATAGCAGAAGAAAGAGTCCGTTCCCAGACCGGCTGTTATCGCGGGAGGACGAGAGATGCGTGCGTTTAAACGGCGTTTTCGAGAGCCAGCGCCATACCCATGCCACCGCTCACGCACAAGGTCGCGACTCCGCGCTTTGTGTTGCGCTTTTGCATTTCGTGGACGAGCGTAACCACGATGCGCGTTCCCGTACAGCCGATGGGATGACCAAGCGCGATCGCTCCGCCATTTACGTTGAGACGGTCGCGGTTGAAATTCAGAGCGCGGTCGCAGGCAAGTACCTGGGCCGCGAATGCCTCGTTCAATTCGATCAGGCCGAACTCGTGCAGCCGCAGGTTGTGCTTGTCCTGCAGTTTCTGCAAAGCGGGCACGGGGCCGATTCCCATGGTTCGCGGATCGACACCCGCGGAACTCACGGCCGTGATGCGGGCCAGCGGTTTCAGATTGTTCTGCTTGACGAAGTATTCGCTGGCTACGACCACTGCCGCGGCGCCGTCGGTAATGCCGGAAGAATTTCCCGCGGAAACGGTTCCAGTCTTCGAAAATACGGGTGGAAGCTTTGCCAACTTTTCCAGACTCGCATCGGCGAACGGGTGCTCGTCACGCGCGAAGATGGTAGTTCCCTTCTTGCTTTCGAGCGTAACCGGCACGATCTCGGATTCGAAGCGACCGCCTGCGATGGCTCGAGCGGCGCGAGTCTGTGACATCAGGGCATATTCGTCCTGCTCGTCGCGGGTGATCTTGTATTGCTCGGCGAGAACTTCTGCGGTTTCGCCCATGAGCATGTTCGCGAGTGGACAGAAAAATCCGTCGCGGTACATACCGTCGACGAGTTCCTGATTGCCGACGCGATATCCCCAGCGAGCGCCGTCGAGATAATAAGGAAGGCGCGACATTGACTCGGTACCGCCTGCCAGAATGCAGGTGGCATCGCCGAGCGTAATGGATTGGTACGCGAGTGCGATCGACTTCATCCCGGAGGCGCAGGCCTTGTTGACCGTGTAGGCGGGAACTTCCTGGGGCACACCGCTGCGAACGGAAATCTGACGAGCGGGATTCGGTCCGCCGCCAGCCTGGCGGGCGTTGCCGAAGATGGCCTCCTCGATTTGCTCGGGACGCACGCCGGCGCGCTCAATCGCCGCTTTCGCTGCAACCACGCCCATGTCCGCCGCGGTCAACGACGCTAATGACCCACCGAATTTGCCGATGGGCGTACGAACCGCCGAGAGAATATAGACACCCTGCACCGCGATAACCCCCAAACGATTGAGTCTAGCAGGACGACGCCCGGGGATGTACTGTGCCGCCGTCAGGATTCTCTCGTCAAAAGCAATTTCGGATGTACCCTCGCGGGCTGGTCGACAATCTAAGGCAGTGGTACTCCGCTAACAGTCGCAGTTAACAATCAACATCGCCCAAAAAATCAAATCGCAAGGAGGAGCGTTATGTCCTACGTTGAAGTAGGGAATGAGAATTCAACTTCGATCCATCTTTACTATGAAGACCACGGTACCGGTCAGCCCGTGGTCCTGATCCACGGATATCCACTCAGCAGTTCGTCCTGGGAAAAGCAGGTTCCCGCACTTCTGCAAGCCGGCCATCGCGTCATCGCCTATGACCGCCGCGGATTCGGAAAGTCCAGCCAACCGACCACCGGCTACAACTACGACACTTTTGCCGAGGATCTGCACAAGCTCGTCACTCATCTCAAGCTGCGCGATTTTACTCTCGTGGGCTTCTCCATGGGCGGCGGCGAAGTGGCGCGCTACATCGGTAAATACGGATCGAAGCATGTAAGCAAAGCCGTCATCATGAGCGGTGTTCCACCCTACCTGCTGAAGACTGCCGACAACCCTGAGGGCGTCGATGGCAGCGTGTTCGAAGGCATCGAGAAAGCAATCTCCGCCGATCGTTACGCCTTCTTCACGGCATTTTTCAAAGACTTCTACAACACCGACGTCTATCTGGGAAAGCGCGTCAGCGAGCAGGCGGTTCAAGCAAGCTGGAATGTCGCCTCCATGGCTTCGGCCACAGCCAGCCTGGCCTGCGTGCCTACCTGGGGTGAGGACTTCCGAAAAGACGTGGCGCGCATTGATGTTCCCACGCTGGTGATTCAGGGCGACTCGGATCGGATCGTGCCCTTCTCGTCCTCGGGACAGCGGACCGCCAAGCTGGTCAACGGTGCCGAACTCGTGGTTATTAAAGACGGTCCGCACAACATAGCGTGGACGCACGCCGACGAAGTCAACAGCGCTCTGTTGAACTTCCTGGCGAAGTCAGCCGCAAAAGGCCAAGCCTCCGCTACCAAGACGAAGGCTGTAGCATAAAGCCGGGAGGCGGCTCGCTGTTGAACGTGAGCCGTAGTCGATACTTTGTCATCCTGGGCGAAGCGAAGGTCTGTGCAGTTCCCGATGGAACTGCATAGATCGTTCGCGGCAATAGGCGCCGCTCAGGATGACAAGCTTCTTTTGGGCTTGCTGTGTGCGTAGGGGAAGCGATGCCGCAGAGCCTTCAGAATCGGCGTCTGCACTCCGAGGATAATATAAATGCCCGGCAAACCGGCGCTTGAGTATAACGGGAGAAGAGTTTAAAGTTCGCGGCATGTGCCGCCAATTGTGGGTCGCGATCTTCGCAAGTCTTTTTCTGTCGCCCACCTCGACCCACGCCGAAAACGCGGTTGGCCAGGTCAGGAAGGCCGTCGAACACTGCACGCTCGATCAGCCCGGGACAAAACCGTTTCATTTGAAGGCTGTCTTGGCTCCGAGCTTTGAGCGCGACAAAGACTCTGGCCGCACTGGCGAAGTCGAGATATGGTGGCAGTCCCCAACAAAGTGGAGGCGCGAAGTCCGCTCGCCGGAGTTTCACCAGGTTGCAATCGTCGATGGCGCCCGCGGCTGGCAGAAGAACGAAGGCAACTACTTCCCCGAGTGGCTGCGCGAGATCGCGGTTGAGTTGATTCGGCCCATTCCGCCCTTAGATCAGGTCCTCGAGCAGGTGAAGAAGGAAGAGGTGCGGCCGCTGATGGGACAGATCAACATAAGTTGGATCACGCCCACCGGGACAGCCGAGGTTCGAAACATCAAGCGCTCCGGAGTTGCTCTGCGTGAGAGCACTGGACAGTTGCTTTACGCCTACGGCTTCGGATGGGGCGGAGATTTCAAGGACTATCAGGATTTCCACGGAAGAATGGTCGCCCGCACCGTAAGCTGGGGAGAACCGGAAGTGACGGCGAAAGTGACGACCTTGGAAGATCTGGCGGCGGCTTCACTGGATTTCTTCGATGCCGGAGCAAAAGGCGGCGATCAACCACTACAGACGGAATTGATAGATGAGGTTTCCTTGCGCAAGAATCTGATGGCCGCAGAACCCATAGCATGGCCGCCCCTTCAGGACGGCTCGCTGGAAGGCAACGTCACTACGGAGATTGTTGTCGACCGCGAGGGCAAAGTGAGAGAGTTCGGCCCGATCGTGTCGGAGAATTCGGGGATCAATGACGCCGGTCGCCAGCGGATCCTAGCGATGCGGTTCACACCATTCCTGCAGAACGGCGTCCCGGTTCAGGCTATGTCGCAGATCACGGTCCCGTTCAAAACTGTGCGCCCCGCCGGCACTGAATCGTTTGACAGTGCTCGGACGTATTTTGAACGCGGCAGAAAGGTCAGCTTCCTCGCTGCTGGAAGCGGGAAGCCTTATTCCCTTCGCGCGAAATTTGAAGCAAGAGGCAGTAAGGGGAATGTTGACAAAGGACACTACGAAGACACTTGGCTCAGTAATAGCGAATGGCGAAGAGAGGCATCTTTTGGCGATAGTCGCTATGTAAGGTCGAGAAACGGCGAGAAGCGCTACGAGTTGGCTGAAGGCCCTGACGCGAATCTACTCCGCTTCGTTTTCAAGACGCTGGAGCCGATTCCGGCAATCGATACCTTTACGGAGTCGGACTGGAGGATCAAACGGGACAGCATTAACGGCGTCAGGGCGGTCCGGGTGCTTGCCGGCTACGAGAGCCCGGAGGGCAAACTCGATCCTGAGCAGGCGCGAGGGTATTGGTTCGATGACTCGGGCTGCCTGCTGAAGACTTTCCTCACAGGGGTCGAAACCGAGTGGTCAGATTTTAAAGACTTCGATGGTTTCAGAGTTGCCCGACGAGTGGACGTGCGTAAGGGCGGAACGCTCGCAATGTTGATCAAGGTTATCGATGTGACTCCACCTGGCGCGACGTCATCCGACAATTTCACACTGAAGGGGCACGAATGGCAGCGGGCTTTCACGGCGGAGGAGCGGTAGGTAGCCGTGAAACTGGAGAGGCGCGGCCGTGTCGCGCTTGCCATTCCGGCTAAGCTCCGGCATAATAAGAGTTTGTCTTTACCTCGCCGGACTCTTCCGGAACAAGGATATACGTTTGTGTTAATGATTCGTCTGTCGCGCCTGGGTGCGCGCAAACAACCGATGTATCGCATTGTGGTCATTGAGAAGGCTCGCGCGCGCAACGGACGTCCGGTGGAAGTGGTCGGGACCTACAATCCCCGCACCAATCCCGCCAGCGTCGAAATCAAGCGCGAACGCGTCGAATATTGGGTGTCGAAGGGCGCGCAGATGTCCGAGCGCGTGAACAAGCTGTTCACCAAGACTCCGGCTCCGGCCACCGCCGGCTCCGCCGCCTAAGGTTCCAGTTGCCATCTGATTCCGGCCTCCTTCAGGGATAGCCTTCGTTTCCACAGTGAGAATTTATGACTGAGTCTTCTGGAGATGTTTGCGCGCTCGTCGAACTGATTGCGAAGTCGCTGGTCGACGCTCCGGATGAAGTCTTCGTCGAGAAGTTCGACGACGGCGTCATCGAGTTGGAAGTGGCCGAGAGCGACGTGGGCAAAGTGATCGGGCGCCAGGGGCGAACGGCCCGCGCACTGCGCGCTCTACTGAACGCAGCTGGATACCGCGCCCGCAAGCGCTATACGCTCGAGATCATCGAGTAGTGAAGCGCAGATTCTAAGCCGTGACCACTGATCCGAGCGGCGAGTTCATTACGCTGGCCCGCGTGGTGAAGACGCAGGGCCGCTACGGCGAGGTCGCTGTTGAAGTCCACAGCGATATTCCGGACCGATTCGCGGAAGGTATGAAGTTGCTGGCGCTGGAGAAATCCGGCGAAGCGCGGCGCGATCTGGAAGTGGAAGGTTTTTGGCCGCACAAGGGCCTGCTGGTTTTGAAGTTTCGCGGCGTGGATTCGATGTCGGACGCCGAGGAATTAATTGGATGCGAACTTCAGGTTGAGAGCGCCGATCGGGCGTCGCTGGAGCAAGGCTGGAATTACATCAGCGACCTGGTGGGTTGCGTGGTTCTCGATCACGGGCTGGAAATCGGCCGGATCGAGGATGTTCAGTTCGGAGCCGGGGAAGCGCCACTGCTGATTGTGGGCGCAGGCGGAAAAAAGTTTGATGTGCCGTTCGCCGAAGCGTACTTGGACGCGGTGGATATGTCGCAGCGGCAAGTGCGCATGAATCTTCCCGAGGGCATGCTGGAAATCAATGCCCCGATGACGGCGGAAGAGAAGCAAGAGCAGGCAGGTGGGAAAAAGAGGTCGTAGGTTTCTGTATTTCCGTGCCTGCTGCAGCGAAAGTTTTGAGTTCCGCAAATGAAGGCCGACATAGTCACCATCTTTCCGGACTTCTTTCGCGGGCCTCTGGATCACGGTATTACACGGCGGGCCTGCGAAATGGGCCTGGCGGAAATCAAAGTCCACGATTTGCGGCAGTTCACGCACGACAGGCACCGCACCGTGGATGACCGCCCATTCGGCGGCGGCGAGGGCATGGTCCTGAAGCCGGAACCGATCTTTGATTGCTTAGAAGCGCTTGGGATTGCGTCTCGCGAGCAGCGATTGAATGGCGTGGCGAAGGAAAGCGTGATTGTGCTTTCGGCGCAAGGTCAGCCCTTCACGCAGAAAGTCGCGTCGGAGCTAGCCGCGCTGGATCGAATTGTTTTGATCTGCGGCCGCTATGAAGGTGTCGACGAACGGGTAGCCGAGTTTTTGGCCGACCGCGAGCTTTCGATTGGTGACTACATCATCAGCGGCGGGGAGTTGGCCGCTGCAGTGATCATCGAAGCGGTCACGAGGTTGCTCCCGGGCGCGGTCGGTAACGAAGCTTCAACGCGGCAGGAATCGTTCACCGCGCACGAAGACGCGGAAGCGAGCCCTTCGGATTCGACCTGCGGCTCCGGCGGATTGCTTGATTATCCGCACTACACGCGTCCTGCAGAGTTTCGCGGGATGGTAGTGCCGGAAGTTCTGGTAAACGGCAATCACCTGGAGATCCGGAAGTGGCGCCGCGAGCAAGCGCTGAAGAAGACGCTGAGAAACCGTCCGGACTTGCTGGAAGGCGCGGAACTCGGCAAGGAAGATACGAAGATTTTGGCCCGCATTAGGCCGGACCGTCACTGACGGCCGGGCGCGATCAGGGCTCAGAAAGAATCAGAATCGAACGAAGAAGGACTAACGATCATGTCAAACCTAATCATTGAAAAGCTGCTGGCCAAGACGAAACGCACCGACATTCCTCCATTCCGCCCCGGGGACACTGTTCGCGTCCACGTGAAGATCAAGGAAGGCGACAAGGAACGCGTGCAGGCCTTTGAGGGCGTGGTGATCAAACGCGATAACGGCCCGCAGGCCAGCTTCACGGTGCGCAAGATCAGCTTCGGCCAGGGCGTGGAGCGCATTTTCCCGGTCCACTCGAAAGTCATCGACAAGGTGGATCTGGTGCGATCGTCGAAGGTTCGCCGCGCGCGCCTGTTCTATCTCCGCGGACTTCGTGGCAAAGCCGCCCGCCTGCGCGACGTCGAAAAGACCGCGCAATAATCGAATATCGGCTGGGCGTGGCGTCTTACGAACGCTCAGCCGAAACTCATCTGCAATTGGTTGGAATTGGATCGCGATGGCCAGCACCGGACGGCGCGGCCAAATTGTAGTTACGCGCCCGTCAAGACGTACTCGTTCAAATCCATCGAAGTTCCAGAGTGGTTCTTCTTGTTTTCCTCGGCGTCGTAGTCTTTGCGCGTACCAACGAAAAATTCTATCTTCCCACCTACTGCGATTCCGTCCCCCGTGGTGAACACCGACTGCGAGTAGCCCCAGATGCTGCCATCGGTCGCATTCCTGAACTCCACTTTCGGCTTCTGAAGTATGGTTGAGGTCGCGAGTTTCCCGCTGCGGGCCACTGTCACGACATACGCCTCTCCTTGTTTCGATAGCGGAGCAGCGTCCCTATTTCCCATTTCGAGGACAAAGTTTCCACTGAACCCGGCGGGAATCTCGACTACGAGTCGCGGACCGGGATCGTGTTTCGTGCAAGCAACGCCAACCATCAAAACAGCCACAACGAAGATCACTGCAAGGTTTCGCATCGTCCCTAACCTCTTGCCCTAACCTCTTGAGGTGCAGCCGGAATCAGTTCCGACGGCTGCGCCCGGAAACGAACCGGCACGTGCGCGACGATTTCGCTCCCACTCGCGCTCGAATTAATCTCCAGGCGTCCGCCAATTTCGCGAATCCGTTCTGTCATGCCGGCTAAGCCCACGCCGCGTCCGGTTCCCTCTTCACGAACGTTCTGCAGGACCGCATTGGGAAGGCCACAGCCGTAATCCTTAACCTTCAGAATCACCTTGTTCCCGACAACACTGAGACTGACGTCAGCCCGCTTGGCCCCGGAATGCCGATGGACGTTGGTCAGAGACTCCTGCAATACGCGAAATAATACCAGTTCGATGGGTTCGGAAAAGCGCCGTTCACCATCCCGGATATCGAGATTCACCACGATGCCGCTCCGATTCGCGAAACCTTCGACAAACCAGCGCGCGGCAGAACTCAACCCGGCTTCGTCCAACAAAGGAGGATGCAAAAGATGCGAGATAGTTCGAGTTTCCGCGATGGAATCATCGAGCAATTTCAGGCAATCCTGTACCAGGCCGTCCCCGGGCAACCGCTGCTCCAGCAGGGAAATCGCCATCTTCATGGCGGCCAGTTGCTGACCGACCGAGTCATGCAACTCGCGCGCAAATCTGCGGCGCTCTTCATCCTGAAGTGTCAGCAGCCGGGCGCTGAGAGCACGCTGCGCGCCTTCCGCGCGCACTCTCTCTCGGACTTGATCGGTAAGCAACTGGTGATGGATCAGAAACAATATGAGGGCAAAGAAGAGGCTGGTCGCAAGGACGCCGGCAGTCACATCAAAAGAGCTGCGCTCGCGCTGCTGTCGTTCAGCGAGCAGGCCCTGCTCCTGTTCGTTCATCGCTTGCAACAAGTCATCCGTCGCGTCCGCCACAGCGGTGATCTGTCGCACGATCGGCAATTGACTCTCCAAAGTCGAATTGCCTTCCCGCTTCAATTCAATCGCCTGATTCATCAGGGCAAGCCGCTGCTCAGTCAGATCTGATAGCCGTTTGAAATTGGCCCCGTGGGCGACATTGTCGGCGATCAAGTGCTGGATGCTGGCCAGCGAGTTGCGGACCTCGACCACGGTATCCATCTGCCTCTGCAGGAGCGCGGGGTCTCCGGAGTCAACGTATTGTGCCCTAAGCCGGCCAGCCCGGGTGAGAGTCGCGGAAAACTGGTGCAAAGCAAGTTGCACGTCACGCGTGTGTTGCACCCACTCCTGGCTCGTACGCAGCCGCGCGAACGCGAAATAAGCCGCAAAAGTGCTCAGGAGTAGAAAAATGATCGCAGCGGCGAGAGCCGTATTGGCTTTTCCAGTGGAAGACATGCCTGACGGGGCTATGCTGTGTATTTATTGTAATCCATTGGATGGTGATACACGATCTGCCGGATTCCATGAAAATCGGTCTTGAACTTAACTTAAAAATATGGAACTCCAGTCAAAATCGTCCCGAGCGGTGAGCGCTGCGTCCGGCCCTCGACGTTTGCTGGCTCGTGGATTCCGCCTCGCAATTGCTTCGATGGCTGTCCTTCTGGCGGCCGACTTGTCGGTCTGCGTGATTCAAGCCCAGCGAGCTGAGAAGAGCTCCACAAAAACGAGCGCGGAGCACACCTCTTCCGAAGTGGCTCGGGGTAAGTACCTGGTGGAAAATGTCGCGATGTGCGGCCAGTGCCACACTCCGCGGGATAGCAGTGGCGCTCTCGACCAGAGCCGCGCTCTTGAGGGGGCGCCAGTATTTATGAGGCCGGCGGACGGAAATGCGGACTGGCCCTTAACCGCTCCTAGAATTGGAGGCACTCCTCCGGCCGGCGACGCGGACATGGTGAAATTGCTCACAACCGGGATCTGGACCAACGGCAAGCCATTACGATTTCCGATGATGCCGTTCCGGATGAGTCAGGCGGACGCAGAAGCGGTAGTCGCCTATCTCCGATCCATGCAACCCAAGCCGCAGCCTTAGTCGTTTCCGGCTTGCGCGGAATTTCTCTAATCCAGCGTTTGCAGGATTTGCCGAGCTGCCCGATAGCCGCTGGCAATGGCCCCGTGGACGGTTCCGTTATGCCCAGAGGTATCCATCGCTTCGCCCGCGAGGAATAAAGTGCTGTCGACTGGTTCTGCGAGAACCTGCTGCGCCTCATTCGCGCCTACTTTTCCGTAGCTGTAGGCTCCGAGCGAAAATGGATCCACCTGCCAGTCATGAAAATATGCTTCCCGCAGCAGGTCCTGCAGTTCTTGAACACTCGGCCCCAGAAGTCCGCTTAGAGTCTGGAGGCTTCGATCGGTAACGAACGAGTGTCCTCGGCCTGAAAGCCCTTCGGCGCAGCGGAAGGGTGCCCAGCCAGTAATGATGGGTGCCTTTTGTGGCATTGAGGTCCACCAGGTGGGAAACCATTCGTCCTGCGAGAAAAGAAAACTCATGTCCGCCAAGCTGGCGCCACCACCGGCTGGAGGTTTGATCAAGTCCCAGAAGCGCTCGCGAAAACAGAGCACTACGCGAATTACTTTTCCCATCTCCAGATTGTCGAGCGCTCGAATCTTTTCTCGCGGCAAGGACGGCTCGAATTGGACAACGCCAGGCTGCCCGGGTTCCGCCTTCAGCAGCGAGATAGGTAACGTGATCAGGACGTGCGGCGCCTGAAGCACGGACGATCCGTTTCGATCGCGGACTGTGACTTCCGCATTTCCAGCTTTCCATGCCACGCGCTCGACCACGCACTCAAGGGAAACTGTTGCGCCGTATTCGTTCAGTTGCTGCTGGAAAATATTCAGAAGATCGGTGTAACCATTCTGAGAGCGGAAGGCGCGATGGCCTTCGATCTTTTCTTCCGCCTTCATACCTTTAACCAGCCAATGAACTCCGACTAGTGCGGGATCCGCCGCATTGAAACCCGAGACATAGCTGGTTGCTTGCTGCTTGGCGCGCCGCGTGGCAGCGTTGCGCGGATTGGGGAAACAGCGCTCGAGAAACGCTGAGAAAGACTCATCAGGATCGGAGTCGTTCATCGCTTCGAGGATTGAATCGACGCCCGAGAACAGATCGCAGTTGGAAAGCTCTTGGCCAGAGACACACCAGCTGTCGCCATCCACCTCGGATATGCGCGCGTTCGCTTTCTTCAAAAGATCCAGAGTCTCGGGCGGACGGCCGTGGATGAATTCGGCACCCAGTTCAATCGGCGCATCGCAGGGCGCGTCGTGCAGCGTAAGGACGCGTCCACCGATTCGGTCGCGCGCCTCGAGAACGGTCACTGGCACGCCCGCGCGTCCCAATTCGCAGGCAGCCGCCAGCCCAGATACGCCGCCACCAATAACGAGTACGGCTGGATCTTGCTTCATAAAACGGACCGCTCACGTTAAGCGGCCCTCTTCCTCGGAACCTTGGCGCCCTTCTTGCGCGCTTCGGAGAGCCCGATGGCGATGGCTTGTTTCCGGCTCTTTACTTTTCCGCCTTTGCCTCCGGGGCCTGAACGAAGTGTACCGCTCTTTTTGCGACGCATGGCACTCGCGACCGTCTTACCCGCGGCCTTCCCATATTTCCGGCTGGATGATTTTTTCTTTCCCGGCATGTGATTCCTCCCTGGGGATTAGAGGAATGATTTGCGCTTGCGGTTGTTGCGCTTTTCGGCGAGATTGCCGGCAGGGGATGCGGCACTAATCCGGACGGGCATGTCAGCAGAATCGGATCGCTGTGAGATGAGGCCGTGTGCGCGTCAACCGAGCCGCGAACGCGGGCTCTCGAGCAACGCGGCGACTTTTTTCAAGTCACGAATGATGGCTTGGCGCTGCTTCTCGCGTTCGTTGCGGTCGGGTGCGCGCAAAATCGACGCAGGATGCGTCGTGGCGATGACGTACGGCGCAAGGTCAGATTTGATCGGAGTTCCCCGGTCGCGGGTGACCCGAAAATCCCTGCCGAGAAGCGCCTGAGCTGCGCTCGCGCCAAGACACACCAGCACTTGCGGCTTCACGACTTTCAGTTCGGCGTCGAGCCACGGACGGCAGGCCTCGATTTCAGACTGTCGAGGCTTCTTGTGAATCCGGCGCTTGCCGCGTTGCGCTGCTGCCCACTTGAAGTGCTTCACTACATTCGTCACGTAAACTTCGGAGCGATCGATGCCTGCTTCGGCGAGCACTTCGTCCAGCAGTCGTCCTGCGGGGCCGACGAACGGATGACCTGTCTTGTCCTCTTGATCGCCCGGCTGTTCCCCGACAAGCACGACGCGGGCGCGCTCAGGCCCTTCGCCAAACACTGTTTGCGTGGCCGCTTTCCAAAGATCGCAAGCTTTGCAGCTAGCCGCAGAGTGCCGAAGGGTTGAGAGAGCGAGGGGTGATGGGAGAACGATTACGGGTGAGCTCTTGGCTGGTTTTTTCGGAGTCGAGCTTGGTCGCGGACGCTTCTTTACCGAGATGGCGCGAGGAGACAAAGGAAGTCAAGGACATGCGGTGGCAATGTCCGGCCCGCGAAACGACGCAGACCGGCGCCGATTTGGACTTCTAGTGAGTGGACTCGGCGCGATCCTGGCTGTCGCGCGAAGAGTCGCGATTGTCCTGCGTCGAGTTCGAGTTCTTATCGTTTTGCCATTCGACCGGTTCTGAGTTCTTTCTCGAGTTTTCTGGATTCCGGTCGTTTCGGGGATCTGGGGGCAAGGCGCACTCCTTTTCGAGCATCGGATTGCGGAGATGTTGCTTGGTTGCCCGAGCGAAGGAAGGAGGTTGGCAGAAACTGCGATGGAGGGAAAAGTTAGGTGGTGGGCGCTATAGGATTCGAACCTATGACTTCCACCGTGTGAAGATGGCACTCTACCGCTGAGTTAAGCGCCCTACTAAAGCCCCTCTTTAATCCAAAGGCGAGCCGGTGAACAGAACTCAGTCACTTAGCGTCGTCGAGGTGTCCACTCAGTGGGTACTCTATCGTTTTTTGGGGCCGGTGTCCACCCGTTTTGGACACCGTGTGCGCTTAACCGTTCGCGGTTTTTCCACAGTGGGAAATGACGCGCTGGTGGGGCATTTTCCGCCGCGGTGGGGTGAGAGAATTTTGCGGCGATGGTGAAAAAGTCGAAGCTCAATCTCGCCAAGGTGATGGCCCTCGCTCACCACTCTCTGCGTGAAGTGCGGTTACTCGATCCCTCCGCAGGAGATCCTTCGCGTGGAGTTCGACCAGGTCGAGTTGCCCGAAGTGCAAAGAGCGGTTTGTCCCCGGCCGTTGCGCGACAACGTGACCAGGGGAGAGGGTGGGTGGTTTTACTATTTGCGGCGACGCGGGCTTGCCGCCGCTGGTGGCGGGGCGGTCCCGAGCACAGGAGCGCCGATGGGGTTGCGGCGCGAGGAGCGGAGTGGCCGCCCCGCCGCTTGGGTTTCGGCCTACTGTTCCATCCAAATGCTCTGCGGAACACCTGGCGCTAGGTGTGCCACAGCGCGCCTTTCAATTACCAGTCCGAAACCGCTCATGGTA
This sequence comes from uncultured Acidobacteriota bacterium, assembly GCA_963787685.1. Lineage (GTDB taxonomy): Bacteria > Acidobacteriota > Terriglobia > Terriglobales > Acidobacteriaceae > Sulfotelmatobacter. Next base: position 39,946 of record CAWBED010000004.1, read on the forward strand.
AGGCATAGGACGAGGGCTATGGTTCTGCCGAAACTCAGCGGAGGGAAGGGCGATCTCGTGGCCTTTGGCTCGAGGAACCGTCGTAGTGACAGCCACGGGTGAGTTAACCACCCGAGGAAAAAGCTGCCAGCCGTGAGGAGAAGCCAACCCGCAGTCATTGCGAACCTGAGAAATTTCTCTCTGGACTGAGCTTCAAACGTCATCTCTTCGGTAGCAAGTTGACTTATGCCCGCTGCACCCACAACAGTGCCACGTAGTGAAATCGCTGTGTCCGACCTTCCAGAGTAGATAATCTGTATCGCCGCACCGTCATTTCGCTCAAGGATTGTGAATGATAAAGGGAGGGTATTCTTTGCACTCTCGGAAACTTCTCCCTTCGCGAACTGCGTGACCGTTCTACTCACTTTCAGAATCCGAGCGTCGATGATGTCGCATCCGGGCTCCAGCTCTATCTTCATCGTTTCTAAAACATCTTCGGCTTTAATCGGGAGTTTTCCATCATTCCAGAAGTAAACTGTCGCTGCGCTGACGTTGGCTTTCAGGTCCTTGCCTTTGTAGAGAAATTGCAGCTGCGGGGGGCTGGAACTGAAGTATCCACGATTTTGGCGCGCGTGGGGCCCACATAGTACATCGGCACTCTCGCCTGCACAGACTCGTAGTAGTGATAGAGACCAACGAGGCCGATCGTAAGGCTGGCTAGCGTGACATAGGTTCGGACTTCGCGGAAAATCTTGAGATCGGTGAAGAGGGCCAGATATTCACCTCCGAAATCTTTCGAATTGTAGCGGTATTCCAGCGGTTGTTCTAGTCAACCCCTTCCCCACCTTCCCTTCCCGGTTTAATCGCGCGCGCGGAGAACACCGCCCTGATGACACTGCGGGGGCGGAGCGGGCGCGGGCGCTGTCCCTTCTGCTCTGCCGCTTGTGGCGAGAACAATGAGGCACCGGCGTGGAGCGGCTGCGTGATGAATGCCGGCGGAGGCGCAGCTGCAATTCGCGACGGCTCGCGCATGGTGCGGGACCGCCCGTTCTGCCCACAGCACGAATTCCCACCCAACGAAAAGCGCGTTGTGTAGGGTACCCTCATTCGTTTGAGACGGGCGGGCGCGCAACGTGCCGCGCCGATTTCGGGTTCTTCTTTTTCTTCTAGATTGTCACGGGCGCAGATGAAGGTCGTTAGTGCCTGGATTTTTGAGCCGGCGACTTGCCGTCGAGGATCTCCAGAGCTTTGTGATAAGCAAGGGTCAATACGAGCGTACTGTTGGAGAGTGGCACCCCGGGCCATATCCGTTCGGCGGCCTGTCGCATGAGTTTCAGATTGTCGGGTGACAGCCGCACGTTGACCTGAAGGGATCTCTTGGAGTCTTTCACGGCATTTAGTTTCAGGCCTTTTTCTGACATTTGTCAGTGATATTATTCGTTCCGTTTGCTATCATCCGTGACGCTGATCACACCTGAGGGGTTTGCTAGCTTCCATCCGCTCGGCAAACTGCCCGGGAAATAGAACCCACAGGTCGAAAGAATGCGCTTCCCCCGAGGTGCATTGCATTGTCAGTTGACCGGCCCGGTTCGCCGAACATCGATCGCGATTCTGTAGCGGCTGACGTACATACGGTGCTGCTGGCGGAAGACGAAGAAGTGCTTCGGGAAATTGCAGCCATCAAGCTTCGAAGTGCGGGGCACGTGGTATTAGAGGCGGGCAGCACTGGCGCCGCATTAGAGGCTGTATCCCGAACCGGGCGGCCGATCGACGTACTGGTAACTGACGTGATGCTGCCGGAAATCGGCGGCGTTCTTCTCTTCGAACAATTGCACAGGTCCTATCCAGAGATGAAAGCCGTGTTCATTTCCGGCCATTCCATTGACGTCATATTCGAAAACGCGCCGCTACCGAGCGGGGCGGCATTCCTTGAAAAGCCTTACGACAGCAGTACGTTGCTGGCTACCGTCGCGCAATTGCTTCACGGGTGAGGAAACTACCAGGAGGGGCGGGACAGGTCGTCGAGGGTTATGACGGAGTTCCTAATAGTGCGCCAGGGTCAAGGCTGGCGTATGAGCTGCCATTTCTTGCCACCTTCGATTCTGCTGGCACCGATCGCAGCCGCACTCCGATTGCGGATGCTCGACATGGCCGCAGGTTGGGCAAACGTACTCCTCGTATGAGTTCTTCGCCATCCGCTGGAAGGCAAATCCGGCAACAATGCAATACGGGCAACCGACGTCTGTCGTCATTGTGACTTACTCCGGTCCGGCCCACTGGGGGATGTGGGCGCTGCGTGATTGAAATCACAAATGCTATGGCACGCATATCGCCAAATCGAAGCGCATACTGTGGCGTTTGTTTGCACCGCTTGTTGACATGAAAAGTGGGGGAAAATACGTAATGCGAGGCGGTAGCTGAGGAGAAAGACGCAGTCACTCAGTCGAGGTTACCGAGGGCTGTTCCTGGCTCTCGGGGACTCCACGATTTACACGCTGTAGTTCGCCACAACTCTGACCACTTTCCCGGTAGAGGAGAGTTCCATGAACTCCGCGGTTCGCGTGCCCTTTTGGTTTGTGTAGTAGAGCACCACACTGTTTGCGCCGCACAGTACGTCCACAAGTTGAAACTGCAGATCGGGGAAGGCTTCCAGTCCTCGTTGGAAATACGCTCGCAAGCTTGGCTTTCCGGTAACTTTGCCGTCCGGTAATCCCAGGAGTTGGGCGGCAACCGGTGAAGTTAACTCGACGACGTCGTCGTAGTGAGACATGATCGAGTCCAGATCGTGTGCGTTCCACGCCGCCACCCAGTGGTCGGCCAGATTGCGAGCTTCGTCTTTCGTCAACTTGGTTTCCTCTCCTCAAAGATTTATCGTGGAAAATGATTTTATAGGCAGCCATCGGAGAGGGGACCAACCCACCTCCGCTTGTGTCGGCAACAGCATCCATCCCACGTGTGCCGAATTCCTTCCTGCCTGCCGCATTTTGACGCGGCACCAGCCGGGACGAGGTCATAAACTCCAGGGTTTGGGCCAGGAGGCCGGGCATGGTAGCCTTATTCGCGTCAGGGGCCCCTCGGCTCGGGTCGAGAGTTTTTTCCCGGCAATCTGCAAATTTTCATGGCTTTCGAATTTAAACCAAAAGAACCGTCCGTATCTCCTTCAGGCAAAAAGACTTCCACGGTGCCGGAGGAGCTCGAAAAGTTGCAACTTTCGGGCGAGGACGGGGTTGAAATTGATGTGAGCACTGCTGCCCTTGATCGAGGCATGCTGCTGGCTGCGACGACACCGCAGCCCACTCCGGGCTTTTCGTCGACGATGGCCGGAGCCGAAACGCTCTCCGACGCCGAAATCATGCTGAAGGCGAAGGCGGGCGATCAGGCGGCTTTCGATTATTTGGTGCAGAAATATCGCCGGCCGATGGTGAGTTTCATGTATCGTATGGCGCGAAACTCCGCCGCAGCCGAAGATCTGGCGCAGGAAGTGTTCCTGCGGGTGTACCGTTCGCGCGAGAGTTATGAGGCCAGCGCGAAGTTTACGACCTGGCTCTACCGCATTGCGACCAACCTCGCGGTGAATCATGCGCGCGACACGCGCCATGAACGCCCGGAGGTTCAGGTCAGCATCGACGAGCCGGATGAGGAATCAGGCACGACGCTGGAAGTGCCGGATCGTTCGCTGAATGCCGAGCAGTCGATGGTAGTCCGCGAACGGATGATGGCGATCCGGAGCAGAGTAGAAGCGCTGCCGGAACAGCAAAAGCTGGCGGTCATCATGCACAAGTACCAGCAGATGGATTACAAGCAAATTGCCGATGTGTTGAAGAAAAGCGAATCGGCAACGAAATCATTACTCTTCCGGGCGTACGAGACTTTGCGGGAACAGTTAAAAGAATTTGTTTAGCATTCATTGTTTACTTGAAGCGGTGGTGGCGAAGAGAGTTGAGGAATAGCGGTATGAAATGCGATGAGATTCGAGAACGGATGCCCGAGGTAGCCGCCGGATTCGGCGAGCTGACGGCGGACGAGAGCAATCATCTGGCAAGTTGCAGCACGTGTGAGGAGCAGTTGAAGTCGATGCGCGCGACCATGTCCCTGCTGGACGAGTGGCAGGTTCCGGAGCCGTCGCCGTATTTCGACGTGCGGTTCCAGGCGCGCTTGCGGGAAGAAATGGCAAAGCCGCATGCGGGCTGGATGCACTGGTTCCGGCGTCCGGTGTTGGCAGCGGCGATGACGGTGATCATGGGAGTGGGAGTTGGGATTTTCTTTGCGCGAGGCAACAGTCACAATCCCACGGCACCGATTGCGGATGCGGGTCCGGGAAGTGCGGTCAGCGATCTGCAGACATTGGACAAGAATCACGACATGTACTCGGATTTCGAGTTACTTGACGATCTGGATCTGCAACAGGATGTCGCAGCCAATCCGTAACCCAGCGTCGAACTGGTTGCGAGTGCGGGATTTGCGGTACGGGCACAGTTTAAAGAAAGAGCAGCAATGACGAGGGGGGGAAACACTACGGGATTCATGGCGGTCGCCTGTCTGGCGATTGCAATGGCGATTCCCTTCCCCTGCGCGGCCCAAAGAGGAATCTTCCGGCCGGCTCAGCAAAAACATCCAGCCCAAGCGCCACGGGCCCAGATACAGCGGCCGCCTCAAGCTCATCCACAACAGCAGGGCCACGCTGGGGATTGGCTGCGACGCTACAAAGATCTCCCTCCCGGAGAGCAGGAGCGCGCACTGCAGAATGATCCTGCTTTCCGTCGCCTGCCTGCAGAGCGACAACAACAGCTGCGTCAGAGGCTTCAACATTTCTCAAGTCTGCCTCCGCAACAGCAGTTGCGCATGCTCAACCGCATGGAGACTTGGGAGCATTTGACCCCCGAGCAGAAGGATCAGGCTCGGCAGCTCTACAGCCAGTTCCGGCAGCTTCCGCCGAACCGCCAGGGAATGGTGAGTGCAGCCGTGAAGAATCTGCGGTCGATGCCGCCAGAGCAGCGCGAAGAGATCATCAACTCCGACCGGTTCAAGAGTAACTTCAACGAACAGGAACTGGGCGTCATTCGCGGAGCAACGCACTTGCCGTTAGCTCCGGCGGAAGGTGCTGAGGGCGCAGAGCCACAAGAGTAGTGAGCAGTGGCTAGTGGCTAGTGGCTGGCTCGACATCAGATCCTGCCGCACGACCTGCCCTCGAAGACTGGCCACTTCTCACTATTCACTCTTCACTCATCACTAGTTCATTAACGCCAGCATTCGCCGAATTGACAATGACATCTGACGGACTTCGTCGGCATCGGATGCCTTCGGCGACATCTTCAGATATTCCTCAAGATCTTCCGCGGCGAGTCCGTGCAATCCCATGCTGTAGCGTAAGAGGGCGCGCTGTTTCAGGTCCTCCGCCGACTGCGGATAGATCACTAAGACCAAATCTGCGATGGGCAGGGCTTTGCGGAAGTTGCGCGTGGAAAGATAGACGGTCTTGAGATTGTTGAGCATCCGCGTCAGGATTTGGCGGCGGCTGATGGGATGCAGAAATTCGGGGCGCATCGACATTTCGCCCGAGTAGATTTCATCCAGCCGACTCTGGCAATCCTGCCGGCTCAAGATGTCACCGCGATTGAAGCAGTCGATTAGCGTCTCCTGGCCATCATGGCCATAATGCTTCAGTAGAAAATGGCCGGGCATGCCGACGCCAACCAAAGGAAAGCCAACTCGCCGGGCAACTTCCATATAAAGGATCGAAAGAGTAATCGGAATGCCGAGGCCGCGATCAAGCACATCGTTGAGGAAAGAATTGCGCGGATCGTAATAGTCTTCGCGGTTTCCGCGAAGGTTGGCCTCGTCGAACAATACCCCGTTAAGGGCTGTCAGCGTTGGCTGCTCGACAGCCTGGGCGGCAGCGCGACGCGCTAGACCTTCTACGCGGCCAGCATATTCCTCGATCGCAAGTCCGGGATACTCCGTGCGCGCGATGACCAGCGCCGCCCGAATCAAGTCAATCTTGTCGTCTTCAATTTCGGGGTTAACAAAAACAGAGAAGGTTTCGACAAGTTCCGCAGGGGCCGTGTAATGCATACCCCATGCTAACAACGATCGCCGCGCAAAGAATTGGCCCGGATGTGCCAGTCGATGGCCGGATTCGGCTATGAGCGCAGCATGTTGCGGAGTATGAAGAAAACATTCGCCGGACGCTCGCCCAGCCGCCGCATGAAATATGGATACCACTCCGTGCCGAAAGGCACGTAAACCCGCATCCGCCAGCCATCGCGCACGAGGCGCTGCTGCAGATCGCGCCGTATCCCGTAGAGCATCTGAAATTCAAACGAGTCGCGCGCGATGTTTTCGCGCGTGGCGAAGGCCTGGGCTTCGCGAATGATGTTTTCGTCGTGGCTCGCGATGCCGTGATAGATGCCACTCTTCATCAGGATCTTCATCAGCTTGATGTAATTCGCGTCCACGTCTGCTTTGCTTTCGAATGCAATGCTTGCCGGCTCTTTGTAGGCGCCTTTGCACAGACGAATGCGAATCCCTTCGGACAGCAGCTTTTCCACGTCGCTCTCTGAACGCTTCAGGTAAGCCTGGATCACCGTCCCAACGCTATTCGCATGCCCAGGCATGCGGTGCAGTTCGTGAACGAAATCGAGGGTGCGCTGAGTGTAGGGAGATCCTTCCATGTCGACGCGAACAAAGCCCGGCGGGTTGAGCGATGCAGCACGGGCCACGAGGCCGGAGACGAGATCGCGGGCAAGCTTCTCATCAACATCGAGACCCATGTGCGTGAGTTTCAGGCTGATGTTGGCATTGAGTCCGTTGGCGGCGATGGCATCCAGAATCTGCTGGTAGAGTTCCGCGCTGTGGCGGGCCTCATCGGGATTGGTGACGTTCTCACCGAGGTTGTCGATGGACACGCTCATGCCGGAACGATTCACGGCTTGAGTAACGCGTACCGCATTTTCGATTTCGGTTCCGGCGACGAAGCGCCCGGAAACGCGACGCCCGATCGACGAACTCTCGGCAAAATTGCGCAAAGAACGGTTTTCGGAAAGTGAGACGAAGAAGGCCCTCAGCATGGAGTTCCTGCCACCTCGAAATGAATTGGGGTATGAATCGAGGGAAAAAGACGACGGCGTACTTGGATCAAGACCACAGAAATTTGTATCACAACCGGGGATGGCGGGGCGTGATTGAGGGCACGCCCCTTCCGCCTACCAGGTGTAATGCGCTGTGTACGTGATCACTTTTTCGGTATCTGGAGCGATCTTGACCGGGAATTCGATCGTCTGGCTGTCTTTCTTCTGGAAGTCGTCGGACTTCGCGGTAACTTCCCAGTTCTTGCCGCGATAGAGATGTTCGACGACGCGCACCTCGACCGGCTCTTTCTTGTGGTTGCGGACTTTGATCTCGAAGATTTCAGTAGCCGAGTTTTTATCGACTGAGTAGTTCGTGCGCTTGCGTTCTCCCGCGACATCGAAGGCGTTTCCCGTGTAGATACGGATGGTCTCGTCGTGCGGGGTGTGGTCGATCGTGTTCTCGCCCGTAAATTCAACCTGACCGTCGTCATTGCGGCGGTAAAAACGCACGCGCCCCTTGGGCAGCGGCATGCCGAGATGATTGGCGTCGGAGTTGACGAATTCGCGCATCACCCAGATCTTCGGATTTGATTCCGTCCCGTAAGAGTGGTCGTTGCGGATGTTCTCCCAGTTCCATCCGTTGTAGCGGTTAGGGTCGATCTTGGCGCCGTCGTAGATGTAGAGCTGCTTGGTGGTCACGCCCGCCGCATGAATGAACTCCACCTGCTTGGTCTCGCGGTCGCGCAGCGTCGTGGTGTGCTCGAGCGTGTAGAGATGGTATTCGTCGAACGCCTTCTCGCTCACTGCCGGACTTACCATGGCCGCGTTAACAGCTTTAAATACCATTTCATCCCTGCCGCCGATGCCCGGTTGAATTTTATTCACGTCGCCAGCCATCAGCTTGATGCGCGCATTCTCGAATGTCATGCCGGTTCGGTTGTCCATGGTGATCCAGCCGACGATGTCGACCAAATCGCCTTTCTCCGGCGCAACGATGTTGTAGTCGGCCTGCCACTTCATGCCGCCTGTGACATAGGAAAGCTCGGCGGGAAATTTTCCGGGCTTATCTGTTGCAACCATCCATTCCAAGCGCGGCTTCAGAATCGTCTCTGCCGTCAGGTCGGGAAAAATCGGCGTGCCGGGAAGACCGAATCGCAACTGGCCTCCGACTTCGATGATCGCCTCCTCCTGCTGCGCGGGATACCCCTGGTTATAGCCGTTCATATTGAAATAGTCGGGGCGCACATATCCGCTGCGAATGACCTTTCCCTTCACAGTGGTGTGATCGGGCAGTTCGAAGTCGATCGTCCGTCCTTCGTACAGTGAGAGCAGCGAGAACTGCGAAACTGGGTCGGCGCGGTAATTCTGCTCGAGCACGTTCACAAGGTGCTTGCCTGCAGGATCGCGCAGGATGACTGAGTCCGGCTCCAACCGCATGGTGATGTCATTCACGTTGATTTGATTTGTGCCGGACTTCAGATCGAGGGGGATCTCTTGCCGAACCACGGCGAAATCCTGGTTGTAAATAGTGAGTGAAGGTTGAGATGACTGCTGTGCACAGAGACTGCCGCAAAAGATCAGAAAACAGACGATGCGAGCACGCATGAATCGCCCTCCGATGTGGTGCCTGAGGATTTCTTCTTAATTCGGGGCCAGGCTCAGGCTACCTTTGATAGAACGCCGTTGGGAGTGACTCTTGCGTAGCGGGCGGACGATGGCTAAACATAGCCCAATTAAGAAGATAGAGACTCTCGAGGCGGTTCGCGTAGGTGGGATCTGCTGCGCCCCTAAATCATGCGGGGAAAACAGTGCCCACCGCTGACCGCAGCCAGGAGTAGAAATGTCAGGGCGAGTCTTGCTCCTACGGTCATTGGTTGTCGAACTTGAGCTCGATCAACTCTCTGGTTTCCTTAGGAGCGGCTTCGAACTTCCAATGCCCGACTGCTGTCACTGCACTCTGGGTTAGAAGTGGATGCCCCCCGATCACGGTCACGGACTTCACCGTGCCATTGGGGGCGATCAGCGCCTCAACCTTTACCGCGCCATGAATGTTCATGGAGTGAGCCAGCGTTGGATACACGGGCGGGGTCTTAACGAGAACCTTCCGACCGGTGTCGGCGGTCTCCTGAGCCCGGGAAATAATTGGGAACACAACAACGGCAGCGCAAAGGAAAAGCCAGACTCTACCCTGCCGCATCAGGGTCTTCATAGTGAGACCGAGTTTATGAGCACAGTGGTCTGACCACAAAGATCACGAAGGTAATGGCACTTTTGCCTACGACTTGCGTCGCTTATTTTCCGTGCTCTTCCAGGAACCTCTCCACTTCGATGGCAGCCATACAACCGCTGCCCGCCGCGGTGATCGCTTGACGATAACGACGGTCTTGCACGTCACCGCACGCGAAGACACCTTGCACCTTCGTGAAGACATAATCGTGCGTCTTCAGATATCCGTCGGCGTCAGTGTCGAGTTGTCCTTCGAACATCTTCGCGTTCGGGTCGTGGCCAATCCCGAGAAACAGCGCGCTGGTGGGGAAATCCCAGACTTTGCCCGTCTTCACGTCGCGCAATTTGAGGCCGGTGACTTCTTTGTGATGAACGTCGTAGACGTCCTCGACGACGGTGTTGAGCAGGAACTGAATCTTCGGGTTATGCTGCGCGCGCTCCAGCATGATCTTCGAGGCGCGGAACGCATCGCGGCGATGAATGATCGTGACCTTGGTCGCGAAGCGGGTGAGGAAGATCGCTTCCTCCATTGCAGAGTCGCCTCCGCCGATCACCACGATTTCCTTGCCGGAAAAGAAAAATCCGTCGCAGGTGGCGCACGACGAAACACCGTGTCCAATAAGTTGCTGCTCATGCGGCAGGCCCAACCAGCGTGCAGAAGCGCCGCTGGCAATGATCAGCGTTTGCGTGTGGATTTGCTGATGTCCAATATGCAATAGAAACGGGCGCTTGCTGAGATCCGCGCTGGACAAGTGGGCCATGCGGTATTCCGCGCCGAACCGCTCTGCCTGCTTGCGCATGTTCTCGACCAATTGCGGCCCCATGATTCCTTCGGGGAAGCCGGGAAAATTTTCCACGAGCGTCGTCATGGAGAGCTGGCCGCCGGGCTCATGGCCTTCGATGACCAGCGGTTTCAAGTTGGCGCGCGCCGCGTAAAGGGCGGCAGTATGGCCGGAGCATCCCGACCCGATGATCACTACATTGCGAGTTTCGCTCATGGATGATTTAGGGCTGCAGATTAGATGGCTGAGTTCAGATTTTGATCCATGCTGCTTGTGACCGGGAAAACTACTGCTTGTCGCCCGCCGGCTTTGGAGCCGGTTTCGTTGGCTTGGCTTTCGTTGCTGCCTTCGGCTTTGATGTCCCACTGATCTTGGCGAGTTCCTCCGGCACAATCGCCTTGACGCCTAACAGGCCGCGATAGTTCGCCAACGCTTCAGAGGCGCTGCGGAACAGAGGCTCGTATGCGCTCTGATCGGGAGCCGGACCGCCCTCCGCTGCCGAGCAACGCGCCAGCGCGACCGACGATTTCCCGAACCGCTCCAAGCGCACACGGTTAACCGGAGTGTTGGAGGCCAGCATGGTCTCTGAACTTACGACCGCCGATGCGCTGTCTTCCAGCGAAACCTGAATCAGGTCCTTGGGATCGCGCACATGGAGAACCAGCGTCTCAACCATCATCTGGCCGTCGTTGCTGAAGGAATATTGCACGCTCGAGAAGAGTGCTTGCACCGAGAACTCGCGCCGGATGCGAACGTAGCTCGCCACCGAAGGCTCGTCGGAGACGTGAGTATTCTGTCCCGCCGGCATAAAGCTCGGCATGTCGGTGAGCGTCGAACGTCCGCGAGACACTTCGAAGTCAGCCCCGAATAATGGCTGCTTCGGAATGCGTGCCAGGGCAGAGGCAATTTCCTTCTGCTCCTCCGCGGACGGCGTACAAACATTCAGCATGTTGACCTTCACCTGCGGCTGCTGCGAGGCAGCGTCCGGCGACTGCTGCGCCGCAAGTTCCGACGGCACGATCGAAACCAGAAGACTGATCCAGAGGGTGAAAAACGGGATTCTAGGCACGCCGGAATTCTAAATGACGCAGAGCGAAATTCTAAATTCCAAAACAAAGCGGACGCCGCCTCGAACGTCGTAAAATCAGGTATGGCGAATCTGACACTGGTTTACGGCATGAGGCTACTGCCGTCCGAAGACATTGCCGAAGTCGGCCACGCTCCCGTCAAGCTCACCAACGGCCGCGAAGCGTACGTCACCATGCACGTGCTGGAAGGCAGCAAGGAAGACATCGAGAAGCAATTGCGCACGAGCCTGGAAGCATTTTTCGATCTCTATCCCGAGATCTGACCCCTAGCGGAGCGACGGAATCCGTCTTTCGCGAGGCGGGGCTATTTTGCGGCGATGTCCGATCTTGCGATCGCCTTATAATTCCAATCACCGAAGCATGGTTTGACGAAACGATGCAATGGTCCTATCCAGAAGTGCGACGCAGGCTGATTGAGGCCGAACTGTGGCCGCAGGGCCGAATGGCGCGTCTGGCCTGCTATCTGGCCGCAATGGCCGCTGTCCTTTTTGCTCTCCAAGAGTTCCTTGGATTGTTTTCCAGTTGGGGCGAGCATCTTGGCGGTTGGGTCGGATTTCTCGCCTTCATCGCCGCCGTCCTTTTCTTCATCCTCGCCTTCCGCTGGGTGAAACGGAGGATTCTGTGGCGCCTCCGCAACCGCCTGATCGTGACTTATGTATTCATCGGCGTCATCCCCGCCGTGCTTCTGATCGCGATGGCAGGAATCACGCTTTACGGGTTGGGCGGGCAATTTGCCGTTTTCGTCATCACTTCCGAGATTCACGCCCAGCTTCGGAGCCTCGGAGCAGCGAATTCCGCCGTCAGCAACGAGTTGGCGGCTCACCTCGAGCGCGGCGAGAAGCCTTCTGCTGAGTCGCTGGCCGGGCTGCGAAAGCGCGATCCAGCCTGGGAACGTCGCCGGGTCTGCGCATGGCAGGGCGACAAAGAGCTAGTCCTCGGCACCGAAGCTCAAGCCGATGCCGTAACCATGCCTCGTTTCGCGAAAACCAGCTTTCGTGAGATCGTTCGCGACCACGACCAGCTGTATCTTCGCGTCGTCTCAACTGTACCGTTGAAATCCGGACAATTGACAGTCGTCACCAGCGAACCCTTCGACAAGGAACTCGTCGGCAAGATTGCTGCGACTCTGGGCGAGATCACGCTCTACATGTCGAAAATAGATACGGATGAGGCTCCCGCGAAGCCCGGTGAAAAACCGAGCTCGCCAAGTGACGGCCTGCATACCGCTGCCTCGACGGCCCCTCAGAAAAGACAAACGATCTCGATCGGTAATAATGGGGGCACACAGGGTCCACCCGTTCAGGAGCAGTTCACGGTCGGTGCTTTGCCCGAAGCCGCGAACAGCCTGGACCATGAAATCTGGTTCGGCTCACTTCTGAGAGTGTCCGATTGGAAAACTGGCGAGCCTGAACCCCAAGGAGTGGTTCTCCGAGTAAGCACCCGTCCCTCGGTGCTCTACGGACAGCTCTTCGCCGCGTTGGGAAGCTTTATCCAGGGCGTCACTTACATCCTGTTGGGTGTTGCCATCTTCTTCGCCATCATCGAACTGATTGCCCTCATCATCGGCACGCGCATGACGCGCACCGTGACCGCGGCGGTCGCGCAGCTCCACGACGCAACGAAACATGTCGATCGAGGCGACTTCAGCCATCGCATCCCCATACGGTCAAACGATCAGCTTGCGGATCTCGCGCTCTCGTTTAACTCGATGACGGCCTCGATCGAAAAACTGATCCTTGAGCAGAAAGAGAAGCAGCGGCTCGAGAACGAACTCTCCATCGCTCAGGAAGTGCAGGCCCAGTTATTTCCGCGCCAGGTTTCTGAGCTGGAGTCGCTTGAGGTGCATGGATTCTGCCGTCCCGCCCGCACGGTTAGCGGCGACTACTACGATTTTCTGACTGCGAGCTCTCACAAGCTGATCCTTGCGGTGGGCGATATCAGCGGAAAAGGAATTTCTGCCGCCTTACTGATGGCCACGATTCACTCGGCAGTGCGCGCTTACAGTGTCGAGAGTTTGCCGCAGATGCGCGAACCGGTCGCCGTCGGTGCAGTCGCCGGAGCCGGACGGGTGATGGCGACATGGCCCGAGGGGATCGAAGTTTCTCCCGGTGCGCTGCTCGGCCTGTTGAATCATCAGCTATACGAAAGCACTCCGCCGGAAAAATATGCCACGCTCTTCCTGGGAATTTACGACGGCCGTTCGCACCAGCTGACCTACAGCAATGGCGGCCATCTGCCTCCCATCTTGATCAGCAAAGACGGCACCATTCGAAGGCTCGAGGCCGGCGGCACTGTCGTAGGCCTCTTCGACAACATGACCTACGAGGAAGGCGCGGTCGAAATGCATCCCGGCGAAATCTTCGTCGCCTACAGCGACGGTGTTACGGAACCAGAAAATGAGTTTGGAGAATTCGGTGAGCATCGGTTGATTGAGCTCGTCCGCGACAATCGCCACCTCCCGCTCGCACAGATCAGCCAGATCGTAACCACGGCGGTTGAGAACTGGATCGGCGACAACGAACAACCTGATGACGTGACGCTGGTATTGGCGCGCGCGCGATAACTGTTTGAGCGTCATTGACAGGAGCGACAACGATCCGAAGTCTCGCGAGGCCGGGGCAACTTGTGAGTCCTATCGCAAATAGTTTCCTTCCGTCTGCTCGACGGTAGCTGGCTGCGGAGCGACCCTTATTGACAGACGCGGCATCATGCAATACTTTGGTGCCTCGACCAGAAGAGAACATCTTTCGCGGGAGTAGCATAACCACGGCAATGCGCCGGGGCTCCATCCCGGAGATGACGGTTCGAAACCGTTCCTCCCGCCCCAGTTTTCCCTCACTCGAAGTGCCAGTCCAAACTCGTCTGCCGTCCCCGATTCCTCTGATGGGAACGAGGGCGTTTGCTGGCTAAGATTCCTTCCGGAAAGAAAACGCGGCGGATGGTCGGAGGCCCACACGCCGCTTACCTAAGGAGTTTCAACGATGATCGGCCTTCTTAAGACAACTCGATCATATGTACGAGCGCCAGGACTTCCCAGATCACGAAGGTAGCGGCCGAATCGCAGGCCGAGATTCTTGAGGCGAAAATTCGCCGGCTATTTCTTAGCGAGACCTAATACTCGCGCCGAGTATGCGCCGTTCTTCAACGTCCCTCCGACGATCAACGGCCCAAGCGGAGTGAAGACTATTCCCCGCTCGTCGGAGCGGACGTCGTTCGTATCCTCGCTGATCGTTTCCCAATGGCCGCCGCGAAGATCAAAAACAAAAGTCACAGGAGACATCTCCGCAAGCTTTCCCTGATCGTCGAGGAATTTGTAGTTGTGCGGAGTGGTCGCGCCTCCGGAGAACAGCACTCGATGTTCCCCGCCGCCCGCGACAATGCCGAAGCGTCCTGGCCCGGGATGCGCGGGCAGTTTGCTCCACTCAATCTTGTTCGGATCCTTTTTGTCGATCTTGCCCGTCCAGCATTCATCCGATACGACGTACTTGCCCGAGGCAGCGTCCTTTTTGGCTCCGTCCACGTAGACGATGGTCTCGTCGGCTATGCCTCCGGCATGGCCGAAGACCGGCGGGCCAGGAAACGGCGTGGCATCGCTCCAGGTGTTCTTCTCTGCGTCGTAAACCTGAACATTATTTACGGGACCGTTCTTCGACCTGCCTCCGATCAAATAGATAAACCGGTCGTGGGTCACGCCGATCACCGCGCTGTCGACGGGCACCGGGATATCGGTCGCCCGGTACCAGCGGCGTTCTTCGGGTAGATACGAATTCGCATCTCCAATGGTGAGTTCATTCCCTTCTCCATCGACGACGTATCCACCAAAGACAAAAACCTGTCCGCGAGTTCCGATGGCGGATGAGGCGATCCGTCCTGCAACGCCAGGAACGGCACGCCCCTCAACCCATTTCCCGGATTTGAAATGAAGAACATAAATCCTGTTGGAGACATCGTCCCAGGTTTTCTTGATGCCGACGCCCATCACAGAATAGAGTTCTGTCCCATTCTTCAGCACGGCGACGGAGTTCCCGGTCACGGCGAAGGGCATTGGTGGAATTTTGGCGGAATCGGCAGCCAGCAGAAGAATTGCGCAGACTGCGGGGAATAGAAGAGCCAGTTTTTTCATCGCTCAGATATTACGTCTTTGGCGCGGATAGCGGCAAAGCAATGGCGCCTAAAACCACGTCTTACGGCGGTACTGCCGATACTCGTCTCCGAAAGCCGCCTCAAGGACCTGCGCCTCGCGACGCCCGCGAATCGTTTGCGCGATTACAAGCACAACCAGCAGCAGCCACAAAATTGGCTTTTGGAGCACCATGATCACGCCCGCGATCAATATGGTTCCGAAGACGTAGATCGGATTCCGGATCTTTGAGTACAGTCCAGTCGTGACGAGTTGATGGGCTTCGGGCCGTATTGAAAATGACTTCCCGAGCTGATATCGAGCGAGCGCGATGAAGCTGAGGCCCGCAACTGCAAAAACCGTGCCAACGTAACGCTCCGGATTCCAGGGCGTCCTCCATCTCACAAGCAGCCAAGTCAGAGCGAACACCCCCACAATCTGCAGCGCGCTGAAAAGATAAAACCTGCGGCTTTCCATCAGAATTGCAGGGCCTTACTCTCAAACAATCCGTGGCGCGCTCCATGGATGAAGTCGGTATATGCGGGAGTCTGCCCGTTGGCGCGCATGTGGCTGGCAATCTGGCCGCGGTGGTAAGCCGAGTGCATAACCACATGAGTCAGCACGTCGACAATCGCACTTGAGTAAGACTCCCCTTTACTATTTTTGTAGGAGATGCTTAGCGCCACGTCGCCGGCTGTGATCAAGTCCAGGTATTCAAACCACAAACGGCCCAACTGCGCGGCCTCCGACTCACACTGCGCGAGATCCGGCTCGGGCCAGACCGGAACGCTCTGCGGCTGTTGCTTCAACCGCTCCAGCCAAACACGCTCTGCGGCCAGAATATGGGACATCAACTGCAGCGATCGCGTGTTCTCGCCGGCGTTGGTTCGAATGGCCTTCAGCACTTCTTCGTTTGCCCAGGCATCGTAGGCGAACTGGCGGCGCAAATAATCAGCAAGATTCACAACCGGACCTCCTTAGGAATCGTCCTCCGCAGATACAGGAAATTCCACCCTGCATACCGCAAGTCTTGTAACGATCCTTTCACATTTCAGGACTAAACTGCTTCCGTAGCCACAGGAAGTCAACGTACCACTTCAAACCGATGCCACGCAAAGCAGCCTCCGACCGAAAGAGCAAGACTGAGGACGGCGAGTTGAGCCCGCGACCGAGCAATCAATCGGCGACATCTTCCCGTTTGAAACCAGTCGGTGCCGACGACTTGGCGAGCCTTGCACTCAAGGCCTGTCTCATCGCCCGTGATGCCGCTTTCAACGTTCGCGACCTGCTGACGAACTCTTCTCGAATGGCATTCCTAGCCATCAAAGATTGTGAAAAAGAACTCGACCTGATCGAGCGTCAGATCGATGAACGCTTGCCAGCCGCGATCACCCGGGTCAACGAAACCCGCGCACGCCAGCTGCTTTCGAGCCTGAAGTCCACCACAGATCTGGAGCGCATCGGAGACCTCGTCATGAGCGTGGCCATGCGCGTCCAGGCTCGCAGCTCCAAAATCCCTGCTTCGGATGTGCGCCAGCTGGTGGAGATGTCGTCCGTGCTCCGCGACATGCTGGACCTGATCCATCAGGGATTCTCGACCCTCGATCTCGAGTGCGCCCGCAAGGTGCTGCAGATGGATAAAGAAATCGATCGCGTTTGTCATACTTTATTCCAGAAGCACCTCGCGGAAACGGTCGCGCAGGGGGATACTTCCGGCTTCGAGATCCTGCTCATGGCTCAAGCTCTGGAACGTGCCGGCGACCATACGACCAACCTGGCCGAGGATCTTTACAACCTCATCGAAGGCCGCAGCCTGCGCCATATGCCAAAGAAGAAAGCTGCGAACTAGAAGCAGTTCTCAGTTCTCAGTTCTCAGTTCTCAGGTACAGCGAGCGGACAGCCACGAAACTTGTCAAGCTCAAGAGCGATTTGCCGCGTCTGGGGAAAGAAGCTCCCTCCCCATGCTGAAAGCCGCTGAGAACTCAGAACTGCTCCCACAAATTCATCTCCCTTTAACCAAAGAGCAACATTCCCGCAACATTCCCCCCATACAGTCTGGAACATAACTCTCTGAGCGGAAACATCCGTGACCTCGTGGGTGGCCTGAAGCGAAGCATGTACCTGCCAATGGATTCCTACGAGAGGGCCGAGGAGCGCGACGTTGCAGGCTCGCCTCGCCCTCTCATTTTCGTTGTAGAAGACGACGCGGATATCGCGCGCCTGATCTCCCACAACCTGCAAGCCTCCGGCTTCAACGTGCAAAGTTTCGTCAGCGGGGCCTCCCTCCTCGCCGAGGCGGTCCGGGAAAAGCCAGCGATGTTTCTGCTCGACGTAATGTTGCCCGGCACCGATGGCTTCGAACTCTGCCGCCACATCCGTCAGACACCAACACTCTCTGCGACTCCGGTGATTTTTCTTACGGCGAAAACCTCGGAATCCGACCGCGTGAAGGGACTGGAGCTTGGCGGCGACGACTACATCACCAAGCCGTTTAGCCCGCGCGAACTGGTCGCGCGGATCCGCTCAGTGCTTCGCGGACTAGGCCAGACTCCGACTACCACCGGCGTTCTGCGGCTCGGCAGTATGGAGATCGACGTCTTCTCCATGACGGTGCAGGTCGACGGCCGCAACGTGCTCACCACGGTCCGCGAGTTCCGGCTGCTCGAATATCTCGCCAATCATCGCGGACGCGTCCTCACCCGTGATCAACTGCTCGACGCCGTGTGGAAGGAAACGCCATTCGTGACTCCACGCTCGATTGATGTTTATATCCGCCGTTTGCGCGAGAAAATCGAACAGGATCCCCGCCATCCGCAATACTTGAAGACGCTGCGCGGCATCGGATACCGCTTCGAAGTGCCGAAATAGCCGTCTCTGCTGCCGTCTCGCCGCTCCAATCTTCTTACTTGCCGGCGTTGATTTCGCCCCGCTGACCCGCCCTGTCATTTATTCTGTCTTCCATCCCCTGCAATGGCCAATAAACCCAAGCTTCTATGGAAAGCGGACGACCAGCAGGCCCGTCTTGCGGAACTCACGGCGCCTTCGAACGAGCCTGCTAAGGACAACCCTTTGCGCCGCGACGTGCGCTCGCTCGGGGCGATTCTCGGCCAAGTTCTAGTAGAGCAATCTGGCCAAGATGTATTCGATTCGGTCGAAGAACTGCGCCGCCTGCTGATTGAACATCGCGAAACCTCGCGTCGCAGCCCGGAACTTGCGGCTCGTTCCGAACTCATGGCCAAGGCACAGGAAATTATTTCCGCGATGGACTTGCCTCGCGCGTACCAGGTCACC
The DNA here is from genome assembly GCA_963787685.1 of uncultured Acidobacteriota bacterium. Classification (GTDB taxonomy): domain Bacteria; phylum Acidobacteriota; class Terriglobia; order Terriglobales; family Acidobacteriaceae; genus Sulfotelmatobacter. The sequence goes on from CAWBED010000004.1 coordinate 58,499, forward strand.
AAGGCGTTCGCCACATATTTCGAGCTGACCAATCTGGCGGAGACCAATCATCGCAAGCGCAGACGCCGCGCGGGAAAACTGGATCGCGACAGCGCGCCGCTTCCCGGCTCATTCCGTGGAACGTTGCTTCGCATGAAGCAGGCAGGAATCTCCGTCGAGAGCGCGCTCGCGTCCCTGAGCCAGATTCAGATCACTCCCGTATTCACGGCTCACCCCACCGAAGTTGCGCGCCAGACCATTCTGCTCAAGCGCCGCCGCATCGCCCAGCAATTGGGGCGGCTCGACCGTCTGCCGCTCACGCAGGAGGCAGCCGAAACCTGCGAGAACAATATTCGCGCTGAGGTAACTTCGCTCTGGCAGACTGACGAAGTCCGGCTTGCCAAGCCCACTGTGAATGACGAAATTCGCATGGGCCTGCGTTATTTCCGGCTTTCAATCTTCGACTCGCTGCCGGGTCTTTACGAAGAGATTGTGGAATCGTTCCGCGATGTCTACGGACTCGTTCTCGACGAATCTACCGTTCCCAACGTCATCCACTTCGGCTCATGGATCGGCGGCGACCGCGACGGCAATCCCCTGGTCAAGCCCGAGTGCATTCGCGATGCGCTCGACATGGCGCGTGCCTTGATCCTTCGTCAGTACCTGGATGATGTGGAAGCGCTCAGCGATCGCCTCAGTTCGTCGCGCCGCCAGACCAGCGTCTCCGAAAAGTTGCTCGCCCGCCTTGAACATTACGAGAACACAATTCCGGGCGTGCATTTGGCGTGGGGACCTGAAAATCGTGCGGAGACCTATCGGCGTTTTCTCTCGTATATGTTTCACCGGCTGCAGCAGAGCCGTGAGGCTGTGGACGCACACGGGGCATATGACAGTGCCAGCGAGTTCGAGCACGATCTTTTGCTCGTGCGAGAGAGCCTGCAGGCGAATCGCGGTGAGCGCCTCTCCCACGTTTACGTCGGATCTCTATTGCGCAAGGTGCGTAAGTTTGGATTCCACCTGTACGCGCTCGATATCCGCCAGCATGCCCGCGTGCACGCGCAGGTCCTCAAAGAACTCGGCCCAGCTCTCGACAAAAAGCCCGAATCGGCAGAGGCCACAGAACTGCTCGAAACCTTCCGCACGATTGCTCAGCTGAAAAGCAGTTATCCTTCGCAGTCGATCCGAAACTACATCATCAGCGGTGCGGAATCGGAATCCGACGTCCTCGCCGTCCTCCGCCTCGCAAAATTAGCCGGAGTTCAAATTGCCGGATCCAAGACCGATCCCGGCCTGATGCCGATTCCTCTCTTCGAATCCATCGACTCACTGCGCTCGTCCAGCGTCATCATGCGCCGTCTGTGGAGCGATCCCGAATATCAATCTCTGCTCGATTCCTGGGGACGCTGGCAGGAGGTCATGCTCGGCTACTCCGACTCGAACAAAGATGGCGGCATGCTGACGAGCACATGGGAGCTCTACAAAGCGCATCGCGAACTGCATCAAGCGGCGAAAGAGAGCGGAGTCAAGCTCCGCCTGTTTCACGGCCGCGGCGGCACCGTGGGACGGGGCGGCGGCCCGACTCACTCTGCGATTCTCGCCCAGCCTCCTGGCTGTTTTTCTGGACAGATTCGTGTCACCGAGCAAGGCGAAGTTCTCAACTGGAAGTATGCCGATCCGGTTCTCGCCGAATGGAATCTGGAATTAATGATCGCAGCGAGTCTCGAAGCGCTGACTCGCCCCGGCGGTGATCCGTCGGGGCCTCCGCCAGCCTGGGTGGAAGCGATCGAGGAGATGTCGCAGGAGGCCTTCCGTGTTTACCGGAGCGAGATCGCGGAAAATCCTGACGCGCTCGAATATTTCGAGCAAGCGACACCCGTCAACGAGCTCGATACGGCGCGCATCGGTTCACGTCCGGCGCGTCGCAGCAAAGGCCGTAAACTCGAAGATTTGCGCGCCATCCCGTGGGTCTTTGGCTGGATGCAAAGCCGCTTCGCCGTGCCCGCCTGGTTCGGCGTTGGATTCGCTCTCGAGCAATTTGCCAAGAAGAGTTCCGCGCACGAGTCGCTGCTGCGCGAGATCGCAAAAGGCTTTCCCATGTTCTCGGGCATGCTGAGCAACGTAGAACTCGGCATGGCAAAGGCAGATCTCGGCATCGCTAGAAATTATTCCGGCCTGGTTAAGAATCCAACGCTGAGAAAGCGCGTTTTCGCCATGCTGCAGGAAGAATTCCTGCGCTCCCGCCGTATGATCCTACGTGTGACCGGGCAGCGCGACTTGCTCGCGCGCAACCGCGTGTTGGCGCGCTCGATTCGCCTGCGCAATCCTTACGTGGACCCGATGAGTTTGATTCAAGTCGAACTGCTGCGGCGAAAGCAGCAGGGACAGCCCAGTTCGGACCTCGAATACCCTATGGGCGCCACCATCAACGGAATCGCCGCCGGCCTACACAACACCGGCTAATTGGAAGGTTTCGTTTCTTTCTCTCGTGGGTGGACGCCTGGACTCGCCTCGCGCGCAGCCTTCTTTGGTGCCACTTGCTTCGCCGCTTCGGCTCGTTTCCGCTCTTGATAGCGGCGGTCATGGAATTGTTGGTCGGACGCTTGTTTCTTCACCCATCCATCATGTCACAGTTCCGGCCCAATGGCGCTAACCAGACGCCTTCGAGCACGTCTGTAGTATGTTGATCGTTCGGGCCAGCGTGTGTCTGGCCCTTGCCGTACGGAACTTGCTTCCCAAAATATGCGTATCTTCCACCGCCCTGCTCCAGTCAATTCACAGTTCAAATTAATCTCAAGAGGATCTATGACCATTTCCCGGATCTCTGCTGTGCTGGCCGTAAGCCTGACCATGTCAGCATTTGCCCAAGACATTTCAGCCCCGAACATTCCCGCTCACACCGCGCGCGCCGTAATGGCCACGGGCGCCGATCAAGCCAAAGAAACGAAGCTCGAACATTTCGATCCGCAACTGGTCGACCAGTCGCTCGATGCCTGCAACGACTTCTATAAGTATTCGTGCAACAAGTGGCTGAGCGCCAATCCCATCCCCGCGGACCAGGTTTTTTGGAGCACCGGCAGCGGACTCGAACTCTGGAACGAAGGCATCCTCCGTGAAACTCTGGAAGCCGCCAGCAAGAACGATTCGAGCCGCAGCCCCGTTCAGCAGAAGATTGGCGACTATTGGGCCGCCTGCATGGACGAAAGCGGCATCGAAGCCGCCGGCCTGAAGCCGATCCAACCGGAACTCGACCGCATCGCAGCGATGAAATCCAAGGCTGACCTGACGCTTGAGATTGCGCACCTGCATCATCTTTACCCTGGTGCATGGGAGAGCGGAGACAATCAGAGCAATTCGCCGCTCTTCGGCTTCACCGGCCAGCAGGATTACGACAACGCCTCGATGGTCGTTGCGCAACTCGACCAAGGCGGGTTGAGCCTCCCCAATCGCGATTACTATCTGAACAAAGACGACAAGTCGAAAGCGCTGCTCACTAAGTATCGCGCGCATGTGCAGAAGATGTTCGTGCTCGCCGGAGAATCCGAGTCGCAAGCTACCGCCGATGCCGCGACCGTCCTCGAACTCGAAACAGCAATGGCGCAGGCGCAAATGGACAACGTCAAGCGTCGTGATCCCAAGAACATCAACAACAAGATGAGCCTCGCGCAGGTCAAGGCGCTCACACCCGCCATCGACTGGAGCGTCTATCTCAAAGCCGTGAACGCTCCAGCGAGTGACCACTACATCGTCACGTCACCCGACTTCTTCCGCGCGGAAGAGAAGCTGATCGCCGATCATCCGCTCGATCATTGGAAGGCCTATCTGCGGTGGCACGTGATTCACCGCGCCTCTCCAACGCTAACCAAGGCGATAGTCGACGAGAATTTCGACTTCTTCGCGCACACACTGGCCGGAGCTGAAGAGCAACTGCCACGCTGGCGCCGATGCGTTCACGGAGCAGACCGCGATCTCGGAGAAGCGTTAGGACAGGCCTACGTCGACCGCGCCTTCCCGCCCGAGAGCAAAGCCCGCACGCTCCAGATGGTGCACGCTATCGAAACTGCGCTCCACTCCGACATCGAGAGCCTTTCCTGGATGTCTCCCGTAACCAAGGAACAGGCCATCGTCAAGCTGAAAGGAATCGAAGACAAAATCGGTTACCCCTCCCACTGGCGCGATTACTCGAGCGTTAAGATCGTTCGCGATAGCTGGGCGAGCAACGTCGCGCAGGCATCATCATTCGAATTCGAACGCTGGGTCGCCAAAATCGGCAGGCCCGTCGATCGCGCGGAGTGGACCATGACTCCGCCGACCATCAATGCCTACTATGATCCTCAGCTCAACACCATCAACTTTCCCGCCGGTATTTTGCAGCCGCCGTTCTTCGACTCGGCGAAAGATGACGCTGTGAACTTTGGTGCAATCGGAATGGTCATCGGCCACGAAATCATCCATGGCTTCGACGATCAGGGACGCAAATTCGACGCCCACGGCAACCTGCGCGACTGGTGGACCGCCGAAGACGCCAAGCAATATGACGAACGCGGCAAATGTATCTCCGACGAGTACACGCAGGATGTCCCCGATGCCGGCCCGGGAGTCAAGCAAAACGGCCTGCTCACGCAAGGAGAAGATACTGCCGACAATGGCGGCATCCATCTGGCGCTCAATGCGCTCGAAGCCTCGCTGAAGCAGCAAGGCAAATCACTCGACGACAAGGGATCCGACGGCTGGACCTACCGCCAGCGTTTCTTCCTCTCGTATGCCTACTCATGGTGCGCCAGCATCCGCCCGCAGATCGCGAGCGTGATCGTGACCACCGACCCGCATTCTCTGCCCGTCTTCCGAATCAACAATGTCGTATCGAACATGCCGGAATTCGAGCAGGCCTTCAGCTGCAAATCCGGACAAAAGATGGTCCGCGCCAACGCCTGCCGAGTCTGGTAGACGAATCAAAGAAAAAGGGCCAGCCCGCAAAAGGCTGGCCCCTTTTTCTGTGCATGTCGAACGAGCTCATGTGGAGACGGCCGCCTCGGCCGTCCAAGCGAAGGTGGAGCCGAGCGCCATCTCCTCAAATCTCACCGGTTAATATCCTCCTTGTTCTGCAGCCGCTTCACGTAACCCTCGAGATTCGATTTATTCGAATCCGGTGCCGACGCCAACGACAACTTCACTTCCTTCACCGCGTTATCAAAATCCCCCTGCGCGCTATATACGCGGGCAAGGCCCATGTGCGAAGTCCAGAAGTCGGGAAATTTCTTCGCGGTCGAACGGTAGACGGCAAACGCCTCTTCCGCTTTCTTCTCATTCTGCAACTGGCGACCATAAAAATAGAGCTGCAGGGCGCTTGCCTTGTCGAGTGCTTTGCCTCGATACAGAGTAGCGTCTTCCTTGCGTCCCAAGGCATCCAGGATTTTCGCCTTGTTCATCAGGTTGTCAAAACGCTCTTCCGCCTGGATCGATTGATCTTCGTCCTTCAGCGCCTCATCGAGATTGATCTTGTTCGCCAGGAAATATCCCGCTGCATCGTCCCACCCTTCCCAGTAATACTGGTTGAGCCCGTATAGCTGGCGGTGAATGCTCGCCGTAACAATCTCGTTCACGTTGACCTGCACTTTGAACGGCACTGCAACCTTGTCCCAGCTCAAAGTGACGACCGTCGAATCCGGCTTGACGTCGTTGAAATCGTAGGCCAGCGCATCATGTGGCTCCGCCGTCTGCGGCTTCACATTCACCCGCAATGCGTCCTGATCCTGTTTGTAGGAAAAGCTGCCCCAGGAAGTCGAATCCTTCGAGAAGATCACCGTCCACTGGTTCTCGCCCGGGATCATGTGCAGGCCGTAAGTCCCCTTGTCGAGAGCCTGCCCTTCAATCGTGACCGGGTCGGTGAACGTGATGGTCGTATTTTCATTCGCTCCCGCGCGCCACACCTGGCCGTAAGGAACGACCTTGCCCCAGATCTGGCGCCCATTCGCCAGCGGACGGTGATAGTTAATCGTGATGTCGGTGACGCCGATGCGCTGCATCACCTGGGCATGCTGGCTCTGCCGCGGCAGATTCAGCATCAAGGTTTCCCCGGTAGCAGTTTGGGCCTGGGCAATACTTCCAGCCAACAAAACAGCGGACAACAATACAAGCAGACGAACTTTGTGCATGGAAAGCTCCTTCTCGCTGCCGGGATCCGGCAGACAACGATTTACAACCTGGGTTGAAAGTCGTGGATAGAACACAAGTGGATCACAATGCTGTTGCGCTTAGACGGATGGGGTAAAACTATGTGAGCATGGTCGTGACGGTGAGAGAATAATCAGCAGGGTAAACAATTATGCAGATCGATGAAGTTACAGAGAAGGAATGTCTTGAGATTCTGGCCCGCACTTCTATTGCTAGATTGGCATGTTCACTCGACGATCAACCGTATGTAGTACCGGTAGGTATCGCCTATGAACCTGGCTACATCTATGTTTTCTCGACATTCGGAAAAAAGATCAGCTGGATGCGGACCAATCCGAAAGTCTGCGTGCAGATGGACGAGGCCACCGGTCAGACTGAATGGGCCAGCGTCATTGTGACCGGGGAATACCAGGAATTGCACGAACCTCAATTCACGGACGAGCGCGATCATGCTCGCCGCCTTTTGGAAAAAAGGACTCAATGGTGGCTGAATGCTGTAGCCGCCCGCCGGCCCAAAGTGCCAGACGAGAAAATCGCCCCCATCTTCTTTCGGATTCGAATCAGCTCGGTCTCGGGGCTCCGTGGCACGTCGGAAGGCTCATAAAGATCGATCCACAAGGCTCTTGACAATCCGATCGCCGAGAAGCACAATCTCCAAAGGCGAATAAAAAGCGAAAGCGCCTCCGACGGCTCCAGCCCCGGCGTTCCCTGAAATCTTCCGAGGAATCTTATGTCTTCCGCAGTGGTTTCCACTTCGGCGGCCCTGGGCCGCCCTTTTGTCTTTGAGGATGAAGCAGATGGCGAGGTGCGCTCGCTCCCTGATGCCCGTCAAGTTCCAGAGGAAGCTCTTGTGGGGACAGCCGCCCTCAGCTGTCCGGTCGAGCGAAGCTCGACTATCTGGGAGACGCTTCAATCCACCATCAAGAATCAACAATCAAAAATTCCTCCGGCCCGCGTAACGTCAGCCTCACGCCTGGAAGTCCGCCCGGGCCCAGAGATGGCCTCCAGCGGCATCCCTGCTCTCGACTCGCTTACCGGAGGCCTGCCCCGCGGATGCCTCACCGAAATCTGCGGCCCAGCATCCTCCGGACGCACCACCGTCCTTCTGGCCGCCCTCGCCGCCGCAACCCGCCGTGGAGAATACTGCGCCGTCATCGACGCCAGTGATGCCCTCGATCCACATTCTGCTGCCGCATCCGGCATCGATCTCGACCGCCTGCTCTGGGTGCGCTGCGGAGAAGATTCACCACAGAGACACCGAGATACCGAGGAAAAAGAAAAAGAGAAACAGAAACGAGGGTGCCCCATTTCTCGCGCGCCTTTTGCGCGAGAATCCGGAAATTTTGTGCAGGCAAAATTCAACTTCGATGTGAAGGAAAATATGGCGAGGGAAAATGTGTCTCGTCAATCCGAGCACTGCCTCGAACAAGTCCTCCGCGCTACTGATCTCCTGCTCGAGAGCGGAGGCTTCGGCCTCATCGTCCTCGACCTCAGCGACCTGCCGCCGCAATCCGCGCGCCGTATCCCGCTGACCACATGGTTCCGCTTCCGCCGCGCCGTCGAGCACAAACCTACGATCCTGCTGGCGATCGAACAGCACCCCATCGCCGGAAGCTGCTCGACCCTGCTGCTGCAATTAGGAGTGCGGAATGATTCAGAAAAAACCATACAGCGGACACAAATCGCGAATCCCACGCACGCCAATCTGCTGGATGGATTGAACGTCCACGCCGAACTCGCCCGCTCCCGCATCGACCGCAAACCCGCGCACTCCGTCGCCTTCGCAACTAAAACTGCCTGGGCCGGATGAAAAACAAACGACTCAATGACTGAATGACTCAATGCCGCCATGCCGTTCGCCTGCATCTACGTCGCGAATTTTCCCATTGCGGCCGCACTCCGCGCCGAACCAGAACTGCAGGCCCATCCTCTGGCGATCCTCGAAGGCAAACCGCCCCTCGAAAAAGTTATCGCGGTCAACGATCACGCCGAGCACCTGACCATCACGCCCGGAATGACCAAAGCTCAAGCCGAACTCTGCTCTGAACTCGTTCTTCGCACGCGCTCTGCTTTGCAGGAATCGTCCGCGCACGCTGCCCTGCTCGATTGCGCCCAATCATTCTCTCCCTGCGTAGAAGATGCCGCCTGCGACACGGTTCTCCTCGACCTCGCCGGCATGGAATCTTTATTCGGATCGCTGAATAAAATTTCCCGCGCAATTTTCGATCGCGCTGCCGCGCTCGGACTCAAAGCCAACATCGCTGTCGCCTCCAATCCCGACGCGCCCTTCTCGCTGCTCGCGGATTCCCTGGCATCACCGTAATTCCCGCCGGCAAAGAAGCAGAACATCTGGGCTCCCTCCCAGTGGAAGTGTTATTCAGTGACCGCCTCGACGATGAAGAAAAGAAGTCCGCCGACTGCCTGCTCGAAACTCTTGCCCGCTGGGGCATCCGCAACCTGCGCGCCTTGGCTGCGCTGCCGAACGTGGCACTGAGCGAACGTCTTGGGACAGCAAGGCCTTCACCTCCAGAAGCTCGCGCGTGGCGCCGCGACGCGTACGCTGGTTCCCGTCGAAGTCCCGCTGGTATTCGAAGAAGCCGTCGAACTCGAGCATCCCATCGTCTTGCTCGAACCTCTGGCTTTTCTGCTGAATCGTCTGCTCGAACAACTCTGTGCCCGCCTGGGATCTCGCGCGTTGGCCACGCAAGAACTGCGTCTCACGCTCGAGCTTTCGAACCTAACCGGCATCGACGACGAATCTGTAAACACCGGCATCCCAAGCGAGAACGACACCGTCGATAACAGTAAGAATTTGTGGGGACAGACGCCCTCGGCTGCCCAGAGCTTGTCGAATGGAGCTGTCCGGCGGAGCGAAGCTCCACTTGCTCACAGCCGCCATCCAAAATTCACCCGCAAGCTGAATCTCCCCTTACCCATGCTCGACGCCAAAGTTTTCCTGAAGCTTCTGCAACTCGATCTCAACGCGCATCCTCCCGGAGCACCGATCATGAAAATTCATCTCGCCGCGGAACCTGCTCGACCGCGCTCGGCTCAGGGAGGACTCTTCCTCCCTCCATCCCCCGAGCCCGAAAAATTGGAACTCACTCTCGCCCGCATCGCCGGCATCGTCGGCGAGCACAAAGTCGGCGCGCTCGAATTGCTCGACACGCACCATCCCGAAGGATTTCGCATGCGCCGCTTTGTCGCCGAAGTCGCGCGCAAAATTCCGCCGAAGAAAACTCCAGATGCAGCCGAAGCACAATCCGCCGTGACCGCTCTGCGCCGCTTCCGTCCGCCGCTGCGTGCCAACGTGACGTTAGAAAACGGCCAACCCGCGTATTTGGTTTGTCGAAGAAAAGACGTGCAAGGGGATGTCCTCTGGAAGGCCGGCCCCTGGCGCTTTTCCGGCGACTGGTGGGAACGCGAAGCCTGGTCCCGCGACGAATGGGACCTCGCCCTGCGCAACGGAGAAACCGTCTCGTTCTATCGTCTCGTGCACGATCTGCTCGGCGGCGGATGGTTCGTGGAAGGAACGTATGACTGAAAAGCAGTTCTCAGTTCTCGGTTCTCGGTTCTCAGTTCTCGGTTAAAGCCCTCCTTCTCTGGGTTCTTGCTGAGAACTGAGTAACTGACAACTTGTTCATCGAACTTCACGCCCGTTCTGCTTTCAGCTTCCTCGAAGGCGCCTCTCTGCCCGAGGAATTGATCGCAGTGTGCTCGCACTTCCAGATGCCCGCCATGGCGCTGCTCGACACCGACGGAGTCTACGGCGCCCCGCGCTTTCACCTCGCTGCGGATAAAGCAAAAATCAAAGCCCACATCGGCGCAGAAGTGTCGGCGAATTTGTTTTCACCACGGAGTCACGGAGACACAGAGAAGAACATTCGCCACAGATCTTCGCGGATTCCCACGGATTCAATCAACGGTCAAAAAGCAACCGTTAGCGATTCCTCCGCGACTCAGTGCCTCCGTGGTGAATTCCGTCTTCCCCTTCTCGTCTCATCCCGTGCCGGCTACCAAAATCTCTGCCGCCTGATCACCAAAATGAAGTTGCGCGCCAAGAAAGGCGAAGGCGCCGTCACCGCGCAAGAACTCGAAGAGCACGCAGAAGGACTCATCTGCCTCACTGGCGGCGATGAAGGGCCGTTAGCCGCAGCACTGCACCAAGGTGGAAGCAACGAAGCCAAAAAGCAACTCGATCAACTCATCGGCATTTTCGGCTCCAAGAATGTCTACGTCGAACTGCAACGCCACTTCCATCGCGAAGAAGAATCCCGCAACCGTGCCGCCATCGATCTCGCCCACTCCTTCAATCTCCCTCTGCTAGCGACCAATGGCGTGAATTACGCTATCCCAAAAGCCCGCGAACTCTGCGACGCTTTCACCGCCATCCGCCATCACAAAACTCTCTCGACTGCCGGACGCCTGCTCTCCCGCAACTCCGAACGTCACTTGAAATCTCCGCAGGAGATGCAACAACTTTTCACCGATCTGCCCGAAGCGATCAGCAATACAGTCGAGCTTTCGAACCGACTCGAATTCACGCTCAACGATCTCGGGTACGAATTCCCGCGCTATCCCGTGCCCGAAGGCGAGACCATGAATTCCTTCCTGCACCAAAAAGCATGGGAAGGCTTCCATACTCGCTACGGTCGGTCCTCAAAGGAAACGCAGGCCAAAGCACGCCTGCAAATCGCGAAAGAACTCGCTCTCATCGAGAAGCTCAAGCTGGCTGGATACTTCCTCATCGTCTGGGATCTTGTCCGCTACTGCCGCGAGCAGCACATCCTCGTTCAGGGACGCGGATCCGCCGCCAACAGCGCCGTCTGCTATTCGCTCGGCATTACCGCCGTCGACGCCGTCAGCATGGAACTTCTCTTCGAGCGTTTCCTTTCCGAAGAGCGCGGCGAGTGGCCCGACATTGATCTCGATCTCCCCAGCGGCGATGAGCGCGAAAAAGTGATCCAGTACGTTTACAAGCGATACGGCGAGCGCGGCGCTGCGATGACCGCCAACGTCATCACTTATCGCAACCGTATGGCCGCACGAGAGATGGGCAAGGCGCTCGGATTCGATCCTGAAACGCTCAACCGAATTTCTGCCGCTGTCGCGACCTGGGAATTCCGCGATGAAAACGATGCGCTCGATCGCCGCTTCCGCGACGCAGGACTCGACCTCTCCCACCCGCGCCTGCGCAAATATTACGAACTCTGCCTCGCCGTGCAGGACATGCCGCGTCATCTCGGCCAGCACTCCGGCGGCATGGTTATCTGCCAGGGACAGCTCGATTCCGTCGTCCCGCTCGAGCCCGCTTCCATGCCAGGCCGCGTCGTCGTGCAGTGGGACAAAGAAGATTGCGCCGACATGGGCATCATCAAAGTCGATCTGCTCGGCCTCGGCATGATGGCCGTGCTCAAAGATTCCATTGAGCTCATTCGCGACCACTATCAAGACGAAGTCGATCTTAGCGCATCTTCCGCAGAATGACCAGCAGGTCTACTCCACTTTGCAGCAAGCCGACACTATTGGGATGTTTCAGGTGGAAAGCCGCGCGCAGATGTCGTGCCTGCCGCGCCTGCGTCCCGTGCGTTTCTACGATGTCGTGGTGCAGGTCGCCATCATCCGCCCGGGCCCGATCGTCGGACAGATGGTGAATCCTTTTCTGCAACGCCGCCAGGGAAAAGAAGAAGTCACCTACGCGCATCCCTCGCTCGAACCCGTGCTGAAACGCACGCTGGGCGTCCCGCTTTTTCAGGAACAGCTTTTGCGCATTGCGATGATCGCCGCGAACTTTACTGGAGGCGAAGCTGAAGATCTTCGCCGCGCCATGGGATTCAAGCGCTCGCAAGCTCGCATGAAGGAGATCGAGGCTAAACTCCGCAGCGGGATGACTGCCAACGGAATCTCGACGAAAGCGCAGGAAGAAATTATTCTCTCGATCACTTCGTTCGCGCTCTATGGATTCCCCGAATCCCACGCCGCCAGCTTCGCCCTGATCGCTTACGCCAGCGCCTATCTGAAGTGCCACTACCTCGCGGCCTTCACCGCCGCATTGCTCAACAATCAGCCAATGGGATTCTATTCACCGGCGACGATCGTCAAAGACGCCCAGCGCCACGGATTAAAGCTGCTGCCGGTCGATGTGACGAAGTCAGATTGGAATTGCACGCTGGAACCCGTTCTCAGTTCTCAGTTCTCAGTTCTCGGTGAGGTCGTTAGTCGTCGGTCTTCGGTCGTTGGCCCTGGAGACTTCGAAGACCCAGCCGCGGAGCGGCGACAGAATGCAGCCCACGGCGCAAGCCGTGGGTCGGCGGAAGAAATGGAGAACCAATCCCCGGAGGGGCGAAAGAAGACAACTAAAGAATCGAACGAGAGAGAGCCCACCGACTCACACGAAAATTCCAAAGACCAACGACCGACAACCAATGCTCCCTCCCCCGCTCTCCGCATGGGCCTGCGCTATGTTCGCGGATTGCGCGAAGAGGCCGCACGATCCCTTATTCTCGAACGCACCATCTCCCCGTTCAAATCGATCCACGACTTCACTCGCCGCGTCCCTGAACTTCGCAAACCGGAACTTACTACGCTGGCGGAAATCGGCGCGTTAAATGCAGTGGCCAGTGATCAGTGGTCAGGGGCGAGTAAGAACTTTGTCATTCCGACCCCCGTGCAAACGCGAGGGGCGGAGGAATCCCAGCTTGGCTCGCAACTCGGGACTCGCAACTCGCAACTCCACCGCCGCGACGCTCTCTGGCAGAGTCGAACGCGCCGTCCGTCCCTCTGGCCCGTTACTCGAATCCCAACCTGAGCCGGACGCTCCATCTCCACTCGCTCGCATGAACCACGAAGAGCGGTTGGTCGCCGACTTCCACGGCACCGGACTCACCGTCGGCCCGCATCCCATGGCCTACCGTCGCGCATGGCTCAATGCCATGGGCATTCGCCGCGCCATCGAACTGCGCGATCTGCCCACCGGCAAGCGCCTCCGCATCGGAGGATGCGTCATCACCCGCCAGCGTCCCGGCACCGCCAAAGGATTTGTATTTTTGAGCCTGGAAGATGAAACCGGTGTTGCGAACGCCATCATCCGTCCGGATCTGTTTCACCAGAACCGCCTGCTCCTGACCAGCGAGCGATTCTTAGCCGTTGAAGGAATTCTTCAAAATCAGGACAACGTAATCTCAGTCCGCGCCGAACGCGTGCAACCGCTATTCGTCACCAAAGCAGAAACCATCTCACACGACTTCCACTAATAGTGGCTAGTGATCAGTGATTAGTGGAAAGCTCTATCTCTGGCCACTAGTCACGAACCACTATTCACTGGCCACTGCTTTTCCTCACTTCCCCGTATAGCTCACTCTCCAGATCGAGCCCGACCCGTCATCGCTCACCAGCAGCGATCCATCCGGAGCCTCCGTCATCCCCACCGGACGTCCCCACACCTGCCCATTTGGCAGCGCGAAGCCGGTCAGAAAATCCTCATACTCACCCGACGCATGGCCGGTCTGGTGCAGCGGCACGCGAATCACTTCATAACCCACGCGCACCGACTTGTTCCACGATCCATGTTCAGACGCAAAAATGTCTCCCGTATACTCCGCCGGAAACTTGTCTCCCTGATAGAACGTAAATTCCAACGACGCGTTGTGCGGTTGCAGCAACACATCCGGCACGATCGCCTTGTCCTTCAACTCCGGATGCTTTCCCTTATGCCTGGGATCCTGGTGCGCGCCCATGTACCACCACGGCCACCCATAGAATCCGCCCTCCTGCACGTGCGTGATGTAATCAGGCACAAGGTTGTCACCCAACGCATCGCGCTCGTTTACCGAGCACCACAGTTCGCCCGTCTGCGGATTCACCTTGATCCCGCCGCCAGCATTGCGAATCCCATACGCATAGACTTTCAATTCGCAATTCGCCGGATCGCACACCAGAATATCTGCGCGATCTTTCTCACCCGGATGCGTGTCAGGATCATCCACATTCGATCCAGAGCCCACTGCCACAAACATCTTCTTGCCATCCGGCGAAAACTCGACCGCGCGCGTATTGTGTCCGCCGGGAGGCAAGTCGGCAATGTGCTGCGACGCTCCGCTCACCTTCAGATCGCCATTGTGATACGGAAACCGCAGCAACTCGTTCTCATCGCCGATATAAATCCACTGCGGATCCGGGCCCGGCGGATAAAACGCGATGCCATACGGATGCTTCAGCCCTTCCGCAAAAACGGCAGTCTGCTCCGGCTTTCCGTCGCCGGTCATGCCGCGAAACACCATAATTTTGCCCGGCTCCATCTCCGCCAGAAAAATGTCGCCATTCGGAGCCGTGCGCATCCACCGCGGATTCTCCAATCCGGTCGCAAATAGCTCGACTTTGAAGCCCGCGGGAGCGACTGGCCACGCGTCGTTTGGCCGCGCCACCAAATTCGGTCCGTTACTCGATGACTTGGTGGCAAACGGCTCAGGCAAATCTGCCACCGTGATCTTGCGGACCGTTCCCGGCTTCTCATAGCGGAAGTCCGTAAACGGCGCTTGCGGCGATGGATCTTTGATCGACGCCGTCATGGCTGAAGCAGCCGCAGGACTCGTCGCAACCGCCGTCACCTTGCCCGACGCCATCGCTTCCACATAGCTCACTGCCTGCCAGCGCTTCTCTTCCGGCAGGAACGCCCACGAAGGCATCCCGTTATCCTTGTCGCCCTTGGTCACGAACCAAAAGATTTCGCCCTCGGTCACGCCCTTGAGCTTGCCATCGACGAGTGACGGCACGTTGCCCGTACCCTGTCCTGCCTTTCCGTGGCACGACAGGCAGTTCCGCGCATACACGGTTTTGCCCGCGTCCACCGCGGCCGGTTGCCCGGCCAATGGATTTTTCATCGCCTTCGCCGATGCCGGCGCGTCGTGAAACGGACCATCTGCAGCCTGAACTTTTGGGTTGAAAGAGGAGAGAACTGCCAGCACAACTGCAGCGCCAACCGCAGCTTGAGTGAAACGCATAGCCACCCTCACAAGAAGATTTTCCCTGCTTAGATTCCACGGAGAGTCTAAATGATGCGAGGGGAAATTGGCTTTTCTGTCTATTACTCCATGCTTCTGGGTGGGAAGTCGAGCTCGGAGCCGGTCCTATTGCCGGAGGGCGGCAATCGCATTCAGCCGCGCTTGGGCTTCCTGAAGATTCGGCGCCAGCACCAGAGTCTTGCGGTAAGCCTCGGTCGCTTGATCGAATTTATGTTGCTGCTCGAGCGCCGATCCCAAATAAAAATATGCCATGGGATCGGGGGCGCTCTTCACGGCCTCTTCAAATTGCGCCGCTGCCTCGTCGTATCTCGCCTCTTTCGCGAGCATCCATCCATAGGCGACGCGGTGTCGCGCCGAACTGGGGTCCAACCGGATCGATTCCTTGAAATGCGGCTCTGCGTCGGCAAAGGCTCCTTGCTGCATCTCGATCACGGCGAGATTATTGTGAATCTGCGCCAGCATGTGCTCCTCGCCCGGATACTGCAGTGCCTGCTGGAAATAAGCCGTGGCTTCGGCGACTTTGTTTTGTTGCAGATCGATCGTGCCAAGATCATAGAGAGCCGCGTCCGTTGGCTGCTCCTGCACGGAGCGCGTCAGATGCTCGACGGCCTCGTCGACACGCCCTTGCGCATATAGAGTTTCGCCCAGCGTGCGTTCCATCAGGCAATTCGATCCAGTGACGGCGATGGAGCGTTCGGAAATGCTGACGCCGTCATGCCAGTAGGAAATGTCACGCGTTGTCTTGATGGCCAGGGCCGCGACAACGATCGCCGCCGCGGCAATCAATCCATAACGCAAGTTCGGAACTCGTGTCCCCAACTCTCCGAGGCCCCAGGTAATCGCGATAAATATTCCGAGCAGTGGGACGTATGTATACCGGTCGGCGTGCGACAAATCTCCAACGTGAACCAGTCCGATCACCGGAATCAGCGTCCCCAGATACCAGAACCACCCGACCGCGAGATAAGGCCGCTTTTTGATCTGCCACACAACGAACGCAGTGATCACGCCAACCAGCAGCAACGAGCCGGCGGCCTGCCACGCAGATAATCCGAGATATCGAAACGGATAAAAGATCGCGAGCTGATCCGGCCACAGCATTTGTTTCAAATACACGCCGTAAGAGAATTCGGCGTTTGCCAGCCTCGCGAGAAACGGAACAACTTTTATTTCACTATCGAGCACCTGCGCCTTGACCGTCAGCACCGAGCTCGCGACGGCCAATAGCAAGAGAGGAACTTTTTCCAAACACCGCCAGAAGAAAATCTTAGACGCTGAAGCCGAACCCTCGCCAGCCGCTCCCGGCGCAGAACCAACCGTGAGCCGACCCAGCGGCCAGTAGTCGACCAGCAACAACATGAACGGAACCGTCACCAGCATCGGCTTGGCCATCAATCCAAGGGCGAGCAGTAAGGCCACTACCAGATAGCGCCCGACCTGAGGCTTGCGCACATACCAGAGATAAGCCAGCAACGTCAGCAGCAGGAAGAAAGTCGACAGGACATTCTTTCGCTCGGCGATCCACGCGACCGACTCGAGCGCCAGCGGATGCACCGCAAATACCGCGGCAACGAAGGCACTCTTCCACACGGCCCCAGTCGCGCTGCGCAACCAGAAAAACAGCAGCAGCACGTTGAGCACATGAATAACGAGACTCGTCGCATGATGCCCGTGCGGATTTAGCCCAAACAGGCTGACATCTATCAAGTGCGAGAGCCAAGTCACCGGATGCCAGTTCGCCGCCTCCAGCGCCGTGAGCGCCCACCATGCATTGTGCAAACTCAATCCCTGGCGCACATGCTCGTTCGCCACTACGTAAACATTGTCGTCAACGTTAATGAACTGGTACGAAATTACTGGCGCGAAGATCGCCAGCGTAATGACAACAAGTAAGATCGCGGCCAGAACGGTCGAGCGATCCGGATTAAATTCTTTTGCCATTGATCCCTGGTGAGATTGGAAAACTCGAAGGCTGCGCTGCGAACAAATCGATAGCGCGGCAACCCTGGGACGTCGCCAATCCAACAACGCACGTTGTCGTTATTGTGGCTGCCGTGATCGGCCGGAAACAAGTAACAAACGTAACTCGCATGAATTTAGGGGCAAGTTAGAGGAGATAACGCTGGAATCGAATTTTGTCTTTTGGATGAAACCGCGACTGCACTCTTCAAAACAACTTGTCTACTCGTAGTGCAACGCTTCAATCGGATCGAGGCGTGACGCGCGTATGGCTGGAATCATTCCACTGACCAGTCCCACTACCGCGAGGATCGCGGTAGCAACCAGCACGCTGGTGGATGAAATGATAAGTCGGATGTCGCCCGCCTCGCCGTGCTTGGCTAACGCGCTGTAAAAAGTGAGATTTCCCACGGAGAACGAAATAATGTAGGCGAGCAAAATTCCGAGCATGCCGCCCAGGAAAGTAATCGCCAGCCCTTCGGACAAGAACTGCACGAGGATATCGAAGCGACGCGCGCCCAACGCCTTCTCAACCCCAATCTCCCGCGTGCGCTGGGTCACGCTCACCAGCATGATGTTCATGAGTCCCACACCGCCGATTCCAAGAGTCAGAGCCCCGATAAACGCAAGCATCACCTGCAACGCCATCGTAATAATCCGAAATTGCGACAGCTGTTCCATCATGCTGAAAACGAACAGAGCCCGCTTGTCGTCCGCGCGGAAGTTGTGTTGCGCCGCCAGCGTATTACGAACCGACTTCTCCACGCCTCCATAGTTGTAGCCAAGAAAATCGAGCCAGATCATGTCGATGTAATACGTGCTGCGGAAATCACTCACGGTAGCGAACGGAATGTAGACGACGCGATTGATGCTGTTCTCGGTGCCTTCCTGTGGCCTCGGCTTGAGCACTCCGATTACTTCGTAAGGAATGCCGCTGATCCGAATCTTCTCCCCTAAGGGAAACCGGCCGGAAAATAACTTTTCCTTCGACTCCGAGCCCAGCACACAGACACGCGCCCGCAGTTGCAAATCTTCGGCGCTGTAGAAACGACCGAGATCCATTTGCAGGTTCTGGATCTCCTGCAGCGCGGGATTGCCACCATGAACGGTCCAAGTGTAGGAACGCCCCTCGTATCCCACCCGCGCATCGAAAAACGACTCTGGAGTAATGCGCGTCACTTCCGGCACATTCACGACGACACGGTCCACGTCATCCCTGGTCAGACGGATGCTGGTACCGGCCTTGTTTCCTCCCGCCTGCATCGAGGTGCGCCCGCCCGCAATACCCATCGCCGCCGTGCTGGCGTAGCTACGGAATATGTTGACGATGGCCGTTGAGAAGCCCGTGCCGTACGCGAGCAACAGCACCACCGTTGCGATTCCCCAGGCCATTCCCAGCATGGTTAGCGCGCTTCGCTGACGGTTCTGCCGGAGCGATCCATACGCTTCCGAGAACACGTCTTTCGCATGGATCATTCTTCACTCCTGGCGAAGCGCCTCGACCGGCTGAAGCAGAGCCGCCCGCCGCGCGGGATACAGTCCTGCAACTATGCCAGCCAAGGCGAGACTGCCCATGGCGAGTACCGCCGTCCCTGGATAAATGTGAGGCAATTCGAATCCATCGATCGGCGGCACGAGTCCGAACAGGACAGTGGCCACGTACGCCGCGCCTACTCCAATCGCGCCGCTGATTCCGGTCAGCATCAGCCCTTCTAAAAAGAACTGGAACAAAATGTTGCGGTGTGTCGCGCCCAAAGCTTTGCGCAGCCCGATCTCCCGCGTACGCTCCGTGACCGACACCAGCATGATGTTGATCACCCCGATCGCGCCCAGGCCGAGCGTCACCAGGCCGACGGCTCCCAGAAACGCGTCCATGGCATCGGAGATTTTGCCCATCATTTCGGCGCTGGCGATCGAATCCCAATCGTCAAAGGCGTCAGGCGTCTCGGGATCGAAGCCATGGTTTCTTGCGACGATGGCCCGCACGGCCTTCTTGGCTTCGGCATGCTGATGGTGCGTGATCGGCTGGTAGGCAACATACTTGATCGCTTTCGCGTTGCCGGCTCCCTGCATCGGGAAATAAATGCCCATGGTTGTGTAGGGCATGATCAGGCGCATGTTCTGATCGTTGTTGTTTCCGTGACCGATCTTCCGCATCGTGCCAACGACCTCGAACGGCACGCCGTTGATCAGCAACGTGCTTCCCACTGCCGGATGTCCGGGGAACAATATGCGCACAAATTCACTGCCGATCACGCACACGTTGTGGCGCTCGCGTTCATCATTCCAATCTAAGTAGCGCCCCTGGTCGATCGGCTGGTAGCGAATGCCGGAGAACTGCGGCTCGGCGCCATCCACATAGCCGTTGCTGCTGCCAAATTCGCTGACCAAACGCAGGTCGCCGCGATAAATCACGGGCGTCGCATTGCGCACAAAGCGCGAGCTGCGAATATCCAGATAGTCCTGGTAGTTCAGGTAGTACTGACGCGACGACAGCTGGCTGCCGCCGATTGCGGGCACCCGCCCGTTGTAAATCTGCATGAAGTCTTCGCCGAAGCTCGCCATCTCCTTCGCGGTTCCCGCGCGAAAGCCCTCGCCTAAGCCGACCAGGAGCAGCAGTGATCCCACTCCCCAGGCGATGCCAAACATGGTGAGGAACGACCGAAGTTTGTGCGTCCACATGGCACGCAACACTTCGCCGAAGCTGCCCGCCAGTCGCCTCATAACCGAAGCTACGAACGTGAGACGAACGAAGTTCCTATTTACTGCGACGTTCTCCGGCGATCCGTCCCGATTCGGCATGCTCTGGTCCCTGATCCCAATGGCGCGTGCGGCTCATGAGCCGAAACTAGCGCTGAGACGCATCGTTGCCCTTGCGTTGGGCATAGATGTCTTCAATATGTCTGTTTTTCGAGCGGACGACCATGACTGAAATCACAGACCTAAAAGGTCGCAGGTCGCTGATGCTGGCCAGCGGCGAGTCCCACGCAGCGCTACTTATCTATTGTCCGGCAGGGACACCAAGGCGCAGGCCCCCTCGATGAAGCGAACAGCGACATCGTGTCAAGTTCGGATCAAGACTGCAAGGACCGTCAAGAAACACGTTCTATTCAGTTCGTCCGCGGTGACTAGGTTATGTTAAGAACGTTCGCTCTTCCTTTGATTTTGACGGTGGCTTCGGTTGCTGGAAGTTGCGCGCCACAGCGGTCAGCACAAGAAGAAACGCTTCGGCAATCACTTATTCTGCTTCGAGCCGAGGTTTCACAATTCACGCTCGCTCATCATCGAACACCAGGGTCCATGGCTGAATTGATATCCAGCACTTACATAAAGCAACTTCCCACCGATCCTTTTACAGGTCGGAATGACACTTGGCGAATCGAGAAGTCAGCCGATGACTTCAAGATTCACAGCGGCTCAGATGCCATCGAGTGCTGAAGGCACGCCGTATAGTTCGTGGTAACCACGACCTCTATCCGTTGCTTCCCATCGACGGGTCGAGGCCCAACTCACTCTAGTCACGAGAGAACATCTATATCGGCGCAGGGCTATTCACTCTGCTTGCGTTGAACTGGAACGCCCTTTTTCCACACTTGAACGATCCGCCTCGTTGCAAGAATATTTTCGGTTGGGTCTCCTTGCACAAGCACCAGGTCTGCCCGGAGCCCCTCCCGTATCAACCCGCGATCATTCAAATGAAACATCTGAGCCGGAACGGATGTCGCCGCAGCTAGTGCCTGGATTGGCGTTAGCCCATCCCGAACGAGAAGCATCATTTCGCCATGCACGGAGGCTCCATATGTCGTACCCGGCACAGGCGCATCGGTGCCGACGAGTATCGGTACGTGTGAAGCAATTAGCTGATGTATCGCATCGTCGCTGCTGTTACAAATGTGGTTCTGTGATGGATCAATTTTAGGAATTTCCATTCCATGACGCCATGCCGGGAGGATGAATGGTCCGATGTACGGATCGGCAAGGAGACTAGGCCCTTCGGACTTGCCACAGTCGCCGTAGATCGTTGAAAGAGTGGCAATGACGAAGATGTGATGACTCGCAGCCAATTGGCCGAAGTCTGGGCTCGATGGCTCCCCTTCGAAAATATGCGCCAATCCGTCCGCTCCAGCCTCGACGGCATCGCGTGCCTGAGGCTCCGAGAGGATGTGGACGACCGCAAGTTTGCCTCGCTTATGCGCCGCTTCAATTACCGCGCGCATAGTAGCGTTGTCGAGCATCGGGACTGGCTTATGCGGCCAAGGCCATGTGCTCCCATCGTCATGAATGATCTTTATGTAGTCAGAGCCTTCCGCAATCCGCGCGTCTACAAATGCTTGTGCCTCCTCAGGCTTCGCAAGCGTCGGGATGGGCGGGCCGCCCATCTGAGTTGGGTGTCCTCCGGGTACGGTCGCTCCGACACCCGCGCTTCGCACGTCAGCGAGGTCAGGCGTGTCTTCCGCTTCCATCTTCTTTATTCTCTTAAGCCTATCCTCGCTAGTGAACATGTCGAGCTGCGTGGTCACGCCAAGCTCAAGCGCCTGCCTCGCGGCATCCTCCATGTTGTTCGGCATGTGCACGTGCGCGTCGAGAAGCCCTGGCAATAGCGTTCGGCCTCGCCCGTCCACAATTTTCGCGCCTCGGACTTTCAAGGAGGCGTCGCTAATCCGTGTGATTTTTCCATTTTCGATCAGCACGTTCCGATGTTCATGGACGTGCTCACCATCAAATACACGAACATCTTGAATGAGTTGTGGAGCTTCTACTGTTTGTGACCGCGAAAGAGTTAATAAGGGCAACACCCATAAAATGGGTGCCAGGAATCCAGAGCGCATCAGCAGATCTCCTCGGGGTTAGTAGACGACGTATAAATCTTGCCGTTAGCAGCTAATTGATTACGCTCCTCTTTAACCTTCACTTCCTACTCAAACTCCTCCTACATGCAAATCATGGGACAGCGCTTTCGCGCTAGCTTTCGCCTTCGTTTGAAGCGAATCGTGCAGACAGGCGAGGAACCCGTCAAGGTTGCCCTCCGGCTCGCTTCGCTCGACCTGTGACTGAACCCTGGCCCGTCTGCTGAGACCCTCTCCGCTATGAAACGAAGGCACACAATCGAAGCCCAAAACCAAAAGCTCCGGTTGGCATTACACGCCTTCTCATGGAGGGAAAATGGACTTTTCACCAGCTACCGGACGATTTCAGTGAAAAAAACCGAAGAAACTCACGCCGTCTTGTCCTCCCAGCGAAATCCTCGAAAACTGGATCGTTACCGAAAAGAAGACCGAAACGGGCAAATGGCGAGCAGCTTGGCAGGTTAAGAGAGAGTTGGTAGCGCTACCGGGAATCGAACCCGGGTTTGAAGATTGAGAATCTTCCGTCCTAACCCCTAGACGATAGCGCCCCGGAAACGAGCTTAAATTATAACAAACGATTTTTTGATTTCCGGAATCGCGCTGCTTCGCCCTTCCGCCGCGAAATCGCACAAGTCTTACGAAGAACAAAGCCCGTCTTCCCCTGTGTGACCCCGTGTCCTCTGTGGTGAGTGCTTTTTGAAATCGAACCCTGTTTCATTTCAGGATTCCTGCGCCGGTGTATCTGATTTTTTTATGCAAACTCTCTGTATCCACAGGACAAATCGAGCTATAGTTAGATATCCGCTGATCTACATGGATCGTTAACCGGAAGTTCACGGGGGCGACGTGTATGTTGTTCCTTCATCAACAAATCCAATCATTCCTAAATTTAGGAGTCTGTAAGGAGTACCCGACAATGGCGAAATCGAAATTCCCGAAGAAAGTAAATGCTCAACCGGCTGTCACGCCCGTCGAAGCGGTCACCACAACGCTTCCTCGCGGTCGAAACCCGCACATCGGAACCGAAACCCGAAACCCCAATAACATTGAGAAAGCCGTCGATCGTTCGCAGCGAAGCACGCGCCAATCTCGTCCCCATCAACGTTGACGAAGAAATTCGCCGCCTTGCCTACTTGCTCTCCGAGCGCCGCGGATTTGAACCCGGCCACGAAACCGAAGACTGGCTGACCGCCGAACACGAGATCCGCCAGCGTTATCACCAACAGAGCGCCTAGGCGCTCTTAGCACCGCCTGGCGGCCGAGCCCCGGCCGCCGCCTGGAGGCGGAAACGTTTACGCGTCACGTTGCGTCCTGTCTTTTGTTCAACTTTCCAGCTCTTCCTTACTCACCCTCAATCTCCAGCTTTACTCCCTTTAAGTTTGCTTGTATCTGGACTTTCTGAAAAAATACGTTGGGGTTCCACATGGCGCAAATCGGTAGTTTTGCCTTGCTGCTCGCCTTGGCTTTGAGCGTCTATTCCTTCGGCGGCGGCCTTCTGGCTCTTCTGTATCCGGACGATTCGAAGTCCGAGCGCCTTGGCGAGACTGCACGCCGCGCTGGAGTCGCCGTTTTTGGAGCAGTATTTCTTGCCGCGCTCGCCCTGGTCATCTCCGCTTTCCGCGACGATTTCACCATCGCCTACATCTTTCATCACAGCAATCGCGACCTCCCGGCTCCGTACAAATTCGCCACGCTCTGGTCCGGACAAGAAGGATCCCTGCTCTTCTGGTCGCTCCTGCTCTCCGGATACGGCTTCGTTCTCCGCCTTCGCTACAAAACCGATCCTCGACTCTTCGCCTATGCATCGGTTGTTCTGGCCGGCGTCCAGATCTTCTTTCTTGCGCTCGTGAACTTCGCGGCGCAGCCATTCGGCCTGCTCGAAGGCCCCGCGCGTGCCGACGGCAGCGGATTGAATCCACTCTTCCAGTATCCCGAGATGGTGATCCACCCCCCGATGCTTTATCTCGGCTACGTTGGATTCACTGTCCCCTTCGCCTTCGCACTCGGCGCGCTGATCATGAAGTATCCCGGCGAGAAATGGATTCACATCACTCGCCGCTGGACCATGGTTACCTGGGGATTTCTGACCTGCGGAATTTTCCTCGGCGCCCACTGGGCTTACTCCGTGCTCGGCTGGGGAGGCTACTGGGGGTGGGATCCCGTCGAGAATGCTTCTCTGATGCCCTGGCTCGTCGGCACCGCCTTCCTGCACTCCGTCATGATGCAGGAAAAGCGCGGCATGTTGAAGGTCTGGAACATGTGGCTGGTCTTCGCCACCTTCTGGCTCGCGATCCTTGGCACGTTCCTCACGAGAAGCGGGATCATCAGCTCGGTCCACGCCTTTGCGCAGTCCTCGATCGGAAACTGGTTCGCGTGGTTCCTCGCCATCAGCTTCGCGGTCTTCGTCTTTTTCTTCGTCAAGAATAAAGAGCACCTGCGCAGCGAGCACAAACTCGAATCGCTCATCTCGCGCGAGTCGAGTTTCCTGTTCAACAACCTTTTATTTGTGCTTCTCTGCTTCACCGTGCTCTGGGGCACGTGGTTCCCGAAGATCTCCGAGTTGGTGCAAGGCAACAAAGTCACAGTCGGAGCGCCGTTCTATAACCGAGTTGCGATTCCGGTTGCGCTGCTGCTTCTCATTCTGACTGCGGTCGGCCCGCTGCTGGCGTGGCGCAAGACTTCTTTTGAAAGCCTGAAACGGAATTTCCTGTGGCCCTCGATCGGCGCGATCGCCGTGATGGGATTCCTGATGATCACGCCCGCTTCGTGGGGATCGCCCTTCGGGCTCCGCCCTTGGCAGGACGTCTCGTACTTCTATTCGCTGATGGCGATCGGCCTCTCGGTCCTGGTCGCGCTCACCATCGCCAGCGAGTACTACCGGGGCGGCAAAGTAATTTCGAAC
The DNA here is from genome assembly GCA_963787685.1 of uncultured Acidobacteriota bacterium. Classification (GTDB taxonomy): domain Bacteria; phylum Acidobacteriota; class Terriglobia; order Terriglobales; family Acidobacteriaceae; genus Sulfotelmatobacter. The sequence continues at coordinate 83,377 of CAWBED010000004.1, forward strand.
CACACCGGCCAGGGCATGTTCGCCTCCATGGTCCAGCTCACGCATCGCAACACGCGGCGTTACGGCGGCTACATCGTTCACTTCGGTGTCATCGTTGTCATCATCGGATTCGCCGGCTCGGCATTCAATCAGGATCAGGAAGCGGGCAACGGCCTCGCCTACGGCGACAAGATGCACATCGGCAACTACGACTTGGTCTGCCGCTCTTACACGCAGGATGACGGCCCGAACTACGCCAGCGAGTGGGCCATCATGGACGTCTATCAAAATGGCAACAAGGTCGACACGCTTACCCCGGAGCGCCTCTTCTATAAGGCCAGCCGTCAGGCTTCGACCAAGCCGAGTATTCGTTCCACGATGAAAGAGGATCTATACCTGGTCTATGAAGGCCAGAACGAAAAGGGACAGCCCATCATCAAGGCGCACTTGAATCCGCTGGTGATGTGGATCTGGCTCGGCGTCTGGATCATTCTCGTTGGCACCGTGCTGGCGCTGATCCCGAATGCCCCGGCTCCAGTCCGCGCGCCCGTCCCGGCAAGAATGGTCGAGCAACCAGCCCCGGTCGCGGGAGACTAACGGGACTTTGGATGTGAATTTGAATGTGGGGACAGCCGCCATCGGCTGTCCGCCGAGCGGAGCTCGGCATGGTTCGTATCAGGGCACGGCTTTAGCGGTGCCGTTAGAAGTCGAAAGAGAACGCGGCTTTAGCCGCTGAAATTCGCGAAATTAGCAGGTAATGAAATTTAAATCCAACTCGATCTCCCGCCGCGTTCTGCAGTGCGCCATCCTTTCTCTCGCCGTCTTCGCCTTCGCCGGCGCCGGAGATCCGGCCACGCGCTTCGGAGAACTCGGCCATCAACTGATGTGCATCTGCAGTTGCGGCCAGATCCTTCTCGAATGCAACCACGTCGGCTGCCCTGACTCCGACGGCATGCGCAACGAACTCATGGCCGCCGTCGGCCGCGGCGATAGCGACAGCCTCGTCGAGCAATCATTCGTGCAGAAATACGGCCCGACGGTCCTCGCCGCTCCGACGGGCACCGGCTTTGATCGCACCGCGTGGATCATGCCCTTCGTCGCCCTGTTCGCCGGATTCGGCATCGTCATTCTCGTAATCCGCGCCTGGAAAAATCGCCCAACCCCCGCGCTCGCAGACGGTGTCCGCCCGGTCCGCGGCGCGGAACTCGAACAATTTCGCGATCAGGCGCGCAAGGAGACCGATATATGAGCTTCGAATGGGCTTGCTGCCTTCTCGTCACCGCTGCCTCTCTTCTTTATGTCTTCTATCTGCCGGGCAAGCTCTACCTCGGGCCTGAGAAGACGCGCGCCTCGTATCTCCGCGAACGCAAAGATGCTGTTTACGAAAATCTGCGCGACCTCAACTTCGAATACAAGGCGGGAAAAATTCCTGACGTCGACTATCAATCGATGAAAGCCTCCCTGCAGGACGAAGCCGCCGCACTCCTGGCCGAAATCGCCCGCCTCGAAGCCGCAGCCGCCTCCGCTCCAAGAAAAGCGAGATCATGAACCTGTCCCAATCCCCGAAATCACCACAGCTTGTCATCCTGAGGGCCGTGTCCTTTGCGGCCCGAAGGATCTGGGGGAGCCACCGCGCCGCGACGCGTTTTTTGCGTCGCAATAAGCGCGAGGCGACCTTCCTTATTTCGCTCATCGGCCTCTTCCTGCTCTCAACCCTCGCCTCCGCCCAGACCCTCACCGGTATCGTGAAAAACGCGACTACCGGCAAGCCCGGCGCAGGCGACGAAGTCATCCTCATCACACTCGGTCAAGGTATGGAAGAAGCCGGACGCACCAAGGCCGACGCCAAGGGCAACTTCTCTTTCAAGCTCGAGGCCGACGGACCGCACCTCGTCCGCGTGATCCATCAGGAAGTCACGTATCACCGCATGGCTCCTCCGGGAACCACATCCGTCGAAGTCGAGGTTTACGACGTCGGCAAAAAGATTGAAGGCATCGAGGTCGTCGCCGACATCATGCGCTTCCAGGCCGGCCAGGGACAGATGCAGGTCGAGCGCACCTTCGCCGTTCAGAATGACTCCAAGCCTCCGCGCACGCAGATGAACGAGCACAACCTCGAGTTCTTTGTGCCCGATGGAGCCAAAGTCACCGACGGTCAGGCCATGACCGCTGGCGGACAGCCCGTGAACTCCGCTCCGGTCCCCGAAGGCGAGAACGCCAAGAATAAATACGCCTTCCTGTTTCCGCTTCGCCCCGGCGAGACGCGTTTCAGCGTCGTCTACACGCTGCCCTACACCGGAAGCATCAACATCGATCCCAAGAGCGTTTATCCGCTCGAGCATTTCGTCGCGATCGCTCCTAAGGCAATACAATTCTCCGGCGCGCCCGGCGCGAATTTCCAGGTCGCTCCTTATCCCGGACAGCCCGACGCCAACGTAGAAGTCGCGTCCAACACCAAGCTCGGAGCACCGCTCGCCTTTAAGCTCACCGGCGAAGGGTCACTCGCCGCTCCTGCCGACGAAAACGGTCAACCAAGCGAGGGCGGATCTCCTGCCGCGCAAAACGAAAATCGTCCTGGCGGAGGTCTCGGACCGCCGATCGATGCGCCCGACCCGCTTCAGAAATATCGTTGGTGGATTCTCGGTGGTTTCGCTGCGGTCCTCATCATCGGAGGAGTCTTCGTGGCCTCGCGCCAGCAAGCTGCAAACCGTGCCGTCCGCGCCTCAACCACCGGACTTTCCGCTATGGAAGATGACGATTTCCCGGTTCCGACCGCTCCCGCGAAGCGCGCTTCCCGTTCGCCTGCAGCCCCCGTTGCCGAGACTCCCGCAGCCGCAGACCGTCAACCCGCGTCGCGCACATCAATGTTGCTGGAAGGACTAAAAGACGAACTCTTCGACCTCGAGGTCGAACACAAACAAGGACGCATCAGCCAGCAGGAATACGAAAAGACCAAGGCCGCCCTGGATCAAACTCTCCAGCGCGCCCTGAAGCGCGAGTCCCAAAAAGCCTAAAAGTGTGAAGCAACACAAAAAGGCTGCCCCACCCGTCGCGATTTTCGACGGGTGGGAATTTCAGATGCTTCAAACTGTGGGGTAACGCGCGCCCACACTCCCCGTTCTTACTCTTCTACAAACGACTTCAGCCTTAACAACGCCTGATCCCATTGCTCCGAAACGAAGTCGACATACGCTCGTATTCCTTCGATCGGCTCCGGATCCAACTCGAACCTACTTTCCCGCCCGGCGCGTACGCACCGCACGATGCCCGCCCCCTCCAGCACCCGCAAGTGTTTCGTGATCGCCTGTCGCGTCAATCTCGAACCCTGCGTCAGCTGCGATATCGAATGAGGACGCCGGTTGCACAGCTTCGCGACCAGCGACAGCCGAGTAGCATCCCCCAAAGCGGCGAAGACTTCCGCCTGCGCGCCTCGTTTTGCCGCCAGTCCGCTATGGCTTCTGCGTGACATAGTTCTCGATATTCTTCATCTGTTCCGTCCAACCACCTTCATTCCGGCGGAAGGCTTCCAGACTCCGGTCGTGAGGAAGCTTGTCGAATCCCGATTCAGTCAGGACCAGTAACGTCCCACCGGACGTCTTCTCCAGCCTGAATTCAACCAGTGTTCGCGGCTCCTTCGAGAAATCGACAGGATAATCTTCTTTGCGAAACGATTTAGGATGCGGCCATGTGAACGAGAACAGCCGCTCGTGATCCATCTTTTGCACCACCGCTTCCCATTGCACGTGCTCGTATCCCGGGTAAGTGATGTGGCCGCGCGTAGCCTGCCCGACAACGAAAGGTCCATCGAGCTTCACCCGAAACCATTCGCCAAACTCCCGGTAATCCGTCAGCGCTCGCCATACCCGCGAAATCGGCGCCTTCAACTCGATCCGCTTCTCAATCGTATTATTCATATATGCAACCTCTTGGTTGCATAATACTTCAGCCAAACGCAACAAGCAACCATCCGGTTGCATAATGGAGAAATGGGCTTCTAAAGATTGTGCCAGCGCCCCTCCGGCTAACGCGCATATGTCTCACCCGCGCCGGCGTTAGCGGACTAGTCACTACGGGCCCGAACCGGCCTCAATCGATTCAGTCAGCGCCTTCGTTACTTCTCCCGCGATGTCGTCCTGCACCATCAACAAATCGTGCATCGGACGGTCGTAGGTTTCCGACAAGACAACGTATCCGCTATCCGCGCGTACCAACCGCGCTGCGACGCGCAGCCGCCCTCCTGATTTTCGCACGCTTCCATCGAGCACGTACGCGACTCCGAGGGACTTCGCGATCTCGGCGACGGGAATTTGTTTTCCTTTGAAGTAGAACGACGATGTCGGTGCGGGCACCCGCAGCCCCGGAATCTTGCTGAGTTTGTCGATCAACTCCTCAGTCATCCCGTCGGCGAACTCTTCTTCATGCATCCCTTCGGTCAGGTCGAGGAACGGCAGCACCGCAACCGATTTCCTATGCTGAGTCGCAGCCGCAACGGAGGCCGCGGCATTCTTGTTCGCTACCTTGCCGTGCTCGAGGAAAACAACAACCACTACGAGAGCCAGACAAATTGCAGCTCCCGCAGCCCATGTGAACCCGCCGCTTCGTCGAGAGCCCGGCGCCGGAGATGAAAGCGCCGCCAACCCGTCGCCCGATCGTTCTGGCTGCGACTCCGTCCACGGACTGACACTCGCCACCATTCGATATCCCAGCCGCGGGACAGTCGCGATATACGTCGGTTGCTTGGGATCGTCTCCCAACAAGCGCCGCAGCGAGGTCACTGCCTGATACACCGAGTCCTGACTCACCGTGACGTCTGTCCAGACCTGGTTCAGCAGCTCGTCGATACTGACGACCTCGCCCGTATGCTCGGCGAGGCAGAGAAGGAGCCGCATCGTCCGCGCCTCGACTCGCGCGCTCTGCCCTTCCCTCGAAATCTGCCCTGACGCCGGATCCACGCACCAGTCGCCGACACGAAGCTTTGAGAAATTCATGGTTTCAGAAGTATTCAGAGTATTTCAGACCGCGTTCAGGACTTCCAGAAGCACGCTGGCTATCGTAAATGCGAGCCGGGCAAAGTCCAACTCACCCTACAGGGGGCTCGGCTTCCGGAACCAAAACAGAGGTAGACAGAATTGTTATTAGCAGGTTTTTTTGAACAGGAATCACGGAGTATAGCGTGCTGTTGATTGCCTCCTTCTTCAGCATTCTGCTGGCTGGTGGCCTCAGCCGCAAGAGTCTCGACAAATTCTTCCCATCGAGGAGGTCGCATGACCGCCGCATCTGCACCGCTGTCGTCCCCGAAAAGGGGCGCATTCCGAGCCATCGCCGTTGGTGGCATCGTCGCCGGAACTTTAGATCTCACTCAAGCCTGTATCCTTTTCGGACGCGACATCCCGTTCGTGATCGCCGCGGGACTGCTCGGACCGAAAGCCATTCATGGAGGCCCGGGCACTTATGTTCTCGGAGTCCTGCTGCATTTCTTCATCGCCTGCTCCGCTGCGGCAACTTATTACGCCGCTAGCCGCCGGCTCGTTTTCTTGAGCGAACACCCGCTGGTCTGCGGTCTTTTCTTCGGCGCCGCGGTGGAAGAGGTCATGAATCTCGTCGTGCTGCCACTCTCCGCCCTCCACGCCCGAGGCCCCTATGAACTTCACGACCTGATCCTCGGATTAGCCGTGCACATGATCGTAATCGGCCTGCCGATTTCCTTCAGCGTCCGAAGATTCGGAAGCCCGATCCCGGCCCGCGCTTAAGCCCGATTGCCAATCGCCATTCCAAAATGTTGCAAGTAACTCGCGCATTGTGCTCCATATTGTTGTACCTCCGGCGCTCTTGGGGTCGCTATGCAGAATTGGCCAGCCTCGCGACATGCAACCTACTCTGAGATTGAAGCTTCGAACAAAACAATAGCAATGGAATCTGTCTGCGGCGCGGAACATTGCAGCTCAAACGTGGCCTATACTCGAACGCAGTAGGTTGCAGAACTGGAGAAACTCCCCCGATCAATGGCTAGACAAAAAACAGACTTTCAGTTCCCACTCACCGCGACCAGTCCGATTCTCGTATCTGGAAAGTCGGACCATTCCTTACGAAAACTCTTGTATGACTTTTTCACCGTTTCCGCGCGCTTGGAAACGGTCAAGCGCTATCTGGGGGAAAGGTTGGGTCTCACCGGGCCCCAATACACCATCATGATGGCCGTGGCCGAACTCCAGGGAAAGATCGGGGTGAGCGTCGGCCGAGTTGGCGAATATCTGCACGTGACGGGCCCCTTCGTGACCATGGAGTCGGGGAAACTTATTAAGAAAGGTTTCCTGGAAAGGCGTTCCGACCTCCAGGATCGACGGGTTTCTCTTCTTTCCGTCGCTCCGAACGGGGCCAAAGCGCTCCAGTCGCTGTTTCCCGAACTGCAGCAAATTAACGACGTGTTCTTTGAACTGGGCTCGCGCCCTGAATTTGAGCGTCTATGCAAGACTCTGGAAAAACTGGTTGGCAACAGCCAACGCGCTCTCGCCCTTATCAATGCTACTCGCGGCGATCCGCGGCTTTCTCTCAACCGTGGCCGGGTGACCGTCAGTCACACTCGGTAGGTTCCAACGCAGTGGCATCCCGCCGAAGTGGTAGTGGTTATCTTCGCCATTCTTCCATGTCGTCGCCTTGCCGAGAGCTCACTAAAATAGATAATTAACTTATCTTTATTTGTTGACAGCCCGGATTCGCTTGAAGTAGATTGATGATCCCCAAGTGAACATTTGCTCCGGGCCCCGCTAAGCTCACCCTGGTCGAACTCAAGTGCAATTTCCGCGATAGCAACTCTGCTACGCCTCAGGAGGCTTTATGCAGCGCAACGGACAGCGTTTCTCACCCACTCTCGCTTTGATGGCTCTGGCCATCACCTTCAGCCTGGCGGTATGCGCCCAGGCACAAACTGTAAGATTCCTCGCCGAGTTTACCGGCTCGAGTGATTCCCCCAACGGACTGATCCAGGGGACGGATGGAAATTTATACGGCACGGGGTACTGGGCGGGTGCATTCGGATTTGGCGATGTTTTCCGTATGACGCCCTCCGGACAGGTCAGCACGATTTACAGCTTCCCCTGCGAAGGGACCTGCGCCGAGGGAAGAAATCCTTACCTGATGGTGCTTGGGAGCGACGGGAACTTTTACGGAGTGACTGTGTACTGGTGGCGAGGGACTCTCCGGAACGCCTTTACAAGGTAACGCCGGGCGGCAAGTTCACATTGCTCCATACTTTCTGTTCCGACCTGACGTGCAGCGATGGCAAGAATCCGAATGGGCTCTATCTAGGCAACGACGGGAATCTTTATGGGACAACCGAATCCGGAGGCGAATGGAATCAAGGGGTGTTTTTTCGAATCAGCCCAACCGGCAAATTCAAGGACCTGCACTCTTTCTGTGCTCTTTCCAACTGTCAGGACGGCAGCTTCCCGCTGTCGCCAATCCAGGGACAGGATGGAAACTTCTATGGCACAACAGCCCAAGGAGGAACGTGGGGCGCCGGTGTTATTTACAAGTTGATCAAGCCGGTAATTATCAGGTCATCTACGACTTTTGCACTCAGGGGGACTGCGCGGCTGGCGGGGTCATTCAGCCATTGGTCCAGGACGCAAAAGGGAATTTCTTTGGCACAACCTCATTCGGCGGCACGCATGGGTATGGAGTTGTGTTCGAACTGACCGCCGAACACCAATTCAAGGTCCTTCACAGCTTCGACCCGTCTGTCGAGGGAGGGGATCCTGGCGCAGGGTTAGCGCTGGCCAATGACGGGAATCTCTACGGAGTGGGAGAACCTCTTCGGGAAGTATGGCGACGGCACTGCTTACGAGATTACTCCGGAAGGGGAGTTCACCCTTCTCTACTCGTTCGACATTAATGGCAACGCGCCATACGTGCCGCTTTTTCAAGGCACCGAAGGCTTGCTTTACGGGAGCACCAATTGGCTACACCAATAGCAACATCGCTGGCACTATTTTTTCGCTGTCCGAACGATCTTAGCCCATTGGTCGAAACGGTGCCCACCGGTGGAAAAGTCGGGAAACGTATCCTCATTCTCGGCAATCATCTGACCGGAACGACGAGCGTCACTTTCAATGGCGCGCCCGCCGAGTTCACCGTTGAAAAAGATTCCTATCATACGTGCAACGGTTCCCGAGGGCGCGACGACGGGCACGGTTTCAGTCGTCACCCCATCGGGAACTCTGAACAGCAATCCGCAGTTTGTCGTGACGAAGTAGCAGTCGCGAACGGGCCCGGGCAGACCCCCTCGGCATCCGGGCCCGTGTTTTACCCATTTTCTTGTTGTCCCACTGAGGCATTTTTTTAGGAGGATATTTCGATGAAAAGTTCAAAGACTTTCCGTACGCTTTGTCTCGCAGTCGCATGCGCTGCCTTCGCCTTCAGCCCGGCGGTGTGCGCCCAGGCCCAAGCCGTCGACTTCCTCGCCAACTTCAATGGCGTAAACGGGAATTCCCCTAATGCAGTGATTCAGGCGACAGACGGGAATTTTTACGGCACCGCTTATTTCGGCGGCGCTTACGGCCAGGGAACTGTTTTCCAAATGACGCCCGGCGGAGCACTCAAGACGATTTACAGTTTCTGTTCAGGCAATTGCAGCGACGGAAACGGACCATACTCGCTCGTGCTCGGAAGCGACGCGAACCTTTACGGAGTGACGATCTACGGTGGCGTGGGGCTCTCCGGAACCGCTTACCGGTTGACGCTAGGCGGCGAGTTCACGCTGCTCCATACCTTCTGTTCCGACTCCACATGTAGCGACGGCGAGAATCCGAACGGATTCGGTCTGGGCAGCGATGGGAATTTTTACGGCACAACCGCTTACGGCGGAAAATTTAATAACGGTGTGTTCTTCCAGATCAACCCGACCGGAAAGTACAAGGTCCTCCACTCTTTTTGTGCGCTCTCGGGCTGCCTGGACGGCTCATTCCCGCTGTGGCCAATCCAGGGACAAGATGGAAACTTTTATGGCACAACGGCCCGAGGAGGAGCACAGGGCGGCGGTGTGATTTACAAGCTAAGCCCAGGCGGCGATTACCAGGTGATACACAATTTCTGCTCGCAGGGCAACTGCGCGGATGGCGGGGTCATTCTTCCGTTGGTCCAAGATGCGAAGGGAAATTTTTTTGGCGTAACCTCATTCGGCGGCGCCCACGGTTCCGGAACCGTCTTCGAGCTGACCGCGGAACGCCAGTTCAAAATCCTTCACAGCTTCGATCCTCCTGTGGACGGGGACGATCCTAACGCAGGATTGGCGCTGGCCAATGACGGAAATCTCTATGGCGTCAACCTCGACGGGAAGTACGGCAACGGTACCGCTTTTGAGATTACTCCCGAGGGAATCTTCACCCTTCTTTACACGTTTGACGTTAGTGGCAACGCGCCATACGCGCCGCTCTTTCAGGGCACTGATGGCTTGTTATACGGAAGTACCGACCCCAACACCGGCAGCAGCAATGGCACTATCTTTTCATTGTCCAACGGTCTCAGTCCGCTGGTGGAAACCATACCTACAGCCGGAAAAGTTGGAAAACGCGTTCTCATCCTCGGCAACGGCCTGAGTGGAACAACCAGCGTGAAGTTCAACGGTAAGGCCGCGACGTTTACAGTTTCGGGACCGAAATCAAAGCGACGGTACCCTCTGGCGCGACGACCGGTACAGTTTCCGTTGTGACTCCAACTGGAACGCTCAATAGCAATCCGCAGTTTGTCGTGACGAATTAGTTCAGTCGGAACGGGACTGTGCGGAGACCTCCTCGGCATCCGGGCCCGTTTTTTTACCCTTTTCCGTATCGTCTTGCCGAGGCACTTTTTTGGAAGGATACTTCGATGAAAAGTTCAAAGACTTTCCGCACTCTTTGTCTCGCACTCGCATGCGCAGCCTCCTTCAGCCTGGCGGTGAGCGCCCAGAATCAAACCTTTACCTTCGTGCGCGCAGTTCATTGGCAATCTGAGGGCCGCCACAGGAGTGGTCCAAGCAACGGACGGAAACTTTTACGGCACTGTGGCGGAGGGGCTAACATCGGGGAGTCATTTTCCAATGCCGCCCATCGGAAGGTCGGCCCGACTTACAGTGTTTGTTCTGAGCCAAACTGCTCCACGGGGAATATGCGTACCCACCCGTGACGAACAACATGGCCAATGTGTTTGGTAACCGTCATCGGCGCCCATCGGACTTGGCCGTGGATTCTGAACTTATTCCCAGATGATGCTTGGCGGACAGCTCCATCCTATACTCGTTCTGTCCCACATCTCCATGCGTAGCCGTAAGATCCGTCATACGCCATCGTCTGGCCAGCCATGGGAATTTCTACGGCACGACGCCGGTAGCGGAAGTCTGAATGCCTGCACGATCTTCCAGATCAGCCCAATGGGCAGTTCAAATGCTGACACATTCTGCGAGGCGAAATGCGCAGATGGCGGAAATCCAGTCTTCCCGCCAATCCAGGGCCGCGACGGAAACTTCTATGGCACAACCTCTACTGGGGGAACGAACGAGGGCGGTGTCGTTTACGAGCTCACTCCTTCGGGGACTGCCACCCTGCTCCATCACCATGTTTGCTACGAAACACAAGTGCAATTGACTGATGCCGTACCGAGCCGGCCGGCAGGAACAAATGGAAATTTTTTTGGTACAACCTCCAGCGGTGTTGAGGTCGTATTCGAGTTCACATCGAAACATCAATACCTCGTCCTGCACACGTTCCATTCCACTGCGGGGGGAACCTTTCAATCAGGGCTGAAATCAGGAATGCCGTCGTGGTTAAGGTCGAGCAGATAGGGGAACCGGGTGATGCAATGTCGTTGATCGATCACTCGGGAATCGTTGGTGTAAACAATTTCCCACGGCTAAATCTGCGGGAATTTCAGGTGTGAGAAGTGCAACCCCCACGAGCTCCTGATCGGCCCTGTTGCGTAGGCCGCGATCATCTTCTCGAATCAGCCCACTGGTGGAAACCGTACCCGTGGCTGGCAAGGTCGGGAAACAGATCATCATCCTTGGCAACGGCCTGACGGGAACAACCAGCGTAATTCGACTGTATTCCCGGGGCGTTTACAGTTCTATGGTACAGACATGGAAGTGACCACCTTCCGGGGCAGCAATACAGCTGCGTTGATACTACAACTGGAATGCTCAACAGCAATCGGTTTGCCATGACGAACTAACCTCAGTCGAAACTGTGTTGGTTGTGCGGGATTCTGGGACGGCGTAGGTGGGAATGGGGCAGAATCACACCTGTTCCTTCCTGCGCCAGACATCCATTGCCCCGGAACCATACGCCAGCATGCCCAGGCTGGGGCCGTATGCCGGATTATCGAATGTTTCCGGACGTTCTACTGCGTCCGCCGCCGCTTCGGAAGTCTGGCCAGCCTTCAGTGGTTTGTTCGGAATCGTCTCGTACGCATACCCGGTCAGCACGACATGACTGAGCTTTTTTCCGACCGTCATCCGTGCCCAGCCGTAGTGGACTTGGCCGTTGATCATAAATTTCAGCCCCAGATAACGCCCCGTGACTCCCAGCCATGGCCCGCTGGAAAATTGTTTACCGGAGTACGATCCGACAAACGCCATCGACATGGCGCCGCCGCCATACACGGTTTTGAATACCTGCTTCGGACCAATGGGAGCGCCACTCATCAAAGCTGCCGCTCCGTAAGAGAAACCAGGCTGCTCGATTGCCATGTTTCCCACGTTCCGATTGGAGCTTACTGTGAGCGCCGTGCCCTCCGGCTGGCAGGAACAAAAGCCAACGCCGAAGTCCACAATGCCGTCGTGATTGAGGTCCAGATTGTAGCGGCCGTCGACTCCTCCGCCGATTGACACGCGAGTCTGCGTATAGACAACTTTGGCATCGGCAGGTTGGGCGGCCGCCAGAAGCGCAACTCCGACCGCGCTGGCCGTCGCCGCGTAGCTCGCAATCATTTTGTCGAGTCGCGGATTCAAATGTCGGACAGTGGAAGAAATACGAGGTGATTTTGCACGCATGCATCCTCCAGAGTGATGTGAAGAGAGGGCCGGACCTGGTTGCTGCGGCGCGCTGGAGGAGAGGTACCGTATGCCGCCGACTTCCCAGGTCAACTGCGCGAACGTACGTGGGGAAGAGCGAGGACCACTATAGGAGCGTCGGAACGGTTCGTCAAGGCGCGGACCCGTCCCGGAAAAGTCAGCAAGTGCGCAAACGTACACGGCCTGCACGGCCAGTGCGAAAGCCTTATTCGTACCGCAACGCGACGAGTGGATCTACTTTCGCCGCTCGGCGCGCCGGGATATAAGCCGCAGCGAGGCCCACTCCGCACAGCGCGCATGCCGCCATCACCAGAACTGCGGGATCATCGGGCTTCACTCCGAAGAGCATACTCGCGATCAGCCGTGCGACGCCAAGCGTGATGGGCAGGCCCACCGCGATCCCAACCACGGTCAGCATCAAGGTCTCGCGAAGCACCGATGAGAGCACCTGTCTCTTCCCCGCGCCCAGCGCCATGCGGATTCCAATTTCATGAGTCCGCCGCGTGACCAGAAACGAGATCACGCCATAAAGCCCCACAGCCGTCAGCAGGCCGGCCAGAATCCCGAAGAATCCCGAGAGCGCGGCCATCAGCTTTTCAGGTAGGAGCGATTCCTGGATCTGTGTTTTGAAAACTCTGAAGTCCACACTGATGTCCGGGCTTCTTTCCCCAACCACCTGCTTGATCCTCGACGTCAGCATCGGCAATGGCAGCGTGGAATGAATCATCAGCTGTTCAAACAAATCGGGATTCTGATCCTGCGTCGCCGAAAGATAAACAATGGGAGTGAATCTCTCGCGCAGCTCCTTGTACTTGGAATCTTTCACCAACCCCACAATTTCGAAACTCATTTCCGGTTCGTGGGGCGTGGCCTCGCGGCGTATGCGTAGTCCGACAGGATTTGCGCCCTTTCCAAATCGACGCGCGAACTCCTCATTGACGATTGCGACCTTCGGGGATGCGGTCGTGTCTTTCTGGTCAAAGTCCCGGCCCGCAAGCAACGGAATTCCAAGCGTCTTGAAATAGCCTTCACCGACCCGGTTGAAATTCGGATCGAATCCGGATTGCCGGTCTTCGCCCTCCGCCCAGACGCGGTTGTCAATGCTTCCGCCACTCAACGGAACAATTCCCACCTCCGCGGCAGACTCCGCCCCCGGGACGCTGCGAAGCCGATCGAGAACCTCCTGCTTGGTTGCGATGCGCCGTGTGACAGGAAGGCGGAGCCGCGAGAAGTCAAGCTGTGCAATCAGGACGCTGTCTTCGCGGAAACCAGCATCAACGGCCATCAGGTTGCCCAGCGTTCTTGCAAACAGCACCGAGCCAGTCACCAGAACCAGGGACAACGCAACTTGAGTAATGACCAGCGCCCGCCGCAGTCGGCTGCTCTCCTGCATGCCGCCCGCTCGGGTTGAGCCGGCTTTCATCGTCTCGCTCGGAGCCAGGCTGGCCGCTCGAAACGCCGGCACCAAGCCAAACAGCAATGCCGTCACCGTCGCGAGAATGCACGTAAATCCCAGCACACGCCAATCGGGATGCAGGTCTACAAACAGCGAGTCACCCTCCGTGCTCAGCAAACTTACAAGGCACTTGCCCAGCACGCGCGCGAGCAGCAACCCCGCCGCAGCTCCTGACAAAACGAGCGGAACGCTCTCCCACAAAAGCTGCCAAATCAATCGGCCTCGCGTCGCCCCGAGCGACAGCCGCACGGCAAGCTCCTGCATGCGGGCACTGCCGCGCGCGAGCATCAGGTTGGCAAGGTTCGCGCAAGCGATCAGGAGTACCACGCCGGCAAGTCCTAGCAGCATCCAGAGGGGATTCTCATATTTATTTCGCAGCCACGAAACGCCACCTGATGCGGAATCTGCCACGAGCTCGAAATGTTGGTAGTCGCGGACATTCTCAGTTGGATAGTCCTTGCGAAGACTTGCTTCAAAGGCAGCGGGGGAAAGAGACTTGAGTTCCGCATTCGCCTTTGCCAGTGAGCTGCCCGGCTTCAAACGTCCCATCACCGTCAGCCACCAGTCGGTGCTTGAGTCCAGCCAGTTGCCATCGGTCCAATACGCGGCCTGCGAACAGATCGGCACTGCCAGGTCAAACGAGTGCCCGATCTCCGGGCCTGTAAAACCAGCGCGAGTCACTCCAATAATCGGCACCGGATGTCGCCCAATCGTCAAAGTCCGGCCGATCGCATGAGAATCTTCCCCGAGTTGATCTCGCCAGAATGCGTAGCTCACAACCACGCCCGAAGCTCCGCACCCAGGCCGATCATCCTCGGAAGTGAACAGTCTTCCGAGCGCTGGCTGCACCCCGAGCACATTGAAGAAGTCTCCACTCACCCACAGGGCTTGCACCAGCCGCTCGTGGTCGCCTTCAGAAATTCCAAGGTCGGTCGGACTCCATGCCAGCACTCGTGAAAAAGTACTCTGATGGTCCCGGATGTATTCCCACAGAGGATTGTTGAGTGCCGGATAGGCTGTGTCCTGGCTTCCCCTTTTCCCCGGCAGGTCCGCCAGGCGCACAAGAGCAAGCTCTGCGGGATTCGTTACCGGCAGGCTCCTGAGGCGGACCGCATCGAGTAACTGGAAGATCGCCGTGTTCGCGCCAATGCCCAACGCAAGCGTCAGCACGGCAACGGCGGTGAAGCCTGGACTATGTTTAAGTTGGCGAAGTCCGAAGCCGAGGTCCTGCCCCAGCGTCTCCACCCTACTCCACGCCCACATCTCCCGACTTTTCTGTTGCGTCAAAGCCACGTTTCCAAACCGGCGCAGTGCTGCGTACCGAGCTTCCTCCGGTGACATCCCGGATTCGAGATTCTCCTGCTCCTCCATTTGAAGATGAGTGCGAATCTCTTCCTCAAGCTCGTCCATCGTGTTCGGGACGACGAAAGAGAGCAACAAATTTCGCGAGATATCGTCGCCAGCTCATTGGCCTTCCTCGAACTCTGCCGGATTGAGAACGCCGGTGACTGCTTTTACAAAGCGCTCCCAACGAGAGGTTTCAGCCACCAGCTGCCGTCGTCCCAGCGCGGTAAGGCGGTAGTACTTTGCACGCTGGTTGTTCTCGGAAACTCCCCACTCGGCCGTGATCCATCCCTCCTGCTGCAGGCGCTGCAGGGCCGGATACAGAGATCCATGTTCCACTTTGAGGGTTTCGTCCGACATGCGCTCAATGGACTTCGCGATGCCGTGTCCGTGCGTTGCACCCCAGCGCAGAGTGCGAAGAATCAGCATGTCAAGAGAGCCGAAAACAAGTTCGATTCGCTCTCCTGCCGGTTGCTTGGCCATAGTGGAAGGTAATCTACCACTCTAGTGGTAGATCGTCTACTAGATAATCGCCAGGTGTACTAATAGTGAGGCGCGTTCATCAGCTCGCCTGACGAATCAATTTCTCGATGGGAGTAGGAAATCGCGTCTGGAAGTCCAGCACCTTCCCCAAAGCGGTGTAATTCTGATACGAGCCATCTGTTTGTACATCGCTCGCACTTGCGCTTCAAAAGCGTCCCACTGATCAGGCCCGATGGCTTTTCTGCTCGCCGCGAAGTATTCCGGTGGTATGCCGTCAACAATGTCGATGGCGGCAATGCCTCGCACCAGGAGAACATGAGGCGGGAAAGCGTTCGTATCTACAGTTAATGCCACCTTCGGATTTGCTTTCAGCGCCGGCACTTTCGGTGCGTGTGGCACAGTACAAAGCACAAACTCGGCGCCGTTCCAGTGAAAACCAATCGGAATCGCGCGCGGAAATCCGTCAGCTCCCATGTATGCCAACCGCGCCGGAATACTTGATTGCATGAGCTCTTGCGACAACGGATCGCTCAGCACTCGGGCGACATCTTGTTGCTGCATCGCTACCTCCGCTAACATTTAAATGCGTCAGTTGCCTCGCCCACGGTTTGGGGGCCGGGCATTCAACCATCCTTTGATTCCTCTCTAAGCTGGAGAGTTGGCGTAATGGCATTCGCTCCAACGAGTCGGAAGGGCAGCTCCCGTTGTTGTAAGCAGGCGATGCACCGGTGAGCGAAAAAAAACGCTTTTGATTCCGTTTGATGAGTGTAACGGCGATCTTGCGCTAACGAGACTCTGTACAACTTCCGGTTTGCCCATCATCCTGAAATAATCCTGTCGCGACCCACATCGGAGAGCTAGTCAACCTACCGTCGCGCTGATGCTTTACACTCAACGGTTCTGGGTGCAGAATCGGTCGGACTTAAAGTTCTGTTTGCAGAGTGCAAAGTGAATCCCTGCCAGGTTTGTGGAACTCAGAACGCCGAATCGACGGAAGTGTGCCAAGGCTGTGGCGGAAGGCTCGCCGTATCTCCAACCATGTCGATTTCACCTGATGAATTAGCCCAAGGTGATCGCGGCAGAGCCGTTGGCGCGATTTCCGCCCACACGGGGTCTCCAGCATTCAACTTTGCTCCGGGCAGCATGATCGCAGAGCGCTATCGCGTGGCATCGTTGCTCGGGCGCGGGGGCATGGGCGAAGTCTACGGAGCGGATGACCTTAAGCTAGGCCAGCGCGTCGCGCTCAAGTTTCTACCCATGGACCGCGGGAAAAGCACAAGTTGGCGCGATCAGTTCTATGCAGAAGTGCGTCTGGCTCGGCAAGTTTCCCATCCCAACGTTTGTCGCGTGTATGACGTCGGAGAGAGCGACGGCAGGCTCTTCCTCTCCATGGAATTTGTCGACGGCGAAGATCTTGCCTCACTGCTGCGGCGCATCGGCCGCTTACCCGACGACAAAGCCGTGGAAATCGCGCAGCAACTCTGTGCCGGCCTAGCCGCCGCACACCGCAGTGGAGTGCTGCATCGTGACTTGAAGCCCTCGAATGTGATGATCGACGGCAAGGGCCGCGCCCGCATTACGGATTTCGGGCTCGCGATTGCCGCGTCGGAGGCAGACCAGCAAACCGGCCACGCAGGCACTCCGGGATATCTTGCGCCGGAATTGCTCGACGGCGGTGCGCCCTCCATTCAGAGTGATCTGTACGCCCTCGGCTTGGTCCTGTATGAATTGTTCACCGGGAAGAAAGCTTTCGATGCCTCCAGCCTGGCCGAGTTTTACCGCAAGCAAACGGAAAGCAATCCGACGCCGCCCTCGAGCGTCGTCAAGAACTTTGATCCGATGGTCGAGCGGGCCATCCTGCGTTGTCTGGATCGGGAACCAGCGCAGCGGCCACGCTCGGCATTAAGTGTCGCTGCTTCTCTCCCTGGCGGCGATCCGCTCGCCTCGGCGCTTGCTGCCGGAGAAACTCCCTCCCCAGAGATGGTTGCGGCAGCGGGGCCTCAGGGCTCGTTGCGACCGGCGGTTGCCTGGTCTTGCCTCGTGGGCGCACTCATTCTGATCTTTGGGGCATCCATGTTTCTGGCGCCGCGAAACATGGACTGGGGTCTTGCACCTATGAACAAATCCCCGGAAGTGCTCGCTGACCGCGCTCAGGATCTGGCGCAGAAGCTGGGTTATTCCGTCGCGGTGGATCGTGCTTCATGGGTCGCTTCGGACAAAGATTATCTCCGCTATGCAGCTCACAACTCGTCCAGCAAGGATTGGAAACGTACTCCCGCTGGCCACGCGTGGCCGTCCCCGGTCAGCTTCTGGTACCGGCAAAGTCCACAATGGATGATGCCCGGAGCTCAGAGCCCGAATGGGCCGCCGAGAGTCACTCTGTTAAATCCATCTTATGAAACGTCCGGCATGGTCGCTCTCAGGCTAGATATGCAAGGCAATCTCCTCTTCCTGCGCGGTGTGCCGCCGCAAGTCGAGACCGGAGGACGCCCCCCTCAACTGGATTGGGGTTTACTTTTTGCCGAAGCCGGACTCGACCGCACTCAGTTCGTTCCCGCCAACCCCAAATGGGCCCCGCCCGATTCCTTCGATGTCCGCGCCGACTGGGAGGGTCATCTCCCGGATCGCCCCGACCTGCTTCTCCACGTTGCTGCCGCCGCCTACCACGGCGTACCAACATATTTCCAAGTGATCGCTCCGTGGGATCAGCCATGGCGAGGAGATCCTTCCAGTCCATCTCGCATGCCCGCCGCCTCTGGCATTCTTCTTTCGACGGCGTGGCCATTACTGATGGCGGGTTATCTTCTCGTCGCCGGTTTTTTCGCGCGCAGGAACGTCCGCCGCGGGCGTGGAGACACGAAGGGGGCGCTGCGTCTGGCGGGCTTCGCAATCCTGGCGAATTGCGTCTATGGTTTCTGCGTCTATCACTATGTCCCGCAAGCGGAATATATTTCGGTCCAATTTATTCTGCTCGGCGCTCCCCTGCTTTTTGCGTTGCTCGCGTGGCTGGGATATATGGCCATGGAGCCTTATGCGCGGCAAAGCTGGCCGAAGCTGATGGTTTCCTGGCAGCGTCTTCTCAACGGTCGTCTTCGCGATCCATTAGTTGGACGCGATGTGTTGTTCGGAATCGTGGCCGGTTCGACAATGGGCGCGATCTTCTTGGGTGTCGGGGCGCTTTCGCACAACTCGGCAGCGTCCCCAGTGGACGGTTATTTCGGTCAAGGGATCCTACCGTCCATCGGCCACTGCTTCTTATTGCTATTTGCCGCATCCTTCTACGCTCTTTTCTACTTTGGCATTTTGTCCGTCGTGACTGGCCTGTTGCGCCGGCCAAGGTTCGGACTGGTCGCCCTTGCACTCATCATGCTTCTGCTAAATGCGCAAACCACTGCAATCGATTTCACTTTGACCGTCCTGTTCGTGCTTGTATTCCTGGCAGTGCTGCTGAGAATTGGCCTCGTTGCTGCGGCGGCCTTCTTCTTCGTCCTATTAACTCTCGGCACGTCACCGCCACTGATTCTCGATCAGTGGTACGCCGGACGCGCCATGATCGCGCTACTGGCCCCGCTTGCGCTGCTTTTCTGGAGCTTTTACGTCTCGCTCGGAAGCCAGCCGGTCTTAGGCAGTGCTCTGAAAGTGGAATGATGGGGCAATCCGAGAATGTGGCAAACGCCACCAACCGGTGCGCTGAAGGAAGCTGTTTCTTCGATTGGTCCCGAGTGACGGGCTAAGCGAAAGTTAACTGTTGCAATCTAGCCGATTTCATTCATTGACCTCAGTCGAACTCGGCGACTGACTGCCACCTGTGACCTCAGTCCTTGACGTCCACAAGCCGTCCACCCGATGATGAAGGGTCCAGGAAACCGGGCTGAGGTCCGCTAAGTCCTTATTCCGGAATATTTTGCCCGTAACTCATTGAGCGCCATAGATTACTTCGCAATTTGACGCTAACTCAATGATTGCAATAGAGCGAGGGGGAGGGGGGTACCACCCTCGATCTGGAGTTTTCCCAAAACGGGAACCTGCATCAACCCCGCTCACGTAACATCCAATGGAGTAGTTCCACAAAAATTATGGGAAACACTTTCAAGACCGCGTTCCTGCTGACCGCTCTCACGCTGCTCCTGATGTTCATCGGACGCGCGTTCGGCGGTCAAAACGGAATGTTCCTGGCGTTGGCCTTCGCCGCCGTCATGAACTTCGTCTCGTATTTCTATTCTGACAAGATTGCGCTCGCCATGTATCGCGCACAGCCTGTTTCGCGCGAACAGCTTCCGCGCGCCTACGCAGCCGTTGAACGACTCACGCAGAAGATTGGCATCCCGATGCCGAAGATCTATGTGATTCCGTCCGAGTCGCCGAACGCGTTCGCTACCGGACGCAATCCGAGCCACGCTTCGGTAGCAGTCACCCACGGCATTCTGGGCCTGCTGAATGACGAAGAACTCGAAGGCGTCCTCGCCCACGAACTGGGACACGTCAACAACCGAGACATCCTGATCAGTTCCGTCGCCGCGACCATCGCTGGTGCAATCACTATGCTCGCGAGCATGGGCCGTTGGGCGATGCTGTTCGGCGGTTTCGGTGGCCGCGATCGCGAAGACCGCGGAGGCGGAGGCTTAACCGCCCTCTTCATGCTCATCGTCGCGCCCATTGCCGCGAGTTTGATTCAGCTTGCCGTTTCGCGCTCGCGCGAATATCAGGCCGACGCAACTGGCGCTCACTTCACCGGAAATCCGTACGCATTGGCGAGCGCGCTGCAAAAGCTTGATGCGTATTCGCGTCGCGTTCCGATGCAAGCCACTCCCTCGACCGCGCATTTGTTCATCATTGCGCCGCTGTTGGGGATCAACTTCGGAGGCTTGTTCTCCACCCATCCCCCGATCGCCAAGCGGATCGAGCGTCTGACCGGAAGGCCCGCAGAGTTTATGCAGTAATGAGCTGTGAGACGCGAGCGCAGAGCGATCGGAGGGTGTTATCCCAATCTGGTTTGAGCCGCAAGACTTGGCTCGATGAACGTTCTAACTACCAGGAAGAGATCAACGAGAAGGGTTTATGGGTTGCTCAAAGCTCGCGACTCAAAGCTCACGGCTCATAGCTCAAAGCTCTATGACGTAGGTAACTCCATCCCACTCCATGCCCGATAGTAGAATCCATAGAATGTCGCCCGAGACCGCTATCGCTGTTTCTCACAAAGCCGCCGAACTGGAATCGACCCTGCACCGCGTGATTCGCGGCAAGGACGACGTCGTCCGCCTCGCGCTGGTCAGCATCTTCGCCCGCGGACATCTGCTCATTGAAGGCGTCCCCGGAGTCGGCAAGACCACGCTCGGACAGGCCCTCGCCCGCGCCATCGATTGCACCTTTCAGCGCGTGCAGTTCACCAGCGACATGCTGCCATCCGACGTGATCGGTATTTCCGTCTATTCGGCAGCCGAGCAAGAGTTCGAGTTCAAGCGTGGACCAGTTTTCACCAACGTCCTGCTGGCCGACGAAATCAACCGCACCACGCCCAAGACACAATCCGCATTGCTCGAGGCCATGAACGAAGCGCAGGTCACGGTCGACGCGCACTCATATGAGTTGCCGCAGCCGTTCCTGGTCATCGCGACACAGAATCCGGTCGAACACTACGGAACGTATCCTCTGCCCGAATCGCAACTTGATCGCTTCCTGATGCGCGTGCGCATGGGATATCCCGATGCTCAGGCCGAACGCCAGATCCTGCGCTCCGAAGCGGGCGTTGCGCATCTCGATGATGTGCATCCGGTACTCACGGGCGCTGACGTGCTCGACATGCAGAAGGCAGTAAAGAGTATCCGCGTCGACGAGTCTCTCGTAAGCTATGCTCTCGAGATTGTGCGCCGCACACGCGAGTCCGAATTCCTCTCTCTGGGCGTTTCGCCTCGCGGATCGCAGGCTCTTTATCGCGCTGCGCAAGCCATGGCTTTCCTCGAAGGCCGCACTTTCTGCATTCCGGAAGACATCAAGCCGCTCGTCGTCCCCGTCTTCGCGCACCGCATCGTCGTGAACGGTCTCTACGCTTCCACGCTGAGAAAGTCAGAGCAAGCCGATCAGGTGCTGAAAGACATCATTGAAAGCGTTCCGGTTCCTATCTAAAGGCAGCGGCGACTAAGTCAACTCTCGTCTGAGAGAATTCCGCACGATGATCGCCGAAGTTATACCCGAGGCTTACGACGCAGTCGGAAAACAGGTCTCGCAACCTTTTTCCCGACGCAAAGGTCTCCATCCGACGTTCCCAATGGGACGTTATATCAGCCAACCCCTGAGCATCCAATGTTCCACGATGGGAGACGTTCGCAACTTTCTTTCGAGTTGCAGGTACGTGTCTGACAAAGAGCTGTTTGACAAGATCGATTATTGGCAGCCGCCGGAAGAGTTTGAAAAAAGGAAGAAGGGGGATTGTGAAGACTTCGCGCTCTGGACGTGGCGTCAACTGTTGAGCATGGGATATGACGCGCGATTCGTAGGCGGATCTGCTGGCCGCTACGGCGCAGGGCATGCTTGGGTCGAATATTTTCAGGACGGTAAGTGCTTTCTGTTGGAGCCCCTTTGTTGCAGAGTTGGATACACAATGCCAAGGCTCTCAACGATGCGGTACCAGCCCCGAATTTCAGTTTCCTGGGACGGCAAGACGCTCAGGTACTTCTCTCACAAGAAGCCTGCGTCACAAGTAGGATGGAAAACTCTCGGATTGCTGATCCCAGAATACTTGATCTTCTGGTTGGCGCAGTCGCTCAATATCCTTCTGCATCTTCCTCGGATTATGTGGAACATTCTCCGATTGAAGGTTTTCAATCGGGAACTCTGGTCACTGGGAAGAAATCGCGAGCGCTGAATCGCTGACAGAGATTATTGAGAACCTACCGGTGCCAGTGTAAGCCCGAACCAAGTCCTCAACTCATTCCCAATTGTCATTCTGAGCGTAGCGAAGAACCTATGCAATTCTGCGGGGAGCGAGAGGCTGCAGAGGTCCTTCGCTTCGCTCAGGATGACAAAGCTGGCTATAATCCTCCCGTCATGTCATTCCTGCGCTTCGTTATGGTTCTATCGCTTGTCGTCTGGATCGGAGGCTTGATCTTCTTCGCCTTCGTACTCGCGCCTACTGCCTTCACAATTCCCGATGTCTTGCCCAACACGCATCTCGCCGGCAACGTCGTCGGACGAGCCCTCGGCAAACTGCACTGGATCGCCATTTTCTCAGGCGTCATCTTCCTGCTCAGTTCCCTTCTCTACAGCCGAATCACGGATGGCACGGCGCATGTCTTCGCGATGCGCCACGTACTCATCTGCCTGATGCTGGCTCTGACGCTGTTCTCGCAGTTCTGGATCATTCCTCGCATGGATACGCTCCGCGCTTCGGTCAGCGACTTCGCGGCCGTCCCTCTGACGAATCCCGCGCGCGTGCAGTTCGACGCGCTGCACGTGTGGTCGACGCGCGTAGAAGTGGCTGTGTTGCTCTTGGGATTAGTTGCGGTGTACTTAACCGCAAGCCTTTTGACGCGCGCTCGCTAAGTAGGTAATCGCAACTCTATCGACGCGCCGGATGCGTCTCATCTCAGCGGCGCGTTCTCGCTGCCAGGACTTCACGAATCTTCGCAGCGAGGAAATCCAGTTCGAAAGGCTTCTGGAGGAGAGGAATTTCTGGCTCGGCTTCGTTGACCACATCGACTTCGCCTTCGGTGTAGCCCGACATGTAGATGATCTTGATGTCTGGCCTCGAAGCCGCCAACCTGCGGGCAACTTCCGGACCGCGCAGATGAGGCATCACCACGTCGGTCAGAACGGCATCGATCGCACCTTTATACTGCTCTGCCAAGGCAACCGCGTCTCGACCGTCTGTGGCCTCAAGCACCGAATATCCGAGCGATTGCAGGAACTGGCAGATCATCCAGCGCAAGTCCGGTTGATCTTCGGCGACCAGAATCGTCTCCATGCCTGACTGCGCAGTTTCGACAGGAGATTCGCGCGTCGGCTCGGTCGCCGGTGCTGCGACGCGCGGAAAGAAGACCTGCAGAGTCGCCCCCTTTCCGGGCTCGCTGTTCACCAGCACGTGTCCGCCGCTACCACGCACGATGTTGTACACCACCGATAAGCCGAGACCAGTGCCTTCATCTTTGCCCTTGGTGGTGAAGAACGGTTCGAAGATGCGGCTTTGGGTGTCGGCATCCATGCCCACGCCGGTATCGGAAACCGCCAGCATGACGTAGTCCCCGGGTTCCACGGCAAAGGCCCTGCCTGCGCGCACGGTTTCGGCACTCACGCGCGCGGTACGCAGCGTCAGAGTTCCGCCCTTGGGCATGGCGTCGCGCGCGTTGACTACAAGATTCATGACGACTTGCTCGATCTGTCCGGGGTCGGCGCTCAGGCAGCACTCGGCGGGGCTGAGCTTGACCACGAATTGCATCTCCTCGCGCAGCAGTCCAAGCAGCATCTCGCTCATGCGGCTCACAAGCGTATTAAGGTCGAGGACCTGCGGGCTGAAAGCGTGCTTTCGGCTGAAGGAGAGCAACTGCCGGGTGAGATTGGCGGCGCTTTCCGTCGTCCGCAGGATGGTCTCGACGCTCTTCCTCGCGCCCGGACCGACGCCCTCTTCCTGCAACACGATTTCCGCATATCCCTGGATCACCATCAGCAGGTTGTTGAAGTCGTGAGCGATGCCGCCTGCGAGGCGGCCGACCGCTTCCATCTTCTGTGACTGACGCACCTGATCTTCGAGCATGCGGCGTCCAGTGACATTGCGGGAAGTCACGACAATGCCTCCGACTGCGACGTCGTTCAGCAAGTTGTTTCCAACGGACTCGAGCCACACCCACGTATTGTCTTTGTGGCGGAAGCGAAACTCCGGAGGCGCTGCGCTTCCGACTCCGAGCGTTACCCGCTCCAAGGCCGCGCGAACAGCGGGCTCGTCGTCAGGATGGATGAAGGCCAGAAAGCTCTTGCCCAAGAGATCGGATGACTTGTATCCGAGTACTCGCTCGATCGACGGGCTTTGGTAGAGCATGGTCCCGTCTACCGCAACGACAGTGATCACGTCCGAGAGGTTTTGAATTAGGTAGCTGAAACGATCTTCGCTTCTGCGCAGGACCGCCGCTGCCTCCCTCCGGTCGCGAATATCGTGAAACATGCTGAGAATCGCGGGTTTCCCGCCGAACTCAGTGGCGCTTGAACGGACCTCGACGGGAACCAAACTTCCGTCTGCCCGCAGCAACTCGATTTCCCGATTGGAAGCCAGTCCCGCGGATTGTCGAGCGGGGAAGGCTGAGCTGGATTGTTCGGTTCCGGCAGGATACAGACGGGATTCCGGCATGCCGACCAGTTGTTCCGCGGAAAAGCCAAGCAGCGTACAAGCTCTGTTGTTGGCTTCGAGAATCCGCCGCGATTCGGAGTCGACGACAAGGATCGCGTCATTGGCGGTGTTAATGAGCTTGTGATACTTCGCCTGAGATGTACGGAGCTCATTCAGGATGACAGAGGAGAACCCAATCCCGATCAGCAACAACACGCCGGTCGCCAAAAGAGCGACGACTGAGAGCACGCGGTCGATCCAGCGCGCGCCTTGCCCCAGCGTCGATGAGAATTCGTCTTCCAGCGGCGTCAGGCGTTCATCCACTTCAACTACTTGTTCCGCGAGTTGCTGAATCTTCTTTTCATCCGGAAGAGGGGAATTGATCTCAGCATGAAGTTGATCGGCAAGCGCACGCAACTCATCGATCTGCCGGTCGCCTTCGGTCCAAATCGCAATCGCTCGCTCCATGTAGCCCACATGCTTGAATCGCCGGAACAACATCGACATGTTGCGGACGTCCTCAACGTCGTTGCGGCCTTGCACGAAACCTCGAGACACGAGAGCCATATCCGGCGCGGCGCTCTGAAGCTGCAAGCGGGCTTGCTTGTCGCCGAGCGGAACTGCGATTTCGGATAGATAGTCCTGATAGTCCTTGTCGGAGTGACCGTCGGCGTACTTGGTCAGACTGAGTGCGGCTCGCTTCTCGCCTTTCGACCAGAGGCCTTCGCCGCCGACGTAAGCACGAATACCTGAAAGGATATCGGAGCGAAAAACTCCCAGATAGAAAACGCACAGCACGATCACCACGAAGAGGGCAACGATGGCGAGTAGCTTCCGGGCGATGGGAGTGCGGGGAAACATCTTAGTCGCAATGTGCATGCGAACACCCAGGACCTAGAAGTAATGGGACCGATCGCCGCACTCACAAAAACGAACGGAACCATTTGAAACGGGAAAACAGAACGCAGAAGAAGGTCCCGGCGCAGAACCCGTATCCCTTTCGGTGTTGCGTTCAGAAACCTAGCATACCCTTTTCAAGGGACGATTCGTCAAGCGATAAACCTCGCCGCGCAAGCACGTGCGGATCACTTAGCGGTTACCTATTGCTCGGCAGAGTTTGCAATTAGTTTGGCAACAAGGAACTTATTGGCCGAATAAATCAGCCGCCCAAAGGACGATAACGAAAGCAGTTCACAGCGTGGTCGTTCACCATTCCCGTCGCCTGCATGAAGGCGTAGCAGATAGTCGATCCGACAAAGTTGAAGCCGCGCTTCTTCAGGTCTTTGCTCATTGCATCGGACTCGGACGTTTTGGCTGGTAATTGCTTGAGGGACTTCCAGCGATTGATTCGCGGCTTACCGCCAACGAATTGCCAGATGTAACGGTCGAAGCTGCCGAACTCTTCCTGCAGGCGAAGAAAAGCCTTGGCATTTTCCACGGAGGAAGCGATCTTCAGCTTGTTGCGGACGATCCCAGGATTTGCGAGGAGTTTCTGAATCCTGCGGCGGTCAAAGCGTGCGACGCGTTCGGGTTCGAAGTTGTCGAAGGCGCGGCGGTAGTTCTCGCGCTTGTTGAGTATCGTGCTCCAGCTCAAGCCTGCCTGCGCGCCTTCGAGGATCAGGAATTCGAAGAACGTCCGATCGTCGTGGAGCGGAACGCCCCACTCTTCGTCGTGGTAGCGAACCGACAATTCGCCAGTCGCCCAGGCACAACGAATCAACTTTTCTTCATTAATCTGCTTTCGGGCCATCTCTATCCGCCGACAAAGGCAATTCTCACCACAGAGGACACAGGGTTCCACAGAGGAACCCCAGCCCTGCAGTCAAGCTACTCCAGCGATTTTGGATCTGACTTGTTTACAGGAGACTTTTTGTCGAGCAGCGAGACTAGTTCGCTCGCACACGCCGGAATTCCGACCTTGCCTTCACGGATGATTTCCTTGGCGCTCAGCTTTCTTTTGTAGAGCTTTTCGTTGGCGCTTCCGTCGGAGCGCAAGAGTCGAACCCTCAAGCGAGACTCCTGCAAAGAGGCCTTTGTTGCGCGAATAGGAAAGAATCTCGGCGTCCATGACGATGTCGGTCGCGCCCTCGGCCGTTCTGCCTTTGGGGCCAGCTGCTGCGGAAGCATCCGCGCCCAACTTCACTTTGCTGTACAACAACGATTGCGCTCCTTTGGGGTTCATGACAAGGAGGACGAAATCGGTAGCTTGTCCGCCCAACTGGAACCCGATGCTGACGCCTTCGAGCGCATACAGCGCGGGAGCGCCCCATTTTCCTTTGTAGTGCTGGCCACCGCGGCATACCATCACGCCACGGCCGTAGCTTGCGCCAATTCCGAAAGCGCCCTTCTTCACCGATGGCAGGACGATGACGCACTCGGCTTTATCGAGAAGGTCTTGGGGAATATCGTCGGGGATGTTGAGGATTTCTTTAAGGACCACGCCCGCATCTTTGACCCGGTCTTCCTCGCGCTCATCGTCGGCGGCAAAAGCCGCCAAGGCGGAAATGAGGACGATCACCAGACACACAATACCTTTCTTCATCGCAAAGCCTCCGGCACAGATTCTAGAGAAAAAAGTTGCACTTCGCGTCAATATTTAGGACGTGTATCCGACTGGCCAACGGCCATGCGAAATATTGCCTCAAGGACAGTGCAAGTCGTTTCCTTCGTGTGGCTTGAACCATGACCAAATGCGTGCTCCTTTTGTAACTTGGCACACAGGCGGGATCGCCCCTACAGTCGTTCCAGAGCGCAGTCCAGCATAATGCCGATTTCGGCATGTGGCGTGCATCTAATAGATTGGCAGTGTATGGAAGCGCGGTTTAGAGTGAAAAAATTGGACCCATCGGGCATGAAGTACACGAACTGGATTCTTCGAATATCGGCGCTTTTCCTGGCAACCCTGCTGGGAACCGGCGCGGCGCGGGCGCAGTCGGCTTATGTATCGGGCGCGCCTAGCCTGACCGCGGCCAGTGCGACGACTTCCGAGGATGATGCGGACGAACCGCAGAACGCGATCGTCACGCTGCACGCCCGGGTCAATGAGGTCAACGTCCTTTTTATCGCGACCGACAAGCACGGCAAGTTCGTAAGAGATCTGACGCAGAGCGATTTCAATATCCTCGACGATCACAAGCCGCCACAGGCGATTTTGAACTTCCGCCGCGAAACCGATTTACCTCTTCATATTGGCCTGCTGGTCGACGTGAGCGGTTCGGTGGACAGCCGCTTTGATTTCGAGCAGGAAGCCGCCACCAGCTTCATGCAGCACACGCTGCGGGCGAGCTTCGATAAAGCTTTTGTGATGGGATTCAACAGCCACCAGCAGATGGCCCAGGACTTCACAGATAACGTTTCGCTTCTGCAAGCCGGGGTTCACAAGCTGCACGACGGCGGCGGAACGGCGCTTTATGACGCGGTTTATCGCGCCTGCAAAGAGAAATTCCTGAAAGATCGCTCCGACCACCCCGTGCGCAAGGCGATCATCATCGTCAGCGATGGCGAAGACAACCAGAGCGAGATTTCGAAGGCGCAGGCGATCGAGATGGCGCAACGCGCCGAGGTCATCATCTACGCGATTTCTACGGATGACAGTGGCCTCGTGATGCGCGGCGATAAAGTTCTGCAACAGCTGGCCGAAGCAACTGGCGGACGGGCGTTCTTCCCCTTCAAGATGAAGGACATTACGCACTCCTACGCGGCGATCGAAGACGAGCTTCGCAGCCAGTATGTGGTTTCCTACAAGCCTGCCGATTTCGATGCCGACGGACGGTATCGTTCGATCGAGATCTCCTCGATGAAGAAGGACCTGCAGGTCCGGGCGCGCAAGGGATATTTCGCGCCGCAGCAGTAGGGGAACAGTTCTCAGTTCTCAGTTCCCAGTTCTCAGTTCTCAGTTCTCAGTCTCCTCTTCTCGCTTTCCTTCCCACTTATTGCAGAATGCAAATTGCTTCCTCTTTCGCTCGTTTGCGAGTGTGTCTTGCGTGTGGTAACGTCCCATTGATTTCGAGTTCATCTTCAAGGTGAGAGGAGGCGCATGACTGGAATCATCTTTCTAGTCATTCTGGCTGTGATCGCCGTTGTGCTGATCAGCATGTACAACGGCCTGGTGCAGCTACGCGTGCGCTGCGACTCGGCCTGGTCGGATATCGATGTGCAGCTCAAGCGGCGGCACGATCTGATTCCGAACCTGGTCGAGACAGTCAAGGGATACGCTGCACACGAAAAAGGGACATTCGAAAACATCGCCAAGTTCCGGTCGCAGGCGATGCAGGCTACAACGCCAGCCGACATAGCCGTGGCCGAGAATCAACTGACCGGAGCGCTGAAGAGTCTGTTTGCGGTTGCGGAAAACTATCCGGAACTCAAGGCTTCGGAGCAATTCACGCAACTTACAAGGACAACTGAGCCAGACGGAAGATGCCATTCAGAACGCGCGGCGCTATTACAACGCGGTAGTACGCGATTTGAATACGAAGATCCAGTCGTTCCCGACGAACCTTCTGGCCGGCATGTTCGGCTTCAGCCAGCGCCAGTTCTTCGAGACCACCGACGCCGACCGCGCGCCGGTGCAGGTGAAGTTCTAACGATTGAGTAACTGTGCGATTAGGTCATTCGGCAATTTGAAGATCGCGAGACAAATCGGCGTCCTCGCCATTCTCCTCAGCCTCCTCACGGGCCTTGCCGCTGCCAAATCCTGGCGAGTCGGCGATTTTCAGGACACCATCGAGGTCAACAAAGACGGTAGCGCGGTCGTTACGGAGCGGATCTCCCTTGTCTTCGTCGGTGAGTGGCATGGAATTCATCGCACGATTCCGATTGAATATCCCGGGCCGAATGGCACGAATTACGAACTCTTCCTCGACGTTAAGAGCGTGACCGACGGCTCGGGCGGGAAGTTGAAATATGACTCGTCGACTTCGAACGGGACGCGCGATCTGAAGATTTATATTCCGGACGCAGTCGACGCCACGCGCACGGTCGAGATCACCTACAACGTGCGGAACGGGACGCGCTTCTTCAAGGATTACGATGAGTTTTATTGGAACGTAACGGGCAACGATTGGCCGGTGCCGATCGATCACGCATCGGCGACGGTGCGCTTGCCTGAATCTGCAGCGGGATCTTTACGGGCACAGGCGTTCACGGGCGTCTATGGCTCAAAGCAGCGCGATGCGGCAGCGAACGTCGACGGGGCCACGGCACAGTTCGAGACGAGCAATCCGCTGCCGATGCGTGGTGGGCTGACGATTGACGTCTATATTCCTCAAGGCATTTTGAGCGAACCAGGCGCGTTGACGAAATTCTTCTGGTTCGTTGGCGGAAATCCGGTCGTTTTCTTCCCGGTGGCTGTGTTCGCGTCGATGTTCCTGCTCTGGTGGTACAAAGGGCGCGATCCGGATCCGGGGATGTCGGTGGCTCCCATGTACGAACCGCCGCCAGGAATTTCTCCCGCAGAGGCAGGCACGCTGCTCGACGACAGCATTCATCCACGCGACATCACGTCGACAGTAGTTGACCTTGCGGTGCGCGGATACATCAAGATCGAAGAGACGGCGGAGAAAGTGCTGCTCTTCACGCACAAGGACTACATCTTTCATTTGTTGAAGCCGCGCGAGCAATGGGGCGCGGACCTGGCTCCGCACGAGCGCGTCATGCTCGAGAACGTCTTTGCGGGCGGCGTTGAAACGCGGCTGTCGAGTTTGAAGAACCGCTTCTATACGGCCGTACCGGTAATTCGGCAAGACATCATGTCGGCTCTAAAGACGAAAGGAATTTATCTGCTCGATCCGGAGTCGGCCAATGGCTACAGCATCGGTGCAGCCGTCGCCATCATCGTTCCGTTTGCGATTTTCCAGTACATGGGATGGGCCAACTTTTTCAATTCGGCTCCGCTGCTGATCGTTTGCGGCGCGATTTCGGTCGCGATCTGGTGGCTGTTTGCGCGGGTGATGACCGCAAAGACCGTAAAGGGAGCGCGCACACGGATCGCGGTGCTCGGCTTCCAGGAGTTCATGAACCGCGTGGATGCCGATCGACTCAAGCTGATGCCGCCGACGACATTTGAGAAGTATCTCGCCTTCGCGATGGCGCTGGGCGTGGAGCATCACTGGGCACAGGCGTTCGCAGGCATCATCAAAGATCCGCCGAATTGGTATGTCGGCCCCGGTGGCGTTTACGGCGCCGGCTTCAATCCGATCTTCTTCTCGAGTTCGATGCACAGCATGGCGACAGATATGCACCAGGTATTCGTCTCGGCACCGCGCGCCAGTTCCGGAGGCTCCGGCTTCGGCGGCGGTGGGGGCGGCGGCGGGTTCTCGGGCGGAGGATTTGGTGGTGGAGGCGGCAGCGCGTTCTAGACGGAATCGAATCGACAACGATTCCGCAGTTCAAGCGGGCGTCCGGTACTACATTCCAACTATTGACCGAGCCATTCACCGATCGAATAATCGCTGCACTTCTCGTTAGGGGTTCGATCTCGAGGCGTGTGAACACAAAAGCCACGGCTATAAAGGCGATTATCGTGACCCTCTGCGTGTTGGCCACGCTTTGGGTCACGTGCTGCGTGGCGCTATACCACGTCATGCGGCAATCGCCAGAACAATTTGGTCGGGTGATGGCTAAGATCCCAGGGCCAATCCCGTTTCTGATCCTTCCGTTCGAAACACTTTGGATGCGAGCCCGGTCGGGCACACTGCAAGTGGGCAACCCCGCACCCGACTTCATGCTGACGAAACTCGACAAAACCGCGAGCGTGCAGTTGTCCGCTTTCACTGCACAGCAGCGGCCGGTGGTGCTTATCTTCGGAAGCTACACCTGACCTCCGTTCCGGCGGGAGGTTCCCGCCCTCAACAAGCTTTACCAGCAGTACGGGAGTCAGGTGATGTTCCTCGTGGTGTACATCACGGAGGCGCACCCGAGCGACGTCTGGCAGATGCAGAGCAATGTTAAGGACAAAGTTGTGTTCGCCAGCCCGCGCAGCGAAGAGGAACGAGGGTTCGTCGCAGGGGCCTGCGTGCGCAAGCTGGGAATTGAGATTCCTGCGGTGCTTGACGAGTTTGGCAACTCGACGGAGAGTGCATATACGGCTTGGCCAGACCGACTTTACCTGATCGACTCCGCGGGCCGTGTGGCCTACAAGAGCCGGCCCGGACCTTTCGGCTTCCATGCAGATGAACTGAGAGCCGCGATACAAAAGACAATCCCCGCACACTGAAAAAATAAGGCCGCGATCGCTCGCGGCCTTTTATTTAAGGGTGAGTAGAGTTTATTGTTCGCCGCCGGTGGCGTTGCTGCCCCAGAGCACATTGCTTCCCCACAGGACGTTCGATCCCCAGAGCACGTTGCTGCCCCACAACACGTTGGAGCCCCAGAGAACGTTCGATCCCCAGACCTCGTCAGAGCTGCCCCAGAGTGGATTGCCCTGCATCGCAGAGGGATTGCCCACGAGGAACTGTGAAGATCCCCACACCGCGGCATTCGACCAGGTGGAAGAAGTGTTCCAAACTGCGGTCGAATTGTCGTTGAGGTAGACGAGACCGTTGCTCGTGTTGAACGAGGCCACGGGAGACATCGCTGTGCCCTTCGCCACGTCCGTGCTGTTAATTGCTGCCTCAACGTCAACGTAACCTGCACCAACCGTGAAGATGTCATCCTGGTCGGTGTAGGTGATGCCGCTGGTCGGATCGGTCGTGCTGCTATAGGCAGGCAGCGACTTCCAAGCCGTCTTCATCAAGCGGGCTTTCACTTGGTCCGGCGTCAGGCTCGGGCTCTTTTGCAGAAGATCCGCTACCACTCCGCTGACCACGCCGGTCGCCATGCTGGTACCGCTCAGAGTGAAGTAGCTGGAAGACGAAGCGCTGTTGCCGTTATTCACATAAAAGCTGTTGGGTACGCGGTTCCCCGGATTCTGCTGATACAGGGTCGAATTCGGAGCTTCCAGCGAGACCAACAAGTTGCCCGGAGCGACGATATCAGGCTTCGCCACCGCATCGATCGCAGTCGGGCCCTTCGAGCTGTAGCTGGCCATCTGGTCGTCGACGCGCGTCGGCGTTCCCATCGTCTTCATCGCGCCCACAGTCAGAACATACGGATCGTTGCCGGGTGACGTGACCGTGCCGTAGCCATTGGTCGGCTGATAGCGGCCGTTGTTGCCTGCGGCGACGACCACGACGATTCCCTTCTTCCACGCGGCTTCTACCGCCTGGCAGAGAGGATCAAGCGTGTAGCTTTCATACACTGCGCGTCCCAACGAAAGATTGATGACGCGAATGTTGAACAGCGGCTTCAGGTTGATCGCCGTGTTGATGGCCTGAATCACAGCGCTGTCAGTGCCCGCGCCGTTCTGGTCAAGAACGCGCAAGTTGATGATGTTCGCCTGCGGCGCGATTCCCTCAAAGGTGCGCGAGTACTTCGGTCCCGTCGAGCTGGCACCGTTGCCTGCGATCAAGCCAGCGACGTGAGTGCCGTGTCCAAACTGATCGTTCGCGCTGGAGTTGCCTTGCACGAAGCTCTGGTTCCAGACCACGCGCGACAATCCAAGGAACCCGCCGTTCAGATCGGGATGGCTGCTGACACCGCTATCGATCAGCGCGACGCCGATTCCGGCGCCGGTGTAACCGGACTGCCATGCCGCGAATGCGTTCACAGCCGGCGCGGCATTGCTGAGCGTCGGTGACAGTGGACGATCCAGACTGACGTACTTCACGTTCGACTGATTTGCCAGTGAAAGAACCTTAGAGAGCGGAAGGTCCGCCACAACGGCATTCAGGAGCGGCAGCGAGTTCAGAATCGATCCGAGCGTCGAAAGAAGTTGGAGATCCAGCAACCCGGGGGAGTTGTTGTATTGCACGACGACTTGCACATGCGATGCCGTCGAGCGTTGTAAGTCTGGAGACACTTTGGTGGACTGGGCAGCGACGCTAGCCACAGTCAAAGTGCTCATCAAGATAAGAACTACTAGCCTTTTCATTCATCCCCCGTTCGGTCGCCCCACAAGTGCGTAATGCACCCCGAGTGACTCTTGTATGTGCAGGTCAGAGTCCAAAACACGGCAAATATTTCCTTATTAATCAATCACTTAGGCAATGATGTTGCGAAATTGAACGGCCAAGTTGTCCCACCGGCCTGGGCGCGGGACAAACTGTCTCAGGGAATTACCGTATTGGAAGGTCGCCGCCCGTCAGTGTTTGGTGCCCAACACTCTGATTCTGTTAGGGGAAAACGAAGGTAATCAGGTAGTTCCGTTTTGGGCGGACACAGGGCTGCAAATCGTTGAAAATTTAAGCACTTCCATGTCGTGGATTCGTTCCATCAGTGCGCGAATGTTCATCGCCGGGATGACCCTGGCGGGAAGTGTTGTCTTTGCATTTGCGTTTTCGCACTGGCAAACCAACGATCTGGTCAAGTTCGTTTGCTACCTGATCGCGGCCCTGCTGGCATCATCGTTGAAAGTCAGTCTGCCCGGCATTGAAGGAACGCTGTCGGTGAACTTCCTGTTCACCCTGCTGGGTATCCTCGAACTGAGTTTGCCCGAGACGCTAACTCTGGGATTGGCAAGCACGCTGGCCCAGTTCTATTGGAAGCCCGCGCGGCGAGTGAAGCCCGTTCAACTCGTCTTTAATCTTTCGCAGGTCACGTTGTCGAGCGCAATCGCCTACGGCGCGTACAAATTTGTCGTCTTGCACGTGCTGCACGCACCTGGACCACTAGCTCTTCTTGTAGCGGCCATTACGCATTTCGGCTGTAACACACTGGCGATGTCGACGATCATCGGCCTGACGGAAGAGAAGTCGATTCGAAAAGTTTGGGGCGGAAGTCATCTGTGGTTGTTCCCGTACTACATGGTGGGAGCGGCTGTAGCGGGACTGGTCCACTTCTTGAACGGCCACATCGGATGGCAGTCTTCTCTATTGGTTCTGCCGCCCATTTACTTGATGTACCGCTCCTATCGCCTCTATCTCGGCAAATTGGAGACCGAGAAACTGCATGCTGAGAAGGTGTCGAACCTGCATTTGCGGACGATTGAAGCGCTCGCACTCGCCATCGAAGCCAAGGACGAAACTACCGGCGAACATCTGCAGCGCGTGCGCGTGTACGCGATGGAACTGGCGAAAGAACTGAGGCTGAGCGAGGACGAGACTGAAGCGCTGCGCGCAGCCTCGGTGTTGCACGACATCGGTAAGCTGGCGGTTCCGGAACACATCATTTCGAAACCCGGAAAACTGACGCCCGAAGAATTCGAGAAAATGAAGATCCATCCGATTGTCGGCGCGGAAATTCTGGAGCAGGTGGATTTCCCGTATCCAGTGGTGCCGATCGTTCGTGCCCATCATGAAAAGTGGGATGGCAGCGGCTATCCCTACGGACTTTCCGGCGAGGCCATCCCAATCGGGGCACGCATTCTGGCCGCTGTCGATTGCCTCGACGCGCTGGCCTCCGACCGGCAGTACCGCAAAGCTCTGCCCCTCGATGAAGCCATGGCCAAAGTCGTCGCGGATTCAGGCAAGAGCTTCGATCCAAAGGTAGTGACAATCCTGCGTCGCCGTTACATCGAGCTTGAGAAATTAGCAACGGAACAACCTTTGCAGGCTCCGCCGAAGCTGTCGACGGATATCAAAGTTGAAAGAGGCTCAGCTCCAGCCGCGGGATTCGCTGAATCTGCCGGCGCCGCAGTAACCTCCGGACAACCAGCAGATGCCGCGACCAGAGCCTTATCGGCACAGCGCGAAAGCCGCGAGATCATTGAGTTGAGCCGCATGCTGAGCGGGTCGTTGCGGGCGGAAGACATTTTCTGTCTTCTCTCGATCCGGTTGAAACGACTTGTGCCGCATGACTCGATGGCGGTGTACTGTCCGAGCGACGATGTGCTGGTACCTGCCTTTGTGAGTGGAGAGAATTTTCGGCTGTTCTCGTCGCTGAGAATTCCGCTTGGAGAGGGATTGTCCGGGTGGGTGGCGCAAAATCACAAAGCGATTCTGAACGGAAATCCGACGGTGGAACCGGGATATCTAAATGATCCCACCAAGTACAGCACGCTGCGCGCGGCCCTCGCCGTGCCGATCGAAGGAGCGACTGGCGTGGTCGCTGTGCTTGCGCTGTACCGCGCCGGCCAGGACACATTCACGGATGGCGATCTGCACACGATCGAAACAATCGCCGGCGAACTTGGACCGGTGATCGAGAAAACACAGAATGGGAAAGCAGCGCGCGCGGCCGCGACCCGCTAACCGCCGAAGCCTAAGTCCGCTCCTCAACTGACCCTGACCCGCACTCCGAGCAACCTACTCGTAACGAAGGGCAACGAGCGGGTCAACCTTCATCGCTCGCCTGGCAGGGATATAGCAGGCAAGGAAGGCGATCGCCGCCAGGCCAACTGCGACCACGAGATAAGTCGTCGGATCCATCGACGAAACGCCGAATAGCACAGCGGAGATCAGACGAGTCAAGCCCAGTGCCAGCGCAACTCCAGCAAGGATTCCGATCAACACGATCTTCATCCCGAGCTTCGCGACCCAAGTGAGGATGTCGGACGGGTGCGCTCCGAGCGCCATGCGAATGCCGATATCGTGCCTGTGCTGGCTCACGAAATAGGACATCACTCCGTAGATGCCGATCCCCGACAGGAACACCGCGACTACGGCAAAGACACTTAAGATCTGCATGTAGAACTGCTGCTCGCCCATCGCCGCGATGAACACTTGATCCATCGGCATGATGCGAGTGATCGGTTGGTCGGGATCGAGTTCAGCTACGATTTGCCGTATCGAATTCGTCAGACCTCTCATCGTAGCGGCGGACGAGGTTCGTATCGCAAGATCCTGCCACAGATGAGCCACGATCGAGCCGCCGGGATACACGTCGGGTTGCTGGAAGTACGACGCGTATATAAACGGAGGCGCCGCCCTTCCAAGCCCGTGGTGCTTCACGTCGCCGACCACTCCTACGATTTCACGAGGGCGGTCCTCTTCGGTCGGATAAGGATCAAATCGCAGACGTACTTGTTTCCCGATGGGATCCTCGTTCGGAAAGAATCGGCGCACGAACGCCTCGTTCACCACAACAGCCCAGGGCGCGGAGTTCGTATCGTGATCGTCGAGATACCGGCCTTTCTTGAGCGGGATCCGAAGCGTGCGGAAGAAGTTGGGACTGACCTGGTCATAGGAGGCTCGCGGCCGTTGCTCCGGCAAAGGCGCCGGATGCCCCAAGATCACAAATGTCGGCCCCTCGGAGAAATGTGTGGGAAGCCCAGTGATCGAGCCCGCGGATTCGACTCCCGGAAGAGCCGAGATTCTCTCCAGCAGGCGCTGATAAAAATTGGTGACGGCCGGCTTCGCCCTTTCCATATCTCCGCCGGGCACCCGCTCCATGTATTTGTCGCCCTCCGGCAACTGAATTGTCATGGTGAGCAGGTTGCTCGTATCGAAACCCGGATTAACCCTGCGAAGCCTGAGCATGGTGTTGATCATGAGTCCGGTTCCAACGAGCAACACCATGGCCAGCGCCACTTCCGAAACTGCCAGCAAACGGCGCATGATCCCGCGTGATGACGGAGCCGTGCCGCGAGCACCATCGCGAATAGCGCCATTTAGATCCGAGCGCGAAGCCTGAAAAGCGGGCACGAGTCCAAACAGCACCGTGGTTAGCAATGAAATTCCAAGAGTGAATAAAGTCACTCGCCTGTCGACGGTAATCGTGTCGGCGTTTGGAAAATCAGAACCCGCCAGCCATAGGAAAAGATGGATCCCCCCATATGCGAGGAGCAGGCCGAGTAATCCACCGAGCAAACCAAGCACCGCGCTTTCCACCAGAGACTGTTGCGCCAGACGGCCTCGGGTTGCGCCTAACGAGAGCCGCACTGCACATTCCCCTCGCCTGACCTCCGTTCGCGACTGCAGAAGATTTGCGACGTTGGCGCAGGCAATGAGCAGTACAAAGGCGACAGCACCGAACAGCGGATAGAGAGCCTCTCGAGCCCAACCGAATAATTCTTCGTGCAGAGGAATCAATTTCTTGCCGATGCCTTTGTTGGTAGCCGGATACTCTTGTTCCAATCGGCGTGCGATCGCATCCATTTCAGCCTGAGCTTGCGCGAGAGTCGTGGAGGGCTTGAGGCGTCCGACGGGCATCAGCCAGTGGTCAGAGCGATCAACATATCTCTGGCTTTCGGGATTGATCGGCTGCCATATGTCGACTTTGCCTCCATAAAATGGCGCGAAACCTTCCGGCATCACTCCGACGACCGTCGAGACAACACCGCTCAGTTGAAATGTCTTTCCGAGAACGTTGGGGTCCTTATTGAAGTGCGTTTTCCAAAACGAGTAGCTGATCACTACAGTCTGATCGTGATCCTGCATCTCGGACGGAAACGAGATCCTGCCCAGGATGGGCCTGACGCCCAGCAACGTGAATAAATTGGGTGTGACGTCCTGCACCACGATGCGTTCGGGCGCGCCGATACCCGACAAGACCCCTTCTTCGTTAAAGCTGGTCAGCGCGATGTCCTGAAAGACATCGTTCTGTTTTTTCCAGTCTCCCAATTCTGCGATCGGAGGCGGTTGCCCTCCTGACTCCGGCTGGCTCAGTTGCGTTTGCCAGATCGCAGTCAGTTGTTCGGAGTGGTCAAAGGGCAATGGACGATACAGCAAGGTATCGACGACGCTGAAGATAGTGCTGTTCGCGCCAATTCCAAGCGCGAGAGAAAGAATCGCAACTGCCAGAAAGCCAGGGCTTTTCCTGAGGCTCCGAATCGCCAGGCGCAGATCTTGCCTTAATGTTTCGAGCCTAAGAGAGGTTTGCCGCATTGTCATCCTCCCGGGCCTTGACGGGTGTCAGACCGAACTCAGCAAATAAGTCCTACGAGCTTGCGCTCGCCGGGATGAAGAATCAAGGATTTTCCGCGCGAGGCTTCCCCGGACTACTCCATCTCGAAGCTCAGGTAGCTGAGGCCATCCGAGCGCTCGACTTGCAGCACCACTGCATCTCCGGTCTTCAATTGATTCACCGCCGTTCGTAAGGTTTCCATGGTGTCGATCGGAGTGAGGTTGAGCTGGTGGATTACATCTCCGGCTTGAAGACCGGTGTCGGGAGTGATGAGGTCCACGGCTCGGCCCACGACGACAACGCCCGAGTCGATTCTCAAGCCGAGGCGCGACTTCAGATCGCTGGTCAGATCGATGGCGAGGACTCCGAGTCGTGTGATCAAACTGTTCTCCGTATTGATCGCATCGAGCAACTCGTCCATGTGATCGCGATGCTCGATCGCGGGCACGTACAAAACTTTCCTGTCTTTGCCGCGCAGAATTTCCAATTTCACCGCTTTGTCGAGGCGGTGCAGGTACAAAGCCGCCGAGAGCGAGGGCAGAGTCTCAATGCGACGATCGTCCGCGGTCAGAATGATGTCCTGAATCTGCAAGCCGGCCGACGCTGCCGGACCGTCGGGCTTGACGTCGACCACGACAACTCCCCAACGCTGCGGAAGTTGCAGGCCCTCGGCGAGCTCCGGCGTGATCTCCTGCGCGACGGCGCCGATTTCAACGCGATGCACGTGGCCGTGATTGCGCAAGCTGTGATAGACGAACTCGACCACCCGGGCAGGAATGGCAAATCCAAGCCCTTCGCTTCCTCCGCCCTGCGACAGGATGAAGGTGTTGATGCCGACAACGACGCCGTTCATATCCACCAGCGGACCGCCGCTGTTTCCGGGGTTGATAGGCGCATCGGTCTGAAGATAAGTGATGGGTTTGGTCGAATCCGGCTGGCGCGCCAGAGCGCTCAGAGACACCCATGGTGACTGAGTTCTGCAAGCCTTCGGGACTGCCAATCGCGAATACGAGTTGTCCCACGCGCGGGCGCTGCTCGCTTATGAGCGAGAGCGTCGGCAGATCAGTCTCATCCACCTTCAGCAGCGCGAGATCTGTGTCCTTGTGCGAACCCAGCAGGCGTGCCTCAAGGATGCGGCGTTTCCCGACCGGCACTTGTCCGGAATCGCCTCCGGCCAAAGGCAGGGCGACACGTATGCGCTGTGCTCCCTCGACCACGTGAGCATTCGTCATGATGTAGCCATTGGAATCGACAATCACTCCCGATCCCACAGCGTGCTGGCGGACGATGAATGCGGTCTGAGATCGGTCCTCCTCTTTGAGCGGGCCGTACCCGGTGACAAGAATCTGCACCACGGCGGGGGAGACTTTGGCGGCCAGGCTCTCAAGTGCGCCATTCAGTTGGGCCAGGACGGCGCGGTCCGGAGGGATAGTACTGGTCGTTCCCTGATTGCGGCCTGCGGCGGATTGCCCGGCGTGGTTGTATTTGCCTGCGCAGCCTTTTTAGTGGGCGCCGACTGGGTCTGTGCCCCCGCCATCAAGCAGCAGATACACACAAATAAAAGAATGAAGCCGCCCTGCCGAAAGAAGTCTTTAGAGCCAGAACGAATATCCATAAGAAATTTCCCTCACAACCCAAGCCGCAGTCCGAGCCGAAAAAAGTGAATTCGAAGCCGATAAGCGGGCGTAAAATCAGATTCCCGACTTGCTGCAAGTCCGCGGCCATTCTCCTACATGCGGCTGCAATGCGCAGTCGACGCTTGGATGACAAAAGATCTCATCGGGACACTAAAACGGTGGCGCGAAAACTATTATCTCAGCCAAGCTCTGTCTGCGGCTGCGAAACCGATCCATGCCCTGTGTTCCAGCTGCGCCCAACAAATCCAAACGAAGGTAAGGCGGAATGGAGCCTCGATTCGTCTCCCGAACGGAAAAACAATGCGCGTGGCCAAGGATTGCGGGATCTCGCTGGCCTCGGTCCTTTATTGGCAAGGGCTCGCCGGAGTCGAA
Source organism: uncultured Acidobacteriota bacterium (assembly GCA_963787685.1). Taxonomy (GTDB): domain Bacteria; phylum Acidobacteriota; class Terriglobia; order Terriglobales; family Acidobacteriaceae; genus Sulfotelmatobacter. The sequence goes on from CAWBED010000004.1 coordinate 123,822, forward strand.
CCCGAGACCTCACGAGCCTTGCGCTTCTTCTTCGAGCGGTCAGAAGTTTTTGTCGATGTCGGCGCGAACTACGGACTTTACTCGATTCTTGGCGCGCTCTGGAATCCTAATCTTCGCGTCGTCGCCTTCGAGCCGCTCACTCCAATCTATGAATGCCTGCGAAAAAACATCGCCATCAACCACCTCGAAGACCGCATAACTTGCGAGAATCTGGCTCTCAGTAACCGTTCTGGATCAGCCACGTTCTACTTGCCTCCCAGTGAAGGCAAAGATCTGGAATCTACCGGAACTCTCGCGCAGAATAGCTGGCAGGTGCGGCAGCATGCACAGCCTCTTCAGGTGGACGCCGTACGACTGGACGATTACGAATCCAGTCATCCGATGCGGGTGGACCTCATCAAGATCGATGTCGAAGACTTCGAAGCCGATGTGCTTCGGGGAATGGCGGGACTGATCCGCCGAGATAGGCCTTTCATCGTGTGCGAAATTCTTCCCCGAAATCGCGAGCATAAGAACGAGCGCACGCGCCAGGCACTGCAAGCCCTGAACTACGCGGCATATTGGATTACTCCGTCCGGATACATCCGAGTGACACGCTTCGATTTCGAGCGGGAATTCACGAATTTCCTGCTGTCCCCAGTTTCGATTCCTGCGGAGGTCTTGAGCGACCCTTCGGCTGTTTGGAAGTTGAAACAGCAGCAAATTCACGCCACCGTGGCCTGAAAAGGAGCGCCCTATGCGGCGGGGGAACCTAATCGATACCGTTAACTAACGGGTTATCAGGCTTTTACGCGGGTGCCTTTCGTGATATAACCGCCCCTGAGCAGAAAAGCGGACGCTAAGCCCGCCAGGAGCTTGATTTGATGACGTTGGCCTCATTGGCACACGACAAAATAACAGCCGGCCAACATGGAGGAGGTACCGTGGGGGAAGAAGCACGGACCGGGAAAAGATTCCCGCTGGAATTGCCGATCAAGATTCATAAGGGCGAGTCTGGCGGAGACGCCAAGGGAACGACCGGAAATCTGAGCGCTGCCGGCGTCTACATTCGCGCCGATGCCTCAATGGAAATCGGTTCGCCCGTGGAATTCGAAATTACCCTGCCGCCGGAAATGACGGGCGGCCAGGAAAACGTGACCATTCAGTGCAAAGGGCGAGTAGTACGCGCGGACGAAACCGGTGAAGGTGGAGAAGGCCGCGGGGTGGCTTGCGTGATCGACTCATACGAGTTCGTCAGGAACTCTTAGACTTTCTTGGAGCGCTAACAAAATGCTCAAACTGATTCTGGCCGACAACCAGGCGATCTTCCGGGCGGGCATTGCCAAAGTACTCGCCGTTGAAGATGAGATGCGCATCGTGGCCCAGGCGCAAACTCCCGAACAGATGTTCATGGCGCTGGATAAATTCCGCGCCGCCGTGCTCGTGGTGGCAGCGGGCTTCCACAATGATTTTGCTGCGATCGTGCTGGCGGCCAACAAGGCCAAGACTCGCGTGATCGTGCTGGCCGATACCGGCGAGAGCGCGCAAAAACACATGTCGAGCGGCGCGCATGGCGTGGTCTATCGCAATGTCACCAGCGCGGCGCTCGTCGATTGCGTGCGCAAAGTCGCTCGCGGCGAAACCTGGGTGCAGGATGTCGCCGTTCCCAGCGAGCTCACCGAAAACGATATGGTCGGATTGCGCGTCCGCGATCGCCTGACGGCGAAAGAGCTGCGCATCGTGGCCTTGATCGTTCAGGGATACAAGAATAAAGAGATCGCTTCGCAACTCGGAACGACGGAGCAGGTCATCAAGAATTATCTGCGCAACGTTTACGACAAGATCGGCGTGTCGGACCGCCTGGAATTGGCGTTGTTCACGATCCACCACCGCATCTTGAACGAAGCAGCGGCGGCGACCACGGCGGGCGCGCAACCTCAACCATCAGCGGGTGTCGCGCAGTAAGTTCAGCCACACGGATCATTCATAAGGCCGCCTTTGGGCGGCCTTTCTTTTTTGCTCCCTCTTCACTGCTCACGATTCTGATTTGACTCAACGCCAATCTGGCGAAAGGCTGAGCCGTCGCACTATACTCGTTCCGGCCTTTACGCCCAATTACCTTCATGGATAAAAGAGAATTTCTCAGACTCTGTTCCGCCGCGCTTACCAGTCCTGTTATCGCTCCGTTGTTGTCATGGACGCAAAGTGACAGGCTCAAGAATTGGGCGGGCAACCTCGAATACAGCACCGAGAAGTTGACCGTGGCGAACTCGCTGGAAGAGGCGCAGGCCTTCGTCAGGAAACAGCAAAAGTTCAAGGTGCTCGGCACGCGGCATTGCTTCAACGACATTGCCAACAGCTCCGATCAGTTTCTTTCTTTGAAGGCGATGGACAAGGTTGTCGCCCTGAACCCCGACGCGCGCACAGTCACGGTTGAATCGGGGATGACATATGGCCAATTGTGCCCGCACCTCGACGAGAAAGGATGGGCTCTGCACAATCTCGCTTCCCTGCCCCACATCTCGATTGCCGGCGCTTGCAGCACAGCGACCCACGGCTCCGGCGAAAAGAACGGCAACCTGTCGACCGCCGTTTCCGCTCTCGAAATGATCGACGCCTCCGGCAACGTCGTCACACTTACCCGGCAGAAAGACGGAGAGACGTTTCGCGGCGCAGTGGTTGGACTGGGAGCGTTGGGCGTCATCACAAAGGTCACGCTCGATATTCAGCCGCGGTTCATGATGCAGCAGTACGTGTATCAGAATCTGCCTCTCAGCGAACTCAAGGAGCACTTCAACGCCATCGAATCGTCCGCCTACAGCGTGAGTTTATTCACCGACTGGCAAAGCGAGTCGCTGAACGAAGTTTGGCTGAAAAGCCGCATGGAACAAGGCAAGACGTGGGATGCTCCACAGGAATTCTTTGGCGCAAAGCGTGCCACCAAGAATCTGCACCCCATCGCCGAACTCTCTGCGGAGAACTGCACCGAGCAGATGGGAGTGCCTGGTCCCTGGTACGAACGCCTGCCACACTTCCGGATGGGCTTCACTCCCAGCGCCGGCAAGGAATTGCAGTCCGAATACTTTGTGCCGCGCGCGCATGCGGTGGAAGCGATCCTGGCAGTACAGCGGTTACACGCGCAAGTGAGCCCGCACTTGCTGATCACAGAAATCCGGACGATCGCCGCCGACGATCTTTGGATGAGTCCGTGTTACCACCAGCCGAGTGTGACGATTCATTTCACGTGGAAGCAGGACTGGCCCGCCGTCCAGAAATTGCTGCCCGTGATTGAAAGAGAACTGGCCCCATTCCATCCGCGCCCGCACTGGGGAAAGCTGTTTACGATGCCGTCAGAACAGCTTCGCTCGAGTTATGAGAAGCTCCCGGAGTTTGTGGAATTGAGCAAGAAATACGATCCGCAGGGAAAATTCCAAAACGAGTTCCTGAGAGCGCATGTCTTCGGGGAGGGGCGCGGCTAGAACGATTGAGATCGCGGACGCCTGAATGGCTAGTCGAATTCGAACCTCGTTGTCATTCCGAGGTGCGAATTCCAACTTTGTTGTCATTCCGAGGAGCGATAGCGACGAGGAACCTGCTCGTCTGCATTGAGCGCCGGAGCTGCCGACGAGCAGCAGATTTCTCCTTCGGTCGGAATGACAAACTTAAGGGAGAGGTTCCTCCTTTCGGTCGGAATGACAAATCCGAATTGAACCGGTCCGACTTCGCGAATCATCTTTCGTCCCGTGGCATCTATGCTTGATATGGAATTTCGACAACTCGGAAAATCTGGATTGAAAGTACCGGCCTTGAGTTTCGGGACGGGCACGTTTGGCGGCGGCAACGAATTCTTCAAAGCGTGGGGCGCAAGCGACGTCGCGGAAGCCACACGGCTGGTCGACGTCTGCCTCGATGCGGGTGTGAATTTATTCGACACGGCGGATATTTATTCGGACGGACTCTCCGAAACGATTTTGGGCAAGGCGATCGCCGGACGCCGCGACAAAGTTCTGATTTCGACCAAGGCGACATTTCGCACAGGAGCGGGTCCGAATGATCTCGGTTCGTCGCGGCATCACCTCGTGCAGGCCTGCGAGGCTAGCTTGAAACGGCTGGGAACTGATTACATCGACATCTATCACCTGCACGGATTCGACGCGCTCACACCCGTCGAGGAAACATTGAGCACGCTGAACAATCTCGTTGAAAGCGGCAAGGTGCGCTACATCGCATGTTCAAATTTTTCCGGCTGGCATTTGATGAAGTCGCTGGATGTATCCGATCGTTATGGATGGGCGCGGTATGTGGGACATCAAGTTTATTACTCGCTGCTCAGCCGCGAATACGAATGGGAGTTGATGCCCGTGGGCGAGGATCAGGGAGTCGGGGCGTTGGTATGGAGTCCGCTGGGATGGGGACGCTTGACCGGAAAAATTCGACGCGGGACAGCCATTGCCGAAAGAAAGCCGCCTGCACAAAACAGCGGAGCAAGGGCCGCCAGTTCCTGATGAGCACCTTTATAACGTCATGGATGCGCTCGACGAAGTTGCGAAAGAATGCGGCAAGAGCGTGCCGCAAGTCGCGCTGAACTGGCTCCTGCAGCGGCCGACGATCTCGACCGTCATCGTGGGCGCGCGCAACGAGCAGCAACTGCGGCAGAATCTCGAGGCGGCGGGATGGAATCTTACGACGGAGCAAATAGCAAAGCTCGACCGCGCCAGCGAAGTGACGCCGATTTATCCGTACTGGCATCAGCGACAGTTTACGGAGAGGAATCCTGCGGCGGCTCCGCCAAGCCCCCGGGGCTGAAGCCCAAAATTATCCTCATACGCCCTAACGCGGCCCTAAAGGGCCGCTCTTCCACGGCAGCGCCAGCATCGCGGCGGCTGTCGTGGAGCTTCTCGCTTAGCTGATCTTCTCTCCGACGGCCTTCGCTTGAGTGAAGAGGTAGAGATAGTCTGGGCCGCCGGATTTGGAATCTGTGCCGGACATGTTGAAGCCGCCGAAGGGATGCGCGCCGACCATCGCGCCGGTGCACTTGCGGTTGATGTACAAGTTGCCGACGTGGAATTCCTGGATGGCGCGGTCGATCTTGTCGCGCGAGCTGGTGTAGACGGCGCCGGTCAAGCCGAACTCGGTGTCGTTGGCGATTTCGAGCGCGTGGTCGAAGCCGCGAGCTTTGATCACAGCGAGGACCGGACCGAAGATTTCTTCCTGCTCGAGTTTCGACTTCGCGGGAATGTCGGCAATCACGGTGGGCTTGATGAAGTAGCCTTCTCCGGGAGCGCGTTCACCGCCGGTGATGAGTCGTCCATCTTTCTTGCCTTGCTCGATGTATTCGAGGATGGTCTTCATCGAACCTTCATTGATCACGGCTCCCATCGCGGCGTTCTCGGTGACATCGCCGACCTGAATCTTCTCAACGCGTGTTTTCAACTGCTCGAGGAATTTGTCGTAGATGCGCTCGTCGACAATCGCGCGCGAGCAGGCAGAACATTTCTGTCCCTGAAATCCGAATGCTGCCTGGGCGACGCCCTCGACCGCGGAGTCGATGTTGGCATCGGCATCGACGATGATCGCATCTTTGCCGCCCATTTCGAGGATGGTGCGTTTGATCCAGATCTGGCCGGGAGCCTGCGTGGCGGCGACTTTGTTGATGTGGAGGCCGACTTCGCGCGATCCGGTGAAGGCGATGTAGCGCGTCTTCGGATGAGCGACGACGGCATCGCCGAAACTGGCTCCGGCGCCCGGGCAGAAGTTCACCACGCCCTCGGGCATGCCGCACTCTTCGAGCAGCTCAACAAACTTTGCGGCGATGGTCGGCGAATCGCTCGAAGGCTTGAGGATAACGGTGTTGCCGCTGACGATCGAGGCCAGCGTCATCCCGGCCATGATGGCGCAAGGGAAATTCCACGGTGGAATCACGGCACCGACGCCGAGGGGAATGTAGTGCAGCGAGTCGTGCTCGCCGGGGAGCTGGATAGGAGTCTGGGCCTTTGCGAAACGCAGGGCTTCGCGCGCGTAGAACTCGCAGAAGTCGATGGTCTCGGAAATATCGGCGTCAGCCTCAACCCAATTCTTGCTGACTTCGAAAACCAGCCAAGCCATGTACTCCATCTTGCGCTGGCGCATGGTGTCGGCGACGCGGAACAGGAGTCCGGCGCGCTCTTCGACGGTAGTGCGGCTCCAGGACTTGAATGCTTCGAGCGCGGCCTTCATGGCGGGCTCAACGTGCTCTTTGCCGGCCTTCTGGTGGATGCCAACGATCTCGGAAGGCTTCGAAGGGTTCAGAGACTTGATCTTGTCGGTGGTTTTGACGCGTTTGCCGCCGATGACGAGGTCGTATTCGCGTCCGAGCTGCGCGCGAACTTTGGCGATCGCGGAACGCATGCGGCGGGCGTTTTCTTCATTGCGAAAATCAAAAAATGGCTCAGTAACAAATGGACCGGAATGCAGGCTTGTGCGCGGCCGGACGGGGGCTTCGAGCGTTGCCATGGGGGATTCCTTTCAAAACTGAATTATGCGGGTATGAAACTTGGATTAGTCTACACCCCGAAAAGACGCGAGAATCGCGGGCGCGAGGCGACGGAAGACCGAGCGACGGGTGAGGTCGGCTGCGGAGGATGGCACCTATTCGGGGATCTTTGACCCTGATTTGTTTTTTCGGATCGAAATCGCAAAATATTGCTTTTAAACGACTTAGCTGCTCCAAGTCTGTTTTGAGGCTCGCAAAATATTGGAACTAAATGAGTTATACGCAAAATATTCCAGAATAAGGAGTTAGGGTTCGATTTGCACTCTTGCGTCGTTCGCTCATTCCGGTCTGGGGAGGCTCCTTCGCACATGGTTCCAGTGTTTCTCTTTTGGCTGGTTTGAGTAAAGGTTGTCCGTCACATGAAATGCGATTTGTGCTGTGGAAAAGTTCTTGCGAGGGTTGGAGGGGTTGTGGAGATGGATGGGAAATCCCCACTTCTCGCGCAAAAAGCGCGCGAGAAATGGGGCACCCGGCATTTCCGCTCGGTTCTGATTGCTTCTCCAAACTTGGAATCCCAGCCGTCGAAAGGCGCGACGGCTGGGGCAGCCTCTTCCGTTATTACGCATGGGAAATCCTCGGTCGGATGGCTATTCTGCCTTCGGGATCTCTGATGGCTCGGTGTAGATTTTCAGGCCCAGGCTGCGTCCGACGCGGACCATTTCGTCGGCTCCGGCGGACGGGCCTCCTACTCGAAGCACGGCGTCGCACTTCTGCAGCAGTCGCGTTGCGATGGGATGGAAGATTTCATTGAAGGCTTCGTCGCCGATCTTCTTCGAGCCGGCCAGTTCCGCGAGCGGGAGCGCGAGCCATTCGCCGAGGATCGGAATGTGTCCGGTGCGAAAGATGGGTAGCGCGTAGGACTCCATCTCTTGAACGTTCTTCTTGATTAAGGCTGGATCGTCATTGGTACCGGAGCGGTAGGGTCCGGCAATCAGGATCATCATCGGCCTTGATACGTTCGCAGTCATGGTCTTCTCTCCCGAACTCGATGACAGATTAAGGGAGTCCTCAAAAATCAGACCCGCGTCATCATAGCTGGTGGAGGGGCGAGACACGCCCGACGGCAGCCGGGACGGTCGCGCGACAAGGACTCGTCTAGCTGAATCTGCCGGAGATCGCCACATGGGCAGGAAAGCTCCGCCGCGGCTGGTTGAATCGTGATTTGGTCCTCAGTTTGTGGTGTTCGCACTTACGGGCGTGAAATGGCGCACCGTCACATCTCCTCCGAAGTGAACGACCTGGCCCTGCCCGACGGAAGCCGCACTGGGCACGGGTCTCGGCGTAAAGTAACGCACGGTTACGTCTTCTCCGATGTGTACGATTTGAGTCTGCGCGATCCCGACTCGGCGGAGAAGGGTGGCAGGCCTCGCCTGTGCCGGTCGAATAGGCGCGGTCTGGAGCTTGGTCCCGTCCTGGTCCGACACCAACTTTGCAGCTGAGAAAAGAAGTTTCTCGTCGAAGGCGGCCGACTTCTCGACAGATCCCGACGACAAAGATCCCGACGACGAAGCCGCATGGCGATCGCTGTAGCTGATCAAGCACATTAGAAGGAGGACGGCAAGAGAAACTGCCACGTTCATGCTCGACGACCGATTGAGCCGGAAGCGGCGACGCGCCCGCTGACTGAGCTTTCTGGGTCTCGGCGAATGGCAGCGCTCTGGCATCGCGGCTTCGCGAGGCGGACAGATCACATGCGTATTTGCCGGGGTCTCCGTAGATGCCCCATCGTGGACAAGCTCCGCCTTTAAGCAAAGCTGGAGGACATAGCAGTCCTCATGAACAGGCTGCCCGTCCTCATCCGTCTTGCTGCTCTCAAGAGAAACAGGGTTATTGCAGATACAGCAGTCTGGAAGACGCTGCGTGCTCCAAGGAATGGAAACCTCAGTCAGTTGCCGGCAGACCCCGAGCCGAGACCCGGGTACTGCCGAGCGTGGGACGAAGGCCTGTACAGATGTTCCATGTTTATCCGATTTTATTTCCAGCTTACCCTTCAATTCCTGCATTCGCTCGCGCATTCCGGAGAAACCGACGCCGGTTTCCGCGCTGGTTTCACGAAGCCGACGCAGACGCTCGGCCGGTATGCCGTGTCCATCGTCTCGTATTTCCAGGATGATTTCTTCGAGTTGATGCCGAAGGCCGACGCTAACCTGCGAAGCTCCAGAGTGCCGATGCACGTTCGTCAAGCTCTCCTGGAGGACCCGGAAAAGAGCAATCTCTATGTTCATCGGCAGCCGCTCATGGGCGGTCGCAATCTGCATGCTGACGTTAATCCCGCTTCGCTTGGCGAAGCCCTCGATGTACCACTCGGCCGCGCAAGCAAAACCTACCTCATCCAGCAACGGTGGATGCAGCAGGTATGACATGGTGCGTATTTCCTCGATGGCACGATCCGCCAACTCAACGACCTCGGAGACGAGCGCCATTTTAGACGGGTCTTGCCTGCAGTTTTCCTGCAGGAAAGAAACGCTGATCTTCAACGCCGCCAATGTTTGGCCGGTGCTGTCGTGCAAGTCCCGAGAGAGCTTGCGCCTTTCTTCGTCCTGCACCTTAAGAAGCCGCAGTGAAAGGTTCTGCAGTTCCGCAGTGCGTTGAAAGATCACCGATTGAAGTTCGGAATGCTCAACTGCCATCTGTCTGCCGTGCTTTGAAAGAGCCCACATGAAACCTCCGAGGAGCGGTACGGGAAAACACCTATGATTCTTTGGTTGCGAGTATCTGCATTGTTCCATTCGGGGCTTTCAGAAGCTGATCACAATTGCACATACGAGTCCTAACGGATATTTGCCTAGGCGGAAGAGAGGCAGGATGGGGTCCTGCGAAGCGCAGCCTTGCGGGACACGGCTTGCAGTACGCCGCGCGGCCGCGAGCCTGTCTGGAGTAGAACAGGTTTGGCACAAAAGGCTTTCACCACAGGGGGCACAGAGGGACACAGGGTAAAGCTTCAGCTGTTGACAACAGTCCAGTGGTAGACTCGAACGTTTTCATTGTTTGTTGAGGGGGATTGATATGGACATTCAGCGCGTGGGAGTGGTGGGCGCGGGGACTATGGGCAACGGGATCGCGCACGTGTTCGCGCGGAGCGGATACAGCGTGGTTTTGTGCGACGTCGAGCAGCGCTTCCTGGAGCGCGCGATCACGACGATTACAAAGAATCTGGAGCGGGAAGTCGCGAAGAACAAAATCACAATCGCGGATCAGGGATTCGGCTCTCGGACGTATTCAGGGAGTCACCGATCGCGCGAAGCTGGCGGAATGCGATTTCGTGATTGAGGCGGCGACCGAGAAGTTCGAGATCAAGACGGAAATCTTTCGCGACCTGGACCGGGTGACGCGGCCGGAGATCATCCTGGCGTCGAATACGTCGTCGATCTCGATTACGAAGCTGGCAGCAATCACGAAGCGTCCGGAGAAAGTGATCGGGATGCATTTCTTCAATCCCGTGCCGGTGATGAAGCTAGTGGAGGTGATTCGCGGGCTGGCGACGGCGCAGGAGACCTTCACGGCGGTGCGGGATTTGTCGGTGAAGCTGGAGAAGACACCGGTGGAGGTGAACGATGCTCCGGGATTCGTTTCGAACCGCGTTCTGATGCCGCTGCTGAATGAAGCGATGTATGCGGTGATGGAGGGCGTGGCGACGGCCGAGGCGGTGGATGAAGTGTTTAAGCTGGGGATGGCGCATCCGATGGGGCCGCTCACGCTGGCGGACTTTATTGGACTCGACGTTTGTTTGGACATCATGCGCGTGCTGCAGGGTGGATTGGGCGATCCGAAGTACAGACCGTGTCCGCTGCTGATCAAGATGGTGGATGCCGGATGGCTGGGACGGAAGAGCGGGAGAGGGTTTTATAAGTATTGAGGTCAGGGGGCAGGGGTCAGAGATCAGACGCCAGGGGTCAGGGGTCAGGGGTCAGGGGTTCAGAAAATCAGGGGTCAGACGGCTAAATTGAGAATTGACAATGCATGAGTTTCGGCCCGCCAGAGACGGTTGGGTTTACGTGTTGGCGGCGCTTTTGGGCATTGGGGTTGGGTGTGCGGATGTTGCGATCAACGACTTGCTGTTCACCGCGCTGCTGGTTCTGTGCGTTTGCATGCTGCTGGGCATGCTGCGGCCGCGGTGGCCCTGGCGCTGGGTGGTGCTGGTCGGAATGTTCATCCCACTGACGGAGTTGGCCGCCTTTTCTCTTCTTACCGTGAAGTCTTCACGGGCACAGATCTACGGATCATTTCTGGCATTTCTTCCCGGAATTGCCGGAGCGTATGGCGGATCTGTCATGCGGGCAGTCATCGAGAATCTGAGACAGGGGAAGTAGTCACCGCTTCCGAGCCCATCGCATTAACATCCGTTCATCATCCATTACCTTCGTCAGCGACGCCGCGACGAAATCGCTAAAGCCGGGGTGCAGGCCGCCGATCGATGTTCCTCATGGAGGTCTTCTGCGATGAGGACTGCACGAATGGCTGTGCTGGCATTTCTATGCTTATTAGTTGGCTGTAATTCGGCGTCGAGAGTAAGTACGATACCTCAACCTGCTGTGCGCTCGTACAACGCGACGGCGTCGGTGGGCGATTTCCTTACAATCTCAATCGACTCGTCGGCCCAAACGATTACCTACAAGAACTACACCAATGGCGAAACGGGAACGGTTCCGTACGCCCTGAATGCGGACGGCACTTATACCATCACCGATCCCGAGGGAAATCTGTTATCCGGCTATGAAGTGCCAGGCTTTGTGTTCATGGTGGAAGCTGCGAATGCAGGGCCGAACAAGGATACTCCGGCCTTGATTACGGCGATCGAAAGGGCACCCGCGTCGGTTAACACGTTTGCCGGCCAGGACTTCAACTATCTCCAGTTTCGGACCGCGGCTGGGGGCATGGAGATGGGCACGATCTCGATCGACACGCAAGGCAACGCGCAACATGATGGCTACTGGCCGTTTGGAGCTTTCAGCCAGAGCCTGTTTCAAGGCGGCAGCTTTGCGGCCTCGAGCGTGACGGAAGACGCTTCCGGCGACTTCTTTGCAATCAACGAATCGGATGGCTCATCGGATTATGCCTTTGGGACGCCGAGCGGATTCTTCGTTGTGGACACAGGGGCGGGGACGATTCTCAGCCTGCCGAAAGCGGCATCGAAGAACTTCAATCCAACATACGCAGGAAACTACACGGCGATCTATTACAAGAAGGCGAACGCGCAGACCGGCCAGGGGAACGTGGAGACTGGCACGCCGAGCGAAGGCAAAGGAACGGTAACGATCAGCGCCAGCGGGCTCATGACGATCACCGACAGCGCGAACAGCATGCTTGCCAGCGGTACGCTCGCAGCCGTGGCGGACACTTCTTACCTGTATGACGGGACGGCCAACACGCTGTCCGATCCTTGCAATGGCATGTTCACGTTTCGGATGTCGACGGGAGGAGTCCAGCAGGATGTGTTTGTTTCATTCCAGGGGAATGCGGTGATCTTTTCCAGCTTTCAGACCGGACTGCCGATTCAGGGATACGCGCCTTACACCTACTACTACGGGGTTGGGTTGAAGTAAAGGCGGCTCGGGCTTCCGGCTCCGGCAGGAGGAATCCCGGAACCGGAAGCCGTCCGCCGTATGACGCTCATTGGTATCGGATAACCGAAAAGTTACTCCCGATTCCACAGGATTCCCGCGTATGCTGCGAGCATGGGTGTAAGTGTCTCGATGCTGGCTTCGGGGAGCCGCGGCAATTGCGCGTTAGTGTCGAGCGCCAGCACAAAGATTCTGGTAGACGCGGGCATCTCGTGCCGCGAGACATTCAAGCGGATGAAGGCGCTGAGTGAAGATCCGCACTCGTTGTCCGCGATTCTGATTACCCACGAGCATTCTGATCACGTCTATGGATTAGCAGTGCTGGCAAAGAAGCTGCGCATTCCGGTCTTCATGACCGGAGCGACGCACCAGGCTTGGTCGCGGGCGATGCGCAACCAGAATGGCGAGAAGCCACAATTGGAAAAGTTCGAGCGCTTCGAATCGGGGCACAGCTTTCAGGTGGGCGATATCGGGGTGAGGCCATTCACGATTCCGCATGATGCCGCGGATCCGGTGGGCTTCACGTTTCGGGCTGAAGGCATCAAGGTTGGAGTCGCGACCGATCTGGGATATATCCCGCTCAGCGTGCGCGACCATTTGCGCGGCTGCGATGTGTTGGTTGTGGAGTCGAATCACGACGTGGAAATGCTACGGGTGGGGCCGTATCCATGGTCGGTAAAACAGCGGGTTATGAGCCGCGTAGGTCATCTTTCAAACCTGGCCCTCGCGGATTTCTTCAGTAACGACTATGATAATAATGCAACGTTCGTCGTGCTGGCGCATCTCTCTGAGCAGAACAACCATCCGGAAATAGCCCGGAGAGAGGCAGAAAAAGCGCTTTCCACGCGAGGCGGGCTGTTCACGAATCGCGTGCTTTTGGCGTCCCAGACCGAAGCTTTGGAGCCGATTCGGTTGTAGGTTGGGCTCCCGGGTTTGGCTGATTTCGTACCCCCCAATGAGTCAGCAGTGTGTTGATCCAATCGTAGGCAAGATTCTGGCGGGCTGGCGCTATGACATATCCGGCCTGGCACCAGAGATGTGCGGCGACTACGAAAACCATTTTGCGGCCTGCGAATATTGCCGCGGCCGGCAGCAAATCCATCGAATCATTGATGTAGGACTGATCGCACTGGCGTCGATTTCCGCGGGAGTGTTTCTGCTGGCGTTTGGCGTGATCCGCTATCTGGGGCCGCGGCATGCGTTCTGGCTGGAGATCGCGGCGCTTACGGGATTCGCGCTTTCGGCGCTGATCTGGCTGGGTGTCGCCGTGGCAACACCCGCTCCGGTGACTGTGCTGGACGCCGCCAAACAGGGCGCGCGGCGGGTACATGACCGACTGCCCGAAGAAATCCGGCAACGCCTGCCGGAAGAACTCCGCATCAAAATCACTGGGACTTAGGCACTGATGCGAGACTCACGGCTAGTCGCGTTTCTGCTGATTGCCGCATTTGCGGCGGCAACTCCTAGTGCGCAGTTGCTGGCAATGCCTTCGCAGCCTGCGAATCATCCTGCTGGATGTCATGATTCTGGTCCCGTCGATCCCTCCCCTGCGCCGCCGAGTTATCAGTGCTGCGTGAGCGGACATCAGTGGGCGATTCCGGGGACGGCATTTTCGTTGCGCCCGATCATGGCGGTAGGTCTCGTTGAACTGGATAACCGCAATCAATCTCTGATCAGTCTTTCCTCTCGCGATTTCTCGCAATTGATTCTTCCTTCCGATAGTCCTCCCGGCAGCGCTCCTCTGCGAATCTAGAAAACCATTCACCACGAAGGACACGAAGGTTCACGAAGGAAACCTCGGCTTATGTTTCCGTTGTGGACATCATCGTCTTTCGTGCTGGGGCCTTTCGATCCAATTTAGATAAACGTTGACGGCGCTGAGAACGCGCTTATGGAGTTCCGGTGAGAATCAAGTTTGTTTGCCTGCTGTTCCTGATGACAGCGCCGCTTCTGCGCGCGCAGGAACAAGACGCGTCCATGGCTGGGATGCAGATGGAGATGCACGCGTCGTCGAAGCTGCAGTTGCCCTCGCCACATGAAGGATCGGGAACGGGGTGGCAGCCGGCATCGGTCACGGGGAATGAATGGATGTGGATGCGCGGCGGGTGGATGTTGATGGCGCACGGGGTGATCTTCATCGACTACAACCAGCAGGGCGGCCCACGCGGCGAAGGCAAAGCCGAGTCGGTGAACTGGGGCATGACAATGGAACAGCACAAGCTGGGCGCTGGGACGATTCTGTTTCGGCAGATGTTTTCGGCAGAATCGCTGACGTCGCCGCACCCGGGATTTCCAGAATTATTTCAAACGGGCGAGACGTATCATGGCGAGCCATTGGTGGATCATCAGCATCCACACAATGTGTTTGCGGAGTTATCGGCGCTCTATACTTTGCCGATCACGGACAAGATATCGTGGGAACTTTACGGCGGGCCATCAGCTGAGCCGGCGATCGGCCCGGTGACTTACATCCATCGGGCTTCAGCGTCGGAGTTGCCGCTTGCTCCACTTAGCCATCACTTGCAGGACTCAACCCATACCAGCTTCGGAGTGATTACAACGGGATTCGTGATCGATTGGCTGAAGCTGGAAGCCTGCGCGTTTAACGGGCGCGAGCCGAACGAGGAACGGTGGAGCATCCAACCAGCCGCGCTGGATTCGTGGTCGGGCCGCGCCAGCATCGCGCCGACGCGCAACTGGGCGGCGCAGTACAGCGTTGGACGGCTGGAGCATCCTGAGGCGCTGGAGCCAGGAAGCCAGTGGCGGCAAACGGCTTCGGTGGAGTACAACCGGCCGCTGGGCTGGGGGAATTGGGCGACGACGTTCATTTGGGGACGAGTTCACAAGATCGCGACGGATACGACCTTGAACAGCTACCTGCTGGAATCGACGGTGAACTTTCGCCGTCGCAATTACGCGTTCACGCGGATGGAACTGGTCGATAAAGATGAGCTGTTTCCCGAGGCCGCGGTGCATCCCGCATACAGGATTGGAGCGTATACCTTTGGCGGCGTGCGAGATTTGATCCACGATAAGGCGTGGCAGTTGGGTCTTGGGGCGGATGTGACGATTTATTCGAAGCCGGCGGTTTTGGATGCGGCGTATGGAAATAATCCGGTTTCGTTTCAGATATTCCTGCGAATGCGGCCAGCAAAGGGGAAAGCGCACCAGACGGGTGACTGATAAGGCAGTTTTATTCCACGTGATTCCGCCGTAGAATGATCGTGTAATTCCTCCCCCGAATTAGCGGCAAAATGTCGCTTCTATGGCTAACGCTGTAAGAACGCTGCGGGCGGTGCAGTGGGCGATGCTGGGGAGCATTCTGCTTTATGCCCTGCTGGGAGAATTCATTCGCCCGGCACAGCGGATGCTGGATCCTGCGCTCGGCTATCTTTTCACGACGTTGGGCGTGGCGATTGTGGGTGTGATTTTCGTAGTGCGGCGCACGTTGGTCTTCCGCGCCGCGGAGAGTCTGTCGACGCAACCGGAAGACAGCCTCAGCCTGAATCACTGGAAGACCGGCTACTTTGCAACCTACGCACTGTGCGAGGCCCTGGCTCTATTTGGGCTGGTTGAGCGTTTCCTGGGATGCAGTGTGCAGCAGAGCGCTCCCTACTATTTGGGCGGATTTGTGCTGATGTTCTTCTTCCGGCCGCGACGCCCCGAGACTTCTCCTACTACTTGATGTGGCAGCTGGCCAGGCCACGCTTTTCCAGATATTGCTGGTGATAATCCTCCGCCGGGTAGAAGGTTACGGCCGGGACGATCTGCGTCGCGATCGGCTTGGAATAGCGGTGAGCTTTTTCCAGGGATTCCTTTGAGGCCAGCGCTTCGGCCTTCTGCTCGGGCGAATGAAAGAAGATGGCGGAGCGATACTGCGAGCCCCAGTCCGGGCCCTGACGGTTGACCTGGGTGGGATCGTGGTTCTCCCAGAAGACCTTCAGCAGGTCGGCGTAGCGGACCTTCGCGGGATCGAAATCGACTTCGACGGCTTCGGCGTGCCCGGTACCGTCGGAACAGACGTCTTTATAGGTCGGGTTTTCAGTCTGACCGCCGGTGTAGCCAACTCGAGTCGAAATGACTCCCGGCATCTGCCGGAAGGTGGCTTCCACTCCCCAGAAACATCCGGCTGCGAACGTGGCTTTTTCCATTTTTGCTCCCTTTCAAACCAAAATCTTTTACCACAGGGGACACCGAGCTCACAGGGGAACCCCATTTTTCGGGTCTGCGTTTTCGTATTTTCCTCTATTTAGATGGGGAAATGGGAGGAAAGTGACAGGGTTGTAAATTTATGGGCTCGCACCGCCGGGTAATTGACTGACCTCCGGAATCACGATAAAGTCCGGTGAGGGTTCAGCAGGACCATTGTCTTGAGTTTTCCAACCAGCCACTTCCGACCAACCGGCAGAACTGTGCGCAAAATAGCACTGGTCGCCTTCGCGGCTATGTTGACGGCCCAGGCGGCGCTGGCGGTTTCCGCATTTTCCCCGCAGCAGCGGCTTGGCTACCAGACTGGCGATCAGTGGGAGCCGGCGATGGCCGCGGATGGGCATGGCCACGTTTACATCCTCTATCCGCAATACGGAGCTGTGCCGGATTGCCGCACATGCACGGCGCCCACGATCGCACTCCTGATCAGCGACGACAATGGCGCTTCCTGGCAACCTTCGAAAGCGCTGCTTCCCTTCCCGACGGGGCAGTTTGATCCGCAGATTGTGGTCGATCCCGTGGACCGCCAGACGTTGTACGCGTCGTGGCTGCAGAACAGCAAGCGAGATATCGTAGTCGCGCGTTCGCTGGACTTCGGGCGAACGTGGTCGTTCTCATGGGCGGAACGGGGCCAAGATGACGCCGACAAACCGGTGCTGGCGGTGCGTAGCGCCGATGTTTATGTCGGGTTCAACCACGAAGAGAAGTTTTTCGTGGCGGCTTCGCATGATGCCGGACAGACTTTTAACGTGGTGAGCGTAAATTCCGAGACCGAGCCCGGATGGTCGCTGGCGGGCGGAGCGACTGTCGATCCCACGGGAAACGTATATTTTGGCTGGACCGAATATGCCCGGACAGAGTTGTCCACGCGGCCGGTGAGCGTGTATGTGAGCCGCTCGGCCGACAGCGGACGCACATGGAGCACGCAGCTGCTGGATCAGTCGAGCGCGCCTCCGGAGTGCGAGGCACAAGGCTGCGAGACGGGATTCCTGGGCGCGCAGATTGCGCTGGCATCGGATGCGTCCGGGGCGCTTTATGCGCTGTGGAATGCGGGGTTAACGAACGGTGGGCCGGAGAGGATCTACTTCTCGTCGTCTACTACAGGCGGCGCGTCGTGGTCGTCACGGGCGACCGTTTCGATGGCGCCTTTTGGCGTCGAGCAGGCATTTCCAGCGATCGTGGCCGGAGCATCGGGTGACGTGCGCGTAGCCTGGATGGATGCTCGGGCAAGCGAATCCGATCACGCAGAGCGGCCACTCTGGAACACGTTCTACCGTAGTTCTACCAACGGTGGCGCAACTTGGAGCCCGGAGACGCAACTGTCGGGTCCAGCCCGCGGTTACGACTACATTCTGCAGAACGGTTTCCGCTTTCCCTTTGGCGACTTCTTCAGCCTCGCAATCGACAGCGAAGGCGCGACCCACGCGGTTTGGGGCGAAGGGCAAAACTACAAGGCTCCAGGGTCGATCTGGTACACTCACGGCCGATAGCAGTCTGCCCCGATAACGCTTCCCGAGGCATATTCTTAAGCAATTCCTTTCATAAAAGCATTCTGCAGGCTTCGCAGACCCGGGCTTTAAATCATTTAGTCAAAATCTGATGCAACGGAGCGTGCCATGCACTTTCTGGGCGTGAATCTGTGGGCTGTGCTCGTGTCTGCGCTTGCCACCATGGTGGTGGGTTTTGTGTGGTATTCGCCAGTGCTGTTTGCCAATTCGTGGATGAAGCTGATGGGGTACGATCCGAACGACAAGGCCAAGATCGCCGAGATGCAGAAGAGTGCTGGACCATCGTATGCGATGTCGCTGATCGCCAGCGTACTCGCGGCATTTGTGCTGGGAAAACTGATTGCGGTCGCGGGATTCGTCACGGCCATCGATGGATTGAAGATTGGCTTGGTGGTGTGGCTGGGATTCGTGACGACCGTTCAGTTCACCAACGCATTGTTCAGCCACCAGCGCAACAAACTCTACATGATCAACACGGGCTATCAACTGGTGTGTTACGTGGTGATGGGAGCGATCCTGGGGGCTTGGCGGTAAGAGCGTCTACCGGGTCTCTGCGGCTCAGTTATTCCAGTTGCATGCCGCCGATGAAGTCGGCGAGGCGCTCGACGTGGTGGTCGTGGCACCAATCCTGCAGGGTGTCCACAATCTTCTCGGTGGCACAGGGATCCCAGTAGCTGGCAGTGCCGATCTGGACGGCGGTCGCGCCCGCCAGCATGAATTCGATTACGTCGGCGGCGGTTGAAATTCCTCCCATGCCGATGACCGGAATCTTAACGGCGTGAGAGGCGTCGTAAACCATGCGGACGGCGATAGGCTTGATCGCCGGACCGGAGAGCCCGGCAGTGACGTTGGCGATGCGCGGCTTGCGAGTTTCGGGATCGATTGCCATCGCCGTAAAGGTGTTGATCAGAGAGAGCGCATCGGCGCCGGCCTCCTGGGCTACGTAGGCCATCTGCGCAATGCTGGTGACGTTGGGCGAGAGCTTCACAATAAGGGGACGCTGGGCCACGCGCTTGACCGTGGTGACCACTTCGTCGAGAGAGCGGGGATCGCTGCCGAACTGCAAGCCTCCATGCGTTGTATTGGGACACGAGACGTTCAATTCGTAGGCAGCGATGCCTTCGCCGTCGTTGAGGATCTCTACGGTGTGCTCATAATCTTCGCGGGTGTAGCCGAACACATTCGCGATCACGACGATGTTCTTGATGTCGCGCAGGTGCGGCAATTTCTCCTGCAGGAACGCAGGCGCGCCGATGTTTTGCAGGCCGATGGCGTTCAGCATACCGGCAGCGGTTTCCCAGAGACGAGGCGGAGGATTGCCGATCATCGGCTCCCGGGAGAGTCCCTTGACCACAAAGCCGCCCAGCTTGGCGAGATGGACGATGTCTTCAAATTCGACGCCGTAGCCGAATGTACCGCTGGCAGCGATCACCGGATTTTTGAGGGGAATGCCGGCGACATTTACAGCGAGATCGGGTGTGCTCATGGCTGGCCTTCTCCCGCGCCCGATCCGCGGTGCGGAGGCGCGATTGCTTCGGTGAGCACGCGCCCAACAGAGTGAGTTGGAGCGTTGATCCCTAACAGGGATGCGAGCGTAGCAGCCATGTCGACCGGTTCGCTTTTTCCGCGATAGGTTCCGGGCTGAAATGGCAAGCCATAGAAGGCCAGCGGCACGTGCGTATCGTAATTGTAGGGCGAGGCGTGATCAGTGCCTTTGGCCGATCCCACAGAATAGATGTCAGGCACGCCCATCACGAACCAACTGCCTTCCGGAGAATAGCTGTTGAGATATTTTCGGCCGAGGTCGGTGTCGGGCACCGATCCTTCAGCCAGCTCTGACTTGGTGAAGTAGTCGCGCAATCCGACTTGCTTCATGGCCTCGCCAGCCGCTGCCTCGGCATCATGCTCGGTCAAGTGAGCAGCAGCGAAGGCATCTTGATCGAGCCAGGCGACGGGATAATCCAGCTTCACATAGGTTGCCGTGCGGCCAGGAGATAGCTTCGAGGTTAAAGTGCTGTTGATCTGATCTTGCAGCTTCGCATTTCCGAGATTGGCAGCGGGGATGCGAAGTTTTTTCACCGCGTCGGGAAGAGACGCGACACCATGGTCGGCGGAGAGGGCGATCCAAACGTTGGCAAGGCCGATCTCGTGTCCCAGAAAACTGAAGAAGTCCGCAAGTTCGTGATCGAGATCGAGGGCCATTTGTTGCATTTCGGGAGAATCCGGGCCGACCTGATGGCCGAGAATGTCGTTGGCCGAGAGGCTGATGGAAAGGAAGTCGGTCGCGGGTCCCCGGCCAACGTTTTCGTAGACCATCAATTCTCTTGCGAAAGCGAACTCATATTCGTTGGCGAACGGGGTTGAACCGATCACCTCGTAGAAGCCGGCATCGGAACCGTCTTTACTTTTGCGGTGCGCGGTCGAGCGCAGGACCGCACCCTGCGAGTCTTTCCATTCGCGATCCCAATACTTCTGCGGACGGCTTGCGTTGAAATCCTGCGCCCACTTCGGGAGGTCGGGTCGGTAGTACGTAGAGGTGACGAACGCTCCTGACTTGGGATCGATCCAATAGGCTGCGTCTGCCGCGAAGCCCCCGGGCAGAATGGCAGCGCGATCCTTAAGCGAGATGCCGAAGACACGGGCTTTGCCCTGAGTCGCTAATTTGAGTTCGTCGCCAACAGTGTCGGCCATGAGGTTGTGCGGCGATGCGCCCGGCTGTGAATCCGCGACACCGACGAGCTTGGTGGCGTCGTCCTCCACCGAACTGACCATTTTTTTCTTCTTTTGATCCCACCATTCGTTGGCGACGATGCCGTGGCCGTTGCTGTAGGCGCCGGTGAAGAGTGTAGCGTGTCCAGGGGCCGTGCGCGTATTAGCGTAGTTGTAATTGCAGTTGGAAAAATAGGCTCCGTGATCGAGGAAGAGACGAAAGCCGGAGTCGCCGAACTGGTCGCGGTAACGCTCCAGGTAGTCGCCGCGGAACTGATCAATGACGATTACAACCACCAATTTGGGATGGGCGTTATAGGCCGACGCGGCACTCGATGTCGCGAGAACCAGACAGGCGGCGAAGCACGACAGGATGGAGAAAAAGACGAGGCGAAAGCCGGCTGCCCTGGGGGACGATCTCATCGCGAACGTAGTTTACACAGGCGTATGGAATAAACCAAAGCCGAGTCGCCAGCGACCGATCTACGCAGTCGTCGGAGTTAGTTGGCGGCGGAGCTGACCTCGCCGAGTATGCTGAGGGTTGGGCGTTGGCTCGGCGTTTTGTGAAGTGATCACGATCGAGAGAGGTTTGTTGCGCTCGGATCGCCAGCGGCTGGCGAGCTTCAAAAGAACTGCGATTCCGATTCCCAGGGCAAAGGCAAAGGCCACGAAATACCAGAGAGTGGGGAATCCCAAAACAAAGATGAGGGCGCTGCCGGCGGCGAAGAGTAGTCCTACAAATCCTCCGCCAAAAGAAAGCTTGTGCATGGTGATGCCGGGATGACGGTTCGCAGCCATAGGACACCTCTGTTAGCTCCATCATAGTCTTGCGGCACCCACCTGACACTCGAAAACACGAAAGACAAAATCACTCCCCACGGAGGGCTCGCAGTATCACCAAGGGGTGTCCAGCGTTCATTTTCCGGCGGTTTTCCGATACAGTATTAGGTTCCCATGCTTGATCTGAATTTTGTTCGTGAAAACCTGCCGTTGGTAGAGGAGAAACTGCGCCAGCGCGGCATGGATCCGGCTGCCGTTCTCAGAGACTTCCGCGAAGTCGATACCCAGAGACGACAGGCTATCACCGAAGCTGAGACCAGCAAAGCTCAGCGAAATAAGGCTTCGGAAGAAATTGCGAAATTGAAGAAGAGCGGCCAGGACGCCACAGCGGCGATGGCCCAGACGAAAGAACTGCGCGAGAAAATCTCCGAACTGGAAAAAACTGCCGGGGATCTTGACGCGCGGCTACGCGACATTCTTGCCGGAATTCCCAACCTGCCGCACGCGAGTGTGCCAGTCGGACACAGCGCCGACGATAATGTGGAAGTGCGGCGGTGGGGCGCGCCCCCGAAATTTGATTTCACTCCAAAGCCGCATTGGGATCTTGGCGCTGAGCTGGGAATCCTGGATCTGGAACGCGCAGTGAAGCTGACGGGCGCGCGATTCGCCGTGTATTGGGATCTGGGAGCCAAACTGGAGCGAGGGCTCGCCAATTTCATGCTCGATCTGCATACTCGCGAGCATGGCTATACAGAAGTGTTGCCGCCGTATCTGGTGAATTCCGAATCGATGTACGGGACGGGTCAGCTTCCGAAATTCGCCGAAGATCTTTTTCGCGTTCCGCACGGCGACAAGAACCTGTGGCTGATTTCAACGGCTGAAGTCCCGGTCACCAATCTGTACCGGGACGAAGTTCTCGATCAGGCGCGGCTTCCCATCTCGCTTACCGCATATTCACCGTGCTTTCGCAGCGAGGCAGGATCGTACGGGAAAGATGTGCGCGGCATCATCCGCCAGCATCAGTTTCAAAAGGTGGAATTGGTGAAGTTCGCCCACCCGGAGCATTCCTACGAAGAGCACGAGAAACTTACGCGGAACGCCGAAGAAGTGTTGCAGCGTCTTGGGCTACATTACCGCGTGATGGCGCTCTGCACCGGCGATATGTCCTCATCATCGGCCAAGACCTATGACATCGAAGTTTGGCTGCCGGGACAGCAACTGTTCCGCGAGATTTCTTCGTGTTCGAATTTCGAGTCGTACCAGGCGCGGCGGGCGAACATCCGCTATCGTCCGGAAGGCAAGAACAAGACGGAGTTCTTGCACACGCTGAATGGCAGCGGATTGGCTGTGGGCCGAACGTGGGTTGCGATTGTGGAGAATTACCAGCAGGCGGACGGCAGCGTGTTGATTCCGGAAGCGCTGCGGCCGTACATCGGAGCAGAGCGGATTACGAAAAGAAAGCTATGAGCCATGAGCTACGAGCGAACGCGGCTCGATTTGCTTCTGCTCGGGGTCTCGCGAGCCCCACTGGCTGCGCCAACATTGCCAAGAGACTGAGAGCTCAATAGACTTGCAAAGAGCAGAAATCACGACCGTCGCGCCCAGCGCGCCCCTGCCAATGAACGCCATCTGGCGAACAATCCGCAGCTATATTCTGTGGCAGCACGAGCGGGGCACTCTCCATTACGACATCATGGTCACGCTGATCCTGATCTTCGTGCTGTTTTCGCCGCGCGTGATCAACTTCAATGACAAACCCATCTCCCGCAATCCGCATCCGACTGAAGTAGTGGTCACCAGTGATGCGGAGGGCCACCTGTTCTACCAGATTGCGGCCAGTGCGGTGTCGCCGAACGATGGGCCAGTGCAGGATCAGTTGCTGCGGATTATCGAGCCGATTTCTGGCGCGATTTCCATCGTGAGCTACGACGCGGTTTCCGACAGTCATGGGAAGGTACAGAGCTACAAAGTCGTGGCGAAGCGGGAATAGAAAGACACTTCACTCGGCCTCGATTGGACTTCGGAATGAAAATCTTCTCGCTCATGCTTCCTGTCATGTTGTGCAGCTTCTCCGGTGTGTTACCGACCGGAACGACAGCGAGTTCACGTACTGCGCAGGCTGCTTTTGATTGCAGCTTCTTTCGTGTCGCGGAATCGCCTCAAGGAAAAAACTCGGACAGTCTCGATGCAGTTCTGAAAAAAATGGACGCAGTGTCCGCAAGCTTTCATACGACACAAGCCGAGTTCGAGTGGGACACGTACGAAAAAGTCATTGACGAAGTCGACGACTTCCAAACGGGAACCATCTTCTATCGCAAAGGGGCCAAAGACATCGAGATGATGGCGGAGGTCAAGAAGGCCGGCACGAGCGTGTCCGCGCTGAAACCCGAACCGAAATTTGTGCTATTCAGCGATGGGAAGATTCGCATGTACCAGCCAAAAGTCGATCAGGTAACGGAGTTCGATCTGGGCAAGAACCGGTCGGAATTCGAGAGCTACCTCGTGCTCGGCTTTGGAGGCAGCGGACAAGATTTGCAGAAAGCTTTCGACGTCACCTACGTCGGGCCGGAAACGATTAACGGAGCGGCGACGGCCAAGTTGCATCTCGTTCCGAAGTCGGAAAAAGTGCGGAATACCTACAGTGAGATATTTCTTTGGATCGACCTCGATAAGGGGATTTCGATCCAGCAGCAATTTTTTCAGCCGCAAGGCGATTACCGGCTCGCCAAGTACTTCGATGTGCAGGTGAACGGGAAGAAGATTCCGGATGACGTGTTCAAGCTAAAGACCACGAGCAAAACGCAGACGATTTCACCTCGCGGTTAAGTCATTGAATACAAAGGGCAAGAAAGATGCTGAAATTTGCACATCGAACGATATACTGACCGCACCTCAGTTGGGTTCATTCATGGCCAAGGTTTTCACGATTACAGTCCCTCCTAAGCTGGGAAATAAGCGCCGGGAACGCACGTCCGATCCTCGCTACGTTGATGGACAACGGCTGCTGGTCGAGGCTATGAAATATCTGGCGCAAGAAGATCCCGTGAAAAATCGCACGGCGATCGAGCTGATCTCAGAGCACGTGCGGACGCGGTTCCGCATGAGCGACTCGCCACTGGCGTAAATCAAAGACATCTTTAAGTTATGCACGGAACTGCGGCCCTCGTGCGTCCTTGGGAGCACGAACTGCTTTCTGCGCGAGCGGTTCGCACGCGAGAGCCGCCAAGTCGCCAACGCTACGACCGCCTTTAGAACGCGAAGCGCAGAGAGAACTGCATCACGCGGGGCGTGGTTAGCGTTCTCTGGTATTTTCCGAAGCCCGTGATGTCAACCAGGTCTTCGTTGTCGACGGCGTTTGCGGCATCAAATCGCACCGAGTTCGTCACGTTGAATACTTCCCACGAAAATCTGAGCATGCGAGCTTCGTTGAACGCCCAAGTCTTGCTAAGGCCTCCATCGATGTCGAAGAACCCGGGACCGCGGAAAATATTTCGCTGACCAGCTTCCCCAGGATAGGTATCGCGGAACAAGACCGGACCCGTTCCAGTCGGAGCGTAGGGACATTCGCACTGGATGCTTTGTGCGTTCTTGAAGACGTTGGGATTGCCATTGGAATCGATAAACACACCGGTCTTCGGCTTCGGCCCAATCAGGAAGGACGAGCCTTCCAGTTCGAAGTTAGTAGCCCATCCGGCACCGGCCGAAACGGTGAATGGGAAACCACTGGTCCAGCGGCCTAGACCGCTCAATCCCCAACCGCCAAAGACCGAGTCCACGAAACGATTCGACGAGTTCCAACGGCGTCCTTTGCCGTAGGGAATATCCCAAATCATGTTGTAGTTGATCTGGTGAGTGGTATCGAAGTCGGAAGGAGCGCGCCACAAATCCGGAGACCAGGCATTGATGGCCTGATTGTTGTAGGCCACGCCGCCTGCCGCTTCGAATCCGTTCACACGCTCGGCGTTGGAGCTGACGTCGATCGATTTGGAATACACATAGTTCAGGTCGAATTGCAGCCCAGCGCTCATGGCGTGACGCAGCGTAACCTGGAGCGCGTTGTAATTGCTGGCGCTGCGAGTTTGCCACGCATACAGCGAAGAGAATTGGTCCTGATAATACTGGTAGGCCGTTCCTGGGCCATAGCCATATTGGTTTAAGCCCGTGGCGGTGCCGGCGCATGCCGGGAAGCAGAACACGTCCGCAATTTCCTGCGCGGTAGTTTCGTTGCCGGCGTAGCACTGATAGAGGTCGTACATATTTTGAGTAGCAGTGGGCGAAGCCGGAGCTCCGGCAGTGCAGCCAGAGACCCCCTGGGGGCCGGCGGCCTGCGGAAACAGGTTTTGCCAGTAAGGAATATTAGTAACGCTGGGATCGCTCTCGGGTACTCCAGCCGCGGCCGCTTTTGAGAACAGCTGCGCCGCGTGGAAATAATCCATTCCACTCTTGGGGTCAACCAGATCGAGAGGTTGAGCCAGGTCGACTTCCTGCAAGAGGCGATGTGCGAAACGGCCGGTGTACGTCGTTTCCAGCACAAAGCCGTGTGCGAATTCTCGGGTGAGCGAAAAATCGATCACTTCCGAATACGGCGTCTTGAGGTGATCGTCGATGCCCCATGCGATCGCCAAGCCATAAGTGTTGGGATTGCCGGGAGGCGTGTACGGAAAACCGCTGGGAGAAGGCGCGATTTCGCCCGCCGGCAAATTATTCAGACCAAGAAGGCCGGTGAATCGAGGCGAGTCGTCCACCGTGGAGACGCCAGCGGGATTGCTGAAGGTCGAAGTCAGTCCCCAAGAGCCGTTTCGGTCGAAGGTGTTGACCACGCCTTCGCCGAAGTGATCGAAGTAGATGCCGTATCCGGCGCGAATGGAACTCTTCCCGGTGTCGCCGAATATTGTGTGCCAGAATCCGCTGGCAGCGTGGGGAGAATAGGCAACCGCAAGGCGAGGAGCCAGGTTCTTGTAGTCCCAAGCCCAATACGGCTTGCCGCCATTCGCTTTTCCTGAAAGATCGAAAGTGAGATCGGGCTGGACAACGCTGCCTGCCAAGGCGTCCCGTCCGCGACTCCTGAACCACTGATCCATATCGACGGTAGGCGCAACCTGATTGCCCGTCCTCTCAAATGGAGGCTGCAGCAGCGAATAGCGCACTCCGTAAGTCACAACCAGACTGGGTGTCACACTCCACTTGTCCTGCAGGTACATCTCGCCCTCAAAGTTCTTGAAGTGGCGTGGAACCAACGTCCCATTGGCAATCTGTTGCCCCAGTTTGTTCTGGTTCGCCTCAGTGAAGGTTTCACTCAGGATTCCGGCAACGTCCATGGCGGCGAAGCTGTAAGAGGTACCGAAGGAACTATCCACGAGCGGAAATGTGCCAGTCGGATCGACGGTAGGGTCAAGACTGACATTCTCGTTCGCAATGAACGATGGGTTGAGCCAATAAAGATTCGTCTGGGCAGTGGAAATGTTATCGGCATTCGACAGCCGGTTGTTGTGGATGAAGCGCCAGTTGGTGCCGAATTGAAGGGTGTGTGTACCTTTTGTCCAGGAGATGTCGTCGACAAAATTGTGCACCGGAACATTGGTCAGGATGGTCTGGCTGGCGAGAGCTTGAGTATCGTCGAGACCGCGGAAGTTCACGAAATCCTGCGTGTTGAGGCCGCCGGTTCCAACTCCCTGACGGATGAAGGCGTAGCGGAAATTGTTGATGAAGTTATTCCCGAGCAACGCGGTGTATCCGACCGCAATTCCCTTGCTGTTGTTGGTGAGGAAATCAAAGGGAGGCTGGCCTGGGAATTGTGGAGGCTGCTTCTCGTGATCGTTCTGGAGATTGGCACGCGCGAACAGCGAGTGAGTACCGCTGGCGTTGATTTTGTAGTCGAGTTTAAAGAGATAAGTGTCGTGCTTGACGGGGTCGGCTCCGGGGAAGGTGTATCCGGCCGTATTGAGCAGGTCACCTTCGCTGCTTGAGTTCGGCAGAGGATATTTTGTGAACAGCGCAGTGGGATTGCCCGTGCCGTTGATATTGGTAATCAGGCCATTCGCACCGGGGCCGGCGGCGTTACCCGGTGTCGGCGGGCAAGTGCCGTTCGCGGAGCAACCTTGATCCAGAGATGCAACTTGGTCTGGAGTAAGAGTGGCAACGTCAAATCCCGGGAAGGCTGAACCACCGCTGACGACGTTGACGTTCCCATTCGTAGTGGTGCAATTGGGATCACTGCCCGGGTCGCAGAGATATTTCAAGAATCCTTCGCGAAGGCTTTGCGTAGGCACGGTTCGCGTCTGTTGCGTTGTGTCTGCGGTGCGTTGGCCCTCATAGGCGATGAAAAAGAACGCCCGATCTTTCTTAATGGGGCCACCGACATTGACACCGAAAGTATTGCGGAGAATAAAACCGGGCACGTTGGGCTGATTGTTCGCAAGTTCTGACTGCTTGTTGAACCAGTCGTTGGCGACTGTGAAGTTGGGCCGATAGTATTCGTACACCGCTCCATGGAACGCGTTGGTGCCGCTCTTCGTGACCATGTTGACCTGAGCGCCCGAGGAGCGTCCGGAGCCAGCGTCATAGTTGCCGGTGGTGACTCGAAACTCTTGGAGTGAGTCGAGGATGGTGCGCATCGCGCCCTCGAAGGCAAATCCCTCGAGTTGGTCGTTATCGTCCAAACCGTCGAGCGTAATGTTGGTTTGATCGCTGCGGGCTCCGTTCACTGCTCCGCCGCGGCTGTCCGACATCTGCTGATCGTTCGTGGTATTGCCGATATACGTGACGCCGGGCTGAAGGCTGAGAATGGCCGCTGGATCGCGGCCTTCGGAGGGTAGATCGGTCAATTGGCGAGCATTGAAATTGTTGCCCAGCGTTGCGTCCTGAGTATTGACCATCGGCGCTTCTCCCGTCACGTCAACAATGACGGAGCCGCCTTGTACCTTGAGAGCCACGTTAACAGTCGCAGGACTGCTGACCTGTAGCACGACGTTCTCGCGTTTCGTCGTGGAGAATCCTGCCGCCGACACGGTAATGACATAGGTCGACGGCGGCACTTCCAGGAACTGATAGATCCCCTGATCATCTGTCTTTACGGTTCGGGAGAAGCCCGTTTCCTTGTTCTCAAGCGTCACGGCGGCGCCGGCTACGAGCGCACCTTTGGCATCGGTAACGGTGCCGCGTACCGAGGTCGTTGCGGATTGGGCGTGGCCGAAAGTGGCTACAGCGAGGAAGAGGGCGATCAGAGTCGCCAGGTACAGTGAGCGAGAACGCATAGGAAACTCCCTTCGCCCAAACGGGCGTCCCGAATTCCGATTACGTTTTGCCCAGGAGGTAGAGCGACTGAGACCCTGGGAGAAGCTTGTTGGGGCGCTATTGTGCAACTTCGGTGTTTGAATGATCAAGCTGAAAGTTCACGGAAGTGACTGAGAGTCATGGATTTCCGTGAATTAGCAAGAAGTCTGAAGGTCTGCCGCCCAATTCACGACCGATCCGTGCTTGCTGCATGCCACCCAAAGAAAAACGGGGACGGAAAATCCGTCCCCGGAAAATCAATCGCCCGACTCGGCCAGCTTAGAACGAGTAGCGGAGCGCGAACTGCATGACGCGCGGCAGTGTCATCGTCTTTGTGTACTCGCCGAACGTCGAGCCGCTGGCCACACTGTTGTTTCCGATGTTCTGCATACTGCCAACGTCGAATCGAGGGGTATTGGTAGAGTTGAATACTTCCCAACTAAAGCGGACGGCTTGGCGCTCCGTCACATTCCATACTTTTGCGAGGCCGGAGTCGATGCCGAAGTATCCGGGACCACGCAGATTGTTGCGCTGTCCGGACTCTCCGGGATAAGAGTGGCGGAACAACGTGCCAATCTGGTTCGGATCGCCTTTGAAGACGTTGGGATTCCCGCTGGGATCCCTGAACACGCCGGTCTTGGGCGCGGGACCAACCAGAACGTCCGCAGAAGTCAGCTGCCAGTTGGTGGCCCAGAAGCCAAGTCCGGGCTCAACCGTGAAGGGATAGCCGCTCGTCCAACGATAAATGCCGGTGAGCGTCCATCCGCCAAAGACAGCCTGGGTGACGCCGTGCATTCCCGATCCCCAATACTTGCCCTTGCCGAAAGGTAACTCATATACCCAGTTCGCATTGAGCTGATGCGTGGTGTCGTAGTCGGATGGAGCTCTCAACTGAGCGGGAGACCAGGAATTGATGACCTGACTGGCGAAGCCGCCGCCTTCAAATTCGTTGATACGCTCAGCGTTGGAACCGACGTCGATCGATTTCGAATACACATAGTTCAAATCGAAGTCGAGCCCCTTGCCTTTATGCCGCATCGTCAACTGGAGGCCGTTATAGGCGGCGTTTCCGATGCTGCGCCATGCGTACAACGACGAGTACTGCGGATCGAAATACGCGTTCGGGCCGAGGGCCGAGCAAGAAGGCAGACAGATATCCGGAACGTCGAGGTTGAACAGAGCTGAGGTTTCATTTCCGACGTAGCAGCTCCACATGTCGTAGACGGCTTGTGTCGCGGTGTAGTTCGTCGCGCTGGAACTGTCGCCGGGGGCGCAACCAAGATTGGAAGAACTTCCCGGCGGCCCGAATCCCAGCATGCCTGCCGCGCCGGGGAACAGGTTCTCCCAATAAGGAATGGGAGCGAGGTTGTTGATGTTCGTGCCTGCGTTGTATGCCTGAGACAGCATCGTTGCCGCCTGGAAATAGCTTGTCTTGGAAGCGGGATCAACAATGTTCAGCGGCATCGCCATATCTTCCTCCTGCAGGAGGTGATGAGACAGGCGGCCGATATACGAGGCTTCCACTACGAAACCTGAACGCAGTTCTCGCGTTAACGAGAAATCGAAGACTTCGGAATAGGGGGTATGGATCTTGTTATCCATGCCCCATGTGATTTCATATCCTCCTCCGCTCAGTGTCGAGGGAGGCGTCAGTGGGAACGCCCCTGACGGAGCAGGAATGATCACGGCCGACGGGATGTTGTTGTATCCCGAGAAGCGCGGCGCCGTATCGGGAGTAAGAATGCTAGCGGGATTTGAAATCTGTGTCGTTAATCCGAACGAGCCGTTCTTGTCGAAGGAGTTCACGATGCCTTCGCCGAAGTGATCGTAGTACATCCCGAATCCGCCACGAATCGAGGTCTTACCGGCGCCACCGAGAATACGGCTCAATAGACCACTTCCATTTCCACTGGGCGACCAGGCAAACGCCAGGCGAGGTGCGACATTCTTATAGTCCCAAGCCCAGTAGGGTTGACCCCCGTTGGCCTTGCCAATGAGTCCAAACTGCAGCAATGGGGCGTACGTCTGGCCCTGCAGCATTGCGCTGGCTCTCTGATTGAAAAAGTTGTTGATGCTGGTTGTCGGCCCCACTTGCAGGCCCGTGGTTTCGTAGGGAGGCTGCAGCAGCGTATATCGCGCTCCAAATGTTAGCGTGAAGTTGGGGCGTACGCGCCATGCATCCTGAGCGTAGGTTTCGAATTCATTCGACCTAAAGTGGCGTTGCGCGGGCGTACCCTCGGACAAGACTGAACCTGTTTTCGTCCGGTTGTAGTTGGAAAAGCCTTCTGAAACGATCCCGGCTAGGGTAGCCATCGCCAGGTCGTAGGCCTGTCCATTCACGACTGCCGGAAATCCGAACGCCGCTGGATCCAAGCTTTGTCCCGTGTTCGCAAAACCAGAGAAAGTCAGCCATGACGGATTGGTTTCCGCTCCGAGGTAAGAGATGTCGTTGGCGGAACGAATGTCATTGATCAGCCGCCAGTTCCCACCAAACTCCAGAGTGTGATTGCCCTTTCTCCAACTCAGGTCATCGACAAAGTTGTGGACAGGTGAGTTCACCAGATCGGTGCTGCTTTCACCGACAGGTTGGTCCAACCCGCGGAGAGTGATGAAATGCTGATTCTGCAGACCTGATCCGATCAGGTTCGGACGAGTGTAACCGTATCGGAAATTGTTGATGACGTTATCGGTGATGGTCCAAACGTGGCCGACCCCAATTCCCTTCACGTTGTTTTCGTTGGTGATATTTGCGGGCTGGTTGGGAAACTGGGGCGCGCTGGTCGGGTCGGAGTTTACGAAATGATCATTCTGCAGGTTTCCGCGAACGTAGAGTGTCTGACGCGAAGTGATGTTGGCATCGAACTTGGCGATGTAAGTGTCCAGCTTGGAAGGAACCGCCGCAGGAAATGTGTATCCCACGAAGTTCAGTCCGTCGCCGGCGGCCGTGGTGTTCGGGGCCGGGTAAGTATTGAGGACCGCCTGAATGGCGGGGTTAACTCCGGGTCCGAGAGGGCAAGTGCCCAGGCCGCTGCAGTTGGGATCCATCGAAGCGATGTCCGCTGGCCCGAGTTGGTCCAACGTGCCGGTTGCGTCCACATATTGGATCGTTCCTGCCCTGAGCAGCATGCTAGGAACGGTGCGCGTAACCTGCAGGTTTTCCTTGGTCCGTTGTCCCTCGTAGGTGGCGAAGAAAAATAGTTTGTTCCTGATAATGGGTCCGCCGAACGACACTCCGAAAGTGTTACGAATCAATTGACCCGGCTTGTTGGGCAAGCCGTTAAGAACTTGCGCCTGTTCGTTGAACCAGTCGTTGGCCTCCCCGACGTTGGAGCGGTTGTACTCGTATACGGAGCCGTGGAAACTGTTGGTGCCGCTCTTCGTCACCAATGACACCTGAGCGCCGGAGGACCGGCCCGAATCCGCATTGGAGTTGCTTGTCGCTACGCGGAACTCCTCGAGAGAATCCAGTGTCGAGCGCAAGGCTCCCTGGAAGGCCAACCCCTTGTTCTGATCGTTGTTGTCGACGCCATCGAGCGTGATGTTCGTCTGGTCGCTGCGCGCTCCATTCACGGATCCGCCGCGGCTGTCCATGGACTGATCCACATTCCTGCTGTCGCCGACGAAGGCAACCCCGGGCTGCAAGCTCAGAATTCCAACCGGATCACGGCCTTCCAGAGGCAAGTTAAGAATCTGCTTGGAGTCGAAGGCGTTTCCAATCGAAGCATCCTGAGTATTCACCAGCTCAGCTTGTCCCTGAACTTCGACAACTGTTGCGGCTGCAGCGACGGTCAGCGTCAGATTCTGGGTTGCGGGTGTATTCACTAGGAGCTGGAGATTCGTGACCTTGGTCGTGCTGAAGCCGGACGCCGTCACCGTCACGGTATACGTTCCGGGCGGAATCTGAATGAACTCATACTCGCCTTGGCCATTCGTGTTCGTGGTGTGGGTAAAACCTACTTGACGATTTTCCAGAGTGACCGCGGCCTGGGCGACGACTGCACCTTTTGCGTCGTAAACCGTGCCTTTCACGGAGGTTGTAGCGACCTGCGACCATGCCACACCGAAAATGGCCAGAAGAGACACGACCAGAAGCAACACAGTCTTCACGCAACGCATGGGGAAACTCCTTCTCCGCGTAGCAGCCTGAATTTGTTTTCGGCCCAGGAAAGAACTGCAAGAATCGAGACCCTGGGGCGCCTGATGGGGCAGAATTGTGCCGCGTCCCGATGACGGAATTCAAGAAGAAATTGTGCCGCCCTGAGTGATGTGAAACGTTTCAATAGGGCTGGCCCGGAGAGCCATCCACGAGGGTGGAAATTTATTCATTCCGGGAAAACAGCGCGGAGGCAAGAATTATGACCCCCGGATAGCATTCGAGGGTGTACCGAGGCTCCGGATTTTCGAGGGTACCCAAGAAGCCCGAGCGCAGCACCAGAAACAAAACGAATAGGCCAATGCCAAAAAATTCGCGGCTGCGGATCAGGCCCGCGGCGCCCAGCGAGATGTAAATCAGGTTAATGAGACCAAACCCAAGGCTGAGGGCGAGCCAGCGGCGGTCGTCGTTGAACTCCCACCATCGCGGATCTGACGGAAAAAGCTCCGAACGCGGACGCAGCCACATGTCAGCGATGCGCAGTATAGGAAGTCGCAGGTAGTATCGAAGCGGCGCGGCGTGAATCCGTTCGGCGGCTAGCGCGGCGAAGCGAGCATCAAGTTCCGGCGACATATTGTGGCCGACGTTGTAGTCGGCGAACAGGACGGCGGTGAGTTCACGCTGCTGAGGAGAATCGAATGCTCGCCGTGGTAGGCGCGCGACATCAATTTCATCTCCGGGCACGTTCCAGTAAATCTCTTCGACGGAAACGTAATCTGCCATCCACGTCTTCACCCAGCGATTGAAGCCGACCATGATCGGCTCGTCGGTATCGTTGGCATAGCGCGGCGCGAGCGGCTCCAACTTATGCAAGGTATGGACGTTGCGAATGGTCCAGGGAACGAGCGGGGCAAGCGCGCACACGGCGACGAGCAGGCCGGCGACAATCAGTCGGCGCGAAGCCTGCCTCGATCGCAGGTT
Organism: uncultured Acidobacteriota bacterium; assembly: GCA_963787685.1. GTDB lineage: Bacteria > Acidobacteriota > Terriglobia > Terriglobales > Acidobacteriaceae > Sulfotelmatobacter. Next base: position 157,446 of record CAWBED010000004.1, read on the forward strand.
TCGCACGAGAAGCCAGAGCAGATACCCGCCAACTGCCGCGAGGAGGATGCCGCCGTCGGGCCGGAGCAGAATGCTGCCGCCGATCGCTAGCCCGCAGCCGATCCAGGCCGGGAGCGAATGCTCGGCAGCTTCATCGGCTGCCAATCCGCGTAGGACCAGGTTCAGAGCGAGAGCGGTGAAGAAGATTTCCAGCGTCTCGGTGAGCGCTGCGGCCGCGTAATTCGCCAGGAACGGACAAATCGCGGCCAGCAGAAATGCCGCCTTCGCTGCCCGCTCCGAGAATAACCGCCTTGCAATGTCAGCAATTAAAAAACAGGTCGCCAAGTCGAATAGCACCTGCACCAGCAGCACCGCGCGAAAATTGTCGACACCAAAGATCGCGAAGACTGCTGCGAGAAAGGCGGGGTATCCGGGCAGGCGAGACAGCGTCGGCATAAGCACGCCCGAATTCGTGATGCCGTAGACGCCGTGATGCAGCCAGTTCTTGGCGATATCGGCGTACAGGCGGGAGTCGTCGACGATGGCCGGGAAGCGGAAAACCAGCCACACTCGTAGCGCGATGGCGATCAAGCTGGCCACGGCAAAGAACCGCACCTGCTGTTTTTGGAAGTCGGGATCCTTGAATCTCGAACCTTGGGAACGAGATCCGATGAAACCAGATCCGTTGAAACCAGGTCCGTCTGATCCCGGCTTTGCTTTGAAACCCGGCCGCAGCAGTTCTCGCACGCAGCGAATGATAACGCGTTTGCGGCAATCCCGGCGTTGGGAAAGCGCATCGTATAATGGCAGAGACGCACTCACCCTGCCTCGCCGAGAATTGACCGTGTGCCGCCCGCGGCATACGATGAACATCGTTAAACAATGGCTGAACCAGTCTTTTATGATCCCCGACGCGCCCGTTGGAAACGCCTGCGGCGCACGCTCGACGTAACCGCAGTCCTGGTTTCCGCGCTGATCATTTTCTTCGTGTATACCGCGCTGCGGGATGAGCCCCTGCCTGGACTTCTCTTTTACCCGCAGCGGCGCAATTTCAAGGCTTTGAAGGAGAGCGAACGAGACAAGGCGCGAGACCGCCAGAAAAAAGCGGCGGCTCGCTCGCACCGCAAGTCCAAGCTGGCAGCGTCGCAAGTCACGCTGAATCAGTCGGAAGGCATACGAGCCGCATTCTACGTTCCTTGGGACGCGGCAAGCTTCTCGTCGCTCAAAGCCTACGCTCACCAGATCGACATTCTGTATCCCGACTGGCTCCACGTGTTGACCTCCGATGGCCGCATCCAGGGAGAGGATGACCAGACCGGCAAATATTTCGATGTGGTGCAGGGATCGAACGTCCTTCCCGTGGACGACCGGGTGATGCCATTTCTAAAGACCGAAGACCCCGGGATGGAAGTCTTTCCGATGGTCAATAACTCCGACGGGTCGAACTTTATGCCCGAGATCGCGGATTTCCTGAACAATCCCGATGCCCGGGCACTCTTCCGCCGTCAAGCCGCTCAGTTTCTGGCATCGGGACACTATCACGGCTTGATGATCGATTTCGAATCGTTCCCCGCGAGCGGGCAGAAAGGTTATATCGCTTTGCTGCAGGAGTTATCGGCAGACCTGCATGGCCGCGGCATGAAGCTTTACGTTTCGCTGCAGGCGCACAACACCGAATATGACTACGCGTCGATTGCCGCAGCGGCCGACGGCGTTGTGCTGATGAATTATGACGAGCACTATCCGGGAGCCGAGTCGGGTCCGGTGGCGTCTCAGGACTGGTTCGAGCAGAATCTGAAGACCGCGCTCGATGTCGTCCCGAACGAGAAGATGATCTGCGCGATCGCGAATTACGGCTATGACTGGGTCCTGAAACCGAAAAACGGCAAGTTGCCGCCCGGAGAACATGACCATACCGTCAGCGTGCAGGATGCATGGCTGGAGGCTCGCGATTCGGATGAGGATGTCAATTTCGATGACGACGCGATGAATCCTCATTTCAGTTATCTGGACGAGAAAAACCTGCGCCGCGATGTCTGGTTTGTCGACGGTGTGACCGCGCTCAATCAGATGCGCGCGGCGCAGAACGTGGGCATTCAAACGTTCGCCCTGTGGCGCCTCGGCAGCGAAGATCGGTCATTGTGGCGTGTGTGGGATGTCCCCGGCGATGCTGGAGCGACCGACAAACTCAAGGACGTGCCGCCCGGTGCCGACGTCGACATGGAAGGCCAGGGCGAAATCCTGCGCATCGAAGAGAGGCCAGCGCACGGAACCCGCGATCTGACTATCGACGCCGGCAGCAAGATGATCACCGACGAGGTGTTCCAGAACTTGCCGGAACCATACCGCGTCGGGCGTTACGGCTACAGCCCCAACAAAGTTGCGATCACGTTTGACGACGGTCCTGACCCGGAATGGACTCCGAAGATTCTCGATGTCCTCAAGGCCAAGAACGCGACTGCGACTTTTTTCCTGATCGGGATCCAGACCGACAAGTTTTCCGGCATCGCGAAGCGAATTTACCGCGAAGGCAATACGATTGGGAACCACACCTTCACGCATCCCGATGTGAGCAATATCTCCACCGCATACATGAAAGTGGAGTTGAATCTCACCGAGCGACTCTTTGCGAGTCTGATGGGAATCCGCGCTACCTTGATGCGGCCTCCGTATGCGATTGACGAGGAGCCCGATACAGCCGACCAGGTGCGGCCGCTCGAGATTCCGCAGGACATGGGCTTCATCACGGTCGGCAACCGGATCGATCCGAATGATTGGTCCGATACTCCGCGACGGCATTCTGCCGAAGAAATCTCCTCTTACGTCTTGGCGCACCTTCCGCCTTGCCGGGTGGAAGATCTTCGTTGCGGCAATATCGTCTTGCTCCACGATGGTGGGGGTGATCGCTCGGAAACGGTCCGCGCGCTGCCCATGATCATTGATGGCATCCGTGCCCGCGGCTATGAGGTTGCTCCCGTGTACGAATTGCTTGGGATGCAGAAGGCGAATGTGATGGCGCCTCTGCCGCGCGGCGAGCGCTGGGCCGCCCGGTTGGACCGTTTGGGTTTCTGGCTCTTCGACGCCGGAATTGTCCTGATTACCTGGATTTTCCTGATTGGGGACGTGTTGATGACCGGCCGCCTCATTTTTATCGGCACGGCAGCGGTTTACGACCGCTTGCACGAAAAGATTTTCGGCAAGCCCGCCGAAGTCGCTTCGTACAAGCCCAAAGTTGCGGTTCTGATTCCCGCCTACAACGAAGAAAAGGTCATTGAGCGTACCATCCGCGCGGCTCTCAATTCGAACTATCCCAACTTGAGCGTGATTGTGATCGACGACGGCTCGAAAGATCGAACCCTTGAGGTCGCGCGCAAGGCGTTTGCTGCCGAGGCTGCTGCGGGCAAGGTTCTGATTCTCGGCAAGACAAACTCCGGCAAAGCCGAAGCACTCAACTACGGAATCGAACACATTGGAGACGCGGAGCTTTTTGTCGGCATCGACGCAGACACTATCATCGCGCCGGATGCGATTTCACGGCTCGTTCCACACTTTATCAATCCGAAGGTTGGCGCCATCGCGGGCAATGCCAAGGTTGGGAACCGCGTAAATGTGTGGACGCGCTGGCAGGCGCTGGAATACATCACCAGCCAAAATTTTGAGCGGCGAGCGCTCGACGTTCTTGGAGCAGTCAGCGTCGTGCCGGGTGCGATTGGCGCATGGCGAGTCTCCGCGGTGCAGGAGGCTGGAGGCTACCACATCGATACCGTCGCGGAAGATGCCGACCTGACGATGGCCCTGCTGCGCCGAGGATATCGCGTCGAGTACGAAGACATGGCACTCGCTTATACCGAGGCGCCGACGAATGCGAATGGCCTGATGCGACAGCGTTTCCGCTGGTCGTTCGGCATTCTGCAGGCGGTCTACAAGCATCGCAGCGTCATGGCCCGCAAAGGTGCGTTGGGGTGGGTTGCGCTGCCAAATATTTGGATTTTCCAGATCCTGCTTCCGCTCGTGTCGCCGATGATCGACATCATGTTTGCCGTGGGCACGATCTGGTATTTCGTGCAGAAGCACTTCCATCCGGACTCGACCGATCCCGCCAGCTTCCACAAACTGGTGCTGTTCTTCTTTGCATTCCTCGTTATCGACTTTTTCGCGTCGGCGATTGCGTTTGCGCTGGAGCGGCGCCGTCCCGACGATAAAGAAGACCCATGGCTGCTTAGCCAAGTATGGTTACAGCGCTTTGCCTACCGGCAGCTATTCTCGATTGTGCTGTTCAAGACACTGAAGCGCGCGCTGGAAGGCCGCAAGTTTGCCTGGGACAAACTGGAGCGAACGGCCGCGGTGAATTATGTACCCGCGGTAGAAGCGCGCGACCACGTCAATGTGCCTTAAGGGTTCAGGGTTCAAGGATTCAAGGGTTCAGGGTTTCAAGGCTTCAGAGACATGTCTGAGGCCTGATACCTTGGAACTTTTTCACTTTGAAACCTTGTGTTTATCGGAACAGCAGTGGCGCAAACTCCGAGAGATTCCTCCGCCAGACCATCCACGTATGCATGCCCGGCGTTTCGATGTCGGTGTGCTGAACGCCTTTTGTCTTGAGCCACTCCCGTAGATTGCGATTCGCCGTGATGAGGTGGTCCTCGGTACCGCAGGCGATCCATAGCAGTTTCAGCTGATCATTCGCCTTTGCGTCGAGAGACGGAAAATCTTTTTCAAACGGTTCGGGTAAACCACCGGCGCTAAACGCGCCGACCCAGGCGAACTTGTCGATATTATTCAGGCCAGTCAACAAAGATTCCGAGCCACCCATCGAGAGGCCGGCAATTGCCCGCGAGTTGCGATCTTTCGCCACGCGGTATTCGCCCTCCACTTTCGGCATGACTTCGGTCAGCAGCGCTTCGCGGAATCGCGAGAAATTCTTGTCGCGCACGTCGGTATGGCTCCATGCGCCCCAACCTATCGTGATCATTTCCATCGTGCCGTATCCCAGCGGCATCACGACGATCATGGGCTTGGCCTTGCCCTGCGCAATCAAGTTGTCGAGGATGACGTTGGCGCGGCCGACAGCCGTCCATCCGCTGGCGTCGTCGCTGTAGCCGTGCAACAGATACAGGACCGGGTAGGTCGTCTTCGACGACGGATCGTATCCCGGCGGAGTGTAGACGTAATAATCCCGCTCGTCATCGGCCACTGCCGACTTATAGAAATGATGATGGATCTCACCGTGCGGCACGTCGTTTAATTCCCAAGACAGCGACGGCGGCCCGGGCACGTGGACCATATTCTCGTTCGAGAGCAGGTTCGTCTTTATCAGGTGGTTGAAGGGATCGATCGTGCGCACGCCGTCGGCGACGAAGGAATATCCGTAGTAGTCCGGCGGCAGCGGCGCGGTGTTAACAGTCCACACGCCGGAGTCATCCTTCTGCATCGCAAGAGGCTCGGTCGCACCTTCCCGCGTCAGTTTGACCTCTTGTGCGTTGGGGGCGCGGAAGCGAAACGTTACGCTGTCGTCAGAGTGCACTTCAGTCGAGATCAGCGGCGGCGGCCCTTGCTGCGGAGGAGTCGCGGGTTTCGCCTGTTGGCCGAAAGTAATCGTCGAAGATAAGAAACAGGAAGTGATCAGAACGGAGGCAAGCTTCATGGCTGCGATCTCCTTGGAAAACAAACGGCACAATTCTATAGCAGGCGAGAGGGATAGCGCGGAGGGCCGATGATTTCGCACTGAACCAGGGACAATCTGCTAAGTGCCGATTGCGGAAGGTGCTTACTTTCCGGATGCAACGTCGATACGGGATTCGGCGCGATGCAGCGCGTCCAGCGCGCGGTCCACGTCCACGGACGTATCGCCACTTGTCAGACGCTGTTCGGCACGCTCTTTGGATTTGCGAGCGCGATCGACATCGATTTCAGACGGCCGTTCAGCCGTCTCGGCAAGGATCGTCACCTTGTCCGGCAGAACTTCGGCGAAACCCCACGCTACAGCGAGGTGCTGCTCGGTGGAGTTTTCGCGGTAGGTAATCTCTCCGACCGCCAGTTCGGTGATGAGCGGAGCATGGCCGGGCAGGATGCCCAGATACCCGTTCTTGCCGGGGATTTGGACTTCCTCCGCCGTCGTGTCGACGACTTTCTTTTCCGGCGTGACGATCTCGAGTTGGAAAGTTTCGGACATCAGTTCTCAGTTCTCAGTTCTCAGTTCTCAGTCCACTCGTGGACTGACCACTGATCACTGGCCACTGACCACTTCTACGCTGCCGCCTTCATCTTCTGGGCGGCTTCGAGCACTTCCTCGATCGGGCCCTTCATATAGAAGGCCTGCTCGGGGATGTCATCGTACTTCCCTTCCGCGATAGCCTTGAATCCCTTGACGGTGTCGGCGATCTTGACGTAGCGGCCTTGCGCGCCGGTGAACTGTTCGGCGACGTGGAACGGCTGCGACAGGAAACGCTGAATCTTGCGGGCGCGCGCGACGGTCAGCTTCTGATCTTCACTCAACTCGTCGATGCCGAGAATGGCGATGATGTCCTGTAGATCTTTGTACGTCTGCAGCGTCCTCTTTACCAACTGTGCTACGTCGTAGTGTTCCTGTCCGACGATGCGCGGATCGAGAATACGCGAGGTCGACGCCAGCGGATCGACGGCGGGATAAATTCCGATCTCCGTCAATGCACGCGAAAGCACGGTGGTCGCGTCGAGGTGAGCGAACGTGGTCGCCGGTGCAGGATCGGTCAAGTCGTCGGCGGGCACGTAAATCGCCTGTACCGAAGTGACCGAACCTTTCTTCGTAGAAGTGATGCGTTCCTGCAATTCGCCCATCTCGGTCGCGAGGTTGGGCTGGTAGCCTACGGCGCTGGGCATGCGGCCCAGTAGCGCGGAGACTTCAGATCCGGCCTGCGTGAAGCGGAAGATATTGTCGATGAAGAGGAGCGTGTCGGCCCCTTCAGCGTCGCGGAAATATTCCGCGACTGTGAGTCCAGTCAGCGCCACGCGGAGACGCGCTCCTGGAGGCTCCGTCATCTGGCCATAGATCAGTGCGGCTTTCGATTCCGCCGGCTTGCCGGGCTTGATCACGCCCGACTCCGTCATTTCGAGCCACAAGTCGTTGCCTTCACGAGTGCGTTCGCCAACGCCGGCGAACACGGAAAATCCGCCGTGATTCTTGGCGACGTTGTTGATCAACTCCATGATGACGACAGTCTTGCCCACGCCGGCGCCACCGAACAATCCAATCTTGCCGCCCTTCAAGAAAGGTTGGATGAGGTCGATGACCTTCACACCGGTTTCAAACATTTCGGCGGTGGTCGCCTGTTCGTCGAAAGCGGGAGCCAGACGGTGAATCGGCATTCGCTCTGTGTACTCGACAGGTCCCAGTTGGTCGACGGGTTCGCCGATCACGTTCATCACTCGGCCAAGCGTCCCGCGGCCCACGGGCACCGAGATCGGTCCGCCCTGGTCGATGGCTTTCATCCCACGCACCATGCCGTCAGTGGCTTCCATGGCGATCGCGCGCACGCGGCCTTCGCCCAAGTGCTGCTGCACTTCGAGGATGACGTTGATCGGGCTGGGGACGTTAAAGCCGTCGCTGACCACTTTGAGGGCCTGATAGATCGGAGGCAGGTGACCTTCGGCGAACTGCACGTCCACCGCGGGTCCTGCGATTTGAATCACGTGTCCTACATTTTCTGCCATATAGCTTCGAGCTTTGAGCTACGAGCGGCGAGCCATATGGCCGCTCAGCATCCAGCCCTCAACCTCATTTCCTAGTCTCAAGATGTCACTGCGACCTCGAAGCTCATGGCTCGAAGCTCACAGCTATCACATCGCCGCCGCGCCGCTGACGATCTCGATAATTTCTTTCGTGATCTTCGCCTGGCGGGCGCGATTCATCACCAGCGTCAGCGAATCGATCATGTCGGTCGCATTGTTTGTAGCCGAATCCATCGCGGTCATGCGGGCCGCATGTTCGGCCGCCACCGATTCCAGCAGCGCACGGAAAATCTGGATACTGACGTACTTCGGCAGCAGTGATCGAAACAATTCCTCGGGCGACTGCTCATAAATGTAGTCGACCTGCGACGTGCCGAACTGAGAAGCGACGGCCGAGGCACCATCGGTGGCATGCAACCCTACGCCAGCGCTAATCGCGGCTTCCTTCGCTTTCTTCTTCTCTTCCTCGGTCGGCTCTTCGGCAAGCCGCACGGCCTGCTCGCCAATCTGCTCGATGGGAAGAATCTGCTCCACGATCAACCGCTGTGCGATCACAGACTTGAATTCGTTGAAAACCACGTAGACTGCATCGATCTCTTCGTGGCAGTAGCGGCGAATGACGCTTTGCGCCAGCGCGGAGGCTTGAGCGAACTGCACTTTGTTCAGAATGCCGACGTGTTCACCTGTGATCTCGATGGCGCCGGCTCGTTCGGTGGGCTCCGGTTCGGCGTCGACTGAGTCCACTAACTCAGCAAGGCTCTTCGTCTGGACTGTTGCCGCCGGAAATCGGCGACGCAGGAAATCCCGGCCTTTGCGGCCCACCGCTTCGATGTCGACGTTCTTTCCCGCTTTCGATTCCAGGAATCGGCTGGCGGCCTTCGTGATATTCGCATTGAACGCGCCTGCCAGGCCTTTGTCACCAGTGACCACGATCAGCAGGATGGTCTTCTCTTCCCGCTGCGCGAGCAAGGGATGCTTGGGCTCGCCGGTTTCGGGATCGTAGATCTCCGCACGCGTAACCAACGATTTCAGAACATTCGTTAGCATTTGCGCATACGGGCGCGCGGCCAGTGCACGCTCCTGCGCGCGGCGCAACTTCGCCGCCGAGACCACTTTCATGGCCTTGGTGATCTGCCGCGTGTTAATCACGCTGCGAATGCGTCGACGGATATCGAGAATGTTTGGCATTAGAATTAAGTTCTCAGTTGCCAGTTCTCAGTTCTCAGTTAAAAACTTCCAGTTCCTTAGTTCTTACTGAGAACTGAGAACCGGGAACTGGGAACTCTTACTTCGCTACCGCTTGCCCTTGCGATACGAACTGCTGCTTCGCTTCCTTGATCACCTCCTGCATCTGGCCCTTCAACGCGTCATCGAGAACCTTCTTCTCCATGATCGTGCGCAGGATCGCAGGATTCGTTGCATCGACGTACTTAAACAGCTCTTTCTCAAATTCGCGAACTTGATTCACCGGCAGGTCGTCGAGGAAGCCACCCGTACCCGCCATGATGATCAGAATCTGCTTGGAGAACGGCAGCGGCGAAAACTGATTTTGCTTCAGCAATTCCACCAACCGCTGGCCGCGATTCAACTGCGCCTGCGTGGCTTTGTCGAGATCGCTGCCGAAGGCCGCAAACGCCGCGAGTTCACGGTATTGCGCGAGTTCCAGTTTGAGCGTCCCAGCTACCTGCCGCATGGCCTTGATCTGTGCGCTGCCGCCGACGCGGCTTACCGACAGTCCTACGTTCACCGCTGGGCGCACGCCCTGGTTGAACAAGTCGGTTTCCAGATAGATCTGGCCGTCTGTGATCGAAATGACGTTGGTCGGAATGTATGCAGAAACGTCGCCAGCCTGCGTTTCAATCACCGGCAAGGCGGTCAACGATCCGCCACCATTTTTGTCGCTCAATTTCGCTGAGCGCTCCAGAAGCCGCGAGTGGAGATAGAACACGTCTCCGGGATACGCTTCGCGTCCCGGCGGCCGGCGCAGCAGCAAGGAAATTTCGCGGTACGAGGCCGCGTGCTTCGAGAGATCGTCGTAGATGACAAGCGCGTGCCGCTTGGTGTCGCGGAAATATTCGCCCATGGCAGTTGCAGCGTAGGGCGAGATGTACTGCATGGGAGCGGGCTCGGATGCGGACGCGGCGACGACAATCGTATATTCCATCGCTCCCGCGTCTTCGAGAATCTTCACAACCTGCGCGATCGACGAACGCTTCTGCCCGATCGCGTTGTAGATGCAGATCAGATCGTTGCCCTTGCTGTTGATGATCGTATCGAGCGCGACTGCGGTTTTGCCGGTCTGACGGTCGCCGATGATCAACTCGCGCTGGCCGCGGCCAATCGGGATCATGCTGTCGATGGCCTTGAGTCCGGTTGCCATCGGCTCGCGCACCGGCTGACGATCAATGACGCCGGGGGCAAGGCGCTCCAGGGCAATGAACTTGTCGGTGGCGATGGGCCCCTTGTCGTCGATCGGCTCGCCGAGCGAATTGACCACGCGGCCAATCATCGCGTCGCCCACCGGAACGCTCATGATGCGTCCGGTGCGCTTCACTTCGTCGCCTTCCTTGATCTCGGTATATTCGCCGAGCAGCACGACGCCGACCTGGTCTTCTTCCAGGTTCATGGCGATGCCGGCCACGCCGTGCGGGAACGATAAAAGTTCGCCCGCCATGACCTTGTCGAGCCCATACACGCGCGCAATACCGTCGCCCAGGGTGATAACGGTGCCGGTCTCGTCCACGGAGATCTTAGTCTCGTAATTCTCGATCTGCTCGCGGATCAGTTTCGAAATTTCGTCTGCTTTGATTTGTGCCATAAGTTCAGCTCTTAGTCCCGGCAGCTAGCTTCTAGCTGCTAGCTCCTAGCCAAACCCGATGCGCTCCTGGTAGAAGCCAGGAGCTCGCAGCTAGGAGCTTATTGCTTCCTTAATCTTTTCCAACTGCCCTTTCACCGAACCGTCGTAAATCGTGCTGCCGACGCGGACTACCGCGCCGCCCAGTAAGGAGGCGTCGAGCCCGTATGTTGCCCGAACCTTCTTGCCGGTTGTCTTCTCAATCTGGGCTTCGAGAACACGCTTCTCGGCGTCGCCCAGTTCGCGTGCAGTTGAAATCTGCGCCTCGGCAAATCCCAGCCGAGCGTCGAGTTCTTTTTCCAGTTGCTCAACGATCCGTCCGAGATACGACAAGCGCCGGTGATCCATCAACACGGCAACCAGATTGCGGACCTGTTTATCGATGCCTTCGCGCTGGACGATCGCGTCGAGCAGCCTGCGCTTTTGGTCCGCCGGAACCGCCGGATTTTCCCAGACCCGCCGCAAATCGACACTCTCGTCGAAGAGCAAGGCAATCTGCTGCAGCCCGCCGATCGCGCGGACCGCGTCCAGCCGTGCAGAAAAAACGACATCTGCAAAAGCGCGGGCATAGGTATTGGCGACCGAAGCCATGCTTTAATCCCCGCCCTTTCGGGGATTCTCGACGGCCGCTTCGGCCGATCCCAACTGTCCGGCGAAACTGCGCACCAGCGCCTGGTCCGTCGAGGCGTCCACGTGAATCTGCTTCTGCGCCAGTCCAACCGCAAGATCGGCGGCGTAGGCTGTGAGCCGGCGGCGAGCTGCTTTCGCAGCAGCCGAAATCTCCTGCTCGGCTGAAGCGATAATCTTTCGCGCGTCTTCTTGTGCCGCCGCCAGGATGCGCGCCGTCTCAGCTTCTCCCTCTTTCTCGGCGGCGTCGCGAATCGTAGCAATTTCATCGTCCAACTTCTGCAGACGCGATTCGATCTGGGCCAGCTTCTGACGTGCTTCCGCGCTGGCCTTTTGCGCTTCCTGCATTGCTTTCTGAATCGCAGCGGTGCGATCGCGGAATATTCCGGGAAGATATTTGCGGCCGGCCCAAACGATCACAATCCCAATGACGACGAAATTGAAGACGAAGCTCAGCCAGTACGCACTTTGAATACTGATATGCAGCTTGCGCGAAATCCACGAAACGGATGGCGAGTGCTTGAATTCGCCGAACTCATCCTTCTCTTCGCCTGCGGCTTCACGGCTCTCGTGAGCTAGTTGCCTCCCGGGTCCAACGTGCCGCGGCTCGGCGGTCACCTGGCTCTGTTCGGGAGCAGGCGGCTGCTCTTGTGCGCGGACGGCCACACTCGCAGCGCCCCAGATCAGCAGCGCCATCGCACATACTTGCAGCGTTTTCTTGACGGAATCTCTCAACGCCCCGCCCCCGCCGGTTGCAGCACGCGCCGTGCGATCTCTTGCGCCAGCGCCCCCGCCTCGCCTTGCAAACCCTTCTCAGCCGAGGCTCGGTCTGCTTCGATGTCAGCCTTCGCGGCCTGTACTTGGGCTTGGGCCTTGGAGCGCGCTTCGTTTAACGCATCCGCCCTGGCCTGCACCACAGCCTGGCGCTTGGCTTCCTGCTTGCGAAACACCGCAGCCCGGGCCTCGCGCAATTTCTGCTCGTACTCGGACGTGCGCGCTTCCGCTGCCGCAATATCAGCCTTCGATTTTTCGATTGCGCCCTCGGTCTTACTACGCCGCTCTTCGAGTACACGCTGCAAAGGCTTGTGCACGATCGTCGTGTACAGCCCGTAAAGCAGCGCCAGAAGAATCACTGTGGGTACTGATCCGAGCAGTAATTCGCCTAGTTGATGAAGGGTCTGATCCATGTGGTGCTGATAGAGACCGGAAAATGAGGGCTATGAAAACTGTTAAGTCTAACGTCCGAATGAGTTTAATGTCAACGCAAGAAGATCGTTTTAGACCGCAGATTTAGGCCCCGATCACCTTTTTGGGAACCCCCGTGAGAAATCCTCAGGATGGCTGTGAACTATTGTAAATACGAGAGTTATACGGCTCTTCATATTTTGATGCGCACAGATCGCAGATTTCTGCACATATCCCTTGACTTCGAGCCAAACAGGATTAGCATAGTGAGTATCACCTCCGATCCAATTCAGGATCGAATGGGCCGATAGCCAAGGAATGTCACCGCTTCTTGGTTGCCGGCCCATTTAATTTCTCCCCATCCCAGTTAGACCTTGGTAACCCTCACGGTCCGCTTTCTCGCGTAAAAGCGCGGCGGAGCGTAGTCTAATTCGACACATCCCTCAATCCTGTTCGCCGTGCAGCCAGGAGTTAGCCGTGACGCGCGTTGCCATCCTCTTTCTATGCTTGCTCGCCCTTCTCGTGGTCTGGAGATATTCTTCCCGGCAGCCTGAAGCGCCGGTCGCAGCCACTCAGCCTCGCTCAGCCCGGGTCGAAGGAAGCACAATCTATTTTGTCCCGATCGGAGACTTCCCGCGCGAGCAGTTCGACCCACTCGTTCGGTATTATCGTCAGAAATATGGACTCGACATTACCGTTCTGAAAAGCATCCCTGTTGACCCTGCGACCCGAGATGCCTCGCGACAGCAACTGATGGCAGAGAACCTTGCTGCAAGCGTGCACAGCGCCTTTCCTGAACACGCCAGCGATCCGAAGGCGATCCTGATCGGAGTCACTTCCGAGGATATGTACCCGGTCTCAAAGAATTGGCAGTTTGCCTTCACCTGGCGAAGTGGCGCAAATCGAACTGCTGTCGTTTCGACTGCGCGATTGCGTCTGCCGAACACCGCCGATTCTTCCGATCCGGACGTGCCCGGCACGCGCCTGCGAAAAATGGTAACCAAGGACATCGGACTTCTTTACTACGGATTGGCGCAGAGTGCGGACCCGAAGAGTGTGCTCTACAACCAGATTATGGGAATCGAAGAACTGGATAACGTCGGCGAAGATTTCTGAGTTTGAGTTGCAGAGGACCGAACAGGCTGAATACTAACTGAGCACAAATTCCTTGGCACGCCGCACGACCGATGCGGGCGCATCAACCTCCAACTCCACTGCGCCATCCTTGTACTTCCGGGAATAGATCCGCGCCTTCGCCTCCAGCATCGCCAGCGTCTTCCCTTCTTTCTGCGGCACGCGCAGATGCACACGGCTGACGGGATCCTCCTCAATCATCTTGTCGATCCGTTCCAGGAGTGGATTCAGGCCCGTCCCCTCTATCGCCGAGACGTATACCGTTTGCGAACCTTCCCTTGCCGAGTCGGCCAGCAGCGACTTCGCGACCTCCTCGTCCAGAAGATCGACTTTGTTCATCACGCGCAGACGCGGTTTCTTTTCCGCTTCGAGTTCCTTGAGAACAATTTCTACCTGCGCATCCTGTTCGGCGGAGAGTCTGCTGCTCGCGTCCGACACATGCAAAATGAGCGATGCCCGCTGTACTTCTTCCAGTGTGGCGCGAAATGCCGAGACCAAAGTGTGCGGCAGGTTGCGAATAAATCCCACTGTGTCGGACAACAGCACTTTTCTCTTCGACGGCAGGTCCACACCGCGGATTGTCGGATCCAAGGTGGCAAACATTCTCGACGACGACAGAACTCCCGCCTTCGTCAGCGCATTGAATAGCGTCGACTTCCCAGCATTCGTATAGCCGACCAGAGCCACGGTCGCTACCGGTGCCGATTCCCGCCGCTGCCGCTGCTGTGTACGAATGCGGCGGACCGTCTCGATTTGCTGTTCCACATGCCGCACGCGGCGTGCAATTTTCCGGCGGTCCGTCTCAAGCTGTGTTTCACCAGGGCCGCGTGTGCCGATGCCGCCGCCGAGCTGCGACATCTCAACGCCGCGTCCGGCGAGTCGCGGCAGCATGTAGTGCAGCTGAGCGAGCTCCACCTGCAACTGACCTTCTCTGGTTCGCGCATGCTTGGCAAAAATGTCGAGGATCAACTGCGTTCGATCGATCACTCGCCGCTGAATAATCTTTTCGATATTGCGTTGCTGGGAAGGGCTGAGATCGTGATCGAAGAGCAGGACATCGGCGTCGACCGAAGCGGCGGCTCCAGCGATTTCCTCGAGCTTGCCTCCGCCGATCAGCGTTGCGGGATCGGGACGATCGCGGCGCTGCAGGATTTCGCCGACCACTTGCGCACCGGCACTCTCCGCCAGAGTGCGAAGTTCCGCCAGAGATTCATCGGCATCGAACTCGGGAATACTCGGCTTTGCGTTGGCTCTTGGAGAGGCCGTCGTCGCAGTCTGCATTGCCGCGGCTTCGCGTGCGACCGCAGCCTGCGCCGTAACCGTTCCGCGCGCACTGCGTCCTCGCGTTCTGACATCGATTCCAATAAGGAATGCGCGCTCGCGCTCCGGCTCTCTTGCGGTGGCGACCGTCGCGGACACACGTCCGCCTGCACGCGCAGTTTCGCGGGATTTCTTGCGATGAGAACTTCCCAAGCCGAAAAAGCCTATCCTTCAGTGCCCGAGGCCGTCGCCACGGTCGCCGCCGAAGCTGCGGTTCCGGCAACCGCCTTCTCCGGATGCACCGTGTGGCCGACGTGCGTCGAAGCCACCCGTCCCATCACCACGGTTGAAATTGCGTGCTTGAAGATAAGTTGCTCCTGACCATTCGCCTCCAGAACAACGGAGTATTTGTCAAAGGAGCGGATGCGGCCCGTCAACTTCACACCGCTTAGCAGATAAATCGTGATGCTCGCTCTCTCTTTGCGGGCCGTGTTGAGGAAGGAATCCTGAATGTTCTGCGCCGGCTTATTGTTGTCCATAGCCGATCTCCTCGGGTAGATAGACTTCCAACCACTGCCCACGGAAGTGGCCCGCAGGCAGGCAAAGCTAACAGCTTGTTCCCGAAGGCCTTCCCGCCGCCATAGGAACAAGGGGGGACAGCTCCGATGGTGCAAACACGAATCAGCTTGCTCCACCGGATTAGATGTGAACACGATACGGCGATCTCCTGTGCTTTTCAACCAGTAACTTCCCAGAAGCTCGCGAGACAAGACGCTCGCGGACGAGTTGACAGCCCAAGTCAGCCGAGTGCAGACTTTCCTCGACTCGGCGCGATCCTGGGAAGCGATCTCCGGGCTCGCGACGGATTCTTACTGCAGCCGTCTTTTTACCGAATGCCGCCTCACCTCTTGGCCTTCGGAGACCCACAACCCGTACCACCCAAGTTGGCGGAGGATATCCGATGGATCATCTCTTCACAGTGACAGCTTCATTCGTCGCACCCACCATTAGCGGCTCGGAAGCAACCATGCTCATTTTGCGTTGGTTCCATTTCATCGCCGGCATCACCTGGATCGGCTTGCTCTATTTCTTCAATCTCGTGAATGTCCCCTTCATGAAGCAAGTGGACGCGGCAGCCAAGCCGAAAATTCTGCAGTACATGACGCTGCCCGCGCTGCACTGGTTCCGCTGGAGCTCGCTGGTTACGGTCTTCGTAGGACTGTGGTACTGGGGACAATTTCTTGTAGCGCCCGACGCCAAGCGCCAAGGCCTCGGCGAAGGCGGCACCATGGGCTTGTTCTTCGGGCTCTGGCTGGTGGTGTTTTTCATTCTGTTCATGGTCATCAAAAAGATGACGCCCAACGGATACGTGCTCGGCGTGATCACCACCGTTCTTACGTATGCCGCAGGATGGGTGTTCGTGCACTACACTCCGGTGGGTGGAGACGATAATCACGTTCTCTGCATCGGCGTTGGCGGCGGATTCGGCATCGTGATGCTGTTCAACGTCTGGGGCATCATCTGGCCGAACAATAAGAAGATTATTCGTGGAACGCTGGCGGGCACGCCTCCTGCGAATGCGGCGATTCTGGCGCGGCAAGCATTCCTGGCCTCGCGCATGAATTTCTTTTTGTCGGTGCCGCTGCTGTTCTACATGGCCGCTGCTTCGCACTTCTCAAGCACAGTGATCTTCGGGAAGTAAGCAACGAAAAAATGTCAGTGTCGAACTCGAGAGCCCCACGCGAACGCGTGGGGCTTTCTTTTTGGTGGAAGTTTGCCCTCGGCTGTTTTCTGCTGCGACAAAAATAAGGGAGCCGGAATTCCGGCTCCCTTTAGATTGTTGCCCTCCGGTCTGGCTAGAAGGTGAACTTCGCGCCCAAGCGGATGTTGCGCGAGAGCTGCCAGAGATTCGGGTTCCCGTAATTATTGTTCTTAATCAAACCACTGTTGTTGGCCGCGGCCGTTGGGTCGTAGCCAGTCTCAGCTGCCTGATAGAACGCTGCCCCACCGAAAACGTTCTGCCCGTTGGGGAAGAACTGCGAGGTGAAGTAATTCGAGTTGAATCCCTCCCAGTACGATACGACAGAGTGCTGATTGAGCAGGTTCGTTAGAGTCGCCTGGAAGCTGAGAACTTGGCGCTCGTTGTTCTTGTTCACCTTGATGGCGTGACCGACGTTGAGATCGGTCTGCGTGTACCAGGGTGTGCGGCGGTTGTAGGGGTTGCCAAACGCGATAGCTCCCTGGGCGCCAGATACGGGCACCCACTTGCCGCGGCCAAAGATATAAGTGGCTTCGAACGGGCTACCACCGTTTGACAAGCCCACGTCGGTGAAGGAACTCATCGGGCTGCCTTCGTAGGCAACCTGGAAGAGTCCGAACGTCGTGGTCATCCCCTTCCAGGGCAGGTTGTAATACGCGTTGCCCTTGAAGGTATTTGGACGATCGGTCGGCAATGGTCCATTCGTCGATTTGCCGTTGGCACCGAAATAATAGAACGGTTCGTCGAACGCACGCGTCGTATCCGGCGAGTTGCGTCCAGTCGTACCGCCGTCGATCTGGTCGGTCGTGGTCAGGCCGGTGTAGTTGCCCCACAGGCTGCTATAGGTGTAGCTGAACATCCCGGCGAAACCCTTGCTCGCACTCTTGGTGAGGCGGAGTTCCAGGCCGTCGTAGTTACGGATGGCGACCGGGTTGTTCGGGCAAGTCGGGCAGGTTCCGAACTGAGCGGCGGGGTCAGGATTGGCATTGAATGCAAAATTCGGGATGCCGAATGCCGATCCGATGGATTGCAGGTAATTCGCATACCCGTCAAGCGTCTTGTTGACGCCCTGGCCTGGATTGACAATCGTGTACATCTCGAAGTTAGTTGGGTCCGCCAAAGACGCGTCTTCAATGACATGGTCAAGGCGACGGCGGTCATAGCGGGCTTCAAACGCCCAGTCCCTGGCGATCTGGAAATCGACGCCCGCGACGATCTCGTGCTGGCGATAAGGCTTCACGCCAGGCGCGACCGGCTCCCACGGACGGAGATTGACGTTTTCAATCAGCGAAACGCCGCTTGGATCAGTCAATGACACCGGAGTTACGCCGCCCACGAAGTTGGCCGGCGTTGTGGGTCCGCCATTCGGGCAAGCGCGGCCGTTCACGAACGTTGAAGTGATATCGGAATTGCTGAATCCGCCGCTCGCATCTGGACCAAGAGCGTAGGTGCACTGTTCGAATACCTGCGCGCCCCAGGAAGTTTGCGCGAGCAACAGCTTCATGACATCGTTGACCACGCCATAGCTGGCAAAAATCTTCAGCTTGCCGCTGCGTGATCCCCAGGCGCCGCCAAGGCGAGGTTCAATCTTGTCACCCCAGGAGAAGTTGATCGAGGCCGGCGGGGTCTGTCCAGCGGAAATCAGGCCGGGAGGAACTGGCAGGTTTTCCTTCTCGACACGGATACCGAGGTTCAGAGTCAGGCCGTGACCAATCGTCCAGGCATCCTGCGCGAAGAAGGCATGGTTCCAATCGACGGCTGGCTGAGGCAGAATGGTCGCGAAGTCCTGAACGGTGGCGTAGCCGTACTGGCCGGCGCAACCTCCCCACTCGGTTGTGAGTGTGTCGCAGTTATTACCGCCCGGCAACGTGCTGGGACCGTGGAATTGGCCCGCGCCAACGTTCAGCAAGACTAAGGGCACATTGCCGTTCTGGGCAATCACGTTCGACAAGTGGTTGAGTTGGTATCCGAACTTGAAGTTGTGCGTGCCAGCCCAGCCGCTTTTGAAGAAAGCAACGTCTTCATTCAGCTGGTAGTGCTTGCTGGCGTTGTACAACGTGTAGCTTTGGTTGTATGGAGTGGTGCTGGTACCTCCCGGGTTTTGCAGACCGGCGGGAAGCGGCGCACCGCTGTTGTCTAGTGTGCCGACACCACTGGTGTTCCAGTTCAGGTCCGGAGACGAGGTCGGCCAGCCGAAGTCATGGTAGTTCGAAAAGAAATAGCCGAAGCGGGTGGTAGAGACAACCTTTGGATTCAGGGTAATGTCAGCGCCTACGTTGTACGTCGCGTTCGGGGCCGCGAAACCGAGGCCATGCGAATAAAGCGTCAGGGGACTGAAAATCGCACTGTTCAGCTGGTAACTGGCCTCCGAGGCGATCGGATCCGCGGTGGGCAAGCTGTCACCTGTTTCGCGCGCATACTGATAGAGCCACGAACCGTAGATGCGGATCTTCTGGGTGGCAGTGTAGTCCAGGCGTCCTGTGGCGAAGTACTGCTGGTTGTCCTGGGTGAAATATTGGTTTCCAAGAGCGCTATTCGGGCAACCGCCAACTTGCGGGGCGTCGCAAATCGCGGGGCCGAAGTTCACATTTCGGGACCTGGAGTTGTACTCGGGAGCAAAGCCAAGGAAGAACCACAGCCGGTCCTTTACGATGGGCCCGCCCACAGTGAAGCCGGGTACAGCAATACGGAAATGGTCTCGCTTCGGCGAATAGGTCTGCGAATCGTTATCGAAACCTGCGGGGATGTTCGATGGAGTCGGATCGTAACGCAACGTGGCGTTCTGAGCGCCATCCATCGCATCGGATTCATACGTGCCGAAAATGGAACCGTGGTAGGCATTGCTGCCCTTCTTCATTACGACGTTCACAACGCCGCCAAGAGCGCCGCCGTGTTCGGCTTCGATCCCCGACGTCTTGACTTGAACTTCCTGAATGAACTCGAAGGGAACGTTGGCCTGGGAAGCGCCGCCGGAGATGTTCTCCGTGTCCTGGCCTTCCACAAGATAGGTGCTCTCCGAATCGGCAGCGCCGCCAACAGAGAAGCCGACCGCATTTCCGTTGCCGCTACTTCCAGGCAGCGAACCGCCGGTGCCACCTGCTCCCATGTTAGAGGAGCCGCCTGCGAGAGGTTCGTTGCGCGCCATCGGCGCGTACTGAATCACGGACTGGAAGCTGTAGCCGTGGGGAACATCAGCCAGAACATCGCTGGTGACGTTCGTCTGGTTCGTATTGGTGGTGACGTCAATCACCGGCGCCTGTCCAGTCACTTCGACGACTTCGGCGGCGGCACCGATCTGTAATGTGATGTCGACAGTGGGGAGGTGACCGACTTCTAAGGTCAGACCTTCGCGCTTCACCGTCTTGAAACCCTTTGCCGAAACCTCAACCGTGTAAACGCCAGGCGGCAGGTTAGCAAACCGGTAATAGCCGGTCGACTCACTCTCGAGCACCTTGTCACCGGCGAGCGCGGGGCTCTTCACGACGACGTGAGCGTTCGAAACGACGGCGCCGCTGGAATCCTTCACCGTGCCTTGAATACCAGCCGTGGTTTCCTGGGCGAACAATAGGGGTAGCGCAAAAACTACTGCTAACAGCGCCAGTAGCTTGCTTAAGGTTCCAAATCGCATTTCCTGCCTCCTGATTTTTTCTTCACACGACACTCGGATCAAAAGCGCCCCAAAAACCTGGTCGGCGCGATCCGATGGTTCTGCAAACTTGTCGAGACCTCTAAATCTTTTGGTGAGAGCTGGGAACTAAGAACACCACTGCAAACCGCTGCCTGTCTTCGCAGGCTTAATACCGCTTACTGCCAATTTCTGGAGCACACAGATAACATACGAACACTCCTTCAATGCAACTGGGAAACCAAACAGCGATCGCTCACAAGCTTCCTATTTTGAATGTCTTATCTTGTGACAAATTTGAATACGTCCCAAAATCAGTAGGAATTGAGCGCGGATCATATGACAATCAATAGATTCTGGTCAAGAGGATATTGGGGGTTAACGGCGCTTTTTTGAGGAGTGGGCCTGGGTGTGGGTCGCCACTTCGCCGGGGGCCAGGACGCGTCGGACGATGGGGGTGTTTAGCTTGTATTTGCGTTCGGTCACCGCGCCGCCATCATCTTTCACTCGCAGGATGAAGACGGGCAGAGTTCCTTCTTTGTCGAAGTCCCCTTTGGTGATGGTGACAGGCAGAACTCCGTTGAGGCCATGCTCGCGGTAGGCGGTTTCGTAACGATGCTTGCGAACGTTCCAGGTGAAGACGCGGACCTGGTCATAGTCATAGGGCAGGCCGTCGTGAGGATCAGTCAAGAGGCAGAGATATTGCGGAACCTTTTTATCTGCATCCTGCACTTCGTCGAGCGCGAAGAAAGCCACGAAACGCTGGCCCTCGGCGTATTGCGCGATGTCGAGTGGAACATCGACATCGACCATGCGCGACAGGACCCACCCGACGCGGCCTTGATCGTCGCGGACCAGCCACCAATCCTCAAGTGCAGGGCCCGATGGCGCCTTCGAGCTGGCCTTCCCGGTGACGACTTTCGGTGCGGGCGCGGATCCGGGTTGCTTCTCCGCTGTCTCGCGCTTCAGCAGCGAAACTTTCGCTCCGGATGCGAGCTGGTAGAGATGCTCGCTCTCGCGGCCTGGAGTGATGTGGAGGTTGGTGTCGTTGCGCATGACTCCGGGAGCTTGCACCGGATCGTTCTGATTGTCCTGCGTGAGCTTCTGCAGACCTTCGAAGGTCTTCTCGTCCACGAGGAATCGCTGCTCGATCCAGCCTTCAAGTCCCGTAGAGGTGCGGACGCGCGCGAAGCGCTTCTCGCGATCGATGATCTCGACGCGCTCTCCGTTCTTCACATTGCCGACGCGGTTGTAGATGGCGGCGACCTGATCGCGCAATGCAGCTTGCGGTGCCGAAACGTAGGCGACTTCGAGAACACGGTGCCTGCGATTGCAGCCGGCAATCGCCATCAATGCGGCAAGGACAAATGCCGTTGCGGCGCTGCTAATCCGGGATGAACCGAACACTCTCAGCATGCGAGTGGCGTGGAACCTCTCACTATAGCGCGTTCCTTGCTCGTGTTCGCGGCACGGAGGTTTACGCCTTATGGACTGGCGGCGTACGGCTTCGTGACGATTCAAGACAGCGGTACTCGGGCTCAGTTACCATAGATATGTTCATTTCTATCCAGCGGATTTGGTCCGCAGGTTGCCGTAGGATCGTTTTCTGCGTCTAAAATAAGTGGGATCGGTTAGTCGCGAAAGTCGCCGAAGTCCATCGAAAAAGAACCATAAAGAAGGTACCGACATATTCATGAGAACTGAACTCCGCAAACGTTTCGCTTTCGGGTCGTTGGTCGCGCTGATGGTCTGCGCGCTGAGCTTGATCACATCATCGCAGGACACGCTGGATTCCGTGCTGCGTCCGCCGAAAGGATCGCAGGTCGCGATCGTCGTGTTCGAGGACCTGGAGTGTCCGATGTGCCGTCGCACTGCGCCGCTGGTTGAGCAGGCGTCGAAGACGTATAAGATTCCCGTCATCCGGCATGACTTCCCGCTTCCGATGCATCCGTGGTCGTATCAGGCGGCGGTGATGGCGCGCTATTTCGACACGTTCTCCAAGTCAATGGGCAACGACTTCCGCGACTACATCTTCGAGAACCAGCTCGAAGTGAATATTCAGAATCTCAAGTCGTTTGCGGATAAGTTCGCCGCCGCGCACAAGGTCGATGTACCGTTCATTCTGGATCCCAACGGGAAGTTTGCCGCCGAAGTGAATGCGGATCGCGACCTCGGCAAGGCTCTCAAACTCGACCACACTCCAACGGTTTACATCGTGAGCAGCCGAAATCCCAATCGGCCTTACGTCGAAGTGAAAGACAATAGCCAGCTGTACTCGACGATTGACGCGATGATGAAGGAATAGTCGCTGCCCTCAGTCGTTGGTCATTAGTCCTTGGTCATTCGCCCCTAATCTCGAGGCTGGTCTGCTTGACTCTCCGGCGACTTCAAAATCAAAAGCCCCACTTCCGGCAAGACCGGCCGGAAATGGGGCACCCATCCTCTACGAGATTTCGTTAGTTTGGAACTGACAGAGTCGCCGTCGCTGACGCGCTTGTTCCCGGATAGGTCATCACGACCGAGTACGAGGTGCCGACGGTTGCCCCGCTCGCCGCAGAACAAATCATCGAATTTCCAGAAGCTGCGCAGGTAACGAACGTCGTCGCCGGAGTGATCGTCAAGATTCCTCCGTTCGAAGTTGTGATCGGGATTTGGCTGCCGCTGGCGGTCGCAGTAAACGTAAAGGTCGCAGTTGCGCCTGTCTGTACGCTCGCTACTCCGCTCGTTGGGCTGACTGTGATGGAGCTAATTCCACCCAGGAATACGGTGGCGGTTGCGGTGCCGCTGACAGCCTGCGCGTTCGCAGTGATCGTAGTGGTGCCTAGCGAAAATCCTTGCAGCAGGTTGCTTGTGGGACTGGAGAATGACGCGACTGATGGCTCGGAACTCGACCAGGTAACTCCGCTGCCGACCTGACCGGTACTGCCGTCGTTATAAGTTCCATACACGGTCAAAGCCACGTTGCTGTTGACCTGGACCTGCGGAGCGGAAGGCGAAATGGTGATCGCTGTCAGCGTGGGATTCACGAAGAAGCCACGACAGCTCGCGCCCAGGGCTAGTGATGCGAGCGCGGCAAATGCGCCAAGCAATCGGAGTTTTTGATTCTTCGAGGACATTTTGATTGAGACTCCTTGGGCGCGCCGACTCAGCTGCTGCGGGTTTCCCAGATGATTCTGATACGAAAATTGTAGCAGAGAAGAATCCAGCGGCGCGCACTCCGGTAACGAGAAACCCGCGCGGAACCATCCCTGGTAATCGCCTACCAATCGCCCTGCCCGTCACCGCGCAGTCCGATTCCCCTGTAGAACGGCGATGGTTTGAGAGCTTGCAAAAAAATCTGCGGGGGCGCTGGCGCCCCCGCAGTGTTCCCCACTTATTTACGAACTGCATTTACAAAAGCTGACATTTCCTACTTGCGATGCTCTTCTTTTGGTGCAGGAGCCGAGTGCTGCGCCTTGGGCGGAGGACTCGAATGATGCGATGAGTTCTCGCGCGATGCGCTTTGTGCAGGGTGCGAGTTGCCGTGAGACTCATTTGACGGACGGCTTTCGTTGGCACGCGTTTCGTTATTCCGATTCTGGTTCTGGAAACTCGAATTCGTGTGCTGAACCGCCGACGATCCGCTCTTAGAAGGCGGAGTGAATGGGCGGAATCCTTGATTCGATCCGCCATGATTTGCAGGCGCGGGCGATCCGGCACGCGCCTCGTGAGGCGACATGGCAGGAGCGTGGTACTCGCCACCAGCATTTCTGGCGGCAACTACCGAGTGAGCGCTAAAATCTCCGGCGCGCGCGGTGGCTGCGATGGCGGGACGTCCGTGATTTTCAGAGGCAAAGTTCTGCCGATTCTGACTGGCGAGATGCTCGTGCTCAGTCTGAGCCGCGAGTGCCGCCTGATGCGGCTCGTGCGCATACGTTTCTTCCTGCGCAGTCGCTCGAGCCTGGATACCGCCCTCGCCGCCGTTGAAGGCAACGTGATTTTCGTTAACGACCACAGTGCGGTTGTACACGTTGGTCACGTTAGTGACGCTGACATTGGTCACGGAGCGGTTGTAATAGAACGCACCGCCGCGCCACTCGCCGCCGACAAAGCCGACGCCGCCGTAACCGAAGCCGTAGTTAATGCCGCCGTAGAAACCGATGTGCGGTCCCCAGTATCCAGCGTGCCACGCATAGAATCCCCCGCCCCAGCCCCAGTATCCGGGCGTCCACAACATGCCGACGGGAGCGACGACCCAGGTGCCGGGCACCCAGTAGTAGCCACCATCGTCATTCCAGCCCCAATAGCCTGGCGTCCAAAAATAGCCCGGTCCGGGACAAATTGGCTGCGCGTACACGGGAAGAGCGGGCGGCCCGATGCGGACCGAGATGCCCACTCCAATTTGCCCAAACGACGCAGCGCCCAACGAAAGCACCACCAGCGTCAACAATGCCCAACGAACGACCGATCGATTCATCTTCATGGCCCCGACAGAAAGGTTAAGTGGTAAATGCCATTGTGACGCAAAATGCCACCTTGGCTCTAATTACGTTCCTCCGATGTAAACACTGGACTTCTGAGTATGTTGCGAGGGGGCAAGATTATTTGGAATGTGGGAGTTGAAAGGCGCGGGCACAAGTAGGGCTGGCGATCAAACGGGATAACAGCAGCTAATGATTAGTCGTAGAGAGTTGTAAAACCACTAGTTTAGTTTCTTGCCGCGCGGGATCCGTTCGTCGATGGGCTTGCGTCCGGCGAAGCCTTCCTGCACGCCATGCCAGTGCGTGATGGATTTTTCGCCGAGTTTCCAGCAAAGCAGAATAATCTGGCCCTCGACTTCGCAGGGAAAATCGAGGAGCCCGATTCCCAGATCCTTGACCTGCACGCCGATGGAATCGATTTCGGCGATGGCATCTTTCGCGCGCTGTTCGGCTTTCATGCGCTCAGCTTTACGCCGCGCGAGCGAGACGATGTCGAGAAACATCCCTCCATTCAGAAAAATGCGGTGATGGAGTTCCTGCTGCTCGGCCTCGAACTCTTCCATGGATTGTTTCGCGCTGATCGCGGCACGGAGAAGCGATTCGAGTATGGGCAAAAGCGAGTGAGCTTCGTCGAGAGTGAAGGTGCGGTCGGCCATTTGGAATAGCAATTTTACCAGCTGTCCATTCCAAAATTAGACAGCGAACGGCAATCGACGAGCCCAAAGAATGAGCTAGGGCTTGGTGGCATCACCAGCGGGCGACTGAACAACCAGGGCTTGCAAGTGACTCACGAGGCGGGCCACCGCTTGATCGAAATTCTTGTCACTGTTGCTTTGCCCCATTGCGAATTGCCCATGAATATGAGAATGCCCACAGCAGGGCGTTTGTTCTCGGATCGCGGATCACTGCTCAGCTGGGATCAAAGAGCGGGCCCAATCGGGGGATATGTTCTGCGCGGCCCATCCTGTCTGATTTCAAGCAGCAAATCTGCTTGGGCGGGCGAGTCTACGATTCGAACCGGCCCGAAGCTCTTCATCTCCGCATAAAACTGGTCATAGGCGCGGCTGGGCTCCCCACTGAAACTTGGCCCATCCGGAGCCAATTCATCGCCGCCGGCATTGGCAATAAAAACCCTTTTCGCCGCAAGAATCTGGACGGGACTGGCGCTGGCGGCGCTGGTTTCGTTTGAGCTGCGTGCAATCCAGACCAGTGCGCCGTGACAAGAACCGAACAGAGGGTTCAGATTTTGAAATATCTCGGCATGACTCCTATCCTCGCGAACTAAGAGTCCAAAACCAACCAGCCAACAATCTCACATCCGACTGTAAAGACGTTTGGAGTACGAATTTACTGCACATTTTTGTCAACGGATGGCAAATGTTTGTGAATGAGCCGCCGCTGTGACTGGGAAAGAACGACGAAGACGCCTCCCGCGCCACTGCACGAAGCAGTGACGAGAGATCTTGAAAAGTTAACGACGTTCGCCCGCGCAAAGAACCCGGCGAGGTCGCCGTGTTCAGATCGACGTGCAATCCTCGCTGCGCGGGTCGTGCCGGTGAAAAGCAGCTACCGGCGCGGAGTGGACAACGGCATCAAAGAAAAATGCGGCTGGGGAACGATGTCCCCAGCCGCTGGTTGCAAGGAGATACAACGCGATGAGAGAGAGTTACTGAGGAAGAAGCACGGAGTCGATGACGTGAATGACACCGTTAGAGCAGGCGATATCGGTTTTCACAACGTTCGCGTCGCCGACCATCACTTTGCCGCCTTCAGCCATGATCGTCACGTCCTTACCGTTGACCGTTTTGGCTTCGTGCAGCTTCACGACGTCTTTTGCCATGACCTTGCCCGGCACGACGTGATAGGTCAGGATCGCGACCAGCTTGTCATGATTTTCGGGTTTGAGCAGGTTTTCGACCGTACCTGCCGGCAGCTTAGCGAAGGCCTCGTCCGTCGGCGCGAAAACCGTGAATGGACCGGGGCCTTTGAGCGTGTCGGCCAGTCCGGCTGCCTGTAGCGCTGCGGCCAGCGTCTTGAAATCTCCAGCGGCTACGGCTGTGTCGACGATGTCTTTCTTGTCCATGCTTCCTGCCGCAGCACTGATCGTGAGCGTCAATAGTGCGAGGGATAGTGCGAGTGCAAAGCGATTCATTGAGATCAATTCTCCTCGATTTCGTTCTGATTTCCGTTTCGGAGATTTGATTATGAGGCAACCTGATTTGAGGGAAAGGCAAAAAGAACCGACCGCACGAGATCGTTTGAACCGAGGTTTAGAAAGAAGCGCTTTCATCTACTGAGACGTAAAAGCTGGGAATCTCGCCGACTCGCTAGTGCGTGCGGCCGTGTGATGGGTCGGCGGATGTGGCTGTGTTCAAGTCGATGTGCAGGCCTTGCGCAGGTTTCGTTCCGGGTGGATAGCAGTTGCCGTCGGGATTGTAGTTTGTGCAATGTGCGGCGACGTCTCTGCGGCGGGGAGATTGCGCGAACTGCCAGACGTCGGCGAAACGGACTCCGCTGTCGACGGGAGCCGGAGGATGCTGGGAAGTGCAACCAGGAGCGGGCGGGCAGGCATCGTTGATCGCCCAGTACGTAATCTGGCGTGACCCCGCGCTCTGGCGAATGTCTTCGGCGGTGACGACGTTGCCATCGTCCGGATTGGGGATGCCCGAGCAGTAGATGCCTGCGCGGAACCCGGCGGCGATGACGCCATCGACCCAGGCGTAGATGTACGCCTTCTGCTCAGGCAGCATGCGTCCACCTTGTTCTTGATCGAGGAAGATGATGGTGGCGCTGGGGAAGCCTTCGCGGCGGGCTGAGGTGGCCGCTTTCTGGGCGTCGGCTTGGCCGAGCTTCTTTGCATTCGCGACCGTTTTCAGTTGTGCGTAGAGCCGTCCGTTAAAAAGAACGAGGAAGCCGAATCCTGCGGACTCGATGGCGGCGCGATGCCCCGCCCAGGAATTTGATGATGCGTCGGGAGGATTGTTGAGCCAGTATCCGGCGTAGGAGAAAGTCTGGTGCAGAGTTTTGAGATTGGCATCGCCCGGGTAGTCGTTGCGATCGAAGCCGAGGTAGTTGGAGTTTTGACCGAACCCCGGCAGCACGCCGAGAAGAAGAACAGCCGTCGAAATAAGTGCCCACCGTTTCACGAACGAATTCTATCCTGATGTTTCCGGCGAACTCCGCGATCTCGGCGGTGAAGGTTCGCCGCTGGCTGCCAGTCATCCGCCGATGTGCACCATCGTACGCGAAGCCGGCACGAAATCCGGTTCGCCGATGTGGTGGCGTTCTTCCTTCTTCATGACGACGCCGCGGATGAATTCGGCTAACTCTTCGTCGCTCGCGCCGCGCTTCATCTGCGCGTGCAGGTCGTGATCCCATACAGAGAAAAGGCAGGTGCGAATCTTGCCATCGCTGGTGATACGGATGCGGCTGCAGTGTCCGCAGAAGGGATGCGAGACGGGCGCGATGATCCCGATTTCGCCGACGCCGTCTTCGAAGCGATAGCGGCGGGCGGTCTCGGAGCGAGCGTGCGGGATCTCGACCAGCGGGCGGTATTCGGCCATGCGCGCCACGATTTCTTCCAGCGGCACCACCGTGGACGGCGCCCACTTGCGATCTTCTTCGAGCGGCATGAATTCGATGAAGCGCACCGTGACGCCCTCTTCGCGAGCAAACATGCCGAACGGAATGATCTGATCTTCGTTGAAGCCGCGCATCAGAACGCAATTCACTTTCAGGGGCCAGAGTCCGGCGCGGCGCGCGGCGCGAATGCCGGCGAGAACATGATCGTATCCATTTTGAACCCGCGTAATGCGGGCGAAGCGATCGGGATCGACAGCGTCCATCGAAACGGTGACACGCGTGAGGCCTGCATCTTTTAGCGGCTGCGCAAGATCGGCGAGGAGATGCCCGTTGGTGGTGAGCGCGATGTCGAGCGCCTCACTGTTTGAACTTTTTGTGCGCGAGAGTTCGCGAACGAAATCGACAACGCCGTTGCGTAGCAGCGGCTCGCCGCCGGTAAGACGGACTTTCGTGATCCCCATGCCGACCAGAACGCGCGCCATCCGCAAGTAATCCGCGAATGGAAGATCGCCATAGAGAGCGCCTTCATTTCCCGTGCGGCAGTAGACACACTTGTAGTTGCAGCGGTCGGTGATGGAGATCCGCAGATCGGTGATGGCGCGCCCGAATTTGTCGCGAAGCTGCATGAATGTCTTCGGTCGTTCGTCGTTTGCCCTTGGTCGTTTGCATTCTGTCGTTGGCGGCTAACGCTTTGCCAACGACAAACGACCATCGACTAACGACGTCTTGGAAAGAAAACAAGCAGGCGGGAAAATTCCGGCGGGCTCGTTTCCTTTCCAATGCGTTCCTTGCGGAGCGCGGGAGGCGATGGCGTTTCCACCAGCACCCTCGGGAAAGGTGTGACGAACAATCGCCTCCGTCAAACCTTTGCCATGCCGCCGCAGCCCTGGGTATGCCCGGGCCGGGCGGTCGGAAACCTTTTTCTATTATAGATGCGCCCTATCAGCAAGCGACGCCAAAGATCGCGGAGAGGTTTTTAGCAGGGTCGACAGAAGCCCAGTCGCACGAGTCTTAATAATGAGCTTCTTGATTCGCTCGCGATCGGCCGCAGGCCACATATTGTCCAAAGTCTGCCAAGCCTCGGCTTCGCGGCCGCTGTAGAGATACGAGTAGACGATCTCGAGGACGACTGGCTTTGCGTCCGCGAAGTCCGACATCTCGAATTTGCGAATCTCGCCTTCTCCTCCGATCCTCGCCCGAGCCAGAGCGATGTCGGAATCGTACTGATCGACGAACTGCGAACTCACGTCGCGCAAGCCGCTCCTCGTCGCCTGAAGCACGACACGAGGAAAGGGCGCGCAGGCGTGGCATAGGCCGTCGAAATAATCGAACGCTCCGTCGCTGGTCAGGATGCGGAATTGTTTCGTCGCCGTGTCCTTAAAAACCAGAAAAGGAGTCTGGTTGTGAACAGGGGAAAGAATCAGAGGAGCATCGCTAAGATCGGCAATCGTGTAGGTATAACAGCAATGCGCCCCACCCGAGAAACCTTCCAGAATCAAGCTCGGGTTGCCGTTTCCGAATATATCTTCGCCCGTTCCCTCATACACGGAGACTGTCCAATCGCGGAGCAGGGGGATTTCACGGCCCGAAGGCTCCACGAGATAGCTCTGACAAGATTTATCGCCGCCGGCATCGGACCGTGGGACCAGCTTTACTTGATATTTTCCGACAGGAAAGGTGGAAACTTTTTGCTGATCACATCGAAGAACTTCAGTCTTCTCCCAATTCGGCTTGGGCCACTCTGCCTGTCCGAGCACAGGAAGCGAGTAAAGCAGCACGATCAATAGAAGCCAATGCATACGTGAAAGTGTGCGACGCTGACGTTGTCGTCGGCTACTTCAATGCCTTCTGAATCGCGGCCTCCGCGATCGGCGCCATGAGCTTGAATCCGGCGGCGTTGGGATGGAGACCATCGTCGGCCAGATCTTTTTTCAGCAGGCCTTTGTCGTCGACCATAGCGGAGAAGTAGTCGAGATAGATGATGCCGTTCTTGCCGCAATAATCCTTGAGCCACGTATTGAGAGCGAGAATTCTGGCGGGAGGGCGTTGCGCGAAGAAATCTTTCGAACTTGCTCCGTATAGTTGTGCACCGGCAGAACGGATGAGTAGACGACTTTGATGCCGTGCACGCGCGCGAGTTCCGCGAAGGAGGCGTAGTTGGCCTCGATATCCTCATTGCGCATCGGGCCGGTGTTGCCGGCGATGTCGTTGGTGCCGGCGAGAATCACGACGACTTTGGGCTGAAGGTCAATCACATCCTGACGGAAGCGGACGAGCATCTGCGGCGTGGTCTGGCCTCCGATGCCGCGATTGACGTAGGGCTTGCCGGGAAAAGAGTCGGCGAGTTTCCAGATGTCGGTGATCGAATCTCCGAAGAACACTACGCGGTTCTCGCCAGGCTTTGGCGCGCCGAGGGCCGTGTTGGCGTCACGATAGCGGGCGAGTTGTCCGTAATCGTCGGTGAAGACAGCGATGCGGGAGGCGCGGTACTGATCGAGGCCGGGAAAGCCGGTTGTGGGAATGGATGGCGGCGTTTGCTGGGCCAGCGCGGAAACTGCGGCGAAGAGCACGAACAGGAGTGTCGGAACGTGACGCGATGATTTCATGTGGGTGTCCTTAAACGTGACAGGATAACTGATTGCTGCCGAACGACGAGATGGGTCCGCGCGATGCCCCGAATCACGGTTTGCCCGCGATTGCCCGCGCGATCGCCTTTTCGGCAAGCGGCGCCATGACTTTGTATCCGGCGGCATTGGGATGCAGCCCCTCATCCGACAGATCGCGCCTCAACAGGCCCTTGTCATCGATCATTGCCGAGAAGTAATCCAGATATACGAGGTCGTTCTTGGCGCAGTAATCCTTGAGCCATGCATTCAGCGCCAGGATTCTTTCGCGAGGACGCAGCGCAAACGATTCCTTCGAATCCTCTGTGTAGTTGTTTACCGGAAGCAGAGAGGCAAAGACTACGCGAATGTGGTGCAGCCGCGCCAACTCAGCCATGGAGGCGTAGTTTGCCTCGATGTCTTCGTTGCGAGCGGGTCCGGTGACACCTGCGACATCGTTGGTTCCGGCCAGCACGACCAGGACCGCGGGATGCAGATTGATCACGTCCTGACGAAAGCGCACGAGCATCTGCGGAGTGGTCTGACCATCGATGCCGCGGTTGATGTAAGGCTTGCCTGGGAAGGAGTCCGCCAGCTTCCAATAGTCGGTGATCGAATCGCCGATGAACACAATGCGGTTCTCGTTTGGCTTCGGGGCAGTCAGCGCGGCATCGGCATCGCGATAGCGTTTTAGCTCGCCGAAGTCGTCGGTGTAGATAGCGAGACGGGACGCGCGGTATTCATCGAGGCCGGGGGAGCCAGAGCTGGGGATGGAAGGGGCAGTCTGCTGGGCGAAGGCTGCGGCGCAAAGCAAAATCAAAATGCTGGCAAGCTTCGAGAGATTTCGAAATTGCATATTTCCCAACTTCTCACTATTCGACTCATCCGCGATTGATCCGCGTGAATCCGCGGCCAAGAACCCTACATCCCGTCGTAGTTCGGGCCACCGCCGCCTTCCGGTGGAACCCACGTGATGATCTGGTACGGGTCGGCGATGTCGCAGGTCTTACAGTGCACGCAGTTCGACGGGTTGAGACTGATGCGCTTGCCGTTCGGCTGGCTCGCGTCGTCCACCATTTCGTAGACGTTGGCCGGGCAGAAATTCTGGCAGGGGCTGCCGTATTCCTTCACGCACTTTGTATTGCAGACGTTCGTATCGTGGATGACCAGATGCGACGGCTGGTCTTCTTCATGCTTTGTGCCGGAGTGATAAAGATCGGTGAGCTTGTCGAACGTCAGCTTGCCGTCGCCTTTGGCGGGACCGAGCAGATGGGCTTCGGGACCGCCGTCCGCGGGAAGATCGGCGAGCTTCTTCATGTGCGCGTATCCAGCTTTCGCGGGATAGCGATTGCGCAGGCCGCGTCCGCCGGTGATCATCTGCAGCCCGGTGTGGAACATGCCGGCGAACATGCCGTGTTCGAATCCCTGATGCAGGTTGCGAACTTTCCAGAGCTCTTCCTTGATCCAGCTGGATTCAACTTTCTGTTGGAACTGGCCGAGCATCGCGGCGGATGAATCATCTTTCTTCAGCGCGTCGAATGCCGTCTCGGCCGCGAGCATTCCGCTCTTGATCGCGAGATGAATTCCCTTGAGCCGCGCGGAATTCAGGAAGCCGGCGGAGTCGCCGAGGATCATCCATCCATTGCCGGCGACGGGAGGAATCGCCCACCAGCCGCCGTAGGGCATCGATTTGGCGCCGTAGCGAATCATCTTGCCGCCCTCGAGCAGCTTTGCGACCCACGGATGCCGCTTAAATTGTTGCAACACGCGCTGCGGATCGAGGCGCGGATCGGCGTAGTCGAGTCCGGTGACGAATCCGAGCGAGACGACATTGTCTTTCGAACCATAGATCCACGCGCCGCCGTATTCGTGCGTAGTCAGCGGCCAGCCCATGGTGTAGATGACTTCGCCGGCGGCGATGCGGCCGGAAGGAACTTCCCAGAGTTCTTTTATGCCGACGCCATAGGTCTGAGGGTTGGCGTCCTTATCCAGATTAAAGTTCTCGATCAGTTGCTTGGTGAGCGATCCGCGTGGGCCTTCAGCGAGAATGACGACCTTGGCTTGCAGGTCATAGCCAGGCTCGAAGTTCGATTTCGGATGTCCTTCTTTGTCGACGCCCTTGTCGTCAGTGCGAACGCCGGTGACGCGGTCGCCCTCGAAAAGCAGTTCAGATCCGGCGAATCCGGTGAAGATCGTGATGCCGGTTTCTTCGACCTTGCTTCCGAGCCACTTCACGAACTTGTTCAACGAGATGACGTAGTTGCCGTGATCGCGAAGGAACGGCGGCGTGATGGGAAACTTGAACTTCGATTTTTCCGTGAGGAAGTAGACGCCTTCCTTGATCACCTTCGCGTCGAGCGGCGCTTCTTTTTCGAAGTCGGGCAGAAGTTCCGCAATCGCACGGGGATCGAGCAAAGCTCCAGAGAGGCAGTGCTGTCCGATCTCGCGGGCTTTCTCGAGGACGTAGATATTTTCTTTGCTGAGTTGCGCGTCGGGATGCGCCGCGTTGTGCGCGTCGATAAGTTGCGCAAGGCGCAGCGCGCAGGCCATACCAGCGGGACCGCCGCCGACGATGACGACATCGGCGGGCATCTGCGGACGTTCAACACCTTCGATCGGTTTGCGGAAAAAGAGCATAAGAAAAAATCCGCCACGGATTACACAGATCACCACGGATAAGAAACGAAATCATTGATCCGTGAAAGTCTGCATGATCCGTGGCAAAGAAGTTTTATCCTCCCGCTTTCGCCTTCTTCACTTCTTCGATCAGCGGCGGAACGATATCGAACAGGTTGCCGACGATGGCGTAGTCGGCGATTTCGAAAATTGGGGCTTCTGAATCTTTATTCACAGCGATGATTGCGCGCGAGCCCTTCATGCCGACGATGTGCTGAATCGCGCCGCTGATGCCGAGAGCCAGATATAGCTTCGGAGCGACCGTTTGACCGGACGATCCGATCTGGCGATCCATCGGGAGCCATCCGGAATCGCAGATAGGACGTGAGGCGGCCAGGTCTCCTCCGAGCGCGTCGGCCAGTTGCTTCGCGATCTCGATATTTTTCTGCTCTTTGATACCGCGACCGACGGCCACGATGATTTCGGCTTGTGTGAGGTCAACAGCCTGCTTGGCTTCTTTGAAGACTTCCTGCGGTTTGTTGCGGATCACGCCATCCGCAATGTCAACGCTCACCGTCTCGACCGGAGCTGCGCTGGCGCCGGCTTCGGCTTTGTCTCCGCGAAATGCGCCGTTCTGGAAGGTGGCGAACCATGGGGCATCGCTGGTGAAGCTGACATCGGCCGCAAGTTTGCCCTGAAACATCTGGCGGGTGAAGACGAGCTTGCCGCCTTCGTGCTTGAATCCGATGCAGTCGCTAATGACGGTACGTCCCATGGCCGTCGCAAGCTTCGGGACGAAATCGCGCACCTGGTAGGTGTGCGGCATCAGTACGAGCTTCGGCTGCTTTGGAGCTAAGAAATTGTTTCAGGGCTGCGGCGAAAGCGTCGGGCGTATAAGGCTCGAGCTTCGGGGACGCGACCGCATAGACCTTCGCCACTTTCTTCGCGGCAACTTCGGCGGCGATGGATGCAGGCGCGCTGCCGACTACCGCGGCTTCGAGAGTCCAGCCAGTCGCGGCGGCGATGGCCTGTCCGGCGGTGATGGTTTCCCAAGACACGCGATTCAACTTGCCTTCGCGTTGTTCGACGACTACGAGGATGGTATCTGGCATAAGTCAGCTTCTAGCTGCTAGCTCCTAGCTTTTGGCAAATACTGCCGAGCTTTGCTCAGGGGACAGCCGAGGGCGGCTGTCCCCACATGAAACGTTCTAAAGCACCCGCAATTCGTTGCGCAGTTTGTCGACCAGCTTTTTAGCGATTTCTCCGGGAGCGCCTTCGATGTGCTCCGTCTTTTTTGTTTTCTGCGGAACGTAGAGTTTTTCGATCTTCTGCAAGTTCTCCCCGATCGCCGACTGAACTTCAGCCAGGGGCACTTTGCGCAGTGGCTTGTTTTTGGCCTGCTTGATGCCGATCAGGGTTGCATAGCGCAGCTTGTTGATACCCGATTGAATCGTCAGGACAGCAGGAGTCGGCATGTCGACAAACTGAAAGAATCCGGCTTCGAGTTCGCGCTTCACGCGAATCCCGCCGTCGGTCTTCTCGATCTGCATGATGATGGTGGCATGCGGCCAGCCGAGGAGTTCGGCCAAGATCACGCCGGTCTGCGCGTAGCCGTAATCGTCGGACTGCAGGCCGGTAAAGATGAGATCGAATTGCTCGTCTTTGATCGCCGCGGCGAAAGCCTTCGCCGTATTGAATGCGTCCAGACCGACAAATTTGTCGTCTTCGAGATGGATGGCGCGGTCGGCTCCCTTAGCGAGCGCCTCGCGGAGCACCTGCTGGGCTCGGGCTGGGCCGCTGGTAATGACGACCACCTCTCCTTTGTGCTTTTCGCGCTGGCGTAGGGCCTCTTCGAGCGCGTAGGCGTCTGGCTCATTGACCTCGTAGGAGACGTCTTCGCGGATCCACGTACCGTTTTCGTTGAGCTTGAGCGGTGCATCTTTCTGCGGCACCTGCTTCATGCAAACCAGGATTTTCAAGACAATGACTCCTTGCCCGCGGCCTCCAGCAGCCACGGCAAAACTGGTAAGTATAAATGACCCGGACGGAGAGAAGGAAATACAGCGCATTCCGGGGATGCCGTCGCAGAACGTTTGCTGCGGCCCTCAAATTGTCGTAACTCGCGGTACCCGAAAATCGAGTGGGAGGGAAAATGCGTGGGAATTCCTGAAAACCATCAAAACGGCGGGATCCGCCGAGATGGTTACTCGGTGAGGACTGTCGACTGACCAGAAATATCGAAGCGCTTGCGGCACCGCATATTCTTGCAGGCCATTACGTCGTCTTTGCGCACCATATAGGAGCGGAATTTCGCGAAGCGGGCGCGATCGCGCTCATCGGCACGGCCTCCGAGCTGCCGCTTCTTGGTACGAACGATCCAAGTCACTTCGTATTCCGCCGATTGATGGCAGTGCGGACAATTCAGCGAAGCCGGCTTCTTTTCTTGCTTTTCGTCAAAAAAATCGCGTTCTTCCATGATTCGGCGACCGTTATGCGCCCGAATATGAATTATTGCACAATCTGCTGGCCTCCGCTGCGCAGTTGTGTGATCGGTATGGTGCGGCTTTTTGTTTAGAATCGTTCAGCGGACAATGCAGGCGGAGTGAATGTGGCACGAAAGAAAAAAGTAAAGCGCTTTCGCGCGGTGACAGCGGTCAAGGAATTGGCGCGTGAGCGCATTGGCGCGCCTCCAGCAGAAAAAATTGTGGTCGAGAAAAAGAAAAAGCCGGAGAAACACAAACCGACGCTCGAGAAGCTGCTCGAGTCCGAATAGTTTCGCTGAACTGCCCCGCCTAATTGAACGTCGCGGTTACGGTTACGTCATTCGTCAGGTTTTCCAGAGTACAGGCCGTCCCGGAATTGATCGTGCATCCCGCCCATCCGCCAAATGTCCCGTTCGGGACCGCCGTCAGCGTCACGTTCGAGCCCGTGGGAAAGCTTCCCGTGCAGGAGTTCCCTGCCGTGGACGAGCAGCCAAGGCCTGCCGGCGAACTGGAGATCGTGCCGCTTCCGGTGCCTGAAAACGTCACGGTGACCGTCGGCCCGGTGCCTGTAAAGCAAACAACGTTCCCGGTCATGTAGCCGGTGATAATCGCTCCGGACGCCGACAGCCCCGCGGCGTCAGCATTTGTGTTCGCCGTCGCCGATACAAGGGTCGCGCCGCAATTGAATCCAGTAGCCGTCAGCATCCCGGACGAGGTAACGGTCATCATCTGGGTATCGTTCGAAGCCCAGGTCACTTGGCCCGTAATGTCCTTGGTCACGGGCGGGTGGACGAATGTTCCGAGGGCCCGGAGTTGAACCTGCAGCCCGGCATCCTGGCTTACGGGAATATTGGAGGCGCCGAAAGTTTCGCCGGTGGGCTGAACCTGGATCGAAACCAGCTCCTGATTATGCGCGCAACTCGATAGGCTCAAGAGCGTAATTGCCGTAACAATGAGAGCTGTAGTGCCGAACCACTTCCGGATCATGCTAGCTCCTGGGACCGAGCGGGCCGAGTACGCACACTTCGGCTGGGGAATGGGCCAATTTAGTCAATGCCGGAGCAAAAAGCAATAGCTCGGAAGTGTCCTCGGCTTAGCTTTTTACCGCTTCTGCCACGCACTTCACGAACGCTTTTATGTCCTCTTCCGTGGTGTCGAAGGCGCACATCCAGCGAACGATGCACTCCTCTTCGATCCAAGGATAAAAGAAAAACTGAGCCTTGATCTTTTCGATGGCGGGTAGGGGGATTTGGACGAAAACTCCGTTGGCCTCGACCTTCCATACGACCTTGACTTGAGGAATCTTCCGAACTTCGGCCTCAAGCACCTGAGCCATGCGATTCGCACGTTCGGCGCTGCGACGCCACAGGTCGCCAGTCAGCAGGGCCTCGAATTGAACGGCGATGAAGCGCATCTTCGATGCCAATTGCATGCCCTGCTTGCGAAGGTAAAGAAAATCCGCGCCCAGCGCCGGATCAAAAAAGATGACGGCTTCACCACCCATCATGCCGTTCTTCGTGCCGCCGAACGAGAGTACGTCGACGCCCAGGTCACGCGTCGCTTGCCGGAGTGTTTGGCCAAGGCTGACGGCGGCGTTGGCGATGCGGGCGCCGTCCATGTGGAGAAACATTTTGTGATCGTGGGCGAAACGGGCCAGGGCTTCAACCTCTTGCGGCTGGTACACCGTGCCCATCTCAGTGCATTGCGTGATCGAAATGACCCGAGCCTGCACGTGATGCTGGTCGCCAATCCCGTGATAGGCGTGCCGGACCAAGTCGACAGTGATCTTGCCGTCCTGGTGCGGCAAAGGGATCAGCTTGCATCCGATATGTTTTTCCGGAGCGCCGCATTCGTCCGTGTAGATGTGCGCGTAGTCGCTGCACAGGACCGCATTGTAGGGGCGGTTCAACGCCTGCAGGCCGAGCACATTGGCTCCAGTTCCGTTAAAAGTGAAGAAGACTTCGATGCCCGTTCCGAAATGTTCTTCAAATTTTGCGATGGCCGAGCGCGTGTAGGGGTCGTCGCCATAGGCCACGACGTGGCCCCGGTTCGCGCGGGCGAGCGCGTCGAGGATTTCCGGATGGACTCCAGCGTTGTTGTCGCTGGCAAAACCTCGCATGGAAGTGGGGGAAACTTGGGGCATAAAACAAATGTAGCAGAGGGGCGCAGAAGGCCTTTGCGGGCGAACGAGTTTTGCCGCCCGGAGAAAATCATGGACCACGAAGGACACTAAGTTTCACGAAGGAGTTCGGTATTACAATGCCTGATTCCCGGAGGCCCGTTCGGAATGCGCTTTACGGCTCGCTGCAGCGTGATCGTCCTGATACTTACTTCCCTGGCGGCGGCCCAGACTGCCGAACAAAAGACTGCGCGCTATCTCGACTCGATCCGGCGTCAGCCGTCGCTGCTGCTCGCGTTTGTGCACGACATGCCCAAGGGCGGAGACCTCCACAACCATCTTAGTGGCGCCGTTTATGCCGAGGACCTGATCGACTTCGCGGCTTCGGATAATTTCTGTGTTGATCGAACGACCTCGCAGCTGCTGAGCCCGCCGTGCGACTCCTGCGAAAAGTACAAACCGAACCCCGAGATTCGCTGCGCCTATGCGGACCATGTCCTCTACAACCAGATCATTGACGCCTGGTCGATGCGCAACTGGCGTCCGGGTGACGAATCCGGGCATGATCATTTTTTCGCCAGCTTCGACAAGTTCCTGCCCGTTGCGGACAGCCATCCGGCCGAGTCGGTCGCGAGCGTGATCAATCGCGCCGCCAAAGAGCATGTGCAATACATCGAGTTCATGCGCAGCGCCGACCTCAACGCAGCGATCAAACTCGGAATGAAGCTGGGGTGGGGAGGCGGCTTCTCCGCAATGCGCGAGAAACTTCTGGCCGGAGGTCTGCGGGAAATCACCGCGGAGACAAGCAAGGATATCTCCGAGGCAGATGCCCGCGCGCATTCAGAACTGAAATGCGGAACCCCGGAGGCCGAACCGGGATGCAACGTCACGGTGCGCTATCTCTATCAGGTGCTGCGCGGATTTCCGCGCGAAGCCGTGTTTGCGCAAATTCTGCTTGGATTCGAGCTGGCGTCGTCCGATCCGCATTTTGTCGGGCTGAATCTGGTCATGCCCGAGGATTGGTATGTACCGACTCACGATTTCAACGAGCACATGGCGATGATGGATTACCTCCACGGCCTGTACCCCAAGGTGCATATCACGCTGCACGCCGGCGAACTTGCCATGGGACTGGTAAAGCCCGAGGACCTGTCGTTTCACATTCGCGCGTCGGTCGAGCGCGGCCATGCTGAGCGCATTGGGCACGGGACAGACGTGATGCTGGAAAAAGATCCGATTGGACTGATGAAGGAAATGGCTGCCCGGAATGTGCTGGTCGAAATCAATCTGACGTCGAATGATCAGATACTTGAAGTCAGCGGCGAGGAGCATCCGCTACCGATGTATATGAAGTACGGCGTGCCGGTCGCGATTTCAACGGACGACGAGGGCGTGGCGCGCTCCGACATGACACACGAATATCTGCGCGCCGTCGAGGGATTTCGGCTTGCCGTACACTGAGCTGAAGCGCATGACGCGCCAGAGTATCGAACACAGCTTTTTGCCGGGAGAGAGCCTGTGGAGCGAGACAAGGGGAACATTTCGGCCAACCGCCGCGTGTGCCGGCGATACGCTTGGAGTTGAGAAGCCGTCGGCCGGATGCGCAAAGTTTCTGGCGGGCAGCGAGCACGCTCGCGAACAGTGGAAGCTGGAAGCAGCCTTCGCAGAGTTTGAGAAGAGATTCTGACTACGCGAATTTATCAACATCGATGTTGGAATACCTACAAGCTCGCCTCCCCAATTTTCGAGTTCGGTTGTCCGAAACCGTGGCCTGGTGCAGCGCACAAACGCTGGAATCAAATCCCGTGGAGAGCCCTGAGATTATGCAGCGACGCAGACTCGCTGAAGAAGCCGCGAAGATATCACGTCGCGCTTACTTGTCGCACGGACCTTCGTTCTGGAAGTCGCTCTTAGGGCGAAAAGCTTCTCGCCTCTTCTCTCAAGCAAGACCAGGAGAGATTCCGCCACCTCTCGCCAGGCAACTGCGCTCTTCGTCCTTGCGTCCAGAGCCGTTGTATCCGGGTTCAACTGCCGACAGGATTCGAATCCTAGAGACTCTCTCCAAGAAAAGGGCTGAGCAATTGCGACGAGACAAACCTCTATCCAAGAAGCTCGGAAAGCGGCGGCAATAGCGGACGTCTTCTTCTCTACGCTCCCGACGAAAACCTGTGCGACGGCGCGGCCCAGTATTCCTCCAAGGGATTTTTTGACATCGATAATGTTCCTCCATGGGACACTTGGATATGCTTCTTCGAGCCGTATCTGGTCAGTTGGGTTCCACCGCGATTAGTCGAACTGGCGAATATCGGAATCGAAGTGAATCCGGAGGAGTGCATTCGCTGGGCTCCAAAGACCTGGCCATACGAGTGACAAACCCATGCCGCGCAAACGAACCCTGATCCCATCCCCGCTCGCGTGGACCACGATGACCGCGCCGGTCCCGCATCCGCTGTTGCCGGTCGTGGCTGAGCGCGGAGGGACACAGCTGCGCACGCCGTTGCCGGTCGCGATTGTCGACACACGCGAACAGAATCCGCTTTCGTTTCGACGCTTCCGCGGATGGTTCTCGAAGATCGAGCACCGGGCACTGCGCCACGGAGATTATTCGGTCGCGGGGATGGAAGATGTCTGCGCCGTCGAGCGCAAAGATCTCGCCGATCTGATCCAGTCGTTCACCACGAACCGCGCGGTCTTTATCAACCGACTGAAGCGCATGAGCGAGATGCCTCACAGCCTGCTGGTGGTGACCGCGTCGCTGACTGAGATCAAGTCGGAATACGCGTACCGCGCCGCGAATCCCAACCGCATTACGCAGTCGCTCATCGCCGTGCTCACGGGACTTCGGCTGCCGTTCATCTGCACAGAGACGCACCAACTCGGCGAGGAGATTGTCGCGTCGTATCTCTACCAGACGTTTCTGTATGATTGGCTGGACCGCAACGGCCATGGGCGCCAGTTGGCTGACGGAGATCTCTAATATCCGCGGCCTGAACGGAAGACTCGGACGCTTGCGCAACCGTGGAGGAGCGTCCCTTGTGGAAGAGCGGCCCTTTAAGGGCCGCGTCAGGCATCCCAAAGTTTTCCGGGCTTTAGCCCCGGTGGAAGTTGCGCGTACAGAATTCATGAGCGACCAATACACACTCGCCGACTCCGCCGCGAAGCTGATCCTTTCGCGCACCTCGCTTCGACCGCAGATCGGTCTTGTTCTTGGCTCCGGCCTCGGCGCCTTCGCCGACTCGCTCAGCGATGCGGCTCGCGTCCCTTATGCCGAGATTCCTTCGTTCCCGCAATCGACCGCGATCGGGCATGCCGGGCGGATGGTCGTCGGAAATGCAGGCGCCGTTCCAGTCGCAGCCATGCAGGGCCGCGTTCATCTTTATGAGGGATATTCGGCGCAGGAAGTCACGTTCCCCATTCGCGTGTTCGCGCGCATGGGCATTCGCGCCGTCATCATCACCAACGCTGCCGGAGGCATCAACCTCGGGTATTCGCAAGGCGCGCTCGTGCTCATCAGCGATCACATCAATCTGCAGGGAACGAATCCGCTGGTGGGACCGAATGACGACCGATTCGGCGTGCGCTTTCCCGGACATGACGCAAGCCTACTCGCGCGCCGTATCGTGAGATCGCGCGCGAAGAAGCCGCCAAACTCAACATCATGCTGCACGAGGGCGTGTATGCCGCGCTGCTCGGACCAAGCTACGAGACTCCTGCGGAGATCCGGCACCTGCGCCACATCGGCGCCGATCTGGTCGGAATGTCGACGGCCGCCGAAGTGATTACCGCGCGCCACATGGGACTTAACGTTCTTGCCATTTCATGCGTCACAAACATGGCGGCAGGAATTCTCGACCAGCCGTTGTCGCACGCTGAAGTGATGGAAACCGGCGAGCGCGTGAAATCCACGTTCGAGTCACTCTTGCGAGCCGTACTCCCAAGAATCGCGCAGGACGTGGGCCACTAAAGAGAACCATGGGGCGACGGCCGCCTCGGCCGTCCCGCGAGGGCAAAGCCCCGCGGAGTCGGCACGAGTCAGATGTCGCGTCACTTCCCTGCTCGCGGAATCATTAGCGCGGCTGGCGGCTTCACTCCATAAGTCGCCGCAAAGCTATTCTGATTTACGGCCAGCGCGATGTGTCCACGCGAGTCAACATAAAGCAATGGCTGATTCAGCGGCACGTCGCTGAACGTCTTCACAAACTTGATCTTCATTTCCCTGCCCGCGACCGTCACGGGAACTTCCTCACCGCGCTGGTACCCCAACTTGAGAAAATCCTCGGCGTCGACATTGGTCACAAGGTTTCCGAAAGGACCGTCGGTCGCTATGACCGTGGCATTCAGGCCGTGATCGTCAATCGTGGCGGCCTTCAACTCGAGCCGCACGAGATCTTTTGCAGGCATCTCGGGACCAACTTTTGTCCAGTCATCGCCGCGTGCCATGTGCGCGCCTACGGGCGAAAAAATGTCACGGCCATGGAAGGTCGATGACATCTTGGTTCCGATCATCCAGTCGGGATTTGTAATTACCCGCACAGCATCGATGCCATCACGCTGGTCGACCAGCGTCAGCAGTCCGTTGTCGGGCAGCACGAAATATTGTCCACGCTTTGAGTGCGCCACGATGGCTTTGCGCGCGCTTCCGACCGTTGGGTCGATCACAACGACGAAGACCGTGCCCGCGGGAAAGTAGGGCGTAGCACCATACAAAAATCGCGCTCCATCGAGAATGGAAAACGGCGTGACCTGGTGCGTCAGGTCGACGATGCGGACATCCGGCATGATCGAGTACATGACTCCGCGGCACAGCGCGACCGAATCGTCGACCACGCCGAAATCTGTCATGAACACGATGGTCGGAGGATACTTCTGCGCGGGCTCGCTGGCCGCCGCGGTCGAAACTGCACCTGCGGCCAAGAGGGCGGAAACGATCCATATGTGGGTAAAGAGTCGAGAGGAAACACTGCGTCGCAAACGAATCATGAGATTTCCTTGTGATCCATCCGGTATTTTCTGCAGTCTGAATTTTGCAGGTCCGCAATTTTAAACGAAAGCCACCGCACGGCGAATCGCCGCCCTTGCAGCTATAATGCTGCTGCATTGTCATTTCCTGGAGGTCTTATGTCGCAAGCCATTCCTGATAAGTACAAAGACCTGTTTCAGAAGCGGGCCTTCGCCAGCCTCGGCACGTTGATGCCCGACGGCCGTCCGCAGGTCACACCTGTTTGGTGCGACTACGATGGCGAACACGTCATCTTCAATTCCGCCAAGGGGCGGCAGAAGGACCGTAACGTGCGGCGCGATCCGCGCGTGTCGCTTGCCATTATCGATCCCGAAAATCCCTACCGCTATCTCGAGATCCGCGGCCGCGTCGTCGAGATCACCGAAGAGGGCGCCGACGAGAGCATCAACAAGCTCGCGAAGAAATATCTCGGCGTCGACAAATATCCCTATGGCCAGCCGAGCGAAGTGCGCGTGATCTACAAGATCAAGCCGGAACACACGACCGTGATGGGCTAGAAGAAAGTTTCAAGTTTCAAGGCCTCAGAGTTTCAAGGTTTCAACATTGCGTAGTTCCAGCGACGGGGATGGCCTCTCCTCCTTGAAAACTTTGCGACATTGAAACCTTGAAACTTATTCCCTGAAACTTCCCCCTCGAGGATTTCGCCATACGAACCTACAACCTCTGCTTCCTTGGATTCGGTAACGTCAACCGGACGCTGGTCCGGCTTCTCGCGGAACGCGCTGAGGAATTAAAGGAACGCTACGACGTCTCTTACAGAATTACCGGAATCGCTTCGCGGCGTTTGGGATGGATTGCGGACGCGAATGGGCTGGATGCAACTGCTCTGCTCGACTTGAACTCTAATTCGTCGCCCGACAGCTTCCGGTCACACATATCCGCTCGGCATGCCAGCGATGTCCGTTCTTGGCTGGCGGCTGCTAAGGCTGACGTCCTGTTCGAAGCTACTTCCCTCAACGTGGTCAACGGCCAGCCAGCGGTCGATCATATTCGTGCCGCGCTCGAGCACGGAGCCCACGCCATCACGGCGAACAAAGGACCGATCGTCTATGCTCACCGCGAACTGCGCGATCTGGCGGCGGCGCGCGGGAAGAGATTTCTGTTTGAGTCCACGGTGATGGACGGCGTGCCGATCTTCTCGCTGTTCGATCAGATGCCCGCGATTCATCTGCAGGGATTCCATGGAATTCTTAATTCAACGACGAACGTGATCCTCGGCGAGATGGAGCAGGGCCTCTCGTTCGACGAGGCGCTGAAAAAAGCGCAGGCCCTTGGCGTGGCAGAGACCGATGCCACTCATGACATCGATGGCTGGGACGCGGCTGTGAAAACCGCCGCGCTGATTACGGTGTTGATGGATGTTCCGATCCGGCTGGATCAAATCGCGCGAGATGGCATCCGCGACCTGACTCCGCAGGCGTTGCGGACGGCAAAGCGCGATGGCTGGGCATTCAAACTCGTCTGCCGCGCACGACGAACTGGAAGCGGAGTTGAAGCCAGCGTGGGCCCTGAGAAGGTTCAGAGCACGCAGCC
The DNA here is from genome assembly GCA_963787685.1 of uncultured Acidobacteriota bacterium. Taxonomy (GTDB): domain Bacteria; phylum Acidobacteriota; class Terriglobia; order Terriglobales; family Acidobacteriaceae; genus Sulfotelmatobacter. The sequence continues at coordinate 201,992 of CAWBED010000004.1, forward strand.
GATGGCGCGCATCGACGGCACGTCGTCCTACGTTTACTTCGAAACGGATATCTTCCCGGGACTTGCGGTGACAGAAGAGAACCCTGGGCTATATGCGACCGCATACGGCCTCTTGGCGGATTTCGTGCGCGCAGCGGCCGCACGCTAATCGAAGCCTAAAGCACCGTGGAAGAGCGGCCCTTCAGGGCCGCGTAAGCATGCTCCAAAACATCCAATCGGGCTTTAGCCCCCGTGATGTTTTTCGCTCCTCGATCCTGACGACCGCCCGCCCCGAACCGGACCGAGCGTCTTCGTCGTGGCAGAATAGATAATCATGCCCACTACCGAACACGCCATCGTCACACCTGCCCTCGACCTCGCCTACGTGCGTTCCCAATTCCCTTCTCTCTCACAAACGGTAAATGGCCATCCGGCGGCCTTTCTCGACGGCCCCGGAGGCACGCAGGTACCGCAGCGCGTGATCGACGCCATCTCCGATTATCTGCGCCGCGACAATGCCAACACCGGCGGAGCCTATGCGACCAGCCGCCACACCGACGCGATGATCGCCGAAGCTCGCGCCGCCATGGCTGACTTCCTGCACTGCGGCGCGGATGAAGTCGCCTTCGGCCCGAACATGACCACGCTGACTTTCGCGATGTCTCGCGCGATTGGTCGTGAACTGAAGCAGGGCGACGAAATTTTAGTGACGCGCCTCGATCACGATGCGAATGTCTCTCCGTGGCTTGCGATGGCCGAAGATCGCGGTATCACCGTTCGCTGGGCCGAGATCCACGACGCCGACTGCACGCTCGACATGGCCGACCTCGCCTCGAAGATTAATAAGAACACGAAGCTCGTCGCGGTTGGCTACGCTTCCAACGCTGTAGGCACGATCAATCCAGTGGAGGAGATCGTCCGCCTCGCGCATGCCGTCGGAGCACTCGTTTATGTCGATGCGGTGCACTACACACCGCATGGACTGATTGACGTCGCGGCGCTCGACTGCGATTTCCTCGCCTGCTCGACCTACAAATTCTTCGGACCGCACATGGGCGTGCTCTACGGCAAGCGCGAACACTTGCAGCGCGTTCGCCCGTACAAGGTGCGTCCGAATACCAACGCGATTCCGAATTGCTGGGAGTGGGGCACGCTGAACCACGAGTGCATCGCGGGAATCACGGCATGCGTGGAGTACATTGCCGAGCTCGGACGCCGCGCACGGCCCGAAGCAAAGACTCGCCGCGCTGCGATCGAAGCCGCTTATGAAGTGATTCACGAACACGAGCGCTCATTGATGGAGCGGCTCATGGCGGGCCTGGTAAAAATTCCCGGCACGAAAATTTATGGCATCACCGACCCGGCCCGGTTCCACGAACGCTGCGGGACGTTAGCCGTAAGAATCGACGGCCATACTCCGCTCGAACTGGCTACCAAACTCGGCGAGCGCGGCTTCTTTACCTGGGATGGAAACTACTACGCGTTGAATCTCACCGAGCATCTCGATGTCGAGAAATCGGGTGGATTTCTGCGCATCGGACTCGTGCACTACAACACGATGGACGAAGTCGATCGCCTGCTGGCGGCGCTGCGGGAAATCGTCGGGAAGAAGTAACGCTCCGCCCAGTCACATTGCGAAAACATGAAGGCCCGGGACGCATCCCGGGCCTTGAATTCCTTCAGCGAATTTTTTGCCAATCAGCTAGGCTTTATGGCCAGCGCTTCGCCGTATCTTCCCAGCCGGCGGCGCGCACTGGCTGCGGCGCTGGAATGGACGGTGGCGACGGAACTGTGATCCGCGCGGGTGGTTGAGGCCCATTCACTGCGGCGGCCAGGGGTTTCGAAATGTCGGAAATGCTTTCTTTTTCCTCGGAAAGCAGGGGGGCTACCAGTCGGAGCGCCTCCACTTCCTTCTCTAACCGGGTCAGTTCCATCTCTTTTTGGCGCAGCACTTCATAGACGTTTTTCATTTCCAGGGCACCCGCAAATGAGGTTGGAATCGGCAAGCCTTTCTGAACTTTAGCAGAGTTGACTGGGTTGTCAAGGCTTTCGGGCGGCTGGTAGGGCCTGCCTTGGAAGGTTCTGAGGGGAAAGGGCTTCGTGGCTTGCCGGAGGGAACGATCTAGCAGGGGTTAACGGGGCAAAGCGGGATTCGCGGATCCCGCGCCGTTAGGGCTTTTGAGGCCGTTTCAGCTGTCCCCGCCACTTCTTTTCTTCGCATTCCACGCACAGGGTGCGTCCGGCTGAAACCGGAAAGCCGCATGCCTCGCACTTGCGCAGTCCGCGCAGGACGGGCGGCACATGGCTTTGGTCCGCTTCTGCCGCGCCTCCCTCCGCTCCGGCGCTCGCAGCCGACCAGAACATCTGTTTCTTGGCAGGAACAGGTTCCGAGGCAGGCGGAACCGGCGCAGCAACGACCTGTTGAGGCGCTGCTGGCTGCGGTAAGTTCTGTGGCGGCGTTGCTCGTGGCACAGCAACCGACGGCGCAGCCGGCACTCCGGAAGCCTTCAACGGCTCGTACGCCGGAGTTCCAGGAGGATTGGGGACTTCGATCGCAGGAAGTTCGACATCCACAATCTGCTCGGCGACTGCTGGGGCAGTCGGCTCGGAAGCCGAAATCTGCATGGCCTGAAGCTGACCGGGCAACGTTGCCGTGGCACGAGCCAACCGGACCGCCGTCTCCACCATCTCGCTCAGACGCTGTACTGCGGAAAGATCGCGATCGCCGAAGGCGTGGGCCTGGCCGGAAAAAAGTTCGAACACGCCTAGCACTTCGTCGTCATTTACAACGGGCATCACCACGACTGAGGCGATTCCGAGCTGGCGGCATACATCTTGATTGACACGGGCATCGCGCTCGGCATCGTCACAGCGCAAGGCTTTCCGGGTTCGCACACTCTCGCCGGAAAGGCCGAACTCCGTCGAGAGCAGCGCGCCCAGCTCAGGAGCATTCGATCCCGTGCTGGCGCGGCAGAGCATGTCGGCCATTCCGCTGCGACGCAGAGCGATAGCCGCTCCGCTCGCCCCTGTGATGTATTGCGCCCGGTCGGCAAGCAATTGGAGGGCGGCGTCGAGATCGCGCTGCGCCATCTCCGCCAGAGAACGTCCACCATCTTCTCCTGGAAATCGCATGGGCGACGTCAGAGAGGACTGTGGATTCCGGGTTGTGCCGTTCTCCTGCACCCAGCTCACCTGCTCATTTGTAAGGGTTCTTAAGAGAAGTCTCGCTCCTAACCCGCGAGCTGTCAATCAGATCGCCGCGCAGAGGTACTAACCCAAAAGTTTCCCGCAGGCAAACGTCGGAGTGTCGAGATTGATAATTGATAGAAGACAAGCCGGGTAGGCGAACTATGGCCGTTGTCGCAGCGCCGACTGCGCCAGGCAGTTGGCTTCGGCGTTGAACTCGCGCTTCACATGCGAGATGGAAAATTTGAGCGAGCGGGCAAGCTTCCGGCAGGTCCAATGCAGAGAGTAAAGACGCGGGCTGCGGCACTCGTACTCTCCGGTCATCTGCCGCACCACAACTTGGGAGTCGGAATAGACGTGGAGCGTCTGCGCTTTGCGCGCAACCGCGTATTGCAGGGCTTCCATGAGTGCAGCGTATTCAGCGACGTTGTTGTCCTGATGTCCGATCCACTTCGCGATGCGAACGGGGCCGTCCGCAAGGCCGTTGATGACCACTCCAATGCCCGACGGGCCCGGATTTCCCAGGCATCCGCCGTCTACATAGGCCACCAGTTCGGATGTCACTTCGTTGTTTCCTGCTGCACTCTGCACTGTGATCCCAATGCTCGCGATGGTCAAGATGAATATTTGGTTCGCTTTCAGCGTTTTGCAGTTGCTTTCATCGCTGTGACATTTTCTGTGCAAAAGGAGTCCCGAACAAAATCGTGCGGAACTAAGTTTTTGCATTCCAACCATTTGCATTTTCGATTATGCACAGCTCGGAGCTCCGTCATTGCACCAATAGTTTGCGTTGACGTTTTTTAATTGTCTGTTAATGTGAATTGCGTCGACGGTCGAAAGGGTAGGCACAATAAAACGAGCCGATCCGAATAGACTGAGTGATCAGCCGGGCGGGGCGACCCGCAAGGCGACCGGACCTGAAAAAACCGACGGATCTGCGAGGTTCAGTTGGGGTTCGGAACTGCGAAAGCAGTGATCGCATCAAGGGGTCGTGACGGTACATGCCTCCACGTCGTTAGCTCCCTCGCAGGAGCTGGCGGCTAGAGCATAACCAATGTCACGGCCCTTTCAATTTTTTCCCGCCTGTTTCAACCCAACCTCAGACTTGAAAAGTATCCCAAGGTCTCTCTCACCAAACTCGGCGTAATCTCCGCATTCTCGGCAGTTGTTCTTTTGCTTTTTACGTAGATTTGGAAAAGCAGAATCCACCCCTGAATTGACAAAGTTCTCCTTCCGACTCACAATTCCCTTGCACGGTCCCTCCCCAAAGTACGGTTCCGCCTCGGAACATTTCCTGCAAGGCGCGGCCCCGGGCCTTTCGCGTGTGCCGTTCCCCACGCGATTCATCTCACGGAGGCAACTATGAAACGCGTCAGCATTTTCCTGGTGGCGATCATCTGTTCGCTCGCTCAAATAGCAGCAGCGCAAGATACGGTCAAAACACTTTTATCGTTCAACGGCACGGAGTCCGAAGGCAACCTGATCTTCGACTCCGCCGGCAATCTTTACGGCACCACCGGCGATCAGTACGATCCATCGCTCATCACGGTCTTCGAACTCAGTCCCAACTCCGAAGGAACCTGGACGGAAAATGTCCTCTGGACATCCACCGGAGGCAATGAGCCTCTCAACATCCGCGCCGGAGTCGTCTTCGACGCCAGCGGCAATCTCTACGGCACTTCGCAATACGGCGGCGCTTCCAATTGCGGAACCGTATTCAAGCTCACTCACAACTCCGACGGATCGTGGACGGAAAACAACCTGCACGATTTCGACTGTACCGACGGGAATTGGGCGATCGCCGGCGTGATTTTTGATAAGTCCGGCAATCTCTACGGCACGACCACCTTTGGCGGCGCGTATAACGCCGGCGTGCTTTTTCAACTTACGCCGAATGGGGATGGTACGTGGACCTACAACATCCTGCATACCTTCACCGCGGGTAGCGACGGCGCTAATCCCGGCCACGGAAGTCTGACCTTCGATTCCAATGGCAACTTGTATGGGACCGCCGCAGGCGGCGGGTTGAGCAGTTGCCCAGTCCTTTATCCGGGTTGTGGCACCGTGTTCGAAATGTCGCCGAAAGCCAATGGCACATGGTCGTTCAAAGTTCTCTACAGCTTCACCGGCGGCAACGACGGCGCTGGCCCGGTCTATGGCGTCACCTTCGACAAAGCGGGAAATATGTACAGCTCCACCTACGCAGGCGGAAAATATCAGGACGGCACCGTCTTCGAGCTCATCGCCCATTCCAGCGGCACATATAGCGAACGGGTCCTGCACGCTTTCCGGGGCGGCGACGGCCTCAATCCATTCAGTGGAGTCATCTTTGACAGCGTGGGAAATCTCTTCGGCTCGACCGCCTATGGTGGAGACAACCAGTGCTTCAACGCTCCCGGCTGCGGTGTCGTGTACGAACTCACGCCAAACTCAAACGGCAGCTACACCGACAAAACGCTGGTTCACTTCCACGGCACGCCCCTCGACGGTCCCTATAGCAATTTTGTGATGGATAGTCAGGGCGACCTCTATGGCGTCGCCACCGGATATAACACTTATGCCAGTGGCGAGGTTTATGAGGTGATCCGCTAGGGCTAATTTGCTCATGGAGGGGCGGACGCAGCTTGCCCTGAGCGCAGTCGAAGGGTCCGCCCCGAGGAGCGAACGCGACGAGTAGGACCTGGCTGGAATCCTACCTCGCGCATAGAGGGCTAAGGCCTGCCCAAAGGGTCGCGGAATTTTCAGTGCTGAATTCCCGAACGCCTTACGGTGCCACGATCGCCAGCGCCGGCGCTCCGCCGACCTTGAGCACGCTGACTTGCTTCATCCTAGCCGTGTCGATGACTAACACGCTGTGCTTTTGTGGCGCGGTCGCGTAGACCATCTTTCCGTCGCTGCTCATCGCGGCGCTCCAGAAAGGCATCTTCGTTCGGATGGTTCCAACTTTCCGCCACGTGCGAGTGTCGATCACGCGGAATTCGTCTGCAGTCGCGTTGTTCGGCCGGATATTCGGTGGCCGCCCATAATCGAGATAAAAACGCTTATCGGAATGCTGGTCGTAGTCGTGCTTGTAGCCCAGATAGAGACGGCTGCCATCCGGCGAGGTCGGCCATGCTGCAGGAGGAACGCGATTGGGTAGAGTCGGATGTACAGGAGTATCGACGAATTGCTGCGTAGCGCTGTTCAAATGAAACACGCCGCCATCTCCGCGCACGATTTCCATGTCCTGCGATCCGGGTAGTTCGATTGCCTCGCCAATGCCCTCGCGCCTCTCCCATGGGATTTTGACATCCACGTTTTGAATCGCGCGCGAGTCCCCGTCTACGCTAATCATGCGAACTCGATTCGTTCTGGGACACAGAAAATCGAAGCGGCTCGCCGTCGGGTAAGAGATGAAGCGACCCGGGCCGCAGTTTCCAAGATGAACGATCCCCGGCAGAAATTCTCCGGCTCGCGTGTCGAAAGTCGCCAGTAGAAGCGCGTCCTCGTCCGCAGATTTCGGCGCATCGATCAGAATGCGCAGTGCCAGCCCGTCGCCGGACACTGCCATCGTCGAAAACGGAGGGATTCCGTCGTAGCCTAAGCGTCCGTTGACCATGCCGCTCTTGAGCACTTCTCCGCGCACAGTATCGATGACGGCAAGTTCGCTCGAATCGGCATCGACCGCCGACGCAACATAGAGGCGGTTGCCGTCTGGCGAGAGAGCAAAATCCGGGCTCTCGCCCGTGCGGATACTCGCCATCACTTTTCCGGCCGAAGGATCGATTAACCAGATAGCGCCCCCGGCGGCCTTCGCATCCGGCTTCGGATCGAGAATATAGAGCCAGCCGTGTTGCGGCTGAGTCCAATTCTCGACTCGAATGTTGGAGTGCTCGGGCGCGCTGGCCTGCGTCGAGGCGCTCGTCTGCGTGACTGCTGACGTGGGACAGGTCACTAACAGTGTGAAGGCAACGAGTAAGCAAACTGCGGAGATCAGGAGGTTCGCTTTCATACATTCACCCAGAACGCCCCGAAATTCGAACTCTTGGAGCGGCATTATACGACGAACGCTCCTCAGGAGCTAGAAATCCGAATCTGCTATGCTGCACGCCTGAAGTACGGTGCCCCGGCCCTTCCGTCAGTGAGATCCCACGAGGTTCGCATGAAGAAGCTTTGTCGCTGGCTGGTCTCTTTCCTGCTGGCTCCCACCTTCGCACAGTCTCTTGTAGCGGCCGACCGTGGCTCTCTTGTGTTGACGCATGTGACCGTCATCGATGCAACGGGAGCGCCGGCAAAGAGCGATATGACGGTGACCATCACCGACGGCCGCATTTCAAAGGTTGCCAAGACTTCAGAGATTCATCCCGCGCGCGACGCCCAAGTGCTTGACGCCAGAGGAAAATTCCTGATCCCCGGTCTCTGGGACATGCACACTCATTGGGAACAAACTGACTACCTGCCGCTGTTTCTCGCCAATGGCGTGACCGGGTTGCGAATTATGTGGGGCGACACGACGCACCACGAATGGCGACGACAAAGCGAGGCCGGACAATTACTGGCTCCTCATCTTGTGATCGCCAGCGCGCTGATCGATGGTCCGAAACCCTTCTGGCGGGGATCGATCTCGGTTTCAAACGAAGATCAGGCGCGACAGGCGGTCCGTCAGGCAAAAGAAGACCATGCCGATTTCGTGAAGGTCTATACCTTTCTCCCTCGCGAGGAATATTTCGCAATTGCCGACGAGGCGAAGAAGCAAGGAATCCCGTTCGCGGGCCACGTTCCGTTATCCGTTTCGCCTGAGGAAGCGTCGCGTGCTGGACAAAAATCCTTCGAACATCTTCTGACTGTGCTGTCCGCATGCTCTTCACGCAGCGACGAATTTATGCAAGCGCAGCGGGCCGACTTGGCCGACGATCTTTCCGGCAGACCGGATTTCTGGGGAAATCATTTCAAAGCGATGCGGCAGGCCGAACTCGACAACTACAGTTCTGAGAAAGCGGCCGCACTCTTCGCGGTCTTCAAGAGCAACGGCACCTGGCAGGTCCCGACGCTGACCCTGCTGCGGTCGATTGCCTACGTCGACGATCATTCGTTTACCAATGATCCTCGGTTGAAATACATGCCGCCTCGATTGCGGGAAGACTGGAATCCCGGAAGACTCGGCGAATGACTTCGGACCTCGATCTCCGGAAGACCATGCATTCTTCAAAAAAGAGTTTGCCAAGGAACTGGAACTCGTAGGAGCCATGCAGAAGGCGGGAGTGGGCATTCTTGCCGGCACCGACACGTCGAATCCATATTGCATGCCGGGGTTCAGCCTGCACGATGAGTTGGGCCTCTTAGTCAAGGCTGGACTCACTCCCATGCAAGCCTTGCAGGCTGCCACTTCGAACCCTGCCCGTTTTTTGGGAACGGAAAAAGACTTCGGGACGATCGAAGAGGGCAAAGTCGCAGACCTGGTTCTGCTCGATGCCAACCCGCTCGATGATATTGCCAACAGCCGCAAGATCTCTTCGGTGATTTACGGTGGAAAACTTTTCCCTCGCGCGGCATTGGACACGATGCTTGCGAAGATAGAGGCGCTGGCTAGCCGTACGCCGATTGGCGAGGTCCTGGCAAAAACGATTCGCGAAAAAGACATTGCCGCGGCCGTTCAGCAGTATCACGAACTCAAAGCAACGCAGCCCTCGGGCTATGACTTCAGCGAAAATGAATTGATCCAACTCGGATATCAATTATTGCGCCAACAGAAAATTCCAGACGCGATTGAAATCTTCAAACTGAGTGTCGAGGATTATCCCAAGTCATACAACACCTGGGACAGCCTTGCGGAAGCGTACATGGACCACGGCGACAAAGATCTCGCCATCAAGAACTACCAGAAATCCCTGGAATTGAATCCCAACAACACGAACGCCGTCAAAAACCTGAAGCAGTTGAATCAACCGTGAACGTGAAAGCTCGCTTGGAGTGGGGGCGGACGTCGGTGCCAGGTCCATTTTGACCCGATGTAGAAACGATTGAATGCCGCAAGAATAACGATTTAGCTTCCTGGCCCTTTTTGTGGGATAATCTCCAGCCGTAATATGTTTTTCACGGGCGTGCTCGCATTGTTCAAGCCGACACGCCGGAAGGCGAAAAATTCGATGGCCAAAAATCCCTTTTCCCGTCGTCAGTTCATTCAGCTCGGCACCGGCGCTATCGCCGCCACCACCATCGCCAAGAATATCTTGCAACCTCGAATCCTTTCTGCTGCGGCGCGCCCGGTGGCGCCCAGCGATACGATCCGCTTTGCGTCGATTGGCACAGGCATTCGCGGCTGCGAACATCTCGAAGCATCGCTCAACGTTCCCGGAATTCAATGCGTCGCTGTCTGCGACCTCTACGACAGCCGTCACATCGCCGCGCAGGAATCGGTGAAAAATCCAAACGTACCCGCGACGCGGGACTATCGTTCGATTCTCGATCGCAAGGATGTCGACTCGGTTCTGATCGCAACCATGGATCACAACCACCGCCGCATTTTTGAAGATGCCTGCGCCGCGGGCAAAGACATTTACTGCGAGAAGCCGATGTCGCACACCGTCGAAGACGGATTCGCCATGATGGAAGCTGCGCACAAGCACAATCGCATGGTTGCGATCGGCAGCCAGCGCGTGAGTTCTGTCCTCTACGCCAAAGCGAAAGAGATTTACGATTCAGGCAAACTGGGCGAGGTCTTCTCGATCAACGCCTACTGGGATCGCAATTCGCCGAGCGGCGCGTGGGTATATCCGATTCCGCCGGATGCGAGCGAGAAGACGATCGACTGGAACTCATTCCTGGGCAACGCTCCGAAGCACGCGTTCGATCCGGTCCGCTTCTTTCGCTGGCGTTGCTTCACCGACTACGGCGAGGGACTGGGCGGAGATCTCTTCGTTCACCTGCTCTCGGGAATTCAATTCATCACCGGAATCACCGAACCGGCACAGCGCGCACAATCCTCCGGTGGGCTGTTCCACTTCAAGGACGGCCGCGAGTTCCCCGATCTTATCGAGACGCTCTACGACTATCCGAATTTCCGCGTCACGTTGCGCTGCAATCTGAATAACGATGGCGGAGAGTTCATCGGCTTCTACGGCACCAAGGGCACGATGATCATCAAAGATGCGTCCTTGACCTATAAGCCGCAAGACACGCGACCGGAGCCGGAAAGCTACTCGATTTTTGGATGGCCGAAGGCTCTCCGAGATCAGTACCTGCAGAAGTGGCACGAAGATCATCCGGAACCGGCGGCGCTCAAGTGGGACGTAGACGCGGAAGGCGAGTCGTATGCCAATCCTCCGGGCTACAGCGACACCGTGGATCATCAAGCAAACTTCTACAACGCCGTTCGTACTCGCAAGCCGGTTGCCGAGAACGAAATCTTCGGCAACAACGCGGCCATCGGCTGCCACCTGGCGAACTTCTCATACTTCAATAAGACCGTCGCCGTGTGGGACGCAGGCAGCAAGAAGATCGTAAAAGGCTGATTCGAAGCACTAACTACCCCACTTCTCTACGGAGGGAAGTGGGGTTTTTCTATGCAAGAACCATCTCTACGGTTTCTTCTTCGGCGGTAAATACTTTTTGTCGATCGACGCCACGACTACGTAATTTGGATCGACCATTTCGTTCAAATGCAACTTCCCTACCTTCGACAACAATTCGTAGGCATCGAGCTCTGACAATCCGTAATCGCGGTGGATCCAATACACAAGCTCGGTCAGAGCGATGCGAGTAGCGTCTTCGAGCGGACGGTACGCGCCGACGGTCATGATCGCGTCGTCGTTTTCAAATTGCGGCCACTCGATGGTGCGTCCTTTGATCACGCTCAGCTGGACGCGCGCCTTGAGCGGAACCTCGATGGCTGATCCAGCGGCTTCGCCGTCGCCCATCGCGGCGTGGCCGTCGCCGAGATAGAGCAGGCCGCCTTTTACGTTCACGGGAAAGTAAACGGTGTTGCCGACGCTGGCTTCCGGAGAATCCATGTTCCCGCCGAACTCCGCGGGAACGATCGAGCTGCGCGCTTCGCCATTCGCGGGAGCCACGCCAATGCAACCGAAGAAGGGATGCATGGGAATCTTCACGGAAAAATCGGAGTCGATGGCTTTGAAGGTTGCGGTGTTGGCAGCGTGATCGATGTGATAGAACCACAGGCGCTCGGGGAGCGGCTTAGTCTCGAGCATCGGCGTGTAGTGCGAGGCACTGATCGATCCGAAGCCAGGAGAGAAGGCACCGACACCGGTGTCTCCGTCGACTTGGAGATCGAGGATCTTGACGGCGAGCGTGTCTCCGGGCTCCGCGCCCTCAACGTAGAACGGACCCGCCAGCGGATTGTCGCCCTTGGCCATGCTCATGGTGTCGCCGGGCTTCTTGATGCCGTTGCCGAAACAGTCGAGCGTGTTGGTGTCGAGGATGTCTCCGGATTTCAGGTGGAGGACGGGCTCGGCGGAGGCGAACAGATATTTCACGTTGTCGTTGGTAGTGGTGTAGTGCGCGACGTTCTGAGCGGAGACTGCGGACGACAACAAGAAAACTGCGGCGGCAAAGGCTGAGAGGCGAACGATCAAGATGCCCTCCGTGGAATCGGCGGTTGCGCGGGATTTCTGCGGCGCGAGCGACCGAGGCGCCACCGATTGTAAACGGCCTTTCGGACGCCTCGCAGGGATGGATTGAGCGTCGCTTGTCATTTTTTTGGATCGATCTTGCAAAATCCTTGTTTTCTTCAGTTTGCATGGCCGGAGAGTCATTTATGCCTCGCAAAATATTGATTCTAAGGATTTTAAACGTAAAATATTGCAAATTAAAGACTTAGCAGCGAATCGTAGGTCGTCACATCTTTCTCGGAGACCGGACATAATCTTTGTTTTCTGCGAGTTACGGGGTTCCACCCTCGAAGCCACCGCGCAAAATCTTGATTCTAAATATTTTAGAGGTAAAATATTGCGAAATAAGGAGTTAGCGCAGCTTTGATTGGCGTCGGATGAGTGGGCCCGACGGTTCGGATTTGCCGCTAGCATTAATACGCGCATAGTTCAAGTGTGCGCTTTCTATTGGTTCAGTAAAGGTTATCCGTCACAAGAAGCGGGTTTATTTCTGTGGAAAACGTACGGCGGTTATGGGATCAAGAAAATCAGAAAAGAAAACTCCCCACCCGGTCGCGACTTTTGCGAAAGGGTGGGGATTCGAAGATCTACTCAATACTTTTCTTCTATTGCAGTTTGCAGAGACCGATCAGGTCGTTGGCGATTTGCTGGGCGCCCGGAAGCGTGTTTGCAAGCGAGTGTACGCCATTCGCGACGCAGGCTTGGGCCTTGGTGCTGGTGATGTTGTCGAACCAATCTTGGCCGATCGGGATGGCAGAACTGGTGTCGGCGCCGCCAAAGACCAGGTTCACGTACGTTTTGGGGAAGTTGTAAGAGGCTCCCGGTGCTTCGACGCTATCCCCCAGGAAGAAGTTCAGTCCTCCAGGCGGCAGAGTGCCCTGCGTAGCTGCGCCGCAGACTCCTGTTCCGATCGCGACATTGGGATTGTAGGCGGGATCCCAAACCCCGCCATCGGTCTTTCCAAAACAAGTGCCCAGAGTTCCGGTAGTAGTCGCTCCGCACTGAACAGGTTGCGCGCCTTGCTTGCAACCGCAGCCCCAGTCGAGGCGGCCGGTTGGCGGTCCACTGGTCACTTCGGCCATCGAGAGAATGTTGCTCGAAGGGTATTGTGACAAAGCGTAGGCGAGGGCTCCGGCGCCTCCGCTGTTGGCCGTGGCGCACATCGGAATGTTCGTATTCTTCTGAATATTGTTGTAAATCCAATTGGTGACGGTAGCGTAACGGCAGGCCGACGCGAGCACACCGCCTGGGCCTTGGACCCAGCCAGCAGGCTGATTGCTGTTAAACGGCGTGCCCCACGAAATTTGAACGGTTGTGTACCCGGCGGCTAGAACATTGCCCACCGCAGTGCTGCCAAAGGTGAAGATACTGTCATACAAGCCATTACCGTCGGTCCCAGTGTTATAGGTTACGGTTCCAAGAACCGTTCCGGACGGTGTGTTCGTCTTCACGTATGCCTGCACATCGGGAACGCCGGGGCAGGAAACCGTCATCTGCTGGCAGGCGCCATTCGCAATCGAGCCGGAGCAGGCGATGGTAGACACGCCGCTGACCGTACCAAGGGCTCGGGTTGCTCCTGTGGCGCAGGCGACGGAAATCGTCGTGTTGGAGTTGATGGTCGCGGTGGAGTAAGTCGGAGTGCAGGCTTGCGCCGACGGCTGAATGGTTACGGAAACGGTGTAGGTTGCGCCGGCCGTGTAGGTATTCGCAAAGGTTTGAGTGCCGTTGCTGGTGAAGGTCAACGTGTTCGATTGATCGTCTTCGAGCGTGACTGTGCCGGAGAGCCCCGTCACCGCAACGCTAACCTTGAAACCACTACCCGAAGCCGCGCAAGTCGCGGTCACCGTGATGTTCGAAGTGATGGTCCCGCTGGCATTGCTGCTGAGCGTGCAGGTCTGGCCGGACGGCTGAGTCTCGACTGTGACCGAGTAGGTCGATCCGCTGGCGTAGGCCTTGGCGAATGTCTGAGTGCTGTTGGTAGTGAAAGTCAGCGAGTCGCTTTGGCTGTCTTGCACCACTAGCGTTCCGGTAAGGCCGGTCACAGCTACGCTAATCGTGTAAGTCGGATTCGTGACGCATGTTGCCGTCACAGTAGTGTTCGCCGTGATGGTTCCGGTCGCGTTGCCGCTGAGGGTGCAGGTCTGGCCAGCAGGCTGCGTCAACACTGTGACCGAGTAAGTCGATCCGCTGGCGTAGGACGTGGCGAAGGTTTGCGTACTGTTCGTCGTGAAGGTCAGCTTGTCGGACTTGCTGTCTTGCACAACCAGTGTGCCAATTAGTCCGGTGGTGGCAACGCTGATGGTGTCGTTTGTAACGTTCGTGGTGCAGGTAGCCGTCACAGTGATGTTCGACGTGATGGTTCCGGTCGCGTTGCTGCTCAGGGTGCAGGTCTGGCCAGCAGGCTGCGTCGACACGGTGACCGAGTAGGTCGAGCCACTAGTGTAGGTTTTTGCGAATGTCTGCGTGCTATTTGTCGTGAAGGTCAGAGAGTCGCCCTGGTTGTCTTGCACGACGAGCGTTCCGGTAAGACCGGTGACGCGACACTGATGGTGTCGGTGGATGAAACCGGAACACAGGTGACGGCAAGTGTGATGTTCGCCGTGATGGTTCCGCTGCTGTTGCTAACAGTACAGTTTTGTCCTGCCGGTTGCGTAACCGGGGTTACGCCGTACGACGCGCCGCTGGCGTACTTTGTGGCAAACGTGAGGGTCGTGTTAGTGGTGAACGTCAGCGTATCGCCGTCGTTGTCTTGCAACTCCAAAGACCCCGAGGTGAGTCCCGTGACCGAGGCGCTGATGGTATAGGTTGGGGCGGAACTGCTGGCGCACGCAACGGGACTGTGACATTCGAGGTCGCGGTGCCGGTGTTGTTGCTTGGGGTGCAGGTTTGTCCCGAAGGCTGCGTAAGGACCGAGACGCTGTAAGGACTGCCGCTGAGGCACGGGAGTTGTGAACGAGAATGTTCCGTCGCGCATTGACCGTCAGATTATTGCCGCCATTATCCTGCAAAACGACATTTGCACCCGAATTAAGACCGGTGACATTTGCGCTAATGATATACGTCGTTCCTGAACTGCTGGCGCATGCGACGGCGACTGTGACGTTCGAGGTCGCGGTGCCGGTGTTATTGCTTGGAGTGCAGGTTTGTCCCGTAGGCTGCGTAAGGACCGAGACGCTGTAAGGGCTGCCGAGAGGCACGAGAGTGGTGAACGAGAATGTTCCATCCGCATTGACCGTCAGATTATTGCCGCCATTATCCTGCAAAACGACATTTGCACCCGAATTAAGACCGGTGACATTCGCGCTGATCGTGTAGTTGGCCGGGGTTGGGTGGATTACGCCCGTCCCTCCGCCTCCGCAAGCAGCAAAAGACAACAATGCCCCAATGGTCAGAACGAGCAGGAATGACTTCATGACAATCTCCGTGGCCTAAAGTCCGCTGTCCAGGGGGGCCCGAGTCGGTTAACGCGGGAGGTAAGACAAAACGGGGACTCTCCTTCTCTCTTGCAGAAGTGGCGCCCCAATATATACCGAAGATTGGCTGGCCGGACAGTATGAAGAAATTTTCACGGTGGGTGGCGAGGGCATCTGATTGACAGGACGAGGCTTCGGTCACGGATCACCTCGGGACGGCCTGGACGAACTTACATCGGGGTGAGGTGACTCTGCAGGTTTGCGCTCTGCGGCTAAACAGTTTGCTGAAACAACTGACTTTCTTCCCGACAGAGCTTTACAGCGGCTGAAGCCGAATTGATTCTGCTGCATTTACGGCATCGCTAAAGCGATGCCCTGATACGAATCTAGTTTTCCAGGATACGAATCTAGAGTTTTCCAGCATTCTGGAGTTGGAAAGCCGCGGCGCCGTCGAACACCCGTAGATATTGGACGGTTTTGCTGGCGATCTCGATACGGTTTAGTATGATCACCATTAATTCAAGGAACCTGCCACGCGAGGATCACACCGCATGCATGACGTCCGAAGACGCTTTCTAATTCTCGCCGTGCTTTCGGCTCTTTCGATGCCGGCGGCTCAGGCCTGGGCGCAGCAACTCACGATTCAAAATGACGACGGAAAGCAGACTGTGCTCTCGCGGGCGGATCTGGAGGCGCTGCCGCATGTAAAAGTGCAGGCGACAGCGCACGATGTTTCGGCCGCATTCGAGGGAGTTGCCGTGAAGGCTGTGCTGGAGAAAGCTGGGGTTGCGTTTGGCGAAGGGATGCGGGGAAAACGGCTGGCGTCGTGCCTGCTGGTCGAAGCGGCCGATGGATATAAGGTAGTCATTGCGCTCCCGGAGATGGATCCGGGATTCACGGACAAGCAGGTCGTTCTTGCATTCCTGAAAGACGGGAAGGCGATGGATTCGAAAGAAGGTCCGTACCGAATTGTCATCCCGGACGAGAAAAGGCCGGCGCGCTGGATACGGCAAGTTACAGGGCTGAAGATTGTGGACGTGCAGTGATTGGCAATTTCTTCGGCTGCTCCGATTTAATCGATTTGAAGCACTGCAGGAGAGACACTTGAAAATCCGAATGCGACTCGGCATAGCTATTGTGGGAATTGCGTTGACTTGCGGCTTGTGCGCTGCGCAGGAGATTACGGTAGCCGCGGCGGCAGATTTGCAGTTCGCCATGCAAGACGTGGCCGCGCAATTTCGGCAGCAGACCGGCAAGACCGTGAAGGTGACGTACGGGTCGTCGGGAAATTTCTTTCAGCAGATTCAGAATGGGGCTCCGTTCGACATGTTTTTTTCCGCAAACCTGGATTATCCGAAGAAACTGGAAAGCGCGGGACTGGTGGAGAGTGGAAGTTACTATCCGTACGCCAAGGGCAAGATCGTGGTGTGGGTGCTTAACGAGTCGAAGATCAAGATTGATTCAGGGCTGAAAGTATTTCTTGATCCGGACGTGAAGAAGATTGCGATTGCCAACCCGCAGCACGCTCCGTATGGACAAGCGGCAGTCGCCGCGCTGCAAAAGGAAGGCATCTACGACAAAGTGAAAGACAAGTTTGTGCTCGGGGAAAACATTTCGCAGACCGCGTCGTTTGTGGTGTCGGGAGCGGCGGACGCGGGTGTGGTGGCGCTTTCGCTGGCATTGTCGCCGAATATGAAAAGCAAGGGGCGATACGCGGAGATTCCCGCGAATGAATATCCGCCAATCGAGCAGGCGTGCGTGATTTTGAATTCGTCGAAGAATAAGGAAACGGCGAGGCAGTTTCTAGCGTTCGTCCAGAGCGAAAAAGTTGCAGCGATTTTGTCAGGCTATGGCTTCGACGTGCACGACCGGCCAGCCAAATAATCTGCCGTTTATTCCTGATCGGCTTTCTTCTTCCTGGAAAGTCCGCGTTTATAAAACCGGCGCACCTTGGCGCGGTTACCGCATTTCGTCATGTCGCACCAGCGGCGACGATGATTTTTGCTCTCATCCAGAAATAACCATTCGCACGTTTTCGAGGCGCAGGCCCGCACGAATTGCAATTGATCGGAGGCGAGCAACTCGGCGGCGGATCTGGCGATCGGCCATAGCGGCGCTTCGAAGTTGTTCGAAGACGAATCGAATTGCCATTCGAAATGGTGGGCGTGCGGAGAGAGAATCGCATGCTGTGCGGCGGACTGGATGTATCGGTTGAGCGTCGAAAGTTCCGCCGACGGCACTGGCTTCTTGCGAACCAGCGCCCAGAAGACGGCGTACATGGCTTCACGCATCTCGATGGCTGAGGCTAAGGCTTGTGCGGATTGTGGAGACCCTGAGCTCTCTGCCGCGAGGCGCTCCGCGTGGTGGTGGGAGAGGACTCCGGCCTCGTCGGCGAAGCGCACGAGATCGATGTAGCTGGTGAGCAGTTCTTTTGGCTCAGGGCTGTAGCGATCGTCGAGCGTGTTGAGGAAGTCGAGACAGACGGATCCGCCGATCAGTTCGAACTGGGGCGGGTGGTGTTTCGAAGTTTTCGTGGTTTGCTGGATATTGCGCTCCTTCCTCAATTTACTATCTAGCCCAATTTATCATCTAACCATTAAAAGCATCTTGACAAGTTAGTTGGCTTGCGCCTAGCATAACCTAACCGTTGATTTTACTGTTTAGAGGTTAGATTATGTTTCGAGAAAATTCGGCGCAAATCATGGCGATGATTCGCAGCGGCAAGGTGATAAACATAGGAGGCAGACCCGTGATCGTGCCCAATCCAAATCCGCAGCGCGGCGACAAGCGCCGAACAGAGTCGATCAAGCTGGCGCTCGCCTTTGCGGCCATCTACATCGTCTGGGGATCGACGTATCTCGCGATTCGATATGCGGTGGAGACGATTCCGCCGCTGGTGACCGCAGGCATTCGTCACAGCGTAGCGGGGAGCGTTTTGTTGGCGTGGGCGTACGCACGGGGATACCGGCCGAAGCGCGAGCACTGGATTGCAGGAGCGATTCTCGGAGCACTCTTCTTTCTGATCGGGCATGGCTCGCTGCACTGGGCGGAGCAGCACGTTTCGTCGGGACTGGCGGCGCTGCTGATTGCGACGGAACCGATGTTCATCCTGGTGCTGGCGTGGATGAGCGGACAGCAGAAGATCAGCCGGTTGAGTGCGGCGGGGCTGGGGATTGGCGTGATCGGCGTTGCGCTGCTGACGGGCGCAGAGTTGTCGGCCAAAGGCTCGAGCCTGATCGGGATGATCGCTGTGCTGGTGGGATCGCTGTCGTGGGCGGCGGGCGTGGTGATCTCGCCGAAGCTGAAGCTTCCGGAAGATGCACTGGGACGAACTGCGCTGCCGACAATTTGCGGAGCAGTCATGCTGCTGGCTGCCGCCGGAGCGAGTGGCGAGTTTCATTCGCTGCAATGGTCGGCGGTTTCTATGAAGTCGATGCTCGGGCTGGCGTATCTGATCGTGTTCGGATCGATCGTGGCGTTCACGGCGTACACATGGCTGCTGCAACGATGTCCGCCCGCGCTGGTAGCGACGCACACGTATGCGAACCCTGTGGTCGCAGTGTTTCTTGGATGGCTGCTGGCTTCAGAAGCGCTGACCCTGCGCGTGGTGCTGGCTTCGGTAGCGATCCTGGGAGCAATTTTGTTGATCCGCAGAGGCGAACGAGCGACGGAGCAAAGAAAAAATGCTGCGCCCGCCTCTGCGGAGTCCGAGTCGGTGGAGCAGTGCGCTTAGTGGTCGTGATCGTGGTCGTGATCCCGGGCGCGAAGCTCGGAACAGACGATCCATAGATGGTCCATGTATTCGCCGCTCGTGGAACGGAAGCCGGTGACCACGAAACCGCGCGGGCATTCAGCCTGCGCGGGATGCCCTCCGGGATTAGGACGCATGACGGGCTGAGTCCACTCGGTCCGGGGATTGTCAACGCGAGCTGCAATCTCGTGAAGGGGAGTGCATTCGCCGACGGCTTCGTCGATGGAGCCGCCGGTACGCCCACGAAGACCACGGAGCGCGAAGTGCTCGGGACAATAGGCGTCGTGGACCGGACGCCCGCCTGGACTGCCAGTGCGGCTTGTCATCTGGCGCTGGTCGCCGAGGCGGCCATCGCGATCAATGCGCGCGCAGTCGAGCCACGCGGTGTTGAAGAACTCTCCCGTCTGTACGTGGAAGCCGACAGCGACCGAGCCTTCTTCACAAAGTGCATCGGGTGAAGGTCTGCCACCATGACCTCCTCCGAAGTCGGCGGCCGTTCGCTCGTGTGAAACGAAAATGAAGCGATCGAAGTCGCGGTCGCGATCATGATCGCGATCTTGTTGAGAGCTTCGGGGCGCGGCAAGCGCGCCGAGAGCAATTACGAAGAGAATGACGAACACGGGCACGATGCGCGCTGTGCCGCTCTGGTGCTCAGGAGTGTGGTTTGGACTTTGACGGTTGCGATGGGAAATTTTCATTGCACGCCCTTTGAATGGATCGATAGATTCCACACCCGCGCGTGAAATCAGCGATCAGGATTTGATCGGATGGTAGAAGGCGAGATCGAAGCGTGTCAATGCAGGATGAGATTCGTTTATCGTGGAAATCCGCACGCAGGCGCTAAAGCGCTCTCAAGTGTTCCGTAGACCTACGCGGCCCTGGAAGGGCCGCTCTTCCACGGTTGCGCAGGCATTCGATTCCTCTCCTCTAGCGCATGGCCTTGCTTCTGGCGTCTCCTCCTGCCGCCGAGAACGCGACAAGGGTGGGGCACCCGTTCTTCTTCTTTTTTTCTTTGTTTATTTCTTCTTCTAGTGGTGCGGGTCGCGGCGACGGAGGTAGTCGATGAACATTTGCTCGACAGGTTTGTCGTAGGCGATGAGGACGTGGCGGACGGTGTGTCCGCTGACGAAGTGGCAAACTTCTTCGGCAAGATTCTTGGCGTGATCGCCCGCGCGCTCGAGGGATTGCGTCATGAAGATGACTTGCAGGCTAGCCTGGCGCGCGACGTTCTCGGGATTCTCGATGTGGCGAAGGAAGATGAGATTGCGGAGGCGGTCCATCTCGGCATCAGCGCGGAGGACGTCGACCGCTTTACCGATCTCGCGGGCGGAGAATGCGCTGCCGCAGTCAGCCAACATTTTTTCGAGGATGGTCGCCATCTGTGTAAGGTCGCGAGTGTCCTCGGAGTCAATGCGTCCGCTGACGGATTGAGCGCTGTTGGCGAAGCTAAGCAGGAGATCGCCGATGCGCTCGAGGCCAATCATGAATTTCATGCAGGCGAGCAGCTCGCGGGCTTCGGCGGGACCAACCTCGGTGATGGCGGTAGTCACGCCACTGTCGATTTCCATGTCGAGGGTGTCGAGCTCGCGTTCGCGCTGGCGGAGGGAATTGAGAAGAGTGGTCGATCCGGTGGCGATGCCTTCGGCCGCCGCGCCTGCGGCTTCTTTGGCCATGTGACAGGCTTCGACGGTGCGGCGCACGATGTAATGGTGGGCCGGTTCGGGAGTCGGGCTCTTGGTCGCGGTGCTCATGAGTGTGTCCGCCGGGCGGGGACGCGGGCGACGCGGTACTCGAGCGGGACCGTCGCCGGTCGTCTGCCGTTTATGAGATCGGATGGCCAACGGCTAAGCATAGAATTTTCCGCGGAAGCTGCGGTTAATAAGCTGTGAATTTTCCGTCATTTTTTCGCTCGGGCAAATCACGTTTACATATTTGTAAAGATCATTGTCGGACAAGACAGAACAAATGCAAGGGGATTTGGAAGGTGTCCCAGCACAAGCCAGCAAAAAGTCTCTGGGAATGCTGGTGTTCGATGTGCGCGAGATCCTTCCCTCCGCCTGAAAAGCGGCTCCGGTCAGGATGACGCCGGTGCGAGGGGATCGCGTGCGGGCTCGAGCCGTCCGCAAAGGCGGGAAAGACCGTCGCTTGCAGCCGGGCTTCGCCCTGGCTGGACGGCGGAGGCGGCCGTCGCTATATGAATTTAGGCGGTAGGTAGAGTGAAGAGGAAGGTGCTGCCTTTGGTGAGTTCGCTTTCAGCGCGGATGGAGCCGCCGTGGGCGCGCACGATATGCTTGGCGATCGCGAGACCGAGTCCGGTACCTCCGGACTCGCGGGAACGGGCTTTGTCGACGCGATAGAAGCGTTCAAAGAGGCGCGGCAGATGCTCCGAAGAGATTCCTGCGCCGAGATCGCGAACGTAAAATTCGATGCCACGGGCGGCAGAACGAGCACCGAGATCGATGCGTCCGCCAGCACGTCCGTACTTCATGGCATTGTCGATCAGATTCGAAAATACCTGGTGAATGGCTTCGCGGTCGGCGAGGACGGACGGCAGCGATTCGATGGAGCCACTGCTTCCCTGCGCATCGATGATCTGAAGGTCCACGCCTTGCCCACGGGCGATTTCACGGAAACTTTCCTCGGCGTCGTTCAGGAGTTCGATCGGAGCGACGGGCTCGGTGTCGAAACGAGTCTCGCCGGACTCGACTCGCGCGAGGGTGAGCAAATCTTCGGTGAGGCGGGACATGCGAGCAGCGTTCTTGCGAATGATTTCGAGAAACTCGCGGGTAGAACCAGAATTGTCTGGCGCGGTGTCGAGGAGAGTCTCGGAGTATCCCTGAATCGATGTGAGTGGAGTTCGGAGTTCATGCGAGACGTTGGCGATGAAGTCGCGGCGAGTTTTTTCTACGCGCTCAGTTTCGGTGAGATCGCGGAGCACGGCGACAGCGCCGCCATCCGGGAGCGGAGCGGCTGTCACATCGAAGGCGCGGCCGGGGACAATGGAGGTGGCGCGAGCGGTGGTGACCTCTTTGTTGGTGGTTGCGGCTTTTACAGCAGCGAGAAAATCGGGATCGCGGATGGTCTCGACAACGGGAGCGTTGAGGCGAGTACGCTGTGGAACGAGGCGATCCATGGGCTGGTTGGCCCAGCGGACAAGGCCGTCAGAACTGACGGCGATGACGGCGTCTTGCATGCTGTTCAGCAGGGTCTCAAGCTGGCGTTGGCTGGAGCGGACGGCGGCGAAGCTGCGCTCGACTTGTCCGGCGGTGCGATCGATGGCAGCGGCAACACGTCCGATTTCGTCGAGGGGAGTGTCATCGACGCGGGCGCGAAGGTCCCCGCGCTCGATGCGGGCGGCAACATCGACGATGCGTTCGAGACGGCGGGAAGTCCATACAGAAGCAGTGATGGCGATCAGAAGCGCGACGAGACAGGCGAGAAGAGATCCGCGGATCAGGGGACGGCGAACCTGCGATTGAACGGTCTGGACGTCAGAGAGCGGATAGGCGAGGCGAACCGCGCCCCCGGAGATGGGAACAGCCACGTAGAGAAACGGGACACCGAGAGTCGCGCTGCGGCGCTCATCCTCGCCGGTCTTTCCTGAAAGGGCCGCGGCGAACTCGGCGCGGGTGGCATGGTTCTGCATATTAGCGGGATCAGACTCTGAGTCAGCGAGAACTTTTCCGGAGGAATCGATGATCGTAGCGCGGGCTCCGGCGGCTTTTGCTTCCTGCGAAGCGATATCGGTGAGCGAGTGCGCGCGATCGATCTCGACACGATGCGCGAAGAGGATCGTCTTCTGGGTGAGGTTGCGTTCAATATCTCCGCGCAGTGAGGCTTCCCAAGCGTTGCCGATCATGACGTCAAGGATGGCGGCGGTGGCAGCGATGACGATCAGGAAAACGGCGAGCAGCTTGAAGAAAATGCGGTTCTTCACACGCTCCTCATATGGGGAATTCGGAACAAACGAGTGAAATAGAGTTCCGTAGGAAAGTCAAAATCCCACCCGATTTGTGGGGAATGCCTATCATTTTGGGACCTCGAAGCGGTATCCGGCGCCGCGAACGGTTTTCAGATAGCGCGGGTTCTCGGGGTCGGGCTCGATCTTTTCGCGAATGCGGCGGACGTAGACGTCGACCGAGCGCGGCGTAACGTAGGCGGTATCACGCCAAACGGAATCGAGGAGGTGGTCGCGGCTGAAGACGCGTCCTTTATGACGAGCGAAGTAGTCGAGCAGGCGGAACTCAGTGGCAGTGGTGGGCACCATGGCACCGCGAACGGTGAGAGTCATGGCGGAAGGATCAATCTCGATTTCGCCGACGGTCATAGGGCTGGGCGGCAAGGGGCGCTCGAAGCGGCGGAGAACGGCTTTGACACGAGCCACAAGTTCGCGAGGACTAAAAGGCTTGGCGATGTAGTCGTCGGCGCCAAGCTCGAGGCCAAGAACACGGTCGGCTTCACTGCTCTTGGCTGTGAGAAAAATGACGGGAACTGCCGAGAGGCCCGGAGTCTGGCGGATGTTGCGACAGATCTCGAGGCCATCCTTGCCTGGGACCATGATGTCGAGGATGAAGAGGGCTGGCCGCTGACGCTCGGAGTCGGAGAGAACGTTCGATCCAGTGGGATAGATACGAACGACGAAACCCTCATTTTCAAGGTGATGACGGACGAGGCGGGAAATATCGGGATCGTCTTCGACGACGAAGATGCTTGGTTTCACGGGATCATTTTATATAACGCGGTACTGAGTACCTAGTACCGAGTGGCGGGTTGCCGGGTCGGAGGGGCGATTTTCATCGGATTTTAACAATCTAGGCGAAAAATCTTTCAACACAGGGGGCACGGGGGTTCACGGGGGAAAACTCTTTGGCGCTCACAGTGAGACGATCAGGTTTGCTGCTCTGTCGATTTCGAAACGCTTTCGTGGTGGGATTACCGTGGTGGCACTGTATTCGGTAATGATCGCGGGACCGGAGTATTTCTTTCCTGGATGGAGTTGTTCTCGGGAGTAGATTTTCGTCTTTAGTTTCGTGCCGTCGAACTGGACGGGGGCATCCGGGCTGGAAGGCTTGCCGAGCGTTCGGCCTGGACGGCCGACGGCGGACGTCCCCACATGAGTTCTCTTGGCTTCGATCGTCGCCCGTAGGCGGAGCGTGACTAGTTCGATTTCGCGGGAAGGATGCGTGTAGCCGTAGCGGCGGCGGTGTTCCTGCTCGAAGTCGCGGAGGAGATTCTTTGTCAGCGGGATATTCAATTCGTATCCCTGGCCTCGGTAGCGGAGGTCGACGGTTCGTTGATAACGCGGACTTCCGTGCCAGGATTCGTCGCGGAAATCTCTGGCGGCGATTTTTTCGAGGGCTGCGAATTCCAGATTGATCTTGGCGTGTGGGATTTCACGGCTGACTCGCCAAAGGATTGTTCGGGAATAATCTTTGACCACGTCGCTGGCGAGTATGCCCAGGGCGGAGAGCGCTCCAGGGAAGGCTGGGACGATGACGTGCGGAATGCTGAGGGCTTCGGCAAGAGCACAGGCGTGAAGGCCTCCGGCACCGCCGAAGGCAACGAGAGCGAAGTGTCGGGGGTCGCGTCCGCGCTCGATGGAAACGACGCGGATAGCTTTTTCCATGGTGGCGTTCACGACGCGAATTACTCCGGCGGCGAATTTTTCCAGCGTGAGATTGGAGCCGGATTTCTTGAGCCACTCTTGCGTAATGCGGCGGGTGCGATCGAGATCGAGAGTAAAGTTTCCGCCGAGAAAGCGCGTGGGCTGCAGACGACCGAGGAGAAGATTGGCATCGGTCACAGTGGGCTGCGTGCCCCGACCGTAACAGATAGGGCCGGGATCGGCTCCAGCGGATTCGGGGCCGACGCGGAGGACTCCGGCAGCGTCGAAGCGGGCGAGCGAGCCTCCACCGGCGCCGACGGTATGGATGTCGAGCATGGGAACGCCGATGGGGAGGCCAGCGATCTGGGCGTCGTTCGCGGTTTTGATTTCACCTTCGACGAGAGAGACGTCGGTGGACGTGCCTCCCATGTCGAAGGCGATGATGTTGTCGAAACCGCTCGCACGCGCGGTGGCAGCGGCGCCGACGACGCCTCCGGCGGGCCCGGAAAGTACGGTGCGGACGGGTTCGCGGGCGGCGGTGGCGAGGGCGGTGATGCCACCGCTGGATTGCATGACGAAGATACGTGGAACCACGGGGGCTGAAGCCCGGCCTTTGTTGCGCCTTTTCGCGGCCCTGAAGGGCCGCTCTTCCACGCTTGCGCGCTTCGCCGCGCGGAGGCCCAAGGCCACTCCCAATCCCTCATTGGTGAGGATCGATGCCATAACCTGCGCGGGCGAGGCGCCCGCGGCTCCATGGGGCTGGGCCATGGCTAGCGATTTTGCTTCTAGATTTTCAAGGTAACGCTGCATCACTGGCTGCAGGTAGGCGTTGATGACTACTGTGGAGGTGCGCTCGTATTCGCGAAATTCGGGGAGGATTTCGTGCGAAATCGAGAGCGGAACATCTATCGCTTTCAAAGCTTGGATTACGGCGTCTTCATTTTTGGCATTAGCGAAGGAGAACAGGAGCGAGATGGCGATGGATTGCGGCTTTGCGGCTGTAACGCGAGCGGCGAGCGAACGTAGTTCTTCCGGACTGGGCGCGGTTAAGATTTCGCCTTCGGCGGAGGTGCGTTCGTTGATTCCGAAACGTAGATCTTTGGGAACCAGAGGCTCGATGCGATCGAAGAAAAAGTCGTAAAGCTTGGGGCGAGCCTGTCGTCCGATTTCAATCGCGTCTTCGAAACCTTTCGTCGTGACGAGGGCAGTGCGAGCTCCTTTGCGTTCTAGAAGCGTGTTGGTGCCGACGGTGGTGCCGTGGAGGAGGATGAAGTCTTCGGCGGATGTGATTCGCTTGAGGGCTTCGACGATCGCGTGGGATGGATCGGCCGGAGTCGAGAAGACTTTCAGCATTTTGAGTCGACGCGTTTTCGGATCGGTCCAGACGCAGTCGGTGAAGGTGCCTCCGGTGTCGATAGCGATGCGGAGGGGTTGGGGCAGGCGAGGCATGGCGGAGTTGGAACGCTAGATTAACATTCGACGCGGGCGTTGGTACTGCAGCAGGAGCGCGGTCGGGAAGGTTGCATAGGTCCTTCGCTTCGCTCAGGATGACAAGGGTTCGGGGAAAACTGCGGGATGCGTGGAGGCTCATTCAGCATTCACTTCGCTTGCTAGATGCAGAAGTCCCATCCTGAGAGATGGTCCGGCGCTCAATGACCACGCTGGGCGCGAGCCCTGACAACAGACATCAAAATCCCCACCCTCTCGCAAAAAACGCGAGAAGAGTGGGGCAACCGACAGCCGATGGCGGCTGTCTCCACATGAATCTAATTCTTGGCTACCGGGCTTTCTGTCTTCGGATGCTGGAGGAGATCTTTGGCTGGGAGTTTGGCGTCGAAGAGCAGGTTGAAAAAGCCGACCATCATTTCGTCGGAATTCTGCTGCCCCCAGATCACGGTCTTGGTGGGATCGGGATTCTCAGGATTGTCGGGTGAGTTGTCGAAGTGGGCGGTGCACTCGATGGTTGTTCCCTTGGGAAGAGTGATGGGTTCAGCGAGGTTGTACCAGAGTTGCCAGTGCCAGTTGTAGGCGGGGACTTTGAGAAGCGTCTGCGTCTGGCCGTCGGGAAATTTCAGGCGATATTCGAAATCCTTGCCGCGCGTGTGCATATGAGGGTGCAGCGAAACCAGCTTGACGTCTCTCGGAACTTCGAAGGAAGCATCGACGCGGTAGTTGGGATCTCCGGGCGGGATCTTGAAAGTGCCGTTCACGGCCGAGAGCGTCAGAACGCGGTCTTTGGGAGGCTCTTTGGCAAAGATGATTCCCACTCTCGTCTGGTCGGTGGTGGCCTTGCCGTTGGGCGTGTAATGCACTTCGAGGACGATGTCGGAACCGGCTTTGATCAGCTTGGCCTGACCGGGCTGCAAAATTTCCGCAGGCTGACCGGGGGCGTAGCCGACGAGGAAGTCGCTGGGCAGCGCGCTGGTGTCATTTTTTTCGTCCTGCTTCGGCGGAGGGGCTTCGAAGAAAACCCCGGGCTTCTGGCCTTTGAAGTAGTTCGATCCAGGCTCGCGTACGTACGCGATGATGTGATGTACCACCGAGCGGTCGGTGGGACGCGCTTCGGCCGCCTGGATCCATTTGTCTTCGGTGAATCCAGTGGGCAGGATGACGTATTGATACTCGACCATGCCGGAATCAGGAACCGAATAAGCGTGTGGCAACTGGAAAACTACGTCGGGCTTTGGAATGCCCCAGCCTTCGACGAAGTTCGCCGGCGCGGGCATGTCTTTCGGATCGCCCTGCGGTGCGCCGGCGTTCGCCCAAGCCAGGATCGTGCTGATCTCTTTGTCGGTCAGGGAGCGGTCGTTGGAGAAATGTCCGTAAGAGGGATCAGCGAACCACGGCGGCATCATCTTCTGTTTCACGACGCGCTTCATGCTGGCCGCCCAGGGGCGCGCCTGCTCGTACGTCAGCAGAGGAAACGGCGCGGCTTCGCCGGGGCGATGGCAGGTTTGGCAGTGTTGCTGGAGGATGGGCGCGACGTCTTTGGTGAACGTGACGCTGGGGGTTTGGGAAACGGAATATGCAACCGCGCAAAAGATGAGGGCAATTGCCGAGAGAATGCGACCCATGGAATGTGATCCTCGAACGAGGGTTGGTGGAACTGGTGGATGAGTATACCGTGAGTGCGCGGCAGTGTGACGAATGACGGATGGCAAAATGCCCACTTCCGGCAAAAGAGGCCGGAAATGGGGCACCCGAGTTTCGTGGCATTCACCTCGCTTCGCTCGGAGGCGGACGAAGGCGTCCGCCCCTCCACAAGGCTATTTAATTGTGAATGCCAGGGTCAGGAGGGTCTTTTGTTCGACCTCGTGGGCCTTGGCGCTGCCGGTGGCTGGACTGGCACCCGAACTGCGCTTCACGCTGAGAACGGGGCGATCTCCGGCGATGCGTTTCAGGCGAGGCAACATGTTGAACATGGCTCCCATGTTTGCCGGCTCTTCCTGTACCCAGACGATGTCGGCGGTCTTACCGTGGCGATCGAATTCGGCGACGACTTCTTCTTCCGGGAAGGGATAGAGCTGCTCCAGAAAGACAATGGCAGTGCTGGTGTCTTTTCTCTTCTTACGCTCATTCTGGAGTTCGTGGCCGATTTTTCCCGTGCAGATCAGAATGCGTTCTGCTTCTCCGACCTCGGTGTCGGGGATGACGTTCAGGAAATTCTTGTGGGTGAAGTCTTCGATGGGCGAGCTGGCGTCGGGATGCCGCAGCATGCTCTTCGGAGTGAAGACGACGAGCGGCTTACGCCAGTGGCGCAAGGCTTGGCGGCGGAGGAGATGGAAGTACTGCGCAGCGTTCGAGGGCTGCGCGATCTGGATGTTGTGCTTGGCCGCGAGCTGGATGAAGCGCTCGATGCGGGCGCTGGAATGTTCCGGGCCCTGGCCTTCGTAGCCGTGAGGAAGCAGCAACACCAGGCCGGAAAGCAGATTCCATTTAGCTTCTCCAGCGCTGATGAACTGGTCGATGATGGCTTGCGCGACGTTGACGAAATCGCCGAACTGGGCCTCCCATAGAACCAGCGATTCCGGATAGTCGCGGCTATATCCGTACTCGAAGCCGAGAACTCCGGCTTCGGAGAGCGTTGAGTTGTAGATCTCGCAGCGGGCCTGATCGGCAGCGATGTTCTCCAGAGGCACGTATTCGTTCTCGTTCTCTATGTCGATGAGGACGGAGTGGCGTTGGTTGAAGGTGCCGCGGCGAGTGTCCTGTCCGGACATGCGGACGTGCGTGCCCGTCTTCACAAGGCTGGCGAAGGCTAGAGCTTCGGCCATGCCGTAATCGACGGGGCGTTTCCCATTGCCCATTTCGGCGCGCTGCTCGAGGAGCTTCTTCACCTTGGGATGGATGTGGAAGTCCGCAGGGTAAGTGGTCAGACGAGCGGTGAGCTCTGACAGTTCTTCGGGCGAGAGTCCGGTTTCGACTTCAAATTCGGGACGATGGATGCCGCCGAAGTATTTTCCCCAATACTTGGGAAGCTCGCGCATCAGCG
This sequence comes from uncultured Acidobacteriota bacterium, assembly GCA_963787685.1. GTDB lineage: Bacteria > Acidobacteriota > Terriglobia > Terriglobales > Acidobacteriaceae > Sulfotelmatobacter. Next base: position 231,024 of record CAWBED010000004.1, read on the forward strand.
GCTTGGACTTGAGGCTGCCGGCTTTTTTCTGGGCAGCTTCGAATTCAGCTTTGATGGCGTCGGCGCGAGATTGCGCGTCGGTGGCGCCGATATCGTCGGCATAGATTTCCCAGAGCGGCGGATGCTCCTTAATCTTCTTGTAAAGCAGCGGCTGCGTAATGGTGGGGTCGTCGACCTCGCTATGGCCGTGACGACGATAGCCAATGAGATCGATGACGACATCGGTGCCGAATTGATAGCGGTATTCGACGGCCATGCGAGCAACGCGAACAACGGCGTCAACGTCTTCGGCGTTGACATGGAAAATCGGGATCGACTGGCGGCGGGCGATACAGGCGGCGAAACGCGTCGAGTGCTCCTCGGTGTAGCTGGTCGTGAATCCGAGGAGATTGTTGACGACGACATGGATTGTCCCGCCGACGGTGTATCCCGGGAGGTCGGCATAGTTCATCGTCTCGGCAAGAATTCCCTGCCCCGCAAATGCAGCGTCGCCATGGACCAAAAGCGGGACATACTTTTCCCGTCCGCCTTCGCCGGTGCGATCCTGCTTGGCGCGGGTGCGGCCGACGGTGACGGGATCGACGGCCTCGAGGTGACTTGGATTCGAGACCAGGTGAATGTGAACTTTGCCGCCGCTGTGCGTGACGTATTCGCCGGTGGCTCCCATGTGGTACTTCACGTCTCCGGAGCCTAGAACACTGCGCGGATCGACGTCTTCGAACCCGGCGAAAATTTCCTGCGCTGGGCGCTTCGCGACATGAGCGATGACGTTGAGACGTCCGCGATGACTCATGCCCATGACGAGTTCGATTGCGCCTAAGCGAGAGGCGGTGTCGAGGACTTCGTCGACGAGGGGGATCAGCGCGGTAACGCCTTCCAACGAAAAGCGTTTGCTGCCGAGATAGCGCTGCTGCATGACTTGCTCGAAGACATCGGCACGGATCAGCAGGTCGAGGATGCGCTGCTGATCTTCTTCGGTGACCTCGAAACCTTGGGACGGCGATTCCATGCGTTCGTGGATCCAGCGGCGGCGGTCCGGAGCGTAGAGGTGATTAATCTCCACCCCGATGGTGCTCGAGTAAATAGAACGGGCTTCGCGAGCGTATTCGCCATCATCTTCGAGCTCGGGCGTGGGACGCGGGCGGAGGAAGCCAAGCGGATCGAGATCGCCTTCGAGGTAGCCGAACTGGCGGTACGCGGCGAAGACTCGTTCGCGTTCAGGGTTGGAGCCGTTATTGCTGGACGCGGCCATCGTGGCGGCGCCGGGAATCTTTGTCTTAGGCATATGAGTGCAGTTACTAGAATAACGGATGCGCGGGATCGGTTGGGGATTCCGGGGCGGGAAAATCTCTCACCACAGGGGACACAGAGGAACACAGGGGAAACACAAACCTCACTTTGTTGCTGAACGCGACTCGGGTAAGCGCAAGCTCTTGTTCATTCCGGGGCGGGAAAATCTCTCACCACAGGGGGCACAGAGGAACACAGGGGAAACACAAACCTCACTCTGTTGCTGAACGCGACTCGGGTGAGCGCAAGCTCTTGTTCATTCCGGGGCGGGAAAATCTCTCACCACAGGGGACACAGAGGAACACAGGGGGAACACAAACCTCACTTTGTTGCTGAACGCGACTCGAGTGAGCGCAAGCTCTTGTTCATTCCGGGGCGGGAAAATCTCTCACCACAGGGGACACAGAGGGACACGGGGGAAACACAAACCTCACTTTGTTGCTGAACGCGACTCGAGTGAGCGCAAGCTCTTGTTCATTCCGGCGCGGGAAAATCGCTCACCACAGGAGGCACAGAGGAGCACAGGGGAAATCAAAACGAATCTGCCTCGTCAGGCGACGACTTTGTATGGGCGCATCATTTCGTTGTCTTCGTGTTCCAGGACATGGCAGTGCCAGACGTAGCGGAACTCGTCTCCGGGCTTGGCGATCGTACCTGGCGGGAGATCGAACTTTGCGATGACGCGCGTGATGAGTCCGCCGTAGGTTTTAATCGTGTCTTTCCACGCGGGACGTTCATTCGACTCGGGCGGCATGGGGATGCCTGCGTAATTGATTTTGCCGGTCTGCAGGTAACTCTTAACGTCAAAGGCCTGGCGATTGAGAACTTGAAACTGAACGAGGTGAAGGTGCATGGGATGCACGTCGCCGGTGGTGTTCGCGAATGACCAGATTTCTGTAGTACCGGCTTTGGGATCCTCGGTGATGGGATCGTCCCAATGTTTCATGCCGAGCAGTCCGATCATGGTGTAGCCGTCGGCCGGGCGATCCATCTCTGTAAGAGCGAGCGTTCTCTCGCGAACCGCCAGGGAAGGATCCATCGGAGTCCAAGGAGCGAGTGTGTCGGGAAGTGAACTCGTATCTTTCGCTGCGAGCGGCTTGGTGACTTTGAAGAGCATGACCTCGGAAGCGACGAATTCTCCTCCGCGGGCGTAAGGAGCGGGGGCATCGTTGAGCAGCGCGAGATTCATGCCTTTGTGCTCCGAGAAATCGATCACCAGGTCGAATCGCTCGCCGGGAGAAACGATGAGGTAGTGCAGACTGAGAGGGGCGGGCAAGAGTCCGCCGTCGGTTCCGATCTGGCGAAAGGGCGGAGCGTCGACAGGTCTGCCGTTGCGCTGACCGCTTTCATCGGCGGGAACCAGAGTCAGATGATAGAAACGCGCGTTCGAACCATTCACCATCCGGAACCGGTATTTGCGCGGTTCAACTTCGAGAAATGGCGCGGCTTTGCCATTCACGCACACGGTCTGGCCGAAGAATTCCTGCATCCACATCGGATGAGTGCCGTTGTTCGCGGGAGGATAGAGGAGAGTGCCGTCGGCGGCGAAGCTGCGATCCTGAATCAGCAACGGAATTTCGTAGGGGCCGCTGGGCAGGTTGAGGGAATCTTCGTCGTCGTCACGGATCAGATAGAGACCGGCAAGTCCAGCGTAGACGTTGAGCCGAGTAATGCCGAGAGCGTGATCGTGATACCAGAGCGTGGTGGCAGCCTGCTCGTTGGGGTAATGCGAAGGATTCGCAGCGGGAACTGGACCGACTTTCCCGTCAGGAGTGCTCCACGAGTCGGGATAGCCATCGCTTTCGGGTAAGACTTGCGCCCCGTGTACGTGAGTGATGGTCCGCACCTCGGGCACGCCTTCTTCACTGCCGTGGATGGTGGTGTCGATTGGCAGGAAATGCTTCAAGGGCAATTCGTTGATCCACTTGACGGTGAGGGGCTGGCTGCGACGAACCTCAAACGTAGGCCCGGGCCAGGAATTGTTGTATCCCCACAACGTGGAGGGTGGAAGATCACGGTGCACCTTTTGGCGGAACGAGCGCATGTGAATCGAGATCGGCGATCCGGCAGATGTGGGACGAATCACAGGTGGGATGGGAAGAGGATCGACGTAAGGCGTCAGATGCAAGGGCTTCTGAAGCTGGGCTGGATTAACGGCGGGAGTTGCACCGGTCGAATGCGCGTGTGGGGAGGCTGAAGCCGGCATCGACATCTGCTGGGCGCGGACGAGCTGGGCAGGGGCGAACATGCCGGCGCCCGCATAAGCTCCCATTCGCAATAGGTCACGTCGACTGAGACTCAAGAAAAATCCTTTTGGGGCCCGTCGATCCTGTCAAGAATCGGCGGGGCATTTTTGGACTGTAATTAAGGAGCGAGCGGCGCGAAGACGATTCTATGAAAGGCTGATTAAAGGAGTGTTACAGAGTTGGGCGCGAATGCTTGAAAAAAACCGGCCAAGGAGGAATCTCCCTGGCCGGTTTGCATGCAATTTGAGTCCAGCCTAGTGGCTGAAATCGAATGCGTCGAACAGGTCGCCGATAGCGGGACTGTTCGTCGGAACGTACGGGTTGGACGCCGCTGCCTTCGGGTTTGGAAGGTTGTCGCGGCTGCGGCCAGTCAACGGCTTCAGGTTCCAGTTCCGTTCGATGAACTTAACGAGCGAAACGTGGTCGGAGTAGGAGTGGTTGACTTTGCCTCCCGTGCTGAATGGGGAGACGATCAGCAGCGGAATGCGGGTGCCGTCGCCGAAGAAATCGACGGGTTGGATGTAACCGGAGTCGTAGTAACCGCCGCCTTCGTCAAATGTAACGAAAACTGCGGTGCTGGCCCACAGATCAGGATGGCGCTGCAGGTCGTTGATCAGTCTTTCGGAAAAGCCCTCAAAGACATCGAGCTTCGACGAAGCTGGATGGCCATCAGAAGGCCAGCCGGGTTTCACGATCGAAACGGCAGGCAGAGTATCCTTCGCGATGTCTTCGTAGATGTTGAGCGAATCCTGAATGTGCGCGGTGCGCAGCGTCGAATTCGTCATGATGTCGGTTGCGTAGGCAAATGGGTTGCAAATCGTGCAATAGGTGTCCAGCGGGTTCTGTTGCAGCGGATCAGTGACGTAAGCGTTCCAACCATCGCCGTAGTATTTCCACGATATGTTCTTTTCCAGCAGGGCATCACCGATGTGGCGAACCGAGCTGCCGGGAAGAGTGAAGGGCGAATTGGAAAGGGCGGACGAACCATCGCCGTTGTAGCCGGGATTGTAGTTGTTGAGGATGTAGTAGTGGCCGGAGTCGCAGTTGGGTTCGACCGGGCGAGGCAGGGCTTGGAGATAGTTCACGATGGCAGGCACGCCGGGCTGTGAAAGATCGCCGCAGTTCACATAGCTGCCGCCACCCGTGCCACCCGATCCGCCGTAACCATCGGCGTCATACCAGTTGTTGGTTCCCGGTTGAGGATTCGGGTTTTCAATCTGGTTGGTTGGCGGGGTCAAGGCATTGCCGTTTCCGTCGCTGTACCAGATGGAATCCGCATAGCCGAGCTCAATATGGTTGGCCATGGTTCCACCCATAACAGACTGATGGAAATTGTCGCTCAGGGTGAATGTGTCGGCGAGGCTCTTCAGGTAGGGAGCATCACCCTTCTGCACGTTGAAGAATTCCATCGAAGTGGAACCTTCACCGGTGGAGAGATAGCTGGTAGGCGGGGTGGTGAAACCACTGGAGCCATCGCTGCCTGCACCGATCGTGACTTCCACCCAGGGAAACAGGTCATTCAAGCAACCGCTGGGGTTGCTCTTGGTGATGTTTGCGACGCTGCAATCGGTCTGCTGCCACATCTGATAGAAACGGTGTACCGGACTGTTGGCGTAGGAACTGTAGGGAACAGCCGGGGTGAGTGGGAAAGTGCCTTCAGGCAAGTTCAGAACGTTCGGGATGCGGGTATCAGGAACAGCGTATGCGGTGAGTCCAGTGCCGCCAATGGTCAGATCGAAAAAGGCGTTCTGGGTCAACATGTGAGGCTCTGTTTCGCGAGCTAGCGCCACGGAGGAGAAATAGGGAGTCGTGGGACCACCGGCGACCACAGGAGGAACGTTGCTGTAGAGAGTCTTTCCCGATGGGCTGATAGCGTAAGTCGTGGTGTCCTGAGCGCTGTATTGTGCGGAGAGAGAATATCTTGGTCCTTTGCTTCCGTCTGCCTTGATGATCCCTTTGGAAAGCAGGTTGGATACGGTCTGGCCTGACTTGGGCTGATAGGTCGCAAAGACGTGATCGAAGCTGCGGTTTTCACCGATGATCACGATGACGTGTTTGATGGGGCTGGCGGTCTGAATTTGTGCGGCAGCGTCTTGCGCGGTGGCGGATAGAGGCGTTCCCAAGTTGGCAAACAACGCAACAAGGCTTGCGCCAACGGTAACGTGCTGCCTGGCTTTCGCCAGGAAGGCGGGCGTAGACATAAATCTCCTCCTGAGAGAGAACTACTCCGAGGAGGGTAGCGGTGGAGTGTTTACAGGAACGTGAATTCAATATGAATAGAAGATCAAAAGAAATTCACAGGTCTAAGGTGAAGGCCCTAAGTCCGACGAATCGTAGGGCTCATGGTGCGCGTGGCTCGGCAGGAACCGGGAATCGGTTGGGCACGCCAGTTTTGCTGGGCATTCCGTTCGACGGGCAATCTTCTTATCTGCGAGGAGCGGGCGAGGCTCCGGGAAAGATTCGTCAAGTGCTGGCTTGCGACGCGTCGAACTCGTGGACTGAGTTGGGAGTGGATCTCGGCGTTGCCGGAGTTTTCGAGGATGCGGGCGATCTGGCGTTCTCAGAAGAGGAAGCATTTGCCGCGATTGAGTCGGGAGTGGGTGAACTGATCGATGCGGGAAAACGGCCTGTGTCGCTGGGAGGAGATCATTCGATCACGTTTCCGATTGTGAAGGCGTTCGCGCGGCGATATCCGGAGCTAACGATTTTTCACTTCGATGCTCATCCGGATTTGTACGACGAGTTCGAAGGAAACCGGTTGTCACATGCTTGTCCCTTTGCGCGGATCATGGAAGCAGGACTGGCGAAGCGGTTGGTGCAGGTGGGGATTCGAACGATGGTCCGGCATCAGCGGGAACAGGCGGAGAAGTTTGGAGTGGAAGTGATCGAGATGCGGCACTTGCCGGCATATGCGAAGTTGAAATCGACCGGAGCGGTTTATATCACCTTTGATATGGATGTGCTTGATCCCGCGTTTGCGCCGGGAGTGTCTCACCGGGAACCGGGAGGTATGTCGGTGCGGGAAGCGATTGCGCATCTGCACGCGATTGCGGGACAGATCGTGGGAGCGGATCTCGTGGAGTACAACCCGGTACAGGATGTGGCGGGAGTGACGGCCACCGTGGCGGCGAGAATTCTTAAGGAGATATTGGGGAAGATGATTGCTGGATAGCCCCTATTGTCTCTACAACCAAGACTCACCACAGAGGGCACTGGGGAACACAGGGTACGGCTCAACCCGATTACTGAGAAGATCGATATTGCTGGGGTACAATCGCGGGTCATGAAAATCGTGCTGTTGGCTGGATTGTGGGCTTCTTTAGCCTTCGCTTTCGGATGTGGCGGGGGCGGGATGGGGTCGAACAACGGCAGTGGGGGCGGCGGTGGAGGTGGCGGTACGACGACTCCCGATGCCACGGTGACGGTCTCGAAGACCACGACTGGGCCGTTCGGCGTGGCGATGTCGACATCGTTTCAGCCGGCGGAATGGGACGATCAATTCTTCACATTGAATCCTTCAGCGACAACGACGCTCGGAAATCTTGGTTCGCACCACATCCGACTGCAGGGAGTTTCCCAAGGCGTGCCGCAAACCACGGCGTCGACATGGGATTTCAGTACTCTCGATGCGATCACGCAGCCGGTGCTTGGCGTGGGCGATCGCAGTCCGGAATTCCAGATTGCGGTCGCGCCAGCGTTCATGTACGACTCAAATCATAATTTCCTGGATCCCACTTACCAGCAGTTCGCCGCGTACACGCAGGATCTGGTCGAGTATTACAACATTGCGGGCGGATTTTCGGCTCCGGATGGACAACACGCTTCGCCGAGTGGATTGCCAATCACATGGTGGGGAATTTATAACGAGCCAAACTTCAACAATCTGAACTCGACACAGTACACGCAGCTTTACAACGCAGTCGTACCGGCGATGCAAGCGGTGGATCCATCGCTAAAATATGCGGCGGTCGAACTCGGTGATTATTCGGGACTGGCGAACCAATATCTTCCTGCATTCGTCAGCGGCGTGACTGCGCACGTCGATGTGCTGGCGACGCATTTCTATTCGACATGCAATCAGCAGGACACCGATACAACCGTCTTTCAGACGATCCCCGGCTTCGCGACCGAAGTGGGTGACATTTATACGCAGCTCAAGACGAATGCGGCGCTGACCACGGTGCCAGTTTGGGTCACCGAGAATAACGTCAACGCGGATTACGACGCGGGCGGAGGAATTAGCGCGTGCAATGGAACGACATTTGTGACCGATCTGCGGGGATCGAGTCCGTTTTTTGCTGCATGGCGGCCGTATGTCTTTTCGCAACTCGGCAAGGCAGGCGTGCAGGCGCTTTATCACTGGGATTTTGGCGCGGACAAGCAGTTTGGAGAAGTTGACTATAGTACGGACGCGCTGCAGCTCAGTTATTGGGTCGACTACTGGCTGGGCAAAACATTTCCGACGAGCTTGGGATCGCAATTGCTGCAATTTACGTCCAGCGATGATGCCGACTTCGAGACACTGGCGGTAGTCAACAATGACAACAGCGTGATCGTGATGATCGCAAATCACACTGTGAACGCTTCCACTGACAATAACGGGCCGGGCGTTTCGAAGATAGTTTCGGTGGACGTTTCGGCACTGGGGACATTCTCCAGCGGAACTTTGTTGACGATCGACAAGAATACCAGCGTGGCGAACGGGCCTGCGGCAACTTCGATGACTCCCGCATCGCAGATGACGATTACACTCAATGGGTACTCGGTGGGGATCCTTAGTTTGAAGCCTTAAGAGCGCGATTTCTTCGGGCTTTGAGGTTCTCAGGTGGACACGAGATTCTCTGTGATCGCCTGCAAGTTGAACGCTGCTGAAGGTACAGTAGGTGGGAACTGTTTCGTATCACTTATGTCCATGAATCCAAAACAGAGAATACTGATAGCCGGAGCACTGACGGCACTTTCGGCTGCATTGGCCTGCTCCGGGAACGCGAAACCGAATCCTCAGGCCGGTGGGATGCCGGCGATGCCGGTCAAGGTGATCGATGCAAAAGCCGTGTCCATCGATGACACTTCTGAGTATGTGGCGACGCTGAAATCGCGAGACTCGGCCGTGATTATGCCGCAGGTCGAGGGACAAGTGACCAACATCATGGTCCACTCCGGAGACAGGGTAGCCGCAGGCGCTGCGCTAATGGAAATCGATCCGCTGAAACAGCAGGCGACGGTCAAAAGCCAGGAGAGCTCCCGCGCAGCACAGCAGGCGAACCTGAATCTGGCGAAGCAGCAATATGCACGGACGCAGGGGCTTGCCGCCGCAGGAGTGGTGAGCAAGCAAGACCTCGATCAAGCGAAAGCCACGCTGGACGCGGCGCAGGCACAGATGGATTCGCTGGACGCTCAGGTGAACGAACAGCAGGTACAGCTTCACTACTACAAGGTAGTGGCGCCACGAGCGGGGATTGTCGGTGACGTCCCAGTACGGGTGGGCGATCGAGTGACAACGACGACGCAACTGACGACCGTCGATCAGCCGGGAAGCCTGGAGGCATACGTCTATGTACCGATCGAGAAATCTGCGCAGCTCAAAATGAATTTGCCGGTGCAGGTGGTCGACAGCGAGGGCAAGGTGCTGGCGAATACAAGAGTGACCTTTATTTCTCCGCAGGTCGATACCACGACGCAAACGGTGCTGGTGAAGGCGCGAATTGCAAACGGCAACGACGCGCTGCGGCAGTCGCAGTTCATCCGTGCGCGCGTGGTTTGGGGGAAACATCAGAATCCCAAAGTTCCGATTCTGGCGGTGTCGAGGCTGGGGGGCCAGTATTTCGCCTTCGTCGCGGAGCCGCAAAATGGTGGGGCGTTTGTCGCGCGGCAGAAACCGCTGACGATCGGGCAGACGGTCGGCAATGACTACGAAGTGCAGGATGGAATCAAGCCGGGAGACAAGGTCATTATTTCGGGGACGCAGTTCCTGATAGATGGGGCGCCAGTGATTCCGCAAAGTTAGGTGAGAGTGGTGAGCCGCGAGCAATGAGCGGCGCGCAGCGTTGCAGTCTTCGATTCATGAGTCATCGCTAGCCAAGATTTCTTACTTTTCAAGAAGAAAAGCTGCGGTTGAGTTCGCAGCACGGGACTTTTCATGTTCGTTGAATTCTTTATCCGACGTCCGGTGTTTGCCACGGTTTGCGCGCTGCTGATTGTTCTGGCAGGCGCAGCCGTTTTGCCTACACTTCCGATCTCTCAGTTTCCGAATCTGGCCCCGCCGCAGGTCGGCGTGACCAGCGTCTACATTGGCGCGAGCGCGCAGACGGTGGAGAGTGCGGTCACCATTCCGCTGGAACAGCAGATCAACGGTGCGGAGGGAATGAAGTACATCACGTCGACCAGCGGCAACGATGGGACCAGCCAGATCTCCGTCACGTTCGATCTGACGCGCGATCCGGACCTGGCGACGGTGGACATTCAGAATCGCGTAAACACGGCCCAGGGACGGCTGCCCGGCGCCGTGAAAGCGGTGGGCATCACGACTGCAAAGACCTCGCAGAACTTCGTGTTCGGCTCGGCAGTGTTTTCGGACAACCAGAAATATTCGACGCTGTTCATGAGCAACTACCTCGACGTGTATGTCAGGGACGCGTTGAAACGGATTCCGGGCGTAGCCGATGTGATCATCTTTGGCGAACGCAAATATTCCATGCGGCTGTGGCTGGATCCCGTTCGGATGGCGGGGAGACAACTGACCGCTACCGACGTAGTTAGCGCGCTGTCCGAACAGAACGTCGAAGTCGCCGCCGGACAAGTCGGGCAACAACCTTCCATTGCAGGACAGGAGTATCAGGTAAGCGTGCGCGCGGTCGGACGACTCAGCGAGCCGGCACAGTTCGACAACATCATTTTGAAAACGAACTCCGACGGAACGCTCGTCCGACTGAAAGATGTAGGGCACTCGGAGCTCGGCGCAGAAAGCTACGCAAACGATCTGCAATTCAACGGTCGGGACGCGGTTGGAATGGGTGTAACGCAACTTTCGACAGCGAACGCGCTCGATGTCGACCGCCGAGCAATTGCGGAATTGGACCGGTTGTCGAAGAGCTTTCCGCCAGGGATGCACTACAAGGTAGCATTCGACACCACGGACGCTGTCGGCGAATCGATTCGCGATGTGGTGTTCACCGTCGGTTCGGCGATCCTGCTAGTCATCGTGGTCATCTTCATCTTTCTCGGCGACTGGAGGACGACGATGATTCACTTCATCGCGACTCCGGTTTCGTTGATCGGCACTTTCGTTTTTGTGAAGTTGCTCGGCTTCTCCGTCAACACACTCACCTTGTTCGGCATCACGCTCGCCGTCGGACTGGTGGTTGACGACGCAATCGTCGTAATTGAAAACATCGAGCGCCATATCGCAGAAGGCGAACACGATTCCCACAAAGCAGCAGCGGCAGCCACCGGCGAGATCACCAGCGCCGTCATCGCAACTTCGCTTGTGCTGGTTGCCGTATTCGTACCCGTTGCCTTCTTTCCTGGAACGACGGGCATTTTGTTTCGCCAGTTTGCGCTGACCATCGCATTTTCCATCGCCATTTCGGCCTTCAACGCGCTCACCCTGGCGCCGGTGCTGGGAGCGATTCTTCTGCGCGACTCCCACCGGCAAAAGTGGTGGTGGCTGCAAAAATTTGATGACGGCGTCGTTGCTCTCACCCGCGGCTACCGTGCGCTGCTGCATCACGTGTTGAATTACAAGTTGGCGATGTCGATCCTATTCTTCGCCGGCCTGGGACTTACTTACTTTGTGTTCACGCGAGTACCGACAGGGTTCGTGCCTGACGAAGATCAGGGATATTTCATCATCGTGATCCAGGCGCCATCGGGCGCTTCGCTCGAGTACACGAAGGCGATTGGCATACAAATTTCCAATATGCTCGCGGATGTTAAAGAGGCCGAAGGAACATTTTCGATCGCCGGATTCAGCTTTGCGGGAGCGGCCGCAAACCAGGGATTAATCTTTGTGCCTTTGAAGCCATATTCGCAGCGCAAAGGCGAGGAACATACCGCGACGGCCATTGTGAATCGAGTCCGACCGCGGTTGTTTGGCGTGCCGGGCGCGATTGTATTTGCGACGTTGCCACCGGCCATTCAAGGATTGGGGCAGTTTGGCGGATTTCAGTTCGTGGTGCAGGATCTGGCGTCGCATAAGCTCGAAGAATTGTCCGCCGCGACGCAAGGGCTGATGCGGCAGGCGGCTCAGCGAAAGGATCTGGTTCGACTGTTTACGTCGTTTACGGCGAACGATCCGCAGTATCTGGTAACGATCGACCGCGAGAAGGCGAAGAGTCTGCACGTGCCCTTGTCGCAAATCACCGATACGTTGGGCGTGTACATGGGCTCGTCTTACGTAAATGATTTCGATTTCAACAACCGGTCGTACCGTGTGTATGTGCAGGCGGACAAGCAATTCCGCGCGACGGCGCAAGACATGAAGCGGTTTTATGTGCGGTCGGATAGTGGAGCCATGGTGCCGCTGGAGAATCTGATCACGATTGAACAAACAACTACGCCGCAGGTGATCAGTCACTACAACCTGTTTCGGTCGGCGGAGATCGATGGATCGCCGGCGCCTGGATACAGCTCGGGCCAGGCTATTGCAGCGATGGAGCAACTCGCCAGCAAGATGCCACAGGGGTTTTCGTACAGTTGGACCGGGTTATCGCTGGAAGAATTGGCGGCGGGCGGGACATCGCTCATTCTGTTCGGATTGGGCACGCTCGTGGTCTACCTGACTCTCTCGGCACAGTACGAGAGCTTTGTGCTGCCATTCATTGTGCTGCTGGCTGTTCCGATGGCCTTGCTCGGCGCATTGGGGGCGCAATGGTTGCGCGGATTGCAGAATGATGTGTTCTGCCAGGTCGGACTTGTCATGCTTGTCGGGTTGTCGAGCAAGAACGCGATTCTCATCGTGGAATTTGCAGAGCAATTGCGCGGACGCGGTGTTCCGCTGGTCGAGTCGGCGATACAGGCGGCCACAATCCGGTTGCGGCCGATTCTGATGACTTCGCTGGCATTTATTTTGGGCGTGGTGCCGCTGGTGGTTGCGACGGGCGCTGGCGAGAATGGCCGGCATTCGGTGGGAACAACGGTCTTCGGCGGGATGATCATGTCGACGTTTCTCAATTTGTTTTTTATTCCGGTTTTGTACCTCATTATCGAAGGATGGCGGGAGCACGGGAAGAAAGCACCGGCACACCGGGGCTAAAGCCCAATTCCTTTGATCCAACTCACGCGGCCCTTGAAGGGCCGCTCTTCCACGGTTGGTGCACACATCGGAAAATGTGGGCGTCGGTCTCCGCTTGGCTTAATCTTTTCTTGGCTTAATCTTTGCTCTTCCCGTCTCCGCTTGGCTTAATCTTTTCTGAGCTTAATCTTTGATCTTTCCGTTTTTCGCGGCTTCCAGTTTTTTCTTTTTGCGCGCTTCTTTGCGACGCATCTTTGCCATCCACTCGCGGGAATACATGGTGCCGCGGCATTTCTTGGAGCCGCAATGGCAGGGCGCGGGATCGTCGTCGTCATACAGGTTGTAATCCCAGACAAGTTCTTCTCCGGCTGCGATGTCGCGGATCGCAAAGAGCCAGACTCGGCCCTTGATCTCGTCGACTTCGCAGTTGGGATCGCAGGAATGATTCAGGTAAGCGCCCATACCGTGCCCGTCAATGACCGTCTTGCCGTCGTCCAATCCGTAGAGATACGTGCGCGAAACGCCATCGTAGCGGCGGTCCGCTTCTTCGGGAGTGATGCGTTCGCCGGCATATTCGACGACGCGGGTTCCTTTGCGGATCGGAGTGGAAGTGTAGACACCGACGGAATGGATGGGAGAAGGGCGAACGACTAAAGCCATGAACTAATTTCGCATGGAGTGGGGATTTTGGGGAATGTGAAAAATCGAAGAGGCGCATCGGATTCACGGACGCGGCGAGGGGGAGCTTGTGCCCCGCGGTCATAGCGGTGGAAAAGCTTAGAACGAAGTGCGCTCGCATGGTAGACTTCGCGGGCTGATTTCAGGTGACATTGGCGGCCTGATCGACAGTGCCAGCATAGATGTAACTGGCTACGGCTCTGCGATGACTTTCAGTACCAAATAAGGGGGATTGCATGCGGATATCTCGAGCAGTTGCCGTGGCGGGAACAATTCTTATTCTCTGCGGAGCATTCCAGGCAGTGGCGCAGAATGCGAAGACGAAAAAGCTGTCAATCGTCGACCAAGCGAAGGCTTATTGCACATCGACGGGCGGGTTGGTCGAGCTTCGAAATGCGGTGTACGGAACGAACAATCCGGAGCAGGACTGGCTGTGGCTGACGGGCGAGGAGTCCTTCTGCCAGTACACATTGGCCGCGGACGGATCGCGCATTCACCTTTCACTGCAAACCTTGTATTCCTCGAAACCGACTTTGGCGGCATTGGCCTATTACGCGGAGGTGCCGTGGAACGGGCAGGGCAACGGGAATCCGGCGTCGTTCTATTGCACGCAACTCGGCGGGGCGGAGATTGGAGCGACTGATCTGAATGGCGGCGGATGGGTCTCGTCCGGCGGGATCGACCAAATACTTGAGGCTTGCATCTTCCCCGACAATTCGACGATCGACTCGTGGGGACTTTTCTATCACTCGGACAGCATCATTCGCGGAATCGATTTGTCGACTGTGCTGAAGTATGCAAATCCGTACGCGGCGAAGAAGTAAGTATTCCCTTTCGGCTTCGGTTCTTGAAAAAGCAAACGCCGCTGCATGACAGCGGCGTTTTTCATTTTTGGCGATGAATGCTTCTACGGTTCGTAGACGGAACTTCCAAAGCCTTGCTTGCGGGCGGATTCCTGCATGTCTTCAAGTTTCTTTTGCTGGTCCGCAAGCTGCGACTTCATGGCCTCGACTTGGTCCTGCTTCTGCTTCTGGTGCTCGTTCCATGACTCACAGTTGGCGACGCAGTTAGCGCCAGCATAGTGGATTGAGTCGCTGACGCTCTCGATCTCATGTTGCAGCGAGGCAATGGCGTTCTTCTGCTCGAGAATCTGAGACTTCCACTGTTCGGCCTGACCATCGTGATCGTTGGCGGAGGGTGCTTCGTCGGACGCTTTCGCGTCGGCAGACTTGACTACGCTATGTGTCGAATCCCCCGCTAGTCCCGTGTGGGGCAGTTGATCGTTCGTGATGACATGATCAGCCTTGGCTGTCGGATTCGCTTCGTTGGCTGATGAGTCCTTGGATGAAGCGGTCTTCGATGCATCCTTCGACTGGGAATCTTTTTGCTGCTTTTGCTGGCGCGCCTGACGAGCGACATCCCCAAGCGACGGCGCTTCATCTTGAGCGTTCGCAATTCCGGCGCACAAGAATGCGCTCGCGGTCAGGAACATGAACATCTTTCGCATGGAAAAGCCTCCGGCAACGAACCGTCCGGGGAAACGGCGTGCTCAGCAGATGGTAGCGTGGCGGGCAGGGAATCCCACGTTACTTTCGTTCACGCGCGCTGGCTTTCGTTAAGTGTTGGCGAATCCGGAGATTAGGGAGTCGAGCTTCGCGAACAGTGCCTGATTGCCCTGTCGGGGATACGCCGCAAGCGCCTCGCGATAGTGTGGCAAGTTGTAGAGAAACGATTCGACACGCTCTTTGTTCAAGTCTTCCCAGTACGCCCCGTAGCCGGATTTCTCGAGCCAATAGGCGTTAAAGATCTGTTCGAACTGGTGGCTGACCGGAACCGCGAGATAGGGCTTCGCCAAGTGCAGCGCCTCGGTGACGAGAGAGAATCCGGAGTTGGCGATTACGGCGCGGGCGCCGATGAGATCGGCGAAGAATCCTTCGAGCGAAGGCTTCTTGAACAGAACGTTGCCGTCTTGTCCTTCGCGACCGAAACCGTAGGCGACGAAGCGGCAGCGAACCGAGGTCAAGAGCTTGGCCAAGGCGGGAGCGGGCGAGGTCACGTAAACGAGGACGTGTTCGCCTTGCGTAGGAGTCGCCGTGAGGATTTCCTGGCGTAGAAGCGGAGGAAACAAAGATGTGTTGCGCTTGCGAATGGGAGCCTTGAAAAAAGAGATGACGAGGTAGGCGTTGGCACGCGGCGTCATGAGCTTGGTCACAATCTTGGCAGCGGCGGCATCGCGGCGATATTGCTTGGGGTATGAGACGACCGCGTTGGTTAGGCAGTGCTGGTTATCGATGGAGATGACCGGGAGGCGCCGCTTGTGTCCGATGTGACAGGTGAGCGGCTCGAAGTCAGTGATGACGAGATCGATCCTCGCGTCATCGACGAGTGCATTTAGCTTGTGTAAGCTCTTTGCGGCCTGCGGAACGGTGATCAGATTCTTCGCGATGGTGCGCTTGTAACGCACCCGATTGTTGACGTAGGCAAAGCGGAATCCGTAGATCTCGGTCACATCGAAGTTACTCTTGAGATTTTGCAGTCCGCGGTCGAAGGAGGCAACGTGGACTTTGTGACCATTCGCCACGAGGTGCGTGAGGACTTCCTTGGCGCGGGTGGAGTGGCCGGCGCCTTCTCCGTTGACACCGTAGAGAATGTTGGCCATGAGTGAAGGGCGAGTATATCGCGACTGCTCGCCAATCGAGCCCTTGAAGGGCGCCCTTCCACGATGGATCCCTTACGGCTGGGGTTGCGGTACTGGCAAAGCTACCGTGTCGATGGTGGCTGGATCGTCGCGCAGCTTGATGTAGAGCGTCTTTCCTTTTGGCGGCGGGATTGCCAGCGCGTCTTCAACGAAGCCTTCGGGAACCGTGACCGAATTCGCAAAGTCGGCGTCGGCGCTGACGGAGTCGAGCAGGAACAATTTATCTCCGCTGAGCGTGCACTGTTTATCGGGTACGCAATGAACCGCTTTCAACATGGGGACGCGAACCAAGTTGACCAGCGACTGCCAGTCGCCATTGATGCCATCGCCGCTCACGGGTCGAAATTTGAGAGGGCCGAATGCCGAAGGGCCCAGCAATTTCATAGGATCAAGGATGGCGAGGACGGTTTTCGTGTCCTGGAGAGTGAGATTGCCATCTTTGAAACTGAGCATGACGCGGAAAGATTCATCGGCAGTGGCGACTTCAATTTTTTCTGTTGGCGGAAAGGTCTCAGGCTCCTGTGTCTTCACGAAAAAGTTGAGGCGTCCATCTTGCGGCAATTCTTCTTCGCTGCCGAGCCGAACTGCGGACGGCGATAAGGCGGGATCCACCTGGATGCTCTTGGTGAGCACATTGACCGACTGGACGCTCCTCGGCAACAGCGGCCTTCAGATCGAGCGTGCGGCCGTCTTTAAGATTCGCATGAATAACCATCGCATCGCCGGGATGAAGCTTTGTACGGACTGTGGCGTCGGCGGCGGTCAACTTGAGTTCGTCGACCTGATTGGCGCGAGTTAGGGTTTCCGGCTTGAAGCGGATGCCATTCACATCGAGACTATCGACCTGATCGAGGCGTGTGCCCTTGAGAACGCCATCGGCGTCACCTGCGTGGATACTGAAGCTGTCCAGACGCCCGGCTTCTGCGTACGTGTGCAGCGGGATCTCGTCCACGTCGCGCAGGCCGAACTTCTTGATCAGCATGGTCACAGATCCGGCGTTCGCCTTTTGCAGCGGAACTTTGACCTCCAGCTCATCCGGCTTGGAGTTCTTCCACTCCGTCGTTACGCCCTTTCCTTGGCCGTCGCTGAGGACAACTTCACTGACACAGCACGCGTCGGGAGACTGCAGGTGAAGCGTGTCTTCGCGGCCAACGATAAGAGCGCTTGCATCTTTGGAAGCAACGATCCATTGGGCCGGGCGTGAAGCGCGAAGACGGTAGTGCGGTCCATCGAAGGCGTGAAATCCCCACATACCGCGCAGGCTTCCGGTAATCTCGCCGTCGAGATTCGCCGATTGCAGGGCATGCGTCTCGACCACAAATCCGCCGCGCATCGGGTCCGGCGTAGCTGGCAGGTCGATGCCTGGGCCCGACTTCATGTCGACGTGCAAGATGAAGTTGTGGGCTAGATCTGTCCCGTAGACAAGCGGGGCACCATCGGCTTGCAGCAGGATCGAAGGCTTACCGGCACAATAGATTTGATTCGGGTCGACCGCGCGCAGAGGCGGAGGTGGTGATGGCAGCACCGGCGGCAGGCCAATCACAATCACCGACTTGGGATTGCGAAACGAAGGAGGATTGTTCAAACGCAGGTTGAGTTCGTTTTCCTTGGGCAACGCCAGCGCGGGAATGTATTGATACTGCGCCGTGTGGGCGGTGCTCAGGATACGGGCGACATCGACAACAGCGCCGACATAGGGACTGTAATACCCACCGCGGGCCGTGGGTGTAGAGCTGATTTGCGCGAGCAGATCGGATGAAGCTCCCGAGGTCAGCGACGCAACCATCGTCTGACTGTGAGCGTCGTCGAGCACCAACTGATCGGTGTTCTGGGTGAGGCAGGGCACTTGCTGGGCGCTGGGCTTATCGAAACACTGCTGATCGAGCTTCATATTCAAGCTGCGAGCCAGCATGGTCGTATGCGATTTCAGCTGTTCGGGATCGGCGGTATAGGTTTCGCGCACTGACTCCAAATATTTTTCCAGGCGTTGCCGATCGAGGCTGGCTTGCTGAAGATCCTGAGCGGCACGAACGAAAGCTCCAGGCTTGCCACGTACTGCGGTGCGCAGAGTGCTGAAAGCGCCGCCGGTTTCTGGAGCGAGGAACACAAGCGCCTCCTCCGCTTCGGCTGGAACAATGACAAAGACGCCTTCCTCGTGAACGGGCTTGGCCCAAGTTTCGACGCGTGTAAACCAGGTATCCGGCGGAGGATTGGTGGCGCCACGAAGAAACACTACGACCATCAGATAGCGCACCGATTGGCTGTCCGGAAGGTCGGGATGGACCCACAGGCGGTCTCCGGGCTGAAGATTCGGCACCTCGGCGATGGGGAGAGTTGTACCGGCGCGTTGGACGCGAACCTCTATCTTAGGTCCAATGAGATCGAAGGCGGCGTTGTCAGCACGAGCTGCGCCCGCAAAAGACAAGAAAATTACGAGAAAACACAGCGATGGCAGGCTTTGGCCCCTGCGCCTCGATTGCAAGATCGGTCCCTTAAGACGCACTACTTCCCTCTCCGGCTGGATGATGGCGGCAATACAGCTATCTGTTTATTTTAGCTGATCCAGATCGAGCACTGGCTACATTGCGAGGCTGATTGCAGTTCTAGAACTTCTGCGACCTTGCTCGCGGGACTGATGCGCGATCAGCTGGGAATCGGAAGTCGGAAGTATTCTTTCGCGTTCCGGTAACAAATATCCCGAATGAGCCGGCCTAAAAGGCCGTCGTCATTGGGAAGTTCGCCGCGGGAAACATCCTGACCAACGATGTCACAGAGGACGCGGCGGAAATATTCGTGCCGCGGATAGGACATAAACGAACGCGAGTCGGTGACCATGCCGACGAATCGCGAAAGTAACCCAACGTTGGAGAGAGCATTGATCTGGGCCGTGATTCCTTCCTTCTGATCGAGAAACCACCAGCCGCTGCCGTACTGAATCTTGCCGGGCTGCTCGCCGTCCTGGAAGCAGCCGATCAGCGTAGCGAAGGAAAACGTGTCGGACGGGTTCACGTTGTAGAGAATCATGCGAGGCAGGGCGTTTTCCCGGGACAGAAGATCGAGATAGGCGGAAAGCGAAGCGATTTGCGGGAAATCTCCAACGGTGTCGTAGCCGGTGTCAGGGCCGATACGGCGTTGGGCGGCCGAGTTCACATTGCGGCGAGCACCGAGATGCAGTTGCTTGGTCCATCCTTTTTCGGCGTCGAGACGAGCGAAGAACAGCATCATGAACGAGGCAAACTGCGTGCGTTCTTCGTCTGAGACGGGCTTTCCCTGCTGCGCTTTGTCGAAGATTGCCACCGCGATCTGGTTGGAGCAGGGGGTTGCGAAGCAGTGATCCAGACCGTGATCCGATAGCCGACAACCCATTGCATGGAAATCGTCGTGACGCTTGCGAATGGCGTCCAGGAATGTGGAGAGATTGCGAATGTCGACGTTGGCGGCTTTCGCAAGCTTAGCAGTCCAGGTGACAAATTCCGACTGGCCCACATTAAGGGCCCTGTCGGGGCGGAACGCAGGAAAGACCCGAGTCGGCAGGTTCGACTTCGCAATCGCTTGATGGTGGCGCAGGTCGTCAACTGGGTCATCGGTTGTGCAGATCACTTGCACGTGAAATTTCTTAAGAATTTCCTGGACGGTCAAACTTGCTAGAGCGGCGTTCGCACGCTCCCAGATTTTCGGAGCAGAGTTCTCATCCAGCAGATCGTTGATTCCGAAATAACGCTGGAGTTCGAGATGAGTCCAGTGATAGAGCGGATTGCGCAGGGTATAAGGGACCGTTCGGGCCCAAGCCAGGAATTTCTCATACGGGGTGGCGTCGCCGGTGATGTATTTTTCCGGGACACCGTTTGCACGCATGGCACGCCACTTGTAGTGATCCCCTTCGAGCCAGATTTCGAACAAATTTTCGAAACGGCGATTCTCCGCGAGATCTTTCGGCGGGAGATGACAGTGGTAGTCGAAAATCGGCTGACGAGCGGCGTGCTCATGGTAGAGCCGGCGAGCGACGTCGTTGGAAAGCAGGAAATCTTCGCTAAGGAAGGAGGTCATGACGGAACTGGCTTCATGCGCAGCTAGCGCCTGCGCGATCCACCGCACGAATATATCAGTTTCATAGTCGGCAAAAATCGAAGCCGCGCAAGAACGAGTGACAGAACCTTCGCTTCGAGTCGGGCCTGTATAATTTGCGATTCCGGCCGCGCAGAGTCTCGCCGAGTCGAGCCATTCATGATCCTGAGACTATTCAATGACGCGAATGCTCTTGCTCTGGCCGCAGCCGAGCAAGCAGCCGCAACAATGCGGCGGGCGATCGACGAACGAGACCATTGCCGCGTTGTTGTTGCTACGGGAGCGTCCCAATTCCCGTTCCTCGAAGCGCTGACGAAGGCGGACGTCGACTGGAAGAAAGTGGAGGCATTCCACCTGGACGAGTATGTCGGGATTCCGATGACGCATCCGGCGAGTTTCCGACGGATGCTGCTTGAGCGATTCGCAGAGAAAACTGGAATTACGAACTATCACTTTGTAAATGGCGATGCTGCCGATTTGTCGGCGGCCATCGAGGAAGTTGGAAGACCGCTGACAGCCGACGTGATCGATGTTGCGTTTGTCGGAATTGGGGAGAACGGCCATATTGCGTTCAACGATCCCCCAGCAGATTTCGAGACGGAAGATCCGTACATTGTGGTGGAGTTGGACGAGGCGTGTCGCAGGCAGCAGGTCGGCGAGGGATGGTTTGCGGATATTTCCCAGGTACCGACGAGAGCCATTTCGATGTCAGTGCGGCAGATTCTCAAAGCGCGAGAGATTGTGGCGGTCGTACCGGATGCCCGCAAGGCGCGCGCCGTTAAGTTTTGCATGGAGGGGGACGTCATCCCCACGGCTCCGTCGTCGATACTGCGAACTCATCCCAACACGACGGTCTTCTTGGATCGCAACTCGGCATCGATGTTGAGCCCGGCGCTTCGGCAGTCGCTCGATCAAGAGGCGCGGGTAACGATTCATTCGTAAACAACAGGCAGGCTGATCCCGCCAATGGCGACAACGCAGAGGCCGATTTCGTCGTTGCGCTGGTGGATTGGCGGCCTGCTGTTCGCCTCGACCGTCATCAACTACGTCGACCGGCAGACGCTTTCCCTTCTCGCTCCTTATCTTAAGGTCCAATATCACTGGACCAATTCTGACTATGCGAATCTTGCAATCGCTTTCCGCGTCGCGTATTCCATAGGACAAAGCGCGTTTGGCAGGCTCATGGATCGTGTCGGCACGCGTCGCGGCCTGACCGTGACCGTAATTTTTTATTCCATGGTATCGATGCTGACCTCTCTGGCGCGCGGGTTCTATAGCTTCGCGACGTTTCGTTTTCTGCTGGGTGCGGGCGAGTCGGCGAACTGGCCGGCCGCGACCAAGGCCGTGTCAGAGTGGTTTCCGAAACGTGAGCGTGCGCTGGCAACGGCGTTGTTCGACAGCGGATCGTCGATCGGCGGCGCGGTCGCACCCTTTATTGTCTTGTGGATTTATTTTCGGTGGGGATGGAGGCCAGCGTTTGCGGTCCCCGGCGTGCTTGGGTTCGTGTGGCTGATTGCTTGGCGATGGCTCTATTATTCGCCCGAGGAGCATCCGCGGATTAGCACGTCGGAACGCGCGATGTTGATTTCTGACAAACAGGAATCTGACGTGCCTCGGACAGGAGGTATTCGTCCCGCGTGGGGCGATCTGCTGAAGCTTCCGCAGACCTGGGGCACGATCATCGCCAGGGCGTTTACGGATCCCGTCTTCTTCTTTATTGCAGAATGGTTTCCGATTTATCTGGTCGCGAAGGGGATCGAACTGAAGAGCGGGCTGATCGCCGTGTGGATTCCGTTTGTGGCGGCCGATGTGGGGAGCTTTGTGGCAGGCGGTATTTCCGGATTTCTGGTTCGCCGCGGAATGTCGTTGGGAAATGCGCGCAAGGTGCCGATCATTTATGGCGGCATCGGAATGCTGCTGCTGATTCCCACGATCTTCACGACGAATCTCTACGCAATCGCGTTTCTGTTCGCTTTGGTCACCTTTACATATGCGGGTTTCACGACCATGGCGAACGTGCTGCCGGCGGATTTGTTCAACAGCGATTCGGTAGCGTCAGTGAGCGGGCTCAGCGGAACTGGCGCGGGACTGGGAACGATCGTTGCATTCAAGCTAATCGGGTATTTTTCGGACGCGCGTCAGGGGATGGGTACTCACTCCTTTGATCCCATCATCATCGCTGCCGGGATTATCCCTTTTGTCGGAATGATTCTGGTGCTGCTATTGGTGAGGAATACGGATGCCACCGAACGCGGACTGGTGCGCCGAATCTGAGGTTTGGTTACACTCGTGGGTTCAGGATTGAGGAGAGCCGATTGAAGATTACGGATGCCAAAGTCTTCGTCACTTGCCCGGGTCGGAATTTCATCACGCTGAAGATTTATACCGATGATGGAGTATATGGCCTGGGGGATGCGACGCTGAACGGGCGCGAGTTGGCCGTCGCATCGTATCTGGAAGATCACCTGGTTCCCTGCCTCATCGGGCGCGACCCGTTTCAAACGGAAGATCTGTGGCAATACCTCTATCGCGGAGCTTACTGGCGGCGCGGACCCGTGACGATGACAGCCATCGCAGCGGTTGATATGGCGCTGTGGGATATCAAGGGGAAGGCACTGAAGACGCCGGTTTACAACTTACTCGGAGGAGTGAGCCGAACGGGCGTGATGGTGTACGGACACGCCAACGGGCGCGATATTGAAGAAACATCCGATCAGGTCGCGAAATATAAAGAGATGGGCTATCTCGCCGTGCGGGCGCAGACGGGAATTCCGGGGTTGCCTTCGACGTATGGTGTTGCCGGAGACAAGCTGTTCTATGAGCCTGCGGAAAAGGGATTGCCTCCGGAGAATTCGTGGTCGACCGAGAAATATTTGCTGCATGTACCGAAGCTGTTTGAGTCGCTGCGTTTGAAGTTCGGCGACGATCTGCACCTGCTGCACGATGTCCATCACCGCCTGACGCCGATTGAGGCAGCGCGCCTCGGTGAGAGTCTCGAACCGTATCACTTGTTCTGGTTGGAAGACGCGGTGACGGCGGAATTGCAGGAAGGGTTCCGGCTGATTCGGCAGCACACGACAATTCCGCTGGCCGTTGGCGAAGTTTTCAATTCGGTTTGGGACACTCACATTCTCATCACCGAACAACTCATCGACTATTTGCGGATGACGGTGGTTCATGGCGGCGGGCTGACGCATTTGAAGAAAATTGCGGCGCTGGCCGAGATTTATCACGTACGCACGGGATGCCACGGAGCGACGGATCTGTCTCCCGTCGCGATGGCGGCGGCGCTGCACTTCGATATTTCTGTAAACAATTTCGGAATCCAGGAATACATGCGCCATACGCCGGAGACCGACGAGGTATTCCCGCACGCGTATTCGTTCAACGGCGGGTATTTGCATCCGGGCGAAGCGGTTGGGCTGGGTGTCGATTATGACGAGAAACTCGCTGAGAAATTTCCCTACGAACGAGCCTATTTGCCGGTAAATCGCAAGCTCGATGGCACGATGTTTAATTGGTAGCGGTCTTAGTCGTCGGGACTCGCGTTTATTTTCAAAACTTAATTTCGAGGAACTATGGGTTACAGGCAGCTGGATCTAGAGGGAAAAGTCGCGGTCGTGGTCGGCGGGAGTTCGGGAATCGGGAGAACGCTCGCGTTGGGTTTGGCGCAGGCGGGCGCAGACGTAGTGTCGAGCGCGCGGCGGATTGAACTCGTGAACACTCTTGCCGATGAAATTGAGGCGCTTGGCAAGCGTTCGCTGAGGGTGACGTGCGATGTGGCCGACCGCGATTCGCTGGAGAAGCTGCTGAAAGCTTGCATTGATGCGTTCGGAAAAGTAGACATCCTGGTCAACGCGGCGGGCATCACCAAGCGCGCTCCTACCTTGGACTATCCGGAATCCGACTGGAACCGTATTCTCGAGACGAATCTGACCGGCACGCTGCGGACGTGCCAGGTTTTTGGCCGGCACATGATCGAGCGGCGATACGGGCGCATTATCAACATCGCGTCAATGGGATCGTTTTTGGCGCTCTACGAAGTTGCGGCTTACAGTGCGAGCAAGTCGGGGGTCGCATCGCTGACGAAATCGTTGGCCGTGGAGTGGGCCAAACATGGAATTTGCGTGAATGCAATCGCGCCCGGATATTTTCGAACTCCGCTCAGTGAGAAGCTTCTCGTCGGCACCGGACGCGGGAACGAAGTGTTGATGCGGACCCCCATGGCAAGATTTGGTGAGTTGGAAGAACTGGTAGGCGCCGCCGTTTTTCTCGCCTCAGACGCGGCCAGCTTTGTCACCGGGACAATCTTGCCTGTCGATGGGGGAGTGCTGGCCAGCGGAGTAAATCAATAGGGCCGAAATTCGGAAGTGTCGGCACGAAGCGTGGGGAGCTTCGTCGCCACGAATTAGCGCTTCGCGCGTGCTGCAGCTACCGCGTTGACCAATTCGCGAGCGGCGGAAGTGATTTTCTCCAGATTGCCTTCGCGCAGGGCTTTGGTGTCAACCAGATCTGCTCCGACGCCTAAAGCGAAAGCTCCGGCGGCGATAAACTCCGCGGCATTGGTTACATTTACTCCTCCGGTCGGAATCAAGCGCGCGTGCGGGAATGGAGCCTTGAGAGACTTCAAATATTTCGCGCCGCCCACATTGCCGCAGGGAAAAATCTTGACCAGGCGCGCTCCATGTTCATGAGCGCTCATCAACTCTGTCGGAGTAAGCGCTCCTGGTATTGCCAGCTTGCCGTGGGCCTTCGCAACTTCCAAGACTGACGGGGCAAGGCCTGGACTGACTAGAAACTGTGCTCCTGCTGCAAAGCATTCTTCCGCTTGCTTCGCGTTCGTGACGGTTCCAGCGCCGATCAGGAAATCTTTGCGGTTCTGTCCGGCGAGTTCGCGAATCGCTGAGATTGCATTCGGGACGGTCATGGTGATTTCAACTACCGGAATACCACCTGCGCTGATTGCTTCCGCTGCGCGATTAGCTTCTTCTACGCTCGCCGCTCGAACTACGGGGACGATTCCGATTTCTTCGATCCTGCTGACTACCTCTTCGATTTTCATTTCTTAAAATCCTTCACCACAGGGGTCACAGAGGTACACAGGGGAAATACTCAACGCTCGATCCTTGCAGTGCGAGACTTCATTGCTTGCAGAACTTCTGCCATTGTGGCCATCGTGGTATCGCCGGGAGTCGTCATTGCCAAAGCACCATGTGCGGCACCGCATTCGACTGCCCACTGCGGATCTTTTCCAGACAGAAACCCGTAGATCAGGCCGGAAGCAAACGAATCACCGCCCCCAACACGGTCGTAGATTTCCAAATTCTCGCGGATCGGGGCTTCATGGAATTGGCCGTCGTGATAGCAGAGGGCTCCCCAATCGTTTCGGGTCGCCGTCTTTGCGTTTCGCAACGTTGTGGCAATCACCGCCATCGATGGATATTCCTGGACCACCGCCTCAATCATCTTTTTGAAACCTGAGGTTTCTAGCTTGGAGTGCTGCTCGTCGAGGCCTGCGACTGAAAAACCTAAGGCGGCGGTGAAGTCCTCTTCGTTGCCGAGCATGACGTCGACGTATGGTGCGAGACTTCGGTTCACTTCCTGTGCCTTCGACTTCCCGCCGATGGATTTCCAGAGTGACGCACGATAGTTCAGGTCGTACGAAATGATCACTCCCGCTTGCTTCGCCGCTTTCATGGCCTCCTGCGCAACCAGCGGCGTGGTTTCCGAAAGGGCACAGAAGATGCCACCAGTATGAAACCAGCGAGCACCCTCTTTGGTAAAGATCTGTTGCCAATCGATTTCGCCAGGCTTCAACTGAGAGGCAGCGGTGTGTCCGCGATCGGAACATCCGACGGCCGCGCGCACTCCGAATCCTCGCTCTGTGAAGTTCAATCCGTTGCGCACGGTCCGGCCGACACCGTCATAGGGCGTCCAGCGGACGTATTTCTGAGACACACCTCCTTGCAGCATGAGATCTTCGACGAGGCGTCCGACTGGATTGTCGGCTAAGGCGGTCACGATCGCTGTATCCATACCGAAACAGCGCCGCAAACCGCGAGCGACGTTGTACTCGCCGCCGCCCTCCCAAACGCGAAAATGGCGGGTGGTAGAGATGCGTTCATCGCCGGGGTCAAGGCGCAACATGACTTCACCCAGGCTGACCAAATCCCAAAGGGAATCGCTTTTTGGCTTGATGGAAAGTTTCGCCATTGATTTGTCGCTGCAGACCTTTGTGAACATGCATCAGAGAAGACGCACGACAGTTCTGATCCGGAGCGCTGTGATTCTAAATGATTTCTTCCAATTGTGAATCGCCGAGGTCCGAGTGGATTCTCCGCGCACCGTGTTCTTACAACGAATCCGTCGTAAAATCCCTGAAGATATTAAGGAGCGGCAGGATGAAATCGAAGTTCATGCAAGTGCTCGGGCTCTCATTCACGATGATCGCGCTAGTCGCGATATCCGCCGGCCAAGAGCCAACAACACAGAAGACGGCCCCCTCGAGCACAAAGTTGCCAAAATGTACGGACCCTCTTCCTACGCTTGCAGTGCCCGACGCTCCTCACGGGCTATTCGCAATCATGTTTCCGGATCCTCAGAAGCAGGCAAAGACGACTCAATTGCTATTGCACAATCCAGTAGTCTGCGGCGCGAATTTCTATCTGGTATGGAACGAGATTGATCGCGGTCCGAACGCGAATCCGCGCTACGACTGGTCCACGGTGGATGAGCGCATTGCGCCCTGGATCGCAGCCGGCAAACGGGTGAACTTCGTGATGTGGGCAACCGGCTACAGCAGCCGTTCGAAGGTCACGCCAGATTACGTCTTTTCCAAAGTACATTCCGTTGAATGCCCCAACTTCGGCCGCGTTCCTGTGTTCTGGGAAAAAGATTTCATGGTGAACTACCAAGCCTTCATGGCAGCGACAGTCGAGAAATATGGGGCGAATCCATCGGTCGGCTATATCCGCTTCGGACTAGGCGGTGGCGGAGAGACGTATCCCGCCTGCATGTTTGCGCTGAGAGATCACGGATTTTCGCCGGGCGTTTGGCGAAAATACATTCTCGAAATGTTGGACTACGAAAAAACCTTGAACTCTACGAAGCAACTGATGGTCGGCATCAACTCATTCGGGCAGCCCGAGGATCTGGGCTTCGCCGACGCGGTAGCCGAGCGCGCCGCTAGAAACGGAATCGCGTTCGGCAGCCAGAGCCTTACGATGGAAGACGAGCGCAACGAAGAACATGGTTCGCCCTGCGCGGTTGACTGGTGCCGGAACTTTCATCGATTTCAAGGGAAAGTCGCGCTTGAACTTCAGACGCGCAAGGACAGCGATCCCAGCGGTTCCGGCGTCGTCGGCTCGATGGTCGATCTTCTGCCGTTTGCGCTACGCATGAAGACACAAATTCTGGAAATCTATCCGGAAGATTGGTATGTGGCCTACGACCCGTCCTCTCCTGACTACGAGCAATATCATCAGCAGTATCAACAGGCGTATGAGGCCGCAGCAAAAGTGTTAGGCGGCAACTGAATCAATTCCCGCGCGCCCGTGCTCGAAACGCGCACGACGGCCGAGGAAGAAATGGCGGAAGCGAGTGGGAGTCGAACCCACCCAGGCCAAGTCGAGCTTGGTCTACGCCGGTTTTGAAGACCGGGACGATCACCGGACCGCATGCGCTTCCGCGGGCGTCACAATCAAAGGCCACGGACTCTGTTCAAATCCGTGGCCGATTCTTTCATCTCGATACGGCTACTGTCGATACACTCACGACTACTTGGGCTGCTTGGTTACACGCAGATACGGCTTGAGCGTCTTGAAGCCGGGGAACTTCTGCTGCGCTTCTTCATTTGAAACGGCGGCAGTGATGATGACATCATCGCCGGGCTTCCAATTCGCGGGTGTGGCAACTTTGTGCTTCGCGGTGAGCTGCATCGAGTCGATGACGCGGAGCAGTTCGTCGAAGTTGCGGCCGGTAGTCATCGGATAGCTAAGCTGCAGTTTGATTTTCTTGTCGGGACCGACCACAAAGACCGTCCGAACCGTCGCGTTATCCGCCGGGGTGCGGCCTTCACAGCTATCGCCAGCGTCTCCCGGGAGCATTCCGTAGAGCTTTGCGACCTTGAGTTGCGGGTCTCCGATCATCGGATAGTTAACCTTCGCGCCCTGCGTCTCTTCGATATCGGCGGCCCACTTTTCATGATTCGTCACTGGATCGACGCTGAGGCCGAGGATCTTCACGTTGCGCTTGGCGAATTCGGGTTGGAGTTTCGCCATGGTACCGAGTTCCGTGGTGCAGACAGGAGTGAAATCTTTGGGATGGGAAAAAAGGATCGCCCAGCCGTCGCCGATCCACTCATGAAAATGGATTGGGCCTTGGGTAGTTTCGGCCGTGAAGTCTGGGGCCGTGTCATTGATTCTGGGAACGCTATGAGTTTCGTTCGCGGTCGCGGTAGTCATCGGTTTCTCCTTCGTAGATTCGTTTGCTGGATTATTTCGAAATCGCCCCAACTGCAGCCCGTCCGGAAAACGAAAAGCGGATGAAAACAAAACCCACCCGCTTCGCCGGGTGGGTGGGAAGAATCTCGCTAAGTCCCTACCCACACGCCGGCATCAGGCGACAACAACAGATGGCGCTGGCGGCGAAAGGGCGAGACATGGTGTTTAGGATAGGCGCGCGAAATGGCCGTGTCAAACGCGGAGAGGCTTGACGGGCAGCGTTCCGCAATCTTTTCTGCATCGCAAGGACGATGAGCCTCATCGTTAGCTGTGCGGGAAATTTAGGCATTTCGGTGGGCCCTTATGAGCAAGGAATCGCGCCGGTTCGCAATGACGCAGTGGGATGTATTTTCGTCCAATCCGCTGGAAGGAAACTCGCTGGCGGTGTTTTCGGACGCTCGGGGGCTCAGCGACACCGAGATGCAGTCGGTCGCGAAGGAGATGAACCTTTCGGAAACAACGTTCATCCTTCCACGCGATCCGAAGATTGAGCGCGAACGCGGTGTGCGGGTGAGAATCTTCACAGTGCAGGAGGAATTGCCGTTCGCCGGGCACCCCACGCTGGGAACTGCTTTCGCATTGCGAGGCAAGAGTGGGGCGCAGGAGATCACTCTGGAACTTAATGTGGGAAAAGTTCCGGTGCGATTCGAGGATACCCCCGATCAACCGACGTTCGGCGAGATGACGCAGGTCGATCCTACGTTCGGTCTTGTACACGAACGAGAAGCTATGGCTCGCGCAACCGGACTAAGCATCGAAGACTTTGATGCGACGCTGCCGATCCAGACGGTGTCGACGGGAATGCCTTTCACGATCGCGCCGCTGAAGTCGTTAGCCGTAATCCAGAAACTGCGAGTCGATCTGCATCACGCCACCGAATATCTCGAGAAGACGGGCGGCAAGTTTCTCTATTTCGTGGCGCGCGAAACGGTCGATCCCGCGGCCGGTTTGCACGCTCGCATGCTCTTTTACAACGGCGAAGATCCCGCAACAGGTTCGGCGGCGGGATGCACTGCTGCGTGGATGGTGCAGCATGGAGTCGCTGAATCCGATCAACGCGTTCTGATCGAACAAGGCGTCGAGATGCAACGGCCAAGCCGAATTTTTGTGCGCGCATCGCGCCGCGATAACCGGATAGTTAACGTTCGCGTCGGAGGCAATGCAATCGAAGTCATCCGCGGCGAAGTTTTTCTCTAACAGATGTGGCGCAAGCTACCGGAAACACTGCCGCGCATCGGCTGTTGAGAAAATCAATAGCCGAAAAGTTCCATTGGCATCGGCGCTACTTTACAGTGACGTGGTTTCCCGTTAGCATCCATCTCGCTCTCACATTCTTCATATCGAGCTTCTCTTGGTTCGCGCGAGTTCTCGCGCATAGCTGCCAAAAGGATGCGGAAGGCTAATGAAACCCAAGCGTACGATTTTGTGTGTTGATGACAACGAGCAATCTCTCTCCCACCGCAAAATCATGCTGGAGACCCGGGGATACCGCGTTGCAAGCTTCTCCCGAGGCGAGGACGCGTTGGCGCGATTCCTGCAGGGCGGAGTGGATCTGGTGATCGCCGATATGGCGATGCCCGGGCTCGACGGCCCTCAATTAATCGCCAAGATCAAGGACGCATCGCCGCAAACACCCGCGATCCTGATCTCGAGCAAAGTCCGGATTTACGATCACGCTTCTCAGGCCGACGTCTTTCTCACCAAGGGAATGTACGCGCCGGCCGATCTGCTGGAGCGCGTTCGGTTGCTGCTCATAAGAAAACGCGGACCGAAACGCATGCAGCAGCCCCGAATTCCGCAAGTGGCGAGTCACATCGGCGCAGCCTGAACGCAAACCGACTAATTCACAAACAAGACTGAAAGCTGGGCGAGAGTTTCCGCTCCGGACGGGCCGTCCACATCTGCCGGTTCGTGTAAGATTCCTAGCAGGCATGCCCGGAGCATTCATCGAAGCAAGGGATCTACGCAAGACGTATCACGTCGGCAAGATCGAAGTACAAGCCCTGCGCGGGATTTCTTTCAGCATCCAAAAGGGCGAGTTCGTGAGCGTGGTGGGCCCTTCCGGAAGCGGGAAATCGACACTTTTTTATCTGCTCGGCGGTCTCACGCGTGCCGATGGCGGGAGCGTTGTGCTCGACGGTGACGACCTCGCCACGCTCTCCGACGCCGAACGCACCCGGATGCGAAAGCGCAAAATTGGCTTTGTGTTCCAGAAATTCAATTTGTTGCCGACCCTGGACGCCCGCTCCAACATCCTGATCGCGCAGGAGATCTCAGGAAATGGCGACCGCGATCCGGCGCACTTCAATCGCATCACAGAGCTTCTGGGCATCGACAAGCGTCTCGCACATCGCCCTTCGGAGCTCTCCGGAGGAGAACAGCAACGCGTTGCACTGGCTCGCGCACTCATCAACAAACCCGCCATCGTCCTGGCGGACGAGCCGACCGGCAACCTGGATTCCAAGAACTCCGACGTCGTGCTGAGTATGCTTCGCCGATCGAAGCAGGAGTTAGGTCAGACCGTGCTGATGATCACGCATAATCCAGAAGCGGCAAAATACGGCGACCGCATCATTCACATGCGCGACGGCGAGATCGTAAGGCCGGAGGATGATCCGCAGTGGGTGCAACACTAGACCTCGGCGCCGCGATCACGATTTTCCCTCGGAATGTTATCCTGATGATTCATCCCGCAACGAGGCTGTAATCCTTCATGTCCAATCCGGAAACTCCTGAAATCCAATCAGCCGCCGAGAACACCGAGAATTTCGGCGACATTCTCTCTCAATATCAGAAGAGCCATTCACGCAAGGCCGACGGCGGCAAGCAACTGGAAGCCACCGTGATTGCAGTGAACGCCGAGTCCGTGTTCTTCGACATCGGCTTCAAGTCGGAAGGAATTCTTCCGCTGACTGCGCTGCAAGGCGAGACGCTCAAGCCGGGCGACAAAGCTCTGGTCACGGTGAAGGGCCGGGACTTGGACGGCTACTACGAACTATCACGCTTTAAAGTCGAGCGTCCGATGGATTGGTCGGCGCTGGAAAAGGCTTTCGCCGACAAGACGGCGATCCTGGGAACGGTCACGGCCGTCGTGAAGGGCGGATTCAGTGTCGATGTCGGGGTACGAGCTTTTATGCCAGCCTCGCGAAGCGGAGTTCGCGAAGCTGCTGACATGGAGAAGTTCGTCGGGCAGGAGATTCGCTGCCGGATTATCAAGCTCGATGTGGCCGATGAAGATGTCGTCGTCGATCGCCGAGCGGTAGCGGAAGAAGAAGAACGTTCGGCCAGGGATCGGATGTACGGGCAAATCAAAGAAGGCGACGTCGTAAGCGGAACAGTGCGGAGCCTGACCGACTATGGAGCGTTCGTCGATCTGGGTGGAGTGGACGCGCTGCTGCACGTCGGAGAGATTTCCTGGAGCCGCGTAAACAAGCCGTCTGATGTACTCTCCGTCGGCCAGTCGATCGAAGTGAAGGTATTGAAGCAATCGAATGAAGGCGACAAGCGGCGCATTTCTGTTGGGCTAAAACAGCTGCAGGCTCATCCTTGGGATGCTGTTGCCGGAAAGTACAATGCCGGCGATCGCGTGCGCGGCACGGTCACTCGGCTGATGGACTTCGGAGCATTCGTTGAGTTGGAACCCGGCATCGAGGGACTGATTCACATCTCGGAGATGTCTTGGGCAAGGGGAAAAATCAGAAAAGCAAGCGACGTTGTAAAGCAGGGCGAGACAGTTGAGGTCGTAATACTGGGAGTCCAATCGGCCGAGCGCCGCATCTCGCTGGGACTCAAGCAGGCGCTGGGCGATCCCTGGGCTGACATATCTCAGAAATTTGCGGTGGGATCTGCCGTTGAAGGACCAATCACGAGCCTGACCAAGTTTGGCGCGTTTGTGCAGTTATCCGAGGGCATCGAAGGCATGGTGCACGTCAGCGACATCAGCGCGGAGAAGCGAATCAATGTGCCGGCGGATGTGCTGCGGGTCGGACAGATCGTGAAGGCACAAGTGCTCGCCATCGATCTTGAGAAGCGACAAATGCGGTTGGGGATGAAACAGCTTGTCCCCACGGGCATCGATGAATACCTCGTTGAGCACAACGAAGGCGACGTCGTGACTGGCCGCCTGATGGATGATTCCGCTGCTCAATCGCGAGTGGAACTCGGCGAGGGTATTCATGCAACTTGCAAGGTCACAAAGCCAGCCGTCGCGCAACCCGAAGCGCCGAAGGAATCGAAGGCCGATCTGTCATCTTTGAGTTCCATGCTGCAGGCGCGCTGGAAAAGTGGCTCCGGCGGACCTCCCAAGGCGGAACCTGCACGGGCGGGGCAAGTCCGAAGTTTTCGAATCTTGAAGCTGGACCGCGCGGCCAAAAAGATCGAAGTGGAACTAGCATAGCCAACGCCAACACGCAGGTAACTGCGACCGCCGCGAGACGGGCGTTAGGTTCTGTGGATGCGGTATAATTTTCACGGCAAGCGGGAGTAGCTCAGTGGTAGAGCGCGACCTTGCCAAGGTCGATGTCGCGGGTTCGACCCCCGTCTCCCGCTCCAGTCTTTCTTGTCTTGCTCGTGCTCCGCAGATGGAAGTTCTCCGTTACGGAACGCTGAGGTATTGAGCAGGGGCGCGGTACCCAAGTGGTAAGGGAGAGGTCTGCAAAACCTTTATGCGTCGGTTCGATTCCGACCCGCGCCTCCAATCTCTCCCGGCAGTTGCTGTCTGGTTTTCGGTTGGTCTGAATTGACGTTTCGTCCCAGTTTGGCCTGAATCAGGGCAAGAATTGGCCAATTCGGGCGCACTGGATTTCAGCCTCCTCCAAGAAACTCCAACAAAAATTAAAAAAACGCTTGGAGAATCGCTCGGCATGGGATATTTTGCCCGGGTTGGAATGGAACAAGCCCGGTTCTCACGAAGCCTAGATCGGGACATTTCCGATTTCGCGAATTGAAGACACTCCTGACTTCCGCGATAGATTCCAGGTGCCGTGAGGTCCCGGCCGACTCCGAGAGGGGATCCAGCCGTGCAACCTTCCCTGTGCCTATCGATCCTGGTCGCGTTTTCGCTCTTGAGCGGCGAATTGTTTGCGCGCACCGGGCAGTCCTCGCCGACCAATAACCAGAATCCCTCGATTGCAGTTTCTTCAAGCGAGACGAACTCATCTGCAACGCAGACCGTAATCCCAGGTCCTCAGCGCTCCTTTCTGCGCATGGCCGGGATCAGTCAAAAGATTGCCCCGGAAGAAGTCCTGCCTTTGCTGAGTCGAAACGTGTTCACTCAGGGCTATCAAGGCTCCATTCGGCCGACCGAGTTTCTAATCCTGCTCAAGCGATATGTGGTGCAAGCCCGTGAGTTGGCGGCGCTGGCAGCCAGCAACGGGATGGTTCTTCACGTTACCAATTGTGAAGATGCAAAACCCCTTCTACACATCCTTGGTTACCGGGCGCGAGCTGATTGCGGCGATCCCAAAACCTCTTTACAGACTGAGGACCCGGAGAGGGCTTTCCTCTCCATCGATTCTGGATTTCCGCTTCCCGATCTGGAGCAGACATTGCAAGGAGGTAAATCCTTCGAGTACTCGTTCACCGCCTCGAACGTACCGGTGCTTTTCACCGAAAGCGACTGGACGACAGCGAGCCTAAAGAACTTCAAAGAAAACAGCCGGGACTTGCTTGACACGATCCTGAGCGACCCGGAGATCGCGCGTCTGTACTGGGCCCTGTCACGACTCGACCCCGAAACCAGCTCGTTTTTGCAGCAATCCATCGGGATTGGGAAGCTGCTCCCCTATGCGGGGGTCCTCGATTTCTACGGGAAAAGTCTCTGCATTAGTGGAGGGAGAGTCAGCGTGCCGGGAGGGGCTGCCGCAGAAGCTGCTTGGAAAGACTTGGTTGGCGCAGATCCAGCTTCTCCTGCCGCTTTCGTCTTAAAGTTGCTGGCCAAAGACAAGGGTTGGTTGATGGCATATTTTGACGCGCTTTCGCGCGTGCATGGAAACCGACAGGCTTATTTTACCGATCCCCATCGTCTGCGGTTCTTTTACGCAGGACTACGCGCTCCAGATCCTTCCGTTCCGGCCACAAGAGGTTCTTTCAGACCTGCACCCGCACTTTTACAGCTGGTCACTCGACTTCAGTTGGACAGCAGCGGGAAGCCGGTCGTTCCCGGAAATCTCGAAACCTGGAGAGACATTGTTCTGCAGTGGCGCAACTCCAAATTCGTTCGCCGATGGAAAAGGCAAGCCTCCAAGGTGAATGATCCGGACGACCTCGTGCAAACCATGTTCGCCCTGTCTCGGATGTCAAGCGACGGCGGACCGTTGCAGATCTACATGGCGACCAGTGAGCTGGATAGCCGACGGTCGCACGAACATAACCTGGCGCCGGAAACTGTACGCTTGCTTGCGAACAAATTCGAGGGATACAGCGACCAATATCGGCTCTTCTCCGAGTTTCCAGAGTTAAGTGATGAGTCGATTGCTCTGTTCTTAGATATCGCCCAAGAGCTAAACGCGGTGCCTTCGGCGGTGCGCGCAAACGCACTCGGCATATTCCAGGCGAATGTCGGAATTTGGCAGATTCTGGCCCGCCAAGGTCAGATCTTGAGCCCACATCTGAACGACTCGTGGCAGCAGGTGATCAAGCCCTTCGCTACGATTCGTTCCGGCACGCAATTGTATGAGGCCGCACGAACTTCTCTGGAAGCGTTAGTTCGGTCTTCGACCGGAAAAGCTCGAGCTTCCCAGGACGAAATCGTCGACCTGCTGGCGGGGCCTCGGCAGAATACGCCGCAGGGAAGACAGATACACCGCGAAATCGCCGATCGCATGCGAGCTCTCATAGACGACCAGCGATTGGTTTCCCTGGACACTCTGCTCACACTCGGAGATGCATTGACCGACGAAGCCAGAGGCAAACGGCCGGCGGATTACGTGATCACGCTGTCTGGCCAGACGCGAGAATTCGAGATGCCTCGGCCGATCTTTACCAACGGGGAGAGATCTGAATGGGCTGCAGGCATCTATAACAATCATCATACCGACGCGCAGATGCGCACCAACCTGCCCAAGATCCTTAAATCCCCCACAGCCACCCGTGCTCAAATTGACGAAGCCCTTAGTCAGCTCAGCTCGTTTCTAAGAGATACGCTGGTTGGGTTGAACTACGCCTACTACGAGCCTCCTGGCGCTCAGGCACTGCATAACAATCCTCTTCTGGTCCGCTCTCACGACTTTGTTGGGGACTCGGTTGGCGGAATTAAGACTCTTTGGCAGGCACCGAACGTCTTCGGCGCAGGCTCTCCGGCTGGGGGCGGCGCCCATTTTGTTGGCTCGCTTGTCGATCTTCCATATGCCTTGGCAAGTCTTGAGCAGGATTTCATTTCTCCGCACAGTGTTCAGGCGCTGATATGGAACGAATTAACACCGGAATTGTTGGCTGGCGCGGTCCTGCCCCGCTGGTGGAATATCAGCCCGTTGGAACTTCACGCGATCGCACTCTACCAGCGGAGTGGAGAAGAACTGCTGACTGCTTCCGCAAAAGATGACGCACTTAGAAATAAGGTAGTCAACATCCTGTCGGATCGGTTGTTTCCGCAGCAATTAAGACGAACCGAGACCGACCTGCGCGAGAATCGCGTGTCGGAAGCACTTGCCCGAATGATGCCTGCTGACACTTTCTATTTGGCCGCAGAGTTTCAGCACGAATCTTCAAAACAGGATGCAGCGTGGGGAACCGCCTTCCAGGAACTGCAGGAACTCTGCCGGCAGCACCCCGACCAAGTCAACTGGAAGCGCTTGTCCCATGATTTTGGCACTCCGCATCCCGCCTTGGCGCAGAACTACGGGCTTGAGCTACTGGGTATAACGCCCATGCCCGCATTCTCAGGATCGTCCAGTCGTTTCATGGCTGAATCTTGGGATTCACCAAATTTGTACTGGGCGCGCTTAGCCGATGAAGGCGGATATGCACCCGTGCTGCTGAACCAATTAGTTCCGGAACTCACCCGGATGATGGTGGAGAAAGTTTTCGCCACCGACCTTGAGGATTGGCCCGCTCTGCTTCGAGCGATGCACGAAACGGGCGCGGATCTTCGCGAGGGTAAGTTGACTGCGCCGCCGAAGATCCACGAGGCGCAGAATTGAGGCGTTTGTATCGATCGAAGACGGCCGAGAATTGGAGCGAACCCCGCGGCAGGGTCGCGGAGTAGGAACCTTAAAATCATGCTAAGGAAAATATTTGCGCTGATGTTAGTCAGTCTCACCCCAATATTGGGACATGAAACTGGTATCGAAGCTCAGGAGGACCCGGACATTCACGTCGTGGTCAACATGGTCCAGCTCAATGTGGCAGTGACGGACAAGCATGGGAACTACGTCACCGGGCTCCGGCCAACGGATTTTGCCATCGTTGAAGACGGGATCTCGGAAAAGGCAGCCACGTTTGCAGAGGGCAATGAGCCGGCACGCAGTCTTGGGGACTTTCCGAGCCACGATGCGTCTGCTTCAGTGCCTGCTGATACGGCCAAAACCACGACCGATGCCGGCGCGGCTCAGACTCTCGCCTCACTGGTGAACGGGGCTAATGTGTTCGTTTTGTTCGATACCAGCGACTATATGTACCGCGGTTTTGTTTTCGCTCAGGACGCGATCACCGAATTCGTTCGATCGCTCGAAACCGCGGACAAGATTGCGTTCTACTCTTACAGCCGGGATTTATCCCGCGCTGCCTCGCTTACTTCCGATCGATCGCAAGTTGTGCGCGCGGTGCGCTCGACCGTGGCCGGAGATCAGGCGGCGCTCTACAATGCGCTGCTGCTGACACTGAAGGATGCGTCGCAGAACACAGGCAGGAAAGTTGTCGTTGTTTTCTCAAACGGCCCGGACAATTCCAGCGTGGTGCCGCCGGAAGATGTTGCTGAATTTGCCCAGTCCGCCGGCGTTTCGATCTACATGATCAGCACGCAAGAGGCAAAATTAGAACCGATATCTACAGTGGTATTCGATCGGATGACCGCCGCCACCGGCGGCAAAGCCTATTTCGCCAAGAACTGGAGAGAAGAACACCAAGCATTCGCTTCTATCCGCGACGATTTAGCTCATCTCTACTCGTTGAGTTACTACCCCAAACCGAACCCGAACACCGGCTGGCGTGGAATCACCGTGAAACTCGTGGGAGATAAGCTGCAGAAATACAAGATACGCACTCGCAATGGCTATCGCCCTCGACCGTCCCGGTTCTCCAGTTCCGACAAAACGACGTTGTCTGGTCTCGCTCCAGAATAGGCCTGAATGTAGAAGCACATAATTTGGGGTCTGATGCCGCAACGTCCTACTCGTTTCCGACAGCAGCAGTCGCCACGGGAACTAATTCTTTCGTGGCGGATCGTTCGTCCATGGCGGCACGACGCCAATCGAGCGCGCGTAGGCGATTTGCTGACCCAGGTGCTGCGCGATGTGCTGCACGATGAAGAGCAGGACACCGCGTTCGGTAATCTTCCCTCCGTTCCAGTCGAGTGTTTTCTCCAGGTCCGCGTCGGACATCGCCCGGATCGCTGCCTTGGCGTGTGCGTATGAAGCCTTCAGCGTGGCAATGACTTTTTCCTTGCTCGTAGTGGAGTCTTCCAGCGTTTTCGTGTCGACTTCCGCGGGAGTTGGAGTACCCACGAGTTTGTACAAGTTGTAGTTGGCCGCGCTTGCGTGCAGGAACACTTGGGCGATGGTGCGAACGTCGGGCGATGGGCGCCAGGTATATTTCTCGGCGGGGATGGCTTCGGCAAGCCGGACAAATTCACTTTCCTGGATCATGATCTCTGCCATCACCTCCGACCGGTACCCGGTGAGGCCGGGAGTTCCATCCCGGTACGGGTACACCTGCGCCGAAGCGCGAATTGCGGTCGAAGTCATCAGGATCAGGCAGACAGCAGAGAAGATTCGGAGCATCATGCCTCCACTTTTTGTGTCACGATTGATTGAACCGGCGCGATTATAACCCGCGCAAGAACTTGCCCCGCATCTTCTACTTCTCTTTGCACTTTGTAGTTGCGGTTGACCGCGCCGGACGGCACTCTTCTTGGTGTATCTTCAACAACACTGATGGCCTATAACGCATTTATTTCGTACAGTCACACCGCGGACAGCACTGTTGCTGCCAGCCTTCAGTCCGGCCTTCATTCTTTCGCTAAACCCTGGTACAAGCTGCGTGCCTTGCACATCTTTAGAGACCAAACCAACTTAGCGGTAAATCCTGCTCTCTGGTCGAGTATTCGCGATGCTCTAGATCAGGCGTCATTCTTCATTCTGCTTGCTTCACCAGACGCGGCTTCGTCTCCATGGGTTGCAAAAGAAGCCGAATACTGGATCAGTAAAAACGGAACATCCCACGTTCTGATTGTTCTTACAGATGGCGCCCTGAACTGGGATCGGACTTCTGGCTGCTTTACGCCAGAGTCCACCACCGCGCTCCCGGCGAGCCTTCTCCGTTCGTTTCCGGAAGAGCCTCTGTTCCTCGATCTTCGATGGGCGCGCAGCGGGACTTATCCTCTCCGCTTGCGTGAGCCGCACTTTCACGAGGCAGTTCTGCAACTCGCTGCCACGCTGCACAATCGGCCCAAAGACGAACTCGACAGCGCAGACATTCGCAACCTGCGGCACACTCGCTGGCTCGCCGCTTCTGGCCTTATCGCCATTCTTCTAGCCTCGCTCTTCGGATTTCGTCAAACTCAAGTAAGCCATAACGAATCGCAGCAAAATCTCGCCGCGTCGCTCGCCGCCAACTCTGCCAAACTGCTCACCGACAGTCACGATCGAGCCAGCGAAGCTGCATTGTTGGCTATCGAATCGGTCCGTATCAACCCAACTTTCGAAGGAAACAGGGCCTTGAGGGCTGCGGTCTCTATCCTGCCGGCGGACGAGAAGTCCTACTTGCCAGAAAGCTCGGACCCGGCGGAACGTGTTCGCGACATGGCAGCTTCTCGCGACGGCGCCACCCTCGCCATAGGTCGTGACAACGGCTCTGCTCAACTCATCGACGTAGTAAATAAAAAGCCAATTGGGTATCTCACTCCTGACGAGGAGCCTGCTGCGAATATCGAAGTGCAAGGCGCATCCGACAGCGCGCCATCGGACAACAATGCGGCCGTTTCCGTGGCCTTCAATCCCACTGGCTCGCTCGTTGCGGTTGGCGCCCGCGATGGCGTCGCGCATGTCTGGGCCTTGCCCGGTGGACGCGAGTTGCTGCGGATTTCCCACGGTGAACCACTTTCGCAAGTATCGTTCTCCCCCAAGGCGAACCAGCTTGCGACGGCTGGCGATGACGGCCATGTGCGTATTTTCGATACCGATCAAGCAGAAATGGTCGCCGACTTCAAATGTCCGGACAAGATCGTCGCTACGTCTTTCAGTCCCGGCGGTGAACTCATCGCGGCACTGTCATCGGAGGGAGTGATCTCGCTTTTTGATCCAGTGCATCGCAAGCTTGTTCGCAGGTTTGGTGGAGGTGAGGCCGGCTTCAATCTCGAGTTCGACCACCTGGGCAAACGCCTGGCTGTTGCGAGCGGCGACTTCGCCTCTGTTTGGGATGTAACGACCGGACGGCAACTGCTGAATGCTACTCACGCGGCGGCATCCGAACCGCTGACTCCGCAGCAATGGATTGTGAATGCCGCGATCAGCCCCAACGGCAGGTTGCTGGCCTACGCGGCACGAGGCGATAGTTTGGCACGAGTTTGGAGCGTGGACACTGGACGCGAAATTCTTGAACTTAAGCATGATTCCGCGGTTGCCGCCGTTTCGTTCAACGCGGATGGAACGAAGCTCGGCACAGGCTCATACGACGGCACCGCGCGCGTGTGGGAAGTCTCTTCTGGAGTAGAGCTACAGAGCGTTCCAATCGCAGGAGGCGCAGAAATAGTGACGTTTCTCGCTGGCGGCCGCTTCGCGGCTGGCGGCATGGGTGGCTCGGTTTCTGTCTCCAAGCCGCGGCGTGCCGACCGGCCCGGTTCATTCGATGCTCCAGACGACGTACGGAGTGCGGCCTTCAGTCCCGATGGACGACGTTTCGCTTTCGGTACCACTTCGGTTCAACATGAGCCCCTGGTAAGAGTTGGCGAAGTAGGCAGCAATACGGTCCACGATATCGAATTCCACGGCGCGCCTGTTATCGATAAGCTCTTTTTTGTTGACTCGAATAATGTGATTGCACAGTGGAGCAACAAGTTGTTTCTGATTGCCATCGACCAGTCCAAAGTCACTTCGCTACCTGATGTTCCGGGAGACATTCGGATCGAACCATCGGGGAAGTTGCTTGTCAGTCAGCAGGAGAGTGTAAGTCGGCTATATACCTTGCCCGACTTGCGGCAGACCACGTCCCTTGAGGTCCCTTCTTCCCGTCTGCTGCGTTCCGCGGGCGAGGGCAGTCTGTTGGCGTTCGAAACAAATAAGCCGCCAAACGAATCCTTCATCGACGTTTGGAATGTCGGGAGCAAAGCCCGCGTCAGCCGCATTGCGATGACTGCTGAGCTGACTAAGCTCGCATTCAATCCACCGGGCACAATCCTATTCACTGCGCAAAGCGAAAACCTGCAAGCATGGGACATCCCATCCGGCAAGCGGCGTTTCGCAATAACCGCCAGCGGTGACATTGATCTGATCGTTCCCGATCCGGCCTCGGCCTACTTCGCTACGATTACTCACGGACATCTTACTGTGTGGGATGCCGTTACCGGGGCTCGACTGGCGGAGCTTCCCGATAATATGGGCTATCTTCGCACCGCCGCTTTCAGTCCCGATGGCCGCTATCTGCTCGCCGGATACGATGAACACTCCGCCGCTCTTTGGCTCTGGCGTTCGTCCGACCTGCGGGACCAAGCCTGCGCCCGCCTCACTTATAACCTGTCTCACGATGAGTGGAAGCGTTGGTTCCCTAAAGAGCCTTATCGTCAAATCTGTCCCAACTTACCGCCCGCCAACTAGGATGCCCCGCCACAAACTGCGCTGGCTTCATCGCGGAGAGTAAACTAGAAGCCATTCCTTTAAAGCCGGGTCAGCAACTGGAACTGCGAACGTAAACATGCGTTCCAGTTCCGCTATGGGGTTTAAATTTTGCGCGCAATCTTCGTCAGCTATCGACGGAACGATTCGCAAGGAGAAGCTGGTCGTTTGTTTGACGATCTAGTTACTCACTTCGGCGAGCAGAAAGTATTTATGGATGTCGCCGGCATCGAAGCGGGGCGCGACTTCCGCAAGGCGATTGAAGAGAGCGTTGCGAATTGTGGCGTACTTCTCGTGATCATGGGGCCGTCCTGGCTGACTGCGACGAACGAAGCGGGTATACGCCGCCTGGACGATCCCGCCGATTTCGTCCGTGAAGAAGTCGCCGCTGCTCTGCGGCGGGATATCCCAGTCATACCAGTCCTCGTGCGCGGAGCAGGAATGCCGCGCGTCGAACAGTTGCCAGACACTCTAAAAGATTTGGCTTACCGCAATTGTGTCGAATTGACTCACGCGCGGTGGCGGTCTGACGTACAGCTGCTTCTCGAGCCATTGGGTCGCATCATTGGAGTCTCTGGAGAAACCAAAGCTCGCACTGCTAACGGCGAAGCGAGGGTCGCCGATCAGAAGCGAGCTGCATCGCAGGAACTCGCAACTCCACCCAAAGCCAACGATGTAGCGGCGTCGCACTTCGACACGGCCACTTTGCAGCAAATCCGACGAGCACTTGCTCTGCATATCGGCCCAATCGCGGAACTGGTAGTCGCGCGCGCGACTCCGCTCTGTAATTCGACCGAGGACCTTTGCCTTAAGGTTGCTGACGAGATCGAGTCGCCACAAGAGCGCGAGGACTTTCTTCGGAAGATGAACTTGCCCTCATTACTGGACGGTGCAACGCCGGCAAAGCTGGAGGGCCAAGCACCAGTTTCTCAAAGTCCGCAGAAACCGAACTACAAAGTCGACGTTGATCCGGAACCTGCCGCTCCACGACAATCGGCGCGGTCAAAGACTTCCATTCTCGCGATCATCGTCGCAGCCGCCATATTACTCGTACTGGCGTTCGCGACCATAAGGTGGATGCAAGCGCCTCGCTCTCCTGCTTCGTCTACGACATCATCCGATTCACCGCGAGAAGGTACCAAACCCGGAGCATCTGTTGAAAGCGCGCAGCCAAGCGACCAAACCCTGCCAGCCGGATCCAACACGACTGACGCGATTGCTGCCGGGAGCAGCGGACCGGATCGAGTAAATTTGCCTGCGAAAATCGCTCAGGGGCTTCTCGTTACCAAGGTTGTGCCCACTTACCCACAGTTGGCGCGACAGGCTCGTGTACAGGGTGAAGTCGTTCTCGATGTCGGCATCTCGAAGGAAGGAACGATCGAGAGTCTGCGAGCGCTCACTGGACATCCGATGCTGATTCCAGCGGCTATCGATGCGGTGAAACAATGGCGCTATAAGCCCTACCACCTGAATGGTGAACCCGTTCCAGTGCAGACTCAGGTGACAGTCAATTTCAGTCTCACGAGTGGCTAGTTTTTTCAGCTCCCGAGAACCGGCTTATCTCAGAAGTTTCAGCGCCTTCGCCAGGCTGACCTGCATGCGATTGAACGATGCCGTCATCGTAGCGATCTCGTCTTTTCCCCTCACGGGCAGCGGAGCGGGCGTCGCTTCGCCCTTGCTGGCACGATCGGCAGCATCCGATACGAGCCGCAACGGCCGGATCACGATGAAATAAACGCCAGCATCCAGCGCAGCGATGGTAGCGAGTAGACCGATGGCGAGGTAGACAATCAGTAAGTGAAAAGCGCGCTTGGCGATGCCCACCGGCACCGACATCGGCACAGAAACAATCTGTGCGGCGACCACCGAGCCTTCCTTCCATCCGAAACCATGGTCAGGACCGTAGCTGGCGATCATCGCGGCCGGAGCAGCAGCCGGACGACTATGACACTCCATGCACTGCGGATCTGCTGTCATTCCCGAAGCCAGATACAACGCCGGTCCAGTAGGAGTTTCCCGATCTCCTATCATTAGCTTGCGGTCAGGATGGTCCCGCATATACGCGAGGATGTCGGCTTCCCAATCGGTTGCGCGGTCTTCAGGATTCGTCGGGTTCACGGAAACTTCACGATACGAATAGTCAGGATATTTCTGCTTGAGCCGATTGAAGGTGCTAATCGCGCCGAACGCCGGGATCGTCTCCGCCAGGAATTTCGTTTTGTGTTGCGGATTCTGCTCGAGCAAAGGCTTCAGATCCTCAGCAGTGTAATCGCGCACCGAGCGAGCACTCGCCATCATCAACTCGGCTTCCTGCGTAACTTCTCGACGTGCGTTCTGGATCAGGAAGCTATAAGAGAGCTGGGAGATGAGGAGTGCTCCAGCTCCGAACAGTACCAGCAGAATCAGGTTGAACTTTCCCAGGAGCTTCATTGTGAGCCCTTTCGGACGCTGCAATCTGGCCGACGAGCTGAATTAACCGGGAGAATGCAAGTTAAGGCAGTGTAACCCCGTACTGTCGTAGACAGCGATACCGTTTGTGAGTCTCCGAGACGGCACCGGGCAAAAATTGTTGTTCTTGGTATTTGACCGGAGGGTTAGAATCGGCAGCCATGAATACTCAAGCGACAGGCGCTCCCCTAATCGACCCCATCATGGAGCGACTGGAAGATCAAATCGGCTGGTATGACCGCAAGAGTCTGCTCAACCAGCGATACTTCAAGCGAATTAAAATCATTGAAATAACGGCGGCTGCGCTGATTCCCTTCGTATCGGCATTCAATTTCCAGCGTATGGCGTGGGTGTCCGGAGGACTCGGGGTCGTGATCACTGTGCTGGAAGGGATGCTGCACCTCAACCAGTACGAGCAAAACTGGATTACATATCGTTCGACCTGCGAGTCGCTCAAGCATGAGAAATACGTGTATCTGGGAAAGGCTGGACCTTACTCGGGCTCCGCAGATCCGCATGCGCTGCTGGCAGACAGAATCGAGTCACTGGTCTCACAGGAACATGCCAAATGGGCGTCGGTGCAGCAGCAACAGCCAACGCCGAGCGCCGGGTGACCAGTTGAGCTAACCGCTTCCGCGAGAGCGGCGGAACTCGGACTGC
Source organism: uncultured Acidobacteriota bacterium (assembly GCA_963787685.1). Classification (GTDB taxonomy): domain Bacteria; phylum Acidobacteriota; class Terriglobia; order Terriglobales; family Acidobacteriaceae; genus Sulfotelmatobacter. The sequence goes on from CAWBED010000004.1 coordinate 275,825, forward strand.
TAACGTCAGGCTCCCGCGGACACTGGTTCAAATTTGCGATTTTCTCTTGCGGAAGACGCGCTCCTGTGGCACGATTCGTTCCTCTTCCCTCAAAGACAAGTTCCACACGTGTGTTCCGGGCCTATTTCCCGTCGCTTCCTCTGATAATCACCGGACGCCGGGCTCGGGCAAGGAGTATCCATGGCTGCTTGCAATGTAATAATCGATCTTTCCCACAACAATGCGAATGTTGACTTGGCCCAAGCTAAAGCTGGCGGAGTGCAGGGCATAATCCACAAGGCTACCCAGGGAACCGGGTTCAGCGACCCGACATATTCTGCCCGTCGCGACGCGTCGAAGCAGGCCGGCCTCCTATGGGGCGCGTACCACTTCGCGACCGCGGCCGATCCATCAGCCCAAGCCAAATTCTTTCTGAGAGCAGCCCAGTTTTCGCCCGGAGACCTTCTCGTACTGGATTTCGAACTGAACCAAGCCAGCCCGAATAACACCATGACACTGGATCAGGCCCGAGTGTTTGTCTCGACAGTTCAGGACGCTACAGGAATTACCCCAGGTCTGTACGGCGGGGCATATCTGAAACAACAGCTGGCCAATACGATCGATGAAACGCTGCAGGCATGCTGGTTGTGGTGGGCGCAGTACGGTCCGGCCCCAATCATTCCGCCAGCATGGCCAAGCTGGACTTTGTGGCAATACACCGACGGTCATCACGGTAATCCTCCGTTTTCTGTGGACGGGATCGGCGCCTGTGACCGCGATCAATATCAGGGTACGCCCGACGAACTACAGACCAAGTGGGCCACCGGAAGTCTCGCGTAGCGTTTTCTACATTCAGTGAGTTGGACAATGGCGAAAAACATTGTGATTTGTTGTGACGGCACAGGGAATGAGTTCGGCGATAGCAACTCCAACGTCGTGAAGCTCTACAAGGCCCTGGTCCACGACGACTCTCAAATCGCCTATTACCATCCCGGAGTCGGAACCATGGGTTCTCGCAGCGCACTCACCGGGATCACGCGATGGTGGACGAAAGTGATCGGCCTTGCCTTCGGCTATGGCATTTCCGACAACATCGCCGATGCGTACCAGTTCCTCATGCGGAACTTTCAGACGGATGACTCCGTCTACTTCGTTGGCTTCAGTCGAGGAGCGTACACGGCGAGGGCGTTATGCGGCATGCTGCACATCATTGGGCTGCTACGCGAGGACAATGAGGGATTGATCCCGTATTCCATACGGATGATCAAGCAAAGGAAGATCGACTTTGCGGTCGCAGCCGACTTCAAGAAGACCTTTTGTCGTGAGTGCAAGCCCCATTTTATCGGCGTGTGGGACACCGTTAGCTCAGTCGGATGGGTCTACAACGTTGCGCATTTTCCGGGCACGAAAGCGACGCACAATCCTGACTTGCGCTTCATTCGGCACGCCGTCTCCATTGATGAGCGCCGCGCTTTCTTCCGCCAGAACTTGTTTGGACCACCGCACGACCCCGAGCAAGACATCAAGGAAGTCTGGTTTGCCGGGGTGCATTCAGACGTTGGCGGTAGCTATCCCGAATCTGAGAGCCAACTCTCCAAGATTGCTCTGCAATGGATGATCTGTGAGGCCGAATCTGCCGGCCTTAGAGTGGATCAGAGCCGAAAGGATGAGATTCTTGGAGGGAAACCGCCATACGTAGCGCCGGATCCTCTTACGAAGAATCAGCACGAATCACTCAAGGGTGCGTGGTGGATTGCTGAGCTGTGGCCAAAGATTTTCTCCTATCCAGTAACGGTGCCGGGACAAGCCGAGCCCAAATGGAAACACGGTATCAGGCTCAATCTAGGCCGTCGCAGGACGATTCCAGACCTCGTTCATATCCATCAAAGCGTTCTTGATCGTGTACGGGGCGTTCCGAGCTACAGGCCAAATAATCTGCCGCAGCAGTATCTGACGGAACCGCAAACTTCCTGCGAACTGCAACCGCGCACGATTCATAGTCAGCCGATCGCAGCACCGCCCAAGCGACCTATGTTCAAACGACCGGGAATCGCGAGCGCGTTGGCATTGTTGGTCGTGCTCGGCGCCGTTGCAGCCGTCATTGCGGTGTTCAGCATCTACAACAGCCTCGAGGTGCCAAAGATCGAAAGGCCAGCCGAAGTTGTCTGGCTTCCCCAAAACTGGACCGAAGATCAGCGTCGTCGCTATTACCACACGGCACAAGGAAGTGAACTCCTTCCCTATGCTTGGTTCCTGGCACTCGAACAGCCGCGATTCGCGATCAAGGGCGCGCCTCCGTTCCGGGAAAACTTGTACATGGAGGGCTTCGGATTTATTCCGGACTCCGCTTCCGCGCAAAATCCCGACGCGTTGCCCGTTGGATTTGTGCGCGACGACCGTTTCAAGGATCCCTATACGGAGCAGAAAAACGTCGTGCTTGGAATTACCTGCGCCGCCTGCCACACCGGCGAGTTGTTCTTCGGTGGAAAGGCAATCCGCATCGATGCCGGACCATCGTTGATCGATTTGCAGAAGTTTACTGAGGCTCTCGGACTTGCCGTGTCCTGGACTTATTACGACCCACTCCGCTTTCACAGATTTGCCAATCGCGTGCTAGGGCCCGATCACTCCCGTGCAGATCAAGCTCTATTGCGTCGGGCACTCAAATACTATCTCGACACCAGCTTTACGGAGTTCAAAGCGAACCGCCATCTCTTCCCCACACCAGAAGGTTATGGCCGAACTGACGCACTGGCTAGGATCGGTAATTTCGTCTTTGGAACCGAGCTTAACAACAACAAGAACCTGGTGATCGGGGATGGCCCGGTGAATTTCCCTCCAGTGTGGGACGCATCCTGGATGGATTGGGTGCAATACAACGGTTCAATCCAGCAACCGATGGGAAGAAACGTCGGTGAAGCTCTGGGCGTGCGGTCGCGTATCAACCTGCTGGGTTATCCCGGCAAACAGTTTCAAAACACAATTCACATCGATAATCTGCACGAAATCGAGCTCCTCCTCGGCGGCTCAGAGTTAGGGGCGGGCGTTTGGTCACCGAAGTGGCCGGAGGATGTCTTGGGGAAAATCGATCGTGGAGCAGCAGCCAAAGGTGAAAAGCTCTATAACGAATTGTGCCTGCACTGCCACCAGCCGCCCATGCTTTCCGATGAGGGACGCAAAGCGGAACATTGGACAAACAATACAAACTCTGCCGGAAGACAGTTCTTCAAAGTGACTATGATTCCTCTGGCCGAGATCGGAACCGATCCCAAGGAAGCTCAGAACTTCTACAACCGGACCGCAGACAGCGGACCTTTGGGGAAAGGAATTCTATCTGCCCGTGATGGCCTTAAGTACATCACGCAAACACTCATCGATCAGTCATATGCTGAGCTAAAGCTCTCGCCGGAACAACAGCAAGAGTGGAACGGCTATCGGCAGAATGAACTCGTAGCTCCCTTGGCGTACAAAGCACGACCGCACAATGGAGTATGGGCTACTCCTCCATACCTTCACAACGGTTCGGTTCCCAATTTATTTGCTCTGTTGTCGCCAGTAGCGGACCGGCCGAAAGTGTTTTATCTCGGAAACAAGCAATACGACCCGGTCAAACTCGGTCTTAATACCGAGCCGCTCAAAGGAGCCTCTGAATTTCGAACCGACATGCCGGGCAATTCAAATGCGGGACACGAATTCAACGATGGTCCAAAAGGCAAGGGCGTGATTGGTCGGAAGCTATCCGAAGACGAGAGAATGCAGATTATCGAGTACCTGAAGACGCTGTAGCTTCCTATCGGAGGGTTCGGTTCATCGATGCGAACTAGTTTGTTCGGAATTCGTAACGCTTGCTCACCGGTGAAAGGCAAAACAGCGCTACTAACTTCAGCGTGGAAGCTTGTGGTTGTATTTTCCGGATGGTACTAAGACTTTCCAGAAACAACCAAGCTGCGCGCTTACGCTAACCTCGGCCTACGTCAAGCGTTTGCTCGATTCGCGTTGTAACTGCCTGATAGGAAGTGATGTATGAAACCTTGTCACGTGCACTTGCTCATCTGCACATTGCTTCTCGCCGTCACTGAGATCTGCGTCTCACAATCAACCATGGTGCCGTGGCTCACCCGCTCGGTTGATAACTCAAGGAGCGGTTGGAATCAGCACGAAACTCAACTAACGCAGGACTCAGTGGAATCCAAGGGAATTGTCCGAGCCACCATCATTCCAGTGTTCGGTGACGCGCGCGGTATGGAAGCGCAGCCGCTCATCTTGCCCAACGTGAAGCTTCCCGACGGCAGCAACCACGATGTCATGGTGCTGCCATCGATGGCGAATATTGTGCGCGGGGTGGATGCTCATGACGGTGCGGCTTTGTGGAGCGTCACACTGGGTACACCGATCAACGGAAACACACCGACAGGCCCACAGAAGGCCGCACCAGATGGCTGCGTTGGCAACTTCCCGACGATCGATTGTCACGCGATCAATGACAAATGGGGAGTGCTGAGCACCGGCGTCATCGATCCCGACACGCAGCGTGTATATCTCGTCTCCTGGATCTCACCCGATGGTACGCCGCAAAACGGCAAACATTTTGTATTTGTTCTCAACGTGGCGGACGGTAAACAGGCAGTAGCGCCGGTTCTGGTGACCGGTACGAGTGAAGCCCAGTCCTACAGCAGCACGATGCGCAAGCAGCGCAGTTCGCTGGTAACGACCAACATCAATGGCCGTAAGACGGTCTTCTGGGCCTCCGGAACGGTACAGGAAACTGGGAATCAGGCTGCGGGATGGATCTTCGCCTTCGACTGCGCCAGCAATTCGATCGCTGCCGCATTGGCGTTGTCGCAGGGCGAGGGGGCTGGCGTGTGGATGGGCGGACAAGGGCTTGCGGCAGATGATAAAGGATTCCTCTACGCAATCACGGGCAATGGAGACTTTGACGGCAAAACCCAGTTCGGCGAATCGTTCGTGAAAGTACAGTACACGCCTGCTTCCGGAGGAACACAGGCCAGCCTGAAGGTGGTCGACCACTGGACGCCTTGGACAGACTTGGTACGATCCGGGCAGGCTCGGCTGCCCGCTTCGAAATTGGCGGGGCAAAGCGCGCCCACCGAAGCTGCCAAGCCAGTCGGGGGCAGAATGAACCTCTCACTGAAGAACGCGAGGCTGGTAGCGAATATCAACGAGCGCGGGAAACCAGTCCTTTTAGTTTTCCCAGAAATGGCCAGCGGGAATTGGTCGGATGAGGATTGGGGATCGGCTGGTCCGGCCTGCATCTTCTCCATCGGCGTCTGCGTCGCCACCGGAAAAGATGGAATCGCTTATCCCATCAAGACGGCGAACCCTGGCGGCACTTTCCCGCGGATCTCGGCAACGCGAAGACGAACTGCGCCAAACTCGCTGCACCTCCGGTGTGGCTTACCATGAGCCCCGGGCCTGTCGATCCGTGTCCCGCCAATCCCACGACACTGAACTTCTTTCCATGGGGCGACACGGCACATCTTCATATGACGCCCGTACAGTTTTTCGATCCGGTTCTTAAGTCGTGGACGATTTTCGCCTGGGGCGAAAACTCACAATTGCATAAATGGGCTGTCAGTTCTACGGGAAACTTAACCTACATTGCGCAAAGCAACGAATTCGCAAGCGTGGACGTGCGGGGAAACCCTCCGGGAGGAATGCCAGGCGGATTTTGTTCCGGATCAAGTAATGGAGCGGATCCTAATTCCGCGATCCTGGTGTGCGCGATTCCATACAGCGACGCAAACGCTCAAGTGGTGAATGGTCGATTACTCGTCTATGACGCTGTGCACCTCGCAGCAGATGGGTCGCTGAAGGTTTTATGGGACTCGCAGCGCTTTGCGGTGCAATTTCTGTTCAACAAGTTTGATCCTCCAGTGATCGACGGAGGCCAGATCTATGTGCCGAACTATAACGGCGGCGTGGATCTTTACCGACTGGCGCAATAGCCGCAGCGAATCGTCGTTGGATTGACTTGCCAGACACTTCGCATGGCTCGGTACCGGTTGAACTGCGCTCCAGCCACGCCGGATATGTCTGGCCGTCGAGGTCCCCGACACGCCCCAGTCGCGATGACACGCGGCCAGATTTTCTATCACTAGCAAAATCAAAAACAAAAATGTCCCTGAATGGGAGAAGAGCCGTGAGGGATTCGCCGCACCTCGCATTCCGTACGTGCTATGCTTCGCGCTGGACTTTTCGTAATCATCCATGGAAAATCGATTTTCCACGCGGTAACGCCACACTTGGAGGGATGGTTCATGCGCGCTCGCCAGTTTCTGCCCGTCACGATTGTTCTCTGCTTTCTCACCGCGCTTGTCTTGAACTCGTTCGCCCAGGAATCCACGCCCTCGTACCGCGACTCGAAGCTAACAGCGGCAGAACGCGCGGCGGACTTGCTCAAGCGCATGACCCTGGAAGAGAAAGTCGATCAACTGGCAGGAGGACGTCGGCGCGCACGATCGTTCGAAGATCCCGAGGGAAAGCAGATTTTCGAGAACTTGCAAAAACTCTTTCGCGAGGATTCGCAGGTGAACGCGCACGATGCAGCCGTGGCGCGTAACAATGCCCAGCATTTCCTTATGGAAAAAACTCGTCTCGGCATTCCGGCAATTTTCCTAGGCGAAGCCCTGCATGGCTTCATGGCCTATGGGAGCACGAGTTTCCCGCAGGTGTTGGGGCTGGCCAGCACGTGGGATCCGGAACTCGTCCAGCAGGCATTTAACGCTGCCGGCGATGAAATGGCATCGGCGGGAGTGAGTCAGGCACTCAGTCCGGTGCTCGATTTGGGGCGAGACCCTCGTTGGGGAAGAACGGAAGAGACCTATGGAGAAGATCCCTACCTCGTAGGGCGAATGGCAGTAGCGGCGATCAACGGGCTGCAAGGCACGACCTGGAACATTGACCGGCATCACGTGATGGCCACGATGAAACATTTTGCCGCGCACGGCCAGCCGGAGAGCGGAACGAATACTGCTCCGGCAAATTTCTCAGAGCGAGAGCTGCGCGAGACGTTTCTCGTTCCCTTTGAAGCCGCGGTGAAAGAAGCTCATGTAGGCAGCGCGATGGCCTCCTATAACGAGATCGACGGCATTCCTTCGCACGTCAATCCTTGGCTGCTTGATCGTGTCTTGCGTCAGGAGTGGGGATTCCGCGGATATGTCATGTCCGATGGAAACGGACTACAGATGCTGGTCGAAACGCATCACGTGGCCGCCGATTTTGCGGAAGCAGCGCGGAAGGCTCTGGCTGCGGGGGTGGATTTCGACCTCTCTGACGGTTCGGTCTACGCGACGCTGGTGGATCAGGTGCGCGACGGCAGAATTCCGGAAGCAGAGTTGGATCAGTCGGTCAAGCGCGTGCTCGAGGCCAAGTTCCGCCTGGGATTGTTCGACAATCCTTATGTCGATCCAGATTACGCGCAGAAAATCACGAACAGCCCGGAGCATCAGCAACTGGCATTGAAGGTGGCGCAGAAATCAATCGTGTTGTTGAAGAATGACAACAATCTTCTGCCACTCGATCTGCAAAAAGTGAAAACGATTGCCGTGATCGGGCCCAATGCGGCAGACGTTCACCTGGGTGGTTACAGCCGTGATCCGGGACCGGGAAATCAGATTAGCATTCTCGACGGCATTCGCAAGCGCGTGCCGGCAACCGTAAAGGTCCTTTACGCCGAAGGCTGCAAGATCACGACTGGCAAACAGGGATGGGCGGCATGGTACGAAAACAAAGTTGAACAACCCGATCCCAAGTCCGATGCCGAAAGCATTCAGTCCGCGGTGGCTACAGCGCGCAAGGCAGACGTCGCGATTGTAGTAGTCGGAGAAAACGAGAGCACGAATCGCGAAGCCTGGTCGGAGAAGCATCTCGGAGACCGCGATTCATTAGACCTGCTCGGAGCGCAGGAAGCGCTGGTGCGGGCAATCGTCGAAACCGGCAAGCCGGTGGTTGTTTTCCTGATCAACGGACGGCCGTTGTCGATCAACTACGAGAAAGAACATGTTCCGGCGATTCTCGAAGGTTGGTATCTCGGCGAGATGGGCGGCACCGCTGCGGCCAACGTATTGTTTGGCGACGTGAATCCCGGTGGGAAGCTGCCTATCAGCTTTCCCAAGTCCGTAGGACAGCTTCCTGACTATTACGACCACAAACCATCCCGCAACCGCAGTTACCTTTTCGACGGGCGCGAGCCGATCTATCCGTTTGGATTCGGACTGAGCTATACACAGTTCAAGTTCGAGAACGTAAGAGTTGAACCCAAGACAATTCGTACGGGCGGCAACGCGAAAGTCTCCGTCGACGTTACGAACATTGGCTCGCGCGCAGGAGATGAAGTCGCTCAACTGTATATCCATCAGCGAGTCGCTTCGCGAACGCGCCCCGTGAAGCAATTGCGAGGCTTCCAGCGTGTCAGCCTCGACCCGGGACAGAAGTTGACCGTCGAATTCACACTGACGCCGGATGATCTGTCGCTAATCGATTTCAATATGAATAAGGTGGTCGAGCCCGGAGTCTTCGATGTGATGGTCGGATCGAGTTCGGCCGACACGTCCAGCGTTCCTCTCGAGGTCGTCAATTAGAAGCCGGATGGAGATGACAGCAACCATGAGCGATAGAAGAATCCTGAAAGTTCTCGCAATATTTGCGATTGGCGTCTGGTTTTGGATGCTTTCTCCCGGTCAGGCCCACGCTCAATGGACCGCCATGAACCCAGTCAAGAAAGTTCAGCAGGAAGCCGACGGCGCCGTTTTCACGATGGGCACCGGCACATTGAAGCTGCAGGTGTGCTCCGACTCTGTAATTCGTGTTTTGTATTCGCCGACCGCCTCGTTCCCGAAGCGGCCTGAGTACGTCGTGATCAAGGAAAGCTGGCCGGCGGCGAAGTTCACGATGCAATCCACGGATGACGCTGTCGTCCTCAGCACTTCCCTCCTGAAGATCACCGTTACTCGCAAAGATGGCGCGATCGCCTACGCCGAAGCGAACGGCGGCTCGTTAGTGCAGGAAGCATCGCGCAGCATGACTCCCGAAAAGGTGAATGGGGAAGACACTTACCGCGCCGAGTCCTTTATCAGCATCTACGGTTCCCACGAAGCGCTGTACGGACTGGGACAACATCAAGCCGGAGTCTGGAATTACCGCGGCGACTCAGTTGACATTTCGCAGGACAACAGTGACATCGCCGTGCCGCTCATGCTATCGAGCAAGGGATACGGCATCTTCTGGAATAATACTTCCCGCAGCCGCTTCAACAACCGCTTTGCCAACTATCTCTACATCAGTTCCGAAGTGGCCGACGTCATCGACTACTACTTTCTTTACGGACCGGACTTCGACAGGATCATCGCCAGCTATCGCGATCTGACCGGACAGAGTCCGATGTTCGGCAAGTGGGCCTACGGATTCTGGCAGTGCAAGAACCGTTACAAATCGCAGGACGAAATCCTGGCAATCGCCAAGAAGTATCGAGACCTGCATATTCCCGTCGACGATATCGTACAGGACTGGTTCTGGTGGAATCGGAAGGGCGAATTCGTCTTCAACAAAAACTATCCCGACCCGAAAGGGATGATCGATCAACTGCACGACGAACACTTTCATCTGATGGTTTCCATATGGCCGTTCTTTGAGCCGGGTTCCACGAGTTACGACTACATGCAGGGTAAGGGCTGGTTCGTGGACAAGTTCAAGTATGCAAAGCCTCCGTACCATGCTGATGCCATGGCCGTGTACGACGCCACCAGCCCGGAGGCGCGCAAGTATTACTGGGACCTCGTGAATAAAGGCTTGTTCAGCATCGGCGCCGACGCCTGGTGGATGGATACGACCGAACCCGAGACTGAGGGACAAGAAGAAAATATCCTGCTAAATCACAAACTCGCGGCAGGCAGCGGAAACCGATTCTTGAATGTTTATCCTCTGCTCGACACCCAAGGGGTCTATCAAGGCCAGCGCAGCGCCTCCGATCAGAAGCGAGTGTTTATCTTGTCGCGCTCCGCGTTTGCGGGGTCGCAGCGCAATGGCGTCACGGCATGGTCGGGCGATATCAACTCCGACTGGTTCAGCTTCCGCCGGCAGATTCCAGCCGGGTTGAATTTCGCGCTATCCGGTATTCCCTACTGGACAACCGACATCGGAGGATTCGTTTTTGGTAATACAAACGATCCAGCGTTCCGTGAGCTTTTTGTTCGCTGGTTTCAGTACGGCACATTCAATCCGATCTTGCGCGTACACGGAACACGCCAGCCGGACGGAAATGAACTGTGGTCATACGGGCCGGATGCGCAGAACATTCTGGTGAATTTCGATCGCCTGCGCTACCGCATGCTGCCTTACATCTATTCGCTGGCATGGAAGACGACGAGCGAGAGCTACACTCCGATGCGCCCGCTGGTGATGGATTTCCGCGGCGACCCGCGAGCTGAAAACATTGGTGACCAGTTTATGTTTGGACCGGCGTTTCTCGTGAGCCCCGTGACCGAACCTGTCGCGACGACTCGGCAACTCTATCTCCCGGATGCAAAGTGGTACGACTTCTGGACTGGCACATCGATTGGAGGCGGCCGCATGATCAATGCAGTCGCTCCGCTCGAGCATCTGCCGCTGTACGTTCGTGCCGGCTCTATTCTTCCCCTCGGCCCCGATGAAGAATGGTCCACTCGAAAAACCCGCTGATCCAATCGAGCTGCGCATCTACGGCGGCGCAAATGCCAATTTCACTCTCTACGAAGACGAAAACGATAACTACAACTACGAGAAGGGAGCCTACGCGACGATTCCTCTGCATTGGGACGACGCCGCAAAGACGCTGACCATCGGCGACCGCAAAGGCCAGTTCCCTGGAATGCTTGAGAGCCGTAGCTTCCGCGTCGTCTTCGTCCGGGAGAATCACGGCGTGGGAATCAACTCCGCCGACGAGGCTGACAAGGTCGTTCAGTACTCGGGTAAGCAGATCAGCGTGGCGCAGTAGTCCGACAAAAGGCGCTCAACCACGAAGGGGAGGAAGTTACACGAGGATTGGATTAACAAAGGTTTCCTTCGTGATACTTCGTGACCTTCGTGGTTGAGGCTTTTCCTCTCAGGCAAAAACTTCCTCTTGACAGAGGAAGCCTTCCGGTCCAATATGGCGTTGTACGACATGTCGCAGGAGATCATATGGAGAATCTGCCGCTGACCGAGCCCGTACTGCTCATCCTTTTGAGCCTTGCGGGACAGCCCCGGCACGGCTACTCCATCCTGAAAGATGTCGAACGCATGAGCGACGGTCGCGTGTTGCTCAGCACCGGAACGCTCTATGGCGCTCTACGGCGCCTGCTCGATGACGACTGGATCGAACGCTTCGAAGAGGAAGAAAGCTCGCGCGGCCGCCAAGCGTACCGACTGACGCCGCACGGACGCCGCAACTTGCAACTCGAAGTCGACCGGATGAAGCATCTCACGCGGCTCGCCGGCCTGCGCGTCGCCGCCAGGGAGAGATGACCCATGCTCACCGCATACCAGCATCTGCTGCGTCTCTATCCGAAAACGTATCGCAAGCAATTTGGCGATGAGATGTTTGCCGTTTTTGAGGATGTTCGATCCGAGCTCAATCATAAAGGAGCGCTCGCGCGGATCGCTTTTTTCATTCGCGAGATTGCGGGGCTGATCAACGGCGCGCTGCGCGAGCATCTGCGAACTGTGTTCGGAGTTCACCAAGGCTTGTCAATTCCCACCAGGAGGTTCACCGTGCGCAATGAGTTCCGTTTCCCCAAATCAACCGCCGTTTTGATGATGATTATTCTTGCCGGGATCGTCCTGGCCCTCGAGAAAGCAAGGGTGATTCAGGCGTCGTACTCCGATGGAAATCCGGTTGTGCCGATGGAGGCATCGCACCTCACCTTCTTTCCGACACTCGCACTCCTGCTGGTGATTTTCTACGCCGCCGGAGTGGCCGGATGGGCCATTCTGTTCGCACTCCGCCGTTCGGGCGTTCATCGTCTTGCGGACATCTCCGGCGAACCAAAATAGCGCCTGCGGAGCCGGGAGTCTTGTTGGGAAGCGTTCGTCCCTGTAGACTCGGACGCTCAGGAGCGCTTCCCGACATCCATGTTCCCTCGCCGACTCGCTGCATCCGCTGGTTTAATCCTTTTTGCTGCCTGTTTCGTTAACGCTCAAAGTCCCTCCACGAACGCTGCGGTCACCAAATACGTGAAAGCGGAGATGGCGCGGCAGCACATTCCCGGGCTCGCTCTCCTGGTCGCAAAAAATGGAAAGATCGTTCGCGCTGAAGGATTTGGATTATCCAACGTGGAGTTGCAGGTTCCGGTCAAGCCCGAAACGATCTTCCAGTCGGGATCCGTTGGTAAGCAGTTCACCGCGACCGCGGTCATGATGCTGGTGGAAGATGGCAAGATTGGCCTCGATGATCCGCTCACGAAATACTTCTCGGGTGCGCCTCCCGCATGGAAAGATATAACCGTTCGCGAACTATTGAGCCACACCGCGGGATTTGGCGACTATCCGAAGAATTTCAACTTCCGTAAAGATTGGACCGAGGAAGAAGAACTCAAACTCATCGAGAGCATCCCTCTGGCCTACCCTCCTGGAACGAAATGGGAGTACAGCAATTTCGGCTATGTCACTCTCGGCATTTTGATTCATCGCGTGACCGGACAGTTCTATGGCGAGTTTCTGCAGGAGCGCATCTTTCACCCGCTCGATATGAGTTCTACGCGCATCATCAGTGAGGCCGACATCGTTCCCAACCGCGCCGCAGGATACCGACTCGTGAAAGGCGAGTTGAAGAATCAGGAATGGGTATCGCCGGTCGTGAACACGACTGCGGATGGAAGCCTATATTTTTCGATACTCGATCTCGCCAAGTGGGACGCGGCGCTCTACAGTGACAAGCTTTTGAAGCGATCCAGCTTCGATCTGATGTGGACTCCGGTGAAGCTGAAGAACGGCGAAGCAAACAAAGGCAACTACGGATTCGGCTGGTTCATCGACCAGAGAAGCGGCCATCGATGTATTCATCATGACGGCTCGTGGCAAGGATTCGAAACCGCGATCGACCGCTACGTCGACGATCAATTAACCGTGGTGGCGCTGACGAATCTGGCGGGGGCCGAGCCGGGAAAAATCACGCAGCATGTAGCTGAGATGTATCTAGCCGATAAGTAGAGAAATCACGAACAGGTCGGCCGATCGCGCGCTTCGACCTGCATTTTCATGCCGTACTTGGGACGCAATGTAATCAGCGGCTCCGGTTCGACGCGGTGTCCAGGAACCAGCTTCGGCTTCCATCTTTGCCCCAGAGTCGCCAGCAGCAACACGCCCTCCATCCAGGCAAACGACTCCCCGATGCACTGACGGAATCCCGCGCCGAAGGGAAAGTAGGTGAACTTCGTGCGTCGCGCCTTGGCTTCCGGCGTGAATCGCTCGGGATTAAAGCGTAGAGGATCGGGGAAGAATCGGGCGTCGCGATGCATGATGAACTGGCTGATCAGCACGGTCGTCTTCGCCGGCAAGAAAAATTCACCGAGGCGGAAATCGTTGCGCGCATACCGGCCCATCGCCCACGCTGGCGGGTAAAGCCGCATGGATTCAGCCAAAACCATTTCGGTGTAGCGCAATCGTGGAACATCCTCGAATGCCGGCGGACGGTCTTGCAGTTCTCGGTCAATTTCGTCGTGGAATCGGCGTTCGCATTCCGGATTCTGCGAGAGCAGATACCAGGTCCACGCGAGCGCATTGGCGACCGTTTCGTAGCCAGCCAGAAAGATCGTGATGACCTGATCGCGCAGCGACTGTTCCGAAGCTGCGCTATGGTCAGGGGAAGCAGCGAGCATCAGGTCCAGCAAGCTGCCGCCATTATGGCCCGCCTTCCGATGCGCTTCGATCATTCGGTAAACAACGGCGTCGATGCGCTTGCGAGCGCGGACAAACGCCGCGAGACCGGGCGGACGTACATGCACCAGCCACTCCGCAGCCGGCAGCATCACCAGGAAATTGTAGAGGCCCATGATACGGTTGATCGCATCAGCGAGTTCATCAACCTCGTCCCGAAGATCGGTGGCAAAAAGCGTTCTGGCAACCACGTTCAGGGTGAGATGCATCATGTCGCGGGCGATGTCGCGCTGCTCGCCGTCCCGCCAGCGATCCCTCATACGGACGCCTTCCTGCACGATCATGTCGGCATATTCTGGAATGCGCTGCCGGTGAAACGCCGGCTGTGCGACTTGCCGCTGGCTGCGGTGCTGAGCGCCTTCGGCGGTGATCATGCCTTCGCCCAACAACATCTTCGTGCGGCGCACCGTCCGCTCCTTGATGAAGTTGTCATTCTGCACAACCAGCACTTCTCGGATGTAGTCAGGATTGTTCAGGAAAACGATGTGGTTCCAGCCAATCTTGTAATGAGCGATGTCGCCATATTCGTCGACGAGGTGCTGGAAGAGCAGGATTGGATTTGCAGGACGGAAGCGGCGGAACGCAAACCAGAGCAGATTGCGCTGAAAGCCGGGCGGAAAGCGATATTCCCCGCCCTTGCTGACCGGCTCCTTCACCTGATTCGGCGCCGCGGTTGCCATTGAATTAGTCTACGCCGCCACGAGCCAGAGGCTAAAGGTCTCGCTCCATTCCGAAGAGCGCTCGTCTACTGAGGAGACCAAACGACGAAGAATTTTGAACGTGCACCCAGAATCGGGACTCTACCTCGCCGGAACCCTCGCCTTCTCCAGTTGATCGAGTTCCGCAAGAACATCCACGCTGTGCTTGGCCGGGTCCACATTCGTGAAGACTTTTACGATTTTGCCTGTCGGGTCGATCAGGAATGTGTGCCGAGCGGCGAACTTGACGACTGCGAGGTTCGTGAGAGAGCCGTAGGAGTCCATTACCTTATGGCTGGTGTCAGCTAGCAGTTTGAAGTTCAGACCTTCTTTTGTGCAGAACTGTTTGTGCGAGTCCACGCTGTCGCCACTCACTCCTAACACGACTGCGTTGCGTTCAGCATACCTGGGTTGATCCACCTGGAACTGGTGGGCTTCTCGGGTTCAACCGGGCGTCTGATCTTTTGGATAAAAGTAGAGGACGACCCATTTGCCACGGTAGTCCTTCAGGCTGACTTGGGAACCATCCTGCGAAGGAAGAGTGAACTCGGGAGCGGTCGTGCCGGAAACCGGAGTTTCGGACCGAGAGAGAAGCCGCGGGACGAGAAGGACTGCCGCGATCACCACCAGAACAATGAGGATAATTTTCAACACCATAGCTACCTCAGCAAGCTAGCGTGTGCTCATTGAAAGAGAACAGCAGATTCCTCGTCGCTTTGCGACTCGGAATGACAAATTCTGTTTCCGTTTGACAGACCTAGTTTGCAGGATAGTACAGCAGGCACCGGGCGATTGGAACCGCAATTTGGAAGCGTTTCCGGCCGCAAAAATCCGCGTAATTGATATGATGGAATGTTCAGCAAACCTGTGGGGGAAAATCAGACGTGGCTCAGACCGAAACTGACGGGCTAGAAGTGTTGGAAACCAGGGAGTGGGTTGATTCCCTGGATTATGTGCTTTCTCATGGCGGACCGAACCGGGCCGGCCGTTTGCTCCAGCAATTGGCTTTGCACGCGCGGCGTGAAGCCGGGCTGAATCTACCTTTTACAGCGACTACGCCGTACCAGAACACCATTCCTTCGAAGCACCAGGCTCCGTTTCCCGGCAGTCAGGAGATGGAACGGCGCATTAAGAGCCTGGTTCGCTGGAACGCACTGGCTATGGTCGTCCGCGCCAATAAGATCCAGGAAGGTATCGGCGGACATATTTCGACCTTCGCCTCCGCCGCCACGCTCTACGAAGTCGCCTTCAATCACTTCTTCCGCGCCCAGACCGAAAACGGTGACCGCGACATTGTTTATTTTCAGGGCCACGCCGCCCCGGGAATTTATTCCCGCGCGTATCTAGAAGGCCGAATATCGAAGGAGAAGCTGCAGAACTTCCGTCGCGAGCTGAAGCCAGGTGGAGGATTGTCGTCCTATCCGCATCCGTGGCTGATGCCCGATTTCTGGGAGTTTCCCACGGTGTCGATGGGATTGGGACCGATCCAGGCGATCTATCACGCACGGTTCATCAAGTATCTCGAG
Source organism: uncultured Acidobacteriota bacterium (assembly GCA_963787685.1). Classification (GTDB taxonomy): domain Bacteria; phylum Acidobacteriota; class Terriglobia; order Terriglobales; family Acidobacteriaceae; genus Sulfotelmatobacter. Next base: position 291,936 of record CAWBED010000004.1, read on the forward strand.
AATCGCGGGCTGAAGCAGTCCACCGGCGGGAAAGTTTGGGCATTCCTGGGCGACGGCGAAATGGACGAACCCGAATCGCTCGGCTCCATCACTCTCGCGTCCCGTGAAAAGCTCGACAACCTGATCTTCGTCGTCAACTGCAACCTGCAGCGGCTTGACGGCCCGGTACGCGGGAACGGCAAAATCATCCAGGAACTGGAAGCGATCTTCCGTGGCGCCGGCTGGAATGTCATTAAGGTTATCTGGGGATCCGACTGGGACAACCTCATTCAGCATGACCGCGATGGCCTGCTAGTCAAACGCCTCGGAGAAGTCAGCGACGGCCAATATCAGAAATATTTCGTCGAAAGTGGCGCCTATTTCCGGCAAAACCTGTTCGGCAGCGATCCGCGCTTGCTGAAGATGGTCGAGCATCTCTCCGATGACCAACTCGCGCGCATGCGACTGGGCGGGCACGATCCAATTAAAGTGCACGCAGCTTACCGCGCGGCGTTCGATCACACCGGGGCGCCGACCATCATTCTCGCCAAGACGATCAAGGGCTACGGCCTGGGCGAAGCAGGTGAAGGCAAGAACATCACCCACCAGCAGAAAAAACTCAACGAAGATGAGCTTGAGATGTTTCGCTCGCGCTTCGGAATTCCAATTCCGGACGATGAGTTGCACGAGGCGCCGTTCTACCGGCCGGCCGACGATAGCGCAGAGATTAAGTACATGCAGGCGCGCCGCCAGCAACTCGGCGGATACATGCCGCAGCGCAAGATGCGCGCCACGCCGCTGAAGCCCGTTCCCGACGCCCACTTCGAGGAATTTCACAAAGGCACCGACGGCCGCGAAGTTTCCACTACGATGGTGTTTGTGCGGCTTCTCGCAAAGCTACTGCGCGATCCGGATGTGGGCAAATTCATCGTTCCGATCGTCCCCGACGAGGCGCGCACTTTCGGCATGGAAGCACTCTTCCGGCAGGTTGGAATTTATTCCAGCGTCGGACAGAACTACGAGCCAGTCGACATGGACACGCTCCTTTATTACAAGGAAGCAAAGAACGGGCAGATTCTGGAAGAAGGCATCACCGAGTCCGGCTCGATGTGCTCGTTCATCGCGGCGGGAACTGCCTACGCCAATCACGGAATCAACACGATTCCTTTCTTCATCTATTACTCCATGTTCGGGTTCCAGCGTATCGGTGATCTGATCTGGGCGGCGGCCGATATGCGTTGTCGCGGATTTCTCATCGGCGGCACGGCTGGACGCACTACGCTGGCAGGCGAAGGGCTTCAGCACCAGGACGGCCATAGCCACGTACTCGCCCTGCCGGTGCCGAACTTGCACGCCTACGATCCTGCATTCGCCTACGAGATCGGCATCATTATTCAAGACGGCATCAAGCGGATGTACATCGATCAGGAATCCATCTTCTACTACCTGACCGTCACCAACGAACCTCTGCCAATGCCCGCGATGCCAACGGAAGGCAACGTTCGCGAAGGAGTTCTGAAAGGCCTGTACCGCTTCAAAACTTCTGCCAAGAGCGATGCCAAACTGCGGGCGCAATTGCTGGGAAGCGGCACCATCATGTACGAAGTGCTCAAGGCCCAGAAGATTCTTGAAGAAAAATACGGCGTCGGCGCGGATGTTTGGAGCGTCACCAGCTACAAAGAACTCTACCGCGACGCCAACGACTGTGAGCGCTGGAACATGCTGCACCCCGCCGAACCGGCGAAAGTTCCTTACGTCACGCAGACATTGAAGGACGCGCAAGGACCGTTCATTGCGGCCTCCGATTATATGAAGGTTCTGCCGGAAAGCCTTGGCAAGTGGGTGCCCGGGCAACTCGTCTCTCTGGGAACCGACGGGTTCGGTCGAAGTGAAGCACGTGCCGCGTTGCGCGATTTCTTCGAGGTCGACGCCAAGCATATTGTGCTGGCAACTCTCGGAGCTTTGGCTCGCGAGAAGAAGATCGGCACCGATGTGGTCAAGCGTGCGATTCAGGAACTGGGAATTAATCCGGACAAAGCGAATCCGGCGATTACCTAAACGTCCGTAACAGAGCGCGTCTTCCGGCGTGCTGCAAAGGCGACAGGATGGATCGCGCCTTCAAGCGCTGCCGCCCAACATCAAGAACTCATACGAGGAACATACGCGGTGATTGAATTCAAGCTTCCAGAGCTGGGAGAGAACATCGAACAGGGCGACTTGGTGCGCCTGATGGTTGCGCCGGGCGCAACCGTGAACGCCGGCCAGTCCGTCATGGAACTCGAGACCGACAAAGCGGTTGTGGAAGTGCCTTCGTCGGTGAGCGGGACCGTGCAGGAAATCCGCGTCAAAGAAGGCGACAAGATCAAGGTCGGCCAAGTCATCTTCACGGTCGACGGCGCGGACGGAAAATCGGCCCCTGCCACTCCTTCTCAACCCCCTGCCGCGACTCCAATTCCGGCGCCACAAAAGACTGCAGCGCCTGCGCCGCCTGCTGAGACAAAGCCAGCTAATTCTGCGCCAGCACTGGCTGCTCCTAGTCCGGTCGCTCCTTCGTCTGGTCCCAGTGAATTCAAGCTTCCGGAACTCGGTGAAAACATTTCGCAGGGCGACCTCGTTCGGCTGATGATTTCGCCAGGAACGAAAGTTTCCGAGGGGCAGCCGGTGATGGAACTGGAAACCGACAAGGCCGTCGTCGAAGTTCCATCCTCGGTGAACGGAGTAGTCAAAGAAATCATGGTCAAAGAGGGCGAGAAGATCAAAGTTGGCCAGGTGATCTTCACTCTCGAAGGCGGTGCGGCCGCGGCTGCTCCCGCTCGTCCCCGTTCTGCCCCAGTGGAGCACGTCTCCGGACAGCACGGCGCGCGCCTTGCGTTTCAGGCAGCGATCCGCGCCGAAGGAAAAACGGAAGAGCAGGCGCTGCCACCCGATCAGCCTCACAAATCGGTTCCTGCGTTCAGCATGCCGGCTCAATTAGGAAAGGTTGCTGGCACCGAACATCGGCAAGCGGTTCCCGCCGCGCCGCATGTGCGGCGGCTCGCCCGCGAAATTGGCGTCGATATCTACGAGGTGAAGGGTTCTGGCCCTGGCGGGCGCATCAGTGAAGACGATGTTAAGACTCACGCCAAATCGCTGCTTGCCGTAGCGTCCACGGCACAGGCTACTCCGCGTGCTGGGCACTTTGCGCAACCGCAGCTCCCCGATTTCGGCAAGTGGGGCAAGATCGAGCGCGTTTCCATGCGCGGAGTTCGCCGGAAGACAGCCGAGCATCTGGCCGAGGCATGGAACACCATCCCCCACGTCACGCAGCACGATCGTGCCGACATCACGGAACTCGAGCAACTGCGCGCCCGTTTCGCTCCGAAGGCCGAAGAGGCCGGCGGCAAGATGACCGTGACCGCCATCGCGTTGAAGGTCTGCGCAGCGGCGCTCAAAGTGTTTCCGCAGTTCAATGCCAGCATCGACATCGACAAAGAAGAAATCGTCTACAAGCAATACATCAACATCGGTGTCGCGGCCGATACCGATCGCGGCCTGCTCGTTCCCGTCATTCGAGACGTAGATAAGCAAAACATCGTGGAACTGGCGGTCGCCTTGTCGCAGCTCTCGAAAAAAGCACGAGACAAGAAACTTACTCCGGCGGATATGGAAGGCGGCACGTTCACGATCACGAATCTGGGCGGCATCGGTGGAGTGGGATTCACTCCGATCGTGAATTACCCCGAAGTGGCGATCCTGGGGCTATCGCGGTCACGGATGGAACCGGAATGGATCAATGGCAAGTTCGAGCCGCGCCTGATTCTTCCGCTCTCGCTGTCGTATGATCACCGCCTGATTGACGGAGCCGATGCGGCCCGCTTCCTGCGCTGGATCGCGGAAGCGTTTGAACAGCCGTTTCTGTTATCAGTCCAAGGCTGAAATTTCACCACGAAGGGCACTAAGGAACACGAAGGAAAACAAGTAAGACTGCTGCTGAGCCAGTTTTTCTTCGTGAACCTTCGTGTCCTTTGTGGTTCAGGGTTCTCATGTCTGAAAATTCAAATCTGAATATTGCAGTTGTCGGCGGCGGGCCCGGTGGATACGCTGCCGCATTCCTCGCCGCCGATCTCGGCTTGACCGTCACGCTCATTGATCCCGAATTGAACCCTGGCGGCGTATGCCTCTATCGCGGCTGCATTCCGTCGAAGGCGCTGCTGCATGTCGCCAAGCTTCTGGAAGAAGCGCATCAGGCCAAAGACTGGGGCATTGAATTCGCGGAGCCGAAAATCGATCTCGCGCGCCTCCGCTCCTTCAAGGAGAACGTAGTCAAGAAGCTGACGGGAGGCCTCGGCGTCCTATCGAAACAACGCAAGGTCCATTACATTCAAGGCCGCGCGGCGTTTGAAAACTCGACGACGCTCAATGTCACCAAGGCCGACGGATCGCAAGAGTCGCTGACATTTGATCGCATCATCATTGCCACAGGTTCTCGTCCGGCGATCGTTCCAACGCTAAATCTCGATACGCCGCGGATGATGGACTCTACCGGCGGACTGAATCTCGAAGACATCCCCGGTAGCCTGCTTGTCGTAGGCGGCGGATACATCGGGCTGGAACTTGGCTCCGTTTACGCGGCGCTGGGCACGCGCGTCACTGTTGTAGAAATGCTCCCTGGCCTGCTTCCCGGCGCAGACCGCGATCTCGTTCTTCCCCTGCATAAGCGCCTGGAAAAAATGTTCGAGGCTATTTTGCTCAACACCACCGTTTCCTCGATCAAAGACGAAGGCAACGGTATCCGCGCGACTCTGAAAGCACAAGATGGTAGCGAGCAGGAAAAAGTATTCGATCGCGTGCTGGTTTCGGTGGGGCGCAAGCCGAACTCCGAAATTCCCGGACTCGACAAGACGCAAGTCAAAGTTGGTCCGAAAGGATTCATTCAGGTCAACAAGCAGTTGCAGACCGACGATCCATCCATCTACGCAATCGGCGACGTCGTCGGCGAACCAATGCTCGCACATAAGGCCTCGCACGAAGGACGCACCGCTGCGGAAGCCATTGCCGGACATAAAGTCGCTTTCGAACCCAACGCCATTCCTGCCGTCGTCTTCACCGATCCCGAAGTCGCGTGGGCCGGCCTGACTGAGACGCAGGCGCAAAAGGAGAATCGCGAAATCAAAGTTGCGAAGTTCCCTTGGGCCGCCTCCGGACGCGCGGTCACCCTCGATCGTCCGGAAGGAATGACCAAGCTGATTTTCGATCCGCAAACCGAACGCGTGCTCGGAGTTGGTATCGTCGGAGTCGGTGCAGGAGAGATGATCGCCGAGGGCGTGCTCGCGATCGAGATGGCCGCGCTCGCCAGCGATATCGCTCTGACCATTCATCCGCATCCGACATTGACGGAAACGGTAATGGAATCCGCCGAAGTCTTCTTCGGTACCAGCACGCATATCTACCGCCCGAAGCGAGGATAAGGCGGGTCTCTTCCCGCAATCCTGCCAAGGACCGTTCCGATACAATCAATCCACCCTGCCGGCGACGTGAGCAGGCCAACGGGCTTCGGGCTGGAGAACTAAATGATGTCCTCATTCCCCAAGACGCGCTTGCTGCTGTTTTTTGCTCTTATCACTGCGATTGCTGTCGCAGCCCAGTCGCCGCTGAGCAGCATTCTCTCACCGTCCGCTCCTTCAACCAGCACCGCCCCCATCGATCAACTCGGCCGCTCCACACCATCCGGCTCTGTCATCGGATTTCTGCAGGCCGCGCAGTCCGGCAACTACAGCATTGCTGCCCAATACCTGCAGATGAGCGCAGCTCGGCGACAATCTGAAGGGGAACAGATTGCCAACCAGCTGTACACGGTCCTCAACAGCTCTGCCGCAACCAACGTACGCGTCGGAAGTTTCACCCAGGCGGAAGGAATTCCGCAGGAAGGCGTTCCGCTCGGGCGTCAAAAATTAGGCACAATGTCGTCCGGCGACGTCGAAGACGATCTTGAGCTCGTTCGCGTCGCAGATCCCACCGCCGGAAAAATCTGGCTCATCTCCGCCGACACTCTTGCGAAAATTCCGGAACTGCACGATCAAGTCGAGGCGCGGCAGGTTGAGAAGAAGCTGCCGAGCATACTCGTAAAGCACCACATTGCCGGTGTGCCTTTATGGCAGTGGATGGCTCTGCTGATTGCCGTGCCCGGCGCCGCCGGAATCGGCTGGCTCTGCCTTGTATTGCTGGAGATTCCCGTACGCTGGTGGGCCCGGCGACGGGGTCAGGTCGAAGTTGCGAACTGGCGTTCTGTTTCAGCTCCGGCCTGGCTGCTCGCGGGCACGCTGGTTCATCAGATCTTTGCGCGCTACCTCGGAATGCCGCTGCTTCCGCGGCATTATTACTACCAGATCACGACGATCGCCCTCATTATCAGCGTGACGTGGATTGCGTGGCGCTTCGTGCGCTGGTCTCTGCGCCGCGTCCGCAATCGCGCACTGGCGGGCGGCCATGCCGGCACGGGCACGCTCATGCTGCTCGGTGAACGCATTCTGAAATTCGTTATTTTCGTCCTCGGTGTTCTCGCAGTCCTCAGCAATCTGGGATTCAACATGAGCACCGCGCTCGCCGGACTCGGAATCGGCGGCCTCGCAATCGGCTTCGGCGCTCAGAAGACCATTGAGAATCTCTTTGGCGGCGTTTCCGTACTCGGCGACGAAGTCTTTCGCGTTGGCGATACTTGCCGCTTCGGGGATCGCACCGGCACCGTTGAGGACATCGGCCTCCGTTCCACCCGCATCCGCACCGAGGAACGCACGCTGGTTGCGATTCCCAATGGCACAGTCGCAACGATTAATCTGGAGAACCTGAGCCGGCGCGACAAGATTCTCTTCAAGACAACCCTCGGACTGCGACCTGAAAGCAAAGCCGATCACGTCCGTTTCGTGCTCGCGGAAATTCGCAAGCTGCTGTACAGCCATCCCAGAGTCGAAACGCAGACGGTACGAGTGCGACTCGTCGACATTGGCGGGAGTTCTCTTAGCATCGAACTGCTCTCGTACGTGCTGACGAGGGATTTCAACGAATTCGCGGCGGTCCGTGAAGATTTGCTGCTCCGCATCATGGACGTGCTGGAAGACTCCGGCGGAGGGTTGGCGCTTCCGGCGCAGACTCTTTATCTAAGCCGCGATTCCGGCGTCGAGAAGCAGAAGGTGGAAGACGCCGTGAAGAAGATCGCGGAGCTTCGAGATGGAAACAAGTTGCCGTTCCCGGACTTCCACAAAGATGACATCTCGTCATTCAAGGGGTCCATCGCCTATCCACCGTCAGAGTCCACGTTGCGTCAGGACGGCGATCCCGGCAAAAATCGCTAGCGGCGTAAAATCCGACATCTGTTTTTTAGTTTTTCGACCAGGGTGGCACGACGCCGGTCATCCTGGCGTACGCAACCAGCTGTCCCATGTGCTCATTGGCGTGAACGATGATCCGGAGATACATTCCATCGACGGTTGCATCTCTATCTTCGATATGAACTTTGCGCTGAAGATCCTGGGGCTTTGCCGCTAAATGAGCCTGTTTCACTGCATCCAGCGAACGCTTCAGCCAAGCGATCACCTCAGGCTTGGAAGTTATCTTCTTTCCCGAGTCCTCGGGTAAGTCGGCTGGCATTTTCGGGCCGGTAATACTGAGAAGATAGAAGTTTGCATCGACAATATGCATATACACTTCGCTCGTGGAGCGCACTCCGGGCGCGGGGCGCCACGCGAATTTCTCTGCAGGCGTAGCCTCCGCCAATGCGACCAATTGTTGGGAAACATGCTTCCATTCCCCGTCATAACCTTGCCAGATCCCTTCGGGGGCACTCTGCGCAAATAACGAAGGCGCACACACGAGCCAGCACAGCACGAATATTTTCACCAGATGTGTTTTCACGATGGCTCCTTGAATAGCATGAGGGCCCGATCGTTCGGGATATGAGGTGATCGAGCCAGCAGGAAGTCTAGCGCAACTCAGGCGAGGTCGGCAGTGCGGGTTCCAATGGCAGCTGGCATTTGATCCGACCGACCTCTGCTCATTCCGATGATCGCATGGCCCACCAACGGCTAAGCCAGTTCAAAAATAAGTGCGTGGGGAAATAAATCAGGAGCGGTACCGCTGTCAGGTATGCGAGCAAATAGAGCCAGCCCGGCACCACATGCTGCTCGTGGAAGAACAGCCCTCGGGCCCAGTTCACATCCTGCTCCGGACGCCAAAAATAATTGATGGTCACTACGATCCACGTCATCCCCGTCTGGAATTTCCAGCCGCGGCGGTCATAACCGAGACGCCAAATCGCCCATAGCAGCAGCGGCGGAGTCACGACGTGAAACAAGCTCAACAATCGAACGAGGAGAGACAGGTGCGGATCGAACATGTATTCCGTGCCGCCGATGATATGGCGACCACTTAACAACGCGCCGCCGAGATCAATGGTGTACAACGTCTGAAAAAAGAGCAGCCCGCACGCGGCCCAGGAAAAAATCAGCGGACTTTCCAGCCACAAACCAATCCCAATCAGCACATTTCCGATGTCGCAGAAAAACAGAAAATTCTGTAGCCCGTACTGCCGCCAGTAAATCGGTGCCCAAACGATCAGCCAGATCGTCCACCCGATCTTGAGCCAGAGCGGTACTCGGGACGTCATGGCCCGCTATTGTATGCGACAACACCAGCATTACCGGAGCACATGTCCCAGCGTATGCTCTGGGGAATTTCGCGCCGCAAATCCGCGTTGAGGCATGCAAAGCCATTTCACGAATTACTAGCGTAACTTGATGGTCCTTACGCATGTACCTACGATGGCTTTGATATGGGTTACCAAGCTCTTCTCTTCTGTCCCGATGAAAAGACCGCTCGCACAGTGACGCAGGTCCTGAATGAGCTGGAATTCGCCGTCGAGTCCTGCATCGAACCTTTCGCTGCGGTTAAGAAGCTGATGGGCCAACACTTCGACGCTGTCGTGGTGGACTGCGATAACGAGCAGAATGCCACCTTGTTGTTCAAAAGCGCGCGCAACTCGACCTCCAACCAGACGTCGCTTGCCGTAGCCGTCGTGGAAGGTCAGGCGGGGGTCGCCAAAGCGTTTCGCATTGGCGCAAACCTCGTCCTGACCAAACCCATAAATATCGAACAGGCCAAAGGGACACTGCGGGTCGCCCGCGGCTTGCTTCGCAAGAGCGAACCCGGCAAGGCTCCGGCAGCAGCTCCCGTTCCGCCAGTCGCCACTACGCCGGTTCCGCCAAAGCCCGCTCCGCTCAAGCCGATTTCAGTCGTAAAGCCGGCAGCACCGGTTACACCTTCGCCGGTGATGGCACCCCGGCCGGTGGAGATTCCGCCGTCCGCGCCCAGTGCTCCATCTGCATGGCCCGCAGTCGCGGCCGTCAGTTCAGCGCCCGCCGAGAAGGATGCTGAAGTTCTTGAACTCGACATCGAAGAGTCCGCAGCAAAGCCTGCGACGGCGCCCTCGATCCAAACTCCATCGATTCCGCATCCGGAACAATTACCCGCGCCTGCAGCAATCGCGCCGCCCAAGCCAGCTTTCCCAGCCGGCTCTCCGCTTGCGACCAGCGGGGCGGCGAGCGCTCCTGCTCCGGCCCGCAAGATCGAAGACGCCCCAGTAGTTGCGAAGCCGCAGGAACATGCCGCGGCGGAAGCATTGTTCGAAAAACCAGCAGAAGCCGCACCCAGCAATCCGTCCGCAATAGTCGGCTCGGCGCCGTCGTTTACCTTCGGCGGGGCCACGGACGAAGCCGAATCCAAAGGTGGAAGCAAAAAGATTTTGTTTGGAGCCGTCGCAGCCGTAGTCATTGCCGCCGCAGCCTATGTCGGTTGGACACAGTTCTCGGGACACTCGTCCGCGCCGGCAACGTCGCAGGTTGTCATCCCGCCTTCGACGGCCACGCAGCCCGCGAAGCCGGTCAGTGTTACGCCCGCTGCTTCGAAGCCTGTTCCGTCGGCGCCAGCGCCGAGCGCAGCGCCGGTGAATGAGCCTTCGACGAGTGCGGCGAACGACGACAGAGAGTCCGCACCGCAAGAGATTACGTTGCACTCTACTCCAAGTTCCGCGAAGCCATCTACTTCCGCTTCATCGGCTCCCGCTAAAGCTCCAGTAACCGAGCCTTCGGCGCCTGCGCCAATGGTTGTGAAAGGCGGAAAGGTTCCCGCTGCACAATCGAAGGCTAGCGCTGCCGATGCTCCTGCTCCCAGCTTAATCGGGATGGCCGCTCCGGATGCCGCGGTTCCGCCGCCGAACTTCGTAGCAAACAATAGCAGCGCAGTTAAGCCGGTGCTGCAGGCTCTGACTGTCTCCCAAGGCGTTTCGCAGGGATTGGTGATCAAGAAAGTCTCGCCTTCGTACCCTCCGACTGCCCTTCGCATGCGGATGGAAGGCTCAGTGGAATTACTGGCCACCGTTTCCAAGGACGGAAACATCACCCACATCAAGGTGATCAGCGGAGATACGCAACTGGCCAAGGCCGCCAGCGACGCGGTGAAGCAATGGAAGTACAAGCCCTATAAACTCAACGGCGAACCCGTCGAGATCCAGACCCAGGTCACGGTCAACTTCAAGCTGCCCCAGTAAACACGCTGCTCGCGCTATCGTGCGGCGATCACATCGAAGGGCCTCATCATTTCATTGTCTTCGTGTTCGAGGATGTGGCAATGCCACACGTACCGTCCGGCATAGCCCTCGAACTTGGTAATAATCCGAGTCACCATCCCTGGGTCCGCGCGAACCGTATCTTTCCATCCGGCTTCCCCGGGAGCAGGCGGCACGGCTGGCCCCGTGTACTTCATCTGTCCCGTGGTCCAATACGCCGCAACATCAAAGCTTCTTCGATCGAGGATCTGAAATCGCACCAGATGCAGATGAATCGGGTGCGAATCGTCGGTCGTATTCGCCAGCTCCCAAGTTTCAGTCGAGTCGAGCACTGGATTCTCGGTGACCGGCATGCTCCAGTGCGCATTATTCAACAGCATGGTCACTGGTCTTTGCTTTACGTCATCGACTTCGACCAGACTGAGCGGCCGCGTTTTTGTCGCGGTAGATTCGGCAAGCTTCGGCACCGGCCGCAAATTCTGCGGTAGAGCGCCAGAGTCGCGCGTTCCACTCTTAGCCACTCGAAATTGCATGACTGGCAGGGTGTCGTTCTTCAGTACGAAGGTCCCGCCGCCCAAGCCTCCGAAATCGACGATCAGGTCAGCTCGCTCGCCCGGCGCCAGGAAGACTTTGTCGAGCGGCACCGGAGCCGGCAGCAAACCTTGATCGGTTCCGATCTGGTAAAAGCTGCTCCCGTTCGACATTGAAAGGTGCAGAAAGCGTGCGTTTGAGCCGTTGAGCACGCGAAAGCGATATTTCCGCGGTTCGACTTCCAGATAGGGAAAGATCTTGCCGTTGACCACGATCGCATCCCCAAATACTTCCGGAGTCCAAGGCTTCTTCGGATCGGGCGAGACGGGATAGTTAAGCTGTGCGTCCAGATCCAGAATGCGATCGTAGATGACCAGCGGGATCTCATACGTTCCGCGCGGGAGCTCCAACCCATCTTCAACCTCATCCCGCACAAAAAACGCTCCCAGCAATCCTGCAAAGACGTTGAGCCGGTTAATTCCCAATGCGTGGTCGTGATACCACAACATCGCCGCATCCTGCCGATTCGGGTAGTGGCAAATTGCGGACTTGCCCGGCACGTACCACGACTCCGGATAACCATCGCTCTCCGGCGGCGTCTTGCCTCCGTGCAGGTGGACCACGCTTCTCACCTCTGGCTTATCGGACTCCGCTCCGTGGATGCTGTAATCAATCGGCAGAAAGTGCTTTTCGGGCAACTCGTTCGCCCATTCCACAAGTAGTCCCTGACCGCTTCGCGTCTCGAGCGTCGGGCCCGGCGAAGCGCCTCCGTATCCCCACAACCTTGTTGGCTTCAGATCACGGTGCAGCCTTGCTTCAAATGGCCGCATCGGGATTCGGTAATACGGAAGCTTCACAGTAGGATCGAGCGGACTGGGACGAGTTCCGGTCGGCTTGGCGATCTCAGGGATCGGCAGCGGATCGACAAACTGCGCCAGTGAACTTGCATTCAACTGTGTGCGGAACTTGGGTGCGGGAGTTCGAGAACCTGACTGGTGAAAAACAGCAGACATCGCAGCCATTCCGCTGCCTTGCAAGAATGATCGTCTGTTCAGGCGCAATCTGAAGGGTTCCCCTAGGCGGTCATATTCGCAGAAATATTCGAGGAAAGCGAGATGCAGGCATGCGAACTCTACGATCGCATGCCTGCATTTGAGTGGTTACGACGATTCAGGCAGCTCTATTGCTTCTCCCCAGTGTCGGGACTCAGGATCAAAGTTCCATTGCCCCGAATCTTCGTGAAGTCGAACATCTGGCTGATTGAATTAGCGATCGAATCGAACGATCCGGTTCCGATGCGCTGTCCACCCAGCCAATTGTCTTCGATGAAGTGGATCACCGAAGTCTGATCGGTGACGGTGTGGTCCACGAAATTCTGCCGTGCCCAGGGAGAGATCACGAGCAGTGGCAGCCGTGGTCCGTACCCGCAACGTCCCAGCGCGTGCAAGTTCGTGGGATTCAGTCCGGGCAGTGAGGTCGTCGCTGTGCCGCAGGCTCCGGGACCGGTAAGCGCGTCCGAAGGCCCCGTGGATTGGTTCACGATCGGGCCGATCTGGTGGTCGTACCATCCGTCGGAATCGTCGTACATCACGACGACAGCGGTGCTGCTCCAGGTCGGCAGATGTTCGAGCATGTTCACGATCTTCACCACGAACGTCTGCTCATCCAGCGGATCAGAGTAGCCGGCATGTGCGTCTTCGTACGCCGGCGCCTTGAGGAAGCTCACCGCAGGCAGCTTGCCTGCTTGGGCGGCCGTAACGAAATCCGCGATGTCGTACTGGTGATTGGCAGGTCCACCCCATCCGATCTCGTTGATCGAGGCCGGACGCGTGTGAGCATAGTTCGCCGTCGAGGTCCAATAGTTGAAGAAAGAATGGTGCGGAACGTAATCGCCGGTTGTGCCAGCCAGCCCGGTGGAGGTTCGAGTGCACCCGGTCGATCCATCCGGATTCACAACGTTCAGATTAAAACCTCCCATGAACGATCCCCACGAAACGCCGCCCCCGTTCAGCAGATCTCCAATATTCTTGCTGCCCAGCGTGGCCTGCGCCCGGGTCGGAGACGAGCAGACATCTCCAAGCGGATCGGCGTCGCCGATCAGGGTCAGCGAACCATCGCTGCCGCCGCTGACTTCGTCGCCAGTTCCGTTCAGGGTGTTGATCACCCCGTTGGTCTGTCCGGAAACCGTGTTCACCACGCCCGGCGACGAGGGACCGAAGGTCGTGCCGTACGAGTTGTCGTTCAGCGCGAAGAACTGCGCATAGTTCCACATTGCGGTTACCGTGTTTCCGTCGAAGTATCCCATGACCAAGCCGTTGGTCTGGGTCACGCCCGAACCGGAAGGCGGCGGGCCAGCCGTTCCCGTGTTGAGCGGAAACAAATCCATGAGGCCGCCGTCGAAGGCCAACTGCTCGGCGGTGTAGTCATGATCCTGGTCATTGGTGACGGCTTGTGAACGGTCGAGGCGGAAAGGATTCGCTGCTCCAGTTCCGTTGGCCGTATTCAGGTTGGGATTCGCATTAAGCAGCGCATTCGACAGACCGTTGACGGTCGGAGTGTTCGGGGCGGCCACGAATCTCGGTTCGCCGCCGGGGTTGGTCGCGTACGGGTACGCCCCGAAGTAGTGGTCGAAAGAGATATTCTCGTTGAAAATCACGACCAGATGCTGGATCGGCGTCGCCGTGCTCGAAGCCGACGCGGCCGGTTTTCCGGCAGCAAACGCCGGTAGGGCTGATGGTCCCAGCGTGATGGTCAGGGCCAGCAGCAGAGCCATTGCCTTCCTGGGGGCTTCAAATATCAACTTCTCAGTCATAGATTCTCCTGTCCCTGCACCATCTCTCAACAGACAGCCCACGCCCCAACTGCCCGTGTTCGGACGGGTGCCTAAGGGATTGGAGATCGACGTTAAACGGCTGATGTTTATAAGAGGTTTCTGGATTGTGAATAGACTGTGAATTGAGTGCGGGCCTGAATTGTCCGGAAGGCTTCCGGACAGGCACTGACGGCATGCGTAGAGGGCGATCCCATCGCACACGGCCGAACCAAACGATCGCCACTAAGAGCGGCGGTTTCCCTCGGCCCTACTGCGGCTGCAGCACTTCGTCGATCACCACTTTACCCTTCTTGTCCGCGGTGATTACTTTGTGGATCGGAGCGTATCCGGTCATCGTGATATCGACGACGTAGTTTCCGGGATCGATCATCACGTCAACCGGTGAATTCTTATCCAGCATGTGCTGGTTGACCGTGATCTGCGCACCCTTGGGCTGAGTATGAATGCTGAGGGTGGCCTGTCCTGGGTCGCCCTTGCCGCCGCCGAACAGCTTCGACATCTTGCCCACAGTCTTGATGCTGTCGACGTTGCCGAGGGACCGCAAGGTGGGAGAGAAATTGAAAGTCTGCCCGAGTACGAACTGGGCGCTCATCGTCTCGTCGATATAGCCCGACATGCGGACAAGTACAACATGCTGACCTTTGTTGACGCCGACCTGCGCCGGAGTCTTGGCACCGACGTCTTTTCCGTCGACATAGATATTGGCGCCTGCGGGTTCGCTCTTCACTACGAGCGTCGCCAGTAGCTGCGTCAGGTGAACGGTCTCCACGGATCGGTTTCCGCCTGTCACGTCCACTGTCCGCGTGTCGGTGATATAACCGGGCTTGCTGATGGTGACCGAATGCTGGCCTGGCTGAACGCCCGTCATTGCAAACGGCGTCACCCAAGTCGCATCGCTCTTACCGTCCACTTGAACTTGTGCGCCCTGCGGCGTGGAATCGATCGCCAACTGTCCCGGGATAATCGAGGGGGCAACGGGAGCTCTTTTCTTCGCATTGCGGGATTTCGCGGAAGCCCCTCGCCTCTCTGCGGGAGCTACAGGCTCCGGAGCCTCGGCCGGCTGTTCTGCGACCGGAGCGGGAGCCTCCTGGGCCGCCTGAGGTACAGGCTTCGGAGCAACGGGCTGGCTGGCCTCAGCGGCAGGCGCCGCCGCTGGCGCCGAGCTGCGAGCCGCACCGGAATCGTCATCACTGCCTAGATTGTGAACGTAGATCGTAAATCCGATGCCGATCGCAACGATCAGGGCTCCGGCTCCGGCGAGCGCATACAGCATCAACTTGGGCGGTACACCCTTGATCTCTTTAATCGCCTTTTGCGCAACTTCGCGAGGCTGAACCTTCGGCTTTTCGTCGACGCTCGGGCCAGCCTTAAATACAGTGACCGCCGGCGCGGACTGAGCCGGCCGCAGGTCCGCTGGAGGCGGTGGTGGCGGCGGCGGCGTATAAGATTCCTTCAGCGGCGGCAGTTCAGAAATATCGGAAAAGCTCGTGCCTGTGCCTCCGCTCGCGCCTCCTCCGGCCATCAAAGGATCGACGCTGATCTTCGGTCCATCGTCTTCCACCTGCGGTTCATAGGTCTCAACCTCGGGCTCATCAAGCACCGCGGCAGACATGTACTCGGACGAACTTTCAACCGCCTCGATTGTCGGCGCGGCCGGTGCTTCGGCAATGTGGCTCGACAAATCAATTTCAGGAACTTCCGAAGCAAGCGATGAATCGCTGGAACCGACCCCTGCAGCCGCAGCGGCCGCCTTCGGAACGGCAGTCTTCGAAACGGCGTTTGCGGGTCGGGCAGCACTGGCCGCCGGAGCCACAACCTTCTTCTCCGCTGGTTTGACTGGCGTTGCCTTCGCCACGGGTGCCGAGGCCGGACTGGAAGCTCGCGGCGACTGAACCGCTGGAGGCGCCGCCGGTTTTGCCGGAGCTGCCGGCTTCGCGCCGCTGACAAACTTGGTTTGTGCCGCAGCCTTCGCCTTGTCGGGAACGATCAACCCTTTGGGCGCTTCAGGCTTCTTTGCTGCTGCCGGTTTCGATTCTTTGCATTTCTCGAGTTCGTCCAGCAGTTCCCGGCCGTTTTGGAAGCGCTCAGCCGGATCCTTCGCCAGCGCCTTCATAATCAGATCACTCAGGAGCGGGTGAATCTTTGGATTCACATGGATCGGAGCAACCGGCGTGCTCTCCAGAATGCTTTGCCGCAGCGATTCCACGTCCTCGCGGTCAAACGCCTTCCGCTCCGTCACCATCTCGTAAAACATCGCGCCCAGACTGAACAGATTCGATCGCCCGTCCAGGGCCTCGCCGCGAACTTGCTCAGGAGACATGTAATGCAGGATCGAGGAAACTCCCTCGGCATGCTGCACGAAGTCGCCTACGCTCGAAATACCAAAACTCAGAATCTTGACCGTGCCGTCCCATCCGCACATGATCTTGGAGGGTTCAAGGCTGCGGTGCACCAGATGACTTGAAGATGCGTAGTCGAAGCCGCTGCACAATTGACGTCCGATGTCGAGCAAATCCCAGATGGAGAATCCCTCTTTGCGCGCCAGCATCGTGGCGATGCTGTTGCCTTGCACATACTCCATGGCCGCGCAGAACTGGCCTTCAATTTGGCCCGCGCCCGACACAGTCGTGATATTCGGACAGCTCAGAGACTTGGTGGCCTCGGCTTCCGCCAGCAGCGCCTGTTCCAATGCCGACGCGCTTTCGCCAAACGCGCCCAATTGAATGGCTTTCAGGGCAACCGTCTGCCCGCTTTCAAGGTCATTGGCTTTGTAAACCACGCCCGTGGGCGATTTCGCCAGTTCACTTAAGATCTCAAAGTGGCCAATTTTCGTAGACATTATCTTATGAACTCCAATCCATCACATGCCTGTCTCTTTCTTGCGACAGACCTGCGCCGGCGGACATTCCGGGATTCGCTTATGGCTAGCATATCGCTGCCCGTGCTAGGCATCGAGTTACCAAAGTAAGCCGAATGAGTGGCAGGAATCGCTAGTGTCTATGCGGCTATTCGCGGGTTGCGAGGGCCAGGCGCTCAGTCAGGACACGGATATATTCGATGAGTTCCGGAGGCTCGTGCACCCGGAATGCAACTCCCAGCAATGACAGATGAATTGTGATTCCTTCCAGAGAATGAGAACCGGTGTGCAGCGTACACGATTTGTCGTCGATCGCCTCGAGCACTCCGCCCGAAGGTGGAATTTTCTTCGCCAGCGTTTCCAGCGGCGCATGCAGCGTGACCCGGGCACGGTATGGATATTGCACCTGCGTCAGCGACTTCGCGACGAATACGGCGAAATCTCCCTCGGGCGGCTTGCGCGGCTGGAAACGAGTCGAGGTCTTCGGCTTACCTTCGATCCGATCGATGCGAAAGGTTCGCCAGTCCTTTCTTCCAATGTCCCACGCAACCAGATACCAGCGATAGCCGGTGTGTACAAGGCGGTGCGGCTCGACGACTCGCGCGCTCGGTGCCCCGGTGCGATTGTGATATTGAAAGCGAATACCCTCATGATCGCGGCATGCGCCCGCGATGGCCGACAGAAGTTTCGCATCCACCGTTGGACCACGAGTCTCCAACGGCACGATGAACGCATTCAGAGCAGCCACTCGGTGACGCAATCGCGGCGGCAGCACCTGTTCCAGCTTCATCAACGCCCGGACTGAAGGCTCCTCCAGCCCCGACACGCCCCCGCTCGCCGCCGTGCGCAGTCCCAGCGCGACCGCGACTGCTTCGTCATCCTCAAGCAACAATGGCGGCAAGTTCGCCCCGGCACCCAACTGGTATCCGCCCGCAATTCCCGAGGTCGAATGCACCGGATACCCCAGGCTGCGTAAACGGTCAACATCCCTCCGCAACGTTCGCGCCGTCACGTCGAGTCGCTGTGACAATTCGATCCCGGACCAATATCGCTGCGCCTGAAAAAGAGACAGGAGCCGGAGCAGCCGAGCTGACGTCTGAAGCATGGCCAGCATTGTTCCATAGATTGAGGACCGAATGTGTCCTCAATAGCTGCTACCGTTCACTCCGTCGATTCCGCCGCGAAAGACGGATCACAGGAGAACACTCACATGAAGCTGACCGAATTCTTCCTCGCCGAACTCGAACGCGAAGCCGCCAGCACCCGTCTCGCTCTGCAACGCGTGCCCGAAGGACACAATGACTGGAAGCCGCATCCACGCTCGATGCCTCTCGGATATCTCGCCTCCCTGGTCGCGACTATGCCTGCGTGGATCGTATCTATGGTGAAGCAGGACCAACTCGACCTGAAGTCTCCTGAGGCCGCAGCATTCAAGCCCTTGGAATGGAGTTCGCGGGCGGAGTTGGTGGCAGCGCTCGATTCCTGCTGTCGCCCAGGCGCGCGAGGCGCTACAGCACACCACCGATGAGCATCTGATGACGCCGTGGAAACTTGTGGTCGGAGGCCAGGTTGTCAACGAGAATGCTCGGCACTTGATGATCGACGATTCCGTCTTCAGCCATCTCGCTCATCACCGGGGTCAGTTGACCGTGTATCTACGGCTCAACGAGGCCCCGGTACCGGCCCTCTACGGCCCCTCGGCTGATGAAGGAAGCTTCAACTAAGACAACTTCACACTGTTGTGTTCGTGCTGCTTCAAGATGATTTCCCCGTAACTTTCTCCTGGCATTCGCCGTTGTACTTGTTATCGGCTGATTCGTGTGACATTTGTCATCCGGGCGCAATGACGATCTCCACTTGTGACCGCAGAGGCGCCAAGCGACTATAGCGATGGTGATCGTTTTTTCTCGGGAAATGCGACTTGGACATACAACGAATCAACCCGGACGCGGTTGTCGCTGACAAGGTTCTTCGTCTATGCTGTGGGGGCTGGGGCGCGCCTACCTCCTGCTCCTGGTTCCCGGAATTCCCTGGAGTTCGCCGATGACCCTGACTCGATTTGTCACCAAGAACGCGTTCCGCAACAAGCGCCGCAGCATCCTCACTGTCTTGAGCATTGCGCTCTCCTTGCTCCTGCTCACCTTGATGATGACGCTCTGGCACGCCTTCGCGCTCGACGACGGCAGCGCAGAGTCAGCGCAGCGGCTCGTGGTCCGGCATCGCGTATCTCTGACCTTCACATTGCCCATGTATTACCGCGAAAAGATTCGCGCCATTCCCGGAGTCGTCTCAGTCGTCCCAGTTTCATGGTTTGGGGGCATCTATAAAGATCAGAAGCCGGAGAATTTTTTCCCAAAATTCGGCACCGATCCAGACGAATTCTTCAAGGTCTTCCGCGATATCCAGATGCCGGAAGATCAGATCAAAGCATGGCAGCGCGATCGCCAGGGCGTAATCGTCGACGATTCCCTCGCTGCGAAGTATGGCTGGAAAATTGGTGATCGCCTGTACATCCAAGGCGATATATATCCGGTTAACCTCGAACTCTATGTTCGTGGCATCTTCCACTCCACGCCCGACAACAAGTCGGCCTACTTCAACTCCAAATATGTTGAAGAGGCCGTTTCTTTCTTCAAGGGCCAGGCCGGTACCTTCAGCATTCTCGCGGCCTCTCCGTCGGACGTGAGCAAGATCGCCACCGAGATTGACGACATGTTCCGCAACTCGCCACAGCCCACTAAAGCGGAGAGTGAAAAAGCTTTTGGCTGGAGTTCGTCGCCATGATGGGCAACGTGAAAGCCTTCATCCTGAGCATCTGCTCGGCTGTCGTCTTCGCTACGTTGTTGGTCTCTGCCAATACCATGGCGATGTCCATTCGCGAGCGCACTCGCGAAGTGGCAGTCCTCAAGACTCTGGGCTTTACCAAGATCGGCGTCCTCGGATTATTCGTAAGCGAGGCCGTAGCTCTATCTCTCGCCGGCGGACTTCTCGGGGCGAGTCTCGGCTCGTTGTTGGTCTATGGCTTTTCGCACGCGGCGCAGCTCACGTTCTTTCCGTTGCGCATGACGCCTGCGATTTTCACCTTAGCCCTGCTGACATCCGGCTTTGTCGGATTGTTAAGCGCGGCATTGCCTTCTTATCACGCATCGCAGATCAACATTGTGGATGGACTCCGCCACATCGGGTGAAGTATGACGCTCGGCAGTTTCATCGTTCGTAATACATTTCGGAATAAACGCCGCAGCTTGCTGACCATGATCAGCATCAGCTTCTCGCTGCTGCTGCTGACCATGATGATCTGCATCTGGCGCTCGTTTTACGTCGACCAGGTGGCCCCCGAAGCTTCTCGTCGTCTGATCGTTCGCGATCGCGTATCGCTGGCATTCTTTCTTCCGGCTTTCTATCGCGAAAAGATTCGTGCCGTTCCCGGGGTGAACGCGGTTGCTCCGATCACGTGGTTCGGCGGCCGCTACATCGATGACCGTCCGAGCACTTCTTCGCCCAGCTCGCCACCGATCCAGACGAATATCTGAAGGTCGCCTCCGACAAAATCATCCCTGAGGATCAACTGAAAGCCTGGCAGCATGATCGCGCCGGCGCCATCGTCGACGTCACGCTCGCCAAAAAGTATGGGTGGAAGATCGGGGACCGCATCACTCTGCAGGGAACCATCTTTCCCGCCAATGTCGACCTCACTATTCGCGGCATCTACCATCGCGATCCGCCGCAGAACGCTTTGTACTTCAACGCCAAATATCTGGAAGAAGCCGTTCCCTGGTTCAAGGGACAGGCCGGCTGGTACTCGGCTCAAATCGATTCTGCCGACCACGTTGCGGACGCCTCGCGGACCATCGACGACATGTTCCACAACTCGCCTCTGCAAACAAAAACCGAGAGCGAGAAGGCGTTTCAACTCGGATTCGTCGCGTCTCTCGGCAATGTGAAGGCCTTCATTCTTAGCATCTGCGGCGCGGTCATGTTTGCCATCATGCTGGTCTCGGCCAACACGATGGCGATGTCAGTGCGCAGTCGGACGCGCGAAGTCGCCGTCCTGAAAACCCTGGGCTTCACTCGCCAGCGCGTGCTGTCGATTTTCGTTAGCGAGGCCGTCGCTCTGGCTCTGGCCGGAGGTTTGCTTGGAATCCTTGTCGCGATTCCAGTGATCGCAGGACTGACGCGAAGTTTCATCGGCTTCGGCATTCCGCTGAATATGCATGTCAACGGAATCACGGCCGGATTCGCCTTGCTGATCGCGGTGCTTCTCGGGCTGGTCAGCGGCTATCTTCCAGCCTACAAAGCGTCGCGTATGAATATCGTGGAAGCGTTGCGCCACATCGGGTAACGAGCGCCATTTTGATTTTGGCGCTCTCGGATTTGAAAAGACGAGTTCGACGGGAATAAAGAGTCAACTATGGCGATACCGATCAGCTACAACATCCGCAATCTAAGGCTCCGCAAAGGACTCACCGCTATGACCGCGCTGGGCATCGCGCTTACCGTCACGACCGCCATCTTTCTGATGGCGCTTGTCGCCGGACTCGATCGCGCATTCGTCAGCAGCGGCAGCCCTAAGAACGTCCTTGTTCTCCGGAAGGGATCGGAGGCGGAGCTCTCTGGTGGCTTCGATGCTGCGCTGTTCCCCACGCTGAAGACGCTCCCCGGAATTGCGAAGGACAGCCACGGCGAGCCCATGGCTTCTGGCGAATGGGTCGTCGTCATCGTGCTGCCTCGCAAAGATGGAACAGGTGAAGTGAACGTTACCGTTCGCGGCATGATGCCCGACGGCCTCGAAATGCGCCAGTTGCCCGACGGACCCGGAGGCCAGCCAAAAGTGAAGTTGCTCGAAGGCCGCTGGTTCGAGACCGGTCAGCGTGAAGTTGTAGTCAGCGATTCGATTCGCAACCGCTTTTCGCCACGCCAATATCGGTGACACCATGCAGTTCGGCAAAGGATCGTGGAAGGTCGTCGGCATATTCGATGCAGGCGGCTCTGCATATGAATCGGAAGTCTGGGGCGACGTGAATCAGATGGCGTCGGACTTCGATCGGCAGGGCGGCTATTCTTCCGCGTATCTTCGCGCGACTGATCCAATTTCCGCCGAAGCGCTCAAGAATCGCGTAAGCGACGACCAACGCCTCAAACTCGAGGGCGTGCTCGAGAACGATTACTACGCCAAGCAAACCAGTTCCGGCACTCCCATCAAGGTGATCGGTTGGGTGGTCGGCGTGATCATGGCTGTCGGTTCGATCTTCGCCGCGATGAATACGATGTACGCCGCTGTAGCTTATCGCGGACGCGAAATCGCGACGCTTCGCGTCATCGGCTTCTCACGGCCCGCTATCCTCACATCGTTCGTGCTGGAGTCGTTGTTGCTCGCGCTCTTAGGCGCGATCGTCGGAATTCTATTAATGCTTCCCTTCAACGGGATGCAGACCGGGACATCGAATGCCGTAACCTTCAGCGAGGTCGTCTTCGCGCTGCGCATAACACCGGGGGTCGCGATCCGCGCAGTCATTTTCGCTTTGATCATGGGATTTGTAGGGGGACTCGCTCCTGCATGGCACGCGGCCCGGCAAAATATCTTGGCTGCCTTGCGTGGTTAGTAGCGCCGATTGTATTGGAGATTTGAACTTAAGAGGAATTGGAACCGTAACCATATCTTATGGCGATTGATACTAAGCACGAAGATCTGCAGAGCCTGCGCATTGATCGTTCGCAGCGCAGCGACAATAGCGGAGAACCACCGGCCTGGGCACGCCGCTACATCATCGGCGGCATCGTGCTCATCGTTGTACTCGGACTGTTTACCCTGGCCTACCGTGCGTTTTCTTCCGACACGCCAGAAGTCGAGGTCGTTCGCGCCTCGGCCGAAACCGACTGGCAACGATGTCGGAGGCACCGTTCTCTCTGCCACCGGCTACATCGTCGCTCATCACACGATCAACGTGAACTCCAAAGTCACGGGACGCCTGGAATGGATCGGAGTCGAGAAAGGTGACAAGGTCAAAGAGGGACAGGTTCTCGTACGTCTAGAGTCCCAGGAATTTCGTGCAAACTACGATCAAGCCAGGGGCGGTGTTGAAAATGCGCGCGCCTATCTTGAAGAACTGCAGCACGGATCCCGTCCTGAAGAGATCCAGCAGGCGCAGCACAATCTCGACGAAGCTCGCGCCACAGCGGTAAATGACAAGATCACGCTCGACCGGACGAAGGAGTTGGCCGCCGGCGGTGTCATCTCGCGTCAGCAACTTGACGACGCGACGGCGAAGTACGAATCCGACCAGCAACGAATGAATTCTTTGCAGAAAGCATTCGAGCTAGCAAAGATCGGGCCTCGTCCCGAAGAACTCCTGCGCGCCCAAGGCGCACTCACGCAGGCTCAGGGGCAATTGGATTACGCGAAGTCGCAACTCGATGCCACGATCATTCGCGCACCCGTCACCGGAACAATTCTCGATCGCACTGCGGAAAAAGGTGAATTGATTACGGCGCAGTTCGCCAGCGCCGCCGCCGGAGGCCCTCAAGGCTCGGTGGTTTCCCTCGCCGACCTCAACGACCTGCAAGTCGAACTCGATATCGCGCAGGCCGACTTCGCTCGCCTTGGGCCCAATCAGAAAGGGATCGTCACGACCGACGCATATCCTGACAAACAGTATGACGGCCAGATCGCCCAGATTTCTCCCGAGGCCAATCGGCAGAAGGCCACTGTGCAGGTGAAGGTCCAGGTGCTGAATCCTGCAAAATATCCAGATGTTCAACTACGGCCGGAAATGAATGCGACGGTGCGCTTCCTGGCGAACGAACCGCCAAAAGACTCCAAAGGACCGTCCGGCGTGTTCGTTCCATCGACCGCGATTCGCGACAAAGACGGCAAGAAGTTCGTGTTCATCGCCTACAACAACAAGGCCGTCTCCCGTGAGATTCACATCACGGGCCAGCGGGCAGATGGCGCGCTGGTCGACGGATTAGTTGGTGGAGAGAGCGTCATCACGACCGCGCCAGCGACATTGAAAGACGGAGACAAAATTAAAATTAAGGGGCAATCATGAGCACAGCCGAACAAACCAACGTTGCCACGGGCACCAAAGTTGTCCAGGTCCGCGGCGTCAGCAAAATCTTCAAGCGCGATGCTTTTCAGGTCACAGCCCTTGATGACGTCTCCATCGACATCGCCAAAGGAGAGTTCCTCGCCCTGATGGGTCCGTCCGGATCGGGCAAGACCACGCTGCTGAATATGATCGCGGCGATTGATCGGCCGACCGGCGGAGAACTGCTGGTCGAAGGAAAAAACATCTTCACTTTCTCGGATTCTCAAGTCGCACACTGGCGCAACGAGCACATTGGCTACGTCTTCCAGACGTTCAACCTGATTCCCGTCCTTTCCGCCTTTGAGAACGTGGAGTTACCGCTGCTGCTGACCAAGCTGACATCGCAACAGCGCCGCGATCACGTGATGACGGCCTTGAAACTGGTCGGACTCGAAGATCGCGTCCACCATCTGCCCAAGCAACTCTCCGGTGGACAGGAACAGCGCGTGGCCATCGCTCGGGCGATCGTCAGCGATCCAACTCTGTTGCTCGCAGACGAGCCGACCGGAGATCTCGACAGCCATTCAGCTACGGAAGTATTGGAGATTCTGAAGCGCCTGAATGAAGACTTCCACAAGACGATCGTGATGGTCACGCACGATCCGCACGCGGCATCCTACGCCCACGTGACCAGGCACCTCGAAAAAGGAATGCTGCTGCCGCCGGCATAGAAGCAGAGGAAACGCGCAGCGCAAAGGAGCAGCGGCGCCGTGCAAGCTTTTCGCGGGGGCGTCCGCCCCCGCACTCAAGCAAACAACTGCCGCGATCAAGCCACGTTCGAGCTTAACTGCGTTTCTGAATTCGTAACCAGCGGCGTGGTCTGCACATCAGCTACCCAGCGCCACGCCCGCCGTCCACTCGCCATCACCGCCTCGGCTTCACCGTATTCCACCAGCCGGTTCAGCACGGTAGTGACCGACGCCATCGGATCTTTATGGCGGGCCAGCAGTTCTGGCATCTTCTCGTGGAAATAGTCGCACAGGTCGCGGGCAGTCATCGCCCGGTGGGCTTCCATCAGGATCATGCGGCAAGCCTTGGTGAACCCCGGCTGCCGGCCGCTGTTTTTGCGGTCGACCAATTCCATGAGTTCCTCGTTCAACACGCCGTCCCCAAACAGATTGGCCAAGCCTGAGATCGTCTGCTTGACCGTGCCAATCCGTTTCATGATCTCAGCGCGCTGTTGCAGCAATTGGCGCAACTCGTCGTGCGCCTGCCGGATGACTTCCTGCACGTGGCCGACATCATAACGTTCCACCGGCCGTAGCGAACCATTGGATCTTTCCCCGTTTTCCATATACCCCCCACACGTCTGAATAAGGCGCAATACCGCTTGAAGTCTTGTACGCGCATTTCTGCTGGGATGTTCCGTCGATCTTCCGCAAAGTCACGACGGTTCATCGGAAATGTTGTGGGTTAGACGGGGTAATCCCGAATTGGTTAACAAGGAAAAACCGGCATGCCAATGGGACAAAGCATTTTCAAAACGGGTCAGCCCCGAATTCCCGTCATCCGTCCCACTAAACTCAGGCGCGCGGAAGTCCGATGGTAACAAGTTACGGAGTTGCCCATTGTTGACAGCTGCCAAACCCGCGCCCGTGCCTTTGCGAGTTCTCCTGGTAGGCAACCAAGAGGAAGACTTCTTCCTGATCCGCGAGATCTTGGAGAGGAGCCGCAGCAGGCTCGCGGCAGAACTCGAACACGCTCGTTCCATCGACGAAGCCAGGACGATGCTGCAACGGCAGTCTTACGGTCTCGTGCTGTTCGAGCACGAAACAGGAGACGAAGAGGCGGTCCACTTGGTCACCGATTTCCCTCGCGCAGGGGTCTCGGTTCCTTTCATCCTGTTGACTGAGGACGCTGACGAAAAGAGTGTCGCCGAAATCATCGGCTCGGGGACATGGAACTGCCTGCCGAAATCCCAACTGGATGGGGACACGCTGGTACGCACCATCCGCGGCACGATAGCCTTGCATTCCCTCCAACTCGAACAACACAGCACGGAAGAGTCCTTGCGCAAGTTGTCGCGGGCCGTCGAGCAGTCGGCCGACACCGTAATCATCACCGACCGCAGCGGAGTGATTGAATACGTCAATCCCGCATTCGAAAATGTGACTGGATTCAGCCGTGCGGAGGCGTTCGGGCAGACTCCAAACATCCTCAAGTCTGGTGAGCAGGCCGCCGAGACCTATCAGGAAATGTGGAAGACGCTTCTCGAGGGAAATTCCTACCGGGGGATTCTCGTCAACCGCAAAAAGAACGGCGACCTCTACTACGTCGAAGAAAGCATCTGCCCGGTGCGTGACGCCGACGGGGAGATCACTCACTTCATCTCGAACGGCCGCGACCTCACAGATCGTCTGCGCCTCGAAGCGCAACTGTTGCAGGCGCAAAAGATGGATGCAATCGGACGACTCGCCGGAGGCGTCGCGCACGACTTCAACAACCTGCTGACCATCATCACCAGCTACTCCGAGCTTGCGCTCGACACTGTCCCGCAAGATAGTCCTCTCGAGGCCAAGCTGCAGGAAATCCTGCTGGCAGCGCGGCGCGCGGCCGAGTTGACCCGCCAACTGCTGGCCTTCAGTCGCAAGCAACCGCAGGCCCTGCGCGTCGTGGAACTGAATCAAGTCATCGCCGGAATCGCAAAGACCTTGCCAAGGCTGATCGGCGAGGATATTGAATTCAGCTACGCTCCCGGTGCTGGCGTCGGATGCGTCCGTGTCGATCCGATGCAGATCGAGCAAGTCCTGATGAACCTCGCCGCCAACGCGCGCGACGCGATGCCGCAGGGCGGACATCTGAGGATCGAGACCGCGAACCTTCATCTGGACGAGGACTACATTCACGGGAAACCTGCCGTGATTCCCATGGGCCATTACGCGCTGATCACGGTCAGCGATGACGGCGCCGGCATCCCGCGCGAAGACTTGCCGCACATCTTTGAGCCCTTCTACACGACCAAGCCCTCCGGCAAAGGCACTGGGCTTGGGCTGGCAACCGTCTACGGCATCGTGAAGCAGAACAAAGGCTTCGTCTGGGTCTACAGCGAGCCGGACTCGGGCACGGTGTTCAAGATCTATCTTCCCTGCGTATCGGCACGAGATGGGTACCAAGAAGCCGAGAGCGTTCAGCCGAAGGTCGAGGTTCGTGGGACGGAAACAATTCTGCTCGTCGAAGACGAATTGGCCGTTCGACGCTCGACTGCAGAGTTCCTTCGGCTGCAGGGCTACCACGTGATCGAAGCCAAAGACGGCCTCGACGCCCTGTCGGTCGCAAAAGCCAATGACTCGACAATTCATTTGCTCGTCACCGACGTCGTTATGCCCGGCATGGGCGGCGGCGACTTGGCAAACCAACTTGGGCCTCTGCGTCCGGGAATGAAGTTCTTGTTTGTCTCCGGCTACGCGGGCAAGACGGTGCTCGATCACAAAGTGTTCGATCTGGAAACGAACTTCCTGCAAAAGCCCTACACGCTGAAGCAGCTTTCGCAGAAAATTCGTGGCGCTCTCAATCACGCTGGCTCTGCGGGCGACCACCTCCCTTCTGACGGCGTCATCGCTGACAGCTCACAGACCGCTGGCAGCATCTAGGTATAATGACTGCCGGTCCCGGTCTCAATGCTCTCAGGCGCTAGATGCGCGCTGTTTCTGCTCGTTCCTCACATGCGTCCAGGCACGGTCCTGGCGGGAATTCTCCTTCTCGTTTTTTGCGGATCGCTGGTTTATTCCGTGCTGCAGATGATCGCAGCGTCGAAATTTCTCGCAGTGAAACCTGCGACGTTGCGAGGCGCTGAGCCCATCAGCGTGCTCAAGCCGCTGGCAGGACTCGATCTCGACCTGGAATCGAATCTGCGGACATTTTTTGAGCAGGACTATCCGGCGTTCGAAATTCTTTTCGCAGTGCGGAACGAGAGTGATCCCGCAGTTGGAGTTGTGCGGCGATTGCAGGTGGCGTATCCGAAAACTCCTACGCGGCTCGTGGTCACGGGAGAACCGCCGTATCCGAATGCCAAGGTTTTCAGCCTCGAGCATATGCTGGCCGCTGCTGCCAACGATCTGGTGGTGATGAGCGATAGCGACGTGCGCGTCACTCCCACGTTGCTGAGAACCATCGCGGCGGAATTTCAAGATCAACATCTCGGAGTGGCAACGTGCCCTTACCGTGCCGTGCCGGGGGCGAGTTTCTGGTCGCGCCTCGAGGCGACCGGAATGAACACCGACTTCTGGGGAAGCGCGCTGGTGGCGCGGATGCTCGAAGGCATGCAATTCGCCGTGGGGCCGACGATCGCAGCGCGGCGGCGCGTGATCAAAGCGATCGGCGGATTCGCGCGCGTCAAAGATTACCTGGCGGAAGATTTTGTCATCGGCAAATTCGCGGCCGAGAACGGAGACGGCGTGATTCTGTCGTCGTACGTGATCGAGCATCACATCGGCACCACGTCGTTTGCGGAGAATATTGCGCACCGGTTGCGGTGGGCGCGGAGCACGAGGCGTTCGCGTCCTGCAGGATACGTGGGGCAGTTGTTCACCATGCCGTTGCCGATCGCAGTGCTGGTCTGCGCATTTTCGCCGGCGTGGTGGCCGGTGGTTCCGATCGCGATTGTTGTGCGCGCATTGGCGGCGTATTTCATTGCAGTCCGCGTGCTGCGAGCGCGAGTGAATTGGTTGTTGCTGCCGATTGAAGATGCGCTGGGATTTTGCTTTCTGGATCGCAGGATTTTTCGGCAACACGATTTCGTGGCGCGGGCGGAAATACCGGTTGTTCGGCGACGGGAAGTTTGAGTTGATGTCGGGCGATTGATCCGGCATTGAGAGTTCCATCTCTCGATCTCGCAGATTCGTCGTTCGCCTCTCCGTCATTTTTTGATCGAATTTGCAAAATATTGATTTCATTCAAGTTACAGGGATTGAAGCACGAATATCCGCTCGCAAAATCTTGATTGCAAATGGTTTACAGGTAAAATCTTCCAAAATAAGGGGTTAGCAGCTTTTCTTGGCGCGTAGTGCCGTCCCTGACGGGACTCGTTCCCTCCTCTTCCCGTAACCCAGCACTCACGTGCTGGGCTAACGAATGCCGTCGCTTCGCGACTCGACTGCTTGTATGCCGCTTCGCGACTGGGGCGCTTCCGGTCTTCACTTCGGAGTTGTTCACTACCAGTTCGGATTCGAGGCTGGCTGGAAGGCCGCTCGCATTGCTTCCAATTTGATCTAGTCGGCCGGTCGTCCAGATCTGCCTGCGAAGCTAATCCGCGCATACTTCTAGTGTGCGCTTTCTGCAAGCTCAGTAAAGGTCATTCGTCACACGATGAAAATTCTTCTGTGGAAAACGTGAAGGGACGGCCGCAACTAGCGTTTGATTTGGCTCAGGCGGCCGTTTTTTAGTTCGAAGGTTTCGCCGCGCCAGACTACTGTGTGGCCGGCGAAGCTGGCGATCCAGACGACGACTGCGATCAGGTCGCGCAGCGGCAGCAGCCAAAGTTGACCTGGCAATTTTTCATCCTGCAGGACCGACTTCCCTACCGCGAGCGCTACGGCGATTCGCAATGCAAAGACTACCGCGAGAACCGCCCACGACCATGGAGCCGCACTGGCTGCAATCACGGTCAGAAGCGACCACATCAATCCAAAGGTCGAGACTAATCCGATGTATCCGCCCAAGCGGGCGTCGCGGACGCCGCGGGCCCAGCGCATCTGGTGCGCGAGAAATCCGCTGAAGTCGTAGGCGGGAAGATGCGTGTCGACCACTTCCCTGGAGAGCAGGACTTTCAATCGGCTCCCATTCGATTCAAGCTCACTGATGCGGCGGCCGAGTTCGTAGTCGTCGGCGAGATAGTCGACGATGGAGAGGAATCCGCCGATGCGATCCAAATCTCTTCGACGAAACGCCAGCGTTGAACCTAAGCCGAAATGCAGTCCGCCTTCGATTTGCTGCGCGACCAAAACTCCGGCGGAAAAATCGGTGCTGATGCCGAGGGCTTCGAGTTGCGATCCCAGCGTTGCGGCGGGAGCGCCGCGATAGAGGCAGGTGACCATCCCGATTCGCTCGTCGGCCAAGGGAGCGAAAATATTGCGCAGGTAATCAGGCTCGACGCGGATATCGCTGTCGTTGACTAGCAGATGTTGATAGCGCGCGGACTGCAGCATCTGGTGGAGGTTGCTGACCTTGACGTTGGCGCCGAGTTTTTCACGACACACCACCAGCCGAATTGAGCGATCGGGAAACTCGCGCTGCAACTGCTCGACGCTGGCGATCGCGGGATCGGCCGGATCGCTTACGCCGAAGATAATTTCGTACTCGGGATAATCCTGCAGGCAATGGCTGCGAAAGCTCTGATAAATGTCGGGATCGACGCCCTTCAGCGGCTTGAGGATAGAAACGGGCGGAAGCGGCGCGGAGCCAATGTCTTTCTGCAACTTGCGAGCACGAAGAAATGCGGCCGCGCTCCAGAGGCAAATCGCGTAGTAAACGGAACTGGCGAGGCAGCCGAGTACGGCGACGAACTGAAAAATCGTAGAGAGGGAGTGCATCATGCGCGAGCGCGGAAAGAATTATTCATAGCGCAGCGACTCAATCGGATCGAGATTGGCCGCCTTCCACGCGGGATAAATGCCGAAGACGAGTCCGACTCCGGCGGCGGAACTGAATCCGAAGGTGACCCAGAACATGGAGAGGCGCGCGGGCAACGAAGGCCAGATTTCCGGAATCACCCAGACAATCACCGCGCCGCTGAGAATGCCGACAATACCCCCGACCAAGGTGAGCATGATGGCTTCAAGGGTGAACTGCAGGAGAATGTCGCGCTTACGGGCGCCGATGGCCTTGCGCACGCCGATCTCGCGGGTGCGCTCGGTGACGCTGACCAGCATGATGTTCATGACACCAACGCCGCCGACGACGAGTCCGACACTCGAGATGGCGAACATGCCAATGAAGAGCGCGCCGGTAAGCTGGCTCCAGACGTCAGAAATCGAGTCGGAAGTCATGATCGCAAAATTGTCAGGCTTGTCGAAAGCCACGTGCCGACGGCGGCGCAGCAACTCGCGAATCTCGTCCATGGCCTTGGGCATGTCATCATGCGACGTGGCTTTCACGCTGATGACGTGCTGCTTCATTTCCGGATGCAGCGTTTTGAATGTCTTCAGCGGCAGGATGACACGGTTGTCGTTCGGATCTTTGCCTCCACCGAACACCGACTTGATCTTCGACACGGTGCCGATCACTTGAAACAAGCGGCCTTCGATGTTGATTTCCTTGCCGAGGGGATCCTGGTCGCCGAACAACTCGTGCTGGGTTTCATAACAAACCACAACCACAGGGGAATGGTGCTCATCGTCAAAGTCGCTGAACCAACGGCCGCTGGCCATCGGCAGATCAAACACATCCTTCGCGGAGGCCATGTCTCCTTCGAGAATCGTGTTCTTCACTTTCTTGTCCTGATATTTGACCGAGTAGGAGCCCACTCCAAGCTCAGGGCGGAAAATCCGTAAGCCTGCTGACACGGCCTTGATATGCGGCAGATCGCGCATCGCCATGGCGTCGTCATACGTTAACTCTTTACGCGTGCGCATTTCCTGCGTCATGCGGCCGAAAGTGAAGAAGTCCAGGTGGAAGACGAAAATGACATTGGATCCGATGCTGGCCACGAGGTCGCGGACGTTATCGTCGAGGCCGCGGCCGATGGAGGAGACACCAATGACTACAGCGACGCCGATGACGATGCCGAGCACGGTGAGTCCGGAGCGCAGCTTGTTGCCGCGGATGGTGTCCGTGGCCATGTGGACGATTTCGCCGAACTCGGACTTACGCATCATATGAATTTAGCCATTTCGCCATTGAGTGATTTGGCGATTGAAAACCGGGAGTCCGATTGATTTTGACTTTTCAATCGCTAATCACCCAATCACTCAATGGCCCAATCTTCTACATCTCAAATCTTAGCGCCACGATCGGGTCCAGCTTCGCCGCCTTGCGGGCTGGGTAGACTCCGAAAAATACTCCGACTGTTCCGGCTACGATCAGGCCCGCTAAGACCGCCCAGATCTTGATCGACGACGGCATGCCAATGATGGCCGTGATGACTTCGGCAAAGCTGATGCCGGAGAGAACTCCAATGGCTCCCCCTGTGAGGGCGAGGACGACGGATTCGATCAGGAATTGCAGCAGGACATCGTCTTGGCGCGCGCCGAGCGCTTTGCGGATGCCAATCTCGCGGGTGCGCTCGGTGACCGAGACCAGCATGATATTCATGATCACGATGCCGCCCACCACCAGCGAGACGCCGGCGATGCCGATCGTCGCCATGAAGAATGTGTCGCTCAGGCCAGACCAGATTCCGAGCAGGCTGGCGTTGGTTTCGATTTCGAAGGTGTCGCTCTTTCCCGTCTGATCGTGACGGGTAGCGCGGAGAGCGACGCGAGATTCGTCGATCGCCTGGCTCAGCGGCGCTCCGGTAGCGGAGGCTTTGCCCCAGATGCTGATGCTGTCGTTGTGCGAACCATACTGCTTGAGATAGACGGTGATGGGGATCAAGACGTAGTTGTCGGCGCTTTGTCCGAGCGTTTTTCCCTTTTTCTTGCCGACGCCGATGACCTGGTAGGTCCAGCCATTGACGCGAATTTCCTGGCCGAGCGGATCGGCGCCTCCGAGAAGATGTTCGACGATGTCGGTGCCAACCACGGCGACCTGCGAATGATTATTCAGGTCGGTCTCGTTGAGCATGCGGCCGGAGGTGAGGTCGGTATCAACGATCGTAGCGATCTCGGGAGTGATGCCCTGCACGTTGGTGTCGTCGATCGACTGCTCGTTGTGCTTCACACGGCTGCTGGTGCTCATGCGTGCGCCTACGTAATCGCAATGGCGGCAGGCTTCCTTGACGGCCTGGTAGTCCTCCATGTCGAGGTTCTTGCGCTTTTCGGCTTCGAGAAAGCGGTCGACGTTGGTCTCGACGGCGGACATTTTGGAGACGATGAAGACGTCCGCACCGAGATTGAAAATCTTCTTGGCAACGTAGTCGTTGATGCCGGAGACGAAGGTGACGACGGCGATGACGGCTCCGACGCCGATGACGACACCGAGCAGGGTGAGGACCGAGCGCAGCTTGTTCGCCCATAGCGACTGCAGAGCGACGCGAATGGCTTCGACGTAGTTCATGGCGCGATCGGTGCTGTTTCGGCCGTGTTCCTGGGACTCTTGCGCTGGGTTTGGCCCGGAATAAGTCTACCAGCGTCGGTTCGGGCTGCGAACGCAAAAAGGTCGAGCTGGATAGGCCGGGCGTTGGGGCCGGAAGCGGGGATGAAGAGCCTGCCGAAGCATCGTATAGAATGAGGGGGTAGGCAGCCGGACCGGACGGCCGCTTCCAGCGTTTTCGGACGCGGGGAGAGGAAAGTCCGAACTCCGCAGAGCAGTGTGCCGGATAACGTCCGGGACGGCCGGTTCAAGCCGGCTGGACGGAAAGTGCCACAGAAAATATACCGCCTTAGCGGCAACGCGAAGGTAAGGGTGAAAAGGTGCGGTAAGAGCGCACCGCCGCGGCAGTGATGCAGCGGGCAGGGCAAACCCCACACGGAGCAAGACCAAATAGGGAGGAAGTTCCGGTGTAGCTGTGAGCAATGAGATGTGAGCGGTGAGCAAAATCGAACTCTGGTTTGCTCACGGCACGGTGCTCATGACTCACAGCTACACCGGACACGTGCCGGCTCGGTGCGTCAAACCTTCGGGTAGGTCGCTAGAGCCGCGGAGCAATTCGCGGCCCAGAGGAATGGTCGTCCCGCAGGAGCAATCCGGCGGACAGAATTCGGCTTACAGGTCCGGCTGCCTTATCTCTTCTGTGTCCTTGTCTGAGATTGGTGTGGTACTAAGCACCGTACGGTAGGTGCGATGCGTTAACCATACTTAACCGGCGCTGAAGCGATGCACGCGCTGGGATGGATCGCTCTGCCATTTGGCAACCGGCCGATTCGGTTTTCCCCTCAGCTCTCCCTCTTTTTTCGCGAGGCGGATGGCCGCTTCTCCTGACGAACGAATGAAAGCCCGCGCTTCAACTCTGCAGTCAGATCCGTACTCTCAGTCGCGACATGCACCGGCTTACCCGATTCCTTTCCGAGCCAAGCGTTCAATTCGGCTGGCGTGGTCGTAACGAACCGGCCTTGGCGACGAACGGGCATTCCCTCCGAGGCCCAACGCTGAACGACGGAGGAAGGTTCACCCAAGAACGACGAGATCTGGTTCCAGCCGGTTAACGTATCCGGTTCGTTCTTTGATTCTGCGGGTTTCTTCTTTCGCTTCACCATTTCTGGTCATTTCTTGTTCTTACGATGGTAATGGGAGCAGCGTCACACGTATGAGATGGGCACGAGCCCGCAGTACCTGGCGGAAATCTGGGAGAGATCATTTTGCTTCGGCAGCGCGGGCCAATTCCCTCCAAGTAATCAGCTTAATCTTCTGCTGATCCAGCATTTCCCGGAACTGGTCGCTCGTGAAAAAATCGAAGTCGCGCTGCCTCCAGGCCGAGCCCCATGTAGGGCGTTCTCTGGTGGCGGCGCGCAGTTCGTCATCGTCATAACCGGGATGGATGACGAACTCTGTCACACCCGGTTTCAGGTTCTTCAACGCAGTGAGGTAAAATTCCGCCCATTTTTCCGGTGGAATTCCCGGTTCAATGGTAACCGTATGGTCCAGCACTACATCGCTTGGACCGAGGCTGGCCTGCAAATATGGGTGATCGGCGAACCAATCCCTGTTAACGAAAACCGGCAGCTTGTAGTCGTGAGCCACCCGCAGCATAGTGTCGAACAGTTCTTTGCCGTTCATGATCAGCCGGTACTGGTGCGAATCGAGGTGCGTGGGACGAACGCCCATCGCGAGCGCGCGCTCGATCTGGGCGCGTAGTTCGACCTCGACCTCCTTGGCGTTGATATGCTGGCCATCTTCCCAATCGTGATGGAAGTATCCGTTTAGATCGACCAGGCTCGGTACCTTATCCGCGGGCGCCACCGGACCCCAGCGGTAATAAACTCGCTCACTGGTCAACGTGAGATGCAGGCCAAAGTCTGCGTCCGGATGGGATTTGGCATAGTCAGCAATCTCTGGAAACCACGGGCAGGGCACCATCATGCTCGCCGAATTGATTGTCCCGCCTTGCAGCGCTTTGATGGCAGCAGCATTCACCGAATGGGTTTCGCCCAGATCATCCGCATGAACAACGAGGAGCTTTGTGCCGGGAGGGTATCCCAGTCGCTCCACCAGAGTCTGCGCCAAAGCTCTGAGTGAGAAAGTGGACAACAAGCAGCCAAGCAACACTACTTGCAGGATTAATGAAGGAGTCATTGTCGACTAGTAAACCACGCCCGTTCACCCGGTCAATGAGTGATACCGCGATACTGCGTCTATTATGCTGCCTGACGCAATCTCGCCTCGGCGTTTCGGCAACCCCTCGTCGGGAGGTAGTTTTTCAGACACAACTTATTGGCTGTGCTGCCTGCCTTCGAGTGTCCACCCTGAATCGCCTACGGTGTGACTTTAAACACCGTGCCGTAGACGTACTTGCCCCCGAGTTCCGTTGTGCCGTAGAGATTCCCCTCCGTGTCGAGAACCAAAGCAGCGCCGGGATAATACCCATCTGTAGTCGGATTCTCTCCAAAACTGTGGAGAATTGTCTCCGTCCCGGAGGGCGTCAGTTTAAAGACGGTGCCGAGGTTGTAAGTGCCGCCAGTCGCGGTCGTGCCGTAGAGATTGCCCTCCGTGTCGAAGATCAGGCCAGCCAGTGGAGTGGTCCCGTCCTTCCCTTCACCAAAGCTGTGGAGAATCGTTTCCTTGCCCGTTGGCGTGAGCTTAAAAACCGTACCTTCGTCGTGGGCGCCGCCCAGTTGGGTGGTGCCGTAGAGGTTACCCTTCGTGTCGAGGACCAAACCTGCGGAAGCGAAGTATCCGTCCGTCGCATTCTTATTAAAACTATGGAGAATCGTCTCCGTCCCTGACGGTGTCAGCTCAAAAACCGTGCCACGGTCGTGACTTCCGCCCTGAGAGGTCGTGCCGTAGAGATTCCCCTTCGTGTCCCGGACTAGACCGGCGAGGGGATAGAATCCATCGGTTCCATTGTTATCAAAGTTGTGGAGAATCATCTCCTTCCCGAAGGGCGTGAGCTCAAACACCGTTCCGCAGTTTTCGTTGCCACAGCTGTTAACGCCGCCAAAGCCGGTCGTGCCATAGAGATTCCCCTTCGTATCCCGGACCACACCGGCGGTGGGAAAGCACGCATCTGTTCCATCTAACAGAAAAGTGTAGAGAGTCGTCTCCGTCCCCGACGCGGTCAGCTCGAACACCGTACCGCAGCCCAGGCCGATGGTAGTGCCGTACAGATTCCCTTTCGTGTCTCGAACCAAACCAGCGTAGGTTTCTTCGGTCCCAGCATTTGGATCAAAGCTGTAGAGAATTGTCTCCGTGCCCGAGGGCGTAACCTTAAATACCGTGCCCTGGGTGTAAGTTCCTCCATTGGCAGTCGTGCCGTAGAGATTCCCCTTCGTGTCCCGAACCAGACCAGCCAGAGGGGTTTGCCCATCTGTTCCTTTACCAAAGCTGTGGAGAATCGTCTCTGTCTGGCCGGGCGCTTGTATTCCCAAGAGAGCGAGCAACGCGATGGAGAAAAGACACGAACGGGCCACGACAAAACGACACGAATTCATATCGATATTCCCTTCTTGAGCGAAGAGGTAATGCACTAACGTGGCCGGAGTGGTTGCTTGGGGGAAAACAGCGGTGGGAGTGTATCACAATTCGACGCTGCCTTTTACCCTTGAAAGACCAGCAAGGGTCGCGCGTAGTGCCTCTAGTCTAGCGCCGCTTGGCACAACGGTTTCCACACTTGCACAAGCGTTTGCATCTGGCGTGGGGCTCGATACGACTGTAGATCAAGCGGGGTGTTGCTAAGCACGCTTCGAAGATTCACGGGCACGCAGACAGGCTCAGAGATGTTGCGAAAGCGGCGTTTCTATTTTGTTGCCGGAGGTTCAAGATTGTCCTCCAGAGCTGTCTTCCATTCCTGGAGCTTGTTGCTGAGATAGATGGCCATTGCCTGCGCGTTTGGCCGGGGTATGCCACCGGCTTCACCAGATTCTTCGGCGCGCGATGGCGAATATGGCGTTGAGTCGGACGGTGCTTTCACATCTGTCTTGACACGCAATAGCGATTCCAGTTGGACATAAACTGCCCTCTCGCCCCACTTCTTCATATCGCTTGTCCCGTTTGGGATTAGCTCGATGCGATCACGGAACACATCAGCAATTTCCTCTGGTTGCGCTTCCTGGTCTGCGATCCTGCTTAACTGCGGCAGGGACTCGATGATACCTTTGCGCATTCCGGTCCACTCTTCATGCTTAAAGTTCAGCCAACGCTGGTTGCCCTCACTGTGATGGTCCGAGAAGATAACGGAATCAACTCCGCCCGTACAGCTGTAGGGGTTTGCAGCATTCACTTCTGCAACACTCCCTGCTGGAATCAAACGTATATCGTCGAGGACAATGTGTTGCTCGAAAGCGTCGTAGCCACTACCGATAGACATCTTCTTGCCGGGTATAGTCGATGATGGGCACACGAAGGAGGAGTGGAAAGCCACTATCGGACTGGAGCTATGGTTTTCGAGCAGCCCTATCCACACGAGTCTCGATTTGTCGGTCGGAGCAACCGTCTCCCTCACGTTTGTGATGCTTACATTCGCAATTTGCGCCGAGAGATTGATCGTCAGCAACAACACAGTGAGCAAAAGCGGTAACGAATCACTCATCGCTTTCCCTCCCTGAAAGTAGGGTTGGAAACCACCGGCTAGGCCGCGACAGTCAGATGCGAAAGCCAGCGGCGTTGAGCGATATTACACCCGTTTCACCCTGGCAGTTATTCCATCTTGCCGGTGAATGTTGAAATCAGTTCTTACTGCGTTTTTTTCTCAGCCAGGCGAGCCGCCTGGGTCATCAGGTAATTTTGTTCCGGCAGGCTCGTCGTTCTTCCTGCAGCAATGCGGTAGTGGTGGATGGCGCGTTCGTGATCGCCAAGCATCTCAAGAAGATGGCCGCGAACCGCATCGAGACGATAGTGGTCAGCGAGCCGCGTGTCGGTATCGAGCGGCTTCAGTAGCTCGAGGCCTTTCGCAGGGCCGTGGACCATGGCAGCCGCGATCGCGTGATTCAGCGTCACCATGGGGCCGGGAGATACGCGTTTGAGCAGTTCGTACAACGCGAGAATCTGCGGCCAATCGGTGTCTTGCGCGCGCGAGGCTTCGTCATGAACGGCAGCGACGGCGGCCTGCAACTGGTAGAGGCCAACATTTCCCTTTGATAGAGCGGCAGTTAAAAGCTCGACGCCCTCGGAGATCTCGGGCCGGTCCCACAGCGATCGATCTTGTTTGTCGAGGGGAATTAGTTCTTCATTCGGTCCGGTTCGCGCCGCACGACGTGCATCGGTTAACAACATGAGCGCCAATAAGCCGGCTACTTCTGCGTTGTCGGGAAGCAGTGTCTTCGCGCCGCGCGTCAACCGAATCGCCTCTCGCGCCAGATCCAGCCGCTGCAACTGTGCTCCACTGCTGCTGGCGTAGCCTTCGTTGAAGATCAGGTAGAGCACATGCAAAACGGCAGGCAGACGTTCGGTGCGCTCGGGCGGAGAAGGCAGACGAAACGGCGCGCCGGAAGTCTTGATGTTTTGCTTCGCGCGGCTGATGCGCTGCGCCATGGTCGCTTCGGGGACGAGGAATGCCTTGGCGATCTCTGCAGTAGTCAAACCTCCAATGGCCCGAAGCGTCAGAGCAATCGCGGAAGATGAGGTCAGCGCGGGATGGCAGCACATGAAGAGCAGAATCAGGGTGTCATCGGGGTCCATATCCATGTCAGGCTCAATGTCAGCAGGCGCGATGGTATCGGCATCCCTTGCAACTTCAGCTTCTCTTTCTCGACGGGAAATTTCGCTGCGCAGCTGATCCGTGATCCGTCGCGATGCAACCTGGATCAGCCAGCCGCGAGGATTCTCGGGAATGCCTTCTTGCGGCCACTGCGTGAACGCCGCAATCATCGCTTCCTGCACCGCGTCCTCGGCTGCGGAGAAATCGCGAAAGCGGCGGACAATCGACCCGAGCACCTGCGGCGCAAGTTCGCGCAGCAAATGTTCGGAGGTCGAATCCCATGGCTTGTTCATCGTCAGTTCAAAACCTTTCACCATAACCTTTCAACACAGGGGGCACTGAGGAACACAGGAGAGACTTCGCCCTGCGTTCACAGCATTTCTGGTGGTGGACCGCTCATGATGGGGCGGACTTCAATCGGCATGTTCAGCGGATCTCCGCCGGGACCGGGCGCGGTCGATGCTTTCGCCGCGATGGTGTAGGCCCGCTCCGGAGAATCGACGTCGACGATCCAGTATCCCGCAAGAAATTCCTTGCTCTCGGGGAACACGCCGTCTGTGATGGGCGTGCCATCTTTGCCTGCCCGCACGAGCTTCGCTTGATCCGGAAATGACAGCCCTTCGGCTGAAACCAATTCTCCGGACTGGCGAAGCTCTTTGTTGAGGCCCATCATAAATGCGATGTGTGCCTGGAGATCTTTCTGGTTCCACTGAGGAACTCCGTGGCCGGCCTTCATCGTGTTCATCATCAGGATGTACTTCATACCCGTCTCTCCTTCATCGATATTCTTTCTTGTCTGTCTTTTCGCATACGTCATCGGAGCAAACGTCTGCGGATCAAAACGCGAACCGCCCGCACTTCGATCGGCATGTTTGTCGGCACGCCGCCTGGGCCCGGCATGGTTGAGATCATGGCCGCTATGGCAAGAGCACGTTCGGCAGTTGCGACATCTACGATCCAGTAGCCCAGCAGAAACTCTTTCGACTCAGGGAAAATGCCGTCGGTGATCGGCACTCCGTTCTTTTCTCCACGCACGACCTTAGCCTCCGCGGGATCAGCCAAAGCCTTGCGTGCCCACAAACTCTCCGGAGTCGGTTAACTCCTTGGCCATGGCTCTGAGGCTGTCCATATTCGCCTCAATATCTTTCGGCGCCCACGCGTGGTAGCCGGCGACTCCCGCCTTCGTTCCAGACATCAGCAAAATGTATTTCATGACTCTCGCTCCTTATATTGATTTCTCTACCGTACTACCGTTCGGCTATGACTTCTGGTTCGACTGGAACATCCACCTGACGCCAAATTTGTCGTTGAGCGCCCCGTAGGTTCCAAAAAATTGCTCTTTCAGCGGATCGGTGACGTCCGCTCCCTCGGACAGTTTCTCGAATAGAACCTTCAACTCCTGAAAGGTTCCACCGCTCAAATATAGACAGACCGTATTGCCGCGAATGGCTGTTCGGTCCGGGCGGAGCCAGTCCGATGCCGACATCTCGATCTTGCCGCTGATCAGCCGGGCATTGACGATTTTCTCGTGTTGAAAAGCAGGGAGGAAATCTTTCGCCGGAGAATCTTTGACCTTGGTCGCGGTCAGTTCTCCGCCGAAGCAGGATTTGTAGAACTCCATCGCTTGCAGGCATTTGCCATCGAATAACAGGTACGGCGTCAGAGTGGACATTTCGGTTCCTCCTAGTTTGTGCATCTTGGCGTTGGCGATCGAACGAGCAGGAAAGGCCGCCCATGCCGTTGCAGAGACAGCGGATGCGACTAAATGGCGGCGAGACAACTCACTGGTTTTGCCCACGATCGTCCTCCTTTGCGAGTGCTCGGTTGTCAGACCGTTCATCTGCGCTTTCATGAGGTAGTCGGAGCCGCCTGCGAATTCTCTACATCCCGCGGAAAAATATTTATTAGGCAAAAATCGGGCCCGGCCTGTCGATTTTGCCCACCCAGAACCGACATACGAATAGAGGATCGGAAAATGACAACCGACGATGTGGTGGTAGATGTGAGCCAGGACTGGGTGCTGGCGTGCGATGTCCAGCGCCGATTTATGCAGAGCTTGAGAACAGCCGGCGGCTCGGTGGATTACAGCGCCCGCTGCCGTCAGGTTCGCGCCCTAGGAGGCGATTGCTACGATTTCCAGCCTCTTACGCGAGACCGCCTGGCCGTGGTGGTTGGCGATGCCTCCGGCAAGGGAGTTGCGGCCGCGCTGATGATTGCCAGTGTGCACTCCTCTCTTCGGACAGCGGCTTTATTCCAGGGAGACGACTTGGCCGGATTGCTCAAGATCGTGAATCACCAGGCCTACGTTTCGTCGCTGGCGGACCACTACGCGACGGTGTTCTATGGCGTCTTCGACAGGACGACGCGAACGCTGCGATACGTGAATGCCGGGCACACCACACCGGTCACCCTTCGGCGTGACGGCTCTCTCGATTGGTTGGAAAAAGGTGGCGCGCCGGTCGGAATGTTCCCGGATTCAAGCTATGAAGAAGGTATGGTGCATCTGGATCCCAGCGATGTGGTAATCGCATTTTCCGACGGAGTTGTCGAGGCGGAAAACCGAGCCGGCGAGGAATGGGGAGTCCAGCGGCTTTTAGAGGCGGCAAGCGCGTGGGCTGAACGACGAGGCGGGGATGCCGAAGATCTGGTTCGGTTGATCTTCAACTCGATGGACGATTTTTCCATGGGTTGCCAGAGAGACGATGCGACCCTGGCGGTTCTGCGCGTGGCGGACGATGCAGTCCCGCTGGCGTAAACTGGTGTGCGTCCTCGATCGCGAACATTGACACTTCGGGCCAACTGATTTCAAATAAATCGAACGTTTAGAACGCAGTCTGGCGAGTTCCGATTAACAGTCCAGCTGTCTTCATTCTTAGTTCAATTCAGGAGCAACTCATGTCAGCACCGAGCCGCCGGCCGGAGATTCGCCGGCGCCGTACACGTCATAGCAAGATTGTCCAGTTGCGCAAGCGCCTGGGCGCCGCCAAAACCGATGCGGACAAAACCCGCATCACGGCCAAGCTGCACAAGCTGGCTATTTTGTCTCCGGGCCAGCCTCTTCTGAAATAGCGAAGCGCAAATCCTAGCGCCGCTGTCTCTTTCACTGCGTTCAAGGCAGGATGGGCGTCTCGCTCCGACACGGGGACGGGCTCGCGCCTTCGTTGCGTTTCAAAAACGAGTTGCAACCTCAGTTCGACGCTGACGAACTGCGGGCGAGTTTCTGTCCGTCTCGCGCGACCTGGCAGTAGACGTCGCGAACCCGGCGCACCGAGTTCTCCCAAGAAAACCTTGTGGCTTGTTTATAGCCGCGATCTTTCATGCGATCGCGCAAGGGTTTGTCCATCAGAACGCGGTGCAGGGCGCGCATGATCTCGAAGACATTTTCCGGATTTACCAGCACCGCCGCGTTGCCTACGACTTCGGGCAGCGAAGACACGTTGGAGGTCACGACGGGAGTACCGTGCGCCATGGCCTCGAGCGGCGGCAGACCGA
The DNA here is from genome assembly GCA_963787685.1 of uncultured Acidobacteriota bacterium. GTDB lineage: Bacteria > Acidobacteriota > Terriglobia > Terriglobales > Acidobacteriaceae > Sulfotelmatobacter. The sequence continues at coordinate 334,194 of CAWBED010000004.1, forward strand.
ATCCTTCATAGAGTGACGGGAAGACGAAGATCTTCGCCTCGTCGTAAAAAATCCGCAGGACGTCGATGGGAATGAATCCCAAGAAGCGGACGTCATTCTGCACACCGCTGCGAACGACGGTACGACGCAGATCCGGATTGCCGGAGAGATCGTCCCCAATAATGATGAGCTTGAGATCCGGATAGGCCCCGTCTTTCTCCAGCTCAGTTTTCAGCGCAGAGAAGGCTTCGATCATGCGGACGACGTTCTTATGCGGGCTGATGCGGCCAGCGTAGAGCAGAAAAGGGTAGGTCACCTGGTAGCGCTGCGCGATCAGTTCGCGGTCCGCTGTGCTGGCGTGCCCATGAAGAAAACGTTCGTCGATGGCGTTATAAACGACCTCGATGCGGTCGGACGGGATGCCGAAAAGCTTTTCAATCTCGGTCCGGGTAAAGTTCGAAACCGCGAAGATTCGCGCTGCACCCCGCAACACCCGCTTGGTCATTTGCAGGTGCCAGGTTTCCCAGAATCCAGTCTGCTGCCGCGCCCTCGACATGTGGTCCAGCAGGTCGTGAACGGTCATCACGTAGGGGCACGGCAGAAATCGAGGGACGGAAAAAAGATTGGGGATGTGGACTAGATCGCAGTTGAGTTGCTTTAGCGCGCCACGAAACTCGCGGTACCCGCGAATCGAGCGGTCAGGAGCTTGCAGCGCAACTGTATGAAAATTAGCAGGGAGCGGCCCGATTTCTTGAACTTTGCCGGGGCGCCCCACCAGATAGTACGAGGTCTCGTGATCGACGCGGCCCAAGGTGCGGATCACATTGCGAATGTAAGTGCCGACACCAAACTCGCTCATCCGCCGGATGTCGATCGCGATCTTCACCGACTGCATTTAAACACAGGGGCAGCAGAGGAACACAGAGGAATTACGCCCGGACCTCCGCCTGGGCTTTTGCACGGCGATCGGCATAGAGCGGAAATGCTTCGCAAAGATCAAGCACCTGTTTCTTTACCTTCGACAGCACAGCTGCGTCGGTCCGGTGCAACAGAGATTCGCCGATCCAGCGGCCGACCTGGCGCATCTCCGCTTCTTTCATGCCGCGGGTGGTCAACGCGGGCGTGCCGATGCGGATGCCGCTCGGCTTCATCGGAGGATTGGTGTCGAACGGAATCGCATTCTTATTGACGGTGATTCCGGCTTCGCCCAGCGCTTTTTCGGCTTCACTGCCCAGCATGCCTTTTGAGAAGACATCGACCAGCATCAGGTGCGTGTCGGTTCCACCGGAGATGATGCGGAAGCCCTCGTCGGCCAATGTCTGCGCCAAAACTTTGGCGTTGGCCACAATCTGTCGCGCGTAGTCGCGGAACTCAGGCTGCATCGCTTCGAGGAAACATACGGCCTTCGCCGCCATGATGTGGACCAGAGGTCCACCCTGCATGCCGGGAAATACGACTTTGTCGATAGCCGGACCAAAATCCGCTTTAGAAAGAATCATTCCCGAACGCGGGCCGCGCAGAGTCTTGTGCGTGGTGGAAGTGACGATGTGCGCATGCGGCACCGGTGAGGGATGCGCGCCGCCAGCGACGAGTCCAGCGAAGTGCGCCATGTCGACGAGGTAGAGGGCGCCGACTTTATCGGCAATCTGGCGCATGCGTGCGAAGTCGATGGTACGGGGATACGCGCTGCCTCCGCCAATGATCAGTTTCGGACGTTCCTGCTCGGCCAGCTTTTCGAGGGCGTCGTAGTCGATGGTTTCCGTTTCCTTGGTGACGCCGTAAGGAACGATCTTGTAAGTCTTCCCAGAGAAATTGAGATGATGGCCGTGCGTGAGGTGGCCGCCGTGGGCAAGGTTGAGGCCGAGAATAGTATCGCCGGGCTGCAGGATGGCAGCATAGGCCTCCATGTTGGCTTGCGATCCGGCGTGAGGCTGCACGTTGGCGTGCTCGGCGCCGAACAACTGCTTGGCGCGGTCGCGAGCGAGGTTCTCGACGACGTCGGCGAACTCGCAGCCACCGTAATAGCGCTTGCCGGGATATCCTTCGGCGTATTTATTCGTGAAGACGGAGCCCGCGGCTTCGAGGACGGCTTCGCTGACGAAGTTCTCGGAGGCAATCAGTTCGAGGCCCTCGTGCTGGCGGCGGGTCTCGTTGTCGATCGCGGCGGCGATCTGCGGATCACTTTCGAAAAGCGGGCGGTACATCGCAGAATTTTTCATGTTGTTTTCCTAATCTCGTAAACGTCGGGCCGATGCAGTTCCATATAGCGATCGGCCGATTTCAACGCTGTAAATCCGAATTGCGCGTAAAGCCGGTGCGCATCGCTCGTGAGCAGGATCCAGCGCCTTAATCCCTGCAACGCGGGATGCTGCGTGATGCATTCCATCATCCACTTGCTGAGCCCGCGGCCGCGATGCGATTTGAGCACAAACACATCGCCCAAATAAGCGATGGTGGCGAAATCGCTGATCACCCGGGCAAAGCCCACTTGCGCGCGGCTACCATCATAAATGCCAAAGCACAGCGCGTGCTTGATCGATCTGGCGACAACGTCGCGCGGAATCCCTTTCGCCCAGTAGCAATTCGTCAGGAACTCGTGGATGACGTCCAGATCGAGCCGCGCCGGATCTGTGCTGATGACAAATTCGTCACGCCGGAACTCTGAGACCGCCATGAGTTTTGCTGGGCCAGCTGATTTCACGACAACATTTTAAACTGCGTTCACCACGAAGGACACGAAGTTACACGAAGGAAAGACTCCAAGAGATATCCTTGTGCTCGGTTCTTGAGACTCATCCATGCTTAGAACGCTGTTCGCAAGAACGACATCATGTGCCAGGCGTCCATGTATTTGTACGGAGTTTCTCCGGTCGTGTAGTGGCCGCACGGCAGCACGGCGACGCTGAACCAGCTGATTTCACGACAACATTTTAAACTGCGTTCACCACGAAGGACACGAAGTCGCACGAAGGAACAATTCTAAGAACTCGCTTCGTGCTCGGTTCTTTGCGGCTCATCCATGCTTAGAACGCTGTTCGCAAGAACGACATCATGTGCCACGCGTCCATGTATTTGTACGGAGTTTCTCCGGTCGTGTAGTGGCCGCACGGCAGCACTGCGACTTTGTGGTCGAGGCCGTGGCGTTCGAATTCTTCGACGGTCTGGCGCGATAGTTCGGGCAGGAATGTCAGGTCGTACTTCGCGTAGATGATCAGCGACTTCCGCGGCCAGCGCGCGAATTGCTTGAAGTACGACATGGGACTCACAGCGAGCCAAGCTTGCCGCAGGCGATCGAGGTCAATCTGCTGCTCAATTCCCTGTCGGATGTGCCGGGTCGACTGGCCGTGCCACACCACATCGGCAACATAGGTGGAAGCGTGGTTGAATGCTGCCACGCGAATGCGCGGATCGTGCGCCGTCGCGATGAACGCATAGCATGATCCAAGGCTCGTTCCCACGATGCCGAGTTTGTCGTACCCCTGCTGCTCGAGCCAGTCGAGGCAGCAGCGGATATCCACCACTCCCTGTCGCACTGCGTTGAGCGTGCGGCCAATGTTGGCCGAGACGGCGTAGTCGGCGCGCTGGATCTCGGCCGGCATGCGGATATCGTGATACGGCATGGTCAGCCGTAAGACCGCGATGCCCATCAGGTTGAACATGCGACAAAGGCTGACGTAGGAGATCGCGTCCGAATTCCAGTGCGGCAGCAGGACGATGGCGCGGCGTCCTTTGGCCGGAAACCAGCGCGCGTTGACCTGATCGTTTTCGGGATAGGGTGTACGTACCGGCGAAGTAAAACGCAGAAACTCGGCAAACGTTCCTTTCACTTTGGCTTCGAGCTTCGGGTCGGGCACTTCGCGCGTGGAGAAAACCTGGACTTCACGCTTCTCTAGCCGGAAATCGGTGGGCGGCTTGTAGGAATAAAACTCGTCGCTGTCGGCGACGATGCGGTGATTGTAGTCCAGAAAGAATTTCTCGGGATTTGCGGGCATCTGCCCAGGAGGCACGCCGTTACGGCACGGCCAATCCCGCGCCCATTCGACACCCCATTCGAGCGGACGGACCACGCGGTTGTTGTCCACCGACGTCAGACGGTGTTCCCAGTCGTACATCCATTGTGCGTAACGAGAAGGCATGCTGAACCTTCTAGTTTAACAAGCGGCAGGGGCGAACTTGGGCGGGATACAGTCAACGGTAGCAATTGGCGGTCGGCGCTTGGCATTTGGCGGCTAAGCGGGCACCAGTAAGGTCAGTCAACAAATTCCCATATCCGTAAAGCCACTAGATTTGCGCGTCATTTGTGACATCCGTCACCGAATCGCGATGAGCCAGAGAAGAGTATGCAACACGATACGGCAAGAACGGGCCGGCTGGATTTTACATGTAACTACATTTGGAGTTACAATGCGATTTGAATGGGATGATAAAAAGAACCGAGCGAACATCCGGAAACATGGACTTAATTTCGTCGAAGCCGCGGAAATGTTTCACGGACCGCTTCTAGTCCGCACCGGACACGCGGGACGACTACGGCGAAAAGAGATGGATCGGCATTGGACATGACGAATGGCCGCGTCGCATTTGTTGCGTTTACGAGAGGAGCCGGAAGACACTATCCGAATCATCTCCCTGAGAAAGGCAACTCATGAAGAGCGGAAAGAATACGAAAAAAGCCTCCAAAACGGATTGGAAACGAATTGATGCAATGCGCGACGAGGACATCGATTTTTCTGATATCCCGGAGCAGGGACCCGATTTCTTCGCGAATGCGATCATTTGGCCGGGGCCGAAAAAACAGATCACCCTGCGAATCGATCCTGACGTGCTGAAGTTTTTTCGGAAGGAGGGACGCGGGTATCAGACAGTAATCAACGGTGTGTTGCGGAAGTATATGGAAGCGCAAGAATCGGGATCGAAGAGACGCCATTAAGGCTGGCGATATTAGCTCGGATACCTTCGCGGCACGCGCTTGGAGATGTTGCAGAGGATTTCGTAGGGGGTACTGTTCGCCAATTCGGCGTGCTCGAGGGCGTCGACGCTGAGTCCATCTGCGACACCCAGCAAGATCACTTCATCGCCTACACCCACGCCAGGAATTCCGGTCACGTCCACTAGCGTAAGGTCCATCGAGATGCGGCCCACGATCGGTGCGTAGTGGTCCCGTACGATCACGCGTCCGCGATTTGAGAGTTGGCGATTGTATCCGTCAGCGTAGCCCACTGGCAGGACGGCGATGTGCGCCGGTGCCTTCGTCACGTAAGTGCCGTTGTAGCCCAAGGGTTGGTTGGGACCGAGATTGCGCAGCGAAAGGATTCTCGTCTTCCAGGTCAAGATCGGTTTCACGGGCAGCCGCAGCGTGCCGCCGCTCACTTCGCGGCCCGCGCGCTGGAACGGCAGATAGTATCCGTAGAGCGCGACTCCCGGACGCACCATGGTGTTCCAGGTCTCGCGCCGAGAGATTACTGCGCCGGTGTTCGCCATGTGAACGAAGGCCGGTTCGATACCAGCGTCGCGCACCATACGCCGCGCGATGTCGAAGTTGCGCTCCTGATCGGCGACCGAAGGGGCGTCCATCACTTCGGACGAAGCGAGGTGAGTGGAAAGTCCTTCGAGCACCAGATGCTTAGCGCTACTCATTACGGCAAGCAGGGAAGGAAGCTGATCGACAGCAACTCCCAAGCGGCCCATGCCGGTATCGACTTTCAGGTGCACTGCATGGTGCGGCACGCCGAGCGCGGACGCCGCTTTATCCAGCGATTCGATCTGCCAGGGTTCCCACACCGTAGGCGTAAGTCGCAGGCGGATGATTTCGTTTTCTTCGCCGCGCCAGAAGCCGGTCATGAGCAGGATGTTGGCGCGCACCCCAGCTTCACGCAACGGAATCGCTTCATCCAGCGAGGTAACACCCAGCCAGCGCGCGCCTTCGGCCTCGAGCGCCTTAGAACATTCGACGGCACCGTGGCCGTAGGCGTCGGCCTTCACCACGGCACAGACCGTAACACCCGTTCCAACATGCTTCTGAACAGTGCGAAAATTTTGCCGCAATGTCGTGAGCGAAACGTCGGCCCAGGTGGGACGCGTCGCGACACGGCTCAGGATTTCTGCAGTAGTTGCCACTTTCGCGATTATAGCGGCATGCGCCTTGGCGCCCACGTTACGCCGGGGCTACTCCTATCCGAATCTCACGCGCCGGCTATCGAGCGTGTGCAAGTGGCGGCCCGAAATGGTGCCAAGTTGCATAGGTCCTTCGGCGGGCAAACTGCGCCCGCCTCAGGATGACAAGCCTGGAATGCGACCGGCTTCAATTTGCCGACAACACGAAGTTCACCGTAATCTGGGTCTCCACCTCGACGGCCTCGTTGTTGAGAATGTACGGCTTGTAACGCCACTGGCTGACGGCCTGAATCGCTGACGGGACCAGCAGCGGATGCCCAGAAAGTAACCGCAGGTTTTCAATCGCTCCCGTCTTGCTGATCACTGCCGCCAAAACAACCGGGCCCTGGATGTGCGCCGTTTTGGCCATGATCGGGTATGCAGGCTCCACGCGGCGGATCAAACTTCCCTGCAGCATGGAGGAGATCCGCAAGATATGAGTCATAGGGGCTGGGGCGGGCGTCGGCATGACGGGACGCGTTCCACTAATTGAAATAGGCAGGCCGACTCTTGAGTCGACGGAATTGCCAGCAGTGCCAATCACATCGTCCATGGACGGTTGCGAAGTTGTCGAATCGTCGCCTCGCAGAATCTTGTCCGGAATGTGTCCGGGGAACCGAAGCCGACCGTCGTATGGAACAATCTGAACGGAGGAACTCCGAAAGTGCTCCGTCGGATGGGGTGGCACCGTGCTCGGTCGTCCCATGCTGATCGGTGTAGAAACGGTGCGCGCCAGCGGCAGTCCCACGGTTTGCAAGATGGGAATCATCAGCAGCAGACCGATTGCGACGGCTTGCAGTCCGAAGGATGTGAGGGTCGTCCAGCTGCGGCGACCGCGTTGGGCCCATGAAGTATCGAGCAGGCTATCGGCAAACATGGTGTCCTCCAGCGTGAAAATTTGCTTGCTGTTTTGGACACCATGAAGGCTCGACTCAGCGCCGCGCGCAAAAGAAAAAAAGGCCGCGCTTTCACGCGGCCTGCTGGAACTTTCCCGACACGCGAGGTGTCGGCCTTCACTACTTCGAAGGAGGAGTCGTTGGCTTCGGTGTAGTAGTCGCGCCCGGAGCTCTGGGAGCGGTTGGCTTCGCCGCACCACCTGCAGGCGCTGCCGGAGCCGGAACGCCCGACTGCACGTTATAGGCCTCGATGACCGCCTTGGTGATATCGACTGCTTCGCCCCACCACAGCACATTGCTCTGCGGCCAGGGTTTCGAGGTATCGACGATGATGCCAAACCCGTTGTCCTGCGAATATTTCACGATGAGCGGAGCCATCTTCTGCAGAATGCGGCCGGCGATTTCCTGGTTCTGGTTGCCGTAATCTTCTTGGGCATCCTGGACGGCGCGATCGAAAACCTTCTGCTTGCTCTCGATCTGCTTTTTCAGGTTAGCCAGAGCCTCTTCGTTCAGCTTGTCCTGCTGCGTGCTGAGCTGCTTCTTCATCGCTTCGAGTTCGTCGTTCTGGCTCTTCAATTCCGCCTGCTTGGGCTCGAACTTTTTCTGCAGAGCCTCGCCGTCGCGACGGCCTTCGTTGCTGGCGAAAATCGCATCTTGAATGTTGATGGTTCCAACCTTCGTGCCCGTGCTGGGAACCGAGGTGGCAGGCGCCGAAGTTGCTGCTCCGGGTCCCGAAGTCGACGGGGTGGCAGCGCTGCCGGTTTGGGCCAGTGCGGAGAACGTGAACGTCGCCGCAACAGCCAGAAGGATACGCACAAACTTGCTTTTCATTGGATCGGTTGAACTCCTTGGAACATGGTTCCGGGAATGACTTCGAATCTTCGCTCTCAGATCGCTTCTTCAGTCAACGCTGGGCCGCACTGAAAGAGGTTTCCGCTGCGGTAGCGGCCGCCATCGGAAAAGGCGCCTAGATCGCCAGCATCACACGCCGGGCATGCGGGGCGTGCCGTCCACTCCTTAGTCTCACTCGATGGCGTGGATCGCTAACATTATAGTGACCCTCATCTCCGTGCGTCAAACAACTTGGCCGTGCCCAATTACGGCAAAATCAATATCTTTCACTACGAAACGACACGCCGTAACACAGGAAAATCCGCTCCGAGTTGCCTGATCCGATTCGACGCTGCTTAGAACGTCGTCGCTACCGTGAAGCGGAACGTCTTGCGCGGCTCTCTCAACAGGAAGCTGGGAGCGAAGGAGTTGACCGCGAGATGGTACGTATAGTCTCCCGCAGCTCCCGCGGGGAACATGCCGCGCGTGATCGGGATCGGTGGTGTTGCTTGTTCGTCGAGGCGCAACGGGTTGTAGGCCCAATAAATTCGGAACGGAGCATTCACGACCGGTAAGAACATTTGCAACTCGATGCCGGTGGACATGCGCGGCTGCCAGTTGGTGGAACTGAGCACCTGCAGGTTCTGCGGCGGCCTCGGGCTCAACGTTTTGCCACCCACGCAGTTGTATCCGGAATCGAGCGCCGCGCAACCAAATGGCGTGCTGATGACCTGATCGTACTGGACAGTCGCGATCTGCAACTGAGAGGGCCGCAGGATCGGATCGATGCCGGTATCGATGAACGGAGCCACGGCGACCGGCCCCGCGATCGTGATGCGATACTCGAGGTTTGTCCAAACACTAAGATCGCCGCCGGGGAAAACGATCTGGTCAACCGGAATGGGAACGGTCCAGTTTCCCTGGTGCGGGTTCGCCGGGTTTTTCAGTACCGCCGTTCCGTCGGGATTGGTCAGGGTAATCTGATTCGCGCTCGGCAGGAAAGCAACGGGCGAGACCGATCGGATGTCGAAGCCGCGAATGTCGTTCTCGCCGCCCATGTAGAAGCGCTGGAACGGCGGAGCCACCAGGCCCGCATAACCGCTGATGTACGACGCACTCACGTTAAAGCCGATCGCGTTGCGACGATTCTGCACAGGAATGAATTGCTTGTACTGAATGATTGGACGGATCGAACGGACGGTTCCGCCAATGCCGGCAAATTCGGCGCCCACCGTCATCTGATGGCCGCGATGCGGGGAGATGCCGCTGTCCAGAGTGTTGAACGAGAAGTTGGGGAAAATCTTGCTGGTGATGATCCCGTTCACCGCGTTCGGTCCCGAAATTCCACGGAACGCGATGAAGTCGAACAAAGTCTTCGACGCGGTGCTGAGAGGAAGCAGTGTCGACCGATCCAGCGAATATGTAATACCCAGACGCTTGAACGAGCGACGCAGCGGGTAGCTCAACGAAGTCGTGAAACCCACGCTCGACTGCGAGTAGTTCTGCAGGTTCTGCAGAATCGCGCTGGGTAGATTCAGGTTCTGTCCGCTGAAGATGGAGAGCTGACGAGCCTGGTCGTAGCTTACTTTGTTGCCGAAGACCGTAAAACCAAACTGCAACGGCCGGTCGAACATGTAAGGCTGCGTGAAGCCGAACATCACGCTGCGCGCCAGATTTCCCAGGCTGACTTGCATCTGCAGCGTTTCGCCGCGTCCCAGGAAGTTGTTGGTGGCGTAGTTCAATCCGATGAACGCGCCTTCCAAGCCGCTGACGCCGCCATTCAATCCGATACTGTTCTTACCTTTTTCGTGGACCTTCAAGGTCAGATCAACTTGCCCGTTCTTTTCGTCGAGTTTCTTGTCGGTAACGTTGGGATCGTCCGGTTTGAGCTGATCGAAATATGAAAGCTGATTCAAACGCAGCAGGCTGAGTTCCCAGAGACGCGAGTTGTAGACTCCACCTTCTTCTAGCGCCAGTTCGCGGCGGATGACCTTGTCACGCGTCGTCGTGTTGCCCTGAAACTCAATGCGGCGCACATAGAACTGCTTGCCTTCGTCGATGTCGATTTCCAGGTTGGCCAGCTTCTTTTCGTCATCGAAGGTTGTCGAAGGCACGCCAGTGAAGTTGATGTAGCCGTATTCGCCGTAGGCTTTTCGGAGATTCTCCAGGCCTTTCGCGATCTTCTCGCGGCTGAAGATATCTCCATCTTTGAGCGGGAAGAGGGAGCGCAAGGCGGCGACGTTGGAGATCGCCTTGTTGTTCTTGAAAGTGATTTTGCCGAGGCGGTACTGGTCGCCTTCTTCGATTGGCATCGTCAGATCGACGGCCTTGCCGGGCCCCGACTGCAGTAGCGGGATGTGGAAGCCTTTGTGTCCAGTGTCGTGGATCTCGGTCTTCGGATCGCTGACGCCAGCTTTGAAATATCCGCGGTTCTGGTACTCGGCGCGGACGCGCTCGGTATCTTCTTCGAGCTTGGTGGCGTCGTATGTTCGGGAGAAGATGTTTTCGAGGAAGATCGAGTGCGGAATGCCGATCGGGCGCAGATTCTTCATCGCGGCCCGTAGAACACGGCTCTTGATGGCCTTGTTGCCTTCGAACTTGATCTTGCCGACTTTAACCTTCGGTCCTTCTTTGACGACGAAGGTGATCCCGACGGCAGCCGGAGGAATCTGGCGGACTTCAGTACGAATCGTCGCGAATTGCCGTCCATGCTCGGAGAGCAGGCCCTTGATCGAGACTTCGGCTTTCTTGATGCGGGTGGGATCGTACTGGCTCTCGACCACAAGGCCGACCTTGTCCTGCTTAAAGCGATCGAGGATGTCGCTGTTGGAAACCGAACTGGTGCCGATGTAGTTAATTTCGCGAATGGTGGGCTTTTCTTTGACTTGAACGATGATGCGCCAGCCCTTAGGAGTCTGTTCGCGCGAAAACTTGATGTCTTCGAAGTAACCAGTGTTCCACAGCGAGTTGAAGTCGCGTTCCAGGGCGGCGGCGTCGTAAACATCTCCCGCTTTGGTGAAAATACGAGCGCGGATGGTGTCAGCGGGGATGCGGCGGTTGCCCGTCACATCGATCTCGGAGATGACGTCGTTCTGCCCCCAAGCCGAGCTCGCAGCTACCACCAGCAACAGGGCGAGGACCGTGCCGAATCCGCAAGCACGCCGGCCAATTGTCCGCCAAAACCGTTGAAATGAACGAGATGGCACCAACGCGCCTCCGGGAACGCAGGCGCCCTTGGGCACAACAAGGTTCTCCGAATGAAAGCGAAAAGGAATCGCTACGACCTCAGCCTCTGGGATGTAAGAAAACTGCAATTATACGGTAGTACAAGGGAAAGCGTCCAAAACGGCAACTCTCAGATTCGAATCCCTCGGTTGCTTCCGAAAATCAACTTCTGGCAGGCAGCTCGCCGGACGGTTCCTGGCCACTGATCACTGGTTACTGATTTTCGGCTGTGATAACTCTACCTCAACCAAGACGGAATAAAACGTGGCCGAGTTGCCCATGTCGGCAAGTTTTTCTGAGGTAAGGCTGTTGATACTTTGAAAGCCCGGCGTCATCTTGGCCCAGTTCAATGTCGCCGAAACCACACCGGGTTGAACTCGACCGTCCACGCGAGCCTTCAGCAGTATATCCCCTCGGTGATTGAAAACTCGCACTCGATCTCCATTGGAGATTCCGCGGGCCTGCGCATCGGGCTCGGAGATTTCGAGTAAACCCGGTTCTTCCATGTCCTGTACCGAAGGAACGTTGGAAAATGTCGAGTTGAGGAAGTTGTCGGCTTTTCGAGCCAGCAGTTCAAGCGGCAGCGAATTTTCCTTCTTTCCATGCCGCGACTCGGAAGGTGGTTTGAACTCGGCCACCGGATCGAGCCCTTGCGCTCTCAACGCTTCGCAGTAAAGCTCCGCTTTGCCCGAAGGCGTGCGGAAGTTCCCTTCTGCGAAAGGAAGGAACGGAGCTGGATGTGATTTTGTGGGGACAGCCGCCCCCGACTGTCCGACGGAGCGCAGCTCCGTCGCAGTCTCACCACCGGGCCCTGATCCCTTGGCGCTGAAGTTCAGCCGCACCTCTCTCCGCTCCAGGCGATCGCGAGTGATTCCTTCGAGCCACGGATCTTTCGATTCCAGAGCCAGATCAATCATCTCGTCCACCGACTCGCGGAAACACTCGTCCTCAAATCCCATTCGCTCGGCAAGCGCGCGGAAAACTTCCACATTCGACCGGCACTCGCCTAGCGGCTCGATGGCTTGATTTGATACCTGCACGTAGTAGTGACCGTACGCCTTCTGTAGGTCTTTATGTTCGAAGAAAGTCGTCGCCGGCAGCACGATGTCGGCATAGTCGGTCGTGTCGGTGAAGAATTGTTCGTGAACGACGGTGAAAAGATCGGGGCGCAGCAGGCCACGTACGACTTCATCGTGCCGCGGACAAACCGCCGCTGGATTCGAGCCGTAGACAAATAGGGCTTTCACCGGAGGATCGTTTACAGTGTTCAGCACTCGTCCTAGCTCAACCATGTTGATTGTGCGCGCCTCGCGCCCGAGCGCGGTCTGCATCAGGTCGGGACGCTTCAGCGCCACCGTGTTGAACTGCGCCGCTCCGCTGGTGGAGAGTTGCAGCCCACCTCCAAGTTCTTTCCACGAGCCAATCACGCAGGGCAGCATTGCGATCGTGCGCGTGGCCGTGCCGCCACCTTCCGAGCGCTGCACGCCATAATTCAGCCGGATCACTGACGGCCTGACGGTCGCATACTCGCGAGCCAGCTTCCGAATATCGTCGGCGGCGATCCCGGTCCACTGCGCCACGCGCTCCGGCGGATATGACTTCACTTTTTCGCGCAGCTGTTCGAAGCCGAGCGTGTACTTCGAAACATAATCCGCGTCGTGCAGATTTTCGCCGATGATGACGTGCATTATGCCCAAGGCCAGCGCCGCATCAGTCCCGGGATTGATCGGCAAATACCAGTCCGCGCATTCCGCGGTGCGCGTGCGGTAAGGATCGATGACCACCAGCTTCGCGCCCTTGCGCTGCGCTTCCACAATGAAGGGCCACAAGTGCACGTTGTTCGCGTGAATGTTCGAGGCCCAGGCGATGATGTACTTCGAATGCCGGAACTGTTCGGGCTCCGTGCCCAGCTTTACGCCGTAGACTGATTCGAGCCCGGCCTCTCCCGCCGCGGAGCAAATCGCGCGCTCCAGTTGCGAAGCGCCAAGGCGATGGAAAAATCTCCGGTCCATCGAAGCACTGTTCAGAGCCCCCAACGTTCCGCCGAAGGAGTACGGCAAAATGGCTTCGCTGCCGAACTCGGCGCTGATCGCCCGGAAGCGCGAAGTAATCTCGTCGAACGCTTCGTCCCAGGAAATTCGCTGCCAGATGCTGCTGTGTGGGACCGGCTCTTCGATCTGGTCGGGAGCCGAAACTCCGTTTCTCTACGGAATGACTGGGCCGACCAGCCGCAGGTCCTTTAGGAGCGATCCGCCGCATCGGATAGAGCACCCGGTCGGGCGAATACACGCGGTCCAGATACTTCGCCACCTTCGCGCACAGAAATCCGCGGGTCACCGGATGCTCCGGATCCCCCTGAATCTTCGTAGCCCGCCCGTCCTGCACAGTGATCAGCACCCCGCAAGCATCGGGGCAATCGTGCGGACAGACGGCATGAACCACAGTCTTCATGAACCACAATTATAGGGGAACAAACAGCGGCGAAGCCTGAACTTAGTAAAGCTGTTGAAGTCATGTGGGGACAGCCGCCCCCGGCTGTCCCGGGCCGCTCGCCCTGTGCTGTCTTATCGGATGAAACCCATCGAGCTTCGCTCGACGGAACAGCCGAGGGCGGCTGTCCCCACATAAAAACTTTTCAGGCAAGAAAAAGCGGACGGCCCGAAGACCGTCCGCCGATTGTGTAACTACGCTTCGCTTAGTTGCTGGGCGGAGTTGCAACCCAACCCACATACATTTCCGGATTGCCGCTGACCGGATCCTTCAGCAACAGGCCCCGCGCGACCAGCGGAATCGCGGTGGTCGTGGTCTGGAGTTGGTTCAGTCCGGTCAGGTTGAAGAAGGCAGTTCCGGAGAAAGTGTTCACCGTAACCGGCCCGCCCGCCGAATAACCAACCAGTCCGTTGTTAGAAAGCTCGAATGAACCGGCGTTGCCACCGCTCACGGTGACACTGCCCGGAACGAACGTGCCGTACACGCCCTGGAGGCGCAACGAGATCATCTGCGGTGTCAAGACGTTGCCGGCAAAGCTGCCACCGATGAAGATCCGCTGCCCAACCACGACCGTCGTGTCGTTGAAGACCGCATTGGTCAACATGTTGTTCATGAAGCAGATGTCGTACGTGCTAACCGCGCTGACATCGATCGTCTGGATGGTGTCCACGTCGCTCACCATATCCGCACCGGTCTCGCCAACCCACATCGTAATGGTCTGGACCTGGCCAGACCCGTTCGTCGTTTCCGCCAGCACGCGACCCGAGACGAACGAGTGCGCCGTGGTGATCACTTCGACGGCGCCGGCCATCAAGCTGCCGTCAGCCTGGAAGTAACCTTGCACCGCAACGAAAGCCGGTGCCGCGAGATCGTTGATGTTCCATCCGCTGTTGAACTGCGTGGAGCTGTTCACGTCGATCGTCAGCTGACGTCCATAGGGGCCTTGAAGGACGAACGAATTGCCCGAAGCGTTGACGGAAACCAGTCCGCCCATGAGATCGCTAACTTGACCGTCCGGATCGCTGGCCTTGGTCGCCTTCACGTAGATGACAGGATTCACCGCACCAGTAACCTGTCCGTTGCTGTCAACCGCGAGAGACTGCCGGATATCCATTTCCATCTTCAAGCCGGCGAGCCCGTTGCCCGTCACCACCATCGGCGAAGGAAAGTTCACCGTGACGCTATAGGGATTCTGGTTGTTCGGGAAGGTTCCATTGATGGTGTTCAGCGCCGGAGGAGTCTGCGTCATATCGACGTAGGAAATCACGGGGCTCGCCAGCACGATCGTCGCGCTGGTGTACGTTCCCGCAGCCACTGAATTGAAGCCCAGCGGCGAACGCAAACCGAGCAGGCGGGCGAAGTCGACAGTGGTCGGAGTCGAAAGCACGGTTGCGGTGGTTCCGTTTCCATTGAGCGTGACCGAATTCAGCGTGACGTTGAAACTTACGACGGACGCCAGCGGCGCATCCTCTCCGGTCACAAAAACATTGCCCGACGTGTTCTGCGAAAGCGACGTTGAAGACTTTGACGATCCGCATCCCAACCCGATCATCGTGAGCGCGAGCAGCACTCCGAACGCTAGAAATTTCTTCATGGCAGACTCCAAAAGTGAAAAATTTTGAATGTGAAGTAAGTCCGGAGGGAGCCGCGAGTTTCTTCACGCCAATGGAAACACAGGCCTGCGAGGAATGTCGCGTAACCGGCGTAAAGGTTACGGGAACTGGCACGCGCCTCTATCTGATTGAATGGATGGGACTTCCCATCACGGCCAGGGGAAATCAGGCTGGTACATGTACTTCGGTGAGTGAAGTTGCGAGGGACTTTTCGAGCTAAACCGAGTCCCGGCAAATTCCCGCGTAGGAGAGGAAACAGGAATTTTGACTTTCGAGACTGGTGGCTGCGGGACGGTTCAGAACTACTTCAGTTCCAGCACTTCTTTTTCCTTGGCCTTGCTCATTTCTTCCATCTTTTTGATTTCGTCGTCGGTGAGCTTCTGAATTTCGTCGAGAGATTTTTTCTCTTCGTCCTCGGTAATTTTCTTGTCCTTGAGCGCCTTCTTGATGGCGTCATTCCCGTCGCGGCGGATGTTGCGGATCGCGGTGCGGTGCTCTTCGAGCGCCTTGTTCAGGTGCTTGACCATCTCCTGCCGGCGCTCTTGCGTCAGCGGCGGCACAGGCACTCGGATCAACTTGCCGTCGTTCATGGGATTCAAGCCGAGTTCGCCCGAGCGGATCGCCTTCTCGATCGCGGCGAGAGACGACGGATCAAACGGCTGCACGGTGATCAATTGCGGCTCCGGAGCGTGGACCTGGGCAATCTGATTCAGCGGCATTTGCGATCCGTAATAGTCGACGCTCACTCCGTCGAGCATGTGGACCGAGGCGCGCCCGGTCCGCGTGGCAGCCATCGCCTTGCGAAAATCCTCGACCGCTTTTTCCATGCGCGTCTTCAGTTGCCCGTATGTCTCTTTCAGCCCCGCGATTGATGCCATGATCGCCATAAGTTCCGCTCCGTCCTGCACAACCAAAACGTCGAATTATAAACCCGCACGAGCACATCCAAAACCGTAAACCACGAAGGACACGAAGGAACACGAAGTAAATCAAGTCCTCTTCGTGAACCTTCGTGCCCTTCGTGGTTATTGCTTCTTCACTTTTCCTAAGCGCACACCATCGATCCGATTTTCTCGCCCAGCAGGACTCGCCGAATATTCCCATGCTGATTCAAGCTAAACACGATGATTGGGAGATTGTTGTCCTTGCACAGGCTGATTGCCGTCGAGTCCATCACTTTCAGACCGAGTTTCAGCACGTCCATGTAGGTAATCTGGTTGAACTTCCTTGCGCCATCGACCTTCATGGGATCGGCGTCGTAGATGCCATCGACCTTCGTCGCTTTCAGGATGGCGTCGGCCTTGATCTCCATGGCGCGGAGCGAGGCTGCGGTGTCGGTTGAGAAATACGGATTCCCGGTGCCACCAGCGAAGATCACGACGCGGCCTTTTTCCAGATGGCGAATCGCCCGGCGCCGGATGAATGGCTCGGCCACCTGATTCATTTCAATCGCCGTCTGTACGCGCGTATACACGCCCTGCTTTTCGAGCGCATCCTGCAACGCTAGCGCGTTGATGACTGTGGCTAACATACCCATCTGATCGGCGGAGACGCGGTCCATGTCCTTGGCCTGCTCGGCGACACCGCGGAAGAAATTGCCCCCGCCAACGACGATCGCCAGCTGTACGCCCAGCTTGTGGACGTCTTTGAGTTCGGCTGCGATCTCGTGAATGCGCTTGACCTCAACGCCAAAGCCCTGGTTCGCCGCCAAAGCCTCGCCGGATATTTTGAGCAGAACGCGTTTGAAGGCAGGAGTCGTCATGGTCAGTGGTTAGTGGCTAGTGGTCAGTGTAATGCAGCGGAAGAATCTCGGCTCTTTCCCGCTACGCCGGCATAAAAAAGGCGCCCCGAAGGGCGCCCTTCAATTACTCGCTTTTTGTCTC
This sequence comes from uncultured Acidobacteriota bacterium, assembly GCA_963787685.1. Taxonomy (GTDB): domain Bacteria; phylum Acidobacteriota; class Terriglobia; order Terriglobales; family Acidobacteriaceae; genus Sulfotelmatobacter. Next base: position 351,264 of record CAWBED010000004.1, read on the forward strand.
TGTAGGCTTGGTGATGGCGATGGTCTCGCCCGCGTCGCCCACCTTGAAGCGCGCAAACCGGCGCACAGCAATATTCTCGCCGAGCTTGCCGATCTTCGATGCAATCAGTTGTCCGATCGAGATGGTCTGGTCCTTGATGAAAGGCTGCTCGAGCAAGCAGACTTCTTCGTAGAACTTCTCCATCTTGCCGTTCACCATCTTCTCGGCAATGTTTGCCGGCTTGCCGCTGGCAATCGCCTGCGCGAGAAAAATGTCTTTCTCGCGGGCGAAGTCCGCAGCCGTGACATCTTCCTTGCGAACGTACTTCGGATCGCTGGCCGCGATGTGCATCGAGATGTCGTGCAACAGCTCTTTGAAGTCGTCCGTACGGGCTACAAAGTCGCTCTCGCAATTCACTTCGACGAGCACACCGATCTTGCCGCCGGCGTGGATGTAGCTTCCCACAGCCCCTTCGCTCGTCACGCGCGTTGCCTTCTTCGCTGCCACCGAAACGCCCTTTTTCCGCAGAATCACGACCGCCTGCTCCATATCACCTTTGGCTTCGGTCAGGGCCTGCTTGCAATCCATCATCGGAGCTCCGGTCTTCTCTCGGAGTTCCTTCACTTGTCCCGCTGAAATATTCGCCATAGTAGTACTCATAAAGTTTCCAGTTTCGCGTTTCTAGTTTCGAGTGGATAGGAATTACGCTGTCGTCATTCAGGCCACTCGAAACTGGAAACCTGAAACTCGACACTATATAGAACGACCCGCGCCGGGACTCTCTAAGCAATGACCCGCGCGGGTCTGATCTCAAGCCCGGTTTGTCACTGACCACTAACTGCCAGCCACTGACCACTAAACGGTTTGACTCTCCACCTTCGGCAGTTCGGCCTCTTCGTTGGCCACCGGCTTCTTGTGCGTTCCCGGACCCAGCACTTCTTCCATGCTGATGTCTTCGGAAGCATCCACCGCCGCAGCCTCGGGCACATACTCGCCTGCCGCGTCGGCCGCAGCTTGCGCGGCATCCGAAGCAGCCTGCATATCGGCTACCTGCTTGTCGGTCATCAACTGCGCACCCTCGGCAATCGATTCCGAAATCTTCGAGGTGAACAGCCGGATCGCCCGCAGCGCATCATCGTTGCCGGGGATCACATAATCCACTTCGCTCGGATCGCAGTTGGTATCGACGACCGCGACCACAGGGATGCCCAGCTTACGGGCTTCCCGAACCGCAATCTGCTCTTTATTCGAATCGATCACGAAGATCGCGTCGGGCAGGCGGTTCATATTCTTGATGCCGGCCAGGTTGGCCTGCAGATGTTTGCGCTCGCGCTCGAGCTTGATAACTTCCTTCTTGGGCAGCAGCTCGTAGCGGCCATCCGTGGCCATCTCGTCGAGCTCCTTCAGGCGCTTCACCGACTTCTGAACGGTGACCCAGTTGGTGAGCAGTCCGCCCAGCCAGCGCTGGTTGATGTAGAAGCCGCCGCACTTGGTCGCCTCTTCGGCGATGGCGTCCTGCGCCTGGCGCTTAGTTCCCACGAACAGCACAATTTTGCCGTCAGCCGCCAGATCCTGGACGAACTTCGACGCCTCTTTGAACATCTTCAGCGTTTTCTGCAAATCGATGATGTAAATCCCGTTGCGCTCTCCGAAGATGTATTCCTTCATCCTGGGATTCCAGCGCTTCGTCTGATGCCCGAAGTGAACGCCCGCTTCGAGCAACTCCTTCATGGTGATGGTAGCCAAACAACCTCCTATTTAGTCTGCATCGGGAGATCGAGGTTTCAATGTTTCAAGGTTGCAACGTTTCAAGGATTTCTGAAACCTTGAAACTCTGAAACGTTGAAACCTGTCCTGCCCGATTGCCATTCCCGTCCCCGCGCCGCGAGGCTCGGGAAGAATTGAACACCTAAAACAAGCTATTAGCCTCTAGCTTTTAGCTATCAGCCAAAACCAAAAGCTTTCTCATTCCGAGCGAAGCCAGGAATCTCAGTCTGCTCGCAGGACTCGCGATAGCGCTCGTCGACCTGAGTACTGAGTACCCGGCACTGAGTACTATCTCTTCGAGAACTGGAAGCGCTTGCGAGCGCCTTTCTGCCCGTACTTCTTGCGCTCTTTGCCACGCGAGTCGCGGCTGACGTATCCCTCAGCCTTCAGCTTCTTGCGCAACTCGGCATTGAACTGCATCAATGCGCGAGCGATGCCCAGTTTCACGGCATCAGCCTGGCCACGAACGCCGCCGCCCAGCACGCTGGCGATGACGTTGAACGAAGCGCCGGTATCCGACGAAGCCAGCGGGGCCTTCGCCGCCGAACGCTGTGCCGGAGTCACGAAATACTCTTCAAACGCGCGCCCGTTCACCTTGAAATCGCCGTTCCCTGGACGCAAATAAACGCGGGCAATCGCCGTCTTGCGGCGTCCCGTTCCGTAGTATTGAACTAACTCTGCCATTTTTAGCTTTGAGCCATGAGCTGTGAGTTCCGAGCAATCTGCCCGAACACCTGCCCCCAACCCTTAACCTTTCAAATATGAATTTCGCGCGCTCGTAGCTCTAGGCTCGTAGCTGCTCTTACGAAACCGCGACCTTCCGCGGCTTGTATTCGCGTACTTCCAACTTCAAATCCTGCGGCTTCTGCGCCTGGTGCGGATGCTTGTCGCCTTTGTACACATTCAGCTTCGAAAGCATGTGCGCCGCCAGCTTGTTCTTCGGGAGCATGCGCTTCACGGCCGCTTCGATAATCGCTTCCGGCTTGCGAATGATGCGCTTGTTGTAATCCTCGGTCCGCAGTCCACCCGGATATCCCGTGTAATGGTGATACTGCTTCTGCTCCGCCTTCACTCCGGTGGTGCGAATCTTCTCGGCGTTGATCACGATTACGTGATCGCCGGTATCCAGAAATGGCGTATATTGCGGGTTCTCTTTGCCCATAAGGATGCGCGCCACCTGTGAAGCCAGGCGCCCGAGCGTCTGCCCGTCTGCATCCACGACGTACCACTTGCGCACAATTTCCCCCTCTTTGGGGAAATACGTAGACATGAAACTCTCCCAGATTGAAAAAGCTGCGAAAGAAGACCGCTCGTTGATTCCCCTGACGAGGACGCCAGGACCATCAGGCGGGCAACCACACGACCACCAAAGTCTTTAAGATAGCGTAGTCTGCAAATAATTGTCAACGACGTGTTAATCCTCAAGACCCGATGGTAAGTTATGCGACGGAGGTGATGTCATGAGGTTAATCCCTAAGATTTTTGCTCTCTCCCTCATCCTCTGCATCCCGCTCTGGGCGCAGCATGGCGGCGGACATGCGGTCGGTGGCGGATTTGTTCCTAAACATGGCCCTGCACCGAGTCATGGGCCCGCACATCCAGCACCAGGTTTGCACGACGAACCGGGTCATCCCGAAGCTCCTCACGTCCATCACAACGGCACTTGGGTCGGTCACGATGCTGGACGCGATGATGCCCGTTTCCATCTCGACCACCCTTGGGAACACGGCCATTTCACGGGCGGTTTTGGCCGCGGACACGTGTGGCATTTAGCCGGAGGCGGCCCTGGACGCTTCTGGTTCGGCGGCTTCTACTTCAGCGTGGCATCGTTTGACGTTGGCTACTGCAGCGACTGGAATTGGGGCGGCGATGACGTCGTGATCTACGAAGATCCCGATCATGACGGATGGTATCTCGCGTACAACGTGAGACTGGGCACTTACGTTCACGTGCAATATTTGGGGGCCTAGCGTTTACAGTCCGCGTGTTTGCGACGGATAGCGGGGCCTGTTACCCGCTCAGTCCGTCGAGTCCGGAGAGCGTTATGCCTTCCAAAAAGAAAAGCGCTACTAATGACCGCACTGCTCTTTATGAAGCACTGATCGCCACCATTCCCGCCATCGAGCGCAAGGGCGACGCCAATCCTTACACGTCGCTCAACGGAAACATGTTCACACTTCTTCATCAGCAGAAGCTGGCCATTCGACTTCCGGAAACCGAGCGCGAGAAATTCCTGAAGAAATATCAGACGAAGCTCTTTGAAGCTTATGGAACGGTAATGAAGGAGTATGTGGCCGTCCCAGATGAGCTGCTCGAAAACACGAAAGAACTGAAGAAGTATCTTGCCTCGAGCTACGAGTACGCCAAGACGTTGAAACCCAAACCGACCACCAAGAAGAAGCACTGACAGCAAGAAGCGCCGACAGCCATTCCAGCCCACGTCATCCTGAGGATCGCGCTTCATGCGAGCCGTAGGATCTGTGCACTTCCCTACTTTTCTGATGCTGTCGGCAAGTTCACAGATCCTTCAGCGCCCAAAAACCGGCGCCTCAGGATGACAAAGTGACAATGCGACGGAAGAGTTTGCTGGCAGAGCAACAAACCCTACTCGTAAGCCAGCGCATCAATGGGATCGCGCTGTGCCGCTTTGTACGCCGGATATAGC
>CAWBED010000005.1:0-262316 GCA_963787685.1 uncultured Acidobacteriota bacterium
GCGGCGCCCCGATGGGCCGTTCATTCGTCGTGTGATTGTCGCCGTTGACTTCTCCTCCGGCGAGCAGATTGAAAGGATGTCCGCTGTGGTAACTGAAAATTGGAGACAGCTGGAACCCCGACAGTACGGCTTGTTTCCAGGGACTATCGAATACGCCCGCGATCACCACCTTGTGCCGCTCATCAAATTCGGAGAGACTGCGGTCGAGGTTGATATTCGTCGGATCCTGCGGCCCGTAGTCGCTATTGAAATCCGTCGATGTGTCGAAGGCTTTACTGTAGGTGTAATTCCCAAAGAGCGTGAAGTGACTGCGGAAGCGCTTTTTGATCTCCAGGATACCGCCCTCGTAGAGGGCGTACCCCTCTGAGCTGTACGCGTTATTCTGGACAACCAGCGGATTCACAAAACACTGAATCGCTGGGTTGTCGCAAGGCAAGCCGCCGGGCTCAGTGCCTCCCAGCGGGTCAGCTCCCGCCGCCGTCGTGTTCCAGTTGCGATAGGAAACAATCCGGCCATTGGCGAGAGGCAGCGTGGTGAACGGCGCTGGCAGCAGATTCGTATCGATCGCGACCGGCAGTCTCTGCGTATGAGAATAGATACCGCTGACTGAGATGGAGAATCCCGGTGCGATCTCACGTTCAATTCCGAATGAAGCCTGTTGCGCGATCGGCGGCCGATAGCCCGGTTGATTCACGAAAACCACTTGCAGTGGACCGACGGGACCGCTGTTCGTAACGTCGATGCCAAACGGAGCCACCGCAGCAGGAGTGATACATGCGGCATTTCCGGGAGCGGGTGTCGTGCACTGAATCGATCCTTGCGCAAACAACCCCGCGAAAATAGTCGGTGCTCCTGCCAACCCTAAAGCTGGAACTCCACCGATCGGATCTACATAAATAGAAATTTCCCGGTTGCACGGGCTGGAGCCGCTACCGGGGATGATCGGTTGACCGAACTGCGAGAACCCGCAGACCGCTGTCAAGTTTGCTACCTGCCCGGCTGGCGTGCTGTTTTCGACTGCAGATTTGTTTTTGTTCACTACACCCAGGCTCAAGTCCACGTCGGGAATCTGAGCATCGACCGGCCCGTAGAAGATTCCGTACCCACCTCGGATCACCGTCTTGTGGTCTTTCAAAGGATCCCACGCGAAAGAAACCCGCGGTGCAAAATCCTTCTTATAAGTGGTCAATGGAGCGAATTGAGAATCCAGTTCGTAGCGCAGGCCGTAGTTAAGCGTGAAACTTGGGGTAATCGTCCACGAGTCCTGCCCATACACCGAAGTCAACGGTCGGGTGTAATAAGGGTAGGTCGGATTGCCAAAGCCCTGCTGATAGACCTCGGGAAGCCCGAACGATGCCGATTGCAAAGAAGTCAAACTAGGAAGCAGCGGAGTCAGCAGATCCCCAGGGAGCGATCCAAAGACAAAGCGTCCGGGGAAAAACGTGTGCGACTCGGTGTGATTGCCGCGAAGTATTTCCGAACCACCGAACCTTAACGTGTGATGGCCGCGGATCACGGTGAAATTGTCGGCGAACTCGTATCGGCGCAGGATCGTGAGATTGGGAAGGAAAATGTTCGTTCCCAGATTATTGATAAAACCGGGAATCTGGAGTCCCACCTCCCCTGGTGCGTTGGGAATCACTCGAAAGCTGTTGTAATCCCATTGCGCGCGGGCCTCATTCTCTGTGCTCGGACTGAATTGGTGATACCAGGCGCCCTGGAAATTATTGTCATAGTTGTGAATTGAGCTGCCCGCCGAAAAGGCGGTCAGAGATTGCACGTCGGGAGATTCCTCCAAGTCATGTCCATACCTGTACGTGAGAGAAAGCTGGTTGCTCGTGTTGATGCGGTGGTCCAGTCGGCCCGACGCCAGGTATTGGTGCGAGTCATAAGGGAAGATCCCTCCATCGGTCTCGAACTGATTCACAAGATAGGCGTCCACGGGGTTGGCCGCCGGGTTCACTGTGAGAGCGCCGGTCAGGATTTGCGCACATGCCGCCGCAGGCAAGTTCGTCGTTGGACTCGGGGCCGGCAAGCCCAGTTGTGCGGCAACAGCCGCTCCCACGGGGCCGCTCAGGCAAGGCACCACATTCCCTCCCGTCAACCCCGCGATCACTGTGTTCTGAGACGTCGAGGGACGAAAAACATCCGTATTCGTCAGGATAGGAACTGCGTTCTGCGCATTCTGCCGCAACCCCTCAAAAGCCAGGAACACGAATGTCTTATCTTTCTTAATGGGGAAGCCCATCGCACCGCCGAATTGTTGCCGGCTCAGGGTGTCCTTGATCGGCGAACCTACGGAATCTGGGCCGGCGGGATTGAACGTCGCACCCACTGGCAACGCTTGGCTGAACGAAAATGGGTTCTGGGCGTCCATGGCGTCATTGCGGAAGAAGCCGTAGATCGTGCCATGCACATTGTTCGCAGCAGACTTGGTCACAATGTTGATGGAAGCTCCTGTGGCTGATCCCAGGTCAGCCGAATAGTTGCTGCGGTTAATCTGAAACTCCTGCACCGCGTCCTGACTCACCGTCAAACGGACGCCACCAGCGTCGTCTCCGGTCTCACCCCCGTCGACAGTAATGTTATTTCCTCTGCCATTGCTTCCATAGAACGACAGACCGCTTTGCGGTGTCTGTTTGACCCGAAAATCCTGGTCACCCGCCAGCCTGGAGGAATCGGAAACGCCGGGTGCAAGCAGCGTAAAGGTAAGGTAATCGCGGCGATCAATGGGTAGGTCGGCGATGTACTCCTGGTTGATTCTGTCAGCCTGACTTCCTCTTTCGGTTTCCACCACCGGCGGCTCGCTCGTCACCTCGATCACTGTCGCCACCTGCGAAGGTTTCATGCGGAAGTCCGAAATCACCGTCTGCCCCACGGCGACGGGGACATTTTTGCGAAGGTCGGTGGCAAAACCCGATAGCGCGGCACTCACTTCGTACGTCGATGGGGAGAGTCCGGCTACCCGGTACTGACCCGCGCCATCGGTCACGGCCGTGCGCTTCCCGCCAGTCTGCGTGTCAACCACACTGACGGTAACCTTGGGCAAAACTGCCCCTGCGGAGTCGGTTACAGTTCCGGCAATATCTCCCGACGAGCCGACGCCCTGTGCCCGGGCCACATTGACCGCCAACAGCAAGCACACAAACGTACATGCAAGGGACTTCATAGGATTCTCCTTACGGAAGTATCTGCACATCGCCGCGTTGGTCCGGCGTATTCCCCAACGCTGACCAACTCCCTAAAGCCCGCCCGGTGCCGCGACAATCCCCAAAAAACCGTCAATGCTGGTCCATCTGCCTGTTTCGCATCGATCAAAAATTCAAATCGTGTCCAACGAAACCGCAGATTGTGAGAGTGAGTATCACATAATAGTCGCTAACGTCAAGAAGGAAACGGCGACATTCACGACGCAAGTATGGCGCGCATATTCTGCGCGCTGCGTGTTCAATGGGGAGCACTAGTAAGGTCGTTGGGGAATAGCGTCGTTGCGTGGGATGGAACTCAAACCTTGTGCGTTCGCATTTCGCCTTAGGCCAGTCCGCTTCACTGAGGAGTCAGGACGATCCGGCCGGAGACTTGGCCTTTGCGTAACAGATCCAGCGCCTCGTTGGCTTCAGCGAGCGGCCGCTCAACCACATGGCAGCGTATCTTCCCAGCGGCAGCCATGGCGAGTACTTCCCGCAGGTCCTGCCGAGTACCGACCGTTGATGCATGGATCCGGACTTCTCGTGCTGCCATCAGAATCGGCGGGAAACAAATGTTTTCAGCGGGCAAGCCCACGACGAGCAGAGTACCGGATGGCCGGAGGCAGGAAAAGGCTGTGTCATAAGCTGCCTTTGCGGCGGAGGTGACAAGTGACACATGTGCTCCACCTTTGCGGCGCAACTGCTTAACCACATCAGTCGTGGCGGAATTGAGAGCGTCAGCTGCACCAAAAGTTCGGGCGAGTTCCAGCTTCTCTGGCGAAATGTCGACCGCGGTCACCTCTGCGCCAAAAGCCCGTCCGAACTGCAACGCAAGGTGCCCCAGTCCACCTATGCCGAAAACAGCTAGGCGCTGACCGGGCACAATCCCGGCGCCCTTCAGGGCGCGATAAACTGTGAGTCCGGCACAAAAAAGCGGGGCTGCTTCGAGCGCAGAAAGACCATCTGGAATCTTCAGCGCGTGACTTGCCGGCGCCTTCACAAATTCCGCATAGCCACCATCCACGGTGACACCTGTGATCTTCTGCCGGCTGCACAAGTTTTCGTTTCCTTCCCGGCAAAATTCGCACTCATCGCAGCTCCAGTGAATCCAGGGCACGCCTACGCGATCGCCGATTTGCAAATCGTGCACTGCTGGGCCTTTCTCAACCACGCGACCGGCAATTTCGTGGCCGAGAATCAGCGGTCTCTTCACGATTCCCGCCAGCTGTGTCCAATCTCCATCAGCTACGTGCAGGTCGGAATGGCAGGCACCGCAGGCTTCCACCTGGATCAAAACTTCATCCGCCTCTGGATGAGGCCTTTCGATTTCCTCGATCGAGAGCCGCTGTTTGAATTCGCGCAAGATCGCAGCTTTCATTGAGTTTCGCCTCGGGGAATCTCGGAAAAGCAGACGGGGATCCGGGACACCAATCACGGTTTAACGCCGCGCAAGAAAAATTCAACGGCGCTGTCAACGCGCTCGGTCAGTTTATGAGGTCCTGTGAGGTCGACGGTCCACTGACGGACCACCGTGTGGTAGAGCGCCTCCATAAACTCGGCAAGATGCACGACCGGGAACGCGCTCGTGATTTCACCACGTTCCTGACCCTGTGCCAGAATTTCCCGCAGCCGGCTGATCGCAACTCCCTCGACTCCGCGCACCTCAGGAGAACGCACCGGATCCATTGCACCCGACAGCACGACCGCTTTCCATAGAGGTCGGTCGGCTTCCGCTTCGAGCGCCATGGCGTGATACAGGCGATGTAAGCGCTCGGCGGTGTCAGCCTTGGTGGAAAGTTCTGATTTGAGGCGCTCCGCTATGCACTCGAAGCCACGCTTACCTACATCCCTTAAAACAGCATCCTTGCTCGGGAAATAACGGAAGAAAGTCGGCTGGCTGATCTCGAGAATTTTGACGATGTCATCGATGCGAGTTTTCTCATAGCCCTGTTTGCGGAACAATCGGATGGCTGTCTCGATAATTTGCTGGCGAAGTCGCGCCTTTTTGCGTTCCCGAAGCCCTGGGATCTCGTGGATCGGCGGTGGTGCATTTCGCTTCACCGAGTTCCTGTGATTTCGACTTCTTTGCCGGGTGGCGACTTCAACACGGGCCATAGTCGTATATTCTCCTTCTCAAGGTTGCGGGACGTGCTACCGGTTTGGTGCTCAAGACCCCGGATCGATTCTACCAATGGGCCTTCGATCGGCTGTTCTCACAAATCGCGCTCCAACGGCCAGTCCGGCTCCACTGGTGTTCGATGTTTGTATTCCATATTGACGTTAGTTACTCATATCTGATATAGACTAACACAATTTGTGAATGCGGTTTTCTCGATCAGGATCCACACGTGAATCGGCTGGCTTGCGAGATTCTGACTTCGCAAGATTGGAATATCAGCATTGCGTCACAGATTTGCGCGTGTGGCATCGCGATCGTTCGACCGGGGGAAGATGATGACAACTGCCGCGGCAACTCCTCTTCAAGTTAAAGGCGGCGCGTTCCTCATTGAGGATCGCTCGCCCAGCGAGATTTTCACGGCCGAAGATTTGAACGAAGAACACCTTGCGATAGCCCGCACGGTCGACCAATTCTGGACAAATGACGTGGAACCTCATCTCGAGGCGATCCGCCAGCAGACTCCGGGGGTCGCACTAAGCGTGCTTCGCAAAGCAGCCGAATTGGGACTCGCCGCGATACCGATCCCTGAGAAATTCGGGGGCATGGAAATGGACCTGCCGTCTGTAATGATCGCGGGTGAGCATCTGGCCCGGGACGCCTCTTACGGGTCCTGGCACTCCTCCCATACCGGCATTGGTACGCTGCCCGTTCTTTTCTTTGGCAACGAAGAACAGAAGCGGAGATATCTTCCCAAACTGGCGAAAGTTGAGCTGTTGGCGGCTTACGCGTTAACGGAACCGCTGGCCGGCTCCGATGCTCTCGCCGTGCGTACCCGGGCTGATCTCAGCGCAGACGGCAAATACTACATCCTCAACGGACAGAAGATGTGGATCACCAACGGAGGCGCGGCGGACCTCTTTACCGTATTCGCTAAAGTAGGCGGCGAGAAGTTCACGGCGTTCCTGGTGGAGCGCAGCTTCCCCGGCGTGACCAGCGGCGCTGAAGAACACAAGATGGGCATCAAGGGCAGCTCGACCACGGCGGTGTATTTTGACAACGTCCGGATTCCTGTCGAAAACGTGCTTGGCGAAATTGGGCGCGGGCATATCATCGCTTTTAATATCCTGAACATCGGCCGGTTGAAACTTGGTCCTGGCGCAGTGGGTGGAGCGAAGAACGTGCTTGCCATCTGCTTGAAATACGCCAAAGAACGCAAAGCTTTCGGATCGGCGATCGCCGAGTTCGGCGCCATCCAGCACAAGCTAGCGGAGATGGCGATTCGCACGTTCGCTGTGGAATCCATGGTGTGGCGTGTGGTGGGACTCATTGAGAGCCAATTGGCGCACTCCGCGCACGACAAGCACGCGGATTCAGAGACCGAGCTCAAAGCCGTTGAAGAGTACGCCGCGGAGTGCTCGATGATTAAGGTGTATGCCTCCGAGATGCTGGATTACGTTGTCGATGAAGGCGTGCAAATCCACGGCGGCTATGGCTACCATCAAGATTATGCGGTGGAACGGGCTTACCGCGATTCGCGAATCAACCGGATCTTCGAGGGCACCAACGAAATCAACCGCCTCCTCATATCGGGAATGCTGCTGAAACGCGCCGCCCGCGGGCAATTAGCGCTCATCCCGGCGGTTCAAGCGGTGCTGAACGAGACCGTGAAGGAGACAACCGGCTCTGCGAGTTCTGATGAAGAAGCTCGGCTTGTGCGCAGCGCGAAAAAGATTGCATTGTTCATGATCGGAATTGCATATCAAAAATACGGGGCTGAGTTGGAGAAACAGCAGGAGACCGTGATGAATATTTCCGACATCGTCATGGAAGTTTTCGCGATGGAGTCGACCTTGCTTAGAAGCCGCAAACTCGCAGCCTCAGGCGCAGGGACGAATGCTGTTGACATGTGTGCTGTGTTTCTGCGCGAAGGCTTGGACCGAGTGGAAGTCTCGGCGCGAAATATCATCGGCGCCTGCTCGGCTGACACCACCCAGAGGGAGAATATGGCAACTCTAAGGAGCTTTGCCAACTACGATCCGCTCAATGGAGTTACACTGCGGCGGGATATTGCCGGCCGACTTCTGGCCGCTGGACGCTACACGGTCTGACAAGGACTCGTTCTCCGCTATGGCTGCTGCTACCCCGGTAAACCGCCAATGGCGGCTCAAATCGCGGCCCACCGGGCTGATTAGAGCTGACAACTTCGAGCTTGTGTCCCAACCCATGCCAGTGCCTGAGGACGCCCAGTTTCTGATTCGCAGCGTATATCTCTCTCTCGATCCAGCGATGCGGGGGTGGCTGATTGACCGTCCGTCCTACGTTCCGCCCGTGCAGATTGGCGAAATCATGCGCGGGTTGGCTGTGGGAATAGTGGAGAAATCAAATCATCCAAAATTTGCCGTCGGTGACCGAGTCCAGGGGATGTTCGGCTGGCAAGAGTATTTGCTTTCCAATGGTGAAGCTGTGACGAAGTTGCCGGTGAGCGAACTTCCATTCTCGGCTTACCTTGGACTATTTGGACTGGCTGGGTTAACCGCCTACTCCGGACTTTTGGAAGTGGGACAGCCCAAGGCCGGCGAAACTCTCCTCATTTCCGGCGCTGCGGGTTCGGTCGGATCACTCGTCGGCCAGATCGGCAAAATCAAGGGACTTCGTGTAGTCGGCATCGCCGGAACCGACGAGAAGTGCAATTGGCTTCGAGAGGAACTCGCTTTCGACGCTACTTTGAACTACAAAGACGATAACTACAAGAAACAGCTGAAGGCTGCGTGTGCGAACGGAGTGGATATCTATTTCGAGAACGTCGGTGGAGAAATCTTAGAAAGCGCGCTCTACCTCATGAACACCTTTGGTCGCGTGGTGCTTTGCGGCCTGATCTCGCAGTACAACGCTACGGCACCCGTTCCGGGACCCTCCAACTTTGCGCTGGTAATCAGCAAGCGCCTCAAGATTCAAGGTTTCCTCGCAACTGACTACTCTTCGAAATTAAAGGAAATGGTGAGTAACTTCACTCAGTGGCACAGCTCAGGCCAGCTAAAGTATCGGGTTGATGTCGTCCGCGGACTCGAGTCTGCACCAGCTGCGATCAACAAACTATTCGACGGTTCCAACAATGGCAAACTAATGGTCCAACTCTCAGACCCTCCCGCCGCTCCCTCCGCTTAACTTTTTAGCCTGAATTTGAATTAGTGGAACGCGAGTCGAGTCATGGTCGCGCTTCTACGGAAGCGGAAACTGGTCATATATCGCCAACTGCAGCGGTGGGCTGGAAGCCGCAACCGTTTCGCCGGCGCTGATGGCGCCGCTGCTGTTATCGACGTTCACGATGTCAATACTGCTGGCGGCTGTATCAGCCGCGAACAACGGGCTGGACGGTTGTGTCCCCTCCAACTGGAGGGCGATGCCGGCGTTGGAAGTACCCACTGCGACAGGCGATCCATTCGGCGTGAGCACTCCAATCGGCCGAGATATTGAACGCCTCCACTGTGTGATCGCCGGTGTTGATGACGATCAGTTCGTTGGCAATACCACTGATCAGCATGCCCGGACCTTTGCCGGCAGTAAATGGAGATCCTGGAATCGGAGCCAGTGCCCCGGTCGCATTATCGATGCTAAATCCCGCAATCTGGCCGGCGTTCGACAAAGAGACGAACAAGAACTGGTCGCCGCCGCTGTTCGAGGTGCTTAGAAGATACGACGGCGCAGCATTCGGGGTGGTAGCGAAGGGCGAGCCGGCGATCGGGGAAAGCGATCCATCCGAGGCAACCGCAAACGCGAGAATCCCCCCGTTCGGGTCGCCCGAATCGGAGGCATAGAGCGAGGCTGCCGACGATCCCGAACTTGTCAGCTGAGCAACGGCCATTTGTGTCGGAGCAAAGCCTGCCGCGTACGGCGATCCGGGCAGAACGGTCATCATCGCGGTCCCGGGATTGCTATAGCCGACAATTGTTCCGTTCGGTTCGCTCGCGTACAAGTTTTGCCCGAATGGACCGGCGATGATGCTGTTGGGACCACTCGAGGTAGAACCTAAAGGGATTGGCGAGCCGGGAGCTGGCGTCAAGGCTCCCGTCCCGAAGTTCACCGATTGAACTACAACTTCGTTCGAAGAACTGTCAGCAAACAGGAGAAGCCCAAACTCGTCCGCAGTACTCTGCGAATCTGCCGGTCCTGTGCTGGAGGCAAGCGGGGTCAGCGCCCCAGTGGACGCAATCGAAAAGCTCTCGATCTGACTGGACGTAGTTGTCGCATAAAGAAAGGGGTTGGGCTGGGTGGAGGAACCACAGGCGAGGCCGCAAAACCGGGAGCCGCTGGTCCCACATCCCCAGAGCACAAGGCACGGCCCTACGATCAGAAAACATATCAAGAACTCAGGTGAGCGCTTCGCCAAACTCGCCTCCCCGGAGCACACAATCATCGCCGCAACGTTTACAACCCAGCACGCGTCAGGAAGTTGTCCAAGTCACTCCAGTCGGAAGATGAGTGCACAAATGCCCTCTCGTTCAGAACCGAGCGAAAGGACATTACTGCGATGGCAGCATTCCAGGAGATGATCCTTCTACTGTTTGTCGTACACCGCAGTGCTCTTATATTTCTTACCCTGCGCATCGGTGCCCGTGGTTGTGACCGTTCGGGTCTTGCCATCGGCCGAAACCACAACGTGTGCCGTAAGAACAACCTTACCGCCCTTTTTTGACGTGACGTGAAGCGTGTGGTCGTCAATTTGTTTGACTGAGCGCATGTCTTCGTTCGGATTCCCGGTAGAGGGATAGTCTTTACCGTCGAACTTACCCGTCCACTCACTATGCGTAGCCGTCCCGTCCGCCGCGTTGCCATCAATCGTGACTTTTACGTTGTCACCCGCAGCCTCATAGACGACCGTACTGTTTTTGGGTGTTCCAGCTGCGATTTTCGATTGCGCCTCGTTCAGCTTCCAAGTGCCCATTTGTATATCGCTGGCGAAGCACACTGCTCCTGCCAGAAGACACAGGATCAGTGTCAATAAAATAGTTCTCGCTTTCATATTGCCTCTCCCTTGACAACAAAATTGTATGGTCGATTTACAGCGCGAATTCTAGTTCTGTACAGCGCATGCTGCAACTCACTTCTTTGGCGCACTGCCAGAACGTCTCGTCCGGGCGCGCTTAAAAATGGCAGTTAAGGTTGAGATAGACTTGCTCGTATGGGGATCGAGTTGGACCATCTGTTCGTCTGTACCGCTCCCGGCGCTCCTGAGGCCGAAAGACTTGTCCAGCTTGGCTTTCATGAGGCACCACCAAATCAGCACCCAGGGCAAGGTACGGCTTGTCGCCGTTTTTCCTTTGCCAATGCCATGATTGAGTTGTTTTGGGTCAGCGACGAAAGAGAAGCGCGAAGCGAAAGTACTAAGCGCACCTTGCTTTGGGAAAGATGGTCTGGTCGGGAACACAACGCCTCTCCTTTCGGAATTTGCCTGCGGCCTTCCGATCCTGAAGACACAGGACCGCATTTTCCGGCATGGGAGTATCGGCCGGCGTATTTGTCAGATCCGCTTTTGATGTATGTTGGCGAAGCGGGGATTGAGGAGCCGATGTGGGTTTATTTGAGCTTTATGCGCCGAACTCAGCGCGAACAGTGGTTTATCGAGCATCCCATTGGTGTTCGTGAGATCACTGGCTTAACTCTGACCTCTCCTGTGCCGCTTCGGTCACCTGTGGCACAGAGAGTAATTAAGAGTGGGGTTCTCTCAGCACGAATGGGAACAACATCTCTCCTCGAAATCGAATTCGACAACAAGCGGCGAAACGAGCATGTAGATTTCAGGCCGCACCTCCCGTTCATCTTTCAACTGTAATTGAGCCATAAAAGCTGAAGTCGATGGCACTTGTCGCTGATCGCAGGTGTGACGGGCAAACCGAAAGTAAACTGTTGAAGCCAAGCATTTACACAAGTGGGGGCAAATAAAACTGGTTTACTACCGGTAAGGTGCGTGGCACAACTGTGACAATTCAGTACTTTCTTCCCTAGGCCGATAGTCTCCAGCGGGTGCATTTTAGCGCGCTTTTCTGTTGACCCGTCCCAGATTTAATGGCTTACTTACCGATGCCGTCAACCGCTCTTGACGGCTGCCAGTAGCGGGATTTGGGGCGTCCCCGTACCTCTGGCATTTCCGCGAGCGGGCCCAGATATCAAAACGCTTCGAAAATTAAGGAGATTTTAAATGAGATTTGCTTTGTCTCTACGGTTCGCAGCCATTGCCCTGGCTGTTTGCGTCAACCTCAATTTTGCTTTCGGCGAGGTGCAACACGCTCGCCCGCTGATCACTTCGGCGATCAACGAATCCAGCCGCGTTACGCTAGTTGGCAACACGCACCCCGATGCAGTTGCGAAAAACGACCTGGGCCGTGTTCCCGACGGCTTCGCGATGCAGCACCTCCACCTCCTTCTGCGCCGTCCCGCCGAACAAGAAGCCGCACTCGAGAGCTACATCCAAGACCTGCAAACGCCAGGCTCCGCCACCTACCACCAGTGGTTGACTGCCGAGCAGTTCGGAGATCGCTACGGATTGGCCAAGTCTGACTCCGACACGATCATTCGCTGGCTGCAAGGCCACGGCTTCACTGTCAACGTCCGCTATGCGAGCGGCGTGCTGATCGATTTCTCGGGCACTGCGGGTATGGTGCGCGAGGCTTTCCAGACCGAGATTCATCGGCTCCAGGTGAATGGCGAAAGTCACATCTCAAACATGCATGACCCGCAAATTCCCGCGGCCCTTGCTCCGGCTATCATCGGTGTCACTTCGCTCAACGATTTCAAGCCGCACAAAATGTACAAATCGAGATCGCTCTACACCGTTCCGATCAATGGAATCACCTATTACGCCGTCGTGCCGGGCGATCTCGCGACCATCTACAATCTGAATCCTCTCTTCGCTGAAGGCACCAGCGGCAAGGGGCAGACCGTCGTCGTCGTTGAAGACGCCGACGCCAGCTCGTCCGACTGGAACACCTTCCGCCAGACTTTCGGACTCACCAGCTTTACCAACGGAAAGTTCACCCAGGTACATCCGGAGACCGCCAAGTCCCACAACTGCATCGATCCCGGGCTGAACGGAGACAGCGATGAAGCCTCGCTCGACGTGCAATGGGCCAGCGCTGCGGCTCCGAACGCGACGATCGAGCTCGCGTCCTGTGCCGACACCACAACGTTTGGAGGATTAATCGCCGTCCAGAACCTGCTGAACGGGAAATCCGCTCCGCCGTCGATCGTGAGCATGAGCTACGGAACCTGTGAGGCCGGCACGCAGGCAGCCTTAAAGGCCTCCTTCAATTCAGCATTCCAGCAAGCCGTTTCAGAAGGCGTCTCCGTGTTCGTGTCCGCTGGTGACGCAGCTGCCGCAGAGTGCGATCGCCCGTACGAATCAGCGTTCCATGGGATTAATGTCACGGGATGGGGCGAGACTCCGTACAACGTCTCGGTGGGCGGTACCGATTTCGGCGATAGCTTCCTCGGCGAGAACAGCACATACTGGAGTGCCACCAACAGTCCGACTTTCGAGTCGGCTCTTTCCTACGTTCCTGAGATTCCCTGGAACGATTCGTGCGCCAGCGTGTTGATCAGCACGATTGAAGGATACTCGACCCCGTACGGTGCCGACGGATTCTGCAATAGTGCGACCGGCGCAAATTTCCTTAACACTATCGGCGGCGGCGGTGGTCCCAGCGAATGCGCAACGGGCTCACCTTCGACCTATGGCGTCGTCGGTGGAACCTGCAAGGGCTACGCTAAACCTTCATGGCAAAAACTCGTTGGAAATCCAAAAGATGGCGTTCGCGATGTTCCGGACGTCTCGCTGTTTGCGGCCAACGGAGTCTGGGGACACTTCTATGTGTTCTGCGATACGACCGGCGGAGGATCCTGCTCAGGCGCGCCGGTGGACTGGTCCGGCGGCGGCGGGACCTCGTTCTCCTCGCCGATTCTCGCAGGAATGCAAGCGCTCGTAAACCAAAAGGTCGGAGGCCGCCAAGGCAACCCGAACGTGGTTTATTACGCGCTTGCTAACAACGAATACGGTAAATCCGGCAAGTCCAGCTGCAACTCGACTCTGGGCAATGGCGCCAACAGTGATTGCGTGTTCTACGACGTAACACTCGGCGACATGGACGTGAACTGCCACGGAACCGTGAATTGCTACATTCCTTCCGGCGCAGAGGGCGTTCTTTCGACGTCCGATTCGTCGTACAAACCTGCGTACGGCACCACCACCGGATGGGATTTTGCAACGGGCATCGGCACAGTCAATGCCTACAATCTCGTCCACAAATGGACCACGGCCGCTCCTTAAGCTCAAGTCAAGAGAGTGCCCCACCCTTGTCGCGGCGTATGCGACAGGGTGGGGCTTTTGATTTTTTGGAAAGCGAGGTCACCGTCGTAACGGTTTTCCCCGCAGCTGTCGTAGCGAGTGTGATCGCAGTCGCCGCTCTAGTCTGTGCAGCAGCAGGCACCCATAGTGCCACCGCCAGCGCTCCATACCATGCGAGAAACCCGCACCGGCGTCGCACAAAAGATTTGAGAGGATAAGGGCTAAGATAGAAGTTCAAAGCACACCCCTTGACCACCTAAATTCAGAAGCGATGGCCATTTGTCTCGCAGATCAAAACAGGAGGGACGCGAGCCGATTCTGGATTTCCGCGAGGGGGGCAGATAACTCAAGAATCGTTGGCCAGAAGTCGCACGTGTTTTACCATAGGCGAGACTAATTTGCGCCGTTGTCGCCCGCAAGGCGGGAAGATACAGGCTCGGCCTTGGTAAGCCCACTTGGATCTCGCAATATTTTGAACCGCACAACACCTTGGTGATGCAGAGTTTGCAGGATAATGATTGACGGTTTAGTGGCCGAACTATTGTTGGCGTCCCCGACGGGATTTGAACCCGTGTTACCGCCGTGAAAGGGCGATGTCCTAGGCCAGGCTAGACGACGGGGACGACGTGAGACAGGAAGACGCGCGAACTCTTCGGCGAATCATCGATGGTAACAGCCGTGTGGGGCACTGTCAAAGCTGAGCGCGGATTGGATCGCGAGTCCTCACCGTTTTAATTTCTGATGTCTCCCTGTTCGATCCTCCAGTCTTTTCCCCTCGAAGTCAAAGTGTTTGTCACCCTTTAAAAAGAGTGCTGAAATCCCCCTTAGCTACAGAAAACAATGTATTTACCAAAAGATGCGTTTTCCAAAAAATGGATGTGCTTCTCGAACTTTTTAATTGCCTCCGGCGGTCGCAGACGAGAGTTTCATGTACGACCGTTTAAGAAAGGATTCGAAAACTCGCAAACACATGCTTGATCAACAAGCGGCTCCGACAATCACTCGGTGTAGTTCCGGCTGTGCAGGCCTCGACGACGTTCTTGGGGGCGGTCTGCCGATCGGTCACTTTTATCTTGTCGAGGGAGAACCCGGTACTGGAAAGACCACATTGGCCCTGCAGTTTGTAAACGAGGGACTCAAGAAAGGCGAACGAGTTTTGTACGTTACCCTCTCCGAGTCCCGGAATGAATTAATCACCGTAGCGAAAGTCCACGGCTTGGACATCGACGATTCTGCGGTCTTCGAAGTCCGTCCCAGTGAGCAGGACCTTAAGCCCGAGGGGCAATACACCGTATTTCACCCTGCAGAGGTCGAGCTCAACGATCGTGTACAGACCATCATGGCGGAAGTCGATCGTCGGCGCCCCACCCGGCTGGTAATCGATGCGCTCTCCGAAGTCCGCATGCTTGCCAAGGACCCTCTCCGTTACCGCCGCCAGGTTCTTTCTCTGAAGGAGTACGCGCCGGAAAACTGCACCGTGATGTTGCTGGATGACCGCAGCAGTCGGTACGCCGACCTTGAATTGCACAGCATTGTTCACGGCGTAATTTCGATGAGCCGAGTTCCGCGCGAATATGGGAAAACCATGCGCCGGATTGAAGTCACAAAATTGCGCGGATGCGCATTCCGCGAAGGCTATCACGACTACATTATTCGCAGCGGTGGCGTCGTCGTCTTCCCGCGCCTCGTAGCTGCTGAATACGATGGCCCTCAGGAAGACAAAAGCGCCGCGCACAGTGGCATTAGGGAACTTGATGCTCTGGCTGGAGGTGGACTTGATCGCGGCACCAGCACGCTTCTGATCGGACCGGCCGGCTGCGGCAAAACGACGATCGCCCTCCGCTGGCTAACCACGGCAGCGGAACGCAACGAGAGTGTGGTCGCATTCATTTTTGAGGAAACTGTTGGCACTCTGATGAACCGTGCCAAGGGCTTGGGCATGGACTTGGCTCCGCTGATTGAGTCCGGAAAAGTCCGAATTGAACATTTGGATCCAGCTGAGGTGTCTCCCGGCGAATTCGTTAATTTGGTCCGGCGATCCGTCGAAAAGGATGGAGTTCGAGCAGTGCTCATCGACAGCTTGAATGGCTTTCTGCAGGCCATGCCCGGCGAACAGTATCTCGCGCTTCATCTTCACGAGCTTTTGACCTATTTAAACAACTGCGGAGTCGTGACGCTCATGGTGCTTGCGCAGATGGGGCTCGTGGGAAGCGCGATGCAGACGCCGATCGACGTGAGCTACCTCGCCGACAACATCCTCGTTCTCCGATATTTCGAGGCGCATGGAGAAGTGCGCCAAGCCATTTCGATGATGAAGAAACGAAGTGGCGGGCACGAGCGGTCAATCCGCGAACTTCGTCTTGGTCCAGAAACCATACGAGTGGGGGCTCCATTATCTGATTTCCAGGGCATTCTCTCTGGGAGTCCGACTTCACTCGCTCCATTGATCGGGAAAGGCCCTTTGAATGACTGAGGTCAGCGCAAGCGATCTGCCGGTCTTAGTCTTCGCTCCTTTTGGCAAAGACGGAGCCCTGATTGAAAGGGTTCTGCGCCAGTCATCTGTGGCGATCCGATCATTCTCGGGACTTCAGGAATTCGGCGTGGCTCTCAACGAAGACGCTGCAGCTGCGATCATCACCGAAGAGGTTCTTCAGCAGGACGCCATTGGGGCTTTAGCGCAAAAGCTGTCGACCCAGCCCCGTTGGTCTGATTTTCCGATTCTCGTCCTCACTGGAAGCGGTATGAGCACGGCCTCTACCGAGTCTGCTGTGCGATCCCGCGCACCACTGGGCAACGTCACGCTCCTGGAACGCCCTTTGCGCCCGGTGACATTAATAAGCGCAGTCCGAAGTGCATTGCTGGCACGGCGCCGTCAGTATGAGGTGCGCGACCACTTACGCGAGCGCGAGATGGCCGAGCTCGCTTTGCAGCGCGCCCACGATGCACTCGAGTCGCTTGTGGAGCAGCGGACTGCGGCTCTGCGCCGGCTTTCGGTAAAGCTGCTTCGAGTCCAGGACGAGGAGCGGCGTCGACTCGCGCGTGAGCTTCACGACAGCCTTGGCCAGGATCTAACAGCTGCCAAGATAAGCCTCGACATGCTGGCCCAAGAAACTAAATTGGATTGCTCGCACCTCCGGGACGCTCGTACGCTTGTGGACCGTTCGATTTCCGACACTCGAACTCTCTCGCACTTATTGCATCCCCCTTTGCTGGACGAGGCGGGCTTTGCGTCGGCCGCGAAATGGTACGTCGAGGGTTTTGGCCGGCGCAGCGGGATCGCAACACTACTTTGTCTTCCGGATCATGTCCATCGGCTGCCGCGCCGCACGGAAACAGCCCTGTTTCGCATCATGCAAGAGGCTTTGACGAATGTTCACCGACACTCGGGGAGCCGTGCGGTGGAAGTCCGCGTCTTTGCCGAAGGCACGCGAGTCGTTCTGATCGTCAAGGATTTCGGGATGGGAGTTCCGCGAGAAGTTCTCGATCGATTTTGGAAGACTGGCAATGTGGGTGTAGGTTTAGCGGGAATTCGGGAACGGCTAAAGGAACTGGGGGGCTTTCTCGAAATCGAATCCAACCTGGATGGCACCCAATTGAAGGCAACGATTCCGATTCCTCCTCCGGGCACTCCAGAACCCCTTGACGGGGATGGCTTCTTGGATACCGAGGAGTCCACTACGGCTCTGCCGGCAGACTGACAAGCAGATCGATGAGATCGCACTCGATTCAGTCGAACTTGCCCTATTACAATAGTTAAGGCTGCGATTCGTCTCACTCTTATGCCAGATTCTCTTAATTTGAGCCTGTGGTTTCCAGACTTTAACGGTCCGGCGATGCTGCCTCACGCGTTGGCAGTGCTTCAGCAATTTCCTTTTTCGGAGATTCGTCCCGGCATCACGTATGTGGCTGCGCAGCCCGTTTCATGGAGTGAACCCACCATCCTGGAACGTCGATTCTCCCCCGGCATCACACCAGAAGAATCCATGGTCATCGCCGCAGACCTGATTCACGATGACTTCGCATTCGTCCTTGAGGCTTATTGGGATCTATGGAGTCCCGACGACCAAGGTCAGTGGAAGCTGATACCTAGCCAGGTAAAGTTTATTGTTCAGGGAGAAGAGTTCGAGGACGGAACCAGTCAAGAAACAGGTCACATCCAAATTGACTTTGGTCTCGATTCGCCTTTCCTGCAAGAAAATGTGGAACTCACGGAAGAGACCCAGAACAAAGTCCGAGACAATGTTGCCAAGCTGGTCGAGTTCACTATGAAGGCGGAGAAGAATACGCGGGCAAGTGGTCGGCTCCTGTGGTCGGAATCGGAAGAAAATCTCGCGCAGAAGTTGATCGCGCGACTGCAAAAAGTGCAGTGACGATATTAATCTTTCTCCCTTACGTCAACGGTTCAAGTTGTCCACAAACGCATGCTGGTTTCAGTAACGCGCCTCCGAGTTCGCAGCCTCTGGTTTCTGCCGGCATTCTTACGGCAAACGTTCCGTTCGAATCGTCAGGTGGCGAATGCCAATGGCTTTCGCGGCGGTCGTTTGTTGGTTGATCGGCGTCGCACTTTTTGGACCCTAACCGCATGGGACGATGAACGCGCGATGAAGTCCTTCCGCGGTTCCGGAGCTCATGCGCAGGTCATGCCTCGTCTGTTTCACTGGTGCGATGAGGCTGCGTATACGCACTGGCCCGCGAAGGACGATGAGATCGCGGAATGGCCGGAGGCTTACGAGCGTCTGGTCCGCGAAGGACGTCCGTCTCGGGTTGAGCACCCATCCGCCGATCACGCCCAACGCAAGTTTCCTGAACCACGCCTGAAACCGATGATCTGCCAGGAGATCAAGCCGACTCTCTCCAAAAGAAATGCGGCTTGAGCGTTTCCTATATTCGCCCAAGCCGCATAAATTTCTTCTTCTAAGCGTTTGAACCTACTTCGTCCTTCCGCCCTCCACTTTCAGAGTCTCGGTTGCAGCTGCTTGCGCCGCCGCCAACCGAGCCGTCAAGACACGGAACGGTGAGCACGAAACGTAGTTCAGTCCTGTTCGATAGCAGAATTCCACCGATGACGGCTCGCCACCGTGCTCTCCGCAGATTCCGACTTTGAGGTTCGAACGCGTCTTGCGTCCACGCTCGGTCGCCATCTTGACCAATTGTCCAACGCCTTCCTGATCGAGCGCGGCGAACGGATCCTGCTTTAAGATGCCTTCGGCCAGATACGTCGGAAGCACTTTGTTGACGTCATCTCGAGAGAAGCCGAACGTGGTCTGCGTCAGATCGTTGGTACCAAACGAGAAGAATTCCGCTTCCTTGGCGATCTCGTCTGCTACGAGCGCAGCACGCGGCAACTCGATCATCGTCCCGACCATGTAGTCGACTTTCATTCCCTTTTCTTTGAACACTTCTTCGGCAACGCGACGTACGATGGCACCCTGGTTCGCCATCTCCTTCACCGTTGCGACTAGGGGAATCATCACTTCTGGTAGTACTTTGATTCCCTTCTTCGTGCAGTCCACGGCCGCTTCGAAAATGGCCCGTGCTTGCATTTCAGTGATCTCCGGATACGTGATGCCAAGACGACAGCCGCGATGTCCGAGCATGGGGTTGAACTCGTGCAACTGCTCGACGCGGGCAAGGAGAGTGGGCAGCGCCTTCTTCAAGTCACCGGCTCCCTTAACGCTCGTAGTCCTTGTATTTCGCAAGGAGCTCTTTCTTCTGCTTCGCGCTATAAGACGACAGAAGCGCGATGTCGACCATCAACTCTTCCCGGCGTGGAAGGAACTCGTGCAGCGGCGGATCCAGCGTGCGGATCGTCACCGGTAGCCCATCCATCGCCTTGAATACCCCGGCAAAATCCTCGCGTTGCAGGGGCAGAAGCTTTTTCAGCGCTGCGCGCCGGTCCTTCTCGTTGTCCGCGAGAATCATCGCTCGCATGTGCCCAATTTTCTTCTCACCGAAGAACATGTGCTCGGTCCGGCACAGTCCAATTCCCTCGGCTCCAAATGTCCGTGCCTGAATCGCATCGCGCGGAATATCGGCATTCGCCCGAACCTTCATCTTGCGATACGGATCGGCCCAGTTCATGAACTTCTGCAGCTCCGGATCATCGGGAGATGGATCGAGTGTGTTGAGCTTTCCTTTGATTACGCGACCGGTGGTGCCGTCGAGCGAGATCCAGTCGCCCTCTTTGAAGGTCTGGCCCTTCACCTTCATTTCGCGGGTCTTTTCGTTGACGTCAATGTCACCTGCGCCCGCCACGCAGCACTTACCCATGCCGCGCGTGACGACTGCAGCGTGACTGGTCATGCCTCCGCGAGAAGTGAGAATGCCCTTCGCGACTTCCATGCCGTGGATATCTTCCGGCGTGGTTTCAGCGCGCACAAGGATCACGGGCTTCTTCTCGGTTTCGTGCCCAGCCATCCTCACCGCTTCGTCGGCGGTGAACACAATCTGTCCCACAGCTGCTCCGGGAGATGCCGGCAGTCCGGTTGCGAGAACTTCAACCTTCGTGCTCTTCTCATCCAGACGCGGAACGAGGAAGTCATAAAGCTGATTCGGATCAACCCGGAAGATCGCTTCCTCTTTGGTAATCAAACCCTCATCGACCATCTGAATCGCGATCCGAACTGCGGCCAGACCTGTGCGCTTGCCGTTGCGCGTTTGCAGCATGTACAGCTTGCCGTCTTGTACGGTGAACTCGAAGTCCTGCACGTCCTTGTAGTGCTGTTCCAGCCGAGTGGTGATCTCGCGCAGCTGGTTGTACGCTTCCGGCAGAATCTCATGCAGTTTTAGAATTGGGACCGGAGTGCGAACGCCGGAGACCACATCTTCCCCCTGCGCGTTCATCAGGAATTCACCATAGAATTCCTTCGTGCCAATCGCGGGATTCCGCGTAAAGCCCACGCCCGATCCGCTCGTGTCCCCAAGGTTCCCGAACACCATGGCCTGAACGTTGACCGCCGTGCCCAGCATGTCGTCGATATTGTTCATGCGGCGATAGTGCTTAGCGCGATCATTTTGCCAGGAACGAAATACGGCGTCACGGGCGAGTACCAGTTGTTCCCGCGGATCCTGCGGGAAGTCGCGCTTGGCATGCTTCTTGACGACTTTCTTGTACTCGACAATCACTTCCTGAAGATCTTTCGCAGTGAGGTCGGTATCGAGCTTGGTCTTGCGCTGCTTCTTCTTGGCGTCGAATACTTCGTCAAACGCCGCCTTCTCAATATCGAGCACAACGTTGCCGAACATCTGGATCGAGCCGTCGGTAAGAGTCCGCCGCAAACCGGGGATTGTTGCTGCGTTTTGCCAGCGCTTCCACGCTCTTGTCGTTCAGGCCCAGGTTAAGAATCGTGTCCATCATCCCGGGCATAGAGAACTTAGCGCCCGATCGCACGCTCACGAGCAACGGATTCTCGCCCGTGCCTAGCTTCTGTCCCTGTAGAGCTTCCAGTTTGGCCAAGGCCTCGTCCATCTGCCGCTCGACTTCCTTCGACGTCGTCGCCGTCCGCATGTACTCCCGACAGGCTTCGGTCTGGATCGTGAATCCCGGAGGCACGGGCAGTCCGGCGTTCGTCATTTCTGCCAGCCCTGCGCCCTTGCCGCCCAACACATCTTTCATCTTTCCGTTGCCGTCAGCCTTACCGCCGCCGAACGAGTAAACGTACTTGGTTGCGGACGCTTTGTTCGGGGCTTTGGTTTCCTTCACTTCTGCTTCGGGGAGAGTGATCGTCGCCATATATGAGTGCCTCTGTATGAGATTTTACTCTTTGCTACATGTGCTCGAGTCCATCCGGGACCAGTCACCACCCTTGCGAGTGAAATAACTCACCTTGAAATGGCGATCATCGAGCCGTTCAAATGCGAAACGTTGACTGGGCGCGGAAGTGCTTCCTAAAGCATCTCCGTCCCATTGCAATCGGCCGGAATCCCATCCTTCTGAATGGAACTCACGCGCCCCTCCGGCTGAATCCTGCACCAGCATGACGAAACCCTTGCGGCTTGAATCCCAGCCCCACTGAGCTTGCGCGTGATACTTAAAAGGAGGCTTGTCGTCATGTCGCGAGAAGAGCCACGTTCCATCCAAATCCGCCGCGAAGTGCTCGTGCGCCTCAATCGTCTTGCCGGACGAATCGAACTTACCCGCGCAATCCCAATCGCCCTCAAAGTACGAGAATGATTCCAGTAAAGTTTTTAATTGGACATTGTCAGCAGGGCGTGGCGGAAATGACGAACTCAAAACGGGCAAAGTCATCAGGGCGAACCCAGCCAGGAGTGCGGTGATTTTGCCTTCCACACGCATGATCTATGCTGCGCTTTCTTTCCCTTCCGTTACGATCTCCGAGAAATCTGCGATCGACGAAAATTCTTTCAGCAGGGTTCGGAGCAACGCCAGTCGATTGGCTCGAACTCGCTCGTCCTCCACCATGACCATTACTTTATCGAAGAAATGATCCACCGGCTCCCGGGCCGTCGACAACAAGCGCAGCGCCTCCAGATATTCACCTTTCTTCCGATGTCCTTCTACTTGCGAGCCCTGGTGCTCCAAATAAGCAATCAGCTCTTTTTCTTCGTCAGCTGAGTCGCTCAAACTTTCGATTTTCTCGGCCGGGGTGATTCCCTTCTCAGCCGCCTGCCTCAGAATGTTCCGTATTCGCTTGCAGGCTGCCCCGATGGCCACGAACTCTGGCATGTGCATGACGTGCTTGACAGCTTCGGCCCGCTGCACAGCATCCACCACATCCCCCGCGTCGGCCCCCAGCACTGCTTTCACAACGTCATACGAGTAGCCCCGAACTTCCCGCAAATAAAACTCCAGGCGCTCGCGAAAAAAAACGCGGATGCTCTCCTCGAACTTTTCCGCGCTGACGAATTTCTTCTCCGCCTCGGATTTCTGATAGCCCGTCCGAGCATCGCGCATCAACTCGTTCAGCCGCAAAGGCAGCTTCTTCTCTGCGATCACCTTGACGATGGCATTGGCCTGACGTCGCAAGGCAAACGGATCTTTCGAACCGCTCGGAACCAGTCCCAACGAGAACATGCCAGCGATTGTGTCAGCCTTATCGCCAATGGAGAGCACCGCTGCCTCCAGCGACCGCGGGACGTCGTCTTCAGTCGATTCAGGTTTGTATTGGTCGTAAATCGCGTCCGCGATCGATAATCGCGTCGCCTCGGGCAGCGAAGGGTCGAGCTGCTGCACTCGTGCGTACAATCCGCCAACAATGCCCTGAAGTTCCGTGAATTCCTTAACCAGCTCGGTTGTCAGGTCGGTCTTCGCCAGGCACGCGGCTTTATGAATCACGCCGGGACGAACGATCGTCCCACGTTGCTTCAGGACTTCGCTCAGCCAACTACACAGCCGCTGCACGCGCTGGGTCTTGTCGTAATAGCTGCCCAGATCTTTCTGGAAAGTCACACTCCGAAGCGAATCCAACCGCTCAAGCAACGATTTCTTCTGATCGGTTTCCCAGAAGAATCGGGCATCGTTGAAGCGAGCGCGCAACACGCGTTCGTTGCCGATCTTGACCAATCCCTTCGGATCGCTATCTGTATTCAGAACCGCCAGGAAATGCGGCAGCAGCCTGCCCGAAGCGTCTTCCAGAGCAAAATACTTTTGGTGATCCCGCATTACCGTGACCAGCACCTCTTCCGGCAATGCCAGGAATTGCGGATCGAAACCGCCGAGAATTACAGAAGGATATTCGGTCAGATTTACGACCGTATCAAGAAGAGGTTTATCTTCTCGCCAGCGAGCGCCCGGAATCGTCCGCGTCGCCGCGTCCAGAGCCTTGCGAATTTGATGCTCCCTCTCAGCACGGCCCAATACTTTCGCCGCACGCAGCGATTCAACGTAGGCCGAGCCTGCCCGGGGAATAGTTACTGCGGCGGCGCTGAGAATTCTGTGTCCCCGTGAGCGATTACCTGCTTTAATGCCATCGAACTCCAGAGGAATCGTCTCACCATCGAGCATCGCAACCAGCCACCGCACCGGACGCACAAACCTCTCATTCGGTTTGCGCCAGTACATATTCTTCGGCCAATAGATCGTGGCAATTTCTTTCGGAAGAGCGTCTGCCAGAATCTCTGCGGCGCTACGGCCCTTCTTCGTGACCTTCGCGGATATGTATTCGCCTTTGGGAGTCGTGATTCTTTCCAGCTGAGAAACGTCCACACCGGCTTTCTTGGCAAAGGCGAGTGCCGCAGGAGTCGGCTGGCCATCTTTATAGGCAACGTTCACTGACGGCCCTGTCAACTGTTCGGCGGAGTCGTCCTGGGCCACGGCGATAGCGGAAGCCATCACCGCCAGGCGTCGCGGCGTATCGAAGGAAGTTAAGTCTCCGCCCGCTAAACGTTCGCGGACGAGTAAGGCCTTCAAACGCTCGCGCAACTCAGCAGAAGCGGCGTCTATCATCCGCGCTGGAATCTCTTCGCACCCGATCTCTAAGAGAAAATCTGGCATGCCTTCAAACCATTAAGTATGTCAAATATCGCAGCCAACAAATGTGACGCGCATCACAGTGGAGTTGCCCTTATCCAACAGGCGCGAGCTTTTCTTTTGCTCGATTCGATTTTTTCTCGCGCACGGGTTCAGGCTCATCGGATCCTTCCGATGGCGAGGACTGTTCGCTCTTCTGTTGATCCACCCACGCTTTTGCTATGCCTACGGCCAGAGCACGCACGCGACCAATCACTCCCACTCGCTCAGTGACCGAAATCGCTCCGCGCGCATCGAGAATGTTGAACATGTGCGAGCACTTCAGGCAAAGATCATACGCACTCAGAAGCGGGAATCGAGCCTTCTCGCGCGCAGATTCAACAGAAGACTGATCTCCCATAAGACTTGCATATCGTTCCAGAAGCGCTTTGCACTCCGCTTCGCACAACTCGAAATGTTTCCAGGCCTTATCGACATCCGCCAACTCAAAGTTGTAAACCGAAAATTGCAGCTCATCGGCTAGCCGCACATCTCCATACTTCACTATGTTGCCCGTCTCCGGATCGCGCGCCCAGACGATCTCGTATATCGAATCCAACCCCTGCAAGAACTGCGCGATGCGCTCTAATCCGTACGTCAGCTCTGCTGAAATCGGAAAAAGATCGACGCCCCCGCACTGCTGAAAATACGTGAACTGGGTGATCTCCTGGCCGTCAAGCATGACCTGCCAGCCTACACCCCATGCGCTTAGAGTTGGGGCTTCCCAGTTGTCCTCCTCGAACTTAATGTCGTGCTCGCGCAGATCGATCCCGATCGCTCTGAGGGATTCCAGATACAACTCCTGAACATT
Organism: uncultured Acidobacteriota bacterium; assembly: GCA_963787685.1. GTDB lineage: Bacteria > Acidobacteriota > Terriglobia > Terriglobales > Acidobacteriaceae > Sulfotelmatobacter. The sequence continues at coordinate 24,925 of CAWBED010000005.1, forward strand.
TTCCGGCGGAGGCTTCAGAATCACCTGCAACTGCATGTGCTTGAAAAGGCGGTTAGGGTTCTCGCCGTAGCGGCCATCTGCGGGACGTCGCGACGGTTGAACGTAGGCGACCTTGTAAGGCTTGGGCCCAAGCACGCGTAGAAAAGTTTCCGGAGCCATGGTGCCCGCTCCAACTTCAACGTCGTACGGTTGCTGCAACACACATCCGCGCTCGGCCCAAAAAGTCTGCACGCGCAGAATGAGTTCCTGAAACGTAAGCGGATTGGGGTTGGCTGGGGTCACTGCTAATTTCGAAGTCGAAGGTTAATCGTTGATTGTAACGGAAGGAGCGGCGAGTCGTCAGCTAACCTTCCGCTTGCGTGCATGAATAATCTCGTCGACTTTCAGTGATCCGCCGGCCTCGCCGCCATACAGCGTCTGCGTAAATGATTCCGGAGTGATGTCCCCAAAGACTTCCTTGAACGTGTACTTCTTGCCGTGCAGTTCGTAGTCTTCCTGCAGGACCAGACTCGAACCTTCCCATTTCACAACGTTCTTGAAATCGATACAGCCGCCGGGATTCGTGCTGTCGCACCAGATTGTGTGGTATCCACGAGCAGTTTCTTCCCACCAGAACATGCCCAGGCCGGTCACATCGACATCTCCCTGCTTGGAATGAAACTCCTCGACTACAGAGAATCTACCCGGTCCCGGGTGCCAAATGATGGTGCCCGCTCCCTTCTTGCCCTTTGCCGAGGATGCATCTGGCGCGAGCTCGTCCGTTATCGACCAAGTGCCTTCCAGCGCAGCGAGGAGCCGTCCAATCTGCGGATTGGGCTTTGTCGCTGGTTCTTGGTTGGACGCAGACGCCTGCTCAACCACGCTTTTGTTTCCGGGATGTTCCATCTGAACGGAGACAAGACCGAAACTAAGGAATGTAGCAATCGCGAACGTCCAACTGAGCATGGTGCCTCCGGGATAAGATTCAGACTAGAAATCGCTCTTCTCGAGCATTCCCGCCGTGACCAGCTTCTTTTCCAGATGACGCTGTAAAATCTGAACCAGGAATTTCCGCAGATCTGCGGCCTGCGCCTTCGGCCATGGAGGGTCCGCAAACGTGTCCACAGGAGCACGAAACATCAGCGCGGCCAGCGACCGCGACTCGCTCGAAATCTCCGACGACGCAAGCCGTTTATCATCGGCGCACATCAAGCCATCGGCCAGCGCATGAAAATAAGCGCGGCTGCCATTTAATGTGCGCCCACAAACCACACACTCCGTGAGCTCCGGCAGAAACCCGACCAAGCGCGTAAGCCACAATTCGAAGTACGTCACGGGCATCCATATTTCTGGACCAGTAAGGACGTGCAGCACGGACAGCGTTAGTCGAAAAATTGCATCGTTCGCTTCGCGGTCCGGCAGCAACTCGTCGAGCAACTCGGCGATATGCCCCAGAGCCACGGCGCGTGCGTAGCTCACCTCTGCGGACATGGGAGACTCCAGCACTTCACAAGCGTCGAGCCGTGCTAATTCCTGCCGCTCGCGAACGTCATAGAACGCTTTCACGTAAGTCAGAGGTTCAAGCGCACCTCCGAAACGGCGCTTCGACTTCTTGGCCGAACGAGCGACTCCCCGTACCTTGCCCTCAGCTCGCGTGAAGAGGGTCACCAACAGGTCCGCCTCCCGGAACGGATAGCTGCGCAGCACGATTGCTTCTGACTCTCTGAGGGCCATAGGATTCCGCGAAGATTGATTCTAGTGGATGCTGGTTCCGGCGAACGTTAGCGCTGCCTCCCGAAGCGGGCAAATCGATGACCGGCAACCCACCAGGAGCCGGGAACGCATCTCAGTCCGATATACTGGCAAAACTGTGAAGACCATCCTTTGCATTCTTCTCATCGCATGCTTTGTCCCGGCTATGAGTCTTGCCGACGACGAGTCCTTCAGCCGCGTCAAAGTCCCCGATCCGAAAGGAAAATCCGTCGACGCTGTGCTGACCTTCAACGACTCCAAGAAAGCTCTCGAGATCCACCCCGTCAAGGGCAGCACAATCAAGATCCCCTATGACCAGATCGACAAATTTGCCTACGAGTACACGAAGAAACATCGTGTGACCGAGGGGACGATTGCAACTGCTGCAATCGGAATTGGCGCCGTGGCGATGCTGACCAAGTCCAAAAGCCACTGGCTCGAAATCTCCTACCACGAGGAGGATCTCCCCAAGACCTACGCCCTTCGCATGGACAAGCGCAATTACATTCGCATTCTCGAGGCGGTGAAAAACCACACGGGGAAAGATGCCGAAGTCTTGGGGAACGCAGATAAACGCCGGAGGTAAGGAAACGCGCGAAGGCAGATGCTACTGAAAGGGCGCGCGCCCATGAAAGGACGCGCACCCGGAATTCTGGCCGAGAACTAGCCGCGGGCTGGCGGTACCTTATCGACCGAAATACTTCGCGTTCCGCTCGGTGAACGCATTCCACTTTTCCGGCAGGTCGTCGAGGGCGAAAATTGCAGAAACCGGGCAAACCGGAACGCAGGCTCCGCAATCAATGCATTCGACCGGATCGATATACAGCAATTCCTCGGTCGCGTAGGCTGGCTCGTCTTTCTTGGGATGAATGCAATCTACCGGACACGCGTCCACACATGCGGTGTCTTTCGTGCCGATGCAAGGCTCAGCAATCACGTAGGCCATAAGGGTTTCAGTCTCCTGAGAGCTTTCGATTATCTTACTACCACAACGGACAGCCCGGTCAATCCACAGGACCGCACATTCTAGCAAGAATTCACGCAACCGGTATAGAGCGGAACCGCGGGCGGAAAGCGGCGCCCCGTCAACCTTGTTCGCTGAAGCCCAATCCGGATACTTCTCGCAAACTAAAGTAATGTGGCGCGTGACACCAACGAATGTCATTAATGGTGCACACGTGCGGTGTGGCTCTCGTGGAAGGGCGCGGCCTAATGAACAAGCTCAATATTGTCGTTTCCCTGATTACGGACGACAATGACTACCAACTCGAACAGGCGGCTTCTGCTCAGGCCGCCGCCCAGAAGCTCGGCGCGAACGTCGAGATTATCTATGCCGGCAACGATGCCGTGCAACAGACCCAACAGATTCTTAAATTTATTCAGGAACCCAGCAAGCGGCCCGACGCTATCCTGGTTGAACCGGTGGGAACCGGCATGCCTCAGATCGCCCGCGCGGCAGTAGGCGCCGGTATAGGCTGGGGCATCATGAACACCAACGTCGACTACGTTTCTCAACTGCGCCAGCATGCCCTCGTCCCGGTTTTCACGGTTCTGTCAGACCACGAGACGATCGGCAAGATACAGGGTCAGCAGATGGGTGCCCTCTTAGGCGACAAAGGATGCGTTCTGTACATCGAAGGGCCCTCGGGCCGGGACGTGGCGAGGATTCGCACCAAAGGTATGCTCTCGACGAAGCCGCCTGGCATTGAGATAAAGACAGTCAAGGGAGACTGGACTCAGAACAGCGGATACCACGCGATCAAATCGTGGCTTTCTCTCAGCACCTCGCGGCAACTTCACGTAAGCATGGTCGCTGGTCAGAACGATGACATGGCCGCCGGGGCCCGCCGGGCCTTCGAAGAATTGGGAGATCTACGTGATCGAGATTCCTGGCTGCGGCTTCCCTTCATCGGATGCGACGGCGTTCCGCGCTCCGGGCAGGAATGGGTACGCCAAGGACGATTGGCTGCCACCGTGGTCTCCCCGCCCATTGCGGGTGAGGCTGTGAACCTTTTGGCATCGGCTCTGAAGGCCAGCTCCCAGCCCATGGAGCGCACGATGGTGGCTCCGCTTTCCTTTCCGGCAGTGAAGGATCTTCAGAAAGCACGCGCTGCCGCCGGATCTCAAACCTAGAAGACATCAGGAAAAAGAAACGGCCGGCAGCGACTCGCTGCCGGCCGTTTTTCGTTGTCTCAACTTAGCTTACCGGTGTCCACCGCCACCATGGAAGCGCACCTCCTGGAAGCCACCGCCTCCGCCATGGAATCCGGCTGCACCGTGGAAACCTCCGCCCACCGGGCCGTGCGCATATCCGCCCCGAGCATACCCACCGCGAACGTAGCCCGCATGACCATAGCCCCAGCCCGGGCGAGCATATCCACGTCCCCAGTATCCCGGACGTCCGTAATAACCATGGCCCCAGCCTCCGTGATACCAAGGCCCAGCGCCGATGAAGAGGCCATTCACAAACCAGTTCGGCCCATAAAACCCGTAAGGCGCGCACGCATACGGATAGTAGTTATAGTATCCCCATTGGCAAACCGGGGGTCCGGCGACGTATCCCGGCCCAACGTTGACACCGATCCCCACTCCCACCTGCGCCTGCGAATAAGCCAGCGGCACCATCAATACAGCCAGCAACGCCACATATTTCAAGTAACGCATACCAACCCCCTGACCGGGCCAGCTTGACCGGCCCAAAAACCCTTGCGACTTGGCTTCCGGCTGCTGTTTCGTCTTTCCGCCTTTTGCATTGTCGCTACCTATTTGAACCGCACAGGGGCGAAAAAGTTGCAGGAATCAGGATGGCTGATTTCAGCCATCCTGCTCAAATTCAACCACTTACGGGGACGCTGGCCGACCACCTCTAAGGCCTGTAAATCCAGGCCCGTGCGGTCGCTTGATCGTTATTCGGATACCCGCCCGCCAGAAGTACGCTGCCATCCTTGAGTCTGGTTTCTGACATAAAATGCCGGGCGTCATTCATCTCTCCAGCCGCGACCAGGAACTTTCCCTGAGCGGGATCGAAGACTTCAACTTCTTTGCTGCCGCCCGCAATCAACAAGTTCCCAGATGCTAACTGTACGGCTTCATCTGGTAGTTTGAAACGGCTGTCGTTTAAGGGGGAGGCGGGCGCGAACTTCCCCGTCAGGGGATCGTAAATCTCCGCACTGCTGAGATTCCCGTTCCATCCTCGCGAATCCGAACCTCCAGCAATCAGTACTCTCCCATCCGGCAGAAGCCCGGCAGTGTGTTTGCAGCGTGCGACTACCAGGCTTGCTGTCTGAGCAAAAGTGCCAGTCTTTGGATCGTACAATTCTGCATCGGCCTCCACGCGATCCCCATACCCACCGGCGATCAAGACTCTCCCATCCTTAAGCAGCGTCGCCGTATGAGAGATTCGCGCCTGGTGCATGGAGCCAGTCCGCTGAAATGACAACGTCTTGACGCGGAAAATCTCAGCGGAGGCGAGGGATTTATTGTCCTCTTCTTCACCGCCAGCGATGAGCACATCTCCATTGTTCAGGAGTGTGGCACTTGGCCGGCCGCGTCGGGTGGTCATTTTCGCGATCATCGTGAATTTGCCCGTAGTTGGGTCGTAGAGCTCTGCCGAATCCGTACCTCCTATGCCGACCCAGCCTCCCGCGATCAGCACTTTTCCCGACGGCAGCAGGACCGCGATGTGTCCCACGCGCCTCTCATTCATTTCGCCGGTCTGCTTGAATTTTCCCGTGGCTGGATCGAAGAGTTCGGCTGACTTGTAGAAATCCTGATTTCGACGCATGCCTCCGACGATGAGAACCTTGCCATCGGGCAAGAGCGTCGCACTGTGTCCAGATCGAGGCTCCAGCATCGACGCAGCCGGGGCAACGGTTCCAACGCGTGTAGCCTTTGGGCTAGAAACGCGGAACGCTAACAATGCGGTTGCGAAAGTGATGGTGATGCAAACGACCAGCAGCAGGCGGGAACGATTCATGATGTCCTCCTGAGGAAGTAGGACGCCACAGACCGGACTACGTAAGCATGAAACTTCTGAAGGAAACTTTTACGCTCCGACCAATTCCTTCTTCTCGCTCGGCTCGTACTCCACGATATACCCGGCTACCGCGCTGGCAGCGACCGTGAACGGCGACGCGAGATACATTTGCCCCGGGCCGCTCCGGCCAGGAAAATTCCGGTTCTGCGCGCTGATCACCACCTGATCGGCGCGCGTCGAAACGCCCGGGCCGGCATTGATGCAAGCTCCGCAACTCGGCTCGATCACGTGCGCGCCCGCCTTGCTGAAGACATCCAGATAACCGCGCCGAACGCAATAATCCCTCGTCTCCTGCGAGCCAAACTGAATGTAGAACTTTACGGAATCCGCAACTCGTTTGCCCTGCCTTACCGCATCTGCAAGAACGGCCGCGTACATGTCCATGTCTTCATTCTTTCCGGCCGTGCAGGTTCCGCCATAGGCGATCTCGACTGGGACAGGAGTATTCAACTCGCGTACATATTTGCCGTTGCCGGGATCTCCGGGCGTAGCCACCATCGGCGTAATGTCGGCTGCATCGAGTTCGATCACATGCGCATACTGCGCGCCGGGGTCACTGTAAAGTCCCTCGATCATTGCTTCGGCTTTCTTGCGATCGACCCCGCGGCGTTCGACCAGGAAATCCACTGCCTTCTTGTCGGGTGCGACGATCCCCGTAAATCCGCCGATCTCCGCCGCCATGTTCGTCATGGTCGCGCGTTCATCGACGCTGAGCTCTTCGATCGCCTCGCCAGCATATTCCATCACCTTGGCCAGCGCCTTGCCGCTGCGCACGTAATCGAGGCTCAGTATTTTCAGGATGAAGTCCTTCGCAGTCACGTTCGGATGTTTTTTCCCGCGGACCACGATCTTCACTGACTCTGGAACCTTCACCCGCACATCTTTCGTGATCCACGAATTGAAAACATCCGTCGTGCCAATTCCGAATGCGACACAACCGATCGCGCCGACATGAGGTGTGTGTGAGTCCGAGCCAATATTCAACTGCCCGGGCAGCGCATAACTCTCCAGCACAATGGAGTGACAAATTCCTTCCGAGCCTTTGCGATCGGTCAACTCGCCATGCAAGCGAATTCCCTGCTTCTTCGCGAAATCCTGTTGCTTCAGCTTCAGTTGCGTCGCCAGATCGAGCAGGCCGAGTTTCTTCTTCTCCTCGGAAATCACCTCATCGAGAAACGTCAGATGGTCGCGGAAGAACAGAATCGTGGAAGGATCGTTCACCTTCGCGTCTTTGCCGACATAATGTTCAAAGAAAATTGCCGCCATCGGCGTAACGTATTCGTGGCTAAAGCGCAGATCGGCGCGCGCAAATCCGGTGTCGCCGGGCTTCACAGACGGCACTCCCACTTGACCTTTTTCGTTGAGCATGTGCCGCGCGAAGATTTTCTCGGCGACGGTCATCGCCCGCGGGCTGCCAGCCGCTTGAATCGGCGGCAGAAACACTTTCCCCTGCATGCGCGCGACATTGAACGGGAACAGCCCGCCGTACTCGATAACCTGCCTTGTGATCTCGTCCTCGCCTGCTGTGAACTCGCTGAGGGCGATCTCCTCTCCGCTGCGGATGCGGTCGATCAACGAAAAATTTGTGGAAGTCAGCAGCCCAAGGTTTTGGCAGTTCTGTTTGTAGATGCGCTCGATATTCTCCGCAATCACTACGCGAATCCCAGCGCACATTTCCGCATAAGGAGACTGCTCGCGACTTGATCCCTTCCCGCGCCTCTTTCCGCTGACGGCGCATACAAATCCGCCGCGCTTCACATCTCCGCGTCCAATCGGTGTGCCGCTCCCACACTTCAAACCGAGGTACGGAATCTCCCCCAACGTCTCGTCAAAATAAAAGCAATAATGGGCTGGGGTAATCTCGTCCGTCGAAATATCGTCGCGCAGCTTTGGATTGTTCGCGGGATTCTTCGTATCCCAGGGCAGGTCTTCACCCGCGAGCTGCCTTTTGATGAGTTCCGGATCCTCGGTAAGAAACAGGATGCGTCCCTGCAGCCGGACTTTATCCGGGCGTTTTTCGATCGTGCGTTCCAGAAGTGAGTTAATCACAGTTAACCTGAAGTGTTACTAGAATCGGCCGCCGCAGCGGATCGGCGTCCCCACAGACTCATTGTACCGCCGCGAGCTCTATTGCAGATCCTAAGGCTTGTACGCGCGCGGGTCAGGCAAAGCGTCCAGTCCGCGCCCCGCAAAGATCTCCTGAAATTCGTTCACCAAGGTATCGTGGACCAACCCATTCGATGCCAATGTCTCGCGGCTATCGAGCAGAAACGCTGATCCATCGAAGCGGCTGACCTTGCCGCCGGATTCTTCCACGATGAGTGCCCCGGCCGCGGTATCCCACGGATTCAAATTGAACTCCCAGAACCCATCGAAACGTCCGGACGCCACGTTGCACAGGTCGAGCGCTGCCGACCCAGCTCGACGCACACCGTGTGTCCGCAGTGTGATCTCGTGATAGAAATGGATATTCGGATTCTTATGCCGCTTATGGCTGGGAAATCCCGTGGCGACCAGGCACTCTTTCAACTGCGCCGTCTTCGACACGTGGATCGGGTTCCCATCCAGCTCCGCGCCTTTCCCCCGCTCGGCAGTGAACAGCTCGTCGCGCGTCGGATCGTAAACTACCCCGGCCACTCGCTCACCCGTCGCGCCATGTGGTCGGTGTTCCAATGCCATCGACACGCAGAAGACAGGATACCCGTGAGCGAAATTCGTCGTTCCATCTAGAGGATCGACATACCAGCGGTAGTCGCTGCCCTGATCGTTCAGTCCTTGCTCTTCGCCAAGAACATCGTGCGACGGAAATTGCTTTCCGATACGTTCCCGAATCAGCGCCTCCGAAGCGCGATCCGCAGCGGTCACCAGATCAGCGTCGCCCTTGTACTCGATTTTTAGTCCCTGATGAAAATATTGCAAAAGCAATGCACCCGCCTCGCGCGCGATGGCAGACATGGCGGGAAGGAAGCTATCGTGAGTGGAATTGGCCACGGATTTCGATTTTCAGTCCAGGATTATCAAATTCCCGGTCGTACGTCTGTTCGGTGAGATTCAAACTCCAAGACCTGCCGCCGAGGAGCCACAGCTTCACTTCTTCCTGCCGCCATCATCGGCGATATACATGATCTCGTGCTTGAAGATGAAAAGGTTTGGAGCGCCCTCCCGCGTGAGCCGCACCATATTCCGGTCGTAGTACTCGATCCAACCGCGGACGACCTGGCCGTCCATGAGCTTCACCGACACCGGCTTCTGCTTCTCGCCCAGTCCCTTGAGGAACGAGGCTTCCTCGAACGTATCCTCTGGAGGAGGCGTCCGGCCGCGCTTGGCGTTGGGATTCGCATGCTGGCCCCGAAACGACATGCTCGCATTGTACACAAACCGCACAGTCAAAACGCCCTCGCCAGCGTCGGAGACCGTGCCCGAATGAGGAGTACAATACCGCCAACTTCTTTCCTCCGGCAGGAGGTTTACCGTGAAGAGATTCCAATCCATGGCTGTCCCGGTGCTGCTTCTCTTATCTACCCCATGGGCGACGCCACAAAACACGCACCATTTTCCTTCGCCTCCGGGATCCATGGACGATCAGACCCAGCAGTCACAGTCACCATCTTTGCCGACGAAACACATTGATCTGGCGCAAGCCCAGAGAGAAGCCGACGAACTGGCCCGCACGGCCCAGACAATTCCGTCAGACGTAGCCAGCGTCCGCAAGGGTATTCTTCCCAAAGACGTAATCGAAAAACTAAAGCAGATTGAAAAACTCTCGAAGCGTCTGCGCTCTGAGCTCACCCCATAAGAATGCTGCCCCAAAAAAACACCAGCCTGCTCGAGGCTGGTGTCAGTGGGCGTGCGAATAATTCAGTTAGAAAATGATCTTCAAACTGAACTCAGTTTCACGAGGCGATCCAAGCGTATAAACGCCCGTACCGACTCCTACCCGGTTGACGAGATGTCCCGCATAGTTGGTGCCGTTGATGCTGCCGGTACTACCCGTCAGCAGGCCCGACATCATGCTCGTTGGCAAATCGAAATTGGCAAAGTTCGGTAGATTGTAGAAACCAACCGACGGTTTGATCGTCACCTTCTCGAAAAACGTGTGGCTCCATGCGATGGTGGCGTCAAAGGCGCGCAGCCAGCTGTAGTCCACTTGGCCGACAGGAGCAGCCGGCACTGAGGGAGCAACGCCACCCAATGCCGCCAAGTCCGCTTGCGTCATGAGGTTCGTGCTCATCAACACTTCTCCGGCGGGCGTTGGTTGTCCGGCAATCGTCGTGTTGTATTTGGAAATAGTTTGGTTGATGTTGCTGGCATTAATGCCGCGGTCAAAGTTTCCGACTTTCGTTCCCGGGATCGGGTCCTGCGTCGTCCCATCACCAGTGAAGTCCGTGCGGAAGATTTCTCCCGGTCCGTTGCCGGTATTCGGGACCGTTAGCGTCGTTGAAAGCGGGCTGTAGAAATGGGACATAACGCCCACCTGGAAGCCGGCTATCAGATCAAGGTAGCCACCGAACGAAATCTGGTGTGTGCGGTCGAGCGTCGATGGTCCGAAGTAGTGATTGACGTCGGAATTATCTAGCGCGGGAACGATGAAATCCTGGTCACCGCTGGCTGCGGTCACCGTTGCGCCGGGCGGTACGCCACCGCCGGAGTTGTCGAAGCGCGATAGCGCGTAAGAAATCTGGAAGTTCAAGGCATGCGCTCCGCGGAACGGATTCTTTACATTTTCCACCAGCTTCGCTTGCAATCCGTTATAGAGCGAACGTCCAACCGGTGAAAGCATGCCGATCGGAGGAGCATTCGGATTCTTTCCAGGGAAAGCACAATTGTGGCCGAGTGCCGCGAGGCAACTCGAGCCGCCCATGTCCGATGAGGAACCTAGTCCGTAGGAAGCGTAATCCGCCATTGTGGCTGGACGAGCAGGGTTGGTGGGTGTTCCCCATGTGTTTTGATCTGTGGTCCCATTAGCTGGATCGAACGGGCAATTGACTGAATACGATTGAGCCACCGACGCAGCACCGCAGGCAGCCAGCGTTTGAGCAATGGCAGCCTGTGCCCCAACCACGTTGAACGTGCTGATGTCGCCAGCATGATTCTGGTCTACACCCAAGAGGAAGTGCGTTTGCACGTTGCGGATGTAATCCACGCTCAGCACCATGCCAGGCCGAAGCTGGCGCTGGATACCGATATTCATCACGATGGATCGGGGAGACCGGTAGTTGGGGTTAAACATGGAATTACCGGGGGCAAAGAAGCATTGGGCAGTTGGATCGGTACAGTTGTAGTTGACACCCCCGACCGAACCGTTGAGGTACTGTCCAGCATAATTAGGATTACTTTGTTGCAGATCGAGTGGCGAAGCGGCCTGATATTGCGCTTGGAAGGCCAAGAGCGCCGGCAGTGCATTCCCGATCAACGGATAGCTCGACGTAGTTCCGCAGACCGACGTTGCTGAACCCGAACTCGCTGTGATCGTACCGGTAGATGTTTGTATCGGCGAAGCCGATCCGGCCGACGAACACGGCGAAGGAGTCTGCAGGAAGGCGCCGGTCGGTTCACGGAAAGGCCCATCAAACAACACGTTGTTCCAGATCGCATTCTCCCAGAACAACCCGATGCCGCCACGAACCGACATCTTGCCATTGCGGGACGGATCCCACGCGAAACCAACCTGCGGAGCAAAGTTCTTATTTGGCTGGTTCACACGATTACCCAAACCGGGGATCAGCGAATTGAGGGCCGGAATTGCCGCGTACTGGCTATCGGTTCGGCCCGAGTCACGCTCGTAACGCAAGCCATACGTGAGGACAAAGTTAGGCCTGATCTTCCATGAATCGCCCAGGTACAGAAGGATGCGGTTGTCGGGCCCGAGCCCACCCGCCGGGAAGCCAAGCGCCGCTTTAGTGGTGGAGTACCCCAGTCCGTTGCCCAATACATAACCGCCATCCGCCGGATAATTCAGGGGATTCGAAGCACCCCCAGGGAACGGTCCAGTCGCAGCAGCGGTTATGTCGTCATTCGAAACCTCGGACGTAATCGACGGCCCGTTTTTATAGAACGACGCAAAACCGCCGCCCTGCAGATGATTGAAAGTCGCTCCGAATCGCACAATGTGCGTCCCGAGAATCCTGCTGCCGTCATACTTGAGTTCGTGGTCGCTCTGCGGCGTGCTCTGCGGAGCAAGTAGATTCGGACCGGCGACCAGTCCGGTCGCTCCCATAAAGATTTCCGCGCCAATATTATTGAACGGGAGCGAACTGTTGCCCGTGGTCGCATCGACGATTTGGTTCTGGAATTTCAGATACGAAAAACGAATCGAATGGGTGAAGGGTCCGGTATTGAAATCGACACCCAAAACATGATTTCGGGTGATGTCCTTGTTGTCATACACCGAATAACCGAGACCGAAAGTCGCTCCAAGCAAATTCTTGAAATAAGAAAAGCGGTAGAAAAGACGTGCGCTTTTGGTTAACGAATAGTCCAGGCGGCCCAGCAGATTGTCCTCGCGGAAAGGATCGCTAAAACTTCCGGAGTAGACATTGAAAGGAGCAGAGATCGGCACTGGCGTTTGCGTGTCCTGCTTGGTCCGCTCTCCGTCAGCAAAGAAAAACAGTTTGTCCCTGAGGATCGGTCCACCCAAATCGCCGCCGTACTGACTGCGTTGGAACGGAGGAGATGCACCTCCCGGAAGCGCCGCTGCACCCACCGTGCTGTCGCGGAACTGGCCGAAAGCCTCACCATGGAACCCGTTCGTTCCAGACTTAGTCGTTACGTTCACCGACCCAGAGGAAGTTAGCTCGGTCGACATGTCCAGACTTGCCTGGCCGATGGAGAACTCCTGAATTCCGCTGGCTGGTATATCGGTCGTCGTGGTTCCAACCGTCTCATCAGAAACGTCGACGCCATCCACCTCAATTCGTGCCGTGCGCCCGAACCGTCCGCCAAAAGAAATCGATGAGTATCCGGCTTTGGTCGGATCGAAATTCTGGCCATCCTGAATCTGCACGCCAGGCTCGAGCTGAGCCAGATCGAGGAAGTTGCGGCCATTGACCGGCAGGTTTTCGATCTGTGCAGAAGTCAGAACGCCTTGCACCGTCGCTTGTTCGGTGTTGACCTGGACTTCACTCGCCTGCACGTCGACCACGGTACTCTCTTGCCCGACCTCGAGCTTGATGCTGCCGTTGACGGTGCTGTCGACTTTCACATCAAGAGACAGTTGAGCGGTCTTAAAGCCCTTGGCTTCGACCCGCGCCTTATAGGCACCTGGGATCAGGCTGCCTACGGAGTACCCGCCCTGATCGTTGGTCTTCGCAGTCAGCGTCTGCCCCGTGGGTCCGGTGATCGTAACGTTGGCGTTGGGCACCACGGCACCCGAAGCATCGGTCACAGTTCCAACAATGCTGCCGGTTGAAATTGTGGTCTGACCAAAAACGGTCGACGCGATTAGGACAAAAGTCGTCAGTAAACTTAGAGAGAGAGTCAGGCGGGTCGCAGTGGGGGAATTGAGGTTCAACATCTTCTACCGTCCTTTCGGAATCTTTGTAGAACCTACAGGTCAGTTCTTTTGGAAAGCCTTTTTGTCTTAAGAACTCTTGCGTCGCTCGCGATCTGGTTTTAGCGATCAGGTTCTAAGTGGGTACACCTTGTTGTTCGTGCGTCGGCGCGTCTAAACAGTTTTTGAAGTGTACCGTTCCCAGGCTTCGAATTTGGCAGCAGTTTGTGCAATTTTTCGACCAGCTCTCGTTCGATTTGTTACTGCTACCGGAAAAGCCTGTTAATTCAGCATGTTCGCATTCGTTCGCCAAAAGTGAGAAAGGATTCTTCTTGCAGATTCAAGCACTCGCATTCCAAATTCCGTATCTCCCTTTTCAGAAAGTGGAACGCACTGAGGTCATTCAACTGGCACTAAAGCTTGTTCAGACGAAATGTCTGGCTGCATTTGTGTTGTGAAGCCCTCGCAATCTAGAACTCCGACTTGACCGAGTAGTAGCCAGCCCTGTGCCGAACGTGGTACGCGGCGGACTCGGGCACGCCCGCGATCTTTACATCGATCCGACGAAACTCCGAGAACGAATTGTGCTGCGATGGATAGTAAGCCAGCAAATATTGTGTGCGCAGTTCGTCGCTGATCTTTCGGAACGCGTCATCGAGTTGGGCAGTGGAAGTCGCGTAGTAGTACTTTCCACCGGTATCCTCCGAAAGCTGGATCAAAGCGTGCTCGCCCCCGGTTTCGCGCCCGGCACTGCTTTCGATCGGAACGATGATGATCGAATAGACGATGGCCTCCGCCTCCTCAGCCGCCCGCACAGCCTCTTTGTAATCAACTCGACTGATCGTATCGCCGCCGTCGGTAATCAGCACCAGCACCTTGCGGCCTTTGCGATGGTCAAGGGACCGGGACGCAATATAAATAGCATCGAAGAGCGCCGTTGCGGCTCCCACTCGGATGTGTTCTATGCTGTCGTCGATGCGCTTGAGATCCGATGTAAAACCGTGCGTTGCCTCGTGTACGACCTCACTGAATCCGTATACCGAAAGTGCATCAACCGGACGCAGGATGGCGTGGGCAAAGCGCTTGGCCGAAGCCTGTTCAAGCGGCAGGTCGTGTCGCGTGCTGAGACTCGTATCGATGGCGAGCGCGATCGAAAGCGGTAACGCGGACTCTTTGTCGAAAACCGCAATCTTCTGTTCGTGGTCGTCTTCTTTCAGCACGAAATTATCCTTCGTCAGCCCAGCCACAGGAGATCCCTGTGCGTCCGTCACGGTCACAAATACGTTTACCAGATTGACGTCGACCTTCAGCGTAGTCGACGGTTGGGACTGTGAATCCGGCTTAGTGGGTGCGGGAGGCGTCGGGGATTGCTGCCCCTGTATCCCGCCGACAGAAATAAGCAGGGTAACCAGAAACAAGCTGGCGGCGGATTTTCTCATCGAATGATCGAAGTATACCTTTGAGCTTCCTCGAGCCTGCTGCCGGGATGGAATCGGAACCGGCTCGTCCTTCCCAGTTGGCCGGTAATCCGCCAAATTACCGTCTCGCCAGACAGATGCCGTTACCTTAGATGCCGGTCTTGACGGTGGGCTGCCTAGCCCTCAGGAATTCGCCAAGGGAATATCGGCCGGAAAAGGTTCCCCATCCGCCCAGACGGCGCCATCCTCGAAGTATTCTTTCTTCCAGATCGGCACCTTACGCTTGAGGGTATCGATGAGCCATCGGCACGCGTCGAATGCCGGACCGCGATGCGCCGAGGCGACTGCAATCAGTACGCTGACCTCACCGATCGAAAGCCGTCCCAGCCGGTGGACGATTGCTACGTCACGGATCTGAAACTGTCGCAATGCCTCGTCTGCAAGTGACTCCATCTGGTCAAGCGCCATTTCTTCGTAGGCTTCATAGTCCAGGTAAAGAGTCTTGCGTCCCCGGGTCTGATTCCGGACCACTCCCTCAAACACCAGAGCCGCGCCGTCTTCCCCGCGCTTCAGGTGGTCCAGAATTTTTTGTGTATGAATGGGTCCGCGGGTAATGTGCGCATAGCGTCCCCGCCCCGCCGCCTGTTCGGCCGATGTCTTGCCCACCTCTTCGGATATGCCTCCACTGACGGGTGGCAACAACGCCAATTCATCGTCTGCGCTCAGTTTCGTCTCCGGACCGGAGTATTGCTGGTTCACCGCGCATGCCACGGATGGCAGCAGTGCCTTCAACTGCGGAATCTGCGCTTCGTAGCGCTCCAGCACTTCCCGCACCGACGACCCCTCCGGCAGTTCCACTTCCTCCGTCGACTTCCCGGCGACTTCCTTCAGTACCCCAAAGAAAAGTACCCGCACTCTCATGGCGCGTCCAGTGTACCGCGACGCGGCAGGAAGCCGTATCCTGACCACTCTTCAGGCTGCAACAAAAAAAGCCAGCCTCGCGAGAGGCTGGCCTTCGGAATGATTAAGTGACTTACGCTTGCGTGAGCACCTTATCGTGAACCGGCTCCGGTTCTTTGATCGGAGTCGGGTTGTAATCCTGCTTCGGATCCTTGGGTGGAGTCGTCAGGATTTTCGCAGCCGGCCCTTGAGCTACAGCAGGCAACGACACGGCAAGCGCTTCGTCAATCGTCTTTACGTAATGAACGGTGAGGTTCTCCAGTTGTTCTGGCGAGAGATCCTCTTCCACGTTCATTCTGTTTTCGGCGGGCAGGATCACATCGCGAACGCCTGCGCGCTTGGCCGCCAGCACTTTCTCCTTGATTCCGCCCACTGGAAGCACATTCCCGCTCAACGTAATCTCTCCGGTCATCGCCAGCAGCGGCGTGATGCGGCGCTTGGTCAGCAACGAAACCAAAGCCGTCGCCATCGTCACACCTGCCGAGGGACCGTCCTTCGGGATCGCTCCCGCAGGCACGTGGATGTGGATGTCATGGTTGGCGAAGAAGTCCTCCGCCACGGCCAGCCGGTCTGCGTTCGAGCGAACCCAGGTCAATGCGGCCTGCATCGATTCCTGCATCACTTGTCCGATCTGCCCGGTCATGGTGAATCCGCCCTTGCCCTTCATGGCGTTGGCTTCGACGAAGAGCACGTCGCCGCCTGACGGGGTCCACGCTAGTCCTACCGCAACACCAGGTCGTTCAGTGCGCTCGGCAATTTCGCCTTCGCTCCGAATCTTGATGCCGCCCAGGAACTCCTGCACGATCTCCTTGGTGACGACAAGCTTCTCGCTCTTACCTTCCGCCAATCTCCGCGCCTGTTTGCGGCAGATCGTGCCGAAAGTCCGTTCGAGGCTGCGCACTCCCGCTTCCCGCGTGTAGTGCCGGATTACGTAGCGCACTGCCTCTTCCGGAAACTCGATCTGTTCGGCGGTGATCCCGTTCTCGTCAATCTGGCGCGGGATCAAATACTTAAAAGCGATGTGAACCTTCTCTTCCTCCGTGTAGCCCTGCAGTTCAATGATCTCCATGCGATCGCGCAACGGCTCGGCAATCGGGTCGAGCATGTTCGCAGTCGTGATGAAGAGCACCTTCGAAAGATCGAACGTGACATCGAGATAGTTATCGCGGAACGTCGAGTTCTGCTCCGGATCCAGCGCTTCGAGTAATGCCGAAGCCGGATCTCCGCGAAAATCTCGCCCGACTTTGTCGATCTCGTCGAGCATGAACACCGGATCTTTCGTTTCTGCGCGGCGAATACCCTGAATGATTTGTCCAGGCAAAGCCCCGATATATGTCCGTCGGTGTCCGCGAATTTCGGCTTCATCGTGAACGCCGCCCAGCGAAAGCCGCACAAACTTGCGGCCCAGCGCGCGAGCGATCGATTTCCCCAATGACGTTTTGCCGACCCCTGGAGGCCCGACAAAGCACAAAATCGGCCCCTTCATATTCGGCTTCAGAGCGGCGAACGGAAAGGTAGTCGAGAATCCGGTCTTTCACCTTTTCGAGATCGTAGTGGTCGTGATCGAGAATTTCCTTCGCCTTTAGAATCTCGATTTCCTGACCAGACGTCTTCGCCCACGGAAGCACCGCCAGCCACTCGATATAATTTCGCGTCAGCGAATAATCGGCAGCCATCGGCGACATGCGCGACAATCGGCCCAGCTCCTTCAGGGCTTCTTTCTTTACCTCATCGGGCATGCCCGCTTCTTCGATCTTCTTCTTCAGGTCCTCAACGTCGCGCTGGCCTTCGTCCTGCTCGCCCAGTTCCTTCTGGATGGCCTTCATCTGCTCGCGCAAGTAGTACTCACGCTGCGTCTGCTGCACACGATCCTGTACTTCGCTCTGAATCTTGTTCCGCAGTTGCTGGACTTCGAGTTCCTTCGCCAGATGCTGGTTGATCTTCTCCAGCCTGACGTGGATGTCTAGGGTCTCCAACGTGTCCTGCTTGTCAGGCGTTGACAGCGACGGCAAAGACGACGCGATAAAGTCCACCAGGCGTCCCGGTTCGTCGATGTTCATCGCCACGGTCGAAAGTTCGTCCGACAGAGTCGGCGAACCGGCAACGATCTGCTGGAACAGCGTCAAAACGTTTCGCTGCAAGGCCTCGATTTCGGAAGTCGCGGACGGCGCAACCCCCTCCGGCAGCACGTGGTAGTGCGCGCTCATGAAGGGCGTCAGTTGCGTAAATTCAGCCAAGCGAACCCGTTCCAAGCCCTCTGCAAACACAAACAGGCTCTGATTGGGCATCTTTACGACTTTATGAACGACGGCCGAAGTCCCGACCGTATATAAGTCACTCGGTTGAGGGGCATCCACCCGCGCCTCGCGCTGGGCCACTACGATGATCGTCTTGTCTTCGCCGAGAGAGTTGATCAGCTGCACCGAGCTTTCCCGCCCTACGGTAAGCGGCAGGACTGCATGCGGAAACAGCACAGTGTCTCGTACCGGAAGCACCGGTAGAGCTTTTTGTTCGTTTGTTTCCTTATTCTTAGGAGTGCGCTCCACTGGCGTCTGCTGGCTCATTTGTCTCCTTGAGTGTAACTCGCTCAAGTTTAGATGATGCTCGTGGGGGAAAGGTTTCAGGCCGGCGAAACGTTTCCCGCAAGAACCCAATACTATTCCGATATCGCTGAAGTGGAATGGTGTCTAAGGTCCAGAGGCTAACGCGGCAGGTACCCCCGCGCAAGCACTAAATGCGACACGAGGTACTGCCGCGCCCTGGAAATCAAAAATACGGATAGATTTTTCAACGAAGGAAGGGGTTAGTTGAAGACGATCCTGACAATCCCCTGCCAGACGCGGAGAGCTCTTTCGGGATGTCTCAACGAGCTTCTCGTTGGCACCGTGGCCGAATCGCCTTCCGATTCGGCCACGGCTGAACGCTCGTCATCCCACCCGACTGCCTACTGTTCGGTGGACCGGGTCTATAAGCTAGAAAACATGCTTGGATGTGTCCCCGCTGAAGATCAACTCCTGCAGAATTCTTTCGTTGCTCGCGTTTACTTTGTAGGAGACTTCATCACGAACCGCCTTGTGAGGTAGGCCCACTAGGGTGCATTTCACTTTGAACTGATCCTTCTGATGCTCCCGCTGAAATACCATCACATGCTCTTCGCCTTCCATCGTGTGGCGAATCACGTATCGGCCAGCCGGCAGCAGCACATCTCCGACATGCACTGGTACGTCGAACGTGACGTTGCTTACTTCATGGATCCCCATTTTGTTTTCTTTTGCTGCGGCAATCGAGAACAGAGCCAGTACGAACACAAAAATGCTCATCACTCGGAGAAATCGCATATACCCTCCCTAGATTAATTTGAGTGCCTGCGGATCGGATTATTGCGGCACAAAGAATTGTAAGAGCGCAGCGGAATGACCTCTGTGTGTGGAATCACAGGGTGGTGTGACGTAAGCTTAGCGTGTCCCTTTTTGAGATCTAAGCCGAAACGTAGACTCCCAGCACTTTGACGAACTCAGCGACTTCACCCAGGTGCCGCAGCGCATTTTGCGCCGGTTCGTCGTCGCCCCGTAAGAAGTCGACGTAGAAAACATACTCCCACGGCCGCCCACGCATAGGGCGCGATTCGATTTTGCTCAAACTGATGTCGCGAAGCGCAAAAACGCTGAGCGATTTGAACAGCGCCCCCGGCACATTTCTGACTTTGAAAGCGATCGAGGTCTTGTTCGCCCCGCGGGGAATCAGTCGCCGATAGTCGACGCCTCCCTTCTGGCGGGCGCGCGACTCGCTTAGCTTCCGAATCAGGAAAAAGCGCGTGAAGTTGCGCTTGTCATCCTCAACACTCGCTTCAACGATATTTCCCGAATACTCCCGAGCCGCCTGCCGTCCCGCGATTCCCGCCGCGTCCTGCAACTCGTTTTCGACAACGTGCTTCACGCTGCCCGCCGTGTCGTAAAACGGTACGGCTTCAATTTGGGGATGACTGCGAAAGAAGTCGCGGCACTGGTCAAGCGCGACCGGATGCGACAGCACCCGGCGCAACGACCTCATCCGCACCCCGGGTGCAGCAATCACATTGTGAACGATCCGCAGCAGGTACTCGCCTTGGATAAATACGCTTCGCGATACTAGAAGGTCCGCATGCTCAGCGACCGTTCCGGCTAGAGTGTTTTCGATCGGGATGACCGCCGCGGCCACTGATCCCCGCTCGACCCGGTCAAACACCTCCGCCGATCGCGCACACGGCACCACCGTGCACCGAGGCACCAACTTTTCGGCGGCCTCGTGACTGAACGCCCCGCGTTCGCCTTGGATAGCAACTTTCATTTTGTGTTCCTAACTAAGCTTTCCGAATAGGCAAGGTATCCGGAGATGACGTTACAGCGCAATGACGTTGGCGACTCAGGTCAGAGGCTTCCTCAGCACCAACGCATCCACTCCGTTCGAATAGTAGCGAGGCCAGGTTCGAATCACGCTGTAGCCATGCCTCTTGTAAAACGATAGGGCCGTAGTATTGTCGACGGCTGTCTCCAAGCCAACCGCCCGGCTTCCCTCAGCCTTCAGACGTTCTTCAGCCGACCGGAGCAGTAGCGAACCCACACCCGACCGCCGCGCTGGCGCGACTACGTCGATCGTGATGATGTGTCCGATTGCCCCTCCTTGCGCCACTATAAAGCCCTGAATTCTTCCGTCCCCAGCCGCGGCTGCCAACAACGTGAACGCCCCCCGATTACGCACATATGCACGCAGTTCCGGCTTCGAGTACGCAATTCCGGATGGAAAACACTCTTGGTCCATGCGCCAAATGAGATCGAAATCCTCGGGTTGAAAGTCTCGAATGACGAAGGCCACGGCGCCATTGTAACGGCCAGTCCTCTTGCCTGCGACCGACTCCCTCGGGCTGTTCGTCTGCTTTTCCACAGACTGCGGCACCCACTTTTAGAAAAAATCACTTTTGGAGACGAATGCCTCTTGCCGGACCCGCAACCTCGGACGTACCATCAGCATCAGAGGATCGGGGAAGACGTGGTGGGACGCCTTCTAGCTATGGTTATTGACGCGGTAGCTGCGGTTGTCGCCTTGGGCGCGTGGTACTTCCTATTCGCCGCCTACAATCGCCGCCGCGGCACTGAGGCCCTCCGTTGGGTTCAGTCGGCGTGTGCCGGCAAGGGTCGTGTTCTGGATTCCCATTGGCTCAACAGTTCCCGTCTTTACGCCCGATTGCATTTCCCCTCCCGCAGCTTCGAGAACGCCCACGTCACCATGAAGTTCCGCCCGCGGCCGTTCCCGTCCAATGGCTTCTGAGCCGCTGGCACAACCAGAAAGAAACTCTGACTTTCGAAGCCGACCTTGGTGGTTCTCCCAACTTCCATCTTGAGGTTACGCGTCATCGCTGGTGCGCCCATAGTCGCAACATCACCGCCCGCAAGCGCGACCAGCGCGAGTGGGATGTCTATGAACCGGGACCGGTCGTCCTCACCACCCGCACCCACTGGAAACAGGATTCCACTCCCGAACTCAACACCTTGATGACCGTTCGCCAGCAGGATGTCCTTCAGGTGCGTTTCCGCCCGGAATCGCCCCAGTTCTCAGCTACGATCGCATTGGACGCTCTCGACGACCCCCGCACTGCGGCAGGATTTCTCACCACGCTGCGCGAGTTGGCCGCCGGCGCTTCTGCTCACCGCCAGTAGCCTCCAGACCTGAACTCAAACTCATTCCCCTTCGTAACACTGCTGCCGCCCTCGATGGAATAAAATAAACTGCACAGCATGCCAACAGGCCGACAAGGATCGATTCATCTCTTTCGCTTCGCAGGTGTTGATCTATTCCTGCACTGGTCCTGGTTTCTTGTAGCTGTTTACGAAATCCAAAGCCGCGCCGGCAGCTACTCGTCGGTCACATGGAACGTGCTGGAATATCTGGCGCTCTTCCTGATCGTCATGCTGCACGAGTTCGGACACGCCTTGGCGTGCCGCCAAGTTGGTGGTCGGGCGAACCAGATCGTGTTGTGGCCTCTTGGGGGAGTCGCTTACGTAGACCCTCCGCCGCGTCCGGGGGCTACTCTCTGGAGCATCGCCGCAGGGCCGCTGGTCAACGTCGCCCTGATGCCGATCTTCTACCTTCTCGTCTTGCAGGGCCGTTCGTTAGGATGGGCCTCGACATCCCCCGACGCGTACCGGCTGCTGTTCGCGGTCCGTAACATTAATTTTTGGCTTTTTGTCTTCAATATTCTTCCCGTCTATCCGT
The DNA here is from genome assembly GCA_963787685.1 of uncultured Acidobacteriota bacterium. Classification (GTDB taxonomy): domain Bacteria; phylum Acidobacteriota; class Terriglobia; order Terriglobales; family Acidobacteriaceae; genus Sulfotelmatobacter. The sequence goes on from CAWBED010000005.1 coordinate 46,808, forward strand.
TGGATGGCGGCCAGATTCTTCGTTCTCTGCTCTGGTTCGTGATGGGACGAGCCCGCAGCCTGATGGTCGCCACAGTCCTCGGCCTGATCGGAGTAGCGGGTTTCATCATCCTGGCCTTCATGAGCAAGGACTTGTGGCTCGGAGCCATCGCCGTTTTCATGCTCATGAATTGTTGGGGAGGATTTAAGCACGCTCAGGCTCTGCTACGCGTAGCGAAGTTGCCGCGCCGCGAAGGCCTTTCCTGCCCGACATGCAAGACGGCACCACCAGCGGGCACGTATTGGAAGTGTGGAAATTGCGGCCAGCCGTTTGACACGTTTCAGAGTGGAGCTGTCTGCCCTAACTGCCGCACTCAATTTCCGGCGACACAATGCCTCGATTGCGGTCGACAAGCTCCTTTGAGTGAATGGATGGCGCCTACTCTGGTCGCTCCCGGTCGCTGATATCCACAGGTCGCGTTCTTCTCCGAATAAATCCCTTTTATGCCTCGCATCAGCTTTTTCGATTGGCTGACATTTAGCCCTCGCGCTATTCTTCCGTGTTCCAAGTCAGCGCGTTGAAACCAGCCATTTCAACTTCCCTGTATCGTGGTGCGTGTTTGCCTAAATCATAGTTTCAACATCGAAGGAGACTGAACGATATCCATGCCTACTGAACTGCGCAATTTCCTGGCACTGACCTACGACGAACTCGAAGAACTCAATCTCAAAGCGAAGGACCAGCGCAGGAATCACACCGCACCTCACCACGTCCAGGAAGATCGCCTCAAATATCTGACCGACGAAAAACGGATCAAGGCCGTCACCGTGCTCTTTAGCGACCTCGAAGGCCGCTTGCACATGCTCGACTATGACAAGAAGTTCCTGCTGAAAAGTTTCGACAACCTGACGTTCGACGGCTCCTCGATTCGCGGCTTCACCGCGCAGCGGGAAAGCGATCTGCGTCTCGGCATCGATTGGGGAGCGTTCTATTGGGCGCCGGCCGATGTCTTCGGATCGGGCAAGGTCCTCGTCTTCGGCGAAGTCATCGACAAGGGCGGCACATCGTATTCTGGCGACATTCGCGGTGTGCTCAAGGGATACGCCGACGAACTCCACAAGAAAAAGGGCTACACCCTCAACGCGGCCAATGAAATCGAGGGGTTCCTCTTCAAGGGCCCCGACGCCGAGCGCCACTACCAGGAGACCGGGAAATTCGAATACGTCAACACCGGGGGCTACTATCACTCGCTCCCGGGTGATCCGCTCCGCACGTTCATCGACACCACCGCAGAAGTGCAGCGCGCAATGGGCTTTCAGAACGAAAAAGACCATCCGGAGGTTGCGCCTTCCCAGTTTGAAATTAACTATGGATATGGCGAGGTCGTCGCCGCGGCTGATCAGATTCAGCTTTACAAGCTCATCTGCCGCCAAGTCGCCACTCACATGGGGCTGACCGCTTCCTTCCTGCCGAAGCCGGTAGTCGGCGTCAACGGCAGCGGCATGCACACCAATGTCTCCATCAGCGAAGGCGGCAAGAACCTATTCTGGGACGCGAAGGGCGAAGAGAAGCTCAGCAAGATGGGCTGGGCATTCGTCGATCGTATCCTGACCCACGGCAATGACATCTGCCTGCTGTTGAATCCAAGCGTGAACGCCTATCGTCGTCTCGATCCCCACTTCGAAGCCCCGAATCAGATCAAGGCTTCTGCTGTCGATCGCGGGTCGATGATCCGCATCCCGATTGGAAACGAAAAGAGCATGCGCGTTGAAGTCCGTTCCGTGGCTCCCGATGCGAATCCTTACATGGTCATGCTGGGAATTTTCAAGACCGGCCTCGACGGCGAAACCTCGAAGATCAAAAACCTCCGCCAAGCCGAGCGTTACCTTCCAGACAACATCTACACCGCGCTTGAAGACTTCAAGAAGTCTAGTTGGACGACAAAATTGCTCGGCGAGGATGTTAAAGGCCGCTATGCCGACCTGAAGCAGGCCTCCGCTGACCGGTGCGCACGACTTCTGGGAACGTTCGTTAAAGCCCAGGAAGTCCAATTTCACCACGAAGTCTACAACCAATTCCTCTGGAATCAGTTCTAAGCTGCACGCAGTTCTGCCACAAACAAGCGCCCTGGCCGTAAAGCCAGGGCGCTTGTATTTCTAGCGTCGGCATCCTTCTGGCTGCAGCTGGAGCGTTTCTCTCGCAACCGATTTACTCGCCACACTCGCTCCCTACGGACGAGCCTCATACACCAGATTGAACGGCGTCTGCGTCGCGCGCCGGAAACGACTAAATCCAGCAGACGCGACCACCTTCCCCATCCGCTTCTCTCCTGCCTGCGCACCGAGACACATGCCAACCTCCTGAGAACGCGAACATGGCGTGCACAGCAGAGTCGAGAATGAATAGTAGACCCGTCCTACTGGATTCAGGTTGTCCTTCAGTTCGTCATTCGCGAACGGCTCCACGATCATCCACGAGCCGTCCTCCGCCAGCGCGGCCCGGACATGGGCTGCCGCACCCACCGGATCTCCCATGTCGTGTAGGCAGTCGAACACCGCAACGAAGTCGTAACCGTTTCCCGGGAACTCCTTCGCCTTTGCCACTTCAAAGGTGACTCGATTCGAAACGCCTTCGCGTCTTGCCGTCGCGCGCGCCGCTTCGATGGACTTCTCGTGGTAATCAAATCCAAAGATTTGCGAATTGGGAAAAGCCTTCGCCATCAAGATCGTCGAAGCTCCCTTTCCGCAGCCAACGTCTGCCACTTTTCCCCCGCGCTGGAGTTTTTCCTTAACACCATCGAGAGCTGGAATCCATGAGCTGACCAGATTCGCCGCATAACCCGGACGAAAGAACTTCTCGCACCCATGAAACACTCCGTCCTCGTGCTCGCCCCACCCCATGCCGGCGCCCGAGCGAAACGATTCCGCGATGCGCGGCACCGCGGCGAGTGCTCCCAGAGCCAACTCGAACGCTCCTGGCATGTACGCTGGACCATCTTCTCTCGCCAAGGTGAGTACCTGCTCTTCAGTCATGCCGAACTTCTGTGTATCGGCGTTGTAAGTGAGATATCCACCCGCTGCTTGCGAGGCCAGCCATTCGCTCACATAGCGCTCGTCCGTGCGTGTGATCGCCGCCAACTCCGCCGGTGTCAGCGGCCCAGCCGCAAGAGCCTTATACAGCCCCAGCCGTTCTCCGATCACGACCATTCCGGCGTGTACAGTCGCTCCGAGATCCGTCACGAATTGTCCTAAGAATTGTTCCAACTTCTTGTTATCTACAGTCATAGCCTCCTCCATTTCGACTTGAAGTCCTGTTATGCAGGAACGGCGACACCTCGGCCTCCGCAGCCTGACGTGCTCGGCCGCCTTCGGATCCCTAGCTGTCCAAAAACTATTTTTTGCTCGGATCGTCCTCGGGATGGACGTAGTTAAATTGCAAGGGCGCGCTTCCGTGAACTTGTACGATCACTTCCCCCGACGCCATCGCGTAGTGGTGCATGTCTGGATCAAGGAAGGCAAAACTGCCTGCGGGGAAAGTCGCCATCTTGTCCTTCTCGAAGATGTCTCCCATCCCAACTTTGAAGTTGCCTGAAATGACCGTGACGTTCTCTCGCTGCGGATGCCAGTGCGGTGCGATGCGATACCCATCCGGCATCTTCAGTCGCACTGTGTAGTCCCCGGACGACGCGCCAGGATTGCCTTCAATCACTGCCAGTTGAGCTCCGGGCGCGATGAAAGGCGGCGGTGGACCCCAGGCAATTGTGTCCGGCGTGAACGCGTTTTTGTCGTGAGGGCCGGGGTGTGCGGCGATCGTGACGAGTTGCCCTGCCAGGCACAACAGTCCGACGATCGCCAGGGTGAGTAAGAATTTTCGTTTCATGAACTGGTCTCCTTTGGTAATTCTCGATGAGGCATCATGCCGCGATCTGCAACTCTACACAATCCTGCCTGTGTCGCCTTTGCATATCTTTCGTATATCGTCACAAATCCTTGACTTCTATTGGATAATGCTGGGACTGGGGTGCTCATGCGGGCTTCAAGGCAAAGTGTCGGCGAAGTAGAAGTCGACTTGGGGCGTTACGAACTTCGGCGGTGTGGGCGGCGGATCAAGCTTGAAAAAAAGCCCATGGAACTGCTGATCTTTCTTTTGGGACGTCGTGAACAGATGGTGTCCCGCGAGGAAATCGTCAGGAAACTTTGGCGTTCGAATCTTTTTATCGATACCGAAAAGAGCGTCAATAACATTGTCAGGAAGCTTCGCACCGCTCTCGGTGATGATGCTGACAGGCCGCGCTTTCTTGAAACAGTAGTCGGAAAGGGATATCGATTCGTCGGCCCGGTAAGGGTCATCGATCCAAAATATCCCCAAGGCGTCTCCGTTCAGACTTCGGCGCTCGCTGACAGCCCGAACGACGTAGCCGACCACGGTGACCGCTCCTCCATCGCCGTTCTGCCTTTATTGCTCCTCGGAAAGACCACCGACGATCAAGGCTTGTCACTTGGCTTTTCCGATGCACTGGTCGCGCGACTCGGAAATCTTCCGGGCATGGACGTGCTTCCAACCTCGGCAGTTCTGAATCTCCCCAGCGACGCCACCCCTCCGCAGATTGCTTCCCGGCTCGGCGTGCGCTTCGTTGTCCACGGCGCAATTCAGATTTCTAAAGGCCAGTGGCGTCTCTCGCTGGAAATGTTCGACTCTTATCTGGCGCGCCCCTGCTTCACGAAGAAGTGCGACCTCGACCTGAGCCGGTTATCGATCCTGGAGTCAGAGGTGGCGAAACAGATCAGCGCGGCCTTGAATCGCCCGGCTTCGACCTTAGTCGACCAGCGCCCACGCTATAGCAGAGATCCCATGGCCTACGCCGAATTCGTGCGCGGATATCGCATCGCCGCTTCGGGCGATGCGTCGATGATGGACAAGGCGAGTCATCACCTGACGAATGCTGTCACGCGCGATCCGGCCTTTGCCTTGGCCCACGCCACGCTGTCCTTTGCCTGCACGACGCGCCATTTTGAATTCGACCCTGCCAGCGTCTGGCTCGAGAAAGCCGAATTCCACTGCCGCCGATCCCTGGAAATCGATCCCAACCTTCCCGAAGGTCATGTCGCCCGCGCGTTTCTCTTGTGGGGACCGTCCAAGAATTTTCAGCACCTTGAGGCCATAGCCGATCTCAAGCGCGCTATTTCCCTGCAGAACAACTTGCCCCACGCGTATAACCGTCTCGGCACGATCCTTGCGCATATCGGCTTGCTCGATCATGCGCGGGAGATGTTTGAAAGAGGCCGTCCGTTTCAACCGAAAAAGGCGGTGAGTCCCAGCATCGTTCAAGTGTACGTATGGGAACAGGAGTACGATCTGGCGCGCCGTCAAATTGAAATCTGGCGTTCCGAGAATCCGACGAACAAATACCCGCTCTATTTCGCCCCGTATCCGGAGATGATGACTGGCGATTTCAAATTGGCCCAGCGGTTGATCGACGAAGCGGTTCAACTCGTCCCGCATGATCCCCTCATCATTAGCCTGCAGGCCCTCCTTCATGCGCTCATGGGGAACAAGGACGGAGCCATCGAATGCGTCACCCGAGCCTGTTCCAGCCCGAAGTCGTTTGGCCACGCGCACCATACGTACTATCAGATTGCCTGTACTCTGGCGCTGACCGGCAGACCCGAAACCGCCTTCGAATGGCTGGAGCGCAGCGTCAGCACCGGATTCGCCTGCTGGCCGTACTTCCTGAAGGACCGCTGCCTCGCGGACCTGCACGGCCTTCCCGATTTTGAAACGTTGATCAGCTCGTTACAGGCTAAATATCCCGACCATCTGGGCCTGTTGTAATCACGCCCACAAACCATTCGGAGGAAGCCGGGCACGTGATCGATTTCCCTCAAGAATTGGCTCGCGCTTTCAGCGCAACCCGACGCGCTACATGGTTGCGAGCGCACTCATCAAACATTGCCGCTGACTGTTCCTGAGTCGCATTGACTCCTTCTCCGCCCATCCCTAAGATGGCACTCCAGATTCAAGAAACCACTTCGAGGCTGCAGATGCCCTCTGAACGCTTCCGGACCACGTTTCGCGCGATTGCCACTGACGTTCATTTTTGGATCCCCTTCAGCGTCCTCATTGGAGGTCTTTTCCTCCTGGACAAGCTTCGTTGAACTCCACCTCCACCACCCTTCCTGAGTCCGCTCCGCCATCGCTGCACGCCACCCGACTCCGCAGCCTACAGGCGCTCGGTATCTTCTGCGGGTTCGCAGCCGGAGCTTGGCTCGGCGGTGCGGAAGCTCCCATCAAGCTCGTCAATCCCGACATCTCTCCGATCACTGTTTCCCTGATCATGGTATGTGGAGTCTTCCTCGCGCGCTGGAGTGTGCCTGCCTTCATCCGTGGCACTTCGCACGTTGGCGCTGACCTCCGCCAGGCTCCGCATCTGGTCCTCTGGGCCGTGCTCGCCGGATGCATGTGGGCCGTCGCCAACACGCTCACCATTTACGCGATTCGCAATGTCGGCCTCAGCATTGCGTTTCCTCTTTGGAATACCAACAGCCTGCTCGGAATTTTCTGGGGAGTCGTACTTTTCAAGGAGCTGCAGTTCGCCGGATGGAAAAAATGGCTCGGAGTGTTAGGAGGAGCCGTCTGCATGTTCGGCGGAGCCACACTTCTGGCAGTCGCGTCGTCGCATCAGGCCGCACCCGGCAAAGCGGCGCTCGGAATAGCAGCCGCTCTGGGCGCTGGCATTCTTTGGGGAACGATGTACATCCCCTACCGCAAGGCCTATCTCACCGGCATGAATCCGCTTTCGTTCATCACATTCTTCACCGTCGGCGAACTGGTCACCATGATTTCGCTTGCCTTGAGTTATCGCGGTGCAAGTCCGCTCTGGCACGAACTCGCGAGCGCTCGTGCCGTGCTTTTCTGGCTGATGCTCGGCGGCTTCGTGTGGGTTTTGGGAGATTTATTCCAGCAATATGCAACCAAATACGTCGGCATCAGCCGCGGCATTCCGCTTTCAAATACCAACCAGCTTTGGGGACTCCTCTGGGGCATCCTCGTGTTTCACGAACTGCAAGGCGGAACTCGCACGGTGTACACACAAGTAATCTCAGGATCGCTCCTAATGGCCGCTGGCGCAGTCGCAATCGCGCTGTCCTCGGCTACGGAGCGCGAACATTCATCTTGGCGTTCCGCCGCCGACCGCGAAGGCCAACGCTATGGCGTCGAAGACGAATACGTTCGCGCTGGTATGGAAGGTCGTGCTTTCGGCGCCCCGCAGCGATCAAGAACACTGCTGGATTGGTTCCTCATCCTCGGAACCACCGGCCTTTTCGCACTGTTAGCCTCCGCTGCACAACTGCCACACATGGAGATCACCTTGAGTTGGGCGGTTGCGCTCACCGCTGCGATGCTCGCTCTGCTGGCAGCAGGTGGCATCGCCCTATGGCGCACCACTCGCTTTCGATGACCATCTGAGGTTTGTTTCGTCTATCTCTTACCGTCCGAGGTGTGTCCGAGCTCGAACGTGGGTCCAAAGTCATTGCGCGCGAATGCACAAGGAGAATCGATGAAACTCACTTTCGTCGCACCCTGTTTGGTCTTGGTCATGGCCGCGACTATTCCACTGGTAAGCCAAGTGAATCCCTACAAAGACGGAACTCCCGGTGTAACGGGATACCGCTCAGAAGTACTGGCAGAAGTCATAGTCCAGGAAGACAAGTTCTTGCGCCTTGCCGAGGCAATTCCCGCCGACAAGTACAACTGGCGGCCCTCAGCCGACGTCCGATCATTTGCAGAGGTCTTCCTCCACGTCAGTGCCGCCAACTACAACTTGTACAAGCTCGTCGGAACTCCGCCCCCGTCAGGCATCGATCTTAAAGGACTGGAGAAATCTACAACCGATAAAGCCAAGGTCATCGCCACCCTTAAAGACTCTTTCGCCCACGCAAAGGCCGCGATCAAGGCCATGCCCGACGCCGATCTCGACAAGAGCATGGATTGGTTCGGAGGAAAGAATACCGAGCGAGGTATCCTACTATTCATCGTCCGTCACGGCGCCGAGCACCTGGGACAGTCAATCGCTTACGCCCGCGTTGCAGGTATTGTGCCTCCTTGGACGGCGGATGCGCAGAAACCCAAAACCAAAGAAACTTCCTCCAACGACTAGGCAACGCCGCACATAATTCCGGGGGTGTGCTAGATTCGAAAGTTTGATGGACAGCGCACCCACCATCACCACGCAGGCTCTGACTCGCCGCTTCGGCGAACTTGTCGCCGTCGATGGCGTTGATTTGCGTGTCGCTCCGGGGCAGTTTTTCGGCTTTCTCGGTCCGAACGGAGCCGGCAAATCCACAACCATCAAGATGCTCACCGGCCTGCTCGCTCCAACTTCAGGCCGCATCGAGATCTTGGGTCTTGATTTCGATACGCACCCAGTCGAGGTAAAGCGGCAGATCGGCGTTGTTCCTGAAGGAATGGCTTTGTTCGGTCGCCTGACCGGTGCCGAATTCCTAAGTTTTGCCGGACGCATGTACGGCCTCGATCGCGAGACCGCCGGCAAGCGCGCCGCCGAGTTGCTCGACTTCATGCAACTCGCCGATCAACCGAAGAAACTTGTCACCGATTATTCCCACGGCATGCAGAAAAAGCTTGCCATGGCAGCCGCCGTAATTCACGGACCGAAGGTCTTATTCCTCGACGAGCCCTTCGAAGGCGTAGACGCCATTGCGGCGGGCACTCTCAAGTCGATGCTGCAGGGAATGATTGCCCGCGGCGCCACAATTTTCCTTACTTCACACGTTCTCGAAATCGTGGAGCGACTCTGCAGCCACGTCGCCATCATTCATCAGGGAAGGCTTGTCGCTCAAGGATCCCTCGAAGAACTGCGCGCCGGAGTCGAAGCGCAGACAACCGGGAACGGCGCTCATTCCTCTGCGGAGAAGCTCACTTTGGAAGAAATTTTCCTGCGCGTGGTAGGAGGATCGCGGCCCGTCGAGCAAGAACTCTCTTGGCTCGGCTAACAATTGCCGTCCAAGGATCGCGCTTATGCAGAGATGGTTGGCCGTCTCAGGAAGCGCCTTCGCCTTCGTTGAGCCCGGACATGTGTTAACGCCGATAGCAGTCGCCGCCGGTGCGTGATCGACATGGTCCGCAGCGAGTACTCAAATCTCTGCCCGCAATCGCAGCAGACTTTGTATGTATGCCCCTCAATCGTAAAGACCCGGCTCAACTTCGAATGATGACAGCCGAAGGCAAGCTCCAGAGCGTTCGCTAACGGATGCGTGACGCTGTCCCACAGCGGAATACCTTCAGGCGCCGACATACTCAATCTAACCTCCAGGTTCCACTCTAGTTTTTCATCATGGCCGCAAGGCTCATGTGAGCACCGCAACGCTCGCACGTGATGCTGATCACTTCACTACATTTCCATCGGCAAGGTTTTGCACGGCCTTGAGGGCGATCTGCTAACTCCTTGGAAACACACCTCTTCTCAACGCTCTCTCAGGATTTGCGAACTTGTGCAAGAATTGCAATCGCCCAAAATGAAACATCCCGACTCCATCCCTGGCCAAATTCCCGCGATCGCTCAACTCCGCTGGCGCATGTTCATGAACGGCCTGCGCTCCCGCCGCGGCAAGATGGAACTATTTTCCCGAGTCCTGATTACTGGAGGCTTTGCCGTCGGTGGCTTAGTGGGCTTTGCCGCCGCAGTCGGCTTCTCCTTCTTTTTCGTTTCTCAAAATAAATCCGAGTATCTCGCCATTCTGCTATGGCCGATTTTGTTCTTCTGGCAATTCTTTCCGGTCATGGCAACAGCCTTCACCAACAATCCCGACTCCTCGGAGTTGCTCCGCTTCCCTCTTACCTATCGCGCATATTTCTTGATCCGCCTCGCGTACGGCTTTTTCGATCCCGCCAGCGCGCTCGGCACTGTCTTTGTTGTAGGAGTTCTTCTCGGTGTCACGATCGCTCGACCTTTGTTGTTTCCGTGGGCGCTGATCGTTCTGCTGACCTTTGCCGTCTTCAATCTAGTGCTCATGCAGATGGTCTTCGCCTGGCTTGAACGCTGGCTGGCGCAGCGCCGTACGCGTGAAATTTTCGGCGTCCTCTTTATCTTGACGATGCTGAGTTTCCAGCTGATCGGTCCTGCGATGCAGCATTTGGGAAACGGACCGCACCCTCAATTTCGCCGTGCCTTTGAAGTCGGAACTCGCACGCAGGCCGCGTTGCCTCCCGGCTTGGCCGCCGACGCCATCACGGAAGGCGCACATGGGAATCCCGCCCGCGCAGTCGTACCCCTTTTCTTTCTCGCCCTCTTAACTCTCGCTGTAGCCTCGCTGTTAAACCTGCGCATTCATGCTCAATACCGCGGAGAGAATCTCAGCGAAGCCGCGGCTCGACCTACAGTTAAGCAGGTGCAGGTTCCGCAGGTCGGATGGCGCTTGCCAGGATTCTCGCAGTCCGTCTCGGCTGTTTTCGAGAAGGAAATCCGCTATCTCGCCCGCAGCGGCCCCATGCTGCTCACTCTGATCATGCCGATTTTCATGCTGGTCATCTTCCGACTCGGTCCGCTGAATGCCATGCATCGCTCGAACGCCTTCAGCCGAACGCCGGATATGGCTTTTCCGGGCGCAGCTGCATACTCTCTTCTTGTGCTCACCAACCTGGTCTTCAACAGCTTTGGAGGCGATGGCGGCGGCATTCAGTTCTTCTACGCATCGCCGGTCCGCTTTCGTCAGATTGTCCTTGGAAAAAATCTTACGCACGCGGGAATCCTGATCTTGAACGCAGTTTTCGCGTGGATCGCCGTTACCTACCTCTATGGCCCTCCTCACCTCGCGGTTACAGTCGCAACCCTAACCGGACTTCTCTTCGCCGCACCACTCAATTTCACGGCCGGAAACCTGCTCTCGATCTATTCTCCCAAGAAGCGCGACTTTGCTACCTTCGGTCGCCAGAACGTCTCTCAGACCACGGTCCTAGCCAGCTTCGGCACTCAGATCGCAATCGTGGGCCTCGGTGTTGGCGTCTTCGCGCTCGCCCGTCTCTACAAGAATCTGTGGATTGCGGTGCTCTTATTCCTGCTTCTCTCTGCCGTATCCATCCCGGTGTACATCGTGATGCTGCACCGTCTCGATGGAATCGCGTTACAGCGCAGAGAAACTCTGCTAGCGGAATTGTGCAGAGCTTAACGGTGTGCGGATTTTGACCTTAAGTGGATTTTGACCTTAGGTAGATTTAAGACCCAAAAGAGAGGAGACAAAGACCCAAAAGAACAAGGAGACTGAGAGCTAAAAGAAAGGGAACCGAGAGCCAGAAGAAAGTCTTGTCATTCCGACCGTAGGGAGGAACCTGCTTTCTATTCCCTCTAGCCAATGCAAAGTGTGACTAGCGAGGCTAGATCCACAACTCTAGCCCTCCGGCATTGCAAAAAAACGGTACCCCACTCCACGCACCGTCACCAAATGCCTCGGATGTCCCGGATCATCCTCGATATACCGCCGCAGACGCACTACAAAATTATCGATCGCGCGCGTGTCCGTGTCTTCGTGCAGACCCCACACTTCCTCGAGAATCTGCTTCCGAGACACAATCTTTCCGTCATTTTGCACCAGATGCCGTAGCAACTCTGACTCCATCAATGTCAGATGAATCGTGTTCCCCCGGGACCGCAGTTCGAGCGCGCCGAAGTCGATGGTCTTTCCCGCAAATGAGAAGCGGTCGAAATCGCCGACACTGCTCCCGCTGCTTTTCGGCTCTGGACTCTCGGTCCTCGGGCCGCCGCGCATCCACGCACTGCGCCGTAACAATCCTTGCAGTCGCGCCAGCAATATCGAGAGGTCAAACGGCTTCGCCAGATAATCATCTGCCCCAGATGCAAAGCCCTTGAGCACATCCTCCGGACGTCCGCGAGCCGTCAACATCAACACCGGCACATAATTCCGCGCCGCCCGTAGCTCAGACACCACGCTGAACCCATCTTTCCCGGGCAGCATGATGTCGAGCACGATCACATCGAAATTCTCTTTCTTGTCGAGAAGCTTGTCCGTCGCCGTCTCTCCATCGCCAACAACTTCCGCCGCGTATCCCTCGGCTTCCAGATTGAAGCGCAATCCCTGAGCCAGATGAGCTTCGTCCTCCACGACCAGCACCCGGCTCATGCGTCTGCCTTCGGGGCGTTTGCGCCCGCCGAATCCAGTCTCGGCAACTCGATCACCACCGTCGTTCCCTTGCCTTCTCCATCGCTTTCCGCGAAGGCCTTGCCGCCATGCTTTTTCGCAATCGACTTGACGATGAACAATCCCAATCCAGTTCCCTTCACGTGCGCCAGAGACCGATTCCCCAGCCGGTGAAATCGCTTAAAGATTCTTTTCAGATCCTCCGGAGCGATACCTACACCCTGATCCTGCACGCTCAACACGACGCGCTTGTCGTCGGGCGTCTCCAGCTTCACTCGCACATCGACGCCCTCGACCGAATACTTGACGGCATTGTCGAGAACATTCGCCACCGCCGTCCGCAAATCCTCGGCGCTGCCACGCACATGAACGCCGTTTCCGTTGTTGATTGCCTGCTCGAATCGCAACGCCTCGGGCTGCAGGTGATGGCGAGTACAAGTTGCGTCCACACATTCGCGGACCAGTTGCGCAAAATCGACGTCTGCTTTGTCTCGCCCCGCTTTCTTGTCGCCCGCACGGCCGGCCCTCAACACCTGCTCTACGGTCTCGGTGAGCCGATCGGCATCGCTCAGCATGATCTTGTAAAACTCTTGCTTCCGTACTTCCGGAAGTTCCCTCCGTTGTAGCGTTTCCACATGCAGTCGAATCGACGCAATCGGAGTCTTCAGTTCATGAGTAACCGCATTGATGAAGCTGTCGTGCTGTTCACTGCGGCGGAGTTCCCGCACCAGGAAGATGGTATTGACCACCATGCCCGCAATGATCAGCGCGAAAAACACGATCCCGAAGAACAGCAGCACGCCTTCGCGCCAGTTCAGGATGATCCAGCCGACGTTGAGTGCAACAGCCAGCGCGACCAGGCCGATCCCTAGACACAGAAAGAATACGATCGTTCCACGGCGGCTCGTAATACGCATAGCGGCTCTCGGAACTGATTCTACCGCGCCGCAGCCAGAGCTTGCGGCCGTCACCGCAAGACGGTGCCACAAGTTGACCCTATCCTGATCAAAATTGTAGGATTTCATTCCGATGCCCAGGAACGCGCAGCAACGACAGAACGACAACGACGAGGAAATGCTGAAAGTGCGCGATGCCGCCTTGCAACTGGGAATCAGTTTCCCAACCATCAAGCAGTGGATATACAAGAATAAGCTTCGCAGTGTCCGGACAGTGGGCGGACACCACCGGATTCCACAGAGTGAGGTGGACAAATTGCTTTTCCGGACTCGAGGTAAAACCGAGCAAGCACGTCAGCAGGTCATCCGCCGGGTCAGCGGCCGCAATCAGTTAGTAGGACGCATCGATTCCGTTCGCATCAGCGGTCTCATGGCTGAAGTAAAGATCTCGATCGGCGGCCAGCAGATCACCTCGATCATCACCGCAACGTCGGCTCGTGAAATGCAGCTGAAAAAAGGCCAAACCGCCGCAGCCCTGATCAAAGCGACCGAAGTAATGATCATTCGGGTTTGAAGCGTTGCTCTAGAAAGAAAAACCCTGGCCAACTCGGCCAGGGCTCAAATTTCCTTCCAACTCTGCTTAGTCGCCCGCTGCCACCGGCTCCGCTACAGCCGTAATCAGCCGTCCATTGGGTGCCGGAATCAGCCCCTGCTTTACATCCGACAACTTGACCCGCTTAATGTCCCACGCGAGCCCGAGCGTCTTGAGAACCCAGATTCCGTACCAATTCATATCCACTTCGTACCATCTGAACCCATGCTGCGCTGCTGTCGGATGTGCGTGGTGATTGTTGTGCCAGCCTTCGCCGAACGTCAACAGCGCCACCCACCAGCTATTGGTCGAAAGATCTCGAGTAGCAAATCGGCGCGTTCCCCAGGAGTGCGTTGCCGAATTCACCAGCCACGTCGCGTGCAACAAGAACACGGTGCGGAAGAACGTTCCCCATAGCAGCCACGGTAGTCCGCCAATCGCGTACAGTGCCACTCCGAGGACGATCTGCGGAACGTAGTGGTATTTCGTCAGCCACACGTGAACTTTATCTTTGGCAAGATCGGGGACGTACCGTGCCAACGTCGTCGAATCGTGGTGCATCGACTTGCCCATCAGGATCCATCCCATGTGCGCCCACCACTTGCCATCGATGGGCGAATGCGGATCGCCTTCCTGATCTGAAAACTGATGATGAATTCGGTGCGTCGCCACCCAGAAAATCGGACCGCCCTCGAGCGCCAGCGTTGCGCACAGCGTCAGAAAATACTCCACCCACTTCGGTGTCTTAAAACCGCGGTGCGTGAGCAGACGGTGATACGCCATGCCGATGCCCAAGCTACCTGCGACCCACCACAGAATGATTGCTACGAACAGCGCCTTCCAGGTGAAAAAGAAAAGAGCCGCCACGGCTCCCACGTGAAACATGGCCATAAAGAGGGCAGTTATCCAGTTGACTTCGCCCTTCGAAGCTTGCGTTCGTTCCAGATCTTGAAGTTCCATGATTGAGCAAGGTCCCCGTTCTTCGACGTAGAAGAATCTTCAGTTAACCTATCAGCAGCCAGAACAGGGGGACTGTAATACTTGTGTAATAGCGGGTTTTGGCCCATTACGGGGGTAACGAACTGGGAGCTTACCACGCACTCCTCGAGTACCTTATCCCGGTTTTCTTTGAATCAGCGACCATCAGCTACGGCGAATCAGATCACGCAAAACAAAAGAGTTGTTCGAGGACAAATTCGTATGTCTGAGCCAGCGCTCGAAATCGCACCCTTGCCCACTATTGACGAAATCAAGGCCGCTCAGCAACTCGTCTACTCCGTCATGCCTGCGACGCCGCAGATCGTCTGGCCCTTGCTCTGCGAGCGACTCGAGACCGAAGTATGGGTCAAACACGAGAACCACACTCCCATCGGCGCCTTCAAAGCACGCACCGCCATCGTCTATGCCGCCGAATTGTTTCGCGAATCGACCGGGATCGCCGCCCTGGTCACCGCTACTCGCGGCAATCATGGTCAATCAGTGGCTCTCGCGGCCCGCCGCTTCGGTCTGCCCGCCAACATCGTTGTCCCGCGCGGAAACAGTCCCGAGAAAAACGCAGCCATGCGGGCCCAGGGAGCCGATCTCATCGAGTTTGGCGACGACTTCCAAGCATCCAAAGAACACGCGCAGACGCTCGCCCGCGATCACGGCTGGCACTTCGTCCCGTCGTACCATCCAAACATCGTCAAGGGCGTCGCGACATATTGGTTGGAATTCTTCTCGGCCGTACCCAACCTTGACGTCGTGTATGTGCCGATTGGCCAGGGATCCGGCGTTTGCTCTTGCGCGGCCGTTCGCAATGGGTTGCATCTTAATACCAAGATCGTCGGAGTCGTCGCCGCTGAAGCTCCCGCCTACGCGCTCTCGTTCGAAGCGCGCCACAAGGTTGAAGCACCGGTGACTACGCTACTGGCTGACGGAATGGCCTGTCGTGTTCCGGACGAAGACTCACTGGCGGTAGTTCTACAAAATGTGGATCACATCGTTCAGGTCACGGAGGACGAAATCCGCCAGGCAATGAAGATCCTCTTTATCGACACCCACAATGTCGCAGAAGGCGCGGGCGCCGCAGGATTCGCGGCTGCGCTGAAGGAGAAAAGTCTTCTTGATCGAAAACGCGTAGGCCTCGTGATCAGCGGTGGCAATGTCGATCACGACGTATTCGCTGATGTTCTAAAAGACTGAAGCTCGACCTCGGCCTGTGCCAGTTCGAACTCAGCAAACAGCATGGCATCGGCAGGCTTTCCGTCGACCTGCATCTTTAGGAAAAGGAATCGTTAAGCCGCCTTCCCCTTCACTTGTATGCCGGCCCACTTCTCGAGCAAGGTAAGAGTGGCCGCATAGTCGAGATCCTTGTGTCCATCTTCCGTCGCCATCTCGTAGATCTCCTCCACGGTCTCCAGGGCCGGCAGCTTCACTCGCGCTTCCTTCGCAGCCTCCAGCGTCAGCCGAATATCTTTATGCATCAGCCGTAGCGGAAAATTCGGCGTGAAATCGCGTTGCAGGATAAACGGTCCCTTGTAATCCACCACCCCTGATCGCACCATTGTGGCCTCAATCAACGAGAGCAGTTGTTGCGTATCCACTCCAAGCTTCGTTGCGAGAGTAAGTGCCTCCGCGAATCCTTCATAAATCAGCGCAATCTGCAGATTCATCGCCAGCTTGGTCGCTTGGCCTTTGCCGGTTTCACCCATGCGGAAAATCTTCTTCCCCATCGCAGCGAACAATGGCTTCAGCTTCTCCACTTTGTCTTCCGCTCCACCGACGATGAATACCAGCGTTCCATCGCGCGCGCCGATTTTCGATCCGGTCATGGGCGCGTCGACCCACGCCACGCCCTTGGCACCCACTCGTTCCGCAAACCTCGTCGTCGCCGAAGGAGAAATCGTGCTCGAGTCCGCAATAATCATGCCTTCGGTAAGCGACGACTCCGCTCCTTCTTTCCCGAAGATCACGTCCTCCACCGCATCTGTATCCGACACGCACATCCAAATCACTTCCGCCCCCTGCGCTGCCGCTGCCGGAGTCGGCGCCACTCCCGCGCCTTCCACCAGTTTTCCCGGAGTACGATTCCACAACGTGACTTCGTGGCCGGCCTTCACCAGGTTCGTCGCCATCGCCTGGCCCATGATTCCCAATCCTAAAAATGCAACTCGCATGCGGAACTCTCCTTCGTCTCTTCGAAAACGGTGCGTGTGAGGAACTTTTCGGATTAAATATGACCGCTCGATCAAGGTCAAGCAGCGTCTTGCATTTCGCCCAAGTCCCCGCTACCGCGGCGCTCACTGTGAAACTTCCTTCACATCGACACTACCAAAACTATCAGATATAGTTCGCCAGACGCTTGCCGCCCCGGCCCTGCGGCAGTGGCAATCGTTCCATCTTTGCGAACAATCCAACTTCACAAGGAATCCCAAATGAAAGTCTCGCTCCCCTGTTTTGACCAGAAAAGCCAAGCGCTTTCGCTCGCTGATGCTTCTCGCCCTTTCCATGGCTCTCTCGATGCCCTCCACCGCGCAGACTTCTTTGGTCAGAATCAGCGTCGACAATCTAAATAACAGCGACAGTGATCACAAGACCGAAGTCGAGCCCGACACCTTCGCATGGGGCAACACAATCGTCAGCGCCTTCCACGTGGCGCGGCGCCCGGGAACCATCGGATGGGGTAGCGGCGATATCGGCTACTCCACTTCCACCGACGGTGGCAAGACTTGGAAATACGGCGATCTCCCTGGCTTGACCGTGAACTATAAGAATGGAACGTACGGCGCCGCTGCCGATCCTTCCGTTGCCTACGACGCCAAGCATGGCGAGTGGCTGATTTCCACGTTGCCTCTTGCCGGCTTGAGTTCCAGCTCCGGGATCATCGGAGACGTCGCCGTGAGTCGCGCAACGGACGGCCTGACTTGGGGCAATCCGATCATCATCGATAAGACACATCTCGACGATAAGAACTGGACCGTTTGCGACAACACAGCCACCAGCCCCTACTACGGCAACTGCTACACCGAGTGGGATCAAGCCTTCGGTACGGGCGATGTTCTGATGAGCGTGTCGAGCGATGGTGGACAAACCTGGGGACCAGGCCTCGCTTCATCCGATCACGCAGGAGGACTCGGCGGGGAGCCTCTCGTCCAGCCCAACGGAACCGTCATCGTTCCATTCCAGGGCGGCGGAATCGACGTCTTCTCTTCCACCAACGGTGGCGCCAGCTGGGGTAAGAGCCAATCGATCTCCACGATCCAGAGTCATTTCGTCGCCGCAGGTCTCCGCAATCCCAACTTGCCTTCGGCGGCGATCGATGGCGCGGGCACTGTCTACGTCGTTTGGTCCGATTGCCGGTTCCGTTCCAAGTGCGCCTCCAACGATATCGTGATGAGCACTTCTTCCAACGGCACTACTTGGAGCGCAGTCGCTCGCATTCCCATCGATCCCACAACCAGCAAAGTGGACCATTTCATTCCTGGAATTGGTGTCGATCCCACGACCTCGGGTGCGAATGCCCACCTCACGATCGTCTACTACTACTATTCGAACGCCTCTTGCACCAGCGCGACGTGTCAGCTGTTTGTGGGTTACACAACTTCGACCGACGGCGGTACAACCTGGACCGCGGGAGCGAAGCTCTCTAGCGCCATGAAAGTTGGATGGCTTCCAGTCTCCGACAATGGACCGATGGTCGCGGATTACATCGGCGTCTCTTACGTCAACGGCAGTCCCTTCGGAGTCTTTGCTGTCGCTCAGGCTTTGAAGGGCACCACGTATAGCGAAGCTATGTACACGACGAAGACTGCCCTGCCGCTGGACTTCGATGCTCCACGCTTCAGTTCCGTCGATGATCATCCCGTGCCGAATGCGAAATCCGATCACGAGATGAAGTTCTTCTACGACGATGAGGGCCACCGCGAGATCCCCAAGTCGCGCTGGATCAGGTAAACACTGGATCAAGAAACATTTGTAATCGTTGGGAGCCTTGGAAGAGTCGCCAGCGCTCGCGTTGGCGGCTTTGTCCTATATCGGGCAAAGATTACTGCCGTACCTTCCCCAAAACTAAAAAGCAGCACCGTGTCTGTGCGATTCATCTAAGATGAATAGCTGGTAAAAATTCTTCGCTGAATCGCAGATGTCACTTCGTTTCCGTCGGCGAAGAGGACTACCATTAGAGAAATCGTTTTCAAAGTTTTCGGGCTCCGCAGCAGGATGATTAAACAGACGCTTCGCAATCCGGCCCTTCGTAAACGTGCTACCCAATTTGGACGGCTGGTGCGCCATTCCGCCGTCACTCCTCGCAGCGGACAAACCCACAAACCTCGTCTCGCCATCAATGGCGAACTCGGCGTCACGTTCATCGGTCACGCCAGCTTCTTCGTGCAGATTGGCGGCAAGACCGCCATGATCGATCCGAACTTCGCCCGGTGGCTGTTCGTGCTGAAGCGCTTGCGCCGTCCGGGATTGCGCATTGCCGATTTGCCTGCGATCGATCTGGTGTTGGTGTCGCACGCTCATTTTGATCATCTGCATCGGCCTTCTCTGCGTGCGATCGTACAAAACAACCTCCGGACGCGGGGAGTTGCTCCTTCCATCATCATTCCCGCGCACGTCTCCGATCTGGTTTCCGATCTCGGCTTCTCCGAGATCATTGAACTCGACTGGTGGAAGGCTTCACGCCACGGCAATCTGTCAGTAACGCATGTTCCGTCGCGACATTGGGGTGCTCGCGTATTGAAGGATTCGCATCGAGGATACGGTGGATTCGTACTGAAGGCGGGCAAGCATTCCGTGTATCACGCCGGGGACACAGCCTATTTCGACGGCTTCCGCGAAATCGGACGCCGTCTCGCTCCCGAACTCGCCTTGCTTCCCATCGGCGCCTACAATCCCGAACAGTTTCGAAATGTTCACACCAATCCCGCGGACGCGACCCAAGCTTTCCTCGATTTGAAATCCCGCTGGATGGTTCCCATGCACTACGGGACTTTCCGCCTCTCGCATGAACCGGTCGAAGAGCCACTCCAACTTCTCGATCAGGAAGCCGTCGCGCACGGAATCAAAGACCGGGTAGTTGTGTTGGAAGAAGGCGTCACTCGTTTCTTCTAGCTTTCCTTCGTGGACCTTCGTGTCCTTCGTGGTACAGCCTTTGCTTTTGTTCGCTCATTTTTACCGAGAATCTCCGTGACAATCTGATCGGTTCTCGTGGTGTAAACTGCCTAGCGAAATTCCAGCCTAGGAGGTCCTGCATGTCCGTAAAGCCCATTCCAGACGGTTATCACACACTCACGCCTTTCTTTACCGTGCGCGACGCAGCTCGCGCCATCGAGTTCTACAAGCAAGCGTTCGGAGCCGAGCAGCGAGGCGTCATGAAAGGTCCCGACGGCAAAGTAATGCACGCTGAATTAAAGATCGGCGATTCCATCGTCATGTTGGCCGACGAATTCCCCGAGTTCGGTTCGCTTTCTCCTGAATCCGGCGGAAGCACGAGCATGGGACTGCATATCTACGTCACAAACGTCGACGAAGCTTTTGACCGCGCGGTAAAAGCCGGTGCCAAAGTTGAAATGCCCGTTACGGATCAGTTCTGGGGCGATCGCTACGGCAGATTGAAAGATCCGTTCGGCCACAAGTGGTCGATAGCCACGCACACCAACGACTACAGCATGGAAGAGATGAAGCGCAACATGGACGAAGCCATGGCCAAGATGCAGAAGACCGCGTAATCGGTTCTCAGTTGTCTCTGTCACCCTGAGTGGCTAGTTTGTCGTGAAGAGCGGTTCGTTTGTCATCCTGAGCGAAGCGAAGGACCTATGCAATTGATAGTGCATCGGTCCTTTGCGACGCGCCACTTTAGTACGCCAGCAGGATTCTCAGGTCGCGCAGATTATTTCCGGTTGGCCCGATCTCGATCGCGTCACCTAGAGCCGTGAAGAGCGGGTAAGCATCGAACCGATCGAGCGATGCGCGGAGATTCAAACCTTTCTCTCTCGCACGCTCCACTGTGCTGCCATCGACAATCGCGCCTGCAGCAGGACTGTTTCCATCCACTCCATCGGTTCCCGCACTAAGGACAGTAATGTTCTCGTCCACAATCTTCTCTGCGCAGGCGAGAGCGAACTGCTGGTTTCGCCCGCCGACTCCCCCGTTGATGACTTTCACCGTCACTTCTCCACCAGAGATCAGGCAGACCGGCGAGAACTGCTTTCGCAGTTCCCGAACTCTGTCGACGAGATGTTCAGCGGCCTTTTCGTAATCCCAATCGTCACAGGAGTTATCGACGTGCACGATAAATCCCGCGCTCTCCGCGGCATTGCTGGCTTCTTCGATGGCTGTCTGGTTCGAGAGCAACGTCCACCATCGGGCACGCTGAAATGCGGGATCGTCCGACTTCGGCGTCTCCTCTAAGGCGTGGCGCTCGAACAACTCGCGCGTCGATTGCGGAAACTGCTTCAGCAAGTCGTACTTCTCAGCAATCGCATAGCAATCTTCGACCGTGGTGGAATCAGGCATGGTCGGTCCAGAAGCGAGTGCGTCGGGAGTCTTGTCGGGGACGTCGGAGACGAGCAACGACAACTGCTGCGCGGGAAACGCTGCTTGCGCCAAACGTCCGCCTTTGACGGCAGAGAGATGCTTGCGGACGGTGTTGATCTCAGCGATTGGCGCTCCGGAATGCACGAGCGCTCGATAGGTCGCAATCAGATCGTCGAGGGAGATCTCGTCGTCAATCGGCTTCTCGACGATTGACGAGCCTCCTCCGCTGATCAGGAAGATCACCAGCGCCGAAGCGGGCTGAGCTTCGAGCGCGCGCAGCATCGCGCTCGCAGCCTGGATGGATTCCGCATTCGGCGTCGGATGTCCTCCGCGGAAATACCGAAACCCGAGCACTTGTGAAGTTGGCTGCACCGAACTGGCGACGATTCCTTCCAGCGATGACCCAACTTGCTCGGCCAAGGCCTCGACCATCGTATGTCCAGCTTTTCCCAACGAGATCGCAAATACTCGCGAGTACGCTTGCAGGTCGTAAAGATCTTCGCAGACGCGCAGGATCCCGCGCTCGCAGTGAACATGTCTCGCGAAGCCTTTCGCGATCGAGGCTCGATCGAGAGCTTGGCTAAAAATAGATCGAGCGGCTTCGCGCATTTGACGAAACTGCGATTCGCGGGCGGGATCGGGCATGCGGAAGTGATTATAAAGAGAGCAGCGAGCTATGAGCTATGAGCTAACACCTAGAGCTACGCTTCGTCGCGCTGAGTTTAAATCATTGGGCAAGAGTGTCTTTCACCCACGCTTCGATGGCCTCGCGCAGTTCGCGCAGTCTTCCTTCGAAGAAATGGTCAGCACCTTCGATTACAACTAGCTTCTTTGGTTCCGGAACAGAAGCGATCAAGGCTTCGAGCTTCGTTCGTGGACCGAACTGATCGCGCGCGCCGCTGACGAACAGCTTAGGCTTCGTGCATTCGCGCAGGAAGTCGAATGTGTATACGCGCGGCTCTTCCGTGTCGGCGGCAACGGGAGCAACCGGAACGCCAACTCCGATGAGCGCGTGAACGCGATCGTCTGAACTGGCTGCTCGCAATCCAACTGCGGCGCCGAAGGAGAATCCTGCAAAGATTAGCGGCAGGTGAAACTCGCGATCGAGCCAGTCGAGCGCGGTGCGGACGTCGTCGACTTCGCCCGCGCCGTGATCATGTTCTCCCTGACTCAGTCCGGTTCCGCGAAAGTTGAAGCGCAGCACGGGAAAACCGAAGCTGTGCAGCGCCTTCATCGTGTGAAAGACAACCTTGTTGTGCAACGTTCCGCCGAAGAGAGGATGCGGATGACACACAATTGCAGCGTGTGTCGGATTTTCTGCTCCGGCGTTGAGGATCGCTTCCAGGCGTCCAGCAGGGCCTTCAAGGAAGAAGCGAACGAATCGTGGCGTTCGGGATCACGCATTTCAGATTACCGGAACTTCAGCGATTCGTGGGTGCGATCAGTGATCAGTGATCAGTGACGAGTGATTAGTGGCTAAGGTCAGTGATTGACGCTTCGATGCATCGGATCCAAAAGCTGGCTCTGCTATTCTCTCCTGCATGGATGCTGTCACATTCACGCGCCAGCTGGTCGATATCGAGTCGATTACGGGGAATGAAGCCGCAGTTGGGAACTATTTGTACGGTGAACTTTGCCGGCTTGGCTATCAGACCCGAAAGATGCCTGTCGAGGGCGATCGCTTCAACGTGTATGCGGTTTCACCGGATCATGAGAATCCAACAGTGGTCTTCTCCACGCACATGGATACAGTTCCTCCGTTTATTGCTTCGTCGGAAGATGCGGGACGCATTTACGGACGCGGATCGTGCGATGCAAAGGGGATCATTGCTGCTCAAGTCGCTGCGGCGGAGCGATTACGGCAACAAGGAATCTATGTTGGATTGCTCTTCGTCGTAGGAGAAGAGCGCGACAGTCTGGGCGCGAAGGTGGCGAACGAGCAGGCTCCTGCGAGTTGCCGATTTCTGGTGAACGGCGAACCGACCGAGAATCATATTGCGCTCGCATCAAAAGGAACGCTGCGAGCGGAAATAACGGCGAAGGGACGAATGGCGCATTCCGCGTATCCAGAACTGGGCGAGTCGGCGATCGACAAACTGATTCCTGCTCTGGCGCGATTGCGGGAGATGCCTTTGCCATCCGATCCAGAGATTGGGCCTTGCACATTGAATATTGGGTTGATAGAAGGCGGTCGCGCTCCGAATGTGATTCCCGATTACGCGCACGCGGACTTGTTGTATCGGCTGATTGGTCCGTCGGCAGAGTTGCGCAAGCAGATTGTCGCGACTGCGGGCGATCAGGTTGAGGTGACGTTTCCGCTTGAGCTTCCCTTCCTGCGGTTACGGACTGTCGATGGATTCCCTACGATGATCGCGAAGTTTACAACCGATATTCCGAAGCTAACGAAGTGGGGCGAAGCTTTGCTGATCGGTCCGGGATCGATTCACGTCGCGCATACGGAGGGCGAGTTCATCGAGAAACGTCAATTGCACGATGCGATCGATTTGTATTGCAAGATTGCACAGGGGCTAAAGCCCAGTTGATTTCTTGCGCGTTTTCGCGGCCTTGAAAGGCCGCTCTTCCACGGAGCCTTCGGCAATGCGAAAAGTTGGCTCTTGCGCGGAAGCTTCGGGCCAGAAAAAATCTAACTTCCACGGAACTCTCTGCGTTGGAAAATTGCGCCTTATCCTACAAATCTGTTCCCAAAATGGGAATCCCCCAGTTTATTGAGGTACCCCCCTCCCCCCTCGGTCTTCTGGAATGTTCGGGTTAGGGGAAAATCGCGAATTAATCTATGGGCTGCAATGAGTTAGGGGCAAAATCTTGAGCCGTAAGCACTTACACGTTTCGCGATCTTGCCGAGGACTATTTGCGCCTCCCCGATGATGGGGCATGAGATCTGTGGACGGCAAGGGAGGATGTCACACGCTGCGGCTCGTTTCTGTGGAAAAGCCGCAACAGGCTACTTTGTCGAAAGCATGTAGATGTCGAACTGGCCGCCGGGGCGGATGTAAACCATTCGGGAGAGATCGCGAGAGACGTCGTAGGCATTACCGGCGTAGCGTTGAGAGAAGGCGAATGGCAACTTGAAAACCTGCTGCGGAGTTCCTGTGACTTTGCCCGCGGACCACGGAATACGGTAGAGAGTAACTTCCCCGCGTGCGGAAACCGTATAGAGTACGAATTTTCCATCATGACTGAAGCGTGGGAAAAATGTCGTGACTCCCGGCACTACGCTTGTACAGCTTTTGTCAGCGGTCGACAGCTCGTAGATGCCGGTCTTGTCGCCCGCGAGTTGGGTCATGAGGAGATAGCTTCCGTCGGGCGAAGTGTCCATCGCAAAACCGCACGCTTGGGCAAAAGGTTCTGCGGCTCCAGTATCGGCGGAGACCCTCCAGGTCGAAATCGTGTTATCCGAGGGCTTCAAGAATCCACCCAGATACAGGAATTTGCCATCTCCACTCCAAGTGCCGGAATCGACCGCGCTCAGGGTTGTGGGTAACTGTTGGAGATGAGTTCCGTCAACGTTTATCAGAAAGCTCTCGTCGCCGCTGCGCTTACTTTTTTCGAAGTTCATCCGCGAGTTATCCGGGGACCAGTCTCCCGTATTGAGCGTGTCCGAGGAAGAAGCTAGCTTTAAGCGATTTCCGCCATCCACGTCGGAGACCCAGAGCTCGTTGTGGCCGGGTTCCGGCTGCGTGACGTACGTGACTCGCTTGCCATCGCGGGAGAGTGTAGGTTGAATCGCGAGTTCCGAAACGATGTCGCTCGAGCTTTTCTTTGCGAAATCGTAGACGGACAGGTATCCGGACTGCTTTCCGTTGACGAAGAAGATCCGGTCGCCGGTGGAATCCTTCATGGGAACCGAATCGGGACCAGCGCCGGATGTCAGCTGAGTTAGCCTTTTGTCCGCCAAGCTATATTGCCAAAGATTGATAATTCCGTTCTGGTCACGGTTCAGAAGAAGGTTTTTGCCCGCCTCTCCCCAAGTAAACGAGTTCGGAGATCCGGAGATGGATCCGAGATCGGTGTGCTCGCGAGTGGCCAGGTTCAGACGCATTAGATCAAGCGTGCCCGCCGGAGTTTTGGAAGTGCTGCCGACCAGGAGAATCTCGTTTCCTCCTGGGAAAATCAGGTAGGCCTTGGGCACGAGCGGGAGATCATTGCGGGCGAGAACCGGCTTCGCGTTTGAGCCATCGGGAGAGGCCTGCATGAGCTTTTCTATGCCAATATCGAAGTAGAAAAGGCTCTTGCCGTCAGGAGAAAGGCGCGCACCTCTACCCTCAATGAGGCGGGCGGGAGCGCCTCCCAGTGTGGGAAGAGCCCAAACCTCCGAAACGCCGAAGTCGCGCTCGTAGTAAATCTGGGTGCCATCTGCCGAGAAACCGTCGAGGGTCTTGCTGCCCTCGTCGTTAGTAAGTTGGAGCGGATCTCCGCCAGAAGTCAGCATCACGAACACCTGCTCGAATCCCTGAACGTAGGAAGTGAACGCGATGGTGTGTCCGTCGGGAGAGAGAGCTGCGTCGCTGATGGGCTTGTGCCAGTGGCTAACCGGGGTGATCGTGGCAGAAGCCGGTGAGGATTGCCGATTGGAGAGCAGGCGATAACCGCCGTACGAAGCGGCAGCGAGAATCAGGACGGCGACCGTACCAATCGCCAGCCATTTGCGGTTGGATGGAGCGGGAACGGCGACCGCGACATCAGAGACGCGCAAGGAACTCGATGCCTGCACGGGATGTGAACCTGAGGAGCGAAGCGGCAATGCGGAGTCGGAACCAATCGACGCCACGGGGATACCGAGTGACGAGTGATGGCGTCCGGACTCGGAATCGCGTTTGAGGCGTTTCAAGTCACTGCGCATATCAGCAGCATGCTGATAGCGAAGATCGCGATCTTTCTCGAGGGCCTTGCCGACGATGCGTTCGAGTTCGGACGGAAGTTCGGGATTCAGGCGGACCAGAGGAGTGAAGTCGCGGTTAAGAATGGCGTCGAAGATGACGCCGGTTGTGTCTCCGCGGAATGGAAGCGCTCCGGTGGCCATTTCGTAGAGGACGGCGCCAAATGAGAAGAGGTCCGTGCGGGCGTCGAGTTCTTTGCCGCGCACTTGCTCTGGAGACATGTAGGCAATGGTGCCGACGGCGCTGCCGGGGCTGGTAAGGTGCTGCTCATCCAAAGTGCGCGTGTCGCCATCGCTGCCCGAGCCGCTTCGTGCCATCGGCGTGAATTTCGCCAGGCCAAAATCGAGCACCTTGGCATGATCCTGAACGGTGATGAAAATGTTGGCCGGTTTGATATCGCGATGAATGATGCCCTTGGAGTGGGCGGCGTCGAGGGCTTCGGCGATCTCGATGGCGAACTGCAGGAGCAGGCTGAGTTCGAGCGGACGGCCGGAGATGCGGTGCTTCAGCGTCGCGCCTTCGAGAAACTCCATCACGATGAAGTTGAGCGATTCGTGGCGTCCGATCTCGTGAATGGTGCAGATGTTTGGATGATTCAGGGCAGAAGCAGCGCGCGCCTCGCGACGAAAACGCTCCAGAGCTTGCGGATCGCGGGCAAGGTCATCCGGTAGAAACTTCAGAGCGACAAAGCGGCCTAGATCCGTGTCTTCGGCTTTGTA
Organism: uncultured Acidobacteriota bacterium; assembly: GCA_963787685.1. GTDB lineage: Bacteria > Acidobacteriota > Terriglobia > Terriglobales > Acidobacteriaceae > Sulfotelmatobacter. Next base: position 73,583 of record CAWBED010000005.1, read on the forward strand.
AACAACACCCATCCCACCGCCGCCGAGTTTTTCGATGATGCGGTAGTGAGAGATGGTCTGGCCTATCATGGTCTCGAAATCTTATGTGGGTGGTGTGGGCAAGTCAATCAAAGCGCGTTGTCAGAGATGGATAGCTTTATGTTGGAAGAGAAAAGCGATGAACCACGAAGGACACGAAGGATCACGAATGAATTGGTTACTGGCATTTGTTGATCTGACTCATGTAGCGGTTCCTGAGTAAAAGATAAGGGAGGCTCGGGTGAGCCTCCCTATCAGTTTGCCCTGCCAACGACTAGAAGCTGAACTTCAGGCCCAGTTGCATGGTGCGCGCGTTGCTGGCGAAGGTCGTCTTGGCATTGTTGAAGCTGGCGGAGGTCGGGGTGAAATAATTCAGCACCGCCCCCGTGTCGCCGATGGAGTTGACGTTGTTGATCGATCCGGTGACCCACTGCGGATGGTTAAACAGGTTGAACGCCTGGGCCATGACATCAACCCGCATGCGCTCGGTGACTGCGAGATGCTTCATGACCGTGATGTCCCAGTTGTTGATTGGGGGCGTCTTCAGAGTGTTGCGGCTCGAGGTAGCGATCGTTCCCATCTGGGCACTGATGTACTGAGCGGTTGGATCGACAGCCTGATAGGCCACGATGTTGCCGGCCTGTGGTCCCGGTGGTGGCGACCAGGCCGAGAACGTCGCTGCCGGTGCCCTTGCGTCCTGCGGGATTGAAGATCGCACGATCTCCAGCGGCGTCGTAGTTCAGGTTGGCATCATCGCCGCTCTGAACCGTGCCCCACTGTCCCGACTCGTACGTATAAACCGGAGCGATCTCGTAGTTTCCGAGAACGTTCTTCTTGAGCCAGTTCGAATCTCCCTTGAACCAGGGAGCGTCGTAAATGGTGGTGAGGGTGAGCCGGTGCGTGTGATCGAGGATCGAATTGGCGCGCTCGGCGGAGAGGTCGCGGAAGTCCTGAGCACGGCGGGGGGAGATATCCGTCGAGTGGAAGTCGGCAGTGCTGTTGTCGATGGTGTGGCTCCAGGTATAAGCCGCCTGAAACTGCAAGCCGTGGGAGAAGCGACGGTTCAGTTGGGTCTGCAGGCCGTGGTAGGTCGAGGCTCCCCATGGCTCGTAGGCGGTGATCGCGGAAGAGAAACCGGCGTTGAAGTACGCCGGATCGTAGCCGCCGCCTGGCGGAACACCAGTATCGTTGTAGCCGTAGGAGAGCGTGCCCGGAGCGTCACCGTATCCGCCATTGCTGAGAGCGAGGCCCTGGCAGACGGCCAAGCCGTTGACGGTAACGATCTGAGTGGGATCGCACTGTGCCCATGCATTGGTCAGGCCGTTCAGCGTGGCTTGCGTGGGCGCCTGGATGTAGGTTGGAACTGCGGTCGCGGGAGTGATGCCAGGGACGAAGTTCAAACGATTCTGCACGTTCAGATCGACGCCGCGGCTGCCGACGTAGCGGACATCGAGAGTGTAGTCGGATTTGAATACGTGCTGGACACCGAAGTTCCAGGATTCCGCGTAGGGATACTTGACCTGCGCAGGCAGAAACGACGAGGTGCTGGCTCGCGCGGTAGCAGGATCGAGAACGGAGATTCCGCTGAGGTTTTGCGGCGGAATGCCTCCGCTGGCGAGGAAGCCTCCAGTCGGGCAAGCGGCGCCTCCGGGGCAGTCGATGGTCGAGCCGATTTGCGGCGGGCGAGCCAGGGTGCCGATGTTGTCATAAAGCACGTCGTAGCCGAGACCGAAGCCACCACGGATAGAAGTATCTCCACTCTTTCCGGGTGAATAAGCGAAGCCGACGCGCGGCATGAAGTCTTTCTTCGGCGCTGCAGGAGAGGCGAAGGTGATCAGTCCCGGGACGTCGGAGACGCTGTTGAGCGATTGCTGCGTCCAGCCGTAAGGAGTGCTGGAATATTCGTAACGCAAACCGAGGTTTACGCTGAGGTTTGAACGAAGCTTCCAGATATCGTTCACGTACCAGAAGATGCCGGACTGGTTGCCAGAATATCCAGCGCTGCCGAAGCTGCGCTCGGCGATGTGATCGGGAGTTTGGTCGAGGGCGAAGCCCTGAAGAGTGGTCCAGTCGTAGTCGCCGCGTGCGCGTTGCACAAATAATTGCGGCGAGATGTTCCTGCGGCCTTCGATTCCAAACTTCAGAGTGTGATTCCCTTTCACCCAAGAAACATTGTCAACCGCCTGATAGTTGTTCTGAACGGCGTACTGAGGAGCGTTGGGGTCAGGGCCGACGTCCAGGCTGCCGAGGTTGTCGATGGTGAGATTGGGGAAAGCATCGAGATTCTGAAACTTCCCCAACGAACCGCCGGGCACAGTGTAGTTCTGCGCCGTGCGGGTGAAGCCGACGCGGACTTCGTTGGCGAGCGCCGAAGAGAAGGTGTGAAATTCGCTGAGAGAAACCAGATGGTAGGGCTGCAAGAACGGCGTGTAGAAAGTGCCGAGTTGAGCAAAGTTGTCGAGCGTGACCAGCTTATTGTAGATGTAGCGACCGCGAATCTGATCCTTGTCGCTCAGGTTGTAATCCATCGACGTAACCAGAGCGCGGGTATTGCTGTAATTCGGAGCGATGATCGGAAGAATGCCGGTTTCGATGGCGGCGCCGCTGACCAGAATTGAGTTGCAAGCACCGGTCGTATCGGCGGAGGGAGCCTGCGCGTATTGCTGGAGGCCCTGGACGTTGCTGGTGGAAACGCCGGGCACGGCAAGCAGGGCGGTATAGCCGGCTGCCGTTGGAGCGCAGACAACAGAACCGGATGAGGACGCTTCGCCGATGGGGTTGTATTCAAAATTCACAAAGTAGAAGAGTTTATTAGGAATGATCGCTCCGCCTACTTGTCCGCCGAAGCGGTTGTTGTCGTAGCGCGGAATCTTGTTGATTCCCTGATTCGAGAGCGCGGTATCGAGTGCGTTCAGATTGCGATTTTGGAAATACTCATACAGGCGGCCGTGGATGGTGTTGCTGCCGCTGATGACGATGGTGTTGAACTGACCGCCGTTGGAGTGTCCGAACTCGGGGCTGAACTGGTTCTGGAGAACCGAAAAATTCTGGACGGCGTCGTTGGGAACATAAATGAGCGGACCGGTCACGCTCTTGTCGTTGTTGTCGGTGCCTTCGATTTCGAAATTGTTATCGCGAGGACGCTGGCCGCCGATGCTGGGGCCGGTGCCTGCTCCCAGACCGCCGCTGCTGCCTACGCCCGCTTGCAGAAGCGAGAGGTTCAGAACACCAAGTCCGACGGAGGCCGTTGGGAGATCCTGAGTCTGCCGGACTTCGTAGTTGGACTGGATCTGAGCGGTGGTCGTGTCCAAGGTCGGAGGAACGCCGGAAACTTCAACAGTCTCGGTGGTTGCGCCGGGAGTGAGATTCAGATTGCGAGTAGAAGTCTTGCTGACCTCGACGTCGACCTGCTCGGTGATGGTTTTGAATCCGGGCGCTTTTGCGGTAATGCGATAGGTGCCGACGAGAAGGTGGTCGAAACGATATTCGCCGGTGGCTCCGGTCTTGGTGGTCACAATGATGTTGGTGGAGATGTTGGTCGCGCTAATGTCTACGCCGACGACGGCGGCGCCTTGAGAATCGATCACAGTACCGACGACATTTCCGTCGATGGCCTGACCGAATGCAGCTGATGCACTGAACCCGAAGATACTGATCAGTGCAAGCACGAGTGCATAAATCTTAAGAGAGTTCCGCACGCCCTGGTTCATCTGGTTTCTCCTTTTGCCACCCTGAGACTTGAGAACTACAAAGCGAATCGAGTTCTTCTCCTGAAGAGAACCGATTCACACGACTGCCTTTTTCCAGCATGCGAAGCTTTCCGCATGCGGCTGTGCTTCTTTCTTTACTTTGTCGGCGTCGTGAAGTGTCCTACCACATCGGTTCTCCGACACCGGCACTGCGATCAAAGATCCGGCGCGGTCGTGGAGACCACGCCGGGGCCCTAATGAAGAGCGGCCGAGGTACAGCACGCTCCTGGCCTCAACTGACATGAGTGCAGTCAGCCAACCCACCGCCAGCTGCGGCAGGTAATGTTGAGAATGCTCTCATTGTGATTTGACAATTTCGGTGATTAAACTCACGCGTGAATGTGATCCGCGCACGCGTTCGGAAGGAAGCAGTAGACTGGATAAGTCATGACGACTACCACCTTGAATGCCCTCTCCCGCGCCTCGTCTGCTTACCTGCGATCTGCTATGCATCAACCCATCCAATGGCATGAATGGGGCGAGGACGCGTTTGTGGAAGCGCAACGCGAGAACAAGCCGATGCTGCTGGATATTGGAGCGGTGTGGTGCCATTGGTGCCACGTGATGGATCGGGAGTCGTACGACGATCCGGAGATCGCGGCGATCGTGAACGAGCATTTTGTGGCGGTGAAGGTGGATCGGGATGAGCGTCCGGATATCGACAGCCGTTATCAGGCGGCGGTACAGGCGGTGAGCGGGCAAGGCGGATGGCCGCTGACGGCGTTTCTCACCCCGGATGGAAAACCGTTCTACGGGGGAACATATTTTCCTCCGAGCGATGGTTACGGCAGGCCGAGCTTCCGGCGAGTGCTGCTAAGCATTGCCAATGCCTACAAAGAGAAGAACGGCGATGTGGTGGAGCAGGCACAGATGGTGGAATCGGCGATCGCGCAATCGGAGTCGTTTGCGGGTAAGAGCGGGCGAATCACAGGCAACGTGATTACGGCTATTCGGGAATCGGCGTTCAAGATGTTTGACGCGCAGCATGGAGGGTTTGGACAAGCTCCGAAGTTTCCGCATCCGTCGGCGCTGGATTTGTTGATTGAGACGTGGGCCAGAAGCAGCGGAGCTTCGCTCCGCAGGGCGGACGAAGGCGTCCGCCCCTACACGAGTCGTGACGATGGCGACAGCTCACTTCGCAATCTGATTGTCACTACGCTTGAGCACATGGCGAACGGTGGGGTTTACGACCAGCTGGCGGGAGGCTTTCACCGATATTCGGTGGATGAACGTTGGGTGGTGCCGCACTTCGAGAAGATGTGCTATGACAACTCCGAGCTCCTGAAGAATTATGTGCACGCATATCAAGCGACGGGCGAGGAATTCTTTGCCGACGTGGCACGCGACATCATTCGTTGGATGGATGAATGGCTGAGCGATCGCGACCGGGGCGGATTCTATGCGTCACAGGATGCCGACATCAACATGGACGATGACGGCGATTACTTCACCTGGACGCTGGACGAGGCACGAGCGGTGTTGACCGAGGAAGAGGCGCAGGCCGCCGCGTTTCGCTATGACATCAATGAAATTGGGGAGATGCATCACAATCCCGCTAAGAATGTGCTGTATGTGCGAGCTTCCGTCGAGGAGATATCGAAGCGGATGAAGCTGACGCCGCAGCGAGTGGAAGAACTGCTCGCATCGGCGAAGAAGAAGATGTATGCGGCGCGACTGCAGCGTCCCACGCCGTACGTTGATAAGACGGTGTACGTGGGATGGAACAGTTTGTGCGTGTCGGCGTATCTGGAGGCGGCGCGAGTGCTGAAGCTGGATGGAGCTCGGCGGTTTGCGTTGCGGAGTCTGGACCGCGCATTGAGCGAGGCGTACAGGGCGGGTTCAGATAGAAATTCGGGTGGGGACGCAGCCGCCACATCTGCCCACGGCACATTGATGCATGTGGTTTCGTATTCCGATCCAAAGGCGGAGCATCGCGAGGTTCCGGGGATGCTCGAGGATTACGCGTTTACGGCGCTGGCATGCCTGGACGCTTACGAGAGCACATCTGATTTGACGTACTTCAAATTCGGGCGCGACATTGCGGACGCGATGATCGCGCGCTTCTATGACGCAACCTCGGGGGGATTCTTCGACAGTGAACCAGTATCGGATAAGCAACTGGGTGTACTGGGAACGCGGCGTAAACCGCTACAGGATTCGCCGACGCCGGCCGGAAATCCGATGGCTGCGATCGCGCTGATCAGGCTACATCACTACACAGGCGATGCAAGTTATCGCGACAAGGCGGAGGACACGCTAGAGACGTTCGCGGGAGTGGCGGAGCAGTTTGGGATCTTCGCGGCGACGTACGGGATTGCGGTTGCGCATTGGCTGGAGAATTCAGTGCAAGTGGTAGTGATTGCTGGTGAGGCAGAGGCCGATGCAGCCGACGAATTGTATGCTGCCGCTGTTGCGCCCTTTGCGTTCGGGAAAACGGCGTTGCGACTGGCCACCAGTCAGGCAGTGGCCCAAAATCTTCCACCTGCGCTGAGAGAGACTATCCCAAACCTTCCGCAGCTACGATCGGGAAGATCGTTCGCAGTGCTGTGTTCAGGTTCGACGTGCCAGCCTCCGATTTTCGAGGCCTCCGAGCTCGGGAGAGCCCTGTCGAGAACATAATCAGAGCTACGGGATTCACCCGAGACAAAAAATGAGGGCTGGCGGGTTAGTATGAGTCCCGTCAGCCCGAAGATTGCAAGCCCTGGTTTTTTGGCCCAAGTTGCAGTTACCACAAGTTACTTTGGTGACCTTGCAGTCACCGCCTGCTTAGCATTTACTGAGGTGGCAGGGTTGTTGAGCAGTTGGATGTTCTCGGTGGGCACAGAAACAGCGGGCCGCCGTCCTGGGCGGGAACCTGTTGGACGGCTGCTGCGATGAATGTGCCCACGATTCCTACCATCAGGATGGAAATCCTGATCGCACGTTTCATGGGTTCGTCTCCTATTGATCCGCGTTAGGCTCTATCCGAAGAGATAGTCCAGCGCGGAATGGCATTATAGGGCACGTGTCAATAGGTGTGTGCATGATTTTTCACCCATGAGTGCCTCCCAGTTGCACCCCACATAGAGCTGCAAGCTGTCCCGTTTTAGTAAACGATTTCCCGTCAAACATTTAAAGACATTTCTACGGCCTTTGATTTAAGAATCATGAAAGCCCTGGCAGAGGTGTCATTGGAAGGTGGGAAGTTACAAATTCCGAACAGACAGGATTCTATGCAAGCCGATTTTGGTTCAGCCTGTGTGGCCCTGTAGATCGGATCGGAAAAAAATTGGGGAATTAAGGCTTGGATCGAACCGAAGTCGCAGGCAGACTAAAGCCACTTGAGGCTGCGGCTCCCTTTGCGGCGCCATTCGGACTATCCATGTGGTGCATGGACGATTCCTGGTGGGTACGGGATAGCGCTCGATCGACCATCCCTTCGAACATCGGGATGAGGGAGTCGGCAGGAAGCGGGTGATGGATATCCGACAAGCTCTGCTCCCAGCGGTGGGTGTGAATCAGAGAGATCGATCCGTCGCGCGCCGGGCGTTTGACTGCGACGTAGGCAAGCCATAAGCCGAGGCTGCAGTCGTAGGCTGCCATGTTCGCGATGCTCATCCAGGGGCCGGTCAAGTGGTTTCCCACCCAGGAACAGATCAGGATCAATTCAATCACGGCAAACGAACCGAAGCCCAGAGCGATCCCAAAGCTGTACTGACGGCGGCTCACTCCGACGTAGTGGGCAAAGAAGAGCAGGAAGAGGATCATCCCGACCTGGATCATGCGCACGCAGCGTTGAGAGGTCACGATAGCCTGCATCCACGGCGCTACTTGGGACGAGTTCGTGGAGACCGAGACTACAGCTGCGACCAGCAGCATCACCAGTCCCGCCCATTTGAAGAGCACAGTGCCCAGATCGCGAAGAGTGTGGAAGGCGCGGAAGACGTCGACAAAGACTTCGTGAATGACCAGGAATCCGAAGGCTACGCTGATGGCGTTAAAACCCCACGACAGGTAGAAAGCGGCGGAATAACTCTGCCAGTAATAGGCCGGGAATACCATCGCGAAAGTCACGATTTGGGTCAGGATGTAGGCAAAGAAGAACTTGAATTGACGCAGGATTCCGCGCCGATACATAAAAATGCCGATGCCCGTCTGGAGGACGGGGTGGGCAATCCACAGCGCGTAATAGAGATACTTAAGTTCCCCACTCATACAGTTCCTGCGGTTCGCCGAAAACGGATAAAGGAGTTCCGGATTCGAGATCCGTGAAAGTCTGTCCTGGTCTTCCTAACCTGTAGAGCCAAGGTAGTCGTTCGCTATCGAATGTTCAATGGACTGAAGTAATCCTTAGTAACGTTACCGGTATGCATACCCCTCGGCAAGTTACCTTCGTGCTAGGGGTCGATATGGCACTTGAAGAGTCGGCCCATTGTGTGGGGAATATCGTCGGGACTGTCCGATGGGCGCGGCACTCTGGCCTAAACCCGGGTGATGGGCGCTGGGCTGTATCCGCCTCGCAGGCGCACCTGCGGTTTTGGGCTGACGAAATGGACGAACGCGCCGTTTAGGCGTCCGGCATGGAGTGAATGTAGGCGCGCATCATGCGTACCTCGTCATCCTTCTCGCTCAAATCGTGCAACAGGATGTCGCGGAGCGAAACCATGCCGACGAGTTGTCCTTCATAACAGACGGGGAGGTGGCGAAAACCGTGGCGTCGCATGAGCGCCATGCAGTTTTCGAGGTCCTCCTGGGTGCTAATGGTCAAGGGATCGTCGGTCATGACCTCGGCCATGCAGGTGCTGCGGGGATCGCGGCCCTCGGCGACGACGCGCCGCATAAGGTCACGCTCGGAAAAAATTCCGACAAGTGCGCCGTTGTGGAGGACGGGAACCGCGCCAATGTTGCGCTCGACCATAGCGCGGACGGTGACAAGAACGGTGTGACCGAGTTCGGCCTGATAGGTGTCCTGATCTTTGATCAGGTCGCAGATACGCATTTGATACCTCCCGGGTACTGAAAGTCCGAGCTGTTCCAAAAGCATCTACCGGGGCGCGAGTATATGCCCAAGTCAAGATGTAAAGAAAGGGAAAAAGGTTGAGAGAAGGAAGAATTTGCTATGAAAAGTACAAATCCCTGAACGCTAGATCAGGGAAACCCCAGGCTCTTTGGGCTGCCTGGATTCGGCGGCGAAGACGAAGTAGGAAGAGTTCCAGAAAGCGACGGGCACGCTGCCACGAGCGCGAGCGGTGACGACGATGTTGTATTCATCGGAAGCGCCGAGGTTCATTTCGCGCAGCGAATCTTCGCTGTTTGCGCCGCCCGCAGTCTTGTTGGCAGGTTCGATTACGGCCAATGCGGCGAGACACTCGTGGATATCGCGAGTGCGCGGATGTCCGGGGACGACAAATGAAACTTCCGCTTCCTGATTGGAAAAGTGCCAGGCGAGCGAGGCGGTGAGGTTGATCGCGCGTTCGTAGGCTCGTTCCGAAATTGTGGCTGCTGGCGGATTATCGAAGAAGATGCAGATGCGGCGCTCGTCTTCGCGGGCGAATTCGCGGACTTTCAGCGAACCAGATTTCGCCGTGGCCTTCCAGTCGACGTGGCGGGCGGAATCCTCGGGCATGTATTCGCGGATGCGATACAACTCGGAACCGCGGCCGCGGATAAAACTCTCCCAGTCGCCCCGAACGACGGGGAGGATGTCCATCACTTCTTGCGTGGGCTCGATGCGTGGGTAGACCAGCACTTCGCGGGGCAGCGCCACGTGGCGGGTCTTTGTGAAGAATGCGAACGGGAAACCGGTCGCGAGTCCGAAACTGTCTTCGCGATAACAACCGCGTTGATCGAAGCGCAATTCGAGATCGGCGGAGGCTTCGGATCGTGGCGGCACAAAAGGAAAGTAGGCCATCCCCTGAAAAATTCCGGGAGGCGGCGGAAGCACCGTAACGCGGCGCAAACGGCGGTCGGGCAGCCGTAGCCATTGCTGCTCTGCAGGCCGGTTAAACGGAAAAGCGAAGGTGGTGGCTTCCCACTGCCATTGCTTGGAAACTTTTTTCTTCCTTTTGTGGGTGGATACGACGCGGACGGAAAACGAAGGAAGCAGGCGACGCGGGTTATTGAGCACGATGCGGCCCATCACGGGGCGTCCAGCGAAAACGTGCTCGGGCAAGCGAACGTCGAGTTCGAGATAGCGCAGTACCCAGGCCGAGACGATCCCGGATACAAGAATCGCCGCGAGCATGGCCGCGACCACGATGTAGAGAAGATTGTTGCCGGTGTTCAAGGCAGCAATGCCGATCACGAGAGTGACGAGAACGTAGACGATGCCAGCGCGGGTAACGTCGTAATCGAACGACTCGCGCAACCGCTCGACAGCGACTCGGCGCGCCAAGTAGGGCACGGTGACCAGGCCGACCAGCGTGGCCAGAACCAGAGATGTGGATGCCAGAATAAGCGTCGCCCAGAGATTGCCGGCGTCGCGGGATACCGTGGAGAACAATGCTGTGGCAAAGGCTAATCCCAATCCGACGAGGGCCAATAAGAATTTCACCCAAACTTCGGCGGTGGCAGACTGCAGCCACAGAGCCAGACGCCCGGGAACCGAAGGGCCAGATTTCAACGGATTGGCGTACGCAGAACCCACTGTTGGGAGCCTAGCATCCAGCAGCTAGAACGGACAATGCGGTTTCGCTTGCGGGGAAAGCGTTCGTAACTTGGATTCAGTGGCTGGAAAACCCTCTCACCACAGGGGGCACAGGGGTTCACAGAGGAAAGCAAAACTGTTCCCACTTCTGGTTCGGATTCTATTTGTGCTACCCTTTTTCCCTCTCAGGTCTTAAGCCCCAGATTCCACTTTCCACACTTTTGAAGAACCGAGGAGAACGACCATGCCAATCGGGAAACGTGCAGCAGCGGAATTTTTCGGGACATTTTGGTTGGTTTTTGGCGGATGCGGGTCGGCAGTTTTGGCGGCGGGCTTTCCGGCGTTAGGCATCGGCTTCGCCGGAGTTGCCCTGGCATTCGGACTTACCGTGCTCACTATGGCGTATGCCATTGGACATATTTCCGGCTGCCATTTGAATCCGGCGGTGAGCCTGGGACTGGTCGTGGGCAAGCGCTTCCCTGCTTCCGAGTTGCTGCCTTATGTGGTGGCGCAGGTAGTGGGAGCGATTGCGGCCGCAGGGGTGCTGTTCATCATCGCCAGCGGAGTTCCTAGCTTTGATGTGCACGCCGGATTTGCTTCGAACGGGTATGGAGCGAATTCGCCCGGCGGATATTCCCTGCTGGCTGGTTTCGTCGCCGAAGTCGTGCTGACAGCGTTTTTCCTGATCGTGATCATGGGATCAACCGACAAACGCGCTCCTGCGGGATTTGCTCCGATCGCGATTGGACTCTGCCTAACGATCATCCATCTGGTTTGCATTCCGGTTACGAATACTTCGGTGAATCCGGCACGTAGCACCGGACCAGCAATCTTCGCGGGAGGATGGGCGCTGCAGGAGTTGTGGCTGTTCTGGGTAGCGCCGCTGATCGGCGGAGCCCTGGGCGGGGGGATCTACAGCATGCTATTTGGAGAGTAAGAAAACCAGCCACGGATTTTCACGGATCGATGCGGATAAACCACAAGAGAGTCCTTGCGGCTTATCCCAGAAAACCCGTCGTTCATCCGCGGCTTGATTCTTTAGTACTCCGATAATTCTTTCATTGCCAGGTAGAGATCGTTTGGCTGTGGAAGTATCGCGTCCTCAAGGATCGGCTGGTAGGCGACGAATACGTCTTTCGCGGCCACGCGGCGGACCGGGGCGTCGAGCTTATCGAAAAGCTGGTCGGCGATGCGCGCAGCGATTTCTGCTCCGTACCCCCAACTCAAAGTGTCTTCGTAGGCAACGAGCACGCGATTCGTCTTGGTGACGGACGCGGCGATCGTGTCCCAGTCAAACGGATTCAGGCTGCGCAGATCGATGAGTTCTACTTTCACGCCTTGCTCGCGCTCGAGCTTCTGGGCAGCCTGCAGAGCGCGGGGCACAACGGCGCCGTAGGTGACAACGGTCAGATCGGTACCGGGATGGACGATCTTCGCCTTGCCAAATGGGATCATGTAGTCAGGGCCGGGGTACGCCGACCGTCCATAGGATTCGCGATAGAGACGCTTATGTTCGAGGAACAGGACCGGGTCATCGCAGCGGACTGCGGTGCGCAAAAGACCCGCGGCATCGAGTGAGTTCGACGGGAAGACCACGCGCAAGCCGGGGATGTGCGTGAAGATGCTCTCGCCGCATTGCGAGTGATAGATGGCGCCGCCGGTGAGGTAGCCGCCGATGGCGACCCGAATGACAACCGGGCACGAGAATCCATTATTCGAGCGCCAGCGGATCACGCTGAGCTCATCGCGAATCTGCATCATCGCGGGCCAGATGTAATCGAAGAACTGAATCTCGACAACAGGCTTGAGTCCGCGAGTTGCCATGCCCGTAGCACGGCCGACAATGGCAGCCTCGGCTAAAGGGGAGTTGAAGACGCGGTCGTTGCCGAATTCGCACTGCAGGCCGAAGGTGAGTTTGAAAACTCCGCCCTTCCCTTTGACCAGCTTCTGCCGAAGATATTCTTCGCGGCTGCAGTCAGCGACATCTTCGCCGAAGATGACGATGCGCTCGTCGCGCTTCATTTCGTCGCGGAGCGTCGCGTTGATGAGATCCGCCATGGTCTTGGCGGCGGGCTTCTTGCCGTCTGTGCCTGCCGGAGGTTCAGCTGCGGCCTGTGTGTCGAAAGCTGACGACGTCGCATCAACGTCGGGGGAATAGATGAAATTCATCACCGACTCAGGTGCGGGAGGAAGCGCTTCCAGAGCGCGATCCACCGCGATCTGAAGCTCAGCCTCGACTTCTTTTTCGAGCTGAGTGATTCCCTTGTCGTCGAGAATGCCTTCACGCAATAAGAACATCTGCGTGCGCGTAACGGGATCGCGCTGGGCATCGCGCTCGCGCTCGGTGTCGGGACGGTAGAGGCGCTCGTCGTCCGAAAGAGAGTGCGAGTACGGGCGAATCACGTGGGCATGAACGAAGGCCGGACCGTGGCCTTCGCGGCAATATTTCGCCGCGCGGGCAAAAGCAGCATAGCTGGCGACCGGATCGGTGCCGTCGACTTCTTCAAAATGGAAATTCGGGAATCCGGAGACGAGGCGCGAAATGCTTCCGCCTGCAGTCTGAACTTCTACGGGAACGGAGATTGCGTAACCGTTGTCTTCAACGCAGAAGATGACCGGCAGTTTGCCGAGAGCCGCAGCGTTGAGAGCCTCCCAGAACTCGCCTTCGCTCGAAGTGCCGTCGCCGAGAGAGACATAAGTTACCTCGTCCCCCTGAAAACTGACGTTCTTGAACTGACGATAATCGGCTGCGTCGGTCGGAATATCCGCCGCTTCTGGATGACGAGAGAAGTAACGTCCACCTTCGGCGCAACCAACGGCTTGCAGAATCTGCGAGCCCGTCGGCGACGATTGCGTGACGATGTGGAGAGCGGGATAGCTCCAGTGGGAAGGCATCTGGCGTCCGCCCGAACTGGGATCGTCGGCCGCACCCACGCCCTGCAGAAACATATTGTAGGGCTCGACGCCCAGGGCCAGGCACAAGGCGCGATCGCGATAATAAGGGTAGAACCAGTCGTATCCGGATTTCAAAGCCAGCCCGGCGGCAACTCCAATGGCCTCATGGCCGGCGCCCGACATCTGAAAGAAGATCTTTTGCTGGCGTTTGAGAAGGATCTCTCGATCATCGATGCGGCGGGACGTGTACATCAGGCGGTAAGCCTGAATCAGCTGTTCCCGGCTAAGTCCTTCGTAAAACTTGGGTTTCTTGTTGCTATTGGCCACCAAGGCCAGCTTAGGGTCGGTTTTTGTCGTGGCCATCCGGTCTGATCCCTTGCCTTTTAGATTCCCACTGGGCCTGCGGCGATTCCATCCCGACTGGCGTGGAACCTGTTGGATTGTAAATGGTAACGGCGGGTTGGAAAAGCCAGGAAGTTTTCCTTTTTAAGAGAAGCGGTCGGACCATGTGACCGCAAACATTAAATTGAAGATCGGCAGCTACATATGGGACCGACGGAGTGGGCTAGAGTGCATACCCAACGCATGTTTCACGATGGCAGTTCTCCCGACAGAATTCGATTGCTCCAGGTTGTCGCAGTTCCAGTGTCAGCAATCGCGGGAACTGCGAAGAAGTGTTCCCACGGGGTTTCACTTAAGTCCGATTTCGTTGAGTTCCTTCTTGAGAGCAAAGGAATCGAGGGCTGAGAGCGGAAGGCTCAGGAAAAGGCCGATTCTTCGATCGAGTAGAAAGAAGGCGTCGCGAAAGGCTCGCTCGACTTGTTCTGGAGTGCCCTTCACTGCGGCGGGATCGGGGATGCCCCAATGCGCGGTGATCGGCTGGCCCGGCCATACCGGGCAGACTTCGCTGGCGGCGTTGTCACAGACGGTGAAGACGAAATTAAGGGCAGGAGCGTCGGATTGCGACAAACTCCTCCCAACTTTTGCTGCGGAATCCATCCGTCGGGATGTGAGCGGACTCTAGTTGCTTGAGCGCACCGGGATGCACTTTGCCCGGTTGGGTGACTGCCCGCGCTGTAGGCGGTGAAGTTCTGCTTCCCTTTCAGATTGAGAATCGCTTCAGCCATGATCGAGCGCGCCGAGTTGCCGGTACAGAGGAATAGGACGTTGTAGTGTGTCGGACATTGGTTGTGCCTTCTGCGGCGGCATTTACGGGCAGCAAGTCGGGCCGCAGCATGCTTCTTTGGCAGCGTTCGGCTTCACAGCGCGGATGAAGGCGCTCAGGAACTTTCCATCCACTTGCGGGGCCAGGACGTCGACGTCGATTCCCTGCCCGGAAAGGAATTCGCGCGCGTCTTCTGCGCGGTAAATCCGCGTTGGTTCGATTTCGATCTGTTCGAATCCGCTTCCGGCGAGCTTGTTGCGGTAGTCGTTTTCTTCTAACGCTCCGGCGATGCAGCCGACCCAGGCAAGGACGCTTTGGCGAATCTCGGGGAGGATTTCGCCGCGAGTGACGACATCGGAAACGGCGAAACGGCCTCCGGGTTTAAGCACGCGGAAAGCTTCGCGCAGAACTTTATCTTTGTCGGCGGAAAGGTTGATGACGCAGTTGGAGATGATGACGTCGACCGAATTGTCAGGAAGAGGAATATTTTCGATCTCGCCTTTAAGGAATTCGACGTTCTCGACGCCGGATTTGCGTTTGTTCTCGTTGGCGAGCGCGAGCATCTGGTCGGTCATGTCGAGACCGTAGGCCTTGCCGGTAGGGCCGACACGGCGAGCGGAAAGGAGGACGTCGATGCCACCACCAGAGCCGAGGTCGAGCACGGTTTCTCCTGGCTTGAGTTGCGCCAACGCCGTGGGATTGCCGCAGCCGAGCGAAGCCAGGAGCGCTTCTTCGGGGATTTGTCCGATCTGCCCCGCGTCATAAAGATTGGTGGTGATGGGATCGCAGCAACCGGTGGAAGCGGTCGCGCCACAGCAGGAACTCCCTCCGGAGGTCACGCGGAGAGCGGCTTCCCCATATTTTTGTTTTACGACTTCTTTGATGTCGGCGGTGTCAGTGCTCATGAATGAACTCCTATTTACAGATTTGAACGATGTTCTGGAGCTTGACGGCCTTGTTGCGCGTGCAGCACTCGGCATAGAGGAACTGCAAGAGTTCCTGCAGAGCGGTCGTGTTGGCGGTGTATCGAAGGAAGGTACTTTCACGCTGGACTTCAACCAAGCCTTCATTCTTCAGCTTGTCGAGATGGTGGGAGAGCGTGGAGTTGGGGATTTCGAGTTCACTTTGAATCTCGCCGACGACCAAGCCTTCAGGATGGGCGGTGAGCAACAACTGCATGATGCGGAGGCGCGGCTCGGTTCCCATGGCGGAAAACATGTCGGCGTATTTGGCGATGCGTTCGCTGGCTTTTGTCGGGGTGGGAGCTTTCGTTGAGGGCGCTACCATATTTCGATAATACTAGAAATATAGATAACGAGCAATGACCGATGGAAGCGGCAGAGCTTTGCTTAGCCCGTCCGGGTCTGAGACTCGGACTCGCACGAAACCGTTCGGCTGACGGCTGAGTGCGGAGTGCTTTATTCTGAAGACTCATGATTCGGACGCAACGCGCATTTGATTCGCACTCCATCAAGTTGGTGATTTTCGACCTTGACGGCACGCTCATCGACTCCCGCCTGGATCTCGTCCATTCGGTCAATGCGGCCCTCCGCCATATTGGCCGGAACGAATTGCCGGATGACGTGATTGCCAGCTATGTCGGAGATGGGGCTCCAATCTTGATCCAGCGGGCGCTGGGCGGAGAAATCGTCGACGAAGCGCTGGTGCGGAAAGGACTCGAGTTTTTTCTCTCTTATTACCGGGCTCACAAACTCGACCATACGACCGTATATGCGGGAATCGAGCAATCGCTGAAAATCATTCAGGACGGGACCAACGGGATGCCGCGCAAGATGGCGGTGCTTTCGAATAAGCCGGTCGTTCCGTCGCGGGCGATTGTGGAGGCGTTGGGTTTAGGAGGGTTCTTCACGCAGGTGTACGGGGGAAACAGTTTCGCGACGAAGAAGCCGGACCCCGAGGGCGCGCGCAAATTGCTGGAGGAAAGCGGAGTCCGCCCGGAAGATGCTGCGATCGTGGGGGATTCGCATACTGACGTAGAGACTGGGCGGAACGCAGGCTTATGGACGGTGGGCGTCACCTATGGCTTCGCGCCGCAGACGCTCGCCGACTCGTCTCCGGACGTGGTCGTTGACCATCCCGAGGAATTGGCCACTGTCTTCTCAACGTAGGTCGGCCAGGTTTTTCTTCGAAGAAAATCTGCGCACGACTCGTGCGCCAAAAGTAACTTTCCTGCTCGTCTTCGCTGGAGTAAACCAATACTGGAGTGGCACATTAAGAGGAAAACAAGCTAAACGACGTCTCTCCCACGACACCCCACATGACTGCGCGAAACGGTCTTCGGATCATTCTGCTCGGTGCAGCCGTCCTATCCCACTGGGCCTCCGCACAGACACCCGAAACTTTGACTGTGTCTCCGGGCAAGGCCACCATGCTGGTTGGGGAAACACGCATCTTCCGGGCCGTGGGCAAAGACGGGCGCATCTCGCCACAACGTCCGCTGGAGCATTTCTCCTGAGCACGCGGCCAGCATCACGGTGAATGGCGACGAAGTGACGGTTGGTGCTCGCGAACCTTCACCCAGCTTGCTGCTCACCGCTTACGCGGCAGGGTGATTCGGCTGACGCCTCGATTGAGATCCGGCCTGCTGGCGATATGCCGATCGGCACTGCGATATGGTCGGTTTCCCCAACCCCGGGCTGCAAGGCCACAAAGATGACGCAGGCGGTGCCGAGCGCTAACGGACCTGATCTTTACGTGGAGGAAACCTGCCCGGAGGGAACGATGGTTCGCGCCCTCACTGCCGATGGCCGGGAGTTGTGGCGGCGGTTGCTCGGCGGCCCTGCTGCGGCACCCCCAAACGCGGCAGCTCCTATTGGCAAGGGTCCTTATATCGGATTCTTTCCTAATGGCTCGACCTCGAAGGCGCCGGGCAAGCCAGATGAGCCCACCGGTGAGCGCATCAACTCGCACGCCAGGTCGGTGTGCGATGCCATCACGGTGGGCATGTCACGAGATGATGTGTCGAAGGCAGTGAGCCAGCGCAATGCCGCACTGGACCCCAGGCAACGATCGACCGACACATGGCTGATCGAGGAAGAGGGCTTCCGCTGCACGATTTCATTTGACGCCAACGACGGGCGCCGTGGTCAAAAAGAAGAAGACCATCGTCACCGACTAGCGAGGAACCCCACCCGTTGCCCGCCAATTCGAACGGAACCGCCGATTCTGGTTTCACATCTTCAGCTTTCACTCCCGCAGAACTGCGCAAGCTGCGCAGCATGAAGAATCCGTACGGAATACAGAAATTCCTGGACGATATGCCGTACCACCTGGAGGACACGGCATGGTCTCCGCGGAAAGTGCTGGCGGAGCGGTCGTCTCACTGTCTGGAAGGAGCGATCTTTGCGGCGGCGGCGTTGCGGGCGAATGGATATCCGCCACTGTTGCTCGATTTCGAGGCAGAGCACGATACCGACCACGTGATCGCAGTTTTTCGTGAAGACGGATGCTGGGGGGCGGTGGCGAAATCGAATTACACCGGCTGCCGGTGGCGCGAGCCGATCTATCGAACGCTGCGTGAGCTGGCGTTGAGTTATTTCAACGCATATTTCAATTTGCGGCGTGAGCGAACCTGCGGCAGGTATTCGGTGCCGGTGAACTTGAAGCGATTCGATTCGCAGAACTGGATGACGACCGAGAAGCCCGTGTGGTTCATCGTCTATCACTTATTCGACATCAAGCATTATTCGCTGATGACGAAGGCACAGGAGAAGCGGCTGCATCGCGTGGATGAACGGCTTTTTCAAGCGGAATGTTTGGGGAAGGCATACAAGGTTAGGGATTAGAAAGCAGAAGAACAAACAGATTCCTCCCTTCGGTCGGAATGACAATGCAAAGTTGAATTACGGTTGAACTAGGTTCCAGGCAGATCAACTTTACCGTTTCCGTCGCTTAAAGTTTCCCCTTGAGAATGCCGATTGGAAGGCAAGGACTTCATTGTGCTTGCTTTTGCTTGCCGTAGGACGCACTCTGAAGTGCCCCGTTCGGTTAGTCCTATTCCTGCATCGAAAGGGGACGGAATTGGAAGAGTGCAGTCGGTTCGAAACTGGCCAGGCTCGAGAATTTGTGGAAGCTCGCCGCCATCCCCGTTACAAGCTGGAAGTGGATGTACGGGTCTATCCCCGGAACGCGGCGGTGGTGCGCGGACATTCGGTCGACATCAGCGAGTCGGGAATTTCGGCGATGTTGCGCGTGGAAGTTCCTGTCGGCGAGGTGGTGAGATTGGAGTTCTCGCTCCCTCTGGGACCGGTCGAGGTTCACGCTCTGGTCCGGCAGAGGAATGCCTTCCGCTATGGACTTCAGTTCGTAGAGGAGGGCCCTGGACAGGGAGTCGTCGCGCGGACTTGCCGGGAACTCGCCATCGAAGAGACTTTGCGGAATGATTCGGTTGTTTGAAGGCTTGGAAACCACTCACCACAGAGGACACAGGGTCCCACAGGGAATTCAAAACCGGATTGCCCTATTTGTTTAAGATAGGTTGATGTGGGTCCGGGTTGGTGCATTGGTGCTTCTGGTTTTGCCTCTGCCCGCGCTCGCGCAGCAGGATTCGTTCCTCCAGCAGGCAATCCCTCTCCACAATCTTCGGCTTCAGATCGACCTTCGTCGACCGGCGAGTCAACGACTGCTAAACCCGATTTAACTCCTAGCCCAGATGGCAAACTTTCCCAAGAGCAGATGCGGGAACTGACTCGCGTCGTGGCACAAAACTATCGCGACAATTACAACCGGGAGCGGGATTACACGTTCGTGCGGCGCGACGTCGAACACAACATCGACGGCAACGGCCAGCCCAAGTCGTCCGAAACTAAAACCTATGAAGTTCTGCAAGTGTATGGCGAGCAAGTTTGGCGGCTGATTCAAAAAGATGACAAACCGCTCGACGCCAAAGAGTCGGCCAAAGAAGAGGAAAAGATCCAGAAGGTCATCGACAAGCATAAGGACGAATCGGACGAGGAACGCCGCAAGCGGGAGGAGAAACAGGCCAAAGCCCGTGACGAAGAGCGCAAGTTTGTAAGCGAAGTGGCCGACACCTACGACTTCACTTTGGTGGGGACTGAGTTGGTCGACGGGCGGGAGGCATGGGTAATCGATGGCGAACCGCGTCCGGGCTTTGAGCCGCACGAAAAAGATGCGAAGTTTCTTTCGAAATTTCACGGGCGCATGTGGATTGACAAAGCGGATCTGCAATTGGCGAAGCTGCATGTCGAAGCGCTGGACACGGCATCGGTCGGATGGGTGCTGGCCCGGATACACAAAGGAACGCAGTTTACGTTTGAGCGCACCCGCATGACCGATGAGATTTGGCTGCCGCTGCATCTGAGCTACAAATTCGACGCGCGCGTCGCGCTGTTCAAGGGATATAACGTCGAGGGAGATTCGACGTTCCGCGACTACAAGAAATTCAGCGCATCGTCGAAGATCGTTGGAATGGGCGAGGCGCCGGAAGAGAAATAAGCTAGTGCACCCGCTGAAGCCGGGCTCTGCTTCGCGGCCGTATTGGCATGCCTGAAGGCATCCCTGAACAAGTCGCACCGTCAATGTGCAGTCTTTGAACACGCATCATCCTTGGCGCGTTCATGTGTCTCGCGCTTTATAATGCGAGGTCCTGAGAGGACGGTGATCTTCACTATCGATACGTTCCCTCTGGAACTTCGTTTTCAATTTCCGCGTGAGGTAAAGAAATGCCGACTCTCTCCCGCCGTGATCTGATTCGCTCTGGGATTGCACTTTCCGCTTCCACGCTGGTGCCGGGGGCAGTGCAGCGAGCGCATGCGTTGTTGGAGGGATATCCGGGAGTCCCTACGGCGGAGGGTTCGTCGGCAATCGCTCCGCGGGAACGATTACTCTTCGATTTTGGCTGGAAGTTTTTTCAGGGGAACGGAGCTAATCCGCTGCTCGATTTGAAATTCGGCATGGGGCAGGGAGATTTTGCGAAGTCGGGAGACTTTGCCTTCTCCACGGAGAAGTTCGATGACTCGAAGTGGCGGGATTTAAATTTGCCGCACGATTGGGCCGTGGAATTGCCCTTTGTCCATGATGAGGAGCAGCAGTCCCACGGATATAAGCCGCTGGGGCGACGCTATCCGGAAACGAGCATTGGATGGTACCGCCGGACATTCGATATCCCCAAGGAAGACGAGGGCAGGCGTATCTCGATCGAGTTTGATGGCGCATTCCGTAGCGCGCTGATTTTTCTGAACGGCTATTTCATCGGACGCAATGACAACGGCTACGCGCCGTTCTGCTTCGATCTGAGCGATTTTCTGCGATTTGGCGAAAAGAATTATCTCGTGGTGCGGATGGACGCGAGCTTTGGCGATGGATGGTTCTACGAAGGCGCGGGGATCTACCGGCATGTCTGGCTGACGAAGACGGATGCGCTGCATCTGGGGCGGTGGGAGAGTTTTGTGCGCCGTCCAGTCACAGAAACGAGAGGCACGCCCGGCTCGCTGGACCTAGGGACCGTCGTCCAGAACGATGGGAAACAATCGGAGACTTGCCGCGTCAAATGGCAGATTCTTGATACGAACGGAAAAGTTGTCGCCACAGCCGAATCGACTCCACAATCGGTGGCATCCGACGGCTCAGCCAAATTTACCGCAGGCGCAAACATTCCTAATCCCAGTCACTGGTCGCCCGAAACTCCTTATCTCTACTCCGCGGTGGTGAGCGTCGAGAGCGCCGGCAAGGTGCGCGACGCCGAGCGCGTGAGTTTTGGAGTGAGAGATATCCGGTGGGACGCTGACAAAGGATTTTTTCTCAACGGCAAGTCGGTCAAGATCAAGGGCACCTGCAACCATCAGGATCATGCGGGGGTGGGCGCGGCGCTTCCCGACCGGTTGCAATGGTACCGGCTGGCCGTGTTGAAGGAGATGGGCGGCAACGCGGTGCGGACTTCGCACAACATGCCGACTCCCGAGTGGGTCGAGGCCTGCGATCGCATGGGGATGATGATGTTGTGCGAGACGCGCA
Organism: uncultured Acidobacteriota bacterium; assembly: GCA_963787685.1. Lineage (GTDB taxonomy): Bacteria > Acidobacteriota > Terriglobia > Terriglobales > Acidobacteriaceae > Sulfotelmatobacter. Next base: position 95,028 of record CAWBED010000005.1, read on the forward strand.
TGATGAGCTCGAATCCAGAGGGCATGGCGCAACTGGAAGTGATGATCAAGCGTTATCGAAATTCACCGTCGATCATTCTATGGTCGATGGGGAATGAAGAGTGGATCATGATGCCCCAGCCGCAAGGCGTGCGGGTGATCGATGACATGATTGCGCGTTCCCACGAACTGGATCCGACGCGACTTTGCACGGCGGCGGTGAATGCTTCGTTCGATACGCATTTCCCGGACCAACTGGATGTGATGGGCTTCAACTACAACCTGAAAGTCCACGACGAGTGGCATAGGAAGCATCCGAAGACGCCGAGTGTAGGATCTGAAACGGCCAGCACGGTTTCGACGCGCGGCATTTATTCGACCGACAGATTGCGAAATTGGGTCAGTGCCTACGACTTGAATCACACAGACTGGTCGCAGCTAGCCGAAGAATGGTGGAAGTTTTACGCCGCGCGCGAATGGCTGTCGGGAGGATTCGCCTGGACCGGCTTCGACTATCGCGGTGAGCCCACTCCGTACGGCTGGCCGTCGATCAATTCGCAGTTCGGCATTGTCGATATGTGCGGGTTTCCGAAAGACAATTTCTATTATTACAAGGCGTGGTGGGGATCGGAACCGGTGATGCACCTGTTTCCTCACTGGAACTGGGACCAGCGCGACGGTGAACCGATTTCGGTGTGGGTGCATTCGAATCTGGATTCGGTCGAACTATTTCTCAATGGCAAGAGTCAGGGATCTCAGAAGGTTGAGCCGCTCACCCATCTGGAATGGAAGGTGAAATACGAACCGGGCGTGCTCGAAGCACGGGGAACGAAGGACGGCAAAGTTGTCCTGACGGAGAAGCGCGAGACCACGGGCGGTCCGGTTGCGATCCGTGTCACGGCCGATCGAACTGAAATCAATGCTGACGGAGAGGATGTAGCTGTCTTGATGGTCGAGGTCCTGGATAAGGAAGGGCGGGCGATTCCGACGGCTGCGAACAAGATTAGTTTTCGCGTGTCGGGCGAGGGCTCGTTGATCGGCGTCGGGAATGGGGATCCAAATTGCCAGGAGTCCGACAAGGAACCCGAGCGCAGCCTGTTCAATGGGCTGGCGCAAGTGATTGTGCAATCGACGAAAACGCCCGGAACGATTACCGTGGAGGCGTATTGCAAGCCGTATCCACGGCCCGTTCTTCCGGCAGTGCGGGTAAGCATCACGACGAAGAAAGTCGAGTTACGGCCGTTCGTAGCCTGACGTTTTTGCTTTGACTTCCGAATTCGGCGGTTGTATCTGTAAAGGCGCGCCGCCATGTCGAAACGTATTCTGCCGTTTGTGTTGTTCTTTACCGCCCTGCCGGGCTTCTCTCGGGATAAAGCCGAGACATGGATCGAAGTCCGCAGCGAGCACTTCATCGTCAATACCAATTCCAACGAAAAGCAGGCGCGGAAGATCGCCGGGCAATTCGAACGCATGCGGTCGATATTTCATGCGGAGTTCCCCAAACTGCCAATCGATCCGCCATCGCCGGTTATCGTATTGGCGATTCGTGACGAGAAAGACTTCCGCGCGCTCGAACCCGCCGAATACCTGAAGAAGGGGCAACTTCAGCTGGGCGGACTTTTTCTTCGCGCACCCGATAAGAACTACATGCTGATGCGGATCGATGCCGAGGGCAATCATCCCTACGAGGTGATCTATCACGAGTACACGCACTTGCTGTTGGCCAAGGATGCGGAGTGGCTGCCCCTCTGGCTGAACGAAGGGCTGGCGCAGTTTTACGAGACGACGCTGATTCACGACAAGGAAGTTCAGATCGGACAACCCAGCGAACAGAACATCAGGCTATTGCGGCAACAATCGATCTTGCCACTAGCCACGCTCTTCAAGGTCGATCAGAAGTCGCCGTATTATCACGAGGAAAATAAAGGATCGATCTTTTACGCGGAATCGTGGGCGTTGACGCACATGCTCACGATCAAGGAAAGTCACGACAAGACACATCTCATTTCAGACTATGAGCAGTTGCTCGCCAGAGGAACGGACCCGATCGCGGCAGCCACGACCAGTTTTGGAGACTTGCGGCAACTGGAAGACGCGTTACGCAACTATGTGCAACAGCAAGGCTTCTATTTCACCAAAGTACCGCTCGTCACGGAAGTGGATGAGTCGGCATTCAAGGCGCAGCCTCTTACGGCGTCGCAATCCGAGGCTTTGCGCGCTGATTTCCTGGCATACAACCAAAGGATCCCGGATGCGAATGTGTTGCTGGAACAGGTGCTGAAAGAGGATCCGAAGAATGTTTCGGCCCACGAGACGATGGGATATCTGGCATTTCGCGAGGGGCATATCGAGGACGCGAAGAAGTGGTATGGCGAGGCGGTGCAACTGGATTCGCAAAGCTATCTGGCGCAGTACTATTTCGCGGCAATATCCATGAATGGAAAGATGGCTCCAGGCGATGAGGCCCGGGTCGAAGCCAGCCTGCGAAGCGGAATCAAATTGAATCCGTCATTCGCTCCCACCTATGACCGACTAGCCGTGTTTCTTACCACACACAATGGTGATCTGCAGGAAGCGCACATGATGGGACTGCAGGCAATCTCGCTGGAACCGGCGAACGTAGGCTACCGGATGAACGTGGCCAATATATTGCTGCAGATGCATCAGAGCAAGAACGCGGTTAACGTTCTGAGACTTGCAGAGAAACTGGCGAAGAGTCCGGAAGAAGTTCAGCAGGTCGAGAATTTTCTGATGCATGCCCAGGAATATGACGCGGAACAGGACGCTTTCGCAGAACAGCAACGGGAGATGGCAGAAGACGCAAAGGCAGAGAACGAACAACCTGAGTCAACCGCAGGAGTAGGCGACGGCGGAGTGCCAAACCTCAAGCATCGGGATACCTTTGTGGCGAAGGGACCACATCGTTTTCTTGTCGGCGTTCTAAAGAGCGTCCATTGCAGCACGCCTCAGATCGACCTGACGATTGATTCGGGCGGAAAAATTTTCCCGATGCACGCGGAAAATTACTACAAGCTACAGTTTTCGGCACTCAACTTCACTCCGTCGGGCGATTTGAATCCGTGCAAGGACTTGGAAGGGCGCCCAGCGAAGGTGGAATATGTGGAATCCGCCGACCAATCGACGCCGGCGCGCGTACTCTCCGTAGAGTTGCACAAATAAGTTTCCTTTCCCGATCGGTACAATAGCTCCCTGCCTGCAAATGTTTCGCAATTCCTCGCGGGCGTGCTCGGGAGAACTCATGCCTAAATCGCGCAGGGAATTTTTGACCGTAACCTCGCTGGGAATGCTGGGAGCGGCGGCGGCCGCGTCGTTGATCTAGGCGCAAGACCAGACGGTTCTGCCTCCGGGCGCTCCGACGGCGTTTGGCGCAGGCGCGCCGGTCGGGCCGGAGGTTTCGGTCACAACCTTCGCGGAAGCAGAAAAGCTGGTGCAGTTTCCGCTGACGGAGTCGGAAAGGGCAATGGCCGCGGCCAGCTGGCGAAAGACTTTGGCTGGCGTCTACGAACGAAGAACTGGTCCGCGGAAACTGGCGCTGGAATCGACTCTGGCTCCGGCCACGCGGTGGAACCCGGCGCTGCCTGGAGTGAAGACGGGTGGCAAGCAGGACCGGTTTATACGAAGCAGCAATGAGACTTCCCTTCCCGCGTCGGATGAGGACATCGCATTCGCACCCGTGACCCAGCTTTCGCGCTGGATTGAAAAGCGGCAGCTGACTTCCGAACGCGTAACCCGCATTTATCTGGAGCGGTTGGAGCGATTCAACCCCAAACTGCGCTGTGCCATCACAATCACGCGCGACTTGGCGCTGAAGCAAGCCAAACAGGCGGATCAGGAAATTGCCGGTGGAAAATATCGCGGGCCGTTGCACGGAATTCCGTTCGGCGTGAAGGATTTGCTGGATACAGCCGGAATTCCGACAACTTACGGGGCCGAACCCTTCCGTAACCGAATTCCATCGGAAGATGCAGAGGTCGTGAAGCGATTGCAGGCCACCGGTGCGGTGCTGGTTGCGAAGCTCAGCTTGGGAGCGCTGGCGCTGAACGACATCTGGTTCGGCGGCCAGACGATGAATCCGTGGCTGCCCGAAGAAGGGTCGTCGGGATCGAGTGCCGGACCAGGGGCGGCGACTGCGGCGGGACTGGTGGGATTCTCGATTGGAAGCGAAACCGGCGGGAGCATTGTGAGTCCGTCAATGCGTTGCGGCGTAACCGGGCTGCGTCCGACGTATGGACGCGTGCCGCGAACGGGCGCGATGACTTTGTGCTGGTCTCTCGACAAACTCGGGCCAATGACGCGCGGAGTGGAGGATGCGCTGCTCGTGTTACAGGCGATCTCAGGTCCGGACGCGCGCGATACGGCGAGCGTGCCAAGCCATCTGGATTTCGATGCCGGAGCCAGCGTTCGAGGGCTGCGCGTTGGATATTTTCCTGCTTGGATGAAAGAACGCCCGGCGACAGAGGTGGATCGGGCGGCGCTCGAGACCGTGAAGAAAGCCGGAATGGTTCCGGTCGAAGTCTCGATCCCCGACTGGCCGTACGATTCGCTGAATCTGATTCTGTTTGCTGAAGGTGCGGCAGCGTTCGAGGAACTCACGCTGAGTGGCGGCCTGCGGGAATTGAAAGCGCAGGTGCCGGATGCATGGCCGAACATCTTCCGGCAGGCACGATTCTTATCAGCGGTCGATTTTGTGCAAGCGGACCGTCTGCGGCGCAAGGTGGCTGAAGAAATGGCGCGAGTGTTTTCTGAAGTGGATTTGCTGCTTGTGCCCTCCTTGCGCGACGAGATGCTGGTCATCACGAATTTTACGGGACATCCATCGCTGACGCTGCGGGCGGGATTTGTCGAGGTACAGATGGCGCGCAGCGATTGGGCGCCGGACCCGGAACATCCGCTGCCGACATTTGCCACGCCGCGGAGGGTGCCACACGGGGTGACGTTGATCGGGCGATTATTCGATGAAGGAACTCTAGGGTCTGCTGGAATTGTGCTGGAACGTGCGTTCGGGGTTGCGAGCGAGCGGCCTGCGGGGTTCTAGAAACTCGTTTACCACCAAGGGCACGAAGGATCACGAAGGAAATCTTTGGATTTCTTCTTTGGTCATCTTTTGTGCCCTTTGCGTTTGTGATGCAGTGCTCTGTTGCTCATTTATAATAGAGAGATTCTCTGTCGGCGAAATTTGGCTCTGTAGTGCTGCCGGCGGAAACCGAGCCGAGCTTTACTCGGCTGGACGGACGAAGGCGTCCGTCCCTACATGATTCTTCACAGCTCGGGCGGCTGTCCCCACATGAACGCCCTAAAGAGGACAAAATTTGTCCTGAATTAAATGTAGGGTCTTAAGGGCGTTGGCTAGAGCTGAGGGCTTGGTTTTTTCATGGACTTCAAACTCGTTTCCAGTTACAAACCGCAGGGCGATCAGGCTTCCGCTATTCAGGCGTTGACGCGTGGAGTGTTCGATCGCGAGCAGCACCAGGTGTTGCTGGGCGTCACCGGATCGGGCAAGACGTTCACCATGGCGAAGGTGATCGAGGCTGCCAACCGTCCAGCGATCGTGATGGCGCATAACAAGACGCTGGCGGCGCAGTTGTATCACGAGTTCAAGAGCTTCTTTCCGCACAACGCGGTCGAATACTTTGTTTCTTACTACGACTATTACCAGCCTGAGGCTTACGTGCCGGCGGCCGATCTTTATATCGAAAAAGAGGCGACCATCAATGACGAACTCGACAAGCTGCGGCTGTCAGCGACGCGGTCATTGTTTGAGCGCCGCGATTCTCTGATCGTTGCTTCGGTCAGCTGCATTTACGGCCTGGGATCACCCGAGGCTTATTACGGCATGATGCTGTTCGTCGAGAAGGGCCAGAAGATCAAGCGCGAGGACATTACGCGCAAGCTGGTCGACATTCTTTATGAACGTACGAATGGCGATTTCCGCCGGGGCACGTTTCGCGTACGCGGCGATGTGATCGAGGTCTTCCCTACTTACGACGACATGGCGTATCGCATCGAGTTGTGGGGGGATCAGATCGAATCGCTATCGCAGATCGACCCACTTTTTGGCACCGTCAAACAAAAGTACGCGCGGCTGCCAATTTACCCGAAGACGCATTATGTGATGAAGGAAGAGACGCGTGCGTCGGCCGTCGATTCGATCAAGAAAGAGCTGGCCTGGTGGGAAGCCGAACTGGAGAAACAAGGAAGAGCGGTAGAGGCTCAACGCATTCATCAGCGGACGATGTTCGACCTGGAGATGATCAAAGCCATGGGATATTGCCACGGTATCGAGAATTATTCTCGGCATTTTACCGGACGATTGCCGGGCGAGCCTCCGCCGACGCTGCTGGATTATTTTCCGCGCGATTTTATGATGTTCATCGACGAGTCGCACCAGACTGTGCCACAACTGCGCGGCATGTATGCGGGCGACCGGTCGCGCAAGGAAGTGCTGGTTGAGTATGGATTTCGGATGCCTTCGGCCTTGGACAACCGTCCGCTGACGTTTGAAGAATTTGAGCACCGGACGAATCAGTTGATCTATGTCTCCGCAACGCCCGGACCTTATGAGCTGACGAAGTCCGCGGGCGTGGTGGTCGAGCAGATTATCCGGCCGACGGGATTGATTGATCCGCCAGTGGAGGTGCGTCCGGTGAAGGGGCAGATTGACGATCTGCTACATGAGATTCGCGCGCGAGTGGAGATAGGCGAGCGCGTGCTGGTGACCACACTGACGAAGCGCATGTCAGAGGATTTAGCCGAGTATTACGCGGAAGTTGGGGTGAAGTGTCGCTATATGCATTCCGAGATTGAGACGCTGGAGAGAGTGAAGATCCTGCGCGATCTGCGCAAAGGCGAGTTTGACGTGTTAATCGGGATTAACCTGCTTCGGGAAGGATTGGATCTGCCGGAAGTGTCGTTGGTCGCAATCCTTGATGCGGATAAGGAAGGGTTTCTGCGGTCGACAGGGTCGCTGATTCAAACAATCGGGCGCTGCGCCCGGCATTTGAATGGGCGGGCGATCCTATATGCCGACCGGATGACGGATTCGATGAAGCGAGCGATGGATGAGACTTCGCGGCGGAGAGCGATTCAGACGGCTTACAACGAAGAAAATGGGATCACTCCGGAATCGATTGTGCGTCCTCTGGATATGACGCTGGCGGCGATCGTGGCGGCAGATTATGCGGACTTAACGGCGGGCGAGTCTCAGGGGATTCCGGAGTTCAAGTCGCAGGAAGAAGTAGACACCTACATCGCGAACCTGGAAAGCGATATGCGGGAAGCGGCGAAGAAGTTCGAGTTCGAGAAAGCGGCGAAACTCAGAGATACGATCAAGGAATTGCGGACGAAGGAATTCTTGTTCGCTTAAAGACATTCACCGCGGAGGGCACAGAGTGGCACAGGGAACCCCGCTTCCTCTTGGTCATGCTGATTCTTCATTCTTAGTTCTTATCTTCCGTAGGCGGCGCTGGCTGCCAGGGGCTTGCGGTGCATCGTGTAGCCATCGCAGGTTTCTGAACGGAAATTCAGATTTGGCGCGCAGAGCTTTTCGGTCTGGCTGAGGAAGAGGTATCCGCCGGGCTCGAGGTAAAGGTGGAGGCGCTCCATCAACGCGACGCGTTGGGCGCGCGAGAGGTGCGGAAGCACGTCCATGCAAAAGATGCAGTCAAAGCGGCCTATGTAAACCGGCTTCGTCAGGTTCATGGTATTAAAAGTGACGAGACTGCGGAGGCGTGGCTTGACCAGCAGGTAAGAGGCGCTGTTCGAACCGTTACTTGAACCGCCGTTGCTTGATGCTCCGTTGGCTGATCCGTTGGATGCTTGCAGTCCATCCGGGCTACCAGCCGTGCCGTTCAAGTTTCCGATCTTCGAGAAGCAGGCGCGAATGATCGCTGGAGGCAATCCCGTGAGCGCGGATTGCGGGTAAAGACCACGTTCGGCGGTTTTGATCGCCGAGGGCAGCAAATCGCTGCCGACGATATGGACGTTCCAGTCCCTGGTCGCGGCGGGGACGGGAACAGAATTTTCGGAAATGCCTCCGTTCCGCGAGGCGGTCTTAGAATCTTTGCTGCCGTTTCCGTTGCTTGAACCGTTGCCGCTTCCGTTGGGCATGGTTTCGCAAAGAGCCATTGCGATCGAGTAGGCCTCTTCGCCGGTGCCGCAACCGGCGCTCCAGATCCGGAGTGTGCAGGGGCCATCGTCTGATTTTCGCGAATAGATTTGAGGGACTACGTGCCGTGCGAGGGCATTCATCGCTCCGGGATGACGGAAGAAGCCGGTATTGGCGTTGAGGACGCCATCGAGAAAAAAGGCGAGGGCGGCCGGGTCGAGTTCGGACGAGCGAAGTTGAGCGAGCAACGCGCCGGGAGCATCCAGTTCCTGATTCTCCAAATAATCCGCGACATGCGCGGCCAGCGCACTGTTTGGACAATCGAGCAGAACTCCGGTTTGCCGCTCGACCAGCAGGCGCAGCTCAGAGAGTTCGTGCTCGAGAATGGTGACGCCTGCCATCAATCTATGCATAGTGCTTCCTCAAACCTTCCGCCAAACTGGTCGATCCGATCAGCTGCATCCTGGGGGAGGAAGAGTTTCTCAGTCGCCCGCCGCCACCGCGGCGTACATCTTTCGTGAATCTTGTACGGCCTGCTGCGCGACCACATTCATTTCTTTGTCCAAAGACGAAAAGCGCTGCATGATCTCGTGAATGCGGAGGGTCATGTTGCGGATCGTCTCGATCTGCGCGCGCGTCTGAGCCGAGAGGCTTCCGGGCTCGAGCAGCAGCAAATCGGAATTGCCCAGAACCGAAGTCAGCGCATTACTCATGCTGTGGCGCATTTCGAGCATGTAGCGCCCGAGGGTTGCCTCGCGTTCGAGGGCAGCGCGGGAAAGCTCGGCAGCACGGGCTCTGGATTCGGCGCGCGAGCGATGTACGGCTTCTGCTGCGGCCAGGACCAACGTTTCAAGCCAATGCTCGCTCGGACGCAGGATTGAAACCCGGGGCCAGCGATCGCGCACCAGCTGCGCCGTGGCACTATCGTGACACACACAAAAGATAGGCTGTCCTGTGGAATGCAGCGGCTCGAGCACAACCGACAACAGATCGCGGCGCAGTTGACCGACGATTGCCACATCGAAGATGTCCACGACGAACCGGGGCCACAGCTCTCCGCTCAGCAGAGTGAAGGTGGGAACGTTGCGCTCCATCTGCCAGCGAGCGGTGACGCGCCGCGAAAAATCTACGTCGTCGGAGATGATGAGTACGGTCGGCGTTTCCACGAACGAACTTCCCTTCCAAACTTCTGTCAGCCCGTAGTTGCTTAGGGCCGATTTCTCAGAACTCAACTTGTCTGCCGATCACTTCTTCTGTGCGTCTGAATCCGGATCCCATCCAGGAGCACTCGAGATTTCGAACTCGGGCGCGGCTGAAGGCTGGACGGGTTTGGCAACGGGCTTCGAAGCAGCAGCCTGCGCCGGTTTGACCCCAGATTGTCCCGCGGCTGCGGCGGAAGCTTTTGCTGGTGCCGGCTTCGCAGCAGGCTTTCCACCCGCAGGCGCCACTGCAGGCTTAGCCGCAGCAACTGGTTTGGCTTTTGGGTCGGACTCAGCTTTACCGCGGCCAAGGGCGTTTTCCACGGAAGCTCGCAGGTCCACCAGCATGCGCAGCGGCGATCCGGAAGAATATTCGGCCTGGAACATCACCTTCCAGGACTGGCAGATCATGCGCAGGCGAATGATCGGCTCCTGCGCCGAGAACTGAGCACGTCGGCAATCGATCGTCTCAATGCCTTTGTCTTCGAGCTCGGTTAGACCGTCGAGGATCAGATTGAGATCGCCAAGCATCAAGCGGAAAAACGCTCTCCGCATCAAGTAACCAAAGCGAGTGAATGCGACTAATGCGATCGGCAGATAAAACAACTCGCCGGCTAAACCCTTCGCCTTGCGGCCTTGTTCGAGGACGCCTCCATGCAGCAACTCGTCCAGCGAACGGCATTTGCGGGCCGATTCGAGAACGCGGTCGAGCGCGTTCAGCCAAACCGGAGGCTTCAGGTCAACCGGGCCAACGATCGACTCGAGAGCTTGAGCAACATAGGCGAGATCGACTTCTGTGTCGTTGATGCCTGTTGGCGCGAGTTGGCTGAAGTACTGGACAAGCAGGAAGTCTATCTTGTCGCGGATCACATCAGTCTTGGTGGGCTTGGCCAGGAAATGCTGCAGGAGACTGACGAGACCATCCTGATTCACCAGAGAGCTAGTCTGCAGAAACTGGCGTAGCTGGTGGACCTGAACGAGGGTGTCCATCTGATCGAGCCACTGATTAGCCTGCTCGACGGCTTCTTTGCCCGGAGTGTCGACGCCGGCTTCAAGGTCGGCACATGGCTTGACGTCGATGGCGAACTCGCGCGCGAGTTCGAAATAAATGGGATACAGCCGGCGGGCAAAATTCCATTGGGTTGCGAGATCTTGTACAGGGGTGGAAGGGGTCATGGTTTCACGATCCAGTTGGGCACGTCGCCCCGAAAGCGCGCGGCCACGAGAGTCTTGCCGGGGTGATATTGCACCGCGACGACGGAAACTTCGACGTTGAGCGAACCGTCCGAGTTGCGTAACTGCAGAATGTCGGCGAACTCGAGCGGGGTCTTGCAGGCAAATAGAACTTCGCGAGGGGTTCCGAATTCGATGACGGTACTCTCACTGAAGTCGACAGGTTCGCCCGGCTGAAGGACACGAGCCAGTTGAACCGGCATGCGCATGGCGGTCGCGTCCGGAAAAAAGCGGGCGAGTCCGGCCACGGGGCTGGTGTTTTGCGAGTTGCGCGCCGTTGCTGTGGCTTGTTGCGCCAAGCGAATGAGAATCCTTTTATCTGAGACTCGCCAGCCCTGAGCGACTCGCTCAACTGGAGTTCTGCCGCTCGAAATGCGGTCGGGCTCCCCCTCTTCCTGGTTTGGAAGAGCTTTGGGGAGCCGGATATCCGCGGTTCGATGAGAATGGGAGCAACGTGAGAACCATCTCCGGGAACGGAGGTACTAGTACTTACGTGAGAGTCTTTTCAGCGCTTTAGGGGAAGTTCTGACGTGTTTGCATGAGGCTCGCATTGAATCTGCGTCTCAGGGTGAGACGGCCGTCTCATCGCGTCTCTTGATGCAAAGAATTAATTGCGCAGATTTGCAGACCGCGCGTCCTCGGGCTAATTATCGCGTTTTTCCCAACAAAGACGGCCTCTTGTGAAGTCTGCTCCGCTGTGATCCATCGAATTAGTATTTTGAATTTTTCGCACTTCTCTTCGTGTGGTAACCATCGCTCAACCGCGAATCAAGGCGAGAGTGGGCTGGTTTCGCGGGAACTTTCTCGAAAAGGTGGTTCTCATGCGAACGGGGTCAAATGCCGCCGAGACCGCAAAGGCGCTTAAGGGTGGCGATGGACTGCGCATTCGGGAAGATATGCCTCGGCTGATCTCGCAGGGCTACGAATCGCTAACGGCATCAGAAAAAGATCTGCTCAAGTGGGTGGGCGTGTTCTTTCGCAAACCTACACCCGGGCGTTTCATGATGCGCGTGCGGATGCCGAACGGGTTCACGAACGCACGGCAGTTGCGGGCGGTCGCGGATGTCTCCAGGCGCCTGGGAAACTGCGCGCTCGACATCACAACCCGTCAGCAGTTGCAGTTGCGCGGATTCCAACTACCGAGCGTGCCCGAAATCTGGGAGAAGCTGCGCGGAGTGGACCTGCATTCTCTCCAGACTGGAATGGACAACATACGCAACATCAACGGCTGTCCGCTCGCCGGTCTGACGATCAATGAGCTGTTCGATGCCTCACTGGTTTTACAGGAATTGGACAGGATGCTTGTCGGTTCGGACGGCAATCCCGAGTTTACGAATCTCCCGCGGAAGTTCAACGTTGTGGTCACCGGCTGCCTGGAGAACTGTACTCACAGCGAATCGCAGGACTTGGCGCTGGTTCCTGCAATGAGGAGGGATCGAGCAGGATTCAACGTGCTCGTCGGCGGCAAGATGGGATCGGGAGGCTTCAGGATCGCGTCGCCGTTGGACGTTTTTGTCGAACCCCGCGAGGCTGCGCAGGTGGCAGGGGAGTTGATTCGCATTTTTCGCGATCATGGCCCACGGGAGGCTCGGTCGAAGTGCCGGTTCGCTTTCCTGATCGAAGAATGGGGACTGTTGCGTTTGCGCGAAGAACTGGAGCGCCGGTTCGGACGGGAGTTGGCGCCGGCCGGTCGGGACGTTCGCGGCCGTCACGAGAACGATCACCTGGGAGTGGCTTGGCAAAAGCAACCTGGCTTCCGATCGGTCGGACTGTGCGTCTCCGAGGGGCGCATCTCCGCGGACCAGATTGATGAACTGGCGCGGATCGCGGACAACTACGGGGATGGCAGCGTACGCCTGACCACCGGACAGAATGCGGTTGTGCCGAATGTTCCGGCGGAGCGTGTCTCTGAACTGCTCGAAGAGGAGCTTCTACAGGAGATCTCCCCGGCTCCGTCTGCGTTCCGCAGAAGCCTGGTTGCCTGTACGGGAACGGATTACTGCAACCTGGCGCAAATCGATACCAAAGGACAAGCGGCCAGGCTGGCGACTGCACTTGAAAAGCGGATGGGGACTCGCGGAGATCCGGTGCGGATGCACTGGTCAGGATGTCCGGCGGGATGCGGAAATCACGAAGCCGCTGACATCGGCTTCCGAGGATTCAAGACACGAATTGACGGCAACATGGTGGAAGCGGTCGCGATCTATGTGGGAGGTCGCACCGGGCCGCACGCCATGGCTGCCCAGCAGGTGATTGAAGTCGCGCCGTGCGACGAAAACTTGCCAAGCGTGGTCGCGAACCTGGTCCGTGAACTGCGAGAGTCGGGTCGCCACTCCACGAATGATTCAGCCGAAAGAGTAGTTGCGCCAGAAACGACACCCAGGGACTTAACATTCGTGCCTCCGGACCCCACCACGCCAGACGCGGCGGCGTAGATATATGCTTTGGGGCCGTTACTACAAGATTGGAAGACTCGCGACAGATTTTTTCCATGCCGCTGATCCGGTTTGGTTTAGTCTGATCGCGCATGACCGAAAATCCAAAACAGCCCGGATTCGGCAATCGCCGGGTTTTATCTCTTGAGAGCCGCCGCGCTCGCGAAATGGCTCAACTGATCGCGAACAACGGGGGTGAACCGATGGTGGCTCCCTCAACTCGCGAGGTTCAGGCCGAAGATCATGGCGACGCGCGGAAATTTGTTGCGGCGTTGAAAGACGGCAAGGTCGACGTCGCGATCTTTCTGACTGGAGTTGGCGCGAGGGCGTTGGCGGCGGCAACTGAAGGGATTTGTCCACGGGAAGAGTTGATCCTCGGCCTCAGTCGGATCACAGTGATTGCCAGAGGGCCGAAACCCGTGGCCGTTTTGCGCGAATGGGGGGTGCCGATTGCGGCGATCGTTCCCGAGCCGAATACGTGGCGCGAGCTTCTCGAACTACTCGACGAAAAGAGGGACATCATCCCGCTGAAAGGAAGATTGGTGGTAGTGCAAGAGTACGGAGCCTCCAGTCCCGATCTGCTGGCGGGGTTGGAGGAACGTGGCGCGCAGGTTATGCCGATTCGCGTTTATGAATGGAGCTTGCCGGAGGATACGGGTCCGCTGCGGGAAGCGGTTCAGGCGATTTCTCGCGGAGAAATCGATATTTTGCTGGTCACTTCGGCGATTCAGATACGACACTTGCTGCAGATTGCGGAAGAGATGAAGCTGAAAGACGACGTCGTTCAATCTTTGGGCCACACTGTCGTTGGTTCAATCGGCCCGGTCGCCTCGGCTGCGCTGAAGGAACTGGGAATCCCAGTGGACATGGAGCCTAGCCATCCAAAGATGGGATTCCTGGTTAAGGAAATTGCGGACCAGTGCGCCAAACTTGCGGAACGCAAACGGCGCCAAACAAAATAGCCCTCGGCTACTGTTGGAATCGAAAATGCCGTTGGTCCGGCATCCTCACCTCGATGTCATTGCAGCGTGTGGCTCGACGCGCCCGATGTGGCCGCTGCGGCGCTGATGTTGTAGCGCTTGAGTTTCCGGTACAACGTAGCGCGACTGATGCCCAGCATGCGTCCCGCTAGAGTTTTGTCTCCCTTTACCTGCTCGAAGACGCGTTGAATGGTGGCGCGCTCGATGTCTTCGAGATCCGTTGTCGACAATGGGGGGCGCGTGGATTCCCCTGACATCGCTTCTGCGGCGGCTAGATCGGGGTCAAGCACGGTGGATTTTCTGGTCGATTCGATGACTGGCGATCCCGGAGCTAAACCTCCGGAAGCGATGGAGGGAGGAAGATCGCCAAGATCAATGACCTGTCCGTTGCCGAGGGCTACGGCACGTTCCACGCAATTCTCCAGTTCGCGGACATTGCCGGGCCACTCGTATTGCATGAGTGCCTTCATGGCAGCGCTGGAGACGTGCATTTCGCCACCGGGAGCATAACGCTCGAGGAACCAATGCACGAGCATGGGAATGTCGCTGCGGCGCTCGCGGAGCGAAGGCACGTAGAGAGTCACCACGTTGAGGCGGAAGTACAGATCTTTGCGGAATGTCCCGTTCTTGTAAGCGGCTTCCAGGTCGCGGTTCGTGGCGGCGATGACGCGCACGTCGACCTTAATCTTCTGGTTGCTGCCCACTGGTCGTACTTCCTTCTCCTGTAGTACGCGTAGCAGTTTGGCCTGCAGTTCCAGCGGCAGCTCGCCGACTTCGTCGAGGAAGATTGTGCCACCATCGGCGGCCTTGAACAAACCTTCTTTGGATTTTAGGGCTCCGGTGAAAGCTCCCTTTTCGTATCCGAAGAGTTCGCTTTCGATCAGCGTGGGGACAAGCGATCCGCAATCGACCGCGACGAAAGGACGGCCTGCGAAAGCTCCGCGAAAATGCATGGCGCGGGCTACCAGTTCTTTGCCCGTCCCGCTCTCTCCATAGATAAGGACAGGGGTGCGGGTGTCTTTGAGCCGCGCGACCATGCGCAGCACTTCCTGAATACGCGCGGACGAGCCAATGATGCCGTGGACCGCGGTTTCAGAATCAGTGCGCTGCCGAAGAAATTCGTTTTCTTCAACAAGACGAACTTTCTCCGCCATGCGGCGAAGAAACAAACGGAGTTCCTCGAGCGGTGAAAACGGCTTCGTAATGTAGTCGTAGGCACCCAGTTTCATAGCCTGGACGGCGGTCTCGATCGAGCCGTGCCCGGTCATCAGGGCGACTTCCGTGCGAGGTAACAGCTTCTTGACCTTCTCCAGGAATTCGAGGCCGGACATGTGCGGCATGACCATGTCGGACAGCACCATGTGGACGGACTGCTCTTCGAGCAGAGCGAGCGCAGACTCGCCGCTCTCCGCCTCAAGGCAGAAAAAACCTAGTGCCTCGCCCACCGTTGAACAGAGCTTGCGAATGCTTTGCTCGTCGTCGACGATGAGCAAACGGATACGGAGATCATCTTTACTGCCTGTATTATTCACTCGGCCTTCCCAAAGGTCTTAGAAATCACATCAATAAACTGTTGAACGCGAAAGGGCTTTTCGACGCAGGGGGCGCCGGTTTCGCGCAGAGTCGCTACGGTTTCTTCGTTCGCGATGTCTCCCGTGATGAAAACGAGTCGCGCGGCAAGGTCGGGGCGGTGACGGGCGATCCAGGCGTGTACCTGGCCTCCATCGACGCCGCCGGGCGTTCGCATATCGGAAACGACGCCGAGGAATAATCCGTTCTCGAGCAGACGGAGAGCGTCAACGCCGGATTCGCAACAAACTACGGGATATCCGCTGCGCTCGAGGGCGGCTTGCACATAGGCCATAACTGCCGGCTCATCTTCAATGAGTAGCACCGGCAAAGGCTGAGGTCGTAAGGCTGGTAGGCTCATGTTTGTTTCACTCCTGCGGCCACACCGAAGGAAGCGGTGTGGGGAATTGCCGGGAGACGGACGATAAACGTGGCGCCCTGCCCTGCAATGTTGTTATGGCAAAGAATCTCGCCGCCGTGCTCCTTGACGATGCCATAGCAGATGCTGAGGCCAAGACCCGTGCCCTTTCCGACCTCTTTGGTCGTGAAGAAGGGGTCGAAAATCTTGTCGGGATGAGTAATCCCGTTGCCGTTATCGGAAAACGAGACTTCGACAGCGTCTCCGGCTTTGGTGGACATGATTTCGATGCGCGCGGGGCGACCGACTTCGTGCACCGCGTCGTAAGCGTTGTTGAGAATGTTGAGGAAGACCTGCTGCAACTGATGGGCGTCGCCGATCACGTCGGGAAGTCCTTCGTCGAGGTGCTCGACTACGTCGACGCCGTGGCTATTGAAATCGTAGGAACGCAGTTGGATCGTACGCCTCAGGATAACGTTCAGCTGCAAAGGATTGCGCTGCGGCGGCATCTGGCGGGCAAAGCTGAGCAGGTTCTGGACGATTTGCTTCGTGCGCTGCGCTTCTTGAAGAATGACGCGAAGATCTTTGCGGGCGCCTTCAGTGAGGTCGGGATTCTCCATCAGCAGATCGGCGAAGCCGAGGATAGCCGTGAGTGGATTGTTGACCTCGTGGGCGACACCTGAGACCAACTGACCGACAGCGGCCATTTTTTCCGCGTGAACTAACTTGTCGCGGAGCACAGCAGAGTCGGTGATGTCCGTGAGAACAACGACGATGCTGGTGACAATTCCCTGCTCATCGCGCATCGGGCTTAGATTGGCGGAGAATTTCCCCACTGCACCGCTGCGGCGCGCGATCTCCAACTCCAAGTTATCGACTTGCTGGCTGTTCAACGTGCTTTGGACGGCTTCCGACAAAGGACGGACGAAGCCGGGAGCGGCTAGTTCCAGCAGCGGCCGGCCCAGCAATTCTTTCTGGTCAAAGCCGGCATCGTACCAGCGGCGGTTGGCATAGCTGATCAGTCCGGCGGTGTCGGCCACCAGGATGAAACTCTGAGTATTACTGAGGATCTTTCCGGAAAAGTCACGCTCGCGGTGGAGTTCGGACTGGTAGGTCCGCAGCCCAGTGACGTCGAGCATCAACCCTCGAATCTGCAGCACGCGTCCCTGGCTGTCGTAGAGACCGAAGGCATTGATCAGGACGTGAATCGGCGAGCCGTCTTTGCGCCGCAGAGTCGCTTCGAAGTTGCGCAGATGACCCTGCTCTTCCATCGTGGTCGCATGACGCTCGCGCTGCTCTGGGGTCAAATAGAGCTGCGTCGGAATGTCGATCTGCAAAAGTTCTTCGCGGCTGGAATAGCCGAGCATGCGGACCATGGCATCGTTGACTTCGATGAAGCGCCCGGCGGGCGTGCTGAAGAAAAGACCTTCCTGCACATTGTCGAAGAGTTCCCGGTAGCGGCGCTCAGCCTCGCGGCGGTCCGAGATATCTTTGAGCACGTGAATGGTTTGCAGACCCTCGCCGGAGGCTCCGTGCACACGGGAAGTTGAGACAAGATAGGTCCGATCGAATACCGGATGAGCGAACTCATCGGAGTCGTCGGACATGGAACGGCAGAACGGACATGAATAAGAAGCCGTGTCGCTGGTCAGCGCCATCAGGGCCCGCATATTGACGCCGATGAGTTCGGCTGGCGAAACGCCAATCATCGTGGCCAAGGAGCGGTTCACGCGCAGAACCTTATCCGTCTGATCGTGCACGACAATGAAATCGGTGATGGCGTCGAAAATCTCCATCCAATGCCGATTCGCCTGCTCGATCTGGGTGAAGAGGCGAGCATTCTGCAGGGCCATGGCAGCGTGGCCAGCCATAGTTTCAAGAAAGACGCGATCCTCCTGACTCAATGCGGGGGATCGTCGCGAAAGGCATAAGATTCCATCGACCTGCCCATTCGCCCCGGACAACTTCACCAGAATGGCATCGGTCCAGCCCAATGCGGAGGCAGCGTCTGCGCCCAGAAGCTGACTGGCGGCCCCGGCCGCGATTCCTTCTGGATGGAGCGGCAAGAATTCGGCGAGGCCTACCCCAAGTGCGCGATCGGTGTCGCGATCCGGAGGCGTCGGAGTATGAGAGGCGACCGCTGGTGAATCCTGTGGTGCCAAATCGCTGTTAAGCCAACCTTGCGGAACTTGATTCTCCGAACTCGGAGCAGCGACGAGCGACTGTTGCGGCTCACGAGAAGCCTTCTCGCGATCGTAGATGGCGGACACTTGCCACCGTCCCTCGTGCGGAACCGCGAGCAGCCCGGCGGAAGATCCCGTCAATTCGGCGATCCGACGTACGAACCGGCGGGAGAATTCGGGAAGCCGCAGGGCGCCGTCGATTTCACGAGCCAGTTCGACCAGAGCTTCGGCGCGACGGCGATGTTGCTCGGATAGATGGAGGTTGCTGGCAACTTCGAGCGCGACGGCCGCCTGGTTGGATAGGGCACGGGCACGACGAATATCTTCCTGGGTGATTCCTGTTTCGTCCACTCGGTCAAGGACGCCGAACATTCCGAGAAGCCGTCCAGTAGTGCCTAGCAAAGGTACGGCGAGCAACTGCTGAACCTTATATTTCGAAACCACATCGAGGTTGGCCCCAGGTGTGCGGCTGGCCTCGTCGGTCCAAAACACTTCCTTGGCACGCAGCGCTCGAGTGGCAATGCCCTCCGGGAAAACATTCTCGATGCGGCGCGGTTCTCCTCTTTCGACGCTATACCGCACCATGAACTGATCTTCTTCCAACAAGGCGATGAAACAGCGTCCAAATCCCAGGAAATCGGCGGCACGGATCACAAACGCTTGCAAAAAGCGTTCCAAGTCGCCACTGGAACTAAGTTCAGAGGAAATTTCAAGGAGTTGATGCAGTTCGTGCGCCTGCGCATGAGCCGTAGCGTGAAGTTCGGCATGTGCGACAGCGACCGCGCCAAAGCCCGTAATGGCAGCCACCAGCGCCCGTTCCTCTGAGGTGAAAACTCCATCATGCCGGGGATAGATGAGGATCGCGCCTTGAGTCCGCGAGGTGCGAAACGGAGCGGCGATTAACATGCCCGGAGAAACCAGATTTCCAAGCGAATGAACGTCGGCACCAATGGAAAGAGTAATCGGCTCCCCGGCCGCCACCGCACGCTGGGCAAGGTCCGCGGCAAAGCGCAGAGTCTGCCGGTCATGACGAGCTCGCGCGGAGGTTGCCAACTGGGGCGTTTCGGCGGATACGGCTTTGAGCTCGAACGGGCCTTCGCGGCGCAGTAACACGCAGACCAACCGAGTACGGAGAAGCAAGCGTAACCGGTCGGCCAAAGCCTCGATTACGGCCGTGACATCGGGGGTTGAATGAAGAGCGTGGGCAACGTCTGCAAGGATTTCGGCCCTGCGATGCTCTTCTTTAGAGGCTTCGGCGAGGCGGGCCGCTTCCAGAAGGGTTCCTAGTTGCCCCGCCAAGATCGTAGCTTTGGCGGCTAAGTCCTCATTGAAGAATTCGTCGTCGGTGTCGTGCAAGAAGGTGACCGCACCGATTACTTCATTGAAAGCCATAAGCGGAGCTGCGAGCAATGATCGGGCGTCGAACTCCGCGGCAGCGGGAAAGGCGCTGGAGTGCACATGATTCGCGAAGGTCGTACGCCGATGGCGAACCGCATCGGCGGTAACGGCACTCTGGTCGGGACGCAACCGCATCCCGACAAAACGTTCCATGAGCTTTCCGTCCGCTTGCTCACCAACTAACTCATCTCCGGCCTGACAACGCCAGAAATAGACGCCGGCTACCTGGAAGTACTCGCGGGTGGCACAGCAGAACAAGTGGATCAGCGCGTTGGAATCGGAGCGTCCGGAGGAGCTGGCAGCAATGCGGAGCAGGAGCTTCTGGAAGCCCTCATCGGACCCGCGAGCACTGCTATTGTCCGGGGAAACGATCGGACCGCTACCAGAAACGCCGAGTGCCGCACCGATACCAGAAGAATAGTTTTCGCGATTCACAAGTGCTTGAATCTATTTGGGAAAGTATCTGTCATCTCAATTTGAGTCAAGGGAAATGGGCGGGAGGGGTGCCTTTGTGTGAAATCCCGCGTTTTCTCGTGAGACTTGGTCTCACACTGAGAAACACGGGCTCATTCTAGCTTAATGAGACAGCGGTAAGAGTACTGAGCTGAGACGAACGCCCTCGAGGAAAGAACTAAGCTGCTTCATTTCATCGACATGGATGCCATTACTTTGGTTTTTTCAAGAAGGGTTGGGTGGCCCGGGTGTTGCACGGTTGGCCTTGCCAGATCTCTGTACCCAGGAGGATTTGTGTCTCGACGATTCGCGGCGGCCGTATTGGTCGCACTTACATTGGCAGTGATTTTGGGCCCCAGCCATGTAGGGGCGCAGACAGCGCAAAGCGAAGAAATCGTCCGACGCGCGAAGAACAAGGTACAGCCGGCGTATCCAGAACTGGCACGCAAGATGAACATTTCCGGAACCGTAAAGATTGAGGTGGTCGTTTCGCCTAACGGCACAGTAAAGGAAGCGCGGATTGTGGGCGGACATCCGGTGCTAGCCAGCGCAGCGCTGGACGCAGCCAAGAAGTGGCGCTTTGATCCGGCGCCCGCAGAGAGTTCGGGAGTCATCGACTTCAAGTTTGAGCCGCGGTAGTGGCCTGGCCGCGGAGGAGACGGGCATGACAATCGGCAAGAAGCTATACGTGAATTTCGGCATCATCCTGACGACGGTGCTGATTCTATTTCTGGTCAACTATTCGGCGGTGCAGCGGGAGCACTCCGCGAAAGCGGCGGCGCAGGCCTCTTTGCAGCTGCAGGACACGACGAATACAGTGCGCTTCCAGATGATGCAGAACCGCCTTTATCTCAGCAACTACCTGCTGAGTGGCGATACGCGGGAAGTTGACCGGATGAACGAGGGCCTGCGAACTCTCAACGAGAAGCTGGAACAGGGCAAGAACCTCGCGAATTCCGATCAGGAGAAGAACGCTCTCTCCAAGGTGCAGCAGCTCGAACAGGCATGGGGAAAGGAATTTGCCCAACCCCTCATCGACAAGCGCAAGGATGTCGACTCGGGGAATGCGACCGTCGCCGAACTCCAAATCTATTACCTCCAGAAGGACGCTTCCTCGTGGGTGAAAAACTCGACCGATTCGCTCGACGTGGCTGATGGTGAAAACCACAAACTGGTAGACGAGCGCACAAAATCGGATCAGACTGCGGCAAATTGGACGATCGCGATTTCGGCAATCAGCACGCTTCTGGCGCTATCGCTCGGCGTCGTTATCGCTTACCGCACTGCGAAGTCCATCACGGAGCCGTTGACGAACCTAATGAATGTGGCTCGCGGGATCGGCAACACAGGCGATCTCGAACACAACATCGATCTGAGCCGCGACGATGAAATCGGCGAACTGGCTCGAACGTTCCACAAGATGGTCACTTATCTCAAGGAGATGGCTGGAGTTTCCGAAGCCATCGCCGGTGGCGACTTGACCCTCGAAGTGAAACCCCGTTCTACGCATGACACGCTGGGCAACGCCTTCGCCAAGATGGTCGACGGTCTCGCCGGACTGGTACGCAGCGTACGCGACGCCTCGTCTCAAGTTGCGAGCGCGTCAAACCAGGTGGCTGGAGCGTCCGACGATTCCGCAAAGATCGGATTGCAAGCTTCATCCGCGATCGATGAAGTCACCAGCACGATGCACGAGATGAGCGTCAACGTGCAGAACATGGTGAAGAGCACGCAGGTGCAGGCTTCGAGCGTGAGCGAAACTTCGGCCTCCATCGATCAGATGGTGGCTTCGATCCAGCGAGTCGCCGATACGGCGAAGGTGCTGCTCGACATCTCCAACCGGTCGCGCGAGGAAGTGCACAACGGCATCGGCACGATGGAAAAGGCCACGGACGGCCTGAACCGGATCAACACGACCATCAATTCGTCGGGCGAAATTATTGGAGCTTTGGGCCAACGTGCAGACGATATCGGCAAGATCATCGAAGTGATCGACGATCTGGCCGAGCAAACGAACCTGCTGGCGCTGAACGCAGCCATCGAAGCGGCACGCGCCGGAGAGCACGGCCTGGGATTTGCCGTGGTCGCCGACGAAGTGCGCAAGCTGGCCGAGAAGTCGGCGCAGTCCACTAAGGAAATCTCGGAACTGATCCAAAGCATCCAGAAGGAAGCCCGCAAGGCGGTTGACAACATGAACCGCTCGACCTCGATCGTGAATGAGGGCCTGGAATTGGGTGGAGAGCTGAATTCTGCGTTGCGCAAGATTTCCAACGTGGTCACCGAGGTTTACAAGTTCGCGCAAGAAATCGGTGCCGCGACCAACGAACAATCGCATGGCTCGTCTCAGATTGCGCGAGCAACCACGCGATTGAACGAAATTACCCACGAAATCAACTCAGCCGTCGAAGAGCAAGCATCGGGAGCTCAGGCTGTCGTCAAGGCAATGGAACGCATGCGGGAACTGGTGCAGCAGTCGACCTCCAGTTCAACGGAGTTGGCAGCGTCCTCGGAGCAGATGTCGAAAATGTCGCGCAGCTTGCTTGAGTTCATCGACCGCTTCGCGCTGGCAGAAGGAGCACGTGCGCAAGGGGGCTCTGATGCTGGACGCAACGCACGCCGGGCTGCTGCAGGATCGCAGTTCTAAGGGCTATCCGGGGAGTTTGACGCTATGAGCCGTGAACTTCACATCGTCGGTTTTCAGGTAGGGCGCGAGACGTACGGCGTTCCCATCACTTCCCTGCACGAAATTGTGCGGGTACCCGAAATTACTGCCGTGCCCGATGCGCCTGACTATCTGGAAGGCGTGATTAACCTGCGAGGGAAGATCGTGTCGGTGATGGATCTCCGCAAACGTTTTGGAGAAAAGCAGACAAACTTGAAACGGCAGAACCGCATTCTGGTGGTTGAGCATGCGGGACGATTGGCCGGGCTGATTGTGGATTCGGCCTCCGAAGTTTTGAAGATTCCTGCTGACGCAGTGGAAGCACCGCCAGCCGTGTTCCAGGAAGGCGGATTGAATTGCGTGACGGGGCTGGGAAAGGTTGCGGGACGCCTGGTGGTGCTGCTCGATATGAGCAAGCTGCTGGCTCCGGCAAGCCTGCAAGCCAAGAGTGAGAGTGGCGAAAAGAAGGCGGCACCAAAGGCTGAGGCGCGGGGCGCCGCGGCTCGGTAAGAAATCATTCCATCCGTTTTGAAATGCGCATGAGACGGGAACGAGAGCAAGCATGAGCACATCCGGAGCGGCACCAGCTCCCATCCTTACGGACGCGGAACTGAAGTTGTTGCAGGCGCTGGTGTATCAAGAATGCGGCATGCACTTTGACGAGCGCCGCACGCATTTCCTTCAGGACCGGCTGTTGCGCCGGCTGAAAGAGTGCCGTGTGGACTCCTTCTACGCCTATTACCGGCTGCTCATCAGTCACGAGGGCAAACAGGAACTGGCAAAGCTGCTGGAGAATCTGACAGTCAATGAGACCAGCTTCTTCCGGCACAAAGCGCAGCTCGATTTGTTCCAGAAGACGGTTTTGGAAGAGTTGCTGAAGCACAAGAGTTCGCGCCGGGAGTATTCGATCCGGATATGGAGCGCAGGCTGCTCAACCGGACAGGAAGCTTACACGTTGGCCATGCTGGTCACCGATGCTCTGGCCTATTACTACTTGCGGAATCCGCTTCCAATGGACTTGCCACTGCCGAAACCGTTGGTTCCTCCACCATGGAGGGTTGAGATTCTCGCCAGCGACATTAGTTACTCGGTGTTGCGCGCTGGGCAAGAAGGGACATACAGCGAGCACCAGATGTCGATGGTCGACTACGGCTACCGGCTGCGTTACTTCGATAAAGTTGCCGACCGCTATGCCATCAAGAAGGCGTTGAAAGAGATGGTGCACTTCGATTTTCATAACCTGAAAACCGAATACCTGCCCCAGCGCAACGACGTGATCTTCTGCCGCAACGTGATGATGTATTTCGACGAGGCGGAGCAGAAGCGGCTGATCGAAAAGTTCTACCGCTGCTTGAATCCCCACGGCTACCTGTTTGTTGGCCATGCGGAAAGCCTTTTGGGGCTCACGAAGAAATTCCAGATGGTGCACAAGGACAGTGGCACTGCGTATCAGAGGCTTGAGGTGCGAGAGTGACGAATACTCCCGACGAACGCGGCGCGGAACTGCGAGAGCTCTTTTTCGAGACCTCGCAGGAACTGCTGCAGGCGCTCAATGAAGAGGCGCTGAAGCTGGAGAAGACTCCTGGCGACGAGGAAATCGTGCGCGGCATCCGGCGCACGGTCCATACGTTGAAGGGGGATTCTGCGGCTTGCGGATTGCGGGAGTTAAGCGAACTGGCGCACCAGTTCGAAGATGCGCTGTCGCTCGAAGGTTCGGCGTCGCATGCGGCGGTGGCTGAAATTGCTTTCGCGGCTGCTGACGTGTTCACTGACATGATCGCGGCCTATCGCACCAACGGCAAGATGCCCGCGACCAAGAGTCTGAGCCGGAAGATTCAGGATCTGATGGCCGCGCCAAAAGCCGGGAAAACAAAGAGGACCAGGAAAGCGACAGGCAAGTCGGCTGCGTCGAAGAACGCCAGCAAGGCTGAAATTTGGACGGAGTACGAAAAGCTGTCAATGACCAAGGCCCAGACCGCCGGTCAGACCGTGTATCACGTCGTGGTCAAGATTGATCCGCATTGCGCCATGCCGATTGCGGGGCGGCAGTTGATTTACAACGCCTTGGGCAGTACCGGGGACGTGATCGCGGTGCGGCCGGACGCAAAGTCTCCGGCAGCCTCGAAGCACGTCGAGTTTGTGCTGGCCAGCAAGCAAACGGTCGAGCAGATATCCGCGAAGGGACGCATTCCGACCATTGCAGAAGAGGTCACTGTCGAACAATTGCTCGCGCCCAGCGCGGCTCCGCAAAACGCAGAGAACCTAGAGGAATCGTCCGAAGCTTTGACAGAGCAGACTCCAGACGTCGAAGCGACGCCGACGGAGCCTGCCGCGCCCACTGCGGCGGCCGCGAGCGTAGCCGCAATGCAGGAAAACCTGCTGCGAGTGGACGCGGGCCGTATCGACAATGTGCTCAATCTGGTCGGCGAACTGATTATCGGCAAGTCGATGCTGCAGCAGGCGTTGAGCGAGTTTTCGAAGCGCTATCCGAAGGAACTGCTCCGCGGCAAGTTTGCCGATGCCATGGCTTTCCAGGCACGTGTACTCAACGATCTGCAGCGCTCGGTCATGAAGATACGGATGGTGCCCGTCGATCAGCTGTTCCGGCGGTTTCCCCGGATGGTGCGCGACGTTTCGCGGCAATGCGGCCACGAAGTAGAACTCGCCGTCAGCGGTCAGGACACCGATCTGGATAAAGGAATTCTCGATGCGATCGCCGAACCGCTGACGCACCTGGTTCGGAATGCCATCAGCCATGGGATTGAATCGCCAGAAGAGCGACGGAAGGCCGGCAAGCCAGCGCAAGGGACTGTACGGCTCAACGCGTATCACCACGGCAATCAAGTCATCGTTGAAGTGAGCGATGATGGCCGCGGTATTGATGCCCACAAGATTCGCACGAAGGCGATTGAGCTTGGACTCACGACTCCGGAAGAAGCCTCGCGACTGACCGAAGCCGAGACTCTCGACTTCATATTCCGTCCGGGTTTTAGTACGGCCGAGCAAGTCACGGAGGTCTCCGGACGCGGCGTTGGCATGGACGTCGTGCAAAGCGTGTTGCACCGTCTCAAGGCTTCCGTCAGTTTGGAGACGCGTCTGGGTCAGGGCACAACGTTCCGGCTGAAGTTGCCGCTGACGCTGGCGATTATCAAGGCCCTGTTGTTCTGGGTGGAGCAGCGCTTGTATGCGATTCCGTTGAACGCAGTCCTCGAAATCGCGCGAACGTTCGAAGCGGAAGTCCATCAGGTGGATAACTACGAAGTTCTGCAGTTGAGGAACCAGGTGCTGCCGCTGCTGCGTCTCGGACGGCCTGCTGCCGAGGGTGATCGGAAGTCGAAGCTGTTTGTGCTCGTCATTACTGTGGGAGAGAGGAAGTACGGATTGATCGTCGATGCGCTGGAAGGCGAAGAAGAACTGGTAATCAAGGCGTTGGACGACCAGACATTCTCGACTGATCTGGTATCGGGCGCCTCAATTCTGGGAGATGGGCGAGTGGTATTGATTCTGAATTTGCCGGCGGTTGTCGAACACGTGGCGCGCCTGCGGCCCACAGAGATGGGACACGCGAACTCCGGATTGCTGCTGACCCAAACCGATCGCACGCGGCTGGCGCTGACGCCGGCGGTGGGAGGCCAGGCATGAGAGGCAATATCGTCCGCGTACTCGTGGTTGACGATTCAGCCCTGATGCGGAAGCTGATCCCGCAGATGCTGGCACAAGATGAATCCATCGAAGTGGTGGGTACGGCGATGGATGGCTCGTTCTGTCTTAAGAAGATTGAAGAACTGAAGCCCAACGTGGTCACGCTCGACCTGGAAATGCCGGGGATGAACGGAATCGACGCGCTGAAAGAGATCATGCGCCGGCAACCAGTCCCGGTCATCGTGTTCAGTTCGCACAGCACCGAAGGCGCGAGCGTAACCATGAAGGCGTTGGGGCTGGGTGCTTTCGACTTTGTCACCAAGCCCAAGGATGCCTCGGCTCACATGGCCGAGAGCGCGCGAGAGTTAATTGCGAAGGTCAAAGCGGCGGCAGACTGCAAACTGAAGCCCCGGATGCTTCCGGGAATTCCGCCAAAGCCGGAGAAGGTTGCGGCGGCGACGGGATCGCCTACCAGAGTGGTCGCTATCGGCGTCTCCACCGGCGGTCCCCAGGCATTGGAGTATGTGCTTTCACAACTGCCGGGCGACTTTCCGGGAGCGATCGCCGTGGTGCAGCACATGCCGGATGGATTCACCGACATGTTTGCGCGGCGACTGGATGAAGTTTGTCCATTGCGCGTGAAAGAAGCGCAATCGGGAGATCTCTTGGTGCCCGGACGAGTGTTGATCTGTCCCGGGAAGCCGGCACATGAAAGTGAAACGGCTTCCCCTCGGCGACATCGCTGTGCTCAGCGACGAACCCCGAGTAAACGGTCACCGTCCCAGCGTAGATGTTCTCTTGCGGAGCGTGGCCGAAGAGTTCCGTGCGAGTGCCGTTGGAGTACTGATGACGGGGATGGGAGACGATGGAGCCGAAGGCCTGGGAGCCATCAAGAAAGAGGGCGGCATGACGATCGCGCAGAGCGAAGAGTCCTGCGTCGTGTATGGCATGCCGAAAGCGGCGATCGAACGAGGCTACGCCGTCCGCGTAGTCGGGCTCGACGTCATGGGAGCGACGTTGCAGGCGATATGCGGCAGAAGTCATGGGTCTGATGGAGGACCCGCCGGGCGAGCGGTACGCGCCGGAAACTAAGAGATTGGGACAGCGACCCCTGTGACCAGCGTGATCTGGCCGGGGCAAGCCAGCCATGATATGCAGTTGAAAGGGGAGGTCTGTATGGAGCAGTTCGCAGCAGTGAAACGCAGCAAAGACGGCCAGCCAGTCCGCTATTTGATCGTGGACGACTCCGTGTTTGCCCGCAAGAATCTAGCCCGCATGATCGAAACGTTCGGCGGGCAGGTAGCGGCGGAAGCCGGGGACGGCTTGACCGCTATCAGCGAGTTCGACCGCACGCATCCTGACATCGTGCTCATGGATATCACCATGCCGCAGATGGAAGGGATCGAGGCTGCCGAACGGATCGTTCAACAGCATCCCGAAGCGCGCATCGTGATGGTTTCCTCCGTCGGATACCAGGAGAATATCGTGGCGGCGTTGCAGCGGGGCGCTCGGCATTTCGTGCAGAAGCCGGTGAAGCCGGAAGTGCTCTACGAAGTCATCAAGTACGTGCTGGGCGAAGATGGGGCGGTCACCAACGCAGCAGGAGCGGGAGCGTAAGTCCATGAAGATGGAACTGATCCAGCCTTTCATCAACGCGGCGGACGCCGTGTTGTCGCAAGGCCTGCAGTGCACAACCAAGGTGGGCAACCTCACCATGGAAGAGGATGCCTATCGTCGCAAGGGAGTCGCAGGCATGATTGCGCTGACCGGCGACATTGAAGGCCGGATTGTTCTCGACATGGAACCGCAGACTGCGGTGAAGGTGGCTAGCCACTATGCTGGCGCCGAACTACCGGAGTCCGATGCGTTAATCAAGGAAACCATCTTCGAGCTTGCAAATCAGGTCGTGGGCAACGCCATCTCGGCACTCAACGATCAGGGCTTTCACTTCCGCGTACATCCCCCGCACCTTCTTACTGCCGAACAGGGTGATAAGACCAGCGAAGACACAGAAGCGTTGATGATCTGCTTCGAGACCTCCCTGGGAAATGTCTTCATGAATGTCGCCTTGCGCTACAACAAGCGGCGAATGGCCGATCACGCGGCGGTGGGGGCGTAGAGGCAGGAGCCAGGGGACGTTCTTAGTGATGCTTACCTAGTAAATCCCGCTCCTCGACCTCGCGGACAGAGTCCCGCTTCCCCTCCCTGCGGGAAGGATCTCCCATGCAAGCCAGACCTTACCTACGCCGCTAACGATGTCGGCGGGGCCGCTGAGGTCGACGGCTGGCCCTGCGAACTGCCAATGAGACCATCACGCGCGTTACGCCGCTGAAGATGAGGCTGACGCCCACTAAGGTACCGATCGCCCAGGCGGAACTCGACGGCCACTGCATGTAGATCATCAGGCCCAGAAACAGCGTGACGACACCGTCGAGAAGAAACCAGGTCGATCGCAGGGCTGAAGGAGCCCGGAAGAACTGGATGATGTCGAAGATTCCCTCGACCAGAAACAGCGACGCCAGCAACAAAGTGAGCGACACCACGCCCAGCGTGGGACGCGCAATCACATACCCACCGAAGGCGACGTAGGCGAGGCCCACCAGAAGTCTCCAGATCACGCTGCCAGCTTCGCGCGAATGGAACGCAACAACGATGTGGACTACACCCGCCAAAATGATTAGCCAACCGATGAGCGCGTTGACGGCGACCGCGGCAAGCATCGGCGATGCCAACGCTAGCACGCCCAGACAAATAAGCGAGACGCCCCAGAGGATAGCCAACGTGGAGACGCGCCTCACGAGGCCGGAAGAATTCTGCACCATAAGCACCTCCTCAACGGACCGGGCGAGTCTACCGCACCGGATTCGAGGATGCAATTCCTGCCGCACCCGGGTAGTGCCTCAGTTTGAAAACTGAGGCACTACCCGCACCCACCGTGCTTGAGGTTGGCTAGCCTCGTTCCAAGGTGTGGGGTACTCAGGCCAATAACGGCAGTTGAGGATCGCACCCTGCGTTTCCCGAATCTTCAGCCGGGTCTGCGAACCGTCTCAGTTCCGGATACGTCTGAATCAACGTCGGCGGGGCGGGGACTCGCTTTCCGGTCACCATTGCTTTTAATTCCAAGGCATTCACCCCCGCCTTGCTTTCGAAGTGATTGTTGGTGATAACGTAGGTCGCTTGAGCTCTTTCCGCGACGTTCTGGATCCGTTCCTTCCAATCTTCGAGTTCTTTTTCCTTGTACAGATAGTTGTAACGGTCGTCTCGATTGTCGAAATCAAACCATTGATCGTAATTGCGGCCATGCAGACGCACATAGGCGATGGACGCTGTAACGTGATCCGTGGGGCCCAGCGATTTGCCGATCACGGGTTGATCGATATTGCAGAAGCCGACGTTTCTTTGCGCGAAACTCGCCAACGTTTCGGGATTGTTCCAGCTCGAGTCCCGCACTTCCACAACGCATGGATACTCGATGAACTGGCGCACCAGGCGTTCGAGATATTCCCGGTTCAGAGATGTGTTCTTGAACGAGACGGGAAACTGAATCAGCAGAGCGCCCAACTTCCCTTCACCGGCGAGAGCGTCAAGTCCTTCGCGGGTCTTGACCTCGTCTTCATCGGTGGGCCGAATACTGGCCGCCGATGTGGGCTCGGTGATCGAGAGCGGGGAATGCGTGAAGGCGCGATAGAGCTTCGCCGTGAATAAGAAATTTGGATTGACGGATGCGACCTTGCGGCACCAGAGCTTCACGTGTTCAGGCTTCAGCGGCCCATAAAAAGAAGTATTGATTTCCGTCGTATCAAAGAAGCGGGCGAGATATTCCAGAGGATGAATCTTGCGTTGACGCATTCCGGGCGGATAAAAAACGCCGTCCCAATCTTTGTATGACCACCCAGCCGTGCCAACCCGGATACGCGGGGAATGCGCCTGAGCTTGGCGAACTGGCGGGGTGGATTCCATGGCGAGAACCGCGGACGATCGGCAGGAGAAGGCTATCACGCAGCGTTGTGGAGGGAAAAATCCGCGCGCCGACGGCCTTACTGAGGCGGAGTTCCCTGCGCAGACAACGACTGATTGAGTTGCCGCGCCAGCAGTTCCACTTTCTCGTTGGAGAGCTGCATCTGACCGTCGATCACGAATTTCAGGCCACCTGATCCTGAATCCTGAAACCGCGCGGTCTGCAAGGTGGCAGTATTTTGCGCCGCGCCCGGCATCGTCGTTTTGAAATCGGCTCCGGTCTGAACTGTCGCGAGAATTGCCTTAGCGACTTTGTCGGTCAATTCTGATGCCGAGATCGCCCGAGCGCAATTCCTCGCCCATCATGCCGCCGGCGTCGATTCGCTTGATCGTGGCAGCAATTTTCAGAACGTTTGATGCTTCGACGGAGGGAATCAGTCGAAGCTCCACCGTGCCCTCGCCTTCTCCCAGTTCGGTGGCAACAGAGCCGAAAGCGGGAGAGCAGGACCACCGTTCAAAGTGCAGTTTCAGAGTTAAAGAACCGGCGGGATCCGCGGAGACCATCGACGCCTGCCGGACCGAAAGACGCTCTCCACACGCTTTTGCTTGGTACAACTGCGAATTCATGACCTCCGTGACGGTCTGCTGGAGATCTGATAAATCGAGGGTCATCTCGAGGCTGAAGTTGCGCTGATCCCCTTGGGCTGAGGTTTGGGAGAGCACTCCGGACGTTCTGATGGAGATGGTTCGATCAGCGACGCGGGCGTTATTCCTCACCTGGGGGAAATTAAAGCTCAGATCCTCGCTGCTGGCCAAGGTAATTCCCATATCGCGACCGAGCGCGAGTTGCACGTTCGCGAAGTCGGTGAGAGTCTTGGCAGCCGCAGCGGCGTGTACTGAAATCTCAGTACTCGCGGATTCTCCCTGCACAGACTGGTCGAGTCGGTGAGTTTCTTGCTCGAGATCGGAATCCGCCTTTTCCAGGCGCTTCTGAGTATCTTTCAGGCCAGATTTCTGTGCCGGCGAGAAGCCATCCTGAAATTTCTTGTTCAGGTCGCGCGCGCTTCCAAGCGCTTGATCGAAGGGCGCGATGCCCTCGCGTCCTGTCTTGCCTTCCGCGAACGAATTCAGCTTGTCTTTGGCCGCGTTGGTGGCGTTTACCAGATCCTGAAACGCTGCAATCTGTTGGCTGGTGGCTTGTACGGCCAAAGCCTGATGAAAGTCCTTTAGCGTGTCTTTCTCGTCGACGCCGTCGGGACGGCCGGACGCACCGGGAATGCCGCCCATGCCGTGCCCACCATGATGTTGCGCCAAAGCCCGCCCCGGATACAGGAACAGTGCTGCACTCATCACTAGCCATGTAACACGGACCCGATACATTTCCACCCGACGCATAACCAAAAATCCCCTGACGCCCCATGATCGAAATACAAAAATCGAAATACAACAATGACACAGAACGAACGATCACGAACAATCTAGAAGAAGAAACTTTCGGGCGAACGCCCTACTTTAGCTTGTCTTACGGCGCGGTAAAACTCCACTCATTTTACAGTTCTTTGCAAATTATGAATCAATCGCTTAAACGTTCTTGAATTTGGACTCCTCGCGAGTTCGCAGGCTCGAACTCGTTAAGACTGAAATCAACTACAGGTGCTAGGCTAGATGCGCGGTCTACTACCGTAAATCGGCTTTCAATGGATTTAATTCTTAGTGGCGCGATTGGATTATTGTTCGGCAGCCTCCTGGTTTGGCTGGCGCTGCGCACTCGCTCGGCCGCGGTGAACGCCCGCTTGTCTTTCACTCAGACAGAGTTAGCGTCGGCAAAGGCCGATCTGGCACGCCTTTTACAGGAGCGTCAGGAACTGGTTGCCAGCCGAGCAAGACTCGAGTCCTCCCTCGAAGCGGAGAGGAAAGCCAGCGCAGAGAAAATCGATTTACTGACCAAAGCTGGAGACGACTTGCAAAACGCCTTCAAGGCGCTCGCCGCAGACGCGTTGAAGAGTAACAATTCTTCGTTTCTTCAGATCGCGCAAGAAACGCTCAAGCGTTTTCAAAGCGAGGCAAAAGGCGACCTCGAGGCCCGGCAAAAAGCCGTGGTCGATCTGGTCGCGCCGGTCCGGGACTCATTAAGCAAAGTCGACGCACAGATCCAGCAGATGGAAGTTGCCCGTGGCCAGGCTTATGGCGACCTCAAAGCTCAAGTGCAGTCGCTGATCACGACGCAGAAAGAGCTGCAATCGGAAACCGGCAATCTGGTTCGTGCCCTTAGAACGCCAAACGTTCGCGGGCGATGGGGAGAAATTCAACTTCGAAGGGTCGTCGAGATCGCCGGGATGCTGTCGTATTGCGACTTTGCCGAGCAGGAGACCATTCACGGCGAAAGCGGCCGTTTGCGCCCGGATCTGGTTGTGAAGCTTCCGGGCGGCAAAAGCGTTGTAGTGGACGCGAAGACTCCACTGCAGGCATTCCTCGAGGCCTTCGAAACCACCGACGAGGAGGCGAGGCGAACGTGCCTGGCCAATCATGCCCGCCAAGTTCGCGATCACATGAAAACTCTCAGCGGAAAGAACTACTGGGAGCAATTTGAGGCGACACCGGAGTTTGTGGTGATGTTTCTTCCCGGCGAAACCTTCTTCAGCGCCGCGCTGGAGCAGGACCCCGGTCTAATCGAGCAGGGCGTACTTCAGCGTGTGATCCCTGCGTCGCCGACGACGTTGATCGCCTTGCTGAAGGCGGTGGCGTACGGCTGGAACCAGGAAAAGCTGGCGCGCAACGCACACGAGATCAGCAATCTAGGGAAAGAATTGCACGACCGACTAAGAAAACTTGCCGCCCACATCACAGGAGTGGGGACGAACCTTGATCGTGCGGTCGAGGCCTATAACCAGGCAGTTGGATCGCTTGAGAACCGCGTGCTGGTCTCGGCGCGCAAGTTCGCCGACCTGGGAGCCTCGGTCGCGGAAGATATCCCCGAACTCGAGCCCATCGAAACCACCGCACGCGCTCTGTCGTTCGAATGGGACGATGAGCCTACAGAGATTCCCAAGAACGATCGGCGGGCGGGCTGAATGGCTCACGTGTAAGGATTCACGAGCCGCTCCAGCATTGCGTACGCGCTTCTACTCCCGGTTGTATGTCCTGAATAACCCTGATCCGTCAAACTAAGCGCAGGGTCGTAACCCTAACAATTCTAAGGGGAAACGGATACTGAATTTCACATAAACATCCCAAAAGGCATAGTTTGTGTTCGAAAATGCATCTATAATCTTGGAAATAGTTTTATCTACTGGACTTAGCGACTCGCAAATGGGGGCTGGGGTGGCAGCGAACTTGCTCATTAAGGACAAGTGGGAGAGCACTTCCACACCTCAGCCCTCCATGGGCTCGGGGCCAGTACCGAAGCCCATGAATCGGGAAAGCCAAGCTCGCTTTGTCGCGGTCCTGCTGTTCTTGCTCACAGTGGCGGCCGTGGTCTTTGCCGGTTTCAACTTCGAAAAAGAGCGTGAGTCGGCGGTTCCCGATGACGGCGTGTGGTGGATCGAACACGGCGGCAGCCTGATCGCGGACCGCATCGATCCATCGGGTCCTGGTGCCAAGGCCGGCATTAAGGTGGGAGATCAACTACTCTCCATCAACGGGCAGGAGATCAAAAGTACCCCAGGTCTGGTGCGCCAGCTTTACCAAACTGGCGTCTACTCGAAAGCGGCGTACTCGCTGGTCCGAAACTCTGTCACTCTCGACTCTAGCGTCATCCTAATTCCAGCCGACCGCCCGTTAAACAACCCGCTACGACTCATCGCACTGATCTATCTGGGTATCGGGCTCTACGTATTGCTGCGCCGCTGGACCGCCCCCGGGTCGACCCATTTCTACATCTTTTGTCTGGTCTCTTTCATCGCGTATTCATTCAAATACACGGGCAAGCTGAACGACTTCGATTGGATCATTTATTGGAGCAACATCGCAGCCTGGGTATTGCAGCCCACTCTTTTCCTGCACTTTGTCCTGACATTCCCTGAGAAAAGGCAGTTCGTCCGACGCCGTCCATGGCTGTTGGCATTGGTATACGTACCCGGGGCGGCCATTCTGGCGCGGCATATCATCGCGTTAAGGCTAGCGCAACCCAGTGGGCTTCTCCGATGGGACATGGATCGTCAGGAAATGGCGTATGGCGCCTTGTTATTCATCACGGCTGCCGCCGTCCTTTGGTACAGCTATCGCCGCGCCAGTACCACCATTCTTCGGCAGCAGTTGAAATGGGTCACACGCGGGACGGTTTTAGCCATCGTTCCGTACACCCTGATTTACGTCATCCCTTACCTGATGGGCGCGCTTCCCGGAACGTGGATGAAGTTTTCTGTTCTGTTCCTGGGATTGTTGCCGCTGACTTTCGGATACGCGATCTTCCGCTACCGGTTGATGGATGTCGATCTCATCTCCAAGCGCGTAGTGGTTTACACCGTGGCTGCCGCGGCTGTAGTGGGGATGTATTTCGCGCTGGTCGCGGGCGTGGCGGAACTGGTCCACATGCAGAAGCCCGGGACGGGCCCGCTGGGACTCATTCTCGCGGTTGTCGTCACTGCACTCCTGTTCGATCCGGTACGCAAGTGGATTCAAGACCGCGTCGACCATCTTTTTTATCGCACCGTCTACGATTATCGTCGCACCCTCATCGAATTCGGTCGCGAGCTTAGTTCGGAAACGGATTTGAATGCTCTGGTCTCGTCCGTGGTAGACCGGCTGTCGCGTACGTTGGCGGTCGATCGCATTGCGATTTTCCTGAGGGCGGGAGAAGAGTCGGAGCAGTTTGTTCTCTCGAAATCGGTCGGCATGAATCCCGTGGGCCGGCTCGATCTGACATTCCTGAGCGAACCGCGTTCGGATGTTGCCGGGCACATGTTCTTTGAGAATACGCACCAGGTACCACGCGAAACGGCTGGATCGCAGGACGCAATTGCCAAGTTGGATCTCAACTACTACATCCCCTGTCGCGCCCGGCAGAGGACAGTCGCCGTTGTCGGATTGGGCAAGACGAACAAAGGAGACTATCTCTCCAGCGAAGACATCGAACTGCTCGAAACGCTGGGCGGTTATCTGGGAATCGCGATCCAAAATGGCAGGCTCTACGCCTCATTGCAACAGAAGGCCGCAGAGTACGAGCGCCTGAAGGACTTCAACGAGAACATCGTCGAGTCCATCAACGTGGGCGTAATGGCGCTCGACATGGAAGACCGCATCGAGAGCTGGAACGCGCAGATGGAAGTGATGTACGCGCTGCCCCGCTGGCAGGCTCTCACGCAGACGATTCCAAGCATTTTCCCCGCAGAATTCGTCGAGGAGTTCCACCGTGTGCGACAGAATCCTGGGATCAACAACCTGTACAAGTTCCGCCTGCAGACTCCAGCAGGAGAAACTCGCACTGTAAACGTTGCCATCGCTCCGCTCGTCACTCGTAAGTTCCAGGTCATCGGGCGGCTCGTGATCATGGACGACATCACGGAACGAGTTGAGCTCGAAAGCCAGCTCTCTCAAGCAGACAAGCTGAGTTCGATCGGACTGTTAGCAGCTGGCGTGGCGCACGAGGTCAACACCCCGCTCGCGGTGATTTCCTCCTACACGCAAATGCTCGCCAAGCAGTTGCAAGGTGATCCGCAGAAATCCGGGCTGTTGGAGAAAATCACTCGGCAGACATTCCGCGCATCGGAAATTGTTAACAACCTGCTGAACTTCTCACGCACCAGCGGAACCGAGTTCGGCGATGTGGACATCAACAAAGTCATCAACGACACGCTGGCGCTGCTGGAGCACCAATTCAAGACCGCCAAGATTCAGGTGCAGACTGAATTGACCGCCGGGATTTCTGCGATTCAGGGAAATCCGGGCAGGCTGCAGCAAGTATTCCTCAACCTTTTTCTCAACGCCAAAGATGCGATGGTTGGTGGTGGCGAATTGAGAGTCGCAACGACCAATGGCGAGATGGTGAGTGTTCGAGTCTCCGACACCGGCTCCGGCATCGCACCCGAACACATTCAGCGCATCTACGATCCGTTCTTCACTACAAAGACGGCACCCCAGGAGGGCCAGAACCGAGGCACGGGACTCGGGCTCTCTGTCACGTACGGCATCATTCAAGAGCATGCCGGAAAGATCCGAGTGGAAAGTGATGCAGGGTCGGGTACGACCTTCGCCCTGGATTTTCCGCTGAGCAGGAAGGCAGTCCATGTCTGAGGCAGCAGTCATTTCGCGCGGCACGATGAACGTCAATCCAGCATCGGCAGGCTCGGTGCTCATCATCGACGATGAGGCCGCCATTCGTGAATCTCTTCAGACCTTGCTGGAGATGGAAGGCTTTGAAGTTGAAACTGCGGTTACCGGGGAAGACGGCCTTACGCAGATTGCCGAACGTCCGTTTGATCTCGTGCTGCTGGATCTGGCTCTTCCGGGTCGCGATGGCATGGATATCCTTTCCGAAATTCGAACCCATGATGCGCGCCTGCCGGTCATCATGATCACTGCGTTCGGCACAGTAGAAAATGCCGTCCGCGCGATGCAGGTTGGGGCGACAAATTTCGTCCAGAAGCCGTGGGACAACGAAAAACTTCTCGCCGACGTACGAACCGCGGTCGGCTGGCGCCGGGCCGAAGAAGAGAACGTTCAGCTGAAGCGCGCGCTGAAGCAGCGCTACAACTTTGAAAACATCGTGGGCAAGAGCGAGCCCATGCTGAAGATTTTCGATCTGGTGGCACAGGTGGCAAATAGCCGCTCGACCGTGCTGTTGCAGGGCGAGAGCGGAACCGGCAAGGAAGTGATTGCGAAGGCAGTCCACTTGAACTCGCCGCGCCGCGACAAACCGTTTGTGCCGGTGAATACGGGCTCGATGCCTACTGATTTGCTGGAATCCACGCTCTTTGGCCACGTCAAAGGAGCATTTACCAGCGCGATCGCTTCGAAAAAAGGCCTATTCGAAGTAGCTGACAAGGGCACACTGTTCCTCGACGAGATTGCCACCATGGGCCTGGAGACGCAGGCGAAGATTCTCCGCGTCTTGCAGGACCGGCGCTTCATGCATCTCGGCGGGATTCAAGAAATCCAGGTGGACGTCCGCATTATCGCCGCCACGAATATCGACTTGCGGCAGATGGTGCGGGAAGGGCGCTTCCGCGAAGATCTGTTTTACCGATTGAATGTCATCACTATCGAGTTACCACCGCTGCGGCAACGCAAAGAAGACATTCCTTTGCTCGTGGAGTTTTTTCTGAAGAAATACGCGGAAGAGAATGGGCGTCCTGCGCCACGCGTTACCCCGGAGGCACTGCGTCCGCTGATGGCTTATTCCTGGCCCGGCAACGTTCGCGAACTGGAGAATGTGATCGAACGCGCCGTCGTGCTCTCTTCCGGGCCTGAAATCACCATGGACCTTCTTCCCGAATCGATGATGGGTCGGGGCTCTTCGCTCACCCTGCATGACCCGCCGTCGGATGCTTCGCTGTTCGAAATTGTCGAAGATGTCGAACGGCGAGTCATCACGGACATGCTCGAACGCTGCAACTGGAACCAGACGGAAGCGGCCGAGCGCTTCCACGTCCCACTCTCCACCCTGAACCAGAAAATCCGGCGGCTGAATATCGAGATTAAGAAGAAGGGTCGCGGGTAGCAAGCCGTTCTCAATTCTCAGTTCCAACATTAACTCACTCACCACCGCTGGCTGATTGCCAACTGCTTTCTCTGTTATATTTCGGACAAGCCCGGAACTGGGGATTACCAATCTGCCGGACGTCCGAATCGCATGGAACTAACCTCGCCCACGGAATTCGTTAAGCAGAAAATCCAGGCGGTTCAGGAATACACTCTGCTGGCCGCACAATCGGTCGGCAATCTCTTCCGCAAGCCTCTCTACTTCGCCGACATGGTCCAGCAAGCGGATCTGATCGGCGTGGGCTCCCTGCCGATCGTTGTGCTGACCGGCTTCTTTACTGGCGGCGTCCTCGCTTTGCAGACTGCGAACACACTGCAGCGGTTTGGCTCGATCACCCTAATCGGTCAGTTGGTGTCCACCTCGATGGTGCGTGAACTCGGGCCGGTGCTGACCGGGCTGATGGTCGCGGGACGAAACTCTTCTGGAATGGCCAGTGAATTGGGATCGATGGTCGTCACTGAGCAAATCGATGCGATGCGTGCGCTCGGTACCGATCCCATGAAGAAGCTGGTCACTCCACGAGTGACTGCGACCGTTTTCATGCTGTTTTTCCTTAGCATCATCTCGGATCTTGTGGGCCTTGCCGGCGGCTTGATGGTCGCCAAGCTCTTCCTGAGCCTGGACGCTCGTCAATATTGGGCCAATGCCTGGCAGGTTCTGGTTCTGCAAGACGTTTTCATGGGATTGCTCAAGCCGGCAATGTTCGGCTTCATCATCGCGACCATCGGGTGCTACTACGGGATGACAGCACGCGGCGGCACCCAAGGAGTGGGCCGCGCGACGACGCAGGCCGTTGTAGCCGCATCCGTATTGATTCTCGTGACCGATTTCTTTGTGACCAAGTTGTTGATCTCTATCTTGTCGTACAGGTAGATGATGGCTACCCCTACCGCGCCAATCGAACACGAGTCTGGTTTTATCCAGCCCTCTTCCAGCCCGGTGATCGTCTTTGAAGACGTTCATCTTGCGTTTGGCGACAATCATGTTCTGCGCGGGGTCTCATTTCATCTGACAATGGGCGAGACGAAAGCATTGTTTGGAGTGGCTGGGTCCGGCAAGAGCACGATTTTGAAGCTCGCGCTCGGCCTGTTTCCTCCCGATTCCGGGCGTATCACGGTTCTAGGCAACGAGGTCACGCAACTCGGAGAGCAGGAGTTGTTTCCCATGCGGGCCAAGCTCGGCATGGTCTTTCAAGAGAGCGCTTTATTTGACTCGCTCACCGTACGGGAGAACGTCGCTTATCGTCTGACCGAGGAGCATGGAATCTACGACGATGAGATCGATCGCAAAGTTCGCGAATCGCTTCGCTTCGTCGAACTGGAACATACGTTGGACCTTTTTCCTTCAGAGCTATCGGGAGGTATGCGGCGAAGAGTTGCGATCGCGCGCGCGATCATCACCCATCCGGAGTTGCTACTCTATGATTCCCCCACCGGCGGACTTGATCCGGTGACGTCGAACACCATCGTAGAACTGATCATGAAGCAGCGTGACGTTTACCGGACCAGTTCTCTATTGGTGACGCACCGTCTGCAGGATGCCTTCACCTTGGCCACTCACGAGTTTGACAAGCGGACCAATCAAACCCGCGCACTACCGCGAGGACAGTATTGTGATGTCCCGATGAGCTTTCTGATTCTGCGGGATGGAAAAGTGATCTTCGACGGCGACATCCGGCAGTTGGCGCATACCAAGGACGAGTACATCCGGGAATATATTTCTTAAGCCGCGCTCTGGTGCCCACCTGGACAGCGGATTCCTCGCTTCGCTCGGAATGACAAGCGCAATTGAGGAATATAGTCCAAGTCCGCAACGCTCTTACTTCCCTGCCATCGCCTTTTCCACATCTTCAGCTTTTGACGGGACTGCCGCGCTCATCTTGATGAGCTTGCCACCGGCATCGACGACAAAGTCGTCTTCGATGCGAACCCCGATATTCTCTTCTGGAATGTAAATTCCGGGCTCAATAGTGAAAGCCATTCCCGGACCCAGCGGGACTTTATAGTCACCGTCGTCATGAACGTGCAAACCTATGTAGTGGCCTAGACCATGGATGAAATATTGGTCGAGCGGCTGGCCATGAAGATCTTTTCCGTGAGACTTAATGTAGTCCCTGGCGACTTTATTTATGGAATTCTCGGAGTCTCCTACCAAAGTTGACTTACCGGATTGAAATGCCGCGATGGCAGCCTCCTGGGCCCCAAGCACGATGTCGTAAATTTCTTTCTGGCGCGGGCTGAAATGGCCATTCACCGGCAGGGTGCGCGTAATATCTGCCGCATACATCGAATACTCGGCGGCGGCATCGATGACAACAACATCGCCGCTCTTCATTGTGTTGGTAT
This sequence comes from uncultured Acidobacteriota bacterium, assembly GCA_963787685.1. Classification (GTDB taxonomy): domain Bacteria; phylum Acidobacteriota; class Terriglobia; order Terriglobales; family Acidobacteriaceae; genus Sulfotelmatobacter. The sequence goes on from CAWBED010000005.1 coordinate 135,244, forward strand.
CTTCCGAATAGTGCAGAACAGTCGAATTGTGGCCTGAACCCACGATTGGAGCGTATGACGGGCGCTCGCATCCGCGGCGAACCCATTCGTATTGCATTAATGCAGAGATCTCATATTCCTTCACATTCGGCTTCACAGCTTTCATCGCGGCGATATGGGCAGCGGCCGAAGCATCGACCGCTTTTTGGATGAGGGCAACCTCTCCCGCATCCTTGACCGTCCGCAGCGACGTGAGCATGGGTTTCACGTCCTGGAAGAAAACCATGGCGTTACTGTGCTTTAGAAAGCCCACCAAATCTTCGCTGGCAGGTGTATTCCCTTGCGAAGCCAGTTCCGTGTAAACGACGGGCCGCGTGTTCGCCAGCAGTTTGGCGACTTCCTCTGGCAGTTTGCTCATCTCTTCTACGCGATCGAAACCCGTCACTTTGGGAGCGTCAGGACTATCCGCACCCATCTGCGGTCCCGTGAACTTTTCCAGCCGCAAATTGCGCGGCGGCAGGAACAAAATCTCGGTGTAGGCTCGAGCTGGAGCATCTCCTTGGGCGTCTGCGGCAGGAGCGATAAGAAGTCCTGCCCCGGGCACTGTCACGCCGGAAAGATAGTAGAAATTGTTCTCCTGGCGAAACTCATATACAGAGTCCATTCCCTCGAGCGGCGCCAGCAAAACCACCACGCCTCCGGCCTTCTTCGCCAGTGCTTCCCGACGCAAGTGATAGTCGGCGCCAGGTTGTCGGTCGAGAGCGTAGCCCGCCGAGCAGAGCAATAGCAGGCAGAAAGAAACCAATAGCTTCCGCATCAGAGATTGTCCTTTGTGAGTTGGGTGAGAAAAATTCCGCGCTACATCCGCTTTACTTTGGCGCTTCTGACAGGCTCTTCCCCGCCTGGATGAACGAGTCTACATTGCTCTTGTCGATCAGGCCTGAGCCGGTGTCTATAAAACTGGGAATCGGCGCGTAAGCGTCTTTCGACCAATCGGACATCAGCGAAGAAGGTTTGTGATGGTACAGATTGTCGAGCATCTGCATGCCGACAAATGCCATGGTGTAGGGCTTCTGTGCAATCGTTCCGGCGATCACTCCCTTCTTGATCCAATCGAGCGTTTCCTGGTCGGTATCCATCGCCATCACAATCTTTCCACTCACGTGATAGCTATCGAGCACGCCTGCCACTTCCTTGCCGGATTGCGCTTCCAGACAAACGAATGCGTCGACCTTGTCACGCTCTTTTCCGACAATCTGGGTCGTTGTATCAAAGGCAATTCTGGGGTCTCCCTGAATATCGACGACCCGCGTGATCTTGATGTCCGGAGTGCGACTCAAAGCTTCCTTATACCCCCGCAGGCGATCTTGCAGATTCGACTGGTCGGGCATCGTGAAGACGACGACATTGCCTTTGCCTTTGAGTTCCTGAGCCAAACGTTGTCCCCCGGTAAATCCTGCTTGGTAGTTATTGGTCCCGATGAAAAACAGCCTCTTGCTGGAGGGAGCGTCCGAGTCGATGGTGATGACCGGGATTCCCGCAGCCACGGCCTTGTCGATGCTGTCCTTCAGCAACGCCGGATCGGTTACCGCCAGCAGGATGCCGGTCGCCTTTTTCTGTACAGCCTGGTCCAGCGCATCGCGCTCTGCCTTGGGATCATAGTTCTGCGGCCCGGTGAAATCGGATCGCACTTTGAACTGACCTGCCGCGTTCGTGAATCCCGCTCCGGCAGTTTTCCAATACGGAACCTGCAGATTGGCTGAGACGAGGACATAAAACTCGTCGGAATCGTGAGAGCCTCCGCAACTGAGAACAACTACCGACAGGGTGGTCAGAAAAACACAGTGGAGAATTCTGCGCGAGGGCAGCATGGCATCCTCCCTTTCACAAATTCGTAAGCGTCGGATTGCGCACCGAGTCCAGTTAAGAACTTTCAGCGACAGGATTGTAAACGAGAGGTCAAGGGAAGACCAGCAAGCGCAATGCTACACGCCAACGGGAAAGGGCTTGGTGTGAGTCGTTCTTCTCGCTGTCGCTCGGCCGAATCGTCCCTGGAGCAGAGACATCAAGCCCGTGTACCAGTACCCGAGTACGAAGAGCAGAAGAAACGGAACAGTAATATAGTTCTCGTTTTCCACGGCGTAATAAACCGTTAGAGCGAAATAGGCGCCGATCAGCAACTCGACCCACGGGATCCATCCCAGACGCTTGCGGTATTTCGTAGCGCCGACCTTATCCTGCTTCGAGACCACGCTGTACTTCGGCGTGCGGGCGAAGGCGCTCTGCTTGCCAATCAGCGCCTCGATCACTGCCTTGGTGTTCGTGATAGTCAGTCCGATCCCCAGCGCCATCAGAAATGGGAGGTAGATCAGAGCACGGGGCCAGGTGCGGGGAAACAGTTCGCGCTGCGAAACCAGGTAGAAGCTCGAGATGGAAAATGTCGACGCCATGAACAGCGGCAGATCGATGTAGAGCATTTGAAACCAGCCCTGGTAGAAACGGATAATCATCGCCGGCAGTAGTAGCACCGAAAGCATGATCATCAGCGGATAGCTGATGTTCGCTGTAAGGTGATACCACGCCTCCACCTTCGTATGGAATGGCGCGTCGCTGCTCAAGACCCTTGGCAAAATCTTTTTGCCAGTCTGCATCAGCCCCTTAGCCCACCGCGCCTGTTGCGTTTTGAAGGCAGTCATTTCCACCGGGAGTTCGGCGGGACATTCGACATCCTGCAGGTAGATGAACTTCCATCCTTTGAGCTGTGCGCGATAAGAGAGATCAGTATCTTCGGTTAAGGTGTCGTGCTGCCAGCCTCCGGCCTCTTCGATAGCTGCCCGGCGCCACATGCCGGCGGTGCCATTGAAGTTGAAGAACAATCCAGTGCGAGCACGGCCGGAGTGCTCGAGCACAAAATGTCCGTCGAGCAGAATTGCCTCCACTTCGGTCAGGAAAGAATAATTGCGATTGAGGTGCGTCCAGCGGGTCTGCACCATCCCAATTTTCGGATCCGTAAAGTGATGGATTGTCTGGAGCAGGAAATCTTCCGGCGGCGTGAAATCGGCGTCGAAAATGGCGATAAATTCACCTTTCGCCGAAAGCATTCCCTCCGCTAGAGCCCCGGCTTTGAAGCCGTGGCGATTCGTGCGGTGAAGATAGCTAATGGGATTACCCAACGCCGCGTAGCGCTCGACCAGTCCACGAGCGACCTCTACTGTTTCATCTGTCGAATCATCGAGCACCTGGATGTCTAGTTTCTCGCGCGGATAATTCAGCTTGCACACCGCTTCCAGTAAGCGCTCGACAACATACTGCTCGTTGAAGATCGGCAACTGGACAGTGATCCGAGGCAAAGTTTCGAAATGTGCGGCGGGCTCGGTGGTGCGGTTCTTGCGGTGCTTGTAATAGAGATAGACCAGCACGTAGCGGTGCATCCCGTAGCCCGCTAGCAGGATTAGGACAATGAAGTACGGGACCAGCAGTGCCACATCAAATGCGTTGGCGTGGTAGAGCCCACGAAACGTGGTGTCGAGAAAATGCTGGCGGATGTAGTGCCCGATGCCCTTGGGCGCGGCCAGCGACAGTGTTGCGGCTAGTATGAAGTCAGCAATCAAACAATAAGTCCGGTAGAACCAATATATTACCGGATTGGGCAACATCCTTCCGTTCTGAGCACACTACCGCCGGTTCGTTCCGAAATCGAGGCTGCCTGCCTTAGGCGGCCTTCTTCGTGAGAGTAGGCTTGGAAGCTTCAACAGCTGTCGTCACCGGATGAAACCGTTTTACTGCGAACACCGTCAGCCCGACGAACAACGCCAAAACAACCAATTGCGCGATCGCGAATGGTGGCTCTTTCTGGGTGGGAGCCAATGCCTTCAGCGCGGGCACTTTTGCGAATGATTGAGCGACGAGCACAAAGACATTGAAATATAGTGCAACGGAGGCCGTGACCACGTAAATCCACCGCCAAGCGCCACTCATGCGCAATCCGTATCGTGCAACGAGTGCGACCGTCAGCACGATGAGCGAGAGGATGCCAAGCACGATCCCCGGCGTGATGTGCTCATTCGGAAACGCAAAGCCGGTAAGGCTGGTTGCGATGGTGGTTGTCAGAAAAACGACAGTCCAGCGGTCGAGCCGTTTTGAGGCTAGGAACCCATACATCACCACAAGTCCTGACGCAATCCCCGCAAGGCTGATCAGGACATGGAGCAGAGTGAATGTCGCAGTGGTCATCCCCAGAATCAAGATGCACCCCCTTAGTAGGTCGAGATTGTACTCCCGCGATGGACGATCCAGCTATGTTGTTTTCAACTGCGAGAATCCGGATTTTCGGTCGCCGTGGTTGCCCCAAACCGTTCCCTGGGCTACAAATAGAACCATTCATGGAATCAAGGCTGGCGGCGCATGAGGAAGTGGGGTCGGGCCTGTTTCGCACATGGATGCGAATTCCTTCCTCGCCCTACCTGATAGCCGGCGTCGCGCTCCTTTTGCGGTTCGGCTGGATCCTTCTCGGGCATACTTACCGGTTCAAAAGCACCGACGCCAACTTTGGCTTCGGATGGGAGATGGGCCGAATCGGCGCATCCCTTGCATCCGGACATGGCTTCAGCAATCCTTTCGATACGCAAACGGGACCTACGGCGTGGGAACCGCCGCTGTATCCATATCTGACGGCTCGCGTCTTTGGCGTTTTCGGAATCTATTCCAAGACCTCGGCGTTCGTTTTGTTGGCTTTCAATAGCCTCTGCTCTGCTCTGACCTGTATTCCGATTTTCCTGATCGCACGGCGAATGTTCTCGATCAGGGTTGCGGTGTGGTCGGCCTGGGCTTGGGCTTTGCTTCCTAACGTAATGTTCTGGTGTACCCGCTGGATATGGGAGACCAGCCTCTCCGCGCTGTTGCTGGCCACGATTTTCTGGCTGGCGCTGACAATGGAAGATCGCGATGGCTGGACGCCGTGGTTTGCCTTCGGATTGTTATGGGGCGTAGCCGCGCTGAACAGCACTTCCCTGTTGTCGTTCCTGCCAGCCGCAGGATTATGGGTCTGGTACCGTCGCGCGAAACAGGGCAAGCCGTCCTTAGCCGGCATCGTGCTGGCTTCGGTGGTCTTCTTTGCCTGCCTGGCGCCATGGCTTGTGAGGAACTACGAGACATTCGGCAAGTTCATCTTTATTCGTGACAATTTCGGCGCGGAACTTCGCATGGGAAATGGCCCCGGTGCCGATGGCACATGGATGGAATACCTCCATCCCTCCCAGAACGTTTATGCCATGCGGCAATACGAATCGATGGGAGAGTTGGCCTATATCGCGATGCGAAGGCAGGAGGCCGTCGACTATATCAAAGCCGACTACGCGAGGTTTGCGCTGCTGTGTATCAAGCGGTTCGTCTACTTCTGGGCTGGGCCGCCGAAGGCAACCCAACCTCCGTGGATGAACGAAGCGAAGAACTCACTCTATCTAGCGTCATCGGTGCTGATGTTTTGGGGCTTGGTGCGCGCTTTGCGATTGCGCAAGCCGAGAGCCTGGCTGCTGTTTTGGCTAGTATTACTTTTCCCGGCGGTATATTACGTGGTCTTTCCGGCTCCGCGCTACCGGCATCCGATCGAGCCCGAGATGACGATCCTCTGCGTGTTCTTGCTCACGGAAATTGGGAAGAGGACTGGCCCTTCCGAGCCTGATCTGCCATGAATTCGCCATGCGGAAAGCGTACATGGTCCTCTTCAGCATGCTACAAAACACGCCTCACAGGACCAGTGACGCTTTCCCCAAACATTTACGTCTCACGAATCTTCATCCAGCACGTCTAACCCGTTGAAAGGAACAGAGCCATGAATCGCAATCGCCAACATGCCACGTGGTTGGGAGCTGTTTTGGGGACCGTTTGCGCCTTGTTTGTCCTCGCCTTGGGAGCGCACGCGTCCGATCATCGAGGAGCTCTCACTGAGGAATTCCATCAGACATACGCGATCACAGCCGACGGCCGGGTTGAACTCGACAACATCAACGGCGCTGTTCACATTTCCAGCTGGGATCGCAATGAAGTCAAGGTCGACGCCGTGAAGTACGCCGATACTAAAGAGCGGCTTGACGAAGCAAAGATCGAGATCGATTCCGGCAAAGACTATCTTTCAATTCGGACGAAATATCCGAGTCACGACAACACCTGGAACTGGGGATCGCACAATAACCCAGCGGGTGTGGAATACACGCTCACGGTCCCGCGCGGGGTAAGGCTCGACGAGATTAAGCTGATCAACGGATCACTCGATATTTCCGGCGTGACCGGGGAGGTTCGCGCCTCGTGCATCAATGGCCGGCTGGAAGCTCACGATCTCGCGGGTCGGGCAGAGCTCTCCACCATCAACGGAAGATTGGAAGCGAAGTTCGACCAGCTTGCGGGCCAGTCGGTCGAATTGAATTCAGTAAACGGCTCGGTCGATCTCACTATCCCATCCGATTCGAATGCCGAAGTCGAAGCCAGCACGGTCTCCGGCGGGATCAATAACGATTTCGGATTGCACGTAAACAATCATCGTTTCGTCGGACATGACCTGCGAGGCGAACTCGGCAATGGTGGAACTCACATCAAGCTGTCGAACGTAAACGGAAGAGTTGAAATTCATCACGCGCAAGACGGCCATGCCATGAGTCCCGTGAAAGATCGTGGGGAACGCGACAAGGATGGCGATGACGACAGCGAGCTCTAAGCCCCGATAGAGCAGGCTTAGTAGATCGTGTATCCCGGAGCTGGCGTGCGGAGATCGGGCTTCGATGCCGTCAGTAGCAGCGCGCCTTCGCGCTTAAACGCCCGCAGATCCTCAAGACTCTTGAACGATTTCGTCTTGTAGTCGTCAGGCGTGGGCGTGTCGTCAGGGATGCGTTGTGCCTCGACATTTTCAAAGGCATGCTTCTTAAGCAATTCGATGTACTCGCTTGCGGAGCGCACGTGAACCGGAACTTTGAGCTTGTCGACCCATTGCAGCGAGTACACATTGTCTTTATAGAGATTGATCAGGATGAACAGTCTTCCTCGCGGTGCCATCACCCGAAATAGCTCCATCAATGCGCGGTCCTGATCGGCGTAGTAGTAAAACGATTCGACGGACAGAACCTTGTCGAAGAAGTTTTCTTCCCACGGAATCTGCTGCGCCGAGCCCCACACGTAGAGGATATTTTCGAAGTCTTTCGAGGCCTCTCGCGCCTGGCGAACCATTTCATCGGAAACGTCAAGACCTACAACTTGGCCGAATCCCTCAGGCCCATCGCCCACCAAACGCGCCAGCAGGCGTGTGGCCCAGCCAGAGCCGCATCCCAGATCGAGCACGCGCTCGCCGGGACGAAGATTCATGAGCCGGATTGTCTTCTCAGTGATGTCGAGATGATGGCGCTCCATCTTCTCGCCCTCGCCGGCTGCGGCCCACTGGTTGAACTCGTGCTGCAATTTTTGGTCGGGAGTCTGTGGCTTCTCGGGCATGGCTGCCCATATTGTAGCGCCAACGTCTTCGACGGATTTCGCCCTCAAGCCCTACGCCGCTACGGGCTCGTGCAACGGGACGGAAGCGCCATCCATGTGCTACAGTTCTGTTCCTCATGGCCACAGGCCCGCTGAATGAGCCTCCGCAACCTGTCCCGGGACCTCTCTACTGTCCGAATTGTGCTCAAGAAGTAAGTGATCCCCTGACCTGTGGAGACTGTCTGGCTGTCATCTGCCGGCGATGCGGCACTCCGCTGGAATCCCCTGACGAGTTGGGAATCGGATAATGGAACCCGTCCCAATCGCGCTCGCCGTCGCACCTTCACCTGCCGCGTTAACGGAGAAATCTCAGCCCACCCTGGTGCGCGGACTTGGACTTCTCGATTCCGTATTGCTGTTGATCAGCGGCATCATCGGATCATCGATCTTCCTCACTGCGAAAGACATTGCGGGTCCGCTTCCGCAGCCCACATTGTTTCTGCTTGTGTGGGTGTTGGGAGCGCTCATTTCGCTCTGCGCCTGTTTCGCCTTCGCTGAACTGGGATCGATGTTCCCCGATTCGGGCGGGCAGTACATCTATCTACGCGAAGCCTATGGAGATTTGGTAGCGTTTCTTTACGGCTGGATGCTGTTCGCGGTGGCTAACGGCGGATCGATCGCGGCCCTCTCCGTTGCCTCCGCCGCGTACTTGGGACAGGTTGTTCCCTTCGTCTCACAGGGCCATGTCGTGGCGTCCTTCGCAGGGGTGACTTTGACTCGCGCAACCCTGCTGGGACTTGTGTTGATCGTCGTACTAACACTCGTGAACGTCGTTGGTCTGCGATGGGGAGCGCTGCTCCAAAACATTTCCACATGGACGAAGTTCGCCGCAATGGCCGCGTTCGTCGGACTTGGCTTCGTCATTGGCAAAGGAAATTGGTCTAACTTTCACGCTCATGGGACCTCGTTGACTCTTGGCTTGGGGCCGGGCGCCTTGATATCGGCGATGGGCGTCGGCATGATCGCAGTCTTCTGGGCCTATGACGGATGGGTCTACATCACCTGGGTGGCCGGCGAAGTGAAAGAGCCGCGACGCAACGTGCCGCTGGCAATGGTTCTGGGAGTTCTCGCGGTGGCTGCGATCTATATCGCGATGAATCTCACCTACATGTACGCTATGCCCATTAAAGAAATCGCGAACCACGAAACTATCGCTCACGCCGCAGCAGCAGCGCTGTTTTCGCCGCGAGCGGCAGTTTGGCTCTCACTGATGATCGCGGTTTCCTGCTTCAGCGCCGCCGCGACCTGCACGCTTTCCGGTGCGCGCGTCTATCTTGCCATGGCGCAAGATGGCGTCTTCTTCAAACGGATGGCAGTCATCCATCCGAAGTGGCGGACTCCAGCGTTTAGTCTGATCGGACAAGGCGTCTGGGCCGCCGCTCTCACGCTCAGCGGCCGCTATGACCAGCTCTACACATACGTCATTTATGGCATGGTGCTCTCGTACACTCTGACGGTCATTGCGTTGTTTTGGCTGAGATGGAAGCGTCCTGACATTCCGCGGCCGTATCGCTGCACCGGGTATCCGTGGCTTCCTGCTATTTACGTCTTGATTGGTACGGCTTGGACCTTGAACACCATCATCACTCGTCCCACCGAAGCATTCTGGGGAACGGCCATCGTCCTGATCGGCATTCCCGGCTATTTGTACTGGAAACATATCAATCGCAAAACCGCGACAAACTAGATCGATCTCCACAACGGGGGCAGGAGCCGAGTATTTTCATCTTGCTCGCAGATCGATGGAGTATTATTCCTCTCTGTTTCTTGCTTCCGAGACCACTCCTTTGGCCGATTCCAATCCGCGGCGAACAGCAGACAATACCGGCTTCCTTTCGCCCGGCGTTTCCATCGCCGAAGCAGAAGATCCCAATCGTCCCCGGCAGGTGATGGGATTCCGTGATCTGCTGCTCTTCTATGTGATCACGGGAATCAGTTTGCGGTGGATCGCCACCGCCGCGGCTGCCGGACCCAGTTCGATTGTCGTCTGGATCGGGGCATGGTTCTGTTTCTACACCCCGCTGGCACTCTCCGTTCTGGAGCTTTCGTCGCGCTATCCGAACGAAGGAGGCTTATATGTGTGGAGCAAGCGCGCCTTCGGAGATTTTTCCGGTTTCCTCTCGGCCTGGACCTACTGGACCAGCAACCTGCCGTACTTCCCTGCCGTGCTCTACTTTGCGGCCAGCAACATTCTGTTCATGCGGCAAGCGGCATGGCAACACCTCTCGGGCAACGCTACTTTTTATATTGTCTTTTCCCTGCTCACGCTGAGCGCGGCCACTCTGATGAATATTGTCGGACTGGATGTCGGCAAGTGGCTGCACAACGTCGGAGCGCTTGCGATGTGGATTCCCGTCGGCATCGTCATCGTGTTGGGATTCGTTGCATGGCACCGCTACGGATCGGCGACTTCCTTCACCGTTCACTCGATGATGCCGAGCACTCATCTCAACGACCTGATCTTCTGGTCGGTTCTAACCTTCGCGTTCGGCGGATGCGAAACCGCATCCTTCATGGGGGAGGAAATCAAAAATCCGCGGCGGACAATCCCTCTGGCGCTGCTCACCGCGGGGGTGACGGTTACGATCTGCTACATCCTCGGCACGGTCTGCGTGCTGCTCGCTCTGCCTTCGACAGAAGTAAACAGCCTGCAAGGATTGGTGCAAGCCGTCTCGAAGACTGCGTCGCGCGTGGGATTTCCCGGAGTGTTGCCACTGGCAGCGTTTTTGATTGCCCTCAGCAACATCGGTGCCGCCGGCGCTTATCTCGCAGCCGTGGCTCGGCTGCCTTTCGTTGCCGGACTCGACCGCTTTCTGCCTCCGGCCTTTGGAGCCCTGCACCCAAGATGGAAAACACCATGGGTAGCGCTCCTTACGCAGTTTGTGCTTGGAGTGGTGTTTATTTTTCTGGGGCAGGCCGGGACCAGTGTGAAAGGAGCTTACGACGTGCTCGTCAGCATGGGTGTGATCACCTACTTCATTCCCTATCTGTACCTGTTCGCTGCGATGATCAAGTTGCAAGGCGAACCGGCTGGGCCGGATGTCATTCGCGTACCGGGAGGAGCTGCTGATGGCGAAACTTGTGGCGACGTTAGGATTTCTGACAACGCTCGCGACCATCGGCCTGTCGCTGGTCCCTCAGCCGGATGAGCCGAACAAGCCACTCGCAGTTTTCAAGATCGTGGGCGGATGCGGGGCGCTCGTGCTGATTGGAGTGTGGCTTTACGTCGCGGGCAAGCGCCGGGCAACTCGGACGTTGCGGTCTCTCTAGCCTTAAACCGGCGTTGCGGTCTTCCTCGCCGGATTGAAGAACGGTAGCGTCGCGACCTTCACATTCGTTTTCAGGCGAATCGCCTCGATCGTGACCTCCATCTGCAGCGACGTGCCAGGCTTCGAATGCCCGGTTTCAATGCTCGCCAGCGCGATCATTTTTTTCAGTGTGGGAGACCAACTCGTTGTCGTCGCTTTCCCGACTTGCCTGTCGCCAGAATAGACCGGAACGGCGACGCGCGAAGCTTGCGACGGAGCAGCCGGAGTCAGGCCATAGCGCTCATAAAGTTGCTCGACATCCGTCCAGTCGACTTCAAGACCGACAAACTGCCGCGGCACTCCATCCTTCGCATCTTTTTCCAGCGCTCTCTTGCCGATGAAGTTCTCCTTTTCGAGATGCACCATCTTGGCGAATCCCAACTCGTAAGGCGAAAACTTCTGCGACGCAATGAGCGCTTTTTTCGAACTAGTGTAGTCGACTTCGATGAGCAAAAGACCAGCTTCCACCCGGGCGACATCCAGCGCCAGCATACCCGCGGCGTGCAAGTCGAACTCCTTGCCCTTGTCCGCGAGCGCATCCCAAACTTTTACCGCATCACTCCAGGGCATCCAAATTTCATAACCCAAGTCGCCCGTATATCCGGTACGGGAAATATCAACTGTAACCCCAGCAATTTTCCCACGGGTCACTCGGAAGTATTTCAAGTTCGCGATATCCGCATCGGCGACAGTTTTCAGCAATTTTGCCGAGGTCGGTCCCTGCAGCGCGAGCGCGGCCACCTTTTCCGAGATGTCTTCGATCTGAACATCCATGTTCAGGCCGTTCTGCCGGAACCAGCGCAGGCTCGGGTCGGCCGCCGTCCAGCGATAGACGTTCTCCTCCAACCGGGAGATGGTTCCGTCATCGATAACTTTGCCTTCTTCATCGCACCAGCAGCAGTAAATCACCTGCCCGACTTTCACTTTATTAACATCGCGGGTGATGATGCGATTGACTAAGCGCGTCGCGTCTTTGCCGGTGATCAGATACTTATAGAGCGGCGAAATATCGATGAGCGCGGCCGCATTTCGAATCGCGTTGTACTCATGCTCGTGATGCACCTCATACACGCTGACCGTATAGTAGCCGGACCACTCGCGATAGCTCAGGCTTTGGCAAAGCGGAAAAGTTCTCTCGTGAAATGCGGTTCCGATGGGCAAGGTGAATTCCTCGACTGCAACTCAAATGACTGAATCCGGATTATATGCATGCGTGCGTGGGCGCGGCAACCATTGGTGCTGCTGACTCTGAGTCACGGCCTCACGCAAATGTGCAGACAAAATGCGCTCTTCCCGATAGAATATCGATTCGACTACCGGTCACTTATGCGCTGCGTCCTTCCATCTCTGTGCAGTATCCTCCGAAGCTGGACCGTTCTTCCCAGCGGACTCTGATTCCTGCCGCACGTTCCTCTCCCAGAGTATTATTGCGTTTCCTGACACCCGGACTTCAAAGCACAGAGCTAGGAGCGAACAGCGAATGGCTGGTTCTAATACATACGATGTCATCGTAATCGGCGGTGGCCACAACGGGCTGGTCAATTCCGCCTACCTGGCGCGCGCGGGAAAGAAAGTTCTCGTACTCGAACGCCGGCACGTTCTTGGTGGCGCGGCCTGCACCGAAGAAATTGTCCCCGGATTCAAGTTCTCGGTGTGCTCTTACGTCGTCTCTTTGTTACGGCCTGAGATCATTCGCGACCTCGACCTTCCCCGGCACGGACTCGAGATTCTTCCTCTTGATGGAACGTTTACTCCGATGCCCAACGGCGATCACTTGTGGCGAGTGAACGACCACGGCAAAACGCATCGGGAGATCGCGCGCCATTCGCGCGTCGATGCCGAAGCCTACGACGAATTTGGCAAGGCGATGCAGGCCATGTGCCGCTTCGTGAAACCGATCCTCAGCATGGTGCCGCCGGATCCGACGACTCTGAATCCTCGTGAACTGATGAAGTTACTTTTCATCGGACGGCGTTTTCAGGGCATGTCGAGCTACGACAAGTACAACCAGGTCCAGCTCATGACCATGAGCGCCATCGACTTCCTGGACCAGTGGTTTGAGACGGACGTCCTGAAGGCGACGATGTCGGCGTCGGGAATTATCGGTACGTTTCTCGGCGTCCGCTCGCCCGGGACCGCCTACGTTCTACTCCATCACTACATGGGCGAGATCGATGGCGCGTTTCGAGCCTGGGGATTCGCACGCGGAGGTACCGGCGCCATCTCGAACGCGATTGCCGACGCGGCTCGGGAAGCCGGGGTCGAAATTCGCACAAAGTCAGGGATCTCGCAGATCATCGTCAAGGACGGCAAGGCCAAGGGCGTGGTGCTTGCGAACGGTGATGAGGTCTACGCCGACGTAGTCTCGTCCAGCGTCGATCCCCGGCTCACGTTCACACGCTTCATCGAGTCCCAACATCTGCCGGGAGATTTTCTCGAAGAGGTCAATCGGTACAAATTCCGCGGCTCGTCCGGCAAAGTAAATATGGCGCTCGATGCCTTGCCAGACTTCAAATGCATGCCGGGTCCCGGCGCTCATTTGCGTGGAGCAATTTCGATCTCGCCGTCGGTCGAGTATATGGAGCGCGCCTACGACGATGCGAAGTATGGACACTTCTCAAAGCGTCCTTACATCGACATGGTGATTCCTTCGCTGACCGATCCGTCGGTGGCGCCGCCGGGCAAGCACGTGATGTCGTGCTTCGTGCAGTACGCTCCATACAAGCTGGCACCCGGGCTGAACTGGGACGATCAGAAAGAAGCATTCGGCGATACCGTGGTGAATACGATTTCCGAGTACGCCCCGAACTTAAAAGACATCATCATCCAGAAACAAGTGGTCACCCCACTCGACCTGGAACGCGAGTGGGGACTGAGCGAAGGCAACATCTTCCAGGGCGAGCTTTCGCTGGAGCAACTCTTTTTCCTGCGCCCGGTGCCGGGATGGGCGCAGTATCGCACTCCGATTAAGAACCTCTACATGTGCGGATCGGCAACGCACCCCGGGGGCGGAATCATGGGCGCAAACGGCCGGCTCGCTGCGCTGGAAATTCTGAAAGATATCAAGGGAGCGGCATAGCCATGGCGGCGCAGACAGCAACAAGCCAGCGGGATGTCGTCATTATCGGCGGCGGCCATAACGGGCTGATCACCGCATTTTACTTGGCCAAGGCAGGATTCAAGCCGCTCGTCCTCGAACGCAGCCCACAGGTCGGCGGAGCCGCAGTCACCGACGAATTTCATCCGGGCTTCCGATGTTCGACGCTGGCCCACACGGCGGGCCCGATTCGACCCGACGTCGTTCGCGACATGCAGCTTGAAAAACACGGGCTGATGATGATCACGCCCGAAGTCTGCGTAACGGCTCTTTCGCCCGACGGCCGCGCGCTCAGCCTCTATCAGGATGGCAACAAGTCCGCGCAGGAGATTACGGCTTTCTCTCAGAAAGACGGGCCGAAGTATCTGGAGTTCGAGCAGTCCCTGGGCAAGATCAGCAAGGTAATCGGCGAGGCTCTCGCTACGACGCCGCCCAACATCGACGATCCCAGCCGCGGAGATCTGTGGAGCATGCTGAAGACGGGCCGCGCCATTCGCAAGCTCGGACGGAAGGACATGTTCAGACTGCTGCGCTGGGGACCGATGGCAGTCGCCGACCTCGCGTCAGAATATTTCGAAACAGAATTATTGCGGGCTGTAATTGCGGCTCGCGGAGTCTTTGGCACGTTCCTCGGTCCATGGTCTGCGGGCAGCGCGCTGATCCTGCTGATCCGCGCTGCTGGAGATCCTCATCCTGCTGGTTCAGCCTCACTCGCGGTAGGTGGGATCGGCTCCGTCACGCAAGCGATGGCATCATCTGCCAAAACAGCTGGCGTCGAGATTCGGACGAATTCTGAAGTGATCGAAATCCGTGTACAAAATGGCGTTGCCACTGGCGTCGTTCTCTCGACCGGAGAAGAAATCAACGCGAAGGCCGTGGTCTCCAATGCCGATCCGAAACGCACACTGCTCAAGCTGACCGACCCCACTCACCTTTCACCGGACTTCGTGCAGAAACTGCAGCACTACCGCGGCAATGGAACCGTTGCCAAAGTAAACCTTGCGCTCGCGGCGTTGCCGAAGTTTACGGCTCTCAAAAACGGCGACTCGGCCGCACTTCGAGGTCGCATTCATATCGGCAACGAAATCGATTATCTGGAGCGGGCCTTCGACGAATCCAAATACGGCGAATTCTCGAAGCAGCCCTATCTCGAAGCCACCATTCCATCTCTAACCGATCCAACTCTGGCCCCGGATGGCAAGCATGTGATGTCCATTTACATGCAGTACGCTCCCTATAAGCTGAAGGGAGACTGGGAACAGCAGCGGAAGGCTCTGGGGCAAACGGTGGTTCAAACTCTTGCGCAATACGCTCCAAACCTGCCGGAGTTGATCTTGACGCACCAGATCATCACGCCTCGCGATCTCGAAGAAGTTTATGGATTAACCGGCGGGCAGATTTTCCACGGCGACCTGGCTCTGGATCAGTTCTTCACCATGCGGCCATTACTGGATTGGGCACGATATAAGACGCCGATTGAGAATCTATATCTTTGCGGAAGCGGCACGCATCCTGGCACGGGATTAACGGGTGGATCCGGAGCAAACGCCGCGCGCGAGATTTTGAAGCAGCTCAAGAAATAGGAGAGTTGCGTGTAAAGACGAGCGCGCAACATCTCTCTTGCCAAGGCACGGCCATCGACCATGAAGAATTCCGCCATCCTGCTGATCTCCTGCCCCGACCGCAAAGGCGAAGTCGCAACGATTGCTGACTTCATCTACCGGCATGGCGGCAACATTCTGCATGCTGACGAGCACGGAGATCAGGAATCCGGCCTCTTTCTGATGCGCGTCGAGTTCGATCCGAAAGAGTTCGACATTGATCTGGCTGACTTTGGAAAACATTTCTCGCCCATCGCCGAGGGCTTCGCTATGAAGTGGAGGCTGGCTCAATCATCGCAGCGCCAGCGCATGATCATCCTGGTCTCGAAATACGACCATTGCCTCGTCGATCTGCTCTATCGCCACCAGAGTGGAGAACTCGCCTGCGAAATCCCGCTGATCATTTCTAACCACCCGGACAATCAGGCAATCGCCGATTTCTACAAGATTCCCTATGCCGTCGTACCGGTTGCGAAAGACGACAAGAACGCGGCCGAGGCTAGAATCCACGCGCTGATTACGGAACACAAGCCGGATTTCATGGTGCTGGCGCGATACATGCAGATCCTGTCGAACGACTTCGTGAACCGCTATCCGCAACGCATCATTAATATCCACCACTCCTTTTTGCCGGCTTTTATTGGCGCGCGCCCTTACCATCAAGCATTCGAACGCGGCGTGAAGCTAATCGGAGCGACCAGTCACTATGTCACCGAAGTGCTCGACGACGGCCCGATCATCGAGCAGGACGTGGTTCGCGTTTCGCATCGCGATACCGTCGAAGATCTCATTCGCAAAGGCCGCGATCTCGAGAAAGTAGTTCTCTCCCGCGCCGTGCGGTGGCACGTTGAGAACCGCGTTCTGCTTTACGGCAACAAGACCGTCGTTTTCTGAGAAACGTCCCATACCTTTTCTGCCTCGTCAGGACATGTACTTCCGAGAAACTCTCCCCTTTTTGCCTGCTGATCTTCACACCGGTGGTAACTTGCACCGTTAGTAACCTTTCGGCTTTACTTGAACATTAGTAAAGTTTTAGAGCGAAGTTGGCTATTGGGGGATATTCTTGGGCGAGGATCTTCGGTTTGAATTAGCCATTCTGGCGACTGTCCAGGGCTTATACCAAAAGCTCCTGAAGGACACGCTCGGCGGCGACGTGCCCATTCCGAGCGGTCTCGATGAGGACGCACTTCGCCATTCCGACCGCGAATTACCCAATACGCTTTCGCGCATGTATCGCTGGCTGCATCTGCTCGACATGGCGATCACGCCGGCAATGCTGCGCCAGGCGCTCACTCCCGACACAGATTCTGAAGTAGCTGAGGCACTGCTTCGTTACTTCGTCCGCCGCCGAGAGCCGAGCGATGTAAACCGCGACAAGACCGATCTGATTGCCACATTCCTCTACCGTCATCCGAGAGTTCCCGGCCAGTGGGAGCAGAGCGGATATGGGTTGGATGGCGCGCTGCCTCTTGTCGCCGTTTGAAATTGCACTCATCGAAATTCTGGCCGACACCGATGTGCCGTCATTGCCGGAAGAGCATGTGCAGCTATTACGGCGTTTCGACCCGTTTATTGAGGAAGTATCCCGCTTCCGCGATTTCAACGCCCTGATCGATTCGGGAATGATCGGCCGCGTGCGTGAATTAAAGCAGTGGCTGGATTCCTCTTTCTATCATCCAGGCGTTCTGGCCACCGTTTCCGCCTACAACGCCGCGTTCGGCAAGAAATTCGATGAGTTATTCGCCAAGGCGCTCGGCGAGATCAAGTCGTTCGGCCAGGCTCTGGAAGAAATGGGCGGCACGATTCTCACCACCGTCGACGGCGTGGAAGTTACGGTCGAGCACGTGGCCGCGATTCAAGAGAAGCAACTGCTGCAGGCCGATTACAGTACAACTCTGGAAAAATTCCGCCGTGTTTCAAAGCTGAAGAAAGAATTGGACCGTCGTCCGCCGATCCGTCGTTCGCTGTTGACACCCGCCGCCCAGACATCGCGGCCCGCGAACGGCGCGGCTGCTGCTCCAAAAGCTGCGAAAGCCGCCGCTGGCGCAGCCAAGGGGCCGGCTCCGATCCCTGTGTTTCAGCCGCTGGCAATCACGCCTCAACAACTTTCCGCAGAAGAAAGCAAGCTTCGAAGAGTCGAAGAATCGATTCGCGTTTTCGTTCGCGTCGCTGACCCGAAGTATCGCCAAGTCGTCCCGATGCGTTTCTTCAACCTGACGTTGACCGCGCCCGAAGCTGATGCCTACGGAGCCGCGTTCCTCGAAGAAAAGAGTCTTCGCGCCGAAGTGGCTCGCACGCTAATCCGCATGGTATCGATCTCAGCCCGCATAAGCACGGAACTGGAAGAACTGAAGCGCAGCCAGAAGATGTCATCGGTCTGGAAACTGCATGCTGATTCCGTAGTCGTCCTTCTGGATATGGCCAGCACCTCGGCGGAAGAAGCCGGAAGCGTGGCGAAAACAGCCGAGCAAAGTGGCTCGGGTGTCGCAGGACGCTCCATTCACGAATCCGCCCAGAAACTGCGCAACCAGGCTGATATCGCCGTGAAAACACTCGCCAACGTCAGCTAGTACTCCATCCTTCTCGAATCACCCCTGAGCAAAACTTAGCAACAAAGCAAAAGACGGACGATTTCTCGTCCGTCTTCGTCTGCTCGCGACTCGCGACTAGTTGATATCGAACTGCTCCTGATGCACCGCCGGATCGCTCTTCACAATGATGGTGCGCTTGGTCATCTCTTCCATCTCGTTAAGCAATCGTCCGTTGTTGGATTTCAATTCTTTGGCAACATCCGGATGCACGCGCAGCATGACATCTTCATGCTCCAGGTGCTTGGCAATCTTGCGCATCTCGACGTAGATCTCGTTGCAAACGGTGCTTACCGATTTCACATAGCCCGTGGATTGACAGTAGGGACACGGAGCTCCGATCGTCCGTTCGAGCGACTGCTTGACGCGCTTGCGGGTGATGGCTACCAATCCGAAATCGTTGAACTGCAGCGTTTTCGAAGGAGCCCGATCATGCCGGAGCTCTTCTTCCAGAGCCTGCATAACGCGCTGGCGGTTGCGGCGCTCATCCATATCAATGAAATCGATGATGATGATGCCGCCCAGATCGCGCAGCCGGATCTGTCGCACAATCTCTTTGATCGCATCCACGTTCGTTTTTACGATCGTGTCTTCCAGTCGCGCAGTCTTGCCAACGTACTTGCCAGTATTGATGTCGATCGCAACCAGCGCTTCCGTTTGGTTGATCACGATGTAGCCGCCGCTCTTGAGCCACACCTTCGACTTGAGCGCCTTGTTCATCTCTTCGGCAAGGCCAAACTGTTCGAACAGAGGCGTTTCCTTGGTGTAGAGCTTGACGCGCTTCACCATCCCCGGCTGGAAGCGGTTGAAGAAGCGCAAAATCCGCTCATACTCGGGTTCCGTATCGACCCAGATCACATTGAAGTCGGAAGTGACCTGGTCGCGCAACACGCGTTCGACCACGTTGAGATCGTGATAGATCAATGCTGGCGGCTTCGAGGCCTCAGCGCGGTTCTTGATGTCCTGCCACAAGCCTTTCAGGAATCGAATATCGGCACGAAGTTCTTCTTCGGTCGCACTCTGCGCAGCCGTGCGGACGATGAACCCGCCATGACCGTTCTCGCGCTCGCTCAGGATGATCCTCTTCAGGCGCTGGCGCTCTTCCTCGGAAGAAATCTTCCGCGACACACCTGTGTGATTCACGGTCGGCATGTAGACCAGGAAGCGTCCGGGCAGCGCGATATGACTGGTGATGCGCGCGCCCTTCTTGCCGATCGGCTCTTTAGCGATCTGGACCAGGATTTCCTGCCCTTCTTTGAGAAGGTCGGAGATGAGCGGCACCGGCGCCGACTCGCGGCGACGGAAGCGGCTTCGACCACCGCCCCGGCGTCCTCGATCTCCACCTTGTCGCTCGTAGCCCGGACGACCGTATCCAGGGCGGGGCCGCTGCGTTCGCTGCGTATAGCCAGCGGTCGCAGCAGGAGCTCGAACTTCCGCGCGCGCATCGACCGTGCCATTCCCACGAGCTTCCGCGTCCAGCATGGCTTCAGCCTGCGCTTGCGCCTCTTCCAGTTCAAGTTCTTCGCTGTCTTCCTCTTCGGCAGGCGCCCCCTCAGCAGGATGCGCTTCGCCCGACTCAACGATCGAAGCCATGTGAATTTCCGACACGGTCTCGCGCGCGTCACCATTCAAATGTGCCGGCTGGCCGGCTGCCTGAGTCTCCTCTTCAAACTCCTCGTCACCCTCGTCAGAAGAAGTCTGGTAGTGAATCGTATCCGCTTCTTCCTCTTCGATGGTTTCTTCTTCCATCGTGCCGGGAGCCGCGAACACCGGCGTTTCCTGTTCGCGGTAAGAAGGTTCGGGTTGCTCACTGCGTTCAGCAGCGGGCGCTATAGGTTCAGCATGCTCCTCGGACTCGTACGAGACTTCTTCCACAACAGGTGTCTGTGCTTCGGAAGTCCATGCCGCAACCGGGACGCTTTCCTCTTCGGGACGGCGGAACTCGCGCTTCCAACTGGTTGAAGTCGAAGCCGATTCAGCCGGCTCTTCCGCGGCTAGCACGACGTCGTCATGCTGCTCGTGCAGGGGTTCGGCAACCGCCTCTTCTGCCGCGAAGATGGGCTCATCCTCGGGGAATGTCGCGGCCAAGGGCGCGGGCGACTCTTCGGCGACATTCGGCGTCGCAATGGCCGTGGCTTGCAGAGGCTGAGTTTCTTGGACAGGTGCCTGCTGCGAGAAACGCTGATATTTCGAAATCGATTCTCCCGGCAACAGAATCGGCTGGTAGCCAGGAGGCGGACCTGAGGGAGTACGGACCGACGATGCTTCGGCTGGACGCGACGGACGGGATTCCTGCGGCCTGTCGGCATTCCGCTCGGGACCTCGGTCGGCCCCACGATCCGATCCACGGTCACGGCCGTCTCTGCGGCCGCCTCGGCGACGGCGGCGTCCACGCCAGTTCCCACGGTCGCGGCCCTGGGAATCGCCGCTGGCTGGCTCTGAACCCTCCGCGGAAACTGCCGGCTCACCTTCGCTCAACGCATCCGCCTCAAACGTTCCTTCGTCTTGCACAGGCGCCAGTTCGCTTTCAACGCCAGATGTCTGGCCGGATTCGGCAGCATTACCGCCCTCGGTCCGCGCCGGTTGCTGACGCATATCCTGCACTCCGCGGTTGGCCGGAACCACGTCGGTCAGATCGTCGTCGTGCTCCTCCAGTTCCATGAAGTCGGAGACATAGAGGAAGGCGTCGCGCTCCAGGCCGATGTCGACGAAAGCCGACTGCATGCCTGGCAGCACGCGGGTCACACGTCCTTTATAAATGGATCCTGCTAGGGTGTATTCGTTCTCGCGCTCAAGATAGACTTCCGCGAGCAGATCGTCTTCCACCAGGCCCACCTTGGTCTCGTGAGGCGTGGAAGAGACAAATAGTTCTTTGTTCATTTAACACTCCGGTCCCGTCCCGACTAAGAAGCGGGGGCGGGATTCACCGGCGTGTGGAGTCAGCAAAGTGCGGGAGGATTGAGTTTGGCGATGCGGCCCCAAATAGGGGACGGCGTGGGCTCGAGAGGTCTTCTCTGCACCCAGTCCGCTGCGTAAGCTTGGGAATCTTTTGCACTTATCGCTTTAGCTTCTGCCGGGGTTTGTGACCGCACTCTCAGACCCAATTGGGTCGGGGGGCCGTTCCCTGCCCGGCTGAACTACTCAGCTTCAATCCTGCCCGGCCTTCGACTGCTCGACTGGCCGGTGAAATGCCCTCTTTACGCGAAGGCGATCGATGTTTTTGGGGCTGCGCCTCCAAGCGCAGCAAACAGCTTCCTGCCGTCTTCCTGTTCCTGAACCCTTGTATCTGGCTTCCCAACCGGCTCACCCGGCTAGTTCACGAAGCGGCGCATACGAACATTCATTACCATCCCCAGCGCCAGGAACATGAACAACACGGAAGACCCACCATAACTCATCAGCGGCAGGGGTATTCCAGTGACCGGCATAAAACCGACCACCATGCCAACGTTGACCAGGATATGGAAGCTAAGCACAGCCACCACACCCATAACCACGAACGTGCCAGCGCGGTCGGGCGCTGTTTGCGCGTTCTGCGTCAAACGCATCAGCACAATGAAGTATAGCAGCAGAACCCCAAGCGCGCCTACGAAACCATGCTCCTCCGAAAACGCGGCGAAAATGAAATCCGTCTGCGGCACTGGGAGAAAATTACCGTGTGTTTGCGAGCCTTTCCCACCCCAAAGGCCCCCCGACCCTACGGCAATCTTGGATTGCTCAACTTGATACCCGGACCCCTGCGGGTCGAGTTCCGGATCCACAAAACTGGTTAAGCGTTGTTTCTGGTACGTCTTCAATACATGAACTCTGGGAACGAAGAAAACAGCGCCAACTCCCACCAGTGCCAGTAAGCCAACTGCCAGCCCTTGCCTCCATTGCAACCCACCCAGAAAGATTCCCATGGCTGCGATGGGCAGGTAGGTAAGAGCCGTCCCCAGATCGGGCTGCTTGAGCACCATCAACATCGGGATGCCGACGATCGCCCCCGCTTTCATGAAATCCGGCCAAGTCAGTTCCCGCTGGCGCATATCGGCGAAGTACTTGGCGACCGCCAAAATTAAAATCAGTTTCACCCACTCGGACGGCTGGAAGTGATTGCCTCCCGGCATCTTGATCCACCGCTTCGCTCCCAGATACTTCTGCCCAAAGATCATCACGGCCATCAACGAAGCCACGGAGGCGATGTAAAACCAGTGAATCTGCTCCAATAGCGCCTGATAGTTCACCAGGCTGACGAGGAACATCGCCCCGACGCCTGCCGCCACCCAATAAACCTGCTTGATATGCGCCCCGGCGAATTTGGTGTGCATGGTGGCGCTATGGATCTCCATGACACCCATGCCGCAAATCAGCAACACGAATCCCAGCAGGATCCAGTCGAAATCTCGATATGAAACGTAACGTGCCATTAGTCTTAGTGAATCGCCATTCCCGGCGCTGCCGTTGCCAGTGGCAAAGGCTTCTTCGAAAGATCCAGCACAAACCGCCCGCCCTGCAACGCCTCTTTATCCCCGTCCGCATCGGGCTCGGTCCACAGCCCGCCGATATCCACTGTTCCATCGCCCTTCGGCTTCTCTACCATCTTCTGCGGAGTGCGGTGCTGCTTTTCCACGTAGGCCTTGATCACCTGAGTGGCAAGCCTTGCCGCCAACCTTCCGTGCTCGCCGCCCTGAAAGAGCACGCAGACGACGATGTCTGGATTGCGCCGAGGAGTGAATCCGACAAACCATCCGTTTTGCGCCAGATCTTCAGCGTTCTTGAATTTTGCGCGCGTCGCAAGAGATACAACCTGCGCCGATCCCGTCTTCCCCGCGATATCGATTCCCGGAACGTGCGCCGAGGGAGCTGTACCCTCTGGCAGAAGCACTCGGGACATGGCATCGGTAATGAAGTTCCAGCCGTTCTGATCGATGGGAACGCTCTTCACCTCGGTGAATTTCGCAGCCTCGACATATCCCGGAGGCACGTCGGTTGGATTAATGACGTGTGGCACTACCATGCGCCCACCCATGGAAATGGCGCTGATCGCGCGCAGCAACTGGACCGGCGTGATCGCCACTGCTCCCTGGCCGATTCCGACCGAGATCGTTTCTCCCGCAAACCATTTCTGCTTGAAGTTCCGGATCTTCCATTCTTCCGACGGCATCACACCGCTCACTTCGTTCGGAAGATCGATTCCCGTTTTCTGTCCCAGACCCAATTCCGTCGCGTATTTCGCGATGCGGTCGATACCCAACTTTTCCGCGAGCGTATAGAAGAAAACATCACAGGATTGGTAGATCGCCTTCTCCAAATCGACAGGACCGTGCCCACCTTTCACCCAGCAACCAAATCTTCGCCCGTAGAATTCAGCCGAACCCGCGCAGTTCACGTGAAGCGTCTGCGCAATGCCCTCCTGC
This sequence comes from uncultured Acidobacteriota bacterium, assembly GCA_963787685.1. GTDB lineage: Bacteria > Acidobacteriota > Terriglobia > Terriglobales > Acidobacteriaceae > Sulfotelmatobacter. The sequence continues at coordinate 158,731 of CAWBED010000005.1, forward strand.
CAACCCGCAACCGACATGATGATCTTGAACGTCGATCCCGGAGCCAACTGCGCTTGAATCGCTTTATTCAGCAGCGGCTTGTCTGGATCTGTGACCAGCTTGTTCCATTCATCCCGAGATACGCGCACCGCAAAATCGTTGGGATCAAACGTTGGCCCGCTCGCCATCGCCAGAATCTCGCCCGTATGCGGATCCATCGCAACGATCGCCCCATTTTTTCCCTGTAGCTGCTCTTCGGCAGCAATCTGCAAATCGACATCGACGGTGAGCTTGAGTGGCTTGCCCGGGATCGCCTCGGTTTCGCCGAGGCGTCCTACTTCGCGCCCGTGGCTGTCGACCAGTGCCTGACGGGACCCGTTCTGCCCCATCAGCAGGGTGTTGTACTGGCGTTCGACCCCGGAGATCCCCACGACATCGCCGGGGTTATAGAGCTCAAACTGCGGCTGGTTGAGCATGTCCTCGGTGACTTCGCCCACATATCCGACGAGGTGCGCCATGAAACCATTTCGCGGATACAAGCGCCGGTGCGCCATGATCGTATCCAGTTCGGGCAATTCGTTCCGGTGAGCTTCGATGAATTGCAATTCGTCGGGAGTGATGTCCTCTTTGAGAAAAATCGGCTGGTATTGCGGCATCGACGCGAAGTGGCGGATGCGAGCCCGCACCTCATCCGGATCAAGATGCAAGCCCTGAGCAATCAAGTCGGCATCGCCCGCAAGATCGCGGCTCGAATCGCGAAGCAGAAGCGCTGAGAATGAAGGATAGTTATCGACGATTGTGCGCCCTTCGCGATCTAGAATTTTTCCGCGAGGCGCAAGAACCGGCACGTTCCGAATTCGATTTTTTTCCGCGGCGAGAGAATAGAAATCGCTCTGCATCACTTGCAATCGCCACAGTCCATAGGCGAGCACAAGAAAAATGCCGAGGATGACGTACTGCGCCGCCGTCAGGCGGCCTGGAGATACTTTTTCGTCGCGCCCGAACATCAGTTAGACCCTTGGTCGTTTGTCGTTAGTCGTTGGACAACGCCTGACTTTATTGTAAGCCGGATCGAATTCACGCCGTCGAGCAGCAGGTAACCGAAGTCATCACTTATTGCCAAGTTCCGTGCGGGCCTTTTCAATGACGAACAACCATCGACTAGCGACTGCATTCACGTCCTCTGCTTGAACTTGTCCAGCGCGAAATACAGCAACACTCCAATCGCAGCGTTGACCAACCCGGCCAGAATCCCGTGGACCCAGTCCCAGCTCTGGGTCATGCTGACTAGCCCGCGAGCGACGGTGAAATAAACCGCGGAGTGCACCAGGTAAAATCCCAGCGTCACCAGGAAACGGGCACCCGCGTTTTCGACATCGAGCTTTACGCCTAACGAAGACGCTCCGTACCCCACAACAGTCTTAGCGATGCCATAAATACCGATGGGGTTATGTCCGAGCATGTCCTGCGCCAGGCCAATAATGGCCCCGGTAAACAATCCAGCCACTGGACTGCGGCGAGCCATAGCAAAGAAGATGGTCACCAGCAGGGGCAGGTCCACATACCGGGCAAACCAAGGGAAGCGCAGCGGCAAAAAGGCTTGTACGAACAGCGCCAGCAACGGTACGCCAACCGTTACCGGAATACTGAAGCGGTAGACCTCAACCTGTTCCCCGGATGTGTAAGTAATCTGCACGCTAGTGGGGGCTGTTGTCGTCGGCAGCCGGCTGCGAGCCGGGCTGGGTTGTGGGTGGAGTAGGCGGTTTCGGCTGCGAGATCGCAGGCTTTGCGGGCACAACGGATGGTTTCGTAGTCGCGCTGCCCGCTGGTTGATTCTGCAACGGCGCTGTTGAGGTCTGGTCCCCAGTTTTCCGAGGAGCAATCGCGGGCGCGGTGCCAGTGCTACTCGTCGCACTCTTCGCAGCAAGGGACGAAGTCGTCGCGGCAGGAGTTTTTGCCGCAGGCAAAGAATTGGCGCTGCCCGCTGGCTTGGCGGCCCCTTCGGGAGCGATTCCGACCGATGCGGCATTCGCTGTCGGCCTATCCGGCACGGAAGGTAGACGCTGCGCCAGAATATCTGCCGCCCGGACTCGAGCTTTGTCGTCCGCCGTCGCCTGCTTCTCCTGCTTCTCAACAACTACAAGCACTTCTTCGAGTTTGCTGAGATCGGCGGTCGGCTTGATCTTGATGTTGAGGAACAGATCCTTGCCCTTCATGACCTTGGCTACCGTTCCCACGGGCAGGCCTTTCGGAAAGATCTGATCCCCGCCGCTGGTCAACACTCTTGCGCCGACCGGAACATCTTCGTCGCTCATCACATCATTCATCACGACTTCGCCGTTCGCACTCCCGCCCAGCCAGCCATCCAGGCGAGAATCCGCCATGATCACTCCCACCCCGCTGGTCTGGTCGTTGATCAGCAGCACCTGTGCCGCGGAGGAATACACCAGCGCAACCTTGCCTACGACACCGTCCGGTGTGATGACCGCCATGTCCCGCCTGATTCCAGAGTTTTCGCCCTTGTCGATATAGATGATCCGGGAAAAATCACTGCCACTCGATCCGATGACCTGCGCCGCAACCGTCTTGGCGACAAACTGTTCTTTGAACGCCAGCAGGTTCTGCAGCCGTCTTGCTTGGGCAGCGTCTTCGCTCAGGCGCACCTGCTCGAGTCGCATCTGTTCGATCTGTGCCTTGAGATCGCGGTTTTCGGCCCGCACCCCGCGCAGATAAAAGTAGTTGTGCCAGATGTTTCGGGTGCTGGTCTGCATCCAGACCAACCCGCGCTCAAACGGAGTAATCGACCCTACCGCCCAAATCCGGATGAGCCGCGTATCCTGGGCCTCGTTTCCCATGCGCTTCACCTGCATGGCCAAACCGAGCACCTGCAGAAACAACACTCCTACCAGGATGATCAGATTGCGGTATCGGCCGAGGACGGATTCCATAACACCAGTGGTGAGTGGGCAGTGATCAGTGTTCAGTGGGTTTTAACCAGCCACTATCCACTTGCCACTGACCACTGTCTTCTTACTCGATCGAGATTTTTCTCAGCAGCTTGAAGTCCGAGAGCATCTTGCCCGTACCCAGCACCACGCTGCAAAGCGGATCGTCGGCGATCGAAACCGGCAGGCCGGTTTCTTCACGGATACGCTTGTCTAGATTCTTCAACAGGGCCCCGCCGCCCGTCAGCACGATGCCACGGTCGCTGATGTCTGCGGAAAGCTCGGGAGGCGTCCGCTCGAGCGCAACGCGAATCGCATTCATGATCGTCGAAACGCACTCGCTCAGCGCTTCGCGGATTTCGCCGTCATCCACGGTGATCGTCTTCGGCACGCCTTCAATCAGGTTGCGCCCTTTGATCTCCATCGTCATCGGCTTGTCGAGTTGGTGCGCTGAGCCGATTTCCATCTTGATCTGCTCGGCCGTGCGTTCGCCGATCAGCAAGTTGTATTTCCGCTTCAGATAATTCATGACCGCTTCATCCATCTGGTTGCCGGCCATGCGCACCGAACGCGAATACACGATGCCGCTCAAAGAGATCACTGCGATGTCTGTCGTTCCGCCGCCGATATCGACGACCATGTTTCCGCTCGGCTCAGTGATCGGCAGTCCGGCGCCGATCGCCGCCACCATCGCCTGCTCCACCAGGTGCACTTCACTCGCCTTGGCGCGATAGGCCGAATCCATGACCGCCCGCTTTTCCACCTGCGTGATTTCCGAAGGCACGCCGATCACGATCCGCGGATGCACCAGCATCTTGCGGTTGTGCGCCTTTTGAATGAAGTAATTCAGCATCTTCTCGGTGACTTTGAAGTCGGCGATCACGCCGTCCTTCATGGGCTTGATGGCGACGATATTGCCGGGTGTTCGGCCCAGCATCTCTTTCGCCTCTTTGCCCACCGCTTCCACTTCGCCCGTATTCTTGTTGATGGCGACGATGGAGGGCTCGTTCACGACGATCCCTTTGCCGCGTGCGTACACGAGCGTGTTGGCGGTCCCGAGGTCGATAGCCAGATCGCTGGAGAAAATGCTGAACAGCGATCGGAGGTTGTGGTTGCGCGTCGCGCCTGAATGGAATCCGTTAGTTGACATGACGAAATATTCCGTCTTTCTACAATGCTGCCTTCCGGGAATCCCCGGCTTGGGCTCTATTTTTTAGGGGTGGCTGTCCTTATTCTACGGGATACCAGCCAACCCTGCTTGAATCAAAAGTTCTTACTACCAGTGCGCACGACAACCGCTTCACTGGATAAGTATCTTTTTCTGCTGCGTGTTTACTCCACCTTGCGCAGTCTGTGCCGTTACTGTAATCACGGCTTCTCCGGTCGGGAGTGGCGGCGTAAAGTAATGAAAACCACCGTCAGCTCCCACCATCGGAACCTCGCTGCCGTTTACCATTACCCGCGCCCCGTTCTGCGTCTTACCCGTAACTTCAATGACGTGCCCGTGCTGGATGAACGGGATCCAGTTCCAGTTCGATCGCTTCCGTATCCTTACCCTTGGGGATGATCGTGAAGCGGTTCTTTTCGCTCTCGACCGATTCCTTCCCGCTGCCATCGTAGGACTGCACCATCCAGTAATAGGCGCCTTCCCCGAGGTTCGTGACCGTTACAGCCGCAGTGTTAACCTTTTTGTCAACCAGTGTAGAGGAAAAATATGGATTCCGGGAGAGCCGCAGCCGGTAACCAACTGCATTCGCCATCGGTGTCCAGGAAAACTCCACATCCTTCATCGCCTCTCCCGACGAAAATAGAGGAGCCATATTCGCGGGAGCAATTGGAGTTGGCGGTCCAATTTCCTTGGCCTTCTCCATATGCGACTGCTGTCCTACGAAGCTGACTTTTTCCCAGTTGGCAAGTTTCACGGTTTCACCGTTGCGCGTGACCTCGCCCGTACCTTTCTTCATCAAGATCTCGTGCTGGTCGCCAGTCGGATCGTTGTGCACCTGGGCGGCCGATTCGGGTGACAACGATGCCGTTGCTCCAGCCACAATCACCTGCGATTTCGAACCTTGGCTGTAAGTCGCCGTCGAAAGATCCACGGTTCCTGTACTGACTGCCACTGCGACATTCGTCTGTTGCTGGTCATTCGCCGAGTTCTCTTCGATCACAATCAGAGAATCCTGCTTCACCGTGTAACTCGTGCCATCGTTGAAGACGACCTTCGCCATGCCTTCCGAACCGGTCTGGACTACGTCGCCCTTTTCGAGCGGAATGTTGTAATCGGCCGTAACCCAGCTGTTGCCAGTGCCCTTCTTTACGCGGACCGTTCCGTCGAGCGCAGTAAAGTGCGCTTGTTGCGCGGTCACCACTCCCGAACCCGTTGCCGGAGCCATACCGGCCACGCGTTCCAGCAACTTACCCGCAACATCGTCGGCCTTCCTGATGCCAGTTTCCGTGAATTGCGGAAACGCCATGCGCATGCCGATAAAAAACACCGCCACGACTGCCAAAATCAGCAGCGCCATACTGCGGTACGTGACGGTTGTCCACGCAACGTGGATTCCCGGTTTGCGATTGGCCGATGACACTTTGCCCGAAAACCTTAGAAATTCCGAGAATGTGCAGTAAAAGAAAACGGTAGCACAAGAAAAACGGTGGGATGAATAGGTAATGCCCTTGGGAGGTTACCTTGGTTTGAGGCGCAGATCGTTGTGAGTCTTGCTGAGGAAGGCGAGCGTCGGAGCGACACCTCTATTTGAGGCGCGCCCCGATCGGAACATCTTCGAGAAAGCTGGCCAGTACTGGTTTTCCGCCTTCCAGGGACGCAGCGACAATCATTCCGTTCGACTCCAAACCGCGGAGCTTTCGTGGAGCCAAGTTGGCGACAATGACTACCTTCCGGCCGATCAGAGTTTCCGGCGCATAGGCCTCTGCGATTCCCGCCAGAACCTGCCGCACTTCGGTACCTATGTCGACCTCGAGCCTCAAGAGCTTGTCCGCTTTCGGAACCCGTTCGGCAACGTTTACGACTCCCACTCGCAGTTCGATCTTGGAGAAATCGTCAATCGTAATTTTCCCACCATCTGCCGAGAGAGCAGTCGCCGCCGCGGGAGGCTGCGCCGCTGCCACCGGCTTTTCGACGGCGGCCACAACCGGCGCTTTTGGCTCTTCCACCGCCGGCTTTTGCTGATCTTCCATTTTCTGCATCCTTTCGATTGCGCTCTTGTCCGCGCGAGGAAACACAGGGCTCACTTCTCCAAGCTTCGTCCCCAGCGGTAACTGACCCCAGGCGAGGTCCGCCAAAGCCAATTTCTTGATGTCACCCAGACCCATCTGCGTCCAGATTTTCGCGGTGGCATCCGGCATCACTGGATGCGCCAGCGCCGTTGCGATCCGCAGAGCCTCCGCTGACGTATAAAGGACGGTCGCCAGGCGAGCGCGGCTTTCGTCGTCACTCTTTTCGCCTAGCGCCCACGGCTCGTTTTCGACGATATATCGATCCACCGTCGCGACCAGGCCCCAGGCAGTCTCTAATGCGCGCGAAAACTGGAACTGGTCGAATAGCACACCGAACTCCCGGATCGCCTTTCGTGCCGTCTCAGCCACCACATCGTCAGCTGGGGTTTTTGCAGCGGTGTGCGAAGGATACGGCACTTCTCCTTTGAAGTACCGGTTAATCATAGTTAACGTCCGGCTAGCGAGATTTCCCAACCCATTTGCGAGGTCGGAGTTGTAACGCTGCACCAGCGCATCGAAAGAGAACGATCCGTCCTGCCCAAAGACGACTTCACGCAGCAAGAAATATCGAAGTGCGTCCGCGCCCAGCACGTCGAGAATCGTTTCCGTCCGCACGATATTGCCGCGCGACTTCGACATCTTGCTCTCTTCGAATAGCAGCCAGCCGTGAGCAACAATCGTTTTCGGCAACGCTAATCCCGCCGCCAGCAAAAACGCTGGCCAGTACACACAGTGAAAACGCACGATCTCTTTCCCGATCATGTGCACATCGGCCGGCCAGTACTTCTTGAACGCAGCTTGCGCCCCCGCATGCGACGATCCATAGCCAATGGCCGTGAGGTAATTCGCCAGCGCGTCGAGCCATACGTAGATCACATGCTTTGGATCATCGGGGACAGGAATGCCCCACGAAAAAGTTGACCGGCTGATCGAAAGATCGCGCAGCCCCGACCGAACAAAGGAAATTACTTCATTGCGTCGCGTCTCCGGTCGAATGAATTCCGGATTCGCATAAAGCTCAAGCAATTTGTCCTGGAACGCCGAGAGCTTGAAAAAGTAATTCTCTTCGTGCACCGTCTCGGTGATGCGCCCGCAAGTCGGGCACGGATCGCCAGGCTGGGCTCCGTCTACATATAGCTCATCGGAAACGCAATACTGCCCCGTGTAAGTTCCCTTATAGATGTAGCCATTGTCGCGGATCTGGCGAAACAGCGTCTGCACACGCTTCTTGTGCCGCTCTTCGGTCGTGCGAATGAAATCGTCGTTCGAAATCCCCATCCGCTTCCATAGCTTGCGGAACTCGCCCGAGATTTCATCGGCATATTGCTGCGGAGTCTTGCCCGCAGCCTGCGCCGCTCGCTCGATCTTCTGGCCGTGTTCATCAGTCCCGGTGAGAAAGAACGTATCCGCGCCCAGCAACCGCTGCCGCCGCGCAATCGTGTCGCAGGCAATCGTGGTATAGGCGTGCCCGATATGCGGCCGCGCATTCACGTAGTAAATCGGAGTCGTGATGTAAAACTTCCTGGTCATAAATTATTTTTCAAACGCCCACTGCGGATCAGCGGTTTTCTCTGTGGACCTCTGGCCCTTACGTTAAAGCTTTTCCCGGCCAACGAGATAAGCCCGAGCCGCCTCCTGAATCACTGTCTTCAGCGGCACATGATGCTCGGCGGCAATCCGTCGGCAATCTTCGTATTCAGGCGCATAGTTAGTCACCGTTCCGTTCATGCTCGCAATCTTCATCCGGACCTCGCCCCACGGTGTACGGACATTTTCCCATCGCCGCGCCAGAGCCTGCCGAACCTCCTCGCGCCTCCGAACGCCAAGCGTCGTTGTCTCCGTGAATATCAATTGAGTCAACTTGCTCGCATCCTCCGGCTTGCACAGCACGGTCAGCAACGTCCCGGGTCGATTCTTCTTCATCTGAACGGGCATGCCAAACGCGTCGAGCGCCCCTTCTTCCAACAAACGATCCATCACGTACCCAAATACTTGCGGGTTCAGATCATCCAGATTCGCTTCGAGAACCGTAATCATCTCAGAACTCGTCTTCGCCGCGAGAGTCGACGCCGCCTCCCCAACCACCAATCGCATGACATTTGGATGTCCCGGAAAATCCCGCGATCCCGCTCCGTATCCTGACTTCTCGATCTTCATCTCCGGAAAAGAGCCGAATCGTCGAACCAGAGTCTTCGCGATCGCCGCACCCGTAGGTGTTACCAATTCCGCCTGCACCCCGGACGAATACACCGGCGCGTCTTTCAGCAACTCCACGGTTGCCGGAGCGGGCACAGGAAAATTCCCGTGCGCGCACTTCACCGTTCCTCCGCCAACATTCAACGAAGAACAGATGATCTCCTCCACCCGAAGCGCCTCGGCACCAACCGCCGCGCACACGATGTCCACGATTGCGTCCACAGATCCGACTTCATGGAAGTGGATCTCTTCCACCGGTACGTCGTGAATCTTAGCCTCGGCTGCTCCTAAGGCTTCAAAAATAGAAATCGCGGTTTTCTTCGCCGACTCCGAGATCGATGCCGAGGAAATGATCTTTCGAATCTCATTCAACCCGCGATGAGCATGATCGTGCCTGTGAGGCGCGGAAGTCTCAACGCTCGAACCGTCGCCCGCAGCATGTTCATGGTTGCCGTGGTCGTGATCGTGGCCATGAGGATGATCGTGCGAATGCGTATGAGCCGCATCCTGCTTCGCCCAATATTCTTCCCGCGGCATATCCTTCTCGCCGTCGACCCAAACATCCACTTTCGTCGCCGAGATTCCACTACGAATCACGCGGGTAATCTGCAGCTTCGCACCCACCGCGAGGGCCGCCACCGTGTCTTCCAGCAATTGCGGACGCACTCCGGCATCGACGAGAGCGCCGAGGAACATATCTCCGCTGATACCGGAAAAACACTCTAAATAGGCAATGCGCATAAAAAAGTCGTCAGTCGCTAGTCATTGGTCGTTGGTCAAAAGCCTCTCGGCTAGCGACAAACAATCAACGACGAGCGACTGACTTTTCATCATAGGGAAGGCCTGTTATTGCGTCAAACCTGCGCGCCTCTCTGAGTCTGTTAAAATCTCTGTTTCTTCAATAGCTTAGAGGGCTTCCTTGTACCGTTATCTAGAACATCGTCTTGCCCAGCGCGTGCGGGAGTGTCTTCAACAAAAGCATCCCGGCGTCGAGCTTCCGTCCGTGGTCATTGAGCAGCCTCCGAAGGTCGAACTCGGAGACTTTGCCATCCCGATTTTCCCGTTCGCCAAGCCTCTCCGTTCGGCGCCCCTGAAAATCGCGGAAGCCATCCGCGCCAACATCGGCCCCGTTGATGGCATCGCCGAACTACAGGTCGCCCCTCCCGGTTATCTAAATGTAAAAATTGACCGCGCCTGGATGGCGACCGCTCTCACTGCCGATCAGAAGCCGCCCGAAGAACCTCATCCGGGCAAAATTCTGGTCGAGCACTCGAGCATCAATCCGAATAAGGCGGCGCACATCGGGCACTTGCGCAACGCCATTCTCGGGGACACCTTCGTTCGACTCCTGCGCCACGCCGGGAACGAGGTTGATGTTCAAAATTACATCGACAACACCGGCGTGCAGGTCGCCGACGTAGTCGTCGGCTTCACCCACCTGCAGAAAAAATCCCGAGCCGAGATCGAAGCCCTTACCCGCCTGCCTCGCTTCGACTACTACTGCTGGGATTTGTACGCCCAAGTTTCCCAGTGGTACGAAGCCGATAAACAGAATCGCCAAGTCCGGCTCGACACATTGCACGCCATTGAGGACGCAACCACCGAAACCGCAGCTATCGCCGAAATCATTTCCATCGCAGTCTTGCGCCGCCATCTCGAGACCATGGACCGTCTCGACATCGAGTACGACTTTCTTCCGCGCGAGAGCGAGATCTTGCACCTCCATTTCTGGGACGCCGCCTTCACCAAGTTGAAGGAAAGCGGCGTTCTGACCTTCGAGAGCGAAGGCAAAAACAAAGGCTGCTGGGTGATGCGGCGCGCAGGGACAGAAAAGGCCGAAAGCGGCGAAGCTGACCAAGGCTCAGACGATGCCGAAGACTTTGACCGCGTCTCGGAAGAAGACCAGAAAGTGATTGTCCGCTCGAACGGAACTGTCGGCTACGTTGGAAAGGACATCGCCTACCACATGTGGAAGTTCGGGCTGCTGGGCCGCGACTTCGGGTATCGGAAGTTCTATCGTTATCCGAATAGTCACGATTGCTGGATCTCGACCACCCACGGCGAGAAGAATCATCCGCACTTCGGTGACGTCGCTGAAAACTACAATGTCATCGACGTACGCCAGTCGGAAGCGCAAAACACAGTGAAGGAAGCTCTGCGCGATCTGGGTCACGGTGATGCTGCCGACCATTTCACGCACTTCTCTTACGGGATGGTCGTACTGACTCCACGTTGCGCGGCCGAACTCGGCTACAACCTGAGCGAAGAAGACAAGACACGACCCTTCATCGGGGTCAGCGGCCGCAAGGGATTTGGAGTTAAAGCCGACGATCTGCTCGATCAACTCATCGCCTCGGCCAAGAAAGAAGTCGATTCGCGGCACCCAGAGGTCAATGAATCCGAGCGCCTGACCATCTCCACTCAGATTGCCATCGGTGCCCTGCGCTACTTCATGATGAAGTTCACTAAGCAGTCGGTGATCGCATTCGATTTCAAAGAGGCGCTTAGTTTTGAAGGCGAGACCGGTCCCTATGCGCAATATGCAGTCGTGCGAGCAACCAGCATTTTCCGCAAAGCCGGAGCCGACGTGGAGACATTACTTGCAGATGCTTCAAAGCTCTCTGGCTCAGATCTCGGAACGTATCTCACGGGACACGACAATGACGAAATCTGGGAGCTCTGGCTCGCGTGTTCAAAGACCAGCTCGATCATCGACCAGAGCATCGCCACGACTGAGCCCGCTTTTCTCGCCAAGCATGTTTTCCAACTCGCCCAGCTCTTCAACACTTTCTATCATCGCTATCCCATCCTCACCGAGCAGGACGAAAAGAGGAAACAGTTCCTGCTGTCAACGGTTGCGGTGGTTCGTCGCGAATTAATTCGTTGCCTGGCCGTTATGGGCATCACGGTCCCACCGGTAATGTAGAATGCCTGCCAAGCCTGTGGCAGGAATCGGCTGCCACGATGCGCAGTAATGGACAATCCCGTCGTCTCATCCAAGCCGTCTCACCCCGTGTTGCGCTGGATCGTCCGCGGATCACTCATCGCTCTGGTCTTCCTCGCGGCCGTGGGTTTCATCTACGAAAACATCACGGAGGCCCGCGACCGCCGGTTTAACCCGATGCCAGGGCAATTGGTCGATGTCAACGGACGTAAGATGCATATCGACTGCATGGGCGAAGGCAGTCCGGTCGTCATTCTCGACTCGGGACTTGGAGACACTTACGTTTCATGGCGCAAGGTTCAGCCGGAGATCGCGAAGTTCACTCGCGTCTGCTCCTACGACCGCGCCGGACTCGGATACAGTGACTCCACTTCCGGCCCGCGCACAAGCCGTACCATCGCGGAAGAACTCCATGCTCTGCTGCAAGCTTCGAACGTCACTCCGCCGTACGTTCTCGTCGGGCATTCGATGGCCGGCTACGACGTCCGCCTCTACGCCAGCCTTTACCGAAACGAAATAGCTGGCATGATTCTGGTGGACGCTTCGCATCCCGACCAGGAGAATCGCTTTCCTCCGGAGCTGAAGAACATGGAAGGAAGCTGGATCCGCGAAGCCGAGTTCCTGGAATACACGGCGCCATTCGGAATTCCTCGATTACTTGGGCTATGCGACGAAGACCCGGTGCAGCGAGCAGCCGATTGCAACTGGCACAGCGCCCGCGAAGGGGTAGCCGAATTGAAGGCTCTTCCCGCGAGTGCTGCCCAGACCGCCGCGACCGGATCCCTCGGCGACATGCCACTCGCCGTTCTCTCGCATGATCCCGACAAGCCTTCGACGGAACTTCCGCCCGATCTCGCGAAGCCTACCAATGAAGCATGGGAAAAGATGCAGGAGGAATTGGCTCATTTGTCTTCGCGCGGTACTCAAGCCGTGGCGAAAAACAGCGGACATTACATTCAAACCGATCGGCCGGAGATGGTGATAGATGCCGTTCGCAGCGTCGTCAATCAGGCACGCCAGACGCAACCCGCGACCGCTCCCATTGGATGATCCGCGCCTGACTCGCGCGCTCCAAACCTGCTAACCTTTTTGCTCACTTGAAATCCTCGCTTCGACAGCATTTCGCTTCCGCATTTCAGGAGCACATGATGGTAATTAAGATTCGGCGCCTGTGTGTTTCAATTGTCTGTCTCCTTATCTTTCTTTTTCTCTCCGTTCCCCTGATCGCCCAAGATGCCGCCCCGGCCGTGCCGTCCGACGCTACCGCCCATCGTCCGCGAGTCGGTCTCGCTCTCAGTGGTGGAGGCGCGCTCGGGTTAGCTGAAATTGGCGTGATTCAATGGATGGAAGAAAACCACGTTCCTGTCGACCGCATCGCCGGAACCAGTATGGGCGCCATCATTGGAGCCATGTATGCCACCGGGATGACTCCTGGAGAGATTCGAACCTTCGCGGAGAAAATTGACTGGGACAAGGCGCTTCTGCCCGAACCGGTTTATACCCAGCTCTCGTATCGGCGGAAACAAGATCGCCGGGATTATCTGATTAATACCCCGCTGGGCTTGAAGCATGGCATATCCGGCCCCAATGGTTATAACCCCGGCCAAGGGGTAGGATTGCTGCTCGCTCGCATCGCGTTCCCGCAATTCGAGATCACGAGCTTCGACGATCTGCCAATTCCCTTTCGTTGCGTTGCTACTGATATGCAGAGTGGGGACGCAGTAGTACTGCACGATGGCCCTCTCGCCCAGGCCGTTCGCGCTTCCATGGCAATTCCGGGAGTATTCACGCCGGTGGCCATCAAGGGACACATGCTCGCCGATGGCGGCATGGTGCAGAACATTCCGGTTGAGACGGTTCGCGCGATGGACACCGATGCGGTTGTCGCCATCGAATTACATCTTGCCCCAGGTGATATCTCGGAACTCAATTCTCTCAGCGGCGTTCTTTCGCGCGCCATTGACGTCATGATCACGCAGAACGAAAAACGCTCGCTTCTGCTGGCGGACGTAAAGGTCAGCGTCGACATGAAAGGATTTCTCGGTCGCGGATTACTCCCGCGTCGACGAACTGATTCAACTCGGCTACAAAACGGCCGCCGGCCAGGCTACTGCTCTCATGCGTTACGCCATTCAGGATCCGGCGGAGTGGCAACATTACCTCGACGAACGAGCTTCCCGAAAGCGCTCTCCAATAAAGAAAGTGGAGGTCGATCGAAGTTACCGGAGCCGATCCCGACACCAATCATAGAATTCAACAGCAGCTCAGCAAAGACGTCGACCATACTCTCGATCTGCACGCGCTCGACTCTCAATTGACCCGCATTGCGGGACAAGGACAGTTCGACTATCTCGGCTATGAAGGCTTCGTGCAAAACGGAGTTCCAGCTCTCCGCATCACCGCCCACGAAAAGACCTACGGCCCGCCCTTCGTCGATTTGGCCGTAAATGTAGACGGATCGGGCGTCGCTGCCTTTGATTTCTCGGCAGGCGCCCGGGTCACGTTCATGGACGTCGCACATCGCGGCGGGGAATGGCGCAACGATCTTCTTTTCGGGTCCAGCAATCTGGGCGCGACTGAGTTCTACCAACCTATAGCGGGCACGCGCTTTTTTGTCGCACCCTATGCATTCGCCTCGAAGTTTGCCCGCAACTCTTTCACCGGCCTGACGCGCACCGCCGTCTTCGGCGACGAGCGCGCCGGAGGCGGCTTCGACATCGGCTACGATTCGGGACGCCGCAGTGAAATTCGCCTGGGTTACGAACTCTTTGACGGAAAGCTCAGCCCTCTGATCGGAGCCGCTGGCCTGCCAATCGCTCACGGCACAACCGGCGAAATCCGTGCTCGCTACGTTTGGGACGGACAGGATAGCCCGTCCGTTCCCAGTCGCGGCACTCGCGTCGTCGCCATACTTTCGCGCGTGCTCCAAAGTCCCGGACTCCCGCAGCATCTGGACCAGCTGGACATTCAGACTTCGAGCTTCGTTCCGCTCGGCCCAAAGACTTCCCTGTTTATCGGAGCGTCTGGCGGAACCAGCTTTCATGGTTCAGCCGGACCGTTCCAGGTATTTGCCCTCGGTGGACCATTTCGCCTTGGCGCGTATCTCCCCGACGAATTCCTCGGCAACCACTATGCCTACTCGTCCTTCGGCTTTCGGCGCGAACTCTACCGTTTACCGCAGTTGGTCGGGAGGAAGATCTATTGGGGCGGCTGGTACGAGGCAGGAACAGCATTCGGAACCGTCGCTGGAGATGCCGGTCCCGTCGTCATTCGTGGCAGCTTCAATCTCGGAATCATCTCCGATACGATCCTCGGCCCCATCGCGGTCGCAGGCAGCGTGAGCCCGACCGGGACAAAGCCGCATCAACTTCTCGATTGGAAGATTGTTTTAGATGAAAAACAACGAGCTGTGAGCAATGAGCGGCCGAGCAAGCAACACAGCTCGCTCAAAGCTCCAGCTCACAGCTCTTCGCTATTTTCCCAGCGACGCCATATCGATCACAAATCGATACCGCACATCGCTCTTGAGCACGCGCTCGTAGGCTTCGTTGATTTTCTGAATCGGCACTACTTCTATATCGCACGCCACTCCATGCTTGGCGCAGAAATCCAGCATCTCCTGCGTTTCGCGGATCCCACCAATTTGCGATCCTGCCACACTGCGTCTTCGGGCCGTGAGAGAAAAGGCTCCCAGCGGAATGTCTTTCTCCGGCAAGCCAACAATGACCATCGTCCCGTCCGTCTTTAGCAGATTCAGATACTCGTTCCAATCAATCGGCGCCGACACAGTATTTACGATCAGGTCGAAATAACTTGCCAGGTTCGTGAAAGTCTCTGGATCCGACGTCGCATAAAAATGATCGGCACCAAGACGTTTCCCGTCAGCCTGCTTCTTGAGCGACTGGCTCAGCACGGTGACCTCTGCGCCGAGAGCGTGCGCCAGTTTCACTCCCATATGCCCCAGCCCACCCAGTCCGATGATCGCGACCTTTTTCCCGGGTCCAGCATTCCAGTGCTTCAGCGGCGAATAAAGTGTGATACCTGCGCACAGCAGTGGCGCACAGGCATCGAGCGGCAGATTCTCGGGCATACGCAGCGCATAATTCTCGTCGACGACAATCTTGTCGGAATAGCCGCCGTAGGTCGGCTTGCCTTCTTTATCGCGGCCGTTATAAGTCCAGATCGTCGCCACCGTGCAGTATTGCTCGAGGCCTTGCCGGCACTCCGAACACGTCCGGCACGAGTCGACGAAGCAGCCCACGCCGACCTTGTCTCCGACCTTATATTTCGTGACCTTATTTCCGACCGCTTCGACAATCCCTGCAATCTCATGCCCCGGAACCATCGGAAAGATCGACTCCTCCTGATACTTGCTCCATTCGTCCCTCGTTTGATGAATGTCCGAATGGCAAACGCCGCAATATTTAATGTCGATCACGATGTCGTGCTCGCGCGGCTCGCGGCGTTCGAACGAATAAGGTCCAAGCGGAGCTCGCGCCTCCAATGCGGCATATCCCTTGCACTTGCTCATGATTCCTCTCTTTATCGTTGCCAGAAAATCGGATGAATGTTCGACGAAGTGAAACACTAGTTTCGAAAGCGAAAACACGGAAACGGCACTGGCAGCTTTCTCAGTCTACCGTAGATTGATATACTTCGCCCCTCAGTGCATCTCAGCGTCCCGCCTGGAGGAACACCTTTGCGCCTGTCGAACTTCCGTTTTCTCGTGCCACTATTTCTCGCCGTCGCGCTCGCGGCGCAGCAAAATCCGGCTTCGTCGCAAAGCCCGCAGCAGCCCGCTCCCAAGCCTCTCTTCACTCTCCAGGAAGTCATGATTCCCGTGCGCGACGGAGTTCATCTCCAGACCGTCATCCTTACTCCCGTCGATCAGCAAGGACCGTTGCCGATCCTCTTCCGTCGCACTCCCTACGGCGTCCCTGAAAAACCACCCGAACAGATGCCTTCTTCAATGAAGGAACTCGCCCAGGACGGCTACATCTTCGTCATTCAGAATCTTCGCGGACGATTCAAGTCCGAAGGCGTTTTCAAGCTCTCATCCTCGGTGGATCTGAACGATCCCAAGGCGACCAGCGAAACCACCGACGCCTACGACTCGATCGATTGGCTCGTGAAAAATGTTTCCAACAACAACGGCAAAGTCGGCATGTATGGCGTTTCCTACGACGGCCTCACCACCGCGCTCGCGCTGCTTCATCCGCATCCCGCGCTGAAAGCCATGAGCGAGCAGGCCTCGCCCGTCGATCAGTGGATGAATGACGACGACCACCGTTTCGGTGCTCTGCGCGAAAGCTACGATTTCGAATACGCGGTTATGGAGCAGGCCGACAAGAACAAGAACACGCATTTCGAATTCGAAATCTACGACACTTACGAGTGGTATCTCAATCTTGGCCCGCTCTCCAACATCAACGACAAATATATTCATGGATCGATCCCTTACTGGAACTCAAGCGTCGAGCATCCGGACTACGACGACTTCTGGAAGAAGGAAGCATGGGTCCGCCAGCTTCACGCATCGACCGTTCCAAACCTCAACGTCGCGGGATTCTGGGATCAGGAAGACCCATGGGGTCCCTGGCAGATTTTTCGTCACGCCGAGGAAAACGATCCCGAGCACACCAACTTCATCGTCGCCGGCCCTTGGTATCACGGCGAGTGGCAAAGCCTAAAGGGCGACAGCATCGGACTCATCCCGTTTGGCGGACACGAGACCGCTCGCGAATTCCGCGAGAATATTGAAGCGCCCTTCTTCCGTTATTACTTACACGGCCAGGGCGAGAAACCGGCGTGGCAGGCCAGCACTTTCCAGAGCGGATCGAACACCTGGCATACATATCCGACTTGGCCTCCGAAAGAGGCGAAGACCACAAACTTGTATCTGCATGCTGACGGAACGCTCTCGTTTATCCGCTCCATCCAAAGGTGCCAAGGCTTATCGCGAATATGTTTCCGACCCGGCCAATCCGGTTCCCTACCGTCAGCGCCCGATTTCCCCCACTTATCCCGCGGGTGATTGGCGCACGTGGGAGGTCGCCGACCAGCGATTCGTCGACGAACGCACAGACGTTCTTTCTTACGTCAGCGAGCCGCTCGACAAAGATCTCGTCATCACTGGTCCGCTTGCCGCCAGCCTCTTCGCTTCTACCTCCGGAACCGATAGCGACTTTGTGGTCAAGCTGATCGACATCTATCCGCAGGATGCGCAGAAGAATGCATGGAATCCGGACGAAGGCCCAAAGCCTGGACAGTACGCGCAGTCTTTGAATGGCTACGAACTGCCCATCGCGATGGAAGTTCGCCGCGGACGCTATCTCTCCAGCTACGAAACGGCGCAACCGCTCACTCCGAACAAGCCCGCAGAATGGACAATCCCCCTGCGCGATCACGACCACGTCTTTCTCAAAGGTCACCGCATCATGGTGCAGATTCAGTCGACATGGTTTCCGGTGATCGATCGAAATCCCCAGAAGTTCGTGCCAAACATATACAAGGCAACGGCTGCGGATTACATTCCCGCAACCCAGCGAATCTACAACTCGCCCGACATGCCTTCGCATCTCGTTCTGCCAGTGATGCCGTAAAGTGGCACCGTCTGTCGCGTTAGCATCATGCCCGCCTTCTGTACACATAAAAAGGCCCGGGATCGCTCCCGGGCCTTTCGTCGTAACCAACAAACCTTACTTGCCGCTGGCACTTCCATGCTGTCCGAGCCACGAAGCCAGTTGCGATTCTTGCTGCGTCTTCAGATCTACACAGTTGTTGATGCGCTCAATCGACTGCTTGTACGTACGTTCCGCAGCCTCTACCTTGTGAGCGGTAAAGAACTCCGTCACCTGATCCCGCAGTCCCGCATCGCAGAACACGCTCGTCGCTCCGACGACTTGAGCGCTGGCGAATGGTCCTCCTGCTTTCTCGAGCTCGCTCCAGTGCTGGCGGATGAAATCCCATGCCAGCTGCTGGCCCGCGGGATTGCCAAGGACATTCGTCACCAACTGCAACGCATCCTGCGACCGTACATCAGGACCAATGGCGAAATCCAGCGTTCGCTGCAACAATTTCGGATCACTGAACTGCGGAAGCGTGAAGAAATATCCGTAGTAAAGTTCTGGCGACTTCGCATCCTTCATCGCGGCCATTACTTTGTTGTAAAACTCGGCATCGCCGGTAAGCGCCGCCAGCGGCATCGCTGCTCCCGCCAGTTCGTGATCAACCGACGACGGATCTGCCACGCCTTTGTCAGCAATCTTTCGCGCTTCCGCCAGAGCCTCGGGATCGCGTGCATCGTACCCCAGCGCTCCAAACAGTCGCGCCCGTAGAGTCCTTTGTTCGTCGCTCTCACCCGGCTTCGGCTCCCACCCAACTTCCTTCATCGCCGGAGACAGCAGTTGCCGCAACCACGCCCGGAAATTATCCCGATCCGAATCACTCACCAGGTATTGGCCGATGTAATTCAGGCGCCCCAACACAACTTCAAGCACCGCCCGATTGCGATCCGACTGTAACCCTTGTGCGAATGCGAGATAGTCTCCAACCGGTTCCCGTCCCACCCGCACCGAAGCCCAAATGTCGTCCTGCAACCCGATTCGCTCGGCAGGAGTCAGCTTCGTTTCCGCATCTGTCGCCAGACCTCGGACCGCTTCCGGTTGGTAGCCCACCCGATAATATCCCGCGGCTCCAGCGTTCCCGAGCACCCATGTTGAACATCCTGACAGCGTGAATGTCTCTTCCTTCTTAGTCAGCAGTTCACACTTCGGCGCTCCGTTGCCAGTCGCCGATCCCTTCAGACAGATAGGAATCTGCCACAGTTGATCGTTCGGAGCCTCGAACTTCAGCCGGTCGAAGTAGTACCGCTGCTGTGAAACCGACACGCTCGTCGAACTACCTGAGCACTGCGCTTTCACATTGATCATGGGCACGCCGGCCTGCTTTACCCAAGTCGGCATAATCGTGTCTACGGGCTTTTTGGAAGTCTTCGCCTGTGCATCCCAGAAATCTTCTGCCGTCGCGTTCCCGTATTTGTGCTGCGTGAGATAGGCGTTCACACCAGCCTGAAACGTTTCTTCTCCGAGATATGCTTCGAGCATGCGCAGAACCGCAGCCGCCTTACCATAGGCGATTCCGTCAAACAATTCTTGAATTTGCGCCGGAGTGTCTGCAGCCTGATGGATCGGACGAGTACTTGCCAGAGAATCCACGTTGAGCGTGCCGCCCGCATTGCTCACATCATCCAGATTGAAGTTCCATTCCGGCTTCCACGCCTGCACCGGCTTGCTCGACATCCACGTCGCGAATCCTTCGTTGAGCCAAACGTCGTCCCACCACTTCATCGTGACCAGATCGCCGAACCACTGGTGCGCCATCTCGTGCGCAATTACGCTGGCAATCGTCTTCTTCAAATCGACCGAACCTTCCTTCGCATCGATCAGGAGAATCACTTCGCGGAAGGTGATGCAGCCGGTGTTCTCCATCGCGCCCGCAGAAAAGTCAGGCAGCCCGATGAGATCCAGCTTTCCGTAGGGATACTTGATCCCGAAATATTTGTCGTAATAAGTGAGAATGTGCTCCGCCGACTCCAGCGCGAACTGTCCCATCTCTTTCTTGCCTGGCGTGGCGTAGACACGAATCGGAATGCCGTCCGCTTCTCCCTCGACATACTCGAAGTTGCCCACGACCAGCGCAGCCAGATACGCCGACATTTTTGCCGTCGTCGCAAAGCGAACCGTGTGCTTGTCGCCCGGTCCTGGCGTATCGGAGACTGCCTTCTGGTTCGAAATTGCGACCATGCCCTTCGGTGCCACAGTGGTGATGTCAAAAGTGGCCTTGTAATCGGGTTCGTCAAACGATGGAAACGCCCGGCGGGCGTCGGTCGCCTCAAACTGGGTCGCGGCATACTTGCGTCCCTGATCGTCTTTCCCCAGATAGAAGCCCCGCATCTCGCTGTTCAGAATGCCGGTATACCTGATGTGAATCGTGGCAGTGCCGGCTGCAAGCGGTTTCTCAACCGACAGCACCACCATTTCCTTCTCTTTCTCTGCAGTCAGTTTGGCTTTCTGCGTCGCGCCGCCACTGGCAATTGTCACCTCATGAAAGTCGATGTCGGCCGCATTTAGAGTGATCTCCGATGTAGGCTTCAACACGCGAATCGTCAGCGTCTCTTCGCCTTCAAATTTGGCGCTGTCGAGATCGGGCGAAAGCGTAAGTTTGTAGTTTTCGGGTCGCGCAATTTCTGGCAGACGCTGCGCCGAAGCCAGCGAGATTGTCAACACGACAAAGCTCAGGACTGCAAAGGTTCGCTTCATAGGTTTTCCTCAGGAGGTTGAATCGGATCTTCGCTACGAATCTCTCAATTATTCGAGTACCGTCCCATAGACGCACTCCGCTTGAGTTACATACGGACCTTGATCCACAAAAGTTCAATCGTGGGATGCCACTTCCCCGCCCAAAATCGTCGCCGCACAATGATTGGCTCCGAACCAGTATGGAATCTCGCGGTAGTCGTCAACCCCAAATATCGCGAAATCAGCATCTTTGCCCGCCTCAATGCTTCCCTTTCGATCTGCCAGGCGAAGCGACCAGGCTCCGTTGATCGTCGCCGCCGCCACTGCTTCCGCCGGCAACATCTTCATATGCGTGCATGCTAGCGACATCGCCATCGGCATGCTGATCGTCGGCGAAGTCCCTGGGTTATAGTCCGTCGCCAATGCTATGGGCACGCCGGAATCAATGAACTGCCGCGCATTCGGATAGCGATGAAGCCCCAGAAAATAATTCGCGCCCGGGACGAGGGTTGCGACGGTGTCATGCTCCGCGAGTAGCGAAATATCGTGCTCACTCACATGATCCATGTGATCGAATGAAGCCGGCTCGAACTTGAGAAATGATGCCAACGGCGTCTCGGAAAGCTGCCCCATGTGCGCCCGAACGCTGAGTCCATGCGCAGCCGCGGCTTCAAACACCTGCCTCGTTTCGTCCGCCGTAAACGCGCCTTTATCGCAAAAGACGTCCACAAACTGGGCGAGCTTCCGCTTCGCCGCCCGGGGAATCATCTCTGTACAGACGGTCTCAACGTATTTTTGTGAGCATCCCTGAAACTCTTTTGGAACGATATGTGCACCGAGCAGGGTCGCAACCACGGTTCCGGGCCATAGGGACGCGGCGTCGCGGATCGCTTCCAGCGACTTCAACTCCGATTCCACGGTCAGCCCGTAACCGGATTTCGCTTCGACCGTGGTGGTTCCGTACGCGGCCAAGTCACGCAGAGTGGTCAGGACTTTGGCGGTTAACACCGCCTTCGAGGCCTTGCGTACTGCTTCCAGGCTTGATCGGATTCCGCCGCCTGCAGCGGCAATCTCTTCGTAGGATGCGCCTTCGATCCGCTTTTCGAAATCCACTAACCGCGGGCTTACAAATACCGGATGAGTGTGCGAATCAACGAATCCTGGCAAAACCACCTTTCCGGCACAGTCGATCTCGACAACTTTCTTGCGATTCTTTCTGAACCAGGGATCGCGCAGGGCATCTTTCGTGGCCCCAACCGAAACAATCTTGCCGCCCACAGACAGAACAGCGCCGTCCTGAACAATGCCGAGTTCCTTCAGATCAGCGCCACGCCGCGGGCCGTGATTGGTCGACGCCAAGCGCAAAGTAAGGAGCTGTCCGATGTTGACCAGCATAAGCGGTTTTGGCTGAGACTTTCTATGAATCTTCACGCGTGATTTAGTCTAGCAGTCCGTTCCACTTGGGCGCTCCGGATGGCCATCGACTACTTCGGTTCGCCCAGTTGTTTCCGAGCGCGCGACAAGCCTAATATCGGGCGCGAGGGTCTCATCATGAATCCATTCTTCTTCCGAAAACAGAAGTCACAAACCTCTCTCGGAGCCATTGCGGCTGTAGCTCTATGCTTAGCCGCTTTTCTGTCGCTCGCTGCGTCGCCGAATCCGCAACCTGCTTCGCCGGAGGCAAGCACGCTGCGTCAGGTCGCTGAGGCGCGGCACATTGTGATCGGCACGGCCGCTGCTTCTTTCCTCCTAGGCGAAGCTGAATACGCCTCGATCCTTGGTTCTGAATTCAGCCAACTGCAGGCCGAGAACGAGATGAAGTTCGGCGCCATTCATCCGCGACCCGATACGGACCCGAATCCCTATAATTTCGCCGGTGGCGATGCTCTTGTCGCGTTCGCACAGAGTCACAACATGGTCGTCCGCGGGCATACACTTCTGTGGCACAACAACGTTCCAGAGTGGCTGAAGAAGGGTGGTTACACGTCAGCCTCAGATGGCGACGATCCTGCAAGGACACATCCACTCCGTGATGACGCACTATGCTTCCAAGGTCTATGCGTGGGATGTGGTCAATGAAGCGTTCAACGATGACGGGACGATGCGCTCGACGCTTTGGTATGACCAACCGGGAATCGGCGCTGGAGTAGGAACGAAATATATCGAGCAGTCACTGCGTTGGGCGCGCGAAGCCGATCCCAAAGCCAAGCTTTTCTATAACGACTACGACGCGGAAGAAATCAACAGGAAGTCCGACGCAATTTACGCCATGGCTAAAGACTTCAAGAAGCGCGGCATTCCTCTCGATGGTGTGGGCTTTCAGACGCACATAACTCCGAAATTCGACGATCCTGCAAAGCTCAAGTCATACAAGGAAAACCTGGAGCGCTTCGCCAAGCTCGGCCTCGAACTGCACATGACAGAAATCGATGTTCGCCTCAGCAACGGAGACACCTCTTCACTGGCTGAAGAGGGCAAGCTCTACGGCGAAATCACGAAGCTCTGCGTAGAACAACCAGCGTGCAAAGTAATCCAGACCTGGGGATTCACCGACAAACATTCGTGGATTCCCGGCTTCTACAAAGGCCTTGGTTGGGCTTTGCCGTGGGACGACAACTACCAGAAGAAGCCCGCCTACGAAGCGATGCACGATGCACTAGCGAAGTAAGTTAACGACCGCGCAATCAGCTCGCATTCATCGGGATTTTAACGCCAGTTTTCTTCGCGAAGTCTTTTGCTTCGTCGTAGCCCGCGTCGACGTGGCGGATGACACCCATCCCAGGATCTGTCGTCAGCACGCGCTCGATGCGCTTCGCCATTTCGTCCGTTCCATCCGCAACTGTGACTTGACCGGCATGAAGCGAGTAGCCGATGCCAACGCCTCCGCCGTTGTGAATCGAGACCCACGATGCGCCTGCGGCGGTGTTGAGCAACGCATTGAGGAGAGGCCAATCAGCGACGGCATCGGAACCATCCTTCATGCTTTCCGTTTCGCGGAACGGCGATGCGACTGAGCCGCAATCGAGATGATCGCGGCCTATCACGATCGGCGCCTTGATCTTCCCTTTCTTCACGAGATCGTTTATTGCGAGCCCGAATTGCGCGCGCTCGCCATATCCGAGCCAGCAGATGCGGGCGGGCAGTCCCTGGAACTTGATGCGCTTGCGGGCGAGATCGATCCAACGGCGAAGAATGCGGTTCTCCGGAAACAACTCCAAAACGAGGTCGTCGGTGACGTGAATGTCGGACGCTTCGCCCGACAATGCGACCCAGCGGAACGGACCTCGTCCTTCGCAGAACAGCGGACGAATGTATGCGGGCACGAATCCCGGGAAGTCATATGCGTTCTTCACACCGCGCTGGAAGGCGAACGTTCGGATGTTGTTGCCGTAATCGAACGTGATTGAACCCATCTTTTGCAGACGCAGCATGCCTTCGACGTGGCGCGCCATCGAGTCCAGCGACTTCTCCTGATAGGCATGCGGATCGTTCTTGCGCAACTCGAAAGCTTCGGAGAGCGTCATGCCGTTCGGGACATATCCGTTCAGCGGATCGTGCGCAGAGGTCTGATCGGTCAGGATGTCGGGAACAACTCCGCGATCGGCGAGCTCCGGAATGACGTCAGCGCAGTTCCCTACCAAGCCAACGGATACGTTCTCTTTCTTGCGCACCGCGTTCTTCAGAATGCGGAGCGCTTCGTCAAGCGTGGTCACCATGAAGTCGCAATAGCCAGTCTTGAGCCGCTTCTTGATGCGCTCGGGGTCGACGTCGATACCAAGGAAAGCCGCGCCAGTCATAGTGGCAGCGAGCGGCTGCGCTCCGCCCATTCCTCCCATTCCACCGCTGACGATCAGCTTGCCGGCAAGGTCTCCACCGAAATGCTTTTCTCCCGCGGCGGAGAATGTTTCGAACGTGCCTTCGACGATTCCCTGCGAGCCGATGTAGATCCAGGAACCGGCGGTCATCTGTCCGTACATCATGAGACCGGCGCGCTCGAGTTCGTTGAACTTCTCCCAGTTCGACCAATGACCCACAAGATTGGAGTTGGCGATGAGCACGCGGGGAGCGTGATCGTGTGTCTTGAAAACTCCGACTGGTTTGCCGGATTGCACGAGCAGCGTCTCGTCGTTGTCAAGATTCTTGAGAGTGGCGACGATGGCGCGATAGGCTTCCCAACTGCGGGCGGCGCGTCCGGTTCCTCCGTAGACGACGAGATCTTTGGGACGCTCGGCGACTTCTTCGTCGAGATTGTTCATCAACATGCGCATGGCGGCTTCCTGCTGCCAACCTTTGCATGTGATCTGATTGCCGCGAGGAGCGCGAATGGACGTTGGAGCCTGGATTTCTGTTTCAACGGGCATAGAGTGATGTTAGTGCTTCCGATTCTGGGGCGCAATTCTGGGGGCAGTCAAAAGCTTTTACCACTAAGGGCACGAAGGTTCGCGAAGGAAAATCTTTCATCAAGACCACACGAAAATAAATTTTCTGATTGCGTGGAATTTATGCGTTCTTGCGCAAGACCATTTTGGGAATTTGGGGATCGAGGTGGGTACCCCCCTCCCCTGTCCCTTTGAAAAGCCTTGACTGGCGCGGGTTTTGCAAAAAGTGTCTGCAAAATCTTGAGCGCGTAGGGGTTAGAGGTCAAAATCTTGACAACAAAGGGGTTGCAGGATTTTTGGAGCGAAGCTCTTGCACCCCATTCGCCGTGGCGATGATCCGCTTTTTCTTTTTTGTGCGCAAGGTCAGATGTCACATTGAGCTGTGGAAAGTCTACGATCGGCGTTCGTAGGTCAAAGAAGATACCAGGCCATTGTGCATGCCTTCGTTGTTCCCATCCGTCGAAAACCGCGACGGATGGGCAGCCGATCTTTCTTGTCGCGTGAATTGAAAAGCCAAGATCTCTGATTCTGCGTTCGTGGTTCCCCTCGTCGAAAATCGCGACGGGTGGGGCAGCCTTTTTTGTTCACAGAACGGCGATCAGAAATGGAAGTTGGTTTCCAGGAACAGCAACTGGCCGTTCGGATCTCTCGGATAGATGTTGCGGATGACCGTTTTTCCCCACGCTTTGCCGTAGTAAACGGTGGCACCGAGCATTTTGTTGAACTGGTAGTCGGTGCTCAAATCCCAGACGTTGGCGAGGCCGCGAGTGCCTCCGCCGGGTGAAGGACGTCCGGTGTAGCCGAAGGTGCTTTCTTGAAAGGCGCCGCCGCCCGAGTACCAGAAATCTTTCGAACTGGCGAGGCGAAGTGCGTGAGCCTCGCTGCGAAGGGACAGCTTTGACGTCGGCTTCAGGTTCAGGGTTCCGTAGAAATCCTCGTTGTTCATCATGTTATAGAACGGGAATCGCGCGAACTGGCGTGGAGTTGTCAACACCTGAAAAAACGTACCGTGCTTGGTGTCGGTGTTGTTGCCATCACCGCTGCCGTAGGAGTAGCCAACGCTGAACCATGGCTTGAGATGGTCGACGGGCATCTGCCACCCGGCTTCACCGACAAACGAGTCGGCGCGTTGCGTGAGTTCACCCCAGGAACCGGCTTGCAGGGCCATCCAACCGAGCACGTCGAACTTTCCTGCACTCTTTGTATTGAAGACATGAACATAGTCGGCGCCGTAGGTGGCGATTTCGATCTTGTCGAAGTCGGTGGCACGGACGCTGGCGGGACGGTTGTCCGTTTTCAGGATGTGCGCACGATGGTCGATATAGCCAAGACCGAAAACGCGCAACTGGCCGGACCCGGAAGACGTTTCAACCGGCACGGTGAACGCTCCGTAATACGTGTCGATCTGGAGTTCGCCCATGCCATCGACCTGAAAGACGCCTTCCGTAGGTCTTAAGGCGACGAAGGTAAAATTGTCATGCCCCAGGTTTGAGGCGACTTGCACACCATCAAAGGTTCGTTGGACGTCGGAGAAGCCGAAGTTGGCGATCAAGCGCTGCGCGATGCGGGTGGAAATCACGCGTCGCGAGCATCGGATCTTTCGGCTTGACCTCATTTCCGTCGAAGTACTCAAAGCGACCGATCTTCAGGCTACTCCCAAAATCCTTGAAGTTGACGTATCCCTGCTTGAGAAATCCGCCAACGGGATTGGTTTCATTACTGTTCGCCGCGTAGTAATTGGCGCCGAGGCCGAGTTGCCCTTGAGGAGCGGCGACCACGGCCTGCGTTGGCAGATCGATAAGAGCGACCTGCTCGCCTTCGAGGAACCAGTCAAAATGCTCGCGGCGCTGGCCGATCGCAACGCGGAGCAGCGACTCTCCGTAGGTGTAATTGCCGTGGCCGGTCTTGGCTTTGAACCAGTCCCAATTAATGACACGGGCTCGCCAATTCACGGAGAAATCGAGCGGACCGATCGTTTGGGTTGAAGGAGTCGAGTCTTTCTTGTCCGGGGGCGGGGTGGGTTGTTGCGCAGAAACGAATGCACAGTTTAAGACAATGATTGCGGCCGCCAGCCACGGCGCTACTCTCAATCGCATGCACATCTCCCTATGGCTACGGAATTCTCTCAGCGAATCCGAAGCCTGCGATACGCCTATTTGGTATTGCCCAGTGAAACGGGTGTGTCCACACTCCGCCTTCGTGGAAAATCGAGTGTGTTGAAGCTAGGCGGGGATTATTGCGAATTCATGGGAGAGCAACAATAGCGGTTTCATATTAGCGATGATGGCTTGAGAGTTACTCGGTTGAAACGTGGATGATTCCGAATGATCGCGCGAAAAAAGCTAAACCACGAAGGACACGAAGTTACACGAAGGAATTCGTGGAATTCACCGGGTGCTCTACCCGCTTTTGTGGCGATCGAGTCGCACAGAATCTTCAACCACTAAGGGCACGAAGTTGCACGAAGGAATTGTTGGAGAGTTCGGTATGGCCGGCCGTCACCAGGTACTGTAGGCGGTGCCGTCGCTGGCGGTGGCGCTGGAGGCGGAATGGACGTCGGTGATGCCGGGATCCTGTTGATCGACGGCGAGCAGAACATCTTCCTGGACAACCTCCCAGTTCGCTTCACGCGTCATCGGGTCGATCGGGACTTGCCGCAAGTATCCAGCTGTCACTAGTTCGTCGAGAGATTGTGGAGCTTTCTGCTTGTCGAGCGTGTACTGGGAGATCACGTTGCGGAGCGTTTGCAGATTCGATCGTAGAACAGATTCCCGAGCCTGCACGATCGACTGGTTGTACATGGGGACTGCGACGGCCATCAGGATCATGATGATGCTGATGACGATCATTAGTTCGAGTAAAGTAAAGCCGCGAGAGCCGCGCTGGTTGCGGCGCGCGAGGAGAAGCGCCGAAGCCCGCGCACCGCAGCGAGAAAGCTGCAGGCGATTTTGCGAGTTGTTCACGCCCCCTAGCATTTACCAGTCCTTGTACTTCGTGCCATCGAGGCCGGTGCCGTCCGATTTGGAGTAGACGTCGAAGACATTCTGTCCGCCCCAGGAATCGGAATCCGGATCGTCCTGCATCGAGCGCAGTCCCCATTCCTTACTTTTGGTCATGGGGTCCGTGGGAATAGAACGCAGGAAGCGGATTTTCTTGCCCCCTTGTGCTTCCACACCTTTGGACAGCGTCTCAAGATCAGGCGGATAGTTCTGGCTGTCGACCTTGGTCTGGAACATCTGGCGGTCGGCGGCCTCTTTGTAGCGGTCAATGGCGTCGCGCATCTCCCATAGGTCGTGACGGAGTTGCTTTTCTTTTTCACGCTGGATAGTGACGCGCGCGAGCGGCAGCGCCATCATCGTAAGGATGGCAAGAATCGCCGCGGCGACGATGAGTTCGAGGAGCGTAAAGCCGCGTTGGCGATTTTTATGGTTCCGACTCATTGGCAATGCGCGGGGGCTAAAGCC
This sequence comes from uncultured Acidobacteriota bacterium, assembly GCA_963787685.1. GTDB lineage: Bacteria > Acidobacteriota > Terriglobia > Terriglobales > Acidobacteriaceae > Sulfotelmatobacter. Next base: position 187,174 of record CAWBED010000005.1, read on the forward strand.
CGATATTAAATTGAATGCCTTTACGCTGCCCTTGAAGGGCCGCTCTTACACGACGACTTAAACGCTTATCGCAAGCTCGAAATTCACGGAACTCCATAAGTCGTTCTTGAATTCCGTGGTTTACGACAATTCGATCGTCAATCACCATCTAGATCAACGGCGTTACTGGATGGTGACGGCTGCTTGCGCGCCGTTGACTGTAATCGCCTGCAGGCCGGGATCGCGCGCGCCGCCGCGGGTGATGGTCAACGGAGTCTGCCCATCGGTTTTCGCCATAAACGTCATGGTGACGATCGCTCCCTGACCGGAAACTCCACCGGCGCCTGGAGGACGCGTCGCGGTGATCTGCGATTGTCCGAGAGCTTCGTCCTCGCGATGAACCAGCGCGACTGCCTGTCCATCCTGCGAGAGGAAGCCGCCGTTCGAAACGTTCACCAGCTGCAACATTTTCGGATCGTAGTTCAACTGCACGGGCACGGAATAAACATTCTGCGCACCGGAAATCAACAGATTGACGGCAAAAGTGGTGCCCTTGGCCGCCTGAATGGTCGGCGGATCAAACAGGAAACTTGCAGCTGCAGCGCCCGACGCCGAGTTTGGCGCGGACGACGATGAGCCACCCGGAGCCGGATGTCCAGCAGGATTCGCCGGGCCCGCCGGGGTAATGGAGGGCGCCGGAGCCTGGCCAGCGGGAGTGGCTTGCGCCTTGTGATGCAGCTCGATGGTCTGAGCCGTACCAATATCGAGAGCGCGCTGGTTCATCTCGTTTACATCAGCGCCGCGAATGATGTGCGGCACGATGGCGAAGATGATTTCGTTCTCCGAGTGATCCTGCGTGGTCTGGCCGAAGAGATAGCGGAGGATCGGAATCTGCGCGAGTCCGGGGATGCCGGCCAGCGACTTGGTCTGCTGATCTTCCATGATGCCGCCGAGCAGGTTGGCTTCGCCGTCTTTCAAGCGGATTTCATGCTCGATCTTGCGCTGGCCGATGATGGGCTGGCTGATGCCGCCGATGTTTTGCTGGCCAGTGACAGCGGAAACGTCCATCGAAATCTTCAGCGTGACTTCGCCGTTGGCGTGGACGCGCGGCGTGATGTCGATGTTGACACCGACGTCGAGATACTGGAACTGAGTGTTGACCAGCGGGTTGATGCCGACGCCGCCGATGCCGGGCTGGAATGATCCAGTTGCGACGGGGACGCGGTCGCCGATCTTCAGCGAAGCCTTCTGTCCGTCAAGAGCGCGAATCTGCGGATTCTGGATCAGCTTGGTGTCGCTGTTGCTCATCACTGCCGACAAGTTGGCGGAAGGAATCGTGACCTGGAAATCAGTCGCGTTCAGATTGCCCAGGGTGTTGAGGTTGAGTCCGTTGGTGGTGCTTGAGGTGGAAGTGGTTGTGCTCGTGGTCGCGGTCGTGCTGGGAGTAGTGGTCGAGGCAATATTGCTCTGCAGAGTGACGGTCGCGCTGGTGGGCGGATTGAAGCCCAGAGTTCTCGAACGGTCTTTGCTGACTTGCATAACCGCAATGTCGACGATAACTTCCGGACGGGCCTTATCGAGGTCTTCGACCAATTTTTCTGCGAGCGCAATCTGATCGGGCGTCCCGCGCACGACGAGGGCGTTCTGCGAAAGCAACTGCTGCACGCGCTGCACATCAAGCACGGCGCGAATCGCATTCACGACGTCCTGGAGTTCGGTCGGCTGGGAAAGATTCGTAAGATAAAAAGTCTTGAGGACGCTTTGTTCGAGCTCTTTGCGCTTGGCCGGATTGTCGGTGGCGACGAAAATCGTGTTGGACGTGACCGGACGCCAGAACGTTTTGGATTCGAGGGCGGTAATTTCGAGAGCCTCTTCGAGCGTGACGCCATTGAGGTCGACGTTGATGACGCGCGGAGTGTAGTCGGGATCGAAGAGGACATTGACTCCGGCGAGCTGGCCGACGGTGCGGTAGACCACATCGGACTTCGTGGAAAGCATCTTGACGGTGATCGGGACGCTGGAGATGGGAGCGAGTTCGACCGGGCCGGCGGCCTCATGAACACGGCGCTGCAGCGAGTCGGGTGGTCCTGCGGCCTGAGGCGGCGGATTCTTCTGATCATTCATCATCTTCAGCGTGCGAGTGAGCTCCTGCTGAGCGATGAATAAGGAAGGATCGATGGCGAGAGCCTTTTGAAATTCGGCGACGGCCTCATCGAGCTTGCCGTCGTCGCGGAGCTTCTGACCGCGATGCACGATGGCGGCGGCGGCCTGAAAGCGAAGGCGCTCGAAAGAGGAGCGGTAACGAAGCTCTTTGGGTCTGAGGTTGTAAGCCTGCTTGTAGAAATCGTAGGCGGCTTCGTATTGCTCGCGGGCTTCCGCGTCCTGACCCTTGGCGTAGAGATCTTTCGCTTTGTCGGCGAGGGCGGGGAGGGCTAAAGCCGCGACCAGCGACAACAATAGAGCCGGGCGCAATAGGCGTCTCATTCGATAATCCTCACGAGATGGTCCTTTAGAAAAAACGGTTTTTCGCCGAACAAGCAGTTTTCCCACGCGTGTGCGCGTCCCGTCGGCGTGATGGCGCGGGAAATCCACTCGATACACAAAAAAACTCGCGGTGACGCGATTATAGCATCGCGATTTCCAGCTCCCGATGTGATTGCCCACACGAGAGTTACACTCTTTGGTCGCTGAACCACTGGGGACGCGATCGGCGATCCAGCGAATTGCTGAGTTATGCTCGCGAACCCCATGGCCGCGAGCTACAGCCTGAAGCTGAGAGCCGGGAGCCGGAATGATGCGATAAGATAACTATTCTGTAACATCATGCCCCGCCAATCCACGCACCAGACCAAGCCGAATCCGGAAAAAGCCCCCCGCCGCGACGCTACTGCCAGCGGGCAGAGAGATGCCGCCGTCAATAGGATCGCTTCACATAACTATTTCTTGCTGGAAAAATTTGAGGCCGGGGTGGCTTTGACGGGGACGGAGGTGAAATCGGTCCGGGGCGGATTGGCTAACCTGAAGGATTCTTACGGCTTAGTGAAGGATAACGAGTTATGGCTGCTCAACGCGCATATCGGACCGTATGAGCATGGGAACATTCACAATCACGCACCGCTTCGGACGCGGAAATTGCTGATGCACCGGGAGGAAATCCGGAAGCTCATTGGAAAGACGCAGCAGAAGGGGCTGACGCTGATCCCGGTGCGAATGTATTTCAAGAACGGTAAAGTAAAAATTGAACTTGCGCTGGCTAAAGGCAAGCAGCTGTGGGATAAGCGCGAGACGGAGCGACGGCGGACAGCGGACAAGGAAGCACGGGAGGCCGTGGCGCGGGGAAGAAATCGGAAATAGTCTCAGCCGACTATTTCTTTCTTTATCCATAGTAGTTCTGCAATAGTTCTGCGTAGATTCATCCAACCTGGCGGCAAGGGCGTCCTGACACGAGGCCGACCATCAAGACAGTCAATCTGAAAGCGGATATGCCTTCGGTTCCCGAGGCTTTGCAGCGACTGGATCGGGAGATCTCCGGAGCCCGGCAGCAACAACAATTCCTGTTAAAAGTGATTCATGGGTACGGGTCGACGGGCGTCGGCGGGGATATCCGGGTCGCGGTGCAGCGGCGGTTGCAGGAACTGGCTCAGGCCGGGGAGATTCGAGGATGCATCTTCGGAGAGAACTGGTCGAAGACCGATGAAGTGGCATGGCGAGTTTTGCAGGAGAGGCCTGAGTTAAAGACGGATGCCGACCTGGGGCGGCGGAATTCGGGAATCACCGTCATCCTTATATAGAGTCCGTTTCTACCCTTCTATCCTTTCTCTGCGAGATCTGGTTGGCTCATTGGAAAATGCCCACTTCTCGCGCAGACTACGCGCGAGAAATGGGGCACCCTGCTTTGTTGTTTCCAGCGATCGCTACGATCCTGAAGGTTCCGGCGCCGGGGTGATTGGTGTCGGAATCACCGGGACTGGTTGCGGAACGACGGGAGCGGGAGGCGGAGTCACTATGATCGGCGGGGCTACCGGAACCAGCATGTACTGCTGCCAGTAAGAGACGACGATTCCGCGCTGCCAGAAACGTGGGATGAGCAGCAACAGCAGGATGAGTTGCGCCATAAGAAAGGCGCCTAACACGCTCTCCGAAGGAATCAGCCTCATCCAGATCCAGATGCCGACAACGAGAAAAATCGCGGCCACAATCGCGGTGACGACGTAGCTCACCAACAAACGACCAAGGCTGCGGAAGGTGTGCCGGAAAGCGGCTGCGATCGACTTGCGGACGGCGCGCTGATCGTTCAAAACGATATCGGCCTCGGCGAGGTCGAACCAGATCCGAAAGACGGTCATGATCAGAAAAATAATCAACAGACCGCCGTAGCGGACTTCCGGCGCCAGCAACTCGTTGGTGCTCTCCCCGGCCTTGCGTTCCAAGACGCCATGAAGTGCAAAGAGCAGGCCGGTTGCGATGGCCATGACGATCCCAGACAGAAAGAGCAGGCGAATGAAGCGCCATAAGTTACGTCCGCAGGCTCGAAAGAAATCTTCGCGCGGCAGGCGGTAAGTGGAACCGTACCCCTGAAAAACGCCAGGGAGGAAGATCGCGGCTGCCAGGAAGAATACAAAGGAAAAGTAAAAGGCGGGCATGCTTGCAGCCGCCATCGTTCCGAACTCGGGACGGGCAAAGAGGTCGATCATGACCGACAGATCGAATCCTTGGGCTAATCCCTGGCTGTAGGAACTATGGTCGAGGATGGCGTGGGCGCTCTTGCGGAACGCCGAGGTCCCGAATTCGGCGAGGGTGAGGTTGAGTAACCAGAACCAGAAAATGTAGCGCTTGTTGCGCATCGCCTTGCCCAGCCCGGAGCCGAGCAATCCTTCTTTTCTTGTGTCGCCGTTGAATTGTGCCATTCTTCCTTCCTTAAACGCGTCTTACTTAAACTGCCCACCAGGCCATCGCCTGGCTTACCAGTTGCGTGAGGAACAGCCAGTACGTGGATAGCTTCCAGGTCGGCTTGGGATTTGCCTCAACGACGTAACTGTTATTGAAATTATTGCGGTCAATCTGAACGGTGTGGTCGGGATCGATTTCAGCCGACACGACCTTTGCCTTCTTCAAGTAGCTGAAGCGGGTCCAGCGGCTCTGGCCGTCCCAGTGCTCGCGAACTCTCTCTTCATTATTCTTGCTGTCGCGGAAGACGACTTCGACAACGACCGGCATGACAAAGTCTTCTTTGCGGTGAATCGTGACATAGGACTGATACACCGTGTCGTCGTCTTTCTTCGAATCCTTCTTATCCTTCTTATCCTTCTTTTCTTCGTACCAGTTCACCGGAAAAGAGTCGACATTGATGACTTCGTAATCCAGCACCTGAGAACCATAAACGGCCTGGTTGAAATACCAGCGCAGGTCCTTGCCGGAAACTTCTTCGATGGTCTTCAGGAAATCTTCTTTGGTGGGATGCGTGAAGCGGTACTTCATGAAATACGCGTGCATCGCCTTGGCCATTGTGTCTTCGCCGATGATTCCCTCGAGAGTAAGCAGCACACTGGCCGTCTTGCCGTAAGTAACTCCACCGTACGAGTTGGAGTTGTAATAGTCATAGGCTTTCTGCGCCATTGGATCGCGATCGGCGACACTCGTATAGCTGAGCCTTTGCTCCTCGCGCTCGCCCATGGTTGCGCCCGCAAGATTCATGATCGAGGTTTTCTTGCCCAGGATCGAATCGAGCACTTTGACTTCGGTGTAGCTATTGATGCCTTCGTCCATCCAGGCATCTTCAAATTCGTTCGTAGCGACCATGCCGTACCAGTATTGGTGGCCGAACTCATGCTCGACGACCAACTCGACAAGATGGAAGCCGTCGGGCGCGAACCAGCTCGTGTCGCCGGTAATGAAAGTAGGGTATTCCATGCCTCCAGCTGCTGAGTCGGGCTCGGGATCGACGACTGTCAGCGTCTTATAAGGATAGGGGCCGTACCATGACTCGAAGTGGTCGAGGGTCTGGCGGACGATGCGTTCATGACGATCGGCCTGGCTCCAGTGCGCGGGCTGCATCAGGAAGCGCAGTTTGATTGGTCCCATCTGCGATTGATAGACGGCCTCTCGAACTTTGTAGCGCGGACTCGCGGTCCAGGCGAAATCGTGGATGTCGTCGCCGTGATATGTCACCGTCTTCGTATTGTCGGAGTTATTCTTTTCGTCGACCTGGACTCCGCTGGCACCCACGACTTCGAATTGCGGCACCGTGAGTTTTACGTCATAGACTCCGAAGTCGGCGAAGAACTCGGTGGTGTTGTGATATTGGTGGCAATTCCAGGCTCCGTGCCAGAACACGCCGACCTTGGGGAACCATTGCCCGCCGAGTACGAAGTCACGCTTCCATCCCGAGCGCGCCTGGGTTTCAGGGAACTTGGTTTGAAAAGCGATCTTGAACTGGACAAACGCCCCCGGAGCAATCGGCTTGGTCAGGTGCAGATCGACCACGGTCTTGTCGTCTTTATTGCCATCGTCGGGCGCAATGAACTGCAAATTCTGCGTGAGATCTCCCTGACCGACGACCTCGATGCTCTTGATGTCTTCCGAACCGTAAAACTTGTCTTCCCACTTCTGATAGCCGGTATCGCGGCTTCCCATAAGCTTGGCATCGCGCACGAAGGTAGCCTTGGGCTGAAATGCGTTCTGATAAAGGTGGAAGGGGAAATGATCGAGCGCCTGTCCGGTCACGTTGTGGTACGTGAGTACTTCGTTGGCCTCCACGGTATGCGTGGAGGCGTTGTACTTGGCATCGATCTCGTAGTGAACGATCCGCTGCGACATGGGCGTGGGAGAGTTGATGGCGAGAACCGTATCGGGGATCGACACTGGGCCGCCCGGCGCGGAAGCGGCCGCAACGCTTTTCGCTGGGGCGGTGGCTTGCGGAGCGGCGATCGCCGTCCTGTAGCTGGCAGCGGCGATAATACCTAGAGCTAAGGCAACGAAGAGAGCGACGGATTTCCATCGAATCAGCATGAAGTTTTTCACCTGGACCTGCTGCGGCCTTGAATCATACCGCAGGCTCGCAAAAACAGTCATCTGGCGGGGGATATACGGAGCGAAGGGCCGGGGAGTTCAGTACCTGGCGAAAAAAGCTTTAGGAAGTGAGAGAGTACAATCCGGTTTGATTCGTATCGCATCGTGGTTTGTCGCGTCGCGACGGAGGACAGCATGAAAGCCGTTTCACAGGGCGATGTCAGTCTATTGCAGCATCCCGCCTCGCAGGCTCTGCTGCAGTCAACCATTCCAGCGCGGCTGGCCTATGTATGGATGGACGGAACACCGCGAGTGGTTCCCATCTGGTTTCACTGGAACGGACGCGAGATTGTGATGGCCAGTCCGCCGAAAGCACCGAAGCTAAAGGCGCTGGCAAAGAATCCGAAGGTTTCGCTCACGATCGATGAGAATGACTTTCCCCAGAAGGTGCTGCTGATACGCGGAACTGCGCGCCTCGAACTGGTCGAGGGGATTGTGCCGGAGTACGAAGCCTGCGCGGCACGATACTTCGATGCGAATCAATCACAACAGTGGCTTGGGCAATTGCGGACGATGATTTCGTCGATGGTGCGCATTAGCGTCACGCCGGAGTGGGTTGGACTGCTGGATTTCAAGACGCGGTTTCCGAGCGCACTGGCTGGGTGAGGTTCGCGGGAACGTCTACTCTGACACCGGATGAGAACGGGCGGCGCTTGCGCTTTTGGCCGCCTGCCGACGATACTGGAATGACAATCTCATTCCTATGATGAAAACGACAATTTCTCTTTCCACCCCGTCCGCCATTGAAACCGAAGCTCTTGTCGCCGTGGTGCTCGACCATTCGAGCCCGGGTTCTTCCGACAAAGACAAGAAACCTGAACTGAAAGTCGCAACTTCCGACGCGGCTGTGACCGCCGTCGCGGCAGATCTATTGGCTAGCGGCGAAGTCGCAGGCAAGCCATTCGAGACAAACCTGCTGCACAAACCGAATTCGCTTAAAGCGAAACGTCTGCTGCTGGTTTCGGGCGGAGGCGCGAAGAAGTTTTCCAGCTACGATCTGCGGCGCATTGCCGGGACCGCGGTGCGAACGCTGAAGTCGCGAGGCATCCGAAGCTTCGCATTTGTTGCGCCGTCCGGCATCCCCGCGGAAGAAGCGGTGCGCGCGATTGTGGAAGGCGCGCACGTCGGCAATTTCGATCCCGACTACTACCGCAGCGATCGCAAGGATCAGAAAATCGACGCGTTGACAGTCGTGGCCGCAGGGTGACCAGAAAGCGCTCGAGAAGGCCGCGAACGAAGCACAGATTATCGGCGAGTCGCAAAACTTTACGCGCGACCTGGTGAATGAGCCTTCCAACCGCATGACACCTACGATTCTCGCCGACCGGGCGAAAAAGATGTGTGCGGAAGTCGGGTTGAAATGCGAAGTTTTCGGAGCCGACAAAATTAAAGAGATGAAGATGGGCGCGTTCTGGAGCGTGGCCCAAGGTTCGGACGAACCCCCCGCTCTGATCGTGATGAAGTACGAACCCGCTGGGGCACCCGAAAAGCCCGTGTTGGGGCTGGTGGGAAAAGGAATTACGTTCGACACGGGCGGCATCTCGATCAAGCCGGCAGACGGCATGGAAAAGATGAAATATGACATGGCCGGCGGCGCGACGATGATCGGCGCAATGCGGGCGATTGCGTTGCTGAAGCCGAAGGTGAAAGTGATCGGGATCGTGTGCGCGACGGAAAATATGCCGTCCGGTAAAGCGCAGAAGCCGGGCGATGTGCAGATCGCGATGTCGGGCAAATCGATCGAGATCATTAATACCGATGCCGAGGGCCGGCTTGTACTGGCCGACGGGTTGCACTACGCGAAGCAACTTGGATGCACGCATCTCGTCGACGCGGCAACGCTGACGGGTGCGGTTGTGGTTGCGCTCGGTTACAACAACGCCGGCATTTTTACCAACGATGACGACATGTACAACCGCATCCACAATGCGAACGCCTCAGCGGGTGAAAAAATGTGGCGACTGCCGCTCGACGACGAATACAAAGAGCAGATCCGGTCATCGATTGCCGACATCATGAATACTGGCGGACGCTGGGGCGGCGCCATCACCGCTGCGATGTTCCTGAAAGAGTTTGCGGAAGAGACACCGTGGATTCATCTCGACATTGCAGGCACGGCGTGGATGGAAGATCAGAAGCCGTGGATCGCGAAGGGTCCGTCGGGAATCGCGCTGCGAAGTCTGGTGGAGTTTGTAAAAGGCTTCGCGGGTTAAGTTTTCTGCGGCGGTTTCGCGCGGATTTGAACGGATGAATCAATCAGAGAGCATGGTTTCAGCCTGGCTCTTTTTTCTGATTGCGTGCGAATCTTTAGCGGACACGGAGTAGCGTTGAGGGAAATCGGGACGGTTGCTATAATCAATCGTCCCGCACGCTTCTGTAGGGTTCGTCGTTGATCCCGCCACAAAAAAGCTGGAGCGGAACATCCTCGCAGCCCGCAGGCAGCGGGTTTCGGAACGTGGCCAGGTAGCTCAGGTGGTAGAGCGCAGCCCTGAAAAGGCTGGCGTCGGCGGTTCAACTCCGTCCCTGGCCACCACTTACAAACCCTCTTGCCATTCGATTGGTAGCAAAACTTCACGAAAATATGCGGGCGGAGCCTGCCAAGCTTTCCGTCGCGTTCCCTCTTTTACCCTAAGAAAGACCTCACCAAGAAATACACACGGCGCCGATGCCCGGAGTATTGCACCTCAGTGCACGCGCAGTTCAACGCTTCTGGTACGGGTGGAAGATGTAGTCCTTCGCCTTCACCGGCGTATGGCACGCGTACCCGCAGTCCGAAAAACTTTTGGGATCGGGCGAGAACTTGTCCGATGCGGCGTCGTAGTTGAACACCGCGTATCCCCAACCGCCGCTCTTCGGGAATCTCTTGCTGTCCTTTTCCATAACGAAGGCCTGGGAAAAGACGTCTGGCACTTCCACAACGAAGGGAGCCTCAGTGCTCTTCTTGTGCTTCCACTGAAGCTTCACGATCATAGAGCCATCGGGGAAAGACTGGCCGTTGCCCGGAACGCCGGCCTTGAACGCCTTGATCATCGTGGGATTGGCGACGATTACCTTGAGTATTTCGTCGGTCCGGGCGGAAGAGACGTCAGCCCAGTCCTCGTATCCTTTGAAGTCGGAGAACGCGATTCCGCTCGGCGATTTCAGCGAGTACTTGTCGTTGTTTTGGCCTTGCGCGTAAAGCGCGGTGGCGACGAGAAGGGCGAGCGCTGTCACTGCTGTCGTTACGATGGTAAGGTCGGCGATACGTTCCACCGCGGTGCGTGTTTCCATCTTCTGTTCTTGTTGTTCTTTCGCCACAGATTTCGTCAGAAGTTCAGACATGGTGTGTTTCCCTTCGCCAAGAAAGTTTTCTAAGGCCGATCAACGTGCGTCTCGAACGATTGTGATTAAGCCAGAGGTGAGGGGAGCAACGCAATTGGACCATGGTATCGACGGTACCTTCGTATCAAGCTTGCGAGACGAAGTTTCCTTCGCTTTCATCGATTTTCAGGGCTAGGTGGATGGAGGAGAGCCGCATGCCTCAGGCGGACACTGCAGTCGATACGGAAGCATGAGCGATACCATCGTCCAATTGCGCGGCCCATTTTGTTCTGGCTGAATGGTGACAGGTTTGTGCGGGCAGGTGGCGAGTGTCACCCGAGTGACGATTTCGGATCGAAGCTCCAAGTTCTTGAGATTATCGCTGGCGTGTCGTGCAATTGCTACGCCAAATGAACTACGGACGACCGATGGCCGTTTGGTCTTTACTCAACCAGTTTCGACAGTAATGAGTATGGAGGAAAAATCCATGGCAACTATGAATGTACCTACGAAACTCACACCGATGAACACACCTGCGAAGCACGCACAGATTCGCGTGACCCGGCGGTCGCCTGCCTACTGGCGTGTCACAATCGACAACCCGCCGATTAACGTCATGGGCCCGGAAATGGTCCGGGAGTTCCAGGAAGTCATCGACGCCCTCGAAGCCGACGAGCAGGTCAGAGTCGTGGTATTCGACAGCGCGGTTGACGACTACTTTCTAAATCACTCCGATTTCGAGGCCAGGCTTGAGGACTTGACCGGAATGCCGGCGGGTCCCACAGGCTTGCCGCCATGGCCGGACTTTCTCGTGCGTCTGACCCGCTTGCCAGTCGCCTCCATCGCGCTCATCCGCGGACGTGCGACCGGCAACGGAAGCGAGATCACGCTGGCCTGCGACATGAGTTTTGCCAGCCGCGAGAAGGCCATCATCTCGCAATGGGAGGTGGGGGTCGGGATGGTCGCTGGCGGCGGTCCCATGGCTCGGCTTCCAAGACTCATCGGGCGAAATCGCGCCCTCGAAGTGCTCTTGAGCTCGGAAGACATCAGAGCTGACCAGGCCGAGGCCTACGGCTACATTAATCGTGCGCTACCCGATGCCGATCTAGATGCATTCGTAGAGGCGCTCGCGACACGGATCGCCAAGTTCGATAAATGGGCGATGGCTCAGACCAAGCGCCTCGTCAACACCAGCCTGCCGCCGGACGTCGAACTTGGCGCCGGGTGGGATGCGTGCATCGCTTCGCTCGGGCGACCCGCAGCCCAGGAGGGGATCAAGGCGCTGATCGCGCGTGGCTTCCACAAGCCGGGCGATGTCGAAAATCGGCTCGGATACTACCTGGGCCAAATCGCGCGCTAGGCCATCAGCATGGTCATTCTTGCTTGTAAACACGTCCCGTTGCCACTGGCGGGGCGCGTGGTTGAGACGCGAAGAACACACAAGAGTTTGATAAAGAATGGAGGATAAGATGACGATTTCAAATCAAACAGTTGAGCGATGTATAGAGGAATGTTTGCAGTGCTCACGCTGGTGCGCTCAATGCCGCGCTGAGTCCCTGGACCAGGATCCGATCATGATGAGGGACTGTATCCGGCTTTGTAACGAGTGCCTCGAATTGTGCCGAACCTGCGTAATCCTGCTTACGGGCAGCTCTGCGTTCGCTGACCGGGTGTGCGGTATCTGTTCCGAGCTATGCACAGCCTGCGCGACAGAGTGCGGCAAATCCGATGGCGAAACGATGAGGAAGTGTGCTCAAGCATGCCGTCAATGTGCAGCTACATGCGCTGAAGTCGCACGAGGAGGACCAATTCGGCGGGTTGCTGCATGAGAGCCTGGGCTACGGGTGCGGGCGCTGGTGTTGAGTTTTTGATTTATGGCGCCTTCCTGAAGCGAGAGTCTTGGTCTACGCCACCGGCGAGTGGCCTCCGCCACGCTGGTAGCGCAAGTACAGATGCTCAGACCTTTGCTTGATGCTGAGTAGATGAAACCAAGGAGCACAGTCCGGTAAGAACTCCATCCCTTGCACAAGCCCAGGTCGAATTGTGTCGCCCTTGCGGCCGGCGATTTGCGGCGACAGCGTCAGAAAGAATTCGTCGACAGCTTCCGCCGCTAAGAATTGTCCGAAAAGTGCGGGCCCGCCTTCGTGAAGGAGCCTTCGAACCCCAAGCTGCGCGTAAAGCAATCGCAGCATGGCCATCGGAGCGATGGTTCCACCTTTCGCATCCTGAGCATGAATCTGAATCGAGGACAGCTTAGTTGCGCCCGCCCTTTCAAGTGCATCCCTACCGGCCAAGGTGGTGATCACGGCTGTGCGCAGTCCCGGCGTTCGGAAAATTGCTCGCTCCAGCTCCAACCTGCCACTGCCGCTGACGACGACTAGAAGTGGGTATTCGGGTTGATGCAGTACGTTTATCCGGTACTCCTTGAACAACTGCTTGGCACCGGGGTAGGTGTATTCAGGAATCCAAAGACTTTCTGGGCTCGCGTCGTGGACAGTACCGGCTCCGACGATAATTGCATCGGCAGAAGCTCGCAGCAGGCCCATGATGAAGCCGTCCGCAGGGTCGGAACCGCTTATGGTCGAGCCACCAGCCTGACCCTTAATCTCGTAGCTGACGACCCCATCAAGAGTGGAAACGAAATTCGCGATGACAAAGGGCCGCTCAGCGAATGACTCTGGGAAATGCAGATCCCCATCGTAAAGCTCTCTCAACCCCAGCGGAAGTGACGGTTCAGAGTGATTCTGGGCGCGATCAATCAGGGTTCGTACAAGCCCCATATGCTTCCACTAGGCTGAAGTTGTTGAACCACGGTGGCCTTTTTCTAGCAAGGCCACCGTGGTAGGTCGGGGAGTGAATTCTACCGAATCCCTGATGACCGCAGTAGGCTCACGCCACGCGCGCCACTTGAGTCGAGGGCTCGTAGCTGTCGATCTGATCCGCGCCCGAAGACTTCAACATGTCGTGGGCTTTCGCTACTTCCTCGGCGGTTCCATGTGCGACGAGAACGAACTTGCCGGCTTTGATCGACGTCTCGTATTGTACGACGCTGTTTTTCGGAATGCCGAGGCTGTAAAGCCCTGCACCCAGGGCACTGAGCCCACCCACGACGACTGCTCCCTCCAGTCCCGCGATGATCCAGTCGACAACAGAGCCGGCAGCAACAATGGGTCCGACGCCCGGGATGATTAAGAACGCCGCACCGGTGAGCAAGCCCCAGAGGCCGCCCCAAAATGCGCCCCATTTGCCCCAGTATTTCATTCGGTCGCCTGTGTTATAGAAACCGACGACATCCGATTCTGTTTGATAGTCGCGGCCGACGACAGCCAGCTTCTTGATGTCAAACCCGCCACTCTTCAATTGCTTGATGGCATTTTCTGCTGCCGAGTGTTGGCTGAAAACTGCAACGACCGAGTTTTGGTCCTGTCTCGGAGTGTTACTCATAGTTCGTCTCCTTATTCTTATATTCGCGATTCGATTCGCATTAGTTCAGGTTTGTTTGGCGTACTCCAGTCATTTAAGTCCTAAACTACGCCCTATGTTTGTGATCGACCCGCAAGAGTGCGAGGTTTCGTCCCGCACCGTCGCGGCGTACCCTACGCTTTCGAGAGATCGGTATCATTTGATTCTCGCCGGAAGTTTGTTAATTACTGTGGAGGCGAGCATCCCGCCGTCCATTCGTTGGAATGAAACTAAATTTCCACCAGAGTCGGCTACTGCCAGGTTCATTTCCCAATTCCGAAATGCAGATTGTGATTGAACCTTCAGCCTGACGTCATCAAAACAGAAGGATGGGCGTTGAACAATTAGACGATGGTATCGGTTGTATTTTTGTGCCGGCGTCCTCGAATAACTTTGTAAAGAAACTTTGAGGATGGTAATCGGAAAGTGAAAAAGACAGGCGAGGTTTTTGCGATCTGCTAAATGAAGTTTTGCGATCTTGCGGCCGAAAACGCCTAGGGACTAAAGGAAGCTTTTCATCTGCTGGCTACTCTATTACGGGGAGCTAGTTCAGGAGTGATTCCCAGTTGGCTGGAACTTTGCCTGCGGGTCCGGGTGCGGGCTGACTTTCGGGATGCGCGTGCGGCGGAAGCAATTCCACACCTTTGATCATCCCCTGCTTCTCGTAATCGTAGAACCAATCCTCACCCGGCTCGAAGCTCGCGATGATCGGATGCCCTGTTGCCGCCGCATGCTTTGATGCATGCTGACTCGGAGAACTGTCACAACACCCGATATGCCCACACTCCGCACATCGACGGAGATGAAACCACCAACCTTTCGGCGACGCCAGGCATTCCACACACCCATCGCCACTTGGTTTCGAAGCCAGGTTAATTCCGCGCAGAGCCTTTTTCATTTCACATTTTTCCTTTCGTGTCCTCTGTTCGCAAAAATAATATTACGCCACCAGCAAGATCTTCCCGACACCACCCTTTTCTGCGGCTGCTTGAGCCTCCGCCGCTTCACTGAGTGGCAGTTTCTGGCTAATCGGAATTACGAGCTTGCCATCTCGCACAGCTTCAGCCATGAATTCGAGTGTTTTCCTGTCGAATTTCGAGAACACGTGCACGACCTTCACTGACGGATATTTCGCGGCGTTCTGTGGTGCCTCGAGAACGGTGGCAAACATTCCTCCCGGCTTGACCTTGGCGATCAGTTTCTCGGCGGTTCTTCCGCCGACCGTATCTGCGACCGCATCCAGCGGCAGAAGATTCGCAATTGCGCTGTCGTCGTCGGTTGCGACCATCTGATCCGCGCCGATGGTCTTCGATTGATCCATCTGGCTCTTCAGCACCCCCGCAATCACGACTGCTCCCCGTTGCTTCGCGGTGAATACTGCCGAACGTCCGACATTTCCAGCAGCACCTATGACGAGAACCGTCTGGCCCGCTCTGATTCCCGTAGCCGAAAGGAGTTGGTTGCCGGTGGTCGTGACCAGCGGCAGCGCCGCCGCTTGGATTAAATCGAGCCCCTTGGGAACTTTCGCCAGAATCGCGGCTTTCACAACACAGAGCTCAGCGTAAGTATTGTCCGCCATAGCAAACACCTGGTCGCCAACGGAAAAATCTTCCACTCCCAACCCAACCTTCACCACAGTCCCCGCCATATCGACTCCTATGAGACCCGGGAACTTGAGGGGATAAAAATCCTTCGTTAATCCAGCACGCCGCTTGTAATCGATCGGATTCACGCTCGCGGCGGCGACCCGCACCAGCACCTCGCCCGGACCCGGAACAGGGTCGGGGTATTCCTCGAACTTGAGTACTTCAGGCCCGCCATATTGATGGACAACGACTGCTTTCATATTTCATCTCCTTCTACGGTGCGCAACAGTCGATAATAAAACTTGGATGGGCGAAAGTAGAATTGGCGCCGGCGCGATGGACTCCCAAAGGTCGAAGCTGAAAGTCGCCTGGACCGGCATGGCGAAATAATTTAGTGAGAAACGGCGTACCGATTCTTGCGATCAATGTGGCTCGCCTTCGCTGCAGTTCGGTATTTCGCCCACTTCAGCACATCCCAGATCTCACACTGCAAGTAAAAGCCTGACGAGATAGAAGGCGCTATCACTCCTTCGCTAACGGCATCGTGAACCAGTTCGTACACTGCTTCGTAGCCCGGGATCTGCACTCGCTTGGCGAGTTCGATCAGTTCTTGCACTGGAAGTTCACGTTCAGCAATCATCGAAAGCAGTAACATAAGGCCGTCCGGACCCGCGAACCGGTCAAGAGCTAGTCCCTCTACGATGCCACGGTTCTTTCTGAATTCGTGTTGCGGATTGTACTGACATCCGTATGGCTCTCGACATCTTGGGCTGGTGTTGCGACGGTGCACTAACCGCAAACCGCTTACTTTTGGTTTTCCCTTGGTGTCCTCTGCCGCAAGCCACTCCACCCAGCCTGCCTGCAGATCTGGCACAAGTTCGCCGCAATTATCGCATCGCCAACCGGATCGAATGGATTTACTTTTGGGCATAACTCTCACCAACATTCATCCTGTGGCCGACTCTCGGACCAGTGGACTCTTAACTCTGCACTCGGCGTTCGCGCGTCACGACGCCTTTGGCAGCAGCCTCTTTTCTATTCTTTTGAGGATGAATGCCCAGGTCGTGCCATGACGTTTCCGCGAGGTTGACGTCGTAGTGCTTTGCCGCTTTCTCGATGTTCGCAAACGCCAAAGCACGATCATCATCGGAGACGTCGATGACTTGATCGAACCGCGCGACCGCGTTACGCACATGTTCTGCGTCGGTCAGTGGTTCTTTGCGCTGCTTCGGAAATGCGTAGACGCTGTCGGGTAAGTCGCTCTGCATCGTAAGCCGTCCGTGTTTCTCGTGAGGTTTCCAAGTTGCTTCCGGCATGTTATTGCCACCCTTTCTTTAGATACTTGGCTTGAGGGCAGGGCCCTAGCTTTCTTTGACTTTCTGCGCTAGCTCGCGAAAGTCCTTGGCTTGTTTGTGACTGGCTTTTACCTGGAACTGTGCAAACTCGAGACTTCTCACTGGGAGGGGCGAAACCAGAGCTTCAAGTTCGGTCGCCACCTCGTGGGCGTGGTCAGCCTCTATAAGCATCAAAAGGCCAAATTTCCGGGCTACCTCATTGTGATCCATGTTGCCCTCTTTCACGAAAGTGTGGCGCGAAACGAGAAAGATGAGGCGATTACACCGCAGATGCTCCGGCGAATCAATTGGACGATAGTATTGGCGACGCCTTGGTCTCGGGCCCCGTGGATTAAGGTACATACCACTCTGCGCCATAGGTCCAATCGATATTTTGGTATTGGTCGATACGTTCGTCCAATAGATTTCGTTATTGCGATTCTGGCTTAATCGGAGTCAAGAATATGGCCGCAATTGTTGAATGAAGAATCTAAGGAGAAAATATGGCAACTCTGCGTGCAATCCCGAGCAGTGACGCGATTAGCGCCCCCATCCCGGAGAGAGTAGATATGAAGTTCGAGGTGGTCGTCATTCCGGTCGCGGATGTTGACCGCTCGAAAGCGTTCTATACCAAGCTGGGGTGGCGGCTCGACGCCGACTTCCCGTTTGATAATGGTTTCCGGGTTGTCCAGTTCACGCCTCCCGGTTCCGGGTGCTCGGTTCAATTTGGCGCAAAGATGACATCCGCTGCGCCAGGCTCGGCCCAGGGCCTCTATCTGATCGTCTCCGATGTTGCGGCTGCGCGCAAAGATCTTGTCGAACGCGGTATTGAGGTGAGTGAGGTGTTCCACCCCGGAACGCCAGGCGCTCAGTTCCAGATCGTCAGCAGCGGTCGCATCAGCGGGCCAGCGCCCGAACATGCCACCTACAACTCGTTCGCCACGTTTCGTGATCCCGACGGCAACGGATGGCTGTTTCAGGAAGTCACCACGCGGCTGCCTGGCCGAGGTCTCAGCAATTTGGATGTCGCGACCTTGACCGAGCTCTTGCAAGAGGCTGAGAAGCACCACGGCGAATACGAACCTACCGCTCCGAAGCACCACTGGTCGGGCTGGTACGCCGCTTACATTGTCGCGCGTCAGGACGGCAAGACTCCCGAAGAGGCAGCCCAAGATGGCAAGATCCACATCGAGGGGAGACGCTGACGAGCTTTTAGTCGTCGAACACTGTCGTGGTCAACGATGAACCTCTGCAAGCCGACAAGGTCTCTACCAACGTGGTCGAGCCGAGCTCCAGTTCTGGAGATGCCAGGAATTCACGACGTCCCATTTCTATCTGACTTCGGGCGAAGTGCCGAATTAACGGCCTCAAGTAGAGCCGTATCGCTGAATGGCTTGAACAGGCACTCAACCGCACCCTGCTCGAGCAGTCGCGGGCGAACGGTCTTATCTGTGCTGCCAGTGATAAAGATGATCGGGATCTCCTGCCCGCGGAGCTTTAATTCCCGCTGAAGGTTGGGGCCACTCATCCCCGGCATGGCAACGTCGAGGATCAGGCAACGGGTCTGCTCGACGCAGTCGGAGGCAAGCAACTCTTCCGCGGATGAGAATACACGGGCTGCGAAGCCAAACTCGCAAAGGAGGTCGGGCAGCGATTCGCGCACAGACTGATCATCATCAACGACTGACACCAATGGACGTTCCGCAGGACGCCTTTCCTGGCGCAGTTCCATGTCGTAAGCATGCGCCTCGTGTGGGAGAGCGTCCATTGGACCTTAGTATTGGGTTTACGGCCGAATTCAGTTGTTGCCGAGCGATCCCGATCGACGCGTCACGCCGCATCCGTCACGTCAGGAGTCCGAATGTCGCGATTGCTTTCGGCGTCTGTCGCACCCTCGGATGCGCGAGGAATAGAGAATGAAAACGTTGCCCCCGGACCGCTGTTCGGCGTTGCCCACAGTCGACCATGATGACTCTCGATGATGGACCGGCTGACAGAGAGTCCGATTCCCATACCGTCATTCTTCGTGGTGTAGAACGACTCGAAGAGTCGGTCCGCAGCCTGTGGAGCAAATCCGACGCCCGCGTCCTTCACTATTAGACGCACATGATCGTCTTCATCTCCATCGGTTCTGATCAGCAGCTGCCGCGGACGATCGTCAACCGCACTCATTGCGTCGGAAGCATTCCGTAGCAGGTTCAAGATGACCTGCTGCAACTGCACGCGATTGCCTGCGACAAGAGGCAGGCCGTCGGCAAGTTCCTGCTGCACGAGAATGCGATTTCTTTGAAGTTCGCTCAAGGACAGCGCAAGCACTTCTCGCGTAGCTTCGTTCAAGTCCACCGATTCGATCGTGGCGTCCTTTCTGCCATAGAGTGCGCGCAATCGCGTGATCACCTCAGAAGCACGGTTGCCATCGCGAATCGTGCGCCGGGCGGTCTCGCGGGCGCCGTCCACGTTGGGAGGATCGGCGGCCAGCATCCGCAGACAGGTACCGGCGTTGGTGATGATTCCCGACAGGGGCTGGTTGACCTCATGCGCGATCGACGCCGTCAAAACTCCAAGACTCGTGATCCGCGCTACGTGTGCGAGCTCCGATCGAGCCTTGCTCAGCGCCTCTTCCGAGAGTTGGCGCTGCGTCACATCCTGCACCGCCCCGATATACTCCAGCCGACCATCTCTGTCGCGGGTCGCATGAGCAACCATGTTTACGTACTTGACCGAGTGGTTCGGCATGAGCAGGCGGTGCCCGTAATCAATGTCGCTGCCGTCACGCCTAGCCCGTTCCACCATTTCATGCAGCAACTGCATATCGTCGGGGTGGACTCGAGAAAAAATTCGCTCAAGAGTCTGAGGCGTGTCCTCATCAAACTCGAAGATACGGTAGAGCTGTTCTGACCAAGTAATTTCGTCAGTTTCCACTCGCCAGGAAAAGCTTCCGACTCGAGCGAGGTGCTGGCCTTCGGCGAGAAAAGCCTCACTTCGCCGCAAGTTCTCTTCCGCCTGTTTGCGTTCCGTAACGTCTTCGGAGAGAGCCATAAGGAATCGCGGCACTCGCTCTGTTCCCGGCACCATAGAAACATTGTTGCGAACCCACATGAGGCTGCCGTTCTTCCGCCGATATTGCTCCTCAATCTGAAACTGCTGGCGCTTTCCCGCCAACAGCTCCCCGATCAGTATCTGGGTCGGTTCGCGATCCTCTTCATTTGTGACTTCGAAAAAAGAGAGGTTGCGCAATTCCTCTTCGGTGTAACCCAACATTTTTTCATACACGGGATTCGCAGCAAGAAAGCGGCCGTTCAGGTCAGCAAGCGCAACGCCGATGGCTGAGTTCTCGTAGACAGAGCGCCACCGTTCCTCGGCTGCGGCAAGCTGAGCGGTTCGCTGCGCAACTTGCTGATCAAGCTCGCTGGCAACCCGCTTCTGATGGCTCAAGAGCCGTGCCTCTTGTAGCCCGATCGACGCCTGATTCGCCGCTACGCTGAGAAGAAGCGCCTCCGTCTGCCGTGGAAAATCCGTCCGTTCAGCCGCTACCACGATCACACCGAGTTCGCCTTGTAACCCCAGTGGCAGAGGCACGATCGAAACGTCTCCCTCGCCCATAAGGTTCCGAAGCACTGGGGGCCATTTCCGTGAGTCGTTTTTGAAACACTGGCTAAGCGCTTCGCAGATCTCATGCGCCGAAGGCATCGGTCTTCGCAGCTCGGCGAACCGGACGATCTCAATAGGCGGCTCGCCCACTGGATATGTCAGCCGCACAGAGGCTAGGTCCAAACGCAGCATGCGCATGAGCGCATCGAGCAGGGTGTGGAGAACCTGGGATGGATCACCACCACTCCAGATGGCAGGAAGAGCAAGCAGGCTAACAAGATCGTTAATGCACCGTTGAAGGTGCCTGACGTCGCCGGAAGCAAGTTCGTGTTGGACTTCCATATCAGGCAGCCGTGGAGGACAAGGAAGGCCGTATGGCCCGGCGTTGGCGGACCTCGCGCAGGAATTCTTCGGGAGGCACGTAGAACGGATTCCGGTGCAGGAGACCACCGATGATGATCATCGGATGCGTCCGCATGATGTCGATCACCGTATCGCCTCCAAATTTGCCGAGTTGGTAAGTGCAGATCACCGCGTCGTCGTGACTGCGCCACACATCATTGACGCGGGATTCGAATTCAACGAGATCGTCAATGTAGGATCGATCTTCAATTGCCCAGTCCATCCGGCAGCAAATGCGACTCAGCGGAAACCCTCCCTTGGCATTGCCGCTAGCCATCTGCTCGAACGCCGCCAGCATTCGATCCTGATCAAAACGACCGTCCCGAATGTAAGCTTCGGTGTTGATCCGAACCTCTAGTTGTCCATTCTGCTCGGCCGCTGCTGGGTCGATTCCGACTGCGGCCAACCGTTGCAGATGGTCCCGACGTTGATCCGGATTCACTACGTGAACAGCTTTGTCGCCACACTCGAACCCGTCCCTGATGAACGGAAGCAGCACGCGATACTCTTCGTCGTCGCTATTGAAAAATGCGCAGACGTGACGTACGTCGCCGAGCTGGGAACCAGCAAGGGAAATTGGTGCTGTGGTCTTCTTCATGCTGTTCTCCTCCGATAAGGGTCGACCGCACTGCAGGTTTCTATACTTCCAGGCTTCGCTGGGTTTATCTTGTCCGTCCGGTTTCAGGGCCATCTCGCCGCCACTCCGGCAAAATGCTGGAAGGACGGCGTCTGCGAATTCCGCAACTTCAGGAATAACTACGATGAAGATGGCCGTTACGCCGCGGTAATCGCTGCTGGCACGGGGCGGAGTCTCGCGGCCATTTTCACCAGGTCGGCAAGAGAGTCGGCCTTCATCTTCTGCATCACCTTGCCCCGGTGTGCCTTCACCGTGATCTCGCTGATACCGAGCTCCCCAGCGACTTGTTTATTCAACAGGCCGGAGACCACCAACAACATAACTTGCCGTTCTCGCTGCGATAGTGACGAGTACCGGTCCCGGAGTACCCGCATCTCCGCTTCCAGGCTAAGAGCTACTCGGCTTCGTTCGAGCGCCGCTCGGATAGCGGTCAACAGCACATCATCATTGAAAGGCTTGGTCAAGAACTCGACAGCCCCCGCCTTCATCGCTTGGACTGTAATGGGCACATCGCCGTGGCCCGTGATGAAGATAATTGGCATATCCGTCCGTTCACCAGCGACCCGCCCTTGGAGATCTAGCCCGTTAAGACCTGGAAGAGAAACATCAAGTACGAGGCAGTTCGGAATAAGAACTCGTGGGTAGTCGAGGAATTCTTGGGCGGACGCGAATGTCTCCGGTTGCCAGCCTTCACAGCGGATCAGCATTTCCAGCGATTCGCGCACGGAGACGTCGTCGTCGACGACGAACACGATGGGCGTAACATCCGACATGGGTCAACCCCATTCTTGCCTATGATTGACGGAGGACGCCCCCACTAATTAGAGAAATTCTATCAAAGATTTACACATTTGCCTTTGGGGGCATACCACTGCAACCGTTATTTCTATCCGATATCGCCAACAGAAGCCCAAACTCACGCAGATTAGCGGTATTTTTCAGGCCATCCGCAAAGTGCTGACGGGTTCAGTCTGCAATCTGAAGCAATGTTGCAAGCGCTCGTTACCGGGAAAGCCGATACCAAAGTATCGTTGATACCATCGTCCAATTGTTCATCCCCGAGGCTTCTGTTCTGATGACTCGCGTCGACTGGATTCAATCGGACTCCTCACAACAGGAACCAGCACGGCTGCCTGTTGGGGTGCCAAGATTGAAAACGAAAGGTTATTTATGTCGGGCAAGAAAACAGCAATCATAACCGGGGCATCGGGCGGTATTGGCTCGGGTTTAGTCGAAGGTTTTCTGAAAGGGGGTTATAACGTCGTCGCAACCTCTCGTGACGCCAATCGAACGTTGACCACCTCTGCCAGCCTGGTTCTCCACGATGGCGATATTGGCAAGGACCAAACTGCTGCCAATGCTGTTGAGGCAGCAATCAACAACTTCGGAACCGTCGATGTTTTGGTGAACAACGCCGGCATTTTCCTCAACAAGCCTTTCACTGATTTCACTGCCGAGGACGTCAACGCCCTTTTCTCCACGAATCTGCTCGGATTCTTCTACATCACTCAGCGCACTGTGAAAGAAATGTTGAAACAGAAATCGGGATGCGTTGTGACCATCACTGCGGCACTTGCTGATCGGCCAATCGCCGGCGTAAATGGCTCCGTTTCGATGATTACGAAGGGTGGACTGAATTCAGCAACCCAGAATCTCGCAGTCGAGTATGCAAAAGACGGCATCCGCTTTAATGCTGTAGCCCCCGGCGTTGTAGATACACAGATGCATCGGAATGATCCCAACGAATCGACGTTGCAGCCAACGATGAAAAAGGCGACGGTGAACGATGTTGTCGATGCCGTTCTTTACCTGGTACAGGCAGGTCATGTAAGCGGGGAGATTCTCTACGTGGATGGTGCCGCTCCGGCTCGTCGTTGGTAGACTCTGGGGTGATCGAAGAACCCGCGCGACTTTACGGTCATACAATCGGATTCCGCTAAAGCATTTAACTTTTTGTCAAATTGAAGGCCCAAGGTGAACGATCAGCAAAACAAGGACCAGTATTCTGGAGCGCGAGATCAAGAGATCCGTGCGGCGCTGGATCAGCATTGGGCGGCGTCCGATGCTAGCGATTTTGAAACGGAGCACTTCATTTATCACGAGGACGCGGTGCTGGAGTACCCGCAGTCAGGCGAGCGAACCCGCGGTCGACACAACATACAGTGCCAGCGAGCGAGTCAGCCGAGCAAAAAACGGTTTACTGTCCGACGAATCATTGGCGGCGGCGATCTTTGGGTTACCGAACTCATCTTGACATATGACGGCAAGCCGTCCCACACAGTGAGCATCATGGAGTTCAGGGGCGACAAGGTTGCGCGGGAAACGCAGTACTTTGCGGATCCATTCGTAGCTCCTGCATTCCGTGCTCAGTGGGTCGAACGGATGGAAACGTAACTTCGAGGCGCGAGAATTCGCTACGACACCGCCATTCGCGGTTGGAGGGACAAGAGAGGTGGATTGGAAACGGTTGGTCCAGTTTGCGCTGCTGGGTAGCAGTGATTTAGAACAATATGCCACCCTGCTGGTGCGCGTTTCGCTCGGGATGTTCTTCGCTATCTCCGGGGCAAACAAATTGTTTGTCGCCAGCAGCAGGCAAACTATGTACGAAACGCTGGTTGGGGCCAAAGTCCCGTTTCCCAACCTGATGACTTATTTCGTGTCGGGTATCGAGTTCGTTGGCGGATGCTTGCTGACCGTGGGGCTTCTTTCGAGCCTGGCCTGCGTGGCTTTATTGGTCGATATGCTTGTCGCTATCCTGACCACCAAGCTTTCCGCCATGCCTAAAGGACTTTCGCCTCTTAACTGGCTCGACGATTTCCTCTACCTTCCGGAAGTCCTGTACGTGCTCTTCTTTATCTGGCTGATCTGCTCTGGTCCGGGAAAGTTCAGTGTCGATTACTGGCTCGCCGGCAAGTTAGCAACTTGTTGCTCGACAAAAGCTTGATGGTCATAACCGGAATGCTTAAGCCGCCCGCTGCACCGAAATAAAAGGATCCTAAGCACACACTGGACTTTGACGAGGTATGCATGCCCCGATTGCTTTCGGTAAATGTCGGCCTTCCGCGCGACGTGAAGTGGGACGGCCAAACGGTCCGAACGTCAGTCTGGAAATCTTCGGTAACGGGACGGCGAATGGTGCGCAAACTCGATATCGATGGTGATGCGCAAGCCGATCTCGCCGGTCACGGAGGGGAGAACCGCGCCGTATTCGTCTACCAGATGGATTCTTATCATTACTGGGAGCGCTTCTTAGGCCGGAACGATTTTACTTTCGGCCAGTTCGGAGAAAACTTCACCGTCGAGGGCCTTCCTGATAACGAGGTGTGCATCGGCGATCGATACCGCATCGGTGCTGCTGAATTTGAAATAACACAGCCACGAGTGACGTGCTACCGCGTCGGTATTCGTATGAATGAACCTCGGATGCCAGCCCTACTCGTAGCACATCACAGGCCAGGATTCTACTTTCGGGTATTACAGGAAGGAGAAGTTGGTGCAGGCGATGAGATCGTAAAAATTGCTGACGGTCCAGAGCGAATCAGTGTGGCCGACGTTGACGCCCTCCTGTATTTGCCGGGACATTCCAGCGAGCAACTGCAACGCGCGCTGCGGATTCCTGCGCTCAGCAGGGGCTGGCAGAGTTCGTTCCAGGCAATGCTCCGACAAGACCTGAGTTCCAAAACCGGCGTGGGGAATCCAGGACTCGCAACTGAGGAACAAGCACCAGCGTGGCTCGGATTTCGACAGATGCGAGTCGCGAGTATCCATAAGGAAAGCGATAACGTGACTTCGTTCGTTCTGGCGCCGGTCGATGGGCAACCTCTTCCTGTCTTCCAGGCAGGCCAATTTGTAGTTTTGCGC
The DNA here is from genome assembly GCA_963787685.1 of uncultured Acidobacteriota bacterium. Classification (GTDB taxonomy): domain Bacteria; phylum Acidobacteriota; class Terriglobia; order Terriglobales; family Acidobacteriaceae; genus Sulfotelmatobacter. The sequence goes on from CAWBED010000005.1 coordinate 212,394, forward strand.
TTGCATCTCGATCCGGACAAACCGCCGGTTCTTCGCAGCTATTCGCTGTCTGATCTACCGGCAGCCGACCATATCCGTATCAGCGTCAAGAGCGAGTTGAATGGGATTGGAAGTTCATTTCTGTGCAACCGTGCGCGAGAGGGCGATCTATTGGATGTGAGTGCGCCGCGCGGAAGCTTTACTCTGCGTCCCAGCCAGAGTCCTGTGGTTCTTCTGAGCGCTGGAGTGGGCGCAACGCCTGTGATGTCGATGCTGCACTCACTCGCCGCTGAAAGATCGCAACGAGAGATCTGGTGGATCTATGGAGCGCGCAATCGCGTCGACCATCCATTTGCAGAAGAATCGCGTTCATTACTGAAACAACTCTCTCGCGGACGAGGATACATCGTCTACAGCAGGCCCGGTGCAATCGATCGAGTCGGGGTAGACTTCGATGCTCATGGGCATATTGACACAGCTTTGCTGGAGAGAATTGGCGTGCCCCAGGGTGGTGACTTCTATCTGTGTGGCCCCACTTCATTCTTGCAGGACATGCGCGACGGACTGCGGAAGTGGGGTGTGCTCGCCGAGAATGTGCACACGGAAATCTTCGGTTCCCTCGAGGCTATGACCCCTGGTTTGGCGCAGGTTGTTCACACTCCTCACCTGCCGCAAGGACCGCCCGGATCTGGCCCCCCAGTTTCATTCGCGCGCAGCGGGATTACCGCGGCGTGGGATCCGAAATTTGCCAGCTTGCTTGAACTGGCGGAAGCGTGCGACGTTCCGGTCAGATGGTCGTGCCGGACTGGAGTCTGTCATACATGCATGACTGGTTTGATTGGCGGATCGATCACTTATAACCCCGAGCCGCTGGAGAGGCCCGCCCCCGGCAACGTGCTCGTATGCTGTTCCCAGCCAAACGCGGGCGTCACTCTGGATCTTTGATAAAAACGAACTTGGAGAAACGGGAGGAGTCGAATCATGCGTTCTGATATTGTGCCCGGAGGCATTTTCCCGGATTACGAACTGCCCGATCACACGGGTAAACTGTGCAAGCTCAGCGCGCTACAGGGTGACGATCCGCTAATTCTCACTCTTGCACGCGGCCACTATTGCCCAAAGGAGCACCAGCAGCATTTGGAGCTCGCCGCGTTCTACCCGAAGATCGCGGTGGCCTACACTCAGATCGCCACGATTGCCACCGATGATCACCACACGCTGCAGGAATTCCGTGCATCAGTCGGCGCCGTGTGGACATTCCTTTCGGACCCCGACCGAACGGTTCAGAAGGATCTCGACATCCAGGAGTACACCGACCCTGAGCACAATCCGATGATCCCGCATACGCTCGTACTCAAGCCGGGCCTAGTGATCTACAGCATCTACAACGGCTACTGGTTCTGGGGTCGTCCCTCGGTCGTCGATCTTTGGCACGATCTGCGCGCCGTGACGAGTGAAATCCGGCCGGACTGGGATCTGAGTACTCCTGGACTCCGCCAGGCATGGAATGCGGGTGACTTCTCGCGTTTCCACGGGTGGAACAAGCGAGCCAGTGCGGAAGCGCCCTCAATTGTACGGAAGGGATAGCCGCGCACCCTTAGACACTGCGACAACAGCGGAGAGAAATGAAGCCGACTGCTTCCCCAAATCTGTGGCAACCGCTTCGAGTAACGGTTTTTCGCAATCTGCTAGCCGCAGACGTCATTTCAGACATCGGCACTTTCATGCAGAACGTCGGTGCTGCATGGTTGATGGTTTCACTTGGCGCCGGGCCGATTTTTATTGCGCTGACACAGACGGCAGCTTCCTTGCCATATTTTCTGCTTGCTCTTCCGGCAGGGTCCGCTGGCGATATCGTCGACCGCCGCAAGCTGATTCTCTTCACCGAGTCGTGGATGATGGGCGTCGCGTTGATTCTGGCGATCTTGACCATCGCAGGAGTGATGTCGCCGTGGATACTGTTGGTGCTCACATTTGCGCTCTCGGCCGGAGATGCGTTCGAAACGCCCGCATGGCGTGCAATCCTGCCTGAATTGGTGCCCAAGGAAGACCTAGCAGCGGCTTCCGCGCTCAATGGAATTGAATTTAACCTCGCCCGAGCAGTTGGGCCGGCGCTCGCTGGCGCGCTGATATCTGTTGCTGGTGTCGCCACAGCTTTCATCACAAATTTCGTATCCTTCTTCGGTGTCATTCTTGTTGTTGCCAGGTGGAAAAGACCTGTCCGCAGGAGGAGTGCACCGCCGGAATCTTTTTCGGGAGCTACCGTCGCGGCAATTCGATACGTCCGGCACTCTCCCGCAATCCTCACAGTATTGCTCAGAACAGGCATAGTGATGTTCTTCTCCAGCGCTCTCTTCGCGTTGCTGCCGACGGTTTCTCGGAGCGTGAATCAGAATGCGACTGGCTATGGACTCTTGCTTGGCTGCTTTGGAGGCGGCGCAATTATCGGTGCTTTAGTCATGCAGTCGGCTCGTGACAGATGGACGATGGAATCCATAGTCTCGACGGGCGTCGTGAGTTTGGGGCTAGTGATTTTGGCGATGAGCGGATTGCACAGATTGAGCACGCTGGCCGCCGTTATGTTGCTCGGCGGTGCGGCATGGGTCATTTTTATTTCCCTTATCAATGCCCTCGTCCAGAACCTCGCGCCTGATTGGGTAAGAGCACGAGTGCTCGCCATCTTCATTCTGGTTTATCAGGGGAGTTATGCGCTCGGGACCGCGACTTGGGGTGCCATCGCGCAACGATCAGGCGTTGGAACCGCGCTTGTCTACGCTGGACTGGGGACAATTGCCACCGCCGCCGTTGCCCTTATCGCAAAACTACCCAATTCGACCGCGGATCTGAGTCCCTGGAACCATTGGCGCATGCCGGTCGTCATCAAGGAAGTTGGGGCCGATATTGAGAAGGGACCGGTACTAGTTACCGTCGAATACGCTGTCATTCCGAATCGAACCGCAGAATTTGTGGATGCGATGCATGAATATGGTCGGATGCGGCGTCGCGACGGCGCGTATCGGTGGTCAGTCTTCCGCGATACTGAAGTCGCGGATCGTTTTCTGGAGATATTCTTGGTGAACTCTTGGGCAGAACATCTGCGTCAGCATGAGAGGCAAACCCAGGGCGACCGTGAGTTGGAAGGGCGAATATACAGCTGTCTTTCCGGCGCACCGGCGGTGCGTCATTTGATCGATACCTACGCGACAGAAACGTGATCGGACAGAACCGATCGCAGCGAGGTTTGACGCGAGATAAAAGACTCGACAGAAGCCTGCACGCTGCTGACCTGCAGCCGAAGACGCTCATCGGGACCCCTTACCCCCGTTTATCGCTAGAACGTCTTGATGATCGCCTCGGCGCGCTAATTCATACGAAGGTATCGACCCATACCATCGTCCAATAGATTCCTCTCGTTGGTTCTGGCTTAATCGCTTCTGTATTCGCAAACGACCGCGAGCCTCCCTGCTATTGGGCGAGTCAAGAAAATGAGAGGTAACACCATGTCAGCCGCGACAAACTTCGAACTGAACGATGCAGCGACCATCGGAGCTTCATTCATTGCAAGTGAAGAGACAACCCTGTTGGCGTCTGCCAGAGCTGGTGACTCGGCAGCTTTTGAGTGTCTTGTCATGCCGCACTGGGATGCACTCCTCCGTGTTACCCAACGGATTCTTCGCAATCGAGAAGATGCAGAGGACGCTGTTCAGACCGCGTTTCTCGATGCTTTCCGCAATCTGAATGCTTTCCATGGACGTTCACGATTCTCCTCGTGGCTCACTCGCATCGCTATGAACGCGGCCTTCATGCGGTTGCGCCTCAGCCGGCGAAAAAACGAAACATCGCTTGATGAGGTATCTGAAACAGGTGAGGTTTGGGCGAGATTTCATCCAGTGGAAACCCGGTTGAACCCCGAGCAGGAGTACTTGTCGGAGGAGGGCCGAGCTTTACTTCAGAAAGGGCTCAAGAAACTGAGACCACTCGATCTTGAGATCTTGCATTTGCGCAGCGTGCAAGAGTTGTCGGCCAAAGAAACAGCAAGAATTTTGGAGTTGCCGGTAGGAAGGGTAAAGTCGAGACTGCATCGAGCGCGCACCAAATTAGTGCAACATGTGCAGTCAGTAGTTAAACGCAAGCGGCACCGCGGAGGAGTGAGTAACTAACGTATCGGAAGGCTTGTGTCGCTAGAGGCGGGTTTGACTCAGTGGTGTGTCGCTGCAAAACATTAGCCTATGCGAATGTCGGCCAATACCATCGTCTAATAGACTCATCTCCACCGTTCTGGCTTAATCGAAATTGTCGACTACGCCTCGGTGAAATCTCGATCGCGTAACGGCTGGAGCATGAATGTTGTGTTACAGCGCTAGCTCTGAGGCTGCGGGATTTTTGCCGTCGTGGGTATGGAAGGTCTATGTCAACGACTGAATTGACCACGGGGCAGAGTATGGCGGAAGGCTTCGGAGCATCAGACGAAAGCGGCATTCAGGCGGGAAATCCACTTCCGATCGGGGGAACACATCAACAAGGAGACGGGGTCAATTTTGTTTTGTTCAGCCGTCACGCAACTTGTGTTCGCCTCGAGCTCTACCAACATCCTGATGATTCTTCTCCGACCAGGATCATTGACTTGGATCCAAAGCGTCATCGGACCGGTGACATTTGGCACGTGTGGGTGCGAGGCGTTCCCGTGGGCCAGTTCTATGGTTATCGCATTGAGGGGCCCTATCTACCCGAAGATGGCCATCGTTTCAATCCACAGAAGCTGCTTCTGGATCCGTATGCAAGGGCTATCGCTGGGGTCAAGAATTGGGACTTTCTGGCCGCCCGCGGCTACGACTCCTCGAGCAAACTAACTGACTTAAGCATTTCGACAGTCGACAACGCGGGCACCACACCGAAATGCATCTTTACCCGCGACCATTTTGACTGGGAGATGGATTCTCCTCCAAAGCATTCCGCCTCCGACACGGTTATCTACGAGACACACGTTCGCGGCTTCACGATCCACACCAGTTCGAAGGTAGAGCATCCGGGAACCTTCGCCGGGCTGACCGAAAAGATCCCTTATCTTCAGGACCTGGGAGTCACTGCAATTGAGCTGATGCCGATTCTCGAGTTTAACGAAAATGAATCGCAGCTCCTCAATCCAATCACGGGAGCGAGGCTCAAGAATTACTGGGGCTACAATCCGGTCGCCTATTTTGCCCCCAAGCAGTCTTACAGTTTCGAAGGATCGCACTGGCAGCAGACGGTGGAATTTAGGGAGATGGTCAAGGCCTTTCACCGCGCCGGCATTGAAGTGATCCTCGACATTGTCTTGAACCACACAGCTGAGAACGATGAACTTGGACCCACGATCTGCCTGCGCGGCATTGAGAACTCCATCTTCTACATGTTGCAAGAGAACAAACGGTACTACAAAGATTTTACAGGCGTGGGCAATACGCTTAACGCCAACCACCCCGTCGTAAGAGAATTCGTCACGAGCGTGCTCCGTTACTGGGTCATGCACATGCATGTTGACGGATTTCGCTTCGACCTCGCTTCCGTCCTGGGCCGAGATGAGCATGGAAATGTTCTGCACGACGCTCCGCTTCTCGAAGGCATTGCCGAGGATCCCATCTTGCGTGACGTAAAAATTATTGCGGAAGCTTGGGACGCAGGCGGTGCCTATCAAGTAGGGGATTTCTCCACCAAGCGCTGGACGGAATGGAACGGCCGGTTCCGCGATGATGTTCGCCGCTTCTGGGTTGGCGACGCGGGCATGATCGGATTATTCGCGAGCCGAATCTGTGGAAGCTCGGACTTGTACCAACGCTCGGGCAAAGGACCCGAAAGCAGTCTGAACTTCGTCACTTGTCATGACGGCTTCACACTGAACGACTTGGTGAGCTACAAACAGAAACACAACAACGAAAACGGCGAGTTCAACCGCGATGGAAGCGACGCCAACTACAGCGACAATTGCGGAGTGGAAGGGCCGAGCCAGGATCCCGCTGTCGAGGCCATGCGCATCCGCTTGATCAAGAATTTCCTGTTAACGCTGTTTATCTCACGAGGGGTTCCGATGTTGCTCGGCGGCGATGAGTTTCGCCGAACCCAGCGCGGCAATAACAATGCCTACTGCCAAGATAACGAGTTGAGCTGGTTTGACTGGAGCCTGCTCGAAAAGAACAAAGAGATCCACCGCTTCACTCGGGGAATGACCGCCTTTCGCCGAGCCCATCCTGTCTTACGAAGAGAAGATTTCTACGCGGATATAGACATCAAATGGTACGCGCCAAACGGCGCCACTCCCGACTGGACGGATCAGCGGCAGAAATCCTTTGCGTGTCTGATTCTGGGACAGACGGAACCTGACTTGTTTATCCTCTTTAACGCCGACACCAGATCAGTTGATTTTTCCATTCCTGTCTTGCCGGCCGGGAAGATCTGGCGTTTGGCGGTCGATACTTCCCGAACCGCGCCTGACGATCTCCTCGACCCTGGGAAAGAGCCTTCCATGCAGGGCCAAATCGTTTTTCGGCTGGAACCTCGATCAAGTGCAATTCTCTTGACGGATGACTGCGAGGTGATGCGTGACAATTAACCCTGCCGCCGGGAAGCCGGCCGATCCATCGATACTTGTTAATGTCCCGAAGCTAATCACAGCCTATTACGAGTTGCGGCCCGACGTGAGCGATCCCAGACAGCGGGTTGTCTTTGGCACGTCCGGCCATCGCGGATCTGCGACGGACGTCGCATTCAACGAGTGGCACATCCTAGCCATCACTCAGGCGATTTGTGATTACCGCAAACTCCAGAAAATTGATGGGCCACTGTTCCTTGGGATAGATACTCATGCTCTGTCCGAGCCGGCGTTTGCGAGCGCACTGGAAGTGCTTGCGGCAAATAACATCGAAGTAATGATCTCTGAAGGCACTCCGTACACCCCGACCCCAGCCGTCTCCCACGCGATTCTGCTTTACAACCGCGCACGAAAGTCAGGACTTGCCGACGGTATCGTAATCACGCCGTCTCATAATCCTCCTGATGACGGGGGGTTTAAATACGACCCTCCGCATGGAGGGCCGGCGGATTCGAGCGTGACTTCGTGGATTGAATCGAGAGCCAATGATTTTCTCGAGCGCGGCCTCGACGGTGTGAAGCGCACGCAGTTTGCCAAAGCGCTGCGAGCAGCCACAACGCACAAACACGACTTTTTGAACGTCTATGTCAGCGATCTCAATAGTGTTGTCGACATGAACGCGGTACGCGACTCCAAGATTAAGCTTGGCGTGGATCCCCTCGGGGGAGCAGGCATTGACTATTGGCCGCGCATTGCCGAGCAGTACGGTATCGACCTGACCATCGTCAACAAATCTGTAGATCCCACATTTCGTTTCATGAGCGTGGATTGGGACGGGAAGATTCGCATGGACCCTTCCTCGCCTTATGCGATGCAGAGGCTCATCGCATTGAAAGACAAGTTCGATATTGCGTTTGCCAGCGATACCGATCACGACCGCCACGGCATCGTGACCAAAGGAAGCGGGTTGCTGCCTCCGAATCATTACCTTTCGACGTGCATCAATTATTTGTTCGCGAACCGGCCGAACTGGAATGAGGACGTCGCCGTCGGCAAGACCGTAGTGAGCAGCAGCATGATCGATCGCGTCAGCGCTCGTCTCGGTCGGCGGCTTTATGAAGTTCCGGTGGGTTTTAAGTGGTTTGTCGAAGGATTGCTCGCGGGCCGCTTGGGCTTTGGCGGCGAGGAGAGCGCCGGTTCCTCCTTTCTCCGGCGCGACGGCAGCGTATGGACCACCGATAAAGACGGAATCGTTCCCTGTTTACTTTCAGCAGAAATTACGGCGCGCGTGGGCAAAGATCCGGGCGAGATTTATCGTGAGCTCACCCGCGAACTGGGAGATCCAGTCTACGAACGCATCGATGCTCCTGCTACATCCGAACAAAAAGCCGCTCTGGCAAGATTGTCGGCGTCTGACATTCACGCTACCGAAGTTGCTGGTCAGCCGATCCAGAAAATCCTGACCACCGCTCCGGGAGACGGCAATCCAATTGGAGGAATCAAAGTAATTGCCAAGGATGGCTGGTTTGCAGCGCGTCCTTCTGGCACGGAGGAAATCTATAAGATTTATGCCGAGAGTTTCCTAGGTCAGGACCATTTACGAAAGATCGAGGAAGAAGCCCAGTCCATTGTTTCGGAAACGCTGGCTCGCAGTGCCCAGGCGGCCTGAGCCGATAAGCCATAAGAGGAGTTTGTTTATGAGTAGCTCGACAATTGTTGATCGAACAATCGCTGATCGTCCCCTCGATGCAGCCACTTCCGATGCTCTTACCGACTTGGCCTTGGACCTTAGATGGTCTTTCAATCACTCGGCGGATCAATTGTGGGAGCAACTGGATCCCGAACTCTGGGAACTGACCCACAATCCTTGGGTCCTACTACAAACCGCCTCCCGGGAAAAATTGCAAACCGTTACCTCCGACCCAAGATTTCAAGAACTCCTGGCAGATCTCCACCGCGAGAAAACCCTTGCCGAAGGGCCGGAAGCGTGGTTTCAAAAGGCGCATCCGCGTTCGGGCGTGTCGACAGTTGCGTATTTCTCGATGGAGTTCATGTTGAGTGAAGCGCTTCCGATCTATTCTGGCGGACTCGGCAACGTCGCCGGCGATCAACTCAAAGCCGCAAGTAATCTCGGCGTCCCGGTGACCGCAATTGGTTTGCTCTACCAACAAGGGTATTTTCGGCAGGAAATTGATGCACAAGGCCACCAGCAAGCTTTGTACCCCTTCAATGATCCCGGCCAGCTTCCGATTCGACCCGTGCGCGAGCCAAGCGGCGAATGGCTACGCCTGGCCATCGCTTTGCCTGGCTTCAAGTTGTGGATCAGAGTCTGGCAGGTACAGGTGGGCCGGGCGAAATTGTATTTGCTCGATACCAACGATCCCGCAAACCTTCCCTCCTTCCGCGGCATTACGACCGAACTGTACGGAGGTGGTCCGGAGTTGCGTTTGAAACAAGAATTAGTCCTCGGTGTTGGAGGCTGGCGACTCCTGCGAGCATTGGGATTGCAACCCGAGGTCTGCCATCTCAATGAAGGTCACGCCGCTTTCGCGGTGCTGGAACGGGCGCGTTCATACATGGAAGAGACTGGCAAGCCATTCGACGTCGCGCTTACGGTCACCCGTGCCGGGAACCTCTTTACGACACACACTCCCGTGGAGGCGGGCTTTGACCGCTTCGCTCCCAGCCTGATCGAGCGATATCTCAGCAAGTATGCCGAGGAGAAGCTGTCGATTTCGGTCGACGAGCTTCTGGCGTTGGGGCGACGCGATCGCCAAGACTCATCCGAACCCTTCAATATGGCTTATTTGGCGATCCGCGGGAGTGGCGCCATCAACGGCGTCAGCAAATTGCACGGTCAAGTGAGCCGACGACTCTTCCAGCCCCTCTTTCCCCGGTGGCCTGAAGCAGAAGTGCCCGTCACACATGTGACCAACGGAGTGCACACCCCGACTTGGGACTCCGCTGAAGCAGATCGCTTGTGGGAACTTTCCTGCGGAAAACAATGCTGGCACGGAACACTGGCAGACACAGAAAAAGATATTCGTGGAGCCAGCGATTCCAACCTCTGGCAACTCCGTGCAGATAGCCGCAAGAATCTCGTTGAGTACGTCCGAAGAATTTACGGCCGTCAATTAGCAGCTCGGGGAGCGTCGTCGGAAGACCTCACGCAAGCCGCACTGATACTCGATGACAATATTTTGACGTTAGGATTTGCCCGTCGTTTTGCCACGTACAAACGCCCAAACCTTCTCCTGCACGATCCGGCGCGTCTTCTGAACATCCTGATGAATCGAGAGCGCCCTGTTCAACTCGTGCTTGCAGGCAAAGCTCATCCCCAAGATGCCGAGGGGCAAGAAATGATCCGGCAGTGGTTTGAGTTCGCGCGCCGCCCTGAAGTTCGATCCCGGGTGGTCTTCCTTTCGGATTACGACGTTCTCATGGCGGAACATCTGGTTCAGGGCGTGGATGTCTGGGTAAACACTCCGCGACGACCTTGGGAAGCAAGCGGCACAAGCGGTATGAAGGTGCTGGTGAACGGCGGGTTGAATCTTTCGGAACTCGATGGCTGGTGGGCGGAGGCGTATTCGCCGGAAGTCGGCTGGGCGATCGGAGATGGGCGCGAACACGGGGATGATCCCTCTTGGGACACAGCTGACGCTGAAAGCCTTTATGCAGTGCTCGAAAGAGAGGTTATTCCAGAGTTCTATGCCCGCGACGAGCATGGAATTCCACGCAGCTGGGTTGCCCGCATGCGCGAAAGTATGGCCCGCTTAACTCCGGCTTTTTCGACCAATCGCGCGGTCCGCCAATATACCGAGGAACACTACCTCTCGGCGGCAGCAGCTTTTCGCCAGCGCGCCGAGAATCGAGGTTCAGTGGGAGCGGATATCGTCGCCTGGCAGGCCGAACTGGCGAAACATTGGTCAGCGCTGCGATTCGGCTCCGCGACAGTTGAGAAACAGGGTGAGCGATATCTATTTCACGTTCAGGTTTTTCTTGATGATATCGATCCCGATGCCGTGAGGGTCGAACTGTACGCGGAGGCGCAGAAAGACAAGGACCCAATCACGCTCGCTATGAGTCGCGGCGAACGCCTGGTCGGGGCGACAAGTGCCTTCACATATACTGCCGATACCCCGGCCGATCGCCCAGCAGCGGACTACACCCCCCGCCTTGTTCCGCAGCACGCAGCGGCGTTCGTGCCGCTCGAGGCTGCTTTCATTTTGTGGCACCAAGCACCGTCCTGGCGATGAATTTTGAGATTGGCTGCGACGCCCGGGTAGGACATTGCATTCGCAGGATTGTAACGATCGATCAGACAACGCGAGCGAGGCTGGGATCATTCCCGCAGATCCAAAACTGGAGGAACCACGATGCCCGACGAATCTCGATCGCTCGATAAGCAACAACCGCTGGAGCTCACCACCGACTTTCTGGGGGAGGATCGGCACGAGTTCGTAGCAAAACTGGCGTACAAGCTGTGGGTACAAAGGGGTCGCCCCTTCGGTTCGCCTGAAGTTGACTGGTTCGCAGCGGAACAAGCTGTGTACGCGTCGTTAGCAGCGTCGGGGATGATTACCCCATCCCCGAAAGATCCGCAGAACATGAGAGAAAAGATTTACGGCTAGCCAATTTTCCACGGAGATCGCTCTATAACTGTTAAGTGAGTAACTCGCTGGTCACAAAGTCTGCTTGGCTAATCATCCGGATGCACCGGATCAAACTCAAGAAGGGTCTGATCAGCGGTTATCCAGCAGCGGTTTGAACCCACGATTTCCGCCCATGATTCTTCTGTCTTGCGCGACGCCTCAAGTTACTTATGCGGCCACCCGAAGTCACTCAAGGGTTTTAAAACACCGCATAACGTCGCGCTGAAACGGCTAGCGGCGGTTCAACTTCGTTCTCGGCCACCATCGTTTCAACTCATCGGGCGGCTCTGTCGATCCTGCACTCGCGCAACATTTCACCTCTATCCATTACAATTGGCGGCACGGGACTGTGGGGATGGAACCTTCTAAAGTAATTCGCATCCTAAGTGTCGAAGATCACCCGGTTTTTCGTGAAGGCCTCAGCACGATCATTGGGTCGCAACCAGACATGCTGCTGGTGGCGCAGGCGACCAATGGCGTGGAGGCGATAGACGAGTTTCGTCGTCATCAGCCAGATGTCACCCTGATGGACCTCCGCCTGCCGGGCACCGATGGGACCGACACGCTCATCGCGATTCGCGGCGAGTTTCCGCAAGCGCGCATCATCATGCTGACGACGTCAGACGGCGACGGCGAAATTCACCGCGCGCTCCGAGCCGGAGCTTCGGCGTACATTCTCAAGAGCATGCCGAAGAATCAATTGCTCGGCGTGATCCGGTCGGTGCACTCGGGCAAACGGCATGTGCCGCCGGAGATAGCAGCCCTTCTGGCGGAGCATCTGGGCGACGACCACCTTACGGCTCGCGAAATGGACGTGCTGCGGCTCGTACGAGATGGTTATCGCAACAAGCAGATCGCCGATGCACTGGCCATCGCTGAGACTACTGTGAACTTCCACATCAAGAATTTAGTAGACAAACTCGGCGCGAATGATCGCACCCACGCGGTGACCATCGCAGTCCGGCGCGGTTTGCTCCAAATCTGAGCGTTGGGCAGGACTGTAGAAAACTGCAGGGTGGTCACTGTAGACAATGATGTATCGGAAGAAGCGCGAACCTTGTAGTGTCAGGGGTGCTGGCCGAGCGGCTTGTTTCGCGGGACAGTAGCGGCCTTGTGACAGCCGCAAAATAGACGATGTCGCCGGCGAAAATAGCTCAGGATCAGGCGTGAACTCACTCGAAGAGCGGCACGCGAGTCTCGTTGCTCACCCCCCGAAGTTGTCCCTTCTGCAATGGCTTTCATTCGGCATTTTATTGTTGTTTCTCGCCCCGAGTTCTGCGTGGGCGGTCGATCCGGCTAGGCACATATCGCAGTATGCGCACAGCGCCTGGCGAACGCAGGACGCGGTTTTCAACGGCTCGCCAGTAGTTATCACCCAGACTACAGACGGATATTTGTGGATCGGAACGAACGTAGGCTTGCTGCGTTTCGACGGCGTGCGCTTCTCCTCGTGGAATCCACCCGGTGGGCAGCGGCTACTCGATTCGAGGATCTATTCCCTGCTTGGTGCGCACGATGGCAGCTTGTGGATCGGGACCGGCTATAGCATCTCTCACTGGAAAGACGGCGAACTGTTCAACTATCCGCAACTGAGCGGGCGAGTCGAATCCGTCGTTGAAGACGCAGAGGGTGCGGTTTGGCTGGTGCGGACGCAGGCGACCGACGGCATGGGCCCGCTATGCCGCGTGCAAGAGAATCGATTTCGGTGTTACGGAACGGCTGACGGAATTCCCTTTCCTCTTGCCATATGGCTGGATAAGGGCAGTTCTGGCGAACTCTGGATCAGTGGTTATAACGAACTTTGCCGCTGGAGACCGGGATCATCGAATACATACTTCGGAAGTACCGCCCGGCGCCCCGAAACGTTCGCATCGATCAAAGCAATCGCGGCTGCGGGGGACGGATCTGTGTGGGCAGGCATCGATCGACCCGGGCCGTTTCTACAATTGGAGCAATTTGAACATGGATCCTGGACCACCCGCTCCTTTCCGAAGATCGCGGTCAGCAACTCGGACATCACGACTCTCTATGCCGATCGCGAGAACGCGCTCTGGGTTGGAACCGCGCACCACGGAGTCTTTCGAGCCGGACAGGATGGGGTCGATCACTTTGGAAGCACAGATGGTTTATCGAGCGACGCAGTCGTGCGATTCTATCAAGACGTGGAAGGAACGCTATGGGTCGTGACGTCCGCGGGGATCGACAATTTTCGCGACCTGCCTGTGGCCACCTATTCGATGCACGAAGGGTTATCCGCAGCCGGCGCTAGTTCAGTGGTAGCCTCTCGCGATAACACAATATGGATTGGCAATTTTGGAGGCTTGGACTTCCTGCGCGACGGCAAACTGTCGGCGATCCGGGCGGGAAAGGGTTTGCCCGGACTCAACGTTACGACACTTTTTGAGGACCACGCGGGACGGCTTTGGGCAGGCATAGACAGCGGGTTGTGGGTGTACGACAACAGTGTGTTTCGTGCGATCCGCCATGCGGACGGAAGCGCCCTCGGCATAATTTTCGCAATTACGGAAGATATTCATCACGACATCTGGGTTCGGGCGGGATCAAAACTCGATCGAATTCACGATTCAGCGCTTGAGTCTGAATTGACGTCCCCACAGATATCAACCGCGTACACACTGGCAGCCAATCCCCAGGGCGGCGTCGTACTCGGGCTGGTGAGCGGCGATCTGGTCAAAATCCAGGATGGGAAGACAGAAACTTTCCCTGCGAATGAGTCTGGAAACACTCGCCAAATTCGGGACCTTCTGGTGGAATCCGACGGTTCGGTGTGGGGAACGACGCTGGACGAGGTCGCGCGTTGGAAGAATGGCGTACGAAAAAACCTATCCGTGCGCAACGGTCTTCCTTGTGACGGAATTTTTGCCTTGGTGAAAGACGTCCGAGAGGCGCTCTGGGTATATTCGCGGTGCGGGCTGATCGCAATCGAAAAGTCCGAATTGGATTATTGGTGGGAACATCCCGACGCGGCGGTCAAATTCAGGTCGTTCGATGCCTTTGACGGACTTCAACCGGGATTGACTTCTCTGAAGCCGCAAGCCGCAGCCTCGCCCGACGGACGATTATGGTTTGTGAACGCACAGATGCTGCAGGGCCTAGATCCCGATCATTTACGACGAAATGCGATTCCACCGCCGGTGCACGTTGAAGCAGTAGTTGCGGATCGAAAGAGTTATTCGGCAGAGAATGGCCTGCATCTGCCTGCGCTCACCCGTGATCTGGAAATCGACTATGCAGCGTTGAGCTTCGTAGTACCGCAAAAAGTTCGCTTCCGTTACAGGCTTGAAGGGCATGATCCAGCGTGGCTGGAACCCGGAACACGCCGGCAGGCCTTCTACAACGACCTTCGTCCGGGACATTACCGGTTCCGCGTGATCGCGTGCAACAACGATGGCGTGTGGAACGAAAATGGAGCGACCCTGGACTTCAGGATCGCGCCCGCGTGGTTTCAAACGAAGTGGTTCTTCGTTTTCTGCGGCTTGAGCTGTGTTTTACTTGCCTGGGTCTTCTACCGCCTGCGGGTCCGGCAGATTCATAAAGCCCTCAGCGCCCGTTTTGACGAGAGGTTGGCAGAACGGACTCGAATGGCGCGCGATCTCCACGACACCTTCCTGCAAACTCTTCAAGGCAGCAAGCTGGTTGCCGATGATGCGTTGGAAAAACCGTCTGATCCTGCGCAAATGCGAAGAGCCATGCAACAGCTCTCCGGGTGGCTCGAACAAGCAATTCACGAAGGGCGAGCGGCGCTGAGTTCCCTGCGCACCTCAACGACGCAAAGAAACGACCTGGCGGAGGCTTTCAAGAGGGCAACTGAAGAATGCAGAATCCAGCGCCCGATGGAAACATCGTTCTCTGTAATCGGGGATGCGAGAGAGATGCATCCAGTCGTACGAGATGAGGTCTATCGAATCGGCTACGAGGCGATACGAAACGCCTGTAATCATTCCCAGGGGAGTCGACTGGATGTCGAATTGAAATACGGACACGACATTGCCCTGCTCGTAAAAGACAACGGCGTCGGCATCGACCAGACCCTCGCACGACAAGGCAAGGATGGGCACTTCGGACTGCAGGGGATGCGCGAGCGGGCTGCGCGCATCGGAGGCAAACTCACGTTGGATAGCTCTGCAAATTCCGGAACCGCGATTACAGTGGTTGTCCCCGGAAGTATTGTGTTCCGCAAGCCAAGCCCAAGCCCTCTGGAAAAAATACGGGACATCCTGCGACGAGTGGGGCCAACGTCACGCCCTGATTGATTCGGGACGCATCCGGTCGATTCGCGCCAGACATTCCCTCCCTTCAACCTGCAGAAAAGTCCAGGTGGAATTCTGTGGTTTCTGAGGTTTCTCGTAATTCGGAATACGTATATGTTCATCTCAATCCTATCCAACGGGGTTATCTAAATACTCTTTTATGCGAAGAACTAAAGAGAGTTGCGTAGATCTCACTGCCAGGCTTTTGGGCGGAGCAGAAAAGGAACTAGCCGCATATGTACGCGCGGTGGAGGAACTGTATGGCCCTGATGAGGCGCGCCAGTCCGTCGAAGATTGGATCGCAGAGATGAAATGGATGGATTGGCCGGGCGAGGATGCAAGCCCAGATTGGCGATGCTTGACGATTGCAGCGGCAAAGAGGCTTGCCGGTCGACTGAGGGAGTCGATCTGTGTTCAACAACAGGTTCAAGGCGTTCGCGCTTTCGGTGCAATTAGGCCTTCGGTATATCGAATCGGCCAACAATAACAAGCTGATCTGTTTAACCTCCAGAAATACTGTGGGACAAAAGGTGTGGGATCGTCAAAAAGGCGGCCCGGAGGGGTTTTTAGGGACTGACATTCGGCAGGTTTGTTCAGGAAACGATCGACAATAATCTACAGGGAGAAAAGCTTATGCCTACGGTTACGACTAAAGACGGTACGCAGATTTTCTACAAGGATTGGGGAACAGGTCAGCCAATTGTGTTCAGTCATGGGTGGCCACTCACTGCAGACGACTGGGACTCACAGATGTTTTTCTTCGGACAGCGGGGCTATCGTGTCATCGCGCACGACCGCCGAGGCCACGGCCGTTCTACGCAAACGTGGGACGGCAACGACATGGATACGTACGCCGACGATCTCGCAGTGCTGACGGAAAAGCTTGAACTCAAGAATGCGATCCATGTGGGCCACTCGACTGGCGGCGGAGAGGTTGCGCGTTACATCGGCCGGCATGGTTCGAAACGGGTTGCCATGGCCGTGCTCATCAGCGCTGTGCCACCTCTGATGGTGCAGACGGCGAATAACCCCGGCGGACTTCCGATCTCGGTCTTTGACGGGCTGCGCTCCGCATATCTGGAGAATCGACCGCAGTTTTATAAAGACATTACGCTGCCCTTTTACAGCTACAACCGACCGGGGGCGAAGATTTCCGAAGGCATCCGGGAGAAGTGGTGGCTCCAGGGGATGATGGGCGGGATGAAGGCAGGCTACGACTGCATCAAGGCTTTCTCGGAAACCGATTTCACCGAGGATCTTAAGAAGTTCGATGTGCCGACGCTTGTCATGCATGGCGATGACGATCAGATCGTTCCGATCGGAGCGTCCGGACTGATGTCTGCCAAGATCGTGAAGAATGCGACGTTAAAGGTCTACCCGGGTTTCCCGCACGGGATGCCGACTACCCACGCCGACCAGATCAATAAAGACCTGCTGGCGTTCCTCAAGCAAAGTCAGGCTGTCGCAGCCTAACAGAGATCCGGCCTCCGCACTGGTGGGAGGCCGGGTTTCACAATCTCCGCATGACAACTGCGCTCAGACAAAATGATCGAGGAGCGTAGTGCTCAACTGGCCGCCACGTGTGAAAGGGTGGGACATAAATATATGGAAAGGATCAATACATCCAAGTCATTGGGTTTTGTCGGCGTAGCGATGCTAGCTACTGCGACGGGCGCGGTCGCGATCGGCGCGTTGGCGATTGCGCGGTTGGCGATCCGCCGCCTCTCTGTCGAAAGTGCCAGACTTCGATCGCTCGAGATTGAGGACTTGACTGTGACGCGGCTTCACGTGCCCGAAGTCATGGTGAGCGACTCGCTCAAGCTGCCTGCTGGCAGTCGTAATATCTCGGGCTGAGATATATGCAATCGGTGTGGAATCGACCAGCAAGTTGCCGAGGGAGAGAGTCATGTCGAGAGAATCGAGGATGTTTGCGGGAGTCCTTCTGGTAGTTCTGCCCACGGTGATGTACGGCGGGATCACTCTTCTCGGGTTGCTAACGGGAAGTTCCCCTGGGTACGCCGACAATCCGCTTCGACAAAATCTCTGGCGCGCTGGTCATGCACACGCCGGGGTCTATCTTGTCCTGTCTCTGGTCATGCTTCGATATGTTGACGAAGCGGCCCTCTCTTCATTTTGGAAGTGGCTGGCTCGATCGGGGGCACCAATAGCCGCCATCTTAATCCCCGGAGCGTTCTTTCTGTCTGTCGCGTCTCCGACATCAACGCACCCGAATGGCTTGATCAATCTCGCGTACGTTGGCGCTCTATTTCTGGCTGCGGCCGTGCTGAGCCTTGGAGTAGGTCTGATTCGTGCCGCCCGTGCCAAGGATCATTGATCTGCCGTACGCGTTGAAGGGGAGTTCAACGATCCACCCACCCATGCGCAACCTGCGAAGCTGGATCATGCTCCGTCGGATCGTTCTATGCCAGCGGAACGAGAGAATGGTTTACCGCGTGTACAGAAAGCATGATGCGGTTCTGAACTCCAACCTTCCGCAACAATTTAGCCACGTGCGCTTTGACCGTGCGCTCACGGATCCCGAGGGGCGAAGCTATTTCCTTGTTCGAACATCCTTCCACCAACATCTTCAGCACCTGGGCTTCGCGGCTGGTGAAATTCCGGCCTTTCACCAAGTTTCGCTCTTGCGCTTTGCCAAAGCGCTCGATGTAGATTGCGAGGACCCGCCGGGAACCCCAAATCAGTCCCTGATTGACTATGCGAATTGCTTTTGCGAAATCCTCCGCAGGGGTTGACTCGTCGACGTAACCCTTCGCTCCAGCAGAAAGCGCTTCAAGAACGGTCTCGTCAGTGCCGCCGGCAGCGGTGACAATCACGCGCAGATGCGGCTGGATCGTTTTCAGGTATTGCATTGACTGGGAAATGCCCTGGTTGGGCCGCTTCCCCAGAAGCACCACGTCGAACGGGGGAGCGACAGCGAGCTCGGCGACCGAGACTGCAACCAACTCCAAATCATCATGGCATTCCAGCAGAGCGCGATAGCCGGCAAGGCGCAGCGGATCGCTCTCTACCACGGCCACCCGGATCTTCACTTCTGACATCTGTTTTTTCTGTTTCACAAATCTCCTAACGGCTCTGGGAGCGCCGCATGTGCTTGAACTGCATCTCGATGCACGCGGATTGCCAATATAAGGATCTGCGAAATGTGCGGTTACATTTTGATTCTGTGTGGGTTGCGAAGGCGCGTCCGCTGAAAGAGATGCTACGTCGCTGACCCGTTTCCACACTTTGGACTTTTGGTCTTCTTGTCAGATCTCGCGTTTTAGAACCTGCGGGGCGTGTCGCGCCTCGGGAGCCGGAAAAAGCCTGGGCAGGGTTCGCGAACATCTAGGAGCTGCTTTGTCTTAGAAGGGGAAAAGTTCCGAGTTTTGGACTTTCAGACGGGACCGAGGACAATGGTCCGCCTGTAAGTGGCTGAAATCAAGGGCTCCGAGAAATTTCGTCTTGGCCGCATGGTTGCATTGGTGAGAGATGGGGGTGGGTTCTTGAAAACGATTCTCTTGGTAGATGACAGCAAGTTCCAACGATTGGCGAACGAGCGGGTACTTGCGAAGGCTGGATTTCAGGTGCTCACAGCGGGCGACGGTGAGCAGGCGCTGGAAATTGCAGCTTCTACGATTCCTGACCTAATCGTGCTGGACATGCTTTTGCCGAAATTGACGGGGCCCGAGGTTCTGAAGGCGCTGAGAAAAAATCGGCAGACCTCCGCTATTCCCGTTGTCGTGCTGAGCAGCCTCGCTCAGATAAATGAAGCCAAGCTCGTTCGTGAAGGAGCCACGGCGTACTTCGAGAAATCGAAACTGGATCTGACGGATAGTTCGGAGCCGCTCCTTAAGGTCGTACAGCAGATCTTGGGGCAGAGCGACGTCGCGGGTGATGACCCCTCTCCTGAGTCATTGGTGACACTCTCTGACAGCCAGCTGGCGGTTCACCAATAATAAGGCGAAAAGGGGAAGCATAGATGACTGCCGACATGGCATTTGAGGGGCTGATTGTTTCGCACGATGCTGGACTGTACAGCGTATTCGATCGCGTGCTTCGTCAGCTCTCGATTTCGACGAATATTTGCCTGAGCGCATCGAAGGCTTGCAACCAGCTTCAGCAGGGGAGCACAGATCTGTTGGTGATCGACTGCGATGGTCAAGACTGGTCTGAAGTTCTGGATCGAGTGTGGAAATCAAAGTCTACGAAGAAGCCGACGGTGGTAGCGATCACGCGGAAGGAAGACCGGGTGCCCGGAGCTCATGTCGTTCTGAAAAAGCCGGTCACAGTCGAGAGCGGTGCCCTGTCCCTGAAAGCGGCCTATCACCGGATGTTGCACGACTATCGTCGACATGCTCGTTTTGCGCTGATGACGCCAGTGATTGCCACCGATGCAGAGGAAAAGACTGTGCCGGTGACGATTACCGACATTGGAGACAGAGGGGTTGGTATCAGCAGCAAGGAACAGCTTGCGGTGGGAACGGTTCTGCGGTTTCGGTTGCAGCTGCCAGCCGCACCCAGGGAGATTCTTGTGGAAGCGCGTGTGTTGTGGGCGCGTGAATACGGCAGAAGTGGCTGCGAGTTCGTGCGCGTGCCACCTGTCGACACAATGGTGCTGCAGGATTGGCTGAAAAGCAGAATCCGAGTTAAAAAACCTTTAATCGAGATGTGAAACTCATATGCTAAAAATTCTTGTCGCCGACGATTCGCGCTTCCAGATCACCCTGCTGACGAAAGCTCTGCAGGAAAAGGGCTTTGAAGTATTTGCCGCCCAAGACGCTATGCAAACCGGGATGTTCGCCCTTCGCACTTCGCCAGACGCTATTATCCTCGATATCAATATGCCAGGCGGGTCCGGGATCGAGGTCTTGAAGAGACTCAAGCGATCAAAGAAAACACAGAACATTCCGGTGGTGGTGGTAAGCGGCACCAACGATTCGAGTATTCGCCAAGTCGCTCAGGATCTAGGAGTCGCCGAGTTCATGGCGAAGCCTGTCGATCTCGAGCAGCTCTGTTCGACGCTGTCGGGCTTGTTATCTAGCGTTTAGAATGAGAGCTAGGCGCGCGCTTTGTCGATCATCGATTCCCAGATGCCTTTGGATTTGAGAATGAGTTCGATCGCTTCCCTCACCGCTCCATGGCCCGCCAGCGCTCGCGTTGTGTAGTGTGCGGCCTTCTTCACTTCAGGGACAGCGTCGCCTACCGCAACCGCCAGACCCACGCGCTGCATCAATGGAATGTCCGGAAGATCGTCGCCGATATAGGCGACCGCTGAATCCGAGGCACCCGCCTTTTGAAGGATCTCTTCATAAGCCGGCATCTTGAGCGGCTGTTTCATATAGATAAATTCCATCTTCATTTCGTGAGCGCGACGCAGCAGCGCGGCACTCTCTCGGCCAGTAATGCACCCAGTGCGAAGACCTGCGGTGCGAGCCAGGGTCAGGCCTTGGCCGTCATGCGCGTCGAAGGTCTTGATCTCGAGCGCGGTGCCGTCAGCTTGCGAAAGCAGAGTGACGCTGCCGTCGGTCATGGTACCGTCCACGTCCATCAGTAGGACATCGATTCGCGCCGCGCGCTTTTTGAGAGCAGAAGAAATCTTGGAAGAACGTGCCAAACAAGCCTCCGGGGGGTAAATAACAATTACTTCACACAATACCCTATCCACAACGTAGTCAACACTTCACTTCCAGAAGGCTCCGGCAGCCCCTGATCCATTTTTGCAACCGACCGGCCCAAGATACATCAAAACAAGAGCGATATCCGGCGCCGCGGACGGGGTGTAGTCCGGGTCTGGGGAACAATTGATCGAAGAAACTTCAACAGAACAATCTCTTCTGGCGCGGCATGAAGCCCTCTTCCGCGTGTCCCGTGCGATCAATGTGTATCGTGATCCAAAGGAATTGTTCCGAGTTCTGGCAACCGAACTTCGCCGAGTCGTTGAATTCGATTTCCTGGGGTTGTATCTGTACGACGAAGCGTCAAATCGGGTCCGGAACGTCGTACTGGAAACGCTGGGAAAACCTGGCTTCGAGATTCCCCCGCATATTCGCGCGGATGAGACGGTGACATGGTGGGTCTATCACCACCAGGAACCGGTAGTCATTTCGTCGCCAGACGAAGAGTCGCGGTTCCCGCGAATGATGGAAGTCTATAAGAATTCGGGCTTGAAATCGGCTTGTCTGCTGCCATTGACGACGCCTTACCGGCGCCTAGGCAGCCTGAGCTTTGCGGCGCGCCAGCCCAGAAACTATTCCGCAGAGGAAATCCGCTATCTTTCGCTCGTCGCAGAGCAGGTCGCCCTCGCCGTCGACAATGCGCTTCACGATGAGGAACAGCGCAAACAGAAGGCTCACTTCGAGAAGCTCTTCGAGTTAGCGCCAGAGGCGATCGTTCTCCGAGACATTGAGAACCGCGTGTTGCGGGCGAATCGGGAATTCACGAACCTCTTCGGCTACACGTTAGAAGAGGCGGTGGGACGAAACATCAGCGACTTGATTGTTCCGGATGGGCTGTGGGATGAGTCAGAGGCCTTGCGGATCGCGCTGAAATGCGGCGAGCGCGTTAACGCCGAGTTGGTCCGGAAGCGGAAAGACGGTTCTCGCCTGGTTGTGTCTTTTGTGGCTGCAGCTGTGTGTGTTGACGGCAGTGCGCCGGAAATCTACGGGATCTACCGCGACATCACCGAGCGCAAGCACGCGGAAGAGGCGCTGAAGCGGAGCGAAGCGTATTTATCCGAGGGGCAACGGCTCAGCCATACGGGAAGCTGGGCAAGGAGCGTCGCTACAGGTGAAGTCTATTTCAGCGAGGAAAGCTTTCGCATATTCGGTCTGGTGCCGGCCAACAAGGTCACCATCGAAACCGTGTTGAGCCGCATTCATCCCGAAGATCGTACGTCGGTGTCGGAAACAATCCAGAACGCGATCCGCGATGCGTCCGACTTTGAGTGCGGTTATCGAATTGTGCTGGAAGACGGAAGCATCCGGCACATTCGCGTTTTGGGCCATCCGGTCAGAAACGAAAGCGGCAATCTCGTGGAATTTGTCGGCACTCACGTTGATGTAACGCAGCAGCACCTGTCGCGAAAGGCCCTTGAAGACGCCTTAGTCGAAATCAATACATTGAAGGAACAACTGCTTCACGAAAACATCGCGCTCCGTCAGGAAATCGACGAGACGTCGATGTTTGAAGAGATCGTGGGCAAGAGCAGCGCGCTTCAAAAAGTCTTGAAGGAGATCGAGACAGTCGCCCCGACGGATTCGACAGTTCTGATCTATGGAGAGACCGGCACTGGCAAGGAGTTGATCGCTCGCGCAATTCATAATCTCAGCTCCCGGCAATCGAAGGCATTCGTGAAAGTGAATTGTGCCGCGATTCCGACCGGACTGCTGGAGAGCGAATTGTTCGGGCACGAGAGGGGCGCGTTTACCGGAGCAATTGCGCAACGGATCGGCCGCTTCGAGCTGGCTCATCAGGGAACCGTATTTTTGGATGAGATCGGAGAAGTCCCTCTAGAACTGCAGCCGAAGCTACTGCGAGTTCTGCAGGAGAGAGAGTTCGAGCGCCTTGGCAGTTCTCGGATGCAGCGAACGGATGCCCGCTTGATCGCGGCCACGAACCGGGATCTGTCAGCAATGGTGGAAGAACAGAAATTCCGGGCCGATCTTTTCTATCGTCTGAATGTGTTCCCCATTTATGTGCCGGCTCTGCGTGAACGACCCGAGGATGTACCTCTGCTCGTCAGACACTTCGCCGAACTATTCAGCCGGCGGATGAGTAAGGTAATCGAGGCGATCCCCGCCGAAACAATGGGCGCGCTGACGAAGTATCACTGGCCGGGAAATGTCCGCGAATTGCAAAATGTGATCGAACGCGCGGTGATCCTTTCAAAGCACGGCGTGCTGCGCGTCCCGATTGCAGAGTTGAGCGCGAAATCAAATGGGGTGGTTAAGAATACAGAACACGAGCCACCCGTTCGCAAACGTGTCCGGACGATCGTTCCGCCTTTGAATCGCGAACAGGTGATTCAGACACTCCGCGAAACTGCCGGACGCGTCGGTGGTTCGGGCGGCGCGGCAGAGCGTCTCGGCTTGAAACGGACGACGCTGATCGCGCAGATGAACAAGCTCGGAATCGATCCTCGTAGTGTCACAGATCAGTCATAGCGAGTATGACAGTGTCATTGGGACTATGACGCCGTAGCACTCGGTTGTTTCTTCTGCAGGTCCCTTCCTCGAAGCGCCCCACAATCAAGCAATTGCAGTCGATATCGCAGTCACCAGCCGTTTGGTGCTCGCGTTGCTTTTGCATAAACAGGATCAGGCAGTTCGCCATGTTGAGAACCATGATCGCCGACACGCCGTTTGAACAGAAGTGGGTTCTGCAAGGCCGTCTTTGCAGCAAGTGGGCCGTGGATCTAAGGGAGCGTTGGGAGAGTACTCGCAGCCTGCGAGCGGGTCGAAAATGCTCGATCAATCTCGAAGATGTGATTTTCGTCGATGCTCAGGGCGAAGGCGTATTGCTCGAAATGGCTGCGGAAGGTGCGGTGTTTGTGGCGACCCGCGTCTACATGAAACACATTTTGGAATCGCTGCACGAAACTCGGAATACGGGATCAACGGTCGAGTAACAGGTGGGAGGCCACGTCTAGCGGCCTGATGGGAGAGCTGAAATGTGGATTGTTCGCGTTGCGTTGGATCGTCCTTATACGTTTGTTGTTCTAGCGCTTTTGATCTTGTTGCTGAGCCCTGTGGTGATTCTGCGAACGCCGACGGACATCTTTCCGAACATCGACATTCCCGTAATCGCTGTGGCATGGCAGTACACGGGCCTGAATCCGGAGGAACTCGAGGGCCGTCTTACTAGCGTTTACGAACGAAACCTCACGACCACCGTCGACAACATTGAGCACATTGAGTCGACCACGCTGAATGGCCAGGCAATTGTCAAAATCTTCTTGCAACCTGGAGCGAGCCTCGACACAGCCAATGCCCAAGTGACGGCGGTCTCCCAGACCGCATTGCGACAGCTGCCTCCAGGCGCTCTGCCGCCGCTGATCATCAATTACAGCGCGTCGAGCGTGCCGATCTTGCAGCTTGCGCTGAGTGGCCAAGGACTCTCAGAGCAACAGTTGAATGACATGGCACAGAACTTCATGCGGCCTCAGTTGGTCACGGTTCCGGGAGCAGTCGTTCCCTGGCCATACGGCGGAAAGCAACGCCAAGTCATGATCGATCTGGATCCGAATCTGCTTCAGTCGAAGGGACTATCGCCGCAGGATGTGCTCTCGGCGCTGACGGATCAGAATCTGGTGTTGCCGGCGGGTACCGCCAAGATCAATGAATTCGAGTACGACGTGCGCATGAATTCGAGCCCGCGGACCGTGGCGGAGCTCAATGATCTCCCGGTCAAGCAAGTCGGGCGTTCCACCGTTTATCTGCGCGATGTTGCCAACGTGCGTGACGGATTTGCCCCTCAGACCAACATCGTGCGTCAGGATGGGCGCCGCGGCGTGCTGCTGAGCGCGATGAAAGCAGGCACCGCTTCGACCATTAGCGTAGTCGCAGGGATTCGAGGGCTTTTGCCGCGAGTCGCTCAAACACTGCCTCCGCAGTTGAAGATTCAAGCGCTCGCGGATCAATCGATTTTTGTGAAAGCCGCGGTGAGCGGTGTCATTCGCGAAGCCATCATCGCCGCTTGTTTGACGGCGCTGATGATACTGCTGTTCCTCGGGAGCTGGCGTAGCACTCTCATCATTGCGGTCTCGATTCCACTGTCGATCCTGACGTCGGTGATTATCCTCAGCCTGCTCGGGCAAACCATCAACATCATGACGCTTGGCGGACTGGCGCTGGCAGTCGGCATTCTGGTCGACGACGCTACGGTCACGATCGAGAATATCGAACGCTATTTCGAGGAAGGACACGCGCATCGCGAGGCGATTCTCGAAGGCGCTGCGCAAATCGCAGTCCCCGCGCTGGTCTCGACGCTTTGCATCTGCATCGTGTTCTTGCCGATGTTCTTTCTCGCCGGCGTATCGAAGTTCCTCTTCGTGCCGCTTGCGGAAGCGGTCGTCTTCGCGATGCTGGCTTCATACATTCTCTCTCGAACATTGGTTCCGACCATGGCGATGTACCTGCTGAAAGCGAAGGAGCATGAACAGGGCAAGCCTGGGCTGCTGACGCGTTTTCAGCGCAGCTTCGAAAAAGGTTTCGAGCGGCTGCGGCTTTCGTATCAACTTTTTCTCACGACGGTCGTCCATCGCCGGGTGATTTTTATTCCAGCATTTCTAGGCGCTTGTCTTCTGGCGTTTCTGCTCGTGCCCTGGCTTGGTCAGAATTTCTTTCCAGCCAGCGACAACGGTCAATTCATCCTGCACATGAGGACAAAGAGTGGGATGCGTATCGAGGAAACCGCGAGACTTGCCGACCTCGTCGAAGGTTCGATTCGGAAGCAGGTGCCGTCGCAGGAGATGGACAACATCCTCGATAACATCGGATTACCCTATAGCTCGATTAACTACATGCACTCGACTTCTGGACTGACGGGCGCCGGCGATGCCGACATCATGGTGTCGCTGAAAGAAAAGCATCGGCCGACTGCCGATTATGTTCGCGACTTACGCAGCACTCTTCCGCGTGAGTTTCCAGGAGTTACTTTCTATTTCCTTCCGGCGGATATGGTGACACAGGTTCTAAATTTTGGTCTGCCGGCGCCGATCGATATTCAAATCGACGGCAATGACACGGAAGGCAATCGCCAGGTCGCCGAAAAGATGTTGGCGGATTTACGGCGGGTTCCTGGACTGACGGATTTACGAATTCAGCAGCAGTTCGATTATCCGACCTACGACATCCAGGTGGACCGGACAAAGGCGGCGCAGGGTGGATTGACGGAACGTAATGTTGCCAGCAGCGTCCTGAATTCGCTGAGCGGAAGCTTTCAGATCACGCCGATGTTTTTTCTCAACTGGAAGAATGGGGTGAGTTACAACCTGGTCGCGCAGACGCCGCAGTACAGAGTTGGATCGCTGCAGGATCTCGAAAATACGCCGATCACAGCGCCGTCGACCGCTCGTCCGGGCATTCTGGCGGACGTGGCTTCGATCCAGCGTTCGTCGGAGATGCAGGCGATCAGTCATTACAACATTCGCCGCATCGTCGAAATCTACGGCGCGGTTCAGGATCGCGATCTGGGATCGGTTTCGAGAGACATCAATCGCATCGTCAATGCCGATCAGAAGTCGCTGCCACGAGGAAGCTTTGTGACCATCCGCGGCCAAATTCAGACCATGAACAGCTCTTACATCGGCCTGCTGGGTGGGCTGGTGTTCTCAATTGTGCTGGTCTACCTACTGATCGTGGTGAACTTTCAGTCGTGGCTCGATCCTTTCATCATCATTACGGCACTACCGGCCGCGCTTGCCGGCATCGTGCTGTTTCTCTTTGTGACGCACACCACGCTGAGCGTGCCTGCCTTAATGGGCGCGATCATGTGCATGGGCGTGGCGACGGCGAACAGCATTCTCGTGATCGCCTTCGCCAAGGAACGACTGGTGCTGCACGGCGATCCGATCCAAGCCGCGATTGAAGCTGGCTTCACGCGCTTTCGGCCTGTTCTGATGACCGCGCTAGCCATGATCATCGGCATGATTCCGATGGCCCTTGGCCTTGGCGAAGGCGGTGAACAGAATGCTCCGCTGGGCCGTGCCGTAATTGGCGGCCTGCTTTGCGCCACTGTGGCGACTCTGGTCTTTGTTCCTGCGGTCTTCAGCTTGCTGCACAGGAAGCGTTCTGAAGCTGCTCCGGTAATGGAGAGCGAAATAGAAGGACAACCGATTCATGCATAACCTGGGGGATACTTCGATGAAATCTGATCAAGCCAATGGGGTCGGCTCGGTAACGGCAGAAGTGACAACGGAGGTGGTAGCAGCGAACGGCGCGCAGAACACTGCTCACAATGTCGAGACACATCCGCCGCAACGAAAGCTGTCGAGAAGTGCCATCGCGCTGCTGACCGCAGCGGCCGTCGTTCTCGCGGTTGTTGTGGTCGTCGGACTGCACTCCCGAGTCGCGGCGGAAACCCGGCTACAGGCGACGACGGTTCAGGCTTCAGTTCCCAGCGTAAATGTAACTCATCCCCATGGAGGGCAGCGCGCCCAGGAACTCGTGCTGCCGGGAAATACTCAGGCGTTTATCGACTCTCCGATTTATGCGAGGACGAATGGGTATCTCAAGCGATGGTATGTCGATATCGGGGCACGGGTGAGCAAAGGGCAATTGCTGGCGGAGATCGAGACGCCGGAACTCGACCAGCAACTGCGGCAGGCGAGTGCGGAACTCGCCACGGCGCAAGCGAATCTCAACCTTTCGCAGATCACATCCGAGCGAGATCAGAATTTGCTGAAGACTCATTCGGTCTCGACGCAAGAGCGTGACAACGCAGTGAATGCGTATGCCGCAAACCAGGCAACGGTTCAGTCGAACCAGGCGAATGTCGCGCGGCTCGAACAGTTGCAAGCTTTCGAGAAGGTGTATGCGCCATTCGACGGGATCATCACCGCCCGCAGCACGGACGTGGGCGCTCTGATCGATGCTGGCGCGAACGCTCCCAAAGAATTGTTCCACATTGCTTCGACAAATAGGCTGCGCGTTTACGTCGCGATCCCAGAGGTGTATTCGCTCGCCGCGCATTCGGGCGGGTCCGCCGATTTGACTCTTGATGAGTACCCGGGTCAGACGTTCCACGGCACTCTGGTCCGAAACTCCAACTCGATCGATGCGGTCTCGCGGACCTTGCTCGTGGAAGTGGATGTCGACAATGCACGCGGACAGTTGATGCCAGGCTCTTACGTTCAAGTTCACCTCAAGCTGCCCGAGGGTGCGCAGTCACTGGTCGTTCCAGCGAACGCGCTACTTTTCCGGAAGGAAGGTTTGCAGGTGGGAGTGGTCCGCGACGGAAAGGCCGAGTTGGTGCGGGTTACACCCGGTCACGACTATGGCGACAGCATGGAAATCGTTTCAGGATTGCAACCGACCGACAACGTGATTCTCAGTCCGTCCGATTCGCTGACCAGTGGCACGCCGGTCCAAATCAACTCGCAACCGGCGGGAGGAGCGGGAGAATGAAAACTCACAAACTCATTTTCGTTTTGTTGGTGACGGCGTTGCTGGCAGGTTGCACGGTCGGCCCGAGATATTCGCGGCCAGCAGTGCCTGCGGCCCCCACGGATGCCTACAAAGAAGCCGATGGATGGAAGACGGCGCAGCCCAGCGATCAGGTCGTGCGGGGCAAATGGTGGGAAACATTCGG
Organism: uncultured Acidobacteriota bacterium; assembly: GCA_963787685.1. Classification (GTDB taxonomy): domain Bacteria; phylum Acidobacteriota; class Terriglobia; order Terriglobales; family Acidobacteriaceae; genus Sulfotelmatobacter. The sequence goes on from CAWBED010000005.1 coordinate 241,169, forward strand.
CGACGCGCAGCTGAACGCGTTGGAAGAGGAACTCACGGTGTCCAACCAGGATTTGAAGATCGCAAACGCGCGGTTTGTGGAAGCGCGGGCGATGGTTCATTTCAACCGGGCCTCCCAATTCCCGACGATCTCTACGACGCCGGAGATCGCCTCACTCCATGATTCGGCTAATACGCCGTACTTACCCGCGACCAAAAACACGGGCGATTTTGTTCTCCCGTTCGATCTCTCTTACGAGCTCGACGTTTGGGGGCGGGTACGTAGAACGGTTTCGGCGTCACGCGAAGAAGCGCAAGCGAGCGCCGGAGACCTCGCCACCGTAAATCTCAGTCTGCACGCGGAACTTGCGTTCGATTACTTCGAATTGCGGAGCGCCGACGCCCAGAAACAGCTTCTCGATGACACCGTAAAGGCGTACCGCGATGCTTTGCAGCTGACGATGAACCGCTTCGAGGGAGGCGCTGCTCCAAAATCCGACGTTGCTCAGGCGCAGACACAACTCAATGCAACCATGGTTCAGGATACGGATATCGCTGTTCAGCGCGCACAGTTTGAACATGCAATCGCGGTGCTGATCGGGAAACCTCCGGCTTCGTTCAACCTTCCCGCGTCCCCGCTCAATCTCGCTCCTCCGGACATTTCCGTGGGACTGCCCTCGCAGCTTTTGGAACGCCGGCCCGACATTGCGTCAGCCGAGCGTCGAGTTGCGGAAGCCAACGATCAGGTCGGAATCGCGCGAGCGGCTTTCTTCCCGACAATCGTTTTGAGCGCCTCCGCCGGGCTTGAGGGCGATTCGATTACGAACTGGTTTACATGGCCGAGTCGTTTTTGGGCTGTAGGACCGGCCGCAGCAGAAACATTATTTGATGGAGGCCGACGCCGAGCTACATCGCAGGCCGCTCGCTCAAACTACGACGCGACCGTTGCCAACTATCGTGAGAACACACTCACGGCTTTCCAGCAGGTTGAGGACAATCTGGCGGCATTGCGCATCCTCGGCCAGGAAGCAGACCAACAACGCGAGGCGACAGCTTCGGCGCAGGAATCGTTGCAGATCTTTACCGATCGCTACATCGGCGGCGCCGATCCTTATCTTCAGGTTCTAACGGCGCAGACGATCGCGCTTCAAAACGAACGGAATGATGTCGACATTCTTCGTCGCCGCATGGATGCTAGCGTTCTGCTGATCAAAGCATTAGGAGGAGGCTGGACTGCGGCGGAATTACCCAAGACTGCAGAATTGCGTTAAGGCGCGGTTTTTCGATGAGGCCATGGAATAAACCCCGGGTCGAGGCAAGCGTACAGACCTACAGTGAATCATGGATGGATGTTAGGACGTTCTGGGTTCTAGCCTTTGTGGTTTGAGTCTAATTGAGGCGTGGAGGGCGGCCAGTCCGATGCGCGTCGTCCAGACAACTTCCTCCTTGCACGTGATCTCCTGCCGATGCCAATCATGAAAGGACTGCTGCGCAGAAGTGGTCGCACAGTCAGTTTGCTGTTGGCTATATTGCTGTGCGGCGTCAACAGTCCTGCTTACTCAGTTCTGACACACGAAGAGCTGATCGACCTGGCATGGAATGACTCGATTCGGCCGTTCTTGCTGGCGCGTTTCCCGGACTCGACCGAACAACAACTCGTCGAAGCACATGCCTATGCTTACGGCGGATGCGCGATCCAGGACATGGGTTACTACCCGTTCGGTAAACCATTCTTCAGCAACCTCACTCATTACGTCCGCACCGGCGACTTCATTGCGTGGATGCTGCAGAATGCGCACAACGTGGACGAGTTGGCATTCGCAGTTGGAGCGCTGTCTCATTATCTTGGAGATTCAATCGGCCATTCGGAGGCGATCAATCCGTCGACAGCCGTCAACTTTCCCAAGTTGAAGGATAAGTTTGGCGCGTCCGTGACTTACGGCGAGAGCCCTCATGGCCACATTCGAACGGAGTTTGCATTTGACATCGATGAGCTGACTGACGCGGCCTTTGCACCTCCGGCGTATTTGCATTTCATCGGATTCAAGGTACCTAGGAAATATCTGGAGCAAGCTTTCGCGCACACATACGGCTTTGACATTCATGAGATCGTGGGACGCGCCCACCCCGCTCTGCGCAGCTATGGAACGAGCGTTCGCAGCTTCATTCCCCTTTTTGCTGAGGCCGAAGTCGTGCTGCACCGGCATCACTTCCCTGCTCATCCCAATGACGAGGCCTTTCGCGAATTCAAAGAGCGCGTCGCCCGCACGAACTACGACAGGCGGTGGAAGCACACGTACCGGGGGCCGGGATTCAAGGCACACCTCGTAGCCGTACTAGTTTTCATTGTCCCGAAGATTGGCGCCGCCTCAGACTTGGCCATAAAGATCCCAACACCCGAAACTGAAGAGAAGTACCTCCGCAGCGTGAACCACACGGTGGATGCATTCCACGAGACGTTGCAGAAACTGCAGGCCGACGGTGCGACGCCCGTCGCGCTGTCAAACCTCGATCTGGACACGGGGCACGGCAGCAAGCTGGAAGAATATCCGCTCGCCGATCAAGCGTACTCGAGTTTGCTAGATCGCCTGACGGCAAGACCTAAGCGAATCGTCCCTGCCGGCTTGAAACAAAACGTCCTTGAGTATTTCGCTGATTTGGGAACGGCCACTAATTCAGAGGAACGATTGCACGAGCAACTCGCCAAGCTGAAGGAAATGAAAACGAAGTAAGACTTCCTATGCTGATCCGCCATCTGGCGCGGAATGCAGCGTCAATTTTTTCTTCGAACATGAGCGATGCGCAGCTCTCCCTTACAATGGATGAGGGAGATATTTGGGAGCATGTTCGTTGATTCGCACGCACATCTGGATGGCAAGCAGTTCGATTCTGATCGCGAGACGGTGATTGAGCGTGCCCGTGATGCGGGGGTCAACACGATCGTTGCCATTGGAAACGGCGATGGTCCCCCGGTGCTGGATGCTGGAATTCGACTCGCCGAGAAATATCCATTTATGTACGCCACAATCGGGATTCATCCGCACGAGGCAAGGCTGGCCTCGGATGATGCCTATGCGGAGATGGAACGGCTGGCGCAGAATCCCAAAGTGATCGCGTGGGGCGAAATCGGGCTCGATTATTTTTACGATCATTCTCCGAGGGACATGCAGAAGCAGGTTTTCGTCCGGCAAATGGGGCTTGCGGCGGAAGCGAAGTTGCCGATCGTAATTCACTGCCGTCCCTCCGATAGTAGCGATGACGCGTGGGAGGACTGTTTGCAGTTGATGCAGGATCAGTGGGCTCCCAAGGGTATCGGGGGCATCCTGCACTGCTTTACTGGGACTTGGGCGCATGCGAAACGGGCGCTCGATATGGGATTCGTTATTTCTTTTGCCGGTAATTTAACCTTTCCCAAAGCGCAGCAGATTCGTGATGCCGCCCTGGAAGTTCCGCTGGATCGCATGTTGATTGAAACGGACTCGCCCTATCTGGCGCCCGTTCCCCATCGGGGCAAGCGCAACGAACCGTCTTACGTGAAAGAAACCGCCAGAAAATTGGGGGAACTGCGTGGACTGCCTGTGGAAGAGATCGGCGAGCAGACTTCCCGCAACTTCTACAAATTTTTCAAAATATCTGAAACGGCTGAAAGCAAAGTTACATCCCGCTAAACGGCGAGTTCTGTTAACCTTTCGTAAAGATTCCTTTATTTCAGAAAGATTAGAAATGTATGCCCGATAACAGTTTCGATGTCGTCAGCAAGATCGATCTGACCGAGGTATCGAACGCCATCCAGCAGGCATTAAAGGAGATCCACACACGTTTCGACCTGAAGGATTCGAAGTCGAATATCGAGCTGGAAAAAGACGCAATCATGCTCCACTCTGCCGACGAGTACAAACTGAAAGCGGTGAACGACGTCTTACAGCAGAAATTGGTAAAACGTGGCGTCTCTCTCAAAGGGCTGACCTATGGCCCGGTGGAACCAGCGGCGGGAGGAACGGCGAAACGCAAGATCACAATGCAGCAAGGCATCGCCATCGAAAAAGCCAGGGAGATCGTGAAGCTGGTGAAGGATTCGAAGAAGAAGGCACAGGCCTCGATCCAGGGAGACCTGGTGCGCATCAGCAGCAAAGACCGCGATACGTTGCAGGAAACCATCGCCCTGCTGCGAGGACACGACTTCGGAATTGATTTGCAGTTCACGAACTACCGATCGAACTAGAGATTGTTTTCATTGAGCGCGCCCGCCACGATTAACGGAAAAGAAGTCTTCGACCTGCTAAGGGACGACCTCGTCGCGCTGGAGAACGAATTCGGCCGCGATACTGTCTCGAATGTTGGAGCAATCACCGAGATTGGCGAATATCTTCGCGCTGGCGGGGGGAAGCGAATCCGTCCGGCGCTGCTGCTCTTGTCCGCAAAGCTTTTGAACTATGAGGGCCAGGGCGCGGTTCGGCTTGGCGCCGTAGTCGAGATCATCCATACGGCAACGCTCGTCCATGACGACATCATCGACGAAGCGAAGACGCGGCGCGGACGTCCTGCGGCCAATACCCAGTGGGGAAATTCGAAGTGCGTCCTCGCGGGAGACTGGCTCTACATGCAGGCGTTCAAAATCGCGGTGCAGGAGCGCAACTTCCGCATCCTCGACACACTGATCGAGCTCACGCAGGCGATGGTCGAAGGTGAGTTGCTGCAAATGGAAAAGCTCGGCAAGCTGATCACGCTGGACGAGCATTTCGACCTGATCTTCCGCAAGACGGCATGCCTGTTCTCGGTTTGCATGCGGCTCGGGGCCATCCTTGCCGGGGCCACTCCGGAGCAGGAAGCTGCGCTCGGCAAATATGGCCACGATCTTGGAATGGCGTTTCAGATTGTGGACGATGTTCTCGATCTGACCGCTTCAGAGGATGTGCTGGGCAAACCGGTCGCCAGCGATTTGCGCGAAGGGAAAGTCACGATGGCGGTGATTCACGCGCTCGAGCGTTGCACTCCGGAAGAGCGATCAAAGATCGAGACGATTCTGCGCGACCGGGCGTTTAACGGCGTAACCCACGCGCATATCCTCGATATTCTGCAACGGTACGGATCTCTCGAGGCGGCCACCAACCGAGCAGTCCAGTACGCGGAGTCTGCTCAGAAAGCGATCTGCACATTCCCCGATTCGGAGATCAAGCGCGCATTGCTCTGGGCACCCGAGTTCGTCGTCGCGCGAGAGAAGTAGCAGCCTTCAGTAGCCGTGCTCCTTTTCCTAGTTCACTATCTTCTCCTCGCTGCCCATTGTGCGTTCGAACACAGAATCCTGCCATGCTTCGGATTGATTACCGTCACTTTCGACGGTGATCATGACCACAGATTTCTCGGGTGAAACCGTTGGAGAATCAGCCCAGTTGATGGGAGTATCCGCCGGAGCGGAAGGCTAACGAGACGCACTGGCATGCGGTGGGGCGCGGCGACGTACCCCATCTCTCTCACCTTGGCATCTGAGAAAGGCAGGTCGTCGAGGTCCCTTCTTAACCGCCTCGGAGCTACCGTCGACCACATGATGGCGGATTCAGTCGAAGCTTAGACGAAAGGCGCCTAGGTTTTCCGACGCGCCGGCCCGGACAGGGTCGGAGAGGTTTCGAGTGGAAGCCGCCGTCTTGCTCACCCTGTCGAGGAATCCTCCTGAGAGACTCGCTCCTCGCAGAAACCGGGCGTGTTCCATCGGACACGCCCGGCTTTGTATATACTGAGCCTTTACTATGGTTGAGAACAAAGGAGTTATCTCAACTGTGTACACAATTTGTCCACAACTTCCCGCTTCTTTCGCCACCGCTCAGTATTTACAGAGAATGGCCAATCAACCAAGAATTTATACTCGTCACACCCAAACTTGCGCCTATCGCAGCAAGCCCCAACACCGCCAACAGACCCGCTGTGGATGTCCGCTGTGGTTCCAACGAGACCGTAAGCGCTGGAGTGCCAAAACGAATGACTGGGATGTCGCTATGCGCAAAGCTGCGGAACTCTCTCAGACCGTCAAAGAGCCCAGTGGAGATATCACAGTAGAAAAAGCCGTGGAACTTTATCTCTTGCATCGCAGCAAGAAATTGAGGGACGCCAATTCCGCTCCTTACAAAGACCGCTACATGCTGCGGAACGGGAGCAAGAAGCAGATGAGTTTACAGCAATGGGCGAATCAAGAAAAATTCACCCGCTTGAACGAGATCACTCCCCTAACATTAGACCAGTGGAGGAATGATTGGGTTTTCCGCGATAAGTCCTTCAGCATGCGAGTCCACAACAGCATGGTCAAAGCATTCTTTAGGTGGTGTGTGCGGTTTGATTACCTCGCCAGAAATCCCATGGACAAACTTGACCCGCTTCATGTTGTAGAAGTCCCCACCCTCCCGCTTGAACCCGAAGAACTGACGAGATTATTGGCAGCAGTGAGCGTGCTGCCGCCTGCGGAGCAAACGGTCTTCACTGCTTTACTGCTGACCATCAGGTGGAGTGGACTAGCGATTACGGACGCTTGCACTTTGCCCCGCACCCGACTGGATTCACAGAATCGATTGCAAACCTATCGGCAGAAAACTGGGGAATTTGTGCATGTGCTGCTACCAAGTTTTGTGGCTCACATGCTGAGGCAGCACAGGAATCCCATCAACCCCGAATACTTTTTCTGGAACAAGTGGAAATTTAAGTCGCCTTTGCAGCAAAGTCAGTGGTTCAATAAACGGATGCGCAGGGTCTATGACAGTGCCAAAATTAATCCTCGTGGATTTCACCGATTGAGAGATACTTTCGCCGTGGAATTTCTGAATGCCGATGGAAATGTGGAGAATTTAGCTATGCTTTTGGGGCACAAGAATTCCAACATCACCAGAAAACATTACATGCCTTGGGTGAAATCCCGTCAGATTCGCTTGGACCAAGCGGTGGAACGCAATTTGGCAATCCAGCTTCAGAAACAGCCGCAACAAGCGGAGCCACTATTGGTACAATAACCTCCCCTTGCGAAACTACCCGGGCGCTCCGTGCGCCCCTTTTTATTCCACCACTAAGTTCAAGAGTGCCCATTCAACAACGCAATCCATCAGATGGGCTTGCTGCGATGGAGCGGGAATGTGGCAAAGCAACTCCCAAGACCTTCATTTCCCAACCATCACTCTCCCGAGAACCAACGATCGACACCCGCCAGTCTCCGGGTCTTTCGAGCAAAGCGTGTTCGACGAGCGCCCGGACTTCAGGCTCGATGCTTGGATTGCCGGTATTGTGCAGCTCGAGTGAGACAGACATTTCACTCCATTCTACCGACCGGTACGAACTGGGTCGTTCAAGCCTTTCGGCTCCTACGACAACGTTGGATTGGATGAGATCGACACCCACGAACTGAGCCTCAAGAGACATGGACATCCTCGGCGCCAACGCGGAAACACTGCATCTTGTCGATCACGATCGCAGCCTGCGCCCGCGCTTTATGGATTCACCGTCCGCCTGCTCTCATTCCCGAAGTAAATTGCTCTTCCTCGCCTCCGACTCCTACGATCAAACATATTGGTGCTGCGGCCTACCCTTGTCGTGCGGACAACTGGCCCTGGCCTGGAGATCTTCATGCGGGTCCGTTTCGAAAACGTCTGTTTCGCACTCGTTATCTTTGCATTAGCCTCCTGTTGCGGTCAGGCACAACAACTCAAAATCGGATTCTCGCTGGAAGCCATCAAAGGCGAGCGCTGGCAGACCGACGTCGACGAGTTCCAACTCCGCGCTCAGCAACTCGGCGCCGCCACCATCACCCGATCCGCCGACGGCGACGACGACCTCCAGTTTCGGCAAGTCAACGAACTGCTGGCCTCTGGCATCGATGCCCTCGTGCTATTGCCTCACGACTTCCAGAAAGCCAGCCGCATCGTCGACGCCGCCCATGCCCGCCATGTGCCCGTCATCAGTTACGACCGGCTCGTGCAAAATCCCAACGTCGACCTCTACATCGGATTCGATCTTTTTTCCGTCGGCGTCCTGCAGGCGGAAACTCTGATCGCTCACGCTCCCAAGGGTAATTACATTCTCCTCGCTGGCTCTCCACTCGATCCCAATTCCAAAGTCGTGCGCGCGGGTCAAATGAAAGTGCTGCAGCCCTTCATCGATCGCGGGGACATCAGAATTCTCTCCGACATCTGGGTTCCCGAATGGAGCCCGACGCAAGCCTACATTCTTATGACCAAGGCACTGCAAGATCTGAAGGTTCCTCTCGCCGCCATCCTCGCGTCCAATGACGCCACCGCTGGAGGTGCCATCCAGGCGCTCGAGGATAACAATCTTTCCGGCCAGGTCCTCGTTACCGGACAGGACGCCGATCTCGCCGCCATCGCGCGCCTCTACGATGGCACGCAGCTCATGACCGTCTACAAGCCGCTCGCTGGCGAAGCCCGCACCGCCACCGAAGCCGCCGTCACTCTGGCCAAACACGCCCGCGTTGAAACGACCACCACCGTGCCTAACGGAGCAAGTACGACCAAGGCAATCCTCCTCACGCCCATCTCCGTCACCCGGGAAAACGCAAGACAAACCGTCATAAAAGACGGCTTCCAAAAACTCGAATCGGTAAGACGCGCCTTGCCCAAAGACAAGTGGGCAGATCTCGATCGATAGCGCCGAAAGATATTGTTTGCGGTTGCTCGACCTTGTCTCGCGCCTTATGCGAGAAGGTGGGATTTTGATTTCTGCAAGACAGCGCTATTAGCTCCGGGCTCATCTTCGGGACCCTCGGTTCCGACACCCTCACCAGGTTGATTAGCGAGGATTTGCCATCTGGAAGGTTCAGGGCAGGCCCGAGTGCCCAAACCCTTTGCGGGGATTTTGGGACAGCTCGCCGTGCCAACTAGGGCTCCATGCCAGGCGTGAGTTCCGCCGCGGTGAGGCATTCCAGATGTTGCTCGCGGACGGGGTCTTGTCAACCACCTGCAACAATCGCCGCGAGGAGGGGGGTCCTCAATGGCAAATCTTGGGTACCGAGCAAGCAAGTACAATTAACTTCGTGATCCCAAAGTAAGTTGGGAATTGAGAGCGAACACTCAACCGGACTTCTTGGAGGAAGGTTTGAGGCGTCGCGCTTGTGAATCAGCATGTTTCCACTTGAGATCAGCAAGACTGATGGGGAGGGCAAGGCGGTACACGAGGAGTGCTATGTGCTCAAGCTCATGTTAGTGCGGGCCCCCGCCCACATCACTCCTGAGGGCGTCCCTGCACAGCGCTGTTAATAATCGCCGTCGATCACGCGGCGGAGAACATCGTCCTCGACGCAAAACCTCTCTCCCGGACAGAGAAACCTCGATGTTAGCGAGAATGCGTGCACTTCCAGCGGCACGCTAGAGTGCGCTTTGGTCTGGATTAAACCCTGCACCCAGAGTTCGGCGTAGCGCCGCAATCCGAGAATGCGAATCTGAACAGCATGAACGAGCGCGTGGAACAGTGATCGTTCATCAAACTCCTGGCTGAATACCACAACGTCTATGAAGGTGTGCGCATCCATTGGACCAATCTGGGGCGGAGCGAACTTCTCGGCCCGGAACTTTCCAAACAATTCCAAATCGGCAAGGCGGTCGCCGCGCAGTTCGACCAAACGAATCTCGTCGAGCAATTCGGAAGAGAAATAAGGCCAGAACATGTCCTTCTGCTGGCGGTCGAGAGGGCGACCGACAGAAGCGTAGTGCTGGCGTTGCTGCTGGAGGTGCAGGAAAATCCCCTCCACATGAAGTTCAGGCCAGACTCGAAACATCAAGTTGTGCAGAGCGCAGGTTGACAAGAGAATAGAATGCGGTCGGAGTGGGCAGGTTGCAATCGGCATTAATACTCAATCAGGCGTGGTAAGAGGACCGTTTGAGAAGCCGAATCGAGCCCCGCGGTCAGTTAGGAGTTTCGGTTCGATCTGTCGGGCGGGGTCAATATTGGGAGAATTTGACCGTTTTTTCTGATTTCTCCTAGCCGGCTCCGCTCTTACCAGCCTTCTTCCCTCGGTGCAACAACGGAATAGGCGTCGTATTCTCCTGTTCCCTCCCCCCACTCAGTTTCGAGATTGTGGAGCGGAGCAATGCCAATGCCTGCTTCAACAATCGCCGTACCCCATCGGCAGCCCACAAGCGGGACTGAAGGTTGCAGCGATTCTCTCGGTCGTGGAAAGCGCCGCAGGTTGAAACTCCCCGTTCGCAACTATTTTGCCGCGCGGTCCTTCCCGGGCTTGCTGATCTTCCGCTCCGCCGCCTGCCCGACCTTACTCCCGCTGCGCGGGTCGCCCGGCATTGCTAGACTCAAGCGACCTGGGTATTAGCGTGAAGTCATTTGCGGCCAAAAACATGGTGCCCTGTTTGCCGACACCCCCCGAACTGCCGGCTGGTTAGGGTTTCGGTTTCGATTGGCTCTTGACTAGCGGTCCTCTCTTCACATGCATCGCCTTCAGCGGGCCGGCACTCATTTCCTGGAAGGTGCCCAGCCACTCGCTGCTCTCGTCCTCGTCGATCGAGAACAGCAGTCCCGGACCAGCTTCGTACACGACCACGGTGAAGTCCTTGGTTGGACCGTCAGCGCCCCCGACGGGACCGACGGCAAATGGAGTGGCCGACGGGAAGGCGTATCGCCCCGCAGCGTCAGGTGCGGCCGCAGTCCCCGCGATCGGAACGGCAGTGTACTCACCGGGCTTGCCCGGTACGAAGGACGCGAACGGATCGCTGAGATCCACCAGAGTTGAAGGGCTCCCGGTCGTGAAAGCAAGGGACGAAAATGTTCCTTGCCCGACGAAATCAAACTCCCAGCCCGGGTTCCCGCTAGGAAAGCTGCCGTTGTCGACGAAGGCCTGCGCCCCGAAGCCGTAGCTGTGGTTGAGATCCGATCCGTCGGAAGCTACGGTCCCTTGCGGAATCACGACTCCCGTGGGCTGAGCGAAATCATCTAACCCAAGGACAAGCGCGGCTCCCAGGTTGCTGGCGGTGGTGTTGTTGGGATCCAGAAGGTTGAGGGTTGGATCCGTCGCATAAAGCCCGAGTGTGTGAATGGATCCCAACCCCGTGATGCCGGTCATGCTGCCATAACCGAGCACGGTGTTCGAAAAGGAGTAGTTGCCTGCGACTCCGCCCGGGGTACCGCTGACGACAGCGCCCCCTTCGTCATCATCGCCTTCGCCTGTGAATGTGGCGCTAAACGTTCCAACAGCGGTATTAACGGCAACGAGTTGCCCGGCTGCGACAATGAGTTCGTCCTCCGTGTTATCAAGGATGCCGAACAAGTCCTTTGACAGCACCGTGCTGTCGAAGGAGGTAGCGCTGCCCTGGCCGTAGGCTGAACCCGCCATCGTATCGTCGGCGTCAACATCGATGATGCGTAATACTTCTGGACCAACAACGTAGTAGACGAGCGAGATGGGTTCGTTGCCGTTGTTGGGATCCGTGAAGCCGGTGATGCTGCCCCGCCCGTACACGTCGGCTCCGACGCCGTTGTCCGCCGCTGTGAGAGTGTTCCCCACGAGCGCCTTTCCGGCATCATTTTCGTCGTAGGTGCCGTGGATGGAGCCGCTGGTGTTCGAGAACACGCCTCCAAACGCAAACGGGAAGCCCGCGATGTCTATCCCCGACAGGGTGAAGGCAAAATTGCCGTCGACAGCACTCGTTGCCGTCTGCAGGTCGAGGCTTCCGCTGGAAGTTGCCGATCCATCAAACTGCGTGATCAGCGCATGACTTGCGTTGATGAACTGAACGGCGAAGGTCTCGATGCCGTTCACTCCGACTGTTGGGTTGCTGGCCGAAACATTAAGGATGAGTGCCCCGGTGCCGGTGGTTGAATTCACCGTCATCGAACTGCCGGTTGCCGCGATTGTGTTGGCCGGTGTCGTGAAGCCGTTTTGCCCGTCGTTATAGTCCTGTTCGCCGCCAAGGACGTTGCCGTTTAAGTCAAAGCCCACCGCGCCTGCGACGCCGTAGTAAACGGGTCCGTCGGTGGCGCTGTTTTCCAGCCCATTCACATAGAACACGAACACGCGAGGAGCGGTGTTGCTTTCGGTGAAACTGGCTATTGCTGTGGCTCCCGTGGCCGCGGCCGTTACTGAGTAACCGCCGGGCGTCGAGTTTGCAGTGCAAGTGATCGATGCGGTGCCATCGGAGGCGGTGGTAGCAGTGGTGGCGGAGGGGGTGCAGCTCTGACCGGCTCGTCCCGGAACAGGCGTGAACGTAACCGTTACCCCGCTGGCCGCCGTTCCGTTGGAGGTTACGGTGGCTACCAGCATGTTGGCAAAAGCGTCACCGACGTTTGCTTTTTGTCCCGATCCGCTCGTCGCCGTGATCGCGAGGGTGGGAGGCGGAGGAGGAGGCGGCGTACTCGAACTGCTGCTGCAACCCGTCAGGAACCCGAAAGCCAAGCCAACCAAAATCAACGCGAGAATGCTGGTGAAGTTGCGGTTCACAGCCTCACCCCTTTCTCGGCGGCGCGTTGACGGGCTAGTGGCGATACCTCGATCCCGTGCTCATTGCGCATGGTGTGGGTTTTGCCGTTGGCTTTTACGCTGCGGACCTCGAAGACTTCCTTGTCACGAACCGTCTTCATGACGCCGGTGAGTTCAATCTGCTGGCCGGGGGTGACGGACAGCGCACCTTTGCCTTCCAAACCGAATCGGCCCAGACTAGCGTCTAACCTGCCGGAGACAGTCTCGACGATAAGATGGGAGCCCCAAGTCATTCCCGGGGCGGGGTTGCGGAGCACGCTCGATACGGTGCCGCTGAGCGTGACTTCCTTACTGACGTCATACCGCGAATCAAAGTCTTCTGCGTTCAGTGGAACAACCAGTATCGCGAGAAGGAGGCCGGTCAGCAGCCCCGCGATCAGTGGGGTCGAACTGATGAAACGACTATGCCTCATGGATTCGCTCCTTTCTCGAGTGGTAAAAGTCGAAGGGTAAGTGCTTTGCAGAGATGCCGTCTTCGTTGCTCAATTGCGCTTCACCAGAGTGCCGCTGACAGCCGCGTCGGCGTCCGTCTCAATGGCAAGCAGTTCCTTCCCGAAGTCCACAACTACGAAGCTGAAGTGCATTTCGGGCTGGCCCCTCGGCGTGATGGTAGCCGTGCCTCTGCAGTCCGGGCCGACTTTGTAAGAACCGGTAACGGGCTCGTCGGCGAACGTTAGAATCGTGCCGTCCTCGCTAGCGGCAATGTGTCCGCTTATCAATCCGTCTCCAGAGGGGTTGACGCTAAACTTCAACTCACCGATCAAAGCCACCGGTCCTGTAGCGGGCGCCCCTGTCAGGAACGTGCCGGTCATTTCAAACCCAAAATGACCCTCAACTCCGGCATTGGTGCAAGTCGAGGAGCCCTGCTTCACGCCGAATCCCGACGAGGTCGCGCCTGGATTCTGGAAAAGGAACAAAAAGCCGTTTGGCGTAACTACAAACGAGACATCGACGTTTTCGGACGCGCCGCCGCTGACCAGCGTGACCTCAGCTGTGGAGGTGCAGTTCTTGGCGACGGCGTAGGTTGCGGTGAGGGACGAGGGCGTGAGTACGCCACCTATGTTTTCTAAGTCCTCTCCGGTATATGTGCCTTTAGCTGGGTCGAACCTGAGCTGGGTCACGGCGACTGCAGGGGCGCCGCGGCGGGTCACGCCGGCGTGCAGAAACCCGTAGGTGCCGCTCAAAGAGGCGCCAGAACAAGTCGCGGTTGAACCAGCCGCCCAGGCAGCAGAGCTGAGCGCAACGCTCGTGAGAACAATCATTCGAGCGATGCGAATTGTTTTGGAAATCATTATTCTGGAAATCACGGTGGTCTCCTCTTTCCTTTTTTTTGTTCGTCTACCCTTTGTTCTCCCCTCGCAAAGTGGAGAGGTGTGCATCGAACTGGTCAGCACACCGTTAGTCCCTGTCGTCCTCCAGCCTTACTCCCTCTTCCATGACGGCTGTGCCCGGGTCCTGGCTGAGCACGAAGAACCTCTTGCCTCCGTCAACGACGACGACGTCGTCCCTGAGTGTGCCGGTCGTATCGAAGAATGATCCCGTACAATTCGGATCGACGGTGTAGGTTCCGTTCGGTGCGGGCTGATCGCCCCAGGGTCGGATTTCACCAGCGGTGCTTCTGGTGGTGCGAATAAGACCACGCGTCCCATTTCCGTCGTAGGTGGCGACGCCCATTTCAGCGATGGGGCCACAGTCGGTAAAGCCCTGGCAGTTGGGACCGCCCACGAGATTGATCGTGCCCGACCTGCGGAAGGCGTACTTTCCTTTGAGGCTGTCCACGCTACAGCTCCGATCGTGGGCATGAACCTTGTTGTTGGCCCCCGGAATGGGGGCAAAAGGTGCAACGAGCGCGAAACCCGTCACGAGAAGAAAATACTTTCCAATCTTGTTCATTTTTGATTCTCCTTATGTTTTTGGCTCAAAACTCAGGTTCGTGTTTGAGGCATTCCCGTTTTTTGTTTGCGTGCTTCTATGGATCATCCGACCGCCTCATTTCCGGTCACGAACGGCGCCGTTGATCGGTTGCCAGCCGAAATGTCCGCTCGCAGGTGCACCGAATACCAGTGTGATGTTCGAAGACTCAACCTGCGCCCCTCCGGTAACGCAAACCGTGAGGGGGGATAGCTGACCCTCAGGTGCAAACGGCGGATAGCCTCCATTTCCATTGATGCTCGCCATTCCGGTAACCATAAAACCAGTCGTAGTCGGAGGTTTGTAGCTGGCAGTGGGGCAACCGCTGGATAGGGCAATCGGGTCCCGAGTGACCTGCGCGTCCTTCAGGGCGATGTGATGAGTGTGCGGAGTCCGAGTTGCAGGCGAGTCCGGATCGGCAGGGGGATCGGAGTTGATCACGAGCCAGTAATCGGAATTCTCCATGGTCAAGGCGGCCAAAAAATCCGCCGTGCAGGACTCTCGTTTCAAGTCCAAACGCCATACGCCATGGAGGTCCCAAGGGCCGCCGGGCTTGACTGTGGTCGCAGGCGTAAAGTCGTTGATAATGCCTCTGAAATGCACGGCTTCGCGATTTTGCGCGAAAGCACTGATGCTTAGCGCGAACACGACGACCGTCGCCCGTGCCGCGCAATAGAAGCTTTTGTTTCCCATAAGAACCTCCAAGTCTTGACGTTGTGGATCCATCCGCCCAAGCTTCCAGCGGAGTATCCAAACTGGATAGCCCGGCAGTCGCTTCGCGGCGATCGATCTCCGAAACGCATGCACAAATTCGGTCATGTGAGGACATTGATCAAGCGGCAAGGTGCAGAATTGGAGCCTTGCCGTCGAATGCCGTGCTTTGCCGTTTGCCGAGCCGGGGAGTAGAATCAGGCAACCTTCCCCGCAGTGACCTGGCCATGCAGAAGAATCAGACAAGTGAACCGTTCGCGGACATACAGCCGCCTGGAAGAACGCCTGAAGAACGGCTGGACTCCTGGAAGGAAATCGCGGGCTACCTCAAGCGCGACGTGACCACCGTCCAGCGCTGGGAGAAGAGGGAGCGAATGCCCGTTCACCGGCACCTCCATGACCGAATGGGATCGGTTTATGCGTTCAGTTCGGAACTCGATGCCTGGGTGCAAAGCCGCAAATTACGTTTGGAAGAGGAAGAGCTCAGCGCGGAGCGGACGGCGGAGGAAGAAGTCGACGCCCGACCAACCCGGACTTCGCGGGCACGTCTCTGGCTTGTTCTAGGCGGGGTTGCTGCTCTGGCTCTGATTGCCATCACCTACGTCGTGTTCCGGGGCCACAGTGGGCATTCAGCCCAATCCAAAATCAGGTCGCTGGCAGTGCTGCCCTTGAGCAACCTGTCGGGCGACTCAACTCAGGAATACCTGGCTGACGGGATGACCGAAGAGCTGTGCGGACGCCTGGCCAGAATCCATGAACTGCGCGTCATTTCCCGGACCTCGGTGATGCGCTTCAAGGGTACGAAGCTCTCGGTGCCAGAGATCGCCCGGACACTTGGAGTGGACGCCGTCGTCGAGGGTTCGGTGATCCGGCAGGGCAACCGTATTCGTGTGCACGCCCAGTTGATTCGTGCCTCAACCGACGAGCACATTTGGGCGGATGAGTACGACGGCGAGTTAGGGGACGTGCTTACTCTTGAGAGCGAGGTGGCGCAATCGATCGCCCGCACGGTGGAAGTAAAGGTCACCGGAGAAGAGCATGCCAGGCTGGTCAGCGCGCGTCACGTCTCGCCTGAAGTCTACGAAAGTTATCTCAAAGCCGAAGAACAATTCGACAAGAGCAGCGGCCCGGCTGAGTTTGAACAGAGTATTGCCTACTTTGAGGAAACGATCGGCAAAGACGCTAACTTCGCACCGGCTTATGTCGGCCTCGCCAGGGCATACGAGCGGCTGGGATCAGTTCCTGTCGGTGGCTCCCCGAAGGAAACGCATCCTAAAATGATGAGCGCGGCCCGAAAGGCCATTGAACTCGATCCAGACCTCGCGGCACCGCACGTCTTGCTCGCGGCGGTATATCAGAAACAGTGGCAGTGGGGCGATGCCGAAGCGGAATTCAAGCGGGCGCTGGAGTTGAACTCGAACGATGCCGGTGCATACGTCGGCTACGCGAAGTGGCTCATGTGCCAGGGACGAATGGACGACGCCCTGGTATGGGCCCAGCGTGCCCGCGACCTTGACCCGCTTGGATCCGCTGGTGATCTGCTTGGGTCCCCTGGCATCACCAAGGCCTGGATATTATTTCATGCCAGACGTTACGACGAGGCCATCCGGGAATTGCGCAGCGACGACCCGGACCATTGGTATCTGGGGATGGCCCTGGTTGCCAACGGCCAGCCGGACGAAGCAATTAAAGTGCTGGAGAAGGCGCTCGGCACTAACCGGACTCCGGCTGTGATGGGCATCCTGGTTCGGGCCTATGCGCATGCGGGGCGCCGCGAGGAAGCGCTTCGTTTGCTGGATGAACTGAAGCAACGGCAGCGAAGCACCTACGTTCCTACTGCCGCATTTGTGAACGCTTATTTGGGGCTCGGTGACAACGAGCAGGCACTTGCCTGGCTGGAGCGGGCCTACCTGGAGCAGTCAAACATCCTGCAGTTGATCGAGGTCCATCCCTTCTTTGATCCCTTACGCGCCGACCCGCGTTTTGTGGATCTGGTCCACCGCGTCGGGCTTGACCAGCCTCGATAGCCGTCTTTCTTCGTTTGAGAGTCGTTGCGCGAATTTAGCCTTCTTTTCAGAAGCCCCGATTGACTGGCTCCTTTTGATTATCTAGGAAGTCATCTCATAAGTACTCGGTGGGGTACGTTCTTGCTCGCCAGCGTACGGCGCACAGGCAATCGTGCGCAACTTGGCCGATTCTCGGATATGATGCCGTGCTACGGATCGCAGGTCCGCTTCGATCGAACTGACTGGGGTGTTTCGATGAGATTGCGACCCCGCTGCTGCTTGTCGGCCTTTCTCCTGGCGATTTCCCTCGCAAATGGAGTGGGGGCGGCGCAGACCACGACCTCGGGCGCAGTGACCGGCGTCGTTACTGATCAAAGCCTTGCGGTTCTGCCGAATGCGGATGTCGAGATCAGGGATATCGACAAGGGCGCAACAGAATCAACCAAGACAGACCACGATGGCATGTACCGCTTCTTCTTTCTCTCTCCCAGCCAATACACGCTAACCGTAGTGCACGACGGCTTTCGTAAGGAGAGCCGGAGTGTGACCGTATTGTTAGGGACACCAGTTACCGTCAACATCAGGCTGGAGATTGCAAAAGCAAACACGCAACTCTCCGTGACCGCAGAAGCGCCGCTCGTTCAGGCAGACAACGGCGACGTTTCGATTACCATGAGCCAGATGCAGATATCGGAACTACCCAATCCCGGCAACGACCTCACCTACATCGCTCAGACCGCTCCCGGCGCAATCATGAACACCGATAATCCGCTCACTGGAGGTGGGGGCGGGAACTTTTCGATCCTGGGCATGCCGGGGACCTCAAATCAATTCACCTTGAATGGCATGAACGACGACGCGGGTCATCTTAATTTTACTGGCGCTACCGGTATGCTTCTGGGTCAGAACGAGATTCAGGAAGCCACTGTGGTGAGTGATGGCTACTCGGGACATTTTGGAACCGACGCGGGCTCGTATGTGAACTACGTCACAAAGTCCGGAGGGAATGACTTCCACGGAAACGCCAAGTACTTTTGGAATGGCAGCGTGTTGAACGCTACCGACTGGATCACGAAAGCATTTGGCAATCCTCGGCCTTTCGACATCGCTAATCAGTGGGCGGGTTCGCTAGGAGGGCCCATCAAGAAAAACAGGTTGTTTTTCTTTTTTGATACCGAGGGCTTGCGAGTCTTGCTTCCCGCTCCTGTTCAGATAGTTCTCCCAAGTCCTCAGTTCGAGGCAGCAACTATCGCCAATATCGATTCTATCTTTGGGGCTGCCTCCGCTTCCGATGCTTTTTACAAGCAAATGTTCAGTCTGTATAACCAAACCCCTGGAATAGCGGCTGCTACTCCGGGGAGCTTCGCCGATCCTCTTGGCTGTCTCGACACGAGCCCGAGTGGTGTGTTTATTGGTCCGCAGACTCCCCAAGGGCAACTCGGCGTGAATCTTCCGTGCGCAATCCATTTTCAGGAAACGCTTGGGCAGGCGACGAGTGAATCCCTTGTGTCTGGGCGTATGGATTGGAACATCCGTACCAACGATCGTGCTTTCTTCCTCCTCCAATACGACAATGGCCGTCTACCCATTGTCGTCGACCCAATAAGCACACTCTTCAACGTCTATGAGACTGGGCCATGGTGGGAAGCCCAGTTGAGCGAAACTCACACATTTGGAACTACCGCCGCGAACCAGTTCCTAGTGGCGGGTATTTACAAAGACGACGTGCTGAGTCTCGTCAACCCGTTACAAACCCTGGCTGCTTTTCCGACCACTCTGGATTGGTCCAACGCGGGTCAGCCGTTCACGTCGCTGGGAGGGTCTGACTATCTCTATGCCTATCCCCTCGTCACAGCGTTCACGGAGTACCGCATCGCCGACGATTTCCTGAAGACGTGGGGCAAGCACAAGTTCGGATTCGGGGGAGACTTCTTCCGAGCATTTTTGAGACACGCCCAATATACCCAGAATGCCGTCGGAGACGTAGTTCCCCAGACCATCGACGCATTTTATTCCGGAGGCGTGGACCCAGCATCTCCCAACAGTGACTCGACACGCTTGAGTCAATCCTTTCCGACGCAGCGGGCGGAGCTCTTCCTTAACTACACTCTGGCAGGCTATGGGCAGGATGAGTGGCACACAAAACCCAACCTGGCCCTTACTCTCACCCTGCGCGTAGAACATCAATCAAATCCGGTCTGCGCCCATGATTGCTTTTCCGAATTCTCTGGAGCGTTTGAATCGATCAGTCACGATCCCGCACAGCCTTACAATCAGGCGCTTTCGAATCGTAAGCAAGCCTTTCTTCACACCGACCCTGTTGCCTGGGAACCGCGATTCGGTTTCGCCTGGCAGCCGCTGGGAGTTTCGCATAATACCGTGGTGCGCGGCGGTCTCGGTCTATTTTACGAGCTGTTCTCTGGCGGGTTCGGACCCGTTTTCTCTGACAATCCACCACTCGTGAACCGCGTGAGGGTGTTTGGCGCCTACAATCTCGCTCCGGAAGAAACCAACAGCCTCTTTAAAGTGGCCGCAGCCTCGAATGCCGCCTTTGTCCATGGGTTTGCAGCCGGCGAAAACTTTATTCAGATCCACGCGGCGGATCCGGAGTTCTTTCCCCCAAATCTTACCGTTCCGGATAGTAGGACCCCCTCAGCCCAGTATCAGAAGTGGAGCCTGGAACTGCAGCAGACATTTGGTACCAGCACTTCGCTGACTCTTGGATACTACGGCAATCACGGTATTCATGAGCTGGTGCAAAATCCCTCGGTCAACGCTTACGGATGGGGTCCATTTCCCACCACGCTCTGCAGCAGCCCACCCGTTCCGCCCTGCGGCGACACTCGCTTCGCTGGTGTCACTGAATACACGACACCCGGAATCTCGAACTACAATGGCATGGTTGTTTCCTTTCGACGACGATTTGCTGGTTTTGGCAATGGCTTGTTCCAGGCAAACTACACGTTCGGCCACGCTCTCGATGAAGTTTCCAACGGCGGGCAAGCCCCATTCACGGCAGGCAGTTCCGAATTCCCCCAGAACCCCTTTTATCTGCGAGGCAGTTACGGGGCGGCAGATTACGATGTTCGTCACTCCTTAAATGCGAACTATGTGTGGCAACTCCCGGTAAAGACCGCGCTCCGCGGCCGCGGCCCCGATTACCTGCTGAAGGGATGGCAGGTCTCGGGAACGATTTTCGCCCGAACCGGATTTCCCTACACGGTGATCGATCTCGCAGAAAGCGGTAACCTGGCTAAGAAGAATTTCTATGGAACAATCTACTCCGTGCCGGTCGAGCCACTCAGCGGGCCGCATTCCTGCGGAGCGAGAGCCGTAATCGCACCCTTCCCGCATCCTTGTTGGCCGCCGCAAGTGGTGACGCTGCCGGACGGCACAACGACACCCAATACAAATGCAGATTTCGTGCAAACGGGTTGCGAAACAGGATTCAATACCGGGACGGTGCCAACTTCACTGGGACCTTGTTCGGGCCCTGCCGTTTCTTTTGCGCAAGGACGCAACCGCTTCCGCTATCCGAACTATTTCAATACTGACTTCGATGTCGCGAAGAGAACCAGCCTTGTCGGGGACAAAGTGGTGCTGGTTATTGGCGTCCAATTCTTTAATTTCTTCAATCACCCAAATTTCGGCCCGCCCAACAACGACAGCTCGGACCCAGGGTTCGGAGAGATAGGGACGATGGAGATGCCGCCGACCAGCATTTTGGGATCTGGTCTAGGAGGCGATGTTTCCCCCCGGATGATCCAACTGAAAACGGTGATCCGCTTTTAGGCTTTTCTGGCCTCGCTAGGATACGGAAACCCGACTGCTTTGGCGAAGCTCAGTCCGGGCGAGACGGTGCTGGACCTTGGGTCGGGCGGTTCCGGCGGCTCGACCATTGGACCGCCTGAAGTAATGAGAGGTCAGCTTGTGAAAATCGAGCCAGTCACCCCGCGAATAACGAGCAAACCGGCACTAATCCGCCTTGGACGAAGACACGAATACTTGCCGCGCCTGACAATTTGCTGACCAAGTTGCGAAGTCACGCTGGCTGCGGATTCAATCTGTCA
>CAWBED010000006.1:0-283231 GCA_963787685.1 uncultured Acidobacteriota bacterium
TCGAGTCGATGTCGTATAGACACAGGCACGGTACCTAGCGGTTGCGGCGACACCTGCGAGTGACAGAAAGAGCGGTAGCGGCGTGAAATTCGCCAAACTCCGTCCGGCTCAGTTTGTGATCACAGTCTAAGAGATCGCTGCTACGCGAGGAACTCCACCGTTCCGGTTTCGAGGTTATACATCGCACCTGCAATCTTTATGCTGCCAGCGGATTCGAGGTCGCGAAGCACAGGACTCTTTTCCCGAATGTTGACGATCGTCAGTTCGACGTTCTTCCGCGCCACAGCGTCAACAAACGAGTAGTTCTTGGACGAGCGCTCCCCCGTATAATGCGTGGCTTCAACAGCTGGACGGATTTTCGCCAACAATGCCGTGAGATTGCCAAGCTGCACTCCGTCAATAGCTCCCTTGATCGCTCCGCAGGCGGTGTGGCCCATGACAAGCACCACTTTCGAACCTGCCACTTTACAAGCGAATTCCATACTGCCCAATATGTCTTCGTCAGCAACGTTCCCTGCCACACGGCCGCTGAAGATATCGCCGATACCGAAGTCGAGAATTAACTCGGCGGGTGCTCGCGAGTCGACACAGCTGAAAACAATGGCTGCGGGATACTGGCCTTTCGCAGTCGCCTTAGCTTCGCGCATGAGATCCCGGTGCTGCGGTTTGCCCGATCGGAAGCGTTCATTGCCAGCTTTCATCTCCTGGATGATTTCGTCCGCTGTCATCTTGTCACGCTGCTCTTTGGTGAGGTCTGCATGGGCGAACACGCTCCCCATGCTTGCCTCCACCACGCCAACAGCCGTTGCGACGCCGGCAACTTTGCAAAAAGCCCGGCGATCAAATCGACCTTTTCCCTCGCTTAATCGTGAATGCTGCATCGGCATGCTCCTTCGGTCCAATTTTTTCTAGAGACAACGCGGGCGGCAAAGCCGGGCGGGGAGGACCTGTTCGCGCAATGAAGAACGCTTCTCAGGTGCAAGGTCCGGAACTGCGCCCACCGCCTCTCTGACCTGCTCCCATGGTATGGTCAGCAAGTCTACTCCTCACTTTGGATCTCGGATAGAGCCATGCCCAGGCGCTATCGTCGACCGCATTCGCCGGGGGATCGGGCCTCGATTCAGTCACCTGCAGGTCTCGCCTATAAGGAATGAAAAAGAGTGATAGCAAAATGAGGAAGCCACGACCATAGGCCGTGGCTTCCTTTTTCAAATCGCAAGCGGGTTCTGTACTCGGCTTCCGATCGATAACGAGTTTTCGATTTCACGTCATTTGAATTCAACTGCCCGTCAAGGGCTAGAAGTTGAACTTCACCGTCAACTGGATCAATCTGGCCGAAGAATCTCCACCCAGGAACGCTCCTAACGGACTGGTTGGAGTGTTCACTGTATCGAGGATGTGGCCGAAGTTTCCGTTGTTGATATCGTTCACCGGGCTCTCGAAGTTCGGATGGTTCAACAGGTTGAAGAACTGGGCGCCAAGTCCAATCTTCGCCCCTTCCCAATGCGGAAGCATGGTGTACTTCATGATGGTCATGTCCGTATTGAAGTAGCGAGGACCGAAAAACTGGTTGCGCCGCTGATCCTCTGTTCCCGAATTCAACTGATTCTGTCCGATATCCCCACCCGCAACTAAGTCGGGGAATGCCGATGGCGAGAGGCAAGGCCCCGAAGTAATGCTGCTGGGACTGTTGCAGGCGGGGGTTGAAGATCCGGAGAAGTTGGCGAAAACTGAGGCTCCGTAGCCTAAGCTGTTCAGAGGACCAGATGCCCCACTATTCACAACGGTGTACGGCAAGCCGCTGCGGGCGAAAAGAGTACCGGAGAGCTGCCAGCCCTTCAAGAGCGCTGTGGGCCCCTTGGGCAGTTCGTAAACATAATTCAGGCTTACGTAGTGTCGCGTGTCGTAGTCGGCATTGCCGTAGTTGTATTGTCGGATGTTGTTATCGTTGATTGGGTTGAGTAAGCTGCCCACCCGGCCGCTGCTGACGTTGCCAGTGATGAACTGGTTGAAGCCGCCGTTGGAAACTTCATCCAGCGCATGGCTCCATGTGTAGTTGACTTGCATCTGCAGCCCGTGGCTGAAACGGTGCTGCGCCGTAAATGACAGGCCGTTGTAGCTGGAAACTGCCGCGGTTTCGATTTGTTGCACGCTTGAGAAACGCTGATCAGGCTGGGTTACCGGCAAGCCGATGAAGCCATTCGGGCAATACGGAGCACCTGTAGAAGCAGGAGCAACGGGGCAGTAGGCGTTCACGTTGTTGAGGAATGCCGTTTCGTGAAAGCCGTGGTTGCCCACGTAGTTGACGGTGATCGAGGTATTGTTTCCGATCGCACGTTGTACCTCGAAGTTCCACTCCCAATACTCAGGAGCCTTGATTGAACCGACGTTATTGAATCCCGGAGTTGCAAAAACTCCCCCCGCCGCGGCTGCATCAGCTTGAATCTGGGCCAGGGTTTCCCCATTCTTGAAGCCGTTTGTAAGGGCCGTGTTGGACGCAGCAGCCGTCGCGAAAATATTGCTGCCATTCGCTATCTGCTGTGGCGATATATTTCCGAAAATCGCGTTCGGGAACTGATTGTAGACCGGTGTGTTCTGGGATAGGGCGTCCGCAATCTGACCTGGGAACGTATCCATGAACAGGCCGACGCCTCCGCGAAACACCGTATTGTTCAATGCGTGCGGAGTCCAGGCAAACCCAAAACGAGGCTGCCACGCGATTCTCGTAAACGACGGAATGGCCTGCCCGATGCCAGTTTGGATGGTCTGATTGTACGGCGTGTTCACATCGTGGCTAATACTCTCGAAGTTCCCCGCTAACCTGGCGAAGCAGTTCGTTGCGCACGTGGGAATGGAATTGTGGTCCGCCCGCAAGGCGAGGGTTAGCTTCAGGTTGCTCTTTACCTTCCACTCATCCTGCACGTACAAGCCCAGTTGGTAGAGCTTGATGTTTTGCTCGAGTGCTGTGGGGAAGGACTGGTTAATCATCAGCCCATACCGTCGTAATAATTCGTCAAGCTGAGCGGGAGAACAAAACCGCTCGTGTTCGGGCCGTAGTCGTGGTCACTGACGAGGTTCCTGTGGAAGTACAGCCCAGCTTTCAGAGTATGGCTGCTTCCGATGCTGTAGGAGTAGTCGTCAACTAGTTGATAGCCGGTAACGTTGCGTCCCTGTGGCCAATCAACGTCGGCACCGCCCAGTCCTGTAAAGGCTCCGTCGTTGTAAATCAGCGTAGTCGGGAATGCGGCAAGAGAAGCTGCGAGGTTCGCGGTCGAAAAGATCGCGCTGTAATACTGATCGGAAAGGACGAGGTTGTTGGCCGCTTTCGCACCAAACGCGCGGTTCCAACTAACCTGTCCTTGATACTCGGGCTGGTTGCTGACTGCGTTAAAGATTGGGTTGATCTGGTCAGTGACTGTCGCTTGGACGCCTTTGTCTTCCTGCAAGCGCACGAACACCTTGTCATTGTTGGTAAGGTTGAAATCAAATCGGCCCGAAGTCAGGTATTCGTGGGTGAAGTTAGAAGCCGCTCCGCGGTAGGAGTCGGCGCAAGGGTTCGCCCCGGCACCGAAGAGCGTTGCACCATCGGTGAACGTTTGTCCAACGCAGCCGCTGGTATCTGCAGCATTGGGAACACCCTTCACCGCGCGGGAGACGCCGATGGCGTGATTGTAGAGATTGAACATCGTGTTGTAGAACGGCACTGACTGAGACAATCCCGTGGCATTCAAGTTGTCAATCATGGCGGTCTGGAACAATGGATCCGGGACCTGCACCTGGGTGCTTGTCGGCAGGATCACGCGCAGGCCTTCGTAGTTCCAGAAAAAGAATGCCTTGTCCTTCTTAATGGGTCCGCCGAAAGACGCCGCATATTGATTGGCGTTCACAAAAGGTCGGGGCGTACCGTTTCCGACGTTGAAGAAGTTATTGGCATTCATGACGCGTCCATCCCACCAGTAATTGGCGTTCCCATGCCAATTGTTAGAACCGGACTTGGTGATGTAGTTCACGTTTGCGCCGGCAAATCCGCCGTACTGGCCAGAGTAGCCGTTGGTCACGACCGTCGCTTCCTGCACTTCGTTATTGCCGAGCAGCAGGTTGGTCGCCCCCGAGTTGTTCAGGTTCAGGAACGGATCGTTGTCGTACATTCCGTCCAGTGTGAACAAATTGGAACTGGCCGAAACGCCGAAGCTGGAGAAGTTTCCAAAGCCCATACCGGTGTTCATCACCGAGCCTGCAGCTGTCTGCGCCACAAAGCTCAGGTCGTTGCCGGGGTTCGGCACTTCCGAAATTTCGCGAGCATTGAATGTCGTCGAGACTTCAGACGTCTCTGCCTGAAGCAGTGGAGCCTCGCCGGAGACTTCGACGGTCGTTCCCGACGCGCCAACTTCCAGCTTCGCATTGACGATGGAGGTCGAGCCCACGCTCACGGTCGTAGTCGCAGTCGTTTTCTTGAAACCGGCGGCGGAGAGGGTCACAGAATACGTGCCAGGCTCCAACAGCGGGAACTGGTAGAAGCCTTGCCCATTCGTCTTTGTCGAATTCGTGAAGCCCTTCTCGGTGCTCTTCAGGCTTACGGTGATATCGGGCAGAACTGCGCCAGTGGCGTCAGTTACTGTTCCGCTGATTGCGCCGTTGGTCGTGCTTTGCGCAGCTAACACGCCCGACAGAAGAAGAATCACAAGCACCGAGCCAAGCAGTTTGGTCGAGTTCACTCGCATTGTCTGGTCTCCTTTACTGGACGTGTCCCATGCATTCTCATGACCACGCGAGGCCGGATTCGAGGGCTGAACTGCGTTTCGATGGGGATAACGCGGCGGTTGTACAACTGCGAACGGCGTGCATACACGATTAGGACTTGCGTTGTGGTGCATCCCGAAGGCGTTGTTTCGGAGAAACGGCGTGCATCTACCAGAAAATGAATTTCGCCTATTGAGAATCTATGAAAATGGAGGAAAGCACCGCATTCATGGCTGTTTATTCAGAACATACATACTGGTTGGTATGATTGATGCAACGCCCAGGGAAATGGCCGCATCATAACATTCGGATCACACTACCTCTGTTCCAGTAGGAGGATGAATGGATCGAAAGATACTAAAGGTCATTGCATCAGGAAGCTCGGTGCTTGTGATGGCGCTCGGTGCAGTTTCGCAAATGCAGGCGCAATCCAAGAACCCGTATCCCAGCATGGCGCCGCTTAACCAGTACCTGATGACGGACCGAAATGCCGAAATAGCCATGGCGCGAAGCGCGGCTCCGGATTCCATATCCCATGACGCGAGGGTTCTGGTACTTGGGCCGCATGGCTATGAAACTGCCGTCGAAGGCAAGAACGGTTTCATATGCGTCGTGGAGCGAGGGTGGATGGCTCCGTTCGACAATCCGGAGTTTTGGAACCCCAAAATTCGAGGCCCCCTCTGTTTCAATCCGCCCGCAGCGCGTTCCGTCCTTCCGATTACTTACAAAAGGACCGAGATGGTATTGGCCGGTCAATCCAAGGTTCAGATCATGGAAGGAATCAAGATATTCGCGAAGAAAGAGCTGCCGGCTCTGGAGCCTGGTGGGCTGACCTACATGATGTCGAAGGAAGCGTATCTTACGGATGCCGGCGACCACAACATGGCCCACTTGATGTTCTATACCCCACTGATGGACGGCGGCGTTTGGGGAGCAGACCTGCCCAAGTCTCCGGTCATCCTGAATCCACAGTTCGCCGTCGAAGGTATCGACGTATTCCTGGTTCTTACAGGCATGTGGTCGGATGGAACGACCGCCCCAGTCAATAATTGAGGGCAGTCAATCGAGCCGTGAGGTGCAGCCTTTCTCGAGGAAGGTAAAAGGAGTTGCACGTGATGGGACTCTCACCGCAATTACAACTTGCTACGAAGGGGCCAGCTTCTCGAATGCAGGAGCAGAAGCAACCGTCGCCCCGGGTTGCCATAAAGGTAAAGGGAAAAATTATCTTTATCAATCTCAGCGACGTGGTTACCGTACAGGCTGACGGCGATTATGTATCGCTGCAACGGAACGGGAGTTCCTATCTAGTGCGCGAGTTGATTTCAGCGGTGGCCGAACAACTGGAGCCGCAGGGATTCATTCGGATCCATCGCTCGATTCTCGTGAACACTTCCTTTGTGGAAGAGATCAGGCCTTACTCAACGGGCGAATATGGACTTCGGGTGAAAGGTGGAAAGGAATACACGGTGACCCGCACCTACAAAAAGAATCTCAAATCCCTCGCGGAATTCTGGATAGGGGCCGGCGCCTTGTTCCATGACTAACGGCGGAGGTCCGCAAGTCGGCTACTCGCGGCTCGCGTCCGGCCTCGTGCCGTGCGTAACGACTGGATATGGCCGGTTACCCTTCTTTGGCCAGATCGCATCATCCGTGGATCTTGCGAATTCTTTCCTAAAACGACATAGCCCTCGTACGTAGCGATCAGGAACGTAGCCGTTTCATTCGCGTCTATGTCATTCCGCACTAGCCCGCGTTTCTGTCCTTCACGCAGTGCCCCCGCCACGGCGTCATGCCAGTCCTTAAAAAGTTTAGCGGTCCTTCTGCGGAATCCCTCATCGATACCCGACATCTCGTTAGCTAAGTTGAGCAAGGGACAGCCGCGCCGAACGTCTTCTCTTTTCACCGATTCGGACTGAACAATGCGGACCAGAACGTCGATAGGATTCTTGGCGTTCCGTAAAGGCTGCACCCACTTCTGATGAACGCTCCCCGTGATGACCTCGTCCACCACCGCATACCCGAGCGCTTCTTTATTGTCGAAGTGGTGGTACAGCGCGCCTTTGGTGACGCCCGCTGCCGCAAGGATCGCATCCAGGTCCGCGCTCCGATAGCCAGAGCGGTACATCTCTTGGTAGGCAGCCTGCAAAAGGAGCCCTCGTGTGCGCTCTGAATTCCGCGCAGGCGCGCGCCTGCCTCGCGATCTTTTTCTAACAGCGGACATACCGATTAGTATGCACGTTCACGCGTGGAAGTGTCGAGCGGAACATGCTCTCGCTCTGCAGGGCAGGCTAAGTCGACGGGGCAAATCAAATTCAACAACCGCCTGAACTTGTCCGATGCCGCCTAACGATGCCCATCAATCGTCAACCCCGACGTTGCCTAAAGGTGGCATCGAGGTCGAGCATGAAGATTGGCAGCCCTCGCCGAACAGGGTGAAGATGGCAAATGTGAGGATAATGAGGATGATGGCGCAGTGACGATCTCTTACACGATCAGCCGAGATTTTTAACGTTCGAGAAGCGCACTAAGAGCCTATCCGCCTGCCCCGGGGGTCGCATCTCGAATTATGCCGCAACGGCAAACTGTGGTTGCGCGCAGTGAGAGCACCGCGTGGCGTCAATCGGAATCTCGCTTTTGCATTCCGCACACTTCTTGGTCGTAGGATCGGCTGGTACAGGGTTCTTGCGCATCCGCGCAATCATTGCGTTGACTGGCACGACTACGAAGAAATAGACGGCCGCTGCCACCAACAGAAACGCTATGCACGCGTTCATTAAGTCTCCAAACGGGAAGAGGGTGCCGTTCACTGTAAACGTGAGGGCCGAAAAATCGGGCTTGTGAACGAGTACTGCGATCAGCGGCGTCAGCAAGTCCCTGGTCACCGCCGTCACTACGCCGCCGAACGCGGCGCCAATGACGACACCAACTGCCATATCCACTACGTTGCCGCGAAGAACGAACTTCTTGAATCCGTCCAACATAATCCCTCCTCTCCGAATTCGAATTCCCCCCAATTTAAGGTAGGCGGAATCGGAGGGTCAAGCTTACGCGTGCCCGGAAGTCCGAGCGCGAGTTCTAATGAAGATGCTCTTCAATCTCTGTGATCGGCTCGCGGCATTTGACCGCAATGACAAACCCTGTTCCGGAGCCTATCGATTCCACACGCACGACCTCACCCTCCCCCAGTAGAACCACCGGACGACGCGACCGTGGACCGACTACATTCATTGTCCAGCTCACCTGAGTGCGCAAGGGAACCTGGTCGCCTGCCTCGACCAGGACGCCGCCGACGCTCACATTTTTACTGATCGCATCGAGGGCTCGAGGCACTCCGTTGGCCGCGAAGCTGAGGGAGACAGGAAATCGCAAATCGAATCGGCGGTGCTTTCTCGCCGGCGAGTAGGAGGCGGTGGGAGCGTCTTGTGTGCAGTGCATGCGTTGATCCTAGTTCTTTACCTCCTGTGGGGGACAGGTGGCGTTTGTACGACGTCCCAAGGGACATGACCGGATGCGCCAACTGTTGAAATGCATAGCGATAAAGGTCCATGCCCCAAGCCTATGCCCATTGGCCGTCCGGCGGCTGGGAGTATGTACCTCGGGTATCTACACGAACGCCGCAAGTCAGGCAACACTGTTGGGGATGAGCCGTCCCCCGGTCAGTCGGTCAGTGGAACCATACGTTGCGGTTTCTTGGCTCACTATGATGAAAACAGCTGCGAGAAAGACCACTTCGAAAGACGCGTTGAGAGCAGCATTCAGTCTGCTCCTTCTGGCATCCCTTGCTATTTTGGTTGGCTGCCAAGGATTCAGCGCTGGCGGAACCGGCATAAAGAATTCTTCGAGCGCTGCGGGCACTCTGGCCTCGAACTTAACCAGCCTCAGTTTCGGAAACGTCACAGTAGGCAAGAGCCAGACTCTCTCCGCAACTGTCACCAACTCTGGTGCGAGCAGCGTCGCAGTTTCTCAGATCACGATTAGCGGCACAGGATTCAGCTTGAGCGGTATGACTGCTCCCGTCACTCTCGCGGCTGGGCAGAGCGCGACTTTCAGCGCGACGTTCGCACCAACCACCGCGGGCAGCGCCAATGGCAACGTCACCGTAACTTCGAATGCGTCGAATACGAGTATGACGATCGGAGTATCGGGAGTCGGCACGACGGCCGTCGCGCAATTGGGGGTTTCTTCAACTTCTCTTAGCTTCGGCAGCGTCACGGTGGGGAAGAATCAATCACTGTCGGAGACGATTACCAATAGCGGTGGATCGAGCGCGACAATTTCTCAGGTTGGGATCACGGGCACCGGATTCACATTGAGCGGCATCTCGACTCCTGTAACTTTGGCGGCGGGTCAAAGCACGACGTTTGGTGTTGAGTTCGCTCCATCTTCAGCAGCGAGCGACAGCGGAAGCGTGACCATCACCTCAGACGCCTCTGATCCGACGCTCACGGTTTCTCTCTCTGGGAGTGGCACGACGGTAGTTGGACAACTTGGTGTTTCGCCGAGCACGCTCGCTCTCGGTAGCGTCGTCGACGGTACCAGTGGGTCAGCGTCAGGAAGTTTGACTGCCACCGGCGCCAATGTCACTGTGACCGCAGCCACCACAAACAATTCCGTATTCTCCCTGGGCGGCTTGTCTCTTCCCGTGACCATCGCTGCCGGCCAAAGCCTGCCATTCACGATCACTTTCAGTCCGCAGACCACTGGAGCCGCTAGCGCGACGCTCACTGTGACCAGCAATGCTTCGCCCACGACGTCGACGGAAGCACTGACCGGGACAGGAACGGCCGCTCCAACCCACACTGTAAGCCTATCGTGGGATGCGAGTACGTCATCGAGCATCTCCGGCTACAACGTCTATCGAGCTGTGTACACCAACTCATGCGGCTCCTATTCGAAGATCAACTCCGTGTTGACCACAACGACCCTCTATTCGGATTCCACAGTGGTGGATGGTGCGTCGTACTGCTACGCCGCCACGGCCGTGAATACCAGCAACGAGGAAAGCGGTTATTCGAATATCGTCAGCAACATTCAGATCCCGCCAGCCTAATGCGAATCGCTAAGCCGAAGACTCCTCGCTAAGGACCTGACTCGCACTCATTTTTCGGGCCAGGATGCTCGTTACGAGCCAGATTGAAGGCGGTATTCACCAACCCCACATGAGCGAACGCCTGCGGAAAGTTGCCGAGCTGGCGTTTGGCGACTGAATCATATTCCTCGGATAGAAGACCAACATCGTTCCGGATTGCCAATAAGCGTTCGAACATCCGTACAGCATCGTCATGGCGCCCCTGCAGTTCGTAATTGTCGGCCAGCCAAAACGAGCAAGGGAGAAATGTTCCTTCCCCGTGAGGTAGTCCATCAACGGCTGGATCTTGCGTGTAGCGATCAACGAAACCGTTCGACATCAGATGCGTCTCGATGGCTTTGACCGTCCCCACGACCCGGGGATCGTCAGGCGGGAGAAATCCGACGAGCGGCATCATCAGTACGCTAGCATCGAGATGTTTGCCTCCGTAATACTGCACAAAAGAATTCAGATCGGAGTCAAAGCCTTCCTGGCACGCTTGCTGATGAATGGCTGTTCTGAGCTTCTTCCATCGAGCGGTGTCAGTCTCGAACCGTCCTAATTCTGCCGATCGGATCAAGCGGTCAACCGCAACCCAAGCCATCACCTTGGAATGGACAAAATGCCGGCGGGGCCCTCGAACCTCCCAAATCCCATCGTCAGGCTGCTCCCATCCCGTTTCCAAATACTCCAGCATCGCCAGAGCAACTTCGTGCCGCTCATGCTCAGGCGATCCCAAACCCGCTTCACGCGCCAAAAAGAGAGTGTTGGCGACCTCGCCAAAGATGTCGAGCTGATATTGCATGTAAGCCGCATTACCGGTGCGAACTGGGACCGATTTTTCGTAACCCTGCAACCAGGGGAGTTCCAGCTCCGTCAGCCTGCGCTCGCCATGGAGCCCATAAAGAATATTCAGTTCGGAAGGACTGCCGGCGACGGCTCGCAAAAGCCACTCGCGCCAATCCCGAGCTTCGTCCAGATATCCCGCTTGAATCAGAGCCTGCAGAGTCAGACTGGCGTCTCTCACCCAGCAAAAGCGATAGTCCCAGTTTCGAACACCGCCCAGCAATTCAGGCAAGGACGTCGTCGGAGCGGCAACAATTCCGCCGGTGGGGAGAAATGTTAGTCCCTTGAGTGTGATAAGTGAGCGCAGAACCGGATCCCGCCACTTGCCCTGATACGTGCATTGATCTGACCACTCCCGCCACCATTTCTCCGTCTTCTGAATCGCAGTATCGACCTGCACCTCTGGTGGTTCGTGTTGATACGAGCGGTACCAAGTCAGACCAAAGGAGAATTCTTGCCCTTCCGCCACCGTGAACTCGGCGTCGGTCCTCATGTTTTCGCTATGAAGCTGGACATCCGAGCGCAACCGAATCATATCCGGGCCGGCAATTGCGGAAATCCCGTGGTTGGCCCGTCGAACCCACGGAACCACCGATCCGTAATCAAAACGGATCACCAATTCCAGCTTCATCTGCACTTGGCCCTTCGTGCCGACCACAATACGCAAAAGTTCAGGAGTTCGGTCGCGAGGCATCATGAAGTCAATCAGTTTGGCAGATCCGGTCGCGGTCTCGAACTCGGTTTCCAAAATGAGACTGCCATCGCGGTACTGACGGCGAACGGCCAGGATCGGTTCCACGGGAAAGATCGACCAATAACCGTTTTCAGGGGTTCCGAGAAGAGCCGCGAAACACGCCGGAGAATCGAAATTCGGAAGGCAAAGCCAGTCGATCGAGCCTTGTTTTGAAACCAAGGCGGCGGTATGGCAGTCGCCGATCATTGCATAGTCTTCGATTGGTAAGGACAGGCATTCCCTCCGTCGCAACAATATAGACCAGATCCAAAACTTGTTTCGGGAGACCCTACCTTGGGAAGCTCATATCGCCGATTTCCCAAAGGTTAGCCTTTTGGATGCAGGGTGGAAGCGCTGGGAATGTGAAGAGTTTTAAGACCCGATCAGAAAACATTCTGGCATTGAGGGGCCCTTTGCAAACCCCAACTCTTCCCGCTCGTGCCCTGATTGTGGTCTGGGTCATCGGCCCGATGCCCAAGTGGGTATGTCCTATCGAGATCTTTGCATCGGTGACAAAACATTGCAAACTTCTTACATGCGACTCCCCCAGTCCAGCAGTAGCCCTCTTTCCATTCGTGTCCTTTTCCTGTTCACTTTCCTGTTTTCCGTGGCCATGCTGCCCATGCATGCTCGGGGCACTTCGCCACAGCTGCGAAGCTCACCGTCGAACATAAGGTTCGGGTCCGTGGTGGTGGGGCAGTCGGAGAGTCAATCCGTCACTCTTACCAATTCCGGCTCAACCAGCATCACGATTTCTGCAGTGAAACCGAACGGCTCTGGGATTAGCGTTTCTGGCTTGACCTTACCCGTGACGGTGGCGGCCGGACAGAGCGTCAGCCTGACGGTAAGTTTCTCTCCGACCTCCACAGGATGGGTTGGCAGCGAAGTTACTGTAACGAGCACAGCGTCGAACTCCAACCTTCAGATCGGCTTCCATGCCAATGGCGTGAGCATCGATCCGATGACTGCGGCGCCCTCAAGCCTTTCGTTCGGGTCAGTTTCTGTCGGGAGCAGTTCGGCACTCTCGGTCTCGCTGACCAACACCGGATCAGGGATCGAAACATTGACGGCGTTCCAAACTACGGGCAGCGGCTTCTCATTGAGCGGCCCAAGCCTGCCTCTGGTTCTGAACAAGGGTCAAAGCACGACTCTGACCGTCACCTTCGCTCCACAGAGTTCCGGCGCACTGAGTGGCAGCATTTTCGTTCCGGGACCGGGACTCAGCATTCCTCTGAGTGGAACGGGAGCCTCCGGAAGTGGTCAGCTCACCGTCGCTCCTGCCTCGATGAGTTTTGGCAATGTCGACATCGGTAGCTCAACCACTCAAGCGTCTACGATCACAGCGACCGGAGGAAGCGTGACGATTTCCTCTGCATCCAGCAGCAGTTCACAGTTCTCGCTTTCCGGTCTCTCGCTTCCATTGACTCTGAAATCGGGTCAGATCGCATCGGTCAATATCGTGTTCGCGCCGACGACAAGCGGGGCAGCATCCTCCACACTGACGTTTACTACGTCCACCAGCACGAAAAGTACTGAGGTGTTGAGTGGAACCGGTGTCTCTCCGCAGTACACCGTAAGTCTCTCGTGGAATGCGAGCACGTCTTCGGTCAGTGGATACAATGTGTATCGCGGCACGACGTCTGGCTCGTATACGAAGATCAACAGCTCGCTGGACCCAAGCACCACATACACGGATAACTCGGTCGCTGCGGGTACTACGTATTACTACGCTGCGACAGCAGTGAATTCCAGCGGGCAGGAAAGCACCTATTCCAGTCCCATACAAGTCTCGGTACCGTAGGCAACATTCGCCGGGATATTGCCCATTTTAGATGGGGCTGCACAAGCGGAATCGATCATTCGATCGATTCCGCGCCCAGTCTTGCCAATTCGGCATCTTCTTTGGATGACAGTCCACTAACCGCCACAGCTCCGACAACCTCGCCGTTCTTCCTGACAGGGACACCTCCGCCCCAGCCCACAAACTTCGGGTCGCCATAGTAAGCGATGTCATGGCCCTTTTCCGGATGTCTTACCTTCTCGCCAATCTCGTGCGTCGGCTTCCCTGCCCGCGCGGCGGTCCACGCTTTATTCATCGCGATGACGACCGAGGCTACCGAGGCGTTATCCATGCGCGCAAAAGCAATCAGTTCACCGTGGCAATCCGCGACCGCGACCACCACTGCCTTCCGCACTTGTGAAGCCTTCTCGACAATCAAGTCGACCGCGTGCTTCGCTTCTGAATAGTCGATGGTTTGCATCGTTATCATAGTTTGGGAAGAATACCCGACTTGTACTGAAAAAAAGAAATAGACGATCCGGAATTCCTGACGACCGGCGAGTATTAAAGAAAAAGGGGCTGAGCATAGTGCTCAGCCCCTTGAAGCCTAGCAATCCTCAGAATCTCAGTCTGGCGGCAAACTGGATCAAGCGCGGGTTGTTGACCGTGCTCGTAATCGCGCCGAAACCGTTGGCCGCGTTGTTCACAGCTCCAGTGACCGGATCGGTCGTCGGATTCAAGCCGGTTCCCGGAACGCCAAACTGCGGATGGTTAAAGAGGTTGAAGAACTCGGTGCGGAATTCCAGCCCAAACCTCTCTTGGAATGTAAATCGCTTAAAGACGGCAAAGTCGAAGTTGTTGATGCCAGGGGCTCGCAGAGTGGGATCGACGCGTGCCTCCGTTCCGTATCCCCACGCTGGAGGGGCGGCGAAACAGTTTACGTTAAACCACTCCGTAATGTTGTGGGATGAAGACCCCTTGTCGCATCCAGAGACCACATTTGGTCGAATGTTGCTGATGCCCAGACCAGCGTTCTCCAGAGGAGTAGAAGAACCAGCCCAGGTAACTTTCAACGGAAAACCGCGCTGGAAGCTCGTAATGCCATCGACTCCCCATCCCCCAACCACTTTGTCGAGAGCTCCCGAGGCGCCTCCCATGAATCTCTTTCCGTGGCCGAATGGAAGGTCTAGAACATAGCTGATGATCAGACGCTGTGAGACATCTTGAGAGGAGAGCGACCGCTCCCCCTTCAGGTTGTTGTAGTCCTGTACTGCGCCGACTCCACCAGTCGGCCCTTCCAGCCAACTGGTAAGCGTGTCCGTATTGCTGAGAAGTTTGGCGTTCGTGTAGGCGACCAACATCGTGCCGCCGCCCTGGAATCGTTTCGTCACGGTCGCTTGCAACGAGTTGTAGCTGCTGCCGCAGCAACCGTACCCTGCCAAACTCAGCCCACCGTATTGGGGATAGGGTCGATCCAATTGTCCTAGAACGACGGTAGACCCTTGGAGGGAAGGATCCGGGCTGTTCAGCGGATTCGTGACGCCCGCTGTTGCGAAGGTCGTCGCGATGGTTGGAGTCGCTCCGGTAGCCGCTTGCGCCGCAGCCTGGGCAACGAAAGAGTCCGGAATCTGGTTGATATTCGTCGAGTATTGCTGCAGGTGTACTCCATGCGAACCCGCATAGGCGACATCGGCAAAGAATCCGCCCGGCAACTCGCGCTGGATATCAAAATTCCATTGCTCCACATATCCGAATTTCGGACTCGTGTACGGGGCTAAGGTCGGCGATCCGTTAGTTGCAACGAAATTCGATAGCGCCGCATTTCCGCCGACTCTGCCCGGAGGCGGCAGAATTCCAGCCGCTCCGAAAGGTCCAGGAGTAGCGCAGGTAAAGCTTGTAAACGTCTGCGGCGTACCTGTCACGCCTCCTGTAAAGGAGCAATCGCTGGCATCCAGCGTAGAGGAGGGCGATAAACCCTGATCCACTGTGGCGTGAAAGGGTGTTGTGGCCAGGTTGATCACATCGTTGTCAGGGTTAAGTCCGAAAGAAACGTAGTTTGGGATAAAGAAGATTCCGTATCCGCCCCGGACTACGGTCTTCGAATCCACGCTGTAAGCAAATCCAAGTCGAGGCGAGAATTCTTTCTTATCCAGCGGCAGATTGTTGTTGCTGCCGTTTGGACCGGTGCCGACCAGCATGGCGTCGCCCGTGCAGGGCGATCCTGCAACGCCGCTGCATCCCGTGACCGTAGCGTTAGTCGCGGTGGGATTCCAGTAGCTCAGCCGGTTGTATCGCTCGGACCATGTACCCGCCAGTTCATAGCGAAGACCGAGGTTCAAGGTCAGCTTGGGAATCACGTGCCAGTTGTCATTCCCATAAAACCCACGATAGGTTTGACGCCCGGCGGTTTGCGCCGGAACCTGAGCCGCGCCTTCGGTCTGGTTCACGAAAGATGCGGGGCCGTTCTGCGCCAAGCCGAGCAGGAAGTCGGCATACGCGAAGCCACCTGTCGCCGGGTTCGTAGTTGACGGCAGGCCCGTGCTGGCTGTCCAACTCCCAAGGAAGCCGAAAGCTCCGCTCGCGATGTTGGTCTGGTAGTAATTGTCCAAACCCAACTCGTATTGAACGCCAGCCTGAATCGTGTGCTTGCCGCGAATGATTGTCACTGACGGAGTGATGTTGTATTGCGTGTTATGGTCACCGATCGCGCTATTGCCTTGAGTTCTGCCAACATCGTTGGGGAACGGAAAAGCGGGTGTCGGCGGCGTGCGCATAATGGATGGGACGCTGTAACTCGAAGGCCATCCCAGGTCGGTCAGATTGTATCCAGCGAGAATCGGGGAGCGCAGGTAAATGAAACGACTGCCGGAAACGTTCAAATCAGCAATCAGGCTCGATCCGAAGGAATGGTTTACATCAACGACCAATGCCTTGGTGTGATAGTCCTCAGCGCAGCGATCCTGACATAGGCCGGTCCCCAACGGATTTGTTGGGAGATCGAGCAGCCCATTGTAAGTAAAACGCCCGAAAATTCTGGTTTTCTGACCGATATTCTGGTCAACGCGAGCCACAAACTGGTTGGTATTTCCGCCGCTGCTCGCAGCTGACGTGAAGTTGTCCGGGTTATTGATGTTGAATATGGCGGGCGCTACGGGAGTGTAATACTTGTCCCACAGTGCCGTTGCCGCAGTGCTCCATTCGGCCTGCGGAATCTGATTGTTAGCGTAAGGAACGCGGGCCCCGGTCGCTGTAACCGTATAAGGATCGTAGAGTTGGATCCCCTGCGACAGCAACGATGAGAAGTCTCCCTGCCGGAAAGCTGCGATCGGCACATCGGTCGTAACGACCGAACCAGTGCGCAACCGGAATTGCTCCCAATTTACAAAGAAGAAAGTCTTGTCCTTAATGACCGGGCCGCCAAAGTTAAATCCATATTGATTCTGCACGTACGGTGGTGGGGTATTCGACAAGCCGCTCGCGAGTTCCGATTGCTTGAAAAAATATTCGTTGGAATTCAGCGCCTTGTTCCGAAGGAATTCATAAGCTTCGCCGTGGAACTTGTTCGTTCCGGACTTCGTGCTGAAGTTCATCACCGCGCCGGAAAACTTGCCCCACTCAGCGCCGAGGTTGTTGTATTGGACTTTGAACTCGCCGATAGAATCCTGGATGGGAATGATCACCGGCAGGTTGATGTAACCGATGTTCAGCGGCTGGCCGTCAAGATACTCGGCGCCTTGATTGGCGAACGAACCTCCAACCTGGTAATTGCCCCAGCTGAAGGGGTTCTGGCCGACGGCCGTGCCGCCCGATCCTCCTTGGGCCACGGCGGCTGGTGAAACCGTAATGAGGTTGAAGATGTTACGCCCGTTAAGCGGCAGTTCGTTGGCCTTGCGCTGCTCGACGACTTGGCCGAGCGATGAGGTTTCGGCCTGCAATGGCGGAGCTTCCGAAGTTACCTCGACGGTCTCGCTGACTTGTCCGACAGTCAGGGCTGCGTCCACGTGCGTGTCCTGCTGCACTTGGACGATCACATTGGGGCGATCGAAATGCTTGAATCCCTGCTTCTCGACGTCGATTCGATATTGGCCTTGGAAAAGATTGACGAAAGTATAGTGACCGTCGTCGCCACTAGTTTCGGTGCGCTTTTCCGACGTGCTGGTATTGGTTAGAGTCACGTTTGCGCCCGTAACCGCGGCGCCGGATGCGTCAGTGACGGTTCCGGAAATCGAGCCATACGTCGATTGCGCGTTCAGATACGCACACGACAATGACCAGAAAATACCAGCCGACAATACGCTTGCAAGGAAACGTCGAGACGACATGGTCTCCCCCATGAGTTGGAATGGAATGTTGGATCAGCGCTCAGAAGTTTCCCCACACGAATAGCCGACTACGTTCCTGAGCATCCTTACCTGCAACTACGTTGCGGCGAGAGAATCTGTACCAACGAGTTCTCATCAACGCGCTCAGTGGGCCAAAGCTGGTGCGGGATTCAAGGAATCGCAGGTTCTACGACGAAGGCTCGAGAAACAAATCCGAGAAAAAATAGTTTTGTTACGACGTTAGGCTACGGGTGATTCGCTTCTCTACGCAGAAGCGCGTAAAGGAAGGGCTTGCCAGTGGGCTTTTGGCTGCCGCCGTGTGGCTCAACAGTCACGAATACAGCGTCGATTTCGGCAAGCTGCTTCGGATCCTGGAGACGGAGAACCCAGCGGCGATTCGATTCGCTGTCCATGTAGAGAATGCCGAGATTGGTCGCACGATTCTCCCGCGACCAGCCGTCTTTTCCACCCCAAACCTGGAATGAGCTGGCGTTCTGCACTCCCGGTTGCCGGTCCAGATCGAACGCATAAAAAATCAGCGACTTGCTCTCCGTATAAAAGACACGGCCGAACGGCTTTCGCGTGCGGCTTCCACTATCGACGTCAAACACATCCGCAATATAGAGCTTGCGCGCACCCATCAGCTCGCGGATGTCTCGATCGGAAGCCAGATATTGTTCGCTGTCTTTCAACCTGCGATCCTGATCGCGAGCTGCGGCCGTGAGATCTTCTACTTTCGATTCCAACGAAGTCGTTCTAAGAAGCACCCGATCACGTTCGGCCCGCATCGAAGTTAGTTCTGCCTGCGCTGCCTGATACGATCGTTCCGCCTCTTGCAGTTGGCTTGTTAACCGGTCCCGCTCTTCCGAAAGACGCGCATACTCTTTGTCTCGCTGACCGCTCGCTGCTGACAGAGAAGCAAAACGGGCGTCTGACGCGCGTAGAGCACTTCGCAGACGGTTCACTTCCTGCTGTTCGCTAGTGACCTGATTCTGCAGTCCCGATAGTTGGACCTTCTGGGAAGCAATGAGATCGTCCGTTTTTCGTTGATCGAGCGCGGCCGCCTGCACTTGTATGGTTGATACGGGTGTCGATTCTCCAACCGAGGCCTTGGTGCGGGAGCCAAGTTTGTAAAAGCCAAGCGCGACGACGACCAAAAGACAAGCCGCAACTGCAGCCCATTGTGAGATTCCAGTCGGTAAGAAGAACGCGCCGACCGGGCTCCCGACACCGGCATCTGTCGCTGCTGCGCTGACTGCCTCCGCTTCTCGAATGCGGGTAAACAGCTTGTCACGTGCAGAGCGATCGTCCCAATCGAATTCCTCCTCGCTTTGGCCGCGCGCGGCCGCAAGGAAGTCCATGCCCTCGTTCGCGATTAGGGCATATCCAGCGTAAGCTTCTTGACAGTAGCTGCAGATCAGCAAATGCCGTTCAAGTTCCAGCCGCTCTTTCTGGTCGAGCGCCCCGGAATGCGCCAATGCGGCTAGTTCCTTGAACCTTTCGTGATCACCCAGCCGTTCGCTTGTTTTCATTCTGCGTTTCCTGGAGTCTCTTTACAGCAGGACTCCTCCGCAACCTTTCGAGACCACGATAGTAATGGTGACGGATATTGCCGATAGGCTCGTCAAGCCGTTCACTTATCTCTCTCAGTTCGAGACCCTGAAAATAAAACAACTCCAGCGTCTTACGTTGCATTGCTGTGAGATCGTCAAACGCCGGAAGCAGGAGGGAGAAATCAATCCGCAGGCCGACTTCCCGCTCGATGTCACTTCGCCCTGCTATAGTATCGTCCAGCGAGTCAATATCTGTACCAGAGTAAAAGCCTCTTCGCAATAGATGTGATCTACGATCCCGAGCTCGGCTAAACGCAATCTGAATTAACCAGCCCTTAGCGCTGCCCTTGGTGGGATCAAAAAGCTCGGCTTTTTGGTACAGAGAGAAGAAGGCCTCCTGGACGACTTCCTCCGCTTCACTTCCGTCTCTCAGTATCCGCAGGGCAATTCCAAACACTAGCCGCGCATAACGCGTGTAGAGCAAATCCAGACTCTTGGAATCTTGGCTCTGCAGCCGAGCCATCAACTCCTCGTCACTCGGGGAATGGAGTTCGACAGGCTGCTGAACGGGAGCAGTGCCTTCTTGAGGCCTCCCCCACACGAGGGGAAATGATAGCGCGCGTCCGTTCGGAGGAGAGCTCATGCTTGTGACGGCAGTGTGAGGTGACGCCTAGGCAGACAATCATTTAAGGGTAATATGTCTGACCAGCGACCCAGAACCCTGCCGGGAACATACATCAGAACGTAAACCGTTTTCCAGAATAAAACGATTTTTCTGAGGGCCGAAAAAGATTCGCTCGGACTGGTACAGACTCTCCGGAAGAACCGTATCTATGGAGCGAGCACGCCGCTGGTGCGCCTTTCATTTGCGGCTGGTGGTTTAAAATCGAGCGATTCTCGAGAAGCATAACGACGAAACAGTTTAAGGGCCCTCATGCGCACCGTGTTCCCGGCGTTAGCGTTTTTGCTGCTTCTTGGGAATCCGTTGTGTGCCCAATCCACTCTAGCGTCCCTCACCGGCCGCATTACCGACCCGAACAAGGCCGTCATCCCTTCTGCCACAGTCACCGTCATCAATACAGGCACGGGAATCCACTACCAGGGCCTCACCAATGAAATCGGCGAGTATTACGTGACCGATCTTCCTCCGGGCAGGTACCGCATTGAAGTGGAAAAACTGGGATTCAAGGCCGTCATCCAGTCCGGGCTGATTCTCCATGTGCAGGATGCGCTGGAGGTGAACTTTGAGATGACCCTTGGGTCAGCCTCTGAAAGTGTAACGGTCGCGGGAGAGTCATTCCCGATCGACACTGAATCGGTCACTGTCGGCACCATTGTTGAGCAACGAAAAGCAAACGAGTTGCCGCTAAACGGACGCAACGTTTTCAACCTCATCGCCCTCGCACCATCGGTGATTCCCCAAGGGAGTTCTACGGGAACTCCGGTGGGAGTAAATCCCTTCGGCTGGGGCAATTACCAAGTCAGTGGATCGTTTGCCAATCAGAGCGCCGAATACCTCGATGGACAGCCCTTGAACATTGGCTATATCAATCTTCCAGTTTTGATCCCAACGCAGGACTCCATCCAGGAGTTTAAGGTTCAGACGAGCAATCTGGGCGCAGAATGGGGACGCTTTGCCGGCGGAGTCGTAAATCTGAGCACCAAAGGCGGCACGAACGAGTTTCACGGCGAAGCCTACGAATATCTTCGCAATCGTATTTTCAACGCCAATGATTTTTTTCTGAGAGCGGCAGGCAAACCCAGGCCTCCTTGGGTTCAGAATCAGTTCGGGATCGAGGCCGGGGGTCCTGTGCGGCTTCCGAATTCGAATGGTCCCAACCGAACATTCTGGTTCGCGAGTTGGGAAGGCTTCCGCCTGCGAACTGGAGAACCCTTCACGGCAACTGTGCCCACAGAGGCCGAACGATCGGGCGATTTCTCGATGATCAATACTCCGATCATGGATCCCTGCGGCGGCGTCGTGGGTGCGCAAGGAGCTTGTCCGGGCAGTAGCGCCGTTCCGGTCCAGTTTACCGGCAACGTAATCCCTGTGGGTCGGATCAATCCAACTTCCAAAGCTCTCCTGGATCTCTGGCCGTCACCGAACGCCGCTGGCATCCCGACCGACTCAGGCACCATTAACAATTTCAACACCGTAACTCCTACCGGTGGTAACCAGAACCAGATCGTCGCGCGCGTCGATCAAGAGATCACGATGCGGCAGAAACTCTTTGTCCGATTCAGCCATTGGAACGTCATGGACTTGCCGATCGACCCGCTTCAGGACGGTCTATGCTCAGACAGGTGCTCGGAAGACTATTCGACGAATGCCGCGGTCGTTGGCTACAACTACAATTTCAGCGCTACTACAATTTTCGACTTCAATGCGAGTCTCAGCCGGTTCAAGTACAACCGATTTCCCAAGAACGCCGGCTTTGATCTCACATCGATTGGATGGCCGGCCAGCTATAACCAGGCTGTGCCGGCAATTATGCGTACTCCGCCCACACCCTGTGTAGCGAACTTCGCCGACAACATCATGTGTTCGCAAGGACAAAGCTATATTCAAGATCGAGACACTCAATACAATCTTGGGCCGAGCGTAACCCTTCTGCGTCGCCATCATCGCTTTCATTTTGGGTTGCAGGTTGAGGCAGACTTCGACAACTATGCACAGACCAACGTGGCAACCGGTTCGTTTGACTTCTGCGCGTCTACTCAACCGTGTTTCACCGGATTCCCTTTCGCCGACTTTCTCCTGGGCTATGCCGACAACTTCAGCAACTTCGAGAATCACTTTTTTGCGCAGGCCGTGGTCCCCGCATTCACGGCGGGCAAACAGTCCTACCACGCGGTGTATTTCAATGACACCTGGCACGTTGCCGACAGGCTGACCTTGAATCTCGGGCTGCGATATGAGCTGCAGAATCCCTGGACGGAACGGCACGACCGGCTCTCTTACTTCGATCCCAAGGTACCGAGCTACATCAATCAATATTTGGCGCAAGGGTCGACGCCTGTCATGGGTGACGTCTTTCTGGTTTCTTCGGGATCTCGCAGTAACATACCCCTTGCGAAGAAGAATTTCGCACCACGCCTAGGTTTGGCTTACGGGCTCTCGTCGAAAACGATCGTCCGCGCGGGATATGGAGTTTTCTGGATTCCCACGGACGTTTCCTTCGCGCTCAATCCCATCAACGACATGGTCAACACCCCTGGCACCACATACACGGGAACAGTCGATGGTACGCATCCTTATAACAGCATTTCTCTCCCCTTCCCGAACGGGATATCTCCTCCTCCCGGACGTACCTTGGGAACTCAGGGCACGCAACAATTCCTCACTCAGGTCGTGCAGTCGATCACCGAGGTGGAACCTTTTCATCATCCGGAGGGATACGTTCAGCAATGGAACCTCAGCGTCGAACGACAACTTCCGGCAGGGTTCTCATTCTCGGTCGCTTATGTTGGCTCGAAGGGCACGCATCTTGAGCAATACTCGCTGCAGAGCAATCAGATTTCTGACGCTCTCTTAGGGCAGGCGGCGGCTCAGTTCGCGGCAGGTGGAAGTTCCAACGTCGCACTGCTCCAGTCTGTGCCCAATCCGTTCTTTTCTAATGGCGAGGCGATCGCACTCGGCGCACCAACTACTACTGTCGGACAGCTGTTGCGGCCGTTTCCCCAATACACGAGCGTCGAACTGGCAGGGCAAGGTTCATTCGCCAGCATCTATCATTCGCTGCAGATCACAACCCAGAGACGATTCGCGGGAGCAGGTTCCCTGCAGGTTGCCTACACAAACTCGAAGCTGATCAGCAATACGGATACATTGACTTCATGGCTCGAAACCAATGTCGGCGCGATTCAGGACAACAATAACCTGCGCGGTGAACGATCCCTCTCCTCCCAGGACGTGCCGCAGCGCCTTGTGATCAATTACGTATTGGACCTTCCTTTCGGACAGGGCCAGAGATATCTTTCGAATACCAGTCGCGTTGTGAACAGCGTTGTTGCTGGTTGGGGCGTCGACGGTGTGGCAACGTTCCAACGCGGGTTTCCTCTGGTACTCGGTAATGGGGAGTCGAACGAGGCGGCTCTGTTTGGCGCTCATCCGCGACCAAATGCAATTGACGGATGCAAGAAGACATCAGGGGCCGACCGCATTGACCGTCTTGATGGTTGGTTCAACACCTCCTGTTTCACGGCTCCCGCGAACTTCAGTTTCGGAAATGAATCCCGAGTCGATTCCTCCTTACGTTCTGACGGCGTAGACAACTTTGACTTCGCGATCTTCAAACGGTTCTTCTTCGGTCCGGACGCAAGGGCGGCTGTCGAAGCACGAGTGGAGTTCTTTAACCTTTTCAATCGCACGCAGTTTGGCCCGCCAAACACAATCTGTTGCAGCGCGAACAACGCCAATTTCGGCTTCGTCACCAGCACCGCGCCGGGCACGAACCCGCGACTCATTCAATTCGCACTAAAGGTTTCTTTCTGAATACAGCCGCGGGATTACTAGGCGTTATCCTGACAACCAGAGTTGTCGCATGACGAAGACTCTCTTACAGGTGGCACAAGGTCTTGCTCTTGTCGCACTGCTTGGGGCAAGCACCTCATCGTTGCTTGAGACGGCCTCTCCACGAGGCATCGACTTCATCCTGCAAAATTCTCCGACGCCGCAGAAGTATTTGATCGAAACCATGCCTGGTGGAGTGGCATTGCTGGACTACAACAACGACGGATTGCTCGACATATTTTTCGTAAACGGCGGCCGCATCTCCCA
The DNA here is from genome assembly GCA_963787685.1 of uncultured Acidobacteriota bacterium. Lineage (GTDB taxonomy): Bacteria > Acidobacteriota > Terriglobia > Terriglobales > Acidobacteriaceae > Sulfotelmatobacter. The sequence goes on from CAWBED010000006.1 coordinate 23,823, forward strand.
TCCAATGACAACACCGGAAAACTTCGACCGTCATAATCCGAAATATTGGAATCGCCTTTATCGACAAAATCGGGACGGAAGTTTCACCGACGTGACCGAGCAAGCGGGTCTTGCAAACGCTGGAGACGGCAACTACGGCATGGGTGTTGCTGTGGGAGACTACGACAACGACGGTTTTCCGGACCTTTACGTCACCAGTTACGGAAAGAACGTTCTCTACCACAATAACGGCAACGGAACTTTCACTGATGTCACCGCGAAAGCCGGCGTTGCGGCGGGAGGTTGGTCCGTTTCAGCAGGCTTTTTCGACTACGACAACGACGGGAAGCTCGACTTGTTCGTAACCCGCTACATGGAGTGGGACACGCAACATAGTAAGGACTGTGGCGGAAATTTCCATACGTATTGCCCACCCGGAGAATTCCCGCGTACCACCAACATTCTTTATCACAATCGAGGTGATGGTACCTTCGAAGATGTGAGTGAGACATCTGGAATCGCTGCAAAGAAAGGACATGGCTTAGGCGTTGCCTTTGCCGACTACGATGGCGACGGACTCACCGACATCTATGTCGCGAACGACGGAATGCAGCAATATTTGCTTCACAACAACGGAAATGGCACCTTCAAAGAAGTTGGGCTTGAAGCCGGAGCGGCCCTGAACTCCGATGGGGGACCACTGTCAGGTATGGGCGTCGTGTTTCAGGATTACGACAACGATGGACGCCCCGATATCATCGTAACGACACTCCCGCGGCAAACCTATGGAGTATTTCACAACGACGGCCACGGGGCATTCAGTGATCGAGGGCTTCAAACTGGAATCTCAATGCTCTCCGGAGTCACAGCCGGCTGGGGTGTGGGTCTGGAAGATTTCGATAATGATGGACAGAAGGACCTTTTTGTTGCACAGGGACACGTCCTTGATAACGTGGAGAAGATCGATCCGTCTCTGCATTATCTCGAGCCCAGTTTGCTCGCGTTGAATCACGATGGCCGCTTTGAATCGGTTGATCCCGGCACGAGAGCGATGGTAGCAGCGCGCGGAACGGCCTTCGGTGACCTTAATAATGACGGCTGGATCGATGCCGTGACGACAGTTCTGGGGTCACATCCACAAGTCTTCATGAACCGTGGTGGTGGCGCGCACTGGCTCACGATTACTCTTCGCGGTACCCGCAGCAACCGCGACGGACTCGGCGCTCGAGTGCAGGTCAATGGGCAAACTCGCTTTGCCACAACCGCCGGCAGTTATGAATCGGCCAACGACAAGCGGCTCCACTTCGGATTGGGTACGACGAAAACGGCACGCGTGGAAGTAACCTGGCCCTCTGGATCTCATCAGGTTTTGAATAACGTGCCAGCCGATCAATTTCTAGAAGTTCGCGAACCGGAGCATCCATGAATCAGGAAACCATATTTGGCACGCGAGCGAGTTGTCTTTGGGCCATCTCGCGAGTGCGCATTCGTCGGATGAGGGTTGGGGCGAAAGGGTTCTGCTTTGTCTTCATGATTTGGATCGCAATGCAATCATTCGCGATTCAATCAGCCGTTGCGCAAACAATCTCGCCCGAAGCGACCCAGCACTGGAACGCTGCCCGCGCGGCCGAAACTCAAAAAGACTTCAAAACGGCCGTGAGTGAATATCGCAAAGTAACGGAACTTGAACCGAATTCTGCAGCCGGATTTGTGAGCCTTGGGCAGTCTTGCATGGAGGCGCATGACTTCGCCGCTGCCTTGTCGCCGCTGAAGCGTGCCCTTCAACTGGACTCCACTCTGTTGGCAGCTCACCAACTTCTTGGCTATGCATTGCTGGCTCAGGGCTATGCGGCGGAATCGATCCCACATTTAGAGCGGGTCCACGAGGAAGGAGCGCTGGGAATTGCTCAGCTCGAAACCGGCCAATTCGCCGACGCGATCAAGAATCTGCAGGCGGCGTTGCAAAAGCGCCCCAACGATCCCGACCTACTCTACTATCTTGGTCGCGCAGCGGGACTGCTCTCCAAACAGTCTGTTGACACTTTATTGGCAGCCTATCCGAAGTCTTCTCGCGCCGATCAGGCAATGGCGGAAAACTATTTCGTACTTCGACAAATGGACGAAGCCCAAAAGCAGTACGAACTCGCTTTGCAGGCGCGTCCGGATACTCCCAACCTTCATCTCGAACTCGGGCAAGTATTCGCCATGACGTCGCGCTGGCCGCAAGCGGAAGAGCAGTTCCGAGCTGAATCTAAACTTCAACCGGGAAACGCTGAAGCCGCCTACCGCCTCGGTGACGCTCTTCTTCATGAGGGAAAGACGCATGAAGCGCGGGTGGCTCTTGAACGCTCCAACGAACTGCAGCCGCAAATGCCAGAAACCCTCTACTCGCTGGGAAAGGCTGCTTCGCTCGAGGGCGATGCCACCGTTGCCGAAAAATCCTGGTTGGCATTGCTTTCCAGCGAGAAGGAAAGTGAACTGGCGGCGCAGACGCATTTTGCTCTCGCCGCTCTTTACCGCAAGCAAGGCAACACAGCACAAGCAGACAAAGAAATGCAGGAGTTTCAAAAACTCAAAGGCTCGACTCAGCCCTAAACAAACGTCGAGTGATTTAAGGAAGAATCTCGAAACCAGCCTTCTGCAAATCGCCTCGAAGTTGTTCCATCGATTGGACGCGGATCGCATGAATTCCCAAAGCTCTCGCCGCCTGAATGTTTACGTCACGATCATCCAAAAACAGCGCTTCCGAGGCAGCAACATTTAAACCTCGAAGTGTGTGTTCATAGATATCGTGGTGCGGCTTGATCATACGGACTTCCGCCGAAAAGGTAACGAAATCGAACAGCTTGATCCAATCAAATTGAGAACGGCAGTGCGTCACCATCGTTGAGTGCATGTTGGATAGAAGCCCGACCTTCAATCCCGACTCACGAAGGCGATGCGCCCAATCAACCATTTCAGAATTGATGTTGCTCCACATTTCGAGATCAAGCTTGCAGATTTTTTCCAGTTCTCCTGGCCCGATTGCGTTACCAGCATCTGCCGCGAGCATCGACCAATACGCTTCGGGAGCCAGATCCCCGCGATCGTAGGCCCCGCGATTTCGCTCCCAGATCTCGGGAAGCCTTTCCACAGTAACTCCGAATGATTCAGCGAGCCGGGTAATCTCTTCCGGCTTCGGCCGATGACATAGGACTTCTCCGTAGTCAAAGATGATAGCTTTCAACTGTGAAAATAGGTTGGAATGATTGCTGGACATTTGCCTTCGAGTTTACTATTTCCGCCTAATTTCGAGCGTTGACGTCAAGGCTGTTGAGCGCTAGTGGGGGCTTCGGGGCGAATCAGCAACGCCAACCGCGGGAAACTGAACTGGCCGGCAGCGTCGTCGATGACATTGACCTGGCACGTATAAAATCCAGGCTTAAGCGGACTTAATGGCAAATCAAGTTGAAACACACCAGCCTTGCGGTCGCGAGCGTTCAACTCGGTCAATTCCACTGTGGAACTCTCGAAGATCTTTGGCTTTGCCACGAAAGAATGCGACGTTCGTCAGCAGTCGGATTCCCCGCTTAGCTTGTGGTGCATCCGCCGTCGCAGCCACGCGGCCCGGATCATACACTTCGTAATAAAGGCGCAAGTGTTGTGTTGCAGAAAAGACGTGGGTGACGTTCGGAATAATCTCCGAGCCATCATGTATGAGCGGACTCGAAGTCCCACCTTTCTTTGCAGGCTGTAGTTGACTGGCGAGCACGACCGAACTCATCTTCAATACAGGAGCTTTAAGATCCGGTATCTCCAGATCGGTTTCAAATGAGCCCATGCGCCCCGTTTCATTTTCTCTGACAACAAATTTTAGGTGAAATTTCCCTGGCGGCAGGCTGATGCCGGTATCGTACTGCACGTTCTTTTTCCTGACATCGGACGAACTGTCGACCGCAAGCTTGACTGTATCTCGAATCCTGTTTACAGGATGATGTTCGGAGTCGAGTACAACACCGATCACGTCCAGGGTCGCCTTATCGCGATCGCTGCTTCGCGTGAACGGTATTTCTGAACCCGGAACCACGAGCGAAATCGGAATATAGAATTTATTCGCTTCCAGCCGGAAGTACGCGTCGCCAAGATAGAGCGGCAGATCTGTCGTCGGCAGTTCAGAGGCTAATTCCTGCTCAAGCTGTAGCTCCTTGTCTTCTTTTGTGGAATGCCGGTAATCCGCCGGAGCGTAATAGCCGCGCCGGTATTCAACCTTCACCCCCGGAGTATTGACCTTCACAGAAATCCGCCTGTACCGCCCGTCCTTCGCGGGATTGGTGCTGTGAAAGCCCAGCAGGTAATAGGCCGACGTATCTTGCTGCACACCTTTGAAAACCTGACTGAAATCATTGGAGTCCAGGAAGGCGCGCCCTCCGGTATCGCTCGCCAGAGTGACCAGCGTTTCCTGAGTGGTGAAATTCGAATTCAACGCATTGATCGAAGATTGGCCCGAATATGCGGATGTGCCACGCAAGCTGGCGTTTTGAGCCTCTCCGCCAGCGACCAGCGCCTGCAGGCCGCGCAGGTCCATTGTGTAGATTGCCATGTTGGCCCGTACAGCGGCGTTCGTGGCGGCGCGCAATTCCGACTGGTTCTCGATACCAGTGCGATCCATCCCGCTCGAGAAGTAGATCAGCGACTTCTTCTGCTGCATGTGTGACAGCTTTTCGGCTACGGAGCGCAATGCCTCCAGCCGTCGATCGGTATTGAAGATGTTGTACTCGGTGTCATCTGCGGTGAACGGCTGCCCTGTATCGGGTGTACCTTCCGTCGAACCCGTCGTGCCTTCTTCGAAACCTTGCCCACTTCCCTCTCCAAATGCCTGAAGCTGCTTCTTGAGAAGGTCGTGGTCGGCCGTGAAGTCCTGGTTCACCAAGAGAGAACTTCCCAACGAGACGATTGAGACCATGTCCGCCGGAGCCATCTGCGTGTCAACATAGTGCTCGGCCGAAGTAATCGCGCGATCGATTTCGTCCGGCTCCATGGCTGACAGATCGAAGAACAGAACGATAAGGCGGCGATCCTTGAACCGATCAGCATCGGAATTGGGGGGCGCAGCGCCGGCTGTTGGTGTTGCCGGAGCCGACTGACCGGGAAGAGGCTTTGCCTGCGCCACGTCTTGTGTTGCTACCGCATCAATATTTTCTACATCGAACGAGACGACTTTCTGCGGCTTGTTGTCTTCTAGAATCGTGAAGTCTTCAGGCTTAAGACCGCGGACAAAGCTCCCGCTCTTATCCTTCACCGTGACGTTGACAAGCACCAGATCGCTCTGCACGCGAAACGTGTAGTCGGCTTGCTCTTGCGCGGGGACAGACGAACACAGCAGCGCGAGCCCCACGAGCATTGCCAGGGTCTTCTTTACGAATTGGCTCAATCTGCCGACCATCGGTGTTCTCCTCAAAAGCGGAAGCGCGCCGTCATCGTGATGCGCCTCATCGATCCAACGCCTGTCACGCGACCAAACGTCGGCGACGTAACTGACGTATCAATCGAGGAATAATTCGGGATGTTAAAGACATTGGTCGCTTGTGCGCGGAACTCGAGTACGCGTGATTCGTTCAGCGGGATCACCCTCGTGAGAGCCATATCGAACACCTTGCTCCCTGGACCAATGATGCTGTTGCGCCGCGCATCACCGTAGGGGCTAGTTTTCGGAGGTTGCGCAAACGCCGCCGTATTGAACCATTCCGCAACTGTCCGATTCGAAAGCTGGATCGATTGCCCCGGCACAATATTAGGTCTGACGGTGCCGCTCGTGCCTCCTTGAAGTTCCTCGGACTGATCCACATATCGAGGAGTGAACGGCAATCCCGAAGCGATCGTCCAATCGCCACTCCATTGCCAGTCTCCGAAGATGGCTCGCCAAGGCGTATTTCCCGTGAGCCATTTCTTGTCGTGGCCGAAGGGCAATTCCCACAGATAGTCGGCGGTGAATCGATGCGTCTGGTTGAAACTTGATAGTCCGCGTTCAGCTGACAGATCCGACGGATTCTGCGCGACACTATTGGCCCCGCTACCCGCCGAGGCGGTTGTCCCACCGCCTCCCGCGCCCGTTCCGCCGGCTCCCAGACCCGCACTGCCCGAGCCGACGGTCGCTCCCGCCCCGATCGATGATGCATCGTCGAGCGACTTAGAGAATGTATAAATCCCTCCGATGGAAAACCCGTTCGCCAGTCGTTTTCGCAGCCGTACCGACCCGGCGTTGGCTGCAGCATTGCCAAGCGACGTTTCGTAGGTAAACGCTTGAACGTTCGGAACCAAGATTTGAAAACCGCCGAGCGGCGCCACCGTGCGATTTGGTGCTTCGAGGATATCGAGATCCGTTCCTTTCGTGCCGGTGTAGTCGATATTCAAAAGCAGCGTGGGGCGGATCTGTTGTTGAATATCCAGATTGCGAATCTGTACATAACCCAGCCGGTAGTTCGGATTCACAGCGTAGTTATTGGTAATTTCAGCACCTGTGCAGGACGGGAAACCGTTTTGCAGAGTCAGGCCGCAGGAACTCGACTGGATATTTGTTGTCGCTGTCGAGAATGGTGGTTGAAACGCCAATTGCTGAGCAATTCCCTGGTACGCCCCCGTGTTGTAATTGATCCCGTATCCGCCGCGTACAACTGTTTTTGAAAATGGCTTCCACGCGAAACCAACGCGCGGCGCGAAGTTGTTGCGGTCTGGGCGCACCAAGCTCGCCGGCACCCCCCCGCCGTAAGGGCCCCTTTGTCCCGGCAAAACCAACGCAACCGCCGACGTCGCGAGTCCGGGCTGCTGCGTCAGAACACCTGGAGCAAGATCCAGATTGGCGATGCGGTTGTTTTCTTCAGTGAAGGGAGAAACGTATTCGTAGCGGACACCCGCATTCAGCGTGAAGTTTCCACGCATCTTCCATTCGTCTTGTGCGTATAAATCCCAGTAGTTGCCGTAGAAATGGTAGTTGTTCTGGCCAAACTGAACTGAGGTCTGCTGCGGCAAACCCAGCAGGAAGTCAGCGAAGTCATATCCCGTACCCGTCACCTGAGAACCTCCGACGATCTCTGACGTATTCACTCCGCTGAAGATGAACGATCCGCGAGCGTTACTACTGGCTTCATTGTTGAGTTGCACACGCCGGAAGTCGCCACCCCATCGCCAGGAGTGCTTACCATGAGACCAAACAACACTGTCGGAGAATGTGTACGTCTGGTTGCGCAACAGTTGCGGATTCGTGTCTTGCAGACTGGCAAAGTTGCTGAAGGAGAGACTGGGCAGGCCCCAATCGAAGGGGTTCGTTGATACACCGGTAATTCCCAGCGCGCCGTCAATATCATTGTTGAACGCGTAAAGATTCTGCGTGTGTGTCCGACTGCGGTTGAAGTCGAAGCGGAGGCTGTTGGTCAACTTACCGATGCTCTTGATGTAGCTGATCGGCACGTCGAAACTTCGAACGCTCGTGCTTCCTCCAACGCTCGGAAAAGGATTCGTGATATTGGAGTCTGCCCCGTGATAGTGGAACCCGAAAGTCAGATTATTGCGCGGAGCCCGCCTGCCTCCCCCTCCTCCGCCACGCCGACCGGATGCTGGCGCGGCTCCGAATGTGTGATTGATGCGAATGTTCAGATCGTCGCTGCTGCTGTTAGCAGAAGTAACGAAATGAAAATTCTGATAGGCTCCGGGCAAATTGGGCAATGGGATGTAAGCTAGCAGGCCCGACGCGATTGGGCTGATTTGCGCGATCGTGTTGTTTGGAAATATCGTCCCTGTCGATGAATTGAAAATCTGAACGGGCTGTCCTGCTGCCGGACCCGAGGTGTAAGTGGTTTGGGAGAAATTTCCCTGCCGCTGGAGCAAGGTCGGAACTGTCGAAAATTGATCGAAAGGATTCTCGCCCCTCCTGCCGTTGTAGTTGGCAAAAAAGAAAGTCTTCGCTCCGCCGTGATAAATCTTGGGAATATTTAGCGGCCCGCCAATCGAACCTCCAAAGCTTTCCTGCTGGTAGGAAGGATTCGTCGCCGGTTCGCCGGCCAGCGCATACGGTGCGGCATTCAATCCAGAATCTCCAATGCCGAAGTAAACCGAGCCGTGCGGATGATTGATGTCGAAGCCGCGGCGGCCGATCGTCATAGCTCCTCCCCCGCCGCCCCCTCCACCAAACCCTCCACCCGGACCTCCTCCTACCGGTCCGCCGAATCCGCCGCCTTGTGCGCCGAAACCTCCGCCTTGCTGGCGAGCATCGTTGATCCGCTGCTGAAGTTCGTCCCCGCTCATCGAATTGAATGGATTCGAAGTGTTACCGGAAACTGCAATCGACTCAGTTGCGCCGTTCGGATCAATTCCCGGCACCGGCATGCCGGAGGGCACCACATCACCAACCGGATTGCCGGCCGTATCCTGGCCAGCCATATTCTGAAGAGCAGACAGAGTCTGAAATCCGCGCTGCCCGCCAACTTGTCCGGTTGACCTTCGCGGTTGAGGAGTAGCCTCGTGCGTCCTCGATAACAGTGTCAACTCAAAGTTTGCAACCACGATCGGATGATCCGCGTCGATTACGACATGCTGCGTGCTGTTCGCGAACGCGACCATTTGGACCGCTACCGTGTAAGAACCGTAGGACGGCACTGCGGCGCTATAGCTGCCGTCAACATCGGTCCAAGTTGAGATTTTCTGGGCAGAAGACTCGACCGAAATTGAGACGGCCGCACCAGGAATCGGCATGTTGCCAGCCTTCACGACGCCGTGAATAGTTCCCGCAACTTGTGGGGTTGGCGAGGTAGGCTGATTGGGCGCCGAGGCACTCTGGGCGGAAAGGCTAGTCAGGCCGAGCAACAAAGAAAAGCTCGGCAAAAGAGACCGACACATCCGTCCGCTCAACGTGATCATCGACCATTCGCCCCCGCGAAGGCAGTGCGGTTCCTATAGGGATCATAGCGGGATCACCCCTGAAGCCACTGTAAAATTTTGTCTGTTTTGGTAGTGCATTTTGCTGCGGAGGCCCGAAATTACAGGTCGGAAGCGCGCGGCGGTGTCGAGCCCAACTTTTTGCTGGCTTCATCGAGCGCCTGCTTTGGATCTCGCCCGGTCACCTGCTTGTACCACGCGGGATGATGCGTCCACGCCCATGCTTCGCTGACTGTGCCACGCGTCATTGCCTGCATCGTTCCCGGCTCACCAATCGTGCTGAGGTAAATGTGGATGAAAATTCCCGCCAGCATGACAAGCGCCGAGATATCGTGGATCACGTAGCTGATCGCCACGGGAATGCGTCCGAAAATCTCGGGAAACCACATGATCATTCCGGTGATGACGTAAGCGAAGCAGCCGCCAACGATCTCCCAGAACTGCCCTTTCTGCCCCGCGTTAAAAAATCCTACGTCCGAAGGCTCGACGCTGTCCCGATGGGTGACGTAATCTTTCAGCCGTTTCATCCAGCGAGTATCACCCGGGCCCCATGCCATCACGCTGAGCCAGTTGAGGGCCTGCAGGCCAAAGAAGAGAACGAAACCAAGCCCGAACCACGGATGCAGCATCCGCGTCATCGCGCCGCCGCCAAACAATGGCGTGAACCAGCGGAAGATCCACGGCATATAAATCCCGAACCCGGACACCAAGGCGAGAAAGAAAAATATCCCGTACGCCCAGTGCAGGAATCGCGTGTAGGCTCGGTGCCGCAGCAACTCCCCTGCATAAACTACAGTTAACCCGATTCGATTGATAAAGTGATCGGGACCGCGGCCGAGACGCTCTGCCGGAGTAGCCATTTAGTTTTCTTTCCTCGCTTCCCCGCCGTCGATCTCTTTCACCGGAGGTTGCGGCTGAACCCGGCGAGGTCCTTCCGTTACGTAGTGCAGAATCACTCCTGCAAATGTCATCATCGAGGCAATCAATCCCAAGGGCTTGAACCAGCTTTTCCAAATCGTGAACGCAAGCGGAATCTTCGGGTTTTTCGGAAGCCCACCGTATTTCTCAGGATTCGTCGCGTCGTGCAGGATGTACACGACGGATGTCCCGCCAATCGTCTGTGGATCATAAATTCCTGCGTCTTTAAGTCCGGCATGTTGCTGCAGCTGGGTCACACGCTTGTCCGCAAGTTGGAGCATATCCTCCTTCGTGCCGAAGTGCAGGCACCCGGTCGGACACGCTTTGATGCAAGCGGGCTCAAGTCCCGAACCCACACGGTCGGAGCACAGAGTGCACTTGTAAACTTTCTTCGTCGACGGATTGAACTTCGGAACATTGAACGGACATCCGGAGACGCAGAATTGGCAGCCGATACAATTTTCTTCCTGAAAATCGACGATTCCGTTTCGATATTGAACAATCGCTCCGTCGGCAGGACATGCGGCCAGACAACCCGGATCGGCGCAGTGCATGCACTGGTGCTTTCGCATCAACCACTGAAATGATCCGTCGTCGTTGCTGACCTCGTTGAACTTGATCAGGTTCCAATAGTTCCAGTTCGTGTCAGGCATCGTCTGATATGTGTTGTCGAACATGGTGGGCTGGAACGGCATGTCGTTCCACTCCACACAAGCGACTTCGCACGCCTTGCAGCCGATGCAGGTCGTCGTGTCGATCAATTTGCAAACTTTTTCCTGGCGCTGAGTTCCCGCGCCCGGCACAGTCCCTGGATGGCCCGAGATTCTTTGCACTTGCAGCGTCTTGCGATCGCTCAACTCTGGCCTCCTCTATGCTTTCTCGAGCTTCACCAGGAAGCCTTTGAATTCGGGTGTATAGGCGTTCGGATCGATTACAGCGGGCGAAAGATAATTAGCAGGCGTCTTGGCTGTCTTTCCTTCGTCTTCTGCAATACCCCTGAATCCCCAATGAATCGGAATGCCGATCTGAAAAGTCTTCTTGCCGTCAATCATCATTCCCTTAATACGCCGCGTGACCATTGCCTTAGCGATGTACTCGGCTCGAGCGCTGGTTACTTTGACTCTTTCGCCCCCGCGTAATCCCAACTGATCGGCAAGCTCCGCCGGAATTTCCACGAACGGCTCCGGAACGAGCTGCACATTCATCGGGTTGTTCTTCGTCCAGTAGTGATAGTGCTCAGTGAGCCGGTAAGTCGTGCAGATGATATTGAATCCTTGATCGACCGTGCCGTACTTGTCCATGTCCGACTTAAATCTCTTCGCGATCGGATTGTTCGACTGTCCGGGATGGAGTGGATTCGCGATCGGGCTCTCCGTCGGCTCGTAGTGCTCGGGGAATGGCCCATCCGCCACGGCGCCGATCGGCACGAACAAACGTCCGACACCTTCGGGATTCATGATGAACGGCCCCATGTGCGCCTTAGGGTCGGAATCAGGCTTAAAGTCCGGCACGTCATTCCCGACCCATTTTTGTTTGGACTCACTCCACCAGACTTGTTTGCGATCTGTATCCCACGGCTTGCCGCTTACATCACAAGACGCCCGGTTGTAGAGAACGCGGCGATTCATGGGCCAGGACCATGCCCAATTGGCATGAATCCCGAGGCCCGATGGATCTTCCGGGTTCCGGCGCTGTGTCAACGCTCCAGCCTCCGTCCAGGATCCACAGAAGAGCCAGTTGCCAGACATCGTCGATCCGTCGTCACGCAAGAACGAGAAACCCGGAAGCTGCTGGTCCGCTTTAATTGTTGTGTTGGTCTTGGCGTCGGTAACGTCGGCGACGGCCTTGCCGTTTAGTTCCTTCGCAACCTCGGAAAGCGACGGATTGTAAGGGTCGGTGTAATTCCACGACGCTTTCAGAACCGGATCGGCAAACTTCCCGCCTTCTTTCTGATACTTCTCCCGAACCTTAAGGAAGATTCGGGCGAGAATCTCTTGATCGAGTTTGCAATCTCCGGGGGGTGGAACCGCGGCCCACTTCCACTGCAGCCAGCGCGCGGAATTGACGAACGTCCCATCCTTCTCAGCAAAACCCGCTCCGGGCAGCCGGTAGACCGTCGTGTTGATTTTCTTCATGTCATCCGCGGTGGTGCCCGGAGCTCTCCAGAACTCGCTGGTCTCGTCCGGATAGATCTCGCAGACAACGAGGAAATCCGCCTTCTTGAGCGCTTCGATATTCTTTTTCGCATTCGGCCCGATCATGACACCGTTCATGCCGAACGCCATCATCCCCTTAACCTTGCCGTTGTACATGTCGTCCCAGATCTCGACCCAGGAATACTTGCGGTCGATCTTGGGAAGCCAGTTGAACCCGAAATCATTCTCTTTGGTCGCTGCGTCCCCATAAAGCGCCTTGAGCAACGACACGGTGAACGCCGGAGTGTTCGACCAATAATTGAACGAGTCCCATTCCTTCGGCTTGGATGGTTTGGGCGTCGTGCGTGTGAGATAAGCCTTCAGGTCCGTATCCGCGGGCGAAGGCATCTTCAGATAGCCGGGGAGGATGTCGAAGATCCCCGCCATATCGGTTGCACCTTGAATATTCGAGTGGCCGCGAAGTGCGTTTACTCCGCCGCCAGCACGGCCCACGTTCCCCATTAGCAACTGAATCATCGCTGCCGTGCGGATTGTCTGGGTGCCGGAAGAATGTTGGGTCCATCCCACGGCGTAGATAATCGTGGCCACCTTTTTCATGTCGCCGTTTTGACGGATCGAGGTGAATGTCTCCCAGGCACGAAGCGCTTCATCTTTGGGAATGCCGGTGATGCGCTCCACCATCTCCGGTGTGTACCGGGAATACTGCTGCTTCAAGAGTTGGAACACGCAACGGGGATGCTGCAGCGAGAAATCGTATGCTACATTCGGTGGCAGCGCCGGCGGAGGAATGGGTCCGCCGCCCATGCCTTTCGCGCCGGCCGGACCTTGCGCCTGGTATCCCTGACCTTCCGCCTTGCTGGCAGCCCCCGCCCCCTGCGAATGTTCGGCCGGCCCACTCGGATGAGAGGTCGCGCCTAATGGTGTCGTAGCGCCGCCCTCTTCATAGTTCCAGGTTGTTTTGTCGTATGTCTTGGCGTTCTGATCGAATCCGGAGTACAAGCCGTCTTCGGGAAGTTTGAAGCCGTCCTTCACGATGAACGCCGCGTTGGTGAAGTTGACGAGGTATTCCTGATTGAAGCGATTGTTCTGCAGGGCGTAGTTGATCAGACCGCCAAGAAAGGCAATGTCAGATCCAGCGCGTATCTGAAGGAACTGATCGGCCTGTGATGCTGTCCGCGTGAAGCGTGGATCGACCACAATAACCTTGGCATTGCGGTTCCGCTTCGCTTCGACCACCCACTTGAATCCACACGGATGATTCTCAGCCGGATTCCCGCCCATGATCAACATCATGTCGGTGTTCTTGATGTCGACCCAGCCGTTAGTCATCGCCCCGCGTCCGAATGTTGGCCCCAAACTGGAGACCGTGGGGCCGTGTCAAACACGTGCCTGGTTTTCCAGGCACGTCACCCCCATCGAACGCATTGACTTCACAACGAGATAATTGAACTCGTTGGTATCGGTGCAGCCGCCGGCGAAAGCCATACTCTCCCAGCGGTTGACTGTTTTGCCGTTCTTGTCCTGCTCGATGAAATCGGAGTCGCGCAGCGCCTTCGTCCGAGTCGCGATCTCGTCGATCGCCTGATCCCAGGAGATATCTTCCCAGTGGTCGGACCCCGGGCGGCGCACCTGCGGTTTCAGCAGGCGCCGGTCATTGACGATGTCCTGCAGCAGTGATGATCCCTTGGGACAAAGAGTGCCCCGGTTGATGGGATGATCGGGATCGCCCTCCACGTGGACAACCTGTGGAGTGACATTCTTCGCGCCGTCCCCAATCGTATGAATAATGATGCCGCAGCTCACGGAACAATACGGGCAAGTGCTGCGCGTCTGTGTGGTGCGCGAAATTTTCAGCGACGACGTCTGGGCATAGAGCGGTTGCAGGTCGAATCCAAGTGCTGAAAGCCCGACTGCACCAGCTACTCCTGTCTTTAGAAAGGAACGTCGAGAAAGGTCCATTCAGGTCTCCGGAGGCCAAGACTTTGCTGGAAGCAATCTTCTGATGCACTTGCGGGACATCGCGGACACCCGCAATTTGAAGGAAAAGTACACCCTCGGGCGGGAAAGTGTCAATTGTTACAGGATTTTGAAAGTTAACGCCGCGTTAAAATCCAATCATATTGCGAATGATCTTCGTATACCCCAAGCCGCTAGCCCACACGTCTAGAACCGCCAACGCAGCTTCGTCGACCAGGGGAACCGCCAAGCCGTCGATCGTCATATCTACAGCCTTGAAATAGCGCTGACAATTGTCACACGCCTCCACATGAACATACTTCCAAGCCTCGGAGGAATAGTGGGGCAGCTTCTCTTTGTCCTCTTCGCCGCACCAGGGACACACGATTCTCCGGAACTGCCATTCGTATAAACAGAAGGAGCAGCAAAGCGAGCGACTCGCTCCCTCCCCTTCGGGGCGCAACGCTGCCAGTTGTGGCAAGCCGCCGCATACGGGACAGACATTTTGGTTATAGTTTGGATCTTTCGGCAGTTGCAGCTGAAGATTTTCGGCTATCGGCTGCAGGCAAGCTCGCACAAAGAAATCCTCGGCTGCAACCTCGGAAGCTTCTCCGGGTATTAACGCTGCCTCAACGAGCTGCTGCCATCGCTGCTCCCCGGCCTGATGGACTCTTCTCGCCTCGAAACCCAAAGGGTCGGGTCCGCGCTCGATGCTGAGGGAGAGGATTGCAGGCACTTCGGCACAAACCGCAGCCACGCCAATCTGTTGACGCAGCGGAGTTGCCGCATCAATCGCCACCCTCGACCGGCAAGCCAGATCAGATTGGAACTCCAGAGTCGCCTTATAGAAGCGCAATGCATTGGCGATGGCTGAATGTTGGCCTTGTAGCTCTTGAGCGCGCTGAATTCTGGATTCCCAGCGCCCCCGGCAGTCCTCTGTCGAAATTTGCAAAGCGGCCTCTCGCCGCTCATCTTCCCACAAGTGCCTGTGAAACTTAAAACCGCTAAGAAAAAAACCCGCTCACGAGCATATCGCCGTGAGCGGGTATGTCGAAAGGAACGGTGACGAACTAGAAAACCAGCCTTGCTCCCAGTTGGAACTCTCTCGGATCAAACGCTCCTGTAATCGCACCGAAGTTGCCAGAGCCGGCGTTGAGACTGATGCCGCCGTTATTGACGTCTCCTTTGAACTGAGTGTGATTCCAGGTATTGAAGGCGTCCGCCCGCAACTCGAACCGGCTTCCCCGAGCTTCGCTGATCACAAAGCTCTTGAACAATGAGAGATTCCAGTCGTCTCGTCCCGGGCCACGAAGAGCATTGAATCCCAGATTGCCGTAAATGTCAGTCCCTGTTCCTGTGGGGACCGAAAATACGGACGGGTTAAACCAGGTGCTGACTGTCTTCGGATAAGAGATCGCTCCGCTGACATCAGGCCGATTTCCAGAGTTCTGGATCACGCTCGCCACATTGCTGCCGGTCACGCCGAGATTGAGCGGCGCTCCCGACTCCATTGTGACGATTCCAGATAGCTGCCACCCTCCAAGAGTTGTCTTCATCAAGTGATTCCCAGTGTTCCTGAAGATTGGCAGCTGGTAGACGAAATTTACGAATGCAACGTTGGTGCGGTCGTACGAGGACGGACCTACGTCGTAGCGCCATCCGGCATATGGGTTCGTGATGTTGTTGAGATCACCGCCGCTGCCGTTGCCGCCCGCATTCGGATCGATCGCACGCGAGACGGTATAGCCGACTTGAGCTTGCAAGTCGCGCCGCAGGTTCCCATGCAAATCGGCCTGGAACGCGTTGTAGTGTCCGTTCTGACCGTTTTCCGCCAGTCGGATCGCCCCATAACCGAGATAGTTGTAGAGCTGGTTGATCCCCGAACCGCCCGAAGTAATCAGTGTGGGCAGATCGGCGTAGGGGGGCAGGTTAATTTCCTGGTAGTAGTCCATGTGCCGGTTCTGGCTGCCGACATACGTAAGAGACAAAACCGTTTTGCTGCTCAGAGCCTGCTGCACTCCAAGGCTGTACTGGTATGTCGTCGGCAGTTTGTACCCGCTGGACTCGATTCCAGTCACTCCTAGAGGCAGAATCGGTAAGCTGGCGGCTGTGATCGTGCTGCCCGACTTAACGTTGAGCCCGGGGTTGGACAGAGACACGTTATTCAACGTGGGGCTGGCGTTCATCGGTGGATTGACGGCACCGTTATACATATCGTTGCCTTGGATGCGATCGAACATAATCGCGAACCCGCCTCGGATGATCGTCTTGTTCTGACCCGTGAGGTCATATGCAAAACCAATACGCGGACCAAAGTTCGCCCACGTGTTGTTTACCAGTCCCTTGGGAATTCCGTTTACGCCGCCGATTCCCATACCGTTGGTATAAAACTGCATTCCCGCCAGTATCGGATTCGGGCTCGTGCCTAAACCAGGGCTTGCACCGGTGCAGCCAAAATTTGCCGTTGCCGATGCCGCTGCAGAACAGATGTTTCCGCTGCCGTCGTTCCAGAATTTGGCGGCGTTTGCCGGGTTGTAGAGGTTCGGGTAGAAGTTCGCAGATTGATTGTTCGCCTCGTACGTGTGCGGCATTCCGTCCCAACGCAAACCCAGATTGAGGGTCAGTCGCCGGTTAGCACGCCAGTTGTCTTGCACGTAGGCGCTGTAGGAGAGGTTATTCCAGTGGCCGCTGTCTTGAACTGCGTTTTCGGTGTACTGCTGGGAATAACCCATCAGGTAGTCTGCAAAGTCATACCCGCAGCTTACGGTCGAAGAACCGGTGCATCCAGCGGGACTGGTGAATGATCCGTTGAAGTTGAAGTTGCCTTGAGTGTTGGCAAAGTAGGACTGGACCTTTTTGTACAGCATCCAGCTAAACCCAAACTTCAACTGGTGCGCGCCCTTGGTCCATGAGAGATCGTCGCGAAGCTGGTAATCATTCGCTTCGTTGTTCCATGGAGTCCAGTTCGCCGTGTAGTTCGCGCCCGTGATGCCGTTCAAGTTGATCGACGGAATACGGTTGCTCGCGTTCGGTCCCGTAAACAGCCGGTTGAATTGAAAACCGGATGGAGCCGACACTAAACCTTGCGGAAGTATATGAATTCGATTTCCGTCGTAGTTAAACGCAACCTCATTCAACAGCGTCGGATTGATGATGTGAGTGAGGTGAACCACGGCGCTATAAGCTGGATTGCCAAACGTATTGCCGATGGTTGGAAGATTGTCTCCGCTCCACATCGTGTTCCCATAGTTTTGTGAGATTTGTTCCGAGATCAAGTGCCCGAACACCGAGAATTTACTGTTGATCTGGTGATCGACACGGACAATCTCCTCACGCACCTTGGTAGGTACGTTGTTGCCGCCGATGAAGCTCGCTCCGCTCGTAGGCTTTGGGAAGATACCGCCGTACGTACCGCCCGCCGTTAACAACGCATTCGCGTTGGAATCGATCAAGCAAGCCGGAATGGTGTTATTCGGAAAAGGCTGACCCGGGACGAGTGTCGCCAGAACTGCAGCCGAGCAGCTCGACCCAAAGCCAGCAATTCCGGTTGGAACCGCGATGTCTAATGTCTTGCCGTTGTACGTTGTTGGCAGGACAGCATCTCCCGCAGCATCCGGATACGCACTGGCTGGAGGAACCGTCTGGTTCAGTAACTGCCCTTGAATCAGGCTGCGCCATTCCATGTTGTAAAAGAAGAACGTCTTGTGCTCGGATTTCCAGAAATCGACTGGGCCTCCGCCGTTAAAGCCGTAGAGGTTGTAACGTAGCTCGGCGACTTTGGCCGGGGCGGGATTGAAATAGTTGCGTGCGTCAAGCGCATCGTTGCGCCCGAACCACCACGCATCGGCGTGATATTCCTTGGTTCCAGACTTAACGACCTGGGTAATCGTCGAGGCTCCGGACATTCCATATTCCGCACTATAGTTCGACGTATTCATGCGGAATTCGCCGATGGATTCAAGAGACGGAGCAACACTTGCCTGGCTGCCTCCTCGGTCGAGATTCTCGCCGCCATCGATCAGCAAAAGGTTGTGGCCCATGCGCTGACCATTAATGCTGACATTGTTGTCGCCGCTTACAGCGGTAGGGCTGATGTTATCTCCCTGTAGACTGACGGCGCCGGCTGTTAGCGAGTACAGGTTGTACAGCGTGCGTCCATTGGTGGGCAGATCGCTGACCTGCTTTGACGTTACGACGCTGCTCACATCGCCCGACTCGGTCTGCACCGCGACCGGGTTCGCTTCCACGGTGACCGTCTCTTGTGCGTTGCCAACCTGCAAACTGAAGTCGACACGCGTTCGATCTCCGACCTGAAGTAAGAGATCTTTTCTTTCTCCCACCTTAAAGCCAGCCGCCTGCGCCCGGATCAGATAACGGCCAATGTGAAGGTCGGGGACGACGTATTGACCATCCACCGCAGTCATGATCGTGCGGGTGATTCCGGTATCTGTATTGGTGATCGCCACAGAGGCGTTCGCAACTGCGGCGCCTGTCGGGTCCATAACAGTGCCCACGATAGTCGCTTCTTGGGCCCGAGAAATTGAACTGAGTATTGTTCCAAGGAATAAGAGGAGAAATGCGAATCGAAGATCAAACCTTTTCATACTTATAAAGGGCTGAGAGCCTCGCCATGATTTTGGGAGAGTAATCTCAAGCCCAGCCTCCTGGATTTTGCGAAAGGTTCACGAGAATGGGGACAGTTACCGATGTTCGTTTTATCAATCGGTACCGCTTACCGTGTTACATCTCCTCAATCATCACTGTCAAGCAGGAAAATCGTTTTTCTAGAGGCATTTCATGCGTTTTGGTGTGATTTAAATCACCCCATCTCAGGATCGCTTTTCTTTTCAAGCTTTGGCGGGTGTATCCCAATTCGGAACAATATTCGCGGGTACATCGATGTTCATCCTCTCGAGTCGAACCCACTTTCCGGGCGCGTTTTTCGTCCGGGAAGAACGAACTCACAGAATGTGTCTCAACGTTTGGGTCATTAGTCAGCACGGATTTCGTGGGCACGAAAGTAAGAGAGCGGGATTCATAGCAGCGTCAGACGCTCGGCAAGTTAGTTCTCGTCATCGTGAAGCCGAAATCCCTCGACTGGTCCCCAAATCAAGTGAGCTTATAATCCGCAAGCTAACCGCCATTCCCTCCGCTTAGTCGAACCATCGCGATACAAGTTCGTCTTGCTCGCGGGGGTTCGAGATGAAACGTTTTCGTTTTCCTCACAGTCTAGACAGTCGCTATCCACACACCACCCGCAAAACAGATAACGCCATCGCACGGTACCGGCGAATCGCTACCAGGGATTTCGGACCGGTTCGGCCTCTTTTTCTGATCCTTGCATCTCTCCTCGTACTAAATTCCGAAGGATGGGCGAAACATTCGGACGATGTGCAGGAAGTTCCATTCAAGCTATACATGAACCACATCGTAGTTGCGGTGGGATCGCTGGGCGGACAGGAACTGAGAAACTTGGTCATCGATACGGGAACAAACCCGACCATCGTGGACTATCGAACAGCTAAAGAGCTTGGATTGGAGCCAGTCGCTCAGTCCAATGGCAGCACCACTGTGATCGATGGCTTGGTGCCAACATATTATTCTGTCCTCCCGAACATGGATCTGGGAGCGATCCATTGTGAATCGATGCAAGTTGCAGTGGCCGATCTTTCCTGGCTACGCGAGCAGGCGGGAGTGCGCGCCGATGCCGTGATTGGATTGGACGCTCTGGCTCATGCCAATTTTGAGATTAACTATGACTCCAGAAAGATCCGCTTCGGTGCAATCCGACTTCCCCACTCCGCAGTACCCATGTCGGAAGACGCCCGCCTATTGACGGTGCCGGCGAAGCTCAACGGCTTTGCATCCAGATTAATGATAGACACGGGTGGATCGAGCCTCATCCTGTTTGCAAAACAAATGCCCAGAACGATGAGTTGGCGGGACCTCGGGAAGATCAAGCTTTCCAATCTAGCCGGTCAGTCGGATCTGGAAAAAATCCAACTGGACGAACTCAGCATTGGAGGGACGAATCTCACCGACAGCATCGCTCTCGTGGCGAATACACCGACGAACTATAACTTTCAAGGCGTTCTGGGAATCTCCGCTCGGCAATTTAAACGCGTCATGTTTGACTTCAGGCAGCGACGGGTGGGGTTTGAACTGCAGGATACGAATGGGATGGCATGGGCGCATTCTCTGTGCGATGCATTGTCCGACTCCGCGCCCTGTCCTATTACTCCTAAGCTCCCGCGGGTCACCGGAAGCCGATGAATGTAATGCGACATTCGCTGCGGGAATCAGGCCACAGAATACAGTGCGGCGTTCATCTCCGTCTGAATCCTCAATGGAATGCTGACACGAATAGTCACGCCCCCATCCGGAGGACTTACGAACTCCAAGCTCTGATTCTGTCCGTAAAGGGATTCGAGACGCTCGCGAGTAATTCTGAGACCTAACCCGCTCGCCGGAAGGGATCCCATACTCCTGAGTCCCGGGCCGTTGTCCTGTACTTCTAATTGAAGCTCGCCATTCTGGGCGCTCACGGTGATTCGAATCTCGCCTCCGTGCGGCAGCTTTGCAATTCCATGCTTGACCGCGTTGTCCACCAGGGGTTGCAACAGCAGGTGAGGGACCTGCGCATCGAGTGTTTCAGGGGCAACGTCAAATATCACGTTCATCCGCTCTTCAAAACGAACCCTCTCGATGTCAAGGTAACAATTCACGAATTCGAGTTCGCGATTGAGGGTGGTGATTTGAGTGCCCGCCGTCTCCAGGCTGATTCTCAGCAAGTCGCTGAGGCGGGTCATCATTCGATCGGCAGCATTAACATCAGTTAACATGAGCGCTGAAATAGAGTGCATCGTGTTGAAGAGAAAGTGCGGCTGTAACTGACTTTTCAGCGTCTGGAGACGCGCCTTCGCAAGTTGTCCCTCGAGTTGGGTGGCGCGGAACTCTCGCTCTCGGAACCTGCGGTAATACGAGACGGCGTGCGCAACGAAAACGATCGGGATGTAGACACTGGTAATGTCGTCCACAACACTCGAAAGAAACATGCTTTTTAAAACCGGCACGAATTCGCGAAATGCGTGAGCATGGGAATCCCAAATCGCAGAACTCCACTCGCGGTGAACGGGATCCCAAAAGCCGTAAGGCGTCAAACCTCTAAGCGAGATATGGGCCAACGTGAACATCATCCCGAATGCCAGATGCAGTAGTGATCGCTTTCCCCAGTTGCCGCGCTGCAGAGGATATCGAATGGCCAAGGTGAAGGCCAAGGGAGTCAGTGGAGCAAATGTCAGGACCTGGCTGAATTCCATACCAGCGATCGTGCCTAACCGCATCCCGCCATTGACCGGGCGATACAGCTGGTAAATCGTGGCGGTAGCAGCCAGCGAAACGAAGGTCCATATCCCGAAGCTCGCTCCCCAAAGCAGGCCAGGCCGACTCGTGATCTGGACTTCCGGTTCAGCCTCTTCTTCGCTCGGAGGAGAAATTCCGCGCCGAGGACGCCGAACCAATTCTCCGCCACAGTGGGGGCAGACGCTTTGGTTGCGCGATGCGCAATCGGTGCAGAACGTACATTCATAGGAGCAGACAAATGCCTCGCCATCGGGTTGCAGGTCCACGGAACAACCTTCGCAAGCATTCTTCATATGCAGTAGGCCTCACGAGGAAACAATGCAGGAATGTGTTGCCTGATTCGACCTGAATACCGATCGGCAGTTTGGAAAGTGCAAACAGTATTGAAGCATGTCAGCCACGCCGCGGGAGAGAATTGCAGCCTGATAAGGCGACGACTCATCCCTGAAAAACGACCATTAGTCCCAGCACGATCGGCGCACACATGGATTCGACGTTTTGTACGCCCTTATGTCAACCGCCTGCAGTTGAGGGTTGCGGCCTCAACAAGCAAGGCCAGCCTGGCGGCCGGCCTTTGGACGGGTCGATAATCAGGAACTTAGAAGGAGTAGCGCAATCCGAGTTGCAACTGTCGTGCCGCATTCGCGGTGTTCGTGAGTACTCCGTATTGTCCTGGATTCTGAATGTTCACATTGGTCGAGTTTAGTGTTCCGACCGAGTTTGGATTGACGGATGGATTATTGAAACTTGGATGATTGAAAGCGTTGAAGGCTTCGGCTCTGAACTCTACTCGCTGATTTTCCGACCAAGGCATCCTGAAAGTCTTAAGCAGCGCCATGTCCACATTTGCGTAGCCGGGACCCCGCAACTGATTCCGCTCGCCCGTGCCCCCGCCAAACGGATACGTGAAAGCTCCAAGTGCTGCCGTCTGGTCTGCGAACAATTGAAGTTGGTTTCCGGGCTGGACGTGAATATGCTTCTTCACCGCCGAGGAAGGCCCTATAAGTACTGCGGGCGCTCCCATGGTGAAGTCGATGGGAAATGAGTTCGTGCTAGTCGTGAATGGGAAACCAGTATGGTAAGAAACAATACCTGAGGTTGCCCAACCCCCCAGAATGGCATCCATCCACTTTGGAGCGCTGCTGAGCAGCCATTGCCCGTGCCCAACAGGAAACTGGTAGATATAGTTTGCGCTGATGGTGTGAACGGCGTCGAAGTCGGAACTGGCGCGGCACACCCGCAAATTACGCAAGTCGCAAATCAGTCCCTGCGCATTGAAGCTGGCGAATACCGCGTCATTAGTAATGTCAGAGACGTTATCAATGGATCTCGCATACTGATAGTTCAAATCGAACTGCAGATTGCGGGAAGTGCGTTTGCGCAGAGTGGCGACGAGGCCGTTATAGCTGGACGACGCCCAATTGCCAACATTGGCGACGGAACCAGTCTGGTAAGGCAGACCCGTATTCGGCAAGAGAAATCCGGCATTCGCCAATTCGACATCAACAGTCGACAAATCGCCCGTCTGAAAATTGGGCTGAAGCACCGACGGTGAGGCCAGAAAATTTGTGCAATCGATGCCAAAAATATTCTCGCAAGTGGCGCCCGGGCCAAATACTCCCGGTAAGGCTTGATTAACTTGGTTTTCAAACCATGGCTGCACGGGAATAGAGCCGGCCTGCGTTCCGCCGGCTAACGCAGCTTGTACGTTTCCAAAGGCAGTATTCAGAAGCTGGCCCGATTGCGGATCCTTGAAGTTGAGCTGCTGCGCAGGATCCCCTGTTCCCACCAGACGGCGGCCGAACTTCCCGAAGTAGTTGACGTCGAGCAGGAAGTTTCCAGGGAGCTCGCGCTGAATCCCGAAGGACACACTAATCGAATACGGCATCTTCAGAGTGTTGCTTAACTGAAACAGATCATCGTTCGTGAGCAAGCCAGTGGCACATGGTTGACCGGCCGGTACCACATATGGGAGCGGGCAATTCGATCCCGTCGATGTGAACACAAACGGAGTGACGGACGGACGAGGGATCGTTCCGGGCGACGGTGCAGCCACCGGCGAACCAATCGAGACGAAGCGCGGATCTGTCTGCAGAGACGTGATCGGATCCAGAGGCACACCAAAATCCTGGGTTATGGTTGTGTCGAATAACTGCGCGCTTTCGTCTACCTCGAAGCTCAACGTGCTCAGGACGCGGTCGTACGAGAGCCCTCCTCCGGCCCGAATGCTGGTCTTTCGATCTCCCAATAAGCGTCCGAGTACGCCGCTGGTAAACGACGGCGAATATGCGATCCCGAAGCGAGGAGCAAAGCTTCTCCAGTCAGGGTGGTAATAGCCAGGGCCGTGATTTACTGGACCACCGAGTTGATATCCTACGAACGGAGCGGCATTAAAGCCACTCACGCCATCGGCAGCTGCGGCCGTGCGCGCACCGAACAATTGTGATTCGCTGACTGTTGGGACCGATTGGAATCCGTTCACTTCGTACGGAACGCTATGGTAGTTCCATCGCAACCCGTAAGAGATCGTGAGATCAGTTCGTGCTTTCCATGAATCCTGGACGAAAAACTCATACTCGTTGTAATGAAAATTGCGGACCGATGGCGTGAACTGAGGCAATGGGTTGCCGGACACGTCGTAGTTGTAGTTTGCCGAAACGCTCGCATAACGGCCGAGAAGCGTCGTGAATGTATTGTCCCAGATGAGCTCGGAGGCCGGATCGGTGGAGATATCGGTCGGGCGCAGGCTTGGCTCCAAGCTAGTGATTTGAGATTGCAAACCAAGATTTGCGAAGCTGATGTCATTCACGTTGTGAAAGTTAACGCGAATCGGTTTGATGTCAGCTCCAAACTGCAAAGTATGCCGGCCTTTTGCCCAACTGACAGTGTCGCGGATTTCAGGCACCGGCACATTCCGTCCTTGGCCTCGGATGTCGCCATAGGGGCTCGACAGCACCCCAAAAGTAAGGTCATACGGCGCAGTGGGCGAGAAGTCGACAGGAAAATCATAGACCTGACGCGAGATGCCGAAACTCGCAAGGTTGGTCACTCTAGGATTGACGATCCACGTGTGACCCACCACCCACGAACGCTCGTGACTGATAAATGACTCTAGTGGACCCGGATCCTGCGGGAATGCCTTTGGAGCTTGTGTCTGATTGTCACGATCCCATGTTCCGCGGGCAAACAGGCTTTGATTGGCTGAGAGCTTGTAGTCCAGCCTGCCAACGAAAGTGTTGTCCCTGACATAAAAGGGCGCGTTAAAGAGGTAGCCCCCGGTGTTGATGCCATCACCGCCGCTAACCTGATTGGGCTCCGGATAACGGCCATTGACGAAGCTCAAAAGCGCCTGATTAGCCCCGATTTGCAGTGGGTCGATGGCGGCAGCCTGAGCGGCAGTGAGGGTCGAGATGCAACTGGGCTGGCTATTCAGCGTCGCTCCCGGGCAATTGACGTTGCTGTTATTGACATAGGAAATTTCGCCCTGGCGAAACGGATCAAGCGGAACAGTGAGCGTTTGCTGCACGCCAGTTGCATCACGACGTCCGGTGTAGTCGAAGAAGAAGAAGAGCCGGTTTTTCAGAATCGGACCGCCGAGGCTCGCCCCGAATTGATTGCGCGTGAGTTGTGCGCGGGGATTGCCGACGAGATTGTTAAAGAAATCATTGGCTGCCATCGCTGAGACGCGGTTAAATTCGGATGCAGATCCGTGCCATTGATTCGTTCCGCTCTTGGTTACCAGATCCACTTGAGCACCGGCGCCACGGCCGAAACTTACATCCGCGTTTCCGACGATCGTCCGAACTTCTGAAACGGAATCCAATGGCGCCCTGCCAACGGTGTGGAAAGCCTGTCCGGTCGTCTCGTCGTTGACGTCAATGCCGTCGAGAGTGACTGTAGTAGCATCAGCGCGCGAGCCTGTGACCGATCCATTCTGTGAATCACCGCCAGTAATCTGCACACCAGGCTGCAGCCCCAACAACGCGCCCGCATCGTCACGGAACAGGCTCGGCAACTCAGCGACTTGCTGCGAGGTGATCACATTGCCGATACTGGCGTCGATCGTATTGACCGAGCCCTCTCCTCCGGCCGTGACTTCAACGGTCTCTGTCGCATTGCCGATGAGCAGTTTCACGTCCCTAGTCTCAGTAACGCCAACGCCGATGCCCAGATCTGCGAGACTCGTAATCCGGAAGTTTTCTTTAGTGACCGTTAGCCGGTAGTGTGCCGCTGGAGCCACATGCAGGAACTGATATTCTCCCTGACGGTTGGTCGTCGTGTCGGCGGCAAATGCGGTGTCGGGATTCTCAAGCTTTACGTTCGCGCCCACGACGACTGCGCCGGATGCATCGGTGACCACGCCTGTTAGCCCAGAAGTCGCCTGTGCAGCCAGTGGGTCGGGTCGAACCAAGAGCACAGCTGTTATGAGCGATACGAGTGCCACTCGAATCAAAACAGCACGAAACAGGGAATACATGAATGGTCTCCTTGTCAGTCTTTTCAAAACGCAAGCAGCTACCCGAACCGTCGCCGAGTCGCAGAAAGGCGTATGAGCAGGCGTCCCCGGCACAAATCGAGTTGGCTCAGTGAGGTCAGAGCGCGCCCGTCGTTGCGGTCTACACCTGAGGCACCAAAGCTCCTCGATAAACATTGGATGGGATGAACGCTATGAATTCAGCCATCAGCCGTTGTCACAAGCGGGCCAGCTTCATTTTTCTGTCGTGATATGGATCTGGTATGGGGACGCTGCGGAGTGATTCGTTACAAGAATTTGTAGTGAAGGCTTCCGGGTATACACCCTTTGGAAGGGACGATGTGAGGCTGATGGTTTTGTTGAGCAACAATGAGATGAGGCAGAGTTACGGATAACGAGTCTCCATCTCGCGCGTCTATCCAGTGTGCTCAACACCCTGTTGAATGTTGGTGGCGCATGAACTCCGACCCTGCCGCCTCAACGTCGTCAGAACCGCCCCATGGCGAGGTCATCCGCACGATCATTAGCGATGACGAGCGACTGGCTCGTGAAAAGCTGCGCATCTTGCTGGCCTCCGAACCGAATATTCAACTCGTCGCGGAATGCCAGGATGGTCAACAGACTCTGTCGGCGATCCGCACGTTCCGTGCGGATCTTCTGTTACTCGACATACAGATGCCGGGGATGGACGGATTCCAAGTGCTGAATGAACTCTCACCGGAGGAGATGCCCATCGTCATATTCACCTCCGCCTACGATCAATATGCGATTCGCGCGTTTGAAGCCCACGCTCTGGACTATTTGCTGAAGCCATTCGACCAAGGGCGATTACATCACGCCATCGAGCGAGCACGCACGGAATTGAACAAGACGCAGGACCGTGCGATTACGCATCGCATCCTCGATTTGCTCTCTCAGGTGAAGTCCGAGATGTTGCCCACACCATCATCCGAAGGTCGACTGGTGATTCGGGCGAAAGGCCGCGTCGTGTTTTTGAATCTGAGTGAGATCGACTGGATCGAGGCCTCCGCCAACTATGTTCAGTTAAACGTCGGAAAGGAGTCGCATCTGTACCGGGAAACGATCGGCCGGATATCCGAACGGCTGAATCCCAACCACTTCGTTCGCGTTCACCGATCCACGATCGTCAATGTGCGGAAGATCAAAGAGTTGATCCCGGTAAACAGCGGCGAATACATCGTCGTCCTGAAGAGCGGCAAGGAACTTTCCTGCAGCCGGAGTTATCGATCCGCGCTCGAGAGCATGATCGAGAAACATTCTTGACCGAGATGGGGGGATCTTTCGGACGGTTGGTGCAACATCCGCTAATCGGGAAATGGCGCTTGCGCCAGCAGATCGCAGAAGTTGTGAGGATGGAAGTCGCGCACATAGCGTTCTCCAATGTCACGCATGAAGCCGCGCGATGCGCTTCGCGGATGCTTCCGCAATACTTCCGCGCACGTCTGAATAAAGGCGTTTTTGAAGCCAAGCCTGGGGAAT
This sequence comes from uncultured Acidobacteriota bacterium, assembly GCA_963787685.1. Lineage (GTDB taxonomy): Bacteria > Acidobacteriota > Terriglobia > Terriglobales > Acidobacteriaceae > Sulfotelmatobacter. The sequence goes on from CAWBED010000006.1 coordinate 51,075, forward strand.
GCCTTCAAGATCTCCTCGATGTCGGACTTGGTGATCTGCGCAGAATCCGGCCCCAATACATCGGCTCCCGCGCCTTCCCCCACTAGCGCAATCTCAGGCCGCTTGAACTGCCCAATGGCGGACGCGTGCATGGCAATTCCATCCCACACGATTTGGATTCCTTCCGCTGCGTATGCGTTCTCTTCGAGGAAGTGCTTCGCCGACTCTGCGCCTAGAATCTCGAACGGCATGTCTCCCTCGAAACGCTCGGTCAATCCCAGATCGTGCAGAATGCACGCGAGAAACAGAAGTTCTTCGTCGAAATGCTGCCCCCTTGCGCGCCCGGTCAGGGCCCCCAAGAGGTACGTGCGGACCGCATGGTTGAACAAGTAAGGAGGGTAGACCGATTGCCCCAGTGCGGTGGCGTTCCGCGCGATCTTTGAGTCCACCAAACGAATGCCGGCCACGACCTGCGGCAACGAAGCGACGCCGCTTCCCTGTAACGCGCTTTGGGCGGGCACTTGGGAGGTGAACCTCTTGGCTGCGAATGCAACTCTCTGTACGGTGACAACTCCAACTCCCAGCATCAACTCTCGTCTGTTCATTCCTTCAACTCAGGTATTCAGTGCTGCGAATGGATTCAAGAGAGGGAAGAGTTTTTGCTCTCCCCTCCCGCGGCCAGAATGTCTACCTTAGAACGTGAACTTCGCCACCAGGGCAATCGATCGTGCATTGCTGGCGAAAACTGACTTAGGAACGTTGAAGTTTGCATTGCCGGGGGTCACAAAAGATGTATAGGAACTTCCCACTGAGGCAAACCCGCCCACATCGTTGACGCCGAGACCATACCCTGGGTTGCTGCCGGCAATGTATTGAGGATGATTTACGATATTCGCGAATTGGGCGCCAAACCTGAATTTCATTCCCTCCGTCACACTGAGATCTTTGTAGACGGCAAGATCGAAATTGTTGGTTCCCGGCGTCCGGAGTGTGTTCCGACCAACATTCGCCAACGCTCCAAGTCCTGTACGGATGTATTGGGCGTTCGGATTGTTCGCTACGTAAGCCACCGTGCTCCCAGCATTCGGACCAGCTGTGGCAGTCAACGCAGTCACGTCAGTTCCAGTTCCCGGAATTCCACCGGGGTTGATGATTGCGCGATCACCCGCGGCGTCACCATTCAGATTAGCGTCCTGTTGCGCCTGTACGGTGACCCATTCTCCAGTCTCGTAGGTGTAGACCGGACTGAAGGCCCAGTTTCCAACAACGTTCTTCACGAACCAATTCCCGCCTTTAAAGAAAGGCAGGTTGTAAACCATTGCCAAGGTAAAGCGCTGAGCCCGGTCGAGAGCGGAGTTCGCCTTATCCTGATCGAAGTTGAAGAAATCCTCCGGTCGACGAGGGGTCAAATCAGTGCTATGGAAGTCAGCCGTGCTGTTGTCAATCGTGTGACTCCATGTGTATGCAGCCTGGAGTGTGAAGCCATGACTAAACCGCCGCGTAAGTCCGCTCTGTAATCCGTGATAGGTAGACCATCCGTCTGGAACAAATGCCGTGATAACCGGCGCGCATGGAAGGCCTAAACTACCGTTGGACTGCACCGTGCAGCCAAAGCCCGCATTGGCGTACTGGGGGACGAAGATATCGCGCGTTCCCACGATCGGAGCTCCGACGGAATCCAACCCCAGGGCCAATGGAAGCGAGTTGAGCGTTGCCTGATCCGGGGCTTGGAGGTAGGTCGGCAGGAAATTGGTTGAGGTAACAGACGCCTGCAGACCAAGGATGTCCTGGAAGTTGAGGTGGACACCGCGAGTCCCTACATAGTTGATCTCCGCCGTATAGTTCTTGCCGAACGAGTGCTGGATTCCGAAGTTCCAGTTGATCGAGTAAGGGTCTTTAACAATTGGAGGGATCCAGTTCGCTGTGGTGGACAAGGCTTGTGCTTGGGTCAGAGTTGTTATACCGCTTCCCCCACCCCCGGGCAGACCGCCTCCCGCGAGAAATCCAGGCGCGAGCGGTGCCAGGACGGTCGCGGTAGAACCGATTTGCGGAGGCACACCGAGAATTCCGATGTTGTCGTAAAGAGTGTCATAGGCCAAACCAAAACCGCCACGGATCGCCGTGTCGCCGCCAGTTCCCGGTGAGTATGCGAATCCGATGCGAGGTGCCCAGTTGTTCTTGGGAGCCCGGGGTTTACCGAAGATGAGTGGTTGATTTCCGGCCTGAGGGACGAGAAGACTCGGAGTGTTCGCAAGGGAGTTCAGAATCTGTCGATTTTCACCTTGCGATGTAGTCGTGTATTCGTAACGAATGCCCGCGTTCAGGCTCAAATGCTGATTTACCCGCCAAATGTCGTTGGCATACCAGTAAATAGCACTCTGGTTTCCGTAATACGTGGTTGACCCTGTGCTACGTTGGCCAAAATTGTCGGGTGCCAGGTCTTCGAGATAAACCTGTGAGGAGTTGTACTCGTAGTCGCCACGCGAACGCTGCGTGAAGTTTTGGGGTGAAATGTACCATCGGTATTCTGCCCCGAATTTAAGCGAGTGTTTGCCTTTCACGATGCTGACGTTATCGACTACTTCATAAAGATTCTGGATCGTAAACTGGGGAGCATTCGGGTTCGGCCCAATATCCAGTCCGCTGCCGAGATCATGGAGAATGATGTTGGGAAAAGCATCCAGTCCTGGATACGCGAAGCTACCAACTCCATCGACTTGATCGTAGCGGTTAAAGCCGAATCGGAATTCATTGCTTAGCAACGGCGAGAAGGTGTGGTATTCGCTCAAGTTAAACAAGGCGAATGTGTTCGAGTACGGGGTAAAGAAGGCTTCGAGCTGGGCGGCATTGTCGAGCAGGTTTTCTTTGTTGTAGATGAATCTTCCGCGAATTTGATCTTTCTCGGAAAGATTGAAATCGACGCTCTGGACGAAGTTTGTCCAACTGAGCCACGATGGGGGAACAATGGAAACGTTGCCAACTTCCACGCTGCCCGCTGCACAGGTGCCGTTCGCCGGAGCGCTAAAGCTGCTAAACGTTTCGGAGCCACTTCCGGCTGTTCCGTTATACGTGATGCAACCACTAGGGGACGGCGCTACCGGCACATACTGTTTGAAGATAGAAAAGTTTGTTGTGTTGAGCCCGGGGTCGGCGGCGATGGCCGCAAGACCCGCAGTCGTAGGAGCCTGTACAGCGCCGCCTCCGACCGAAATAAATCCGACCGGGTTGCGCTCGTAGTTAGTGAAGAAGAACAGTTTGTTCTTGATGATTGGCCCCCCGAATGTGAAACCAAAACGATTGTTGTCAAGCCGGGGATTCGAGGTCAGCCCTTGTTGCACCCACGTTTCATCGACTGCGTTTAGATTGCGGTTTCGGAAATATTCATAGATCGAGCCGTGAAAGCTATTTGTGCCGCTCTTTACCGTCGTGTTGAATTGGCCGCCCGACGAGTGGCCAAACTCTGAATTGAATTGATTGGAAAGAAGAGTGAAGTTTTCGACCGCGTCCGGCGGAACTGTGATCAGGGCTCCGGTTACGCTCTTTAGATTGTTGTCCACGCCCTCGACAGTAAAATTGTTGTCGCGAGGACGCTGCCCTCCGACCGACGGCCCGATTCCATCCCCCATCGCGCTCGCGTTGGTCACTCCGGGACTCAAGAGCGAGAGGTTCAAAACTCCGGCCCCAGCGCCACCGGCAGAGGTTAGGCCAAGATCCTGCGACAGACGGTCCGTGTACGTAGACTGTAATTGCGCGGTGGAAGTGTCAACCGGCGGCGCAGAGCCTGAAACCTCAACCGTCGTCGAACTGCTGCCGATAGTTAGCTGCACGTTTCTCGTTCCGGTCTTGTTGATATCGACGGGAACATTGTCGACGGTAACGGTCCTAAAATTCGAAGCACTGACAATGATGTTGTAAGCGCCCGCCGGCAGATCCCCGAAAAAGTATTCACCGAATCCTTTGGTTGTAGTCGTGACCTTTTGGCCGGTTCCGATGTTCACCGCTTCTACGGTTGCGCCACTGACAGCCGCTCCTGACGGATCTACGACCGTTCCAGTCAAATTCCCGCTGATGGCTTGGGCAAACGCGGTGGTGCTGCCTAGCGTGACGATCAGGCACAGCACGAGGCCGAAAGCCAGAATCCTGGCGTTACCGAGAGTTGCTATACGAGTCATGAGTTTTCTCCTGAAGACATCGGATCCGAATAGAAATGGTGACAATCGCATTCCTGGGCTGCGTTTAATGGCGCGACGATCGTTGAGAGAGCGGCTGCCCAATCCGCGGCGACGACGTTTGTGAGGCAATGAGTCGTTATGTTTTGGCAACGGTGATTGCGGGACACAGCGCACGCCCCCAGACATGGAGCGATCACCTACATCTGGAGGTCCGCGGGAAATGCTCGAAGGCGGTGCCGGGATGCTTGAACAGAGAACCGGGATGAAGCGCTGCTTGCATGTTTCGTATGCATCGAAGAGTTATCTTGCGGACACTGATAATCGGCAGTCGAAGCCGCCGAGTCATCCTTGAAACTGTAGGGACAGAGAAACCGATACGGTTTTTAGAAGATTCTGTGTTCTCTTGGTCAGAGTTTAAACGTGGAGAGTATTTACGCCCTGTTGCCGCGTGTAATTTCCCTTTGTTATTTCAAAGAGGCGTTCTCATTTGCGCAAGAGCGGTGAGCGGACTCGAACGCCCCCAAAGCAACGACGATCCCGAAATTGGCTATTTCAACACCAGCGTCCGGGGCGATGTTTCGTTCCCAGCCGCCGGCATTGCACCGTATCTCCCCACGCGCAGCAATCTCGGCCAGAGTTCGTCCAATCGTGCCTATGGCTCTTTCCGGTGTCGTGAAATGAAAGGAATTCCTTCGCTGAATTCGCGCATAAATCTGTTGCACAGTTTGGGGCACATCCGATTCGAGAAGGGCTATTCTGCACGCCCGCGTGAGGCGCTCAGCGTTCGCCGTGAGCCCTTGGTGCAGGTCGTCCTCGATTCGACAAGGTTTCTTTCAATCTGTCGAACAGCCCGCAGTTGCGCGGTGATTTCGCGATTCTGGCGAGTGAGTTCTCGCAGTTCCCCAATCAGCCTCTCTTTGAGCGAGGATGCGGCGGGAACGCTCGACAGCGTGTTCGCGGATCGCACGGACTCCAACTCAAGGTCATTCATGTACGCAGTGTCCACAATATTGACGAGCTGAATCGCTTTTTATTTTTCGTCTTGTGATGCTTGGCATCTTGGCGGGGACGAGTGCCTTATCCGCGGGGCTCTCCTGCATCCTGGAGTGGTGTATGACCGGAAGGAATCAAGCGGACCTGAAATCGTTGTGGATAGACTCACGATCTCTTCGGTAATCCGCGATGAAGAGTCCGATCCGAGTTGCCTTGGAAGGTAGAAGGAGAAGCACCACGATCCGTGCGCCACGCCCAAGCCTGACGCCCGGAGTCTGCGAGCGTCACCGTTAGCTCACCATAAGCCACCAGACGGCGACAGATCGCTGCGACGGAACGCTCGAGATATTTCTTGTCAATCCCATGCTCGCTTCGAAGCAGTGCTGCTGTCTTGGTCGTAGTTAATGGCGTCGGGGAGTTCTTAAGAACCGAGCGGCAGGCCTCAGTCAGACTCAATGCTGTTAGGCTTCGAAGCGGAAGCGCATCGACGGCGACGGCTGAGTCTTCGCCTTGAGAGTCCGCGAAGATAGCGTTCAAGCCAACTATTGCTCGGCGGATCATGGCGATCCGTTTCACCACGGCGGCGCGTTGCTGCAGTAACTGCTTTAGCTGGGACTGAATCAGCCCTGCTGTTTGCGTTATCTGAGGCACCGGCTCATCTGGCCCTGGGCCGCTCACACCGTTTGTTGTATCTCCGAGAGGACACATCCTGACTCCTTACTTCTGCGTTGTTGGCAGCCACTCCTCCACACTTCACAACAATTTTGATGAATACCACTGTTTGTTGGATGTGTGATTGTCTCTGGGACCAGCACAGCCGTTGAGGGATAACTAGACGTTGATGCGCAATAAAACTGACGGGAACGAGTGTCGGCCTCTCGAGCGACGGGATCGGGAATTGTCGTGAGCGCGCCAGAAATCTGAAGGGTTGAAACCCTGTTCCGTCGCGGCCTTCGACAAGCGTGCGGCATCCGTGGCAGGTAGGCGCCTATTAGTCCAGCCTCAACGTGCAGTAGTCCCTGCGGAGAGTCGTTACCGGCCGGCAGGTTGCACAATTGATCCGCCAAATGACGGTCTTGATCGACTTCTCGAACTTGACCGAAAAGCTGATGCGCGGTCACCAGAAACACGAAAGGGCTCCTTCAATGACACCTCTCGCTGTGAAATTGGGACACCTCCTCACCTTTGCCATGGTTTTGTCCATATTCGTCCTGTCGCTAGCAGACGCAAGTGCACAACAGGCCACAGCGAAGATCTTGGGGACGGTCACAGATGTACAAGGGGCAGTGATGCCGGATGTCAAAGTCACAGTCACGAATACCGCGACGAATGCATCCGCCGAAGTGACGACCGACAGGAGTGGCTTTTACCAGGTCTTGGATCTGCCTATCGGCACCTACAAGATTGCGGCCAGTTACTCAGGTTTTCGCCCGCTGGAGACGACGACGCCCCCGCTGGAGATCAATCAGACGTTTCGCGCGAATCTGAAGCTCGAACTGGGAACGGCGCATGAGCAGGTCTCGGTAGAAGCCCAAGGTTCTGGGGTCGAGACTGTGAACCCAACGCTAGGTCAATCCGTGACTGCACGCCCCATTGTCAATTTGCCGTTGAACGGTCGAAACGTGCTCAGCCTAGCGCTCTTGCAACCCGGCGTAACAGAGGACAACCCAGACGACACAAGCGCCGGAAGTCTTAGTCAAAATGGCGGGAACTTCAGTGTTGGCGGCGGGCGGGCGGATTCCATCACTTTTCTGTTGGATGGAGGAATTAACAACGAACTGCTAGGCAACGGAATCGTCTACAACCCCAATCCAGACTCGATCGCCGAATTCCGAATTCTGACGAGCAACTACACAGCGGAATATGGCCGCAACGGCGCCGGAGTCGTGAGCGTTGTAACCAAGTCAGGTACGAACGATTTCCACGGGAGTCTTTTCGAGTTTCTAAGAAATACTGACTTCGATGCCAACTCCTACTTCAACAATCAAGCGGGCATCGCGAGAAACAATCTCAAACGAAATCAATTTGGCGGTACGCTAGGCGGGGCGATCGTTAAGAATCGTCTCTTCTTTTTCACGTCTTACCAAGGGCAGCGTCAAATCGAGACGGACGTAGAAGCGGAACAGACCGTCTTTACACCGGCCGAACTCAACGGGGATTTCTCCCAGGCCGGGAACGGCGGACCGGATACAAATGTTGCTGCCTTTCTTCAGGCGAACCCGTATTTTCAAGCCAATCCCGCCTTGGCGGCTCAGGGAATCATCGATCCGACGAAGATCGATCCTGCAGCCCAGGCCTACATCAAGCTCGGCTTGATTCCCACTTCGCCCACAGGTGAGCTCTTTCCCGCTGGAGGAGGAACAAACAACACCAACGAACTGACTGTCAAAATTGATTTCGACATCACACCCAAAGACAAGCTCTCGGGCACAGTTGGTGGTATTCGGAATCCTCAGCTTCAGCCTTTCGGACGACCGTCGCCCGGTTACTCTGCCACAGTTCCCGGATTTGCCAGCACGAACCAGATCAACAACTATTTCTTGAATCTCGCATACACTCGCGCCTTTTCGACGAACCTGCTGAACGAGCTTCGCCTGACGGTCCAGCGTCACAATACGCTGCAGGATCAGCCCGTTTCCAATCTGACGACACCGGCCTCGCTCGGATTTGGAATCGCTTCGGACCTTGCGAACGGTCCCCCGCTTATAAGTTTCGACAATGGTTTGGCTTTCGGGCCTGACCAATCCGGTCCAGCTCGCGAAGTAGGCAATACGTACGCACTTTCGGATACGCTCACCTGGGTGAGGGGGCGCAATACCTGGAAGGTTGGCGCGGGATTCTCCGCATACGAGCAAAACACTCTCTACGCTTTCTTCAGCGACAGCAACTTCTTTTTTGCGGGATATGCCGCAGACGGAGATGGCACGGGGAACAGTTTCGCCGACTTTCTGGTGGGAGCTCCGAACAATCTCTTCGAAGGACCGCAAGCCCACAGTGACATTCGCAGCAAAGCGACTTATGGATTCGTCCAGGACGAGTGGCGCGTAAGAACCAATCTTACTTTGACCTTGGGCGTCCGTTATGAATACAGCACGCCCAAGATCGATACCCAAGGCAGAACCTTCTCGATTGTTCCTGGCGATCAGTCGGTGAAGTTTCCGTTTGCCCCGCTCGGCTTAGTTTTTCCTGGAGACCCCGGAGCGCCACGCGGAGCTAACTTTCCTGACAAAGACAACTTTGGACCGCGCATTGGATTTGCCTGGAGTCCGGGAAGCAGCAACAAGACTAGTATCCGTGGAGGCATCGGCATCTTCTATGACGTTCTCAAGGGCGAAGACAATCTGCAGTTTAATGGTGCGCCGCCATACTACAGTGAACCGTTCGTCAATTTCCCGTGCTTGCAACCGTCGCCCGGGTGCACCAGCCCCGCCTATACTTCAACCGGCACACCTTACTACAGCGCGCCGTGGGCTAATTCCACCACTCCATTTCTGAATAATCCTTTCCCATCCGCCGCACCCAATCCGGCGACCGCATTCAATCCTGCAACCGGAGATTTTCTCCCGTTCGGCGGGGGATCGGTCTTTTTTGTGAATCCGCATCTTCACACTCCATATACCTATCAGTACAACCTGAGTGTCCAACACGAATTAGCCAAGGACCTGACAACCGAAATTAATTATGTTGGCAGCAGTGCAAAGGGACTCACAACGCTAGAGGACATCAATCCCTTCCTCTTAAGCACAGTAAACGGTCCTTCCCCGGCTCGGCTTCTGAACGTGAACCAGAACGCCGCCCTCACCGCATATTGCGCAAATCAAGGCGGCCCTTCCGACTGTCCTTTTGAAAATGCGTCGGAATTCTCCAATGCCAGCTTTTCCAGTTTCAACAGTCTCGAGGCCTCCCTTACGAAGCAACTAGGAGATGCGAAGTCTCTGGGGAATACCTATTTCACTCTTGCCTACACCTACGGCCACAGCATCGACAACGCCTCCGGATTTCGCAACCGTGATTCGCAAGTCCCTTATTACAATATTAGCCAGTTCCGCGCTTCCTCTGATTTCGACGTCAGGCACCGCCTTACCTTCAGCGGAGGATGGGATTTACCTCTCGATCGCGCCTGGGCCACGGGACCAAAGAGACTCGTGAGAGGCTGGAGCTTGTACCCCATTTTGAGCTGGCGAACGGGTTTTCCCCTCACCATCAACTCAGGTTTGTTGGCGTCGTTCAGTCCGTCCGACCCGGGCCCCTCGGGCGCAGGCGATGGTTACTTGGCGAATGCGATTTTCGCCCCCGGCTTCAACAACATTGCGATCATGAATCCTAAGCACACTGGGACTTGCAACAATCCAAACACGGGACAGACCCAAAGCGGAAACCTCTACTTCAACTGTGGCGCCTTCGTACAGATTCCTGACATTCCTGGGTCTGGCTATGGCCTGCCACGGGATTTCTTCCGCGGCCCGGGCCGAACGAACCTGGATTTGGCGTTAGCCAAGACAACTCCGATCACCGAGCGAGTAGGCGCGGAATTCCGCGTCGAGGCATTCAATGTCTTGAACCACACCGAATTCGCGAATCCCGACACCACCCTCACGAGTGGGACATTCGGGCAGATCACAAGCACGACGTTTGGGACAGGAATCGCCGCTCTGCAGACTCAACGCATTCTGCAACTGGCTCTTCGACTGATGTTCTGAGTAATTCTGGAAAGGTCGCCGGAAACTCGCTGCTGCGCTACTGGCTCTGGGAAAAGCTACCACCAACCGCCCAGAATGGCTCCCATGACCACGAGCGCAACGATCAAGTAACCGGCATTAACGAAAACATAGGTCTTCGGCCGCCGTTCGAACAACGAAAACTACACCGATTCCCATCTGCGTTTATTTCGCTACATCCGACTCTGGCCTGTTCCACGCCCTGAATGCCAAGACCGGCGCTCCCGTATTTTCTCTCAGCTTTAGTGGATGGCCGATGTTTTCATCCCCAGGTCGTCGGGAATATCGTCTACATTGGCTCCCACAGCGGGCGGCTGATCGCCATCGATCGGATTGCGAAGGAGCAAGAGTGGACATTTCAGACGGATCAGTCGAGACAGAGCGCCTCTACCTTCACCAAGCCGAATGGCACGCCGGAATATTCCGCTGCATTTTCCTCGAACTTTTATGACGACATGATTGTAGGAGTCGACCGAATGCTCCATATAGGTGCGATTCTTTCATCTCCAGTCGTGGTCGATCAGGTAATCTACGTCGGCAGCAGCGACAGCAATCTTTACGCGTTGATGTAACGTCGAGACTGGGAGCTTTTGTACAGGCTCCGCCATTTCCTTATCGTTCGCAGATTTGGCGTCGGAGTTTACTGAAGACACCTCATGCCGTTTTGGGTTGGAAGGCTTCCTTGAGACCCAGAATCATATGAACGACATCTTCGTCGCCTATTGCGGTGTTTATCATCGAATGATAAATCGCACGGTCCGGCCATTCGACATTGAAATACTTCTTTATAAAATCGGCGCGCTCCCGGTCGACGCTATCAACAAGATCTTCGGCTTCCTTCTCGCTTTTGCCGCGCGCTAGCAGCCGCCTGACCTTGTCCTCTCTAGGCGCGTAGAGAAACACGCGCAAAGTATCTGATCGGCTCCTAAGAAATTGTTGCGAACCTCTGCCCACAATGACACAGTTTCCTCGTTCGGCAGCGTGTTCCACCACACGTCTCGTGGTTTTAAGAATGGTCTCGCTATCGACGAGATTGAGTTTCGGAGCGTTGATGCTGCCTTCATAGCTGCCGCGAAGAAAAGACTTGAAAAGTCGATAGTACAGCGGATCATTACGTTCCTCGCGAGCTTCGACCACACCCTTTGGGCAATTCGCGAGTCTCGCGATCTCCTCAGTCAACCGTTGGTCCCACAGCTTCCAACCGAGCCGGTTCGCAACGAGCTGAGCGATGTCGCCTCCGCCGGACCCGTACTCACGTTCAATTGTGATGATGTTAACCATGAAAGCCAACTTTCCTTCGTCGTATGGATTACGTGTGGACCGCCAGCACTGGGCAGGGCCCCAACTGGATCGCTCGGTAGGTAGTCGAGCCGAAAACAGCACGGTCCACAGCTTCTCCTCCACGCGTCGTCATAATTATGAGGCTCGCTTGCGTTTCCGTCGCGTGTCGAACAATCTCTTCGTAAGGTTTTCCGAACCTTACCGCGAGCCTCACATTGAGATTCTTGCGCTCAGTCTCGTAAACCAGCTTGTCGAGTTCTTGTGTACGCGAGGCAATGATCGCCTGCGCTCTCGCCACATCGGGGACTCTTTCGGCTACGTGCAACAAGGTCAGCTCCGCGCCATATTCTTCAGCTAACGAAATCGCGTACCCACGCGCTCGCTCGGAGTTATTCGAAAAATCCGTACAGTAAAGGATCCGGCTCAAACGATGGTGCCCATCAGGTCCAGTACTCGAGGCTCTGTGAGAGGGATCGGATACTATCAGCACCGGACATGCCGCCCTGCGCATAACGCGGTCGGTAGTCGAACCCAATACCAGACGGTCAACTCCACGTCGGCCATGTGTCCCCATGACGATCACTTCAATGTTCGCTTTTTGAGCAAAAGAGAGAATGCAGTTAGGTGCGTTTCCCAGATGAACGACGAGTTCCGGCTGAAACCCGGTGGCTGAATACTCCTTTACAAACCGCTGCAACTGCACTGCTCCGCCTTCATTCAGCGCCCGGAGAATTTCGCGTAGTCCGCCTCTTGGGCTGCATAATCGGCGAATGGGTACTTCCAAAGCTCGACAACGTGCAGTGCAACAATCCTGGCTTTGTAGTACTCGGCCAGCGACAACGCGTACTGATATGCGGCAGCGGAGAAATTCGAAAAGTCGATCGGGCACAAGATGGATTTCAATTGCATAACGGTTATTCGGCAACGTGCACACCACCGCCTCCAGGATCGTTCTTCTCCAGAACAAAGCTCAGGCAGAACATGATCGCTGCGGCAACGCAAAGAACCATGAACGTGTCAATGTAAGCGAGCGACGCTGCCTGCGCCTGCACTGCCTCATAAATCCGGGCATACGCAGTTGCGACAGCTTCGTGCTTTCCTAACCCACCACTGGCAAAACGTTGTGTTAATCCTTGTGCAGAATTTATGAAGTTTGGGTTATCGACCCTCGCCTTTTCCACTAGCCTTAGCTGATGGAATTGCGAACGGCGGGCAATAAGCGTCGTAACCAGTGAAGTCCCCACGCTGCTGCCCATGTTGCGCATGAAGTTCACGATGCCGGCGACAGAATTATTTTTCTCCGGCGCAATTCCAACGTAGGCGACCAGCGTAATCGGAACGAAAAGGAAGCCTAACCCGATGACTTGGGTAATGCGCAGCCATGTGGCGGCACTAAAGCTGATCTGCAGGTCAATTCGCTTCGTCGAATAAAACATTGCTATCGACAAAGACAGCCAACCAAAAGCGATCAAACGGCGCGCCTGAATCTTTGTTGTGAGTTGACCCATGATGGGCATTTCCATCAGCAAAACCAATCCTCCCGCCGAAAGGGCGAGTCCGGCAAGCTGCGAGGTATATCCCAAGAGCGTCTGCAGGAATTGAGGCATCAGAACGAGGCTGCTGAAAAGGAGAATGCCGAGCACAAACATCATGAGACTCGCGCTGGCAAAGTTAAAGCTCTTGAACATCCGCACATCAATGATCGGCGTTTTCGCAAACCACTCCCACACCACCAGCGAGATCAGGCAGCCTGCTGAAACGATGATCAGCGTTGTGATGAAGCGCGATCCAAACCAATCGTCCTCCTGGCCCTTGTCGAGCAGAATCTGCAAAGCACCTACCCCGACGGTCAGGAGTGCGATTCCCACGTAATCCAACTTCACCCCGGCTTTCCTGAGCTTTTGAAGATATGGAGGGTCCTCGACGAACCGTCGCACCAGGAACCACGTGATCACTCCCACCGGAAGGTTGATGAAGAATATCCATCGCCAGGAGTAGTTAAACGTTATCCATCCGCCTAGAGTCGGACCAATCGTCGGCGCCATGATGGCCGTAATTCCATACAGAGCAAATGCTAGTCCGCGTTTTTCTGGCGGAAACGTATCCGCCAAAATGGCCTGAGCCATAGGTTGCAACCCGCCGCCGCCCGCTCCTTGCAGAACTCGGAAGAGAAGAAGAAAACCCAGGCTCGGTGCGATTCCGCAGAGCAAAGAACTAATAGTAAAGATGCCAAGGCAACTCATGAAAAAGCGCTTGCGGCCAAGTGCTCCGGCGAGCCAGCCGGTCATGGGCAGAATGATGGCATTCGACACGAGGTAAGAAGTCAGAACCCACGTGCTTTGGTCGTTGCTCGCTCCAAGATTCCCAGCCATGTATGGAAGCGCCACGTTGGCAATGCTCGTGTCGAGAACTTCCATGAACGCCGCGAGAGCAACCACCACGGCAACCAACCACGGGTTATACCGTGGCCGCCAGGTGTCCTGATCGAGCGTGAGCGCAGCGGTGGTCATCTCAGATATACATCGGGAACAACATTCATCCCTGGGCGAAGCTTTCTGTCTCGGTTTTCGCCGGGCTCGAGCACAATCTTTACCGGGACTCGCTGCACGATCTTCACGTAATTTCCAGTCGCGTTTTCGGGTGGAAGCAAACTGAATAGCGGCCCGGTCGCGCCGGCGATACTGTCAACATGGCCGTGAAACGTTCTGCCGCTTGAATCCACATGAATGTCAGCTTTCTGTCCGACCTCCATGTGCCTGAGTTGCGTTTCTTTGAAATTGGCTGTGACCCAGACTTCATCGAGAGGGACAACGGTCAGCAATTGCTGTCCCGGTTCTACATTCAGCCCTTCAACTACGGTCTTATTCACTTCCCCGCTGACTGGGGCAACGATTTTTGTGTATTGCAGGTTCAACTCCGCTTGCTGAAGCAGTGCCCGCTTTTGCTGAACGTCCGCGATCGCAGCCTGCACTCTTGCCTTCGTGGACGAAACCTGCTGGGGTCCCGTCTGCGCATATGCGTGATTGGCGGTTGCTTGCGTTAGGCGGCTCTGCGCTTGTTGAACAAATTGTTGGGCGGCAGATTCGCTGGCCTGCGCCGCCGCAACGTTGGCCGTACTGGATCTCGCCGTCGCGAGCGCCTGATCGTAGATTTGCGGTGCGACTTCTCTTTTGTCGACGAGCTGCTTATATCTGTGGAGATCGTCTTGAGCTTTCACATCGTTCGCCTCGGCCGCCTCCACCTGTTGATGGGCAGCGGCCAATTGTTTCTCGGCAGCGCTGACCGCAGCGCGTGCGTCCTCTATGCCCGAGGCAGTGAACTGCAATTGACTGGCTGTATTCACGGACGTGATTGGCACTGTAATATTCAGCGACCGAGCCGTGGCTTCGGCATTGGCCACGTTTGCCTGCGCCTGAGTGAGCGCGACCTGATAATCAGTCGGATCGATTTCAACCAGAACATCGCCCTTATTGACCCACTGATTGTCGTTTACGTTAACTCGAACCACGTAACCGGAGATGCGCGCACTGACTGGATAAAGGTGAACATCAGCCTGGGCGTCGTCGGTCGATTCGTAGCTACTGAGATATCGCCATAAGAACAAAGCTCCGATGATCACAACAAGAGCGATGATGAGAATCAACAGGTTCCGGCGGCGCTTTCGGCGCGCTTCGGGTGAATATTTTCGCTCGGCTGCAGGTACGGAGCTCGCCGCAGGATTAGCATGAGGAACCGAAGAAGACACGTTTTCGTCTGCCATCTTATTTTCCTGCAAAGTATTCCTTCACGCCTTGAGTTCCAGCCCCCAAGGCCCGAATGAGTGAAATTTTCGCGAAATTATACTTGTACAAACTTGAAATGTATTGCTCTTGCGCGCCGGCCACCGCTTCTTGCGATTGCACAACTTCCACTGAGTCGGTGACTCCAGCACTGAAGCGATCGCGGGATTGTGCGAGCGTCTGGTCGGCCAACTCGATATTGCTTTGCGCAACCTTCACTTGTTCGGCGGAGGACTGCAGGGTCAAGAACGCGGTGCGTACATCTGCCTCGACCTGTGCTTGTAAGTTTTCGAGTCGCTCGCGGCTTTGTTCAAGCCGCGCATCGGCCTGCTGAATTTCGCCGTGTACGCTGTTGCCAGTGAAGATCGGGATTGACAGTGTTCCACGTACGTCGTATACGCGAGTGGAATCTGACGGATGAGCCCCGCCGGTTCCATAATCTGCACCGAAAGACAACGAAGGGAAATAGCCGGCAACCGCTGCCTTACGCGACAACTCTGCCGCTCGAACCGCGCTTTCGGCGGCACGATAATCGGACCGCCCCGCATAAGCGCGCGTCAGCGCGGCGTCTACCGTTAGATTGTCGAGCGGCTGGTACAGCGATTTGTCGGTGAGATCGAAATCCTGACTCGTGGCCAGACCTATCACGCGTGCCACAGCGATCTTCTGGACGGCAAAATCGTTCTTTGCCTCGATCAGCTGCTGTTGCCGGCTTTGTAGTTCGACCTTGGTGCGCAATGCGTCGATATCAGCTGCGGTGCCGACATTGACCTGGTCCGTCGCTTGATTAAAAAGCGCCTCTGCCGTCTCGACTTGCGCCTCATCCGTGGCTATGCGTGCCTCATCAGCAACGGCCTGGAAGTAAACGTACCCAATTGTCAAAATGACGAGATCGCGAGCATCAAGGAGTGTGTAGTCTGCCGATTTCACATTTTGGCTAGCGGCGCGAGCGGTATTAATGGATTTCCAGTCAAACAGGTTTTGATTTACCCCCGCGCGAGCATCGAAGTATGAATAGGGTCCGACCGAAGGAGAAATGTGTAATAACGTGGCTAGCCCTGCGAAGCCGAGTTCGTCAACGTTAACCTTGGACGCTGCTACGTAAGGTCCAGCCGTGACCTGCGGGAGCAACGCACTCAATTCTTGCCAGCGTTGCCCCCGGGCTGCGCGCGTGTCGGCTTGTGAAAGCAACAGCCCGAGGTTGTGCTTCAGTCCCAGATCAATCGCATTTTGCAACGACAATGGCATGCGTCCCGGAACGAGCTTGATCGGCACGCTGCCTGAAAAAGAATTCGCTGCATTTCCAGAAGGAGGGCTTTGACTCGCGCTACCTGAAACAGAAGCTGGGTAAGTTTGGGCGTAGGAAAGCAGCGCTCCCAAGATTAAGGATGCTGCGCAAAGAAGGCGTATCGAGGCTCCTGAAGAGATCACAAACGCTCCTTCACTTCGGTTGTGCCGGCGCCGACACGCGATAATTTACCCTACTCTTGCACGATTTGTCTCTGGAGCACGAAGACCGGAATGCGACGAACGGGGATGCCCGATTGAAAACCGATAATTCAACCAGTTACGAACGGTCTTGAGATCGCGGCTCTTCGAGCGGATTGCGAACTGGCCTGAAGGTGATCAGGATTTCGTGGCTAACCTGGGGCGATCAGGATTTTGCAGGATCATGAGCCATGCGACTGCAGCACTCGACAGAGAAAGAGCCGAGCAAATGAACATGATAATTCGGAATCCATATACGAACGCTCCCCTCACATATGCTCTGATGGCGACCTCAGCACTTGGATCAAGCCCAGCGGGTACCTGCAAGCCAGCGAGTCTGATCTCGTTCGCCTGCAGCTCGTGTCGAATATAGGACGGCAGGTAGAGGCCATCCAGGCTTCGATCCAGTCGAAAACTAAATGCCTTTACCATTACAATTCCAAGCACTGCGATAGCCAGTACTCCTGCCACCCGCGCCATAGCGTTGTTGATTCCGGAAGCCGTGCCGACAAAGTCTTCCCCTACTGAATTCATAACCACGGTGGTGAGAGGGGCGACAGTGACCGTCATCCCTAATCCGAGGATAACCAACGCCGGGAAGAACGACCTCCAATAGCTGCCTCCAACGGAGGGCACAGCGAACAGAGCAAAACCCGATGCTGCAATCAGTGGGCCTAGTATCAGCGGACCTCTCGCGCCATAGCGGTCAGCAAGTCCGCCAGCCCATCGCGAAAGAAAGAACATCAGCAGCACCAGGGGCATGAGTGCAGTACCGGCTGCGAGTGGGGAATACTCCTGGACTTGGATCAGATTCAACGGGAATAAGAAAAAGAAAATTCCAACCGCCGCATACAAAAGAAAGGTGAGCAGGTTTGCGCCACTAAACTTACGGACTCGGAACAGCGTTAGCGGCACCATTGGGGCTGTAATGCGGGCCTCGACGAACACGAACGTGATAAGCCCCGCAAAGCCAACAATCAAACTGCCGACGACCAAGCGATTCGTCCAGCCCAAGTTCACCGACTCGAGGAAGCCGTACACCAAGCCGCCAAGCCCGATTGTGGCTAGAAGCGCTCCAATCCAGTCGATGCGTCCTGCAGTAGGGCGGCGGCTCTCCGGAATTTGCCAAAGTGAAATCACCACCACCGACACTGCGATCGGGAGATTGATGAAGAACGCCCAGCGCCAGGAGGCGTGTCCAACCAGCCATCCGCCAAGAACGGGACCAACCGCGGTGGTGATCGCTGTAAATCCCGACCAGGTGCCGATCGCTCGGCCGCGACTACTTCCGTCGAAAGATGTACTGATAATCGCGAGACTCCCGGGTACCAGAAGTGCAGCCCCTAAACCTTGAAGGCTTCTCGCGATAATTAGCAGATGAATGTTCGAAGCAAAGCCGCAAGCGGCAGATGCAACGGCGAAGATCGCTACTCCCGTTACAAAGATCATGCGCCGGCCAAACATGTCGCCCAGAGAGCCACCCACGAGAATCAACGCGCCCAAGAGGAGACCGTAGGACTCGACCACCCATTGCATATCCACCACGGTTGTCTGGAAACTAGCTTGTATTGCTGGCAGGGCAACATTGACGACTGTGCTGTCGATGAATGCCATACTGGAGCCGAGAATGGTTGCTGTCAGTATCCATCGTTTAGCTTTTTCTCCGCACGGGACTTCCCCAACCCCGGATCGTAAGGCGGCATCATCGCAAGGCGCTCTCATGGAGATTATGGATGCTATTTAAGGTGCGCGCGGTCCGTTACTAATCTTGCAGGAAGCTGGGCAGCTTCCGGTAGGCGTACAAGCTTCTTGGAATCCTGTTCTCACTCAAATGCCTTACGACCGAGATTTATTTGCGCGGCGATGAGAGAGCTTACGTTCTTGCTCAAGTGCAATCGCGAGTTCCGCCACTCCGCGACGGATCTCCTTCACGTCCGAGGCGGCAAATCCCAGCTGCAGTCCCTCCTTCAACACTCTGCCTCGCATGTATTGGCCCGCAGTCGTAGATCCCTTTGCGCTTGCCAAGCCGTCCCATTTACCTTTGCACGCGTGAAGGAGACGTTAAGTATGACCAAACCCATTCTGGTGGTAACCAGCCGTTATCCGAAGGAAGTCGAAGACCGTATCAACCAAGATTACAACGCCCGACGAAATCCGAACCAGTTTCCTTTTAACCAGCAGGATCTGCTTTCCGCGACCGAAGGGGCCGACGCCCTGTTTATCACGCCGGCAGATCGGTTGGACTCTGGGTTTTTCCGGAACGTTTCGCCAAGCATAAAAATCATCGCCACATACTCGGTGGGTTTTGAGCATATCGATCTGGAAGCCGCCGCTCGCAGGAAAATTCCGATCGCTTATACCCCTGGTGTCAACAGTGAAGCAACGGCCGACATCGCAATGTTGCTTTTGCTGGGTGCTTCGCGTCGAGCTTACGAGGCTCAGGAACTGGTTCGAACGGGAGCATGGAAGCCCCTGAGCCCCGACATGCTCTTGGGATGGCAAGTCGGTGGCAAAGTCCTCGGCATTTTGGGAATGGGGCGCGTGGGACAAGCTGTGGCGCGTCGAGCGCGAGGATTCGGAATGAGGATTCACTATTGCAACGTTTCGGAGTTACCTGCGGAAATAGCAGGTGATGCTGTCTACCATAAGAATTCTTCGGACCTACTTCGCGCGAGCCAGTTCTTGAGCCTGCACGCTCCAGAGACTGCCCAGACTCGCCACTTCTTGAACGCCAAAACCATAAGTCTTCTGCCTCCCGGGGCCATCGTCGTGAACACGGCTCGCGGAGGATTGGTGGTCGACGACGATCTTATCGCCGCTCTCAAAAGCGGGCGGGTCGCCGCTGCCGGACTCGACGTTTTTGAAGGCGAGCCAAATCTTAACCCGGAATACATTTCGCTGAAAAATACATATCTATTGCCGCATATCGGCAGCGCTACGATCGAAACCCGCACAGCGATGGGGATGCTGGCCCTGGACAATGTGGAGGCGGTGCTGAACGGCAAGCCAGCGCCAACCCTTGTCCAGCTCTAGTCGCAGTCGGTCAGCCAGTGCGGTCGTGGCGTTGAGTGCCGTTCGTGCGCAGGCAGCTTTCGCAGTTTCCATAACGTGGAGCGAATGTACAGTCTCGGATTATTCGCTCCCGATTGGGAGACCGTTCATTATCCGAAAGAAATGAAGGCCGTCGGCAATTTCACCGCCGCCGCTTTCGATCCCCTCGCCTGGAAGGCGAATTATCCTAATCCAGCCTTTGTGCAGATGACTCCTCTCGATGGGTATTGGGGAGCTAAGCGGGTGATGTCATTCCGCGACGACCGAATCCGCGCCATCGTCGAAGAGGGACGATTCCAGGATCCGAAGGCTGTGGACTATATCACCCGCGCGCTCGAATCCAGGCGCGACGCGATTGGCCGGGCCTGGTTCCGTCAGGTGCTTCCGCTGGAAGGATTTCGAATTGTTGATGGTCGTCTGACATTTGACGATCTGGCGGTCCAATATGGATTTTCGTCGCCAAGCCGCTACCACCTCAGCTGGTTCGTGTGGCACAACGAAGTACAAACAAAAGAAGACGCCTCCACGTCGGAAGACACTGTGCTGCCAGACACGTTCAAGTCTCTCACCGCGGGATCGTACATTGGTTGCAGGATCGCTCTTGAGAATGCAGACAAGAGATCGGTCACCATCTACTTCCGCCACGAGGGAGACACGTGGAAGCTCGTCGGCATCTCGCGAACAACAGTCTGAGCAACAGAACGCAGGGCGCAGCTTCCTCAGCGCTGCGCTTTTCAAATCAAGATGGCTCAGACCAACTATCGGGTGGCTTGATTACCGGCTTTTTGGGACTTGTGTCGCTGATTGCCGAAACCGGGTCTCATGCTGTCAAAACGTAGAAAGAACCACGAGGCCTGCAATTTCGGTGGCCTTGCAGATGTCAGGGATAGTGTCAACCAGGCGTCCCCGCTTTCAACAGTGTTGAAGCTACCTTTGAGACATCCATTGCGACGTAGACGGTTCCCTGATCCCCGCCAAAATTAATTTCGGTTGTTCCGCTTCCGTAGTCACTAACGTGGTTAACGCGATCTGCGTTGACAAAAGTTTCGCGCCCGTTGATATCCTCGAATCTAATCAGCTTCACATACCCTCCTCTTAAATCGCCCAGTTCGCGACCGACATTGCATTACCGAGTGGCGTTCCGTCATCGGTCTCGAGCGTTGCTTACCGCTTCCAAAAACCTGCGCGCGAGTTCGGCGATTCGATCAGGCTGGCGGCGCCGGATGGCCTCTCTCGGAATTAACTCTCCACCTATTCCCAGCGCTACTGCGCCAGCGGCAATGAAACTGAATGCCGTCCTCTGATTGACTCCACCGGCGGCGACGATCGGAACGTTCGGAAACATGGCCTTGAGATCCTTGATGTAACTGTCGCCGCCAATGTGTCCGCAGGGAACAATCTTTACGAAGTCGGGGTTGAGTTTCCACGCTGCGATGACACCCGTGGGAGTGAGTGTTCCCGGAATCACGACGGTGTTTTTCTGCACCGCGAATTTAACCGTATCGGGATCGAGGCCGTCGCTCGTAAGGAACTGCGCTCCCGCCTCCAGGCACCGTCGGGCGGTCTCGGTATCATGGACACTCCCGGCTCCAACGATCACATCGGGGGCGTGCTGTACAAGGTTGGATATAACCTTGATCGCTTCCGGCACAGTCAATGTTACTTCCAGAATCGGAATTCCGCCCCGCGCGATCGCTTCCGCAGCGAACAACGCGTCTTCCGTGGTAGAGACGCGGATGGAGGGAATAATTCCGAGTTCTTCGATTCGGCTCCGTACCTCTTGTTTATTCAAAAGATAGGCTCCTCAAGAACGACGTGAATGCTCGTCGCAGAGTTCAGCATGAAAACTGCCTTTCGGACCGAATACCCCGTTTAGGGCAGCGCCCTCGTGCCTACTGCTTGCCGCAGTTGCTCCAGGGCCAGCAAATATGAGGCGACCGCCTGACGGTAAGCAAGCTGAGTGGCACGGTAGTTGCGCTCGGCATCCAGAAAATCGAGAAGGCTCACGGCACCGCGCTGGTAGGCATATTCGGCGATGTCCCGGTCTTTCTGTGCGACATCGAGATACCCGGAGCGATAGAGCGTCACGACTCGGTCACTCACGCGCAGCCCTTCATAAGCGTCACGCACATCGGTGAGTGCCTGTCCGTTGGTTGCCTTTTCTTGCTCCTGCGCTTGTGTAATGGCAAAGCGCGTGCGCGCGATTTCTCCCTGATTGCGGTTGAAAATAGGCAGAGGGATGCTGCCATAGAAGCTGGCTGCATTGATGCCGTTGACGTGAGAGTAATTACCCTGCACGGTGACGTCCTGCTTGCCGATGGCTCGCTGCAGTTCATATTGGCTGTGCGCTGCAATTAATCCTTGTTGAGCCGCAAGAAGATCAGGACGGTTCTGCAACGCCTTCAATTGGAAATCTTCTAGATTGCCTTTCAAAGGTTCGTATTCGAAGGGCCCAGCCACGTCGTAGTCTCCAGGAACAGATTCGTAGCCGAGTAACTGCCTCAAATCGGAAAGTGCCTGAATCTTTGCCAGTTCTGCCTGCTGGTAATCGGTTTCGAACTGCAGCAATTGCAGCTTAATCTTCAGGTAGTCGTCTTCGCTGATGGCGCCTTTGTCGTAACGCAGTTGGCTGAGGTCGACCGTCTTTTGAAAACTCTTCAAGTCTTTATCCGCGAGATCGAGTGTCGATTCAGCGAGCTGTGCGCCTACAAATAATGATGCTGTATTAAAAATGAGTCCGCGCTCACTATCCTTCACTTGGGACCGCGTCTGAGCTGTAATGTCCTTGGCGGCTTGCAGCCGATGCTGCCGCTTTTTTCCGCGCTCCAATAGATAGCTAAGTCCGATATCACCTTCGGTCGAGTCGTGCAAATACTGGGCATTCTGTGACGAATGGTTGAGCGGCAGGTACTCCCAGTCCGCGAATATAGATGGATTGGGCCGCAGGTTCGCCGTTGTTTCTTCCGCCTCGCTCTGTTGAATCGTAGTTCGAGTCGCCAGGATGTTGTGGTTGTGCTGCAGCGCTATCTGGATGGCTTCGTCTAGCGTGATGCTCGTCGGTCCAATGCTCTGACCGAACGTGACACCTGATAGCGCGGATGCCAATACGACAATGGCGATGACGTCTGCGCGGATTTTCCGGAGAGGGCCAGAACTATTCAAGGGCCACCTCTGGTAGTGGAAGTTGGTCGCCATCTCTAGCAATCCAGACATAAAAGGTAGGCAACAGCACAATGCTCAGGAGCAAGTCGGAGATTAATCCTCCCACAATCACGATGGCGAAAGGTCGTTGCGAGTCCGAACCAATGTCGTGAGACAAAGCCGCGGGCAGAAGCCCGAGAGTGGCCACGAGCATGGTCATCATGATGGGCCGAAGCCGCAGTACAGCGCCTTCAACCGCGGCGTCCTGGATCGAATAACCGCGTGCACGCAACTGGTTGATGTATTCAAGCATGATGACGCCGGTTTGCACGGAAACGCCAAAGAGCGCAAGCATTCCAACTCCTGACGAGACGCTGAGATACGTTCCAGTGATAAGTAGCGCGAGAAAACCGCCGACGCGTGCGAGGCCCACATTGAGCAGAATGAGAAGCGCCCATTTGTACGACCGAAACATAGTGTAGAGAATGATGAAGATGACGAGGATTGTCAGGGGAACGATCAACGCCAGCCGGGCCTCAGCACGCTTCTCGCTCTCGTATTCGCCGGACCAGCCAAGACTGTAGCCTGGTGGCAGCTTCACCTTTCGGCCGATCTGTTTGATAGCATCCTCAACAGTCGTTCCAAGATCGCGGCCTCTCACGTTGAACGTCACAGCTACATACCGGGTGTTGCCTTCACGAAAGATATCGTAGGCGCCGTCCTTGACCTCCACGCCGGTCAACTGCGCCAGAGACACACGTTCACCTGTGGGAGAAAGCAGTCGGACTCTCTCGATCGCCTGTTGTGTGTTGCGGTAAGGAGCCTGGTATCGCACGACCACGTCGTAGCGCTGCTCGCCAATCAGCACTTGGCTTACAGCATTGCCTCCTACGGCAGTCTGAACCGCGTCCTGTATGTCAGCGACATTGATTCCAAAACGAGCGGCTAGGCGGCGGTCGATGGTCAGGTCGAGATTTGGCTGGCCGAAGTCGCGCAAGAGTTTGACGTCATGCATACCCGAAATGCCGGACATGACGGAAGTGACTTCTTCTCCCTTCTGCTCGAGAGTCTTCAGGTCATCCCCGAAAATCTTGAGCGCCAGAGAACCCTTGGTTCCGGTCATCGTTTCGCCAACGTTGTCTTCGATCGGCTGCGAGAAGTTCCAGATCGCACCGGGATACTTCTCCAGCGCCCGGTTCATCGCAGCGATCAGTTCCTCTTTGCTTTTGTGAAACACGGGGCGCCATTGATCGTGCGGCTTCAAGTCGACGAAATATTCCGTGTTGCCGAACCCGCCGGTGTCGGTTCCGTCATCCGGGCGACCCACCTCCGATACCACGGTCTTCACTTCCGGAAACGACGCGAAAACGTAGCGACAGTTTGTGGTGAACTTCTCGCCTTCCGAAAGACTTGTACTGTTGGCCAGAGTCCCGCGTGCCCAGATCGCGCCCTCATCGAGGTGAGGCAGGAACTCCGCCCCGATGACGCCACTGAAACCGAGATACAGCGTTCCCGCGAGGGCGGCGATGCCAATTCCGGCAACAACCCAGCGGTGTCCGACGGCCCAGCGCAAGCGTTCACGGTAGCGCTCCGTCAAATAATCCATGACCCGGTTACGCCGTTCCTGAACTCCTTTTCGAAAAAATAGCCCGGCAAGAACGGGTGCCACGAGAACCGAAAATGTCATCGCACCCAGCAGGGCGAGAGCAACCGTCCACGCCATAGGTCGGAAGAGCCGACCCTCGACGCGCTGCAGCGTGAAGATCGGCATGTACGCAGTGATGATGATGGCGATCGCATAGAAGACCGGCCGTTGCACTTCGTGCGCCGCTTCGCGAATCGCTTCCGCGGGAGTTTTCTTTGTCGCCGATCCGTGTCCATTGTTCAGGCGGCTCATGTGCCGGACAATGTTCTCGACCATCACCACCGCGCCGTCAACCACCATTCCAAAATCAAGCGCACCCAGAGAAAGGAGATTCGCTGGAATATGGCTTAAATCCAGCCAGATCGATGCAAACAGCAAAGAGAACGGAATCGTTAATGCGACAATGAGTGCAGCTCGCACATTGAGCAGAAACAGAAATAGGATGACGCTGACGAGAATCATGCCCTCGGCCAGGTTGTGCATCACCGTATGAAGGGTGAAGTGCAGGAGATCGCTGCGGTCAAGCATCGGCACGACCTTGACGCCAGGGGGGAGAAGACCGTTGTTGAGTTCGTCGACTTTCTTGTGAATGGCGTCAAGCGTGGGCTGTTCTTCCGCGCCCTTTCGCATCAGCACAGCACCCTGAATGACATCGGGCTCATCAATGACCCGGCCGTCCTCCATGTGATTGGCTCTCGCCATATGGCCGAGCCGGATCTTAGGACCTTGTGTGACTTCAGCGATGTCTTCGACGCGTAAGGCGGTCCCGGTTTGCGTCTTGATGACGGTTTGCTGAATATCGCGCACGCTCGAAAAGAGGCCGAGAGCGCGGACATTCATCTGCTGCATCCCGACTTCCACGAAGCTCCCACCGGCGTTGATGTTGTTGTTGGCGAGTTGCTGCTCTACCTGGCCAATGCTCAATCCATAAGAAACGAGCTTATTGGGATCGACGCGCACTTGATACTCGCGCACCGTTCCACCAAAGTCGGACACGTCCACAACATTCGGAACGGACTTGAACTGCTTCAGGAGGACCCAGTCTTCGATCGACCTCAGCTCCATCAGGTCGTATCGAGGATTGGTGCTTCTTAGTGTGTACCAGTAGATTTGGCCGGTAGTACTCCAATCGGTACCGATTTGCGGCTGGAGATTTTGGCCGGGCGGAAGGTTAACCTGAGTTAACCTCTCCAGCACTTTCTGCCGGTTCCAATCGTTGACGGAGCTGTCGTCGAAGATCATGATCACAAACGACAGTCCAAAAATCGACTCGGACCGCAGAAAAGTCATGTGCGGCATTCCCGACATCTGAATCTCAATTGGGATTGTGACCTGCTGCTCGACCTCCTCTGCGGAGCGCCCCGGCCATTGGGTAATTACGGTTACATAGTTGTCAGCGATGTCGGGGTACGCTTCCACGGGCAGATTGTGGAACGATATCGCTCCCCATCCGGCGAGCAACGCCGCGATGGCCAGCACAACAAATTTATTGTTGAGCGCAAAGTCTACGAGAGCCCGAATCATTCCTTGTCCTGTCTAGTTCGCCGATGAAACGGCTTAACCACTGCTCGCGGTCGCCGATCTGGAATGTCCACGTTGGGCGGCACTCGTGAGTTCGGATCCACTTTCGGCATCCATCATTGAGCGAGCACATGGTCCAAAACCAAGGCGTTTGTAACGACTTGTTGTCCTGGTTGGAGCCCCGATTTGATTTCCTGCAAGCTTGTGTTGTCGTTCAGAACATCGCCACTGACAACTTCGACCCGCCGAAATCTTTTCTCCGCCGTCGGAACGAAGACAAAATCACGGTCGTGCATGCGCAGCACGGCAGAGGCAGGAACAATTGTGTGCATCTGTTGAGATTGCCCGCGGAACGTGGCTCTGACGAACATTCCCAAACGCATCATGCCTGGGTTCTCGACCTCGATCCGTACTTTGGCGGTGCGAATACTTGGATCGAGAACCGCGCCGATATTGCTGACACGTCCTTTGAGGACGTGGTCGGGATAAGCGTTCAGAACGATCTCCGCGGTATCACCGAGCCTAACGGCGGGCAGATCGTTTTCGTACACATCGCAGACGATCCAGATCGATGAGATATCCGAAATCGTGAACGGACTCGGCGATGAGTAGGCTTGCACAGTCGCGGCGTTCGTCACTTCTTGATCCGTGATCACTCCGGAAGTGGGCGCGACTATATCCACGATGCCCATGGGTTTGTCCGGGTCATTGCCCAACAGACGAAGATGTTCGGTCGCAGTATCGAGAGTGGTCTTGGCGTCGTCCTCGGCATCCTGTGCGACCTCGAGATCTTGCTGAGCGATGGCGCCGTGGGCATAAAGGTCCTGGGCGCGGTTCAACTGTTTCCGAGCGAGAAGTTCATCCGAGATCGCCTTGCGATATGCGTCGAAACCGCCGGCCACATCGTCGCTTCGAATGGTCAGTAGAACTTGGCCTTTCTTGACGGTGTCGCCAAGACGCGCATGAATGGCCACAACTCTGCCGGAAGCGAGGGAGACGACTGGAACGTTGCGAGCGACGTCGGGAGTAACTGTGCCGGTCACCACCAACTCCGACGCCGCGGAGTGTGCGACGGCTGCAGTAAGTGGAAACTGTTCTGGATGGTCGACAGCAAATAGACTGGGATCCGACGCAGATACTATGTTCGCGGGCGGGGGTGCCTCCGCCGCGGGATCAGCATGCGCGGTGCAACCTACCAGCGACAACAGCGCAACCGAACAAAGCACAAACAGAAAACGGAAGAATGCCGCAGCGTGATACTTCTCTTGGGCATTGCTCGGTTTCGATTCGTGCATGTCGTTTGTCTCGTCTCTTCTTACGCTTGGACTTAGAACTTGACCATGATGGCCATTCTCAGACTCGGCTCATCCTTGCGCAGGTCGGGGTACCAGACGCCACCGTCATTGGCGCACGATGTCGGCGTCAAAGCCGTACCTGCGGGCGTGTTGTCCATACAGACGAATTGTCCGGGTGCGCCGTTGTTTCCTCCCGGCGGAGTGATTCCGCCTCGGCCCGTAAAGTACGGCACATCCGCGTGGCGATATCCGAATTCCCAGAGAAACGTGATGTACTGTCTGGGCATGTAGTCGAAGGTGACCGAGTTATCCCACGCCTTGAACGGTAATCCAGGCCCCTCCGGAAAATACGGCGATCCCGAGATCGCATCCGCGCCATTGATCGGCTGCAGCAACGTCAGATAGCGTCCCGGGTTGTCGAATGCTCCGCCACCTAACGTGATCGCGTACTTGTCTTTATCAAACCACCAGCGGTTGTAGAGCATCCATCCGGCAAAGCTCTGCTTGGGTCCGCCCTTGGTCCCGACGAGAGGTTCGTTGTGGTGGCAACTAACTCCGCCGCCGTATTCGCAGCCCAAGTCTCCCGTCAGAGAGAAGGCCATCTTGTCCAGGAACTTGGTCGGCTGGTCGTAGTACTTGATCTCGACGCTGTTGTCCGAATGAAAGCGCGATCGTCCCAAGGGGCGTATTACCCGTCCACAGCGTGTCTTCGCCCATGCCGTAGTTGTTGAAGACCAGCGAGATCCACTGCTTCGGGCGGTACAAGATCTGGCCACCGAGTCCGGGCTTGGTCCCATAGCGCCCATAGGACTGCCAGCCGTTGATGATCCAGGGTTCAATCTTCAGCTTGTCCGTGGGAAACCACTGAATGCGAAGTCCGTTGAAGAACCATGGCGTGTTGGAGGAAACATACGAAGGCTGGTAGGCCCAGTTGTCGAAGTTGTAGTAGCTGAAGAGCCCGATGTAGGAAACGAAGATTCCAGCATCGACGTTGAGTCCGTGGTTCACGTTGAAGTGATATCCACCGTAGGCTTCGGAGAAATATTTGTATGCACCTCGCAGATCCCACTGCCCTCGACCGGGGCTGGCGTCATTGCGAGGCGTAGTCACGCCAAACATTCCACCCATCGTGAGGATCCTGCCTCGAACATTCTGCCAATGAAAATCTCCGCCAAAGCTGATCTGATCGAGTTGGACTTCGTTGGAGCGGAAGATCTCGGTCGATCCGCCGATCGTGTCGTCTTTGGGATGATTGAAACTGCTGACAAAATCAGTATCCAATCTGATTTCTGGCGTGAAAAACTTCGAATCCCAGACGGCGTCCTTGTTTCGGGCGTTGCCGTTCAACCAGGTCCAGTCGGCGTAGGCGAATGGAGCGGAGGGTTCTGGCTTCTTTGGCTTGGCCGAAGTGTCGGTGGCTTGTTGCGCCACTGAAACTGGGGGCGCGGGAGCAGGCGCTTCGGCCGCTGGAACCAGAGCCGACTTGGCTTCCGGCTGCACCGCGGGTTCCGTCGCTCGGACTTCTGGCAGTGAAACAGCGGTTGCGGTGCGGCCCTTCAACTCCGCTCTGAGCTCTTCGATTTCCGCCTGCATGGCGGCCAGCTGCTTGGCGACCGCAGGTGATATCTCCGGATCTGGCGTCGCTGCGGGTGCGGCAGGTGCTGGAGCCGCCGTCTTACCCCCATCATGCTCGGACTCGTTTGCGGCCGGCTCATGTAGAGCGGCCATTGTTGCCGGGGCCGCAGTCTGTGCCTGAGCATCACCTGGCATTGCGGGAATAAAAACAGAAGCACCCGCCAATAAAAGAAGAGGTAAGGTAGTTGGCAAAGGCCTACGGTAGTGAATTTTCACGATCATCACGCCCCAGTTTCCTGATGATTTACGGTCGTTGCACAGAGCTCCAAGCAATGCTCCATCGAACCGGCTCCGGCTATTACTTCTCGTTGACGTTCGATTACATCCAGAAAGTCATAAAGATCGCGTAAAGCAAATGTATGGAGTGCATAAAAATCCTAGGATTCATTGCCAAGCGAGCGTGAAGTGTTGGCACCGGCAGCATCTGGCGATGGCTGGGAACGCGGGGAAGATCGTCAATGCAGGCCCGAGCCGTTCTCGTTTGCGGCGTTTCCTAGAACGAGAAGTCTGGTGAACACTCTCAGCGTTCGCTATTACGGTTCGAAGACCGAGGTCGTTCGGGCGTGCATCGCCGTTCTGAGCAACATCAAGACTCTTGATCTGCTGGCGGACGAACCCCGCGAAGCATCTTGACGGTCTGGCTCTAAGGAGCGGGGTCAGGTTCCTTAGACTCCGAACCTGAAGTGGGCTTCGCTTTGGTCTTTTTCTCTTTCGACTTTAACTCCTCAAACCCTTCCAACTCTGGGATAGAGTTCAGTATTCCGCGTGAGTTTTTGTGAATCCATTTCGGACGTAAACGGTCCCACACAGCGACGAGTTTTTCTTCAATGGACTTCTCGCCCATCGGAATGAATTTCCCGTCAACTGGGTCACCTTACCCTAAGCGGATTGACGGCCCGACTAAACACGCTTGCACTTTTTTCGCTCAGAGAAGGGCTACAGCGATTGCCTCCAAGCTGTTGAAAAATGTGGCGGAGAGAGTGGGACCCTCAAATAATTTTCCGAAACCCTCGTGAACACTGGCTAAAACACTGCCTACCAATGACCTCGTATTGGCCCTGCTTTGAATTTCCCAGTTGAACTGGGTACTTTTTCTTGCCCAAAACAGCCACTTTAGGTAGCCGGTTGGGTAGCCGAAATCCTATTTGATCGCGGATCGGAAGTAAAATCCACTTCGGCGATAGGCGAACAAAATACGAATATGCTACCATGGCCCTGCATGGACGAGGGCCGCAAGCGCGTGCTGTCGATTGCGGCGAGTATCCTCGCTGCACGGAAGTTGGCGCAGTTCGATGGCGGGAAAAGAGTCCCGTCGACTGTGAGCGCAATCGCAGATGCCGTGCGATGGGCCGAGGAAATCATGAAGGCGATTGACGAACGCTGGCCCGCTATTAAGTGAGGCCGACGAGCCGCCCAGTGCGAGGCTGCCCGGGCAGCAGTTTAAAATCACACCATAGACGGAACGGGCATGGTCGCAGCAACAAAGCCACAGCCGAAGCAGCAGCACTACGTTCATCGGGCCTATTTAGAGGGGTTCAATGATCCCGACTACGAGAAGCGGGGTGAATCGTATCTTTGGGCCTACCTTCCCGAGAAGTCGCCGTTTCGGCAGAAGCCGGACCGCATCGCAAAACGCAATTATTACTACTGCTTTGACCGGGAGGAAAAGCGGCAGTTCGACTTCGAACACACGTTGCAGAAGTTGGAAGACCTCTCCATTTCTGTGTTGCGTAAACTGCGCTCACGAAGCTTTCGCCTCGACCCTGAAGAGCGACTTACACTTGCTGGATACGTCGCCTTGTCCTACACGAGAGTTCCAACCTTTGAACGTCTTGTAGACAGATTCGCCACACTCGACATCGCTTTCAAACTCGACAAATTCGTATCCGACCCTGAGAACCTGAAGCTCGTTGCACGCGAGGAATCAGAAAAAACCGGGAAGGTAGTCACGCCAGAAGAGATTCTGAGAACGCTAAATGCCGGAAACGTATTCCTTACGCAGAGCAATCGTGGGTGGTCGCTTGAACAGATGATCAGAGTGATGATGATGTTGCAGCGAGTCGTATACGAAATGCGCTGGCAGTTTCTCCTTGCGGAGGACGGCGACCTCGGATTCCTTACGTCTGACAATCCCGTTGCCTTGTTTGATTCGCCCACGGTAGAGGTTCCGGGTACGGGCTTTTTGAGCAGCCCCGACACATATCTCACTTTTCCCATCAGCCGAGAAATCTGCCTACTCGCGAGACACGTGGGACCAGCCCAACAAGTCGCTCGGATTTCTGGTGCTGGCGTTCGTCAGGTGAACAAAGGCGCAATCACGCGAGCCGACACACAGCTTTATGCTCCTTTCCAATCCTCAAAGGTGCAAGAACTTCACAACACCGCAGTGCTGGCACGCGGCAAACCGAAGCGAGTCATGGTCAAGAAGGGAAGGATTGTAGAAGAGTAAGCCGGAAAGAAGGAGCCTACTTCTTCCCTGTGGCTTTCCTCGCCGGAACCTTTTTGGCAACTCGCCTCGTGCGCTTGACTGGCTTCAGCGCCACCGGGAACCTCACAAGCGGTATAAAACTTTCGGATTCGGGGCGATACCCCGTCCCGTCTGTAGGGAAAGCAAGCCACGTTTCGCCGGGTCCCGTCTGCTTCAGTTGCAACTGGGTGGGCAAGACTTCCAATGCACGTCCATTGGGCACTGTGACTTCTTTTTTGTCGTTGGTGATGTCCAGCAGGAACAGAATTTTCATGGGTCTCTTTTCTGCGCTCCTCTCGCCACACCAGTATTAGGCCAAACCAAAGATGTTTAGGAGCACAGATGATCTACAACGAAGGCACCCTACTGCAAGCGCAGCGCGCAATGCGCCGCCGTCATCGCCGTCTACAATCCCAAGACCCAGTTGCTTATGCAGCCAGCGAACAACGTTGCCGACAACGCTTAGAGGCACTGCTTCTTGCGCAGGGGCAGTCAGCCCTGTCCACCGCCGCATGATTTCACACTAGATCGCCTCGCAATGTTTCCCTTTACTTCTCTCCCGAGGCAAGTAGAGTACCCCGAGTTGTGTACTACTTGTGTAACGGGAGGAGAGAACATGGTAAACAAAAAGAATCGCAAGGTTCGGGCCTCTAGCGCGATGCACTTAGCAGACATCATTGAATTCCCCTTGAATCGCCTGGCTCCAGACGGTACAGCACGTATATGGCACCGTAGCGAAGGATCTGACACGCCGCGTCGTAAGGGGTGTTCGACTCCACCTTCAGTTCAATGAGTTCGAAGCCGTCGTCAACGCGGTGCGCAAGATCAACGTTCATCTGACGACCATGCGCATTAACAAGCCCAGATGCAGTGGGCACATCGTTACCCCACCGTTCATTCTCAAGGCAAATCGCGATCTGTTTCTGGAGCTGCTTTTCGAGGTGTTGCGTTGGATGCTTAGTGAACTCCGGCGCTACGCGCAAAACCCAGTTCTTTTCCGGAGTGGGCCAGCGGTCCAGCTCACGATGCCGATTCCAGTTCTCGCGGATGCGCTGGTACATCTCTTCAAATAGGCCAGAGCGTTGGGGAAGAGTGCGATAGCGGTCGCAGATACTAGGGACTCCCTCGAGAAGCGGGTGAACTGCGGCAGAATTCATACGTGCGTTGCGACTACAAACATTTAATCACGTGTCAGCAAACGCGTGCGAACCGTACCGGGTGACGCGCCAACTGCCTTTGCAATCTCTCTAAAGCTCGCGCCCTGTGCTCGGAGCCGGGTCATTTCATCAAGACTGATGATTCGACTAGGACGTCCCAGAGTCTTTCCTTTGAGCTGGGCGTTCCGAAGACCCGCCCTGACCCGCTCTTGAATCAGCGAGCGTTCAAACTCTGCCATCGCTCCGATGATTTGAAACATTAGCCGCCCCGAAGGTGTGGAGAGGTCCAGATTGTCACGCAGACTCACAAAGGCCACGCCGTACGAATCGAGATCAGCAAGTGCGTTGACGAGGTGCTTGAGCGAGCGCCCGAATCGGTCCACCTTCCAGCACAGCACCACGTCAAATCGTCGCAGGTGAACATCTGACATTAGGCGATTGAGTTCCGGGCGTGATTCTTTCGAGCCGGAGATTCCGGAGTCAACATATTCGGCGTAGATTTCCCAGCCGCGCCGGGAGGCGTACTCTCGCAACTCGGCTAGCTGCATCTCCGGACTCTGTCCAATGAGGGTGCTCACTCTCGCGTAGATTCCTACTCGCATACTTGGTAACCTCGGGCATTATTGGCTTCGCATTCCCAGCGGTTGTTCTGCTCGTTCACAACGATTTCCTTGCGTGCGATTCTCAGCACCAGTCTGTTCCCCAGCACGACCTGAATTGCTTTGCCGTCGACCTGTTCGACCACTGCGATCCCGTGACCGAGCACTGCCACGCGATCGCCCTTTCTCAGGGTGCGCTCCTGTCGGCGGCGGACGTAATACTGTTTGCGTGCCTGAATCAGATAGTCGAGTCCGGCCCCATCGAAGCCGAAGCCGCGCCTCCACAGCGCAACGTTCTCACCATCGTGCAGCAAGAAAATGTCCGTATCAAACTCCGCCAAGGCTTTGAGCCGAGTGTTCATCTCGGGAAGCGAGAACGGGATCGCGTCGGCTGCAAGGAACAGGGTCTTGGGGTAGGCAAACTGGGCACGCCAACCGCGTTCGTGCTCAATGACCGTGCCCCACAGATAGACCTCGCCGTGGACTCCGAACTTCTTATAGCCGCACTGGCGCAGGTGCTCAACCGTCTTCGCAGCATAGACGCCACAACTGCAACTGTAGTTCGGCATTTCGGCAGGATTATGTGCGGATTTGGAAAGACCCGCGACGGAACCGAATGCATCTGCCCTACACGCGGCAGAGAGCGGCTGATGGGCAAACCACTTCTCGCCATTGAGCGACTTTAGCCCAGCTGCGTCCCATTCCCAGACGCGGTATCCCACGATAGGCGAGATGTAATCCGGAACGATCATTGCGAGATTGGCGCCTCCGCTGGCTCTGGCTCTGCTTCGTGGGCAGGTTCCGGCTCTACTGATGGTTGCTGCACGGGGGTTTCGAGTGGTTCCACGACAATGGTTCGAAGCGGCTCACCGATCCGCATTTTGCTTCTCCTCACTTAGCTTCTCTTATCCGTGGCTGCGTAGTTTCTGAGTATGAAAACCGTTGCTGTGCTGCCTCCGATCAAAACCCAACTCCGAACCGCCCTGCTGAACATCGCCGTCTACAAAGAGATTTCCACTTCACGATTGATGGAGGCGGCTCGCGCCCTACCGGGCGGGACGAAGGTTGCTATCCCAGATCGGCTCACCGCGATTGTGCTCCTGCTAGGCACGCGCACCGTGGAGTTGAACTAATGACCGACCCTCGGCAGGAACTTGAAGCTGCACTGGCGCCGCTGGCATGGGTCCTGAACTTGATTTGGGACACCATTAAATTGCTGTTCTGGTTGCTGATGACTCCCCTGTTGATCGTTTCTTGGTGCGCGTACCATCCAGCGGAAGCCCATGCCTATTTCGTCAACGCGATTCCTCTCCTCTGGGCCGGAAAATACGGCAGCGGAGATTGGGCCACTCGCGGCGTGTTGGTTTTCTGTCTCGTGCTCATTGCGACCCAATTTGGGAAAAAGATGCATAAAATTTGCTGGTGGATCATCAAGCTGGCTCTCATCGTCGGCCTGATCGGTTACGTCTACCTGATCTACAAGCTGGGGTAACTTCACGCTTCTTTAAGCATGTGCTCCTTGAAAAATTGATGAATCTCCCGCAACTGCTCCCTTACTTCAAACGGGACACGCCGTGCCTCTTGCAGAACCGCCGGAAAGCGCGGTCGGTTAACTGCGACCAGTGCCCAGCGTCTATGAGCACGGCACAGCGATCACACGCGGCCCACGCGCCAATCGACTCGTGCTGGAACACAGCATGCTTCGTGCGCGGGATAATGAAGTTTCGACAAGCATAGAGCCGGGAGGTTGGCGACGAGGAACAAAAATCGCACACCTCCCGTCCCGGCGGCGCATCGAGAGCGAAGACATGCCGCCCCATGCTAGTCCTTCGCTGTAAGCGCGGGGATCGACGGTTTGACGTCCTTTCGGCCCGATTGCTTCGCGGCAAGCGCGGCCTGAAACTTACTCGCTGGGACGCCCGCAGCGGCTCGCTGATCCCACGTCATGAGATGTCCCCGCTCACCATAGACCAACTGGAACTGTTCTCTTGTGGGCCTTCCAGCGAGCTTGAAGAGCCGAATGCCTTCGGCGCGGTTCGAGCCAGCCGACTTTGCGCTCTTCTTCGGAGCTTGCGACTTCAATGCTTTCATGCTCTTAATTTTCTTGGCGACTGCTGACTTGCGCTTCAGTGATGCGTCCTTCTTGCTTCGCGGCATGATTTTCCTCCTCTCTGAATCTACGGGGCTTGGTTGACTATTCGGGTAAATTGAACTCACTCAGGTGCTGGCAGTTGAGCCACGTCCACTCGGCGAACCATAGCTCACGCCGGGAGGGAGGAAAAGTGGAGAGTTTTCGGGCGGAGAGTGGACGCATACCTAATCACGCAAAGGCGACAGTAGGTTGTTTAATGATGGCGGACGCTAGGAGAGTTGCCCTGCGGGTCAACGTTGTGGTCCACTCCGGAAAACATGAGAAAAGCCGCAACGCTGTCATACAGATTGCAAACGGTGCGGTGGCTAACAGCTCGACGCTTTCTGGCCGGGTCGCCTTGCCGGAGCTTCATCATCCAGTCCTTCAAATCCTGTTTGGTGACTTCTGCGGGGAAGGTCCGCTTGATGGCGTCTAGGAAACCTCTAGTGACGACTTCAAAGGAACGAATCGTGTTCGGATGTAGAGGCGTGCCGTCCTTCTTGATAGTGGTCTTCTTATCATGGATGAATGCCGTCCGAAGCTCCTCTAGTGACTTGGGGGCGGCGGGGGTTGGTTTGGGCTGGGCTGATTCGTTCTTGCTCAGAAGCAACAGCTCTTGCTCCTTCTGACCTCGGGCCCCGTTGGCGATGCTAAGGTCGGTGCCGACGCTCAACCACTTGCGCTTATCTTTCTCGTAAAAGTGGAGGCAGTAGACGTCTTTCGGCCCGCACATTTGCGGATTCCGTCGGCGGATTCGCTCGTAGCGACGACAGCCTTTTCCGTCGGTGATGCGAATGTACAGGCTGACTGATGGCAGACTCTTCACGGCTCAACTCCTCGAAGAGCCGATACGTGGGTCTACAATGGGCAGCCGTTTTTAGGTAGCCGGGATTTACGGAAACAGGTAGCCGGACTCGCTAGGCTCCTATTTTCAAGGGCTTAGAAAATATGGCGGAGAGAGTGGGATTCGAACCCACGTTACCCTTTCGAGTAAACACGCTTTCCAAGCGTGCGCCTTCAGCCACTCGGCCATCTCTCCGTCTTGTATCGGATGGAAGGAACGACTCTTGAGAAGCTCGCGCTTCTCAATTCTTGTCAATTCTATGGGTGTAGTCGTCGAAACCGCAACCTGAGGGCACTCAAACTGACGAAGAAATTCTTAGGAGAGTTTTTCCGGAGAATCCGCCGGCGTCGAAGGAGAGACCACGGTACTACCCGACGACGCTCCGGCTGCGGCTGCATTCGCAATGGAGCCGGCGTTCGTTGCTGTAGCAGGCAATGCCGGCACTTTTGCATTGTCCACTACGTGATGGTTCAGGCAATAGAGCGCCAATTCGAGGCGATCTGCCACTCCAAGCTTGTCGTAGACCTTGCGCAGGTAATTCTTCACGACCTGCTCGGTCGTGCCCACCCGCAGAGCAATCTCTTTGTTCTTCATGCCCTGCGTCACGCAGGAAACGATCAATGTCTCTTTCGGTGTGAGTTGCACCTTCGGACGTGTTCCGCTAGTCCGGGTATTCTGGTTGCGATAGGCTTCCATGACCCACCGAACTCCTTGGCTGTCGAGCCACGTTTCCCCGGCCATCACTTTACGCAAGCAGTCGACCAGCAACTCAGGTTCGACTTCGCGCGACACGATGCCGTGAGCACCGCGTCGGAACAATTCCAG
This sequence comes from uncultured Acidobacteriota bacterium, assembly GCA_963787685.1. GTDB lineage: Bacteria > Acidobacteriota > Terriglobia > Terriglobales > Acidobacteriaceae > Sulfotelmatobacter. The sequence goes on from CAWBED010000006.1 coordinate 87,796, forward strand.
CGTCAGATCCTCGTCCGAGCCAGGTGTGACCACCACCACTCGCAACTTCGCATTCTGGCGGAGCAGATCGGCCACGGCATCCACCGGATTGGGTGTGAGGGCCGCTTCAAAAATGAGCACGTCTGCGGAGAACTTTGCAACCGCAGACTGAGTCTGCGCAAGAGTCTCAGCCTGTCCGACCACGCGAATGTCATCTTCCAGCGCGAAAATCTTTCGCAGACCGGCGCGGAAAATGGCCTGTGTATCGGCCAGAATCACTCGGACAAACTGCCCCTTGTCCTCGCCTGCTCCGAAATTTTCTTCCATGCTTACCGGAATCGTAGCCATTCGTTCCCTTGCGCCTTATATGCGCTCAAAATGGTATTCGTCGATTACAACGCCTACCCCACGCCGTCCGCGATCGTCGAAACTGCGCACGACTCGCCCGCGGCAATCAATCTGCACATTGCGTCCCAAGCCTGCGACATCGGCCGGCAGCAAGATCGTAAAGTCCACCATTGATCCCACCGGAACATCTTTATCCATTGCGAACAGCACGCCGTTCGCGGAGATGTTTTCGGTTTCTGCCACGTACGCGCTGCCCTGCGTTTTCACCGACGCCGAAAGATGCAACGGAAATCGCGCAGCGCCCTGCATGTCTTCATACTGAGCCGCGCTCGTCTGCGATTCCATCATCGGTGCTGTGCCTTCCGCTGCCACGTTCGGAGCGACCTTCCTTCCGACCACGCACTGCGCGGTCTTTCTGCTCAACTCAAGGGCAGCGTACACCCCGGAATCAAACAAACAAAGTTACCGAAGTCATGGAACAAGCGGGGGCTAACTGCTTTTCTTTGAATGGATTAGAGGTTTTAACGAAGGCGGATTCGAGCCTGAATCTGCCCCTTTGGACCGGTCATTTTCAGGTCAATTCCGGGTGAATTTCGGGCAATTCTCGGAGGGATGATCGAGCAATACGACGGGGTCGCAGCTAGATGCCGATTGCGCAATACCAACGCTGAAATTAGAACTTCGTCACTTCCGTGAAGTTGAAGTCCTTAACTTTCATTGCCGGTACCACCATGTCGAACGACTCTTCGCCAGATGAGCGAGCCGGCACGCTCATGGCTTCCACATTCGACAACATCTGAATCAAACTCTCATTCAACCGGAAATTGCGTACTCCGCCCTGCACGCGTCCGTTCTCTACATAAAATGTTCCGTCGCGCGTCATTCCGGTCAGGATTTTCTCGAAAGGTTCGACTTCGCGGATATACCAGAGTCGCGTGACGAGCACTCCACGCTCTGTGGACGCAATCATCTGCGCAACGGTCTGCGGATCGCCAGATGGAGCGAACACGATATTCTGCGGCATCTCCCCCATCTCGTTGGGCAGCGAAAATCCGTGACCGGTCGCTTCGATCGGACCAACCTTATCTTTATATTCGGAACGCTTCATCCGCTCGGCGGTCGCACGCGCATACACCACGCGCTTCACGATTCCGTTCTCCACCAGCGCCACTCTCTGCCGTCGCATGCCTTCTCCGTCGAACGGACATCCTGTCTGCAGAGGGTGTGCAACATCGTCCCAGATCGTGATGTTGTCGCCGAATAGCTTTGTGCCGATGCGGCCCGCAAGAAATGAACGCTGGTCCAGGATCGCCATCCCCGCGTAATCCCAGAACATGAATCCCACAATATCGAGAACCGCTGCCGGTTCCAGTATCACCGTGTACTTCCCCGCTGGAATCTCACGCGGATGCGCAGAATCAACGGCCTTCTTCGCGGCGACCTCAGCCAGCATCAGAGGATCGAGATTCGCCACATCCGGTGAATTCGCCTTCTGCCATCCCGATGAATCGGCGGCCAGCATGGTGATTGAAACTTCGGCTGATGTCTGGGTATGCCAGTTGCTCAACCCGCGCGAATTGAAAATTCCCTCAACCGATTCCGCGCTGGAAAAAATACCCGCTGTCGTGAGCTTGTGCCGATCCGCAACCCCGACAATCTTGCCAACTCCGTCAGCACGAAACTCAGGTGTAATCGCTGCGGTCTGCTGGAAGTGTCTGGAAGGTATTTGTGGAGACCGCATGCCCCCGCCCGCCCGGCCCGAGGCCTCATCTGAACAGGGCATGGGCAACAGGTCAGGATCCGGATGCTGCACTTTGGCCAGGCTCTCTGCGGATCGAACGACTTGTCGCAAGCTCTCATCATCGAACTTATTGGTAAAAGCCCGCGCCGTCTTGCTTCCAAACGCCGTCCGGGCAGAGACGATGTGATTCTCCTCCGACACATTCTGGTGGATGGTGTTATTAGCGAACCGGGTTAGCGCAAATCGTCCGCCAGAGATGGAGACTTCCACCTCGTCCGCAGAAGTAAATTTACGGATGCGATCGAAGATGTCCCCGGCTTGTTCTTTCGTCAGCATCACGCGCCCTTAAACGCACTCCCTACTTTGATTCCCCGGAATCTCGAGGCGGCCGCACCGTGGCCCGTTCCCATCACCTGCTGTGGCTGTCCTTTTCCGCAGTTCGGAGTTCCCCACAATGTCCACTCGTCGCGTGAGCAGATCGCGTCCAGTGAATTCCAGAATTCCGTCGTGATGCCCGAATACGACGGATTCTTTACCATCCGCACGCGCTTCCCGCCTTTAATCTCCCAGCCAATCTCGCAGCCAAACTGAAAGTTATATCGCTTGTCGTCGATTGACCACGATCGGTTCGTCTGCATCAGAATCGCATGATCCGTCGATGCAATGAGCTGTTCCATGCTGAGTGGCTTTTCCCCCGGCAGCAAACTGATATTCGTCATACGAATCATCGGCAGCCGGTTCCATCCCTCGGCCCGCAGCGTTCCACCGGATCGGTTCTCCCCAATCGTGTGCGCCGTTTCGCGTGAGCTCAGATATCCCGTGAACAAACCCTTGGTGATAATCGGAGTACATTGCGCCGCCACACCTTCGTCGTCGTAACCGAACGTTCCCAGCCCCGGGCCATGCTCTTGCCGGGCATCCGCCACGACATTCACTAAGCCGCTGCCATATCGGAGAGTCCGCAGCTTGTCGAGCGTCAAGAATGAAGTCCCGGCAAAATTCGCCTCCATGCCGAGTACGCGATCCAGTTCGATTGGATGCCCCACCGATTCGTGAATTTGCAGCCCCAGCTGCGAGCTGTCGAGAATCAGATCGAACTTTCCTTCCGGACACTGGTCCGCCTGATGCAGCGCGACTGCTTCTTCCGCGATGCGCCGCGCATTCTCCACCAGCTTCAATTCCTCGATCAGTTCATATCCTTTGTTCTGCCACTGTCCGCCAAACGAATTTGGATATGACCGTTTCTGAATCTCATTCCCGGCAAACGCGTACGCCGCATATCCCGCGCCGGTCGAGAGCTTCGTCTGATGAATGTCTGCTCCCTCGGACGAAACGAACCACTGCTCCTCGCGATTGAAATTGAGATTCGCCTCTGCCAGCGTGATGCCCGAAACCGACCGCAACTCAGCGTCAATCTTCAGCAGCAACTCAATGTTTTGTTCAACCGATACCGAGAACGGGTCGATCTTGTAGGGTGTGCTCCACTCAGCAACCGCAGCTTTTTCCGGAGCGAGACGGATATCTTCCTTCTTAACGCGGGCGGAAGCTCGCGCGATGGCGACCGCTTCAGCCGCTGTCGCCTCCACCGCACCTCGTCCCAGTTCGGCGGACGCGGCAAATCCCCAAGCTCCGTCGGCAATCACGCGCACACTCATGCCAACCGATTCCGAGTCGAGTGCGCTTCCGACTTTGCCGTTCTTCGTCGTCAGTGCACGACTCCGCTGCGCCACAATCCGCGCGTCGGCGTAGCTCGCCCCGCGAGCCGATGCGGCGTTCAAGGCCCAATTGGCAACATGTTTCATACGGAGAAATCAATCTACCACACGTGAAAGAAACAAAAGGCAGGCCTGATTCCATCTCTAAAAAACTCAGTTCGACGGAAATTCCCGTCAACGCCGAAACGCTACGCTTGCAACTTGGGATGTCGAATTTGCTCGACGAATCAGAGGTTTGCTCACTCGAATGTCGTTGGATATTGCCTAGGGTGTCGCGTGCGCTTCGTCCAGCGCTTTCTTCACCGCGATTAACTCTTTCAACAATCCCCGCAGCTTCGTCGAGTCCAGCGCATTGGCTCCATCCGACTTCGCTTCCTTCGGATTGTCGTGTACTTCCATGAATACTCCGTCCACACCTGCCGCCGCGGCCGCGCGCGCCAGTACCGGAATAAACTCCGGTTGTCCTCCGCTCACCGCCGGACCTTTATCGTCCGCCTGCAACGACGGCAACTGGACCGAATGCGTCGCGTCAAAAACGACCGGAGCAAACTTGCGCATAATCGCCAGCGATCGCATGTCGACTACAAGATTGTTGTATCCGAAACTCGCGCCGCGTTCCGTCAAAAAGATCTGCGTATTTCCCGCGTCCCGACATTTCTCAACCGCGTGCCGCATATCCCACGGAGCCACGAACTGTCCCTTCTTGATGTTCACCACGCGTCCGCTGAGCGCGGCCGCAACCACGAGATCCGTCTGACGACTCAAGAATGCTGGGATCTGCAGCACGTCGGCCACTTCTGCGACTTTCCCGACGTCCGCCGTCTCGTGCACATCGGTCAAGATCGGCAGGTTCAACTGGTCTTTGATCTTTTTCAGAATCCGTAGCCCTTCCTTCAACCCCGGTCCGCGAAAGCTGCGAATCGACGTCCGGTTTGCTTTGTCATAGCTAGCCTTGAAGATGAACGGAAATCCCAGCGCCTTGGTCACGCCCTTGATGATCTCCGCCATACGAATCGCGTGCTCTTCACTCTCAATTACACATGGGCCGGCAATAAGAAAGAGGTCGCCGGAACCGACATGGATATCGCCGACTTGGAAGGAAATACTCATCGACTTGCGATGGCCTTAATTCCCCTGAGCTTCACTTCGGTTCCAAGCCTGAGTGAATTAGGGATCTCCGCCACTCGGTCCGTATGCTCGATCAACTCAACAATTTCCGTTTCGGACGCATCCGCCTCAACCACGACGGCGAACGAAACATTCTGCGCCCGCACCGGATCGCCCGCCCAGTCAGCATTCACCGTGACTTGCACATTCTTCACAATCAGACCGCGCTTGGCCGCTTCGCGAAAAACGTCATTGCTGTAGCAGCCGCCGATCGCCAGTAGAAGTAGCTCTCCGCCATTGAAACCCAACCCCAAGCCACCGCTTTCTTTCGCGCGGTCAATGGTGACGGTTCGTGGGCCCGACGAGCCCACCGCGAGCGAACTGCCAGAGACGGTTCGGATTTCAACAGTCGTCATGTCCAGAGCTGTTTTAGACTCTCACTTTCTCCGGACGGTGGAACATCTCGACAGCCGCCGTTTCTTTCTCTGCGCGCCGCTTCACTCCATACTCATACGCTGCGCCAATGAATGTGCTGAACAGAGGATGTGGCTCGAGTGGCTTCGACTTGAACTCAGGATGGAACTGGCAGCCGATGAAATGCGGATGGTCCGGCAATTCGACCATCTCCACGTAGGTCCCGTCCGGAGTGGATCCGGAAATACGCAATCCTGCCGCCGTCATGGGTTCTTCGTACTCGCGATTGAATTCGTAGCGATGCCGGTGACGTTCGCTGATCTCCGACTTCCCGTAAATCTTGTACGCGAGCGTGCCGGGCTCGATCTTGCAAGGCCACGCGCCCAGCCGCATCGTTCCGCCGAGTTCCTCTACGCCGCGCAACTCGCGCAACTTGTAGATCACTCGATGCGGCGTCGCGGGATCAAATTCGCTCGAATTCGCCTCCGCCAATCCCACAACATTTCGAGCAAACTCAATGCATGCCGTCTGCATGCCGAGGCAAATACCGAAATACGGCACCTTCTTCTCGCGCGCATACCGGATCGCCTTCAGCATTCCTTCGATTCCACGCTTGCCGAAGCCACCCGGCACCAGAATTCCGTCATACCCTTCAAGCTGCGCCTCGAAGCTGTCTCCTTCTGCAGTTTCCAAGCCCTCGGCCTCGATCCAGTTGATCTGCAGCTTCAGGTTGTGCGCGAGCGATCCGTGCACCAGCGCCTCTTTCAGCGATTTGTACGAATCTTCATACTCAACGTACTTGCCAACGATTCCGATCGTAACCGTGTCCTTCGGGTTGTACACGCGGTGGACAATGTCCTCCCACTTCGACAAATCGCGATCCTTCGCTTCCAGGTGCAGATTCTTCAGCACCAGTGTGTCCACGCCTTCATTGGCGAACACCAGCGGCACTTCATAAATGGACGCCACATCCTTCGCCGTGATCACCGCCTCATCGGGCACATTGCAGAACAGCGCAATTTTCGACTTGATGTCCTTCGCCAGGAACCGGTCTGTGCGGCAGAGCAAAATGTCCGGCTGAATTCCGATGCTCAGCAATTCCTTTACCGAGTGTTGCGTCGGCTTGGTCTTCAATTCCTGCGCCGCCGCAATAAACGGCACGAGAGTTACATGGACAAACAACGTATGCTCGCGACCCAACTCCTGACGCATCTGCCGGATCGCTTCCATAAACGGCAGAGACTCGATGTCGCCAACCGTCCCGCCAATCTCCACGATCGCGACATCCACGTCCTGCGCCACCTTCTTCATCGCGGCCTTTATCTCGTTAGTGACGTGCGGAATCACCTGCACCGTCTTGCCGAGATAGTCGCCACGGCGCTCTTTGGCGATGATCTGCTCGTAGATCCTCCCGGTTGTCCAGTTGTTGTCGCGAGAAAGTTTGGCGTGAGTGAAGCGCTCGTAGTGGCCCAGGTCCAGGTCAGTCTCCGCCCCGTCGTCGGTCACGAAAACCTCGCCATGCTGAAATGGCGACATCGTTCCCGGATCCACGTTCAGGTAAGGATCGAACTTCATGATGTTGACCTTGATCCCGCGGCTCTCCAGCAGGCAACCGATGGATGCTGCGGCCAATCCCTTGCCGAGTGAAGACACAACTCCGCCTGTCACAAAGATGTACTTCGCTGGCATCTCTTCCTCGCTTTAAATTGTTTTTGAAAAATTGTGCAGGTGGGGTGCACGATCAATTATGGCAGAAAAGTCCTGTGGAAGAAATGGGAGAAATTGCGAACGATCTCCTTTTGGCAAAAATGTGGCAACAGCCGCCCTCGGCTGTTCGTCGAGCGAAGCTCGACGCCTCTGCATTCACAGCTCGGAACGTTGTTTAGAGATCGCCTCGCGTTGACTATCTGGGTGAGGTCAGCGAGAATACTTAAGGCCGTCCGCAACGGACAGTCCGTAGTGTCCCCAAACAGTGGGCCTGTGGCGCAGCTGGGAGCGCGCTTCCATGGCATGGAAGAGGTCGTCGGTTCGATCCCGACCAGGTCCACCAAATCTCTCAACAATTTAGACAGGGAGACTCGCCGCAGGCACGGAGTTTGTGTCATGGTTTTTGTCGTAACCCGCCGTTTTGGTGCTCACGGCAAGGGTTTCCATCGCCGTCCGCTTCGTTTCCATCCGCACATGGCTCTTCAACGCTCCAACGGTTCGACAAATCCAATGCACGCAATTGGATTCTCCGTTTACCTCGGGCAACTTTCCGCTTCCACGATCTTCGCCACTGCGCGATTACTCAGCTCGCGGAGAACTGTACGTCGGATTCAACGATCATGGCGATTGCCGGACACGTCAGCCGTCGCATGTTGATCGCACGCGACACAAATTGCCCGATGGCGAACATAAAGCGAATATCGTAGAATCCTCGGCGTGGCCAGGCATCCTGATTTCGGTGAGAAGGAAAAGATCTGGAGCCGCGAGGATCTCAAGGAGATTGCGCGCAACATGGCGGTACTGAGCGAGCATTCCGTGCGCGAGATTTATCAGCGTGCCTATCGGGAGTGCGCCATCATTAATTCAAAGACTTTCCCGCCGGCGCGTGCCGTCCAGGAGCTCGTCCAGGCGTGGAAGCAGCTGAGGAAATGGCGGAGGTGACGCAAAGCGGGATGACGGAAACTCGGCGAGAGATCAATGAGTGTAGTCGCCTGTTAGCGGCACCTGGGGGATCCTAGCGCATTTGCCTCCAAACCAACGTCGGTCGATGAGGCTACAGAGAATTTCATATTGACAAGCGGTTTGGCGGGGCTAAACTTGGCGGCCTGTGGAGGTTTGTCTATGTTCCCCACCCTTCGCGTTAATCCCGTCAACTCGCTTACCCTTGATCACCGCATGAAGTTGTATTCGCTGGCTGCGGCAGCCGCTTCGGTGAGCACATTGGCCCTCGCCCAACCCGCGGAGGCCAAGGTTATTATCACGAACAAAAACATCCCCATCCCCGTTTGTTTCTATCCTCACTTTTGCCCCGTGTCTGTCGACCTCAACAACGACGGCATTACCGACTTGGAGTTTCAGATAGGCACTAATTTCGGAGCCTCGGGGGGAATCTCTTATCTGTCTGTGAAAGCCATTGCAGGCAACCAGGTTGTAGGCCAAGGTGGTACACACAATAACAGGGGCTATGTGTCAGCGCTCATGCGAAGCGCAAAGATTGGACCATCCGCTCACTTTCAGGGAAAGGCGGGCGAATTTTACTTGATGGAAGAAGAAGGTTGTTCCCAAGGCAGCTGTGAGCCTCCTATTGGTAAATGGGGAGGCAACCATCCGAATCGATTCGTTGGGGTTAAATTCAAGATCAATGGAGCAACCCATTATGGCTGGGTTCGGGTGACAGTCACGACCAGCACCCCTAACCGAGACTTTGTCTCAGGCACGATTACCGAATATGGTTACGAAACCATCGCGAACAAGCTTGTGCTGGCGGGATTGCCCAGCAAGAACGTGCGGGACGATGAAGCAAGCGAGAGCAACGCCGGTCCGTCGCTTGGAGCACTAGCACTGGGCGCGAATGGTTTGGTGCTTTGGCGGCGCGAGGAAGCGCCGGTTGCCTAACTTATTCGTCCGAAATGTTACTCTCCGGCACCTTGGTGTTTCTTCCTCTTAGTTGTTGACCGCCGCAAAAGCGGTGGCCAACTTCCTCGAAGCCCCGTTTATGGCCTAGGCATCAAGTTCGCGCGTTGTCGGCCAATTGGAGTTGGTCTGAGAGAGAATGAAGATTCTGCATCGTTGCTCTCGAAGTGCACCGCTCTTAGGACAGTCGTCTCCCCAACTCCCGTATTATTGATCTCAACCAAAGGTGCGCTGCGTCGGTTTGCATCCTTGGGTGCCAGATCATTACGTACTTGAATGACCCGAGCGCGGCTGGAGCTTCGAGAATCTTGGTCGCTTTGTTGGACGCTTCGAGTACAGCCATTCGGCGTGGCACAGTCGCAATCATCTCTGTGGCAGCGGCGACGCGCATGGCTACAGTGTGTTGAGCCACCACGAGCGGACAGCGCCGCTTCTCACCAATGGCGGCCAATAGCGTGTCTGGATGGGTCTGGCCACCGCCAACAATGTCGACGGCAACATGTTCCGCAGCTAAATATTGCTTTAGTGTAATTGCCCTTGCGAGCTTACTCTTCCGGGAAACGACGCACACAAAATCCACGTCGAAAATAACCTCTTTGCTCAGGTGAACAGTAGCGCTGTCGTGGTCTCCGTTCAGCACAAGGTCGAGCCTGCCTTTCTCCAGTGCCTCGTATTGTCCGGCGTGCAGCGGGACAAAGCCGAACTCTACTTTTGTGCGTTTCGGCAAAACGGAAGTGTAGAGGGGCGGCACGAGGAGGTATGCAGCGTGGTCGGTAGCCGCGATTCGAAAAATAGCATCTTCGGTCTCGGGATCGAAATCGCCGCCAGCCATTAAGCGGTCAAGACGCGGCAGCATTGTCGCTAGATCTTGCAGAAGGCGCTGTCCTGTAGGCGTCGGCTCGTAACCGGTTGAAGTGCGAATCAGGAGATCATCGTGAAATGTATCGCGGAGTCTCTGCAGAGCACGGGTTACAGCCGGCTGACTCAGGAGCAGTCGGGATGCTGCGCGCGTGATATTCCGCTCTTCGGCGACAACCGTAAAAACCACTAGAAGGTTTAGATCGGCCTGGCGTAAATGCCCTATACGCATAATAGATATAAACATTATGCATTGGAATTATTCTTTGGCAAGAACGATATTGTTTTCTATCGGCGCTGCCTGACGTAGAGGGTGAGCGGATAAAAAAGAGGAACTTTATGAAAAAGATAGCGATTGTAACAGGGGCTTCGCGTGGAATCGGCCGTGTCGTCGCCAAGCGACTGGCACGGGACAGCTTCGCCGTAGTTGTGAACTACCTCAGCAACTCCAGCGAGGCTGAAGAAGTCGTGGCCGAAATCAAAGCGAATGGCGGAGAGGCGATTGCGGTCAAAGCAGATGTCGCCAACCAGACTGATGTTGAGCGGCTCTTCGAGGAAACCATCGAGAAGTTCGGCAGCATCGATGTGGTCGTCCACAACTCGGGAATCATGTCGCTTTCGCCTATCGGCAAGAGCGACGTAGAACTGTTCGACAAGGTCATTTCTACAAACCTGCGGGGGGCGTTCCTGGTCTTGGCGCAAGCAGCCCAACACATCGCCGCCGGTGGCAGGATCATCGCCTTTTCCAGCAGTGTGCTGGCCAAATCTTTCCCTTCTTACGGTCCGTATATTGCGTCGAAGGCGGGGGTCGAAGGCTTGGTGCATGTGTTGGCGAATGAACTTCGCGGACGCAATGTCACAGTCAACGCCGTCGCTCCTGGGCCGGTCGGCACCGATCTTTTTTTAAAAGGCAAAAGTGAAGATCAAATCGCCGAGTTGAGCAAATTGGCGCCGCTGGAACGCCTGGGACAACCAGACGACATTGCCAACGTTGTGTCCTTCCTGGCCGGCCCAGATGGGGGCTGGGTGAACTCTCAAGTTCTGCGTGCTAACGGTGGCTTCGCTTAAACCGTGGACGCCTCTCAAGACGAAAATAATAAACAGGAGACAATCGAGAAAGGAGAATTGTCATGAGACAAGTAATCGTAATCACAGGGGCGTCAAGCGGCTTCGGTGAGCTCACCGCTCATGAATTGGCAAAGGCTGGACATGTCGTGTACGCCAGCATGCGTGAGACCAAGGGACGCAACGCGCCGCAAGTGGAAACAGCAAAGAAGTTCGCGGTGGAGAACAAGGTCGATCTCCGAACGATTGAACTGGATGTGGCTTCGCAGGAATCGGTGGAAGCGGCAATTCAACAGATCGTGATCGAGAACGGGCACCTCGATGTCGTGATTCACAACGCTGGACACATGGTCTTTGGCCCTGCCGAGGCTTTTACTCCCGAGCAGCTTGCAGAGCTATACGACATCAACGTGCTGAGCACACAACGTGTGAACCGCGCGGCTTTGCCGGTGCTGCGCCAACAGGGCAACGGTTTGGTGGTTTGGATAGGCAGCAGCAGCACTCGCGGAGGAACTCCGCCCTACCTAGCTCCATATTTTGCCGCTAAAGCTGGCATGGATGCCCTCGCAGTGAGCTATGCGGGAGAACTGGCACGATGGAACATCGAAACCACGATCATTGTTCCCGGTGCGTTCACGTCGGGTACGAATCATTTCGCCCACGCGGGATCACCGGAAGACAAGGTGCGGTTGAAGGAGTATGAGTCGGGACCGACTGCTCGTCTGGCAAAGGAGATCATGAAAGGATTTGAGTTGACAGCGGCGCCGGACGCAGATGTGTTGGACGTTGCGAAGGCTATCGTGAAGATTGTTGATATGCCCTTCGGCACACGCCCGTTCCGAGTACATATCGACCCCGCCCAGGACGGGGCGGAGATCGTCAATGGTGTTGCCGACCGTGTCCGCGCAGAACTGTTACGCAACATGAAGCTTGCGGATCTTCTGAGGCCGTCGTCAACCACAGTTCCGGCTCAGAAAGCTTCGTAGAGCCAGAACTGAACATATCCGGGAAGAGAGAACCGAAGGGTTACAGAGAAACCTCAGCTCTATAGTCGACAGAACTGCATACGGGAGAATTCAATGTCACGACAAAACGGTTTCGAGAATAAGCGGGTGGTCATCGTCGGTGGGTCGTCGGGAATCGGTTTGGCAGTCGCCGAAGAGGCGGCATCGCAGGGAGCCGAGGTCGTCATCGTCTCCAGCAAAGCGGAGCGAGTCCAGGAAGCTATCCAATCCATCGGAGGAGATGCACAGGGCCAGGCGGTTGATGTCTCGGACGAAAAGGCTATCGAAAGCTTTTTCACGAACCTTGGTGCCTTTGATCACCTGGTTTTCACCGCAGGTGACAGCCTGCAATTACACGCGCTTGCTGATACGGATCTAAAGCAGGCGAGAAGCGCGTTTGAACTGCGCTATTGGTCTGCACTTGCCACCGTCAAATACGGGAGTCCACAAATTCGAAAGGGCGGCTCTATCGTTCTCACGACCGGAGTCGCCGGCCTGCGCCCGCACAGCGGATGGGTAATTGCCGCAAGTGTCTGCGGAACTATCGAAGCTCTAACCCGTGCCCTAGCGATTGAACTGGCGCCGATCCGGGTTAACGCCGTATGCCCCGGAGTCGTCCGGACAAACTTGTGGCAGAACATGAACTCAGTAGAACGGGAGCAGCTCTTTGAAAGCGTGGGCAAGCGTCTGCCCGTAGGACGTGTCGGCGAAGCTCATGACCTCGCGCAAGCCTACCTGTTTTTGATGAAGGAAGGCTTCAGCACCGGCCAGACCGTTGTGGTCGATGGAGGTACGGTTCTGGTTTAGCGTCGCGGTAATTCCAACGCGCTGCAACTGAAGAGGAGGAATGATTATGAGTTCTTCTGAGCGAATCGCAACACTGGCACTGACATCGGTGGTCATAGGGTCTCCTGACTGCAGGCATGATGAGGGCGCCGGCATTTCGGGCAGACTTCGCAGGTCGACAATGTCGATTGGCCGCTACGCTCTTCTGAAATCCATTGGCCGGCTGGACACACTCCCGCGGACGCGGAACTATTCGCTCATAACGAGCTGCTGATCCACGCATCCTGCTCGATTGTCCGGCAGCATCCGTTCGTGCGCAGACTTGGCCCGAATGGTATCCAAACTCAGACAATGTGAAGCTGCTGAACAGTCCCGACGGCAAGCTTCATCAGGACACACAATTCTCATGGGATACATTTGGCGTGCACATTGAGAGTCAGGTACATGAATTTGCGCCGGAGTCGCGTATCGGCTGGTTCGGTCAGGGAACAAGTACGGACGACGCCTACCTTACTTTTCTTTTACTCAAGGCACCTGAGCGTTGTCATGTCGTCACCGAAGAGGTCGTGAGAGGACCGGGAGCAGTGGAGTTCCGCAAGAAGGATCCTCAGGCGATGCGTCGGGGTCATGACCTCTGGTTATCGGCCCTAAAGCAGGTGTCAGAACAGTTGGCGAAGTCTTCGCCCATAACTTATATCCCTTTACATAAGGTAGGACCTTTCGCATAATTTCGGCATGTCGACCAGTATCTCGATCATCGGAGCTTCTGGTGCCGTTGGCAGCATGCTTGCCGTCCACCTTCTTCGCGGTGGTCTGTTGAAAGGTGCAGATCGCCTGCAGCTCGTCGGTCACGGCATTGCTTCCAGCTCGGCCCAACTCCTCAGCAACCGGATCGATCTTATGGACGCGTTTGATGACGAAGGAGTTGACGTCGAAGTTGTCGCCAACACAGAAGATGTCGACGGTGATATTGTCCTCATTTGCGCGGGTGTATCCCTGCCGGGAAATCTCGTTGATCGTCGCGACTGGGGAAAAACCAATCTTGCTTTGTTCGAGCAGATCGCAGAAATATGTTGTCGGCGCGTCCCAGATGCCTTGTTCGTCATCGTTAGCAATCCTGTGGAACTCGCTGTGAAGGTCTTCTCTGAAAAACTGGGACGAGAGAGAGTCATCGGGATGGGTGCAGAACAGGACTCATTACGTTTTGCCCGAGCCATAGCTCACGATTTGGGCATCAGTCGACAATATGTCGTGGCTACTGTCCTCGGAGAGCACGGCCAGGCGATGGTTCCCGTCTGGAGTTCAGTGCAATTGAAGTCAATGGATCAACGGCTCTCTAATGAGCTCGTGCGAATGAAAGAACAAAGTGCCACTCTTCCCTTGGAGGAACGTGTAACGAAACTTAGAGCAAAAGTGTTGGAGTTTATTGAAGCACAGCAAGTCAATGAAGCCTACGAGACCACCAGACAAGCACTCCCGGACGCCAGAATCTTTGTGCAGCCATTTATCACTTGGCACACCATGCACTCGACGCCGAACGCAACTGCGAATTCCACACTCAGAGTCCTAACTGCCACTCTCGCTGGCAATGCGACTCCACTTCATGGGCAGGTACTGCTGCAAGGAGAGTTTCTGGGAATTGAAGGCGTATGTGGTGTCCCCCTCGCTGTGAGCCGTCACGGTTGGAAGGCAGATGCAGGAGACAGCCTATCACCGGAAGAACAACACCGAGTGCTTCAGGCCGCGAGATCGATTAACCTGTATGTCTCTAGTGTCTTCCTCAATTGATGTCGGCATTGAGAGATCTATAACTCACGAGAAGTTTGCGAAACACGTCCGCGAGGCCAACGACCTCGCCGATCTCGCCCCGCGGACTCGCACGAACGAGTAAGGCTAAAAAACAAGGGCCCGCAAGCAACAATTATCTGTATCATGTGGCTCACGCCCCCACCGTCCTCAGCCATTAACCGAACCTAGAGTCAGGCAGTCAGGGGATTCGCTGATGAAATCTCAATGGATCGTTGTCACTACAGCCAGCTTGCTGGTACTGGCAACAGGTTGCAGCCAGCATGCCGGCACATCACACCTGCCACCTCCCGAGGTGGAAGTGACAACGGTTGTGCAAAAAGATGTTCCCATCACGCAAGAGTGGGTCGCAAACATCGATGGCTTTGTGAACGCGCAGATCCAACCGCAAGTCAGCGGCTACCTGATTAAGCAAACGTACAGAGAGGGATCGTTCGTAAAGAAAGGACAAGTGCTTTTTGAAATAGATCCCAAGCCAATGCAGGTGCAACTCGAGCAAGCACAGGGACAACTGTCCCAGGCAAAAGCTCAATTGGTGAAAGCCCAGGAGGATGTAGAACGCGACCGCCCTCTCGCAGAAGCCAGGGCGATTGCGCAGGGCCAATTAGCCACGGATATCCAGGCACAAGTCGCAGCCAAAGCCGTCGTGGATGCACAACAGGCACAGGTCGACCTCGCGCAGATCAATTTGGGCTACACGAAAGTCCGGTCGCTGATTGACGGCATTGCGGGAATTGCCAGCGGGCAGATCGGCAATCTTGTCGGACCCACCTCGATACTTACTACGGTTTCGCAGCTTGACCCGGCCAAAGTTTATTTCGCGCTCGGCGAAGACGAGTACATCAAATTTGCAAGACCGATCAGCAAGCTTGCAATGGGTCTTCCGTCCCCCCAGGAGCCAAAAGCGGCGGTGCAGCTGATACTGTCCGATGGCTCGACGTATAGCAAGCCTGGCAAGTTGTACCTGGCCGACCGGCAGGTGGATCCTCAGACCGGGACAATTCGCATTGCAGCGTTGTTTCCCAATGGCGGCGGCATTCTCCGGCCAGGGCAGTTTGGCCGCGTCCGCATTCAGACTCAAGTTGTTCCGAACGCATTACTGGTTCCGCAGGCGGCAGTCGCAGAAATTCAGGGAACGTATCAAATCGCCGTCTTAGGAGAAGGAAATAAAGCCGAGATTCGGACGGCCAAAGTAGGGCCGCGGGTAGGCACAGATTGGATCATCACGGATGGGTTAAAACCCGGAGATCAGGTGATCGTTCAGGGAATTCAGCGAGTGCGGCCTGGGACTATCGTTCAGCCGAAGCCCTATCTGACTAAGGCTGCTAAGGGCTAACCATGGCGAAATTTTTCATTAATCGTCCGATCGTCGCGATGGTGATTTCAATCCTCATGGTCATCGTGGGATCAGTGGCGATTCTCAGCCTGCCCAGTGCTCAGTTCCCCAACATCGTTCCTCCAGAAATTGTTGTGAATGCAACCTACCCCGGAGCGGATGCGCAAACTATCGAACAGTCGGTAGCGACTCCCATCGAACAGCAAATGAGCGGCGTGGATGGCATGAGTTACATGTATTCCACAAATGCCAACAATGGTCAGATGAAGCTGACCGTGGACTTCGATGTAAAAACTGATCCCAACACCGATCAGATTCTGGCGCAGATGCGGACCCAGCAAGCAAATTCACAGCTGCCTACGGATGTCACTCTTGCCGGCGTTACGGTACAAAAGTCGACATCTGCGCCCATGTTGATGGTGTCGCTGTCTTCGCCGAATGGAACATATGACAGCGTCTTTCTCGCCAACTACGCATATATCAATCTTGTAGACCAGATTACGCGTCAGCCAGGCGTTGCCAGTGTCACTGTTTTCGGGGCAGGCCAGTATGCGATGCGGTGCTGGGTCAGGCCGGACCAGTTGGCGAAACTTGGCGTCACGGTTCCACAGATCGTCGCTGCAATTCAAACCCAGAACACCGTAACCCCTGCCGGACAAATTGGCGGAGAACCTGTCCCCAAGGGACAGCAATATACCTATGCGGTGCGCGCTAAAGGACGCTTGAGTTCTCCAGAGGAGTTCGGGCAAATCATCATTCGAGCGCTACCTAACGGAGCCATTCTCCGCCTGAAAGATGTGGCCCGTCTGGAGTTGGGAGCCCAGACCTATGCAATCAGCAGCCGTTACAACGGAAAACCTGCGGCCGCGATTGCTATTTATCAGCTGCCTGGATCGAACGCCCTTGAGTCGGCGAATAGCGTTAAAAAGCTGATGACTCAGCTTAAACAAAGCTTCCCTGCCGATTTGGATTACAACATCTCTCTCGATACGACGCTGGCCGTGACCGAGGGAATCAACGAGATCGTCAAGACTTTGTTTGAAGCCTTGATCCTCGTAATCCTCGTCGTATATGTCTTCCTGCAAGGTTGGCGTGCTACGCTGATACCGCTCCTTGCAGTCCCTGTATCTCTCATCGGTACTTTCGTTGTTTTCCCGCTACTTGGTTTCTCGATCAACACTCTCTCCTTGTTCGGCTTGGTGCTCGCAATTGGCTTGGTTGTAGATGATGCGATTGTGGTAGTCGAAGCTGTCGAACATCATGTCGACCTAGGATTATCTCCAAAAGATGCGGCACTGAAGGCGATGGAAGAAGTCTCCGGTCCCGTAGTTGCCATCGCGCTGATCCTGGCCGCAGTCTTTGTACCGACGGCGTTCATTCCCGGAATTACCGGGCGTTTGTATCAACAGTTCGCGGTCACAATTGCCATTTCCGTATTGTTCTCCGCATTCAACGCGCTCACACTCAGCCCGGCACTATCCGCTCTATTGCTGCGGCCTAAGAAAGAAAGCCGCGGTCTTATCGGCGGATTCTTTCGCTGGTTTAATCGCGCTTTTGGCAAGGCCACGGACCACTACGTCAGCGCCAGCTCTTTGCTGATTCGAAGATCCGCGATCAGTATGGTGCTTCTAGGCCTGCTTGCTGCGGCCGCCTTTTTTCTGGGTGCAAAAATTCCTTCTTCGTTTCTGCCGCAGGAAGACCAGGGATATCTGTACGCAGGTATTCAGCTTCCCGATGCAGCTTCGTTGCAACGCACAGAAGATGCCACTCGAAAAGTCGAAGCTATCCTGGGAAAAATACCGGGCATTAGCGGTGTAACCACCATCAACGGTTTCAGTTTGCTGAGCGGAGTTTCTAATACTTATAGCGGGTTTTTCTTTGTCACATTAAAGCCGTGGTCAGAGCGAGAGGCGCGCGAGGAACATGCCGATGCGCTTCTCCGGCGCATTAACGCCGCTCTTTATTCAGTGCAGGATGGATATGCGTTTGCCTTTGCGCCTCCTGCGATTCCCGGTATCGGAGCTTCCGGCGGATTTACTTTTATTCTCGAAGATCGCGCGGGGAGAGATATCAGCTTCCTTTCGCAGAACCTGCAGGCGCTCATGGCCGCGGCGCACAAGCGTCCAGAGCTGACGGGTTTGAACACGACATTTCTTCCCACAGTGCCGCAAGTTTTTGTGGATGTCGATCGCCCCAAAGTTTTGCAGGAAAATGTTCAACTCAGCGATGTCTACCAGACCATGCAGGTGTTCATGGGCGGAGCGCTGGTGAATTACTTCAACCAGTTTGGTCGTCAGTGGCAGGTCCGTTTACAGGCCGAAGGGGAATACCGCACAAGAGTGCAAGACCTCGGCCAGTTCTATGTAACTAATGCGAGCGGGGGACGCGTGCCGCTAAGCACGGTGACTGCTTCCCGTTCGCAGGCCGGGCCGGAATTTACCATGCGTTACAACCAGTATCGTTCGGCGCAGATCAATGGCAACGCCGCGCCGGGCTACAGTTCCGCACAAGCCACTCATGCCATTGAAGAGGTGTTCGCGCAGACCATGCCTGCTGAGATGGGGTTCGATTACATGGGCATGTCATATCAGGAGCAGAAAGCGGCGCAGGGTGTTTCCCCGGCTCTAGTGTTTGCCCTTTCAGGGCTTTTCGTTTTCCTCCTTCTGGCGGCACAGTATGAAAGCTGGTCGTTACCCTTCAGCGTGCTGTTAGGTGTTCCGATTGCCATGTTTGGTGCTTTTGCAACCTTGTGGATTCGGAACATGGAAAATGATGTTTATGCGCAAATTGGCCTTGTCATGCTAATTGGTATGGCAGCTAAGAATGCCATTCTGATAGTGGAATTTGCTAAGGCAGATTACGAGCAAGGAATGCCACTTGTGGATGCGGCACTTGCCGCCGCACGCCTGCGGCTGAGACCAATTCTTATGACGGCGTTTGCCTTCATCCTGGGAATGCTGCCGCTGTGGGCCGCCAATGGAGCCGGTTCCGTATCGCGTCGCGTATTAGGCACAGTGGTCATCGGAGGAATGCTTGCCGCCACTCTGATCGCGGTCTTTATTATTCCGGTCACGTTCGTGGTGGTTGAGCGCTTTTCCGGACTCTTTGGGCGCAAGACAGAAGGAAAACCGGCATGAAGATCTTGCGCCAATGTTTTGTGCCGGCTCTTCCGCTGCTCTTAGCCGGATGCACCATGCATCCGAAGTACAAGCGCCCTGATGTAAGTGTTCCCGTTGTTTATCGGGACGAAACGCTGCCTGGCGCACAGGGGAATTCGCTCGGCGACGCTAGATGGTGGGAAGTATTCCAGGACCAGGAATTGCAGAAGCTGATTCGCACAGCCCTGCAGGAAAACTACGATGTGCGTATCGCAGCTTCGCGCATCGAGCAAGCCCGGGCGCAATTGGGAGTCACGCATTCGGATCAATATCCGACAGTCTTTGGTGGAGCAGCAGCCACAACCTTGCGTTCCCCGAAGAATAAGCTTCAGCAGGAATATCAGCTCAATGCCGAACAGCTAAATTTGTCGGTGAGTTGGGAGCTCGATTTCTGGGGAAAATTCCGCAGCGCAACCGAAGCCGCTCGCGCGCAACTGCTCGGTACCGAGTGGGGACGACGTTCGGTATTGTCCAGTTTGGTTGCAAACGTGGCGGCTGGATACTTTCAGTTACGGGAGCTTGATCTCGAACTGGAAATCTCCAAACGCACCTTAGCTTCCCGCCAACAGTCTCTCCATCTGGTTTCTACCCAGGAGCGGGGTGGTACCGTTTCTTTGCTTGATGTGCGTCAGGCAGAACAGCTTGTGTACACGGCGTCCTCGCAAATTCCGGACATCGAACGGCGCATCGCGCAGGAAGAAAATTTTCTCAGCATTCTATTAGGGAGATATCCCGGCCCAATTCCCCGCGGCCAGACACTGACGGAACAGTTCCATGCCCCGCAGATCCCGGCAGGCATTCCATCTGGGCTGTTGGGACGCAGGCCTGACATCGTACAGGCGGAACAGCAATTGATCGCGCTGAATGCGCAGATCGGCGTAGCTCGTGCCGCATATTTCCCGCAGATTGTGCTCACTGGGAGTGGAGGCACGCAAAGTAGTGCTCTGAACGCTCTCTTTACCGGTCCCGCCGGATTGTGGAATTTTGCCGCAACCTTAGCTCAACCGATCTTCACTGCCGGCAGAATCCGGTCCGGCGTAAAACTCGCCCAAGCTCAACAACAGGAAGCTGCCCTCGCCTATCAGCAAACGGTTCAAGAGGCGTTCCGAGAAGTGTCGGATGCGTTGATTGGCTATCAAAAAGCGCAGGAAGTTCGCGAGCAACTGAACTTACTGACTGCCTCAGCCGCCGATGGGTCACATCTTTCAGCTCTTCGCTACAACGGTGGTGCGACCAGCTATCTTGAGGTACTGACCAGCGAAACGAACTATTTTTCTGCCGAACTGTCGCTCGCACAGGCACGAGCCAGCGAACTTCAGGCGATGGTGCAACTGTACCAGGCGCTTGGTGGCGGATGGCAGGAGTAATAAATCTGAATCAATTGAGCGAAAGCTTATAAGCGCTGTCTATCCTTTCGACGTAAGGCAATGCGGTGGGCGGCCCGTCATGATTTCCTTCTGTTCTGACTGTAACGGTCAAACTCAAAAAAAACGCTGGCGCCTGAAGTTCGGGCGCCAGTTTTGTCACTCCAACGACACCGACCTACGCTTTCTTCGGAGCCGCGCAAAGGCCAAAGCCGGCCGCAAGGCAGAGTATGCCGAGCACTGCAGTCAGCGGTAGCATGCTGCCGGTATGCGGCAGAGCCTTGGACGCAGGAGTCCAAGACGGCACAACCTGTTCAGTCGCGATCACTTCGGCGATTTCGACTTCTTGACCGCTCGGGGTCACGGCCGCAACTGGAGTCTGCTCGACTTGTTCCGGTTTCGGCTCTTCGCGAACCGAAAGCACCGGCTGGCTGGTCTGCTGAGCCAACTGGACCGCTCTCGCTTTCGGATAGACGAACTCCTGGCCGTAATTCATCCCCGGATAGAACCAAGACCTGATGGCCTCAGGCGTGCCAGTTGGACGCTCCGCGAAATGAATCACGGTGTCCGAGGTCGGCTGCAGACGGTAGTTCGGGATCGCGATGAGCGTCTTCAACAATTGCGTGCGATCGCCATTCCAGATCTGCACGATGTTCCGGTTCGACTGGCTGTTGGCCAGCGTGAACCAGTAGGTGCCGCTGGGAAGAACCATGCCAGGGACTTCGACTGGTTCGCTGAAGGTTAACTTGGTTGCACGGTTCCAGGTGTCGGCCACCGACAGAGTCGGCAAAATGGCTGCGTACGCCAGAACCATTAAGAGAGTGAGAGTAATGCGCTTGCTCGTTTTCATTGCATTTTCCTTTTCTTGACACTATCCGGCTCTCTGGCGCGGAATTCGTGTTTCTTTTGATTTGGTACTGCCTCTTCAAGACATCGCACCGGGCTGAACTGCGATTTGCACGGTGTTACTAGGTGGAGAAATCTGCTTTGCGGTCCCAGTCAACGTTCGTCTTTTTGCGCAAACGCTCCGACGCACATCGACAGGAGCAAAGTACCGATTGCAGGAATTATGTTTTTCAGTTCGGCACCCTCATTTATTTCGAACTTGTGAATAGCGCGTTTGTGATAATGCACTTCGAATGCCAATTCGAAGTCGTTTGAAGAATCAGTAGTTAGCCAGAGTGCAGTCGTCACGAAGCAGTGGGAAATCCCGAAATCTCGTGACGTGCCGCACACAGATAACGAAAATGTGCAAAATGAAAGTGAAGCTCGGAAGCGGCTTTCGGGCAGAACGCAAGGTTGAGGAAGAAATTTTTGATCTCGCGGATGCTAACTCTTCGAACGTCTGACGTACACTCTCACCGAGGCGTAACTAGTGGTCAGCTTGATCCGGAGCCTGATTCGTCCTTATCGCTGGACGCTCTTTGTCATCCTCGTGGCAATGCTCGTTCAGACTGCCATGAGCGTGGCAGCGCCCTGGCCGCTCAAGATCGTTCTGGATAACGTCCTCGGCTCTCATCGTCTCTCGCCGTGGATCCGTGATCTCATCCCTGGAATCGCCAACCGCGGCAACAAAATGGACATCGCCATCATCGCCGCCTTGGCGACGATACTAATAGCCGTAATCAATGCGGTGGCCTCTTACGTCGCGAACTACTGCACCACGAGCGTGGGCCAGTGGGTCGCGAATGACCTTCGAATACGGACCTACCACCACCTGCAACAGTTATCGCTCCGCTACTACGACAGCCATGAGACCGGCACTCTGTTGAGCACGATCACTTCCGACGTGCAGACCATCCAGAATTTCGCTTCCTCTTCCACGCTCGGCATCGTTGTGGATTTGTTCACGATTCTCGCCATGCTGGGCGTGATGTTCTGGCTGAATTGGGATTTCGGTCTCATCGCTGTCGCCGTGACGCCTTTCATGCTGCTCTTGGTTTCGCGTTTCAAGAAGGCGGTTAAGAAAGCGACGCACGAAGTCCGCAAAGAACAAAGCCGCATCGTCAGCGTGGTGCAGCGGGGACTGCAATCCGTCCGCGTCGTAAAGGCGTTCGGGCGCCAGGATCTTGCCGAACAGGAACTCGCCGATGTTAGTCAGGCCATTGTGGACGCATCGCTGAAGGCCCGCCGGGTGAAGGCAATGCTCTCGCCGATCGTTGCGATCGCTGTGGCGCTCTGCACGGCTATTGTTTTATGGCGCGGGTCGATCCTCATTCTTGCTGGCACGATGACTGCCGGCGCCCTCACGGTTTTCCTTGCCTACCTGAGCAAGTTCTTCAAGCCGGTTCAGGACCTGGCCACCATGACGAACACCATCGCGCAAACTGCTGTAGGAGTTGAACGGATTCGGGCGATCCTCGATGCGGACACGATTATTCCCGTCAAAGCAGATGCGCAAATGCCAGCGCAGATTACCGGCGATATTGAGTTCGACCATGTCGCGTTTTGTTATACCCCGGACGAACCCGTCCTGATCGATGTTTCATTCCACATCGAAGCTGGGCAGATGGTTGGTATCGTTGGTCCGACGGGTGGCGGCAAATCCACGATCATCAGTCTGATTCCGAGGTTCTATGACGTCAACGCTGGAACTGTCCGAATTGATGGCGTGGACGTTCGTGACTATCAACTTCACGGGCTACGCGAGCAAATCGGATACGTCCTTCAAGAAACCGTGTTATTCGAGGGAACGATTCACGACAACATCGCCTACGGCCGCAAAGGAGTCACTGCAGAACAGATTCGCGAAGCCGCGCGTCTGGCCAATGCCGACGAATTCATTTCGCGGATGCCTCACGGCTACGACACCATGGTCGGTGAGCGGGGAGAAACCCTGTCGGGCGGACAACGTCAGCGGATCGGGATCGCGCGCGCCATTCTGCGCGACGATCCGATCCTCATTCTTGACGAACCCACCGCTGCGCTTGATACCGAATCGGAGAGATTTGTCGTCGGAGCACTCGAACAACTGATGAAAGGCCGCACTGTAATTACGATCGCTCATCGCCTGAGTACGATTCGCAGCGCCGATAAGATTATCGTTCTCAAAGGCGGAGTCGTGGCTGAACAAGGAACTCATGCTCAACTGATGGCGATGGGCACCGTCTATGCTGAACTGTATCGCATTCAATTCAGCACTCCCGCTGCGACCCCAGTGCAATAGCGGAACAGATTATCGGATCTCATGGAATTCTTTAGTGCTTGTGGCCGTTCCCAACCCCGACCTTCTCTCTACCAATCCATTCCTCGATATAGGCTGGGCAGTTGCAAAGCAGAGTCCAAAGTTAACCAGCTAATAACTTATGCGGAACCCGAATCACGGTCTCATTCGGAATTCACGACTTGTCGTGAAACAAACCACGAATGGGTTCTGGAGAAGTGTGGAGACAGGGACTGAGGAAAGATTCGGGAGCGGACAGCTAGTCTTCGTAGTTCAGCGCCAAGTCCTCCGCAACATTCGGATCAAAATGTTCGAGTTCTGCGAGCAAGCCGGCGTCGGTGAGATCGAGGCAATGGGAGTTATCCCAGTCGTCGTGGGAGATCTTGTGCAGACGGTCCATGACCTCCGGGTCGCGGACTTCGATGGCAAGTTCACGGCGGCTGTCAAAACTCCCCGGGGCGAGGTTGATCGAACCAATGATCGCGCGCGCGCGATCGGCATAGAGCAGCTTGGCATGCAGCTTGAGGTGTTTCAGCTTATGAACTTTGATCCCAACATCGTCCATGATGCGAAGCCCGCCCACCGCTTCTGCGAGCTTCTCACGCTTTAGCTTGTGGGGAGGCCGCGCCAGCACATGCACCTTCACGCCCCGCATTTTGGCGGCGACTAGTCTTTCGATAATGACCGGATCCTGATAGCGCTCGTTCTGCACCCACAAGGAATGCTTGGCATCGTCGATGAATTGGCCGATCCGGCGCCGTCCATTGCCGATACACCAGATCAGATGCGCATGGTCGCCGGGATCGAAGGTCTTGCGTTCCCAGTCCGCCTCGAAGCCCTCGACTACCTCTTCCACTTCATGTTTGTGCGCCGTGACGACCGCATAATCGCGCGTCTCCGTCAGGTTCTTGGTGACCCAATTCAACGATTGGATGAACGCAGTTTTTTCGTCCACCACCATAGACTTCTCATGGGTCACATCGAAGGCCGGATTGCTGTCTCGGACCTCAATTCCTGCCTCGCTCAGGAGTTTTCGCGATTCCGCATTTTCTTTCTTCCCGCTTCTGCGTTCCGGGTTCAGCATGATCTTTACCTGGATTCCTCGCCGATGAGCAGAAACCAAAGCGCGCATCAGCTGCGGATCGGAAAGTACGAACATCTTGATCCGCAGCGAGTCTTTGGCCTCCTCGATCGCATCAACGATCGGTTTCGCTGAATCGTCCGGTAGAACTATGAGAGAGCGAGACATGTGATTCGCGGCAGGTCGCCTCGGAAAAGATTGAGGGCCTTCATCATGTCGTTCAGGCGCGCAGTTGTCAACTCGCGTCCTGTTTTGATTCCCGGATCGACAACGAAAAAGCCTTCCATGCTCAATTGTTCCAGTGGAATGCTCCGCGGAGAAAACCCGGACCAAATTGTCGTGATCGAAGCGAAATACGACCTCGATACCGGCAAAGTCGTCTCGATTCATCCGCTAGTGTCGAAATGCTGGTTTCGCCCTTCGCGGACTCCCATCCCCCGCTGATGCAGCTCTCGGACTCATCGGTCTGGCCACCTTGCTACTCGCGGCCATGTCCTCAGCGGGAACACCAATCCCCGAAAGTTGCGCATCTCATGAAGGTATAGAATGTGCGCTTCGAGGAACATTCATGTGTAACTTTCGCTTTCCTGCTGTCCTTACGCTGTTTTTAGGATTCGCGTTCGCTCAACCAGTGTTCGGCCAGTCTGCCTCCAGGATTGACGGGTCCGCGATCTGGCAGGTGACACCGCAGTTTCTTGCCGCGGCTCCCGAGGCCTGCGCGAAGAAAACAGGCGACAGCAATGGCGATTGCCTCGTCGCAGAGATGGCAAAGGCGGGTGCTCCACCAGCCGCCGTGAGCTTCACACGCGCGCTCAATAAGCAAAGTCACGGGGACTTCGGAGCGATGGCCGGCTTCCAGTCAGTTGGGCCCGTGGATTTCGCGTTCATTTCCTATCCGCTCCGTGCGAATACAAACTACGGACTGGCATTGGTCAACGGCTCTCCATCCATCGTCAACGTGGAAGACCTGAACCTGCTCGACAAAAAGGGCATGGAGCAAAGTTCTCAATTTCAGGATTTGAAAGTCCAGTTTCCAAAGATCGGCTTGTGGCCGGGAGACCGCGACGGAAAGATCTGGCCCGACTCGCAGCCCGGGCCAACCGGCGGAAAGCAATTCACTCTCAACTATCCTCTACGCAATGGCTGTCACGCCTGCGAGCATGGCGGGGACGCCATCTTTACCTGGAACTTCGATGCACACGGAAAATTCCTGGGCACGACGTTCGTGGGCATGACCCCACCTCCGCTCAAACAGAACTAATCGGCGAACCCACAAGGGTCCGCCTTTGTTAGCGTTGCGGTTTTGGTGCGTCCTCCGGTGCGGGCTTCTGATTTCGGTCCGGCTTTGGCTGCGGTTGCGTGTTCGGATTGCGCGGTCTCGGCGCAGGCCGTGGCGAAGGTTTCTGCGGTTGATCGGGAGTACCGGGATTCACCGGTCTCGTTTTCGGTTGGTCCGGCTTTGCCGGTGTTCCAGGACCCGAAGCAGGCGGTTGGCCCGGCCGCGACGGCTGGCCCGGAGTGGAAGGTCTGCCCGGCCTTCCTGCTCCTGGATTAGACGGTTGCCCCGGGGTTGGGCGAGCAGGCGTTCCCGGTTTCGTGGGCCGATTATCTCCATTTTCCGGCTTCGACGGATTTGGCTTTGGGATCGGCTTCGCCGGCCCTCCCGGATTCGAAGGCACTCCCGGTCTTGTGGACGGAGGTCCGCCCGGTTTTGGACGAGTACTCGGAGGCGCAGGCCGCGATGGTGTTCCCGGGCGGCCCGGAACTCCCGGACGAGGCGGCCGCGGAGCCGGGCGATATGGCGGACGGTATCCGCGAGGGCGATAATGCCAGTCGCCGCGATATCCCGGCCGGTTCGACCACACGATCGGCCGACGGCGATACGACCGGTGCGGCGGACGATACGGATTCCCCCATCCTCCCCAATAAACGTGATTGTATTGGGCACGGCGTGCGCCCCAGTTCCAACCCCATCCGCCCCATCCCCAGGGCCGGTTAGTGACCATCAGCGCGCCGATGCCAATGCCTATGCCAAAAGTGATCATCGTCGCCGGCGACGCAGCACTTCTGACGTACACCACGGTTGGATCGTATTGCGGCACGTAAACTATCTGCGGATTGGCAGGCTGAATGACATACACCGTTTGGCCGCCCGCCGGCTGCACTTGGACTTCCTGCTGGGAATTGCTGCGCAGTGTTCCAGCTTCGTAAGCTTGAGCGCGCAAACGCTGAATCGATGCCGATACGGCCCCCTGATCGGCGACGAATGCATCACCGATGGCGGCGTAGTCGTCGATGTTCTGGGCCATCGTGGCCAGAATATTCGGAAAATTCACCAAAACGATGAATGCAGGATCAAAGCCCTGCTTCTCCGCAGCGTCCGTGAGGACAGTGCCGGTCAATCCGGGATGCTGATGCAACCAGTTGTCCGCGTCGAGAATTTCCTGTGGATTCGTTGATGCAGTTGTGATCTGCGACAACAACGAATCTGGGTAGAGCGCGACCGGCGCCAGCAACTGGTCAAGCTCTTCCGGGGACGGAACTCCGGTTTGCGCCTCCAGCATGGGAGCGAAACTCTGAAGAACCAGCAGAACGATCAAGAAAGAACTGACAGGAATACCTAGTTTTCGCATAAGACTCTTTAAGACCTTAATTTGGTTTTTACCTCACATCTAGCCCGAAACATACAAAATAAATCGCGAATAGATCCTCGCTGCGTGTAGGTGGTATTGCATCTCTTGCGCCAAACGCTAAGTGGCAGAAAAATAAGAGAAGCAGACCAGAAATTGAAAAACGTAGCTTCGGGATTCACGAGATTCCGTGAGCGCCCTTCGGGAACCCAGGAGTGTCAGACTTGCGCTTATTCCGTGAAACTTGCCAAGAAAGGCATAGATGCGGCAGTCTCGTGGATACCACACTTACAGTTAAAACAATCGAGGTTTGGTCCGGCTTTTAAAACAATCAAGGTCTGGTCCGGATCGATGCCGACGACGACAAAGTGAGGGTCATGAGAGCCAGGTCTTTTCGCTGTTCACTGCCGCACTTCAGCATTGACGAGTCACAACGTGTCTCCATGATGTTGTGAAATTTCTTTGAGCCGTCGCACTGGCAAGGAGAGCGACCAAAATGAACTTGTTTTTTCGCGAGTTCGCACTGACCTTCAGCGCGCTGCTGCCGGTGGTCAATCCGATTGGCTCCGCCTTCATTTTTTTGGGGATTGTCGGCGGTGTGCCTGCAGAGCTATTCGCCAAACTGGCACGGAAAGTGGCTATAACCACGATCATCTTCCTTCTGGTAATCGAACTGATCGGGGCCGCGTTGCTGACCTTTTTCGGAATTTCACTGCCCGTTGTGCAACTCGCCGGCGGACTTGTCCTCGCTTCTATGGGATGGGGACTCTTGAATAACCAGGACGACAGGTCCGAGAAGCAATCTTCCGTCGACTCCAGCAACAACACTCCGCTCGCCGACAAGATTTTTTATCCGCTCACATTTCCGGTTACAGCCGGACCTGGATGTATCGTCGTCACCGTGACGCTCAGCGCACATGCCGCGCAAGGCAACGTTATCGGCGATGTCATCTCGCATCTCGGAATCGCGGCGGCAATCGTGATCCAGGGACTGCTCGTCTGGCTCTCATATGCCTACGCCCCCAAGATCACGGCGAAGATTAATCCCCAGACTGTACATGGCATTCTGCGAGTGATCGCATTCGTACTGTTGTGCATCGGCGTCCAGATTGCGAAAAACGGACTCACCGCCATGATCCCTGGCGTCATTAAGTAAGGTGCCGTTCCGGCATCGGTGATACGAAGATGGCAGAGAACAAAATGAAAGATCGTGCTCCGAATGAGGTTATATACACTGGCCGAGCGCCACGATTACTCAGTTCTTTGGGGTTCGTTTCTGGACTCGCTGTGAATCTGCGCCAGCCAGTTCGTGACGATCGTCAGAGGCGCAGTTTGCTCTTTGTAGGTTCTAGTGTTCACCAGGAATCGCTTACCGTCGCGAGTAGCGTCGTAAAACCCAACATTGAAAGGAAGCTGCGACCGAAACAACGGCTGGGAAGCAAGCACACGAAATTCCTTCGCCGACTCGCGCACCTGAACTGAGACGATCGTAAGGTCGTCCGCAACATAGAAGAGTTCCTGCCCGTCCCCACGCCACCGGGACTCACTCCCGCCTTTGGAAGATACGGCAATCCGGGCACCCGGCCCAGGGAACGAAGT
This sequence comes from uncultured Acidobacteriota bacterium, assembly GCA_963787685.1. Classification (GTDB taxonomy): domain Bacteria; phylum Acidobacteriota; class Terriglobia; order Terriglobales; family Acidobacteriaceae; genus Sulfotelmatobacter. The sequence goes on from CAWBED010000006.1 coordinate 116,571, forward strand.
GACATAGATCTCTCCGCTGTTTTCATCGGAATAAGCCAGCCAATGTCCATCGGGTGAGAATCTCCCATCCGAGGCGTCACCGATTTCGAGTTCTGATTTTCCGCCAACTTGCCAAACCTGCAGGGTATCCTTCCAGTTCTGTGTTCCGCGGAATTTCGTCAGAGTCACTGCCAGTCGTTGTCCGTCCGGTGACCAGTCTTGAACAGCGACCACCCCTTCCTGCCTCGCTCCGATTGGCTCTTCTGCTCCCGAACCATCGGAGGCGTGGGCTAACACTCCTGACGATCTTCCAACCGTGTCCCTGTACGCAACACGCCTGCCATCGGGAGACCAGACCGGTCTGTACAACGCCGGTCCGGATTCTTCGCTCACTAAAGGAATCCGAGTGCCGCGATCCACGTCGTAAACCCATATCTTCTCCCGGGCGCTGGCTTCCTTCACGCCAACCGCCACCCGCTTCCCATCGGGTGAGATGGACTGCTCCTCGAAATGACGCGGATCTCCCAGTACACCAATCGCCTTTCCGCTGCGATCCATCCAGGTGAGTTCGGAATCGACTCCGGTACCCGCGCTTCCATAGACCAACGTGCCATTCTCCGAAACTGTGAATGTCCCATTGTCGAAGAAAGTGTCGTATTGAATGTTTCTCGCCACTGGAACCCTAGCCCCGCTCAACTCAAGCCGCGCCAGGTCGAACCGTTGCGCAAACAAATCGCCGCCCTGGCTGAACAGAAGGTGTCCGCCGGCATATTGAGTATTGGTGGACGTCAGAGGCAGCCGCCGCGCTTTTTCCCCATCCATCGAACCGATCCAAACAGCGTTCTCATGACTTTCGGGAGTGGCATATCTCCACTCCAGGTAGATCACATGATTTCCATCCGGAAGGAACATGGGCCAGTACTGCCCGAGGGCATCGCTGGAAAGATCGACGCCGGGAATCCGCTCAGGAGTCCCTCCACTGTCAGGCACACGCCTCAGCACATCGGCGAGGGTGGCGAATACAATCACTCCCTTCGATGACCATGTGCCGCCCATGCCGTAAGCGCCGGCGGCGCAGATGTCGCTGACCGCGCCACCAGAAACATCCGCTTTTTTCAACTTGCCCGGAACGAAGAATCCGACGTAACGGCTGTCGGGCGACCAGAACGGGTTCGCGGCGTCTTCACTTCCTGCAATCGGTTGAGCCTCCGATGCATCCATTCTTCGCAGCCAGAGTTGCGTATGACCGTTACGCATGGCAATGACCGCAAGAAACTTCCCGTCAGGAGAAATCGCGGCGGGTTGCGTAAGGTTCGCCCAGAACCCATCTCCTGGCGGAGGTAAAACCGAACTCAGTACGCTGGGCTGGGGCCTCTCAGGATGCCGCGCAAGTAAAAGACTCAAAGCGATACCTAGCAGAGCTACCTCTGCCGCGACGCGCACCCATGGGCGCCACGCCCGTCGGGCCCCAACCGTCACCGCCCCGATTGTCGCACTGCTCGAATCCGAGAGCGCCCCCAGCGCAAACGCCACATCGCGCGCCGACTGAAACCGCTCTTCCGGATTCTTCTCCAGGCAGTGCCGCACGATCCTGCCGAGTGCCGGCGACACCGCGCGATTCGTTTCCGTCAACTCCGGCGGATCCTGCTTCAAAATCGCGCTCATCGTCTCGACGGAAGTATCGCCATGAAACGCGCGTTTACTCGAAAGCATCTCGTACAAAACTGCGCCAAAGTTAAATATGTCCGAGCGATAGTCGACCGCCAACCCCTTCACCTGCTCGGGAGACATGTACCCGACCGTCCCCATCACCACACCCGGTTCAGTCTGCGATGCCAGCGTCGCTGCATCCGCAGCCAGCGCGCCTTCCTGACGCACAAGCTTCGCCAACCCAAAGTCCAGGATCTTCACCCGCCCGTCGCGCATGACAAAAATGTTCTCCGGCTTCAGGTCGCGATGAACAATTCCTTTCTCATGCGCCGCAGCCAACCCGCGCGCAATCTGCTCTGCATACTCGCTTGCCTTGCGCACCGGCAGCGCCCCCGCACTCAAGCGGACGCGCAGAGTCTCGCCGTCCAAAAATTCCGTGACGATATAAGGCGAGCCCTCGTGCTCGCCAAAATCGTGAATCGCCAAAATATTGGGATGATTGAGCGCCGCAACCGCCTGCGCCTCCTGCTGGAACCGCCTCATACGCTCCGGATCGCGCGCAAACGCCGCCGGCAAAATCTTCACCGCCACGTCGCGATTCAGCCGCGTATCCCGCGCCCGATACACCTCGCCCATCCCGCCCGCGCCGGCGGGTGCCACGACCTCGTACGGTCCGACTTTGGTACCCGAGGTGAGCGCCATTTGTGCGCGCAATTATAGCCTGTGCGGCTTCGGCAATGATCGGACTTCGACTCCGGTAGTGTTGGCGGCAAATCTTACTTTGGGATCGCTTCCTGCTTGTTCGTCACGCAGCAAAGTCTATACTTAACTCTACAATACTATTTTGACAATAGCTATTTGGAGTATACAATTCCGCTCATGGCCAAAAATCCCGAACATCGTGATTTGTTCGCTGGCGCGTTGGAACTGATGATCCTGCACTCATTGCGTGTGAAGCCTATGCACGGTTATGCACTGGTCAAGCATATCCAGCTCGTTTCGGACGATCTACTGCACATAGAAGAAGGATCTCTGTATCCAGCTCTACAGCGCTTGCTACGAGCCGGACTATTGGAGTCTAAAGAAGGCACTTCGGCTAAAGGACGCCCAACCCGGATTTATCGGCTGACTCGAGAAGGAATCAAACATCTCGAGCATGAAAAATTTGGCTTCGAAACAATGTTTGATGGAATTACTCGTGTGCTCGCTGTGAGCAAAGCTTAGGGGGCTGCCATGGAATGGGTCAGACGACTTTTCTCCCGGCGTCGTCGTTACCAGGACCTTTCGATTTCAATTCAAGAGCATCTCGAAGAGAAGGCCGATGAATTGATGGAACAAGGCATGTCGCGCGAAGAGGCCATGCAGGCTGCACGGCGCGCATTTGGCAATGTCGGACTCATCGAGGAACGCAGCCGTGAAGAATGGATCTGGCCGGAACTGGAGGGCCTACGAGCCGATCTGAAGTATGCGCTACGGCAGTTATGGAAGCATCCCGCCTTTTCGCTAACTGCGATCCTGACTTTAACTCTGGGGATCGGGGCGAATGTGGTGGTTTTCAGCGTCCTGAATGCGCTAATCGTGCGCCCATTGAATGTTTCCGACCCGCAACAGCTCTACAACGTCGAGCACAAGCAACATGGCTGGTATACGCAGTCCTATCCCGACTATCTCGATTACCGCGACAGGAACCGTACCTTCGACGGCATGGCGGCCTACGATACGTTCAGTGCCGCACTCGCCACGCGTCAAACGGTCACCAAGAACTTCGGCTATCTTGCTTCCGGCAACTACTTCGACATGCTGGGCGTTCAGCCTCTGCTGGGTCGCTTCTTTCACGCGAACGATGAGCATGGGACGGATCCGGCCCCTTATATCGTCCTGAGCTACGATTTCTGGCGCGCGCGATTCAACGGCGATCCGAACGTCGTTGGCTCAACGGTGAGCCTGAACAAACAACCCCTTATGGTGATCGGAGTCGCCCCAAAGGAATTTCACGGAACCGAACTCTTTTTCTGGCCGGACTTCTGGACTCCCGTCACCAATGGGCCACTGATTGGCTTCAGCCATCACTATGTGGACAACCGAAGCACCCATAATCTATTCGTCTTGGGAAAGCTGAAACCCGGTGTGACGCCGCAGCAGGCAAGCGACGATCTGAGTTCCATTTGCCGCCAGCTGGCCCAGGAGTACCCGATGGCCGACTACGGACTGGATGCCCGTCTCGTCAAGCCGGGATTGATGGGAGATTTGTGGGGTGATTCCACCCGCGATTTTCTTGCCGCAGTTATGGCGTTGGCGTTGCTTGTCTTGCTGGCAGCCTGCACAAATCTCGGCAGTATGTTTGCGGCGCGTGCGACTGATCGGAGCCGGGAGTTGGCCATTCGGTTGGCGATTGGCTCCAGCCGTTGGGTCATCCTCCGCGGCGTGCTCGCGGAAGCAATTCTGATTTCGCTCGCAGGCGGCGCGGGCGGGACGTTGCTTGCCTCGGCTCTGTTGCGGGCGCTAAGTCGCTGGCAGCCCTTCGTCGAATTGCCTTTTCACGTCATCGTCCTTCCTGACGCAAAGGTCTACATTGTGGCTCTCTTGTTAGCAGTGGGCAGCGGGATCTTCTTCGGCATGTTGCCGGCACGCCAGATCCGAAGGTCGGATGCTGCGCAACTGATCAAGAGCAGCGTCGGCACAGAAATGCTGTTCCGGCGCCTGGCTTTGCGAGAAGTGTTGCTTTTCGCTCAGATCGCACTGTGCACGCTCCTCGTAACCGCTTCGCTGGTGGCTCTCCGCGGCATGGAGCGTTCTCTCCACGCACCACTCGGCTTTCAACCGCAAGGGGTGATGCTGGCTGGAACCGACCTGACCATGGCGGGCTACAAGGAGGAGCAGTTTCTGCCAGTGCAAAAGCGCATGCTGGAAGAAACGGCCCGTATTCCAGGCGTTTCTGCGGTGGGCATTATTGACCGCACAATATTGGGAGAGGGGTGTTGCGGGAGTGAAAGTGTTTTTCCCGCCGGCACTACCGACTTTCGAAAAGAACTTTTCGATTCCCGCAATTTCTCAATTTCTCCCGAGTATCTTAAAGCGTCAGGCATGCGTTTGCTTTCGGGGCGAAATTTCACCTGGCACGACGATGCAGACTCGCCTCCCGTAGCGCTGGTCAATGTAACGTTCGCCCGGATGATGTTTGGCAATACGCCCGCCGTTGGCCAGCACTTCCTGCTCTATCGAGGGCAGCTCCCGAAAGAAGTGGTCGGCCTGGTAGAGGACGGCAAATATCAATCGTTGACCGAAGACCCGCAGCCAGCCATGTTTTTTCCACTCACCCAGGAGATCAATGATGACTACACCGTGCTGGTGGTCCGCTCGGCGTTACCGCCAACGGAGTTAGCCGCCATGCTCGATCGCACTCTCAGCAACATTGATCGGAATTTGCCGCTGACATTGCATAGCTGGCGGGATGCCCTCGATCTGGCATTCTTCCCCGCGCGAGCGGCCACGGCCGCACTCGGCATTATGGGTTTGCTGGGGGCCATGCTGGCAATCACCGGCACCTTTGGAGTCGCCACCTATAGCGTCTCGAAGCGGATGAAAGAATTTGGCATCCGTTTAGCTCTGGGCGCAGCACGCGTGGAACTCGTTCGCACAGCTCTCGGCCGGCCACTGATCCTGCTGCTTTCTGGTTCCATCGCAGGACTGATTTTGGGAATGCTCGCCAGCCGCCTTTTAGCACAGATTGTCTATGAGGCAACCCCACGTGATCCATGGGTGTTGGCCGGGACGATCCTAACGATGACCTTGCTGGGACTACTCGCCACGTGGCTTCCTGCCCGACAATCCCTATCCATTGATCCCGCACGATTACTCCGCGAAGAGTAATCACGTTTCAAATCGGGATAGATCCTGTGGGCGCATTTGTGTCGAAAGCCAAGGCCAGTCCTGATTTGTGGCAACCAGAAGCTATCGAGAAACGGGCTATAGGGAGTTGCAGAGCCGTCGGCTACACGCAACAGTTACCTTGCAGATCCCCAAAGTTATTTTGTTCGCATCGTAACCAGACTCTTTCGAATTCCCCCCAAACTACTACTAGCTCAATCTGCCATAATTGCTTCAAATGTGCGGACGCTACCGGCTCTCGCGAAGAAAACAAATTCTCGAGGAACACTTCGACACCGTCTCGGGAGAAGCAGACTGGACTCCGCGTTACAACATCGCACCTACGCAGCCCGTTCCTATCATTCGCCAGCATCCCAAGGAGCCACAGCGTGAACTATCTTTGGTTCGATGGGGACTCATTCCGTGGTGGGCCAAAGACGCTTCCGGCGCCGCCAAGATGATTAACGCCCGCTCGGAGACCGCTGCCACGCAGTCAGCCTTTCGCGACGCGTTGAGAACTCGCCGCTGCGTGATCCCGGCTGACGGATTTTATGAGTGGCAAAAGACCGGCAAGATTCGGCAGCCGCACTGTTTTGAGGTCGATGGAGGCCGCTTGTTCGCGTTCGCTGGGCTTTGGGATCGCTGGAAAGATTCCGAAGGAAAGACAGTTGAGACGTGCTCGATCTTAACGACAGCCGCGAACGCCGTAACTTCCGCCATTCACGACCGGATGCCCGTCATCCTCGATGACGACAATTTCGATCTATGGCTCGATCCGGGGATGAAAGATACCGCGGCCGCATCCGATCTACTGAAACCTTACGACTATCAGCGCATGCGCTCCTATCCCGTGAGCACACGTCTCAATCAGGGGCAGAACGATGATGCGGAATGCGCCGCTCGATGCGAGGTGGAAGCTCCACCGCAGGGAAGTTTATTTCTGTAATAGGAACGCAAAGTTCTGCGAAGAAACACGAGTCAGCAGGACTCAGCCTTAGCCGTGATGCTTTCCTCCGCCGTGGCCGCTAGAGTGACCTCCGCCGCCATGCGAATGTCCGCCGCCGAAACTCTTCGAACTGGCGTGGAAGCTCTTCTGAGCATGCCCGCCGCCTCCCCTGTGGAAGCTTCCAGAGTTCCGACCGCTGAAGCCTTTGGATGCGTGGCCGCCGCCAAATAGATGAAGTCCGCCTGAGTGAGACGACTTTTCGAAGGAGTGCGAAAAGTCCTTGTTCGTGAAGCCTCTGCTCGCAAAATTAGACGTCCGGCCCCCGAATCCGTTGCGATCAAATCCGGAGTTCGACGCTCGATACTCGGGCATCGAACGTCCCTGGGGCATCCCAACACCAGCACGGTTCCACTCCGTGCTCCGATTTGAAAACGAGCTATAGCCTCGGCGATCGAACTGCTGCCTGCTCTCGGATCCTGACATGTGGTTGTAGGCCTGATGCGCGGTCCGGTCGTATCCGCCTCCGAACGAACGGAAGCCGCGATCGGAGTTTCCTCGCCAGTTGCCAGCGTATCTATCTGGGGCGCGTCCGAATCCTTCTCCGCGGTTGCCTCGGTAGCCATCGCCGAAACGATGGAAACCTTCATTCACGCGATTGAAGCCTCGCCTGTCAAACCCTCCTCTTCCCGCATAAGCGTGGAAGCCCTCGTGTCGAAATCCCCAATCAGCCACCGTAGAACTGTGGGAAAAGTAGGCCGAGTCGTGGAAGAACACCGACTGCACCAGCCAGTTCAGTCCCCACGCCAGCCAGCCCCAGGGCGTGTGAGCGAACGCGCTCATCGCGATGCCTAATCCAAAATGCAATGGCGACGCGCCGAGAAACGAACCAACCAAGCCAAGCAAGGAAAATCCAGGGTAGGGCGACACCTGGTCTCCGTAAACCGTCCACGGGTTATACGTAGGCACGTAAACGATCTGTGGATTGACCGGCATCAGCTGGACATAGCCTTGGTTGTATTGCACCGACAGTTGCGGAGTGCTCTGTAGAGTTCCAGCAGCTTGAGCGCGGCGTCGCATCACCTGAACCGCCTCGAGAACATCTTGCGGCTGGTTGTAGTACGCGTTGCCTAGGTCCGTGGTCCATTGCAGGTTCCGATCCATCTGCGCCAGCACTTGGGGAAACGCGGTGAGCGCTTTTACGCTTGGATCCCAATTCTGCACGTCGGCGCCATCCGCGACGAGTTCCGCAGGCGTGTTGCCTTGCGTCTGACGCCAGCGGTCGGCATCTGAGACTTGGCTGGGATAGGTAGATGCCGCTAAAACTTGGGCTACGAGCGAATCTGGATACAACGCGATCGGTGCAACCAGTTGTTCCAGTTGCCCTGCGCCAAGTGGCTGAGCTGGACCTTGCGTCTGCTCGTAACCTGATTGCGGCTCAGGAGCATATTGAGAGGAACTATAAGGACCGTCCTGTGACCACCCAGGATCGTTTTGTTGCTGCGCAAAAAGCTTCCCTTGCCCCGCCAGAAGTTCCAGTAGAAGAAGGAGAAAGCTGACCGTCAGTGCCGATCTGCCCTGCAATCGCTGCACATCGCTCTTGGGGCTGTTCACGGGAGAGGACATGGGGGAAGCCGAACTTGAAGGCACGTGAGAAAGCCGGGCACCGCAAGGTAAATCTAGGCCCTTTTGGAGTGTCATAATTCCTTTTAGGCTTTCGTTTGCTTTGTATGAGGATGCAGGAAATTCACCGGGCGATCAAGCCCAGCCGAATCAATTCTCGATCAATCGCGAAGTCTCTGAAAATACGAGCGTTCTGCGGTGGAGTCAATCGCTGCTGGCCGCGGAAGGCTTTTTTGGTACGCTCCTTAACTTCTCCTCGCTGTGATCCTCATGGAATAGCGAAAATCTCTCCGGCTCCCGTGCTGCCCCCTAGGTTAGTCGTTCCGTACAGTTTCCCATTCAGCGAGACCACACCCGAATCGGGCGCTTCCCCGTCGGTTCCGCCCTGAAAGGCATACAACACGGTTTCGGTCCAGACACCTGCTACCTCCGCGAGCCTGAAGACAGTTCCGCACCCGTAACCGACTGTATTGTCGCAGTAAGCCCCTCCACCGCTTAGGGTTGTCCCCCAGAACGTCCCCTTGCCATTGGAAGTAAGTCTGCCCTGTGGCTGCGAACCGTCATTACCGCCCTGAAAAGTGTAAAGAATGGTTTCCGTCCAGTCTCCGGACTCGACGCGGGAAAGTTCAAATGCCATGCCGCATCCGGATACGCCGCCCGAACACTCCACTCCCATTCCAACCGGTGTCGTACCGAACAAATTTCCGTGCGAATCGAGATAGAGAGCCGACTCAGGGCCGTTTCCGTCGCTGGCTCCGCCCGCGAAAGAATGAAGGACGGCTTCGGACCAAGTGCTCCCGGTTTCGCTGAGACTAAAGACTGTTCCCAGGTTGTACGTTCCACCCAGGGCAGTCGTGCCATAAAGCACGCCGCCAGAACTTCGAATCAGGCCGGCAAACGGCTCGCTGCCATCGGCGCCGCCAGTAAATGAGTAAAGAACTCTTTCCGTCCACGCCCCGCCTGACTGAGACGGTGGAGAAAGTTCGAAGACCGTGCCAAAATCGCTGGCCCCGCCGTAAACCGTCGTTCCATAAAGCGCGCCAGTTGAACTCAGGTACAAACCACCATTGGGAGCGAATCCGTCACCCACCCCAGGCCCCTGAAACGCGTAGATTACTTTCTCGCTCCAGACGCCGGTCTTGGCGTTGGGAGAGACTTCGTAAACCGTGCCAAAGTCATCGACTCCTCCTCCGTAATACGTCACTCCGTACAAGTTTCCAGCTGAATCGCGAACTAAATCGGAATACGGCCGAGACCCATCGTTCCCGCCTTTAAAGGCATAGAGGACTTTTTCAGTCCAGGCTCCCCCTCGATGCGCCGGAGGCAAGAGTTGGTAAACCACGCCGGAGCTATACGCGCCATAGGCCTCAGCCGTCCCGTAGAAGCTGCCATTCGGGCCGTGAATCAGTCCGCCCACGGGCGCTCCTCCGTCGCTTCCACTTTGAAATGAATACAGCTCGGTTTCGCTCGCAGTGCTCATCGCGGTGAAGGCGAGGAACCAGACCGCAATCAAGCACACAGAGAAATATTTGAGTGAGAGTCGGTGTCGCATTGTTCCTCCATCAAAGTTGCGCCGAGCGAGCCATGCTCGTGACCGCAACATTTTTGTCTTGCCGGGACCGGATTCAATCGGACAACAGGGGAGGAGATGCGCGAAGATATTGAAGCAAGGCCAGTTTGTCTCCAAATCCGGTCAGTGTCAAGGCCAGCGGCTAGTTCGCCGCCAAACGTGGCCCGATTCCGGCGGAAATGCATCTACCGATTCGGGGATCTTCCGACGCAAGCTAGCATCGCTTTCCCTGCCGTCTCATCCAATCATTATGAGCAACCGATTAGTCGTTTCAGTCCTGGACCTTGTAGGGATGAGAGCAGGGGAGTCCGCAGGCAGCGCTATCGCCCGCTCGGTCAATTTGGCGCAACACGTCGAGCAGTTGGGATACAAGCGCTACTGGCTGGCAGAACATCACTCGATTCCCGGGCTAGCATGCTCCGCAACTTCCGTGCTGATCGGTCACATCGCAGCTGCCACCAAGACGATCCGCGTGGGAAGCGGCGGAGTCATGCTCCCGAACCATGCTCCGCTGGTGGTGGCGGAACAGTTTGGCACCCTTGAAGCCATGTTCCCGGGACGAATCGATCTTGGTTTGGGACGCGCGCCAGGCGGAGATTTTCAAACCATGCGAGCGCTGCGTAGAACCCTGCAGCAAACCGGCGATGATTTTCCAGCTCTGCTGCAAGAGCTCCGCGCCTACTTGGGCCCAGAGTTGCCGGGTCAAGCGGTGAAAGCGTTTCCTGGGCAAGGAAGCAATGTACCGGTCTTCCTCCTGGGATCGAGCGGCTTTAGCGCGCAGCTCGCGGCAATGCTTGGCCTGCCGTTTGCGTTCGCGGCGCACTTTGCCCCGGAATATCTGTACGCAGCCGCGCGGCTCTATCGTGAGCAGTTCCAACCAAGCGAGGTTCTTCAGAATCCCCACTTCATGGCGGCGGTGCAGGTCATTGCTGCTAAGACGGACGCAGCCGCTCAGCGGTTGTTCACTACGCCACAGCAACGTTTCCTGCGGCTGATCCGAAACCAGCCAGTGGAGTTGTTGCCACCTGTGGACTCCATGGAGTCACTGTGGCAGAACGAAGTGGAACGAGCCGCCGTAGAGAACAAACTGGGCGAGGCAATCGTGGGATCGAATGCAACCGTAAAAGCCGGACTCGAAAAGTTGGTCAGTGAAACAATGGCCGACGAAGTGATCGCCGTGACCGACACTTACGACCATGAAGACAGACTGCAGTCGTACCGGCAGGTAGCGGAGGTCGCATCAACCATTGAGATAAAGTCTGCGGTGACAGTCTGAACCTAACGATGCTCGAGCTGCGCATTCTCAGAGGTGACTCGTAATTGCCTCAGTTGAGAGCCGTTTCTTCCTGGCAAACCAGAAATATACTGGCACACCCAGCAGGATCACGACCAATCCGGCAATCGAGTCCCTCAGATTGTTCGCGAACGTGTAGTAAAGCAAAACCGCGGCCGTCCCAATGAACAGCGCCGGAACCAGCGGGTATCCCAACGTTTTATACGGTCGATTCGCATCCGGCTCCCGCTTTCGAAACACAAAGATCGTGCTCGCCGCCACTACGTAGAATAGCCACTCCGCGAAAATCGCCAGCGAAAACAATTCTCGAAATGCTCCGCCCACCAGGACAAGCACAATCGCTACCGCTCCCTGAATCACCAACGCCAGCGCAGGCGTGTGAAATTTCGGATGTACTTCGCCCAACGCTTTGAACAAGTACCCATCCCGCGCCACAGCAAACGGCACTCGCCCGCCGCTCATGATCGTGCCATTCAAACCCGCGAGCATGGAGATGATCATCCCAATCGACACCAGCGAGATTCCTAGCTTTCCCAGCGCCGCTTCGCTTGCCGCCGCTGCCGGCACCGCCGCCTGCGCGATCGCAGTCGCCGGAAGTGCGCGTTGAATCCCTGCATTCATCCCCATATAGAGCACAGCCACCAGACCGACTCCCGCAATCAGTGCGATCGGAATCGTTTTCTCCGGACGCTGTATCTCCTCACTCACCATATTCAAATCATTCCAACCGTCGTACGCCCACAGGGCGGCGACCAGAGCCGCCATGAATCCCGCCATGCCGCCCGTCGCTCCTGCAAAGCTCGTCCCGAAATTGCTCCACGAACCTCCCGCTGCAGTCAGTGCGACGAATGCAATCCCCACGATCATCGCCACCTTCAACACGGTGAATACAAACTGGAAATTTCCGGCCTTTCGCACACCAACGTAGTTGAGCCCGGTTATGAAAACATTCGCGGCAATCGCGACCAGATGTCCGTAGTTGATGACAAGTACGCGGCTCGCAGCCACATGAAAGGTGAACAATGGCACTGGCAGAAAACTGAACGTGGAAAAAGTTCCCAGCACGCGCACCAACCCGGCCGTCACACTCGCAATCGAGGCAGGCTTCGCAATCAGAAACCACGTCCAGCCATACAAGAATCCAGGCAGCGGGCCGTACGCATCCCGCACGTACACATACTCGCCGCCGGCATAGGGACGCATCGCGCCCAGTTCCGCATAGGTCAACGCACCAAAAAAAGAAAGCAGCCCGCCAACAATCCATGCCAGATAAACCAGTCCAGCCGATCCCACCGCCTGCATCATTTCGGCGGGAACCAGAAATATCCCGCTGCCAATGATCGTTCCCGCGACAATCGATGTCGCGTGCCAGACGTTCAACCCGCGCAGGAGTTCTGGACCCGGCTTCTGAGCCGCTACTGCGGCACCCCCCATTCATCCTCCTCCGAAACCCGCACTATGTTGCAAGATGCTGCACAGATAAGCAATCGCGTTCAGCTAAGGCGTCGATTTCGTCGATCCGGTAGAGAACATCTTCTCATTTACACTTAGAACGCCGTTGTCGTAACCTCCTCCGGTTTGACCCTGCGCCCAGAAGCAGGTGTCTTTACTCGCATTTCTTTTCGCCGACAACAAAAAGGAATTCGCCACCATGTCACTTCTCCGCCCGAGTGTCCGCGTGTCCGTTGCTCTCTCAACATTCGCCGTTTGCGCAACTTTAGGGATGAGTCAGGCCGTCACAACCTATCACGTCGACAACAATCGCACTGGCTGGAACTCTCACGAGACCGTGCTGACTCCCTCGAATGTGGGCAGTTCATCCTTCGGACTGCTACACATGGTTGCGCTGAACGATCAGGTCGACGGGCAGCCTCTCTTCGTTCCCGCCGTGAATATCACCGCCGGAACTAGTCAGGGCCAACATGATGTCGTCTACGTCGCCACCGAGGGCAACACCATCTACGCCATCGACGCTGAGAGCGGAAAGGTTCTCCTCAAGCCCAACTTCGGCACGCCCGTCAGTCAACCCCTCGGCTGTAACAACAATGGACCGAATGTCGGCATCAACTCCACTCCCGTCATCGATCTCAGCAGCAACACGCTCTACGTCGTCATCTACACGCAGGATTCCACCGGGCCTGCGTATCGCATCCACGCGCTCGATCTCGGCAGCCTCACCGACAAGGTCACTCCGCAGGTCATCGTCGCGTCCCACACTCTGCTCGATGGCACCACCTTCAACTTCAACGCCACATATCAGCGTCAGCGTCCCGGCCTTCTGCTGACCAACGGAACCGTCTACGCCGGCTTCGGCAGTTTCTGCGACTTCGCGGCGAACCTTTCTCGCGGATGGCTCCTTGGCTGGTCAACCGGTTCGCTGGCTCCGCTTCCCGCGAATCAAGTTTTCGATATCCAAGCCACATCTCCAGACACCTTCTTCCTCTCCTCCATCTGGATGTCCGGCTACGGTCCCGCGACCGACGACTCCGGCAATATCTTGTTCGTCACGGGAAACTCCGATTACTCCGGCACCACTTATGACGGCGTTAGCAACATCCAGGAGAGCGTCGTTAAGGTCTCTTCGGATCTCACGACCGTCCTCGACCTGTTCACTCCCTCGAACCAGGCTTCGCTTGACGAGAGCGATCAAGACTTCGGCTCCGGAGGAGTCCTCGTTCTTCCCGATCAAACCGGCTCCACCCCGCACATGGCCGTCGCCGCCGGAAAGGCCGGAAGTCTCTTTCTCATGAACGAAGACTCCCTCGGGGGATACTCCACCAAGAAAAACAACGTTCTCGGAACGTACAGCATTAGCGGTTGCTGGTGCGGCCAGTCGTATTTTGTCGATCCCTCCGATGGACTCAGCCGCGTGGTCACGAGTGGCGGCCGTATCGTACAAGTCTTTAAGGTCCAGACGTCTCCCAAACCGGCTTTGGTGAAGGTGTCGCAATCGCCGACTCTCCCCGCCAGCATGCAGAATCCAGGTTTTTTTACCAGCGTCTCATCGAACGGCAACTCAAATCCGATTATCTGGGCGCTATCGCGACCTACAAGCTCAGCGGGAAATCCGATCTTCTTATACGCTTTCAATCCCGATGCCCTCACGGGAACGACGATGAAGCAGCTCGCTCGACTTCAAGCCGGCACATGGCCCAACATCAACGGCAACTCCAATCTGGTCCCTCTCGTCACCAACGGAGAAGTTTTCGTCGCCAGCCACTCGCAGCTTCGAATCTTTGGAATCAAGTCGGGCAAAACGAAATAGCAATCGCGAGCTCCGCCGCTGTTGCGCGACACGGTTCAGCGAAGAGAAGAATCGCATCACATAGTGCTACGCTGTTACGGTGAAGATCCGGAGTTGCACTTCATCAGCGCAGACGGAAGTGGGAAGTCTCATGTGGGGACAGCCGCCTCGGCTGTCCTGCCAGAGCGCAGCTCGGCAGCCTCAATCACATCTGTCGCAACTCGTGCTGATCCTTTTCTTACTGACTCTCCCAGCCTCCGCCGCTACTTGGACCGTCCGTGCCCAGCCCGTAAAGTTATTCAACGGAGCTCCCATCCTGTTCCAGGTGAAGTCGCCGGCTAAGCTCGATTCCCTCACCGGTTCGTGGCTCACCCACCGACTCACCTTTACTTACGACGCGTCCACCAAAACGTGGTTCGCATTAGGCGGCGTAAGCTTCGAAACAGAGCCGGGGAAATATACGCTGGAACTGACAGGTCAGAGTGCAACGAGCAAAGCTCCCTTAGCCTTCTCGCATGCGTTTCTCGTCGCCCGGGCCAACTATCCAAAAATCAAAGTTGAGCTTTCCGTCGAAAAGAAATTCACCGAGCCAACGCCCGAACAGCTCAAGCAGATCGATGAGGATCAGAAGACCAAGCAGGAATATCTGAACCGCGTCACGCCCGACCGCGAGTGGGATGGCAAATTCACCGCGCCTGCCGATGCCTCCATCTCCGATGTCTACGGCTCCCAGCGAATTTTCAACGGCAAAGCCCAGCGTCCGCACTACGGACTCGATTTTCGCGTGCCCACGGGAACTCCCGTCGCCGCTATGAACTCCGGAACGGTCCTGGTGGCGCGCTTCTTATATTTCGAAGGAAATTGTGTGTTCCTCGATCACGGACAAGGCCTTCTGACTCTCTACTTCCACATGTCGGAACTGAAAGTGAAGGAAGGAGACACTGTTAAGCGTGGCCAGATCCTAGGTCTGAGCGGAGGCACCGGCCGCGCCACCGGTCCGCATCTCCATGTAGCCGTCCGCTGGCAAGGCGCATACTTAGACCCGGCCCGCCTCCTGCAGTTACCGTTACCTTAGAAAAAGTACAGAAAAAGGTGCCCCATTTCTGGCCGGTTTTGCCAGAAGTGGGGCTTTTGGTAGTCAAATAGTTGCCGTTGCCAGATCGATTACGCTGCTCCGCCCGACAGATTTCCTCTCCCACGCAGTGCCTGATTCAACTCTTCCTTCAATCCCAAATTCCGAATCAGCCGGTGAAGATAATTGGGATGCACTCCCAGAATCCCCGCCGCCTCCACGTAATTTCCACGCGTCTGCACCACCGCGTCTAGAATCAGTTGCTTCTTCAATTCCTTCACGCCCGCGTGATATTTCCCTTCCTGAATCTCTTCCGGAGGTGATTGCTCCAGCAGTGATTCCGGCAAATCCTCGAGCTGCACCATATCCGAATCTCCCATCACCAGCGCCCGCTCAATCGCGTTCTCCAACTCGCGAACGTTTCCCGGCCATTCGTAGTTCACCAGCGCAGCCATCGCTTCGCGCGATACCGGCTTCGTCTTTACCTTGCAACGCTTGGAATGCTTCTGCACAAAATGCCGCGTCAGCATCGGGATATCTTCTCTGCGATCTCGCAGCGACGGCATCGTCAGCTTCACAACATTCAGTCGGTAATACAGATCGCGCCGAAACTCTCCCTTGCTCACGGCTCCTTCCAGATCGCGATTCGTCGCCGCAATCAAGCGCACATCGATCTTGATCGGATGTGTCCCGCCCACACGCTCAAATTCGCGCTCCTGCAAAACCCGCAGCAACTTGACTTGAAGCGTCGGAGCCAACTCCCCGATCTCATCCAGAAAAACAACGCCGCCGTCCGCGACCTCGAGCCGCCCTTTCTTCATCGCTGCAGCTCCGGTGAACGCGCCACGCTCGTGTCCGAATAGATCGCTCTCGAGCAAAGTCTCCGGGATCGCCGCGCAATTGATTGCCATGAACGGCTTACTGGCGCGGTGGCTGTTCCGATGCAGCGCGCGAGCCGCCAGCTCCTTGCCCGTCCCACTTTCGCCCTCAATCAGCACCGTCGAATCGCTGGGCGATACCCGCGCTACGAACTGGAAGATCTCTTTCATCTTCGCGCTCTCGCCCACCAGGCTCTGCTCTTGCCTGATCTCCGTCGTCAGGCGCTGGTTCTCCTGCTCCAGCCACTGCAGCCGGCGCGCGTTGTCGAGAGCCACGGCAGAGATTCCCGCCACCGCTGCCGTCAATTGCAGATGATCTTCGTTAAAGCGATTCGCAGCGTTCGTGCTGTCCAGATAGATGCAGCCAATCATCCGCTGAAACACGCTCAGCGGTACGCACAACAACGACCGCACTTCCGACGCTGCCAGGCTCTCCACGTCACGAAGGACGCCGCTGGCGGCCACGTCCACTCCCAGAATCGCCACGTTCTCTTTCATCACCTGGCGGGCGATCGTACGGCTCACGCGCACTAATTGTGGCTGCCCGGCTTGACGAGTACGCGCGTACAGGCAGTTGAATTCCTGCCCCTGCCCCTCGGCCAAAAGAATCGCTCCACGCCCCGCTGGCACTACCTCAAAAATTAAATCCAGCAACTGGGCCTGCAACTCCTCGAGATCGCGGATCGCATGCACGACCCGGCTGATCTTCAATAGCGCATTCAAATTCCGCGCCACCTGCGAAGTTGCTGGTAGCTCCCGCAGCAACCGCTCTGGTTGCAAGTAAACCACTTCCTTGGGATAGATGACCCTGGTTTCTGCCGTGGGCCGGCGATCGTCAAACTCGACGCGGCTCACTGTTGGCGTCTGTTCTTCTTCGTCGAGGAGAAACAAAAACACTGAGTCGCCGGTCGCGATCTCGTCCCCGTGACGCAACCACTGCTCCTTCACCGGGAGGCCGTTTACGATGGTTCCGTTGCGGCTCTCGAGATCTTTAATTTGGAAGCGGCCGTCTTCCCGCCGCAGCAAACAATGTTTTCGTGAAACTGAAGGGTCGGTGACCGCTACCACATTGGTCGGGTCGCGGCCAACCGTGGCTTCTCCGTCGGGCAGCGGAATGGTCGAGTCTTTCGAAGGTCCCGCAATCACCAGTAGTCTAGGCCGCAATCAGGTCTCCCAGTCCGTAGCAGAACTTGATATCACAGCCCGAACAGAATTGCATTCCCCACTTTCAGGATTTCCAATATCCGAACGGCTAGCCAGCCTATCCATTCAGATAGCGAATCGCGCACTCCGGATCGTTTTCGCCGCCTGCGCAAAAATCTCGCAACAGCTCTAAGTCGTTGCAGACCGAATATTTAGGGAGTGCTGCGGGGTCAATGCGGCCTCCATTTTCGATTGGAAGGCCGCTTGCTATTGATGAAAGTGCGGATGCTCGGCAAAGCGATGGGGGAAGCGCTTTCGAGAAGTTCTAGCCGAGATCGCCGGTCAGAAGCTTGGGGGACCCCCTCATCAAGCTTCTGGCCTTTTTTCTTTTCTCGTCCAGCGGCGGGTGTTCCTGCCAGCAGTTCGGCATCTCTCAGGAAGATTCGTATCAGGCAGGAGATTCGTATCAGGAGCACGGCTTAAGCGGTGCCATCATAAGCCTCAAGAAATTCAGGGCTTCAGCCTTCGGTCTCCACGACGAATATTCTCCTATCCCGCCACAGCCTCACTCGCGACCACCTGCTCCACGCTGACGGCTACCCCATCACGGTAGCTCACTGTCCTGCCCGAAATCGCCGGCACTCTTTCTCCCGGTACAAGGATACCGATCAGGTTCAATGGGTCCGCTGCGGACAGCGTTAGAGTCTCCCCGCTAAGCGGCAGACTTCGCATGCCCCGCACCAACTCCACCGCCACTGGCAGCGCGAACTGCTCGCCGATGAACCCGTCGACAAAACGCCCGCCGCGGATTTCTCCTCGATCTTCTAGCCTCCGAAATCCCATGAGCAGTTCCCGCCATGTCGGCAAGTTCGATTCCCTCACCAGCAGATCCCGGATCACAATTCCATACCTTCGCAGGAGCATCCAGCACGCCGCCTCAACTGCCCGCGGACGCTCCGCCGCGACATCCGCGTGCAGCAACGCCCAACGTCCCGCATTGTGCCGTGGACGCGTCGTCCGGCCGCTTCCCTGTCCGGCTCGCCGCTTCGGATCGATCAGCGACCGGAGATTGTCGAAGCCATCGGCTGTGACCAATCCTGCCGCAACCAGCTCCCACAACGCGGTCTCAACCTCTGCCTTCAACTTCCCGGTGGCCCGCACGATGTCCGCAAAAAATGAAGCGCCTCTCTGTCGCAAAAACTCCAGAACACCTTGCGCCCCATGGCTGAGCCCGCGCGCGTCTTCTGACGAAGGCTGTCCCGGTTCTCCCCGGCTTTGCGAAACATGCGGATGTTGACGTAAGGCCATCCAATCCGCATCCTCACGCACAAAAAAAGTAATTGGAGCGACACTCGTCGGAATCACGCGTCTCTGCCGCGGCGCACCCGAGTCCCCGCCGCCCGACTCCAGCGTCGCCGGATGTGGCGACAACCGTCCCCATCCCACGGCTCCAGTCAAACAAAGCTGGTCCAGCCACTTCGGATCGTAATCGGCAACCCGTCGCGCCAGCACCTGACGCTCCCAGGCATTGGCCGGAATCTCAAATCCTTGCAGCTGCTGCAACACTTCCAGCGTTCCGCGCTCTCCCGAAACCTGCGATCCCGGAGCTGCATGCTGCCAGCGCGCCAGCCATCGCATGAATTGCGCGGCCGTCACGGGCTCAATCTGTTTCCGCAGCATGCCCACCGTCAGCCGATGAATTCGAGCCAGCAGCCTCCGCTCACACCACTCCGTCTCTCCCGACGTGACTGCTTGTGTGGGGACCGTGCTCGAAAATTTGCCACGCAGAACCGTCCCGCTCGCCTCCATCCGAAGCAAAGCTTTCTCCACGTCGGAAGGAGTCAGCCCCAATGCATCTCCCAGCTGCGAAGCCGTAGTGGGCCCTAAATGCGACATCCACCCCGTCACCAGCGTGAGGAGCGCGTCATCCCGGGAAATCTCGCCACTCTCAACGTCAGCCAACACTTGTTCAAACGCAGCGGCAGGAAACAGCGCACGAAAACTTCGACTGCGCTCCGCCGCCACCCAATACCGGCGTCCATCTGCCCCGACACCCACTCCAGCCCGACCCTGGTTCACTAATCGTTCGAAGTATCCCAACCACCGTCCCTCACCAAGATTCATGTGGGGACGGCCGCCTTCGGCCGTCCGGTCGAGCGCAGCGAGACTCTCCGGCAGCGCCACCAGCGTATGCAGCACGTCGTGCAACTCATCCGCATCCCGCACGTCAGGCCAAGCCTCGTCCCGAACTTGCTCGATCGCCCCCTGATCCAGTCCTCCCACTTCCTCCAGCACCGACTCCGGCAGCACCCGCCGCATGTTCACCGCACGCGCTCGCCGTTCCTCCAACGGGGCGTCATCCAGATATGCATATGGATTCGCATTCAAAATCTCATGCGAAAACTGCGACGGCACCGGAGTATCCACCGCCAGCACGCGAATCTCCCCCGAAGCCATCCCCCGCAGCAAATTCTTCAACCCCTCGATGTCCATCGCCTCAGTGAGCACATCTTTCATCACCTCGCCCACCAGCGGATGATCCGGAATCTTCCGTTCCCCCTCGATGTTTTCAAAGCAAGCCGCCGCATCCGGAAACACCGATGCCAGCAAATCATCCGACCGCATCCGCTGAATTTGCGGCGGTACTTTCTTACCATTCTGAAATCGCAGCAGCGCCAGCGCCCGGTTCGCATCCCATCGCCAGCGCGTCCCAAAGATCGGAGAATCCAGCGCCGCCTGCTCCAGTATTGGCTGCACCGTGTCCGCCTGCAAAAAATGAAAAACATCGCCCAACGGAAAGCTATGCTGCTCCGCCAGGGCGATATTCAATCCGTTATCCGTAGCCGCCGCCTGCAATTCAAAGTTGAAGCCAACACAGAATCGTTTCCGCAGCGACAGCCCCCACGCCTTGTTGATCCTTCCCCCAAACGGCGCGTGAATAATCAACTGCATCCCGCCGCCCTCGTCAAAAAATCTCTCCGCGATCACCGTGGTCTGCGTGGGGACCGCTCCCAGCACGGCCCGCCCTTGCAAAATGTATTCAATCGCCTGTTCTGCCCCCGAATCATCCAGCCCGCACTCCGCTTTGAGCCATGCGACGCACGCGGCCACGTCCGGTTGCGTCGCCGAAAATCCAACGGGCGAAGTCCGCGGCAACATCTCGCTGATCTTCTCCCGCAACTCGCCCACATGCGCCGACAACTCCTGGGTCCGCGCCGGAGCCTCGCCTCGCCAGAACGGCACACTCGGGGGCGCTCCATGCGCATCTTGCACCAGCATCCGCCCAGAATTCGTCTCGACGCGATGGATCATCCACGAAGTATTTCCCAGCAGCATGATGTCGCCGCGATTGCTCTCCACCGCAAAATCTTCATCGACGGTCCCAACTACAACCTGATCCGGCTCCGCCACCACCGTGTACAAAGAATTATCCGGGATCGCTCCACCGCTGGTGATCGCCGCCAACCGCGCCCCACGCCGCGCACGCAATTTCCCATTCACTTTGTCACGATGGATGTACGCCCCGTACCGTCCACGCCGCGCCGCAATCCCCTCCGACAGCATTTCCAGAATGGAGTTGAACGTCTCGCGCTTCAGATTCCGATACGGATAAGCCCGCCGTGCCAGCGCGAACATTTCATCCTCATCCCAACCATCATCCTGGGAATCACCGGAGCTGGCGCTCTGTCCATCCGTCGCGAGATCGTCTTGCCCACGCGGCTTTGCGATGCCGATACTCGCCGAAGTCCCCGCGGCGCAAGCCGCCACAATCTGCTGCGCCAACACATCCAGCGGAGCCTCCGGAATTATCAGCCGATCCAGATCTCCCAACTTGATTGCGCGCACCAGCGCTGCGCACTCCATCAGATCATCGCGTGTCGTCGCAAAGAATCTTCCCTTCGGCACCGCGCCGCGCCAGTGTCCCGAACGCCCCACTCTCTGTAACGCCACTGCAATTGCTCGCGGAGAATTAATCTGCACTGCCAGATCGACGGTCCCCACATCAATTCCCAACTCCAGCGAAGCAGTCGCGACCAATACGCGCACCTGGCCTTCTTTCAGCTTCTTCTCCGCTGCCAGCCGCAGCTTGCGCGACAACGAGCCGTGATGCGCCGCCACATTTTCTTCGCCGATGCGTTCGCCCAGTTGATGCGCGATGCGCTCCGCCATCCTCCGAGTGTTCACAAATACCAGCGTTGACCGGTGTTGTCCCACCAACTCCACCAGTCGGTCGTAAATCGCGTCCCACATTTCATTCGAAGCCACTGGCCCTAATGGCATCGGCGGAACTTCGATTGCCAGATCCAATTTCCTCTTGTGCCCAATATCGACGATCACCGGGTCCGCTCGTCCTGTTCCAGTCAGAAAATGCGCTACTTCCTCAATCGGCTTCTGCGTCGCCGACAACCCAATTCTCACCGGCACTTTTCCCTTTGTCATTCCGAGGAGCGACCGCGACGAGGAATCTGCTGTCAACGCATCCAGCCGTTCCAGTGAGAGCGTCAGATGTGCCCCGCGTTTGTCATCGGCCACCGCATGAATCTCGTCGACAATCACCGTCTCCACATCACGCAAAATCGCCCGACTCTTATCGGCCGTCAGCAGAATGTAGAGAGACTCCGGAGTCGTCACCAAAATGTGTGGAGGCCGCTTCAACATCGCCCGTCGCTCGGGCTGCAGCGTGTCCCCGGTTCGCACCGCAGTACGAATCTCCGGCATCAGCAGTCCGCGCTCTCCGGCGAGAGCAAGAATTTCCCCAAGCGGAATTTCCAGATTTTTCTGAATGTCGTTCCCCAGCGCCTTCAGCGGAGAAACGTAGAGAACTTCCGTGCGATCGCTCAAATGCCCGGCCAGCGCTTTGCGCACCAGCCGGTCGATGCAAGCCAGAAAAGCGGCAAGAGTTTTGCCTGATCCCGTAGGAGCCGAAATCAGAGTGGTCCGCCCCGCAAGAATGTGGGGCCAGCCCTGCTCCTGCGGCTCGGTCGGAGTTCCAAACCGCTCGACAAACCACTCCGCCACGAGAGGGTGCGCCCAGGCTAGCGACTCAGGAAGGGACTGCATCCAAATATTCTAGACCGAATCCAGCCTTTCGCCAACCATTCGCCCGCTCCGGAAGCATGATGGACTTATTACAGGTTGGAAGCCGATCAACCTGGGCCCACATGACACAACTGACAGTGCGCACAAACGGCGCAAAGTGTGACATCGCCGTGGTTACGACCGTCATGAACAAGAATCAGCCGACCTCATTTCTAATTGGACCGAACCCTAAGAACTAGGACTGGATTGCAATGCGCGAAGTACGTACCTTCGTCGGACAGTTTGTAATCATCGCTGCGCTCATAGTCTGCGTGTCGATTCTGCTGCGCAAGGTCGGTCTGACAGGAACGGGTGGCAGCATTCTGGCATTCGTTTTGATTGGCGGTCTACTTTTCTGGACCGAGACGGTGAGGCTTCGCAAACGCGGGCGAATCATCGAGGACGCCGTAGCATCATTTGGGTTCTATTCGGTAGACGTGTCGGACCTGCGCCTTGCCATCTACCCCTTCCGCAAAGCAGGCACAGTACGCAATGCGGTTTGCGGCAACCTTCACGGCCTCCAGTCGTGGATATTCGATTATGAGATTCCTGACGGAGAAGACACGATCGCGCAAACCGTGGCGGCTTTCGTCGTGGCCGATGCCAATCTGCCAATTTTTGAACTGCGGCCACGTCACTTGGATGGGATCAGGATGGCGACTCAAAACGATGGCTTTCTTGAGTGCGTGCAGTTTTCCGAGGTACCGTCTTTTCAAACCAGCTTTACGCTGAAAACCAGCGCAATCGAACACGTCCAAAGATACTTCAAGACTGATTTATTGGAGAAGTTGTTGCGCGTCGAGGACTGCAAATGCATTGTGCAGGGGTATTACACCACCGTGGTCTGCTTTGTTCCGGGGACAAGAGTCGCAGCTGAGGAGCTTGAGGCATTCGCAACCCGCTGTTCCGAGGTAGCCTCCGCGCTTTTCTCTTCCGCGACCGAACTTCCTTTGGCTAAGTTGTTGTAACATTCGCCACTACACTCGTTGACCTCAGCCTGCAAGAAGCAGCTCCGGGATATCCTCAACCACTCGAAATCAGAACTCGAGGACTGGAGCGCGAGAGAACAGCAACTGCAAGCGGACGACATCGAGGCCGAGCAGCAACTGCGCATTGAACAGGACAAGTTCACCATGCTCGAAGCACGATTGGACGAACTCGTCAGAAGCTTGGGAAGTGCCGCCGGACAAGCTGGTCGGGTTCCTAATTGACTTATCACAAGAGTCCATCCGCGACTGAAATACCTCAACAGTTGCAACATCGCGATTACACTCATTGAGATTCCGGCTACCAAGGGATGGGTGTCAATGAGTGAAATCGCCTGTTACTAACAGTTGAGTCTCGCTTTGCCCTTTCCGCCGGGCACTTGAGTGTAAATCGTCTGTTTTCGCCAGCTATCGATTGACATATCATCCCTCGTTGATAGGCTGACACAATGATTGTCATCCGGTCTCCAAGATTGCAACTCAGCCAGTTCCAGATGATGGATGCACCGGAGGTTTTTGGATGCATCACGCCCGCCATCGCCAAATTCATGCCATGGGAGCCGCCATCCTGGAGCGAGTACGTGACGCGATGCGAGAAGAGAGTGCAAGCTCCAGAACCAAACAAGTTTTCTTTCGTCATCCGTCGGCTGGATAACAGGGAATGCCTTGGCATGGCCTCGTTTGAAGATGCGGATTCTGTTTCGCCCGAACTCGGCCTTTGGCTCAAGGAAAGCGCGCACAGACAGGGTTTTGGCGGGGAAGTCGTGGCCGCACTTGTTGAGTGGGGACACGCAACTCTCGGCAAAGGGAGTTTCATCTATCCGGTGGCCATACAAAACATCGCCAGCAGGCGTATTGCTGAGAATCTTCATGGCGAGATCATAGGCAACCGCACGAATCCAAAATACGACTCCGTCGTTTACAGGATTCCCTTCCACGAATCGCCATATTCTCCGTTCCTCCTGGACGGCATATCGAGTTTTTTGATGGAACTATCCCCATTTCACTCATTCACCCTTTGGCCGGTTTCCTCAAATGAGTGAAATCGCTGTTAACAACAGCGTGCGACCTTCCGGTGGTGAGGAACTTGACCGTCGAGGAATGTAGACGCAACTCAGAAAAAATGTCGAGGCCGAATCCTTTTATCTCCAATCGGTGCCGGAATCCATCCGAGCGGCGCACTACTTATTTTCCCTAGACAAATCCAACAAGGCGGGAAAAAAGTGAATGTCAAGCAACCGGGTGAGCGCGAATGCTCGAATTGCTTTACGGATGCGACAGGTTCGTCACTTGGGGGGCGTTGCCCGTTGACGGAATCAGGAGCACCTGGGTTGGCGACACCACATAGAAAATGCTGCTCGGGCTGCCGCTCTGCATGACGACTCCTCGTCCGGATGATGAGACGCTGTAGGTTGCAGTAACGGCGGAAGATGACGGCCCGTTTGTATAGTCATACGCGTAAGCCGTCCCAGAGAGATTGCCCGCCCCATCTGCCGTGAAGTCGTCTAGGTCAAAGTCGATATTCTGGTTCACCACGGGCCAGTTCAGGCCCAGGTAGGCGCCGGAGAAAGTTGCGTTGCTGAACGGCCCGCCGGATTGCGCCAATATTTGACCGTAGCTGGTTTCAGCGTTGGTCTCAGTTCCAACAAAAAATGCCTGATTGAGTGCGGTCATATAAAAGACCGGAGTTGCGGAGTACCCGAGGACCGTCAAGGAGACTCTTCCGTCGGAGGCTACACTGTAAGTTCCCGAGTAGCTTGAAGTGCTCAGAGTACCGCCGCTGTTCTGGTCAGCAGTAAGGACAAAGTTTCCGGCGCCGTCCCACGTGATCAGGCCGACCTCTGCGAGCGACAAGTTGAAGTAGCCGTTTCCTACGTCGTTCGCCTGCAGTCCGATCACGCTTGCACCATTCAGCGAGCCAGTGGTGAATGGGCCTCCGGAAGTCTGCACGACCGGCCCGGTCAATACCACTGTCTCGGAAGCTGCATTAGTCTGCGCAAGCGCGAGCAACCGCGAACTGTTTACGACATAGAAAATCAAGTTCACGGTTCCGCCGCCGGGTTCGTTCAGGGTCGCTGTGCCACGGCCGAATGGAGCGACGGCGAAATCGCTCGCAGTGAATGTGGTGTTTATCGGGCCGCCGATTCCGTTCGTGTCAAATTCGCCGGTCAGATCGCCGGTACCGTTGGAGGAAAATGTACCGGCTTGCAGCTGTTCAATCGCCGGACCAGCGGAAGTGTTGCCCCCGACAAGACCGAAGGTGTAGTTGCCTTCGAGTTTTGCGGCGCTGAAGGCGGTGGTGTCCTGCTTCAACAGTATTCCAGAGTAGGTGGGAGCGAATGACGCAGGCGGGGCATTCTCATATCGGATTACGTTTGCGTTTCCGCTGGAGTCAAGCGTAAAGAGAAACGTAGTGGGGAGGTCCGTCAGAGGAAAGATGAGGGTGCCAACATTGTTCGCTCCGATGCAGTACGTACCGGTCAAGCCGGTCTCGGTGTCGCCGCCATAGTCGAGATACCCCTGCGACATGTTTCCCGACCCGTCCGCGATGAAGCTTCCCACAACTTCTCCGGTTACATTGGCGCCCGTCTCGGGTATGTCCGGTCCGGTGAACTGATATGCGTAGTTGCCCTGGAAATTCGAGTTGTTCGGACAATTCGCCGCGGCAATAGTGATGCTCAAGCTCGACGTAGCGGCTCCGCCCAGAGAGTCGCCAACTGACACGGTGAAGTTGGAAATCCCAGATGCCGCTGGAACACCTGCGATCGCGCCGCTGGATGAGTTGATGTTGAAACCACTTGGCAAGGATGACGATGCGGAAAAACCGTATGGCGGCATACCGCCCGTTGCCTGGACAGTTTGTGCATAAACAGTGCCGACGGTGCCGCCGGGCAGGGTCGTTGTCGTGATCGTAACCGGAGGCAGTATGGTGATGCTTAGATTCGTGGTCGCATTGTTTGGAGGAATGGCGAAATCAGTAACTTTGACAGTGAAGCTGTAGGTTCCCGTCGTGGTCGGCGTGCCTGCTATGGAAACGTTCGTCACGCCAAGGTTGGGCGGTGGAGTGCCCGCAGAGATGGAGAAAGAGTAGGGAGGGGTTCCGCCGGTCACATTGAGATTCTGGCTATACGAAGCGCCAACTTCTCCGTTCGGAAGTGAACTGGTAAGTATCGTCAAAGATGTTGGCAGGTTCACATGAAGGGACTGGACACTGGTCTGTGCGGTTTCCGGCGGCGCCGCTGAATCGGTGACCGTAAAAGAGAATGAGCCGCCGTTATTACCGGGGTACGCCGGAGTTCCTGAGACGACTCCGTTACTGAAAGTCAAGCCCGTTGGGAGCGTCCCGGCGAGAGTTATCGTGTATGGAGGAACGCCTCCAGCGGCCTGCACCGTTCCCATGTACGGCAAGGTGAAGGTTGCGGCTGGGAGATTTGTCGTGATGGTCAGGGAAGCCGACACCTTGATGGTTACCGAGGCGGACTTGGTTGTATCGCTCACCGACGTGGCGGTAACAGTTTCACTGATAGCGCTCGATGCGCTGCTTGGGGCCGTGTAAGCTGCAGTGGTTGCCGTGGCGTCGCTTAGCGATCCGGAACCACTCAGGGTCCAGGTCACGCCTTTTGTGTCGTTGGTTGTGGCGGTGAGAGTGGTAGACCCGCTCGGCACCAGATTCGGCGAGGCCGCCGCGACTCCTACGGAGATCGTCGGCGCGATGGTGATGGTAATCGATTCTACTGTCACGGCGTCGCTTACCGAGGCAGCTGTAACGGTTGCAGTCTGAGCCGTCGAGATCGTTCCTGGTGAATTGTAGGTAACGGTCGTCGCCGTGGCGCCGCTCAGCGAACCGGGGCCCGTGAGGCTCCAGGTTACGCCCTTGGGATCGTTCGTGGCAGCGCTCACGGTTGTGCTCTGGCCGCCAAAGACGCTTTGCGATTTCGAAGAGATCGTGACAGTGATTGGCGGGGTCGTTTTCGTGGATGAGGAAGAACCGCATCCCGGAAGCATGGACACATACGCGACAATTGCGACCGCAAGGAACTGCGGAAAACGATTGCGATTCACAAATCCCTTATAGCGGGGGTAAGGGAAAATGGTTCAGCCCGCACGATTCAGCGCGGATTATAACATCGCTAGGTCGCGCTATAGCGTCGTGCCTTCAAGACTTGCGAGGCGATGTGTCTCTAGCCTGGAGCCATTCCTACTGCTCGGTTAGAATAGAGCTAGGCCCGCACGGGGTGTTCCGCCTGGTGTAGCAGTCCAAACCGCCGTAACTGTTGCAAAATCTCTATTACACTCGCTGACCTCAGCCCCTTCGCCGTTGCCACCAACCCTGCGCGAACCAGCTTCGTCGCCGACCTCGCCTGCTAAAATTTCGCCGATGCCGAAACTCTCCCCGCAAGCACGCGCCCGCAAAATCAAACTCCTGCTCTTCGACGTCGACGGAGTTCTCACCGATGGCAAGCTCTTTATCTTCCCTGCTCCGGCTGGTGCCCAGCAGAGCGCGCTCGGACAAGCAGAAAAAGATCAAGCCGCCGAACATGGCGGCCAAGGAGGATTCGGACTCCAAAGCCAGTCCCTCATCGAGGCCAAAGGTTTCCACGCCCACGACGGCACCTCAATCTCCCTTGCCCGCCTCGCCGGTATCAAGACAGGACTCATTACCAAGCGTATCTCCGAAACCGTCGCCCTGCGCGCTCGCGATCTGAAACTCGAGTTCGTTCGCCAAGGCATTCACGACAAACGCACCGCCTTCGAAGAAGTTTTAAAAGACGCAGGACTCAAGCCGGAAGAAGCCGCCTTCGTCGGCGACGACATCATCGACCTACCCGCGATGCGAGCAGCTGGACTCGCCATCGCCGTCAAGAACGCCCGCGCCGAAGTAAAGAAAGAAGCGCACTACATCACACCGAACTCCGGCGGCGATGGAGCCCTCCGCGACGCCGTCGAGTACATCCTGAAAGCTCAAGGCAAGTGGAAGAAAATTGTGGAAGCTTATATAGGAGAACGAAGCCCGAAAAGAGTTCTTAGCTAGTGGCTAGCAGCAGAGGCTAGAAGCTAGCAGCTAAAACAAAAAACCCACCGGATGCTTGCTTGGGGCGTGCTCGGGTCAGCATCCGATGGGCTACCGTTTCTCCTTACTCACCCTGTTGTTTTCAGGAGTATGTGAGGAAATTAAACACCCGAACCCCAATTAGTTCCGTCTAATTTTGTAAAGCTATGTAAAACCTTTTCCGAAGCGGAAATAGAAAATAGAAAGAGGCTCGCAAGGTTTCCCCTGTGAGCCTCTGTGTCCTCTGTGGTGAAAGGTTTTGTCTTTCTACTCCGGCAGTGCCGGATACTTAGTCGCCACGAGCTCCGTAAAGCGCTTGTCTTTGCGCACTTCGGCGAACTCAGTGTCTTTATAGACGTTCTTGAAATCCTTGTATCCTTCTTCCAGCGCCTTCCTCAAATACTCCAGCGACCGGTCCGAAAATCCCATCTTGGCGTATAGCTTCGCGACCGTGTAGTCATAACGCGCGCGATCTTCCGGGCTAGGAAGCTGCGCCTGCACGCCGCCGCGAGAGGTTCGCTCAAACACATCCGGATCCAGTTCCACTGCCTTCTGATACGCCACCACTGCCGGCTCAAACTCTCTCTTCGCAAACAGTGCTGCCCCCAGGTTGCTGTAGAACGAAGCGGAATTCGTATCGACCAGAATCGCGTGACGGTACTCCTTCACTGCCGCTGAGTACTTCCGCTCTTCGTAATAGACGACCCCAAGATTGTTGTACGCGTCCGCAAACATTCTGTCGGCCTTGATCGATTGCTCAAAAGTTTTCTTGGCTTCGCGGTAACGCTGCATCATCAACTCTGTGATCCCAATCTTGTTCAGCAATCCAGCCGAGTGCGGCTCTTTGGTCAGCGCGGCGTGATAGTAATCCAGCGCATCGAGATAAAGCTTCTCCGCACGCAGTTGATCGGCTCGCGCTTGCAGGTCAGCGGAAGTCGCATCCGCAGGTGGCGGATCCGTCATTCGCAGCAGCGGCGGTTTAATCTGAACTTGTTCGGAGTACGCCACCTGCGCCCGTGAGGAACTTGCAAAGGCACAGAGGCAAAAGGTGAAAAGCGCGGCAGGAACCAACCAAACTCTCGGGCAGGACGACATAGGCCACCCCCAGCTTGTTGCGCCTATTCTGCCACAGTTTTGCCCGCCTGGCGATAATTTTGCTGTAGGGTCCTAAGCTTTGGAGTCTTCGGTCCAGCCGGGTTTAAACGGGCGTTCCGGCCCCTGACCGAAGTGGTTAGTGGGGTGCAGCCGGCTGCGTATTATCCGGAGGCTTAGCTGCCGGAGCCGAGTTCTTATTGTCGTCCTTGAAGATACCGGCGATTTTCCCAAAGAACCCCTTCTTTTTCTTCTGATCTTGAGGGTTATTCGGATCTTCCGTAATTGCTGCCTGCGGCTGGGCTTGGGGCATCGCCGCCTTATCCCCGCCCCCGAAGATTCGCGAAAAGAAGCCTTTCATCCCGGCCTGCTCATCGCAGGTATCGCGAGGTTCCGTCCCCGCCACGAAAGCTGAAACATAGTCATCCGGGCAGGTTGGAGTCGCCAGCCGGTTGGTCGCTTTGTCCAGTTGCACATCCACAACGCCCGTGGGCTGGGAGAATTCGCGCATATCTGAATACTGCGGGAGCGCCGCCGCCTTCTTCATGAACTCCGTCCAGATCGGCGCCGCCGTCTGCGCCCCGCTCAGTCGCAGATCGCTGTAGTCGTCGTATCCCACCCAGACAATACACAACAGGTTCGACGTGTATCCCGCAAACCAGCCGTCGTGCGAGCTCCCTGTCTTTCCCGCCGCGGGGGGAGTAAAACCTCGCAGCCGAACCGCCGTATAGCCAAGTCCGTTATTGATGACGCCTTCCATCATGTTCGTCATAACGTAGGCAATCCGCGGATCAAGCACCTGCCGCCGGTCCGTGTTGTAATTCGCGACCACGTCGCCTTTGCCGTTGCGCACTGACCGCAGCAGAATCGGAGACAACCGCTCGCCGTCGTTCGAAAACGAGGTATACGCGCCTGCCATATCCAGCGGCGACGCATCGTACGAGCCCAGCGCCATTGCCGGCGTCGCCTTCACCGATACGATCCCCGCCGACTTCGCCAGGTCGGCTACCTTGTCGTACCCTACTTCCTCTGCGACCTTCACCGTCGCATTATTCAGCGACATCGCCAGCGCATACCGGAGCGTCACGTCTCCGTGATATTCCTCTTTGTAATTGCGCGGCTCGTAAATCTGATCTCCGTACGCAAAGCTGGTCGGCGCATCGGTCACGACTGACGCCGGCGTAATCACCGTCTGCGAACCGTCGAGCGCTGTATTCATCGCCGCCGCGTACACAAACGGCTTAAAGATCGATCCCGTGGGCCGCTTCGCGTTGGCGTGATTCAGCTGGCTCCATCCGTAATCGCGTCCGCCCACCAGGGCTAGGACCGCTCCAGTGTGCGGATCAAGCACGACCACGGCCACCTGCGCCTGTGGGCCTTGCTCGACCTTGATTTCGTACTTCTTGCCGACCTTCACCTTCTTCGTCCGCATCTTCTTGACCTGGTCATCGACCAGCTTGATGCCGCTCTCCACCGCCTGTGCCGCTGCCTTCTGCAAGTCCGGATCCAGCGTCGTATAAATCCGGTACGACGAATCATTCAACTCGTTCTCGTTGAACTTGGTCACTAGCGTGTCCCGCACCATGTCCACGAAATAAGGCGCGTCACTCGCCTCCACATTCGGAGGCGCCAGCTTCAGCGGCACTGCTTTCGCTTTGTCCGCCTGCTCGCGCGTGATCGCATGCGTCTCGACCATCGCGTCCAGCACCAGGTTGCGCCGTTCCAGAGCGCGTTCCGGATGCCGGTACGGAGACAGCCAGCTCGGCCTCTGAATGATTCCCGCCAGCATCGCCGCTTCCGGCAGCGTAATGTCCTTCAGATCGCGGTTGAAGTAAGATTGCGACGCCTCGGCCAGCCCGCTGATGGCGAACGATCCGCGCTGGCCCAGTGGCACCCAGTTCGCGTAGAACTCGAAGATCTGCTGCTTGCTGAATTTCTGCTCCAGCTCTTCAGCAATGATCATCTCCGTCAGCTTGCGCTTGATCGACTTCTCCGGAGTCAGAAAGAACCCGCGTGCAAGCTGTTGCGTCAACGTCGATCCACCCTGCGCCCGCCTCTGCCGCAGCACGTCTTCCCACAACGCTTCAAACGTCCGCAGGAAGTTCACTCCGCTGTGCTCGAAAAATCTTCGGTCTTCGATCGCCAGCACCGCCTGCACCATCACCGTAGGGATCTCGTTGTACTTCACGACCTCGCGCTTCGACCGCTGCTCTGCGTCGAACAGCGCCGTTACCAGCTGCGGCTCAAGTTCGTAGGCCGAAAGCTCGTTCCCCCGGCTCGTGATGTGGCTGATCTGCCCGCCCTCAAAACTGATCTGTGCCGGCTCCGGGCTGTGGTAGGACTCCGGTCCCGGCGTAATCTCGATTCCGCCCTTTCCTATATGGAAGCTCCCGAGCTTCGATTGCCCCTCCTGCTCCGAGTACCCGGCGCGCCGCAGATCGAGTGCAATCTCCCGCGCATCGATCTTCTCTCCGTCTCTCACCACCCGCGGCAGCGCATAGATCTTCGCCGAGTTCGCGAATACCGGCGTCCGAAACCGCTTTTCGATGATCCGGTCGTACTTGATATAGAAGTAGGAAAACAGGACCGTAAACGACACCGCCAGGATCAGAAACACGACCAGCGCCGCGCGCAGCACGGGATCCCGCGGCAATCCGCGCAGTCCCTTGCCCGACTTTTCCTCGCTCCCTTTCGGGATTTTGATCTTGATGGTCACAGTTTGGGCGCTCTTGGTGGTCTTAACGGTTCAAATCGCTGACGCCCTCGCCTGTTTTGTGAGACGTAAGGACGCACAAAAAGGTTTGCACGCTGCTCTTTCACTCGCCGGAACAATCCCCAAGTTCCATCTGGCGCCGACACTTCGATGCCGTTTGAACCAAATGGTAGGGGTTTACTTATTGTAACCCCACCCCCACAAACGAAAAGAGACCCGCAGGACATGCGAGTCTCAAGTTTGGTTCCGCAACACCTCAGCCTTTTTTAAGTGGACCGTTTATCCCGCTCAGCAAAATCACTATTTCGGATCCGTCACCGTCCAGAACCCAAGTGTTGCCAAATCGAGCTGTGTCGTCGGCTGCGTAAGCAGGCCACCGGAACCCACACTCAGCGCACCGAGATACGCCGTATTAGCGGTACCGTTGCTGACGTCCCCGAAGACAAACAGGAACTGCCCACTCTGGTCAAACTGTCCCCAGAACCCGCTCGATATCCCGCTAAACGGCGATCCGCTTAACGCACTCAACGAACCGTTCGACGTATTCAACGCGTAGCCCTCGATCGGGTTGTAACCGGTCGAAGTCGCGTTGATGCTGAAGCTGTAGATCAGGACGCCGTTGGCACTCGGTTGGACCGCAATACTGTAGGGCAAGTAATTTGTCGCAAAAGGCGAGCCTGCCACTGGAGTGATCGCTCCCGCATTCGTCCCAGACTGCGCGATGCTGAACACGTAGATATCACTGACGCCAAAATTACTGCTCTGAATTCCGATCAAATACTTGCCGGACGGATCTCCTTGCACTTGACCCATCGGATAAGCAAACGGACTTCCCGAGACAGCCGTTAAAGCACCGCTGCTGCCGATCGTATACGCTGCCACTTCCGAGGAATTCGGATAGTTGGTGACGTAAAGATACTTGCCCTGCCCATCGACCCCGAGGTTCCCGGGAAAGAACGGAACTGAGAACGGCGATCCGCTCACCTGGGTCAACGCACCTCCGCTCCCAATCTGATATACCTCAACCGACATCCCACTTGTATTCAATACAAACAACAACGTGCCCGCAGGGTTGGTGATCATGCTCCAAAGCCCGCCCGACGGACTACCGATAAGGTAACCGGCACTGAACGGGCTGCCGCTTATCGCCGTGAGACCGCCGCCGCTCCCCACTGTCCACCCGTAGATCTGTCCCGTCCCCTCAAAATCGCTGTACAAATATTGACTCTGCGCTACGACCATCCCCGATCCCTCGATACCGGACGGGATCGTAGGCGCGGTGTAGCTCGCAGTTGGTCCGAAACTTGGAGAGGTTCCGCCACTGGTCAAGGTGTAGCCGTCCATCGTTCCGACTTCGTCCACTGCAAACGCAAACGCTGATGCCGCACTCGTCGTCCCGCCGCCTCCTCCGGACAAGCTCGTGCTTCCCGAAGACGTGCAGGTCGAATTCCCAAACTGTGCGCCACTGCTGCAGTTGTAGTGACCGCAACCCACCAGCGATACCATGATCAACACCACCACTGAACTCAGGAGTGCCCGGACCTTCATCTCCATACCGCCTCCACTCGGACTTTTTCGCGCAAAAAAGCCTGCTTTCCCACGGCGATGTTAGGGCCCTCGTAACCCCTAAACAAGGTTACGAACGTCATGGAACAGTGACGCCTCGTGCACTTCCCTTTCGCGACGATCGTCTCGCACCGAAAAATGACAACACACTTCCGCAAGCGCGAATTCCTCGCGCCGCGAAACTGCATACTTATTTTTTGTTTTGGAAAAAATTACTACGAACCGAGACTATGTGCCCCGGTTCCCGCTCGATGGAGTGAAGTGCAATGTGAATGAATATCCCGGTAGGCTGACCGGCACGCTGTAGTCCGCCGAGACATAAACTGCCGGCAAGCCCGGCGTTCCAATCCTCTGCACCGTCACCTGCTCCGGCGTCAGAGTAATCATGTGCTCCGCGGCCTTCTTGATCACCGCGTCCTGCAGCTGCTGATCGCTTTCATGCGGATTCGATCCGCCCACCATCGCGATATTCTTCAGGTCGTCCTGAAAAGAATAGTTCGTCATCTCCGGCGGAATGATCTGAAATCCGGCGTAGATGGCGGCAACGATCGCCAGAAACCCGAAAAGTGCTTTGAATGTTCCCATGTCCTGCAATCCGCCCCGCCGGACATGGATTCCCTTCATCCCGCCCGGCCGAGCACTCCCTGAAAATATTCGACGACCGCGGAAATCGTAACATCGCGTACTTCGCGAGTCGAACGCAAAACGACTTCCACAGTACCTTCGGTAACTTTCTTTCCAACGGTAACCCGAAATGGGATGCCGACCAGATCGGCATCCTTGAACTTCACCCCTGGCCGCTCGTCCCGGTCGTCCAAAATGACGTCAAATCCGGCCGCCTCCAACCTTTTCGCAATGTCCTCCGCTGCGGTCTTCACCGTCTCATCCTTCACATTGACCGGAGCCACCACGATTTCAAACGGAGCAATCGACGCCGGCAGCCAGAATCCGTTCTCATCATTACTCTGCTCCACCGCGGCCGTCAGAATGCGTTCAATCCCAATCCCGTAGCACCCCATGATCGGCATCACTTCTTTGCCATTCTTGTCGAGCACGCGCGCTCCCATCGACTCCGAATAGCGGTAGCCCAGCTTGAAGATGTGCCCGACCTCGACTGCTGTATCAATTCGCAGCGCCTTCCCGCAATTCGGACAAGCCTCTCCTGCCGTCACCGCCCGCAGATCCAGGTATGCCGTGGGATGAAAATCCTTCCCCGGCGTGATGTTCTTCAGGTGGTAGTCCTCTTTATTCGCCCCGCCAATCAGGTTCACGCGGCCTTCGAGCGCTTTGTCGACAAACAGAACTGCCTTGTCGGCATCCTTCTTGCGATCACGCGCCCACTCAATTCCCACCGGACCCAGATATCCCGCCGGGGACTTGAACAGCGCCTTGATCTCGCTCTCTTCCATCGGACGCGTCGTCCCGCCCACCGCGCCATTCAGCTTTGCCTCATTCAGCTGATGATCCCCGCGCATCAGCACCACAATTCCGCGCAGCCGGGTCTTTCCCGTCTTCTCATCCTTCTCTTCCGCCATGTAGGCCAGAGTCTTGATCTTGTTCTTCGGAGACACGCCCAGAAACTTCGCTACATCTTCAATCGTCTTCTGCCCGGGCGTATGCACTTCCAGAGGCTTCCCATCGCCCTCGGGCGCAAGATCTCCCCACGTCTCCAGCTTCGACGTTGCCTTCTCCATGTTCGCCGCGTAATTACATCCGTCGCAGCTCACAATCTGATCTTCTCCCGCCGGAGTCCTCACCATGAACTCGTGCGACTCCTTCCCGCCCATCGCCCCCGAGTCCGCCTCCACCACCATGTACTTCAATCCACACCGGTCAAAAATCCGGCAATACGCCTCGTAATGCTTCTTGTAAGAAACATCGAGCCCCGCTGCATCAATGTCGAACGAATACGAGTCCTTCATCATGAACTGCCGCACCCGTAGCAGCCCCGACCTCGGCCGCGGTTCGTCGCGAAACTTCGGCGCAATCTGATACCAGATCTGCGGCAGCTGCTTGTAACTCCGCAGATCCTTCAACGCGATGGAAGTCATCACCTCTTCTTCCGTCATGCCCAGCACCATCTCCGTACCCTTGCGATCTTTGAGCCGAAAAAGATTCTCGCCCATCAACGCAGCGCGCCCGCTCGCCTCCCAAAGCTCCCGCGGATGCAGCGCCGGCAAATAAAATTCCTGGCCGATCTTGTCCATCTCCTCGCGCACGATGCCCATGATCTTGTTAAACGACCGGTTCCCCAGAAAAAGGTAGGAATAAATCCCCGCCGCAAGCTGCCGGATATACCCGGCCCGCACCAGAAATTTATGCGAAGCCACTTCTGCATCAGCAGGCGCCTCACGCAATGTAGGAATAAAGCTTTCAGACCAACGATGCATAGTTGAGTTCCCGAAAAAAAGTGGAATTCGTGATTGTAAATGATGAGGATGGAAAGATTTTTGTGGGGACAGCCGCCCTCGGCTGTCCGCCGCGCGAAGCGCGGTTTACCTTGGTGAACCTTCGTGCCCTTCGTGGTTCTCCTGTTTCGGAACGGGCCGCTCGGCACTGAGTACCGAGTACTTACGCAACCAGTTGTTTCAGAATCTCTTTCCCCAACTTCTGCGCTTCCCCAAAAAACTTCTGATACTCCAAAAACAGCCGGTTCAATTCCAACGCCTTCTCCGTCGACGGATGTTTGCGCAGAATCATGTCCCGTACATGCACAGGGTTGGGCAGCGTGGCATCTTCAGTCAATTCTTCCAACGCGGTATTCGGATCGTAGTGATACATAGAATCTCTCGATTGAGTAATTTGGTAATTGAGTAATTGTGAAATTAACGACCCACCGCCAACCCGGGTTAATTGCACAATTACCAAATTACACAATTACTCAATGCTCTACACGAGTTCCGTGGTCCACAAATCGTGCAGATGCACAATGCCTTCCAGCTTCCCGACCGAATCCACCACCATCAGCGAAGTAATCTTCTTCTCTTCCATCAAAGCCAAAGCCGTCGCCGCAAACTCGGAAGCAGCAATTGTCTTCGGACTCGACGTCATCGCCTCGCCCGCCGTAAGGTCCATTACATCTTTGCCGCGCTTCTCGAGCAACCGCCGCAAATCCCCATCGCTGATAATCCCGACCAACTTCTCGCCATCCACCACGGCAGTCACTCCCAATTTCTTGCGCGACATTTCGTAAATAACATCTGGCATCTTCGTCACCCGGCCAACACAGGGCAACGCATCCCCGGAGTGCATCAGCGATTCCACCCGCGCCAGCCGTTTTCCCAACTTTCCTCCGGGATGCAGGTTGGCAAAATCCTCTTCCTTGAATCCCCGCCGCTCACTCAACGTCACGGCCAGCGCGTCTCCCAACGCCAGCATCGTTGTAGTCGAAGCCGTCGGCGCCAGTCCCAGAGAACAAGCTTCCTGCGCCACCGAACAGTCCAGGGCAACTTCTGCCGCCGCCGCCAAAGTAGAAATCGACGAGGGTGCTCCACCCTTGTCTCGCGATTTTGGCGAGACAGGGTGGGGATTTTGCCTTTGATTCTGTGAAGCAGCTACCCCACTCATTGCTGCGTTCGATGGGTGGGAATCCTCGTTCTCGCCTCGACGATCCTGACCGAAGTCGAGGGACCGATTACCCATCCCGCAAATCTCATCCCCAGTCATAGAAATCAGCGGCACCCGCAGTCTCTTGATCGTCGCCAGCAACGCAAGGATCTCTTCCGTCTCCCCGGAAGCCGACAGCGCCAGCACAACATCCCCGCGCACGACCATCCCCAAATCCCCGTGCAGCGCTTCTACCGGATGCAGATACAGCGCCGGAGTCCCCGTCGAGCTCAGCGTCGCCGCAATCTTCCGCGCGATCAGTCCGCTCTTCCCCATCCCGGTCACCACCACCCGTCCCGCGCAGCAAAACATCAGATCGACCGCCCGCTGAAAGGCCGCTGCCATCGGACCCGCAATGCGATCCGCGAGTGCCCGTAGCGCCTCCGCCTCGATCCGCACCACGTTCTCGCCCGTATGTCTCATGGATTCACAATGTCAGAACGAAGGATGTTACGGTCGTAGAGATGTTGCTGGCAACGTCGCACCTGCTCTATCCACGGCTACCTAGAAATGATCGTCCCCAATCACCGAGCCCGCAACTGGAATCCTCTGCTTCTGCCCAAGAATTGCCAAGCCCCGCGCCTGGATCACTCGATCCCAAGGCCCGGCCTGCCAGTTATCCCGCGTCTTCTCCACGTGCATCCACGCCGGCAGCGTTAACAGCAAATTCCGTCCGGTCGCGTGCACATACGGTTCATACATCGATCGCAACTTTGCCAGCTTCTCGCGCCCATACTCGTCGCTTCGCAGCCGCAAGTCCGCCACCTCTAGAGTTGCCCGCAGCGTTTCAAAATCCGCGTCCGATAAACGTTCCGGCGCCGTTGGATCATGTCTCGCATTCACCACCTGCGCCAAATCCACCGCCGCATGCCGCGCCATGGCAAACGTCAACTTCGCCTGCCCCGGATGCACTCCCTGAATCCCCGTCAACACCAGCGAGGTCACATCGAGCATCGTGGTCAGCGCCGCCAGCCACGACTGGTTGCTGTGCTGCGACCGGAAAAACGACAGCACCGGGTACGAGATCTGCGACTCCAGCAACTCCGCCGCCCACCGCTCCCAGTCGCGCAGAACGTCATCCAAAACTTTCTGATCCATTCCCGGATCTTCCGATCTCCCTGCCAGCCGCAACAGCAACTCTGCCGCCGATGGGGGCGACCCGGCCCGCGCATCCAGCATCGAAATCTGAATCTCTCTCCTCGAGAAAGACGAATACACAACCGGGATGTACCCGATTACTACGCCCAGAAAAGCAAAGCCCATCCCCGCTTCGATTACCGACAGCGCCCGCGCCGGACCCGACGTCGGCACAATGTCGCCATATCCAAGCGTGAAAAACGTCTCTCCGCTGTGATAGATGATCTTGCCAAACGTCAGCGGTTCTCGGTTGAGCTGTTCGTGCCCACCGATGCCGAACTGGATCAGCGCAAATCCAAAAATCAGCCCCGCCGCCCAGAATCCCAACAGCAAGATCAACGACAGCGGCCCGAAGTATCCCAGGAAATTCTGCTGCCGCGAGGTCTTCTTAATTTTGCTGGCGATACGCCGCCATGGAATCCACGTCCGCCGGTAAAAATATGCGGTCAGCTTAAAATTCCGCAAAACTCGCCGCGGCAGCACCACCGTCTCAAACGCATCCAGCAGAATCGCCCAGAGGATGACGAAACCAGCTACAACTGCGGGGATGTGATCATGAAAATTCATACGACGTGCAATGTAGATGCGCTCGGAAGATTATCAGATTCGCGCACAGCCAGATACAATCAGCGGCGAGGGTGCCCCACTCTTGTCGCGTCTTCGCGACAGGGGGGATTTGACTTTAACAGAGCTGATACCTCGGAAAACTACTGCGGATTCGCCGGAGTCTGCGCCTGTCCCGCAGGCGGTGGTGTTGTCGGCTTAGGTTTGGCAACCGGCTTCTTCTTCACTGGAGGCTTCTTCGGCGGCTCCGTATCATCCACCACAATCTTCTTCGGAGGCTCCGCCGTAGCAGCCTGCGCCGTCTTCAGATCCGTTCGCAGCCGCACGATCTCCGCCTCTTTCGCCGACGAAAGATTCTCGAGCCGCTCCGCTAGCTGCTTGCGTGTCCCCTCAAACGAACTCAGATCGTTCGACAGCGCTTGCAGATCGTCTTTCGATCCAAACGCTCCCGCCCCCTCGACCACGCCGCCCAGCACGTCATAAAGAGCGTCAAGATTGCGATAGAGCTTGAAGGTCGCCGGCAGATCCTCCGGCGCCGTCCGCAGCTTCGCGATCATCTCCGGCAGCGCACCCTGCAAATTCCTCTGGACCGAATCCACATTTCCCAGCGCCTGCTTCTTATACGAATTGTCGGTCTTCCAGCGCTCGATCCGCAGCTTCACCAGATCCGCCTGCGTGGCCTTCGACGTCGTCTCCAGTTGCCCCAGCAATCCGTTCAGCTGAGTCACCGACGCATACGAAACCGGCTGATCCCCCTGCGAAGAGCTACCTCCGGCGACAGCGCCGCCCGACGCCGGGCCCGATTGGCCCACTGCGGCTGCGATGCACAGTAAGAAGCACAGGTTTATGGGAAGGAAATTACGTTTCATTTTCTCGTGCGGTGGCGTATTCGTGCATCAGCATACTACAACCACCGCCTCACTGTTGATCAGGTGGACCCCTTAAAGCCTGCAAACAATGGAGTGGCCCATTCTATTCCCGCGTTTTTGGCGAGATTAGAATGGGGATTTCGACCTCGGGTTTCCTGCGGCGCAGAGCGCACTCGACCGAGTGGCGACTTTGACTTTCCCAAATACCGCCCATCAATTCGACTCCCCCGGTCCAACAAGTTAATAATGAGAGGGAGCAACATGCTGCGAATCCTTCCCAACCGTCCCTCATCGCTAGCTCTGCCGCTGGCGCTCGTCGCCCTCCTGCTCTCCATCCCCACATTCGCCCCCGCGCAAAATAGCACCGTCCACCGCCTCATCCTCAAGGACGGTTCCTACCAACTCGTCGACAAGTATGAAGTGAAAGGCGATCGCGTTCGCTACTACAGCTCCGAGCGCGAAGATTGGGAGGAGCTCCCCAACTCTCTCGTCGACTGGCCCGCCACCGAGAAATATGAAAAGGACCGCGCCGCCAACGTCTCCGTCCCCGAAGCCGTACAGCTCGACAAGGAACTCGAGGAAGAAAACCGCCGCCAGGAGGCCCTCCTCCCGCAAGTCGCTCCCGGACTTCGCCTCCCCGAAAATTCCGGCGTCTTTCTACTCGATAACTTTCAAGGGGAGCCGCAACTCGTCGAAGTCCAGCAAACCGCCGGCGACATCAATCGCGACACCAAGGGCAACATTTTCCGCGGAGCCGTCAATCCCATCGCCGGACAAAAACAGGCCATCGAACTCGATGGCGCCCACGCCAAAATACAGGCCCACGTCGACGTACCTTCCCTCTACATCAACATCGACGATTCC
The DNA here is from genome assembly GCA_963787685.1 of uncultured Acidobacteriota bacterium. Lineage (GTDB taxonomy): Bacteria > Acidobacteriota > Terriglobia > Terriglobales > Acidobacteriaceae > Sulfotelmatobacter. The sequence goes on from CAWBED010000006.1 coordinate 157,360, forward strand.
CCCGAACATGCCGAACAGCCTCAGCAATCCGCGGCTCACTCCGATTCCCGCCAGCAGCCACAACAACCACAGCAGCCCCAGCAACCCGAACAAGCCATCGTCCCATTCAACCGTTTCCGCATCATCCGCACCGAAGTCAAAGGCAGCAAGCGCATCCTCGGCAACGTCAAGCGCCAAGTAACGGGCAAAGTCAGCGAGGAGCAACACCTCGTCAAAACTACCATCACCCGCGTCGCCGGCGGATGGCTCAAACTCACACCCACTGAAGCCCTCACGCCGGGCGAATACGCCTTAGTCGAAATGGAAGGACAGGAAGGAATGAATCTCTACGTCTGGGATTTCGGCGTCAATCCCAAAGCCCCCGACAATCCCAACCCCTGGAAGCCCGAAACGAAAACGCCAACTGAGCCCCCGAAACCAGAGACCAAGTAGCCCGATTTCAAAGTAGCGCTGGGCGGTGCAGCGCTGGGAAGTGTAGCGGCGGGCGCCTCGCCCGCCGTGCGCAACCCAACCTAAAGATTCCAGTCTCTGTTCAAAAAATAAAAGCGTCCAAAAGGACGCTCATCATTAACCTTGGAAACGTTGAAACCTTGAAACCTGAAAAACCTACTCCCGCAGCATTCCTCTCTGCGCCACCCCAATGTTATCCCGCGTCGAATTCTTCACTACATACATCATCCCGTCCGCCTGCCGAATCACATCGTGCGCTGTCTGCGCATCGTGTGGATACGTCGCCACACCAATCGACGCTCTCACATTCAGATTCAATCCTTCATCGCGGCAGAAGCAACTCGCTCGCATGGCATCCCGCAACCGCTTCGCTACCACCAGCGCTTGATCTTTCCCCGTCTGCGGCAACAGCACCACAAACTCATCTCCGCCATAGCGGAACGCAAAATCGATCAACCGCAGCTGCGCTTTGACCAGATATCCAATCTCCGCCAGCAGTTTGCTCCCAATCAAATGCCCGTGCGTATCGTTCACCGACTTGAAGTGATCCAGATCGATGAATAGCACGCTGAATTCATATCCAAATCGCGACGACCGGTACACCTCGGTCTCCAGCGTCTTATAAAGATGCCGCGCGTTGTAGAGCCCGGTGCAATCGTCGGTGATCGTGAGTTCCTGTATCTTCTCCACCCACCTCGCGTTCTCAATGGCAATCGCGGCATAGTCGCACAGCGATTGCAGGAAGAACAATTCCGATTGCTTGAACTGCTCCATGTCGACGTTCACCAGTTGAATCACACCCAGCACACGGAGCTTTGACCGCAGCGGCACGCAGATCACCGACCGCGTCTCCCATTTCGTGGTCTCGTCCACTCGGCTGGCAAAAAACGGGTCCGAACTCACATCGGGCACCACTCGCGCCTCCCCGTTTTTTGCAACCCAACCCGCGATCCCTTCGCCCATCTTCAGACGAACGTTCTTCAGCGCCTCGGCCTTGTCACCCACGGCGATCGCAAAGTAAAGCTCGTCGTGACCCTCGTCCACCATTAGCAAGGACCACGTATCCGGGCGGAAATATTCCGCCATTTTGTCCATAATCGTTTGCAGAATGGAGTCGAGGTCCAGCGACGACGTGAGCGCTTTGGCCACGTCGTGAAAGATCGTCACTTCCTGGTTCTGGCGGGTCAATTGAGTGCCGGCCTCAGGCATGGAAATCCCGTTTGTTCCTCAACTGGATAGGTGGCGTTCAAAAATTATATGCGTCACTTTCGTACACCCGCAACGAACGTTGGTAACCAGAACCCCATATGCCAACCGATCCATAGTTTTCCGGTCCCAATGTCCGCGCTGTTCCCCTGTGTAACCCAGTGCCCCCTGTGTTGAGTGGTTTTGTATGGGCCGTAGGTTGCGGTTGATGTGTAGGTCAGAGGTCGCAGTGCGGTTCCGGAAGTGTGGGTCCGGGTCTCTGACCCGGAAGCCGAGCGCAACTCGATCCCGCCCATGTGAAACAGGTCCCTCTGTCCCCTCTGCTGTGAATGACCCCGCTAAGCAAGCGCACCGCCTTTCAACGCTCCATCCCTTGGGATATTCTTTTTAAAGCATGAAGCGCGCCGAAAGCTCACTCGCCCTTTTCCTCTTTTTTCTAGCTCTATCGTCCCTCTCCGCCCAGCAGGCTCCCGATCCTCACTCCGTCCCTGTGGTCGACGGCGCCCTCGGCCCGTGTTCCGCCGACTTCACCGTCAACGACACGAGCGGCAAGCCCGTCTACGCCGCCCAAATTACTGTCCGCGTGAATTACGGACGCTTCCACAAACTCGATCTCGAAGTCGGTACCAACGTCGACGGCAAAGCTCGTTTCTCAGGCCTTCCCACGAACCCGAGAAGCGGTCTTTTCTTTCAGGCTTCTGAAAGCGATCGCACCGGCAACGCCTTCGATGACCCCTCGAAAACCTGCAACGCACAATTCACAGTCGTCCTTCGCAAGTCCCCGCAATAATTCGCTTGCGGGTCCCCAACCCTTGTCTCTCGGTTTTAGCGAGACAGAGCCTGCCCTCAGCGAAGTCGAGGGAGAATTTTGATTCTTCCCCACTATCCTCGCGCTCTTGGTCGGCCACCCTACCAACCGAAGCATCCCCATTCGTTTTGTGATAAATTGCCCGAATCGGCAGGATGACCGCCCTCGTCCTCGACGCATTTCCATCTCTATTTTAGGAGTCGGCAATGCTTCGGCATTCTCCTCTCTTTCAGTTCAAGCACGGCGATCACACCTGCGTCTTTTACCGCCACGAAGATTCCCTTCGCGAGATCCTCACGCCTTACATTGCCGACGGATTGCGGCGCGGCGAGCACTGCTTTTGTGCTCAGAAAGCCCACATCGGTCGCCGCCTGCTCTTCGATCTCCGCTTCCTCGGCGTCGATACCGACCACGCCATCCGCACCGGCGCCCTCGAGATCCATACCGAAGAGGAAACCTACTTCATCAATGGGAAATTCGATCCTCGCCTCGTGATGGACATGCTCATGCGCTCTCTCACCAGCGCCCTGAACAAAGGGTTCACCGCTTTCCGGAGCGCCGGTGAGCTTTCATGGGCGGTCGAAGGCCGCGATTACTGCGATCAGATGCTGGCCTACGAGTCTCTGGTCGACGGATACTATCCCGGCAAAGCCGCCATCGGACTCTGCCAGTACGACATGAACGCGTTCACTCCCGAATTGCTCGAAGCCGCGATCGAGACACATCGTATGCATTTATCCGATTTTCCCAGCGCTCTCCATTCCGGAATTTCCGTCCGTAGCGGCAATTACTGGTCTGAAATCGTCGCCGACAAATTGGTGATCTCTCCCAACTACTACTACGTCGTCCGCCGCCGTAAACCCGCCGAAGTTCTCGGCTGGGGAATCGCTCCTACCTTCGACAAAGCCAGCGAAAAAGCCCAACAAATCGTTAGAGCCGCAGGTTAATAGCCGCCTCCCCCATTGAGTCGACTCTGATAAACCTTGATCCCGTGATTCCGCACCTCCGGCTTTTTTCTTTTCCCCTCCGCGTCAAGAACGATTAGCTTCGTCTCCTGCTTCGTCATGTGACGATCAATGCAATTGTTTGCAATCTCCTTCCCTCGCGTCGCGAACAACGCCCCGGACCAGATTCCAAGCGCTATTGAAGTCGTTCCCGGGCACTCGCTCTCCGCCAGCTTCGACGAGATCCGAATATTCCTACTCTGATGCCCGAAAGTTACCCCTCAACCGTTCTTGCCCGTAGCGTGCGCACACTGCTTGTCCTATCATGTTTCCAAGATCGCTGGCCGAATCTACATGGGCGCATTCGGAGACAAATTTCGCAAAGCGCGCGAGACCAAAGAGCTCTCGTTCGATGACGTTTCCAACGTCATTAAGATCGGTCCGCGCATGCTCAAGGCGATCGAGGAAGAAAACTTCGATCAGCTTCCCGGCGGCGTTTTTAACAAAGGATTCATTCGCGCCTACGCCAAGCATCTCGCCCTCGACCCGGAAGAAGCGATCTCCGAATATCTCGAGTGCGTTCGCCAGGCACAGGTGCAGGCCCAGCAAGCCTGGCAGCCCGAACCAGCACCAGAGGCGACCCGTCCCACGGCGAAGAGTGGCAAGGCTGCGAAGAAGACGACAACCACAACTCCAATTCGTTCTGCCACCCAGGATCAGCCTCCCGTCCAGGTCCGAGAACTCCCCGAGTTGCACCTTCCCCGCGCCGAAGATGTTCGTCCCGCGCGCAAGCCATATCCGGGCGGCCCTTCTCCAGAAATTCCATGGAGACTCATTGGCGCAGCCGCCGTCGTCGTGATTCTCGGAATTTTGTTATGGACGCGACACTCCCACACCGCGCATTCCGAACCCGCACCGGCGAACAAAGAGGCTTCTGCCCCGGCGGCCGTCGCTCCAAGTTCTGCTCCCGCGCAGTCTTCCACTCCAAATTCCACACCGCCTCAACCCGCCACAGCCGTTGCCCCGGCCACCGCTCCCGAGACCGAAGACAAGAATGAAGATAAGAACGACGTCACCGTCCGCAACTTCGGCCAGCCTCTCCCGAAGGCGGCGCAACCTGTCGCCGGCGCTCTCACACTTGTAGTCCGCGCTTCAGAAAACTCTTGGATCTCCGTTGTCGCCGATGGCCAGGTGATCGCCGAAGAAACTCTCATCGCCCCGGCAAACAACACCTTCCACGCTTCCAACGGATTCGTGGTCAAAGTCGGCAACGCCGCCGCCGTCAGTTTCCTCATCAACGGCAAAGAGGTCGCGCCCCAGGGCAACGAATCCGAAGTAAAGACCCTAACCTTCGACAGCTCAGGACTAAAGTCGGCCCCCTAGTCAAAAAATTCGCTGCTCCGCTGACCGCCGGTTTCCTTCCGTCCACCTTCCCAATTCCGCTATTCAATTCCCTCTCAGTCATTTAGCGCCAAAATCATTGCGCGCCCCTATCTCGTCTGGTAGCCTTTTCATAAGGACTTCTTTGTCGTGTAGCACCAGCTGTACCAGGGCGATGCGCCCTCGCTGTGTGGATCTCCCAGGATCCCGCTCGATTCAACAGTCCTAAAGTTTTCGCTCAACGTGCTCCGCGCGAACTGTAAGTCGCGCAATATACAAAGCACGCGCCAATAAGGAGACGTACAACTTGCCATCAAAACTGCGTTATCTGTTCACTTCGGAATCCGTGACGGAAGGCCATCCCGATAAGATCGCCGACCAGATTTCTGACGCCATCCTCGACGCCTGCTTGGCCGACGATCCTGCCAGCCGCGTCGCCTGCGAAACTCTGACTGCCACCGGCCTCGTCATGATCGCCGGAGAAATCACCACCAAGGCCTACGTCGATTTCCAGCAGGTCGTTCGTGGCACCGTCCAATCCATCGGATACGACAATGCCCTCCACGGCTTCGACTGCAACACCTGCGCCGTCATCTCCAGCATCAACAAACAATCCGGTGACATCGCCATGGGCGTGGACACCGGCGGCGCCGGCGACCAGGGAATGATGTTTGGGTATGCGGTGAATGAGAATGAGGAGTTGATGCCGACTCCCATCGCTCTCGCCCACAAGCTAACCCAGCGGCTCTCGCTGGTTCGCAAGAACGGAATGCTTCCCTTCCTCCGGCCCGACGGCAAATCCCAAGTCACAGTTGAATACGATGCGAACGGAAAAGTTCTTCGCGTCGACGCCGTTGTCATCTCCACGCAGCACGCCGAGACGGTTTCCAACGACGAGCTTCGCTCCAGCATTCTGAAGCACGTGATTCAGGCCGTGATTCCTGCGAACCTGCTTGATGAAGACACCAAGTACCACATCAATCCCACGGGACGCTTCGTCATCGGCGGGCCCATGGGCGACACCGGCCTGACCGGACGCAAGATCATCGTCGATACCTACGGCGGCATGGGACGTCACGGCGGCGGCGCCTTCAGCGGAAAAGATCCGACGAAAGTTGACCGCTCCGCGGCCTACATGGCGCGGCACATCGCCAAGAACGTTGTGGCCGGCGGACTCGCCGACCGCTGCGAAGTCCAGCTCGCTTATGCCATCGGCGTCGCCGACCCGGTCAGCATTCTCGTCGAAACCTTCGGTACCGAGAAAGTTGATCCCACGATCATTCCCGACATCGTCCGCTCGCACTTCAAGCTGACTCCGCGCGGGATCATCGATTCGCTCAACCTGCGCCGTCCGATTTACAAGAAGACCGCGGCCTACGGCCATTTCGGCCGCAACGATCCCGACTTCACCTGGGAAGCGACCGACAAGGCAGCCAAGCTGGCGAGCGATGCCGGCCTGCGAGAACCAGTCGGCGCCCGCAAGTAGCGGCGAAAACTTGACACCACAGAGGACATTAGGGATCACGGTAAACGAGAATAGGTTTTCCCTGTGTCCCTCTGTGACCTCTGTGGTGAAGCTTTTTACCGGAACCGAGGTGCAACTTCGGAGTCGTCCGAAAGGTGCATCCCCAAAAGCAAAAATTCCGCATGGTTCTTGGTTCCCGAAACGTCCGGATTCTGCGAAAATAAGGCTAGGCTCACATCATTCACAGCAATCAAAATCTAGTTTTCTGCCGCTCTAAGCGCGCCACTGAAGGGGTAAAGCATGTCAACCGCAGCCGTAAATTGCGATATTAAGAACGTCGAACTGGCCGATCTGGGCAAGAAGCGCATCGAGTGGGCGAACCAGTCCATGAAGGTGCTGCAGATCATCCGCAAGGAATTCATCAAGAACCAGCCGCTGACGGGAATTCGCGTTTCCGCCTGCCTCCACGTCACCGCCGAGACCGCGAACCTCGCGATCTGCCTGCGCGATGGCGGAGCCGAAGTCGTGCTCTGCGCCTCGAATCCTCTTTCCACGCAGGACGACGTCGCCGCCTCGCTCGTTCGCGACCACAACATTCCCGTATTCGCCATCAAGGGTGAGGACAACGATACCTACTACAACCACATCCTCGCGGCCATCGATCACAAACCGCATATCACCATGGACGACGGCGCGGACCTCGTCTCGATCCTGCATACCAAGCGCACCGACGCGCTGGTCGATGTGATCGGCGGAACCGAAGAGACTACCACTGGCGTCATCCGCTTGCGCGCGATGGCCAAGGAAGGCGTGCTGAAGTTCCCCATCGTCGCCGTCAACGACGCCGACACTAAGCACTTGTTCGACAATCGCTACGGTACCGGACAGTCCACCCTCGACGGCATCATTCGAGCGACCAACTTCCTGCTCGCCGGATCGAAGTTTGTCGTCGCCGGATACGGATGGTGCGGCCGCGGTCTCGCCTCTCGCGCACGCGGCGCCGGAGCGGAAGTGATTGTCACCGAAGTCGATCCGACGAAAGCGCTCGAAGCCGTGATGGACGGCTTCCGCGTGATGTCGATGACCGAAGCCGCCAAGCTCGGAGACGTTTTCTGCACCGTCACCGGCAACAAGAGCGTGCTCACAAAAGATCATTTCGCATTGATGAAGGATGGCGCGATTGTCTCGAACTCGGGACACTTCAACGTCGAGATCGACATCCCGGCGCTCGAAGCCATGTCGTCGTCGAAGCGCACGACCCGCAACTTCGTCGAAGAGTATTCGTTGAAAGATGGACGCAAGATCAACTTGCTGGGCGAAGGCCGCCTGATCAACCTGGCTGCAGCCGAAGGACATCCGGCCAGCGTGATGGATATGTGCATTCGCCGACCAGGCTCTCTCGGTCGAATACATGGTGAAGAACTGCAAGAAGCTCGAGAAGACGGTCTACAAAGTTCCGGACGAACTCGACAAGCGCGTTGCGAAACTGAAGCTCGAATCGATGGGCATCAAGATCGATCGCCTCACGCCCGAGCAGGAAGAGTACCTGGCGGGCTGGAGCGAAGGAACGTAGGCGCGTGGAAGAGCGGCGCTTCAGCGCCGCGTAAGCCCTCAGCCATCAGCAACGACTATGTGGGGGCGGCTCTCAGACCCGTCCAGGCGGCCCGGAAGTTTCGGGCCGCTTTTGCTTTCTCAGCTAAAAAATTGGAGTCCTCCCATGTCATCCTGAGGCGCGTTCTTTGCGCCGAAGGACCAATGCACTCCCCGCCATCGATCCCAACTCTGTCATCCCGAGCGAAGTCGAGGGACCCTCTTTCGCTTTTGTCATTCCGCCTCAGTCCTTGTCATTCCGAGTGCAGCGAGGAACCTGCTTCCCGCCCAACCCGCGCAAAGACATAACTCCCGACTACCGCCCCATAACTAGCATTAACCCTCGCCGGACGCCCCACTAACTAGCCCCCAAGTGCCACCCCTGTGCACGATCGTGCACTATCCAACTTACTAACTTAGGGCGTACAAAGGACGCGTCAGGGATCATCCGCGCTCTCCACATCGCAGTAAAAAACGCCCACCGCGCCAGGTTCAACAATACCTTTGACGTAGTAAAAGAAATCCCCGACTACGCCGCGGTCACAGAAAATGGAGGGGCGGACGCCCTCGTCCGCCCGAGCGGCCCAGAAGTACCTGGCCGCAGTCCCGCCACCACCACAACCCCCGACTCCGAATTCGAGATGCCGTACAGCGCCGCCATCCCTCCCTATCCCACGCGCGAGCGCCAGCGAGAGATCCCCCAGCAAGCCAAAGATCAGGTAGAGCAAGATCGCCAAGCCGCGATCCGCGCCTCCCTGATCAGCGCCGGACAAAACGTAGCTTCAGGCCCCAAGATTCCAAAGCCAGAAGCGTCAGTCCCGCCCCACGATTTCAAACAAAAGAGAAAAGAGAAGAAAGCAGCGGCGCCACAAAGGCGAGAAGTGATATCGCAAGGGCAAGCAGCTTCACCGCAAAGGCTGCCCCAGCCGTCGCGCCTTTCGACGGCTGGGAATGACAAGGGCCCAACCTCTGGCAACGGCGTGAACTCACACGCCAACAAATCTCCCCGCAAGCCGCCTGTGACCGCAACCCCAGCTCCGAAGGAGCGAAAGAATGCAGCCCACAGCCTGCCCTGAGCGAAGCCGAAGGGCGCAAGCCGTCGGTGACGAGGCAAAGAGAGGAAACGAGCCCCATAGGGGCGAAAGAAAATACGCCGGCGAGGAACTGCATAGGTCCTTCGGCGCAAAAACCGCGCCTCAGGATGACAAAGCAAGAGGCGCGCTGGAGGAAGAAAGGAAAACGATGAGCCCCGAGAAATAGAAACAGGCCGGGATCGACTCTAGCTCTTGGTTAAATGGGGCGGCGGCAGCTGCTCCATGGGCTTTTCTGGGGCGGTGACTTCAGCTTCGCGCTTGGCTTTGCGATAGACGCTGACGACGGCCATCGTCCAGAACGGAACCAGGTCGACGCCGGGGACGAGCTTGGCGAAAAACGAGGGCAGAAATTCCCAGTGCCATCCGAGCAGATTGATCATCAGCGCTCCGACACCGAAGTCGAGCAGGTCGTCGGCGGGCGAGAACGCGCCTTCGACAAACATCGGGAAGACGGCGATCTGGAGCACGTCGGCAACAACGGCCACAAACATGGCGGTCTTGAACTTTGGGCCCGGGGAGATGGTGATGGAGTCGTCAGTCATGGGGATCACTGCTTTCCCTTATTTTAGACGACTTGGAGGGCTGGCGGGTGGCCTTAATATCGAGGGCCGGGCCGAACGTGAGGGGTGTGCGCTCAAAAGAAGAAAAGGCCGCGTGGCGGATGCCCGACCGCGGCCTTTCCTGACTTTCTGTGTGTTGATGGGGGGAGAGCCCTGCCAAATATATAACAGCGTTATATCTACGATGTCAATATAATCTTAGGCCGAACGTGTGAGGAGGAAACATGCCGCGGCACCCGGATCCTGATCTTGAGGATCGCATCTTGCAGGCAGCCGATGTGTTGTGGAGGCGCGGAGGAGAGCAGGCCCTGACGATGCGCGCAGTCGCGCAAGCGGCAGGGACGAATACGCCGGCCGTGTATCGAAGATTCAAAGGCCGGCAAGACCTGGTGCGTGGCCTGTTATTGCGGATCGCGGGGCGGATTCGCGAGCGCTTTCAACAAGGTCAAACCATGGAAGAGATGGCCTTGGCGTATGTGGAATCCGCGTTGCAGATGCCGCACGAGTATCAATTGTTCTATTCGAACTCGCGTACGATGTCTCCGCCGAAAGGACGAGGAACACCGCGGCCGATCCGCGAGTCCCGGCCGAATTTCGCCTTTCTCGAGCAGTTGCTGGCGAAACAGCTTGGTGGATCTCCGGAGGATCATACGCAACTGGCGCTTGAGTTGTGGGCATTGCTCCACGGAACGACGATGTTGCTGCTGAGCAAGTCGATCCCGGAAGGTCATGAGGACGAATTGCGGAAGGCTTGCCGCGCTGCGGTGAACGCGCTGGTGGGCAAGGCGGCCAAGGAGAAAGTCTCGAAGGATCTGTGATCCGCAGACTCCTGTGCGGCCAGGAAGGATCGACATTAGGAACCTGAAGACCACTCATCAAGTTATTTGTCCGCGCTGCCGATAAGACATGTGTCGCACTGAAAAGGCATGGCGCTGGGCATAAGACGCTGGCGCGTGGCGGACATTTTGGCAAGCGCAATAAAACTTCTGCTGGTGGATGACAGCAAGTTTCTTAGACTGGCGACGGAGCGGGCTCTGCAGCGCGCGGGATACGATGTGTTCACCGCAACCGATGGAGAGCGCGCGCTCGAGATTGCAGAAGAAAAACAGCCGGACGTGATCCTGCTCGACATGCTCCTGCCGAAGATCACTGGACTGGATGTTTTGAAAGCGTTGAAAAAGAATCCGGCAACGGCGGGAATTGCGGTCGTGGTATTTACCGGGCTCTCGCAGAAGAATGCAGAACGTCTGCAGCACGACGGGGCTTGCGCTTATCTGGAAAAATCGGAGTTGGCCCTGGACAAGGGCTGCGAGGGGCTGCTGTCGGCTCTGGCCAAGATCGTGCGCGAGTTAAATCTAGAAGTGCCAGCTGGGGCTTGAGCCGAGAGCCAAAAACTTCACCACAGGGGATACAGAGGTTCACAGGGGAACCATCACCGCTAGCTTGGTCGCACAACTTCAGCGCGGGCGCGTTTTATAGCCGGCTTGCTTCCATAATTTTTCCCAATGCCAGATTCCGTATGCGGCTTTAACCGGCAAACGGTAGCCGAGCTGATGCGCCAGCAAAATGACTTGTCCGCGGTGATGAGCCTCGTGGAAGAACATGTAGCTAAACATCGTTCCACCGGCCGGCCAAACCTGCGACCAAGCTCCGCGGGAGAATTTCGGAACGCGGCGTTGCGGGTCTTGCGACAGAGCGTCGGTGAGCATGCGGAGACATTGCGCTCCGCTTTTTTTATGCGCAGCAGCGGTTTGTTTCAACGTGCAACGAAAGGGATCGAGCGGTGCCGGACATTTCAGGTGCGGCGCGGAATTCTTCAGCCACACCAAGCGGCAGTTGTGCAGGTGGGCGAAGATGGCGGCGATGGTGCGTCCGTTACCTTTTTCGCCGGGCGGTTGAGCGCGCCACGCACGCGGATCGAGATGCGAGAGCAGGAGTTGGTTCATCGCATCGTTGACGCCGTAGATTTCAAGCAGGACATCGCGCAGGTCGGACGTTGAGGCAGGGTTTCGTGGCATCAGGAGTTCCCCTGAGAATCGCGAGAATGGTATCGCGGGTCGAAGACGAAAGACATAAGCATCGAAGGCGATGATCGACCTGAACGAGGGTAATCCTCAGGCGGGGTACTCTGAGGCTCTTGACGACGGCCCTGGCGTTACATATCCCACAATTAGTCACAGCCGGGCGATCCTGCTTGCGATCTAGCACAAAATAAATCACTTATGGCGGGAACTCCGAGCGGGCTGGCGGAGTCTATGTTATGTGAAGGTTCTGACACAACTTGCAGGTGGGCAGGACCGGCCGGGCTGTGAAATTTCGGGGCGCGGTTGGGTGGAAAATCCTATAATCAGGGGACGCCAATATGGCGGGAGCAACCACCTTGGGAGATCTGGCAAGTGCGATAGGGGTACGGTCGCAGGAAGAAGCAGCGATCGTCGCAGAGCTGAAGGCCGGCTCGGAAGCGGCCTATGCCTGGCTGATCGGCGAGTTCCAGCAGCCGGTCTATGGACTGGTGTACCGGATCGTGAACGATCCGGCTGACGCAGCCGACACAACGCAAGACGTGTTCCTGAAAGTGTTTCGCGGGATGAAGCATTTTCACGGCGGGTCGAGCCTGAAAACGTGGATTTACAGGATCGCTCTGCACGAGGCGGCAAACCGGAGACGGTGGTGGTTCCGGCACAAGGCACGAGAGACTTCGATTGAGCCGGTGGAATCGGAGACGCCTGCGCCGGGAGACGCGGAGCTGCAGGTGGCGCTGACCGATCCTGCGGACTCTCCGTTCGAGAACGTTGCGCATCACGAAGTGCAGAAGAGAGTCGAAGAAGAGCTGCGGAAGGTCCCAGAACCGTATCGCTCGACTTTGATTTTGCGCGATCTGGAAGAAATGTCGTACGAAGAGATTGCCGAGGTGCTGGAGATTTCGCTGGGTACGGTGAAATCGAGATTAACCCGCGGCAGAGACGCACTACGGCAACGGTTGGCGCCGTATGTGCGCGAAGTGGGTGACGAACTGGGATTAACCGCTCCGAGATCAGAGAAATCAGGATCAGAAAATCAAGAGCGGAGTTTGCGGTCGCAGGTTGCTGGAGGGGGTAGAAGAGTCGAGGTGATGCCATGAAGGGCACAAGGAAAATTACGGGACTGCAGTGCCCCGAGGCGAAAGAGTTGTTCTCGCCATATCTTGATGGAGCAGTGACGGGCACAGAGATGCTCGCGCTGCAGAAACACATGTCGAATTGTGCAGAGTGCAATGAGGAATATGAGGCGTTGCGACGTACGCAACAGTTGCTGATGAGCGTACCGAGGCCAAAAGTTCCGGCGGATCTGGGACTGAACCTTCGGCTGGCAGTTTCGCGAGAAGCCGCGGAAGCCAAGCAGTACCGTTTTGAAGGACTGATGGTGCGATTGGAGAATGCACTGGAAGCGTTCATGGTGCCGGCAACGGCAGGCTTCGTCAGTGCGCTGATCATCTTTGGAATCGCAATGGTGTACTTTGTGACGCCGGCGTCGCTGCAAGCGAATAATGACGTTCCGCTGGTCATGGTCAATACTGCTCCGGAATTGCAGCCGAGCGCATTTGGCATGACGATGGATTCGATCGATGCGGAGTCGCTGGTGATCGAAGCGTACGTGGATGCCAACGGGCGCGTGCAGGATTACCGCATTCTGTCGGATTCGAACGAATCGAAAGAAGTATTGCCACAGGTCAAGCGCATGCTGATTTTCACGACGTTTCGTCCGGCGCTATCGATGGGACGGCCAACCGCGAGCCGGGCTGTGCTTTCATTTTCGAAGATCAGTGTGAAGGGGTAAGCAGTTCTCAGTTCTCAGTTCTCAGTTCTCAGTTCTCAGCTTCTAAAGCTTCTAGCTTCTAGCTTCTTGTTGGAAAAGAATTTGGGGCGGAACGATTCCTGTTCCGCCCTTTTTGTTGCTTTCGCTATTTTCTCAACCGACTACTGTTCGCAGGATTCGCCTGTCTTGTGGAGGTCGGTGACTTTCAGGTGTCCGTGCTCGGCGGTGTTGTTCTTCATGCCGGCATCGTTGCCCATCTGTTTGGCATCTTCTTTCATGTTGTGCGCTTTGTCATGGGAAACGACGCCCTTGGCATCGACCTTCTGTCCGACATTGCCCGCCAAATCAACTGAGCTGTTCGAGTGAATCTCCCAGGTGCTGCCGTCGGTCGCGGTCAGCAGATATTCGCTGCCACTGCCTGATTTGGTGAGGCATCCGGTGATGGTTCGTACCTCGGCCTTCGAATTGGAATTCGCGTCGGAATCTTGCGCGACGGCCCATACGGACGCCGCGGCCACGAGGACCACACAGAAGAGCAGACGGCTTAGTTTGTTTGTCATTTGAAATTCCTCCTTGTAATCGCGCCCCGTCGATTCATGAGGGGCAACGCGAAGAGCCTCACCTCCCGAAGGATGCGGGACGTGAGGCGCCCTGCGTGCTTGCTGGAGATAGGTTGCGCTTCGTGAGTGAGAAGTTGCTGGGGATCCCGCGAAAAGCAGAACCGAATAAGCGCCAAGAAAGAACGCAACCAAAGGAAACACAAAATCAAACTGTAGCGGACTGGAGTGCCCGCTCCATTTGATTGTTAGCTGGGATGGATGGTGTGGATCAGGAGGAACGTTCCGGCAGCTACGACTGCTGACGCCGGGATTGTGAGGATCCAAGCCCAAACGATGCGCCCGGCGACGCCCCAGCGGACGGCGGAGAGACGGTGGATCGAGCCGACACCGACGATCGCACCGGTGATCGTGTGGGTGGTACTGACAGGGATTCCGGCGAGGGCGGTGCCGAAGAGCGTAATCGCACCGGCGCTCTCGGCGCAGAATCCGCCCAGTGGCTTGAGTTTTGTGATCTTCTGGCCCATGGTATGGACGATGCGCCATCCGCCGAAATAGGTTCCCGCGGCGATAGCAGCATGGGCGGCGAGGATTATGGGCCAGCGGAAGTGGCCCCATTTGCCAAGCATGTCCGATTTTGACATGAAACCCGCAGTATAGAGAGCGCCCGCGACGATGCCCATGGTTTTCTGCGCGTCGTTGCCTCCATGGCCGAGGCTGTAAGCGGCGGCCGACAACAGTTGGAGTTTGCGAAACCACTTGTCTACGGTTTGTGGGGCTTTATTTTGCAAAATCCAATGGGCGGCGATCATGAAGACCAGGCCGAGGAACATTCCCATAACCGGGGCCACAACGATGAAGATGAGAGTTTTGTACCAGCCCTCAGGAATGATCACTGAAAACATGGTGCCCGTGCCCGTATGAATGGCGGCGTGCATCATGGCAGCGCCGGCGTATCCGCCGATCAAGGCGTGGGAGGAGGAAGTGGGCAGTCCCCACCACCAGGTCAGGAGGTCCCAGACGATAGCCCCGAACAGCCCGGCCATGACTACGTATTGATCTACGTGCTCCAGACGGATCATGCCGCGCCCAATGGTGTTGGCGACGGCAGTACCGAGAAGAAAAGCAGCGAGAAAATTGAAAGTCGCGGCCCAAAGAACGGCGAGTCGCGGAGATAAAACGCGCGTGGAAACTACGGTCGCGATGCTGTTAGCGGAGTCGTGGAAGCCATTGAGGAAATCAAAGCTCAGAGCGACCAGGATCGTGATCAGGACCAGTATGAGGTCTTTATTCATGAATTCAAAGTTTCAAGGGTCTCAAGCTTTCAAAGTTCGCACGGTTCCATCTCTTTCGAAGTTTCGGGTGTCAGTATCTTCGAAACCCTGAAACTCTGAAACATCGGAACCTTGAAACCTTAGGTCTAGGTGCTCTTGACGACGATGGCTTCGATAACGTTGGCGGCATCTTCCGCTTTATCGGTGGCATACTCGAGGATTTCGTAGAGTTCCTTGAGCTTGATCAGTTGAATCGGATCTTTTTCGTGCTCGAAAAGATCTCCGATGGCACGGCGGCTGACGTTATCGGCCATATCCTCAAGGCGGTTGACTTCCTCGCAATGCTCCATGACGTCGCCATTTTTTTCGAGCAGAGAGACGCCCTTGGCCAGTTCCTCGCATTGCAGAACGATAATTCCAGCAAGTTCGGCGGACACGGGCGGCGGTGTGTGAATCTTGTACATCACTAGGAGGATCGCGGCGGAATTTACGAAATCGAGAACATCGTCGAGCGAAGAGGCAAGGCGGTGGATGTCCTCGCGATCGAATGGCGTGATGAAGCTCTGGTTGAGTTTGGTGATGATGGCGTGCGTAGCCTTATCACCTTTGTGCTCGATCGCTTGCACCTGACTGACGCGCATGGCGAGATCGTGCGGGTCGGCCAGGATGGTGCGGAGGAGCTTAGCTCCATCGGTGAGGTTGGTTGAGAGTTCGGCGAAGAGGTCGAAGAACTTAGTATCGCGAGGAATGAGGCGCATTTTATAAGGGCTGCTCGAGCAACACTTGGCCGCTTAAGCACAGGGTAAGGCCAGGAGCAGAGTAATATCTCACGCGCGGTATGGCGTAGGCAAACGAAGCGGGCTAGCGAGGAGGCCGGCGAGCAATCAAAACCGGCGCACGGCGTGGAGTCCGCAGGCGAACCAGACCCAGGAGGGCCAGAACTGCGCCCGATCCGATAGCAATGGGCTCCAGGAAACGGGAAAAAATATCCGCAAAATGCATTGTGAAATTATGGGGGCAGAAAGACTGGAAAGCATGTTACCGCTAGGCTAGACCTTCGGTGCCACTCCTCGAAACCTTTCACCACAGAGGTCACAGAGGCAGACCGGGTAAATCCGGACATCCAGCGGGGCAGAGTCTAGTGCAGCATGTGTTGCCAATTGAGGACCAGGTTGATGGGGACCGGAGCAGCGTCGCCCGAGGAACGGACAGCCAAAATGCGCTTCCCATCCGGCAGGATGGAAAGAACATTCACCCCGGATGGGAGAGTCACGAACTCTTTGGGCGACGAGAATTCAGGCTTGTCCCCGTTGGCGTGGAGTTCGACCTCGTAAATTTTGTCTCCCTGAGGGTAGCGGAAATATCTTCCGTCCACGGACCAGTTGCCTGGCCCGGAAACTCCACCGTTTGAGATCTGCCACTTGGATCCTGCCGCAGGGAATGAAGTGATGTAGAGTTCCGTATTTCCCGTCTCGTCCGAATTGTAGGCCAGCCATTTGGCATCGGGTGAGATTCTGCCTCCACGCTCGTTGTAACGCGTGTTCAGCAGGGGAACGAGCTTCGGATCGGCTTGCAAGTCCATGTAATAAATATCGAAGGCCGTCTTGGAATCCTGTTTCATGAAAATCGCATAACGGCCGTCGCGCGAAATGTCGACAGCACTAAGACTGCCGTTCACATTGTCCAACAGTTTTTCTTCTTTTCCGGAAGCTCCGAGGCCGCGTCGAACGAGCGAACTGACATAGCCGGTGGTCGTGGCGATAAGCACATCGTTACTGCCGGGGACAAGAACTGCGGATTGCCCCGTATCCACGTCAGGGGTTAGGCGGTTTACAGTCTTGCGCTGAACATCAGCCAACCAGATGCTATCTCCGTTGGAACTAGGACTGGCGCGATATAAGAGGGCAGTTTGGGAGTTGGGGGAATAGGTGCCATTCACATAAGGGGCCGGCTCGCCCCAGTGTTCGAGTTCCTTGCCGGAGGAATCGAACCAGGCGAGTTCACGATTCACCACAGAGGAACTTCTGTAGAGCAGCAGATTGTGACTGACGGCAAAATAAGCCAGGTTGCGCGGATTGTAGAACTCGACATTGGCGGCAATCGGGATGGGTTTGGCTTTGAAACGAAGGCCTGAGGGATCGAATTCCTGCGCAGTCAATGTGCCTTCTCGGACGTAGAAAAGATAGCCGTCATTGAAGACTACATTGGAGCCTGCCGGCAAAATCTCCTTGGGCTGACCTCCTTCGAGCGATGCGGCAAAGACGCTGCCAACGGCGTTTTTTCCGCGCTGAACGTAGAGGAAGTGCTTTCCGTCGGGCAGGAAATATGGGTTGCGGTCGGTAAACTGCGCGTCGTCTTTATCGGCGCGCGTCACTTCCACCGGAGTGCCTCCGCCATCGGACACCGATTGCAGCGGTCCGGCAATGCGCGGAGCAAAGATGATGGTTCCCTGCTCGTTCCAACTGCCCCCGCGGCCGTCGGGGGCGTCGCACAGCGGCTGCGCGGGGCCACCAGCTGCGGGAATTTTCTTGAGCTTTCCATCGGCAAAGAAGCCGAGATACTTGCCATCGGGCGACCAGAACGGAAAAGCGGCGCCTTGAGTTCCGGCCAAGGGAGTAGCTTCTCCGGTCGCCAGGCGAAGCAAGTAGATCGTGCTTTCGCTACCCCGAAAAGTGACCCCTTTTTTCAAGGTCCCAAATGCGATCTGCTCGCCGTCGGGCGACAACACCGGAGCACCACCCATGATGGGAGTGAAGTCAACGGCGTCGGGTTGTTCGATGGTGGCGTGCAGCGGTCGCCGCGCGGTCGTCAGCCGATTGGCATAAATCAGCAGGAGAACTCCAGCGACTGCGGCCACCAGCCAACCCGCGACCATTGCCAGAGTCACGGCTGTGATGGTTTTCTTGCGGCGGGAGGTTACAACTGCGGGCGCACCGACGAGGCTGCCGCCGGCAGAGATCCACTGAAGCTGAAGCTTTAAATCGTGCGCGCTCTGAAACCGGTCGTCAGGATCCTTCGCCAAACAGGTTCGGACAACCTGCTCCAGGGCGGGGGGCGTCATGGGCTGGATGGTGGCGATGGGATCAGGATCTTTCTCCAGAATCGCACTGGCGAGCGAGAGCTGGCTCTTGCCCTGGAATGGACGCTTTCCGGAAAGCATCTCGTAGAGCATCGATCCGAAGGCGAAGATGTCGCTCCGAGCATCGGCTTCCCTGCCTTGAATCTGTTCGGGACTCATATACTGCACGGTGCCAATCAGCGTGCCGGCGACGGTCACAGGGGAAGCAAGATCGGCCATCGTGGCGGCCATGGTCGCCATGGAGGAGACGCTGGGCGTACCCGACTTTGGTCCGGAGGAGAGGACGTTGGGCTTGGCGAGGCCAAAATCCATCAGCTTGGCGCCACCCTTGGTCAACATGACGTTGCCCGGCTTCAGATCTCGGTGGACGATTCCACTGCGGTGCGCCTTGTCGAGCGCGTCAGCGATTTCGATGGCGATCTTGAGCGCCTCGTCGGTGGAAAGCGGCTTGCGCGACAGGCGAGCGTAGAGCGTCTCGCCTTCGAGATACTCCATGACGAGAAAGTCGACGTCCCCCTGCGTGCCCACATCGTAGAGAACGCAAATGTTGGGATGCTGCAGACCCGAGATGGCTTTGGCTTCGCGCTCGAACCGGGCGCGGAGTTCCGGACTGGAATTCAGGTGCGTCGGAAGAACTTTGATAGCGACGGTGCGCTCAAGGCGCGGATCACGGGCGCGATATACCTCTCCCATACCGCCAGCGCCGATGGCAGACTGAACTTCGTACGGCCCTAACTTCGTTCCTGGGACCAGTGGCATGAGTCGGGGGATTATAGCGCGGAAGCGGTTGAGTGCGAGTTGAAATTGACGTTGGAATCGTGAGGTCGAAAGTCCCCTATCTCGCAAAAACCGCGAGAAACGCTGCACCCACCACACCTTCATTGCTGACTCACCTCGTTACGGTGCCATTGCGGTTGCGGTGCCATTGCACTAAGCAAAGAGAGTCTACTGAACCGATTCGAGAGTAGAGCTGGCTTTTCGATTGAGAACAGATCAAAGATCTGCTCAAGTTGTTAGTTGTACAAAAACGTACACTTTTCAATTCTTGTACGTTTTCGTACAATATGGAAATCAACGGCTGAGGAACCGGCAATGGCCAGAGAAATCAAGAAAATCTACGCTGCCATTACAGCAGACATTGTCGGATCGAGGAATGTCCATAACTTCCCCAAGGAACGAGACCGGAAGTTAAAACCGCTCGCCAAACAACACTTGGCCCTGGGATTCATTGTGTCTGAATACGCGGTGACCGCATGGGACGAATTTGAAGGCCTGGCCAGGCCGGACGCCATTCCCGGCATACTGTTGGACCTGCGCAGATATTTCTATCCTTTCGCGCTGTGGATCGGGGTTGGGATCGGCACGGTAACCGAACCACATCGGAAGCCGATCAATGTATTTGCGGGCGGAGAGGCGTTTGAGCGGGCACGCCAAGCGATCGACGAAATCAAGAGCGGCCGAAACAAATCATCGAGAACAACGGCATTCGTGTCAGGGAATAAGGATTTTGATCTTGTCGCGAACACGATTTATCACCTGCACGACACTCTGATTCAGCAGATTTCATCCAAGCAGTGGCAGACGATCAATGCGCAACTTTCCTTTCAGTCGCAAGAGAAAACGGCAAAAAAACTTGGACTGCACACATCGAGCGTCTCCCGGACCCTGAGAAGGGGCTTCTATAACCAGATCGAGGAAACGCGCACAACGATGGGGTTATTGATGAAAAGGTATTTTGCCAACGAGCCGCGAAGAAAATGATGGGATGAGATGATGAAATTGTGAAAGGCCCGCAAAAAAGTAGAGTCGAATTACTCCTAAGCCATATTTCTATCGGTTGTACGAAAACGTGCAAGTTTTAGAAGTTGTACAAAAACATGCAACCTGCTATTAGAGTTTTCCTCGCTATTTGCCTCGCTCATCTTCTTGGAGATTTTCCGCTTCAACCTGGCTTCCTGCTGGAACGAAAAAAGTTTCGCTGGTGGGCCGTTGGAGTCCACGGCTCGATTCACTGGATTCTTCTCGCTTTGTGCCTGGCAGGATTTGCAGGCCCGCTTTCGCGGACCGCATGGCAGCTTTTCATTCTGACGATTTGCTACGTGGGGCTGCATCTCGCAATTGATATTTTCAGGCGGCGCGTTTTCGCCGACTCCATCGTAGCTTTTTTAGTGGATCAGGCACTTCATCTCGCTACGATCGTTGGACTCACAGTTTGCATCACCCGGGTGGATTGGCATGCCGTTCGAACGTCCGTCACTCCGGCCGAATCGACGCGAGACCTCATGCTGTCCGGAGCGATCGTCTACGTCGTAGTAGTTTTTGCCGGTGGGTATCTAATTCGGTATATGACGAGGGGACTCGTGCCCCGCACACCCTCGGGTGTTGTAGGAGAACCGGCAGAGCAACTGAGGAATGCGGGACTCTACATCGGTTGGCTCGAGCGGTTTCTCATCGTGACCGCAGTCGTTCTGCGCTCGCCCACGCTGATCGGACTGATCCTGACGGGCAAGTCGATCGCGCGATTCCCGGAGATGCGCGAGCCGAAATTTGCAGAATATTTCTTGATTGGAACTCTTCTTAGTGTTGGGATCGCATTTCTCGGGGGGCTTTTGCTGGTCAAGCTGTGGTACGGATCAATATCGCTGCAGCCGTAGCTTGCTGTTGCGGTGACGCGCGACCGGGCCGAACCAGACTCAGAACCGCTTGAGTAGGTTGTGTGGTGGTTTTCGGAGTTTGACCCTCTGCTCCTTAGCCCTTTAAACTGAGGGGTGTTCTCCGCCAATTTGGTTTGTGGCCGTCGGGTGGCCATCCCGCTGGAGGGATTCCTGAGTCGTTTCTTCGGTTTAGGTTTTGGGCTCCGAGCATTCCTCGTGGCAGCCCTGCTGGGGCTGCTGGCGCCGCTGTGTCTGGCAGACACTCCAACTCCAATCACACTCGATACCAACGAGACGCTGTTTGTGGTGTTGACAGCGATGAATTCGTGCGGGTATGACGTTGATTTGAACATTTCCGATCCGCAGCGGAGGAGCATTCGGAGCGAGGTAGAGAGAAATATGCGCGGCTCGGAGGAGGCGCAGGCAGTTTTGACTCAGATGTGCGACTGGTACGTGGCGAATCGGGGAAGGGACCCGCAGCACGATCTTTCGCAATTTGTGTCGCTGGCTTTGTATCTGCAGGGGCCTCCGCACTTTCTGCCACGGGTGAAGGAAGACGACCTGCCTCCAGACGCTAGCGTGATCACCGGGTTTGGAGCGCATCTGGAGAAGTTTTACGAGAAGGCGGAACTGCATTCGATTTGGGAGCGGCACAGGGCCAACTATGCGGCGCTGGTCGAGCGCTACCACGTACCGCTGGCGAAGATGGTGTTCGATACGGATATCTATTTGAAATTGCAATCCGGTGGCTATCTGGGCCGAACGTTTACCGTCTATCTGGATTTCATGGGCGATCCGAACCAGGCGAACGCGCGCAATTATGGAAGCGATTACTACGTCGTGGTATTTCCGTCGCCGGACCCGAACACGCTCGATCCGCTGAAGATGCCGCAAATCCGACACACATATCTGCACTATCTGCTGGATCCAATGGCCGAGAAGCATTTCACGTCGGTCAAGCGACTGGAACCGCTGCTGCAGTCGGTGAAGCGCGCGCCGCTGGAAGAGAGCTTTAAGACCGATATCACCCTGCTGGTGACCGAATGCCTGGTACGGGCAATCGAAATTAGAACGAGTGGCACCAAGCAGACACCCGAGGCAATGCGTTTGCAGGCAGTAGACGATGCGGTGAAGCAGGGCTACATTCTGACGAAGTATTTCTACACTTCCCTGCTGACGTTTGAGAAAGATCCAGCAGGATTACGAAGTCTCTACTCTGACATTTTGGATGGAATTGACCTGAAGCAGCAGGAAAAGGCGGCGAACGAAGTGCAGTTTGTCATGGCGACGACGCCGGAACTGGTGCAACTGTCGCGGATGGAAGACCGTCGGATTCTGGTTACTGCAGAGAAGCGGCTGGCAGCGGGTGATCCCAAGGGGGCGCAGGAACTGGCTCAGCAGGCAATCGAGAAGAAGATAGGAGATCAGGGGCGCGCGTTGTTCATCCTCGCCCAGGTGGCTGTGGCTAATAAGGACCGGGAAGCGGCGTTGGGAAATTTCCAGAAGGCGATTCAGGCGACAAAAGATCCGAAGGTGGTGGCATGGTCGCACGTCTATCTCGGGCGGATTCTCGATATGAAAGAAGACCGCGAGGCTGCAATGAGTGAGTATCGGGCAGCATTGACGTCGGGAGTGGATTTGCCCGAAGTCAAGGCAGCTGCCGAGCGCGGCCTGCAGCAGGCATATGAGCCTCCAGCAAAACCACAGTAGTCAGGGATGAGGTGACGCTTTCAACTCTGGGAGCGGGTTGAATCCGTCTGGTGGGATAAAATGCACGTTTGCGGCATTTTGCCGGGATTTTGAAAATCAAGGACGTTTGAGTCGAGGAGAAAGCATGAAGCGAGCAGCGATCGTGATCGCAGTGCTGGGAATGTGCGCGTCGAGCTTGGCGCAAGACAAGGCCGCAACCCAGAGCGCGCCTGCAGGCCAGACGGCAGCCGCGCCGCAGGGAAAACGTCCACCAGCAGCGAAGACCCAACCGGAGTTTGACGCCTACAAAGCGGCATTACCGTTGACCGATGCCGCGGCGACCGAGAAAGCGGCGGACGATTTCGCGGCGAAGTTCCCGGACAGCGAACTGCGTGTAGTCCTGTACAAATCGGCCATGCAGAAATATCAAGCGTCCAACAACGGGGATAAGATGCTTGAAATGGCGCAGAAGGCTTTGACTCTCGATCCGGATGATCCCGATGCGCTGGTGGGTGTGGCACAGGTGCTGGCCGAGCGGACGCGAGATACGGATTTGGACAAAGATCAGAAGCTTGCGGAAGCGAAGAAAGATGCGGAGCGGGCGCTGGTGACGGTAGACACGGACGTCCCTACCGCGGGTTACCCTCCGGAAAAGATTGATCAGTTCAAGCGTTATATGAAGTCGGAAGCGTATGCGGTGCTGGGAACCCTCGCCACGAATGCCAAGAGTTGGCCGGAAGCGGAGACAGATCTGCGCAAGTCAATCGAGGTGTTTCCCGAGCAGGTCGATTCCGTCGCGGTTCTGCGGCTGGCGGTAGCGCTGGACATGCAGAACAAAATTCCGGATGCATTGAAATTTGCCAATCAAGCGGTGGATCTGACGAAGGATCGTCCTGATTCCGCAGCCGGCAAAGCAGCGCGGGCAGAACAGGACCGGCTGACAAAACTGAGCAGCGGGAGCGCACCGGGACAGAAGAACTAACTACCGTTCGTGATAGCAATCTGGGCGAACTACGCTCACTGGGAAGACTAAACCCGACCGTCCTCACATTTGTTCTGTTTCTGCTTTTGCCAGCCCACCCACCTATGAAGGAACGCGAAATCACGGCGCTGGAAGAGGGGCTGGGTTATCACTTCCGGCGGCGGGCGGTAATTGAGCAGGCGGTCACTCACAGCTCGCAAGCACGAGAACAAGAAGCGCAGCAGGCCGGCGACAGCAAGTACAAGGTCAGCGACAACGAGCAACTGGAGTTCCTGGGGGACGCTGTGCTCGCTCTGGTCACCAGCGAGGAGTTGTTTCAGCGCTTTCCTCATTTTCGTGAGGGTGAACTTTCGAAGCTGCGAGCGCATCTAGTGAGCGAGAGGCATCTAATCCAGGTGGCACAGCAACTCGAACTGGGACACTATCTCCGGCTGGGGCGGGGTGAGGAAAAGAGCGGCGGCCGGAGCAAGACCGCATTATTGGTCGACGCGCTGGAGGCCATTCTGGCGGCGATCTATCTGGACGGCGGGTTGGAAGCAGCGCGCGAATTTGTCCTGCGGAACGTGATTGCGCCCGAACTAGAACGGATGGAGCGCGGCGGTGGGGCGCTGCCGATCACGGATTTCAAATCGGCCTTGCAGGAAGCGGTGCAGAGCTTGGGCCTGCCGCAGCCGGC
The DNA here is from genome assembly GCA_963787685.1 of uncultured Acidobacteriota bacterium. Taxonomy (GTDB): domain Bacteria; phylum Acidobacteriota; class Terriglobia; order Terriglobales; family Acidobacteriaceae; genus Sulfotelmatobacter. The sequence continues at coordinate 181,563 of CAWBED010000006.1, forward strand.
ATATGTGCTAGTGGAGGAAGCCGGTCCCGAACATAGCAAGACATTCACGGTCGAAGCTCGGTTGCACGCGAAGAGCGGCAAGAGCGCAGACTTCGTCGGACGGGCACAAGGTACAACGAAGAAAACCGCTGAGCAGGATGCGGCGCGACAATTGTTGACGTTCCTGGCTTCGCGGACGAAAGCGACGGAAGAAAAGACTGCGGCGCGCACGCCGCAACCAGTAGACAAGTAGAGTTGATGGATTCATCCGACCAGCCCGTTGTTGCGCCACCGCCTCCAGCCGTTCCGCCGGATGTGCTGGCCCTAGCTCCGGCCGCTCCGGTACTATCTTCCGCACACATTCACCGCGCCGCGCCGAGCTTCGGGAGCGATTTGATCAGCTCTTTGCAATCGCTGATGGGCACAGTGGTGATTGCCATCTTTGTTATCACCTTCATCGTGCAGGCGTTTCAGATCCCGTCAGAGTCGATGGAAAATACGCTGCTGGTGGGCGATTATTTGCTGGTCAACAAACTCTGCTATGGAGGACGTGGGTTGGGCGATCATGTGATGCCGTATCAGCACATCGCTCGCGGGGACATCATTGTCTTCCACTATCCAGTTGATCCGCAGCAGCATTTTGTGAAGCGGGTGATCGGACTGCCAGGAGACAAGTTACGCCTGGTAAACAAAAAGGTATTTATCGACGGCAAGCCACTGGAAGAACCTTACGTGCGTTTCCTCGAGCCGCCAAATAATCTGTTCCGAGATAATTTTCCGCGCACCGATATCCCTGCCTACGGTCTGGAAGGAAAGTGGTGGCTGGAAATGCGAAAACTGGTTGAGGACGGCCAATTGATCATTCCAGAGGGGCATTATTTTGTAATGGGCGATAACCGGGATGACAGCCAGGACAGCCGCTATTGGGGATTTGTGCCACGGGAAAATATTATCGGTACGCCGCTGGTGATCTACTGGTCGGTGAAAGATTGGGACCGAAATCCTCCCGATACGGTCGCTGGAAGGCTGCATCATCTCGCGTACGCAGTGACGCACATCTTTCAGATCACACGCTGGAACCGGACATTGCGACTGGTACACTGAATAGTGCCGAACTGCAACAGCAGCATGTGACACGGGCGGGCAAAATCTCCACCTCCGGCAAAAGCAGCCGGAAATGGGGCACCCGGAAACGGCAACAGTGCGACGATGAATACGAGAACGACATTGGCAAAGAAAGAAGAAGTCGTAGAAAAGAATGCGGTGGAAGAGAAGCCGAAGGAGACGACGGTCGAGTTTCTCTCGTCACTCGCAGCAGTATTGGTCACCGGACTATTCATCATTACGTTCGTTGTGCAGGCGTTTGAAATTCCATCAAGTTCGATGGAGAACACGTTGCTCATCGGCGACCACGTTTTCGTGAACCGCATCCAGTTTGCTCCGGCGTCGAAGTGGATCGGGCCACTGCTTCCCTATCGCGACGTGCACTTCCGCGATATCGTCGTGTTCCTGCATCCGCTGGAACCAGGCTTGTATGTAGTTAAGAGGATCATCGGGCTGCCAGGCGATCGTATCCATCTTCGGAACGGGGTTGTCTACCGCAACGGCGAAGCCCTCACTGAGCCTTATCTCGACACCGACCGTGATACTCCGGCGGACGAATATCGGAACAACTTCCCTGCTGTGCCTCCGACCGACGATCCGAACGTGTATCCGAACTGGAGCGTCGATCTGCCTTCGTACATTCACGGCGATGATATTGTGGTGCCGCCGGATCATTATTTCGCGATGGGCGATCACCGCGGCGTGAGCCTGGACAGCCGCTACTGGGGTTTCATTCCGAAAGAGAATGTCATTGGGCGACCGATGTTCATCTATTGGTCGTTCGAGACTCCGGACAACCAGTATCGGAAGACGGCGTGGAGCGACCGTCTTCAGTTCCTCGGGAAAGTCGTTCTACACTTCTTCGATGAGACACGTTGGAAGCGGACGCTCCAGGTTGTCCGTTGAGGCCCCTCGAAATGCAGTTATAAAGCGGTGAAGATTTTCTCCTCCAAGCGGCGCGTAGCGGTGACAGCGGCATTGATTCTGCTGGCGCTGTTTCTGGTGCGACCGGGCGCTTCCCGCTTGAAGTCGCGAATTATTACTTCCATTAGTGCAGGCGTCGGCCGTCCGGTCGATGTCGGCTCCGTTCACATACGACTGCTGCCGCGGCCGGGATTCGATCTCGAAAGTCTGGTGGTGTACGACGATCCGGCATTCGGAGCCGAGCCCATTCTGAGGGCAAGCGAGGTGACGGCGGACCTCCGCCTGCTCTCACTGGTTCGTGGCCGCCTGGAAATCGCGCGACTGGATCTCACCGAGCCAAGCCTGAATCTCGTCCACAGCGACGATGGACGATGGAACCTGGAAGCTCTGCTGGAGCGTACAGCGCATATGCCGCTGGCGCCGACAGGAAAAGCGAAGACCGAGCCTCGTCCGGGCTTTCCTTACATCGAGGGAACGTCGGCACGCATTAATTTCAAGAGTGGTTACGAGAAAAAACCTTACGCGTTGACGAATGCGGATTTTTCTCTGTGGCAGGATTCCGAAAACTCATGGGGCGTGCGGCTCAAAGCGCAGCCGCTGCGCTCGGACGTGGCATTGAACGATGTCGGCCAACTGCAGATCAGCGGCACTTGGCAACGCGCAGATACTCTCCGCGATACACCTTTGCAGTTCATCGTCGAATGGAAACGCGCGCAACTGGGCCAGCTTACAAAATTCTTCAGCGGGAAAGACAAGGGATGGCGCGGAGAAATTCAAGTTGACGTCGCACTCTCGGGAACTCCAGCGAAGTTGCGTATCAACAGCACTGGATCGATTGATGATTTTCGGCGCTATGACATCACCAATGGCAGCGCTCTCCGCCTGGCGGGTACTTGCGATGCCGAGTACAGTTCGCTCACGCAGGAATTTCACGAAGTCCTGTGCAGCGCTCCGGTCGCGCAGGGCTTAATCACTTTAACTGGAGACGCTGGGCTTCTGGGGAGCCATCGCTACGCAGTGATGGTGAGAGCGGAGAGCGTGCCCGCCAGCGCAGCAGCACTACTTTTCGAGAGGGCGAAGAAGAGTCTGCCCGACGATCTGGAAGCTGAGGGAACGGTAAATGGAAGTTTCTCGCTGCAGTCGGATGCAGCGCCCGGTCAACCTGCTCGATTTGACGGACGCGGTGAGATCGCCGATTTTCGACTCTCATCAGCTACAAGCAAGGCGGAGATTGGTCCCGAGACAGTGCCCTTTTCGATAGCTGCCGGAACCGAACCATCAGGGATGCAGGTCCGCAGAAACATAAGTGGCGTGCGGGCTTCGATCGAGCCGCATATTGAATTCGGTCCCGTTGCAATTGGTCCGGGACACGCAGGGAACGCGACCGTTCGCGGGTGGATCAGCCGCGGCGGTTACGATCTCGCGATCGCAGGAGAGGCCGAGATTGCGAGGACTTTACGTGTTGCTCGCCTGATCGGCGTTCCTTCGGTCGCCACCGTGACAGAGGGTAATGCACAAGTGGATCTGCACATTGCCGGAGCATGGATAGGCTCAGGTGGTGGGTCCGCGTCCGGTTTTGCAGGGCCCCAAGCAATCGGCACTGCGAGGTTGCGGAATGTGCAGATTGCAGTTCGAGGCGTCGGCGGGCCGGTGGAGATTGTTTCCGCGGACATGACGCTCTCGCCGGATCGGGTTCGTGTTGCGAAACTGAATGCGAAAGCTGCGGGCACGAACTGGTCTGGGTCGCTGGAGATGCCGCGCGGCTGCATTCCAGCTTGTCCTGTCAAATTTGCGCTGAATGCGAATCAGATCACTCTCAGCCAACTTGGCGAGTGGGCCAACCCGGGCCCAAAGAAGCGGCCATGGTATCGAGTGCTGGAGTCGAACACGCCATCCGGGCCGTCTGTGCTGGCAAGTTTGAAAGCCTCCGGCCGCATTACGGCGGACCAGCTTTTGATCCGCGGCGTTGCTGCAAAACACGTATCCGCAAATGTGGCCCTGAACAGCGGGAAGATGGAGCTTTCCGAAGTCGATGCGGATTTTGTTGGTGGCAAACACCATGGCGAATGGGTCGCTGATTTCAGCGTCAAGCCTGCGACATGCAAGGGCCGCGGCAAATTCTCCGGCGTTTCACTGGCTGGATTCGCGAAAGCGATGAATGACGGATGGATTGCGGGTACAGCGAACGCCGCTTACCAAGTGAGCGGCAATTGTCCTGCGGATTTCTGGACGTCGGCTGAGGGAACTCTGAACGTCGACATGCAGGATGGGACATTTCCGCATGTATTACTCGGAGAAGATACTGGACCGCTGCACGTTGTCTCGCTGACCGGTCGGGCGGATTTGCATGCCGGAGATATCGAAATCAACAACGCGAAGCTAGACTCCTCGGACGGAAAATACGAGCTAAGCGGGACTGCCTCGCTAAAGCGCGACGTTGATCTCAAGCTCACTCGAGTTGCCAGCGGAACGACAGCCACAGGATATGCGATCACCGGCACATTGGCCGAGCCGCAAGTGGCGCCGCTCACGCGTTCAGAACAGGCGCGGCTGAAACCGTTGCCTGCAAAATAAAGCTCTTACGGCGTGTAAGCCGGGCCGCGCAGCACTTTTCCTGGAAGCGCCTTCGTCATCTTTCCCTGATCGATCACTGGAATGCCGTTCACCAGCACGTATTCCATTCCTTCAGAAAGCTGATTGGGATTGTCGAAGGTGGCGCGGTCGTGCACCGTCGCGGGATCGAAGATCACAACATCGGCCCACATGCCTTCCTTAAGAACGCCGCGATCGGTGAGGCGCATGCGCTGTGCGGGCAAAGCGGAAGACTTGCGAATGGCATCCTCGAGCGTCAGCGCCTTTTCTTCGCGGACATATTTGCTGAGAATGCGGGGAAAGGTTCCGTAGGCCCGCGGATGTGGATGCGCCTGGCCGAGAATGCCCTCGGGTGATGTTCCCTCGGAGTCGTTATCGATCGCGACCCAGGGTTGCTGCAGGGCAAGAGTTACGTCAGGTTGGGACATACCGAAGACCGCGACTCCGGTCGACGGATCCTGGATCAGGAAATCACAGAGCGCGTCGATGGGATCTTTATTCCAAAGCTTCGCGATTTCGGAAAGACGCTTACCCTGCATGGAGAGCAGCGCCGGGTTCTCGACCGCTCCGATCATGATCGCTTCCGGGCCAGGAATCTCCTGCCACTCGTTATCCCAGTCGCGCGAAGGCGTGATCATGTCTTTGCGAATACGAGCACGCGCGGCGGGATCTTTGAGGCGTTCCACCAGCTTCGGCGTGCCGCCGTCATGCGCCCAGGGCGGGATAAACGCCGAGAAGTCGTTGTACCAAGCCGTGTACGCATAAGTGTCAGCCGTCACATCAGCGCCAGCCGCACGAGCAGCATTGATTTTTGCGACGACCTCGGGCATGCGCCCCCAGTTGTTCTTACCCGCTACTTTGATATGCCAGATCTCAACGGGAAGGTGTCCCTCACGGCCAATGCGCAGAGCTTCGTCAATCGCTTCCAGCACAGAGTCACTCTCGTTGCGCATGTGCGTCGCATAAATGCCGCCATACTTGCCCGCTTCCGACGCCAGGGCGATCAGTTCGTCGGTTTTCGCGTATGGGGCTGGCGCATATTCGAGCGAGGTGGAAACGCCGACGGCACCGTCTTTCATGGCATCGCGGACCAGGGCCTTCATCTGATCGAGTTGCGCTGGTGTAGGCTGCACGTCGTTGTCGCCCAGAACCATGCGGCGAACCTGGGTCGCACCCACATAGCTGGCGAGATTGATGCCCATGCCCTGCTTCTCGATCCGCGCGAAATACTGGCGGAAGGTGCGCCAATCGGGATTGATCTTGAAATGATCGTAGCCACTACGGTCGGATTGAATAATGGCGTCGTTCAGCGGTGCGATCGAACTGCCTTCGCCGGTGATCTCCGAGGTGATGCCTTGATAGATCTTCGAGGGCAAATGAGGATCGACCAGGATCGTCATCTCGGATTGACCCAGCATATCGATGAAACCCGGCGCTACCACTTTGCCGGCGGCGTCGATCGTGCGTTTACGCGCGGCGGAGCGAAAGATTGCCGATGGCGGCGATTCTGCCATCGCGAATACCGAGGTCTCCCGAGTACCAAGGCGAACCGGTGCCATCGATGATGTGACCGTTGGTGATGACGAGGTCGAAGGGCGGCGGCGTCTGCGCGGACAGAGAAACAGTCGCCAGCAGGCAGATGATCATCGGCAGTAAGAAGCGTGAATTGTTCGGCATGGTGCTCTCCAGATTCTCCTAGTCTTCGAGACTTCCGAGTTCTCAAGTGAGACTGTGGCGCTATTCTCTTCGCGCCATCGCCACACCTAGCACGATCCAGATTCCCAACGCCAACCATTCGTACATCGTGAAATGGCCAGGGATTAAAGGAATCACTTTCATCAGCGCCATTGCAATTGCCACGATCAGGCCGAAACCTGCCAGTGCTTGTTCTGCGACCGTAAGTTTGATGATTTCCGGACGAGAGCGCGCTAGTACCAAGCATGCGGCGCATGCGGAGGCCCATCCGATCGCACAGGCGACCGAACCAACTTCAGTGATCGGGACGAGGATTGCATCCCCCAACAGCATGCACACGCCCGTCGTGATGCCAACCCAAAGCACCGCAACCGAAGGAGTCTGGAATTTCGGATGAATGGTTCCGGCGCGCGGTGCGACCATGGCGCGGCGGCCAAGGGCAAACAATAGCCGGCTGGCGGCGACGAAGTTTCCGTTGAAACACTTGAAGAGCGAGAGCAAGGCTGCCGCAAGGATGATGTTCACGATCCAGCGCGAGCCGATGGCCTGCTGAAACGCGACTGCCGTCATGAACCTCTCGCCAATCAGTTGATGCCACGGCGCCACGAACGCGACCGCAGCGACGATGCTCGAGTAGAAGAGAATGCCGATGAAGATTGCCATCCAGATCGCGCGAAAGAAGCCACGGGCGCGGAAATCGGGGCTAGCCTCCTCCGCTGCTTTGCCCACCGATTCGAATCCGGTCATGAAATAGGGAACGATCTGAATCACCAGCAAGATCGAAATGAGTGGCGCGTGGGTGAACAGCGGCGGGAAATTTACGGGAGATCCTCGGCTGACACCCAGCGCGACAAAGATCACAAAGAGTGCAATCGTGCCGAAGCTGGTCCAGTTCTGAAAAGTTGCGCTGAGCCGGACGCCGCGGTAATTGAGGATGGTGAGAAGCGCCGTCAGACCCAAGCCGACGACGAGATGCGCGAGATATACGGGACGTCCCGCAACGCGATAGAGTTCGATCGAATCGAGCCCCGGAATGATATAGGCGGCGATGCGGCCGACGGCCACGGCCTCCCACGGGCACACAATGAAATACGCCAGCGTCATCATCCATCCCGTGGCGTAACTGATGGAGCGAGGAAATACCGCCGAGGTGTAGGCGATCTCCCCAGCAGCATCGGGCATGGCGATCACAAGTTTGCCGTAGACCCATCCGACGGGAAGAAGAAGAGCGCCGCCGATCGCGAAGCCGAGCAGTGCACCGAGCGCGCCGCCGCGCAGCAGCCAGTCGTCCATCACGACGAGCCAGCCGACGCCGACCATCGTGCCCCATCCGAGGGTGAAGTAGTCTGTGGCGCGGAGCTTGCGGGCGAGAGTACTCACGGAGTCTGGTGGCGTTGCTGAGAGGAGCGGCGCGAATTATAAAGCATTTGCATTGTGCTATGGTTGAAGTTTCGTTTTACCCAACTGCATTCATTAGAAGAGGTATGCATGCCTCGATATGAATATCGCGCACTGACTCCGACGCCAGCGGCGGAAAAATCGTTCCTGGAGTGGATCGAAAAGCTCGACCGGGAATTCATGAACCGGGATCCGGAGCATCGAAGCAATGTCGTGCGCGAGGAACTACACCAGCTGTACCTGGGACGGCCTTATACGGCTCCTGGCGGCGGACATGCTGAGCAGGTGCTGATGCATTCTTTCGATCCGCGCAACACGACGCTCGAGCCGGAGTATTACGGAGATGTGGATGCGGCGAAATATGCCGAGCGCAAACCGCTGATCTGGTTCTGGATGATGTTCGATCGATCTCCGGCCGGATTGAATCACTGGCTGGGATACCGCGTGCGGGCGTTGCTGGCGCGACATATTTTCAAACACTGCGGAAAGAACGTGAAGATCTTTCACGGCGTGGAGTTTTCTTACGGGTACAACCTGACCGTGGAGGACAACTGCACGATTCACAAATACGTGCTGCTCGACGACCGGGGCGAGATCATCATTCACGAGGGATCGTCGATCTCGGACTATGCCAATGTCTACTCGCACGCTCACGATCTGAACGACGGCATGATCGTCGAGAATCAGAAGACAGAGATTGGGCCCAAAGCGCGAGTGACGTATCACGCGACCGTGCTCAGCGGCGTCAGAGTCGGAGAACAAGCCATTGTGGGGTCGATGGGCGTTGCTTCGAAAGATGTCTCACCGTTCCACATCGTGGGTGGCATTCCTGCGAAACCGATCAAGGTGAAGTCGATCGCTCCGCAGGAGTTGCAGAAGGCTCTGGAGAGAAAATAGAGGCCCTTCCGGCTCGCTGTTTCCCGCGCTAAATGCGGGTTTCGCATGGTAGTATCGAGTTCAGCCCTGCATGACACATCGACATCTGAACCGCACTGGCAGCCCTGGATTGAAAGCTCTGTCCGCGAATGCTGGGCTCCCTGAAAGATGACCGCTTCGCCAAAAACTCGCAAGCGCGTGCTCAGCGGCATGCGCCCGACCGGAAAGCTGCACCTGGGCAATTACGTAGGCGCGCTGCAGAATTGGGTCGGCATGCAGGATCAATATGAGTGCTTCTTCTGCGTGGTCGATTGGCACGCATTGACCACCGATTACGCGGACACGTCGCGAGTGAAAGAAAATTCGCTGGAAGCTGCGTATGACTTTCTGGCAGCGGGACTCGATCCGGAAAAGTCTGTGATTTTTCTTCAATCGCATGTTCCGGCGCACGCCGAATTGCATTTGCTGCTTTCGATGATCACACCGCTGGGATGGCTGGAGCGCGTGCCGACTTACAAGGAGCAGCGGGAGAACATCAAAGATAAAGACCTCGGCACTTATGGATTTCTCGGCTATCCGGTGCTCCAGGCGGCGGATATTCTGATTTATAAGGCTGACGTAGTTCCGGTCGGCGAAGATCAGGTGGCGCACGTCGAGTTGACCCGCGAGATCGCGCGACGGTTCAACGGATTCTACGGTGCTCCGAAGCACGTGTTCCCCGAGCCTCAAAGCCTGCTTACCCCTGCCCCAAAGCTGCCCGGAACGGACGGACGCAAGATGTCGAAGTCCTACGGGAACACGATCATGCTGGCGGATCCCGAGCCTGTGATACGGCAGAAGTTGAAAACGATGGTGACCGATCCAGCGCGGGTGCGGCGGTCGGATCCTGGAAATCCGGACCTTTGTCCGGTAGGCGATCTCCATAAGATTTTCAGCGATAAAGAGACGATGGCGAAGGTGAACGAGGGCTGCCGTTCCGCGGGAATTGGATGCATTGAGTGCAAAGGGTGGGCGGCGGATGCGCTGGTCAAGTTGCTGAATCCGATGCAAGAGCGGCGGCGAAAATTCGAGGAGAATCCGCGGCTGGCGTGGGATATTCTTGAGGCGGGTACGCAGAAGGCACGCAAGGCCGCCGGGGAAACCATGGAGGATGTGCGCGCGGCGATGGGGATGTCGCTGGCGTACGAGGCGCCGAAGGTAGCGGAGAGCAAGTAAGCTCCGAGCCAAATGCATAGATCCTTCGCTGCGCTCAGGAAGACAAGCCCGATTGGGATTGCATGACTGAACAAGCAAAAATCGAGTCGAAGGGTGAATCGGCAGTGGTCGCTCCTGCGATCGTTGCAGGATCGTCCGCTAGTAGGCCGAAGGAATCCGCGAAAAAGAAGGAAGAGAGCGACTTCCCGTTTGCCGTCGCGGTGACCGATGTATATGAAGGCCCGCTGGACCTGCTGCTGGACCTGATCCGCAAGCAAGACATCGATATTTACGACATTCCTATCGCCAAGATTACGGCGCAGTATCTGGCGTATGTGGAGAAGATTCGCGAACTGGACGTGAACGTCGCGGCCGAGTTTATTTATATGGCCGCAGTGTTGATTCACATCAAGTCGAAGATGTTGCTGCCGCGCGATCCGCTGGCGACCGCGGAGGAGCAGGACGATCCGCGGAATGAACTGGTCAACCGGCTGCTGGAGCATGAAAAGTTCAAGTCGGCCGCACAAATGTTGCTCCAGAAGCAGCAGATTGAAGACGCCGTGCTGACCAATCCCTCGATGAAAGAGTTCATCGAGGCAGAGGGGACAGAGCCCGAGCTTGCCGCCGATGTCATCGATCTCGTGAAGACGTTTCAGCAAGTACTCGAGCGAGTGCGCACACGTCCCGTGCTCAATGTCGATGAGGAGTCGGTCACGGTGGGGCAAATGATCGATTATTTGCGAAGGCGATTGTCGCTTGAGGACCGCCCGATTCGCCTGAAGCAGATGTTGATGCAAGTCTCGTCGCGGCAGGCTTTGGTTTGCATGTTCCTGGCGTTGCTCGAACTGGTACGGTTGCAAGCGATTCAGGTGAGGCAAGAAAAGTTATTTGGAGAGATCGCGATCCGCAAGCACACGCACTTCGACGAAGTGATGAACGAGCAGGCTGCGGTGAGAGACGACTGGAGATAGAGGATTCAAGGGTCGCAAAGTTTCAGGGTTTCAAAAGACTTGAAACGATGCAACGCTGAAACTTGCATTTATGTCTTTAAAAGCTCAACTCGAAGCCATCATCTATGCGGCGGAGACGCCGATCACGCTGGAGCAGATGACCGCGTCTGGTGAAGGAGACGGTCGCCGCCGAAGGAGCTTCGGACGACGCGGAAATCAAGTCTCGCGTGCGCTCCTGCCTGGAAGAACTGGTCGGAGTGTTTGGATCGCCCGATCATGGCATCGAGATCCGACAAGTCGCAGGCGGATACCGGATGTCGACAAAGCCTGAACAGCACGAAGTTGTGCGGTCATTCGCGAAAAGCCTGAAGCCGCCGATTCGGCTGTCCCTGCCCGCGCTCGAAACTTTGGCTGTAATCGCCTACAAGCAGCCGGTGACCGTGCCGGAGATCAACGACATTCGCGGCGTCGATTCCGGCGGAGTGATTGGAACGTTGCTCGACCGCAAGCTCATCACGACTGCGGGGCGCAAGCAGGTAATCGGACGTCCAATTCTTTACAAGACGACCAAAGAATTCCTCATGCGGTTTGGGCTGAAGGACGTGAATGAGTTGCCCAGCATGGAGGAGTTCGAGAAACTGGTGGCGGAGTCGTTTCAAGCGGAACTGATTCCGGCGGAAAACGCAGCGGAGGCCGAGATAGAACCGGCCGTTGAGAACGAGAAGGAAGCGGATAACAGCGCACCCCAGGCGATCATGCCGGAAGCCGAAAAGGCGGGATAGAAACTCGTTCCCCATTTTGCTCTGGGAAGTTATTCTCTTACCGTCAGTCCCCGCCTTCGACAATCATGCCTCAAGAACGTTTGCAAAAGATTATCGCTGCTGCTGGCATCGCCTCCCGGCGCAAGGCCGAGGAACTGATCACGTCTGGCCATGTGCAAGTGAACGGGACGGTGATCACGGAACTCGGCAGCAAGGCCGATCCTGAAGTCGATCATGTCCGCGTTAACGGCAAGCTCTTGCAAGGGGAGCAACGGCACACTTACATTTTGCTGAACAAGCCGAAGGGGTACGTAACGACAGTCAGCGATCCAGAGAAGCGCCCCACCGTAATGGACCTGCTTCGCGGAGTGAAGGGGCGCGTGTATCCTGTGGGACGCCTCGATTACGCCAGCGAGGGGTTGCTGCTACTCACTAACGACGGCGATCTTGCGCATCGACTGATGAAGGCGGCCTCTCACGTTCCGAAGACGTATGTCGTGAAGGTGGCGGGAACTCCCAAGGAAGAGGCGATCGCAAAGTTGCGGGCGGGAATCTCGATTGCGACGGACGATGGAAAGCGCGTGAAGACCGGTCCGGCTTTGGTGAAAGTGGTGAAGGAAGCCACCAATCCGTGGTACGAGATCACGCTGATCGAAGGACGCAATCGCCAGATCCGGCGCATGTTTGAGGCGGTCGGACATCACGTGGAAAAGATCAAGCGCGTGCGTTACGGACCGTTGACCCTCGACGTGCCGCCCGGAAAGTTTCGATCTTTGACACTGCGAGAGGTAGAACGACTGAAATCCGCCAGTAAGGGTGTAGGCGCGAAGAAATCTGCGTAATGACGAGCGGCAGGGATGAGCCGATTTTTTGATCTGGTATCGAAACCGGCGCGGGATATGGGGAGCTATGCTCCCAGTTTTCCGGCCAAACCGGTTCCGGCCGAGACACGGCCGCGGCTGATCAGCCTCGACTCCAACGAAAATCCGTTTGGACCGTCGTCACGGGCGATCCAGGCCATGCAGTCGATCCTGCCCTCGGCTGGCTACTATCCCGAAGACGATTGCACTGAACTGCGCCGCAAACTGGCCTCGTATCATGACTTGCCGGTTGAGCAGGTTCTGGTCACGGCCGGCTCGACGGCCCTGCTGGGATTACTTTGTCAGACGCTGCTCGCACCCGGGCTGAATGCAATCACGAGTGAACGATCGTTCATCGTGTATTCCATGGCCTCCCATGCTACCGGAGCGCAACTGATCGAAACTCCCATGCGCGACGACGCGTTCGACCTGAACGCGATTCTGGCCTCCATCAACGAAGACACGCGGCTCATCTTCCTGGCGAATCCGAATAATCCAACAGGAACGATGCTCGATGCCTCTGCGGTCGACAAGTTTATTGGAGAAGTTCCCGGGCACGTTGTCGTAGTGCTCGACGAGGCGTATTACGAGTTTGCGGCGCACTTTGCGACGCGGCGTCAAGTGGAATACTCACGATCGCTTCACTATTTGCGGCAGGGCCACAACGTGGTTGTACTGCGAACATTTTCGAAGGCACACGGATTGGCAGGGCTACGGATAGGCTACGGTCTGGGTCCGGCTGAGTTGTTGTCTTACTGCGCCCAGATGCGGAGCACGTTTTCTGTGTCGTCGGTCGCGCAAGCGGCGGCGCTCGCGGCGCTCGACGATCCAAAGCATGTGGAGCGCGTTGTCCTGAATAACTCGACACAAGCGCAGATCATCGGCGTTGCGTTGTCAGAGTTGGGATATCGCGTTGTCCCGACGGCGGCGAATTTTCTCTATTGCGACCTCGGTCAGGACGCCTACGGGGTCGCAGAGCAACTGCGGGCGAAAGGAATTAGCGTGCGTCCACTGGCCGGATGGGGCGCTCCGACATGCATCCGCGTGAGTATTGGGACCGGCGAACAGAATCAGGCGTTCCTGCACGCGATGCACAAGATCGGCAGTGTGCCAAGCAGCCTGCCTTGATAGAGGCGCTCGATCTTTCTCAATGAAAAAAGCCCGACTTTGACTCGGGCTTTTTCTCTTGGTAGCGGCTTCTATTGCGAAACCGGAAGCTTCGCTGCGCCGTATAGTCCCGCGTCACTTCCCAGCAGGGCTTGCGTGATGATCGTCTTTCGGCGCGTGTAGTTTGCGATTTGAGCGGATGCGCCTTCTTTCTTGCCCGTCGGATCCTCAGGTGCGCTCGCGGCATACACGAGTGAGCGCTCGCGCAATTCAGAAAACATTTTGGGAGCAAATGCGTCCCAGGCGCTGACCACGCCGCCCCCGATCACAAACATATCCAGATCGAGAATGTTGACAAGATCGGCGAGCAAGATCCCCAATGCCTGTCCGAAGCGCTGGAAGATGCGCTGCGCATCCGGGTTTCCTTGGATAGCGAGATTGTAGATCGCCTTCGCGCTGAACTCAGGATCGGAACTGGCCGCCTTAGCAAGTTCCGGCGCCAAACCGGAATCGATCGCTTCGCGAGCCATACGCACGACTGCGGTCGCGGACGCGTAGCGCTCGGCGCACCCATGATTACCGCAGCCGCAGGGGACGCCATTGGGTTCAATGGTGACGTGTCCGAATTCGCCGGCCATGCCGCTCAACCCGTAAAAAAGCTTGCCCCCGAGAACGATCGCGCCACCGATGCCTGTGCCGAGCGTAAGCATGGCCATGTTATCGACGTCACGAGCCGCACCCAACCATTTCTCGCCGAGAGCAGCAACATTCGCGTCGTTATCCAGAAAGATGCGGGCACCGAGGCGGCGTTCGATGACGTCGCGCACGGGATAGTCGGTCCATCCGGGAAGGTTGGCGGACTTGCGCATCATGCCGGCTTCCACGTCGATAATTCCGGGGACGCCGATGCCAGCGCCGACGAAATTCCCGCTTTCGCGGTATTGCTCGGTCAAACGATGAATGGCGTCGCACATTTCACCAATGACGTAATCGCGGCCCAAAGCGAGTTTCACGCCCAGAGTGATCTTTTCGAGAAGCTTGCCTTCCGTTGTAATGGCGGCAATGCGGAGGTTGGTGCCGCCCATATCGACACCGATGGCGTAGTCAGGCATAACGAACGAGAGTACCAGAAATCATCGCTGAATGAAGAAGAAGGGACGAGCAAAAGCGGCGGCGACTCGGCTATTGCTGGCACTTGGAACAATAGTGGCTACTGCGTCCAGCGATGACGACTCGTTTGATCGGCGTTTTGCATACGAGGCAGGCCTCCCCTTCGCGGCCGTAGACGCGATGCTGCAGTTGGAAGAAGCCTTCTTCGCCGTCGGCGTCGACGTAATCGGAGATCGATGATCCGCCGAGAGCGATGGCTTCTTTCAAAACTTCTTTCACAGCGGTATGAAGTTTTTCGAGTTGATCGCGCGTAATGGACGACGCACGACGGCGCGGGCGAATGCCGGCGCGGAAAAGAGATTCATCGGCATAGATGTTGCCGACGCCGCGCAGAAGTTTCTGATTCAGCAGAGCGCTCTTGATGGGAGTTTTGCGTCCGCGGAAAAGAGTGATGAAACGGTCGAGATCGATTTCCAGCGGCTCGATGCCAGTCGCTTCAAAGTCTGCAGAAGCGGCGACGCCGAGGCGCCCGAAACGCCGTGGATCGACGAAGCGCAGTTCCCTTCCCGACGATAACTTGAGAATCGCGTGCGTGTGTTTGACAACTTCAGCCTGCGGCTCGCAAACCTGTAAACGTCCGGTCATTCCGAGATGAACGATCCATTGCGCCTTGCGATTTGTAGGCGGGACACTAATGTCGCTCACCGCCTGAAAAGTCGATGGAGCTGTTGTCGTTGCTTTCAACTTTCGTTTCGAACTTCGGCCGTTCGCGGGCGCCCGCGTTACACGATCTAAGTCAAACACGATGTGCTTGCCCATCCTGCGGACTGCGGCGATGCGGGTCTGTTCCACGGTCGCGACGATGAGGGGCGCGGGAGATTTCAAGAGATCCGTTTTCTCGCCGAGCCACACGGATTCGATCACGTCTCCAGTGACGCGCTTGGCGAGGCCGCGGGCAATCGTTTCGACTTCGGGAAGTTCAGGCATGGATTTACTGCGATTTCAGCTACACTGGGCTACATTTACAAAAACATCCTGGGCCTTGTCATTCCGAGCAGAGCGAGGAACCTGCTTTTCTTGCCGCCAGACAATAGATTCCTCGCGCCCAAAATCTGGCGCTCGGAATGACAAACTCTCTGGCAGACGCCGGCCAAGTTTACTTTTTAAGAAATGTGCCCTGATCGAGTTCGCGGAAAGCTTCCTGGAGTTCCTGCTGCGTGTTCATGACGATGGGTCCATACCACGCAACCGGCTCTTCCAGCGGCTTTCCAGACACGAGCAGAAAGCGGATTCCATCTTCTCCCGCTTGTACGGCCACTTCGTCACCGCGATCGAAAACGACCAACGACCGATTCTGTGCGTCGGCGGGAGGCTTGGTATCGGCCCAGCCCACACCTTCAGTCGGCACTGCCAGTGGCTCGGAGGCATTGCAGAATTTTCCGTCGCCAGCGAAGACGTAAGCGAAAGCATGCCGGGTAGTCTCGACCGGAAGCGTCTTTCGCTCTCCCGGCGGGACAGAAACGTCGAGATAGATCGGATCGGCGGCGATTCCGTCGACAGGGCCAGTTTTGCCCCAAAAACTTCCGCACACAATTCGGACGTGAGTTCCATCGTCGTCGGTGACTTCCGGAATGTCGCCTGTCTTCACTTCCTGATAGCGAGGAGCAGTCATCTTCAAAGCCGAGGGCAAATTCGCCCACAGCTGGAAGCCATGCATGCGTCCGGTGGCGTCGCCCTTCGGCATCTCCTGATGAATGATGCCGCTGCCCGCCGTCATCCACTGCACGTCTCCGGAGGCGATGGCACCGTGGTTGCCCATGCTGTCGCCGTGCTCAACCGTCCCGGCGAGGACATACGTAATGGTCTCGATGCCGCGGTGAGGGTGCCAGGGAAAGCCCGCGAGATAGTCTTCAGGCACGTCGTTACGAAAATCGTCGAGTAGCAAGAACGGATCGAAGTCGCGGGTATTGCCAAAGCCGAACGCCCTGCGCAAATGAACCCCGGCGCCTTCGAGCGTTGGCTTGGACTTGATGAGCCGCTTCACGGGTCGAATAGACATGGCTTCCTTCCAGGAGTGTCTTGCTTTTGATGCGGCAAGGCTACAGGAGGACGCAGAGGAGCGTAAACCAGAGAAGTTGAAGAACTTCCTGCTGATATTAGGCGGGACTGTCTGTGGGTTCCAATAGCGGCCTTCGTATACGCAGAAGGGTCACGTTGCAATGTTGCCGTTAGCGTCTGCGGGGTCGGGTGTCTATTAGTCTTTCAGCGGGACCACTGCACTGCCATCGCGGCAAAGGGTCGCGACGCGCTGCAGATCGCCGTTGGCAGCGGGAACCGTCATGACGGGCCCGTAGCAGTAGACGGCGTGTCCACTGGCGGCAAAATACCAGCGTCCGCCCTTCGAGTGCTTGGCGAGCTGGGAAGTGGGTTGCCGCATAGGTTTCTGCGGGACGAGCGGACTGATGGGCAGACTGAACAACAAGGCTAGGGTCAGGACCTTCATTGTTTCCTGCTATCTTCGTTTTCTACTGCTGCTTGCTACGGCTTCAAGCCACAGAACGAATTAGGGTCAAGTTCAGCTATTCACAGCTTACTCGTATTGCCCTCTAGATCGTAACCAGAGAGCGGGAGCTATCGGCGACGTCCGATCCCTGCTTGGTCGGCATCTGGACCTGGGATTTCGGCGTCGCTGTCTGTTTCTGCAATTGTTGCGTACCTGCCTGGGAAGACGGGTCTTGCTTTGCTGGAGCCTGGGTCAACGGGGCCTGGTTCTTTGGAACATGAGTCGAGGGTGCCTGGGTCAACGGGGTCTGCATGGCGGGATTCTGGGATGACGGGATCTGCGCTCCGGCGATCTCGGACTGAACTGCCTGCGCGCGTTCTTCCTGGGCCCTGGTTTTGACTGCTGCGAGCTCTGTGCTGTCTTTGAACAGTTCACGAATCAGGACGCGCTGCGACTCGATCGTGCGGCCCTGTTCCACGATCAGCATGGTCATCAGGCCGTAGGAGATCAGGAACAGCACAACCAGGATTGGCAGCCAGACGTTCTTCTTGGGAGCGATTGGTTCTGTTGCGCTCAAATCGGAAGAATCGGCTGTCCCAAATTCAATTCTCAAGTGGCACCCCATCGTTCGCCTCTAGATTCCTGCGATAGGGAGAGTGCATCCAGCGAGCCAATGACAAAGCCTGGCCTAATCGGTTGATGCGTAACAGGTTACCCTACACGAAGGATCGTTGCCGAAGGAGGCCAAGTGCAAGTCCATGCACATTATGAGCAAGGAAGATTGGCTGGTGCAGGGGTCTTGCAGGAGCCACAAATGGCGCGGCTCCATTGAGGAACCGATCGCCCCGGGCGATGGGTGACTTTGGTTACCAGCGTCACTTTCTTGGAACCTTCGCCTCTCTTAATATCGGGTCACGCAAGTTGTGGCACCTAACTCCTTTTTCTCAGGGACTTATCATGCGAGATCGGTACGTTCTGATCCTGGTTCTTTTGCTCTCATACGGCTTTGGGCCCGCAGGAATCGCCCAGACCCAG
Organism: uncultured Acidobacteriota bacterium; assembly: GCA_963787685.1. Classification (GTDB taxonomy): domain Bacteria; phylum Acidobacteriota; class Terriglobia; order Terriglobales; family Acidobacteriaceae; genus Sulfotelmatobacter. Next base: position 199,651 of record CAWBED010000006.1, read on the forward strand.
CAACCCGCTAATAGCAGCGGGCGCAAACTCATTCAAAAAGTGGAACCTCGCTACCCGGACGTAGCCCGCCGGATGAATTTGAGCGGCACCGTGAAAGTCGTTGCGGTCGTTGCAGCAGACGGGAAAGTGAAAAAGGTCCAACCCGTCGGAGGCAGTCCGGTACTGGTGCAAGCGGCAGAGAGCGCCGTTTCCCAGTGGAAATTCGCACCGGGCGCCGAATCGAACGAAACCATCGAACTGCACTTCACTCCGTAAGAGTTGCCGGCTTCTAGGACGTCGGCTTCCGGTCTCGATCGTCCGGAAGCCGGAATTCCCGCATTCAGCTACTTCCCGAGTACGAGCTTCGCAATCGTCGCCAGCTGCATGTTCGACGTGCCCTCGTAGATTTTGCCGATCTTGGCGTCGCGCCAGTATTTCTCGACGGGATAGTCCTTCGTGAAGCCATAGCCCCCGTAGATCTCTATGGCAAGCGAGGTGACGCGCTCGGCGACCTGCGACGCGAAGAGCTTGGCCATGGCGGCCTCTTTCACGAACGGCACGCCGGCATCTTTCATCCGCGCGCAGTTATAGACCATGAGCCGCGCAGCCTCGATTTCGGTGGCCATCTGCGCGATCTGGAACTGGATGCCCTGAAATTCGGAGATCGCCTTGCCGAACTGCTTGCGCTCCACCGCGTATTTGCAGGCAAACTCCCAGGCCCCGCGCGCCAAGCCGATCATCTGGGCGCCGATGCCGATCCGGCCTTCGTTGAGCGTCTCGATAGCGATCTTGTAGCCCTTTCCTGGCTCGCCAATCACGTTTTCTTTGGGCACGCGGCAGTCTTCGAGAATCAGTTCGCAGGTGGAAGAGGCGCGAATGCCGAGTTTGTCTTCCTTCTTGCCCACGGTAAATCCGGGGAAGTCTTTCTCGACCAGGAACGCCGTGATTCCCTTGTAGCCCGCGCTAGGATCGAGAGTGGCGAAGAGGACGAACAGTCCCGCTTCTTTACTGTTCGTGATCCAGAGCTTGCGCCCGGTGAGTACGTACTCCGAGCCTTTCAACGTGGCGCGCGTCTGTAGGGCGAAGGCGTCCGAGCCGGAACTGGCTTCGCTCAGGGCATAGGCACCGACGGTTTCCGTCGCCATCTTCGGCAGGAAGCGTTTCTTCTGATCTTCGTTGCCCCAGCGCAGTAAAGCATTGTTGACCAGGGTGTTTTGCACGTCGACGATGACGCCGCTCGACGCATCCACCCGGGACAATTCTTCCACGGCGAGGATCGCTTCGAAAAACTTCGCGGCGCCTCCGCCGTACTGTTCAGGGATTTCGATGCCCATCAGACCTAGCTGAAAGAAATCGTGGATGAGGTCTTTGTCGAAGACACCCTTCTCGTCCATCTCCTTGACCAGAGGGCGAATTTTCTCGTCGGCAAACTGGCGGATGTTATCGCGGAAGAGGATTTCGTCTTCGGTCAGCGTGGTAAGTGGAACGGGTGGAGCAGCTTGCAAAACTTCGGGCATGGAGGCACCTTCGTCGCGGAAGTCGGCGAACTGTTTATGTTAGCACCGTCAAACGAATCTCAAATTCATAAACCACAAAGGGCACGAAGGCCCACGAAGGAACACGGTTGCGCGAGATTCCCTTCGTGCACCTTCGTGACCTTCGTGGTTATGGGTCTTCTTGAGGTCCGCAGCTACCCGCGCTTGTAGACCAGTCTCAGCCCATCCGCTTGCAGGATGCGCTTGATCTGGCTGCGGGCGTGCACCGACCATGGGCCAGACGTATCAAGCTTCACATAGGCCTGCCAGTGCTTGAGGGCTTTGCGGGGCTCGCGCAGCTTTTCGTAAGCTAGCGCGAGATTGTAATGGGCATCCGCATAAGTGGGAGCCAGTTGCAGAGCAGTCTTATACGTCTGCACCGCCTCATGGACGCGCCCGGTTTCGTCGAGGACGTTTCCCAGATCGAAATACGCGAGCGCATACCGCGAGTCGGATTCAATGGCAAGCCGGTAATGCTTTTCGGCATGAGCGAAATCCTGGCGATTGTAATAGAGCGTTCCCAGGTTGATATGCGCCGCGGCATGCACCGGTTCGAGGTCAAGCACCTTGTGATATGCGGCGATTGCCTCACCCTGGGTATCTGGATCTTCTTCCAGCGCGATTCCGCGCGCAAACCAAGACGCAACCTCATGCTCGCGAGGACTCGGTTCCGATCGCGGGACTGGCGTGCTGGTCACGACTTTTTCGCGCTCCGAGAAATCCATGAGGAACTGGCCGGCAATTGGCTCCAGCAACTTGCCTTCGTGCCGGAACGCAACCCGATGTTTCGTAGTGGAGGACGCTCCCGCTTCGAGCAGCGGATTTTCCACGCCCGCAGATTGCTTGCGCATGGCGTCGAGCGACTGACGGATCACGTTTGGGCGCACGCTCATCGCACACAGATCACGAATCTTCTTGAGTTCGAGCAGATCGGAAAAGGTATAAGCTTCGGCGGACGTTACAAGTCCCTTGCGCTCCCAGTTCGCCAACTGGCGCGGGGTGATGTGAAGAATTCTCAGTAAATCGGCTCGACTATACACGGGGACCAGCTGCGAAACGCCTGCTCCTGGCAGCAAATGCGTTCCTGTCCTATTATCTTCAACTTGCAAAACCAGTGCAACTGCTAACGCTGTGAAAAGCTGTGGAGAACCTGGTTGATTTACATGCAACAGAAATGGTGCAAAGGCTTAAAACCGCGCAAGCTCTTGTGCTTCGGCCCCACAAAGACTGTTGTCACCCCGACAGAAGTTAGACTCTTTGTCATTCCGAGCGCAGCGAGGAATCTGTCTCTTGTCATTCCGACCGAAGCGAGGAATCTGCTCCTCTTGTCATTCCGAGCGCAGCGAGGAATCTGCTTCCCGCTTACACCGCCACAACGGCCGCCTGATATTCCTCGTAGGTGCCTTTGAAATCCGTGATCTTGTGATCGCTCTCGAAGTGCCAGATGCGGGTGGCCACCTCGTCGATCAGATCGTGATCGTGCGTCACTAGAAACACAGTTCCTTGATAACGCTGCAGGGCGATATTCAGGGCGTTAATCGATTCGAGATCAAGGTGGTTGGTGGGTTCATCGAATACCAGCACGTTGGGTTTCTGCAACATGAGCTTGCAGAAGAGCAGTCGGGCCGCCTCGCCGCCCGACAGAACGTTGGTCGATTTCGTCGCTTCTTCGCGGGCAAAAAGCATCTGGCCAAGAATTCCCCGGAGTTCCTCGGTTACAGCCGCGCCGTCCCATTGATGCAGCCATTCGATCGCCGTGGTGCCGGCTTCGATCAACGTGCGATGGTCCTGCGCGAAGTAGCCGATCGACGCTTCGTGTCCCCAGATGACTTTCCCTGAATCGACGAACTGCCCGTCATAGCCGCTGGTCTTGCGGAGCTCAGATTCGGGCGTTGTCGGAGAATTCGCAAGCAGGGCGTTCACCAGCGTGGTCTTCCCTGCTCCGTTGCGCCCCATCAAAGCGATCTTTTCGCCACGGGTGATGCTGGCCGTGAAATCGCGGATTACTTGCTTCTCGTCATATGCCTTGCCGAGATGCTCAACTTCGAGGATGTGCTTGCCCGAGGGACGTTTCTGCTCAAATTTGATAAACGGGCGCTGAATGTTCGACCTCGCCAGTTCCGTCACCTGCAGGCGTTCGACTTCCTTGCGCCGCGACTGCACCTGGCTCGACCGCGTTCCGGCTGCGAATCGTGCGATGAATTCATTCAACTGCGAGATTTTCTTTTCGCGCTGCGCGTTCTGTGACTCGATCTGCGAACGCACTTGGGTCTTGGCGACGACCATGTCGTCGTAAGTTCCGGTGTAAGTGATGATGGTCTCGTAATCGATGTCGGCAATGTGCGTGCAAATGCTGTTCAGGAAATGGCGGTCGTGCGAGATGGTAATCACGATGCCGTCGTAGACGTTCAAAAATCCCTGTAGCCAGTGAATCGAGTCGAGATCGAGGTGGTTCGTAGGCTCGTCGAGCAACAAGGCTTGCGGATGTCCGAACAGGGCCTGCGCCAATAGCACGCGAACTTTCTGCCCGCCCTGCAACTCGCCCATCTTGCGCGCATGCAGCTCTTCGGCAATATCAAGGCCTTGCAGCAGGATCGCAGCATCGCTCTCGGCGGAATATCCGTCCTCCTCGCCGACAATGCCTTCAAGTTCCCCAAGCTTCATGCCATCTTCATCGGTCATCTCGGCTTTTTCGTAGATGGCGTCACGTTCTTGCATGGCAGCCCAAAGCCGCTTGTTGCCCATGATGACAGTGTCGATCACCCCGTAGGCATCAAACGCAAATTGATCCTGGCTCAGGACGCCGAGCTTGCGCGGACGGACAACCGTGCCCTTCTGCGGCTCGAGTTCGCCGCTCAGCAGCTTCATAAACGTCGACTTCCCGGAGCCGTTAGGACCTGTCAGACCGTAGCGTTTGCCCGGGGTGAACGCCGTGGAGACTTCTTCAAACAGTATTTTGGCGCCGTAGCGCATGGACACGTTGGAAACTGAAAGCATGGTTCTGGCTTCTCTTTTGCTAACTTCTGAATTTCTTCAGGAACTGCGAGGAATTCCGCCAAGACGGTGCGCAGCTGGAGTCACTAGAATATCACGGCTATCGTAGAGGATCACACCCATGGATCGATGAGCGTGGCTGCGATGTCAGCGAAATGCGCAATGTTGCGGGTCGCCAGAGCCGCATGGCGGGCAAGAACAATTCCAGCGATCATCGTATCCCGCAGATCTACCGGGCGACCACGCTTCTGCCGGTTCGCCATTAGATCAGCTGCATGGTTCGCGGCGTCGCCATCGAAGGCTGCGACCCTACGGTCGATCTTATGAATAAGCAACTCGAGGGCTTGGAGTAATGCGGCACGCTTCCTCCCCGCTGGCAATATCTGCAATCCGAACCGGATTTCAAGCAGAGTGACCGAGGTAGTCCAGATGGAAGTGCGCGGCTGCCGGTCCAGCCACGATAAAATCTTGGGTTCCGGCTCAACCCGCATCAGCGCCGAAAGAACGTTGGTGTCGAGGATGATCATTCGTCAAGTGCTATTCCTCGAACGAAGGCGGCGTAGGAGCGTGACCTCGGAGCTCTGGAATTTCGAAGTCAATCCCAACCCGCGAGAACAAGGCGGCGATCTCCGTTCCCAACCCGCCTGACGCATCGTCGGATTCATTCGCAGCATTGCGCAGGATGTCGCGCACTTCTTCCTCCATGCTGCGGCCGTTTTGGCGAGCACGGCGCTGCAAGCGAATCTTTACTGCATCTTCTACATTTCGCACAACAAATTGAGCCATGCCCGCCTCCGAGGTTGATATCATGATATCAACCTGCGGGCGTTTGTCAAGAATCCCTTAGTGAGAGGCGCCTCCGCTGGCTTGCACCAGCTGCTCCACCGGCCCGGTCACCTGCAATAAGAGTCCGGCCACGGGCTTCTTGGCTTGGTCGATCACGGCCTGCTGCTGCGTCTTCCATAACTCGGGCTCTGGCTGTCCGTTATCCAAATAGCCGAGCGCCTGCAGCCCGGCAGCCGCCAGCATCGCTAGGTTCTGGGAGATCGCCGCGTCCTCCTCAAGCAGCGACGATTGGGCGAGCAACGAGTGCAGTTTCGCATCGTTATAGCGCCAGAGCGTGAGCCACGTGCGGATTTGCGCCTCTGCCGCCTGATCTTTGTATCCGCTCTGCACGAACTTCTGCACCAAGTCTGAGAACTGACGGGCAGTATCGCTCTCCGGATACGCAGCATCGATCATGTGATTCAAGGGCATGTGAAAATCGATCGGTCCCTTGTCGTCGCTCCAGCGGTTGTAGTCCTTCACCGGCTCGACGACATCGGCAAGAACACGCAGCGAGGTAACGTCCGCGTTCCCCGCCATGCGATGCAGCATCTGCTCGCGCGCAGAGTTGTGAGTTAACCCCAGAGACTCCAGCTCGAGGCTCACAGCGTGCATCCGCGCATACATCGAACTCGCGTCGATGACTTCCTGCGGAGACCACAACCGCTCCGCTATGGCTGCATTGCGTGGCCAGATGTGTGAATCAATGTTCTCGGGCGAAACCCACTCGGCCCACTGGCAGGATTCCCCTCCGAGAATGAGCTTCTTCTGCTCGGGAGTAAGATTCGCAGCCGCGCCGCTCATCGGATCAACCGCATAGTGGCGCGCCGTCGGCCACATCAGGTCGAGATAGTATCCGTAAGAAAGCAGCCCGCGATAGCCCTGCTGCGCGGCCACCGCCAGCGATTGCTGGCCTCGCCACGATTGCACCACAATATTCTTCGGCAGATCGGGATGAAGAATCTCATCCCATCCCACCATGATTTTGTGATTCTTCGCGACGATCTTTCTCCAGGCGCTGGTTGAAATACGCCTGCAAATCCTGATTGTTCTTCATGCCGTGGGCATGAATGAATTCCTGGATCTTCGGATTGGCGTCCCACTGCTTGCCATCGACCTCGTCGCCGCCGATATGGAAGTACGCGTCGGGAAACAGCTTTGCCATCTCCGCAATAAATTTCTCGAGAAATTTGTATGTCGATTCGCGCGTCGGATCGAGGATCGGGTCGCCATTCTCAAGCGTGAACGGGCCGGGACCGCTGGCCAGGTCGGGATACCCAACCACCCACGAGCGGCTATGGCCGGGCATGTCGAATTCAGGCACCACGCGGATGCCGCGATCGTGCGCGTAGGCAATCAGGTCACGGATCTCCCCCTGCGTGTAGTACATGCCGTCGGAGCCATCACCAGTCAGCTTGGGAAAAACCTTGCTCTCCGCGCGGAATCCCTGATCGTCGGATAGATGCCAGTGCAGCACATTCATCTTTACGGCAGCCAGGCCGTCGATATTGCGCTTCAAGACGTCGATGGGGATGAAGTGGCGGCTCACGTCGATCAGCGTGCCACGCCACGCGAAGCGCGGCTGATCTTTGATCGTCACAATGGGCACGGCAAATCCAGCGGGAGTGATCTGGACGAGTTGCAGAAAAGTCTGCAGTCCATGGAGTACGCCGAGCGGAGTTGCAGCGTTAAGCTTCGCTCCGGAATCGGTGACGGTCAGTTCGTAGGACTCGTCTTCGCCCAATTGCTGCACAGCCTCGCGTCCGCGATCAGCGTGAACTTCGAGCGTCGCCGCAGCACCGGCCTTGGGTCGAAATGGAATTCCCGTCTGCCGCGAAAGCTGCACGATGAAATCTCGAATGCCGCGGTCGACCGAAGGGTCGTGATTCCCTGTCGACGTGACGGAGAAAGCCTGCGTAATCGCCAGTTGCCCGGAGCCCGTCTGCACGGATGCGGGCATGGGCATGAGGGAGAGTTGTGTTTGGGTTTGCGAGACAGAAAATGGGGTGAGGACGAGAAGGAAACTCATCAATACGAAACGACGCATAAGGATCCTCTGAATGGTTTTAGCCAAGACAACTCAACATATTAAAACGTTTCACTAACAGGCGTGGCGGCTATCACTACATATCGGTTCTAGAGTAAGGTCAGTGGCCCCCGCCGAGCTCCCGCACGATTCCGCCCACGAACTGTTTCGCGTCGCCGAACAGCATGAGCGTGCGATCTAAGTAATAGAGCGGGTTGTCGATGCCGGCAAAGCCAGGGCTCATGCCGCGTTTGATCACCATGACTGTGTGCGCTTTATCGACATCGAGAATGGGCATGCCGAAGATCGGGCTTGATTGATCCGTTCGAGCGGCTGGATTGGTCACATCGTTGGCACCAATGATCAGGGCGACATCCGTCTGCGGAAAATCGCCGTTGATTTCGTCCATCTCAATCAAGCGATCGTAGGGAATGTCGGCTTCGGCAAGCAGCACGTTCATGTGGCCGGGCATGCGCCCAGCAACGGGGTGAATCGCGAAGCGCACTTCGACGCCTTTTTTCGTCAACGCGTCATAAAGCTCGCGCACTTTGTGCTGCGCCTGGGCCACCGCCATACCGTATCCCGGTACGATGACAACTTTGTTCGCCGCCGAAAGAATCGCCGCTGCTTCTTCCGGAGTCGCACTGCGCACCGGCTTGGCTTCTTGTCCACCCGCCGCTGAAGCCTGGACCTGTCCGAACGCCCCAAACAAGACGTTGGTGAACGAACGGTTCATCGCCTTCGACATGATCACCGAAAGGATGAAGCCGGAAGATCCATCGAGCGCGCCCGCAATGATCAGCAGCTTCGAGTTCAGGACGAATCCCATCGCAGCTGCGGAGAGTCCGGCGTAGGAGTTCAACAGCGAGATCACCGTCGGCATGTCCGCGCCGCCAATCGGGATCACCAGCAGCACGCCGATGATGAGCGAAATTCCCACCACCAGCGGGAACAACTGCTTGGCGTCGGGATGCAGCACCAGGTACACAGCGCTCGCCACTGCCACCGAGAACAGCAGCAGGTTAACGAGATTCTGTCCTTTATAAGTGATTGGCCGCTGCGGCAACACTTCTTGCAGTTTTCCCGCCGCCATCAGGCTGCCGGTGAAGGTCAAGCCGCCGAGGATGACTTCCATCGACAGCACCGACATCATGAACTTCGGCACATTCGGTGTTCGTAGATAGAACTCCGCCGTCCCGACGAGCGTCACGCACAACGCGCCGAATGCATGGCTCAGCGCGGTTCGCTGAGGAACCGCCGTCATCTGCACCATGCCCAGCGGAATTCCAATGCCCGTCCCCAGCACGAGCGCAATGATGATCCACTTCCAGTCGATGATGCCGTGGCGCAGCAGTGTGCCGCCGATGGCCAGCACCATGCCGATTTCGCCTGCCAGGATTCCGTGGCGAGCCGTAGCGGGAGAACTCATCCATTTCAGCGAGAGAATGAACAGGGCGCTGGCGATGAGATAAATGACTTCGATGACGTACTGGCTTCCGGCAAACTCGGGCGTCATATTAGGGCTTCGTCACTTGCGCTTTGGTAGGACGGCTAGTCGTTTTGAACATCTTGAGCATGCGATCGGTGATCAAGAATCCACCGACCACATTGCTTGTCGCAGCGATGATCGCGATTACGCCGAGCACCGTCGCGAACGTGCTCTTCTTTTCGCCAACGAGAACGATCGCGCCCACGACCGCGATGGCATCGAGGGCGTTGGTCAGAGACATCAGCGGAGTATGTAGCAGCGGTGACACGTGGCGGATCACTTCAAAGCCAATGAACGCCGCCAGCATGAAGACGAACAGCGCGTCGATCAGGTTGGAACCCATGCACAACCCCCAGTTCCCGGTTCTTAGTTCTTAGTTCTCAGTTCTCAGTGGCCCCGTACGTTCCGATTAATTTGACGTCACCAGTGCCGGCAGCTTGAAAAATTCCCTTACACGAGCGTTCACAATCTCGCCACCTGTCGTGATCATCGTCTCGCGGATGATTTCGTCCTGCGGATTCAGTTGCAGCTTCCCGTCCTTGACCATGTAAGTCAGATAGGTCGTCAGGTTGCGGGCATACATCTGGCTGGCGTGATACGGAACCGTGCTGGCCAGGTTGATCGCGCCAATGATGGTGACGCCGCCAACCGTTATCGTTTCTCCAGTGCGTGTGAGCTCGCAATTTCCGCCGCGCTCGGCCGCGAGATCGACAATCACCGATCCCGGAGACATACCTTTCACCATTTCGGCAGTGATGAGTACGGGCGACTTCTTCCCGGGGATTACCGCGGCAGAGATGACGATGTCGCTATCAGCCACGACGCGAGTCAGCAGTTCGCGCTGGCGGGCGTAGAAATTCTCATCCTGCGCCGTGCCGTAGCCCCGGGCATCTTGCGCGTTTTGAGCCTCGATCGGAAGTTCAACGAAGCGGCCGCCTAAACTCTGCACCTGCTCTTTCGCTGCGGGACGCATGTCGTAGGCGGAGGCTACTGCGCCAAGCCTTCGAGCGGTCGAGATGGCCTGCAGTCCTGCTACGCCGGCTCCGATCACGAATACGCGAGCCGGAGTGATGGTTCCGGCGGCTGTGGTCATCATCGGGAAAATGCGCGGAGAAGTTTCAGCCGCGATCAAGACCGCTTTGTAGCCGCAGCAGGTAGCCATCGAGGAGAGGGCGTCCATGCTTTGCGCGCGCGTCGTGCGCGGCATCAGTTCCACGGAGAATGCGCTCACACCGGCCTGTGCGAGTTGCTGCACAACCTCGGCCGAGCCGAAAGGCCGCAAGAATCCGATCACAGCCTGCCCGCTGCGCATCAGCGCGAGATCGGCTTTGCCCGTCACATCATTGGAGCCATAGCAGAGCACCTGCACAACAATGTCGGCGGAACTAAAAACGGCTGCGCGATCCGGCAAAACTTTCGCGCCCTTATCGAGATACGCGGCGTCTGGATAGCCTGCCTGTTCGCCTGCTCCGGCTTCGACCACAACTTCGATTCCGGCTTTGGCGAGGGTGGGAATGACAACCGGAACCAGCGCAACCCGCCGTTCTCCGGGATAGCTTTCTTTCGGAACTCCGACGATCACGCGGCTCTCGTCCTTTCCGTGCCGGTCAGCAACTCTGCGTCGCCTCGGCGTTGCTTGCGGATCCTGCCCGGGAGCAATCGTTCCACAGGAGAGTCCGCGAGTTCTGTGACATGCGTCACGCGCTGCGGAGAAAAAATCGAACTGAAAACAGTAACAGATCGGGAAGTGTACTGGAAGGTATGGTCAGATAATCGCGAACGGCAGAGGCGAACTTACGCAAACCGATAGTGCCAGACTCTTGCCGCGCCAATCAGATTCGTGTCGTCTCCCAGTGAAGCCAGGGTCAACTGCGTCTTGTCGGCCGGAACAAACCGGCAGCCGCCGCGAATCACGGCGCGGATGCGATCCATAAAGAGCTCCGCACTCTTCATTACGCTCCCGCTGAGCACAATCGCATCGGGCGTGAACAGGTTGATCAGATTCGCCAAGCCCAAGCCAAGGTAATAGGCCTCGCGCTCTACCACTTGCAGCGCAATCACGTCTCGCTCCTCCGCCAGTTCGCAGATGCGCTTCGCGGTAATCCCTTTTCGATTCGCGTTGTCCGCGGGAGCATGACTCTCAAACCAGGCTGCCATCGCCGGACCTGCGGCCAGAGATTCCCAGCATCCGCGAAATCCGCAAGAGCATGCCGGACCCGCCGGATCCAGCACTTGGTGGCCGACTTCGGGATGCGCCCCATCGACGCCTCGATAGAGCTGGCCATCGAGAATAATCCCGCCACCGATTCCCGTGCCGACGGTGATGTAGATCAGCCGCTTCCGATTTCGCCCTGCGCCCCAGCCAGCTTCAGCCAAAGCGGCAGCATCGCCGTCGTTTTCCAGCGCGACCCGCAGCTTGAACATTTCGGCAAGATCTTTGACCGGACTCTTCCCTCTCCATCCGGGAAGGAAATCTACGTCGCCGAATTCGCCGCGGATAGGGTCGACCGGTCCAGTCGATCCGATCCCGATGCCGGTTATTTCGACGGCAGCTTGGGCCGCGGTCTCGCGGAGCATGGCCGCGATCAGATCGATGCCCGCAGCGTAGTTGTCCGGATCCGTCGGCGCTTGCATCCGCGACAGCACTTTGCCGTCGTTATCGACGATGCCGACCGCGATTTTTGTTCCTCCGATATCGACCGCGCCAATCATAGGAATATCTTGAAGTCCGCATACGCAGGCCCAACCCAGCCGAGGCAGGGCGCGTCGGAAAAATGTGTCAGGGTTTGCTCGTTCATTGAGCTCTGGAGCTTACAGTGCATCCGCCTGTTGCAGAAGTTTCTTCATTCCCGCCCAACTTTGTCGCGACGATTCTTCCGGTGAGCCGCCGCCGTTCCAGTGCGTCTCGAGACTGACCGCAAGATGGTATCCATCGCTTTTGAGAGCCTTGAATTGTCCGGCCCAATCGATCATTCCGCCACCCACCGGCGCCCAGTCATATTTCTTGCCCTTCTTGACGGCATCTTTGCAGTGGCAATGCCCGATACGTTCTTTGGGCAGAAGATTGTAACCGTCGGGATAAGGAATTTCGCCGCTGGCGGCCGCATTGCCCGGATCCCAGTTCAGCATGAAATTCGAAGCCTTCACAGCATCCAAGACCTTTGCCGCCTCGGCCCCAGTGGCTGTATTGCACGACATCTCGTTTTCGAGAACAAGAACGATTCCCTTTTTGTCAGCCTTGCTGGCAGCATCTCTCAACTTGTCGTTGATGGCTGCCCGATACGGCGCCTGGTCCTCGAGTCGCCAGAAGTCGAAGCACCGCACGCGATCAGTCCCGAAGGCCTTCGCCATTTCAATCGCGCGTTCCAAAACGTCGTCCTGTTGATCCAGCGTAAAGTTCGCTCCGAAACTCTTGGCTTCGCTGAATTTCGACTTCGGGGCGCCCGGCCAGTCGACCTTGAACAATGGACTCGCAATATCCGTGACCTTGAGCTGATATTTCTCCAGAATGCGCTTGGCCTCGGCTACTTCTTTTTCATCGAGGTTGACGATGTTCTTTTTCCACATGCCGCGCAATTCGATCCAGCTCATGCCGAACTCACGCGAGGCGACTTCGCAGGAATGACCGAAGTCCTGGGAAATTTCATCATTGATGACGGCCACCCGGAAAGGTGAATTAAAGCCACTCAGAGCAGCCAGTCGGGAGGTGGTGCTAGCGGCAGTCATAGCGGCCATTCCGGCCAGGAACTCTCGGCGAGCTAGGCGGGCAGGCATCAGAGTCTCCTCAAACTTCGCGGTTCGAGATGAAAGAAGGTGTCACAAATCTATCACTATCGAAAACGGGAGAGGTAGGGCACAGGAAGCAGCTGACGAATGGCAGGCAACTCTGGGGTTCGAAGGGATGAAGGTGCGGGAGCTTGCAGATGGGATTTTAGCGCGCAAAACAAAACGCCCGGGACTCGATTTGAGTCCTGAGCGTCTGTTGATCAGCCCTCCCCCAAGTGCTGCTCAAGAACAACTCTAAGCCTGTACCCCAAAACCGTAAATGGCTCCCTCGTGCCATTACCTGTGAGGAGCGCCGTAACCAATCTTGCGCGCAAAACAAAACGCCCCGGGCTCAATTTGAGTCCTGGGCGCCTGTTGATCAGCCCTCCCCCAAGTGCTGCTCAAGAACAACTCTAAGCCTGTACCCCAAAACCGTAAATGGCTCCCTCGTGCTATGGCCGGCCCGAACGTCACAATGGAATCTTGCGCGCAAAACAAAACGCCCCAGACTCGATTTGAGTCCTGGGCGTCTGTTGATCAGCCCTCCCCCAAGTGCTGCTCGATGACAACTCTACCTCTAGGCCCCCTCACCGTAAATGGCCCCCTCGTGCCATGTATGGCACGAACGTGTGGGCAACCGAGATCCCCTCATCGGAATCGGCTGACCGAGTTCGCGGGAAGTACTCGGAAGTCGGTAACCCGGCCAACCCACATCCCTTCTATAGTTTACCCGGGGTAACTGTCACTAAAGTGCCCCTTGGTAATTTGTGCGCCTGCCGAACTGCACGCAAAATCAACGTGCCTACCACTTCGCAGTCCAGCAGTTGTCGCTTCTTGGGGAGCAACGGCGCTGAACAATCAAAACTTGGCCGGCTCGACGGTGAGGAGCAGTAGATGTCTCGCAGGAAGGCAACAATTCTCTGTATTGACGACCACTGGAACGGACTGATTGGCCGCAAGATGCTGCTGGAACAGAGTGGCTACGAAGTCCTGGAGGCCACCGGTGGCGACGATGGGCTGAAGCTATTCCGCAGTCGACCTGTGGACGCTGTCGTCCTCGATTACCAGATGCCCGGAATGAACGGGGACGTGGTAGCCGCGAAAATGAAGCGCATCAACTCCAAGGTTCCGATCATGCTTTTGTCGGGCTACGGTCCACCGCCGCAGGGCAAGTTGAGTTCGGTGGATTCGTTTGTATCGAAATCCCAACCCCCAAACATTTTGCTATCCACACTGCAAGAACTGTTGGACAGCCCCCATAAACCGTTTTTCTTGCGCTGGCTCGACCTGTGGAAGAGCCGGAATCAGGCGGTGACCCATTGAATCTCCTAAAACTACTGCTCCAGCGAGGTTGCACGCACCGGTTTTCTTGGCCTCGCATCGATCAAAATGGACGCCACTATCAGATCTGTCTGTCCTGTGGGACGGCCTATGAATATGACTGGAGAAAAATGCGGCTCACTAAGAAACTGATGACCACTTCGCCGAGCAGGATTGCGGTGATTTCGCATTCGGCGTAGTGATGGGTCAGTGTTCTGCATTGCCGCGATAATCGTATCCACGGCAATGCCAACGAATCGATGATGAATCCGCCACATAGAACACTCGCTCAGACTCGCGCCCCGCGCGCGAGTTTGCAGGGTATTGTTTCCGCATCGATTCATCTGGAGAACGGTCGTCACCTGACCGGGAAGCTGCAAACTCTCTCCGTCACCGGAGGACTCTTGGATCTCGCCGTCTTTCTCGACGAGCGCACCAATATCTCCCTGATGTTTCGCTTGAGTCCGGGGATTTTGCAATCGAAGGCGCAGCTGCTATTTCCCATGCGCGGGGGAATGGGATACCTGCAGCCTTTTCGTTTTACGCAGATTGGCATCGTCGAACGCAAGACGATTGACGCAGAAGTCACGGCCCTGCTCAAGCAATCCATCGCCGATAAATTTGCGCAAAGTCGTGGAGTCCGTCCGCCGCGCTTATACCTGGATACTTTCTAATTGGATACTTTCTAGAACGTCCGGCAGCCGACGTAACGCTGCATCGAAACACGACCGACTTCTTCCGCGTCGTTGCGCGATTCAACCAACAAACGTCACACATCGCGCTCACAACAAGTATTCTTCAAAGATATATGCAGTTTATTGCACTAAAGTTGCAGTCGCTCGCGACATTGTGTAAATCGACGTCGAATCTTTGAATTTTTCTGTTTCGCCGCTCTGAAGGTCGTGTAGTATACGCAACGTTCCAAGGGCTCCCAGTTTAGTCACTCGGCTTCTCCAAATAAAAATTTAAGGCTTACTCGATGAGAGCGAAGAACTGTCTTGCGCCCTTTGCTGCGCTTGTTTTTTTGTTCCTCTTGATTGCATCGACGATGATGCTTGCACAAGCGGACCAAAGCGCAGCGAAACCTGTGGTGCCCTCTGCTCCAGGTTCCGTTACGTCCACCACCATTCCGGCGTCGTACTTCGACATGACGACCCACAGCGACGTTCTGACCGGAACGCCGTGGCCGACGCCTGCGATTTATGGATTGCGTCTCTGGGACACCGATACCGGCTGGGGACAAATCAACACCGCCAGCGGTGTTTACGATTGGACAAATCTTGACAGCTGGGTCGCCGACGCCGCCACTCACAACGATCAACTCATCTACACCTTTGGCATGACTCCATCGTGGGCTAGTTCCAAGCCTAAAGATGCGACCTGCGATTACGGACTCGGATTCTGCGATCCTCCAAGTGACTTGAAGTCCGACGGCACTGGCACGGATCAGCACTTCATCAACTTTGTCACCGCTATTGCCCAGCACGCTCCCACTATCACTTATTGGGAAATGTGGAACACTCCTCACGACATCGCGCAATGGACCGGGACCAACGCCCAACTGGTCCGCATGGTTAAGGACGCCAACACCTACATAAAGAAATACATCCCCACCGCCAAAATCATCGCTCCCGCGAACGGCCAGCTGAATTATCCCTATCCCAGTTCGAACTGCACCATGCCCGACAAGATGGGCGGATACTTGGCCGCGGGACTCGGCAAGTACATCGACATCATGGCGTTTCACACGTACTACACCACGGTGCCGGAGGACATTGTTCCCGTCGTGCAGTGCTACCAGAGCACCATGGCCACTTATAACGTGAGTTCCCTTCCCCTGTGGTCGACGGAGGGTGCGTGGGGCTTCAACACCGACTTGCCCTCGTTGACGGATCAAGCGGGTTTCGTCGCCCGCCTGTACCTGCTGCTCTGGTCCAACGGCGTGGTACGGCATTACTGGTATGCGTGGGACGACGACAACACCGGCACGCTGTCGAATAACGGCGTCATCAACTCGGTCGGCATTGCGTACGAGCAAGTGGAAAGCTGGATGTCAGGCCGCACCATGAGCACGCTTTGCTCGGAGAGCACTTCAGGAATCTGGACCTGCGGTCTCACCGGTCCAAATGGATATGCAGCCCAAGCCGTCTGGTATCCCGGAGGCACCGCCAGCTACACCGCCCCCAGCGAATACGTGAATTATCTGGACCTGACCGGAGCCACGACAAATATTTCCAGCGGCGCGACCGTCACCGTCGGCGCCGAACCGATCCTGCTGCAGAATCAGGGACAGAGCTCGGGAAATCCCAACTTCGCCTTCAGCGAGGCAACGCCATTTCCCGAAATTAAAGTCGGAAGCACTGGCACCAGCGGTCCAATCACGATTTCGGCTCAGAACGGATTCACGGGAACGGTGACTCTGAGCTGTCCGACAACGTTTGGAAGCGGCAGTTGCAGCATCACTCCCGCAACCGTCAGCACCTATCCAGCCACGGCCACCCTCGTGATTAACGGGACGAGTTTTTCCGCCGGCACGTACCAGGTCGGCTTGCAAGGAACGTCTGGCTCCATCACGAATTCATTCAACGTTCCATTCAGCGTTGGAGATTTCTCGATTGCCGGACCGGCATCGCTTTCCGCCGCTCCAGCCAGTCAAGCAACCGCAAATCTCACTTTGGCTTCGCTCTACTCTTATACCGGCCAGGTAAATGCAACCTGCGACGCCACCGCACTTTCCGGTGCGCAGTGCACGCTCAGCGCGGCGAACCCGATCACAATCGGGAGTGGTGCGACGGTTCCACTAACGGCCACGATCAGTGTGCCGAGTGGTGCGGTGAACGGAACCTACAGCATCAGCATCACCACGCAGGATGTCTCAGGTGCTCCTGAACATTCGCTCGCAATTCCCCTCGCGGTATCTGCGACTGGCCAGGACTTCACTCTCGGCGGACCTACGCCTGCGACGCAGACCATCAATGCGGGACAGTCGGCCGCTTACACCTTCACCGTGGCGCCGGTCGGAGCGTCCTTCACAAGCGCTGTGACATTATCCTGTTCAGGTCTTACCGCGGGCTTGCAATGCAGTTTCAACCCGCCCTCGGTCACTCCTGGCAATAGCGCTGCGACAACCGTGATGACGATTACCACAGCCGCACGTTCGGCGAGCGCCTCGCATCGATTCATTGGGAGCGCGCTCATCTTCCCATGGCTCGCTCTGCCGGGATTGATGCTGCTCGTCGGGAAACCAAATCGGTTGCGCAAAGGAAAATATGCGCTCGCCGCGTCACTGATGGCGCTGTTTCTACTGAGTCTGCTGCTAACGTCATGCGCCGGAGGAACGGGCACCGCACCTGCCGCCGCCAGCGGTGGAGGCGGAACCATCCAGCAGCAACAAGGCACACCGGCTGGCACTTACACGATTGGCGTGAGCGGATCGGCGGGATCGATTACTCATCAAGCCAGCGCAGTAACGCTGGTTGTGAACTAAGCAGGCTGATACCAACGAAAGGTTTTCAGGAACGGAACGGATGGAGCCGACGAGCGGACTTGAACCGCTGACCTGCCGATTACGAATCGGCTGCTCTACCAACTGAGCTACGTCGGCCTGCAGTCGATTCTAAATGGCAGGCTGAAAACCGTAAAGCCAGACGCGGAGAGAGGTACAGCTTCCGAAAGATTTTTGTCCCAAGAGCACGCGGTCGCTCCGAAAAGCGTGGCGCTTCCCTTCGTGAACCTTCGTGCCCTTCGTGGTTCAAGTTTTTGGCTCATTACCGCGACCAAAGCTTCAAGCCGCCCGCGCCTCATACAAAGCATCGTACTCGCGCTCCGAGTCCGCCGAGAGCAGCACCCACATGGTGTAGACGCCAAGCGCAGTTCCAAATGGAATGTTGGTGAACAGCGAAACGAAAGCCAGAACAAGCGCAAGGACCCGCGCCCATTTCTCGTGCTGCAGCAATCCCCATCCGGCGATGAATCCGATCGCGGCTTTCGCAAACAACAAAATCGCGACCACGCTGAGCAGCGGCCGCAGAAACGCTGGAGCATTTCCCATCTCGTTCATATGTGCAAACAAAGTATTGGCCAGGACGTAGAGGATCACCGCCCCCACCGTGTTGAATGCCGAGAAGGCCAGCCAAAAGAGTGCGAGTAGCCGAACGTGCCCCTGCACGCGCCCAGGACGCGGTTGCATCACAGAAATCGGTCCGACAATTTGCTTGCCGCATTTACTGCAGAACGACTGTCCAGGTTGCACCACTGTGCCGCATCCATCGCAGAACATGTCTTTCGCTCCTGCCGCTCGTCACTCGCCGAAAAATCTTACGAGCAGGTTTCGTGAGTAGGTACGAAAACAACACAAAAGAGTTCCGTACGTGTTGCGTTACTTTGCAATGGGTCTGTGAAAAGAAGCATCCGGAAAACGAAAAGGCCACCCGGCAACAGGGCGGCCTCTTCTTTTCAAGGGAGAATAGTTCCAACGGAGGCTTTGAAATTCCGTCAAAACTTTCTGCCGAAATCTTATGAGCCTAAAAACGGGGGTGTCAAGCGATTTTTAGGAAATAAATGTCTTTGTTTTCAACAGTTTAAGGAATCGATCAACACCGATGGATCGTGTGCCAAATTGAGACAAAATCCCCTTCTGCAGGTCCAAGCCGATCTTTCTAAAGCCACTTACCGCGGCCAAAGAGCGTTCTAGCGCTCTTCCGGAGACCCCTTCGACCCCTCAGGCGGCCCAACCTCCACGATGACTTCGGTCAGGCGCAGAGAGATGAATTCCATCTGCTCCGGACGGTCAAACACCTTGTTCGGGTACATACGTTTCATCAAAATCCGGATCCCCCCGAAAGCTACTCCGGCGATGATTGCGAGTCCCGCGAGGATTGCGCACAAAATCACGATATTCAGGATCAGCATGTACAAGTCGCGGACCTGACGATCGCTGGTCGGAGTGTTCCACGTAACGTGGGCTTCGTAGTTCACCATTCCCAGCAGAGATTTCGCGTCGCTGTCGGAAATTCCTCCAGTAGCAATGGCCACAATCGGTCCCGTGCGCTTGTCGAAGAATGTGCCCGACCCTCCGACGGTCGCAATCCCTGCCTGCGGTTGCGCCACCTGATGAGCCGCATCGATGCGCCGCAGATGATCGGCGGCGAGCTGCGGCGTGGGATACGAAATTAGCGTCAACGTCGCCTCTCCGCTCGGCGTGTTGTAATGCGCAACGGTAACTTCTGAGCTCGCGCCAAAGTCTGCCAGGTCCGCTGAAATTGGGGCTGCAATCGCATTGAGCGCAACCGGTCCCATGATGTATTTCTGCGTGTTCACAATGTAGTCGCGGTGCGGCAGGAATTCGATAAACGTCGGCAGATTGGCGTTGTTTCCCAGAGGACGCGGCAGCGTTCCCGCCAGTTCGCGCAGCTGCTCTCCCGACATCGGCGATTCCTGGCTGAACTGCGCATCGATCAACACGTGCCCGCGATAAAAGAGCGCCCGGTCTCCGAGCGAAGCCCCCTGATCTCCGTAATCCTCTTTCGTCATGTTGGGCTGCAGGTAAAACGTGTACGCACCGAACGCTCCGGAGGCATCTGCAAATCGCGCCGCGCGTATCTTCAGCGTGCGCCCATCTTCGCGCGTGTACGTTGCCGAGGCGAAATCGCTGAAGCGGTATTCCTTTAATACTTCTGCGTTGGTTGCATCCGCCTGTGCGGGCTCAGAGCTTGTGTGCGCGGATCCCTGCATTTGCCAACCGCCAAATTGTTGCGGAAGCAGTGCCGGAACGGCCGTAGATGCGGGGTTTGCGGCGAAAATCGCGCTCGGGAAAGAGACCGAAACCGCGATGAATACCACCAGGAGAGCAAATCGGGGAGATCTCAAAGTGCTGCGCATGGATAGAAAATCCCTATGTATTAGACCACAGGAAGCTGGGAAAAGTTTCCTTCTGCCCCGAAGTGCTTGATTCCGCACCAATTGGCGGCCCTCCAGAGTGACTAGCCACCTTCGTGCATGCGGCTACCCGTCCGAGCCATTCACACCAACGCAACCTGAGGGCAAACTATCTCTGGGTGACAGAATGCCATCGGGCAGTGTGCAAATGAGCCAGCGCCGCGGAAATCGAATGAAAGCGGTGCTGCCCGTAAGGATTAAGGGCAAGGACAGCACCGGAAAAGCTTTTGACGAACTGGCGCATACCTTGGATGTCACGGCCACTGGGGCGCGGTTGGGTTCGGTTCGCCGCGAATTGAATACGCTCGATGAGATTACGGTTTTCTACCGCCAGCGGAAATTGCAGTTCCGCGTGGTCTGGACCAAGAGAATGAAAGGCACGTCTGAATTTCAGGTCGGACTGCAGGCGGTAGCGAACGACAAAGAAGCATGGGGAATGACTCTCGAGCAGCAAAACGCTCCCGAGCCGCCGATGGCGAGTTCTCACGCTTCTGGGGTCGCGTAAAAAAGGGATCGCAGGAAGAAATAGAAAGAAAAGGGGAGAGTATGGGCTACGCATTCCGCAATCTTTGGTTAGATGAACAGGGTCAGGACGTCGCCGAGTACTCGGTCATGTTGGCGGTAATCCTTGTCATCGTCGTGGGCACGGTCCGGCTGATTGGTTCCAACGCGAGCAACGTGTTCTCGCAAGTCGGCAGCGCGATTCAGTAACAGCAGTATTTAGCAAAAGTTCGTGTCGAGTATGTCCCTGGCCAGCGGCTCTTCGGGCTCGCTGGCCATTTTCGCGCCGCCCGCCAAGTATCCAGTTACTCTCGTCACTTGCTCCGCCAACGCCTTCCGCTGTGCAATCTTTATATGAGTCGCATCTTTGGTTTTCTCACACTGCTGATTGGATTGGGCGTCGGTCTCTACTTCTACGCCCACCAGGCGCAAAGCGCTTCTGCCGCCGCCGGCGCCAACAATCCCAGGGCCGCAGTCGACGTTGTCGGTGTACGTTCCGATCTCATGACCATCGCCCAAGCTGAACGTGGCAATTTTGCTCTCGAAGGAAAATACGCCTCGCTCGATGAACTGATCTCAAGCAAGTCTCTCAGCGTCGCCCGCCAACGCCCTCCGTATAGCTATAGCGTTGAAACCAGCGCTACAGGATTTCGCGTCGTCGCCACGCGTTCCGGGGGAAACACTTCGGGCACACCCGCAGAATTGTCGGTCGACGAGAACATGGTTTTCCAGGCCTCCGAGTAGTAATTCGGAGCCGCTCTGGACAATTCCGCGTACGGTAGCGTACAGCTTCGGCTGTATTTATCCCCACCACCAAAAGTGTAGGGTCAAAGCAGGACCTGCTTCGCACTCACTCTAGTGCCTGGTAGGTTCAGAGGTGTCGATCGTGGAACGTGAGACGGAAGAAGCCGAATTGTCGCGTCTCGTCAGAGAGCAAAGTAGGACGCGGCAGGACGAGGTCTTTGGAGGTTTGACCTCGGACGAACGGGCTGCGTACGACAAGAGGGAAAAACGTCTCCACGAGCTGCGGCGCCGGATATTCCGGAGAGACAGACTGCTCAGACGGACTTGGGTCGCATGACACCGACAGTAGCATCCTCTAGCTTCACGAAAAAGGATCCTGGCCCATTCGCCCTGGAAACTCTCCGCTAGTCAGTCTCTGCTATCCATTTCTTCTTCTGCTGTTCGATCACCTTGTAGCAATTGCAAGAAGTTTCCTCAAGCTTCTCACGATTTACGATGGTCACATTCCCTCGCGAGTAGAGAATTAACCCTGCTTTCTGCAGAGCAGACGCGGCCACCGTCACACTGGCCCGGCGCGTGCCCAGCATCTGCGCCAGAAACTCCTGGGTGAGAGGAAGTTGGGTATGGCCAATCCGGTCCTGACTCATTAGGAGCCATCTCGCCAGCCGTTCCACGACCTCGTGCAGACGATTGCAAGCGGCGAGTTGCGTGGACTGCATGGCAAGAATCATTGAAAACTGCTGAAGCTGCCTTCCCAGTACTGGGCAATGACGCATCACTTTGAGCAGCGTGGTCACATCGACCCGGTACGCCGTTCCGTCAGCCTGGGTCACGACCCTCAACCCGCTGGTCTTGAATCCGAAGATGACGGGCAGACCAACGAAGCCCTCTTTCCCGATGAGCCCCACTTCAACGGTTTTCCCATCCGGCTGCGTTGTCAGCACCGAGCCGAGGCCATTGTTCAAGAAATATCCGGACTTGATCGTCTCCCCGGACTCGTGCATCACTTGATGAAGCTTCAGGCGCACAAATTCCAGTGCGGGAAAAAGCTGAGCGCTTTCCTTCTGTGGAAGAGTTCTCAGAATAAGATTTCCAATCTCTCTTCCGTCATCATCTTCGTTGTCCGGCGACAGACTGACGAGCTTCTGCGAACGACCAGCGGAAATTTTGGCCAAACTGCTCCTTTGCACTGCGAACCCTTGTCTACCTTCGCAAGGAACCGTTGCCAGAGCAGCCCACGGCGGAACGATGCTTGAACAGACGGTGACACCCTACACTTTTCTTTCCCCGTTGTATGTCCGCCACAGTACCGATGTATAGCTCCCATAGTGCAGACGGCATCGTCGTATCGGCTCGGAGGGAAGCTTAGATTAGGAACGCGTGGAGAGGATTACTGACTAGCAGCTTTGTCGAGTTTGCTGGCCATTTTCACACCGCTCAGTCCATCGACGTATTTCGCGATGCCGTGATACAGGGATTCGGCAATCCGCTGGCGGTATTCGCTGGTTTCCAGGCGGTGCTCGTCGCCTGGGTTCGACACGAAGGAAATCTCAGCCAGAATCGATGGCATATTCGCGCCAATCAGCACGATAAACGGCGCCTTCTTCACGCCGCGGTCTCGGATCCCGGGACTTTTCGCCGCCAGCCCGCTGTGCAACGACTCTTGCACGTCTCCGGCGAACTCGCGGGACTCTTCAATCTTTTCCTTTAATGCGATCTTTTTCACCAGGTCCTGTAGTTCATAGATCGATTTTTCGGAAACCGCATTCTCACGTGCCGCAACTTCCAGCGCTTCCGGAGACGAAGTGAAATTCAGGTAGTAAGTCTCCACTCCGCGCGCGTCAGCGTCGTGGCTCGAGTTTGCGTGGATCGAGATGAACAGATCCGCCCGCTGCTGGTTCGCGATCGCCGTCCGCGTTTCCAGAGGAATGAACGTATCGTTCTTCCGCGTATAGACGACTTCCGCTCCCAGCCGCGTCTCCAGCATCTTGCCCAGCCGCCGTCCCACTTCCAGCACCAGATCTTTCTCTTCCAGTCCATTCGGACCGATGGTCCCGGTGTCGTGGCCTCCGTGTCCCGGATCGATCACAATCTTCCCGATCTTCAACCCGAGCGCGCGAATCAGCGAGCGGTCGCCGCTGGCGGTCGGCCGAGCCTCACGCGCATCGAGATCTGAACTCTTTCGGCTTGAAACAATGCGTGAGGAAGATTTTGCCGCGGGACGACTTGGCGCATGTGTCTCTGCGGACTGAACTGGTGTATCGTCATCATCGTCGTTGTAGACGATCACCTTCGTGGGTGCCGGAGTTTCCCGGGTAGCATCGACTTTCTTCGGAAGGTCGGACAATCCCCGCTTCACAGCAGGGATGCCCTTCGCCACAATCTTGGTGTCATCACCCACATCTTGAGTGGTTACCGGCGCCTTCCCTGCCTGCGCCTTTAACGATTCCTTCGGCGCCGCAAGCGTGGCGGACGAGTCATCTTCGCTGGCCGTTTCCGAATCAGACTTCGGTCCTGCCTTCGGCGGAGCCTCCACATCGCTCGCCGCGACTTCTTCCCTGGTCGGCTTCGGTCGCGCGCCCTTGGCGTTATTCTTGCCGTGGATATCGATAATCAGCCGGTAGGGATTCGGCAGCAGAAACGCGTCATAGTCCGAGAGATCGGCAACTTCGAGCACCACTCGCGTACGTCCCGGCTGAAATTGCGCGACCCGAATCTTCTTCAGGAACCCATCGTCGACATCGAAGCTCTTGCCCACCAGCGTCGACGCCAGCTTCGTATCGCGCAGATCAAAGAAGATGCGATCGGGATTCGGTAGCCGCTGCGAACCAAACTTGATCTCGCTCTCCAGATCGATCGCCACACGTGTGTAATCCGGAGTCGACCAGTGCCGGATTGCTGTCACCCTCGGCACATGTCCAGATTGGCGATCGGTGGTCGCGGGAGCCGAAGCGTCGGCGCGAGTATCCGCATCCTTGCTTGCCGGATCCTTCGACACCTCATCCTTAGTAGCAGGCACTGCTGGAGCAGGCGCTGCAGCATTGAGCCCTGCGCTGGATGCTGCATCCGCCGGAGTCTTGGATTTTCCCGAACTCTTAGCTGCGATCTCCTTGCCGGGCTTCTTCTTGGCCTCCGCCTGCTTCTCGTCCTCGTCGCGTTGCAGCTCGGCGATCGCCTGCTGCGCGTCTGGCACCAATCGGTTATGCGGATACCTCAACAGAAACTCGTCAAACACCGTGCGAGCCTGTTCTGCATCATTCAGATCATCTTTATAGATTTCGCCGATGGTGAAGAGCGCGTCGCAGCGATACTTGCTGCCGGGATATTCCTTGCGCAGAAACTTGTATTGCGCGATCGCCTCTTTCAGGATCTTGTCATCATCGAAGCGCCGCCCCATCTCGACCAGCGTTTCGGCCACCGCTACTACGCTGGGATCGGCCTTGGTCGAAGTCGGCGCGCCGTAATAGACGTTCCTGTAGGCATTGATGACGCGCTGGTAGTCGCGGCGGCTGCGCTCCGTGGTAGGACGCCCGTTCAGCGCTTCCCGCATGCGATCGGCGGCGGTATAGCGGTCCTTCGCCCACGCTTCCCCGTGACGCGCGCGGGCGTACGCCGGTACTCCAGGAAGCGCCGCCAACAGCAGCACCGCTCCCCAGCCCAACCTACGCTGGCTCAATTTCATTTTCAAAGTCGCCGGTCCGTTACTGTCAAGATCCGTCGTTGCAGTTGAACTGCCTGGGTACCTGAGAGATTTCAAATATTACTTCTTGCTACCTGACTTGGGTGCCCCATTTCCGGCCGATTTTGCCCGGAAGTGGGGGTTTTCCTCCCCGCCATCAAATTCTAGTAGAACAGATGCCGCCAACCTAGTCCGTGTTGCTGATGTAAAGCACGCCCCGCGCATCCCGTTGAACGTGCACGGGATCGTGAGACGCCGTCGCGGGCGCAAGATCCGATCCCCCGTAATACAAGTTCGTAATCCTTCGCACATATTTCTGCGTTTCGGCGTAGTGCGGAACACCGGCACTCCGGGCCACCGCTCCCGACCCCGCGTTGTATGCCGCCAGAGTTAAATTCACGTCGCCGTTGTAGTTCTCCAGAAGCTGCTTCAGATGCCGGACGCCGGCATCCACATTCTGTTGGGGATCAAACGGATTCTTCACATTCAGCGACCGCGCCGTCGATGGCATCAGCTGCATCAGCCCCATCGCACCCTTGCGCGAAACCGCGTTCGAATTGAAATTGGACTCCACCTTCACGACCGCCCGCACCAGGTTTGGATCCACATTGTGCCGGGCCGCCGCCATTACGATCGAGGCATCAATCTCGTCCTGCGTAGCCTGATGTCCGCGGGCATTCGCGGCGAGGATTTTTGCATTCGCCGACTGCTCCGAATCGTGGCCAAAATACTGGCTGATCTCCGCCGCTGCCGATCGCGCAGCCTGCATCGATGCCGTACTCACGGACGGCACCGGCTTCCAGCGATTTTCCTTCGTGCTCCAATACACCAGGCCCGAACGCTTCGGCTGCGCAGCTTGTGCTTGCCGCCCGCGTACCGGCGAGTCTTCCTCGTTTACATAAACCTTGCGGCCGTTCTCATCGGTCGTAGTGATTCCCTGCGTGCGGCCGTCGCCTTCGGCAGCCCACACCGCTGGCGTCATGAATGAAAAGGAGGTCGCGATTGCCGTAGTGGCCGTCAGCAT
This sequence comes from uncultured Acidobacteriota bacterium, assembly GCA_963787685.1. GTDB lineage: Bacteria > Acidobacteriota > Terriglobia > Terriglobales > Acidobacteriaceae > Sulfotelmatobacter. The sequence continues at coordinate 225,469 of CAWBED010000006.1, forward strand.
CAATGCGAGTTGCAGGCGCTTTCGCATATCCGGGTAGTCCTCGTTAACCAAAACCCTCACTAGGAAGGCGTTAGACAGACTGAGCCCTTCCTGCCTCTACCCGGAACCTGACGGAGAACATCAACCAGAGTAGGTCGATTATAGGCGGGGGTCCGGGACGCGGCAATCTCTCCGAAGGGTGTAGAACCAGCGGAGTAATTTTCCGCAAGCACTTGAAATCATGCCCATTAGATCATCCCAAGATTCGCAACAGAAATGTCGGAGGTAACCAAAGAAGCGGTTACCAATATCCGCGGAGAAAGCCCCGAAGGGGCGGCATCCATTAGCCTCAGGACGTAAGTCCTGGGTAGACGAAAAGAATGGAACAGAGTTCCGTAGGAACGGCACCCAAGGATCTAAAACGCGCATCGCAAAACCTGACCCCTCACCCCTGACCCCTGACCCACTATTCACTACTCACTGCTCACTGCTCCCGTCACTTCTCCAGCGCTGTCGCAAACGCATCCAGCGACAACGACCGCAACAAGTTCCTCCGCATCCCGCGCTCCACTTCGGCCAGACGGTCCGACGCCGTCGTGATCCAAGCAAAATCCGCCGACTCCGCCAACCGCTTCAACTCCGTCGTAATATCCGTATTCCGGATCAACTCCGGCGCACCCGACTCAATAAACACCAGATCCCGCAAGCAGCGAATAAAGCGTCCGAATCAGCGCCTCGGTCTTCGCGCGCCCCTCCGCGCCCGGGCGGTACGACTCCGTAATCTTGAACAGTTCACTGTGCTCCCCGCCCCGCAACGCCGAATTCAGGATGACCATCGCGTGATCCCGGGCCGCGATGTACGCCTCCAAGTCGAAGCCACGAGCCCTTCCTACCGCACCCTCGCTCAACCGCGCCACCAGCGCCCGATGCGCCGGCTTCCACTCCGGATGATGCTTCGCTAGATCTTTCTCAATCTCGTCAGCGGCCAGCGCGCCCAACGTAAACACCATCGACCGCGATCGGATCGTCGCCAGCAGTTCCCCCGGATTTTCCGTCAGCAGAAAAATCGTCGCGAACTCTGGAGGCTCCTCCAGCACTTTCAGCAGCGAATTCGCCGCCTCTTTCATAAATGCCGAGTCGGTAAAGATGTAAACCCGTTCCCTGCCCTCGCCCGGACGGTAATAAATGGTCTCAATCACCCGCCGCACTTGGTCCACCTTGATCATCATCTGCGGAGGATCCGGCGGAATCACCAGCACGTCGGGATGCGTCTGCACAAACAACCGCGTTTCCTTCTTATCCGTCTCGCGCAAATTCTCGCGCGCCTCCACGGCCTCGGCAAATCGCGCATCGAGATCGCCAGCCTGCGCAATGCGAGTGCAGTTGGCGCAAGTCCCGCAGAAATCCGGCAACCCGTCGGTCGTAGTCGGATTCAGGCAATTGAGTGTCTGCGCCAGCATGAGAGCGAGCGTGTACTTCCCCGACCCTTGCCCTCCGGCCAACACGACAGCGTGAGGAAAATGATCGCGCGCCAGCATGTCCCGCAGCCGGTGAACAACTTCCGAATTTCCGTGAAAATCAGAAAACATTCCTAACCCCTGTCATCCCGAAATACGCTTGACGAACGAATACCACCCCTAAGCTCTGTCATCCTGAGCGAAGCGAAGGACCCATGCAAATGTCAGTCGCTCGAGGCTCCCAAGGAGTTTTTAGCACTGCTCCATTATTCTCAACAAACGAGCGACTAGCCAAGCTGTGATTTCCCCTGTGTCCCTCTGTGCCCCCTGTGGTGAAAGGTTTTTCAGACGCTAACGGTGCCCAAAGACCATCAGCAGAAAGATAGCTCCTCCAAGCCCCACCGGAACTCCAACTCCAAACGCCACAGCCCTCACGCCAGAAACCCACCGCTCCCGAACCGCCCGCAAAGCCAGATAACTCATGACGGGAAGATTCGCCAAAACCGCAGTCACCACTCCAGGCGTGTAACTCCGAAACAACAACGTAGCCGGCACATGAGGAACGAACACATTCACCAGCATCGCCACGATACCGCCAAACAGCAGATAAGCCCAGACACTGCGTGGCCCCTCTCGTTCGCTGAGATAAGTCACAGCAAACGCCGCAATCACAAGCGCGATCAGCACGACCCGAACCAGCAATGCTCCCGGAGGATGCATTGGCAACTGGCCCGCATGCTGCGACGCCCAACCCGGCATCCAAACCGCTTCTTCCCCGTTATGCAGCGTGACGGCGATCGGAAACAGCCACTGCAGTTTCTTGAAACTCATCACGGTCGCTACCGAAAGACCGACCAGCGCAGCGGAGTTCCACCTCCACCGTTCCCTCGCATCTCCAACGCGTCATTCACCACTCGAGGCTCAACTTTCTTCCCATTGACCTCGACTCGGGAAATTCTCTTCGCATCCTCCGGCGAGAGCTTGAAACGAACGCTATACGAATCCCGCTTGCCCGGGTCATACCAACCTTCATATCCCCGATCCGATTTCACAACTCCCAGCAAAGACGATTCAAAACGGAAAGATATCCAGCGGAATCTTCGGCGCAAGAACAATGCCCGACTCAGTAAACTCCAGCCCCATCAGTTTCGACAGCGCATACAGCGGACACGCATGCGTGTGCATATTGAGAACCGGAAAATCCGTCCACCCAAAAGGTTTGCCTCCGGTCGTAGCTCCTGGATGTGCGCTCAACGCGGAATTCAGCACATCCGGTCCGCTCCAGGTTCCATACCAAATCTCGGGATAAACCTCCGCGTGCCGTGCAAAAGAATTCTTCTTCCACTCGTCCCACGCCATCGCGCCATCGACCCCGGCCAGCGCCCAAATCAGAGTTTGATTCAGCGAAGGCCAAACGCCGCCGTTGACCTGGGTTCCCGGATCAGAATGCCAAGCTCCACGCTGCGTCTGATCCGGACCTGCGGTCAGTTGGATCGCTCCGATCGGAGATACTTGCCGCAACTCCCGATCAATACTCTGGACGAGAGTGCGCGTCTGCTCCTCACTCGGGATTCCCGAGATCAGTGTCCACGGTTGCGGCTCGATCCACATGCACTTCTCGCCCAGCCACCCGTTGGCCGGCCCCATCCACGCGCGCCGAAACCATTTCCCGGTCCACTGCGCCCGCACCGCCTTTCGATGTTCTTCCGCTTTCTGCCGGATCGGCAAAGTAACTAAATCCTTCTCACCCGAATACGTCAGCATCCGTGCGTAGTAATCGAAAACGTACGCCGCCATTGCGGAGTTCAGTACGCTCTCGCCTTTTTCCACGACTTCCTTTGACTCGGCTTGCGTCGTCCAGGCATTCACCAGCGCGTCATTCCAATCGTCCTGCAGCATTCGCATCAGGCCATGTTCGCCGGTCCGGACATCGTCGATCAGATGCCGGTAGCAACGTGCCAGCAAATTCCTCACGGACTCGCGCCCCGCATTCTTTCCGTACATCGTGACCACATCCGAGTCCAGAAACGCCGCGTCGCGGGTCGCCAGCACGTATTCGCTGACCGCCCAGATCAGCCACATCGGCATGTCGCTCGAATTGTCGCTGGTCGTCGGCATCGGCATGCCGTGCCCGACAATGCCGTAAGGAATCGAACCATCGGGCCGCACTTCGCTGAGCGTATAGCGCAGAACTTCCTTCACCAGGCCGGGATCGCTGAACAGGAATGGAAGCGCATGCTGCAGCGGGTCGCGCGCCGCCCCCTGAAATCCCATCACGTACTGATAAATGCTCGCCTGCGAAACAATGTGCTGCTTGAAGAAATCGTCGTAGGTAAAACCGCTTCGCAGGTAGTAATGATTCCACGTCACTTCGCGCTCGACCCAAGGCTCTTCCGGCGTGCTGAATCGCAGCCCATGATTCTTCCATTGAGCACAAGAATCTCGCAGAGCGCTTTCCGCACTCTTCCTGTATTTCGTGGCGAGAAGATATAGGTCGGTGTCCATCAATCGGTAGCCGTGGAGGAAAGTCAGCGTCCGGCTTTCTCCAGGCTTAAGTAAAAACTTCCGTTCGAGCAGCAGGCCGCACTCCGGTCCGCTTTGTGTAAGGTCGCCGTCCAACTCTTTTTCAATTCCCGCCGGATGACTCGTGCCACCAGATCCAAAAAACTCTTTCGCGTTCGTAGTCATTCCACTTACGGCAGCATCCAGAGAGATCAGAAACGTGCGTGGAGGATTGAAATCGTCGAAACGCGCGCGTGTCGACGCCATCGAATCGGGCGCCGTCAGAAATACATTCGGACTTTTCTCGAAAGAAGCGACTACCCCTTGAAATCGCTGCTCCGCCGCCGGATCGGGTCCGAGAAACTCCTTCGCTTCCAGCAAACCTGAGAAGGCATTGGGAGGCAAGCTACTCTCAAACCCACCCGAACCCTCTGCCGCCGAGCGAACATGATGCTTGAAGCGCGTCCCAAAATCCCGTCGCGACTCGTGCAATCCCTTGCCCGCGAACATCTCGAAAAATGCTCGGAACGAAAACTGATAAACCTGGCATCCCCAATATTCGATCCACCGCAAGTTCGCTTCGGCCGCACCGCTATTGGTGACAGCGACCTGCGAGATCAGTACCGGATCATCACCGAACGGCGCAAAAATCGTTTGATCCACGGCGTACCCGTGTCCAGCAACCTTCTTCCGGAAATATCCGATCCCAAACACGCGGTCAAAGCTGTCCCCATTCCCCGGATAAAACGTGCTCAGCGTCTTCGTTCCGTCGGTCAGGTATCCAAACCCTCCGCCGAAATAGCCGCGCTCCGGAGCATAGTCGTTGAGAAACTTCGGCGCACCTTCATCCTGGCGCACGCGAACATGTCCATAGTTCGACGCGATCGCCACAATCCGATCGTTGCCCACCTGATGAATATGTTCAGTCGCACTCAGGATTCCCGGATTTACTTCAGTCACAGCCTTCGGATCTTTGATCTGGTCGCAGGTGTATTGAAATGCGGGCAGCCCAAACTCATCCTGAATCCATTCGCCAAAGTATCCCGACCCGTAAGCCTTCGCCGCATTCGACCCCGCTGCCACACGACCAAAATTCCGCGACGCATTCCCCACTGCCCCGGACGCGGCCTTGGCCGCCGCAACCGTCAGTGCCGCCGTCTCCAGAAATTTTCTCCGGCTAACGGACATTCTGGCCTCGCCGCGCAGCGTTCATCAGCCCCGTCTTATGCGCAACAATCTCGACGATCTTGGCATGCGTCTGCGCCGGAGTTCCGCGCGCATCGATCGTCACAACTCGCCCCGGCTCGCGCTTTGCAATCGCGACGTACCCTTCATGCACGCGAATAAAGAACGACCGCTTCTCCCGCTCAAACCGGTTCTCGTCATGCCCGCGTGCCACACTCTTCGAATCACGCTCATTGCGACGCCGCGCCCGGCTCACACTCGCATGCGGATCCGAATCCAGCAGCAGCGTCAAATCCGGCTGCAGATTCCCGCACAACACCCGATGCAACTCCCGCACCGCATCGCTTCCCAGCCGCCGGCCACTTCCCTGATAAGCCTCCGTCGAGTCGGTGAACCGGTCGCACAGCACGATTGCGCCCGCCGCCATCCCCGGTTCGATGACCTCTGCAATATGCTGCGCCCGCGAGGCGAACATCAACGCCATCTCTGCCAGCGGATCCAGCCCCGCCGTCCCCGAATCGAGCAACACTCTCCGAATCTTCTCCCCAGTCGCCGTCCCTCCGGGTTCGCGGGTCTCGACAACGTCATATCCCGCCTCGCGCAGCGCGGCCGCGAGCTTCCGCATCTGCGTGCTCTTGCCCGTCCCGTCGAGCCCTTCAAATGTGATGAATTTTCCGCGCCGTGACATCTGCGGAATGATATCAGCGCCGCTCCCCCTTCGTGACCCTTCGCGTCCTTCGTGGTGAATGGTTTTCCCGATCCAACCAATGCGCCTCGCTCCCTCCCTGTACGCTCCCACTATCCCGCTGCTATAGTTTTTGTACCGACTTCAAGTGTGGGATAGTTTTTTTCGCCAACGACTAAGGGGGAAAATGAAAGTCTCGAAAGTCCTGGGGATTCTCTGTGTCGCAATCTGCTCAATTTCCAGTTGGTGCGCGAACGCGCCCACCATCACCATCTCCGTGGACGCCACCCACGCCCCCCGCAAAATCTTCCACGCCTCGCTGAAGATTCCCGCTACCGCCGGCGACCTTACTCTCTACTATCCGAAGTGGATTCCCGGCGAACACGCCCCTGACGGCCCCGTCACCGACCTCGCTGGTCTCTTCTTCAAAGCCAACGGCAAAACTCTGAAATGGCGCCGCGACACTCTCGACGGATTCACCATCCATGTCGAAGTTCCCTCCGGCGTCAACGAGGTCGACGCCGAACTCGACTTCCTCTCTCCCGCCACCTTCGAAGGCGGATTTTCCGCCGGCTCTTCCGCCACCGACAAACTCGCCATCATCAGTTGGAATCAGGTTCTTCTCTATCCCAAAGGCTATAAGTCCGACGACATCAACTATGTCGCCAGCCTGAAAATTCCCGACGGATGGAAATTTGGAACCCCGCTTCCCATCTCCAACCAGAGCGGCGACGAGATTCACTTCGCTCCCGCTTCCCTCACCACTCTCGTCGACTCACCCGTCATCACCGGAGAATTTCTGAAGGTCGTCCCGCTCGCGCAAGATCCTCCCACCGAGATGGATATCGCCGCCGACAGCGCCGCCGCGCTCGATGCCCCGCAAGAAGCCTGGGATCACTACAAGAATCTCGTCGATCAAGCGCAGAAACTTTTCGGTGCGCACCACTACCGCGATTACCACTTTCTCTACACGCTCAGCGATCACGTCGCCCACTTCGGACTCGAGCACCACGAATCCGACGATAGCCGCGTCGATGAGCGCGCCCTCGTCGACGATACCTCCCGCAAAATGTCAGCGAGTCTGCTGCCCCACGAGTACGTTCACTCCTGGAACGGAAAATACCGTCGCCCCGCCGATCTAGCCACGCCCGATTATGAGCAGCCCATGCAAGACGATCTGCTCTGGGTCTATGAAGGCCTCACAAATTATCTCGGATTCGTGCTCACCGCCCGCAGCGGCCTGCTCACCAACGATCAGGACCGCGACGATCTTGCACTCACCGCCGCCCGCCTCGATCACTTGCCCGGGCGCACCTGGCGCAACCTGCAAGACACCGCCGACGCCGCTCCGCAACTTTATTTCACTCCTCAGGCCTGGTACTCCTGGCGCCGCGGCACCGATTTCTACGATGAAGACACGCTCAACTGGCTTTGGGTCGATGTCATCATCCGCCAGCAGAGCAAGGGCGCGAAATCGATCGACGACTTCTGCCACCTTTTTCACGGCGCGCCGAGCACAGGCCCAGCACTCAAGACTTATACCTTCGACGATGTCGTCAACGCGTTGAACCAAGTCGTCGCCTATGATTGGCGCGGATTCTGGACCGACCGTCTCACTAACCACGGTCCTGGCGCGCCCCTTGGCGGCATCGAAGGCAGTGGATGGAAGCTCACCTACGACGAGACCCCGTCCGAAATGCTGAGCAACGCGGCGGGAATGTATCACGTCGTTCCCGCCGGAGGCGCGCTTGGTCTCGACCTCCGCGACGACGGGGGCGTCACCGACACGATCGAAGGTGAGATCGCCGCCAAAGCCGGCATCGGACCGGGCATGAGAGTCGTTGCCGTCAACGGCCGCAAGTTTTCTCCAGAAATTCTTCGCGACGCGATCAAATCCGCAAAGACTGGCTCGGCGCCGATCGAACTGCTCGTTGAAAACGCCGACTATTACAAGACCTACAAACTCGACTATCACGGCGGCGAAATGTACCCGCACCTGGTCCGCGATGCCTCAAAACCAGATCTGCTGACCGACATCCTGAAGGCAAAGTGAGCGGGGCCTCGCAAAGCGCACTCGGACTATCAATGCCGCTTCGTGATCAGTCTTATTTACTGATGTCATCCTGAGGAGGGCGAAAAGCCCTCCGAGGGACCCTACGAAATCATCCGCACCGATGCAGTCGACAGGACCTCCAGCGGCAAGCAGCGTATTCATTCCCACCCGCATCACAAAGCGTCTGCCGACTTACGGTCCCTCACGCCAGCCTCCGCCGCTGATGAGGATTCTCTCCCACAGTGAATCCCGATACGGAACCCTCTCCTTGAATACGTGACATCCGTCACTGACATGAGCAAGACAAATCGGCAACCTCCGCCTATGCCCAAGCTCTACTACGTTTACATTCTCGCCAGTCAGCGACGCGTCCTGTACATCGGAATGACCGGTAATATCGAACAGCGCGTCTTCCAGCACAAGACGCAGGTCTTCGGTGGATTCACAGCCCAATACAACGTAACGACGCTTGTTTATTTCGAACGTTATGGCTCACCATTGACAGCAATCCGGCGAGAAAAAGAATTGAAAGCCTGGCGCAGGGAAGAAAAGGTAAAGCTGATCGAATCGACCAATCCGAAATGGAAAGACCTGAGCTACGGATGGTATCAACGCCACCGATACCAACCCAATGCTGCGAATTCGATTGCTTAACTACACGCAATGTCATCCTGAGAAGGGCGCAAGCCCTCCGAAGGACCCGACGAAGCTATCCCAACCGATGCAGTCGCCGAGACCGCCGCACAGCACGCAGCGTGCGCATTCCCATCCACTTCACCAAACCCTTCCGCCAACCTTAGTCCCTCAGGCACCGCGTCACCAAAACACCCCCAACACTGATGATGTCATCCTGAGGAGGGCGCCAGCCCTCCGAGGGACCGTACGAAGTGATCCGCACCGATGCAGTCGGCGGGATCCCCGCGTAAGCATGCGGCGAAATGCTCCGGCACCCCGCTCCAAACCTGCCAATACCCTCCAACCCCTGCTAGCATATCTGCGTTCCACAGCGAACAATCAGAATCTATGATCTCGCAAATACGCTACCCTCCTCACCCTCACCGCACTGTCCTCTGCACAACCGCCCCAGCTCAATCCATCCTCGGTTTCACCCCCACCTCCTCCATCCACGAGTCCGAAGTGGAGCAAAAGCTCAAATCCATCCCCACTCCCGACGAAGAACGCCGCCAGCATCGCATCTTCACCCAGGAACCCCACATCGCCGGATCGAAGCGAAACAATGAACTCGCCGAATACATTCGCGACGAATGGAAAAAGCAGGGTCTCGAAGACGTCATCATCCGCCGCTACGACGTCTACGGAACCAATCCCAAGAGCGCGTCCCTCGAAATGATCGCGCCCACTCACTACACCGCGCTCTTGCGCGAAACTCCTCTTCCAGCCGACGACGACTCGAAGAACCCCGCCATCAGCGGCGCTTGGCTCGGCATGTCCATCTCCGGAGAAGTCACCGCTCCCGTCGTCTACGCCCACAGCGGCAATCCCGAGGACTACGATCTCCTCCGTAAAAATGGCATCAGCGTGAAAGACAAGATCGTCCTGGTTCGCTACTCCAATCCCTACAGCTATCGCGGATTCAAAGCACTCACCGCGCAGCGCGAAGGCGCGGCCGCAATCCTCATCTACAGCGATCCCCTCGAAGACGGATACAAGAAAGGTAAGGTCGATCCCGACGGACCTTGGGGCCCCGAATATAAAATTCAGCGCGGCGCCATCACCTACGACTTCATAGTCCCCGGCGATCCGCTCACGCCCGGATGGGCTTCCGTCCCCGGCGCGAAACGGATTCCCATCGAGCAAGCGATGTCCGCGCCGAAAATCATGGCGTTGCCGCTCTCCTGGCACGACGCCCGGCCACTGCTCGAAAACATGGACGGCCCCGTCGCTCCGGAAAACTGGCAAGGTGGATTGCCCTTCCAATACCACCTCGGCGGCGACCGCGTGAAAGCTCATCTCAAAATCGAGATGGACAACGGCACTCAACCTTATTACGTCGTCGAAGGCCGCATCCGCGGCGCTGAACTTCCGGACGAATGGGTTGTCCTCGGCAATCACCGCGACGCTTGGGTTTTCGGCGGCGTCGATCCTTCCAGCGGCACCGCCAGCATGATGGAGCTCACGCGCGCCCTCGGCCAACTGAAGCAGCAAGGCATGCGCCCACGTCGAACCATCGTCATCTGCAGCTGGGACGGCGAGGAAGTTGGTCTCACCGGTTCCACCGAGTGGGGAGAGCAATTCGCCGACGACCTCCGCGCCAAAGCCGTCGCTTACATCAACGTCGACGAAGCCACTTCCGGCCCTAACTTCCACGGGCAAGCCGTCGCCTCTCTCGCGCCCATGCTCGTCGAGACGACTCGCTCCTTGCAGGATCCTTCCGGCAAAACTCTTTACGACGCGTGGAAAGAAACCGTCGCCCGCGAGAAAGCGGAAGGCAATCAGTCCAGCCAGTTCAGCTCATCCGGAATCATCGACGACAGCCTCGCCGACACCCGCATCGGCAGTGGCAGCGACCACACCGTTTTCCTGAACTTCATCGGCGTCCCGGTGCTCGGCCTCGGCTTCGAGGGAGACTACGGCGTCTACCACTCCGGCTACGACGACTTCTTCTGGATGAACCACTTCGGCGATCCCGGATATCGCTATCACACACTGATGTCGCAACTCTGGGGGGTCACGGCCCTCCGCCTCGCCAACGCCGATCTTCTTCCCTTCGACTTCGCCACCTACGCCAGCAACATCCGCCAGTTCGTAAAGGAGTTGTCGAAGGCCAACGAGAAGATCATGTGGGGACAGCCGCCCTCGGCTGTCCAGTCGAGCGAAGCTCGACATCCACAACTCGACCTGAAGCCGGTCCTCGATGAAATCGACACGTTCGAATTCGCCGGAAAAAAGCTGAACGAGTCCCTCTCCCGCAAACTCGCCGCCGGCCAACTCAATCCCCAGCAAGCAGCGGCGCTAAACCACGGCATGATGCAGCTCGAGCGCAACTGGCTCAACCCCGATGGCATCCCCGGACGCCCCTGGTTCAAGCACATCCTCTACGGAGCAAGATTTACCTACGCCCATCTGGAATTGCCGGGATTAACCGAGGCCGTAGAAAAACAGGACTGGCCCACTGCGAAGCAGCAAGCGGAAATCCTGCGGCAGGCTCTTCAGAAGAATACAAAACTAGTAGAACAGCTGAACTCTTCAATGAACTAATCACGAGGGTGCCCCATCCTTGTCTCGCGGGTTTGGCGAGACAGGGTGGGGATTTTGACTTCGCGTCGCGCTTCTACAAGACCGTAGGGTGGCCCATTCTAACGTTGCGCTCTTGCGGCGTTAGAGTGGGGAAGACTCACGATTCTCACCCCACCTTGCCCTTCATCTCCCGCTCCATCACCTTTCGCAGCGCTTGATTGATCCGCGTTTGATACCGTTTTCCATCGTTCTTGAACCATGCAATCACGTCCGCATCAAGCGCAGAGTGACCGGTTTCTTCAGCGGACGATAAAAGTCCGCAATCTTCATGGTCTCCAAGGGAATCGCCGGCCGTTTCGACTTGTCCGAGGTAGCCCGCTTGACTGCGTTCCGTCGTCCTCGTCGCCAGCCGGTTTCTTCCGTTTGGCTCCGTTGCTCGTAACTCGTTGATTGCTGGTCATTTACGTGTGTACTGATTTATTGTACGTACAAGATTGTACTTTGGAATGTTCCTGCGGGAACACTGTGGAACCCCGATGTTCCTTATCCGGCGAGGTCCGCAGCAAGCTTGCCTCTTTCTTCTGTCTTCCTGCATGAAAGCAAACGCCTCCTGCGGCACTGGATTCTGCCAGACCGGCGCAAACGACTGCCGGTGCAGCGGTGTGGGCCCAAACTCTCGCAGCGCGGCCAGGTGTTTCGGCGTGCTGTATCCCTTATGCGAGGCCAGTCCATACGCGGGAAAAACCGCGTCCCACTCGCACATCATGCGGTCGCGCTCTACCTTCGCCAGAATCGACGCAGCCGCAATCGACGCCGACAGCGCATCGCCATGAATAATCGCCTTCTGCGGCAGCTCGCAATCAATCTTCATGGCGTCGATAAGGAGATGATCAGCGCCTGGTGCAAGTCCGAGCACCGCCTCGCGCATCGCCGCTCGCGACGCATGATAGATGTTGATCTGATCGATTCTCGCCGCATCCACTGCAGCTACAGCCCACGCGATCGCGTGCTCGCGAATGCGCTCCGCCAGCACGACGCGCCGTTCCGCCGGCAGCAGCTTCGAATCTCGCAGTCCGCGCAACCGGTACGCCGGATCAAGAATCACGGCCGCCGCAACCACGCATCCGAACAACGACCCGCGTCCCACTTCGTCCACGCCTGCCACGCGCACCGCTCCCGATTCCCAGGCCTTTTTTTCGAAGCGCAATGTGCAGCGCAGCTTCTTCAGTAAACGCAACTTGGCTGCGGAAGCAGACAGTGGACGTATCGGCGATGCTTTAAGCGCAGACTTCATCTCGAACGCAAGGAGTGTTCTCATCTTCACCGACCAAGCCCAATCCTGCAAGCAAAGATTCGAGCTCTCTCTGTTGAAAACTATTTCGAGCCCTTGTCATTCCGAGCCGCACCAAAACCCCCGAGTTTGTCATTCCGAGCGCAGCGAGGAATCTGCCGTCCCGAGTTTGTCATTCCGAGCGCAGCGAGGAATCTGTCTGTCCCGCGATTTGTCATTCCGAGCGCAGCGAGGAATCTGCTGTCCCGAGTTTGTCATTCCGAGCGCAGCGAGGAATCTGCTGTCCCGCCGCCACCACATCCCGCCCCACGTCGGTAATGCCACTTAGTAACCATTACCTCGATTACGAGCGTACATTGCCCATCCGGACATGTACTGGTAACTTGGGCTCGTAAGCACGAGGCAGCTTTGGAGATCAAATTCAAGACATCACGGGAAGAGGGCCTGCTCACCAGCAAGCTGATCCACCTTGCCCTGCCAGTGCGATGGAGCCTCGTCGGCGAAGATGGACGCGGCCCGGTCGAGATGGCGTGTACGTACGATATTCATCCACACGGCGCCAGGCTGCTGAGCTCAGGCGGTGTAAACATCGGCGACCTGGTCATGGTCGAGCGCGGCCGCAACAAGGCCGTCTGCCAGGTAGTCTGGACCGCCGACCCGGAGTCCGCTCTGCGAGGTCAGTTCACCGTGCAGTGCGTCGAAGGCCGCACGCCATGGGACGAAGAACTCCGTCAGATGGAAGAGCAATACCAGCCGGTGATTCTCGACGACCCCAACAACCGCACGTGGACCAAGAGACCCAAACGTCCTGAGCCCAACCGCCGTCGCGGTCCGCGTTTCTATGCCGAAGGCCACGCGGAGGTGATCGATGGTGTGCAGCACGTCGCCGGCGAAGTTGAACAGATCTCTGAATTTGGCGCCCGCATCCATACTCCGGAATCGTTGCGCCCCGGAACTGACTTCCGGCTCATGTTGAACATGTTTGACATCAACCTGACGCTCAAAGCGCAGGTGAAACTGGCCGACAATCTTGGCATGGGCGTCGAGTTCCACGAGATCCGCCGCGGCGACCGACCGCTTCTGAGCTATGTTCTCAGCAAACTCAAGGGCAAACGGGTGGAAGAGTTTGCTCGAGTGGAAGTCGTGACCGAGTCGCTGGCTGCCGCAGGATAATCGCCGCGCTCGCTGCTATCGCCCTGAGCCGCGAGGCCATCATGCTATCCTTCCGCGCATGCGCTCGCTCCTTCGTGCCAGTTCATCTTTCCTGATTCTTCTTCTCGCTGTCCTGCCACTCAATGCTCGCGTAGTTCGCGTCGAAATCGCTTCACGCACAGATGTTCTCGACGGCAAGACCTTCGGCGATGCCGGAGCCTACGAGCGCATCACAGGCCGCGTTTATTTTTCGGTTCCGGTTGCGAATCCGCACAACGCGCGCATCGTCGACCTGCGCAATGCAGTGAATTTGAAAAATGGCGAAGTTGAATTCTCTGCCGACTTCATTGCCATTCGTCCGAAGGACTCGCACAAATCCAACGGCTCGATGATTCTGGAAAATCCTAATCGCGGCTATGGACGCATCGTTGCGCTCGTCGATGGCGGCGACTGGGACCTCGCGAAGGACGCGGGAGATGCTTGGCTGTTGCGCAACGGATTTACCATTGTGAGCCTCGGCTGGCAGTGGGATGCGCCGGGCTCCGACGCGCTGCATCTCTTCGCTCCCATCGCTAAAGAAAATGGAAAGACCGTCACCGGCCTGCTGCGCGGCGATCTCATGCCTTCGCAAGAGATGACGGAGATTCCTCTCGGGCATCTGATCACTGGACGCATGGGCGGCACGGAATATCCAGTCGCCGCGCCAGACGATCCGCGCAATGTGCTTACCGTACGCGACTCACGGGAAGCGCAACGCACCACCATCCCGCGCACGCAGTGGCAATTCGCGCATACCGTCGACGGCAAGCTCACTCCCAACGACCGCTTCATTCATCTCGACGGCGGATTTCGTCCCGGCAAGATTTACGAATACGTCTACGTTGTTGCCGATCCGGTTGTCGCTGGTCTTAGCTTCGCCGTCTTTCGCGACTTCGCCTCTTACGCCAAGCATGCTCCCGATGCCATCGCACCCGCGCAGCGTGTCTACGGTGAAGGCATCTCGCAGAATGGACGCTTTCTGCGCAACTTCCTGTATGACGGCTTCAACGCGGACGAAGATGGCAAGATCGCACTCGATGGCGTCCTCGCCCACGTGGCCGGAGCAGGACGTGGCAGTTTCAATTACCGTTTCGCGCAACCGTCGCGTGATGCGCAGCCCACTTCATCCATCTTCTTTCCGACAGACATCTTCCCGTTCACCGATCAGCCCGAGAAAGATCCTGTCACAGGAGACGCAGGCGGACTGCTCGATCGCGCCACCGCTGAGAAAGTCGTGCCCAAGATTTTTTTCTCCAACACATCGTACGAATACTGGGGACGCGCCTGCTCTCTGATTCACATCAGCCCCGATGGCAAGCACGATGCGACAATCTCAGGCAACGTTCGCATCTATCACTTCACAGGACTGCAGCACTTTCCAGGGCCATTTCCTCCGGAGAAAGGAATAGCCGACCTGACGGGGCAGCAGCCGCAGTCGCCATTGCCGATCAAATATTTCTGGCGCTCGATGATCGCCAACATGGACGCGTGGGTGCGCAGCAACACTCTCCCGCCGGCGAGCGCGTATCCGAAGATTTCTGACGGAACCCTCGTGCCGCTGCACGACTACAATTTTCCCGCGATTCCTGGAGTGAATCGGGCGCACGAAGCGAATGCCGCGTATCGAATTGATTTCGGACCAAAATGGCAGGAAGGAATTCTCACCCTGCAGCCGCCGAAGGTTGGCGAGGCGTTCCCTGTTTTAGTGCCGCAGGTCGATGCCGATGGAAACGAGCGCGACGGCGTGCGCCTGCCTGAGATCACGGTTCCGCTGGCTACGTACACGGGCTGGAACCTGCGCGATCCCTCGATCGGCGCGCCCGATCAGCGCGTCGCCTTTGAGGTCTCCGACATTCCACTCCCAAAGACAGCAGAGGATCGTCAGAAGACAGGCGATCCTCGCCGGTCGATTGCCGAGCGCTACACCAGCCGCGAGGATTATCTCGCCCAATATTCAAAGGCCCTGGACAGTCTGATCCAGCAACGCTGGGTGCTGCCCGAAGATCGCGATGCGATGATGCATCGCGGCGAGCAGGAATGGAGTGAGGCCACGAAGTAGCCGCAGCATCAACTCCACGTCAACATCCCCACCCTGTCCCGCCAAAACGCAGCGGGACAAGGATGGGGCACCCTAATGGAGACAACCGAGTCGGGCGCTCGCAGCGCAATCGAACGACAATTACGCCTTGACGAATTCGACATCGAGCGTGATGGTGACTTCTTCTCCCACCATGATGCCGCCTGTTTCCAGAGCTGCGTTCCATCCCAGGCCAAATTCCTTGCGATTGATTTTGGTGGTCGCCGACAGACCGATGCGGGTTCCTCCCCATGGATCTTTCGTGGGCGCGGTGAGGTCTTCGACCTCAAACACAACGTTGCGGGTGACGCCATGAATCGTCAGGTCGCCGGCGACCTCGACTTCCCCTTCGCCTTTCTTGGCGACGCGCGTGGACTTGAAAGTCAGCTTGGGATATTTTGCGACGTCAAAGAAATCGGCGCTCTTCAAGTGAGTGTCGCGCTGCGGCTCGCGCGTGTTGATAGTGGCGGCGTCGATCGAAGCCTCGACCTGCGAGTTGGCGATGTTCTCGCTGTCATATTTCAGCGTCCCTGTGAGAGCGGTGAACTCTCCCTTTACGTTCGAGATCATCATGTGCTTGACCTTGAACTGCGCGTGGGAGTGAGCGGGATCGATGTTCCAGGTGGTGGTTGCGGGTGCGGTGACGGTGCTCATGGTAAATCCTCCTGTCGTAAGATGCTCGTTATAACGACTAATGATGCAAAAAAAATTACTCGACTTTTTCGCGGGCTTTTTCTAACAGATCTAAGAGCGAGCGTAACCCTTCCCGGCCGAGATGGCCAAGTTGGCTCTTGTGAATTTCGGTGACGGGTTCGTCCAGGTCATGAAGAAGTTTCAGCCCCTCCGGCGTGATGCGGGTCAGGACAGTCCTCCGATCTTTTGTCTCGCGGCAGCGCGAAATCAGCGTCCGCTTCTCCAGGCGATCGAGCAACCGGGTGATGTCGGGATCGCGGCTGATCATTCGGCGCGCGATCTCGTTGCACGGCAGGCCCTCGGGCGCGCCTCGCAAGATACGCAGCACGTTGTACTGGTTCGGCGAAATGTCCTGATCTCGCAGGACCTTCTCAGCGCTGCGCGCTAGCAGGTCTGCAGTGCGATGCAGGCTGACGAAGACGTCTTCTTCCAGACATCCGACGCGCCGGGAAGCCGCCGCCTTGGAATTGCTGCTCATCGAGAATCATACTACTCGTTATAACGACTATTGTCAAGACAGATATTTTCATTGCTGCACCTCATACCCCAGCGAGACGATTCCCGACCTATAGATTTGTGGCTGACCAGCTTCAACCGGGCCTGCTGCGCAGGCGGCGGTCTGTTAATAGTTGAAGCTTGGGTTACACTGTCACTCCTCGTTGTGAAGGAGAACCGTCGATTGGTACGCGCACTGAACGTTGAGTTGTCTCGCATTCGCAAAGTGGTGTTTCGCACACCGGGCAAGAAGTTTTTTGGGAAAGACGCATACACGTTGCTTGACGTGGACTCGGGTGCACGTTGCTATTTGAGTTTTGTTGAAGTGAGCGAGATGGCCGCGAAGGTGAAGAACTCAAAGAGTGAGTTGAAATGGGGGAGTTTTGGTCTAATCACGCTTCCGCCTTCGTTTCCAGCGTGCTGACAACGCAGTCACGACAGGAACAAAGCAACAAATCAAAATAATAAACAGCGTAGTCTTGGTCATAGGCTTGCGTTTTCTCTTCTGGCATCCTTCACCAACTTGTCAATTGAGACGTTACCGGCACGCTTGCTCAACTCTTCATCCCACTTCGCGTGCTCGGCCTGCACACCCCTTGTGAAAGCATAGTAGAGGAGGTCACACGCCTTTACATCCAACCCATCAAGTTGACCGGCGATGTGGTTCGCAGCACTGCGAAGCGTCCCATTGTTGTCTGCACGTTGACACCGTGCTTGAAGAGCGACCACCGTATTGTCTGCACGTTGACACCGTGCTTGAAGAGCGACCACCGTATCAACCAAATAGAATGCGCTCTATGGTTGCTCAGTGTACGTCATAGTTTAGTCACCACCATGGTTAGAGTTTGATACTCTTCGGCTTCTTCTTCATGGCCTTCAACAATGCCTGCTCGTACTTTACCTGCCCTGCCTTGCCTTGCTGATCATCAGGCTTCACGTATGTCGCCATCATAACCTCAAGCGAATTGCCGAGCACTTGGTACGCGGCTCTCACATCGCCGTCTTGGTTGTAAAGTGTAATCGCTGCACCGTGTCTGCCTGAATAACACCCATTCCAACGTGAGCAGACCTTCACAGCGTACGGCTTGATGTAATACTTCGCAAAGCTGTTGTGATTGATGGGGTCAGCACCATTCGACGTAAACAACAAACCCTTTGCCGGGATGATGAGGCTCTTGCGATATTTCTTCAGCAACGAGGTGACCGGCTCGGTGATCTTCAGATCACGTGCGCTGCGTTTGGTCTTCAACGCACCGAGTTCACCATACGGGGCGGCTTCACGCACCTTCAACACACCCCCATCAATGTTTTCCCACCTTACAGCCGCAGCCTCGCTCGGCCTCATCCCAAGCACAGCACACAACGCAAAGAACAGCTTTGCATCGGTGCGTTCAACAGCGTTGATGATGGCGATGGTTTCCTCAGGTGTGTAAGCAACCCGTTCTTTGGACTCGGTCATGTTCGCCAACACCTTCACGTCACGAATCGGGTTGCGATCAATCAACGCTTTGCCATTCGAGCCGGGAGTGTTGGTTGCGTGGGCAAAGATGCCGGACATGAGCGCTCGCACATGTGAGAGGCTTTTGCCGTTCAACCGGTTGGTGACGCCAGTGAGGAAGTTGCTTGCGTCGATGGTTTGATACGAGTCAATTGGCCAGTGTGCAAGTTCTTCTTTGACGTACAGCGTCCACACGTATTGATAACCACGCTGCGTTGAGAACCGCTTGTTCTTCTTCACCCATGTAAAATACGTGTTGGTCCAAAAATCACCAACGGTGAGCGCCGGTGCAGGTGCCTCAGAGCGTAAGGCGGTATGGTGAACGTTGTTGATTCCGGACATGTGCGAACGTGCGGCAATGTTCGCTTTTTGGATCAACAACTCTGAGACTGCAGAACCGTTGGGTGATCCTGGTTCGCTCGCCCTCATCACCGTCTTTGTGCCTGATGTAAAATCCGTCTTAGCGTTTAATAATAGAGCCGGTCTGCTGCGGAAGCGGCGTCGCTTCTTGCGCTTTTGTCATCTGAGAATGCTCACGAACAGCACAAGGAACAAGATAGCTGGAGTCGCCTCAGATCACTCCTGCAAGCTGTTCATTTGTAGTTTCTTAAGCATGGGCGCGTAGCTCAAACGGATAGAGCATCGGATTTCTAATCCGGCGGTTGCAGGTTCGATTCCTGCCGCGCCTACCATTTCAAATCAATTAGTCAGGCCGAATGGAGTATTCCTGTGAGCGATTACTCGTGTCGCAACGCCTGCACCGGGTCGATGGAAGCCGCGCGCCGGGCTGGAATGATCCCGGCAATACAGGCAGCCGCCGCGAGGATTGCGGATGCGCCGATCACGATCGCGGGATCGGCGCTGGTGATCTCGTAGATCTGCGACTTCACAAACCGCACGCACACCAGCGCGATGGGGATTCCGATCGCCAGGCCAAGGACAATCTGGATGATCGCCCCGCGCATCACCATCGTGATCACGCCGCCCCGCTCGGCACCCACGGCCATGCGAACGCCAATCTCGCGCGTCCGCCGCGCGACGCCATAAGCAGTCACCCCATAAAGTCCAACGGCCGCCAGCAGCAGAGCCAGAGCCCCGAACAGCATCGTTAGTCGTGCGATCAGCCGTTCGTCGTTGAAGCGGTCGGCAATCTGCTGGTTGAAAGTTTGAAACTTCACCACCGTCAGATTCGGATTGATGGCGGCCAGCGTGGTCCGTGTGAGCTTCTCCATGTCGTCCATGGGACGCTCGGTTTCGATCACCATCGCCGCTGCATAGACCGACTCATCGTGCTCGAGCGGGCCTTTCCAGCTCGCGGGCCGCTGCGTCATCGGAACGAAATACATGCTGTGGTTTTTCCAGTACACGCTTGAGTAGACCGTGTCCTCGACTACACCGACGATCTCGAAGTCTCCGGTCGCGGCTGGCTCGGGTCCGAAATGTTGGCCAATCGGATTGCTGCCTGGCTGGAAGAACTCTTTCACAAAAGTCTGGTTCACCACCGCCACGGTCCGCGCGGTAGAAGTATCCTGCACGCCGATTCCGCGTCCCATGATCACGCGTGTTCCCACCGAGTCGAAATATTCCGGGTTGCCGCGCACCCAGGACGCGCTTTTCCCCGAAGGCGGTTGCCCCTGAATCTGGACGTAGTCGTCCCAGTTGTTATCTTCCATCGGCGTGTACGTGCAAAGGCCGACATTCTTGACTCCGGGCAGCGCATGAAAGCTCTGCTCGATCGTGCGGTAGAGGGCATCGAGTTGGGTTTGCGAATATCCCGCAGACTGGGGATTGATGTGCACGATGTAGCGATTTCTGGCATCGAGCTTCAGGTCTGTGCTCTGCAGCTTGTTCAAGCTTTGCGAAAACAGCCCGGCACCTACAAGCAGCACAAGCGACACCGCCGCCTGCAGCACGACCAGAGCACGCTGCAGGCGCGAGGCACTCGCAGCCGTCGTGCGCGCTCCGCTGCGCAGAGCTTCCACCGGTTGCGTCTGAGCCGCGATCCAGGCCGGCCCCACACCAAACAGAATGCCGGTCACGAGCGACAGAGCGCAGGCGAATCCAAGAATGGGCAGCGACGGACTGACGTGAATCGGAACATTCGCCGCCCCCGGAAACGCCAGCTTGAGCAACATTTCTGCTCCGGCGTATGCCACGATCAGCCCCGCAAGGCCGCCCAGGCACGCCAACACCACACACTCGGTCAGAAGTTGCCGGATGATTCTTCCGCGCATCGCCCCCAACGCCGTCCGGATGCACAACTCCGGCCTTCGGGACATTCCGCGCACCAACAGCAGGTTGGCGATATTCGCGCAGGCGATGAGTAACACCAGGCCGGCGATCCACATCAGCAGGTGAAGATGAGAGGAGTATTGCTCCTGCAATTGCTGTATGCCGGCTCCGCCCGGGGTGAGCACCACATGAACTTTCGCCAAATCTGTCTTCTTATCCAAGTCAGGAATTGCCGAAAATGCCTGCCGCAAGAGGACATTTACTTTGTCCTGAAGCGCGCCCATCCCCACGCCCGGCTTCACGCGTCCAATAATGTAGAGCCATCGGGTATTTGGCTGGTGCACGTAGGGAACATTTGCCAGCACCGGCATTGATTCGAATGGGAGATAGTAATCCGGAGGCGTGCTCGAGATGCGATCGCCAAAGAATCCCTCTGGCGCGATGCCGACAATCGTCACGGGCCTGGTATTCACCCAGAACGTGCTGCCAACCACCGAAGCATCGCCTGCGTAATCCCGCTGCCATGTCTCGTAGCTCATGACCGCAGTCATGGGCGCGCCCTTCAGATTGTCGGCGTCTGCCAGCACGCGCCCGGCGCGCGGTTGCAGACCAAAGGTTCGGAAGTAATTGCCGGAGACAAATTCGCCCATTACCGACCGCGCTGCCTCCTGCGTCCCATCGCGGCGTGCGATGATCGGCCGGTATCCGTAGCCCGCTTGCATCGCCGCCAGTTCTTCGAACTCAGGCAGGTTCTGCTTCAACAGTTCGTACGTTTCGGTTGGGAATAGCGAGTAGTTACCGGTATCTTTGGCTCCCCCGCTCACGCAGCAATCGTTCTCATTCCCAAAACGCACCAGCATCTTCGGATCGGCGACAGGAAGGTTCTGCAATAAAACGGAGTTCACCAGCGTGAAGATCGCGGCGTTTGCTCCGATGCCCAGCGCCAGCGTCAGGAGCGCCGCCGCGGTGAATCCCGGAGTCTTGCGCAACTGTCGCAGCGCGTAGCGAAGATCTTGTGCTAGTCCGCTCATCAGGCTTGCCCTCCTACTCGTACAACAGTGTTAACAGAACGTAGGCGCACACCATGGCGAAACGATTGCGCCCGCTGTCGCATTGGAGCCTCTGGTTGCACGGCTTTTGCCAATCTACTGCAAACTGTAAGCTTCTGATGACAAAGATAAGAGAAGCCCCGGCGGTCGAACCAAAGTGTTGGAAGGTGTTCGCCGCCGACCTGAGGATGTCCGGTAGCGGACAGGCAACCATCGGTCTGCTTGCTTTACGAGACCGGTTTTAGTCCAAGCCTTGGACTCCCGCCACGGCGGCCGCTCTTCCAGGGATGTAAGAAACGTCCGAGTCAATCGGCACGTGGATTTCTGATCGGCGGCGCTGGCATGTAAGTCCGTGAGCGGCGCTCGCCCTGCGCGACACATCTCCCGCGGTTAGGAGATTCACCGCCCTTTGCCCTAAAATGCTTCCCACTTCCCTTTCTGTGGATTCGCATTAAGCATGGCCGCGACGACTTCCGCCAACTCCGTAATGACGCAGACTGCGGGCAAGGCAGCCGGGCCGTGCGTAT
The DNA here is from genome assembly GCA_963787685.1 of uncultured Acidobacteriota bacterium. Classification (GTDB taxonomy): domain Bacteria; phylum Acidobacteriota; class Terriglobia; order Terriglobales; family Acidobacteriaceae; genus Sulfotelmatobacter. Next base: position 247,581 of record CAWBED010000006.1, read on the forward strand.
TCGTTCTATTCGGCGCCGCCGGCGATCTGACCAAGCGCAAGCTGATTCCATCGCTCTTCAATCTGGTAAAAGCGAAATTGCTCCCGGAGGATTTCGCCGTCATCGGCGTTTCGGTCGACGACTTGAGCGTCGACGCATTTCGCGACCAGGTCAGCGAATTTCTGCCCACCGGCGATACCGAAGGGCGCGACTGGCTGCGGAAGCGGCTCTTCTACGAGCGCGGCGACTTTGGCGATCCCAACACTTTCGCGCGGCTTCGCGAGCAACTCGCTAAGATCGATGTGGAGTGGCACACGCAGGGCAACTACCTTTTTTACATGGCAACGGCGCCGAAGTTTTTCGCGTCCATTGTCCAGCAGCTCGGCAAGGCCGGGTTGTCGCAGCAACAGGACGGCCATTGGCGGCGCGTGGTGATCGAGAAGCCCTTCGGAACCGACCTGGAATCGGCGAAGGCATTGAACTGCGACATCAAAGCCGTGCTGCAGGAAAGCCAGATTTATCGCATCGATCACTACCTCGGCAAAGAGACCGTGCAAAACATCATGGTCTTCCGCTTCGACAACGCGATCTTCGAGCCGATCTGGAATCGCCGCTACATCGATCACGTGCAGATTACTAACGCGGAAACCGTTGGCGTGGAGCGCCGCGGCGCATATTTCGACACCGCCGGAACGCTGCGCGATATGGTGCCCAACCACGTGATGCAGTTGCTTAGCCTGACGGCGATGGAGTCTCCAGTGTCGTTTCAAGCGGACGCCGTGCGTAACGAGCAAGCGAAACTTCTACATTCGATTCAGCCCCTGAATTCGGAAGACGTGCTGATGCGGAGCGTACGCGGCCAATATGGCGAAGGAATGCTGGGCGACGAGCGCGTGCCGGGATACCGGAACGAGCCCGGCGTCAATCCCGAGTCGCGCACGGAAACATTCGTCGCGCTGAAGCTCAACATCGACAACTGGCGTTGGGCGGGCGTGCCTTTTTATTTGCGCACCGGAAAGCGCCTGGCAAAGCGTCATACAGAGATCGCAATCCAGTTCAAGCGCACGCCGTTTCAGCTTTTCCAAAAGGCTCCAACGCACCAAGTGCAGAAGAACACGCTGGTGATTCAGATCCAGCCTTCGGAAGGAATCGCGCTCAGCTTCGGCGCGAAGATTCCGGGGCCGCTGCTGCGCGTAGGATCCGTCGACATGAGTTTTGAATATTCCAAATATTTTGGAGCCGACGCGTATACCGGATACGAAGTGTTGCTCTACGACTGCATGATCGGCGATGCCACGCTCTTCCAGCGCGCCGACATGGTGGAAGCGGGATGGAGCGTAGTCGATCCGGTACTCGACGTTTGGCGCGCTCTGCCTCCACGGAAGTTTCCAAATTATGCTTCAGGCTCGTGGGGCCCGGCGGAGTCGGATCAGTTGCTGGCGGCGGATGACCGGGAGTGGAGGAGGATTGAGCCATGATTCTTGTGGGCGATATCGGCGGCACGCGGACGCGCCTGGCGGCCTATCAGACGGAAGGGAATCGGCTGGAACTCGCGGTCGAAAAAACTTACCCGAGCCAGGAGCATGGCGGACTCCAGGAAGTGCTCGTGCAGTTCATCCGCACCGAGCAGATTCCCGTGCACAGCGCGTGCTTCGGCGTCGCCGGGCCGGTGCGCGACGGGCGCAGCAAGATTTCAAATCTGCCGTGGACGATTGACTCACGCGAACTGGCATCGCAATTGAAACTTCCATCCGTTGGCTTGCTGAATGATATGGAAGCGTACGCCTACGGAATTGATGCGCTGGAGTCGAAGGATCTTGTCACGCTCAGCGAAGGCTCCGAAGATGCCGAAGGAAATCGCGCGGTGATTTCAGCGCGCACCGGCCTTGGCATGGCGGGGCTCTATTGGGACGGGTTCCGGCATCATCCGTTTGCGGGCGAAGGCGGGCATGCAGACTTTGCTCCGAAAGACAGCCTGCAAGTCGAGTTGCTGAGTTACCTGCAGAAGAAATACGGACGCATCAGCTGCGAGCGCGTTCTGTCGGGACCGGGGATCAAGAATATTTACGACTTTCTCCGCGACTCGGACAAAGCGGAAGAGCCTGCCTGGTTGAAGGACGAAATGCACAGCACTCATGATGCACCCGCATTGATATCGAAGCATGCGCAGGCTGGAAAATCCGTACTGTGCCAAAAGACGATGGCGCTTTTCGTCGCCATCTTCGGTGCGGAAACCGGCAATTGCGCCCTTCGCTACATGACCACCGGAGGCATCTTCATCGCCGGAATCATCGCGGCCAGGAATATCGAGAAGATGAAGGATCCGGCATTCCTGCATGCCTTCCTCGACAAGGGCCGCATGGAGTCCCTGCTGAAAGACATGCCGGTCAAGATTATTGTGAACGACGACTGCGGGCTCATCGGCGCGGCTCGCTACACGCTGGTGCAAAAAGCGTTTCGGAAATGATTTACCCTGTGGCCCTCTGTGTTCCCTGTGGTGAGCCAAAAGCCGCTAAAACTGCAATCCCACAGCACGGCTGAGGAACTTGGCGATTGGTGACATCTTGCGGCACGCCGCCGCGAATGTCGCCATGAACTTCGGGCTGCAAACCTGGGCATCGGTGAATTCGATCGCCGTGCCCATATCTTTCAGTTTCAAATCGTCCACAAATTCGTGATCGCAGGGAAATCCGCGTGGCGGACGGGAAAGCTTGCTGGCATCGTCCCAGTTAAGCAACTTGCGAATCGGCCGCCATTCGTCGCCGCGCTCGACGATCGCATTGCGAACTTTCAGAAGAGTCGGCGGCTCTGGATGCCAGAGTCCCGACGCAGCGAAACTACTTCCCGGCTCGAGATGCAGATAGAAACCGGGCGAATGCACGTCCTTGCCGCGATGTGAAAAGCGCATAGCGAGATGAGTCTTGTAAGGCTTTTTGTCGGCAGAGAAGCGCGTATCCCGGTAAATGCGAAACAGAGATCCACGCGAGCTTCGGGGATCGGCCATCAGGTACGGCGAAATTTCATACAACGGCGCGGCGAAGTCGGTGATGAACTGGATCGCGGGCTGGCGCGCGCAGCTCTCGTACTCGTCTTTGTGAGCCTGAAACCATTCGCGATTATTGTTGCGCTTGAGGCGAGTCAGAAAACGGAAGAGTTCGGGAGTGAAGTGCGCGGGCATGTTATCTACGGTAAGGGCCGGCGTCACGAAAAGTAAAGGATGGCTCGCGGCTTCGCGGACAGGTTTAGACCGCAAAGATAACGTGCGATCGATCTCACGAGCGCGGCTTGCGATGCTCGCAGGTTTCGGTGTTCAGGCAGGAGTCGGCCAGGCGCAAGCCGCTCGACCGGATGTCCGCCAACAATGTGCGATTCGATGATCTCGTCGACGTCGGCTTCGGTAACGTGCCCGTACCAGATTGCGTCCGGATACACAACGACCGTCGGCCCGTGCTCGCACTGGTCCAGGCAGCCGGACTGATTCGCCCGCACTTTGCCCTTCAGTCCGCGTTGCGCGAGCTTCTGCTTGAATGTCTTTTGCAGTTGAGCCTCGAGCGGTTGGATCGCAGCATCCCCGCGGATTGCCCGGCGGACGCTGGTTCCCGCAGACGAAAATGTGTTTTTCGAATTTCGGCATCGGACGATCAGTATCTCAAAAACTTGAACCACGAAGGACACGAAGTCTCACGAAGGGAAACGCTCAATCCCGGGTTTACTTCGTGAACCTTCGTGCCCTTAGTGGTGCAGGGTGTTTCAAGCTCCGTTGCGGAACCCGCGTTGCCATCGCCCGCGCGGACACGATAAGATAGTTCGTACACGTCTTCTCCGGTCTATCCCTAGAATTTTTTGATCCAGGAATTCCCGCGGGCAAGGAGTGTGCGACCCCGGGGAGCGGCGCAGCCACCTGCCTGCTCGAATTTCGCCTGTTCGGAGATGGAATGAAAAAAGGCAAGACCGCGGTGATTGTTGGCGCCCAGTGGGGCGATGAGGGCAAGGGGAAGATCGTCGACGTTCTGTCGGAGAACTTCACCATCGTCGCCCGCTATGCCGGCGGACACAATGCCGGCCACACCGTCATCATCAACGGCAAGAAATTTATTCTTCAACTGGTGCCGTGCGGCGTGCTCCGCGCAGGCTGCCGCAGCGTCATTGGCAACGGTGTGGTGCTCGATCCGCTGGCCTTTTTAAAAGAAGTTGGCGCACTGCGCGAGACTGGCGTCAAAGTCGATGGGCACCTCTTTGTCTCGAACCGGGCCCACGTCATCCTGCCGTATCACCGCATGATCGAGCTCGCTTCGGAGAACGCTCCCGGACGCGTAAAGATCGGAACTACTTCGCGTGGAATCGGCCCTGCCTACGAAGATAAGATGGGCCGCCGCGGACTTCGCGTCGCCGACCTGCTCGACTTGAAGTTACTCAAGAAGCATATCGAAAACGCCGTGCGCGAAAAGAACATGATTGCGCACGCTCTGTTCAACTCCGAACCGGTCGATGCCGACAAGATGTACACGGAGTACGCTCAGGCTTCCGAGAAAATCGCGCCGTTCGTCTGCGACACGGCCATGCTGCTGAACAAGGCTCTCAATCAGGGAGAATCGATTCTGTTTGAAGGCGCGCAGGGAACGATGCTCGACATCGACCACGGTACCTACCCGTTCGTGACTTCTTCGAGCGCGACTTCCGGCGGCGCGGTGATTGGAACCGGCGTAGCTCCTAACGCCATCAACTCGGTTATCGGCATCACCAAAGCTTATTGCACTCGCGTCGGCGAAGGGCCATTCCCCAGCGAAGACAAAACCGATGCTGGCGACAATCTGCGCAAGCGTGGCAACGAATATGGCGCCGTCACCGGACGTCCGCGGCGCACCGGCTGGCTCGATCTGCCTCTGCTGCGCTACTCCGGCATGATCAACGGCACTTCGTGGCTGGTCGTCACCAAACTCGACGTGCTCGACGAGCTGGCGGAGATTCCCGTCTGTGTGGGCTACAAAATCGACGGCAAAAAGACCGACGAAGCTCCCGCGCACGCCAGTGGATACGAGAAGATCGAGTGCATTTACGAGAAGCTGCCGGGCTGGCAGACTTCGACCGAAGGCATCACCGACTACGAAAAGCTTCCGAAGCAGGCGCGCGCGTATCTCGCATTTGTCGAGAAAGAAGCGGGAGCGAAGGCGGGAATGATTTCAACCGGACCGGACCGCGGCCACACCATCCTGATTGACGAATTCGTTACTGAGTTGAAGGCGGCCGCGAAGAAGGCCTAGAATTGCTTCCCCGGCACACTTGCCGCGGCGAAGGAGCAAGACGATGGTGGTGTTGGCAGTCACCTGGATGGCAAAAGTAGGGCACGAAACCGAAGTTGCCGCACTCTTTGAAAAGCTGACCGAGCACTCCCGCAAAGAACCGGGCTGTGCCATGTACCAGGTGCACCGGCACAAGACCGAGGCGCGCCGGTTCTTCATCTACGAACAATATAAGGATGACGCCGCGCTCGAAGCTCACCGCGCCGCTCCGCATTTCCTGCAACACGCAAGAAAAGATCTGCCCAAGGTCGCAGATCGCGTCGAAGGACATCTGTTCGAACCCCTGGGATAGCCGTCGTGGCGAGGGCGTCGCCGCCTACTTGGCTTTGTCGATCATCAATTCGCCGCCGGAAGCATAACTTTCCTTCGACACTTCGTGGAAAGCGACGATGATGCCTTCGCGGCGCGCCCCGGCTTCTTCGACAAGAGCGTCGGTGATCCGCTTGGCGATCTTCCGCTTCTGATCGGCGGTGCGGCCCTGCAGCATGGTGATTTGGACGAGGGGCATAAAGACGTTCTCAGTTGGCAGTTCTCAGTTCTCAGAAAAAGCGCCGGCTCTCAGTCACCGAGAACTGAGAACCGGGAACTGAGAACTATTTTGCTAGTTCGTATCCCGCGAAGAAGTAACTCAACTCGAAGCGCGCCGTATCTTCCGCGTCCGATCCGTGAATCGCATTGTGCTCGATGTTCGTCGCCCACTTCTTGCGGATCGTGCCCTCTTCGGCCTTTGAGGGATCTGTCGCGCCCATAATTTTGCGCAGATCGGCGATCGCGTTTTCCTTTTCGAGCGCCAGCACAACAATCGGTCCGCTCGACATGAAGTCGGTCAGCGTATTGAAAAACGGCCGGCTGGCATGCACGGCGTAAAACTGCTCAGCCTGATGCTTGGAAATTTGCAGCATCTTCATGGCGAGGATGCGGAATCCGTTCTTCTCAAACTGTTCAATGATGTCGCCGACAGCGTTGCGCCGGACGGCATCGGGTTTGACGATAGTAAATGTGCGTTGCAGAGTCTTCATAGGTTGGTTGTTAGTCCTTGGTCAATATCGAAAACGTCGTTAGTCGTTGGTCGTCAGTCGTTAGCAATTTTCGTAGACGACTACGTAATTCATCTACAAAATGGATATTGTCATTCCGAGTGCAGCGAGGAATCTGCTGCATCCGTAAACCTTGTCATTCCGAGCGCAGCGAGGAATCTGCTTCCTCTCGCCACCCGATACTGTACTAAACGCTGACGCCGATCGCCGCCGCGAGCGTCTCCCCGATCGCCGCCGGAGATTTCGCGACCCGAATCCCGCAGCCTTCCAGCGCCTTAATCTTCTCCGCGGCCGTTCCCTTCCCGCCCGAAATGATCGCTCCTGCGTGGCCCATGCGGCGTCCCGGAGGCGCGGTCTGCCCAGCGATGAATCCCACGACCGGCTTCTTCATATGCGTCTTCACGAATTCGGCCGCCAGTTCCTCGGCATTACCGCCAATCTCGCCGATCATGATCACGGCTTCGGTCTCCGGATCGCGGTTGAACAGATCCAGAGCATCGATGAAGTTGGTCCCGATAATCGGATCGCCGCCAATGCCGATCGCCGTCGACTGTCCGATGCCGCGCTGCGTGAGCTGGTGAACCGCCTCATAAGTCAGCGTGCCCGAGCGCGAGACAATGCCGATCGATCCTTCTTTGTGAATCGACGCCGGCATAATGCCGATCTTGCACTTCCCCGGAGAAATAATTCCCGGGCAGTTCGGCCCGATCAGCCGCGAACGGCGGTCCTGCAGGAACTCCCACGCTTTGACCATGTCGAGCGTCGGAATACCTTCCGTGATGCAGACGATCAGATCGATTTCCGCGTCAGCCGCTTCCATGATCGCGTCGGCGGCAAACGGCGGCGGAACAAAAATCACCGTTGCGTTCGCGCCCGTCTTGTCGACGGCCTCGCGCACGGTATTGAAGATCGGCCAGTTTTCATGCGTCGTGCCGCCTTTGCCGGGAGTCACTCCGCCAACGATCTTGGTTCCATAAGCCGCGCTGGCCTTCGCATGAAACGTGCCTTCGCGCCCAGTCAGGCCTTGCACCACGACTCGCGTATCTTTATTGACTAAGATTGCCATATGAAAAATACCTCGTAACCACCATTTCAATTCCAAATTTTGAAGTTTTGTCTTCCCCTGTGAACCTCTGTGCCCTCTGTGGTGAAGGTTTTCACCCGCACCCGAGGAGAGCCTACCGCCACTCCGTAACGCCCAAAGTCCCACGCGCCGCCGCGACAACTTTGTCTGCCGCATCTTTCATCGTGTCGCTCACCAGGAAGTTGAATCCAGAGTTCTGCAGGATCTTCTTTCCTTCATCGACGTTCGTGCCCTCGAGCCGCAGCACGATTGGCAGCTTGATGTTCGTCTTTCGCGCGGCTTCGACAACTCCCGTCGCCAGCGTGTCGACACGCAGAATTCCGCCGAAAATGTTGATCAGCACCGCTTTCACATTCTTGTCGCTGAGCAAAATCTCGAACGCATGCGCAACCTGCTCGGAGCTGGCGCCACCGCCCACATCCAGGAAGTTCGCAGGCATGCCGCCGGCGTACTTGATGATGTCCATTGTCGCCATCGCCAGTCCCGCGCCGTTGACCATGCATCCGACGTTGCCGTCGAGCTTGATGTAGTTGAGGCTGTACTTCGAGGCCTCGACTTCGAGCGGATCTTCTTCCGTAATGTCGCGCAGCTCGCGCAGATCGGCGTGGCGGAAAAGAGCGTTGTCGTCGAACGTAAGTTTCGCGTCGAGCGCAAACAGCCGTCCGTCCGTCGTCGTAATAAAAGGATTGATCTCGACCAGCGACGCGTCCGTATCGAGGAACGCCTTGTAGAGATTCGTCAGGAACTGCACCGCAGGAGTGATCTGCTTCCCGCTCAGTCCCAACATGAACGCGATCTTCCGCGCCTGAAAAGCTTCCAGCCCCATGCCCGGATCGATGTGCTGCTTCAGAATCGCATCTGGATTCTCGGCCGCAACCTGCTCGATGTCCATGCCACCGGCAGCCGACGCCATGAACACGGGCTTGCCTTCGGCGCGATCGACAAGAATCCCAAGATACAGTTCCTTTTCAATCGGCAGAGTTTCTTCAATCAGCAAGCGGCGCACGATGCGTCCCTCGGGACCGGTCTGGTGCGTCACCAGCTTCATCCCGAGCATCTTGCCCGCGAGTTGACTGGCCTCGTCGACTGACTTAGCGATCTTCACGCCACCGCCCTTGCCTCGGCCTCCGGCATGAATCTGCGCCTTGACCACTACTCCGGTCGAGCCGGAGTCGAATAACTCTTTAGCGATCGTTTCGGCCTCGTCGCGCGAGGTCGCCATCGATCCGCGCGGCACAGTAACACCATACTTCTTTAGGATTGCTTTTCCCTGGTACTCATGAATTTTCATAATGATGACTCTTCAGTAAACGTCGGAAGGATCTGCTTGCGGCGTCGCACTGCGGGCAGCAAACCTGTAATTTTATAGAAGATACCGAGGTAAGAGCAAACCTCGCGCGCCTGCTTCACGCCCGACTTTGCCAAATCAGGACACGACCAACCGCGGCTTCCCTGCATGCGTCATCCTGACGGAGTCGTTTTTCAGGCGGAGGAAGGATCTCGCGCGCAGCATAATCGGCAATCCTGCGTCCTTTGCGGCCGGATAACATCCAACTTCAAGACCCCCAGAGCATCTTCCTGGATTAGAGGCCTAGTTGAAACTCATCTCGCTGAACATCGGACGCCCGCGCCTGATCCGTTATAGAGGCGACACGATCAGCACTGGCATCTTCAAAGATCCAGTCTCCGGCCCCGTCGCGCTGCGAACCCTCAATCTCGACGGCGACCGCCAAGCTGACCTCACCGTTCATGGTGGCCCATACAAAGCCGTCTATGGCTATCCGTCGGAGCATTACGAATACTGGCGCCAGCAATTGCCCGACACCGACCTTCCTTGGGGCGCCTTCGGCGAGAATTTCACGACCGAAGGTCTTTTGGAATCCGACCTTCACATCGGAGATCGCCTGCAGATCGGCACCGCCGTCCTCCAGATCCGCCAGCCGCGAATGCCCTGCTTCAAGCTGGCCGCGAAGTTTGAGCGCGACGACATGATCCAGCGCTTCCAGCACAGCGGCCGCAGCGGATTTTATTTCTCCGTCGAGCAGGAAGGCACCGTGACCAACGGAGACTCGTTCGCCTTCCTGAGCCGCGAGCCGCAAGCGATCACAATCGACGAGATGAACCGCCTTTTCTTCCATGACAGATACAATCGCGCCCTGCTCGACAAAGCAATCGCGACGAAAGCGCTCCCAGAAGATTGGCGCGAATACCTAACCAAGCGCCTGAGCGCCGTTCAAGCCTCCTGAAGTCCCCTGTGTAACCCAGTGCCCCCTGTGGTGAAGGGTTTCCCCAGTGGTGAAAGGTTTCCTTCGTGAACCTTCGTGCCCTTAGTGGTTAAAGGTTTCTTGTCCTTCAAGAGGCCCAAACCGCACCGAAATGCTAGGCTATCCACCAACCAGGAAAATGATCCTCGACGCACTCCATCGCCTCGCCAACCACGGCCAATCGCTCAACCGCGAAGAAGCTCGCGCCGTGATGACCGACGTGCTGGCCGGCAAATGCACCGACGCGCAGATTGCCGCGCTCCTCATCGCCCTGCGAATGAACGGCGAGACTGTCGAGGAAATTGTGGGATTCGCCGAGGCCATCCGCACAGCCGCCGCTCCGTTGCCCATCGACCGCTCCGGCTCCGACGCCATCGCCGTCACCGGCACAGGTCGCGATGCCCTGGCCGAAGCCTCCGCTGAAGATTCCCTGATCGACACCAGCGGCACCGGCGGCGACGCCAGCGGCACGTTCAATATTTCCACCGCAACCGCGCTCGTCACTGCCGGAGCTGGAGTTCGCGTCGCCAAACACGGCAATCGCAGCATCAGTTCGAAGTGTGGCTCCGCCGACGTCGTCGAAGCCCTCGGTATCAACATCCAGCTCTCGCCCGAGCGCGCTGCGCAATGTCTGCGTGACGTGGGCATCTGTTTCCTTTACGCACCCAACCTCCATCCGGCAATGAAGCAAGTGCAGGGCGTGCGCCGCGAACTCCGCATGCGGACCATGTTCAATCTGCTCGGTCCGCTGACCAACCCCGCGCGCGCCAATGGACAAGTTGTCGGCGTCTACTCGCTCGATCTCGTCGAAAAGCTCGCCGAGGCGTTAAGCATGCTGGGCCTGCGCCGGGCGCTGGTCGTGCACGGACTCGACGGTCTCGACGAGATCACCATCACCACCAAAACGCGCGTGGCCGAAGCCCGCGAAGGATCGGTGCGCTCTTACGAAATCGAACCTGAAGAATTCGGGATGAATCGCGCAAGCTTGCAGGAAATTTCCGGTGGCGACGCGAATGAAAATGCAGCCATCATCCGCGCAATTCTTGAAGGAGAGAAGTCCGCGCGCCGCGATATCGTGATCCTAAACGCCGCCGCGGCATTAGTGGCCGCAGCCCGAGCCGATCACATAGCCGGCGCGATCCCGCTAGCCGCCAAATCAATCGACTCCGGCGCAGCCGCACAGAAACTCAACGCTCTAATCCAGTTCAGCTCGGCGCGCTAGCCGTGTCATGCTGCACACTTTTTCATCCGCACACTTTTGTCATCCTGCACACCTTGTCATCCTGCACACTTTGTCATCCTGAGCGAAGCGAAGGACCTCTGCATTCCCCTGTGCGCCTCTGTGTCCCCTGTGTGAAAGGTTTTGGAAGTCACGCAACGCCAACTTTCTCCAAGTACTCCGCCACCTCAACCTTCCATCCCAACTCAGTCTGCATCCGCTCCCGCAGTTGTCCGGAAGCATCCGGCTCCCCGTGCACCAGATAAGTCACCGCAGGCTGGTTGCGAAATGTCCGCAGCCACTGCAACAACTCCGGCGGATCCGCGTGATCGCTGAACTGTTCAAGCGCCGCAATCTGCGCCCGGATCGGCACCAAGTCTCCGAATATCTTCACCTCCGCCGACTTGTTCTTGATCGCAAACCCGCGCGTGCCCGGCGCCTGGAATCCGATGAATAGCACCAGGTTTCGCGGATCCGGCAGCCTCTGCGCCAAATGATGCAGAATCCGCCCCCCGGTCACCATGCCGCTCGAAGAAATAATGATGGACGGCATGCGCGCATCGTTGATCTTCTTCGATTCCTCCGGCGTTGACGCAAATGTGAACCCCGGCCACTGCAGCGGCGAACCGTATTTTCGGATCATCTCCCGCGTCTCGTCGCTGTATTCCTCGTCATGCTTCAAGAAAGATCTCCACCGCCTTGATCGCCATCGGGCTGTCGCAAAACACCGGGATGCGCGGAATCTGCCCCGACTCGATCAGATGCTTCAGGATGAAGACAAATTTCTGTGTCCTCTCGATCGCGAATGCCGGAACAACAATGCTGCCGCCGCGATTGGCGGTAGCAGTGATCAACTGCGCCAGTTCCGGCAGCGGATCTTCCTTCGGATGCGTCCGATTGCCGTAGGTCGACTCCATCACGAGCAGGTCGGCCGTCTCGCCCTCTTCCGGACCGGAATGCACGACCTTTCCCGGTGCAATTTTGTGGTCGCGCACGCGACCAATGTCTCCAGTGAAAAGCAGTTTTCGCGCCAGACCGTCGAGTCTTGAGCGACACCTCGGCCATGCACGATCCCAAAATATGCGCGGCCCGCACGAAGCGAAACGAGATTTCAGCAGAGAGTTCCACCGTCTCGCCCACGCCGACCGGCTTGAATTGCTCCAGAGATTTTTGCGCTTCTTCGAACGTATAGAGCGGCAGCGCCGGATCGTGCTTCGATTTCTTCATCTTGTTATAGAAGCGCGCGTCTTCTTCCTGCAGATGTCCGGAGTCGGGCAGGATAATGCCGCACAAATCAATCGTCGGCTGCGTGGCATAGATCGCCCCGCGGAATCCATCTTTGACCAAGCGCGGAATCCATCCGCAGTGGTCGAGGTGCGCGTGGGTCAGGATGACCGCATCGATCCGGTTCGCCGCGATCGGAAGATTCTGCCAGTTGCGCTCGCGCCATTCCTTCGGCCCCTGGAAGAGCCCGCAGTCGACGAGCGCCTGAAATCCGCTGTTGCCCGCGGCATCTCCAGTATTGATGAGATGCTTCGAGCCAGTAACCGTCCCCGCCGCGCCAAGAAACTGTATGTACGCCAAACCTGCCTCCCGCACAAACACATCAACTTACCACGGAGACTCGGAGACACGGAGAACTCCAACCTTGTCATTCCGAGCGAAGCGAGGAACCTGCTGTTCGCCGCCGCCCATCTGCTGATTCCGAGCAACGCGAGGACCCGCTGTCCCGCCAACACCACCTAATCTTTGTTTCTTTCATTCCGAGCAACGCGAGGAACCTGCTGTTTGCCACCGCCCATCTGGTGATTCCGAGCAACGCGAGGAAACCCGCTGTCCCGCCAAATCTTTGTCATTCCGAGCAAAGCGAGGAACCTGCTGTTCGCCGACAGATTCTCGGTCGCACACTCGTCGGGAGACTAAGTTGAATTTCTCCGTGCCTCGGTGGTGAAGTCTTACTCCTGTGGTGCAGCTACCTTGAACGAGTTATTCGTCACATCGTTCTCGGGCACGCTGCCGTCGTTGACCACAATTTCCTGCGGTGCGCCGGTCGTTCCCACGCGAACCGTTGCCTTGCTTTTCGCGCGGACTTCAAGGCGCTGCATAAGCTCTCCGCCCGCGAACTTCACGATAACTGGGAACTTCGGCCCCCGCCGTGCCGACGTTGTCGACCGTAATCGTCAACATATAGGAATTCGCCATTGTCTTGCGTGTGAAAGCCGACTCCACTTTAAAGTCCGGTAGCCCGCGGTCGTGATACACCCAGTCGTCAAAGAACCATTCCAGATCGCGTTTCGTTTGAGCTGAAATCAAACGCGGCATGTAGGAAGGCTCTTTATCCTGCTCCGAACGGTACGAGGCCAACGCTTTTTTGAGCGCGGCGTCGCCGACCATGTCGCGCAGCATCCACCACACGCACATCGCCTTGCTGCGATAGAGTTCTTCGTTGACGGTATTCACCAGCGAGTGGCTGACCTCGTCCTCCGATCGCGGAATCGTGGCGGGCTGCTCCACATTATTCAGGGCAGTGCGGTGCAATCCCATGTAGTCCAGTGCGGCATGCCTTCCCTTTTGCTGTTCCAGGTAGAGAGCCTGCGCAAAGTGCGCGAGACCCTCTTCGATCCATGGACGAAACGATAAGAAGGATGCGTGGGTCAGCTGGTGAGCGGCAGAAAGTCCCGCCAGATTGGAATCCGAATTCGACAACGGGGTCAGCAGCAGCGCTCCGCTCTCGAAGGGCGCGGCATTTGGATCCGGCAGATCTCCCGTTCTCGCCTTTTCGCGCGGCGCGCCAAACCAATCACTAATCAGAGGAGCCACTTTTTCTGCGGAGTCAGCGTATGTCTCCGCCGCTACCGCGTGGCTGGGCAGATAGTACACAATCGAGGAGGGTCGAGTGACGGTCGCATAGCTCGCGATCACGAATGATGGAACCGAAGGAGCAGAACCTTCATTCACACATTGAGCAACAGGAAGCTTGGACGTTCCCTCAAAAGTAATTCCCTGAAGAACTTTGCCGCTGCAAAGCACGACTGGCGGTTGAGCATCAGTTGCGATGTTCGGATCGGCGAACCGAAGATTCACTTCGGATCCCATTTCCCGCGCCTTCCATCGCGCCAGAACTTCAAACAAACTGTCCCCTTCCGAAAGATTCGCAACCTCGGTCGTAATCGGATACCAGGCCACATATCCCGCGCCGCGCACTGCCGTGAAACTTGGGTCAATCTGATCCCAGTCCGCGCTGGCTGCAACGTCCTCAGGCGTCCCAATGCGCGTCAGCCGCGTCGCGTCGAGCAGGATCACCCCCTCATACGCGATCTCGAGTTCGAAGGTGCCGTGCGGCTCGATCGCTTGCGGCAAGGTAACAACCGCTTCTGAGAGGCTTCCAGTGTGGTCGATATCCGAGGCATACGGCTGGGTCACATATTGCAGCAACTTTCCGCCAGCCTTGATCGAACGCCAATCGAGGGATGACGAAATCTGCAGCACAACAATTTTCTGCGGACTCGACGTGTCATTGCGGAGTGTGATCTTTCCGCGGGCTCCCAGGCGATGCTGCTCCGGCTCGATCTGAAGGTTGAGATCGTAATTCGTGATCGAGAAGGCTTCCCGATCCAGAGAAAAAGCGCTCATCACGGAGGCGCAAAGCAAACAGAGGAAGCACAGCGGCTTAACCCACGCCTTTATTTCGGGGAACTTCATTCTTCGTCTGATGAGCGCAGACCTACGCGGCGCTGCCTCACGATTTCATATAAGACGACTGCTGCGGCAACCGAAACATTCAGCGAGGGCACCTTCCCCAGCATCGGGATCGAAACCAGGAAGTCGCACTTCCGTTTCACCAGATCGTGCAGGCCCTTGCCTTCACCGCCCATAACCAGCGCGCAGTCCATCTTGTAATCCAGAGCGTCGTAGGTCTGGGGCGCGCGCTCGTCGAGGCCGACGGTCCATATGTTGTTCTCTTTCAGCTCTTCGACCGTGCGGGAGATGTTCGTCACCTTCGCAATCGGCATGTGCTCGCTCGCTCCTGCGGAGGTCTTGGTCACAGTCCCTGTGACGGCCGCGGAACGACGTTCGGGAATGACGATTCCGTTTGCGCCCGCGGCGTCGGCTGTGCGCAGAATCGCTCCCAGATTGTGCGGATCTTCCACCCCATCGAGCACGACGATCAACGAATATTCACCACGCTTCGCGGCAATCACATCCGGCAGATCGTTGTATTGCTTGGCTGACGTGACCGCGACGACTCCCTGATGTGCGGCGTTCCCGGCCATGCGGTCCAGTTCCGTACGCGGCAGAAATCGCACCGGGACGCCAATCTTGCGGCAGTCTTCGATCAGCCGCTGCAGGCGCAGATCGTGGCGCTCTTTCGCCATCCCGACCCATTCAAACGCGCGTCCGCGCGCCTTCAGCGCCTCGGTCACCGAGTTAATCCCATAGATATAGTGCATGAGGTATTTAGTGTACCGAAAGTGGTGGAAGAGCAGCGCGTCGGTGTGATGGAAGAGTCGTACGTCGCTGTGGTGGAAGAGTGGCCGCGTCGGTCTGGTGGAAGAGCGGCCGCGTCGGTGTGGTGGAAGAGCGGCCGCGTCGGTGTGGTGGAAGAGCGGTGTGGTGGAAGAGCGGCGCTTTAGCGCCGCGTTGATGCTAGGGAACCGTGGGCTTTAGCCCCTGTTGTACCCAAGAGGTCTACTTTACTCACGATGACAAACCAAGAGAACGCACAATCTCCGCTGGCTCCGCACGCTCGGCGTAATCCTCATTCGCCGACGCAAAAATAATCGTCCCATCGCGGTCGAGAATATACGTCGCAGGAATCGGCAACTCCCAGCTCTCGTCGCCGTTGGTAAATGGCAGGTTGACGAATGCACGCCGATAGACTGCCTCCTGCGCCGCGGGTACGCGATACGTCAGTCCGAACTCGCGAGCGACTTTGTTGCCCGCATCCGAGAGCAGCGGAAACCTCAGCTTGTGCTGGTCGTGCATGAAGTAAGACTGCTTCACCGTCTGCGGCGAAATCGCCACGAGCGCCGCTCCAGCCTCCGCGATCGGCGGCAGGATTAGGTTCATCGCCTCCATCTGACCAACGCAGAACGGACACCATCGCCCGCGGATGAAACAGATGACAAGTCGTCCGCGCGCCAGCAACTCAGCGGATGAAACCGTCTTCCCGTCGTGATCGAGCAGTTCAAACGCAGGCGCCTTCGCGCCAACAGGAAGAATGTTCGCAGCGAGTTGTCGCTGCTTCAACTCCGCTACGACCTGCGCGTGAACCGCTTGCGTCTCCGCCGGAACGTATTTCGCAATCAGGTTCTTGCGCTCGGCAAAGATCTCGCGCAACGAGCGCGTATCAGTCGTCGGACCGGATTCTTCCAGCGAACGCCATTTCATCGTCGACATATCATGCCACATCCGCGCTCGAAAGAATGCGCGCCATCGGGTACTGTCTGAAGTTGAGTCCGTGCCACGAAGGAGGTTAAATCAGAGGTTAAATCACACGAAGAAGCGCCGATTCGTGCCTTCGTGATCCTTCGTGTCCTTCGTGGTTCAATGTTTTTTTCCTCTAACGCATCCAACCGAGGCAACGTAGGAGATTGCTCCCCAGACGGATGCGCGGTATAGTCCTGCCTGGAATTTGACTGCGCCAAGCGAGGCTCCCATGTTTCGAACTCTTCTTCTCCTACTATGCTGCTCCGCATCCCTTGCCCAGAGCCAGGATTCGTCCCCCCGCACTCAGTATTTCCCCAACACAAGCGACGGCGTTCATCTGGAGATGGTCTTCAACTACAACCTCGCTGACCTGAAAAACGAGCTCGGACACGTCGACATGGTCTGGGGGGCGAACTATCCCCTTCAGCCTCCGGGCGTCTACAACACTGCTTACATTCCATACTCGGTCGACAACTTCACCAACACGGTCGCGTGGTACCAGCAGCATCATCCGGATTGGCTCGAATATCTTTGCGATCGCAAGACTCTCGCGTACGAGTTCGGCTCGACCACGCTTGCTCCGATCGACTTCTCGAATCCCGCGGTGCAAGCGTATCAATGGCGCAATTGGGTCGACGCGCCTCTCGCGCAGGGTTTCGGCGGAATCGCCGTCGACACGATGTCGGCCAGCGCCAACTGGGGACGTTGCGGCCATTACGACCTCTCCGGCAACTGGATACAGCAATACACCGGTAAGTTGGACGATCCTGCCTACCAGCACGACGAACTCGAATGGGAAGCCGCGACCTACAACCATGTTCACCACTACTCAAAGACCGCGACCATGCAGGTAAACGTCTCCTACGAGTTTGGATATTCGCGCGAAGTCAACCTTCGTCTGATGACGACTGCCGATCTGCTCTTCGACGAGCGCGGCTTCACCAACTACGGCTCTGCGCCCGACGTTCCGCCTCCGACGCAGTGGCAGCAGATCATGGACGTCTTGCAATACGTGCAATCCAAGGGCGTCTGCTACATGACCAACGGTGAGGAGTCATATCTCAGCACAAACATTCCGCAATCCGCGCGTCTTTGGGTGATCGCGAACTATCTGCTCGTCAACAATGGATGCACCTACATGTACATGACGGGCTTCCTCGATGGAGGTCAGGATTACGGCTCGCTGATTCTGTTTCCCGAATACTCAATTCCCATCGGCCATCCGACCGCAGCGATGGTGAAGACGCAGGGAGTCTGGGGACGAAAGTATTCAGGAGGCCTGACGCTGGTGAATCCGCACAGCACGGCAAAGACGGTCGTGTTACCGGAAGGCTCTTACGTCGACGTCAACGGAAACGCAGTGGGTCCGGTCGTCACAATGGAGCGTCAATCCGGACTAGTGTTGCTCAACGCGCCGAAAAACTGATCATCCTTTTACTGATCCCTGGCCCCTGATCCCTATCCACTGCCCTACATCCCCGGCATCTTCATCCCTGCGAGCCGGCGCGCGAAGCTCGGCTTGCCCATCTGCTTGAACATTTTTCTCATCTGCGCGTACTGACGGAGCAGGTTATTCACTTCCTGAATCGTCGTGCCTGAGCCTCGGGCGATGCGCTTGCGGCGGCTTCCGTTGATCACTTCATGATGATTCCGCTCGTGCGATGTCATCGAATTGATGATGGCCTCCACGCGGTTGATCTGCTTTTCGTCCACGCTGTCCGCGGCCTTCTGCAGGCCTGAGAACGGACCGATCGACGGCAGCATGCCCATCAGGCTCTTCATCGATCCCATCTTTTTTACTTGCCGCAGCTGGTCGCGGAAATCTTCGAGCGAAAATCCATCGCCCGACAGCGCCTTCGACGCCATCTCCGCGGCTTTCTTCTTGTCGATCTGCTGCTCGGCGCGCTCGATCAGCGACAGGATGTCGCCCATGCCGAGAATGCGCGACACAATGCGGTCAGGATGGAACGGTTCCAGCGCATCATACTTTTCGCCGACGCCGATGAACTTGATCGGTTGTCCCGTGACTTGCCGGATCGACAGCGCAGCGCCGCCGCGCGCATCGCCGTCCATCTTCGTTAATACAACTCCCGTCAGAGACAGCTTCTTGTGGAACTCTTCGGCCGAGCGCACCGCGTCCTGTCCAGTCATCGCGTCGGCAACGAACAAAATCTCCGACGGATTCAGCAGCTTCTTCAGCGACTGCATCTCGTCCATCAGGTCGTCGTCAATGTGCAAGCGTCCGGCGGTGTCGACGATCAGCACGTCGCATCCGGAAACCACGGCTTCGCGCCGCGCTTCTTTCGCGATCCGCTCCACGTCGGCGGAGTTCGATAGCGGACGCGCGTTCTCGCCCTCGCCATCGCGGACGTACGCGTCTGCGGCTACGTGACCCTCATAAATCTGCGCCTTCACCGCCTGCGCCACCACTTTCAACTGCTCGCGCGCCGCGGGACGGTACACGTCCACCGAAACCAGCAGCGGACGGTGTCCGCCATTCTTCAGCCAATGCGCCAGCTTGCCCGACGTGGTCGTTTTGCCGGAACCTTGCAGTCCGGCCATCAGGATCACCGTCGGCGGCTGCGACGCGAACTTCACGCGCGCCGTGTCTTTGCCGAGGATGTCGACCAGTTCGTCGCGCAGAATCTTGATGACCTGCTCTCCGGGCGACAGCGCGGTCATCACTTCCTGACCGACGGCCTTGGCGCGGATCTGGTCGATCAGCTGCTTGACGACTTTGAAATTGACATCGGCCTCGAGCAGAGCCAGCCGAATTTCGCGGAGCGCCTCGTCAATGTTCTCCTCGGTGAGCGTGGCTTGCCCGCGGAGCGTCTTAAAGGCGCGTTGTAGTTTTTCCTGTAGATTCTCAAACATAGATGTATCCGATCATTTTACCAGCCACGAAGAGCGGGTCGGATACGCCACCCTTGTCTTTGTCATTCCGAGCGCAGCCAGGAATCTGCTGTTGTTCTGTCATTCCGAGCGCAGCGAGGAATCTGCTTTTGTTTTGTCATTCCGAGCGTAGCGAGGAATCTGCTGGTGTTTTGTCATTCCGAGCGCAGCGAGGAATCTCTGCTGTTGTTTTGTCATTCCGAGCGCAGCGAGGAACCTGCTGTTGTTTTGTCATTCCGACCGCAGCAAGGAACCTGCTGTTGTTTTGTCATTCCGAGCGCAGCGAGGAACCTGCTGTTGTTTTGTCATTCCGAGCGCAGCAAGGAATCTGCTTCCAGTGAGCGCAATAACGGGTCAATGAGTGAACTCGCGATTTATCGTCAGTTGTCCTGGCGAGGGCCTCCTAGTTCGGCTTTCATGTAGAACTTGTGCTGGTCTTCGTGAGTGATCCGAAATCCGCGCTTCTCGTAAAAATGGCGAGCGGGATTTGTCTTTACAACCGCCAATGTCATGGCTTTGGATTGATCAGCGGCACGCCTCAAAAGCATCTCCAGAACTTTTGTCCCGATGCCGCGCCCTTGCATCGCGGGCACCACGTAGAAGGAACCGAGGTTGACCGTCCTTTCTGCGACTTGCTCTTGAATCCAACCCACATCCTGTCCGTCGACGGTGATGATCCTGACCTCGTCAAGTTTGAAGAACGCAGCAAAGTTCCTATCCTCCCGCGCCTGATCCCAGCCAAAAAGGCCTTCGATCATGCCACGCATGGTCTCGAAATAGAGGTTGCGGGCGAAGACCACGTCCTCACTGCACGCTGTTCGAAGCGCAATATTCACTATTCGTTGTCCTGTGAGATTTTGCACCTCTCGAAAAGTGGCAGGCAAGGTCAAAGAGTGAAATCGCGATATTACGCCAGTTGACAACGAAGGCATTAACCCTCTGTTGGGACAACGACGTGACCAAAAGTGCCGAGGGGGGTCTAAGTTGACAGGCCGCCTTTCGCAGGCATATATGTTTATAACATATATGACAAAAGCAATGGACGTGACATCATCGGTCTTCGACCGGGAACTCAAGAAGGGGAGCGCGGAATTGTTAATCCTGTCGCTGCTCGAGGTACGGGCACGGCACGGGTACGAGATCAGTCAATTGATCGAGCAGCGCTCGGAAGGGACACTAAAGTTCAACGTGGCGTCGTTCTATCCACTGCTGTACCGGCTGGAGAAGCGCGGGTGGATCGAGGGCCGGTGGGTCGAGAAGGCAGGACAGCGAAGGCGGCGGTACTACAGGCTCACGGCCTCGGGAAAAAAGATGCTCAAGGAGCAGCGGCGGACCTGGGCGGAGTTTGTCGAAGCGATGAGGAGGATCACGGGAGTGGGGCAGAGTGCGTAGCGCTCAGGGCGTCCGCTCACCCTTTCCAAAACCAGTCGGTGTGGGGCACTTGGGTGGGCGGGGAGGAAGTAATGATCGATTTCCAGCAGATGGTGCGCGAGAGGCTCAAGGATATCGGTTTGTCGCCGGTGCGCGAGGCGGAGATCGTGGATGAGGTAGCGCAGCACCTGCGTGATCGCTACGAATCGCACTTGTCGAACGGCGTAAGCGCGCAAGAAGCGGAGCGACAGATCGCGGCCGAGCTGTATGAGCGCGACCTTGCGCGTGAGCTGCGCGATATCGAGAAGCGCTGGAGCGAGCCGGTGACTCTGGGCGCGGACGAGCGCGGCAGTTTCTGGTCGGGGTTGTGGCAGGATGTGCGCTACGGCGCTCGTGTGCTGCGCCTGAACAAGGCATTCACGGCGGTATGTGTGCTGTCTCTGGCGTTGGGCGTCGGAGCGAATACGGCGATCTTCCAGCTGATCGACGCGGTGCGGATGCGGACGTTGCCCGTCAAGAACCCGCAAGAGTTGGCGGTGATCCGCCCAAACGTGGACGCGCGGGCGGGGCGGATACACGGATACATGCCGTCAGTGACAAACCGGATGTGGGAGCAGATCCGAAAGAGGCAACTGGGATTCACGGGAGTGTTCGCATTCG
This sequence comes from uncultured Acidobacteriota bacterium, assembly GCA_963787685.1. Taxonomy (GTDB): domain Bacteria; phylum Acidobacteriota; class Terriglobia; order Terriglobales; family Acidobacteriaceae; genus Sulfotelmatobacter. The sequence goes on from CAWBED010000006.1 coordinate 268,817, forward strand.
GCTACGAGGACTTCAACCTGGCGACGGGCGGCCAAGTACGGTCCGCGCAAGGAATGTGGGTGAGCGGAGAGTTCTTTGACGTACTGGGGATCCAACCGATCATGGGACGGCTGTTTCACCGGGAAGACGATCACGCCGGATGCGGAACGCCAGGCGCGGTCTTGAACTATCGGTTTTGGCAGCGCGAGTTCGGCGGCGATACGAACGTCGTCGGTAAAACCGTCAGGCTTGAGGGTCATGCATTCCCCGTTCTCGGGGTGACACCCGCCAGTTTTAAAGGAATCACGGTTGGACATGGATTCGATGTAGCGGTGCCCGTGTGTTCCGAGCCGGTGTTCAACCCGGAACAGCCCCTTTACACGCTGCCGCAAGGGTGGTGGCTGGTGGCTATGGGCCGGCTTAAGCCGGGATGGACGTTGGAGAAAGCCAGCGCGCAACTGGGGTCCATATCGGCCGGCATCATGGAAGATACGCTGCCGCCAGCGTACCAGGAGGACCTCCGGAAAAAATACCTGAGCCAGAAGCTGTACGCTTACCCGGGGGCGACGGGGTTGTCGCAACTGCGAGGGCAGTATGAGTCTCCCCTGTGGCTGTTGCTGGTAATCGCCGGGCTGGTGCTGGTGATCGCGTGCGCGAACCTGGCCAACATGATGCTGGCGCGGGCGAGCGCCCGGGAGAAAGAAATTGCCGTGCGCATGGCGTTGGGAGCGGCACGCGGCCGCATAGTGCGGCAACTGCTAACAGAAAGCCTGCTACTGGCGTTGGCGGGGGCCCTGCTGGGAGTCGCATTGGCGTTCGCATTGAGCGCAGCGCTGGTCCGTTATCTAACCACGAAGCCGGGGACGGTCTTCCTTGAATTGGCGATGGACTGGCGAGTACTCGGCTTCACGGCGGGATTAGCGGTGCTGACGTGCGTGCTGTTCGGGCTGGCGCCAGCGTTGAAGGCGACGCATGCAGCGCCGGCACGGATCATTAGCCTTGCGGGCCGCGGGCTGACCGCGACAAGAGAACGATTCAGCCTGCGACGTGGGCTGGTGGTCACACAAGTCTCGCTGTCGCTGGTGTTGGTGGTGGGCGCGTTGCTGTTCGCGCGCAGCTTGCGCAACATCCTGACTCTCGATGCGGGTTTTCAGCGCGACGGCATGGTGGAAGTGGACATCGAGTTCGAGCGCCTCAATCTCCCGCCGGCGCGCCGAGTCCCATTTCGCGAATCGTTGCTGGAGCGGGTACGAGCACTGCCAGGAGTCATAGCGGCGGCGGATACATCGGTGGTGCCGATCAGCGGCTACGGCTGGAGCAGCAACGTGGTGGTGGGCGGACAACAAGTCGACATCGTAGTCCAGATGTCGAACATCAGCCCCGGATACTTTCGCACGATGGGAACTCCGCTAGTGATAGGGCGCGACTTTGATGAGCGCGACAATCAGCAATCACCCAAAGTAGCGATCGTGAACCAGCAGTTCGCGAAAAAATTCTTCGGCGGCGACGCGTTGGGCAAAACGTTCCAGATCGCGGCCGACCGGGGTGAGAAGCGGTACGATTTCCAGGTCGTAGGCGTCGTCCGGAATACGAAGTACTACGACCTACGCGAAAATTTCGAGCCGCTCGCGTTCTATCCGGAAGCGCAGGACGATAAGCCGGATACATGGACGCAGATGATGGTGCGTTCAGACCTGGAGCTGGCCTCGGTGATCAATGGAGTGAAGGCTGCGATCGCACAGGTGGACAGCGGCGTCTCTGTCGATTTCCATCCGTACGATCGGCAGATCAAAGACGGACTTTTGCGCGAACGCCTGCTGGCGATGCTGTCCAGTTTCTTTGGGATCCTGGCGGCGGTGCTGGCGACGATCGGGCTGTACGGGGTGATCGCGTATATTGTGGCCCGGCGGACGAACGAGATCGGGATCCGGATGGCGCTGGGAGCATCGCCGCGACAGGTCCTCGTAATGGTGGTGGGCGAGGCGGGGAGCTTGCTCGTCGTCGGCGTCATGATCGGCGCCGTGCTGGCGGTGGCGGCGGGAAAATCGGCGTCGACATTGTTGTATGGATTGAAGCCGTACGATCCTTTGACGCTGGTGTTGGCGGCAGCCGGATTGGGGGCAGTGGCCATCGCGGCGAGCTTGCTGCCGGCGAGGCGAGCGGCGAAGCTGGAACCGATGGTGGCGCTGCGGGATGAGTGAGGAGTACCGACTAACGAGTGCCGAGTAGCGAGCGATTTCATTGCCTTTTCCAGCAGGCGCTCCCCAACTGAACTTCCCTTCAGGTCCTGCAACCCCGTGAGGTCAACTGTTGCAATCAGGCGCTAGCACAAGCTTGCGCCCTCTATTCGCCCGATTTCCGCGTTTCTGGAGCGGTTTCTTTCACCGCTTCCCTAACCCAAGCTCCGCCCAGTAACGAGGCAAGGTGAGGTATTCATCAGACAATGGCATTTACCAACCGCATTCGCAGAAAGTTTTCCACAGCTTTATTTCATTCCTGTGACGCATAACCTTTACTGAGAAATCTAGACCAGCGACATTGGGATTATGCCCGGCCAAGATCCCAACTCCGCCACTGCCATCCCCAAGAAAGATGCGTCATCCCGAACGCCCGCGCTTTCACCAGCGGGCGGAGAGATCTTACGCGAAGCCCAGACTTCCCCCGTGAAACCCCATGTCCCCTGTGGTGAGGCCGTTTCCGACCCCTGGATTCCCGAATCGAAGCTCCCTCCCATCCCCAAGAAAGATGCGTCATCCCGAACGTCCGCGCCTTCACCAGCGGGCGGAGAGCCTGCCCTGAGCTTGCCGAAGGGGATCTCGCGCGGAGCTCCTTCGAACTCAAAGCAGAATTCCCCCGTGAAACCCCGCGTCCCCTGTGGTGAGGCCGTTTCCGATCCATGGATTCCTGAATCAAAGCTCCCTCCTATCTCGAAAAACCCGATTAAGTCTATTGTTCGCAATATTTTACTTACAAACCCTTTGTTTCCAAGATTTTACGCGGACGTCGTCATCGCCTCCGCCCCTAACTCCAATGAAGCCAAGATTTTAGCTTCCAACTACCAAAAAATCATCGATAGGACCTCCATGCCCAATACCCGCACTTGCACTCATATCAAAGTCACCGGAGTCCGCTGTGACTCCCCGGCTCTCCGCGGAGAGCAATTCTGTTACTTCCACCAGCGCATGATTCGCGGCGTTCGCACTCCGCCGCGCTCGCGCCTTCACCCCATCGCCCAGCTCGAGAGCGAAGAGGCCATTCAGGCCTCGCTGATGGAAGTCATCAACGCGCTCATCCGCGACACCATCGACACCAAGCGCGCCGAACTGATCATCCGCGCCCTCCACATCGCGGTAAAGAACGCCCATCACGCCAGGTTCAACAATACCTTTGACGTAGTAAAAGAAATCCCCGACTACGCCGCGGCCACAGAAAATGGAGGGGCGGACGCCCTCGTCCGCCCGGGCGGCCCAGAAGTACAGGGCCGCAGTCCCGCCACCACCACAACCCCCGACTCCGAATTCGAGATGCCGTACAGCGCCGCCATCCCTCCCTATCCCACTCGCGAGCGCCAAAGAGAGATCCGCCAGCAAGCCAAAGATCAGGTAGAGCAAGATCGCCGAGCCGCGATCCGCGCCTCCCTGATCCGCGCCGGACAAAACGTAGCCTCAGGCCCCAAGATCCCAAAGCCAGAAGCGTCAGTCCCGCCCCACGATTTCAAGAAACAAGAAGAAGAGAAAAAAGAAGAAGAAAAGAAAACAGCCTCACCACAAAGGCGGGAAGTGGCACCGCAAGCGCGAGACCGGCACCGCAAAGGCTGCCCCAGCCGTCGCGCCTTTCGACGGCTGGGAGTTCCAAGGTTGGCTCAATCAATAAGAAACCACCACTCAGTGCCAAAGATGCAGCTCCGAAGGAGCGAAAGAATGCAGCCCACAGCCTGCCCTGAGCGAAGCCGAAGGGGCGCAAGCCGTGGGTGAAGCCGTCGGGAAAGAGGCACAAAGCCCCGTAGGGGCGAAAGAAAATTAGACGGACGTCAAAATCCCCACCCGGTCGCAAACAACGCGACAAGGATGGGGCAACCGGCGGCGAGAAGCAGGTTCCTCGCTTCGCTCGGAATGACAAATGGCGGTCGGAATGACAAATGGCATGGAATGACATTAACCGACTTTGGGGCGAACCATATCGAATCTTTGCGTCGTTCGCGTGTACTGGATGCCGCCCATGCGTCCGATCGGATCGAGAGAATCGCGGTCGAGTTTTCCCTGCTTCCAGTGAGCGTCTGCGACGTGGATCGAAACGATCTCCCCGATCACCAGGCTGCTGCTTCTGGGGGACGGCGAAAAATCCAGAATCTGATAGAGCTTGCACTCGAAGCTGACCGGAGATTTCGCGACTCGCGGAGGCTTCACGATCTCCGACGGCTCGTGATCGATGTGGGCAAGCTCGAACTCGTTGACGGAAGCGTCGTATTCACCGCTGGTCGCATTCATCGCTTCGGCGAGTTCGAAGGTGACCATGTTGACCACAAATTCTTTGGTCTCGCGGATATTGCGCAGCGTGTCTTTGGCTTCTCCGTCGGCAGAGTTCGATCGCTTCGGCGCACGCAGTCCTGGAGCAAACGCCAGCAGCGGAGGCTCGACGCAAACGCAATTGAAAAACGAGAATGGAGCAAGGTTGGGCTGGCCGGAGGCGCTGAGAGTGGAAACCCAGGCGATCGGCCGGGGAGCCACAGCGTTGAGAATGAGTCCGTATAAGTCGGAATGAGAAAGATCGGATGTGCTGATGTTCATATTATTTATATGGTATGCCGCGGCGCGAAGTTACGAGGCTAAAGGTAGGAATTCTTTTGCAGAATGCCTTTGAAACACCCCCCAACACGCAAGAAGTGCAGGGGTCCTTCGCTTCTCTCAGGATGACATGGCCACTTTTAACTAGCCCGCGAAGACTTCTTTCGCGGCGATGATCGTGTTGGAGTGGATCGTCACCGTGTCTTCAATATTCTTTGCATAGCCGCCGGCGTAGGTGACCATCACGGGGATGTTTCTCGCGCGGGCGACTTGAAAGACTAACCGGTCGCGCTTCTTCAATCCGTCGATGGTCAGTTCGAGGCCGCCCAGCTGATCGTCTTTGTACGGATCGGCGCCAGCGACGTAGCAGAGCAGGTCGGGTTCGAATTGGCGGAGACCGGAACTGAGAGCGTTGTCGAGCCACGCGAGGTAATCGTCGTCGCCGATGCCGTCGGGCAGATCGACATCGATCGAAGATGGCGGCTTGTACTGCGGGTAATTGTTATGTTGGTGCAGCGAAATGGTGAAGACGTCGCCGGCATGGGCTCCGCGCATTTTTGTTTTTGCCGATGCCGGCTGCGTGAGCGTCGAAGTCGCGACCGAGGGAAGCGGAACACTTTCGGTGCGCGTGCCAGCGAAGATCGCGGCGGTGCCGTTGCCCTGATGCACGTCGCAGTCGATGGTCATGGCGGTGCGGATCTTGTCGTCACGCTGCAGGCGGCGAATGGCGACGGCGACATCGTGGATCATGCAGAATCCCTCGCCGTGATCGGGGAAGGCGTGATGAAATCCGCCGCCGATGCTGACGCTGACTTTGTCGGCGAGAGCCTGGCGGGCGGCGAGGATGGATCCGCCGGCGGCCAGCCAGAAGGCATCGACGAGATCGCGGGAGTAAGGGATTTCCATTTCCATCTCTTCGCGCGGGGAGAGCGTGCCAGTCTTGAGCTTCTGCACGTAGTCGGGCTTGTGGACGAGGAGGATGTCCTGATCGGTCGCAGGCTGGGGCTCGAGGAAATCATTCGCATCGGCTACGCCTGTTGTGATGAGGCGGTCGCGAACGCGGCGATATTTTTCCGCGGGAAAAACGTGGTTGCCGATCGGGAGGTAGTAGGCGTCGCTGTAGATGAGCTTGAAGGGGAGCATGGTGACGCGGTCCTGAATGCGAGACCTCATATCATACGCGCGGAAGCGGGGGCTAAAGCCCTATTCATTGGACGCGAATGACGCGGCCCTTGAAGGGCCGCTCTTCCACGTTCGTGCCATCGTTGGTGGAGATGACGTCGCTTGCAGGAACGCTCTGCCACTCCTTACTGTTTGCAGATGTGCAGGAGCGCATGGCTCGAATGCTCTCGCTGCCCGCAGATTGCATAGGTCCTTCGCTTCGCTCAGGATGACAGGTACTACTTTTTTCGGCCGGGTTGCATGGTGGGAGAGACCATTGGCCGGCGGACTGGGACGATCGCGCCTTTTGAGGGATCGGCGGCGGCGTTGGCGCGGGTCAGGACTTCCTGCTGGATGTATTGGACGAATTCCTGGATCTGGTGCTGCATCTCTTCCATGCGCTCGCGCATTTGCAGGATGATCGCCATGCCGGCGATGTTGACGCCGAGGTCGCGAGCCAGCGAGAGAATGAACTCGAGGCGCTGCAGGTCTTCGTCGGTGTAGAGGCGCGTGTTGCCTTCGGTGCGCGAGGGCTTGAGCAATCCTTCGCGCTCGTAAAGCCGCAGCGTTTGCGGATGGATGCCATACATCTCGGCGACGGACGAGATCATGTATGCACCCTTGGATTTACGCTTAGTCACCAGTTCCCTCGCTCTGCTCGGGATTTCGCCAGCGGGCTCCCGCTTCGCTCACGCCCGCTAAACGGCTCAACATGTATGCACCCTTGGATTTACGTTTTGTCATTAGGATCCGGTTTGATTCTAGAGCAGCCGTCCGAATTCTTCCTAGTTCCTTGGAGAATCCCCGCCAAACGTACGCAGTGCAAATGCATCCAAGCCTCGGAGGATATTCATGGATAACGATAAAACCCTAAGTGTGCTGGAAGACCTCATTGAAACTTGTAAGGACGGACAAAAGGGCTATCAGGATGCGGCGGAGCATGTGAAGCGTCCGGATCTGAAGACCTTTTTCAACGAGCAGCGACTGGAACGCGGTCAGTTTGCCGAAGAGCTGCGGCACGAATATTCGCGACTGGGGAAGCCGGACAAGAAGCCTTCCGGCTCGATCGCGGCGGCAATGCATCGCGCATGGATCGATACGAAAGTTGCGATGGGCGGCGGCGACAAGACGATCCTCGAGTCGGTGGAAGCTGGCGAGGATAAAGCCAAGGAAAGCTACCAGAAGGCGCTGTCGGAGCCGTTGCCGGCGGACGTCTCGCAGATTGTGCGCAGGCAGGCAGATAGCATCCAGCGGGCGCATGACAAAGTGAAGATGCTGCGCGATCAAGCGAAAGCGGCCGCGTAGCTTGTAACAGGATCGGTCAGAAACTTACTGGCCACGGATTTGCGCTGATTTTCACGGATGATTGATCCGTGATGAATAGCGAAATCCGTGGCCTTATTTTTTATGAGGCGGGTTGCGGTTTTTTGGCCTGAGGAACGGACCAGCCTTCAGGCTTCAGGGCATGATTGACGAGGTAGGCCACGAAGCCAGCCGCGATGAGGATCATTCCGAAGGCGAACGAGCTCATGTTGAGAATCTGCTCGTGCTCGCTGCGGACTACGGAGAAGCCGAGCAGGAGCATCGGAGGAATGCCGATGGCGATCGCGCCGAAGAGTCCGCCGGGCACCTTGAATGGGCGCGGCAGGTTCGGTTCGCGGAAGCGGAGCACGGCCAGCGCCATGAATTCCAGGAACAGGCTGGCACCGTAGAGAAGAATGTCGAGCGTGACGAGGCGAGCGAAGCCAAGTCCGAGGCACATGGCCCAGCCGATGGCGAGCGCGATGATGGCGACCCAGGGGGCGCGCGATTTCTTTTGCAGCTTGCCGAAGACTGCGGGAGCATGCCGTCTTGCGCCATCGCCAGAGGCAGGCGCGAGTAGCTCATCACTAGCGCATTGAACATGCCGAAGGCGCTGATGAGGCCGCCGAGGACGACTCCGATGCGGAGGAGCGGTCCACCGATTAAGCCGGCGATGTCCGCCCACGAACCGGTTTCCCAGGCAGTCGGCTTCAGCCCGGTCATCCACATCGCCGCGAAGGGCAGGATGTAGCTGACGGCCACGATGCAGACTGCGACGAGCATGGCGCGCGGGTAAGTGCGCTGCGGGCGCTCGACTTCGGTGGCGATGGTCGAGGCGTTGTCCCATCCCATGTAGTTCCACATGCAGATGAGGAGGCCTCCGAGGATGTCGACGGTAGATGTGGTCGGCTTGGTGACGGCGTTCGCCAGCGCTCCCAGCTTGAAGGGAGCGAGGATGACGATTGCGGCGAACGGGGCCGACAAGGCGAGGAACAGCCAAAGCGAGGTCAGGGAGACGACCTTGACGCCGGCAATATTAAGGAGAGCGCAGGCGACGACAACCGCGAGCGCAACCCACCATCCGCGATTCGCTTCCTGAAACCACGGGAACATGCGGGTCAGGTAGGCGACGAACAGGGTGGGATAGATCGCCATATCGAAAATCGAGGCAATGAGCGAGAGCCAGGCTTCCTGAAATCCCCAGAAGTTGCCCATGGCGCGACGGACCCAGGCGTAATAACCGCCTTCGTAGGGCAGCGCGCTCGACAGCTCGCCGATCATGAAGGCTGTGGGCAGGCTCCAGAGCAGCGGCGTGATGAGCAGAATCAGGATGGCGCGTCCGTAACCGGCACCGTGCACGATGTCTTCGGTGCCATAGGTTCCGCCCGATACCATGAAGAAGGTGGCGGCGACCAGTGGCCAAAGCGTGAGGCGGACGAATTTTTTCCGGTTGGGGACTGCGGCGAGAGGCTGGAGATTATCGGATTGTTGACGCGGGGCGGTAGCTGTTGCCAATTTCTATGTCTGCCTCCTCAAGCGACTCACTCTCACCACCGCGTCTCCCTTGAGTCTTCTTCGAAGTTTTTTCGAGGAGGACATTTTCTCTCGCGGCTCCCAGGTTGGATGCGTTTTCCCGGGCATTTCGGCGAAGTTAGTTCGCATTTGTGAGATTACGGGAAATTTCCACAGATGCAAGATTTTTTTGAGGAATTTTGTGAAATTTTGTAAGCGGGAGGAGCGGTACGAGGGTAACACGATAGGGCAGAACCGATGCGTCAGCAGCGCGCCCAAATGGCGCAGGTATCTTGGGTTGGTGAGGCTCAAACAAAATCGACAGCCGCACGTCTATAACAGGACATCATGAATCGACGAGACTTTGTCCAGGCTGCAGCTGCTTCTTTCTTCGGATCGTTTTTGATTCGTTCCAACCTGCCCGGAGCACCAGACGTGGCTCCAGAAATTTCCAAACCACCCAGCGCCTTTATGGATTCGCTGCCCCGATTAATGGAATTGGCGCAGCTACCGGGAATCGGCATGGCAGTAATCCATCGAGATCAAATCGTATGGCAGCACTATGCTGGACTGGCCAACATGGCGACCAAAGCTCCGATTACGCCGAATTCCATCTTCCCTGCGGCTTCGATGGGAAAACAGGTCTTTGCCTACGCTGTGCTCAAACTCGTCGATGAACGCCAATTGGATCTCGATCGGCCTCTCAGAACGCTGGTAAGTGAGGATGCTCCGACCGGAGAATGGGGAGGCCGCATAACGGCGAGACACATTCTGAGCCATTCCAGCGGCCTGCCGAACTGGCGCGATGAAGCCAATGAGCCCCTGGTCCCCGCATTTGAGCCCGGCTCGAAGTTCCGCTATTCCGGAGAGGGCTTCTACTATCTGCAACGTTGTGTTGAGAAGATCACGGGCATGGGCTGCGAAGAGTTCATGCAGGAACGTGTGTTCAGGCCGTTCCACATGGACTCATCCACCTATCTCTGGCATTCGGACACCGGAGAACGGCTCGTGTCCGGCCATCGCGGAGACGATCCATTCGATAACCGGGCCTTTCCAGAACAGCTGTTTAATCTGATTCAAAAGAGCGGCCTGCCGCTGGCCCAGTGGAACCATGATCGTATCGTTGAGGAAATGGCAAAGGTTCTGACTCCGCCGCATAAACCAGTACCAAACGAGACGAGCCCGAATGTCGCGTTTGGACTGCTCACAACAGTTGCGGACTATTCCGCTTTTGTGGCCCGAATAACGGAGCCGCGAGGAGACGCGCTCGATCTGAGACCCGAGACCCGCTCACTCATGATGAATCCCTATTCCCATGTAAATAGCGCACTCGCCTGGGGTTTGGGTTGGGGTATCGAGCAGGAATCCGGCCCGCGGTACTTGTGGCAATGGGGTGATAACGGCGGGTGGAAGAATATTGTCTTGGTGCACCCGGAGAGCCGCTCGGCCATTGTCGTCTTTACAAACGGATCCAAGGGAATGCGAGTCGTAGAACGAGTCGTGAGAGCCGCGACCGGCCGCGAACACGCGGTATTTCTCTGGGTGTAGCCTTTGCTTGTACGAACGGGAAAGCATTCCGAGGAGTATCGCTATTCCCTACAACGTGCGTTCCCAGGTTTCGGGGATCAGGCTCCGTCCAAATCCTGCCGATTTGAGTTAGACCTTTGTCCACAACTCGGCCCTGGGGTCTTCCGGGTTTAGCTTGGCTAGCTCGCGGAGAAGTTCTTTTGTGCGCTCGTCTCTGGGCATCGGGACCGTTATCGTGATCTCGACGATTTCGTCGCCGCGGACGCCTTCTCTGGTCGCGGACGGCACTCCCTTTTCTCGCAGGCGCAGCTTTTGTCCGGACTGCGTACCTGGCGGAATCTTTAGCAGGGCTCGACCGTCAATCGTTGGGACTTCGATCTTTGCTCCCAGTGCCGCTTCTGCGGCGCTGACCGGAACCGTCAGCGAGATGTCGTCGCCGTCGCGGCGGAAGATTGGATGATCTCCCGTGCGGATGATCGCGTAGAGATCTCCGGGGACTCCGCCATGTGCTCCAGCATTGCCTTTACCGGGCAGGCGAATGCGCTGGCCGTCGCGCGTGCCTGCCTTGATGCGGACTTCGAGCGGTTCGGTCTTCGTGACCGTGCCTTCACCGTGACAGGTTGGACACGTCGTCAAATTCTTTCCGGTCCCGTGGCAGCGGGGGCACTGCACGTTGAACTTCATGCGTCCGCCGGTTTGCGTGATCTGGCCCGTACCGTTGCACTCCGGACATTTGCCGGGAGCTTCGAGAGTACCCTGACCATGGCACTGCGGGCAGACATCCTGGCGCGTGATGTTGAGACGCATGACGCCGCCTCGGATCGCCGTCCAGAACGGGACGTTGACTTGATATTCGAGGTCGGTGCCGGGTTCGGGACCTTCTTCGGCCGGCGCGCCGCGGCCTCCTCCGAAGATGGAGCCGAAGATATCGCGGAAGCTGCCGCCGCCTCCTGAAGATTTGCGGCCACCGTGGCCGGCATTATCCACCAGGTCGGAGAAATCGAATCCACCGAAATCGAAGGGGGCGCCTTGACCGCCGGGCTGCTGCGCGCCTCCCTGAAAACCACCGGGAAATCCGGCGCCGGTGTTGTTGCCGGCGCGTGCGTATGCTTCCGCGGTAGCCGGATCAATGTTGTCGGAGTAGAAGCCGACTTGATCGTAGATCTTGCGCTTCTTGGGATCGCTGAGAACTTCGTTGGCCTCGGAGAGTGATTTGAATTTCTCTTCGGCGGACTTGTCGCCCGGATTGACATCGGGATGAAACTTGCGCGCGAGCTTGCGGAAAGCCTTGCGGATGTCGTCCGCCGAGGCGGACTTCTTTACACCGAGTATTTCGTAATAATCCTTTTTGGTCGCAGCTGCCATTCAAAGTCCTGATGCACTGCCTTGTCCTTGAGTGAGGACAGACGCGGGCGGGACGGCCCGCGCCGCATCTTTAATTCACAATCTTGCGTCTATCTTTATCTTCTACCACGAGGGTCGATTCTTCGAGCCAAGCCTCGTCCACGTAGACCGGGATTTGCCGGGTTCCGGTCGGAGTCTCGACCAGCACGAGCCACTGCCGTTCGTTTTCGGCGAGGCTCAGAAAATAGGTTTCGTCATTTACCTGGAAGTCCAATTGATTCTCCCCCATACAGAAACTTGGCCACGGATTCCCGCGAATCTACACGGATTCTTGATCCGTGAACTTCCGCTTCGATCCGTGGCCGCTGTGCTTACTTCTTGTCTTCTACGTCCACGTACTCGGCGTCGATGACGCCTTCGTCTTTCTTCTGGCCCGAACCGTTGCTGCCGGGATCGGGACCGCCGGCGGCCGGGCCTGCGCCCGGACCGGCTTGCGCGCCGCCGGCCGGCTGAGCAGCTTTGTACATCTGCTCGGCCAGTTTGTGCGAGGCGGCGGTTAGCGTCTCGCGAGCCTTATCCATCTGCGCCTTGTCGTTGGACTCGAGCGCCTTCTTGGCATCGGCCAGAGCGTTTTCAACGTCGCCGCGATCGGAGCCGGAGATCTTGTCGCCCTGCTCCTTCAGCATCTTCTCGATGTTGTAGACCATCGAGTCGAGCTGGTTCTTGGCTTCGATCGAATCGCGCTGCGCCTTGTCTTCGGCGGAGTGCGCGTCGGCTTCTTTCGCCATGCGCTCAACCTCTTCCTTCGACAAACCAGAAGAGGACGTGATCGTGATCTTCTGGTCCTTTTGCGTGGCCATGTCTTTCGCGGTCACGTTCAGGATGCCGTTGGCGTCGATGTCGAACGTGACTTCAATCTGCGGAACGCCACGCGGTGCCGGCGGAATTCCGGTCAAGTGGAACTTGCCGAGAGTCCGGTTCTGCGCTGCCATGGGCCGTTCGCCCTGCAGCACATGAACTTCAACCGACGTCTGGCTGTCGGCCGCGGTCGAGAACGTCTCCGTCTTTTTGGTCGGAATCGTCGTGTTGCGCGGGATCATCGGCGTCGAAACGCCGCCCAGAGTTTCAATCGAGAGCGACAGCGGAGTCACGTCGAGTAAGAGCAGGTCTTTCACTTCGCCCTTGAGCACGCCACCCTGAATGGCTGCGCCGATCGCGACGACTTCGTCCGGGTTGACGCCCTTGTGACCTTCGCGTCCGAAGAGCTCTTTCACGAGCGACTGGATGCGGGGCATGCGGGTCTGTCCGCCAACGAGAACGACTTCGTTGATCTTGCTGGTGTCGACGCCTGCGTCTTTCATGCACTGCTTGCAGGGGCCAACCGAGCGCTGAATGATGTCTTCGACCATGCCTTCGAGCTTTGCACGGGTCAGTTTCTTGACCAGGTGCTTGGGACCGCTCGCGTCCGCCGTGATGAAGGGCAGATTGATTTCGGTCTCCATAGTGGTCGAAAGCTCGATCTTGGCGCGTTCCGCGGCGTCACGCAGACGCTGCAGAGCCATCTCGTTGCCCTTGCCACGCAGGTCGAGGCCTTCATCCTTCTTGAATTCGTCGATGAGCCAATCCACCAGACGCTGGTCGAGGTTGTCGCCGCCGAGGTGGGTATCACCATTGGTGGCTTTGACTTCGATCACGCCTTCGCCGACTTCGAGAATAGAAATATCGAAGGTGCCGCCGCCGAAGTCGTACACGGCGATGGTTTCGTCTTTCCCTTTGTCGAGGCCGTAGGCAAGCGCGGCTGCCGTGGGCTCGTTGATGATGCGCTTCACTTCAAGGCCGGCAATCTGTCCGGCGTCTTTTGTCGCCTGACGTTGCGCGTCGTTGAAGTACGCCGGAACGGTGATGACCGCTTCGGTGACTTTCTCGCCGAGATAGTCTTCGGCCGCCTTCTTCAACTTCTGAAGAATCAGCGCGGAGATCTGGGGAGGCGTGTATTCCTTCCCTTGCGCCAAGACAGCCACGTGATCGCCCTGACGGACGACCTTGTAAGGGACCATCTTGATCTCTTCGCTGACTTCGTCGTAGCGACGTCCCATGAACCGCTTGATCGAATAAACGGTGTTCTCGGGATTGGTAATCGCCTGACGTTTTGCCACCTGGCCGACGAGGCGTTCGCCGGTCTTGGTAAAGCCAACTACGGAAGGCGTGGTGCGCCCTCCTTCTTCATTAGCAATGACCTTGGGCTCGCCACCTTCCATGACTGCTACGCAGGAGTTGGTGGTGCCGAGGTCAATTCCGATAATCTTTGACATAAAACATCCCTCCTAAACTTTGTAAGTGCTTTGTAATCAATGTGTATATGATTGCGCCGGAACTCATCCTATGACTTGAGTGAATCGTTGTCAAGTTTTAGATGAGGTTGAGGGGCTTGAGGTTGCGAATTCTTGAGCCCAAATTGGAAAGGCTCTGAGACCCTTGACTACCAGGAGATCGGTGGGTTCTTGCGCTGATCGTTGATCTTATAGCCTTCCGGCAAAAGGAAGAGTTGAGGGTCCGGTTCGGAGGCAGTCAGCTCGGTGATGGTGAAAGTCTGCTTCCCGAAAGTTGGTCCGGAGCGCAGGGAAAGGAGGTTGATACCGAGTTCCTGGGAATGCCATTCCTCTTTGACGCTGGAAAGTGGCTGATCGTTTCCCATGGCGCCGACGGCGATTATGGAAGTTTCGCGGACGCCGACGGTATCGATGCCAGCGATGTTTCGGGTGCCCTTTGGTCGGAATGACAACATTTTTTGGGTCGGGTCGGAATG
>CAWBED010000007.1:0-113500 GCA_963787685.1 uncultured Acidobacteriota bacterium
GCTCCCGCCAGCGCGCCAACAACCGCGATGATCGTGGCTCGCAGCATCCAGGCATAACTCCAGAACAGCCGCAGGACGGGCTTTTCAAACATAATCACGCGCCGCGTCGCCAGGCTGATGAGGATGCCGGCGACGATGCCCACAATGGCCAGCAGAACGGTCTCGCGCAGCACGACATTCACGATGTACCACTTCGACGCGCCCATCGACTTTAGGATTCCGATTTCGCGCGTTCGCTCCATCACGGCGGTGTACATCGATTGGAAGATCACGAGGAAGCCGACCACCACGGCGACGCCAATTACGATCTTGATGGCGAGATCGAAGCCGGGAAGGTTGTCGGGCGTCATCATCGACAAATACTCCTGCATTGACCGGACCGAATACTTCTCCATCCCCGGCCGGGCCTGAATCGATTTGATCACCGCATCCGCACTCGAAGGGTCATCGAGTTTGATGTAGAAGACAGAGGCCCGCCCTTCGGCGCTGGTCATCTCCTGCATCGTCGCAAGTGGCAGGAATTTGCGCCCGCCCTTTCCGTGAGGAACGATTCCGCTGATGCGAAACTGCTGATTCAAAATTTCGACCGAATCTCCGACCTTCTTGTGATTCATGCCAGCATAGACATCGTCTACGATCGCGTCGTTCGGCCCTTGGAAAGGCCCGCCGGAGAGATACCGGAATTTTGGGGCAAGGGCGTCATACGTTGCCAGATCAATGCCGTAGTCAATTTCGAGTGGCTTCTGGCTGAACGCCCATATGACGGGAGCCGCTACCTGGATGTGCGGCATCTGGCGAAGAATATCCCCCACCTTCACTGGAATCGGCGCTCCGGTCATGCCGACCAACGACGAGGCTCCGGGCGGCATCACCATCAAGTCCGCCCCTACTCCGACCTGGCTTTCTTTCGATCCGTTGAGCAAGCCGTAAAAGAGTGAGACCACCATGAGGATCATCGTGATCTCAAGCGCAATCGCACTCGCAGTGATGATCGACCGCGTCGGCCGGTGCGCCAGATTCGCAACCACCATCTTGTTCATCATAGGAAGGTCGTCGGACAGATTGGATTATAGAAGATGAAGCAGAGAGGGCGCCCCGTCCTTGTCGCGTTTTGTGCGAATAGCCTGCCCTGAGCGAAGTGGAAGCGGTAGGTGTTTTGACTTTAACTGATGTTATTTCTCCGCCAGCGGCACGACCAAGCTCGATTGCGGCGAATCAAGGTGGACCACCACAGCTCCCGGCGGCTGATTGAGGACGAACTGATCGTCGCGCAACGGCTTGTTGATCTCAACCTTCAGCATGTTCAGCGTGAGATCGTATTCCTCTTCGGGCAGCTTGATCTCGACACGCGACGGGAAGCTGAATCCGTCGTAGTCTTTGTATTCCGCATAACGCGCATCGGTGGCGACTTTCCCGTTGTCGCTATAGATGTACTGCCGGTGAGGCTTCAGATCGGTGCGTGCAAAAATGATCTTGCGCGCCAGCCTCCAGCCTCCGTCACCCTTCTTGATGACAGTTAGCTCGTAGTCATCCTGCAGGATCCGATGGCCTTTGGCGTCGTGCTGAATGTCGTAGCCGTTTTCGAGCACGGCGATCTCGGTGTCGGGATCGATCCGACGGATCAGTAGCGCCTCATAAATATTTTTCGGACGAAGATTCTCCATCGGCTGGTCGGTGCTCAGCGCCGTCACCTGATCTTTGCCGATGACAAACTTGTTCTTCGGAGGAATCCAGAGCTTGAAATCGCGTCCGTCGCTGACCATGTCGAAGGCGGTCGTGCGCACGATCGGCATAAGGCCGGTCATGTGCAGCCAGTCGGGTCGGCGCGCCAGGATGTAGCCGCGAATCTCTTTATAGTCGGTGACGTGGCCCTTCTTGATGCCGCCGGCGGAGCTGTCGATATCCACCGTCGCCTTCAGCGATTGCATCACGTCGGCCTGCTCGTTGATGGTGTCGATAAGCCCCTGTTGCGAGGATTCCTTGAGCGGGACTTTGGAATACTGGTCTTCGACCGGACGCGTGCGGAACAGACAGCCCGTGGCGGGCAGCAGTCCGAACACTAAGATTACGGCCCAAAAGAAGCGCGAGCTACGTCTCATGAATGTACGAAGATGCCTCTAGAAACATTTGAGTATATCGCGTCTAAAAGGGTTCAAAACCGTAACTAGTTGGTTTGCAAAGGGAGTACCGGGGTCGAAAGGCTCCATCGAGGCGATCAAAAGCGTAGGGTACCCTACCGTTCTGCGCGCCCAGCTTACCAAAGTCGGCATCACCATAGTCAGGTCTGTCGTCTAACCTCTATCGTCTAAACTGACGCTACCGTGCGAAAGATTCTCTGGCTTTTCCTGATTGCGATCATCGGAGTCGGCGCCTGGCTAACTTGGGCCCTGCTCATGCCGGTCGAGCCGTCTGGGCAGAAATTCGTCATGCTACGCCCGGGATTTTCCACTCGCCGCATTGCTCTCGAACTGAAAAACGCCGGAGTCATTCGCAGCGAGGAAGCCTTCATCCTCTGGCACTACTACCATCACGGACGCTCGCTCAAAGCCGGCGAATATCTTTTCGAAAAGCCCGCCAATATCATCGACATTCAAAAGCGGCTGCGCCGCGGCGACGTTTACTTCCACACTGTAGTCGTCCCCGAAGGCTTCACGATGTTCGATATCGCGCGCGCCGTCGAAGCCGCTGGACTTGGCCCCGCCGACGAGTTTCTGAAAGTCGCGCAATCGGAAACCGAACTGATCGCCGACATTGCGCCCAACGCGCATTCGCTCGAGGGATATCTGTTTCCTGACACCTATCAGTTCTCGCGCATGATGACCATGCAGGAGATGGCAGCCTCGATGGTCTGCCAGTTCCGGGCAGTCGCGAAACAGATTGGTTTGATTTCTTCTGCGCCGGCAGGAACTGCCGATTCCAATACCACGGAGTCTCCACGGCCCGGTCATTGCGGCCTGCTGATGGTCCAGTTCAAGGATCGAAGCGACCAGCCGAGCATTGCGGAGATTCCGGATCCTGGGCCGGTCGAGCGCACGGTAATCATGGCCTCGATTGTCGAAAAGGAAACCGCGGTTCCTGAAGAGCGTCCGGAGGTGGCGAGCGTTTACTACAACCGGCTCGCCAAACGCATCGCTCTCGATGCCGATCCGAGCATCATTTATGCAGAACTGCTTGCGGGCACATACCAGGGCGCGCTCCACCACGCCGACATGAGCTTCGCCTCGGCTTATAACACCTACCGCAACGCAGGACTGCCTCCGGGCCCGATTGGCAATCCAGGACGCAGCTCTCTCGAAGCTGCCATGCACCCGGCCCAAACGGACTACTACTATTTCGTCGCCGACGCGCAGGGCCATCACCGCTTCGCCCGCACAATCGAAGAACACAACAAGAATGTGGACGCCTACCGGAAAGCGATGCGCGCAAGGTAAGGACGCGTCACGAGCGCACGCTTCTTAGGCGTCCTCCTGCTGACGTGAACCCGAAGCGATTCCGTTCAGTCAATATTCGGCGGGTGATCTTTTCTCAACTCGCTTGCGACGCGGTGCGCGGTCATCCGCATGGCTTCATCGGCAGCTCTTGTGTCATTGTTTTCTTCGACGGATGCGGTCGACGTTCCTTCAGCAAGAGTCCGTTGATCCGATACGCCGAGAATCACGAAATCAATTGCGAGAATCTGGCCGGGTTTCGCGTTTCCGACGATAACCGGCGGAGGCGCGATTCCGTCTGGGCCTCCTGATATTCCCGGACCGCGGCGAGGGTCGACCATGGTCGTGAGCACAAGATATTCGCAGTTCTTCTGTGCCGCTTCCGATCCGGCGTCTTCCCTGGAGGACGCGTCCAATGAGACCGCCTCGATGACAATGGAAGATTTGCGATCCGTTCGCTTGCGCTGCAACTCTCGCACCAACTGATCACGCTCCCAGATTGGACTGGCTTGGCGGCCGGATCGGTTCGTCATTACCGCGATTCCGACTCTGATCGTATGTTTTTGATCAGCAGCAGGTGGGTTGCTGTTCTGAGGAGAGGATCCGAGCAGGGGCGTCGTCTGTGCGGCGATGCACACTGAAATCGCAAACGATGCGATCAAAAGCCGTGAGAAATGCATTGCGCCTTCCTCCGCTTACGGCGTGCATTGTAGCCCGAATCGCGTGGTTGGCGAAAAGACTAAAGATGTTTCGAGCTGAGCATTAGCCAAGGGCAGGCGAATCCCAATGTCTCCGATCCACCTATGAAGACGCTCACCTCCGGTCAGTGGAAGAGATTCGAGCAGGCCATGTCGTCAATCCTTCACAGCTTCCGCTTGTCAGATTAATCGTTGCGCGATACCGGCAGAAAAAACGCTACACTCACAGCCGAGAGGCTAGCCCGATGAGAGCGGGCCGTCGTTATGCCGGTATCAATGCCAACGCGTAGGTTGAACTTCGGCCAGCACGTGTTCGGAGTGGCGGCGTTCGCCTTTGGCTTCATCACGCTGGCCTGGCACGAATACAACGGCTGGCATCTGCCGGGTTACATTGTTTATTCCGTCGCCGCTGCGGAGATCTTCGGCGGAATTGCGATTCAGTTCCGTCGAACCGCGAAAGCGGGAGCGGTTGCGCTTGGTGTGGTTTTTCTTGGCTTCGCCTGCGCGTGCGTGCCGCAGATCTTCGCCGAACCAAAGATCTATAACAGCTGGGGCAACTTCTTCGAGCAGTTTTCCCTCATGATTGGAGCAGCGATTGTTTATGCGCGCTTGGCATCATTGTGGCCACGAGAAACGTTGACGCGGATCGGCTGCGTTTTTGTGGGAATCTGCGCCGCTTCTTTTACTCTTGAACAGGCCTTCTATCTTGGCAATACCGCCAGTCTGGTTCCGAAGTGGCTTCCGCCCACTCAGATGTTTTGGGCGGTCGCAACGACAGTTCTATTTGCACTCGCGGCGGTTGCTCTGCTTACGAATCGAATGGCAGCTCTCGCGTCTCGCCTTCTGACAATGATGCTCTTGATCTTCGGGCTGTTCGTGTGGATCCCGTTAATCGTTTCGGATCCTCACAATCCCACGAACTGGAGCGAAACGGCTGAGACCTTCGCGATTGCCGGAACCGCGTGGATTCTTGCTGATCTCTTTGGCGAAGATCGACTGAATGACCAACACTCCTAGCAGGTTTATTCAGCTCTCAACGCCTGCACGGGATCGAGACGCGAAGCACGCCATGCGGGAATGATGCAGGCGATCGTGGCCACCGCGAGCAGCGTGCCGGCCACCGCGGCATAAACTGCCGGATCGAGCGGTTTGATCTCGTAGAGCAAGTCCCGCATCATCCTCCCGGCAGCCAGGCTTGCTGCGAGTCCAACGGCCAGACCGCAGACCGCGGGCCACATTCCAGTCAACAACATCTTTCGCATCACCTGTTCGCGCTTTGCGCCGAGCGCAACGCGGATGCCGATTTCGGTCGTCCGCTGCGCTGCGATGTACGACATCACTCCGAACAAGCCTACAGCGGCAAGAACCAGCGACAGCGTGGCAAAAGCGACGAGCAGCGCCGCGTTGAAGCTCTGGTCAAGGGTCGATTTCCCGAGCAACTGGTTCATGGTGAGGACATCGGAGACGGGCAAATCGTGGTCCATCTCCGAGACAATGCGCTGTACCGGAAGAGCGAACTGCTCCAGGTTGTGGCTGGAGCGAATCACGAGCGTGCCGACGTTCTCGACGCCGGCAGCCAGCGGGTAATATTGCACTGGCTGCGGTGCTTCGCCGATGGCGTAGCGGGTATCTCCCACAATCCCAACAATGACGAAATCTTTTCCGCGTACGCGGATGTGACGATCCAGCGGATCTTCGCCGGGAAAGTACTGGCCGGCGAAGGATTGGCTGATGACGACTTCGTTCGCAGCATCTAAATGCTTCCCGGCGTCAAATGTACGTCCGCGCAAAATAGGAATGCCCATTGCGTTGAAGTATTTGGGATCAACCCAGCGGTTTAGGGCGAACAGACCACTGCCTTGCGGCAAGGGCGGATGCTCCACGATGCTGAAGCTCCAATCGTCCTGGTAGCCCTGCCCCGGGACAACCGAAGCAAAGCCCGCCGCGTCCACTCCCGGTAGAGCGCGGACACGATCGAGCAGCGTATCGTAGAAGTTGGCTCGCTGGGCAGGCGTCGCATATCGGGCGTCAGGGATGCCCAAATGCATGGTGATCACGTCTTGCGTGCGGCAACCCATGTCGGCAGACCGCAACCGTTCGTAGCTTTTGAGCAGCAGTCCCGCGCCAATGAGCAGGATCACAGTCAGTCCGACTTCGAGCGAAAGCAGGACCTTACGGAGCCTGGCCTGCGCGTTGCCGCCGCTCACCGAACGCGATGACTCATGGAGCGCTCCGAGAATGTGCTTGTCGCTGGTGCTGAAGGCAGCGATGAGTCCGGAAAACAGCGCGCACAGCACGATAACGCCAATCGTAAACGCCGCCACTACGCCGTCGAAGTGGATGGATTCGACGCGGCTCATTTCGGAGCGGGTTTGCATCAGCCAATACAGAGCGGCGAACGCGAGCAAGAGTCCCACTGCGCCGCCGGAGGCCGAAAGCAGCAGGCACTCCATCAGCCGCTCGTATATCAGGCGAAGCCAGCTGCCGCCCAGCGCGGTGCGGATGGCCAGTTCTTTGCGCCGTGCCGCTGCGCGCGCCACCAGCAGATTGGCAACATTGAGGCAGGCAATCAGCAGCAGGCAGCAGGTTGCCTCCAGCAGCACGTAGAGCGGTTTCTTGATTTCGCCGACAATGTGCTCTAGTAGAGCGCGGCTCCGGGTGCCTCGAAACACGAATGGGTCGTTCAGGTGCTCATTGTGGACGCGTTCGGAGATCAGGCTCAGATCGGCCACGCCTTGCGAGGCGCTGATACCCGGCTTCAGCCGCCCTACAACGCGAAACTGGTGATTGCTGAACGACATCATCACGTCTTTAGGCTCCTCCTGGTACACCGGTGTCCATAGCTGCGTGGACGGCTCGGGAAAATCGAACCAGGCGGGCATTACGCCGATCACGGTGTACGGCTGGGCGTCGAGGAAGATCGTCTGTTGCAGGATGGCAGGGTCACCGCCGAAACGGCGCTTCCACAGGCCCCAACTCAGCAATACCGTGCCATTGGCTCCGGGGTTGTCATCGGCCTGCGTAAAATCGCGGCCCAGCACGGGCTGCACGCCCAGCGTGCGCAGCATGTCCCATGAAAACAGCGCACTCGTCAGCTTCTCCGGCAATTGCGCGCCGGAACCAGAAAGCCCGACCCGGATAGCCTTCGCGAGCGCGAGATTGCGATAGCTGCGGTTCTGGTTCTTCCACTCAGCGTACATGCCGCCGGAAACCACGTTGAACCCGGACGTATCGTCTTTATAAAGATCCGCCTCATACAGCATGACGAGGCGATCCGGATCTTGGAATGGCAAGGGCTTGAGCAGAACGCCGCGGACTACCGTGAAGAGTGCAACGTTCGCCCCAATGCCAATCGCCATCACCAGGATGGCGATGACCGTAAAACTGGAGGAGCGGCGCAGGGTGCGGAGACTGAAGCGCAGATCGCGCGCAAGCGATTCAAGCCAATTCCAGGACCAGACGGCGCGAGTCTGTTCGCGGATCAGAGCAGGATTGCCAAAGGCGCGCAAGGCCGCGTAGCGAGCCTCTTGTTCAGAAATGCCTGCTTCCCGTTGCTCCTCTTCTTCTAATTGCAGGTCGGAACGCAACTCCCGCTCCAGGTCCGCATTTCTCTTCTTGCTCTGCCACCACTTCACGTCAGCTCTCCTCGGCAGCGGGCCACATCACGCGCGCAACAGCTTCGGCCATCTGCTTCCACCGAGATTCTTCGGCCAGGAGTTGCTTCCTGCCTTTATCGGTTAGCCGGTAGTACTTGAATTCCCGATTCTTGTCGGGCGCAGTCTCCCATTGGGACGCGACCCATCCTCTTCGCTCCAGCCGGTGCAACGCGGGGTAGAGCGAGCCGTGCTGCATCTGAAGGAATTCGTTCGTGGTCCTCTGAATGTGCTTCCCGATCTGGTGGCCGTGAGCCGGTCCATAGAGAAGCGTCCTCAAGATGAGCATGTCGAGCGTTCCCTGGAGAAGCCCGACTTTTTGCTGTTGCTTCGCCATGGAAGACATCCTACCCTCAATCTGGCGATGATGGTAGACATTCGACCATCGGTTGTCAATGGACGATTGTCGAGACGAAGCGCCCGGGCGGGGTTACCGCCCTTATAATCGCCCGGTGACAGCAGATGGGGAAAACGGCTCGCGACGCGTACTTGGCCTTGACGTCGGCGCCCGCCGCATTGGCGTTGCCATCTCCGACCCGCTCGGCATCACCGCGCAGGGCCTCGAAACATTACATCGCAAGAACAAAAAGTACGATCTCCAATTTCTCAACCGGATTATCCGTGAATACGACGTTCAGGAGATCGTGGTCGGGCTGCCTCTGCGCATGAGCGGCGCCGAAGGGATCCAAGCCGGGAAAATTCAGGAGTTTGCCGAGGATCTGCGAAAGCGATTCAAGATTCCAGTCCACCTTTGGGACGAGCGCCTGACCTCGGCCGAAGCCAACCGTCTGCTCCGCGAGACCGATCTCTCCATCGAAAAGCGTGGCAAAGCCGTCGACCGGATGGCCGCCATCCTGATCCTGCAAGGCTGGATGGAAAACCGGGCACTCTGAGTGAAGACCTGTCGAGTGGCACGCCGCAACGCTCGAGCCCCTCACGGCCCTTCTATGACCCGAAAGTCCACGACTGAATTATCAATAAGTTACAAACGGAACCGCGCCAAGTCCGGCGTCCAACTTGCCTTCCCATCAGCCGAGGAGTAGCATATTAATAGTAGGTTTTCAGCGCTTCTCCCCTCGATCCCTTCGCCTTCTGGGTGTCCGACTTATGAGCACTGCCGATCTGAATTTCCACATTGGCGACAAGGTCGTCTATCCCAATCATGGGGTTGGCATCATCGAACAGATCAGCAGCCGGGCCATCGGCGCGAATGTTGAAAAGTTCTACCTGCTTCACATCAAGGCCAGCAGTCTCAAGGTGATGGTCCCCTGCCAGAACGCCGGCAGCGTCGGACTTCGCCGGGTCGTCCGCAACGGGGAAGTTCAAAAAGTGCTGGACCTGCTGTCCATTGGCGAAAATGGCGGCAACGGCGATTGGAAAGACCGCTTCAAGGAAAACTCAGACCGCATGCGCACCGGATCGCTGCTCGAAGTCGCCAGTGTTCTGAAGAGTCTCATCGCCCTCCATCAGGCGAAGCCGCTTTCTTTCCGCGAAAAGAAGATGCTCGAGCGTGCCCGATACCTCCTGGTCAGCGAACTGGCCATGGCCCGCAACTGCGAAGAAGCCAAGGTCGAGGAGCTCCTCACACTGACGCTTGCCAAGTGCAATCTCCGCTTCCCCGAAGCTTCCGAGTTCCAGGCTTAAATTCAGAAAAACCAGGGGCCAGGGATCAGTGTGTAGTGCGCAGTGGGTCGTGATTAGTGGCTAGTGGGCAGTACTTCACGATCATCGATCCTGCTAGATTTTCCTGATGTCCGGTTTCCCCTGTGCTCCTCTGTGCCCCCTGTGGTGAAAGCTTTTGAACTAGCTGCGCGGAGCCCCGCACTCCCGAGCGCGCTGCAACAGTAAGTCACGCTCGCGCGCATTCCGCGTCATCGATGCTGCCGTCTCGAACTCGGCTCGTGCTTCGTCGAAGCGCCCTAACTTTTTGAGGAAATCGCCACGAACGCTCGGCAGCAGATGGTATCCGCGCAGGGCCGAATCATCGAGCAGGGCGTCGACTAACCGCAAACCCACTGCCGGCCCGGACGCCATCCCCACTGCGACTGCACGATTCAATTCCACGACCGGAGACGGTGCGATTTCCGCGAGATCAGAGTAGAGCTGCGCGATCCGCGCCCAATCCGTCTCGCCGGCGGTCGCGGCGCGGGCGTGACAAGCGGCAATTGCCGCCTGGATCGCATATGTTCCCTGCATTCCGCCGAGCCGTTCGACTTGTTCGAGTGCAGCCAAGCCACGACCGATCAGTAAGCGATCCCATTTCCCGCGATCCTGGTCGAGCAGCAGGATCGGCTCTCCCGATGGTCCAACGCGAGCTTTCGACCGGGATGCCTGAATCTCCATAAGGGCGACCAACCCAAAGGCCTCCGGCTCTTTTGGAACCAGCCCGGCCAGGATCCGCCCCAGCCGCAATGCCTCTTCGCACAGCGCGGGTCTCAGCCAATCATCCCCAGCCGTTGCCGAATAGCCTTCATTGAAGATGAGATAGATGACCTGCAGCACCGACGAAAGTCGTGCCGTGAACTCCGCGCCGCGTGGCACTTCGAAAGGAACATGCGCTTCCGATAAAGTTCGCTTGGCGCGAACAATTCGCTGCGCAATCGTGGCTTCCGCGACAAGATGAGCGCGGGCGATCTCGTCGGTGGTCAGGCCGCCGAGCAAGCGCAAGGTAAGAGCGACTCGCGCATCGGTCGAAAGCACGGGATGGCAGGCGATGAACACCAGACGCAAGAGATCGTCGCCGATGTTGTCATCCATGGCAGCCGCCAGGTCGGGCACGGTGTTTTCCCGCTCGGTAAGTTCGCGGCCAAGTTCTTCGTGCTTGCGGTCGATGAGTTCGTTGCGGCGGAAGAAATCAATCGCACGGTGTTTCGCCGTAGCCATGAGCCAGGCCCCCGGATTGTCCGGGATGCCTGACTCCGGCCACTGCTCGAGGGCAGCGACAAGGGCATCCTGAGCAAGTTCCTCGGCCCGGCCCACGTCGCGCACGATTCGCGTGAGGCCTGCGATGAGGCGGGCGGCCTCGATCTTCCAAACCGCCTCAATCGCGCGATGAGTCTCGGTCGTTTCCACAACTAACCGATCACACCATTTCTACCGTTTCAGCGCAACCGCTGCCGCCTCTTGGCACGACGCTACGCTGGGATCTGCACCGTCGTGCTCGTAGACTTGGCGCAGTTCGCACTCACCTTCTCCGACCACTTTGAGGAAATCCTTGGCAAGCTGGATGGCTTCGGCTTTTGAGTTCGCCTTCAGGATGGCGAATCCGCCGACGACCTCCTTCGCCTCTGCGAATGGCCCGTCGGTCACGCTGAGATTGCTGCCGGATCGCCGCACGCGCGCGCCCAGCGCCGAAGGCAGGCAACCCTCGGTCGCCACCAACCAGCCCTTTTTCATTCCCTCTTCGATCAGCTTGCCCATGGCTTCCATTTCCTGCTGGCTGGGAGGAGTAGTCCGTTCTACCGCTTT
Source organism: uncultured Acidobacteriota bacterium (assembly GCA_963787685.1). Taxonomy (GTDB): domain Bacteria; phylum Acidobacteriota; class Terriglobia; order Terriglobales; family Acidobacteriaceae; genus Sulfotelmatobacter. The sequence continues at coordinate 11,248 of CAWBED010000007.1, forward strand.
GTAGATGCTTAGGAATTTCATCGTCGTCTCCTTGTTAAGTTCGCTCGCTTCTGTTTTGTTTGGACGCCGGATCCCGGTGGCCTTGGCCTCCCATATCCGCGCTCTATCTATACGTCGAATGAGAAATCGCCGGTTCGACACTAAATTTAGAAAAAGGATTATTTTTTTCCAGCGGTCTGTTGGCGCAGCTTCTCGTCCTGCTTCCTCAGTTCGGGAGTCAGATTCTCGCCGAAATCGGCCGCCTCGAACACCGGACGAATCTCCACCTCAACCCCGCCATCGAACGGAGCCCGCTTCAGCCATTCCACCGCTTCCTCGATCGACCGAACCTGCCACAGCCAGTAGCCGGCAATGAGTTCCTTGCTCTCGGCGAATGGACCATCAATCACAGTGCGCTTCTCGCCCGTAAACTTCACCCGCTTCGCCTTCGACGTCGGATGCAAACCGTCGCCCGCGAGCATCACCCCTGCTTTCACCAGTTGTTCGTTATAAGCCCCCATCTTGCCAAGGAGTTCGGTGCTGGGAAGCACGCCTGCCTCCGACTCTTTGCTCGCTTTTACGATGACCATGACTCGCATTGTGGTTCTCCTATGTTGGATTGCGGCCGGACTTGAAAAGCCTTCAGTCCAGCCTCTATATGAACGTCGAACGAGCAGGCGCTAAATCGACACACGAACGTCCAGATATTTGACCGGAAATTTAAGGCGAGGTCCAGCCGCCGAAACCAGCGCGGCCCTCGGGAGGGAATGTGACTGACGAAAATGTGCAACAAGTGGAGATTGCAAGCCCCGAAAGGGCGCAATAAGAAAGCCCAGGACGGAAGCCCTGGGCAAACCGGAAAATCTCAATGAGTCCCGCAAGGGACGGCACTTGCGGCGGCCAATTTCTTACCGGTGAGGGTCGAACTCCACTTTCACCGTCAATGTTTCCTCCGACCCCGCCGGAACGTACTTCCATTGCTTGATGGCCTTCATCGTGGACTGCCCGAGAATCGGGCTGCCCCCCAGCAGCTTCGTGCTCTTCACAGCGCCATTGGGTGCAACGACGACTTCCACCCGCACCACTCCGCCGATGTAGAGTTTTTTCAGCGCGTCGGGATAGTCAGGATCGACCCGTGTCAGGACTTTTCTTTCGTCGGACGAACTGGTTTCGTACGACTGCGGTGCCCGCGCGGCTCCCAATGAAAACGCGCAGAGCAGAAGTACACCGAACATCAAGACGCTTCCGCTCTTACCCGCCCGGCGAATTGCGTCTAAGCATTTCGACATGATTGCATCCCCTCGCGATCCCATTACGGCAATACCACGCTCAGCTGATAGACCTCTTGCGTACTGCGGTCACGGACGAACATCCATGATCCATCCGGCGTGCGCCCGCTCCAGACGCCCAGCGCGCCCATATAGCGATCGAGCGCTTCCAGCACGAAAACCGGCTGAGCCTGGTTCTCTCCGACTTTCACGCGGCGAATCGACTCCGCGTCGTCGACGAGATCGTCAAAGTACAGATACTTGCTGTCCGCCGACCACACTGGATAGTTCACCGCTCCCGAGGCCGTAATCCACTTCGACCATTTCTGCGTTTCAGAATCAAAGATCATCAGTGCCGTGTTGTCCGGAGAAAGCGCGGCAATGTACCGTCCATCCGGCGACCATCGCGGACTGAAGAGTCCCTGCGACCCGGCCACAATTTCTGTCTTGTGGGTTTTGAAGTCCAGAACGCGAATGCTCAAGCCGCCCGCATCATGGGCAAAATCTCCGAACATCAACTTGGATCCGTCCGCGGACCAGTTGGCATCGATCTGGCTGCCGGCTGCCTGCACGACTTCCTCCGGCGTTCCGCCCTGCGACGGCACCAGATACAGCTTCCAAGAATCGCCCGGCTTCAGGCTGACATACGCAATCTGATTCCCGTCGGGCGACCACTTCGGCAATGCCGCACGTTCTCCCGGAGCCGTCAGCTGCAGTCGGTCCGAGCCATTGGCCCGCGAGCGCCATAGCGTTCCGTCCGGAATTGCGACGTACGCGACCCACTTGCCGTCTTTCGAAAAATCCAGATCCGTCGCCGACAGTCCGGGAATCACCGGGACAAACTTCTTCTTCCCCGGCAGGTACTTCACGACTTCCACCGTGGGCTGAACTCCGATCGCCCAAATGTTCTTGCCGTCTCCCGCGGCCGAAGCATTCCCGAACGACATAGGTCCACCGGTCAGGGGAACCGGAGCCGCATCCGAATCTGACAACGCCCACAGCGCCGTTACCACCGACGTCGTATTCGGCATCGTCTGGCTCGCCTGGAAGATGTAGTAGTGCCCATCGGCGGTCCAGCTTCCGCAGCAGGCCGTCGTCTTGTACGGCCAATCGGGCAGCAGCGCATGCGGATGCGATCCATCGCGCCCAACTTCCCACAGCGCGGTCGTATTCAGCTCCGTATCACTGACCGTAAACCGGATCCGTGTTCCATCCGGCGAGAAATGAATGGCGAACACCGATCCGCTCGCCGTATAGAGAGGGTGCGCGTCGCTTCCATTCGCGCTCGAAATATAGAGGACCGATCCCTTCGCGAACGCCAGCTGCCTTCCATCGGCCGACCAGGTTCCATCGCGTCCCGTAAGATCGCCCACACGCTCGGCGGTGCCTGCCGCCACGGGCAGCGTCCAGAATTCGTTATCTCCCGACTTCGATTTCGAGGAAACCAGCAGCTTGGAGTGATCCGGAGACAAGTCCAGCGCCTGCAAATTCGACAACGAACTCGGCATCACCGACCGGTCCGAACCCGGCAAAGCCACTTTGGCAATCACCCGGTCCGCCGCCGGCAACTCCGTCACATAAAGCTCTGAGCCATCGGCCAGCAGGTTGGACTTCCGGTAGCCGTCGTGCGTGACCTGCGTGATCGACGTAACTCGCGGCATCGGCCCCGACGCCGCGCCTCGCACCATGTTGCCCTTATACGTGCCGGCCAGAACAATCATCCCGAAAATGGTTATGATCGCCAGCCCTAAACGGATCTTGAGATCCGATACCTCTTGACGTTTATTGCGCATACATCGATGTTAGGACGCAAGATTCCCCCCAAGAATCGAAAATACATTCCACAGATTACGGGGGTAATCTCTGCGACCAGCCTAAAACCTGTCATTTTCACGAAGAACCTGTCATTCCGAGTGCAGCGAGGAATCTCCTCCACGCCCCGGCCGAACGCCGGACCCGGGTTTATAATGTTTCAAGCCTTGCCGTAGATCCGGCCGCTAGTAATCCATGACAGAGTTAATCAAGAAAAAACTGCAGGAAGAGATCAACGCGCTCGAACACGAGTTGATCCACGAACTTCCGAAGGAAATCAAAAAGGCAGCCGCGCTCGGCGACCTCAGCGAGAATGCCGAGTATCACATGGCGAAGCAGCGCCAGGAGTTCGTCAAGGCGCGCGTCCGCCAGCTTGGTAAGCGCCTCGCCGACCTGTCCATGGTCAATATGAACAACATCCCTCACGACCGGGTGGGGCTCGGCTCGACGATCAAGGTCTACGACAGCACTAAAGAAGAAGAGATCGAATACAAGCTGGTGACCAGCGAGGAATCCGACGTAGCCACGGGAAAGATTTCGACCACCAGCCCCATCGGACGCGCCCTGCTGAATAAGAAGGTAGGAGATGAAGCCGTCGTGGTCACGCCCAACGGCAAGCGCACGCTGGAGATTCTGAAGCTCAGCACGATTCACGAAGAAATCGACGGCGAGGCGCCGAAAGAGGCACAAGCGTAGTAGCCGCTATCAAATTCATGAACCACAAAGGACACGAAGTAACACGAAGGAAGAAAAAGTCACTCCGGTTTCCTTCGTGTAACTTGGTGCCCTTTTTGGTTAAACGGTTGTATTCGGTGCCTGTCCGATGACCGCATCGTGGACCTCCGCCTTCGGACGCGCCTGCGGAGTCCTTCTCGACACCATCGTCCGCTGGCTGGCGCTCTCCCGTATCAATCCCAACGTTCTTACCTTCATGGGACTGGTCGTCAACACCTGGGCCGCGATCCTGTTCGGCTCGGCCAACGCCAACAATCAGAAGCGGATGTTCATCTACGCCGGACTAGTCATCATCTTCTCCGGCTTCTTCGATCTAGTCGATGGACAGGTCGCCCGCGCCACCAACCGCGTCACCCGCTTCGGAGCCTTTTTCGATTCGGTCGTCGACCGCTATTCCGACGCCAGCCAGTTTCTTGGACTTTTAGTTTTCTATGCGCGCGGCGGACGCTTCTTCTGGGTCGTCCTCGCCGCCTTCGTCATGATCAGCTCGATCATGGTCAGCTACACGAGAGCGAGAGCCGAAAGCCTGATCGGCTCCTGCCGCGTAGGATTCATGGAACGCCCCGAACGGCTGGTCCTCGTCATCCTCGGAGCGTTGTTCAACCGGATGGCGCCGGTGCTATGGGTGATCGCCGTCCTAAGCACGATCACGGTAATCCACCGCATGCGCTACACCTGGACCAGAACCCAGGACCCACCAGTAAGCCTCAGCCCCGGCCAAGCCGCGTAAAGCCAGGCTTTATCAGCCCGAGCGAAGTCGAGGAACCTCCGCCGCCGGTTGCCGCGCACCGTTTGCATCCTCCTCGACGTGTCATCCTGAGGCGCCGTCCTTTGGTGCCGAAGGACCTCTGCACCTCCGCCCGCTCCGCCGATGCTGTCGGCAAGTCCACAGATCCTTCGGCCCGCAAAAAACGCGGCCCTCAGGATGACAACGCAAAACAATCTGTGGTCAAAGACGTTGACGTCTTCCGCACTTTCGTCAAAGCCAGTCGAAAAACTCGAATACGCTTCACCAAGATGAAGCTGAGTATCTGGAACTGACCACACTTCCTGCTATCCTATCGGGTCGCATCACCACTTCTAAGGACACTCCTTGCCGACTGATCCCGTACTCGTCGTTCATGGCGGCGCTTGGGCCATGCCTGATGACATGGTCGAGGCCCACCTCCGCGGCGTGAACAATGCGCTGGCCGCGGGATGGCGCGTGCTCGAGCGCGGTGGTTCGTCGCTCGACGCCGTCGAGGAAGCCGTCGTCATCATGGAAGACGACGAGACTTTCGACGCCGGACGCGGCAGCTTCCTCAATCGCGACGGGAAAGTCCAGCTGGATGCCCTAATTATGGACGGCGCCACGCTCCGCGCCGGCGGCGTGGGATGCGTTGAGCATCTTCGCAATCCGGTGCGCGCCGCGCGCAAGATTCTCAGCGAAAGTCCGCACGTCTACTTCGTCGGGGAAGGCGCCGAAAAATTCGCCGCCGAACACGGCGTCCCGCTTTGCAAGAATGAGGATTTGATCATCCCGCGCGAAGTCGAGCGCCTGCGCGCCTATCAGGCCGCACAAGCCGATCTACAGCGCACCGGATCGAAAGCGGACGGCAACGATCTGTTCGCGCCCGGCTCTCCTAATTTGGATCACGATCCGACCATCTCGCACGACACCGTCGGTGCGGTCGCCCTCGATCGCGACGGCAACATCGCCGCCGCCACGTCCACGGGAGGCACGCTGAATAAGGCTCCCGGACGGCTTGGCGACTCGTCGCTCATCGGCTGCGGATGCTACGCCGACAATCTCAGCGCCGCCGCGTCCACCACCGGATGGGGCGAACCCATCATGAAGTTGGTGCTCGCCAAGTGGACTGCCGATCGCATCTCCGCTGGAAACTTGCCCGAGTGGTCCGCTCAAGAAGCGATGAACTACCTGAAGCAGCGCGTCAACGGACACGGCGGCATCATCGTGCTCAACCCCGAAGGCCACATCGGCATCGCCCACAACACTCCCCGCATGGCCTGGGCATACAGGACTATGAAGAAGCAAGAAGCCGGCGTCGTCCGCGAGAACTAACAGCGTCAGTCGTCGGCTATCAGCCGCCTCAACAACTCCGATCCAGTCACCTGACGCTTGTCATCCTGAGGCCCTTGTTTCTGGGCCGAAGGATCTATGCATTCGCCCGCGACGTCGCCGCCGTTACCAAGGTCAATTGTTCCAACCCATCCCGGATGCTGTAATCGCCGCGGATGGCGTCCATCAGCAAATGTCCGAAGTGTGGCTTCGATCTCACCGGCACGTCGGCACCGATCTGTCCGATGTGCGGGGCGAGGTTGGCGTCTCCACTGAGAGCAAAAATCTGGATCGTTGCTGTTGATTCAGATCGTCGCTTCGACCGCGTTCATGATGGTGTTCCGGTTTCCGAAAATCATGATCGTGATCTTCGTCGGCATGATCCTGATCGGCACGGCGCTCTCCTCGTGGGCAAAGACGCGGCCAACTTCCACGCCTGGGCCGACAAAGCCAGTGGCGCGTCCCGCACTTTTTCGCACCGCTAGTGTCGGTATCGCAATCTGCGCCCTTGCGATCATCTGCTTCCTGTTGTTCGGGTCGGTGATGTTCCTGAATGATTGGATGCGCTGGCATCAGTACGAAGGGCAACCCTATCACCGCACTGATTTTGAGGTTGCGGAGGTTCACTACCAACGGGGACTGAAGGGCAGCGTTGATCTCTCCGCTAACGGATCTGTTGAAGGCAGTCGCGAGCGGATGAACTTGCGACCTTTCATTCAGTCCCAGATGCACAACGAACGCGTGAGCAACGAAGACGAACTTTCATTGCTAGTTCCACCCGGAACGATCATCCCCGTTTACTTCTTTCCCAATCTGAAGGGACGCGCTCGCGTTCAGCATTTACACTGCCGTGCCAACGGCAGAAGAGAGTCACCGCGCGGCGCTGAACACGATGCAGTACGCCCTGCTTGGACTGGCGGTCAGCGGCGGAATCTTATTTCTACTGGTGCGTGTGCGGCGATCCTGCTTCGCCGAATCCTGAACGTTGCCCCGCTGGAGCCATTCTGCTCCTTGACAGCTACAGACGACTAGGGCAATATTCAACCGTTTCAATAGCCGGGATTGAAGCCTTTTCCGGCGCAGATGCCGCCCCGTCTGCCTCGTGATCGTCGCGAGGAATTCTTCTTGCCTTTCTCGGAGCAATGCCATGTCTTCTTCGCTGCATCGTCCCGCGCACACTCTTTCAGTCGTTATATTTTTCTGTCTCGCCGCAATATCGGCACACGCTGCCAGCAGCTATGTCCGCGTCAACCAGATCGGCTACGAGGCCGGGCTTCCCGCCCGCGCCTACGTCATGACGCCGAGCACTCTCAGCAACGCGCGCTTCTCGATCATGAACTCCGCGAGTCAGGTCGCCGCGTCGGGATCCATCGGCGCGTCACTCGGCACATGGGGAACGTTTAACGTCTACCCGATCGACTTCACGCTGACGAAGCACGACACCTACACAATCAAGGTGATCTACGGATCGTCCATCACATCTCCGCCGTTCCGCGTCGACAGCCCCGAGAATCTATACGCCACGCCGCTCGCCAACAATCTTTATTTCTACGAGAACGAACGCGACGGCCGGGACTTTATTCCCACGGCGCTGCGCTCCGCACCTGGACACTTGAATGACTCGGATGCAGCGGTGTACGGCTCACCGGTCTTCGACGGCGACGACAACATCATTGGGGCACTCAACCCGACTGGAGCGGCGATCGACGCCGAGGGCGGCTGGTGGGATGCCGGCGACTATCTCAAATTCGTCCAGACGCACAGCTACGTCGTCGCGTTGATGCAAATCGGCATTCGCGATTTTCCCGCTCAGATGGGAAATCGTTCGACTTCCGATTTCACCGCCGAAGCGCGGTTCGGCCTCGACTGGCTGCTCAAGATGTGGGACGACTCCAGCCGCACGCTTTATTACCAGGTCGGCATCGGCACGGACTTTGAAAGTTTCGATTACCTCAGCGATCACGACATCTGGCGGCTTCCGCAGGTCGACGACACTTACGCCGGAAAAGATCCCGTCTTCCAATACATTCGTCATCGCCCCGTCTTTCAGGCCGGCCCCGCCGGATCGAAACTCAGCCCGAATCTCGCCGGACGTCTCGCCGCCGATTTCGCCGAATGCTTCCAGCTCTTTCATCAGACCGATCCGAAGTTCGCCCGGCGATGTCTTCTGAATGCCGAGCACATTTTCGATCTGGCCGACACTTCATTCACCGGAACTTTGCTGACAACGGCACCGTACGACTTTTATCCCGAGAGCGCATGGTCCGACGACCTCGAACTCGGCGCGACTGAACTCTACTTCGCGCTTCGCGAATGCAGCGCGTGCGACGAACTGCCGCACTCCGATCCGAATCACTATCTACAACTGGCGGCTCATTGGGCGCACTCCTACATCACTGGACCGGATGACGCCACCGACACGCTGAATCTTTACGACGTGAGCGGACTCGCGCACTTCGAGCTTTATCGGGCGATCGAACAGGCAGGAAATCCGGCGGGCCTTGCCGTCAACGAAGATCAACTGGCCAACGACATCGCGAAACAGATCGCGAAATCGGTGAGCAACAACCCGGGCGATCCTTTCAGCTTCGGCCTTCCCTGGGACACGTACGACAGCATCGCGCACGGCGCTGGACTCTCCGTGATGGCGGCAGAATACAACTATCTGCATTCGAACAACGCCGCCGATGATGCCTCGCGTCGCTGGCTCGGAAACATTTCTGGTGCCAACGCGTGGGGCGTGACCTTCACCGTGGGCGACGGCGACACTTTTCCTGACTGCATGCAGCATCAGGTCGCCAACATCGTTGGATCGACCAACGGCCAGCCGCCTGTGCTCGCGGGCGCGGTCGTCGAAGGAGCGAACAGCTTCCCCACGTTCGGCTTGCTCGACGGCATGGTGAACTGTCCGCCGGTCCGAGGCGATGTCTACAAGAAATTCAACGGCAATGGCGCCGTCTACAAAGATAATGTGCAGTCGTACTCGACCGACGAACCGGCCATCGACCTGACCGCAACGTCATTCCTGATGTACGCATGGCGAATTGCCGGAGGGCCAGAAGAAAGTGGCAAGTGAATAGTGACGAAGGATTAGAAGACGGTGATTAGTGATTAAACTTTTCGCTCGGTGGCGCTGTTTACTAGCCACTAATCACTGAGCACTGCGTCAGAGCCATCCCTTGGTTCTCGCGATCCGCGCGGCTTCGACGCGATTGCTCGCTCCCAGTTTGCTGATCGCTTCCGACAGATAGTTTCGTACCGTACCGTCGGACAATCCCAATTCACCGGCAATGTCCCCGCTGGCCATACCTTCGCCGGCGAGCCGCAACACCTGGCGTTCGCGATCGGTCAGCGGATCCATTTCTCCCCACGCTTCCGTCGCGAGTTCCGGATGGATGACTCGCAATCCCTGATGCACACGGCGCACCGCATCCGCCAATTCTTCCGCGCGCATGTCTTTCAGCAAGTATCCGGACGCTCCTGCCTCGAGCGCGCGGCGCAAATATCCCGCGCGCGCAAAAGTTGTGACGATCACCACGCGCGTTCCGGTCTTCCGCCGCTTCAATTCGGCCGCAACATCGAGTCCGCTCATGTGCGGCATTTCGATGTCGGTGAGAAACACATCGGGCTTGTGCGCCAGCACGGCATCGAGCGCTTCCTTGCCGTTGCGCGCCTTGGCAATCACGGAAATATCGCCTTCGATCTCAAGCAAAGCCGCGAGCGCGCCAAGAACCATTCCCTGGTCTTCAGCCAGCACGACCCGAATCGTCTTCCGATTTTCCTTCGAGATGGGATTCAATTTTCGGAAACCTGTCTGACGGCAACCGATTCTTTGAGCGGTAGCGTAATGGTCAGGGTTGTGCCCGAATGGTTGGTGCGCTCCAGCGTGCCGCCCAGCATCTCGACGCGCTCTCGCATCCCTCGCAGCCCGTTACCTTCTGCACTGGAGCTGCCAAGCCCGTCGTCGTGAATCTCGAGGCGAAAAGATCCATTCTGCTGTTCGAGCCGCATGCGGCAACTGCGAGCCTGCGCGTGGCGCACGACATTGGTCACTGCCTCGCGCACGGCGAGAGAGAGGACGCTCTCCTGCACTGCTGGAATTTTCATCGTGGTGGCGGCGTCGCACTGCACGGTCAGGCCCGCGGTCTCGAGCGTCGATTTTGCCTGAACAAGCTCGGCAGCCAATCCTTTGGAGCGGTATCCGCGAATCGCATCGCGCACGTCGGACAAAGCTTGCCGCGAGATTTCTTCCACTTCGCGAATTTCTTTTCCCGCCCGCGCAGGATCGCGATCAATGAGTTTGCCGGCCAGTTCAGATTTCAGAGTGATCACCGAGAGTGTATGACCCAAGACGTCATGCAGATCGCGCGCGATCCGCTCGCGTTCGGCAACCGTGGCGAGATGCTCGATCTCCTCATTTGCCTTGCGCAACTTGTGATTCATTCGATTGCGCTCTGCAAAGAAGGTATTTCCCGCGCCAATGATCATCGGGAAAAGCGCAGAGTAGAACAAAGTCCAGTTGTTGATGTGCAGCAACAAACCTTCGATACCGCCGATCGCCCCAATCGTCGCCAGACCGATGACTGCGGCAGTCTTGGTGTCGACGCAAAACGGAAGCATGGCCGCCGCGAAAATAAAGAACGTGCATGCGCCGCTGTTGATGGGCTGATACAGCAATCCCAACAGCACCATGCCACCGATGTGTACAAGAACGTTGGGCCTCTCGATGGCGAAGAGCCCGAGATACAGGCAGAGAAATACTGCCGCACCGGCGAGGTCAAGGAGCCAGATGCGAGCGGTGGCGTGGCTCAGGATCGGATCGATGAAAAAGAATCCCAGGTATAGCATCCAGAGCAGAGGGCTCCATCCGTGGTCTTTATCCTTGAGAATCGTGTTCCAAGGCTTGAGCTTCCACGCACTGCCGGTCGCGCATCGTTCCCCGTGATCGAAGGCCATCAATGGCATACGTCTATTTTCACCCCAGCAGTCAATTCCGGCCACTCCGCAGTGCTGGCGCGGCGCTAAACCAGACCAGCATGGCAGCAGGTATCAGCACCCAAAGCCAATTGGTACCAGCGAAGAGCGCTACGACTCCGAACGAGACTAACAGGATTGACCAGCCGATCGATTTTTTGGAATTCGCGCTCATAAATTCTTACTCCGCTCTGGTGGCTCGTTTGGAACTCTCAGCCTTTCCGGTTTCGACTACATCCCCGCATTGCACTCAGCGGCTCTAGCCGTACATTTTTTCCTGATCGCGCTGGAAGCCGATGCGTGCGACGCCCAGGCAGATCATGGTGAACGCCGCAAGCACTTCCCAGTGTGTGGCGCTCGATTCATGACTTCCGGCGCCCACAACGCCCAACGCGAGTTGCGACAAATGATAGGGCGGCAGGACCAAAGCGATCTGCTTCACGACCTTGGGCAAGAACATGAACGGAACCCACAACCCGCTGCAGAACGACATCGGCAGATAAATCAGGTTGATGGTCGCGGGAGCCGAGTTCGGTCCGGTGAAGTAACCCACGGCCAGTCCCATCGCCGAGAACGGCAGAGATCCGGCAACCAAGGTTCCGAGCAACCGCGCAAAATCTCCGACCGGCATCCGCACGCCGCCCATCGTGATGCCAAGTGTGAACAGCGCCACCACGATGATCGCGCTGAAGATCATGCTGGTGACACTTTTGCCGTAAAGTACGCGAAGGGCGGCATCGGGCTCGCGCGCTTCACCTGCAGCCATCCCAGACCGCGATCAGAAGCGAGGCCCGCTGCCGTTCCGAACAGCGACGCGCCCATCACGCCGAACGTTCCATAGGTCGCGATCAAGTAGGTTGGAATGCCTGTGCTTCCGATCGCCTGATGCGCGTTCAGCACCAGCCCGAACAGAACGTAAAACATGATCGGGAAGCTCAGCACCGACGCGGTGTACATGCGCAGCCGGAGATTCTTGAGGAATTCGTATTTCGCTTCCTTCAGGTAAATCGTCGCCGTGTGCCCCGGGGAGCGCTGAACCTGCGCGTTGCTCAATGCCATGGTAGCGGTGCTCATAGAAATCTCCTTCAAGATCGCGAGTTCGTTAGTTGGAACCGTTTTTCGAGCTGTCTTGTGTCAATGCCAGGAAGGCTTCTTCCAGTCCCGCGCTGGTGACTTCGAGCCCGGACAACGCCGAGTCTCGGCTCAATAATTCGCGCACTACCGGCTCCGCAATTCCGGTGTGGAGTTCAACAGCTTCACGGTCCTCAACAACTTCGGTGACACCAGGAATCTGGCGCAGCACATTAAGAGTCAGGCTAGTGACGCAGCGAATTCTCTTACCTGCGGTCTGCGCCTTGATCGTCGCCGGAGTTCCTTCCGCGATGATTTCGCCCTTGTTGATGACCGCAACACGATCGGCGAGGGCATCGGCTTCCTGCAGATAGTGGGTCGTGAGCAGCACAGTCTTGCCACGGCTCACGAGCAGGCGGATCTCGTCCCACAACATGCGGCGCGCTTCCACATCCAATCCAACGGTGGGCTCATCGAGGAACAGCAGGTCCGGATCGCCGCAGATCGCCAGCGCGAATAGGACGCGCTGCTTCTGGCCTCCAGAGAGATCGCCGAACTTGCGATCGCTCAGCTTCTCAAGGCCGGCGGCGGCCAGGATCTGCGCCAGCGGCAGCGGCTTCTCATAATAAGAAGAGAACAAGTCAATGTGCTCGCGGACTCGCAGCGTTTCCGGAACGCGTCCGACCTGCAACATGGCGCCCGTCCGCATCCGGTTTTCGGGATTCGTAGGATCGCCGCCAAAAACTCGCGCTCGTCCGGCGTTGGGCTGCATCAACCCTAAAAGCAATTTCACTGCGGTGGTCTTGCCGGCGCCGTTCGGTCCCAGCAACGCGACAACTTCTCCGGCACGCACGCGGAAGTCGACTCCGCTCAACGCCCGGATGTTTCCGTAGTTCTTGTTCACACCCTCGAGGCTCGCCACGACGACGTCTGCGCTGGATTGCACGCGGCTTTCGGCTTGTTCCATGGTTGCGATCATCTTGGTGAACTCCCTGCGTCCTCGCGCTTTCTGTCGGGATCATTGCGTCCCCGTTCAGTACAAGGATCATCGTGCAAGATCGATGGACGCACCAGTGCCAACCATCACGCAGCGGGCGTGACAAATGTCATCCGGCTTTGAGTGAGACATTCAGGCGCTCCAAGGACAAATTCGAAGGAGAACTAAAAAGTGGCGACGCTGGACGAGTTACGGGGAAACCCTGTGGAGACTTATCGTGATTTCCCGGATTCGCGCCTCATGGCTTGTTACGAAATCCGAACAAACACAAGGAATCTTCGAGGTGGGAGTGGGCACAGAATTCGCATCACTCCAAGTGCTGAGGTGCTTTAGCCGCAGGTTTGACAAGCCAAAACGCACGTTCGTAATTCGTAACAAAATTGGCGCGCGAAATTTTTGCCCGATTTGCAACCGGGCTCCGCCCCGCCTTTGGTATCATTCCAAGACTTTCTTGGGAGGGTCCACGGTGCTGCCCGCGGGAAAAAGTCTTCGCACACTGCGTGAAAAACTTGGCCTCACCATGCGCGATGTCGAGCACTCCAGCGCGCGCATTGCCGAGCGCTATCGCAACGAAGAATTCTCCATCCCGCCGAGCCGCCTCTCTGACATCGAGACCAAAGGCATCTTACCCAGCATTTACCGCCTCTACACGCTCTCGATCATCTACCGGCGCGACCTTCGCGAATTGATGTCGTGGTATGGCGTCGATCTGAACAACATGGCCGCCGATCTGGGGCTGGTTTCGCCGCCGAAATCGCACGTGTCCGACGCTCTTGCAGGCCTCTCTTCCGTGCAGGTTCCCGTACGCATGGATCCCGGATTCGACGAGCGCCGCACCGCCAACCTCGGGCGCATGGTGGAGCAGTGGGGCGTGGTCCCAATCTCCTACCTCGCGCAATTCGCGAATACAGATTTCACGTACGGATATGTCGGCACGCAGGACTTTACGCTGTATCCGATTTTGCCTCCGGGAAGTTTCATCCAGGTGGATGAATCGCGAAACCGCGTCATCGAAGGCTCCTGGCGCTCCGAATACGAACGCCCGATTTATTTTGTGGAGACTCGCGAAGGACATACATGCTGCTGGTGCAGCATGCGCCGCGAAGAAATTATTCTGCAACCGCATCCCCTCTCTCCGGTTCCGGTTCGAATCCTGCGTCACCCGCAGGAAGCAGAAGTGCTCGGCCAGGTCGTGGGAGTCGCTATGAAGTTGACCGAATGGCACGCCCTCGATTCTTCTGCAACTTCGAAAGGGCCAGCAGCACTGAACTAAGATGACTCGCGGCCGGAGACTCCTGCCGGCCTGCAGGCAATAAATCGTCAAAGCCTTCCTGCATTTTTTCGACAAACTCTTGCGCCGCGATTCCGGTCCCTCGGCTCGATTGCTCCAGGTCTTCAAACAGAATCGGTAACGGTGCGCGCAGTACTCCAGTAACCACCTCAGCGTGAGCCGCCTTCAGCGCTCGCTCGGATGCCTCGCGTCCGTGAACGTTCTCCATCCCCCAATGCTCGTAGCGTCCCTGCGGACGCCGCAAGGAGGCAAGGTACGCAAGCTTTCCGAGCAACCCGGAAATGGCCGCGAGCGTGGTTTCCTTTACATCCTGTAAGGCAGATTTCAGGGTCATTTTGTTACGAATTCCGGACGCTCAGAGCGTCGAAAGCCGCGTTGCGCCTGTGGCGGCGGCCATGAAAGTATCACGTTCCAATTCGCAGTTCAATCAAGGAGAAAACAACCGTGAAACATTTGCTGCTCGTGCTAGGAACCGCCGTACTGATCCTTAACTCCCTCGTCATTCCAACCGTAGTACGCGCTGATGGCACCGGAGGAGCAACAAGCTGCGGAAGCAATGGTTCTGTTTGTAAGCCATAAACGGCCCCGGAAAACGACTTTTACTGTCTTGTTACGATTACCGGACGAAGGCCGAAACCGCTTTGCGAGCCTGCAGCATTGACTGTATAGTCTTGCAGAACCGTCATGCTGCAGGCCCATTCACTTCTGTGGCACTACCTCTGGCTCGCACCACATATCTATAGCCTCGTTTTGGTCGCTTTGTTGATGCACCGGGGCTTCCACAGGCAATATCCCGTCTTCTGTTCGTATCTGATTTTTGCGAGTCTCGAAGGAATTTGCCTCTATGTGTTTGACATTTCCTCGCGAATAACTCCAAACACCTGGTGGGCGGCATTCTGGGTGGGCACCATCCTCGAGGGCATGCTGAAGTTTGCGGTAATCGGCGAACTGCTCCATCACCTATTGCGCTCGTGGCCCTCCATCGCCAAGCTTGGTCGAAACATTGTCTCGGGTGCTGGCGGTCTCCTGGTTCTTCTGGCCGCCCTGGCAGCAGCCTATTCTGCACCCGATAACACCCCTTGGTTCGTCAGCGGGGCGCACGTTCTGTTACAGACAATCTATCTAGCGGCAGCTGGTCTAATCATTTCGATGTTTGCGCTTGCGGCATGGCTTCACATTCCATGGGAACGCCCCGCGTTCGGCATCGCCTTGGGAGCGGGGTTGGTGTGGTGCGAACACCTTGCGATATGGGCACTGGTAAGCGGGGGCATAGTTCGAAATAAGGGCTGGCACGATTTTGCCAACATGGGCACCTACCACTTCGTTGTGCTCATCTGGTCTTATTACTTTATTGGTTCCCCACAAAGTTGCGTCGCCATCGGTACAAGACAAAGAATCCGTCGCTAGCGTCACCGCTTGCGACCGAAACACGCAAGAAAGAGATCGCCCCCTGGAATCGCGAATTGGAGCGCCTCATACACCCATGACTCTGGCCTATCTTCTTGTCATCGCCGCAGTGCTGGCGGTCTCTTATCTTATTTTCATCACAAGGCAGCGAACCCTGCAGGTTCGCGCAGATGCCAGCCTCGCTCCGCGCATTCAACCGGTCGACATCGAGGCCTTCCGCAATCTAATCGATCCCGCCGAGCGCGAATACCTGCGGAGTCGCTTGCCCGGACCCGAATTCCGCGCCGTGCAGAGGAAACGCCTGCGAGCGATGGCTGCCTACGTTAAGACTGCGGGCAGAAACGCTGAGCTCCTGATCGACATCGGAGAGGGAGCACTGTCGGCGAGCGATCCACAAGCAGCAGAGGCCGCTCGACAACTGATCGACAATGCCCTTTTTCTCCGTCGAAATGCACGTTTCGCACTCTACCGCATTCGCATTGCACTGGCGTGGCCCGATTCCGGCCGGGCAGCCGTAGCTATCCTTCACGGCTACGAACGACTCAACGGATCTGCGATGCTGTTGGGACGCCTGCAAAATCCATCGGCGCCGGTTCGCATCTCGGCAACGTCATAAGACGCAACCAGCGGATTCCTCCCTCCGGTCGGAGTGACAATGCGAAGGGCCGATACATCCCTGCGATGTGATCCCCCACGCAAAATCCACTACTGTTCAAAATTCAGCAGCGCATTACTTTGGAAACGTCATGTCACTGACTGCCAACTTGTTTTCATGGATGGTTCTGTTATAAAAACCGACGGGCAACAAAGCAGTCCAACCGTCGAGTGAGTGCATCGGCCATCGTGGGAATTCGTCCCACCGTCTGCTCGCGTTCGCGAGTTCAAGGGAGAACCATATGCTCCGCACAGTGAAAACAATTTCGATGTCGTTCTTTGTCCTGCTGCTCTCTGCCGTTGCGTTCGCGCAGGGCGGCTCCGCGACGGGCGATCTGCACGTCACCGTGAAAGATCCCAAGGGAAGCGGTGTCACGAATGCTGCCGTCACCGTGCAGAACGTAGAGAAGGGATTGGAGCGCACCGCAACCGGCGACGGCCAGGGCGGATACAACGTTCAACTTCTTCCTCCCGGCAACTACACGGTCACGGTCGTCACTCCAGGATTCACCAAGGTTGAAAGCACCGGCGTCTCCATCACGGTTGGCGGCATCGTCGAACTGCCGGTCGCGCTGACCGTCGCCGGCGGCAAGGAAGTCGTGGAAGTGAATTCCCAGGCAGAACTCGTGGAAACTTCTCGCAGCTCCACGACCGACACCGTTGGTGAACGCCGCATCGACAATCTCCCTATCAACGGACGCAACTACATCAACTTCACGCTTACCGACTCGCAAGTCGTGCGCGACAACGCACCCAACACCGGCGCCGCTCCAACGTCAGGGCTCAACATGAGCGGCCAGCGCGCGCGTTCGAACTTGGTGAATGTTGACGGCGCTGACGCCACCGACAACTCGACCAACGGAGTGCGTTCGACGGTCTCGCAAGAAGACGTGCAGGAATTTCAAATCATCACCAACAACTACGCGGCGGAATACGGACGCGCGGCCGGAGGCGTGGTCAACATCATCACGCGTTCCGGATCAAACGACTTTCACGGCGATGTCTTCGGCTATCTGCGCAATCGCAACTTCCAGGCGGTGAATCCGTTCAGCACGGTTCCGAATCCTGCGTATACGCGCGTGCAGGCCGGCGTGGCGTTCGGCGGCCCCATTAAAAAAGACAAGACGTATTACTTCTTTTCTTACGAAGTGACGCGGCGTCACGAAACTGGATTCTCCTCCATCGGACAAGGAAATTTTGGCCTCACTCCCTTCGACGCTTCCGCATTCTTCCTGCAGGCTCCGGGATCGGTGAACCTGCAATTGACTTCCGGGCAAGTCGCATTCCTGACCAATCCCGCAGTTGACGCTACGGTGGCAATCAGTCCCGCGTACGCACAAGAAGTCGGACAATATCTCAGTCTCGCGGGCGCCTCCTCGGGCATGGCGGTCAACGGCGCTTGGCCGACGGGTCTCGTACAAACGCTCACTCTCGGCGGACTTTCGAGCTTCTCCGGTTTTCCAACCAGCTGTCCTCCTCCGGGACCATGCTTTGTCCCGGGCTCTTACCAGACTCTGACTTCACAGGAGGGCAACTTCCCGGTATTCGAAGGAACGAGTCTTTACTCGCTGCGACTCGACCAGAACGTGGGCTCGAACCATCGCCTGACTTTCCGCGCTAATGTCAGTCCCAGCACCGTGACTGGTATCGAAGTCAGCGGCCAGGATCAACCCTTCGGACAGAACGCTTACTCGCGCACTTCGCAGCAAACTTATCGCGACGTCACCGGAGTGTTTCAGGATACGTGGGCCATCGGCGCAAATAAGGTCAACGAATTCCGCTTCCAATACGCGCGCCGCGGATTGTCATACTTCTACAACACGAAGATTCCAGGTGGATCCGACCCTGCCGTCAACATCACGGGCGTCGCTTATTTCGGACGCGAGCCTTACTCGTTCATCCAGCGCGTCGAGCAGCGTTATCAATTCACCGACAATTTCTCTTGGACCATCGGCCGCCACAACACAAAATTCGGCGCCGACTTCAACTACCTTCCGCTCACCGCGACTTTCACCGTCAACTACGGCGGCGTTTATGACTTTGGAACTTTCGGAGCGTCGAGCCTCGGCTTTGTGAATCCCAGTCCAACCGGCCTGCCGAATTTCCCCGATCTCTCCGCGGTTCAGGCTTACGGCGCGGGCTTGCCGGGAGATTTCATTCAGGGCATCGGCAGTCCGAGCGATTCCTTCCGCAACGTTCCGATCGGAGCCTTCTGGCAGGACTCGTGGCGCGTTAACCAGCACCTCACTCTGAATTATGGTGTGCGCTACGACGTCGAAATTCCTCCGAGTTTCAAAGCGCCGCAAGGGCTCGCAGCCTCTGCTTACAATCTGCTCGGTCTGCAAAAAGGAATTCAGACCGACAAAAACAATATTCAACCCCGCATCGGCGTAGCGTGGGATCCGCTCGGAACGGCCAAGACGGTCATCCGCGCATCGTACGGAATGTTCTATGACCATCCCCTGCTCGGACTGTATTTCCTCGGCGACGCTTCCGATGGTTCTTCCAGCGGACAGCTCGCGTTCGCGGGCACATCGGTTTGCAGCGGCGCGGGTAATCCCGGCAACCTGAACGCGATCACCATCTTCCAGGGACTTCCGATCAACGTTCCCAGCGCGGCAAATCCATGCGCTGCCACGCTGAATCCGGCTACCGCCGCGGCACTTGGATATCTGCCGAACCAGCAGCAATTCCAGGCGCTTGAACTTTCCGCAGTCTATATTTCTCAATCAGAACTATCTGAACCCTTCGACCTTCCAGCCGCTGGGATTCCAGCCCTTCGGGTATCCGCAGTCGAAGAATTTTGTGTACGCGTACTCGCAGCAGGCCAATCTCACCGTCGAGCAAGATCTGGGCAAGGGATTTGCTCTCAGCCTCGCGTATAACTTCAATGGCGGACGTCACCTGAACCGCCCGATCAATGCCAACACGATTCGCGGTGATTTGATGGTCGCCAACTTCGAGGGCGCCTACTACGATGCGCTCGCTAGCAGCGCTACGACGCCAGCCAGTCCATTCACCGTGAGCGGATGCAGTCCTGGCGGAACTGCGACTTCTCCGTTCCCCTATGTCGATGCCTCGCTAATGAATTTCTTCCGCCCCGGCGGATTGAATCCTTCGATCATCGGCGCCTACGCTTCTGTGGGCGATCCACTCGGTTGTATTGCCCAAGCGGCGAAGTTGGTGAGCACGATCCCCGGGTTCAACGCCAACTGCAATCCCTCGACCTTCGCCGGTTGCGTGCCGTTCGGCGACATGGACGCCAACTACTCCAACGGCAGCTCGATCTATCACGGCTTCAGTGCAAACCTGCGCAAGCGTTTCGCCAGCCACTACGAGTTCCTCGCTTCCTACACGTGGTCGCATGCGATCGACGACTCGACGGATCTCGAATCCACGCTGACGCCGCAGGATAGCTACTATCCCGGCCTCGATCGTTCGACATCGCTATTCGATCAGCGTCACCGCTTCGTGTTGAGCGGCGTGTATCAGTCAGGAAAAATTTCTGGCCACGGATTCATGGGCAAAGTGATGAGCGATTGGACGTGGGCGCCGTTGCTCGAAATCGCCTCCGGACGCCCGTTCAACATCGTGACCGGCAGCGATGACAATCTTCAGCTGTCGTCGCTGACAGGACGGCCTAATACCACAGTTAATCCGGCGTGCGGAACGGTCTACGCTTCGAAGTTCTCTCCCAGCGGAACGTTCCAGGAGCCTTGCATCAACGGCTTCGTCGCCACCGGAACGGTTCCGACGCTCTTGCAGCTCGACGGCAACCTCGGCCGCAATGCGGGAGTTACTCCGTGGACCGCTTTCGGCGACATGCGGATATCGAAACGCGTTTCGTTCACCGAACGCTTCAGCATGGATTTGATCGCCGACATGTTCAACATCGCCAACAAGAACAACGTGGCCGCCGTCAGCCCACTGTTCAGCAACGCCGGCCAGGCGACAGCGGCCTACGATCCACGTCAGTTCCAGTTCGCACTAAAGCTCAACTGGTAAGGATCGAGAGATTGAGTAAGAACAGATTGTCATTCTGAGGCGGGCGGTTTTCGCCCGCCGAAGAACCTCAGGTAACCGGCGATCACAATAGCTGCGTCCGCCTTTCTTCCCCGACAACGCTCAGATAGGTGGTCTGCGGACGCCCGCGTCGGAACCGGATGTTACACTTTTTCCTTTACCCATCCTTGGCGTTTGCCTGGAGTCCGCTCCGCAATGTCTGAAACGCAACTTCCCACCACTCGCACTCGTGTCGTCCGCGAACCCGATCGCGCTGTTTACGAGCGCGAAGACATCTACCGCATTCTCGACGAAGGCTTCCTCTGCCACGTTGGCTTCTCGGTTGACGGACAACCGTTCGTAATTCCGACTTCGTACGGCCGCAAGGACGCGAACCTTTACATTCACGGCTCGGCCGCCAGCCGCATGTTGCGCCAGATGAAAGACGGAGTCCCGGTCTGCGTCACAGTCACGCTGCTCGATGGACTGGTCCTTGCGCGCTCGATCTTCAATCACTCAATGAATTACCGCTCGGTCGTGGTCTTGGGAAAGGCAATGCTGGTAGACGATCCAGAAGAAAAGCTGGAAGCCCTGCGAATTCTGTCCGAGCACATCATCCCCGGACGCTGGGACGATGTCCGCCAGCCGAATGATCGCGAGTTAAAAGCAACCTCGGTCCTGCGCCTGCCGATCGAGGAATTCTCAGCAAAAGTGCGCCAGGGCCCAGCGATCGATGACGAGGAAGATTATTCCTTCCCGACCTGGGCCGGCGTGGTGCCGCTGGTCACGACGATCGGAGATCCGATTCCAGACTCAAGGTTAGACCCACCACGGGAGGTCCCGGCCTACGTGAAGAACTACTCGCGCAAGTAGCAGGCGAATCTTACGCTGTGCCCCTATGGGCCCTGTGGGGAAGGATTTTGCTTTAGGGAATAAGCAACAACTTGCCCGCGAGTTTCCGCGCTTCCATGTCGCGATGGGCGAGCGCAGCATCGGCCAACGGATACTTCTTCGCGATCTGCACTTTCAGCTTGCCTGCGGCGATCATGCCGAATAGCGCGCTGGTGCGGGCCAGCAACTCTTCGCGGGTTGCGGTGAAGTGCGCCAGCGTGGTCCGCGCCATGTATAGCGATCCCTTCTCTGACAGCTTCGCTGGATCGACGGGAGGCACCGGCCCGCTCGACATTCCGTAGAGGACGAGCATCCCGCGCAGCCGCATAACATTCAGATTTTTTTCGAATGTATCCTTGCCGACTCCGTCATAAACCACGTCCACGCCCTTGCCGCCGGTAAGGCGCTTCACTTCTTCCTCGAAATCCTGCTTCGTGAAGACAATGACTTCATCCGCGCCGGCCTCTCGCGCCATTTGCGCCTTGGCGTCGCTCGATGCCGTACCGATGACTCTCGCACCTATCGCCCGCGCCATCTGCACCAACAGCAATCCCACTCCGCCGGCCGCCGCGTGCACCAGCGCGGTCTCCCCTGCTTTCAATTTGTGAGCGTCGTTGGCCAGGTAGTGTGCAGTAAGCCCGTGCATCATCGCGGCGGCAGCCTGCTCGTCGGTGATCGACGCGGGAACAGGCACAAGATGTTCTTCGGGCGCAGGCACATAGTCGGCATACGACCCCAAAGTCCCGCTCCACGCGACGCGGTCGCCGAGCTTGACGAATTGCGTCTGCGGGCCCACGGACGTAACCACGCCCGCACCTTCCTGTCCGGGAATGAACGGCAAAGGCGTGCGCAGACGTCCGTCGCGGAATTGGACGTCGATCGAATTAACGCCTGCGACGTTGACCTTCACGACGGCTTCGGCGGGTTTCGGTTGAGGCGCGGGAATCTCTACGAGTTCCAGAACCTCAGGCCCGCCGGTATGGGAAACGCGAATAGCTTTCATAATTGTCGTTGTGAATGCTAATTCAAATCCTGAATCATCTTTGTCATCCTGACGCGCGCTTTTGCGCCGAAGGACCTGTGCAACTCGCCGACAGCATCCGCGCGACCGGCAAGTTACACAGGTCCTTCACTTCGCTCAGGATGACAAGCGGTTAGACTACGGCAACAGCAGCAACTTCCCTGTTGTCTTCCGTCCTTCCAGATCGCGGTGCGCCTGCTGCGCCTCGCTTAACGGATAGGTGTACTCGATCCGCAGCTTCAGTTTGCCGGACGTAATCATCCCGAATACGGCGCTCGACCGCGCGACCAGATCCTCGCGTGTCGCAACGTAGTTTCCCAGCGACGGCCGCGTCAGGTACAGCGAACCTTTCTGCGTCAGGATGATCGGATCGATCGCAGGCGCCGCGCCACTCGAGCCTCCGTACAGCACCATCATTCCGCGAGGACGCAGAATATTCAGGCCTTTTTCGAACGTCGTCTTGCCCACCGAATCGTAAACGACATCGACGCCCTTTCCGCCGGTCAAGCTGCTTCGTCTCGGCTTCAAAGTCTGACTTCGTATAAAAAATGATTTCGTCCGCGCCGGCCTCGCGCGCCAGCTTCGCCTTCTCATCCGTCGATACAGTTGCAATCACGCGCGCGCCGATGTTGTGCGCCATTTGCGTCAGCAACAATCCCACGCCGCCCGCAGCCGCATGCACCAGCGCGGTCTCCCCGCGCTTCAGCGGGTACGTATCGTATGCCAGATACTGCGCGGTCATTCCCTGCAGCATCGCCGCCGCGGCCTGCTGATCCGTCACTCCCGCGGGAATGGGCACCAACCGGTCCGCCACCACCACGGAATACTCCGCATACGCTCCCAGCAGATGGCACCACGCAACACGATCTCCGACTTTGACCGATGTCACATCCGCGCCCACCGCGGTAACGGTGCCCGCGCCCTCCTGCCCCGGCGTAAACGGCAAAGGCACCTTGTAGCGTCCTTCGCGATGATAGACATCGATGAAATTGATTCCGGAAGCGGCCAGCTTCACGACCACTTCATTCGCCTTCGGCACCGGAACCGGCAAATCCACCAGTTCCATCACCTCGGGCCCACCTGTGTGCTTGACTTGTATGGCTTTCATAAACGTTTGGATTCCCACTCGAGTTCGAAGGTTCCGAAGAACTCTTTAAGCAACGCCGGGGTTGAATCTCGCCAACCCGCGGAGCAACGATCGACCCCATCTTAGCGGATGTGCAATTTCCCGGTTGGCTGGCCGCCAAGGACGCTCAGCACTATAACGAGGAGTTAGCTAAGGCCACGAGTCAGGAATCGCTCACTTCTTGATCGAAGTCTTGGGATCGTTCGGGTCCAGGCCAGCGGCCGACATCACGGCGCGGCCTAACTCCTCGGCTGAAAACATTGTCTCCGTAGAACCGTCTTCGCAGTCCGCGACGAAGCGATATCCGCGTCCCACAACAGTCTGTAACAACTGCGGTTGGGTCGAATCGTCCTCCAAGGCAATGCGTATCTTCCGGATCGCCGTATTGATTCCCTGCTCGACGTCGACAAAAACGTCCTTCCCCCACAATATCTCGGCGATATGCTCGCGGGTCACCAACTGGCGCTGGTGTTCAACCAAATACATCAGTAATTGCAGCGGCAGGCCTTCCAGCCGCACTGGCTGCCCCTGCCGATACAGGAGGAAGTGGCCGAAATCCAGTTCGAATTCGCCAAAACACACTCGTTTCTCTGCCATCGCTGGTCCTGTACTTTTCTACGGATTCTTTTCTGCTGTAGTTCCCCTGTCAATGACCTCGATCACGTTTTCTTCAGACGAATTGATATGGCTTCAGACTGGCTCCATGGACCTTCCGGGCAAACGGGTGCAGGATGCAATCATTCCTGGAGGTGATGTATGAAACATGCGAAATGGATCACCGTATTCATGCTGGCCGTTCTTCCGACGATCGCCGTTGCTCAGCTGAAACCCACGGACCGGGTTGTGGCCAAGGTGCCTTACACATTTGTCGTGGCCAATACCGTCGTTCCTCTCGGCGAATGCATCATTCAGCGCGCCGACCCAGCCAGCGAATTGCTGGCCATCCGCAGCGCCTCCGCAGGTATCAACGTCATTGCGACAGCTTTTGCGACTGAGGGCAAAACTGCGCCCGCCGGACAATACTCGCTCGTATTTCATAAATATGGAAGCCGTTATTTCCTCGCGGGACTGAAAGTCCAGGGATCGACGATGGTTTATTGGTTCACGCCGAGCCAGTTTGAGCGCGAACTGCTGGATCAAAACGTGCAGGGCAAGGAAGAGATCCGGTTGGCGTCCGCCCGATAGATTAGTTCGCCCTGTTGTCAAACGGTCTGGGAGTCGGGATACCTCCCAGACCGTTTCCATTTTCCGCACGTAGCTTCTCTGCTTTCAAGGACAACCGCGTCGACCTTACAGGCCTTCGACCCCCGACGCCGTCTGCTACACTTCCCCTTCCCACGCAAGGAGGCCTTTCATGGCCGAAAGAAAGCCCCAGACGTTTGCCAACCACGCGCGCTTTGATCCTCTCTTTCACTTTTTCCTCGGTCCGGTCTTCATCATTGTGATCGTCACGGCAGTGATCAACTTCTTCAGGCACTTTGGCCATAGAAGCCCGATGGGGAACGTTCACGCGTTCCTGCTGATCGTGCTGGCGGTGGCGTTTCTGGTCCTCGTGTTTAAGGTCCGGCTCTA
The DNA here is from genome assembly GCA_963787685.1 of uncultured Acidobacteriota bacterium. Lineage (GTDB taxonomy): Bacteria > Acidobacteriota > Terriglobia > Terriglobales > Acidobacteriaceae > Sulfotelmatobacter. The sequence continues at coordinate 36,107 of CAWBED010000007.1, forward strand.
CTCACTCAAAGTCCAGGATCGCGTCATCCGCCTCGAAGAACGCCTGCGCCTCATGCAGATTCTTCCCGAGCCTTTGCGCTCGCGGATTCCCGAACTGACCGAAGACCAGCTCTGCGGCTTGCGCTTTGCCTCTGACGGTGAAGTGGCCAAGCTGGCTGAGCGCGCAATGAATGAAAAGTTAACGCGCAAGCAGATCAAGCAGGCGATTCAGAACTGGCGTCCGGATTACTGGCGCGTCTAACAAAAATCAGCGGCACACCACGGCCGAAATCAATCATCGAGCGAGATAATTCAAGTAACAACCCGCGCCCAGGAGAATGAGATGGCTTCGATAACCGACCCTCTGGTCAAGCAATTTCTGGAAAAACCTTACATAGCAGCCTTGGCCAGCCAGAACCCGGACGGCTCGACCCACATGGTCGCGGTATGGTTCTGGTTCGATGGCACGAACATTTTTGTTGCTACGGCCTCGCGGAGCCGCAAGGCGCGAAACCTTAAAGCCAATTCAAAAGTGTCGCTGATGATCGACTCGCGCGGATCCAGCCGCCTCCTGTGGCATCACCATCACCGGCACGGCGAAATTCCTGACCGGCGATACTTCACAAAAGAAGAACCACGAGATTCACAAAAAGTACCTGAGCCCCGCCGCGATCGCGGATCCAAAGGTCGGACCGGTCTTCGCCGGGTGGGACGATGTCACGATTCAAATCTCTCCGGATTCTGTGATCTCATGGGATATGCGCGAAGCAGACCGCCAGGTCTTCGGCCGGGCATTTGAAAACAATCCGTCGTATCTGTTGCCGCTGGAACGATGAATTCGGTCGCGACACATTGCAGACGATCAGCCTTTCGTACTTTTGCTCCTCTGCGTACTCGGTGCGACAACGGTCGCGGCTCCGTCCGCCCCGGCTCGCACCGACGGCTATCAGATCGTTCACACCTATCCGCACGATCCCAAGGCATTCACTCAGGGCTTGATTTTTGTGGATGGCCACCTTTACGAGAGTACTGGCCTGAATGGCCAGTCATCGCTACGGATGGTCGACCTCACGAGTGGCGAGGTCTTACAGAATCACAATGTGTCGGATGAGTACTTCGCCGAAGGCCTGACGGATTGGGGCAGCACGCTGATCCAGCTCACCTGGTTGTCGCACAAGGCGTTCGTCTACGACCGATTTAGCTTCCGGCTGCTTAAGACGCTTTCCTACGAAGGCGAAGGCTGGGGTCTGACGCATGACGAAACGCAATTGATTCTGAGTGACGGAACCTCGTATCTACGATTCCTGAATCCCGAATCCTTCCACGTAAACCGCCGTCTTCAAGTCGTCGACGAAAATGGCCGCCCGGTCGAAAATCTGAACGAACTTGAATACATTCACGGCGAGATCTATGCCAACATCTGGCAGACAGACCAGATCCTCCGGATCTCTCCACGCACCGGAAAGATTCTGGGACGCATCAATCTCGCCGGCATCATTGATAGGCATTCACTGCAGGGCAATGGCGCAGTTCTGAACGGCATCGCTTTCGACGCCGCGGGCAACCGTCTCTTTATCACCGGAAAACTCTGGCCCAAACTTTTCGAAATCAAAATCCAGCCAAAGCAATAAGACTTTGTCATTCCGATCCCAATCCGTTGTCATTCCGACCTCGTCGCGTTGTCATTCCGACCGTAGGGAGGAATCTGCTCTGCTCTGCTCTGCTCTGCCTTGTCATTCCGACCGCAGGGAGGAATCTGCTTCCACTCTCCGAAGAGCCGCAATCTAACGATCGGAAACTCTGAGATCGCAGCGCAGCCTTACCGTGGTTGGTCGTCATCGACGATTTTGAGTAGCAGCACCTGCGCCGGCAATTCGAACTGGATAGAGCGGGCGCTCTCTGAAATGGTGTAAGCGATGGTCGGATGCATGCCGGTCGCATCATTTGGCGCGTAAATCGTGATTGTCTTCGGCTCTTCGAAGTTCACGGTGATCGGTATAGGCTGCGGATAAATGTCTGCGCCGTCTTGGCTGGGCGTCGCTAACTCGTAAACGCTGACATCGTTCCAGAGAGCCAGATAGTAGGACCCCTCCGACGTTTGCAGCAGCGTAAACCGCAGCGAGCGCGGCGCTCCGGAAAATGTAATCGCGAGCGATCCGGGAGTGAATGCTTTGTGCTCCGGTTCACGCAGAAGCCCGATCAGGTTCCTTATTGCGGTGAAAGCGGGCTTGGGCGTGCCGTCATATCGCAGTAGGCCATAGTGCCCTTCTCCGGAGCCACTGGTAAGTTTCGGGTCGTCGGCTTCGTCGATCAATTCGTAAGAGAACGTCCTCACGACTCCGCGGTCAAATCCGCTTAAGAACGCCGTCGGAAGATAGATGGCGGCGGCCCGCTCCGACACCCCTTGCTGTTCCCCGTCGCTCAAGTATTTGGTGTTGTTGTGATAACCCATCTCGGTGGTCCAGAGGGCATCGCGACCAGAGAGAGTTCGGGAGGAGTGGATATACCAGCCCAGCAGGGTATCGCCGACTCCTCCTCCCTGATAGGCATGCATGTTGCCGTAGGTCGCATAGTCGATGGGAGGTGGCGTGATGGCTGCCAGTTGGGTGAAATCCGCCGCGTTACCCTCCGACATGGTGAGGACCGGCAATGTGTTGATCGCCGCACCTCCCTTCACGATATTCCACAAATCTTCCGACTCATTGATGGCACCTTGCGGGTAGGGTAAGCCGTCATACACGAATCCACCGTCGTCTGGCTCATTCGGACCCTCCACCGCGTCGATGGTCGGCTGGAGATTGTGAATCATCGATACAACCGCCCGCGGATCGAGTCTGGTCCCGAGCGGCGGATAGTCATTGCCACCCTCAATGAGTCCGCACAGGGTGTATCCCAAAGCTCCGATCCGTTGCATCTCGCTTACGAAAGTTGAATCGGTGTCATTGATCTCGTCGCGGATGTGCCGCATGCCCAGTTCGTGCAGTCTCCGGTTGATCTCAAAATAGTTCTTGTAGGGAGTGTTTGCGGATTCCATGTGGACATTCACGCCGAGGGAATCCACGAAACGATCCGCTTCCTGCGCCTGAATCCTGGTCGTTTGGGCGAGACCGACTTCCGCAATCAGCAGGACGATCCCCGCCACAAGAAATGGAACGGGTGACCACGGAAGACGACGGAAAGAAGAAGGGCGGCCGACCACCTGTTCGCTCCGGAAGCGTGCAGAATAATTACAAACTTAGAGAGAAAACCCCGAGCAACGGACACAGTTTCGCCGCCAACCCGCATTCGCCAACTTCGCATCCCAACTCGAGCGGGAGCCGTAAAATCCGATCAGACGCCAAGCAATCGACGACGCTATTTCTGCGTAACCGTGCCGAAAGTAACTGTCTCGATCTGCTTTAAGCGATTGACCTTAGCTCCGCCGAAGGGTACGATTTTTGGTAGAATCCGCTGGGATTTAACGCCCCGGGAAGGCCACGCATCTCATAGAGAAAAATGCGATTAGTCACCCTCTATGTCCGGACGCTCGCGCTCGCTTCTTTTGCTCTGGCGACCTGCGCATGCCATTCGGCGCAGCATGCTGCCACACTTGTGCCTCCTGCGAATCCACCGGCGTTGAAGCCTGCCACTCAGCCGACTCCTGTCGCTGCAGCACCGTCGTCCACCGCTCTTGCAGCACCGCAATCACAGCAGGAAGACTCGTCTGCCCAGAAAGCGGCCGCTCCTGACACCGCTGCGGTGCCCGCACCCGCAACCGATGCCGTCGGCGATTTGATCGCGCGCGTCGAAAAGGAATACCAGACCGGTCTCGACAACTACCACGCTGGCAAGGCGGACGACGCCAAGCAGAATTTCGATAACGCGCTGAACGATTTGCTCGGCAGCAACTTCGACGTACGCTCCGACGACCGACTCGGCAAAGAATTCGAGCGCATCGTTAAAGGCGTGAATGAGCTTTATCCGGGGGGTACGTCTGCCGAGGCCGAAAATTCGCAGGAGCCGCAGCAAAAGGCCGAGCCGGCGCCGATCGACGAGACCAACGGCTTGACGCCCTCTGCCGACGCCGGAACGAAGGCCAAGGCCGAAGCTGACGTCAAGAACACCCGCTCCGACCTGCCGCTGATGATGACTGACCAGGTCGCCGGATATATCTCCTACTTCTCGAATCGCGGACGCGGAGTCTTCGAGCGCGCTTACGCCCGCTCCGGCCGCTACCACGACATGATCGTGTCGACGCTGAAGCAAGAAGGCGTCCCGCAGGATCTGATTTATCTGGCGCAAGCCGAATCTGGATTTCATCCGCTGGCAGTTTCGCGCGTGGGAGCCCGCGGCATCTGGCAATTCATGGCGAGCCGCGGCCGCGGATACGGCCTGAACCACAGCATGTGGGTTGACGATCGTCAGGACCCGGAGAAATCCACACGCGCTGCCGCCCGTCATTTGAAAGATCTTTATAACCAGTTTGGCGACTGGTATCTCGCGATGGCCGCCTACAATTCTGGCCCCGGCACCGTGCAGGCCGCTGTGAAGCGCACCGGGTACGCCGACTTCTGGGAACTCTATAACCGCAACGTCCTGCCCAAAGAAACCAAGAACTACGTGCCGATCATTCTGGCCGTGACCATCATGGCCAAGAATCCATCGCAGTACGGTCTGGACGAAGTGGCGATGGAGCAGCCGGCGGATTACGACACGGTTTCGATCAGCTATCCAGTCGATCTTCGCCTCGTGGCTGAGTGCGTGAATTCGACGCCGAGCGAGTTGCAGGATCTGAATCCCAGCCTGCTGCGCATGACCACTCCGCGCGAAGGCAAATTCGAGCTGCGCTTACCCGTTGGAACGAAGGATCAGTATCAGACTGCGATCGCCTCGATTCCTCCTGATATGCGGCTGTGGTGGCGCTATCACACGGTTCATACCGGCGATACGTTGGCCTCACTGGCCCGCACCTATCACACGACGGCGAAACAGATTGAAGAGGCCAACCACCTCGATAGCAACGAACTGGACACCGACGCTAGACTCGTAATTCCGGTTGCGTCCGGGTAAACATCCGACGAGCGATGCGGCCACCTATGCTCGCCGCATAACCCGTTATAAAGTGCGACACGGGGACACGGTCGAAACCGTCGCAGAAAATTTCGGGGTGTCGCCGCAGATGCTGCGCCGCTGGAACGGACTGCACGGCGACAGCCTCCACGGACGCAAAGTTCTTGCGCTGCACCTGCCAATTTCGCCCAGTGCGAGTGATGCGGAAGTCGCAAGCTCGCACACCAAGTCAAAGCATCCCAAGACGGAAACTGCCAGCGTGAAGCCTCCCGCGACCAAGTCGGCGGAAGTGGCAACCCTGCAGAGCGCAAAAACTGAACCTGTCGTTCACCATCGAGTGAAGTCCGGCGAAACCTTCTACTCGATTGCCAGTGCGTATCGCACGACCGTCGCCGCCCTGAAGCGCGACAATCGCAACATCGCCGTCCTGCACCCCGGAATGATCCTGGTAGTCCAACCCGCCCGATAATCTCGGTCAGTTAATCTCTGTCAGTTTCAATTTTGGACCTTGATAGTGTCCACCCTCGAGATTAATTCGACTCCGTCACAAGATCACGTGCGTGAAATCACATTCCTTCTCCTCGCCTAAATCATAAAATCCAGACTTAGTTGGCTCTTTTAACTACAATTCCAATGATTTGAGGAGAAGCCCCCATGAGAGTTACGAAATTGATTGTTATGCTTGTTGTCCTGGCCCTGGCAGTCTCGATCGCTTTACCCGCGTTCGCGGCTGACGGAGCTGCCACCTACAAAGCGAAGTGCGCCATGTGCCATGGCCCTGAAGGACAAGGCAAGGTAGGCCCGGCCCTGAAAGGCATCAGCCTAAGCGCCGATCAGATCACCGATCTGCTCACCAAGGGTGACGACGCCAAGAAAGCACCACACAAGAAAGCAGTGTCTGGAGTCGCAGCTGACGATGCCAAGGCTGTCGCCGAGTATGTAAAGAGCCTGAAATAGGTAGCTGTTCGCCGCAAATCGCTCCTGACATTCCGACCGAATGGAGGAATCTGCTGTTTGTCCCGCAGCATGGCTGCTGGCGACCAGCAGTTTCTTCCTTCTCGCTTTACGGCTCGTCCGAATGGCAAAGATTGTCGATGATGCAGTCCACGGACTACCGCCGGCTGTGATGACCGCCACCGACCAGTCCCGCAACTCATCCCTACACTTTGTCATTCCGAGCCGGCCTCAAGCCGGCGAGGAATCTGCTGTTTGCCTCCCGTCCACGCTCGCGGTGATCGAAGACAGCAACCCGACATGGGAAGACCTCGCCGCAGGCTGGGGAGGCCCGGCTGTGATGCGAGTCTCAAGTGAAGCAGTGAATAACCCCAATCTCGACTTCGTCATTCCGAAACGGCGTTAGCCGTCGATCAATCTGCTGTCTGCCGGCGACGGGTGCCGGCAACGAAGCAGATTCCTCCCTCCGGTCGGAATGACAAGAGTAGTGAAGATCGGAATAACAAGACTGGTGAAGGCGGAATCGCAGGAGCCGTTCCGGGAAAAACCATCGGAATCACCCAACTCCCCTACTACGCTGCCTAGTTTTTAACACTCCTTTCATCCCGCTGTTACCCCCCGTTGATTTTCACCTGCTAATTCTCGAAAGAAGTCTCCCAACTCTCAGGAGGAATTTCCATGAAGTTCATTCGAAGCCTCAGTGTGGGCGTTTCGGCGCTCGCTTTACTGTTGGCGTCCTCGGCGTTCGCCCAAGGATCCGGACAAGTCAAACGCGTACTTCTCATCAGTGTCGACGGCATGCATGCCGTGGATTTCGTGAACTGCGCCCAAGGTGTCAGCACCGTCAACGGGGGGAAGCCCTTTTGCCCGGCGATCGCCGCTCTGGGTAACACTGGAATCAACTACGTTGCCGCCAGCACATCTAAGCCATCCGACTCGTTTCCGGGCCTGACCTCGATCGTCACTGGCGGTAGCCCCGCCCTGACCGGCATCTATTACGACGTCGCCTATTCCCGCGCCCTCGACGGACCAGCCGTGGTTACAGGCAATGGAAATGGACCGGGGCCCTGCACCGCGGGTGCGCCGCCAACCGGCTTTACCACCGAATATGAAGAAGGCATCGACATCGACCAGACCAAGGTAAATGGCGGCGCGCCCGGCGCGTCCCTCACCGACGGTGGCATCCGCTCCATCGACCCGCAGAAACTGGATCGCGACCCTGCTCAGGGATGCAAACCGGTCTGGCCGTGGCAGTTCGTCCGCGCCAACACCATCTTCAGCGTCATTCATGCCGCCGGTGGATACGCAGCCTGGTCCGACAAGCATCCGGCCTACTCCTCCGTCGCCTCCGGCATCGGACCGAGCGCGCTCGATGACTTCTATGCGCCGGAAATCAACTCCTCCGTGATCGGCCTTCCCGGCGTTACCACTCCCACCGGTCTCTCCTGCGCCTCGATCCTCGACTCGGGCGCCGACCTGACAGCCTGGACCAATAGCTTCCTGAACATCCAGTGCTACGACAGCCTGAAGGTCAATGCCATCCTCAACGAGATCGACGGATGGGACCATCTCCACACTAGAAAGACCCAGGTTCCCACCATCTTCGGCATGAACTTCCAGGCCCTGAGCGTGGGCCAGAAGCTGATTGAGGCCAGCAACAGCACGACCGGCGGATATCTCGATGCCGCCGCTACCCCCAGCACGGCGCTGCTCGGCGAATTCCAGTTCGTCGACGCCTCGATTGGGGCATTCGTCAATGAGTTAAAGAAACAGGGACTCTATGATTCGACCCTGATCATCATCACGGCCAAGCACGGCCAATCGCCGATCGATCCCAGCCGCTACGTCGGACAGACCATCAACGGCACCTCGCCCGCGACGCTGCTCTCGAACGCCGGTTACATCCCCAACTCGGAATCCACCAACAACCCGACCGGCATCGGGCCGACGGAAGATGACGTTTCGATCCTGTGGCTGAACAGCTCGTCGAACACGGCTGCCGCGGTTGCGATCCTTGAGGCTAATCCCTCCGTGACTACCGGCATCGGGCTCGGACAGATTTTCTACGGGCCTGCTCTCGCTCTTAACTACAACGACCCAACCAAAGACCCGCGCTCGCCCGACATCATCGTGACTCCGAACGTCGGCGTGACCTACTCCGGCAGCACCGCGAAACAGGCGGAGCACGGCGGCTTTGCGCATGACGACACCAACGTTATCCTGCTGGTGTCCAACCCGTCCTTGCAACCAAAGACTATTCGCGAGTCGGTGGGCACCGTGCAGGTAGCGCCGACGATCCTACAAGCCCTGGGTCTTGATCCCTCGGCTCTGGATGCGGTTCGCAAGGAAGGTACGCAGGTTCTGCCGAAGTTCTAAGGCAGAACCTCTCGAACCAGCACGTGGAAGAGGAAAGAGCGCGGGTTAAAAGCCGCGCTCTTCTCTTTTATTGCAGATGAAACGGCAGCCGAGGTCATCGCGCGATCGGAACAACCCGCTGCGGCGCCTGCAATTCGTTGAGGACCGAGCCTAGCCGTGGATAACGGCCGGCAAAGAAGTAAATCGAATACGCCGGAAAGAAGACGATCGCCGGCACGTAGATCAGGGAAACGAGGTAGAAAAACGCCGCCAATAGAAGGCCAACCACGATTACGGCGAGTGCGATCGTCTGAGGATTCCACGTCATTCCTTCCGATTTTCCGGTGAGAAACGCCAGGATTCCCAGCGCGGCACTCGGAATGGCGATCAGCAGTCCCAGAATCATGGTGGCGACGCCGGTCAGGATGGCCACCACGAACGCGAGCACGATCTTCATCACGACATACGCGACATAAGCTCCCTGTTCCGGCTTCATCATCGCCCACAGCCGCCGCCATCCCTCGGTGACGTCGATATCTTCAAGTGCCATCTGTGGAATGACAAAATCTTTGGTCAGCACGAGCACCACTGCGGTCACCAGAAAGAAGGCAGCAAAAACCAGAAAAAGCACGGCTCCGAAGGCGATGAATGCCGGAAGATGCTCCTTCGGCTGGTGAAACCACCCATTCGCCAGCGCGATGCCAGTCGGAATTCCCACCAGCACGATAGCCCCCGCGACGGTGAGCAGGATGTAGCCCAGCTTCCACGCAAAATAGCGCCAGCCCGCGCTCAGCCTGCGGCTCCACTCCCAGCGGATATGGCATTCCTTTGACAGGACGCTGTCGAAAAGAATGAAGCGCATTACGCTGCCGACGTACATGAGAATGATGCCGACCGCAAATGCGGCGACCACCGCTGCCACGATCATGCCGGCGAGCAGAAAATGATCGATGCCCAGAGATCCTAACGCCGGCAGGTGCGGCCCAACCCCGGGGTGCACCGGGGGCTGAAAGTTCGAGCGGCTGAAACCGTTGGCGCCCAACTCACCCGCCAGCAGGCCAACAAACGCAAGCTTCGTCCACTGGCCGAGGCGAAAAGGCCGGAACAGTTGTTGCTTAGTGTGTTCCAGGGCGGGCGTAATCGAATCAACGGCGCTCAGAGCCAACGTGCACCTCGCAGCTGCCAGGGACTTCAGCAGCACGGTACTAAGTTATGGTACGCAGATGCAACCGGTTTTGATCCATGATTCTGCGATGGCCGGAACATCAGAAAACACAGGGACTTGGCGGGGGTTCTCCGTACAGCAGAAGGTTGGCGTCATCCCGAGCAGAGCCGCTTTTCAGGCGGAGCGAGGGATCTGGCGCGGACCGCCAGGAGGTTCCAGAAAGGAGAAAACGTATTACGCATATTGCCCTTTTCCCCTTCCCTTTCCCCACTCGGCTGTGATAACCCAATAGCGAGCAGCCTGTGTTTGCGGTCCTTGCAGACTGCACCGAACGTCGTGCTATAATCCGGCGCCGTTCCCGCAGAAGTTTCCGGTGGTCTTTTAATTTTGTCGTGCCTGCAGCCAGGGAGAAGTATCCGCACCCGGCCGCCAACGAAACAGGAGGAGCAATGACGTTCTACGATCCCACGCTCTACGGACGTGACGAAGAAGAAGAATTCGGCGACAGCGGCGCATACAGCGAGTCGCTCGAAGAAGATTTCGAAGAGGAAGAAGAGGAGGAAGAAGAGCCCGGCCTGGAAGCTCCTGAAGCGATCGAGCCGGAACCTGTAATGCCGCCGCCTCCTGCCCCGAAACCGGCGCCCCCGGCTCCGCCCAAGCCCAAGGCGAAAAAAGCGCCCGCCAAAAAGGCACCAGCCAAGAAGAAGCCGGCGGCCAAAAAGAAGCCCGCTGCTAAAAAGAAACCGGCGAAGAAGAAACCAGCGAAAAAGGCGCCCAAGAAAAAAGCAAAGAAAGCAGCGAAGAAGCCTGCCAAGAAAAAGGGTAAGAAACGCCGTTAAGAATCCTGTTGGCCGCGTGCGCCTCCGCTCGCAGCAAAATCAAAACCGCGCCTGCACGGGCGCGGTTTCTTATTTGATTTGAAGAGTGGGAACTATCGCTTCGGAAAGGTCACGAGTCCCGGCGGTAGCATTTCAGCGTTGCAACCCGACGAGCTGGTGCAAGTAACCTTAACGTGACGCACAATCTTCGCTCCGCTTCCGGACGGGAACGCCATCAGGAAAGATGCGGCCTTCACTTTTTCTGTGATCGGTTTCAATTGATCGTCGCCGCCGCGATACGTTACCGACTCGACTTTACCCGGTGCAAACACTACGGCAAACTCAGCCTCGCCCGCGACTTCCGAGGTCTTGCTCACCACGGCATGGCGTGCGTCCCGGAGTTCGTCAGCCGGCGTCTTCGTCCATTGTCCATTGGGTAAGCGGTCAATCGAAATCATGGGCGGCGCCCTTCGTCCGGTCAGCTTCTCGTAGTGGGCGAGAAGCTGCGAATGCCTCTCTTGGTAGACGGAAGGCGGATCTTGCATATTCACTCCCCACTTCGTCGTACGCACGGAGCTCGCCTGCAGTGCCAGTTCATATATGTGAGCCGCTTTCTTTTTTTTCTCCAACTTCGCTAGGGTCTGCCCCAGATGGTCTCCGGAAACTGCATTCTGACCGAGGGACCAAGCTGCAGTGAGATAGCCTTCGGCCCGTTTGAGGTCCCCCATTTGGAAGTACACCCACCCAAGAGTGTCCCAAGCGGCGGAAAACTCGGTACATAGGATGAGGCTGAGATTATCGTCATTCGTTTGGACAGCTTGAACCGAGCTCGCGTCCATATCGGCGACGGCTTTCTCGGCAAACTCCTTCGCTTGCTCCAGGTGAGTGTTATGCGAAGCCAGAATGTACGCTGCATCATTCAGAGTAGCGGAATCGATTCCCTTCCCCTGCATTGCCTTCTCCATGAAAGGCATGCCTCTATCCGCCTGACCGCTCTTTACGTAAACTTCTCCAAGCGCCATGTTGAGGCTCGCGCTGTCCGGCGATCCTTTCACAGCATCTTCAAGAACCATCGCGGCTTCCGTGTTCTTGTCCTCGGATGCCAGCAGGCTACTTAGGTTGAGCGCCGCATCGTGATTCTTTGGGTCGAGTTTCAAGACCTTGCGCCATGCCTGAATCGCATCGTCCCGCCGGTTCATCTGGGTCAGATAGGTAGCGGGCACGTGGAATACGCGTATGTCCGTCGGATTTGCTTCCTGCTCCTTGTTCCATTCCGCGATTGCTTCCGTCAACCTGTTCTCCATCATGAAGATGGTTCCCAGGTTGAGGTGCGCCATCGGATATTTGGAATCTCTACTGATAACCTTCTCAAACAACTCCTGGGCCCGGCTGCTGTCCCCCTTCTGCATTGCCAGCGAGGCGTCGCGGAATTCTTGATCTAGGTCCACACCGATTGTTGTCCGACTTCCATTTATCCCTGTCCCTCCGCTCAATCGCACGTACCGGTTCTCGTCGTCGGAGATCGCTTTGCCGAAGTCACGGAAGTCTTCCCAACTGCTGAGTTCGACTTCGTTCTTCTTGATCACCAGCCGTCGCGTCGCCGAAAACACTCCATTCTCGATGTTGTAAACCGAATGGTATTCGGCGTAAGGACGCACCAGATCAACGTTCTGAGGCTCACTCCCGGAGTATCCCTCCGGCAGTATCATTTTGGTCTCGTAAACCACTTCGCCCAACCCGCCGAGCAGTACCGGCTCTGGCGGTTTCTTTGAATCCTTGGTCATCTCAATGCCCATGGGCGGCATGGGCGGACCAATCTGGCGGTTTTCCCAATCTCCGTAGTTTTTGCGCTCGTAATCGTAGGACAGACCGAACGACTTGCTCAGATCGTCGGGCGGCGTGAGGTTCACATTGCTGACGTCGCCAGCGAAGTTCAGGCCGTAGGAAAACCGCTGCACGGCCTCCTTCCATTGGGATTGTGACACTTGCCGGAACGCCGCGCGCAGAGCGACTTCCACATCACCGCGATACGACTGTTGCGCATGTCCGCTGAACGTCCCTTCAGGGTTCAATTTCCCCTCCATCGAGAACTCCTGCAGTTGCGGAAATGGCGGATTTGCTGGTGTCGTCATAAGCATCGCCAGTTTGCTCGCAGGAATCACCAGCGCTTGCTTGCCGCGCAGCGTCGTTAGCAATAGTCCGTAGGGCGAAACTTCCGGCGTAGTATCGAGCCAGAGAAATTTATCGCCTCGCGGCACCACCGTGATGACGTGATTGAATTGCGCTGGCGATGGCACTTCTGGATCCAGCTTGCGAGTCGCATGAATCAGCGCCGGCCAGGCGTCGATCCCAACCGCCTGCAGCATCGTCGCCAACAGCGTGTGCTTGTCCTTGCAGTCGCCGTAGCCGTTGTCGAGGACGTCGTCGGCGGCGTGGGGCTGGTAGCGGCCGATGCCGAAATCCAGGCCGATGTAATGAAACTTCAGCGCCACAAAGCGGTAGATCGCCTGGATCTTTTCGTCGTCGGTTTTCAGGCCCTTCGTAAGTTCATTGGCCTTGCCTGGATAGCGGGCGTGACCTGCAACGAATCTTTTTGCAAGTCGCCATACCACCGTCCCACATCCTCCCAGCTGGCGAACGTGGTGACTTGAACGTCAGGATTCGGCGGAATTCGCCGCGGAATCTCGCCCGGATCCTTCTGCTTCACAATGAGGTTGGAATGAGTCCAGTGGTAGATCTTCTGGTCGCCTTCGGTTGTAATCTCGGGCTTGAACTCAGGGCTGACGATCTTGACGTATTTGCCGCTCGGAACACTGATCTCCACCCGTTCGTCACGATCGATCGAATCTTTCGCGAAGGAATATTCCTGCCAGAACTGACCCGCGACTTGAGGCTTGATGATGCGGTAACGAGCGAGATATTCGAGCACGTCGCCAACCCCGAGTCCTTTCACTGCGACGTGCTTTTCGTGAATGTCACTGTAGAGCGGAGCGGTGCGTGTGACCTCTCCCGGCATATCCTGAATGTTGTAGTCCGGAGTTTTGACCACGGTTCCGTCGGGCTTACGCACGCGGACATAATCGATCTCGACGACTTCGTTGGCACTGGTGTAGGTGAAGTTCAGAACAGCGAAGGCCTTCACGCCGGCATCGGCGAGCACCTTCACCTCTGCCGCTACCTCGCGCGTGCCGGTGCCGTCATTTTCCAGCTTGATGCGACTGGACAGGCGCTCAATGACGTAGGCTTCTTTGGAAAAATCGGGAGTGTCAGGCGATAGCTTGACGGTCGCTTTCGTTTGGGTATGAGCGGACGAAAACGCAATCGCGGCAAACAGCAGAGCGGAGACCCACCGTTTTGACGACATCTAGTTATGAATGCAACGCCGAACCCGAACGAACGCTACTTCTTGCCGCTGACTGCGCCGAGGCATTTCCCGTAGAGTTCGAGCAATTTCTCGGCGAAATCTTCCGGCTTGGCGGCCGATCCGGTGCCTTGAAATCCAACACCGGTCGACGTCGTGCGTCCGTAGCCGGTGGTCATGGCGACAAACTTCATCAAATCGAGTGCGATGTCTTCGTTCCGCCGCGCGGCTCCCGAACCTGTGGCTGGAGCTTCTTCCATGATTCCTTCTCCTCTACCAGAAATGACAGGGAGGTCGTCGAATTCTTCGTCTTCATCCTCGTCCTGCATTCGACGAATGACGCGGAAGATCATGACGGCCTCAGATGACTCCGCTAGCGATGATAGCAGAGGCGGACGCGCGGAAGGCTTGCCCTTGCGCCCGGAATTCTTCAACTCATTCCGGCCTTTTCTGTCAGCAAGCGAGTGCGCCGTCCGGCAATCATTCCGTGAATGGTCAATGCCGGGCCGATGAGCAGAAACAGCCAGCCGGCCCATTCCGGCCTCCGCACCGCGGTCATTAGAGAAATAAATCCGATCAGCGACAAGATCGCGCAGGACTGCATCGACGCCTGCGTCTCGAGAGCCTCGATCGCAGTCAGTTCCAATGTATCGCGGAGCCGGTAGGCGTGCAGGTACATCAGCGTGAACAACAGAAAGACCGAAGCGAATCCAATCGCATAGATCTCCATCATCACCGAGGCCTGATGCAAAGTGAGGTCGCTTCCCGCTACGGCTCCGGTCAATTGCGAAAAGACTAGGGTGAAGACAAATTTCAGGGGATAGACGTACAACAAGACAAGAAAGAGCAGAACCATATTCAGGAACACGGTGTAAGAATCTTCCAGCCCGTACCGCCGCGAAAATTTGTAGTGCGTCAGCCAGATCATCACCAGTTGCGAAAAACATATCGCAAAAGGAACAAACCCTCGCATGTCGGCAATCAGTTCGCTGTAGCTGTGCGGAACTTCAAGCGACACCACCAGCAACGTCAGCGCGAATCCGAAGACGACGTCACAAAAGGCTTCGAGGCGCGTGATCTCGCCGCCGCGCCAGCGGAAGAATTTTTCCGGCGGCAGCGCTACACGGTGGGTGAAAGGATGTTCTTGCGCATGGTCGGACGCTGTAGTCGCTCCGTCCGTGGGTTTGTGCGCCTCATGATGCTTCGATCTCCGGCTCATAGCCTAGGATTCTGGCGGCTCTTGCGGTGATTGGCAATGGAAAAGGACGCCTAGAACCTTTCACCACAGGGGGCACGGAGGAACACAGGGGAAACCAAGAGCATTCCTCTGTGTACCTCTGTGCCCCCTGTGGTGAGCGCTTTTGTTCATCGCTTCACTTCGCTCATCAGCGCGAGCAGGTTGTCTTCGCTGTCGCGAAAGAACGTCATCCAGAGATCGTGATCGGGCATGCGAGCCAGCAAGTGCGGTTCGTCTTCGAAGCGCACCCCTTTCCCCTTCAGGTTTCCGTACGCCGCTTGAATATCGGGCACAGCAAAATACAGGATCGAACTCGCGTGATCGAACTCGGGCTTCTCGGGACGGTCAAGCATCAGGCGAACACCGTTGCAATCAAAGAAAGCCAGCCCCGGCGGCGCTTTGAAGAGCAACTTCAGCCCAAGCGTTTTCTCGTAGAAGTCGGCGGCGCGCTCCACGTCGTGAGTGCGGATCTGGATCTGACCCAGCCGGGTGATGTCGGGAGTCGTTGTGTTCGTGGCCATACTCTTGACCTCCATTCTCATATTAGTTAGCATAGCTAACTATATTTGCGATCTCGAAGTCAAGCCCATGCCGCGCGCGCCTGCTATCAAGAAGGAACTGAGAGTCCCCACGCCAGCCGCAAAAGACGCGGCTGGAATGGGGCGCCCGGCTGAGTCTGCTCCAAATCCGCAGGTTCTGGCCGTGGCCGACCGGCTGCATTCCACCGCGATCCATCTGCTACGACGGCTGCGCAAGCAGGACGTAAAGACCGGGGAAGGTCCCGCGCGTCTTTCGGCGCTCTCCGTGCTGGTTTTCGGAGGCCCGAAAACACTGGGCGAACTGGCGGCGGCCGAACAGGTGAAGCCTCCAACAATGAGCAGAATCGTCGCTGGCTTGGCTCGCAGCCGCATGGTCGAAGTCAGAGACGATCCTCACGACGCGCGCCGCATGCACATTCGCGCCACTGCAAAAGGCACACGTCTGCTGCAAAAAGGACGAGAACTTCGCATCACCGATCTCGCATCCAACCTGAACCGTCTGGCTCCGGACGAACTCGCCGACCTCGGAAAAGCTGTGGAAATCCTGGCCGAGTTGCTCAAGAACTGGAAATAATTCCGCTCTCTCAGTAACCGTCTGTCACGGTACTATGGGCACTCGAAACGGTGATTACGATGTCACATACTGATAGGTCAGCCAGTCCGGGGGCGTGCGGCTCCGGGGTTGTGTGGCCGTTTCGCAAGTTCAGTTAAGTCCTCCCCGCAAGGCCATCTGTTTCCATTGCTGCTCGAAAGGATCGCATTTGTCGCGAACACGCATCATCGTGACCGCGGCCGGCCTGTTATGGCTGGCGCACATTGGTGTGACTGCGACCCTTGGGACGCAAAGCCCTGGCCCCTTTCTTTCCGATGCGATTCAGTTTTCTGTCGGAGCGTTGCTGATTTGCGCCTTGTGGGATGCGAGCCGCCGCTCGGAAGGCCTGGCGCGCGCCTTCTGGAACCTCGCGACAGCCGGCTATCTGGTGTGGATGATCGCGCAGGCGATGGGCTTGTACAACGACTTCGCCGGCAATCCGGCGATCATGGGGATCACAAATCTCCTGTTCAGCTTTTGGTTCGTCCCGCTGGCCATGGCGCTCTTCCTCGATCCTGATCACGAGACCGGCAGACTGGACGTGCTCATGGCTCTCGACTTCGGGCAGGGAGTGCTGGTCTGTGTCGCGGCCTACCTCTACTTTTTTTATCTGCCCAAGGCGGAATCTCCGTCTGAGTTGGCGCACTCCGTTTGGATTCCCTATTTCGGCGGGTACGGTCTGGTTGCCGTAGCGTTCATCTTGCGAGCTGTGGTGACGCGCTCGCGCGACGTGCGCGTCTTGTTCGGACGTATGGGAACATTTCTCGCGCTCTCGGGCGGCGTGGACGCGCTCTACTATTACGGGCCCGGACGGCTCTTGAAAACCGGTCAGTGGTTCGATCTTTTGTGGAGTGCTCTACTGGTCGCTCCCTTGCTCATCGCCACCACGTGGAAGCAGATCGAGGCGCCGCAGATTCCGCTGGAGCCGCCGGTCCGCGAGAAGCGCGTCTACGCCGATTTGTTCTACCTGATATATCCGCTGCTGGTCCTGTTCATGTCGCTGCGTATTGCGCGCGAGAGATTGTGGCTTGCAGCGGTCGTGGTGCTGCTTTCGTTTGTGTGCTCGAGCGCCCGGCAGCTAGTCACGCAAAACCGTTTGATCCTGGCCAAAGAGGCATTGCGCCGCGAAGCCTCGCGGGACGGCCTGACGAGTTTGTGGAACCGGAAGGCTATTCTTAGCATTCTGGAGCGCGAGTTGCTCCGCGCCGAACGCGATCGGGCTCCCGTGGGCGTGATCATGATCGACGTCGATCACTTCAAGAAGGTCAACGACAGTCGCGGACATCAGGCCGGCGACGATGTATTGCGAATCATCGCCAGCGGCATTGCGGCTGTGGTCCGCCCGTATGACGCGGTAGGACGCTACGGAGGCGAGGAATTCCTGATCGTCGCGCCGGGCTGCGGGATGACAGAAACCTGGGAACTGGCCGAGCGCGTGCGAGTGCATGTGGCGGACTGCAACATTGTTGCCGGCGGATCAGCTGTGCGGGTGACCTTGAGCCTGGGCATCGCCACCGGACAGGCTGCCAACGAGATTGAGAAAGTTCTGCACGCCTCCGACGCAGCGTTGTACCAGGCGAAAGATGCTGGACGAAACCGCGTCGAACCCAGCCTTGGACGCGCCGCCAGCGCGAGTCCTGCCACTCCGGGCGCGCCGCACCGCGACTTCTGGATCTGATCCCCGCGCGCATAGCCCCTAACGAAAATCTCCCGGGCGCGCTCCGCGTGACCGCGGCTGCTACGTGATTTTTCTTCGTCCGACCTACGGGCTGGGTGCTATGTTTTCTCGTGAACGTCTTCGCCCGGCACCGTGCCGCGGCTAGCGGGGAGCAGGTTATGGCAAATCGCGCCCTTCGTCTCTCCACGATGTCTCTGGTCCTCTCTTCGTTTGCTGCGCTTGCAGCATGCGGCAGCAAGAACAATCCAACCGTCTGCCCGGCCGATGGCTGCTGTGGCGGCAGCAGCGCTCTCTGCGTCGCTCCGCAATATGTGTACGCTAATGGAACCGACGGCCAGGTCTATGTCTTCCCCGTCGATAACAGCACGGGCGCAGTGAGTTCTCCAACTTCCATCTCTGGCGCTTCGATGTCACTGGGAATGGCCACGCTCAACAATCAATTTCTATACGTGTCCAATCCTTCCGCGAACCTGAATCAAGGTTCGTCGATCGACGCCTTGTCGATCAATCTTGGAACCGGGGCGCTTACAACCGTTGCTGGATCTCCTTTCTCTCTGGGACCGGCAAGCTTTTCAGTCGGCCTTGCTACGGACAATGCAACCCAGACTCTCTATGTTGCCGAAGGTGGACAGATTGATGCACTGAAGGCCGACGCAACCGGCGCGCTCACTCTCTTGCCCGGCTCGCCATTCCTCTCCGGATTAAATTTCTATCTCACGGTCGATCCGCAAAATCGATTCCTCTTCGCCACCGACAACATCGTTCCCGCCAGCGTTTTCGCATTGACCATCGACTCTTCGACAGGAGCGCTGACGGCTGTTCCAGGTTCTCCGTTTGCCATGGGTGCAAGCGGAGGCGGTCTGCAGTTGGGGATTGTGGCCGACTCCAGCGGAAAATTCGTCTACACCGTGATGCAGTCGACGAGTCAGGTCGCGGGATTCTCGATCGCGTCGCCCAGCGGAGCACTGACTCCGATACCCGGCTCGCCGTTCTCGACTGGCAGCGCGCCGATAGCGCTTGCCACGGTGAACAATTTCCTCTACGTCTCGAATGTGGGAGACGGGACGCTTTCGGGTTACAGCATCGACTCGACAACTGGCGTGCTGACTCCGCTCGCAGGATCTCCATTTGCGATTCGCGCGGGAGCACTGACAACTAATAGCTCCGGAAGCTTTCTCTATACCGCCGGGTCCGACGGCATGATGGCGTTCAAGATCGATGCGACCTCAGGAATTTTGACGCAAGTTGGTTCAGCGATCCCGTTCGCAGGAGCGACCGTGCTCTCGTTCGTACAGTGAGACTTGGCTGCGACTGCAATTCAAGGCCACCTTAGAATTTTCAGGCTCTACAGAAAGGAGTATTCGCGATGAGATCGAAGCGGACTCTCGGAGCAAGCAGTGTGGTTCTTTGCGTCGTTCTCTCTGCCCTCGCGCAAGATCTGCCGAAGCCGCGGGAAGAAGCTGGATTTTCAACGGAACGGCTGGCGCGGGTTACGCAATTCTTTCAGGGCGAAGTGGATAGGGGCGCGATCCCGGGTGCCGTGCTCGTCGTGGGAAGGAATGGAAAGATTGTCTACCGGCAGGTCGTCGGTTATCAGGATCGCGAGAAAAAGATCCCGATGAAGGCGGACGCAATCTTCCGCATTTATTCCATGACCAAGCCGATCGCGACTGTCGCCGTGATGATGCTCGTCGAAGAAGGGCAGATCGACGTGATGGCGCCGGTGTCGCAGTATCTGCCGGAGTTTAAAGACATGAAGGTGGGTGTGGAGAAGACCGATCCGGCGACGGGAAAGCCCGCGCTCACGCTGGAAGCGCCGCTGCGGCCCATGACGGTGCAGGACTTGCTGCGGCATACTTCAGGACTGGTGTACGGTCCTTTTGGAAATACGCTCGTGCATCAGGAATACAACAAGGCCAACTTGTTTGATCCTGGCCAGACGCTGGCGGAGTTTGTGACGAAGCTTTCGAAACTGCCGTTGGCGCACCAACCCGGAACGACTTGGGAATACGGCATGTCGGTCGACGTGCTCGGGCGAATCGTGGAGATTGTATCCGGGATGCCATTCGATCGCTTCATCGAAGAGCACATCACGAAGCCGCTGGGAATGCGCGACACCGCTTTCTACGTGAATGCCGCACAGGCTCCACGTGTCGCCGAGCCGCAAATCGATCCAGCGACTGGAAAGCGGCCGATGTTTGACGAGGTTGCGAACCTGACCAAAGAGAAGGTGAAGTTTTTTTCGGGCGGCGGCGGAATGCTTTCGACCGCGTCGGACTATGCGCGCTTCTGCCAGATGCTGGTAAATGGCGGCGAACTGGAGGGCGTCCGACTGCTGTCGCCGAAAACGCTGGCAGTGATGACATCGGATCAATTGCCTCCGGAGGCGTCGCGGGTGGCGATGCTCTCGGCCACGCAGGATATGGCACCGATTCCGGAGATGGGGCAAAGCTTCGGGCTTGGATTCGCGGTGCGAACCGCGCAAGGACATTCTGCGGTGCCAGGTTCGGTGGGCGATTTTTTCTGGTCGGGTGCGGCGGGCACGTATTTCTGGATCGATCCGCAGGAGAAGATGTACGCCGTCATGATGCTGCAGATGCCGTTTATCGAGTCGGGACACTACCGGCGGGCGATGCGCGAAACGGTGTATGGAGCTTTGATTCACTGAAGTGTGATGCCCCAGGAAGGTCAAAAATCCTCACCCTCTCGCAAAACCGCGAGAAGAGTGAGAGTGGGACACCCTCCGTAATATTCTTGTTCGTATTTCGTAACATATTGAGCGAAGCCGTCACACCCGAGCACCTGTCAATCTAATATCCCTTCGCAGTTTCCTTCCCCCATTACCGTGCAATGAGGGAACGCGCAACGGGAGGGCGACCCGGATCGCGTTCCTTCTCAAACTTCCCCGGTCGATAATTTCACGCCAAAAGGAGATTCCACATGGCTGTCAGGAAGATTGATTTGTCTCTGCCGGATTCTCGCAAGAACGTGGCAATGAGGGATGATCCGACGAAGGTCGATCCGAGGAAATTAAAACTGGGAAAGTCGGCGGCGCGGCACGATCCGCGAACCCTGCTGCTGGCTTCTTATTTGACGGCGACGCTGCCGACCGCGCCGGCAAGTTTTGATCTCACCAGCAAGGTCGGTGCGTCGTGGGGAATGATGGACAACGATCAACTCGGCGACTGCACCTGCGCCGCTGCAGGACATCTGCTGATGGAGTGGACAGCCAATGCCGGCAAGAAAATGTTCACTCCGACCGACAAGCAGATTGTCGCCGCGTACTCGGCGATTACGGGATATAACCCGACGACGGGCGCGAACGATAATGGCGCGGTTGAGATTGACGTGCTGAATTACTGGCGGCAGAGCGGAATCGCCGGACACAAAATTGGAGCGTACGTCGCGCTGGAACCGGCAAACCACAATCATGTCATGGATTCGGTATACATCTTCGGCGGGTGCTACATCGGAATGCAGCTGCCGATCAGCGCGCAGTCGCAGGTGCAGAATCATCAGCCGTGGTCGGTGCCTCCGGGAGGATTGACCGGCGATGGCAAGCCAGGATCGTGGGGCGGACATGCCGTACCCGTTGTCGCTTACGATGTCCGCGGAGTGACGGTCGTGACCTGGGGAGCGTTGCAGGTGATGACATGGTCGTTCTGGGAAGCGTATTGCGACGAGTCGTATGCGATTTTGAGCAATGACTACCTGACGGGAAAGAAGACGACACCACAGGGATTCAGCATGCAGCAACTGCAAGCGGATTTGGCGGATCTGAAGTAGTGGGTAGTGGCTAGTGATAGGTGATTAGATGTCGGCGAGAATGCCATCCACTAGCCACTTTTCACTTATCACTCAGCCTAGCCGAACGTCAAAATCCCCACCCCTTCGACTTCGCTCAGGGCAGGCTCGGTCGCAAGAAGCGCGACAAGGTGGGGCACCCTCACGGTCGATTTAGGCCCGAAGCACTCCTCCTAACAAAACATACCTCACACCCGCTTTAACGATGACTCTGGGTCATTCAATAGTGAAAATCTATTAAATCGTTTCTTACGCACAGTTGCGACTGGAATGACGGCATGCTTTTGTCGTAGGATGGCGCCGCCGGAGCGCCCGCGGCTGAATTCGCGCCGCTGCTCCGAGGGAGGGCCAGATGCAAGCGTCAGTTTCTATCTGCAAGAGCTCGCAACGCGGTTTATTCCAGATTCTTTT
This sequence comes from uncultured Acidobacteriota bacterium, assembly GCA_963787685.1. Lineage (GTDB taxonomy): Bacteria > Acidobacteriota > Terriglobia > Terriglobales > Acidobacteriaceae > Sulfotelmatobacter. Next base: position 58,049 of record CAWBED010000007.1, read on the forward strand.
CGTCCTCGCCTTGATTCTCCCGGCCATGCTTTTCGCGCAGGGCTACTTCGGGACCGTGAGCGGCGTCCTGACGGATCCGTCGGGAGCCGTGATCCAAGGCGCCAAGGTCACTCTTCTCGACGAACAGAAGGGATACCAGTTCACAGCCACGTCGGACAGCGACGGCCGGTATCTTTTCGCATCGATCCCGCCTGGAACCTATTCCGTGACAGCGGAGACGCAAGGTTTCGAGAAAACGGTACGCACGCACATCAAGTTGAACGTGAGTGAGAACCCAGCGGCGAATCTCACGATGAAGATTGCCGGGGCCGCACAGACGGTCGAGGTACAGGCGCAAACTTCGACGATCGCCACCGAAGATGCGGTGACCGGGCAAGTCATCGACCGCAGGCTGATCAATGACCTGCCACTGATCGACCGGAATGTGACCGAGTTGACCTTTCTAACGCCCGGAGTCACGGACGTGGACGATCAGTGCCACAACTGCGGGTCGACAAACTTCGCATCGAACGGCAGCCGCGGGGCCAGCGCCGACATTCTGTCGGATGGCGCGTCGATCACGAACTTCGAGCCCAATGGCGGCATCACGCAAGCCGTTTACATTCCCTCGCCGGAAGCGGTGGAAGAGTTCAAAGTGCAGCAAACGAATTTCAGCGCGGAGTACGGTTTCTCAGGCGCTTCGATCCTCAACATGGTCACGCGCTCGGGCTCCAATTCATTTCATGGCAGCGCGTATGACTTTGTCCGCAACACGATCACGGACGCGAACGACTGGTTCAACGATCGCAGCGGGATTCCGATTCCGCCGGTTCACCGGCACGACTTCGGCGCAACATTTGGCGGTCCCATCTGGAAGAATAAGACTTTCTTTTTCTTCGACTACGAAGGTCTGCGCTCCAGCAACATGCAGACCTATCGGGCGGGCGTGCCCAGCGCGGCAGAGCGCACTGGAAATTTTAGCGAGTTGTGCGGGGCGCAAGGCGGCTCGTTCAATGCCTCCGGCATTTGCACCGACAGCTCCGGCAATCAACTGAACGCGGGACAGCTTTGGGATCCTTATTCCGGCACGTACGATCCGAACAACGGCGGGCCCGACCGCACGGCTGCGATTCCCTTTAACCGCGTCGACCAGTACATAAGTCCCGGCAATCCGAACCTTCCGGCGAATCTTCAGCCTGCGCCGGGTGTGGCGGGAAACCTGATCGACCCCGTGGCGTTGAAGGTGATGAGCCTGTATCCGCTGCCGACGCCGAACATGGCGGGTGCCACGCCTTACAACAACTGGATCGCGTCCGGAGCGACTCCTTACTCGAATGACCAATTCGATCTGAGAATCGATCACCGGTTCAACGAAAAGAATTTGCTGAGCGCGAAGTACTCACAGGACAGGAACTCCACTACTCCTTTTGATTGCTTCAAGACCCTCATTGACCCCTGCGGCAGCGGAGCCAATAAGGGCACCGCGCACATCTTCTCGATCAATGACACGTATACGTTCAATCCCACATTGCTGTTGACGACGACGTTTGGCATCACGCGCGGCGCGACGCTGATTTTTGCCTACAATTCGAGCCTGAATTCTGATCCGCTGGGCGCGCTCGGGTTTCCGTCCTATTTAAAGGCGAATGGCTTCAATGGCGTCCCGGCGATGTTCATCAACGATTACGCGCCAGCAGGGTTTCCGAATGCCGGGAACGATCCGTACGGCAACTACAAGCAAGGACAACTTACCGGACAGATTGGGGGGATCCTCAGCAAGGTCCACGGTGCTCACGAACTGAAGTTCGGAGGCGAAGGGCGGTTGCACCAGCAGAATTACATTCAGACGAACGCGCCTCTGGGCTACTTCAATTTTGATAACCGGGGCACGTCGGTTTGTCCGTCGGTCGGGATTGCGTCGCAATGCGCCGATGGAACGGTGGCCGGCGGAGACGACATGGCCAGCTTCATGCTTGGACAGGTACAGAGCGGCTTCTATGAAATTCAGTTTCAGCCGGCAACGGAAAATTATCAGTACGCGGCATTTGTCCAGGACAACTGGAAGGTGACGCATAACCTGACGCTGAATCTAGGATTGCGCTATGACGTCTCCCTGCCCCGCACCGATCGCTTCAACCGGCAGAACTGGTTCGATCCGAATGCGGTCAGCCCGTTGAATGGGGGAAGCATTTCCTACAACGATCCGATCACGGGCGCGGCGGTCACGCGTCCGCTTCTGGGCGGCGAGGTTTTTGCCAACTCCAACACCCGCACCAATTACGTGACGGATTGGAGCAACATTCAGCCACGCTTCGGCTTCGCCTACCAGTTCGCGCCGAAGATGGTAGTGCGTGGAGGCTACGGAATTTATTACGGCCAGTCGCGATCGGGCGCGAGCGGCGTTGTGCCCTACGGCGGACAAGGCTTCGACGAATACACCAACATGATCACGACGTACAACAACGACGGCGCGACGCCTTATTTGCACCTGAGCAATCCATTTCCCAACGGATTGATTCAGCCTCCGGGAAATTCTCTTGGATTGATGAATGACGTGGGCTTTGGCGCCAATGGCCCGTTGCGCACGCATGCCGCGAATCTGACTCCGTACGAGCAGAGCTGGAGCCTGGGAATCGAACGGCAGATGCCGTGGAACGTGGTTTTCGATGTTGAGTACCTGGGAAAGAAAGGCACTCATCTTCCTTTCAGTGGATTGAACCAGTTGGACATCCTGGGTCCGCAGGTGGAGAGCTACGGCCCGACTTCGCCGCAGATGAACGCGTTGAACACGCTGTACACGAATCCGCCGGGCTGCACGCCGACGTGCAATCCGTTCTATGGGCTCATTACCGATCCCAACAGCAGCATGTCGAGTTCGGTGCCGGGATATCAACTGGAAACTCCATATCCGCAATTCAACAGTGTGACGACCGACGTACAGATGGCTGCGAGTTCGATTTATCACGGACTGCAGCTTCAGGCGAACAAGCATTTCAGCAACGGGCTGGAGTTCCTGATCAACTACACGTGGTCGAAGTCGATCGACGACTCGTCGGTTGGCGACGACAACGTGACGTGGCTGGGAAGCTTCACGAGTTTGCAGGATCCCAATAAGCCATATCTGGAGCGGAGCTTGTCGACGTTCGATACGCCATCAGTGTTGAAGTTCAGCTATAGCTATGATCTGCCGATTGGGCGGGGCAAGGCGCTGCTCGGCAACATGCCGCGAGTGCTGGAGGCAGTGATCGGTGGATGGAAAACGAACGGGATCTGGTTGATCTCGGACGGACGTCCGCTGGCGGTAACGGTTTCTAACGGCGGCACACCAATCCCGACGTACGGATCGCAGCGTCCGAATCTAGTCGGAACGCCGCGGCGCAATTATGGAACGGATTGGCAAGATCAGTTCTTCGTCGACAACACCGTCTTCCAACAACCAAGTCCGTTCACTCTTGGCAATATGCCGCGGACGATCGCATCGGTACGCACGCCGCTCACTTTCACGAGCGACTTGTCGGTGAGCAAGCAGTTTGTGCTATCGAACGTGCATGAAGGGATCCGGTTGGAGTTGCGACTGGAAGCGCAGAATGCTTTCAACCATCCATTGTTCAGCCTGGGCACTCCGGGACCATACGGGGACAGCACGCTGAACGTGGGGGATCCGAGCTTTGGGATTATTCCACGGATGTCACCGGTAGGTCCGAGACAGGTTCAGTTAGCGGCTAAAGTTAGTTTCTAGGTTGAGGTTCGGTAAAAGCCCCACTTCCGGAACCGGCCGGAAGTGGGGCACCCGTTCCGAGTCGTGATCGCTGGATAGAAAAAGTCAAAACCCCCAGCGCTTCGACTTCGCTCAGGGCAGCGGCTGAAGCCGATTCGTTTTTCCGCGGCTTTTTCGGCACGGATAAATCCGTGCCCTGATACGAGGCTCTCGGGCTTCGCCCAGATCAAAAGATCCCCCCCCACTTCCCGCAAAGCGGCCGGAAATGGGGCACCCGGTTCGGAGTCGTGATAGCTGCATAGAAAAAGTCAAAACCCCCAGCGCTTCGACTTCGCTCAGGGCAGCGGCTAAAGCCAGTTCGTTTTTCCGCTGCTTTTTCGGCACGGATAAATCCGTGCCCTGATACGAGGCTCTCGGACTTCGCCCAGATCTAAAGATCAAAATCCCCACTTCCGGCAAAAGCGTCCGGAAGTGGGGCACCCGGTTCGGAGTCGTGCTCGCTGCAAAGAAAGTCAAAATCCCCAGCGCTTCGACTTCGCTCAGGGCAGCGGCTAAAGCCGGTTCGTTTTTCCGCTGCTTTTCGGCACGGATAAATCCGTGCCCTGATACGAAGCTCTCGGGATTCATTTTAGAGATTGTTCGTTCGGTCAAAATCCAAAAATCCCCACTTCCGGCAAAAGCGGCCGGAGGTGGGGCATCCCTCATCACACTCTCTCGATTGCTTAGGCTTCGGAGCTTACTTGGCAGATGCGGCCTACCAGGTAGTCGGAGGCGGTTTTGCCTTCGGCTATGGGCAGGACTTCGATCGGGGAGGATTGGTTGTGGGGGCGGAGAATGAGCTGGTTTCCTGCCGCTTCGACGTATCGGACCGCGCAAGTATCGCTTTTCAGAACAGCGTACATATTGAATTCGCCTTTGCGATATGGCTTGAGTGAGTTGTAATGGCGGTCGATCAGGAGCGTGGCTCCGGGCGTAAGGCGAGGGACCATGGGAACGGCTTCCTTGGGATCGAGCCGGATCAGAACAAAGCGGTGCCAGGCAGAACGGTCGCCCTCGGTTTCAGCCTTGAGCTTGCGGAGGAAGGTCTTCTTGAACTTGAGGATCTCGATCACCTGCGAGGCGGTGATGAGGGGGTGGGTGGCGGCAGTGGCGGGGTCGGTGAGCAGGATGTTTTCGAAGTCATCGCCGCTGGGGGGCAGGATCGAAGCGCGTTTGTTGACCTCAGCGGGATCGAGCAGGTCGAGGACGGAAAGATGTTGAACGGAAAGGACTTTGTCCATGCCCTCGATGCTGAGGCCGCGTTTGCGGTTGAGGAAATTAGAGATATGGGCCTGTTTGAATCCAGTTTGCTCGGCGAGGCGAAGTCCGGTTAGTTCGCCTGCTTCGATCCGTTCCCACAGGATTTTACGGAGGTTATCTTGCAGGATTTTGAACTTCATTAGGCGGAGTATAGCACCGGTTTATCAGGGGTCGCCGGGTGCGGAAAGTTTTCCACAGGCGATCAACGTCCATCCAACCTTGACTGAGAAAATTCACAGCTATAGGATCGCGACATCCTAGGGGCCAAATCGCTCTATGAGAGACGACACCACGAACCAGACCGGTAACATGAACGAGGAGAGGAACTTCGGGGAGTTTCGGCGGAAGGTAAAGTCGGCCGAAGTGCTGTCGGCGTCGATGGAGCGGCTGCTGTTGTCGCTGCGTTTCACCGGAAAAGTGAGCGTGGTGATGCAGAATGGGCGCGTATTGAAGTCGGGCTACGAGGAAGGGTATTTCCGGCGCCAGGAAAGTGCGGGCGTAGACGACGAGATCGCGCAAAAACTATAGAAGTGGAGGAGTCGCGGCAAGATCAGTCAACGGACCAGGTTGTCAGAAATCATAAAAACTAAATAGCCCAAGCAGGTCATCGTAAGAGAAACGAGCCCTGCGTTCGGTTCCCGTATTTGTTTGACGGGGATCGGCGCAGGGCTTTTTCGTTTTCCGGGGAAGTCAAAATTTCCGGCGCGGTTGCGGATCTGCTTGAGGAAATCAAAATCCCCACTTCCGGCAAAACCGGGCCGGAAATGGGGCACCCGGGTAGTTCATTGACGAACGACAGGAAGTCAAAGTCCCCGCCCGTCGCAGAAAATGCGACAAGCGTGGGGCACCCCGGGGAAATTTATTTCAAACTTTATTTCAAACTAAGACGGAGGAAGTCATGAAACGCAATCTTAAGAGTGGCGAAGTGCGAGTCGAGTTGAAGTATTGCGAGCGGTGTGGAGGGTTGTGGGTGCGGGAAGGAGGAGGCGGAGTCTATTGCAACAACTGTGAACCGGAGATTGCCGACTTGCCGATCCTGAAGAAGGGAGCGGGAAGACTGAAGCTGCCAGTGCGGACGCGAAGTGTGGTCAACGAAGTTGGGGTCGATCGCCCGGAGCAGGATGTTTCGGATCTGGAAGCTGCGGGAGGTGTCGCGTGAGGGACACTGTGGAATGGCTCGCAGCGGAAGCAGATGAGTCGGAAGAACTTTCTGGAGATCAAAATCCCCGCCTTGTCTCTGCAAAAAGCGCAGAGACAAGGACGGGGCACCCGGAGAAATCGGAAGATGTGCAGGAAGATCAAAATCCGGAAGTCGAGGTTGTCGCAGAGTACGCGACACGGTTGGAGAACGATTGCGACTACGAGAACGAGCGGGTGCGGCGGATATACCGGGCGAGAGTCGTGACGATGTTGCGGAGGTATTTGCAGTATTCGATCGAGACGGGAAGGCTGCCTTCGCTGTTGGGCAGAGAATTCTTCCGAGCGAAGGTGACATCGTACACCGTGGTCACGTTTGAAGATCGAGTGATCTTCGTACACGACATGGAAAAGTGTTTGGAGAAGCTGGATGAATTCTCGAGACAGCTCATCGCCCGACACATTTTGCAGGAGCACGATCAGGAAGCGACGGGAAGACTGCTTGGGTGCACGGAGAGGACGGTTCGAACGTATGTTCCGATTGTATTGGATCTGTTCACGGAGATTTTATTCGATGTGGGATTGTTGGCGAGGTGATTTGAATTGGGAAAAATCTTGTCAAGGGGGTTTGAAATCACAATTCTTTGTAAGTGCTTGGTAAGATGGCAAAAATAATTTTCGGAATTTTTCCGGTTGACCTTAGTCAATTTGCTATTCTGAATATAGAGAGTGAGAAAAAAGAAATCTCCTGTAGAGGGCGCGCCCGAAATGGCGCGCCTTCGTTTTTTGGGAGGAATCTCTCTAAGAATTCATAAGGGATACGGGTCATGGGGCAATGATGAGGAAAAAAGCGAAGAAGAGGAAAGCGGTGATCAAGAAAACTGCGGCTGCGCCGAAGAAAAAAGGGGCGCCGCGGACGAAGAAGGAAATGAATCCCGCGGAAGTGCGGAAAGGGCTCTCCAAGCTCGTAGGGACGCACGCGACAAAGATGACGAAGGCGGTGATCAGTCAGGGCGAAACCGGACAGCTAGCACCGCTGAAGTACTTGCTTGAGATGGCGAACATTTTTCCGCAGGCGACGGATGGAAGTCAGACGACGACAGAGGAAGAGAGCTTGGCGCAAACACTGTTGCGGCGGCTACAGATTCCGTTGACCCCGGTGGCGGCGGACGAATACGAGAAAGAATGCGAAGAGCCTTCAGAGATTGCAGAGAAGACGACGGAAGAGAAGCAGGCTTCCGCCGGGGATGAAAGTGTCGAGCTTCGCGATAAAGAGAGCGCAGGAAGTTTCTGTTGGGTGAGTGGAGGCCATTACGAGATCAACATCCCCGCCCTGGTTCGGTTGGGTTCTTCAAGAAAATCTAAAGACCTTTCAACACAGAGGACACTGAGGAGCACAGGGGTAAGTCAAAACCTCCAATCCTGGTGAAGAGGTAACTCTCGAGATCCGCGATTAGGAGAGCGAGGAAGCTCCGGTTGTGTGAGTGGAGGGGTATACGAGATCAACATCGCCACCCTGGTTCGGTTGGGTTCTTGACAGAAATCTAAAGACCTTTCAACACAGGGGACACTGAGGAGCACAGGGAACGTCAAAACATCGTGCAGACCTAAAGCTTTTGAGCCGGAGAGATACCGTAGAATGAGGCGAGAAGAGCGGGTTGCGATTTGGGTTCATGGGAAGTCGGCGGCGCCATCGCTTCGATTGCGCTCGGCGCGGGCTCTTTCGTGGAAACGCGATCTGGATGGGGAACCCACACTTCGACAAAAGAAGGTATACCGGAGAGGGATGGACATTACCTGGGTGACGGAGCGGATCGCGGTGGGGGGCGGCATATGGACGTCGGACAACATGGCGGTGGTCGCCAAGATGGGGATCACGCACGTCATCGACATGCAGATCGAGTTTGATGACACGCCGCTCGCAGCTGGGTATGCGGTCGAGGTGCTGTGGAATCCGACGGATGATGATTTCGAACTGAAGCCGGCGCGGCTGTTCCGGCGTGGAGTGGACTTTGCGCTGCGAGCACTGGAGTCGCCGGAGACCAAGGTCTTTATTCATTGCGCGGCGGGGGTGCATCGGGCCCCAATGATGACGTTGGCGTTGCTAGGGGCGATGGGATGGGAATTGGAAGATGCGATGCAGTTGATTGAGGGGAAGCGTCCGGTGGCCGATTTCGCTGAGGTGTATGTGGAGAGTGTGGAGAGATTTCTGGCGGAGAGAGTCGGGGATTGAGAGCGACTTAGTTCTCACCACGGAGGGCACGGAGTTATACCAGGTGAGTCAACATCACCCGAAACCCCCACTTCCGGCAAATTCGGCCGGAAGTGGGACCCCCGATTCGGTAAGGGTTTTTAACAAATAACAAAACTCACCACAGGGGGCACTGAGGGACACAGAGGACGTCAAAATCATCACCCCGTCGCACGACATCTGACAGAGTAGAAATTTTGGAGGAATAATTTATGCGTCACGCGGTCCGCCGCCCTATGGGGCGGCTTTTTTATTGGCTGTTCGCGGTGGTGATCACGGCGGCAGGTTTCGGGCTCCCGGCTCGCGGAGGCACTCCGCAGAATTCTCCGGCGACGACGGTCGTTTCGGATTCCATTTTTATGGCAGACGGAACACCTGGGCAAGGGAGCTTGATTATTTCGTGGCCCGCGTTTGAGACGGCCGGCGGGATGGCGGTGGCGGCGGGGACGACCAATGTGACGCTGGGTGCAGGCGGTGCGCTCAGCGTCGCGTTGGTGCCAAATGCGGGCGCGACTCCGGCGGGAGTTTATTACAGCGTCGTCTACCAGCTTGGAGCCGGCGAGGTGAAAACGGAAAGTTGGGTGGTGCCGACAACCTCCCCAGCGAACCTGGCGGCGGTGCGGATGACGCCGGGATCGGGGCTCGCGGCGCAACCCGTCTCGATCCAGTACGTGAATTCGGAGTTGGCGACGAAGGCCGATGACAGCGCGGTGGTTCATCTCAATGGATCGGAGACGATCAGCGGAGCAAAAACTTTTGCGAGTTCTCCGAATGTGCCTGCGCCGACGAACGCGACGGATCTCGCGACGAAGGGATATGTCGATCAGAGCCTGACGAATGTGGGGGCGGGAAATTATCTGCCGACTGCGGGAGGCACGATGACGGGGCCAATCACGCTGCCGGCAAGTCCGGTAGCGCCCATGCAGGCCGTAACGAAGGGCTATGTGGATTTTGGACTGGCTGGCAAAGCGGATTTGATTTCGGGACTCGTGCCTGCGAGTGAGTTGGGTAGCGGGACCGCAACGGCTGGAAGTTGTCTGTTGGGAAATGGGACGTGGGGCGCGTGCGGGAGCGGAGGCGGATCGGGAAACGTTTCGACGACGCCGGCGGCGAGTCAGAATGTCGCGCAGCCGGAGGGAACTCAATTTTCGACGAACAATCTGGCGAACGTGCGATATCTGACGCCGAGTTGGAACTGGGTGCAATCGCCGACGGACAGCCTGGCAACGGCGGGGAGCAACACGATCCATTTGACCCCGTGTCCGATGGGAATTGATACCAGCAACAATGCGAATCGTCCTTATTACGTTTACGTTGCGGCGACGGGAACTGCCGAAACGGCGCTGGTAAGTGGCGGGACTTGCGTGGGCGGCGCAACCACGGGAACGATCGTCGTGACGACTGCGGGCAGCCATGCAGCGGGATATACGGTTGGATCTTCGACTTCGGGCTTGCAAGAAGTTTTGAATGACGCCGGGAGTCCGGGTGCGGCGGTTGTGATTCCTCCGACGGGTGCGAATGCCAGTGCGCTGCCGATTTATTCCACGGTCTATATACAGAGCAACAAGAGCTCGCTGCGCGGCGAGGGAAAGCCGACGTTGCTCTGCAAAACCAGGTCTGCATGCCTGTTTCTTGGGGATCGCGTAAATGTGAATGATTTCGCGAGCATCGAGGTAAGCGGAATTCGGTTCGCGGCGGGAAACAGTTTCGACGGAATCCCGATTACGAATACGGCGTGCGCATCGAACGTGTCCACGATCAGCCTCAACAATAGCGGCGTGGGGGCGGTGCAGGCGGGAGATTACGTCGACATTAATTGGACGTTCAATCCCCATTATTACGGTATTCATCTGGTGACGGGCGCTTCGGCGACGCAATTCACGTACGCGGATCCGAACTGCGGAGGATTCACAACGATTCCGTCGCAGGCGAGCGCGGGATTTGCATCGCTGGAAGATGCAGCGATTGAAGACGATGCGACCGCGAGCTCGCTGCACGATCTGCACATGGCGGATAAAACGTCGTTCGCTTCGTGGGGAAGCTGGCAGAACCACATCGTGGTGGACAACGATCAGGCGTTCAAGCTAGACACGATGAATCTGGATGAAGGTCCGAATTGCACGACTAATTATTGCGGACAGTCGATTTATTTTCCGGGGCCGTTCTCGGTAAACGCATCGGTAGCGTGGCTGAGCCATCTGAATCTGAGCCTGCAATGCGGCGGCAATGGAGTGACGGACTGGGCGGGAAATACGCTGAGGATTCAGAACTCGGTGATCCAGGGATTCCGGCAGTGGGGCGTGTATGACGGAACTCTACGCGGAGGATATGGAGGCGGAGAGTTCGACGACGTGTATGAAGAAGTCGGCGGGTGCACGAATCCTCTTTATCCGGGAGGCGGCAAGCAGGGGATGGCCGGCTTGGTCAACAACGGCGGGGGTAATTCGATTCATGGGGGAGAGTTCCCTGTTGGCCAGTTGCCGCAATTCGCGGCTTCAGGAAATCAGACGACTCGATACAACTATTGCTTTGTGGTGCACGACACGAGCGAGGGAGTTTCGAAATGCCTGACTGCAGGATATGCGCTCGTGGACAGCGCAAGTCCGTCGGGAAGCATTGTGGTTTCGTGGCCACGGGTGCAAGGGACGGGAACAGTGACTTACGACGTGGTGCGCTATTCGGGCGCGGGGAATGCGGCGATTGCGCCATACACAGGTGGATGCGGAGGAGGGTCGGCGACCGCGTGCGGATCGGTGGCGACAGCGGTGGCACAGTGCGCGTCGGCACTATGTTCGTTCACGGATACGGCGAGCTTGAGCACCAATAGCTATGCGGTGGCGGCGCCGAGTTATCTGCCGGGAATGTTTTGGCTTCCGGGAGGGATCGTCACATTAAATGCAGGAGACTCGCAGAATTTCGCAGCATCGCCGACATTTCTGGATGACAACACGGTCGTAACGCCGCTGTCTCCGATCACGACGGAGGCGGGATTGATGTCGCCGCAGGTGTTCTCGCAGCGATGCAGCAACGTCAACGGAAACGAGTGGCTTTCGTGCCTGGCGGGAAATTCGAACGGAAACAATTCGATGCCGAGCGCGACTGTCTTGCAATACGGGATCACGACGGGAACGGCTGCCGCGAATTTGAAGGGACGGCTGAACTTCACCAGCTCACAGAGTGGATCGATCAACAGCGGGGAGATTATCACGCTGGTGGACTCGAATCCGGCAAAGACGTTGGCGACTCCCGGGAATCGTCCGGCACAGGATGCGGCGGACACTTACCTGGGAACGGATTCGGGGAGTGTGAGCTATGGAAATGTTGGGCTGGCGATGGGTGCTCCGACTTCGATTTCGTCGTATATCAATACGAGTCCCAACGGGACTAATTTTCTGGAACGACTGACAGCGGCGGCGAAGGCGTTCAATGTTCCGGTGACGGTGAATGGAAATCTGACGGTAAACGGCGGGACTGTGACTCTGCCAATCACGGGGACGGGATCGCAATGCCTGCACGCGAGTTCGGCGGGAGTGATTTCAGGGACCGGGTCGGATTGCGGAAGCGGGAGCGGAGGCGGATCAGGCACGGTGAACAGCGGAAACGCGACGCAGGTTGCGATGTATTCGGGAAGCGGCACGGCGGTGAGCGGCGATGGCGCGTTGACGGATAACGGCACGACGCTGAACTATGCGGGCAGCGGCGGGATCGCGGCGAGCAGCGGAACATTCAGCGGGAATTTGACGGTGAATGGACAGTTGCAAGTGGCAGGGCCGTGGATGGTGAGTTCGCCGATTCCGGGAACAGCGATGGCGGCTGCGGGGACGGGGACTTCGTCACTGGGAATATCGAACGATGGGAATTTTTACGTGTCCGCGAATGGAGGAACTCCGCAGAAGGTCGCGACAGCAGCGACGAGCTCGTATTTTTCAAACTTGTTCCAGGAAGATGCGAATGACCTGGGCGAGTATAGCGGGACGACTCCGCAGGGGCTGCATGTATACGGGACGTATACGAATGCGTCGAATTACGAGCGCACCGGGCTGGGATGGGATACTGCGGACAATTACTTCGTGGTGCGAAACGAGAATGCGGGGACTGGACAGCAACATGGAATGGGATTCTGGATTGGGTCGGGGATCCGGTGGGCGATCGATACGGCAAGCGCCTTCAAACCTTTCAACAACAACGCATTCGATATTGGGGTGTTGACGCCGTCACCACTCGTGCCGCGGACGATTTATGTAGCGACGTCGTTCGACACGCTTACACAAGGGCGGGAGAACTTTGAGTTGTGCAATGACGGGACGGCTGGAACTGCACTGAACCTGCTGGCTGTATACAACGGGGCGAGTCCGGCGTGCGCGGTGAAGGCGGCAACCTCGAGTACGGATGGAGTGCTGGGGATCGTGAGTAACGGATCGGGGACGAGCGGGAATGCAGTGATCACGTATCGCGGATATGTTCCTTGCTCGTTTGATGGGCCGACAGTGAGCGGAGACTTTGTGACGGCGAGTAGTTCGACGGCGGGCGATTGTCACGATGCGGGCGCTACGCGTCCTGTTGGAGTGCAAGTGCTGGGAAGAGTGGAGTCGACCAACAGTGTCGCTGGAACGTATGGGATGAGAGCGGTGATGGAAGCTCCGGCGAATGGGTATGCGACGGCATTCGTGACGGAGCCGGTACAGGGGAACGTGGGCGTGGTTCCTTCGTCGGCGGCGAACAAAGTGTTGCTGTGGGGCATCATGGTGACGACGCCGGTGATGACGTCGAAGATCATGTACACGGTGGGATCGAACGCGGATAACACGGCGAACAACAACTACGACCTTGGCTTGTATAACAGCGCGGGCACGCTGGTGGTGAATGTCAGCGGTGGCAGCTTGCATGGGAGCGCTTTTGCGGCAGTAGTTGGGACCGACGACAATCTCGTGGCAGCAAGGGAGCACGTTGCTAGCGCCGGGGAAATATTATCTGGCGTATTACAGCAGCCTGACGACTGCGCCTCCAACACTGGCGAGCCCGAGCGGAACCTGCGGTCACGTTTTATAAAGGCGAGGCCGGAGGAACTGGGACTTGCGGGAGCACGCAGGGATCTGGGGGATTCAGCATTACGCCGCGCACGGGCGGGATGTTGCCGGCGAGTATTGCGGTGCCGGGGGATAGTCCGTCGTCAACGGCATGTGTGCCGGCGGCTTTGATTTATTAGCGAGGCGCGGCGGATTCGGGGTCGAGGTCACCTACAACGGTGGCCTCTTTTTATTGGACCAAAAGGCTTTCAACACAGAGGGCACAGAGGGACACAGGGTACGGCCGGCGCTGCTTAGGGCAGAGCTACTTGCATCAACGACGACGAGGTCACCCGTCTAACGGCTGCCGTTTTTGTTGGACGGGAGAGCTTTTCACCACAGGGGACACAGAGGGGCACAGGGTAGAGCGGAGCGGCTTAGGGCGGTGGTGCTCCATCACGTCGACGAGGTCACCAATTTCATGGTGGCCTTTTTTGTTGGCAACTACGAATTGGAGAAATGCGCAGTGAGAATTCCTATCCAAGCCGGTGGTGGCGTAGTCGAGCACGGGGTCCTTCGACTCCGCAGCATGATTCGCCGTGCGAATCATGCTGTTGCGCTCAGGATGACATTGAGAGTGATTGTTGGACTCTTGGGGTTTTTGTGGTGTGGGATTGCATGGGGGACTACTTATTACGTTAGCTCCAGCATGGGCGGCGATGCGAATAGTGGAACCTCTCTTTCTGCGCCGTGGAAGACTCTGGCGAAAGTGAATGCGGCGACGTTGCAGCCGGGGGATTCGGTGTTGTTGCGGCGCGGGGATGTTTGGAATGAGAGCCTGGTGCCGAGCGCTTCGGGGACGCAGACGAGTCCGATCTCGTTTGACGCTTACGGAACGGGAGCGGCCCCGAACCTGACGGGATATTACGCGGTGCCGTCATCGGCATGGGTGCTGGTCACGGGAAATGCATGGAAGGCGCCGCTGCCTTCGACTTTCAGCGCGATTAACTTTTGTTTGTTTGGATCGATCTGGGGGCAGAAGGTTGGGGCATCGTCGGCGAACCTGACGGCACAGTGGGATTTCTACCTGGCGAACGGGTACTTGTATGTGTACTCGGTCGGAAATCCGTCGACCTATTACTCGGGAGCGATTGTGCCGATGGCTTTGAGCAACGCTGCGGTCATCAACGTGAATGGAAAATCCTGGCTGACGTTCCAACACTTGCTTGTGAATTGGTTCGATCAGTACGGCATTTATGTACAGGGAGCGAGCGATCATCTGGTGTTCGCGAATATGGAAGCGGACTCGATGATTCCGCAGGGCACGCAGCCGCTGGGGTTTTATGTGAATACGAGCGCGCCGCCGGGAGACATCAAGATCTACAACTCGGAGGCTCACCTCAATTATGACGGCTTTCGAGTGGACGGGGCGGCGTCGGCGATCACGATGGTGAACGATAAGGCCTATGGAAATCGAGACGGGGCTTTGGTCGACAATTCGGGAGCCGTGACCTACTCTTTCTGCCATTTTTATGCTTCGAGTTTGGCGGTGGCGGGATCGACCGATGTGCTGGCGACGAGCGGAAATGGTGCGACGGCGGGGACAGGAAATATTGCGGCGGATACTCCGCCGTGGGTGCAGTCATGGCAGAGATATCCGGCAGAAGTGACGTTGACGGTGGATGACGCGGGAATGACGCAAGGCGCGGACGGATATTACCAGGGCACCGTGCTACCGATCGCCGATGCGGCGGGAGTGCCGGTGGGAGCGGCGATTACGGTGGGATATCCGTTGGCGCAGACGCTGATCCCGGAGTTTCAGGGTTGGGTCAACGCGGGACGGGATGTGACGTCGCACTCGATCTCCCACACTTATTACACGAATACAAACGCCTTGAATATCCAGTACACAGGTACGGGGAAGGCGGCGACGTTGAGCATAAGCAATCAGGTGCTGACGATTTCTGTGGTTGGGGCAAGCGACACGGTGAGCTACAACCTGGCGCAAGGGCAGGCACAGGGAACAATTCTTGGCTTAATGACAGCGCTGAACAGCACGGGAAAGTTTACGGCGACACTGCCACCGCCTCCGTGCCAGGGCCCATACGGGACGGGATGTTCTTATTACACGGCGGCGGCGTTGCTGGCACAGGATCTGGCTGACGTGACGTCGCAAGATGTGAAGAGCAGCGCGTATGCGATGCAGTTGGATGTGACGAGGCTGACAACAGATGAGATCAAGTTGTCGCGGCTCTGGATGACTCAGAATCTGACAGGGCTTCCTGCGACGCCGGTGTATGTATATCCGGGTGGATATGAGACCACGGCGATGCAGGGGATCGCGGCGGGGGTTCCGTATGGCGGGGCACGCGGGGCACTGAAGGAAGATTTGGGAGTCAAGGATACTTATGCGAGTGGATTCGATGTGCAGAACGTGACGAGCTTTGGAGTGAATCCTTCGTGGATGGGGCTGTCGCCGTCGGCGTTGAGTCAGAAAGTGCAGGCGCTGGTATGGAAGCAGATGGTGTGGGGAGTGCCGTGGGGAATCTTCTGGCACTTCAACGGAACGACCCAGACTGGTGAATTGAGCGCAACGGAGATCGCGAATCTCATCAGCCGATCTGCAGGCGAGCGGAGCGACCTTTCAGACGAATACGAGCCTGGTGAACTGGCTGACGGCGGGGACGCTCGAAAGCGGGAGCGATGGAAATTTCTATTACAAGTCTCCGGCCTTGAAGACCTTATGCGCCGAACGGAGGGTTGGATTTTCGTCCGACGGCGGGGTCTCCGGTTGTGGATGCGGGACAGAATCTGGGCGCGGCGTATGCGGTCGATATCAACGGAATCAATCAGAACAGCTATGGGAGCGGGTGGGAGATTGGGGCGCACGTGTTTGTTCCCTACTCGACTTACGGAGAGACCAACGCGCCGACGAGTTCGTATTTCACGGTCGGAGCAGCACCGCAGTATGCGGTTACGGTGTCGAGCACGGGAGATGGAGCGGGAACGGTGACGAGCACTCCGGCGGGGATCAACTGTGGGAGCGCTTGCTCGGCGAATTTCAGCAGCGGGACGGCCGTCACGCTAAGCGAAAGCACTACTGACGACTTTGGAGGATGGAGCGGGACATGCGGATGCAGCGGCACGGGAAGTTGCAGCTTCAATGTGACGGCCACATGCAGTGTGAGTGCAGAGTTTGATGCGGCGAGTTATCTGCTGAATGCTTACGCGGGGAACAATCAAACGGGAACGGTGGGCACGCAACTCAAGAATGGTCTGGCGGCGCGGGCGACTCGGGATGGAAGCGCGCAGGCAGGAATCACGATCAACTATAGCGACAACGGGGCCGGCGGATCGTTCACGGTGCCGAGCGGATCGACGAATTCCAATGGCGTATTGACGACGATGTACACGCTGCCTGCGACAGCGAAGACAGTCACGATCAGCGCGACGAGCGCGGGATATCCGTCAGTGAGTTTCAGCGAGAGTGCGACCGCGAGCATTCAGGTGCTTTCGGTGAATGCGGGGAACGGCCAAAGCGGGAACGTCGGAACAATGCTGCCGACATCGTTGAGCGTGCTGGCGACGGTGAACGACAATCCGACGGCGGGTGTCAGCGTGACTTTTAGCGATGGCGGAGCAGGCGGGAGTTTTGGGACGCCATCGGCGACGACGAATGCGAGCGGGATCGTTTCGACAACCTATACGCTGCCTTCGACAGTGCAAACAGTGACGGTAACCGCGTCGGCGGCCGGATATTCGGGCGCGACGTTCGCGGAGAGCGCGACGAGCGTGGGAGTTGGAATTCCGGCGAGCTTGTTTGCGGCGGGATGGAACAGCATCAGCGGCGCGCCTCCACCGCCGACGTGGTGCCCGACGGATTCAAACGGGGCGATCGCAAAGATTTCGACAATGCGGTTGTGGGATAGCGGCGTGAAGTGGGATCAGGTCGAAACGGGGAATGGCACTTACAACTGGAACAAGCTCGATGAAGTTCTGAAGATCGGGAACGAGTTACACGGGAGGCGCTCCGCTGGTGGCGGATCCGGCTTGCCCGATGAACGTGATCTATACGATCGGCGGAACTCCGCAGTGGGCAACGGCGTGTAACGGGAGCGGGGATCCGAGCGCGTGCCTGCCTGGTCCGGCAGGATCGGGCTACGGCGGAGGGACGCAGTGCGCGTCGCCGGATGACTGGAGTTGCCTGCCGCCAGCGGATATCAACACGGATGGAACCGGAGCGGATGCTTATTTCCAGAATTTCATTTACACACTGGCCAACCGGTATGGGACGGCGGTGCAGTATTACGAATTGCCGAATGAGTCGGATTCTCCGAACTTCTGGTGCCAGGCTGGCGGGACGGTGCCTTGCGGCGGAGGAAATTCATCGACGACGGTGAATACCGCAGCGCTGAAACGGTTGATTCGTGTGGGCTGGGATATGAAGCAGATTGTGCACTGCCTCAATCCGACAGCGAAGATCTTGAGTCCGGCATTTCATGTGGGAACGGCACTGACGTGGATGCACGAATTTGTGACTTCTTCGATTAATGCGCCGGCTGGAAATATCAACGGATGCAGTTGGTCCGCGCAGACTGTTACCGGGGCGATGGCGTTCGACATCATCAATTTTCACGGGCGAGGAGCAGGGGAATTGAACTCGGATCCGACGCAGTTCATGGTCGCGTACAACAACGCGGTGACTGAGGTGGACAACGACAACCTTCCCGGCGCGTTCTTTTTCGACGATGAGAATGGATACGTCGGTACGTCGCAGGCAGCGAATAAAGATATTCAGGCGGCTTACGTGGCGATTGCGTACGTGTTGCGCGCGTCGGTGAATAATCCTCCGATGCAACTGTCGGCCTGGTACACGTGGGATGCGAATCAAGGGCCGCTGCAGGGATCGATTGCAGGACTCGCGTTCGATACGGTCGCGAACTGGCTGGTGGGATCCACATTGAATGCATGCACGACGGCAGGGTCGGTTTACACATGCACGGGAAAGACGGCAGGCGGAACGGCGTTCGAGATTCTGTGGGACATGAGCCAGAACTGCAATTCGGGATGTTCTACGGGGAATCAGCCGGCGGCGGGATATACGAGTTGGACGGATGTCGCGGGGGTGGTGCATACGATTTCTGGCGGGGTCGTACCGGTTGGGTTGAAGCCGGTGAAATTGCAGTAACGCTTGCAGGGTGAAAGTCAAAATCTCCACCTAAAATCTTTCACCACAGAGGGCACGGGGGAACACAGAGGGAATCTTATTCACTTCTCGTATTGGTTGCCGGAAATCACCGGCGGCCGAAACACAAACAACATTTATGTGACGTACACGGCGATTGAAGTTCGCTCTTCCATGGCGGTATCGGTCGCCGGAGGGCGTAGTTGCGCTTTGGAAAGTTTGGAATTCATTTAGAGGAGACGGAGGGATTCGTTATGAAGAGAAGCAATCATGTTGGGCGGTGCGGGTTGGCAGTGGTGTTGTGCATGACCATGATTTGGTCGGCTTGTTCGACGTCGTGGATTGGTGAGGCGGAACAGATTGTGGCGGCGCTGATTCCGGCGGCGTCAAACATCGTGGCGCTGGTGGCGGCAATGCAAGGAAAGAGCGTATCGGCGGGAGATCTGGCGACGATTCAGAATGCCGGCGCGCAGGCAGGCGCGGATTTGCAGCTGATTCAGTCGCTGATCGCGGCTTATCAGAAGGCGGATGATGCGGCGAAACCAGGAATTTTGAACGAGATTCAAAGTGCGATTAATGCGGCGCAGGCGAATCTGCAGGGATTGTTGCAGGGACTGCATATTAAGGATGCGGCTACGCAGGCAAAAATAACGGCTGTGATTGGGATCGTGCTGTCGGAAGTGGAGTCGCTGGCGGCGGTGGTGCCTCTGGTGAAAGCGCAGGGATCAGGGGTCAGCGGTCAGGGATCGGTCAGTGCCCAGATTGCTCATGCGGCTTATAACGCCGGTCCGCAAGCTCCTTTAAGCGCGAACGAGTTTGTGGCGTCTTACAACTCGACTTTGACGGCTCGGACTGGGAATGCCGCGCTGGATCGGGCTACTGCTGCGCTCAAGATTCATCTGCATGGGAAAACTGAGCGGTGGGCTTCGGTTGGGATGCTGAAGTAGAGGCGAACTTCTTTCACCACCGAAGATCTTTCACCACCGGGGGCACAGAGGAACACAGGGGAAATCAAAGTCTGCTGCCTTGTCTAATACCTGTACTTAACGCAACGTTCTTTCGTTGCCCGGAGCCCATGAGTTACTCAGGGGGTCAACGTCCCGCCCTGTCGCAAACTGCGCGACAAGGGTGGGGCACCCTCGGCGGTCTTGGCGTTGGGGATTTTTATTCGATATTCAGCTTGGAGTTTATTTGTGTGGAATGACTTGAGGTTGGTGGAACAGTTTGGCGCGCATCTGGATTCCAGGGCGAATGACGAAACGATCCGGGATTTGATGATCAAAGGATTATTGAAGATCCGCGTTAAGAAGGGCGGGGTGCACTATCTCAAGCTGAACCGGGCGCAGAAAGAATATTCGAAGAGGTGCACCAAACGAAACATTGTGCTGAAGGCGCGGCAGTTGGGAATCACAACTTACATTGCGGCGCGATTTTTCATTCAGACGATCACGCGGCCAGGGACGTTGACGGTGCAGGTGGCGCACAGCGACGAGTCGGCACAGGCGATCTTTAATATCGTGCACCG
This sequence comes from uncultured Acidobacteriota bacterium, assembly GCA_963787685.1. Classification (GTDB taxonomy): domain Bacteria; phylum Acidobacteriota; class Terriglobia; order Terriglobales; family Acidobacteriaceae; genus Sulfotelmatobacter. The sequence continues at coordinate 78,149 of CAWBED010000007.1, forward strand.
GTTTTGGGAGAAACTGCCCAATTCGCGAGTGCGCCGAGGAGCGCTGATTAAATCGCGCTCGAACGTCCGCCAGATTGTGTTTCCCCGGCTCGATAGCGAGTACCGGGTAGAAACGGCGGACGACAACGCGGGACGCGGGATGACTATCCACAATTTGCATTGCTCGGAAGTCTCCCGCTGGCCCCGCGGTGCCGAGGATACGCTGGCATCGTTGCGTGCAGCGGTGGTGCCGGAGGGAGAGATCGTGCTGGAGTCGACTCCGAACGGAGCGTCGGGACTTTTCTACGAGGAGTGGAACAAAGCCGAGGAGAGCGGATATATGACGCACTTCTTTCCGTGGTGGTACGAGCCATCTTATAAAGCGGACGCGGTAAAGATGGGGATCGGGGAGTTAACGGAAGAAGAAAAAGATTTGGTGAAGAAACACGGGTTGACCGACGAGCAGATCGCGTGGCGGCGCTGGCGATGGAAGTTGTTGCGAGGGCAGGCGGCGCAGGAGTATGCGGAGGATGCGGTGTCGTGCTTCCTGGCGTCGGGGGAATGCGTGTTCGAGATGGACGCGATTCTGAAGGCTTCGGCACAGTCTACTCGGGCGACTGAAACGGAAGATAACGGGCGGTTGCTGATGTGGCTTCCTCCGACGAAGAATCGGCAATACATTATTGGAGTGGATGCGGCGGGCGGGGGAACGGAGGGAGATTATGCGTGTGCGCAGGTGATCGATCGGGAGTCTGGACTGCAGTGCGCGGAACTGCACGGGCATTTTCCTCCGTTTGAGTTGGCGCGACGGCTAGTGAAGTTGGGGCGGCGATATGAGAATGGGCTGATTGCAGTGGAACGGAACAATCACGGGTTCGGCGTGCTGGCGCATTTGAAGGATCTGCGTTACGAGAATCTGTTTACGCAGAACGGACAGGATGGGTGGCTGACGTCGGTGGTGACGCGTCCGACGATGATCGAGAATCTGGCGGCCGCCTTGGCAGAGCAGCCGGATTTGTTTCACAGTCAGCGGTTGTTGGGAGAGATGAAGACGTTTGTTCGCCATGCCGATGGGCATGGGGCGGCGGCGGAAGGAGCGCACGATGATTGCGTGATGGCGATGGCCATCGCGCTCGCGGTGCGGCGAGAGGATGCGGGGCGCGGAGTGAGGAGGAGAGGCTTGGAGATGAGTAGTTTGGTCGTGGGGTGAGAGCTGTGGAAATGTTCATTCGTCACAGACAGGGGCTCGGACGATCCGGTAGGATTGCCGGTTTTTGTGCTCCTGGTCGGGTAAAGAACTCACCACAGAGGGCACGGGGATACACAGGGGACGTCAAAATCCCCACCCTGTCGCACAAAACGCGACAAGAGTGGGGCACCCTCGAGGATGATTTCGCTATTGGTGGAAGCGGTCCAACACGTGAAGAGGATGCGGGGCGGAGCACAGGGACATTTGATGCGCTGCTCCGATGGACACTTTTACGTAGTGAAGTTTCGGAACAATCCGCAGCATCTGCGGGTGCTGGCGAACGAGATGTTGGCGACTCGATTGGCGGAGCGGTCCGGGTTGCCAGTTCCAGTGACCGAGGTGGTACAAGTCGATCCGTGGCTAGTAGATCACACGCCGGAATTGAGTATTCAACTGGCGCACAATACGATTCCCTGCCTGGCGGGATTGGAATTCGGATCGAGGTATGTGGTGAGTCCGCTCGAAGGGCAGGTGTTCGATTATCTGCCCATGGAGATGTTGGATCGAGTGCGGAACCTGGAGACGTTCGCCGGGATGCTTGCTCTGGATAAGTGGACTGGGAACGCAAACGGGCGGCAGGCGGCGTTCTGGAGGAAGTCGCGGGAGAAGAAATACACCGCTTCGTTTATCGATCAGGGATATTGCTTTAATGCGGGCGAGTGGACGTTTCCGGATTATCCGCTGCGCGGGGTTTACGCGCGGAATGAGGTATACGAGAATGTGCGCGGGTGGGAATCGTTTGAGCCGTGGCTTTCGCAGATCGAGAAGATGGATGAAGCTGTGGTGTGGGATGTAGTGGGTGGAATTCCTCCAGAGTGGTACGAGAGCGAATCGGATGAATTGGAGAAGCTCGCGCGGACATTGATCGAAAGACGGGGAGTGGTGCGGGAGTTGATTGAGGCATTTCGGATTTCAGCCCGGAGACCGTTTCCGGGGTGGGTGGAACAGGCTTAGATCTCTCACCACCGAGGGCACAGACGAAGACAGAGGACGGCTTTAATGCTGAGGGCACGAAGGAATGAGTGATCCGAAGAAATTCGATTATTTTCTGCTGCGTTATGTGCCGAACGTGGTCCGGGAAGAATTCGTGAACATCGGTCTGATCATGACGGAAACTGGCGGGGATGGCGGCGGTTTTGCTGGCGTCCATTTCACTCAGGACTGGCATCGGGCGAGGTCTTTGGGGCCGAATATCGATGTAGACGTGCTGGAAGCCCTGGGAAGAGAAATCGAGCAACGATTGAAGGATGCAGGACAACGAGCGCTCCTGCTCCACGGGATGATGGATTCGTATTCGAATACAGTGCAGATTTCGCCAATATGGCAGTGCGTTACTGATGATCCGGCGGTCGAACTGAGAAGGCTCGCAACCGCACTGGTCCAGGGCCCAGAAGTCGACGAACTGACAGAAGAAGCGTCTGCCCCACGGCAAGCAGGAAGAAGATGGATCCGTTCCCAGATGGTCGATGTGTTCCAGACTGCGGGAGTGTGGGACTTCATGCAAAAAGATATGCCGGCTTGGCCCGTTGATGACAAGCTCGACGACTTCACGTTTGACTTTGCGTACGTGACCGGAACTGAACTAAAGATATTTCATGCGGTGTCTATGGTTGACGTAGGGCTCGAAACAAAACTATTTCCGTTCAGGGTTGGAAAGAGCCGGCTCAAGATGCCTATCTTAAGGACGGAGACGCCGAGATTCACCGCCGTGGTGGAGGACGAGTTTGATATCGCCGACAAGAACGTGCTGACGGCGATGGCATTCATGAAGGATGAGCAGATTCGGGTGGCGCGACTGCGCGAGGTGCCGGAAATTGCTGAGACGGCGCGGATCGAGTTGGGGGTGTGATAACAGGAGGGACTACATAGATCCTTCGCTTCGCTCAGGATGACATAGGGAATTGAATTGAGAGCTCCGCCTGGGCGGGGCTTTTTTGTTGGACCAGTAAGACCTTCTCACCACAGAGGGTATGGGGAACACAGGGGAAGTCAACTTCTTAGATTTGGCCGCGGGCTTGAGAGCTCGCGTTATTTCTAGACCGGTCGAGCTTAGCGCGACTGACGGACGAATGCGTCTGTCTATATGTGAGTTCGGGTAGAGACAACAATTATGAAAATTACTGAAGCGGTACGCGGCGCATGGCGCCGGGTGGCGGGAGTGTCTGCGGGAAACTCCTCAAAGCAAATCGAGAAGAAGCGGCGGACATCGGCTCTGCCGTCCATCTTTAATTCTTACGGCTCGCTGACGGATGCGATGCCGAAACCGACTCCTTACAACTTGCGGCGGTTTTCGGAGACTCCGATCGCGCGGCGAGCGATCAACTGCATCAAGGATCGCATTGCCGGAATGCGGTGGCGAGTGCAGCCGCGTCAGGGATATTCGCTCGAGACGATTCCGAATGGTGCAGAGCGCGTGCGGATTCTGACTTCGAATTTTGAAGCCCCTAACCCGGATGATTCGTTCCGATCGCTGGCGGAGCAGGTGCTGGAAGACATCATTGTTGGCGGGTATGGGGCGATTGAGGTGCAGCTTAGTCCGGAGTGGCATGGAGTTGGAATTGGGGATGGGGAAAATTCACCGACAGGCTCGCTTCGCTCGGGGGCAGGCGAGGCGTCCGCCCCTACACGGGCGCTGCCGCTCGTGATGTGGCCGGTGGATGGAGCTTCGATCCGGATGAATCTGGAGTGGGATGGGTCGCCGCATTCACAACGGTATCTGCAGGTCCTCGATCAGTCGAACACGAAGGTCGAACTGGACGATGACGAATTGATTTATATCCGGCTGAACCCGCGGACGCATACGCCATTTGGGTTGGGGCGGCTCGAGGTGGCTTTCGAGACGATCAACGCTTTTCTGGGCGCGCATCGATATGCGGGACGGCTGGCTTCGAATTCGGTCGTGCAATATGCATTGTGGCTGCAGGACTTGACGCCGGAGCATCACGAGCGGCTGATCCGGTGGTGGCAAGACGAGATTGAGGGCACGGGGAAAGTGCCCATCCTATCGGCCGAGAGCAAACCGGAAGTGCTGAGGTTCGGTGGAGGCACCGATGCAGACTTGCGACTGCAGTGGCAAGAGTTCCTGCTACGAGTCGTCGCTTCCGCTTTCGACCTTCCTCCGTTTTACCTGGGGGTGGAGCGGGATGTGAACCGCTCCACCGCGGGGGAAATGAATGACATGGCATTCCGGCAGGCCATTGTGCCGACGGCGCGATTGCTGGCGGAACAACTGACGCGGGGAGCGATTGGGAAGAGGTTGGGATGGAATGACCTCGAATTTGTGTTCGCGGAGTTGGATACGACGGATCCGCTGGAAGAGGCGCAGATTCAGCAGATTCTGCTGCAGAACGGAGTCTTGTCCGTGAATGAGGTTCGGAGGATGCGGGGGTTGGGGGAGATGGCCGGAAACCCTCAGAACCTTTGATCGCAGAGGGCACAGAGGAACACGGGTAAGTCAAAATCCGCACTGTGGTGGCGGGCGAAATACAGAGGTCCTTCGCTTCGCTCAGGATGACAAAGCAATGAGAAGACGAAAGCGAATTCTAAGGATGGAAGCGACATGAGGATTGAACTGGAGAGTATGGCGGTGAAGATGCCGGAGGTGGAGGGGCATCCGAACCGAGTGGATTTTCGGGGAGTGTTGACGTTGGTGGATGTGCCTTCGCAGCGACCTCCTGCGGGGTCGGGAGGAAAGCGGGTGGTGCTAACGCGGAAGGCGGCAGAGGCTGCGTTGCCGTCACTTATCGGTATGGCATTGGATTACGCGCCGTCGTTTGACCGGCACGACGCGCGGCGAAAGGTAGGCGTGATCACGAGTGCCGATGTCGTTGGGAGAAATCTCGAGGTAGGCGGATATCTCTATGCCAAAGATTTTCCGGAGATTGTTGACGAGGTCGCCAAGCTTGGGCGGAGGAAGATGGAGAGTTCGCCCCGTCCGCTGATTTCCGAAGGCCAGACTGCCGCGGGGCGATCGAGGACTTCATTGGCGGCCGCAGTGGAGGAGATTCGAAACCTGATTGCGATGGCACAGGAACAAGATAAAGAAGAAAAAGTCCCAGCCATCTTGCGAGCTGAAGCTGAAGGCGGGAGCGGAAGCGGTCTGGGAATGTCATTTGAAGTAACGAATGTGAAATTACTGGACCGGCGACAAAAGATATGGACGTTGACGGGAGTTACGTTTACCGGGGCGGCAATCTTACGGAAGCACAAGGCTGCTTATCAGGATACGTGGATTGAGTTGGCGCCGCAGGAAAAGCACTAAACGACAGAGGGCACAGAGGAACACGGAGGAAAACCGAATGAACGAAGAGATGGTGCAGCAATTGATGGCGACGGCGGATCGACTAGCTACAGCGGCTGAATCGTTGGATCGCGTGTTGGGACGACTGGATGCGCAGCAAGAAGCACTGAACGCGAAAGTTGATCGGATCGTCGCTTCGGTCGACGAGAGTGCGTCTGACGAATCAGGGAATGACGACGCAACTCGACAGTTGCAGGAACGCGTGGCGGAATTGGAGAAGTCGAATTCCGACTTGAAGGCACAAGCGGCACGGATGGCACGGAAGACGCTGCCTCCGATGGTGTCAGCGATCCTGGCCAAGAATGGATCCGAAACCGGCGGGGAAAAGATCGAGAAAGGAGTGCTCGACAAGACGCTGCAGAGTTTGAGCGTTGAGCAGCGGATTGCGGTGAAAGCTGAGCTGGCACGAGCTGGGATGATCGAGTAGAGAGACGGCTTCTAGCTTCTAGCTTTCCACTTTTCGGGTGTTGGAGATGGCGCGACTTTGGTCGCGCCTTTTGCTTTTATGCAACTCCTCGAGACCTTTTTACCACGGAGGACACAGAGGAACACAGGGGAAGTCAAAATCCCCACCCTCTCGCACAAAACGCGAGAAGGGTTGGGCACCCACGATGTTTGGATATCGAGAACGGGATAAATCAACAACTAAAGGAGAACAAATGCAAGGACGATTTGTGGATTTAATGGCGGCCGCGGATTATCTGGGGCCCGGCGCAGTGGAGATTGACCGGTATCAGACGGAGATTTTTGACATCGTCCGGAGACGAGGAGCTTTTGGACAACGAATCAAGCAGGTTCCGGCGACCGGACATCCTTCGAGATTCTTTGAAGAGACGGCGATCGCATCTCCGACGGCGGCACAGGCGTTTGTCGATCCGCGCAACATGGCTCCGACAGTGCAGTCTCCAACTCGCATTGAGCTGTCGGTGCCACTGAAGGCGCTGGTGTCACAGATCAACTACAACCTGTTCGATCTGGAAGTGACGGCACAGCAGAGCCAGTTCGCTTATCTGCAGGCGAAGGATCTGGCGGACGCAGTGGAAGGACTGATGCGCACGCACGACGTTGCGCTTTGGAACGGAACTGACACTTCGCTGAGTGCCCCGACGACTGCGCAGTATTTCGGCGTTGTTGGGCAGATCGAGGGAGGTGGCAATACAACCTCGGTCGCAGTAGGAAAGAGCATCGTAGATGGACTGAAGAGCACAGTGGCGCAGATGGTAGCGAGTTCTTCGTACCAAGTGCGTCCGACTGCGATCTATGCCAATCCCGTACTGCTCGATCTGATCGACCAGGAGATGAAGGCGGAGTTCAACGTAGTGCTGAACACCGTTGAAATTACTGGTGGAGTTCGGGTGAAAGCGTTAACGACCCAGGCCGGGGAGTTACCGCTGATCCCGGAATGGGCGCTGGGTTACACCGGCGTGATCGGGAGCGGGAGCGCAGTGCTGCCGGCTTACATCGTTAGCGAGGACCTGATCGAGTATCACTGGCTGACGGACCCGAATCCGCGAGTGTTCAAACTTGGGCTACCGAACTCGCTCAGCCAACAGCAAGTAGTCGTGAAGTTTGGCGCTCCAGTCGTCAAAGGCGCGAACTTTGCGCACTACGAGGTGAAGGTGCTGCGGTAGGAACTTCAGTGGTAAGTGATCAGTGGTAAGTGCTCGTTTCGACTGGCCAACGATCACGCCTCGGGAAGTCAACAGCCCCACCCTGTCGCGAAAAACGCGACAAGGGTGGGGCTCCCTTTTGTGCAGAAGATTGCTGAGGAAGAGACATCATCATGAATTACTTGGATACGACTGAATATTTGACGTACGGACTGGATGCGGCGACGGACCCGTCGTGGGTGACGGCGGCATCGGCAATCATCGACGCACATTGCCGGCGAGCCACGCTGGGAGTGAACCAGTATGAAGAGCGATTGAAGATGCCACCGGAGTTAAACACAGTGCGACTGAGCTATTTACCACTCACGACCGTGGCACCCGCTACAACACCGATCGTTTCGTTGCAAGGTCGTTATGGGATTCCGCGACGCGGGGAATGGCCGTTTCCAGAGATGAGTCTGGAGTTCGCTTTGGTATTCGCGCTTCCGGGATCGTGGACGACGATTGATCCGGCATCGGTTGACATTTGGGGAAATAGCGGAGAGTTGACGTTTCCAGTGAATGCGCTGGGATTGTTCTTCAACGAAGTGGATGTGATCTACACGGCAGGGCTGGTGTCGATCCCATCGAGTGTGAAAGTGGCTTGCGCGCAGATTGTGAAGAATGCGCAGGTGACTCCGGCTTTGAATGTTAAGTCGGGCAAGATCGACCGCATGAGGCTGGATTATTTCGGTGACACGCTCGTGGACGACACGGTGCGGAGTTTGCTGGAACCTTATGTGGCGCGGAAGGGCGCGTAGAGGAAGACAGTTCTCAGTTCTCAGTGGCTGGTCGTGACTATCGAATTGGAGGATTTATGGGTGGCGGGATGTGTGGGGCGGGATTGCAACGCATAGCGGACGCTCTGTTAAAGGCTGTGGGGAATGAGACGGTCGCCTTGCTGTTGCCAGCTACGGCGATGGCCGGCGATGCTGCGGGGCAACTGGGATTGGTGGATCCGGGAGTGCAAGAGGTAGTGATCTATCCGGTGATCTTGCGTGAATTGACTACGGGAAGTCTTGGCCCGCGGCGGCGCGTTGAATTTACATTGCCGGCATCGGCGATCACCAGTCAACTGCCGGCGCTCGGCATGGGGTCGGCCGATGATTTGTTCAGCGCGATGCTTGGGCTCACCTATGCGGGTGAGCTTTTTCATGTGGAGTCCGTCGTGCCGGAGAGCTTTGCGGGTACTGTCTGCTTCTACCTGGTCACAGCCGTGGAGTGAAGCTCCGCTCGGAAAAAACCTTTACGACAGGGGATCCAGGGGAACACAGGGGAAATTTATGCAATTTGCTAAGGACAGTTTTTTTCTGGCGCTGCAGCAGAGGTTGGCCGGAGTGAACCCGACGAGGACGGTGACATTGAACGGGACTACGGTTCCAGCCGTCATCGTGGTGGAGAATCTGCCGCCAAGTTCCGCAGCGCCTCAACCGAATACGTTTTACCTCGAGTGGGGTGCTACTGATGTGGTCGCCGGATCCGCCGGGCGCAGCACACTGATGAGCATGGACGTGGTGATTTCGTACTACACGATGGGGTCGGTGCAGAGCATGGTGGACCGCGGTAGGTTGCTGGCTCAACTCGATGACGAATTGCTGAGTATCTGCCAACCTCCGAGCACGGAGAAGCGGGATTACACGCAAGCGCCGAGCGCGGACCTGGGAACGACGGTTTTTTGGAATCCGCCGGCATTCAGCGAAGGGAAAGGCTCGGGGCGATTCTGGGGGCGCGTCTCGTTTCCGGAGCGCATGAAGAGTGGCGTTACCGAAGATGCTGAGAGCCACCAGGATGGGCGAGTGGAGCGGAAGGCGAGAATGACGATCTATTTCTTTCCAGAGGTGACGTTGTCATGAGCACGACTCCGTTACGAGCTGCGATGGTTCCAGTGACACGAAAGATGCGGGCGTACTTCGCACCAGTGAACCGGGCGACGGAAGCTCCGACTATTTTCGATCCAGGAGTGTGTGGAATGTTTCCGCTAGATGCACCGCCAACTCCTTGGCTGGATCTTGGATGGGTGGACAATTTCTCGCGCTGGTATGACACGCCGACGGAGATTGTCCGATCAGGAGCGAAAAGTTTGCCGGCAACACAGTTTCGAGGCGCGCTGGATGCGCGAGTGGAATTCGATTTTTTGCAATGGGGCAAACTGCAGATGGCGCTCGCATGCGGGTCGGAGCATATGAATGTGCTGGCGCCGGCGAGTGGGAGCGTTTCTCCGGCGCCTTCCGGTGGAACTCCGGCATCAGCGGTCGCGGTACTGCCGGGATCGACAGCCAGTGAGTTGGTTCTCGGCGCAGGCGCGGCGAATGTATTTCCGGCGGGTTGTTTGATTGCGGTGGACATGGACTATCAGCAGCAGATCGGATACGTGGGATCGGGGATTGCAGCGGCGTATGTGAGCAGTCCGGCGGCAGTGAAGCAAGACGCAAACTACGTCAGGCGAGTGACGTTCAATGTGGGACGGATCGCGCAGGTGACAGCCACATCCGTTGTACTGGCTCAGCCTTTGCTGGGTGGAGTACCGGGGGCTGGAGCTTCAGCGCAGCAAGTGATTGCATTTGTCGATCGAGAGGGTGGGTCATTCTTCCAGGAGTGGTCAGCGCTATTTGTGGCCGAAGAGGAATCCGGCGGACGCGTATGTTTTTACTATCCACGGCTGAGCGCGAGTAACGCGGCAACTTCATCGGGTAAGTTTGTTCGGGAAGAATTTGCTTCGATCGCAAAACCACTCTCGTCGATTTCCCTGCACGCTTCGTTTCTAGCGTTACCGTTCATCGACACCAATGACAGTCAGACGGTGTTGTGCTACCGGAGCTATTTTCCGGCGGCTATGGCGGCTACCTATTGATGATCTCTGACATTTTTAACATCTTTCACCACAGAGGACACGGGGCGCACAGGGGATCTGAGGATCGCGATGAGACTTACGATCGACAATTTGGACGGGCGTGGCGAAGTTGACTATACGGGAATGCTCGATGCAAGTGTTACGCCGCGAGTGCAACGAACAATCAACCAGCCTTCGACTTTCCAGTGCGGTCTGCTGGGAGGTTCGATGGGATTTGTTGTTCCAGTGCAGGGAGCACGGTTAGTCCTTACCAAGGGCGATGGGACTTTTATCTTCACGGGATATCTAAGCGACACACCGCAGTATGAATACTTGGGATGGGGACAGCAAGGTTCGGTCTATCGGTACAAACTGGCCGCGGAGAGCGACGAAGTTTTGCTAGATCAGAAGGCGTTACCGAACCGGGCACCGTTTGTGGCGCGAAGTGCCGGGTCGGCGCTGCGCCAACTGGTACAGGATTTGCTGCCCGGAGGATTCGACACCAGTGCCGTCGAAGATGTCGACGTTCTGGCGTCTTACGCGGTGAATCCGCAAAAGTCGTTCACGTTCCATGCGGCCGAAATCGCATCAACTGCTCGGGCGAGTTATCGTGCGATGAATGGCGCGCTCACACTGGCCCCAATAGGAACGGCCTCATACACGATCAGCGATCGTGATGCGAATTTCTCACCGGCAGGATTGAAGCTGAACTCGCCAAGGATTTTGGTGAACGATGTGACGTTGATCGGATTGGAGGAGCCGAAAGCATACGTCCGAGACTACTTCGTGGGAGACGGACTCAGCCTGCGATTTTACTTATCGCAAACACCGTTTCAGCAAAGCAAGGCGGCGTTGATCGACGAGCAATATCTTGGACCGGGGCTGGATCCAGCAACGTGGAAGGTTAGCGATCCGGCGTCTGCTGTTTCGATTGTGGCACAGACGTTGCAGGTGAATGGGGGAAACGGACAGGACGGAAAGACTACGGTCGAGTTTCTGGAAGCAGATCGAACTCGGTGGAGCGTTCGAACTGCAACACGGAGAAGTGAGCTTCATCGGGCCGTCGCAAGGAATTATCGGTGGACTTTACTCCGCGAGCGTGTCGTCTGCAGGATGTCTCGCCGGATTTCAGGTAACACCATCAGGAACGGGAAGCAATATTCAAGCGATCGTCAACGGGAGCGCAACCGGCCCGGTGATCACGACGACGGCGGGGCATCGCTATCTTTTGACGACATATTTCTATTCGATGGAAGTCTTCCGGTCGGGAGAGATTTATCACTCTTCATTGCATCCGGCGGGTCATGGATACGGGGGCGCCACCGTGCCAGCCGACATCCGCGTAGTTCTTGAATTGCACGATATTAACCCGAACGATCCAACCACACTTCTCGCGCCAGCAGTCGTTCTTTTTGACGATGTAATCACAAACGCTCCGGCGTTCTGCGCGTACGCGTTGATTGACGCTTTGAATATGCAGTGCAGTATCGCAGCGACGTACGTGACGCGTATCTCGATGGCGGACGTGCGGACTGCGTTGCCGGGCGATGCTTACACGACGCGACTGGTCGAATCGATCTCGGACGGCGGGGAATGCTATGTCACAAGTTCGGCCACTCTAGATTTTTATCCGCAGTACGTGCCGCCTTTGAACACAGCGATTGTGGCAAGCTACCGAGGATCTGGGCGGGCGGTGGCGGAAGTAGTCAACAGCGCGAGTATCGCGGGAGCGGCAAACGGACCAGACAACGGAGTCCGCAGCGTTGTACGAACGATAAAAAGTCCAACTGTTCGCACGCAAGCGGACTGCGAAAACGCGGCACTGGCGCTGCTTGATGATGCTGACCTTACCGCGTGGAGTGGAACCTACCAGACCTGGAACGATTTTCTTCTGGGTTCGAATGACATATTTCCTGGTGATGCTCTGACAGTTGATGTGGCTTGCCAGAACGCCAACTTCGCGGCGATTGTTCGAAGCGTAAGCATCGACTGGATTGATCCCGCGGACGATCGCGGTATGTATACGATCGAGTTTGCGAATGATTCTGCGGAATCAATCGCGTTGCAGATGGGGAGCAGCGCGACCGGGGTTGCATTAGGGAGCAATCCGGCACAGATATCAACGTCCCAAGTGGGATCCTATTATCTCGCCGATTTGACGAACGCAGAGGTAACACAGATCAGTTCCACCACCGTGCAGGTCGATGCAGGAGTTGCGCCGGCGAGCAATCAAGGAATCGAGGTAAGAGCGCACGATTGTAATTGGGGCATCGGAAACGATAGAGATCTGCTGGGAAGATTCAGCTCACAGACATTCAACCTGCCGCGTCTGGGGCGAACCCAGACATACTTCTTGCGGCTTTATGACGACTCTACTCCGCCGAGATATTCACGTTACGCGGCCGCGCTTCATGTGGACTCTCCGCTATGAGCGACGCGACCGTATTGAATCGACAGCGAATCCGGAATGCAGAAAGACCAAGCGCGGGAACGCAGTATACGGCCAAGGACTTCCAGTTGGAAGTGTTAGACAGGCTGGAAGAAATGCAGAGAGTGGCGCAGGGTCTCGACGAGTCATGGAACAGAGAAGCTCGAGGCGTTGAAGGAGCAACGACTGTTGAAGTTTGACAGCCGAACTCTAATTGCTTTGGGGGCGATTGTCTTGTCCATAGCGGGATACGTTATTCAAGACGCCCGGAATACTGCTCGCCAAGATGCGGAGCTCGAGTCGACGAAAGCACGGGTGTTGCGATTGGAGCAGATTGCGGCAGCCAATACCGAAGGGCGAATTCGCACTGAGGTGCAACTGGGTGAGTTGCGCGAAGGACAAAACGAGATCAAAGCCATGATTCAGGCGCACGACAGTGCGAGCAAGAAAAACGGGAAGAAATAGTTCAATTCATATTCATAACGAAGACATTTGTCGAGGAGGAATTATGAATTTTGTAAATCTATTGTTGCGGGCTATCGGATTCGTGCCGGCGCTGGTGTCGGGGATCGAGAGCATGTGCGCCAGCAAGTCGGGAGCTGAGAAGAAGGATGCGGCTATGGTCTTCTTACAAAACGCGTTGGGCATGACGGATGCGATCGCGTCGAGGGAGATCGTTCAACCGGAGCAATTTAGAAAAGGGATCTCGCAAATAATCGACGGCGTCGTTCTCTGCATGAATTCATCAGCTTGGGCAAAGAATACATCGACAGCTTCACCGGTGGGTACACCTTAGCCGTTCCCCCTCAAATCAAAATCCCCACCCCCTTCGGCTTCGCTCAGGGCAAGCTCTGTCGCATACAACGCGACAAGGGTGGGGCACCCTTTGCAGCGGAATGGCGTTAGCCGACTTCTTCGGTCCAGGTTTCCAGATTTTTTTTCACCTGGGCCATGAACTGGTCGGCTACAGCGCCATCGATCAGGCGATGATCGTAGCCGAGCGTGAGATGAACGACGGAGCGGATGGCGATGGAATCGTTACCGTCTTTATCTGTGATCACCATTGGCTGCTTGGTAATTCCGCCGACGCCCATGATCGCGGAGTTTGGCTGATTGATGATCGGGAGTCCGAACACCGCTCCAAACTGGCCCGGGTTGGTGATGGTGAATGTCGAACCTTCGACATCTTCAGGCTTGAGCTTCTTAGTACGGGCGCGCTCGCCAAGGTCGGTGATTCCGCGCTGCAAGCCAAGGAAATTCAAGTCGCCGGCATTCTTCAAGACGGGAACGATCAATCCCCAGTCGAGCGCGACGGCGATGCCCATATTGATGTGGCGGTGGTAGTGGATGTTGTCGCCTTCGATATTTGCATTGAGGATGGGCCACTGCTGCAAGGCGATGACGGCTGCGCGAACGAAGAACGGCATGAACGTAAGACGGGCACCGTGGCGCTGCTCGAATCCAGACTTGTGCTTGGCGCGCAGGTTGACGATGCGCGTGAAGTCCACTTCATACATGCAGTGAACGTGCGCACTGGTGCGACGGGATTCGATCATGTGCTTGGCGATCAGCTTGCGCATGTTCGTCATTGGTACGAGATCGCCCGGATAGGGAGCAGGGGCTGCCGGGCGCGGCGCCGGAGCGGCGGCCGCAGGCTGAGCAGGTGCAGATGGGGCAGAAGGAGCCGGTTGCGAAGATCCCTGGCTCTCGATGAACTGCATGATGTCTTGCTTGGTGATGCGGCCACCGAGTCCGGTGCCAGAAATTTGGGAAAGGCTGACGCCGTGTTCGCGGGCGATCTTGCGGACTAGCGGAGAAGAGCGGGCTTCTTCATCCTCTTCGTGAACGGGCGTGGCCGGAGGCGCGGCGGCTTTCTTTTCTTCTTTCGGCGGCGGGGCAGCAGCGGCGGGAGCAGACTTCGCTGGCGCTGCGGCTGGCTTCGCGGCGGCTTCGCCATCGGCGGCGATGGTGCCGACAATCGTATTCACGCCGACCGTTGTTCCTTCTGTGACTTTGATTTCCTGAAGAACGCCAGAGGCTGGAGCAGGGATTTCGGCGTCGACCTTATCGGTGGAGATTTCGAAGAGAGGCTCGTCGCGCTGGACTTTGTCGCCGGGCTTCTTGAGCCATTTGGTGATGGTGCCCTCGACGATGGATTCGCCCATCTGAGGCATGATGATGTCGGTTGGCATGATTTCCTTCCTATGACTGCACAGCCTCAAAAGCAGGCTGGGAGCAAACGGATATTATAGCGGGTCGGTGGGCGCCACCGCAGGGGCTAAAGCCCTACGACTTAGACCACCCTTACGCGGCCCTTGAAGGGCCGCTCTTCCACGGCGCTTCCATCGTTTCGTGCAAATCTCAAGAGGCCCTTTTATTTGGGATATGAACTACCCTTTTTTCACGACTCGCCGGTGGATTCTGACTCTCCGAGAATTGGCTTAGTGGTGGTCGTGCTTTTCTTTGCTTTCCTTCTTTTCTTCTGGTTTGGCTTCCTCGGCGGCTGGTGCGGCGTTAAAGCTGGTCTTCCAATATTCCTGAACCGCGGGCGGAAGCTTGTCCATGTGGGAGAGGAACATGGTTACCTTCCACATGTCCTGATCGGTAAGAGTCTTATCCCAAGCGGGCATGCCGGTGTAACGGATGCCGGTGCGAATGGTATAGAAAATGTGCCACTCGGGATCGTCGGGGGGATCGGAAATTAGATTCGGCGGAGGAGGATAGAACGATGCGGCCAGAGTGGAGGGCTTGCGGTCGAGCGTTCCATGGCAGAGGGAACAGTTCATGGTGTAGAGCTTCATGCCGTCTTCGAGGTTCTGGTCGGTGGGCGTAAGCGGATTGGTGACGCGCGGGGCGTGGCGATCCATGGAGGCGTCGACGGCACTCATCGCAAGATGGCGCTCGAGATGCGGCGGTTCTACGTTCGCGCGGGTGGGGAAGAAACCGAGCATGGCGAAACCAAGCCCAACGAGAACCAGGAAGAGGAGAGTAATGATGACACCGAGAAGGAACTTGCCCATGAAGCCTCCGAAAGCATTTTGGCAGATGATCGGGGCGCAACGCTAGTTGCGACGAGGTTTCAGCCTCTGTTCACAAAACCTTTTCACCACAGAGGTCACGGGGTATCACAGGGAATCCATAAGAGGGGCGGACGAATGCGTCCGCCGCTCCACAGGTCAGTACGCTTTCAAGCGCCGCGCCTCACGGACTACGTCTTCGACCTTCGGAAGATAGTGATGCTCTTGAGGCGGCGAGAACGGGATCGCCGAATCCAGGCCCGCGATGCGGACGATCGGACCGTCGAGATCGTCAAAAGCTTCTTCGTTGATGATGGCGGCGATTTCTCCGGCGAGGCCTCCGGTGCGGGAGTGCTCGTGAAGGATGATGACCTTATTCGTCTTCTTAACGGTCTGCGCGATGGCTTCGCGATCGAGCGGCGAGACGGTACGCAGATCGACGATTTCGAGGTCGATTCCCTCTTTGTTCAGGATCTCGGCGGCTTCTAACGCGGTGTGGACCATTGCCGCGTAGGTGATAACGCTGAGATCCTTCCCTTCCCTTGCCACGCGCGCCTTCCCGATCGGGACGACATAGTCCTCCGTAGGAACTTCTTCTTTGATCCTGCGGTAGAGATATTTGTGCTCGAAGAAGATGCAGGGATTGTTATCGCGGATGGCGGCTTTGATCAGCCCCTTCGCGTCGTAAGGAGTCGCAGGGCAAATCACTTTGAGTCCGGGATTGTGAACGAACCACATCTCGGGATTCTGCGAGTGGAAAGGCCCACCGTGGACGTATCCACCGCTTGGTCCACGAAGGACGAGTGGGGCCGGAGCGCCCCAGAGATAGTGCGTCTTCGCAACCATGTTGGAGATTTGGTTGAAGGCGCAGCCGATGAAGTCCATGAACTGAAACTCGGCGACAGGCCGCATACCGGTGAGCGATGCTCCGAAGGCCGCGCCGACGATGGCAGATTCGGCGATGGGCGTATCGATGACGCGCTCGGGACCGAATCGGTCGATGAATCCGTCGGTGACTTTGAAAGCGCCGCCATAGATGCCGATGTCTTCGCCAAGACAGAAGACGGTTGGATCGCGATCCATTTCTTCCCAGATTCCCTGGCGGATGGCTTCGAGGTAAGTGAGTTGCATAGGGTCAGGTTTCAAGGTTTCAAAGATTCAAAGACAAGAACTGTTGGCCACGGATTTTCTCGGATCATCACCGATACATCTACTTCAAGTGCACTGCTGCTTCGGTTTCTTTGTAGCCGCTGGTTCCCTTTTTCACTTTGGGCATGCCATATTTTGGTTTGATCTCGTGGCAACCTTCTTCGCAGAAGACGCCGCCTTCAGCCGATTCTGGCGTCGGCATCGGCGAGTTCACAGCTATTTCTCGTTCCGCTTCGATTACGTCTTCCACTTCTTTGATCAGGGCTTCATTCTCTTTTGGTGTGAGCCACTTCTTTTCTTTCACCAGATAGTTCTCAAAGCGGGCGATTGGATCACGCTTCTTCCAGAAATCGAACATTGCTTTCGGCACGTAGGCGGCAGCATCGTGGATGGCATGGCCTTTCATCCGCATCATCTTGGCTTCGATCAGTGTCGGGCCTTCGCCTCTGTGCGCGCGTTCGACGGCTTCGTGGGCTGCGTCATAGACCTGGCAGGCGTCGGTGCCGTCGACGATCACGCCGGGGATGCCGTATCCGATGGCGCGTTCGGCGAGATCCTTGCAGCGGTACTGCATTTCTGACGGCGTGGAATAGGCCCAGAGATTGGATTCGACGAAGAGCACGAGGCCGAGATTTTGCACGGCTGCGAAGTTGATGCCTTCGTAGGTGACGCCGGTGGATTGGCCTCCGTCGCCGATGTAGGTCATGACGGCGACGTTGCGTCCTTGCAAGCGCGCGCCGAGCGCAACGCCGGAGAGCACGGGGATCAGGTCGCCCAGCATGGATATGGGTGAAACCATGTTGCGCTTTTCGATGTCGCCGAAGTGCGAGGTGCCGTCGCGGCCCTTGGTGGGCGAGTCGGCTTTGGCCATGTACTGCATCATCGTGTCCGCAGCGCGGAAGCCGCGGACGAGGAGCGATCCCTGGTTGCGGATCATGGGGGCAAACCAGTCGTCCTTATCGAGCGCGTACGCGGAAGCGCAAGAGCAGGCTTCCTGGCCGAGCCCGAAATAGACTCCGCCGACGACCTTGCCTTGTTTGTAGAGATTCTCGAGGGCGACTTCCATTTTGCGATTGAGCAGCATGTAGCGGTAGATTTCGATCGCTTGCTGCTTGCTCAGATACTTTGGAGTCGCGGATCGGCGGAACGGGGGTGTTCAGATCGCCTTCAACTTCGTAACGTACTTGCTCGTGGCCTTGTTTGTCTTTTTCTATAGCTTGGTGAACGGTGAAATTCGGGTGTTCAAGGCGATAGTCGGGAATCTCGTAGGTGCGGAGGTTTCCGTTTCCGGGGGTACCGTTGGTTTTGGAGTTTTTCGATTGCGAGCGGACGAATGCGTCCGCCGCTCCACGAGCATTGGCGCGCGGACGGTGGCCGTTGGAGCTTGCTTTGGACTTCTTCTTATTGTTGCTCATGAAAGGCGGCGCGCAGGGCGCGATGCATTGATGGTATCGCGAGAGTGGGTGCCAGGGCTAGCAGCGCGAGTCTTCGACTTGCCTCTCGGTCTGAGACCCGGCTCCACACGACCCTCATCACGCCCAGGCTGTGTCGTCTTCTCGGTGAATTTTGCGGAGTTCGCTGGGAGGCTTCATTGGTACCCCCACCGTGCAGCCGAGGAGGGCATCGAGGGTATCGACCCAGAGAATCTGGCTCTGAAAGACGACTCCGAAATTGCGGGAGATGGATTCAGCTAACGGTGTTCAAAGTCGAGTTCTCTGCCCAGCTCTTTCTTCATCGACGTTACCGGCTTCGTCGTGATGCCGCAGGGAACGATCAGGTTGAAGTAGCTGAGATCCGTGTTCACGTTCAGTGCGAAGCCGTGAGAGGTAACGGAGCGGGACACGTGGACGCCAATGGCGGCGAGTTTGGCCTCGGTGTTCAGGGTCAGCTCTTCTGCCGAGCTTTGCTCGATCCGACGGCGGGGGGCGGCCGTCGCCACATGAGCATCATCCATGGCTTCAGGCGCTGTCCAGACTCCGGTTAGGCCCGGGATGCGTTTGGTGACGATTGCGAAGTCGGCACAGGTGCGCATCAGGACGTCTTCCAGCCGGCGCACGAATTCGATGACGCCGAGTGTTTTTCGTTTGCCATCTGACGCAGCGAATCCGCGAAGATCGAAGATGGGATAGCCAACGATCTGGCCGGGACCGTGAAAAGTAACGTCGCCGCCGCGGTCGCATTCGAAGAGCTCAACGCCGCGTTGGGCAAGGACTTCAGGTGTCGCGATTATGTTTGCCTCTTTGCCGTTGCGGCCGAGCGTGATAACTGGCTCTGTGTTCGAGCAATAAGAGGACGTCACCAATCTTTTCTTCCTTGCGCAGCGCAACCAGCTGCTGCTGCAGGCGGAGGCCAGTGGCGTAATCGACTGTGCCGAGTTGGACCAGGGAGATCATTGAGTAATCGGGTGATTTGGTAAGTGGGTAATTGAAACCATCGGCGCCCTTTCCACACAGATTCCAAATTTCTAAATTACTCAATTTCCCAATTACTCAATTCCTCTACGCATTAATCGCCATTCCGTACACGCTATTCGAGGCGTCAAGCATAGCCTCGGCCAGCGTCGGATGCGCGTGAATGGTCCACATCAAGTCTTCTACCGTGGCTTCAAGTTCCATCGCTGCGACTGCTTCCGCGATCAACTCTGTAGCCTGGGGCCCGATGATGTGCACGCCTAGAATCTCGCCGTAGTCGGCGTCCGACACGATTTTGATGAAGCCTTCGTGCTGTCCGACGATTGACGCTCGAGAATTTGCCGTGAAAGGAAATTTACCGATTTTAACGTTGTATCCGGCTTCGCGAGCTTTGGTTTCGGTCAGGCCCACACTGCCGATTTCGGGATGACAGTAGGTCGCGCCGGGAATGTGCTCGGGATTGATCGGCTTGCCCGGCTTGCCGGCAATTTTTGCCACTGCAACCAGAGCTTCCATGGCTCCGACATGTGCCAGTTGCGGCGTGCCGAGAACGATGTCTCCGACTGCGTAGACACCGGGCTCGGAGGTCTGCATCCAGGAATCGGTCTTGATGAATTCGCGATCAGGCTTGATCTTCGTTCTTTCCAAGCCAATGTTCTGCGTGCGAGGCTTGCGTCCGACCGCAATCAGAATCTTTTCGGCATCGATCTTCTGCTGCTTGCCATCGACCGTGATCGTGACCGCAACGCCCGATTTTGTCTTTTCGACTTTGTCGACTTTCGCGCTGGTGTGGAAGTTGATTCCACGCTTGCGATATACCCGCGCAAGTTCCTTTGAGACTTCTTCGTCTTCGACGGGAACAAGCCGCGGCAGCATTTCGACGATGGTCACTTCGCAATCGAACGAACGATAGATCGAGGCGAACTCCACGCCGACCGCTCCGGCACCCACGATCACAAGCGACTTCGGCATCTCCTTCAGGCTGAGGATCTCGATGTTCGTCAGCACTCGATCATTCGCTTCAAGGCCGGGTAGCATTCGCGCCTCAGAGCCAGTCGCAATAATTACGTTCCTCGCTTTCAGTTGAGTCGCTTTGCCGTCGTTCGTGACTTCGACGGTGTGCACACCATTTTGCGCAGATCCGGTCAGCTTGCCATAGCCTTTGATGGTCTCGACTTTGTTTTTCTTCATCAGGAAATCGAGGCCCTTGGTGTGCTTGGCAACGATCTTATTCTTGCGGTCCTGGATGGCGGCCCAGTTGAGCTTGCGAGCATCCACGCCGTCGATTCCGAATTCCTTTGCTTCTTTCAGGTGATCCCAAAGTTCGGCATTGAAGAGCAGCGCCTTTGTGGGGATGCAGCCGACGTGCAGGCAGGTGCCGCCCAGGAATCCGTCTTTTTCAATGAGCGCTGCTTTCAGGCCGTATTGGCCGGCGCGAATAGCGGCAGTGTATCCGGCAGGTCCGCTGCCGATGATGGCTACGTCGTAAATGGTGTCGGGCAAGGTCTTCCTCAATAGAACAGATGATTTAAGGCAAACTAAAGATTCTAGAACACCGCGGGCAGGAGCGTCCAAAACTCGGGTTGCTTCGTCGGAGAGTCAAAAAACAACGCAACCACGAAGGGCACGAAGTTACACGAACCCACGAGTTCCGTGTCACCCGGTCCATTTCGCTCCCGTCTTCAACACTTCCATCACCTTTGCCAGCCGTCGATTCCTCGTCTCTTCCTGCTTCGCGCCGAGAATCGAATTCGCCATCTCTTTCTTGTGAGTGAACGCGAGTTGCTCCCATCGCTCCTGCGACTTCTTGTTCTTCGCCAATTCCTTCCGCAACTCGGCAGGTGGCTCGACGGTCCGCTCCTCGACATCGCGCTCCATCACAACTTCCACCATATCGCCGGGCTGAGCCGCGGCTCCCTTGCACAGCGCCTTGTTCACCGGCATCATGTGAGGACCGCCGCAAGGCATGAGCGATGAACGGAACGCGAAGCCGTTAATCGTCCCTCGAATTGGAACCCGGCCGCGCGTCCCAAAATATTCAGTCACATCCACCGGAGGGACGATCGCAGCAACGACGCCCGCTTCTTTCCCTTGGATCTTTGCCCGGAACCGCAGTTTTTTCTCTGCCATCGTTCGTCTCCTGATGCGCGCTGGTAAACTTTAGCGTTGGAACCCGCGGATGACAACCGCCATGACGGTAAATTTTTCTACCGAAACCGCTGCCAATCCGGTAACCGCGATCGCACCCGCCCTGATCCAAGTTCCGGCCGCCTGGTTCCTTATGGGATCCGATTCCGGCCAGGACTGCGAGCGCCCCGTCCATCGCGTCTGGATCGACACCTTCCTCATGGCCGCTACTCAGGTGACGAACGCCGAATACGAAAGATTCCTGAGCGCGACCGGGAATCCATCTCCGCCTTTTTGGCGAGATGCGAATTTCAATCATTCACAGCAGCCGGTCGCCGGAGTTTCCTGGCACCAAGCGGTCCGATATTGCGAGTGGCTGAGTTCGCAGACCGGACGCCATTTCCGCCTCCCAACAGAAGCCGAATGGGAAATTGCTGCTCGCGGTGGCCTTGAACAAAAACAATTTCCTTGGGGAGACGAACCGCCGCAATCTTTGCAGGACTATGCGACACGCTGGCAGACCGGCCCCGAACAGGTCGGCCGCTACGCACCGAATGCGTTCGGCCTTTACGACATTGGCGACAACGTCCACGAATGGTGCAGCGACTGGTACGACCCGAATTATTACGCCGTCTCGACAGACCGCAATCCGCGCGGTCCTGAAAAAAGCCCGATGACGCCGCAACGCAAATCTTCTCGCGGAGGCTCGTGGCGTCACCACATCAAAGTCGCCCGCTGCTCCGCCCGCTCCAGCATTCCTCCGGAATTCCAATACGCCGACTACGGTTTCCGTGTCGCATGTGATTGAGTAATTGTGTAATTTGGTAATTGTGTAATTGAAAACCACTCAGTCAGCAGCTAGGTTTTTCAATTACGCAATTACCAAATTCCCCAATCACTCAATTTCCTATGTTCAGCACCGATCTTCTGAAAAGCAAACGCATCCTCATCACCGGCGGAGGCACGGGCCTTGGCAAAGGCATGGCCGAACGATTCCTCGAGCTGGGAGCTACAGTTCACATCTGCGGCCGCCGAGAAGAAGTGTTGGAACAAACCGCCGCTGAACTGACTGCAAAAGGACCGATCCATCCGATCCCGTGCGACGTTCGCAATCTCGACGCGGTCGAAGCCATGATCGATTCGATCTGGAGCGAAGGCGCCCTCGACATCCTCGTCAACAACGCTGCCGGTAATTTCATCTCCCGCACCGAAGACCTTTCCCCGCGCGCCTGGGAATCGGTCATCAACATCGTTCTGATGGGAACGCTCCACTGCACCATGGCCTGCGGGCGACGCTGGCTTAAATCCGCTCATCCCGGCACAGTGCTCAGCATCTCGGCGACCTATGCGCCAGTCGGTTCCGCTTACGTCGTCCCTTCCGCCGTATCCAAAGCTGGAGTCGAAGCCCTGATGCGCAGCCTCGCCGTCGAATGGGGCAACCGCGGCATTCGTATGAACGCGATCGCTCCCGGCCCGATCCCCACCCAAGGAGCTTTCTCCCGCGTCCTCCCCCGCCCCGAACTCGAGACCGTTGCTCTCGATCGCAACCCACTTCATCGCTTCGGCACGGTCGAGGAACTGGCCAATCTTGCAGCGTTTCTAGTCAGCGACCAGTCGGGCTACATCAACGGCGAAGTCATTCGCATGGACGGCGGCGAGTTTCTGCAGGGCGCAGGTGAATTCAGCAACCTGGGCCGCATTCTCACCGATGACGATTGGAACGCCATCAAGCCCCAAAAACGGCAGAAATAGCCTGCAGACGCAGGAGAGACGCAGAAGTATGGACCAAGGGAGGAAACCATGTTGAGCACTTTGAAAAGCGGAATGATTTGCGCAGCAGTTGGATTGTTCATCCCGATCGCGACCGCTCAGCAACCGGCAGCAATTCCCTCCGCGCCAGTTCCGTCGCAGATTCTGCGTGCAAAGAGGATTTTCATCGTAAACGCAGAGGGTGACAACGACGTCCGCATCTCGAAATACGTAGGAGGAACGAACGGGATTTACGACCAGTTCTATGCGGACGTGAACAACCTGGGACGATTCGCGTTGGTCTCAGCTCCGGCTGATGCCGATCTCGTTTTCGAAGTCAACCTTACGGTATTTGCCGTTGTTCCCGGATATCCGCGATTCCGACTCGTGATCCTCGATCCCAAGACAAACATTCTGCTGTGGACCATGTCGGAACCCGTCGACAGCGCGATTCTCGCCAAGACGGCTCGCAAGAACATCGCCCAATCTCTTGCGAGATTGACGCAAGATGTCTCATTGCTGATTCCGAAGGAATGAAATCAGGCACAGTTCATTGAAGAGCTTCTGGTGTGGACGATCCGGCCGGCAAGTTGCGCTTGGCACCCAGCGAGAGCAACCAACGACTAGTGGCTGTCCTTCGCCGGCATCACGATCGCCTTCAGTAGAAGATTCACAAGGCTCAGCACGATCGCTCCCAAAAATGCCGCCAGAAAGCCACGCACCTGAAAGCCTGGCGAGAGCAGCGCCGAAGCTAACTCAAGCATCAGCGCATTAATCACCAGCCAGAACACGCCCAGCGTGAGGAGAGTCAGTGGAAAAGTAATAACCTTCAGAACGAAGCCGATTGTGGCGTTGATGAACCCGATCACCAGTGCCGCAATCAACGCGCTCTTCCAGCCGCTCACAAAAACTCCCGGCACCAACTGAGCCACAATCCAGACCGCTACCGCGCTCAGAACCCAATTTAAGAGCAGTCGCATACAAGTTCCTCGATCAAACTATAAGCAAGAGCCATTCGATTGTCATCTCGACTCGCTCCCAGGATGTCCGCCGTCGTCGCGATTTGTGCGACAGAGCCCGCCCTGAACGAAGCCGAAGGGGCCGTGATTTTGGCTCGTCGGACCACCGTGTCCCGCGGTCACACGACGGAAAAAATTCACTCCGTGTTCTCCGCCTTCGGCCGACCCATGCGGTACACTACGCAATTCGACTTCAAGGAGGATTGACCATGCCTGACCCCGCTCTCAGCGGATCTGAATTCAAAAAGCAACTGCGTGCCGGACAGCCCAAGATGGGCCTGTTTCTCAACGCGCACAGCCCGACCGTCGCCGAGCAACTCGCATACAGTGGCTACGACTGGCTTCTCGTCGACACCCAGCACGGCCCCATGGGCTACGAAAAACTTTCCACCATGCTGAGCGGAATTTCCAATGGCGGCGCGAAATCTCTCGTCCGCGTCGGTGGATATGCTGACCGGCCCGGAATCCAGCAGGCCTTAGACATGGGCGCGGACGGCGTCCTTATCCCCTACATCAACACCGCCGGCGAAGCTCGCGAGGCCATCAGTTGCGCCAAGTACCCCACGGTCGGCACACGCTCGGTCTACTTCCCGCAGCGCAGCATGAACAAAGCCGGACTCCTCGGCTATGCCGGCAACTGGAATAACGAAGGCATCGTTGCGCTACAGGTCGAAACCGCATCCTGCATCGAGAATATCGCCGAGATCGCCGCCGTCCCCGGCGTCGACATTCTCTTCCTCGGCCAGAACGATCTCTGCATGTCGATGGGCCTCTACAACAAGTACGAATTTCCCCACATGTACACATCGCCTGAACTTGATGCCGCAACCAAGAAATTGATTGAGCACGCGCGCAAGAACAATGTCATCCTCGGACTGTTTTTGTTTGGCACCTCGCGCGTCGGAGAATTCCTCGAGAAAGGATTCACCTTCATCAGCATCGGCAATGACCTGCACCACGTCCTGACCCAAGCCGGAGCCTATGTCGCGGACATGGAAAACATCGCAAAAGAAAAAGGCAAGACCTGGAAGCGCCGTTCAACCGCATTGTTCTAAAAAAACAAGAGGTGCCCCATTTCTCGCGGGGTTTTTGCGCGAGAAGTGGGGGTTTGGACTCTAGATTTCCTCTGTGCCAACCCCGTCCCCCCTGTGGTGAGTTCTTTCTTTCCAGTAAAATTAAAACTCCGCCATGCAAGTCCTCACCGAAATCGAAACTCGCGTACTCGGCTCCCTGATCGAAAAAGACATCACCACGCCCGACTACTACCCGCTCTCGCTGAACGCGCTGGTCAACGCCTGCAATCAAAAGAACAATCGCGAGCCGGTGATGACGCTCGACGAATCTGCGGTTCGCGACGCTCTCGCGTCCTTGCAGGAAAAGCGCCTCGCCGGGCCTGCCAGCGGCGCTGATAGCCGGGTGACGAAGTTCGAACACCGTCTGCAAGAGGTCTTCAATTTCGACCGCCGCGAAATCGCCGTCGTTTGCGTCCTGCTGCTCCGAGGCCCGCAAACTCCCGGAGAACTCCGCGGCCGCACCGATCGCATGTACCATTTCGAAGCGCTCGAAGATGTAGTCTCCACGCTCGATCGCCTGGCCCAGCGCGAGCCCCCTCTGACGCGAATTCTTCCTCGCCAGCCGGGAACAAAAGAATCCCGCTACACGCACCTCTTCTCGGGTGAACCGCCAGAGCAGCCCGAAGTGGCACGGGCATCGTCGCCCGCACCAGACGTCGGAAACTCAGTCGCCGACCGCATATTGACGCTGGAAGAAGAGGTATCCAGACTTCGCGCCGAGCTCTCTGAAGTCCAGCAGCAGCTCGCCACTTTCCGCAAGCAATTCGAATAGCCTCAACTATATGGGAGCAATGTGGGGACAGCCGCCCTCGGCTGTCCAGTCGAGGGAAGCTCGACGGGTCTGCCGGCGGACCCACGGAACTTTCTTCCTCCACCACACGTACAATTCTCTAGAAGGAGGTCTCCGCCATGTTTACATTCCTGCTCTGGTGCCTTCTCTTTGTGCTGTGCTGGCCTCTCGCGCTTTTGGCGCTGATTGCATATCCGTTTATATGGCTGTTGCTGCTTCCGTTCAGGATCGTCGGCATCGCTGTCCACGGTGTCCTGGAAGTCATTTATCTAGGAATCACGCTGCCCTTCCGCCTGCTGGCAGCCCCATTCCGCGTCTGATTGTCGAAGCGGACCGAATCCGAGTTGCACACCCTTCTCGCGTTTTTATGGGGCAGTGGCTTTGGAAGTTCGCACTTCACATCTGATTTTCCGTTTAGATTTATGTGGAGGACAGCCGCCCCGGGGGCGGAATCCAGCTGCGAAGCGGCGATGGGGTCTCAGGTTTCCATCACCTTCAACACCGGACTCACAATCAACCGCGCCTCAGTCGCCAGCTGCACATCCTCGGCGGTTAGTCCCGGCGCGACTTCTTCCAGCACCAGCCCATCTTTGGTCACGCGGATGTACGCCATCTCGGTCGCAATCGTATCCACAACGCGCACGCCCGTGAGCGGCAGCGTGCATTTCTTCAAAATCTTCGGAGCACCTTCACGCGTCGCATGTTCCATCACCACTACGACACGCCGAGCGCCTGCTACGAGGTCCATCGCCCCGCCCATCCCCTTCACCATCTTTCCGGGAATCATCCAGTTCGCGATGCTTCCGGTCTCATCCACTTCCATCGCACCCAGAACGCTCAAATCGATGTGTCCCCCGCGAATCATCGCAAACGAATCGGCACTCGAAAAATAAGAAGTCCCCGGCATCTCGCTGACGGTTTCCTTCCCGGCATTGATAAGATCCGGATCTTCCTGCCCTTCGATCGGATACGGCCCGATTCCGAGCATCCCATTCTCCGATTGCAGTGTGACCTCCATTCCCTCAGGCACGTGATTCGCAATCAAAGTGGGCATGCCAATTCCGAGGTTCACATAGAACCCGTCACACAACTCCCGCGCAATGCGCTTCACAATGCGCTCGCGCTTATCAATGTCTTTTGAAGGCTTGTGCATCATCGATTGTCAGTCTCTGGTCGCTAGTCGTAGGTCATTAGTCGTTGGCAGTCGGCTTACACTTGTCATCCTGAGCGAAGCGAAGGACCCCTGCACTCTTAGGCTCATGACGAACGTCGCAGAGAATTCGCCCCAGGTTCGCTATACCTTCCTCACCGTCCGTCTTTCGATTCTTCGTTCGTACAGCTCACCCTGAAAAATCCGTTTCACAAAAATCGAAGGAGTATGAATCGCATCTCCATCCAACTCCCCGGCCTCGACCAGATGCTCCACCTCTGCGATCGTGATCTTCGCCGCCGTCGCCATCATCGGATTAAAATTCCGCGCGGTCTTCCGATAAATCAGATTTCCCTCGCGATCGCCCTTCCAGGCCTTCACGAAAGCGAAGTCGGCCTTCAGTCCTCGCTCCATCACATACAGCCGCCCATCAAATTCGCGCGTCTCCTTGCCTTCCGCGACGATCGTTCCGACTCCTGTCGGCGTATAAAACGCCGGGATCCCCGCGCCACCCGCTCGAATCCTCTCCGAAAACGTTCCCTGCGGAACCAGGTCCAGCTTGATCGTTCCCTTCAGCACCATGTCTTCCAGCAACTTGTTCTCGCCGACATAAGTTCCGATGTGATGCACAATTTGCCCAGCAGCGAGCAGCAGTCCATTGCCGACGCCATCGACTCCAACATTGTTGCTGATCGTATGTAGATTCTTCGTTCCCTTGCGGACGAGCGCTCGAATCAGGTTCTCCGGCATCCCGCACAAGCCGAAGCCCCCAATCATGATGGTCGCACCGTCGAACACGTCGCGGATCGCCTCATCCGCATTGGCCACAACTTTATTCATAGCGCAAAGGATTCTAATTGAGCGATTGTGTAATTGGTAATTGCGTAATTTTAAAACCAACGGAATTGCAAAATTACCAAATTACACAATTACTCAATCCTCTTTTCGTTTCTTCTCCGGAATCTTTCTCAGAGCGTGCGCCTGCTCGAATTCTTCGGCCAACTGTTTCGTCGCCAGGTTCTCCCGGATGTGGGCCAGTCGCTGCTCCACCTTCCACAGCGCATCTTCCAGATTCTTCTTGTTGCTGATGGCGACATCCCTCCACATCGAGTACGGACTCGCCGCAATCCGCGTCATCTCTTTCAGCGCCCGCCCACCTGCCGGCAGCAATGGAGCATCTTCACCAAATTCTTCGACCAGCGCCGCGGCCAGCGCGGTTGAAATCATCTGCGGTACGTGACTGATCCACGCACACAGCCGGTCGTGCTCTTCCGCAGGCAGCATCGCGATTTTCGCACCGATCTGATCGATCCATCCCGCATACTCGGCGAACAATCCTTCATTCAGACTCTGTCCCGGCATCGGAGTCAAAAACCAAACCGCATTTTGAAATAAATCCGGGTCTGCATGATCGACGCCGCTCAATTCCTTCCCCGCCATCGGATGACCCGCCAGAAACCGCTTCTCCACATTTTTTCCGAACACCTTCTGTGCGCATTGGACCACTGCGGCTTTGGTGCTTCCAACGTCGGTGAGCAGGGCTTTCGCCGGAAACGCCGGGCCCAGTCGCTCGATCAGATCGATAATCGCTAACACAGGAGTTGCCAGCACGACCCACTGACTTCCCCGAATCGCGTCGCCAGGATTGGACGTGCCCTCGTCGATTGCGCCACGCTCCCGCGCCTTCGCCAGCGCCGCATCGCGATCGCATCCCACGATGCGGCCAGCAAATTTCTTCTTTCGCAGCGCCAGCGCCAGCGACCCGCCAATCAGGCCGGTCCCGATGATCGTAATTTGCCGAATCGCCATAAAAACGAATTTGGTAATTGTGTAATTTGTAATCGGGCAATTTGGACCGTCAATGCCCAAAGAAATCTCAATTACAAAATTACCCGATTACCAAATTACACAATTACCCAATTGTCCTTCCTACCGCCGGAGCAATCATCCGCAATTCGTCCATCAATTTCGCAAACTGTTCCGGGAACAGCGACTGCGCTCCATCCGACATGGCTTTGTCCGGGTTGCAATGCACCTCAATCAATAGCGCGTCCGTTCCAGCGGCCACCGATGCTCGTGCCATCGGAGCGACTTTATCTCTCCGTCCCGTCCCGTGCGAAGGATCGGCCGTCATGGGCAGATGTGACAACTTGTGAATGATTGGGATCGCCGAAATGTCCATCGTGTTCCGCGTGTACGTCTCAAAGGTCCGTATTCCGCGCTCGCACAAAATCACATCGTAATTTCCGCCCGCCATAATGTATTCCGCCGAGAGCAACAATTCTTCGAATGTCGCGGCGATGCCGCGCTTGAGCAGCACCGGCTTACGAACTTTCCCCAGTTCGCGCAGCAGATTGAAGTTCTGCATATTGCGCGCGCCGATCTGCATGATGTCGACGTACGGCAGCATCAGCGGAATCTGCGAAATTTCCATGACCTCGCTGATCACCAGCAGGCCGAATCTTTCTCCGGCCTCGCGCAGCAGCTTTAACGCTTCTTCTCCGTGACCCTGAAACGAATACGGAGAACTCCGCGGCTTGAACGCTCCGCCCCGCAGCACTTTTGCACCGGCCTTGACCACCGATTCCGCGGTGCTGAATATCTGCTCGCGCGACTCGACGGAACACGGCCCCGCCATCACGACAATTTCATTCCCGCCAACATTCACGCCATTCGCCAGTTTGACGATCGTCCCCTCAGGACGAAAACTTCGTCCCGCGAGTTTGTATGGAGAACTGATGCGATGGACTTCCTGCACTCCCGGCAGCAACTCCAGGTTGCGGATATCAAAATCGATCCCCGCTCCAACCGCGCCCAGCACGGTCATCCGCGCACCAGTAGAACGATGTACTTCAAAACCAATTTTCACCAGATGTTCAATCACCTGCTGAATCAGACCCTCATCCGCGCCTTCCTGCATTGCCACAATCATAAGATTCTCTCGATTTGACCGCGAGCTCGAGTCGCGAACTGCGAGCAATCAAATTCGTTTTGCTCACAGCTCTTTGCTCATCACCTGCTGCTCGCTAATCATTCACATCCGAATCCAATTCCGTCTCCACTTCGGTCGGTTCAACCCTCGGCACAATCTCTTCCTTCTGAATATTCCGCATCACATCGATAATGCGCTCGTAAATCCGCACCAGATCGCGTCCCGGAAGCGGCCCCGGATTCGCTCCCTGCACATTCGCGAACACGGTTCGCTCGCGGTCGGGCTCATAAATCGGCATCGAAGTATTGCGCTTGAGCCTCCCAATCTCGACCGCAGCTTTCGCCCGCTCGCTCAACAGCGCCACCAGCTTGCGATCCAGATCATCAATTTTCTTACGCCAATCTTCAATGTCCATAAGACCCCGCAACCCGGGTGCCCCATTTCCGGCTGGTTTTGTCGGAAGTGGAGATTTCACTCACTGCCTAACAAGAAACCGGAGTTCCAACCTCCAACAACCCTTCGATAAACTTCTTCACGGCCGCAGCTTCCCGACCCTTATTCTTCTCGATCGTTTCCACGATCGCACTGCCAACAACCACAGCATCAGCAAACTCTCCCACCTCTTCAAATTGCGATGCCGTCGAAATTCCGAATCCTAACGCGATCGGCAGCTTCGTCACGCGCCTCAATCGCTTCACCAGCTTGCGCGCATCGTCGGCCAACTGTTGACGCTGCCCGGTCACCCCCGTCCGAGATACCGCGTACACAAATCCACGCGAAGCATCCGCTATTCGCTTCAATCTTTCATCCGGACTAGTGGGCGCCGCCAGAAACACGGGAGCGAGATCATTCTCCCGCATAGCCCGCAGATATTGCGCTGCTTCTTCGACGGGAAGATCGGTGACCAGCGCCCCATCCACGCCAGCGGCCCGGGCCACCTTGCAAAACTTCTCCATCCCCATCCGCAGAATCGGATTCAGATACGAAAACATAATCAACCCGGTGGACTGCGCCTGCTGCCGAACCTCGGACGCCAGCGTCAACACCTGCGCCAGTGAAGTACCATGCTTCAACGCCCGTTCGCTTGCCCGCTGGATCACCGGTCCGTCTGCCACTGGATCACTGAACGGCACACCCAGCTCGATGACGTCGGCCCCGGCTTCAATGGCGGCGAGCATAATTTCACGCGTAGTCGCGAGATCCGGATCCCCGCAAGTCACATACGCCACCAGCGCCGGCTTTTTATAGAAAGTTAAAGGCATAAATTTGTGTGTCATTTGAGCGATGAGTGATCGTCCCATTGAGCGCTTGAAAATTGTCACGGTTCAATTGCTCATTCTTGAACACCGTATTCAATTTCGACTCAATCGATCTTCAAGTTTTCCCGCAGAATCCCGACATCCTTGTCGCCGCGCCCAGAGACATTCACGATCACGACTTCGGATTTTTTCATTTTTGCCGCGCGCTTTATCACCTCCGCCACCGCATGCGCCGACTCCAGCGCCGGAATAATTCCCTCCGTGCGCGCCAGCAAGGTCGTCGCTTCAAGCGCCTCTGCATCTGACGCCGGCACATACTCCGCCCGCCCCGCATCGCGCAACGCCGCATGCTCCGGCCCAATCGACGGATAATCCAGACCCGCCGACACCGAATGCGTCAGCGCAATTTGCCCACCCGAGTCCTGCAACACGTATGAAAAAGTACCCTGCAACACTCCCGGCGATCCTCCTCGAAACCGCGCCGCGTGATCGCCGAGTTTCTCCCCGCGTCCGCCGGCTTCGACGCCAATCAGGCGAACCTTCTTGTCGTTCAGGAAATCGTAGAAAATTCCAATCGAATTCGACCCTCCACCCACGCACGCAATAATCGCAGTCGGTAATTTCCCCTCAGCCCTGAGAATCTGCGCCCGCGCCTCGCGCCCAATCACGCGATGAAAATCCCGCACCATCGTCGGATACGGATGCGCTCCCAGCACGCTTCCCAGCAAATAATGAGTCGTGCGTACGTTTGTGACCCAGTCACGCATCGCCTCGTTGATCGCATCCTTCAGCGTGCACGATCCCGATGACACACCTCGCACTTCCGCGCCGAGCAGCCGCATGCGGAAGACGTTCAACTCCTGCCTCCGCATGTCCTCGGTTCCCATGTAGACGACGCACTCAAATCCCAGCAGCGCGCACACGGTTGCGGTCGCCACGCCATGCTGGCCAGCGCCTGTTTCCGCGATCACGCGGTGCTTCCCCATGCGCTCCACAAGCAAGCCCTGCCCCAGGCAGTTGTTAATTTTGTGCGCCCCGGTGTGCAGCAAGTCTTCGCGCTTCAAATAAATCTTCGCCCCGCCCAGTTTCTGTGTGAGCCGCCGCGCGAAGAACAACGGTGTCGGACGCCCGGCATAGGTAGTCAGCAACTCTGTCAAGCGTGCCTGAAACTTCTTGTCCCGCTTCGCCTTCTCGTAAGCGCGCTCCAATTCCTCCAGCGCAGCCATGAGCGTCTCCGGCACATACCGCCCGCCGTAAACACCAAACCGCCCCGGCTCAGCACCGCGAGGGATGCCCCGCCCTAGTCGCGCCTTTTGCGATAGAGCCTGCCCTGAGCTTGCCGAAGGGGTGGCGATTTTGAC
Source organism: uncultured Acidobacteriota bacterium (assembly GCA_963787685.1). Taxonomy (GTDB): domain Bacteria; phylum Acidobacteriota; class Terriglobia; order Terriglobales; family Acidobacteriaceae; genus Sulfotelmatobacter. Next base: position 110,621 of record CAWBED010000007.1, read on the forward strand.
GTTCGAACTCCGTGGAACCGTAGCCATTCCCTAACCAACCTTCCGATCCATCTCACGCACCGCGTTCACAAACGCCCGCACTTTGTTCGGATTTTTCTTGCCCGGCCGTTCCTCCACGCCGGAAACCACATCCACTCCCCAAGGCTGAAGGATCTCGATCGCCTCTCCGACATTCTCTGCAGTCAGTCCACCTGCAACCACTAATTTCAACCCGTTCTTCCGCAGTCTTTCCGCAAGGCCTTGCGCTTTCTTCCAATCAAATGTATTTCCGGTTCCGCCCGGCTGCCGCAAATTTCCGGAATCAAACAAAAACGTATCCAGGAAACCATCCGGGATCGCAGCACCCTCAGGGAGTTTCTTCCTCGAATCCGCAAAACCCGCTACCATCTGTTCAACTAGGCTCACATCCCCACCAAAAAGATTCATCGGGAAGGCCATCAGGCTCCGAAAATGCGGAGGCAGGCAATCCCGACCCATCGCCTTGGCCCTTTTCCCGGGACTACTCCCCGCGACCCCTTCCGCCGAAATATACGACTGTGTTCCGGTCAGCCCCACCCGTAGGAAGACGTCGACTGGATCCGCATCTGGAGTCACGAACACCCCAATCTTCTCCACACTCTCGGGCAGCTTCGCCACAATCTCCCGCGCGGTCTCGACGCTCACGCACCGCGGGCTCTTCTCATAAAACACAAATCCCACCGCGTCCGCCCCCGCGTCAACCGCAACGAGCGCGTCCTCCAGATTCGTCATCCCGCAAATCTTCACCCAAGTCATAATCCAGTTGCCAGTTGCCAGTATCCAGTACGTCCTGTCTGGTGTTGCGACCTGACAAAAGTTTTTGTCATTCCGAAGCGGCGAAGCCGAAGAGGAACCTGCTGTCCTCGACGGCACCAAGAAACTCGCCAACTACCTAACAGTCGCACACTACGAAAGCGAGCGCTTCAGCGCCCGCTCGTTACCCCGGCACTCGGTACTCGCATCAGCTCCCGCAACGCCTCTCCGGGCGACGAAGCCCGCATCAGCGACTCTCCTACGAGGAAAGCGTGATAACCCGCAGCCTGCAGTCGCGCAATATCCGACGAAGAATGAATCCCGCTCTCCGCCACCCGCACCACGTTTGCAGGAAACTTCTCGGCTAGCGAAAACGCGGTTTCCAGATCAACTTGAAACGTGCGCAAATCGCGCGTATTCACGCCTATCAGATCGCATCCCGTATCCAGCGCGCGCATTAGCTCTTCACCGTCATGCACCTCGCACAGAACGTCCAGCCCCTTCGCCCGCGCTCCTCGCGACAGCCTAACCAACTCTTCCTGTGTCAGCGCCGCCACGATCAGTAACACGGCATCCGCCGCATTCGCTCGCGCCTCGATCAACTGAAATTCGTCAACGATAAAATCTTTGCGCAAGCAGGGAATCGAAACCGCTGCGGAAGCCTCGCGCAAATTTCTCAGCGATCCCTGAAAAAACTCTTCATCCGTCAGGACCGACAGTGCAGCCGCTCCGGCCTTTCCCAACTCCCGCGCAAGCTCCGCCGGATGAAACTCTGCACGAATCAATCCCTTCGACGGCGATGCCTTCTTCAACTCGGCAATCACTGCCACGCCGTCGCGGCTCTTCGCAGCCAGCGCCTGCCGGAACCCGCGCGGCACATGCGCTTCCGCCCGTTGCTCCAGTTGACGCAAGTCCGCCGCGCGCTTGGACTCCGCCACCCGCGTCCGCGTGGCCGCAATAATCCGGTCAAGAACGGCTGCCATAGAGAATCTTTTGATTATAAGGGACTGCCGCGATTACATCGTCACGAGACGGTGGCCCCCCCTTGCCGCGCCTTCTGCGACAGAGCCTGCCCTGAGCTTGCCGAAGGGGTGGGAATTTTGACTTCAGATTTTGGAGGTAGATTCTACCCTCAGAAGTTTCGCTCTTAAATTTCGAACCGCTTTCCTACTCCATCCCCAGCGACGCCTTCACCGACTTCCCATACTCCCGCGCTTTTTCCAGTACACGAGGCTCATCGACGGTCAGCAACTTCCGATCCAGCATCACCAAACGCCCGCCAATCACCACCGTCTCCACATCACTGCCTTTCAGCGAATACGCAATCTGCGCATAGATGTCATACATTGGCACCGCGTTCGGCTCATCCAGGCTGATGATCGCCATATCCGCTTTCTTTCCCACTTCCAGCGATCCAATTTCTTTCTCCAAATGCACCGCCCGCGCTCCGTCAATGGTCGCCATCTCGACGACGGCCTTCGCATTCAGTGCCAGCGGATTCATTTTCGTAATTTTCGCCAGCTTCGCCGCCAGATCGATCTCTTCCATCAAGTCGAGATCGTTATTGCTTCCGGCTGGACCATCCGTCCCCAGCCCAACTGCAACTCCCGCCACTCGCATCTCCGGCACCGGAGACACTCCGCTCGCAATCATCATATTGCTCGACGGATTATGCACGCACCCGACTCCGCGCTCCGCCAGCGTCTTGCGATCGGCCTCGTCCACAAAAATGCAGTGCGCCGCCACCACATCCGGCCCCAGCACTCCAATCTTCTCCAGATACTGCACCGGAGACATGCCATTCGCCTTCTCGCTGTCCTCCCACTCCTTCTTCATCTCCGAAACGTGAATCAGAATCGGTGCATGATATTTTCTCGCCAGCGCCGCCGCATCCTGCAGCGTCTTCTTCGAGCACGTGTAAATCGAGTGCGGAGCCGGAGCCGGGTGAATCAGCGGATCTCCCTGCCACTTCTTCAGGAACTTCTCCGTGTACGCCAGCATCTCCGCTTCGCTCTTGTTGTCCGGCGCCGGAAAATCGATGAACGTCTCGCCCAGCACGCCGCGCATTCCTGCAGCTTTCGTCTCTTCGGCAACCGCGTCCTCGAAGTA
>CAWBED010000008.1:0-268907 GCA_963787685.1 uncultured Acidobacteriota bacterium
GCGAGTCGCCGAGGTCGGGCCGGGAGCCTAAAGCCTATGGGAACTGCGGTGATCGCCGCATGGAACACCGCGTGGCGCGGGTGGTGGAAAAGATCCGACTCCCAAAGTCGCGATTGCGTTCATATCCAGGGCCTGTGGCGGATTCTTCGAAGAAGACGCCAGGGTGTGATCCTGGACGGGATGCGATACTGCGTGGATGGATGTTTGGAAAGCGCTCTCGGCGCTGCCCTCCGGCGTGTCCGGTCTGTCTCTCAGCATACGACCCCTCATCGCATTCCGCTGGGACTTCAATTGCTTTCCCGGCAGCTCATCACCGCGGAACAGCTCCGTTCGGCACTTCAGGCGCAACGCACTAATGGTTATGGAAGAATTGGCGAATGGCTGCAGGATTTGGGATTCGCCAACCAAGAGCAGGTCACAGCTGCGCTGGCACGTCAGTGGTCCTGTCCCGTTCTCCGCGAGAATTTACTGCACCAACATTCCACATTTCAGTCGCAGGTTCCGCTGACTATTCTCGAGCGTTTTATGATGCTCGAGATCGACTATGTCGTATCCTCGGCGACCATCTATGTTGCCTTCTCGGAAGGTGTTGACTATAGCGTCTTGTACGCGATCGAACAGATGACGGGATGTCACACCGAATCTTGCATGACCACTCCAAGCCTCGTGCGCGCCAATCTGCAGGAGTTGGCAAGCCATCGCGCCGAGAACGAAGTGGTATTTGAACGTGTGAGCGACTATACAGAAGTTTCCCGGATTATCCGCAGCTATTGCGTGCGGCTGGGTGCATCGGAAATCCGGATAGCTCGTTGCGGCGCTTATTTCTGGGTTCGTCTCCTAGGGTTCCGCCAGTGTCCGTATGATCTCTTGATGCGCTCACCGCAAAGTCGAACCTCTCCGGTTGCCGCCTCGGCGGGAGCTCTGCTCGTCAGCTAAAGTCTTGCCAGACCATGCCGATGTGAACTGTGGTGAGTCAAGTGACAACAAGAAAGATGTCGCTTGCCTCGTGAGGCTCGCAAGACATGGACAACATACGCGCTCTCATCGTGGATGACTCTTCCGTGATGCGGAAGATCGTGGAACGTTCGCTACGCCAAGCAGGACTCAGCCTTTCCCAGGTTCTCGAAGCTGGGAACGGAGCTGAAGCTCTCGCTGCTGTCCAAAACAATCAAGTGGATCTGATTCTTTGCGACATCAATATGCCGGTCATGGACGGTCTGGAATTCGTGAAGCAACTTTCTGCTGTAAACAACGCGAAGGGAGTTCCGGTCGTAATGATTACAACAGAAGGTAGTGAGGGGCATGTTGTGCAAGCGCTTTCGGCTGGAGCGCGCGGCTATATCCGGAAACCATTTACCCCCGATCAGGTAAAAGAGCACGTACTTCCTATCTTGGCAGGCAAACAATGAACACATCTGGGCCATCTCTGACGTCTGCTGCGGGCCGCGATTGCTGGCTACCTACCATGCAACTATCGATGCGCGAAGTTTTCGAGCTCATGCTGGGCTGCCCGCTGGATACTCCGACGGATCCCCCACCTGAAGAAGGTCTCGATATTACGTCGATGGTGGGTTTAGCCGGCCAATTGTGCGGGATTCTTTCGCTACGCTGCAGCGCCCGATCGGCCGCGCGCATGGCGTCGCGCATGTTAGGGGTTGATGTGGAAAAGGCTGGACCGGAAATGTGGGATGCCGTCGGGGAAATCTGCAACATGGTTGCGGGGAACTTCAAGAATAAGATTAGTGGAATGGGTGATGGATGCATGCTCTCGGTCCCCACAGTGATCACCGGAGCCGACTACAGCGTCCATTCCATGGTGAACGAAAACATACGTGCCATCTTCTTATTCGAAGGAGAGCTCGTGGTGCTGTCCCTCGAGATCCATCGCTGATTCCGCCAAGAGTATATTCTCAACGAGGATGCAGAAATTGCTGGGAACGTCTTGCCCGGTGCTACTGCCAGGTGGGCAATCTGTTCCCACTCATGAGGGTCGAGAATGTTTCTGCCAGCCCCCGCGCCCTCTCCCGTCTAAACGCGTTTTAGTCTCTCGCGACATCAGCAATGATTTCCCGGCTCTCATCCGTTGTGGAACGCGGCGTGCTCCGTTCCACGCGGGTGTTTAAGAAATGGATAGTGGTTATTACGCAGCGTGTGCCGGACTTGCCGCTCAGACTCAAGCTCTCGAATTAGTCGCAGATAATCTAGCAAACCTTGGCACAAGCGGATATCGAGGACAGCAATCGACATTTCGATCTCTGCTCGCCGGCGGCGGAATTGTTGCGTCAAGTCCGCTTAACGCGGCGATCAACGACTTCGGGGTCCTTGGGGGCAGCCGTATTGACCTTGCTTCCGGCAGTCTCAACGCGACCGGCAATCCTCTTGATCTTTCTGTCGCAGGCAGCGGTTTCTTTGAGGTTCAGTCGACTCGTGGAGTGTTCTACACACGCAACGGCGGCTTTCGCCGGACTTCTGAAGGTCAATTGGTGACCTCTCAGGGGGACTCCGTTCTCGGGGAACAGGGACCCATCAGCTTGCCCAACGGCGCTGTCGCGGTCAGTTCGGATGGCACAATCTCCGTGGACGGCGCGATCGTGGCGAAGCTGCGAATTGCCGAGTTTTCTCCGCATACGAACCTGAGCGCTGTAGGGAACTCGCTCTACGAAGCACCCGCCGGCTCCGCGTTGACGCCGGCATCGTCCTCGGTCCGGCAAGGGATGCTTGAAGACTCCAATGTGAGCCCAGTCAACGGAGTGGTGCAGTTAATAACGATCCAGCGGAATGCAGAGATGATGCAGCGGGCGTTGACATTGTTCGATACACAATTCAACCAGACGGCGGCACAGGACTTGCCGCGGGTCTAAATCGAGGGAGTCATGATTCGTGCACTTTACACCGCCGCGAGCGGGATGATGGCGCAAGAAACGAATCTCGATAACGTCGCCAACAATCTTGCCAACTCCAGTACGGCGGGTTTCCGGCGCCGCCGTGTCCAATTTGAAGACCTCGTCTATCAGAATCTTGTGATGCCAGGAGCGGCCGCTTCGCAACAGACCACAATGGTTGCGGGCCTGCAAGTCGGCCTAGGCACGCGTACTGCGGCGTCGGAAGTCATCCAGTTGCAGGGAGACTTCAGCCAGACTGGAAACCCACTCGACCTGACCATTCAGGGGCAAGGTTTTTTCCAGGTGCTTCTGCCCGACGGAGAGACTGCCTACACGCGCGCGGGCAGCTTTCACTTGGACGCGCAGGGAAATCTGGTCACACAGGACGGAAATCCGGTTCAGCCGGCCGTGACGATTCCGCCGGGTGCGACCTCGATGACAGTGGCGCAGGACGGAACCATCAGCGTCACTCTCCCAGGGCAGACAGCGGCGCAGCAGGTGGGAGCGCTCCAACTTGCTCTTTTCAATAATCCTGGCGGATTGAACTCCACCGGAAGCAATCTGTTCCTTGCCACGACAGCGTCAGGCGATCCAGTGATCGGAACCCCAGGAGGGAGCGAGGGTCTTGGTTCGATTGAGCAGGGAATGCTGGAGCAATCGAATGTGAGCGTGGTCGACGAGTTCGTTCAAATGATTGTGGCCCAGCGCTCCTACGAGGCGAACTCCCGCGTGGTCAATGCTGCTGACCAGATGCTGCAGGACATCAACACGCTCGGACGCTGATCCGTGCGAACCGGAGCGTCATTCCATTTATGAAGCTGCTGCTCATCGTCGCATTGCTCACTGGACTCGGCTTCGACGCCCTCGATTGCTGCGCTCAAACTCCTTGCCATGTCGAAGTAAAGTCAACGGTCGAAGTCACGGGACCAGCACTGCGCTTGGTGGATGTTCTTTCCCCGGATACCTGTCCGGAAGTGCGGGCCGCAGCCGCCGCGGTGCGGATCGGTGCGGTTCCCTCCCAAGGCAGCATTCGAGTTATTCCCGGAAGCGAGGTGGACAATTCATTGCAAAAGATTCTCGACCGACTACCAAATCGTGTCGAGGGATCCACAGTTGTGCGCGCTCCAGAACGAATCGTAGTGCGGCGAGCGAGCTTCCACGCTTCATGCGAAGAGATAGAAGAAGAGCTTGTCACTAATCACAAATCTGAGAACGCAGTAACACCCGACGGCACGCCGACCCGAGCCGTAACGGCGCAAAGAAAGCCGGACGGAATCCACTGCGGAGCAAGCGCTGGGATCACGCCGGATGCATCGTTTGAACTGGAGCGAAAAGCATGGGATCCAGCTCTTCGAAGCTGGATATTGTTCGCCAGATGCAAGAATCCACGCGAATGCGTACCGTTCATCGTGCAGGTGAGGGACAACTCCTCCCCCGAAAGTCCACCGAGCTCGCGTTCTCCGCTGAGACGTTCTCACTCGTCGGTAACACTTCGTCGGGACCAAATCGAACTTGCGGAAGGAAAGCCGCTTGTGCAACGCGGTCAGGCCGCCATGCTGCTATGGGACCAGAATGGAATTCGCCTCACCGTTCCCACCGTGTGTCTGGAGAGTGGCACGCCGGGAAAGCAAATCCGTACCCGAATCATTCCCAGCGGCCGTGTGGTGAGGGCGATCGTCGTCAGTGCAGGAATGTTGAGAGCCATCTCGTGAGAATAGCCACAGAAAGGTCGCAGTGATGTCTGGGAGTCGTCTCGCATTCGCAATCTTCATCGAACTTGCCGTTCTGGCCGGGATGCCGAAACCGGCGATGCCCCGAAATCGCCAGAATCACAATCAACCCAATGGACTGTCGGAGTACATCGAACGAGTTTCGGCAAAGGCGCCCGTGGCCCCATCCTCTACAAGTGGAAGCCTCTGGAACGACTCGGGACGCCTGGCGAACATGGTCGCGGACTACAAGGCATCGCGCGTTGGAGACTTGGTGACGATCAGCGTTGCGCAGAACCTCTCCGCTTCGAGTACTGGGAATGTTTCTACCAACCGAAGCTTTACTGCGAATTCGGGGATCACAGCGCTCCCTGGCCAGCTCAAAACCACAGGCGTAGCTAATTTATTCTCGCCCAGTTCCGCTCAAGTGCTCTCCGGGAAAGCGCAAGCCACCTCCCAAACTTCGTTGAGCACGACCTTGACCGGGAGAGTAGCCGCGGTTCTATCGAGTGGCACCTTGGTGGTAGAAGCCGAGCGCCAGATCACGATGAACAATCAGCACGAAACGGTGATTCTGCGGGGACTCGTGCGTCCCGGCGATCTCGATGCTGCGAACACCGTGCTCTCGAACAATGTCGGCGATCTTGAAGTCGAAGTAAAAGGCAAAGGAATCGTCAGCGAGGGAACCCGTCCGCCGAATCCACTTGTGAAGTGGATCCTGCGGGTGGTTGGTTTTTGAGGGGTGGACATGTCTCGATACACGCGCCTGATTCTTGGACTTCTAATGGCCGCAACATGCTGCGCTGCAACGCAAGCGGAGGTTCACCGGGTACTCATTCGGGACGTAGCAACGGTCGAGGGTGTGCGGGACAATTCGCTTATCGGCTATGGTTTGGTAGTTGGTCTAAAAGGAACAGGCGACCGGCAGCAGACCTACTTCACGGTCCAGACGCTCGCCAGCATTCTCGCTCGGATGGGTGTACAGATTCCCACTGCATCCGTGAGGGTGAACAATGTGGCGGCGGTTTTTGTAACCGCGAGTCTTCCTCCGTTCTCCCGTCCGGGCATGCACTTGGATGTGATGGTGTCTTCCAGCGGCGACGCCCGAAGCTTGGAGGGTGGTCTGCTGTTGCTGACGCCGCTCTATGCGGCCGACGGGCAGGTTTTTGCGGCGGCACAAGGGCCGCTGGTGGTCGGAGGGTACACTACCGGCACCGCCACGAACTCACGGCAGATGAACCATCCTACCGTCGGGCGCGTGCCGGGTGGAGCGCTGGTCGAACGTGATAGTGCTCTGAATCTCGCCGGCCTCGATCGGTTGTCTCTACTGCTGAACGACGCGAACTTCTCGACTGCGGAGGATGTTGCCTCCGTCATTAACCGCGAATGGTCGACGTCTGTGGCTAAAGTCGTCGATAGTCGACGTATCGAGATCGAGTTGTCCGTGATTGGTCCCACATCGATCCCGGCCTTGCTCGCTCGCGTGGAGAATCTCGAAGTCGAGGTACAGCGCAGGGCCAAAGTCGTCGTCAACGAGCGCACCGGAACTGTCGTCCTTGGCCAGGACGTTCACGTGGGCGCCGTTTCCATCCTTCATGGAAACTTTTCCATTGAGGTTTCGACCGCTCTTTCAGTGTCACAGCCAAATGCTTTCGCTGCAGGACAGACGGAAGTGGTGCCGCAGACGAAAGTGAGTGCGAACGAGTCGCCAGCGCGCAATGTGCAGCTGAATGAGGGCGCTAGCGTTGAACAACTGGTGACGCGCCTTCAGGCCATTGGTGCCACAGCCCGCGATGTGGTTTCAATTCTGCAGGCCATCAAAGCGGCTGGGGCCCTCGAAGCCGAACTCGAGGTGATCTGATGACCTCCATTCCAACTTTGAGCGTTTCGCCAACGCTCGCCCTTCCGGCAACTCCGGCACGCAGCATCAAGGCCGCTCGTGAGTTTGAAGCCAACTTGATCGCGTCCCTACTGCAGTCTCTGGAAACGACTTTTGCCGCACTCCCAGGGGAAGAAAGTCTTCCTGGGACGGACAACTACAACTACCTGGGAACGCAGGCTTGGGCAGAGGGCATTGCCGATCATGGAGGATTTGGAATTGCGGCCATGATTTCGAGATACCTCCCTCCGCACGAAGGTAAAGGGAGATCGGTATCGGGAACAGAGCGCTAAAGTTCCTGCAACTCTAGCCGATAGAACAAGATGAAGGCTGAAAAGCAGCCAGATGGCGCCAGGGTTAAAGTTTTCTAACAGGCGGTCGATACTTGAATTGCAGGGTCAGTGAAGGGGGTATCTATCATGAGAATCGATTTACGTTACGGACCGCAATCAACGCCCGACCTGGACAACAAGGTACAAGACGGCACAACCGCGAGCGGTACCGCTCCCAGTAAGGTGCAACAGGGCGAAGACCTGGCGCAGTTGTCGGGTGCCCATGTGCAAGTGCAGGCGTTAGCGTCGCAGGCGTCGCAACTGCCCGAGGTTCGCGACGAACGCGTCCAGTCTCTCCGTCAGTCGGTGTTAAGCGGTGAGTATCGACCCGATCCCGAGAAGGTCGGCGCAGCCCTGCTCTCCTATATGACCTCGGGCGGTCTGTCGGCGTGAGTGTTTTGAAATGGAAGGCCAGAAAATCAATGCCAGCAATTTGGTAACGACACTTCCTGCAGATGCACTGACTCCATTGTCATCGGTTCGAGAGGTTGGTGGACGGCTGCCGCGCCGCGATCGAAACCACCAGGACGGCCGCCGTCCGCCGGTGGGGGAAAATGGCGACGAGGAGGGCTCGCTCTCTGAAATCGTCGATAGTTCCGAACACCGACTCGACCGAATTGGGTGAGTGAATGATCTCTCAGCCGAATGACAAAATCATCGCTAGCTCAAAAGAAAGGATCAGGTCCGGAGATGGATCCGACATCCTTTCGGACATTTTGAAGATACTCGAGGACCTCGAAACTAGTCTCCAAGCGAGTCAAGATGCGTTATTGGTACACGATGTTGCGCGTCTCGAAGACCTTACACACCAACAATTGTCGCTAAGGTGTCGAATTCTTGCTTACTTAGAAGAACGTTCGGCCATTGGCAGAGAGGGGGCGGTGCGGCGTGGAGCCTTGCTCGTTTCCGGTTTGCAGACTTCGCAACAAGTGCGCAGTGCCGCGATACGCGTTCTCCGCCTTGGGCAACTGCAGCGGGTTCTGCTGGAGCGGATGCAACAACTGTTGAGAGTCGCCGAGAATCGGGCCGTGGGGCTGCAGGCGGGTTACAGCCCCAGTCCGTCTCAGCGCGTGATTCGGCCTGAACGAAACCCGAGAGCGTCCGCGGAGGCATAGCACTTACATGTCGAGCTTGAATGCAAGCCTTGCCATAGCACTGAGCGGACTCACAGCGGAGCAGGGCGCCCTGGAAGCGACGTCGAATAATGTTGCCAACGTCAACACTCCAGGCTATTCCCGAGAAGTCCCAGTGCTTGCAACCAGCGATCCGATCGTGGTCAGTCCACTCACCCTGGGATCCGGTGTCAACTTGGAAACAATCGAGAGTGTGCGGGACTCGATTCTTGAATCCCAGATCCAGCAAGAAACCCAGACACAAGGCAAGTTGAGTTCACTGGTTTCACAGCTGTCACAAACGCAGACCAGTTTCACAAGCACGACCGGAGACATCGGTACAGCCATCTCCAATTTTTTCGACAGCATCAACCAGCTCTCGACGAGCCCGGCGGATCTCTCCCTGCGGCAAGGAGTACTCACCGCCGCGGGCAATCTGGCCACCGCCTTCAACGTTGCTGCCAACAACCTGACGGCGCAACGAACGAATCTGAACCAAAGCGTCCAGCAGATCGTCGGGCAGGTCAATCAGCTCACGACGCAGATTGCTCAACTCAATGGCCAAATTAGTAACATCGAGAATGCAGGCGAGAGCGCAGGGACTTTCATCGACCAGCGCACACAACTCATCGATCAGCTTTCCTCATTAGTGGACGTTTCGGTGATCCCGAGTAATAACACGCTCACTCTGACGACCGCCAGCGGCACGGCATTGGTGGCCGGACAGCAGTCCTTCCAACTTTCTACGGGATTGGATTCGTCGGGAGTGCAGCACATCCTTTCTGAAGGAAGCGATATCACGGCGACGCTCATCTCCGGACAGCTCGGCGGAGTACTCGAGGCACGCGACCAGCAGATTCCGGGGATCCAGACCCAACTCGACGCGCTGGCATCAGGTTTAGCCAACGCTGTGAATGGTGTGCAGACCTCTGGATACGCTCTGAATGGAAATCCAAGCACTGGCGATAATCTGTTTAGCCCTCCTCCCGCCTCCGGGACCGGATCCGCTGCCAGTCTTTCCGTGGCAATCACTGATCCCGCCTTGATCGCCGCGAGCTCGGATGGAACCTCGGGAAGCAACGGCAATGCCGAGACGATGTATGCGTTGCGGAATCAGACCGTCGTCGATGGACAGAGCCCCACAGACTATTATTCCGGCATTGTGTTTAACGTCGGAAATGCCGTGGCCAATTCCACCGCAGCACAGACTGCGTCCAGCCTTGTCTTGCAGCAGTTGAACGATCAGCGTGCGTCGATTTCCGGCGTTTCCCTCGATGAGGAGGCCGCCAATATGATGCGCTACCAGCAGGCCTATGCCGCGTCGGCCCAGATTGTTACCGCCATCAACACCATGATGCAGGACGTCATCAATATGAAGACCTCTTAAGAGTGCCTATGAGAGTCAATCCCAATCCGCTTCCCGACCTTCTATCCGCGCTCCAGCAGACCCAGGAGCAGATCAATGCGGATCTTCAACAAACTTCCTCGGGTCAGAGCGTGAATGCTCCTGGCGACAATCCCGCGGCCGCGGCAACGCTGGTCCGGAATGCCGGCCAGACCGCAGAAGACGATCAGTTCCTACGCAGCGTCAGCAGTGTGACCGGAGAAATGCAGAATGCCGATTCCGCCTTGAACTCAGTTGTCACGACGCTGCAGCGTGCAATCAGCCTGGGCGTAGAAGGCGCCAATGGCACGCTGAACGACTCCGACCGGGCGTCCATCGCCGCCGAGGTGCAGGGCATCCAGTCGCAACTCGTCAGCCTGGCAAACCTCTCCTACCAAGGCAGCTACGTTTTCGCCGGCACTGCCACTCAGACCGCACCGTACGTTCTCGACTCCACCAGTTCCTCTGGCGTGAGCTATGTCGGGAACTCCAGTTCGAATACGATCACGGTGGGCGACCACCTCTCCTTGCAGACGAATCTGCCAGGGTCGCAACTGTTTTCGAGTCCGGGAAGCAACGTATTCCAGGCGGTTCAAGATCTCATTACGAGCCTGCAGGCCGGTACCAACATCGACTCCGCCGTCAACGAAATCAGCAGCGCGTACCAGCACATCAACGCCCAACGTGTTTTCTATGGCAACGCGGTAAATCAACTCGACTCCCAGCAGAGCTTCCTGAATAGCGAAACCACGCAACTGGCACAGCAACAAGACACCATCGGGGGAGCCGATCTGACGAAGGTGATCAGCAATCTGGAGAGCGCACAAACCTCGCGGCAGGCAACGCTCGAAGCCATGGCCCAGACCCAGCAAACGAACTTGTTCAATTACATCAAGTAGGTTCATCTGGGGGCCGGGGGCAGAGTTTCGTCGACAAGTCGTTTCGACGGTCGTTTCGCCGCAGACCCTAGTTCTTCGCGAAATTGGCGGTGTGCTTTGCGATCCCCAAGATTTTCGCCGTCCTCGTCGCCACGAGGAGGGAACTCTTCGGAAGATGGCTATGAACGGTACCGACTAACAGCGGTTCCGCGCCCCACACGAGACTCTTCGGATCTTCAGATCCGACCCACACTCCGCAGCCGCTGAAACCCTGGGGCGCAATGTTCTCCGAAGTCAAGTCATACTTGAGAAGGAAATCCTTCTCGGGCGACAGTGAGGACGGCAGGTTTTTCCACGCTTCCGTGTTGAAGGTGTGGTCGTAGTGGCACGCACCATGTGCGCAACCGAGAAAATAAAATGCCTTGTTGCCGACGGCGCCTAGCGGGAGCGAGTTTGCCGCCGGGAAGCCAAAATAGAGCAGCGACAAGCCATCGTGCTCTGCTTGGGGCCATTTGGCGAGCTGCCACGACTTGTCGAGCGAATAAAACTCATTCGGCTCTGGCAGTTGGAAGTCGGTTGGGATCTTGATAGCCGCGCGGTCTGCTTCTGGATCGGTAATGATCGTCTCAATCGGGGAATTTTCGACCTTCGGTTAACCGGCCAATCTCCGAGGGTGAGAGGTCCTTCGCCGCCTTCTCGATGATCGGAGCAGGTGGTCTGCACCAAAACCGAATGCTTTCGACATCGGCATCCTTGATGACGTGCTCAGCCGTGATGACTAGGTGGTATGCGTCAATCGCGACTAGGGTTCCCGTGCCGATGCAGGTGTTTTCGTTCGAGGCGATTCCAACGGTATAACAAGCTACGCGTTCGACAAGTGCCTGACGCTGCTGCGTGTTGATGACTGACTTTGTTGTCACCAGATTTTAAGTTCCGTTTCGAACTTATAGCTACCCAGTTATCGCACACCTAGATAGGTGTCTATCATCGGGGGGACGCGACGAGGCAGCACAGTGAAACGGCGCACCCTTAAGCTAAAGGCGCTCCTCAATCGCGGAGAGAATGCGGTACTCGACATCGCTGAATCAGTTTGTGCTGAAACTGACACCAAGGTATTCGCGAAAGTACGCATCGCGGATGTGGTCCAGATTGATGGGTCGGGAATCTCTAACGATCTCTATCGTTACGCCCTAAGCGCTCACTTCGATGTTCTCGTAGCGAAGGACAACGAAACCTTTCTTGCAAGCGAGTTCGATGGAAGCGGTCATGACCCACGCAATAATCTGAAAAAGGCTCAACTGTGTGACTATTTCCGCGTACCGATGATGAGGGTGAAAGAAAATCATTTTCAGGAGCGGGTACTCGGGGACACCGCCGTTGCGTTCCTCATCTGGCAACTCTCGTGTGTTGACGCGTTCATCGAGCAGTATGGTAGTAATCCTTACGAAGAGTACGATCCCGCCTTCTTCGTACGCGTGGCGGGTAAGAAGGGGCAGTTTCCGTTTAGGTACAGCCAGCGGTGGCGGGGTAAGCTAGCCGGGCCGTTGCGCCACGTGGCCTCCACACTTTTCCCGCAGATCAGCTCGGTCTATTCCTATGGCTTGGTTCAGTTTGGCGCGGTTGATTTCGCTTACCGTCGTGGGACAGAGTACCGATGTCTGTGCGCACAGATGCTCGGAGAGGACACCTTCGTCTATTGTGAGGCGGAACTAGGAATCGAAGTTCATGGTTTAGAGGATGACCGTCTCTACAATTTTTGTGAGATAGCGACCTTCGTCGAAGGAATGGCGGCGGAACAGATGCATGGTCAAGTGCTTGCCTTCCTAGATCCGTGCACGTCGAACGTGAGTTCCCGTCTAAACCTTCGCGCCAAGCAAGCGGAGTGGGAGAGAGAAGGATTTCGCTTGAAGCACGCCTTCGATAGCGTTCCCGAGCAGAACCACCGTCCGTGACCGCAAAGTGCCCATCAGCAATCACCAGAGCCCTGCTGGTGAACGCGAATCCACTGCGTTGTGGTCCCGAATGAAGCGGTTATCCTGACCGCCGCATTTTCGCTGTAGGACCTTGGCTTGGGTCCTCGCGCCGTCCCTCCTGCTTTCCAATCACGTTCGGTAATGCTGGCCCTTCGTCTCCACTAGATTGCGCCACTCTGGATGGTTGAGAGTCGGCGCAATCTTGTGGTCTCCCAGTGGCTTCGCTTCGTCGTGTCCTTCCTGAGATTTCGTGAATTCCCGATCTCTTCGGGAGTAGCAACCCTCGCAACCTTAGCAAAAGAAGCAAGTTAGGTTTGGCTCGCCGGGTGCATTACTTATGAGCGAGCGACATAAGGCAATAGGTCGCGCAAATGAAATTGGAGGAAGTCATGAAAAAATTTAGCGCGGCACTCAGCATGGCGGTTCTTGCACTTATGTCGCTGATTATGAGCAACACAGCTCTCGCCGACATTGCACCGGACAATGTGCAGGGAAACTGGACGATTTATTCGACCAACACCGGGAACGGCGACACTGTCGTGAAGCACGTCCAAATCGCCCAGTACGGCGACCGCATCACGGGATACTTCGAGGGCCCGGTGCAATCGGGCCCCATTCAAGGCGAGATCAAGGGACACAACATCAGATTCAGCACGGTGACCCGAAATGTTCTTCACTTTTCGGGACAGATATATGGAGACCAGATGTCAGGGACCTACGGGCTTCACGGGAAGCATGCGCCCTGGCAAGCTGTGCGCGCCACCACGCCCGCGACACTAGCTCCCCCAAGTACCGGAACGGTCTACCAATCTCAGCCGGTCTTGGTTCCTAGTCAAACGCAGACTGAGTATCAGTACCCGAATCCGGCAGCGGCACCTGCGCCACAGTCGGAACAGCAGCCGACAACGAGCTATGCTCCGCAAACCGGCTCGCAGCCAACAGTCGCGTCTCAGCCGACGCCGGCAGCTCTTTCAGCGGATCAACTCGACTCCATGGTGGCCCCGATCGCTCTTTACCCCGATGCTCTGGTTGCGCAGGTACTCGCCGCAGCCACTAACCCGGACCAAGTCGCGTATGCCGACGACTGGCTACAACAAAATAAGAACTTGACCGGCTCGGCTCTGGCGCAAGCAGTGGATCAGCAGCCTTGGGATCCCAGCGTTAAGGCTTTGACACAGTTCCCTTCAGTGCTGGACAACCTGGCTCATAACCTCTCGTGGACGTCGAGCCTCGGGCAGGCATTCGCGAATCAACAGAATGATGTGATGGCGGCAGTACAAGCGATGCGTGCGAAGGCGCAAGCGGCCGGTACCCTGCAATCGAGTTCGCAGGTCACGGTCACGCAGCCTACGCCGACCACCATCGTGATCCAGCCAGCGAACCCGCAGGTTGTCTATGTCCCGCAGTACAACCCGGCCATCGTGTTCGGTGCGCCCGTCGTAGTACCGCTTTACGTCCCTCCGCCAATACCAGTTGCGTCGGTTGGTCTCTACTTTGGTAGTGGCATCACGATCGGCGCGGTGTTTGGCGGCGGTGGTTGGGGTGGCGGGTTAGGGTGGGGATGGCACGCCTGGGGAGTGAACTGGGGATGTTGCGGCGGTGGAGGTTCGACCACGATCATTTACAACCACAACACCTACATCAACAACCACACTTGGAACAACACCCACTACAACGGCTACCATCCGGGCACTGACACTCACTACGGTCCGAATGGTGGATACCACCCCAATGGGTATTTCGGCCCGAACGGCGGGTGGCACAACGACGTTCCTCGAACGGGTCCAGCCAATCAGCCAAATGGTGGCGCAAATGGAAACCACGGACTGATCGGTGGCAACGGCGGCGTTCAACATCAGTCTGGATCTGCTCCTGCTCAAAACCAACCCAATGGCGGCCAGAACGGCGATCACGGTCTGATCGGCGGCAATGGTGGCGTCCAGCGCTCGAGCAATGGTTGGAACAAGAGCGGCAGTCAGCTCGCCCAAAATCGCACGCAAGACAACCATTTTGCCGGCGCCGAACAGAATCGCTCGCGCTTCAGCGGAAATGGCGCGTCCAACCGCGCTGAGAGTAACCGCGGCTGGAACAGTATGGCAGGTCGCCGCTCCCAGCCGCACATGGCAAGAGAGCACATGCCTGCCGCACGTTCTTTCGGTGGCGGCGGACGGCGGCGGTAATGGGCTCGAAGAACAAAGTCAGGATATAGAAAAAACAAATCAAGAATTTCGAAGGAGATTAGAAATGAAATCGAATGCTAAGAAAACGACGAAGAAGTGGAAGCAGGTCGTGGTTGGAGCGGTGGCGCTCGTCGCTCTCGTACTGGTGGTCCTACGACTTGAAACAAAAAAATCGGCCCGGGCCGGAGACGGTCAGATAACCTTTCAGTCCTCGGCCGAGGCTGGCACCGCACTGGTCAACGCGGCGAAGAGTGGCGATGAAGACAAACTTGAGAGAATTCTCGGCGTGGATACCAAGGCTATCCTCAGCGCCGGAGACAGGGACTCAGATATGGCAGCCATGCAGGCCTTCGCCTCCAAGTACGAAAAGATGAATCGTTGGGTCGACATGAGCGACGGCAGCCGCATGCTCTACGTCGGAGCGGACAACTTCTCTTTCCCCGTGCCTCTGGCGAAGAATTCGTCTGGGCAGTGGCACTTCGACGGTGTGGCAGGGGCGGAGGAAGTACGGGCACGCAACATCGGCCGCAACGAACTAATGGCGATCGATGCTTGCGCCGCAGTTGCTGCTGCGCAGGAGGTCTACTTTATCGATAATGGCTCTCAGTATGCGCAGCGGATCATCAGCAGCGAGGGTAAACAGGATGGCTTGTATTGGCCCGCGTCGGAACAGCGGGGTCCTAGTCCACTGTCCCGTCTCAACGATCTCCCTAAGTCTTCTCTGACGTCGCTGTCTCCCGGCGAGACTCTGGTGATCGACGGCTACGCGTTTCGAATGCTCATGGCTCAAGGCGACGATGCCCCCACCGGCTCCAAGGACTACGTCGTGAATGGCAGGATGACCGGCGGCTTCGCGCTTCTGGCAACCCCGGTTAAGTACGGAGAAACCGGCGTCATGACTTTCATGACGAACCAGGATGGAACGGTCTACGAGACCGATTTCGGACCAGATACCGCAAAGATCGCTGCCTCGATTCAGGAGTTCAATCCGACCGACGATTGGTCGCCTGTGGAGTAATGGAGAACCTCGACGTTCAGAACAGCGGAAAGGAGTACGTTTATGCACGTCAAATCGGTACGATCGAGGTTCTTCTCGCGGCACGTTGTCGAACTCCTGATGGGAGCACTCATCCTCGAGATACTTGCCTCGCCTCTAGCGGATACTCACCCTCATGCAGGCTTAGTCTTCGGAACGGCGGTGCTGGCGATGGTGCTTGCCGGCATCGGCTACATCGCAAATACTGCGGTCGTTCGCCGCGTCGTAATTCCGGTTGCTGCCATCTGGATGGTCACGAGAACCATCCAAGCCTTTGCCGACCGCAGCAACGCCTACGCGAATCTGGCTCCTATCGTGGGTTTGGTCTTCTCGTGCACGATTCTCTGGGCTATCTTTGCCCAATTCCGGACGCGGTCCGAAACCTCCCGAAGCGTAATCTCGCAAGCGTTTATTAGCTATCTCGTGATCGCCACAGCCTATTCCCAGGTCTATTGGATCCTGAACCGTTTTGTCGACCATGCATTCAACCAGATAATTCCATACACGCAGAACGCGACGCTGCTCTATTTCAGCATGGTTACTTTGACCAGCGTTGGTTATGGAGGGATCGTGCCGGTTAACCCGTACGTGCGCAACGTTGCAGCGCTTGAGAGCATGTCCGGCATCTTCTTCGTTGCAGTCGTGGTCGCACGCCTCGTATCGGCGCACACCCCTCGGTGTTCGGGGCGAAGTCGGTCTCTCGTCCACGAAACTGATAGTCACAAGCGGGATAGCAGCGACTGCACATGTGCGGTAACTGTCAGCGTGGTTTCTTCCGACTAAAGTGGATCTGGCGCACATCGGCATTCGATCGGCTTTCGGTCGCCATCCCGTTTACCCGCATCCGAACTCATACCGCAACTCTTGCGCGAAGTATTTCGAGATACCGCTTTCGTGGTACTGGACGAATTGAAATCAAGAAAGCTCCGGTTCTCACTCCTTTTGATGGCTCGCTTGCATCCTGGCAGGTCAGCCAAGACCGCACGATCTGTGAACGCACCCTAGAAAGTGGTATTCCACTCACACTCGGCAGGAGTACTGAAAAAACCGCATATCGCGGGATGCGCCCTCCGTTCAACACGTTGCATAGTGTCTCTTGTAGTCACAAACAATCAAGTTGTTGTGGAGAGTGCGATGAATTACCCAGGTGCCGACGTTGAAACAGCCTCGATCTCTGCCGGAGACATGCGCGACTTTCGCGTGACTCACACTGGCCGCCCAGCGCTTCCGATTCTGGACATCCGGGCCTTCGATGACCTGATAAATGGGGATGTCCCTGCTCGCATGCGTGCCCGGCACATCGAGCAAATCATGGACGTCGTTCCGCAGCACATGTTCATGCTCGAACCGAGCGGTGCTCTATCGTTTGTGAATCGTGCGGCGCGTGAGTATCTCGGAAAGATTGACATCGTTTCGCCAAGCGAGCGGCTACGCGCCATCATTCATCCCGACGATTTTGATGGCCTCCTCGGTTCGTACCGCGATGCCATGGCGCACGAGATATCCGTTGAAGCTGAAGCCCGCGTGCGGAGCAAGAATGGGCAGTACCGCTGGTTCTTGCACCAATTGTTTCCTTTGAGCGACGAACATGGCCGGATCGTCCGTTGGTGCGGCACTCGAATCGACATCGATGAGCACAAAACCTCAAAGGGGGCGGCGCAGCAGGAGAACCTGGTCCTGCGGAAAGAAATCGACGCGACGTCGATGTTCGAAGAGATCGTCGGCACGTCGCCTCGTTTGCGGGCAGTGTTGGCACGAGTCGCGAAGGTTGCGCGAACTGAGTCTACGGTACTTATCACGGGCGAGACTGGCACGGGCAAAGAACTGATTGCCCGCGCCATCCACAAGCGCTCGGATCGTGCGAAACGCCCATTCGTAAGCGTGAACTGCGCCGCGATTCCGAGAGACCTAATCGCGTCCGAGCTTTTCGGCCACGAGAAAGGGTCCTTCACCGGAGCGATGCAACGCCGCATTGGACGCTTTGAATTGGCCGAAGGAGGCACGCTCTTCCTGGACGAAGTCGGCGAGCTTCCGGCTGAAACTCAGGTTGCCCTGCTGCGTGTCCTTCAGGAGAAAGAGTTTCAGCGAGTCGGGAGCAATCAGACGATCCGGGCCAATGTCCGAGTCGTTTGCGCCACGCACCGGGATTTGCCAGCCGCAATTGAAGAGGGCACGTTCCGACAAGATCTGTACTACCGCATCAACGTATTTCCGCTCGAAGTTCCCGCCCTCCGGGATCGGAAGGAAGATATTCGATTACTGGCCGAGTATTTTATCGACAGCTTTGCCCGCAAGAATGGGAAACAAATCAGTCAGATTGAAAAGAAGAGCCTGGATCGGCTGCAGGCCTACTCCTGGCCCGGCAACATTCGTGAGTTGCAGAACATCATCGAGCGTTCGGTGATTCTCTGTGACTCCGAGAGCTTCTCAGTCGATGAAAGCTGGCTTGCTTCGCAGCCTCATCCTTCGCGACCGCTAGTAGAAGAGATGGTTTTGCAGGAGAAAGAACTCATTGAAACGGCCTTGGAGGAATGCAAAGGCCGAGTGTCTGGTCCGTCGGGGGCGGCCGTGAAGCTTGGAATGCCACCGTCGACCCTGGATTCCAAAATCCGGGCGCTGAAGATTGACAAGCGCCGCTTCTACACCAACTAAGAAAATTGAAGAACAGTTCGAAGAACAGAAACTACTTATAGGAATGATGCAATGAAAAATACAATGTGTCTGGCTCTCATAATTCTTGCTGTACTCCCGGCATCCGCCCAGAACGCTGCCCTTTCGAAATGCCGAGAGTGTGACGAGGCCACAGCGTTGGCCCAAGACTACAACGCACACGTCGACGGACTGCTTCGCGATGTTCACGCCTCACTGCAAAAGATCTCCGCAGCCATAGAAGCTGGAACCCTTACTCCCGACCAAGCCCGGGATTTAAAGCTCGCGGCTACCAGAGAGATGATTTCCCGGCTGGATGCAATCTCAGCTGTCTACGATGCGCGGCTGGAGTCGGACAAGAAGATCGACGCTGAAAAGGCATCTCTTGCCAGGAACGCGTCAACTGCGGACAAAGCAAAACACGGCGCACTCAATTCGAACACGGTCAGCGTGGAGGAACTCAAGGCGGAAGCTGCGCGACAGGCTCGGGAGACTGGCCGATGACCATTATTGAGCATGTCCTTCCGCGCCTGAATTTGCCAAAAGGAATGCGTGAGTCACGACAACCGCGCAAGGAGTTACGAATGAGGTCCTTTATTTCAAAGGAAAGGTTGACAGTGAAAGTTGTCACTCGCAACGTTCTCATCCTTCTTTTTAACGCCCTGACCGTTCCCTGTTGTGCGCAGATCGCGGCCAGCCAGGGTTGGCCTGTTCTTGAAACAGCGCTTGCGCAAAAGGCTACCGGACAGAGGGTCGCTGCGGTTCGAGTCTTGGGGCTCATCTCCGATGACTCTCACGCGGCCGAACTCGCCGGAAAGGCATTGAAAGACCCCAGGAGCGATGTCCGCGCGGCAGCTGCGACGGCCTTGGGCCAGATGCACGCGACAGGAGTGGACGCGAGCCTGAAGCGGGCACTCAATGACAAGAGCTTGTCAGTTGTAATGGCCTCCGCACATGCCTTGCGATTGTTGAATGACCCCGCGTGCTATGACGCCTACTACGAGATTTTCACGGGTGAGAAGAAAAACGACGCCGGCATGATCTCCCAAGAAATGAAAGTATTCCACGATCCAAGACAAGTTGTAAAAATGGGATTCAACGAAGGAGTCGGATATATCCCGTTCGCAGGCATCCCTTGGGAAGCCTTGCAAACCATCATGAAGGATCGCAAGGACGGCGCGGCTGCAAAAGCCGCATTGATTACAGCTCTCGCGACGGATCCTGAGCCCCGCACCGGAAAACTTCTGTTGAATGCGAGCAAGAATCCGAATTGGATCCTGCGGGTGGCTGCGTTGGAAGCAATCGCCAAGCGTGGAGACGCCAGCCTCATGCCGGAAATCGAGCCCAGAATCTCAGACTCAAAACGCGAAGTGAGATTTACAGCGGCAGCAACCGTTATTCACTTGGAAGATATTGCCAAATCGCAGCCTTCCGGAGATACCAAGATTGCCCGAGCAACGATGCCAGCAAATGGAGAACCCAAGGCTGTGTCCGCCGTTATGCAGGCGGCGAAGTGAGGATGCCCTTATGTTGAGCCTGATCCGGCAACTCGTCCGACCGTATCGCGGGATGCTCTGCATCATTCTCACCGCAATGATGATCGGGACTGCGATGGGCCTGGCGTCCCCATATTGCGGGAGATCCAAACCGGTATCGTCTATGGACTGTTAGTTTGCTGTAGTCTTAGTCTGGGCGGTTAGAGGCCGGTCAAAGTGTGGTCCCAGGGCCCCGTCTGGGGTTATATGAAAGCAAAGCTCCATCCAATGAAGTTTCACTGGGCGCTGCTGATGCTCGCGATCACCCTAAGTGGTTGTCAATCGCGGCAAGGCAACAAAACAGCTTCAATCGAATTTACCAAGGTTCCGCCGGCGGAACAGGGCGGTCAAGACAAGGTGGACATCATTTCCGGACGCGTCCATGGCGCACGCCCAGGACAGCAAGTCGTTATATATGCGAGAAGCGGACCCTGGTGGGTACAGCCCTATTACGACCGGCCGTTCGTTCAGATTCAACCGGATTCCACCTGGAGCACCGCCACTCACATGGGGTTCGAGTATGCCGCGCTCTTGGTAGATCCGGGGTATCATCCGCCCCCCACGATGGATATCGCTCCTACGCCGGGAGGGGCCGTCATTGCGGTTGCGATTGTGAAAGGGACCGGCCCCCCGGCCTTCGCTCCCACAAAATCCTTAACGTTCAGCGGCTATGACTGGTCCGTGCGAACCATCGCGAGCGACCGTGGCGGCACCAACAACCTTTATGATCCGGATAACGCCTGGACAGACAACGCTGGCGCGCTGCATATGCGGATTACGAACAGGGACGGTCGATGGCACTGCGCGCAGTTGGCGCTGAATCGTAGCCTGGGATATGGAACTTACGCTTTCGTTGTCCGCGACATCTCGCATCTGGAGCCTGCAGCGGTTCTGAGCATGTACACGTTCGACGAATGGCACGGAGACCAGTACTACCGTGAGATGGATGTCGAAATCAGCCGGTGGGGTGATGCTTCGAATCAGAACAATGCGCAATATGGCATTCAGCCGTTTTATATCCCAGGAAATGTGTCTCCGTTCCTGGCGCCCACTGGGACCTTGACGCATTCCATGCGCTGGGAATCAGGTCGTGCGACTTTCCAGACCACTCGTGCACGCAGCACGAAGCCGATCGCTGAACACGTGTTTACCGCCGGCGTTCCTTCCCCGGGTCAGGAAAAGGTGAAGCTGGAGTTCTACGTCGTCGCAAGCGACAAGAATCCCCTCAAGCAAGGTGGTGAAGTTGTCATCGACACGTTCCAATACTTCCCATAGTGGGGATTCCAAGCGACGGCTGTCCAGCTTGGTCGCCGTTGTTGCGCTCGTGTGCTGCGCTGCATCTGCGTTAGCGATTGATCCAAGCCGAACGCTGTCGCAATACGTGCACGACACGTGGGGGACCGAACGAGGGTTTCCGAGCGGAACGGTTTCGTCAATCGCCCAAACTCCCGACGGTTACCTCTGGATTGGAACGGATAAAGGGCTGGCGCGGTTTGATGGGCTCTCTTTTCGCCGCTTTGATCGTGCGAGGCCAGCTTCGCTCGCCATTGGTCCTGTACGAAAGCTGCTCACGGACAAGCAGGGCAACCTTTGGATTCTGCTGCAGAATACTAAGCTTCTGCGCTACCGCGATGGCAATTTCACCCTGGTGCCGGGTGAGGCCGAAAATGGCATCACCGCAATGAGTCAAGGTGCGGGCAACAAGGTTCTGCTGTCCTCTCTAGCGGTCGGGGTTCTGACGGCGGACGGCGAAAATTTCACTGCAGCTTCTGAGTCTCTCGCGTCGGGGCAATCGCGCAACGAAGCGCCCACTACCTTCAGTTGGTCCACCGGTCTTGCCCCTCATCGCTTGATGGAGCCTACAGCCGCGGTGATTTCTCTGGCTGAAACCACAGACGGAAAAATCTGGCTCGGCACGGAAGATCGAGGACTTTATTACCTGCAGCAGGGCCGTGTTTCTGCAGCGGCCGCGGCGATCCCCAATTTACGGATCAATTGCTTCCTGCCGCTGTCAAATTCGGACTTGTGGGTTGCAACGAACAAAGGTGTGATGCACTGGGATGGGAAGGAACTCACACGTGCTGGAATTCCTCCTGAACTTCCCGATCTCGAAGTACTTTCCATGATCCGGGATCGCGACTCCAATATATGGGTCGGAACGACTCGTGGACTGTTTCGGGTCAACGAAGAGGGTGTTGCCTCGTTTGCGCAAGGAGTGCCGTCCGCGGCCACTCCAGTTAAGGCCCTATTCGAAGATCGCGAAGGCAATCTTTGGATCGGCGGCGTGCAGCGGCTCGAACTTCTCCGGGACAGTCCGTTTGTCACGTACCTTATTCCTGCCTTGCAAAGCGCGGGAGCCCTTTACGTCGATTCTGAAGACTACACATGGATCGCGCCGCTCGAGGGAGGATTGTGGTGGCTGAAAGGAAGCAAATACGCTCCCGTTACCGTCGCAGGACTTGCCCACGATGTAGCTTATTCAATCGCCAGTACTCGGACCGATAGTTTGTGGATTGGACGACAGGAAGGTGGCCTGACTCATCTGCAGTCGATCCACGGTGCGATGACCTCGACGACGTATACGAAAGCGAATGGTCTGGCCCAGAACAGCGTCTATGCGGTTCTCGAAGCCCGTGATGGCACAATCTGGTCCGGCACGCTCACAGCCGGGGTGAGCGCATTGAAAAACGGTCGCTTCACGAATTACACAACCAAAGATGGCCTAGCGTCGAACACAGTGTCGTCGATCGCCGAAGGGGCGGATGCAACGTTGTGGTTCGGCACTCCAAACGGCCTTAGCGCGATGTCGAAGAGCGGCTGGCGAACCTACGGAGTCTCTGACGGACTGCCGTCGGAGGACATCAATTGTCTACTACAAGATTCGGGCGGAGTGCTGTGGATCGGCACGGTGGAAGGGCTCGCGTTCCTACAAGGCGGACAGTTGCACGTATTCAACGGAGAGCCCGAGTCCCTGCGTGAGCCGATACTCGGAATTGAGGAGGACACCAATGGATGGCTCTGGATTTCGACAGCCGATCGCGTATTGCAGGTCAAGCGCTCTAGCAATGAAACTCTGAGCGGGAGCGCAATACGACAATTTGGCGTTGCGGATGGTTTGTATGGCACCGAGGGCGTGAGGCGATTCAAATCGGTCGTTGAAGACTCTCATGGACGCATCTGGTTCTCTACCAACCACGGCGTCTCGGTCGTCAACCCGGAGCGTGAGCGAATGAATCGCGCCCCAGCTATTGTTCAGATCGAAGCTGTGCTAGCGAATGGGAGTCCCTTCGATCTCCGAGGCTCCATTCGAGTTCCAGCGGGACAAGAAAAAATCACATTTCGATTTATTGGATTGAGTCTCGCCGATGCCGAGCGTGTCCGCTACCGCTACCGCCTTGACGGCCTTGATAAGGGCTGGAGTGAACCGGAAGAAACCAGAGAGGCCGCCTTCGATAATCTCAGCGCCGGAAATTACCGTTTCCGGGTTGTCGCAAGCAACAGTGACGGAATTTGGAACGGGTCGGAAGCGTCGGTCGGTTTTAATATCGAGCCGAAACTTTGGCAGACCTGGTGGTTTCGGCTGACGCTCGTCGCAGGCATTGGGCTTGTGACGATAGTGATTTATCGCCTGCGCATGCAGCAGGTAGTCCGGCTGCTGAGTGTCCGGTTTGAGGAGCGCCTTTCCGAACGCACCCGCATTGCCCAGGAATTGCATGACACGCTCTTGCAGGGGCTGTTCAGTGCCGGCATGCAGCTTGACGTCGCGAACGATCGACTGCCGACGGATTCGCCCGCCAAGCCTATTGTCGAGCGCGTGATCGAATTGATCCACCTGGTAGGAGAGCAAGGTCGAAGTGCAATTCTTAGACTCCGTTCCGATGATCCCCAAGCTGATGACCTTGAACAAGCTCTGTCGCGAATCTGTGAGGAAGTTCCAGGCGGCAATCAGGTTGACTTCAGCGTCGTTGTGGAAGGCACGCCTCGTCCTTTGCGCCAAGGAATTTGGGATGAAGCTTACCGGATTGGCCGCGAAGCCGCGATCAACGCATTCCGGCATGCCTCCGCCAAGAAAATTGAGATTGAAATCGAATACTCCCGAAGCGGTCTGCGTATGCTTGTGCGGGACGACGGTCGCGGAATCGATGCGCACGTGTTGCAAACGGGTCGTGAGGGCCACTGGGGCCTTGCCGGAATGCGAGAGCGTGCGGAGAGAGTAGGGGCAAACCTGCAGGTTCTTAGCCGGACGGGAGCTGGAACCGAGGTGGAACTTTCCGTCCCAGGAAATGTGGCTTTCGAAACAACTTCCAGTCGCCGCTGGCCGAAATGGCTCAGCGGGTTGTTCCACAGAAAACACGTGGAGCGGCCGTCCGATAATCAATCCGCAGTTTGATCGACCATCTCGCATCACCATCATCACAGTTCTCGGTCAGGCACGGAGTAGTCAGATCTGGCCGTGACACAAGCACTGCCAGAACGGCCAGAATGAAGGGGGCAGTCGTGACTTCCGACTGCCCCTATTTCATAGCAACGCTATTTCACGCTCTGACTAGTTTGCCGCAGGCTTTACCCAAACCGCGTCCGCGGCAGCGAAGTCGACACCGGCGACCTCAGTGTTCAGCTTGACGTACCGTAAGTCAGCCTTCTTGGACGGCGTCACTGAGAAACTCAACAGATACTGATTGTCGAGAATCCGCTGCAACTGGTCCAGGTACGGTCTGAAGCTCACCGGACTCTGCAGTCCGAGGAAGAAAGACTCGCCACCGGTCACATCGGACAGTTTCGAAATTCCCAGCTGATTGTCTTGAGTATTGGAGTGGGGGGGGGGGGGGGGGGGGGGGGGGGGGGGGGGGGGGGGGGGGGGGGGGGGGGGGGGGGGGGGGGGGGGGGGGGGGGTGGGTTCTGGCCGTGACCAAGCCTGCCAGAACGGCCAGAATGAAGGGGGCAGTCGTGACTTCCGACTGCCCCTATTTCATAGCAACGCTATTTCACGCTCTGACTAGTTTGCCGCAGGCTTTACCCAAACCGCGTCCGCGGCAGCGAAGTCGACACCGGCGACCTCAGTGTTCAGCTTGACGTACCGTAAGTCAGCCTTCTTGGACGGCGTCACTGAGAAACTCAACAGATACTGATTGTCGAGAATCCGCTGCAACTGGTCCAGGTACGGTCTGAAGCTCACCGGACTCTGCAGTCCGAGGAAGAAAGACTCGCCACCGGTCACATCGGACAGTTTCGAAATTCCCAGCTGCCCATTCGTCGCTTGCCAGTAATTGCGAGCCCGATGACCCGCGCCCGGCGTATAGATCGAATGAATAATTGTGCCGGTCCGCATAGCCACATCACTGGCCGAATCCACATCGGGATTAATCGACAATCCTCGCCAAGGAACTCCGCGGCGCGCACGATCGATTCCATCCGTTACCATCACGATTTCGTGACGGTTGTTGCTCTCCGGCCAGCGGTTCATCAAGTCGATCACGGAGAGGTATGGGCTTCCAAATGCGCCCGCATAACCCATCGGCAGCCGCAACGACTTAGCCGCAGCTTCGTGATCCGTGGTGAGGTTCTGCACGATCTGAACCGTGCCGTTCCTCATGTAGCCGACACCTACCGCAGTCGCGGCGGGCTGTGCCTTTATGAATTCGGCCAGATCGTTCAGGTGCGATCCAAGACTAGAGCTGGAAGCATCGTCAATCAGGAAGAACAGCTCCAAGCCGGCACGATCTCCTTTGGCGGGAACCCAATCCGTAACTTGCACGCGTTCCTTGCCTTGATTCACCACGACGTCGTCCTGATTAATAACAGGCATGCGTTTGTCGCTTGCGACATTCGCGGTGACCGTCATGGTCACAGGAACCGACTTGTTCGCCTCTTGCGCTTCCAGTGGGACAAGGCTAGTCAGAGCCATCAACCCCACAAGAGCGTAAAGAAACATCGCTTTGATCCTAGATTTCATTTGTCATTCTCCTAAGTATTTATGAGTTGTGCTTGCTAAGAAGCCGTGTGTCGCCCGGATCCGTTGCGCCAAAGCGAAACGAGTACGCATCCAAGCGGCTGCAGTGGTCAGAACTCTCATCTCCAGTTGTTCTAACCATCTGCCCCACACATGTAACTATGAAGGCTTGAGTCGGAACGCACATCCCGACATAGGATGTTTCTTGAGTACCTCTAAATGGTTCTGGCGAGGTACCAAAAAGTGGTAGGCCTCCCTATGGTCCCACTCGCCCAAGGATAGGGGAGTCGAGCAAGACCTATGCGCTGGAAGCTTAGGAGAGTGGTGGGCGAGTGGCTGACGAGCCTTGCTTGGAAGGCAAAGTGCGGCCCACGTGCGAATCGCGAGAATTTGCAAGGATTCCCAGGTTCGAAGTACCTGAGATCCCCGAATGCGAAGAACGACGTATAACAACCTTTCGCCGCCCGAACAGGTGCGCATCCAGAGACAGCGCGCCAGGGCCGAGCAAGCCTGAAACCAGGCACATGACGAGAAGATCAAATGTCAGCGGATTCGCGCTGAACTGATTCAAACTCCCAGATGCGGGAACAAACAGGGTGATGCCAACACCGCCCAGAACTGCAAGGCCACAAGCAATGGAAGTCAGAAAGCCGACAACTAACGCTCCGCCGCCGACAATTGCCAAAATGCAAGATGCTATCGCCGCTGCGCGCATGTCGGGCTGCTGGCTCAAACAAATCGCACTCTGCACGAGCAACGTGCTTCCGACTGCAGCGCGCAATAGCCATAGCGCGAACCCAGGCCAGCCTCCCGGATACTTGGAATAGGGTTGTTGCAATTTGCCTCCGGAAATTGGGCGAACTCACCCAGTCTCCCGGTCAGGCTATCAATTTTCACGGTGAACCGAATCCCTAAAGGTAGGACTTTCCAGATACCACTATCGAGGTATTTCGTTGGGAACAAAGCGCATAAACCAAGCTCATAGATGTATGATTCCACGGCGCACAGCGATCGAAACCGCCTGCGTCCGATCGTTCGCCCCCAGTTTCTCCATAATGTGCTTGACGTGAACCTTGACAGTCTCTTCTGAGATAAAGAGCTTTTCTGCGATATCGCGGTTGCGATTCCCATTCGCGACTTGCTGCAAGACTTCCACTTCACGCGCAGTGATCGTCTCGTCACTATAGTGTTCAGCAAGGTGTGCTGCGATCTGCGGGGGGATTCGCTTTTTTCCCGCGTGGACCTGTCGAATTGTTTCCACCAGCTCTTTGGGCGGCATGCTCTTGAGCATGTAACTGCGCGCCCCCGCTTCCAGTGCCCTCTGGATCTCCACATCTCCTTCGGACGTAGTGAGCATAATGACGCGGGCCTCGGGAAACTCGCGCAGAATGGTTGCCATGGCATCGATGCCGCTCATATCTGGAAGGCGAATATCCATCAGAACAACATCGGCGAGATGTTGGCGAAACCCATCAATCGCTTCCTGACCATTGGACGCCTGGCCCACGACTCCCATATCCGGCTGGTTGTTGATGAGCGTAGCGATGCCCTCGCGCAACAACGGGTGGTCATCAACGCAAAATACACGAATGCGGGATTCGTCAGTCATTATGCTTTCTCTTTCAACGTCGTGGCGATTCGTCTGTATTCTAGCCTCGAAAAGCAGCGCGTCTGCCAAGACTGTAGAAAATGCCGTTCAGGAAAGCTAACCTAGTCACAATCGACCGTGCAAGTCTGCGCCGGACCGTCATGAGCACGACGGTTTTCATATTGAACACTCTCTGCGGACGTTTTCAGTGGATTGCGGCGAGACACCTAGGCAATTGTGTCAACAAAAAGGAAGGACCGTGATTCGGATCGCCATACCGGATTTCTCGAATCCGGTCCTTCTATTTCGACTACGCGGTCGGACGGATCACTCGCAGCGCAAGCGATGAACCAACGCCCACCAGACCCATGAGCCCCATTAAGGGCAACAAGCTTCCAGTGGCCGGCAGTTCAACCGGTGCGGCCGACGGCGCTGGTGCAGGCGAAGCAGTCGATGGAGCCGCCGGTGCCATCACCAGTGCAAACAAGATCGGCTTGTTTGGCGCGGGCGCTTGCGGTGCCGGCGTTCCAGTCACCTCGGTCTGCTGAGAGATCACGGTTTCGGGGGAATCAGTCACTCGAGTGGCCGACACGATCATACCCTTCTTCAATCCCCATGCATCCGTGAGCTGACCGTTCACGGTGATCTTGGCGTCATCCGGCAGAGTGAATTGCTCATTTTTTCCGTTATCCAGAGTCAGAATGAGCGAACTCGGCGGATTCACGTGCCACACCTTACCCGTCAGACTTTCCACCGTCATCACCGTTCTCGGCGTGACCGTCGTGATCGTGGTTCGCTGTAGCTTCATACCCGGCTTCAGGTCGTGAATGCCGACTTCCTGGCCGTCAATGTTTGCCTTTGCACTGTCGGGAATGTTGGCGAAGTGTACGATCTTGCCATCATCTTTCTTTACGACCAGGTCGTGGCCGGAGACGTAAACAACTTCTCCACTCTCGACCTTCACGTTCTTCGTGCCTTCTCCGTCAGTGATACTGGTTGTGGTGTCCTGGGCAAACAAACGTCCGACCATCGCCATGCCAATCAGGCATAGAGCGAAGATCCGCCCCAGATTCTGTTTCAGTGATGAGTTCATGACTATTCTCCTTCTTCTTTCGTTTGCAAGGTTCTAACTGCCCTGCCCAGTTGAGTTGTATTTCTGTGTTTCAGAATCCAAGCGTGACGCATGAACGATGTAACGTTCCGGCGCCGATCCGATGTAGTGAAACGGGTAACAAGTCACCAGCGTCAACGACGGCTTCGATCTCGGTTCCAGGACTTCAACGTTGGTCGGCTTTACGATCTTGAGTTCGTCGACCACGTAGGTTACGGTTCCGTCCCGCTCTTCCATTTGCAACCGATCGCCAACCTTGATGTCTTTCAGCCCGCGGAAAAATCCGTCCCGATGGCCTGCGATCCCAATGTTTCCGGCTTCCCCAATTCGTGCTGTACCTTCAATTCGGCCTACACCGCGGTTCAAAGTTAGATCGTCCGTTCCTTCCAGAACCGGAACTTCCAGTTGAATCTTTGGAATTCGCAGTACAGCCAACGGCGAGTCCAAATGCTGGTTCAGGCTGTCTGCATATCCCTGAATTCGCTTCTCGGACCAGGTCAGAAAATTGGGCGCCGATATTTTTTGTTCGGGGTTCCACTTCTCTTCCTCCTGAACCGGCGCCCGTGTCGCCTTCTTTTGCTCTTCAAATTTCTGTATAGCAGCACGCGACGTGTACGCGGAGTGGATCCGGGCTGACACATAGATTCCTAGCAGTGCTAGCCCCACAATCAGCAGCAGGTTCGCCACGATTCGCCGCGCGCGTGAGGCAGTGCGCTTCCCCTTGGATTGGGGCGTCTCCGCAACGCTCCCTGCCTCACACGACTTGTCCACTCCGATGTTCATGGACGTACTATGCCGGACTTGAAAAAATCGCACATCGCGAGATAGGTGGTTTTTTGGATACCACTGCAGGACAAACCGGCGAATACCTAGATTTGGGGATTGCTGGAGGACACCGGCGCGGCAATGTCGTAACGGCAAGGGCTAGTGAGCGCAATCTGCCTGAGAGTGGCTATCTCGCTGGCCTGCTCAGAGTTTAGGTGCGACAACCGGTTATCTGTCAATCCGTACCGCGAGGCCGACCGTTTCCTCTGCGTTCTCGCGCGCGAGCCAACTCTGAGCAGCGTGCTCGAGAGTCTCTGCTTGGAATGACTTGAAGATTCCACCGCCACTAGGAAAGTCTCCGTTTTCCGTTGGTAGTAGAATAGCTGCCCATTCGCGCTTTCCAGTCTAAGGTCAGGCGCATTCTTGAACGTGGAGGCAGCTTTGGCACTGACGATCAACAATCTTTCCAAGACTTACCCGAACGGGGTCAAGGCCCTCAAGAACCTCTCATTTTCCATCGGCAATAGCATGTTCGGCCTGGTGGGGCCGAACGGCGCTGGAAAAAGTTCGTTGATGCGTACAATTGCGACGCTTCAAGATCCCGATTCCGGCACGATTGATCTCGATGGGATCGACGTGCTTCGCCAGAAGGATCAAGTTCGGCGTGTACTCGGCTATCTGCCGCAGGAGTTCGGCGTCTATCCCAAGATTTCAGCGGAGGACATGCTCCAGCACCTAGCGGTCATGAAGGGGATGACCTCATCGGGCGAGCGCAAGGAGATGGTCGACGCTTTGCTTCATCAGACCAACCTGTGGGAAGTGCGAACGAAGGCTCTTTCTACTTATTCCGGAGGCATGAAGCAACGGTTCGGCATTGCGCAGGCTTTGCTCGGAAACCCTCGCCTGATTATCGTCGACGAACCTACTGCCGGCCTCGACCCGGCGGAACGCAATCGATTCCTGAATCTTCTTTCCTCGTTGGGCAGCGACCGCACTGTGATCCTCTCGACCCACATTGTGGACGACGTGCGCCAACTTTGCCCGCGGATGGCCATCATCGCCTCCGGCGAACTGCTATTGGAAGGCTCCCCCAGCGACACATTGGCTGCACTCAATGGCAAGATCTGGTCCAAGGTGGTTGCGACCGACGAGGAGGTACGCACGATCGAAACGCAACTCCATGTCATTTCCACTCACCTGGTTGGCGGACAACATGAGATTCGGGTCTATGCAGACACCGCCCCCGGCGACGGCTTCCGCTCCGTCGACTCTGGGCTCGAGGACGTCTATTTCCTCAATCTTTCGCAACAGTCCAAACGCCAGAAGCCGAATTAAACGCTTCTTACGCGGAGGATCCTACATGGCACTTTTTTGGGAGTTTTTTACCTTCGAGTTGAAGTTCCGTTTCAAAAGCTTCTCGACCTACGTCTACTTTCTGCTCTGGCTCACGTTCTCCTTTCTCGGCGTGGCGTCGGAAAGCTTTGGTCCGATCGGCAACAGCAATGGAAAAGTCTTACTGAACTCCGCGTACGCCAACGCTTTTAACGATCTCGGCGCGTCGCTATTCGGCATTATTGTCATCGCTGCCATTTTTGGAACCGCGATCCTTCGCGATTTCCAGCGCGACACTTACCAGATCCTGTTTACTCAACCCATCTCCAAGTTCGCCTATCTCGGCGGACGCTGGGCGGGATCCTTCGTCACCACCGTCTTCGCATTTTCCGGCATGATTTTCGGAACCTATTTCGGCACATTCGCACCTTGGGCCGACCACACGCGCATCGGTCCCAATCATCTTTGGGCCTACCTTCAGCCGTTCTTCTCCATCCTCGTCGTCCAGATATTTTTCATCGGCAGTGGGTTCTTTGTCGTTGCAGCGCTAACGCGCAAGATCTTCATCGTTTATCTGCAGGGCGTCGCTCTGTTCATGTTTTACGTCATTGGGATCACTGTTTTTTTCGCGACACGCTCGCTGGAGCGGTTTTGGTCCGGCATCCTCGATCCCATCGGTCTCGTCATGTTCAACGACGTGACTCGATACTGGACCGTCGTCGAAAAAAACACACTGTATGTCACATGGTCTCCCGCGCTCTCGGGTGGCGTTTTTCTTTACAACCGCATCCTCTGGATCTCGATCGGCCTGCTAACGCTGGGGATTGTGTGGGCGCTCTTCCCCATGTCGGTAGAGGCACTCACTGCACGCTCCCAGGGCCGCCGTGCGGCGAAAGCGAAGGAACAAGAACTCGCAGAGGCCTTGCCGGTGCGCTCCCTAGTCGCCTCCCGGCTACCTTCCGTTCGCCAGCGCTTCACGCGGTCCACGACGTTTGCCCAATATCTTTCGCTGTCACGCCTTCGCGTCCGCAATATTCTCCGCGACATTGTGTTCTGGGCTCTCGTGGCGCTCATCGTGGCGTTCGCGATCAACAACGGATATTTCGCCGGCCGCGTCGCTGAACAGAATGTCTGGCCTGTCACCTTTCTGATGGTTCAAGCGGTGGAGGGAAGCGCCATGCTTTTCCTCTTCATTGTGGCGGCTCTTTACGCGGCGGAACTTCTGTGGCGAGAACGCGAGGCGCATTTCGACGGCATCCACGACACCCTACCCATGCGGGAGTCCATCGACTGGCTCTCTCGCCTCACTGCCATCGTGATCGTCGAAGTCATCCTCCTCGCGTTCGCCGGATTTATCGGTATTGTGATGCAGACGATCCAGGGCTACTACCACTATGAGTTGCTTCAGTATTTCAAAGAACTCTACGTCGTCACCTTCCCTCAAATCCTCACTTTCATCCTTCTCGCCCTCTTCGTACAAACGGTGGTTTCGAACCGATTTGTAGGCTACGGCATTCTGATTGGCCTGTTCGTTCTCATGCCGATCCTCTACAACTTTGGCTGGGAGAACACCCTTTACCTGGTCGGCCAGACGCCCGCCTATACCTATTCAGATATGAACGGATACGGGCACTTTGTGCCTTCTCTCTTTTGGTCGATCATGTACTGGTTCGGGATCTGTGGAGTTCTAGGTGTCATCTCAATCGCCCTGGCTCGTCGTGGGCCGGAAGACTCGCTGCCCGCGCGTACGCGCCTGGCCCTTCAACGGGCCCCGCGACTCGTCCCGGTCGCGCTGCTGTTCGCCATCATCGCGATTTGCGCAGGCTCCTGGTATTTTTACAACGCCCACGTCCTCAACGAATATCTCGACTCCGACGCGCGCCGTAGCATCCAGGCTGACTACGAACGCAACTACAAGAAGTACGAAGACCTTCTCCAACCCAAAGTCACTGCAGTCGACGCCACAATCAACATCTATCCCGAGCGCCGCTCGTTCGATGGCAGCGTCCGCATGACTCTTGAAAACAAGACCGGCCAACGGATCCCGCAAATCCATATCACGGATCAGAAAAAATCGGTCACCGATCTCAAGTTTGATCGGCCATTTCACCTCGTAAGTTCGTCGCCGCGGAACATGTACTCCATCTATGCCCTGGAGCAGCCTTTGGCACCCGGTGAGACCATCACACTCACCTGCAATGTCGGCCATCGGACTCGCGGATTCCGCGACGGCAACGAACTCCCGGAGTTCGCCTACAATGGCACCTTTTTCGACTCCGACTACGTTCCCTTCGTCGGGTACAACACGAACATCGAGCTTGATGACCCACGCCGGCGGCGCGAACAGCATCTCCCGCTTCTCGAAGAGATGGCCCACCGGGGCGATCCCGTCCACTCGATAAACAACGTCTTTTTCCGCGGAGAGTCCGACTGGGTTACCTATCACACGGTGGTTAGCACTTCAGCAGACCAGGTTGCCGTGGCTCCCGGATACCTGCAGCGCCAGTGGCAAACTGATGGCCGCAATTTCTTCGAATACAGCATGGGATCGACCCACATGCTCGACTTCTTCGCCTATCTTTCAGGTCACTACGAGGTGAAGAAGGAGACGTATCACGGGCCGAATGGGGACGTCGCCCTCGAGGTCTACTACGACTCTGCCCATCCTTACGACGTTGACGATATGCTGGCCAGTTCACGCGACGGCCTCGACTACTATCAACGCATTTACAGCCCCTACCAGTTTTCTCAGTACCGCATTTTCGAGTTTCCCCGATACCGTACGTTCGCCCAGTCCTTTCCCAACACCATCCCGTACTCCGAAGGCATTGGCTTCATCGAGCGCCTGAAGAAGCCGACTGACATCGACTTCACCTACTTCGTTACTGCCCATGAACTCGGCCACCAGTGGTGGGCCCATCAACTAGTCGGCGCTGACGTCGAAGGTTCTAACATGATGTCGGAAAGCCTGGCCGAATACTCTGCTCTGCAGGTCATGGCACACAAGTATGGCCGCGATCTCATGCACCGCTATCTCCGTCACGAACTGGATGCCTATTTGCGGGGACGCGCCGGCGAGATTCGGCATGAACCGCCGCTTGCTCTGGTTCAACGAGAGCAATACGTCTGGTACCAAAAGGGTGGCCAGATCCTCTACACTCTCGCGGATTACATTGGCGAAGATAGGCTCAATCTGGCGTTGCACAACTTCCTCATGCAGTACCGCTACGCCAACGCCAACAACCAGGTTGACGCCCACGACAATCGCCGGACCGCCAATTCGCTCGAGGACTTCTATCCCGACACCCGCATGCTGGTGGACGCTATCCGCGCTCAAACCCCTCCTGAACTTCAATACCTGGTCAGCGACGGCTTCGACCGCATCGTTCTCTACGACAACCGAGCCATCTCGGCCACGTCGCAGAAGACTCCCGACGGAAAGTACAAAGTCACGATCGAGGTGGAGTCGCGCAAAGCGCAGGCCGATGGCAACGGTGCAGAAACGCCCCTCCCGCTCGCAGACTACATTGAGATCGGTGTCTTCAGCGGGAAGAAAGATGAGGAGAAGCCGCTCTATCTGAAGAAGGAAAAACTCACCGAAGAACACCGGACCTTTGAGATCGTCGTCGATCAGCCGCCAACCCTTGCTGGCATCGATCCTTACAACAAGCTCATTGACCGGAATGCTGATGACAACATGATCGACATAACACAGAAATAACCATCAGCAGTCCGGGCCGCTTACTTCGGCGATATCGCGAGGGTTCTCCACCGTGCAGCATTTAACCGCGACGCTTTTAGTCCCCAGCTTGATTGAAGATTAGTTGGCCAGCCTCGAATTCCTCAGCTTCAGCCGCGGCGGGCTTCTGAAGGATCCTGTCCGGACAAATCGCCTGCAGCACCGGGCTCGTCATAAACGTGGTGGTCAAGGCCATCAGCACCATCATCGAGAACAATGTCGGAGAGATCACCTTAATATCCAGCCCGATATTCAGGATGACCAGTTCCATCAGTCCGCGCGTATTCATCAGCGTCCCCAGTCCCGCGGCCTCTCGCGCCGGCATGCCGGTCCACCACGACGCCGGCATTGAGCCACCGAGTTTGCCTATCGTTGCCACGAGAATGATCGAGCCGCAGTACATCCACATCTCCGGCCCTTTCACGAGCCCCACGTTGGTGCGCAATCCGTGAACGCAAAGAATAGCGGCAGCAACAACGTCACTACGATCGCCTCGAAGCGGTCGAGAACGTAGCGCACGAACTTCTGCTCCTTCGGCATGATCGCTCCCATCAAGAACGATCCAAACAGAAGATGAATTCCCAGCCACTCCGTGCACAGTGGGAAGCCAGCGCCAGCAAAATCATCAAGGCCATGGCATTGTCGCTGAGTTGCCCGCGCCGCTGATAGGTGGATTCAAAGCGCCGCCCATCCTCCAGACGAATGTCCTGTAAGAAATCTCCCACTGGGTTTGGCGTCCATTCGATACTTCTTTTCCAGATCAGGGATCAGTTCTGTGGTCAGCGCAGTTCCCCACGGCCCATTGTTCACCGAATCCGCAAACTCATGCGTGCCGCCCGGACAAGCTTCAAGCATGAAGACCCAGATCATTTCCGGAATCTTCTTATCTTCCATCAGCTTGTTAATTTTGCCCGCGCTACGCTGAGCAAGATATCTCATGTCTGCCCCGAAGCCGTGTGTCATGTAAACCGTCGGATAGCGACTTTTACCACTGCTGTAACTCGGCGGCACCAGAACCACCCCGCGCATATGAATCGGACGTCCCCAAAACTCGGACAATTTCGGGCTCACAAAATCGTACAACTCGGTTCGGGGAGCAAGCTGAAGCGGCGTGTCCGCCTTACGTTCCACGAGCGTGAGCGAAATGACTTCATCAAATGGCAGGATGGAAAAGCTGTTCAACAACTTTACTCACGAGGTCGCCGTCGGAAGCGTCGTCGTGATAGGCAAAATCGTGGTTGACGTCCAGAACCGCCTGAATCTTGTAACTTCCTTCCTGAGCCGTACAGAATTTCTGCGGGTAGGCAAGGTCATCCGGATCTAATTCCACCGGCGAATCAGGAGTCAGTTGAAGAATCTCCTTCGCGGCGACCCACACGAAATGAGCATCCGGGCCACAACTAGGCGTGATTTTTTCGGCGGGCTTAGACCGGCTCGACATCATGACAATGAGCCGACCCGATAGAGGTTCGCTCGTCAGTCCGGGAGCAACTTCGATTTTGAAACTTCGATGCTGCTTGGCCGGGCAGGATTGTGCATCGGCAAAGCTGGCGCCTCCCATCAATCCCGAAGCCGCTGAGATCTCCGACAAATTGAAGGCGCTCCTAAACATTGCCGGCAAGGTGCAGAAAGGTGGCAAGCAAGTGACTTCTGACGATGTCACTCGTCCCCGGCAGCACGGCGCAACCGATAAAGAGATCCACGACACTGTTCTCATTGCCGCAGCATTCTGCATGTACAACCGGTATGTCGATGGTTTGGCGACTTGGCAACCGCAGGAGCCAGACGATTACACGGAGATGGGGGAACGCATGGCCCATGAAGGCTACGGTCGAGCTCGTCAACCATCTGCGCAGGGCGGCGCCTGAGGCTCTCGATGATTCCGGGTGGCCACGAATCACCTCACGTAATTTTGTAAGGCAAGGCTAGCGGACGATCCGAGATTTGACCGGAGCTTTCCCGAGTCTGTGTGTTTCGGGTGCTCAATCCTCGCGAGCTTGACTCGGTTAACCCGTTACCAAGATGACACTGGCGTCATCGCGCAGACCCGAACCGTCGGCGAATGAGCGTACGTCATCCAGCAGTGTCTCGGCGGAAGCGTCCGTTCGCGAAAAATGCTTTTGAAGACGCAACAATCCGTACTCTTCGTCCGCTTGATTTTCCGCCTCGGTAATGCCGTCGCTGTAAAACACCAACCGAAAACCCAAAGGAAGCTTCACTTCTACCTCCGAGAAATCTGCTGGTCCCAGGCCCAGCGGAATTCCTTGTTCCACGTCAAGAAAGTGAGCTGAATTTTCGGTTATCAGAAGCGGACGCAGGTGACCTGCATTAGCAAACGTCAGATTCCGCTTTGCGGGATCAAGAACGGCATACACCATGGTCACAAAACGGCCGGCGGGAAAGTCCTCGACCAGAAGACGATTCAGCTTCGCCATCACTTCACGCGGAGTGCAGGCGGCCTCGACCAGCGATCGCAAGATGCCCCGAGTGGCGGACATGAGCAGCGCGGCAGCAGTTCCCTTGCCGGAAACGTCGGCCAGCACAAGACCCCACCGGCCTTTGTCCATGGGGATGAAGTCGTACCAGTCGCCGCCCACGGCGCCCACGGGTATGGAGAGCCCGGATACCGTAAAACCAGAAATCAACGGAGAAGTCTTCGGGAAAAGCGCTTGTTGAATGATGCGGGCCTCCCGCGCCTCATCAGTCATTTGTTCCCTTTGCCGCAGTTCGCGTTGAAATCTCCGGGCGTTGTGGACGGCTACTGCCACATCGCTACACAGGGCTTGAAGCAGCCGCAATTGGCAGGGTTTGAAAGCATCCAGTTCGTTGTGGGAGGCAGTGAATACCCCCACCAACTGTCCTTCTACGTGAAGGGGAATCGCAACTTCCGAGAGCGTAGATTCTTCGCAGCCAACGTAGTAGGGGTCTTGGCGCACATCAGGCGCGTAGTACATCTGGCCAGTGGATGCGACGTATCCGACCACTCCTTTGACAATTTTCAGGCTGTGGCCGGGCCCGTGGAGCTCGCAGCCGGTGCAGCCATGGGCGCACATAAGCGAGAGTTCACCGCGCTCTTGGTTGTGCAAGTAGATGTCAGAATCCAGGCATCCGAAGGAGTGGGCGACCTCGTTGACGACCTTATCAACGAGTTGATCGAGGTCAAGGATCGAGCTGATTTTCTGAGCGGCCTTTTGGAGCTTCAGGAGGTCCTCCACCTGATCCAAATTTAGCTGGGGAGAAGTCGAGAAGGCCGGTGCCGCGAAGTTCGGATTAGCTGCCATGAGATGTGCTCCAAATAAAGAACTTATACCGAAAGATGATTCATTCCGTGGTTCGGACTCTTTTTTCGCAAAACCTATTGGTGCTCGGAGTTTGGACCGAAGAATCTTGCCTAGTTTCCAGAGTCAATTAATTTCAGTGGAGTTTTCCGCGTTTATGTTTAGCAATCGGCGTTAGACTTTGCGAATTAGTTTCACACCCAGAAGACTCTCATCCGGCGTAGAATTTACGACACGTGATTTGAGGAGAGATCTCTGGCAAAATGGCCGCCTT
This sequence comes from uncultured Acidobacteriota bacterium, assembly GCA_963787685.1. Classification (GTDB taxonomy): domain Bacteria; phylum Acidobacteriota; class Terriglobia; order Terriglobales; family Acidobacteriaceae; genus Sulfotelmatobacter. Next base: position 37,587 of record CAWBED010000008.1, read on the forward strand.
CTCTAATTTCGAAGCATGTTGGCAGGATGCCCGCTACGGAGCCCGCTTACTGCGGAAGAATCCTGGCTTCACCGCCGTCGCCGTTCTGACTCTTGCTCTCGGCATCGGCGCCAACACCGCGATTTTCAGCATTGTGAATGCAGTGCTTTTGCGATCGCTCCCCTATCCTGATTCCAATCAACTCGTCCTGATGTTCAATGTACCGTTACAACAGCCAGATGCTTTGTCGAGTATTTCCTACAGAGACTTCACCCTCTGCCGCGAGCAGAATCGCGTGTTTAGCGAGATCGCAGGAAATGCGTTTCACGATCTCACATTGACCGGAGCAGACGAGCCTTCGATTGTGAACGCCGCGGCCGTGACGCCGGAGATATTTCCGCTGCTGAACGCAAAGCCTCTGGCGGGCCGCACACTCCTGCCCGAAGATGGGAAGCAAGGCGCGGCGCCCGTCGCTGTTCTAAACGAAAATCTCTGGCGCAGCCACTTCGGTTCGAATCCGACTCTTATCGGCCAATCCATCACACTGGATAAGCGTTCATTCACGGTTGTTGGAATCCTGCCGGCAAGCTTTCGCTATCCTGACGGCGCTCCGCGTCAGGACGTGTGGATTTCTGTCGCTCAGGACCCGCTGTTCGGACCTCTGATTTCACAGCCCGGTGTGCGCCTTGTCGTCGGGATCGGCCGGCTCAAACCAGGCGTTTCTGTGACACAAGCTCAGGCCGAGATGGACACCCTGGGTGCGCGATTCGCGAAGGACTTCCCCGCACAAGACTCAGGATTCACCATCCGAATTGAGCCGTATCGACAGGCAGTGGTCGGGAACGTGAAATCCCCGCTGCTTATTTTGCTGGGCGCGGTCGGCCTGCTCCTATTGATCGCTTGTGCGAATATTGCGAACCTACTTCTGTCGCGGGGCACTTCGAGGGCGAGAGAGATTGCAATGCGGATGGCGCTTGGGGCGGGGCGCGCCCGAATTGTCCGGCAATTGCTGACCGAGAGCGCTTTGTTGGGATTGCTCGGCGGATTTGCCGGTGTGCTTCTTGCGGCCTCGAGTGTCTGGAGTCTCCGGCCTTTCTTGCCGTCCGAAGTGATCCAGCATCAGTCCGATTCATGTTGGAGGAGCGGTCTTGGTATTCGCGCTGTTGTTGTCTCTTGTTGCCGTGGTTGCGTTCGGACTGGCACCCGCACTGCTGGCAGCTCCGTCCAACTTGCAGACGAACTTCAAGGAGGGTGGCGACCGAACCGGCCAGCGTAGCGGCCAGCACGTCCGGAGTTGCTTGGCGATCGCGGAAATTTCACTGGCCATGGTGCTTTTGGTTGCAGGTGGCCTCTTCATGCGCAGCTTTGCGCTGGTCACGTCGGTCAATCCAGGATTCGATTCAACAAACGTCACAGAGGCCGAAGTTTCGCTTCCGCAATTTCAATATTCCACGCCGCAGCAATGGACAGCGTTTTCCAACGAGTTGCTGGCGCGCCTTCATGCGCAGCCAGGTTTGCGAGATTCCGCTCTCGCGGCTCCGCTGCCGATGGATCGCCAAGGCCAAGCTAGCCTCGCGTTCAGCATTGTTGGAAATCCCCCGCTCGCCCCCGGCGAATCCGATTCGGCAGATTACACGACAGCAAGTCCCGATTATTTTCGTGTGATGCGAATTCCGCTGCTGCGAGGCCGTTTTTTCTCCGAGCATGACACTGCGTCCAATCCGAATGTAGCGATCATCAGCGAAACGCTGGCACGGCGTTATTTCCCGAACCAAGATCCGATTGGGAGGCAAATGAGATTTGGATTTTCTCCAAACAGCAACGTGCCTCGCGAAATCATCGGCGTCGTGGGCGACCTGCGGGACGCGGCACTTAGCCGGAAACCTGGCCCGATGATGTATGTGCCCTTCGCTCAAGCACCTCTTTATGGAGGGGAGGTCGTTGTGAGAAGTTCGTCGAGCGCATCGAGCATTGCCGCCGGTATTCGCCAGACGGTTCACTCTATTGACAAGGACCTGCCGGTGACGGATGTCGAATCGTTCCCGGATGCAGTCGGCGCGTCTATCGCGCAAGAGCGATTCCGCACTGTGATGATGAGCTCATTCAGTGGAATTGCTCTGATTCTCGCGGCTGTTGGAATTTTCGGCGTGATTTCTTACTCGGCCTCGCAGCGCACGCACGAAATCGGCATCCGCATAGCTCTCGGAGCGCAGCAGCGCAACGTGTTGCGGCTAATTTTGGGGCAGGGTGCGAGGCTTGCATTGCTTGGCTTAGGCATCGGCGCCGCGGCCGCGCTTCCGCTCACACACTTGATGGCCGGCCTGCTCTATGGAGTTTCAGGGACAGATCCTCTAACCTTTGGTACCGTGGGCATCGTTCTGTTCGGTGTTGCGGTGACTGCTTGTTACATCCCTGCTCGCCGCGCAATGCGCGTCGATCCGATGGTCGCCCTGCGGCATGAATAGTTCGGGTCCCGATCATCCGCATTCCTCCGGCTCATTGAACTGAGCGACCAACGAGTCATGACGGTTGCGGGCTCGGACTTCTGGTTCGGATCGCGACCCCTCAGGCCGAAGCAAGAAAGCTCTCAAGAGCGAGAAGCGCAACGAGCCAGCGAAATTTCCCGAACCTGGTCGTCGTTGTTAGAATCATCCATCACTTCGCCCTGAGGAGTTCCATGCGCACATCTCTGCTCGCGATCGTCATTGCTCTCGGCTGCTGTATCTCCGCCGTCGCACAACTGGACGACATTCTGAAGAAAGCTGACGCTACGCTGCAGCAGCGGGACACGTCGTCGCTGAGCGACAGCAAGATCGTTGCCGGGCTCAAGCAGGCTCTGGAAATCAGCACCAGCAAAGCCGTCGCTGCAACCGGACGGCCTGATGGATTTCTGAAGAACGAAGCGATCAAGATCAGCCTTCCGCCGAAACTTGAAACCGTCGGCAGAGGATTGCGACTGCTGGGGATGGGCGACAAAGTCGATGAACTTGAGACCGGGATGAATCGCGCGGCCGAGCAGGCGACTCCGCAAGCCAAGCAGATATTTCTGGCGGCCCTTCGAAAGATGACCTTCGAGGATGCGCGGCACATCCTCACTGGCGACGACACTGCGGCAACGGAGTACTTCAAGCGCACCAGCTCCGTGGATCTCACGACGGCATTCTCACCGATCGTCCACACTACGATGGAACACGTCGGAGTCGTGCAGCAATACGATCGAGTAATCAAGAGCGCTCCGGGAGGCAGCACCATCGCCAATGAATTCGATCTCGACAAGTATGTCGTCGGCAAAACTCTCGACGGCCTCTTCTATATGCTCGGGCAGGAAGAGCAAAAATCCGCAAGAATCCTGCTGCCCAAACGACCGCACTGCTCAAGGAAGTCTTCGGCAGGAAATAGATCATAGCGGCGCCGCTGGGACGTCGAGTAATCGGGCTTTGCCAAAAACAGGGGCCTTGAACCCTATCGTTTTGTTCTCGAAAAGAAGCAGCCGATGGCAAATTTCTCTCAAAGACGAAGCATCCGGAGGTAGCAGGCCCTTGGCATTTCATTGCTGCCGAACCGACGCCCTCGGCCACATCTAGGCCCGGAGACCTCTAACGTGCTTGTCGCAGATTCCGGGCCAAGGCGCCTTCCGGAAGATTCCCGTCGTTTCCTCGGCCCGGATCATTTTATTCATTCAGTAATCCAGTTCGGCGCAACTAGCAACCGGAGAACGAAAAGAAATCACCCAGCGGGTTCGGTAGGGTGGGCGTGAAGGGCTGGAAAGGATAAGACTTCGAGGTATCGAAGCCAGCAGCCGTGGCGGCATTGACGTCGACAAACGGCAGCAGCGCCGATACTGCCTGGTCAATGCGGTTCCAGCACTGCGTCCTCTCGTAGCCATTGTTGTTGGGGGGAGCGACGCTTTCTGGGATTCCCTGTAAGCCAGTGATCATCGTAATCGGGCCGCCATCCTGCGGAGCGACATCCGGGCCGATCACGCGAGCGAGTGTGCGGTGATCGCTTTCAATCCCCATAATGCGTGCCGCCGAAACCCGCAGTTCGAGGGTGCTGAAGTCGCGCACTCCGACCAGATAGGCCGCGATGAACGCATCTTCCAGCGTGACAAGGGTATTCAGCGTGGTCTGCGTGTCGGCGAACATGTTCACGGGATAGAAGAACGATGTGAACGGAGTGTCTTGCCCTGTTACGGATTGCTCCAGCAGGTAGTGCGACATCTCTTCCTGCAGAGCTCCTTTGAGGTAGCCTTGATCGTCCGAAGGTATCCGCGCGAAGAACGGTGAGGTGTTGATAATGTTGGAATAGGTCGTGACGGCCAGCGCCTCGGCAATCTCGGCAGCCACGAGGATGATTCGATCCTTTACCGCGAGGCCACTACCGGGTTGAGCCGTCCCGGTAAGCTTTGCCGCAGGCTTGGTTACAGCCGAAGCCAGTGTTGTTAATCCTCCGGCGGCGATCAGGCTGGTTGCCCCGATCAGCGCACTGCGCTTAAAGAACAACCGTCGGGTCAAGTCGGACAGACTTTCTTCGTCCGGGGTAGCGATCTCTTCTGTCGTTTCTATGTCTTTGGGATTCACCTTAAATCTCCTGGAAGGAATTCAGGCGTTGGCGTAACTCTGGGCCGTGGGTGGTTGGTCAATTCGTCAACTTGCCTGTGCTCAGAGTACGGAGAGGCCCCCAAGACGGATTGGGTCGTAACAATTTTTTTTACAATCCGCTAGAGGCGGGCTGGCGAACGACGATCGGCAGCCTTTTCAGATCTTTCCGCTGAATCGGGATGATGTGATTTCTTGCGGAAGCAGCTCGAATTCCGGCTCTGATGGATTAGTTGTCTGAGTCGCGGAACCAAATTGTGTTTGAGGAGGCCGTAACATCTACAGGTTCGCCCGATGTCTCCGAATCTGAGATTTGATGCGGGCTAGAAGTTCCAGCCGATCAAAGGACCCGAGCACGTAGTCGTTGGCTCCGAGGCTAAAGAATCTGAGTTTAGTCGACGCATCATCCGGACCAATCACAATAATCGGGAGAGTGGCTCTCTTATGCTTAATTGTCGAGCAGATGCCATATGTTTGAACTTCCGAGCCCGAAACGAATAGCAGGACAATCTCCACGTCATCCGAAGAAACGCGCTCCAGCTTGTCTTCTTGTATGACCTCTACTTCATATCCAGCTCCACGCAACGTCTCGCAGAGCTCTCTTTCTGATTCGAAGTTAGGCTGAACGATTAGGATGGCTCCTCTAGAGGTAGTCGCAAGAAGAGCTGGTTTAGCTGGCAAGATAAATGTTTCCCTTCCGCTCCTCGGTTGTCGAATACGGGGAGAGTAAACATTGCCAAACACATTGTTTCTAGGTTAGTAAGCGGATTTGATTGTCATCCGGCGGTCAGCTATTTGTAAAAGTTCGACGGTCGCGACTATCAGATTGCTCGCCCAGAACGTTTACGAACCTGCTCCCCGCTTCGCACAGCTCAGACCCGTCCCCAACAAGCGGGATCGACTTACGGTGCGATGCTGAAAACTGTTCCGTCGCCGTGAACCCCGCCATCGCCGGTGGTTCCGTATAAGTTACCGTTGGTGTCTTGAACAAGAGCCCCAGCCGGGTATTGGCCGTCCGCACAGCCAGGTTGCGAGCAAAAGCTATACAGGGTCGTCAGCGTGCCGCTCACGGTGATCTTGAAGATCGTGCCACTGCCGTGGGCCCCACCCACTTGCATGATTCCGTACAAATTGCCGTCGGTGCCCTGGGTCAGTCCCGCATACAAGTAGTTGCCATCCGGGCAGTCGCTTTGCGAACATACACTGTATAGCGTGGTTAAAGCGCCACTCAGACTGATTTCGAAAATAGTTCCAGAGCCGTAATGTCCACCCAGGATCGTTGTTCCGTACAAGTTCCCGTTAGTGGCCTGGACTAGTCCGGTCTGCGGAAACTCACCGTCCAAGCAACCGCTTTGGGAACAGAAGCTATGAAAGGTGGTGAACGTGCCGCCCGGGGAGATCTTGAAGACGGTCCCATCGCCGTGTGCTCCACCTGCGAGCGTCGTCCCGTATAAGTCTCCATCGGTTGCCTGGATCAAGCTTGCGAAGGGATTTTGGCCGTCTGCACAGGCAGTTTCCGAGCAAAAGCTGTGCAGCGTGGTAAACGCACCAGTCGGAGTGATTTTAAAGATGGACCCTTCGTTGTGAGTCCCGCCGATATACGTAGTACCGTAAAAATTCCCATCGCTCGCCGAAACTAGTCCCGCTAAAGGCTGAGAGCCGTCGGTACCGTCGAAGCTGTGCAATGTCGTGAGCGTGCCGCTTGGTGTTACCTTAAAGACCGTCCCGTTGCCCTTGGATCCACCGAGGTATGTTGTCCCATAGAAGTTCCCATCGATGCCCTGCACCGGGACCGCGTAACTATACTCACCGTCTGTGCAGCGGGCTTTAGAGCAAAAGCTGTGGAGCGTCTTTAGCGTTCCAGACGTTGTGACTTGAAAGACCTCTCCATCGTTCTTCGAACCGCCAAAGTAGGTCGTCCCGTACAGGTTCCCGTTAGTGGCTTGCAAAAGTCCCGCAAAGGGCAATTTGCCATCTGTTCCGCTGAAACTGTGCAACGTGGTGAAAGTCGTTACACTGTCTGTTTGCGCCTCGATCTGAGAGGCTGGCGCGAACAGCCACAGCGCCGCTAACATCATGGGAATTCCAGCTCTTTTAATGGACATTTAGATCTACTCGCTCAAGAACGGAATTGTTCGGGAACCGAACTATATGGAAACGTTCCCGTTACGGCGTCATTGGGATGTAAAGAGATTGTTGTTTGTTTGTCGTTGAGAATGTTCCAGTGGAACTGTTTCGACCAGACCCATCCGCCGGCTTCTACGGCGTCGTTTTCTTGCAGTCCCCCGGGGAATCTGTCGCAGTTCCGCCATGGCGCGTGCATGGCATTTGCCTCGTCTCTTTCCTTGCGTCTGGACTTAGAACTTGACCATGATGGCCATTCGAAGACTGGGTTCATCCTTGCGCAGATCGGGGTACCAGACGCCGCCGTCATTGGCGCACGATGTCGGTGTCAAAGCCGTACCCGCGGGCGTGTTGTCCATACAGACGAATTGTCCGGGTGCTCCGTTGTTTCCTCCGGGCGGAGTGATTCCGCCTCGGCCCGTGAAGTACGGCACATCCGCGTGGCGATATCCGAATTCCCAGAGAAACGTGATGTACTGTCTGGGCATGTAGTCGAACGTGACCGAGTTATCCCATGCCTTGAACGGTAATCCAGGCCCCTCCGGGAAATACGGGGATCCCGAGATCGCATCGGCGCCATTGATCGGCTGCAGCAAGGTCAGATAGCGCCCCGGGTTGTCGAACGCGCCGCCACCCAACGTGATCGCATACTTGTCTTTGTCGAACCACCAGCGGTTGTAGAGCATCCATCCGGCGAAGCTCTGCTTGGGTCCGCCCTTGGTCCCGACGAGAGGTTCGTTGTGATGGCAGCTAACTCCGCCACCGTATTCGCAGCCTAAGTCTCCCGTCAGCGAGAAGGCCATCTTGTCCAGGAACTTGGTCGGCTGGTCGTAGTATTTGATCTCGACGCTGTTGTCCGAATGGAAGCGCGATCGTCCCAACGGCGTATTGCCCGTCCATAGCGTGTCTTCACCCATGCCGTAGTTGTTGAAAACCAGCGAGATCCACTGCTTCGGCCGATACAGGATCTGGCCACCGAGTCCGGGCTTGGTCCCATAGCGCCCATAGGACTGCCAGCCGTTGATGATCCAGGGTTCAATCTTCAGCTTGTCCGTGGGAAACCACTGAATGCGAAGTCCGTTGAAGAACCATGGCGTGTTGGAGGAAACATACGAAGGCTGGTAGGCCCAGTTGTCGAAGTTGTAGTAGCTGAAGAGCCCGATGTAGGAAACGAAGATTCCAGCATCGACGTTGAGGCCGTGGTTCACGTTGAAGTGATATCCACCGTAGGCTTCGGAGAAATATTTGTATGCACCTCGCAGATCCCACTGCCCTCGACCGGGGCTGGCGTCATTGCGAGGCGTAGTCACGCCAAACATTCCACCCATCGTGAGGATCCTGCCTCGAACATTCTGCCAATGAAAATCTCCGCCAAAGCTGATCTGATCGAGTTGGACTTCGTTGGAGCGGAAGATCTCGGTCGATCCGCCGATCGTGTCGTCTTTGGGATGATTGAAACTGCTGACAAAATCAGTATCCAATCTGATTTCTGGCGTGAAAAACTTCGAATCCCAGACGGCGTCTTTGTTTCGGGCGTTGCCGTTCAACCAGGTCCAGTCGGCGTAGGCGAATGGAGCGGAGGGTTCTGGCTTCTTTGGCTTGGCCGAAGTGTCGGTGGCTTGTTGCGCCACTGAAACTGGGGGCGCGGGAGCAGGCGCTTCGGCCGCTGGAACCACAGCCGACTTGGTTTCCGGCTGCACCGCGGGTTCCGTCGCTCGGACTTCTGGCAGTGAAACAGCGGTTGCGGTGCGGCCCTTCAACTCCGCTCTGAGCTCTTCGATTTCCGCCTGCATGGCGGCCAGCTGCTTGGCGACCGCAGGCGATATCTCCGGATCTGGCGTCGCTGCGGGTGCGGCAGGTGCTGGAGCCGCCGTCTTACCCCCTCATGCTCGGACTCGTTTGCGGCCGGCTCATGTAGAGCGGCCATTGCTGCCGGGGCCGCAGTCTGTGCCTGAGCATCACCTGGCATTGCGGGAATAAAAACAGAAGCACCCGCCAATAAAAGAAGAGGTAAGGTAGTTGGCAAAGGCCTACGGTAGTGAATTTTCACGATCATCACGCCCCAGTTTCCTGATGATTTGCGGTCGTTGCACAGAGCTCCAAGCAATGCTCCATCGAACCGGCTCCGGCTATTACTTCTCGTTGACGTTCGATTACATCCAGAAAGTCATAAAGATCGCGTAAAGCAAATGTATGGAGTGCATAAAAATCCTAGGATTCATTGCCAAGCCCCATCGCAATTAGGCGAGCCTGCGACGATCCATACGTCACCCGGATTCGGCAAGATGTAAAGCGTGATGGAGTATTGAGGTTGTCTCCGCAAGCCATTCGACGGTCAATGGTGGTTTGCCAATGCGGAAGCCGAGATCGATTGGAGGAATGTCAGTCGCGGCTGGAATCGAAGATCCCAATCCATCGATTAACTGACAGACTGTGAATGCCGCAACCCGCAACCGAGCGTCGGGGTTCTTCATCCATTGTGATTGACGTCAGATTCCGGCGTACCAGGCGTAGCCTCCCTCGGGAGACACGGAGCCCAGACCTTTGCCGAACTTTTTCACGTCGTCGGTGACAATCAGACGGTTCAGGAATTTCACGCTCTTGTAGCCGAGCTGCCGTGGAAGGCGCATCCGAAGCGGTCCGCCATAGCCCACAGGAAGTTCATCCCCATTCATTCCGTATGTAATGAAGGTCTGCGGGTGCAACGCGTCGGCCATATCCATGCTTTCCCACCAATCCGGCTCGATGGAGAAATAGAAAACGTACTTGGCCTGCGGATTCGTCCCTACAAGATTAAGGATGTGGGAGAGAGGCACGCCGTTCCATTCCGCGATGTAGGACCAGCCCTCTTCGCAAACGACTTCCGTTATCTGGCTCCGCGATGGATAGCTCTTCAATTGATCCACCGAGAACGTCGTAGGGCGCTCGACCATACCGTCGACCGTGAGTCGCCAGTCCACGAATTGTGCCGCCTGAAAGCGTTTGAATTCCTCGCTCGGAGGAGCGATCTCATTCGCCAGCGGACGCTTCGAGATCTGGCTACGTGGGAATTCGCGCGCTAGCGAGTGCTTCGTCAGCAGCCGCATGGAAGCGTAGGTCAGAGATTCGCCCGGACCGTAAACGCCGCCGTGATCGGGAGGCACTAATCCGTACTTTTGCGCCAAATGCGCGGCTACACCGACGGCGCAGGCACTCGCCGTCGCGGCGAGTCCAGTTACGATCAGTTTCCGGCGTGAAATGTCGGTCATGTGCGCTCCTTACGAGTGCCTGTCTTCCCCGTGATCATGGCTCGCATGCGGCTGATAAATCCCGCCCGCCAAACCAGGAAGACGTGAACAAACAGGAAGGCTACGAGAGCCAGCGAGACTAAGAAGTGAAGTGTACGCGCGGATTGCCGACCGCCCAACAGAGTGACGGTCACAGGAATCGCAGAATCGAAGGCGGGGGACATCGCTAGACCCGTCCAAATTACCAACGGGAAAAGAATGAAAATTACGAACAGATAGGTAAGGCGCTGCAGGACATTGTAGGACAAGGCTTCCGCCTCAGTGGGCGGTTCGAAACGCAAGTGATGAGCAACCACGCTCGTGACGCTTCGCCATGAGAAGTCGGATTTCCTCGGCACTAGGTCCTTGCGAAAGTGCGCGGTAACCACTCCGGAGACCACGTACAACAATCCGGTCAGCACCAGGATCCACGCAGTTTGAAAGTGGAGCGATCGACTCCAGCCATTCTGGTCCGGCAGCACGTAGCCGTAGCCGGTGGGGACGAGATTTCTCGAGGATGGGATCGGCAGCTTGAACCAGGGATCGGTCAACACATTGCCAGTTTCTCCCCAATAAAACCGAGGGTGAGAAACGACAATTTCAGCCCCCGAGATCACCAAGGCAAAAAAGCTCATCGTGATTACCCAGTGAGTGACACGGACGAGTACAGAGTGTCGAGCCGTGATCGAGGCGACTGGGGCGGCGGGCACAGAAGTTGCGCCAGCAGCTTGCAGGGGCACCGGCGCGGATGGCAATGTCGACATTCTCGCTCTCCTGTAATCCGCCTAGATTACATCTGTGGTGCAACAACAGCATGTGAAAAGTTCCGGGAGTGAATTCCGGAAGATTTCGAAGATCGGCAGACTTCGACCCGGGTTTGATTTGCCAACATCCGCTGGATCCGTGTACTGGGTGCTGTCGAGATGGCCACATTTCGCGCGGGGTTTATATAATGCTTCTCACCATCGTCTTGCCTTGTTGACTTTGATGACAAATTCGTCGTTCAGTCTACATCAGGTTGGTCCGCGCACTAGTGGTGCTTACGCTGGGTGCTTCTTGTGATGATGCAGCTTCGAACGACCACGGACCTTGTGATCGGACGGAGAACTCTGCGCTTTGCATTGTTCCTTCTGCTGGTTCGTCCTCTCTCTCTTGAGCAGGGACAATCACAAGTCAGCATTGCTCGTTCTGGCACTCAAAACGCGGTTACCTCGATGCCGAGCGAGCCCGAGGGTGCGAACCGCTGCAAGGTTTGCCACTCCGCCGAAGTAGAAGGATACGCGCGCTCTGCGATGGCACACGCGTTACGGCCGGCTGGCCAGGAACCCGGCGGCACAGTCACAATCCCGAATGGGAAGATCACGATGTACTCAGCGCCGACCGGCTCGTGGCAACGTTTAGAGACTGCTGGAGATGTCAGCAATTACCACATCGATTATGTGATCGGTTCCGGCAACCATGCGAGCGGTTATCTAGTCGATATCGCCGGACATCTGTTCCAGTCTCCGGTCGCGTTCTACAAGAGTCGTAATTCGTATGATTTGGCACCTGGCTATGAGAAAACTCAAGATCCGGACTTCACTCGTCCCGTAGCCGAGGGTTGTGTATTCTGCCACTCAGGGTCTTCCCTTCACGTCTCCGGTACCGACAATCAATATCGCTCACCCGCTTTTCCGGAAGAGGGCATCACTTGTGAGCGCTGCCACGGCCCTACTGGAAAACATCTTGCCGATCCCAAACCTGGCACCATCGTGAATCCTGCGAAGCTTGAAACCGTAGCCCGCGACAGCATTTGCGAACAGTGCCATTTGATGGGCGTCACGCAGAGTGCTCAATCCCGGACGAGAATTCCGGGATTTTCAACCCGGGCAACGATTGGAAAATACCTTCACGACCTATCATGATGTCCTGCCACCGAATTCGCCCCCAAGCACATTCAAGGTAATCAGCCACGTCGAGCAACTCGCACTGAGTGCGTGCGCCCGGAACAGCCAAGGCCGTTTATGGTGCGGCACTTGCCATGATCCTCACAACAAACCGGCTCAACCGGTGGAGTACTACCGCTCGCGATGTCTCAGTTGCCACACTTCCAAGTTCCCCGCAGCCCATCCGATCGCAGACACCAACTGCATTGGTTGTCATATGCCGCGGCGAGACGCACAAGATGGCGGGCACACGGCGTTCACCGACCACAGGATTCAGAGACGTCCAGTAGTTCAGTCCGACTCGCCTCCTCCCGGAGATATTGCTGCCTGGCGCGAACCTTCGCCAGATCTGCGCACGCGAAATCTTGGCATTGCTTATGTCAGCGCAGGTTTGCAACGTCGATCGACACATTTTCTGGTTCAGGGATACCAGTTACTGACCCAGGTGCAGCAGCAATTCTCTTCCGACCCCGAGATATTTACCTCGATGGGAACTGCGCTCCTAATTGGGAAACAGCCATCGGAAGCCGAATTCGCTTTCGAACGCGCGCTGGAATTAAAACCAAACTCCGCTGTCGCCGAGACCAACGTCGCCGCCGCTCACCAGCAGGCCGGAGACATCAATGGCACAATCGCACATTTGGAGCGCGCCGTCGCCATTGATCCGGTACACCTGCCAGCGGCCAGCGCTCTCATCAATCTGTACCAGCAGCAGGGGAATCCAGCTAAGGCGAACGAACTCGCCGAGAAAGTTCGGGCCATCATGCATCAGCGACCTGGCGAAGGCCATCCGGTGCCCTCTCAGGTAGTGTCTGCTTCAAGTCCACCGAAAATGGCGGACGCGGTATTCAAGAATCTTAAAGTGCTGAACGGAATTCCTTCCGATCAGTTGATCCCAAGCATGCGCTTCATTTCTTCCTCACTTGGAGTGGAATGTGGTTTCTGCCATATTGAGGGTCATTTCGACGATGACTCCAAGAAAGAAAAGCAAACTGCTCGGTCTATGATGCGAATGATGCTGTCGATCAACCAAAACCATTTCGACGGAACTCGAGAAGTGACCTGCTATTCATGTCATCGGGGTACGCCCCGACCAGTCGCTATACCCGTGGTTGTACGTGAGAACCAGCCTCTGGCAGAGACTGAGGCTGACAGAGACAGACCGACCGAGTTACCGACGGCCGATCAGATCATCGACAATTATGTTCGGGCGCTGGGTGGGGCGGATTTGCTCGAGAAGATAACCACGCGAGTGGAAACTGGCAGCATGGCGTCGGAAGGAAAATCATTCGAGGTTGAATTCTTCGATAAAGACCCAGATAAAGAGTTATTCGTCCAGCATACGCCGGCTGGCGATAGTGTTACTGCTCTCGATGGCAACTCTGGTTGGGCCAACGCCCCCGGCCGCCCGATGCGCGATCTGAGCGGCTCGGATCTCGATGCGGCACGCGCCGATGCCGACCTGCAATTTCCTTTGCACATCAAACAAATGTTCCCTGAACTGCGAGTGGAGTATCCGGAGCAAGTGGATGGTCGCGAGACGTATGTGGTCGTCGGCTCGCGCGAAGCCGGGCCATCCTGGAAGTTTTATTTTGACGCAGCGTCTGCACTGTTGGTGCGCGTGGTACGGTTCGCGGAATCCCCTCTCGGTCTGGACCCTACTCAGATCGATTACAAAGACTTTCGTGCCATCGACGGGGTGCAAACGCCGTCCACCTGGACAATCAGCCGCGCGGGAAGCCGGTCAACCATTCACATGAGCGAGATTCACGACAACATTCCGATCGACGACGAGAAATTCCGGAAACGTGCCCAATCCGAAGAAGCGTCTACACCGCATTAAGCAGCATCGTTAGTGCCTGCGATTCCTAATCTTCACGGGTTCGGCACCAGTTCGATCCAAGTGATTTCTTTCCCGAGTGGGACAACGTAGGCACCCCGCTCCACCTCGAAGTGCGTAGTGGGCCTATAATCTCCGGCCTTCACGCGAGAAGGCTGCTCCACATGCAACCGAGCTAACGGCGTAAATTCTGAGGAAGCGGAGAGACCGACTCGGACTTCTCCGGTCTTCGAATTCACCCCGACCTGCTCAAACTTTCCTGCATCGAGCGTGAGCCATAGGCCTAGTGATGCGAGATAAACCCGTGATCGGAAAGAGTCAAGCGGAGTGGTTTTTACGGTGTCGTGGTCTTTCTTAATGTTTCCTCCGAACGCTATCCATCCGAATTGAGGATGATCCACGATATACGTCGCAGTATTCCAGGCGTGGCCAAAGAAGTTCGGCCCGTAGTCGCCAGACAGCGGATCCGGCCTCAACATATCCGGGAATCCATGGAATGCTGCCGAGGCAAATCCCTCTTGATCGATGTCGGTGAGTGCGCCGGTGGTTCCACCATAGCCCACACGAAGCAAGTAGAAGTCGTCAGGATGTTCGCGATACTCGGCCAGCAGAGGAATCGCGTTGAGTCCTGAACCGTAATGATGAAGTTGGCGCTCAAGCCGCCGATCTTTGGCTGCAAAGATAAAATCCCAGTAGCGACGTGCGCTGCCGTTATAGCCCCAGTGAGGAATAGCCGGATCGTAACCGAGAATCGCGTCGAGGGTCACTTCGGCCTTATCGTGGTAACCAAAATATTTGGTCCACGCGTAGACCTCCTCCTGCCCTGTTGAGTCCCATGGCATCTCACTGCCGAATGGATAGGATTCCTTCCTCCAGCGTTCTGTGCGACTGCGCATTCTTGCTTCAAGGTCGTCAGCTTTCTCTTTCCAGCCTTCACGCCTAAGGTCGTTGAGAATCTCAAGAAAAATGTCTCCCTCCATCTGGCCAAAGACCGCCAACTCCGCCGCGAACTTGGTCATTGCAACGGATGTTTCATATGCCTGGTTCAAATACCAATCCCAAGGATGATTCGTTACAAGCCTTTCGTGATCGCGAGCTAGTCGATAGAAAACCCAGTAAGCCGCTGCCACGTGCGGATAATCATAGGATCGATCCACCCGCTCGGAGGCTTTTTTGTCCCAACTCGTCCAAGTGGTCCAATCGAAATCATTGCGGTAGTACCCGGGCGGCATCTGATCGGGCTGATAGAAGAAGAGACTCTTGCGAACTCCGAATTGATGCGGACCGTCCTTATATTGCAATCCACCCCAAAGCACGCCGTCGACGAACTGCTGCAACTGTTCAAGTTCTTGTTTGTTTGGCTGCACCAATTCCTTCATGACGGCCGAGAGCCATGCTCCACCTCCACCCTCATCGCCGAGACCGGAAATCCATACGCGACTATCCTGCATGACGATCTGGTTCGCTTCGCGGTCGTAAGTCATAACGGACGGGCCGCGACGGAACGGATCCTTCGGATCGACGTACCACTGACGCGCAGTGAGGAAGTGACCCAAGTCCTCGACAACCTGTGATTCCGGCTTGGTCACGAAATACTGAATCGTCTGCACCGAGCCATCGGTGAAGGTCACAGAGAGACGCGAACGCCCCCACTTCTTCCCTTTGACTTCATAGGCTCTCCAACCGCCAGTGAGCCGAACGCCTCCATCGAGGGACAACGCCCCGTCCGGTTCCACTTTCATCGACGCAACAAGCTTGGGATACTTCAGAAATAGGCGAGCATCTATGTCCATCGGAACTACATAACCCGGCACGCCGATTGCGACTGGTCGTCCATTTTGTGCCAGCGTTGTTTCGATATCACGGATTGAACTGGACAGCAGAAATTTGAGCCCGTACGTTTTCGATTCACCCGGCGCGAGGGTGAGACTCGTAGCCGGATTCCAAGGCTGTGCTGCCTTCCACTCATTCTCGGCATACGCCGCGCTGTGGACCATCCATTCGTAGAAACCTTCGAAGGTAATCCCGCGCGGTGTGGGATCGGTGAATATAGGTTTTGCACCCCACGATCCCGCTTTGTCGACAATAGGGTTGTAGGCCTCCAATGGCGTCTTGCCCTCGGGAACAACCAGCAGGGCAGGCCCGTGGCCATTGAGACGCGTCACCTGCAGATATCCCGCATCTTCTCCAATGTAGGGATCATAAAAAGAGCACTTAGCGTGAGCCTCTTCGAGCGAGCGGTCGTTGAGCACATTGTTGAAGATCATGGGAATGCCCAGGGCGCCGATCTGGACGGTCTCCGTCGACTTGTTTTTCATCTCAAATCGCAGGATGAGTTTTCCTGACTCAAGGACCCAACTTCGTGTTATGCGCAACGGAAAATCGTCCGGCAAGGTCGGCGTCAGATCGGAGGCCGCGAGAATGCTCTTTGACGCAGGCAGAACGGTGACAGGTGTACGAACCGCAGCGGTTGAATAGTTTCTCCATTCGCCGGAACCTCCCGTTCGTAAACGAAGCGTGATGTCACCCAGATGAAAATATCCATCATGGGAGCGCGAGATGAGCAAATCACCCGGCGTGAAATCAAAACTCTCGGCGCCTTTCGGCTTCAGAGCTGCAACGGTCTGCGAAGAACGAACTAGAGTGAGGGTAAATTCGGGAGTGTCGAGGTCAATCGTCCCCTCGCCGAGCATAGGATCGGGAGTCGGTGACACCTTTCTTTCGCTTTGAGCCGAGGCCAACAAGAGTGCGATCGCGAAAAGGATCGGTGCAAAACGACACAATCGGAAGGTGCGGAGAACAATGGGAGATCGGAGGTCATACACGCGGTTAGGCTCCCTTGACGACCTACGTGATCACGAGATTTAAGTTAGAACCCATTCGACGAGTGGTAGTACATATCGTTCCAACGCAGTTCCTTCACGAAACCTGAAACCGTGGTCTGGGCGTTAATCAACAAGCATTCTATGCCCGCCATCTCAGCAAAGTTCTCGAGATGTTCTGGCGTCAGGGCATAGCTTAAAGCGGTGTGGTGTGCCCCGCCAGCATGGATCCACGCGGTCGCTGCAACCTTCAAATCAGGTTCGGGCCTCCATAACGCTCTCGCCACGGGGAGCTTCGGCAAAGGATGCTGCGGTGGGATCACATTGACCTCATTCACGATCAAACGAAATCGGGATCCCATATCAACTACCGATGCATTCACAGCTTTTCCCGCGGCTGCGGTAAATACCAAGCGCACCGGATCGGCTTTGCCACCGATAGAAAGCGGATGGATCTCCGCCCTCGGCTTTTCGTTCGTGATCGATGGACACACCTCCAGCATGTGGGCGCCCAGCACCTGTGCCCCACCTTTCAGGTGATAGGTGTAGTCCTCCATGAACGAAACGCCGCCTTTGAGTCCGTGACTCATCACTTTCGCTGCACGAACAAGAGCCGCTGTTTTCCAGTCGCCTTCAGCGCCAAAGCCATAGCCATCGGCCATCAAGCGTTGGACTGCGATGCCCGGGAGTTGGCTCAGACCGTGCAAATCCTCGAAGGTGTCGGTAAATGCGTTCGAACCGGTTTCGTTGAGAAAGCTCCGGAGGCCAATCTCGATTCGAGCCGCGTCAACTAAAGATTGCCGCTTACAACCACCCACGCGGAGCGACTCCGCAACTTCATACGTTTCGTCGTACTCGGCGGTTAACTCGTTAACTTCCGCCTCGGTCACATGCTGAATCTGCTGTACCAAATCCCCGACGCCGTATCCGTTCACGGTATATCCCAACTGGATTTGGGCGGTGACCTTGTCTCCTTCGGTTACGGCGACGTTCCGCATGTTGTCACCGAAACGTGCAACCTTGAGGCGTTGAGCGTCGTGCCAGGCGCAGGCCGAGCGCATCCATGCGCCCATTTCCGAGTGGACCTCGGGATCCTGCCAGTAGCCGACGACAACTTTGGGATGAAGCCGCATCCGGGCCCCGATGAATCCGAACTCCCGGTCGCCGTGAGCCGCCTGATTCAGATTCATAAAGTCCATGTCGATCGTCGACCAGGGTAGCTCTTGGTTAAATTGAGTGTGTAGATGAAGTAATGGCTTACTCAGCGAGCGCAAACCGGCGATCCACATGCGAGCCGGCGAAAACGTGTGCATCCAAGTGATGAGACCAATGCAGTTTGCAGAACTATTGGCCTCTTGGCACAACTGCTGGATCGAGTCGCTGCTCGTCATCACCTGTTTCGCGACGATCCTGGCGGGCATCGCCGGTGATGCGCCCAATTCGCGCGCGATCGCAAGGGCGTGCTGCTCGACTTTCTTCAGGGTTTCTGGCCCATAGAGATGCTGGCTCCCGGTGACGAACCAAGCTTCCAGATTCGATAAATCGATCATTCAATCCCCTTTTCGAATACCTGCGTCACTCGTTCAGCCCATCGTCGACGACTTGCGATTGGCGGCGCACTTCTCTCTCCTGGGCGCGACTTCGGAGGCCCGAAACAATACCAGCTATCAGTTAGGTTTTGATTGCTCGTCCGGCGTTCAGCACTGCGGAACAAAAAATGGGGGAACCAAGCTGCCACAGACCCCTTGTCGACTTCATGACAGTCTCCTCGCGAGCAGAAACGAGTAAACGTTTGCTAGATTATACGCTTGGATTTGCCTGCCTTGCACCAGAAAAGGTTCTCTTGTGTGAGGAGCCAAACCTGGCCGTCTTTCGCCTAAGACAATGGCAGCGCCAATTTCGTAACCGACGCGGCCGGGAATGTATAGGTCAGCGTTCGTCCTTTGACTTCCAGATTCTTCGTTTGCGGGGTTATAACGTCCCGGTGCTCGAACGTATTGTGGGCATGGATGTCGGAGTGGGTCAATGTTGTGGCTGAGCCCGATTTAAACTCAGCGCTGCGTACACGGATTTCTGCTTCGATGGGCTGGCTGACATCAGGGTTAACTACGGTTAATGTCAGATTCTTATCTCGCAAAGAAGCGGAGCCTTTAAGTCCCCAAAAAGTAGCTGCCTTCCCATCCCGATTGTATTCAATCGAAGGCGCTGAAAAAATTGTGCGCAGCGACTGCCCGCCCTGATGCGATGCGTAGAGAGCAAATACATGGCCGACCGGTGTCACGACGAACCGATCTTCGTGCGCCAGATAGAGGCTATTGAGACAGTTGATCAATTGGGCGCAAGCCGCCATCGCAACTTTTTCGGGATGGCGATTGAAAATGTCGAGTGTCATTCCACTGAAGACCGCGTCGCGCAGGGTGGGCATCTGCTCGAGTTGATCGAACGGGGTTGCCTCGCTGCCCGGCCGATACCATGGCCCCCATTCATCGACGACCAACTTCACCGAGTGTTGGGGATCCTCCTCTCCCATAATTTGCCAATGACCGTTAATCAGCCCTTCCATGCGATCTCCTTCGCGTAGAAGTTCATACCAATCGACCGCGTCAAACTGAAGTGCGTCTCCCTTTCCCTGATTCCAATCTTCCGTCTTCCCACGGCTCAGATTCCATGCGTAGTGATGAAGGGCCCAGCCATAGATCGACCGCAGCTCGCCTCTTCCCTTTTTTACGATTTCCTCGAAGAACCCTCGAGTCCACGCCCAATTGTCAACATTCGGGCCGGACCCGATGAAAGATACGTCTCGCCCGAACCGCGGCACCCACGTCGTGAACCGCCGGAATTCGACGGCGTACTCCTGAGCCGTGAAATTTCCGCCGCATCCCCAAGCTTCATTGCCGACGCCCCAGTAGCGAACGTTGAACGGCTCTTTGAATCCGGCATCTGCCCTGAGAGCCGCGAGCGTAGTGCTGTCCGCAGGGGAGTTGCAGTACTCCACCCAGCGATAAAATTCCTCAGCGGGAAGACTGCGCAGATTGGCTGCTAGATAGGGCTCGGCGCCGATCAGCTTACAAAAGTGAGCAAACTCATTCGTGCCAAACTCGTTCGGATCGTATCGGTGACTCGCCGGAGCGGCGCTATTCTCTCCGCCAGCCCAGAAATTTGTACGTTTCGGCCGCTTATTTGTGGGGCCAACGCCGTCGCGCCAGTCATAGCTGTCCGCGAAGCATCCGCCAGGAAAACGGACGACCGCAGGATTGATCTTGCGCATTTCGTCGATCAATTCCTTGCGAATTCCGTCGACGTTCGGCACCTTGGAGTTGGGCCCGACCCAGACGCCGTCATAAACCACTCCGCTGAGATTCTCCACGAAGTGTCCGTAAATGTTGGGAGAAATGACACCCAGTGGCTCATCGAGCAGAATCTCAATGCGCGCTTCCGTGCCGCTCGACTGAGCCCGGCCTAACGGAGACAAAGCTTTCGTGGCGAGAACCGCGCCTGCTCCTGCAAGACCAGTTCGAAGAAACTGACGGCGTCCGATCATGGCAATCAACTCTCGGTAGTAATGAAATCTCCCGGATAGTAAACGTTTGCCATTCTCGACGCCAGCGTTTTCCCACCAAGAACTATCGACCTTTTACAGCGGACGATCCTCCCCATTAGGCGTGAGAAATCTAGGCGTAAACGATTGCCCTATTTTGGTATCATCGGTGTTTTCCGCGGGACTATAGCGGCATCCATCTCATGGACATTCGCGAAATCGCCAAGCGTGCTCGAGTTTCGACCGCTACTGTGTCTCGCACCATCAATCGAATTCCGACTGTCAATCCGCAACTCGCCAAGCGGGTTTGGAACGTCGTCGAAGAACTCGGATACTATCCCAACACTCAAGCCCGCGCGCTTGTTTCCGGACGAAGTCGGATTTTCGGTCTCATCATTTCGGAAATCACCAACCCATTCTTCCCAGAGATCGTACAGGTATTCGAACGGATCGCGGTTCAGCATCATTACGAAATCATGCTGACTTCGACCGGCAATGATCCCAAATATATGGAGACGGCGGTGCGGAGGATGATCGAGCGCCGCGTCGAAGGCGTTGCCATTATGACTTTCGGAATGGAAGAGGTCTTGCTCGAGGATCTGAAGCTCCGCAAAGTACCGCTGGTTTTTGTCGATGTCGGGCCGGCGAGGCCGAGGGTCAGCAATATTCGAATCGACTACCTCCATGGGATTCGCCAGGCGGTGCAGCATCTGGCCGCGCTTCGACACCAACGAATCGCGTTCATCTCCGGGCCACGGCACTTGAAATCGGCTGAGGCCCGCAAGCAGGCATTCCTGAGCTCCATGTCGGAGATCGGATTGGAAGTCGATAGGTCCTTGATCGTCGAAGGAACGCACACGATCGAAGGTGGTATCGCTGCGTTTGGAAAATTGTTGACCGAATCGAACAGACCTACTGCGGTAATTTGCTCGAACGACATGACCGCAATGGGCGTGATGAGGAAAGCCTACGAAGAGGGGATCCAAATTCCCTCGGACCTCTCCGTGATTGGCTTCGATGATATCCGGTTAGCTCAATTCGTCTTGCCAGCGCTCACGACGGTTCAAATGTCTCAGGCGGAGCTTGCTCGTCTGGCCTTCAATGCACTTCTCACAGAACTACAACGGGACGCGCCGTCACCCACGGGAACTGAGTATGTCCTCACGACACATTTGGTGCTGCGGGAGTCTACACGTCTCGTTTCCGGCAATGCAAAAGCCTCTGCGGGCAAGAGGCAGATGCGGCCGTAATCCTCTCCTCGTCATACTCGCAGCCAGACCAATTACGCTGCCCACTGAAGCACCGCGTAGGACCGGGGTGGAACTTCAAGTCTCGTGCGACCCGCCGACGTCACAGGTTTGTCGAATGCCTGCGGGGCCACCCGCTGCGGGGAATCAAAGGTGTTTGAGGCCTTCAGATCGTTGCCCGTCAGAATCGTCGAGTTCAAGAGTTTCCCTGGAGTTATGCCCTGCCAATCAATCTCGAGTGTATGGGCTTTCGACAGATCCCGATTGAGGACAAACAAGGAAATCTTGCCGTCTTGACCCAGAGTTACGGCCACATCGAGATAGGGAACTTGACCCAGACCCGAAACTTCGTAAGTCGGAGATTCGATCAGGGTGTTCAGCACCGTACCGCGCGCCCATTGCAGAGCCCAACTGTATGGATAATAAATTGTCTGGCGCAGCAGTCCCTTTTCATTAGTGGCAATCGGAGCAATGACATTGATCAACTGTGCGAGACACGCAATTTTGATGCGGTCAGCATTGCGCATCAGACTGTTCACAATTCCGCCGACCAGCAGCGCATCTTCCAGGTTGTAGACCTCTTCTAGCAAGTGTGGGGCCTCGTGCTCATGTCCATTCATAGCCTCGGCATCGCGGGCACGATACCAGACGTTCCATTCGTCGAAAGAGAGCCATAGCTTTTTCGGCGACCGCTTATGCCCACGGACCATATCGCACACCGCCAGAGTCTCTGCGATCTGCCGCTCCATGCTTAGGTTCATGGCTACAAATTTCGAGCTATCTTTGCCGGTTTCTTCCTCGGTGTTTCCGATATAGCGATGCAGAGACAGTGCGTCGACATAGTCATAGCACTGCTCCAACACTTCACGGTCCCATTCCAGATACGTGGGCATCCCTGGGCCGCTCGATCCACAAGCGATGAGCTTAAGCGATGGGTCGACGGCACGCATTTGGCGAGCAGCGTCTTGGGCTTTCAGGCCGTACTCGGTGGCTGTCATATGCCCGATTTGCCAGGGGCCGTCCATTTCGTTGCCCAGGCACCAGTGCTCGACTTTGTAAGGTTGGTCAATCCCGTGGCTGCGACGCAGATCACTCCATTTCGTTCCCTTGTCGAGGTTGCAATATTCCACCAGCGCCGCGGCCCGCTCCGCAGTACCGGTGCCCAGGTTCAAACCCATGAGTGGTTTCGAGCCAACCGTCTTGCTCCAAGCCATAAACTCGTTGGTGCCGAACTGGTTGGTCTCGAGCGTGTTCCATGCCTTGTCGAGCACCCGCGGGCGATCTTTCTTGGGTCCAACTCCATCCATCCAGTTGTATCCCGACACAAAATTTCCGCCCGGATACCGGATGATCGGAACACCGAGATTGCGCACCTCGTCCATCACATCCTTGCGAAATCCGTTCGCATCGGACAGGGGTGAGCCCGGGTCGTAAATGCCTTCGTAGATCGCGCGCCCTAAATGCTCCAGAAAAGATCCAAATAGGTTGCGGTCCAGAGCGCCGATGGTCCGGCGCGAATCGATATAAACGCGCGCGGCCGATGTGGAATCGGAAGATGAAATTGTCGAGGATTGACCCAAGACGAAGCGGCCTCCCACGAGATTCGCAGAGCAGGCAACTCCAAGGCTGGTCGCTTGTTGGAGAAACTTTCTTCTAGTACCTGACATGGTTGCATTCTCCAGATTCGGGTTCGGCTTTATCGCCTGATTTCTTAGCGTTCGTTCGCGGTTTTGGCAATCTGAATCAAAGCGGGCAGCACTTGTCCGAGCTCACTCTTCCCCGCCTCGCCGAACAGGAAATAGAGCTTGCGGTAGTGCTGATAAAGCGTTTCGTAAACTTCCTGAGCTGCCTTCTCCGGCTTGTAGACCGTGAACGGCGAGCAAATTCTAGCTTGCGCCTCATCGATTGTCTTGAAAGTGCCCGCAGCAAGAAATGCAAAAATTGCCGACCCAATACCTGTGACTTTGCTGCTGGGCACCAACACCGGCCGCCCGAGCACATTCGCATAAACCTGATTCAGCACGGAGTTGTTCTGCGGAATGCCTCCTCCGTTGATGACGCGTAGCGTGGGCGCTCCGTATTCGCTCATCCGATCGAGGATAACGCGCGTGTGAAAGGCAGTTCCTTCAATGGCTGCAAACAGTTCGTCCTGGGCAGTGTGTTGAAGATTCCATCCGAACGTGATCCCGCCGAGATTCGGATTTACTAACACCGTCCGGTCGCCGTTATCCCACGTCAAACGCAGCAACCCGGTTTGGCCCGCATGGTAGGCTTCCAGGCCTTTACTCAATTCGGCGACGGACGTGTTTGCTCGCCGTGCGATGGAGCTGAAAATGTCTCCGGTGGCCGAGAGTCCGGCCTCGACACCCGTGAATTGCGGGTGAACGCTTCCCTTCACCACGCCACAGACACCCGGAATCAATTCTGCATGCTTCGCGTAGGCGATGATGCAAGTTGACGTGCCCACCACGTTAACGACATCGCCTTCCTTCGCCCCTGCGCCGATAGCGTCCCAGTGCGCGTCAAATGCACCGACGGGGATCGGAATGCCAGCGCGCAGGCCGAGTTCCTCCGCCCATCGAGGTGACAATTTTCCTGCAATCTTGTCTGAGGTTGCGTACTGCCCATCCAGCTTCGTGCGAACTCCCGCCAGCAGTGGATCAACTTTAGCGAGAAACTTCTCTGGGGGCAGCCCGCCAAGAGCTGAGTTCCACATCCATTTGTGACCCATTGCACAGACGCTTCTTTTGACATCCGCCGGATTTGTGATCCCGCAGAGCGTTGCTGCAACCATGTCGCAGTGTTCGAAAGCGCTGGCAAACCTGTCACGTTTGTCAGGATTGTGACGGAGCCAGTGGAGCAGTTTCGCGAATCCCCACTCCGACGAGTACACCCCGCCGCACCACTCGATAGCTTCGAGTTTGTCGCGGCGCGCAAGTTCCGTGATCTCTGCAGCCTCTTGCTTGGCTCGATGATCGCACCAAAGGTAATAGTCATCCAACGGGGTCAGATCATGGGCCACCGGAATCACACTGGATCCTGTGGTATCGAGGGCGATAGCCTCCACCTGATCGCCGCGGATCCCAGCATCCTTGAGTGCATCCTTCGTGGCGGCCGCCAGAGCTCGCATGTGGTCGTTATGCGATTGGGTCGCGAAATCTGGATCTTCTCGCTTCCGATGGAGGGGATACTCAGAGAGTGCAGAGCCAATCAGCCCGCGCTCACTATCGACCAGAGAGACACGCACACTGAGCGTGCCAAAATCAACTCCCGCGACGATTGCCATTAATTCATCGCCTCAGCTTGAAATGGAAATAGAGTAAAAGCATGCTCAGCGACGATCCGCAAAATGGAACGACCGAGCGGCGCTGGAATCATTGCTCCTCGACCTGTCCGTAATAGGCGGTGCATCCATGCTTGCGCAAGAAATGTTCGTCGTGCAATTCGCGCGACAGCGGCCTTGTCTCCGCGTTAGTTAGGACTGTATGACACGCCATGTTGGCGACGTATTTCACCTTCACCGCGTTATAAGTGGCTGAAGCTGCGGTCGGACCCCCAGGATAAAAGGGTGCATCTCCAGCAAGGAAAACAGCCCGGATTCGAATCCGGTCGTCCCGCACTTGTTCCACGCAATCTAGATAACAGCATATTCACCGTGAGGGCAAAATCGACGCGGGAGCCCTAAGTCGCTAATATAGTAAACGTTTGCTCGCACCGGTGCTACAATTTTCCCACTGTTTAACGCACATAATGGAAACTCGACTTCTAGGGAGTAGCGACCTGGCGATCACTCCGGTTGGGATTGGCGCGTGGGCCATCGGTGGGGGCGGTTGGAATGGCAGTATGGGACCGCAGGATGATCGGGATTCTATCCCCGCAATTCACGCGGCTCTCGATCATGGACTGAACTGGATCGACACTGCCGCACTCTATGGACTTGGACATTCCGAAGAAATGGTCGCGCGTGCGATCAAGGGACGCACGCCCAAGCCCTATATTTTCACCAAGTGCGAACGTACGTGGGACGGGAACGGCAAGATCGGTGCCTGCCTCAAAAGGGAATCAATCCGGCGCGAGTGCGAAGACAGCCTTCGCCGATTGAAAATTGAGGTCATCGACCTCTACCAAATCCATTGGCCGGAACCTGACAATGACATCGAAGAAGGATGGACGGAACTAGCGCGGCTGAAAGAAGAGGGAAAAGTACGCTGGATCGGCGTCTCCAATTTCAGCGTGGAGCAGATGAAACGGGCTCAGGCAATCGCTCCCATCACCTCACTGCAGCCGCCCTACGCTGTTGTGCGGCGTGAAATCGAGCAAGAGATTCTGCCGTTCTGCATGAACGAGAATATCGGCGTGATCGTTTATTCGCCGATGTATGCGGGCCTGCTCACCGGCGCGATGACGACAGAACGCGTTACAGCTTTCCTGCCTGAAGACTGGCGGCGGAATCTGCCGGGATTCAAGGAGCCGGTGTTATCGCGCAATCTGCGAATCGTGGAAAATCTGCGGGGAATTGGTGAACGCCACGGCCGCTCGCCGGGTGAAGTAGCCATTGCTTGGACGCTGAACCATCCGGCGGTCACTGGGGCCATCGTCGGTTTTCGCAATGCGAAACAGGTCGCGGGAATCATTGGCGCCACGGACTTCCGGCTAAATGCGAGCGAACTTGCAGAAATCGAGAACGCGCTGAAGCAGGAGAACGCAATCTGACTGGGCTTTTTCACATCCCTTACGGGAAGTATCCGAGGCCAGAGCGAATCATTGACAAACGGATACAAGGCTCATAGCCTCTGGTGTAGTAAACGATTGCTCGTTCGGAGGATGGATTATGGCTCATGGAGTAGATCGTAGAACTTTCCTGAAGGCAACGACAGCTACTGCAGCGGGGACATATGCCGCGAGCGTCCTGCCGGCCTGGGCAGCCTCCGAAAAGAGCCTCATGGCGATCTCCACGCCTCTTACGACCTTCGCATACTCCGACGTCCAGCTTTTGGATGGGCCCATGAAGCGGCAATTCGAAGAGAACCACGCGCGCTTTCAGAACCTCGACGACGACCGCATGCTGAAAGTGTTTCGGCAGGTCGCCGGCTTGGCGGCTCCGGGTGAAGATATGGGTGGCTGGTACGACCTTACCGGATTCAGTCTGGAGGGAAACGACTTCCACGGTTTCATCGCTGGCCACAGTTTCGGGCAATATGTCTCCGGACTGGCAAGGTCTTACGCAGTGACCGGGTCGGAGGCGACTCGAGCTAAGATTAACCGCCTTGTAAAAGGCTACGGAGAGACGCTGGATCCGAAAGCCAAGTTCTTCGTGGATTACCGTCTCCCCGCGTACACGTATGACAAATTGTCATGCGGATTGATCGACGCACACGAATACGCCCATGACCCGATGGCGATGGATATTCACGAAAAATTGACTCGTGCCATCGTTGCCTATTTACCAGAGAAAGCCTTGTCCAGGGCTGAAATGCGCTCCCGCCCGCACAAAGATACGTCTTACACGTGGGACGAAACCTATACTTTGCCTGAAAATCTCTTCCTCGCTTATCAGCGCAGTGGCAAACCTTTCTACCGAGATATGGCCCAGCGTTTTTTGGAGGATGACACCTACTTCAATCCTCTTGCCGAAGGCAACAATGTCCTCCCGTTTGAACACGCCTACAGTCATGTCAATGCTTTTAGTTCGGCCATGCAGGCCTACATCACGCTAGGCAGCGAGAAGCATCTTCGGGCGGCAAAGAATGGCTTCGAAATGCTGGTGAAGACGCAGAGTTTCGCGACCGGCGGCTGGGGGCCAAATGAGGCTTTTGGAGAGCCCGGCACAGGACAATTGGGCAACAGCCTCACTACTACTCACGCCAGCTTTGAAACTCCCTGCGGGGCATACGGACATTTCAAGATCACGAGATATCTTCTGCGCGTGACCAAGGATTCGCGCTACGGCGACAGCATGGAGCGCGTGCTCTACAACACAATTCTCGGAGCCTGGCCGATTCAGGCGGATGGAACTTCGTTTTACTATTCCGACTATGCCGCGACCGGCAAGAAAGTCTGGTACGGACAGAAGTGGCCGTGCTGCTCAGGAACATTTCCCCAACTCGCTGCGGACTACCACATCAGCACCTATCTGCGTTCAGGAGACGGGGTCTACGTAAACCTCTTCACTCCTTCGAGCGTGCAGTGGAGCGACCAGGGTGGAAAATACGGACTGAAGCAGGAAACGAAGTATCCGTTCGACAACAAAGTGCAGATTCAAGTCTCCGGTTCGCAGTCGAAAGACTACACAATTTATGTCCGCATCCCGGCGTGGGCCGCACCGAATCCTGTGCTTTCCGTAAACGGCACACGAGTCTCGCAAGAAGTCGAGCCTGGAACCTTCGCCAGTATCCGGCGAACATGGAAAGATGGCGACCGCGTCGAACTCGAACTTCCAATGCCGTTGCGGCTTGAGGCTGTGGACGCCAACCATCCGGAGATGGTGGCACTCGTTCAAGGACCGCTGGTGCTGCTTGCTGTTGGGGAGTCGCAGCCAACCTTTGAACGAAGCGCGCTGCTGCAAGCCAAGGCAGCGAACAATGCGGCGGGAGACTGGCAGGTAACTTCAGCCAACGGAAGCAACATCACGATGCGTCCGTTTATGAATATCGACAAAGAAAGCTACAGCACCTATGTATTGCTGAAGTCTTAAGCGGATCCGCGAACTACGGATTCGATGATCCGTCTGGCTGCTTGGGTGGAGTGTCACCTTCGACAAGTTTGTAGCGGTACTGTTCTCGTTCCACCTTCGTTTCATCCTGGCGAAGGAGAGCCAGTCGTTTGAGCAATTCTGGAATCTCGTTCTTTCGCCCACTCTTTCTCAAAGCCTGAATCAGGTGATAAAGCGCGGTCTGATCCTTGGGATCGATCTCAAGCGCTTTCCGGCATTCGACTGCGGCCTCGGAATATTGTCCGGCTTGCAGATAGAGCTTCGCCAACACTCCTCGAGCTGGTTCCAGAGTGGGACGCAGGGCAACTGCTTTCTTCGCGGAACGCATCGCAGTTTGAAACTCTGGGCTCCCTGGCTCTGCGCCTTTTTGAGTGATAACGTCGGCCTGCAGATACAGCAGGATTGGATCGCTGGGCTTACGTAATAGTTTCTCCCGAACATTGGTCAACGCCCGATCGAGATCATTCTGCTGGACTTCCGCCAAGCCTTGGGCGGCTGCACTCAAGGACTGATTCGGATCGAGATTATATGCGGTTTCAAAGTCAGTCTGAGCTTTGTCGTATTCGGCCAATTGGACGTAGAGCACCCCGCGGGCGAAATAAAGAGGTGCCGCTTTGGGCTGCTGGTTGATGCCTTCATTCACGACGTTGATGCCGACCTGGAAAGACTGGTGGGTCGCGGAGATCGCTGCGAAATCCAAGTAGAGATTAACGTTTTGCGGATCAAGCAAAATCGCCCGGCGCAAGGTGTCGACAGCCTTCTCCGTGTCATGAGCGTCCTCGTAAGCTGCTGACGCAACATCCAGAGAGGCGGCATCCGCGCCAGTCCCACCGATCAGTGGATCGAGTGTCGCAAGGGCATCCTGCGGCTTGTGCGCCATCACTTGAATTGACGCTAACAGAAGCCGCTCCTGTCGATCGTCTGGGCTCAGCGCCAAAGACTTCTTAAAAACACCCGCCGCTTCGTCGAATTGCTTTAGTTTCACGAGGCAGGTAGCGTAAGCGTGGAGACCCTCTGGTTTGGACTCAAACACCGTCTCGGAGGCCGCGAAATACTGTACCGCCGTCTTGCAATTTCCTTGCTGGTACTCCAAGACGGCGAGCATCGCATTCGTCGTGACATCTCGGGGTCGCAAGCGAAGCAAATGTTGCAGCAGTGGAATCCCTGCAGCGCTACCGGCCTCATATTCGATCTGGGCGGCACCCTGCAGAGCCGGGATTAGGTTCGGGGAAATCTTAAGAGCATTGCGGAACGACGAAAGTGCTTCCTTCTTTTGTCCACTCCCCGCATAAGCCACTCCTTGCATCGTCCACAACTCTGCATTTCCAGGGGATTGTTCCAGCGCAGGACGGAGAAGTTCGAGCGCATGATCAAATTGTTGGTTTCGCAATGCTGCAGCGATGGGGGAGATGCGATCCTGCGCACTTTGAGGCAGAGCAACTGAAAGGAAAAGGAAGAAGATCGGAGCCAGCAGGAGGGCAGTCTTTCGAATGGCAACCATTTCAGTCATCGCCAGCCGAGTGTTCGCCAAGGGAGGATTCCGCTACTAAAGTTCATTCGCAACAGACATGGTACTCGATGCCGGAGCGCAAGTAGCGCGAGCGAAGGCTTAAGATCGCAGCGCGACGGATTTCAATGCTCGTCCTAAAAAGTGAGCGGCCAGCTCGCCATGGGGGACGCGAGCCGGCCGCTGCATTTTGTTCACGCTGATCTAGAAGGAGATCTTGCCTCCCAGTTGCCAGAATCGAGGTTCGTGAGATGCTGTCGCAAAGCCGAAGTTCCCATCCGGAAGATTGGTGTCTACGTTCGCATAGTTCGGGCGATTAAAGATATTGAATAGCTCGAACCGGATCTCAAAGTTAACCCTCTCCGTGATGCGGTTATCTTTATAGAAGTTCACGTTCGTTTCGTAGAAGTTTGGCCCTCGAAAGAGGTTGGACTTCTCATTGCCCTCCACCCCGAAAGCCGGAGTGGCAAAGTTAGTCTTGGGAATGGCACCCGAAAGCCAAGATTTGTTATTGGTTGATTGACTGTAACTCAGCGCATCCGGGTAAGCGATGTTGTCTCCGTCGGCGTTGTAATCGCCGCTGCCAGCTTGGAATGCAACGGCCGGATCTGCGGCTGAGCATCCGGTAACGTTGCTCAGAGCGCCTGACGCACATACGGCCAGGAAGCCATTCGTGTTTTCGGGCGTTATGGGATAGCCGGACTGGAAGATGCTCGTACCGCTAATCCCCCAGCCGCCGGTGACGTACCCGATTGCGCCTCTTCCACCATTCAGGCCCTTCACTGAGTAGTTAAAGCTCAGAGAAAAGCGATTTGGCACATCAAAAATCGAGGGTCCGTAATACTGTTTGGGATTCAATCCCGCCGAATTTGGATAGTCCAGTGCGTCATCCTTGGACTCGGAACGTGTGTAGGACGCGTCGAAATACCCACGCGAGAAGTGACCTCTGACATCAAAGATCACAGCATTGTAATTTCCATACCGGTCGTTGTCGGCGTACGTGATCGTGCCGAAGCTCTTGTTTAACCGAGTCGCGCTCGGAATCACCGGAGTCGCGCTCGTATTTTCTTGGTTAATCAGGTCGCCCGCGAAAGCATTTATATCCACTCCATAAGAAACGTTCCCGATCGAGTTGCCGTTGCCGACGATGTTGTAGGAGTGGGAGCCGTTATATCCGACACTGGCCGCAAATTTGCTCCCAAGTCTTTTCTCCAAGGTGACCGACCATATGTCTGATTTGGGGGACTTCAACAGCGGATTTATACCGCCGATCGCAAAGCTCGCGCCTACAACACCACCCTGAGAGTTGAGGCCACCGCCGGATTGTGGTGTCGGACCTGTTCCCGTTCCGAAAGTTGGAAACGTGAATCCAAAGGGCGGTTTACTGCTGTTTCCGAGAATAAAGATTGGGGCCTGAGCCGACGCCGTTCCACCAGCAACGAACGTCGGAGCAACTTCTCCTGGAGGGCTGCCGCGGAATTCTTCTTGCACGTTAGCTTGTGTCAGCCAGTTGTTGTATATCCCGAAACCCCCGCGAACGACCCAGTCGCCCTTTCCCGTGGGATCCCAAGCTACGCCGATGCGAGGACTGAATAGGTTATCGACCGAGTGCAGCAAAGCATTATGAGTCGCCTTGGCGTAGCCATTGGCCACTTGCTGCTGTTCGGTCGAACCAGTGCCCAAATAAAAGTTCCCGAAGACGGTCGACGGACTCTTCGACCACGGGTTTCCGCTGTCGTCATAACGCAAGCCCAAAGTCAGCGTAAGATTCTTCCTCGCCTTCCAGGTATCTTGAACAAAGAGCCCGAACGTTCTGGAAGCGGCATCCCAACTCCATAGCTGTTCCGTACCGGTCGCGGGATTGTAATAGATTCCGTTTTCGTTGCCGGGATTATCCTGTGCCAGAGTCAAAAGATTGGCGAACGAAAATTTGGGCTGCGACCATGGCCCTTGGAAGGGCTCGACGTCATCTCCGTACCATCCTTCGTAGCCCACTTTCAGTGTGTGCGCTCCCTTAACGTGCGTGAGCACATCGCGCCAGTGATAGTTGTGCTGAATGAAATCGCCTTGCGCGAAACCTACGCCATAGGCCTGTCCGGAATCGACGTTGATTCCGTTGACTGTGATCGAGGGAACGGTGTAATCCTTGGCGCCGCTACCCAGCACGCCTTCTACCCTGCTCTGGCCGGCCGTAAAATCGTTGAGCGTAGTCGGAGAGAAGGTGTGCGTCCAGGTCGCCTGCCCCGCAACCTGCCAAGTATTGTTTAAGGCGGAGAATTGCGGCATGGGCGAGGGCGCGCCCGTCAGCAGTAGAGTTCGGAAAATACTGGCATAGATTCGATCGTTGGCGAATCCCTTATCCAAACGCGCGAAGTACTGAGTACCGTTTCGTCTCGATGTGGCGCCGAATGCACCAGTGTCGATCATAGGTGTCGAGCACGGGATGTTCTCAACGACTGGCGTTCCGCAGACGGTAGCGCCAAGAACATCCGACGCAGTCTGAGAGACGCTGACGCCCGACACACCGGAAGGTTGATACTTAGCCAGAACTCCGGTCCCGACCGTGGTGGGGTTATTTGCCTGAGCAAAGCTGATGAACTCGGGGGCCGCGAACGTCACGGACCCGCCTGCGCTCGAGGATGAGCGCAAAGGTTCTACTGAAAAGAAGAAGAAGAAATTGTGGTGCGGAACTACCGGCCCGCCGATGGCGAAGTCCATATTGTTGGAATGGAATGGCTGGTATGGATAGCCAACAAAGTGCTGGCTGGCAAACATTTTCTGGTAATTGAACCAGTCTGACGCTGAACCGTGGAATTGATCAGTTCCCGACTTGGTGGTGAACATGGTTTGCAGCCCGGCAGCGCGGCTGTACTCGCTCGTGAAGGTGTTTACCTGAACGCTCGTCTCCTGAATGGCTTCCGGTTGCGGAGTCAGATTCAAGACGCCTTGGCGAATTCCGCTGGTTACATCCAATCCATCTACGACATATTGGTTATTGTTCTGCCCTTGACCGTTCGCACTCGCGTCCACTTGCTCTTCCGTGGAATAGTTGTCGACGCCTGACGCCGGACTCCCGGACGTACTGGTTCCCAAACCTGAGGCCCCGGGGGCCATTGTGACCAGAGTGACCAAGTTGCGACCAATCACCGGCAACTGGGCGACCGCGCGATTTTCGATGGTCATCTGATTCCGGCTGTCTGCGGTGTCGACCACTGGAGCCTCTGAAGTAACAACTACGGACTCGCTCACCGAGCCTACCTTGAGAGAGATCGGCAGATTGAGGTTCTGTTCGGTGAGCAGCGTGACATCTGCCTCAGACTTCGAGAAACCGGCAGCTTCTGCGGTGATCTTGTAGCTACCTGGGGCGAGGCTAACGAACCGGTAGTTGCCCCCATCATCGCTGGTCGCTACCGCGCTCACTCCCGTCGCCGTATTCTGCAGGTGAATCGTAGCTTTGGCGACACCTGCGCCGCTGGGGTCTTTGACTTCGCCCTGGATGCTGGCTGTGAATTGCGCAAACGCCGTACCGGCGGTGAACAAGACGATTGAGAACATCCAGATCGAACAGCGAGACATCATGCTTCGCGGCATGGAATCCCTCCACAGGGGTCGTTTAGAGTGGCGAGAAAACGTTTACTTCAAACGGGTAATGTATAAATATTACGACCCGAGACTGTCAAGAACTTTTTTCCAACTCCGCGCCTACCGAAACACTCCGTCGTTGTCAGTTTCTCGTTTTTAGGGCCGCAGGTGTTACTCGACAGCCTTACGAACGGCTCCAACCTCGGCCCGGCACAACTCCTGAACCTTCCCGAACCGTGATCAGTTGATTGGCGGATATCTTCTTGAATTGCTCATGAAGGCCGTTGGGCCAGAACACTTCGACGTCCGCCAGGACGGAGGCTCCGAGACCAAAATGCAGTCGAGGGTCGTTGCACGAATAATAGCTGGACTGGCTGAGGAGTGCCTGCGCCTGCACCTTGCCGCCATAGTGGACCAGGACACGGGCACCGATCGCACTGCGGTTCGACTTCACTCCCTCCAATTTCACCTTCAACCAGTTTTGCTTCACTTTCATATCGTTTCGCAGAAGTGACGGCGGCTCGTTCATGTTAACGATCAGAACGTCCAGATCGCCGTCATTGTCGAAATCTCCGAAGGCACATCCGCGGCTGCTGTGTGGAGCAGTAATCCCTTCACCACCTAGCGCCTGCAGTTCTTCAAAAGTACCGTTCCCCAGGTTGCGAAACAAAACCCGCGGAGTCTTGTATGGATATTGGGGCAACTTGCGTTCCACCTCCGGATAGACACTGCCGGTAACGAAAAGCACGTCGGGATAGCCATCATTGTCCAAGTCGACGATGCCCGCGCCCCAGCTCGTAAACCGGGTTTCGACTCCGACTTTTGCCAGACGCGTTACTTCATCGAAATTTCCTTTCCCATCGTTGCGATAAAAACCGCTCGTGTCTCCTATGAAGTGAGTCTTGAATAAATCCAGGTGGCCATCCAGGTTGTAGTCGCCGATGCCGACACCCATTCCAGCTTGTTCCATGCCATCGTCGCTCAGCGCAACTCCGCGCATGACGCCTTCCTCGCGGAAAGTGCCGTCATGATTGTTCATAAACAACAAACTGGGAGTCGAATCGCAAGCCACGAAGATGTCCGGCCATCCATCTTCGTCAAAATCGGCGGTCACTACGGTCATCCCATAGCTTTCAGTTGCCGCAGCGATACCAGACTGTTTCGTGACGTCGGTAAATGTTCCGTCTCCGTTGTTGCGATAGAGGGAATGCCGGCCTGTAGGAAGTCCCCGCGGTCCGCAATTAACAGGGATTCCTTTCCAGTTGCATGTAGAGTTCTCTCCGGGCGCGGGCGCATGTTCAAAAGAAAACCGGATGTAGTTGGATACGAAAAGATCCAAATGGCCGTCGCGGTTATAGTCCAAGAAAGCGCATCCGGCGCCCCATCGTGCGGGACCCGACTCCCATAGCCCGGCTTCCTTTGTCACATCGGTAAACGTACCGTCCCCGTTATTGCGATAGAGACGGTTCTGTCCGAAATAGGTGCAGAAGATATCATCGAAGCCGTCGTTGTTGTAGTCAGCAACACAGACACCATTTGCCCAGCCAGCGGCCCGGAGTCCAGCCTTCTCCGTGACGTCCGTAAAAGTTCCGTCGCGATTGTTCTTGTAGAGCCGATTCGTTGCTTCAGGAGGATCGCCTTCCAACCGCGTACCGGAAAGCAAGAAGATGTCCATCCACCCATCGTTGTCGTAATCGATGAAAGCGCAGCCGCAACCATTAGCTTCCATGATGTACTTCTTGCTTTCGACACCTCCGTAAATCACCGGAGCGTGCAAACCCGCGGCCCCCGCAACGTCGGTAAAGTGTGCATTGAAGGGTCGGCCAGAAGGCGCGGGTTTCGCCTGCGGCTTTACATCACGCGAGGCAATCCCCTGTTGCCCAAATATCTGTTGCGCGGAAGCACAAAGCGAGAGCAGAACGAAGGAACGGCGAGTGATCGTCATGAACTCGGGACCTGGCGCACGCGTCCATTATCGTAGTGATCATTCATCGAAGTAAAGGTTTACTGAGATCGGCAGAAGGCCTGATTTGCTCAACGCGACCCCGAGCTGGGACCAACCATCAATTTGTAGCGATTATGTTCCGCCTCTTCTTTGGCTGCGTCCTGTCTCGCTTTCGCGAGCCTTTTCAGCAATTCCGGGATTTCGGCTCGATCGTTCGTCTTCCGGAGAGCGAGAACTAGGTGATACAAGGCGGTCTGATCGTTCGGATCATCGTGCAACGCTCGTCTACACTCCTGCACTGCGAGAGCGGTCTGCCCGGATTGCAAGTAAAGTTTGGCCAATACGTCGCGTGCGACGAAAAGAGAAGGTTGCAAAGCGACTGCCTTCTTGGCCGACTGGACCGCTTGCCGAAATTCTGAGGTGTCTGGCGCGGGCGCTTTCTGCGCCACAATGGCGGCCTGCAGGTACCACAGGAAAGCATCGTCCGGTTTCTTGGCCAGCTTCGATCGAACTGTCGCCAGGGCTTTGTCGGGATCACTCTGGTTCTGCTCCTCCGCAACCATTCCCTGCGCCGCGGCGCTTAGACCCTGGCGCGGATCCAATAACTCCGCCCTCTCAAAATCTGCTTCCGCCTTCTCGTAATCAGCGATCTGGACGTAGAGAACGCCCCGCGCAAGATAAAGATCCGCAGCTTTGGGCTGGAGGTTGATGCCAGAATCGACCATCTCGATTCCCGCTTGGAACGACTGGTGGGTCATCGCAATGTTCGCAAAATCCACATAAAGAGCCACGTTGCGCGGATCTTTGACGATAGCGTGGTGAAGCATCTTGACTGCATTTGGCGTGTCTTTGTTCGCCTCATAGGCGGCAGCAGCAAGTTGAAGCGTGCTCACCTCGGGCTCGCTTCCAGTAAGAAGCGGCTGCAACGTTGTGACCGCAGCTTCCGGCTGTTCGGCTGCAAGTTGAACGGCAGCCAACCCGCGTCGGACACGTGGATCGTCGGGATGAGAAGCCAATATGCGCTGAAAGACAGGAATCGCTTTCCCCGGTTGCCCTCGTTCCATCAGACAGCCGCCGTACTCCTGCAACGCTCCCGGTTGTGAATCGAGTAGGGCGCCGCTCTGCTCAAAGTGTTGTACCGCGGTCGCACAGTCTCGCTTCTTGTACGCGAGGACCGCCAGCATGGCATGACTCGTGGGATCATTCGGTCGCAATCTCAGCACGTGCTGCAAAAGAAGGACAGCCGAAGGGCTGCCAGCTTCGTACTCCAACTGCGCCGCTCCCTCCAGAGCAGGAAGATAGTCGGGCGCAATCCTCAAAGCGCTTTGGTAGGAAGTCAGGGCCGCCTTCTTATCTCCTTTTCCCGAATGCGCCAACCCTTGCAACATCCAGAGTTGCGGATTCTTCGGAGACGCTTGGAGAGCAGGTTCAAGGAGTTGCAGGGCTTGGTCGAATTGACCACCCTGTAGAGCCGACGTGATTGCGCTGATTCGATCGGTCGCAGTCTGGGCGAACGCCGGGGAAAGAACCCCTACGATGATAAAGATCAGATGTAGCGTCTTACGAGTGCAAACTGACATTTTAGATTTCGAGTCATCGCGGTAGAATTCGTTTCTCTCGCGCTTATACTTCATCCGATTTCGCATAGTAGTCTAGCCGATATCTTTTATGAGAACGCATCCGTGGCCGATATCGTTCAGTTATTTTCTCTGTTTTTCGAAGGAACGTACCCTTCGCTCAGCTTGCGCTCTCGGTTTCTTTGTCCTTCTTGTCTCAGCGGCGGCATCGTGGCCTCAGGTTAGTTCCGCCACCGTCAATATTCGGGTGCATGCTGATCAGCCCGATGGTACGACGCAACCGGTGTGGAGTTTCTTCGGATACGACGAGCCGAACTACACCTACGCTTCGAACGGGAAGAAGCTTCTCGACGAACTTTCGTCGCTCACCCCGGCCCCCGTTTATGTGCGCGTGCACAATCTCCTGACAACAGGCGATGGAACCGCTTCTCTAAAATGGGGTTCGACGAATGCTTACACGGAGGACGCCGCAGGAAACCCTGTTTACAGCTGGACGATCGTGGACAAGATTTTCGACACGTTTAATGCAGCTGGCGTCAAGCCGTTAGTCGAAATCGGATTCATGCCAGAGGCGCTCTCAACTCATCCGCAGCCTTATCGTCACAATTTCCCTCACGGCGAACTCTTTACCGGATGGGCCTATCCGCCAAAGGATTACCAGAAATGGTCGGAACTGGTTTTTCACTTTGTGCGCCATTTGCGCGAGCGGTATGGCGATGCCGAAGTGAAGACGTGGCTGTGGGAAGTCTGGAACGAGCCTGACATCGGATATTGGAAAGGAACGCCAGAGGAATATTTCAAGCTCTACGATTTTTCCGTGGACGCCGTTTTACGCGCGCTGCCAGATGCTCGCATAGGCGGGCCTGACAGCACAGGCCCTGCGTCCCCGAAAGCCGCTGAATTCTTGCGTTCGTTCTTGGAACATTGCGCCCATCAGAAAAACTTAGCAACAGGTAAGATTGGCTCCCATCTGGACTTCATCTCTTTTCATCCCAAAGGATCGCCGCAGTGGCAGAACGATCACGTGCGGATGGGCATCGCTCACCAACTTGGAGCAATCAAAGAGGGCTTTCAAATCGTGGAGTCTTTCCCTGAGTGGCGCGAGACTCCCATCGTGCTCGGCGAATCTGATCCAGAGGGCTGTGCAGCTTGCTCTGCCAAGAGTAATCCTCAGAATTCCTATCGCAACGGCCCGTTGTACGCCGCCTACACGGCCGAGGTGTTGGACAGAATTTATGAGTTGTCTAAAGGCGAACACATCAACTTTCTCGGCGCCGTGACCTGGGCCTTCGAGTTCGAGAACCAGCCTCCGTTTGAAGGCTTCCGAGAGTTGGCTACTAACGGGATCGACAAACCTGTCATGAATGCATTCCGAATGTTTGGCCTGCTGGGACGCGAGCGGCTGAAAGCTACGAGTACTGGCGCGTTAACGACCGAGGATGTGCTGCGCGATGGTGTACGAGCCCAACCCGACGTCAACGTGATTGCGACTCGAAAGGAACATGAGATCGACATCTTGATCTGGAACTATCATGACGACGATCTCGCGGTCCCGCCTGCCTCGATCAATCTCGAAGTCGACGGCTTCCCGACGGCAGCGACACGAGGAGTGCTCGAACATTTTCGGGTCGATTCTAGCCACAGCAACGCGTTCGCGGCCTGGAAAGAATCGGGATCGCCCGAGTCTCTTTCTGCCGAACAGGTCGAGCAGCTACAAGGAAAAGGACAGTTACAACTTCTGGAGTCTCCTCGAGAGATAATGATTGAACATGGATTGTTACAGCTGAGGTTTGGACTGCCTCGGCAGGGTCTCTCGCTCGTTCGCTTCACGTGGTGAAGCCCGGCTCAAACTCAGTTCTTCCCTATCGATTTCACCACCGCGGAAAAGTCTTCCTCGCCCAAACCTTGGCCGACTGCTTGCTTGAAAATCTCCAGAGCAGGAATTGCCGTTTGCAGCGAGAGTCCGCATTTCTCTCCCTCATTGATGGCGTAGCCGATATCTTTCGCCATCAGCTTAAGCGGAAAGTTGGGAGTGAAATCGTCCGCAGTCATCGCTGTGACAATTCTCTTAATGAGTGGGCTTGCCAGTGCGCTATTCGATAGAACGGCAACGCTTTTCTCGCGATCGAGGCCACTCATGCGAATCAGAGACATTGCTTCAGCAAAAGAGGCTGCCTGAACGCCGCAAACAAAATTGTTAATTAATTTCAAGAGCGCTCCGCTGCCGTTTGGACCAAGATGCAACACTTCCCTTCCCAGGACCGAAAGGAGGGCGCGCGCGCGCGCAAAGCCCTCGGCCGATCCTCCCACCATAAAAAACAATTCGCCTGCTGCGGCGTGAGGCTTGGTTCCTGTAACTGGCGCGTCGAGAAAGTCGCACTTTTTCGCGACTGCCATCGCCGCGAGTTCCCTCACCCAACTGACAGACAGCGTGCTCGATTCCAGCAACAGTACACCGGCAGACGCTCCGGCTAATGCACCTTCGTCGCCAAGCCATACGCTCCGCGAGGCGGCATCATCCGCGACCATGCTGATGACGATATCCGATCGCGCGGCAGCCTCGCGTGGAGAACCTGCAACGAACGCTCCGGCACTCGCAAGCTTTTCCGCCTTCGCTCGGCTTCGGTTATAGACGGACAACGGAAAACCCTCGGTGAGCAGACGTGTTGCCATTCCTCCGCCCATGATGCCGAGACCTAAAACTGCGACTCGTGGTTTTGACATTGCACTTTCACCCTAATGAACTGACTTCGATCAATGCGGCTTGAGATTTCGCCACGTGAACCGGATTGCGCAGAGCGCGCCCGAAGCCCTCAAACTCGACTTCCACTACGTCTCCATCCTTGAGCTGGATACCGGCTCCAAAACTCAAGCAATCGGTCCCAAAAAAATGAACGTGCAGATCACCCGGCCGACGATGAGCCTCGAACTTGAAATGATGGTGCTCAAGATTCTGCAAGCTGTGGCACATTTCCGTCTCGCCGGTTCGGAATCCTCCGGACCAGAACGTGCTGCCCTCCCGTTCAATCTTGACCTTCGCGGATACCGATGAAAATTCCGGGTTCACAACGAGTTCGGGACCCAGAGCGCACGTTCGGAGCTTCGAACCGGCGAGGTTCAGATAGTTCTTTTTCTCAAATCGATGATCCGAGAATTCGTTGCCGCAGGCCATCCCTACACGGTACGGCGATCCATCTCGGGCAATCACATAGATACCGGCGATCTCCGCTTCCTCGCCGCCATCTTCCGCATAGGCAGGGATTTCGAGAGGTTGGCCATGTCCTCGCAACATCGTACCGGTGCCTTTATAGAACCACTCCGGCGGAGTTCCGATCTGTCCCGGAGCGGGACGTCCACCATCTTTTCCCCAATGAAACATTTTCATGCTGTCTGTCATTTCATTGCTATCCGCGGCATGCATCGACTGTCGATCCCGCGCACTGCCGAGATGAGTAAGACCAGTTCCGGAAACCATACAACGAGAAGGCTCATCCGGATGATCGATTGGAGGCAGCAATCGCCACTCTGACCGACCGCTGTAAACGAAGTCATAATCCAAGCGTTCGCCAGTAAGACGCTTCTGTGCAAGGTCACTCAACGCGACCTTTCCCTTGATAGCCGACAACGCAAGTTCGTAAATCGAATTGCAACCGTCGAGCACACGAAGATGGGGTTCTTCCACCATCGCCACTCGTCGCACGATGCCCTTCTTAATTTGAACCAACCGCGTCATGAATTTGGCCTGCTCCTTCTATTCGTGAACATCGAAGTTTTTCATATTGGTCTCATCAAGTGTTAAACCGAGACCCGGCACATCATCGCTGAGATCGATGAACCCGTCTTTCGCCTTCGGCTCGCCCGCGAAGAGATACCAGAAAAGTTCATTTCCGACCTCGACATCCACCATAGGGAAATATTCCGCCATCGGCGAGTTAAGGCTTGCCATGACGACGTGATAATTGTGCATCTGTCCGGCATGGGGAATCACAGGAACCGAGCAAGCCTCAGCGAGCGCGGCAATTTTTCGCGCCTGCGTGATACCTCCAACTCGATTCGTATCGAACTGGATGTAGTCCAACGCTCGCGCCTCGAGCAAATCGCGAAATCCATGCAGAGTAAACTCGTGTTCACCTCCCGCAATCGGAACTCGCCCGCTAGATTTCAATTCGGCATATCCATGAATGTCATCAGGAATCACGGGCTCTTCCAGCCAGCGAAGCTGGAACGATTCGAGTAGCGGGAGCATTCTTTTGGCGTAGTCGAGCGTCCAGCCCATGTAGGCGTCCGCCATCACATCGATCTCATTCCCCACTGCTTCGCGCACCGTACGGACGAGGTCGACATTGCGCTGCATTCCCGCGGCGCCATCCACCGGCCCCCATCCGAATCGAAGTTTCATCGCTTTATAGCCTTCGTTCTTGTAGCGCGTCGCCTCGGCAGCAAGCGCACTCAGTTCAGTCGCGTAGAGACGGCTTGCGTAAACCGGAATACGCGGCTTCGTTCGACCTCCCAGTAGGCGATATATAGGCTGCTTCGCGGATTTACCCAGAAGATCCCAGAGGGCGATGTCGACGGCGCTGATGGCGACCATTCCTATCCCTTTGCGCCCGAACGCCATCGTCTTGCGGTACATGTGCTGCCACAAAAACTCGATATCCCAAGGATTCTGGCCGAGTAACAACGGCTTCAGATAAAGATCGATCGTCTGTTTCGTAACTTGCGGGGCGAGAGCAGCGTTTCCGATTCCAACCAGACCGTCATCGGTGAAGATTTCAACAACCAGCCATCCGTGGAAGGTAAACGTTCCCATTGACGCTTGCGGCAACTGCAATAGGTCCATCGGATTCGTACAGAAATGTGGCGGCAAAGGTACTGTTTTCCCGCGCCATCGAAATACGCGCGTTCGAATTTCTTTAATCTTCATCGCGCTCCTTGATACGTCAACCTACGCTCGATATCCGCCGGCTGAAATCGTGGGATGGCGGCCAGAATGATGGCGAAGGCAGTTACGTGTAGCATTCCCGCCAGCCCAAGAACAACACCGTAGCCGGTACCGTGATCGAGCAAATAGCCGACTAGTTGTCCAAAAGCAATTCCACCCATAGCCCCACCAAAACCGATCAGTCCCGCGACCGAGCCAACCACACGCCGCGGAAGAAGATCAGTGGGCAGCACCATTACCAGCGTCGACCAAGACTGTTGACCAAAGTAGGCAATGCTGAAGATAGCAATCGCCCAGGACACAGCCACATGAGGAACGAGAATAACAAGCGGCATGACAACGGCACTCAATCCGAGCGCAAGCTTTCTGGCCGCACTCAACGAGAATTCTCGGCGCACGAGATAACTTGAGAACCATCCACCGACCAGACATCCGATGCCGGCTGCCGCATAGGGAATCCAGGCGAACGCTCCAACTGCCTTGATGTCGAAGCCGCGAGCGTCGTACAGATACTTCGGCAACCAGAAGAGATAAAAATACCAAGCGGCGTCGCTCAAGAATTTCGCTACTACCATGCCCCAGACCTCTCGGATACGCAACAGGTCAATCCAACGCACATTCACCGAGGATTCGCTGCCTCCAGACTCTTTCAAATCTAGGTTTTTTCCCGGCGGAAAATAAGACAGGCGCCACCACCACGTCCAAAACAGGCCGAGGGCACCTGAGATGACGAAGATCCATCGCCAACTCAAGAAAGTGAGAACAAGAGCGATCAGCGGAGGGGCGATCACAGCTCCGACAGCGGTTCCCGCGTTGATGATGCCCATAGCGCTTGCGCGTTCATCAGTCGAAAACCATTCCGCAACCACTCTTGTTGCGGCCGGAAATCCACCACCCTCTCCCATACCAAGCAAGAAGCGGCTCACCGCAAGCATGGCAAAGCCCAACGCGATCGCGTGACTGACGCAAGCTGCGGACCAGAAAATCATGATCGCCGTAAATCCCTTTCGCGTACCCAACACATCGGTGAGTTTGCCCCCACCCGCATACATGAAGGCGTAGGAAAGCAGAAATGCGGATTGCAACGTTGAAAATCTTTCATTGGAAAGCGGGATGTCCCGTCCGATCGCATTTACTGCGACCGGAAGAGTCTGGCGGTCGAGGTAGCTGATCGCGATTGCCGCGCTCACCAGAACAGCAATTCTCCACCGCTGCAAGAGCTTGCTCCTCAATCCAGTTTGTCACCGCGGCAGGATTCCAGCGTTGTTCACCGACTCTGGTCGCGTGTTAGGAACGCGCGACCTGGGTCCAGACTTGCATCGAAGTCGCTTGCCGGTTCGCCCATGCATAATACGGAATGAAGGTCAGCGGGACCTTTTTGGTTCTTTCGGCCGCTCCGGTATATCGCGGGTAGAGCGCGTTGGCGGAATCACCCCTGTCGTAGGTGACACCAGTATGGTGAAGAAGAAGCACTCCACCCAAAAGATCGATCTTCATCTCGGTCTGAAACTCAGTGTCTGGACGCCTTCCTAATGCCAAAGCCACATCGCTCAGCTTTACGGCGTTCGACTGGTCGACTTCTTCGAGACAATAGACGAGCGGCCCTCTTTGAACCGCAACTCGGCCTGTGTCATCCGCCACGCGTGGATTCGCTTCCAGGACTTGCGGCGTCATTGTCATCTGGAGATGCACGTGATCTCCGGCAGTCCAGCGCCGGCGCAGGGGGAAATATTCGCCCGGTTTTACGCCCGGCAGTGGTGAACCGTTCACCGACACTTGCGCGCTATCGACCCATCCCGGAATTCGTATGTAGACCACAAAATCCGAGGGTTGAGCCGGACTCACGGTCATTTCCACGCCGCCATCCCAGGGATAGTTGGTCTTCTGCGTGATCTTCAGCCCCGTGCCATTCTCCAGATGCCAATCCAGAGCTGAGTTATCGTACAGATGAATGTAGATCCCATCACTACTGGTGCTGTAAAAATATCCGGGCAAGGAACCGAAGGTGCGCTCCAAATTCGGCGGACAACAGGTTGTGTCGTACCAGGGATTGCGAATCTTATCTCCGCCCGACGGATCGAACGCCAGAGGATTGCGGTAGCAGTACATTACTCCATCCAGTGACATTCCCGAGTTGATACCGTTATAAAGAGCGCGCTCGATTACATCAGTGAACTTCGCATCTCCAGTAGCGGCGAGCATTCGCCAGTTCCACATCATGTT
Organism: uncultured Acidobacteriota bacterium; assembly: GCA_963787685.1. Lineage (GTDB taxonomy): Bacteria > Acidobacteriota > Terriglobia > Terriglobales > Acidobacteriaceae > Sulfotelmatobacter. Next base: position 81,414 of record CAWBED010000008.1, read on the forward strand.
GCCGATGGCGGCGCAGCTTTCTCCATATGCGCGGAAATTCGGGAGTTCGTAGGCGTCACCGAATGCTTCCCCATCTGCTCGAGATCCAACCCCTCCGGTGACATACATCTTGGTTGTGGTCATGTCGGTCCAGAGCTTGTTCAGAGTCTGCCAATAAGAGTCGTCACCTGTCTCCATGTAATAGTCGGTCGCTCCGCAACAGGCATACATGGCTCGAACCGCATGGCCTTCAAGTTTGGTTCGCTGCGTGAAAGGCGTTCCCGAGAACATGTAGATCGTCCTGCGCTCGGGGAGGTCGATTCGTTTGTCCCCCTGCAAGATGTAACCCGCCAGATCGAGTTGTCGCTTGTCACCGGTGATCCGATACAGCTCAATCAACGCCATTTCAATCTCGGGGTGGCCCGGACACGATTGGTTTCTTGGGAGCGGGACCATAGTCAGGAGATCAGAAAGTCGTCAACGAAGCGAATACCGGCATCCAGCAGTTTTCGGTCTCCGGTCGCACGGTAATATGCGATTGCACCCTGCAGCATGTGACCTATGTTGTAGAGTTCGTGGCCCGTCGTTTGCGTTTGCGGCAGCATCCGCTGCGATTTGCGGTCGTCGACGTAGTAAGTATTGAGATAACCATTGGGTTCCTGCACCGCTACAACTTCGTCAATCGCCTTCTCGGCGCTCGCCCGGAGTGCTGGCCGGTCCCCCGACTGCAGCACAAAACCAACCGCTTCGGTCCATTTATAAACATCGGAGTCGGAATAGACCGGACCGTGCTGTGCGGCGTCACCTCTTGCCAACAAGCCGAAGGAAATTGTTCATGCGGCCATTTGCTTCGAGAAGATCGTGCATCGTCGGGATGCTCTTGGTGACATTCACCTCGCGTCGAGTCCCCCAAAAACCACTTTCGATCGTCACCGCGTGTACCGGGATATTTCTCAGCTTGGCGTGCGGCGATTTCGCCAGGTTCTCGACCCCCTGGTCTCGCCAAGCAGGTTGGTCAGTAAGAGTAACGCTGCTTTGGGTCGCACCAGTTGCCTGCCCCTTTGTAATCGATGCGATGGCATCGCGAGCGGGGAATGACGAAATGGCAGCGACCGCGGCTGCGGACGTCACAAACTGCCGGCGCGATAGTTCTCTTTTCTGGTCCATAAGAAACTTCCTCCCAGTCTGGTCAGGTTGCTTTCCGAGATTATATCGCCGCTCAAAGTAATCGTTTACTCACGCCATGAATTTATTTCCCGCACCGAATTGCCAGTCCTGCAGCTTCACTTCGCGGGATACGGCTGAGTCTTCTGGGTCCGTGAATTGAATACTTCGAAACTCCCGTCAGGCTGCGCTGTCAACTCCAGATAGTTTCCCGCATCAGGACCCTCGGGATTGGCGATAAACTCTGCTGGCACATTGTGTGCCGGTCCACCCTCTTCGGAAAAATGAAGCTGCCACAGGTTCTCGAGTCCGGGAGACTTTTCGATGATGTCCCACACCGAAGGAGTGCCGCCCTTCTTGGCTCCGTTGTCCATGATCGCTACGCGGGGAGCGATTCCGTACACCAGCGCTGGACTGCTGCTCTGGACCCATCCGTGGTGCGAGACGATGTAAATGTCGATTTTCCCGAGCTTGTTCTTGGGACACATCAGCTGCATTTCTTCGTCTTTGGTTAGATCACCGAGGTCGAGGATTCTGAGCTTGCCAAACGTTATGAGGGTCCCAACCGAACGTCGATTTTCCGTCTGATCGGCGGGATACTGCTCAGCGTTTTTGCAACTTGAATTCTCTCCTCCGGCGCCCGGAAGCGGATCGCTCAAAACCGCCCCATCTGCACTCACGATCGTTGCCCTCATTCCGAGAATGGGTAACGCATCTCCGGGTTTGGCGACGATGTGCTTGTATTTCCTCGTGCTCATGAGTTGCTGGTATGCCTGCCAGACCTGCATTGTTGGTTTGTCCGTGCTCTCGCGATTTTCGCCGTGATCGATAAAGGTTCCGATGGGAATTCGCGCGGCCAGCTGAGGCGCTCCGCCAACGTGATCCTCGTGAAAGTGCGTGATCAGAACGTAGTCGATCTTGCTGATCCCGGCTTCCTTCGTTGCTGAAACGATTCGGTTCGCGTCCCGTCCGTCATATCCTGGCCAACCCGTATCAATCAGCAGCGATTGCTTTTCAGGCGTGACAAACAACGTGGCCTGCCCGCCTTCTGCGTCGATGAAGTAAATTCGCAAGAAACCCTTATCTGACGGTGACGTCACTGCTGCCGACGAGACTGATAGACACAGACTCGAGAAAACCGCGCAGAAAAAGACAGCCGGCGACAATTGCCATCAAGATCCTCGACGCCACAACTCGCTGTTTCGATGCGAAAGAGAACAGTCCAGTCATAATTCAAGCTCCAAGCCACTATCGTTCGATTGAGTTCGAGAGATGATCCTGCTTGCCGCGATTCTCGTCAATCAGTATGTTTTGAGATTACGTTTACTTCGATTTTTTCCGTTATGATCTCTCTACTTCCCTTGAATTCGATGAGGCGTAGGATCGCACGATGACTAAATTACGCAGCCAATCATGGTTCGGACGGCAAGATCGCGAAGGCTTCATGTATCGCAGCTGGATGAAGAATCAAGGCTGGCCACATGATCTCTTCGATGGGCGACCCGTCATTGGCATTTGCAATACATGGTCTGAACTCACACCCTGTAATTCTCACTTTCGCGAGCTTGCCGAAATCGTGAAACGCGGAGTCTGGGAAGCTGGCGGGTTTCCTCTTGAGTTTCCCGTCATGTCGCTGGGCGAGACGCAACTGCGGCCCACGGCGATGTTCTTTCGAAATCTTGCGAGCATGGACGTCGAGGAATCCATTCGCGGCAATCCGATGGATGGAGTCGTGCTGTTGATGGGCTGCGATAAGACCACGCCGTCTTTGCTGATGGGTGCGGCTTCCGTCGACTTGCCGACCATCGGACTCTCTGGCGGTCCGATGCTCTCTGGCAAATTTCACGGGCGCGATCTCGGCTCCGGCACTGGCCTCTGGCAAATGTCAGAACAGGTTCGCGCGGGTGCTATGCAGGTCGAGGAATTTTTCGAAGCCGAGAGCTGCATGCATCGCTCGAAAGGCCATTGCATGACCATGGGTACCGCTTCGACCATGGCGAGCATGGTCGAGGCACTCGGCATGAGCCTTCCCGGCAACGCTGCCATCCCTGCGGTCGACGCTCGACGCAATACACTAGCTCAGCTTACAGGCCGCCGCATCGTCGAGATGGTTCGCGAAGATCTACGCATCTCGCAAATTCTCACTCGACAGGCATTTGAAAATGCGATTCGCGCGAATGCGGCGATCGGCGGCTCAACCAACGCGGTAATCCACTTAATCGCAATCGCCGGCCGTGTAGGTGTAGCTCTTTGTCTCGACGACTTTGACCGTTTGGGTTCGGCCTTGCCGTGCTTGGTGAACATTCAGCCGTCCGGCAAATATCTAATGGAAGACTTCTACTACGCAGGAGGATTGCCTCGTGTGCTTCGAGAGCTTGGCGAGGCTGGCACGCTTCATCGTGACGCGCTGACCGCCAATGGAAAATCGATCGGCGAGAACGTTGCCGAAGCGCCGTGCTGGAACGCAGAGGTAATCCACTCGTTCGCCGCTCCGTTCAAATCGAATGCTGGCATTGCCGTTCTTCGCGGAAATCTCGCACCGGATGGCGCCGTCATCAAGCCATCCGCTGCCAGTCCCCAGCTGTTGCAGCATCGCGGGAGAGCCGTGGTTTTCGAATCGATCGAGGAGTTTCATTCACGCATTAATGACGAGAGTCTTGATGTGGACGAAAGCTGTGTCTTAGTTCTCAAAAATTGCGGCCCTCGTGGATATCCGGGCATGGCGGAAGTCGGCAATATGCCGCTGCCTCCCAAGCTCCTCCGCAAAGGCATCACCGACATGGTGCGGATCTCCGACGCGAGGATGAGCGGCACGGCCTACGGAACGGTAGTACTGCACGCCTCGCCGGAAGCCGCTGCTGGCGGCACGCTCGCGTTAGTACGTCCCGGCGACATGATCTCTTTGGATGTTGGCCAGCGTTTGATTCAGCTCGAGGTGGATGACGCGACATTAGCCGCTCGTCGAGCGGAATGGAAGCCTCCGGCCCTTCCGGAACGGGGCTGGGAGCGACTCTACATCCAGCATGTACAGCAGGCACATTTGGGTGCTGATCTCGATTTCCTTGTGGGACACAGCGGCTCACGCGTCGCACGCGACTCCCACTGATGACTGATCTTTAGGTGGCCAATGAACGAACCTTGGAATCGACGACGTGTTTTGAAACAACTCGCCATAGCATCTGCTGCGCTGGCCTTGCCCGCCGATAAAGTCTTTGCAACGGCAGCCACCAACACTGCCAATCAAGACCTCGAAGTCCAAATCTCCAAAGTGAGTGCGCACACCGTGCGATTGTCCGTCCTACCGATTCAGCATGGGAAGACCGCCGAGATTCCATACTTTGGCTCCCTTGTCCGAGAGTCCTGGGATAGCCAAGTCACAAGACTGCACAGCAAGGACACCGGACAAACGATTCACTCCGGCGAACTAAAGGTTCGTGTTTCTCTCGAACCTATATCTGTTGCGATTTCAAGCGCCGACGGAGGCGATATCCAAACGCTCGCAGTTGATCGCGCTACCGGCGTCGTCTCCTTCGCGACCGGAGATTCACCCCTGCTCGGTCTTGGGGAAGGAGGTCCTCAATTTGACAGGCGAGGCTCTGTCCACGATATGAAGAATGGACAGGGCGGTTATAAACTCGAGACCCACGGCGCACGGGTTGGTATTCCCTGGATCATCGGTACCGCTGGTTGGGCGATCTTCTTTCACCAGCCGTTCGGGACGTTCGACTTCACCAGCTCTCAATCCAGGTTCTCTCCGGCGAATGCGGACAACCCATTCCCGCTGGATGTTTTCTTGTCGTGTCGCCCGATCCAGCCACGATCATGGCCGAGTATGCACGCCTCACAGGCTACGCCGAATTGCCACCACTCTGGAGTCTGGGATATCAGCAGTCGCATCGAACTCTCGCGAGTCGCGAAGAAGTTCTCGCCGAAGCCAAGACATTCCGTGAAAAGAAATTGCCCTGCGATGCTCTGATTTATCTCGGCACAGGCTTTTGCCCATCCGGCTGGAACACGGAAAACGGCTCATTCTCTTGGAACTCTCGCGTATTTCCCCGATCCTCGACAAATAATCGATGAGCTGCACCACGATAACTTCCGCGTGGTTCTGCATGATGTCATTCTGACCGACAAGCTTTCAGGAACAACTCACGACGCGTGCAAATTGTCGGAGTTCGACCAGGCGAACGCGAGTTGCTATTGGGACGCCCACCGCAAAGATTTCGCGATGGGGGTCGACGGCTGGTGGCCCGATGAGGGTGATCCACTTGACGTTCCGTCGCGACTCGCCCGGAACCGGATGCATTGGGAAGGTCCGCAACTCGATCGGCCCAATGAACGTCCCTACGCGTTACATCGCAACGGTTATGCCGGCATGCAGCGCTTCGCCTCCTTTCTGTGGTCGGGCGATGTCTATTCCAAGTGGGAGACGCTTAAGACGCAGGTGCCGATCGCGATCAATACATCTCTTACTGGTGTCCCGTACTGGGGAACCGACATCGGCGGCTTTGTTCCTACGCCAGAGTTCACGGCAGAATTGTATTTGCGTTGGTTTCAGTTCGCGGCATTCTGCCCGCTGTTCCGCTCTCACGGTCGAGCATGGAAGTTACGCCTTCCCTGGGGGTGGAACACTGGAGAGACTGGCCCGATTGAGGCAGGCCGATACGATGGTTGGGCGCTTCCGGATGCAAGCCAATTGCACAACGAGCAGGTGGAACCAATCTGCCGGAAATATCTGGAGCTTCGCTATCGAATGCTTCCCTATCTCTACAGTGTCGTGCGCGAGTGCACGATCACCGGGCTGCCCGTTATGAGAGCGCTATGGCTGCACTATCCAGACGATCCAAAAGCGGTCGAATGCCAGGACCTGTATCTTTGGGGACGCGATATCTTGGTCGCTCCGGTAGTGGAGAAGGGAGCAGATCATCGAAAAATATACCTGCCGCGAGGTGATTGGTACGACTTCTGGACGAATGAAAAAGTAGAAGGCGGACGGGAGCTCTCGCGCGCCATTGATCTCGAAACCATTCCTCTTTATGTTCGAGCCGGAGGGATCCTTCCCTTTGGGCCTGTGAAGCAATATGTCGATGAATCGGTTGAGCAACCGCTCTCGATTTCAATCTATCCCGGCGGCGATGCTTCGTTTCTGCTCTACGAAGATGATGGGCGTTCTTTCAACTACCGAAAAGGCGAGTGGACGGGGTTAGAACTGGTTTGGAATGACAAGCAACGCGTGCTTGCGCTAAGTCTTGCGCCGGGTTCGCAAATGCTGCCTCTAACACGAAAGAACATTGAAGTAAAACTTCTTCAGGAGCGCAAGCAGGTCGTGTTCGAAGGAAATCCTCTCAAGGTTTCGCTTTAGTCACGCGCGATTCGGAAGAGGAACAGAGGTTGCTCTCTGGGGTTTTAGGATGCACATATCATCGCTCCCCGCTGTTTGGCTAAGAGGAGGCTGACTTCGCGAAGGCGCGTCGACTTGTCAGGAGCTGCTCGATCGCGTCGGCGCTCACTGGCTTGGAGAACAAGTAGCCCTGGCCAGTTTCGCAGCCAAGGTCTCTGAGCATCTCCATCTGCTCCTGTCGTTCAATTCCCTCGGCTACTACCTTAAGACCCAGATTGCGAGCGAGCATCGCGATCACGCGAACGATTTCCCCGGTATCGCGATCCCGATCCATCTCGGAGACAAACGTTCGATCGATCTTTAGCGTGTCGACAGGGAAGCGCTGCAATCGAGATAGAGAGGAGTAGCCCGTTCCGAAGTCGTCGATACTCAGGTGAACACCGAGTGCCTTCAATTGAGAGAGCACCACTGCAGATCTCTCCACATCGGCCATCGCAATATTTTCAGTGATTTCGAGATCGACGCATGCAGGATCCGTATCTGTTTGGCGAAGAATCTCTCCAATCTGCGAGGCCAGGTCCGGCTGGGCAAACTGCTTCGCAGTGACATTCACTCCAATTGCGAGGGGCGGATTCGAGGGGAAGAGTTCATGCCAGCGACGCAGTTGCAAGCAAGCGTCGTGGAGAAGCTGACGGTTCATCGGCAGAATGAGCCCGATCTCATCGGCGACCGCGATAAATTCTCCGGGCATCACAATGCCTTGCGGCCGTTGCCAACGGCTCAGCGCCTCAAATGCGACAATCTTGCCGGTCGTCAGGGACACCAACGGTTGGTAGTGAACACGGAACTCATTCAACTCGAGCGCCTTGCGCAAATCTGTCTCGAGTTGCAAACGCTTGACCGCGTCGTCTTGCATGGCACTGTCGAAAACTTCACAACGAGCCTTTCCACCGTCCTTGGCGCGGTACATGGCCATCTCGGCATCGCGGAGCACGTCGCTGGCATTCGTAGCAGTACCACCGCTGAAGGCGATCCCGATGCTGGCGGTGATGACGATCTCGTGCCCGCTTACGCCGAAGGGGATGGCCAGACGCTCCTGAATCCGCTTCGCCATCCGGATGGCATCGCTAGGATCGCGAAGCTCTTCGGCGAGGACGACAAACTCATCACCTCCGGGACGCGCCAAGGTGTTCTCGCCGATCGAAAGTTGCGACTGCTCACCCGGTCGCGGTCGTGTTACCGTGTCTGCGCCGCGAAGGCAAGCGGTGAGGCGTCGCGCAATCTGTATCAGAAGGTCGTCTCCGGCACTGTGACCGAGGCTATCGTTGAAGACCTTGAATTCGTCAATATCAATGAACAGGACCGCGAATCGGAAATCGTTGTGACGACGTGAAACCGCGATTGCTCGCTCCAGGCGATCGAGAAACAGAGCCCTATTCGGGAGATTGGTCAATCCATCATGGAACGCGCGATGTTCCAAGAGAGCTTCAGCCCGCTTGCGTTCCGTGATATCGCGGTTGACGATGACGAGTCCTTTAGTCTCGCCATTCTGTCCAGGAATTGCGTTCGAGGTGGACTCGAGTACGCGCCACGACCCATCCTTGTGGCGAATCCGGTATTCGAGACTTTCGCCTCGACCGGTGGCGTAAGCTTTTTCGGCGGCCTGCAGCACACGCGCGCGATCGTCGGGATGCACTTGATCGAGCGAAGATGTGGAAGCCAGTTCAGCCGCTCCATATCCCAGCATCTTTTCGTACGCGGGACTGTTGTAAAGACGATGTCCCTCCCTGTCGACCAATGCGATCATGTCGGCGGCATTTTCGGTGATGATCTGAAATAACTGCTCGCGTTCGGCAAGACGGCGGCGGATGCGCTGAAGTTGCAAATGCTGATAGATCGTATAGATATCAAATAGCAGAACCAGCGCTGCTAACCCGCGCACCCATTCCTTGAGATTCAGAAATAAGGATTCGTCCTTCGACAGATAAAAACCGGGGAATGTGAGGGAGAGAATGCCGAATGTCAGCACAAGAGTGACGGCAACGGCGAATCCCCAGAGCCACCACTCGCGGCCTTCGACTTTTCGGATCAGGATCGGAGCTGGTTCGCTCTCAGGCCGGTTTTGAAATTGATCAATCACTAGTTTGCATTCTGTTTCTTGTTCCGTAAATCATCAGTTCATCGAGTCGCGCGCGGCAGCACCCTACCTCGACAGCGAGAAAATAGTCCAGCTTACTAGTTGTTACACGTTCATTAGGATCCCGCTATTGTCCGTGGTGCCTTCACTGACGTAACGTCAAACTATCGGGCCACGGCAGTCGAAGAAGAAGATTCGGATGGATTGAACAGAAACGGGACTCGCAGCGTTTATACAATTTCCTTTTTTTCGTCTGTTTTCATCTTAGATAACATTTGGTAAATGGTGGCCCGGCCAATACCCAGAATTTCTGCAGCTCGAGCTTTGTGTCCGCCGACCGCTTCCAGCACCCGCGCGATGTGGCGCCTTTGCACTTCATCGAGCGACAACAAGGCTTCATCCGTTGAGATGTCGTGGCTCATCGGGGCGCGCAGGCTCTCGGGAAGGTCATTGATATCCACAAGACTGCCGTCTGCCATCATGCACGCGTTTCCGATCACGTTCTCTAATTCCCGGATATTGCCGGGCCAGGGATAGGCGGCCATCCGAGTCTGAGTTCGCCGAGTGATGCCGGTAATTGCCTTGTTGTACTCCGCAGCGTACTTCTCGACGAAATATCGCTGGAGCAGTGGCAAATCCTCGCGCCGGCTGGCCAGGGTGGGCAACGAGATCTCAACGATGGCGAGCCGATAGTAAAGATCTTCACGGAACTGCCCATCGCGGACCATCGCTTTCAGATCGCGATGTGTGGCGGCAATTACGCGGACATCTACTCCACGAGTAACTGGTGATCCAACTCTTTGTACCTGGCGATTCTGTAACACTCGCAGCAATTTCGCTTGAGCCGGCAACGAGAGCTCACCAATTTCATCCAGAAAGATAGTTCCGCCGTCGGCGTATTCGAACATGCCGGGCTTGTCCTGCGTTGCACCAGTAAAGGCGCCACGGACATGTCCAAACAGCTCGCTTTCCAGCAAATTCTCTACTAGCGCGGAACAGTTGCACACCGCAAACTTTCCCTGTGCCGCTGGGCTGAGGCGGTGAAGGGCTTGAGCGACCAGCTCTTTTCCCGTGCCCGTCTGGCCAGTCACCAACACGGTTCGAAAATGCGGCGCAACTCGTCGTATTCGCGCGAAAACTTCCAGCATCAGGGGACTGCGGCCCACCATGCCTTCGAATTGACAGGCATCCACCATTTCTCGATCGAGGCGTAACGTCTTCAGACGATTCTCGGCCTCCGCGATTAAGCCCCCAATTCGGCTTCGAAGTTTTTCGACGTCGAGAGGCTTGGTCCAATAGTCGCGAGCTCCTTTTTGGATTGCTTCCACCGCGGATTCCGGAGAATAGTGGCTGGTAATCAGGATCACATCAGTTCCCGGGTCCACCGATACGATGCGTTCCAACAATTCCATACCGCTGACTCTTGGCATAACCAAATCGAGCAGCACCACTCTAGGACGAACTTTTTGAAATACTTCGAAGCCTGTCTCCGGGTCAGTCTCCGTCAATATCTCTACGTCCTGTTTTTCGAGCGCAGCGCGAATCAGCTCAAGATTCTCGGGACTGTCATCGACGGCAAGCACAGTAAGGCTTTTCGTTTGACTCATTCGGTACTCCCGCTTCGAGATTCACCCTGGAGAGCACAAGAGAAAACGGGGAGGGACACCAAAACTGGGAAAAAATACAGCGGCGTCAGTCCGGAAACTGAAGCGGCAAAGGTTGGCGCGAGCAGCACACTTCTGGAACTGGGCATTGCGCTCCTCCCCGCCACATAAGAACCGAAACTCTGATGGGTTCGGCAGGTCAATGCCAAATCGCATCCTTCCGAGTGCGACTGGAACAAACCACATCGGCAGCAGCAAAGATAATGCTGTATCTCGCTTATCGCAAAAAGAGCGCATGGAGTCAAGACGTAAGGCCGCATCTTAATTACGAGAGTGGTGGCCAATTCTTTGGAGAATCCTCGAGCTAACCTTTGATTAATGGGCGGCCCATCCTTCCATCGACCAGGCCAGCGCGTGTCTGGTAAGTGGAAAGCGTATGACTAACAGACAACCCATTCATTGTGCGAGAGTGGCGACAAAACCACCCGTGCACTAAACATCCTCCAAGCCATTGCAAGGAATACACTTACAAGACCGTGGATCCGACAGCCCATCGTCCCTAGCAGTTGTGACAGATGGCACATTTCGTGCATCAACCTACCCTGATGGACGTCGCGCTTATCGCTCCGTCCTAGATGGGACACGAAGTGGGGTTATGAAACTGTTGATTGCGGAAGATGATGCTTTTTTCGTGAAGATACTACGGCAGGTCCTTGCTCCTGACTACGAACTCATTGTCGCTTCAGACGGGGGCGAGGCGTGGGAGATCCTCCAGAGCCCCGACGCGCCGCGTTTGGCGATCCTCGATTGGGTCATGCCCCGGCTCAGCGGTCCCGAGATCTGTCGAAGAGTCAGAGGTTCTGAGCGCATATCATCGACCTATTTGATCATCCTTACCTCGAAGAACAGTACGGCCGATATCGTAGCTGGCCTGAGGGCAGGGGCAGATGACTACATTACGAAGCCTCCGGTGCCCGAGGAACTGCGCGCGCGGGTCAGGATGGGCGAGCGAGTCCTGGCATTGCAAGATGTGGTCGAAGCACAATCTGAAGTACTTCATCAACCCAACGAGCAAGATCAGAGTTTTCGGAAGGGCCAAGCAGGCGACCCGTTTTGCGAGAGGCCGATCGTCCGCGAGAACCTACGGGAAGTTGCAGCTTATTTAAGTCGACAAGACAGATCCGCAGAGAATCTTTCAAGCTCCCGCATCGAGGGAAGCAGTTGCGATTATTTGCTTGCGAACTGCTCCATGGAGAACTCCCATTCCTAGCCAGGAGCAGGACGGGGGACTTCTCCCGAAAATCGCGCAGCAGCAAGGCGACCCAGCAACGATTCTCATTGCGGAAGACGATCCCATCTTTCGCAAACTACTTCAAAGTCGCCTGCAAAACTGGGGCTATCGAGTAGTTGCGGTGAAGGATGGAATCGAGGCGTGGGACATTCTTCAGCAACCGACTCCGCCGGATTTGCTCATTCTGGATTGGATGATGCCCGGAATCGACGGCATCGAACTCTGCCGCCGAATTCGCGAAAGTAACCGGGAGTCGTATCAATACATCTTGCTAGTCACTGGCAAAGACGGCAAGCAGGACGTCGTCAAAGGTCTCGAAGCCGGAGCTGACGATTACCTGACCAAACCGTTCGACGTCGCAGAGCTTCGAGCACGGGTATCGACCGGGAATCGCATTCTCTCGCTGCAGCGCCAACTGATCCAGGCCCGCGAAGATCTGCGGTTTCAAGCGACTCATGACTCCTTGACGGGCCTTCGAAGCCGTGGCGCAACCCTGGATCTGCTTGCTCCCGAGCTTCAGCGAGGATTTCGATCTCACACGTCGACTGGAATTTTGATGATCGATCTGGACCATTTCAAGAGCATCAATGACTCCCATGGTCACTTGATCGGCGACTCTGTGCTTAAAGAAGCGGCATATCGCATCAGCCATTCGCTCCGATCTTACGATTTTGTGGGACGGTACGGTGGTGAAGAGTTCCTCGCAGTGCTATCAAACTGCACACTCGAAGAGTTGGCGATAGTGGCCGAAAGAATACGCAACGCAGTGGCCGAAACTGAGGTCGTAACGAAGGCTCTGAGCATAAAGGTGACGGTAAGTATTGGAGGCGTTGTTACCTCGGATTGCACGCCTGATATCGAACTGTTGTCGGCGGCCGATGTGGCTCTCTATGAAGCGAAGCGAACCGGTCGCAACCGCGTTGTCATCGGTTCTTACGGGGAAGCACAAGGCGAGAATGCGCTGTCTGGTATCACCGCATCAAGAATGATCCAGTGAGACCTATTCATGTATGAACCTCGTCCCGCAGTCCGCCACGCTCTGCTCGCGCTCTCGTTTGTGTTGGTATATCTGTTACTGAATCGGCCAGAGATCATCCTCATATCTCGAATTGGATCTGTAGCCTGGTATCCCGCCACCGGATTAATTCTGGCGATCCTGTTGGGAGTCAGTCCGTGGTACGCGTTCTTGGTCTGTTTTTGCGATGCACTTGCTGGCGCCTTGATCTACAAACAGCCGCTGAACTCGTTTAGCGGAACGATTGGCGCAGTTTGTGTAGCCAGCTTCTACGCTGCCGCCGCGTACGTTCTCCGAGGCCCCTTACGGATCGATCTTGGGTTGCGCCGGCGCCGAGACGTGTTCCTGTATATCTCCGTAACTACCTTCGCTGCGTTGGCCTCCACGGCCGTCGGAGTCATGTGTTTAGTCGCGGACCATTCCGTTCGCTGGACCGAATTCTGGCCATCAGCATCGGAGTGGTTTCTGGGCGACGAAGTCGGGCTGCTCGGTGTAGCTCCTTTCCTCCTGATTCACGTATTCCCCTGGCTCCGCCGTAAACTATCGTCCAGACCGATCGAGATTCACTCGGGCAGGCAGAATTCCCGCCGGAGAACGCCCCGTGTTTGGGTTTTTGCCGAGGCCAGCGGGCAGGTGTGCGCTCTTCTATCGACATTGTGGCTCATGTTCGGACCCGGCTTTGGACGCTTAGAGCTATATTTTATGGGCTTCGTCCCGGTGATTTGGATCGCCATGCGGCAAGGCGTTCGAAGAGTTGTCACCGGGCTGTTGGCCCTGAATTTTGGCATTGTGGTCGCGCTGCACTTCTTCCCATTGACCTCTGCCGCGCTCCCGAAGATAGGTCTGCTCATGTTTGTCGTCTCGGCCGCGGGGCTCATCGTAGGGTCGGCCGTGACCGAACGGCATCGCATCGCCATCGAGCTGACCGAGCGGACTTCCGAATTGCTTGATGCGAATACACAATTGCTGGCCTCAAAACAAAGGGCGGAAGAAGCCAATCGCACTAAGAGTGAATTCCTAGCGAATATGAGCCACGAAATCCGCACCCCGATCAACGGGATTCTGGGCATGGCCGAATTGGTGCTCGACACCGAACTGAGTTCGGAACAACGTGACTATCTGGTCTTGTTGAAGTCTTCAGGTGATTCCTTGCTAATAATCATCGACGACATTCTCGATTTCTCGAAAATCGAGTCCGGCAAGCTGGATCTTGATCCCATTGAGTTCAACGTGCACGACTCGATCAGTGAGACGATGAGGGTTCTCGCTTTGCGGGCGGACGGCAAAGGGCTGGAACTTGTCTATGAGATCGACTCGCAGATACCAAATTGTTTGATCGGAGATCCGGGACGCCTTCGACAGATTCTCGTCAACCTCGTCGGAAATGCCATCAAATTCACGCCGGAAGGAGAAGTCGTTGTTCGGGTGCAGATCGACTCTCAGACTGACGGCGAGGTCACCCTGCTTTTCAGCGTAACCGACACTGGGATTGGCATTCCCGCCGAGAAGCATTCTTTGATCTTTGAAGCGTTTGCGCAGGCTGACGGTAGCACAACGCGTCACTACGGCGGCACCGGTCTCGGATTGGCGATCTCTTCTCGCCTGGCTGCATTGATGGGTGGAAAGATCGGGATTGAAAGCGCCGTCGGTAAAGGCAGCACATTCCATTTCACGGCCCGCTTCGGAACGGCCAAAGCCGAACGCTCGTTGGTCGTCCAACCCTGTCCGTCTGAATTGATGAATCTTCCTGTACTGGTGGTCGATGACAACGCGACGAATCGCCGGATCTTGATCGAAATCACCCGAAGCTGGGGCATGAACTCTACAGCCGTCGAGACCGGAAGCGCGGCATTGGAAGCAATGACGGAAGCGGCGATGCGCGGAACCCCATTTCGCCTGGCGATCATTGACAGTCGGATGCCCGAAATGGGCGGTTTTGAACTTGCGGAGCGTATCAAGCAAGACCCGAGCCTGGCGGATGTGAAGATAATGATGGTTACTTCTGCTGGCCAGCGTGGAGAGGCTGCTCGCTGTCGGGAACTCGGCATCTCCGCGTACCTTCCCAAACCCATCCGCAAGTCAGAACTAATGTCCGCGGTTCTTAATGTGTTGGGACAAAGGCAAACCGATGACGCTCCGCAACTCGTGACAAGATACAGTTCACAACAGGCTTCCACGGCGCTCCGCATTTTGGTGGCGGAAGACAATCCCGTGAACCAGACTGTGATTCTGCGGATGCTGCAGAAGATGGCCCACATACCGACATTGGCCCGCAATGGTCTGGAGGCTCTGTCGCTGCTGGAGACCGGGACCTTCGACGTCGTCTTTATGGACGTGCAAATGCCGGAGATGGACGGACTAACAGCGACCCGGAAAATTCGTGACAACGAACGGGCAACTGGAGCCCACATTCCGATCGTCGCCATGACGGCACACGCTATGAAGGGCGACAAAGAACGGTGCCTGGACTCAGGCATGGATGAATATATAACCAAGCCTTTGAGCAGCCACCGGATCCAGGAAACCATCGCCCTCCTGCTCGGCAGAGAGCAAACAGTGCAGCGAGTAGCAGCAGAGAGGACTACCTCAAACCTCAATTGGGAGGTGAAAGAAGCCCTTGCCAGATTGGATGGCGACGAAGCGCTGCTGCGCGAACTGGTGCAGGTTTTCCTAGAGGATTTTCCCCAACAACTCGTCACCTTACAGCTGGCCCTGGAGACCGGTGACCTTGAAAGAGTCGAGAGATCGGCCCACAGCTTAAAAGGAGAGCTGAGTTGCTTGGGACTAACGGAGGCGGCGCGAAAAGCCCGAGATCTCGAGCGCGCTGGCGAGGAGCGATCGATGCAGAACGCTTCGGACCTGTTCCCTGGGCTCAAACTCGATATTGCTGCCGCCGCCTCGGCGATGCGAGACATGTTGGCTACGGAGTGTCAATCGGTTAACCATAGTTAATATTGCCAAGCCTAAGAAGCTGCCGCACTCGCTCGCGTTATTCCCGTCTTCATCAACACCCGGCAGAGCCGTCATTGAAAAGGGAGCCGAGCAATACCTCGCGGAATCCTCCGCCAACGAACAAGAAAATAGTCCACCCTTCTGCCACCCTCTAGCTCTTATTACTTATTTCCGCCAGTGTTGGCGCTCTTCAATAGAACCATAGGAACGTGTTGGAACCTGACCTCGAGCCGTACAACTCTCTGGCGATCGTCGCCCACTCGATTTTCAAATAAATGCGATAAGAAATATCTATTGGACGCGGCTAGTGCGTCGATTTACTTTCGCGCATTGTCCGAATGCGATCCGTTTGTGGAAATGAGCTGCGCCATACGGAAGTGGGCGCGCTAGAGCTTGCAATGGCTTACGTTGCTTCGGCATTGTGCGCTTTCGCTGTCGTAGTCGGCGGATTGTTGATGCTGGCAATCTATCCCCTGGCGGGCGTGCTGCTCACGCTCGGTGGGCTGGCTCTTTTGCTATATGCGCTGACAAATTTGTGCGGAATTCTTGATGAAGGCAAAGAGTAAAAGAGGAACCAAACTCAGAGAATATCTAGCACTCTTACGACCGGCTTACCGACACCGTAATTGAACCGGGTTGACTGGAGCCATTCTTGCGATCGAACTTCTGTTTTTGGATTATCCGCGAACGCGGATCTGTTGGCGAACCGGCAAGACATGCGGGCATGCATGCCTCCGAATAAACATTCAGATTAAGGAGCATCGAAAATGACAAAACGAGCAGAGAGGCGCTCTCTGCACCGTTCGCTGGCGTCAGTCGGCGGCAGAGTTCTAATTGCCATATGGATATTCGCCGCTCTAACGGCATTTGGCCTTGCCGATGACCCAAAGCCCGACCCCGCCGGCACGGCCACCGGGGACAAGACTACCGCCGTCGATGCTGCTGGAAATCCTTTCGTCGTTCCCGAACCTACCGACAAAACTGCGCCCGACTATGCCAAGAACAAGAAAGATTTCGACGACTATCAGGCACAAGCCGCTAAGGAACCCTTGGCAGCCAAGCTCGCTGATAGCGTCGGACACGTTCGGGTCGCAACCAACTTCGCCTGGACCCTTAACACGGGATATCTCGTTCTGTTCATGCAAGCTGGCTTTGCTCTTCTCACTTGCGGACTGGTCCGAAAGAAAAATGCCGCTCACCTGATGATGTTGAACTTTGCGGCTTACGTCTTCGCGTTTCTTGCCTATTACGCTGTGGGCTACGCATTCCAGTTTGGAGCTGTGGCGATCAACGCCGCGCCCATCAACCTTGGCGGCGTGCCGACTCTTAACAAATTCCTGATCGGCCACGGGCAGTGGGGGTTCGTCGGTGGCAAGGGCTTCTTCTTTATAGGGCCAGCATATGATGCAGGCAGCAACTGCCTCGCATTGTTTGAAGTAGTGTTCATGGAGACGGCGGGCTACATCATTGTCGGTGCTATTTGCGAAAGAATCTCCTTCTGGGCTTTCCTGCTTTGCGAACTATTCATTGGCGCATTTCTGTACCCCATCTCGGGTTGCTGGACATGGGGTGGCGGCTGGCTCTCGCAGTTGGGTTCGACAATGAATCTCGGTCACGGCTATGTTGACTTCGCGGGCTCGACCGTCGTTCACGCTGTCGGGGGATTCTGCGCTATGGCTCTTGCGATTGTTCTAGGGCCGAGATTGGGAAAATTCGGCCCGGGCGGCAAGATCCGCGTCTTCCCCGCTCACAACGTCGTTTATGTAGTCACCGGAACGTTTATCTTGCTCTTCGGGTGGATGGGATTTAATCCGGGGTCAACTCTGGGAGCCACCGACCTTCGAATTTCGGTAGTCGCTGTTAATACGAACTTGGCGGCCGTGGCCGGGTCGGCTGCCGCTATGCTGATCTGGTATTTCTTGTTCGGCAAGCCGGACATTACGATGGCTTGCAACGGAATGTTGGCCGGCTTGGTTGCGATCACTGCTCCTTGCGCCTTCGTCTCTCCGACTTCCTCAGTAATTATCGGCATACTTGCAGGCTGTCTCGTCTGCGGCGGGGTACTTTTTAATGAGCGCGTTCTCCGCATCGACGACCCCTGCGGCGCCATTTCGGTGCATGGCTATTGCGGCTGGCTGGGAGCAGTCTGCGTTGGAATCTTCGCAGACGGCACGTACGGAGCTGGATGGAACGGAGTTGGTGCCTCAAGCTATCTGGGTGGTGCGGGACAAGGCGTGACCGGTCTGATTCACGGCGACACGCACCAATTCTGGTGCCAGTTGATGGGCGCCACCCTCTACGCCGTTTGGGCGTTCGGCGCGACGTTTGCGGTGTTCGGAATCATCAATAAGGTGAAGAGCATGCGTGTTGCACCTGAGTCCGAAGAAGAGGGATTGGATGTTCCGGAGTTTGGCATGCCCGGCTATCCGGAAGACGCAGTGGTCACGACTTCGTATTAGAGAGGTACGTTACCCTTATGCGAATGCTGGATCGTCTCCTGGTTTTTCCGGGAGGTGCGCTGTTCGTGTTGATGACCGCGGCCGTGCTTGAAGTCTCTGGAGATGCTTTCTTTCAGGCCGCTGTCCATCGTACGTCGGGCCTGTCGCGATGGCTTTCGTTCGCGGGGGGCGTGCTGGTTCTGTCTCTCTACGGGCTGCTCGTGAATTTGCCGCAGTGGGACTTCGGGAAGCTACTGGGCATTTACGTCGTACTCTTCTTCGTTGCCGCGCAGGTAATTGCCAAGGTGCGATTCCACCAGCCGACGACTCTGCCAATTCTGGTCGGCGGCTTCATGATTGTGGCCGGCGGAGCGGTCATTTCGTTCTGGAACGTCTAAGCCTCAGTGCTGCCGGTTATGCTGTGAAAGTTGTGCCCCCGCCGGAACGCTGATTCTTACGAATTGGCCCGCATGTCGCTTGAAGTGCCGCCCGCAGCCGGAACATAGCACTTTTGCGTATAATCCATCACCATGCGGTCAGCGTTGAAGCGCCAACCAAGAGTTCGGATGGTGCGCTTCATCCGCTTGATCCACCCGCGCGGCAAGCCGTCGCGATCGCGCTGGTAGTAGAGCGGAATCACTTCTTCGCGCAGAGCCCTCAACAAGTCTTCGCCATCGCGGGAGTCGTGGACGGTCATATTGGAGTGGGTTCTTCCAGTTCCGATGGCGAATCCATTCATCCCATCGAAGGCTTCAGCCCACCAACCGTCCAAAATCGAGAGATTCAAGCCACCGTTCAGCACGACTTTCTGACCGCTTGTCCCTGAGGCTTCAAGAGGCCGCCGCGGATTGTTGAGCCAAACATCGACTCCTTGAACAAAGTGGCGGCCGACGTTGATGTCGTAGTCCTCAACAAATACGAATTTGTCGCGGAATTTGGGATCGCGCATCAACTCCGCGATCTGCTGCAAAACCCGTTTTCCCGGCTCGTCCAGTGGATGCGCTTTACCTGCAAATACAAATTGCACTGGACGGTTTGGGTCGTTCACCATGGAAGCGAGCCGCTCGATGTCGGTCAGGATGAGATTGGCTCTCTTGTATGTTGCGAATCGCCGGGCAAAACCGATTGTCAGAGCATCTGGGCTCAGAACGCGATCCAGACGCTGCAACACCTCCGGCGATTCTTCGCGACGTTCGGCCTGAGCGACGGCTCGTTTCCTTACGAATTCGATCAGCTGCGATTTCAGGTTAAGGTGAGTTTCCCAAAGCTCGCCATCGTCAACGTTCTCGATTCCCAGCCACGTTTTCGCTTCGCTGCCTCTCTGCAACCAATCGGTTCCAAGATGCCGGTCATACAGACGGAACATTTGGGGAGCGAGCCATGAGGGCGCGTGCACGCCGTTGGTAATGTGCCCGATGGGGACCTCATCCTCGGGTTTACCGCGAAACAACCCGGTCCACATGGCACGAGAAACTTCTCCGTGGAGAGCTGAAACTGCGTTGGCGCGCCGCGAAAGTCGAAGCGCCAATACAGTCATGCAAAAAAGCTCGTCCGAATTACTTGTGTTCTCTCGGCCAAGGCCCAGCAGACTTTCCGGGGAGAGCCCGAGAGCTTCGCGAAGCGGCCCGATGTGCTCTTCAACAAGCTTCGCATCGAAGCGGTCGTGTCCGGCCGGAACGGGAGTATGAGTCGTGAACACGACTTCGCGCGAAACCCGCGGCACTGCGGCATCGAATCCGATTCCTTCTTCTTCCATCCGAAGGCGAATCGCTTCCAGTACTGCAAAGGCACTGTGGCCTTCGTTGAGATGTAGAACACCCGGAGAGATTCCGAGCGCTTTCAGGGCTCGCAAACCGCCAACTCCCAAGAGTAGTTCTTGGCGAATCCGGATGCGCAGATCGCCTCCGTACAGGCGGGAGGTGAGTTCTCGATCTTCGGGAGCATTCCCTTCAACGTCGGAGTCCAACAGGAATAGATCGCGGCGGCCCACTTTCACCCGCCACACTTTCGCCTGCAGCCGTCCGCTGCGCGTCTCGATTTCAACGACAACGGGTCTGCCATCCTTTCCGATCGCTGCTTCCATCGGCAACTGATTAACGTCGGTCTCCAAATACTCTTCGCGCTGCCATCCGTTGATATCGAGGCGCTGGCGAAAATATCCCTGACCGTAAAAGAGGCCGATACCGACCAACGGAATATCAAGGTCGGAAGCACTTTTGATGTGATCCCCGGCGAGCACTCCTAACCCTCCGGAATACACGGGAAGTGACTCATGCAACCCGAATTCGGCGGAGAAATAGGCGACAGGATGAGGACGCAAAACGCCCGCGTGCCGTGTGCCCCATGTCCGATCGGCTTCAAGGTATTCCAACATTCGGCGGTATGCGTAGTTCACGCGGCTGTGGAGCATGAGTTCCGCGGCTCGTGTTTCTAGTTTTGCCAGCGGGAGTTCTCCTAACAGCGCCACTGGTTTGTGATTCAGGTCGCTCCATCGAGCTGGATCGAGATCGAGGAAAAGACTGGAAGAGTTTAGATCCCAACTCCACCACAAATTCCGAGCAAGCGCCCACAGTCTTTCCTGCAGCGGAGCGATAAAGCGGTCAAGGTTGCGAGCTTCACTAACGACCGGAGCAACCTGGGTAGCGGCTTCCGTCAGCATTCGAATTTCATCGCTGCTGAAAACGCGCGCCTCTACTGTTTGGACCACCAGCACTCCCTGCAAAATTCCGCGGTCGATCAGGGGAACGCCAAGGAACGACTGGTAGGCATCTTCGCCGGCGTCCCTAAAGTATTTGAACCGCGGGTGATTCTTTACCTGGCTAACCGCGACGGGCTGTACCTGCTCCGCGACCAGACCGGTCAAGCCCTCATTCACTGCCATCCTCAGGCTGCCGATACATTCCCGACGAAGTCCCACGGTTGCGGCCAAAACGAGATTGGCTCGATCCGGCTCCAGCAGATATGCCGAACAAACATCAGTTCGAAACCTCTTAGCAATCAGCGCCACAAGGTTCATGAGCGTCTCTGCAGCCTGACCACCTTCGGCAGCTAAGTTCGCAATTTCTTCCAGCGTGAGAACGCTCTCATGCACTCCCAAGTCCATGTTTCCTGCAATCTCGTATCCGTCCAAGGATTTCGCCAAGCCTCCGTAGGTTCGTGAGACACAATCTGCTCTTGATGGTGTGGCTATCAGGAGGGTTCTCACTATTGTACGGGGTACAGGCGAAATTGCGAACGACCCATTGCATTCAAAAAAGAGATCGTCCTTCGCGTTATCTCCACGCCAGGTCAGACCTAAACGCTGGTTAATATCGGAGCGTTAGGCATTTTTGCCCCATCAGCGTCGATTGCTTGCGCACGATGGAAAGAGTAAAATTCGGCCAATCCAGTCAACCAGCGGAGAGCCGCGTTCATCCTCCAAAGAGGAGTTGAAAAAAGTCTTCTTCTAGCGGTGAACAGGTACTCTGCAGCCACAACTCGTACAAAATCGGCGAACATCACGGGGTCTTGCAAGCAACCGGAAAGCTTTTCAGCCTATGTTTCCAATTCTTGACGAAACGCATTCTCTCAAGTGTGAACTGGCAGGCGAGGTGCTACGTTCGTCCGGGAACCTGAGGTTGCAGGTCACCGGATGGAGTATGGTCCCGACACTTTGGCCCGGAGATATCCTCATGATTGCCCGGGTCGATCCTGCGTTGCTTTCTGAGGGAGACATCGTGCTTATCGACAGGGATCGCCGGCTGTTTGCGCACCGCCTTCTGGCGAAGAATTTCGAAAACTCAGGAATCCTCACCCGAGGCGACTCCATGCGATCGCCCGATCCACGAGTTGCGCCGAACAAACTGTTGGGAAAAGTTTCTTTCATTTTGCGAAATGGTAGATGCATTGAACCGCGCCGGACGATGCGGGTTTCTGAGCGAGCAGTCGCCGCTCTCGTACAAAGGTCGGAAATCGCCGCGCGAGCTGTAATGAGCGTCCACAGCCTGCTGCAGCCTTCACAAATACATAGTTCATAGCCATTGGGGATTCATTTGGGAACATTGACCACAGAAGCCGCGCGCCTCAGCCTGGTGATCACGATCGGGGGCATGCCGGTTCGCGTGAATACGACGGACCCGACTTTCCTCACGATGCTTCAAGATCGCTATGCAGGATATGTATTTTCCTCTGGCGAAGCAGAAATTGAGTTTGATGTCGAGATTGCCGCGCATTCCTTCGCAGACCCAGATGCCGACGTGCGCGTGAGTCAGCACGATGGCCGCTGGACACTGGGGCGCGGAGACTTTCGCGCCGAGTGGGAACCGTCCCAGCGACATGGCTGGATTCGTCAGACGGCCAATCCTTATTCCATTGATGCGGTGCTGCGGATCGTCCACACTCTTATCCTCGCGCGGCAAGGAGGCTTTCTGCTGCATTCGGCCAGCGCGATTCGCAACGGGAAGGCGTTCCTTTTCGCGGGCGTGTCGGAAGCAGGTAAGACTACAATTTCGCGGCTTGCTCCCCCTGACGTCACCCTGCTAACCGATGAAATTTCTTACGTGCGCAAGCAAAACGGCGGCTACTTAGCATACGGAACCCCATTTACCGGTGAACTCGCGAAACTCGGAGAGAATGTTTCAGCACCCGTCTCTGCTTTGTACCTGCTCGCTAAGGGTTCTGAGAATCGAATCGATTCCGTCACGCCCGGCGAAGCAACTCGATCTCTGCTTGCCAATCTTCTTTTTTTCGCGGAGGATGAGGAACTGGTCCAAGCCACTTTTCATTCCGCGTTTGAGTTTGTGAACCGAGTGCCCGTCTCGCGGCTTACATTTGTGCCCGATCAACGGGTGTGGGAGTTGATTCGATGACGAAGCTGTATGTCGCACGCAATCCACGAGTGGCCGCGCGCAGTCTTGACGGCGAGATGATGATCATGTCCGGTCGGGATTCCACTTTATTCACTCTCAATAAGACAGCGACCATCCTTTGGCAGTCTGCGGACGGAAATACCCCTCTCAACGAGATCGTCGAGCAGCGAATCTGTGCAGAGTTTGCGGTAGAACCCGTAACTGCGCTGCAGGATGCCGAAACCCTCGCTCGAGAACTGGCGAACCACGAGATCTTGAAGATCTCGGAGGAGCCGATTGCGCAAGGAACTCTTGCCGATGGAGCGCAACGATGAGCGGTCTTCTGGAGGAGATGTCTGCGAAGGCACTCCGGCTGAATATACCTCTCAATGTTCAGCTCGACCTGACCTATCGGTGTAACGAACGTTGTGTCCACTGCTACCTCGACCACGACGACCATGGCGAGATGACGACCACAGAAATTAAACACCTGCTTGACGAGATGGCCGATGCCGGTGTCTTCATCCTGACGTTGAGTGGTGGAGAGATATTCCTGCGTAAGGATTTCTTCGAAATCCTTGAACACGCCCGGCGTTTGATGTTTTGTGTGAAGCTGAAAACCAACGCGGTACTGATTCGTGAACGCGAGGCAGCGCGACTGCTGGACCTCGGAGTCGAATCTGTCCAGATCAGCATCTATTCGCACCGTCCCGAGGTTCACGACGCGATTACGCTTGTTCCCGGCTCTCTCAAGCGCTCTCTGAATGCAATCCGCTTTCTCAAGGCCCACGGATTGAAAGTCATCATTGCGAACGTGCTGATGACTGAAAATATGCGTGACTACACGGGCGTGCGGGCGCTCGCCACCGAATTAGGAGTCGAATGCACACTCGACCCCACCGTGACCCCGATGATGGACGGCAATCGATCGACGCTAAGCCTGTCCGTGGATCAAAGCGAACTGCGTCAGGTTTTTCGCGATGCGTCTTTGGTCGGCGATGTCGATGAGTTCTGCGCCATACCTGCTGCACCCGGCGAAAACGAGCTTGAAGCAACACCGTGTAGTGCGGGTCACACCGCTTGCTATGTGTCGCCTTACGGCGAAGTTTTCCCGTGCGTGCAATTTCCCTACCCGACCGGGAATGTTCGCCAGCAGCGCTTCGTGGACATCTGGAGACATTCGGAACAGATGAATGAAGTGCGATCGATCCGCGTTAAGGATCTGACAACTTGCACTTCCTGTTCGCATGTTTCGAACTGTACGCGGTGTCCCGGCTTGGCATACATGGAGGGAAATATGCGAGGACCTTCATCTCAGGATTGCGAAAAATCGTTCGCCAGGACCGGAGTTCCTTCGGCGAACATGCTCGCGAAAAAGCGCCTAGCAGCGAATCTCGTACAGATTCGCGCAATTCCGACTTCTGCCGGTGCTTCCGTTACAGGCGCCATTGCGTAACCCAGTTCTTCGACAGTCCTGAACACGAGCATGCCTGGCGCTAGTCCTACACTTGAGCGCGAGTGGTCATTACTCAAAGCTGCGTGCTCCTTTGAAAATCCCGGCAAAGAAACGGAATCTCTTCACTCACTCCTTTGTGGGCCCATTCGTTGGAAGCTTTTATTCGATCGTGCTGAGGCGCACGGCGTCCAACCTCTCTTGCATCAACTCCTATCAAGCGCTTCAGATTTAGTTCCTCGGGAAGAGATGCTTGCACTGGATCGAGCCAGTCAGACGAATTTGCACAAAGCGCTTCTTCTGTCGCGGGAACTGATCCGCGTCGTCGATCGTCTTCAGGCGATCAGCGTAGACGTCCTACCCTACAAAGGTGTGGCCTTGGCGGAGACAGTTTACGGCGACATAGCTTTGAGGCAGGCAGGTGACATCGACTTGCTGATTCGCCCTCAGGACTTTGCGCGTGCCCGTAAGTCGCTAAGAGAACTCGGCTACCAGCCTCACTTGCTCCTATCGGAACGGCAGGAGCGCGCCTACCTAAAGTCTGGATATGAATGCGCTTTCGACAGCGACGCTGGACGAAATCTTCTTGAGGTCCAGTGGGCGATTCAGCCTCGCTTCTACGCGGTTGATTTCGACATGGATGCGCTCTTTCAACGAGCGGTCGCCGTGACGGTTGCGGGCCGGTCGATGAAAGCGCCTTCCGCCGAGGATTTGTTCCTAGTGCTCTCGCTGCATGCAGCAAAGCATGTGTGGGAACGACTCATCTGGCTTTCCGATATCGCGCACATCATGAGCTCGCCTTCTCTGGACTGGAGCTTCATTGGCGCTCAGGCAAGGAGTATGGGGATCGTGCGCATTGTGCGCGTCAGTCTTATCTTGACGAATCGACTGCTGGGCACTCCCATTCCGGCCGCGGCCGAAACCAGTCTCCCCACAGATCCCGAGGCTACAGCTTTGGCAAATCCGATCCAAGATCAAATCATCAACGGCACAATCGGCGACAGCGAGTCATTCGGATATTTTCGATTGATGTTGCAACTCCGCGAAAGACGGTTCGATCGCTTGCGCTTCCTTACTCGCCTCGCATTCACTCCCGGACCAAGCGAATGGGCCGCGGTACGATTCCCCGAACCACTCTTCCCGCTCTACAGGCTTGTGCGACTCTCCCGGCTGCTGGCAAGACTCGTCGGTGCATAAACCGGGTCCGCCCGCGAAAAAGTACCGGCAAGAGATTCAATGCGGCTGGTATTTTAGGCTGTCTTTTCGACCGGCGGTTGCTGCCAATTTCGCGAATACAGAACATACATCGCAGCACATCCAAGCAGCGGGATCAATAATCCCGCTTTGAGCGTTCCCAAACGATTCGATGAGACTCCCACAAACCAAGGCAGAAGTCCTCCGCCGATGTTCGAAAGCACGAACATTACCGAGCCAAGCCTGGATGAGGCCGCCCCAAACTCTCGAGACAGGAGCGAGATCGTGATCGGATAAACATAAGAGAGGCCGAGTCCCGCCGCGCAAGCGCTCGCCAACACTCCCGTTAATCCACGGGAAAACAAAAGTCCCGCAGTTCCGGCGCAAGCCAGAAGTAGTCCGGCTCGCACTAAGCTTATCTCGTCGATGTTCTTGAGAAGAAAAGGCGCCAAAAGCCGCCCAAACGTCAGTGCAGCATAAAAAAAGGACGGAGTCATCAGCGACATCGCTGGGCTCAGATCTCCCAGCGTCTTTGAATACGAAGCCACCCAGCCCCCGAAGCCGTTTTCCGTTCCTACATAAATGAAGAAGAGAGCCGCGAGAATAAGAAAAGGAAGCATCTTCAAACGCACGAGTGGAACGATTTTGGGGCGCTGATCGATCGCAACAACAGGCTCAACAACGGAGGCCGGCATCAGCGCGATTCCGATCGCAACGAGCATTGAAAAACCAGAGACCAGTATCAGAAAAAGCGAAAGTTGTTGAGCCTTTGTGGCCACTGCCACAAGAAACGGACACGCCACCGCACCTGTACTCCAGCAAAAATTCAGCCAGCTCAGAGTCGCGCTGCGCCGTTCCGGATTCACCTCGGCCACCATCAGGTTCGCCGCCGGAACCGCGAGCCCTATTCCTCCGCCGTACGCGGCGATACAAAGAATACCCAAGGGTTTGGAAGCCGAAAGCAGCAATGCCATCC
Source organism: uncultured Acidobacteriota bacterium (assembly GCA_963787685.1). Taxonomy (GTDB): domain Bacteria; phylum Acidobacteriota; class Terriglobia; order Terriglobales; family Acidobacteriaceae; genus Sulfotelmatobacter. The sequence continues at coordinate 107,784 of CAWBED010000008.1, forward strand.
CCGCAGCCATCAGCAGAATCCCCGTCTTGATGGCGAAGCGAAAACCTCGAACTGACACTACAAGACCGGACAGAGCCACCGCACAGGTAGAGGCTATGTATTGAGCGGTAAACAGTGCACCCGCCTCCGAATAGTTGAGGGACCACCGCGCGGAGAGCGTCGGGAGCATAGGCCCCAGAAGAACGGTTCCGATGCCGATAGGAACGAACGATATATACGCAGCGACGGTGAGGGCTCTAGCAGATGACGAAGCCGCAAGCGCATTGGAGGCGGACATGAGGGGTTGCTGGTACGCTCTGAAGAATAGGAACTCCGACCGATTCGGATGCTAGCAGGAGCCGGGAGCCTTTGCAGTAGATTCCCGCACAACCAACTCGGGTTCGATCGCAATCTCGGATGGATATTCCTTTTTCCCCTCAATTCTTTCGAGAAGACTCTGGGCCGCGACTTCTCCCATGCGGTTCAACGGCTGACGAACGGTCGTCAAACTCGGGGTGTGGAAAGCGGCGCCCGGAATGTCATCGAACCCCAGGACCGAGACGTCCTGAGGCACTCGGAGCCCGTGCTCCTGCAACGCCCGAATTGCACCGATGGCTGATATGTCGTTGTAGGCAAAGATAGCGGTAAAAGGCTTCCCACGCGCCAGAAGTTGCTTGGTGTAAGGGTATCCCAGCATCGGAGTGGGATCGTCTGAATCGATTTGCATCGTCAATTCGGGATCGATGGTCAAACCGATCTGCGCCGCCACCCGGCCGATTGCCGCCCAGCGATCCTGCGAGTCGGAACTCAGTGGATTCCCTCTCATGAAGGCGATGCGCTCATGTCGCAACTCCTTCAGGTGATTCAGAGCCAGAACCGCTGCGTGCTCGTGGTCGAGAATGATGTTTGTGACGCCCTTAAGTTTCTTGTGACCGGCGATGGCAACCGTTGGCAGCATAGGCGCCTCCTGGACGGTCGTATCCACCGTAATGATGCCTTCAACGCCGCGTTCCGATAGCAGTTGCGAGTATCGATTCAGCAACACCGGATCGTGACGATGCACCACTGTCAGGAAGAAATAGTTGCGGGTTCGCAAATACTGCTCGATTCCGCTGATGATTGGAGAACTATAGGAGTCGCCAATCTCCTCGGCGATCACGCCGATCGTGTAAGTACGCTTGTTGCGAAGAGTGCGGGCAAAAAAATTGGGACGGTAGTTCAGTTCCTTAGCCGCTGCGTGGATCCTGTTCTTGGTCTCTTGCGGGATCGACCGGGCGGAGGGCGAATCGTTTAATACAGCGGACACGGTTCCGGGTGTAAGCCCTAAGTACTGAGCGACGGCTTTAAGGGTTATCACCTCGGGCTTCTGGCCAGGTTTCTTTACTTGCACCATGATCTTTTTAGATCGCTTGAGCCATCTACTTCTTGAATACCCGCGAACGATACTATCAAACACTTCTTGTGTCAGTGATTCTGACCACGCTTCTCCCCTGAGGTAGTCCGCCCGTTGCAAGCACAGCTCAATGCTTATGCAATCGCATGGCGCTCGCTATTGGGCTTCGATCCACTTAGCGCAAAGAACAGGATGTACAGGTAACAAATGACCGGAAGAAAGAACGCGTGGTGAATGCCAATGTGATCTGCGATCCATCCCTGCGCAACAGGAAGAATGGCCCCTCCAACAATCGCCATAATCATCACGCCGGAACCGTCACCAGTCAAAGGACCGAGTTCTGCCACACCCAGAGTAAAGATGCTGGGAAACATGATCGAATTGAAGAATCCAACCAGGATGATGCTGTACATCGCAATGTGGCCACTCGTCAGCATCGAAATAGCGACGAGGGCGGCAGCACATACAGCGCATATTGCGAGCAGTCCGCCAGTCTTCATCTTCTGCAAGAGCGCCGACCCGATGAAGCGGCCAACCATCGCGCCGCCCCAGTAGAACGCCACGAAGCTCGCCGCAACTTTCTCCGTTAAGCCGCCGATCTCGGGCTGACCGAAATAGTTGACAAGAAAGCTTCCGATAGAAACCTCAGCGCCCACGTACACAAAGATTCCGATCGCACCGAAGATCAAGTTCGGATGCTTCCAGATCGAATCATTTACCTTTTCGCCGACTTTGTGCTGCGCATGCTCGATCTTGGGAAGTTTGAAACTCCCGATCGCCACCGCCAACACTACGAGCGCAATCCCCAAACCAACATACGGCGTCTTGACCGTCGCCGCTTCGTGCAACCGATAAGCCTGCAGCGCATCCGGAGCCAGCGCGCGTATCTGGTCCATCGTCATCGGAGCCGCAGAGAGAATCAGCAATCCGCCGAAGAACGGAGCCAGGAAAGTACCGAGCGAGTTAAACGCTTGGGTAAGATTCAACCGGCTTGACGCTGTCTCGGGGTTGCCCAAGACGGTGACATAGGGATTCGCTGCGACTTGCAGGCAAGTGATGCCCGCAGCCAAAACAATCAACGCTCCAAGAAAAAGCGGGAACGAAGGAACGCTTGCCGCTGGCACGAACAAGAATGCCCCTAATCCCATCGTGAGTAGCCCTGCAACCATCGACCGCTGGTAGCCCATCCAGTCAATGATCTTGGCAGATGGAATCGAAAAGATAAAATAGGCGCCAAAGAATGCGAACTGGATCAGCATCACCTTGGCATAGTTAAGGTCGAAAATCGACTTCAGATGTGGAACCAGGATGTCGTTCAAACAGGTGAGAAATCCCCACATAAAAAAGAGCGTGGTCACGGTGGCCAGGGGAGCACCGTAGCTCTGTCCGGTGGCAGACGCGACAGATGTGCCAGTGTTAGGGGCTGCAATCGCCATATATGATGTATCCACTCTCCGAGCGGTATGAACGCTACAACGCCGCCATCATACATCGGCAACCGTGGCTTTGCCGCATTTTTCTTGCTGCTCCATACTGGATTCAGCCTCTACAAAATCGATTCTGTAGCTTGACTTCTGCGGTCGCATGCCGGACACTTCACTCGTTTCCACGTCGTCTTAATCTTCGGATTCACCTACTCTGATTATGCGTAAATGGATGACCCTCGCTCTGATCTCGTCGTCTCTGCTGGCTAGCTGTTCCGTGTTCGCGCAGGACGTGGCTTCAACCGTAGTTCTTCGTGAACCTGGATTTCCATCTGCCGATTCGTCCACTCCATCTGGTCAGCAGATAACTGCGCTTTTTGCAGGAGCAAAGATCGCGGACGCCGATCATCTCCAGCAAGCCATCACCGCGTCCTCGGCTCGGCTTCTTGTAATCTCCTATGGCTCCGCTTTCCCCGAGAACTCATGGTCCGCCATCAAGCATTTCCTGGATGCAGGCGGCAATCTGTTGGTTCTCGGAGGGAGACCGTTCACCCGTGCTGCCTATAAAGACGCGCAAGGCTGGCATCTCCGCGATTACAGTGTGCGATTCATCCGGCCGCTGATGATCGACCAGTATCAAGAAACGCCGGGCTCCGATGGCCTGCACTTTCTGCCAAATGCGGAGCTGCCACTGCAACTGGCCGCATTCAAGTGGAAGCAGGCGTTCAGCCCCGTGATTCGGTTGAGCGCCGTCGACCTCTATCACCGAGGCGGAGCTGCCGGTTCAATTGACGCGCGGCTCGATACGCTGGCTTGGGGCGTCAAAGATGGCCGCAAGATGTCCGCCCCGGTCATTCAAGTCGATCACTACCGAAATGGATTCGATGGCGGGCGCTGGATCATAGTGAACGCCGACCTCCCGGATGAGTTCTTCGAAAACGTCAGTCTTGTTCAGTCCCTTGTAAAGCGCGCCCTCGAAGGAGCGGAGGAATTCACGGCACGGCCAGCTTTGCCACTTTACTTGCCGGGTGAGCCAGTGCAGTTGCAAATTGTGTGGCACGCACTCGGCAGTGCCAAGGCCCCACAGTCGGTAAAAGTCACTTACTTCCCAGAGAACGATCCGTCGAATCGCTCAAGTGTCACAGCCAATCTCCCGAATGCCTCGGTTACGATTCCTGCTCCGGGCGGTAAGGGTCTCTACATCCTCGAGGCCCAATTATTGGAAGGCGACCGCGTGCGAGCCATCTATCATTCGGCATTCTGGATTCGCGACGAAGCCTATCTTCGCTCTGGGCCCCGTTTGAGCGTCAATCATGACTATTTTGAGCTCGACGGCCATCCTCTGGCTGTTGTCGGCACCACGTACATGTCGAGCGAGGTGCAGCGCCTCTACTTCGAGCATCCGAACGTTTACATATGGAATCAGGATCTCGCTCAGATCCACGATGCGGGATTGAACATGATCCGCACGGGTTGGTGGACTGGTTGGGACAAGTTCTGCGACGAAAACGGCCAGCCCTACGATCGTACCCTCCGCACGCTCGAGGCGTATTTGATGACGGCCCGCAAATACGGCTTGCCGGTGCAGTTCAACTTCTTTGCGTTCCTTCCGGACGTCCTCGGTGGTACGAACGCCTTTCTCGACCCTCAAGCCGTGCGCAGACAACAGACTCTTATCTCCGCAGTTGTTGCACGATTTCAGGATGTTCCTTATCTCGCGTGGGATCTGATCAATGAGCCCAGTTTCTCGCAGCACCTGTGGACGACTCGCCCGAACGGCGATCCGATCGAACTCGCTGCGTGGAACGCCTGGCTGAACGCCCGCTATCCGGACCGGGTAAAGCTTGCCGCCCTCTGGAACGTTCCTCCGGATTCGGTTGCTGGGACCATCTCGCTTCCTACCGAAGACGAGTTCTTGCCGCGCGGCATGTACGTTGGCGCGAACTCTCTCAGGATTTACGACTATTACCTCTTCACGCAGGAATCATTCGCGAAATGGGTGCGCGTGATGCACGACACCATTCGCGCCGCGGGATCTCAGCAACTAGTGACGGTGGGCCAGGACGAAGGCGGCATTCAGGATCGTTTGTCGCCGGCATTCTGGGGCGTGTCGGTGGATTTCACCACCAATCACTCCTGGTGGCAGGACGATTCCATCCTGTGGGATTCTCTGGCTGCCAAGCAGCCTCGAGAAGCGATGCTGATCCAGGAAACTGGATTGCAGCGCGGACTGAATCTCGATGAGACTGCGCGTCGCAACCCGGAAAATGAAGCCGCCCTTCTTGAACGCAAAGTCGCGACTTCCTTCATTCAAGGATCCGGAGCGATCGAGTGGCTTTGGAACACCAACTCGGACATGACGGAGAGCAATGAGACGCCGATCGGCGCCGTCCGGACCGACTATACCGAGAAGCCGGAAGCGTCATTGCTACGAGCGTTTGCTCAGTTCGCTCCGTCCTTGCAGGAACATCTACGCGACCCGCAGCAACCTTCGATCGCGATTGTCACCTCTCAAGCCGCGCAGTATTCGGTTATGGCGGATTTCCAAATAGAAGCTCAACGCCGGGCGATTCGCGCATTGTCGTATTCAGACCATCTCACTTCATATGTAATCGCGGAAAATCAGATTGAGCACTTAGGTTCTCCTAAGCTTGCCATCCTGCCCTCGCCGCAGGCCCTGAGCGAAGCAGCCTGGAGTTCATTGATGAAATACGTGGACTCGGGCGGAAATCTTCTCATCACAGGTCCAGTCGACCGCGATGAACATTGGCAGAACAGGCACCGGGCTGCGGAACTTGGGGTTACTTCCACCGTCGAACCCCTCGTCTATCACAATGCTTCGCTTCGCCTCGGCGACCACAACGTCTCTCTGGGATTCGGGCAACAGCAACAGAACTGGCTCGACTCTCTGCGCTTCGAGGACGGCGCAACTTTTAGGGAAATTCCATATGGCAAAGGTCGCATTTTCTGGGCCGCTTATCCGATCGAGCTCAGCGAGAACTTGGAGGCGGTAGCTGAGTGCTATGCGTTTGTGACGAGTCGTCTGAACATCACCCCGATGTTTCGTACGCAGTCAGCCATGCCGCCCGGGGTTCTTGTATTTCCCACTGCTTTGGCGGATTCGATCCTTTATATCTTCGTCTCGGATTCCGCCAATGACACGACGCTCAAGATTTCGGACCTGGAAACTGGGCTGCCCCTGTCTATATCGCTGCCGGCGGAACACGCCGCAATCGCGGTAATCGGCAAGAAGGAAAAGAAACTTTTAACGAAATATGGCTTCTAGGGCTTCAATATAGAAACTGTTAATAACCGATGATGCAGGAAATACCTGATTGCACACTCTGTATATCGTCGTTTGAGCATATAAGTTTGGCAGCGCAGCCTACAATTCCGTCGATCAATTCTCCAATACCCATGCCGACCCGACGTAAGTCGCGGAAATGGCGCTGGATTTTGGGAATAGCTGTCGCCCTACTCGCCATCGCTGCTGTCTCCATCCGGATCGCGATTGTGCGCGCGCAGCCAATCCTGCGTACGCGAGTCATTGAAACGCTCTCGGCGCGCTTCAAAAGCCGGGTGGAACTCGCAGAATTGCACGTGTGGGTCGCCAATGGCCTGCACGTAGACGGCAAGGGACTGAAGATCTTTGGCGCGACAGATCCGAACCCATGGGAGGCAGGGGTTCAGCCTCTGCTTGAGATTGGCGAGTTCCGTTTCCAGACTGCCTTATCCAATCTCTTCCGCGAGCCCATGCATGTCGATACGATCTTTGTGGATGGCCTGACGATGAACGTCCCGCCCAAGAATGACCGGCGCGAAATGACCAACTTTCGTCATCGTAGCGGCAAAATAAGTATCGTGGTCAGCCACCTAAACTGCACGAATACGAAACTGGTCATCAATACAGTGCGAACCAACAAACCGCCGCTGGAATTCGATATCGGCGACCTTCGCATGAAGGATATTGGACCGGGTCAACCTCTTCAGTTTAAGGCGACCCTGGTCAATCCGAAGCCGATAGGCGATATCCAATCGACGGGCCTTTTCGGCCCCTTGAATGAGGAGAGTCCGCGTGACTCGTCTGTGAACGGACACTATTCCTTCACGAATGCGGATCTAGGCACACTCAAAGGCATCGGAGGGATCCTATCCTCGACTGGACAATACACCGGCAGTCTGGGCCGTATCGAAGTAAATGGTGAGACCGACACCCCTGACTTTCGCTTGGCTGTCAGCGGGCATCGGGTTCCTCTGCACACCCAATTTCATGCCATCGTAGATGGAACTGACGGAGATACATATCTCGATCCTGTCAAGGCTCGGGTGTTGAACTCGACCTTCACTGCGAACGGTAAAGTTGTACGAATGAAGAACGTTCACGGACACGATATAGAGATGAATGTTGTTCTTGATCGAGCCAATATTCAGGATCTGTTGCAACTTGGAGTCAAGACAGACCCTCCGCTCATGTCAGGGACGGTGCAGATGAAGGCTGCCTTGAACCTGCAACCAGGTGAAGCCAACATCACTGACCGCCTTAAACTCGCAGGCACGTTTCATATTCCCGACGGACAGTTCTCGAACGAAAAGATTCAAGACAAGATTGACGCGTTGAGCCTACGCAGTCGCGGGAAGCCCAAGCTAGCGCAAGATGGGCTCGAAATGAAAGTGCCATCTGACTTGAAAGGCACATTCAAAATGAACCAAGGGGTGCTCTCATTCTCATTCCTGCATTTCCAGATTCCGGGTACTCACGCCGACGTGATGGGCCAATACAGCCTCGACGGTAGCACTTTTGACTTTCACGGAACTCTGAAGCTCGACGCGAAGTTGTCGCAGATGACGACTGGCTGGAAATCTATCTTACTCCGGCCAATTGACCCGTTCTTTCATAAGAACGGAGCCGGTACCGAAGTACCGTTCAAGATCGACGGCACAAAGTCCGAACCCCACTTCGGCCTGGACTTTCACCACAAGGGCCAACCAACTCCAAAAGATCCAAGTGAGACTGCAAATCGACACCAATAGCAGTCGCCGTCGGACCTCATCCTTCCCATACAGCATCCGGGGTATTGTTTCGATATTTCAACGAAAATACTTTTCAAACTACACCCACTGACGCTCCCGCTCCGTCGTTGGAAATCGCCATAGGAGGAATCATCATGCGAAAGGAATCATTGCGGCAGCTCTACGTCGACGAACTGAAAGATCTCTACAGCGCGGAAACTCAACTGGTAAAAGCTCTACCCAAAATGGCCAAAGCGTCGTCGAGTGCTCAATTGCGGCAAGCGTTTGAAGAACACCTGCGCCAGACCTCCGAGCAGGTTTCCAGGCTGGAACAGATTTTTGACCTGCTCGAAGAAAAGCCAACGGGAAAGAAATGTTTGGGAATGGAAGGACTGGTGAAGGAAGGCTCCGAGACTATGCAGGAGAACTACGATGATGCTGTCATGGATGCCGCAATCATCGGCGCCGCGCAGCGTGTGGAACACTATGAAATCGCCGGCTATGGAACGGCCCGAGCTTTTGCCGAGTTGTTGGGCGAAGACGAGCACGTCTCGTTGATCGAACAGACGCTCGAGGAAGAGAAACAGGCAGATGAGAAACTGACTCAGTTAGCGGAAGAGATCAATGCTCAGGCCAGCGAAGGTGAAGACACGAGAAGCGAAGATCCCGACGCTCACGCAGCCAAGACAACCCCGAGTAAGAACTCGTCAAGGCGCGCCGCCTAAGCCCAAGGTCAGTCGCGGGAGGGCTTCCAACCCTCCCGCAGTCTCCCTCCTACCGGACCATTCTGATCGCCCCGACATACCCGAATCACCCGATAGGAAGTCGCTTGGTGCCGCAGGTAGATTCTCCAGTGGCTTAATACCTTCGTGACCATTTTTGGAGAATGGTCCGAGCTTCCAGGAAACTGCATGATGAATGAGGCTTCCCCCAGACGGTCGTCCAGCACCCAGGCAACATGGCATGTTCTTTATCAAGCCGCTCTTTTCGAAACTGATCGCCACAAAGTGCCGCAGCGCATTGCCGAGGCAGAAAAAGCAATTCTCGATCGCGTGAAGGAGTTGTTCACAGTCACAGCCGACCATATCGAGGAAGATCTTATCCTGGACGATGCGCTGTACGGCCTGCGCGCTCTTCGCAGTTGCATGTTCACCGAAACCAGTGCTGCCTAAGCCCTCTACAGGTATTCCCTAAATCTTCCGTTCATCCTTAGGAGATTCGCGGTTCGTGGTTGCGGCCAAACCTGTATTGTCGCGCCGAGCCTTCCGCTCTAGAGTGCTTCAAGACATCGAGAAAGTCGAGTCTCCTCTCATGACAAACAAGACTTCACCAAGAGTTCTCCCAATGCCAAAGAACTTGAAGCGCTCATTCGAAAACGCCGTTCGAGATATTTATGAGGTCGGGCTGACAGGGAAGGTTTCCAGCTATCGAACTCCTATCGTGCAGCGCTCAGGGATCGCACCCACGGAATCCTATGTGAGCGCTGAGAAGCGTGCATTGTCGGATGCCGCCAAGGCCCTGGCTCAGTTGTGGAACATTTCGCCGAGTTCGCGATAATAACTGCCTAAAGCCGTAGTCATTCCTCTGGATTTAGAAAGGTGCCGTGATCGCTGGGAATCCACGAGCGGGGCGGACATTGGTCGCGGTTGCGATCGCCGTGCTTTTAGGCATGATTATTACGTTTGCAATTGCTGCGTTGCGAAACAAATCAGAGCCGCAGAGTGAGCCCCCTTTGCACCCATCCGCTCACCTGGCGTGCCCCCCATTGCAATTGGATCTGCTTAAGGCCTGAAGAAATGCGCCGAGCACCACCAATCGGAATCACGATTACGATTAGGCGGTGAAGGCTCGGCGCAGTTGGATCTAAACTAGACGGCTTTTCTCAATGTATCGGTGCTTTCGGACCCGCGTTTCATAGCGGATTCGCCGGAACAGCTGCTGCAGTCGGTCACGGCTTCCTTGCGACGCTCACGAAGGCGACTCTGGAATGTGTCCCAGCGGCCGCCGATTCCAACCGCACTGTTACTGATGACCACCGAATCGACGCCCGCGGGAACCGCGCGTTCAGTAGGGGAAGACGCTGCATCCAAGTCCGCCCTATCCCGGTCAATGGCGCTCGCGCTAGTTGAGATCGGCCTTACTTTCGAACCGGTCCGAATGCCATGCGCTTCAGCGGCAGCACGCTCAGATTCCAGATTGCCAGACTCTTGTTGATCGGTTGGCGTGATGTTGCGGTCCGTCTCCGCGCGGTGCATCACAGGATCGGCTACCCATTTGGACCGATATTTTCCTTCGTAGCCCGCCCACTTGCTCTCGGACTGCAAATCGGATTCATCATAAGGGGGGAAATCCTCAACTTGAGCCTTCGTTAGGCTCACCTCGAAGTCGTCTGGATGTTTCTGCGATACACCAATCCCTTCCGCAGGCACAATGAACTTCTTGGTGCTCAGCCAACCGCCCGTGTCGACGACAACATACCGAATGTCGCCTGTCGAATGATCGAAGATCACGTCATCAATCTTTCCTAGTTTTTCGTTGTTGAAACCGTAAAGGTGGGAACCGCGAATATCTTCGCCTGCCGGAGTGACAGCCGTCTGTTTCAGAATGCCATAATGTGCCATTGTTCCTCCCAGGAATTAGTGTGCTCGTTATTTGTCCAGAACGGGCCATCGGCGCACCCGAATCATCCCTCTGACTACATTTTTCTTGAGTATGGTTCCGCCTAAGTGGCCAAGCAATCGGCGGTTCACTGTATGGAAGACTGGAAGCAATTAACGATTCTGCCCGAGCGTCTGCTCAAATCTGCCCCGGATCCTCGGGATCAGGTTCGCGCACGGGCACATCGGGATTCTCTGGCGGGTCAATCGGATCCTGTATCGGAGGAGGCGACGGCTCTGATGGAATGCGAAATGAATATCCCGCGATTGATCTGTCAGGTTGCATGGTAGTCAGATGCCAGACCGTCACAAAACGGAAACCATCTACTTCGTAAACAATCTGCTTAGTCGTTCTGCTCGCCCACAAAAAGGGCGGGCCTTTTTTGGCCCGCCCGAGCGGCTTCTTGGTTTCCATCATCGCGATTGGGGCGACGAGCTGCCTCCATCAGGCGACGACTGCGACCCGCTAGGCGGATTCGGGTTCGAAGGCGGAGTCTGTCCTGGAGGAGTGCTGCCCGGAGTATTCGTGTTTGGTGTCCCATTCGGCTGCGTGGACGGAGTCGATCCCGGAGGGGGCGTTGTGCCTGGGGTCGCGGTCCCGGGGCTCGCGGTCCCCGGCGTCGGGGGACCAGCCGGAGGTGTCGCTGTACCTGCAGGCGGGGTGGCTGTGCCAGCACCAGGAGCAGGAGGTCCTGCGGGAGGAGTTGCTGTTCCAGCCGGAGGAGTTGCAGTTCCCGCCGGAGGAGTCGCGGTTCCGGCGGGCGGAGTCGCCGCACCGGGAGTTGAGCTCTGGCCAGCGGATCCCGAACCACCGGCCGGTGCAGTTCCTCCAGACGAGGAACTTTGCGCGACGACCCAGCTCGCGCAGCACAGCAGCACGAACAACAGTGCGATTTTGGTTTTTGACATTTGCATACCTCTTAAGAGTTTTTGATACTTCAAAGTTTCGATACGTCGTGGATCAAGGCCCTCACGTTCACAGGTTCTACAAGAAATCCACCGTGAACATCCAGGTCAGTATGGTCACGCAAGGCTGACACAAGGAATCCAGCGGATGCTTTAGTTTCGGAGATGGAAGTCCTTGACCACAGGCAAGCGGGGTGGCGGGGGATGCACTTGGGAAGTGTTCAGCGGTCGGCTAGATTTGAGCCGAGACGGAAGAAACTTTGATTGTCTTGCCACTCAGGGACCCGACAATTCTGGCGCGCTGACCAGCCACTTTCTTTAGAGCCGCCATATCCCCATCCAGCAGATATGTTGCGTCTGCATTCACCAAAGCAAACTTCGCCCCTCCGTGTACACAGACACGGACACAAACATCTGCTGGTTGGCTGAGAGCGGCGGAGTGTTTCGCTTCACACCTGGAACAGGTGACCATGCCCTCGTACGCTCGGTCTCCACTCGCGGGGGTCTGCGCGTCTTGGATATTCTCAACAGCGCCAGCCGCGGCACCCAGAGTAGCCATCAGCAGCGCAAGAGCAAATGCAATCGCGGTGCCCATCGTGACGATCTCGATCGACAGCCTGCGCATGTTGATGTGCAAAATTACCCCCGGTTGTAACAATTCGACGGACAAGGGCCACTGAAAGCTACATGCAATTGGTTGCAACTATCATGCCATCGCGAACGTGCAAGGGCCCGGCTAACTCGATGAGCTGCAAGGGACAGCGAGGCGGCATAAATTGCCGCGACAACGTTCTGCTATGAAGTGTGAAGAAACTTCCGGAAGGAACTGCCCAAGCGTTTGATCGCATGAATCCTGGCTTAGGCCTATGCAGCGGCAGAGGCCGCTTTCATTAAATCGAAGCTCGCCGCTTCTCGCGCTCCTGCGTTGCGCAGCAACTGAATCGCTCCATCTGCTTTTGCTCCCCCACGGCAAGACACATAAACCAGTGCTCCCACATCACAGAGTTGGTGTCCCAGTCGCTCAGCATCGTCTCGAGAAAATCCAAGGCCTAACAGAGTTCGCGATCCTCGCGAAAGGGAAGAAGGAGTTTGCTCGCTAAATAGAGCCTCTAGAAATGCCTGCGAACGAACGAAGAAACCCACAGTCGGAATCACAACGGCCCCAAACCCGGAGAACCATCCAATCATCCGGGCACTCGTCGCAGTGGTCTTTGGCTCAGCATCCAGGATGCTGGCATCGCTGACAGCAGCCGCATCGGGGTGCGCGGGCGAGAGGATCATGCAGATATCCGCGTTATCGAAACCAGCCTGATTGAGTGCTCCCACAACTTCCGGCAAAGCAACATTTCGTGGGTACATTCCGTACGCGGCGGTGGCGTTTGCGGACATAGAGATCTCCAAAACCGACCTGCGGATAACTTGCTGTGGGATTTCCTGAAAAGGCTTCTTCACGCTACCCAATTCGCGCTTCAACCGCACTCGGGTGAATCGTGTAGCCCAGACCGAAAAAGCCTAAGACAGTAACTCAATTTTTACTACGTGGATGGTGTTCCCGGAGGCGTTGAGATTGCCGTCGATCTTGACGTTCCGATTTTCGTATTGCGTGGTGTCACCGGCTCCCTCAAGTTGGTAAGTCGTATTTTTAGCCACTTTCAGCACAACCGTTCCCCCCTCTCTCACGATCTTGCCGACGAAAGACTGCGCACTCGGCGCTTGAGGCTGCGCCTGACCTTCAGAAGGTTTCTGGCTGGAGCCCGCTTGCTGATCAGGTTGCGGTACCGGAGTGTCGGGGGGTGGCAGCGGCTGTGGCGCGGGTTGAGGCTTCTGCAAGCTCGACCAGGCAATGAGCTCTTTTGTGGTGAATGCGTCCTCCGGAACCTGCAACGCACTCTGCTGATCTTGGCAGAAGGCTACGCCTGAAACTGTAAGAAGGATCCCGGCGATGAGATTCGTCTTTCGATTCATAAGGAACATCTCCGAAGACGAAGCGACTCAGCTTTCCAGTTCCCGGTACGGTGGTCTAACTCCGCAGAATTCGTCTCACCAATATCGAAGGTCATCAAACACCCTAGTTGGCCGCCAGTCCAAATTCCATCAAGTCTTCGCTGTATTTCGGTCCACCGCGCGCCGGCCATCCTTTTTCGAGGATGAAAAAAGCAGGGCCGGCGTTTTCACTAACGGCCCTGCTCGGTGAGACCCTAACAATTCACGTATTATCGATGTGACTTTCGCGCCGTCACCGATTCTTCCGTTTCGGTATCCTCGGGAACGCTTTGCGGCGGTTTGGAGTTGGACTTGGCGCTATCGGCCGCATCCTGAGCAGCATCTTTCACTTTGCCCCAGGCGTTCTGAACTTTCCCTTCAACTTGCTTCGCGGCCCCGTCCGTTTGCTTCTTGGGATCGTTCGTCCACTCGCCCACCTGCCGTTCGACACGACCCGCCACGTCCTTAACCTTGCCTTCCACGCGATCTTTATTCATGTGTAATTCTCCTTGTCAGAAATTTTCTGCACTGGTCCTCGCAATTTGGTGCGTGGTGCTTTTGCAACGAGCCGATCAAAATTACAGACTCCTTCTAGCGCTAAAAGACGCTCTGTCTGGCTGGCTTTCTCTGTTTACACTGGGCTCCTGCCTTGAATGATCCGAACCAGCACGGCGATGACGGCGAGAACCAGCAGGATGTGGATGAAACCGCCAAGCGTGTAAGAACTGACCATGCCCAGCAACCACAGAATCAGCAACACGACAGCAATCGTCCATAGCATGTCGATAGTTCCTTTCGCGACGAAAGATCAGTGTCCAACCTATGCAGCTCGAGAGGAATCGTGTATCCCGCAAACTACTGATCCATTCGAGTAATCTTCCTTATGCAATGGGATTAGCAAGTTTGGAGGTACTGCGGATGCAGTATTGGGAATCTCCACTGCTCAGAAGACCTGGACAATGCCGTTTCGCACTGCGTATCGCGTCAAGTCAGCAACCGAATGCAATCCCAGTTTTCGCATCAAGTTTGTTCGGTGGGTCTCCGCAGTTTTCACACTGAGATTGAGGGTCACTGCGACCTCCTTGCTGGTCTTGCCTTCAGCGAGCAATTGAATGACTTCGCGCTCGCGTGCTGTCAGCAGTTCGCTGGCACCATCTTCGCTACTCTCTCGCTGGCCATCCAGCTTTCCTCGATCCAAGAAACCATCCAGCACCATTTGGCTGACGCGAGTGGTAAAGAAAGTTCTTTGCAGTTGCAAAGCCTCGACCGCTGCAACCAGATCCCGCCCCGCATCGGACTTCAGCAGGAAGCCTCGAGCTCCGGCTCGCAACACTTCGCGTACCACGTTATCGGAATCATGCATTGTAAGAATCAGAATCGGAACATCTGGAGAGACTGCCAAAATTTGGCGGGCAGCTTCTAATCCATTCAGATTTGGCATGCCAATATCGAGCAGAATCAGGTCAGGCTTTGAGCTGGCGGCGAGTTCTACAGCTTCTCGTCCGTCCCCGGCTTCCGCGCAGACCTCCCAGCCCGGATGACTCTCGAGCAAAGCATGGATGCCACGCCTGGCCACTTCGTGATCGTCTGCAATCAGGATCCGAAACATTTCTGCTCCTCCCAAAATTGATTCTTGTGTTTCTAAACACAAGAGTGACGAAGAATTCTCGCTTTGTTTCCACAAGTGTTTAGGGAACGCCCAGCGCAACCATGTGGAGTTGCACAAATGTTGCCAAACTCTGATTTCGTTGCATTCGCTTCACTTCAACACCGAGGCTGCTCGGCGCTTTCGTGTAAGTTTTTCCGGAATTCCGGGGATCGGGATATTCCGGATGCCCGTGTACAGCGTTCACTGTAGTAACTCGATTGAATCTGAATGATCCGTGTTATTTCTTTAATCGAGCCGTGACAAAACCACCGGCAAGTTCTGTAAGGTCTGCATCTAAACGATGTCGCGGGAGGCTGCTTCATGTTTCGAGGTTCCACATCGTTTCTTCGTTGGTGGATGAGGATTGCGCTCATCGGCATGGTTATAGCGGGCGCAAGCACAATAATGCTTGCTCAGGGCACAACGCCGAATCAGCCGCCCCCTACGGGTGATCAAGGAGGGGGAGACGATCCAATGGGTCTGCCGCCTCGAACCGCGCGGCCTCCAGCATCCGCAGAACCTGCTGATCAGTCGCCGGCTATCCAGCCTGAGTCGCAGGCACCGGGTTCAGAAGATCAGGGACGCTTCGTCTTCAAGAAGCAGGTTCAGGAAGTCGTTCTGCACGCAACAGTCGTCGATGAAACCGGTCGCCCGGTTACGTCACTCAGTCGAAACGATTTCACTATCTATCAAAATGGGCAGCCCGAGACCATCACTTCGTTCCGCCGCGAGGATGTGCCGGTCGCGATGGGAATTGTCGTCGACAACTCCGGATCGATGCGCGACAAGCGCGGGAAAGTGAATCAAGCGGTTCTGAATTTGATTCAGGTGAGCAATCCACAGGATGAAGCCTTCATCGTGAACTTCAGTCAGACGCCGTATCTGGACCAGGATTTTACTTCGAACGTCACCCTGCTCCAGACTGCCTTGCATCAGGTTTCAAGTCGCGGCAGCACAGCCCTGTATGACGCGGTGGTCGCTTCAAATGTCCACTTGCGAAACAATCCACGACTCGATAAGAAGATTCTCTTGCTGATCACGGATGGGCAAGACAACATGAGCCGCGAGACGCTGCAGGATGCAGTTCGCAAGCTGCAGTCGGAAAAAGGCCCGATTCTCTACGCCATTGGATTGACGGATGAGGGAATGACTCGGTCGGCACGAGAAGCGCTGCAGAATCTTGCTGCGAGCACAGGCGGGGTAGCGTTTTTTCCAGAGAACCTCGATGAGGTTGACTCGATTACGCGCGCGATCGCGCATGATATACGCAGCCAATACACGCTTGCCTACAACCCGGGAAGCACTGCTGGAAAGGGCTACCAACAGATCAGAGTCGATGCGAGGGCGCCTTCGCGTAAGCGCTTGACCGTCCGCACTCAAAATGGGTATTACCCCGGCGAGACTTTGCACTAATCGAGACTGGGCGCGGGCTATCTGAGAGCTCTACGCCGCCGTCGGGCCCGCTGGTGCTTTCGGCGGCGGCGGCAGTTCAATCTGAATCAGATTGTTCTTGATCGCGTACACGACCAGGTCGCGAATGGAGTGAAAGCTTAGTTTCCGCATGATATTGCTGCGGTGCGTCTCCACTGTCTTCGTGCTGAGATTCAATAGCGAGGCGACTTCTTTCGAACTGTTCCCTTCCGCAAGCAATTGAGTTATCTCGCGTTCGCGTGCTGTCAGAGTCGGGAGCTTAGGTGCTTCGTTGCGTGAAACTGTCTGGCCTTTTTCCAGAAAGCCCGCCAGCACGAGATCGTTCACTCGGGGAGTGAAGAACATTCGCTTGTTCTGCAAAGCCTCGACGGCCGATACCAGATCGCGAGCGGCATCGGACTTCAGCACAAAGCCCCTCGCTCCCGCATCCAGCGCTTCTCGGATAACCTGGTCCGAGTCAGTAATCGTAAGCACAATGACCTTGAAGTGCGGGTCGTGCTGCAGCAACTGACGAGTGGTGTCCAAGCCATTTAGATTCGGCATACCGATGTCGACGATCACCACGTCGGGATTCAATTGCAAGGCCTTCTCCACGGCCTCGCGACCGTCGCTGGCCTCGCCGCACACTTCCCATCCTTCGTGCTTTTCGAGCAGCGCGCGCAATCCTCGGCGCACGATTTCGTGATCGTCAGCCAACAAAATCCTGAGTTTCATAATTCCAACCTCCCCCAGAGGAAAATTGACTGCAGATTCGACGAATATCAACTCAACTCGGGCACGTTCCGCCCATTTAGCGCAGTAAAAACCCGATGCTGACTTACCGCTTCGACAGCTGCCAAAAGGTCGCGAGCGGCATTGGACTTGACAACATAGCCTCGGGCGCCTGCTTCCAGCGCCTCTCGCATCATTTGCGGCGAGTCATGCTGGGTGACAAACAAAATCTCCAACTGGGGAGCTTGTCGTCGCAAGACTCGACAAGCCTCTAACCCATTCATCCTTGGCATGGTTACGTCCAACACCATAACGTCCGGACTTAAATTCTTAGCTTTCTCGACGGCCTCGGCGCCATCCGAAGCCTCTCCGATGACCTCCCATCCCGAATGCCCCTCCAGCAGGGTTTTCAAGCCTTGCCTGACAATGGGATGGTCATCGACCAAAAGTATGCGAATTGTCATTCCGTTTCAGTTCCTTTAGAGGGAAACCGACCAGACGATTCGCCACATTTTACCTCGGAAAGGATGTGACAGCCTGACCAATAGTCCGTGAATTCGACACCACAGCACGCCAAATATGGGAAACGCTCAAAATCACTCCACACGAAGCTAACTTCAGCACCTGCAACGTCCAATACAGGAAATCATGTATTTCGCGGACAGCGCGAAAGGAACAGCTCGGCTGAGGATTTCAAGCACCCTGCCCAGCTGAAATCACGGGGAAGTAGGTCTGGTCGTGCAACAACACGTCGACCGCTTCCACGACTGAGCCAATATCTTGTTTCGCGCAAGCTCCGCGGACTCCAGCTTGGCGAGCGGCATCGGCCAGTTGCCGGGAAAGGTGGAGAGTAACCATCAAAATTGGGATCTTTGGGAACAACTCGGAAATCTGTTTCGCTACATCGACGCCGTTTAGGTCCGGCATTTGGTAATCAAGCACCACCAGGTCCGGCGGAGCCTCCAACACCTGATGCAAAGCCTCGGCACCCGTGCGCGCCTCACCACATACTTGCCACGAGTCCTGCTGCTCAAGGATCGCCCGCAAATAGCGGCGTACTGCCGGATTGTCATCAACCAGAAGTATTCGAGTCACGCGAAAGCTCGCTCACCAGGTACAACAATACATTCCGTGTGGCATAACAAAAGGGCTCTCGCTCGTAACGACCCTCATACGGAATCAGATTTGACCGTGCTAACCCTAATTCGAGGTTAGGGACTCCAGCAGGTGGCTTCAATCCAGTGAAACCAGTAGAGAGCCAACAAGATACCCTCCCGGCGTTCACCATATCCCTTTGTCGCTCCCGGTGATCTTTTGTTCGATAGCCGCTGCGGTTGCTAATCCGGGAAGCAAGCTGAGTCGAAATCCATTTCGAAGATCGCCTTTAAGAATTAGAGTTCTCAACTCCGCCGCATACAGATTGAGCGAATGGGGCAATATCGGTACACGAAGGAAATCCTTGCGAAAGTGGCATTGATCCAAGCCGAACTTGGCTGCCCGGGTCACGGACGAAGGCAAGGGCACGCCATCTCCGCGATAAGCCCGTAAATATTCGGAGACGATTCTCAGGTAGGTAGCGATACCTTCCCAAAGCCCGGAAGCAGTTCCAAGAGCTTGCAAAAGCCCAAAGTCAACGAGCCCCTCGTCTAAAAGGCGGCCGTTGTCGGCGATGTCGCACAATCGAATGTAAAAGTGTCGATACATCCGTTGAAGCGTGCTAATCACAATCCGGTCTTCGGGAGCAGACGTTCGAAAGGTGTAGCCCATCCGTTCAGTCGTTTGACTCCTTGAGGCTAGCGAGCGCGTCAGAGCGGTTTGTTCGCCCGTCTGCCCAAGACGGCCCACGTGGACCTCTACTAGCTCAGGCAAGCCGGGGACAATGAAGTTCCATTTATTTGCCAATCGATCCCCCCAGCTGCGCTCAGCCAGGCTGGCATTGAAGTGAGACTTCATACTTTCGACGAGCGTGGCCGCTGCGGCATCGGTATAAAGATCAAGGTCGCTGCCTAAGTCTGGCCAATGATCCAGCGATTTGATCACCACCACAGGACAGCCAGCCTCTTCGAGCGTGGTGCAAATCTGCCGAAGAAAGTCGAGGGCATGGCTGATTCGGGCGGTTTCTTCTTTCATGGCGGCGCCAACCCACTCGGAGACCTCTGACTTTCCCTCGGCCGTCAGCATTCGTTGCAACGGCTCGAACGAACGCATGATCACGTGATTCTTTGTCGCAAGGCCGCGGAGGTCATCAAGTTCACCTTGAGTCAAGGTCGCGACCCTTTCAAAAACGCGATCGGGAGCGCTGCCGGCCCCCGGATCCGTTGCCCTTACAAATCGAGTTGACGGGCCTGCAGGCGGGGCGAGTAGGAGCTCGGATAGCAGCTCAAAAGACTTCGAATCCTCAGATTGACCCATGTCGGCTAGCTCCAATGACATTCCGCTTAAAACGCAAAGCCTCGTTCGCCTGTCCTTTTTCTTCAAGAGCGAGAACTATTACGGCGAAGACGTGCTTGGTTTCGCACTCTCGCCGCAGTTTGAAAAATTCAGCCGCTCGACTGCAGTGCCTTCCTCGTAGTCGTTCCATGTTTCGATCATGATGAAGGGCAATGGATGTGCCGCGTCGAAATATCGCGTATAAAGATGCAGCGTGTCCTCAAATGTCTGCCCGCACCGGCTTTGCATGTGCCGATTCAATCCCCATTTCGCCGCTGAATCGTCGAATCCGGGCCATGCTGCACCGACTGCAATTTTGTCTGGATGCTTGTTCCTCATGTTTTTGTAGAAGTCATCCAGATATTGCTCCCCCCAATTGCTGCCGTCCGAAGTCCACCCTTTCTGTCCCGGCTGTACCCATGGATAAAGTCCAGCGAAAGCAGATGAATATTGCGCAGGCGGTTCGTCTTTATAGAACAGTAGCGGAGTCGAATCCCATCCGCTGCAGTGTTCAATTACACGGTTCCAGTCGACATGTCCCCGCTTGGGAAAGATGAAGATCATGGGATGGCCGTTGTAAGTCAGGTAGGCGCCGCGATGCATCGCTTCGGGTCCAATGTATGACTTGTAGGCCTCGTCCAAAGCGGCCATCGCTTCGTCGGTAGCTTGTGCGTCCTCGTCTTCCGGTTCGTTGTAAAGGAGGGCAACCTGGAAATGACTTTCGTCGGCAGCCTCTTGCAGAAGAGCGAAATTGTGGTCCGAGAAGGGATTGCTCTTTCCGTACCAATCCACGACAAAGGCGGAAATGCCCATGTGGCGTGCCTGCTGAATTTGTTTTCTCAAAACGGCTGGGTCGTAGCTGGAGTAGCCCACATCCATATGAACGTGGTCGCCAAACCAGGGCATGTAGACCGCGAGGGTTTTAGGCCAGGAGTTGGGAGCTTGCAGGTTTTGCTGCAATGCATGGTGCATTCCGGGCGTGGTGCAACCGGCGCCCACCATGAAGCACGCAATCGCAGCAATTAGCAACCGTTTCGACAAAAGAAGACTCCATTGGGTTCCACCCTTGCTCGAAGTTAGATGCGATGGGGTTTGGGGTGGTTGGCAGGCGGAAGAGCGTCAGAAGTGGGGAACGGATTGAATCTGGCGGACAACCCAACGGTCCGCTCCCGGGGTCATCAGCACGATGTAATGGACGACCGCATGTTCGCTGTGAATGCTCTTGTTACCGTCAAGCACCTCCAGATCATATTCAGCCGTATCGTGCAATTCCATCACGTCCCCTTCCGGCGCATAGAAGACCACTTCCAGCTTGTGATTCTGATTGAGGTAGCGAGAGGTCAGGCCATTTTTGAGCTGGTTGCTAACTTCATCATGCAGCCAAGAGCTTGCCGTCCCTTCGAACAGTCCATTTAGCGGATTGGCGGAATTAGAAGCCAATGCTTCAGACAGATTTGTCCACGCAAACCGGTAGTCGCGGACGATGCTGCGTTGAGTGAGAGCTTCCACCGTTCGAGGTGCGGCCTTCGTCGCGTCCAACACGACTTGCGGAGCGGTATCAGTTGCAAAGCACCCTAGCGCGGCAAGCAATACGCCACCCACGAGCCACAACATCCCCCGCGAACAAAACGCGCGGGCATACGATTTATCCGCTCTTCTTAGCATCCCTATTGTGCCTCCAGCCGAAGCTCGTTCCCCATCACGACTCCCGACGCAGCAGACACTACAAGCGTACCCTTTGCTTGGATTTGCGCACGAGCAACGTCCTGCTTCACCGGCGCATCCACGGTGCTGATTTCATTTCCATTTTTCGCAGTGAATGTTACGACCGTTCCATCTGGGACTGGGTTCCCGGCACAATCTCGTATCGGTTCGGTCTCGACAAGAACGCCCTTTGGTGTGCGTTGGCCTTTGATTCGCAGATTGCAGGGATCAGAGGCGACTTGCTGAACAACTCTACGCGCTGAAACATCATGAAGCGATGCTGTAACCTGCAGAGCTCCGGCCGCCTTTCCGGAAGGCGCACGGAACCAGGCGATGCCATTTTGAGTTTGGACGCTTCGGGTGGTTAGAGCTGAGCCCTTAGCAGCAAGTTGGAAATCTACGGTGGAAGGCTCGAATATCAAGTTGCCGAATTCGTCGAACGCCAGAGCCACACCACTGATCGCGTCATTCTGTCCGACAGGAACACGAGAAGGATGAACGAGGAAGGTAAGGCTCGCCGGTTTGGCAGGTGCGACATAAAAATCGGCACTCTGGCAGTGATCGACGCATACGACTGCCTTGTACTGGCCAGCTATTTCCGTTTGCTTCGAAGGCACGACAATCTCACTGCCAAGTTGCACATCGTGCTTCAATGAAACTGTCGGACCAATCAAGTAAAACGTCGCAGAACCACTTCCAGTCGTCCCAATCGAAATCGACTCCCCAGCAACCGCCGCAGAAGGGACGCGCACATTCAAATCCTGAGAAAGTGCGACTGCGGCAAGCGCCACAACGCCTAACCCAAGAATCAGACTCTTCCGCACGCTATGATTTCTGCAGAGTGTATTCATTGACCACGACATGAAAGTTCTGCACCTTTCCGGCCAAGGATTTCGGAAGCTCGACTGCAAAGGGCTCACTCGATTGCGGAAGTAGGGCCTGCTCCACGTAACCGTCCGACACCCAGACAACTTTGCCGTTGTTGTCGTAGAAACTCACGATGACGTGGGGAATATTTACGGTCTGGCCGCTCTCATTCATCAGCTCTCCGTGGAGTACTGAGTGCCCCTGGGCATCCGCATCGAGCTTCTGATTCATGACCCCAATGACTGGATCCGACGACGCTGGTACAAGCGTGGCTTTCACATCCATTCGCACGTTCTTAACCTTGCTTAAGTCTATGTGCGGAAAATCGATGCGATAAGGCGAGACCTGTTTCGGCAACAACACATGAATGATCTTGTCGAAGCTGCTTTCATCGTCAATCGCATTTCCGGAAGCATCGACGAGTGTGGCATTAACATTGACGAATGCTGGAATTGTGTCTTCGTTGACGACCTCGCCCATGACGACTGAGCCTTCAGCGGAGTCGACGGCATTCATGGAAACAATGCGTACGTGAGGCCCGTCGACGTTGCGCGATCCCCATTCGCTACCGGCGGCATTTCCGCTCACCAAGTCCCAGCGGAGGTAGTTCACCGGAATGACCTGCGCCGGCACATTTGGCGCCGGAGTTTCATCCCATATCACCTTCCATTGATCGCCTCGCTTCACGAGGTGAAAGTCGCGCACATCTTCTACTGGCCCCACAGGCGTCGCCCACTCCAATCGAGCACGCATTTGCGCTTCGGAGTCGGTGGCATGAAGCGGGCGGGCGTCGTACTTTTCCAACCCGGAGAATGCTCGCAAGCCGCCATTCGTCCCCATCCATTCCTGGGTAAATTCCTGTTCAGTCGCGCTGCTGTTCGTTCGCTCAACAACAGAGAATGCCCGGTCCCAATTACGCTTCTGCACGTCGAGCAAGAAATTCGCGAGGGCTTGCTCCGGCGTCGAGACATTGGCGCTGAATCCTGGCAACGCTGAACCGGAAGCAACGCCAATCGTTCCGGTGGATATCCCAGGGCCTTTCAAACCGACGACGAGCAATACAGCCGTAACGCCGACGATGATGATTAGAAGCGCCAAGGTACGTTTCATCTCAATCCCTCAGGCGACGAAGTGCCCTTCCCTTTCTTCCATGGCGATGGGAGATTCGATCACTCTTCGCGTCCTCGGCCGCGCCGGGAGAAGAAGCACCAGGAAAATAGCCAGCACGCTCACGCCGATCGGGAGCGTGCCCCACATAAGCCCCATCCAGGCAGGTGGAATTGCGTCTGAGTCGATCCGATGAGCCGGCGGAACGTCGTCTTTCGACCATGCAGTGATTTCACCCGTATCAAACGTTTCGGTCTTCCGCCAGCCGGCAAATGTCAACAAGGGTTCGTAGTAACGATCGTGCACGAAAATGTACTTAAGTCCGTAGCGATTAGCGTGCTCGAGCATAGCTCGCAACGATGCCATACCGGCCGATCCGTAGAACTTGGCATTCGTCAGCTGCGCCGAGCCATAATGCGTCATTTCAGGCAACAGACGTGCAGAATTGTAATCGCCATCGACACTGCTCGCATCGGTGTAAGTCGACACTCGAGCGAGTTCGCTGCCGAACCCCAACGTTAAGTAGCGATAGGAATCGTGTCCATCTCGGTTGAGGAACGCGATAACGGGATCAACATTGATCGCCGCAGCGGGACGGTAGGGGTTGGCCGTCAGCCAAGCGAGCGCCGCGCCGATCGTCGCCACGGCCGCTAACGACAGAGCCACCGCTGCTTTCGCCTGGAAGCGATCGAGCAGTTCCGCAGCGAGCAACCCAACGATGGGCATGACCATCAACGTCGCCCAGAACGTGAACCGCTCAAAGGTGAGAATCTCAAACGCCCGGCCAAGCAACCACCGCGGCAAGGGAGTAGTGCCACCCAGACCGAAGATCAGGGTTAGCCAGAACCCAATCAGGAGCGGCCGCAGCCGAGGCGTCGAAGCACCGCGAATAACTACGAATGGCAGCGCCAAAATCAAAGCGCCGTAAGGAACTACGAAATAGTTAATTCCGGTGATGGAGTTCAATAAGAAATTCGACCGGCTGTCGTGCGGAATCGGAATCTGATGGATTGGATGTTGAAGCAACGTCATCCAGTACGGCAACAACACGATGCCAACGCCAATTCCAACTAAGGCCGCAAACAGAATAGCTCGCGAGAACACCGCAGCCACGGAACCCCTCGCGCGTCCATGGTGAGCGTCGAGGCATGCAACCCAAAGAACCGGCCCTGCGAACAACACCGTGCCGAATATCAAAGTGACGTGGTGAGCGGCAGCCGCGGCCAAACTGACCGCGATGCCTTTGATCAGTGCTCTACCGGACGACTCCGTCGACCACTCATAGAAGTAGGGCAACGCGTTCAGATAAAGGGCGGCCGACGCCACCGTGGCTAACTGTCCCGCTTGGTACACGAGAAATGCGAGAGCGCCCAGGAAAATACTTCCCAGCGCTGCGTAACAAGCCGCGCGATCCTCAACCCAGATTTTCGCGAATCGGTATACGCCCACCGGAAGCAGAAGGACCGCGATTAACTGCACGAGCATGTAGCCCATCTTGAGCCCGGAGACGGTCGAGACGAGCGCGATCCATTGGTGCGTAAGAGGTGGGTAGGTCGTTTGCGAAAAACCGGCAAACCACTTTTCATTCCACGGATTGAACCAATGGTGGGCGTAATGCGAGGCCAAGAAGATGTGGAAGTTCGTGTCGAACGACCCAGAGGGAAGTTGCATGAGCAACAAAGGCCCATGAACCGCGAAGGCAACCAGCACGATCGCCAATAGCGGAATTGGACGAGAGTAGCTTTCTTGTGGGTTCATGCAAACGCACACTCCTGTGCCCTAGCGATCTTCTAAGATTCCGAAAGCAGGCTCAGGGTTTACGCCAATCCTCGAGCGCTAACCCCCGTCGTATCTATCCCCCAATCAAGAAAGCAAACTTGAGTGTCGAGGTGGCATCTGAGAAAAGCCGCATGGGTTTCCCCATGAGCGAGGTTCTTTGTATGTAGGACCTCAAACGATTCTTAAAAGCGTGGTGATCAAGTGAAAAGCCGGATTCCGCTCACGAGCTTTTGCCTTGTCATGGTTCTTGGCCTCGCAGGAAGCGCGAACAGCCAAACTTATGACGTCGGCAGTTCATCGCCGCAGTCCCAGCAAAATGGGCAGGGGACCTCGACTCAAGGTGGAACCGACTTCAGTTGGGGATCAGGCATTGATGTCGCACGGCAGGCGCGTGCCGCACAGGACGCGTTAAAGAGGAACGACTACGCTGCCGCGGTCAACTACGCACAGCAAGCCGCAAAGTCCGCTCCGCAAAACCCTGAACTTTGGTTTCTGTTGGGATATGCCGCCCGGCTTAATGAGCGCTACCAGCTTTCAGTCGACTCCTACAATCGAGGGTTAAAGCAGCAACCGAATTCGGTGCGCGGGCTCGCCGGCCTAGCTCAAACTTACGCCCGAATGGGCCGCGATCAAGAAGCAGAGCAACTTCTGCAAAAGGTCGTGGAAGCGAATCCAAAAGATTCGAACAGTCTCCAACTGGCGGGAGAACTGCTGCTCAGCACGGATCCGAAAGCATCTTTGGGTTTGCTTGAGCGAGCCGAGACGTTACAGCCATCCGCGCATAACGATTTATTGATTGCGCATGCCTATGAGCGTCTGGGTCAACCCGATGAATCTGCGCGCTATTTGAATCGCGCGAAAAGCCGTTCTCCAAAAGATCCAGAAGTCCTTCGCGCAGTAGCCGGACAATATCGCGATCAGGGAAAGTACGACGAGGCGATTGCGACGCTGCAGTCCATTCCAGTTAAGACCGCCGATACCCAAGCGGAGCTTGCGTACACCTACGGACTCGCAGGTAAGCAGCAGGAAGCTGCCACACTTTATTCGAGCCTGGCAAAGGCCGCAAAAGGGAACATCGGTCTGGATCTGAGCGCAGCACAGGCGTGGATTAATATTGGACGCCCTGATGAAGCTCAGCCTTTTCTAGACGCCGTCCGAAAGATCGACGCTAACAACTACCGTCTGCACGCCATCTTGGCAGGATTAGCAGACTCCGAGGACCGTATTTCCGGAGGCTGAGATCGAATATAAGCTCGCGCTGGATAATCTTCCGGCCCACGTTCCCGAGGGTTCTCTTTATCCGATCGAACTTCGACTCAATCTTTACGAAGTGTATGTCCGGCAGGACGACCCCGCGAAGGCCAAAGAGGAACTGCAGTCGGCGACCGCCGCGATTCGACAAGTTCAAGTACCTGACTCCGCGCGGCCGGAAATGTTGCGTCTTCGCGCCGCGGTTGAATCTGCGTTGGGAGATCTTGACGGCGCAAACCGCGATCTCAAGGAAGCGCTAAGCCTCTCCCCAGGGAATGTAAATTCGCTGATGAATTTTGGCACTCTTCAATGGAAGTTGGGGCAGAAGGATGCGGCCCGGGACACTTTCACCAAACTTCTCGATTTGGACCACAACAATCGACAGGCGCTTTCTGCTCTTGGTTACCTGGCGCGGGACGCTGGGGACACTAAGCTTGCTGAAACCTACTTTTCGCGTGCGGTGGCAGCGCACCCGAAGGATTTCGCGCCTTATCTCGCATTAGGCGACTTGTATACGGCAGAGGCAAACTTCAAGTCCGCGGAGACAAATTACGAGAACGCTTACCAGCGAATGCCCAATAACGCCCTCATCATCGCCGGCGGAGCAAACGCGGCCTTGGAGTCCCACGACCTCAATTTGGCTCAGCGCTGGCTTGAGAGATCCAGTTCAAAAACTGAGGCGAGTCCCCAAGTCCAGCGGGAGCGAGAACGCTACCTGACGTTCAAGGGTCAGTACGCAGAATCTGCAAAACTTGGATACAGCGTGATTGCCAAACTTCCTAACGACCGCGAAGGGGTCGTCTACCTCGCTTACGATCTGTACTACTTAGGTCGGTATGACGATGCCATTGCGTTAGTGAACAAGTATGAGCCGATATTGCAGAAGGATAAGGATCTCCCGCTCATCGCTGGGAACGTGTACGCGCACAATGGCGAGCTGAACCTTGCACTCAAGAATTTCACGCTGGCGCTCGAGCGCGATCCGAAGATGGCGACGGGATACGTGAACCGTGGCTTTGTGTTAAACGATCTTCGTGAAGCAGGAAAGGCATCTGAGGATTTTCGAACGGCATTGCAACTGCAGCCGTCGTACGGCGAAGCCCATCTCGGCTTAGCATACGCCGATCTGCAGTTACACCGCCCCAAGCCGGCCCTGGCGCAGCTGGACGCGGCGGAGAAAATTCTCGGTAAATCGCATACTTGGCACCTGGCGCGCGCTGAAGCGTTTCGTCAGGAGCAGGATTTCCCCCACGCCGCGACCGAATATCGGACTGCGCTCACCGAAGACTCGAAAGATTTGACGACAGAACTCGCGTATGCCGACGTGCTCTATCGTATGCATCACTATGCGGAAGCAATCTCTGCGCTAAGCGCTGCTCGCGCCCTCTCGCCTGACGACGCGTCCATTTATGCGCTGTTGGCGCAGGTACATGCGAAACAGGGAAACCGCGAAGCCGCAATGACCGACATTCAGTCAGCGGAACGGCTTGGCGGAAACCGTATCGAGGTTCTCACAGCCACCGGCGATGCGCTCTTGACTTTGGGTGATCGAAACGCAGCCATGCAGCGATTCTCGCGGGCTCTCGAGGTTCCCGGCGGCGACCGGATCGGGGTCCGCCTGGCTATAGCCGAAATCTTCTTGCGGCAGGGTCATTATGACGAGGCTCAACGGCAGATTGCGCTCGGTTTCGCCGAGGCTCGTCTTTTCCCTGACTCTCCGGTGACAGGGGACGATTTCGCCCAGGCGGCGGGTCTTTTCCTTGCGATGCACGACTTCGATCTCGCCGAAACATATTTCAACAAAGCTCAGTTGGCTGGCGCTAACAACCGGACGGTCGCCATTGGGTTAACGAATACCTACTTGGCCGAAGGGAACACGGGCAAAGCCGGAGCGGCGCTCTCTAGTCTCGGTCCGGCCGATGACTTCCGCGACGACTACGATTACATGATGGCTTCGGCCAACCTTTATCGCCAGCGGCAAGATCCGTTGCACTCCCTTGCCAATTTCGCCCAAGCCAGCACGGTTGCAGGCCAGGAAGATCAAGGCATCGCAGAGACCTCTCAATATGCCGCAGCCGATCAGGAAGGCCGCCAGATCATCAACGATAAGGTCAGCCTTGTGCCTGAAGCGACTTTTGCTCCCGTGCTCGAAGACATCAACGTTTACGCGCTGGACGCGAAAATTCTTCACGTAACCAATCCGGCGCTGCTGCCGCCACCGCGTCATTCGTTTCAGAGCCTCGCGGAGTCCAACTATCGAGTTCACATTGGAAATCTTCCAGCGATCACGGGCTTTGTCGGTGAGGCAATGACAACCGGACGATTGCTCTATCCCAGTGTTGGTGTGGTTCAAGATCGCAATACCTATGACACGATTCTGAACGGCGGCATTAACCCGATTCTCCATCTGGGTGCGAACTCGATCACTTTCGATGGCGGACTGCAATTTACGGTTCGGCGCGACACCGTCTCTCCGGTGTTCATGAGTCAGAACCTGTTTCGCCAATTTCTTTACGTGTACACAAGTTCCTTCTTTAACTGGATCTCGATGACTGGCAGTGCGCAACGGGAGACGGGGCCATTCATCGACCAGAATTTGCACTCGCGCGATTTGTTCGCCAACGTCGAATTCACAGTTGGACGCCCTTGGGGCAACACTTCGTTAATCACAGGATATTCGGCGCGCGACCTGCTGTTTCGCCCCATCATTGAAGAGTATTTCAACACGACAACCTACGCAGGGCTGCAGCATAAATTCGGCCGACGACTGACCGCGGCAGCGCTCGCAGAGGATTTGCGATCGTGGCGCGTCCAAAACACGCAATATGCGATTGCGCAGGCGCTCCTTCCAGGTGGACGATTTGATTTTCGTGCCACTCCCCGCTGGAGCGTTCAAGGCTCGTTCATTTTGTCGCGGGGTTCGGGCTACCACGCTTACGACAATGTTCAGAGCCAGCTATTGGTTTCCTACGTTCGTCCGCTGCATGGCAATGTAAGAGGAGATCTAGGCGAAGTTCCCGTGGCATTCCCGATGCGCTTCTCCGTTGGAGTGCAACAACAGACGTTCTATGACTTTCCCGGTTCCTCCGGCAAAAACACCTTTCTGCCCATTGTGCATTTCTCGTTGTTCTAGGACGGTTGCTGTCGCCGCATGACGCTCATCGGGAAAACTCGAATCCAGGACTCCTCTGATGATTTCTCCGGCACCCCGTCCAGAACGCAGGCGAAGGCGCTACGCCAGAAATTGCTTGGCGGTTCACTTACCCTCCTGGCCGGGTCCGGACTAGTTGGAGTCACCAATCTTGTCTACAACGTCGCGACGGCACGATTATTAGGCCCAACAGGCTTTGCGCACGCCACTGCTGTTTACACGCTGTTAATGCTGGCGTCTGCGATCACGCTTTCATTCCAGGTTGTTTGCGCGAAATACGTGGCCACTTCCAAGACAGTGGAAGAGAAGGCTTCGATTTTCGCGGCGTTACATTTGAGGGCATGGCTCGCCGGCATCAGCATTGGTATCTGTTTATTTCTCTTCAATCACATCATCACCGCGTATCTCAATCTTCCAGACCCTGTATTGATTTCCCTGCTCGCCTTGGGCACAGCTTTTTATATTCCGTTGGGAGTGCGCCGCGGATACATCCAGGGCATTCATGCTTTTCGCGCTCTTGCCATCAACTTCATGCTTGAAGGGGTAGCCAGGCTTGGAGGCGCCTACCTGCTCATTAAGATTGGACTGGGTGTCAAAGGGGCGGTCTTAGCCAGTGTCGTTGCGGTCGTCGCCTCCTATTTCCTCGCGAAGCCAAGCCCAGGATTGGAGTCTCTTCGCACTTCGGCGATTTCGATTTCCGCCGGAGAGGGCCTTCAGGCGATTGTATTTTTCTCGGGCCAGGTTGTTATCAACAATTTTGACATCGTGTTGGTTAAGCACTTCTTCGCCCCAGAGCAGGCTGGAATCTATGCAGCGGTTTCTCTCGTCGGGCGACTGGTCAACATGTGCGCATGGTCTGTCGTAAACACAATGTTCCCGGTCTCGGCGGCGGCACGTTCGAGCGATCGGGAAGCCAGGCCGGTACTCTTTATGTCCCTGTTCCTGGTCTTCTTGATCTTGTCCGTCTTGATCCTGGGTCTCTGGGCGATCCCTAGCTTCTTATGGCGGACACTCTTTGGTTCGCACTTCGCACTGCAGAACTTCGGAGGCCTCGCTGCCCTGTTAATTCTGTACGCCGTCACCACCGGAATCTACTCGTTGAGTTCGGTCATGATCACCTATGAGATGTCGCGCAAGATCGCTAATACGAGTTGGGTTCAATTGGCCTTTAGCGGAGCCCTGGTGATCGGAATCTGTCTTTTTCATACGTCCCTGCGCCAAGTCATCTTCGTGCAGTTGATTCTCATGGTAATTCTGTTTGTGATGGTGGCGCTGCCACTACTACACCGCGAGATTGCGCCTGTGGACCATCGTACTTACTCAAGTCTTCGTATCATGCGGTCCATGAGTGATTATGAGGTCATCTCCGAATTCCTGCGGAGCGAGTTTCATCATCCTGAGTTCGAGGAGTACCGGCAGGAGTTCGGACGCATCGTGAACGAACCCAACCTTGAGAATCATCGCGAGAATGCACTGCGCCGGGCCCTCCTGTTTCTTCGCAGGGGCGCAATGTGGAGAGAATTGCCCGAGGATACTGCGTGGTTCAAGGTTGAATTGAATCGCAAGGATCTAGAGAGGATTCGTTTCTTTCCAAGAGCGCAGTGGAGACGCGTCGCCGAAGGAAGCTTCTACTTGACGGACATGGTCGAGTGCTTACGGCTCAAGTGGCAGGAATCACCCGACGACGAGTTCTTTCAAAAACTTCAACGCCTGAGCGATCCCGTCCAAGCAGGACGGGTGAACCCGACCGTTTTGTTGATTGGAGTGGACGCCGAAAGCCCTTTGACTATCCTTGATGGGAACCATCGCATGGCGGCGGGGATGCTTGCTCAACCTCCTTCAACGCTAGAGAGTTTTCAGTTTATCTGTGGTCTATCGCCCGCGATGACCCGTTGCTGCTGGTATCGCACGAATGTAAATACAGTGTCGCGCTACCTGACGAATCTTCTTCGACACGTCTTCTACGATCCGGAATCAGATATCGGTCGTTTCGCCGAACTTGATTCGTAAGCAACGCTTACTGCGGTCGCACGCTATTATTTGACGGAGACGGCGGCTGAGTCGACTCTTGGACCGGGCTATTATCACGGCGGCGAAGCACCACCGGTTCATTCTCCTGCCTTAGAGCATTGCGTTGTTGTGTAACTTTAGCCTCTACTTCGGTGTCGTTGCTGTCTGCAACAGAATTCAGCTTTTTGCCTTCAGCGGTGGAGCGAGTCGCGACTCCGACTGTTGTCGATGCTCCGATCGATTGGCGAGCGCGTTCATAAAAGAATTCTGCAGTCTCCCGGTCGCCCCCCAATTCCGCGACGTAGCCGATGTTATTCATCGCGAAAGCATTGTTCGGATCGAGGGCGTAGGCCTTGCGAAAATCCGCTTCTGCCGACCGAAGATCGTTTCGGTTCACGGCCGATACACCTCGCAAATTCAGCTCCGCGACTTGCTCCGTCACATCTTGCCGGCGCGCCAGATGATCACGTAAAGCCTTTGCATTTTCCTGCGCCATCTTGCTGACTGGGCGGCCCCGCCAAGATCGGTCCGCCGTAACGACAGCCGTCACACCCGGTGCGCCATTCGAGGCCTCGTCAAAGAGTCGAAGTGCCTCTTCCTGCTCGCCTTCCATTTCCTTCGCGGCGCCCAGATTGTTTAGCGTATACAGATTGTGCGGGTCATTCTTC
Source organism: uncultured Acidobacteriota bacterium (assembly GCA_963787685.1). Lineage (GTDB taxonomy): Bacteria > Acidobacteriota > Terriglobia > Terriglobales > Acidobacteriaceae > Sulfotelmatobacter. Next base: position 139,893 of record CAWBED010000008.1, read on the forward strand.
AGGGCAGCTTCCAACAGTACATCGGCCTCCGCGGCTCTTCCTTGAGCCAGCAAACGCACTGCTTCCACGTTCGCGTGATTAGTCTGGATAGGACCGGTGGCAACGGCCACCGCATCTTTCATAGGCCGCCCCTGTGCTTCCCGCGCGCTGGCTCGATCGACGACTGCGTCGCTCGGTTCTTCGGCAGCCAATGCGTAGAAGCGCTCCGCACGCTCAATCTGTCCCTGCAACTCGGAAATGTACCCAAGATTATTGAGAGTGAATGAATCGTCCGGATCGAATAGGTACGCTTTGTAAAACAGCTCCTCGGCTTTCTTGAGATTGTGTTTGCGGACTGCCTCGACGCCTTCACGATTTAATCGTTGCACGGGCGTGACAATGCTTCGCCGCGGGATCGTGATCTTTATGTCTCCCGCGTGGGCGCTCCGAGGGACGCCGAGTGCTGTTGCCGCCGCAATCGCGATAACTCCGACTGAAAACCAGGATTTCGAATGCATAACTCTGCCTTTAGTCGCTAAAATATGGCGTAATCGCACTGTCTTTGGATGCAACTGAAGTCCTTTTGTTTGCCGCAGATGGCTCCGTCACGGGGCGTGTTCATCGAAATATGGGCTACCTCTCCAGGCGAAATCGGCATCCAAGCAGCGCGTGAAATTTCTATTTAATTCGCGAATTATTGCCTGTTTGACGAGTGCCTTCGTCAGCACTTTGCTTTGCAACGTCATAGTGTCAGCCCAGTCGCCCGTGCCAGCTCCATCGACAATGGTCTCCACATCGGGGGAAGTTGTGGAACCGCCAAGCATCGAACCGGCGAAGACTGCAAGTGCGAACGCATCCGCGGAGGCTGCGATCACTGTGGATCCCGCCAGCCTCTTGCCCGATCTGCCCCGGCTGCCACAAAGAAATGCGACCTTGATTGGCGGAACCATTTCTCGCCTGGATCGTGTACGTGACCGTTTCACCATCAGCGTTTTTGGCGGCGGACACGCTACTGTGCTCTTTGATCCGCGTACAAAAGTTTTTCGTGGCAAACACGAGGGGAGCCTCGGTGACCTGCACGAAGGTGATCGCGTTTATCTGGACACGATTCTCGACGGCGACACTGTTTTCGCCCGCACGATTCGCCTAAAATCAGGCGCCGCATCTGGTGAAACTCAGGGCATCGTACTGAAGTATCGTGACGACCACGGAGAATTGACCATCCGAGATGGCATCTCCCCTCAGCCGATTCGCGTCCGCTTGGGCTCTGCAACTAGGTTCACGCAGGGACAGCAGACGCTATCCGCGAGTGCGCTCCAGCCGGGATCGCTGGTAGCCGTAACCTTTGACTCAGAAGGCAGCGGCCACGATGTTGCGCGCGAAGTAACCATTCTTGCCGCTCCGGGAACTCGATTTACGTTCACTGGCCAAGTTGTTCACATTGATTTACGGTCGGGGTTGCTCGCCTTGAACTCTTCCACCGACCATAAAACATACGAGGTTTATCTTGACCAATCGGTCACACCGGATAATAATCTGCACCCCGGCACCGACGTTACAGTCCTCGCGACTTTTGAAGACTCCCGCTATGTCGCCCACAGCCTAACGATCGATTCGCAGAACAAGTAAGCTCGCCGACTGCTCGCCACCAAAAAGCAACTGCCGTTCGCACCTGAGTGGTTATTGCAGAACCGCCGCATTGCCCGAGTAGGATTCAAAGTTCAGTTTGGATGAGTTCTCGGCCGGGATGTGGGTTTGTGCGTGGCAGATCCATTAACTCTAAAATCCTTAGAGCGGATGAGATCCGAGCTTCCGAGTCGAGTCCTTGAACTATTCCACCACCGTCCACCGTTCCAGAAGAACTCGTCGACTGATCTGATTACCACCTCCTCTAGCACCACCGGCCAAACTGTAGTGAACTATCGTGACCTGTTCACCGCAATCCGTTCCGACTAAGCTGCTTTCGATCCCAGAAAGTCCCAGAGCAGTTTCCGAGGAATCTACAGGCTTGCGCGCCTCCCTCCCGAACTGACTCAAGAAAGAAGCAAGCCCCAGTAACTCCGCTCCTGAGGGCAGATGTGTGTCAGATTTTGGCAAGTTGCAGTCCTATTCCTGTCCCTGACAGGTGTATCCGTGGCGGGAAATCCCGTCGTACCCACAACTACATTGGCCGCGCAAATGGCCAACAATACAAGCGCCGCCAGCATCTTTGTTAATCAGACGAACGGCAATTCAGGCGCTGGCAATGTGAGCAAGGTCGACGTCCACTCCTTGCTCTATGCGGGAGCGACCACCAAGATTTACGCTCATCTCTTGCTGTGGTTCGGTGGATCGAACCACATGAACGTCGGGTACAGCTCGACAGATCCCAATCAGATCCATAATCAAATTACCGACATGATCAGCCGCGGGATCGATGGCGTCATCATCGATTGGTATGGCCAGAACAACAGCATCGATCAAGCCACGAAACTGGTTATGACGGAAGCCGAAAGTCACCCAGGGTTTACTTTTGCAATCATGATCGACCAGGGTGCAATCGAATGGTATTCATGCTCTGGCTGCACACCTCAGCAAGCGCTGGTCAATGATCTGCAGTATATTCAGCAAACGTACTTTCCTTCCCCTGCTTACATGACTTTGCAGGGAAAGCCAGTCGTTACTAACTTCAACGTCGATCTGTCCTACTCGGTCGATTGGGACGCGGCGATCACGAATCTTTCCATGCAGCCTGCGTTCCTGTTTCAGAACAACAATGGCTTCTCACACGTTCTGAGTGAAGGAAGCTATTCGTGGGTAATGCCAACGACGACCGACTTCGGAATGGGCTATCTCACAAGCTTCTACGATGCCGGAATGCCTCTGAGCAGTGAGCAGACCGTCGGAGCCGCGTACAAAGGCTTCAATGATTCGCTCGCATCGTGGGGCTCAAACCGCATTATGGGACAGCAATGCGGCCAAACGTGGTTACAGACATTTTCCGAAGCCGACAGCCTTTACAACTCCGGAAAGCAGTTGTCTTCTCTTCAACTCGTCACGTGGAACGATTACGAGGAAGCGACCGAGATCGAATCCGGAATTAATAACTGCGTTAGCATATCTGCTTCAGCATCCGGCAATGCTCTCAATTGGAAAATCCAGGGAAACGAGAGCACCATCGACCACTACACCGCTTACATCAGCACCGACGGTCAAAATCTCATGTCCCTCGGAGATGCCTCTTCCGGAGCCTCCTCGCTGAATCTGTGTAGTTATTCGATAAGCAACGGAAATTACATCGCGTACGTTCAGGCTGTGGGGAAGCCGAGCATCACCAATCAGATTTCCGGAGCAGTGTCAGTCTCTCTGAACTGCGGTGGAACAACAACCAGCGGCACTCTAAGCTTGGGAGCAAGCCCCAGTTCTGTCAGCATCTCTCCCGGTAGCTCGGGCAAGGTGACCGTAACAGTTACGCCTAGCGCGGGACAGTTCAACAGCGCCGTTGGTTTGACGTGTTCAGGCCTGCCAGCAGGTTTAACTTGCTCTTTCGCTCCCTCGTCCGTCACTCCCGGGACCCAGAGTGCCAGTTCCTTGCTCACCGTGATTGCGGCGCCCGTTGTCGCCGCGGATCGAGACGAAGGAAGGCGTCTCTCTTTCGCGACTTTCTCCAGTTTTGGCTTGTTCGGGATCGCTCTGATCGGGAAAATTCGCCGGAAACGGATTCTGACGGCCGTGGGATTGTTGCTCGTGGTTGGATTTGTTTTCGGCACTCTGTCGTGCGGAGGAAAAACTGCCAGTTCCGTCAACACGTCCACTCAGACTCCGACCAGCTATGTCGTCACCGTGAACGGAGACGCCGGCTCCGTTCAACTTTCCACGACCGTTGTGGTTACTGTGAAGTAGCGGCTGGTCGTCGCCGTTCCATGTCGTATGCAACAATGCGGAACGCCTCGACCAACTGAGGGAATTTCTCGTGATCAAGCGCAGTAGCAGGGACTTTGAGGGAATCCATCGCGGCAAGCGCCGAACCCGCGAAATATGTCTGAGAGTCTGGACTCTTTGCTGAAGCTCAAAGTGCCGGAGATATTTTTGGACGACATTCGGCATCGTCATGCGTAATGCCGCGGAGAAGTTCTGCCCCGCCATCGCGCGCTGTTTTTCAAGATTCTCAAGCAACTCGACCAGGCAGTTTGCAAGGCCTTGTGCATCTCCGGGCGGATAAAACTCGATCGCCAATTCCTCGCCCTGCGCCATTTGCCGGAAGTCAGCCAAATCTGCGCACACGATGGGTACACCATAAGCACAAGCCAGATGCGCAACCCCACTGCAACCTGTAGATGACGAATACGGCATAACCGCAACACTCGAGCTTTGGAACACATCCCCCAGCTCTTCTTCCGGGACGTATCCGCAAAACTCGATATTGGGATTGCCGGCGCAACGCTCCTGCATCGATGCCGTGTAACCCGCGGCCTGCGGGTGGTCCCCCCCGCAATGACAAGCTTTGCATTTGGAAACTGTTCGAGAAGGAGATCGAAGGCTTCGATCATGAGTTCAAGGCGCTTGTAGGTTCCCCATTTTCCGAACGCGAGAATTCGATGAGGCGTTCCCCGCCGCGTGAAATCCGGCAATTCCGGTCTACGCGTCAGAATACCGTGCGCGCGCAGATGAACATTATCTCTCCCATACTTGTCATTCAGAATCTTTCGGTATCCAGGCATGAGCACGGACACTGAGTTCGACAGCAAAAGCATCCGGGTCGCTACGGCTCCAGCCATTCGATACAGACCCTCATGGCGAATTCCCGCATCCTTCAGTTCAACCGTGTCCATCAGATGATGCAACGTCACATGTGTGTAGCGACCGCTAAGCCTTGCCAGCAGAGGAGTCATCAAGCCGCTAAAGGCGATGAGGGGATTGCGTCCGAAAGTACTGAACAACAGATTGAACCATACGACGTCCGGCTTTAAGCGGCGTAGTGTTTTCGTCAATCGGATGACACTGTATGGATCATCAAAAGACCAGCAACGGAAGACCGCAAAACCATCCAACTCGGGATGCCCAGACGGGAGTTGATCCGCCAGAACCGTGAGATTGAGGAACGGATTGCGCTGTAACTCTTGAGCAATATGAAATCCATATTCACTCAATCCTCCGGTGCTGGGAGGAAAAGTTGTTACCAAACAAATCTTCATTCGGCTCCCGTCTTGTAAGCGGCAGTAGATTCGATGTGCTTTCACAGGAAGATGTTGTAGGGGCGAGCAAGAAACGGAACTACCTTTACCGCACAGAAGTACTGGGGATGCCAGCGCTCCGCAAGTCAACTTCAGGGGCGTTCCCGCTCTCGCGCCAGCAATTCTCGTCTATCAAGTTGCGGATCGTTTCGGCAGTTCCCTCGACCGTAGAAGGGGGCAGAATTGTCATTCCCGCAAGACGACTTATCTCAAAATAAGCCTCCCGATTGCGGTGGACGAATTCCAATGGGTATTCAGGTTTGCGGGCGCTTGCTGCCTCTGGCTGAGCATCGATCAATAGCGCAAAATCGGGCTTGGGAACGAGGCTTAATAACGAGCGGACATAAACTCTCATCACCCAATGATCCAGTGGAAGATTAGCCAACTCGTCATAGATATATCGGTCAAAAATTGCAACGTCGGTGTTTCCTTTAATTCGGGCAACTGCAAGTCGCAGACGAAAAGCGTCCAGCAGGTAGAGAAGGAACCGCAGTGAAGTGACATACCACGACGTTATATTCTTGTCGCGCCGTTGAATCGGCTCCTCCGGACTTCCGACTCCCCGATCCCCTTTAAACACGTTATAGCTGATTCCCTCGCGCAAGTTTCGTAACGCGACTATATCGTCCCAAAAAGTGTAGAGGTTGGATCTTAGCCCGCATTCTTCCAAAAAGGTGCGGAGAGCATCGATCTGTGTGCTCTTGCCGGCTCCATCAATTCCCGAGAAGCTCACAAGTTTCATGTGTAGATTTGCTCCGCAATACATGCCCCGCACAGTGGCAGGAGTGTGCGCTCTAGTGCGCTCCCGGTGGTTTGCTTGAGGTCGCTTCACTGAGCGCAACCACCGTGCCCACCGCTGCGCCGGCAGCAATGATTGCTGCTACTTTAATAACAATCGTGCGAGTTCGACGTTGTTTTGCCGGAGCGATCGCTATTCCTGCGGGTTGAGCGGCAGTAATGCCACTAACTTTTGGCGCCTCGGCAGCCGCAGTTCCTACTGGACGTTGAGGGGTTTGATCCTGAGGCGCCGATGACTGCTGGATAGATGAGGTTCCCGTTTGCGGGGAAGAATTCGTCGGAGACGAGACATCCGGCGACTGCGCGCGCACTGAACCAGGGCTATCCGGCAGTTCTGCTGATGTAGACAACGTAGCCACCGACGACGAGTTCTCTTGGCTGGCCGATTCCTGGGTTAAAGCGCCGGTTGGGCGCTGTACTTCTTGTGCCGCCATTCCCAAGGGTAGACCGCATGCCAAAGCACAACACAGCAATGACGAACACCAGCGTCCGAACTGAAGCATCGAGCCTCCTTAGCTGGCCTGCTTAAGAGCTTCCATCTCTCCAAACACAGTCGGCTGCCAGGGAGCGCCCTCAGGAATTGCGTCGGCGGGAATAGCGTTGAAGCTCTTGACCGCTTCATCGCAAGTCTCAAATGTCTCAAAAATGCGCGCCACTCGCATAAGTTCAAGAATCACTTCCGATTCAGGGGACAGCGTTGCTAGCTTAAGATCGCCGTCCCGTTTGAGGGCCTCTTCAAGACAATGCAGCAGCATCTCGACGCCCGCGCTATCGATGGAGCGAATCTGCGAGCAATCGAGAACGAGTCGCGGACGGATCGACTGGAGTAGTGGCCCGACTTCCTGTATGAACAAATGGACTTCCTGGGCGTTGAGTTGCTCTGGTACCTGCATCACTACGACGGGCCAACTGGTTAGCATTTTCCTACCCCTTTAAAGTTTTACCTGCTCAAAAATCTCGAACTCCCCCAAGCGAACCCTAATTCCCGCTCTGTTCTCCGGCAGCCACAATCGGCCCATCCAAGCCAGGCCCGGACCACAAATTGCGGACCACTCCGGTGAGAGGCTTGTTTTGTCGCATAACAACGGGATCTCCAATTTTCAACATCACTCCATGATGCAAATTCACCAAACTTTGCCCGTCTACAACCGAATGGGCCAGATCGAGCCCAATGCCCACGTAGCTATTTGGCAAGATCGACGTGTCCTCTACTACTGTTCCGTAATCCACAAAAGAATCTCGCTCAATGTTGCTGCACCGCGTGACCAGACACTGCTCAGCAATTGTCACGTCGCGCCCTATGAATGATGGCGAAACGATGCGCGCGCCTTTCTCTACTTGTGCTCCTTCGCCCATCCAGATTCCCTGGCGGACTTCAAATCCTTGTGGCCGCAGACGACACCGCGAATTGAAACTGTCAACCACGAGCCTACGAAGGTCTCTCGGGTGTCGCAGGCGGTTAACGTAACCACGCACGGGGTAGTACATCGACCTGCCCATTTGTAATCCAGCGAACAGGCTCGCATTTTCTGAAACTCGATCCGGACGTGCGATCCATAGATCCAAAGGACCCTCGTCATCAAAAGCACGAACGACACCTTGAGAATGTTCGCCGCAAAACCGAAAAGCGTCGGCAAGATCAAACTCAACATAGGCCCCGACACGCATGATGAGGACGCAATCGAGGTCATCCTTCCATCCCGCCAACAATCCTGCAGCAGCCTCCCAAGGATCAGTTGACGGAAAGAGCGTTAGGTTTGGATGATCATCAAAACCTTCGCTCTCCACAGAACTGCCGCAAACGGCAACACCTGCGATACTGTCGCGCAATAAGCGCTCTACCGTGCGGCGTACCACTGAGACCCCGAGTACATCAATACTCGCCAACACGGCGTGCTGCATCGCCGGCGGACCCAGCTCAACTGGTCCGCTCTCATTCCCCACTATTACGATCGCCTTTGCCACTCGAATCCACTCCCCGGACTTCCCGGGCCCATGCGCCCGGATCAAAATTATCTTGTGGACGCAGTGGCCAGGATCGTAGCCGCGGACTTTGCTGTGCGCCGACGGATCTTTGTCTTTGGGAACAGCAAAGCGCGCATTTTGAGCTTCGCCTTGTGGAGCTGCGATTTCGAGTTGCCGATTGAGCAGTCGAGCAACTGGGCGATCTCGTGATGTTGATAACCCTCAACTTCATGGAGGGCGAAAATCGTGCGGCAGCCTTCCGGCAACTCATCCAGTGCTCGCCGCAGTGCAATGCGGTCAACCACTCCGCTCAGTTCAGGATCGTTCTTGCCGAAATCTCGGTGAAGCGAGGGGGATTCCGGATTTACGGGTTCATCAAGAGACACTGTCGGCGGCGACTTGCGGCGGCGCAACTTCATCAACACGGTGTTTACGGCAACTCGATATAGCCACGTCGAAAATGCAGCATCGCCACGGAACGAACTGACAGTGCGGAACACCTGTAGAAAGGCTTCTTGGGTCAAATCCTCAGCCTCGGCAACATCTTTTGTCATCAGGAGACACACTGAATAAACGCGGTTCTTGTGTTGTTGAAACAGGGTCGCGAAAGCCTGCTCATCGCCGGATTGCGCGCGCTTTACCAGGTTGATCTGTGAATCGTCACGGCCTTTGATACTGGTAGAGGCAATGACATTCGCTTCTGTCGCGGGAATCGCACAGGTCGCCACGGTTAGTCTCCTTCAAACACTCGAAAGTTTTTTCGCATGTACTCGCGAACAACTTAGTCAGAGTAGAGAAATACCAATCGCGGTCGTATCGGGTCACATCTGTAAACACTTGCAGGAGACGCTGTAAGACTTCCGGTTCGTGTTCTTAAGGTTCAATTGAAGGATGACGGAAGGGATTTGGGCGGCAATTTTTAAAGAAACTACGTGATATGCCGCCCAGAAATGCGGAAAGTTACCGATTGACATTCACACCCTAGTAAAGGTGGAACTCTACTTCTACGCTGATTTGTACATCGACCGGCTTTCCATCTTTCAAAGCAGGTTGAAAACGCCATTGCTTCACAGCGTCAATTGCTTTCGCATCGAGTCCAAATCCCAGTCCACGCGCAACTCGAATGTCCCGAGGATGGCCGGACGAATCTACGATCAGCCACAACACACAAGTACCCTGCTTTTTTGCTGCGCGGGCTTCTTCTGTGTAGTCGGGATCGGGCGAAGAGATCGCTGTAGGAGCCGAGATACCGCCACCCACCCGATAGACTCCGCCGCCGATGCCGCCACCACTTCCTGCTCCAACTCCGGGCCCGTGGCCCACGCCAACACCGCCGCCCGAACCAGATCCAATACCTCCACCAGAGCCCGTCCCATTCGAGGGCGGGGCAGCGGGCATCACTGCGGTGGAATTAGTACCGATCGTCGGCATGTGGTTGTCCGCCACATGTACAGTTGGCGGCATCACCACCGTCGGCTCGACGGCGAGCTTCGGCTTTTCATTCCGCATGACAATCGCTGGCGGAGTGATTTGCTGCAAAGCTGGCTTCGGAAGGTGCCCTTTCGGAGCTGGCAGCACGTCATGATCACCGCCTCCCCCTCCCCCGCTGATAACCGTCTTCGCTGCGGGCAAAGCATACGTATCTGGAGAAGGGGCAATCAGTGTCACGGTCTGTCGCGTTTCGCGTTGCGTGATTTGATGTGAAACGAAAATGCCACTAAGCAGCAAGCCGACCAGTGCGATATGTACGATCACAGAAACAGCAACGCCGTTGGCGCGGTAGTTGTTGTACTTGCCCCAGATTTGGTCGGGCGCCTGAGCGAAGGTCGAGCGCGCCCTCGCGGGTGAGCGGAATTCCCTTCCGCGGACCCTGGACAGATCACGCGCGGGCATCTCTAGCAGGGACTCACCACTGTAAGCAGAATTACGATGGCTCGACATGAATACTCCTCAAAATTCCTCGGAACCGTTCAGCTCTTCGTAACAATAGATGCCCGAATGCGACCTGCGGGTTTTGAGGCAGTTGATTGAATTCGAGCAATCTGATGTGAAGAAAAAACAAAATGGTGGGAGCAATCCTGCTCCCACCATTCGCGATTATTAAAAAACTTCCACTGACTTCCCGAGGTCACAACCGCCCAGCTAGCAGTAAGACGAGGACTACAACCACAACGAGTCCCAAGCCACCGCTCGGGTAATATCCCCAAGATCGGCTGTAGGGCCAGGTGGGCAATGCGCCAAGAAGCAACAAAACCAGCAATACCAGCAGAATCGTGTACATAATGTCTCCCTCCGTACGTCACATTTTCCAACGGCGATTTATTTTTCAAAACTTCGATTCATGCAGTGCAATCGCGCTACTTTGCTGCCGAGTTGCCGACCGAATCCGAATTAGTGTTCATGCTTGTTGCTTTACTCTGCGCCGAATACTTTCGGACAGCAGCGAGGAACGGCGCGCTCGTCGCGGTCGGACGCACTTTTCCACTCAGGATGTCGGCGAATGGCTGGAACTTCCCATAGAGCAACCGGGTTTCGTCTTTGTCTTGCGTGAGTGCCGCTCCGCTCAGATCCACGCCCGCGAACAGACCACGTGCCCTGGAGTAAGTCAAAACTTCAGATCGCATCTTGATGTCAGTGTCAGCGCCTGCATCGCGACCCACAGGACCCGCCGCGGCAGATGCGTCCGCACCAAGCTTAAACTTGCTGGAAAGTAGGTGATCCATTCCTTGCTGGTTCATTACAACCATGACAAGGTCAACAGCCTGCCCACCCAGTTGCAATCCCCAACTGCCACCGGTGATCGTGATGGGGGCTGGCGCGCTCCATCCATGTTCCGTGCGGCACGTGGCAACGCCTTTGCCGTGGTTGCCACCGAACCCTACGGCGATTTTCACCATCGACGGGATGACTGCGATGCACTTGGCGCCGCTCATTACCTTGTCTGGAATCGCTTTGTCTGGAGTAGCCATGATCTCGTCCAGAACTTTCGCGGAGTTATCAATTCGCTTGGCAATGTCGGAATCATCCTTGTCATCAGCCGACCAACTCATGCCAACGAACAAAGAACAAATGCTCAAAACCAGGAGATATCTCGGCCACCGTGAAGAAATTTGCCTCATTGTTTGTCCTCTTCTTCTGTGCTCCAAGTGAGCACCTGCTGTTTGACGATTAAACTGCGACCACCACCCTATCCCTCGAAGCAAAACGCTCCCATCCGGATATGCCAGTAAACGAGGCGAGGAACTTCCTGATGATCCTCGTGCCCGGCTGTAACCCACGACTTGGGCCTTACGGGGAATCGGCGACGGCGCCAGAAAACATACAGGGTTCACGGTATTGTGACTGATCGCATCCAAGTTCTAGTCTGCAATCTCTACTCGACACAACGCCCCCCAAGCGGGTGCCGGTCCTCTGGGACGGACCGGCACCTGCTCCTTCCCAAGCCCGGTGGTTCGGCCTCTAAAGCCAAGTCAGATTCGTACACGACAGCATTCCTGGAAATACACACTTACTGGGATTTCCACAGTCTTAGCCGTTGGGTAGGATTCCACTCAAGTCCAAATCAGATTGGAGGGAACCTTATGCTGTACTGGGCATTGGTCTTCCTGGTAGTCGCGCTAATTGCTGGGGTGCTGGGATTTACAGGCATCGCCATCGCTTCCGCCGGCATTGCGAAGATACTTTTCATTGTCTTCCTGGTGCTGTTCCTGGTTTCGTTGATCGGTCACTTCGGACGTGGTAGCGCGGTGCGATAGACGAAGGTATTTAGAGAGAGAAAAATGGCTCCCTTATGAGGGAGCCACCCATCGACTTAGACTTCGAGGATGATTGAACTCTTCTACATTTGCCTAGGCACGGCTTGTCCCGCCTGATTTCGAGGATCGCAAAACAACCCTTACGCAGTCGCATCGACCGCCCGTTCGTATTTCGCAGGACTCCGTCCGTTCGTTTTTCGCAGGACTCCGTCCGTTCGTTTTCACAAGATCCACCTGATAAAGGCGGAAGAAAGAAGCGGGCGAGCAAGGGCAGCTTCCAAGCCGGTCAAACTGCAAAGGCCCGACGAGGGCTGCCGTGTGCAGTCACTCCCATTTGGGACATGCGCGCCCGCATACAAATGTTGAGTTTACGAGGCAGAAGCGGTTTCTGCAATCAATCGAAACACCTACGTCGGCGTTTCATTTTTCTCTAGAGGCGCTTCTCCCTACGATCAATGCCAACTGTCCCGTCGACGGTTTCAGTCATCGCCGCATCCAAGCTCCAAATGATGGGACTGGGCTTGCAGGTTGCATGGCTTTTAGTAATCGCGATTCCGGTCGCGTGTATCTCGTGGACTATAACTCACGAAGAAGCCTTCCGCGAGCCGCGACAATATTGCGAACAGGAATGCACGACTGCAAAAAGCTTCTTTCGCCGAAAATTCTTCTATCTGTTCACCTGCGAGTATTGCTTCAGCCACTACGTCTCCCTGGGCATTCTCTCGGTTACACGGTACAAACTTCTTTTCCCTGATTGGCGGGGTTATATCATCGCGTTCTTTGCAATAGTTTGGATCGCCAATCAGTACATGAGTATCTACAACCGTCTCCGACTCGACATAAAACACGAACAGGTGGAAATCAAAGCGGACGAGAAGGAAGTAAAAGAGAAAGAGAACAAGGCGGAACATCTTCGAGCGGCTTGAAAGATTGCTAGTGGATGAGTTTAAGCGGTGACCGGTTCCCTGAGCGGCTCATGTCGCCTCGCCGGAATGACAACCTCGACAATGGTTCCTGGATTTGCATTCGCCAACCGCAATTTCCCGCCGAGTTCATTGACGCGCTGCCGCATTCCGCCGATGCCGATGCCCACACTTTCGGGCCGCAATTGAATCACCTGCTCCGAGATGCCTTTCCCATCATCGCGGACCGTGACCACAATGTTTCCGTCTCGGTCGAAAACGCTCACCATGCCGTTGCGCGCTCCCGAGTGACGAAACATGTTTGTCAGGGCTTCTTGAACAATCCGAAAGATAGCCGTTTCCAGTTCCGACTTCAACCGCCCCATGTCCGAGGGATCTACTTCCAACCGCACTTCGATACCGCTGCGCTCCGACAACCCCTCCAAGAACCAGCGTAAAGCAGAAACTAATCCGACCTCATCCAACAGCGGCGGATGCAAAAGGTGCGAGATAGAACGGACCTGTTGGATCGCACGATCCACGAGTTGACTTGTTTCTCCTGCTGCTTGCCGCACGGATGTTGACGCGTCTTTGGCGAGAATTCCATCCAGAATCATCTTGGCCGCCGCCAATTCCTGCCCAAGTCCGTCATGAATCTCGCGCGCGATGCGGCGTCGTTCTTCGTCCTGCATTGTCATCAACCGGCCGGAAAGGCGTCGAAGTTCGGAGGTTCGGCTATCCACCAGTCTTTCCAATTCAGTTGCATTATTACGAATAGACTGCTCGAGCAGCTTGCTGTCATGGATGTCGGAACAAGTTCCATACCACTTCAGGATCTCTCCATCGGCACCTCGCAGGGGCACGGCGCGCGCGCGAAACCATCGATACTCGGAGTCGGCTCCCCGCAAGCGGTACTCCGACTCGTACACCTCACCCGACTGCACGCAGTGCATCCAACGCGAGAGCGAGTGAGGTTTGTCCTCGGGATGCACATATTCCAGCCAGCCTAACCCTATGGCCGTCCCTGCCGGTGCGCCTGTGTACTCGTAAAACCGACTACTGATGTAATCGCGTCTGCCATCGGCCTGCCGGCTAAAGATGATGTCCGGCGCCGTGTGCACGATCGCATCCAACTCTTGATTTTTCTGGGCAAGGTCGTTATTCAGCTTCTGCAAGTCCAGAGCTTTCTGCTCAAGTTGCTGCGTACGCTCAGCCACACGCTGCTCAAGCGCGATGTTAAGCCGTTCGAGCTGAAGCTTCTTGCGATGCAATTCGGCAAAGACGCGCACCTTCGCGCGCAGAACTTCCGGAACAATCGGCACCGAGAGGTAGTCGACGGCTCCGTGCTGGTATCCCTTCAGCCGATCCAAATCCGTTAAATGCACCGCCGAAACAAAGATGATGGCTGTTTTCTGAAAGCGAGGATGTTGCCGGATAATCTCAGCCAGTTCGAATCCGTCGATATCTGGCATGCTGACGTCCATCAGAACAGCGGCCACATCCGTTTTGAGCAATTTCTCGAGAGCATCCTTGGCAGAGGTGGCTTTGATCAGGTTCTCTCCCAGGTCCGCAAGAATCGCCTCATAGCTGAGCAACTTGCCCGGCTGGTCATCGACCATCAGGATGTTTACTTTTTCTTCGGCGCTCATCAGCCTTTCGACAATCTTCCCCGACCCGCGTGCGGCAGGATCATTTGGCTCCGGGATCCTTACACCGATGCTCATCGATGGAGCCACATACGCAGTGCTGACAACAATTGTTCTGTATTCACCGGCTTCGCCAGATATTCCGAGGCGCCGGCTTCCAAACACTTCTCGCGATCTCCTTTCATCGCCTTCGCGGTGAGGGCGATGATGGGCAACCGTCGGAATGATGAATTTTGCCGGATGACCTGCATAGTGGCGTAGCCATCCATTTCCGGCATCATGATATCCATGAGCACGATCGCTACATCTGGCGTCGATTCCAGCATGGAGATCGCTTCCCTGCCTGTGCCGGCCGTCAAGACCTGCATTCCGCGACGTTCCAGAACGCTGCTGAGCGCAAAGATGTTTCGCATGTCGTCATCGACAACGAGCACCTTCTTTCCCACCAGCGCCTCATCCGAACGGTGTAGCCGATCGAGCATCTTCTGCTTTTCGTTCGGCAGGTCTGCGACCACCCGGTGCAGGAATAGAGCCGTCTCATCCAGCAAACGCTCGGGCGACTCGACGCCTTTGACAACCACGCTCCGAGCCAGAGTGTGCAGTCGCGCGTCTTCTTCGGGTGACAACTCCTTGCCTGTAAATACAACGACCGGCAGGTCACTCACACCGGGGATATCCCGAATGCGTTCGAGAATGTCGAACCCGCTCATATCCGGTAACCGCAGATCGAGCACCACGCAGTCAAAAGATTCCTTCGCGACTTGTTCCAGCGCATCAGCACCTGTCGCAGCCACGACAACATCGATATCCTCGTAGCCCAACAGTTCACGGATGCTTAGTTGTTCCGCGGGATTGTCTTCCACAATCAACAAACGCTTCCGGCGCGGCGCGGCGTATTCCTTGATTCGCGACAACGCAGATTCCAAATCGTCCGGACTGGTAGGCTTGGTCACAAAAGCAAATGCGCCTCGCGCGAGTCCGTGATGGCGATCCTCATCGAGAGTCAGCATTTGCACGGGAATGTGCCGGGTCGCAGGATCCTGCTTAAGATGGTTCAGCACCGTCCATCCCAACATGTCGGGCAGGAAGACATCTAGCGAGACAGCAGTGGGATGGAATTCTCGAGCAAGGGCCAGAGCCTCCGCCCCGCGGAGAGCGACCAGAACCTTGAAGCCTTTGTCCCGCGACAAATCGCGCAACACTCGAGCGTAGTGCGGATCATCTTCGACGATCAGCAGCACGGCATCTTCAGGCTGCAGGTTATCGCGGTCGTCAGCGATCTGCTCAACGGGATGCTCCGAGACGACGATGCTGGACAGTTTCAGCGGCGTTGCCGGAGCTTTCCAGTCAGAGGGTGTCAGCTTCGAGGCCGACGGCCCCACGTAGGTCAGAGGCAAGTAGAGCGTGAACGTGCTGCCCTGGCCCGGGACACTGCGTAGCTGGATTTCGCCGCCGAGCAAGCTAGCTAGTTCGCGGCTGATTGCGAGGCCAAGCCCCGTTCCGCCGTACTTCCGGCTGGTGCTCGCATCTGCTTGCTGGAAGGCTTCGAAGATGATGCGTTGTTTGTCGGGAGCAATTCCGATTCCTGAATCCGCGACTTCGAAAGCCACAACCGATGCAGCTCCACCAAGAATCGGGTGATCTTCGCTCCATCCTTTGCGCGCCACGGATACAGCAAGACGCACCGAACCATGCTCCGTAAATTTGAAAGCATTGGACAACAAGTTCTTCAAGACTTGCTGGAGACGCTTGGAGTCCGTCACTAGGCTGCGTGTCAGTTGCGGATCTGCTTGCACCTCGAAAGCCAGCCGGCGGTTCTCTGCTTCGTGGCGGAACGGGCGAGCCACCATTTCGAGCAGATTCGCGAAGAATACTTCCTCCGCCTCGACCGAGACTGTTCCCGACTCGATCTTCGAAAGATCAAGAATGTCGCTGATCAGGTTGAGCAAATCGGTGCCGGCGCCGTGAATCGTGCGAGCGAATTCGACCTGCTTGGGCGTTAAGTTGTGGTCGGGATTTTCGCTGAGCTGCTGACCTAGCACCAGAATCGAGTTCAGTGGCGTTCGCAACTCATGCGACATGTTGGCGAGGAACTCAGACTTGTATTTCGACGTGAGAGCGAGCTCTTTTGCCTTCTCTTCAAGAGCGCGGCGAGCTTGCTCGATTTCCTGGTTCTTGCGTTCCACTTCGACGTTCTGTTCGGCAAGCTGTTGAGCTTTTTGCGCCAACTGCTCGTTCGTCTGCTGCAGCTCTTTCTGTTGCGTCTGGAGTTCGGCAGCCAATTGCTGCGACTGCTTCAGCAAGCCTTCGGTCTGCATCGTTGCTTCAATACTGTTCAGCACGATGCCGATGCTGGCCGTCAACTGCTCAAGAAACGCCAAATGCGAAGCCGTGAAAGCGCTAAGGGAAGCCAGCTCGATCACAGCTTTCACTCGATCTTCGAAAAGGACTGGGAGAACGATGACGTTTCGCGGTACGGACTGGAACAGGCCCGATCGAATCGGTACTGTATTTTCCGGAAGGTCCGAAATAAGCATCCGGCGTTTTTCCGAGGCCACCTGCCCCACCAAGCCTTCGCCAATTTTCAATCTGCGCAAGTGCCCGTTTTCGCCGTCGTCCGCGAATGCCGATAACAACACCATGCCAGCCGAATTCTCTGTCTCCATCTGGTAGATCACGCCCTGATGGGCGTTGACCAGCGGGGCTAGTTCCGACAGCAACATACGACCCACTGTCGCCAGATCACGCTGTCCTTGCAACATGCCGGTGAAGCGCGCGAGATTTGTCTTCAGCCAGTCCTGTTCCGTGTTGCGATCCGTGGTGAGGCGGAGGTTATCAATCATCGTATTGATGTTGTCCTTCAACTCCGCGACTTCGCCGCTGGCTTCCACCTGAATGGATCGCGTCAGATCGCCTTTTGTCACGGCGGTCGCAACTTCTGCGATCGCTCGGACCTGGTTCGTAAGGTTGTCGGCGAGCAAGTTCACATTGCCCGTGAGATCCTTCCACGTTCCCGCAGCGCCGGGCACGTTTGCTTGGCCACCTAAGCGGCCTTCGACACCCACTTCGCGAGCCACGGTCGTCACCTGATCCGCAAACGTGGCAAGCGTTCCCGTCATGTTGTTGATGGTTTCCGCCAACGCTGCAACTTCGCCCTTGGCGTTCACCGTCAGCTTTTGCGTCAAGTCACCATTGGCTACGGCCGTGACGACCTTCACAATACCGCGCACCTGCTCGGTAAGGTTCACCGCCATCACGTTGACGTTGTCGGTGAGATCCTTCCACGTACCCGCTACACCCGGCACTTGCGCTTGGCCGCCGAGTTTGCCGTCGGTGCCAACCTCGCGAGCAACACGCGTGACTTCGGCGGCGAAGGCGTTGAGCTGATCCACCATCGTATTAATGGTGTTCTTGAGTTCGAGAATTTCGCCCTTCACATCGACCGTGATTTTGCGGGACAAGTCGCCGCGGGCAACAGCCGTCGTCACCTCGGCAATGTTTCGCACTTGGCCCGTCAAGTTGCCGGCCATCGCATTCACAGAGTCGGTAAGATCTTTCCACGTACCGGCGACACCCGGAACGTTCGCCTGACCTCCAAGTCGGCCTTCGCTGCCTACTTCGCGTGCGACGCGAGTTACTTCGGCCGCGAACGAACGTAACTGCTCGACCATCGTGTTCAGCGTCTCTTTGAGCTGCAAGATTTCGCCGCGAACATCGACAGTGATCTTTTTAGAGAGATCGCCATTTGCGATCGCAGTTGCTACTTCAGCAATGTTACGAACCTGGCCCGTGAGGTTACTGGCCATGAAGTTCACGTTGTCGGTGAGATCTTTCCAGGTGCCCGCCACGCCCGGCACCTGCGCCTGTCCGCCGAGTTTGCCGTCGGTTCCTACTTCGCGAGCCACGCGGGTAACTTCACCGGCGAACGCGTTGAGCTGATCCACCATCGTATTGATGGTGTTCTTGAGCTCGAGAATCTCGCCCTTCACATCGACCGTGATCTTGCGGGACAAGTCGCCACGAGCCACAGCCGTCGTCACCTCGGCGATGTTTCGCACCTGGCCGGTAAGGTTGCCGGCCATCGAATTGACCGAGTCAGTGAGATCCTTCCAGGTTCCGGCGACACCAGGGACGTTAGCCTGTCCACCCAGACGACCTTCCGTACCAACTTCGCGGGCCACGCGCGTCACTTCTCCCGCGAAGGCGTTCAACTGATCCACCATCGTGTTGATGGTTTCTTTGAGCAGCAGAATTTCGCCGCTCACGTTCACCGTAATTTTCTTCGACAAATCGCCGCTCGCAATGGCCGTGGCCACTTCGGCGATGTTGCGGACTTGACCGGTGAGGTTACTCGCCATCGAGTTGACGGAGTCCGTGAGATCCTTCCACGTTCCGGCGACACCTGGGACCTGCGCTTGTCCACCGAGTTTGCCGTCCGTTCCGACTTCGCGGGCCACACGCGTGACTTCTGACGCGAAGGAGCGTAACTGGTCGACCATCGTATTGATGGTGTCTTTGAGTTCGAGAATTTCACCTTTGACGTCAACCGTGATCTTGCGCGACAAGTCGCCGCGAGCCACGGCTGTTGCGACTTCAGCGATGTTGCGGACCTGGCCCGTTAAGTTGCTGGCCATGAAGTTGACGTTATCAGTGAGGTCTTTCCAAGTGCCTGCCACACCGGGCACCTGCGCCTGACCGCCCAACTTACCTTCCGTACCGACTTCGCGCGCCACGCGGGTAACCTCACCGGCGAACGCATTGAGTTGATCGACCATCGTGTTGATGGTGTTCTTAAGTTCGAGAATTTCACCCTTCACATCGACAGTGATTTTGCGTGACAAGTCGCCTCGCGCAACTGCTGTCGTTACTTCCGCGATGTTTCGGACCTGGCCCGTCAAGTTGCCGGCCATTGAATTCACCGAGTCGGTAAGATCTTTCCAAGTTCCCGCAACACCCGGCACGTTCGCCTGTCCACCCAAACGACCTTCCGTACCGACTTCGCGAGCCACGCGTGTCACTTCGCCCGCGAACCGGTTCAACTGGTCGACCATCGTGTTCAGGGTCTCTTTGAGCTGCAGAATTTCGCCGCGCACGTCCACCGTGATCTTGCGCGACAAGTCGCCGCTGGCAATAGCAGTTGCCACTTCGGCGATGTTTCGCACCTGGCCCGTCAGGTTGCTGGCCATGAAGTTCACGTTGTCCGTGAGATCTTTCCATGTGCCGCCAACGCCCGGCACTTGCGCCTGACCGCCGAGTTTTCCTTCGGTACCGACTTCACGTGCTACGCGCGTCACTTCACCTGCGAAAGCGTTGAGCTGGTCCACCATCGTATTAATGGTGTCTTTGAGTTCGAGAATTTCCCCCTTCACGTCGACGGTGATTTTTCGAGAAAGATCGCCACGAGCCACGGCGGTGGTGACTTCGGCGATGTTACGCACTTGGGCAGTCAGGTTTCCTGCCATCGCGTTCACTGAGTCGGTAAGATCTTTCCAGGTTCCGGCAACGCCCGGCACAACGGCCTGTCCGCCAAGTTTTCCGTCTGTTCCGACTTCGCGCGCTACGCGCGTAACTTCCGAAGCGAACGAT
Source organism: uncultured Acidobacteriota bacterium (assembly GCA_963787685.1). GTDB lineage: Bacteria > Acidobacteriota > Terriglobia > Terriglobales > Acidobacteriaceae > Sulfotelmatobacter. The sequence continues at coordinate 159,737 of CAWBED010000008.1, forward strand.
CGCAACTGATCCACCATCGTATTGATGGCTTCTTTTAGCTGCAGGATTTCGCCGCGCACATCGACTGTGATCTTGCGGGAGAGATCGCCGCTGGCAACGGCCGTCGCGACTTCCGCAATGTTTCGAACCTGCCCGGTCAGGTTGCTGGCCATCAGGTTGACGTTGTCGGTGAGATCTTTCCACGTTCCGGCAACGTCCGGCACTTGCGCCTGTCCGCCCAGTTTTCCTTCCGTGCCGACCTCGCGTGCCACGCGCGTGACTTCGTTCGTGAAGACGCCCAACTGCTGAATCATCGTGTTGACGATCGTTGCGGATCGCAGGAACTCGCCTTCCAGCGGCCTTCCGTCCACGTCGAGGCGTACTGTCTGCGTTAGATCTCCTTGTGCCACCGCGCCGATGGCGCGCGTGACTTCCGCCGTAGGTCTCAGCAAATCTTCGACGAGCGTATTGACGGATCCTTCCATCTCGCCCCAGGCGCCTCTGGATTCATGGAATCGGGCACGCTCGCGAGTTTTTCCCTGTTTGCCAACCGCTTGTCCCACGCGCTTGAGTTCCTGCGCCATGTGCTGATTAGCGGCGACGATCTCGTTGAAGGTATCGGCAACTTTGCCCGCCAGGCCAACCCACGTCCCCGGAAGCCGCACGGTAAAGTCACCATCCCGCATACTCTGCAGACTTGCCAGAACGACGGAAAAATCGAGGGACTCATCTGCGGGCCGGGATTTCCCGTTCTTGGGAACAGGCGCTGACTCGGCGCCGTTCGGTGTGAGCTCGTTCATTACGGATCTTTTCATCGTTTCTCCCAAGAAGGAAGGTGCCGCTTCAACGCTAACGCCGACGCGAAGCTTCCCTAATCGGATCGGGTTTTTCCCGAGATTTCACCCTAATCGGCGATCGAATCGACTCAGATCGTCAATCTGCACAGCCAGTTTTAGGGAAAAAATCAGTAACCTCAAAGTGGGCGCGCCTAAAAACCCCAAGAAATCTTGAAGCCACTCGGCGTATTGGAGCAGAACTCCCTAGACGAAGCCCTAAGGTATTTCCTGTAGGAACACTCTCGATTGGACAAATCCCGAGGATTGGGGGAAGGCAGAAATCGCGAGCGAACAAAGGGATGTGAAACTCGATCGCCCGATGGCAGATTTACCGGTAAGGCCGAAACCGGATCGTCTACTCCCCTCCTACATCGTGCTGATTCGGATGTACCGACGCAGGTCAGGAAGCGAAGTGAAAAACACATACCCTGCAAACAGAACGCCGGCTGTAGCCAGCACGGTGGTGAAATTAACAACGGGCTTCTTCATTGAGAGGGGTCTCCTTTTCGACATCGTTTGGATGCGCGCATCACCGCTGGGGTAGCCGCACTCGGACGAATTTGTTGCCGCTCACCTCGACGGCTCCTTGCTTTACGCATCTCTCCTTTAAACCCATCTCTTCGTACAGATATTCCGGCCTTTAACTAAAGACCGGACCTGATAGTGGCGACGGTTTCTTGCCAGCTATCCTCGTTCGTCCGCTGCTCAAAGGTGAACGATAGAAAAGCGCAAGCCCGACCAACATTTCTCACTCGCAACAGAAATTGCTTTTAACTAAGGAGAGTTGATCATGGCAGGAAAAAACACCGCAGTTTTCGGCATCTATCCTTCGCTTACCAGCGTTGAAATTGGAGTAGATGAACTGAAGTCCGTCGGCTTCAGAAACACAGACATTTCAGTGCTGTTCCCTGAAAGTGCGGGAACGAGAGACTTCGCCCACGAAAAAAACACAAAAGCGCCAGAAGGTGCCGCGACCGGCGCCGGAACGGGCGTTGTTCTGGGTGGTGCGCTTGGCTGGCTCATGGGCATCGGCGCTCTGGCGATACCAGGAATTGGTCCGTTCATTGCGGCCGGTCCCATCGTCGCAGCATTGGCCGGAGCCGGTGTTGCCGGAACGGTTGGAGGAATCGCGGGTGGTCTTATTGGTATGGGAATTCCAGAATACGAGGCTAAGCGTTACGAAGGCCAACTTAAGAATGGCGGCATTTTGCTCTCCGTTCATTCAGACAATTCCGACTGGACCAAGCGCGCCAAGGAAATCCTGAAGCGTACTGGGGCTCAGGACATTGCGTCCGCGGGAGAGGCGAGTGCCGACGAACCTGCGGACGACGTGTCCTTGCGGCGTGCTGGATGAGCGACTCTGTTGAGTCGGCTGGGCAGCGCTGGAAAATCGGCCTGCCCAGCGGGCCCGGTAGAACTTCAAGTGGAGGTAGCGATTGATCCATCCTCCGATTTCCTCAAACTCAAATACTCTGCCTAAATCAGGATTGATTATCGCCGTGGCTGCGATGATCGCGATGCTTTACTTTGGCCGCAATATCCTCATCCCCTTGGCACTGGCCTTCGTTCTCAGCTTCCTGCTAACACCGCTCGTTAACGCGCTGCAGAGGATCCATCTGGGCCGAGCGCCATCGGTCCTGCTGGTTCTCGCCTTCTGTTTTGCAATAACAGCGACTGTCGGCTGGGGAGTTGCAGATCAGTTGCTGGAAATCACCAGCCACATCCAGGATTACAGATCCAATCTTGAAGAAAAAATCCACGCGTTACATTCGAGGAAGAGTGCTCCCATTGTTCAGGCAACCAATACGGTTCAGGAGCTGAACCGAGAATTGGCAGCCGCTCCCTCGATCGTCGCGGACTCCGGAAAAAATAAGGAAACTACAGCTCGCACGGGTCACCCGATTCCGGTACAGGTGACAGCTCCGCCTTCGAATCTTCTCGCCGATTTGCGCGCGCTGCTTGGGCCGTTGGCTGGTCCAATAGAAACCGCTGGACTCGTGATCATTTTCATGGCGTTCATGCTGATCAACCGGGAAGATTTGCGAAATCGCCTGATCCGCCTCGCCGGTAAAGCACAGCTGACGGTGATGACCCAGGCACTGCAGGAGGCCAGTGACCGATTGAGTCACTATCTCCTGCTGCAACTCCTGGTCAACGGCTGCTACGGTTTGCTGTTTGGAATTGGGTTGTACGTAATCGGAATTCCGCATGCACTGCTGTGGGGCACATTGGGAGCGCTGCTGCGCTTCGTTCCCTACATCGGCACATGGATCGCCGCCGCCTTTCCGATGGCGATGGCCGCCGCGGTATTTCCAGGTTGGAAGCAGTGCTTGTTCGCCTTTGCTCTTTTCGCCGTTTTGGAACTCCTTGTCGCGAATGTCGTGGAGCCTTGGCTCTACGGTTCATACACCGGCATTTCGCCGCTTGCGATTTTGGTAGCCGCAGTTTTCTGGGCGACGCTATGGGGTCCCGTGGGATTGATCCTATCCACTCCATTAACCCTGTGCTTGATACTCGCGGGACGGTACTTTCCGCAGCTCGGTTTCCTCGAAGTGCTCCTTGGAGATGAACCCGTTCTGCGGCCCGAAGAAATGTATTACCAACGTCTGTTGGCCATGGATCAGGACGAAGCCAGAAACGTTGCCGACGACTATCTTCGAGAGAGAACGTTGGACGATTTTTATCAATCGGTATTGATCCCTGCCCTTCGTCTGGCTGAAGAAGATCGACATTCCGATGTTCTTGGCGACCGTTCGAGTGAATTCATCTCGCAAACCACCCGAGAACTAATCGACGACTTGGGAGAGCGGATCGCGTCGCCGGAGGGGACTGAGAGCGAACCCGCACTTTCGGATACGACGTTCGACATGCCAAGCGTGGTGTGCGTTCCCGCAAGAGATGAGGCGGACGAATTGGTCGGAATGATGCTTGCACAGCTGCTCCGGCAGAAGGGCTTTCACCGAGCGGCCAGCCTGGCAATCGGATCCGTCGAAGAAATGCTGGCGCAGGTGGCCGAGGGCGGATGCTCTATCGTTTGCGTCTCCGCACTCCCACCTTTCGCCGTAGGCCAGTCTCGTTCGCTCTGTAAGCGCCTGCGAGCTCGCTTTCCTGACATGGCTATCATTGTTGGCCTGTGGGGGTTTGCGGGCGGCGTTTCGAAAGCACAGGAACGGGTTGGTCCCTCTTGCACGGATTCAGTTTGCACAAACTTGTCGGAAGCACTTCTGCAGATTCGAACGCTGGCGGGAAACTTTCCCACTCGACGGTCGGGAACGGAATTAAAGCGTTCCCCTTCTCTAACGATCGATCACGAGAACAAAGAGAACTCTGCCGTTAGTTCTCGATAGCTTGAGAAAAGTAACGGGGCACCCGCTGGCTAAGCAGATGCCCCGCGTACGAGAACATACTTCGGTGGAACTTACCGCGGTCGGCCTTCAGGCCGCGGAGCCGGCATTTGTCTTTGTTGCATTTGTTGTTGTTGTTGCACGTGTCGTTGCTGCAGCTGCTGAGTCTGCTGCTGGTGTCTCTGTTCCGTCTGTTGCTTACTGGCCTCGTTAGCGTTCTGCTTGGCCATCTGTTGATGCTCTCGGTCCTGCTGTTGTTGCAACTTCTGCCGCTCCTGGTCTTGCTTCTGTTGCAATTTTTGCTGTTGTTTCTGGTACTTCTGGTCGAGTTTAGGGTTACCCGTGTTCGGAGCCGGCCCACGTTCCATTGGCGGCAATTCGTTCGGATGAACCGCGTTCGACGGAGCGCCAGCGTGCCCGGCGTTCGGTGCACTTCCCCCTCGATTGGCGGGAGGGTTATACGGAGCTCCTGCTTCGCGAGCCGGTACTGCGTCACGCCCCGTGAATTCAGCCGGCCTCGCCGTAGCGGCTACGGGTGGCTTGCCGCGATTGGTCGATGCGCGGAACTCGGGGTTTGTGTGCGCCGCCTGCACATGCTGCATTTGAGCAGCGACGGGGGGTACATGACGTTCGCGGCCAGCAGCCTCTTCCTGGGCTGTGGGCCGCGCATTCACGCCGCCGTTGCCGCCGTTATAGCTGATCCTGTTCGTCGTCCTATTAATAACGGTGGTGTTGTAAACGTTGTGGATTTCGGTCACGTTAATATTCGTCACGGCCCGGTTGTAGAAGAAGTGTCCATGGTCCCACCGTCCGCCGACGAATCCGTCGCCGAAGTATCCGAATCCGTAGTTAATTCCCCCGTAGAAACCGACCTGCGGTCCCCAGTAGCCATCATAAAAAACAAAGGCTCCATCGGCCCAAGCCCAGTAAGGCGGGGTCCAGAGGAGTTCCGGCTCGGGAGCCATGACCCAGGTTCCCGGAACCCAGTAATAATCATCGTAGTCGTCACCCCATGCCCAGTAGCCTGGAACCCAGATGTAACCGTCGCCCGGGCAAATCGGTTGCTCGTACACCGGCAGCGCCGGCGGACCGAAACCGACGGAAATGCGAAGTTGAGCGAATGAAGCAGACGACATCACCAACAGCACGAATCCGAACAATACTGCACGGACACTGTGTTTATGCATCGACTTTCTCCTTGCCGGTGATCCCCGTTGGACTCGGCCCCTTGCAAGAATTCCGCTCACGGGGAGCAAGCCGGCTCTCATTGAACTAGATGCCTCGATCAAAATAAAGCTAAATGCTCGACTGAAGGGCAGACGCGGCACCACGGAAGCACGCTGGAGAGCTTAGAGCACCAACGCGCCATCCTGGTTGTGCGCAAAATAAAATTCCTCTCGCAAGAGGATCCCGCGAAATCGGGAGTGATTACAACTGCGAGCTATATCGCCCGATGACGTAACAAGAACATCGAGCCAGCGGGGAAGCTGGCTCATTTGGATCAACGGCTCAATCTGATTATGGGCCCTTCAGGCAGCACTTCTCCCCATGACAAAGTGCAGGATCAGCGAAATCACTGCGAATACCAGTAGAAGATGAATCAACCCACCAGCCACGTGGAAAACGGTAAAACCGCCAATCCACGCAATCAACAGAATGATAAACAGTATCGACCAGATGCTCATTTGCGCCTCCTAAGCCTGGAGCTTCGCTCCAAGACCCTCGACTGATTCGAACGGTTGCACTCACATAACCCTCTAAAGTTAATCCCGCTTAACAGGAATGTCTGTAACGCGAACCTCGTAGCCGTTCCAGGAAATCTGTGTACAGCACGGAGGGATGCACAGGAGGGGCCTCAATAAAAATCTCTTCAGTGTATGGAACTCGGGAAGCCATCTCCTTGGGCTAGCAAAGCAACTCTCGGCCAATCTGAGCAACTAACGAATGCCCGTGTTAGCCTTTGGCGGCACGCGCATCCGGTAGTGGAGTAGAGGTCTAGACGTCACGTTGAGCGATATGAACAAGGCCAATTCCCCAACGACGCAATTCCGTTCCCCTATCTATTGGTCCCGTCAGGCTTGTCTTCGCTTCGCTGTATTCCTCTCGCTAATCGGTTTGTGCCATTCCTACTCTGTGCTGTCGCACGAAGAAGTCGTCGACCTCGCTTGGAAAGACAATCTTCAGCCGCTGCTGCTCCAACGCTTCCCAGGTTCGACCGCTGATGATCTCAAACGAGCGCATGCCTTCGCCTACGGTGGATCGCTCGTGCAGGACATGGGCTATTACCCTTTCGGCAACAAATATTTCAGCGATCTGACCCACTACGTGCGCAGTGGTGACTTCATCGTGAACCTCGTCAACGAATCGAGCAATCTGGAAGAGTACGCCTTCGCGCTCGGAGCGCTCGCCCATTATTCCGCGGACAATATGGGGCACCCCACGGTGAATCAGGCGGTTGCGCTGGAGTTTCCGAAACTGCGGAAAAAGTTTGGCAAGGAAGTAACCTACGAAGAAAATCCCAAGGCGCACATCCGAATCGAATTCGGCTTCGACGTAACTCAGGTTGCAAAGAACCGCTACACTTCCGACCGATATCACGATTTCGTCGGCTTCGAGGTTTCCAAGCCTGTGCTGGAAAGGGCGTTTCAAGACACCTACGGTATCCCGCTGTCACAAGTGATCTCAAATGAGGATCTCGCGATCGGTACCTTCCGGCGCGCGATCAGCCGTGTCCTTCCTGAGATGACACGAGTCGCCCTGATAGCCCGAAAGAAAGAGATTATCGCTGACACTCCGAATTTCAATTCTCGCAAGTTCCGCTATTACCTCTCGCGGGCAAACTACAATCGCGAGTGGGGCAAGGGCTATCGGCGACCGGGAACTGGAACGCGCATTCTGGCGTTTTTTCTAAGGTTCATGCCGAAGATCGGACCGTTCAAGGCATTGGATTTCAAGATCCCGACGCAGAAGACCGAAGACTTATATATTGCGAGCGTCGACCACACCATCGAAAACTACAAAGGCCTTCTTGCGGAAGTCCAAAAGAAAGATCTCGCTCTTACGAACACCGACTTCGATACGGGTCGCGTGACTCACGCCGGTGAATACGGACTGACCGACAACGCCTACGCTCATCTTCTAGATCAATTGGCTCACGACAATTTCGATCAGATCACTCCGGAACTTCGCGACAACATTCTGGCGTTCTACAGTGATCCCAATGCCCCGGTGAAGACGAAACAAAATACTGCCGCGTGGACGAAGACGCAAGATGAGTTGCAGAGGCTGAAGACACTCGCACCCAAGGACACTCCGAAAGTGCAAATCTCGGAGACCGGTGACTAAATCGGTATAGCCCTCCATTTGTCCCAACCCTGGGGAGACATTCGAGCAACTAAACGAAAGCTGCTCTTACATCATGCAAGTGCGCCGAGACGCGCAAAGGGAGGACTATTCATGGCAGACGATATGGAAAAGAATCGCCAACAGGGTGGACAACAGAGCGGGCAATCCGGCCAACATGGTACCCAGTCCGGTCAGCAGGGTCAAAAGGGCCAGACCGGTGAGGGCGCCCAGCAGAGCGGACAGCCCGGCCAGCAGAACCAGCAGAAAAAAGGCGGCCAGAATCAGGAAGACAACGAGAATCTGGACCGTCAGCGCCGCGCATCATAGTCTGTTGCGCAAGTACGATCAAAGTCCCGGCTTCGGCCGGGACTTTTCTTTTTGGCGCATACCGGACGTGCGGGTCGCCGAAGACTGTTTGTGCTAATTTCGATCTTCATTCGTGGAACCGGAGTTTTTCGATGCATCAAATTGACATCGCATCGGTGCGCTCCGTCCCGTCCGCCGCAATTCCCCTGTAAAATTAAAGTTGGAACTTTCGGAGCACCTCCCTCATTGTCATTTCTTGACCAACTGAATCCGCAGCAGCGCGAAGCCGTCGAAACCACCGACGGACCCGTGTTGATCCTGGCCGGAGCCGGGAGCGGGAAAACGCGCGTCATCACCTACCGCATCGCCTATCTGATTGAGCACAAAGGCGTGATGCCCGAGTCGATCCTGGCAATGACCTTCACCAACAAGGCCGCCGCCGAGATGGGCGAGCGCGTCGAAAAACTCGTAGGCGGTTTGAGCATTGCCAAGCCGGTGATCTCCACTTTCCATTCTTTTTGCGTGCGTATGCTGCGCCGCGACATCGAGGCGCTTCGCATCCCGTCTGCCACGCCTGGTCAGCCGCCAATCGGACACACCAAGAACTTCGTCATCTACGACGAAAGCGATCAGCAGTCGGTGATCAAGGGATTGATGAAGCGCTTCGGCCTCGACGACAAGCAACTCACGCCGCGGACCGTTCTCTCCCGCATCTCGTGGGCGAAAAATCATATGCTCGACCCGCAGGAACTGTACCTGCAGTCAGCCGATCCCAAAACGGAGCGGATTGCACATTTGTTCGAGGAGTATCGCAAAGAACTTCGCAAAGCCAACGCTCTCGACTTCGATGACCTGCTGCTGGAAGCCGTGCGTCTTCTGAAATCGGCGTCGCAAGTACGTGAATATTACAACCGTCGCTTCCAGTATTTGCTGATCGACGAGTATCAGGACACGAATCGGCCGCAATACGAACTGATGCGCATGCTTGCGGGCGAACATCACAATGTCTGCGCCGTGGGCGACGAAGATCAATCCATCTATTCCTGGCGCGGCGCCGACATCCGCAACATTCTCGAGTTCGAAAAAGATTTTCCAGAGGCTAAGATCATCCGCCTCGAACAGAACTATCGTTCGACGCAGAACATTTTGCAGGCTGCATCTGCCGTCGTCGCCAATAACGTCCGGCGAAAAGGCAAGAATCTTTGGACCTCGCGCCAGGGAGGCACGAAGATTGGCTATTACGAAGCTCCGGATGGAGAAAATGAGGCACTCTTCGCCGCCGACCGGATCGCCAAATACTTTCGGGAAGCCACGGAGCATGGAGAAACTCCTCGTGCCGCTGTCCTCTACCGCACAAATTCGCAGTCGCGTCTGTTTGAGGAGGCGATGCGTCGTTATGGCTTGAAGTATCACGTGGTCGGAGGCTTCTCGTTTTACGAGCGCGCCGAGATCAAGGACATGATCTCGTACTTGAAAGTGATTCTGAATCCCGACGACTCAATCTCGCTGCTGCGAGTCATCAACACCCCGGCACGCGGGATCGGCAAGGGCACGATTGACACGCTGGAGCACTTGGCACTCGAAACTGGGAAATCATTGTGGGGAGCTGTTGGGGAAGCCGTCAAGCGGCAATTGTTGCCTCCTCGGGCTGTCGCATCGCTCAAGAGTTTCTTACAGCTGATAGAAGACGCCCGGGCGATGATCGCGGGAACGTTCGTTGACCAACTGGATCAAACCGCAGGGGGAGTCTCTTCAGCAGAGCAGTCAGCTACCCAGGAACCCGCAGCCTTAGCTGAGGACTCCGCCAATGATGCCGAAAGTGCCACCGCTTTCGATCCCACCGAGTTCGGTAATTTTTCATTCGACTTCGGGGTGGCCGAAGATGGCGAACAACCTACAGAAACAGAAACTACTCAGGTAGTAGATGAGTCGCCGATCGGGGGGCAGCCTTCCGAGTTGGCGACACAGTTGACCGATGGATCGAGTTCATTTCCGATTCCGACGGTCAGCACCGCGGACATTCTTAAGTTCCTGATCGACCGGACCGGCTATATCAAGCTTCTCGAGGAAGAAGATACGCCCGAAGCCTTTTCGCGCATCGAGAATTTGCGGGAACTTGTCAATGCGGCCATGGATTCGCGCGACCGCGCCGAGACACTCGATCAGTTCCTCGATCACGCTGCCCTGATCGCCGATACGGACGACTATGACGAACGGGCGCAGATCACATTGATGAGCCTGCATGCCGCCAAAGGGCTCGAGTTCCCTCTGGTCTTTCTCAGCGGGCTGGAAGAAGGACTTTTCCCCCACTCTCGGACCATGCTCGTCCCCGAAGATATAGAAGAGGAGCGGCGGCTCTGCTATGTGGGCATGACTCGGGCGATGGATCAGTTGGTTTTGACTCGGGCGGTCTATCGTCGCCGATACGGAACCGACCTCCCCGAAGCGAGCGTTCCTTCGCGATTTTTGGAAGAAGTGCCTGGTCCTCTTATTGAAGAATTGGGAACCTCGCGGGCTCGCGCGGGAGCGGGTTCTTTTGACCGTCCAGCGGCCCGAAACCGCGACCCTGAAAGCACTCACTACTCGTACGAAGACGAGGACCAGAGCGTGTCCTGGCGGTCCGGCGATTCGCCGCGAGACAACGCGCGCACCTCAAAGGTCACCGCCGCAGCACGCGCCTACAACTCGATCGAGAACATCGCCGAGTTTTTCGCCAGCCGGGGAAAGAAATTCACTGTTCCCAAGACGCCAGTGGAAGAACCTACGGGTAAGCGCGGATTTCGCCCGGGCCAGCGAGTCCGCCACCCCAAGTATGGCGAAGGAACGGTCTACCAGCGCGAAGGAGAAGGCGAAGAAGCCAAGATTACGGTACAATTTCCACGCTTCGGCTTAAAGAAGCTGGTGGAAAAGTACGCTCAGCTGGAACGGGCGTAAATCTAGCGACTAAGACGTCGCCCCTGAAACAAGCTGACATTGGGAGGAGTGGATGCGGAGGAGTGTGAAGGTCGCTTTGATGCGTTTTCGGCTTGCTGTTAACACAGAATGTTTTCGGACAGGCAAGAAAAGCACAAACTACGCGGCGTCCAGCAGCTTCCGCCGTGGCGTCGCCGCCGTCGACTCCGGCGCCGAGCGGCGAATACTTTTCGATCCTCGATGGAACTCCAGTTTTACTGGAATTGCATCACGACACTGAGGTTGGAACTGGAAAGCCCATCGACGTATGGGCCTTCGTGATCGAGCTGCAGGTGATGAACTCGGATGGAAACTTGGAACCCGAGGGACTGCAAATTTTCAATTTCTACACAGCAAATCCTTTGGATGCGGCAAACGACGTTTATATCCATGGCGCGCGTGATTGCAAAACTTGGAATACGCTGGTAACAAAGGCGATCCAGACGAGGAAGCCGAATTCAGCGACTTGGCCTTACATCGAATTCACGACTGCACAGGGCGCGCGCGTCGTGCAAACGAACGAAGACGGCGCAGTCTGGTGGAGCGATGACATTGAATGCTGGGGATCAACCGATCGGTTTCCGCCATTCTGAGCAGCAATTTCTGATTGGAAGAGGATAAATAAATACATTCATGGCAAACACGACAACGCTTAGCAAAGATGAACGCAAGAAAGCCAAACGCACCGCGCGCAAAAAGCGCAAAGCTGAAAAGCCTCTGAAGGCCCGCGACTATCCTCGCGGATCGAAGAAGCCGAAGGTCAAGAAACTGGCCCGCGGCCAGGCGAAGCGGTAGAGACAGCATTCAGCGCTTGGCACTTGGCGTTCAGCCCATCGGTTCCACACCGAATCATCTCGGGCGAATGCCAAGTGCCTAATCGCTCTCTGCTAGTTGCGCCGCTGAGGAGAAACGGTCCCTTTGTCACAGCCGACAACCACTCAACCTCCTTCCAAAGAAGTTGTGCGCACCTCTGACAGTCAGCTCTTTTGCTGCAAGTCGATCGACAAGCTGATTACCGATTCTGAAGATCCTGAGCGCAGGTTAAAGAAGACTCTCGGCCCGCTCTCCCTCACCGCCCTCGGCATCGGCGCGGTGATCGGATCTGGCATTTTTACGGTCATCGGGACCGCGATCGCCGGCCAGAAGTTCGATACTTCGTCGATCCTCAATGCACCCCTGCTCGACTACATGATCCGGCACCATGCCACACTCGGCAGACCGGGAGCGGGTCCGGCATTAGCGCTGTCGTTGGTGCTGGTGGCAATCGTTTGCGGCTTCACAGCATTGTGCTACGCAGAACTCGCCTCGATGATTCCGATCGCTGGAAGCGCGTACACCTACACGTACGCGACAATGGGAGAGTTGATCGCCTGGATCATCGGCTGGGATCTGATTCTTGAATACGCGGTCAGCAACATGGCCGTAAGCGTGGGTTTTGCCGCGCATCTGGTCGGCATGTTCGATTGGTTCGGATGGCATCCTGCCCTGCGTTGGATTTCGCCTGCTTATTTGCCCGGCGGTCTCACCGATCTCAAGGGAAACGTGTTGTATGCACCCGGCCTTCACTTTGGGTTCGACATCCCCGCGTTTGTGATCGTGATGATCCTCACGGTGGTTCTCGTGCGCGGAATCCGCGAATCCACCGAAGCCAACAACACCATGGTGATTCTCAAGATCGCCGCAATTCTGGCTTTTGTGATTGCCGGCGCGCATTTTGTGGCTCCAGGAAACTGGCATCCTTTCGCGCCGCAAGGGTGGTCCGGCATTCTGACTGGCGGCTCGATCATTTTCTTTACCTATATCGGCTTTGATTCCGTATCGACCGCTGCTGAAGAGGCAAAGAACCCACAACGCGATTTGCCCATCGGGATCATTGCAACCCTGGTGGTTTGTACGGTCCTCTATATTGCGGTTGCCATTGTGCTCACCGGACTCGTGCCATGGCAGTCCCTGCTCGACGATGCGGCTCCGGTGGCCAACAGCTTAAAGGCTCTGGTGGCACGCACCGGCTCCAACACGCTGCGCTGGACCGAACTGGGCGTGCTTTTCGGCGCCATGATGGGGATGATTTCTTCGTTGCTGGTGTTCCAGCTTGGTCAGGCCCGCGTGTGGTTCTCCATGTCACGCGATGGCTTACTGCCGAAACTCTTCGGGCGAGTTCATCCTCGATTTCGTACGCCGTCGACTGCGACGTGGATCGCCGGTTTCGTCGTCGGCATTCCCGCCGGGATCTTGGACATCGGTACGCTCTCCGATCTTTCTAACATCGGCACGCTTTTCGCGTTCGCCCTGGTCTCGATCGGCGTCATCATTCTGCGCTACCGCGATCCCGGTCGGCACCGCGGATTCCGTGCGCCGGGCGGCATCGCTGCACCGGTGCTCAGCGTCCTATTTTGTGTTCTGCTGATGTCCGGTCTTCCGATTCTGACCTGGCTGCGCTTCTTTGCATGGCTCGCGATCGGACTGACGATTTACTTCATGTACAGCCGGCATCGAAGCGAGTTCGCGAAAAAGTAAGCGCGTTACTTCGCCCACTGCGTAGCCAGGAACAAATACCTGTCTCGCAAGTCGTCCTTATGCGCACTCGACTTCGCGTCGAGGAACATCACCTGCCAGCCGTCCGCTGCCGAATACACCGGCCACTTTGGCAGCCCGGCACCATTTGGATCTCCGCTGCGGGCGAAGTTTGACCAATACTTCTGCATCTCTTCGCTAAGCTCGTGATCCTCTACGCGCCACGGAATTCCCGCCTTCGAATCCAGTTGCCCGAAGACGTACTCAATTTCGGCGGAATGATACGCCCCCAGCTTCGGAGCGTTTGCATTCGCGTCCGGTGGACCGAGATCGAAGCGGTAACGGTAGATCGGCTGCTTGCCGGTCTTACTCTGCGCTTCCATCCAATCCCAGGTGGAGAATGCGATGAACTTATCACCTGCGAAATCCTGCGCGGAGCGAAGCGTTTGCTCGTCCGAGCCAGCCGCATACAGTCGCAAGAATTCTCCAGCCTTGTTCCCAAAATCCTTCACAGCGTTTGCCTTCATGCTGTCCGCGGTGGGCTTTTGCGGGGCGAACACAACGTCGAAACTGCCTTCGTCGTGGTTCCACCCAGCCAGCACCGGGACGTCGTTCTGCTTACCCGCAGCGAAAATGGCCGGGACGGATTCCGGCAGGAAGTAGCCGTCGACGTCCGGACCGAACGGGTCTCCCTCAGGCCCAGGCTTGCCAAAAACCTCAAGCAATTTTTCCGCAGACACAGCACGCAGTTCGGCTAACGTCGATACCCCCAGCTTCTCGCTGACAAGCTTCGCGTCTTTGTCTTCGCGCTCCGAGAGCGGATCAAACGACAAACCGCCGCTGTGAAATGCGGCCCCACTCTCGCCAATCGCCTTCTGGAAAAGTCCCTTTGCCAATGGAGAGGCCATCTGTGCGCTCACAGAGAACGATCCCGCGCTCTCACCGAAAATCGTCACGTTCGCCGGATCTCCTCCGAACGCAGCGATGTTTTCGTGCACCCATCGCAACGCGGCTAATTGATCCATCATCCCGTAATTGCCAGCCGAGTTTCGCCCAGACTCTTTTGCCAGTTCGGGATGCACGAAAAACCCGAAAATGCCCAAGCGGTAGTTCATCGAAACGACGACTACGTTTTTCTGCGCCAGGTGCGTGCCGTCCTGCCGCGCCTCCGATGTGCTTCCGGCCATGAAGCCTCCGCCATAAATCCAAACCATCACGGGCAGTTTCTTGGAGGTAGTCTTTGCTGGGACCCAGACGTTCAGCGTCAGACAATCTTCGCTTCCTCCGCTGTCGCGAAAATTCATGTCGTCGTAAACTCTCCCTTGCTGGCAGTGCGGACCGAACTCTGTCGCTTTGCGGACCCCATCCCATTTCGCAGCAGGCATGGGTGGCTTCCATCGCAGGTCACCTACAGGCGGCGCTGCGTAAGGGATTCCAAGAAACGTGTGAACTGCGCCGTCCTCTTTGCCCCCGACAGTTCCGGATGCGGTTTTCACTTCAAGATCGGACGACGCGGCGAACGTGGACACAGCTGCAAACAATAAGATCGAAATCCCGAGTGACTGACGGGCGACTGATCGCTTCATGGCATCTCCATAGGGCAACTCAGAACAACGGATTGTAAACGAAAAAATCAGGGGACCAAGGTCCGAGGCTCTCTCGCAAATCTCGCGTCTGCCATCTACAATCTGACATTATGTCCGTCTCCGCAGACCGCCCGCCCAATGCTTTTATCCGTCAACTTCCCAAGGCGGAGCTGCACTTGCACCTGGAGGGAGCCGTCGAACCGGGCACGTTGCTTGAACTCCGACGGCGCCATGGCGACACTGCTACTCTTGCCGAGACCGAAGCTCTGTATCGATACACTGACTTTCCCAGTTTCCTGATGGCGTTCAAAGAAGTCAGCGCACACCTGCGCGGGCCGGACGACTTCGAGTTAGTCACATATCGCCTCATGCAGCAACTGAAGGAGAACAACGTTCTGCATGCCGAGGTATACGTCGCGGTCGGAGTCTGCCTTTATCGCAAGCAGGATTTCGCTGCGATCTTTGACGGAATGGAACGCGGGCGGACGCGTGGAGCGCGCGATTTCGGCGTCTCCTTGCTTTGGATTTTTGACGCCACTCGCCACTTTGGAGTTGAAGACGCACAGCGAGTGTTCGACTTGGCGGTCCTCTACAAGAACCGGCACGTCGTCGGCGTTGGAATCGGTGGCGACGAGCAGAAGGCTCCTCCAGAGCTTTTCCGCGGCGTCTATGCATACGCCGAGGATCACGGACTGCGGCTGACGGCGCACGCTGGAGAGACCGCATCTCCAGAATCCATCTGGGGAGCGCTCAACCTGCACGCCGAACGCATCGGTCACGGCCTGAGCGCCGCTCAAGACCCTGATCTAATTGAAGAACTTGCATATCGGCAGATTCCCGTTGAGATCTGTATTACCAGCAATCTCCGCACCGGAGTTTGCAAATCGGCTGCGGAACATCCTGCAAAGAATTATTTCGATCAGGGCGTCATGATCACGTTGAACACAGATGATCCGGCGCTGTTCGGCACGACACTGTGTCGCGAGTACCAGCTTGCCCAGGAAACATTCGGATTCACCGACGAGCACTTGCGCGAATTGGCGCGCAACTCGTTCGAAGCGTCATTTCTTCCTGCGGAAAAGAAGCTGGAACTTCTGAGCTTGTTTGATGCTGCGGTAGCACGCTAATTGATCGCGCTGAGAAACGGATCCATCCGTGGCCATTCGTCCCATCCTTCAACTCGGAAATCCTGTGCTCCGGGAAAGGTCTGCTCCGGTCAAGGATGCAACCTCCAGGGAGATCACGGACCTAGTTGGGGATCTAAAGGACACGCTCGTTCACTGGCGCTCCAAGACCGGTTACGGACGCGGCATTGCCGCGCCACAACTCGGCGTGCTGCAGCGGGTCATCTTCATCCAGCTTCCGGATGCGGAACCATGGCCGATGATTAATCCGGAGATCGTCCGGCACAGTGACGACAAAATTATTGTCTGGGACGCCTGCCTCAGCTTCCTCTCGATCTTCATGCAAGTCGAACGCTTTCGCGAGATCACCGTCCGCTATCAGAACCTGCGCGGTGAGATTCTCGAATTCCATGCCGGCGAAGATCGCGACCTTTCCGAACTGTTGCAGCACGAGATCGATCACCTCAATGGCATTCTCGCCATCGATCGCGTTGTCGATCTCAAGACAATCTGCACCCGGGAAGAATTTGAGAAGCGCTATCGCGATGCGAGCCCTTACGCGGAGATAGCTGCGACGTGAACAGTCCGGTGGATAAAGGTCTTCGACTCGAGGTCAACTGGCATGACGCCGATGTCCTTCGGATCTGCATCGCTTGCTGGAACGGCATGTTTGGCGGTGTCGCCGATGCTTATGTCGAGATCGGCAAATTAGAACAGACTGCGCAGAAACTCCAAGGGTTTCCGCGCAGCCCGACAGACAAGCGAGAAGTGATCCTCGGACAATTCGGGCCTGACACGGCTGGCGGCGCAACCAGCCTGCAATTCTTCTGTGCTAACGGTGCTGGGCACGCATACGTCGAGATAAAGATGGAGGCAGACCAGTCGCTCGCAGGTGTAACTCAGTCCACAGTTTTGGTGCTTCGAATTGAGCCGGCTTCCTTGGATGTGTTTGTCGCAGATCTTCTTCGGCTCGAAGCCGACAAATATGGTTGTGCGCTTCTTCGCGCAACTTAACGATGGCGTGAATTTGATACTTCAGCCGAGGAAAAGAGCAATCGAGGGCTTTCGATCAGGATGTTGAAGATTGGCATCGTCGCGTGCAGCACCGAAGGGGCCGCGCTCTGCTATCGCACCATTTCGCTTGAAGGGGCTCAGGCCCTCGGGCCTCATGACCATCCCGAGGTATGCCTTCATTCCTTCTCTCTCGCTCAATACATGAGAAGTATCGATCGCGGAGACTGGGTAGGTGTGGCTGAACTCATGCTCGCTTCGGCCGAAAAACTAGCTCGCGCTGGAGCCGACTTTCTCATTTGCCCCGACAACACGATTCATCAGGTCTTTGATCTTGTAGAACATCGCTCCCCTAGACCGTGGTTGCATATTGCGCGCGAAGTTGCCAGCGAAGCGCAGCAGCGCCAGTACAAGCGGCTCGCCGTGCTTGGTACCCGCTACTTGATGGAAGGCCCCGTTTATCGGGACGCGTTGAAGGCCGCCGGAATCGAGCACCGCGTTCCGGGTCCAAAACAGCGCGAGCGCATCAATGAGATCATCTTCAATGAACTCGTGAATGGCCACTTCCTGCCGCGGTCCCTGGCCTACTACGTCGAAGTCATTCGCACATTGAAAGAGGAAGGCTGTGACGGTGTCGTACTCGGATGTACCGAGATTCCTTTGCTCGTGACTCCCGAGTCTTCTCCCCTCCCGACGCTGGATTCCACGCGATTGTTGGCTCGTGCCGCGGTGCGAAAAGCGATTGAGGGCTGATAGGTAAGCACTCTTGGATGGAAGAACCAATTAAGCTCAAGTTTCGAATGCTTTCCGGCGCTTATGCGATCGTCCGCCTGGAAGCAGACGCTGCGGTTCCCCGGTGGGCAACGAAGGGCGAATTCAACTCGATTACGCAGACCGGCGACGAACTCTCGATCGTTTGCCCTAGCGAAAATGTTCCTGAGGATGTAACCGCTCCTCTTCGTTGGATCTGCCTCAAACTCCAAGGGCCATTTCCCTTCTCGCAGACCGGAGTGCTCCTGTCGTTCATCGAGCCACTTTCTGGCAACAACATCCCGATCTTTGCGATTTCGACGTACGACACAGACTACGTATTCATCCAGGAAGGATTCGTAGATTCTGCTTTGGAAAAGCTGAAACAAAACGGACACGAACGGATCGCCTGACGACTCCCGATTTAGCGCCGTTCGCATCAGAATTTCCGCCGATGGATGTTGCCCACCCGTACAACAGGCCAGCGCCTGTGTTGTAATAGAAGCTATCACTCGAATGCCTTCTGCCCTAACAACTCTGCGCCGCCGCGCCAAAGCCCTGCACCGCAACCTTCGGGGCGCCAAGATGGCAGCCAGCGCACTGATCTCGACGGATCATCCTCTGCTCGCGCACATCATTCCGATGCGGCGCTGCAATCTCGCGTGCACCTATTGCAACGAGTTCGATGACTTTTCAAAGCCGGTGCCGATTGAAGAAATGTACCGGCGGATCGATAAGTTGGGCGCCTTGGGCACCGCCGTCGTCACAATCTCAGGCGGCGAGCCGCTGATGCATCCTGAACTCGACGATGTGATCGGCCGCATTCGCGCCAACGGCATGATTGCCGGCCTCATCACCAACGGCTACTTGCTGGTTCCGGAGCGCATACAGCGTCTCAACCGTGCGGGTTTGGAATGGCTGCAGATTTCCATCGATAACGTGAATCCCGACGACGTCTCGAAGAAAAGCCTGAAGGTGCTCGATAAGAAGCTGCAACTATTAGCCGAGCATGCCGACTTTCACGTGAATATTAATTCCGTAGTCGGCGGGGGCATTACTCATCCGCAGGATGCGCTGGTCATCGGAAAACGTGCGGTCGAGCTTGGATTCACCTCGACCATCGGCATCATCCACGATGGCAGCGGACAGTTGCAGCCGTTAGGCGACGAAGAGCGCCGCATCTATCACGAGATGCAAGCGCTCGAAAAAAGCAGCTTTACCCGGATCAACGCATTTCAGGACAACATCGCCAAAGGTTTGCCCAACGACTGGCGATGCCGTGCTGGAGCCCGCTATCTCTACATTTGCGAGAACGGACTCGTCCACTACTGCTCGCAGCAACGCGGCTATCCGGGAACTCCGCTGGAGAATTACACCCGTGAAGATCTGCGCCGCGAATATTTGACGGAGAAATCCTGCGCACCGAACTGCACGGTCTCCTGCGTGCACCAGGTATCGATCTTCGATTCCTGGAGGGCTCCGCAGAATCCCGGATCGACCAGCCCGTCCGCTCCGTCGGAAGAACTCGTACAAATTCGATAAGAGCGTTCCAAACGCCGACATTTATTTTTTCGGCTGCGCGCTGGGCGGCAAAATTCCGTTGAGCCGCAAATACATCGCCGCGGCTCCGTAGTGATCAGCCCAACCGCTGGCCAGACCCAACGCCGCCATCGCGCGCGGAAATTGGCGCCCGCCAAAGAGTTCCACGCTGTCGCCCAGCTTCGAGTCGTCCATCTTGCTCAAAGCATCGCTGCAGAAGCTGTACGAGGCTTTCACTGCGGCCAGCAACTGGTCCTTGGAATCGGTTTCCTTCGGCTCGTCGACCTTGGGAGCAGGAACGTCCGCCGCCTTTGAGCAGAGAAAATCGTTCGACTGCGCAATATGCACGACGAGATGCGCAAAGGGGATCTGATCCGGCGTGGGCTTGTACGAAAACTTGTCCGCAGGCATGGCTTCAATGGCCCCGACAGTATTGGTTTGCGATCGCTGCAGCAGCATTCGGAGTGAAGTTGCAACTGGATCCTTGGTTGGTCCTTGCGGCGCGGCCGGCGTCTTGGCGGCGGGAGCTTGACACAGAGCGAAGGTGGCGCAGATCAAGAAACTGGCAATTGCAAAAATACGTTTCACGGAAGTCCTCCTGGGGCTTCAAGCATATACCGGCGGGGACGAAACGGTCACCAGCCGAGGTCGATGTCCAGTTCCACATTCGCTCGTGTCACAATGGCGCCATGCCGGAAGTCGCAATTCCCCCTTTTCTCTATGGAACTGCATGGAAGGAAGACCGCACCGCCTCGCTGACTGAAATGGCTCTGCGAGCGGGTTTTCGTGGCATCGACACTGCCAACCAGCGGCGCCATTATTTCGAGGCTGGAGTGGGAGAAGCTCTGTCTGCCGCATACACCGCAGGTGTGGTCACGCGTGAAGATATCTTTCTCCAGACCAAGTTCACGTACCAGCGTGGTCAGGATCACCGCTTGCCCTACGATCCCTCAGCAAGGCTCGCCACACAGGTCGCGCAGTCTCTGGCCAGTTCGCTTGAGCATCTGGGGACTGACCACGTCGACAGCTATGTTTTGCACGGACCATCCTCAAACTATGACTGGGCCGAGGCTGATACGGAAGTCTGGGAGACTATGCGGGAGCAACGCGACGCTGGACGTACGCACCTGCTCGGAGTGAGCAATGTTTCGTTGCAACACCTCGAACAGATGAAGGCGGCTGGTGCGGAGATGCCGGCCTTTGTGCAGAACCGATGTTTCGCGCGGCTTGGTTGGGATCGCGAGGTGCGGGCGTTCTGCGGCGAACACCAAATCATTTATCAGGGATTCTCCTTGCTCACCGCGAACCCGGAGGTGCTCGAACATCCGCCTTTCGTCGAGGCCGCCAAGAAATTGAATGCGACTCCGGCTCAGGTTGTCTTCGCCTTTGCGCGGGCAATTAGAATGCTCCCGATCACCGGCACTTCCACCGCCGACCACATGAAGCAAGACCTCGCCAGCCTGGAACTGACACTTCCACCTGATCTCGTGAATGCAATCGAAGGAATGGCGGGCTAAGTCACCATTGGACATCTTCTTGCTGGAGACTCCCAACTGGTGGCTCGAAGCGTACGCCTTGCTTGGTTTTACGAGAGCGTTGCCAACCCCGAAGTCACAAGCTTAAAGAATAAGTACCACCCGGCGACAATCATGATGGCAGTCGAACGCTTTACCTTGCTGGTACACGCGAATCCGATGCCGATAAGAATGATTGTCCAAATGCTGATTACATCGACCGAAGAAGCCATGCCGCGCACAAACTTGCCGGTGGTTTCGGCGTCGAGATAATAGGCAAGATTCGTTCCGACGGGGTTGTTAATGTCGAATCCTTCAGGGTTCACGCCGGCGAACAAAGAAATTGTTCCTAAAATTGCTCCGATAATACCGGGCAGGCTTGCATACATAGTGATCGCGTATGCCTGCCCGAACGTGGTTTCTGCCGCAGTTCCAATCTTGAACGTTGCCCACAGAACCACAGTCGAAATGAGAAAGTAAAACAAAATCAGTACCGGACTGCCGTAGCCGAAAATGCTGATAATTTTGCTTGAGAGCTCAAGCTGTTTGGCCTGCTGGTCGGGCGGTGCCTTGTCGAACTGCTCTGCTCGCTTGGGGGAATGTTCAATTTGATTCTTACTGATCTGTTCGAACCCAACTTGTTTCCCCATTGCGTAGATAAATAGAAGCGAAAATATGGAAATCAAAATCCAAGGCCCCCACCAACTCGCGCTGCGCCGAAGATCCGTAAACGTCTTCGACGGTGCGATAAACGTGTTGACGATGCGGGCTCCTTCGGACAGCGGTGCGGGAGCGGGCGATGGAGAAACGGGAAGGACCGGAGCAGCGGCCATGAGTGCCTCCTGGCAATGATTCGAGCAGATTCTATTCGCCGATAGGCGTCCGCACAAGCCTTGGGTCGTACAAAATCTCTCCAAGTCTCTGTAACACTCTCCCCAGCCGGTTCACCATCCGTATGAGCAGAGAGTCGGCAATGCGAACTTGAACGCCGAACGATAGTTAGCGAAGTCAAGCCGAGAGGGCAAATCGGCTCCCAGGGTTGAGGGGACTCCGGCGTCACGTCGGCACCGTCACTGATCCCGAGGAAAAAAACTCCGGATAAGATAGTGACGATGTCGAACGTGACGCCGGTAGTAATCGCTGTTCTGATCATTGAGCTTGTCCCCGCGGTGATCTTTGGATTCGCCGCCGAACCCGCAGCTCGTGTGATCGGGAAATGGCCGAGCGCGTTGCGCATCGCGGCCCCGGCCGTACTCGTCATTCCCTACATCGTCCTCACGGCATGGCAGCACATTTTCCAATGGCAGTGGGTCGCTCTGTATTCCGCTCTGCCGGTCGCAATGACATGGCTCGAGATGCGCGCTGCATTGGCCGATCCTGGGCAGCACGGCAACTGGCGGGACGCGCTCATCCTGCTTACGCTGGGGCTTGCAGTCGATTTACGTTGGTTTGACGTGGCCTGGCCCGCGGGGCTGCGTGGTTTGGGGAATCTGCTGTTGGTGGATGCGGGACTGTACGCATTCCTTGGCATTCGCCAATTGAAACGCACCGGATTCGATTTCCATCTTCGCTGGAGCGACTGGAAAATCGGCTTGCGCGAGCTGGTATTTTTCGCGCCCGCTGTGCTCCTGCTGGGGATTGCGCTCGGCTTCATCCATCCGCACGCCAACGTACCCACAGTGAGCAAGGCCGCGCTGACTTGGATAGGGATATTCGTCTTCGTCGCCGTGCCTGAGGAACTTTTCTTTCGCGCCTGGGTCCAGAATCTGCTGGAGAGGCGCATGGGGCGCTTGCCCGCGCTGGTAATCGCGTCAGTGCTTTTCGGTCTGTCTCACTTCAACAAGAGATCCACGCACTTCAACTGGCGCTACGTCTTGCTGGCAACCATCGCCGGCGTCTTCTACGGAAGAGCCTGGCGCGCCGAGAGGCGTGTGCCAGCGTCGACAATCACGCACACCTGCGTCGATTGGTTATGGTCGTGGTGGTTTTAAAGCAGGGGCCAGGGATCAGAGGTCAGTCTTAAAGGGAGCGCAGCCGGGTCTTTTACTAAACGCCAGGCAATTCAGACGGTCCGATCCCTAGCCCCTGGCCCCTGCTTTCACTGCCCGGAGTTGTACCGAAAATATCCCAACCCGACTCGCATGTGATGGTGCATGGCTTCCGGAATACACACGGCGAAACAGAGCCCGAGCATTCCTTGCGCAAGCCCGAGTACGTAAACGCTGCGGTATCGTCGGAATAGCGCGCACGATACGCCGCCCCAGACCAGGGTCGCGAGCGCAAGCGGAAGGTTCGGCAAGTGCGCAACTGCAAATAAAACCGCGGCGATGCCCACCGCAGTGTCGCTCGCGAGCAACCGGGTCAGGCGAGGCATGAAGTAATCCTGCAGCAGGAATTGCTGGTAGATCGTCCAAAGCACATAGCCGCCTGCGTGCGCAAAGTCCCCGTTGTAGAGTGCGTGATATGTCCCGGCGCTTCGTGCCAACATCACGCTGGCGATCGTTAGCGCCGCTGCAGCCGGCAGAATCCAAAAGGAAGCAACGAATCCCCTCCAACCCAATCCAAGTTCGCTGATTCCAGGCTTGCGCCAGAGAACCAACGCCAGCGGCGCCAGAAGCGCGATCGGGCCAAGAATCAACTGCTCATGCGTCGGCAGCCACAAGACGGCCATGATCGCGGAGAATCCAAGGGTCAGTTCGATTAGGTCTCGGAAGGAGACAGCGGGCTGCGGAACGGATAGTGCGTAAGGAGCGGAATTCGTTACTGCCATCGATTTTGTGTTCCCCAAAGTCTAGTGAGAGTGGGCGTAAACAACATTGGTTGCAAGAGATTCCCCTCGCCCGAGGCGGAATCCGAGAACGAAACTCAAACCATTAACTTCGGAGTCGTTTCCAGCAGACTGCGCGTGTAGGCGTGTGCAGGCCGCTCGGCGATTTGCTCGGAGTCTCCCACCTCAACAATTTTGCCTCGATACATTACCGCAATTCGAGTTGAAAGATACCGCACAACCGGCATGGAGTGCGAAATAAAAAGATACGTGAGGCCGAAATCGCGCTGCAGTTGAGCCAGCAGGTTCACGATCTGCGCTCCTACGCTGACGTCGAGTGCCGACACCGGTTCATCGCACACGATGAATTTCGGTCGCAAGGCCAGAGCACGGGCGATCCCAATCCGCTGCCGTTGTCCGCCGGAAAATTCGTGCGGATAACGAGTACGAGCCGACTCGTCGAGTCCAACTGCGCGCAGAAGTTCCGCGACCCGCTGCTGAATGCTCGATTCTCCACCGGCTGGAAGCTTTGATCCGCTATCCTCAGCCGAGCCGTATCGGTGAATGATCAGTGGCTCCGCGATGATGTCTTCGACGCGGTACCGTGGATCAAGCGATGCGAACGGGTCTTGAAAAATGATTTGAAGATCCCGCCGCAAGCTGCGCATCTCCCCGGCGGTCGCCCGGAGTAAATCGCGTCCCTCAAGACGGATGCTGCCGGATGTTGGTTCGATCAGCCGAAGGATCAGCCGTCCCAGCGTACTCTTACCCGAACCCGATTCTCCGACCAACCCCAGAGTCTCTCCCGCGTTGATGTCCAGTGAGACGTCATCGACCGCACGCACTCCACCGCGAGCCTTCCCTCCAAATGGCGTCTCGCCGTGTGGAAAGACTTTCGTCAGATTTTGTATTTCGAGGAGTGGCATCTGGTCATTTTGGACCGAAGTAAATTCGTCGGCTCCCGCTGTTCCTCATTCTAGAGGCAATCCTATCCAGCCGCGATCATCGGCACCGCCGCCAGCGCTGCCAGCAGCCCGATGAACTTCCACCGGCTGAAGTGCTCTTTCAAGACCAACCTCGCCAGCAAAACGGTGACCGCAGGATAGAGCGAGGTGATCACGACAGCCTCGTCGAGACGTCCTCGCTGGCTGGCCAAGATGAACAGTGCGCTTGCCGTGATGTCGAAGCAGCCAGCCATTATCCCCAAAGCCGCGCTAGAAGGGTTGATTCTAAGAGGCGCACGCGTCGCCAACACTGCAACCGCAGTGGCAGTAAATGACCCTACACGGGAAACCACTGCGAGCCATGCCGGCGATCCGGTTGCCTGGTGAATGCAAAGATAAAATCCCGCGAATCCCACTCCTGCAAGAGCAGCAGTAACAACTCCCTTGGGCCGCCCGGCTTCGTCATTCTCTGCTTGCGGCTCAGGTCGAGTGATCAGCCAGATCGCGAAAATCGCGACGCCGAATCCCGCAATCGACCATCGGCTCGGCGCGCCTTCAAGAGCGATATCGACCATGGTGGGGATCGCCGCTCCCAATAGCGCGGCGATTGGAGCGGTGAGGCCCATTTGTCCGGCCGCCAGCGCGCGATAAAAAATAGCCAGCGAGAATCCCCCTACCGCTCCAGCGGCGAGCGCCCAGAGAATGCTCGCACGATCAGGAAACGTACCAGTGTGTGCGGACGCAATTGCCAGCATCAGAGCAAAGCCGCAGATATGCGAGAACGCCGTCAAAACAAATGCATTGGCCCGCTTGGATCCGAACCCTCCAGCAAAATCAGCCGCGCCCCACAGAAACACCGCCGTCACTGAATACGCAGCGGGAGTGAATTGAAACGATGAAGACACGCGGGAGAGGGTAACACGCATGCAAACCGGGCGATCCACCGCAGTCTGCCTCGCTCGGAAATCCTCGCAGTTTAGGGCCTCTTGTCGGCGGCAATCAGCCGCGCCACCGCCTCCAACATGTTAGAATTTCTGCAAGCATTTTCTTTCAAGAACTCAGTTCTGAGGCACCCGGGTTTGATCGAACTGGCTCCGTCAATTCTCTCGGCTGATTTCGCTCGACTCGGCGAACAGGTACGCGCCGCAGCCGAGGGTGGCGCGAGTGTCATTCATGTCGACATCATGGACGGACACTTCGTTCCGAATCTCACAATCGGCCCGCCGGTTGTAAAGTCGCTGCGCAAAGCAACGAAATTGCCGCTCGATTGCCATTTGATGATCGAAAATGCGGACGAATTTATCCCGGCCTTTGCTGACGCGGGAGCGGATTGGATGTCGGTGCATCAGGAGGCGTGCGTACATCTGAATCGCACGCTGCATCTGATCAAGAGTCACGATTGCCTGGCTGGAGTCGTGATCAATCCTGCGACCCCGGTGGATACGCTTTCAGAAGTTCTCGACATTGTGGATTATGTTCTCGTCATGTCGGTGAATCCGGGCTTCGGAGCGCAGAAATTTATCCCTTCGACGCTGCACAAAATGAAGCGTTTAGCGGATATTCGCCGGCAGCGAGGCTTGCACTTCCGCATCGAAGTAGATGGCGGGGTCGCCCTCGACACTGTTGCCGATGTGGTCCGCGCGGGTGCAGAAATTTTGGTGGCGGGCAACGCCGTGTTCGGAAATGGCGATCCAAAGAACAACGCCGAGAATCTGCTGAAGGCGGCGACCGAGGCAGCTCTGCAAAAAGTTTAGTGTTTGTGAGACCGGACTTGCATCCGGTCCTGCTGGTTAAAGCTCGGCTCGCAGTTGAGCGCGTCAAGAGGCGGGCGCACTCAATCCGAAACGTTAATCGCGTCGCTCGACGGGCGGTCAAACAACTAGCCCTACTCAAGAAACCTTCGAGGTCTTAATGTCACGTCGAATTTCGTTGCTTGTCGCGCTTGGGACGCTGCTGGCGTTGACCGCTGCCTGTACGAATAAAAAGTCGGTCAATCCTTTGGCTAACGTCGGCTCAAAGCAGCCCGACAAGGTCCTCTTCGACAAGGCCATGGACGCCATGCGGCACAATCGCTTCGACGTCGCGCGCCTCACCCTTCAGACGCTCATCAACACTTACCCCGATTCGGAATTTATCGCTCGCGCCAAGCTGGCTGTTGGAGACTCGTGGTACGCGGAAGGTGGAACGGCCGCCCTAGCCCAAGCCGAGCAGGAATACAGCGACTTCGAGATTTTCTTCCCCAACATGCCGGAAGCCTCCGAAGCGCAGCTCAAGATCGCCAACATCCACTATCAGCAGATGGAAAAAGCGGATCGCGACTATACCCATGCGAAGCGCGCGGAAGACGAATACCGCAAGGTGATCTTGCAATATCCGGACAGTAAACTGGTTCCCGAGGCCAAGCAGCGTCTTCTTGAAGTGCAGGAAGTGCTCGCCGATCGCGAGTTCGGAATCGGTCGCTTTTACTATCTGCGTCAGTCCTACCCTGCTTCGATCGCCCGCCTGCAATCGCTGGTGGAGAAATATCCGCTCTACAGTCGTGCCGATGAGGCCCTTTACCTCTTGGGTCAGGACTATGAGGGACAGCTCGCTCGCATCCGTAGCGCGCCCACCTGCGACGCACACGATTTGCCTCGGGGCTGTCTGCGTGAGGAAACAAAATCTCGCTATATCGGTGATCTGACCAAGCACGCCTCCGAGGCGTACGACAAGATTCTGACTCGCTATCCGATGATGGATCGCTCCGACGACGCGAAAAAGCGTCTTGCGGCTTTGCACCAACCTATTCCGCGACCGACCAAAGCCATGGTTGCGCAGAATAAAGCAGAACTCGCCAGCCGGAACGAAACGACGATGGCTCAGAAGTTCATGGGCATCATCAAAAAGGGTCCCGATGTAGCCGCCGCTGCCCACAAGGGCGAACCTACATTGACGGATCCTGAACCGGTCGCAGCAACGAATGTCGTTCGAGGCGAAGCCTTCGCTGCGGCGGGAGTTTCGGAAAAGACCGCCTCTGTCGAGATCGTGAAGCCCGACCAGCCGAGTGCGGCCGACGCTGCGGGTGCTGCCGGCACGAATCCGGCCAGCGCATCGCCTTTTGGGGCTGCTTCTGGAACGCCTAATGCGAGCGGACCCGATCCCAATGAACTAAAACCCAGCGCTCCCGCCGATCCGAACGAATTGAAACCGGCCTCGGATGGAGCAGACCCATCCCTTCCACCGCCGGTGCAAGTGAATGAAATTGCGGGCGGGCAGTCCTCCTCAGCCAACGCCACCGCAGATGATTCCGCTCCGGCTACCGACCAGGATCTTTCCAGCAGCAAGAAGAAGAGAAAGAAGGGGTTGAAGAAAATCGTTCCCTTCTGAAAACACAATCTCAGAAAAAAACAGGGAGCGGATCTGGGTTACCATCGGCTCCCTTCACGCACTAGGTGCTGACCACTAGTAACCTGTTACTTCCCTTCTGGATCATTGACTTGCGTTGAAGGTCAGGTTACCTTCGCGATATCTCCCCTCATCAGAGGAAACCTCTTGGCCAGGAAGATACTGCTCGCCGACGACAGCGTGACCGCCCAAAATATGGGCCGGAAGATCCTCGCGGATGCGGGATATGAAGTCATTACTGTTAATAACGGCTCCGCGGCGCTGAAAAAAATAAGCGAGCACCGGCCCGACTTGATCGTCCTTGACGTCTACATGCCCGGCTACAGCGGGCTTGAGGTCTGCCAGCGCCTAAAAGAAGTAGCAGAAACCGCGCGCATCCCAGTCCTCTTGACGGTAGGAAAGCTCGAGCCCTTCAAGACGGACGAGGCGAAGCGCGTCCGCGCCGACGGGTTCATCGTTAAGCCCTTCGAAGCCAGCGAATTACTCAGCGCACTAAGCAAGCTGGAAGATAAAATCGTTCCCCGCGCCGAAGCGTCGAAACCCGGCCGCTTGGCTCGCGCGAATGCCGCCATCGATGAAGGCCGTGACAAAGCCGTCGCTGCCGACGAGGATTCCGGTTGGAAGAATCGCATCTCGTTTCCCTCGAAAAAGAAGGAAGCCGCAGCCGAAACGAATCCCGATGATCCGGCCGTGTATAACCCGGTCAATAAGGATCTGCGAACCACAATTGACCATCACCGGCCCAACGAAACGCCCAAGCCGAAGGACGAAGAGCGGGTCGACCTCGGCGCATTGGCTCCCGAGGGATTGCCCAAGGACGTAACCCCCGAAGAGATTGCCGCCCTGGCTGCTGCCGCTGCTCAGGTGCAGGGAACAATTCTTGAGAGCAAGGCAGCGGAAGCGCGTGACGAAGTGCCGCCTTCTGCTCCGGCTGAATCCAAGACCGAGACCCCGGAAGCGAGTCTGCGAGCGCCGGCCGTCGAAACAGTTCAAGAAGTAGCTGTAGCCACATTCGCGGAGCAGTCGCCCGAAGGAAAAGCCGAAGCTTCCATTGACCATTCGCCCGTTGCTGAACCTGCCGCCACAGCAAGTATTCAGCCCTCGGACGGACCTATCACAATGGCTGCAGTTGCGGGAGTTGAATCCGGAAGCGGTACGTCTCACTGGTCGGCCGTTGCCGTCGCTCTCGCACCCGAGGATCAGGGGATTTCTCTCGAGCAGGAAATGCAGCAGGCTTATGCCGCCTTCGCGGCAGCCGAAAGCGGTCACTCGGCGTCAATCGCCACGAATCCTTCAACCGAATCCACCGAGGCAGCCCTCCCCGCAATTTCGACCGAAGCTGTAGCATCAGAAATAATTCACCCCATCCCCGCGACAGTCGCTCCCGAAGCTGTGCAGGAGATGACCGAAGTTGCCAGTGTCGCGACAGAAACGATCAGCGCCGCGGTAAAAGAGTTCGAACATGTAGCATCCTCATATGTTCCAGAGGCTCGTGCAGCCGACTCGGAGCCGTCGCCCCAGGAAGCATCTGAATCGACACCCCGGTCCGAGCAGTTCGCGCCGTCGATCGACGCTCCCGCGCAGCAGGTCCCGGTCTCTGTAGCGGAAGAGCCAGCTCTCCCGACAGCAAACTCCGAACCTCAACCACAACAAACTCACGAAGAATTGCCCGTCGAGGAATCGAAGATCGAGGCCGCGCCTGCGTCTGTGGAGAGCGAGAGTCCTGCGGTAAGTGAAGTTCCTCACGCCAACAGTACCTCGGACCCAACTTCTTCCGATCCGACACCCGTATCAGTCAGCGAATCCGATGTAAAGAGCGAGCACGGCGGGGACAAGAAGGAATCTGACATCGCGGCTACCACCGCCGCAGCATGGGCGAGTTGGAGACGAATTCGCGAGTCCGGCGACTCAAACTCCTCCGGGCAGTCGGAGCACTCTCAAAGCGAAAAAGTCTCAGACTCGCATGACTCCGCCGCCATGGCCGTGGCCGCGGGCGCGGAGAACACTCCCGAGGATTCTAGCGCCTTTGACGAATCCGATCCTGCGATTGCCAGCATCATCGATAGCGTCTTAGCCGACCTTCGACCAAAAATCGTAGAGGAAATCTCCCGTAAGCTCGGAAAAAAGAAGTAATTTCCCATCTCACCCGCTCGCCCGACACAGTCTCGACTCAGTCTTTATCGCCACTCATAATCCGCCGAATCATGCTGAACAGAACCCCCATCTCTGATTTTGCGACCAGGGCGATGCAGCCCGCGGCAACCGCTTCGCGTTCCAAACTAGGATTCTTGAAGCTCGTGAACATCAAGAGCCGCGCTGACGGCGTCTCAAGTTTGAGGGTGCGGGCGGCATCCAGACCATTCATGCCCGGCATGGACAGATCCAAAATGACGAGATCTGGCCGAAGTTGACGGGCTTTTTCGACCGCCTCAATCCCGTCTTCCGCCTCGCCACACACGACCCACTCGGCGCATCGCTCAAGACACGTCCGCAACGTTTGGCGCACGACTGGATTGTCATCGGCGATGAGAATGGAATACGGCAAGCAGCCTCTTTGATCCTTAGCAAGGCTGCCCAGGCCACGTCGTATCAGGGTCGACGGACGGCGAGTGGAAAGGATTGTGTTTCGACCCTATGCTCCGGCGCCGTAGCGGTACATACAGCGAACTGTGTACGCTACCGCACATTTGACTGTCGTCGATGAGCGTACTATGGATTAGTCTCTTCTAGCATCTTTCCGCCGTGCCCTATGGGCGTCGGTTCCTTGCAAAAATCAGACAGCCTTCGCGCTGTGCAAGGAGCCGTCATGGCAACCAGATCCATTCTGCCCGTTGTTTCTAGAAAGCTTCCGCAAATTGAGGGGAATCCTGTCCGAAATGAGCTGTTGCTTGCAATTCCGCCCGGTGAGTTCGGTTCACTCTTTTCTCAACTGACTTTTCTTCCACTTCGAACCCACGACGTGCTTCAGGAGTCCGGACAGCCGATCAAGTATGTGTACTTTATGGACAGCGGCTTGGCATCCGTTCTCAATAGCATGAGAGACGGAAAAACTGTAGAAGTGGGTTTGACGGGAAAAGAAGGATGCACTGGCTTGCCGATCGCGGCGGGCCTAAGAACCAGCGCCTCGCTGATCGTGGTTCAGGTGGGGGGCTCGGCCTTCCGGATGACAGCCGCTGCCTTATCGAAAACGCTCTGCGAATGCCCCATGCTGGCAAGGCGCATGCAGCAATACAGCCAGGTCATGTCGATGCAGGGAGCGCAGCTGGCCGCCTGCAATCGCTTACATGAAGTAGAAGAGAGACTGGCAAGGTGGTTGCTGATGAGCCAGGACCGGCTTGAGAGCAATCTCGTCCCGCTCACGCACGAGTTTCTCGCGCACATGCTGGGCACCCGACGTTCCAGCGTGACGGTAGCCGCCGGTTTGTTGCAGAAGGCTGGCCTCATCACCTACAACCGGGGCGAGGTCACGATTGAAGATCGCGCTCGTCTGGAAGACGCATCGTGCGAATGCTACGCCCTCATCCGCAAACACACCGAGACCTGGGAGGAAGAATCGCATTGATCCCTCTGTGGCAGCGCATCGATCCCCCTCTCCTCGTTTGACCCTTCTTTTCCCGCGACTGTAAGATCGATGCAGCACTCAGCACTCAGCATTCAGCCGTCAGTCGAAACTGATTTTTGATCGGTGTGCGACTGGATGGATGCTGACGGTTGAGTGCGAACTTTTCTATGCCTCACGAGCTACCCAAAGCCTACGAACCAGGCGCTATTGAGACGCGCTGGGCCGACTACTGGATCCAGGAAAAACTCTTCTCCGTGCCCACGCCGCCGGAGGGCGAGACCCGTCCCGTCTTCACTCTTTTGCTGCCCCCGCCGAACGTCACCGGCCGCCTTCACATGGGACACATGCTCAACCAGACGCAGATGGACATCATCGTGCGCTGGCACCGTATGCGCGGATTCATCACTCTGTGGCTGCCCGGCACCGACCACGCCGGCATCGCTACGCAGATGATGGTCGAGAAGCAGCTCGAAAAAGAAGGCAAGAAGCGGCGCGAGATGGGCCGCGAGAAATTTATCGAGCGCGTTTGGGAATGGAAGAAGCTCTACGGCGGCGCGATCCTCGACCAGATGAAGCGCCTCGGCGCCTCCGTCGATTGGGACCGTGAGTATTTCACCATGGACGAAAATCTTTCGCACGCCGTGCGCGAGGTCTTCGTCCGCCTCTACGAAGAGGGATTGATCTATCGCGGGAATTACATCGTCAACTGGTGCCCGTGGCACGAAACTGCGATCTCCGATCTCGAGGTGAAGCACGAAGATGTGGCGGGAAAACTTTGGGAGATCCGCTATCCCGTGATCGGAACCGATGAATTTATCACGGTCGCGACCACGCGGCCGGAGACGATGCTGGGCGATACGGCCATCGCGGTGAACGCGAAGGATGAACGCTACACGCATCTCCACGGGAAAAAAGTTCTTGTACCGTTGATGAATCGCGAGATCCCCATCATCACCGACGAACTTGCTCAACCAGAGTTCGGCACAGGTGCGGTGAAAGTCACACCTGCGCACGATCCTAATGATTTCCAGGCTGGCCTGCGCCACAACCTGCCTCAGATCAATGTCATGGACGCTCGCGCGCACATGAACGAGAACGCCGGTCTGTACGCGGGACTTGACCGCTACCAGGCGCGCAAACGCGTGCTCGCGGACCTGCAGGAACAAGGATTCTTGGTTAGCGAGAAGGACTATGCGCTTTCGATCGGCAAGTGTGATCGGTGCGGAACGGTGATCGAGCCCCGCTTGTCTGAGCAGTGGTTTATCAAGATTAAACCGCTCGCCGAGCGCGCGAAAGCAGCGGTTGAAAGCGGCGAGATCACGATTGTCCCCGAAAACTACCGTCAGATCTATCTGAACTGGATGACCAACATCTACGACTGGTGCATCTCGCGCCAGCTCTGGTGGGGACATCGCATCCCGGCGTGGACGTGCCAGAACGAAGCCTGCAAGGAAGTCATCGTTGCCCGCGAAGCTCCCACGAAGTGCGCAAAATGCGGCGGGGCAAAGCTGGAGCAAGTTTCCGATGTGCTTGATACCTGGTTCTCGTCGGGGTTGTTGCCGTTCACAACCTTGGGCTGGCCGAAAAAAACGCGGGATCTCGACGTGTTCTATCCGAACACGCTGATGATTACAGGGTTTGACATTCTTTTCTTCTGGCTCGCGCGCATGATCATGTTCGGCTGCCACTTCATGCAGGGACATGAGCAGGACGCGGCGATTAAGACTGCAAGCGGAGAAGGATCCAAGAAGGACGACAGCGTTCCCTTCCGGCACGTCTACATTCACGCACTTGTGCGCGACGCCGACCGGCAGAAGATGTCGAAGACTAAGGGAAACGTAATCGATCCGCTGGAGATCATCGAGCGCTTCGGCACCGATGCGACGCGCTTTACTCTCGCCGCGATGGCCGCCCCGGGCACCGACATTGCCTTCAGTGAGAGTCGCACCGACGGTTACCGCGCCTTCGCCAACAAGATCTGGAACGCCGCCCGATTCATGTTCATGAACGTGGATCGGCTGGGACTTGTGTGGGGACAGCCGCCATCGGCTGTCCGGCCGGGACAAAGTCCCGTCAGCCCCGGTCATGCAGTGGGAGTGAGCGGATTCAAAGCAGTCAGTCTTGAGGACCGCTGGATTCTCTCGCGTTTCAATCGTGTAGCCGCTGACGTTAACGACGCGCTCGCTACCTACCGCTTTCACGAGGCGGCAAATCGCATCTATGACTTCTTCTGGGGAGAGTTCTGCGACTGGTACCTGGAATTGATCAAGCCGCGCCTGAATTACGAGGAAGGTACTGACGAGACCGCTGCGCGAGCTGCATGCGCGAATCTCGTCAGTCTGTTCGATTCCTCGCTGCGTTTATTGCATCCCGTCATGCCCTTCATCACGGAAGAAATATGGCATGCAATTTACGAAGGCAACGCGCCGCTGAAGTCGATCGCCCTCGCGCCGTACCCACAAGCCGATGAAAAACAGTACGATCTCGCCGCTGAAACCGAAATGGCGATCCTGCAGGATTTGATTGTCAGCGTGCGCAATCTGCGCGCTGAATTGAAAGTTGAACCCAAGATGAAGGTGCCGATCGAGGTATTCGCGCACGAGCCCGCAATACGCGCGATGATCGAACTCAACCATGGCGCGGTCGAACGGCTGGGGAACGTTGAGAAGATTACATTCGTGGAAACTTCTCTCGCCAGCCGGGCGGGCTCCCGCGGAACCGCGCGCTTCGACGTCCACGTGATCTACGAAAGAAAGATCGACGTAGCGGCCGAATGTGACCGCCTGAAAAAAGAACTGGATAAGATTGAAAAAGAGTTGACCAACAATCAGAAGCAATTAGGAAACGAACAGTTTCTGTCCAAGGCCCCCGAGAAAGTGGTCGAAGGCCTGCGGAGAAGAGGGCAGGAACTCCTGGTGCTGCAGGAGAAGACGAAGAGCAAGCAGAAAGAATTAGGATGTTCGTAACTAGCGACTACAACTAATCACTAGCCACTGTTTTATGGACTGGAACTCAAGACGCCTTACCGCAATCCTCGAGAACGCGTTGGTCGAGGACCGTGCCACGCGCGACGCGACCAGCTATGCGTGCATCGATCCGAACCAGCGCGCCTCAGCGACAATCATCTCGAAACAGGATTGCATTTTGGCTGGCATCGGCTCCGTCGCTCGAATTCTCGACGTCTATGCCGCCCTCGACGGCGCCGTGACGGCCCATTATGAAGTCACCACGCATCCTGAGATTTTTGATGGTGTGCGGTTGCACAAAGGCCAGTCGGTCGCTGTCGTGAGACATAATGCGCGCGTCATTCTCTCCTGCGAACGCGTGATTCTGAATTTCCTGCAGCGCATGAGTGGCATTGCCACCCTGACTCGCAAATTCGTCGAGGCCGTGGCCGGAACGCACGCACGCATTCTCGATACTCGCAAGACCGCTCCAGGATTGCGTGCTATCGACAAATATGCGGTCCGCTGTGGCGGCGGCCAGAATCATCGTCTCGACCTCTCCGACGGCGTACTGCTGAAAAACAATCACATCTCATTGGCCGGTGGAATTGCGCCTGCCCTGGAGCGCGCGCACCGCAACCGCCGCGGATCGCAGCCCATCGAAGTCGAAGTCCGGGACTTCCAAGACTTGGAAGAGGCGCTTGCCAACGGCGCAGAAGCGATTCTTCTCGACAACATGTCCCCTGAAGATGTGCGGCGCGCTGTGGAACGGTGCTCAAAGTCCGACACTCAAAAAGACGGACGTCGAATCCCAGTGGAATGTTCTGGGGGCATCCGCTTGGAAAACGTACGCGCATATGCCGAGACCGGAGTCGATTTCATCTCCGTGGGCCTCCTCACGCATTCCACCCATGCCGTC
Organism: uncultured Acidobacteriota bacterium; assembly: GCA_963787685.1. Taxonomy (GTDB): domain Bacteria; phylum Acidobacteriota; class Terriglobia; order Terriglobales; family Acidobacteriaceae; genus Sulfotelmatobacter. The sequence continues at coordinate 195,058 of CAWBED010000008.1, forward strand.
GATATGAGCATGCGCGTCGTTCCTGCATAACGACCGCCAGCCACCCATGATTGTCGTTTAACCGCGATTCGCGCATAATCTCCGCATCGCCAGAACCAGCAAAACTCGCAGTCAGAGGCCTTCACGGGCAAGCGCTTCCACGCCTCGGCAACTCCAGTCCACCGATTCGCGGCTCGGACTGATCGTTCGCTTGCTCATGGAGCACCCCACCGTGGTCATCAGCGGAACGAAAATTGCAGATGAAATTTCTTCCAACCGTTCAGAAGTCTGGCGCCTGATTCAGCAACTGCGAGGGCTAGGCGTTGACGTCGCGGGTCATCCCGCCACGGGATATCAGCTCCGCTCTGTTCCTGACCTGCTCCTGCCTGAAATTCTTCACCCTCTGCTGCGCGGAACCCCCTTCGACTCGCACCTTCATCACTTCTATAAGATCGGATCAACCAATACCACGGCCATGGCAGCCGCCGCCGAAGGAGCGCCGCACGGCAGCGTCTTCCTTGCCGAAGAGCAAACTGCTGGCCGAGGCCGTGGCGCCAATTCATGGCAATCTCCTCGGTCGACTGGCATCTACTGCTCGGTGATCTTGCGGCCGCCATTGCCGCCGTCCGAGATCCTGGTGCTCTCGCTCGCCGCAGGGCTGGCCGTGCAGTCCGCGATTCAGCATGAAGATTCTCGGGTAAACCCCGATCTCAAATGGCCCAATGACGTCTTGATCGACGGGAAAAAGGTCTGCGGCATTCTGACGGAGATGAATGCCGAGGCCACGCGCGTGCGTTACATCGTCGTCGGCATCGGCATCAACGTGAACCAGGCGAGTTTTCCTTCAGATCTGGCTGCGACGTCCCTGCGCCTTGTTACCGGAAGCGAGTGGTCCCGCGTGGACCTGGTCGCCGCTTTGCTAAAATCACTCGACCGGGAATATCGAACTCTGGTGGATGACCGCGATGCCAAAGAATTAATTTTGCGGCGCTTCACGGAACATTCGTCCTGGGTCACGGGAAAGAAAGTTCGCATTGAGGAAAACGGCTCCGCCTTCGAAGGAACAACCAAAGGCCTTGATACGCGCGGGTTCCTGCAGGTTCTGACGCCTCACGGGATGCAGACGGTTTTAAGCGGAACGGTGCGGGAAAAGTAGTCGTATTTCTGGATTCAAAGTCACTATGCTCCTCGTCATCGATGTCGGCAACACGAACACGGTTCTCGGCGTATTTGCGCGCGTCGCCAAAGTTCAGGCGGGCGGCGAGGCTGACGACCCGCCTCGTTACGAGAAACTCGTCGCTAACTGGCGTGTTGCCACCTCGCGCAGAAGCACAGTCGACGAGTACGGTGTGTTGTTTCGTAACTTGTTTTCGATGGCCGGCCTCGAATCCAAAGGCATACACGGCATCGTAGTTTCCTCGGTCGTTCCGCCTCTCGATCCCATCCTGCGGCAAGTTTGCGAGCGCTATTTCAATCTGCGGCCGCTGCTCATCGAGCCCGGAGTGAAGACCGGCATGCCCGTGCATTACGACAATCCCGCAGAAGTGGGCGCCGATCGAATCGTGAACGGCGTCGCCGCATTCGATAAATATGGCGGACCTTGCGTGATCGTCGACTTCGGCACCGCCACAACTTTCGATTGCGTCTCCGTAAAGGGCGAGTATCTCGGCGGTGTCATCTGCCCCGGCATTGGCATTTCCGCTGACGCACTGTTCGAGCGTACCGCGCGACTGCCACGCGTCGAGATTCGCAAGCCAGCTCGCGTGATCGGTTCAAACACCGTGGGCAGCCTTCAATCCGGCCTCTATTACGGATATCTCGGCCTCGTCGACGGGATTCTAGAACTCTTGCTCGCCGAGTTGGGACCGGAAACGCACGTCATCGCCACCGGCGGCCTCGGACCGATGATTGGCACCAATTCGAAATACATCAAGAATGTCGACGACTTTCTCACCCTCGAAGGCCTGCGTATTATCTGGGAGCGCAATAGTGCCGCGCGTAAGGATGGAAGCGCTGTAAAAGCTGGGTCGAAGCCTTCCTCGAAAGCAGCCCCCAAGTCGAAGAATGGCGACAGCCAGTCCCAAAGCCCTGCTTCTCGTTCAGCCCGATAACCCGCCGTGGAAAATTACTTCAACTATTTCACTGAAATTGAGGATCGCTATCTTCGCCGGCGCGGCGGCGGCCTGCTGCTTTCCACTCTGGACTGGGCTCTGATCGAAACCTGGAAAGACGCCGGCATTCCGCTGGAAGCCGTACTACGCGGCGTCGACGCCGCCTTTGATCACTATGATCAGCGTCCCTCGAAAACGAAAAAAGTAAACAGCCTCGCCTACTGCTCCCAGGAAGTGCTCTCAGCTGCGGAAGCAATGAAGGAAGCTGCCGTCGGAGCAACTACAACTGAACCTGCCAGACCGCAAGCGCCCGGCTTCGAAGCCGAGACGGTCGCAATTTTCCTCATGCGGAACGCAGGTCTACTAGAAACCGCAAAGCTGCCCAAAGATATCGCGGATCATGCCTCGTCATTTGTGTTCCAGACGGCGCAAACCTTGCGACAGCTTGCCAGCGAAGTCCGCGAGAAACCCGCATCGCGGCTCGAAGACTTGGAACGTCACTTGACCGTTCTCGAAGAAAAGCTGTTCGCAGTGCTCCTGACGTCAACTCCGGACGACGAGATCGTCTCCGTCCGCGCCGAGGCCGATCGCGACCTTATTCCCTACCGCCGGAAAATGTCCGGCGCGCAGATCGATCAACTGCAAAAGCAATACGTGCACAAGCGGCTTCTCGAGAAATATCGCATGCCTCGCCTCAGTCTGTTTTATATGTGAGCCTCGTGATCCACTCATTCGACGCACTCATTCTCGGTGGTGGCGCCGCAGGCTTGATGTGCGCCATCGAAGCCGGCAAGCGTGGACGCCGTGTTGCCCTCATCGATCACGCCGATCGCTTGGGCAAAAAGATTCTGATTTCGGGCGGCGGACGCTGCAACTTCACGAACATTCACTGCGAGCCTGAGAACTTCCTCTCCGCTAATCCACATTTCGCCAAGTCGGCGTTGGCCCGGTATACACCTGCGGATTTCATAGCTCTGGTCGAAAAATACCGCATCCCCTATCACGAAAAAACCTTGGGACAACTTTTCTGCGATCGCTCCGCGCGCGACATTCTCGCGATGCTCGAAGAAGAATGCCGACTTGCCGGTGTCAGCATCTTCTTGAACACCAGAATTCAGCAAGTTTCTCGCGGCGATCAGTTCGTCGTTCGAGCACTCAACGCAGAGTTTCACGCGCCCGTCCTAGTTGTAGCCACCGGTGGCCTTTCCATCCCCAAGATCGGCGCAACCTCATTCGGCTACGATCTGGCGCGTCAATTCGGACTGAAGATTCAAGAGCCGCGTCCCGGCCTCGTGCCCTTCGTCCTGAACCATGATGATCGCTCCCACTATTGCGACTTGGCGGGAGTCTCCATGGATGTCACCGCTTCCTGCGATGGACAGCAGTTTCGCGAAAAGATGTTGATTACGCATCGCGGCCTGAGCGGCCCTGCAATCCTGCAAATTTCGTCATACTGGAATCAACCGGAGTCGATTCGCATCGATCTCGCGCCGCAGCAAAACATAACGGCTGCCTTCCGCGATCCTCAGCAGCCACGAACGTCCGCGAAACTGCGCTCAGAACTTCGTACTTTCTTGCCTCACCGCTTCGCCGATCGCTGGCTTGATCGTCACTCGCCGACCTCCTGGACGACTTCGGCTCTCGCTGCGTTCGAGAAGCAACTACACGCATGGACCATTGCTCCTGCCGGAACCGAGGGCTTCGAAAAAGCCGAAGTCACCGCCGGCGGCGTGGACACGAACGAACTGTCCGCGAAAACGATGGAGAGCCGCAAGGTCCCCGGCCTCTTCTTCATCGGCGAAGTCGTCGACGTCACCGGTCATCTTGGCGGATTCAACTTCCAGTGGGCTTGGGCCTCCGGCGCGGCGGCCGGAAGGTCTTTGTGATTTGTCAGATAGAATCAAGACTTGCTCCTCACAATTGAAAAGCTCATTTACGGTGGCGACGGGCTAGCCCGCTTGCCTGCCGACGATCGCGGACAAGGTAAAGCAGTGTTTGTCCCCTTCGTCCTCGCCGGAGAAAAAGTCGAAGCTTCACTCGCCCAACAGAAATCCGGCTTCGCTCGAGCCCGCGTAGATTCGATCGTTGAGCCCTCTCAGCATCGCATTCATCCTCGCTGTCCCTACTTCACCCAGTGCGGCGGCTGTCATTACCAACACACCAGTTACGAACATCAACTCCAAATCAAGACGGAGATCCTCCGCGAGACTCTGCGGCGCACGGCCAAGGTCGATTTGCCGTTCGACATCGTCGTTCACTCTTCACCACCTTGGAACTATCGCAACCGATCGCGGCTTCAGGTACAACCCGGCCCATCCTTCGCAGCCGGATATTTCCGCATGTCTTCTCACGCCTTGCTCGCCGTCGAGCAATGTCCGATCAGTTCGCCACTCATCAACCGAGGCATAGCCGCTCTATGGCAAAGCGGACGCGCGGGAAAAGTTCCCGGAGGAGTGCGCGAAGTCGAATTCTTCGCCAACGCCGACGACACTCAACTTCTGCTCGATGTCGGATGTGCAGGCCAGGCCCGTCGAGCGGCAGTTCGCAGCTGGGCCGAAGAATTGCGCGCGGCCCTTCCCGAGATTGCCGGAGTCGTTGCGTTCCGCGAGCCAAATCCGGGAGACAAAAAAGCTGGCGCGCCTGAAGTTCTCGTTACGGTTGGCGATTCGCACCTGATGTACAAGACGGAACGCTCCACTTATCGCGTCAGCGCCGGCTCCTTCTTCCAGACCAACCGCCATCTGACCGACGAACTCGTTCGCATCGTCACCGCCAGCCAGTCCGGCGAACTGGCTCTCGATCTCTATGCCGGAGTGGGACTGTTTTCCACAGCCTTGGCTCGTGACATCCATCACATCGTTTCTGTTGAGATGTCACAGACATCCTCAGCCGATCTTTCCTACAATCAGGCCTCGAATGGAGAAGTGATCCAGGCCACCACGGAGCAGTACCTGGCCCGTGGTGAAAATTCGGGGCGAGTCGGGAAGGGCGCAGTCCTCCCTCATAACATTCATAAGCCCGACCTCGCGGTGATAGACCCGCCCCGAAGCGGCTTGGGAGAACGCGTGGCGCAATTGTTAGCGACCCTGGGCGCGCCACGCGTTGTTTACGTCTCATGCGATCCCGCAACGCTGGCCCGCGATCTCGTCATTCTGCTCGCTGCCGGATATCGCATCGAGCAACTGCATCTGGTGGACTTGTTTCCGCAGACCTACCACATCGAGAGCGTTGTACACCTCGCGCGCTGAAACCAATCCCCGCAAATCCGCCCGCTCTTTGACGGCTCTTGAGCACGATGCCTCCTTCCTCGTCTTCGCCTCCTTCTTTCCACTTCAAGGCCGCGCGTCAGCCGATGCTTTGGGCCGTCGTCGCATATTCGTCAGGAATTGTTATTGGCACGTATGCCTGGCGTCCCGCCTCTTGGTGGATCGTCGCTGCTGCAGTCTTCGTCGCAGCTGCACTCTATTTCGCGACGGAAGCGATTCGCATTGGGATGGTCGCTTGCCCTAGGAGCATTCTTCTTGGCAGGCGCGCTCAATGTCCAAGTCGGTTCGCGTATTCACCTCGACACGAGTATTCAATCTCTCGCCGACCGGCAGGAATACCAGATCACGGCACATGTCATCAACGACGGCCACATTCAATCGGCCGGTTTGGGTGAAATCAGGCAGACACTCGACGTTGAAACTGAGGAGATCGAAACCTCGACCGGGCAACGCATTCCTATTCATACCGGAATCCGGTTAGGTATATATGGGCCGCGCCTAAAAACTGAAGACACCGATGGCGCTTTCGACTCGAGCGCAAATTCCGTCGCTCCGATGCGGGCGTTTCACTACGGCGAACGCATCCATTTGTTCGCCAAGCTGAAGTTACCTCGCAACTTCCGCAATCCCGGAGCCTTCGACTACCAGGGCTATCTCGCTGATCACGGCATTGCCGCATTGGGATCAGCCAAGATTGAAGATGTCGAGCCACTGCCCGGCTTCTCCGGAAATCGCTTCGCCTTCTGGCGTAGCCGTATCCATAATTCCGTCATTGCTAAAGTGCACGAATTGTGGCCGCCACGCGAGGCCGCTCTAATCGACGCCATGGTGATTGGTGAAGCCGCCTTCATCGACCACGACACAAGAACGGACTTCCAGCGTTCGGGCACGTATCACGTGCTAGTGGTCTCCGGGATGAACGTCACCATCCTCGCGTTCGTCGTCTTCTGGACGCTGCGTCGGTTGCGACTCGCCGAAGTTCCGGCCACGTTTCTGACAGTGGCATCTTGTGTCGCCTACGCCATCGTGACCGAAGTCGGAGCGCCGGTCTGGCGCGCAACTCTCATGTGCGCCATGTATCTGGGAACTCGTCTTCTCTACCGCGATCGCGCCATGATCAACGCTCTGGGCGCTGCCGCCTTGGGTCTTTTAATTTACGATCCGCAACAACTCTTCACTGCCAGCTTCCAGATGACATTCGTCTGCGTGTTGATCGTCGCCGCGATTGGCATCCCGGTCTTGAAGCGAACCTCGCAGCTCTATAAGCAGGCGCTCGTCAACTGGGACTCGATCCAGTACGCTTCGCAGTTGCCGCCTCGCGTCGCGCAGTTCCGCGTGGAGTTGCAGTTCATCTCGGCTCGCGTCGCACTTTTCTTGGGACAAAAGTGGGCGGCTCGCCTGGTTTGCGGGATCTCTTCGTTTGCCCTCTCGGCATGGGAATTAGTCTTCGTATCCGCCGTCATGCAGGCCGGACTCGCTCTTCCCATGGCCTACTACTTCCATCGCGCCACCACAATTGGACTCCCGGCCAATCTGATCGTCGTCCCTCTGACGCAGTTGATGATGCCAGCCGCCATCGCGGCCTTGATTTTGGGTTACGTCTCACCATGGCTGGCCAAATTTCCAGTGCTCTTGACCTCGCTCGCCGTAGACGGAATCACTGGCTCAGTCCATGGTTTAGGCGCTCTCCGCTTTTCTGACCTGCGCGTCGCTATGCCGTCCTCCGCAATGATGGCGCTTGCGACAGCAGTGCTAGTATTCGCGATGTGGTCCGCGCATCGCCGCAGATGGCTCACGTGCGTCGGACTTGCGGCAATCTTCTTAACTTCGTTTTCCCTCGCGTTCCTCCCGCCCAATCCTCGAACTCATTCCGGAGTACTCGAAGTAACATCCATCGACGTCGGAGAAGGTGATTCCATCCTCCTCATCACACCGCAAGGGAAAACTTTGCTTGTAGATGCTGGGGGCCCGATCGGTCCCGGCGGTTCTCAACTCGACATCGGTGAAGATGTAGTCTCGCCCTATCTGTGGACACGCGGTATTTCGCATCTCGACGCGGTCGCCATCACGCACGGTCACTCCGATCACATCGGCGGAATGATCGCCGTCCTGAAGAATTTCAAACCAAAAGAATTGTGGATCGGATTGGTGCCGCCGAGCGCTGCTCTCGAGAACGTAGTCGCAACGGCGCAGGCGCTAGGCGTGACCATCGTCCGCCATTGGGAGGGAGACGAGTTCGTGTTCGGGGGAACTACGGTCCGTGTGTTGTTTCCCCCGCGCGACTGGCTAGCCGGCGCCAGGCCACAGAACAACGATTCCATGGTCATGCACATGACCTACGGCGATTCGTCGGTTCTATTGGAGGGAGATGCCGAAAAGCAGGTGGAGCGCCGATTGGCTGCCATCGAGCATCCCGCTGCAAACTTGCTGAAGGTCGGTCACCACGGAAGCGTCAACGCAACAACTCCAGAACTGCTATCGGCCGCTCATCCTCAGTTCGCAGTTATCTCGGTGGGCTTCGGGAATTCGTTCGGCTTGCCCCGCTTCGAGACTCTCGAACGGTTGACAGATGCGGGAGTCCGCGTCTATCGAACCGACCTCGACGGAGCCGTCTCGTTCTATCTTGACGGCCATTACGTCACGCCTTCTGTGACGGGTCTTCAATAATTTCGATCTCGGCCGTTTCGTCATCGTCTAGGGCTGATTGCCGTTGTTCTGCGATGACTTTCTTCGCGGCTTCCGCGTCTTCTTCCCGCACCAGGATGATCATCCCGCCCAGTCCCGGGAAAGCATCCTGAACCAGCGAAGCCGAATTGAGATCGCTGTCGATGCCTGCCGATTCCAGCAGTCCCTTCACCACCATAGCCTCCGACTCTTGCTCCGAGTCGAACACCTTTACTAACTTCTCATTCGGATCAGGACGCCGCGGTGTGCTGGCGGCATTCAGGGATTCAGGCATGAAAGTCTCCAATTCCGGACCCGGCCACAACCGAATCCTTAGCTGATTCCTGCGATTCTACTCCCGTTGCCGGCCAAAGGTTCTGGGCGCCGCAAGGTGTCAGCAGGTGGATGCGCCTTCCGGGTCATAGGTTTGCGCCTGCGGCACGATCGCTTTAAATAAAGCTCTAGACGGCACCTTTGGGTTATTGATTTCTTTTGAGAGTAGGGCAGAATGGGCGTAATCCATGGCGCAACGCCGAAGCGGGCGGCGTCATCCAAAGTTGTGGGACGTGCAAAAGGGGACTCCATGAACCTTCCTCAGCAGGCCGCGAACGATGCAAGATTTCCACTAGCCGAGCAAGACGCCCACCGCGAACGCGAAGAGGAAGCACGCAAGATTCGGCGCCTGCAGTTGATGATCAGCATGGTCATGTCCGTTATCGGCCAAGACCCTAATCTCACGATTGAGGAAGCGTCAGAACTGGCAGTAGGGGCGAAGCGCGCCGCGCTCGCCATGTTTCCCGACAAAGAACTCGCCTACGACCTTCTCTACAAACCGCGTCTGCAGCGGCTGATCCGCGAACGCTTCCGGCTGCAGTAATCCCTACTCGTCGGCCACTGGATTCTTCAGCGTCCCCACTCCATCCACAGTCACTTCCATATTGTCGCCCGCAACGACTGGACCTACTCCAGAAGGCGTGCCGCTGGGAATCAAGTCGCCCGGATATAACGTCATTGCTTGGGCGATGTACCGGATGACGGTATCGAGCGCGAAAATAAAGTCGCGTGTGTTCCCCGCCTGCTTCACCTCGCCGTTGACGCGAGTTCCCACGCCGACGCCAGCCCACGGATCGATTTCATCCGTCACCACCGGCCCCACCGGACAGAACGTATCGAATCCCTTCGAGCGGGACCACTGTCCATCTTTTTCCTGCAGGTCGCGAGCGGTGACATCGTTCACACAGGTATAGCCGAGGATGTATTGCTTGATGTCGGCATCGGCTGGCGGTTGGTAACAAGTCTTGCCGATGACCACGCCCAGCTCACCTTCGTAGTCCACTCGCCCGGAAATCTTCGGACGCCGCACCACCCCGCCTGGCGACAAAAGCGCAGACGTGGCCTTCAGAAAAATCAATGGCTCTTTGGGAACTTCGTGTCCGAGTTCGGCGGCGTGTTCCCGATAGTTGCGGCCCACGCACACGATCTTCGAAGGCCGTACCGGAGGCAGAAGCACAGCTTGCTCCAGCGGGATCGCCTCGATCTTTCGCGTACGCAATCCCTCCATGTCTCCGTCGGCCTCTTCTGGAGGAGTGAGCAGGATCCGCACGATTGCGTCGTGACCGGCAACGGCCTCTACAAGGCCGTATTGAGCTTGTCCATTGAACTGAAATCGGCAGTATTTCATCGCTCTCTATCTAATCACGGATTTCAGGATGCCTGCGAAAATTTCCACCGGATCTCAGAATTACGATGCCGCCATCCGCCGTCCACGAAAATCATGGGACGGCCTCACTGGCTTCCTCCGAGTGCGCACTCTCGTTGCCGCGAGCGTCCACCGATGTTACGGAGTAGAGATACCGCTTCCCTGCCTCGACGCTCACATCCCGGTAAGCCGGGGCCTTCACCAGTTCTGCATTAATCTTGACGGCCGCGGCGCCCTCAACATGCCGGTAGACGTTGTACCCGGCCAGATCGACATCAGGAACAGGAGCCCACACGAGATCGATGAAAGGCTGCTGCCCCGGTCCGGAAAACACAGCCTGCAGCCCCGCCGGAACAGCGGGCGGAAAAACGTCATCCGCGAAGACTTTCACTTCGGCAGTATCTTCGCCTTCGACCTGCACGTCAGGCTTCTTCGCCTCAGCGATGACCGAGACGATCTCCGCTCTGTATTCGTAGGTCTTTTGCCATTCGATTTCAGAATCCGTAACAATGAAATGGTGCTCGTCTCCCAAAGGAACTTCGCCCACGAGTGTCTGCTGTTTCTGATCCGGCCCGCGGCGATAGACACGATAGACGTAACGCACGTTCTCTTTCGATGGAGCACTCTCGCCCGTCCAGGTCAGCACAATGCCCTGCCCAGTAACTTGCGCATGAAAATCCTGCGGCGGCGAAAGCGTGCGAATCAGTGGCACCTGCACGCGGTTGGAAACTCCAGCACCGCGCCCGTCATGATTCAGCACTTCAACGGCATACGTTGCTGACGCGGAGGAGTTGTCACTTTCGATTTGAGCGGGAAGCGTGTCGGTGTAGGAAACCGTCGGCTTCTGCTTCGAAGATTTCGCAGAGGTCGGAACAGTACCCGCTGGGCTTTCTCCGACCAGCAGTTCCACATTGCGTCAATGCAACGAGACTGCGGCAGATGTGCGTCGGACCAACAGTGTGAATCGTCTGCCGGTCGGTGGTGACCGTCGGAATCGTCCAAGTGAGGATGACGCGATCGCCCTTGCGCGAAGCCTTCAGATCGGCTGGCGGCTTGGGCAAATCCAGCGACGGAGGCTGCGGCGGCGCGATGGTCGCACACGCCGTGAACATCAGGGGCGCGCCAACAGCCAGCAGCATCCGTGGGAATTTCATGCGGAAAGACCAGACTACCAGAACCTTACGCGGCCAACTCCTTCACCGCCTCGCGGAAGACTTTTGTGTGTTTGTCGACATCTTCGGCTTCTGTCTGTGGACACATGAGCGCCATGTTGTGGAACGGCGTCAGCAGAATTCCGCGGTTCATGGCGTAGAGGTGCATGAAACGCTCCAGCTCGAAATCCATTGCATCGTGCGCCTGAGCGCCATTTTTCGGCTCCGGACCAAAGAGATATTCCGCGCGGCATCCGAGACGCGTCACATGCCACGGCAGCTGAGCCTCGGCGATTGCCTTGGCCACGCCTGCGGTCCAGCGCTCGGCCATGGGAATCATCCGGTCGAACGCTTCCTTGGTGAGAACTTTGGTCAGCGTGGCGCGCATCGCGGCGAGAGACAGGGCGTTGCCGGCGAGCGTGCCGCCGATTCCACCGACGTCGCAGTTTTCGAGTTCCTGCTTTGCGACGATGCGGTCCGCAACCTCCTGCGAAAAACCGTAAGCAGCACCGGGAATGCCTGCTCCAATCGCCTTCCCGAAGACAATCACGTCGGGATCGAGATTTTCCGCGCGCGTGTATCCTCCCGGTCCGGCGCAGATCGTGTGGGTTTCATCGATGATCAGAAGCGTTCCGTGCTTACGCGTGAGATCGCGCAAGGCCGCGTGATATCCGGGCTGCGGATGAACGATCCCGACATTCGTCATCGCCGGCTCGGCGAGCACGCACGCAACGTCTCCTCCGGACAGCGCGTGCTCAAGCGCTGCGACGTCATTGAACTCGACCACTTTCGTCGTGACCGCCGGATTAACCGGAGGCCCGATATTCCCGGGACGTGGTCCAGCCGTTCCATCCGCGGCGAGATGGATGAAGGTCTCATCCACCGTACCGTGATAGCACCAGTTGAAAACCAAAATCTTCGGACGTCCGGTGATCTGCCGCGCCAGCCGGACCGAAAACCTATTCGCGTCGGTGGCGGTCAACGCGAATTGCCAGTAGGGCAACTCGAAGCGCTTCTGCAATTCCTCGGCGACGACGATGGCGTCTTCTCCAGGCAGCATCAGAGTGATCCCGCGTTTCATCTGATCTTCCGCCGCCTTCACGGTCGCGAATGGCGAATGTCCGGTCATCGCTCCGGTATCACCGAGGCAGAAGTCGACGTAACGGTGGCCGTCGACGTCGAAGAAGTGCGCGCCCTGCGCCTCGCGCACGAATGGCGGGAAAGCTCCCGCCCACTTCACCATCCAGTTCATGGGCACACCGGCGAGCAGCGATTTGCGCGCGCGCTCAAATAGCGCTTTCGACTTCGGGCGCTCGTCGACAAACTTCTTCTGTTCGCGTTGCATGAGGGACTGCAGGCGGCTGCGGTCGATGGTTTTCATGGTTCGAAACGGAAACCCAAAGAAGATAAACCACAGAGGACATGAGAGACGACAGAGAAGCGGCAATTCGGTAAGGCGGCAATGGGAGCAGTGAAGAGCAAATTCATCTGCCGGATCGATCGCGGAGTTTTTTCAGGCTGATTGGCTAAAATATTGCATTCATTGGCTTTAGGGCGATCAAACCTGGCTTTACCTTCGCAAAATCTTGAATCTAAACGAGTTACACGCAAAATATTCCAAAATAAGGAGTTAGCTAGGGTTCTTTGGGATGACAGAACAACCTGCTGGTTCACTGCGTTCGATGGTTTGATGTCTGCGGGCACGACTCCAGTGTCTGCGCTTTGCGGGGTTGGAGTAAAGGTCATCCGTCACACTCTGGGAAACATCGTGTGGAAAACTCAAAAAAGATTCACCACACAGGGCACAAGGGAAGCATAGAGGCTACATGGTTTAGCTTTTTGCTCTTCGAAGATGGGTTCTCGCAGCGGGACGTTGCGGGCGTGGGCCACGATCACTTCATGTCCCAACTCAGTCAGCAGCCGGCTGATCCAGGGCGAGTGCATCCCGGTCTCCAGCGCGATGCGACTGCGCGGCATGGCTCCGAATACTTCCTGCATGGCTTTCGGAGTCGTGCTCAACTTCTGTTCCAGGACAGTCTGGCCGGTTTCATCCAACACGCAGTACCAGCTCGATCGGTCGCCCAGGTCGAGTCCGACGGTTAATTTCTGCCGTGAGATTTTTGTGCTTCGCTGCGCTGCTACGGTGCTAACCTTCTTCATTGCCGGTCTCCTTTTTATCTGTGCCTTGAGCACGTCGATAACTTGGGAGCGTACTCCGCATCCCGTCCGGAGACCGGCCTTCTCACCCCATCTGATAGCAGAAGTTACGCGAAAGGGGTCAGCAAATGGGAAAAGGTTGGGCCAGCTAGGGAAAGTGCTCGAATCGAGTTGCTCAGCGGAAGTTGCTGAACATGACCACATCGGTATTGAATTGAACAGCACGAGTAATGGCGATTTTCTTGCCGTCCTGGGACCAGTCGAAAGCCGCAATTGACATGGGCTCGGAGTCAAAATGAAGCAAGAGCACGGGCGGGCCTCCGGTTATTGGCTGCATGTAGAGCTGTAATTTGCCCGAAGTGACAGAAGAGTAAGCCAAGCCCTTGCCGTCCGGCGTCCAGCGGATCTGTCCGGCATAGCGCGGCGCATCTATTTCCTTGACCGGAGCACCACCTTCAATACTCTGAATCACGAACTTCCGTCGCCGATTGGCGCCTTCTTCGTCGAGCCTGTAGTAGGCAACAGAGTGTCCATCGGGAGAAATAGCCGGGCCGAAAACATTGCCATGAGCCAGTTCCACCGGCGCTCCACCATCAATCGAAACTTTCATGATCTTGTCCGTGCTCTCACTCGCTAAATAAATAACCCATTTTCCATCTGGGGTGCAGGCGGGCCAGACGTCATTAGTTCCTGTCGTCAGCTGTTTGAGTTCGCCAGTCGAAAGACTCAGACGCCACAAGGTGTAGGTTTTGACATCCGGGAAGCGGGATGCGACCAACGTGTTGCCTGGGCCGCAACCGGCCGCGCCCTGATTATAGTTGTCGTGTTCGAGCACGCGAGTTCGCCCACGGCCGTCGGCTGCGCTGATGTAGATATGAGAGTCTTTGTCCAACTGCACAAGTTGGCGGTTTCCGGTCCAACTCAATCCTTCCATTCCGGCCGACTGTTCTCTGGAGATGGGCGTCAGGTTCCACGAGCTCTTTGGGTTGAGGGGTACGGGGCTGTCGCCGACGTAGATGATCGACTGCGGCCGCACCTGAGCGGTCACCAACGACCTCCCATCTCCAGACACGCTTAATCCCTGGTACGCATTCAAGTCGTTGCTGACCTTGATTGAGGGGCCGTCTGGGTAAGGCTGAAACCATATGGCGGTATTCGACGTGGCCAACGGGTCCAACTGGATGTAGAAAAACCCCGACGAGTCTGGCAGCCATGCGAGATCAGTGATTTTGTAGGGTGGAATGAAAACTTTGACCGACTTGCCCTCGGGGCTGATCACCATCGTGCGACGAAGAGGAACGTCCGGCTGATTAAATTGCCGCTCGAACACGGCAAGAAGATTTTTCGAGGACCAGGAAACAGAAGTGAGGTAGCCAGGGATCGGGGCCGAAAGAATTTCATGCTCCCCAGTGCCATCTGCATTCGCGATCAGCAATCGATCCTGCGCAGCGGGGGCGCTTCGGATATAGGCCATCCTGGTTCCGTCTGGCGAGAAAGAAGCAGCGCCGCTTACGTCGGTCACCACCAGGCGTGAGAGGCCCCCCAAGGACGGCGCGGAATACAAGTTGGCGGTCCCTCCGCTCAGCATGACGTAGTAAAGATAGTCTCCAGAGTTCGTGAAAGTAGCACCGACGATCGGTTCTTCTCTTGCGGTACACGACGACCTCGCTTCCGGTGGAGATCTGCTTCACCCGCAGGCTGTACTTTCCGTCCGCAGAGGCACCGTAGGCGATGAGCTTGCCATCGGCTGAGACGGCCGCAAATGCCGTTACTACACCGTTGACGGTGATGGGGCGAATTTTCATGCTGCGGGCGTCGACGGGCGCGGGCGGTGGCGCTCCGAAGAATTTGTACCAAGCGAAAGCTGCTGCAACGACAAGCAGTAGCCCCGTGATGCTAACGACGGCCAAGGAACGATTCCGACGTCTGCTTTGCCCGACCAAAGCCGGGCTCGAACCGGAAATGTGCCTCTGCGCCAGCGTTGGGTGAGAACCGCAGGAGCTCCGGCTCGGAAGCAACTCGCTGGGAATCTTTCCCGAACTGCTGTCGCGTCTGAGCCGCTGCAGGTCGGCCCGCATTTCCGCGGCGCTCTGATAGCGCAAGTTCCGGTCTTTTTCCAGAGCCTTGGAGATGATCCGTTCCAATTCTCCCGGGAGGTCGCGATTAAAGAGAATGGCGGGCGGCGGATCGGAATCGAGGATGGACTTGAAGATCACTCCCGAGCTTTCGCCCTGAAAAGGCAACGCTCCCGTCGCCATCTCATAAAGAACTGCACCAAATGAGAACAGATCGGTGCGTGCGTCCAATTCCTTCGCGCGCACTTGCTCGGGCGACATGTAAGCGATCGTGCCAACTGCGCTCCCTGGACTGGTCAAATGTTCTTCCAGCGTTACGGTGGGCTGGCCCGCTGCCTGGGATGCGTCGCCGGATCCGCCAATCGGCTGCGTGACCTTCGCCAAACCAAAATCCAGGATTTTGGCGTGCCCACGTTTGGTCACGAAAATATTTGCTGGCTTGATATCGCGGTGGACGATTCCCACCGTATGTGCTGCGTCGAGCGCGTCGGCAATCTCGATGCTGAGGGACAAGATAGAATCAGTTTCCATCCAACGTCCGCCGATGCGATGCTTCAGGGTGATCCCGTCGAGGTATTCCATGACGAGGAACGACTGATCCCCGTTCTTGCCAATTTCGTAAATCGTGCAGATGTTAGGATGGTTCAGCGCAGAAGCCGCCCGCGCTTCACGGCGGAAGCGTTCGAGGGCTTGCGGATCATGGGCCACCTCTTCCGGGAGAAACTTCAGAGCGACGAAGCGGCCAAGTTCGATGTCTTCAGCCTTGTAAACCACTCCCATACCGCCGCCGCCGAGTTTCTCGACTATGCGGTAGTGCGAGATGGTTTGGCCGAGCATCGTACTACGGTATAGCACGCATGACACTTCGGCAAGTCAATGAGAGCTAATGAGTTGACGGTATTCAGGCGCTCAGCTGTCGAAAAATCGCCATCTCAAACAATGTCGGCGGTGTCAAGCACGTTTTGAGCGACACTTGTGTATACACTCATGGAAGAGCGCCATTTCGCTCTCTTAGTTGGTTTGCGCGTTTCCAACCTGGGCTCGCTTTGAATCGTTCGGGTCAAGAACTCGGTCTGACCCAGCCATCTCTTCGATCACTTACCGCGATCAAGATTCGCTTCTTCGAACTCCCTCACTTACTGGGAGCGGGATGCCCAATCATTACGTCGGTGATTGACTGCACACCATCGCGATTTCCGGGCTCTCCCGCGTGCGAACCGAGCTTCTGCATCTAGCCGTAGTCGAGGCCCTGACGCCACATCCAGTACAGATGCACCGCCAGCTTTCGCGCCATCGCTACCTTGGCGATCTTGCGTCCCCGTCGCATGGCAGATGAAAGAACTTGCTGCGCCACTCCGGCTGACTGCGCACCGTGACCTGCGCCGCTTCCACCAGCAGAAAGCGCAGCAGCACGTTGCCTTGCTTGCTGATGTGTCCCAGTCGACGACGATCTCCGCTGGACTCCTCCGTCGGAACCAGCCCGACATAGCTGGCGATCTGCTTGCCGCAGTGAAAACGCTCCAGCGTTCCGATTACCAACTCGAACGCCAGTGCCGTCAGCGGACCGACTCCGGGATGCGTCATCAGCCGTCGCGTCACCGGCCGCTTCTCCACTTCTTCTTCCAGCGAACGAGTCAGTTCCTGAATCTTCGGCGTCAGTTGGTCGAGAAGTCGAGCAAGTCCTGCCGTCGCCGCGCTGGCCCACGGAGCCAGCACGATCGACTCCAGTTCCTGGCGACCCGCCGGCCGCCACAGCGCATTCTTGCGTCGCAGGCCTTCGTTCAGCGGCACGACATGCAACTGATTCATCACCCGCGTGCGCATCTGCACCAGCCGATGCCGATGCCACAGCAGTTGTCGAAGATCGCGATTCTCGGCGTCTGGCACCCAGATCCGCGGAAAGCGATCCTCCATCATCAATCGCAACAACAACTGCGCATCCTGACGATCGGTCTTCTGCTTGCGTACTCGCTTGGTGCGGATCTCGGCGGGGTCCCCGATCCACAACTCAAACTGCAACTCGCCGAGCAACCGCTCGAACCAGCGTGAGTGCCCACTGGACTCCATCCCCACCCGCGCTGATAGATTTCGCGGTTTCAGTTCCCGGTAGAAGGCTTCGGCCTCCTCACGATGCGCCAGCCGATGTTCGCTCAGTTCCCCGGTATCGGTATCGACGCACGCAATTTGCTGGAAGCCCGGATGATAATCACACCCTATAATGAGCATGTTCGGCTCCTTTCCTCCGAGCCCTTTGGTTGGTTTGCGCCTCCAAAGTCTACTCGGGCCTGGGAGCCGACATTGTTTATGGAATCATTACACTCATTGAGGAATTCGGCAGCCCGGCTAGGATCAATGAGTGTGATCGCCTTCCATGTGAAGGCCGTCCCCGGCATACTGACTCACTACGGAGTGGACGATGCCCAACGGTCGATCCGGCGGTTTCATCATCGAGAAAACAGATCTTAAGAATCTTGTCGGCGCGTTTCCGGGTGCCACCGTGGTCGCAACATTGTTCGAACGTTTTCCTACACCGCCCCGGCCTGTCGGCCCAATAGAGGCGGCTCGATTAGTAGACGAGTGCCGGAACGATCGCATCGCGGTTGAAGAGCAGGACCATACGAGCTACATCGTGCATCTCAGCAATGAGCCCGAAATCATCTGGCTCGTGGTTGTTCCAGAGACTCCGATTTTTCTAGAACTGCGGCAACGGCATCAGCGCTGGGTAACGGAGCACCCAAACTGGAACGGTTGGATCGCTTTCTGACACGGCTTCGACGACCAAGCCAATGAGTGTAATCGCACGAGACCTCGAAGAATGTCTCAGGATTTGAGCACCAGATCGCCAGCCATGACATGAGCATGAAGGCGGTATCTTCCGTTGCCCTCTTTCCTGACGGCATTCCCCAGCCAGCCTTTGGGATCGCCGAACTGGGCACCGGTGACGTCTCCGAACCTCACGGAAAGATCGACATGCGAGTAGTCTTCCGGGCTTCCCACCTGAATCGTTAAATCACCACCCGTTAATTCCAGATTCTTGTCTCCTACCACACCCTCGACCGAGAGGTCACCGCCGCGCATCCGTGCATATAGGTTTGTGGATCTTGGGATTTCGATCGTCACCTGCAATTCCTTCTTCGGCACATGTGAAAGTTTCAGATCGACGTCCCCGTCGGAACGCTTCAACCGAATTTTGATTTGCTTCGCCTGCTCCGCATTTTTGCCTGCGACGCGAACGGAGATCTTTTCGGAATCGCTGCCAACGACGCGGAAGTCTCCCTCGTGCAGGTGCAAACGGAGGCTTGCACCGCTAGTCAGGTTGGTTTCGAATCTTTGATGTTGGAGATTCGTGGTTTCTTGGGCGCTTTGGCAGAATCCCACAGAAGTGAACAGCACAGAAACGGCCAGCAAACGAAACGGGTTATTCATAAAGACCCCCCGTGCGAACTATACGCAGGAATCGGCCTTAAAGTTCCCACCTTCTTGCACGAAACAACTCCGCTAGATCAGGATAACCCCACACGCCGGGCTGTTGATAAATCGCTATCTCTAACAATGCCGGCAGTGTCAAACACTTTTTGAGCGCACCGCATGTTCGACTCCTTTCATCCGAGCCCTTTGGTTGGTTTGCGCCTCCAAAGTTTACTCGAGCCTGGGAGCCGACATTGTTATGGAATCATTACACCTTGGGTATGCAGATTTCTGCAGCTTGACAATTGCATAAGTTAGTTAGATATTTTCAAGCGTCTCTCCTCCCCTCGGGCCAAGAAAATCAATTTTCAATATTTTCGATGGAGGATTACCGTGTCTACTCGCTCAACTGATTCTGTCAAGAAAACTTCCGCAAACAATCTCAACCGCCAGATCGGCCTTTATTCGCTCGCAGCCACCGTGGCCGGCGTAAGCATGCTTGCATTAGCGGAGCCCAGTGCCGCAGAGGTCGTGGTCACGAAAAAAACGATTCCGATTCCTTTGACGGCCGACACCAGGCAAAAACCGGTGAAGATTTCCATGGCCAATAATGGAATCGACAATTTCAGCTTCATTCTCGATAACGGATCAGATTCCGCAGGCCCACGACAACTCTTAATAGACGCCGTCAGCCCGGGGCAGAGTGGAGCGCAGAACGAATTCCTCGTGGGAGGGGATTTCTACTCGAAGGCATTGGCACTGTCACGTGGGGTCACGATCGGTCCTTCCCCGAGTTTCAGTTTTTCTGGAGCACTCATCGAGGGAACGAACAGCAGCCAGGGCGGTTACTATTCACGCGGATATTGGGGCGGGAATCCCACGAACAAATATCTCGGCGTGCGGTTTCAACTCAAAGGCCAAACTCACTATGGCTGGATCCGATTGACCGTGACTGTGGATACCAAGTCAAAGAAGCCAAGCCTGGAGGCAACGATCACCGGTTACGCCTACGAGAGCGTGGCCAACAAGCCGATCAAGGCGGGAGCGGCAGCCATGGCGACAGTTGATGCTCGAGTGTCTGATGTTACAAACGGGCCATCACTCGGCATGCTGGCGGCGGGGGCAGAAGGCATGACACTGTGGCGGCGAGAAGGAAGTTCGGTTCGTCTGTAAGAAAATCCACCAACCGATTGAGGCTGATTACAGTCTCAACGCTTCGGTTTCAGCGTCATGCCCGACAGTCTGGTCCCAAAGATGGGCCAGCTCCGGTGCAGATTTCTTCGTCTTGACAGATCGTTCAGTTAGTTACATATTGGCCGTTCACGGCCAAGAACACCTTTCCTCCCCTGGGCCCCGATAGTCAATTCTAATTTTTGACGAGGATTTAACATGTCGACTCACTCAGCGGACTCTGTCGAGAAACCGGCTTCCATAAACTTCAATCGCCAGATCAGTCTTTACTCGCTCGCCGCGTCCGCTGCGAGTGTAGGCGTGCTTGCGCTGGCGCAGCCTGCCCAAAGCGAAGTCGTCATTACCAAGAAGACCATTCCGATCCCGGTGTCGCATCAGGGTGAACCACACCCGGTCAACATCTCTCTGGCTAATAACGGCATCGACAACTTCATCTTCATTCTCAGCTCCGGCCTCTCGTTTCGAGACCTGGACGTGCATGGCGTGACGAAGAATGATGGAATCATCGATGGGGGCACATGGAGCGCGTCCGCAATGGCACTGCCCTCCGGCGAACAAATTGGTCCAAAAAACTCGGCTTTTTGGTACGGGTATGCTCGGGTCGAAAGCAGCGTGACCTACCCGACCGCGAAGCGTTTTCGTGGATATTGGGGCGGAAATCCTAGAGACAAATATCTTGGCGCCCGCTTCCAGATCCATGGCCAGTTCCACTATGGCTGGATACGGCTGACAGTAACGACAAGTAAGCAAGTCCACGGGCCAATCCTGTCGGCTGAGATTACCGAGTATGCCTATGAGACGGTGGCCAACAAGCCAATCAAGGCGGGAGCTGTCTCGGGGGCGATAGCCGAGGTTCCGGTGGAGAATAAGCAGCAGCAAGCTGGACCCTCGCTTGGCATGCTGGCGGCGGGAGCAGAAGGCATGCCGCTGTGGCGGCGGGAAGAAACTTCGGTTCAGTAAAACAATTCCACAACGAGATTGAGCCCGTGAGGTCTCAGTCTCGTTGGTGGACGTGATATCGCCGTTCCACTCAAAACCCCTTCCCGGTCGCTCCCTGCCAAGGTCAATGAGTGGTAACGCCCGGTTTCGTCAATCGGGAAGTGCAGATTTCTTCATGTTGACATTTCGCTAAGTTACTTACATAGTTTCACCTCCTGTGACAGGCGGGTCGATGCCGCGCCTTCCTGACACAGAAGCATCTCTCACTCCCCCGGGCCAAGAACGTATTTCAATTTTGAGGGAGGATTTCCATGTCTACTCAGCCCACCGATGCTGCCAATAAGGCATCCTCGAACAACTTCAATCGCCAAGTCGGTCAGTATTCGCTAGCAGCCGCAGTAGCGGGGGTAAGCATGCTGGCATTGGTGCAGCCTGCTGCGGGCGAAGTCGTGATCACAAAGAAAACGATTCACATCCCGCTCACCGACGGCACCCCGGAGCCCGTGAAAATCTCCATGTCGAATAACGGGGTCAATAACTTCACTTTCTCGCTTTACCAAAGCTTGACTTACCGACACTTGGTAATCAATGGCGCAAGCCTGCGCGACGAACTGAGAGTGGGGACCGGACCCGCTTTCAATGTGTATCTAGGGGCGCTGGCGCGTGGGGCCGAAATCGGTCCCAGCAACCCTTCGTCGTCTTTTAATGAGGGAGGCATTGGCGAGATTAGCAATTCCTTCAGCAATAAGAAATTCTTCCAAGGAAGTTGGGGCGGGAATCCCCAGAACCGCTATCTCGGTGTTCGCTTTCCCATCAATGGTCAACTTCATTACGGCTGGATACGGATGACGGTTACGACGAATCCAGATGCACACACCCCGCACATGTCAGCTACGATCACCGCGTATGCTTACGAAACGGTGGCCAATAAAGCGATCAAGGCGGGAACTACGTCGACAGCAGCCACTGACGTTCAGGGTGCAGAGAACGTCCAGCACATGGGACCCTCGCTTGGGATGCTGGCCGCGGGAGCAGAAGGCATGCCGCTGTGGCGGCGGGAAGAAACTTCGGTTCGTCCGTAAGACAATCCCACCAACGAGATTGAGGCTCAGTACAGTCTCAATCTCGTTGGTGGATGTAATGCCGAGATTCCACTCATTGACCCGGCCGAGCGTCTGGACCCAGAACGTCCCCGGCAGCTGCGCTTTAGGCGCGCGGCGACGCCCCCACACGAGCACACTCGGTTCTTTTAGAGGATGTACCGCGACAGATCCTGATCCTTCACGATATCGGTTAGCATCTTGCGGACGTATTCTGCGTCAATCGTAACGTGCTCGCCCTTCTTCTCGGGAGCCTCAAAGCTTAGTTCGTCGAGGACGCGCTCCATGATGGTGTGGAGGCGGCGCGCTCCGATATTCTCCGTGCTCTCGTTCACGCGGAACGCGAAGTGGGCAATTTCGTCGAGAGCCTCAGGCGTGAATTCTAACTTCACTCCCTCGGTTTCGAGCAGCGCCGTGTACTGCTTCACGAGAGACGACTTCGGCTCAGTAAGGATGCGGACGAAGTCTTCCATGGTCAGCGACTGCAACTCGACACGGATCGGAAAGCGTCCTTGCAGTTCGGGAATCAGGTCGCTGGGCTTCGAGACGTGGAACGCGCCGGCGGCAATGAACAGGATGTGGTCGGTCCGGACCATGCCATAGCGCGTGTTGACGGTTGTACCTTCGACGATTGGCAGAATGTCGCGCTGCACGCCTTCGCGCGAGACGTCGGGCCCGTGGCCGCCTTCGCGTCCGGCAATCTTATCGATCTCATCGAGGAAGACGATCCCGGAGTTCTCGACGCGATCGATCGCCATGCGCGTGACCTGATCCATGTCGATGAGCCGCTGCTCCTCTTCCTGGATAAGGTACTCGAAGGCCTCGTTCACCTTCATTTTCCGCTTTTTGGTGCGCTGACCGAAGATGTTCGGCAACATATCTTTGATGTTGACGTCCATCTCCTCGACGCCCTGGTTCGTCAGGATTTCGAACGACGGGAAATTGCGCTCGCGCACGTCGATCTCAACAGTCCGGTCATCGAGCTTACCTTCGCGCAACTGTTGCCGCAGTTTTTCGCGGGTGCGGCCGGAGGATTCCGTCAGAGCAGTGTTGCCATCGATAACGACTCCGCCAGCAGCGGCAGTCGGTTCGGGTCGCGGCGGAGGCGAGGGCGGCAGCAGAATATCGAGCAAGCGCTCTTCCGCATTCAACTCAGCCTTGTCGGCGACGTCTTCCAGCTTTTCCTCGCGAACATTGTCGATCGCGATCTCGACCAGATCGCGCACCATCGATTCAACGTCGCGGCCCACATAGCCGACTTCGGTGAACTTCGAAGCTTCCACTTTCAGGAATGGAGAATTCGCCAGCTTCGCGAGGCGCCGCGCAATCTCCGTCTTGCCCACTCCGGTGGGGCCGATCATGATGATGTTTTTCGGGATGATTTCTTCCGCGAGCTCGGGCGTGAGCTTCTGGCGGCGCGTGCGGTTGCGCAGAGCAATGGCCACGGCGCGCTTGGCGTCCTTTTGGCCGATTACGTGTTTGTCGAGCTCAACGACAATCTCGCGCGGAGTCAGTTCGTCCAGCGCAAGTTGCTCTTCTTCGGCGGAGGATGGGAGATAAATGGCCATAGACAGTTCTCAGTTCCTAGTTCTCAGTTCTCAGTCCTGCAGCGGTGGTTTCGCTGAGAATTGAGAACCGGGAACTGAGAACTAAAGCTCTTCAATCGTTACCTTGTCATTTGTATAGATGCACATCTTGCCCGCAATCTTCAATGCTTCTTCGGCGATCTGGCGGGCCGAAAGCTGTGTGTGTTCTGAGAGCGCCTGGGCCGCAGCCTGGGCATAGGGTCCGCCGCTGCCGATTGCGGCGATGCCGGTGTCCGGCTCAATCACATCTCCCTGACCGCTAAGCAGGAAGGTTTGCTCTTTATCGCTGACGAGCAGAAGTGCTTCGAGATGGCGCAGGAACTTGTCGGTTCGCCAGTCGCGAGCCAGTTCGACGGCGGCGCGGCCCAGATTTCCGTGGTATTGCTCGAGCTTGGCCTCAAACCGGCTGAATAGGGTGAAGGCGTCGGCGGTAGAACCTGCAAATCCCGCGACAATTTTGTCGTTATACAGCCGCCGGATCTTCTTGGCCGAATGCTTGATCACCGATTCGCCCAAGGTGACCTGACCGTCGCCGGCAAGCACGACACTCCCGTTGCGGCGGACCGACAAAACCGTCGTGGACCGAATCAGTCGTTTCGTAGTCATGAGCGCAATTCTTGATTATAACAGCGCTCTTAGAGCGCCGTTCGATGGCCGACAATGCAGGAATAACCTCAGAATCTTCTTCACTTTACAGAGTGCTTCGGTAACCACCGGGACGATTACTGGTGTGACATTTACCCATGTCCCGATGACCCGTAGTTTCTAGTGCATGCGCCAGTCTGCCGCTGTCCTGTGTCACGACAAATCATCGCTACAAACCCTGACCACTACGCTGGAAGAGCTAGGTATTGAGCAGACAAACTGCCGATCCCAGCAGGAAGCCCTGGAGTTGGTGACGACGGGACGTTGCTCGATCCTGCTTGTGGACTTCGATTTACCGGGAGCGGTTGAGGTGATTCGAATGGCGAATCTTTTGCCGCCGGCGCAAAAACCAGCGCTCATTGCCGTCGCAAGGCGGGCGTGGCCGGGGACGGGGCAGGCATTCCAGTCGGGCGCGAGCCGCATCCTTTACCGGCCGCTGGAGGCGGACGTCGTAAAAGACGCGATCAAGGCCGGACGAAAAAGCGTGAAGACGAACCGTCGCCAGTCGGCACGCTACGAGGCCAAAACGCTGATCTATCTTGAGCTGGAAACTGGCACGGTTTCGGCCATGAGCATTGATATCGGGGAGCATGGTCTCGCGTTGCAGTCAGCCGAGCCGGTGCCGATGAGCTCGAATGTGGAGTTCCACTGCGCGTTGCCGGGCACGGATGTCACGCTGCACGGCCATGCGGATGTCATCTGGGCCAGTGACCAGGGCCGCGCCGGATTGTTCTTCTCGAAACTGTCGTCCACGGCGCGCAAGAATCTGAATCACTGGCTGCGTAAGCGCGGCAATCACAGCAAGGACAAGCATGCGGTCCGCGATCTGTTGCCGCCGGCTGAAGATCACGTTTCGTTCGCGTCGTCGCAGGAAGAAGTTCTCACCGAAGCCGAGTAAGGTGGACGGTCACGGCTGGTTTTCGTTTGCATAGGGTGCGTCTCGCGCCGCGTCCCTGCCTTGCCTTAGAATCAACTCTTCGTTCCGCAGCAGGTGATTCTCAGGAGGCGCGTTTTGTCCACTGTTTCCCAGACCGGCTTGGCTTTTAATGGACATTCCATGGTGGGCGCGCTCCAGCGAGTAATGGTGTGTTCGCCGCGCTCGGCGGGGTGGAATCAACCTGAGCGAGTTGCTCGCTGGCGCGATCTGGGATTTCACCACGCGCCCGATTTCTCCAAAGCCCAAGCCCAGCACGACGCGCTATGCCGCGAGCTGAACGCGGTCGGCGCAGAAGTGGTTGAATTGCCCGCGGCTGATGATCTCTCGCTCGACGCTGTGTATACGCACGACGCGTCGCTCGCCACTGACTCCGGACTCATCGTCATGCGTCCCGGGAAAGCGAACCGGGTTGCTGAAGGGCAACATCATCGCTTGTTCGGCGGACAGATCGGCGTGCCAACGCTAGGGACAATCTCTGCACCCGGCACGACCGAGGCGGGCGATATCGTGTGGCTCGATGCGAAGACTCTGCTGATCGGCAACGGTTACCGAACGAACGCGGCAGGCATCGATCAGATGCGTGCCTTGCTCGCTCCAAAAGGCGTGGAAGTAATCTCGGCGCCTCTGCCCTACGGACCGGGGCCATCAGCTTGTCTTCACTTGATGTCGCTCATCAGCTTGCTGGACGAGCAAACCGCGATCGTCGATTTGCCCTGGCTCGCGGTCGAAACCGTTGAACTGCTCAAGGTGCGCGGCTTTCGCTTGATCCAGATCGATTATTCCGAGCGCGAGACGCTGGCCTGCAACGTCTTGTCGCTGGGCGAGAAGCGACTGCTGGCGATTGAAGAGAACGGCAAAACGAATGATCGGCTGCGCCAAGCGGGATTCGACGTCCGAACTTTTCCGGGTAGCGAGTTATGCATCAATGGCAGCGGCGGCCCGACTTGCCTGACTCGCCCGTTGCTGCGCGCGTGAAACTGCTATTCGAATTCAAAGACAAACTTTCGGCGTCTCGGGATCGAACATTCTTCGAAGCCCTGTTTGATCAAGTCACGGAAGGCTTGATGGCTCTTGCACTCGAACTCGATCGCATCGATCGGGCGGCCTTTCACTGTCAGGTATGATGTTGCTGCAAAAGCAAATCTTTCTCGGGAAAGAGCGCATCTATGTCCGTATTTTGCCGCCGGCTCTGTATGTTGGCGTGCGTGATCGCATCGGTAAGTTCGTCTTTTCTCCGCGCGCAAACTGCTCCCGCTCCACAATCCGGCGTCACGATCGACTCAGTCACAAACTCACAAGCGCTTCGCGACGGAATTCAGATCGACGCCGGACCATCAAGCCTGCGTCTTACCGCACTTCGCGATGACATTATTCGCGTGCGAATCTCTCCGACAAACGCTCTTCCCGAGGACGCGTCATGGGCCGTGCTGCCCGAATCCCGCAGCAAATCGGTCGCGGTGCAGGCCATGCAGGATTCCGCTTTCGTAGGCTTTCGCACCGCAGCTCTCGAGGTCCGCGTTGAAAACAATCCGCTTCGCCTCGTCATTCGCGATCTCGCCGGCAACGTCATTTCCGCTGACGCACCAGGACGTCCCGTCAAATTCCAACAAGGCGGATTTACTATCTACAAAGAAATGCCCGGAGCAGAACACTACTTCGGACTCGGCGACAAAACCGGCGGCTTCGATCGTCGCGAACAGGCATACACGCTGTGGAACACGGATGTGGGCCCGCAGGAATCGGTCGATCCGCTCTACAAGAGCATTCCCTTTTTTCTCGCCATCAACGGCACGCACAGCTACGGAATTTTTCTGGATAACACCTGGCGCACCTGGTTCGATTTCGGCAAGTCTGCGCGCACCGCGTACTCATTCGGCGCCGAGGGCGGAGCGATCGACTACTACTTTATTTATGGTCCGACTCCAAAACAGGTTGTAGAAAGCTATGCGTATCTCACTGGGAAGCCGCCGCTGCCTCCACTATGGGCTCTAGGATTTCAGCAATCGCGTTATAGCTATACGCCCGAATCTCAGATTCGCGACATCGCCAACCGGTTGCGGCTCGACAAGATTCCTTCCGACGCGGTCTACCTCGACATCGACTACCAGGATCGCAATCGCCCGTTTACGGTGAACGCGAAGACGTTTCCGAATTTTCCGGGACTTGTTTCCGATTTGCGCAAACAGCATTTCCATCTCGTCAACATCACCGACTTGCACATCGCGCACGTGGCGAATCAGGGATACACGCCTTACGACACGGGACATGCGGGTGATCAATTTGTGAAGAATCCGGATGGCAGTGAGTTCGTTGGGGTCGTTTGGCCCGGCCCGGCAGTGTTTCCAGACTTCACCCGCGCGCAGACGCGGGAATGGTGGGGCAGCCTCTACCAGGAACTCGTGAAAGACGGAGTGGCTGGATTCTGGAACGACATGAACGAGCCGTCGGTGTTTGACGGTCCAGCCAAGACCATGCCCCTGAACACGGTTCACCGCATCGAAGAACCCGGCTTCACGACTCGAACGGCGACTCATGCGGAGATCCACAACATCGTTGGCCTCGAAAACGCGAGGGCCACCTATGAGGGCTTACTCAAGTTGCGTCCCGATGAGCGCCCCTTTGTGCTCACTCGCGCTACCTATGCTGGAGGCCAGCGCTACGGCTTCACATGGACTGGCGACAACTCCGCCACTTGGAACCATCTTCGACTCGCAACGCAGATGGTGCTCAACCTTGGCATCAGCGGTATCCCGTTTGTCGGAGCCGATGTTGGCGGATTCAACGGCTCCCCGTCTCCGGAACTGCTGACGCGATGGGTGGAACAGGCCGCCTTCTCGCCATTCTTTCGCGATCACGCCACCAAAGGCAGCCTGCCGCACGAAATCTGGAACAATGGCATCGAGCAAGAAACCATCCGCCGTCATTACATCGAAACGCGGTATCAGCTTCTACCTTATTTCTATGCGCTCGCAGATGAGGCTTCGCGCACAGGCCTTCCGCTCATGCGTCCTGTCTTCCTCGAATTCCCCGAGATCTATGCGCCGACCTTCCCGGGATTCGGCAACGGCGACACGGAATTCATGCTCGGCCCCGATCTGCTGATCGCGCCTCCACCATTCGGTGAAATGTTAGATGAATATGTGGTCTCTTTTCCCGAGGGAACCTGGTACGACTTCTGGACGGGCGAAAAGATGCCACCCCAGCCCCACGGCCCACCCATCGACGTTGTTGCAAACGATATCGCGAAGACGGGAGGCACGACCACTTTCCAATGGCCGCATGCGATTCATCCACCATTGAAGACCCTTCCCGTTTATGTGCGCGGCGGGAGCATTCTGCCGATGCAACCGCTCATCCAGAACACGGAAGAAATCCCTAGCGGCCCGTTGCAGCTCCATGTCTATCCCGGATCGAAATGCAGCGGCGCGTTGTATCTCGACGACGGACACACCCTGCAGTACCAGCAAGGAAAGTATTTGCGTCAAAGTATCAGCTGCGAATCTGATGCGAACTCGATGCACATCAAGTTCAACGCGCGCGAAGGCTCCTACACTCCGTGGTGGAAGTTCATCGAGGTGGTGGTCTACGACTGGCCGTCAGCTCACGCCGAAGCGAAGTTCTCAGGCAGCGCATATCCGCTGAAAACCACGTACGATCCGAAGCAGCATGCGCTGCACATGACGTTGTCCGACGTCTCGACCGCAACCGAACTTACGATCCGCGGTCGAGTTGCACATTAATCACCGAATGAGTTGTTCCGAGCCCGCTCGCACGCAGATTACGGCATCCGCAAGAAACCGTGATACACGCCATTCATGTCGATGCTGTACCCGGTGATCTGGCCGGAGGCATTATTCAATAACGGAAATGTGCCTTGGCCAGCACCGGTACCCGCATCCGGGGCATCGAAGGTCGTAATGGCTCCTTGCCGATCGCGCAAGAACCCGTGGGCCACATTGCTCGAATCGAAATAGGCTCCGGTGATCGCCCCCTGCGGATTGAGTCCTTCTGGAAGCGTTCCCTGGCCGGGGCCCGTCCCTGCGGCAGAAACGTCGAACGTGGTGAAGGCGCCGTCGGTTGCGCGCACGAAGCCGTGAATCACGCCGCTGGAATCCACGTAGATCCCGGGAATCGTTCCAGTCGCATTCAGTCCGTCTGTGTCAGTGCCTTGACCGGCCGCCAGTGCCTGCACCCGGCGCACTGAAAGTGGTAAAGGATCCATTCGACGATCGCAGGTAACCATGAAGAACGTTGCTCGCGTCAATGTAGGCGCCCGCAACTTCGCCTTCAGGGTTCAAGCCAATGCACGAGGCAGTGCCTGTTCCCTGACCGGCACCTGTTCCCGCGCCGGGAGCGTTGAAGGTCGTGAACTTACCGTTCGGATGGCGCAAGAATCCGTGAGCTACGCCGCTTGCGTCAAAGTCGTATCCCGCAATAATTCCTGAAGGATTGATGTTGAGAGCGAGAGTACCTTGAGTGGCCGCTGTGCCGGCGCCTGGGGCGTCGAAAGTGGTGATGGTACCGTCTCGATCGCGCTCGAAAGCCGTGATACGCGCCCTTCGCATCAAGATAATCTCCAGCCAGCGTGCCCGCCGGATTGAAGCTGAAACCGAACGTGCCTTGGCCCGCAGCTGTGCCCGCGCCGGGAGCACTGAACGTGAGGAAATCACCGTTCTTGTTACGCACAAATCCATGCGCCACGCCCCTTGCGTCGATGTAGTAGCCGAACGTGGTGCCGGCAGAGCTGATCCCTTCAGAAAAAGTGCCCTGGCCCGCGCCGGTGCCTGCTCCCGGGGCGTCGAACGTAGTGATGGTCTGGCCAATGGCAAGACCGGAAGCCAGAATGAACGCGCCCAACGTCGTCAGAATTTCCTGTCGGTTCATAATCCTCCTCCGAAGAAAACGATCGTGAGTTGAAGTGAGCGAGTGCTGCGCGAAATGAGCTCATGTGTGAAACGAACGTATGCAGTCAGTCGCCCAGTGCGTACTGTGCATGTGCAGTACCAGGCGCCGCCGTTGGGATTCGAACTCTCAAGAGAATGACGAAAGGGACGAAATCAGTTTTGACCTTACAAAGATTGGTAGCGAACAAACAGGGCTTGATCTTGCCTGAGAGGAACTGAGGGCTGGCTTGTCGATCAAAATCAAGGTCCCAACTACGTAGAATGGACACTTGGGCAACAAAGCCTACGAAAAAACGTAGAACCCATCCGCTCAACACCGAGACTTGAAAAAGCTATACGCGACAGAGCGCGCAGAAACCTTACCGCGCTTCATTCCTGCTAAAATTGAAGTGCGATGCTTCTTCCCTTCGTTCGCGAACTCTTCGCGGACGTCGAATTGCTTCCCGGATTCACGCGTGTTGCCTCCCACCTTAAAGAGGGCACGGGGCGGATTCGTGTGTCGGGACTCTCGCCTACCGCAAAAGCTGTGCTGTTGGTGCTGCTGCGCCGTGCCGCGGAACGTCCGCTGGTCGTTGTCGTCAACGACAACCGGGCAATTGAAGACTTCGTCCCTGTGCTGCGCGGGTTTTGCGAACTGACAGCCGCTTGCGATCCCGAATCGGTGGTCGCACTTCCTGCCCGCGACGTACTACCTTTCCAGAATCTCTCACCGCATCCTGAACTTCAGGAAGAACGTGCGACCGCGCTTTGGAAGATTGCGACAGGTAAAGCATCGATCGTGGTTTCGCCGATCGCTGCAACTGCGATTCTGCAGCGCTCAAGCGACTACTACACCGATCTTGCGCGCACTCTGCGACGCGGTGAATCGTTTGATCTCGACAACCTGCTCGCGCACTTGAACACCGTCGGCTATGCTTCCGCCGATGTCGTCGAAATGCCCGGACAGTACGCTCTCCGTGGAGGCATTCTTGACGTTTACTCTCCTGAAGCCGAGCGTCCGGTCCGCGTCGAATTCTTCGGCGATGAGGTCGAATCCATCCGGCGGTTCGATCCCACTTCGCAGCGGTCGTCGAATCCCATGGACGAGGCTCTGCTGCTGCCGCTCACCGAGACTCCGGTTAGCGACCAACTGCTCGGGGCAATCCACACACGCCTTTCCGGCAAGCGCATTACGGGTAACGAAGAAATTGTTGAGGCGGCGATTCGCTCCGGCGGAGTCACCGTGTTTCCTGGTTGGGAGTTTTACGCGCCCGTGGCGGGATCGGATCGCACGGTATTCGACCTTCTTCCAAACGCGGCTGTTTTACTGGATGAACCGGATCTTCTTCGCACCGAGTTCGACCGCTTCTGGACGCGGGTCGAGGAGGCGCACGAGCGCAGCGGCGTCGGAAATCTGGTCCGGCCCACCGATCTGTATCTTCCGCCGGACGACTGGTGGCAGAAGGTTACTTCCCTAACCGGAGCGGACCTCGAACATCTTGGTATCACGCGCAGCGAAGATGCGGACTCGACTGTCAGCATTCTCACGCAGCCCACACCGCGATTCCATGGCGCGGTTCCGTCCATGCTCGAAGAAGTGCAGAAGCTCACGGCTGCCGGAAATCAGGTCTTGTTCTCCGTGCCGAATACCGGCGAAGTGGAACGGTTGGCCGACATCTTCACCGAATACAACGTGAGCTTTAAGCTCGGCAGCCGCACGCGCGGCGGCGAGAGTTATGCCGATGAAACCAGCTATTTTGCTGGAGAAGTTCACACGACGACTCTTGCCAAAGCGTATGTGCCCGACGGCGTCATTTTCCCTGACGCGCATTTTGCGATCTTTGGTGCGCGCGATCTTTTCGACGAATCGGAAGCCGTCGCGTCGCGTCCGCAGCGCCAGAAATCCAAGGTCTCCGCATTCCTCTCCGACTTCCGTGACCTGCAGGTCGGAGATTATGTGGTCCACGTCGAGCACGGCATTGGGCAATACCAGGGCCTGAAGGAGATCAATCAAGGCGACGGCAACGCGGAGTTCATGCTGCTGGAATACGCGGAGGGCGCGCGTCTCTACGTCCCCTTGACGCGACTCGATCTGATTCAGAAGTACCGTTCGTCAGAAGGCGCAAAGCCGACGCTGAGCCATCTTGGCACGCAAGCTTGGGCAAAGACCAAGGCGCGCGTGCGCAAGGCCATGAAAGACATGACCGACGAGCTCCTGAAGCTCTATGCGCAACGCAAGATGGCACAGGGACATTCGTTTCCGGCCGGCAATGAATTTGTCCGCGAGTTTGAGGACGCCTTCGAGTACAACGAGACCGAAGACCAGGCGCAAGCCATCGCTGACGTGACACGCGATATGGAATCGTCGCTGCCCATGGACCGCCTGCTCTGCGGCGATGTCGGCTACGGGAAGACGGAAGTCGCGATGCGCGCGGCGTTCAAAGCAGTGAGCGACAACAAGCAAGTCGCCGTGCTCGCTCCGACGACTGTGCTCGCCTTCCAGCACTATGAGACGTTCAAGCAGCGCTTCGGGCCGTTTCCCGTCACGATCGAGATGATCAGCCGCTTCCGCAACGCGAAACAGCAGAAAGAAATTCTGCAGAAGGCCGAAGCGGGCAAGATCGATGTCCTCATCGGCACGCACCGCATTCTTTCGAAGGATCTAAAGTTCGCCGATCTCGGCCTGCTCATCGTAGACGAAGAACAGCGTTTCGGTGTTCGACACAAGGAACGCATCAAGCAGATGCGCAAGCAGGTCGATGTGCTCACGATGTCGGCGACACCGATTCCGCGCACGCTACATATGTCGCTGGTCGGACTGCGCGACATGAGCGTTATCGAAACACCACCGAAAGACCGCATGGCGATTCAAACCGTGGTTGCGAGTTGGGACGACAAGCTCATCCAGTCATCCATTGAGCAAGAACTCGAGCGCGGCGGCCAGGTTTATTTCGTTCACAACCGAGTCGAAAGCATTTTCGAAATCGCCGCCAAGCTGCAGGAACTCGTTCCCAAGGCGCGGATCATGGTCGGCCACGGACAGATGGGCGAAGCGGAACTCGAGAAAGTGATGCTGGGTTTCATGCACCACGAAGCCGACATCCTGGTCGCGACCACGATCATCGAGAACGGCCTCGACATCCCATTGTGCAATACGATCCTGATCAACCGCGCGGACCGTCTTGGCCTTTCCGAGCTCTATCAATTACGCGGCCGCGTCGGCCGCTCGAACCGGCGCGCCTATGCGTATCTGCTGATTCCGAAAGAAGTTGAACTGACGCCGATTGCGCGGCGCCGGCTTGCGGCCTTGAAAGAATTCTCCGACCTCGGCGCGGGATTCAAGATCGCCGCGCTTGATCTGGAACTACGCGGTGCAGGTAATCTTCTGGGCGGCGAGCAGAGCGGACACATCGAGGCCATCGGATTCGAGCTCTACACGCAGATGCTCGACCGCGCCGTTCGTGAGATGAAGGGCGAGGCCGCTCCCGATGAGGCTGAGACTCAACTCAACCTGGGATTGAATATCCGAATTCCGGGCGAATACATACCGGAAGAAAACCAGCGGCTGCGAATGTATAAGCGCGTTGCGGGCGTCGAAACTGAATCGCAGCTCTCAGATGTCGCCGCCGAGTTGGAGGATCGCTACGGGCCGCCTCCGCCGGCTGTGCGCAACCTGCTCGACTATGCGGCGCTCAAGCTGCTCTGCCTTCGGGTCGGCGTCAATAGTATCGAGCGCAAGCGCGAGTTTGTGACTTTGAAATTTCGGCAGGATGCGGCCGTCGATCCCGAGCACCTGGCGCGTTTCGTCTCGGCGCAAAAAGGCGCGCAGTTCACGCCGGATGGAATGTTGAAATTTGTATTGAAGGCCACAGCGGCGGAAGAAGTTCTGCGGGCGTTGCGCACGGTGCTCGGACAACTGGCGGCCGAAGAAGCGTCCTCGGACTCTCTGGCTCGCTAATTTCACGTAGCTTCGCTGCACTTGGACTCAACGGCAACAGCCCTCCGACGGAAACATGCCTCTTCCCAAACCGCGAGAATCCGGCTAGGATATCGCAACTCGATTCACCGTACGACCGTTCGGTTGGACGCTGACTTGCGTTGCGGAGTCGCCGACGTGCAGCCAAACATCCAAAGACTATTCCGGATCGTAAGCAGTCCAATTTCATTGGACGCAACGAGACGGTTTGGACAGAGAATTAGACGGCAGAGAGAGATGATGACGACTCCAGACGAAAAGTTTTTTCACGCGCAAGTCACCCGGCGCGTCGACTTCGCTCCCGATTTGTGGATGTTCCGCATACGCAGTGGAGGCGAATTCAATTTTGTTCCCGGCCAATACGCCACGCTTGGAGTCGAACACAACGGAAAGCGGGTCGAGCGGCCGTACTCCATCGCGTCGTCTCCTGCTGAAGATGAAGTTGAATTCTTTTTCGAACTCGTGCCTGAGGGTGCGCTCACGCCCTTACTGTACAAACTGCAGCCCGGCGATCAGTTGCTCATGCGCAAAGTCCCGAAGGGTAAGTTTTCGCTCGACCTGACTAACGGAAAGACGAATCACCTGCTGATCTCCACGGTTACCGGCGTGGCCCCGTTCGTCAGTTATGTGCGCACACTATCTAAGGATTGGAAAGAAGGACGCTTCGACGGGAATCACAAACTCTATTTGCTAAACGGCGCAAGCCGTCCGTGGGAGTTTGGCTATCTGGAAGAACTCAACCAGTTCGACAGAGAATTGCCCTGGTTTAAATATGTTCCGACCGTGAGCCGCCCCTGGGATCACGCAGACTGGCCGGGTGAAATTGGCCGCGCCGACGACATCCTTCGCAAGTATGCCGACCACTGGGAACTCGACGCCAGCAACACCGTCGCTTACATCTGCGGCCATCCGGAGATGATCGAGCACAGCAAAGCGATCCTGAAGCGGCGTGGGTTTACGGATAAGGGATCGGTGAAAGAAGAGGTCTACTGGATTCCGTCGCACAAGTAGCAGTTTGGGAGGCTTAGGCTACACACCGACTCTGGTACTTCGCCGCTCGAGCAACTTCACGTCTCGCCACACGTCACCGGACTTCCCGATCCGCCGGCGGATGCCGACTTCGCGGAATCCGCATGACTTGTGCAGCGCGAGGCTGGCGGCATTTTCCGGAAAGATTCCCGCCTGCAGCGTCCAGATGCCGTTGACTTCCGACTCCTGCACCAAGGCTTGCAGCAACGATTTGCCTACGCCGCGTCCGCGCGCAAGCGCTGCAACGTAGACGGAAACTTCGGCGACTCCCCGATACACATGACGACTCGATACCGGGCTCAGGGCAGCCCAACCTAAGGTCTTGCCGATGCCTCGAGGTTGGGTGGCAACGTCGATCGATTTCAGGGCGACCAAACGGCAATCCTTGCGATGGCCGGTGTCCCAGTTCTCCCAACTCGGTAACTCGGTCGCAAATGTGGCGTTGCCCGTGGCGATACCCTCGCCATAGATTTCGCGAACGGCCGGCCAGTGATCCGGCAACATGGGAAAAATCTCGTATTCCATGAGAAAGCGGTTTCGGCTAGCTTTCTGGGGGCGCGAAGAAAACCAGCACCGCCAGTTCCTCAGTGATGTCGTGAAAGCGATGCTCCACTTCTGCAGCGACGAAGAGCACACTCCCGGCGGAGACTTCCTGATCCTGATCGCCCGCCCGGAATCGCCCGTCGCCCTCGAACAACGTAGTACATCTCGTCTTGATGATGCGGGCTCTGCAGGTCCGTAGCTCCAGCAGCGAGTACATACAGACCAGCACTCATCGAAGGAACCCGGAGAAACTCGAGGTATGCCTTCTGACTCTGGCGGCGCTGCTGCTCAAGCTCCTCGGCCGTAAATGATTTCGCTCGTGGCTGGGACACGCTGGCTCTCAATCAGAAATATGCTCTGTGGTGGTTCTAGGCGCTCCACGCATCGAGGGAATCTGTGTCATCACCTTTGTCGTCGGTAATCACCACACGGACTTTATTGTCGCCGGGATATTCCCCCTGCTGCGGCAGTTGCTCCTGCCAGTTACTGACCGGAGGATCGAAGGATTCGTCGTACTCCGGGAAGTCGTTCACGATAATCTGCGCCCGAACGATCGTTTCTTCCTTTTCCGCTTTCGCGGATGCGGTGATGTCCCAGCCAAGTGCGGGATTCTTGCTGTGCGAACTGGATACGTCCATACAAACTCCTAGCTCTTCATCTCAACCGGACCTAAGCCAAAATTCCTCCGAAAACGAGATCGGTGAATTGCGGAATGAGGTTGTTCGTCTGCAGGTCGCCCTCCGGCTTGTACCACTGGTAAATCCAGTTGATCATTCCGAGCAGCGCGAATGCCGCCGCGCGCGGGCTGACCCCGCCTTTCGCTCGGCGAGCCCGCTGCACGTCTGCCATCACGCTTTCGACGAAGTGAATGTATTCCTTCTTCCTTGTGTTGATCCTCTTACGCAGCGTCGGGGGCAGCGGATGATTCTCATGCAGCATGACCGTAATCTCCCGATCGCGCGGGCTGAGTACGACTTCGATATGCAGCCGGATCAAAGCCCGGAGCCGCTCTTCCGGATCGGTAATCCCTCTTACTGGGTTCAACACGCGCTCTTGCGTGATCTCCATGGCGTGATTCATGATCTCGAACAGGATTTCATCTTTACTCTGGAAGTGGTGATAGAGCCCGCCTTTGCTGAGCTTGAGCGCGGCCGCCACGTCGTTCATCGACGTAGCGTCGTACCCGCGCTGCTGGAACAGCCGGGCGGCGGTTCGCAATATCTCCTGCCGGGAATCCACCAGAGTTTCGCGTGCCATCGCGTGCCATGGTAAACAGTTGCGAGCGGGAAAGCCAACGGGGCGCTCGGTCGCTACGCCCGCTGTATCTCCCGGAAACGCTTCCAGCCTTCCTGATCGACCGGGCCTGTGGAATGGCTGCCCATGCGAAAACGGTGACCGTCCGGATCCTGCACATTCATCTCACGAATGCCCCACGGCATATTAGTCGGCGACTGGCGGATGAGTGCGCCGCTCTTTTTGTATTCTTCGTGCAGAGCGTCCACGTCCTCGACGAAAATGCTGATCCATGTGCCGGCCTGTCCCTGGCCTCCCTCGGACAGGAAAATCTCGATCTTCCCGCGCGCGACACAACCGAATGTCGCCGGATCGTCCCAGTCCCATTTCTTGCTGAACCCCAGCTTGTTGACGTAGTAGTCCATCGAAGCGGCAAAATTCTTGACGTTCAAGATCGGGACCAAACATTCGAAGTCATTCATGGAAAGCCTCGTGACTGGTTGTGTGGCGCTTTCGGATTTCGTTCGGGAGATCGCCGTTTATTCGGCATTCAAGAAAGAAAGCCTACCAAAGATTGAAAAGAGTCGATCCATTTTTCACCCGGAGTCTTTCTGGACGGCTTATGGGCGAACCAGACTTCCCGCTTGACACTCGAATGGCGTACAGGTAGCATTTCCGGATACCGACCGACCGGTCGGTCTGCGGTACAAGGCCTCGTTCTGCCGGCGCAGTTCGAGCCCCAACAGCAAGGGCCTTTCTTTTCCTCCCTTGTCCGACAAGAGCAGCATCGAGAGGAGCACACTGGTGGTCACTATTTTTTATGAACGCGACGCGAAGCCCGAGGCACTGAAGGGCAAGACGATCGCCATCCTCGGTTACGGCAGCCAGGGACACGCCCAGGCCCAGAATCTCCGCGACAGCGGGCACAAAGTTATCGTTGGCCTCGACCCCAACCGGCCCAGCGCGCAGCAGGCGCGAGCCGACGGCATGGTCGTCGTCGCTCCAGACGAGGCCGCCAAGCGCGCCGACTGGATCCACGTACTCACTCCCGACGAAACCCAGGGCGAACTCTACGAGAAGTCCATCAAGCC
The DNA here is from genome assembly GCA_963787685.1 of uncultured Acidobacteriota bacterium. GTDB lineage: Bacteria > Acidobacteriota > Terriglobia > Terriglobales > Acidobacteriaceae > Sulfotelmatobacter. The sequence continues at coordinate 232,721 of CAWBED010000008.1, forward strand.
TTATCTGCATCCCGGCAAGGTGCTCGGCGTTTCGCACGGCTTCAGCATTCATTTCAAAACTATCGTGCCGCCGGACGATGTTGACGTCGTGATGATCGCTCCCAAGAGCCCCGGCCACCTCGTTCGCCGCGTTTATACAGAAGGCCGCGGCGTTCCAGCGCTGCTCGCGATTCAGCAGGATGCGAGCGGCCATGCTCACGAACTCGGCCTCGCGTACGCGCATGGGATCGGCTCGACCCGCGCCGGAGTTCTGCAGACTACGTTTAAAGAAGAAACGGAAAGCGATCTCTTCGGCGAACAAGCTGTGCTTTGCGGCGGCCTGACGTCGCTCATCAAGAAGGGATTCGAAACTCTTGTCGAAGCCGGCTACGCGCCTGAGATTGCTTATTTCGAGTGCCTGCACGAGGTGAAGCTGATCGTCGACCTGATCTATGAGGGTGGATTGGCCCGCATGCGTTACTCCATCTCAAACACGGCCGAGTATGGCGACCTGACGCGCGGTGAGCAAGTCGTCGGCGACGCCACTCGACAGGCCATGAAGAAGACGCTGGCTGACATCCAGTCCGGCAAATTTGCCCAGGAATGGATTGCCGAGAACAGGGCAGGCTGCCCGAACTTCAATAAGCTGCGCGAAAGCGAGAAGCAGCATCCCATCGAAATCGTGGGCGCGCAACTGCGCGGCATGATGAGTTGGCTGCCCAAAGAAGGCAAGAAGACTGCTCCCGCTCCGAACGACACCAAACAGGTGGTGAATGCTTAAGGGAGCGGACATCGTTTTGCAGTGCCTGCGCGCCGAAGGCGTGGACCTGGTATTCGGGTATCCCGGCGGCGCAATCATGCCGTTGTACGACGCGCTCGATGGCAGCGGCGTTCGTCACGTCCTCACGCGGCACGAGCAGGGCGCGGTGTTCGCGGCGGAAGGCTATGCGCGCGTCACCGGCAAGGTTGGCGTTGCGATGGCGACCAGCGGTCCGGGTGCAACGAATCTCGTTACCGGCATTGCCGACGCGAAGATGGATTCCGTTCCGCTGGTTTGCATCACCGGACAAGTTCGCAGCGCGCTGATCGGAACCGACGCATTTCAGGAAACAGATGTATTCGGCGTGACGCTCTCGCTGACCAAGTGGAGCCGCCTCGTCCGCACCATCGACGAAATCCCCGAGGTAATTGCCGAAGGCTTCTACTGGGCGCGCAGCGGACGTCCCGGACCGGTGGTGATCGATATTCCCACGGACATGCTGAAGGCGAAGAAAGAATTCTCCGGTCCGGTGAAGTTCACGCCGCATGCGCGTCCCGCCGACGCCAAAGCCGATGGAGGCTTCACCGACACGATCGTTGCCATGCTGCAGCAGTCGTCAAAGCCGGTCGCACTGGTCGGCGCCGGAGCCAAACTCTCGGAAGCGATTCCAGATCTACGGCGACTGCTCGATCACCTGAATATTCCGACGTTCGCCACGGTTCACGGGCTGGGAGCCGTCGAGCCAGAAGCTCCTTATTACCTGGGGATGGTGGGCATGCACGGCACGCGCGCGGCTAACACTGCGCTGCACGAGACCGATCTGCTGCTTGTTCTTGGTGCGCGGCTGGACGATCGCGTTACGGGCGATCCCACGCGCTTCGCACCTCACGCGAAGATCGTTCACTTCGAAATCGATCCCGCTCAGCTCGATCGCGTGCGTCCTTGCGATCTACCGGTAATTGGCAATCTCGCGGACACGATTCCGGCATTCCAGGCGGAGTTACGGCAGCACACGCTTCCTGATTTTTCGGGCTGGCGCGCCGTTGCGTGCGGACCGGAACGGGCCGAGCTTGATCCTCGCGGACTGGCGCAGCCGACGATCCGTTTTCTCGATGAGCTCTTCAGCCGTCTGCCGGAAAACAGCGTGATCATTGCCGATGTAGGCCAGCACCAGATGTGGGCCGCACAACGCTATCGATCTTCCTCTCCGCGCGGATTCATCACGTCCGGCGGACTCGGCTCCATGGGATTCGCTCTGCCTGCAGCGGTCGGCGTTCAACTCGCGAAGCCGGACACCTGTGTGCTTTGTGTCTCGGGCGATGGTGGATTCCAGATGAACATCCAGGAACTGGCTACAGTCCACCGTCTTGGCCTTCCCGTGAAGATGGTCATCATCGACAACAAATATCTCGGCATGGTGCGGCAGTGGCAGCAACTGTTCTACGAGCGCAACTACGCCGAGACCGACCTGAGCGACAATCCAGATTTTGTCGAGATCGCAAAGGCCTACAAGATTCACAGCTTCCGGATGAAGGAAGACGCGATGCGCGAGTTTCCGGTGTCGCAGGAAACTGGCGATCAGATCGACCGATTCCTAAGCTCTCCGCAAGCGGAGTTGCTCGTGTTCGATTGCGCGCCCGAAGCCAACGTTTTTCCGATGGTCCCAGCAGGTGCGGCGCTTTCGGAAATGCTGCTCGAAGAAGAACCGACACAGTAACAGGGGAACTCACATATGCAATTTCACGTTCGCTACCGCAATACACAGGGCACGTTGATGCGCATTCTGAATGCCGCTTCGAAGCGCGGGCTCGATATACCCGCGGTGCACGCCGAAGCGGCTGAGCGAGATCATCAGGTCACGCTCACGCTTGATGTAAATCAGAAACAGGTCGGCCAGCTTTATCGCGAATGGTATTCGATCGCGGACGTCATTCATGTCGGCTCTGGCGCGGCGCACACGCAGACGTGGACTGGACATCATCCTCCCGCAGGCGTTGCGATCGAAGAAGCGCGCTCCGCAGCTCGCGCGTAGGTTCAAGTTTGTATAGCTGGGCAAGCATGACGACTCCTGGGCAGCGTCATGCAACTGGGGAACCTGCAAAGCGGGTTCCCCGTTTTTAGTTGCTCCAGAAGAGCGTTTAACCACGAACGACACGAAGGTTCACAAAGGAAAACGGACGAATGAATTCCTTCGTGCTACTTCGTGTCCTTGGTGGTTAAAGTCTTTTAGCTGAAACCGAGTTCCCATCTTCACCGCACGTCCTGTAATCTTTCTGCCATGGATCTCAAGCACATCAGCCGTGGAATCACCGAAGGGCGCGATCGCGCGGGCGCGCGCTCCATGTTCAAGGCCATCGGATTTACTGACGCGGACCTCAGCCGTCCGCTGATTGGCGTCGCCAATACGTGGATTGAAACCATGCCCTGTAACTTCCACCTGCGCCGTTTGTCGGCAAAGGTGAAGGAAGGCATTCGCGCGGCTGGCGGAACGCCCATGGAATTCAACACTATCGCAATCTCGGATGGCGAAACTATGGGCACAGAGGGAATGCGTGCTTCGCTCGTGAGCCGGGAACTGATCGCGGACTCGATCGAGCTTGTCTGCCGCGGTCAGATGTTCGATGCGGTCGTGTGCGTCGTCGGCTGCGACAAGACGATTCCCGCCGCCGCCATGGCTCTCGCGCGCATGAATCTTCCAGGCATCGTGCTTTATGGCGGCACGATCGCTCCAGGCAGCTATCGCGGCAAAGATGTGACGATTCAGGACGTCTACGAAGCTATCGGCGCCAACGTTGCCGGAAAGATGAGCGACGCGGACTTAAAGGCGCTGGAAGATGTGGCGTGTCCTGGCGCAGGCGCGTGCGGAGGGCAATACACCGCGAACACAATGTCGACCGTGATGGAGATGATCGGTTTGTCTCCGATGGGCTTCAACAGCGTGCCGGCGATGGACTCGCACAAAGATCAGATTTCGTTCGACTGCGGCAAGGTCGTAATGGATGTGCTGCAGCGAGGACTCAAGCCGCGCGACATTCTCAGTCGCGATGCTTTCGAGAACGCAATCGCGTCGGTCGCGGCAACGGGTGGATCGACCAATGCAGTGTTGCATCTGCTGGCGATTGCGCGCGAAGCGGGCGTTCCCCTGGAGATTGACGACTTCCAGACCATTAGCTCTCGCACTCCGGTGCTGGCCGACCTGAAGCCTTCGGGCCGATTCGTGGCTGCCGACATGTATCGTGCGGGTGGCATCGGACTACTGGCGAAGCGATTGATGAACGGCAAGTATCTGCACGGATCGGCGAAGACAGTATCCGGACTGACGATTTCTGCCGAAGCCGAGCGGGCGACAGAAACGCCCGGACAAGAAGTCATTGTTCCGCTCGACAAGCCGCTGAAGGCAACAGGCGGTCTCGTGATTCTCAAGGGGAACATCGCTCCTGAAGGATGCGTCGCGAAAATCAGCGGTCACGAGCGGCTCGAACATCGTGGCCCGGCGCGTGTGTTCGAATCGGAAGAAGATGCGATGGCCGCAGTGACGGCGAAGAAGATCAAGGCGGGCGACGTAGTCGTGATCCGCTACGAAGGACCGAAGGGTGGTCCTGGCATGCGCGAGATGCTCGGCGTCACAGCTGCAATCGTTGGAGAAGGTCTGGGCGGCTCGGTCGCTCTGCTGACTGACGGACGCTTCAGCGGAGCAACGCGCGGATTGATGGCAGGACACGTTTCGCCAGAAGCGGCGCTGGGCGGGCCGATTGCCGGGGTGCGCGATGGCGACATCATCCACTTTGATGTGGTCAAGCAGGTCCTTGAGGTTGAGATCAGCGACGACGTCTTGCGCCAGCGCATGGCGGAGTGGAAAGCGCCGCAGCCTCGCTACCCCACGGGCGTGTTCGCCAAGTACGCGGCTCTGGTCTCTTCCGCATCACAGGGAGCAATCACCCGCCCGAAGTAGTCAGACTGGGTCGACGAGTCTCGCGATTCCCTCCCAGTCCCTGTGGTAGATTGGATGCCATTCGGCGCGTGGGTTCGCCTCGCTAGAGGCGCCGATCGGAATCACTGCTCAGCCAAATGATGAATGGGACCGCTGTCTCTCCGCAGCCAGGAACTCTTCCGTCCCGCGCAGTCCGCATCGGCCTGCTGACGCTACTCTGCCTGACGATTGCACCGAGTCTTGGAGCACAGACGACCCCGGCTCCGACTCCGCAGCCTCCAACGCAGGACTATCTGGTCTACGTCGTTTGCGAATCCGCAGACAAGCTCGTGTTGATCCGCTTTGGTCCGGGTGGCGCGCGCATTGAGAGCCAGGCGCGTGTCGGACTAATGCCGATGGACATTAACGGGCCGCATGGCGTCGCGGTTTCTCCAGACAAGCAATACGTCTACGTGGCGCAAGGCCACGGACGTCCCGAAGGTTCGCTCTGGAAATTCCGCGCCGGCAGCAATACCGCGATCAAGTACACGAGTCTCGGCATGTTCCCTGCGACGACCGACATTTCTCCCGACGGGAGCTTCGTCTACGTGGCGAACGCCAACTTTCACGGCGACATGATCCCTTCGTCGATTTCAGTCGTCGCGACCGACGCGATGATCGAGATCAAGCGCATTACGACCTGTACCATGCCTCACGGCTCGCGCCTGAATCCTGCAGGAACAAAGCATTACTCGGCTTGCATGATGGACGACATGATGGTTGAGATCGATACCAGCAAGTTCGCCGTGAGCCGCTACTTCATGCTGGGAGTCGGCAAGGAAATGGGTATGACGGGCGCTCCGGCAGCGCATGCCGGTGATATGAAGATGTCGGATCACAAGACTTCATGCACTCCGACGTGGGCGCAACCATCCAACGATGGATCCGTCATCTACGTCGCTTGCAACCAGTCGAACGATATCGTCGCGATCAACACGGACAGTTGGACGCTGGCGCGCCGTATTCCTGCGGGGAACGGCGTGTACAACCTGGCGATGACGAAAGATGGGCGGCTAATCGCCACCAACAAGCGCGGGCAGTCGGTATCGATCTTCGATCCGGCGAGCGGCCACGAGTTGGCGCGCATCCCGACCCAACGCAAGATTGTCCATGGCATTGTGGTCTCGCCCGACAATCGGTACGCGTTCATTTCGGTTGAGGGCGTGGGATCGGAACCAGGGACGGTGGAAGTGATCGATTTGACTAGCCTGAAGACTGTCGCGACGGTCGACGTGGGATCGCAAGCGGCGGGTATTGATTTCTGGAAGATGGAACTGGCCAAGCAATAGTTCTCGACAACAAAGATTTCCAGCGGAGGCTTGCATGTTCAAGCGCAGCGCAGTGGCAGTTGCGGTGGTAGTGATGGCGTTTTCGGTGCCGAGCATGAGGTCGCAGGATGCAGCTTCGAAGCCGCAGGAACCGGCCTCCACGTCAGTTGCTCCGGCGAGCGTGGAGATCACGCCGAAGACGCTCGACGTGCAGGTTGGGCAGAAGGTCAAGTTCAGCGCCGCAGCGAAAGATGCGGCGGGCAATCCGATCGAAGCGAAGGTCTCGGTGTGGTTTGCCGCTCCGTTCGACCTTGCAGGCGCGGACGAATCCGGCGAAGTGACGTTCCACGCCCCGGGAATCGTAACCGTCGGCGCAGTGATCGCCGGAAAGGCCGGTTACGCGACGGTTAACGTAGCCAACTCGAAGATCGCGACGCTGGAAATCGAGCCTTTGGCGCGCTCGATCGTCGCTGGCAGCGCAGAGAAGCTTACAGCTGTTGCGCGCACTTCAAATGGCAATCCGCGCGCGGATGCGGCGATCAAGTGGATGTCAGACAAGCCATCGGTCGCCAGCGTGGATGCGGCTGGATTAGTGACCGGCATCGCTCCCGGAAGCGCGACGATCAAGGCGACCGCGGATGGAGCGAATGGTGCGGTGAAAGTGCAGGTGGTGCGCGATTCGGCGCGCAAGTTGGCAATCGCTCCGGCAACAGCCGACGCGCGCACGGGAGATGTAGTTCACTTCAGCGCCGGAGATGTTCCGGTGCGATGGTCGATCAGCGGGAGCGGAGCGTCAGTTTATCCCGATGGAGCGTTTGTGGCGGAGAAAGCGGGAACGTATGTCGTGACCGCGAGCAGCGGACAGCACAGCGCGTCCGCGTCAGTTGTGGTGAAGCCGCGGATGGTGGAACGCGAGATGGAAGTTGTGGCGCACGTTCCACTGCCTGACGTGCAAATGTCGGAGGAGTGGATCATTGGACATCATGCCTATCTTTCGACGGTTGCGGACAAGCTCTTCGTCTACGACATCGCCGATCCGGCGAACCCGAAGCTGCTCGACACGCTGAAGGTTGATGCGCGGCTGATCAATGACATCAGCACGACTCCCGACGAGAAGATCGGCGTCTTCACACGCGAGGGCGCTTCGAACCGCAAGAATGGCATCGTCTTCCTCGATACGTCGGATGCGTCGCATCTGAAGGTGCTCTCCGAATACACCGCGACGGTGACCGGCGGCGTTCACAGCGCGTATGTTGATGGTCATTACGTTTACCTGACTGATGATGCAACGGGATCGATGCGCGTCATCGACTTCCAGGACGTGAAACATCCGAAGGAAGTCGCGCGGTGGCAAACAGAGAACGCGACTGCAATCAGCATCAGCACCGAGATGGGATCGATGACCAGCGGCCGTTACCTGCACGACTTGCAAGTGAAGGATGGACTCGCCTATCTCGCGTACTGGCGAGATGGACTGATCATTCTCGACGTGGGCAATGGAATGAGCGGAGGAAGTCCGGAGAACCCGAAGCTGGTGGCGCAGTACAAGTTCAATCACTACGAACTTTACGGCGATGGATGGCTGGCGGGAACGCACAGCGTGTTCCGCTACAAGAACTACTTGTTCGTCGGCGACGAAGTATTTCCCGCGATCTTCCATCTTGACGATCGCGACCGCATTCCGGTGCGCGCGATCTGTCACGTAATGGATGTGAGCGACATCAAGCATCCGAAGGAAGTCGCGCAGTACGAAGTTCCCGAAGGCGGTTCGCACAATTTCTGGGCGGCGAACGACATGTTGTATGAGGGCTATTACAGCGGCGGCGCGCGCGTGCTGGATATTTCCGGCGAGCTGCGCGGCGATCTTTACCGGCAAGGGCGCGAAATAGGGCGCTTCTGGACGGGTGATGCGAAGGGCTTCCGCCCGAACCTGCCGTTCACGTGGGGAGGACAGCCTTGTTCGGTGGCCTGCGACAGTCCTCTGCTGAATAGCTTGATTTACTTCAACGACGTGCATTCAGGACTGTGGATCACGAAGCTCGCTGAGGCGAAGTTCCAGGGATCGACGAGCGCTCCTGGGGTGCGAAGGAGCGAGCAGACGATTCACTAGAACGATGCATGGGCAGTAACACAGGGGCTAAAGCCCTGATTCTTTCGGTGGCGAGTGACGCGGCCCTTGAAGGGCCGCTCTTCCACGGCGCCTTGAATCGCTTAAAAGCTCGGGGTCGGCTTCAGAAATGGGGGACGGTGTCAGAAATCCGGGACGGTATCTGAAACCGGGGACGGCATCAGAAACCCGGGACGGTGTCAGAATCAAGATCAAAACCCCCGCCCTGTCGCATACAGAGCGACAAGGACGGGGCCCCTCGCATGTTCATTTTCTAATTCTCTTAATTCTCTTGCGGTTTTTCGATGTGGTCGATGACTAGAACTTCCATGGGCGCGGTTTGCGGTTCGAGTTTCAGGCCGAGTTGTTGTTGAAGGGCGGTGAATAGCGGATTGTCCGCCTGGTTGGAATCTCCGTTTGCCGATGCCGTCCAGTGCAGATTGAAATCGAAGGCGCCTTGGAGTCCAGTCTTATCTACAACAGCGCTGCCTAACTGGCGCGACAACTGCTGCGCGAGATCGGCGGTCGACATTCTTCGGGCCTCGATGCCCACGACCTGGCCTCCATCGAATTGCATCCGAGCCGAAGTACTCAAGATCCTTCCGTCCGTGCCTTTAACTTCGTTGGGGGAACTGCCTGCGGGCTTCGCCCGTTGAAGCTTGCTGCCACCGTCGACAACTTCGAGAGCATAGGATGACAGGTCTCTGGTTTCGCTGTGTAATGTCAGCTTGAGGCGTCCGGCCAGCATCGCTTGCAGTACGCGGCGGCTCTCTGACGGATTCGGTGGACCATCCTTCGATTGATCGGATTGGTCGGGCTTGGCTGTGACGTCGTAGGTTGCAGAGTCGAGCCAGTCCGGCCCGCCAAATATTTGATTGGCTTGCACTCCATAGGCTTCCTGAATGATGGCCTTCAACGTAACGTTCCCGGCCATGAACCCGTCGGGACCATACATCATTTTCACCATGCGAGTGTTACTGCCGGCATAGGTGGGCATTTGCGTTGGAGCTTGGCTCGGCTTGATGGAAAATGCCCCCAACACAGAGTCGTTCTGGCTTGAAGTCACGTCCTGCGACCGCGCCCGGCCCGGAGTTGCGTTGGCGAGGCCGAAGGCGAGCGGCAAGGCGAGTGCCAAAACGCCAGCCGTGCTGAGTATGAGCTTCCTGCTGAAATCGAGCTTGCGGACGACATGTTCGGTCATGATATGCACCATCCTTTTCTTGAGATCGGCGCCGGTAACTCCGGAGACGCAAGCCAGCGGGGATCCGACGCAGAATTCGCAAACTTTCAAAATGCTTTCGGCATAAACCCGACGCTCGCTGCCGGATTCGAGGACTTGCTCATCGCAGGCGCGCTCGCGCTCGTCGATCAACCGTGATCCGACCCACCAGACGAGCGGATGAAACCAGAAGAGAGCTTCGACGATCATGTGGAGGGCGGCGGCGAGATTGTCGCGGCGGCGCACGTGCCACAGTTCGTGAGCGATGATGGCTTCGAGGTGCGGCGCGTCCAGATGGTCCGAGATACCGTGCGGCCATACCAGGACAGGACGGGCCATGCCAAAGATTCCAGGCTCCAAGGTGGCGCGGGATAGGAGCAACTGGATCTGCTGGCGAATACCCGTCACATGCATGGCGCGGCGCAGCGCATCTACTTCGCGTCCTTCACGAAGCGGGACTGCGCCGCGAATGTCTGCAGAAATCTTTCGCCAGCGCAAACACCAGATGAGGATCACCGCCAGAAATCCGCAGAGCCACATTGCTGCAAAGATCGCGGGAACCCAATGCACGATCGCGGACGCGGCGTTCGAGGTGGCCGGGATGACGGAAGCGGCCGGCTGCGTGAAAGGCTGGCTGACGGTTTCCAGCGTGAAGTACAACGGCGACTTCGCCTGCGCCGGGCTGCGCACCCACGCGAGACGGCTCCCGATTGCTACGAGCCAGGAGAACGGGATGAGGAACTTGATGGACGCCGCCATCCAGAGCCAGTAGCGAGCGCGTGCCTGATTCTTGCGGAGAATCAGGGTGAGAGCGGCCGCGGCGACGGCGAAAAGCGTTGACTGCCAAAGGTGATTCCCGAACGCAGGAGCGATGGCGTCCCAGATCGACAGAAGAGAGTTAGAGATCATTGCGACTCATCCTTTCTGCCTGAATTTTTCTCGAGCAGGCGAAGAGTTTTCTCGGCTTCCTTGACGTCGGCGAGCGTGAGTTTGCCGGACTCGATGAGGTGCGCCATGACCGGCTGCGAGCGCCCGCCGAAGAGAGCCAGCAGGTCGTCGATCAACTTTCGTTGGGCGGCGTTGCGCGAGACCGCGGCTTCGAAGATGTGGAAGTTGCCGACCTTCTTTACGCGGCGCACGGCATTCTTGGCTTCGAGGCGGTAAACCGTAGTTTGGATCGTGGTATAGGCAGGCCTGTCTTTTTCCGGAAAGGCTTCCTGAATTTCTCGGATGGAGGCGCTGCCGCGCGTCCACAGGGTGTCCATGATCTGGAGTTCGAGCTTTGCCAGCTTGGGTTGGGACATTCCGTTTCGTCTCCTACTGGTGTATGCATTACTACTACACATGTAGTTTTCGTGTCAAGCGATTTCTGCACGCTCCGATGAAAAGGGCCGCCATTGCGGGGCGGGAAATTTCGCAGAAATGTTGGGACTTCCGGGCGAGCCCGTCATCCAATTGCAAGAGTCAGTCCGCGTCTTACCACCAAATCAGAAAGGGCTCGAACAATGAGGATGCTAGGAAAGCTGTTGGTGGCGGGAATCGTACTGTTTGCTGCGCTGCAGTTCGTGCGTCCCAGCATTCCGGTAAGGCCCACGCAGGCAGAGTTGCAGGCGCCTCCTGCGGTGAAGGGCATTCTTGAAAAAGACTGCTATAGCTGCCACTCCGACGAGAAGCGCCTTGCATGGTTCGACGAGATCGTGCCCGCGTACTGGCTGGTGCGGCATGACATCCTGACGGCGCGCGAGCATCTGAACTTCTCGCGATTGGGATCCAGCCCGGCAGCCGCGCAGAAGGCAAGGTTGTACGAGGCGGTGAACATGATTCAACTTGGAGCGATGCCGCTACCGCAGTTTGTGGCGCTGCATCCGGATGCGAAGGTGACACCCGAAGAGCTGGACACTTTGAAAGCGTATCTAGCGCCGTGGACAACCGCACCCGATCAGCCCGGCAATGCTACTCCAGTGGCTAACAAGACCGAGGCGGCGCCTGCGCCCGTTTCACTCGGTTCGGTGCAAGCGGAGTTGAATGGATTTCCATTCGAAGCGAACTTCGAGAGTTGGAAAGTCATCAGTACGACGGACCGGGGCGACAACAATACTTTCCGGTTCATCCTCGGCAATGACGTCGCGGTCGAGGCCGCAAAGTCGGGCCGAATCTCGCCATGGCCCGACGGCGCGCGTTTCGCAAAGATTGCGTGGCAACAGGAGACGGGCGCGGACAGCCTGATCCATCCGGGAAAGTTCGTGCAAGTGGAATTCATGCTGAAGGACGCGCAGCGATACAAAGACACGGAGGGTTGGGGGTGGGGTCGGTGGCGTGGCCTCGATCTGAAGCCTTACGGCAACGATGCGCGGTTCGTGAATGAATGTACTGGCTGCCACATGCCGGTGGGCGGGAACGACTTCGTCTATACGCTTCCGATTACGACGGCCAAGATAACCCGCGCGGAAGTTGTGAATAACAATGCAGCCAACCTGCCGGCGAGTTTGCCGTATCAGCCGCTCGGCTGGAATGCAATCACGATGTACGTCGATCCGAAGACGCGCACCACGGCAACACTCTACGGCAATGAAACCGCGATGCAGGCAGTACAGCCTCGCAAGGAGCCGTCGGCGGCTCCAGCGTATTCTGCGGGATCGGTACTAGCCCTGGTAACGTGGGCACAGCGAGAGGATCCACACTGGTTCGGTGCGCGGATTCCGGACGCACCGCAATCGGTTGAGTTCGTGCAGGTGACGGCTGCGGGCCCAGCAACTTCTTATCGACGTTTCGCGGGAGCTGGGCTGATCGAAGATCATCCGCCAGATGCTGTGGCGGCGCAGCGGGCGAGTTTTATCGCTGGACTGGCTCCGGCTCGGCTTCCCTAGTCCTCGCCGACCCTCGGTCCTTGCCGACCTCCGGAAGGGTATGAAAAACTAATACGATACCGTCGATGTTCCGGCGGCGCGGGCATTGCACGCGCGATAGTCGGCAAGTCGCCGGCACTACGAAGTTTTCTACTCATCATGGCAGCGAAGACATTATTCGAGAAAATTTGGGAGACGCACGTGGTGGCGCAGCCGGCCGGGCGGTCTCCTATCCTTTATATCGATTTGCATCTGGTGCATGAAGTGACTTCGCCTCAGGCTTTTGACGGGCTGCGAGCGGCAGGACGGCCAGTGCGGCAGCCAGCGCGAACCGTGGCGACGGTCGATCACAACATTCCAACCGAGCCGCGCGGAACTCCGATTACGGATCTGATTGCGGCCAAGCAGATTGCGGCGCTGCAGAAGAATTGCAAGGAATTCGGGGTCCGGCTGTTCGACATGGATTCCCCGGAGCAGGGGATCGTGCACGTGATTGGTCCGGAGCTTGGAATCACGCAGCCGGGGATGACGATCGTGTGCGGCGACAGCCATACCAGCACACACGGCGCGTTTGGAGCGCTGGCGTTTGGGATTGGAACGTCGGAAGTGGAGCACGTTCTGGCGACGCAATGCCTGGCGCAGCAGAAGCCGAAGACGATGAAGATCGATGTGAGCGGGCGTCTGGCTGATGGCGTCACGGCAAAGGATCTGGCGCTGGGAATTATCGGGCAGATCGGGACCGATGGCGCGACTGGGTACGTGATCGAATACGCGGGGCCGGCGGTGCAGTCGCTCTCGATGGAAGGGCGCATGACGCTGTGCAACATGAGTATCGAAGCCGGCGCGCGTGCCGGGATGGTAGCGCCGGATGAGACGACGATCAAGTATGTGAAGGGGCGCAAGTTCGCTCCGACGGGAAGCGATTGGGAGAAGGCGGTCGCGTACTGGCGGAGTTTGCCTTCTGACAGCGACGCCAAGTTCGACAAAGTCGTAGAGATCGATGCGGCGCAGCTTTGTCCGTTTGTGACGTGGGGAACGAATCCGGGGATGGTGGCTCCGGTGACGGGGCGCGTGCCGGAGGTGAAGAGCCTGTCTGATTCCGACCGAAGAGCGGCAGAGTTGGCGCTGGAATATATGGCTCTGGAGCCTGGGAAGCGGATTGAAGATATCGGAATCGATCGAGTCTTCATCGGGTCGTGCACAAATTCGCGGATCGAGGATTTGCGGGCAGCGGCGAAGGTGGCGAGGGGACATCACGTGAATTCGAAAGTCCGCGCGATGGTCGTACCGGGATCGCAGGCTGTAAAGCGGGCGGCGGAGCAGGAGGGACTGCACCGGATTTTCCAGGACGCAGGATTTGAGTGGCGCGAGTCGGGATGCTCGATGTGCTTGGGGATGAATCCGGATATTTTGTCGCCGGGAGAACGGTGCGCCTCGACGAGCAACCGGAACTTTGAGGGACGGCAAGGACGTGGAGGACGGACGCACCTGGTGAGTCCGATGATGGCGGCCGCGGCGGCGATTGCCGGGCATTTCACGGATATCCGGAATTGGAAGTATCAGTAGTGGGTGAAGTTTTGGCGATGGCGGCGAGAAGCAGGTTTCTCGACTGCGCAGAATCGCCCATGGGGCGGGCGATTCTGCTTCGCTCGAAAATGACAAGGTTGCTTTGAATGACAGCTTCCATCGGAAATCTTGTGAGGAAGAACGGATGAAGCCGTTTACTGTGCATCGCGGGCGCGTGGCACCGCTGGATCGAGTCAACGTGGATACGGACCAGATCATTCCCAAACAGTTTTTGAAGCGGATCGAGAAGACCGGGTTTGGGCAGTTTGTGTTTTATGACTGGCGGTTTGGCGCGGATGGGACGAAGAATCCGGATTTCGTTTTGCACGAGCCGCGCTATGAGGGCGCGAGCGTACTGGTTGCGGGAAAGAATTTCGGGTGTGGATCGTCGCGCGAACACGCGGTGTGGGCGCTGGCAGATTTCGGATTCCGCGCGGTGATCTCGTCGTCGTTCGCGGACATCTTCGCCAACAACAGCACGAAGAACGGATTTCTGACAGTGCGGTTGAGCGACGACGAGGTGGCGAAGCTAATGCGGCGGGCGCAAGAGGTCGATGACTACGCCGTCACGATCGATCTCGAGAAATGCGAAGTGCGCGACGAACAGGGCTTCAGCGCAAAGTTTCCGGTCGATGGATTTGTCCGGCACTGCCTGTTGAACGGACTCGACGATATTGGGCTGACACTGCAGCACGAGGCCGATATTGCGGAGTATGAAACGCGACATCCGGCGCCAGCGGCGCTGATCGCGTCCTGAGTAAACGAACGGTCAATCGGCGTAAAGATATGTAAAACCGCGGCCCAATGCTTGACCCATGCTGTGGGCGCAGTTGATCCTAGAAGGGCTCGGTTCTGTTAATACAACCACACTTCCGGCTCAAATCCGAGCCGATTTCAGGGAAGGCCCCAGAAGCTCGAAAATTCCCTTTTTCGGGGTAGGGTTGCGCAACCGAGACTAGAATTGTACGTCTAATACTCGGACCTCCTTTTGAGCCCGAGTCCAGAGAGCGGCGACGGACTAATCCTTTGACTATGAATCACTACGAAGAGAGAAAAGGCCACACCCCTGTATTCGTGCAGGCAACGATGCTTTGTGCGGCCATAGCGGTATTCACATTTTCCCTGGGCTGCAGCGGCGGGGCGGTTTCAAAGACACAGAACGCACATGCGGCAGCTCCGCGCGCAATTTCGGTTGCGATCGCGCCCGTGCAGAAGCAGGATGTGCCCGTCTATTTGACCGGGCTGGGAACGGTGACGGCCTTCAACACCGCGAATATCAAGAGCCGGGTCGACGGGCAGATCATGAAGGTGAACTTCCGCGAAGGACAGGATGTCCGCGAGGGAGATCTGCTGATTGAAATCGATGCTCGGCCATACCAGGTGCAACTCGAGCAAATGCAGGCCCAGCTGTTCAAGGATCAGGCGACGCTGCGGGACGCGAAGCTAAATCTGGACCGGTACACGGCGCTGATCCCTTCGGGCAGCATCGCGCAGCAACAGGTGGACACGCAGAAATCCACGGTGGACCAGCTGGAAGGACAGGTGCGCACGGATCAGGCGCAGATTGATAACGCGAAGCTACAGATTGTGTACTGCCACATCACGGCGCCGTTCGACGGACGGGTGGGCCTGCGTCAGGTCGATCCGGGAAACATCATTCACGCTGCGGATACGAACCCGATGCTGATTCTGACGCAGCTCCGGCCGATCGCTGTGATCTTCACCCTAACCGAGGACGTGCTGCCGACGGTGTCGCAGCACATGAGCCACGGGACGCTGGAAGTGGATGCGTTTAGCCGCGATGATCAGACGAAGCTGGCGACCGGGAAACTGCTGACGATCGACAATCAGATCGATACGACGACGGGCACGGCGAAACTAAAAGCCGTCTTCGACAACAAAGACAATAAGCTTTGGCCGAACCAGTTCGTGAACGCGGACTTGCTGCTGGAGACGCGGAAGAACAGCACAACGGTGCCGACGGCGGCAATTTTGCGCGGGCCGCAGGGAACGTTTGTATACGCGGTGAACGCGGATAAGACGGTAAAAGACAAGGCGGTTACGGTTTCGCTCACGCAGGGCGATACGACCGTGATCACGGATGGCGTGAATCCCGGGGACACGGTAGTGACCGACGGGCAGGACAAGCTTCAAACGGGCAGCCATATTGAGCCGCGGAGCACGGCCCCGGCTACGGGAGCAGGCTTCGGTCCGGGGACTGGCGGGCGGCACAAGACTGCGAGCAGTGCGGGCGTGTCGGGATCAGACTCAGACGCTCCGACTTCAGATGGCCAGACTTCAGGTTCATGAGTCCTTCACGGTTATTCATTCTCCGGCCGGTAGCGACCACGCTGTTAATGGTGGGCGTGTTGCTTGTCGGCTGGGTCGCGTTTATGCAGCTGCCGGTTTCGGCGCTGCCTGAGGTCGACTACCCAACCATTCAGGTCGTGACGTTTTATCCGGGAGCCGATCCGGATGTGATGGCGTCATCAGTCACATCTCCGCTGGAGCGGCAGTTCGGGCAAGTGCCCGGGCTGAGCCAGATGACTTCCACGAGCTCGTTTGGAAGCTCGGTGATCACGCTGCAGTTCGGCCTCGATCAGAACATCGATGTCGAAGAGCAGCAGGTGCAGGCGGCGATCAATTCTGGATCGACGTACCTTCCGACCGACCTGCCCAATCCTCCGATCTATAACAAGGTAAATCCCGCAGATGCACCGATTTTGACGCTAGCGCTCACGTCGGATTCTCTGGCTCTGTCGAAGGTGGAAGACCTCGCGGACACGTCGCTCGCGCAAAAGATTTCGCAGCTTCCGGGAGTCGGCCTGGTTTCGATCAGCGGTGGTCAGAAACCCGCTGTGCGGATTCAGGCCAATCCGACGGCATTGGCTTCGTATGGATTGAGCCTGGAAGATCTGCGAGCGGCGCTGGCGCAGGCGAACGTCGACCAGGCAAAGGGCGTGATCGACGGCGTGCGGCAGTCGTACACGATTGGCGCCAACGATCAACTCTTCTCGAGCGAGCAGTACAAGCCGATCGTGGTTGCGTATCACAATGGCGCACCCGTGCGGCTGAGCGACGTCGCGAATGTTATTGACGGAACGGAAAACAACCAACTTGCGGCGTGGATGAACCTGACGCCGGCGGTGATCGTCAATATTCAACGGCAGCCGGGCGCAAACATCATTAGTGTCGTGGACCGGATCAAGAAACTGCTGCCACAGCTGCAAGCCTCGCTGCCGAGCGCGGTGAAGGTGGAAATCCTCACGGACCGGACGACGACGATCCGTGCATCGGTGAAGGACGTAGAGTTTGAGTTGCTGTTGTCGATCGGCCTGGTGGTTATGGTCGTGTTCCTTTTCCTGAGGAACCTTCCGGCGACGGTGATCCCAAGCGTCGCGGTGCCGCTGTCGCTAATTGGAACATTCGGCGTGATGTACCTGCTCGGGTACAGCTTGAACAATCTCACACTGATGGCGCTGACCATCTCGACCGGGTTTGTGGTCGATGACGCCATCGTCATGATCGAGAACATCGACCGGTTCCTCGAAGCCGGGGATTCCCCGCTGGACGCGGCATTGAAGGGATCGAGCCAGATCGGGTTCACAATCATTTCGCTGACCGTGTCACTCATCGCCGTACTAATTCCCCTGTTGTTCATGGGCGACATTGTGGGCCGGTTGTTCCGCGAATTCGCGGTCACGTTGGCGGTGACGATTCTTGTGTCCGCGGGAGTTTCGTTGAGCCTGACGCCGATGATGAGCGCCAAGCTGCTCAAGCATCGCAAGGAAGGCGAGAAGGGCCGCTTCTACGAAGTCACTGAGGACTATTACAACCGGATCATTGCGTTCTATGGACGCACGGTGAAGTTCGTCCTGAAACACCAGACGGTGACACTGCTGGTCACCTTCGGAACGCTGGTGCTGACTTTGTTCTTGTACGTGATCGTTCCGAAGGGCTTTTTCCCCGTGCAGGATACGGGAGTGATTCTGGGTGTGTCAGAGGCTCCGGATTTCATCTCGTTCGATGCAATGGCGCAACGCCAGCAGGAACTGGCAAAGGTCATTCTGCAAGACAAGGCCGTGGACAGTCTGTCTTCGTTTATCGGAGTCGACGGCACGAACACGACGCCGAACGAAGGGCGCATTCAGATTAATCTGAAGCCGCGCGATGAGAGATCGGACGATGCCTCGGCGATCATCCGGCGACTGCAGCCGCAACTGGAAAAAGTTGAGGGGATCACTCTTTACATGCAGCCGGTGCAGGATCTGACGGTGGAAGACCGGGTGAGCCGCACGCAGTTTCAGTACTCGATCGAAGATGCGGACGCGCAAGAGCTCGCCGAGTGGACGCCGAAACTAGTAGCCAAGCTTCGGACTCTGCCGGAATTGCGCGATGTAGCGACCGATCAGCTGAACAACGGGCTGAAGACGAACATCACGATCGACCGGGACACGGCATCGCGGCTCGGAATTTTTCCGCAGGCGATCGACAACACGCTCTACGACGCGTTCGGACAGCGGTTGGTATCGACGATTTTTACGCAACTGAACCAGTATCACGTGGTGCTGGAGGTGTTGCCGAGTTTCGCGCAGTCTCCCAAAGATTTGGAGAACATCTACATCCGGCCGAGCACGGTAACGGCCAACACAGGCGCACCGTCCGCGAATGGAGCAGCGGTGACGACGAGCGGGGCGCCTGTGCCGATCTCGACGTTCACGAAGATGACTTCGACGAACGCTTCGCTGGCGGTGAATCATCAGGGACAGTTCCCGGTAGTCACGCTGTCGTTCAATCTCGCGCCGAATGCTTCGCTGGGTGATGCGACCAAAGCGATCCAGCAAGCGGAAAAAGATATTCAATTGCCGCCCAGCATTCACGCGGCATTTCAGGGAACGGCGGCGGCGTTTCAGAATTCGCTGGCTTCCGAGCCTTATTTGATTCTTGCCGCCGTGATCACGGTCTACATCGTGCTGGGGGTGCTGTATGAAAGCTACATCCATCCAGTGACGATTCTCTCGACGCTGCCTTCGGCGGGCGTGGGCGCGATTTTGGCACTGATGATTACGGGGAACGATCTGACGGTGGTGGCGCTAATCGGCATCATTCTTCTGATCGGAATTGTGAAGAAGAACGCGATCATGATGATCGACTTCGCGCTCGAAGCAGAACGTGTGGAACACAAGCCGCCCGAGGAAGCGATCTATCAGGCGTGCCTGCTGCGGTTCCGTCCCATCATGATGACGACGATGGCAGCGTTGCTGGGCGGCTTGCCTCTGGCACTGGGCAGCGGAACTGGCGCGGAGTTACGGCGGCCGCTGGGTATCACGATTGTTGGCGGTCTGCTGCTAAGCCAGTTGCTAACGCTGTATACGACTCCGGTGGTTTATTTGTGGTTCGACCGGCTGGCGCAGAGGTTCTCGCGATACAGAATCGGCAATCCGATTCCGCAAGACGAGCCCATGTCCGCAGACTAAGACGATGAGTATTTCGGCTCCATTTATCCGGCGTCCGATCGGCACCTCGCTGCTGGCAGCGGCGTTGCTGCTATCGGGAATTCTTGCGTTCAATTTCCTACCCGTAGCTTCCCTGCCCAGGGTGGATTTCCCGGTGATCGGCGTTGGCGCAGGATTGCCTGGGGCCGACCCGCAGACGATGGCATCGGCGGTAGCAACGCCACTGGAGCGGCAGTTCGGGCGCATTGCGGCGGTCAACCAGATGACTTCGTCGAGCCAACTGGGGACGACGAGCATCACGCTGCAGTTCGATCTGAACCGGAACATCGATGCGGCGGCGCGAGACGTGCAAGCCGCCATCAACGCGGCGCGTAGCCAGCTGCCCGCAAACTTGCCGAGCAATCCGTCGTACCGCAAGGCGAATCCGGCGGACGCACCGATTCTGATTCTGGCGCTGACGTCGGACACGATGACGGTGCCGCAGATGTATGACGCTGCCGACTCCATCCTTGCGCAGAAGCTGGCCCAAGTGGACGGAGTTGGCCAGGTATTCGTGGGAGGGGCGGCGCAGCCGGCGGTGCGCGCAGAAGTCAATCCGACACTGCTCAACAAGATGGGCGTCGGCCTCGACACGGTGCGGAACGCGCTGAATGCCGCGAACGCGAATACGGCCAAAGGCGAGGTGAAGGACGGATCGAGAACCTACGTTTTCGACGATACCGATCAGCTCTTTACTGCGGATCAATACCGTCCGCTAATTGTGTCGTCGAACAACGGGGCGCCGGTCCGGCTCGGCGACGTGGCTGATGTTGAGGATTCGGTATCCGATCGCCGGAACATCGGACTGGCCAATGGCAAGCCGAGTGTTCTGATCATCGTGTTCCGGCAACCGGGCGCCAATATTATTGAGACAGTCGACCGAGTGCGGACGCTGATGCCGTTCTTGCAGTCGTCGATTTCTCCAGCGATCAATTTGTCGATCGCGATGGATCGCACAGTGACGGTACGGGCGTCGGTCAAAGATATCGAGACCACGCTAATCATCTCCGTCATCCTAGTGATCCTGGTTGTGTTCGCGTTTCTGCGCACGGTGCGGGCAACGATCATCCCAAGCATTGCGGTGCCGCTGTCGCTGGTGGGTACGTTCGGCGGGATGTATCTGCTGGGATATAGCCTGGACAACCTGTCGCTGATGGCGCTGGCGATTTCGACCGGGTTCGTTGTCGATGACGCGATCGTCGTACTGGAAAACATCACGCGCTACGTGGAACACGGGATGGGCGCGGTGCAGGCAGCATTCAAGGGAGCGGCCGAGATTGGCTTCACGGTCGTCTCGATGAGCGTGTCGTTGGTAGCCGTGTTTATTCCGCTACTGATGATGGGCGGAATCGTAGGCCGTCTGTTCCGCGAATTTGCCGTAACACTCAGCATCGCCATCGGCGTGTCGTTGCTGGTATCGCTGACGACGACGCCGACGATGTGCGCGAAGTTCCTGCGTCCGGCAAAGACGGAAAAGCACAACATCTTTTACCGCTGGAGCGAGTGGTTCTTCGACGGGATGCTCAACACTTACACCCACGCGCTGCGGTGGGTGCTGCGGAATCAGCCGATCACACTGCTGGTAACGATTCTGGTGGCGGCGTTGAGTATCTTCCTCTATTTCAAGGTTCCCAAGGGCTTCTTCCCGCAGCAGGATACCGGACGCATCATGGGAGCCGTGATGGCTCAGCAGGACATCTCGTTTCAATCGATGAGCGACAAGATGCAGCGTTACGTCGATATCGTGATGAAGGATCCGGCAGTCGATTCGGTGGTGGGCTTCGCGGGAGGAAATACCGCGCTCAACCAGGGACGATTCTTCATGATGCTGAAGCCGCTGGAGGATCGCGGACAGTGCAAGAAGGAACATTTCTGGCAGACCTGTAAGAATGTGACCGCCGACGATGTGATCAACCGTCTGCGCGGCAAACTTGGCGGTGGTGCCCGGAGCAACGCTGATTCTGCAATCGGCGCAGGATCTGACGATTGGCGGCCGATTCGGCAACGCGCAGTATCAGTACACGTTGCAAAGTTCGAATCTCGACGACCTCAATAACTGGTCGCCACGGCTGTTGCAGAAGCTTAAGGGTCTGCACGAACTGACGGATACAAACTCGGACCAACAGGACAAGGGTCTGCAGGCGAAGCTGGTGATCGATCGCGATACGGCGAGCCGGCTTGGAATCACTCCAGAGACGCTGGATAACGCGCTCTATGACGCGTTCGGGCAGAGGCAGGTTTCGACGATGTACCGGCCGCTGAACCAGTATCACGTAGTGATGGAAGTTGCCCCGCAGTTCCAGCAGACGCCGGAGGCGTTGCAGAACATTTACCTGCGATCGACCGCGGGCACGCCGATCCCGCTGGCGGCCTTTACGCATTACGAACCATCGAACACGCCGCTGGCAGTTAATCACCAGGGACAAGTTCCGTCGGTGACAATTTCATTCAACCTGGCGCCGGGGGTATCTCTCGGGCAAGCGACCCAGGCGATTGAAGCGGCGGAGCGCAGCATCGGGTTTCCACCGACGATTGCCGCAAGCTTTCAGGGAACCGCAGCGGCATTCAAGGACTCACTTTCGAGCCAGGGAATTCTGATTATTACGGCCGTGGTGGCCGTGTATGTCGTGCTCGGGATGCTTTATGAGAGCTATATCCATCCCATCACGATTCTGTCGACGTTGCCGTCGGCGGGCGTAGGCGCGCTGCTGGCGCTGCTTCTGACTCACAATGAGCTCAACGTCATAGGGATGATCGGGATCATCCTTCTGATTGGGTTGGTGAAGAAGAATGCGATCATGATGATCGATGTGGCGCTCGAAGTGGAAAGAGGCCAGGGGAAGAAGCCCGCAGAAGCGATCTATGAAGCATGCGTACTGCGATTCCGTCCGATCATGATGACTACGATGGCGGCTCTGTTGGGCGGCCTGCCGTTGGCTCTCGGGACGGGCACCGGTTCGGAACTGCACCGTCCGCTGGGTATCACAATTGTGGGCGGCCTGATCGTGAGCCAGATGCTCACGCTCTTTACTACGCCGGTGGTGTATGTGTACCTCGACCGTGTGAGATTGTTCCTGCGGGGCGGAGCCGATGAGGGACTGCCGGAAACTGCGGCTCCGGGAACACCGCGCCCCAGCCCAGCCCACTAGCCGGAGGTTCCCGGGGTTCTGGCGATCGATCCTAGGGACTATGGTATAGGGCTGTGGACAGGCCGTTCGCGGGGGCGGACAGACCGGTTGGCCTTTCGATGCAACCTGATGGAAGCGCTCCTGCATCGCAGAGCAATGAAGCTGCTGCTGCGCGAGGAAGCGCTTGTCCCGTATGATAGGGGTCGCGATTCGAACCGCCTGATGCGACCTTTTGTCCAGATAATTTAACGGTTGGACTGGCGAATTCCCGACTTTCGTTTTTCGACAAAATTCCTTGAGGAGTCACGGATGCTAAAGAAAGCAGCGGCTTTGTTCTTTGTTTGCGCGAGCATAGCCATATGTGTAAGTTGCAGCACGACCGCTAACCGGTACCTGTATGCAGCTATTCCCGGAGGCGCGGCCGGTGAAATTGTGGCGTATCGGGAAGACCCGAACTCCGGCGCACTAACTCAGCTGGCCGGCAGCCCGATCACCGCGGGAGGAGCCGTTGAGTCGCTAGTCATCCATCCGTCAAAGAAGTATATGTACGCAGCGAACTCCGGCGAGGGAGACATCTCTCTATTCACAATCTCCTCGACCGGCGGGTTGCAGGAGATCACTCCACGCACGCTAGCCGGAACGGCACCGACCCTGCTGGTGATGGATTCGGCCGGAGCCTATCTGTATGCGGCTAACTCGGGGTCCTACAACATTTCGACCTATTCGATCAGTTCGAGCACCGGGGCCTTGACGGCGATTGGGACCTACCCGATCGGGATGAGTGCAATGAATATGAAATTATCTCCGTCGGGCGGGGTTCTTTACATCACGGGGATTGGTCTGCCCGGGGCGATTCAGGCCTTTACGGTCACAAACGGCGTTCTCAGTTCGACTCCGATTGCGGGATCTCCATACGTTACCGGGAGCAATCCTTTAGGTCTGGCCATCACGCCGAACGGGGGATTTTTGTACACGGCAAACCAACTCGACCCCTCCATCTCCGAATTCACAATCAATTCGGATGGATCTTTGACGCCCTTTGCCAACTCTCCGGTCGGCGAATCATATTCGGGACCGGTTTCGTTGTTGATCGACAATTCGGGCAAGTACTTATATGTAGCGAACCAGGGCTCCTCGAATGTGGCCGGCTATTCGATTGGATCCGACGGATCGCTCACGTTGCTGACTACTTCGCCGTTTGGGACGGGACCGCAGCCCAGTTTTATTGCGACGGACCCGAATGGAAAATATCTGTTCGTCGGCAACCAGCAGAGCCCGGCGGTGGAGTCGTTCAGCCTGGACGGCAGCACCGGGACTCTGACATCAGTCTCAACATACACAGTGCCGGCCAACCCTACTTCGATCGTGCTAACACCGTAGGGACTTCATTCTGTCCGGGCCCTCATGTCGAATGCGTATGCGATTCGGTCTACTCGACGTTTCCCACGCGCATTTGTACATACATCGACGTTCAGCGAAAACCGCCTGGCGATGCGCGCTGCACTGGCGACGCTGGAAGTTCTTGAACGCGAAGAACTGGGCCAACGTTCGATCGACGCGGGCAATTACTTGCGTGAGCGGCTCAACGAAGCCCTTGCTGATTTCGAGATGCTGAAGGAAGTCCGCGGAATGGGATTGCTGATGGGAATCGAATTTCAGGCTCCGAAGCAGTTGAGGCTGCGCTTACCGTATGAGGCTTTCGGGGCCGTGCACGCAGGAATGTTTGGACAAATTCTCGTGATGCGGCTTTTTCGAGACTCAGGGTTCCTTACGCAGGTTTGCGGAAACAATTTTATGGTCTTAAAGGTCGCACCTCCCCTGGTCGTGACCGACGGGCAACTCGATGCGTTTGTGGGCGCAATCCGCAGCGTGGTGGAGCTCGCACACTCGCCGGGCGCCTTCTGGTCCGAAGCCATCGGACTGGCGCGACGAGCTTTCCGCAGCTAGAAACGGTATCATTCCCCGTCCAATACTTTTGACACCTGGATGACAACCCTCAACTGGTGCCATTGGGACAATACACTTCGAAGGCACGATTTGCGTAGGTACAACCGCAAACAGCGCCCAGACATCCAATTTGTTATTCACGATGTCCGGCAGGAAGTGGCGCTGACTCCGTGCCTGGACTGGGATCCAATACCAAATGAAAATTGCCAGCGCTGCGAGCGCGTTTCCTAAGAATTACTACCCTCAAAAAGTTCTCCTCGAAAAGCTCCAAGAGTACTGGGGCGACCAACTGCGGAACCCGCAAATGCTGGCGCGGTTGCACAAGAATGTCGCCGTGGAGGGCCGCCATCTGGCGATGGCGCCGGAGAAGTATTACGAGCTCAACACCTGGGGGCAGGCCAACGACGTCTGGATTGAAGTGGCGCAGGAACTTGGAGAACAAGCGCTGTGCCGGGCTTTGCATCATGCGGGGCTCGGGGCGCGTGAAATAGGCGCGCTGTTTTTCACTTCGGTCACAGGCATCTCGAGTCCATCGATCGACGCGTTATTGATCAACCGCATGGGCTTGTCGCCCAATATCCGGCGCCTGCCGATCTTTGGATTGGGCTGCGTCGCGGGAGCGGCGGGGATCGCGCGTGCCGCGGACTATGTGCGTGCTTATCCCAAACAGGCGGCTGCGCTGGTGTCGGTGGAGCTTTGCTCGCTGACTATCCAGCGGGAAGACTTGTCCGTTGCGAATCTGATTTCGTCTGGCCTGTTTGCGGATGGCTCGGCCGCCGTAATCGTGACGGGCGACGATTTGAATGCGAACGGACCTGAAATTGTCGCGACGAAATCGATCTTCTATCCGGACACCGAAGAGATGATGGGATGGAAGGTGAGCGAAAAGGGATTTCGCATCACGCTGTCACCGGAGGTGCCGGTGCTCATTCGCGAGAATCTTGGCCATGACGTGGATGCGTTCCTGGCCGAGCAAGGACACAAGCGGAGCGATATCGGCAGCTGGGTCTTGCATACGGGAGGGCCGAAGGTTCTGGAAGCGACCGCTGCGGCTTTGGAATTGAACGATGGCCAGCTCGACGCGTCGTGGGACTGTCTGAAGAAAGTCGGAAATCTGTCTTCGGCTTCTGTGCTGGTGGTGCTGGAAGACGTGATGAGGAACCGGCGTCCCGAGCCCGGAACATTAGGCATTTTGGCGGCGATGGGACCGGGGTTCTGTTCGGAGCTTGTACTTCTGCGATGGTGAGGTGGGGTTGCTGAATTCGACCGATGTTTTTGTAATTGGGGGCGGGCCTGCAGGACTGGCAGCTGCGATTGCCGCTAGGCAGAAGGGATTCCGCGTAGCGGTGGCCGATGGCGCGCAAGGGCCGATCGACAAACCTTGCGGCGAAGGGATGATGCCGGATGGCCTGGCGGCGCTCGAAAATTTAGGAGTGACGGTTCCGGCGGAGGATTCGTATCCCTTCAGAGGACTTCGCTTCCTGACCGACGGGCTCGCAGTCGATGCGGCATTCCCTAATGGAGCGTCGGGACGAGGCGTGCGACGCACTGTGCTCCACCAGTTGATCGCGGAGCGCGCTGAGAGCCTGGGCATCGATTTCTTGTGGCGTACTCCGGTGATGGGCATTTCGGAAGATGGGGTCCACCTGAGCGATCGTGTGGTGAAAGCTCGATGGATCATCGGTGCGGACGGCGGCAGTTCGCGAGTACGGCGATGGGCCGGGCTGGAGGAATTTCGGAGCCGAGACTGCCGCTACGCGTTTCGGAAGCATTACCGGATTGCGCCCTGGACCGATCGCATGGAACTGTATTGGGGACCGCACGGAGAGATTTACGTGACGCCAGTAGCGAAAGATCAGGTGTGTGTGGCACTGATCTCGCGCAATCCCAAGTTGCGACTGGAAGAAGGGCTGGAACTTTTCCCCGAGTTGCGGGAACGATTGCTGGGCGTCGAAGCCGGTTCCTCTGAAAAAGGATCGCTTACGGCAACCTGCAAGTTAAGACGGGTCACGCGAGAGAATGTCGCGCTGATTGGCGATGCCTCGGGCACAGTCGATGCAATCACGGGCGAAGGACTTTGTCTCGCGTTCAGCCAGGCGATGGTGCTAGCAGATTGTCTCGAGCGCGGAGACTTAGCACGATACGAACGTGAACACCGGAAGCTGGCGTTGCGTCCTTTGCTGATGGCGCGTTTGATGCTTCTTCTCGACGGACGCCCCAAGCTGCAACGCCGCACGCTGCAAGCCTTCCAGCGGCGCCCCTATGTGTTCAAACGCCTGCTGAGCCTGCATATGGGAGTCCTGTCTCCCTTGCATTTGGCTGTCGATGGCTTAACTCTCGGATGGGGGCTGCTGACAGCTTAGATCATGAGCAAGAGATATAAGAACCTCAGGATGAACGCGCTCGCGGCATTGTCTGTACTGGTCGCGAGTTTCAGCGTGGCGGCCGCACAAGACACGGCGTTCCAGCTTGATCCGGCGCAGACGAAAGTCAGCTTCACGCTGGGAGACGTGCTCCACACTGTCCATGGGACTTTCAAGCTTAAGCATGGAGAGCTGCAGATCGAACCGATGGGGAAAATATCGGGTTCGATCGTGGTCGATGCCGGCAGCGGCGACAGCGGCAGCGGCATGCGCGACCGCAAAATGCATAAAGAAGTTTTGGAGAGCGCGCGATATCCGGAGATTGCGTTTCGGCCCGATCACATCGAAGGCTCGGTGGCATCCCAGGGAAAATCTTCGGTGATGGTGCATGGCATGTTCAGCATTCATGGGGCCGACCGTGAGATTACGGTGCCCGCGCAGGTTGAGACATCCGCCGATCACTGGACCGCAACCGTTCACTTCACGATTCCGTACGAGAAGTGGGGCATGAAGAATCCGAGCACATTGTTCCTGAAGGTAAATGATTCGGTGGAGATCGATCTTGTGGCGGCAGGCAGCGTGGTGAAAAGTACAGCGAACTCGCGCTAATATCCGTTCTGCGGAACGATTCCCTTCCCTTCGGTACATTCGTAGACGCGACCCGCAGAAAGATTCTTGAATTCCTCAGAGCGTCCGCTCGGCCAATCAATGACGACGTGTTCGATGCGATCGTGTTTTTCCAACCCGAATGTCACCGGAAGCTCTGACTGGGATAGATAGCTGGAGCCACCTTTCACCAAACGAGACTGCGTAAGCCCACCGGCAAAAACTCGTACTCTCGCGCCGATCGCATCGCGGTTGGATTTCGTTCCGACTAGACGAAAACGAATGCTGCGATTGCCCGCAAGCTGGTCGTTGCGATAGAGGTAGGCTGGCCCGTTGTTGGTCGTGATGAGGAGGTCGAGATCGCCGTCGCGATCGAAGTCTCCATAAGCGAGGCCGCGTCCAACTTTGGGCTGGTCGAAACTTCCTCCAACTTCGGCGGCGACATCGTGGAAATTTCCTTTTCCAGTATTCAGAAAAAGCTGAGGAGGCTGCGCGTATCCAACGTTGCCGCGAATGTTGCGCACGGTCTCGTCGATATGCCCGTTGGCGACAGCGAAGTCGAGCCAGCCATCGAGGTTGACGTCGAGAAACGCGCAACCGAATCCCAAGCTATTTCGGGACGCGATGCCAACTCCCGATTGCGGCGCGATGTCCTCGAAATTCTTGCCGCTCAGACGGTACAGACCAATCATCTCGTTGTCGAAGTTGGTGATGCCGACGCCGGGCGAGCCTGAGTTGTCGAAGTCGGCGACATCGACGCCCATACCGGCGCGCGCTTTCCCTTCACTGCTAAAGGCAATACCGGCTTCGACTGCGGAATCTTTGAAAGTGCCGTTGTGCTGGTTGCGGTAGAGCTTGTTCGGCTGCGTGTCGTTGGCGACCAGCAGGTCGGGCCAGCCGTCATGATTTTCGTCGAATAAAGCGACGCCGAGCGACTTGGAGCTGCTGTCGAAGATTCCGCTCGCCGCGGTGACATCTTCAAAAGTTCCATCCCCGCGATTATGAAAGAGCCAGCACGTGGCTCCGCGGTAGGCTTCGGGCGTGCAATACGATTTGTGTTTTCCATCGAGACTGCAGAAGACATCGTGATCAGGCGACCACTTCACGTAGTTGCAGACGAAAAGATCGAGCAGACCGTCGCGATCGTAGTCGAACCAGAGAGCTGACGTGCTGAATCCCTCGCGCTTGCCAAGGCCTGCCGCAGTGGTGACGTCGACGAAGGTGCCCTTGCCGGTATTGCGGAAAAGTCGATTCTGCCCGACACAGGTGATCAGGATGTCGGGGAAGCCGTCGTTGTTGTAATCGCCGATGGCGACGCCCATGCCATAGAGTTCGACGTCCAGGCCAGCGCGGGTTGTGACGTCCGTAAAGGTGCCGTTGCCGTTGTTATGGTAGAGGCGAAGGGTGGTGCGGCTCTTTTTGTGGCCGGGCCAGTCTGCCCCATTGATCAGCAGAATGTCTTGCCAGCCGTCGCGGTCGTAGTCGAGGAAGGCACAACCGGAACCAAGGGTTTCGGGCAGAAATTTCCCGCCAAAGGCTCCGCTGTTGTGGTGAAACTGAATTCCGGAGGGAGTGGTGACATCGGTAAAACGAAAGCCGAGGTTGGCTGCTCCGGCCTGCGACGCCAGCGCCTGCACGCGGGACAACTGTGGCCATGTTGCGAGTCCGGCCATTCCTCCAAGGAAAGACCGGCGATTCACGGAACGTTCACCAGCCCAGCACGAATCGCATAAACAACGAGTTCGGCAGTCTTGTGAATACCTAGAGTGTTCATGATGTTGGCCCGATGAACGGCGACCGTGTTGGCACTGAGATCGAGCACAGTCGCAATCTCTTTATTCGACTTGCCGTCGACGATCATCTGTAAAACCTCCAGTTCGCGCTGCGTGAGAGCAGCATTGCGCTCTCCCTTAAGCGCAGCGCGCTGCTCGACTTTCGGATCGAAGACAGTTTCTCCGGCGGCAACCTTTCGGATGGCCGCGCTAAGTTCGAGATCCATCGCGTCTTTGAGAACGTATCCCTTCGCACCAGCTTCGATGGCCTGACGAACCCACGTGTTCTCTGAGTGCATGCTCAGCATGAGAACTGCGGTACTCGGCGAGTTTTCAATGATCTGCCGCGTAGCTTGCAGGCCATTTATGCCGGGCAGTGCGCAATCCATGACGACGACCTGAGGACGAAGTTCTTTCGCCAGCTTGACGGATTCTTCTCCGTCCCCAGCTTCGCCGACGACGTCCATGTCGGATTCGTCTTCCAACATGCGCCGGAAGCCGCGCCGAACCAGGCTGTGGTCATCCACGAGCAACACTGTGATCTTCTTTGCCATAAGACTCCGCTTTCTCCCTTGGTACCGTCAGATGCACCAACGTTCCGCCCTCCGCGGGACGAGAAAAAATAATCTGTCCGCCCATCAGTTCAGAACGCTCGCGCATGGCCACCAGTCCGATGCCGCGCCGGTTGGGACGTTCGACAATGCCTGCCCCATGATCTTCGATTTCCAACTCAAGCGCTGCGGGCTTGAAACGCAGGCGCACCCATGCTTCTTTCGCCTCCGAGTGCCGCGCAACGTTGTTGAGCCCCTCTTGCAGAATACGGTAAATGTGAACCCCCGCGCCGCCATCGACTGGAAATGGCTCGCCCTGCTTTTCATAGGATATGGCTATTCCAGTTTGCCTTTCCACGGTGGGAATATACCAGTCGAGAGTACTCTCGAGTCCCGCCTCATCGAGCATGACAGGGTGTAAGGCCTGCGAGAGGCTGCGAACGCTCTCGAGCGTCGTCTGCACGGTTTGGAGAACTTCCTGCAAATCGGCCCTGAGGGATGAAC
This sequence comes from uncultured Acidobacteriota bacterium, assembly GCA_963787685.1. Taxonomy (GTDB): domain Bacteria; phylum Acidobacteriota; class Terriglobia; order Terriglobales; family Acidobacteriaceae; genus Sulfotelmatobacter. Next base: position 262,802 of record CAWBED010000008.1, read on the forward strand.
CTTCGGGTGCGTGAGTTCCGGCACGGCGCAACATCGATCCGATGGCTGTGAGGATTTGTCCAAACTCGTCGTGGAGCTCGCGCGAAATGTAGCGAAGAGTGGATTCCTGGGTGGAGATCAGCTTCTGGGCGAGTTCACTGCGACGTTCGGAGATCTCTGCCATACGGGCGAACAGTTGGCGGTTCCAGCGAATCAGCGAAAGGCCATTCAAAATGATGGCGAGCAACGTCGCGGCGAGGAATACGTAGACCTGCGTGCGCACACGGTCGTAGATCTGGACAATACGTTGTCCGGCCTGCTCTTCATTTTCGCTGTTCTGTACGAGCAGGCGAGCGACTGCTGTGCTCAATGCCGCTTGCCGCTCTTGAAGCGAGAGTTGGATTTGCTCGCGAGCTTCTTTCTCTTTGCCATCACGAGCAAGAGAGAAGACGCGATCGACGGCGTCCCAGAACTGAGTGAAGGAACTGCTCAGAAACGCGCTTTGCTCGGGGGTGCGGCCGGCAGTTGCGAAGCCAGCCTCCAACCGCATGGCATCATGGAGATCGGTGCGGATACGCTGGAACTGCGCGGACCAGGCGGTCAGGGGATAGGGCTCATCGCTGCTGACCATATCGCGCATGGCCACGGCGAGCAGGTTGAGATCATTTTGGATGCGCAACAACTGGAGAGAATCCTTGCGGTTGCGGTCCACCAGTTCCGTCTGGAGTTTGCGCAGGCCGCTCACCTGCCAAGTGATATAAGCGGAATAAGCCAGAACGGCGGACAATGTAATGAGCAGGCCCAACAAGAGGCCAAGAGTCGGCGAGCGCTCCGGAGGAGACGGGCGGGACACGCCCCGAGCATACAACGGCGGGACCGCGGATGTCACAGGATGAGCCCTTCGGCGCGCCCTGCCGGGATGTGTGACAATGCAGTAATAATGAAGCGAATCCCGGGTCGGCGGAGTCAAACAGTAGATTGAGTTCCCCACCAAAAGAAGCCGCAAAGCCTCCGAAGATCCAGCGATTAAAGGCTGTCTGGCCGGAAGTCTGGAAGCTGATGCGCCCTCGGCGCGGACTGCTCGCCATCGGATTCCTCCTGATGGTGATCAACAAGTTTGCGGGCTTCGTGCTGCCCTACGCTTCGAAGTTCTTGATCGACGGTGTCGTCACTAAGGGGCAAACCGGACTACTTCGACCCTTGGTCTTCTCGGTTTTGATCGCCACGTTGATCCAGGGCATCACCTCTTTTTCGCTCACGCAGCTATTGTCGAAGGCCGCGCAGCGCCTGATCGCTGAGCTGCGCGAAGAAGTTCAGAAACATATTTCCCGCCTGCCCGTTGCTTTCTACGATGCAAATAAAACCGGTGCGCTGGTGTCGCGAATCATGAGCGATGTAGAGGGCGTGCGAAATCTGCTGGGAACGGGGCTAGTGGATTTCTGTGGCGGCATCGTCGCCGCAAGCATTGCGCTAGTCCTTCTGCTACGCACGAGCGTGCCGCTGACGCTGATAGCGGTTGGATCTTTGAGTTGCTTTGCGCTGGTGTTGAGCCGAGCGTTCAAGACGATTCGTCCCATTTTTCGGGAACGAGGCAAGATCAACGCCGAGGTCACCGGACGGCTTACAGAATCGCTGGGCGGCGTGCGGGTCGTGAAGGGATATCACGCGGAAGAGCGCGAGGAAAAGACGTTCGCCACTGGCGTGCACCGGTTGCTCGAAAACGTCATGCGCACGCTCACGGCGACGTCGCTGATGAGCCTTTCCGCCAGCGTTCTACTGGGATTGGTCGGCGCAGCAACGATGTATGTGGGCGGGCGACAAATGGTGGGACACACGCTGACGCCCGGCGGATATATCTCCTACAACTTGTATCTAGTCTTCCTGGTTGCTCCGATTTTGCAGGTGGTTTCGATCGGCACGCAAATCACCGAAGCTCTGGCCGGATTAGAACGCACGCAGGAAATCATGCGCGAGCGGCCGGAGGATCAGGATCCTCGGCGTACCGTGCAGCTTCAGGATATTGTCGGGACGGTTGAGTTCGACGACGTGAGCTTCAGTTATGACGGCGCGCACGAAGTGCTTCACGACATTTCGTTCCGCTCAGAACCGGGAACGGTGACGGCGCTCGTCGGATCTTCGGGATCGGGCAAGTCAACGACGATTGGGTTGATCTCCGCTTTTTACGTGCCCACCAAGGGAACGATTCGGGTCGACGGTGTGGATTTGAGTACGGTCCAGCTCAATTCGTTCCGCACACGGCTGGGCGTTGTTTTGCAGGAATCGTTTTTGTTTGACGGGACGATTCGTGAGAATGTCGCCTTCTCGCGGCCTTACGCAACCGAAGAAGAAATCATGCGGGCGTGCCGGATCGCGCGCGTTGACGAGTTTGCCGAAACATTCGCGGAGAAGTACGACACAGTTGTGGGAGAGCGCGGCGTGAAGCTCTCGGGCGGACAGCGGCAACGAATCTCGATTGCCCGCGCGATTCTTGCCGAACCCCGCATTTTGATTCTCGATGAGGCAACGTCGAGTCTCGACTCCGAATCCGAAGAAATGATCCAGCAGGGACTGTCATACCTGATGCAGGGCCGGACGACGTTTGTCATCGCGCACCGGCTTTCGACGATCCGGCGAGCCGATCAGATCATGGTGATGGAGCAGGGGCGCATTGTGGAGCGCGGCACTCACGCCCAGCTCTATGCCGCGCGCGGTCGTTATTACGATCTGTATACGCGGCAGCATGGCGTGGAAGAGAATCTGTTTCTGGCGCCGGGCGAGGGAGACGCAGTTTTGGCGAACGGCAATGGCGGAAGCGGCAAGAGCGGCGACGTCAAAGCTGGCGACGCCTTGGGCGTGCTGCGAGGAGAAATTCGTTAACTCATGACGACCGTTCCGGCAGTTTCCGCCGCGCTTAGCACCGTAGCGATCCATAGCGACAATTTATGCCGTCATTACCGCATGGGCGAGACTTTGATCCGCGCCGTCGACGGAGTGTCGTTAGAAGTTCGATCGGGGGAGTTCGTCGCATTGCTAGGCAGTTCGGGATCGGGTAAGTCGTCGATGTTGAATCTGATCGCGGGGCTGGATAGCCCAACCTCGGGAAGTGTTGTCGTGCAGGATCGCGATCTGGCAAAGCTCTCCCGCGAAGAACTGGCCAAGTACCGGCTGCACGTGGTTGGCATGGTGTTTCAATCTTTCAATCTGATCGCCAGCATGACAGTCGCGGAGAATGTGGAATTGCCTCTGCGCTTTGCCGAAGTCGAGCGAGGCAAGCGGGACAACTTGGCCCGAGAGGCGTTGGAGCGAGTGGGGTTGCGGGCGCGGATGGATCATCGTCCAAGCCAGCTTTCTGGCGGAGAACAACAAAGGGCAGCGTTGGCGCGGGCGCTGATCAACCGCCCCAAGCTGTTGCTGGCGGACGAACCCACGGGGAATCTCGACAGCCGCACCGGCACTGAAATCATGGAGATGGTTCAGCAGTTCAATCGCGATCTGGGGATGACCATCGTGATGGTGACGCACGAGCGCGCGCTGGCTGAGCGTTACGCGCAGCGGATGATTTTTCTTGCGGACGGAAAGCTAATCGACGATCGTGCAAACATTCCGCAACCTTCGGGCGGAGGTCGATCATGAAACTTCCTGATCTCACCGAACTCGCGCTTCGGAACCTGCGGGAGTCGCTGCTTCGAAATTCGCTGACGACCGTCGGGATTTCGGTCGGAGTCGCCTCGCTGGTAGCAATGCTTTCACTGGGAATCGGCCTGCAGCAGATGGCGTCGCGGCGCCTGATGAAGTCGGGACTATTCGATACGGTGGTCGTGACCTCACGGCGCGAAATGCGGGGAATGGGGCGTGAGGAAGAGCGCAACGGCCCGACAGCCGGAGAAAGCCGCGTGCTTGACGAAGCAGCGCGTGTGGCGATCGAGCATCTGCCGAACGTCAGCGAGGCGTATCCGGACATTCGGTTCCAGGCGGAATTGCGCTTTGAGGACAAGCCGCACCTGACGATAATTTCTGCCCTTCCGGAGTCCGCGCAATCGAACGACGCGTTCGAAGGGATGCAGGGAAGCTTCTTCACATCAGATACAGCGCCGGAAGTCGTCCTGCAAAAGTCGTTTGCGGAAGAGCTTCTCGGGAAGACGCCTGCGCTGGGCGCGCCAGAGCCAGGAGTAGCCGAGTTGGCAAAACCGCTGCTGGGGAAAGAGCTCACCCTGGTTTATGCGCAACGCGCATCGAGTCCAGCTCAACCCACGCCGCTGAGGCCGGACACGGACTCGAAAGATTCGGACGCCGCCGGCGCGTCGTATTCCGTGATTTCACGGGAGCAGAAACTCAAGATCGTGGGCGTTTCGGATCTCGATCCGGAGAGTATGCGCGGGCCCTCACGGGCAAAAGTGTTTCTGCCATTAAAGCTGGCAGAGGGCCTGCACGTGATGCAACCGACAGATCTGCGTGAGATTTCGCGCGCGTGCAGCGATCAGCCGGTGTATTCGTCGATCAGCGTGCGCGTGAAAAACCCTTCGCAGGTACAGGTGGTCGAGGATGCAATCAAGAAAATGGGATTCACAACGTTCTCGATTCTCGACGCAAGCCGCGGCCTCCGGCAATTCTTTGGGGTGCTGTACGCGTTTCTTGGAATCTTCGGAAGCCTCGCGTTGATGGTCGCCTCGATTGGGATCGTGAATACGCTGGTGATGGCGATCCTCGAGCGCAGGCGGGAAATCGGGATCATGAAAGCGATCGGCGCAAGCGACGGAGACGTGAAGAAACTTTTCTTCGCGGAAGCGGGTGCGATGGGTATTCTGGGCGGCCTCGTCGGAGTCGCGCTCGGCTGGGCGATTGGTCAAATTATTAATTTCGGCACTAACGTCTATTTAAAGCGGCAATCTCTTCCCGCTGAACATTTCTGGGCCGTGCCGTGGTGGCTGGTTGGAGGAGCAATTTTGTTCTCCGCCGGAGTAAGCCTCGTTTCCGGATTGTATCCGGCGGGCCGGGCAGCCAAACTCGATCCCGTGCAGGCGCTGCGCTACGAATAAACTGATCTGCATGATGCGTTCTCTGCGTTCTTTCCGCGGACTTCTTCTTTTGTCCATCGCGCTGGCTGCTGGATCGGCCTTTGCACAAAGCCGCATTGACTGTAGCGCTCTCAACAGCACAATTCTCAAACGACCGGTTCACTACTGCGTTTTTCTGCCGTCGGGATACGATGCAGCCGTCGCGCAGCATCCCGCCACGCGATATCCGGTCCTTTATTTTCTGCACGGCCTTGGCGACAACGAGCAGACGCTTTTCAATAGCGGCGGCTGGACATTGCTGGATGATCTACGCAAGCAGCACAAGATGGGCGATTTCTTGATCGTCGCTCCGGAAGGTCGCCGCAGTTTCTATGTAAACTCAGCCGACGGTTCGGTGCGATACAGCGATTTCTTTCTGCAGGAATTCATGCCCGCTATCGAGCACAAATATCGCATTCGTCCTGGTCGGTCGGGGCGCGCCATCAGCGGAATCTCCATGGGAGGATATGGGGCTCTGCGGTTCGGGTTCGCCCATCCGGAGCTATTTTCGGCCGTGAGCGCGCAGAGCGCCGCGATTATCACTGAATCACCACAGCAACTCGACACGGCATCGCAAACAGGCGTGCCGATCCTGGCCGTACTCGGCCCAGTCTTCGGGAAGCCGATCGACGCTCGCCACTGGAATGAAAATAATCCATTGCTGCTGGCGAAGAAAAATGCCGTCGGCCTGAAAAGGATGGCGATCTACTTCAACTGCGGCCAGGACGATAATTACGGCTTTGAAAAAGGAGCGGCGGAGTTGCACAACGAACTGCTACGCGAGCACGTGGCTCACGAGTATCACGCGTATCCCGGCGATCACAGCCTCACATATTTTCTGTCGCACTTCGATGAGGTGATGGAGTTCCATTCGAAAGCGTTCGGGCTGTTACCGAAACAGTGAGCTCCTGACCGTTGTCACTCCTAATTTTCATGCCTGATGTAAACTACCGAAACGCGCTTTTCGCGCTCGCGAAGTAGCCGGAGAGGTGGCCGAGTGGTTGATGGCTCCGGTCTTGAAAACCGGCGTGCCCGAAAGGGTACCGGGGGTTCGAATCCCTCCCTCTCCGCCA
>CAWBED010000009.1:0-81038 GCA_963787685.1 uncultured Acidobacteriota bacterium
AGGAAATTCTCCACCAGCTTCTTCCCCGCATCCGTCAGCACGCTCTCCGGATGAAACTGCACGCCTTCGACCGCGTACTTTCTGTGCCGCAACCCCATGATTGTGCGCGTGCCGTCCTTCTCCGTTGTCCAGGCGCTGACTTCCAATTCATCCGGCAGGTTTTTTTCTTCGACGATCAGCGAGTGGTAGCGTGTCGCGGTCATCGGCATGGGAAGGCCTTGAAAAACCGTCCGATTGTCATGGAGGACAGCGCTGGTCTTTCCGTGCATCAGGTGCGGTGCCCGAACCACGCGCCCGCCGAACGCTTCGCCGATCGCCTGATGCCCGAGACATACTCCGAGCACCGGAATCTTGCCGGCGAAATGGCGTATGAGTTCAATGCTGATGCCGGCCTCATGCGGAGTGCAAGGTCCGGGAGACACGACGATCCGCTCCGGCCGCATCGCTTCGACTTCTTCAACAGTGACCTGATCGTTGCGTCGAACCTCGACCTTTGCTCCCAGTTCTCCAATGTATTGAACCAGGTTGTAGGTAAACGAATCGTAATTGTCGAGGACGAAAACCAAGGGAAATACTCCTCTAAAAAGCTTACACCAGCGGATAAAGGAGTGATCAGTGACAGGTGATTAGTGGCTGGTCACCGGGCGCTCGCTGGCCACTACGCTACCCACTATTCACTGCCCACTAGCCACTGCTTCTCGTCCCCTGAACGGGCCACTCGGTGACCCGAGCGTGGTATTGACCCACCTGCTCAGGCCAGAGCATCCTGCTAACTGTGATCTAACGCCTTTCCTGGAGGATGCATGGCCGAGCCCCAGCAGGAAAAAAGGGCTGCAAGACGATTCGCTCTCCGCGTACCTGTTACCGTAAACCGCGGTCAGTCCACTTCGAACGAAGATGCTCAGATTCGCGATGTCAGCGCCCGCGGCATCTCCTTTTATGTCGGATCCGCAGTGGCGCAGGGCTCGCCCATCGGATTTACCCTGACGCTTCCGCCCGAGATCACCCTCACCGAGAGCATCCGCGTACAGTGCAAAGGACGTGTAGTCCGTGTAGAAAACGGTGGTCCCGACGGCAAAGTTGGCGTCGCTGCCGTCATCGAAGAGTACGAATTCCTGCCAGAAGCTTAAGAACAGTGGCTAGTGATGAGTGGTTTAGTGACACGCATCCCGTCGCCGCATCAGATCTAGCCACTTCTCACTGTTCACTTCCCGCTATTCACTTCCCACTGAACGATTGACTGCACCCGATCCCTGGCCCCTGATCCCTGACTTTGGTACCCATCTCCCTTCTTCTCACCCACCGCTACAAGTGATATGTTTGCTTCAACCCTCCAGTTTGAAGGACAGTTGTGCCGCGAACCCTGATCCGACTTGTGTGCGCCGCCGCGCTTGCTTTACAGTCCGGCGGACTCGCCGCCGCCCAGAACTTCGGCCCCCCGAGGACAGTCCAGAGCGTCCGCATAGTTCACGAAAAAGGCGTGCCGGCAATTGAGATTCTTGTCGAGCGGTCCCATCATCCCTGAGATTCAGACTCTCGATTTACCGCCGCGGCTCGTAATCGATTTGCCCAACTCGCGATTGGGACTTGCCACGAATCGTATCGAAGTTCAGAAAGAGAACATTCTCGCCATCCGCGTGCGGCAGTTTCAGGACAAGCCCCCGGTGACGCGCATTGTGCTCGATCTGCAGGCCCCCTATGGCCATTCCTGGGACGGCGGCGGTCATCGCCTGATGGTCCGCCTCAAGCCGCCGGAAGACGTTAACGCGGGAAAGAAGTCGGCTTCGCCGCCGCAGGACACGGTCACCGGTTTCTCGCTGAGCTCCGATGCCGCAGTCGTTCCCGTGAGCGCCGAGGCCGGGTCCACGGTGATGGACGCAAGCCATTTGGCCGCGGGCTCTTCCGTCACCGCCGGTTCCGATACGACGATTCTGCATCTTCCCCGCGGAGGTGAAGTGCGCGTCTGCCCTGCGACGACTCTGTCCGTTACGCCTTCGCAAAATAGGCGCGACATGATGTTTGGCATGAGCACCGGAGCGATCGAAGCTCACTACTCGCTCGCAGCTTCCGCAGACGCAGTGCTCACGCCCGACTTCCGCATCATGTTTGCCGGCCCCGGAGAATTTCACTTCGCGATCAGCGCCGACTCGCATGGCAATACCTGCGTGCGTGGATTACACGGCAACACTTCTTCGGCGGTTGTCTCTGAGTTGATGGGCACGCGGATTTACCAAGTCAGGCCGAACGAGCAAGCGGTTTTTCGTTCAGGACAAATCGACAAGGTCGACACTGACGTTCCGCTGGAGTGCGGTTGTCCGCCTCCTCCACCACCTCTCTTGCGAACCAGCAATCCGCCCGTGGCTCCGGTGCCCGACTCGGACTTACCCGCAAAGGTTCGTATCGGCGAGAGTTCGACCGTCGCTTCTGCTGCAGGCGCTTCGGGTGACGCTCCCGTCGACACGCGTTTGTCCACCGGACCCGAGACGGCCCCTCTGCCTGCTTCTCAACCGAACGACGTTCACGTGCAGGTTGACGCCCCATTCGTCTTCAGTGCCAAGAATCGATCCCACGCCAGCGCTCCGCCGGCCCCCGTCGATGCAGTCAGAGACTTGCCGGTGGACGATTCGCCCGAGCAGCAAGTCCACCTCGATGCGGTTGTTCAGTCTCCGCCACCCGATCCGCAGGAAGATCAAAGCAAACAGAAGCGCCACGGTTTCTTCGGCCGCGTCAAAGGATTATTCTCCGGCATCTTCAAGTAACCCCGCTGGTTGAAACAGCAGCCGGCTCTCGTAGCGGCCGACTGACTCTTTCTGAATTCCTATCGTTCCTGCCTCGGAAATCCTTTTCATGCCTCCCCGCGTCTTACGGCAAGTTAGGTCAACTCCACCGTCCAGGAGCGCGCCATGACGGCAGCATCTCTTCGTCAGGATCCCGGTCTGTTCACGATTCTCTCCACCGGCAATGATCGCAGTGCTAGAAAGCGGGAAACCTTTTTCCTTTCTCTGCTCGGACACGCCGCAATTCTGGCGATTGTCATTTATTTGACGACATTCGTAATCCCGACCACTCCCGGATTTGATCGCCACCTCCCAAAATTCGATGATATTCCCCTAATTTTTTCCGGACACAACGGCGGCGGAGGCGGTGATCATGACCCACTGCCCGTTTCTCACGGCAATCTGCCGCGCGCCTCGCTCGACACGCAGATTGTGCCGCCGACCGTGATCGTCCCCAAGGAAATGCCAAAGCTCGCTGTCGAAGAAACCGTGATGGCCGCGCCCGACATCAAGTTCCCGCAAGGCGGCCAGATTGGTGATCCCACTTCTCGATTCTCGCAATGGCTATCGAACGGTCCAGGAGGCCCCGACGGAATAGGTCGAGGATGTTGCGGCGGAGTGGGATCATCGACAGGGCCCTACGTTGGCGATGGCCCTCCGGGGATATTTCCTGCGGGCAAGGGAGGTGTGACCGCACCGCAAATCATTTTCAATCCCGAGCCCAGCTTTTCGGATGAAGCCCGTAAAGCAAAACAGCAGGGAATGGTCATGCTTCTCGTTGTGGTGGGGAAAGACGGACACACGTACGACATTCGTGTGGCGCAGAGCCTAGGAATGGGCTTGGACGAAAAGGCAATCGAGGCGGTCAACCGTTGGCGTTTCCGCCCAGCTACTCTGAACGGTCAAGCAGTCGCAACCCAGATCGCGGTACAAGTGGATTTCCATCTTTACTGAAGGGGCCAGTGTCTAGTGATCAGTGTCTAGTGGCTAGTGGTTTGGCCGACCACTGGTCACTAGCCACTGATCACTCGTTTTCCTAGCTTCTTTTAATCGCCCGCCGCAACGGCTCCACGCGGTCCCGCAGATCGTCGGCGATTTCGGCGCCGCGGTTGGCAGCGTCGCGGACGCGGTCGCTGACTTCGCGCACGCGATCCTTTGCATCGTCGGCCCAATCGCCCAAGCTGTCCTTTGCGTCTTCATAGCCGCGTTGCAGATCGCGCCGCATCTGCTTGCCCGTCTTGGGTGCCAGCAAGAGCCCAGCTAGCGCTCCCGCACCCAGTCCAATTAAAAGAAACGTGATTGCCGTTCCGATATTACCGCCCGCTGAAGATTCATAACGTCCACTGCCCATGATGACAACCTCAATCTTTCTGCCCGCAAGTTTTCACAGGCAAGTTCACGAAATTTGTGGCCTCGAGAGACAGGTTGATTCTAGTCCTGCCCTGCAAGCCCGGCGGATCCGCCACGATCGGCAACCCGCCTGTCTTCGATGAGTTCGCTTCGGGGAAGGTTTCCTTTCCGCCGCAGCTGAGTGTAAAATAACACTTTAGCCCTACGTGGCGGCGGAACTTGTGGCTTGCCCGCCTTCCGCCGGCGTCAAACCGCAATCGTACAAGGAGAGTTTTTCGAGCGATGTCGATCCCTGCCACCCAGCTTCGTCCCGGCATGATCATTAAGCACAACAATGATCTGCATTCTGTTTTCAGCGTGGAACACCGTACGCCCGGCAACCTGCGCGCTTTCATCCAGGCTAAGCTGCGCAACCTGCGGACCGGCGCCATGTTCGAGCACCGCTTCCGGTCTCCCGATCCCATCGAGAAGATCAATGTCGATGAAGTCGAAATGCAGTTCCTTTATTCTGACGGCGACAGCTACTACTTCATGGACACTTCCAATTACGAGCAGACCCACCTGACGAAGGAGATTCTGGGCGACGCCGTCGAATACCTCATTCCCAACCTCGAGATCAAGGTGGAGTTTTTCGATGGCAAAGCTGTCGGCATCGAACTGCCTCAGACCGTTATCCTGACCGTGATCGAAACCGAACCCGGACTGAAGAGCGCCACCGCCTCCAGCGTGACCAAGGCTGCCAAGACCGAGACGGGATTGGTCGTGCAGGTGCCCCCGTTCATCAACGAAGGCGAGAAGATCAAAGTCGACACGTCGGAAGGCGCGTACCTGTCCAGAGCGTAAAGTTTCAAGGTCTCATCGCTTCAAGGTTTCAAGGGTGTTTGATTTGCTTACCTGGAAACTTTGCAACCTTCGAAACTCTGAAACGTGTAGCGTCGCATGACCCCTACTGAAAAGCCAATTCAAGCCCGCCGCTTCTTCGTGCGCGGACGCGTGCAGGGTGTCGGTTTTCGTTGGTTCGTCGAGCGCGAGGCGCACCTGCTGGGCATTGCCGGATGGGTGCGCAACAATCACGACGGTAGCGTCGAAGTCCTCGCACAGGGGACTCGCGACCAGCTTGCCGGATTGCACTCCCGTTTGCGCGAAGGCCCGCGCGCAGCTCGTGTGGACACCGTGGACGTATCTGAAGCCAGCCCCGTGGCCGGTCTGAGTTCATTTCGCATTGAAGGAGCGTGGTAGATGTCCCCCATCCCAACGATGAGTGCCGATCGGCTCAAGGCTTTGATTCGCGAGGTTCCGGATTTCCCCAAGAAGGGAATCCTTTTCTACGACATCACCACTCTGCTGAAGGACAAGGCGGGCTTCGCCACGCTGATTGATCAACTCTCGGAACATTACGTCGGCCAGAACATCGATCTGGTGCTGGGCATGGAAGCCCGAGGCTTCATCTTTGCTCCGGCGCTGGCGTACCGGCTGAACGCCGGATTCGTTCCGGTCCGCAAGCCCGGCAAGCTTCCGGCCGAATGCGTGAAATTTGACTACGCGCTGGAATACGGGACGAACTCTTTGGAACTGCACAAAGATGCAATTCAGAAAGGTCAGCGCGTGCTGATCGTGGATGACTTGCTCGCTACCGGGGGCACGGCTGCCGCCACGGCGAAGTTAGCGGAGTCTCTCGGCGCGACCATCGCCGGACTGGGATTTGTTGTGGAGCTCGACTTCCTCAAGGGCCGCGAGAAACTCAAGAATTATGAAGTAATGTCCCTGCTGCGCTACGACAAGTAACGCGAGGCCGACAAACTTCATTAGATTTGAGTGTTCGCTATCGCCAGACGCGCTGGATTAACACTGCTAATCCAGTCCAAAAGCCCGCGCTGACTACAACGGAAAGAGCCAGCCCAGAGATCGCGCCCCAGTTCGTCCGTTTGGGCGCATTGCTCTCGTCGTCCTCAATCCACGACTGTAGAAAACCGGCTCCAGGTGAATACATCGATGGACCGCTCCAGGGTTCGCGGATCGCTTTCATGCGAATCACGCGGCCGATTGATTGGGGGGGGAACTGCATCAATCGAAAGCTCACGAAGCACCTCCATACATCCCTTTGCAACTCGCGTACCAACCGACACGACTCTGCAAGTAACTGAAAACAAGAGGTACATCTTCACAAACCTGTGGTCAAATTGGCCCACTGCGTCAAAAAATCCTGGCCGATTCGGATACCTCTGCGAAATTTGACCCTTTCGCATCATCCCACCTTCGGCCTTGAAATCTCACCCTAAGTGCCCATTTATGCCGGATAGTTTCGGCCTGTCTTCAACTCTCCGCTAGTACTAAGTGCGACTCCTTCCGCAGATAGCCCTTGCGCCGGAACCAATCTTCCATCGCTTCCCGCAGTTGGTCCACGGGTACAGTTGATCCTATCTCCATCTGTCCATCGGAAGTGGGAAGAGTATCATCAAAAACGCTCGCGTTGGTAAAATTACGCATAGAAAATGAATCGAGCCACTTCAGCGGGCATGGAATTCTTTTCCCACCCTCTTCATACTCGACTCGAACCTTGCGCGCGAACATAATTTGATTTAACCACATGCCAGCCGTCGGCCGGTTTGACAACGCCTGCTTTCGCTCGTAATCTCCTCACCGACCTTGCGGGACGACCTTATCCGCACCCTACTCTCAGGTCTGTCCCGATCCAAATCTCGAAATCTCAGGAGAACCTTATGCTGACGAACCTCATCTGGTGGATCGTCGTTGGTCTGATCGCAGGCTGGGCCGCCGGAAAGATCATGAAAGGCGGTGGCTACGGCGCAGTGATGGACATCGTCCTCGGCATCGTCGGCGCCGTGGTTGGTGGCTGGCTGATGGGGTTGTTTGGAATCCAAGCCGGAGGCCTGATCGGAACCATCATAGTGGCGATTATCGGCGCAGTATTCTTGATCTGGCTCACGCGTCTGATCAAGAAAGCCTGAATCTCGGCCGCGGATCGATGCGGGTGCTTCGTGGGTGGATCTTGTTTATCCGCGAAAATCCGTGCGGATCCGTGGCTTACTTTTGTTTTCGCGGTCCCGCGGCTCTGACTTCCGCCGGAGCGTCAAAGTTCTCGAAGTTCTTCGCGAACCGGTTCCGCAGATCTTCGGCCGCCTTGTCGTAAGCAGCCTTGTCCGGCCACGCATTGCGCGGGTTCAGCACTTGCGGCGGTACGCCGTGACAGAACTTCGGGATGCTGAATCCAAATGTCGGCTCGATCTCGAACTCCTCGCGGATCAGTTCACCTTCAACCGCCGAGTCCACCATGGCGCGCGTGTGCGGGATGCTCATGCGCTTGCCCACGCCGTAAGGGCCGCCTTGCCAGCCTGTATTGACCAGCCAGCATTGCGCACTATGCTCGCGCAGACGCCGGCCTAGCATTTCGGCATAAGTCTTTGGCGGCAGCGGTAGAAACGGCGATCCAAAGCACGTGGAGAACGTCGCCGAAGGTTCCTTCACTCCGGCTTCAGTGCCCGCGACCTTCGCCGTGTAGCCAGAAAGAAAGTGATACATGGCCTGTTCGGGACTTAAGCGTGATATCGGTGGCAACACGCCAAACGCATCGGCGGTCAGGAAAACCACATTCTTCGGATGTCCGCCGATTCCCGGAATCACGGCATTATCGATGAACTCTACCGGATACGCTGCCCGCGTATTTTCCGTCTTGCTGTCATCGTCGTAGTCGGGAATCCGCGTGTGCGAGTCGAGCGTGACATTTTCCAGCACGCATCCAAAGCGCAGCGCGTTCCAGATTTGTGGTTCGTTGTTTTTCGAGAGCTTGATGCACTTGGCGTAGCATCCGCCCTCAAAGTTGAAGACGCCGTCGGCGCTCCATCCATGTTCATCGTCGCCGATCAGATCGCGGGACGGATCCGCCGACAGCGTCGTCTTGCCCGTCCCAGAAAGTCCGAAGAACAGTGCGCTCACGCCGTTATGCCCTACGTTGGCGGAGCAGTGCATCGGAAAGACGTTGCGCGCCGGCAGCAGGAAATTCATCACACTGAAGATCGACTTCTTCATCTCGCCCGCGTACGACGTTCCGCCAATCAAGACCGTCCGGCGCATGAAATTCAAAATGATGAAGACTTCCGAGTTCACTCCATCGCGCCGCGGATCGGCTTTAAACTCCGGCGCCGAAATCACCGTGAATTCTGGATGGTGATTTCTCAATTCCTGCGGCGTAGGCCGCAGAAACAACTGCCGTACGAAAAGATTGTGCCAGGCATATTCATTCACGATGCGTACCGGCAAACGGTACGCGGGATCGGCGCCGCAAAACAAATCCTGCACATACAATTCCCGCCCGCGCAGGTGCTCCATCACCCGCGCGTATAGAGCGTCAAACTTCTCCGGCTCAAACGGCGCATTGACCGCTCCCCATGCTACGGAGTGCGCAGTGGTTTCATCCTTCACGATGAACTTGTCTTTCGGCGAACGGCCTGTGCGGTTTGTATATCCAACAATGGATCCGTTTGAGGCGAGTTTCGCTTCGTCGCGTCGTATGGAGTGTTCGACCAGGTCTGCCGGCGACAGATTGAAGTATGTTCGGCCTTCACTCAGCAACTCAGCTACGTCGCTGACATGCATTGTTGTCGCCATAGGGAAATCTCCTAAAAAGTGCGCACGAAAAATAAGCTACAAAGCAAAAACGTTCTATTCTCGCTTAAAAAAGAGCGCTTGCCAAGGAAGCGAATGACACTTCTCCACCTTCATTGTAAGAGAAACGTTATTCTTCAGCTATGCGCGAAATCATGGGGAGCGTATGTATCAATCCCGTATAGGGCAGCAACGCGCACGCATCGTTTCGTCTTATCGGCGGCTGCACGAGAAGGCAACGGGAAGAAAAACTGTCGAGATCGACTTCGTTGACGACCTAATCCGAAGTTTTGTAGTCGCAGGCTCTGCGGCAGGGTTCGCAGTACATCAATCCATCGTCGCAGATCCGGATGTCCATCCCGGACTGGCAGAGACAGCAGAATTTCTCACATTCGCACGCGCTCTCGGGCTGCTCACATTGCGCGCAGCGGTATTTAGCGGCTCCGGTTCCAGTGCTCATGCCCCTACTTTAACTTGCTCCTCTCGTTGCGGAAAAATGACCTTCGTAATGGGTTCACTTTGGGAAAATCTTTCCCGGAGTTTTTCTCGACAACATCCTTTCTTTTTGTGTGGCCTATAATTTCCAGCAATGACTTTCCAACAGTTGCTGGATGGCGCGGAGATTCTTGCGCAAAGCGGAAACCCCGACGTCACCAGTGTGGAATATGACTCGCGCCGCGTAAAACCGGGAAGCGCATTTGTCGCTATGCGGGGCGAAACTTCCGACGGCAACCGTTTTATCGATCAGGCTATTCAGTCGGGCGCGGTCGCAGTGATCACGGATTCGCCCGCCGAAAAACCCCGTGAAGGCGTCGCCTGGGCGCTGGTTCCGCATGGGCGTCGTGCTCTCGCACGTGTGAGTGAGAATTTCTATAAACGTCCCGCAGAGCGCATCGCGATCATCGGAATCACCGGAACCAACGGCAAGAGCACGACCGCATTTCTCGTCGAATCGATTCTTACCGCCGCCGGGCGAAAAAGCGCTCTCGTTGGAACCATCGAATATCACGTGGCCGGCCGCGTCTACCCCGCGCCTCACACTACGCCCGAAGCTCTCGAACTGGCTCGCTTGTTCAACGAAGCTCTCGGCCAAGGCGCAACCGACGCTGTGATGGAAGTTTCTTCCCACGCCCTCGCGCAAGAGCGCGTCTTTGGCGTCCCCTTTGATGTCGCGGTCTTCACCAACTTGACCCGCGACCACCTCGATTACCACAAGACGATGGAAGAGTATTTCGCCGCGAAGAAAATCCTCTTCGAAGGATGCGGCACCGACCCGCCTCGAGCCTGCGTCACGAATCTCGACGACGAATATGGCGCGAAACTGGTGGAGTTCAGCCGCAAGAAGAGTTCTGTTGTACTGACCTATGGTTGGCAGCGCGGCGATTTTCACGCCGCTAATGTCGACATCGCACCCCGCGGTACGCGCTTCGATCTCATCACGCCGGAAGCGAAGCTGGCCATTTTTTCTCCACTCATCGGCCGTGTCAATGTCTATAACATTCTCGCTGCCGCATCTGCTTGTTACGCGCGCGGATGCGATTCGCGTGCGATCGTCAACGGGATCACTGCTCTAACCCACGTTCCTGGCAGATTTCAGCGGGTCGATTGTGGACAACCCTTCACCGTTGTCGTCGACTACGCCCACACCGACGATGCGCTACGCAATCTCATTTCCCTGGCGCGCGAGTTCGTTTCCCGTGACGGAGGAACGGCGAGAGTCATCACTTTGTTCGGTTGTGGCGGCGATCGCGATCGCGCCAAGCGTCCGCTAATGGGCGAGGCCGCCGGGCGCGGCAGCGACTTGGCTGTGCTTACCTCGGACAATCCGCGCAGCGAAGATCCTTGCGCGATCATCAACGACGCTTTAGTCGGGCTCCAGAGAACTGGCGTGAAATACATCGTGGAACCAGATCGTGCGAAGGCGATCACTATCGCCATCGGCGAGGCGCGTCCCGGAGACATTGTCCTGCTCGCCGGCAAGGGGCACGAGAAGGTTCAGGTCACGCGCGAGGGCACGCACCCGTTTGACGACGTGGAAGTTGCCCGTCAAGTGTTGAAGGCCAACGGATTCGACTGCGAGCGCGCAGCCGCTGCAGACCATTCCGCATGAAACTGAGACTCTCCAAGATCGCCGAATATGTCTCCGCCAAGAATCATGGAGGCCCGGCCACGCGAAGCGACGAAGTCGCCCAAGGCTACTCGATCGATTCCCGCACGGTCGGTGCCGGAGAACTCTTCTTCGCCGTAAAGGGCGAGCGTCTCGATGGTCACGAATTTGTTGCTGCTGCTTTCAAAAGAGGCGCCATCGCGGCCGTCGTGCGCACCGACCAACTTCATCGTTTCGAGGATCAAACACGTCTTCTCGCCGTCGATGACACTCTGGTGGCGTTGCAATCGCTCGCCACCGCGGTCCGCAAGATTTGGGGCAAGCCTCTGGTTGGTGTCACCGGTTCGGCCGGCAAGACCACGACGAAAGAGGCGATCGCACACGTTCTCTCCTCTCGCTTTCGTGTGCTGAAGTCCGAGGGCAACTTCAACAATCATTTCGGACTTCCTCTCATGCTCCTGAAGATTGAGCCTGAGCATGACGTCGCAGTCATCGAGATGGGTATGTCGCACGCCGGAGAGATTCGCGCTCTCGCGAAAATCGCGCAGCCGGAGATCGGCGTCGTTACTAACGTGGCTCCCGTGCACCTGGAATTCTTCGATTCGCTGGCGGGGATCGCCCGCGCGAAGTATGAACTAGTCGAATCCCTGCCGGCCAACGGAACGGCCATCCTCAATGCTGACGACGAATACGTCTCGCAGTTCGGCCGCGGCTTCAAGGGAAAAGTAATCAGCTACGGACTCCGCGCTACCGCCGATGTGCGCGCCGAAAATGTTCAATCGAACGGAGCCGAGGGCTCGCGCTTCGACGTGATTACCGCCAACGGGCGAGAATCGGCGATCCTCCCGCTAGTCGGCGAACATAATGTCCTCAATGCGCTGGCCGCGATTTCTGTCGGCTTGGCGCGTGGCATGAGCCTGTCCGAAGCCGTCGTCGCCCTCGCGACCCTCAAACCGGCGGACAAGCGCGGGCAGGTTCTCCAACTGGGTAACATCACCGTGATCAACGATTGCTACAATTCGAATCCAAAGGCGCTAAACGCGATGATCGATGCGCTGGCCGCGATGAAAGCGACACGGCGCATCGTCGTCGCAGGAGAGATGCTCGAACTTGGTCCGTCAGGCGAGGAGTTGCACCGTGCCGCCGGCCAGCATCTCGCCGAGAAGAAGATAGAGGTTCTGGTCGGTGTGCGCGGATTGGCGCAAGCGATGGTTGACGGCGCGCGGAGTGCGGGAGCGCTTGCGGAGTTTGTGACAACTCCGGAACAAGCCGGCGATTGGCTGGCCCGCGAGACGCGCGATGGCGACGTCGTACTGCTCAAGGCTTCTCGCGGCGTGAAGCTGGAAAAGGCGCTCGAGACCTGGAAATCGAAGATCAGTGGCTAATGGCCAGTTGTCAGTGAATTCGTAGTTGAAGACCGGCGACTGCTCCTTGACCCCTGACCACTGTTCGGAGGCTGATTGCTCTACTGGCTGTTATTCCTAAAGCTGCAACATTACGTCGCTCCGTTCCGCATCTTTCGCTATGTCACGTTTCGCACGGCGTTTGCCAGTTTGACCGCATTATTCACCGCGCTCATCGTGGGACCGCTCGTCATCGGACGCCTGCGTGAATTTCAGATCGGCCAGTACATCCGCGAAGAAGGTCCGAAAGCTCATCAGAAAAAGGCCGGCACGCCAACCATGGGCGGCCTGCTGATCGTCATCGCTATCGTCGTCCCTACGCTGCTGTGGGCCGATCTCAGCAACCGCTTCGTGTGGATCGCCGTCTTCTCCACCTGCGCCTACGCCGCCATCGGATTCACCGACGACTACACAAAAGTCACGCATCGCCGCAATCTTGGCCTCACCGCTCGCGCCAAGCTCGGACTGCAGATCGCCACCAGCATCGTCATTGCCTCCGCGCTGATCGCCATGCAGACCTACGGCATGTATTCGACCAAGCTGATCGTCCCGTTCTTCAAGCAGTTTCATCCAGATCTCGTTGTCGGAACGTTGGAACGCAATCCGCATCTCTGGCCGCTGGCCTTCCTCCCGTTCATGGCCTTCGTCGCACTGGTGATCGTCGGATCGAGCAATGCCGTCAACCTTACCGACGGCCTCGACGGCCTTGCCATCGGATGCACGGTCATCGCCGCCGGCGCGCTGACGGTGCTCACCTATGTCAGCGGTCACGCCACCTTCGCAACGTATCTCGAATTGCAGCGCATGCCGCAGGTTGGCGAACTCACCGTCTTCTGCGGAGCCATGGTCGGCGCCTCCATCGGATTCCTCTGGTACAACGCTCATCCGGCCGAAGTCTTCATGGGAGACGTAGGATCGCTGGCCTTGGGCGGCGCGATCGGTACCGTCGCCGTAATCATCAAGCAGGAATTGCTGCTACCGTTCATCGGTGGAGTTTTCGTGCTCGAAGCGTTATCCGTGATCCTGCAGGTCGGTTCGTACAAGCTGCGCAAGAAACGCATCTTCAAGATGGCGCCCATTCATCATCACTTCGAACTGCTGGGCTGGTCGGAATCGAAAGTCATCGTGCGCTTCTGGATCGCGTCCCTGATCTTCGCCCTATTCGCCCTGACCACGTTGAAATTGAGGTGAAACAGGGGCTAGGGATCGGGGGTTAGGGGCGAGGGTTCAACGGTCATTGATCGAGGCCCTGCCGTAGTTTATGGTTACCGATTCGTCTTTTGAGATCGTTTGTTTTCGTGACGTCTGAAATTTGAATCCTGACCCTAGCCCCTGACCCCTGAACTCTGTGGTGAAATAGACGCTGATGGAACTGAACGGCAAACGCGTGTTGGTGGTCGGCCTCGGCAAGTCCGGGGTGGCGTCGGCGCTTTTCTTGAAGAAGCACGGAGCGCGCGTCGCGGTCTCCGATACCAAGAGCGGCGACGAACTGCGTAACGAAATTCCTGTTCTGCTCGACAACGGCATCGCGGTCGAAACCGGCGGACACGGCGAGCGTACTTTCCGCGGACAAGACCTGATCGTCGTTTCTCCCGGTGTGCCCGTCGATGCGCCTCCGCTCAAGCAAGCACGCTCGCTGGGCGAGAACGTGATCGGCGAGATCGAACTTGCCGCCCAATTTCTTCCGGGTCCCGTCGTCGCCATCACAGGATCGAACGGCAAGACCACTACGACCACCCTTGCCGGCGAAATCATGACGGCCTCCGGTTTCCCGACGCTCGTCGGCGGCAATATCGGCACGCCTGCTATCTCGCTCGCGGAACGTGCTACGCCGGAAACGGTGATCGTTCTCGAAGTGTCGAGCTTCCAACTGGAAACGATCCAGACTTTCCGTCCGAAGGTTGCGGTCGTGCTGAACGTCACACCCGACCATCTCGATCGCCATCGCACCTTCGAGATTTATGTCGATGCGAAAGCGCGTCTCTTCGAGAATCAGCAAGGGAGTGATTTCGCGGTTCTCAACGAGGACGACCCGACCTGTGTAGCCATGGGCGCGCGAACCAAGGCGCAGGTTTTCTGGTTCAGCCGGCACAAGGAAGTGAAGCAGGGCGCGTGGGTCCACGACGGAAAGATTCTGTTCCGCGACGCCAAAGGTCAGCGCGAGATCCTCGAAGTCTCCGACATTCCGCTCAAAGGCGCTCACAATCTGGAAAACGTTCTGGCCGCCGTTTGTGCGGGAGCGTTGATGGGATGCCCTGCGGACAAGATTCGACAGGCTGTTCGTGATTTCAAGGCCGTCGAGCACCGCTTGGAATTTGTCGCCACGATTCGCGGCGTCGATTACTACAACGACTCCAAAGCCACCAACGTCGACGCCACCATCAAGGCGCTGGAATCTTTTCCCGCAAACATCCACCTCATTCTCGGCGGCAAGGATAAAGGCAGCGACTACACCGTGCTCAACGACCTGCTGAAGCAGCGCGTGAAGCGCGTGTACACGATCGGCGCGGCCGCGGCCAAGATCGAATCGCAGATAAAAGGACCGGAAGTTGTCCACGCCGAGACGCTCGAGAACGCAATCCGCAAAGCCAACGCCGCCGCGCAGCCGGGAGACGTTGTCCTTCTGGCTCCGGCCTGCGCCAGCTTCGATCAATTCAAAAGCTACGAACACCGCGGCAAAGTCTTCAAAGAAATTGTCCACTCTTTGAGCTAAGACCAGCTTTTCACCGCGGAGACACGGGAGGCACGGAGAAAGCAAAAGGCTTGATCCGAATAGACATGACATAAATGTTTTTCTCCGCGCCTCCGTGTCTCCGTGGTGAGTTCTTCCTGCCTGAACCAAAACAAGCAACAATCAAATTCCACAATCGACAATTCCTCCTCGTCGTCTCTGCCGCTCCGTGGTGAAATAAGTTTCCCATGGCGAAGCGCGTGAGTGTCGACCGCTGGTTGTTTACCGTTACCATGCTGCTCGTATTCCTCGGCCTGGTGATGGTGTTCTCGGCGTCGGCCGTCATGGCGCGCGAGCGCTTCGGATCTCCCTACGCGTTCCTGTCGAAGCAGTTGATCTGGGCCGTCGCGGGCCTGGTCGCGATGGTGGTGGCCATGCGCGTGGACTACAAGAAATACAAGCATCCCGCCATCGTGTTTTCGCTGATGGGCCTGACCACGCTGTTGCTGATCTCCGTTTTCTTCCTCGATCGATCGCACAACACCCATCGCTGGATCCACTTCGGGGGATTTTCCTTCCAGCCGTCCGAACTTGCTAAACCGGTCCTCATCCTTTTCCTGGCCTACTTCCTCGAGAGCCGCGCCAAGACGATCGACGACGTGCGCAACACCTTGCTGCCTGCCGCGGCGCCAGTCGTTGTCTTTCTCGGACTCATCGTGCTGCAGCCTGACCTCGGTACTGCCATCGCGTGCGCGGGCATCGCTGCCTGCATCCTTTACGTAGCCGGCATGCGCATGCGCTACTTCGGATACGCCTTCGGCGCATCTCTGATCCCACTCTACGTTCTGATCTTTCATGTAGCCTGGCGCCGCGACCGCATCCTCGCCTTCCTTAATCCATACGCGGACCGTCAAAAGACAGGCTTCCACATCATTCAGTCGCTGATCGCCGTCGGCACGGGAGGCATTACCGGCACCGGTCTGATGGAAGGGAAGCAAAAGTTGTTCTACCTTCCCGAGCCGCACACCGATTTCATCTTTGCCGTGACGGCCGAAGAACTTGGTCTGGTCGGCGCGATTTTCGTGGTCGCCCTGTTCGCCGTTTTCCTGTGGCGCGGCATGCGGGCTTCCTGGCGTACCGAAGATCTTTTCGGACGATATCTCGCCGTCGGCATCACCATCATGGTTGTGCTGCAGGCCTTCATTAACATCAGCGTCGTGCTGGGCATGATGCCCACCAAGGGCATCCCGCTGCCACTTGTGTCGTACGGAGGATCGTCGCTGTTCGTGACCCTCGCCTGCGTCGGTGTGCTGCTCAACATCACCAAACAGGCAGAGTGAACGAAGTCTTCCGTCGTAAATCCGGACGGGATCAGACCTCGATGTTTTTTCGGATCGATCTCGCAAAATATTGATTTCATTGGCTTTACTTAGTTCTGATACGCTCGACGCTCCCAAAATCTTGATTCTAAATAGCTTACGGGTAAAATCTTGCAAAATAAGGAGTTACGTTCACGATTCGCGGCTAATCGCAGGTTGGTCGGGATGTTTGCATCGATCGCGCAGGTCCGCGGCCATACCGCTAGTCTCACGTTCCTGGAAATCTCAGTAAAGGTCGTTCGTCACACGACCGCAAATAAAGTTGTGCAAAACGCTGAGCGGGATCCGCCTTACGCGCGCTGCAAAAAGCATTTACCACGAAGGACACGAAGTTACACGAAGGAATGCATTTGCATTAAGACCTTCGTGATACTTTGTGCCCTTCGTGGTTAGGAGTTCGAAGCACGATCAGAGGAGATCTGCATGCGCACGGTGGATCGGCTTGTCGGAGTTCTGGTTCTTCTCGTTACGTCGTCGTCGTTAGCGGCCGCCCAGAAAGCGGAGACGGCGCCACCTTCACAGATGCCGCCATCGTTGCCGATTATTTCAGCGGCGGAGTTGGAATCGAAGGTCCCGACGCCCAAGCCGGACGACGTAAAGTCAATTGACGCGATCATGCATGCCGCCTACGACTCGATTTCAGGCCCCGCTGGCGCACGGGACTGGAATCGCTTCCGCTCGCTCTTCCTTCCGCAGGCTCGGTTCACACAGGTTGGCAAGGGTCCCGACGGATCGACCTTCATCATCTCCTGGAGCGAAGAGGAATTCATTCGCGACGCTACGCAGGTGTTTGCGAAAGATCCGTTCTACGAAAATGCGATTGTGAACAAGCCCGACTCCTACGGCGGCATGACACAGGTTCTCAGCAGCTACGAGTCGCATCGGGCGCTCGGCGACAAGCCGTTCGAACGCGGTGTGAATTCGTTTCAGTTGCTCAACGACGGCAAGCGCTGGTGGGTCGTCTCGATCTTCTGGGATTCGGAACGGCCAGATAATCCGCTGCCGGCGAAGCTGGCCAAGAAATAAGAGCGCCACGGATTTTCACTGATCTTCACGGATATTTCTGGGCAATCTGGACTCACGGCGCCGAAGTGTTCGCGGGACTTTTGGGTTATCTGCGTGGATCCGCGCGAATCCGTGGCCATTTAGCTTCTAGTTTATAGTCAAAACATGCGAGCGATTCTTGCGGGCGGAGGCACGGGCGGGCACGTCATTCCCGCGCTTGCCATCGCGAATCAACTCAAGAAAAGTTATAACGCCGAGGTTCTTTTTATCGGCACTGCGCGCGGCATCGAAAACCGTCTCGTTCCCGCCGCCGGATATCCTCTGCAACTCGTCCGCGTAGGCGCGCTGAAAAATGTCAGCCTCATGACGCGATTGAAGACGGCCTTCGATCTGCCTCGTGCGATCTGGGATGCGAGCCGCATGATCAACGAATTCGCTCCTGACGTGGTCATCGGCGTTGGCGGTTACGCTTCCGGCCCGGCGATGTTGTCGGCCGTCATGAAGCACGTTCCGACGCTCGCGTTCGAACCCAACGTTGTTCCTGGATTCGCTAACCGGATGGTGGCCCGCTTCGTCTCTGGAGCGGCGGTTCATTTCGAAGAGACAGCAAAATATTTCCGCCACGGCGAAGTCACGGGCGTCCCGGTGCGCCAGGCTTTTTTCGAGATTCCTCCCAAGCGCGGAGGCACGCCAACGTCTTCTCGTTTTTGGAGGGAGTCAGGGCGCGCACGCCATCAACGAAGCAATATTTCGCTGCTTGCCCGTGCTGCGGCGGGAGGCACCCGGCATCCACATCATTCACCAGACCGGGGAGCGTGACTATAATGACGCGCTGGCAGCCTATCAGTCGTTGGGGGAGTCGGCCGAGGTTTCCAAGTTCATCGAGGACATGCCTGCAGCCTTCGCTCGCGCCGACTTGGTGGTCTGCCGCTCGGGAGCGAGCACGGTCGCGGAAATCGCTGCAGCAGGGAAGCCAGCAGTGTTTGTTCCATTCCCGCGCGCCGCAGACGATCACCAGCGCGTGAATGCAGAAGCGCTGGCGCGCCACGGGGCCGCGGTGGTCGTCGAAGAGTCGAAGCTGGAAGGAGTCTGGCTGGCCGAAACGATCGCGGCGTTATTGCAAGATCCGCAGCGGTTGCGACAGATGAGCCAATCAGCGCGCGAGTTGGCGCATCCGAACGCAGCGAAAGACATCGCCACGATGGCGGCACGCGTAGCTGGAATCGAAGGCATTGAGTAATTGGGAAATTGAGCAATTGTGTAATTGAATGGTCAGCAAGGGCGCATCACAAATTACTCAATTACCAAATTACACAATTACTAACTTCGTGTATCCATGTTCGCAAAAATTCAGCGCATTCATTTCGTAGGTATCGGCGGCATCGGCATGAGCGGCATTGCCGAGGTCTTGCTCAATCTCGGCTACAAAGTCTCCGGCTCCGACCTCAAGAGTTCCGCCGTGACGCAGCGACTGGCAAGTCTCGGCGCCACGACATTTGAAGGACATCGCGCCGAGAACATCGCCGGCGCCGAAGTCGTCGTCACCAGTTCGGCCATCGCCGCGGAGAATCCCGAAGTCGCCGAAGCGCACAATCTTCACATTCCGGTGATTCAGCGCGCCGAGATGCTGGCCGAATTGATGCGGCTGAAATATGGAATCGCGATCGCCGGTATGCACGGCAAGACGACGACAACTTCCATGGTCGCAGCTGTTCTCGCTGCGGGAGGCCTCGATCCTACGGTGGTCGTTGGAGGACGCGTCGACGCCATGGGCTCCAACGCGCGCCTCGGCAAATCGCAATACCTGGTCGCCGAAGCCGACGAGAGCGACCGGTCGTTTCTCAAGTTATCTCCAATTCTCTCAGTCGTCACCAACATCGACCGCGAGCACATGGATTGCTACCGCAACATGCGCGACGTGAAGAAAACGTTTCTCGACTTCATGGATCGCGTCCCCTTTTACGGAATGATTGTTGCCTGCAACGATGATCCTCTGCTGCGAAAGCTGTTGCCGGAAGTGCAGCGGCGAACGGTGACATATGGAACAAAGCGCGGGTCGGACTTCTTGATCAAGCTGGAGGAAACGAAGCGCGAAAGTCCTGGCGACAGCCGTCCCTATAGCCGTTTTCGTGTGAACTATCAGAAGAGGGAACTGGGAGAGTTCACGCTCCATGTGCCGGGAGTACACAACGTCCTGAACGCGACGGCAGCGATTGCGGTGGGCGTCGGCGTCGACGTGAGTGTTGATGCGATCCGTTCCGCACTCGATCAGTTCCGCGGCGTCGACCGACGCTTTCAACTCAAGGGACGCGCTGCGGGCGTCAGCGTCATTGACGACTACGGCCACCATCCGACGGAGATCCGGGCGACACTAGCTGCGGCGCGGCAGTGCGGATTCCAAAAAATTCACGTAATCTTCCAGCCGCATCGTTACACGCGCACGCGCGATCTGATGGAAGAATTCACCGGCGCCTTCCATGATGCCGACTCATTGTTCGTGCTCGATATTTATGCCGCCAGCGAGCCGCCGATCGAGGGCATTACCGGAGAAGTGCTCGCGCAGAAAATCCGGGAGAAGACAGCGACAACGGGCCGCTATGCAAGCTCGCCCGCGGAAGCGATCGATGCCGCGGTCGCGGTCGCGCAAGACGGAGACATGATCCTAACCCTCGGCGCGGGCAGCGTCTCGCAGTTCGGTCCGGCGATTCTGGAAAAGCTTAGCCAAAGAGAATCGCAGCAGGCGACCTCCGTCCACTGTAACGCGGGACTACTCGCTATTTGCCCGACGTTGTACCGGCGATCGACTGGAACTCTGGCCCTAGCCTCGCGATTGCCGCTCTCAAGTCGCGAACCTCATACGCCGTTTGATAGAAGGCGACGTTCCCTCGGGCATCGATCAGAACTCCGAGCGGAATGACCTGCCGTTGAAAGGCTGCTCCGAACGATCCGTCGAGATCGTGATAGTTCATCCACGGAATGTGCTGCTGCGCGATGAACTTGTTTGCCGCGTCGGGATTCTCATCATTGTCGATGCCAACCCAGACGAGTCCTTTCGATGCGGTTTCATCGTGGAGCTTGATTAGGTCGGGCACTATCCCCTTGCACGGGCCACACCAGGTGGCCCAGAAATCTAGAAACACCGGCTGCCCCCGAAGGCTGCTCAGAGTTTTGACTGTTCCGTCGGGAGACTTCAGATGAAGGTCTGCCGCCGGCTTGCCAATGAATTCGAAATGCGGGCCCGACACGAGCAGACTCGAAAGCTCAGCGACCAGTTGCGCGTCCTTGGGCGCGACGAAGGCAAACAAGGTGGCGTCTTCCGGTTCATCTAATCTCGCTACAGGATAGGTGACGACATCTTCCGAAGAGAAGGGGAGATGCCCATTCACCGGGTCGTCCGACAATGGTTTCTCCCGATCTATTTTCTTCACAATCACTCGGCGCGATTTGTCGATCCAGACCGTCTCTTCGTGACTCCGGGCGGGACGCCGCGTTTTGAAGTTGTCGTCAGCGATGTGTAGAACGTAGCAATCCACGGACTGAGTGCCGATCGAAATCTTCTCGTCGGCAAGGAACGTTGCCGACTTCACCGCGCTGCCCAGACGCGCCGAGGTTGGAAACGATCGCCTTTGCGTTGAGGGCAGCCATTTCGTCCTGCGCGCGTACACGCTTCTTGTCCGAATCGTCCGTGGAAACCGTTCGCTGGGTGTACGTTTTCTGATCAGGAAGATACTCCCACTCGCGCGTACCATCGGAGAGGAGAATCGCGTGTCCGATAAATGATCGTCCTTCGTACCGGTAGCGTCCGCCCGGCGAAACTACTGCAGTCATGAATGTTTTTTGCCAGTCTCGATTGAGTTCGCTGCTGGATGTTCGTTCCTCTACCGCTTCGATGTGATACGACTTGGCGTCGGCATAACGCTGGCTGACTTCGTTTAGAAGCGCGGTCGCATCTTGGGCGGCGAGGCTGGGCGCAGCTTGAAACAAAACAACGGCGAGGGGCAGCACAGCCCGAAGCGATGTAAGACGAGACATAAAACGCTCCTCAACACGCGGCTGGTTGCCTATATTCTAGTGCCATCCGCAAGGGGATAGTCGCCGATGGAACGGGATTCTCCAAAGCTTGCAACAACTGGCCCCTGATCCCTTGCTCCGCACCTCGAGATCCACCCCATAGAAGCGATAGCAACATCTGCGCCACTACGACCGTTCCAACGGAACTTCAATAAGCCCTTCTCCGTATCTTTCTTTGCTAACCGATCGGAATGCCCTTCGTCTATCTGGCATAAGGGGTTAAGGTCATGAAAACACAAGCATGGGGATGGTTGACGGTAGCGGTTCTGGCGGCGGGATTGAATGCCAGCTACCACGATGGAGGCTTGGCGTGGGCACACCGCATCGCGTTTCAGGTCGAGCACAATACGAGTGCCGTTCTGGCGCTGGCCACGGGCCACGCAGACCAGTTTTTGACCGAGGCGCGGTTGTTGACTCCGCCCGAAGCGGCTCCGAATTGCCGCCTGAGCACGGCGATCGCCCGTGTGGAATCGAGAGTCGCCCGCTCGGACGCAGCATTTGACCGTTGGGTCGCGGTGTCGGATCGTCAGGAAGCTCAGATCGAGGCCAGTCGTGCGCGAATGGAAGCCGAGCTCGCCCATATACGAATTCCGGCAGCGGCTTTCAGCCCGGTCGTCGTTCGCATGCCGCGAGTAGCGTGTCCGCGATCGTTCGTCAATATGCCGCAGATCCCGCGGATCAAAATGCCGACGGTTCCAGTGGTACACATTGATGCACCGGGCGCAGGCCCCGTCTAAGTTTTCTAAGTTGCCGTTTGCTTTCCTCCTGGGACAACGGGCGCGGAACCTAAACCGCGCCCATTTTTATTTCCCTGGATCGCCCGGCACACTAATCACTAGTCACGAATCACTAAGCGCAACGAACTGATCCCTAGCCTCTGATCCCTGCTCGTAAATTTCCCCCTCGTACCCAACGCGGTTCCCTCCTGTGCAAAACGTGAAATTTTCCATCTATCTCAATTCGAGAAATGCAGCTATAGTGAAAAAGCTCAGCGATTCCTCTCGACAACTCTGAACTGATGGCGCGAAAAAGTGGTTCCACCATCATGCAGGAGGAGTTGTACCCACCCAGCGTCCCGACGGCGCGCGAGGAACTCGACGACGCGCGCTTGGTTGACCTGGATGTGGACGAGGAATCCCCGTTTCTGCGCGGGCAAAAGCGTGTCTCCGCCCGCCGCAGCTCGCTTCCCAAGAAAACTGCCAGCCGTCTTTTGTGGGCGACGATCGCCGCGATGTTTTTGTGTGTCGGAGCAATTGCCGCCGCCGGCTCTGTACCACTACGGCGAGCATTCGTGGCGCTTCCGCATCGAATCGAGCGACGACATCGAAGTCAGCGGCATGGAGAATGTCACCAAGCCGCAAATCATGGAAGTCATGGGCGCCGACATTGGCCGCAATATTTTCTTTGTCCCGTTGACCCAGCAGAAAGCGCAGCTCGAACAGATTCCATGGGTGGAATCGGCGAGCGTCATGCGCTTCGTTCCCAATCGCTTGAAGGTGGAGATTCACGAGCGCACCCCAGTCGCCTTCGCGCGCGTTGGGCCGCACATTACTTTGATCGATGCCGGCGGCACGCTGATGGAGTTGCCGCAGAAGCACAAATATTCCTTCCCCGTGATTCTCGGAATGAATCCCGGCGAGCCACTCTCGACGCGATTGCCGCGCATGAAGGCTTATAACGAACTCGTCCGCGAGTTGGATTCTGGCGGAGCGCGCTATTCGCAGGACTTGAGCGAAGTCGATGTGTCCGATCTCGACAATTTGAAAGTGCGCGTGAACGATCCGGCGGGCGATGTGCTCGTGGAGCTCGGAGCGTCCGATTATCTGAAGCGCTACCGAACTTACGTCAGCCATGTGCGGGAGTGGCGGCAGCAATTTCAGAAACTCGAGTCGGTGAATCTGCGCTACGACAACCAGGTCATTGTGAATCCGGACATGGAAGGCAAGCCGAAGCAGGCGGCGCTCACGGCAGCGTCAGCGAAGGCGGCAGCTGCAGCTGGAGTGAAGCCGGCAGCGCTCATCACGCGCATGGGCCCGCACGATCGTCCGCTTCCCAAGCCCGCGTTTGAATTGACCGAGAAGAAGCTTGATCCGCCGGCCCCTGTCACGAAAAAGGCGGTGGCTTCAGCGAAGACGATGCAAGTGACGAAGAAGCCAGCGACTGCGAAGAAAGCGGCGGCCAAGACGAGCAAGACTGCCGCGAAAAAAGATCTCGGCAAGAAGTCAACATCGACGGCAAAGGGCAAGGCGGCGTCCGCGCAGCACGCTGCATCGCAGGGCACGAAAAAGCCGGCGGCTTCGGTTGCCGCGAATGCGTCAAGCCCAAAGCCGAGCGCGGCCATTTCTAAGCAGCAAAGCAGTGCGGGGTCCAATTAATGGCGTCAGGGAATTCATAGGAAGATGGCAAACCAGCAGGGAAGCTTTCTTACGGCGATCGATGTGGGTAGCGCGAAGACGCGCGCGCTCGTGGCGGAGGTCACCGACACGGGCTTGCGTTATCGCGGCCATGGGGTCGCCGAATCGCGCGGCTCGCGCAAAGGTGTGATCGTTGAGCTCGACAAGGCCGTAGCTGCGATCCAGCAGGCCGTCGAAGCCGCCGAGGACGCCGCCGGAGCCGCCGTCGAACACGCCATCGTCGGCATCGGCGGAGCCCATGTGCGCGGCATGAACAGCCATGGAGGCATCAGCCTCGGCACGCGTCCGCGCGAAATCGGACGCGACGAGATCAAGCAGTCCGTCGAACGCGCCCGCGCCATCCCGATGCCCGCCGACCGCGAGATTCTGCATCTCCTCCCCCAGGAATTCATTCTCGACGATCAGGCCGGAGTACATGATCCGCTGGGCATGATGGCTGCTCGCCTCGAAGTGCGCGTTCACATGGTGACTGCGGCAACGAGCGCCACGCAGAACGTCATCACCGCGGTGAATAAAGCCGGTGTCCACGTTGACGACACGGTCTACGAGCCTCTCGCTGCAGCTGATTCCGTGTTACGCAACGACGAACGCGAACTCGGCGTTTGTCTCGCCGACATCGGCGCCGGATCGACCGAGCTCGTTGTATTTCAGCAGGGCGCGGTCGCTTACACCGGCGTCATTCCCGTCGGCGGAGACCACTTCACCAGCGATCTCTCCGTTGGCCTCTGTACCCCGCTCTCCGAGGCCGAGAAGATCAAGAAGATTTATGGCAACGCGATCGTGACGTTGATTCCGGAAGGCAACGAAGTCGAAGTACCCTCGGTTGGCGACCGGCCGTCGCGCCTGATGCCGCAGCGTCTTGTTGCTGAAATTCTTGAGCCGCGCGCGCGCGAGCTCTTCGAGATGATGCGCGATGCTCTTCGCCAGAGCGGCATGTTCGAGCTCTGTATCGCCGGCATCGTGTTCACTGGAGGCGCGTCGCGCTTGCCGGGAATTTTCGATGTTGCCGAGTCTGTGCTGCGCCGCTCCGTCCGGCTTTCGTGGCCGGCTCCTCTGGCGAAAATGCCGTCGACGCTCTCTGAGCCGGAATTTGCGACAGTGCTGGGCATGGTGAATTACGGTCAGCGCGCCCGGATCGCTCGCGGCATTCAGAGCGATCGCTGGGGAACGAGATTGAAGTCGCTGTTGGTGGGTAAGGGAGCGTGAAGAAAGTGATCAGTGATCAGTGGCCAGAGGTCATTAAGCGGCAAAGGATTTCACTGACAACTTGCCACTAATTACTGACCACTTCAGGGCGGAAGCGTGCAGCAAGGAAATTTCAAAAGGCGGACAAAATGACAAACGACCCGAAAATTCGCATCAGCTTCAACGAAGAAGCCCGCAACGACGCCAAGATCAAAGTGATCGGAGTGGGTGGCGGCGGCGGCAACGCTGTTAACCGCATGATCGATGCCGGCGTCGAGGGCATCGAATTCATCGTTGCCAACACGGATCTGCAGGCGCTTCGCATGTCGCATGCGCCCGTGAAACTCCAGTTGGGTGTGAAACTGACGAATGGTCTGGGCGCGGGCGCGAATCCCGAAGTCGGCCGCAAAGCCGCGCTCGAAGATTCCGACAAGATCATCGAAGCTCTCGAAGGCGCCGACATGGTCTTCGTCACCACGGGTCTCGGCGGCGGCACCGGCACCGGTGCGGCTCCCATCATTGCTTCGCTGGCCAGCGAAATGGGCGCGCTGACGGTTGCCGTCGTGACCAAGCCGTTCTCGTTCGAAGGCAAACGCCGCATGCAGCAAGCCGAGCGCGGTATCTCTGAGCTGATGGAATCGGTCGACACCACCATCGTCATTCCCAACGAGAAGTTGCTCGCTGTCGCCGAAGACGCCGGCTTCTTCGAGTCCTTCCGTATTGCCGACGACATTCTCCGCCAAGGGCGTGCAAGGCATCTCCGACATCATCACGATCCCCGGCATCATCAACCGCGACTTCGCCGACGTGAAGACGATCATGGCTCGTATGGGATACGCGGTTATGGGTACGGCTTCAGCATGCGGCGCGAAGCGCACCATCGAAGCTGCGCAACGTGCCATTGCCTCGCCGCTGCTCGAAGCTGGAGCCATCGATGGCGCACGCGGCATCCTGATCAACATCACCGGGTCGTCCTCGCTCAAACTCGCCGAAGTGCAGCAGGCGTGCTCGATCATTCAGGGCGCAGCTCACGAAGATGCCAACATCATCTTCGGCGCCGTCATGGACGAGAAGATGAAAGACGCGGTGAAGATCACGGTGATCGCTACCGGTTTCCGCGAGATTCCTACTGCGCGCCATCGCCAGCAGGAAACGCGGATGTCGTTTGCTGCGGTGCATGAAGAGGCGATGGATTTTGCCGATGATTTCGCCCCGCGCGAGCCCATGCCGGAACCGATTCCGCCGCAGATCATGGCTGAGTCGAATCGTTAGACGAACGCGCATACGTCGAAGATGCGGCGCCGGTCGCGCATGTTTCCGACCGCGTTGCCGATCCGGTCTCACTCGATACGATGCGCAGCGCCATGGTGAACAACTTCGAGCAGAACGATCTCGATGTCCCGGCGTTTCTGCGCAAGAGAAATGATGTGATGTAGGGCCAAGTTTCAAGGTGATAAAGTTTCAAAGTTTCAATGAGTCCGATGGTTCCAGATCTTTGCGTTGAACCTTGAAACTCTGAAACTTCGAAGCCCATTGAAACTTGAGCGTTTAATGCGCAAACTTTTGCACCTCGGGGAGTACCTTACGAGTAACCCAGTAACCGATTACGGAAGGGGTCTGACCCCAGGTAATACCCGTTTATGTCCTTGTTTCAAAACGGGTTGAAGCAAAATTAGTGTTTCATTAGATCGAAACTTTATCGTTGCCACAGATACGCTAAGTCTCGTACCATCAGCACAGTAGGCGAAAGGGTGGGATTACCACCCATTGGCAGTGTGCTTGCATCGAACTACATAGATTCCGGGAGTGAAAACAGACCGATGTTCAGGGGAAGCGTTCTTCGTCTCGTACTGGCCCTTTGCGCGTGCCTGCCACTGGCGGGCGTGAGTTGGGCGGCGCACATTAACACCCATCCGACCACTAAATCCACTTCCAAGAAAGTCAGCGAGACCCAGCACACACGCCGCCGCCTGCACCATCTGGCCAAAAGCCGCAGCGCGGGCGCGACGGTCCGCCGTGTTTCGATCACGACTCGCCGCCATCATTACTACGAGCGCTTCACGGCGAGCTCGTTCGCGGACGGCCTTACCGCTGGTGACATCACGGGCGGCGAAGACCCGATTGTTCGCCAGGCCGCCATCGACGCTCTCGGCAATATGAACGGCACTGTCGTCGCCATCGAGCCCACCAGCGGACGCGTCCTCGCCATGGTGAATCAGAAGCTGGCTCTCTCGAGCGGCGCGCAGCCCTGCTCCACAATTAAGCTCTCGGTCGCACTGGCAGCCCTCAGCGAAGGCGTGGTTTCCAAAGAGACTCCAGTTTCGCTCGGCGGCAGCTATCGCATGAATCTCACCACGGCGCTGGCGCACTCAAATAACGCCTATTTCGAAGCTGTCGGTCGCAAGCTTGGCTTTGAAAAAGTCGCCTACTATGCCCACCAATACGGTCTTGGGGAACTCGCCGGATACGATATTTCCGGCGAACAGCTTGGTGCTTATCCCGACGAAGTGATTCCGGAAAAGCTCGGCGGCGTAGGCAAGATGTGCTCTTTCGGTGAAGGCGTCTCCATGACTCCGCTGCAACTGGGCGCCATGGTTTCCGCGATCGCCAATGGCGGAACGCTCTACTATCTGCAGCATCCGACGACTCCGGAAGAAGTTGCGAACTTCCAGCCGCGCGTCAAGCGTCAGCTCGATATCGCTCCGGTGATTCCTGAACTCTCTGACGGTATGGCTGGGGCGGTGCAATACGGCACAGCCCGCAAACTCAGGCTCAATTTCAACGAAGAAGAAATCCTGGGCAAGACTGGAACCTGCTCGCACGCCGGAACCCGCTACGGCTGGTTCGCTTCCTACGCCAACACCAGCGTGGGACGCGTTGTCGTAGTGATCTTCCTCGAGGGTGGACGTCCGACATTCGGTCCTAAGGCGGCCCAGATTGCCGGCCTGATGTACCGCAACATGTACGACCACGATTTCTTCATTGCGAGTCACGGCTTGCCGTCGAAGACAGCGACCGCGACTCCGGTCAGCACAACTCCGTAAGCCTTTCTTATCTCTCTTCAATTCTCCAAGAGACGTAGCCTGCTACGTCTCTTTTCTTTTTCTCGATCTTTCGTTTTTGACTCACTCCACGCACCCTAGAGTAACGATCATTTGCAATTTCTAATTCGGCTGGGTTACTCCCATGCCGATGTTTATCTCAGCACTTCTGACCGCGTGGGAGAACTGTGCCTACTCGCGGTCAGCCTGCTGGGAGGACCTTACGGCGCCGGCTTCAACGCTCCTACAAGGTAGCTACAACTACGGTTTGGTCGCTTTATCCGTGGCTCTGGCGATCGTTGCGTCTTACGCGACGACTGATCTGGCCGGCCGCCTGATTTCGTCGCTCGGCATCGTCGTGATTAGCGCGGCCATTTTTCTAGTGCTGCTGCTCGCGATTAAAGTCGTAGCCTTTGTCGGCCGGATGCTGGCTTTGCAATCGGCCGCGGCCAGCGCCGCTCGCTACAGCGAGGCCCAGTTTCATACGCTCGCGGAAGCGATCCCGCAGATCGTATGGACTACGGGTGCCGACGGATTGACCACCTACATCAACCAGAACTGGTACGAAATGACAGGCATGGCTCCGGGATCCGGCATGGGCAGTGGCTGGATGGAAGTAGTTCATCCTGACGACCGGGATCTTTGTCAGAAAAAATGGGAGGAGTGCATGGCATCCGGTACGACCTTCGAAGTCGAGTACCGGCTACGTGATGCCACAAAAGAATTTCGCTGGTATCTCGATCGCGCCGTTCCGTTGCGTGATGCTTCGGGCTCGATCCTGGGATGGTTCGGAACCTGCACCGACATCGAACCACAAAAGCATCAACAACAGATCCTCGAAGAGCAGATCAAAGAGCACACTGCGGCTCTTGTCGAAGCGAATTTCCGCCTCGAAACCGAGATGCGCGAGCGCGCCCTCGCACAGCAGGAATTGAATCAGCAAAACGAGCGCATGGTAAGCGAACTGACGCGGCGCTCGAACCGTGCCACCACCCTCATCAAGACGGCCGAACTGCTGCAAAGCTGCGGCGATCTCAAAGATGTTCTTTCGGTGATCGCGGGGATGGCGCCCAGAATGTTTCCCGAGCTCTGCGGTGCGGTGATGCTCCTGAACCAGTCTCGCGACACGCTCGAGGTGTCCGCTTCATGGACAAGCTGCCAACTGTCTGGAAGCGTCCTTGGGCCGCAAGACTGCTGGGCTCTGCGGGGCGGACACCTTCACTCGGTCTCCGCCGGTGACTGCACTGCGGAATGCCGGCACGTTCTTCCCGGCCACCATTCCTATTTCTGCTTGCCCTTGCTGTCGCAGGGCGAAGCCATCGGTGTCCTTCACTTCCAAGTCATCGATTCGCAAGGGTTGCCCGAGTCCGCGATGTTAATGGTCAACATGTTCGCGGAACAGGTGGGACTGTGCATCTCCAATCTGCGCTTGCGGGAAGCCTTGCGCAATCAGTCGATCCGCGATCCTCTCACCGGACTCTTCAACCGCCGCTATCTCGAAGAGACGCTCGAGCGCGAAGTGCGCCGGGCGACGCGTTCTGAACAGGCGCTCGGCGTGATCATGCTCGACCTCGACCACTTCAAGAGATTCAACGATACCTACGGGCACGAGGCCGGAGACACCGTGCTTCGGCAAACCGCTTCCTTCCTGGCCAACAGCGTCCGCGCGGAAGATATTGTGTGCCGTTTCGGAGGCGAAGAGTTCATCGTGATCCTGCCCATGGCCGATCTGAACGCCACTCGGACGAGAGCCGAGAGCATCTGCTCCAGGCTGCGCGAACTCGAAGTCCTGCATGATGGTCGCCCCGTCGGGAGGGTCACGGCCTCTGCCGGAGTCGCTGCGTACCCCGAGCACGGCATCGTGCCTAAGGCGTTGATCGAAGCCGCCGACGCTGCCATGTATCGCGCCAAAAAAGAGGGAAGGGATCGTGTGGTGGTAGCTGATCCTAAATGCGCGGAACGGGAATGGAACAAGCTCGGAACAGGAAAAGTTCCAGTCCAGTAGTGCGGACATTCTGCGGCTGACCGGGTTAGTGATCCTTGTAGCTTCGAGGCGCCAGAATCTCGCTCAAGTAGTCATGACGCCCGGGAATCGGCTCCAAGTGCGGATAGCGTACGCCTCCCGCATAATGAATTTCGCGGGTCTCCACCGAGTCAAAGTTGCGAACAATGAGAGAGATCTTGCCCTCTCGCGGGTGCGCGATCGATTCATTGAGGACGTCAGTGGAATATACGCGGCCATCGACGGCGAGAATCGTCATGTGAGGTCCGAGAGCCGCGTCGTAGGCCGGCGTTCCCGGCAGGACGTCGGAGATCGTACCGTCTTTCTTCACATACATCCCGATGGAATGCGCCCCGTCATAACTGTCCGGAAGCACAGCTGCGTAAACACTGTTCGGAGTCGCGTTGTACACCAGCCGCCAGCCCGCCGCCTCCAGGCCATCAGTCGGAGGCTTGCTGTTTACCTGATAGACGCGCGTCTCGAAAAAACCGTGCCAGTCAAAGGAACAGATTGCCGATAACGAAGCCTCGACGTCCTCCCGTGCATAAGGAACGACGATCGGCTCCGTATCCTTCTGCCCGAAAAAATTGAGCAGGAAATCTTCCAGCGAACGGCGATCCTGCGATTGCTCGCGGATCACGGTGTCCGCCCGCAACCAGATGAGCGCGCCCTCGTCGTAGTAGTCCTGTCCCCGGCGCAGAGAAGACCATGCATCGTCAACCGTGCGCAGCACCCAGTCTTCCGTCGCGGTGTCGACCAGGGCCGTCGAGGTGCGAGCCGGCTGGCCCGCAAAGTATGCAGCTTCCCACGCGAGATAGTCGCGCATAAACGCTGCATCATTGAAGCCGGCGCGGGTCGCGAGCAGCATCCCGATATATTGGTTCAGGCCCTCATATACCCAGAGCAGCGAGGTTCGCTCGGGACCCTGATAGTCGGGCTTCGAATACAGCTCGGCCGGTCGCCGGTACTTTCCGTTCCAGGAGTGCGACTGCTCATGCGCAAGAAGCCAGCCGCCGAATTTTTCCAGTTGATCTTTCTTAGAGAGCCCGGCGTCCCCGATTGCCGAGTATGGCGAATCTTCATGCTCAAGGCCGTCGAAGGGACGCCCCTCGCTCTGCGAAACAAGAAGATGCATGGTCTGCCAATGCCGGAAGCCGAACATGGCTCGATCCTGGTCGATCAGCTTTCCAAAGGTAGTTACAGCGTGCTCGTCATCCGCTTTGTCGAGCGCCGCCTGGCTGTCTCCGGTGATGTCGAGTTCTGCAGGCCAGGTCGAGGTCAGCGGGACAGCGCGAAAGAATTCTCCGGCGAGTACCGGAGAGTCGATCAGGCGTTCGAGCGAAACCGGCGCGAAATTTACGCGGCTGCCGGCCTGGCTCGTCACTTGCAGCGAACTGCCCTGATGCCAGTTGGAAGGCAGAAGAATCGACGGCTCGATCATTAACTGGCGTTTGTCGACGCCGCGCGGATACAGCACGACCGTATTCCACGCCACCAGCAGTTGATGATCGGAGATTGTGTTTTCCAGCAACGTGTCAAAGTCGACTGTGATTCGATCCGCGTTGGCCGGGACGTTCACACGAATCGAGTAGATGTCGTCGGGATCGCGAGTCCATGCGAGGGACGTGCTACCCAAACTTATGTGGAGCGCTACAAATTGTTGAATGGGACCAGTTGGTCCGTGGTCGCCAGGAATCCACTTAGGATAAGCAAGCGTGACCGGGCCCGGGCGGACCGGAATTTCTTCATGCACAAAAGCGATCCGCCGTGCCGCTTGGGTCTCGTCGACAAGAAGCGTCATGACAGGCGTTGATGTTCCCTGCGCGAATGTGCTCCCTGCGACTGAAGTGATCGCAAGCAGCCCCAGCAGAAAACTCTTCGGAGAGGGGAACCCGGTCATCGTACCTCCACTTGCGTGAAGCAGTCGGACACTTACGGGAAGGCCGAGCTTCGCCTCCAGCCCCGCCATGCCGCGCGCAATTATACTGTGCGGCGCTTTGGAGTCCGATTGTTCGGAGGAACGGGAAACCGTAGTTGCTGTTTATGGATGCAATAAAAAAGCCCAGCCATTAGGCTGGGCATGATCTTTTGCAGAGAACTTTAGCTGCGCTGTCCGGGACCCTTGCTTTCGTCGCTGGCGATCACGCCGTCCTTGATGTGAATCACGCGGTGCGCGTACTCGGCAATGTCGCCTTCGTGCGTCACCAGGATGATCGTATTGCCTTCGGAATGGAGGCGGTCAAACAACGCCATAATTTCGATACCAGTCTGCGAATCCAGGTTCCCTGTGGGTTCGTCGGCCAGGATGATCGACGGCTTGTTGACCAGTGCGCGCGCGATCGCGACACGCTGCCGTTGGCCTCCGGAAAGCTCGTTGGGCTTGTGCTGCATGCGTTTTTCCATGCCGACCGCCGCTAGCGCGCCCTTAGCACGTTCCATCCGTTCTTCCGTCGGAATACCGGCGTAGATCAAGGGCAGCTCAACGTTGTGCAAAGCGGTTGCACGCGCCAGCAGGTTGAAGGTCTGGAAGACGAATCCGATTTCCTTGTTGCGAATGCGAGCCAGTTCGTCGTCATCGAGCTCGCTGACCAAATGGCTGTTCAGCCAGTAATTGCCCTTGGACGGCGTATCGAGGCACCCAATCAGGTTCATCAGCGTCGATTTGCCCGAACCGGACGGACCCATGATGGCGACATACTCATTTCGCTGGATCCGCAGATTGACACCTCGCAGCGCATGAACCTGCTGTTCCGAGCCCATGTCGTAGGTCTTCCAAAGATCCTCGGCCGCGATCATGCAAGACTCCGGCGGGGCTAGATTCACGGTGTTCGGCATACTGATGACTTCTGCGGTTGCCATGTTTTTCTCCTGGTCGGCTGCCACTGCCCTCTCCGATGTTTGGCTTAAATCCGTTTTACTTCCACTCCGATTTCCGAGACCGCAGCCGGCTTTCCTCTTGGACGTACCAACCCGGCTAAGGTTATGACGACTCGTCTTCTTTCTTAGGGGCCGAATTATCAATTTTCACGCTGCTTCCCGGCCGCAACGTGCGCAATACCTTGTAGCTTCCCGTAATGACCTCGTCCCCCTCTTTCAAACCGTCGAGGACTTCAATATCAGTCGTGCCAGTAATACCCGTTGCAACCGGAAGGAAAATCGCTTTCTTGTTGCGGACCACGAAGACGCCCTGCAATTCATCGTCTTTCTTGTTCTTGGATGCGCCCTCTTTCGCTGCGGGTGGCGCTGCATGCACCGATCCCGGAGCATTATTTTGTTGCTCCATTTGATCCTTGGTCCGCAGCGTTAGCGCCTGGATCGGAACCGAAAGAGCATTGCTTCGTGTTGCCGTCGTAATCTTTGCGGTTGTCGACAGGCCCGGTCGCAGATCTGCCGGGGCATCCGTCAGCGTCACGACAACTTTGAAATCCTTCGCTTCTTCGCTCGCGGTCGTCTGCTGCGAAGTCGAAACGCCGCTGGATCGGACGATCGCATTGTCTCCAATCTCCGAAACGTTCCCGTGGAACACTTTCTTCGGAATCGCGTCGATCGTGACCTCCGCCGGTTGTCCGAGCTTCACATTCACGATGTCGGTCTCGTCGACTTTGACTTCTGCTGTAATGATCGACATATCGGCAATCGTCATTAGCGTACTGCCCTGTGCGTTTTGAATGCCGACCACCACGGTCTCGCCTTCGCGCACTGGAAGGTTCGTAACCACTCCATCAAATGGAGCGACATTGGTCGTTTTCTGCAGCAGGTCCGCGTAATGCACGAGCGTGGCCTTGGCCTGCGCGACGTGTCGCTCGGCCGAATCCTGCTGGGCCTTGGCTTGCGCCACGCGAGCCTGGGCCTGCGTCAGGCCTGCATCGGCGGTAGCCCAGGCATTCTTCCGGCTGTCAAAATCTGACTTCGAAATGAGACCGTCTTTAAACAAGCTTTGCGCGCGATCCCAATCCAATTTGTTGCGATCGTAGTCTGCCTGTGCCCGCAACGAATCGGCCTGCGATGTCTTGAGCGCCGCATCGGACGCCAACGCATCCGTCTGCGCCGCCTGCAACGACGCTTCGTTGGCATTCACGTCCGCTGAGGACTGCACGTTTTCCAGCTGCGCCAGCAATTGCCCCTTCTTTACGTGATCACCCTCTCTCACGTACAGGTGGGTGATCTTGCCGAATGCGTTTGCCCCGATGTTCGCGTAAGTCTTCGGCTTGATTTCCCCCGAAGCGCTCACCACGGTCGAGAGGTCCTGTCGCTGGACTTTCCCGGTCTGAACCGTCGAAACGTTCTTGCTGCTCTGATGAACGGTGAAACCGACGATCATTGCGAGCAGAACCAGAATTCCAACGCCGATTGCAACTTTTTTCCAAGCTTTCATAGTTACCGTCACATCCGGGGTAATTTTTCTCCCACAGGGACCCGAAGCCCACAAAAACGATTATTTTGCGGCGAAAACCGGCCTCTGCCTTGTCCAGGTGACGGACACACATCCTCTGTTACGATCTTGCCGCCGAGAAAGTTCCCGATGCGATTGAGAAGAGTGGCCGCGACCCGTTACGGTGG
This sequence comes from uncultured Acidobacteriota bacterium, assembly GCA_963787685.1. Taxonomy (GTDB): domain Bacteria; phylum Acidobacteriota; class Terriglobia; order Terriglobales; family Acidobacteriaceae; genus Sulfotelmatobacter. The sequence continues at coordinate 34,589 of CAWBED010000009.1, forward strand.
AGTAATCGAAGCTACCGCCCCGGAACCCGTTATTATAGCCTCGCCGCGTCCCGGATCACAGTGAAGGATTCAGTAACAACCCGGGCAACTCGGCGACCCACTCGCCGCTTCTTACAACCGTTAGAGGTTTTGTTCAATGCGTTCTCCGGGCACGACTTAACCTTGCTTTCACACAACTAACGGCCTAAAATAGGTATACGACGGTTGTCTTGGCAGGAGTCCCTCTCATGTTCCGGGTAGCTTCGTTTCAAACAGCGCTTCGAATTTTGCTTATTTCTTCTCTGGGTCTGGCCGCTTCCGGCGCCATCGCCCAAGATTCCGCTGCTCCGACGCCGGCTCCAGCGGACCAGAAGGCCGTCGATCCGTCCGCGAAGACAACGTCCGCGGCAGCCCCGCAAGACGCGACTGATCCTCTCAAGCGCCCCACCAACGAGAAGCAGAAAAAGAAAAACGAGCGCGCCCTCAAACAAGAATTGAGCAAGCCTTACAAGAAGTGGCTTGACGAAGACGTCGTCTACATCATCACCGATGAAGAGCGCGCCGCATTCAAGCAGCTCTCGAACGACGAGGAGCGCGACAACTTCATCGAAGCTTTCTGGCAGCGCCGGGACCCCACTCCTGACACCGAAGAAAACGAATATAAAGAGGAGCACTACCAGCGCATCGCCTACGCCAACGAGCACTTTGCGGCGGGCGTCCCGGGTTGGAGAACGGATCGCGGCCGTATCTATATCGTCTTCGGCAAGCCCGACGAAATTGAATCGCATCCCTCCGGCGGCACCTACGAACGCCCCATGGATGAAGGCGGCGGCGAAACTTCGACCTTCCCGTTCGAAGACTGGCGCTATCGCTATATCGAGGGCATCGGACAGGAAGTCATCGTCGAGTTCGTCGACACCTGCATGTGCGGCGAATATCACATGACGATGGACCGCTCTGAAAAAGACGCGCTTCTGATGACGCCGAATGCCGGTCTCACCATGTGGGAGCAAATGGGCATGGCGAACAAGTCGCAGCGGTTTTCTGGCGGCGGCATGGAACGCCTGGGTCTCGGACCGCAAAGCTCAATGCTGCAGACCAAAGAATTCGATCGCCTCGATCAGTTCGCAAAACTGCAGATGGCGCCGAAGGTAAAGTTCACCGACTTGGAAGAAGCGGTGAACTCGAAAGTCATCCTCAATCCGATGCCTTTCGACGTGAAAGTCGATTACGTGAAGGTCACAAGCGACACGGTACTCGTGCCGATCGTGATCCAGATGAAGAACCGCGATATTACGTTCGTCAACAAAGACGGCATTCAGCGCGGAACCGTGAACATCTTCGCCCGCCTGTCGACGCTGACCGGCAAGATCGTGCAGACCTTCGAAGATACGGTGCAGGTCGATGTTCCCGCAGAACTGCTGCCGAAGACCGCCGAGAACGCGTCGGTTTATCCCAAGGCTTTGCCGTTGCGTCCCGGCCTGTACAAACTCAACATCGCGGTCAAAGACGTCAACGGCGACCGCAAGGGTGTATGGAGCCGCAGCATCCGCGTTCCTGAATACTCTGACGACAAGCTTTCCACCTCAAGCCTGATTGTGGCCGATCTGATGGAGCCGGTTCCCACCAAGGCGATCGGCAGCGGCAACTTCGTGATCGGCACCACCAAGGTCCGGCCGCGCGTTCCGCCCGCCGACGGCAAGCCCGCGACCTTCAAGCGCGACAAAGATCAGAACCTGAATTTCTGGATGCAAGTCTACAATCTCGGAGTCGACGAGAAGACGCACAAGCCTTCCGCTACCTTCGAATACGACGTCACGAACGTTGCCACCAACAAGTCAGTGGTGCAGAAAACCGAATCGACTGAGACGATGGGCAATATTGGCGACCAGGTAACGCTGCAGAAATCGATCAAGGCTGTCAACCTGCAGCCGGGCGTCTACAAGATGCAGATCAAAGTGAATGACAATATTTCCAAGCAGACCGTTGATCCGTCCATAACGTTTGCAGTAGAGTAACTCCCTGCATTCCCCCAGGGGGTGGGGCGAAGTTGAAACTGTGTAGGCTCGCAACTTGGGCTGTGGTATTCGGTCTTTCGCTTCCCGCGTGGGCTATCCAGCCCCCAGGTGCGATCTCTGGATACGTTCGCAGTGCCGCCGGCGCTCCCCAGATGGGCGCTGTAGTGGAGATTCTCGGCTCCGCTCACAATACTCTGACAGTCTTTACCGACGCTGCGGGTTACTACAACGCCGCCGGCTTGGTTCCCGGCCTCTACACTCTCAAAGTTACCGCTCCTTCTTTTCTTCCCGCGCTGCTTGAAAAAGTTGGACTCCGCCCCGGCGCCACCGTGAACGTCAATGTCACCCTGAGCACGCTGCTGGGCGTCATGCAACTCGGCCCGGTTCGCAGCTTGCCTGACGAGGACGACTGGAAATGGACGCTGCGTTCGGTCGCGAATCGGCCTATTCTGCGCGTCTTTGACGATCCCGCCGCTCCTGCTGAGAAGCAGGATCATGAAATGCGCGGTACGGTTTCCTTCCTCGCCGGATCCGCTGCCGGAGGCTACGGCACCGGCTCTGACATGAGCACGAGCTTTACTCTTGACCGATCCATTTTCTCCGACGGACATATCGCCTTCAGTGGCAACGTCGGCTACGGCTATGGAGCCTCGCTGCCCGCCGCGGTGCTTCACACCAGCTACTCACGGCAGATGACTGACGGCTCGACTCCAGTCATTGGACTCACCGTCCGCCGCTTTGCGCCCTCTGATCCTAATCTGCACAATGCCGCGTTGCAGGCGATCGCTTTCTCGGCGTCCGATTCCCTCAGTCTCGGCGACGTAGTCGAACTCAAGTTCGGCAGCGAACTGCAGACCATCCAATTCCTCGGCCAGATGAATGCCTTCCGCCCGTTCGGATCCGCCGATCTTCATCTGTCGCCCAATACTGTCGTCGAGTACAACTACACGACCTCACGGCCTGATCTGCGGGCCGAAAAAGGCTTCGATTCCGCTCCGGCCGACCTCAGCGAATCGAACCCGCGCGTCAGCCTTCTGAACTACTCGCCTCAAATGGAGAGTGCGCATCACCAGGAACTCAGCCTCTCCCGCCGAATCGGCAAGAACAATCTTCAGGTCGCGGTTTTTTCTGATCATGTCAGCAATACCGCCCTCACCGGCACCGGCGATGTCACTGCGGCTGGCGGATATCTCCTACCCGACGTTTCTTCCGGCACCTTCAGCTACGCCGGACAGAATCTCGACACCAACGGCCTGCGAGTCGTCCTGCAACGCAAGTTTTCATCCGATCTGACGGCCACCGTTGACTACGCCTTCGGCGGCGTTCTCGACCTTTCTCAACCCGACGTGCCCCTGCAGGGTGCGCAGCAGTGGATCTCCACTCAGCGCCGTCACGCCTTGGCTGCCAAGTTGAGCGGCACAGTCGCCCACACCCATACGCGCTGGATCGCCTCCTACCGCTGGATCAACGGTCCGGCCCTTACTCCGGTCGACATGTTCAACGCCTCTGCCGGACAGAGCGATCCTTATCTGAATATCTTCATTCGCCAGCCGATCCCAGCCTTGGGCGGCCATGTGGAAGCCCTTATCGACATCCGCAACCTGCTGGCCCAGGGATACATTCCCGTTCTCGGCCAGGACGGCCAGACCGTCTATCTCGTGGATTCCGCCCGGTCCGTCCGCGGCGGCTTCGCGTTTAACTTCTAGAAAACAGTGGTCAGTGATTAAGTGGCAAGTCAGGAACGCCGGAAAGCGGCCTCTCCAGGCGCTGCTCACTTTTCACTGCTCACGAATCACTTCCCACCTCTGGCCCCGACCCCCCTGGCGGCCTAGCCCCTGACCCCTGTTTTCGCCCTCCCCCAGTGCCTTATTCGTAAAATCTATAGTAACCATCTATAACTCTTTGGTTGACTCTTGCAATCGGCTTTGAGTATGTTTTCTTAGCTGACTTTGCGGGCGGGCATCTTGTTAGTATGCAAGGAATTGCAGGCTTTCCCAGATGTTAGCGCAAGACCGCCGATTGTTCCGCAAAGACGATCAACTCCCCTAAAAACTTGATCAGTTTCAAGGAGACCTAATGAGAGCGCGCATTTCCCTGGTGTTTCTTCTTCTGGCTGCGGTGAGCTTGTCGGCCCAGACCTTCCGCGGAACGATTCTCGGGACGGTCACGGACCCTTCCGGCGCGGTTGTTTCCGGAGCCAAAGTCACCGTGAAAAACACCGGCACGGGCCTCGAGCGCTCCACCGAAACCAGCGGCGACGGCAGCTACTCTTTGCCCGAGTTGCCCATCGGCACCTATACCGTCACGATCACCCAGACTGGATTTCAGACCTCTGTTGACCACTGGCGTGGTACGGTCGACGTCGCATCCGAGCGCAAGGTGAGCGCGGCTTTGAAGACCGGCGAAATCTCCACGCGCGTTGAAGTCGCTGGCGACCAGTTGCCCCAGGTTGAAACCACCACCAACGAGATCGGTGGAGTTTGACTGCCGACACCATTGAGGCTCTTCCCGTCAATGGCCGCGACTACCCAAACTGATCTACATGAATCCTGGCGTTGCGGGCTCTCCGGATCAGATTACGGACTCTCCCGGCTCCTACGGAAATTTTCGATGAACGGTTCACGCGGCCGATCGAACAACTTTTTGCTCGACGGTACTGACATGAACGACGGCTTCCGCAACGATCCCGCCATCAACCAAGCTGGTGTATTTGGCGATCCTGCGACGATTCTGCCGCTCGATGCTGTGGCTGAAGTAAAGGTCCTCTCCAACTTCCAGCCTGAATACGGCCGCAACGCGGCGCCGTCGATCGAACATCGTCACCAAGAGCGGTACCAATGCACTGCACGGGAGCTGCGCTCGAGTATTTCCGCAACGATGCAAACTTGATGCGCGCAACTACTTCAATAATGTCCGGCCAGCTGAAAGCTCCATTCCACAACAACCAGTTCGGCGCTTCCTTGGGTGGCCCGATTCGTAAGGATAAGACTTTCTTCTACTTCGATTACGAAGGACAGCAGGAAAGTCGGCGTCCAGTGGACTCTGCGTGCGTGCCCGATCCGGCCCAGATGCTTGCGGACGGCGGCGCGACACGGAGGCGGTGGCACGCGGCACTGTTGGCCAGGCGACTGGCTTACTTGCCGGCTCCAAACGTCCCTGGAACCTACGGTGGAGCGCTGGTCGGTTCTGAAGATAGCGGCTGTCCGAATGCGCCCGATCGCTCGGTGGTCTCGCCGTCGTTCAGCACAAAATGACCAGCCTGATCGCGAAAATCGACCAGAATTTCAACGCTGCCGAACATGCTGACCGGCCGCTACTATTTCGGCGATAGCATCCAGAGCTTCCCATTTGCCCTGACGGCTGCCGGCGGCCAGTTGCCCGGTTTCAACACTTTGACTCCGACGCGCGTCCAGCTTGTTTCCCTCTCTTACACGAACATAATTCGGCTCGAACAAAGTCAATGAACTGCGCTACGGATGGAACCGATTCGCAGAAGGATTCTTCCCGGCCGATCACAGGCTTTCATCCCAGTTCAATAGGATTGTGCGCGGCCACCACTACCGCTCAATGCAACAATACTTCGCCTTTCGATTCCGGCTTGCCCATCACGCTGGTTGGCGGCTTTGCCCAGCTCGGATGCGACCAGCAGCGATTCCCCGTCATCGTTTCGACAGCAATAACCAGGTCCTCGACAATTACTCGTGGAAGCTCGAACGGGCACGATGTCAAAGTCGGGTGTCGATTTCCACCGCACCTCGGTCCAGCAGAATTTCGACAAGTACTTCCGCGGCCGCATTCAATTTGACGGCAGCACAACCGGAACTCCCCTTCAGGATATTCTTGTCCGGACATTGTCGACGGCGGCAGATCCAAAACTTCGGCAACACTACCCGTCACACCTCCGAAAACAACATCGGGTTTTATGCTCAGGACAGCTATCCGGGCCACCCGCGCTTGACCTTTAACTATGGTCTGCGTTGGGATTACTTCGGCGTTGTGCGCGAGAAAGACGATCTCCTGAGCAACGTCACGAATCTCGATGCCGCAGGCGGAACTTTCACTTTGACCCAGGTCGGTCAGCCCGGACTGGGCAGTCTTTACAATCCTGACAAGAAGAACATCGCGCCCCGCTTCAGCGCAGCTTGGGACGTTACCGGCAAAGGCATGACTGTCATCCGCGCCGGCTTGGGTATGTTCTATGACGCGTTCTCGCAGGACATGGTCCTCGGCCACCTGCCTTACTCGCGCTTCTTCGACCCCGGACCGGCTTACAGCAACATCGGACCCGATCGCGATTCTTTCGACTTCAGCGATCGGTGGAACAATCGTCTCTGGTAGCCCGCTCTATGCCGCTACCAGCACCTGCACCACGAGTGTGACGTTTTCGCCTTCGATCGCAATATCAAGACTCCTTACATGGAGAACTACAACCTGAATGTCCAGCAGCAGCTCGGCAGTCACGCTGTGCTGCAGCTCGGATATGTCGGATTCACAGGGCCATCGTCTGTGGCGCTTCTTCGATATCAGCCAGCCGAGCCAGGCGCAGATCACGGCTTTCGACATCGCGAATGCGCAGGCCAACGTCAATACTCAGGATGGTAATCCTTGCTACCCGAACGGCGGCCCGGGATGCATCTCTTCTTACGGCGTGCCGCGAACTACATCCCCAACAATCCCTACGGCACGTTTTATCTGCTGCAGGAAAACTCAAGCGGCAAATCGAACTACAACGCCCTGCAGGCCAGTTTGCGAACAACGGATTGGCATGGTATGACCTCGCAAGCAAACTTCGTCTGGTCACATTCCCTGGACACCTCCAGCGACCTCGAGGATTTCGATCCCAACGCCTCTCAGCCGAACGACAGCTTCAACCCGCTGCAGAATATGGCCCTCAAATTTCAACATCCCGACGACGCTTCACTTGGAATTTCGGTTACGCCTTCCCAAGATGGGCGGCGGCATGCCGAAGATGAGAAATGGATGGGGCCTCAATAGCATTGTCACGCTTCAGAATGGTCAGCCGTTCCAACTTCAACTACAACTTCGAAGACGATTACTGCGGCAGTGGCGGAGGTTTTGACCGCCCTGACGTGGTGGGTCCGGTCGTCTACCATGCAAGCACTCCGCTATAACTATCTCGATCTGAGTTCGTTCCCGGTTCCTTGCACCCTGACACAACGCTATGGCTGCGCCTCGTCAGGCGCCACCAACTGCCTTGCGGGTACCCGTCACTTCGGCAGCGAGCGACGAAATCTCCTCGATGGGCCGTCCTTCAAAGAATGGAACTTCTCGGTTTACAAGAACACGAATCTGATCACCGAGCGGCTAACATGCAACTCCGCGCTGAGTTCTTCAATCTCCTGAATCATCCGAACTTCGCCAATCCAATCTTGCCGGGATTCATCGCCGATCCGGCCGCTGGCGGATTCGAAAACGTGGGCGGCAGGGAAGTCGCTGGCGCAAGGTGGAAATCTGGCATTGACGGCTACCGGAGACGTCGGCATCGGTAACCCGTTCCTCGGCGGCGGCGGCCCGAGAGGCATTCAATTCGTGGGCAAATTCACCTTCTAAGCCATCTCATCGTCTCAACTCAGCCCCTGCTTCCGCGGGGGCTTTTTTCTTTCTGTCGAATAACCTTGTCTGGCCTCGGAGCCGCCTCCAACTTGCCGCTGGCTAGCATTCTGATAGCAGCATCCTGTCCACCCACGGACAGCGTTGTCCACTTTGGGATAAATGCTGCTCTTTTGTTCCAGCGAGAATCGGCAGCACTCTCATCATTTCCCGACACTTATCAACGCACAATGCATTGGTCGGTCAGTTGCTTCGTAGCTATCAACGACCATGGAAATTCTGCTGCAAGACTTTCGCAATGGAGTGCGCCAGTTCTGCAAGGTTCCCGGATTCACCGCCATCGCGGTGCTGACGCTGGCGCTCGGCATCGGCGCGAATACCGCCATTTTCAGTGTCATTTACGCAGTCCTGCTGCGGCCGCTTCCATTTCACGATCCGGGTCGCATCGTAGCCGTGAAAACGACGGAGCCGAACCGGCACGATGACATTGGAGTCTCGTATCCGGCATTCCTCGACTGGAGATCCCGCAACCACGTCTTCGAAGCCCTCTCGGCATTTCGTACCGACGATTTCACTTTGACAGGAAAAGGCGAACCGCTTCACTTGACCGGCGGGGTTGTTTCCGCAGACACGTTTTCACTTCTCGGCATTGCTCCAGTCCTCGGACGAGATTTCAGGCCGGAAGAAGACGCTCCTTCAAGCACCGGGCTACCCGTCATTCTCAGCCAGAGTCTGTGGCAACAGCGCTTCCACTCGGATCCAAACGTTGTCGGCCAGAGCCTGATATTGAGCGGCCAGGTCTTCAGCGTCGCCGGGGTAATGCCCCGCGGATTCCAGTTTCCCGTGCAAACTACGCCTGTCGACTTTTGGACGACGGTCGCCATCGACGCGCAATCCAGCAACGGAAATCCACCGATAACCGCGCAGCGCGGCATCTCCTACCTCGACGTCATTGCGAGATTGAAACCAGATGCATCCATCGCGCGAGCGCAGACTGAGATGAGCGCGATTCAGGGAGCATTGAACATTCAATATCCTGAGAACCGCCCCAAGGGAATCGCAATTCTTCGTGAGATCGACGATGTTGTCGGCCAATCTCGCCCCGCGCTGTTCATTTTGTTCGGAGCTGTAGGGCTGGTGCTTCTGATTGCTTGCGCAAACTTGTCGAATCTATTGCTGGCGCGCGCAACCGCGCGGCATCGGGAGATTAGTGTGCGCACCGCGCTGGGAGCAACGCGCTGGCGAATCGTGCGGCAGTTGCTAGCGGAAGGCGTATTGCTCGCGGCTGCAGGTGCGTCCGCTGGACTGTTCTTCGCGGTGGGCGCCATCCGGCTGCTCACAAGACTTGCCCCAGGCGGCTTGCCCAGAGTCGCGGACAGCGATCTCAATCTACAAGTGCTCGCCTTCACTGCTGTCATTGCGATCTTGACCAGCATCCTCTTTGGGTTGGTTCCAGCTCTGCATTCTTCCAGAGTGGAACTCGCTACTTCGTTGAATGAAGGAGGCAGGAGCGGAACCGAAAGTCGCGGAAGACGAAGGCTGAGCGATCTGTTCGTCGTTTTCGAAACGGCGCTCGCGGTCGTGTTGCTCGCCGGCGCGGGACTGCTGCTCCGCAGCCTGCTGGGATTAGGCAAGGTCGATCCTGGATTTGCCAAGGATCACGTCATCACCTTCGGGCTCGATCTTCCCGGGCGCTACGGACATCTGGATCGAGTTGAGTTCTATCAACATCTGCTCGCGCAGATTCGAACGCTTCCGGGTGTGCAATCGGCCAGCGCCGTTTTCCCGCTTCCACTCTCCGCCGACGAAGTGAAGACCAGCTACGACATCGAAGGCCGGCCGGTGAAGGAAGCAGAGCGTTCGGTTACGACGTTGCATTTGGTCGACGACGATTATTTTCATGCGCTAGGAATTCCGCTCGTCAGCGGGCGCGAGTTTGATGCTCGCGATGATGCTTCTGCGGCACTCCCGGTCGTCGTGATCAGCCAGACTTTGGCAAAACAGGCATTTTCCGGCGAAGATCCTGTCGGCAAGCGAATCCGTCCGAATATTTCGAGCAGTAAGGACGACGCTCCGATGCGGCTGATTGTTGGAGTCGTGGGCGACGTAAGAGCCGAAGGGTTGGCCGCCTCTCCAATTTCCGAATCCTACGTGCCTTATGCGCAATTGCCATTCGCGCCGATGTCAGTCGTTGTTCGCAGCGTTATCGACCCTGAGACCATGACTCCCACTCTGGCAAAAACTGTTCAGTCTCTCGACAAAGATCTGCCGCTTCTCCACACCAAGAGTCTCGATGAATACGTCCAGGACTCAGTCGCGGACACACGTTTCGATACGGTCCTGCTCGGCACCTTCGGCGCGATAGCTTTTCTTCTAACTTGTGTGGGCCTTTATGGGGTCATCTCTTATAACGTGAGCCAGCAGACCAGGGAATTGGGTATCCGTCTGGCGCTCGGCGCCGCACCCGACGGCATCCTTCGTATGGTCATCCGAAGCGGACTTCTTTTGTGCGGTACCGGCGTCGTCATCGGCTTGATCTTGTCGTTCATGCTCACGCGTTTGATCACAAGCCTCTTGTATGGCGTGAGTACCTCAGACCCGCTCACCTTTCTTGCTGTTCCCATCGCTCTGATCGCAATGGGAGTTCTGGCCAGCTACGTTCCGGCGCGCCGGGCGGCCAGAATCGATCCGATTGTGGCGCTTCGATACGAATAGTCTGGAAAGAGAAACGCCCAAAGAATCCTCCGGGAATTCACAGCCCTCCTGTGACATCTGACCTTGCGCACAGCGTTCGACTTGACGGATTATCGTGCAGCGCGCGAGCGTAGCCGATTTGAGCGAACTCAAGCTAACTCATGCGTTTTCAAGATTTTGCCCGCAAGCGATTGAGCCCCAAGATCTTGCGGACAGATTTCCGCTAAGCCGATGATTCCAATAGACCGAGGGGGAGGGGGTGGGGATAACTAACTGGTAATATCAAGTTCCGAATCAGAACTTCCGCCGACCAAGCAGGATTTCTGGAAAATTTATCTGTGCAAAGAGAATTGAAGTAAGAATTGGCCCGCAATTGCTTCCGGCTCCTCCAGCGGTTTCGAAATTATCAAATTACCCGATTGCCCAATTGCCCAATTACAAAATGGCCAAATGACCCAATCGCCGAATCCTCCCTGCTCGTTCACCGTCTTTCGTCACCTTATCCGCCGATTACGCCGATGTTACCCTTCATCTCGTTAGTCCTCCCCACATAGCTCTGTCCCGGAGATTCCCGATGCGCCGCACTGTTTCTATGAAGACTTGCGTCGTCTTAACCTTTGCGCTGTGCCTTGCCGCGCCTCTGTTTGCGCACCACGTCCAGAAAGGGCAAACCAGCAGCATGCCCATTACGACGTCCTCGGCCAAGGCTCGCGAACTTTACATCAAAGGCATGGAGGATTACGAGAATCTGTACCTCGAGCGCTGCAACGACGACTGGCGCGCGGCCGTGAAAGAAGATCCCAGTCTCGCTGTCGCCTGGGCATGGATCGCTTTCAATAGCGGCAATCCGCAGGAAGTCGCTGACGCGCGCGCGAGAGCGAAGGCGCTCGCGCCCAAGACAACTCCCGGCGAGCAGTTGATGGTCTCGTGGATTTCCAAGGTCCAGGAAGACGACTACATCGGCGGGATCACCGCCATGAACGACATGCTCGAGATGTACCCCCGCGACAAGCATCTTCTTTATCAGGCAGGGAACTGGCTGATGCTCGAAGATGGCAACGAGCAGGCGGAACGAATCATGGTGAAGGCGCTGGCCATCGACAAGAACTTCCCAGCGGCGCTGAACGACCTGGCTTATCTGGACGCCCGCAACCGGCAATTCGCTAAGGCCCTCGCCGCCATGGATCGCTACGTTGCTCTGCTTCCCAAGGAACCCAACCCGCAGGATTCCTACGGAGAGCTTCTTCGCATGGCGGGGAACTTCGAAGGCTCGCTCGTGCACTATCGAGCGGCGCTCAAGATCGATCCCGACTTCGTCACCTCGCAACTCGGACTCGGTGATACCTACGCTCTGATGGGAAATCAGGAGCAGGCGCGCATCGAATACGACAAGGCCATTCGCTTCGCGCACACCGAAGCGGATCGCCTCACCTACGGCATGCAGAAGGCGATGACCTACGTTCGCGACGGTAACTTCGCCGAAGCGGATAAAGATTTCCTCGCCATCGCGGAAGACGCGCACGCCAAGGAGCAGGACCTGCAGGAAGCGCAGGCGCTTCGTCACATGGCGGAGTATCAGCCGGATGACGCGATCGCACTCAAGCATCTGAAGCTGGCCGAGGAATCGCTCAGCCACCGTCCTACGATCTCAGCCTCTGACCGCGACGAAGAACTGTCGCGCATCCTGCGCAATCGCGCGGTTCGCGCTGTGCTCGCGGGAAACCAGCCGTTGGCCGACAAGACTGTGCAGCAACTCGAAGCCCTGGCCAATGGTAGCCGCAATCACGTGATTCAGAGCTCGTATCAGGGAGCTGCTGGCACGCTGCTCTTCAACCAAAAGAAGTACGCCGATGCGATTTCGCACTTGGAAGAGGACAGCGATAATCCGTTCACGCTGCAGTTGCTCGTGCAGGCCTACTACCAGACCGAGCAGACCGACAAGCTGCACGAAACCGAAGCCAAGCTTCGCGGCACTAACGTGCCGACCATGGAGCAGGCCTTGGTCGTCCCAGCTGCCCGCGCCAAGCGTCCCAACATCTAGTCCCAATTCGGTTCCGGGCTTCCGAAAGAAGCCCGGGATTTCTACTCCATCCCGCTCTTTTGGTGTACAGTACGTAGGCCACTACGGGCTTACATGTCAGCTGAGAACGAGCGCCGCTCCGGAACTAGAATCGCAACCCGCGTCCCTACGCGCGTGCGCACAGCACAGGGCGCGGAGCAGACCGCCCAGACCCGCGACGTCAGCGCCAACGGAGTCTTTCTCTACACCAACTCCAAGATGGAGAAGGGGACGGATGTTGAGCTGGTTCTAATCCTTCCTCCTGAACTGACTGCGGGAGAGAAGTGCTGGGTCTGCTGCCAGGCGACCATCGTCCGCGTGGAAGAAGGCCCGGAGTTCGGAGTGGCGGCCCAGATCCGCCGCATGGACATCCTTCCCGAAGTGGCCGTCTGACGGGCCATCCAGCCCGGCAGGTCCATTTCGGTCCACCGGGGCGCCCACAGTCCCAAATTTACCTAAAACTCCTCCCGCCTCGGGACTTTCGATAAAAATTCTCTATGAAATTGTGAAAAAGGGCTTTCCATTGCATGAGCGATGGTGCAATAATGGCGGCCTTCAAATTGCTCTGGCCAATTCTAGGTTCCAGGCGGGCCCGTTTATATGTTGATCGATAAACTCGTGGCTGGTGTGGTGGAAGTGCAGACTGCCATCGGACCACGTTATGTAATGCCATCATTCTTGCAGCGTGTCTACCTGTTGTGGATGTTTCGCAACTTTCCCATTCTTCCGCACGCCGTGTTGAGCGGACGGCAACAGCGTCTGATTGACCGGATGTGCAGCGAGCAGAGTTTTGCTTCAATGGCTTACGCGGACGGAATGGAAGCGCCGGTGATTGGAACAATCGAGCGTCGTCCGGCGATTCCACAACCGCTACCTCCGCGTCGCCCCGCGGCCAGCGAATCAAGCAGCATGGCTGCGGAAGTTCGCCAACGCCCTTAGCGCGCGCGCCGACTCACACGAGCAGAAAGTGCGAACTCCAGCCGTGCGCTTGAACCGTGCGTGCTCGCTTGTGGACCATCCGACATAGTGAGCGACGGTATCCCCAGGTGCAATGGGACGCGGCGTCCGAGCGCTCAGATCCTGCAATTCGAGGTACAATCGGCGGTTGCATTTTTGCCCAGGTTGCAGATGCGCTGCACATTCCCCACAAAGGGTTGCGAAAGGCTCCTGATTTCGGAGCTCTCCAAGATCGCGAATTCTCGCTTTACACAAGCTGAGTGGGGATGGGGAAAGGCGCTGTTTGTGCAATCGTGCCTGCCAGCAATTTTCCTGATCGTTTTCTGGCTATCAGTTGCGGGTGCATTCTTGGGGCAGTCTACATCTCCCTCCGTACCCGTTTTCACCAGCACCGAGCAAATTCGCCGTCTCACTCCTGAACAAGCCGCCGCCGGATACCCGATTCGCATTCGCGGCGTTGTTACCAACAGCGTTCCAGAGCCGCATTTTGGTTCGATCTGCGAATGACGTCGTCGTCCTGCGGATCCCGTCCTGGTGGAACTTCCGTCATACAGCCTGGTTGCTGGGCCTCACCGCCGGGCTGCTGCTATTGGTCCTGGTTTGGTTTGCCGTGCTAAGAAACGTTGGAGGAATCAGATAGCGGTGTTTCGGCAGCGACTGCAGCGTTCGGCGGTTCTGGAGGAACGCAACCGGATTGCCCGCGAGATCCACGACACGGTTGAACAGGAGTTGGCTGGGATCACTATGCAACTTGATCTAGCAGCCGATTGTTTGAGCAGGCCCCCGACCTGGCAAGAGAAGCAGTGGATACCGCGCGTCAGATGAGCCGGCATAGCATGCTCGATGCTCGCCGTTCGGTGTGGGATCTCCGCTGTCACCTCCTGGAGCAGGGAGATCTAGTTTCGGCGATGGCCCAGACCCTCCGGCCTTTAGCTCCTCAAGAGCAGGTACATTTCGAAATCGCAGTACATTATGTGCTGGGTCACGCTTCCAAGTTCCTATATCCAGGCGCAGTACGCATTGCCTCGGACGAGCCCGCAGGCACCGATATCAAAGATGTTGCTTTCCTAAACGTTGATGGGACTGTTGTACTTTACGCGCTGAACGCCGGGGCAGACAGTTTGCAGCTCGCCGTGAGAATCCATGAGAAGCAGATGTACACCGTCATTCCAGGCGGTGCGCTAGCAACACTTGTCTGGAAATGATTTACCCGCTCCTGAAGTTTCTAATGACACGGTTTTGGATCGTTTGGCGAATGACTGCCGACCTGCCGACTCCGTGCGGGTTCACACCACCGGATCGATCCAGTTCAGGGCGGACACGAGGACGACTCACCAAATGTGAATCGCTCTGACACGAGGGGGGCCGGAACGGCCCTGGATCACCTGGGTCTCGAGCACGATCTCTATGTTTTTCGTCTGCCAGTCCTTGGGAGCCTGCGCCAATATTTCTTGCATCCGATGTTCGTCGACGAGAAATTCACCCGCCGCCACAGTTCCCCCGCGACCGATTCCTGCTACCACCACCGCATACTGATCGGTATCAGGGGCAACGAAGCGGGCAACGATGGCGTAGTCTTTGTAGTCTTCCGTCTTCTGCTGCAAACGGTCGAGCAGCCATTCTCGCTTCTCGGGATGCTGGCGATCTTCGATCCAGAGTTGCGACATCGTGGGATCATTCACGAAATGGAAGCGCAGCGCTGAGGTCAGCCGCAGAGTCCAGGTATTGTCGAAGGCGCCGATAAAAACGGAGGGGTTGCGGCGGAGGTCCGTGAGGCTGGTCGTGGACTCCCCGAGCACGCGATAGTTCTTGCTATACGAGCGCAAGACACCGGCTATGTTCACAAGAGGATTCAGGTCATCAATGATCACGGTGACCATGGTATCGGGAAGAGTGATCTCTTTTTGCGGGTCACCAGCATCGCGCAGCCGAATGTTTGCATACTGCACCTGGTCAGCGATACAGAACAGAGCAGGATCGGGGGACTTCACAAAGGGCGCCCAGAACTCTCGCAAGATCGTGGGCCGGGATCCTCGCCACCAGATGCCGGCCGCTGCAATCGCCACCAAGATCGCCAGGATGAGGAGAAGCGCTTTTGTGGAGATCCATTGATGCAAAGCAGACTTAGGCTTCTGGGACTCCGTCGCAGTCACGGTCAGAGCGGTAACCGAGGAGCCGTTCGCCGGCGCGGTAGAGCTTACTGCCAGTCCGTTGGGGTAACCGGGCCAGGAGAACTGGGGCGCATAGGAACCGGAGGGCAGGAAAAGCCGAATTTCCTGGCTGTGCTTGGGATCGTGATAGTACTGTTCAATGCGTTTGCGGATTTCTGCGGCAGTAACGCGAACGATCGGATCAGTATTGGTGTCGTAATCCGGCGGGCGGTCAAAGACCTCGATGCCGAGGATTCGTTCCTTCAGATCATGTCCCTGGCCTTCCAGCGTGCGCCCGACTACGAACCTCAAGAACTGGGCATAACGCCTGCTGGAATGAAAAAGAGGGGAGATCAGTAGCCGTTCCAGCTGTTGCTGAACTGCTCCTTTTTCTGGTTCGCTGGACGGAGTCCAGCTCTCGATAACGGGCTCTGGGATCAAGCGACTCCGGCCTTCCGATAGGTGTCGATACGCGGCACTCAAACAAGATTCTGTCGCGAGCGAACTCTGTTTGGGGATACTACTGCGGCTCAACGAGCGAGTTCAACCGTAAAACACAAAGCGAACCATCTTTTCTCCCCTTTCTTAACGGTTCCGGAAACATCTGAAACCAAAGGAGAAAAGCAGCCACTAAATCGATTATCTCTCTTATCCCCTGCTTCTTACCTGTAAACGCTTGCTACTTGCTCCTCGCGTGCCCCACTATCGCGCCTTGGTTTCACATTTGTCGTCCCAGATAAAGCCAAAGGCGGCGGTCTAGTCCGCGTGAGCCCGGCCGCAACCCGCCGGGGAACAAGCACTGGAGGGTACCAATGTTGCGTAAAGTGCGTCGGCAGGCATGCTTCGTATTCGCGGTTCTCCTTGCGTTCTTAGCTGGCAGCTACCTTGAGGCTCAAAATCAGCAGGTGGCCTCAACCCTGAGCGGCGCGATTACTGACCCCACCGGCCTAGCATTGAAAGATGCAAAGGTGACCCTCACGAGCTCGCAAAACGGGATCAGCCGCAACTATGTCACTCAAGAGGACGGTCTGTACTCATTTACCCTGCTCCCTCCGGCCGTTTACACTTTGGAAGTCAGTGTCTCTGGCTTCAGAGACTATAAGCAGCATGGCCTTTCGCTAGAACCAGGTCAGACCGCACGTCAGGATGTGCGGCTGGCGGTAGGGGCGACGTCCGAAACCATCGAAGTTACCGCTCAAGCTCCGCTTCTGAATGCGGACAACGCGAACATCTCCTCTGACATTTCAGCCCGACAGTTGGCGGAAACGCCGTTGAACCTTCGCAACATCATAAGCCTCGCTGAGCTGAATTCGTCGGTGAGCAATACCGCCGAGGAACAGGTCGTGGGAGCTCCGGGCATCTCGGGCAGCGCCGACCAGGATGTTTCGTTTCTCAACTTTGGAGGCACGTTCTTTGGGACCGCACAATACCTGCTCGATGGCACCTGGGACACGCGAGTGGACTGGGGAGGCGTGCTTTACGTTCCCTCGGTAGATGCCGTCCAGGAATTCAAAATCCAGACCAATGCATTTACCGCGCAATATGGATGGAGCAGCGGCAACGTTATTAACGTCGTCACCAAGTCAGGGACGAATCAGTTCCACGGCGACGCTTGGGAGTTTTACCGAAACAGCGCTTACGACGCTCGATACTATTTCAATAATGGCAGCCAGCCGGCCTTCCATCGAAATCAGTTCGGGGCTACATTCGGCGGCCCCATCATCAAGAACAAGCTGTACTTTTTCACCTACTACGAAGGTCTGAGGCAGGCGACGCCTGCCACGTTGTTGGCCACCATGCCAACAAGCAACGAAAGAACGGGGATCTTTACGGATCTGCTGGGTTCCCAGACTGGGACGGATTATCTTGGACGCCCGATCTACAGCGGCGAAATTTACAATCCATTCAGCACTCGCCAAGTCACCTGCGGGGGCACCGACGGAGTAACCGGGAATACAGTCACCTGTCCTGCCGGAGCGACGACCGAGTACATTCGCGATCCTGTTTCCGGGAATATCGCAACCGGGCTGGGGGTCACGAACGTTATTCCTGCCGGCCTGATGGATTCGATCTCCAGCAAGGTTGCAGGCGGCAATTTCTGGCCGAGTCCGACCACCTCCGCCCTCATCAACAACTTCACTGCGGCTTCCTCCGCAGCAGCGCACTCTAACGAGTACTCGGGCCGCATTGACTACAACTTATCTGTGAATGACCGCCTCTTCGGACGCTGGTCGCAGAAGTACGAGCAAAAAATCAATTTCCCCACGTACTACGGCGCTTCTGATCCAGGCGGCCCAGGCGTCGTTGCTCCGAACAACCGTTACAGCGTTGATGTCGGGTACACCCACATTTTCAACCCGACATTGACTATGAACGCGAATCTTGGCGTGAATCGCCACGTAGAGCAATCGGTAACGCAGAGTTTTGGGTATAAGGCTTCGGCGCTCGGCCTGCCATCGTTCATAGACGGAATTGCGCCGAGCTTTCCTGAATTTCAGCCACAGAGCTATGCGCCTTTAGGGGCGCAAGCCGGGTTGGACAACTACATGGTTCCGCAAACCATGTGGACCGGTTCCGTGGATTTCACCAAGATCCGGGGCAAGCACCAACTGTCATTTGGATTCATGGATGTTTGGGCCCGCATCGACGGCGGCCACTACGCGAACACCGTTCTGCAGTTCCAGACCACGTCTACCGCCGGACCTGATCCTCAGAATGCAACGGCCGGAACGGGCGATGGTTTTGCTTCATTCCTGATGGGAGTAGGCAGCGGAACCGATCAGACCGGTTACAACAAATTTCCCGCAACCGACAAGAACATGCTTGGCTGGTATCTGCAGGATGATTGGAAGATCGCTCCGAAGCTCACGATCAACCTCGGTCTGCGCTATGAAATCCAAACTTCCCCAACGGAAAGGACGAATGCGCAGGAATACTTCGACTTCAATGCAGTAAATCCGATCAGCACAGCGGTAGGCACAAACTATCCGGGCGAGCTTGTGTTCAACAGCAGCGGCAACCGTGGACTCTATAATACTCAGCACCAGAACTTTGCCCCAAGAATTGGTGCGGCGTACAGGCTCCGTGACAAACTGGTAGTGCGTGCCGGATATGGCGTCTTTTTCGTACCCAACTACTACGGTCAAGGTCCGAACATCGGCTACTCGCAGGGGACACCGTGGGTCACAAGTCTTAACAGTGGACTCAACCCATTTACCACTCTCAGCGGGAACTCAGCCCTGAACTGCAGCAATGGTGGGACGTCGACGCCTTGCCAAAGTGCGTTCCCGACCGGCCAGGTTCCGGCAACGGGAAATTCGCTAGGTGGATTGACGGATGTTGGTTTCGGCTTGAATCCGGTAGTTGATAATGTCCGCCACTCGGCATATGTGCAGCAGTGGATGGCGGGTGCTCAATACTCGCTTTCGAACAATGACCTGATCGACATCAGTTATGTTGGAAACCACGGCGTCCACGTATTGTCTCAATACCTGGAGTGGGACGAGATTCCCGCTTCGGATCTCGCCCTCGGCAGCCAACTGCTCAACCCGGTCACCAATCCATTCTTTGGACACATCACCTCCAGCGGTTGCGGCTTGGATCAGCCTACGGTGGCGATGGGCCAGTTGCTACGCCGCTTCCCCGAATACTGCAGCGTGACCGAGGCACCCCCTGCGGTAGGCGGCTCCACATATAACGCACTACAGGCCACTTACACGCACCGTTGGCATTCAGGGCTTGATCTGAATGTTTCCTACACCTACTCCAGATTCATGGACGACGTGCAGGGCGCAGCCGGCTGGGCTTTCCCCGGCAGCGGAAGCTCGGTGCGAAACTCGTACAACCTAGCTGCCGAGCACTCGGTCGACGTGACCGACACTCCGCACAGCCTGGTGGTCAACTACAACTACGAACTCCCGTTCGGCACCGGCAAATTGATCGGCGGTGGTTGGAGCCGGCCATTGAATGCAATCCTTGGTGGATGGCAATGGAACGGGATTCTAACCGCAAAATCCGGATTGCCGCTGTCCATCAATCCGGCGACAAACAATACAGGTGGATTCGGATTTAATCAGAGACCCGATCTTGTCGCGGGAGTCAATCCGGTTCCGCAGAATCAATCGATCACAAATTGGATCAATCCAGCCGCGTTTGCACAGCCTGCGGCCTACACGTTTGGCGATGCTCCGCGATTCCTGTCGAATCTGAGAGCGCCCAAATTCTTCAACTACGACACAGGCATCGAAAAATGGTGGGGCCTGGGCGAGACGAGAAAGCTGCAGTTCCGCTTCGAAATGTTCAACGCGTTTAATCATCCGGACTTCTTCGAGCCAGACACCAATCTGGGCGACAGCAATTTCGGAACTATCACGTCGGCCTATCCCGCAAGAAGCGTCCAGTTCGGCGGGAAATTCTACTGGTAGCTCCCAAGCTTGATAGCCAGCCCAACCCTTCAGCGATGCCTGGCGGATTCTATTCCGCCGGGCACTCTGAACCGACATGGATAAATCGTCCCTCCCCCGGGTATCGATGCCAATGAGAAAGCTATTCCAAAGCATTTTCATGCTCAGATTCACGTTTATCCTGGGCATGTTCCTGCAGATTCCGCTCGTGAACGCGGCGGTTGCCCCCGACAGCTACAATCCGGTCGCCGATCCTCGGGCGGTGCTACGGGCCGGCTCGGCGCGGTTCACGGTTCTTACTCCTCAGCTCATCCGCATGGAGTGGTCTAAGGATGGGAAGTTTGAAGATCATGCCTCTTTCGCCTTCGTGAATCGTGCGCTTCCGGTTCCGCAATTCACAAGGCAGATTGGCCCCGGCAATCGGTTGATCCTGAAGACCAGTGCATTGACGCTGGTCTACGATCCAAGGGATAGCGACGGCAAGTTTACCCCTGACGACCTTACCGTTTCTTTCAGTCTTAACGGGAAAGAAGTCGTATGGAAGCCGGGGACAGAAGACGTCGGCAATCTTCTCGGCACCACCCGTACGCTCGATACTGCCCGTGGCGGAGTGAAATTGGAGCCCGGCCTGATATCGCGTGACGGCTGGACACTGGTGGATGACAGCGCCCGCCCGCTCTTCGATTCGACTGACTTCAGCTTTCGCGCGGGCGAGCAGAGCGAGTGGCCCTGGGTGATGCTGCGTCCCGCCGGCGAGCGACAAGACTGGTACTTTTTCGGCTACGGGCACGATTACAAAGGCGCCCTTCATGACTTCACTCAGGTCGCGGGCAAGATCCCGTTGCCGCCACGATTCGCCTTCGGCGCGTGGTGGTCGCGCTACTGGTCTTACAGCGATCAGGAATTCGAACAGCTGCTTCAACAATTCCAGACCCACGACATTCCTCTGAGCGTGCTGGTGATGGATATCGACTGGCATCCCACCTTCAACGAAGTCGCGGGGAATAACAAGCTGGATGCGTCGGGTCACCGTCTCGGCTGGACAGGCTATTCCTGGAACAAATTCCTATTCCCCGATCCGGCGAGCTTTCTGTCGAGTGTTCATGAACAAGGGCTGAAGACCACGCTCAATATTCATCCGGCATCCGGCATTCAACCTTGGGAAGACAGCTATCCTGCCATGGCACGCTCGATGGGAATCGATCCAGCGAGCAAGCAATATGTGCCGTTCGACATCACGAACAGGAAATTCGCGGACAATTACCTGAAGTATGTGATCCATCCCCTCGAGCAACAGGGGATCGATTTCTTCTGGCTCGATTGGCAGCAGGAGGATGCGACAAAACTTCCCGGCGTGAATCCCACTTTCTGGCTGAACTACGTGTTCTTCACCGACCAGGAACGCGAGAAGAAACGAGCGCTGCTATTCCATCGTTGGGGCGGGCTGGGCAACCATCGTTACCAGATTGGCTTTTCGGGTGACACGATTTCCGTCTGGGACTCGCTCGCATTTCAACCCTATTTCACGGCAACAGCAGCGAACGTCGGATATACGTATTGGAGCCATGACATTGGCGGCCACCAGCCGGGTGGCATTGAACCCGAGCTTTACTTGCGCTGGATTCAGTGGGGAATTTTCAGTCCAATCCTGCGCACTCACACCACGAAGAATCCGGAAGCGGAAAGGCGAATCTGGGCGTATCCCGAGCCCTACTCGGACCTGATGCGGCAATGTTTCGTGCGTCGCAATGCGATGCAGCCCTACATCTACACCGAAGCCAGAAAGACTCACGATACCGGGGTTGGATTCCTGCGGCCGCTCTATTATGACTGGCCGGAAGCTCCCGAAGCCTACGACGCAAAGAACGAATACATGTTCGGTGACAGCATCCTCGCCGATCCGATAACACAACCGGTGGCAAAGGACTCCCAACTCGCCCAAACCAGCATCTGGCTTCCTCCCGGAGACTGGATCGAGTGGGATACCGGAGCACGTCTGCAAGGCCCGGCAACGATGCTGCGTAGTTTTTCACTCAGCCAGATTCCCGTGTACGTGAAGGCGGGGAGCATTATTCCGATGCAACCGGCGACGCATTCCTCAAAAAAGTCGACAGAGCCACTGATTCTTAGTGTCTTCCCGATGAACAATGGGCAGGTCTCGACGTATCGTCTCTACGAAGACGCGGGGGACACGCCAGGATACGAACATGGAGAGAGCGCGTGGACTCCGATTCGCGCATCGTTGAATGGCGATGGGACATTATTGAATATCAGCGTTGAGCCCGTCGAAGGCCGCTACCCGGGAATGCCAACCGAGCGCGCTTATGAACTGCGCTTTCCTGGAAGCTGGCCTCCCTCGGCAGTGAGCGTAAACGGTGAGCCGTTGCCTTTTGCAAAGCAAAAGGGCACAATCGGCTGGCGCTTTGAGGGCGATACTCTGACGACGATTGTGACGACTCCGCGCGTTTCCCTGAATAGCACGCTGAAAATTTCGCTGCGCATTGGGCTGGATATGGCGCGCAATCGCTCACTCCTCGATGGATTCGCGGGCAAGCTGGCGCGCTTACGCGAAACGTACGATTTGCTGAACGCGAATTGGCCCGTAGCGTGGTCTCCAGACGAGTTGGTGAGCGCCATGCAAACCGGCGACCGCATCGCTTATTTCCCAAAAACTGCGCTCGATGAAATCGGTGGGTTACAAAAGAAACTCACTGCTTTGCCAGAGTTGATCGAGGCACTACACGCAACCGAGTCCTCCCCTGCGTTCGCAACAACAAACGAATCCAGCTCAGACCATTCTCAAAATAAGCTCGTACACTACAACTCGGTCATTAACACTGCGCTCGCGCATATTGCGAGCATCAGTGAAACGCAGCCACGGGCAAGCAGGGAAGTGAGGACGGCGGCGGAGCCGTAGCCGGAGTGCAAAACGTTGTTTGCAAACGCGGTATCCTGCTCGCGCTGGTGGCTCTCCCTGTCTTTGCCCAACTTGTAACTCGCGCCCCTCAATTCCAGCTCACGCCGCTCCACGGTGTCGATTTCGTCCTGCGCAATTCGCCAACTCCGCGCAAGTACTTGATTGAGACTATGCCCGGCGGCGTGGCCCTGGTCGATTACAACAACGATGGCCTGCTCGATATTTTTCTGGTGAATGCAGGCCACGTGCCGAACCCACTTCGCAGTCCGACTCACTTCGAGCGGGACAACTCTGCATACTGGAACCGTCTTTACCGTCAAAACAAAGACGGCACGTTCACCGACGTCACTGTGCAAGCCGGCCTGCAGCACGCCGGAGACACGAACTACGGAATGGGAGTTGCTGTCGGGGACTACGACAACGATGGTTTTCCTGATATTTATGTCACCAACTATGGGAAGAACATCCTCTACCACAACAACGGTGACGGCACGTTCACCGATGTTACGGCGAAGGCGGGAGTGGCGGCAGGCGGATGGTCCGTATCGGCAGGATTCTTTGACTACGACAACGATGGGAAACTGGATTTGTTTGTGACCCGCTACCTCGACTGGACTCCGGAAACGAGCAAGACTTGTGGCCGGATCGAAGAGCCGATGTATTGTCCTCCGGGCGAATTCGGCTCTATAACTAACATTCTTTATCACAACCGCGGGGACGGCACGTTTGAGGACGTAAGTGTGGCTTCCGGAATCGCTGCAAAAAAGGGGCGTGGATTGGGCGTCGCCTTTGCCGACTATGATGGAGACGGCTTCACAGATGTGTTCGTCACTAATGATGCACTTGAGCAGTTTCTCTTTCACAACAACGGAAATGGCACATTCAGTGAAGTTGCGTTTGACTCGGGCGCGGCCCTGAACAACTCCGGTAAAATGCCCTCGGGAATGGGCGTCGCTTTCCAGGACTACGATAACGACGGCCTTCCTGACCTGCTTATCACGCAATTGCCCCACGAGTCGTACGTCTTGTTTCACAATGACGGAAATAAATCATTCAGTGCGCAGGAACTGGAAACCGGATTCGGCGCTCTCTCTGAAACCTCATCCGGGTGGGGAGTTGGTCTCGAGGATTTTGACAACGATGGCTGGAAGGATGCGTTCATAGTGCAGGGCCACGTTTTCGACAACGTGCACTCGTACGACAACTCTCTCCGGTATCGCGACGTCCCTTTACTTGCCTTGAACAATCGAGGTCACTTCGAGAGAGGGAATGTTGGGCCTACTCCGGCTGTAGCCGGCCGCGGCGCCGCTTTCGGCGATCTCAATAATGATGGCTGGATCGACGCAGTTACGACCTCACTCGGGGACGGGCCGCAATTCTATTTGAATCGCGCCGGCAAATCGCACTGGCTGACGGTTATGCTTCGCGGGACGAGTAGCAACCGCGACGGATATGGGGCTCGCGTTCAAGTCAATGGTCAAGTGAGATTCGCGACCGCCTCGGGAAGTTATCTTTCCTCGAGCGACAAGCGGTTGCACTTTGGCTTGGGAGATAGTCGCAAGGCGGAGATTGAAATTCGATGGCCGTCAGGAATTCGTCAGACCTTGCGAGATGTGCCAGCAGATCAGTTTCTTACCATCAAGGAGCCCGAGCGGAAATGATCCAGGCGCTTCTCTTCCTGCATCTTTTTCTTCAGCCGCAGGCGACCGCGCCGCAGGCGGCAGATCAAGCGAAGGTGTTGCTACAGTCGGGCATCGATGCGGAAAACCGCAATGACCTCGACCATGCTTTGATCGAATTTCGCAAAGCTGCAGAATTGGATCCGTCTTCGTCGGAAGTTCTTCTCCGTCTCGGCGACGCCTACATGAAGAAACAAGACGCTGCCGATGCCATTCCGCCTCTCAAGCGTGGCGCCGAGCTCAGCCCCGACTCGGTTCCCATTCAGCAGTTGTTGGGTTACGCGCTATTGACACAAGGCTATGCCGCTGAGGCGATTCCTCATCTCGAGATTGCTCGTGATCCGGGCGCCTTGGGAATCGCACAACTGGAGAACGACGAGCCTGCCAAGGCGATGGTGAACCTGCAATCTGCGTTGGAAAGCGATCCCGACAATCCTGATCTTCTTTTTTATCTGAGCCGCGCGGAAACGGCTGCGGGTTCGCAAGCAACCGACAAACTACTCGCGGCGTTCCCAAACTCTGCGCGAGCACACCAGGCTCGTGGCCAGGGTTACTACCAGATGAAGATGATTCCAGAGGCGGTGAAGGAATACGAGCAGGCAATCGCAATCCGATCCGACTTGCCGGGCCTGCACCTCGAACTTGGGGAAATCTATGCTGAGCGTGCCGAGTGGCCGAAAGCAGAAGAACAATTTCGCGCGGAGACGAGGTTGCATCCGGGCAGCGCAGAGGCCGCCTTTCGACTGGGCGACGTGCTGGTGCAGGAAGGAAAAATGAAGGAGGCCGCTGACGAACTGCGGCGTTCCGATTCGCTTCGTCCCAATATGCCGGAAACACTCTATGCGATGGGACGCGCCTTGGCCACCGTGGATGCGAGCGCGGCCGAGCAGGCGCTTACCAGAGTGCTTAAGATCGAGCAAAATACGCCGCTCGCTGCACAGGCTGACCTGCTTCTCGCCTCAATCCATAGAAAGCAGGGTAAGTCCGCTCTGGCCGGCCGCGAAATGGAAGACTATCGTCGAATCCAAGGCTTGAGGGGGCAGTAGATTCGTCGCTCGTCGATGTTGTTCTGCGTCGTCCCACCTTTGTGCTGACCGGTCGTACGGAACGCGCTGATTAATGAACATCGCAAAGAGCAGTGGAGCTTCTCGAGAGTCATCAATTATCTCAACGAAAGTGGCGACGATTTAGCGCCAACCGAGGGCCGGGGCGACTGTAGTCAGAATAGCCTCCATGACATGCGCATTGTAGGCGACACCCAGTTGATTTGGAACGGTTAGCAGCAGCGTGTCGGCCTCGGCGATCGCCTCGTCTTTCCTAAGCTGCTCGATGAGAATATCTGGCTCAGCGGCGTAGCTGCGCCCGAAGATCGCCCGCGTGTTTTCGTCAAGGAACCCGATCTTGTCTTCTTCCTGAGGTCCTCGTCCGAAATAGCCGCGATCACGGTCATCCATCAACGCAAAAATACTGCGGCTAACGGAAATGCGCGGAGTACGCGTGTGACCAGCTTGCTTCCAGGCTGCTCGAAAGGCGCGAATCTGGGCGGCTTGTTGGATGTGGAGCGGCTCACCGGTCTCGTCGAATTTGAGGGTTGAGGTCTGCAGGTTCATTCCCCGCTTCGCGGCCCATGCCGCTGTCGCATTGGAAGCGGACCCCCACCAGATTCGATCACGCAATCCTTCAGAGTATGGCTCAAGACGTAGCAGTCCCGGCGGATTCGGAAACATTGGACGCGGATTCGGCTGAGCGAAGCCCTTGCCGCGCAGCAACTCAAGAAATTCTTCGGCGTGTCGCCGTCCCATGTCTGCATCGTCCTCGCCTTTCATCGGACGATATCCAAAATAGCGCCAACCATCGATGACCTGCTCCGGGGAACCGCGGCTGATTCCCAACTGCAGCCGTCCGCCGGAGATTAAATCCGCAGCCCCAGCGTCCTCCGCCATGTAATGGGGATTCTCATACCGCATGTCGATCACTGCTGTGCCAATTTCGATCTTTCGTGTTTTAGCGCCAACCGCCGCGAGTAGCGGAAACGGCGATGCAAGTTGCTGCGCGAAGTGATGAACGCGGAAGTAGGCTCCGTCCATTCCCAAGCGCTCGGCCTCCACGGCGAGATCGATGGACTGCAGGAGCGCATCAGCCGCCGATTGCGTTCGTGACTGCGGTGAAGCTGTCCAATGACCGAATGAGAGGAACCCAATTTTCTTCATGCAATTCCATCGTCCGTTCCGGCCAGGAGCTATGGCCATTTCTAAAGTGAACCTAGCGCACCCTTGCAGTTTTGCCATTGTAAAGAAACAGCTTTGGCTCTGACCGCGGAGAGACCGTGTGGTCGCAGAATATCCCCCGTACGACGCCCTTCAAAACAGTGCAGCCAAGGCCGTTCAATTCACTCCCAAATTTTTCTGAAAGTCGGAAAAACAAGCCGCACTTCTCAGAATAATGCGACCTTTGGCGGCATGGGATCATCAACCTTTGGGTAGTGCCGGCCCGCAACCCACCGAGTTGGTGGTATCGGAAAAGGGCATGAACAATACAGCACCTGTCATCGCGCGTGAAACCGGCCGCCATCACTATGAGGCTGTGATGCGCATCAGTGAAGCGATCGCGGCTTGCCGTGAACCTGAAGAACTGGCTAGTACTCTCGCGGATGAAATTGGCGACTTTCTTCACTTCGACCACCTCTACCTGACTGTATTCAGGGAGAACTCCAGGGAAATCGAATATCTCGTTTGGGGTAAGGGCTCTTTGCCATTCCCGGACCTGCCAATAGAAGAGTTACCCATGTGGCACGCGATGGTGAGCGGGGATCCGCAACATACCGCCGATTGGGATACCGAGGAGCGTTTTCCGCAATTCAGGGAGTGGGCCCAGAAAATGGGGCTGGGCTCCGGAGTCCGGGTACCGTTGGCGACGCCGCATCGACGACTAGGTGTTTTCGGAATCAGCCGCAACACAGTGAATCCGTTCAGCGAGGAAGACATATGCTTCCTCCGGCTGGTCGGGCGTGTCGTCGCATTCGCGCTTGACGATGGCCTAAATCTGAGGCGCGCGCAGAGTGCGGGCGCGAGCCTACAAAGTCAAAACGAGCGCCTCCAATTGCTTCTGAACCTGACCAATCGAATTACCTCGAATCTTAAGCTTCGGGAACTGTTACGTGCCGCCGCAGCTAACATTCGCGAGGTCATGCAGTGTGATGCGGTCGCGGTTTCACTGGTAAATTCGGCTTCAGGCACCTCCAGGTTATATGTCCTTGATTTTCCTCAGGGCAAAGGGTTCATTAAGGAGGAGCGGGTCATCACAATAGCCGGCGCCGCCAAGCGCGCTCTGGAGACCTTAAAGCCAGCAGTCGTCAACAAGGCCGATCGTTCCGAACTTTCCGCTGAAATCTACGATCAATTGGTCGCCGAAGGCCTGAAGAGCTGTTGTCTGTTTCCGCTGATTAATCGGGGTCGAGCGCTCGGAATCCTGACTATTGCACGGACTACTGAGGCTCCTTTCACTTCATACGACGTCGAATTTCTGACACAAGCTGCGGGGCAGATTGCAATCGCGATCGAAAATGCATTGGCATACCACGAAATCTCGGAGCTTAAAGACAAGCTCGCTCAGGAGAAGCTGTATCTCGAAGAAGAAATCCGCAGCGAGATGAACTTCGAGCACATCGTTGGAAACAGCGCGACATTAAAGCACGTTCTCGAACTGGTTGAGACCGTCGCTCCAAACGACTCGACAGTTCTGCTGCTTGGCGAGACCGGTACGGGCAAGGAATTGATCGCTCGCGCCATCCACGACCGCAGCCGCCGCATGGATCGCACGTTTGTAAAGATGAACTGTGCTGCGATTCCAACGGGGTTACTGGAGAGCGAACTATTCGGGCATGAAAAAGGAGCGTTCACCGGTGCCATCGCGCAGAAAGTCGGGCGGCTGGACTTAGCCGATCAGGGAACCCTCTTCCTGGATGAAGTAGGGGACATCCCGATCGAGATTCAACCAAAATTACTGCGTGCTCTGCAGGAACGAGAGTTCGAGCGTCTGGGCAGCACACATACCCGCAAAGTGAACATACGGCTGGTGGCGGCGACCAATCGCGATCTGGAAGAGATGATAGCCAAAAAGGAATTCCGCAGCGATTTGTACTATCGCCTCAACGTATTTCCGATCCGCATACCGCCTTTACGGGAACGCAAGGAAGATCTTCCTCTGCTGGTGAGCTACTTTGTCCAAAAGTTTGCGAAGCAAATGCAGAAGAAAATCGAGAGTATTTCACCCGCCGTAATGAAAGGGCTGACAGCATGGGAATGGCCCGGTAATATCCGGGAGCTCGAAAATTTCATCGAGCGTGCTGTGATCCTGACTCGCGGCAAATCTCTTGAAGCGCCGCTGGGAGAACTTCGCAGATCCAAGGCTCAGGAGCCCGCTGTCACGATGCAGGGTTCCGGCAGGGAAGACATTGCACGAATCGTAAAAGAAACCCTCGACGTTCTCAATGGGAACAAGAGTGCCACCGATGGAAGGGCTCAAAAGCAACGCGAGGAAATTGTGCGCGCACTTGGCGAAAGCAAGGGTCGCGTTGGCGGTGCCGACGGAGCTGCTGCACGCATGGGCATCAATCGGACTACGCTTCTGTCACGGATGAAGAAACTCGGCATCGACCCCGGTCAGTACGCTTAACCCGGTTCCCGATCGGGAAGTTTTCTTCCGATAACCTTGACAAGCAGATTGATGCCCTGCGGGTATCATCGTTGCACAGCTTAGAAGCGGAAGACGATGCCGGCCGAGGGCTGCGCCGTATGCGTCCAAGCGTTGGTATTCAAGCTGGCGAGATTGAAATCGGGCGCTTTATATACGTAGCCGCGATACTCTGCCCGCAAGGAAAGGTGTTTGGTAAAGGCGTAATCAGCGCCGGCGCCATAGACGAAGGCACCCTTGGCTTCCCATGTTGCGCCCGCAAAACTGCCACCACCGTTGCCGGTAGGATCAAACGTAAGGGCTCCGCCGCCGGCAAGAGCGTACGGTTGTAACCTGAGAAAACCGGGCAGTTTCACGACGGCTTCGCCGGTGACTTGGTGAACGTTGGACTGCACACGCCCCAGTCCACTGCCGAAGTAGGTCTGTGTATTCCGGTCATAGCCATAGTTGCCTTCGGCAGCAAGCCAACGATTGATGTTGTAACGATAGCCAATCAGAAATCCGCCTGTGTTGGTGACGTGGTCTTGAATGCCGTTGCCTTCGCTGTCTTTTGTGAAAAACCCTGTGCCCTGTATGCTGATTTCTGATCGAGTTTCTTGCGCGATGGCAGTCGTGGGATGTAATGCTGCAACGCCGACAGCGCTTGCCAGCGCCAGCTTTATGAAGTTTCTAAATTGCATGTGTTCTCCTTTTTGTGCCGTTCTGCGACGCTCCTTGTCCGCATTTCTCGGCCGCTATCATCGCGGTTGCGATGTTCATTGCAGCCAGAAGTAGGACTTCTTGTAGCGTGAACCCGCGACTTGTGATTTTCCACATAACCGCTTCACAACGTGATTCGAAGCGTCGCATCTCAGTTCAGGGCAACTTCTGTACCAAACGGAGCTGTTCATACCACCGAGCAAAATGAGCCTATTGGCGCAAGTTCCCAGACGCAGCACTGTCGAAAGTTGAAAGTGTCACGCGCTCATCAACACTGGAGGCACCTGCAGGCAAGAATGGGAGCTGTCGGAGGAGCCGTCAGCCGTCACTCCATCGGTTGCACGCCGCTAGTCCCTCGCAGGAGAGAGGGGGATC
The DNA here is from genome assembly GCA_963787685.1 of uncultured Acidobacteriota bacterium. Classification (GTDB taxonomy): domain Bacteria; phylum Acidobacteriota; class Terriglobia; order Terriglobales; family Acidobacteriaceae; genus Sulfotelmatobacter. Next base: position 64,782 of record CAWBED010000009.1, read on the forward strand.
AATCTCCCCATGCCAATCGCGGTGCTGGATTGGTGTTTGGAAATTTTGCGATTGGCACGGCTGAACGAATTGGCGCAAGCCTGGCCCAAGAGTTTCTTTTTGGCAAGTTCACCCGAAGGGGTGGTCATATGAAGTAAACGCACGATAACGAGACTCTCCCAGTTGGTCGAGCATCGGGAACCTGCTGGTGACTTGCGACTCTGCCTTTACTCCCGCCGATGACTCCTGCCGTTCGGGCCCGGGCTTCATTACCCGGGCTCCTGCCTCTTATATGACCCATTTCGAGGGGGACGCAGAAGTCAGAGACGCCTTCGACAGTCTCAACTGTCGACAATAAGTTTAAAAATCAACAGTGCAATTCTTGCACTTAGAGTGCGAGAGGTTTGGCAACCTCCTTGCCTGTGTCCATACGTTAGGGATAAAGACCCATGCTGAAGATCTCGATCATTGAAGGCCACACCGAGCGGCGATTGATCGTGGAGGGCAAGCTGGTCGGGCCGTGGGCGGCAGAGCTAAGGAGTGCATGCGAAAGCGGGAATGCGGATCTTTTCGGCCGCAAACTCATTATCGATATGAGGCATGTAACGGCAATTAGTCAGGAAGGCGAGAACGTGTTGTTTGAATTGATCCAGAAGGGTGTCAAATTTCGCTGCCGCGGTGTGTTTACGAAACATGTTTTGCAGCAGGTCGCCCGCCGCGCAAACGGCAACCCTGGGAAGGCGGAGAAATGAGGGAGCAGGCCCGCCATCAAGTTCGCAGAAACGAGCCAGATCCGTACGCGACTCGCGAGGACTTTATCAAGGTTTTTCACGAGGACATGAATGGACTCTATCAGCTTTCGTTTCTGCTTACCGGAGATCACGAAAAGGCAGAAAGGTGCTTTGTAGCCGGGATTGAGGATTGTGTTAAGGAGAACCGCGTGTTTCTGGAGTGGGCACGTTCATGGGCGAAGCGCATTGTCGTCGCAAACGCAATTCGTGAGGTGAAGCCGCGCCCGAGCCTGCCTAGCTCTCCGATATCTCCGACGGCTTTCTCGCACAGCGAGCAGTCAAGTGGTTCAGGGCATTTCGACCTGGAAAAGGTATTAGAGCTTAGGGATTTCGAGCGGTTTGTTTTTGTAATGTCGGTGCTGGAGAAATATTCGCACCACGAATGCGCCGTCCTTCTCGGTTGCTCTGTCTTGGAGGTCCGGCAAGCTCGCTTCCATGCTCTTGAAGATCTGGCTGCCTCAGGCCAAGTGGTTTCTTTCGCACCGTAGTTTTTGACTTAATGTTGGCTGCAAATCATGAGGAAGATAGGTTGATGATCTGTGTGATTGGTTCCAATCAACGCCGGTTGGGCTTACACAGCAAGTCCGTCGCCCCTGGGGCAGAAGACCTAAAGGAAGGACAATAGCGTGCCAAACACCAATGCATACGTGGGGGCTGATGGACCGTTCGAAATCCCAAGCAGAGAGCAAACAACTCAGGCTTTTGGGCACATTTTGTCGAGCCGCATTGCGTCACTGTACAGAAAGGCCTATCGAATGTTGGGAAATGCTGCGGACGCGGAGGACGCCGTTCAGGATGCTCTTCTCGCTGCCTATGCGCACCTGGATCAGTTCAAGGGGCAATCAGAGATGTCCACCTGGGTAACCGCCATAGTGCACAATTGTGTCCTACTGCAACTCCGGAAGCGGCGACGTCACGACTACTTGTCTCTCGATGAGCCAACCGGGGAATTTCAGACACATTCGCTATCGGAGCAACTAGCAGATCACCGACCTAATCCCGAGGATGAATGTGAACATTCTGAGTTACGCACACGCTTGATTCATTTGCATAGCCAACTCTCGCCCACTCTGCGCAGAACACTTCGGCTGCGCGATATTGACGGCTTATCGATCCGCGAAACTGCGCGGATTTTGAAAGTACCTTGCGGTACCGTGAAAGCTCAGTCGGCACGTGCCCGACAAAAACTCAAGGGGTTGATGCAACGCGCGCTCAGGCCGCGATCTCGAAGTCTGCGGAAGAACCAACTGGAACGCGAGTAGCAAACTCCAATGCCCAATAAGAACGTCTTATGCTGACAAATCCCGAGCCAGATCGGAATATCGAGGAGCTGAACGATGACGAAGTCTATGCTGCCATTCGCTACCTTGAGCCGACCCCAAAGAGCTCAGGTAAGCAGAGCGGCGATATCGCCAGAACCAAGGAGAACGACGATAACGGCACTGTGATCTGCGTCTGTTTATACATTGCGGTGTTAGTTTGTCTCGTGGTCTTCTGGCTGTACTTGAGATGATGCTGGATTCTGACAAGTTCCAAAAATGAGATTGATTGGTGGATCTTGGGCCGGCCTCCAATCGGCACACCGACCTTTGCGCTTCTGAGCCGTATACGTTCGAGTTCCTCACCCAAGGCTCTCGTGAGCACCGATTTTCTTTCTGTATAGATCTGCCCAAAGCGAATGTCTGTCGGCACGTCTCAACATGTTCGACAGTCATCTGCACTCGCAAAGTACTTCTTAATCCACTCCTTGAATTTCAATCACTTACTCTAATACGAACTTTGGCACGCGCCGTGCCTTGTCTCACAGTGACTGGAACGCAAATTCCAGTTGGAGTTCGGAGACATGGCACTCGCACAAGCTGTTTCACTTACGTCCCCGGCATTTCGTTCTGTTCCTTTTGTTGAATTGCGACAGACTCTGCCCAGTCAGATCGCGATCATCTCGCCATTCGTCGATCAACTGATGCACTTCATCGCGAGATTCCGAACTTCTGACGGGAGCGAACTGAACATTGAAACCGCGCTCCATGAGGCTCTGGCAAACGCCATCGTGCACGGCAACCAAGAGGATCCTCGCAAGATCGTCTGCATCGCGTGCCGCTGCACCACGGACGGAGAGGTCTTCCTTACGGTTCAAGACGAGGGGCAAGGATTCGACATGGCCGCGGTGCTAGATCCGACAACACCGGCGAATCGGCTCCTCCCGCACGGGCGCGGGATCTATCTGATGAAAACGTTAATGGACGACGTTCGTTTCGAGCAGGGCGGCGCAGTTGTGCATATGCACAAAGCGCCCAACGCGAGACCAGCGGCAGGGAAGTAAAAAGCATGCGCTGTCCAAGCCCAGCACTTATTCCAATCTTCCCAGACACTTACATCGAAGCCTCCGCAGGTTCTGGTTGCAATATCGAACGTCGACTGTCGACCTCGTCTCGACAGTTCTGACTTTCGAAAGATCTCCTGCTTATCGGTCATGAAACTCGTCACTTTGCGCTGGAAATGTCGAAACTCTTTCGACAACCTCGACTGTTTATAGCGCCGCTTTCCATCCGGCAGTGAAATCTCATTGCTTTACGGATTCGTACGTTTGGTATGTGGATTGCCCTCATAGCGTGTGTGAGGAGAGGACGCATGTTCACAATTGCCAGCTCTAGCGGTGTGGTGGCCCCATCTACGGGCAGTGATATGAGGTGGATATCTCTAAGTTTGCTTGGTGCAGTGTTACTACTGAACGCAGTTGGCTGCAGCAACAGTAAGGTGCGGGCCGCCGCTCCGCCTCCGCCACCGGTGGTCGAAGTTGCACCAGTCACACAAAAAGATGTTCCGGTTCAAGGCGAGTGGGTAGGAACTCTCGAGGGGTACGTCAATGCGCAGATTCAGCCTCAGGTGAGCGGTTACTTGATTCGCCAGGATTATCGCGAAGGAGGCTTCGTTAGAAAAGGTCAGCTCCTGTTCGAGATTGATCCCCGTCCATTTCAGGCCGTGCTCGATCAAGCCAAAGGACAACTGGCGCAAGCCGAGGCGCAGAAGGCGAATGCCGAGCTGAACGTGAAGCGTGACGTTCCCGAAGCGGAAGCTCATGCCATTCCCCAGAGCCAACTGGATACCGACACCCAAGCACTCCTTGCGGCGAAGGCCTCCGTCGAGGCCGATCAGGCAGCAGTAGAACAAGCCACGATAAACCTTGGCTACACAAGGGTCACTTCTCTCATCGACGGAATCGCCGGCATCAACACCGTGCAGGTGGGCAACCTGGTGGGGCCGTCAACGGTCCTCACCGCGGTCTCTCAAGTAAGTCCGATCAAAGTTTATTTCCCCATCAGCGAACAAGAATATTTGCGCATGGCGGATGGCGGCGGTCCGGGGAGTGTCGACTTCATCACGCACGCTTCACGAATCCCGTTGCAGCTGACCCTGGCCGATGGGACTGCCTACCCGCATCCCGGCAAGATCATCTTCGCCGATCGCCAAGTAAATACGCAGACCGGGACGATTCAAATCGTCGGCGAGTTTCCGAACTCCAGAAATCTGTTGCGGCCCGGCCAGTACGCGCGCGTAGAGGCGCCAACAGGAAAGATCGCGGGAGCACTGCTGGTGCCGCAGGCAGCGGTGAATCAGCAGCAAGGTACCTACCAGGTGACAGTCATCGGCGCTGACAATCGGGCGCAACTCCGGACAGTAAAAGTGGGCCCGACCGTCGGCACGCTCTGGACGATCACCTCGGGCGTAAATCCAGGAGAACGTGTAGCCGTTGTTGGCGGGGACAAAGTCAAAGACGGCCAACCAGTGAATCCCACTCCTTACAAAGAAAAGGAAATGGAGGCCCGTTAAGCCATGGCGCACTTTTTTATTCGACGGCCCATTGTCGCGATCGTGATTGCACTCCTCACGGTCATCGTCGGCGCAATCTCGATCGCGACCTTGCCGGTAGCCCAGTTTCCACAGATTGCTCCGCCTGAAATCAGGTTGCAAGCCAACTATCCCGGTGCAGACGCGCTAACCCTGGAGCAAGCGGTCGCCACACCCATCGAACAGCAGGTCAACGGTGTGGACAACATGTCTTACATGTACTCCCTAAACGTTACCGCCAATCAATCGACGACATTGTTCGCCGATTTCGATGTCAAGACCGATCCCAACATGGATCTGCTGCTCACCCAGTCGCGCCAGCAACTTGCCAACGGTCAGTTGCCGCCCGTGGTGAACAATTACGGGATCAGCCTCAAAAAGTCGACCACCGCTCCGCTCATGCTGATCGCCTTGTACTCGCCGCATGGGTCTCGCGATGCGACTTACTTGGCTAACTACGCCTACATCAACCTCAACGATCCGATTGCTCGCTTGTACGGCGTCGGTCAAACACAGGTCTTTGGCGCCGGCCAGTATGCCATCAGGTTATGGGTGAAGCCCGACCAAATGGCCAAACTCGGAATCACCGTCCCGGACATTTCTAACGCTCTTCAGGCTCAGAACACCGTGAATCCGGCTGGACAGGTCGGAGGCGAGCCAGCTCCGAACGACCAGAAATTCACCTATGCCGTGCTGGCCCAGGGGCGACTGAAGACGCCCGAGCAGTTCGGCGACGTGATTGTCCGCGAAGCGCCGAATGGGGGCACCGTTCGAGTCAAAGACGTGGCGCGAGTCGAGCTAGGTACGCAGGACTACAGCTTGAGCGGACGCCTCAACGGCCAGCCCAGCGCCGTCATTGCCGTATATCAGTTGCCCGGAACGAATGCGGTTCAAACAGTCGAGGGTGTCCGGAAGCTCATGGCGCAGATGAAGCAGCGCTTCCCGCAGGACATGGACTACGCGGTTTCGCTCGACCAGACCCTCCCCGTTACCGCTGGAATGAAAGAAATCTTTTGGACTCTCGTGATTGCGATCGTGCTAGTGATTTTTGTGGTCTATCTCTTCCTGCAGGACTGGCGCGCCACTCTTATCCCGATGCTCGCCGTGCCCGTCTCGCTGATCGGGACATTCGTTATCTTCCCGCTGTTCGGATTCTCGATCAACACGCTGTCGATGTTCGGTTTGGTGCTTGCGATTGGATTGGTGGTGGACGACGCCATCGTGGTTGTCGAGGGGGTGCAGCACCACATCGAGGAAGGGCTGAGTCCGAAGGATGCGGCAGGAAAAGCTATGGACGAACTATCCGGCCCCGTGGTCGGTATCGCTTTGGTCTTAGCTTCGGTGTTCGTGCCTACAGCTTTCATCCCCGGCATCACCGGCAGGCTGTATCAGCAATTTGCCGTGACCATCGCGATTTCCGTGATCCTTTCCGCGTTTAACGCTCTCACGCTCAGCCCGGCGCTGGCGTCGCTTCTGCTCAAGCCAAAGAGGGAGACCCGCGGACCGCTGGGAAAATTATTTGGCTGGTTCAACAAGTATTGGGATCGCTCCACAGACAGCTTTGTCCGCTGGTCGGGAGACTTGATTCGGAAGGCGGCTGTGGTAATGGTCCTCCTAGTCGTCGCCGGTGGTGCAGCTTGGCTTTTTAGCAAACACCTGCCGACCAGCTTCATGCCGGATGAGGACCAGGGCTACCTCTATATCAACATGCAACTGCCCAATGCGGCATCCATGGAACGTACAGGCGAGGCTGCGAAACAAGTAGAAGCGATGCTCGCAAAGACTCCGGGCGTTCAGTACACCACAAGCGTCATTGGTTTCAGTTTGCTCAGTTTCACCCGGACTTCGTATAACGCATTCTTCTTTGTAACGCTCAAGCCCTGGGAGAACCGCAAAACCCAGGCCGAACAATATCAGGCCATCAAGGCGCATTTAAATCAGGAACTTCACGGCCTGCCGGAAGGGACGGTCTTTAGTTTTTCGCCACCGGCGATTCCCGGCGTCGGTACAGCCGGCGGCGTGACGTTTGTTCTCGAGGACCGTGCTGGAAAGGATGTCCAGTTTCTTTCCGATAACCTGACCAAGTTTCTGGCGGCCGCTCGCAAGCGCCCAGAACTCGCCTCCGTCTTCACTACCTTTATCCCGAGCGTACCGCAACAATTCATCAATGTGGACAAGGACAAGGTGTTGAAGCAGGGTGTGAGCTTGTCGGATGTCTACAGCACCATTCAAGCGTACATGGGCGGATTGTTTGTCAACTACTACAACGATTTCGGCCGTACCTGGCAGGTGTATGTGGAGGCTGAAGCGCCTTATCGGGCAACGACCAACGATCTCGGACAATTCTATGTCCGAAATAGCCAGGGGCAAACCGTGCCTCTTACTGCCCTGGCAAACTTCGAGACGCGGTACGGCCCCGAGTTCACGATGCGCTACAACGAGTACCGTTCCGCACAGATCAATGCAACCGCCGCGCCCGGTTACAGTTCCGATCAGGCAACGGCAGCCTTAGAAGATGTTTTCAGGCAAACCATGCCGCGCGAGATGGGCTTTGACTACATCGGCATGTCTTACCAGGAGCAAAAAGCACGCGAAGGAATTTCATCTTCCGTCATCTTTGGATTCTCGCTGCTGTTCGTTTTCCTGATTTTGGCAGCGCTTTATGAAAGCTGGACCGTGCCTTTCAGCGTGCTGCTCAGCACGCCAGTCGCAGTATTCGGCGCCTTGGCCACGTTGTGGCTGCGTCGAGAGGTGCTCGGCTGGTTTTCGCCTGCGTACATGGTTCAAATCGAGAACGATGTGTACGCTCAGATCGGCCTGGTAATGCTCATCGGCCTGGCCGCGAAAAACTCAATTCTGATCGTCGCATTTGCAAAGGAAGACTATGAAAAACGCGGCATGTCCCTGGTGGATGCCGCACTTTCCGCGGCGAGGCTTCGCTTCCGGCCCCTCATGATGACCGCGCTTGCCTTTATTCTCGGCTGCGTACCGCTTTGGACAGCATCCGGAGCAGGTTCGGTAGCACGTCAGATTATGGGCACGGCGGTCATCGGAGGAATGATTGCCGAGACCTTTATCGGCAGGTTCTTTGTTCCCGCGATCTTCTACGTAGTTGAAAAATTCTCCGGCGCAGAGCGACGAAAAGCACTGCCACTCACACCCGCCGCGGCGCCCAGTCAAGGGGACTGAATTATGAAGAACACTGCACTCGTAGGAATTCTAGCCGTGCTGGTTCTGGAAGCCGGCTGCATGATGGGTCCGAAATACAAGCGGCCGACTGTGGATGTGCCGCAGCAATATCGTGCACCAGCTCCAGAACAGGCCGCCCAAGCCTCGTCGCTGGGCAACGAGCAATGGTGGCAGGTTTATCAGGATCCGGTGCTCACGCAGTTGATCCACACCGCCATCGCACAGAATTATGATGTGCGCATCGCCGCCGCCCGCGTTCTCGAAGCCCAGGCGCAAGTTGGCATTACTCGCGCCAATCAGCTCCCTTCGGCGAGCGTAGGGGCGGACGTTTTCAGCGAGCAAAATGCGAAGGTTACAAAGCTATTTCCCGCATATCAGGTGAATGGTGGCGAACTGAACCTGTCGGTGATCTGGAATCTGGACTTCTGGGGAAAGTACCGTCGGCAAACCGAGGCGGCTCGTGCCCAATTACTGGCGACCGAATGGGGTCAGCGAACAGTAATTTCTTCGCTGGTTGCTAATGTAGCGACGGCTTATTTCCAGCTTCGCGCGCTCGACAGCGAACTCGAAATCTCGAAAAGCACGCTGGCATCGCGACAACAATCCCTTAAGTTAACTCAGTTCCTTGAGAGTCATGGCGGAGCCTCGGGGCTAGACGTGAGTCAAGCCGAGCAACTTGTGTATACCGCCTCGGAAACGATTCCAGATCTCGAGCGGCAGATTCAACAGCAGGAAAACGTGCTTAGCGTTCTGCTTGGTGAGAATCCACAATCCATTCCTCGCGGACGCGCGCTTACCGAACAGCCAGTCCCCCTGAACGTTCCGGCCGGCCTTCCCTCGGAATTACTCGAGCGCCGGCCGGACATCCGCCAGGCCGAAGAGAACGTTGTCGCGGCCAATGCACAAATCGGCGTCGCAAAGGCTGCGTTTTTTCCAAATCTGTCGCTGACCGGACTCGGCGGGCTGGAGAGCAACGCCTTGCACCAGTTCATCACAGCGCCCTCGGAGACTTGGTACGCGGCCTTCAACGTAAGTCAGCCTGTCTTCCAGGGTGGGGCGCTCCGGTCTCAACTCAGGCTCGCACGCGCGAACTGGCAGGAAACAGCGGTCTCTTATCAGCAAACCGTCCAAAATGCCTTTGAACAAGTTTCCAATTCAGTGGTTGCGTCTCAAAAAGACCGTGAGTTCCGGGAACAACAGGAATTGCTCACACAAGCGGCCCAGCAGACCGACAGACTGTCCGAGGTTCTCTATAAGAATGGCGGCGCGAGTTACCTCCAAGTGTTGACCAGCGAAACGAATTACTTCTCAGCGGAAATCAACCTGGTACAAGCCCAGCTCAACGAGCGTTTGGCGCTCGTGCAGCTTTACGAGGCCCTTGGCGGTGGCTGGCAGCAATAAAGGAAAGATGTTAAGAAAATTCCGGCTGCGCGCGTCGGATCTTCTGAATCTGGACCTGCATTATGAAACGGATAGCTTCTCTTTCAATCCTCTTCGCCGCGCTCATCGAGTTCGCTATCGAGCATGCACGGTTCGACCTGTGGATCGCGACTGCGGCGATCGTGACGCTATCGTGGAATCTCGTGGGACGAGCGCTACGCGCTCTATCCACTCGCGGAGCAACGATTCAATCGAAAGGATCCATGCCGTTATCTTCCCCCACACCCAGAAAGAGCACAGGTTGCTGAATTTCTGCTGACTGAAAAGCGGGAAGGTTTTCTCGGGCACAAATCTGCGAACTGAATGGCAGAAAGTCTGAGGTGGCTGCTGGCTCGGGACACGCAAGCGGATCACGCCCGAGGGTGAAGCCGGTTTCCCATGATATAAATATGAAGGCCTCATCGTTCACGATCTCCGCCGGTCTGCCGACCGGAATCTCGTGGACTCCAAGGGTGCCGGAACGAGTCGCGTCAAAATAGGCGGCCACAGGCGGCCACAAGACGCGGGCAGTATCCGACCGCAACCACATCGCGAGCACGGACGACGTGGCCGATGCCATGCGGCAGGTTGCACTAAGCGGTGTGAAAGTTTAGTGAAAGTTCCAGGCGGTGCGGCTCCATCGGCTTCACGTAGGTCGATGACACTAAAAAGTTAGGGCGCGTAGCTCAATTGGCAGAGCAACTGACTCTTAATCAGTAGGTTGAAGGTTCGATTCCTTCCGCGCTCACCACTCATAGACAGTATTCATGCGGGTTATAAGGGTTTGCTCTAAACTCGGAGCGCGCAAGACTCTGACGCTGTGTCCGTATGGTGTCCGCATTTGCGTTCAGCTGTGCTGCGCTCGGCGAACTTAATTGAGGATGGTAGGAAGTCTTCGCCCTGGAAGGATCAATAGCGGTGAGAGCTTAACTCAGGCGGATCAATGCTCTTGCAACACTACGCCTTGCGACAAGAGAGCATTGCTCCACTGACCCGGAACGGGGTGAATACCAATTAGCACATATGCGCGCTGGTCCGGCTGGCAGTGCAAGTTTTCGTATTGCAGAATATACGTTTTGCGATCCCTTCCAACTAGAACCACGTCTTTGTATGCGAACATGTCTCTATACAATGCGATGATCGTAGGCTGCGATGGACATGACGAATCGGGTACGAGGACCGGGCCTACGTTCACTAACAAGCATGGTGTGCCAACTGTGTGCAGGATTCATCCCGGCAGCAGAGACGACTGGCAAAAAACCACCGGCTGACTGTCGGTTAGCCGATTTACGAATCATCTGGCAGGTCGGGGTGCCGAAGATGTGCAGGATCGCCCTCAAAGCGGCGGGAACAAGCAATCAAGTGGTCCACAAAACGGACGCCGGATGAAGCCTTAAGTCAGGTGCAATCAATTGCATTTTATTTTGGATGGTAGAGGTTCTTCACGAGACGTTCGGGAGTGATTTTGAAAGTGTCGCAAATCCGGAGAACAGTCGTTAGCGTAATTGGCCTTCCTGCCTCAATCTGCTGCCAGTGACGAGCTGAAAAGCCGAAACTGATCATGTCTTCTTGGCTGTAGCCTTCCTCTAAACGTAATGCTCGGATTCGCTGGCCCAAAGCGCGGAAGAATTCTTCTTGACCTGGTTTCGCGGTCGGACTGGGAATGCATTCTTTCACTTCCGAGAAGCCCGTTTGCCGGTACTAACCGGACCGGCGAGCTGATAACTTCCGGGTTGCCCGTCAGAACGAAGCCGCTGGCGCGGCGGACGCTGCCGCGTGGGTGATGTCGGCAGTCCTGATTTTCGGCTCAGATAAATTGTGGGTCACAAGGAGGTGTCCCTGTGACCCATCTACGCAAAATGATGCTGGAGGAACTCCAGCGACGTCATTACTCAGAGGCTACCACACAGCGTTACATTCGCTTCATCGAGCGGTTCGCCAGCACTTCCACCGCTCGCCCGATCGCCTGGGACCGCAGCACATCCGCGAGTACCAAGCCCAACTCTTCACCGTGCACAAACTGACGCCCGGTTCGGTGACCAACCATCTCTGCGCCCTGCGTTTCCTCTACATCCAGACGCTCAAGAGGTCCTGGAGCATTGCCGACACTCCCTATCCCAAGAAGCGCTATCGCCTACCCACCATTCTCAGTCAGGAAGAAGTAGCACAGCTCATCGAGGCTGCGCCGACTCCCTTCTATCGCACCATTTTGATGACCCTCTACGGCACCGGCGTGCGCCGCGCCGAGCTCACGCGCCTGAAGGTCAGCGACATCGATAGCCGACGAATGGTCGTGCACATTCAAGGCGGCAAAGGCGGGCAAGACCGCGACGTGATGCTCAGCCCGTCCTGCTCGAGGAACTACGCGCTCACTGGCGACGCTTGCGCAAAAAGTCCGTCTGGTTATTTCCCGGCAACCGCTGGCACAGCGGCGATCACCCCACCGATACCAAGACTCCCTACCATGCCTGCGCCGCAGCCGCTCGCTGCGCCGGGATCAAGAAACGTGTCTATCCCCACGTGCTCCGCCACTGCTTCGCCACTCACTTGCTCGAAGCCGGCGCCGACCTGCACACCATCCAGATCCTGTTAGGCCATCACGATCTGAAAGAAACCGCTCGCTATCTCCACCTCTCGCAACGGCACTTGCATGCCACGCCCAGTCCGCTGGATGCGCTGGTGCTGAAGAAAGGCAGGTCATCCGAGGAGGAGTAAATGAGTCGGCCACAGTTCGAGGTGGCCGACATCATTCGCAGCGCAGGTACAGACTTCATCGAGCGAAACCGTTCGTGGCTCCGCTGGACCCACCTCAAGAGTCCTGCGGGCCATCGCGCGCTGTCGCACTGCTGCCTCGGCGGCCATATCGATGAGTGCACCGGCTGCGGACATCGTGCCACCATCTCCTACAACAGCTGTCGCAACCGGCACTGCCCAAAGTGTCAGACCGGTGCGCGGGAACGCTGGATCGCGGCGCGTCGTCGTGAACTGCTGCCCACGCCCTACGTCCACGTCGTCTTCACTCTGCCGCCGCAACTGGCTGCGTTGGCTCTGCAGAACAAGAAGGTCATCTACGGTTTGCTGCTCCGGGCCAGCGCCGAAACTCTGCTAGAAGTCGCGCGCAATCCCGCTCATCTCGGAGCCGAGATCGGCTTCTTCAGCGTGCTTCAACCTGGAACCAGAAACTCCAACTTCATCCTCATGTCCACTGTGTCGTTCCCGCGGCGGACTCTCCCGCGATCACGCCCGCTGGATTCGATCCCACCCACGCTTCTTCCTTCCCATTGCCGTACTGCGGCGCGTGTTCGCGGCAAGTTCGTCGCCGGCCTGAAGTCGCCTTCGAACGCCGTCAGCTGCACCTGGCCGGAGAACTCGCACCGCTCACCCATCCCAAGTTCTTCGCTGCCTGGCTGCGTCGCTCTTCCGCAAAGATTGGATCGTCTACTCCAAACCACCCTTCGGCGGACCCGAGTACGTGCTGCAGTATCTCGGCCGCTATACCCACCGCGTCGCCATCTCCAACCATCGCTTGCTCGCATTGGTGGACGGACAGGTTACCTTTCGCTGGCGTGACTCTGCCGACCACAATCGGCAGAAAGTGATGACCGTCTCGCGCGATGAGTTTCTCCGTCGCTTCCTACTTCACCTGCTCCCCAAGGGCTTCGTCCGCATCCGCCACTTCGGCTTCCTCGCCAACCGAAGGCGCGCCGCCCTGCTGCCACAGTGCTTCGCCGCTCTTCACGCCACTCCACCGAAAAACGAATCGGAAACCTCGACCGCTCCTACAGCGCACCCGCTGTGGCGCTGTCCCAAGTGCGGCGGACCGATGGCCGTCGTCGAACGATTCACCGCGGCACAACTCCAACTTCGTTCTCCACCGCTCCTGGTCACAGCTGCATGAAATCACTCGCCCACAACCCCAACTGCTGGCGCGCTTCAGCGCGCTCCGCGGAAGTGTGTCTCCGTCGCCGCTCGACACCTTCCTCATGCCCCAGAATAGGTTTCGCTTCAAGCACCACTTCGCCCTTGCCCATGCGCGTCGGCTCCTCCGCCACGGACCTCGACCACTCCGACAACTTCTACAAACCTCTCTTGCTCCATTCAATTTGCATAAGTACCGCGTCCGCCGCGCCAGCGGCTTCCTTCTGACGGCTTTTCCGAACGCGACGCCTCACACCTTCTTTCAGCCTTGAGCACTCATCCCGGCGTCGGTCCGAAAAAGCACTACGTGATTCGGGCGCAACCGAGATTCCTCAGTCCCGCCCTTTAGGCCCTTGCTTCTTCGTGTTAACTGTGGTTAACTTCATTCAATAATCTCTGGTTAACAGATCCTATTGGGGATACATTTCCGCATTGAGGCAAACGAGTGGGGTATTCATGGCGCGGGCAGTGCACTTTGCTTGTTTTATGCTGACGGTGGCGTGTCTTGTTCCAGCGAAAGCGCTGGCACAAGGCGAAACCACCAGTGCTATTGTTGGCCAGGTGCGGGACGCAACCAACGCCGTCGTGGCTGGCGCCATTGTGACGATCACAAACTCAGAGACCGGACTGAGACGCAGCGCCAAGACCGATGACTCGGGCCGATTCAACTTCCCCCAACTAAAGCCGGGTACTTACTCGGTCAAGGTGGAAGCCCCAGGCTTCGAGCCACGGCAAAATAGTAATGTTGTTTCGGGCCTGGGCCAAAAGCAAACCGTGGATTTCACCCTTGGTGTAGCCCGATCCCGTGAGACGGTGGAGGTCAGCAGCGAGGCTCCTATCCTCAATCCGGAGAACGCCAACACATCCACCACCTTGAATGCCCCCGCCCTGGAGGATCTGCCCAATCCAGGCGGCGATCTCACCTACCCATTGCAGTTTGCTCCGGGCGCCCTGATCAATACCGCGGGCAGCGGCAACGATTTCGTTGGCGGCACGAACGGGTACGGCAACGTGGAATTCAACGGCCTGCCTGCACTCTCAAACGGCTATATCGTTGACGGACTGGAAACCAATGACCCGCTCACCAACCTTAACAGCGGCCTCTCCACCAATCTCGTGCTGGGGCTGAATTCCATCTCAGAGGTGACCGTCAATACTCTCTCCTATGCTGTGGATCAAGGACGGTATGGAGCATCCCAGGTCAACTATGTCACCAAGTCGGGCTCGAATCAGTTTCACGGGAATCTCTATGAACTGTGGAATGGTGCTCGGCTGAATGCAGCGAACTACTTTACCAACGCGACGCCGGGGAATCACAAGCCCGGAGCGACCGTAAATCACTTTGGGGGCAGTCTGGGAGGGCCGGTTGTCGCACGACAAACTGTTCTTTTTCTTCGACAGCGAATGGGTTCGGATCGCGCTTCCCATCGTGACGCCCACGACGGTTCCCAGCGCAGCATTCCAGCACTACGTGCTGCAGCAACTCCCGCTGGGTGGAACGGACTCCGTAACCGGATCGACCTATACGCCGGCGCCGCAATCTGGTCCCGTTCTATCAGAAGATGTTTTCCCTGTACGGAAACACCAATGGCACGCCTCTCGCGGTGCTCGGGTGTCCTTTGAACTCGGACGGCACGACGCCTTCAGGCAGTCCACCGAACGGAAACGGTTGCGCGAACCGGCAGAGCGTGTCGCATTCCAGCGATGACCACGAACAGGTACAGACGGTCCGCATCGACTACAACATCAATCAGAAAGACACGGCCTGGTTTCGTTTTCAGGCGGACACGGGCGTACAAGCTGCCTACACAGATCCCATCAACTCTTCGTTTGATGCGGTCTCCCCTCAGCCTCTCTACTCGTTCGCATCAGGCTACACCCACGTCTTCTCACAAAACCTGGTGAACTATTTCAATCCGGCCTTTTCCTGGTACGAAAGCTTGTTTGGGCCAGGCGACTTGCAAAAGACGCTCTCGGCATTTCCGATCGTGTTGCAGGGCAGTGGTGCCAATGCGCCCTTCACCACAATTGGAGGGCTCGACAACACCTGGGTGCAAGGCAGGCGAGCTTCTCGCTTCTTCATCAATGACAACCTCGCTTGGAGCCATGGCGCTCACGAACTCCGGTTTGGCACGAACACCCGAATCTTTCGCTTGAATGACTATGACTTCGGGCAGGGCACAGTTCCAACCGTGGCCTATACGACGTTGCCGCAATTCGTCTATGGAGTGGCATCTACTGCAACCCAGACTTTTCCCCTGTCGGCGAACGAACCATTCCGCTTCCTCAATCTCGATTTATATGCCCAAGACACGTGGAAAGTGACCCGAAAGCTTACCTGGACGTTCGGCGTGCGCGACACCTTCAACTCGAATCCGCTCAATCCACACGACCAGATCGCACGTCTGAATGGTTCCTTCAGTTCGGTCTCGCATGATGTGAACCAACCGCTCAATGCGGCCATCCAGACTCATCTCGGCAATCTGTTTTCGTCCACACCGGTGGCCATTTTTCAGCCGCGGACAGCGATCGCATGGCAGTTCGAGCCAAAATCTGTGCTGCGAGCCGGTTTCGGGATCTTCAGCGATATTTTGCCGGGCAGTGTAGCCGACCTGATTGGCACCAATCCTCCTTATGACAAAACGTTCCAAGGGGGGCTGCTAGGTACAGTCGGCGGTACCACCATCGCGCCGGGAGTGCCCAACAGCGCAGTGGACGCAACGGCCGCTGCTAATCAGCGATTCAGTCTCAGGATTTCCCCAGGGCCAGTTTCGTGCGCATCACCGCAGGCAGATCCCGCGACGTGTCTTCCACCCGTCGCTATCACAGCGGTGCCCACTGGCACTCTCCATGCGCCGTACTTCATGGAGTGGAGCTGGGGATTGAACGTCAATTCGGAACCACCGCGAGTTTGCTGGCACGATATGTGGGAACGCGCGCTGTAAACCAGCCCTATCTAACCCAAGTGAACGGATACCAGACGGTGTGCCAGGGGTGCTTTGCCGCCATTCCCCTACATGCAACCAACCGATCCACGATTCAGCGCGGTAACCCAACTCGCCACTGGAGAGAACAGTCATTACAACGGCCTTCAACTCACCGCGATGAAGCG
>CAWBED010000010.1:0-25800 GCA_963787685.1 uncultured Acidobacteriota bacterium
TCCGCTTTCTCGCGGTGGTTGAGGTTCATTGCTCGCGATTCTCCTGTGCCCTCGCTCGACTCAGTTGAACGTTTCCGTTCGTCACATAGTGGTATTTCCAGCACAATTAATTCCAACACAATGAGGAAGAGGATTATGCGTTCTGATAATCGAATCGCAACGCTGGCAGACTGCCTCCCTTCCTTCTTACGAAACTTGACTGAGTGTTAACAATCAAATGACATTCTGCCCGAATCTCGCCCTTCCTCGCCCGTGTCTAACTCTACATACGTTGTGAAAATCAAAAGCAACGAACTTTAATCCTGGAGACATATTCATGAAAAGCCGTCTGGTGCGTGTTTCACTCTTTCTTTCCATTGCGCTGGTTGCATTACAGCTTTGGGCAGGACAACTCAACCAAAGCGGTAAGCAGGTGTTTACTGGGGAAGTCACCGACACATTTTGTGCCGCGAACAAATCGCACGAAGAAATGATGAACGAAAATAAGACCATGGGACGCGATAAACAGACGTGTACCCGCAGGTGCGTGCAGCTGGCCGCCAAGTACGTATTACTAGACGCGTCGAAAGGAACGATTTACCAGCTCGACGACCAAGGAAAGGCTGCAGCGTTTGCAGGCATGGAGGTGCGTGTCGTCGGCGCACTGGAAAACAACCAGCTCAAGATTGCAACCATCGATTCTGGTTCGTCACCCGTAGCCTCGGGCCAGTAAACCTGATTCTTTACGCTCCAGGTGGTGCCCTATCAACCTGTGTTCCATGGTTGATTTAGGCACTACCTCGCGCAAGTAGCTTATTGAGATCGCAAAAAAGTGCGGAGGGAAAATGCGCAATTTCATTCTTGGAATCACTGTTACGCTGTTGGTGATCGGTCTGTTTGTGTTGGCGGAGGCAACTCTGGGCCTCGTGCCAACCAATGCGGATGCGACTCCACCTCAACTCGAACGTCGTGTTGCAATGAGCGCGTTGGACGCTTCCATGGAGCGGCACGCACCGCGAGTAAGCAGCCCAATTCCACCGACAGATGAGAATCTAATCGACGGCATGAAGGTCTACACGATGAATTGTTCCATGTGTCACGGGACGCTCGACAACCGGCCTAGCCCGCTGGAGAAGTCGTTCTACCCGCCCGCGCCACAGCTTATCCTTGATCCGCTAACTGACCCTGAATGGCATATCTATTATGCGGTCCGCAGTGGGGTTCGTTACACCGGCATGCCAGCCTGGAATAAAACTCTGAGCGACCAGGACACATGGAAAGTCACGGCATTTCTTGCCCGAATACAAACGTTGTCCCCGGGTGTGCGAGACTACTGGAAACAATCGTTCGGGGTTAGTCCCCCAGTAGCCGGTTCGGAGAAGGATGTGGACAAACGGTGACCGCCGGCTGATATCGAGCTTCTGGATAGACGCGGCTTCTGGCTTCGATTTCTAGACGCATGTCGACTTGCCGTTCCATCCCGTCGGCATCTGAGGGTCTTTCGGGCGAGTTGGGGGCACCGCATCACATCGGTCTGCGAGCGGAGACCGAGCGACTTTAAGCACTAAACACAGGCGCACCCGATTGGCGGTGAGCGACTGCTCCAGTGGTTTCCACACACTGAAGGGCGACGATTCGCCTAGACTGGGGCGTCTGCGGCAATGATCAGAACGCACAAGCCGGACTGCTCACGTTTGAGCATCAGGACTGCCGGGAAATTTGAGCCGAATGGCTGCTTCCAGATGTCATGCGGCCTCTTTCTTCGCCCAGTGATGATCCTGTTTTGTTTGCGTAAGAAGCGACTTGAGCCGGTTGTTAATCTTCGAAAGTTCCCAGAAAATCGAAAGAAGCAGAACTGCCATCACGAACAGCAAGAACTGGATCATCATTTTTTTGGCCTTCAGGGGCAAGGAATTGGAAACGTGCGGGCATTCTACTCCCCATGGGAGTGGTTCGGACTAATGTTTCGACCCATCAATTCTTGGCTTCTCCTGAAACCTAACGAAATATGGCATGGCGGCTTAACACCTTGCGCGCAGACAAGGGTCTTTTGACCGTGCGTAACCCTGGGACGCACGTTTGCTGCTTAAAACCCGCCATGCCAGTCACTAGCGGATTTCTAGGCCTTGGTTGCCACTGACCGATACCGTAGAACGAGCCGCCACTCGATGTTCTTACATGCTTGCTTCCGTCATTACAGGCTCGTCTTTACAACCCGCAAGTTGCAAGCAGGCCTAAGGCTCTCCTGTACCGCGCTTTGCGAGTTTGGTATAGATCGTGCTTGGGAGGTAGAAGCGCTGCTCCGGAAACAACGCAAAGTGCAGGTAGTCATCTTCTTGTCCGGCGACAAATTGGAGGAGTGCGATGTCCAGAAGACCGCTAGTTCTATGTGTCGATGATCAACGGAGTGGACTTGAGGGTCGCAAGATGCTGTTGGAGGAAGCTGGGTTAAAGGTTCTGATCGCCACCGGCGGAGCAGAAGCTTTGCAACTATTTGCCTGTAATCCCGTTGATTTAGTGCTACTCGATTACCACATGCCAGGAATGAGCGGGGATGTCGTCGCAGAGCACATGAAGGCTAACCAACCTGATATTCCAATCGCTCTGTTGTCCGCAGATGAGGGACTACCAGAGATGGCTCTGACTTGGGTCGATGCATTCGTGTCCAAGAACGAGTCGCCCGCGAACCTGCTACAGATCGTCAAGCGCCTGCTCGAACTACGTTATTTATTCGCCCCCATTGATGGACTAACTGGCGGGCGAAGAAGACGCGCTGCGTAAGAAACAAGAACACGATTCAGAACCGGTTCCCCAACCAACGCAATCGAGGAGCCCTCGCTATTTTGCAATTCCACCGTTCCTCACCCGATCCGTGATCTGCTGTTTTCTGCACAAGTATCGGCGGCAGCGTGATCGCTACTCCGCAACTGAGTTGGCGAGTTGATTGCAGATTTCGTGAACGATTTCTTGCCTGATCTCGTATTCGAGAAGCTGGGTGTCATTTGCTGTGCCGGAGGTTCGTGATTCCAGGACCTCAGCTTGCTTTTTAAGTAGCTGATCAAGTTCGGCTCGTAGTTCGTTCACGCGATTGTTTTCCATGGGTGCCTTTCTTATGGCGAAGCGGCACCTCAGTCCAACTAGCTTGGCAAGAATTAGTCTTCCGTACCATACCGTACACACCGTACGAACTTTTCGCGACTAGGACTTGCGGCGGCGACAGATCCGGTCGCTACCGAGGGCCGTTTCCGTTACACGCCGCCTAGCAACCTGAGCTCACTGCACCACGACCTTGCCCGTCATCTTCGGATGAATCGTGCAGTAGTAGGGATACGTACCCGCCTTGGTAAAGGTGTAGGAGAATTTTTCATCCGTATCGAGCACCTTGGATTTGAAAACACCGTCTGTACTAACCGAGGTGTGGGGGATGTCGTCTTTGTTTGTCCACGTAACTGTTGCTCCGACGGGTACCGTGATCGTCGGTGGTCCAAAAACGAAGTTATCGATGTTCACGGCCGCGTTTGCCGCGGAGGGTTGATCATTCGCCGTAACGCTCGGTGATCCCGCAACGAGCAGTACCATCGCAATGATTACCGAAGCTGTAAAGCTTGCAAACCAAATACTGTTCCCTTTCATTTTTTTGTTTCCTTTGTAATTTGATTTTCTTCCATGATTTCCATTTGTTGAGGGCCCCGCCCTCCGGCGATCCGTGCAAGGGTTGAGTTAGCTGCCTCCAGTACCGCCATTCCCGGAAGGCGGAGAGCCCGAGTCCCCGAGTGGCGAATCGACGACGGCAAGGCTGCGACCGCTCACCAGGTAGTTCACATCGGTGATTCCTAACACCCGCTGCAACTGATCAGCTGGGACCTTCATCGGTCCGGCTGAAGGAGCTGTTCCCGGCGCAGGTTGAGGAAAAGCGGTCGACATCGCCGTGTGGAACGAAACCTTCCCTTCGACTTTTTGCATGATCTGGTGGATGTGGCCGTTCAACACCGTTACGGAACCGAAGCGCTTGACGTAAGACAAGGCTTGCTCGCTGTCATCGGTTCCCCATCCCCAATCTGGATAGATGGTCCACAGTGGAATGTGAGCAAAGAGCACAATTGGAGTGCTGGCCGAACGGCCTTTGAGATCGGCCTCTAGCCATTCCAGCTGTTCGTGACCGAGCGACCCCATGCCTCCCGCTTTCAAATTGGCCACATTCACGAGACCGACGAAATGCACACCCTTGTGATCGAAACTGGACCAGCCTGATCCTTTTGTACCCTTCCCGTAGCGCTGAAGGTATTGCTCGCCGTTGTCGGTCAACATGTCATGCTCACCCGGTACAAAGTAGATTTGCTTCGCGGAGGCTCCTTTTAATACCTGATCCAGCGTGTCGAACTCACTCGGCTTGGAGAGCTGGCTCAGATCACCGGTGTGAATGATGAAGTCCGGCTTGTGAGGCATCGCGTTGATCTTGTTAATCGCAGTCTGCAGAGTGGCAGTGACGTCGGGGTTCGCCGGCTTGTTAAAGCCGATGTGGCTGTCGCTAATCTGCACAAAGGTGAAATCGCCGCCACTGTCACCTCTTCGATGCGCGGTCTTGGCGAATGCCCGAGACGATGGAATGCCACCGCTCATCGTCCAGATCAGGCCTGTACCCGCCCAAGCCATACACTTCAGAAATCCCCGACGATCGACGCCGTCGTTGTTGAGGTCTTGCAATTTCTGATCGATAAGATCTTTGTTTTTGTCCGTCATCTGGCCTCCGTTGTTTTTGCAGCGTTCACAGTTGATAACTGGACGGAGTCGGTTTTATTCCACATGAAAACGAAGGGGTGCTCAAAAACTCCCACGATTGTCTGAACGGCATTGTCGCCCTGTGTCTCCCGGCTCGAACCGAATGTCTGTCAGTGTTGGTAACTAACCAAGCATTTATTCCAGGCATCTTCGCGGATGAGTCGTTAGTTGTCTGCTATTTGTCTGCGGATTATCTGCGAGTAGTAAAAGCTATGTAGGATCTCAGGAAGCGCTCTTCGGTCGTTCATGCTGTATTTTCGGGCTGGCTTGAGGCGTTGAAGGGTGTAAGGTTTTAAATATTGTGGGCCTTGTACGACGCGAGACGGCTATGCGCAAAACCGCTAGGAATATTAGCTTTAGAGTTTCTGCTGCTAGAAGGAGCCTAGATAACATTTTCGTTTGCCGATTTACAGTGTGTGCACGTGGTGGAATGTGGAGCAAGTTAGCGGAACCGAGAAGTCGACCTTCATCACCTTGCCAACCACCAAGCAAGCGCGAGCTACAACGGCATCACTGTCTGTAGCGCACTTCTGATTCCGTGCTCCAAAGCACTGGCGTTGGAACACGCTATTTCACGATCCCGATCTCCGAAGGCTCGCTTCCGCGAAAGGAATTCCAAGAACTCGACCTCGCCCCGTGTTTCGGGGATGTCTACGATGTGACTTCCCTATTTGCCGGCATAGATGACTCTTTCCTATTACCCGATGCGTTGCCATGTTCTTATATCTATTCCCGAGCAAGATCTCTTCGGAGCACCCTTAACCAGGGAGATTCACACCGCTCAAAAAGCCGCCCAAGTGTCCCGTCAACGCAACGAGACCGACTGCCAGAAGTTCAACCGCCAGACGGTAGCTTGGCAGATATACAGTCCGCTTTCGGGCGCGGACATGTATCCACCACACCAGCCATATCATCACGCTCGAGACGCACGCGAGTACCAGGTGCAGCAAAAGAATTCCCTTCAGCTTCTTTCCCTCGAGTTGGAACTGCCACGCGAGTAGCCCAGTGGCGAGAACCGGCAGCGTTGAAATCGCCGCCGCCAGCAAGTTGTAGTAGGCCGCCGTTGCCAAGCCGCGTTGTTTCGTCCATTGCGCGATAAGGTCGAAAGCCACCGCCGTGATGAACAGGGCGATTGGAAAGTGGATTAGCACCACATGTTGTGCATGTTTCGCGAAAAGCGCCGTCTTGAGATCGAAAGGATTCACCATCACCGTACCCCATCTGAGATTTGCGCGGAGGTTGCAATATTGATAACGGACTTTTTAGCGTTTTATTCCGCTCGGATTGAGCAATTGTCGAGTGGCCGGACAAATTGACTCCATTCAATGGAATATTTACGTGGGACCGTAGCTTTCAACTGCAGCGGGGGGCATTCGGGGTGTTTACCGGCAGAGACCAGATGTTCAGCGAGATCGCTGACCTGTGTCCACCCTCCGAATTGAAGCGGGACGCACGTCTGATTACCGCGCGCAAACGCACAACCAGTTCCCTTGCTACGGGCATCCTTGGCAAAACTTGTTCAGATCCCCAGCGGCATCGGGAGCGACATCGACCTGACGAAGAAGCGCTCAAACCCTGGTCATTCGAATGCTGCGGAGATTGCCATGATCTGGTTCCGACTGAAGAAGGTCAGCGGCTTGCGCGTAATTAATTGACGCATACTCGACTGATCTCTTGGCCATCTCGATAGTCGCTATGACATGATAGTGACTAACGCAAGCTGATTCTATATAATCGCGCGTCATGCCAACTCAGGAGACGCTCTATAACGTAGCCAATCGAGTGGCCACGATTACTTTGAATCGCCCGGACAAACTCAACGCCTGGACGGCGCTGATGGAAAGCGAAGTGCGTTCGCAAATGGAGAACGCCGAGCGGGACGACGAGGTCCGCGTGATCGTATTGACAGGCGCCGGGCGGGGCTTTTGCGCGGGCGCTGACATGTCGCTCCTGAGCGCGGTGGCGGAACGCGGCTTGGATTCCCGGGATTTGGATGACCGCGGCCGCGAGCAGGTTTTGCGCGATGGCGCCAACCGCCGTGAAGGCGCGGCTCCGGATTTTCAGAAGAAATACTCCTATTTCCCGGCGATCGGGAAGCCGGTGATTGCCGCCATCAACGGACCGGTAGTCGGCCTTGGTTTGGTTATCGCTCTCTATTGCGATCTGCGGCTGGCCTCAGACGCGAGCCGCTTCAGCACCACATTCGCGCGGCGCGGGCTGATTGCCGAGTATGGAATGGCCTGGATGTTGCCTCGGATCGTTGGAATTGCAAACGCGCTCGACCTGCTGTTTTCTGCCCGGACTATCGATGCCCCCGAAGCACTGCGCATGGGGTTGGTGAATCGAGTTTTCCCTCATGAAACCTTTCTCGAAAAAACCCAAGAGACTGCCCAAGAGCTGGCTTCCGCGGTGAGCCCGCGGTCGTTGCGCATAATCAAGCGCCAAGTATACGAGGCCATGTCGCAACCGCTCGCGGAAGCATTCGACATTTCCGTGCGCGAGATGATCGCGTGTTTCCGCACAGAGGATTTCAAAGAGGGTGTCGCGCACTTTGTGCAGAAGCGCCCCGCTGCTTTCACGGGTAAATAGGAGACAGGCGGCAGACATGGATTTCTCGTTCAGCAGCAAAGTGAAGGACCTGCAACGGCGCTTGCAGGTCTTCATGGATGAGCACATTTATCCAAATGAGCAGCGCTACCACGATGAGATCGAGCGCAACCGCTGGTCGCCGCCGGCCGTGATTGAGGAACTCAAGCCCAAAGCCCGCGCCGCGGGCCTGTGGAATCTGTTCCTGCCGGATCGGGAGCATGGGGCGGGGTTGACGAATCTCGAATATGCACCTCTGGCCGAGATCATGGGGCGCAGTTTTATTTCTTCTGAGGTGTTCAACTGCTCGGCGCCGGACACCGGCAACATGGAAGTGCTCGCCCGCTACGGCACCGCGGAGCAAAAAGAGCGATGGCTCAAGCCTCTGCTTGCAGGTGAGATTCGATCTTGCTTCTCGATGACGGAACCCGGCGTCGCCTCATCGGACGCAACCAACATCGAGTCGAGTATTATTCGCCAGGGCGACGAGTATGTAATTAATGGTCGTAAGTGGTGGTCCTCTGGAGCGGGCGATCCGCGCTGCAAGGTCGCCATCTTCATGGGCCGAACTGACACAGACCGAACTAACACAGAAAGGACGGATCGCTCGGCCGCGGTCCATAAACAGCAGTCGATGGTGCTGGTGCCGATGGATAGCGTCGGGCTCAAGATTGAGCGCATGCTGACGGTGTTTGGCTATGACCATGCGCCGCACGGGCACGGCGAGATCACTTTTGAAAATGTTCGCGTGCCCGTCTCGAACATGTTGCTCGGCGAAGGAAGAGGCTTCGAAATTGCCCAGGGGCGGCTGGGTCCGGGGCGCATTCACCACTGCATGCGCTGTATCGGCGTGGCCGAACGGGCCCTCGAAACCATGTGTAAGCGAGTGCAAGCGCGGGTGGCCTTTGGTAAGCCGCTTGCCGAGCAAGGCACCCTACGGGCCGACATTGCGCGATCCCGCATGGAGATCGAGCAGGCACGTCTTCTGACTTTGAAAGCGGCCTACATGATGGACACGGTCGGAAACAAAGAAGCACGCGCCGAGATCGCGATGATCAAAGTCGTGGCGCCGAATGCCTGTCTGCGAGTGTTAGACCGCGCGATTCAGGCTTACGGGGGTGCGGGCGTCTCTCAGGATACTTTCCTAGCCGGTGCCTGGGCGAATGTGCGCACACTGCGTTTGGCCGATGGCCCGGACGAAGTGCACACTGAAGCTATCGCGAAGCTGGAACTCAGGAAGTGGAGTGTGCCGCAGGGCTTGGGTAACAAGAAATGACCATTCAACAACTCCGCGATTCCTTAACCAGTGTGCCGTTCAATACCTTGCTCGGGATGCGACTCCACCGAGTGCACCGCGACGGCATTACGATCGACTGCACGCTTCGCAACGACTTGCGAAACAGCGGTGGGGTAGCCCACGGCGGTATCGCTGCAGCCATGGCCGACGCAGCTGTGGGCGGTGCCATCCAGCGCCACTTCGGTGGGAAGCGTCGGATCACCACAGTAGAATTAAAGATCAACTACTTTCTACCAGTGACGGAAGGCCGCATCTTTGCCCGGTCGCACCTTCTTCGGATCGGCTCCACGCTGTGTGTGGGTAACGTGGATCTCACCGATGAACATGGGCGCGCGATTGGAACGGCCATCGTTACTTATATGTTCATCGATCCTTCTGCTGTTCGGACGTCGGACACAGGACGCCAGGCTTCCCGGCGGCGTGCCAAGTGTGGTGCCGAGTGCTCGTCGAGTCGCGCGTCCCTCAAGCACGAAGTAGCGGTTCCTGCTGCAGCCTTCGTGTGAATCTTTTCGACAGAGAAAAGAGATGCGGCAAAATCGAGAGGAGACAGCCAGTGCCGCTTGTCCTGGAAACACCCCATTCCTTAAGAGATTTGGTAGGTCGCGAACTCAGCCTGACGGACTGGTTCGCCATCTCCCAGGAACGAATTGCAACATTTGCTGAAGTTACCGAGGATCGCCAGTGGATCCACGTGGACCGCGAACGTGCCGAGCGTGAGTCTCCCTATAGCACCACAATTGCTCACGGGTTCTTGACTTTGTCGCTGCTGAGCCGGTTTATGAAGGAGGCAATTCAGATCCGAGGAGGTGTCCGCATGAGCGTCAATTACGGCTTGAATCGAGTTCGATTTCCTTCTGCTGTCCGCGCCGACTCTAAGATTCGGGTTCGCTTCATTCTTCAATCGCTAAAAGACGTGCCTGATGCGCTGGAAGCAGTCTTTGATGCGAGCGTGGAAGTCCAGGGTAGCGACAAGCCGTGCTGCGTAGCTGAGTGGGTAGTTCGCTACTATATATAAGGTAGCGGGCCGTTCTAAGCAGTGCGCGGAATCCTCTTAGCGGTGGGTGCACAGCCCTGGGGCGGCGAGGTGCGGCACCGCATTGAAGGTAAATAACCGTAGCTGCTCTTTTCGCAAACGGAGGATTGTGTAGGATGCGTTATACACTGCCCCGGCGAGCCGCATGATCCGCTCATCGGAAATCTCCAGTGATAGGCCAGTCCAAATCGCAAGCGGAGTGGCCGAGGTAACCACGAGAATGTTCACTTGCCGCGCGTCGAGCATCTTCAACCGGCAGGCCGCAACCCGCTCTCGAAACTGGTCCCACGTTTCGCCACCATAGAGATAACGACCGGAGAGCCATGCCTCCACCACTTTTGTATCGCAGGGCATCCATCTGCGATGAATTCGTGCCCCGTGTGCACCCTGGCTAACGCGAACCTGCTCGCGCATTTCTTCGTATTCGTGCAGAAATTGCGGGTCTTCGGCAGCCAAGAGCGGAGCAATCTCGCGATACACTCGCCCGAGATCGAATTCATCCCATCCAGAATCGACGCGAACTGTGGGGAAGCCAACCTCCGTCTCTGAATAGACCGCACGGATCTGCTCGGCGGTTTGCTGTTGCCGCGTAAGTGCTCCAGCATAGGCGGAGGCAAATCGGATTCCCTGTGAAATGAAGTGCTCGCCCAACAGCCGTGCCTGACGCTCTCCCAAATCGGAAAGCGAATCGTAAGCGTCGCGCGTGCCCGCCTGTCCATGGCGCACGAGATAGACGATGCTCAAGTGGATTTCCCCGCGAGCGAATTCGCCAATTCCACCAATCCCTTCACGCGGTCTCCGAAGTTCTGAAATCGTGTGTCTTGCGTCTGGCCACGCCGGAAGCGGTAGTAAATCTGCTGCAGAATCACTGCCAGCTTGAAGATGCCAAGTACTTCGTAGTAACCGATCTGCGAGAGGTCGCGTCCAGTTCCCTCCGCATAACGCTGAACGAACTGATCTCGCGTGTACCAACCGGGCTGCGATGTAAGCGATGGCACTCCGCGAGCGCGCAGTTGCGGCGCCTCAACCCAAGCCCAGTAACACAACGTCAAGCCCAGATCGGCCAATGGATCGCCAACCGTCGCCATCTCCCAATCGAGCACCGCCTCGATGCGCTCGGCAGAGTCTTCGCTGAGCATAACGTTATCCAGTTTGTAATCGTTATGCACCAGGGTCGGCGCGGGAGAAGACGGTCGGTGATCGATGAGCCATCGAATCACGCGAATCCATCTTCGGCATGTCATCCGTTGTGGCCCGTTTCCAACGATCTGCCCAACCCTGCACTTGGCGTTCAAGAAATCCTTCCGGCTTACCGAGGGCAATCAAACCGGTCCGGGAAATATCGATGGCGTGCAGGCGTATCAGGCAATCGACAAATCCCTTGCTGACTCGCTCCGCATAATTCGGCATCTTCGCCAGATGTGGGGGAATTTCATCCCGCAGTATGAGCCCGTGCCGCCGCTCCATCAGGAAGAAAACAGCCCCCAGCACCGCTGTATCCTCACACAAGTGAAAGACGTTTGGAGCTTCTCGAAAATGCGGATGCACCATCTGAAGCACTCGAAACTCACGCCCCATATCGTGAGCTTTGGAGGCGACTGGCCCCAGAGGGCCGCGCCTCAGGACGTACTCGAGCCCGTCAATCCGCAGCAGATACGTAAGGTTTGAGTGCCCGCTCGGAAACTGTTCGAGCGTGATGCCTCGTTCAGCGCCTGCGATGCGTCCGCGCAGCCAGTCGGCAAGCGAAGAAAGATTCAGTTCTTCTCCTGGGCGAACGGGGCCGGTATCGAGATGCAATCGAGATAAGCCTTTCCGACAGAAGTGTCTCCCACGAAACGTCAACTCAAACAGAGCGTGCGGCATTCCAAACGCGCACTCGCTCGAGGCTGGCAACGAACGGTTTCAAGGCTCCATAGAGGAGTACCGCAGCAAGCGCACATGCGACAGATGTCACGATCACCAGGGAGTATCGCACGGCCTCGTCGCTTCTAAATGCGTATTGGGTTAAAGCTCCCACGGCCGTGGGTCCGATTCCGAGTCCGATGAGGTTGATGGAAAACAAATACACGGCCGAGGCCTGTCCGCGCATGGTGGCCGGCATCATCTGCTGAATCGCGGCGGGGGCGATGCCGAACGGAGCGGCCGCCAGTGCACATCCGGGAACCAGCCAAATCGTGGCCCAAGTCGCAGAGGGCGCCAGGTACAAAAGACAGTTAACGGGCAGCCAGACTAATCCGATCAGCACACCTACGAACAAGGTCGCGTTGCCTCGCCCGCGTTTGCGCAAGTAATCAGCGAAACGTCCCGCACTGACGATTCCAATGCAGCCAAAGACCGCGACGCAGGAACCGTAAATTACGCCCGTGGTTCCAATGCTCCAGTGAAAGTGTCGCCGATAGAATTCCGGTACCCAAGCGGCGCTGGCGTATGAAGAGAGCGCGAGTAGCCCAAAACCAATATTGTGGAGCAAGAACGTCCGCCGGTTTTCGAAGATGTATGAGAATACCTGCCTCATCGGAACAGTCGACCGCTGGCCAGCTCCGCGGTGTGCGGCGGGTTCGTTCACTGTGAAGAGTAGCGGAGCTAATGCAATGCCCGGAAGGCCAACCAGGAGAAAGATGATCTGCCAAGGATGCACGGCTCCGAGCAGGGGAAGCGTCCACATGGCCTGAGTCGATGCATAGGCAACAACCAGTCCGCCCAGCAAGTAAGCCATGCCAGAGCCAACGTAGATGCCCATCGAGTAGACGCTAAGGGCCGTGGCTAGCCGTTCGCGAGGAAAATAATCGGTGATCAGCGAATAGGCAGCCGGGGAAAGCGCTGCTTCTCCCACGCCGACGCCCATGCGCAGCAAAAGCATTGTTTCGAACGTTTGCGCCAGTCCGCAACTGGCTGTGAACCCGCTCCACAGTACCAGGCCGGCTGCGATGATCAGCCTGCGGCTGTAAATGTCGGCCAGCCTGCCGAGAGGGATTCCGAAGAACGTATAAAACAGCGCGAAGCTGAATCCGATCAGCAAACTCATCTTTGCGTCGCCGATGTGTAAGTCGCGACGAAGCGGGCCGACCAGCAGACTGAAGATCTGGCGGTCGATGAACGAGAATGCGTACAGAAGTGTCAGGACTCCGACGACGTACCACGCGTACCGCAATGAATGCGCGTTAGAGTCAGCGGTGGTCTGAGCAGCGGCGGTTGTGGCTTCGGTTGACGTAG
The DNA here is from genome assembly GCA_963787685.1 of uncultured Acidobacteriota bacterium. GTDB lineage: Bacteria > Acidobacteriota > Terriglobia > Terriglobales > Acidobacteriaceae > Sulfotelmatobacter. Next base: position 12,888 of record CAWBED010000010.1, read on the forward strand.
TGGCGGGCATCTTTTTGTAATCTCGTTTGCTTCAGATGCTTGACGGAATCACCAGTTCCGGCTGTCCGCGCGGTTAGAGCAATAATCCTGCAGACGGACGCGCGAAACCCTTCGGTAAGGCACCGCGCGTCCGCCTATTGCTCGCCGTTAAAAAGTGTCCCAAAACGTTGAGCACTGATGACTACTGTCAAAGTTGGACTCGACCACTGGCACCGGTGGTATCAAAGATTGGAACTGGTCGGTCGACACGCTGTACGGAGACCAGAATGGCTCACCAGAAGAGTTGGGGTCTCCCGTCTTCGCGAACTGCGTCCAATAGCTCACCATCGCGTGGGAGAGCCGCATTTGCTTGGGCGAAAGTAATTCCGGCAGTCCGAAAACATTGCCGGTGTTGAATAGGTAAGGGACCTCTGCAGAATGGTAGGCTCCCAACGGGAACGTTAACAATCCACCAAACTCAGATTGAGACGGAGGCGCGTTCTCATCATTGAACTCGTAGGTATAGGTCGGCACAAATTTCGCTAGTGACTGATCCGCAATGCGCGCCGCACAGCTAAAGACTCCGTCCGTACCCGAGGCCCCCAATGCCTCACCGCCGGTCGGGTAACCGGCAAATGGGTACAAGGTAAGGACGGGCGGCGCCAGGGCCGGACCCCACAAAGTAGTAACGGCGGTATCGTACTCCGCCGAAGTCAGTATTGGATTTCCTACAAGGTCGTAGTCCAGAGCTACGAACAATCTATATTCATCGTGATTGGTGCCCGAGATCACCGGCACTTGATTAAATTCGCCGCTGGCAAATGCTGCGCTCATCGTCTGTGTGAGCAGCGTTCCATCCACAAACGGATACAAAGGAAAAGGCTCTGCTGCGACCATAGTCGAGGCGGAAACGGCACGCAGACAGGAAGCTGTCTGGTTCGTGCATCCGACACTATCCGCAATGGCGGCGCCGGACGGCACGGCTGTAGTACCCTGCGTTTCCCCCACCACGAGCGTAACAATGTTCGAAAAGTAGTCTTGGAATTCCGCATAGGATCCGCTTTCCGATATCGCTCCACGGAACATGCCGGATGCAAGGGGGGACGCGAGTTGGGCATAGACGCTTTGCCCGCCTGCCGACTCGCCGAATATTGTTACTCGATCCGGATCGCCGCCAAAACTCGCGATGTTCCTGCGAACCCATCCGAGTGCGAATTGCTGATCCATCAACCCATAGTTGCCGTTGAGATGCCCTTCCGCATCTATCGCGGACTGGGCGAAGAATCCCAAATAACCCAGGCGGTAATTAATTGTTACAACAATCACCCCTTTTTTCACGAGTTGCTCGGGGTTGTAAGGGGTACTGCTCCCCTCAATGAGTCCGCCGCCGTGAATCCAAAACATCACAGGGAGCCCGTGGCCTCTTCTATCACCCAATTCCGTCTGTGGCGTGTAGACATTTAGGAATAGGCAATTCTCGCTGCCAATCCCTCCAGGTTGCGTGCACGCACTACCGAATTGAGTCGCTTGGAGGACAAATCCGGGAAAGAATCCGTAGCGCTTCGGCGGCCTCCAGCGCAGCGCGCCCACCGGAGGAACCGCGTACGGGATGCCGAGAAATGCGTTTCCCCCATCCGTCGTTGAGCCAATCACGAGTCCACTTTCGGTGGAAGCAATCGGGCGGTGGGATGAGTTGTCGGCAAATGCAGTCGCTACCGAGATCAGCGTGAAGACGTATATAGCCGCCGCTCCAAACAGCAATCTGGAAATAAACCCACAGTAATCGAGCCGCTTGTTCGCGTTTTCACTGTTTTTCATCTCTGATTCCTCCATCAGAAGTAGCATTTGGCCAATTAATGAACCGCTTCGAACAGACCAGCAGCACCTTGCCCGCCGCCGACGCACATAGTCACGATGCCGTAGCGCGCTTTCCGGCGCGACATTTCATTGGCGAGCGTTCCGACCATGCGCGATCCGGTCATACCAAACGGATGACCGATGGAGATGGACCCACCATTAACATTCAACTTTTCCGGATCTATTCCCAGGCGGTCGCGACAGTAGATGACCTGCACTGCAAAAGCTTCGTTCAGTTCCCAGAGGCCGATATCATCCATCTCCAGGCCGGTGCGCCTGAGCAGTTTGGGCACCGCGAAGACGGGACCGATACCCATCTCGTCCGGATCACAACCCGCAACTTGAAATCCGCGAAACACCAGCTTGTAGGGCACACCCAACTGGTCAGCACGCTGGCGGGACATCAACAGAGTGGCCGAAGCGCCGTCGGAAAGTTGCGAGGAGTTGCCGGCCGTCACGGTGCCCTCGCCGCTGTGCGGATCAAAGTGAGGCTTCAGCGCGAGCAGGCCTTCCAGCGTGGTGTCGGGCCGATTGCACTCGTCGTGGTCGCAGCAGACCTCCCGCGTCCCGACCTTCTCGCCAGTTTTCTTATCGAGGAGCGCCATCGTGACCTTCATGGGCGCGATCTCATCCTGGAAAAAACCTTCTCGCTGAGCGCGAGCAGTGCGCTGCTGGCTCAGCAGTGCGTACTCGTCCTGCACCTCCCGGCTCACCTTGTAGCGCTTGGCGACGATTTCCGCGGTGTCACCCATGCCCATGTACAATCCGGGCAATAGTTTCTGCAGTTCCGGGTGAGGATTACCGGCGGCCGGCGTCATGCTGATACTCTCGACGCCGCCGCCAATCGCCGCCTCCACGCCCTCGCTGATGATCTGGTGCGAGGCCACAGCAATCGCCTGCAATCCCGACGAGCAAAACCGGTTTATGGTCGTGCCCGCGACCGAAGCGGGAAGGCCGGCCAGCATGGCAGAAGTGCGGGCGATGTTGTGACTCTGCGGACCGTGTGGTTGGGCACATCCCAACACAACGTCGTCTATTTCGGCCGCGTCAATCTGCGGCACCTTGCGCAGAACGTCCTTGATGCAATGTGCTGCCAGATCTTCGGGGCGGGTTATGTTGAACGAACCGCGAAACGATTTCGCCAGCCCGGTCCGTGAGCTGGCAACCACTACCGTTTCTCGCATATCTTCTCCCGCGCAGACAATCAAACGCCACGAGCGAAAATCCGCAACGCGTATCGCATCCGTGGCGATCAGGTGACTAAGGTCGCGGTCGTGCCCTTAATTCTTACGCCATCACGGCCTGTTCTCGGTTCAGCTCGGCGAAGGTCTTGCCTTCCTCGGCCAAACGCTTCAACACAGGGGCAGGCTCCCAGAGTTCGCCGTGCTGTTGATGAAATTCTGAGATGCGGCGGTAGACCTTATCCAGTCCCACAGTATCCGCATACCACATCGGACCGCCGCGATAGGCCGGGAATCCGTAGCCGTTTACATAAATGATGTCGATGTCGACGGCGCGCCACACGATGCCTTCCTGAAGAATGCGGGCGCCCTCATTCACCAGGGCATAGATACAGCGGTCTACGATCTCTTCGGAGGAAAGCTTGCGTTGCGGGATGCCGGCTTCGCGGGCCCACCTGCGCACCATCTCGTTGACTTCAGGATCGAGAATCGGACGCCGGTTCTCGTCGTACTTGTACCAGCCCGCACCGGTTTTCTGGCCGTAGCGCCCAAGTTCGCAGAGGCGGTCCTCCGCGAATGGCTGACGCACTCCAGACTTTTCAAGGTGCCGATACTCTTTACGGATACGCCAGCCCACGTCAAGGCCTGCGAGATCGCCAGTAGCCATGGGCCCCATCGCCATGCCGAAGTCGAACAGCGCCTTGTCTATCGATTCGATACTCGCACCTTCCTCCACCAGGAACTGCGCTTCACGGCGATAAGGGCCGAACATGCGGTTTCCCACAAAGCCCCGGCAGTTGCCGACGAGCACCCCGACTTTCCCCAGTTTCCTAGAGAGTTGCATGCAGGTCGCGATCACTTCTTTGCTGCTCGCCTTGCCGCGCACGATCTCGAGCAGGCGCATGATATTCGCCGGGCTGAAAAAATGCGTGCCAATGACGGCACCGGGCCGCGAAGTGGCTGAGGCTATCTCGTCTACGTCGAGCGTTGATGTGTTACTCGCCAGGATCGCGCCTGGCCGGCACACGCGATCCAACTGACCGAAGACCTCTTTCTTGAGCGCCATGCCCTCGAACACGGCCTCAACGACCATATCGACCTTGCCGAAATCGTCGTAGCTGAGCGTCGGCTTGATGAGTTGTAGGCGTTCACCCACGAATTGCTGCGTAAGCCGGCCGCGTTTAACCGAACTCTGATAGTTCTTCTGAATGGTGGCCAGCCCACGATCAAGCGACGGCTGGTCAGCCTCTTTGAGCAACACGGGAAACCCGGCATTAGCAAAGACCATCGCGATTCCCCCGCCCATGGTTCCAGCGCCGACCACCGCAACCGAGTTCACTGGGAGAAGCGCGGTCTCTTTTGGTATGTCGGGAATCTTGGCTACTTCGCGCTCGCCGAAGAACGCATGAATGAGGGCCTTGGATTGATCGGAAAAAAGGCACTCGTCGAACAGTTTTCGTTCCAGCCTGGCATCCTTCTTCAAAAGAGAGCCTGGTAGCGGCTTCAACCGCATCGATGGCCGCTAGCGGCGACATCATGCCACGCTGTTTGGTGTGAGCCTTTTCGCGCGCGGCAGCGAAGACCGATGCGTTCTGCTCGGGATCGCCCACTTTATCTTTTTCGTTCCGCTCGCGAGTTTTGCGCAGTGGTTTCGCAGCGATCTCGCGCGCGAAAGCTTTGGCGCCAGGCAATAGATCGCCTTCGATCAGACGATCCACTAGTCCGAGTTTCAGCGCCTCCTGAGCGGTAATCGGATTGCCTTCTGCGCACATCTCGACGGCCTTGGCGACGCCCACCAGCCGAGGCAGCCGCTGGGTGCCACCTGCGCCGGGAATAATGCCTAGCTTCACTTCGGGCTGACCCAGCTGTGCATTCGGAACCGCCACACGATAGTGGCCGGCCATCGCCAGTTCCAGACCGCCGCCAAAGGCAGAGCCATGGATGGCCACCACCACTGGTTTTCGCACATCTTCTATCTGAAGCAGGAGCGGCAGCAGGCCTGCGCCTCGCTGGGTCTTGCCGGACGTGATCTTGCCGAATTCTTTTATGTCCGCGCCGGCGATGAAGGTGCGGCCGCCACCAATCAGCACTACGGCCTTCGTCGCATCGTCCTTGCTCACCTGCTCAATGGCTTGGGCAATCCCCTGCGCGACCCCAGGGCTCAAGGCGTTCACCGGCGGATTATTGATGGTGATAATTGCGACATCTTTATCTCTGGTAAGTTGAACTAGATCGTCCATGACATTGAACTCTCTCGCCAGCATCCTCAAAGGTTCACTTGCGCGCCGTAAATTCGTGCGCGTTGTGTTCCTGTTCGCTCCAATACTTTTTGCGCAATCCTTTTTTCAGAATTTTCCCGGTAGCAGTCTTGGGCAAGCTCTCCAGGAACTCGATCGACCGCGGGCACTTGAAGTGCGCAATACGAGAGCGGCAGAATTCGAGCAATTCCGCTTCCGTTGGGTTTGATCCGGGTTTCGCTACAACCAGCCCCTTGGGCACTTCGCCCCATTTTTCGTCTGGGACTGGAATGACGGCAGCCTCATAAACCGCGGGATGCGCCAAGAGCGCCTTCTCCACTTCGAGCGATGAAATATTCTCACCGCCGCTGACAATAATGTCTTTCTTGCGATCAGCGATGAGGATGCGTCCATCCTCGCTGATGGTGGCCATGTCTCCGGTATGAAACCAGCCACCGCGCATCGCTTCCGCTGTGGCCGCCGGCTGTTGCCAGTAGCCCTGCATCACACCGTCGGAACGAGCGACAATCTCCCCCATGGTTTTTCCGTCGCGGGCAACATCGTTGTCCTCGAAGTCCACGACCCGAAGCTCCACGCCCGGAATCGCGTAACCGGTCATCGCCCGTGCCACGTAAAGCTCTTCACCATCGAATTGCTCTCCCGGCTTCAGTTTGGCGGTGGAGAGAACCGGCGCAGTTTCCGTTAAGCCGTATCCGGCAAAACACGCGCAGCCAAGCTTTTCCTCGGTCTCGCGCACCAAGGTTGGAGAAGAAGCCGCTCCTCCGATCGAAATCCACTCCAGACTGCTCAAGTCGTATTTCTGTCGGTCCGGCGAATTCACCAACGCCGTTGCCATGATCGGCACAAGGCTCAGCGAGTCGACACGCTCGCGCTGGATCAACTGGAAGACTTCCGCGCAGGTAAAGCGCTGAAGCATGACATGTTTCCCTCCCATGAAGGTGACTGAATGGGCAGTACCCCAACCGTTGGCATGGAACAGTGGAATGGTATGCAGATTCACGCTATCGGGCTTCGTCATGAACGTCATCACAACCGAGAGAGCATGGAGATAAATATTTCGGTGGGTCAGCATCACTCCCTTGGGGTCGGCGCTGGTGCCGCTGGTATAGAACAGTTCAGCCAAGGAGTTTTCGTCGAAGTCCATCACATCCGCCCGGTAAGGCGTCGCCGCCGCCAGAATGTCTTCATAATTTCTTGGCGAGAGCCATGCTCCCTGCGGAGCAGCGTCAAGCATGAAGAAAGTCTGCACGGTTGAAACGCTTTGCCGAAAAGAATCCACGACTTCAGCGAATTCTTTTTCCAGGAAGAGCACTTTCACCCCGGCGTCATTCAGAATGTAGGCCAGTTCCCGAGGAGCGAGCCGGAAGTTCAATGGGAGCAACACCGCGCCGGCTTCCAGTACGCCGTAATACGCTTCGAGAAGCCGATGGCAATTCAGGCTGAGAAATGCAACCCGGTCGCCCGCTTTCACCCCCGCTTCGCGAAGAGCACCGGCGAGACGGCTGGCACGTTCGCCGAACTGCGCGTAAGTGAAACGACGGTCTCCACAAACCACGGCGGTCTTGCCGGGGAACTGCTGTTCGGCATAACGCAGGAATCGTACGGGAGTAAGCGGAATATTCATGGCCTTATCTCGCCCCTTACCAGGCTGACTGACCTCCATCTACCACCAGCACATGACCGGTGACATAGTTCGAGGCGGCAGAAGCGAGAAACACAGCAGCTCCTTTCAAGTCATGTTCATTGCCAAAACGCCGCAAGGGAATGTGGGAGAGAAAAAGCTCCTCATGGTGCTCGAGGACGCGGTTCGACATGTGTGTGGGAAACCAGCCAGGAGCAATTGCATTTACCTGAATGTTGTGACTTGCCCATTTGCAGGCCAAGTCTTTGGTAAAACTGATGACTCCACCCTTGCTGGCGTGATAGCCAATGGCTGGAAGCTCCGCGGGAGCCCCACCCAGTCCAGCTACCGACGCAATATTAATGATCTTCCCCGCGCTGCTGTTGGACGCGCTCTTCTCACCCCCTGCTTGGCGGATCATGACTTTGCCAACGGCTTGGGCGCACAGAAAAGTTCCGGTCAGGTTCGTCTCGATGACCTTGTTCCAATCTTCGAGCCGCATCTCCTCGACGGGAGCGCCCCAGGAGATTCCCGCGTTATTGATGAGAACATCGATTCGACCGAACTGAGCGAGGGTCGCTTCCACCATCTCCTGAATACTGTCCGGGTTCTTGACATCGCAGCCAAGGGCAATGGCTTTGACGCCGAGTTGCTGCAATTCTTCGGCGGCCTGATGGCAGCGTTCCTTCTTGCGAGCGCACAACACCAGATCGGCGCCCATTTCCGCCAGACCCTCGGCCATTTGGCGGCCCAGTCCGATTGACCCTCCGGTGACGATTGCAACGCGTCCGGTTAGATCGAAAAGCTGCTTCACATTCACCGTGGAATCCCGCGTGGCGCTGGCGGCCTCCTTAACATGAAACCTTCTCCTTCTCCGACCCGGCATCGATTCGCGCACTTCCGGCCTGCTCGTTAAGAAATTGCAGAATAATGCGGTGTGAAACTTCCGTCTGGTCAGTTAAGAAGAGATGGCTGGCGTGCGGAATCATCACGAGCTTCGCACCTGGAATGCGTTCGGCGATTAATTTGGCATTGCCCGGCGGCACCAGCCGGTCGGACTCCCCATGGATCACCAGCGTGGGGACGGCGATTCCGGAGAGGCGGCTGTACGCCTCCCAAGCAAGTATTCCCTGCAACTGAGCCGTGTATGCTGCGGGCCGCGGAAACCACGGCCGGCGAATCGCAATATCCTCATCAATCCGTTCACGCGGAGTTATCGAATCGTAGATAAACGGCACGGACGCTTCGGCGGCCTGCTCAGGGCTCATTTTGTCACGGGTCATCAGCATCTGGGCAGCCTCTGGTTCGGCGCGTACCGCGGTCGGCCCGCCAGCCGCAGTGCAACCCAGGATCAGCGACAGCACTCGCTTCGGGTATTGCAACGCAAACTCCTGCGCAATCATGCCGCCCATCGACACGCCGAATACATGCGCACTCTCAATGCCGGCGGCATCCAGAACCGCTGCTGCGTCGGATGCCATCAACGCGATCGGATACGGACCTATTGGCACCTCGCTCCTTCCTACGCCACGATTATCGAACGCGATGGTCTGATAGTGCGTCGCCAAGGCAGGCCGTGTGCGATGCCACATATAAGAGGGGTAACCTAGTCCCATGATCAGCAAAACCGGAGTGCCGTGGCCTTGTTCGTCCCAATAAATTCTGGCTCCCTGATTTTCAACGAACGGCATAGATTGCTCCCTGGCGGTAAACAACAACTGACTGCAGCCTTCGGCCAGTCCCGCAAAACCTCAAACCAGGACCAGGCCTCTCGATACTAGAAAGTGACGCGAACACCGAGTTGGATCTGTCGCTTGGGGAACGCTGAGGTGAACGACAGCGGAGTACTCGGCGTGTCGGTCCCCCCACTTGCCAAAGCCGTACCGGGGCGAATTCCGTGCACGTTAAAAGTTGTGAACCCCGGCGTAAGACCAAAGAGCGGGCTCACTTCGTTGTTTACGCTAGCGAAGTTCGTTCGGTTGGCGAGGTTGAATCCCTCCGCCGTGATCTGCACATTCACCCTCTCGCCCACTTTGTGCTGCCAGGTCAAGCGGGCGTCGAAGTCGTAATAATTAGGGCCGAGCCCGGTGTCGCGCGGCGCCCCGATGGGCCGTTCATTCGTCGTGTGATTGTCGCCGTTGACTTCTCCTCCGGCGAGCAGATTGAAAGGATGTCCGCTGTGGTAACTGAAAATTGGAGACAGCTGGAACCCCGACAGTACGGCTTGTTTCCAGGGACTATCGAATACGCCCGCGATCACCACCTTGTGCCGCTCATCAAATTCGGAGAGACTGCGGTCGAGGTTGATATTCGTCGGATCCTGCGGCCCGTAGTCGCTATTGAAATCCGTCGATGTGTCGAAGGCTTTACTGTAGGTGTAATTCCCAAAGAGCGTGAAGTGACTCGCGGAAGCGCTTTTTGATCTCCAGGATACCGCCCTCGTAGAGGGCGTACCCCTCTGAGCTGTACGCGTTATTCTGGACAACCAGCGGATTCACAAAACACTGAATCGCTGGGTTGTCGCAAGGCAAGCCGCCGGGCTCAGTGCCTCCCAGCGGGTCAGCTCCCGCCGCCGTCGTGTTCCAGTTGCGATAGGAAACAATCCGGCCATTGGCGAGAGGCAGCGTGGTGAACGGCGCTGGCAGCAGATTCGTATCGATCGCGACCGGCAGTCTCTGCGTATGAGAATAGATACCGCTGACTGAGATGGAGAATCCCGGTGCGATCTCACGTTCAATTCCGAATGAAGCCTGTTGCGCGATCGGCGGCCGATAGCCCGGTTGATTCACGAAAACCACTTGCAGTGGACCGACGGGACCGCTGTTCGTAACGTCGATGCCAAACGGAGCCACCGCAGCAGGAGTGATACATGCGGCATTTCCGGGAGCGGGTGTCGTGCACTGAATCGATCCTTGCGCAAACAACCCCGCGAAAATAGTCGGTGCTCCTGCCAACCCTAAAGCTGGAACTCCACCGATCGGATCTACATAAATAGAAATTTCCCGGTTGCACGGGCTGGAGCCGCTACCGGGGATGATCGGTTGACCGAACTGCGAGAACCCGCAGACCGCTGTCAAGTTTGCTACCTGCCCGGCTGGCGTGCTGTTTTCGACTGCAGATTTGTTTTTGTTCACTACACCCAGGCTCAAGTCCACGTCGGGAATCTGAGCATCGACCGGCCCGTAGAAGATTCCGTACCCACCTCGGATCACCGTCTTGTGGTCTTTCAAAGGATCCCACGCGAAAGAAACCCGCGGTGCAAAATCCTTCTTATAAGTGGTCAATGGAGCGAATTGAGAATCCAGTTCGTAGCGCAGGCCGTAGTTAAGCGTGAAACTTGGCGTAATCGTCCACGAGTCCTGCCCATACACCGAAGTCAACGGTCGGGTGTAATAAGGGTAGGTCGGATTGCCAAAGCCCTGCTGATAGACCTCGGGAAGCCCGAACGATGCCGATTGCAAAGAAGTCAAACTAGGAAGCAGCGGAGTCAGCAGATCCCCAGGGAGCGATCCAAAGACAAAGCGTCCGGGGAAAAACGTGTGCGACTCGGTGTGATTGCCGCGAAGTATTTCCGAACCACCGAACCTTAACGTGTGATGGCCGCGGATCACGGTGAAATTGTCGGCGAACTCGTATCGGCGCAGGATCGTGAGATTGGGAAGGAAAATGTTCGTTCCCAGATTATTGATAAAACCGGGAATCTGGAGTCCCACCTCCCCTGGTGCGTTGGGAATCACTCGAAAGCTGTTGTAATCCCATTGCGCGCGGGCCTCATTCTCTGTGCTCGGACTGAATTGGTGATACCAGGCGCCCTGGAAATTATTGTCATAGTTGTGAATTGAACTGCCCGCCGAAAAGGCGGTCAGAGATTGCACGTCGGGAGATTCCTCCAAGTCATGTCCATACCTGTACGTGAGAGAAAGCTGGTTGCTCGTGTTGATGCGGTGGTCCAGTCGGCCCGACGCCAGGTATTGGTGCGAGTCATAAGGGAAGATCCCTCCATCGGTCTCGAACTGATTCACAAGATAGGCGTCCACGGGGTTGGCCGCCGGGTTCACTGTGAGAGCGCCGGTCAGGATTTGCGCACATGCCGCCGCAGGCAGGTTCGTCGTTGGACTCGGGGCCGGCAAGCCCAGTTGTGCGGCAACGGCCGCTCCCACAGGGCCGCTCAGGCAAGGCACCACATTCCCTCCCGTCAGCCCCGCGATCACTGTGTTCTGAGACGTCGAGGGACGAAAAACATCCGTATTCGTCAGGATAGGAACTGCGTTCTGCGCATTCTGCCGCAACCCCTCAAAAGCCAGGAACACGAATGTCTTATCTTTCTTAATGGGGAAGCCCATCGCACCGCCGAATTGTTGCCGGCTCAGGGTGTCCTTGATCGGCGAACCTACGGAATCTGGGCCGGCGGGATTGAACGTCGCACCCACTGGCAACGCTTGGCTGAACGAAAATGGGTTCTGGGCGTCCATGGCATCATTGCGGAAGAAGCCGTAGATCGTGCCATGCACATTGTTCGCAGCAGACTTGGTCACAATGTTGATGGAAGCTCCTGTGGCTGATCCCAGGTCAGCCGAATAGTTGCTGCGGTTAATCTGAAACTCCTGCACCGCGTCCTGACTCACCGTCAAACGGACGCCACCAGCGTCGTCTCCGGTCTCACCCCCGTCGACAGTAATGTTATTTCCTCTGCCATTGCTTCCATAGAACGACAGACCGCTTTGCGGTGTCTGTTTGACCCGAAAATCCTGGTCACCCGCTAGCCTGGAGGAATCGGAAACGCCGGGTGCAAGCAGCGTAAAGGTAAGGTAATCGCGGCGATCAATGGGTAGGTCGGCGATGTACTCCTGGTTGATTCTGTCAGCCTGACTTCCTCTTTCGGTTTCCACCACCGGCGGCTCGCTCGTCACCTCGATCACTGTCGCCACCTGCGAAGGTTTCATGCGGAAGTCCGAAATCACCGTCTGCCCCACGGCGACGGGGACGTTTTTGCGAAGGTCGGTGGCAAAACCCGATAGCGCGGCACTCACTTCATACGTCGATGGGGAGAGTCCGGCTACCCGGTACTGACCCGCGCCATCGGTCACGGCCGTGCGCTTCCCGCCAGTCTGCGTGTCAACCACACTGACGGTAACCTTGGGCAAAACTGCCCCTGCGGAGTCGGTTACAGTTCCGGCAATATCTCCCGACGAGCCGACGCCCTGTGCCTGGGCCACATTGGCTGCCAACAGCAAGCACACAAACGTACATGCAAGGGACTTCATAGGATTCTCCTTACGGAAGTATCTGCACATCGCCGCGTTGGTCCGGCGTATTCCCCAACGCTGACCAACTCCCTAAAGCCCGCCCGGTGCCGCGACAATCCCCAAAAAACCGTCAATGCTGGTCCATCTGCCTGTTTCGCATCGATCAAAAATTCAAATCGTGTCCAACGAAACCGCAGATTGTGAGAGTGAGTATCACATAATAGTCGCTAACGTCAAGAAGGAAACGGCGACATTCACGACGCAAGTATGGCGCGCATATTCTGCGCGCTGCGTGTTCAATGGGGAGCACTAGTGAAGAGTCGTTGGGGAATGGCGTCGCTGCGTGGGATGGAACTCAGACCTTGTGCGTTCGCATTTCGCCTTAGGCCAGTCCGCTTCACTGAGGAGTCAGGACGATCCGGCCGGAGACTTGGCCTTTGCGCAACAGATCCAGCGCCTCGTTGGCTTCAGCGAGCGGCCGCTCAACCACATGGCAGCGTATCTTCCCAGCGGCAGCCATGGCGAGTACTTCCCGCAGGTCTTGCCGAGTACCGACCGTTGATGCATGGATCCGGACTTCTCGTGCTGCCATCAGAATCGGCGGGAAACAAATGTTTTCAGCGGGCAAGCCCACGACGAGCAGAGTACCGGATGGCCGGAGGCAGGAAAAAGCTGTGTCATAAGCTGCCTTTGCGGCGGAGGTGACAAGTGACACATGTGCTCCACCTTTGCGGCGCAACTGCTTAACCACATCAGTCGTGGCGGAATTGA
>CAWBED010000011.1:0-274273 GCA_963787685.1 uncultured Acidobacteriota bacterium
ACTCATCGGCCGTTGGCCGGAGTTCTCAATGAGTGAAATCCCCTGATACGACAGTTGGTCGTGGGCGAACTGACAAAACACTGCTCGTATTGAATGGATTTGATATGCAGGTTCTTGCATATTGACAGGGCGGCGCGGTGTAACCCATTCTCGTTGAAGCCGGAGGATGGAATTATGCCGCGCAAAGCATCTTCTCTCGACGCAACGATCGGTCCTTCCAAAACTGCAGATCATCGGTTGAAGCTGTTTCCGCCGCAGCTTTGGGTGCCGGTGTGAGCATGCTGGCTATGTCCCAACCTGCACAAGGGGAGGTTGTGGTTACTCGCAGGAATATTGAGCTGACTTCGACAGGCGGCGGCTTAACTTCGGTCACCGTTGACCTGAATAATGACGGCGTCGCTGATTTCAAATTCTACCTCAGCACTTTTGAGTACCACTCATTTGACGCTGCCATCGATGTAGAAGCTCTCACAGGAGGAGCGGTTGTAGGCGCCCTCGGGTCGCGCGGCCACTCTTACGCTTCCGCTTTAATGCGGGGTGCAAAGATAGGGCCGTCTGCGCACTTCGCTACACAAGTCTTCCCCAACATCGAGCGCTCTCATGGCACAGCAAACTACTCAGGAAAATCCACACGGGAACTGTACTGCAAGTGGGGCGGCAACCCAGCGAATCGTTATCTCGGCGTCAAGTTTCTGATTAATGGCGAAACACATTATGGCTGGCTTCGTTTTTCGGTTAGCTCCACGCGACATCCATTGTCGGCGACCATCACCGCCTACGCATATGAGACCGTGGCAAACAAGAAGATTTTAGCGGGGGTCTCTGAGGCGGCGCCGACAAAGCGAAGACCGATAGCCAAGCACACTCTAGTGCCTCACTGGGAATGCTTGCCTTGGGGTCGGATGGATTGACATTGTGGCGACGGGACTAAACTCTCGTTCAATTTCCGCAGATGTCTAAGCTCCTTCGGCCCATTTCAGTTCGCGCGATAATACTGATATCGAGGATTCTCACGCGGTCTTCGGTTACACCCGATCCGGCAAGTCTTACTACGACAAATCATTTGCCGGAAATTGGGGAGGCAATCCCAAGAATCGTTATCTCGGTGTTCGCTTCCTGATCAACGGCCATACGCACTACGGTTGAATACGCTTGACGGTTACCACAGCATCTCACGGGGCAATGTCTGCGACCATCACCGCGTATGCATACGAAACGGTCGCAAACAAGATCATCGAAGCAGGCATTGGAGGAGCTGCCTCCGCAATTGAGAGTGCGGCACAAAATCAGATATCGCAACCGGCACGACCGTCGCTGGGTATGCTCGCCTCGGCGCTGACGGCTTGCCGCTGTGGCGACGCGAAGAAGCCTTGCTTGGGATATAGAAAGAGTCCACGTCAGTGCGAGCAGACCGTGGTGCAGAGGCACTAATGGTTCATGAAATGCTTCTCAAACAAGACCTTTGACCGTTCGGCCCCTTCCTCGGTCAGCATGACCGACTTCGCTTTGGTCGCTGGGTCGCGAATGTAGCCACTCTCGTACAGGCGATCCAGAACATCCCAGCTATGGCTCTTCCAAGCCCGCGGCCCGTGCTTGTCCTTGAACGTAGTCAGGTAGAGCAGAGCCAGCGTGATCTCGTCCACCTTCTTGTTGTCGATCTCCATCTCGTCCTCCTGCACGAACGTTGCATCGTCGGGCGTCTTGCCATAGTCCCAGAAGCTGCTGCACGGGAGGCCGCCGCTGTGCGCAAGAAAAGAGCCCTGCCAAATTATCGTCGCAGAATGCTCCGCCTGCCAGTGAATGATCTGTTCCGGCTGGGAAACGCGGACGGTGCAGCGTACGTGGTCCTCGCGGGAAGGGCGGACCTTACGGTGAGTACATAGGGCGTACAGCCAGATAAAATGTCAAATGATGAAAGCAGTGGCGATCAAGAAGGGGCAGACGAGGGAACGAGCGCCGGATTTCACGGAGATGGGCACCCTTCGTTGTGATACTTGCGGGGAGGAGTTCGTAGTGTTTCATGATCCCGCGTTTGTGGACAAGAAAGCGGCGGGACGACAAGCGCAATGGCTTGAAAAGGTTCTTGCGGAGGAACACGAACGGGAATGCAGGCACCCGGATCGAATCCAGCTGCCGGACTAGCGTTGACCCGTTCCCGTACAGGTCAATGAGCGTAAACGGCGTCTACAACACTTACGACTGTCGAGCGACTGTCCGCGTCACGTAAAATGCTCTGGAGCGGGATGAGCGTGAACCGTGGACATGCTCCGGCAAGAACCCGATGAAGTTCCAAACGAGCGCCTGACCGCATCCGCTGTCCCTCCAGTCACAGGCTCATGGCACACGATCTTAGCTTTTGCTCAGACCATGGACGGGGACAAAGCCATCGGCCGAAAGGAGTGCGGTCACCTCGCCAATCGAGTGAAGAGGGAAGTTTTCAAGTGATCCCGCTTCTATCGATTCGTTGAGCCTAACGGAACTTCGGCTGTGTCTGTCTTTCGAGCAGCGCAGGTTCAAATCACTTCGGTTTATGAACCGGAGGATGCCGACAGAACTTTCATAAATAACCTTCTTGAGGCGATCTGGAGAAAGACACGAAGCCTTGAATAGATGTGAGTAGGGTTACGAGTGTAATCGCTGTTAACAACAAGTGACGAACTTCGTGCTCTATCCTCAGGAAGTCCCTATTACTTTCGTACTACTGAGTCCCACAAAAATTCGATTCATCAGTCCGTTCCGGTGCTACCGTTCCACGTTGCGAACTGACCGGAGTGAGCGAATGGAAGTCGAGCACACTACTGCCGATGATGAGATCGTCTGCACAAACTGCGGCGCTACTAAAAAGCAACTGACGCTTGCTGGCAAAGCCGGACGTTGCTGCGGCAAACCTTTCTGGACTGTCCCGTATCATCTGATCATGCGGTCGCTACCATACGGCGAGGACCGCTAGGCAGTTTAAATGTGATGCTTGAACCTTAACGCTGAATGGAACAAGAGTTGACCGTCGACATCTCGCCATTTCGCTCGTTGAGGGATCAATGAGTGTAAACGCTGGTTTCAACAACTGAGCGATGGCCGCGTGATTGTTGGAGGTCGGCGCTTGGATTCCCAGCGGCGCTCAAGAGATTCGTAGAACGAGTAAGGTTGCGTCGTCGCGGAAATTCCCACCGCAGAAAGGCCGTCACATGCTGCATGATCAGGCGTTGAACTTCGAGCGCGCTTCCGTTGTGCGCGCGAGCGGCTTGCAGCAGCCGCTCCTCGCCGAACTCTTCGAGTTGGGCGTTCTCGGCTTCTAGCAGGATGAGCAAACGGCAAGGCAGATCTTGTAGTTTTTACCCGACTCCCGCTACGCGCGAGAGTGCCCTCCGAGCTCGAACGGACCAAATTGATATTTGGGTTTGTCTGAAGGCACTTTGACGGGAGACCCTTCCCCAGACGACCAATCTTATCATCCCTGCGGCTACCGAGAATGAGTTAATGCTCGTCGCTAAAGCGATAGTTTTAATAGTGTTAGCCGTTAATGAAGGCTTAAGTCCGAGTTTCATTGACCTTCGAAATGGTTTGATTCACATTCATGCTCGCAGGACGGCAGCTACCGGCGGTCAAACGAATCCTGGATGTAGGACAACCCAAGATCCTCAACCAGAATCGAGGGGGACGCCTCTCTCTCAAGAGTCAAGGAGCCGATTTCCGTGTTTCTGGAAGCGCGGGTGTGGGCCATTATTTTCGTTGAGCCAAATGCAAATGGTGCGAAGCAAAGGAAATAACAGTGAAACGATCTTCAGTTCAGCTGGCCCTATCGACGATCTTTGGAGGCACAACAATGTCCAAACGAACTCTCGCACTTTTGTCGCTTACGGTGGCGTTGAGAATCTCCGCTCTTGCTGCGGATCTTCCCGGCTCCAAAGACCCGCCGGGAATGAAGCGCTACGAGGGTAGCGAGATTATCGGGTACAGAGAGCCAAGGTTCGACGAATTCCTGGTGCCGACGGGTTCGCCTACATCGCAAGATCCGCCGAAGTATACAAAGAGCGTGAAGGTCGAGGGCTTGGTCAGCAGGTACACGTACGTCGCTCCCGCAGGCAGAACACCAACGGAACTTCTGCGTAACTACAAGCTCGAATTTCAGCGAATGGGCCTGGTGACACTCTACGAAAAACTTGCCGGCGAGGGGGGCTGGTTTGGACCGACGTTGAGTCCGATAGCGGTGGAAGACAAGATTGGCGACATACTCGCATACAACCAAGACCAGGAACGCGTCCTCGTGGGCAGGACGAAGGATGCTTCGCCTACGTACTACTACATCTTTGTTACCTCCTATCGTGCAGGAAATATGCCGGATCGGCTTCAGTCAAGGGTGACGAAGGATAGCGCGCTCGCGGAGATCGTGGTGGTAACGCCGCAGCAGATCGAAAAGAAGATGGTGTTCGTGAATGCCGACGAAATGTCGCGTTCACTTGCCGATTCAGGCAAGATTGCACTGTACGGAATCTATTTCGATACAGATAAGGATTCCGTGCGGCCTGACTCGCAGCCCACCTTGCAGGAGATTGCAAAGCTGCTCACCGCCAACGGAAGTCTTAGAGTTTCGGTGGTAGGGCATACGGACAATCAAGGAAAGCCGGATTACAACCTCGACCTCAGTCGCCGCAGAGCTGGGGCAGTGGTTCGCGAGCTGACTTTGAAATACGGGATTGCGGCTGATCAGTTGAGCTCGTTTGGCTGCGGTTTCTACGCGCCCGTTGCATCGAATGATACTGAGGATGGTAAGGCGAAGAACCGGCGCGTCGAACTGGTGAAGTGGTAGGGTGCGGGTGAACATAAGGGCCGGGTCTTCGTTAGCGAGATGTTCCGAAACGAGGAGACCCATTGTCATGTAGGCCATGGGGATGGGAAAGAATTGACGATCGAAATGCAATTTCCCCAGAACGGCAAAAGGATTTGGCCTGACGCGGGGCACTTGAGTGTAATCGCCTGATTACTTCAACAATCCGCCAGCCGCTTCGGATTGTGGTAGATTCCGCTCGTATGTTTAGCTTTGACGATGAGCGTTGGAACCATCTGACGGGTGGCTATAAGACTCAGTTCGACCCACGCGCCTCTTTGCGAAAACTTGAGAATCAACAAGGAACCGCAGATGCTTGGCAAGAATTATGGGAGGAGTTGCACCACCAAGGCGACGTCGGAGAAGCATCATATGCCGCTGTACCGGAACTCGTAAGGATTCATCGCAACGGGAGTGCGGCTGACTGGAACCTGTATGCGATGGTGGCGACCATTGAACTGGCCCGAACTGAATCAGAGAATCCAGAAGTGCCGGATTGGTTGCAAGAAGATTATTTCCGCTCGATACAGGAGCTGGCACAAATGGGGACGAAGGAAATCTTGGCTGTAGGGGAAACTGAAACAAAGCGGGCTATCCTCGGCGTTATTGCGATTGCAGGAGGCCTTCGGACCCACGGGAAGTTCCTCGTTAAGTATTCCGAGGACGAACTATCGGAAATGGAACCATGATGAGTGAAATCGCCTGATTTCGTCAACTGAGCTGAATGCCGTCGCTTATAATCGGCTTTATGCAGTACTTGGTTTCAGGATCGGCTGCCGCCACCATTCAATTCCTTAAGGGGGTAGGCACAGCCGTTGTGTTCATCGCCGTCTATTCGTACTGGCGATGGCTCCCGCAACCCCACTCGTTCTGATTGCGACGAATCGCTTCGTCGCTCACTGAAGGTCAATGGGCGCTATCGCCTGATAGCAGAAGTTACGCGACAGGGGTCAGCAAATGGCAAAAGGTTGGGCCAGCTAGGGAAAGTGCTCGAATCGAGTTGCTCAGCGGAAGTTGCTGAACATGACCACATCGGTATTGAATTGAACAGCACGGGTGATGGCGATTTTCTTGCCGTCCTGGGACCAGTCGAAAGCCGCAATTGACATGGGCTCGGAGTCAAAATGAAGCAAGAGCACGGGCGGGCCTCCGGTTATTGGCTGCATGTAGAGCTGTGATTTGCCCGAAGTGACAGGAGAGTAAGCCAAGCCCTTGCCGTCCGGCGTCCAGCGGATCTGTCCGGCATAGGGCGGCGCATCCATTTCCTTGACCGGAGCACCACCTTCAATACTCTGAATCACGAACTTCCGTCGCCGATTGGCGCCTTCTTCGTCGAGCCTGTTGTAGGCAACAGAGTGTCCATCGGGAGAAATAGCCGGGCCGAAAACATTGCCGTGAGCCAGTTCCACCGGCGCTCCACCGTCAATCGAAACTTTCATGATCTTGTCCGTGCTCTCACTTGCTAAATAAATAACCCATTTTCCATCTGGGGTGCAGGTGGGCCTGACGTCATTAGTTCCTGTCGTCAGCTGTTTGAGTTCGCCAGTCGAAAGACTCAGACGCCACAAGGTGTAGGTTTTGACATCCGGGAAGCGGGATGCGACCAACGTATTGCCCGGGCCGCAACCGGCCGCGCCCTGGTTATAGTTGTCGTGTTCGAGCACGCGAGTTCGCCCACTTCCGTCGGCTGCGCTGATGTAGATATGAAAGTCTTTGTCCAACTGCACAAGCTGCCGGTTTCCGGTCCAACTCAATCCTTCCATTCCGGCCGACTGTTCTCTGGAGATGGGCGTCAGGTTCCACGAGCTCTTTGGGTTGAGGGGGACGGGGCTGTCGCCGACGTAGATGATCGACTGCGGCCGGACCTGAGCGGTCACCAACGACCTCCCATCTCCAGACACGCTTAATCCCTGGTACGCATTCAAGTCGTTGCTGACCTTGATTGACGGGCCGTCTGGGTAAGGCTGAAACCATATGGCGGTATTCGACGTGGCCAACGGGTCCAACTGGATGTAGAAAAACCCCGACGAGTCTGGCAGCCACGCGAGATCAGTGATTTTGTACGGTGGAATGAAAACTTTGACCGACTTGCCCTCGGGGCTGATCACCATCGTGCGACGAAGAGGAACGTCCGGCTGATTAAATTGCCGCTCGAACACGGCGAGAAGATTTTTCGAGGACCAGGAAACAGAAGTGAGGTAGCCAGGGATCGGGGCCGAGAGAATTTCATGCTCCCCAGTGCCATCTGCATTCGCGATCAGCAATCGATCCTGCGCAGTGGGGGCGCCTCGGATATAGGCCATCCTGGTTCCGTCTGGCGAGAAAGAAGCAGCGCCGCTTACGTCGGTCACCACCAGGCGTGAGAGGCCCCCCAAGGACGGCGCGGAATACAAGTTGGCGGTCCCGCCGCTCAGCATGACGTAGTAAAGATAGTCTCCAGAGTTCGTGAAAGTAGCACCGACGATCGGTTCTTCTCGTTGGGGTACGACGACGACCTCGCTTCCGGTGGAGATCTGCTTCACCCGCAGGCTGTACTTTCCGTCCGCAGAGGCACCGTAGGCGATGAGCTTGCCATCGGCCGAGACGGCCGCAAATGCCGTTACTTCACCGTTGTCGGTGATGGGGCGAATTTTCATGCTGCGGGTGTCGACGGGCGGCGGGGGCGCTCCGTAGAATTTGTACCAAGCGAAAGCTGCTGCAACGACAAGCAGCAGCCCCGTGATGCTAACGACCGCCAAGGTACGATTCGGACGTCTGCTTTGCCCGACCAAAGCCGGGCTCGAACTGGAAATGTGCCCCTGCGCCAGCGTTGGGTGAGAACCGGAGGAGCTCCGGCTCGGAAGCAACTCGCTGGGAATCCTTCCCGAACTGCTGTCGCGTCTGAGCCGCTGCAGGTCGGCCCGCATTTCCGCGGCGCTCTGATAGCGCAAGTTCCGGTCTTTTTCCAGAGCCTTGGAGATGATCCGTTCCAATTCTCCCGGGAGGTCGCGATTGAAGCGAATGGCGGGCGGCGGATCGGAATCGAGGATGGACTTGAAGATCACTCCCGAGCTTTCGCCCTGAAAAGGCAACACTCCCGTTGCCATCTCATAAAGAACTGCACCAAATGAGAACAGATCGGTGCGAGCGTCCAATTCCTTCGCGCGCACTTGCTCGGGCGACATGTAAGCGATCGTGCCAACTGCGCTCCCTGGACTGGTCAAATGTTCTTCCAGCGTTACGGTGGGCTGGCCCGCTGCCTGGGATGCGTCGCCGGATCCGCCAATCGGCTGCGTGACCTTCGCCAAACCAAAATCCAGGACTTTGGCGTGCCCACGTTTGGTCACGAAAATATTTGCTGGCTTGATATCGCGGTGGACGATTCCCACCGAATGTGCTGCGTCGAGCGCGTCGGCAATCTCGATGCTGAGGGACAAGATAGAATCAGTTTCCATCCAACGTCCGCCGATGCGATGCTTCAGGGTGATCCCGTCGAGGTATTCCATGACGAGGAACGACTGATCCCCGTTCTTGCCAATTTCGTAAATCGTGCAGATGTTAGGATGGTTCAGCGCAGAAGCCGCCCGCGCTTCACGGCGGAAGCGTTCGAGGGCTTGCGGATCATGGGCCACCTCTTCCGGGAGAAACTTCAGAGCGACGAAGCGGCCCAGTTCGATGTCTTCAGCCTTGTAAACCACTCCCATACCGCCGCCGCCGAGTTTCTCGACTATGCGGTAGTGCGAGATGGTTTGGCCGAGCATCGCACTACGGTATAGGATGCATGACACTTCGGCAAGTCAATGAGAGCTAATGAGTTGACGGTACGTCAGGCGCTCAGCTGTTGAAAAATCGCCATTACACTCATTGATCCGGCCGGCCAATCTCAATGAGTGTAATCGCCTTCCATGAGAAGGCCGGTCGGAATCAAGTGGGTTCTTTTGTATTTTCGTTGGACATGCCTTTTCTTTGGCCGAGTCCGCTGACGCCATCCTTCCATCCGCACTCTCGAGGAGCGATTTTGTTCGCTCGGTGCAAGTTGGGCGTTCTCGTTTCAGCCGGTGCTGCCACCTGATAGCGCCAACCATAACCCCCGGCTCTGATCTCCTCTCCGTTAAACTGACTGGACCATGCCCATCGAGCTTCCGACACTGACCCGCCGCAGTTTCCTCAGCGCTGCTGCCGCCGGAATTGTTTCTAAACCAATATGGGCGAAATCCACTACGGCGCGCGTTTCGGATTACCGGGCGATCGACACACTGCGTTCCCTACAGGCGGAAAGGCGAGAACGAAAAGAAGGATAAACCGTTAGCGGGGGGGAAGGGTTGGCCGTTCTGCAAAATCGTCCCGGGATGCCCAGAAGGCGTTTTTCCAAACGAAGCTACTAAGTCTCTTACTTTGAACAAAACGTCATCCGGGGGCAGGCTGTCACTGTAAGACGTGGCATCGAATGCTTACTCTGAATCTCTTGTATCGCAAAACTCACGAGGCTGAACCTGGATTTCAGGCGCCGGGTCGATCTGATTCACCAATGTCCTAGAACGCCTCGCGCACGACAAAACGCATCCGGCGAGGACCCGATCCAGTGACCAACTCCAACCCACGAAAGCGGTCAGCCATCCAGCTCGGCTGACCGCTCCAATTCCAGCGCAAGAGGGCTTCCCATGGCTCAAGCCATCGGTTTCCGGGAAGCCATCCAGCTGGCTGATAAATTTTTTTCCGGAACGAAGCGGGAATTCGGACGGATCAGATCTGCTGCGGAGCAGACTGCAGCAGACTATGGATCGCAGGTTCGAGCGCGGTACACGCGGCTCCCCACAATACTGCCGAAGAACCGAGCGTTCCCAATGCCAGTCGGACAATCGGAAACTCACTCCCTCCAAGCAAGGTCTCCAGCTCGTGCAACAAAACCGGGTGGTTACCCACTTCCCCACCGAGCAAAATGAGGCTTGGATTGAGAATGAGGGCCAAGTCTAGAATCACGTCCGCCAGAATAGCTGCGCGTTGTTTCAGAATCCGTTTTGCTTTCCCATTGCCCGCAGCCGCCAGGTCCCAAACGTCCGCGGCGTGACTTACGCGCGACCGAATCCTCGACGATTGGCCTCTGCCGCGCCAACTTTTCAGAATGCCTGACGCTGAAAGCGTTTTTTCGAGC
This sequence comes from uncultured Acidobacteriota bacterium, assembly GCA_963787685.1. Taxonomy (GTDB): domain Bacteria; phylum Acidobacteriota; class Terriglobia; order Terriglobales; family Acidobacteriaceae; genus Sulfotelmatobacter. The sequence goes on from CAWBED010000011.1 coordinate 9,957, forward strand.
TCGCCATAGGTATGAATCGCGGGACGCGCTCTGGAAACAGCAGGGACCCGCAGGTATCCAATCTCGCCGGCCGACCATTGGGAGCCACGATGAATGCGCCCGCCCAGAAAAATTCCGGCTCCGACTCCCTCGCCAATCGTGACAAAAACGAAATCTCTCTCTCCCTGTGCTGCTCCTCGATGGAATTCGCCCTGGGCTGCCAGGTTGGTGTCGTTATCAATTACCACCCGGCACTTGACCTCCCGTGTCAGCATCGGCCCCAGAGGAACGTCGTTCCAATTCTGCAACGCACTCAGAGCGACGACCGTTCCTTCCTCTACATTCACAATCGCAGGGACACCCACAGTCAACATCGCCAGTTGATTTCCCATCAGCTTCTTGTCGCGGAGTAACTTCCGCACTTCTTTGCTGATTTGCTGGCAGATCCGTCGAGGTGTGGACTGTGATCTATCTATAGAAATCTCCGAGCGGGCCAACTGTCCTCCGTTCAGGTCGGTCAGCAGAAAACGAAGAGTGTCACGGGTAATTTCCACTCCTGCAACAACACGATGCTCCGCCTTGAATCGCAGAATGTCAGGAGGCCTGCCGCCAGTGGAGTTTCCCTCCCCGACGGCTTCGACCAATCCCGTAGAAATGAGGGTCGCGACTACGTTCGTCACAGAAGGCGCGCTCAAGCCTGAAGCTCGCACCAAGTCCGCTTTCGAGCACGGGCCCTTGTCCCGCAATAGTCGCAATAGGACTTGCGCATTGGTTTGCCGGATCAGAGGAGGCCGACCGAGCACCACCGGATTTTTCACCATAGGAAGATCACCGGAGCTCTATCTCTAGGCATCTTTCAGACATTCTAATGATTATTAACTATGTTTGGCATACAATACTGGCGACTTCAATTCGCGACCGGCAACTCCGCAGATGCCGGGCGACTGCTCATGGAAACTAATCGAAGGATGACTTGCGAATGCGCCCGTATCGTCTGATGTCTTTATTCCACTATTGCCCCGGCTGGCAGTGTCTCTGCATTCTTCTATTATTTCTCGCCACCGATGTGACCGCACAAACGTCCACCGCGCGATTCAAGGTCATCGCGCTTGCCGAGGCCGGTGGAATTCATCGGCCCTTTGTCGATGCGGCCAAAGTATGGCTGCAGAAGCAATCGGTCGATAACAATTTCTCTGTCGATTACATTGAGGATACCGGCAAGATCGACGACGCGTTCCTGTCGCAGTACCGCGTCTTTATTCAACTGAACTATCCGCCGTATGGGTGGACGCCCAAGGCCGCTGCGGCATTCACTCGATACATTGAGGAAGGCCGCGGGGGATGGATCGGGTTTCATCATGCGACGCTGCTTGGAGAATTTGACGGATTCGGTATCTGGCCGTGGTTCTCTCAGTTCATGGGTGGAATTCGATTCACCGACTACATTCCGGAGTTTGCCACTGCCACCGTCATGGTGGAAGACGCCTCCCACCCTCTCATGAAAAACGTTGGCCCGTCATTCGTGGTGGAAAAAGAGGAATGGTATACGTACGACAAGTCGCCCCGCCCCAACGTTCACGTTCTGGCCCGCGTTGACGAGGCGACCTATTCGCCAGACACGCGTAAGAAGATGGGGGATCATCCGGTGATCTGGACGAATGAGAAGGTCAAAGGCGCGCAACGTTTACATCTTTATGGGTCATCATCCCGAGTTATTTCAGAATCCTGCCTTCACGACCATCTTTCACAATTCAATCTTGTGGGCGGCTGGGCGATGAGCGCCCGGCGTTTTCTGTTGCTTCTGTGGCTCGCCGTTCTGTTGCCGACTGGCTTCGTATTTGCCCAGCAGCCGCGCTTCAAGGTTTTGGCGTTTTATTCGGAGACAACCGAAGGGGATCACGTTCAGTTCGCGCACGATGCGGTGGTGTTTCTAGCGGATCACGCGGCGCGAGAACATTTTACGTTCGACGCGACTACCCGGTGGGAAGATCTGAACGATCAGCGATTAAAAGACTATCAACTCGTCATATGGCTAAACGAGTCGCCCGCGAGGGCCGAACAGAGGGCCGCGTTCGAACGTTACATGCAACATGGCGGAGCCTGGTTAGGCTTTCATGCCGCGGCCTACAACGATAAAGATACAAACTGGCCGTGGTTCGTCGAGTTTCTTGGCGGCGCCGTGTTTTATACCAACAGCTGGCCTCCGCTACCGGCAGGTTTGCGGATCGATGATCAAGCGCACTCCGTCACAGCAGGACTTCCACCGGATTTCGAATCGCCGGCCAACGAGTGGTACGTGTGGAAGCCAAGCCCGCGGCTCAACCGCCAGGTCCGAGTGCTCGCTACTTTCGATCCTTCGAACTATCCCATCGGATTTAAAGACATCCTTACCAGCGGAGACCTGCCGGTCGTCTGGACCAACACGAAGTACAAAATGCTCTACATGAACATGGGACACGGCGGCAAGATTTTCACCAGTCCCTCACAGAACCAACTCATCGACAATGCCATCAACTGGCTCGGAACGGGTGCGGCGCAAAACCCGGTGCCGACAACCGCTGAGCGGCCAACCACATCGCCGGAGGCGAATGGAATCCGTGTCAGTCCTAACGGAATCGTATTTAACGGGCAGACTGGCAAGTTTTACGCTGTGAACACCAAAAAAGACGCCGTCACAGTGCTCGACGCCAATGGACGTTTTCTGACAGCGGTGCCAGTAGGGAAGGAGCCCGGATCGATCGCCGTTAATCCCGATACAAATCGGATTTATGTCGCGAACGGCGGCAGTGACACCGTAGCTGTGATTGACGGAGCAATCGACCGAGTCATCGCGAACGTCACAGTTGGTGATCTGCCCTATACGGTCGCCGTTAATCGCGCGGCGAACAAGATTTACGTGTCGCGGACGTTCAGCGATCTCACCGAAGTTATTGACGGCAAAACAAATGCCGTTCAGGCTCTGAAAGCAGGAGCAGGGGATGCAGTTGCCTCTGTGTCTGTCGACCACAGTACTTATTCGATTGGATACGAGAATCCGCAGGCAACGATCATCGAAGGCTCAAATGATCAGATCTCCAGAATCGGGGCTGGGGATCATCCCTGGGCGATCGCTTTCAATGCTGTGAACAACAAGGCCTACATTGCGAATTCGGGTGGTGCGAATGTCGCGGTGATCGACACCAAGTCTCATGCAACTCGGCTTGTGAACACCGGCGAGATTCCTTGTGCGGTTGCTTTAGATTCCGCCTCGGGAAAGGTCTTTGTCACGAACTACGCGAGCAAGAGCGTTACAGTGATTGAGGGCGGCAATGACTCAGTTGTAACTAACGTCACTGTCGGCCCACGCCCGCAGGCCATTGCCATCGATTCCAGGGATCACCGGGTCTACGTTGCGAGCATGCACTCGGGCACCATAACCATCCTTGATGGCACGAAGAATGCAGTCTTGGGAACGATAAAGACGAATAAAGCTCCCTTCGCGATTGCCGTCAATGAGCAGACTCACAAAGCGTTAGTTCTTGGACTCGATGGAGATATAACCGCAATTGATGGGGAAACTCTGGCCGTTTCGCCGCTTTCGATTCCGGATAGCAAGGAGTGACACGCGAACGGAGCTCACTATGATGAAAAATCTATTCAGACTGGCGATCCTCATCATCTCGTGGACTGCCTACGCACAGCCGGCACATCCCATCCTCGCCATCGGATCGCCCGCGCCGAATTTCGAACTTCCCGGCATTGATGGAGCGGTGCACAAACTTTCCGACTACTCCAAGAGTCGTGTGTTGGTCGTCGTCTTCACCTGCAACCATTGTCCGATTGCGCAGATGTATGAGCGGCGCATCGCGCAACTGGCTGCGGATTACGCGGATCGCGCCGTGAGTGTTGTAGCCATAGAACCGAATGATCCCCAAGCGATCACCATCGACGAGCTGGATTCTTCGGACATCAGCGACAGCCTAGAGGAGATGAAGATCCGAGCTGAATACAAGCATCTGACTTATCCGTATCTCTACGATGGAGAAACGCAATCCGTCACAGACGCGTATGGGCCGCAGGCTACTCCGCACGCCTTTGTTTTCGACAGCGAGCGGCGCCTGCGTTATGAAGGACGCGTCGACAATAGCTACCGTACTGAACTTGTAACGACTCACGAGGTGCGCGACGCGATCGATGCACTCCTGGCACATCGCGAGGTCGCGGTGAAGCACACCGGCGTCTTCGGGTGCTCGACGAAATGGAAGGAGAAACACGCGGCCCAGGTGGAAGCGCTGCGCAAAATCGAGTCGCAACCGGTTCACTTGGAGATGGCCTCCGCGGCCGACTTAAGCGTGCTTCGTACGAACCCGGACAAGAAGATGTTGCTGGTGAGCTTTTGGGCAACATGGTGCGGCTCCTGTATCCACGAATTCCCGGACTTCGAAGACACGTACCGGATGTACAGCATGCGCGATTTCGAGTTGGTTACAGTCGCGGCCAACATGCCCGATGAGAAAAATTCTGTCACGCGGGTGCTTGAGAAAGTACATGCTACGAGCCGCAACTTGCTGTTCAACTCGAACGACACGGCCGCCTTGCAAGCCGCCTTTGATCCTAAGTGGGACTCGGCTGTGCCCTATACGGTACTGATTTCCCCGGAGGGCAAAATTCTGTATCAGAAACAAGGTTCCGTCGACATGCTGGAGCTGCGAAGAACGATTCTGGCGAATCTCCCTTCGGACTATGAAGGGTTCAATCGGTATTGGGCGGCGCGGTAGGTACTTCGCCTGAGTCGCGCCATATCTGCATTCCGCCTCGGTGCTTTGACCCGAGTAGGTACCGTTGTCATCGGAGATCGGCTGAAAATGAAATCGCATTCATGCGTCCGTGTCCTCACTCTGATTCTCTTGGTTGCAGCCCAAGCATGGGCTGGCGATGCAATACCGAAGGCCGCATGGCGTCGTCCGCTTGGCCTGCCGCTCGATAAGCCGGGAGTCACAAGAGTCCCGGGCAATATCGACGACGGCTATTGGCAGGGCGCGCCCGTTGGCGGATTCGGCTCGGGGACCTTTTCGAGAAGCTATCGAGGGGACTTTTCCCGCTGGCACATCAAGGCGGGCGTTCACAAATATGCCCCTGTTTACGCCAACCAGTTCGCAATGTTTCAGCAGGCCGAGGGAGAGCGGCAGGGCACAGCTCGTGTCTTGATGACCGATCATCCGACGGACAAAACGTTGAGTAGTTGGCAGTGGGACTATCCGGTCGGCGCGGGCGAATACGCCGCGCTTTATCCAAAGTCCTGGTACGACTACAAGTGGGATCAGTTTCCGGCGCACGTTGTACTTGAACAATTTTCGCCTGTGTTGCCGGATAACTATCGCGAGTCCAGCTATCCGGTTGCGGTCTATCGCTGGCACGCGGAGAATCCCACGAACAAGGCCGTCACGGTTTCCGTTCTTTTGTCCTGGACGAACATGGTCGGCTGGTTTCGCACGTTTACACGGGATTTTCAAGGAGCGCCCAACCAAGGCAATCACAACGAATTCGCGAGCGAGAAACTCAGCTCGGGAGTCATGAAGGGCATCGCCTTTAATCGCAACCGTGCGGGAAACGGACCGACCGAAGCGGACGGCCAACTTGTGATTGCCGCAATGGAAAGTCCGGGAGTCGAGGTCAGCTATCACGCGTCATTTCCAGCGGAAGGCGATGGAAAGGCCATTTGGAGTCATTTCGCAAAAGACGGACGCCTGGCCAATAACGATGCTTCGTGGGTCAGCGACGGCGAAAAACTGGCAGGGGCCATCGCAGTTCGCTTTACTCTTCAACCCGGGGAGAAAAAGGTGATCCCGATGGTCATCGCATGGGATTTCCCGGTCGTGCAATTTGGCGAGGGTCGCGAATGGAACCGGCGGTACACGGACTTCTATGGCACAGACGGGAACAACGCCTGGGCCGTCGCGCGCGATGGATTACAGAATGCCGCGGCCTGGAGTGATGCCATCGATGCCTGGCAATCGCCTTATGTCAATGATGAGTCCAAGCCGCTGTGGTATCGGGGCATGCTCTTCAACGAGATGTATGTATTGACGGATGGAGGCACGTTCTGGGGGCGTCCGGTTGGTTCCGACAAAAAGAAGCCGCCATCGTTCGCGCTCCTCGAGTGCTTCGACTACGCCTATTACGGAACTCTGGATGTGCGCTTCTACGGTTCGATGCCGTTGTTGAAGTTCTGGCCTGACATCGATAAGCAGGTCTTGCGGCAGTTCGCCGACACCGTTCCGAAGGAGTGGCCGGAAAAAGGGCAATGGGTGTGGAAGTCCCAACAGACCGGCGAACCCAGTCTGCACATGAGGAAGAAAAAGGGCGCTGTTCCGCACGATCTCGGTGTACCCGAAGGCGATCCGTTCATTGCTGTCAACGAACCCGGATGGCAGGACACAAATGACTGGAAAGACCTGAATTCGAAATTCGTTCTAATGGTTTATCGCGACTATGTGCTCACCGGGAAAAAAGACACAGCGTTCCTGCGCGAGATGTTTCCCGCGGTGCAAGACGCCGTCGCGTATCTGCGCCAGTTCGATCGCGGCGCAGGAATTCCTGAAAATGCGGGATATCCGGATCAGACGTACGACTCGTGGGTCGTGCGAGGCGTGAGCGCGTATTGTGGCGGTTTGTGGCTGGCGGCGGTCCGTGCTTCCGAAGAGATGGCGCGCGTTCTCGGTGAGAGCGCCGTCGCGGAGGGATACCATCAACTCTTTTTGAAGGCCCAAAAGAATTATATCGACCGACTATGGAACGGAAAATACTTTCGCTACGACATGGAGGGTGAGGATCGCGACAGCGTGCAAGCAGATCAACTCGCCGGACAATGGTACGCCAACATGACTGGCCTGGGGGATCTCGTGCCTCACGAAATGCAGGTGGCGGCAGCAAAGAAGATCTTCGAATTCAATGTGATGAAATTTGGCGGCGGAGAGATGGGCGCCGCGAACGGCATGACTGCTGATGGATCGATCATTCGCGACAACGAACAGGCCCCTGAAGTCTGGGTGGGGACGACGTTCGGTTTCGCGGCGCTGTTGCTGAGCGAAGGGATGAAGGACGAGGCGTACCACACCGCTTGGGGCCTATACCACGTGATCTACGAAAGCAAGGGATACTGGTTCCGCACTCCCGAAGCTTGGGACGTCGACGGAAATTTCCGGGCGTCGATGTATATGAGACCCGCCGGAGTTTGGGCGATGGAGATGATTCCGCAACCCGACACCAAATAGCCGGGCGTCCAAGCAGCTCCTGCAAAAATTGAGAACCAGCCGTAATCGGCGTTCTCGACACGCAGCCGTTTTGAGATGGACTCACTAAACTACGATTTGCTTGACCCAATGAAATCCTCAACCAGGAAACATCCCCACTCGGCTCGTACGAAAGAAACTCCCCATGAAAGGCTCACATCCCGCCGACGCTCTAAAGCCCAGGGCGTCGACGAAGACTCGAGAGTGGTCGTCGGAGTGGACATTGGAGGAAGCAATCTCCGAGTTGCTCTCGCGGACTTACGTGGAACCGTACTGGGTAAATGGTCGGCGTCAACCAAGGAGACATCCTCTCCCGAGATGGTGATCGCGCAGATTGGGAAAGGTATTGACTCTCTGCTGAAGGACTCTTCAGTTCATCGCGCTCCTCGCTGGCGGCAATTGCGGCTGGGGCTCCTGGCATCACAGACAGGGAGGCAGGAGTAGTTGTAGCCACTTCCTATCTAAGGGGTTGGAGGGATGTGCCGTTCCAGAGCCTACTCGAATCTGCCTTCCACGTGCCGGCCGCAGTCGAGAATGACGTGAGAATGGCGGCTCTGGGAGAACACTGGATGGGGGGCGCGCGCGGGATTTCAGACTTCGTCTTTCTGGCGATTGGCACCGGGATCGCCGCTGGAATTTTTGCGAACGGCACTCTTCTTCAGGGCGCCAATTGCACGGCCGGAGAAGTTGGGTATCTGTACGTTCCCGGCGCTTCGGAGTTGGTCGCGCAACCCGGCACACCCGGTTCACTGGAGAGCACGATTGGCGGCGATGGCATCCGGCAGCAGTGGCAAGAAGCAGGGCAGGAGTAGTGCGCATGCGAAGCATCTGAATGCTACAGAAGTCTTCGACCTTGCCCTGACTGGAGATCCACTGGCAAAGGTCGTTTTGGACCGCTCGGCGCGACTGCTCGCTTATGCCGTGTACAACATCTCACTCGTGCTGAATCCTTCATTGTTCGTCTTGGGTGGAGGTGTTGGCATGAACCGAGCGTTGCGCGACGCCACCGATGCGGTATTGCAAAGACACCGCGAACCCGCTCAGCCCAAGCTGGTCATCAGCAGTCTCGGTCAGGATGCTCAGTTGATGGGGGCGATTCGGCTGGCACTGGATACAGTGGAACGCCGCACGGCGTGAAGATTCGCCCTAAGCATAGCTCCCGTCGCGTGCGGTTGCCCTTAGCGTCGACTACGTTCCGCCAAGGCTGATGCTCTCCAAGTCTCGTCCACACGTTTCCGGCACGGCAAATCGAACGAATACAAGGGTCACGATGCAGAGTGTTCCATAGATGGCAAACGTGTATCCACTGCCAATTGCATTGATGAGCGACAAGAATGTAAACGAGACGGCAAAGTTGGAGATTCCAGATCCCAGACGTCGCGGCGGCAACCCCTCTCCCACGGACTCGCAGGGGGAAAACTTCAGCTACCAGAATCCAGGCGATTGCTCCCAAGCTGATTGCGAAGCAAGCGATGTAAACCATGAGGCAAGAAATCGCAATCGTACCTATCGCAGATCCCAGGGTCGCCTCGTGGTTGAAGGCATATGAAAGCGAAAAGAGTGCAACCGTCATTCCACTGACCCCGATATAAAGGAGAGGCTTCCGCCCGACGCGGTCGACCAGCGAAATTCCCACCACGGTCGCAATCACGTTCACGATGGCGACCATCAATGTCGCAAAGATGGCGCTGCTGTGTGATGCGCTCCCCGCCAGCGCAAATATCCGCGGCCCATAGTAGATGATTGTGTTAATCCCCGTGACTTGTTGCAGCACCGTTAATCCGACTGCAACGAAGAGCGAACCGCGTACCGACGGACTCCAGAGAGCGCTCCATCTTTGTTCTACGGGCGTCCTCAAGCCTTCTTGAATGTCGGCGAGGAATTGTTGCGCCCCGTGTGCGTCGGTATAGCTGAGCAGCACAGACTCCGCATCCTTTTCCCGTGCATGTGCGAAGAGCCAGCGCGGACTTTCTGGAACGGTCAGGATCGCCATCAGGAAGAAAACCGTCGGTACAACAGCTAGACCAAACATCAGTCGCCAAGCCTGTTGTGCGGCCAACAGGTAGCCAACGTAATCCGCCAGAACGATGCCTACGGTCAAAGCGAACTGGTACAGACCGATGAGCATTCCGCGCGACTGCGGCGGAGCCAGTTCGGAAACGTATACCGGCGCGGTTACAGAGGTGAAGCCGATCCCCAAGCCGATAATGGCGCGCGCGAAAATCAGTACCACAGGACTCGTCGCGAGGGGAGCCAGTAGAGAACCGACGATGAAGATACCCGCGGCCCATACCAGCGTTGCACGGCGACCAATCCGGTCGGCCACCGATCCCCCAACAATCGCCCCGATCATGGCGCCGATTAGGACGATGCTCACAACCAACTCTTCAGCCAGGGTTGAGAGGGCAAAGCTGCGTTTCACGAATATCTCGGCAGCAGCAATGATTCCCATATCGTAGCCGTATAACACGCCTCCGAGAGCGGCGATCGATGAGACGCGTAGGATGAAGCTGCGATTTACCTGCGGCGCTGATGACGAGCGGATCTCGGGCACTGAGTCACCTCGTCCCAATCATATTCCCAAGTTTATAATGATTCATTAAAAACATCCCTCATGCTATAGAGTTCGGGAGCGAACAAACAATGCAAGAGAAGAGCAGTGCCGGATCGAACTGGATCGCCGGAGTCGTGCCCCCGGCCGAACTCCTGACGCAAAGCATGAACTCGATCTATGAGATGGAGTGTCGTGAGCAACCCGCACGCCTCGCATCGCTGCTGAATGCTTATCAGCTTCCAGAAATCAGTTCCGAACTCGATAAACTGCGAACGATATCGTCGTCGGCGGGACCGATCCTTTTCATCGGGATGGGCGCTTCTTATTGTTCTGCAATCAGTGGATCTTCCTATCTGCAGTCGTGTGGTCGTCTCTCATTCACAGTGGATGCGGGGGAGTGGTTGCACTATTCGAGTGCGTGGGAGCAGGCTGCGTTGTCATTGTTGGTGACAACTTCCGGAGAGAGTGCAGAACTCGTGCAACTCTGCCGAATGGGAGCGCAAAGACCGTTTGCACTGCTTTGCAACAATGAAAAGAGTGCCTGTTGGTCATTGGTCCACAATAGGCTGCCGATCCTGGCGGGGCCAGAGTACGGCAACGCCACCAAGACCTATACCAACGCTACCGCCGCGTGTATTGTCATTGCCTCACACATAGTGGGACGCGGATGGCAGGAAGACGCCCAGCGGGTGCTACGGTCGTACCCCGCCGATCTCGATCGCGTATTCGGTCTGCGAAACGAGATGGAAGAATTCTGTCGAGGTGCGGCTAACATTGAGATCATCGGACGCGGCCCCGCCTATGGAGGCGCCATTATGGGCGCGTTGTGTATCCGGGAGATGACCGGCCAGCGGGCCGCGCCTCACTCGGGTGGGGGCTTTCGCCACGGACCTCTCCTAGACGTCAACGACTCTCACGTCGCGATTATCCTGGCCTTGGGCAGAACCGCAGGTCTCGGAGTTACGCTCGCGCAGGATTGTCTGGCGCGTGGAGGAAGAGTCATCCTCGTTGAGACCGAGGAACGTCAACGCTGCCGAGAGACTCTTGCCAATAAAGATCGCCTCCGTTCCTGAACCGTGGGAAGGCATCACGTCTGTGTTGGTGCCTCAGGCGCTCACATTGGCCATCGCAGAACGAACCGGTGCCAAACTGTCACCGCGCTTCCAATACGGGGTCATGAAGGAGTAGCGTGCGGCATGAAGGTCCTCGATAGGCAATAAAGCTGATGACCGCCAAAATCCTCTCAACTCTCTTCTTGCTGTCGTCCCTGATGGCTGCGGCGCAGGTTCGTGTGTGGCAAGGCACGTTGACATTGCCGACGTATGAGGAAGCCGCACCGGATCTCAATCCGCCATTCGATCAGTACGCCAACAGTCGCTTCAACTATCCGTACACGCTGCGCGACAACTTGACGGATCGGCGCACCGACCATGCCTGGCGTGCGGTATTTTTGGAAAATGAATACTTGAAATGTTCCGTGCTGCCCGATCTGGGAGGTCACGTTTACACGTGTACTGACAAGATCAGTGGCCAGCCGATGTTTTACGCGAACCCGTCGATCAAGAAGGCGGCGATCTCCTATCGCGGTGCATGGGCTGCTTTCGGAATCGAATTCAATTTTCCTGTCTCCCACAATTGGGTCAGTCTTTCTCCCGTGGATTTTGCTTTCGGCACAAAAGACGACGGCAGCGCTTCTGTCACAGTGAGCAATATCGATCGCGTGTACGGGATGCAATGGTCGGTTGAACTTGTACTGCGGCCACATTCTACGGTTCTGGAAGAGCGAGTTACGCTGAACAATCGGGACGATGTTCGGCACCGGTTTTACTGGTGGAATAATGCCGGAGTTCAAGTGTGGGACGATTCGCGAATCGAATACCCGATGCGCTTTACCGCGAGCCATGGTTTTCGAGAGGTGATGACTTGGCCGGTTGAAGCCGATGGCACTGATCTCAGCATCATCAAGAATCAGACAAAAGGGCCAGTGTCTTCCTTTGTGCATGGCAGTCGTGAGCCGTTCATGGGAGTTTGGAATCCTCACACGAGCACCGGAACGGCGCACTACGCAGAGTATGCGCAACTTCCCGCAAAGAAGATCTGGTCGTGGGGAACCGATCCCGACGGGCTGGATTGGCGCAAAACACTTTCGGACAACAACAGCGCCTACGTGGAGATCCAAGCGGGACTCTTTCGGAATCAAGAGACTTACGCCTTCCTCGAGCCTCGACAGACGATCCACTTTTCTGAATTCTGGATGCCGGTGCGCGACATCGGTGGAATTTCGCGAGCAAACCTGACAGGCGTGGTCCACCTGAGCCGGAAGCAGACCGCACTCGTGACTGGCCTCAACGTGAATCAGGCCTGTTCCGGGCGCGACGCTACGTATCGTACTTGGAAACGAAACCATCTTTCAGGAAAAAGCTGATCTTGTTCCTCAACACACATGGACGCACGAAGTGACGAATGCAGATCCTCGACGGAAGTACACATTTGAGCTTCGCGACACAAACGGAACTGTTCTGTTGAGTCAGACCGAGGGCGCGTACGATTGGACTCCCATTGAAGAAGTGCATGTTGGTCCGCAGCCCGCCTATCAGATTCCTGATCCGGAGCGCCGTAACGAAGACGACTGGCTTCAATTGGGAAATGAGCAGGAGCTGAATGGCAATCTCCTCGGAGCGCTGCAAAGCTATCAGCGCGGGTTGGACAAATTTTCAGAGAGCTTCGATCTGAACAAGGCGGCAGGGCGACTGTATGCGAGTATGCTGCGCTACCAGGAGGCAAAGCAGAGGCTCGAGCCCGTTCACTCCCGCGATACATCGGATTCCGAAATCTCATATTACCTGGGGATTGCGTACGAAGGGATCGGCGAGAACCGTCAGTCCCGTGAATCGTACGAAGCGGCTGCACGCATGCCAGAGTTCCGCGCTCCGGCCGCAGTGGGGTTGGCTGAGCTTTCGGCGCGGGAAGGAAATTTGAGACTGGCAGAGTCTTACCTGCAACTCTCGACGGACGCTGCCCCGGACGATCTTCGTTCTGCTGAGGAGTTGACCGCGGTATTGGGAGCGGAGGGACAGAAGGAAAAGTCGCAGAAGCTTGCACGGGAATGGCTGGTGCGATTTCCTCAAAGCTACTTTCTGCTCGAACTGCTTGGGAAGCCCGACCTGCATCATCTCGGCGATGATGCCAATCGCGTATTGAACGTCGCGTCGGAGTACATGCGTCTGGGGATGTTCTCCCACGCGCTGGCGGTGCTCTCACGCGACTATCCCGCAGCGGTCGCGGACGAGAGCGAGCCAGGCCAGCTTCCCCCCGACAAGCATCCATTGATCGCCTACTACCGAGGATATTGCCAGGAAAAGTTGGGGCATTCCGGGGCCCCCGATTTCAACGCGGCGGCAAAGCTTTCGACGGACTATGCGTTTCCCAGCCGTGCGGAGGATCTGCAGGTACTGACGGCGGCATTGAACTCGAACGCGCAGGATGCGAGTGCACATTACTTGCTCGGAGCGTTGTATTTCTCCAAGGGAGTTACCGATCAGGCACTCGCGGAGTGGGATCGGGCTCGGAAGTTGGATCCACAGATTCGGGTGCTCCACGCCAGCCTGGGGCGTGCTCTGTTGCATGAAAAGAACGATCCGGAGCAAGCTTTGATCGTGTTTCAGGAGGGCCTGCACCACGATCCTCAGAACCTCGCGCTCTACACGGGCACTGATCAGGCGCTGAGCATCTTGGAGCATCCCCCCAAGGAGCGCGTTGCGGCTTTGGACCGGTATCCGAACCTTGCCAGCGCGCCGACTTCGCTTGTCTACGAACTAATTTTGAACTTAGCTGAAGCTGGAGAGTTCGAGAAAGCGGCCATGTTGTTCCACAATCGGTTCTTTCCAAGGGAAGAGGGTGGAACCAACGTGCGGCAAGTCTGGCTCGAAGTACAAATCCAGCGCGCTCTATCCATGGCGCGGAAGGGAGAATGTTCGGATGCGACCAACACCGTCGACGACCTGTCGCAACCGGTGCCGGATTTGGCATTTACGCGCGATGGACTTGAGTCATTTCTCCAATCCGCCCGGTTCACCTATCTGATTGGGAACGTATATAAGAGCTGCAAGGTGCCGGACAAGGCACTGAGCATGTTCAAACAGGCGGCAGGGAAGTCGAGTTTTGGAGAAGCAGCTTGGGCGTGGAAAGCATCCCAGCAACTTCCGCATTTTGATCATGACTCCGCAAAGCAAAAACTGCAGAGCACTCTCGATCGCCTCAAGAAGTCCGATAGTAGCGACTCCCCCAGTGGCTGGTGGTCTTACAATGTCGGCTTGCTCGATGCCAGTTTGGGAAATACTCAAGAGGCAACGAAGGAGTTTCGCGAAGCGTTCCTATCTCCGGACACACTGATGACGTATCATCTGACGCGGCTTGCGATGTCGGATAACACCCCCTGAGGCGCTTTCGCTGAGTCGTGGTAAGAATCTCCGATGAACAATCTCTTTCGAGTGCTGCTTGTGCTCGTCGGCTGTTGCGGTTCTACATTCGCGGCGGATGGCATCATTCAAAGCAGGTGGGCCAACTCTGATCCGCCGCTCGACACGAATCCGATGTCTTCGTTCTGGCGCGGGTCTGAGCCCATTTACATGGGGTCGGATGCGCTCGGCAAAGCTGAGCCGAAATATCGCACCGAGATCCGGACGCGCTGGACGAAGCAGAACCTCTACATTCTTTTCGTGTGTCCTTACGAAGAGCTAAATCTGAAGCCGAATCCGAATACGTCGGCCGAGACGAACGAGCTTTGGAATTGGGATGTTGCGGAAGCGTTCATCGGGGCGGATTTCAATAACATAAAACGCTACAAGGAATTCGAGATTTCACCGCAAGGGGAGTGGGTCGATTTGGATATCGATCTTGGTCGGCGACATAATGATAGCGGTTGGAAATGGAATTCGAACTTCGAGGTCTCATCGACGATCGATAAGGCTGCTCACCTGTGGTATGGGGCGATGCGAATTCCATATGCTTCCATCGACAGTCGTCCGGCGGCCGCCGGCAATACTCTGCGAATCAATCTCTTTCGTTGTCAGGGGCCAGCTTCCAGCCGGCACTACATTGCATGGCGAGCCCCAATGCGAGACAGTTTTCACACGCCAGAACGGTTTGGCACGCTGAAGCTTGTGCAATAAGCGCGGCACCCCACTTCAATCTCGCGGATAGTCGTCGGCCCGCGCTGGCAACGACTCGCCTTTGTCGAGAACGTTGAAATATTGCGGGCGTGCCTTCTCCCACTCCACCATACTGAGACCGGAAGGATCGTACGCAATGCGGCCTGCGCGAATTGTCATACGAGCCGTCAGGTTTGCGTTTCCATCAAACCTGGCGACGCCACAATCGATGTAACTGAAATGACCTTTCGCCAGTTCGAGGACCGCGATATCGGCGTCCTTGCCTACTGTCAGAGTGCCCAATTCGGGCCGATGAATCTCGGCCGCCGGATTGACCGTGGATCGGCGAATGATGTCATCGAGGGGGACACCCATAGCCAGGAATTTCGACATCACGTTGGTCATGCTGACTACGTTGAAGTCACCCATGTGTAGGTCGGTGGACATCGAATCAGGAACGAATCCTTGTTTCTGCGCAGGAACTGCATTGCGAAACCAGAAGCTGCCGGCTCCATGTCCAACGTCAAAGATCACGCCGCGCGCACGGGCTTCCGCCAAAGCAGGATTGATCTTGCCGTCGGCAAGAATGATGGGAAATTGCTGAGCAAATACGTGAGTGTGAATATCCCCCGGCCGCATCTTTTTCAGTAGATCTTCGTAAGTTCTCTCCGGACGAGGCCAGAAGTCGTACATGACCGGAACATTCGCAAGCGTCGCACATTCAATAGCACGATCCACCGCAGCCCACGGCACGTGCTCCGCATCCCAAGGCTCTTTCGTCCAGTAGTGCGCAGTCTTTACTCCCACGATGATGTCCTTATATTTCGTGATCGTGGCTGCGCAAACCTTGGGGTCCATCTCGTCCAGACTTTGTTCCAGCGCCCCTCCCATCCCGTTCCCGACGATATTCAGGAATGCCAGAACGCGCACTCTGGCGCGGTCAATGACTTCTTCCTTCTCCTGCAGGAAAGTTTCGGCGCCTGCGGTACCTGCATCGACGATGGTGGTCACGCCAGATTGCAACGCCATATCTGCCGGGATGCCGAGGGGCAGAGCGTGCGCTCGGGCTTCAGGAGTAAACCAATCGAGTGGCGCTCCTCCGTGACCGACATGGTAGTGAATATCGATCAGTCCCGGCGTGACTAAGAGCTTCGAAACATCCACAACCTTTCCCGCTTGGTCGGCGGGAATATCTCTTTCGACTGCAGCGATCTTGCCCTGAAATACGGCAACGTCGCGCACGTCGTCGATGTGATTGGCGGGATCGATAACGTGGCCGCCTTTTAACAGCAGATCATAACGAGGAGGAGTCTGTGCAAATGTGGCGAGAGGAGATCCAATGACGATCGCTAGTGCTGTGATGACTGCAAGGAATGTTTTCATGCGCCTCTGACTGGCCCCTGTGGGGTTTGTGTTGAAGCGAAAGTGTATCCACACGAGAGGAGATTGTCATCATTGATGACAGGCCGGACCCGGACGGGTTGTAAACCAGGAGTGGGCAGCGTAATCTTATCGGCTCCCTCAAGGTCTGGTCTGGCAAATTGGAGTGATCGATGGGGAAGGAATCATGGATCGTCGTACTTTTGTAAAGGCTGGTTGTATCGGAAGCGCTTCGCTGCTGATACAAGGTCTGGATCCAATGGCGCGGGCGGGTTCTCTCCCTGCCCTCCCACCGATTGAACTGCACGGTCTGCCCGATTATGCGCCGTCGCCATTAGGGATGCCAGGATCGTTTGGCGGGCGAGTTGTCGAGATCCGGGAACCCAAGGCCATTGTGGGGAACCGCGTGACGCAGTCGATCGTGCGCCGTATGCTGGAACGCGCGATGACCGAACTGACGGGCGAGAAATCGATTCAGCAAGCGTGGGCGAAATTCATCGATCCCAAGGACATCGTTGGCATCAAGATCAACCCGTCGGGTGCCCCTGCCTGTTGTTCATCTCCCGAGATCATACGCGAGATCATTGACGCAGTCCGGTCGGTTGGAGTGCCTCTGCGAAATATAGTCGTCTACGACCGATACTCGTATGAGATGGATGTCGGTAGCTATCAAACGCTGTTGCCGACTGGAGTTCGCATCGTTGGCATCCAGGATGCCTTCGCCAGCGGCATAGTCGGCTACGAGCCGAGTGTTTATTGCGATGCCAATTTCTTCGGTGAGTGGGAGACCCGATCCTACATGGCAAGGATTGTGGCCCACGAAGTAACGAAGATTATCAATGTGCCGACCATGAAGGACCATTCTGCTTCCGGGGTTACAGGAGCTCTCAAGAACCTGGCCTATGGGACTTTCAATAACGTTGCGCGCACCCATCAAGCGCCGCATTCTTTTACAAATCCTCTGATCGGATTGCTCTGCACGGTCGAACCGCTGCGTTCGAAAGCCGTGCTGCACATCATGGATGGAATGCGCTTAGTATGGCACGGGGGGCCCCTGACACAGGTCCAGGATTTCATCGAGCAGACAGGGATTCTAATGGTGGCTACCGACCCGGTGGCGATGGATACTGTTGAACTGGAGGTAATCGAGAAGAAACGGCGCCAACACGGTGCTCCCTCCGTCTGGGAACACGAGCCAAGCAGCATCACGCCCGACATCGACGTGTTCTTTCACGATGCTACCAAGAATCTGTTTTTCCGGCAGCCGGGACATATTGCAGCGGCGGGGAAACTTGGACTCGGAATCTCCGATCTGAATCAGATCGATCACCGTCTTATCTCAGCCTGATGGGGATGACGGAAACAGCGACGCCTGAGTCTCCACTCGACTGGCCAACCCTGCTTGGGGACAATGCCCGTACCGGTGGCCAGGGACAAATCCAATTACATTTTCCGGAGAAGGCGGCTTGGCAATATCGTGCCGGCAGCGCGGTGCGGTCCGCTCCGGTGCTTCGAGAAGGAACTCTGTATGTCGCTTCGGTCAGCGGAGTAATCCACGCCATCGACGTCGACACGGGAGCATACAAATGGAAGTTTGAGGCAGCGGGCCGAGTGCATTCCACGCCTTCTCTCTTCGGAAACCTGGTTCTTTTTGGTTGTGACGACGGCAAGGTCTATGCTCTGGATCGGCATTCGGGCAAGAAAGTATGGGAGGCGGCAAGCGAGGCCGAGGTGTGGTCATCGGCGGTCATCCGCGATGGCCTTGTTTTCTTTGGGAGCGCGGACGGCAAAATCTATGCTGTCGACGCCGGGAGCGGTCACGAAAAGTGGTCCCAAAGTCTCGGTGGAAGGATTTATTCCACGCCGTATGCCGCTGAGCATCAGCTTTTCGTGGGTTGCGGAGACGGCAAGGTTTACTGTCTCGCGGCCGATTCGGGAAAGATATTGTGGGGAACGCCTACGGGCAACGGCATTGATTCATCTCCCGCAGTGGCTAATGGCCTCGTCCTTATCGGCTCCGAGGATTTTTGTGTTTACGCACTGAACGCGAGTACCGGAGAAGTATGCTGGAAATATGAAACGGGCCTCGGCATCGCGTCTTCACCAGCGGTATCGGGAACTTTGCTGCGATTGGCAGCAAAGATGGATTTCTGTACGCCTTTGATATTCAGACCGGCCACTTGCGCTGGAAGACAGAGGTGGGAGAAGTGGTAACGGCATCACCAGTGATTGCAAACGGTGTGATCTGGATTCAGGCGGGAGGCTTGTTTGCCCTGGATCCGGCTAACGGAAAAATTATGTGGAGAGCCGCCCTGGGGACGGCAATCCAGTCCGTGCCCGTCCTAACGAGCGATGGTATTTATATAGCGAGTTTGAGCGGTGAGATTTATGCGCTTCGATAAGCAATGGGCGGCAGCGCTCGTGGTAGTAATTCTGTCCATCGGTTCGAGCGCCGGCCAGAGCACAGATAAGCCAATTCTCGTTTACAAAGAAAAGTACGTCATGGGCACGGTCTTCGAGATCGCTGCTTATGCTGAATCTTCCGAAAAAGGTTCCGCCGCGATCGACAAGGCTTTGCAAGAGATCGTCCGAATGGACGATCTGATGAGCAACTATAAGCCTGAGAGCGCATTGAGCAGGCTGAACCGTTCCGCTCATTTCCAACACTCAGAAGGTTCCGCCCGACTTGTACCGCGTCATTGAACAAGCGGTGCGGTTTTCTAAACTCTCGGGCGGGAAGTTCGACATTACCGTCGCGCCGCTCGTAAACCTATGGAAAGCTGCGTTGTCGGGAGACTCGCTGCCTTCGCTTTCCCAGCGACAACAAGCAGAAGAGTGTGTTGGCTACGAGAAGATCGAATTAACTCCGCCGGACCAAGTTACATTTCGATCTTCATGTATGCAGTTAGATTTGGGCGCGGTCGGCAAAGGGTATGCGGTTGACCGCGCGGGTGAGATGCTGCATTCCAACGGCATTCGCAACGCGTTAATCAATTCCGGAGGAAGTTCGATTTTGGCGATGGGATCGCCTCCCGGACAGACTGGCTGGCTTGTGCATCTGCGCGATCCTTCTCACAAGATTGATCCCTACGTGATGCTCAAGGATCAGAGTGTTTCCACATCAGAGCAAACGGCGGCTTCTTTGCTTGCTCCCGAGTCTGCCGGGCATATTATTGACCCGGTCAGCGGAAAGCCCATCGATACTCGATTCGCGGTCAGCGTCATCACCTCTTCTGGAACTCCTTCCGATGGGCTTTCGACCACGTTACTGCTGCTTGGCCCGAAGGTGGGGAAGTCTGTGGCCGAAGGCATGAGCAACGTCTCTGCCATCTGGATCTCTCCGAAAGCAGAAATGGAAACGGTAACCAATGGACCGCAAATTTATTTCGGGAAACAGCTGTGATCACTGAGGACTCTAGAGCAGATCGCGTGAGTTTCAGGAACGCGGTTGTATTGTCCCTTTGCATCCTATTTTCTCCGCCCGCGTGGGGTACGGTATATGTGCAGTGGAACGAGACCACGATACCTCCGGCAAGTTCGCTCGGTGTTAAAGAGATCGTTGTTGCTTGGGAAGATGCTTCATCTTCCGCGCTGTTAGCAACTGCGCGCAAACAGGGATATCGAGTCTATGTGAAGACGCCGCTGAAGCAGGCAACTTCCGCAGCAAAGGGATGCGCGGAAAAGCGCTGCGCCGGAATTATTCTGAAGGTTCCCGAATCGGAGAACGCAGAGTCCGAGAAATCAGTCGCAAGCTTGCGATCGGCTTACCCGAAACTGCGAGTGCTGGTGCTCAGCCCCACTGGCAAGCAGCCCAAGATGAGGGGCAGCCTGATCATCAAGCGCGACTCCGTGCTCGAAGTGTCAAGCCCGACCGCGCAACCATGGATCGATACGAATCTCGCATTGATCAACACTGAACGGCGGTCCCGTCGCCCTCAGGTTCCGCTCTATACATTTTCATGGCCCGATGAAGGGCCGCAAACTACCGTGACCGCTGATGATTATTCCCTGGCAGTCACCGAGGCCGGCGCTTTTCATGCTGATTTGGTTCTGCCGTTGGACGAACATCTGCAGCAGGGCCTGAACAAGCGTGATAGCGAGGCATGGGCACTTTGGAATCAAGTGCGATCAACTTTAAGGTTTTCTGCCAATGCGAGTGCAGCGGAATTGGAACCCGCCGCCAACGTGGCGGTGATCGTTGATCGGCTTGAGCCAAGTGATGAAGTTGCGAATCTGCTGAGTCGCCACAATATTCCATTCCAGATATTTATCGCCGCCGACCTGAAGACGGAGGAACTCAAGGGCTTCGACATGGTGATCGTGTTTGCAAAACCAGACTCCGAAGCCGTCGAGCGGATTAAGAATTTGGCAGAGGGTGGCGCAACTGTCGTAGCAGTGGATGCGCACGGCAAGTATTCGTGGCAGAGCAGCCAACTAGTCCAACTGAACGAACACACGACTTCGTATTCGATAGGAAATGGAAAGGTACTCGAATTGGCAGAGCCTGTCTCGGATCCCGAGACCTTCGCACAAGATATTCGCCGGCTTTTGGGGAAAAGGAACTCTCTGCTAAGCCTTTGGAATGGACTGACTACCATCGCAGTGCCGTATAAAAACCAGGGCGCCAAAATGACTCTGCTGGAATTGGTGAATTATGCGGGAGATCCGCTTCGTTTACAGGTGCAAGTCAGGGGATCGTTTGCGACGATCCGTTACGAGACACCCGAACATGGGTGTTGCGAGTCTCTTGAGTCCATAAAACACGACGGATTCACCGAATTCGTGATTCCGGAAATACGCATCGCGGGACGAGTACACCTGGAATCGCAATGAGGGCTCGTTCGTTTACGCAATTCCTAAGAAGTGCCCCTATCGAAACCTACGGATAAATAGCTTGTGGCGGTCGGATCGGTAAAGGCCTAGCACGTAGATCGCGGGTTTTGCCTTCGTGGAAAAAATCTGCTGCCTGATTCGCAGTACTGGAGCGCCCACCGGAATACCAAGAAGCCGAGCGGTGTGTGCATCGGCGGCGGTGGCGTCGATTTCTTCGTCAGCGTGGCCGATCTGAAGTCCGTGGTCCTGCTCCAGCACAGAAAACAACGATGCGCGGTCCAGCCTCGCCCGTCTTAGATCACCGAACTCGTCAGCGGATAAATAACAGGTTTCGATGGCAAACGGTTCATCCTCTCCGAGCCTTAGCCGCTCGACCTTAACCAAGCGGCTGGTGAGCGGCAATGACAGGCGTGCCGCGATTTCCTGTTCGGTCTCAATCAGTCCGATCGAAAGCAGCTTGGAAGAAACGGCGAGACCGCGGCGTGACATCTCCTCCGTATAGCTCATTAGCTTGTTGAAATGGATCTTGGGTGGTGCGACAAATGTACCCGCACCGCGACGCCGTACTACCACACCCTCCCGTTCGAGACCGGTGAGAGCGTGGCGAGCCGTCATGAGACTAACGCCATGAATCCGCGCGAGTTCACGCTCAGAATCTACGAGGTCACCCGGTTTCAGAAGACCCTTTTCGAGCCGCTTGACGATGGTGGACTGGATCCGTTGGTACGCGGGCTCCCCGTTATTTCGGATGTGAGGCATCCAAACGTTCTCCTACGCAGGTGCACCATACTACGAAGTGCTATAGCGCTCCAATACTAAATCGATTTCCTATTTAGGGAATACACTCATCATGCTCGACGAGGAGCGGAATCGGTATTGCCGGGTGGCGTTGCCTCAGTAGGCTTCTCAGCATGAATACGATAGTGCTTGGTAAATCATTGATCGCCAGTCTTTTAGCGTCGATTCTTGGCGACTATCCACGTTCTTAATGCTCACCATTCCATAGAAGCGCCAGTGACTCGGGCCTTTTACCCGCCAACGTGATAATACAACGATACTAAATTCCTTCCATATTTTTTATTTTCTTCTTGACGACAAACCGTCATCCGCTATATAGCATGTCCGTTACCATTTCTCTGTTATTGCCGCTGATCTCTCAGGAGGCTTGTGATGAGACGTTCGACTGCCCTTTGCTGCGCGCTGCTTCTATTCGTAACGGTGTTTGGGGCTTCCCATTACGGCTGGAGCCAGGAAGTGACGGCTTCCATCACTGGCACGATCACCGATCAAAGTGGTGCCGCTGTAACCGGAGCCACAATTACGGCAACGTCGCAGGAGCGCGGCCAGACTTATAGCGGCGTGACCAACGACAGCGGACTTTACCGCATCGCCCAGCTACCTGTTGGCACCTACGCGGTCAAAGTTGAAAAAGCCGGGTTTGCTTTGGCGTCCGTTCCACCGTTCGTGCTTACCCTAAATCAAGTCGCCCGCATCGATCTAGCGATGAAAGTTGGTCAGGCCACTGAGACGGTGGAAGTGTCCGCGGGAGCTCCCGTTCTCAAGACTGAGACGACGCAAGTCGACACGATCATCAATGCCGCGACCAACGACAATCTTCCGCTGGCGTCACGCAACTATGTTCAATTGACTTTGCTGGCGCCCGGGGCCGTTTCGACCGATCCCAGCAGCTTCAATAACGGCAACAATACCGGCGGTTACGGTGGCCGTCCGCTCATCAACGGCAATCGTGAGCAGGCCAATAACTTCTTGCTCGACGGCATGGATAACAACCAGGTATCGGATAATCTGTTGGGTTACACGCCCGCCCCCGATGCGATCGAAGAGTTCAACCTGATCACCAATAACGCCCCGGCGGAGTTCGGGAACTTTGAGGGAGGAATCGTCAATGCGACGATCAAATCAGGCACGAACTCCTATCACGGTGATGTTTGGGAGTTCTTCCGCAACGATGTTCTCAATGCCAACAGCTGGTCGAATAATTTGCAGTACCCGGCCCTCCCTAAAGCGAAGATCCGCTGGAACATGTACGGCGGGACCTTGGGCGGACCGATCCTCAAGAACAAGCTGTTCTTCTTTGCTGATTACCAGGCGCAGCGGTTTGACATCCCGAGTTCGGCGGGTGCGAACACGATGTTTACGGCGGCCGAGCGAGGCGGGGATTTTGGTGCCATCTGTGCGGGCGGCTTCGATTCGACCGGCACGTGTTCGGACAGGGACTCGAATGGGAATGTAATTCACCAGTTGTACAATCCCTGCGCATCCTTCGGGGCTCCCTGCAACCCCACTTCCGCACCGGCGGGCACGCGGGCGATTTTCCCGAATAATGTGATTCCCACGGCAATGATCAGCCCGGTGGCGAGCGCGTTGTTCGGATCTTCGCTCTATCCCGGGGTCGTCAACGGCAACCTTCAAAATAACGCGGTGAATATCAGTAATTCTGCCTTCAACGTAGATCAGGGCGACTTGAAGATCGACTTTAAGGCTACGCAAAAGGACAGTATTTCGTACCGTTTTACGCGGGCTTATCAGAACAACCCGTCGAATAATTCGCAGGAACTGTTGTCCAATGCCATCTCAACCACACCGATTTACAACATGGTCGGCGATTGGAGCCGGACGATTGGCAACAACATGGTCAACGATGCGCGCTTCGGTTGGAGCCATGTCACGGTGAATAATGGGACAAGCTGGGCCTCCGGCGTCGGGCAGTTCGCTAACACGCTGGGCATCGGCGCTGGCAACCCGGGAACTCTCCCTGGCTTGCTCGCGATTAACTTCCACAATTCCGCTCTTACCAACATCGGTACCACAGAGAGCACCGAGAACTTCGATGACCATGTATGGCAGGCCGAAGATGCGATCAGTTGGTCGCATGGCCGGCATAACTTCAAGTTTGGCGGCCAATATTGGCGTCAGATCATCAACACATTCTACGCGGGCAATAACGGTCAACTGGGTTTCTTGGACTTCAACGGACAATTCACCAGTTCCGCGATTGGAGGTACTGGCGGCGACGGTGGCGCGGATTTTGTGCTTGGCCTCGACGACTCGTTCGGCCGCGGCGTCAGCACTGGAAAGACCTGGCAGCAGGCCAGCAATGTGATCGGGATATATGCGCAAGACACCTGGCGTCTTACCGATCGCCTCACCCTAAACCTCGGCTTGCGCTATGATGCCCACAGCCCGTGGGTAGAAGCCAACAACCAGCAGGCGAATTACAACATGGCTACCGGCAACATTGACCTCGCCGGACAGAACGGAGCCAGCCGCGGTCTCTACGACGGCACCTACGGAGGCAAAGATTTCCAGCCTCGCATCGGTTTCGCATGGACTCCCGCTGCACTGGGCGAGAAAACCGTCATCCGCGGTGCCTTCACTGTCTCGTCCTATCTGGAAGGGACGGGAACAAACCTGCGCCTCACGCTAAATCCGCCATTCACTCCGGCGGAAATTAATTCGACCACTGCGTCTGGTGCTTTACTTCCTCCCACCGACACGACGGATGGGATTGTGGGAAGTGGAACGTCAGCATCGTGTGCAGCGACGGCGGGGTACGCCTGCTACGCAGGAGACCTGCTCCGAATCTGGGATCCGAAGGTTCAGCCTGCAATTGCGGATGAATGGAACTTCACTGTTCAGCACCAATTTCCAGGCAATACCACCCTCCAGGTCGGATACGTAGGACAGAGGGGGACGCACTTGATGGTTCCATTCGACTACGCACAAAGAGTGCTGTTACCGAACTCGTCCTGCGCCACTCCGCCTTGCACGGCTCCGAGCCCATATTTTTCCGCCAACCCAGCGCTTTACAGCGTCCTCGGCGGGGGTACTCCGACGTCTGACACTCCGGGCGCGCTGGTTTCCGGCACCAAGTCCAACGGCACGATGAGATACAACGCATTGCAGGCCGTGGTGCAGAAGCAGATGACTCACGGTTTGCAGTATCAAGTCGCATATACATTATCGAGGTGCATGTCAGACAGCACCGGATATTACGGCGCGTGGGTGAATGCTCTCAGCGCATCCGCATACTGGCAGAACGTCTATGATCAGAAATCGGAGTACGCTCCGTGCTACTACGATTCCACTAACGTGGTATCGGCCTATGCAATTTACGACCTTCCTTTTGGCCGCGGCAAGATGTTGGGCAAGAACGCCAACCGAGCGGTGAACGGAGTGATTGGAAACTGGGAGATCAGCCCCATCGTTTCCTTCCGCACGGGCTGGCCAATGCCGCCGGGAGGGGCCGTGGACGAGTCTGGCACCTACAGCCGAGGAATTCGACCTGACTGCAGCGGCGTTCCGTCTATTTCGAACACGTTCTTGCCAGGGGTAGGTCGGCAGTGGTTCGTCAATAGCGGACAGATCACGCAACCAGGGATTGGAACTTTCGGCAATTGCTCACCGCAACTCGGAGATCTACGTTCGCCTCACTACAGCGATGTTGACCTCAGCTTGCATAAGGACTTCCCGATTACCGAGCGATTCCGGTTGCAGTTCCGAACCGACTTCGTCAACGCCTTCAACCATGTCCAATACAACGCACCCAACATGTCCTTGGGAGCGACAATGGGCCAGATCACCGGCGCCCAGCCTCCAAGAAACATACAGTTGGCTCTGAAGCTCTATTATTGACCTCGACTGATATTCGGAAGCCATATAATGATGCAGGTGTGAATCACGCCTGCATCGTTTTTTCTTTGGTGCGCGATTTCTCGGAGAGGAACTCCTCGCAAGCCCAATTCAAGATGTATACATTCCGCGGGAAAACAGCTTTCATCTTATTGTTCGCTGGCTATTTTTGGTCCGCATCGATCACACTGGGTCAACAAACGAAAAGCTCTGCACCTCAGCTGGAGTTATCTCCTGAGAAGGCACTCATTCTCGCCGAGCAAGGACACTGTCGCGAGAGTATTTCTGCCCTCAAGCGTGCCATGTCGAGCCAGGTTGATTCCACCACCAAGAAAGAGGTTGGTGTGGTGGGGGTGCGGTGTGCTCTGGCGGTGGATGATCGCGATTCGACACTGGACTTCATCCGCTTCCTGCATAGTCATTTTCCGCTAGACCCCGATGTTCTTTTTGTCGTAGTACATGCTTATTCGGACCTCTCAACCAGGACCGCTCAAGATCTTGGCCGAACCGCTCCTCAATCGTTTGCTGCTCATAAGCTCAACGCCGAGGCTCTCGAAATGCAGGGAAAGTGGGAGCCTGCGCAGCTCGAATATGAGTGGATGATTCAGAAGGAACCGAATACTCCGGGTATCCACTTTCTGCTCGGACGGCTGCTCCTCTCGCGCCCTGAGGCAGGGCCAGACGTGATAGAACGGGCGAAGCAGGAATTCCTGAAGGAGATCCAGGTTGACCCGAACAACGCCGGAGCTATCTACATCTTGGGGGAGCTTGACCGGCGCGATCAAAAGTGGGATGAGGCGATCTCGCGTTATACCCAGGCAGTCAAAATCGACCCAAATCTTGGGGAGGCGTATCTGGGTTGGGGGTATTGCCTGGTGAATCTCAAGAAATATGAGGATGCAATCCCGCCATTACGGACCGCAGAGCGCCTTATCCCAGCGAATCCGGAGGTTCACCACTCGCTGGGCACAGCGCTGGAGCGATCCGGGCGCAAGGATGAGGCACAGAAGGAATTTGCCCTTCATGAGAAACTGCGCTCCGAAGGCAGAACTGAGAAACCGGAATAGTCGCGTCCGGCGAATCCCAGAACCGAATCAGTGCGGCGGTTCTTCTACCGTGAGAATCTGATCGGCAGCGACTTCGTGCAGCACTTCTTTAATACCGCTCGGCCAGCGAATCTCCAGGTCCTTGATGAGCCGGTTCTTTCCCAAGCCAAAGTGTACTCGGCTGTCGCTGGACGCGGTGTATCCGACCGCCGTTGTCACCTCGTTCCATTGGGAAGCGCCATCTTCCGTCGTAATGTGAACTTGCGCGCCTATGCCCATCCGATTGCTTTTTGTTCCGACGAGCTTGAGGAGAATCCAGTGATTGCCAGTATCGGAGACGTTCCGCAGAATTTCAACCGGCCCCCCAAGAACGGTAACTACGGCGTCGATGCGACCATCGTTAAAGAGATCCCCAAAGGCGACGCCACGATGCGCTGCCTCTTCCTGGAAGTCCGGTCCAGCTGAGGTGCCAATTTCAGCGAACTTACCGTTGCCCAGATTACGAAACAGGGAATTGGGCTCGGGATATTTGCGATTCCCCAGTTCGCTGATGTTATCGAGCACATTGGCGCGCGCGACGAACAAGTCTTTCCACCCGTCATTGTCGAAGTCAAAAATACCGTTGCCCCAGCCGGACATTTCCTTTGTGGCCTCTAGTCCACTTGCATGAGTGAGATCGTCGAATTCCCCGTTGCCTTGATTGATGAGCAGGGGAAAGGTCTCGTGTTCAACCGCCGTGTACCAAATATCGGGGCGGCCATCGTTGTTGACATCTTTAAAGTCAGAGCCCATTCCCGATAGAGCCGCACCGTCGGGAGCATAAGCGACTCCCGCTTGCGTGCCGACTTCTTCAAACTTCTTTCCGCCCAAATTGTGAAATAGCAAACCCGGTGTAGTGTCATTCGCGACGAATGCGTCGAGGAAGCCATCGCCGTCGTAGTCGGCAAACGATACGCTCATCCCTTTTCCCATATGAGACGAGATTCCCGTTTCTTGAGAGACATCAGTGAATGTCCCATCCCCGTTGTTGCGGTATAGCGAGTTGTGCAGCGGGGAGTAAAGCTTAGGATGGCAATAACCCCGGACTCCGCTCTTCACGTGACAGTAGGGATCCTTGTTCACCTCCCAAACGCAGTAGTTGACCACAAACAAATCCAGCTTGCCGTCGTTGTTGTAGTCGAACCAGCCTGCCCCAACGGACCACATCTTTTTGCCATTCATCTCGGCGCCAGCCAGACCTGCCTTTGCGGTGACATCGCTAAACGTGCCGTCACCGTTGTTATGGAAGAGCTGGTTGCCGGTTACGTTGGCCAGAAAGATGTCCGGACGGCCATCGTTATCGTAGTCCCCGACCGCTACGCCCATGCCGTAGCCCGCCCCCGCGAGTCCGGCGCGCTCGGTTACATCGGTGAACGTGCCGTCGTGGTTGTTGTGATAGAGACGGTTCCAGTAAGCCTGAGATTCCTTCTGCAGGGACGGGATTGCTGCTCCGTTGACCAGATAAATATCCAGCCAGCCGTCACCGTCATAGTCGAGCAATGCAACTCCTGCGACCATCGTTTCGATCTGATTCTTGTTGGGTGTCGGCGAATTGCGGGTGATGAAGTTGACGCCCGATTTTGCAGTGATGTTTTCGAATCGGATAGTGGTTGGATTGGGCGCGGTAGCTAGTCGTAGGGCGGTTAATCCGAGAGCGACAAGAGTGATGAAATAACGCATGAATATGAGTTATGCTTCGTCGCCACCGGCGGAATCAGCAATGATGACAGTGCCCGTGTGGGAAGTCTGCGACAACCAGATTCTATCAATGTCGAGCGTGGAAATGTCGGTACGCAGAGCGGGGCCCGCGTTCGTTCTCTCCCTCGTGGAAAATAGCGATGGCCACCCAGCTTTGCCCCGGTTCTGACTTTGCTTCGGTCTTCAACGCCCCTGTAATAGTCCACCCACTGAGGTCGCGCCGCTTCCAAGGTCGAGCTTGGGCAAAGTATCGGTCAGCTTTGCTGCCGCCTCACTGGCCTGTTTCACTTGATCTCCCGTCAGAAGCCCGGAGAGGTTCTTAAGTTGTGCATTCGCCGTCTTCGCCCCACGATCAGCAGCGGCCTTGTACCACATGTACGCAGCGGAGTAATCGAGTGACACACCCTTCCCCTGTTCGTAAAGGTACCCAAGATCGAGTTGAGCGGGGGCGTAACCCTGTTCGGCCGCGGCCCGAATCCATCGCGCCGCTTGCTGGTTGTCTCGTGTTAGGCCGGTCCCGGTGTAGTACATCCAAGCGAGATTTTCCTCGGCCGGCGCATACCCAAGTTCTGCTGCAGCTTTGAACCAGATTGCAGCTTGCTGGGCGTTCTTGGCTGTGCCCTTTCCAAGAAGGTACAGCGAGGCCAGATTAGTTTCGGCGGTCGGCTCCCTTTGATCGGCCGCTTTCTGGTACCAGGCGACCGCCTGATGAAGATCTTTCCGGATCCCTTCGCCACGCTCGTACATGGAACCCAGATTGTTTTGTGCTGTCGAGTGTCCTTGTCCGGCTGCGCTCGAATAGTCGAGGAATGCCTGGCCGTAGTCCTTCTTCACACCCAATCCTTGTTCATACATGTATCCCAGCACAAATTCTGCGTCCGCAGATCCCTGTTTCGCCGCGTTGTTGTACCAATTCAGCGCCTTCTCGTAGTCCTTGGCAACTCCGCTGCCAGTCATGTAAGACCAGCCAAGTTTGTACTGTGCCTTGGCATCCCCCGCTCGCGCCTGTAGCTTGAGCGAAGAGATGTCAAGTTCAAGCCCCTTGTGGCCATCGTTAGCGCTCCCCGATTGCTGGCCGGTGGTGGTCATGGCGGAAAGATGCAACGAAATCGATGCCAGTAACGTTACTGCTAAGAGCATTCGCAGATTCATCTCATGTCCCCTCGAGCCCTGGAGTCTCTCCCTTGAACAACTGTCGAGAACCTTGCGGTCGGCTGGAATCTCTCTCTCGATCTAGCCGCATCTTTTCGGCAGCCGAGACTTTTCACAATGCACCGGGGCACACGAGGTCTACACGAGTGAATAACGACCCAAGTCAATGAGTTAGACAGCCGGTTCATCTCAGGTCACCCGTAACTCGCGGTCGGCGTGAGATCGATCACTAACATTGGTGGCCAGCTAACGTCCAAGTGAAAGGTGAGAACTGTGCCAGACTCTCAATTCTCCGCAATTGTCCGCTTCGACCTCTTCGAGATCGACCTTCAGGCAGGTGAATTGCGCAAAGAAGGCCGGAAAGTAAAAGTACAAGAACAGCCTTTTCGTGTTTTGTCTTTGCTGTTGAAGCGGCCGGGGCAAGTGGTCACACGTGAAGAACTGCGGGAACAACTTTGGCCAGCCGATACATTTGTGGATTTTGATCACGGATTGAACAGCGCCGTCGCCCGATTGCGGGAAGCCTTGCGCGATTCCGCGGACAAGCCGCGCTTCATAGAAACGATCGCCAAACGCGGGTACCGATTTGTCGCTCAGGTTGATGCAGGCAATCAACCAGTCGCAAACGCCAGAGCCGAAGCTGAGGATCGCACACCCAGCCGCATTGACCGTAGGAACCTCATCAGACTCAGGCTATTTGCCAGTCTTGGCCTGGCTGTCGTCTGTGGGTCTGTCGTCGCCTTCGTTTATCCGAAGACGCTCGCTCCCTCGCAGGACAAGATCGAGGTCGTACCTTTGACCGCTCTGCATGGATTCCAGGCAACTCCCGCCTTCTCTCCGGACGGTACTCTGGTCGCTTTCCGTCAAAGCGACGGCGCGAAGACGGGGATTTACGCTGCGGCGGTAGGTGGAGAAAAGACCGTTCAGCTTACCAGCGACATGGGCGACTGCTGCCCGACCTGGTCGCCTGACAGCCGTCAGATCGCTTTCAGCCGGTATTCGGATGGTGTTCTGAGTATTCTGACTGTCCCTGCTTTGGGTGGCGTGGAGCATCGCTTGTATCGCGGGCAGGAGTCGATGGGTGGGGGACTGTCCTGGTCGCCTGATGGCAACTATGTTGCTTACGTGGCAAGCCCTTCGGGGGATCGAACCAGGTCGTCCATCTCATTCCTGTCAC
The DNA here is from genome assembly GCA_963787685.1 of uncultured Acidobacteriota bacterium. GTDB lineage: Bacteria > Acidobacteriota > Terriglobia > Terriglobales > Acidobacteriaceae > Sulfotelmatobacter. The sequence continues at coordinate 40,889 of CAWBED010000011.1, forward strand.
TCTTGGACGACAGCACGCGCGAGATTACATCCCCACCGCCGGCCTACCTTGACCGTTCTCCCATGTTTTCTCCTGACGGGAAGCGACTCGCTTTCATTCGTTCCACGATAGCCGGAGTGAGCAACGACATTTATGTGATGCCAACGAGCGGCGGTGAGCCCAAACGCCTCACTTTCGACCGCCGGCCAATCATGGGATCGCCGGCATGGACTGCCGACAGTCGTGAAATCATATTTTCCTCGGATCGGGGCGTTGCCACAGGTCTGTGGAGAGTTTCCGCGACGGGGTGCATCCCTGTCCCAGTTGCCGGCCCGGTCGGCGAAGCGGTTTGGCCGTCCATCCCGACAAATGGAAAACATACTCTCGTGTATGAGCAAGGTGTCTTTAAATCGAATATCTGGAGGCTCGACCTGAGAGATTCGATACACCACGAAAGGGCGCCGTTGCCGATCGTTTCTGAAAAGGGAGACAAGATGCGTCCCGAACTATCGCCCGACGGAAAGAAGGTTGCATTCGAGTCGAACCGGCTCGGCTTTTGGGACTTGTGGACTTGCGATATTGAGAAAGGGGACTGCAACCAGATTACGTCTTTGCACGGAACAGCTGGCCGTGCCCGCTGGTCCCCCGATGGACGCTACATCGCATTCGAGTTTCATCCCAACGAGCACAGCGAGATCTATATCGTCGAGGTGGCCGGAGGAGTTCCGCATCTTATGCCGACCGTTCCTGGAGCGGATAATCTTTCGCCGAGTTGGTCGCGCGACGGGAAATGGCTTTATTTCGCTTCGAAAAGAGGCACGGAATGCTTCCAGATTTGGAAGATCCCCGTGCAAGGCGGTACTCCAGTACAGCTTACTCAGCACGGCGGGATCTCGGCTGTCGAGTCGACCGACGGGCGCTATCTTTATTATTCCAAATTCGAAGAGGGTGGAGTTTGGCGGATGGCGGTTGAAGGCCGCGAAGAGACCAAAGTGCTGGATGTTGGTGGAGATGGCTGGCCAAACTGGGCCCTTGGGTCAGAGGGAATCTACTTCCTCAAATTTTCTAAGTCGCCACACCCGACGATTCAGTTTCTCAACTTCGCTACCGGCAAAACTCATCTCGTCTGGACTCTGGAGAGAGAACCAGGGTGGGGCATCAGCGTCTCGAACACTGGAAAGTCGATTGTTTTTACGCAGGATGATTTCGCCGAGTCGAACCTCATGATGGTAGAAAACTTCAGGTAATGTTATTTCGGCTGCCCGGTGGTGGCTCCAGTAACCTCCTTCCGCTTGCTTAGTTCGCCGTCTGGGATCACCAGTGCTACCCAAGGTGTTTCCGTTCGATACGACGTGCGCACGCCAGACAATTTCTTTTCGAGCTTCACTCGAAAGGGTGACATTCTGCGTCGTCGCACCCGACAGCACGAGATTGTCGCTGCGAATCGAAAATGTGTGATCCCCGGCACCGCTGGCTAGCGCACGTACCACGATTTCATTCTGCTGGGCTGCGTCGAACGAAACCTTGAAGTCCAGAACCTGCTTGGCACGCAGATCCAGTGAGTAGGTGGTTCCGGGAAGTACAGTGAGAGTGGTGTGGTCAGATCCGTGGTGTACGACGTAATGCCCCGCAGGCAGGCGTGCGCTGAATTCGCTTCCGGTCGGGCCGGCCACCGAGATCAACTGCCCGCTTTGCTCTTCGCGGAATTCGATCGGTTCGCGGCTCGCCGGATCAATGAGGCCTCGAACCGTGGCTGGAACGCTGAGGTCGTCCATCAGCCAAATCCATTGGCCAACCGGAGCAGTCCAGACTTCCTTATAAGTCCAGCAGATCTGCGTCGGCCAGTAGGGAGCATCGTCATAGCCCTTAGTCTCAATGCCCACTGGAAGCGCGCCCACTATCTGGCCAGAGCGAACACTATAAAGGGGTGTCCAGTCGTAGCCCTCGCCGTACATCAGACTTGACGAGAAAGGATTTCTACCGACAAACCACTGCGCTTGTCTCTGGGCCAGGTCTTCTGCATCCAGATCTCCGCGCAGTCTCGCGGCTGCGGATAGAGCCTTGGCCTGAGACAGCAGAACGCTGGAATTGCCGCGAAAGTCGAACCAAACCGGAAAACGGCGGAGGTAGGCATCGTCACCAAGGCGAACTCCGCGATGGACCTCTTCGATATAAGCGTCGCGATCGGCGGCGCGAAGAGGAGTCCAATTCTTCGCTTCGGGGATGAGCCGCGCTTCGCTTTCGCGATAGACTCCGGCGGGTAGAACTCCATAAGGCAGATCAAAAGCAGATGCCGGCTTAAGGTAGTACTGCGAGTGGAGGACAACAGCGGAATACCACTTCATCCAGTCGGCATGGTCTGGAAACGCTTCGCACAACTTTGTCAGGGCAACAATCGGTTCCTGCTCCTGCCCTATGTGGAAGCGATGAAACAAGATTTTCACGCTTCGGCCCTGTGTAGAAATATCCGGTTAGGGAAGTGGTCCAGGGTTGGAGTTTGCGCTCCTGCGATGCCAGCACTAATGCTCCAAGTGCAACAGCTTTATCTTCGTACTGTCGATCACCGGTCGCTTCGAAAAGTTCGACGGAGGCAACTACGCCAAATGAAATCCGCTCCAGATCGTCCGATGCGCCGTAAACTTCTGGAAGCGGAGCCGCCACTTTCAGCCCTTCTACCGCATACTTCCAATCCTCCTCGGCAATGACCAGGCTGCGATTCGCGAGTTCGGGATCGCTGTCTTTCAATACGCGTGACGCCAGCGCCTCCAGCGCGCTGACGCGAAAGTTCCACTCCGGATTATTTACCGCCTCACCATGACGATCATCCGCCGTACCCATGATTCCGTCTGTCCAGTAACTCACCAGTTGACCGGTACTCCGATAGCCATCGCCAAACCGCGTTTTCAGAACCCAGTTCAAGCCCCATCGGGCTTCCTCAAGCAGGCGATCGGTCAGCTCGGAATCTTCGCCTTGACGCTTCAGACTCTCGGCCAGCGAGAAGGCAGCATACGCCATTGCCGGCGTGTGGCCCGTCGCGCTTAAGTCCCCAGCATCGTGATATCCCCCGTTTACGACGATGCGCTGGTCGCCATGCGAGGTGTAGATGTCCTGGTGACATCTGCCGTGGATACCTGGAACCTCCGTCCCGCAGCGCTCGCTGTACATGAAATTGATCGCCTTCCAGATGCTGCTCTTCCATGCGTCTTCGCCGATGCGGAACGGGCGAGTTAGAGTGTCCCCAGCGCGGATCGCATAGCTGCCGGACTGCCGGATTTCCGAGAAATCGAGAACCTGATATTTTCCCAGGGCTGTGCTTGCCTGCTGGATTGCTTTGGTGAGAACGATTTGTCCAGTTTCCTGGTCAATCAGAGAGAACTGCGATGCTTCCAAACCGCTCGCGATCGCCGATTTTGAACTGCCCGTCGCGTATCCGCTGTGGCTGAATGCGATCTTGCCGGGCGCGACATCCCAACCCTCGACGTGATCGGCTACCACGCTTTGCAGTTCCAGATGTGCGACATCGAGGATTGTTCGATCGCCAGGATCCGGCAACTTCTTGGGCAGGCTGTATGCGAACTCGAGCGCCGTGATCCGATCGCGGTCGAGAGGAGCGATCTCCCAGACAATCTGATTCCAAGTATGGTTCTTGAGGATGATCGACTCGTGGCGTCCCTCGTTGTAATGGTCGGGCAGCTTGTGGGCTCCATCGTTATGCAGCACCAGAGTGCAGGAGATCGCAGGTGCTCCGACGACGTCCGCATAGACCCACAGAGAAATGCGGTTGAATTTGCCCCAGTTATCGCCGGCGAATTTGCGGGTTGCGACCAGATCCTCCCACTCGCCGCTGCCATCGACTTGGGCAATATTGGAAGTCGAACGGATCCGTAGCACGTGATTCGGCGCGGTGTCGGTCGTGGTCCATGGCTCGCTGGCACGGGCTTCGACCAATGTCATCTCTCCGGAGCCCGCGAACGACCACGACGATAAATTCTGCATATCGTCCAGCAGCCGCGAATCGAGAACCTTCTTGTGCAACCAGCGATATTCGGCTCCCTCTTCATATCGCGGCACCATTGGCATGGTGAGAGCCGCCCGCTGGGCTACCAATGTGGTTGGGAGAAGTAAACCGAAACAGATGAAACTTCGCAGAGTACTCCAAAACCAAGGCGTCTTAGGCATTGAATCGGTCCCGCAATCTTATGGCGTTCGAATGATACCGCAATGCTTCGGTACCGGACGGCACGGCAGTATTGAATGACGGGGAAGGGAGGATGCCAGAAGACCGCTGCGACAGTCTTAGGCTGCAAGCTTTCACGGACGAACACGTTGAGGCGGCGTTCAAGAAATTGGAATACGTTTTGCGATCTCGGATTGATGCCCTACACGGCCAAACTTCTCGATTTTCGTCCTGAAATTCGGGGTCCGATTCGCTCACTGTTCCCACTGAGACTTGTGACGTTCCAGCCACCAGCACGCGGGATTCCCCTTCTGCGGGAAGATCGAATGGCTGCACGTCTTCTGAACGGTGCCCGTCATGTCGTACTCCGTCTTGTTACCCTTCAACGATGTCGCCAGAAACTGATGGACGTCGACGCTACCGTACGCCGTCCCATGGGAGACGCGGACCCGGAATGCCCACCAGTCCCCGAGATAGAGGAGTTCCACGAGGATCGCCGCGACGATTACGATCCTGAGCACGCGCATGGCAGAAATCTTCACCTAGCCAGACTCCTATTCGGGTCCATTTCTATTCGCAGGGCAGGTCCATCGGGACGCATCATTGTCTTCATTCGAAGCCTCTGGCCGAGGGTTTTAGCGCCCGCGCGGTGCGCCCATTTGCTCTACCTTCGCGGCGACTTGGCTCCCCCGTTTTCGAGTGGTGTGGGACCGCCGCAGAGAATATACCGCACTCCAAAGCAAAAGGGCTGCGGTCGAGGTCATCAGCACAAGATCGATCCTGCCGTGTTCGAGGAAGAATTCCACGACTGAAATAAAGAACAGCGAGAGCAGGGCGATGCGTTTCAATTTCCATTCCATCGATCACGCAAATGGATGCAGTTCGGCCAGGAACCAAACGTTGTGTCGCGTAAAGATTGGCAAAAATTCTTCAACGCCAAGATTCGCCTTAAACACGGAGCGTCGCTACTGTTCGATTGTCGTCTCGCTCCTGGCGGGCCTCTGCGTCACCTGCGTCGGGGTCGGCAGCTGCGAACTATCCCAACCTCCACCCAGAGCCTGAACCAGCGCCACCGCGGATGTCATCTGCTGAACTTGAATATTGTTCAAGGTTTGCATGTTGGCCAACACCGTCGTTTGGGCGATCAGCACATCGACGTAAGGGTCGATCCCTGTTTCATACCGCGCCTCTTCCAGCGTGAGTTGGGTTTGAGCGGACTTCACCGCCTCTTGTTGCTGCTGAATTTCTTTCGAAAGGATTCGCACTTCAGCGAGGGAATCTTCGACCTGCTGAAACGCAGTGAGGACGGTCTGCCGGTAACCGGCGAGATCCGCATTGTAAGCGGAGACAAATTGCTGCACGTTCGCACGTCGCAGGCCAGCGTCAAAGATGGTTTCCGAAAGAGAAGTTCCCACCGACCAAAAGCGGCTGGGCCAAGACAGCCAACTACCAATCGCTGAACTTTCGAAGCCGCCTTGCCCCGTCAAACTGAGGTTCGGATAATAAGCGGCGTGAGCGATGCCGATGGCCGCATTGGCCGCAGCCATCGTGCGTTCGGCGGCCGCGACATCAGGGCGCCGTTGCAGTAACTCGGACGGCACGCCGACAGGGATCGGTGGAGGAGCAACCGTCATCGGCTTTACAGGAATCGAGAACCCGGTTGCAGCCTTGCCGATGAGCATGGCAATTGCGTGTTCATACTGAGCGCGTGCAATGCCTACGTTCGTTGCACCGGCCTGCACAGTCTGCAACGTGGTTTGAGCCTCGACCACGGAAATCTGTGTGGTCATGCCGCTTTCATACAGTGACTTGGTGAGATCGAGTTGCTTCTGATCAGCCACAACCGTGTCGTCGAACAGCTTTTGCAACGCGTCTTGTCCGCGAATTTCGAAGAAAAATTCGGCGAGAGCCGCCTGCTCGGTAAGGCGCTCGTTCTCGAGATCTGCCGCGCTGATCTGGGCTGAATACTGCGCTTGCCGAACCGTGTTCCGAACTTTGCCCCACAGGTCGGGTGCCCACGACGCCTCAAGAGGCAGGGTATAAAGAGTACTTTCGAGCTGCGACGTCGTGGCGGCGGTCGCTCCCGTGCCGGTGGTATTCACCGTGGACAGCCCTCTCAGATTGCCTGAGGTCTTCGAGTGGCTAACGGAAGGAGCGGCCGAAAGCGTGGGGAAATACTGCGAGCGGGCCTCGCGCACTACCGCACGCGCTTCCATAAAGTTCTCGAAAAATTGTTTGATGTTCTGGTTGTTGACATTGAGCTGTTCCTCGAGGTCATTCAACTCGGGATCATTGAAGATTTCCCACCACTTACCGCGCAGTGTGGCATCCGCAGGCTGGGCGACAGTCCAACTTCCGTTATCCTGAGACTGCGTCGGCGACTCCTTATAAGCTGGTGCAGGTGCTTGGGGCGCTGGCGGATGATATTTCGGGCCGACGACGCACGCCGACGACGCGAACGTGAGTGCGGCCACGCAGCAGAAAATCTTTGCTCTGTGCTTGCTGTCTGTTCGGAAGATATTCATAACGTTTCTACCTGGTAACATCCGGGCCGTCGTCTTTGCATTCTTTCGTTCGATTCACCGATGCTAACCTGCCTCGGGCGCGGGTGATGGAAGCGCTCCTTCTGGCTTCTTCTGAAATCTGAGCCGCAACCGATCGAGGAACAGATACACGACCGGAGTCGTGTAGAGGGTCAGCATCTGGCTGACGATCAAGCCGCCTACAATTGTGATTCCCAGCGGCCTGCGCAACTCTGAGCCGGTTCCGGTTCCGAATGCCAGCGGCAACGCTCCAAACAGGGCGGCCATCGTCGTCATCAGAATTGGGCGAAACCGCAGCATGCATGCTTCAAAGATGGCGTCCGCTGTGCTCTTTCCCTCCTGGCGTTCGGCGACGAGAGCGAAATCGATCATCATGATCGCGTTCTTCTTCACGATTCCGATGAGTAATACGATTCCGATAATCGAAATCACGTTGAGATCGATCTTGAAAAGCATCAACGCGAGCATGGCTCCCACGCTGGCTGATGGAAGCGTCGAGATAATCGTCAAAGGATGGACCAGGCTTTCGTAGAGCACTCCGAGAACGATATAAACCGCCAACAACGCCGTGGCAACGAGCATCGGTTCCGTACTCAGGGACTGTTGATAAGCCTGCGCGGTTCCGGCGAAAAAGCCTCGAACGGTGGCGGGCGTACCCAAGCGCTGCTGCATTTCTGTGATGCGTTCTGTCGCGTCGCTTAACGACACGCCGGGAGCCAGATTGAATGACACCGTCACCGACGGGAACAAGCCCGTGTGGTTCACGGCAAGCGGTGTTGTGTTGTCCTGCGCGCTCGACACTGCCATGAGTGGAACGTTGCCGGTGCCTGGCATATTGCCACTTGTGGAGCTGCTGGATGTAGTTGATCCATTACTCGCACCGGTAGTCGCACTGCTGTTCGCGGCGCGCAGGTAGATGTCCTTCAATCCTTGCGGGTTTTGCCAGTACTGCGGAGCGACTTCGAGCACGACATAATATTGATTCAGTTGGGTATAGATGATTGAGACTTCGGATTGGCCGAACGCGGCGTAAAGGGAAGAGTCCAAGGCTTGCGCGGTCAGTCCGAGCCGTGCTGCGCTGCCCCGGTCATAGGTGAGGAGCTCTTCTAAGCCGCCGTTTTGCTGATCCGAATTGACGTCCTGCAATCCCGGAATCTTCCTCATCTCGTTCAGCAGAATGGGGCCCCACTTCGACAGATCCTGAACGTTGTCAGACTGAATGGTGTATTGGTAGAGGGCATTGCTCGATCTGCCGCCGATGCGCAAATCCTGCGAAGCCTGCAGGAAAGCCGATGCTACGGGCAGGCGATTCAATTTTGGCCGGAGTCGATTGATGATGTCCGGAGCGCCTACCTTGCGCTCGTCGAGCGGTTTGAGTGCGATATAGATGAATCCGGTATTTGTTGAACCGTTGCCGCCAGTGTACGCATTAACATTTGCGACGGCGGGGTCGCTCTTGATGACACCCACCAACTGGCGAATTGAGTTGTCCATCGCGGGAAACGAAGAATCCTGAGGGCCCTGGACTCCGCCGACGATTGCGCCCGTATCCTGCTGCGGAAAGAAACCCTTAGGGATTTTGTAAATCAGTACCACGTTTAAGGCGACGGTGAAGAGCAATATCACGAGCATCAGCGCAGAGTTATCGAGCGCCCAAATCAGCGTCCGCCGGTAAGTCTCTAACATCCAGGCGAAGAACTTTTCGCTAACACGATAAAGACGGCCATGGTCTTCCGGCTTTTCCTCCTTTAGCAGATGAGCACACATGGCGGGAGTCGTGGTCAGGGAAATCACCATCGAGACAACAATGGCCGTAGAGAGCGTAATCGCAAACTCGCGGAAGAGACGGCCGACAATGCCTCCCATCATCAGAATCGGAATGAAAACGGCAATCAGCGAGACGCTGATGGAAAAAACCGTAAACCCAATCTCTCTCGCCCCCAACAGGGCCGCTTCGAAGGGCTTCATTCCGTGTTCGAGATGCCGGGAGATGTTTTCCATCACGACAATGGCGTCATCCACGACAAAGCCGGTGGAAATGGTCAAGGCCATCAGTGAAAGGTTGTCGATGCTGAAGCCGAGCATGAACATCACTCCGAACGTTCCGATCAGCGATACCGGGACGGCGACGCTTGGAATAAGGGTGGCACGGCCGTTGCGCAGGAATATGAACACCACCAGGATGACCAGGAAGACGGAGATAACTAATGTTCGTTCCACGTCATTCACCGAGGCGCGAATGGTGGTGGTGCGGTCCAGAACGATGGTGCTTTCAATCCCTTGGGGAATGGACGCCTTCAGAAACGGCAACTGAGTACGAATGTTGTTGACCGTCTGAATAATGTTGGCGCCCGGCTGGCGAAAGATAATCACTGTGACGGAAGGAATTCCGTTGAGGTATCCGGCAGAACGGACGTTTTGCACCGAGTCCCAAACGGTGGCGACATCCGAGAGTCGAACCGCTGTCCCGTTGTGACTTCCCACGACTAACGATTTGTACTGTTCGGCCTGAGAGATCTGGTCGTTGGCAACAATGTCCGCGGTTACCGCGCCGTAGGTAACTTGCCCCTTGGCGATGTCCGCATTTTGAGTGCTGAGAACGGCTTGCAGATTCGAGAGTGTCAGGCCGTGACTGTTAAGCAAAGTCGGATTAACATCTACCCTCACCGAAGGCAATGAGCTCCCACCGACGACTACTTGCCCCACGCCCTGAATCTGGGAGAGTTTCTGCTCCATGATCGTCGAGGCTTCGTCATACAGTTTTCCCGTGTCAAACTTGGTGGAAGTCAGCCCGATGATCATGATCGGAGCGTCGGCGGGGTTGACTTTTCGATACGTCGGATTGGCAGGCAAATTTGCAGGCAAATAAGTGCGGGCGGCACTGATCGCGGCCTCGACGTCGCGCGCTGCACCGTCGATATTGCGGCTGAGATCGAACTGAATTGTGATCGACGTGCTTCCCAGCGAGCTTGCGGATGTCATTTCCGAAACGCCCGCAATATGGCCGAACTGCCGCTCCAAAGGCGTAGCGACGGAGGATGCCATGATTTGCGCGCTGGCGCCGGGCAGTTGTGCCGATACGGAGATGGTCGGAAAGTCGACTTGCGGCAGCGGTGAGACCGGTAGCACCGTGAACGCGATCGCTCCGGCGATGGCAATGGCAATCGTCAACAGCGTGGTTGCCACCGGCCGCCGAATAAATAGTTCTGAAGGGTTCATGACTGTTCTGCCGGTTGCGCCGGACCTGTTGACGATTTGCGAGAACGAGAGCGCGAGAATCGCTTCCCCAGATTGTCGAAGAAGATGTAGATCACCGGCGTTGTGTAAAGTGTGAGGGCCTGACTCAACAAAAGGCCGCCAACCATGGCAATTCCCAAGGGACGCCGAATTTCCGATCCGATGCCTCTTCCCAAGGCCAGGGGCAGTCCGCCCAGCAGAGCTGCCATGGTCGTCATCATGATCGGGCGAAAGCGGAGTAGGCTCGCTTCGTAAATCGCGTCGGTTGCGTTCTTTCCATGCTCACGCTCGCCTTCGAGCGCGAAATCCACCATCATGATTCCGTTCTTCTTAACGATTCCGATCAGCAGGATGATTCCGATGATGGCGACTACGCTTAGATCCTGCCGGAAAAGCATGAGCGCGAGCAGTGCGCCCACTCCGGCGGAAGGCAGAGTCGACAAAATCGTGACGGGATGAATGAAGCTCTCATATAACACGCCTAATACGATGTAGACGGTCACCAAGGCAGCGAGAATCAAGAGCGCCTCATTTGAAAGCGAATTCTTGAACGATGCAGCTGTACCCTGAAAATCCGCTTGCAAACTAGCAGGCATGTGCATATCGCTTTGCACTTTGTCGATCGCGGAAATGGCACTGCCCAACGCGGCGTTGGGCGCCAGGTTGAACGAGACGGTGACCGACGGAAACTGTCCCTGATGATTGATAGACAGCGCTTCGCTCGTGCGCCGGAAGTGGGTGAACGCACTGAGTGGTACGGCGTTGCTCATCGCCGTCGTACTGTTGGTGTTGGACGATGATCCCAAGCCGGAAGTGGTGGTACTCGCGCTGGATGCGAGCGCATTCGCGGGAGGCGTTAGAACCCCGGCCGAAGGCGTGTACATCACGGAGGTGGTCGTTGCATTCGATCCTGCAGACGCGGACCCAGAAGATGAAAATGAGTTGGCAGCTCCGGGGCCTGAGGTGCCGGACGATGCATTCGCCTGAATGTAGAGATTCTGAAGCGTATTCGGATTTTGCTGAAATTGCGGGCCAGCTTCCAGAATCACGTGATACTGGTTGAGCTGTGTATACATCGTGTTGATCTGGCGTTGACCGAAAGCGTCGTATAGCGTGTTGTCGATAGTGGCAGGAGCGATGCCGAGCCTTGACGCGGTAACGCGATCGATGACCAACGAAACTGCCAGGCCGCCCGTCTGCTGGTCGGTGGCAACATCCTCTAATTCGGACAGGCTTTGCAATTTCTGCACGAAGCGGTTGGTCCATTCATTCAGTTCATCTGGATCGGGATCTTCCAGTGTGTATTGATATTGGGTGCGGCTCACGCGGTCGTCGACCGTGATGTTTTGCACCGGCTGCATGTAGAGCGAGATGCCCTGTACCTTCTGCAGGCTGTTTTGCAGTCGCCGCACCAGATCCGCGGCACTGATGTGACGGTCAGAAAGCGGTTTGAGGTTGATCGACATCCGGCCGCTGTTTAGAGTGGTGTTCGTTCCGTCAGCGCCAATGAATGATGAAAGGCTTTCCACCGCAGGATCCGCAAGGATGACCTTCGCGAGTTCCTGCTGCTTCTCCGCCATAGCGGGGAATGAGATCGTCTGCGGAGCCTGCGAAATGCCCTGAATTACACCGGTATCCTGAACCGGGAAAAATCCTTTCGGAATGATGATGTAAAGAAATATTGTCAGGACCAACGTACCCAACGCGACCATCAACGTAATGGTCTGATATTCCAGAACGAACTTCAGAGTTCTTCCGTAGAAATCGATCATCCGTTCGAACGCTCGCTCGGATGCTCTGTAGATTCGGCCTTGCTTTTCTTTCGGCTCGTGCCGCAAAATCCGCGCGGCCATCATGGGAGTTAAAGTCAGTGAAACGACGGCGGAAATCACGATCGTGACCGCGAGGGTTACTGCAAACTCGCGAAATAGCCGGCCTACAACATCCCCCATAAACAATAGTGGGATCAGCACAGCGATCAGCGACACGGTCAGCGAAACGATGGTGAAACCAATTTGCTCCGCGCCCTTGAGCGCTGCCTCCATAGGCGGATCTCCCTGCTCGATGAAGCGAGAGATGTTCTCGATCATTACGATCGCATCGTCTACGACGAATCCTGTGGAGATGGTGAGAGCCATCAGCGACAAATTGTCGAGGCTGTAACCCAGGGCGTACATGGCAGCGAAGGTCCCAACCAGAGAGAGCGGCACCGCCACGCTCGGGATGATCGTCGCGTAGAGGCTTCGGAGGAAAAGAAAAATCACGAGCACTACCAGCCCGATCGTCAGCATCAGCTCGAACTCGACGTCATCGACGGAAGCCTGGATTGAGGTGGTCAGGTCGGTCAGAGTGGTGACTCGAACCGACGCGGGCAGGTTGGTTTCGAGTTGTGGCAGAAGTTTCTTAATGCTTTTGACGACGCTGATCGTGTTGGCGCCGGGCTGGCGCTGGATATTAAGGATGACGGCCGGAGTCTGGTTCATCCAGGCGGCTTGATTATTGTTTTCGACCCCATCCACGACCTCCGCGACGTCGGTAAGCAGGATGGGTGCGCCATTGCGGTAGGCGACAACAATGTCGCGGTAGTCGGCGCTGCTAACAAGCTGATCATTGGAATCGATCTGGTAGTCCTGCCGCGGGCCATCAAAATTGCCCTTCGCAGCATTCACGCTTGCCTGCGTCAGGGCCGTCCGCAAGTCTTCAAGGTTCATTCCGTAGGACGAAAGCGCGACTGGGTTTGCGCGGATCCGCACCGCCGGCTTCTGTCCACCGCTGATGCTGACCAGTCCGACTCCATTGAGCTGCGAAAGTTTCGGAGCTAGTCGGGTGTCCACCAGGTCTTCGACCTGAGATAAGGGAACTGAATCCGAAGTGATTGCAAGCGTGAGCACGGGTGCATCCGCTGGATTGGTTTTGCTGTAGACCGGAGGTGTGGGTAAGTTCGACGGGAGATAGCTCTGTGACGCGTTTATTGCCGACTGCACTTCTTCTTCGGCGACATCGATGTTCAGTGTCAGATTGAACTGGAGCACGATTACCGACGTACCTCCCGAACTCGTGGAGGTCATCTGGCTGAGTCCCTGGAGTTCTCCAAACTGCCGCTCCAGCGGCGCAGTCACTGTCGTCGCCATCACGTAGGGGCTGGCGCCCGGGTAAAACGTCAATACCTGGATCGTTGGGTAATCGACCTCGGGCAAGGCGGAAACGGGCAGCTGGGTATAAGCGACGATGCCGGCGAGCAGAATCGCGGCCATCAACAGCGCGGTCGCTACGGGCCGCATGATGAATGGACGGGACGGACTCACGGTGCTTGACTCTCGGTCGAATTAGAAGGCAGAGGCTGCTTCGAAATTACAACCCTCGAATTATTCTGCAGCTTGTCGAAACTGCTGTTGGCGACGACGTCTCCTGGATTGATGCCCGTAACCGCAGTGTTGCCGGCGTCGGTTACCCCGGTCTGAATATTCCGGATCTGTGCCGTGTCGTTCTGGATGAGATAAACAAACGCGGTCTGGCCGTTGTGCTGAATGGCCGAAGTCGGGATCAGAGTGACACCTTGTTCGGTATCGACCAGAAGCCGGGTATTCACAAACTGGTTGGGAAACAGTGCATCGTTCTTGTTATCGAAAAGCGCCCTCATCTTCACGGTCCCAGTTGTGGTGTCGATCTGATTGTCGAAGGTAAGGAGTTTGCCGGAAGCTAGATTGGTCTTCTGAGCCCGATCGAAAGCGTCCACCGACAGACGCTTCCTATGTTTGATTTGCGCCTGCACCTGAGCCAGACTGTCCTCCGCAACAGTGAAGATCACGGTGATAGGCTGCACCTGCGTGACGACAGCGAGAATCGTGCTACCTGTCGATTGAACAACATTGCCGGGATCGACCAATCGCAGACCAACCCGTCCTGTAATCGGCGAAGTGATATGGCAGAACGCGACTTGAACCTGATCGAATTGAACCGTGCCCTGGTCGTTCTTGACGGTGCCTTCATCTTGAAGTACGAGCTTTTCCTGGTCATCGAGGGTTTGTTTTGGAATGCCATTCTTGGCCCACGCTTGCTGATACCGCTCCAAATCCATCTTCGCCTCGGCCAAAACGTTGGTGTCGCGCTCGAGTGCACCCTGGGCCTGCAATAGTTGCGCCTCGAATGGCCGCGGATCGATATCGATCAGAGGCTGGCCCTTACGAACTAACTGGCCTTCCTGATAGTGCACCTGCGTCACCAAGCCCATCACTTCGCTGGTAATCGAGGCGGTATAGACAGGGGTGACGGTTCCGATGGCTTCAAGATAAACGCCGATATTCCCCTTTTGAGCCGTCGCAACGGTGGTTGTGACGGGACCCGTGACGCCACGTCGCCCCGAAGGAGAAGCTGCTTTGGGATCATCGCGATGATGCAGGATCAAAACGAGGATCAAACCCAGAACCGCGAGCGTGACGGCCCATACGAGAAAGCGTTGCCATTTGGGCTTCGCCGAATCACTTCTCGGCGGCATTTTGAACTGGGAGTCAGCGGGAAGAGCGGAGGGTCTGTTTTCCATTCAGTTTGTTTTCATCACCAGATTTCTGAATCTTCCAACACCCGGACGGATACTGGCCCAAACTGCGGCAGCGGCGAATCGTCAGACTCGCTGTGCCGGGTGGATGAGATGCATTTCCCGCACCCATGGTTTGCGAAAGCCTTCCGAGATTGCACTTCTAAATGTGAGCATAGGCGGACGCCTGGCGAGGTAAAGAATCATCGACGGTTGGTAAATGTTCGTAAGGACCGCGATCGTCGGGTTCAGCCAATCGAGCAGGTGTAGCAGATCGCGCCGGCGTCGGCTCGCCTAGGAGCTAGCCGGAGCGACCAGTTCATGCCTGAGCGGATGTTTTGTCGAAATTATCAGGCGCAGATACCCATCCCTTGCCGGCGGCGGGAGTCGAACTATCTGGAGAGTTGAGCAAACATTCCTCGCGTCAAAGTCGTACGGGATCCTCGCGGCAAATCGCGGCACTTCGCTACTTGCGCTTGATGATGAATACCGTCTTGTCGTCAATGACATCAGCTTCACCGATTTGCTGCAAGTGTTCATCGCGCTTGACGACATAGTCAAGCAAGGCGTTACAAATCTCGCGTGCTGGCTGATCTTTGTGATCGCGCATCACGCGCTCGAGCTGCGACCGTTCCTCGTCATCATTGCCGTCGTAGACTCCGTCGGTATAGAGAAAGAGTATGTCGCCGGGACTCATCAGCGTGATCTCCGCCACGTCGGAGGAGTTCACCTGCCGTTTTCGGAGGCTGATCGAAAAATATTTGTTCCGGTCAGGATGATCTTCGGGAATTTCCAGGCCTAATGGAGGAAACTGCACCATTCGAGCCTGGCCGATCTCCATAAACTTGCCGAACTCGCTTGAGAAAACCAACGGCGGCGGATGGCCAAAATTAACGAAACGGAAGAGCCCGTCGGGGCGCATTTCGCCATAGAGCATAGTCGCGATTTCGCGAGAACTGTCTTTGGGATTGCGTCCGAGTGCATTGCGCGCGGTGACGGACTGCGCCAGTCGCAGGTTGATTTTTTCAAAAAACCCCGGCGTCGTTTTTCCATAGCGATCAAGTTCCACTAGCATTAAAGCGTGAAATGTATCGTGGACGGTCGATGCAATCTTGGCCGAGATCAGTCCGTGCCCCTGTGCATCCACCAGCAGCACGCCTGCGGTGGTCTTCAATTCTGGAAGATCTTCGGCGATCCGCAACTGATCGGAGCTTTTCGCCTTTCTGTATTCGAGAGCTGCTGATGGCTGGTAGTTGGGCTGATTTTCCAGCCAGGACACATGGTCGTCTACCATATTGCGCGCCGGTTGCCCACTGGGCAAAGGGTCAAGATAAAGCTTTGCAAGTTTGAGCGCCCGGGCGATGCGGCCGTCGATGTTGTAGCGCTGCTGGAAGTTGATGTACTCGAAGAGGTCACCGCCAACCGTCCCCGCGGGAATGGAATTGCCATACATATCGATGCCCGCCAGTTGCGGGATCGCCCCTTCGACCGGCATCAGCCGCTTGCGAAGGTATTCGTCGATTGTGGGGCTGAACGATGATTGATTCATGGCTAGAGATTTGCGTCGTCTAAGATAATGATTATCAGTGGTAGGCTTCTCTGTGGCAATGGAATCGGCCAGCAAAATTCTGTCGATCGACGGGCGGGACGTCCAGATCACGAACCCTGAGAAATTGTACTTTTCTTCGCAAATCAAAGTTACCAAGCTCGAACTTGTTCAGTACTATCTTTCGGTCGCTCCGGGGGCGCTGGCGGGGATTCGAGATCGACCAATCGTCCTAAAACGTTTCGTCAACGGCGCCGAGGCAGAGGCGTTTTATCAAAAGCGCGCGCCAGAGAAGCGACCAGCCTGGTTGCGTACGGTCACTTTGTCGTTTCCTTCCGGTCGAACAGCCGAAGAAATCGTGGTTGATGACACGTCCGGACTTGCCTGGATCGTAAACCTTGGTTGTATCGAACTACACCCGCATCCAGTGCGTTCCGGTGATCTCGATCATCCGGATGAATTGCGCATCGATCTGGATCCGATTCCCGGTGTTAGTTGGGATAATGTTCGCCGCGTCGCACTCGAAGTTCAGGGCTTCCTCGATGGAGTTGGCCTTCGAGGCTGGCCGAAAACCAGCGGTTCGCGTGGCATGCACGTGAATGTTCGCATCGAACCGCGTTGGACGTTTACCCAAGTTCGACGTGCTGCTGTTGCCTTATCGCGAGCTGTTGAGCGCCGCGTCCCAAGCCTGGCTAGTTCGAAATGGTGGAAGGAAGAGCGTCATGGCGTTTTCCTCGATTACAACCAAAACGCGAAGGATCGCACGACATGCTCTGCCTATTCGGTACGCCCACTGCCAGATGCACGCGTTTCGACCCCTCTTAATTGGGAAGAAGTGCCCGATTGCAATCCGGCCGACTTTACCATCTTCACGGTTCCTGAGCGCTTCGCGAAAATCGGCAATCCGCATGCCAAGATGGATGCATCCCCTGGCTCGCTGGAAAAATTGCTGGAACTAGCCGATAAAGATGAGGCGGCCGGTATCGCCGACGCACCTTGGCCTCCGCACTTCCGCAAGATGGAAGGCGAAGCTCCGCGCGTGATGCCTTCCCGCGCGAAATCTGCCGCGAAGAAGATAGCAACAAAGGCGCTGCGCGTGAAGATGCCGTTGATTACAATTGCGAATTCACCTGACAAAGCGGCCGCGCTGGCAGGTCTTGAGCGATGGAAGGCCAAACATGCGGATATCGCGAGTCTGCTTGCGGTGGACGATGTGCTGGTCGATTCCATGCGGGGCCGCTCATCCACGTGGACTCGCATCCGCATCAACCTGCGTCATGTCCCCGAAGAACAACGACCGCCGCAGGAAACTCCAGAGCCAGACGATGATCCGACACGGGAGTGGCGGGAGCGTCGGAAGAACAAGGGTTCGGAATAGTGGACTAGCGGTTGTTGGTTTTCTCCGCCGGGCTAATGATCCAGTCGCTTTCGCGCCGGAGGTCTCATCTTCCCTGTGGGAAAATTGCCGCCAGTTCCTGAGGCGGAACAACTTCAAGCTGGGCGTAGGTACAATCGCTGGGCTTTTTGTCCGTCCGCCATCTGCGGAATTGTGCCGTGTGACGGAAGCGATCTCCCTGCATGTGATCATAAGCAACTTCTACAATTAATTCAGGCCGCAATGGCTCCCACGACAAGTCTTTGCCTTGGCTCCAGCGACTCTGTCCGCCGGGCATTCGCTTGACGCCTTCATCATTCTCGGTCGCGTGTTCAGCCCAAGCCTTCCACGGATGGTTCATCAGCGCATCTTCTCGATACGGCTTGAGAAACTCCACCAGCTCTTTTCGTTTTGCCGTGCTGAAACTCGCACAGACTCCGACGTGTTGCAAAGCGCCGGCATCATCGAACAAACCGAGTAGCAGTGAGCCGACCATCGTATGCTCGCCCTTTTTATGCCAGCGGAATCCGGCAACAACGCAATCGCAGTCGCGCTCGTGTTTCACTTTAAGCATCACTCTCTTATTCGGCTCGTAAATCCCTGCGGGATCTTTGGCCATTACACCATCCAAGCCTGCACCTTCAAAACGGCGAAACCAATCGGCGGCAATACTCCGATCGTTGGTTGCAGGTGTGAGATGAATCGGCGGTGAAGCTGAACCGACGAGCGACTCCAGTTCCCGTCGCCGCTTTTGAAACGCCTCGCCGCAGAGATCGCGATCTCCAAGGCAAAGCAGATCGAAGAATACAAATGATGCGGGAATCTGCCCGGATAAAAGCTTGACGCGCGATGCGGCGGGATGCAGACGTAATTGCAGCGCATCAAAATCAAGCCCATCATTTTTGACGATGACCATCTCTCCATCGAGCACACAGCGTGCGGGCAGCGCGGCGCGCAGCGGTTCCAGCAACTCAGGAAAGTAACGATTCAGAGGTTTTTCGTCGCGGCTTTGGATGAAAATCTCATCTCCGTCGCGAAAAACCAGCGCGCGAAAACCATCCCACTTGGGCTCGAAAATCCAATCGCCCTCGGCGGGCAATTCGGCCACTCGTTTCGCGAGCATCGGTAGGATCGGCGGATTCACTGGAAGGTGCACAGACCATGGTACAACGCGGGTTCATCGCATTTCGGTTTCATCGACCAGGTTTTTTGGGCAATCACGAATAATTGTTCATGCGAGTCATCAGGACCTAGAGAGGGTCATCGATGTAGACTCTCGTTGCGGACCGTAGATCGCGATTCTCGCTAACGATCATGAATCCAATCATTCAAGTTTCCGGGATTCGCAAAACATACGGCAGTACAGTAGCGGTCGACGAGATATCGTTTGAGGTGAACGACGGTGAGATTTTTGGATTAATCGGGCCGAACGGCGCGGGTAAGACGACTACGATGGAGTGCATCGAGGGCCTACGAACTCCCGACCGGGGTACCATCTCAGTGCTCGGCCTGGATCCCTTCAGCGACGTGTACAAACTGCAAGAGCGGATTGGGGTTCAGCTCCAGCAGGCGCAGTTGCAAAAGCGGATCAAAGTTTGGGAAGCGGTAGACCTGTGGGCTTCCCTTTACCGGAAGAATGCCGCAGACGGCGAACGGTTGCTCGAACAACTTGGCCTTATCGACAAGCGGAATGCCTGGTTCATGACCCTCTCGGGTGGCCAGAAGCAACGACTGTTCATCGCGCTTGCGCTGATCAACAATCCGGAGGTGGTGTTTCTCGACGAACTGACAACGGGGCTGGATCCGCAGTCGCGGCGCGCGATTTGGGATCTGGTGCGCAGTATTCGCGAGCGCGGCAAGACCGTCTTCTTGACTACTCATCTCATGGAGGAGGCCGAACGCCTGTGTGATCGGGTAGCCATCATCGAGCACGGACGCATTATCGACATAGACAGACCTGAGAACCTCGTGAAGCGACACTGCCCCGAGCGAGCCGTCGTCCTTGGCACGGACGACCGAACCGCCGAAGAGCGCTTTCGAGCGATCCCGCGTGTCGAGGCGGTGATCCGCAGCGACTCGCAGTTTACGATTCGCGGCCGCGGCGACGATCTCGTCACTGAGGTGATTCATTGTCTGTCCGAAAATCGGATCCGAGTCACGGATTTCCGCACAATCCTTCCTAACCTTGAAGACGTCTTTATCAAATTGACTGGCCACTCGATCCGCGACTAGGCGAAAAAAATGATGCTGCGTGGACTCTGGAAACTGACGTGGATCGAGCTAAAGATATTCCTCCGGGAACCTCTCGGTGCATTTGGGACGATCGTTATTCCAGTTTTAGTGTTTGTCGTGGCGGGCCGACTCCTCGGCCGGGGACTTGCGCCCAGTGCTCTCGCGGCCAGCAGTTTTGTCAGCGTCGGTCTACCTGTCCTCGCGTCGGTCCTCATCTCGGTCACCGCAGTGCTGTCGCTGGTCACGATCATCTCGATCTATCGTGAGGGGGGCATTCTTAAGCGGCTTCGTGCCACTCCACTGCGCCCTCAGACGATCCTTACCGCCCACGTGCTGGCCAAGCTCTTGCTCACCGCCGCCACGCTAGCGTTGATGGTGCTGGCAGGCAAACGGTATTATCCGGTTGGCGTCCATGCTCCACTGTTCAGCTTTACCGTCGCTCTGCTCATCAGCACCTGGAGCATCTTGTCAATTGGATTTCTCATCGCCAGCATCGTTCCCACGGCGCGCTTTGCCCAGCCGATCGGTGCCTTCATTCTGTACCCGATGATTGGCGTCTCGGGACTTTTCGTGCCGGTTGAATCGCTGCCGCCGGCCCTTCACGCTTTATCAAGAATTGTGCCGCTAACCTATTCTGTGTCGCTTCTTGAAGGGATTTGGAAAGGCGATGCTTGGTTGGCGCACGTGGGCGATGTAGCGGCCCTAGTCGTGGTGTTTGTCATCTGCACCGCTCTTTCGGCGAAAGTCTTTCGTTGGGAGTAGCAAAGATTTCTCGAAGCCCGCCGCTCGGATCGTCAAAGTGCAAGTCTTGCCTTGCGGTGAAGGGCCACTAGTCCGAATTTATTTCGAACTGCAAAGGAGGCAATGCTTGCAGATCAGGGTGCTCCGGATCCCGCCAGAACACATGAAAGCACTCTCCGTCGCTCTGAGGTTGCCATGCACTGCCATCCTGGTATTTCAACGAATTCGGGAAAAATACCCAGCCAAGAACTTTTTCTGCGTTCGCGGGCGATACGCCTGACTTTTCCAAAGTCCGCTGTTCCCCTGGTGGGATCGGTTCGCTCGAGTGCCAATCGCCCTTGAATACTCGTCGAAGATCCTGTGGAGCCAAGAGCATCTCAGATGTGAGATTGAGGCTTTCAATCGTCTTGCTGCTTGTGTTTTTGACACTTAGAGAAAACTTGCCGGGATCTTTCCAGAAGTTTCCATCCACGAAGGAAAGCGGACACGACCGAGACTGTGGCGGATAGATCGTGTAGACCGCCACCATACCCGCTTCCATGTGATCCTCCACATGGCAGTGAAACATCCAGGCTCCGGGATTGTCGGCGAGCATGTCGACCGTTTTCATGCTGCCCGGAAGGAGTTCGGTCACGTCCGTATGTCGACCTTCATCAGTAACCGTTTCGCCGTGCCAATGGGGAGTATGCACATCGATCTCATTCCCCATTCCAAGCAAATACCATCGCACTCTCTCCCCCTGCTTGGCGTACAGGCCTGGAAGATTGCCAAAAACATACCCGTTAATGGCGTAAAACTGTCCTGCCGGCTTGCCCCCCATCTCGTCGAAGATCATGAAGGATGCGACAAATTCGCGGTCGACATCTTTCGGTGATCCATCGGGCTTCGCTTTGCCTTTGGCCGTGACAATAATCGGCCCCAGCAGTCCCGCATTGATCTCGATATTCGGATCAACGTGCGAGTGGTACCACCACACAATCGAACTCGGCTGCCCGGTCCCAGGGCCACTCGCCGCGTTCGCCAACCAGTGATAGGTGTACCGGCGCCCCGGCGCGACACGGTCGCCCTTGCCTAAGGGAAGATACATAGCGCCTTCATTATCTTTCGAGTAGCGCAAGCCGTGAGGATGCATGCTGTGCGCGAAGCGCGAACGATTCATGAATTCCACGACGATCTCGTCGCCCACTTCCGCGCGAATCGCGGGCCCAAGAATTCCCAGCCAGTCCGGTTGCGGTTTCTTCGTTGTGAAGCTGTCATCGGTGTATTCGATGAATCGCGTTTTCGGCCACTGCAGCTTGAGCCAGGGCTGTCGAATGGGCAATGCCGTCAGCAAGTTGATGCCGCTGGGAGCGTAGTCCCACGTGACATCCTCAGCGGCGATGTAGTAGTGCCGCGTGGCGGCCAGACAGGCACAAGCGGAGGAGAGGAGAAAACCGAGCACCAAGAAACGCAGAATTCTCACGCAGGCATTATCCCATTGTCGAAAATCTTTTCGGAATAATCCTCAAAGCTTCAGCAAGTTAACTTCGAGTCGCTCTCGCCAGATGGGTCCTAACCTCGCCATCAACCACTTTTCGAAGTCTCAGTTGGCCCAGGGATTCGGCGCAGCGAGAGAGCACGACGAGGATGGATAAATGGTCTGTTGGGGCGGACTTGGTGGTGTTGCCCAGGGCACGTTTACGAAGTCGAAAAATTCGTCCATCGTTGCCGCAGGACTGGTGCCAGCTTGAGAGGTTGACCAATAGGCATCCCGGGCGGTAAGCGCGGGAATGTTGAATCGCTCTTCCACTAGATTGAGCCACGCCGTGGCATCCCTGACGACGTGCGACACGAAATTTTTCTTGGCAAATGGAGAAATCACGATCAGCGGAATTCGGTACCCGGTCATGCCAAAGCTACAAACACCGCTTGTTTGATTAGCCCCGTCGCATGCATCCCCCGGTTGCAGATCGATCGGGTATTGGTTGGCATTGGGGTCAGGAGCGGGCACCGGCTGCGGTTGCACGTGATCGTAAAACCCTCCAGCTTCATCGTAAGTAAAGATCATCGCCGAGTCTTTCCAGCTAGGACTTGTCATCAGTGCGTTGATCAATCCGGCTGCGTATGCAGCTCCCGACTGAATGTTCTCCGGATAATCGTCAGAATCGGAAGGATGCTCGTCGAGTCCAGTGTTGGACGCAGGCTCGATTAACGACACCTGAGCGAGGGTTCCGTTCTGCGCATCTGTAGTGAATTGGGAGACGGGAACAAAATTCTGGTACAAAGACGGGGTGGTTTGCACCTGGGATTCAAAGGTGAACATGCTCACGTAGGAAACGTTAGCAAGGCATTGGTTCAACTCGCTCCCCGTGTCACCCGAGCAGGGGGTTCCGTCGGGGTTGACGTAGACTCTCCAGGAAATTCCCGCGGTTTGCAACGATTGGAAGATGGTTGGACTTGAGAACGGAGCACTGTCGCTGCTGTTGCTCCCGGGCGGGTAAGCATAGCCGTCGGAGGTGGCAGCCAGTAGATAAGCCCGGTTCAATTGCGTACGGCTCATCACTGGCGAAAACCAGTTATCCGACGTGGCGAAGCTGCTGGCCATGAAGTAGTAATAGTTCAGGTCGGCATCCGTGTAGTATCCCATCGTCCGATAGCCGTTGATGTCGTTGACCGGGGGAAAACTACTGGGGTATTGCCGGGCATCATTCGCGCCTTCCTCCACGAATCCGTTGCCCAGCCAACTGATCGAATTCGGATAACTGAATACATCGTTCCAATCCTCATGAGCCTCGTTCCAGAACGGACTCAACTCTTCCGTGCATACCGATTGCATATGAAACGACGGGACCGGTGTGACGCTGGGGTTCGGAGTGCAAACGTCCGAACCGTTTGGATTCGAAGGATCGCAGGCGGGATTGGATGGAGCCAACACGGGATTCGCGGGAGGAGTGAATTGAGGAAGCCCGTTAAACTGCTGGTTCGCAATTCCGTTATTCGCCCAGTACTGCTGCATGTATCCGAAATAACTATCGAAAGAACGGTTCTCTTGAGCAAAGAAGATGATGTGATTCAGGCTCTGCAGCGTGCCGCCAACAGCGAAGGAGGCGGTCACGGTATTCGTCGCGGCGCTTAGGTTGATACTGCAGCCCGCATTTCCCGAACATGCGCCCGACCAACCGGAAAACAGGTTCGAGGCTGTTGCCGTTTCACTCAGCGTCACGGCAGTACCTGGAGGAAACGTCGCCGTGCAGCCCGTGGCCGAACCGGTCGTGCAATTGATTCCAGATGGACTGCTGGTCACCGTGCCCGTGCCAGTGCCTGACATGGCCACCGTTAGGGAATCATTAGTAGAGCCAGAAGTAGACGATGGCGGGACCAGGCCTTGGCAGCCTGCGAGTAGAGTTGTGAGCGCAAACAGCGATACGCAACCAACAGAAGCGTGCCTCAAACGGTATGCCTCCGAATCTGGAGAATCTTTGATGGATCCGGCGGCGAGTTGGTTGGATAATTTCAGTCAAATAGAGAAGCGGAAACCCCGACTTTTTGCAATGCAAGCTACAACGGTGCACGAGATAGATGCAGGTCAGGCACCATACGGTTGTCGAGCGTGTAATCTGCTGCGAGTAGATCGGACGAAGGGTCAAGCTCTCCAAACAATATTCCCCACGCCGAAAGTTAAACTTGCACGCCACTTCCAATTAGCCGATCCAAACGGGCGAGAGCGGCAACCACATGGGGCGGCTGACCGCTCCAAATCTGGCAGTTGCTGGCCTAGGCTGCTGTTTCCGGGAAGCCAACATTATTGGTTTCGGAGATCAGATAAACCCGAGCAACATCGCTACGCCAATGTGGACAAGCGCCAGCACCGCGAATGCATAACTAAACGGCCGGTGCACAACGTGCCATAGCTTGAACACGCGTTGGACGTGAGAAAGGAATATTATGCGCCGCGAAATCGTGGCTTCCTTGCAGGCGAGACGAATCACTTCCTCAAATCGGACGTTCTTCGAAGAAGTAAACCCACCCAGAGAACAAATTGTGGATTTGATTCCCAAAACCTTCACGCGAAGACGGACGACACGAAACGGCCGAGCCAAATCGCAGGCCATCATGTAGATCAGCGCTGTGAATGCCGACCAATGCGACACCTTGCTAGGAGAGGGCAAACGGAGCAACACCCGCCGCAAATCGGATTGCGGAACGATTGTTTGACGCTCAAGCATGCCCTGAAACTCCAGCAAAGATGACTCGGCAGATGCAACATGGCGCGGAATCTGCGCGTACAGATAGCGGCCGATGAGCCCACTCAGAGAGACACTTACCATTACCCAGAAGGCCATACCAGCCAGACCGTGAAACTTGAATGACGCGTGAAAGGCAATGCAAACTGGTGCGGCGACGCCCAAAACGACGTGGTGGTCGAGCCAGTGTCTAGAGTTCCCCTGTTTTAGTAGCCACCCCCAACGCTTGCGTAGCGGATATAGAAAGATCCCGCACAACATGAGAACACCTGCTAAGCCTAAGTTGATCCCCAGAATCCCGCTGGGGCGCAACAAGTGATGCTTGGGAGAAAACGCCCGATCAGCCCAGCTGAGTCGATAGTAGTCGGATCCGTAAAGCATAAGAGCAATCATCGCGGCTATCGCAATCACTGATAGGAGCATGACAAGCCTCTGATGCTTTTTGCCGGCAGTGCTCGCGACTGGTACGGTCGGTACAAATGTGGTGGCATGTGCGTTCATTTCGGTGAACCTCTCATGTCGAGGCGATATCCCAAACTCATGTGCCATTGCTCGTAGTTCAGTTGCGCACCTCGTTCGATGGTGTAACCGCTCTGCAGAAATGTCCGCCCACCGAGGTTGGTATCGAAAGATGTGTCTACAAATGTTGAGTGTTGGTTCACAGTGAACTGGGAGGCGAGAGTCTGACTTCCGGCCTGAACATTCCAATTCATCCGTTTGCTGAAAGGACGAGACAACGAAAGAACCCTGTAATCCCCACGCGCGAAGGAGCTATCAAATTTCGAGTAGTGGACATCTGCGCGAACACCGCTGCGGGCAATCTCGTTCCATGTAACCCCGAACATTTGGTTCAGACTTCGCTTTACGTCTCCAGTCTTGTCGCTTTGGCCGATCGTGCTGTAAACGGCGAAGTTCCGCACCGGCTGCAATCGCACGGCGAGGTTCACGCCTTGATAGAGAAGTTTGTCTACCAAGCCGGTACCGATTAACGCAGTTGCGGCCGTCGGTACGTCCCGAAAATAGTTGTGAATCACTTCGAAGGAGATCCACTGTTTCGGCTGAACGAGCACCGTGAGGTAACTGCGGTTGATTCCTGTTCCGGGTGTGATTCCGTCTGTGCTGACTCCTTGTGGCGAGTCAACGATGAGAGAGTGATAAACGGAAATATATTTCATGTAGGACAGCGCGTTTTCAAGAAAGACATATGGACGATCGAGCTGCCATTTCACAAAACTCAGCGCAATCCCGGCGGTGCTTGAATAGTGAAAATCATCGTAATGACCGCCTTCGAAGTTGACGAAATATCCTCCGATTTGCTGGTCCGGACGATAGTGCCAGGACGTCGGATCAGGAGTGGAACCAAGAAAGACTCCAGTCGTCACGATATCGGTGAGTTTGCGTCCAATGTATCCGCCATCGATCGTGTCCAAACTCACCGCCCAAGGCAAATAGAGGCGTCCCACGCCCGCAACCCAGCGGGAGTTCGGGTTGTCGTAGGACAACTGAATGGTGTAAGTCCTGTCCAAATAGTCCTGCATGGTTTCCTCAGACGGCTGGGAATTGGTTGTCAGTCGCCCTCGCCAGTCTCCTTGTAGGTTCCAGTGAGTGCCCGCAATTTGCGTTGTGTCTGTGTGAAATGCCAATCCAAGGGAACTGCTGCGCCCTGGCGTCGATCCGCTGCTGCTGATTCCGCTATAGTCAAACGCGATTCGGGCACGAATCCGCCCTTCCTCTTGCAAAGCTTGCCCAAGTTGGGCCGTTGTCGATGGCTTGACCGCAGCCACTGGCTGCGACGGAGTCTTGAGGGTGACGTCGCCGACGGGTTTTCGCCCCAGCTTCGCGTAATCGGTTTCGGAAAGTTCAGCCCAGTCGCCGGGTTGCACATCCCTCTTAGTGCTGTGAATCTCTGTCACTGCCGACGTTTCCGCGACGGAGACAACCTGCAACTCGGCAACAATCGCGCCTTGAGGATTTGGAGCTTCAGTCGAGGACGCTGCGACCTCATGCACGAACAGCTTCATGCCTGCTGCCAAGCCGGAGCTCCGTCCGCCAATCAAATAGGCGGCTCCCTCTGCGACGTACTTCACTTTGAAGCTGACATGGAGATTCGTGTCCGACGGGGCTTCTGTGACCGGCAATGATGGTGTCGCCGTTTTGGTCCGGGTGCTCTGACGGGGTCGCAGCCTTTGCCACAGTGTGCCAGTAGCCGCGGGCAAAGCACCCCTGCCATGCGGACCGATGTCATCGACCGAGACCGCGGGTAGCACGGTCAAGGTAACCGTGCTGCCTGCGATAGCGACTTCGTAAGGGCGGACGCGATCGATGTCTACGACGGCACGGGTGACAGGTGGCGCAGCGCCGTTCAGTCCGATCCGAATCTGCTTTACGCCATTTCGGTTCACAGCAATACGTCGCTGTTTTGGGCTAGCCGAAGTTGTTGGCAGATCCAAGACCAGGCGATCAGGGTTCGTTACGATGGTGACTCTTGGATCCACCGAGTGGGTGAGGGTGATCTCAAGCCTTATTCTTTCGCCGGAACGGACGACCTTTACTTTCCTGATTTCTGCTGGGCCGCTCCCCTGTGCCACACATGCGGACGCCAATAGAAATAGGCTGCACAATCCTGCGATGATTCTCACTTCTGGTCGCTCCTGGGATCAAACACGGTCATCGTTCAGGTCTCCATGGATCCAATCTTTGCTCGTTCGATCTTCTTGTTCGAACCGCAGTAGATTTCACCTGCCTCGGCTTACTTTCGCGCGCGGAAAAAGTGCGGTCGCCCAACCGTCCATACTGGTGTGGCATTGGAGGCAATCAGTCGAATATCCCAGAGCTTGATGATTGGGAGCGGTCGCTTTCTGAAACGCTTTCAGATGGCAGCTGACGCACTCCGTCGAGAGCCCCTGACGATTAAATTGCCCTATGGCACCCGCTTTGTGGCACGAATAGCAGTCCACCGCCGCGTGTGCGCCGATCAGGGGAAACCGATCCTGATGCTCGTTGATGGACTGGATCAAAACCTGCCAGCCACTTACTCGATGGCAGGTGTCGCATTGCGCCCCATTCCGTCGCCTGTGAATGTCGGCGTGACAGTCCTGGCAATTGCTACCTGCATTCGAGAACACGGGGTTGACGTGACATTCCTCGCAGCTCACACCCGAGTGCAGTCCGCGCAATGGGTAACTGGTCTTGTTGTGATCGAAATCAGGCTTAGCGCGGATCGGTCTCCATGCGGACGCAGTGTGACAACTCTCGCACGCAACCTGCATCGGACCATGTGGACTGTCAACGGAGGAAGAGCTCGAGGTCTCCTGCGCCGCCGAAAAAGCGGCCAACTGCAACAGCAAGAGCGCTCGGATCAAGAGGGCTTGCATCAACCACACATTCCCGCCCGATGCCTTCTTCCGCTGCTTCTGTTGACGTTCATTCAGTCTCATGACAAAAAACTCTCAGTTCACCGCGGTCTTGGTTCTTTCCAAGGTGCCGGGTTTGTGGCAGGCCGCACACTCCTTAGGAGTGGGCTTATAAAAGAGCACCTGCTTTCCGCCGACCAACCGCGTCAATTTGTGGCAGCTGCCGCAGCTCGTAGTGCGATGCGCACCTTGCAACGCGAATGCGGATCCTTTGTCGTGGTCAAAAAGTGACGTGCTCCATCTACTCGTGTCATGACAGCTGCCGCACGCTGTACTTCCAAACTTCGCAAACTGCTGGCCGTGGACATCCGCGTGACACGCCTCGCATCTCGCAGGTGCCCTCTTGAAATCAGCATGAATGATCCCAGCCTTAGCGTTCGGAGACTTATGGCAATCGGCACACTTCGTGCTCTTGTGAGTCCCGGTCAGTGGGAAAGCGGTTTTCGAATGATCGTAGTGAGACAGCTCTCCCCAGGTTTCGGTGGAATGGCAGGCCTCACAATCGAACTTCGTTCCATTCGCAGATCGTCGCATGAATTCGTTGAATCGCCCTTCATGCGGATCTGCGTGGCAGCTTTGACAAGCCAATCCTTGCCAGTGGTACTGCATCGTTGCTTTCGGTTTGAAATTCACAGATTGCTTGTGGCAGTCGCTGCATGGAACTGCAACGTGACTTCCAGTCAGCCGAAACGAAGTTCCATTGTGTCGGCGAAGACTAAATGTGGATGGGAGAAATCTCTGTAGATTATGGCAATCTTCGCAGCGGTTGAGGTGTGGAGCGCCGGCAAACTGTCCAGCATGTTGGTCGGCGTGACAATCTGTGCAGTACTGGAACCTCATCGCATAAATCGTCTGTTTGCCCTTCGGGAGATGGCACTGTGCGCACTGCAATGTTGCGTGCTTGCCCTGCAGCGGATACCCAGTCGTAGCGTGTTCTTTCAACCCGAACGTCGAGGGTTTGAAGCTGTCCGTGGAGTGGCAGTTGGAACACTCGATTCCGCCTCGGCGCTTGGCGAACTGTCCTCCATGTGGATCTAATTGGTGACAGTCAGTGCATTTCTGAAACGCGAGAGCTTTCTTGAAATCTCCCCCAGCGTGACACCGTACGCACTCCACCTCGGCATGCTTGCCCAGCAAAGGGAACTTCGTCTTGGAATGGTCAACGGTGCGACTTAGCTCAGCCCCCAAGGTTTTGTTCCAGCCGGAAGTGACGTGGCACGACTGGCAGGTTTGGGAAAAACCACCTCGATGTGGGTCGGCGTGGCAGTCGGTGCAATTGCGAAAAGGGATTCCGATGTATCGTGGCACTTTGTCAGGCCCCGGAGTGTGACACCGCTGGCACGGAACCTTGAGGTGCAAACCGGTCAAGGGATAGCGTGCGAGTGAGTGGTCGAAGACGCGGATATTGATCTCAGCCCATTCCGAGAAGTTATGGCATTGCAGGCAGTCGGATCCGAGTCGTCCCTGATGCCGGTCTTCATGACAGTTGCTGCAGGAAGGAGAAACTCCCAGAAATGTTTTGCTCAGATCCTTGACCTTTATGGTCAAGCGCTCTCTTTCGGATATCCGCCCTGGGGCGTGGCAGCGGTTACACCCTAGCCCCAAATGTTTACCTTCGAGTTTGTAGCCAGTTTTCTCGTGATCGAAGGTCTGAATATCCCATTTTGTCAGCTTGAAATCTTCGCCGTTGTGTTCTGGGTGGCAGTTGGCGCATTCCGCATTTGACCCTGGCTTGATTTTGTATGCAGCATGGAGTCCTTTTTGTGCAACGATGCGCCACGCAATCTCCGTGTGGCAGGACACGCACTTGAAGACGGGCTTTCCGGCCGAAACCTCATGGCAATTCGAGCAATCGGTCACGCCATTGATCGACTCATGAGCGCGGGAAAGAGGACCCGGAGAAATTTGTCCGGCGGCCGGGATTGAGATCGACAAGATGCTCAGCACAAGGCACCCGAGAATTTCTGGCCTCGCGAAGTAGCAGGTCGCGTAAACCAGTTGAGTTTTAAGAATCGAGATTTTCGTTTTAACGAAACGGAACATCACTGACGTCTGCGACTGCTCGAAGGTACGTTTGACATTTCGGATAGCAGGCTCAGAGGATCTCCTTATCCCCTGAGCGTGCCACCCGAGAGGGTTCTTACAGCGGCGGTCGAAAAGCACTAGTCCGCCGCCGCTGCAGCAAAGTCTTCTTCGTCGGCTGCATCATCCTGGGATTTATAACGATCAAGTTTTCGTTTGCATTTCTCGTAGTTTGGTAAGTCGACAGTCGCGCTGATAGCAACGCCGTTCGTGTTCTGCGTGAAAGATACGGGATCAGGTATGTCCACCAAGTTGGCGCAACCCAGAATGTTGTAACTAGCTACAAAGCGTTGCGCCAGAAACGTAAACAGCGAATTCGCCGCGTCCGTCACTGGCGAAGGACCGGCCAGCAGTAAGCTTTGGTCCTGCAAGAGTCTGTCGGGAGCGATCCTCAGCATGCGCCGGCAGTATCGCGCCGTGTCCGCTTGATCAAGAGATCGCGCCTCGTGTTGATCCACACCACGCCGGTAGGCATTGACCTTGGCAAGATTGGTTGATCCATCGCCGTTCAAAGCCATAGGATCGCCAGCGGGAATGCGAGCAACAAGAGCTTTTTGATATTCCCTTGCCTGCAATTCGTTAAGCGCCAAACCGGGAACTTTCTGACCTGGATCGGCGAGGTCAGGAACCTTCCAAGGCGTACAGCCCAGAGCAGGATCCATAAATCGATCGAGCAGGCCGTTGTCGCTGGGGTTCCCGAGGGTGGTCGCACCGGGTAATGCCTGTGTGTTCGCCACGGTATTTTGGGCAAGCAGTCCACTGGCGCTAATCAGATAGGTGAGTGGCAAGTTGTCGCTCTGGTCCTGATCGACAACAAAGAAATCCCGAACTGACGGACAAACGTGCCCATCTTTGGCAAATCCCAAACGCGGCACGCGCAACTGACCGTTGCGAATCGCTTTGTTGGCGGCCTTGAAGAACGCCGGTGCGTTACAGTACGAGAACTGTCCGAAGACATTGTTCGGCAGGCCATTCACGCAAGCACTGGCCTCCAAAACACCCGGGGAGGCACCCTGTTGCACCAGGTTATTCCCGTTGAATCCAAACCAAAGAGCTACGATGGCATTGTTGGGGAGCGACGGAACAATCGGCGCAGCCCCGGGGGCCGGAACCGATCCAGCGTCAATCACGAGCGGGTTGTAAATCGAAATTTGGCCGCTGGCTGGGTCGAATATGGCGGCTTGAACAAAAGCGGACGAAGCGCTGTTTGTTTCGTGACAATCTCCTTGGGCTGGATTCGTGGCGGTGAGTTGGTAAGGCGTCGCGAGTCCTGCGGCGGTCAGCGGGGCGGCAGGGATGATGATCGTACAGTTAGCGTTTTGGGCGAAGAGCACTCCAGGGGCGACAAGGAGAATGCTCAAACACAATGCCTGAAGTAGATTGAAAGGTTTCATCGACAAATTCCTCCGGTACAGATTCGGGCACACTTCGGCGCAAGGTAGATTCTCCTCAAAGGGAAAACAGGGAAGTACCAACACTTGAGCCTGCTAAAAAATGTCGGCTGATTCAGAAGTTGACGCGAAGGAAACAGCCCGTTGTCGATGTGAGGGCCTGGGAGCTATCTGAACTACTCACGACGACGTTGAAACCTAAATGCACTCTAGAGTCGATCCAATTATCCGGCAAGGTGTCGGAGAGCCATCCCGGGAAGTTCAGGATGTAAACGGGAAAGGGTTCAGTGCGCGCGCGTGAATTAGGACATTGAAACGACGGTTACCCGTCTCCTGATCTGGGGTGATCCAGATGAGAGCGATCGTCTTCTGGTGGGCTGAATGTCGAGCCTGATTCTCTGATCACGCGGAGAACGTCCAGTTCCAGCTAGTGTTCCGTGAAACGTCTCAGGATCGTGTTCCCCCGAAAGGAAGAAAATTCATCAAGCTGTTGCAGCGCTGTGAATGAATGGCCCTATGTTCCCGTGCGTGCGACCTTGGGGAAGCTGGATGATTCGTCCCGCGAAATCTCGAATTCGATATCAGGGAGCTGTTCCACCGATCGCCGAAGGGACTGTTCCCAGGTCGAATGGATCAGATTTAGGTCTCGGTCGCCGGCGCATAGCCGCCGATACCGATTGATTGTGAGGCTGTCCTTCTCGTACAACAATAGATCGAATGGAGGGCCCACAGTCACATTCGAACGCATCGCAGCGTCCAGAGAAAGCAGAGCATATTTGGCGGCAACTTCGAGTGAAGTTGTGGCCTGAATGCCGCGATCCAAAATTGGCCGTCCGTATTTGCATTCGCCCAGCTGCAAATATAGCGAATCCTCGGTGGCGGCCAAGGGGTTTCCCTGCGGGTAGATCAAGTACAAGTTCGGCGCTTGTCCTCTTACCTGCCCGCCCAAGAGAAGGTGAACATTGAAGCTGAATGAATCGCGTTCGAGCGAAGCCCGATCCATGTCAGATACGTTGCGTACACATTCGCCGACAATCCTCGCCGCATCGTAGAGCGAGTTGGCCTGGGCAAGTCCGCGTCCGGCATCGAAATCTGCGCTTAATAGCGTGATCACCGATTGGCTGATGGAGAGGCTGCCGCTCGAGAGAATCACGAAGACCCGTTCTCCCGGTTGAACGAATCGGTGCATCTTGCGGCACACATTGACCTGATCGAAACCCGCGTTCGTCCGCGAATCCGAGGCCAGGACCAGCCCCTGTCGCGTCACAATGCCCAAACAATATGTCACTCGAGCTCCTGTCAGAATCTACCGCATGATACACCGATCATCATTGCGAATTTAAGATTTGGCGTATGAGAAAAAACGCAATCAAATGTCAGCCACGCGTGATAATTTCGGCATCCAAAGTCGTGCTTGTGGCACACGACTAAACTCTATGCTACTTCGTCTCGGATATGACATTCGATTTGAAACCGTTGCGGATGTTCCGATCATCACGCTGCTCAACGTGCATCCGTCCCGGCTTGGGGACCTGCGCGAGCCGGACGAACTCCGTACCAATCCAGTCGTTAACGTCGAAAGCTACCAGGACAGCTTTGGCAACCGAGCATGCCGTCTAGTCGCCCCCCAAGGCAACATCCAGTTCCATAGTTCGACGCTCATCGAGGACCCGGGTTTACCCGACGCGGAGAATATCGAAGCGCCCGAGATCCCTGTAAGCGAGTTGCCGACGGAGGTGCTTCCATATCTGCTGAACAGCCGCTATTGTGAGGTCGATCTGTTGTCGAACACAGCAGCGGAATTATTCTGGAACTCTCCGAGGGGTTGGAAACGCGTCCAAGCCGTGTGCGACTGGGTCCACAGCAAAGTTACCTTCGGGTATGAATTCTCAAGTCCCTTCCGGACAGCTCTCGACGTCTACACGCAACGAGTAGGAGTTTGCAGAGACTTCCAGCATCTTGCAATCGCTCTTTGTCGAGCTCTCAATATTCCGGCGCGCTATGCAACTGGCTATCTGGGAGATATAGGAGTGCCTCTGTCGCCGTGTCCGATGGATTTCAGTGCGTGGTTTGAAGTTTATTTAGGAGGACGCTGGTGGACCTTCGATGCCCGGCACAATGCTCGGCGCATCGGTCGCGTACTCATGGCGGTTGGGCGCGATGCAACGGACTGCGCGATTACAACTTCGTTCGCGAGCACGAAATTGCTGAAATTCGAGGTCATCACCGAAGAATGGAAAATGCCTGATCGCAGGACAGTCGTCAGATTTGGTTGAGAGCTTTTCGCCGACAGCATGCTGACAATGTGCAAGAAATTGCACTTCTCAGGTCTACCTTGACTTTCTTCCCTCCGGTTGTATGATGGCGTTCCGCGCAAACTGATTTACTGCACGGCACATTTAAAATCATTTGGTAGCGATAGGTTCCTTCCCCCAGGAGCTTGGTCCGGTTTTCCCTACGAACTAAATCCAAGTTGAGAAGAGGCCTTGTCATGCCCACAAGTCTCCCAGAGTTTCCGCTGAATCCAGGAACAGAACTGACTCCCTGTGCAAAAGGCGCGAGATTCACGATACGCCCTTTGAGGACAATTTTATTTTCCGCGGCTGCGGCTCTGGTATTCGCGGTGGGTGTAAGAGACATTCCTGCATGGGCCGAAGAGGCGTCGCAATGTCCGACCTCCCCTAGCTACGCCCCGGACTTCAGCGCGAATCAGAGTTGTCTGGCGCTGAACAGCAGCGCCTCGTTCGTCTCCGGTTCGAGCACCGCGTTACAAATCACATCCAGCGCTGGGAATCAGACGGGGTCGGCATGGTATCTCACGCCGCAGGCGGTTGAAAACGGATTCACCACGACTTTCCAATTCCAGTTTACTCATCCTTCTACTCTTCCCGCCGACGGGATTGCTTTCGTGATCCAGAACTCCAGTACGGGCGCGATCGGCTTCACCGGCGGAAACGGAGGCGCGATCGGATATGGCGACGCTGATTCGAACACCAATCCCAGCCAGGGCAACGGCATCCCGAACAGCCTAGCAATCGAGTTCGACACGTTTCAAAACGCGTGGGATCCTGCCGCGGTCAACGGCTCCGTGAGTCACGTCGCGATTCAGAGTTGCGGTACCGGTCCAAACACTTCGCACCATAACTTTCTTTGTGCAGGTACCAGCGGGGCGAATTCAACTCTGGGTGCTCCCGTTGTTACTGCGAACATGTCTGACGGCAATACGCATAATGTAACCATCACGTACGTCCCAGCGTGCCCGAATTGCACGCCAGCGACCGTGGCAAACATTCAGGTTGTTCTCGACGGTGTGAACATCTACCCGAACGGCGTCGCCGTCGATTTGAGCAGTATTGGTTTGGGCGATGGCGGCACAGCGTACGTCGGTTTCACAGGTGCAACCGGTGGAGATTGGGAAACGCAGAACATTGCGAGCTGGACATTCTCTCCAGCCCAGCAAGGTCAGCAAATCAATCCAAACAATCCGGGCAGCTTGACGCAGACCTTTGTGGCCAACAACACACCCGGGCAGCATCAGGAATTCGATTTTGACTACAGTGTCTCGAACAACGGTCACGATTTGAACATCCAGCCTGATACGACACCATTTGTGAACACCGGCGGTGTCAGTCCTCTGGATTGGGCGAGCATCGTGAAGGGTACGGCGATGGCCGATGCGCCTTGCTTGACCGCAGCCGGTCAGACGGTTTGCGCCGTCAGCACCCTAACCTGCACCACAGCCACACAAACCACTCCTGCTGGTGTGAACTGCCCGCAATCAACTGTTAGAAACGTGCTGTTTATCCAGGAGATGGATGTGAATCTGAATCAACCTGGAATCACTAACGGAACTCTCACGATTCCGAATGGTTACGCTCCTGGAATCGCGATGGCGCCCGATGTATTGATTTCGGGCGCGCAGTGTAATTATCCGAGTGGCGACCCGCTCGCAACGCAACTCTGCCCACAGAGCATCATGACGCAACTCGAGGACAACACTCCTCGCGGAGGAGGCACGGGGACCACCACGAATTCGAGCTACGTGTTCTTCTGCTGCGAGCCTGAATGGCAAACCACGCCCACGATTCCTTTGTGGAGCAACTCCACCAGCGTACCCGCATCGTTCACCAGTGTGCCGCCGGCAACGCCCAATCCCGATACAAACGGTTTCCATGCTGCCCAGGGCGCGTCGGTAGTTGTCGGAGCTGAGCCGCGCGGAGCTTTGCTCGACACTACATATCCGTTGGCAGGCGAGGAGACGTTAAACAACTCCGTATCGTGCCCCGCGCTGGGTGCCTTGCCGACTCCGTGGTCGACTCAGAATCCCCTGACCTTCGGCGTGAGCGGAATTATTACGTCTTACGACAACAACGGAACAGCGAGTCCGTTGGCTGAAGGCGCCTACGACGCGCATTATTTTTCAGTGGATTGCGATGCATTCGAGGAACTGGTCTACCCGGCGTCACTCGACGTGAGCCCTGGCACGCCCGGTCCGAACGTAGCCAGGTTCAAGACAGTGCCTTTCAACGTCGATACGACCAAGCCGAGCGTAACCTCGATCACCCTGAACTCCCCGGGCGGGTATTATGCCCAGAACTCAACGACGGCCGCCGCCACGGTCACTTGCACCGATCCATCCAGCCCCACTGTCGCCAACTTCTTTTCAGGAATTGCTGCCTGCGGACTCCAAACGTTCAGCGGCAATCAGCAA
This sequence comes from uncultured Acidobacteriota bacterium, assembly GCA_963787685.1. Lineage (GTDB taxonomy): Bacteria > Acidobacteriota > Terriglobia > Terriglobales > Acidobacteriaceae > Sulfotelmatobacter. The sequence continues at coordinate 77,073 of CAWBED010000011.1, forward strand.
ACCGTAACCACTACGCCGATCTCGCTGAACACCTCGACGATCGGCACGCAAACGTTCACAGCGAGCGCGACGGACGTCGCAGGAAACTCTTCGGCGACTTCGAGCGTTACATATCAAGTCGTTGGAGGAGCGGATCTTGCCACGGCGATGATCGGGAACCTTCTCGTCAAGACCGGAACGAATATGACCTACTACATCGCGGTCGCGAACAACGGGCCCAGTACCGCCGATCTCGTTACCGTGGCTGACACCCTGCCCGCGGGAACCACGTTCGTGAGTTCCGGGTACGCGATTGAGTCGTGCAGCTTGTCCGGCAGTCAGCCGATCTGTTCCATCACGTCGCCGACCACCTCCTGCGGCAGTGTTGCCGGTTCTTGCAGTATTCCGACGTTGACCGCATGGACGAAGCAGAATCCGACTGGAGCCCTGGTGCAGATCACAGTGAACGTAACTGCCAAGGCAAACACCACAATCACCGACACAGCGGTTGTGAGCGAAGCCAACTCCGATCCAAACTCGAAAAACAATACGACGAAGTGGGCAACCTTGGTGACGAAATAAGAAAAGCCGCGAGGGGTCGGGTGGGGAATCCCCGTTGCAGTGGAGGGATCAGTTCGTAGCTGAGCCGAATTTCGAGCTTTCAGTAAACATGGCCTTCAGGTCGGAGCGCTCGAGTAGTTTTTCCGCTCCGGCATCCTTTCGCATGTCGTCGAGCAAGTTCAGAACGAGCCGATAGTGTTGCGACGCGTCCGATCGATTTCCGGCGAGCCGCAGTGAAGTAGCGAGCAGGTAGTGGATTCGCGCACTCTGATAACGCGCTCCCATTTTCTCGCTCTTTCCCAACGCGGTCTGCAATTCGCGCTGCGCCTCGGCATAATCTTTATGTCCGATAGCTGCTTCGGCCGCATCAACGGAACTTTCCAGAGAAAGATACTTCAGATTGCGGCGATCGGCCTCCTGCGTCAATTTGCGGAATTCCGGTATCAGGAGCGCCGAATTTGCTTTGCCTAACCCAATCTCCGCCGCATGTAGCTTGCTAATCAGAATTTCTTCAGGAGCATTGCCCCGCGAAGCGGATCGAAGTGCCTGCTGATACAGCGCGTCGGCTGAATTAGTATCGCCGCGGTAGCGCTGTATGTCCGCCTGGGTGCTGAGTAGTTGAGCCTTCAGACTTTCATTCTTGAGATCGCTGGATAGCGTTTCCGCTTCTTTCAGCAGAGGTACGCTCTCGGAATCTCGTCCTGATTGCGCGAGGGCGTCCGCAAGATCATTGAGCAGAGTCGCCATGTCCGCACTGCGGTCTCCTACGGTGCGATAGCCCTTGACCGCATCCTGCATGGCATTGACGGCCGCTCCAAAACGTCCCTGACTTTGGAATACCATGCCGATGTCATGCGATTCATCCGCTGCGCCTCGAGCGTTTCCCGCCTTGCGCCACAGATCAAGTGCGCGCATCGACGTCGACAGCGCTTGATCGTACTGGCCGGTGCTGATGTAAACCTGACCCAAAGCAGACAGGGTCTCTGCGATCGAGGCCGGAACATTAAGCTTCTCCCGAAGTTGCAACGCCTGCTGCAGATACGTCAACGCGTTGTCCGTATCGCCTTTTCCCAGATAAACGCCGCCGATATTGTTCAAGCACAACGCCTGATAATTTTCGTCGCCGGCTTCACGCTGGATCTGCAAAGACTCCTTGTAGTTTTGCAGCGCCTGATCGTAGTCACCTTTCGATTCGTAGACCACGCCCATATCAATCAGCGTGTCTCCGATTTCCTTCTTCATGCCGATTTCGCGCTGCAGTTCAAGGGCGCGCTGGTAGTCGGATAGAGCGGCGTCGACTTTTCCCTGCGTGTTCTGCACTACTGCCATTTCCACCAAATTGCTCGCCAGAGCGCGCTTCAGCCCAAGGCGCTGATTGATGGCCATTGCGTCCTGGTAGTTGCGCATCGCGTCATCCGGTTTATGCAGCATCCGGTAGGAGATGCCGATCGATTGCAAGATCAACGCTCGCAGTTCTGGCACATCGAACTGCACCGCAAGCGAGAGTCCTCGGTTCAAGGGATCGAGCGCCGCTTGCGGATCTCCGCTCACAATTCCAACTACTCCCATCTGCCACAGTGCCTTGATATTCTTCGGATCCGACTCCAGCAGCTTGGATAACTCGGCCCGAGCTGAGACGTAGTTTCCCGTCTCGGTGTACAACCCACCTAGCGCCGATTCGACGTCGGAATTCTCGGGCATGCTCTTGGCGAGATTTTCGAATGCTTCGATCGCCTTCTTGTTGTCCTTCGTGACCCGGGCATGCGTCGCCTCGATAAGATATTTCTCCGCTACTGGTAACGATTGGCTCAGATCGAGCGCTTTGCGCGATGCCTGTTCCGCATCACCGTCGTACCCCAAGGCAGAATCAGCATCCGCCAGGCGCGAGTATGCCAGTGCAAAGTCCGGATCTTCTTTCGTGGCTGACTGGAACGACTTGACGGCGTCCATGTTCCTGCCGTCTCGAAGGAACTGAACTCCCTCGTTGTACGCCTTGAGCGCCGGCGCCGAACGCGAGCTCGGCTGGAAGGAACTCGCCTTCAGCTCCCGGATCGCATCCGAAGAAATCGCCAGATTGTTACGAATCAACGCCGCTAGTCGGTCCACGGCGCCGGGAATATCTTTTTCGTCCACACTGTCGATCTTGATCGGCACGGTGCGATCATGCTTGAGATCTTGTACCGTTGCGTCGATGCGAATCTGCCCGCCGAACCTGGCGTACTGCCCCAACACCAACGTATCCGCGCTGCTGAACTGGGCCAGACTGCGCAGAGTCGTCGGATCGACGGAAGCGTTTGGCGCGATGCGCAGATCGGATATCACCTGATGCAGCCGGTCCTGCGAGATTGTGCGTAGGCTGGCGGACTGGCCGACATCGGTGTTCAGCATTTCCGCGAGACTCGGTCCCAACCAATCGAGGCTGGGATCCCCGGAGGCGTTGCGAAATGGCAAAATTGCCAGCGACAACGAAGGGCCCGACACGGCTTTCTTAGTTGGCGGAGCCAACAGCGAACCGCGAAAAACATATCCGACAATTGCCAGAACAATAACGGTCGCGATGCCGGTCAACAGCGGCCAGTGAATTGTGCGTCCCCAAGGCTCGACGGCCGGCTGAAAGCCCAGCGTCGCCCCTGCATGGTTGCCTTGCCAAGCCTCGAGATCGCGCAGCAGTTCGGCCGCAGTCTGGTATCGGAGGTTCGGATCGCGCTCCAGGCATTTACTCACGATGTTGCTGAGAGCAGTTGGAATCGTTCCATCGTGATCGGAAACAGGGATCGCTCGTTCGGATGTCCGCCTGATCAAGCTCGCGACGGCACTGTCTGCCCTGAACGGCGTTTCACCGGTGAGCAGCTCATAAAGAATCAATCCCAGACTAAAAAGATCTGAGCGCTGGTCCAGGTTCTTCGCCAGAGCCTGCTCCGGCGACATATATTCCATCGTCCCGACCAGTGCTCCCGTCTGGGTCATTCCGTCGCCTTCAAGCGTGCGCGCCAGCCCGAAGTCCATAACCAAGATCCGGCCGCTGGTGTCGCGCATGATGTTCTGCGGCTTCAGATCCCTGTGGATCACTCCTACGGCGTGGGCGGCTTCCAACGCGCGACACACCTGCTGGATGATCTCCACCGCCTGCTCCGGCGAGAATTTTTTCTTCTCCTGAATCAGCGCTCGCAAGTCCTCGCCTTCGACGAATTCCATCGTGATGAACTTCACACCGTCGGCGTCGCCCAGGTCGTAGATTCGAATCACGTTTTTGTGTGTGACTTGGTGCGCGAGGAGCAGCTCCTGCTTGAACCGGGCGAGGATTGAGGGATTCGCAGCTAATTCCGGCCGAATCAACTTCAGCGCCACCGGCCGGTCCAACTCCCGATCCATGGCCTTATAGACCGCTCCCATGCCGCCTTCTCCGAGCATCTTCAATATCTCGTAACGGCCGCCGAGCACATCGCCGGGTTCCAGCGCAGCCACAGCGGGATGTAGGCGCGCGCGGGGCACAGGACCGGGAGGAGGAGTGGTGTCTACTTGCGTGGCCTGCGGGTCGAACGGCTTGGCCCCAGAATCCGAAGTCGGCGCAGGAAAGTCGATCAGTGTAGCGTCGGGGTCGAACGGGGGTGCCGAGCCGGAGCTGTCGCCCTTGGTGGGGACGCTCACGGCCGGCTGATTGGTCGAGTTGGCTCGATCCCGGGGATCGAACCTTGGATTCTGTTTTTGCATGACTCGCCCGGCTGGGGCGACCAGAGTGAAGAAGCCAAAACCCCGCACTTTCGCAGCAAAGTATATACCCACCAGCAAGTCACGGGTAAGGGCTCCCAAGGCACGCCAGCAAAGGATAGTGTCTCAAGTGAGCGGATCGTTTCCCTGCCGCGTCACGCGAGCCCCAAAGGTTGCAAAACCTTGCAACATCACAGAGGCAGCCCGCCGAATTGAGAGCTTTTTTGATAGAGCTGGCGCCGCTTATGATCTAGAATGTCCCAGCGGTAAGGGATCCATGCTCAGTTCCCAGACCCTTTCAGTCTCCCCTTAAACTCAAGGTTCTCGCACCAGCTCCCCGGCTTTTGTGTTCGGTCTCAGATAACAGCAGCTTGATCCAAGCAGTCGCGGAGTTCTTATGACCTTCCCGGCAATCCTGCGTACCATCCTGCTTTCTTGCTTTGCTCCGCTAGTCTTGATTCCGGCTTTTTCGCAATCCGTGACGGTGAGTCCCACGAGCGTGTCCTTTGGGAATCAGGCTCAAGGGACTTCCAGTTCGATTCATAAGGTCACGTTGAGGAATGGGCAGACTTCAGCGATCACCATCAGCAGCATCAGTACGAATCTGGCCGACTACAGCGAGACGAATACTTGTCCAGTGAGTCCGGCGACGCTGCCACGGTCGTCCACTTGCACGATCTCGGTCACATTTACCCCCACCGCACAGGGAAGCCGAAGTGCAACCTTGACGGTGGTCGACTCGGGGCTTTCAAGTCCGCAGATGGTAACCCTAACCGGGACAGGCACCGCGCCGGTTCTTAAATCGATCGCCGTTACTCCGGGCACGGCTTCGCTGATCTCAGGGAGTACGCAGCAATTTACAGCTACCGGAACCTACAGCGATGGATCGACGCAGAACCTGACCACGACCGCGAACTGGACTTCTTCGAGCACTTCGATCGCGACGATCGGCGTTCATACAGGATTGGCGAAAGGCGTTGCCCCGGGAACAGTCACAGTTACAGCAACCTCTTCCAAGATCAGCGGCACAGCGACCCTGACCGTCTCCGCTGCGGTGTTGACTTCCATCGCCGTGACGCCCGCAGCGCCTTCTCTCGCAGTCGGAAAGACACAGCAATTCACCGCGACTGGAACATACAACAACGGGACTACCAAAAATCTTACAGGTACAGCAACCTGGACATCTTCCGCGACCTCCATCGCGACCATCAGTGGCAGTGGTTTGGCCACGACCATCGCACCAGGATCGGCCACGATTACCGCGACCTCAGGAACAATCAGCGGATCCGCGACATTGACAGTAACGGCGGTAACTCTGGTTTCCATTTCGGTGTCGCCTCAGTCTCCGATCATTTCTCTGACGACGACACAGCAGTTCGCGGCTACGGGCACATACAGCGACGGCAGCACACAGACCATTACCTCTTCCGTGACTTGGACCTCCGATACGCAATCGGTGGCTACGATCAGTAACTCCGCCGGAAGCCAAGGCCTTGCCACAAGCGTCGGTGTGGGCACAGCGACCATTTCAGCTTCCGAGGGGTCAATCTCCGCCTCAACCGAACTCACGGTCGTCCTGCAAGCGGCAACGCAGACTTGGACTCTGCATGGCCCGTCCGGTCGTCGATCCCACACGACAGTCTATGACCCCGTAAGCCAGCAGATGATTATCTTTGGAGGCCAGGAAGCCGTAACAAATACGAATCTCAATGATGTGTGGCTCGGTACAACATCAACTACCCAAAATGATAGCTTCTTCGCGGAATCTCCCTCGGGATCCGCGCCCCCCGCGCGATACGGTCATGTCGCCACCTACGACTCGAACAGCGGCCGCATGACAATTTTCGGAGGCAATCTGGGAGCGTCTTCCTGTGCGAATGACGTTTGGATCCTCTCCGGTGCAAACGGACAGAGCGGTACTCCAGCATGGATCAACGCAACTCCCTCGGGTGTTCTGCCTTCTCCCCGTGTTTCGTCAAACGGCGTGTACGATCCCAACACAAATTCCTTAATTATCTTCGGCGGATACAGTTGCAATTCGACCTATTTCAATGATGTATGGGTGCTCAGCAACGCCAACGGTTTGGCAGGAACTTCGACGTGGACGCAACTTGTTCCGTCGGGTTCTGCCCCTGCAGCTCGTGAAAGCAGCACTGCTGTTTACGATGCCACCACGAACATTTTGATGGTGTATGGCGGAGACGCGGGCGGATCTCCATTCAGCGACGTCTGGGTCCTTTCCAACGCCAATGGTACTGGTGGCACGCCGGTCTGGACGCAGCTACTGCCGACCGGAACGGCTCCAGCATCGCGCACCGGCCATACGGCTATCTTCGACAGCGTGAACGACCGCATGACAATTTTTGGAGGAGCCGGCGCCAACGGAGTTACTTTTAGCGACGCTTGGGTGCTGACGACCGCCAATGGAGTGGGAGGCACACCGGCATGGATTGAAATTCCGGCGCAGGGAACTGCTCCGAGTTTGGCCTACCATACCGCCGTCTACGATTCAGCGAAGGACAACATGTATGTCTTCGCCGGTATGAGCAGTCAGGATAAACTTCAGGCCAATAATCACGCCTTCACATTGAACGCAGCGAACGGCATCCCCAGCACCGGCCAGAAGTGGACTCTTGGCGGCCCGCCCGTCCGCTACTCGCAGTCCGCTTTCTATGACCCTTCCACCAACGGACTCTTCGTCTTCGGTGGTCAGCATGCTTCCACGAACCTCAACTTCGGCGACTACTGGATGGAGTCTCCGGTCATCGGATCCCTGAATCTTCAGTGGACCGTCATAACCACCAAAGGGAGCAAACCGAGCGCCCGCTTCGGACACACCGGCCTCTACGATAGCGGAAGTGACCGAATGATGATTTTTGCCGGAGCCACAGGATTCCCCTCGCCCTGCGTAAACGACTACTACGTGCTCGAACAGGCGAACGCGCAAAATGGGACGTGGCTTTCGATCTCCCCCTCGGGAACGCCTCCACCGGTTCGTACTCATCACTCTTCTGTCTATGACAGCAGTACCAACACCATGATTGTCTTTGGCGGCTACAACTGTGCCAGTACGTATTACAACGACGTCTGGATTCTGACTAACGCCAACGATATGACCGGGCAGCCTTCATGGATTCAGCTTGATCCGGCGGGTGGTCCGCCGTCCGCGCGCGAGAGCAGCAGCGCTGTGTATGACCCCACTACAAATTCACTCATCGTCTACGGCGGGGATTCGGGAGGCCAACCGATGGGGGATATCTGGATACTTTCCAATGCGAATGGTTCCAGCGGAACTCCCGTCTGGACTCAGATGAGCCCCTCGAATTCCGGGCCTGTCGCCAGGTCCGGGCATACTGCAACGTACGACAGCCAGAATAACGTCATGACGATTTACGGGGGATATAACGGAACGAGCGTTCTCGGCGACACCTGGGTTCTTTCCGGTGCGAACGGACAAGGCGGGTCTGCGACGTGGACTCAACTGCCCGCCGGGCCACTTCGCCGCTTTCATAGCGCCGAGTACGACCCGATCTCGGATCAGATGATCACTTATGGCGGCGCCTCGGGAATCGCCCCGCAGACTCCGTCTTCTGATGTCTATACGATGACGGATGCGAATAACGTTCCGTGATTTTGGTGAATGAATATATGCTCGGGTGCTTTCTCTCCCTGTTTTGAGGCAGAAATCGAGTAGGCAGTTTCTTTCATTCTTGACGTGCATACAGCTTCGAATCACAATTCCGGCTGCGCTCGCGGCTCCGAAAGCGTTGGCATCGGAAGGGCAGTAACGCCAGTTGTAAACGGGAGCTGCGGTGGCCCGCATTTTCGATGCGATGTTCGTGCAGCTATTTTGTGATCGTGCTCTGAGGTGAGGATGATGAATCGGCGAATGGAAACGAGAGCGAGCAGTCTCGTTGTACAAATATTGGTCCTGAGTGCAGCTCTAATGGCGGCCACATCGGCTTTCGCCGTCACCTCCGCCGCGGTGTTTCCTACCGGCTTGACCTTCAATGCCCAAACCTCTGGCACGATCAGCCCGGCGCAGACCGTCACGGTCTACAACATTGGTTCAACTGCCATAACGGTGACTGGCGTTACGTCTTCCGTTTCTCAGTTCGTTCCCACCGGCACATTCCCGGTGACGATCCAGCCGGCACAGTGGGCGAGTTTTTCCGTGACCTTCAATCCAAACCTGGCTAAGACTTTCAGCGGAACGCTTACCGTCTCAATCACCGGCTTTCCCTCCCAGAAAGTCACATTGGGTGGCGTCGGCACAAGCACAACGGCAATTGCAAGCTTGAACACCACCTTATTAACGTTCGCGAGCCAGTCTCTCGGCAGCGCCAGCCCGACCCAGGCTGTAACCATCACGAATACCGGAACCACGTCGTTCAAAGTTTCCGCCGTAACGCTCACGTATCCGTTTACGCAAACCGGTTTCTCCGGAGTGGCAACGACGATCGCGAAAGGGAAGTCTCTCACGATGCAAGTCAGTTTCTTCCCCACCGCAACGGGCGTGACGAACGGAACGATGTCGATTGTCTACGATAGTCTCCCGCCCGCAGGAGTGAGCTTGTCGGGAACAGGAGAAACTCCCTCTTCGCTGGTAATAACATCGTATAGGACTCTGCCCAGCGCCACTCAAAATGCTGCATACCAAGGCACATTGACAGCTCAAGGAGGAGCGCCTCCCTACACGTGGACATTAGCCTCCGGTTCTCTCCCGTCGGGTTTGAGTCTGTCCAGTTCTGGCACGATCACGGGCTCACTGGCCTCAACCGTAACCACGGGAAATTATTCATTCACAGCTACGGCCACCGACAGTAATCTGTCGGCCTCGAGTGCGACGCTGACGCTGCCCGTGTTTGCCGCCACGGGTGCGGCATGCAACAACATCATCTTCGATGCAGCCGGCGGCTCAGGCCCGCTTGTACCCATCAACGATTTGGGCACCGGCTATTACCTGGGAGTGGAAGAAGGCGGATTGTACGCCAATGGAAGCAATGTTCGTCCTTCGGGCCACGACGCTTCAGGCGTGAGCATCGCTCAATCGATTCAGCCTCTGGATAGCAATGGCAATCCGAGTCCAACTGGCAAGGAAGTTTTTATCTCCATCGGAGAATCGATTGCCCAGCAGCCTTTCATCGAATTCATGACCCTGGCGAACAGCGATCCGAGCAAGAATCCCAACCTCGTCTTGGTGAATGGCGCCACGGGTGGCGCCACTGCATCGGATATGGCTGCTCCGAAGAACAATTTCTGGAATGTCATCATGAACAATTACCTGCCAAACGCCGGCGTGACGCCGCAGCAGGTCGTCGTCGCTTGGGTGAACGACGTCAACGGAGGGCCGTCGGGGACGTTTCCCACGGACATGACGAAGCTACAGGCGAATATGGAATCGATTGCCCAGAATCTGCTCGCCAAGTTTCCCAATATCAAGCTCGTCTATTTTTCTACCATCAATTACACGGGCTACTCGAACGGAATAAAAAATCTGAGCAACGAACCTTGGTCCTACGAATCCGGGTTCGCGGTCAAGAATGCGATTCAGGATCAAATCAATGGCAACGCTAATCTGAACTTCGATCCGACCCTTGGCCCAGTGATGGCCCCATGGATCGACTGGGGCCCGTACTACTGGGCCAATGGCCTCATGGCTCGCAGCGATGGTCTGGAATGGACCTGTCAGGATCTGCAAGCGGATGGTACTCATCCATCGATCCCCATCGGGCGCATCAAGGTCTCAACTCAGTTGCTGAATTTTCTGAAGTCTGACGACACCGCATCGATTTGGTTTCTGGCCCAATAGCAGAATCGAGCGCTTCCTCAACGCCGGGGACCCATCGCTAAGGATATCCTCGATCATGCCGGGTCCTGACGCACAGCGAGCGAGGGTGCCACGGATATGGCTCGAGTATCAAGGGATCCACGATCGGGGCGTTCGCTGAAGCCCTCCCGCCGAATCGCAGTTGCATTCTTGGATCAAACCGTCGGAACGCCCCTGGATATTAAATGAGTTGCTTGCGATTCTTAGGGCCGCTTATCTCTCGCGCAGAAGCACGACATCGGACGCGTTTTCGCTCCGGGCGACGGCAAGGCTTTTCCCATCCTGCGACCAGCGAAATTCGGAAATGGTTTCCGAAGTGAAGTTTGTGACCAAGTGCCCGGGAGAGCCGTCGAGCGGCTGGACAAAAATGTTATCAATTCCTTGATCACGAACAATATAAGCTACGGATTTTCCGTCGGGCGTGAAGGTCATGCTATTCGTGAAGCCGGTCCCGCCCGCCGTGGCAATTCTGGGATCGGGTTCAAACAAACGGGCAGAGGACTGTGGTCCTGGTTCGAGGGTTACCACCACCAATTTACTTGCGGCTGCTTGGGGATTGTCGGGACTGTTTACGTCCGCGTTGAATATCAACTGTTTCCCGTCCGGCGACAGCGCTTCTCCGACGCCAATGCCGTACATCCCATGCACGTCGGAACCCGGAACGGGCTCAGGCGTTCCGCCCTCCAAGGGAGCTCGCATCAAAAAATGTGGTCCGCCGCCGTCATAGTAGTAAACCCACTTTCCGTCGGGTGAGCAGACCGGAAAACGATCAAAAGTGCCGTGAGTCAGTTGCTTCGGATCCGAGCCGTCGGCATTGGCTCGCCAGATTGCAGCCCGATTCGTGCCGCCATGGAAGGCCCAGGAGAGAACGATGTACCGATCTCCGCAACGGGCCATGTCAGCGATCCAGGAGCCCGGATCACTGAGGATGGTGGATTGTTGCCCACCATCGACATTCATCCGTCGTACGCTCTGGCCGTCCGTGACGAATAGCTTGCCATCATTTGTCCACGAAACAGAGGAGATATCCAGCCCCGGTGACTGTGGTTGGACCGATACATTTCCCACCGAACCGGTGCCTGGAAGTAGGGCCAAGCTCCGCGCGATTCTCACCTGAACTGTTGCTGCTGTTTTGCCATCGGAGGAGAGCGTTAGAGTCTGATACTGGTTCGTATCCCGCGTGATGGGCTGAATCTGCCCTCCGGAGCGACTTACGAGACCGATCTGGGTTCGCAGGTAGCCCGGGCCTTTTTCGTTGTACGGGACCAGAAGCCATTGTCCGCTCGGTACCCATGCGAGGTCGAAAAGCAGTTCGCTCTTGAACGATCCCAGCAGTCCAACTTGCTTCGCGGCGATGTCGAACTGTTTGATGGCGCCAAGAGTATCTCCCAGGACGTAGACGCTATAGGCGATGCGCTTTCCATCGGGCGACCAAGCGACATGACGAGGAAGATCGCCCGTTTTGTCGTCGGCGATTTGCAGGACAATTTCGTCGCTGCCGTCTGGATTCGCCGTCAGCAATCGATATTTGCCAATCTCCGGGTCGTTCGCGCGGACATACGCCATCCGACGTCCGTCGGGTGAGAATGTGATCCCGCTATCGAGATCGTGGACGAGAACCTGCGGTGTGCCTCCGAGGACCGGAGTTCGGTAAAGGTCCCACTCGCTTTGCGTGCCGATGCCTGCTTTTCGAAAGTAAACGTAGTTCCCATCCGGCGAGAAGATCAGAGAACGGTAAATCGCGGCCGCTGGAGGGACAATCTGGGTGTCACTACTCGTCGGTACGTTCCTCAGCCACAGGCTTTCCTTCCCGTTGTCGCTTTGCACATTCAGGATGTACTTGCCATCCGGCGAGATCGCTGCTAGTTGCGCCTTGCCCGTGTTTGTTACCTGCGTGATTGTGAAATTCTGAAAGGGAGTTGGTCCGCTGCGGCTGAGATAGGAGTAAACACCGAAGGCGCCCGCAGCGAGCAGAATCAATCCCACGACGACTACGGCCGCGAGACCGAGCTTGTGCTCTCGTGCAACCGCGCTCACGCTCGAACCGCTCGCCGTGACTCGCGCTGAGGAGGAATGATCCGGAGCAAGACCCGTTCCACCTGCCTGTGTCCGCCCGGATGTACCACTCGTCGGAACAGGACTTTCCGCATCTTGCAGTTGCATCGCAGGACGCTGGCCCGAGGCACTGTCCCGCTGCAGCCGCTTTAGATCGCTTCGGATCTCTGAGGCATGCTGGTAGCGCATGTCGCGGTCTTTTTCGAGCGCCTTATTAATGATCTCTTCAAGCCTGCCTGGCACGTTGGGATTGAAACGTAGCGGTGGGAGAGGAGCGCGATTGAGTATCGCGTCGAAGATGACCGCGGATGTTTCTCCGCGGAACGGCACAGCACCCGTGACCATTTCATATAACACAGCGCCGAAGGAGAACAGGTCGGTCCGCGAATCGAGTTCTTTTCCTTTTGCCTGTTCGGGCGACATGTATGCAACGGTCCCAATCGCGGTGCCCGGACTGGTGAGGTATTCAAGGCTTACGCCGGCCGTCGCGTCGATTTCCGCGGGCGTTGCCGATGCCGCTGACGGTGTCAATTTGGCCAGGCCGAAATCGAGAACCTTCGCGTGTCCGCGCTTCGTCACGAAGATATTCGCGGGCTTGATATCACGATGAACAATGCCCTCGGCATGGGCGGCATCCAAGGCATCGGCAATCTCGATAGCGAGAGACAAGACAGCGTCGATCTCCATCGGCCGTCCCGCGATGCGGTGTTTCAGCGTCACACCATCGAGAAACTCCATGGCGATAAACGCCTGGCCGTTCTCTTCGCCGATGTCGTAAATCGTGCAGATGTTCGGATGGTTTAGCGCCGATGCCGCTTGGGCCTCGCGCTGAAAACGGGCAAGCGCCTGCGGGTCACGGGCTACTTCCTCAGGCAGGAACTTGAGCGCAACGAAACGGTGAAGGCGGGTGTCTTCGGCTTTGTAGACCACACCCATTCCGCCGCCGCCAAGTTTTTCAATGATGCGGTAGTGGGAAATCGTCTGGCCGATCACAGGTAGCGGAATCTTACGTGGGTGAAACTTCGCAGTCAAACGGATGAGCGGCGAAGAAGCGGCCCGTACCTCGCATGACCATCCATGCCAATCCGCAGGCGTCTGCGCGGAATCGTGGATGCTACGATTGAGTTCACGCTCACGTATGTGATGCAATTCCCCACTTTTGCCTGGAGAGATCTCGAATGCATGCACCGGCCTCCCAAAAGAGCCAAGGTTCCATTGGCATCGACTTTGGGACAACGAACAGTTCTATCGCCTGTGCCAACGGGTCGGAGGAAGTGCAGCTTGCGAAGTTCCCGTACTTAGGGAGCCTGACGGATTCGTATCGGTCGCTTCTATATCTTCAGCAGGCAAAGGAAGGCGGGGTACGCACTCTGAAGTCATGGACGGGACCTGAAGGCATTGAGCAATATCTCTCCGCGGACACGAAGGGTCGCCTGATTCAATCCCTCAAGTCGTTCCTGAGCAGCCGCAATCTGCAGAGCACAGAAGTTTTCGGCCGGCGCTACACACTCGAAGACTTGATCGCAAGGATTCTCCGCGACCTGCGGGAAAAGGCGCAACAACAGTTCGGAGTCAGCGTCACGTCGGCAGTGGTCGGAAGGCCAGTTCATTTTGTGGGAGCAGAGAACCAGGAGGATGACAGCTATGCGGAGAGTCGCCTCCGATCGGCATTCCAATTGGCTGGTTACGAGTCCGTGGTGTTTGAGATGGAACCCGTCGCGGCGGCACACTATTACGAGTCCACACTCGATCACGACGAACTCATCCTCATAGGAGATTTCGGTGGTGGGACTAGTGACTTCTCTTTGGTACACGTTGGTCCGGGAGTTCGCAGAGCGAAGGGAGAGTCAGGCAGCATCATTGGTAACGCGGGAGTGGGGATTGCGGGAGATGCGTTCGATGCGAAAATCATACGGCACCTCGTCTCTCCAGCTCTTGGAGCCGGATCGGAGCTGCGTTCACTGGGCAAGATTCTCCCGGTTCCCAACTGGGTTTATATCAGGCTCGAGCGTTGGCACCATCTCTCGCTGCTAAGGGGAAGAGATGTTCTCGAGATGCTGAGAGGGGTTCACGCGCAAGCGCTTGAACCGGAGAAGATTGGCGCGCTCATTCACTTCATAAAAGAGAATCTTGGTTTTCAGCTTCACCGCGCCGTACAAAAAGTGAAGAGCGACTTATCGAATTCCCCTCACGCCACATTTCAGTTTTCGGACGGCTTTGTGGATCTTGCGACTCAGGTGGAACGGACATCGTTCGAGGAGTGGATTTCCGAGGAACTGGAAAAGATCTCGGACTGTGTCGATTCTCTGCTCACAACTTCAGGCACAGTGCCGAAAGATGTCGATATGATCTTCCTGACCGGAGGCTCCTCGTTTGTGCCCGCAGTGAGAAAAATCTTCGAAACGCGATTTGGGAAGAAAAAAATTCGAGGAGGAAATGAATTCACGTCGGTCGCTCGCGGACTCGCGTTGAAAGCCAAGGGCGCAGCGCTGACTCGTTAGAAATCTCTTCCGGAAACCGAAAATCAAATTTTTCCATCACTTTTTTACGTTAAGGCTTCTTCAGCTCCAATCCACTCTCGATTTTCGAGTCGGAGAATTGCGACTCGGCTACCACCCCCTCCCCCCTCGGTCTCCTGGAATCATCGAGTTAGCGGAAAATCGAAAAGTAATCTATGGGCCACAATCACTTACGGGCAAAATCTTGATTTCAAATAACTTAGAAGGCTAGTTATTGGAAACGTAGTTCCAAACGGGACGATGCCCGGTGTCGTGCACCGTCATGGCCTCGACAATCATCGCGCCTAGAGCATGTTGAGAGCAAGGTCAGATATCACATGTCGATGTGGAAAAGGGATAGATTTTCGCCTGGTAAAGCAGGGCCTTGGGCGAGCCAAGCAAGGATTATTCTTATCGGATGTGGCTGCGGACAATCGCGATACTTCTTCTGGAGTGTTCTGCTTGCCTGGCGCAAGTCGCGGCGGCTGCAAAACTTTCGCCAAGCATTAATAATCTCTGTTTTGTGGATGGACTGAAATATTCGACGATCGAGGCCGCGATGAGCGCATGTGAAGGAGTTGGCATCGTCGTGATCCCTCCTACATACGCGGGAACGGATTCGCCGGAGAATCGCGGCGGAGCTTCGGTGTGGGATTTTCGTCATTCGGAGCGGCCGGAGGGATTCGCTCCAGTCACTGATTTTGGCGCGAAGGGCGATGCAGTGACCGGAACCGACGGAGCCAGTGAAGTCGGCTCCACTACATTTACCGCGGCTTCCGGGGCATTCAGATCCGGCAGCGATGAAGGCAAAACCATCGTCATTACCGGGGCGGGAGCCGACAACGGATCTTTCACGACAACTATCAAGGCGGTGACGGGTTCGAATCGCGTGACGCTGGCGGCAGCGGCAGGCTTTTCCGCAAACCGACTGACCTATTGGTATGGAACAGACAATACGGCTGCGCTTCAGGCAGCGTACAACTCGATGAAACCCCTGTTTCTGCCTGCAGGAAAATTCCTGATGACCCACCAGGTTCAGGGAGCGAATCCATTGGTCCTGACGGGATCGGGAGAACAATCCACAATCATTAACGATGGGACTGTCTTTTACATTCACGGAGGCGGGGGCAATTTTCTAAACAACTTCCGCATGCAGGCAGCCACGGAGCTTACTCCCGTTGCTCCAAAACACTTCCCGACACGCTATCCGGGTACACCAGTCGCGCTGGACCGCATTGGTCAAGGGATCGGCTATCAGCCTGAATTGCAGGATGGGGATGTCTGGCCCAAAGTTTCGAAACAGCAGCAATCGCAGGAAATCGGACCCTCGATACTTGCGGCTGCCGATGGTACTCACATCTACCGGATTACAGGCGATCTGATTTCCATTCTGCTCTATGACGTGCAATTTTCCGAGGTGGCTCTGTGTGATTTCCGGGCGGGAAAGAATTTTGTAGCCGGCATTGCTTTATGGCACACACCGCATGATGGTCACATGAACAGGCAGGATACGATCCACGACAACCATGTCCGTTATGCGAGTTACAACGGAATTGCATGGGCCGCTTCTGAAAAAGTTTCTGTGCTTCACAACCAAACAGAAAATGACGGTGAGAGTGGTCTGAAGAATTACGCCACCCAAGGCGACGGGACCTACGATACAGACATACAAATCATAGGAAATCAGACACAACACAACCACTACGACGGGTTCGATTTGTCGGAAAACTATCCCCACAAGAATGAGCAGAGAGCCTCATCCATCGCTTCCGGAAACACCAGCAATTTTAACGACCGTACCGGAACGTACGTCGACGGTCTGGGATGGACACTGACCGACAATACGTTCGAAGGGAACGGGCTCAGCGGCATGTCGATGGATGTTTCCGACAGCGTCATCTCAGGGAATATTCTGAAGAATAACAACGCGCTGCACGAACGGTTCTCTCACCAAATGTTGATCGGGACGGCTATCGCGAGCAGGAATAACTTAATTGAACACAACCGAATCAAAGGCTCTGCCTCCTCCGGAGCTGCGATTGTGTGCTCCGCACCGTCTACCGGCAATACTTTTAACGACAATGTGGCTACGGGAGGGGCAATCTTCGATTTGCGCGGAGCTCCAGCCGAATCGAGAGGAAACTCCGACAGCAAAGGTCCGTATCCCGACAAATGAGAAAGCCTCTCTAAGGAATCTCCTGCCGCGAAAACATGACCGGATGGTCCACGCCAGTGGGAAAGGTCTTGAGCGGATTCACAGCACGTACACCCGGAGCATCCACCAGACGAGAAATATAGCGACGATGGCGCCGAGGATGTGAATGATCCAGTCGACGGCTGTTTTGGGCTTGCCGAAATTGAACATGTGGCCATGGTAGCAGGCTGAGCAAGGGTGGCTTATTTGCCGCGTAGTTTTGTTTCTGCCTGGGGTCGGGCTGAGATCTCAAAGTCAAAATCCCCCACCCTGTCTCGCCAAATTCGCGAGACAAGAGTGGGGAACGCGTCGACCTATTCAGCTCAAGGTTTCGGAGTGCAGGATCGAATACACCTTGGTGAGCAAGGACTTCTTGGTGAACGGCTTCTCGAGGAATGATTCTTCGTCCATTGCGACTCCTTGACGGCTCACCAAATCGCCGGTATAGCCCGACGTGAAGAGCGAACGAAGTTCGGGGCGCAATTCCTTGCCTTCTCTCGCGAGTTCAGCTCCACTCTTGCCAGGCATCACCACGTCCGTCAAGAGCAGGTCTATTCTTGGTTCCGGGCCCGCGAGGATGGCGAGTGCCTCTTCCGCATCCTTTGCTTGCAACACTCGATAGCCGGCCCCTTGCAGGAGGACGAGCGTAACCTCACGCAGTTTCTGTTCGTCCTCAACTACCAAGATGGTTTCCGATCCCCGCGGAGGCTCTGCGTCGTCTATGGCGGGTACAATCTCTTTACTCGCCTCGTGAACCACCGGGAAGTAGATCTTGAAAGTGGATCCTCTTCCGGGTTCGCTGTACACCGCGATGTACCCGTCGCTCTGTTTCACGATTCCGTACACTGTAGAGAGGCCGAGACCCGTGCCTTTCCCGACCTCCTTAGTGGTAAAGAATGGCTCGAAGATCTGCGCCTTAGTGTTTTCGTCCATTCCGCAGCCAGTGTCGCTGATGACCAGGACTACATGCTGGCCAACCTGCGCTCCGACGTGCTGAGCAATGTAGTGCTCGTCGACTTCGGCGTTCGTCGTTTGGATCAGTATCTTTCCGCCTTTCGGCATAGCATCCCGAGCATTGACGACCAAGTTCATCAGGACTTGTTCAATCTGGCCGGAGTCAGCTTTGATCTTGCTGAGCGGGATCGTGGGCCGGAACTCGACCGCGATGTCCTCGCCGACCAAGCGCAAAAACATCTTGAGTGCATTTTGGACTATTTCGTTCAGGTCCAAAACTTTCGGGAAGACAACCTGCTTGCGGCTGAAGGCTAGTAGTTGCTGCGTCAGGGAAGCTGCTTTTTGTGCCGCCTTTTTGGCTTCGCTCACGTAGCGGGTTACGGGATTCTCGGGAGTGAGCAGGCCGAGAGAAATGTCAGCATAGCCGGTAATGACCCCGAGGAGGTTGTTGAAGTCGTGAGCCACTCCGCCGGCCAAACGCCCGACGGCTTCCATCTTCTGCGCCTGGCGAAATTGAGCTTCCAATTGTTGCGTCTCGGTGATGTCGCGAGTGATGGCCAGTAGGCAGGATTGTCCCTCAAGTTCAATCAATTCGACCCATAGCTCCGCTTCCCTCAGCTCTCCTTTGGAGGTTCTGTATTGGGCGTTGTATTTGGACAAATGCTTTTTTTCGCGGAGCTGCCGGAACATCTCGATTCGATCGTTGGGGTCATTCCAGAATCCCAAGTCCCTGGAAGTTCGGCCAATGACGTCTTTGCGCTTATATCGAAGCAATTCAAGGAAAGCGTCATTGACATCGAGATAACGTCCGTCTTGTTCGGTCGAAATCGTGATCGCGAGAGGGTTACTGCGAAAGGCCTTGCTGAATCTCTCTTCCGAATTGCGCAAAGCTTTCTCGGACAGTTTGCGCTCGGTGATGTCCTGGAGAATGCAGGCAATGCGCTCGACGCCGTTCTGTCCAGTGATGGGAAAGTACGATGCCGATAAATCCCTCTTGCCCAGTGACGGAAAATCGTAGGTCAGTTCGTATTGCACGGATTTGCCGAGGAAACATTCGTCCATCTTTTCTTTGATTTGCGTTTTGAAGGCATCTTCACCAACGACCTCCTCCACGGTGTGGCCGACCAGTTGTTCGGCCGATAAGCCGCGAAAATTGAGGAAGGCCTGATTCGCGATCACGTAGCGATAATTGCGGTCCACGACCAGGATCATCTCCTCGAGACCTTCCACGACTCTCTCGTATTCCTGGAGCCGTTCGACCGTTTTCATCCGTTCGCTGATGTCGCGGAACGCCGCCACGCCGCCACGAACGACTCCCCGCTTGTCTTTGAGAGGACTGGCATAAGCCTCGATGAAAACGCCGTCGTTGGCCGCGGGATGGCGCAGATACATGACAGCGCTTCCCGTATCCCCTTGTATGGCGCGCGCCAGAGGGTTGAGCTCGGAGGGGAAGGGAGTAACTTTGTCCGCGAGATAGATGCCGTAGTGCTGAGTCCACTTTTGACTCGGCATGTTGGAGGGGCCGCGGCCAACGATTTTGTCGGCTGCGGGGTTCCAGATGACGAAGTTGCCCTTCTCATCGGCCACGACCAGACCCTCCGACATGCTATCCAGGACAGATTGGAGCAAAAGAGTCTTGTCTTCGAGAGCCTGCCGGTAGCGATCGAGTTCTTCCTCAGCGCGCTTGTGAGCCGTGACGTCAATGTTTGTTTCCAGGATTCGCACCGGTGTGCCTTGGCTATTGCGATGCAAGACCCACGCGCTGGTGACCACGATGGTGTTGCCGTTGCGGGCGCGGTGAATGAGTTCTCCTTCCCAGACGCCCATCTCTGTGAGTTTTTCCTGTATGGACCCGAGTGGTTCGGGGAATTGCGTGCGAAGGAGGTCGTGGGAAACGACTCCAACAGCTTCCTCGGCTGAGAAGCCATAAATCTTTTCGGCGCCTCGAGGCCAAAAGACGATTCGGCTCTGCATATCACGCACAAAAACCTGCGCCGAATTCATGGCCTCGGCTTGCTCGCGCAATACTTCCTCCGCCTGCTTGCGCGCGGTAATGTCGATGGCGGCAGATTGAATCAGGGGTTCGTCCTGACCTGCCAGGAGCAGATTGCTGCTTAACAGGACCCAAATGGGAGTTCCGTCTTGACGCCTCATCTGGAGTTCCCGGTTCGAGAAGAAACCGTTTTGGATTAATAGGCCCAGCAGTGTTTCGCGGTCCGCGGGATCGGCATAGCTTTCTGTAACCTGGCGGCCGCGACATTCCGTGGCGCCGTCGTATCCGAAGAGTCGAGCCCAGGCGTCATTGCAATCGATCACCAATCCGTCGATGTTGACAGTTGCGACTCCCGCTACGTTTTTCTCGAAGAGCGTGCGATAGCGTTGCTCGGAACTGCGAAGGGCCGATTCAGCGCGCTTTCTCTCGGTGATGTCGTGCAGGATGCACGCGACTCGATCTACTTCACCAGCACCTTCGATCGGAAAATAGGAGATGAATATGTCGCGATAGCCACGTCCGGGATATTTGTACTGCATTTCATATTGGACGATTTTTCCACGGAAGCACTCATCGAGTTTGTCTTTCACTATTCTCTCGAAGGTGCCCGCATCTAACATTTCAGAAAGACGACGACCGATAAGATCTTCGCTTTTTATCCCGCGATAGTTCAGGTAGGCATGATTGGCGATTACATAGCGGTAGTCGCGGTCGACCACAACGATCATCTCCTCCAGGCCTTCGACAACCTTTTCAAATTCCCTCAGTCTTTTCGCGCGTGTGCGGAACTGATCGCTCACCGCGCTGATTGCGGTTCCCATGACCATAAATAAGATCAAGCCAACGAGATCGCGCCGATGACTGGTTGCGAAGGAATTTAGCGGCTCGAGAAAGAAGTAGAGAGCAGTCGCCGTCGAGAGGAGGGTTGCGCAAAGGCCAGGCCCGAAACCAGCGAGCAAGGCGATAATGATGATCGCGGGATAAAAAAAGATAAAAGGCTGACTGAAACCGAAAGAGACGTCCAGAGCGTATTGCAAGAGCGCAGCGGCGATCACGGCGGCCAACGCAAAGCCGTACCTTTGCGGCCCGCGTTGGAGTGAGTACTGAGTTGCTCCGAGAATCTCTCTGCGATCAGCCGAGCTCATAGCGACCTTTCATGGCGACGCTTCTTTGACATCGATGACCAAGCACGCCCATTCGAATCTCCCAAAGGCGATTCCTATGGTGGCGCGCTGAAAACGCCGGAACTAAATGGGCAGGTGGCGCTGGATGCATGTCTGAGCGTGAGGGGCGAAGGAAGTTGCCAGTTCAATGACCGCGAAAATGCTATGGTAACTCCCTTAGTCGAGCGCAAGATGGTCAGATAGCTCGGGTCGCCCGCATTCACAAATTAGCCACAAAGCCGAGAACCAACTTTTTGTCTCCAGATCACTTAGGCCCCCTCTCGCCGGGGTAAGTGAAGCTGGAGATCGGAGAAAGTGGGCGAAGCGACCATTTCAAGTCCAACTTATCAGGGGACCTATGGTGCGCTCTTTTACCGACCAAAACAATATTATTGAACGAAGTTATAACTTGTGCGCAATCGGGGAATTCCTGTTTCCGAAGATGGTAACCCGGTGACGGCTCCGCGAGACTTAACCGATTTAGATTAGGGACAATCTGGATGTTTTCAGGATTTTTCTCTTCGACTTCTACGGTTTCTCTGCAAGAGTCTGTCGTTTCGCCGGAACTTTGTGAGGTTATGTCAAGGGAGCGCCCGTGATCGCTCACTTTACCGAAGCGTTCGGCTCAAGAAAATCGCGACAACCGATGGGAAAAGGGCTAATGCCGGAGCTGCTCTTGTCGGCCCTTGCATGTATCCCTCGGAAGGCATTACGTTATTCGAGTGATCTTTCCCCGGAGCAGTGGAATCCTTCTGCATGTCACGTCTTTACCGGGGGCCCACGGTATCGGCGACTTCGGGCGTTCCACGCGCGAGTTCGTCGAATTCCTGGATGCATCCGGACAGAAAATCTGGCAGGTATTGCCCTTAAGCCCTACCGGATATGGCGATTCGCCGTACCAGTGCTTCTCGGCGTTTGCCGGCAATCCGTTTCTCATCGACCTCGAAGCTCTTCGCGACGAAGGGCTTCTGTCAACCGCCGATCTAGCCAATACGCCGAAGTTTCCGCATGAGGTCGTGGAGTATGACCGCGTCATCGCCTTTAAGCAGGAACTTCTTCAGCGGGCAGCGCGAACGTTCTTTGCGGATGGCGCTGGAGACGATCGACAGAGGTTCGATATCTTTTGCCGGGAGCGCAAAGAATGGCTGGACGACTATGCACTCTTCATGGCTTGCAAGAAGGTGCACGACGACGTGGCTTGGGTTCACTGGGACAAGCGCATACGTCAACGGGACCCCGCAGCGCTGAAGGAGTGGCGGGACAGATTGGCGTCTGAGGTGGAGTTTCATCGGTTTGCGCAGTTCGAGTTCTTTCGGCAATGGGATAGGGTAAGGGATTTGTGTCACCGGCGCGGCATACGCATCATGGGCGATATCCCGATTTATGTTGCTCATGACAGCGCGGACGTGTGGGCCCATCCGGAATTGTTTCGTCTCGACGAAGAAGGGCGGCCGATTGCGGTAGCGGGGGTTCCGCCGGATTACTTCAGTGCGACCGGTCAACTGTGGGGAAATCCTCTGTATCGGTGGGATGTTTCGGCGGCTTCCGGTCATCGTTGGTGGATTGAGCGCTGCCGGGCTTCGCTTCAGATGTTTGATCTTGTGAGGCTGGATCACTTTCGCGGTTTCGAAGCGTACTGGGAGGTCCCAGCTACGGCGACGACGGCAGCGGGGGGAAAGTGGGTTGAAGGCCCGGGTGCGGGGTTGTTTCGCGTCTTGACTGCGGAGTTGGGCGAATTACCGTTTGTCGCCGAGAATCTAGGCGTGATTACTCCCGGGGTGGAAACCCTTCGCAAGGAGTTCGGGTTCCCGGGTATGAGCCTTCTGCAATTTGCATTCGGGAATGATCCGCAAGGCCCCAGCTTCCGACCGCACAATTATTCGAGGGAACTGGTGGCATACACGGGCGGACATGACAACGACACGACCGTGGGATGGTGGACAAGTTCAGGCGTTGGAGAGAGCACTCGTACCGAGGAAGATATTCGCAAGGAACATGATTTCACGCGCGCATACCTTGGCTTTCAGAATGAACCGGTCAATTGGGTATTCATTCGTACCGTGATGGCCTCCGTGGCAAACACGGCGATCATCCCTTTGCAAGATGTGCTCGGCCTCGGCAGCGAAGCACGAATGAATCTACCCGGTACGGTAAGCGGAAACTGGAGATGGCGTTTTACACCGAATGCCTTGACGAAGGGAATCTCAGATCGACTGCGCGCGTTCGCCGTTATGTTCGACCGCTGATTTCTGCCGCAGTTTGGTCCTACAAAGGCGATAGCTCGTCTTCGTCCTGCTCCTTATCCTCTCGAACGAATTTTTGCTCGAGAAATCGTTTTGCAATTTCTCGGCCTCCGATGCCAAAGGCGATGGCCAGCCCTAGCATCAGGGCTCCGAAAGCGATTCCAAAGGCTACCAGCATGGTCTGCTGTGCCAAGCCGAGCTCTTCAAACACAATCGACAATACGAAAACGATGATGATGCTCCGGACGGCGAGGCTTAAAAGCCGGGGCGAAGGGACACTGGCGTTCACTGCAGCCAGCAGAGCTGCACGGGAAAAGAACCCGGCTGCTAGTAAACCAAAAAACAGAATAAACACGGCTACAAAGAGCCGTGGGACGAATAGGAAGAAGCTGGCAATCTGCTCCTGCAGTCCCAGGATTCCAAGCACACTTACGCCCAGCAGGATGAATCCGAGCCAGGTTACCCAGAAGACGAAGCGGCTCAACATCTCAGTGGCTGAAGGAAGCGCAACTTTGTGAAGCAACTGAGAGGCGCCTGCATTCTCGGACAGCCGGTCAAAGTTGATGAGACGGAGGATGCTGCGCAGAATGACTTTGACCACATACGCGATCAGCCATCCCACGAATGCCAGGATAAGCATGACGATGAGACGAGGAAGGTAGTGGGCGAAGCCTCTGGCCAGGTCGTGCATTGCCTGAGTCAATTCGCTGATAATCATTTCCCGCATAATTGCCTCACTGTTTCGATTTCCATATCTCTAACAGATATGGTTTCAATCGCTCGAATTCGAGACATAGCGCCTCGATGTTATTGGCGACGTCGTTCGCGGAACCGTTGCGGTTTTCGACCAGAAATGTAAACACTCTCCCGCGGAAAAGAGGCGCGAGAGCTTGAATAATGTGATCTCGATTGATCACTGACTTGCGATACGCAGCGGCAAACTCATACACCGTCTTCACCCATAATTGTGCTGGATAACGAAATTCTTCTTCTCCCAAGGCATCAATTGCATGCAGCTCTGCCAGAGTGGAAGGGGAGAGAATGGACTGGAAGACAGATTCCAATTCATTAACTCCGGTCGTGAACATTTCTCGCAAGCGCTTTCGATTAACTCGCAGAGGGTCGAGAAGTACATCCGGATCACTTCCAATGGTGGGGACAGGCTGGGAGCCCGAGACCGGGCTCCAGATGTCAAAACCGGACTCTAGGGCGGCGAACAGAACCCCTACGGTTTGGCGCAGGGTGGGGACGAGATCGGCGGCACGCCGCTCGACGTGCTCTTTTTCGCCAAGAAAAGACTGGCAGATCCGGAATCCACCGCTGATCGCGGCCAGCGTGAATCGAAGCTCGACGCCGTTTTCTCCGACACTATCGCTCCAGTTGTTCTGTCCAAGGAATTGACTTCCGACGCGGCCGGAAAAGCCGAACTCCGTCATGTAAGATTCGCGGATCCTTATGCCATACAAGGCACGAATCATTGGGTAGAGCAAGTTCGTCATCAACAATCCGTCGAACTTGTGCCTGCGATAGGTCGGGGAGACAAGATCGAAACCTTCGTTGTAAACGGGGTGAAGAAGGTTGGAGATCGAATCGGGCTGAATACTCTCGAATTCGGGAGAAACTACGATGCATGCCTTGGCCCGAAGCAGTTCCGCCGCAGCCAGAATTGTTCGTAATGCAACTCCGTTGTGAGGAGCGTTCGCGTATTTCGTTCCGATGACGTGCAGTGTGCGGAGTGCATACAAGTTTGACGCCGGACGCGCGTCGTCGATGGCGACCGCTCGGACCAGATCGGGAGTGCCATCGCGCGAACCACCATCGGCGTTGATAATGACGGCCCGCTCGCGGGGGAAGCTCCGGAGAATGCCGCT
Organism: uncultured Acidobacteriota bacterium; assembly: GCA_963787685.1. Taxonomy (GTDB): domain Bacteria; phylum Acidobacteriota; class Terriglobia; order Terriglobales; family Acidobacteriaceae; genus Sulfotelmatobacter. Next base: position 102,122 of record CAWBED010000011.1, read on the forward strand.
TCGAATGGTCTGTACGATGGAGCCGATGGTCCGGGCATTGTTATGCGTAGGCAGACCAACGAGAATGTCGACCTCGCCAACGTTAATCAGCTGGCGAAGAAAATCGTCCGTAAGAAATGTTCCGTCTTCCAATTCTCAGCTCAGTGTGATTAATTTCCAGGCGCTAAACTCTTCGCATCCGGAACCAGTATGACTGATACGGACCCAGCGTCAGCAGGTAGGGCAGTTCGCCGACGCGGGGAAAGAGATTCTTGCCAAACATCTCGATCAGGACGTTTCCCTTGTGAGGCCGCAAATCCAATTCGACAGCTTGCGCAGCACTTGAAAGGTTGTTGACGATCAGAACGGTTTCGTTGCCTAACCGTCGCAAATAGGCCAGGATTCTGTGATTGGCCGGATAGAGAAACTCAATGGATCCGCGGCCGAAAACCGCTGTCGACTTTCGGACCTCGATGATACGTTGCGTCCAGTGGAACAGAGAATGCTCGCTCTCGCGTTGGGAGACGACGTTGACCGCGGGATACCCGTAAACGGGATCATGAATAAGAGGAGCATACAAGCGTTCCGGGTCCGCGGTTGAAAAGCCAGCGTTCCAACCTCCAGTCCACTGCATCGGAGTTCGAACGCCGTTGCGGTCGCCCAAGCTGATATTGTCGCCCATTCCGATTTCATCTCCGTAGTAGATGATTGGAGTTCCGGGCAGAGACATCAGCATACTCGTCATCAACTCGATCCGTCTGCGGTCATTGTTCAATAACGGGGCGAGCCTTCTGCGAATGCCGAGATTCAGGCGCATGGTTTTGTTCTGGGCGTACATGTCATACATGTAGTCGCGTTCCAGATCGGTAACCATCTCCAGAGTGAGTTCGTCATGATTTCGGAGAAATAGGGACCACTGGCAGGACGGCGGTATCTCAGGCGTTTGTTGGAGGATTTCTGTAATCGGCTTGCGGTCTTCAAGCTTAAGCCCCATAAACATGCGGGGCATTAGCGGAAAATGAAATGCCATGTGAAATTCATCGCTATCGCCGAAATATGGGCGGAGGTCCGCAGGCCACTGGTTTGCTTCCGCCAGCAACATCCGGCCGGGAAAGTGTTCATCAAGTCTTCGCCGCAAGTCTTTGATGATGGTGTGCGTTTCCGGCAAGTTTTCGCAATTTGTGCCTTCGCGCTCGACGAGATAGGGCACGGCGTCAAGCCGGAAGCCATCCACGCCCATCTCCAGCCAGAACTTCATCACATTCCACATCTGCTCCCGAACCGCAGGGTTGTCCCAGTTGAGATCGGGCTGGTGGCTGAAGAAGCGGTGCCAGTAGAAAGATTTCGAATCCGGGTCCCATGCCCAGTTGGATTTTTCGGTATCGAGAAAGATGATGCGTGTGCCTTTGTAGCGCGTGTCCGTATCGCTCCAGACGTACCAATCGCGACGAGGATTGTTTTGCGAACTTCGTGCTTCTTGAAACCAAGGGTGTTGATCGGAGGTATGGTTCAACACCATTTCGATAATGACCCGGATGCCGCGCTTGTGAGCTGAGTCCAGCACCTTCCGGAAATCGTCGAGGGTCCCGTAACTTGGGTGAACGGAGTCATAATCCGCGATGTCGTAACCATCATCGCGCAAGGGCGACGGAAAAAACGGCATGAGCCAAAGTGCGTTCGTGCCCAGTTCCTGAAGGTAATCCAGCTTTTGTTCAAGCCCCAGGAAGTCACCAATTCCGTCGCCGTTGCTGTCGTGGAATGTGCGGACATGAACCTGGTAGATGATCGCGTCCTTGTACCAGAGAGCATCTGTATTTGGGTTCAACCGCTTTCTCCTGGAGACACTCCCGCAATTCCTGGCAGGGCAGGCTCAAACGCAGTTTATACGAAGCGAAAGGGGTCAGCGGGCGGTGCTGAGCTATTTCGGCATCACGACGACTTCATCTTTCGGCATGGCATCGAGCGTCGCTTTATCGATGCCCAAGTGGGCCATCACGAGTTCTGGTGGCGTATGGACGAGCCATTCCGAGAGCGCCAGGTCTTGATAGAAGCTGCTCTTAAACATCTCAAGAAACTTGAGGTCGCTGTTGCCGGTGTTCTCCACGTAGTGGGGCAGAGTCTTCTGGACATAGCCGACGTCTCCGGCTTGGAAGTCCATGGTGCGCGCGCGGCCTCCGGTTGCGAAGACGGTCATCCTACCTGTGCCGCTGATGAAGTACTGCCATTCATCGGCATTGGGATGCCAATGGAGTTCGCGGATTCCTCCGGGATGAACGGTGACGATTGCGGCGGCAATGGTGGTGGAGATTTTGAACTTGCTGGAATCGACGATTCGCACCTCGCCTCCAGCGGTACGCTTCGTGATTGTTTGCTGCGCTTTGCGAAATGCGAAATCGACTGGCGATAAGCCGAGTGAGCCAGCGCTCGACTTTAAGTCTGCGTCCAGCGGGCCGGGGACTGCAGCTTGGAAAATAAACTTCTCGCGCTTCGGAAGTTTTTCAAGGAGCTGCTGATTCACGCCGAAGTTTTTCGCCAACACGTCGTGCGGTGTATGAGCCATCCAGTCAGTGAGCAAGACCGTCTCGTACTCGGAGAAGTTGCCATCGTCGAAGACCAGCAGAAACTCGCAACCATCTGGATTCAGTCCTTGAATGGAATGGGGAATTCCGGTCGGAAAGTACCAAAGATCGCCTTCGGTGATGTCGGTGACGAAGCTTCTGCCATCCGCATCGAGTCCGGTGATGCGGGCGTTCCCGTACAGCATGATGGCCCACTCGGCAGCGGTGTGCCAGTGCAGTTCGCGAATGCCTCCGGCGGTTAATCGCATGTCGACACCGGCTATCGACTTTGAAACGGCCAGTTCGCGTACGGTGACCTCGCGCGACCATCCACCCTCTTGCATGCGTTTATGCGAGAGCGCGAAAGGATACTTGAAGGTCTGGACTCCGCCGGCGTCGGTAGGCGGGGGTAAGAAAGAGTCTGGGTTCTGGGTGTCGAGCGGAGCATTGCCCGGCCCCGGAGCACTGGCACTGCGATCGCCTTTGTTTGGATACGGCTTTTGGTCTTGCGCCAAGGTGTCGGCCGCCGGGAGCATTCCTGCAGCTGCTAGAGCGGCCGATCCCATGCCCAAAAATCCACGCCGCGAAACTATTTCCTTCTTTGAATCTTCGCTCATGGAATTATTCCTTCGGGACCCAGCTATGAACTGGGTCCCGATTTTCAGCTCTGATCTCCGAGCTGGTTAAGCTGTTGGAGGCAGATGTTCGAGGACATCTGCCAAAGCATGCATCCGTTTCGCGTCAGCTGGATCCTTCGCGGCGGTGGCGCTCTTTTCCAGTGAAGGAGCCTTCTTCTTGAGCTTTGCGACAGTCTTGCTGTTCATGTGTGAAGCTTCCGCAGCCTGAATCGCTTTTTGCAAATCGGCGATTTGGTGGGCTGAGAGGGCTTGCGAACGAGACAACTGGTCGATATATGCTTTCGCCACGACCAGGTTTGAGGGCCACTCGATTTTTGGCTGGTCCTGCACGTTCAACTCGGCAAGCTGGACCGTCTTGGCGGCATCGATTTCATTCTGCGTAAGGAATTTGCTGGGCGTCAGTTCGAAGACGTCCAGGCCGCGCGCAATTTCCGAACCGTAGATATAGCCGTTATACCAGTAGGCCGACCAGAAGCCCCCCAGCACCAGGACCTTCGGATCAATCGGTCCGCGGTCAAAGTAGGCAATCTCAAAAGGCTTCGCAGGATCGGTGAAGTCCATCACGGAGACGCCACCCTGATACCAGGACTGTACTTCGATGTCCCGGCCGGGAACCGGAACGAGGGAGCCGTTGTGAGCCACGCAGTTCTCGGTGTCGCCCTGCGCCGCCGGCAGTTTGTAGTAGTTCGCGAATGTCAGCTTGTCGTCTTTCAACCGGAAAATCGCGTCCGCACCCCATTTGTTCGGATCGTTCGGCCGGCAACGCGCGCCGAGCCCTCCGCCCCACTCGTCGGTGAACACGACTTTGCTTCCGTCGTTCGAGAATGACGCCGAGTGCCAGTAGGAGTAGTTCGGATCATTCACGGCATCCAGGCGCTTCGGATGGATCGGGTCCTTGATGTCCAGCAAAATTCCGTTGCCGGAGCAGGCTCCCGCGGCCAGTCCTATTGCTGAGTAGACGGTGATGTCGTGGCACTGGTTGGTGTCGACGGGCTTCTCCGCTCCTTTCTTGCCATGGGTTCCGCCATTGTTCAGGCCGTTGATTGCACCACTCCGCGGATCGATAAAGACTCGGGGATTCGAGACGATCTTCGCGTCCTGGGGTGCCGCGAGCGGGACTTTGATTACATCGATACGGAACAGTGCAGTGTTCGGATCTTTGTCCGGCTTTTCGTCGGAACATCCGGTTAGTTCTTCGGACTGGCGGACGAACGATGTACCCGAGACGTAGATGTATGCATTGTCCTTATCGTTCGGATCGATGACCAGAGTGTGCGTGTGGGAGCCACGGCATGTCTGAACGGCGGCAACCTGCTTCGGATTGTTGATGTCGGAGATGTCGAAGATTCTTACGCCGCGGAAGCGATCCTTTTGCGCTGAGGGAAGGCGTCGCTTTCTCTGTGGGGCTTCGTCTTTCTTGTCCTTGTTGTCACTAGCCGCAGCTTTATCCTTATCCGCATCCGTAGCTTTGTCGGCATCCTTGGCTACGTCTTTGTCTTTTGCTTTGTCTTTATCTTCCTCGGCGGGCGCAGGATCAGGCGGAAATCCTTGTACGCCGCAATCCAGCCGTCCATTGGGCATCTCGACCGACATGAAGAGCAGGTTCTTGTACACCGACACGTCACCCTGCCCGCCCGGACACACCATCGACGTCAGCAATTTCATGTTCGCGGGATTAGAAATGTCGTAAATATTCACGCCGTAGAAATTTCCCTGGAACAGATGACTGCCTTCGAATGCGAGGTCGGAGTTGGCGAAGGCCAGTTGTGCGATTACAAGCTGGATCGGTTTCGGAATCTTTCGGTTGCCCCCGACGCCCAGTTGAGCGATGGTCTTTTGCACTCGGGGATCATCGGCATCCGCGGAGCCGAGTTGAAACGCATCGGGTTTCTTGAACAGTTCGAGATGCTTCATGCCCATCGATACTTCGCCGGCGTCATACAAGCCAGCCCCCAGCTTGAAGCGGGGGTCATTCACATCCGATCCGGTCATACCCGGAGGCAGTGTGGGCGCGGGTTCTGGGGCGAATGGATTCTCTTCCGCCTCAGCGCTCTTGGCATCTTTCCCGGCCGGCTGAGTCTCCGGCTTCGCCTGCTCCTGTGGAGGAGTGGCGGGCTGCGCTGCTTGCGCATATGCGCCGTTCACGTTGAGACACGCAAAAAGCGCGCCTGCCATCATAGACAGGGCAAGACTGGGCATTCGGTTCATCGTTTCTCCTCGGTCTGTGTTTTCTCCAACATGGTTTCCATGATGTGGATTTCGGCTCGTTGCGTATTGTCCGCATCGGTAGCGAAGTTAAAGAGCTCGGCGTCCTGTCCGGCACCCGCGGTGTTGAATAGATCCTTCACCATCGTCAAGGCGCCGTTGTGGTGCTGAATCATTCCTACTAGAAATAAATGGTCGAACTCGCTGCCTTTGGCCTTGCGTAACGCCTCCATCTGTTCGGGCGTGAGCATTCCCGGCATCAGCGGCATCTTGTCGTTCGACATATCCATGCCCGGCATATCTGGCATCGTGCTCGGAATCGATTCGCCTCGAGCGGCGAGCCATCGCTTCATAAACTTTATTTCGTCGGACTGGGAGTTGCTGATTCGGGCGCCTAAGGTACGCAAGTTTTTGTTCTGCGTATGGGAAGGGATCAGCGCGGTCATCTCCACCGCTTGGGAGTGATGGAAGATCATGCCCTGCATAAACTCCACTTCGGCAGGGGAGCGAGGCGGCGGGGTTGCTCTCGTCGACGAGGGCAGTTTTTTGGTTGGTTCACCTGGCGCACCCGGCTGGACCACGACAGGCTTTGGAGAATCCGCTTGCTGGGCCAAGGTGACGGAAGAAAAGAAAATCGCTAATACGGCGGCCAGCAAAGCGCCGGGCCATATCCGGGCATCTCGCACACAAAACTGGTGCGGCCTGAGACGAGAATAAAACTTCCGACAATTGAGGCTGGGGCTGAAAGGGCGCATTCGGACGAAGATGTGATCTTTTCATGGAATGCGAAAGTTTTCAAAGGGGAGGGAGGCTTATCCGGGCGATGCGACTTGAGCGTCTCCCCGAGAGAGCAGCGTACGGCTGCGGGAGGGCCTTTCGCGTCGCGCGTCTATCTTGACTAATCGGACAAAATCGGCGAGGCTTGCGCGCAATTGCGATGACGCCGGAACCCACAATCCCGTGGCTGATCGGCGCGGCGGAGCGAGGCGACGCGGCGGCCGCTGACTCATTGTTTAGCGCCCTTTACGGGGAATTGAGAAAACTCGCCCGGCGAGAGCTGGCGCGGCCGGGAGCTGCAGTCAGCCTTAGCGCGACCACCCTGTTGCACGAGGCCTACCTGGACATGGCAGCGCGCGAGGGGCCGTCATTTCCTGACCAAGCGCGATTCATGGGCTATGCCGCGCGGGTAATGCGAGGGCTCATCATCGATCACGCTCGAGAGCGGCACGCCCAGAAGCGCGGTGGCCTGTTTGAGTTGACTTCGCTGGATACGAATGCCATGGAGAATGCGGCGGATCATAAGGAGCTGACACGAATCGGCGAAGTATTGGACGAGCTGGTCAAAGTCGAGCCCGCCCTGGCTGAGGTGGTGGACCTGAAATTCTTTTGCGGATTTTCGTTTGGAGAAATCGCGACCATGCGAAATGTGTCAGAGCGTACTGTCCAGCGAAACTGGGAGAAGGCGCGGATTTATCTGCATCGGAAAATCAGCACGGATTTAGCTTTATAGGACTTTATGCCGACGCTGAGACCAGATGACTGGCAGGAAATCAGTCCTTACCTGGACCAGGCCCTCGCAATGTCCGAGGATGAGCGAGCCGTGTGGCTGCGCTCGCTCGGCGAGAAAAATCCTGCTCTGGCCGCGCAGCTAACTGAACTTCTTGACGAACACCGGGTGCTGGTAGAGGAAGGCTTCCTGGAGAAAGCGCCATTGGAGCTGCCAGGGTCTGCAGGACTCGAGGGCCAGACCCTTGGACCGTACACCCTGATCTCCCAAATCGGACAGGGTGGGATGGGGAGCGTTTGGCTGGCCGAGCGGAATGATGGACGTTTCGAGCGAAAGGTCGCCGTAAAGTTCATTCACATTGCCCACATGGGGAAGGGCGTCGAAGCGCGGTTCAAGCGCGAGGGCAGCATTCTCGGACGACTGGCACATCCACATATTGCGGAACTTATCGATGCCGGAGTGTCGGCTGCTGGCCAGCCATATCTTGTTCTCGAACATGTCGAGGGCGAAAGTCTTGATCGTTACTGCGACGAACACAGGCTCGATGTCGAGGCAAGGCTGAAGCTATTCCTTGAAGTACTCGAGGCGGTGGCGCATGCGCACGCAAACCTGATTGTGCACCGCGACCTCAAGCCATCGAATGTGCTGGTGAGCAAAGACGGGCAGGTAAAGCTGCTGGATTTCGGAATCGCCAAACTGCTTGAAGGGGAAGGGGAGGGTGGCTCGGCGACTCTTCTTACGGTTGAGGGCGGCCGCGCAATGACGCCCGAGTACGCTTCGCCCGAACAGATCACGGGAGCGCTCGTTACCACTGCGACCGATGTGTATTCGCTCGGCGTTTTGCTTTACGTGCTGTTGACCGGACAACATCCGGCTGGAAGCGGCCTGCGCTCGCCGGCTGATCTGGTCAGAGCGATTGTGGACAAGGAGCCTACTCGTCCATCCGAAATCGTATCGGTGGGGAGCGGCAGAGAAGAAACGACTACGAATGCCGCTCGGCGTACCACCACTCCGGATAAATTGAGCCGGCTGTTGCGCGGGGATCTCGACACTATCATCGCGAAGGCACTGAAAAAGAATCCCAGGGAGCGCTATGCGTCCGTCACCGCGATGGCTGACGATTTGCGGCGCTACTTGCGGCACGAACCGATTAGCGCGCGTCCCGATACTCTTGCCTACCGCGCCACAAAATTTGTGCGCCGCAATCGCGCCGTAGTTGCTCTGGCCACACTTACCGTTCTTGCCATATCCGCGGGTCTTGTGGGGACGTTGATCCAGGCTCGAACCGCGCGCAATCAGAGAGACTTTGCCTTTCAGCAACTCAAACGGAGCCAGGAGCATGATGAGTTGCTGAATTTTCTTCTTTCGGAAGCGGCTCCGGGCAAGGCGGTCTCAATCAGCGATTTGCTGGCGCGGGCTGCGCAGGTGGTCGAAAAGCGCCATTCGGCCGATACCTTGCGACGAGCCGATCTTTTGATGTGGATCGGAGAAAACTATTCGTCCGAGGATCAGACGGCGCAAGGACGTGTTCTCGTCGAGAAAGCTTATCAGGCGACTCGAGGGCTCTCCGATGTTTCGATTCGGGCCCGAGCATCGTGTGCTCTGGCGGATTGCTTGTCTCAGGATGAAGACCTGATTCGTGCCGAATCTCTAGTCCAGGAAGGCCTCAAAGAGTTGCCGGACGATCCGCGATACGCCATCGATCGCGTGGCATGCCTCCGGATCGGAAGCGAGGTTGCTCGGCAAGCCGGGCGTGCAAAGGATGGCGTTGCGCGAATCCAAACGGCGCAGCGTATCGTAAGCAAATCGGCTGTTGCTACAGACATTCTGAAGATGTCTATTTCGCTAGACTTGGCGGCCGCATATAGCGACGCCGGGCAGAACTCCGAATCTCTGTCGGAGTTCCAGCACGCAGCTTCTTTGTTGTCCTCGCTGGGGTGGGAAGAAACCGAGACCAGCCTTCACCTTTTTAATAACTGGGCGTTGGAATTGGATCAGATTGGTCGGACGCTCGAGGCCGAAGAAACCGAACGGCGCGTGCTTGATCTCACACGGGATGGCGGCTCTGGCGGAGAATCACGCGCGATGATCAAGAACAACTACGCAAAAATGTTGCGCAAACTCAATCGCCTCGATGAAGCCAACGACTATGCGCAACGCTCGTATGAGGAAGCGCAAAAAGAGCACAATCCGCTGGTGACCAGCCAGTCGCTCCTGGAACGAGCGCGAATTGCGATCAGTCAACACCGGTATGCTGATGCTTCCGAGCTGCTTTCCGAACTAGAGCCGCAGATGCGCAAGCACTTACCTCCCACGCACTATGCTTTTGCAAGTCTGGCATCCGACCGGTCCAGAATTGCCTTTGGAGAGGGCGATCCGGCGCTTGCTCTGCAGTTTGCCAATCAGGCGGTCTCTATTGGAGAAGCCGCAGTGAAAACAGGCGGCGAAGGAGCGTTTGCGTTCCCCGGCTACCTGATGAATCGTTCCACGATTGAACTCGCGTCAGGAAGCCTGGAACCCGCGGCTGCCGACGCGAATCGCGCGCTCGCCTTAGTGCAGTCGAAGGCGCAGCCCAATTCTTTCTCGAGTACCTTGGGCTATGCGCATTTGGCGGTCGCGCGGGTTCTGGAGGCTCAAGGCAAGCACGAGCAGGCTCGAAGTGAGGCCGCCTTAGCCGCTCAGAATCTTCAAAAATGCCTCGGCGCTGATCATCCCGAAACCCGCGCCGCAGTTCAGTTGGCTGCTCTGGACTCAAAGCCCTAGTCCCACTTTTTAGTCCACTAGATTTTTTCCACCCTCGTGTCGGGTTTCTCTTTTCGTTTTCGATATCCCCAGTAGAAGCAAGTTGTTCAAGCCTTGGATTGATAAGGCGAAGGCGCAGACCGCTTGTCTTCAAGAGATTGGCGTTGCAACGAACGCCAATGCACCCAAGAGGAGAGAATATGAAGACGACACGGATTGCGACATACATAATCGGGCTGACACTGTTAACCACGCTGGCTGGGGGAGCCAAGGCTTACGCCCAATTCGAGATCGACCCCGATCACTTCGAAACGCCGGCCGAATCAACCCAAGCCGCAAAAACGCACTACGAGGGAAAGTTCACGCTCCCCTATACGGTGCAGTGCCACGGCCGGAGTCTGCCTCCTGGCAAGTATTCCGTCTCGCTGGACTCCGATGGAAAAACTGGTCAGGCGACTCTGCTTGGAAAAGGTCAAGCCGTAACAGTTCAAGGAATCGTGCGACGACAAAGCCGTCCATCGCGGAGCGCGCTCGTCGTAGAGCGGAGTGGCGGGATGACCCAACTTTCGATGATCCACGCAGCTCAACTGGACCTTAAGTTTAATGGCGGCGTCGAACACGCATCGGGAGTCGGGCAGAAGAGAATCGAGACACTCGTGCTGATACCCACGAACTCGCGAGAGCGATGACCAGTTGTCGTCGTTCACAGGACAGATATCTTGAGGAACAGGGCGGTGCTAGTATCTGTGACTGCGGTTGCGACAGGACGACTGCCGGTGAAGGTGAATGTGACCAGCGAATCTGTTTCCCACGATAAGAGGTCGGCTCGCATCGCAATTGTTGAGCAGCACATCCGGCTGGAAAATGAGCATGATCTTGAAGGAGTTCTTGGTACGTTCGGTGATGCCGCACATTATGACGACGAGCCGTGGGGAGAACACTATCGGGGCCGGGATGGAGTACGGCAGTTTTACGAACAGCTCATGAACGCGTTGCCCGACTTGGAAATCGCGGTGCAGCGCCAGCATGTCACAGATGATTCCATTCTTGTTGAGGTCATGATTCGGGGCACACACCTCGGCGGCTGGCGAGGTCTTCCGGCGACCGGGAGACGAGTTGAGTTTCCGCTCTGCGGTGTGTACACATTCGACGCGCAAGACCGTTTGGCCGGGGAACGAATCTACTATGACCGAGGCACCGTTCTCGGACAGCTCGGCATTTTCTATGAACCGCAAAGCGTGCTTGGGCGGATTGCCATCTTGGTGACGCATCCCGCTACGATTGCGCGTGCCCTTGCAAGAAAGCTCGTGCGCAGTAGTTCGAAAGGTTGAGACTCGGCGCGGGCGCCCGAGCAGCAAGACTCCGACTCGATCCATGTATATTTACGCAACGGTGATTGGCCGTTCCCGCGCTGAAGTCTGCTTCCTTCCTGTTCGCGCGAGAAGGTCAACCCTGCGAGGAACTTCACATGAGTTGGAAACTGGGGCGGTGGGCGGCCGGAGTTGTCATCGGGGTGCTCGCATCGCCTTCAGTGATCGCTGCCGCTTCTCACCCGTTGGAGATTCGTGTCGTGGTCGTGACCACCTTCGAAGTGGGGAACGACACCGGCGACGAGCCCGGGGAGATCCAGAACTGGATTGAGCGCTATCCGCTGCCTGAGACTCTGCCGTTTCCGCAGGGCTACCGGGCGCTGCGCTATAACGCCAGGGACCACGTTCTCGCCATCTTGACGGGGGCTGGCAAGTCTTCGGCGGCGGCCTCGATCATGGCGCTTGGCTTAGATCAGCGATTTGACCTTCGCAAGGCTTACTGGATTCTGGCCGGCATCGGGGGCATCGATCCGGACCGGGCTTCGGTTGGCTCAGCGGTGTGGGCGAGTCATATCGTTGACGGCGATCTAGCCTACGAGATCGACGGTCGGGAGATTCCTGCTGAATGGCCGACAGGCATCGTGGCCTACGACCGGGCGACGCCTTTTGAACCGCCAGCGCCGCCGGCGGTGTCTGACAACGGCACTCTGGTATACGACTTGAATGACGGGCTGGCGACTTGGGCCTATGAACTGACACGCAAGCTCGTTTTGCCCGACGACGACAAGCTAAAGGCGGCGCGTACCGGGTATTCGGAAATGCCGAATGCGCAGCGCTCGCCGTTTGTGCTGAAGGGCGACACACTGACGGCGGACCGTTTCTGGATCGGTAGCTACATGACAGACTGGGCGCGGAAATGGGTGCCCTATTGGACGAAGGGACACGGAATATTCACGACGTCGGCCGAGGAAGACTCAGCCTATCTGCAGGCGCTTACTTTCCTTGCCCATGCCGGGCGAGTCGATTTGGGGCGTGCGCTAGATCTCAGAACTGGTAGTGACTTCACGATGCCTCCTAAAGGGAAGTCAGCCGCGGATCTTCTCAAGAGCGAAGCGACCGGCAATTACGCCGCCTATTCTGAGGCGATCGAGAATGCGTATGTGGTCGGCAGTACTGTCGTGCGCGAACTAGCAGAGCATTGGCCGCGATATCAGGAAACCGCGCCTGTTGCTAAACCATGACGCCTTAGGCTAGCGCCGAACGATCCCTCGTCTCGATAATCCTTCCTCCAATCCTTTCTCCACGATTCTCCACGATCGACCTCTTGCCATGGTTTCAGAATACGAAACGCAGGGCGAACTGCATGAACCGGGGCGTCGTCAACGTCGAAAGATATTTGCCGAACTGCGACGGATCGTACGAGAGCGAAGGTTGAGCGGCACGCACGTCATAACGTACTGAGTTGGTTGCGTTGAACGCTTGCCAGCTGAACTCCAGACGCCTTCCTTCACCAAATGAGAAATCCTTGCTCACACCGGTGTCGATGTTAAACATGCCTTCGCCGATCACGTTATTGCGTACCCCCGACTCGCCCGGCCACTCTGGACGGAACGCTGCCTCCGCTGCAACCGGATCTTTGAAGATGTCCGGGCCGATTCCCACGCCGTTGACAATCGCGTTCTTGGGATTGGACGCAACCGGAGCGGGTCCGTTCGGTTCGGCATCTCCCTCGATGTTCCAGTTAGTTGCCCAGGTGAATCCGTTGTCAATGGTGATGGGGAAGCCGCTGGTCCAGCGAAAGACGCCGGAGACGTGCCATCCGCCGACCAAGGCATCGAGCAGGGGGCGCGCGTTTCCCACCAGCGCCTGGCCTTTGCCGAAGGGGAGATGATAGACAAGATTCGCGTTGATCTGATGGTAGGCGTTGAAATCGGAGAGCCCGCGCAGCGAGAGCGGGTCCCACGAATTGATGACGATCCCGCCTCCATTCAGGTCGTCGCCCGTTCCACCCGTTCCTTCATAAGGGCCGATGCGCTCGGCTGCCGATGCCTCGTCGAACGATTTCGAAAACGTGTAGTTAAACTGTCCCCGCAAGTTTGCTCCCCATCGGGCGTTGTAGGTCACCTGCAGCGCGTTGTAGTCGGAGGTACCGATGTTGCGCCATGAGTAGAGCGAAGCGAACTGGTCATGGAAGAAGCTGTACGGGCCGTTCTTGCTGTTTGGGAGCGCAGGGCTCAATCCGGTGATGGAACTGGGCAAATCCATTTCGAACAGAGAGAAGGTTTCGTTGTGCGGGAAACAAGTCCAGAGTTCATAAATATTCTGTGTGGCCGTCGGATTGGCGGGGAGATTCCCGGTTGCGCAATTGAGGGACGCGGAACCTGGAGGGGAACCTTGGGCACCGAGGTTGTTCTGCGTGGTCACGCCAGCCCAAGCAGGAAAGATATTCTGGAAGAATGGGATCGGTTGGATCTGATTGACATCGGTGCTGTTGGCAGCCGCCTTCGAGAGCATCGTGCCGGCCTGAAAATACGTCATTTTGCTTGCAGGATCGGTCAAATTGGCGGGCATGGCGAGGTCGACCTGCAACGGGAGACGCCGGCCGACACTTCCCACATAAGCGATTTGCAGAGAAGAGTGGGAGGTGAGTTGGCGCGAGAGCGAGAGATTGAAGACGTGCGCGTATGGGGTCTTTAACGTCTGGTCCAGCCCCCAGTTAATTGCAAAATCAGTATTGCCTGGAATGTAAGGGAAACCACCAGCTGGTGTAGGCCCAAGCAAGCAGCCCGGGTTGTTTAAATTTGGGCACGCTGGAGGCAAGCAGGACTGGCCAGCCGCCCCCGGCACAAGGCAAGTAAAGCGCGGGGCATTCGCGACGGTCACGACGCCGGCGGGATTTCCGAGGTCGGTGGAGAGGCCGAAAGAGCCGTGCTGATCAAAGGTATTCACGATCGGAATGCCGAAGTGGTCGTACGTGATGCTGTAGCCGCCGCGGATTGCGAACTGATCTTTCTTTCCGAGAATCTTTGAAACCCAACCCTCGCCGGTGTCTGGCGCCCATGCTACGGCGATGCGCGGCGAAAAATCCTTGTGGTCCCAATTCCACAGTCCGGGACCGTGATTTTTCGGTCCGCCAAGGACGAAAGAAATCTCCCCGGCGCTGTTGGCCGCTAAGCCCTGCGAGGCTAATTCGGCAGTGTGGTTGAACCAATCTGCGACGTTTTGATTGGAGCAGCCTCCGCCGGAAGCCGCCACGCAAGGCGCGACCTGCAATCCGTTAGTTTCGTAGGGCGGGGCTTCGAGCACCCAGCGCAAGCCGTAAGTGAGCGTCAGTCGCGATGTCGTCCGCCAGGTATCCTGCCCGTAAAATTCGTAGTCGTTAATCGCATAACGGCGATTGATCGGCGTGCCCTGGGCCAGCGCGGCCCCATTGCGAGCGAAGTTATAGATGCCGTCCCCCTCGGCGAAAATGCCCAATAAGATCGTAGCCGCACTGTCATAGTTCGGTCCGAAGTTGCTATCCACAGCCGGATAGCCGTTGTTGGCAGGGTCCAGAGGGTTGGGAGTGTTGGCGATTCCCCCTGTGTTGAGATAAACCGCGTTGGTCTGTACGTCGGAGAACGAGTTGGCGTAACTGGTATGGTTGTTGCGAATCAGAAATACGTCGCCGCCGAACTCAAACGTGTGGTTCTTGCGCGTCCAGTTCAAAGTGTCGCTCAACTGGTTGACCGGCACAAAAGCGACGGTGGAACGTGTGAAAGGCACAAGGTTGTCGAGTCCGTTCAGAAGAATTGCGGGATCCTGAGACGTGCCGGAGTTGTTTACTCCCTGGCGGATGTAACCCCAGTGAAAATCGTTGACGAGCCTGGGCGAGATAAGTGAAGTAAGGCCGACGGTGACTCCCTTGCTGTCATCCAGAACGGTTGTGGCAGCGGACTGGCCGGGAAACTGTTGTAGTCCGGGCTCCTTGAAGTTTTGCGTCTCTCCGCGCCAAAACAACGTTTCCGACCCGCTAGGGTTGATGTGCCAATCGCTCTTGATGATGTAAGTGTTGAATTTCGAGTCGGCGTTGGATGCAAAACGATAACCGAGCGTGTTGGAACCATCGCCGGCGTTTTCATTGGAAGCGGGGTACTGATTGAGGATGTTCTCGACCGCGGCGCTGGGACCGATTCCGAGCGGGTCCATCGCGGTGATTTGAGCCGGCCCAAGCGCATAGTAGCCAGCTTGTACGCCGCTCACACCGTTGACTGTCCCGCCGGAACAACGAGGATCCGGGGCATTCGTTGTGGGATCCAGCGCACATAGATACACGAGAGCGCCAGAGCGCAGACTCGCGCTGGGGACGTTACGTAAGACGCTGGTGCCTTGGGCGTCGCGACGGCCTTCATAGTTGGTGAAGAAGAAGAGACGGTTCTTCCGGATCGGCCCTCCAAACGTGACGCCGAATACATTGCGAAACAGTTTCGGGGCCTTGTTAGGTTCGCCGCTGGTCAGTTGGGACTCTTTCAGGAACGGGTCATTGGCGCTGAAGATGGTGTTGCGGTTGTACTCGTAAGCCGAACCATGAAAGCTGTTGGTGCCGCTCTTGGTCACCAGCGCGACTTGAGCGCCGCTGGAGTAGCCGGAGTCGGCATTGGCGTTGGCGGTGGTTACCCTGAACTCTTCAACCGAGTCGGGCGGCACATTCAGGACACTAGTGAAAGCATAACCATTGTTCTGGTCGTTGACGCCAATGCCGTCGAGTGTGACGTTGGATTGGTCGCTCCGCAAGCCGTTCACTGCGCCACTGCGTGTGTCGGTGTCGGCATTGAGCTGATTGCCGAGGTACGCGACACCCGGCTGCAGGCTTAGCAACTGAACTACGTTGCGGTCGGCGATGGGCAACTCGTCAATTTGGTTTCCCTCGACAACATTGCCAAGCGACGCGTCGGTACGGTTGATGAGTGGCGCTTCGGCTTCGACCGTTACCGATTGCGCCACACCCGCAACTTGCAACCGGATAGGTACGGTGGCGGGTGTTTTCACAACCAGCGTCACCTTGGGGGCCAGATACGGTGCGAAACCCTTCGCCGAGGTCTCCAGCCGATAGTCACCGGGAGGCACGTCCAGGAACTGATAGAGGCCTGATGCGTTGCTGGTGGTGGTGCGCTTCAAGCCTGTTGCGGGCTCGGTCAAGGTAATCTGCGCGCCGGCCACCGCCGCGCCAGAGGAGTCCGTGACGCTGCCATTGAGTTGGCTGGTTGCTTGCGCCGTCGCCAATTGAGAGAGAAACGCGAAGAGGGTGAGCGCGCAGATCGCGCGCGTTATCCCGTGCGTTGATCGAAAGCCAAACTGGTACCACCGCTCGTGCTGCCCGCTGTTGCTCACTTGCTGATGGATTCGCGACATCGACATAGCCTCCCAGGGAGAAGGCAACGCCGGGCGAAAACACGCGAGAAGAAATCACTTCACAGTATTCTTCTCCCGCACCCGTTTGCGCCTTTTCGATTCTCTATGTTTGTTCGGGATGTACCAGATGAAACCGTCCCGGCCTAGAGTGGCGCGGATTATACCTGAACATCAGAGCAAGGATCATGCAGAAAAAAATTGATCCTCTGAATCAACGAAACGGCTCAGTGGTTCGATGTCCCGAGTCGGGCGAGAAGCTCTAAGGCAGGGGAAAGAAGCGTGTCGGTGTTCGGGCACTGAAGGCGGGTAACGCTAGTCCGCGAGAAATGTGCCGGTGCCAATCCAGAATTGTGCCAGGGACTTCAGATTCTTTTTGTAAGTGCGAGTGACGGTATATTCTTTACCGCCTTTGACTCGAAGCTCGTACTCTCCGGTGATGCAAGGACGTATTTCTTGTACAAAAGCGGCGTTCACCAGCAGAGATCGATGGATCCGAACAAACCCGTATGGTTTTAGCTTCTCGGCGATGGCAGTGATCGACTCGCGCAGCAGGTACGAGCCCGATTCACGCTGGAGCAGTACGTAGTTCCCCTCGGCTTGCACAGCAACCAATTCTTGAGGATCGATGAACAAGATTCTCTTGTCGGTCTTAATCGCGAGTTTCGGTGACGGTTTCTGCGGTTGTCCTCGGAGTTCAGGGATCAGGTGAATAAGTTTCGCAGCAAGCTCGGCGGCTGTTCTTCGCGAAGCAAAATCTAAAGCCCGGTTTACCCGCTCCACTGAAAACGGCTTCAAGACATAGTCCACGGCATGCTTCTCAAACGCGGCCAATGCATGCTGGGAGTATGCAGTGACGAAAACGATTGAAGGCGACGACCGATCGCCTTGTTGAAGATGATCCGCCAATTCAAGCCCAGAGAGCTCCGGCATGCTGATGTCGAGCAGCATCACGTCATAGTCGTTCTTGGAGAGGAGTTCCTGCGCTTCGATTGCGTCACTCGCCGCGTCGAAATGTTCGACGTCACTTCTCGCGGCCAATATCTGGGCCAGAGCAGTGCGAGCTAACGGCTCGTCGTCGACGATGAGGGCGCGCATAACGATTCTCTCTCTTCGGAACTCGCTTCAGACTGTCGCTGCTCCGGGGACCCGTTCGTTGCCGTTCTCGCGCTCAAAGCAGGAAGTATGAGCTTTAGAGTGGCGATGCGGTTCTCAGCAATCGAAAATCGCATGCTTGCCTCTCCGGCGTACAAGTATTTCAAGCGGGCCTCGACGTTACGCAAGCCCACGCCCGTCCCATTGGAAGCTTTCATTCCAACGCTGTTACTCACGAGAATCTCGAGATTGTTGTCCACCTTTGTTGCTTCTATGGTTAGCCAGCCACGTTCTCGCGAAGAGGCGATGCCATGTCGAATTGCATTCTCGACGATTGGCTGAAGGATCATCTGAGGCACGAGTAACGCCTGAGTTTCGCGGGCGATTCTTCGTTCAATTGTGAGTCGATCCCCGAATCGCATCCTTTCCAAGTCGAGGTAAGCCTCCACAAATTCGAGTTCCTCATGGAGGTAGATCAGATCTGCACTGTTACGGTCGAGGGCGATTCGCAACAATCCGGACAGCTTCAGGATCATGACCCTGGCGTTCTTTGGATCGCTATCGATCAGAGTTGCGATCCCGTGCAGGGTGTTGAACAGAAAGTGAGGATGAAGCTGCATCTTGAGGGCTTGCAGTTCGCTCGCGGCGAGCGCTTGCTGATACTCGTATCGCTCCCGCTCTTGCCTTTGCAACCGTTTCAAGTACTGGTAGGCATGGGCTGCCACCACGACTGCAATGTAGATGAAAACCTGATCAGCAAATGCTCCGCGAATCATCTCCATCCACGAGTGGGCCGAGCGCGGCATGTATTTCCTCAGTTCGTCGTTATAGGGCGGAACTAATACCCAGAGGATGCTCGTCTGTAGCACCACGAAGGGCACCACACCGAGTGCCCACAGCAGCAAATATCGAAAGCGACTCTTTGAGAAACGGAGATACTTCCCAACCAGGAAGAAAATAGGCGGAGTCCACAGGGCGAAGGCTAAGCCGCGAAGTGCGACTTCGATTAACAGGGCACCCAAAGATGACCAAAGCGCATGCGGATCGAGGGGCCTGTATTGCAGGCCCATCAGTAAAGCGATGCCTGACCAAAATGCAAACGACATCAGGTAGGCCCGCGCGACGGAACGGACCAAGAGCGGTTTCATGCGAGTCATTCTATCCGCAAAGAATACGATTCAGTATTCGAAGTGCGAAGCTACGGAATTCGGCTTCAGGCCTACAGGTTTGCGGGCCCGGATTGGGTCCTAGGCTTTCCGACTCACTTTGAGCGGCGGAAATCGGGATCGGACTAGCTGCTGGGCGGGACGCCGACTATGGCGACCAGTTTCTCGAACGCGGGGTTCCCGTGCAGACGAGTGAAACCTTGATTCTGACTCAGGGAAACCATGTTTTCATCGTGTAACCAGACACACTTGGTCAGGTATTGCAGGGATTCATCGGGGTTGCCCAGTTTAGCTTCGGTCTCCGCGATTGCGAAAAGAGATACTTTCCCCTGGGCGGAAAGCTTCATCTGTTCGGCGAGCAGTGCTTCGAGCAATCCACGTTCGCCGCCTCCTGAATAGCCTTTGGCTGCCGCGTCGGCCTGCGCCATTGTCGTCGAGTCGTGCAAGATAATCGACTCCTTCTTGAGTTCGGCGATGTAGCGCGGATAGTCTCCAGCGTTGAAGTAGGAGAGTCGCAAGTAGCGGTGCGGCGACAGGAAATCTGGCTCGGCGGCTTCGAGTTGGGTTAGCACCTGCACTGCTTCTTCATGATGTCCGGCAGTTTCCAGCAACTGCCCTTTATCCGCGAGAATTGCCGCAGAGTGCGGATCCAATTTGCGGGCTGCCTCGATCTCGGCGAGTGCTTCGGTGTGGCGACCGAGCGCTTGCAGGAACGTGGCGAACCAGTGATGCGCCTTGGCATTGTTTGGGTCGAGCTCGATCGCACGCCGGAACTCTGTTTCGGCATCGCGTGCATCCCACATGCCCCAGAATGTCACGAAAGCCAGTGAGGCATGGGCGGACGCAGATCGATCGTCGAGTTCGACCGCTTTTTTGGCGGCGGCGAATGCACGGAAGTAAGCCTCGTTCGGAGGCATGGCGGAAAATTCGCGCAAAAGGTTATAGCAATCGGCCATTCCAACGTAAGCGTCGGAATAGTTGGGATCGCGGGCCAGAGCCTGTGTGAACGCATCGAGGGCCTGATTGAGGCTTTCGGGGGTCCGCTTGTTCCAGTAAAACCGTCCTTTGAGGTAGAACTCCTCTGCCTCCCGGTTCGCGGGCGAATGCTGAGTTCGGGCCAAAGCAGGGCTCTCCTTGGCTCCGGCTTCAGAGCGGCGAACACCGAAGTAGAACCTCCACACGGCGACGATCAGAACTAGACCAAGGATGAAAAAAATGGGTAGCCGCCAAGAGGTCGAACTCGTAGGCTGGATTGATTCCGAAGGTCTATCTATTTCCTTTTCCTTCGGCGCTTGCGAAGCGGGGGATTGTTCGACGATAGGGTCGGGCGGATGGATAGGCCCGATCCAACGGTAGCCGCGACGCTCGATCGTCTCGATGAAAATTGGATTGTCGGCAGAATCGCGCAAGGCGTCGCGCAAGCGCATGACCGCGCTGCTAATCCCCTGCTCGAAGTCCACGAACACGTCTGGAGGCCAGAGTGTCTGGCGCAACTCCTCGCGCGTGACCACCTCTCCAGGGCGGGCCAATAATATCGTCAGCATTCGGAACGGCAAATCCTGCAGACGGACCTTGATTCCGTTCCGCCGGAGTTCGCCGGCGGAAAGATCGGCTTCAAATACACCGAAGCGAACAACGGATGGATGAGTTTGCGCCGAACCCATAAGGCGACGTGGAACCCCCAACAGCGAGCGACGAGTTTAGCACCCCACCTGGGGATACGGGAAATGGCACTTTCAGGCATTCCGGACGCGTTTGGCGCGAGGCAATGAGTCGCCGTAAATATTTATAAATATTGCAGATATTCCGCTATTGAGGCGCAAGGAACGGACCACTTCCCATCTATTGACCCTAAGGGGCTCGTGCGGCGAAAGTCGGGCGAGTCATTCTCCTTAGGCGACTCACTCGGCTTCCCAGCAAACATGCGAGGTGGAAATTGAACTCGAGGCGTTGGATCTGTCGCCTGTTGTCCCTGCTGAGAATGCACAGTCCGGACTGTCCAACTTGCAATCCCGATGGAACGCGCAGGGGTGAGGATATGCGCAAGAGGCTGCAGGAACTGTCGCAGGTCGAGTAGCCAGGCAGCCCTCTAGCTTGGCGGAGAATCTTCGAACACCACCTAATTTTCTCTTGAATCCTAATTCTCTGTTGAATTGAGCCGATCACTCCTGACTTCATCTTCTGCTAGAATCCGGCCGTGAAAAGACGAACATTACTGAAAACGCTTCCTGCGGCTGCAATGCTTCCCGCCTCGCTTTGGGCAGCTTCCCGGCGGGAGAGCACTGATGTTGGAGCATCGACTGCGGTCTACGAACTGAGGGTGTATCACGCGGCTCCGGGAAAGTTGGCTGATCTGCTGGCACGCTTCCGGGAGCATACCGTCAAGATCTTTGACCGCCATGGAATGAAGAGCATCGCGTACTGGACGCCGCTGGATGAACCAGACAAGAGCAACACGCTCATCTACATTCTGGAGCACCCCAGCCGGGAAATCGCGGCGGCGAACTGGAAGTCGTTCCAGGACGATCCGGAGTGGAAGAGCGTACGTGACAAGTCTGAGGCAAACGGCAAACTCGTGGAGAAAGTTGACTCCACGTTTATGTCACTGGCCGACTTCTCCCCAGGATTGCCATAGGAAAATTCAGTGTTCGATCGATTGGCGCGGACCAGCACGATCGCGCGAGTTCGGCTGACGTCGATCGAAACATTTAACTCTCTCTTAAACTATCTCTCGAGAGCGCGGCGATCCCAGTTGCCCAGCTTCGCCCCGGCCTCATATGTACTTTGGCAAAACTCCAGCAGGGAAGCAGTCGGCGATTCCGACTTCCGCACGTCGTCGTACATCAGTAGGAACTCATTGACTTGTTTCGAATAAAAGGCAGCGTCTGGCTGGACGCGAGCTCCTTTGAATCCTTGCGGCTCCGGGGCCATGTAGGAGTAGAAGGCGGCCTCCTTCACATCGCCACCGCCCGGCCAGAATCCGACGCTGCTTACTTCGTGGGAGTAGGCTTCGCGCGTAATCGCGTCCGCGCCCGGACGCGGCGGCGCCGGACGCCCCGAAAATCTCGTGACCGCCAGGTCAAAGCTGCCCCAAAAAAAGTGAACCGGGCTGCTCTTGCCAATGAATCCTGCCCTAAATTCGGTCAGGACAGCATCTACCGACAATAGAATTCGCCAGAATTTTTCAACCGCGACTGGATCATACGATCGATGTTCGCGATCCTTGTCGAACGGGATTGGATTCGCGATTTCCACGGGCATGCCCCAGATTTTGACTTCGATGCCGGCGGATCGCAGCATTCCCAGAAAATCTTTATAAAATTCAGCGACTGAACGTGGCGCCAAAGGGATCGTTTTTAACAACCCATCGCTGGTTTCAAGCACCAGTTGGTGCTTCAGGAAATCGAACCAGATTTCGAAGGCCCTCTGTCCGTAGGGAATACGCGATGTTGTGAGGCCGAGAGCCGATACGTAGAGGGGAACATTCCACCAGTGGTTCACCAGGGGTGTAAGTGCCAGCCGGACCTTACCCACCATTTGCGTCCACATATGGAGAGTCGCGTAGGTGTCTCCCCATGAATCCAGAGTCAAGATTGGCCAGCATTCGGGGCGGTCAGCAGTTTTGCCAAGCATGGTAGTCTCCTAAGCGATCACGGTTCCCGGTGGGAGGGGTATATCATGTGGAAGATTATGCGGATCCAACTTTTCACGCTCGTTTTATTTGCGACGATTGTGGTCGTGAGCACACCCGTTTTCGCGCAGCAGCCAGCCGGACAGGCGGGCGCCACTGCCAAACCCGAAGATACAGAAGTCTGGGAACCGGTGCCCAAAATAGTGACGCCAGGAGCCAGCAACGAAGCGGCCCCCTCCGATGCCATTGTCTTATTTGACGGCAAGAATCTCGACGAATGGGTGTCGGTCCAAGACAAGTCCCCTGCCAAGTGGGTCGTAGCCAATGGCATCATTACGGTAAATAAGGCGGCAGGGAACATCGAAACCAAGCGTAGCTTTAAGAATTATCAACTCCACATTGAGTGGAAGATTCCGGAGACAATCACCGGCTCCGGTCAGCTGCGGGGCAACAGCGGAGTGTTTCTGGCTTCCACCGGGTCCGGCGACGCCGGATATGAATTGCAAGTTCTAGATTCGTACAACAATAAGACCTACGTCAACGGTCAGGCCGCCAGCATTTACAAACAGTCCGCTCCGCTGGTCAACGCGAATCGCAAGCCCGGCGAATGGCAATCTTATGATGTAGTGTGGACGGCTCCGATCTTCAATTCCGATGGCTCGCTGAAAACGCCCGCCTATGTGACCGTCTTTTTCAATGGAGTGCTGGTACAAAATCACTTCGAATTAAAAGGCGAAACTCGCTACATTGGCCAGCCGTTCTATAAGAAATACGATTCTGCGCCCATCAAGCTGCAGGCACATGGCGATCCGAGTGAGCCCATCAGTTTCCGGAATATCTGGGTTCGGGAACTAAACTAGCGAGCGGTCGTCCTAGTGGTCGTCCGAACTTGGAAAGTAATCTGAATCGAATGCGCATTCGGATCAGATCGGTTCGCGATTGCGGCGCAAGCGCGTCGCCACGGCCAGGAATATCGCAGTTACTGCCAGGCCGGTCCACAAACTCGGGTTGAAGAGAAGTTGGCCCGAAGTGAAGTGCGGCATAAAAGCCACCGCCATATCTGCTGCTTTGGAGTTGCTGTCTTCCGCACCTCCGCCCACGCGGTATCCCAACATTGAGGCGAAGTAAGAAGTATTGAAGGCAACTCTCTCGACGATGCCAATCGCTAATGGCGGCACCGTGGCCCAGAGAAATGCCGCGCGCCGCGCCCAAGCGGAAACCAGCAGCAGCCAGGCGTAGAAGGGCGCATAGAAAAGCCCGTGAACAACCATCAGGTGATAGAACAGTCCGAGCGACAATTGGAAGAACGACAAGTGGGGTGTCGCCGCCGGAGTGCTCATGCCACTCGCCAGCAGCACGGCATTGCTGAGCAAGATCATCAATATCCACAAGGCGATCGTCACAGCGAAGGTGAGAAGCGGGAGAATGACGATTGGAATGCTGGCTTTCGAGAGCACGGTCGTGAGATCGGAGACCGGAAGCGATTTCCAGAACAGTATGCTTCGATCGCGGCGTTCGCCGTACAGCGCGTCGAGGCAATAGAACAGCGCGACGATAAGCGTCGTCGCCATGATCAAAAGCGCAGCGAGGTTCTCAGAATGATCCAGGAAGTCGTGCTGCATCGGACCGACCCCTGCTGCCCGCATTCTGGATGGCAAATGGATCAGGCTGATGATGAAGCCGAACAGGAAAAGCGAAGCGGCGGCCAGCGGAGCGATATAGAGGGATCGGTACTCCCAAAATTCGCGCCTCACTGACCAGAAGAATGACCGAGTTGAGGACACGGTGGCCGGTGCGGCTCCCCGCGAATCAAACGATCCCGAAAAAGCATTCGACGGAGTACTCATACGGCCGCTCCTTGCGGTGCGATGGGTTGATGCCCCGGTTTACTCTCCAGCATGGCAACGAACAAGTCGGCGATGCTCGGCGTACGAACGTCACCAAGTGCAGCGAGCTGCGAACGATCGACGCGATCGAAAAGCAGAATACTTCGGCCGATGACCTGGCGTTCGTGAATCGGTTTGAGCTGCCGTGCTGCGGAGAGACGCTCGGGATTGACCATTACTTCCAAATATCGCGACTCGAACTCTTCCATGCTGCAGCCAAAGACGATGCGGCCGCGATCGATGAACATCACGTCGGTGAGGACGTTCTGAATCTCCTCTACTTGGTGGGTCGTCACGATGATGGTGCGGGTGCGATCGAAATAATCGTTCAGCAGCGAGTCATAAAACTGCTTGCGATAGAGGATATCGAGGCCGAGCGTAGGCTCGTCGAGCACCAGCAGTCTTGCATCGATGGCCATGACCAGAGCGAGGTGCAGTTGAGCGACCATGCCCTTCGACAGTTCCCGCACCTTGCTAGTTCGCCGAATCGTGGTCTTTGCAAGAAAAGCTTCGGCCTTGGCGCGATCGAAGCGGGGATGGATGCCGGCGACGTAGTCGAGTGCCTGGGAGACTTTGATCCAACGTGGCAGGACAGCGACATCGGCGATGAAACAGACATCGCGCATGAGTTGATCGCGTTCATTCCATGGATTGCGCCCGAGAACCCGCAGTTCTCCCTGATAGGGAATCAGGCCAAGAATCGCGTTGAGCGCGGTACTCTTGCCCGCGCCGTTGGGTCCGATCAGACCGAGGATGCGGCCTTCTTCGATGCGCAAGTCGATACCGTCTAGCGCGATGGTTGTGCCGAAAGACTTGCGAAGTCCGCGTGCTTCGATGACAGTCATGACTTCGGCTCCTTCTTCTTCGCGATCTCCGCTGCTAACCGTGTCGCGGAACCGTTCAGCAGTTCTTCAGCTTTCAGGCCGAGACGCTGGATGGTGGCGTGGACGCGGGGCCACTCTTCCGAGAGAAACTTCTGGCGTTCGCCCTGCAGCAACAGACTGCGCGCGCCGGCGTTGATGAACATGCCAAGACCCCTCCTGCTCTCAACGAGTTGTTCGTCGACGAGTTGCTGATACCCCTTAAGGACCGTGAGGTGATTTACGCGATATTCGGCAGCGACTGTGCGCACGGAGGGAAGAGGATCGCCTTCCTTGAGCACGCCGTCGAGGATCATCGCGACCACGCGGTCGCGAAGCTGGCGGTAAATCGGCTGACTGTCGTTCCACTCACTGTCCATCAGATTCCCGGTTCATGTCGCGGACACACAGCGACAAATCCAGACAGCATTATCAAAGCGTCAGCGAGCATGCGAAGGAGGAATATACGCGAAAATGACATTCTTCTTTCTCTCTCTACCCAGCTGTGCATACCATTCATGCCGCGGCGACCACGGCCGATGATGAGGCTGCGGCGTCCTGCGCTGACGGCCTAGCGCCCTTGATCAGAAGCCAAAACATGAGCGCGAGTTCCCCAAAGAATGCGGGCTGACAGTAGGTATCCACCTTATCCTGATATAGCGGCAACAGTATGCTCGTAAGGCTCAGGATCACCCAGGCGAAACCGGCGAAGGCGAGCCAGACGCCCAGAAACCGCGGCAGAAAGCGCGACCGGTATACAAGCCGCGCGAGCGGAAAGAGCCACAGACCCCAGAATATTTCGGCCACAACAAATCCGTAATGGTGCAGATTCAGGAACAGCATAGCCAGAGCATCGCGCTGCGGCTCTCCGAAGACGGCCAGGAAGTCAGCCCCGCGCACCAGGACGAGGGCAACGATCGAGTTCATCTCATTCACAAACGCTATCGGGATCGAGACCACAATCAGTGTCACCATGAGTGATGCCTGCCGCCGGTCGATCCCCTTCAGCAGGTCGTACAAAGCCAGAGCCACAAAAATAAAGCCTGCCTGGCCGATGAGTTCACCCGCGATGCCGAGACGAAATAGCGTTTCGTGAGCCGCGATGTTGCTAGCCGTTGCCGTTGCGTTTCCGCTAACGATCAGCTTGCGCGGAACATAGCCCATGGCGAAGAAGCCCACGATTGAAGTGAGTACATACAGCAAACCTGCAAATCTGCCTGGGTTCCTGGTGGAGCTCATGTGTCCTCGCTGGTTGGTGCTCAGCCTCAGATGTTCCGGGCATGAAGCCTTGAAATCAAGCGCGCGCGCCGGCCATGCCCTTCTGTTTGTAGGCATGTGCGAAGCGCATACGGAGGAACCAGAAAATCATCAGCAGGATTGGCAGGAAACTCAGGAAAACAAGTACACCCGTCCTGCGTAACACGTCTGGAAAGACCTGCTGCCGTGCCAGGAATATCGACGCTGCCGCAATGAACAGCGCAAAGCACATGCGCCAAAGATGCCGCGCGATACGCTGCGTGCCCGCAATACCATGCCGCACGAGCATGCGCACGTCCCCGACAGCAGCCAGCAGAGCCACCGAGCCAAGAAAGAAGTACGGCCCCGGCGGATAGTCATACTTCAATCCCGTCGGACTCATGGCAGCTTCGAGCCCCAGTGTCACCTCGACGGCAGCGACTGCAAAGACAACCAGTAGCGCGCCCCAATCCAAAATGCCCGGTTGGCCTTCCCGACGCCGGGCCGTCATCCATGCCGTTGCCACCAGATAGAACGTTAGAGTGCCTCCCAGAATGTTACCCGGTTGCGCTTTCATGACCGCCAGGTAGACTCCGGTCGCGGACAGGCTGAGCATGGATATGACGAATACGTTTCCGGCGCGCCCGTGGCTGCGGGAACCCTTGGGGAGGAACACCGCCACAAATCCAGACAGCATTCCCAATGTGCCAGAGACAATGTGAAGAAGCAGTATGGGTGAGTGCGACATTTTCTCCTCCGTTATGCGGCGGCCTACCCGCGCCTCGGCTACCTCGTGACCGGACTTCCAAAGGAGGCGCGTACGATTCGTCCCGCATCATCCTCGGGAAGCACCGCCGCACCTCCTTGAATTTGTGACGACGCATAGCCTTTGGGACACCGTCATTTCCGCTGCAAATCCATGTGCGCATGCATGAGCTTGTCTCCCGGCATCAGGAACGTCCAGTCCTCGGTGTGATGGTTAGCGTCGATCTGGGTGAACACCGCGTGCTGCATGTGTCCGTAGTCCAGATTGCCGGCAACGTCGACAAAATCGAATTCCAGTGTTTTTCCGTCCGGCGACGTCCGGGCCGCCATGCGAGGGCGGTTGCCTGCGTCGCAGTAGTGGGTTAGCAGCAGGCGATCGCTATCGAGGTAAAACATGGTGACTGGATGGTCGTTCTTCGTGGGATCGTCCGGCGTTCCGGCTGCCGACATCTCGTGCACGAGAGCGTTGCCTCGAGAGGTCACGCGCATCGAGACCTGCACCAGCGACCCGTTTCCCATCTCAGCTGACGGAGGCGTGGTGGTCACCGACCCTTGCCAGGCGCCCGCCAGAGTTTTCATCTTGTCAAAGGACTTCTGCGCGTCGGATTGGGCGAAAGCCACAGTGGAAAGCGAAAGCAGAACAACAGACAATACAAATCGCGAGGATTTCATGTTGCATTCTCCTTAAAGTCATCACTTTTCTTGCTCAAGTCAGCGTCTCGATGGCGAGATCAGTGCTATCGCTTCCGCTGGAAGACCATTCACGATGCGCATCGTTACTAGTGTTATAGTTATATATATCACTATATGTCAAGCTTTTTCTGTGTCAGGGGCAAAGATGTTTTGAGACGAACGGATAAACGGGGCTTCGGATAAGGACTTCTGACGGGATTTCCGCAAGAGCGTGAAGTGGGACGAGGTGCTCTTTCGCTGTGGATGGTCGGAGGGGAAGTTGGCTTTTACTTGGGCTTCGACGAGGGGGTGGTATCAACCTTGATTGCGGCTGGATTGTCGCGTCTTACCGGTGTCAACCCAAACCTGACCGAGTCCGCCGTCGGAACGCGGAGTGAGGATCATGTGGGTCTCGCTGGCAGTCTTGCCTGAGCCGGGCCGGACGATATCAATGGCCTCTTCCGTGACCTGGAAGCTGTTATTTACGTCACCGGGACTGGGTTGCTCGGTTTGGCGGACTGTGCTCTGCGCGCCCGCGGAAGTAGTGCGGTGAACCGTGGTCTGACGCTGTACGAGCCGCAGGCTGTCATCTCCGGCGATACCGGGGACATTCGTCGAATATGTTTCGGTCGTCTCACGCTTGTCTCCGGCACCAGCCTGATTCTCTTTGCTGACCGTTCTCTCGACCACAGCCAGATTGCCGTTCGAATCGGGACGCAGAATACGCTCTTCCTTGCTGACGAGTTGACCGTTTTCCTGCTTGCTCGTGCCTTCACGAACCTCACTGAGCTTCCAACCACCCGTTCCATCCGACAGCTGCGTGGATTTCTTGGTCGCGATCGTGCCGTCGCTGTTTTTCGTTTCTCGCTGCTCTGTCTGTACCGCAGGAGAGAATCCACCGTTGCCGTCGGGCGTCAGTACCGTCGTATTGGTTACTCGCACTGCTGGGCTGATCTGCTTTGAATCTTCCTGTTCGCGCTGTACGACTTGCAGCGCTCCGTTGGCATCAGGATTGGAAACGGTACGGCTTACCTTCTGTTCGCCGCCCGGTAAGCTGCGCGATTCTTCCTGGCGTTCCTGGATGAGCGTCCGATGGCCGTCGGGATCGGTGCCGAAAGTACGCTCGATCGTCCGGACGGTTGTGTCGTTGATGCGGCGAGATTCTTTCTCTGTATCCGAATACGGAATGTAACGGCCGTCGGGTCCGAGAGTTTGTACCGCTGTCTTATCAACAACCCGTCCATCGGCCTCGGTGTGAGTTTGACTCGTGCGAGTGGGATTGACGGATCCGTCCGGGCTTCCTTGCTGGCTGGTAGCGGACCAGGATTGGTTTCCTGAACTATCCTGCGCTGTACAGTTTGGGAATAGGAATACGGCTGCAGCCAATGAAAGCAGCGCAGACGATATCGCCAATCGAGGAAGCTTCATCGAATACATTCCTGCCACTCCCTGCACTATATACCTTGATGAGCGGGTCGGAAATTGAGAACGAAATGACGATAAAAAAGCTCATCGATGGGGCGCTAACCATCGATGAGCATGGTTTGTGAGGGTATGAATTACCCCCAGAAGCACGGAGCTGGAGAAAGCTGTATCCCCCCTTTAGGGCAACTTCCCGTTACCATGCTGAGAGTGCCCCGATGGTAGGTGCTGTGTGCCAGATTTTGCACTACGGTGAATACCGTAGTCATCAGCTCAAAGGTTTTAGCCGCTGCGCGCTACTTTTTTGAAATGACTTCTCTGAGGGAAGCTCAGCTACGGTGTTTCCCCGATGGTGGCCTCACAGCGAAGCGTGTGGAATGAGAGCAGGTTCGGTAGGGCGATCATGGGTTAGCGTTGGGTTCGTTACCGACATTCAGACCCTCACGATCGCCCTCTTTTCTGGTTTAATCTCTTTGAAGAAATTATCGAGCGGAACTTGGTTCCTTTAGTATTCGGTGCACAGCAGCGATCAGGGAGTCGGGGCCCTTTCCCAGCATAGAATCAGATTTTTCGAAGAAACAGCTGGCCCCATCCTTTTCCATCTGAATCGCATTTTTTCTGCGAGAGTCCCGTCAACATCATCACGGGAATTGAAGCAGTGGCAGGATCCTTTTTCAAAGCTTTGACCACATCTAAACCGCTCATCTTCGGAAGCATGACGTCTAACAGGACCAGAGACGGGAAGTGTTCGCGAGCGAGAACTAGAGCCTGTTCCCCGTCCCCGGCAGAGACGACTTCATAGCCGGCAGCGGTCAACGCTCGTTCCGTCGCCATCCGGAGAAACTTGCTGTCTTCCACGAGAAGTATTTTCATGATCGGTTTCGAAAATTGATCCTCACAGTATGCACCGTTTGGTCGATTCTGGCGGGAGATTCAATCCTGGCGGTCCGGATGTGGATTCGATGGCCTCAAATCCCTAAGTGAGTGCCAAGTCAGTGAACGATCATTTAAGTTGTTCCATCATGCGGAGAGCAATTGGATGATCGGGAAACACCTTGAGCAAATCTCGTAACACGGCGCGCGCCTTGTCGGGGGTCTCTTCGTCAGCATAGACGCGAGCCAGATTGAGATAGGCCTGGTCAAAATTGGGCGACACGCGAATCGATTCCTGGAAACTCTTAACGGCTTCAGCGATCCGATCAGTCCGAAGATAAAGAATGCCCAGATTGTTGAGGGCTTCTGGAAAGACGGGACGGGCTCGTAAGGCTCGCTGCAGAAAGTTGAACGCGCGGTCGGTGTCGTCATTCTGGGCGAAGATCATTCCGAGACCGTAGTTCGCATCGGGATCGTCGGGGTCGAGTTGAAGCACACGTTCATAAGTCTGACGCGCGTTGTCCCAGCTTTTCTGTACCCGGTAGGCCCCAGCGAGGTTATTCAGAGCGACCCGGTCGTTAGGACTCAGCCGAATTGCTTCCTGAAAATCGCTGACAGCCTCAACAGTTCGGCCTTCGCTTCCTGCCAGCAGGCCGAGGTTGTTCCATGCGTGAGCAATGGTGTCCGGGTAGCTTGCCCGAAGTTTGAGGGCGCCTTCAAAGCATTGACGTGCTTCCCTCGATTTGTGCCGGTCGAGATAAACACTGCCAATTCCGTAGAGTGCTTCGGCGCTGTCCGGATCGTCGCGAAAAGCGATCTGAAAGGCGGCTCCGGCCTGATCGAGATAGCCACGTTTGAAGAAGACCGAACCGTAAGAGAGATAATTCCGGCTGAAATCTGTTACCTCAGCGATGCCCGGGAACGGAAGAGCGTGCGCTATACGGTCGGCCGCGGTTCGTGGAATCCCTCGGGAGTCGTGCTCCAGGTGCTCAGCACTAATCGGCCCCTGATATACCTTCACGATCTCACCTTTAGTGTCGATCAGGAATGAAGTGGGAAGCCAGATATCGCGACGGCGATCGAACATGTAGTGAAAGAGAATGTTGTAGATGCCAGCGACATCATCGGAGCCTGAGAGTACTGGAAAAGAGAAAAGGCGCTGGCTCGCCAGGACGTTTGGCTTTGCAACAACGGATTGATCGAACACAACCGAGACAACATGCAGGCCTTTCGCACTCCACTCCGCAGAGTGGCGGTCGAAGGTCGACCAATCCGTTCGGGTCCTCTCGTCGCTGCTCGCGCCGAAGTGGAGCAGAACTGTCTTGCCGCGCAGAGCAGACAGAGATTGGGGCTGTCCTGTACGGGAATCGGGCAAGGAGAAATCGGGTGCGGTGATAGGCGCCAAGAGCCAGGTTTCCGCGACCGAGGGAAGTTCTTCGGTCGGTTGAGCGCTCAATTGGCCGAACTTGGCAGGGTCAGAGGTATCCCGAAAAGCTTCGATCCGAGATGGTGTAGATCCTTCTTGGATCCAAATGCGATGGTTAATCGGCAGATCATTTAATCGCTGGACGAATCCGCTCGGCCATCGAATGGATGCAGTCAACGGTCCTTTCGCCGCGCCCAAACCAAAGAAGACGTCTTTGCTGTGCTGTGAGAGGTATCCCGATCCGGCTTGCACAGAGCGGGTCTGAATGCCTTGTTCGGTCTCGATGGTAATTACGGCTCCGATGGCATCGCGATTACTTTTTGTCCCACGCAGGCGAAACGAGATGGATGGAGGCAGGCTTGGCAGGACATTTTTCAATACACGCAATTGCGGGGCGTTGCGGTTCTTGAGAAAAACTTCTTGACGACCGTCGAGATCGAAATCAGCGAGTGCGAACGCGCGTCCATCTTCCAGAAAGTCGAGGCCGACGGCTCCGGAAATGTCGGAAAAGGTACCGTCGCGATTGTTGGCATAAAAAACGTTGCGCTCGTAGCCGCTCCAGGTGCCATCGGATCGGATCAACTCATTGATGGCGTTCCATCCCTGTTCATAATCGTGCGATGACGTCGCTTCATCCGGCGAAAACGCCACGGTTTGGCGCCAGAAAAAGCTGTTGAGATCGTCATGCGAGGGACCGCTCACCATGCCGTTGGTGACGTACAGGTCGGCGAAGCCATCATGATCGAAATCCCAACTGTCACTCGACCATGCCCATCGGCCGATTCCGACCCCGGCGGCTGTCGTGCGATCTTCGAAAGCAGCGATTCGTTTTCCATCACCAACCTTCGAACTCAATCCGTTTTTGTTGTGGAACAGCGAATTGCCCATTGCGTGCTTGTGGTAGAGCATGCGGACAGCGGGAGGCGAATCTTTCTTGAAGATGTCCTGCATACTGATGCGTTCACCTGCCGCAGTCCACATGTTTGCTACGTAAAAATCCTCGATACCGTCGTTGTCGTAGTCGAAGACGCAAATGCCCATTCCCGCTCCGACGTCTTCTACGCCCGCCTCGGCCCCCACGTCGGTGAACGTTCCGTCGCCGTTGTTGCGGTAAAGATTCTTGCGGCCGAAATCGTTGACCACATAGAGGTCGGGCCATCCGTCGCCGTTGAAATCGTTCCAGGCGCAACAGAAGCTATAGCGCGTGTTATTGACGTTAAGCTTGGTTTCGGCGGTGACGTCGCGGAAAGTGCCATCCCGATTGTTCCGCATCATGAAATTCGGAGGTCCGTTTTCGGCCGCATGATACGGCGACGGGTATTTGTACTGATCGGTGCCTTGGTAATACGTGTAGAGGCAGAAATAGATGTCGAGCCAGCCGTCGCGATCGTAATCGGCGACCGCCGCGCCGGTGAAAGTTCCCTGAGGAGGATTTGCGAAGCGAAACGCATCCGGTTTTTGATGGAACTTGCCGTTGCCGTCATTGAGGAACAAGAGCGGACCATGAGCGCGCACGACGATCAAATCCTGATGTCCGTCATTGTCGACGTCGACGATCAGGGAGCAGGAAGTGTTTTCGAGGACGCCGACGCCGGACGATTCCGTGATGTCCTCGAAGGTTCCATCGCCGCGGTTGCGAAAAAGACGGTTGGGAAGACCTGCGGGCTGACAGACATAAAGATCGTCGAGTCCATCGCCATCGATATCGCCGACAGAAACTCCGTTGTGCCCATAGATCTCAATGCCGCAGGCGCCGTCGAGCACCGTCCGCCAGTAGTCGCTTCCGTGCGACAGCTGCGCAGAGTAGGACGCGTTGCTTCCGAGCGAGTATTCGGCGATGTCTAAGTAGCTCTGAGCTGTCGAGCGGCTCTGCCGTTTCCTCCATCGTTTGCCAACGCAGCAGGCGGAATTCCTCGGCTGTCGCTGCTTCCCATAGCAATTCCCAATAGCCTACGAGTTGCTCACGATACGACTCTCGTCCGGTGGCGACGATCTCGTAGCGGACGCGGGTGCTCAACTGGCCGAGTCCCGAAGCTTGCATGGCAGCGGCTTCGACACCGGTGACCTGAAAATCTGCGGTGAG
The DNA here is from genome assembly GCA_963787685.1 of uncultured Acidobacteriota bacterium. GTDB lineage: Bacteria > Acidobacteriota > Terriglobia > Terriglobales > Acidobacteriaceae > Sulfotelmatobacter. Next base: position 135,564 of record CAWBED010000011.1, read on the forward strand.
AATCTTGTTGAATGGATTCAGTCTGGAGCGCAGCTCTTCGAGGAACTCGTTCCCCCCGACAGATAACTTCGCCGAAAAGGTATTGCGGCGAACCTCAACTGGAGGACCGCTGCGGATGATGCGCGATTCCGTCGGTTTGAACGATGTGGAGGAGAAGGAGGGAAGGAGTACCTCTTCGAACGAAACTAGCTTCTGTGGCGACTCCATCAAGCCGGAGCGCCACCTCTCCATGATTGTCGCAACCTGGTCGACGTATTTTTCAGAAACGAAGTTGTCCGTGCCCGCCTTCGTTTTGAGAAGCAAAGTGTCGAGCGGCATGGGCGCGCGATAGTGTGGATGAAGATGGAATTCTATCCCTGAAGATTGCCCAGGTTCGGAAGCGAAGGCGAAGGAGGGTAACGCGATGCTTCCCAAGCCTGCCGGAATCATTGCGATCGAAGCACCTTGGCAGCAGCGAATTAGAAAGTCACGCCTGCGCTGGTCTACCGATCGGGGAGGCAGAGTTCCCAATCTTTTCCGGCCGACTCAGAATAGTTTCTCCTTCATGATCAAAGGTTAGCCGATGGCAGCTTGCACATAGAAGCGCTAAGCGTCGGCTGTCGCGTCCGCCGTTGCTGGCAGCTTTGCGAAGGTTCAACACCACAACATCGCATCAAGACTTCGCTGGCCACATCGTCTGGCCCCCGCGCTGATGCGCCAGATTGCCAATTTGTCCGGCACGGGCAGCTGCGACTCCTGTCTCCACCGGGGCATTCGGTTCTTTGCGCGATTTGATGCAGTCGAAGAAGTTTTCTATGTGCGAGATGGTTCCATCTCGAAAACTGCGGGCGGTCATAACGGGATTATGGCCTTCTCCCTCATCGATGTGCTCGCGATAGACTGCGAAGCCGCCGCGATCGATTTTCAACGTGGCTTCGGTGCCGCGAAATTCAAGGCCGCCATCGTCGATGGAAGAATTCATCATGCCTTCGTATACGACATCAAATCCTGGATAGCGGAATGCTGCCTGAATCGTGTCGGGGCAGTCCCACTGATCAAAGATATATTTGTCGCCGAGCATTAATGCCTGTTTTGGTTGATCCAATTTCATCGCCCAATGAACTACATCGATCCAGTGGGTAAATAAATCAGTCATGGCGCCGCCACCGAAATTCCAGAACCACCGCCAATGGCTGAATTTCTCGTCGCTGAATGGTTGATCGGGAGCGGAGCCAAGCCACAGCTTCCAGTCAAGTGCCTGTTGATCGATTGGTTTGGCAGGCCAGTTCCTGTGATAGTTCTGCCACCAGTAGGTTCGTACCTGCACGACTCGTCCCAAACTTCCCGCCTGAATCATATCCACGGCATCACGAAAGTGAGTCCAACTACGTTGCTGCATGCCGCACTGCAAAATCTGTTTACTGGAACGGACCGCGCGCGTCAGCGTGGCTCCTTCCTCAATCGTGTGGGTCACGGGCTTTTCGAGGTATACGTCTTTACCCGCTTTCAGTGCGTCGACCGCCATCGGAACATGCCAGTGATCCGGTGACGCGATGATGACCGCGTCAATGTCTTTCGCGAGGACTTCGCGATAATCCAAATGCGCCGTGGCGAGACCGTTGGACCTTTGTACGACAGCGTCCCGGTTGGGTCCATAGACGTCGCTTACGGCAACGATCTGATAGGGAGCTACTTTGTCCGCCGCGTCGAGGAGGCCCTTCATACGATGCCCGGCTCCAATCACTCCGATTCGAAGAGTGTCGTTGGCGCCAAAGACTCGAGTTGAGGCGAGTGCGGTGAGTCCGCTGGCGATGATGAAGTTGCGGCGAGTAATCATTGATAGGAGACCTCCAAGTGCGTTTGTGCGGATCGATCCTATCAAGTTTCGGCGTAGCCGCAATCCCTCAATGACTGGTATCGCGCATTTCGCGCAGGCGGCTTCCCGGATGCCCGTAACAATCAATTATCTCCAGCCATAAACAGGGTCACGGCTGGATCGGAACTTCCCATTCCCCGATGGTTTCGCCCAGTGGTACGATATCGGCCTGTTTCATGGCTGCAGATTGGAATTGCGGATCGCAGTCTGACCCCGCAATGACGCACAGATCCCGTTCGCAAGGAGGTCGTCATGCGTTGGACCCAGATATACGACCCACTCGGGCATTGGTGGCTCTCCACATCGGTCGCGGCTCTCCCCATCATCGTCCTTTTCGGGCTGCTAGCTGGACTCAAGATAAAGCCGCACTGGTGTGCCATCTCCGCCGCGTCGACAGCCGTCGCAGTGGCGATCCTCTTTTTCAAAATGCCGCCCGCCTTGGCAGCCGTCAGCTTTGGGTATGGCGTTGCGTTCGGCGTACTAAAAATTGCGTGGATCGTTCTGGCGGCCGTGTATCTCTACGACATCTCGGTCGACACCGGGCAATTCGAAATCATGAAAGAGTCGGTCGCAGGCATCACCGCAGATCGCCGGTTGCAAGTTCTGCTGGTTGCATTTTGTTTTGGCGCGTTCATTGAAGGAGCTGCAGGATTCGGGGCGCCGGTGGCAATCGCAGGAGCCTTCATGATCGGGCTCGGTTTCAAGCCCTTCCATGCCGCAGCGCTGAATCTGATCGCGAATACCGCACCTGTGGCTTGGGGAGCCATTGGCACACCGGTTCACACCCTGGCGGCAGTGACGGCCCTCCCGGAATCCGATCTCAACGCGATGATTGGCCGCATTCTGCCATTCACCGCGATCATTGTCCCCTTCTGGCTGGTGAGAACCATGGTTAGTTGGAGGGAGACGTTTGAAGTTTTCCCCGCAATCCTGGTGGTCGGCGGATCGTTCGCTCTAACGCAATTCTTATGGTCGAACTACGTGGACGGCAATCTGGTGGACATCATGGGAGGCGTGGTGTCGATTGTGGCCCTCCTGATCTTTCTACGCTTCTGGAAGCCGAAGAAGATATGGCGCTTCGACTATGACGAAAAGCCGCCGACGCTTCCTGCCCCGGCGGTGGAGGTTACCGATCAAGTCGGCGGCGAATGGGCGGCGGAAAAGTTTGACGGCTTTGTCAAAATAGGCACCTACACTACAGGACAAGTGCTGAAGGCGTGGATGCCTTTTGCGATCCTGTCAGTGTTTGTGCTTCTCTGGGGGCTGCCCAAGGTGAAACTGGCCATGAACCAAGCCACCACGCCGGCTTTTCGCGTCGTGCTTGCGGATGGCAAAGTCCGCCCCGGTCCTCCGGGATGGGATGTGCCGTATCTCCACAATGCCGTGTTCCGTGCCGCTCCGGTGGTTACGAAACCGACTCCTGAGGCCGCGCGCTACGATTTCAATTGGCTCTCAGCGACTGGCACCGGCTGTTTCTTAGCTGCGATTGTCTCTGGACTGTTACTTGGCTTGGGTCCTTTGCAATTGGCGAGGATTTTCTGGAGAACGCTGGTCCGCATGCGACTGGCGATGATTGCGATCTCGTTCATGCTGGGATTGGGCTACGTTACGCGCTACTCGGGTCTGGACGCGGTGCTTGGCCTGGCATTTACCCGCACGGGATGGCTGTATCCGTTCTTCGGCACGTTCCTGGGGTGGCTGGGAGTGGCGCTCACGGGCAGCGACACGTCCGCCAATGCGCTCTTTGGCAGCCTGCAGAGGATTACCTCTCAACAACTCGGCATCGACCCAATTCTCATGTGCGCGGCGAACAGCGCTGGGGGAGTGATGGGGAAAATGGTGGACGCGCAGTCCATCACGATTGCAACGGCTGCCACCGAGCAGGTCGGCAACGAAGGAATTATTTTCCGATTTGTGGCGTGGCACTCGGTAGCTCTTTGCTCCATCGTCGGCGTCATCGTGCTGCTGTATGCCTATGTTTTCCGGTCGGCGGTACCGCACGGGCTGATGTTCGTGAAATGACAATGGTCAGGATGTTCCGCGCTTTGCGCTGGAGCGTTGCGTGGCGGACATTTCGTTCGGGCAAGACAGATCGCATTCGAGTCCGCGGCAACCGATCGTCGTTTCCGGGCCCCATTGCTTCGCCGGTTTGACACCCTGTTCGCGACGTTCCTATACTGCCCCACGCCAAGAATCCCGTCCGGGAGGACTTTCTATGTTGAAACCCGCGCTGGTCATTTTCGTGATCGCCGCAATGACTTCCGCCGTTGCGCAACAATCTTCTAACGTTCATCAGCCAAAACTCACTCCACAGAACAGCGGTACTACACAGTTGCTAATTGCAGTGAGCCCGGTGAATTCTCGTGTGGTATGGGCCGCCGGAACTGGTGGGACTTACGTCGTTACAACAGATGGCGGAAACACCTGGAAGTCCGGGGTTGTGCCCGGAGCCGAAGCCTTGCAATTCCGCGACGTGCAAGGCGTAAGCGAAAACGTCGCCTATTTGATGTCCATTGGCACGAACACCACCGACTTCCGCATCTACAAAACATCCGACGGCGGCGCGACCTGGAATCTGCAGTTCGTGAATCACACGGTGAATGCATTCTATGACTGCTTCGCATTCTGGGCACCCAACCGCGGCATTGCGCACAGCGATTCCGTGAACGGAGTGTTTCCGGACATCCGCACGTTCAGCGGCCAGAAATGGCATTCCATCTCCTCGGCCATGCCTCCCGCGTTGCCGGGAGAGGCCTCGTTCTCCTCGAGCGGAACCTGCATTACGACGCAGGGTGATAAGAACGCCTGGATTACGACGGGCGGTTCAACGATCTCGAGAATCCTTGCGACAACAGACGGCGGGAATACCTGGAATGCGTATGACACTCCACTGATCAGTTCCCCCAGCGCGGGAGGATTATCGGTCGCCTTCCGGGATGCGATGCACGGCATCGTAGGCGGTGGCGACTTGTCCGTGAATTACCGCATTCAGGTGGCAACATCGGACGATGGAGGCCACACGTGGACGCTTACCAACAAACCCCCGATTGGGGGAACGATCTTCGCGTTGGCGTATGCGCGTGGCATGTCGCTCGATGACACCGCTTCGGCGACCAATCACACGTATGACCGCACTGTCGTCGTCACGTCTGAAACCGCGCCGGATTTCACTTCTGGGCCTGCGGCATGGACGCCTGACGAGGGTCACACTTGGTACCGTCTGGATGGCGCGAATGGCTATTGGGCAGTCGCCTTCGCTAATCCGAAAGCCGGATGGTTTGTGGGTAACAACGGACAGATCCTCAAAATCAGTTTCTAACTTAGACACTTTTCCGATTCGCAACAAAAAAGCCCGGACCTTAACGGTCCGGGCTTTTCTCGTTGCGCCAAGCGGCAGCGCAACATTCCAGGGTTATGTGATGGTCAGAGTGATCTTGACCGTCTTGGTTACGCCGCCACCAGTGCCGGTGACGGTGATCGTGGACGTTCCGGCTTTTGCGCTCTTGGACACCGTGATAGTTGCGGTCGAGCTTCCCGAGCCGTTTGCAATGGACGTGGGCTTGAAGGTTACGGTCACGCCAGTTGGCATTCCCGATGCCGACAACGCGATCGCTGACTTAAAGCCACCCGAGGGTGTTGCGGACACCTTGGTTGTGCCTTTCTTACCCGGGGCGACTTTGACCGTGGCCGGTGCTGCCTTGAGGGTGAAGCTGCCGCCGGTCGTCGAGGTTACCGTCAGAGAGACGGTTGTCGTTTCGGTGGTGCTGCCCGCAGTTCCGGTCACTGTGATGGTGTAGGTACCGGCTGCAACGGTCGACGCAACCGCCATCGTCATGGTCGACGTTCCGGTTCCTGTGATTGAGGTTGGCTTGAAGGAAACGGTAACGCCGCTCGGCTGGCCGGTCGCTTTCAAGGCAACAGCAGTGTTGAACCCACCGGTCGTCGTGCTGGTGATCGTGGAGGTTCCGGATTTGCCCTGCGCTACGGAAACGGAAGTCGGATTTGCGGAAAGCGTAAAGCCCGAAGTCGATCCCGAAATCGTAACCGCGATGCCAGCGGAAGGAATGCCGTTGGCGATCACAAAGAGCGTGCTCCCGCCGGTTTCGATTGACGAGGGCACATCGAAGTTCGTAGATACGATCGTGCTTCCAGTGGAGATGCCCATCGTGCTGTGACCGTGCGTCTTGGCGTAGAACACGTGTCCCGTGCCGGTGTTCACAATCTTGACCAGCGGATAGTTGGTTGCATCCTGGAAGTCATCGCCGTACGCAGCGCCCTGCGAAAGGCCGTTGAACTGAGTTCCAGAGATCGTGTAAGTCGTGCCTGCGTCCAGCGTGCTGGGCACAGACGTGATCGTTGGTTGCCATGAGGAGCTGAAGGTTCCGGACGAGGTCAGGAATTCGACATCGGTCGAGAAGTCGGTGTACATGATCTGCCCGTTCGGCAGAATCAGCAGGTGCCCCTGATACGACGCCGTATTCACTGCGTTCGGCGGGTTCGGGAACGAGCTCAAGGTTGTGCCGTTCCACTCGTAAAAGTTGGACGGGCTGCTGAAAGTACCGCTGAAGGGGCTGCCCTCAACGATGACATTTCCGTTGATTTCCAATGAGGCGGGCGCATCATTTGCCGCATCACTATTCGCGAAATCCGGTCCCTTGGTCCAGAGTCCGCTCGTCGAATCGTAAACCGCGGTATGGCCCGCTTCGCAATCGCTGGCGCCAGTGGCAAAGACGGTGCCATCTGGACGTAACACCGCCGGACCCACTTCGAAGCTGCCACCACCCGCGTCGCAATTCGAATCCCAAAGCTGCTCGATGGTGCTTCCGGCTGTGGACCACTTGTTGGTTGAGGAGTTGTAAAGCTCCGAGTTTGTGCCTGTCAGAACGGTGTTGCTCGTGTAAGCGTCTACCGTCAGGATCTCGCCGCTCGGAAGCAGGTTCCAACCTTCTTCGTCGAAGTCATCGTTTTTGCCATCCGAGGCGCTGGCTTCGCTGGTGAAGCTCAGAGTGCTCTCGTTGAAGTAGTAGTAGACGGGGAATGTGCTGTCCCCGAAAGCGATCGCGCAGCATTCCGCGAGCATCCATGTTCCGTTAGGCAGAACAACGGATTCAGCATCGCCGATGTTGCTCTTTGCAGGCGCGGTTGTCGAGGTCCATGTGTTGGCCGCTGGGTCGTAAAGTGCACCCTTGGATTGCCAGACGGATGAACAACCGCTCGTGCAGTTGTATTCGCCGCCCTGGATCACGACTTTGCCGTCCGCGAGAACGGCGGAGCCGAAGAACAGCGGAGCGTAGCCGCTGGGCAGAGAAGCTACCTGAGTCCATGTGCCGTTGACGTAGCTGCCGGTGTTGTCGGGAGTGAGTGTGTACCAGTTGCTGTAGTTGCCCTTGCAACCGGAACAGTTTGGTTCGGAATGGACTAGCACACGTCCGTCGGTCAGCAACAGCATCGATCCGACGGAAGCAGGCGGGGTATTCTTCGCTTTGGTCCAGGTTGCGGTCGAAGCCGGACTTTCTCTGAGGGCGGGAGTGCCCGTGCGGACAGGCGGAGGTGTGACTCCAACTGCATGGGGAGCATAAAGCGCCTGGTGACTCTGGCCAACAGCCAGAACACCTGACAGGAAAATCAGAGCGCACACCATGGAGCTAACGGTGGTTAAGCGCGACTTCATTCGGTTTCCTCGAGATTGAATTTTGTTCAAACAGGCCAGATTCGGAGAAGAATGCTAACGTGGCAGTCTAACCCGGAGGGCAAAACGCGCGTAATCATACAACGGGCGCGCAAAGCCGAACAACCATTTTTTCCACGCCCATGGCTCGGTTTGAGCGATTTCGTGATTCGAGTTGCAGATAATTGCACACTGAAGAAGGCGAATGTAAATTTCTTGTCAAATCCTCACTTGAAGACCCTTGCTCCCTCACAGTTGCTCTCGCATTGAGATCGTTTTTTCTCGAGTGCCAAAATAGATATGCGAGGATCGCGTTACTTCCTCGTTGATGTGAGGCTTAATACCGGTGTGGCTACCGAAATACAAATCGTCAATCGAGCTAAGGGAAACCATCGCAGCGCTAGGCAAAAATAGAAGATGTTTGCGGCCGAGCCAGAAAGATATTCGCAGCTTTCCCTGGGATTCTGTGTGATCAGCGGCTGACGCATGTTGCGGCGAATTTATCGAGATCGAGAAAGAAAGCGATGAAATGTAATCCAATGCAGACTGGGATCTGGCACGGAGCACTTTGGATTTTCCATCAATACCGAATTTTGCCGTCGATTTGAGCCGTCGATGCGTCTGTCTGGAACTCGGAAATGTATGCAGGATTTTGCGGGAATCGCGTAGAAAAACAGCTTTTCCACAACGTGCACGAACTTTCATCTTGACAGCGGAGCGATAGAGAGCCAAGCTGCAGATTAACTTTGTCGCGAAAGATTTCGTTTGGGACAAAGGAGTACGTTGCTCATTTTTTAGTAGGCAACGGTTTCACGACCCCGGGGCCACCAAAGGGACGTTCCTTCGCGCTTCATCCCCCCCTCGCGAAGGTGAATCAAGCCACTTCAAATGACGTTAAAAAAGAGAATCAGGAGATACTATGAAACACTGTTTTGCGCCTATGGCGCTTTGTCTTCTGGCCGCGGTTTGCATGTTGGCAGTACCTTCGCACTTTGTAAAAAAAGTTGAAGCTGTCTGTCCCACGTGTCCTCCGCCGCCTCCGCCTCCTCCGACAGTTGGAGAGTTTGGCGGCCCGCTCGCCGGCCTTTCCACCTCAATCACGAATCTTTTCAACGGGGGTTATGGAACCTTCGTCATTAAGTGGGACCCCATTCGAGGGTTGGGACCCGTATCGACCAAAACAGGCTGCTTCACTTGCCACGGAACAGGAACAGATGTATTGACCGGAACGGCTGGCGACACGAGCAACCAGACCGGCACACGCTACGGGAAGTGGAATTCGGATAACACCTTCAACTATCTCGACGGAAACGGAACATTTCCCGAGAATGAAGGCGGTCCGATTGTTCACGGTATCTCTAATGCCACGTTCCAGACTCTGCCAGGCTGCAACCAGATGACGATCGCATCCAAGGGAGCGACCGAGTCGGGCACAACTGTGACAATTACCACGACGGCCGCGCACGGCTTCCAGAAGGGACAAGAAGTACAAGTTCTCAATGTCCCGGTGAGCGGTTACAACGGTCAGTTCGCGATCGTGAGCGTACCGTCGACAACCACCTTTACCTACACGGCAAAGAGTTCGGGCTTGGCCGCATCGGGTGGTGGTGCAGCGCAGAATCTACCGCATGAGATTGTGCCTGCCGATGCCACGGTGGTGAGCAATGTGCGCTCGCCGCAGCTGTTTGGCTTCGGATTGATCGACAACATTCCAGATGCTTCCATTACCGCTAACGTCGGAATCAGCAAGAAGTACGGGATCACGGGCGTCGCGAACATGGTGCCGGATGAGAGCGGTGTGATTCGTCCGGGTAAATTCGGTCAGAAGCTGGATGCTGTTTCACTCTTCCAGTTCAACGCCAACGCCGAATTCAACGAGTTAGGAATTACCACCAGCAATAGCCTCTTTGGTGTTTCGAGTCAGTTCAACCCGACCGAACATTCGCCACAAGGACTGTCTTTTCCAACGAATTGTCAGCCGGACAAGAACAGCCCCCAAGACGTCGCTCAGGTGAACATGATCAAGATAACCCAGTTCGAGGCTCTGCTTGCACCGCTTCCTCCGAAAGCGCCGACCTCGCAGACAACGGCCGGAGCGGCGGTGTTCGTGAGTACTGGCTGCAGCGTTTGCCACATCGAGAGTTTCACCACACAGCAGAACGTAACGCTCAGGACGACGAATGGCAAAACTAGCGCTGTCATTCCGTCTCTAAGCAACGTCACTTTCAACCCGTATTCGGATTTCCTGCTCCACGACATGGGGTCGGGCGATTCGGGTGGCATTCCGTTCCAGCCCCACGGGACGGGACAGGCAAGCCTGACCATGTGGCGGACGGCGCCATTGTGGGGGCTGTCGAACATTCTCGCCAAGTCGGGCGGTTTGATGCACGACAACAGTCAGACAACGATCGACAAAGCAATCCGTCATCATGGCGGAGAAGCCGCAACGGTCGTTTCAAACTACAAGGCTCTGAGTTCCACGGACTCCGCCAACCTTTTGGCGTTCCTGGGATCGCTCTGAGTTAAGGCTCAACTATCAAACGGATCCTGATCGGGTCCGTTTGAATAGAGACAGGTCAGAAGAGACGGCGCGGACTCGACCCATATGGGCCGAAGCCGCGCCGCTCTGTCTTGGGAACAAATAAGCCCGTGGTCTTTTCGGGCCCTACTTCTTAGGGATCTCGAGCACCCACAGACCATCTGGCGGAATGTCGAGACGGATGGCGCCGCCGGACAATTTCAGGTTCTCCGCCAGGTTGCGATCGACAACGTCGTTCAGTTCGCGCACTTGCGCCCGAGTTGGGTACGTCGGGCTTCCCATCTTCTTATATGCCGCGAGAGTATCGCCATGCTCAGAGTCGAGCCGCTTCACGTGTACGGAAGCGCTCGCGTGGAACTCCGCTGATCTTGAAGTCAAAACGGAGCTCAGAACCAGTTTTATCTGGATCGATCAAATTCCAGGCAGCGATGACTAAGCTGCCATCTTTCCTGCGAGTAACGAGAATCTGCGGCGCATCGTTTGCGATTCGCTCTTCTCCAAGAAGATGGAGCAGCGCGAATGCGGAATAACTTGGCTTCTTGATCCCTCCGAGCGCCATTAACCCGAAACCGCCATCGAAGGGTTCGTGCTTCGGGCCATTTTCCTCGAAGACATCGCTGAACGTCCAAAAGGACATCATGTTAACGAGCCCGTCGCATTGCCGGATGTCGTCGGCCAGTGCTGCTCCGACGTAAGGCATGTCTCTTGCGTGAACCATTCCAAATGACGGCACGTTCCACTCGGTCCACATCAAAGGTAAATCGGAGCGCGAGGAGTTCGCGATCTGATCATGCACTTTCTGAATGGCCCGGCATACTCGTTGATCCATCGGGATATCCTGGCTCGTGCCGAATAAATCCTGCACCGTATCGTCGGCGTAGCCGTGAGTGGAGATGAAGTCGACGGGAATGTTCTTCTCGGCGACATGTTGGATAAATGAATCGACCCAATGCGCGGCTGCCGTTGCTGGCCCTCCGACCCGCAAGCGCGGGCTCACAGCCTTCAGGGCCATCGCCGTATGGTCGTATAAATCGAAGTAGGTAGATTCCTTCGGGTCACCGGTCCAGAAATCGATGTTCGGTTCATTCCAGACTTCGAAATACCACTGCGCTACCTCATCGAGCCCATAACGCTCCACCAAGTGCTTTGCGAAGGCTCGCATCAAATCATCCCAGCGGGCATAATCTTTGGGTGGAGAAACGATCGGGTGATACCAGAACGGGTGGATATCCTGCCGTAAGGCAAGCTTCTTCGGCATGAAACTGATCTCAACAAAGGGCCGGACCCCGTTACTCAGCAGGCCATCATAGATCTGGTCTACATACGCAAAATTGTAGATGGGCCGGCCATGGTCGTCCTCGTCATACACCCCCACTTCGTCGTGAAGGATGTTGTGGAAGCGGACGTAGCGGAAGTCAGTGACTTTCTTCACCTCCCGCAAGTCGCTGAGATAGCTTTCGCGGAGCGCGAGAATGGCTCGGCCGGATCCGAATGTCTGCTCCCAGAAGTGAGGGAACGGACGGCCCCGCGCACTCGCATCGACAGTAACCGTCTCCGACGATTGCGCCTGAAACCATACCGCCGCCGCCATCGTGAGCACAAACATAACAACGGCCCGGCGCAAAAATCGCATCCGACTTCCTCGTACTGTTACACAGAATTTCACGCTGTGTGCTCTCCGAATTCTCGATCGCCCCGTTCGCCTTTGATGCTTACTTCGTTACAGACGCAACCAACCAATTTTCACGCATTGGCAACAAATTCGATCGCGCGAATACATTCCCGCGGATCAGTTCGGAATGAATTACCTCGTCGTTTCTCCGCAACACGAGAAGACTGCAACTGTGGCTTGCGCGAGATTTTCTAAAACTCTCTTGCAAGGTTTGCCTAACCCAGCTTCCGGGCACCAATAAGGCCAAAGGAGTCCCCATGCGCCGACCCATATCTTCCATGCTGTTCGCGTTCTTGATCACAATCCTTGTCTCCGCCGCTCCACTGGCCCATGCGCAGTTCAGAGCCTCGCTTCGCGGGACCGTCACAGACACTCAAGGCGCGGCCATCCAGGGCGCGACGGTGACTCTGGTGAACACCGCTACCAATAACAAGATGGTTTCGACCTCGGACGGAAACGGAATTTACCAGTTCAATGCTCTCGGCCCCGCCCCATACCAGCTTACGGTTGAACATGAGGGGTTCAAGAAGAAAGTTCTGGATAAGGTTGAAATCATTCCCGAGCAGCTCAATGCGCTGAACTTGGAGTTGGAACTCGGCGAGGTTCAGCAGACAGTCACTGTATCCGGCACGACTCAGACTCTCGATACGGATACCGCGACTGTAAGCGGCACGATCTCTTCGAATCAGATTCAGCATATGCCGTCATTCAACCGTGATGTTTTCCAGTTGGCGCAATTGGCGCCCGGCGTCTTCGGCGACGCGTCGCAACAGGCTGGCGGAGGCGCGTTCAATCTGCCCGGAAACCAAGGACCTGGTGGCACTCCCGGCGGCTCCGGCGGCATCTTCTCGACTGAAAACGGACCCCAGATCCAGAGCGCTGGTGGGCAATACGAAACCAACGGGATCAGTATCGACGGGATCAGCACCGTGAGCGCCGTTTGGGGTGGCACGTCGGTGATCACGCCCAGCGAAGACTCGGTGGAAGACATGAAGGTCGTTTCCAACAGCTACGACGCCGAGAATGGACGCTTCAGCGGGGCACAAATCCAGGTTACGACCAAGAGTGGCACCAACGAACTGCACGGAAGCGCTTTTTTCAAAGCTTCCCGGCCGGGGCTGAATGCGTATCAGCGCTGGAACGGCGTCGGGTCAAATACCGCCGGTACTCCAGCCTCCCGTGGGCTAAATCGTGACAACGACCGCTTTAATCAGTATGGCGGCAGTCTTGGCGGTCCCATCTGGAAGAACAAGATTTTTGCCTTCTTTAACTGGGAGACCAGTCCGCTGTCTTCAGTGACGACTGCTCAGGGATGGTACGAGACTTCTCAGTTTGATCAGTCAGCGGCTACGGCGGGCAGTATCGCTGCCAAGTATCTGTCGTTTCCGGGGAATGCGGTTTCAAGCAACGGCATTATTAAGCGGACATGCGCGTCCATCGGCCTGACGGAGGGCGTCAACTGCAACACGACATCCGCCGGCTTGGACATTGGTTCTCCGATCACGACAGGTCTGGGTATGCAGGACCTGACTTACGGCAACAGTCCAAGCCAACCCGGCGTCGGTGGGGGACTGGACGGAATTCCAGACATCGCGTACTTCAACTCATTGAACCCAACCACGACCTCCCAAATGCAGTACAACGGTCGCGTCGATGCCAACCTCACCCAGAAAGATCGGCTCGCTTTCACAATCTACTGGGTGCCCGTGACGACAACAGATTTCAACGGGCCCATTCGTCCGGAAAACCTATGGCACCATTCGCAGACGAACGACGCGTTTGCGCTCATCTGGAATCACACCTTTTCGCCCACACTGCTGAATCAAGCGCGAGTCAACGCAGCCGGCTGGCGCTGGAACGAACTGAGCACCAATCCTCAAGAACCGTTTGGTTTGCCGGAAGATTCCATCGACTCGATCGGTAACGCGGCAGGAGCGACTCCTGCAACCCCGCAGAACTTCGGCGCTCCGGGGCCAAGCAATTTCAATCAATGGACCTACACCTACAACGACGTTCTTACTAAGATCGCCGGCCGTCACAGCATCAAAATGGGCGGCGAGTTTACGCGCCTCTTCTATCTGAACCAAAACATCGGAGCCGCGCGTCCAGGTTTTGGATTCCATAATCTATGGGATTTCGCGAACGACGCTCCCTATGGAGAAGGTGGAAACTTTGGAGGCCAGTTCAACTCGGCAACCGGCGTTCCCTTTGCGAATCGCCAGGACGATCGCGAAAACCTTGGTGGAGTGTTTGTACAGGACGACATTAAGCTGAAACCGAACCTGACCATCAATGTGGGCTTGCGATGGTCGTACTTCGGAGCGTTATACGCGAAGCAAAATAACCTGGACGTCATGCAGTTCGGTTCAGGTTCTGATCCTCTGACGAATCTGAATGTGCGAGTCGGAGGAAATCTATACCCACCACAGAAAACTAATTTCGGACCTGTCGTTGGTTTCGCGTGGTCGCCCAGTCCCATGGAAGGCAAGACGGTGATGCGCGGCGGATTTGGCATTAACTATAACCAGAACGAAATTTCAGTGATGTCGAGTGGTTTTGGTAATCCACCCAACGCTGTTTCTCCGTTCTATCATTGCGACTACCCATACACGACGAACCCTTCGTGTACGGGAACCGGGATTCTGTACGAGACAGCGACGGATATCCATTCTATTTTCGGATACGCGCCGAACCCCAATGCGATCACGACGTTCGCACCCGGAAATCTGCCCGTGTCCGGCAACGCCAATATCATCGGGTTTCAGGGGAACCCGAAGACCATTGCGAATTACCACTATTCTTTCGACGTTCAGAACCAACTGCCTGGCAATCTGATCTTCACCCTCGGGTATCAGGGAAATCAAACTCGGCATCTGCTGGTCCACAACAACTGGAACGCAGTCGGAGGATCTTATGGGTTCGCTTTAAACCCTCTGGTCAATACGATCACCTTCTGGGAGAACACCGGCAACGCGAACTACAACGCAGGAACCGCAACTCTCACACATAACTTCTCGCACACATTCCAGGTGTCCGGTCAGTACACATTTGCGCGAGCGATGGATGAGTTGTCCGGTCCGTACTACGAAGACCCGTACCCCTACAATCCGAGCCTGGCTTACGGACGCGCGAACTATGATGTCCGAAATGCGTTCAAGCTTTTCGGGTTGTGGCAGCCTGTCTTCTTCCGCGGTACCCACAGCTGGATCGAGAAAGTTGCCGGAGGCTGGTCTCTCAGCGGCATTTGGAACGTACACTCAGGCTTCCCCTGGGATCCGTTCTATAACGCAAGCACAAACCTTTACTACCAGAACAGCGGATACGGCCAGCTTCGGCCGGCGGCTGTTGCCATGGGAGCTGGAACGAGCACTTCGAATAGCACATTTCAGCAGGCGACGAATCCAAACTATGGAGGAAACGGAACCCAGTTCTTACTGCCTCCAACCTTTGTCGGCGGGGCAACGTTTCCCGCGATCGCGCCGCCGCCGGCGGCTGGGATACACCGCAACAGCCTGAACGGTCCTGGCTATAACGATGTCGATCTGAGTTTGGCTAAAGGCTTTGGGCTTCCTCGGATCCGGGGATTGGGAGAGAATGCGAAGTTCGAAATCCGGGCCGACGTCTACAACTTCTTTAACAAGACAAACATTAACGTGTCGTCAATCGACGGAAATTTAGGTTCGGTCGCGCCTGACGGTACCGTAACTAGCGTCAACTCCGACTTCGGTGTAGCGGGCAGCGCTCTCGGAAGTCGAACCGTGCAACTGCAAGCTAGATTCAGTTTCTAGCGAGTGTCGCAACGAACAGCCTGACTGTGTGAGTTCACCCCTTGGCGAACTCGCACCGTCAGTGTGGCCATCCGTTCACGGTCGAATATCTGCCCACGCCACTCCTAGTGAGTGAAGGATCAGCCCATCCTCGAAAGTGAGCCTGGATGCGTCTTCGACGATCTCGTACGCATAAAGGACACGTGGATCCCGATTCATGCACCATGGCTGGTGTTCCATAACCCCCTGACAGTGTTCGCAAGTGGAATCTGCGTTGTGACGGTTGCCCTGTTGGGAAGAATTGAGGTTATTCATAGATCGCACCCCCTCTGAATTCGGATTCGTCCATTCCATAGCCTGAGAATTGGATGGTAGAATCCCGGGCCCTGCTCGGAAATGCAGCACAAAAGTCACTCGCTTACTTGGAAAATTGAGTCGGCCTGCATAAAAGCGGGGATCAGGGAGCTAGTTCTCCGGGATTCCCCGCAGCAGCGCCGTTCTCTCCCACAGCATCTTATGGCTGCAGGAAGAAGAGGAAAGAGCGCAAGCCCGGTTGGAAGGCGCTTCTACAGCAAAGACTGTATATGCGGCGAAGGAACGGTCCACATATGGTACGAACACTATCGGGGTATCTGGTCGCTTCGCGCGAGCGTTGTATTCCAATCGCTTAGGTCGTTGGCTGGTGCATGAAGAGCAGTCCTTTCAAGGAGATTGGGTTGAGCGCTTTGCGCATTCTAATCGCAGACGATCACGCTGCTGTGCGCAGGGGCGTGCGCTCACTCCTGGCCTCACGTTCCGACTGGGAGGTTTGCGGCGAGGCGGTGGACGGACTTGACGCGATTGAGAAAGCGAAATCTTTTCGTCCGGACGTCGTCATCCTTGATATCAGCATGCCCAAAATGAGCGGGCTCGAAGCGGTGCCACTGATCAGGAAGGAATTGCCCAATTCCGAAATCCTTATTCTTAGTCAACACGACCCCGACCATGCGCGTTCCCTGGCTCTAGGCGCCGGGGCTCACGGTTTTGTCGCAAAGCCAGACATGGCTCGCGATCTGCTGTCGGCCATCGACGAGTTGGTGCCGAATCACCCTGGCAACGGTACGCGTCCGCAGCAGCTCGCCTCGGAAGCTCCCCAGGTCGGTCTTGAGTTTCTGACGGGCGCGGGCGAAATGGGACATCGCATCAGGGATTTCGACTGGTCCCAGACCCCGCTCGGGCCGATCGAAGAGTGGACTCGCAGTTTGAAGACGTCGGTCAGCTTGATCCTCAATTCCCGGCACCCGATGTGGGTTGGGTGGGGACCGGCGATGACGTTCCTCTACAACGATGCCTATATTTCCGTACTCGGCCTGGCCAAACACCCTTGGGCACTGGGCCGTCCTGCTCCGGAAGTCTGGGCTGAGATCTGGGAAGTTTGTGGACCTCTCGCGGACAAAGTTTTCACCAAAGGAGAGGCAACGTTTGTCGACGAAGTCCAGCTGATCATGAGCCGAGGCGACGTCAAAGAAGAAACATATTATTCGTTTTCCTATAGCCCGATCCGCGATGATTCAGGCGAAGTGCGAGGGTTGTTCTGTCCGTCTACTGATGTAACTCCCAAGGTTCTGAACGCGCGGCGGTTGCGGACCCTGGCGGAACTGACCGCAAAGGCTTTGATCGAAAAATCGATCGAAGCGGCTTGCTCGTCAGCATTTTCAACGTTGGCCAAGAATCCCGACGATGTTCCTTTCGCGTTGTTGTATCTCATCGATCGCAAGGCTAAGCACGCGTTTCTCCAGGAATCGAGCCGCTTGACGGCGGAACATGAGGTTCTTCGTCCGGAGCGGATCGTCTTGGAGGGAGTCCATCAGGGACCCTTCTCGCGTCCAGTCGCCGAGGTGGCTGCTACCGGACAAACGAGAGTTACATCCGTCGCGCGCCTCGAGGGTTTGCCCAGCGGACCGGGAGGCCAGCGGGTGTCGGATGCCATTGTCCTGCCGGTCGTTTCTCTCGGCCAAACTCCCGTGGGAGTGTTGGTTGCCGGAATAAACCCGACGCGCAGATTGGATACTGAATACCGCACTTTCTACGAGCTGATCTCAAGCCAGATCGCAACCGGAATCGCAAATGCTCGATCCTACGAGGAAGAACGAAAACGAGCTGAGTCCCTGGCTGAGCTGGATCGTGCCAAGACCGCGTTTTTTAGTAACGTGAGTCACGAGTTCCGCACGCCGCTGACTCTGATGCTCGCGCCTCTTGAAGACCTTCTCGCGGACGCTCCCACTCGATCTGCTGCTGAATGTAACGAGCAGCTGCGAGTCGTTCACCGTAATGGTCTGAGGTTGTTGAAGCTCGTGAATTCGCTGCTGGATTTCTCGCGTATCGAGGCTGGACGCGTTGAAGCCGTGTACCAGCCTACCGATATTTCGGGGCTGACCGCGGAACTGGCCAGCGCTTTTCGCTCAGCCATGGAGCGCGCGGGCTTGCAGTATGAGGTCGAATGCGCTTCGGTTGCTGAACCAATTTACGTGGACCGCGACATGTGGGAGAAGATCGTACTCAATCTTCTCTCAAACGCCTTCAAATTCACTTTTGAAGGGAAAGTATCCGTACATCTTCAAACGAAGAACGATCACATCGAGCTGAAGATAGCGGACACCGGCATTGGCGTTCCAAAAGATGAGCTTCCGCGGCTGTTCGAGCGCTTCCATCGCGTGGAAGGTGCGAAAGGCAGAACCCAGGAAGGAACCGGAATCGGATTGGCCCTCGTCCATGAACTGGTGAAGATTCATCACGGAACGATCTCGGTTTCGAGCACGGAAGGAACCGGCACGACATTTACCGTAGTCCTCCCACAAGGCACCAATCACCTTCCGCAGGATCGGATTTGGGCTGCCAAGGGCGCCGTATCCACGACCGTTAGAGCCGACAGCTTTGTCGAAGAGGCGGTTCGCTGGTTGCCGGAAGAATCACGAGAGCCTGAATCTCCCGAGGTTGCGTCGTCAGATCCAGCGTCTTTGGGGAGCATGGTTCCAGAAAAATGGGGACGAGTCAGCGAAGGCGAGTTGATCATTGTTGCGGACGACAATGCTGATCTGCGCGATTATCTCCGACGGTTGCTCGGGGAGCGATATCGAGTCCACGCAGTTTCTACCGGGGAAGAGGCGGTTAGGTGCGCACGCGAGCTGCATGCTGACCTTATTCTTACCGATGTGATGATGCCTGGGCTGGACGGTTTCGGTGTGCTCCGGGCGTTGAGAAGCCATCCCCAGACACAATCGAAGCCGGTAATCCTTCTCTCCGCGAGAGCGGGCGAAGAGTCCCGTGTCGAAGGGCTGCAGGCCGGCGCTGATGACTATTTAGTAAAGCCATTTGCGGCTCGCGAACTTCTGGCTCGGGTGAGCGCTCACCTCAAGATGGCGCGCGTTCGGGCGGAAGCAGCTGAGGTAGAACGCCATCTACGCGCTGAAGCTGAACTCGAACGTGGACGGTTACGTGAGTCGTTTACGCAAGCGCCGGCGGCCATGGCCCTTTTAAGCGGGCCGGAGCATCGGTTCACTTTTGTGAATTCCGCATATGTGACCATTGCGCGCCGCGACACGATGGACCAGCTGTTGGGCAAAACCGTGCACCAGGTATTCCCGGAATTAAAGGGTCTGGGAATCCTCGAGATGTTGGACGAAGTCTACGAAACAGGCCGCACGTTCGTAGCCAACGAGGCCGAAGTCCGGCTGAAGCGCAATGGGGAAGAAGAAATCGCGTACATGAATTTTAGCTACCACCCCATGCGAGACGTGGCGGGTGAAGTTGAACAGATTCTGGTTCACGCCGTTGAGGTCACTGAGCAAGTTATTGCGCGCTCTCATTTGGAAGCTCGGGTTAAGGCGCGAACAGCCGAACTCGAGGAGGCGGAAGAGAGACTGCGCGCACTCAACAACCGGCTACTTCGCGCGCAGGACGATGAAAGGCGGCGGCTTGCGCGGGAATTGCACGATAGCGCGGGGCAAATCTTGGCGGCTCTGTCGATGAGCCTGATCCCGCTAGAGCAAGAACTGTCTTCCCAGAAGAATCCGCAGCTCAGCAAGCTCGCTTCCAACAGCGTCGAACTCGTTGACGAGCTGTCAAAGGAATTGCGCACCATGTCGCATCTGTTGCACCCTCCTCTACTGGACGAGGCGGGATTGAAGTCAGCATTGCGATGGTACGTCGAAGGATTTGCAGAACGAAGCGGCATTCAGGTTGATCTACAACTAGACCCGAAGCTCGCGAGATTGCCTCAGGAAGTAGAGACGACGATTTTCAGAATCGTTCAAGAGGCTCTGACCAACATTCACCGTCATTCGGGAAGCAAGAATGCGTTCTTGCGGATTGAACACAGCGCCGGCAACACTCAGGTCGAGATTCGGGATCAGGGGAAGGGAATTGCGCAATTCGATTCGGCCAAAAGCCGGCCCAAGAAAGTTGGCGTGGGCGTTCAAGGAATGCAAGAAAGAGTTCGGCAGTTACATGGCAACTTCGAAATACGATCCGGACCAACGGGGACTTCAGTGCTCGTTACTCTGCCTGGCATTTCAGGCGACACTATCCTCGATCGACAGAGTGAAATCGCCTAGGGTTCGTCGGTTCTCCAATCCGTCCCATTGAAACTCCCTGCGCTCACTCTGAGATCTAATACTGCGAAGTTGCACCTCCTCAACAACTTTTCCTCTCCGTCAGTGTTCTAGAATCTATCGCAAGAAGTGTTGGGCTTATCCCGGGTCTTTGTTAGAGTGCAGTCGGAAATCGTAAGTGAAAAAACCTAAATGAGTTCCAAATGGATCGCTGAGGTGTTCCTGCTCGCGGAGAACCGTCTCCTGCGAGAAGCCCTGGTGCGTCTCCTGGCGAAGCGAGACATCCGTGTCGTCGGGGCGAATCCATATTCGTCGATCGTGTTCGAAGAGATCATCTCAAAAGCTCCCGATATTATCTTGCTGGATTCAAGCGGTCTCTTGTTTTCAAATTCCGGATTGATACCCACCCTGCGGTCTGCTCTCCCGGAAGTCAAGATTGTGATGGTTGACATGGATTCCGACGAAACGACCTTTCTGAAAGCAGTACGGGAGGGAGTCGTTGGATATGTTCTGAAAGACGCCTCTGCGGCGGAGGTCGCCGCGACGATCCGCGCCGTCGCCGCCGGAGAAGCAGTTTGCCCGCCGGCCTTATCGATGGCCTTGTTCCAATCTATCTCGCAACAGCCAAGTGTCCCGACCCCGATCTGTTGGGGAGCTGAATTCGGACTGAGCCGGCGAGAGCAGCAGTTAGTGGAATTATTGCGCCAGCGCCTGACGAACAAAGAGATCGCCGCTCAACTCAATTTGTCAGAACAGACGGTAAAGAATCATGTGCACAACATATCGCGTAAAGTCGGTGCGACCGATCGATTAAACATTGTCAGGCTCTGTGAAGCGCAACGTCTCCGCGGCGGCGAGGGAAGTGTTGTCTAGCGCATAGATCGGTTGAGAGCCGGGCGAGCCAGATTTCCCTATAAGCGAAATACCAAAAGCCCTTAGGATCCCGGCGCGTATCCCCCAAAGATCGCGCCGAAACCCCGCCGAGCTGTTGCTTCTGTTTCAAGACGATAGATTCCGCAAACCAGTCGCGTCCAATTCAAATTTGTTATGCCGACGATTCACGGCAATGGATAGACCCTCGCTAAAGCGCTTGATTGGCGGGCATCTCCAGCCAAGACGTGATTCAAATCACAGACCGGGGCCGTGAGAATCACGGTGCATCGCCGGCTTGCTCTCTAGGCTAAATAAGGAGTCTTGTCGGCGGATGATCCGCCCGCCTCAGGCCGAAAGATCGCACATGCCTCGAAAACTAGGTCCAAAGCTGATTCTTTCCCTCACCGTCCTGATCGTTGCGATCAGCGGAATCAGTGGATACCTCAATTTTCGTAGTCAGCAGAAGCAGCTGGTCGCGACCATGATTCTGGGTGCCGATCAGCTCTCGCGAGGCATCACGGGGGCCACTTGGCATGCCATGCTCGACGACGACCGTAAGGCGGCGTACGAAATCATGCGCGTGATTGCTGACAAGCAAGGGGTCGACCGCATCCGCATGTTTAACCGGGAAGGCCGGCTGGTCTTCTCGACCGATTCTCGCGAGCAGCCAACTCTGGCAAGTTCGTCCAGTGAGGTCTGTGCCAGTTGCCATAGCAAAGACGCCATCCGCAATCGTCCGACCGAAGATTCCCGAGTGCGCTACGCCACCTCGCCGACCGGGGTCAAGACCATTAATATGGTGGCGCCGATTTACAACGAACCTTCCTGCAGCAATGCCAGTTGCCACGCGCACAACGCGTCGACCAAGGTGCTCGGCGTTGTCGACGTGGCGTTACGACTGGATCCAGTCCAAAGACAGACCCGAGCCATGACCCTCCAGACTATTCTCTGGACGCTGCTTGAGGTCGGAATCGGTGCCGCATTCGTCATTGTCTTTACCCGGCAATTCGTGGCCAAGCCAATTCAGGAACTGATCGCCGGTACCAAGGCGGTCAGTGCCATGGAATTGGACCGGCCCATCGATATCGGCAATGCGCGCGGCAGCCAGGAACTGGATGAACTCATCGATTCCTTCAACCGAATGCGCGAACGCTTGAAGCTCGCAGTCGCTGAGCTGAATGACATGCAGCAAACGCTGGAGAGCAAAGTAGACGAGCGTACACAACAACTCAAAGCAGCGCAGAAAAAATTGATACAGTCGGACCGCCTGGCAACTCTGGGGCAACTCGCAGCCAGTGTTGCGCACGAGATCAATAATCCAGTCTCTGGCGTTTTGAATCTGTCGATGCTGCTCGAGCGACTGATGGCTACCGGTAACTACCCGCCGGGCCGCGAAGCGGAATTTAGAAAATACCTGAGTTTAATCTCTACCGAAACTGCTCGCGTCGGACGCATCGTCTCCGACCTGCTCGCGTTTTCCCGGCGATCCAAGCCCCAGCGAGCTCCCGCCGACCTGAACAAGCTCGTACGGACAACACTCGGCCTCGCCGATCACAAGCTCAAGCTGATTAGCGCGGAGGTTGTTCTCGACCTGCAAGAGAACCTTCCCCTCGTCGAGTGCGACTCGTCCCAGATCCAGCAAGTCATTCTCAATCTCGTCCTGAACGGTGCGCAGGCGATGCAGACCCGCGGTGGTGGGAAACTCACGATTCGTACCCGCTTGCTTCCGAAGGAAGACAGCATGGAGCTTTGCGTTGAGGACACGGGCGAAGGCATCGCGCCCGAAAATCTGTCCAAAATCTTCGACCCATTTTTTACCACCAAGGCGGAAGGCAAGGGAGTTGGTCTTGGGCTGGCTGTTCTCTACGGCATCGTAAAGGCGCATGAAGGTGAAGTGGAGGTTGTGAGTCAGCGAAACGAAGGCACGACGTTCACGGTCACCCTTCCGCTGAAGTCGCAAAGCAAGATGCCGGAAGCGAGAGAGGTACAGGTACAAGGTGTGTGAACGAACTCTGTCTTGTATCCGTCGGCCATCTGCCGCCGCAAGCATTGGACTGGATCGAGAACGCAATGGCCGAATGGTTCCCTTTGCCCATACGGCGCTTGCCAGCTCTGGATATCCCGGACACCGCGTACGATGCGAAGCGAAAACAGTATCAGTCGGTCGAGATCATGAAGATGCTGGCTCAATCCGTCCCGCGTGACGCAGCCCGAATTCTGGGCGTAACCGACGTGGACCTTGCAATCCCGATGCTCAGTTTCCTGTTCGGGCAGGCGCAATTTGAAGGCCCGGTCGCTGTGGTTTCATTGTGCCGTTTGCATCAGGAATTTTACGGGCTTCCGGCTCAGGAGAGTTTGTTAAGAGAGCGGACCGTGAAGGAAGTTCTGCATGAACTCGGGCACACCTTCGGCTTGGTGCATTGCTCGGAGCCGACGTGCGCAATGAGTCTTGCCACGCATATTGAGTTGGTCGATGCCAAGGCGGAACAATACTGCGCCCGTTGCGGTCTTCGATTGGTGCAGAAGTTCTCACAAGAGGGAAAAGTATGAAGAAAAATTGGCCCATCCTGGTCGTGGACGATGAAGACGTGATGTGCGAGTCGATGGCAGCGTGGTTACGCGAAGACGGCTACAGCGTCGAGACTGCGCAGAATGGCCAGAGAGCATTGGAACTCGCCCGAGCTTCGGACTACGCCATCTGCTTCGTTGACTTGAAAATGCCTGGCGGTATGGACGGAATCGAAACGATGATGGAGATTCATCGAATTCGTCCTGATGCTTCCATCATCATCATCACCGCCTACGCCACCGTTGACACGGCGATCCAGGCCATGAAAGAGGGTGCGCAGGAATACATCGTGAAGCCTTGCAATCCGCAGGAGATTTCGATGCTCGTCTCCCGCATCCTGAAACTGAAGAAGTTGCAGAGTGAAAACGCGATTCTGCGCAAGAAGCTCACACGTCAATACCGCCATCACGACATCATTACTAAGAATCCACGGATGGAAGAGATTCTAGGTCTAACCCAGGAAGTCGCCAGTTTGCGCAGCACGGTTCTGATTCGAGGAGAAAGCGGGACGGGTAAAGAACTGGTTGCGCGGGCTGTTCACTTCTCCGGTAGCCGGGCGGACAAGCCATTCATTGCCGTCAGCTGCGCAGCGTTGACTGAGACTCTGCTGGAAAGCGAATTGTTCGGTTACGAAAAAGGAGCTTTCACGGGAGCTGCTGCTCAGTCCAAAGGGAAGTTCGAGTTGGCTAACGGTGGCACCATCTTCCTCGACGAAATCGGAGATATCTCTCCCAAACTGCAAGCCGACCTGTTACGAGTGTTGCAGGAACGCCGCTTTTATCGCGTGGGCGGCACTCAGGAAGTTGAAGTCGAAGTTCGGGTTATTGCGGCTACTAACAAAGATCTTGCAGACGAGGTTCAGCAGGGAAGGTTTCGTGAAGATCTTTATTACCGGCTGAACGTGATTGAAATCCACTTGCCACCGCTGCGCGAACGACGCGAAGATATCCCGCTGCTTGCGGAGCATTTTGTACAGCGCATCTCTTCCGAGCTAGGGAAAGATGTAAATGGAATTTCAGGCGCTGCTCTGAAACTTCTCATTGCTCACGACTGGCCCGGAAACGTGCGCGAACTCGAGAACGTGATTGAGCGCGCCATCGTGACCTGTCATAACGGCCAACTGGACGAGCAGGATTTTTCGTGGCTGTCGAACGCCGGAAGGCAGGCGCATGAATGGGAGGTCCCCGACGTCTCGCTAGGAGAATTGGAACGCCGGGCGATTGTCGCCGCTCTGGAGCGAAAGCACGGCAACGTGAAAGAAGCATCCACTGCCCTGGGAATCGATCGCTCTACGCTTTACGACAAGCTTAAGCGCTACGAGATCACACACTGAGCCGATCTAGGCAGCCAGAAAAGTGTTTGCGAGTACAGTGTCCCAGTCCGCGTCTGGCAGAGCATCCATCAGATCCGGCAGAAGCGTTCCGCCGTCTGCCAGGGCCGGTGGAGTGTTAGGCGCTCGCAGTTGCAATTGCAAACGCTCCAATTCGCGAGATACCCATCCTTGAACTTCAGGGCCTTGCAGAAGATGTCGCAAAGTTGCAGGATCGTGTAAATCGAGCCGGGGACGAATCTTCAGATCCCAGCCCTCGTTCGAACCTCCAACTCCTACGATAGTTCCTTCGATCGGGGCACGCACGTCAATTTCTTTTCCGTTCTTCCTTATCCGCCATGCCGTCTGATTGAGCTCGACTTCATCCCCCAGTTTAGGCATGCGCACGGAGTCGGGGTTTCCCATCAAATGTCGCGCCAGTTCATCGAGTCCCACCGTGACTGTGCCGTCTTGAGCAGGCTTAACCCAAGTGTGTCCGCGATGGTAGTAGCGGTCTTGCGAATATTCGAGACCCTGAGCGCGAAGATTTCCCGCCGCGGGCAGTACTGCAAACCGCGAATACTCGCTGCAATGCCGGCAATCAAAGGCGTTGTCGCAAACTCGGGACGTTACGCGGCCTGCGAGTTCGTGGCGGCAGTGCCGGTCCGACACCGGCAACTCGGCGAAGTCCGATTTCCAGCAAAACTCGATCGCTCGATGCGAACGGAAATCTCGTGTAGTACGCCATACGGCGGAAATCACCGTCGCCAAGATTGTCAGAACCACGGCAAAGAATAATGACAGGAAAAGAACATGGCCGAACGTCCAGTGAAATCCATCAATTCCCGGAAACATGCTCGTCCTCTCCTTTTGAGGCTGCGAAAAGCGGCAGATAGCGAAACGACAACGAGTAGAGGATCACTCCGTACGCGATCACTCCTCCAAAGCTGGCGACCTCTTGCCAACTCGGTGTGTATTGGAGGAACTCGTCAAAGGGCAGTGTCGGCAATGCGAGCGTTTGAACCGTCAGCACAAACCGGTTCAATAGGATGCCGCCGCACGCCATGGCGGCCGCCGTCAACAGCCATCCGCGGTGGCACGCCGTTTTCCGAAAGGTCAACAGAAATGCCGGAACCAATCCCAGCAGCACGATCTCGGCGAACAAAATCGGAGTGCCGAACGGTTTGTAGGAGTAGAACTGCCACGGTGCGAATCCTTCTGCCCGCGACGTTATGTTGAGCCACACCAGGGTGTCGATCGATTTAGCCGCGACATAAATGGCAAGCAGGACGCCGGAGATGAATCCCAGGCGGCGGAATACTTCTGGGGGCACAAGTCGCCGGCCGCTTACCTTTTCGACCGTAGCCGTAATCAGCATCAAGAAACTCGGTCCCGACGCAATCGCCGACAGAATGAATAGGAAGAATGTAGAAGGCCAGATCAAAAACCCGGTGCGGTATGCGAACGGACGGCCGCGCAATACTCCATAGAGCCCGCCTAGGGATCCCTGATGGAAAAACGAGAGTAGCGTTCCGACCGCCGCGAGCACGGGGACTAATTTATGAAGCTGATGTTCGAATACCAGAAACGATGGCAACTTTCTCAGTTGCCGGTTGCGCAGCAGAATCGGAATGTATTCCAGGCTCAGCACCAGCAGATAACAAGAGATGCAAAACGTAACCTCGGTCAACATGGAGTGAGTATTCGGGTGCCAGAATGTGAACCACGCCCGCAGCGGTTGCCCGACGTCGATCATCAGTATCGCTACCGCGCCGCTGTAGCAGATGAAGCCGACGACCACCGCAGTATTCAGAATCGGCTTCAGTTCCACTCGTTTCAGGATGTAGACCAGAAATCCCGTGAAGAATGCCCCAGCCCCCAGCGCGATGACGCCGAGATCGAGAAAGATCCACAGACCAAAGGCGAAGCGATTGTCCATATTCGTCTGGTTGAGCCCGTAGAACAGGCAGAGACCAGCCGCGTAGATGCCGGTCGCGAGCAGGACAGTCCATGGCGAAAGCCAGAGCAGAAACCTCGAAAGGGAGGTGCGCTGGGCGCCGCGAGCTATCCATCGACCGTCAGTAAGGACTGTGCTAGCCACGTTGCACCTCCTGACTCTGATCTGCACTGTGAACTGGATTCGATTCCGCCAGCGCTCTCACCCAGGCCTCCTTTGATTTGTAATAAAGCTTTGGCTCGGTTCCGAGTCGTGCAAGCAGTCGGAACGTCTCCGGCGAACGCGCTGCTTTCGAAGCGGGATCGTTCGCGTCCGCCAGGTTCCCGAAGCGAATCGCTCCCGTCGGACAAGCCTCCACGCAAGCCGGGATATAGTCGCCCGGATCAATCTCTCGTTTTCCAGCAGCCGCTGCTTTCTCCTTTGCGGAATGCAGCCGCGCATGGCACATATTGCATTTCTCCACGACGCCTCTCATCCGCACCGCAACGCCGGGATTCAGACTCTTCTCCATCCCCTTTGGCCACGACGGATCCCACCAGTTGAAATACCGTGCATGATACGGGCAGGCCGTCATGCAGTAGCGGCATCCCAGGCAGCGTTGAGGCATCTGCATGACGATTCCAGTTTCCTTATCCACTTCGACTGCCTGCTGCGGGCACACTTTTACGCACGGTGTGTCGTGCTCGCAGTGCGCACACATGATGGGGATAAAAGTTTCGCGGCGCGCGGAGCCTGCCATTTTGTTCGAGACTTTGCGGACCACAATCGGAGTCAAGCCGGTTCGCGCTGTGGATTGCGGAAGTGAAGGAACATTATTTTCCGCCGCACAGGCTACCATGCACGATCCGCATCCAGTGCAGAGGTCCAGATCGATCACCATGCCGTATCGTGCGCTCATGCGTTTCTCCTCTCCGGAGCTTCGCGTAAGTTCGATTCGATATAGAGCTTGGTGGCCAAAGGAGGCAGGACTGCGATGGGCCACTCGGTCGTCCAACTCTCAACACGCGAGGCCGGAGTAGCAGCGGGCCATTCCTTCAGCTCGCAACGCATACTGCCGGAAGGCGATGGTTCATCGACCCAGACCGCTCCTTTCGAAAATTCCTCCTCTAGTTTTTGCACGGAGGCAATCTTCGCGACCGGCGTCTTCTCCTGCCCATACAGCGTTCCTGAATGTTTGCGAAACAGCTCCTCGCAGCGTGAGTGAATGATTTTGTCGACTGGAATCAAAGTGGGTTCTGCGACGCTCAGGAACTGCTCGATGCTCATCACCTCAGATGGCGGTTTCACTAGGGCCGGAGCCACTGCATAAGTTTCCACCGACGACGTGGGAGCAGTTGGGACATCGGTCAATGCTTCCAAGAATCCTGGAGAGGGCAGTAGCCAGTCGGACTTGAATGGACCGCCATCCCAGGCAGCGAAGCGAAAGACCTCGGCCTCGGTCTGGGGGGCAAAATCCCAAGGCACGCTGCCGTCAATCAATACTGCGCGTGCATTGGGGATGTCGGCATCGGCTGCAACATAAGACTCAGCGTTCTTCGATCTGCGTACGATTCCGCCGCGCGCGCCCACCGATCCCAGCACAATGTTCAAAGCCGCGATTGCCGGGTCGTTGTCGCCCGCGATCGCTAACACTGGGAGATGTGACACAAACGTGCGCGCTAGATCTTGAATCGCATCGGCCGACAGCCCTGTCTGGGCCGCGACTTCTGAAAGCGCAATAGGCGGGATCGGGCCGTGTGCTGGAACCAGTTTCTGTTCAAGCAGCACACGAGCCAGTCCCGAAGCCAGTGCGGACTCAGACCCATCTCGAATTGGCACCCATTGCCATGCACGCGCCGCCGTCCGCGAAAAGGATGAATCAATCTGAATGAGACGGAGTTGCGGATCGGTCATGCCGCCGGCTCGCTCGGCCCAGAGCCGCGTGAAGCGGCCGGGCGTTCCCCATCCGTCCAGCATAGGAGCGCCGAAGCTCACTACGGTCTGCGCATTTTCGAGATCGTATCCCAGCGACGAATTTGGCACGCCAGTCCACGCCTCGTAGGGTGCAAGCGCCCGCGATTCCGAACTTGTGACGACGCGATAAGTTCCGCCCTGCTTCTCAGCAAATGTTTTGAGAACGGACGACGCTGCGCGCCCGGGATAGCCATCGATGATTACGATTGAACCCTCGCCACAGGCCTTCGCAAACGCAGCTTGAGCCTCAGACAGCGATGAAGGCTCTCCGTGATGCTGTGCGGCGTGCAGCCGCCGCGGATGCCAGTTGAGTTGGTGTGCGGCAAATCCGAGCGGGCATAGAGCTCCGCGGCTGATGGGGTGAGTACTGACTCCTGCGACACCGACTGGCCAGCCTCCGGCCATTCTTACCCGCAAGCCACATCCATTTGGGCAGAGCGTGCAGAAGGACTGCTTGACTTCGACAGGGCCACGCGCCGGTTGCGGAATCCATGGCCAGTTCTGACTCCAGATCGAAACGTCGTCCAGCACTTTCCACGGCACTGGAGAAACCACGAGACCTGCCGCTGCTCCCGCGCCCCATACTAGAAGATCTCTTCGAGTGAACTTCATGCTGCTCCCTTCATTCGTGGCAGCCGAGGCATCCGACTTCGACGTTGTGTTTCGCGTGGCAACCTTCACAGTCGCTCATCTTCATGCCTTCGTGCGGAGCACGTCGCAACCGCGAGATTGAGTGTCCCCAGATGTCGCGGCTGTATCCGCTAATGCGGTTTACCTCGTAGAGTCGCACCTGGTCGGACTCACCATAGGCCGCATGGCACTCCGTGCAAGTCAGCTTGGCGCGTTTCACATGGATCGCATGCGAGAACCAGACATTGGGCGGTTGCTGCGAATACACCAGCCACGGAGTTTCATGTCCGGTCTTGATGTAGTCGTTCACCAGTGTCGCTTCGGCTTTGCTCTCCCCGATCCGGTCCGAATGACAGCCGGCGCATTTTTCCATGGGCGGTAACCCCGCGAATGTGCCGTCCTCGCGGATCGTGTGGCACTCGCTGCAATCGGCAACGCCAGATTTCTCCGCATGCGTCTTGTGAAGAAAATCGAGAGGCTGATGCTTCTTCACATAAAGGGCCTGCGGAAAGGCAACCCACCCGACAAAGAGGGCGACCACGAGACCAAATAAGAAGACGACAAGGTTTCGGCGCATATTCATTTCTCCGCTGTCCAGGTCGTCTTGGAGAAAAAGTGTTGAAACAGGCAAACCAGATCTTGCCGCGACAGAAACTGTGCGACCCCACGGACTGGTGAGCCGCCGTCGCAACCCGGTGCATGTGTTTCGTGGATTTCCTGGGTTAGGCGCTCGCGCTCCTCGGCCTGCCACCCGTCTGCCTGTGCTCCTGAAATGAGACCGATCCGGGTTCTCCCCGGAACTTCCCACCCCTCAAACAACCATCCCGCCCCGTAAGGATCGGCAGTCAACCGGTGGGGATCGCTTCGCAGCCGCGTGTTCACCTTCTGAATCATCATCGGATTCGGAAAGCTCATTGGCCACTCGACTCCATGAATGGTCAACGCCAGAGCAGGACAGTGAGTGCCGCGCGCTGTAACGAATGTCACGCCGTCGATGCTTCCTGCAATATCCGCGACGAAACCGTCGATGCCGATGTGGCATAGACCAGATTCCTCGGCATCCAGCCAGAAATGATTCGGCGTATAGAGAAGACTAGCCGGCGCCTTAGTAGCGTGCGGTTGTGCCAGGTGCAGATATGAGTCGCAATAGCGATAGTTGTCGCTGGTGCAGCTCGACAGTTGCGAATCGCTAAAGGGGACGAGTTTCGGAATCGGAGAAACGCCGCAATATTGCACCCGGATTTCTTCCAAATGCGGGCAGCGATCGAGTTCCGGTCCATCTTTTGCAGCCAGCTCGCACGTGCGATATCGCGGCGAAGCACAGCGGCCGCCGTCGGTTGCTCCCGGTCCATCCAGGATCAGCTTGCGTACCGGCGCCGCGTGGCAATATCGCGCTCGACCTTCTCTAAGACATGGGCAGGCCATAACCTACTCCTGCGATTTCTTCGTGGAGGCTTCATCTTTCGGCGGTTCGAGTTTCTCGCCTCCATCTGCCATCGTCAGTCCAAGTCCCGGAACCGACAGGCTGTGCGATCCATGCAACATCGCCTGCAGTTCTGCGTCGATGTTTCGCAGATCAATTCCCGCTCTCGCGTGTTTCACTTTGCTCGCCATCAGATCCCAGCCGACCGCGAGAAACACAACGAGAAGCGCCACCAGAGTTACGAGTCCTAATGCGAAGTTCGTGATGTTGAGCCACATGGTCCAATTCTCTCCAGCCATCGATTGACCTCCTGCCGGTGAAGCGTCGGCCAATTCTTCAAATGCACGTCAACAGCCATCATGTGAATTCAACAGCTTGACGTGGATTTGGTTACTGCGCGCGTCGGAATTCCCAACAAATGCTGTCGGTGTTTCCTACACGAGGACTGCTGATCAAATCATTCTGAGGGATTTCGCCGCGCTTCAAGCGCACACCAGTCGCTGAACGAGTCGCTTCGGCCTCAACCGCGGAATTGAAAATCAATCGCGGTGAAAGAAAACTCAATCTTGTGCGCTCCGTCTCGCAGAAGCGTGATCTCAATCACGAGCATCTCCCTTCTGCATCGATACAAAGGAGATAGCGTTCGCTGATTATCGTTTTGACCAGTGTTTATGCGCTTGTTTCGCATGTTCTAGCAGTTTCTTACTAGTGATTTGCAGTTTGCGGATTACTAGAATGGCCGCGCTCATGAATCCCAAGTGGAACGGACAGTTCTCCTGTTTCGATCTTGTCGCCAAAACCGACACGTGTTCTCGCAGTGTGGTGCAGGTGCGGGACATTGAGATTGGCGGCAACGATTTCGTCGTGATGGCGGGTCCGTGCGCTGTCGAATCCGAAAGCCAAATCCTGCAAACTGCGGAAGCTGTCGCCGAAGCGGGTGCGCGAATCCTTCGTGGAGGAGCTTACAAGCCTCGCTCTTCCCCTTATGCCTTCCAGGGACTTGGCGTCGAAGGTCTCAAGCTTTTGAGAAAAGCTCGCGAGGCAACCGGACTCGCAATCGTCACCGAAGCCATGAGTGAGGAAGATGTCGATGTGATCGCGGAATACACCGACATCGTGCAAGTCGGCACGCGCAGCATGGAGAACTACGCTCTCCTCGAAGCCCTCGGAGCGTGCGGACTTCCCGTTCTGTTGAAGCGTGGCATGACCGCGACGCTTGAAGAGCTTTTGCGCTCGGCCCAGGTCATCGCAATGGCTGGCAATCCTCAAATCATCCTGTGCGAACGCGGAATTCGCACCTTCGAAACCGCGACTCGTAACACGCTCGATATCGCCGCCGTTCCAGTGTTGAAGACGGTGTCGCATCTGCCCGTCATCGTTGATCCGAGTCATGCCGCAGGAGTACGCAGCCTTGTTCCTGTACTTTCACGCGCCGCCGTCGTGGTCGGCGCGGACGGATTGATCGTGGAAGTGCATCCCCAACCAGAAAAAGCTCTCAGTGACGGAAATCAATCGCTCACCTTCGGCGAGTTCCGTCACATGATGGATGATCTTCAACCGTACCTGGATCTTCAGCACCACTCTCGGCAACTCCGTCCTCAACTCATCGCCGCAGGAGGAGCCGACTAATGCTGCCCGGCCCCTTATTTCGTGGAAGAGCGGCCCTTCAGGGCCGCGAAAGGTGCTGCGAATCTTTGAGGGCTTTAGCCACTGTGACCATTGCACGCAAGCGGTTGCTCTCTTTGGGCATCCTCGCAGGCTGTCTGCTTTTGTTACTCGTGATCGGTCCGGCAAGATTCACGACCCACGCCGGAAACGCCAAAGATGGATCGATTCTCCTGTACACAATAGCGAGGAATTACGATTCCCTGGCCTGGATGCATGGAGCCGACCGCTTCAGTCCGGATGCCGCTGTCTTTGTGCACGATCAGAAGGGCCAGCACAGACTCGTCCCGACATTCGTGGCATCCGCTGATGCCGCAGTTTCCTTCGATGGCCAGCGCGCTCTGTTCGCCGGCAAGCCTCACGCCAGCGATCCATGGCAAATCTGGGAGATCGCTCTCGCGGGCGGTGATCCACGTCGCGTTACCTCAGGATCCGAAGATTGCATTCGTCCGTTCTACATGCCCGACGATCGTGTGGTCTATGCGCGAAAGATTTCCGGACGCTTTGTCATCGAGGTCGTAGATCTGGCAGGCGGAAAACCCCTTGCCCTGACATACAGCGCGGCGAGCACTCTTCCAACCGACGTTCTTCATGATGGTCGAATTCTGTTCGAAGCTGGATACCCACTCGGAACAGAGTCCGTGCCGGAGATCTATACCGTCTACTCCGACGGCAGCGGCGTCGAGTCCTATCGCTGCGATCATGGTCGAGCCCGCCACTCGGGCAGACAGACCGGTTCGGGAGACATCGTCTTCGCTTCTGCGAAGGGCTTATCCCGATTCACCTCGGCCCGTGCTCAAGAAATTAAAATCTCTGCCCCTGCCGGGGAATATGCCGGGGACCTTGCCGAGACTGCGGACGGCGACTGGCTTCTCTCCTGGCGTAGAGATGCGAAGGATACGTTTCAATTGATGCGTTGGACGCCGGGCGCCTCTGAACTTCAGCCCATACAAACCCAGCCAGGCGTCAATCTCGTCCAGCCCGTATTGCTGGCTCCGCGCGCAATTCCCAATCGGCATCCATCCGGATTGCACGATTGGCCGAATGCCAACCTGCTCTGCCTGAATGCTTACACATCGAAGTACGAATTCGCTCCCGGTTCCATCCGCAATATGAAGCTCTACACACACGATGGTGCGGGCAAGACAAAGCTGCTCGGAACCGCACCGGCCGAGCGCGATGGATCGTTCTTCGTCCAAGTTCCAACGGAGCAGCCGTTGCAGATTGAGCTTCTAGACGCGGCGGGCAAGACTCTTAAACGCGAAGCGGGCTTCTTCTGGATGCGCCGGGGCGAGCAACGTGGATGCGTAGGATGCCACGCCGGTCCCGAAACCGCACCGGAGAATGCAGTACCGATGATCTTGCTGAAATCAACGATCCCAGCGGACATGACCGGCGCATCTGCACAAAACGCTTCGGGAGGACACTAGCTTGATGCCACGACTCTTCATACTCTTTCTTCTTTCGTCCTCCTTACTGGCGCAAGCTCCGCAGAACCCCACAGCAAGCCCAATCCAGTTCGAAGATGCCACCGCAAAATCCGGCATCCAGTTCACCCACAGTTTTGGCGCCCAAAAGCTAGGCTCGCTTCTTGAGAGCACCGGCTCCGGATGCGTCTGGTTCGACTACAACAATGACGGATTCCCCGACCTCTATGTAGCCAGCGGCAAGCCTCTTGAAGACGGGATGCACCCATACCCTCTCAAGCAGCAACCGGCGACTCCTCCGCACAACCACCTCTACCGCAATAATGGTGACGGAACCTTCACCGATGTAACCGATCAGGCTGGCGTCGCCGCGAATATTTATGGGACTGCGGCGATTGCAGCCGATTT
Organism: uncultured Acidobacteriota bacterium; assembly: GCA_963787685.1. Classification (GTDB taxonomy): domain Bacteria; phylum Acidobacteriota; class Terriglobia; order Terriglobales; family Acidobacteriaceae; genus Sulfotelmatobacter. Next base: position 169,868 of record CAWBED010000011.1, read on the forward strand.
CGACAACGACGGTTTCGTCGATCTCTTCGTCACCGGCTACGGCAAAGCGATTCTCTACCACAACAACGGTGATGGAACATTCACAGACGTAACCGCGAAAGCCGGAATCAATGTCGATGGCTGGTCGATCAGTTCCGCCTGGCTCGACTATGACCGCGATGGGTGCGTCGACTTGTTTATCGGCCGGTACGTGAAGTTCGATCCCAAGTACCGCAACTTCTATCCTGCCGACAACTATCCCGGCCCGCTCGATTACGCCGGCGATACCAACCGTCTCTATCACAACAACTGCAACGGAACTTTTACTGACGTCACGGATAAATCCGGCATTGGTGCATACAAGGGCCGCACCATGGGCGTGACAGCGGCCGACTACGACGGTGATGGATATCCCGACATCTATGTTGCCAACGACAAAACGGAAAATTTCCTCTTTCACAACAAGCATGACGGAACCTTCGAGGAAGTTGCTGGCGATCTCGGCGTTGCCTACGGCCAGAATGGTGAGAGCACATCCGCAATGGGGCCAGTCTTCGCCGACATCGATGGCGACGGCCGTCTCGATCTGCTGGTCACCGACTCCAAATACAACCGCCTGATGCGCAACGCAGGGCCCAACGGATTCGAAGACATCGGTCCTAGTTCCGGCATTTCGCAGGCCACGGCGCAATATGTGAGTTGGGGCAGCGGCATCTATGACTTCGATAACGACGGCTGGCTCGACATCCTGATTTTCCACGGCGGCCTGATTCATCTTGTCCCGCAAGAGCAGTCTCTGTTTCGCGGATCTGGGCAACGGAAAGTTCGGCTGATGTATCGCGCGAAGCCGGGCCGGTGCTCGATGTGAAAACAGTTTCCCGTGGCGCCTGCTTCGCCGACTACGACAACGACGGCAAGATCGATGCGTTTGTCGTCAATCTGGGCGCGCCCGCAACTCTGCTCCACAACGTCACGCAGAACAGCAATCACTGGCTGACCGTGAAATTGAAAGGGAAGAAGAGTAACCGCGACGGAATCGGCGCGCGGTTGGAGTTGCTCGCCGGTGGACGCAAGCAGATCGCCGAGCGTGTTGCCGGATCAAGCTATCTTTCGCAAGACGATGGCCGAATCCATTTCGGCCTGGGGTCAACTTCAAAGGCAGACAAGCTCACGATCCACTGGCCGAGCGGTCAAGCAGCAGGTGCTGGAAAATCCGCCCATCGACCGGATCCTCACCGTGGAGGAGCCATAAATGTCTGCCCGCCTGAATCTTCGACGAATGCCCCACTTCTCGCCCATCAAAGGCGCGAGAGGTCGGGATTCCCCATTCAAGCTTTCGGCGTTTGGCGAAGCTCGCAGGAATCTTTGCTGTAGTTCTGCTGGTGATCGCCGCCAGGCCTGCACCGAAGCAGTCTCCGATACTTCCGAAGGGACGTTACCTGTCCCCGATCGAGATCACTCTCTCCCCCGATGGACGTCTGCTTTACGTGGTCTGTCAGGACAGCGACGAGGTGAGGGTTGTCGATGCTGCTTCGGGCGAAGTTACGAAAAGCGTTCCCGTCGGCCACATTCCGCGTGGGATCACGTCGTCTCCAGACGGAAGCCGTCTTTTCGTGACGAACGCGTGGTCCGACACAGTCTCTGTCATCGACACGAGCATTTTGGAAGTTGTTCAAACCTTGCCTGCTGGACCGGAGCCATCCGGAGTTGTCTTGGACAGTAAGCGCAACGCGCTCTACGTCGCCAATCGTCTCAGTAGCGACGTGTCCTTGATCGATCTCAAGACAGGCGAGGAGACCAAACGCCTTCTGGCCGGTCGTGGCGCCAGCTATCTGACCTTATCTGCCGATGGAAAACAGATTTTCTGCACGCACATTTATCCGAACCCGGGCGCTTTCCGCACGGAACCGAACTCGGAAATCACGGTCATCGATACGACGAGCCAGACCGTAGTCGACCGTAAATCGCTGCACAACGTGGCAGGCGTCTTTCACGTCGCGGTCTCGGCCGATGGCAGGCTCGGAGTCGCAGCGCAACTCAAGCCCAAGAACCTGATCCCCTTGGCCCACGTCGAGCATGGATGGGCCTTCACAGATTCGCTTACGTTGTTTGGTCAGGATGTCGGCAGCGTCGTTCAAATCCCGCTCGATGAACTGGACCGTTACTATGCCATGCCTTGGGGCGTGGCAATCTCCCCCAACAAATCAAAGATCTTTCTTACAACCGCAGGATCGCAGAGTGTCACGGTAATCGACATCCCGCGGCTGCTGAAGACCGCCCAGACTCGTCGTAAGCCGTTCGTCAATGATCTATCGGCATCGGCAGATTATGTGTCTTCAAGAATTTCTGTTGGCCGCAATCCTCGTGGCCTGGCGCTATCTCCCGATGGCAAGCTCCTCTATGTAGTCAATCGGCTCGACGACTCCATCTCCGTCATCGATACGAGCGCTGCAAAAGTTCTCTCGACGATCGATCTCGGTGGTCCAAAGAATATCGATGCCCTTCGCCGCGGCGAACGCCTCTTCTACACGGCTGACTTCGCGTTTCAAGGCCAGTTCGGCTGCTCGAACTGCCATATCGACTCGACCATCGATGGCCTTCAGTGGGATCTCGAGCCCGACGGTTTCGGAAAAGACATTGTCGACAACCGATCTCTTGAGAACCTTGCGGGAACCGAGCCCTTCAAGTGGAATGGCGGTAATCCTGATATGCCAACGGAGTGCGGTCCGCGCACCGAAAAATTCTTCTTCCGCTCGCAGAGTTTCACGCAGCAGCAACTTACGGACGTCGTCACATTTGTCTACGCGTTGCCCTACCGCCCAAATCGATACCGCTCGCCCAAGGGTGAGTTGACACCCGCACAGGAACGAGGGAAGGCGATCTTTGAGCGCACGAAATCCAAGAACGGTCATACGATTCCAGACACAAATCAGTGCACGTACTGCCATAGCGGACCGAAATATACGAACCAGAAACAAATCGACGTCGGTTCCGGCAAGGCGACTGATCGCTCCCCGATCATTGATGTTCCCCAGCTTTCCAACGTGGCCTATTCCGCGCCCTACTTGCACGACGGCTCTGCGCGCTCGCTCGAAGAAATCTGGACTGTATTCAATCCGAAAGATACCCACGGCGTCACCAACGATCTGACCAAAGATGAATTGAACGATCTCATCGAGTACCTGAAGACGCTATGAAAACGAAACCAAAACACGTGCATCATCCTGAGCGGAGCCGCTTTTCAGGCGGAGCGAAGGATCTCGCGAGGACAACGATGCAGCTACTCGTCGTCCTTATCGTTCTATGCTTCGCGGCCACCGCGCAAGACATGCCGATGTTCCGCTGGGAAAACTTCACTGCCGCAAATGGCCTTCCTGATAATCACGTCTACTGCGTGCTCGTCGACGGAAAGCGGATCTGGGCCGGCACAGACAACGGTCTCGGACTCTACGAAAACGGTGCGTGGAAAGTCTTCCGTCCCGCAGATGGATTGGCTCATCAGGCGGTGCTCTCCCTCGCGCTCGATCCGCATACCGGCGATGTCTGGGCAGGAACCATGGGCGGCCTCAGTCGTCTCTCCGCCGGACGCATCGACACCTTCACGCAACTGAATTCTGGCCTGAGCAACGATATCGTCTACGGAGTCGGCGTGCAAGGTGACTTTGTCTGGACCGCAACCGCCGCCGGTGCCAGTCGCCTGAACACTCGTACCGGACAGTGGTCGCTCTTCAACAATCGCAACACACCAATGTATGAAATATGGACGTACTCCGTCAGTCCCGCCGAGGACAAGGTCTATTACGCGGTCTGGGGAGGTGGAGTCCTCGAATTCGATCAGAAGACCGAGCGTTGGAAAGACTACAACGACCCCGACGGTGAAACCGAGATGGTCGTGATGAAGGATCAAGGGCTGATCCACGAGATCACAACCTCTGTCAGCTATGTCGATAAGATCGTCTGGATCGCCACGTACTTCGGCGCGAGCCGTTACGACGGCCGCTATTGGCACAACTTCCTGCAGAAAGACAGCGGCTTGCCAAGCAACTTTATTAGCCAGATCAGGGGCGTCGACGCTAATCGTGCCTGGTTCTCCACCGACAAGGGCCTCGCGTATTACGACGGCACAAACTGGGCCGTCTATCGCCCTGCGCTCGACACGCATAAACCAGAAATGCTGCTACGCGATGTAGCGGGCGCGATCAAGAAAATTCCGGTCCAAAGCGCGCCTGCTCACAACTACATCCTCGGTGTCGACTTTCAGGGCGACGACATCTGGGTGGCCACGGCTAAAGGATTGAGCCACGGCATTCGTCAAAAGAATTCTGTAGCAATTGCCGGCGTCTTCAGCACAGAGAAAGCAAAAGGGAAGAAGTAATCATACTCAGGAGCCATTCTTATGAATGTTCAGGAATTACTAGCGGAAGTGGTCACAGCCCCGGTTGTGAAGCGGGCGATTACCAATCACAAAACATTAAACGAAGCCTACGACTACGGAAGCGCTTTCTCCCGCGGCATGCGGATCGACCTGAACGGGCTCATCATTCTGCTGATCTCCGGAACGGCCAGCATTGACGAGGCTGGCCGAACGGTCCACGTCGGGGATTTTCGCGCCCAACTGCAGCGTACGTACGAAAATATCACCAAGCTTCTCGCAGCCGAGGGTGCAACCTGGCACGACATCGTTCGCACCACGTGTTACTTGCGTGATATCGAGCGCGACTATCCGGCATTCAACGAGGAGCGTACCGCTTTCTTCAAACTGCAAGGACTCGACCCGTTGCCCGCGTCTACCGGCATTCAGGCGATTCTTTGCCGCCCCGATCTTCTGATCGAGATCGAGGCTATCGCCATGTTCCGGCGGGAAGCCACCTCGGAGTAAGAAGGAGCCGATCCATGCGCGTCGTGTCTGTTGCAGTCGTTGCCGCCATAATGATGTCAATCTCGTGGGCCCAGACATCCGCGCCATGTTCCTGTGGCAAGAATCCTCCGGGCCCACCGGTTTCCCGGTCGCTCAAGCCCTACACTGGAGCGCCGGAGGATCTGCGTCCGTTTTCAAAGTTCACGACTCCTTACTACGAGTACTACCAGGATCTCGTCGAATACAACGGTGCAGCCCGCGACATCCCCGATCCTGACCTCAAAGAGCTGAGCGAAATTCGGATCGGCTTTCTCGCGCCGCTCTATGACCATCCCGAACAGGTGCTTGGCAATCGCATGCTCAACGGCGCGCAGATGGCCATTGACGACGTCAATACCGGCGGAGGCTACGGCGGCAAGCCATTTCGCCTCATCACCCACAACGACTATGACAACTGGCAGAACAGCGCCGCGGCTGCTGCGGGCGTTTCAAGAGATTCCGCGATATGGGGTGCAGCTTCGAACGACGCCGTCCGAATGATTTACGACGACAAAGTCTGGGCGATGTTCGGATCCATCAGCTCCGAATCTACGCACATCGCTCTTCGCCTCACGCTGAAGGCGGAAACACCCCTGGTCAACAGCGCATCAACGGATCCCACGATCCCCGAGACCATCATCCCCTGGCACTTCACCGTGATTCAGGACGACCGCCTCCAGGGCTACACGCTCGCGCGCCACATCTACACCGAACTTGGGTTTAAGCGTGTGGCACTCCTTCGTGTGAATGACCGCTACGGCCGCTTCGGAGTTCCGAAATTCCGCGACGCTTCGCGCAGGCTTGGTCATCCGGTTGTGATCGAGCAGAAATTCGGCCCCGGCGATACAGACTTTCGGCGCCAGCTCCAAGTCATCGAAGACTCCCGCGTCGACGCCATTGTTCTTTGGACCGACATAGGTCCCGCCGCCATGATCCTGCAGCAAATGCAGGAACTCGGCATGAAGCAGCGCGTCTTCGGCAGCCATCGTACCCTGGGTGAACGAACTCATCAAACTCGCTGGACCTGCGGCGGAAGGTTTCGAAGCCGTCTACCCTTACGATCCAACACGCAACGATCCGCTCTGGCTCGATTTCGTTTCCCGCTACCAGGCGCGGTACCACGAACAACCGGATCACTTCGCTGCCCTCGCCTACGATCAGATGCGCATCCTTCTCGACGCGATCTGCCGCGCCGGTCTGAATAAAGGACGCATCCGCGACGCCCTCACCGGCTTAACCAGCTACAAGGGTGTCACTGGCGACATGGTCTTTGATCCCAACTGCAAGAACATAGCGCCGCTCTTTCTCGGTCACGTCCACAACGGTCAGATCGATTACCGCCGCATCACCATGGAGAAGCCTTACGCTCGAGTCGGCGAGAATGGCGTGTCTTACACCGGTCCGCCCACGTCCACTGAAAATTCAACCAATCTGAGGATCGGCGTATTCGGTCCAAACGCGGAAGCCGCCATACGCTCTCCTGAAATGTTTCGCCTCGTGGCTTCGCTGAACTCGGGCCCAAAGCATTACTCCTTGATTGCGATTCCGTCCCAGACCTCCTGGGGCAAAGCCTCCAGCGATCTTGTTAAGGCCGTGTATCAGGATCACGTCCTCGCTCTGATTTCCCTCGATCGCCCTTCCAGCCATCTGGCTGAGCAGATCGCGGTCAAGGCGTTTGTTCCCGTGGTAGCAATATCGTCGGATCGCACTCTCACTTCCACGAATATCCCATGGATTTTTCGTTTGCCAGAAGGGACGCCGCTGACCAGCGCCCTCGGGTGCCTTTCCGCTGCGATCGATCAAGCCGGAGCGAATCGAGCGGAAATCCGTGAACTCCTCGCCTCCGGAAAGCTCGTAGCAGGAGTTCGCTTCGACCCGACAGGCGAGGAACGGCAATAGGCTTCGACGTAACAACCTCCAAGCGAGGCAATGCCTGACGGCGTACGCTAACGCCCGATACCCTCCAAAATGGCCGCCAATCGGGCTTTTCAGGGCTTCGGGGAACCCCAAAACTCACGATACGTTCGAGCAAAAATCATATAAAATGCTTGCGCCCCGAAGAGCGGGCGCGCCATGGACACCGGGGGATCGCCGAAAAAATTAGCTGGCCGCTACGAAGTGAGGGAGATCCTCGGCCAGGGTGGAATGGGACTCGTCTATCGAGCCTACGACACCGTCGTCCGCCGCGAAGTTGCCGTCAAGACGATCCTCGACATCCCCGATCCAGCCTCCCTGCAGTTGTTCTACAAAGAATGCGATGTGCTGGCTTCGATGAGCCATCCCAACATCGTCGAAATCTTTGATATTGGAGAGTTCGAAGACGAAGGCAAGAGGAAACCATACTTCGTCATGCCGCTCCTGCCGGGCTCAACCCTCGATCACTTTGTTCGTAAAGCCAGCCACCGCCTCACGGTCGAACGCACCGTTGAAATCATTTCTCAGGCCTGCCGCGGTTTGCAGGCGGCGCACGAGCGCGGACTGGTTCATCGCGATCTGAAGCCGAGCAACATCTTTGTGATGGAAGACGACTCGGTCAAGATCATCGACTTCGGCGTGGCTCATATGGCCGACACCCACACCACGCGGGCGCAGAAGGGGACTCTGCTCTACATGTCTCCTGAGCAGATCCAGTTGAAGCCGCTCTCTCCTGCATCCGACATTTTCTCGCTGAGTGTTGTCTGCTATGAGGCGCTGACCGGCCGGCATCCATTTCAACGCGCTCGGGCCGACGAAGTCGTCGAAGCGATTCTGAACCAGATTCCTCCACCCGCCTCTGAAGTAAATTCTGCGGTATCGCAATCGATCAGCCGCGTCGTCCATAAAGGGATGGCAAAGCAAGCCTGGCACCGCTTTGCGAGCGTGCGCGAGTTCGGTGACACGTTAGGAAAGGCTCTGCGCAACGAGAGCATCGAATTCTTCGATCCCGAGCGAACGCGTCCTCGTTTGCAGCGTGCCACCAAGGCTCTCGCCGACGGCGACTTGCAGTTCGCGGGAGAGATTTTGGGCGAGCTCGAAGCCGAAGGCCACATGGACGCCGACATCGGTTCTCTTCGTCGCCAGCTAGACAGCACCGTGCGACGCAAGACGCTCGCTCAGTTGCTCGACACGGCCCGCGCCCGATTCGAAGAGGAAGAGGATCCGCTGGCTCTGCAGAAGTTGCAGGAAGCGTTGCAAATCGAGCCGGACAACGCCACCGCGCTGGCGCTCAAGAGCAAGATCGAGAATCGGCGCAGCGAACGCCAAATCGAGAATTGGTATCGCCTGGCCCGTCAACACATCGACAACCACGCCTACCCGCACGCGCGCGAAGCTTTGCAAAATGTTCTGCAGCTTCGTCCCAAGGAGTCGCGAGCCTTGCAGTTGCTGGCGGAGGTTGATCGCCAGGAGCAGGAATACAAGAAGGTCCGTCAGGAGAAGGAGAACATTCACCGGGCTGCGGTCGACGCGTGGCAGAAGGGTGATGTCAGCAGCGCCCTCGCCAAGCTCGGCGTTGTGCTTGAACTTGACCGTAAAGCTCCGGATTCGGTGAACCGCGAGAGCGGAGCACGTTATCAGACCTTCTACAACGAAGTACGCTCCGAACACGACGCGATGAATACCGCGTACGCCGAAGCGCGGAAGCAACTCTCCGACCGCAATTTCTCAAAGGCGCTCTCCACTTGCCAGGCGTACCTCGCCAAATATCCGACGAACGCGATCTTCCAGGCCCTCCGCTATGACATCGAAGAGCAGCAGCGCCAGGAACTCTCCGCTCTCATTGCCCAGGTCGATCGGCAAGTGGAAGCCGAGCCTGACCTCGATAAGCGTGTAAGCATCCTCCGAGAAGCTCTGGATCAGCATCCGGGCGAGTCGCACTTCGAACGAGCCTTGCGGCTGGTACAGGACAAGCGCGATCTGGTGAATTCCATCGTCGCCCGTGCGCACCTTCACGAGGAGCAGGCACTCTTTGGCGATGCCCTCAACGACTGGGAGATTCTTCGTACCATCTACAGCCAGTATCCCGGTCTCAAGTTCGAAGTCGAGCGCTTGCAGAAAAGGCGCGATCAGCAGGCACGCATCGACTCGAAGACGCGTCTGATCGAGCAGATTGATGATTGCTTGCACTCCAGCGACTTCGCCCGCGCCTTCGAGCTGCTGAAAAACGCTGCTACCGAGTTTCCCAACGACGAAGAATTGCAGGAACTCGAGAAACACGCGCAGCAGGGAGTAGAGCGCAAGACCCGAGCTCAACAGCTAATGGCCGAAGGCCAGGAGCTTTGCGGTCAGGCGAAAGCTTCGGAAGGAATTCCGCTCCTGCGCGAGGCTTACGAACTGGACGAGAACGATACGATCGCCCGGGCCGTGCTAGCTAATGCGCTGGTTGAGCAGGCGCAGGCGGTTGTTGAAAGTGATTGGCGGGAAGCAGAGAAGCTGTCCAAGGAAGCGATCGATCTCAATCCTTCGCATCCCATGGCGAAGACCCTGCGCACCCTGATTCTCGATCAGAAGCGCGAGACCTTTGTCGGCGAGTGTGTATCGCAGGCACGTAAGCTGCAAACGTCGGGAGATCTGGCTTCGGCTCTCTCACGCGTGGAAGAGGGATTATCGTCTTACCCGCGCGAGATGAGGCTGGTCCAAATCCGCGATGCCGTTCAGCGCGATCTCCAGGTGCAACGCCGTCAGACGCGACGCAAGGATCTCGAGGAATTGCGTCGCCTCGACAGCGAAGCCGATGCCGCGCAAGATCAGGATACGAAGCACACTCTCGCCGAGAAGGCGCGAGCGTTGGCCGGTAAGTACATCGAGGACGAAGAAGTCGTCTCCAGTGCCAACGGTCTTCTCCAGAAGCTGAATCTCCCGGGAGTAACTGGATCGGGAAGCAGCAAAGGAGCGACTTCGGCCGCCACATTGTCGTTTGCCGCCGCGCCTACGATCGAGCATCCAGCCGGAGCGCAAGTTCCGCCGCCCGTGAGTTCCGCGGGTGCTTCGGTTCCCGCAATGCCAGAGGCGCCAGCCTCGCCAGCTGCTGTCGCGCCTGTCGAACGTCCGAAGGTGAAAGCAGTCCCGGTTCAGAAAGAAGCTCCGCCCGCGTCCAAGCCAGGCAGAGGCTTCCAGAAAAGGAATGCATTCATCGCAGCCGGCGTTGCTGTTGTGCTGTTGATCGTGATCGGACTATTCTTCCGTGGACATAAACAACCCGCCGAGTCTGCTCCACCAGCCACACCGCTCCAACCCGCTCCGGTTGCCACTCCTACGGAGCCTGCCGTTCCCTCGGTGAAGCTTTCCGCTGACACTTCCGCCGGGAAGGTGTCATTCGATGACCAAGCGCCTGCGGATCTGCAAGACGCGCAGTGGCTGCTGGATAAGGTTCCCGCGGGTGATCACACTCTGAAATTCGACAGTCCGTCGGGCAGCTTCGAAGTTGGGCTCACGTCCGCCGCCGGAGCGTTGCCCTCCATCAAGACCCCAGTTGCGGCAAAGGGCGTGTTGGCGTTGATCGTCAGTAGCATGGGCGAGCATGTTCACGTCTATTCGAGCGACTCTGCTGCCAAGTTGAGCCTCGACGGGCAACCCGCGGTCGATCTTCCCGCCGAGGGTGCTGACCTTCCGTCGGTCCCGGCAGGACCTCACGAGTTGACCGTCACGCTCGGTTCGGAGGAATACAAGCTGTCCATCGAGGCAACTGCGGCCCCAGCTCTGGCAGCTTTCGTCGAATCCGGACAGAATGTGGGAACTCTCGTGGTTGTGACGGGCCAGGACAAGACGAAAGTATTTATCAACGGCAAGGCACTTCCCCAGCAGACCCAGGGTGGCCAGTTGCGAATTCCAAATCTTGAGCCCAAGGAATACGTCGTGCGAGTTGCCAAGGCGGGCTTTCAGGACCCCGCTGAACAACGCATCCGCATCCGCAAGGGCCAGCAAGGAAGGCTGGTGTTCGGGCTCCTCCCGGTGCCGCACATGGCCTCGCTCAATCTGCAGGGCGGCCCTCCGGGAGCCGCGGTTTATATAGACCAGATCAATTCAGGAATGGTGCAACCTGACGGCACCCTCAACCTTGCAAGCATCGCGCCCGGCGATCGCGTCGTCGAACTGCGCAAAGACGGATTCAAATCGAAACAGTTCAAGAAACATTTTGCCGAAGGAACGCCGGTCAACCTTGCCGCCCCCGATACGGCACTCGAAGTGGCGCCCGCCGAGTTGAAGATCACCTACTCTCCCCTGGACGCTCAAGTTACTCTGGCGAAACAGGGAGAGGCCTCGATCAAGGTAAGCAGCGGCGGTCCAGTCGACTTGTCGGCAGGAACCTACACATTGGCGGCTCGCACATCCGATGGTCTCGTGCGTACTTCCTCACTGGAAATTGCCGCCGGTCAGTCTCGAACGCTCGACTTGTCGCTCGCTCCAGAGGGAATGCCGAAGTGGGACGACCCAGCTGGTTGGAAACAGGACAAGGGAACGTTCACGCGCAAGGGCGGAGACTATGTGCTTTATGGCGTCACGCCCACCACGGGCGCATTTGTCTTTTCCGCGATGCTGACCAAAGGCCATCGCCTGCAGTGGGTCGTCGATTACATCGATGCGAACAACCTTGAGCTGTTTCAGATCGATGAAAACAACTTCTATCGTTCGGACATCAGAAACGGCCATAGGATGAGCGACATCAAAATTCCCCACAAGGGTGAGAAGAAAAGCTTTCGCACGATGCAGATTCGCGTCTCGCCGACGGAAATTGTCCACCAGATCAGGCAAGGAGATGCCTGGGTCGTAATCGATCGCTGCACGCAGCCGGGAGTGAATTTGTCGCTGGGAAAATTCGGTTTCTACCTCCCCGGTGGAGATCAGGTGTCGCTCGCCAATTTCGGACACTACCTCGACCTAAACCTCCACTAGAATCGCCTCGAATGGCTCAGTTCCAAACGAATGCAAGATCGTACAATCAATTCTGGGCCATGAGAGGAATCCCACAGAAGTGATGACAGGCGGACACCAGCGAGTGAGAGTCATCGACTCTCATACCGGCGGCGAGCCGACGCGCGTGGTCGTCAGCGGCGGTCCCGATCTAGGCCGAGGCCCACTGCCCGATCGCCTAGAGCTCTTTCGCAGAGAGCACGACACCTTTCGCTCAGCGGTTGTCAACGAACCGCGCGGCTCCGACGTGATGGTCGGCGCGCTGTTGTGCGAGCCCACAGATCCTACCTGCGCCGCCGGCGTCATCTTCTTTAACAACGTTGGCTACTTAGGGATGTGCGGCCATGGAACGATCGGGTTAGTCGCGACACTCGCCTATATGAACCGCGATCCACCCGGGCGAGCACCGCATCGAAACTCCGGTCGGTACGGTCAGCGCCGTTCTGCATCCCGATGGGAAAGTCACTGTGAATAATGTTGCCAGTTATCGTCTGGCCTCCAACGTCGCCGTCGATGTGCCCCACTACGGCAAGATCTATGGCGACGTAGCCTGGGGCGGAAACTGGTTCTTCCTTGTGCGAGATCACAAGATCGAACTTTGCTTGCAAAACATTGAACAACTAACCAACTTCACTTGGGCCATCCGCCAGGCGCTGCGGCAGCAGGGAATCACCGGCGCCGGCAATCAGGAGATCGATCACATCGAGCTCTACGGAACTTCCGACAAACCGTCTGTCGACAGCAAGAATTTTGTCCTCTGTCCCGGCAAAGCCTACGACCGCTCTCCTTGCGGCACAGGTACCAGCGCCAAGCTGGCTTGCCTCTATGCGGACGGAAAGATTCGCGAGGGCCAGACCTGGAAGCAGGAAAGTATTGTCGGCAGCATTTTCGAGGGCAGCGTCACGGTTCGCGACGGCAAGGTCTACCCCAGTATTACAGGCTCCGCCTTCGTGAATGCCGAAGCCGACCTGGTGCTCGACGTCCGGGACCCCTTTTGTCTGGGCATCCGCGCGTAGCTCTGAAATTACCAGGCGCTTTGCATATTGCTTATATAGTAATAATTGTTGCAGGATTCCCTAAGGATGAACTCGCGCGACCTCATTCAGCACTTCGATAAATTGTTCGGTCAACGTCCCCGAATTTTTCGCGCCCCCGGCCGCGTGAATCTGATCGGCGAGCATACCGATTACAACGACGGATTTGTCATGCCGGCCGCCTTGGGCGTCTCGACCTACGTGGCGATCGCGCCGAAACAGGATCAGAAATTGCGGATCGAATCCGAGGAATTTCCCGGTGCTTTCGAATTTAATGTCGCCGAACTCCCGGACCAGAGAGTCGGCGCTTGGTGTGACTACGTAGTCGGCGTGGCGCGTGAGCTTCAACAGAGTGGCTGCAACCTCGTCGGTGCTAACGCTCTCGTGCACAGCGACGTCCCCGTCGCGTCCGGTCTCAGTTCGTCCGCCGCTCTGGAAGTGGCATCAGCCCTGGCCTTTCTGAGCCTGGACGGCACCCGCCTCCCTCTGCCCGAAGTTGCCAAACTCTGCCGTAAGGCCGAGAACGAATTCGTCGGCGCTCGTGTCGGCATCATGGACCAGTTCGTTTCCTGCATGGGCAAGAAAGGTCACGCCTTCCTTCTCGATTGCCGCTCGCTCGAATTCAAGTTCGTCCCCATTCCTGCCGGAATCAGCTTGGTCGTCTGCAATACAAAGGTGAAGCACGATCATGCTACGGGCGCCTATAACCAACGCCGTGAAGAGTGCGAAGAAGGAGTGCGGTTGTTCGCGAAATGGGATCCTTCCATTCGCGCCCTGCGCGACGTCACTCCAGCCATGTTAGAGCAGCACCTGAAAGATTTGCCTCCCACGATCGCCAAGCGTTGCACTCATGTCGTCTACGAGAATCAGAGAACGCTGGACGCCGCGCGCGCCCTCACCGAAGGCGACCTGAAGAGCGTTGGGAAATTGATGCGCGAGTCGCACGACAGCCTCCGCGATCTCTACGAAGTTAGTTGTCGTGAACTCGACGTGATGGTGGATTCGGCGCAAGGTCTGCCGGGCTTCATTGGCGGACGCATGACTGGCGGCGGCTTTGGTGGATGTACCGTGAACCTGGTTCGCGAGGAGAATGCGAAAGACTTTGCCGCCCAGGTCGCCGATCGCTATCGCAAAGCGACCGGCATCGATCCGGAAACCTATCTGTGCTCCGCCGAAGACGGAGCACAAGAGTTTCGCTAGATCAAAGTTTCGTTGGAGTAAAAGTTTAGCTGGAGCGCGTCGGCTCTTCGTTCGGCGCCCACGACTGCAACTGCACCCAGTTTGCCGGTTCCGGCAGGATCGCGAACTTTGGCAGATCGCCCCGCACCATCGCCACTTCATCGCAGCAGTGAAATCGCGGACACGCGTGGCAATCCTTATAGATCTTGTCAGGCAGATCCTCGCGTTGCGCGACCGTAAATCCCTGCCCGCCAAAAAAATCTGGCTTACGTGTAAACAGACAAATGCAGTCCACGCGGTGCCTCTTCGCTTCGGCAAGCAGGGCTTTCACTAACCGCCCGCCTCCGCCTTTGCCTTGAGCCCACGGCGCAACCGTGATCGAACGAATCTCGGCCAAGTGCGTTCCATAGAGATGCAGTGCGCCGCATCCGATGATGCGTCCTTCGTCTTCCAGCACGACAAAATCCCGGACGTTCTCGCAAATCTCCGGCAGCGTTCGTGGCAGAAGTGTGCCGTCCCCGGAGTAGGCCCCGATCAGTTCGTGAATATCTTGTGCATCCGGCAAAATTGCTTTACGCGTGCGCATGGACCTCCTCGCGAAGAGACTCGATTTTCTTTCTGGCGAGGCCAAGGGCCTGCCGCACCCGGGCCGGCGCTGTGCCTCCCGGAACATCGTGAACGGCGAGTACAGAATGAAGCGTCAACGACTCGTAGAAATCCTCGCCAAACGCCGGACTCAGCTCCCGGAGATCGGCCAGCGGCAACTCCTGCAATTCGCATTTCCGCTCGAGACAAAGTTGTACTGCTTTTCCGATCCGCTCATGCGCCAGCCGCGACGGAACTCCCTTGTTCACTAGATAAGTTGCCGCCGCCCACGCATTCATGAAACCCGATCCAGCCGCTTGCTGCATGACCTCGTGATGAAATTCCACGGCCTTCATCCACCCTGCGACTAGAGGCAGCATCGACAGCAGCGTGTCAGCGGAATCGAACAGTGGCTCTTGCGTCTCCTGCAGGTCTTTGTTGTACGCGAGCGGCAAGCCTTTCACTTGCGTCATCAGTGCAACCGCATTGCCGATAACGCGTCCGCTCTTACCCCGTACCAGCTCCAGCAGATCCGGATTCTTCTTCTGTGGCATCGCGCTACTTCCCGTCGAATATGCTTCTGGAAGCCCGATGAATCCATATTCCTGCGTGGAGAACAGGATCATCTCCTCCGCCCAACGGCTCAGGTGCGCCGCCAGCATCGAAAGCGCCTGCACAAACTCCACCGCGAAATCCCGATCGCTGGTTGCATCAATGCTGTTCGCTGTTGGCGCGTCAAAGCCGATGCTGTCGGCCATCAGAGCGCGATCCAGAGTAAGCGTTGCGCCCGCTACCGCACCCGACCCCAACGGACACACATTCAGCCTCTTGCGGCAGTCCGCAAGTCGACTCGCGTCTCGCAGAAACATCTCGACATAAGCCAGCAGCCAATGCCCGACCAGAACCGGCTCCGCTCGTTGCAGGTGTGTATATGCCGGCATCGCCGCGTCACCCGCCTGTTCCGCCCGATCCGCTAGCACCCCGCAAAGCTCGCTTATCTGCTCGCGCAATTCATCGATCGACGCCCGCACGTACAAGCGCAGGTCGGTCGCAATCTGCTCATTGCGGCTGCGCCCGCTGTGAAGCTTGTATCCGGCCTCGCCGATCAGAGCGACAAGTTGCTTCTCGACGAAGTGATGCACATCCTCGGCCTCGTTATCCTCAAGGAAGGACGGCGATGCCGCACCCTTCGCCCCGATCTGCTCCAGCCCTTGCAGAATGCTGATCAGTTCGTCGGCAGACAGAATTCCAGCATTCTTCAATGCGCGCGCATGCGCTCCGCTGGCCGCGATTTCGTAACGCAATAAGCGACGATCGAAGCCAAATGATCGCTGCCAGCGCTCGAAATCCGGGTCCAGTGGTTGCCGGAACCGTCCCGACCACATCTTCATCGCGTAACCTCGACACGCGCCCGCGCACGCGAACGCGACGGCAGACCGAGAATGCGAATGAATCCCGCGGCATCCTTTTGGTCGTAACTGTCGCCCATCGTGAATGACGAGAGATCAGTGCGATAGAGCGAATGCTCCGACTCCCGGCTAACGACCGAAACGTTTCCTTTGTAGAGAGAAAGCGTAGTCTTGCCGGTCATTTCCGCCTGCGTCTTCTCAACGAACGCATCCAGAGCTTCGCGCAGAGGCGTGAACCAGAGCCCGAAGTAGACGAGTTCGGCATACTTCAGGCCGATGTGCTCCTTGAAATGCGCGACGTCGCGCTCCAGGCATAACGCTTCCAATTCGCGATGAGCTGCAATCAGCAGCGTGCCTCCAGGGGTCTCATAGCATCCGCGCGACTTCATTCCGACGAAGCGGTTCTCGACGAGATCGATCCGTCCCACCGCATTCCGTGCCCCGATTTCATTCAGCAATTCGACCAGCGACACGGGGTCCATCTTCATGCCGTTTACCGACACCGGAACTCCGCGCTCGAATCCAATACTGACCTGTTCTTCCTTATCCGGCGCTTCCTGCGGCGAACGAGTGATCTGCCACGTCGTCGGCAACGGAGCATTTCCCGCGTCTTCCAGTTCTCCGCCTTCATGGCTGATGTGCCACAAATTCCGGTCTCGGCTGTGGATCTTTTCGCGGCTCGCGCTCACCGAGATGCCATGCTGTTCGGCGTAGTCGAGACAATCCTCCCGCGACTTTAGGTTCCACTCGCGCCACGGCGCAATGATCTTCAATTCCGGAGCCAGTGCCTGATACGTGAGTTCGAACCGCACCTGGTCATTGCCCTTTCCCGTGCATCCGTGCGCCACCGCAGTCGCTCCCTCGCGCAGAGCCACTTCCACCTGGTGCTTCGCAATCACCGGCCGCGCCAGCGAAGTTCCCAGTAAATATTTATGCTCGTACACCGCGCCGGCCTTCAAGGCAGGGAAGACATATCCGGTAAGGAACTCTTCGCGCATGTCTTCGACGATCACTTTGCTAGCCCCGGTCGCATACGCCTTCTCGACCACCGCTTCGATGTCGTCTCCCTGACCTACATCGCCGACCATCGCGATCACGTCATAGGAATAATTTTCCTTCAACCATGGAATGATGATCGAGGTATCGAGTCCACCGGAATAAGCGAGTACAACTTTCTCAGGCATGAGCGCTCCTTACGGGCAGACGCACCGCGCCGCCCAGCAATAAATAAAGAATGGATTTTTGAACGTGCAGCCGGTTTTCCGCCTGCTCGAAAATGACAGAGTGATCGCCGTCCATCACCTCGTCGGTGACTTCTTCTCCGCGATGCGCCGGAAGGCAATGCATGAATGCCGCGTGCGGCGCGGCTTCTGCCATCAGTTCCCGGTTGACCTGATACGGCTGGAAGATACGCGCGCGCTCCGCAGCTTCATCTTCCTGCCCCATGCTGGCCCAGGCGTCGGTGTAAATCGCATCGACGCCTGCGACCGCAGCATGGGGGTCCGTGAGAAATTCCAGTTGCGCGCCGGTTTGCTTCGCGATCTTGCGCGCGTCGGCCACAATCCCCGCGTTGCACGTGTAACCCTTCGGCGTCGCAATACGGATCGACGATCCCAGGCACGCACAAGTTAACAGCAGGGAATGCGCGACGTTGTTGCCGTCGCCGACGTAAGCCAGCGTGATATTCTTCACGTCCCCAAACCGTTCTTGCAGCGTGAGGTAATCTGCAAGAGCCTGGCATGGGTGCTCGAGATCGCTCAGCGCGTTGATCACCGGTACCGATGCATGCTTCGCCATTCCCTCAATCGTTTCGTGTGCAAAAGTACGGAGTACGATCACGTCGATCCAGCGCTCGAGGTTATGCGCAATATCGCTTAACTTTTCTCGCGCATCCAGTCGGCTCTTGGATTGATCGACAAACATCGCGGTCCCTCCAAGGCTTAGTATGGCCGATTCGA
Organism: uncultured Acidobacteriota bacterium; assembly: GCA_963787685.1. Lineage (GTDB taxonomy): Bacteria > Acidobacteriota > Terriglobia > Terriglobales > Acidobacteriaceae > Sulfotelmatobacter. The sequence goes on from CAWBED010000011.1 coordinate 187,797, forward strand.
ACGTCACGCGCGTTCGAAGGGAGGGCTTCTCGAAAAACATAACCATCTGTTTCCCTGCAAGTGATCGCTGGAATACGGATGGGCGAGACTTCATCAATTCGGCCAGGTGCAGCACTGCCTGAACGCCCTGGGGTCCGAGGTCGCGTGTAGATACCAGATCGGGGCACCAGAATACATCCGGAAATGTTTGGGGCACGACTGGTGCCCGGTTCTGTAAAGGACTCGTCAACTTCAACTCCTCATTCTTCAATTTCATTCTCCACTGCGCTCAGGCGCAGGTGACCTCTGTTCCACAATTCAGCTTCGTCAGATAAAACTGCGGTAATGCTTCCGCCTCTGCGGCGGGCAATATTCGTACGCGCCCCACACCCTGCTTCAACGCCTGTGCACAAGCCGCGAGCTTCGGCAGCATTCCGCCGCTAACCACAGATCCCGTAGCCAAATCTTGCGCCTGTTTCGTGTTGAGCCACGGGATCACGACGCCTTCGGCATCCTTCACTCCCGGAACATCGGTGAGGAAGATCAGCGCGTTCGCATGGCAGGCCGCCGCGCAAGCCGCAGCCATCTCGTCAGCGTTGACGTTGTAATATTCGCCGTCCGCACCGAGCGCGAGCGATGCCAGCACGGGAATTCCGCCCTGCTGCCAAAGAGCTTCGATCCAGCAAGGTTCCACAAAGCAAATCTCGCCTACGAATCCAAGATCGTTGCCACGAACATGCTTGCGGCGGGCGCGGAACGACATTCCGTCTCCGCCGCAGAACCCCACCGCGGGCATGCCCGCTGCCTGGATTGCGGCCACCATCTTTTTGTTGACCATGCCCCCGAGCACCATCAGGGCTACGTCGCGCGTCTCCGCGTCTGTGACGCGCAGTCCACCAATAAACTCGCTCTGCTTGCCCAATTGCTTAAGCACGCGTGTCAGCGCGGTACCGCCGCCATGAACGACGGCCACCCGATGTCCATCCTGTGCCAGTTCCGCAATCGCCCGCGCACACTTGCGCAGAACCGACGCGTCTTCCAGCGCTGCTCCACCGATTTTGATCACAATCGTCACTGCAGTCCTTCTTCCTCGCCCCAGCCGTTCATCAGATTCAGATTCTGCACCGCCTGCCCCGCCGCACCCTTGAGCAAATTATCGATGCACGAGATCAGCACGAGGCGCCGTCCGTCTTCCGCCAAACAGAAACCGAGATCGCAATAATTCGTGTGCAGCGAGAACTGCACTTGCGGTAGCTTGGGCGTCTGAAAAATCCGCACCCAATGCTTTCCCGCATAAAAGTTCCGGAAGCACGACTCCACCTCGAGCGGCGCCATCTCCCGGCTCAAGTGGAGATAGATCGTCGACAAGATGCCGCGCGGTATCGGCAGCAGATGCGGTGTGAAGATCAACTCCTGCGCGCATAATGCAAGCTGCTCCACGATCTCGCCGGTGTGCCGGTGATTGAATACCGAATATGCGGAGAGGTTATCCGCCACTGATACAAAATGTGTTTTGGCCGTCGGTTCCTTCCCCGCGCCCGAAACTCCCGACTTCGAATCCGAAACAATCCCGCGGCTGCGATCGACGACTCCGGCTTTGAGCAAAGGAGCAAGCGCCAGGATTACTGAAGTTGCATAGCATCCGGGATTTGCCACCAACTCGGCGCCCACGATGCGGTCCGCATTTAACTCCGGAAGCCCGTACACTGCCCGGTCGGTCAACTGCGCCGCTGTGGCCGCGTCGGCATCCTCGAAGTTGTAAATCGAACGATGCTGCTCCTGTTTCAGCCGCCAAGCGCCGCTCAAGTCAATTACCCGCAGCCCGTGACTGATCGCCTCTGGTACCAGCGAACGCGAGACCTCGTGTGGCGTCGCCAGGAACAAAAATTCCACACCCTGCTGTTTGAGCGACGTCCACGACAGCGAGTGCAAAGGATAACCGCCATTCCCATACAGAGCAGGGAAGACGTCGGCGAGATCTGCCGGGCCACCGTTGTCGGACTGCCGCTTCAACAACGCCGGCTTCGCCAGGCGTGGATGATGCAGAAGAATCCGCGTCAACTCCAGCCCTGAATAGCCGGTCGCTCCGAGCACGGCGGTTTTGAGCTTTCCGGCCATTAGCCCAGCATTTCCTCGATACGTCCCGCAAGTGTCCGGGCCTCATCTTTATCCGGACAGACAATAAGGATGGTGTCGTCGCCTGCGATTGTGCCGACGACTTCGCTCCAGTCCGTCTCGTCGAGTGCCGCCGCCACCGGTTGCGCGCTGCCCACGATCGTTTTGATGACCAACAAGTTCTGCGCGGACCGGATGTCTAAAACAAATTCGCGCACCAGTCGCGAAACTGGGGGAAGCGCGATCCCGGCTCCGCCATCTCCGTGTGGCAACGAATATCCCTGCGACGTCTTGCTAAGGTTCAAATCGCGAATGTCACGGGAGAGTGTCGCCTGCCCGACCTTGAATCCGCGCCTCCGCAAGTGCCGCTGCAGGTCCTCCTGGCTCGCGATGGACCCGTGCTTCAGAACATCCAGGACAGCCCGCTGGCGCAATGTTTTATTCATAATGAATAAATATTCATTGATTTGAATAATTATTTTTCTATCTTACGGTCCTGCACCGAAATGTCAAGGGGGAATGGACCTTATCTTCATTACTTTCAGTGTCCGCCGCCGAAGGCGATAGTGAATGCTGCTGCGGAAAAAGCACCGCGGTCTGTCGCGCCTTGGTAGACTACTTCGCGGTCACGGAAGCGCAGTCATTTGAGGGATGCGATGAACGCAAAGCCAACTCTGACGGCGGAACTGCTCGCCGAGTTTCTGGGCACCTTCATCCTGATGCTGTTCGGCATCGGAGTGGTGGCGATGGTGGTGCTCTTTCCCTCGAAGAATCCCGGCGAAACCATTCACGGCGGGTTCACCAACATCACGCTCGGCTGGGGTTTGGCTGTGACCATGGGCATCTACGTCGCCGGAAAGATTTCCGGAGCGCATCTGAATCCCGCCGTCACATTGGCGGTCGCTGTCTTCAGAAAATTCCCGTGGAGCAAAGTCATTCCGTATTGCGATCGCTCAGACGGCAGGAGCGTTCGCTGCTGCGGCACTCGTCTATTGGAACTATCTGCCGGCGTTTCACCAAACCGATCCTCGATTGGAAAACACGGCCGGCATCTTCACCACCTTCCCCGCTTTTCCTGGAACACCGCAGGCAGGATTTCTTGACCAGTTGATCGGTACCGGATTGCTCGTGCTTCTGATTTTTGCGATCACGGATGAATTCAACATGCCGCCGGGAGCGAATCTTGCTCCCGCGCTGATTGGGTTGGTTGTGGTTGCCATCGGGATGAGTTTCGGCGGGATGCACGGGTATGCGATCAATCCGGCGCGCGATTTTGGCCCGCGCCTGTTTACGGTCGTCGCTGGTTTTCGAAACAACGGCCTCACCGACGGAACTCATGTCTGGTGGATTCCGATCGTCGCGCCGTTGCTGGGCGGATTGGCGGGCGCTGCGATTTACGACTTCGGAATCCGACGATTTCTGAAGCCGTCGTAGAAAGAAGTGGGGAGGAATTGTGAAATACGTTTTGGCGCTGGATCAGGGGACAACGAGTTCGCGGGCTCTGCTGTTCGATCAAGACGGCACAGTGCGGGCGGTGGCACAGCAGGAGTTTGAGCAGATCTTTCCGCAGCCGGGTTGGGTGGAACACAATCCCGAGCAGATCGCCTTCTCCCAAATCGCCGTCGCACTCGAAGCCCTTGCCCGAGTGGGAGCCGGCCCCGGCGACGTGGCCGCGATCGGCATCGCGAACCAGCGTGAGACCGCGCTGGTCTGGAACCGAGAGACCGGACAGCCGGTGCACAACGCCATCGTCTGGCAAGACCGGCGAACGGCGGACGTCTGCGACCAGCTACGCAAACAAGGCCACAGTGAACTCATCCAGCAACGGACGGGGCTGCTGATCGATTCGTACTTTTCGGGCACGAAGATTGCGTGGATCCTCGACAACGTTTCGGGCGCACGTGCTCTTGCCGAGGCCGGAAAGCTTGCCTTCGGTACAGTCGATACATGGCTGGTCTGGAAACTCACGCAGGGTCAACTCCACGCTACCGACGCGAGCAACGCTTCGCGGACGATGCTGTTCAACATCCACAGCGGGGCATGGGATCGAGAGCTGCTCGAGTTGCTGAAAATTCCGGCGTCGATGATGCCCGAGGTGCGGTCGTGCAGCGAGACATACGGCAACGTAAGCGGCATCGAAGGTCTCAACGGAATTGCGATCGCGGGCATCGCGGGAGATCAGCAAGCGGCGCTCTACGGACAACGATGCATCAAGCCTGGAATGACGAAGAATACATACGGCACCGGGTGCTTCATGCTGCAGAACACAGGCCGCCGCGCGGTGCCATCGTCGAACCGGCTGGTGACGACCGTCGCGTGGAAGATCGGAGACGTGACCGAATATGCGCTCGAAGGCAGCGTCTTCGTCGGCGGTGCGGTGGTGCAGTGGCTGCGCGACGGATTGGGATTGATTCGCAAGTCGGAAGAAGTTGAGACGCTCGCACAATCCGTGCCGGATAACGGAGGAGTTTATTTTGTGCCGGCGTTTGTCGGATTGGGCGCCCCGCATTGGGATTCGTATGCGCGTGGATCGATTTTCGGACTCACGCGCGGAACTTCCGCGGGACATTTGGCGCGCGCGGCCGTTGAGAGCATCGCGTACCAGGTGGCGGATTTGCTCGACGCCATGCGGCGCGATTCCGGCGACGCGGTGCAGGAGCTGCGCGTGGATGGCGGCGCTGCCGCCAACGATAGCCTGATGCAATTTCAAGCTGACATACTCGGAGTGCCAGTGGTGCGTCCAGCAGTGACGGAGACGACGGCGATGGGAGCGGCATACCTCGCCGGCCGAGCCGTCGATTTCTGGCCCGCCGGGCAGGAGGAAAGTTCGGCCAGGGATCGCCGTTTCGAACCACAGATGGCTCCAGAGAAAGCGCGAGTTTTGCGCGAGCGATGGAACGAGGCCGTGTCTCGGTCGAAGGCGTGGGAAGGCTGATCCTTTATTAAGGGCTGTTCCGCGGTGCAGGTCGATCTCATTCGTTTTTCGTACCAATTACGCAAAATATTCATTCCATTTGGGTTAGGAAGTTTTGGCCCGTTTGAGCCCGCGCAAAATATTGATTCCAAATGGTTTATAGGTAAAATATTCAAAAATAAGGAGATAGCGTCGAATTGTCGGGTGGGCCGATTTTCCAGGAAACCCCGTAAGCCACCTGTTTTCATACTTTTACGGGATTTCGAGCTTTGCGACGGATTGCAAAATATTGATTCTAAATATTTTACGGGTAAAATATTGGTAAATAAGGAGTTGTCGTTCGGTAGAACGGGGCGACGATCCGTCATTGAGTTGTGCCGGTCTTGTTCTCCGAGGATGGAGCGCATGCCTCCAGTGTGGACTTTCTATTGGCTCAGTAAAGGTTGGATGTCACAGGAATGGACTTTATTTTGGGTGGGCGCTGTGGAAAACAGCTAGCTTCGAAAAGGGTGTGAGGACTTGTCGAGCCCTGTCGGTGACAGCATGCTCAACGCTAACGGAGCATGTGACTCTGTTCTTGTTAGGTTCTCCATCATCAGCGGCTCTAGCTGAGCAACAGGATACTTTTTGCTCCCGAGTACAGGTGGGTTAAGATCGGAATTTTTCGCCAAGGATTCCCGCCTACTCTAGAATCACCTGTGATGACTAGAACTGTATACATGCCATGCGTAACGATCGACGTTTCAACAGGCGCGACGATGCCCCAAAGTTGGTCCCTACGGGCTCCTTCAATCGAGTACTCCTTATTGGAGGAAAGAAACTGACGCTTTTCCAATCGGTTGGTCTGATCGTGATCGGTTTGGTTTTTGCTGGTGGTGTTGGGACTTGGTTGCTGATGACCGAACTCGAATGGTCCACCTCTTTTTTCATTATGGCAATTGCAGCCGCTCTGAGCCTTTGGGGGCTAGTAATGATCGTGAACGGTGTTGTCGCATTCACCAGAACAATCCGCGGAACGAAGCGGTCTGTACACAAGTGAGCGAAAGTAAGACAGTTTTTCGGCTGTCGGTTGATGAGTGTAATAGAGATTTTTCGCCAACGAGCCCCACGCATATACTTGTGCGGTCCGAGCAGCGAGGACTGATGGCGCATCCTGACTTAAACCAACTTCTGAACTCGCTACTGCCGTTTGCGAAACGGATGTTGGCGGAGCATGGCGAGTTTTACCCATTCGGAAGGACGATGAAACCCAACGGCGAGATTGTTGCTTTGGGTGCCTATGAGGGGGACGGACATCCTCCTTCACAGAACGTTATTGACCTCATGACGCAAGCCTTCGGCCAGCACGCCAAAATGGGGCAACTTCGGGCGGCTGCCATTTGTTACAACGTTCGTACCATTCCGCCGGGGCAAACGGAAAAATCTGATGCTGTGTGTGCCAGCTTGGAGCATCAGTCAGGCGAGGCTCTTAACGTCTTTGTGCCATACCAGAAGGCAACCGACGGCGGTATTAGATACATGCAGTTGTTCGCCACAGCTCGTACCCCCCAGTTTTTTGTACTGCACGAAACTTCCTAGAGTTTTATCACGACAACCTCGCCAAAATGGCTGTTGTAAACAGGCCCTTTACACTCATTGAGGACCGGCGCCTCGGTCGATGAGTGTAATGGCGAGTTTCAACACCTACTCTACTCACCGGAACTTAAAAGTTTCTTCCGAATAGCATCAAGTAGGGCATTTACGAAGATTCTGTCGGCTCCTTCCGGTGCGTGACCGTAGTGATTGAACCTGCGCTGTTCGAAGAACAGGCAGAACCGCAGTTCTGTCAGGCTCAACGCCTCGATAGAAGCAGCGTTTGTTGAGAACTCACTCTTCACTCTGTTCCCAAGTTGGGCGCATTCTTCATGACCGATGGCTTTGTAGCCGTCAATAGTGTGCGCAAAGCCGACGATGGTGTGCCACGACGCTGTGACTGGAGGCACTGCGGATGCAGTGAGACGCTCGTTGGGAACCTCGTCGGGCTTCTTACGCGCGATGTCCATCGTTTAAAGCTTATATCTATGCGAGGCTATTCTACGCGCAGCCTCATCGCAGGTCGCAGGTGTTGCTAGCAGGTGATTGCACTCATCTACGGGGAAGCAGTTTAAACCTCGTCAAAACATCCACGCGACGAGCACGAGCAAGCGAACGCCAGCGAGTCCTAGGATGGGCCTGAACCTAGGAGCCACGCGCCAAATGCGGCCCTTAGTAACTCCGACACCGCGAATCGCGGCCTCCAGAAAAGAAACAGCCAGCGCCAGACCAACAAAATCCAACAACGAGGCTCCCCATATCCGCATGGCGTTGGATTGTAGCGCTGACCTTCGTCAAGTGACGAAAACAGGCGATAGCACTCATCGTGGTGGCTAGTGTCGAAAAAACGTGTACAAGAGATAGATCGCGACGGCAGCAAAGATCGCTCCGGCTATTTGAAAACCGGCGCGATTTGACTCGGTCAGCATCTCGCCGCCCCTGCGGATACCCGAGCGTTTTATGAAGTAGTCCGGTTTGAAAATGTGGGCTATGCCGATGCCCGCAAATGCTACGAGCATCAGAACCGCAACAAGCCCCAGCAGCAACTGCTTCATGGGCAAAAACCTCCATCGCAATTATCCACGACGCTCAACTGTTGTAAACAGGCGATTAGCGCTCAACTTCGCGGATAGCAGATTGAATTTCGGTCAGAACATCGAGAGTCGACGAGCACAAGAACGACTCAACCTCCGGTCTATTCCACTTCACGCAGAATCGAGTCGGAATCTCGGAGCCACAGTATCCGAAGCGCACGCATAGCCTCTGGTGGTCCGTCCGGCACCCGGAATCGACGCCGCGAGGAACGAAAGCGGTCAAGTGCAAGATCAAACGTGAAATCCAGCCACTTGACGACTTCCGAGTATTCGGTTCATGCTGTTGAATTGTACGTGTGCCATATGATCCAACAAGAAGGTGATTATAGCCTAAATGGTCAAATGTTGTAAACAGGCGATTTCACTCATTGAGGGTTGGCGGCTGGGCTGGCCGGGTCAATGAGTGTAATAGGATGTTCCGACAACTATCCCAAGGGATGCCCGAAGAAATCATATTACGGGCTATCGGTAGATGATATTTTGGCGAACCAGCCTCGTCATGATTCGAGGGCTTCCATCGGCAGGTGTGAACCAGCGCCGTCGTTCGGTCCAATTGCCGTGGTCGTCATAGATGATCTCCCACTCCACGTTTCCTGCATGTATGCTCGATTTGAACTGAGGATCAACGAAAATTTCTGACCCGGTTTGCTCCTTATCGGATGCGTCAAGGACGCGGAGCTTGGTAAAGATTCCGTCACGGTCGAAGGTAAAGGTCGTGCGAAGGACCAGTTTGCCCTCCGTATCGTAGAATTTCTGCTCACCCGAGTGTTTCTCGTCGTTGTATTCGACAACGAGCTTTCCCGGCAGTGGGGAATAGTCATCGCCTGATCCCATCTTGAATGGGTCAGTGTTTTGCTCAACAACTCGACCTTTCTCGTCGTACTTGAATTTAACGTGGTACCACTGCGTGAGCTGACCGCCGCTGAGATCGGAAACCTTCAGATCAACGACGCGTTTTGCGTCTTCAACAAGTTGAACTTGCTCAAAGAACTTGCGTCGCCCATACTCTTGCATCCTGCTCAAGGTGATCTTATTGTCGTCGTACGAGATTTCCGTCAAGGTCTGCGCGTAAAGCTCGTATCCAAGAGGCCTACCCCTTGGGTCATATTTGAAATTTACGTAATCATTCATTTCTTGCTTGTCGCGGCCAGCCTTAAACTCAGCAAGACGACCGTCTTTGTCGTAGGTCCAACGTTGCCACTCGTTCCAGTTTGCAAATTTCCCATCGTTTCGATGATGGCTCACATTTTGGTCCTGTAGCCTTCCGCTCACCCAAACATTTGTCGTGGTCGATACCCCCAGTGAATCCTCGTCGACGCGCTTTATCAGGCGACCGTCATCGTCGAACTTCAAAGTAGTCTTTCTGTAAGGACGGGAACTTTGGCGTGGGTCCGTTAACTCGCGCTCGACACCGGACACGAGGCCTTTCATATCAACTGTGTCTTGATAGTCCAAACCACCCTGCATGATGACTGTCATCTGCGAAAAGATCGGCGGGTTTGTCGGAGGGCCGGGGAGTTCAGAGATAGCTTTGGCCGCTGGTAGCGTGGACATTTGGGCTACTGCGAAATTGCAGAGAAGCGCGAGGGCAACAGGTCGTAGCAGCAAGCATCGTCTCATTCGGATTTTCATGTTACGACGAGGTGAGGGAACACACAATTCAGAATTAGCTGTTGTTACCAAGGCGTTTACACTCATCGAGATCCCGGCTGAGCTGGTCTGGTCCGGGTCAATGAGTGTAATGAGATTTTTCAACAATTGACTCGGAGCGCCTTTCGCGTCCAGTCCAAAACGGCGTTGATTCTATAGTGGTTTGCGGTACGATATGGCGTTCAAAAGCTTCGATGAAGAATCTGACTCTAACGACTGCTTTCCTCCTGTTTACATGACGTCTACTTGTCGGTAGTACGAATCCTGCTGAACTACATTTACTCATCACTTCCAAGCAGCAGGCAAGCCTGTTTCACGACAACGAAAGCCCGATTCAGCTTGATGTCGATTTTATCGCGCAGATGAATACGCGCCTGCACAAGGACATCTGACGCTCAATGGGGAAGCAACGGACCGCTGGTGGCGGAAGATTGTCATGAGCGATTTCGAGCAAATTGAAATTCGAAATGGCGATAAGCATCTACACCCTCCGAAATATAAGCTTTAAGCCAGTACGAATCGGCGAACTCGTCAGCTTGCTCCAGTTCGCGGAAGGCTCCGAAGGGCTTGTTGGTAAAGAAAGCAGAAAGCAACGTGTGGAGAATGACGTCGAGATGACTTGCTTACAGGTTGAACAGGGGAAGGTCAGAGGCAAGACGCATAGAGGTTTATGTGAATTCTACATCTCTCGAAATTTGAACGACGAGTGGCAAGAACCACTGATGAGCATCGTCTGTGAACTGTACAACGACTATTTCGGTTTTAAGCGTTTGCATCGTCTATCCGCGCAAGCTTCAGCTTTTAGTAGCGGAAGTCAAGGTGATAACAGCAAACGTAAGCTAATCTGGCGACAGCTGCCTTTGACCCGACAATATTAGTCGCACCGAAAGGAGCGATTGAACGCCGCCAATGTGCAAAGATATGAGACATGCAGTGCCCGTAAAGACACCAGACCCGATGTATCCCAATTCTGCGAGCGCACAACAAACGTGCTTCGGGACACGATTCTGTCGCTAAGACTGTCCTTGTGGAAACGGTTCCATTACTGTCATTCTACTCGTCTCCAGTGCAACTCGGTCGATGAACAGACGCGAGTCGTCAAACCCTGAAAAGCTGGAGATTGAAGCCAGCCTTGATGCGCGACAGGAACGCGTTGTTTACGGACAGCGAAGGCCCGTAAGGTTAAGGCTGGAGTGACTCCACTTGAGGCAATTTCTCTGAAAGAGTCGAAATCAGGCGATTTCACTCATTGATCATACATCTGTCTGCTTAGCTTGGCCCAGAGCGTTTGCTTGCGTGACGGGATTCGGCTGAGTGACTCCACAGAACCTCTACTGCTAGCTCATGGCTCCTGGAGGCAGGCGCGAATGATGAGCAGGGCGACGATGGTTACAACCGTTATCAGGACGACCCAACACGCGTGGCGCTAAACCATCCGTCTGAGGATTTTCGGGCACCAAACCGGGTCTAGGGCTCAACCGAAAGTTCCGCTACCACTTTTAGCGATAGTACGTTGCTTTCTACCGTTCGCAAAACAGATCGCCGAAGCTGTTGAGGGCAAATGGCGCCGAGCTTCAGACTTCAGATGTTGAAAACAGGCAATTTCACTCACTGAGGAATCCGGCCAACTGTCAACGAGTGAAATCGGGATTTCTCAACAGCTGTCAGATGACCTGTGCAAAATTGACCGTTTTCTCAAGTGGGCGCGCGGTATTGTGAACAGCGCAGCTACAAGTGACGACCTTTGACCACTCCTATTGTCGCTCCAAGCACGACGACTGAGCCTTCGGTTCTCGTCCATTGAGCAGCCAGCTCATCGCCGCAGCGTGGCATACGATTGTGTTTATTGCCATTTTTGTGGGGCTGTCCGTCATGGGTGGTTTCTTTCAGCACAACGTAAAGCAACAGCCGCAAATCAACAGTGCCGAGAGGCAGCGCCGTGCCAGGCTACATTTCCGTGGTCATCATGGAATGGCTTTTAGTGCTCTATGTCCGCATGGGCGTGCAGAAGCGCGGAATGCGTTTACGCGATCTTGTGGGAGGTCGCTGGGCTACACCAAAAGAAGTGATGAAAGACATCGCGCTAGGAGCAGGTCTCTGGGCGGTATGGATCGGCCTGATGAATGCTGATCTCCTGGGCGGGGAACTAACGCTGCGCAGGGGCTTCTGCCCAGAGGGATTCTCGAGAGCTTGGCGTGGATACCAGTGGCGCTGTCAGCGGGGTTTTGTGAGGAAGTCGCATTTCGTGGCTATCTTCAGAGGCAATTTCAGGCGATCACTGGTAGCGCTGGATGGGCGGTCCTCTTCCAGGCTGTGGTATTCGGCGTCGGCCATCTGTACGAAGGAATCGGCCCAGGTTGCGAGAATCACGCTATTTGGCGTCCTGTTTGGACTACTTGCTCTATGGCGGAAAAGCCTAAGACCGGGGATGGTCACGCACGCATGGTCTGACATTTTTGGAGTAATCATTTTCCGCGGAGCTTGAAAGAGTAGGCAGCTTTGAATCGACACCCGCACGCCGAATGTTGATCTCCAATCGGAGGCTATCAACTGTCGAAAGCGGCCGATTTCGCATCGAAAAGGTGGCTGGAAAGAATTTCATCAGGAATATCCTGGAAGGGCAGAATAATCGCCACCATACTCGGCCTGGAATCAATCGCGAACACAATCGCGCGTTGCTTTGTGTGGGAGAGTACTGTAGTCCGTTGTGCGGTGGAGGAACGCTACTTCTTTTCGGCAGAGAAGACGGTAAATGGAAGATCATCAATACAGCAACGGTCTGGATGTCATAACGATTTTGCCTCAGCTGCTGCAACCAAGGCGATTTCACTCATTGAGATTGGTCGTCCGGGGTCAATCGAGTGCAATGAGATTTTTCGCCAATTATCGGTAATAGCCTCTAATTGCGCTTCGGGCCGCCGAAGCGATCGCAACATAGTGTACGATAGCGAGCACCGAGAGGCAACCGCATGGGCGACGGCAAGAACCCGGATTGAAATCATCATCCGAGGATGCTCCGGCCTACTGCTGGTAGTGGGAGCAGCGGTCTTTCTGGTCGGAGGCAAGTTCTTTTATGAAATCAAGCATGTGAATTTCTTAGTCTCCGAAACGGTCGGCATCTTGGGAGGAGTGCTATTGATGCTGTTGGGTGCGGGAATGGCGAGAGCAGGCAAATCCGACGATTTGGGGAATCACTTTGACTAGAGATATGACCACGATAGTTGGTTTTCCAAGGATTCGTACCGAACGAACAGCAAAATGAATGGTGGAGACAGCCATTGCACTAATCAAAAGCACCCACCAAACCTTGAGGACGATTGGGTAAGGCGTCCCGGTATCTGCGATCTGCGATCCTAATTTTAACGCTCGGAGCAACGTAATCTTTTGCGGAATCCCTCAACATGAACGCTTTCCGATATACGCCAGAGTAGTATTCCCCTTTGTGGATATACGTGTACCCCAACTCGGCTACTGGTCCTCCGAACACTCCTGATGGACATGTCGCGCTTGAAATCGTGCCCATCTCGACAGGCCACGCTTCGCTGCTCCGTATCTTGAAGAAGCGAACGACAGTGCGGATTAGGAAGCCCACGACGATATCAAAAGTACCAGCCGATCATCGATCAATATCGGGTCAGTTGTTGTGAACAGGCGATTTCACTCATTGAGAATCTGCCCCTCCGGGATAATGAGTGAAAATGGGGATCTTTTCACCAACCATTGGCCAGCAGTCTCTCGAGTTGTGCCCTGCATCACAGACATCCTTGCCAACGAACACAATAATCGCGACGGACGGAGGTGGATAAACGTCCTTCCGTCGATGTCTTGAGATTGGAACTGACTATGATCTTTCATTTGCTAATTGTGGCTCTTGTGCTAGGAGCGAGTGTTTTCTGGGTCTTCATGATCATCGACTGTGCCACAAAAGAAGCCGCGAGCGGGAACGACAAGTTAATCTGGATTTTAATCGTCATTTTCACTCATTGGATCGGCGCGCTTATTTACTACTTTGTTCGACGGCCGCAGCGCATCGCAGAACTTGGCGCGTAAGACCGACACCCACGTTGCCTCTCATGCGACGAACGGCCTATCGGCAGATCGCACAAGGTGCGCTTTCGTTCGTCTTTTCTCTTGATGGTGAGTGCAATGGCGATGGAAGGTGAGCAATGAGGATTTCTTCGACCAACCGCCGCTACGGGCACAGCATCTCATTGGTCGCGATTTGATTTCCGCTTCTGGCGCTACAGCCCTCCAGTAGTCAATCGCCGAGACGACCACTTTACCAAGGCGAAACGTCTCTCATGCATCCACTTGCACAGCATCGGAGGTTAGGACTGCGTTCGGATTTTGTTATTGCTGATCCGTGTTGCCACCGGAATTCCTCAACGAACCACTTTCATCCATAGGAGAGCACTAAGTTGAAACGCATTCAGAAATACGCCGCCCTCGTTCTGGTCACTCTAGGCACGGTGGCCTTCGGACAAATACCTTCCAGCCAATCCACTCCCGCAAAATCAAGCAGTTCACCGGTGGCATATGTTTATGTATCGAGCAGCCCCAGCAGCGGCACCAGTCAGATTAATGCCTACAGTGCCTCCCCCAGCGGCGCGCTGACGCCGGTGCCGGGTTCGCCCTTCAACGTTGGCAGTGAAGGCATCTCCCAGATGGCGGTGAACGGCAAGTATCTCTTCGGCTCGGCGAACTATACGGACATCTATTCGTTCTCGATTGCGTCCGACGGAGCATTGCAGCAACTGTCGCTCATCAACGCCACCAGCTACAACCCTTACGATGATGGCGGTCCCGGATCTGTGTTTCTGGATCACACAGGCGCTACGTTATATGACGACGACATTTATGCCTATGGAACCGGGGACAGTGCCTATCAGGCCTTCTCGATCGACCAATCGACGGGCCAATTGAACTTCCTGCAACTGGGTCCGGATGGCGGAGTGAATGCGAACGTTCCTTTGAGTTTCATCGCTAACAATCTTTACGCCTATGGGGCGAGCTGTTATGAAGGGTCGGGAAATATCTTCGGGTACAAGCGAAACAGCGATGGAACGTTGACTGCATTGAATATCAATCCGACAATCCCGGCGGCACCCAAGGGGGAAGGCGCATATTGCCCTTATCTGACAGCGGCCGATCCGAACGGCAATCTGGCTGTTTCCATGGAGCCGAATAACGACATAACGCCCAGTGGGCCGGTGCAGATTGCTGTCTATTCTGCGGACAGCGCGGGCAACCTGACCACGACCAGCACCGCGCAGAACATGCCGAAGACGCAGGCTGGTCCGACGTATGGCATCAACGATATTTGGATGTCACCTTCCGGCAAGTTGCTGGCGGTTGGTGGCACCTCCGGGTTGCAGGTGTTTCATTGGAACGGTGCGAAGCCGGTCACCACGTATACGGGCTTGCTGACTACAGCCCCGATCAGCCAGATGTTCTGGGATAACGACAACCACCTTTACGCGTTGAGCCAGACGACCGGGAAGCTGTATGTGTTCACGGTGACTCCAACATCGCATAGCCAGGCGAAGGGATCGCCCTACACCATTACGGGAGCCGAGAACATTCAAGTTCTGCCGGAGTAGAGGCAAACCCGCGGAAGGCAGCACTTTTCTCGCGAGATCAGGCCGCGCAGGTCGTAAGGATGACCGAGCGCGGCCTCGGGTTTCCCCCCGAACAGCGCCGTGGGATCTATGGCTCGTAGGAGAAGACAGCGCCCCGGGTGATGGTTGGCAGGGTGAAGGTGACGGAGTCTCCGTGACGCTCGCCTTTTAGGGGCTGCGGTTCTCCCATGAACGGCAGGAAGGAGGCCTTGCCTTCGGACTTTGACTTCAGTGTGACTTGTACTCCCTCTTGTGGCGTCTGGATGGGATTGGATCCGCCGACCAGGCCCGCGAAGTTGGCGAAGTAGCAGTTGATGTGGCCGTCGGCGGTGCGAGCAATCGAAGTGGCTACATGCGTGGAAGCTTCGATCTTTACGGAGTCTCCACCGGCAAGGGCGGCGAAGAATTCTTTCTGGGAATCGGGCGAGGCGTGATCGAAATCTTTTTCCTGCGCGTCGTTGTAGGCTTTGCCGGGATTTGCTGGAAGCCGAACAATGTTCGGCGAATCTCCGAGTTCGGTGGTGTCGGAACCGGCGATGACGACCTTTCCGCCTTGCGCGACGAAATCCTTGAGCCAAGCCTGCTCGACATCGCCGAGAACACGGACGTCAGGCAGGACGATGGTTTTGCCCTTGAAATCCGCCAGCGTGCGCGGAGTGACGATCTGAAACTCGAGATGCTTCTGCATCAGGAGAATCAGAGCGCCGCGATAGGACGGGATAAATTCCTTGGCGAAGTAGTTCCGCGTTTCCGGAGAGAAGTACACGCCGACGGGATCAATGGGCGAGCGAGGCAGGTAAAAAGTCTTTTCGTGCGCCTGAATCCAGGTGAAGATTTTCTTGCGAGTGGGCAGATCGTTGGAGCCGGCCATGGAATGTCCGGGAGCGTCCCAGAAGTTGGAGCCAGTCATGATTTGCGACATGGCCAAGTTCATCATGGCTTCGCGGGCGTCGACTTTCTTGTCGCCGTCCCATGAGTAGTTGAGAATCCACGTGGGTTTTCCCTGGGCGAAGGCGCGGAAGGAATGCATGCCAACCTGATAGCGGAACCAGTCGATCGGCTTGCGGCCCGAAGCCATGTGATCGCCGTTGCCGAATTCGTATTCGTGGGCGATGGCGTCGACGACCGCATAGAGACTGTAGACATCGGCGCCGACGCGCACGGCTTCTTCTTCGATGCCCGGATAAATTTCAGGAATGGTTTTGATTTGAGGATTGATCGACTTCGCGTTGCGGTCAATTTCAGCGAGGAAGTCGGTGAACGTCTGAATGCGGAATTGCACCCATTTGCGAAAGTTCGTGTCGGAGAAATCTCCGAGCTTGAGATCATGCTTCGCATCGAGACCGGTCTGCTGCTTGAACGCCGCGACCGTGTAGTCGTCGAAGCTGGCCCAGGTATCTTCCCAGCCATCGAAATGAGTCATCCAATAAGGAATGTCGATGTAGATGCCGTCGATGCCGGTGGAGGCGATCTGGCGCACGCGCTCCATATAAGTTTTGCGCCACTCGGGAGCGTAAGGACTGACCCAGACATCCTCATCGCCCTTTCGGATCCAGAAGGCGGAGCCGCCGCCGAAGATGGCGGGCTCGCCGGTGATTTTGCGCTGCAGCCAATCGGGATGATCCTTGGCCATCGTGTGCGCGACCTGATCTCCATGAGCGGTGATGCACTCGGTGCCGGCGATATAGACGAAGGCGTGGTTGCCGGCTTTGTGCGCGGCGTCGGCGACGTCGTGAATGGCTTTCAGCTTCGCGGTGGGATCGAGATAGCTCTCGTAGCGTCCGGGGATGTCGTTGTCGACTTCGATGCCGGCGACGTCGCTCTCTTGCGCGCGGCGGACGATCTCGGCAGCGTCTCCGCCTTTGAGGCCATAGGCGGCGATGCGGACGTAGTTGGTCCAGTCTTGGGGATGTTGGTCGGGGGCGGCGGGGAGGGTGGAGGCGAAGAGGAGGAGAGCGAGTGCGATTAGTGGTTTCAATTGGGCCTCGTATCAGTCTTTTGTCGCTGGAGAACACGGGGGCTAAAGCCCTTTTCTATTCCCGCTTAACGCGGCCCTAAAGGGCCGCTCTTCCACGGTTGCTTGACAGTCAAAAATCCCCACTTCTCGCGCCAAAGTGCTGCGCGAGAAATGGGGCACCCGGCCGCTCTTCCACGGTTGTACGCCAGATCCTCCGCGTCTGGTTTACGCGGTGGGTGGGACGCCGCCGGTTTCGTCGTTTTGTCCCAGGCCTACGGTCGTACGCAGCGTGAGGGTGCCGTCCTCGTTTAATTTTTGGCGACAGGCCCAGCGGACTGGGTAGCGTTGTCCCTTCACTTCGATTTCGGCTTTCAAGCGAAGGCCCTGCCATTTGGTTCCTTTCGGCAGCGGGAATTTTGCCTGCCGCACTTTTCCCGGGAGCGGATATCCGGCATCGAGGCTGCCACTGAACAAAACTTTGTCGTCACTCGCGAGGACCGAAACGCGCAACACGCCGGGAACGGCGGCGATGCCGTCATTTGCAAATCCGATAATCAATCCTGGATAACCGCCCTCTTCGTAGGTCCAAATCCAAGAAGGGCGCACTCGATATCCAATTTTGCGGGCAAGTTCGTCGAGCGCGTCAGGGAATTGATGGTAGTAGTTGAGAATGCGATCGGCTTGAATGCGATGCCAGTTCCAGAGGGAAAAATAGTTCGCGCCGACGTCTTGCACGTGATGGATAGCGTTGTCACTGTAGGTGAGGCCGTCGTCGAGCTTGAGGCTTTTGGGCGAGCCATCGGACATGCCGACTTCGACCGAGACTCCGGTCCATGCAGGACGGTTGCTGAGTTCCTCGATCTGCTCGTTCTCGATGAAGATGGTGTCAGTGCGAAGCCAGTTGAAGCTGCGAACCGTGCGGTCGAGAAGTTCGGAGTTGCCTACTTTGCTGAAGTCCGGCTGCGTGTTGGTGAGAAGTGGAGTTTTCTTGAAGCGCTCGAGCTGATGCTGAAACATGCTGACGAACGTGTTCTCGGCTGTCACCGCATCAGGGAATGGGTTCGTTTCGAAAGGCCAAGTGTGGCCCTCGCCCCAGAAGCCGTACATGAAGGTGTCGGTGTATTCGACGTCAGGATGTCCGTCGTAGGAATCGGCGAGCAGATCGACGAGTTCCCGAAAAGCGGATTGAAATGCGGGATCGTCATAGCGCGGCTCGTAGCGGGTGCGATTGAGCCAATCGCCAAGCTTGACCATGGGAATCTTGGAGCGCAGGAATTCGGGCAGGGGCGAATCGGGGATGTCGGGATTGCTGAGCATCACGCGGAAGCCGATGCGCTTCTGATAGCGGCGCGCGAGATCGAAGGTCAGCTTCCAGTGTTCGCAGAGATCGAGCCGTCCCGGGCGCTGCTGGACGTCTTTCCAATTCACGCGCAGGTACAGCTTTGATCCCAGCGGCAGCTTGACGAGATTCTCGATCGACTGCGCTTGCGATTCTCCGTCTTTTTTCGCGGGACCGACTTCATCGCAGATGTAGGTGATCATTCCCATCCCAAAATTTGGAACGATTTCACGGGAGGGAGTGAGCGCCATGACAACGTTCCAACTGGGGTAAACGTCGGCGGAAAATGGTCCTTGATAAAGACGATCGGAAACGGGAGGGCCGGAGCCGAAATCGTACCGGTCGAAATTGTGGATGGGAATTTGAGCGAGCAGGGATTTGGTCGCCAATCCCTGCTGCTGCGAGCGCACCACCGGACTTCAGGAATGTCCTTCGTTGCATGGTTCAGCGGAGGCGATGAACGGCTGAGCCTCGATCCCTCAGAACTCGAAACGCAGTCCGAACTGGAAGGATCGCGGATTTTCGAGAACACTCCCGTTGACCTGATCCGTGGTAATGGTGCCAAAGAAGGGATCTCCGACGGCCGTGTTCGGCGGTCCAAAGCGCGGGTGATTGGCGAAGTTGAACATCTCGGCGCGCACTTCGATCCGCATGCCTTCTTTGGGAACAAACGACTTGTAAATATTCATGTCCAGGTTGTGGATGCCGTCGGTGCGCAGCCCGGGAAAATACCGGGGAGCGTTCCCAGGGATCTGGTCGCCCGGATCGGCAAAGCAGTTGGCGTTGAGGAAGGTAGCAGGATTCGCAGAGACTCCCACGTTTTCCCAGTCCAAGGCGGCGGTGTGCACGCTGGTCCCAGTCTTAAGTTGCGAGCATATAACCTGGGGACGCTGCGTGCCGTTCGCCAAGCGGGCGTTGGCCATGCTGAGGGCGAGGGGTTGTCCCGATTGCTCGGTGATGATGGTGGCGAGCGACCAGCCACCTATCACGGCGTCGACCGCTCGGTTCATATTGCCGCCGATCCATTGCTTGCGCCCAATGGGGAGATCCACGACGACGGCGAGCGCGAGCCGCTGCGGCGTGTCGTTGGCGCCAATGCTGTGCTCAAAATTCAGACGGTCGAGTTGCTGCGGGATTCCCGCTCCCAGCGCGCCGACCCAGTTATTCCTGCCCGCCGACGAATTGTCAGTGGACTTCGATATCGTGTAGCTACCTTCAAAACTGATGTGGTGTGTGGTGCGCTTCTGGAAGCGAACCTGCAGAGCGTTGTACCAGGAGCTGGCTTCCTCCAACATCAGCCCTTCGAAATCACCATTGAATTGCGGATACTTGTTCAACAGAGTACCCAAGGGCAGCGTGGCTTGGCCGTAGTTCGAATTCGGTTCGTTGAAGCAGGGATTGGAAGGGGTCGAGGTGCAAGGGGTATTGAACATCGAATAAAACGGGTTGCCCACTTGCGTCTGGAGGAAGTTGCTTACGCAGCTATCGGCCAGGCAAGTTGGGTCGGTGGGAGTGACTGCCGTCGCGATCTGCGCCAGCAGTGAGGACGGAATGAAATCCTGGTTGTTGGTGCCAGACCAGGGAAGATGCGTGCTTCGGTTGGCGGAGTAGTCGACGCCGAGCACGATCTGGCTGGGGAGCAGACGCTGGATTCCGATATTCCACTGGTAGATGTTGGCGTCGCGAGCCGCGGTCGTGCCGAGATCGTTCGGGTTCTGATATCCCCAGTTCGCAAACTGGCCGTACTGCGTGCCCTGCGGACCGGTAAAGCCTCCCGGGAATGGATTCTCAAGGGTTGCGGATTGGGTGGCGAAATTGTCGTTGGTGAAAAACAAGTTCGCGGTCTTGCGGAAGGCCGAGCCGGGATATTGGAAGTTTGTGGCCGGGCTCATTCCGAAATAGATGCCTGCCCCGCCGCGTATCACCGTTCCCGAATCGATCTGGTAGGAGAAACCCAGTCTCGGTCCAACGTCTTTCCGGTAGGTCGGAACGGTTCTCATGCTCGATGTCGGGAATTGGGTTGTGCCGAGCACCTCCATCGACGATGGATAATTCAATCCGGCCGACTGCATGGTTGCCTGGGTGCTGAGCGTACCCGCCGGCGCCGTCACCGGGACAGAATTCAGTGGGATATTCACGCCGCTATCGGCGGTGAAATTGCTGAACTCGATTTGATTACCGCGCGATGTGTAAGGCGAACTCCACTGGTAACGCAAGCCCAGATTGATCGTAAGTTTCGGGGTCACCTTCCAGTCGTCCTGGATATAAAAGCCTGTCTCCAGCGACCGGTTCGCGACCGAAGGAGTGACCACGAGTTGACTGGAGGCATTGACATTATCGCCGTAGCCAAAAGCAAGGCTGGCGTAGGGATTGCCGGTTGAATTGCCGAAGGCATCGGTATCGCTGTTCGGAGTCGGCGATGTCGTGTCGTCAGTAAAAGTCATGAAGCCGCTCGGGTAATTCGGCTGCCAGAAATTGTTGTAGAAGATTCTCTGTTCACCGCCGATTTTGATCAGATGAGTCGCCTTGGAAATCACCAACTGCGATGAATAGCTGAACAGGGTGTGGGCAAAGGTGGTGTTGATGCAGCACTGATCGTAGAGATTTGTCCAAGGGGAACTTCCCTGCATCAGAAACGTGGGCATCTTGTCGATGCCGTTTGCCGTTTCGAACACCGAAGGCAGTCCCTGAACGCCGGACGGCAAGGAAGCGTTAAAGCTGGAGATTGTTGGGATACTCGGGAGCGAGAGTTCGTGCACCCGGTCGACTCCGACATGGCTCGTCCAGACGATCCGGGAGTTGATGGTCCGGGTATATTCGAACGAAGCGTTTTGTGCCACGGTCACGCCGCTTGCGATTCCGTCGTTATCGAAGCCGTCGCCCAGGGTGAGGGGAGTCGTGAAGTTGCTCCAGCCACGGCTATAGCGGCCGCTGATGCGGTTCCTGTCATTGATCTGGTGGTCGATCTTGATGTCGAATTGATAGTCCGGCCCCGACGATAGCGTGGTGAAGTTGTAGTTGTTGAACTCGTTCCCGTTGCTGGGTTTCGGATAGAGATTGAGGACGGCCAATCCGATGGGATCCAGTTCGTTTGCGGGGATCACGTTCAACTGGCCGTTGGACTGCACCTGCGGCCGGTTTACGCAAGGATTCCCGCACCCTAGGGCGGTCGGGTCGTAAATGGCATTCGCAGTCGCCGAGAAGTCGCCCTGGCGTTCTGCCAGAGTCGGTACGGTCACAACTCCGCTGGTCGAGCTGGAGCTTCGAACCTTCTCGAAATCCACGAAGAAGAACGTACGGTTCTTGATGATCGGGCCGCCTAACGAGAAGCCGCCTTGATCGCGCTTGCTGTCGGGTTTGGGGTTGGGAGCGGGATTGAAAAAGTCGCGAGCGTTCAACTGCGCGCGCTGCAGGAAATACCAGCCACTGCCGTGGAATTGGTCGGTCCCGCTCTTCATTACCATGTTTACGACGGTGCCGCCGTTGTTGCCGAACTCGGCCGAGAAGCTGTTGTTCTGGACCTTCATTTCCTGCATGCCTTCGACCAGAGGCTCGTAGTAGACGTTGGTGTTCCCACCCTCGCCCTGTTCGGGGGCGCTGATCAGTGCGCCGTCGAGCCGTATCTCAGCGGTCGCATTGCGCTGCCCGTTGGAAGTGAAGTTTGTTCCCGAGGGATAGTTATCATTGGTGCCCGCACCTGAGACCTCGGTTACGCCCGCGGCCAGGAACGTCAGGCCGAAGAAGTTGCGGTTGGCCAGAGGGAGTTCGTGGACATATTCGTTGCTGATGTCCGTGCCCAGAGTCGCACTCTCGGTGTCCAGCAACGGAGCGGTGGTACTGACTTCCATCGTCTCGCTAACGCCGAGAGGATGAATCACGAAGTCGACGCTGGTCTGCTGATCGACCTGCAAAACGACGTTCTCTTTTTCGGAGGAGCGAAAGCCAGCCGCCTGTACCTTGACCGTGTAGACGGCCGGGCGCAGCCCGGTGAAGAAGTATTCACCATGCTCATCGGTGTTTGCGGTCTGCGTGATGTTGGTGCCTACGTTCGTGATGGTGACCGCTGCTTTGACCACAATGGCCCCGCTCTGATCAGTCACCGTTCCGCGCACCTGGGCTTGATACGCCCCCTGGCCGGCCGCTGCCGTGACCATCAAAATCGTGATCGCGAACAGGGCTACAAAAGAGGTGAAAAAACGGAAACTCGGACAGCAGACACGCATGGCAGCCTCCCCGAACGGAGTTTCATATTATTACGAGTCAAAACTATTACTTTCGTTTATGGCGAAAGTCAAGTCAATTCGGAGCCAAAAGTTGAATACGGCCAAGCGAAAAGACGGGCGCAGGAGTCCACGAGTAGACGAGACGGGGAACGTCGCGTTGTCTGGGAACGTTAGGTTGCGACAAAGGAGTGTGCGCGACGCCCGAAAAGGCAGCGACTTACGACTGCTTTCTTCTTGTTGCGAGGTATTTCATATCGTAGTCTGTTCGGTTCCCGTCTCTAACCACCAAGGATTGCAGATGACACGTCTTCTTTCTATGCAATGCGCCCGTGCGCTACTTCTCTGTGCTGCTCTTGGGCTTCCGGCTGCAGCCTGGTCCGCATCCGAAGTGCAGGCGATCAGGCAAGGCGACAACGTAACGCTTTCGAATGAGTCCATTTCAGCCACCTGGACTGCGCAGGGCGGCGCGCTCCGCTTCCAGAGCGTGACCAATGGTTTCACCGGAACGACCTTGGCATCCCAAAGCGATACGTTTGAGTTCATTCCCAAGGAAGGGGCGGTGCTGCATTCTTCGGAGCTCAAGATTGTGTTGCCGCCCGTGATCGAAGAGATTCCAATCGCGGCAAACTCATCCAAAGCAGCGGACCACGTGTCCGGAAAGCAGGTCCGCATTGAACTCGAAGACGCATCCGGCAAAGTTCGTGTCCTGTGGAAGGCGATGCTGCGCGACGATGCGAATTACGTTCGTCAGGAGGTGACGATTCATGCGGTGAAGGAACCGAGCGCGCTGGCGCGGATTGTGCTCATCGACTTGCTGGTGCCGGGCGGATCTGTTTCGGGTCATGTGAAGGGATCTCCCGTCGCCGCAGGAACGTGGTTCCTGGGTTTTGAACATCCTCTATCCGAATGCCGCGTACGCGAGTCTCAGGCATCTTGCTGGCTTTCACGCGAACTGCCGCTGCAGGCGGGCGAGAGCGTGACGTATTCGTCGGTTCTTGGAGCGGCCCATCCGGGGCAGCTTCGTCGCGACTTCCTAAGATACGTAGAACAGGAGCGTGCGCATCCTTATCGAACTTTTCTGCATTACAACACGTGGTACGACCTGGGATATTTCGATCGCTACAACGAGCAGAGCGTGTTGCAATCGATTAACGGATTCGGCCAGCACCTGACGAAGGAACGTGGAGTGAAACTCGACAGCTTTATGTTTGACGATGGGTGGGATGATCCCACGACGCTGTGGAAGTTCAATCCAGGATTTCCTTCGGGCCTGACAAACATATCGAAGGTTGCCGCCGGATATGGAGCGGCGCCCGGAATTTGGCTTTCGCCATGGGGCGGTTATGACAAGCCAAAGCAGCAGCGATTGGCGTCGGCGAAGGCAAAAGGATTCGAGACGAACGAAGGTGGATTCGCGCTGTCGGGTCCGAAATACTATCGCTACTTTCGCGATGCCTGCTTCGAGATGATCGACAAGTACGGCGTGAATCAGTTCAAGTTCGACGGTACAGGGAACGCGAACGAAGTGATCAAGGGCAGCGAATTCGACAGCGATTTCGATGCCGCGATTCATCTGATCGGCGAACTGCGTGGGAAGAAGCCGGACATTTATATCAATCTGACAACGGGAACCTACCCGTCGCCATTCTGGCTGATGTATGCGGATTCGATCTGGCGCGGTGGAGAAGATCATTCGTTCGCCGGCGTCGGGTCGAATCGCCAGCGGTGGATTACGTATCGCGATTCGCAGACTTACCGGCGGGTGGTCGAGGATGGTCCGCTGTTTCCGATCAATTCGCTGATGCTGCACGGCATGATCTACGCGCGGGACGCAGAGCGATTGGGAAGCGATCCCGGTCACGATTTTGCGGACGAAGTTCATTCGTATTTCGGCACGGGAACACAGCTGCAGGAGATGTACATCACTCCATCGCTGCTGTCGGCGCAGGATTGGGATGTGCTGGCGGAGACGGCGAAGTGGTCGCGAGCGAATGCGCGGGTGCTGAAGGATTCGCATTGGGTGGGAGGCGATCCAGCGAAGCTCGAGGTTTATGGATGGGCGGCGTGGTCGCCGGAGAAGGCGATTCTGACGCTGCGAAATCCGAGCGACCGGGCGGAGGATTTCACGGGAAGTCTTGCTGAGATGCTGGAGCTGCCTGCCGGGAATGCGTCGGAATTTGCGGCCCGAAGTCCGTGGAAAGATGCGAGCGCGGCGGTGACGATTGCTGCCGCGGAAAAGCATATGTTCCACTTGCAGCCGTTTCAGGTGCTGACGTTGGAGTTGATGCCGGAGAAATAACCCGCCGCAGTGTGGGCACTTCGCAGGCGAAGGCGCCCCTGCCGAAGCTGGTATTGCAAGCGCTTGATGCTGCGCGTGGTACGATCTCGATACGGTTTTAATCCTGAAGGCTGCAGTCATTCCCCATGAAAGCCGCAATCCTAGCCTCTCCCCGACCCGTTTTTGAGCATCCGTTACAGATTGTGGATGTGGCGGATCCGCGTGTGCGTTCGGGGCACGTGCTGCTGCGCGTGCGCGCCTGCGGCGTATGCCGAACCGATCTGCACATTGTTGAAGGAGAGTTGCCGCCGAAGCAGCTGCGCATTATTCCGGGGCACCAGATTGTGGGAGAAGTGGTGGACGGTGCGACGGCCGAGCTTCCCATGGGCGCGCGCGTCGGCGTGTCGTGGCTTGGCGGCACGGACGGAACCTGCGGGTATTGCCAGAAGGGGATGGAAAATCTTTGCGATGAGATCGTCTTCACGGGCTACTCAGTTGCAGGAGGGTATGCGGAATATGCCTTCGCGCGTAATGATTTTGTCTATCCGCTGCCAGAGTCGTTGGACGATCTGCACGCTGCGCCGTTGCTCTGTGCGGGGATCATTGGCTTTCGGAGTTTGCGCGTGGCCGGAGTTGAACGGGGAGAGCGCGTCGGACTATTCGGCTTTGGCGCGTCGGCGCATCTGGCGATTGCCGTTTTGCAGGCGTGGAAGTGCGAAGTATATGTCTCCACGCGAGGGAACTCGCATCGACAATTGGCGGAGTCGTTGGGAGCGACGTGGGTGGGAAGCGAGAACGAGAAGCCTCCGGTGGAACTGGATCGCGCCGTGACGTTTGCGCCGAGTGGAGATGTGGTGGTGGCTGCGCTCAGCAGCCTGCGGAAAGGTGGAGTGGTGGCGATCAATGCCATTCACCTCGATCGCATTCCGCAGTTTGATTACGACAGCTTGCTCTGGGGCGAACGGCAATTACGCAGCGTGGCCAATATGACTCGCGCCGATGCGCGGGATTTTCTCGCGCTGGCGGGACAGATTGGATTGCAGCCGAAGGTCACGGTGTTTTCTTTGGATCAGGCGAATGAGGCTTTGATCGCGGTTAAGAATGATGCTGTGGACGGGGCGGCAGTGATTGTGCCTTAGCGTCGCCGGCGGCAGGCTCGACATAAGAAACGCTCGGCTTCGCCATCGTGCACGGACGAAGGCGTCCGTGGCTACACGATGCTGATTCCGTGGCTACGCGATGCTGATAAAGAGGGCGCAGAAGGCGATGGCTTGCGCCAGCTCGCTCCAGCCTAACTTCCGGACGGCCAACGGCGCGGGTTTCTGGATGAAGTAGAACCATCCGCGGAAGAGTAGTGGCGCGAAAGCCAGCGAGGCGAACTTGGGGAATAATCCCGTGACGCAGGCGAAGGTGAGTGCTGCGGTCAGAAGCAATTGTCCGAGAGCGAAGGCCCATCCGCGGGAGAACTTGGCGCGAAGACCTTCGACCCGTGCGGTGTGGATGCGAAGTTGTACGTAATGGATCTGGTTGCCGGCGAAGAGCAAGTTGGCGATCCAGAGAACCCATGCGGTGGGGTCGAGCTTTCCAGTGATGACGTAGTAGGCGGATGGGGCTGCGGCTGTGAGGCCGATGGTACCTACGATCTCGGAGAGCATGCGGAGTCTTTGGGCTGAGTGCTTGCTGCGGGGCTGTCGCCACATGATCTTCAACAATGCTTGCGCGCCGAAGAAGAATCCGGCGGCTGCGCCTAGCGGCCACAGAAGAGAGTTATGGCCTCCCCAGAGCAACATGCTCAAGGCGAGCACCGAGACTGCTCCCAGATAGAAGACCGCGAACATTGTGGACTGGCGCTCTTCTTTTGTTTCGGCGCGCATAGCAGAAATGCCGAGCAGACTCTCCAGCGGAGTGCGGAGCCAGAAGAGGGCGAGAGCGGTCGTCAGCAGAAGAACAAAAGGGAAGAGATTGCTGCTTTGGCGTAGTGCAATGCCGGCGCCGGTGACCATGGGGACGAGCAGGAGTCCCCAGGCGCCATGTTCGCGGGGAACGATCAGCGCACGCGAGCGTTCGTGGCGGGCTTTGTCGGTAACGGATTGGTCGGCATCACGCAGTGAAACTTTGATCTGGCCGAGGCTTAACTTTCCGTCGGTGGAGAAAGTCGAACTGGGAGTGGTCGAGCCGAGAACGTGCGTGACGCGGACCACCCATGCCTTTTGCTCTTGCGTGAGGTCTGTCTGCATAGCCATTATCGCCATCCTGCCATGTGAATGTGTTGCATGCCTTTGACGGCCCGCATGTACTGGGCGCGCTCGAATGCTCCGGGATCGGGGCAACGGAGCTGGCTCATGCTGCCTTGCATCTGCGCGACCGACTCGTACTCGTGAGCTTCCATCCACTCGCGGAGTTCGCGCTCGACGTGGCGCAGGTGATTCACGCCGTGACGCATGAGAGACGAACACATCATGGTGACGTTCGCTCCGACCATGAGCAGCTTTACGGCATCTTCAGCGCTATGGACTCCACCTGTTCCGGCTAGGCTCGCGCGAATGCGGCCGTAGAGAATTCCGATCCAGGTGAGCGGAAGACGCAAAGCTTGCGGAGTGCTCAGCAGAACGTTGGGCTTGATCTCTAGTTCTTCGAGATCGATATCGGGCTGGTAGAAACGATTGAAAAGGACGAGAGCGTCGGCACCGGCGTCGTCGAGGCGGCGAGCCATGTTGGCGAGATTGCTGAAGTACGGGCTCAGCTTAACGGCTACTGGAATGGTGACTGTGCTCTTCACGGCGCGCACGATGTCCAGATACATCTTCTCGACATCGGCAGACGTCAGCTTGGGATCGGTGGGAATGTGGTAGATGTTGCACTCGATGGCGTTGGCGCCCGCGCGCTCGATGTCCGCTGCGAACTTGGTCCATCCACCAAGAGTGGAACCGTTGAGGCTGGCGATGATCGGCATGCCGACGGAGGATTTCGCTTTGCGGATGTGATTCAGATATCCGTCGGGACCGGTATGGAATTCGGTGGCCTGCGGGAAGTAAGTGAGGGATTCGGCAAAGCTCTCAGTGCCCGCGGCGAGGTGGTACTGCAAGTCCATCTCTTCCTGGTGAAGTTGCTCTTCGAAGAGAGAGTAGAGAACGACGGCGGAAGCGCCGGCGTCTTCGAGTCGGCAGATGCCGTCGATATCGCGAGATAACGGGGAAGCCGAGACCACTAACGGGGAGGGCAGCTTCAAGCCGAGGTATGTAGTGCTGAGATCCATTTGAATTCCTCCTTGCGCACTTGCGACATTTTGAAAGCCCCACCCTACGAAAACCGCGTAGGGTGGGCCACCCAGTCACCTTGTCTTAGGACGGTCAGCTTCGACTCTGGAAAACCCCACTTCCGGCAAAATCGGCCGGAAGTGGGGCACCCGTCCTTTTACTTTGGGGCTCCAACGGGAGCCGGCTTTCCGGTCTTTGCCACTTCTTCTTTCTTCAGCTCTGCCGGCGGGGCCGCGGGTTCTGTTTTGCGGCTGGCCATGTATTCGTACATGCGGAAGCGGCTCTCGACGTCTTTCTGCGCCAGCTTCCACAGGCGGTTCGCTTCTTCGGGCTTGCTCTTGGTGAGCATCTTGAAGCGCGTCTGCTGCAATAGGTAGTCCTGGACTTTGCGGGTGGGAGCTCGGGAATCGAGCGCGAGCGGATTTTCTCCGATCGCGGCGCGCTCGGGGTTGTAGCGATAAAGCAGCCACTGTCCGGACTCGACCGCAACTTTCTGGTCAGTCATCGCCGTCGTCATATCGATGCCGTGGGCGATGCAGTGCGAGTAGGCAATGATGATGCTTGGTCCGTCGTAGGCTTCGGCTTCGAGGAACGCCTTCAGCGTGTGCTCGTCCTTCGCGCCCATCGCTACGCTGGCGACGTAGACGTTGCCGTAAGTCATCGCCATCAGGCCGAGATCTTTCTTCGGACCGGGCTTGCCGCCGGCGGCGAACTTTGCGACAGCGCCCCGAGGAGTGGACTTCGAAGCCTGACCGCCGGTGTTGGAGTAGACCTCGGTATCGAGGACCAGGATGTTTACGTTGCGTCCGCTGGCGAGCACATGATCGAGGCCGCCGTAGCCGATGTCGTAGGCCCAACCGTCACCGCCGATGATCCAGACGCTTTTCTTCACCAGCATGTCGGCGACTGCGAGCAGTTGCTTGGCTTCGGGCGTGTTGAGCTTGTGGAGACGCTCTTTGAGGATGTCGACACGCTGACGCTGCTCGTAGATGTCGGCTTCGTCTTTTTGCTTTGCGCTCAGGATTCCGCCAACCAGGTCGTCGCCGACTTTCTCCGCCGAGCGCAGCAACAGCTCGCGAGCGAACTCAGTTTGCTTGTCGATCGAAGCGCGGAACCCGAGACCGAATTCGGCGTTGTCTTCGAACAGGGAATTCGACCATGCGGGGCCGCGGCCGGAGGAATTTTTGGCCCACGGTGTTGTCGGCAAGTTTCCGCCGTAGATCGAAGAGCATCCGGTGGCATTGGCGACGACGGCGCGGTCTCCGAAGAGTTGCGAGACCAGCTTGATATAGGGCGTTTCGCCGCATCCGGAGCAGGCGCCGGAGAATTCGAAGAGCGGCTCCTGCACTTGCTGCTGGCGAATGGTCCCAACTTTGATTTTCCGGCGGTCGAGTTCGGGGAGTTTCAGGAAGAAGTCCCAGTTCTCGCTCTCGGGGGCGCGCAACGGGGGCTGCGGGACCATGTTGATGGCTTTCAGGCGAGTTTCCTGCTTGTTCTTGACCGGGCAGACATCGACGCAGACGCCGCATCCGGTGCAATCTTCGGGCGCGACCTGGATGGTGTACTTCATGCCAGCCCATTCTTTGTCGCGTGCTTCGCAGGACTTGAAAGTTGCTGGAGCGCCTGCAAGTTCCTTGCTGTCGTAGACCTTGATGCGAATCACGGCGTGGGGGCAGACCATCGCGCATTTGCCGCACTGGATGCAGATCTTCGAATCCCACGCAGGAATTTCGAGGGCCAGATTGCGTTTCTCCCACTTCGCGGTGGCGGTGGGGAAAGTGCCGTCGCAGGAAAAGGCGCTGACTGGAAGTTCGTCGCCCTTGCCGGCATAGATGGCGCCGAGAATGTCGTGCTCGAACTTGGGAGCGCCCGGGAACGCGGCCGGGATTTCTGTCTTGCTGGTCACAGTCGCGGGAATCTTCACTTCGTGCAGGTGAGCCAGCGTTTCGTCGACGGCCTTCATGTTCTTCGCAACGACGTCTTCGCCCTTGCGGCCGTAAGTGTGGCGAATCGATTCGCGGATGGCTTCGATGGCTTCGTCGCGAGGCAGAACTTTCGAGATCGCGAAGAAGCAGACCTGCATGATGGTATTCATGCGCGATCCCATGCCGGTAGCGCGGGCTACCTGATTCGCATCGATGACGTAGAACTTTGCTTTCTTAGCGATCAGTTGCGACTGCACTTCGCGCGGGAGGTGGTCCCAAACTTCATCCGCACCGAAGGGGCTGGAGAGCAGGAACGTGCCGCCGTCCACGAGTGCGCTGAGCATGTCGTATCGTTCGAGGAAAATCCATTGATGGCATGCGATGAAGTTCGCTTTCGAAACGAGGTAGCTGGACTTGATCGGCTGAGGTCCGAAGCGCAAGTGAGAGACCGTCATGGCCCCGGATTTCTTGGAGTCGTAGACGAAATATCCCTGAGCGTAATTGTCGGTGTTCTCGCCGATGATCTTGATGGAATTCTTGTTGGCGCCGACCGTGCCGTCTGCGCCGAGGCCGTAGAACAACGCGCGAACCACGCTGTCGGGCTCGGTGGAGAACGACGCATCGTAGTCGAGGCTGGTGTGGGTGACGTCGTCGTTGATACCGATCGTGAAATGATCTTTCGGCTCGGGCTTTTTAAGGTTGTCGTAAACGGCCTTGACCATCGCGGGAGTGAATTCCTTCGAGGATAGACCGTAGCGGCCACCAACGACCTTGGGAGCGCTTTCGCGTGCTCCCCGGACGAATGCGTCCGGGGCTCCATACAGGGCATTGACTATGTCGAGGTACAGCGGTTCTCCGATCGCCCCGGGTTCTTTGGTGCGATCGAGAACGGCGATCTGGCGGACGGTCTGGGGAAGGGCTGACAGGAATGCCTTCACGCTGAACGGGCGATACAGGCGGACTTTCAGCAATCCAACTTTTTCTCCGTGCGCGTTGAGGTGATCGACGGTTTCGTGTGCGACTTCGGCGCCAGAACCCATCACAACGATGACGCGCTCGGCATCGGGGGCGCCAACGTAGTCGAACAGTCGATATTGGCGTCCGACGACTTCGGCGAACTTGTCCATCACGGCCTGCACTTTGGCGGGGGCGGCGTCGTAAAAGGGATTCGCAGTTTCGCGAATCTGGAAGAAGACGTCAGGATTCTGTGCTGTGCCGCGCAACACCGGATGATCGGGTGAAAGGGCGCGCTGGCGGTGCTCGATGACGCGGTCCATGTTGATGAGGGCGCGCATGTCATCGTCATTCAAGAGTTCGATCTTGTTGACTTCGTGCGAGGTGCGGAAGCCGTCGAAGAAATGCAGGAACGGAATGCGCGTTTCGAGCGCGGCAGCGTGAGCGATCAGCGCCATGTCCATCGCTTCCTGCACGGAATTCGAGCAGAGCATCGCCCAGCCCGTGGTGCGGCAGAACATCACGTCGGAGTGATCGCCGAAGATCGAGAGCGCGTGCGTCGCGATGGTACGCGCCGTGACGTGGAAGGCCGTCGGGGTCAGTTCACCGGCGATCTTGTTCATGTTGGGGATCATCAGCAGCAATCCCTGCGACGCGGTGAAGGTGGTGGAGAGCGCGCCCGTCTGTAGAGCGCCATGCACGGCGCCGGCGGCTCCGCCTTCGCTCTGCATTTCGATGACGTGCGGCACGCTACCGAAAGCGTTGGGAAGGCCCTCGGAGGACCACTGGTCCGCCCACTCGCCCATCGGGGACGAAGGAGTGATGGGGTAAATGGCGATCACTTCGCTAACACCGTAAGCGACATGTGCGACCGCCTCGTTGGCGTCCATGGTCTTGAATTTGCGCTTCATTGACATCCCCCGTTCAGATTTCTCGTCGGAACCACTGGCGTGGTCCTGCGATAGAACAAGGATGCAGGAAGGAATACCCGCATGTCGGGGTATGGATTCACAGGGTCATGTGATTCAAATCACAAAGAACGTGGAAATGGCTTGAAATGAATGGAGTAGGTCGTGTCGCTTTGGGCCTGTTTGTTGGACTCTTTTTGGGATTGAGACTTTGCCCAGCAACAACGAGTAGCGACAAGAGTCAAAATCGCGGTTCCTCGGCGTGGAGCGGGAGAACGGGGCCAGCCGTTCGGTCGATGCGTTCCGAATCGCTCGTTAGATCCCGAACTTCTCACGATAGGCGCTGGGGGAAACTCCGGTGTGGCGCTGGAAGATTTGGCGGAAAAATGCGACGTCTTGATAACCGACGGCGGTACCGATCTCCTGCATGGTGCGATGGTCGTTCTCGAGCAGACGCTTGGCAGCGGAGACCCGAAGCTTCTGGAGGTAGATCAGGGGACTGTCTCCAGTGGCCTGCTTGAATCGGCGGACAAAGTTGCGCAGGCTCATGCCGACGCGGCGAGCCGTCGCCTCGAGCAGAAAGTTCCGATGAAAATTCTCGTGCAGCCACTCCTGGGCGTGGGAGATGGCGTCGTCGCTGTGTTCGGTCTTGAGAGGGACGATGGCGAATCCGGCTTGCCAGGCGCGTGGAGTTTCAATCAGCATGGCCTTCGCGCTTTGCAGGGCGACGTCGTGTCCGCAGAATTTCTCCACCAGATAAAGGCTGAGATCGAGAGCGGCGTGGACGCCTCCGCCACAGTAGAAGCCGTGGTCCTCCGTCACCATCAGTTCGGGCATCCAGCGCACCTTGGGGTATTTTCGGCGGAACGTATCGGCAAGTCCCCAGTGAGTCGTGGCGCGTTTGCCATCGAGCATTCCAGTCGCAGCGACGAGGCCGACGCCCGAGCAGACACTGGCGATGGCGGCTCCGCGCTTGTGCCAGCGGCGCAGCCAGGGAAGCACCGGGCCATAGAGTTCGCCGAGATTGTCGAGATGGAGGCCGGTGGTCGGGATGAAAATGAGATCAGTTTTGCGAATGGCGGTGATGGCAGCTTGTGGGCGAATGGAAATGGATCCATCGCAGAGCACGGGGCGCCCGTCTGCGGAAGCCGTGGTCACACGGAAGAGAGGAAACTGGCGGTTGCCGGTGAGGAAGTTCCACAGCGTTCCGGCGTGGCGGAAGACTTCCATCGGTCCGATGGCGGTGGAAGCGAACGTATCCTCGAGAAGCAGAATGGTGACATCGATCATGCGCGCACTTCGCGGCTCCGATTTGTTGGTTGATGGCTTAATCACCTACCTATAATGGCAAATCTGCCATCTTGTGACAAGACCAGTTCGTAGCTAGCTTTAGGGAATCGACCGTAAGGGGTTGAGCGAGATTGGATCGGAGGATGCGATGAAGAAATTTGTGATCGAGCGGGACATTCCAAATGTGGGGAGTCTAAATCAGGAACAACTAAAACAGGCGGCCACCAAGTCGAACGACGTGCTGCGACAACTGGGTCCCGACATTCAGTGGCTGGAGTCGTACGTTACGGCGGACAAGATGTTCTGCGTCTACCTGGGCAAGGATGAAGCGATCATTCACCGGCACGCGCAGCTGAGCGGTTTTCCGGCCACGAAGGTTACGGAAGTGGGCAAGGTCATCGACACCACGACCGGGGCCTGAGATCTCTGCGGTGTAAAACCCACTTTCGGCAACAGCGGCCGAAAGTGGGGCACCCGGGGCCGGAAGTGGGGCACTCGTGACTGAGAGCACCCCGACGGCGACATCTATTCCAGGTCTGTTGGATCGTTGAATAAAACTGTCAGCTTGATGCTGCCATGGCCGAATTGGGGAAAGTTTGTTGTTGTGGGGTTACCCGGATCGAGGTTCGAAGCCGTGTCATCCGGCGGAAATAGCACGAGCGAGTCGAGGAATGTGATCACCGCGCCCTGATCGGTGGGATTGAGAGCGGCGAAGGCATTGCGGGAGGTCAGGGCTTCTCCTCCGTGACGCAGAATGACGTCATTGAGGTTGATGCTGCGGCCATCGTGTCCATATGGACCGCTGGTTCCGACGCCCCACAGCGGACGCGTCAGGAACTGGGTTTGCAGCGTGCCGTCCCAATTGCGCTCGTAGAAGTTGGCGCCAAGATCATGACGCTTGAAGTCGGTGTAGATGTCCTTCACCTGGAATGGATTTCCCGATGGCAACTTCAGAACGGGATATCCGCTGCCGTCGTCCTGGGTGGAGTACATGGTGGTTGCAGTTGAGAACAGAGTGTTGAAGATTCCATTGACCGGATCGTAGACGGTCTCGACATCGGCAACACGGCGGTCGTGATTGATCATCATGTTGTCGATATGGCAGGTTCCACAACCGATTTTGTCGAAGATGGCGCGGCCGTGTCCGGTAGTGGCCGTCTGCTGATAGTGACCGGCCTTGAAGTAGTTCAGAAGGTAGAACTCAAAATGATCCACGAGGGCGGGATCAATTTCATTTCCGTTTTGAGGATCGGGAGCGGGCGGCGGCGTGATCTTGTCCGTCGATCCGTCGAGAACCATGCCCGAGGGAGTGACGACGCGTGCTCCGGCGCTGGCGGCGAGGAGGTCGGGATCAGAGGAGGCTTCGAGCCCCATCTCGTTGTGGAGGGCGGTGACGACGAACTCGCGGATCGAAATCATGGAGCCGTCGGCGTTAAAGGGCTTGATGCGCAGATCAGGGTCAACGCCTGTCACCTGCGATGTATTGTAGGTGCCGTCCGGATTGCCGGTGATGCTGCCGAACTGAACGCCTTTGGTGAAGAGTGGCAAAGTGACGGATTTTTTGCTCTTCTGAGCGCGGGCGACAGCCTGGTCGCGAATGCTGCGGAGTTCGGCGGTCATCTCGTCGGCGAGCATCTCCTTGATGCCGAGTCCGAAGAGGTGGGGAGCGTCGCGGCTGTCGGGACGAGTGACGACGTTGCCGCCCGAGCCCGCGGATCCGCGAGGCCGGCTGTGGCATCCCCCGCAGCTATCCGAGAGTCCGGCACCGATCGCAATGTCGGTATTGATATCGCCAACGCCGTCGCCTTCGTTGGGACCTTGACCCTGAGCGCGAGTGAACTTTCTCTGGAAGAGCTGGCGACCGCGGCGGATCGAGCGGAAGGGATCGCGTTTGATGATGTAAAGAGACGAACCAGGAGTCAGGATGGTACCGCGTCCCGCGCCAATTTCGTCGGTGAGTGACTTGTTGATGCCTGCGGCGGCCGTGTTTGTGGCCTGCGTGTTATCGATCATCTGGGCTTGCACTGCAGGAAGTGAAAGCGCCAGCAACAGCGTAGCAAGAAAGATCTTAGTTGTCGGGGTTGTCCCCATATAGCCTCCGTAGGGTGAAAAGTGAGCTCGCGTTTGTGCCCGTTTCAAAGTCATCTGGGACACACTTCTTGCGGGAACATCTGGATTTCTTCAGGAATGCAGGAGGAAGTTCGAACCTTCTCCTCGGCCCTTACTTTGGAGATCGGAATCTGGGGAGGAAAGACGACACAGGCAGGAAAAATAAGATTCGGATGCTATTTGGAAATGGTGTCAGCCAGTCCACAACTCGTGAAAAATGAATTGCAGCCCGCGGTTGACCTGCGCCCCCGATTCAACAAAAAGGCTTCGGCCTCAGGTACAACGGCGAGCTGCAGTTCTCTAGTTGGTGCTTTGACCTGCGCAGGTGACGTGGTTATTCCAGTCCACGAAGGCTCCCTGGGGGTTGTCGCGCCATGCCCAGACGTGAATTTCGAAAAACGAGGGAATATTGAAGCGGTTGGGCGCGCCCACGAAATTGAAGACTTGTCCGTCGAGGACTGGAGGCGTGTTGTTGTTGGCGGCGAGCCAAGTCGCGGAGTCGAGGATGAACTCGACGCCAACCAGCGTCAGCTTGCCGTTGGAAGGCTCGTAGATCAGGGCCTGGGGTTGCGCGGGGTCGAGCGTGAGATTGCCGAGGAGCGTGGGGTTCACATAGTGGATCCCCATCGCACCGTGGTCGGTACCGGAGACGCAGCCGAGAAACGGTCCGTAGCCGGCGGCGGTGGCATTGTTAACGTCGATGAACTGACGCGTGCCGTTTCGAACTGCCTGGACCAACGTGGCGGAGGCAGTTTGTTCGTGGGCAGCCATGTGATGGTTCGTCTTGTCGGCGGCAAGCAGCGGGGCGGCCACGATCATGCTGTGGAGCAAAGCCAGGCTGAGGGTACGTGTGATGAATTTCCGGATGGGCGTCGAGGTCGGTACTGTCATAGGTTTTTCCTTCTGGGAGCGTCAAAATTTTCGGCCGCATTCGTTTCCGCTGCGACTCGAGTGGGACCATCCTTATCCGAGCGGCGAATTGGAGCAATGCATGCAGTCTCCTTCTGTCCCCAAAGTTTCCTCCATGGCTAAATGTATGAAAGACATAGAGTTGAGTGCGCCCAAAACGGCCCTCTACCGAGAAAGAACTGTGGTAGGCTTGGAAACCTTAATGG
The DNA here is from genome assembly GCA_963787685.1 of uncultured Acidobacteriota bacterium. GTDB lineage: Bacteria > Acidobacteriota > Terriglobia > Terriglobales > Acidobacteriaceae > Sulfotelmatobacter. Next base: position 224,094 of record CAWBED010000011.1, read on the forward strand.
GGTTCGTATGTTGGTAGCGGCTCCAGCCTCGCGCCTGCTGCGGTTTGACAGTTTTGAGCTCGATGTTCGAGCGGCTGAGCTGCGCAAGGGCGGCATCAAACTCCGTCTGCAAGGCCAACCCATACAAGTTCTCGCTAAGTTGCTGAGTTGTTCGGGCGAGCTCGTGACTCGAGAAGAGTTGCGGGCGGAAATCTGGCCGGCCGAGACCTTTGTCGATTTTGACCACAGCCTGCACAACGCGATTTCGAGAATTCGTGAAGTGCTGGGCGATTCGGCAGAAACTCCGCGGTATATCGAAACGCTGCCGCGCCGAGGCTACCGGTTCATCCGGCCGGTGGAGAAGGTCGGGATTCCCGAGCCCCAGCAGCTTCCCGTTAGTGAGCCTGCGGTTGCGGTTCCGATTGAAGCGCCCCGAACCACGACTCGCGCCGCCCTGATCGCTGGACTGTCGGTTGTCGTTGTCGCAGCGGCAGGCCTGGTGCTGGCCCCTGCGCTTGCGCGCCGGTCATCTGCGATTCCGTCGGTCCGCTCGATCGCCGTCCTGCCAATGGATAATTTTTCCGGCGATCCGGCGCAGGAGTATTTCGCGGACGGCATGACCGATGAACTGATCACGGATCTTGCCAAGATCGGCTCCCTGCGAGTGATCTCCCGAACTTCCGTCATGCGTTACAAGGGCACAAGGAAGGGTCTGCCAGAGATCGCAAAAGAATTGAATGTGGATGGGATCATCGAAGGCTCGGTCACGCGATCGGGACAGCGAGTGCGGATTACGGCACAACTACTCTATGGTCCGACGGATAAGCACTTGTGGGCGGAAACGTACGAACGCGATCTCGGGGACATCCTGAGTTTGCAAAGTGAGGTTGCCCAGGCAATCGCGCAGCAAGTGCGCGCGGAACTCACTCCGCAACAGCAGGCCCGTTTGGGATCGACGCGACAAGTAAATCCCGAGGCATACGATGCTTATCTGAGAGGGCGATATTACTTGTGGAACGATTACACAACGCCGCAGCCTCTGAATATGGCGAAGCAGTACTTCGAAGAATCCGTCCGAAAGGATCCGGGTTTCGCCTTGGCATATTCAGGTCTAGCGGATGCGTACGCATATTTGGGATTTTTTCATCAGTTATCGACGGAGTCGGCGTACCGGTCCGCCGAAGAGGCTCTTCGGCAGGCGAGCGCGCTGGACGATAGCATTGGCGAGATTCACGACACGCAGGCGGTACTCGATTGGCGGTACCGGTGGGATTGGAACGGGGCCGATCGAGAGTTGCAACAGGCTATTGCTTTGGCCCCGAGTTACATTTGCGCCCATGAGGATAGAGCCGAATATCTTGCCTTTCAGGGGAGAGGGGCAGAGGCCAGGGCTGAGGTAGCTAAGAGCATGGCATTGGATTCGAGCGTGAGTTCCGACCTCACCGAATCGGCCGTTGATTATCAGTTGCGGGATTTCGCGGGCCTGATCGAAGCAAGCCGCAGGGGAATGGCCTTGAATCCGAAGGAGTGGCTGGAATACTACTTTCTCGGCGTCGGCTACGAGGGCACGGGAAAACAACTGGAAGCCATCGTGGAGTTTCAGAGGGCGGTCGAACTGTCGGGCGGCGACCAGGATGCAACTGCAGAGTTAGCGTACGCGTACGCGGGTATCGGCCGGAAAGCTGAGACCAGGAAGATGCTTCACAACTTTCAGCGAGAAACGAAAACCCCCTACGTCTCGCCTTACCTGATCGCGACCCTGTACGCGGGACTTGGGGAAAAAGACAAAGCCTTTGAGATGCTCGAGAAAGCGTATCGGGAGAAGTGCCTGGACCTTTCCTGGAGTCTGAAGGCGGATTTGCGAATGGACAGTCTCCGCTCCGACCCTCGCTACAAAAATCTGCTTCACCGCGTCGGTTTGGCCAATTAGTTCCTGCCACGCTGCCAATTAGAAATCGAGTCCCGTCTACGGGCCGTTGCCTCCGGTGTGGCAGTCGGCGCAATTGACTTGCGTCAGATCGCCGATATCAACCGGATGCTGGAAGGCTGGCAGAGCCGTCGCGGCGACATTGGTTGTGCCTTCCGTCTCTGACATTAATGTGTGGCACTGGTTGCATTCGCGGCTGATGATCTTGCCGTCGGCGCTGACGTGCTGGCCATCGTGGCAGCGGAAGCATCCCGGATAATAAAAGTGTCCCAGATTGTTGGGATGGGTCTGCCAGTTCAGCTTCATCTCTGGGAACGTCGTGCGCTTAAAGATCTGCTGAACCTCGGTCACTGCGTTCCGGATTTCCAGCTGCTTGCTTTTCGCGACGTCCGGATATTTGCTCTCATAAAAATCTTCCATGCCCTTGGCGATGCCTTGCGTCGCGGCGTCGGTGGTGTTGTAGGTCGCGGTGAGGACCGTGACCGCTTCCTGCTTGACGGAGGGCAGGGAAGCGTCGATGCGGCGAGCTAGCAGGGACTGGTCGACGGACAGGTCCGGCGGAACATAAATGTGAGTTGGACGATTGTGGCAGTCGACGCAATCCATGCGATGGCGCGGCGTTTTGGCGATTTGATCCTTGGTGAGAGTCGAATCTTTGGCGTAGTACTCAGTGACGCGACCCTGCTGATCTTCGACATGGATGTAAGGAATCGTCTGGCGTTTCTCGTCGGCCGCCACGTATTCGATCTTGTTGGCGATGTTCATATGCCAATGGATGCCTTCAGGCGCGCCCGTTGCAGGATCTCCTCCACCGGTCTTGATGATCATCCGCACCTGGCGCATCGTGTTCTTTTCGTCGCTGGCGTAGTGGGTGAAGACCTTGAGTTGGCCGCCGTAGAATTTTTTCGGCCAGTGACACTGCTCGCAGGTTTCCTGCGCCGGACGTAAATTGTGGACCGGTGTTGGAATCGGCCGCGGAAAAGTGTTGAACACAGCGGCAAACACCTGACGGCTGCCCGAGAGCTTGGACTTCACAAACCAGGTTGCACCGGCACCCACGTGGCACTCTGCGCAGGCGACGCGAGCGTGCGGGGAAAGCTGATAGGCCGTGTATTCCGGACTCATCACGGTGTGGCACAACTGGCCGCAAAACTGTACGGACTCGGTGTACTCGTAAGCCTTGTAGCTGCCGGCGACACTGACCATGACGAAGACGACGAGGAACGTCATGAACGAAATTACGGCGCCGCGTTGTGCGGGATCGTTCAGATCGATGCGGGGATAGAAGGCGGTCGGTGCAACTTTCTTTCGTCGCTCCAACAGCACGCCGACCAGCATCAGAAACAATCCGAATACCAGGAAGGCCGGCGACACCATGTACGCCAGGATCCCGATGTAAGGGCTGGCTTTGGTGGCGATCTGATCGAGCAGCACGAAAATGAAAATGTTGGCCAGACTGACGAGTGCGAGTGCTACTCCCGCAAGACTGACGGGATTGCGCAGCAGCATGCGCAGGCCGTGGCGCTGCTCTTCCGGTGGCGGTGTCATTTCAGTGTCCATGCTTGATCTCGGCTGGTTCGGGCTCGTCCGCCGATTCATTCACGCCCTTGTTTAGAGGCGCTGGCGTTTCGATCAGCGGATTCGGGTCGAGGCCGTGTTCTTCGCGATAGTGATGCAGCGTCATCTTTCCATCCCACCAAGCCCAGTTCATCGGATATACATCCGGATCAAAGAACACCTGGTAGAAATGCCAGACGACGATGGCGAGAGTCGCGAGGATCGCTTCATAGAAGTGAACGGCGGTCGCAACGTCGAGCCACCAGCGCGCCATATGATTTCCGACGAGAACTTTGGCCCACAACATCGTGCCGGTGACTGCCATGACGACCATGCCCCAGACGAGGGCCCAGTACTCGGCTTTCTCCGCGTAGTTGAAGCGGCGGAACTCAGGTTTGTTCGAAGTAAGGCCTAGATAGTAGGCGACATTCTGACACGCGCCGCGGGCGTCGTCCAGGGTAGGGAAGAGATCGAAGACCAGCTTGCGTCCCTCGCGGGTAAAGATGATGTCGAAGATGTGATAGACGCTCACTGCGATCAAAACCACTGCGGCGATCCGATGCAGCAAGTGCCGAAGTTTCTCGCTCATGGCCAGCATCGAGGCAAACCAGGAATCGGGGAACTTTAGCGCAAATCCAGTTAGAACCAGCGTGAAGAAACTGGTGAGCAGCAAGGCATGCTGCCAGCGAAAGCGGAGGGGCATGCGCGTGACGAAACTCTGCCGCAATTTGCGCCGCGCCACAACTTTGGATCGCCAGATGATGAAGTTGTGCAGCAGCATCCCGCCGATCACGGCGAAGATCATGCTGAGGTAGAACCGGCGAATCCAGCGGACGGCTTTGCTGCCAATGTCGGCGGAGAGTGGCGCATCCACATGAACCTTGGCCGCCGTGAATTTCTCGGTGACTCCGGGATGGCATTGTCCGCAGGTGCGGGCAAGATTCGCGCGATTGATGGTCGATCGCGGATCGCTCGAAGGAAAGATGCTGTGCGTGCCGTGGCAACTGGCGCAGTTGGCGACGATCTGGGAGCCTCCGCGGGCGGCGAGGCCGTGATAGCTGGCGAGATAAGTGGTCTCGCGCCGGCCTTCGATACCGAATTCCTGCGACAGGCGCACGCCTTCATGGCAACGGGCGCAGGTGACCTGGGCTACGTTTTGTGCTGAGACCGGAGAGTTCGGATCCGTGTGCGCCTTGATCGAATGGATGCCGTGACAATCGGTGCAAACGGGAGCTTGCCAGTTTCCCTGCGCGACGGCGGTGCCGTGAATGCTCTGTTGAAATTCTTTCGAGATCTGGTCGTGACACTTGCCGCAAGTCTGCGGAACGTTAAATTTGAAGATGGGAGACTTGGCGTCTTTGGCGTCGAGAATCTCATGCGTGCCGTGGCAATCAGTGCACACAGCGGCTTTCTCGGAACCGGCAGCGACTGCGTGTCCGTGAACGCTCTGCTCGTAAGAAGCGACCATCTGGGCGCTCTGCCCGGCATCGTTCATCACAAATTTCTGGCTGTGGCAAGAACCGCACGTTGCTGGAATATTGGTGTGATGCACACGCGACTTCGGATCGCTCGCCGGCAAAAGTTCGTGCGGGCCGCCGTGGCAATCGATGCAGGTGGCGGCCTTCGTATTGCCGCCCTGCACGGCCTTGCCGTGGAAGCTGCGATCGTAGGCGGCTTGTTCGTCCGCGTGGCAGGTCGCGCAGCTGATCTTCTTTGGAGTCGTTTCGTGCGCGGCGCTGGTGACGTCGGTGTGGCAGTCCACGCAAGTAAACATGCTGCCGTGAATCGAATCTTTGAAGGTCTGCGGATCGACATGGAGGCTGACGGTTTTGCCGTTGACGTCGTGCGTCAGGCTCGCATCGCTGTGGCAGGCAAGGCATTCATCCGCGGTGGGTTTCGGAGGATCTTTCTTGCCGGCAGCGTGAAGGGAAACAGCGGTTAAAAGGAGGGCGAGGGCAACTCCAGGCGCAAAAAGACCCCGTATCGTTCGCTTGGACATGCTCTCACCCGCCAATCTTTCAGAATTGAATTCTCCGGGCGGCCTCTTCGAGAGCCGCCGTCGGTTAATGACTACTTGGCCAAAGTACGAATGTAGGCCACCAAGTCTTTGATTTCTGTGTCTTTCAACTTGCCACTGTAGGACGGCATTTTGCCCTTGCCCTTGGTGACGATGTCTACCAGTTGCGCGTCGCTCTCCGCTTTAACGTCCGCGGATGCGAAGTCGCGAGTTCCCATCTTGCCGCCCTTGCCATCGGCTCCGTGGCACATGGCGCACTTCGCTTTGTAGGTTGCGGCTGCGTCTTGAGCGATCGCAGAAGATGCGCACATCGCAAACCCTGCCATCAGAGTGATGAGGCCCATTCGAAACGAGAGATGCTTCATTGGTGTTTCCTCCTGAGGAAGCGGACGATATCACAGAGCAGGGTTAGCCCGTTACCTAACCGCCGCAAATCCCGTTATCAGGATTGCTGTGGGTCGTGCCTTCGTCCCGTACCCTGAGAACTCACTCGCAGGGGTAGGATCACACGCACGCGAAAATGGACCTATGGCAGAAGTCACCCCGCCTTGTGACAGCAATCACACGGCTTTCTGCCGTGGATTGTGATGTTTATCACGTGCGGGCGTGCGATGCGGCACTGTCGATGATCCGATTGCAACCTAGGATCCGGATATGCCATCGACCACGAAGACAGCGGCAGAATTCCCTCCCGAAGACTTGGACGAGGCAGAAACACCGTCGCGGAGTGAGATATCCGTCCAAGCGCCGACAGAGCCCGGAGCGAGAACGCATCCGCTGCAGGTGACGTGGGAGATGACGAGCGCCTGCCACTGGAGAGCTTCTTCATCGCGAACCTCGGCACGAGCGGCGCGCGAGCGGGAGCGTAAACAGGTTTCCACCGCCGAAGCGTTTCATCTTATCGATGAAGTTGCGCGCCTGCATGTGCCGCTGCTGGCGCTGACGGGCGGCGATCCATTGCTGCGGCCGGACTTGCTTCCGGTGATCGAGTTTGCGTCGAAGCGCGCCGTGCGAACGTCGCTGACGCTGCTGCCGACTCCGATACTCGAGCCGGCGGTGATTGATGAATTGAAGGCAAGTGGCCTGATGCGGGTGGCGTTCTGGCTGCATGGCTCGACACCCGGCTTGAATGATGGGTATTGGTCAGTCCCTGGATCACACCGCCGAACGGTTGAGCACATCAGCCACTGTCATGAAGTGGAGCTTCCGGTTCAGATCAATACGATTCTTGCCCGGCGGAATTTTCATGACATCGAACCGATGATCGAGCTATTGACGCGTCTCGATATAACCTGGTGGAACGTCTTCTTCTATGTGCCTGCGGATCACGAGCACACCGAAGAGATGCTGACTGCGGAAGAAAATGAGGAGGCTTTTGCCAAGCTTTATGCGGCATCCAGACGAGTGCACTTTCAAATCAAGACCACCGAGGGGCAGCACTACCAGCGCTATGTCGTGCAGCAGCGCGTGCGTGAATCGCGGGGCAAAATGAACGCCGACGATGTAATCGCAGCCGCGCCGAAAGGGGTCAATGACAGCAACGGGTTTGTGTTTATCAATCATCAGGGGGACGTGTATCCGAGCCGCTATCTGCCGCTTGCTGCGGGCAATCTAACGAACCAGTCGCTGTCGGAAGTGTATTGCGATTCCCCATTGTTTGCGTCGCTACGGGATAGCTCGAAGCTGAAAGGCAAGTGCGGGCGCTGTCCGGTCCGCAGCATCTGCGGAGGCTCGCGAGCCCGGGCCTACGCGATTACGGGCGATCTGTTCGCTGCCGAACCTTGTTGTGCGTACGAACCGTAAGAGAGGGCCGGCGGCAATCTCGTTGGCTCGAAGCCGGATCGCAGATATCCGCAGAACTTAACGTTTCGGAATCCACTTGGCGCCAAGGCTCGAAGAATTGTGATTTATCTCACGGCCAGCTGTGACTGAGAACAAGTCACGCCCTCACTGAACCCAACTGAAGTTTGTTCCATTCTGGAACTGCATCCGGGCTCGAGGGGGCACGGCTGACTGTCGGCCGAGTTCGCAAAGGAACGGAATTGGGACATTTCCGTAGCCCAGCGTGAGTGAAATCACAATCGCCCGAGATCGCAATCACACGATACTTTTTGGGAATCTTGCAAAATTAGGGCAATTCAACGCGAAGTGTTGCGAACTGCAGCATCTCCATGTGACTGGAATCACCAGTTCCAGTGACTCAATACACGGCGTTTTCGCAGTTACTTTGGCATCCTGACTATCAATTGAGGTGACCTATGGCGCAAGACAAGCGTGACATTCTCGATGTCCTCCGGTTCGAGTTGAGTTTCCTGCTGGACGGGGGATACGGGCGTTCTCCGCGGACGCCGTGGCGTGCTCCCGCGATTTTTGAAGACTCACCAATCTGTCCGAATTTCTGCCATGCGGGCCGACCGCACCCCTGCGAGAGTTGCCTGCTCGAACAGTTTGTTCCCACGGAGCAGAAGAAAGAAAGCATTCCGTGCCGCTTCATTCCGCTCAACGAATTTGGGCTAACGGTGGATGATCTGTATCGCACCGGCAGTCAGGTTGAAATGGAAGACGCTTTGGCGAAGTGGCTCCGGGCGCAGATCGAGCGAATTGAGCGAGAGCGCGGAATCTCTTCGGAACAAGGGGCGGCTTGATTCCGTCGCACTCAAACAAATGCAGTTCTTAACACACAGAAACCCTCCCAAGGAGTAAGAGTGATGAGCGAAGAGCACGCATATCGAGTCGCAGCATGGTGGACGTCGGGGCGCACCGGATTGGCGAAATCGGATTCAGCGCCGAACGCGATTCACTTCACAGCGCCGGCTGAATTCGGGGGATTGGAAGGGCGTTGGACGCCGGAGGAACTTCTGCTCGCCGCCATCGCCGGTTGCTATACGACGACGGTGCGCGCGATCGCCGGAGGCGCCCAATTCGACTTTACCGATCTGCAGGTGGAAGCCAGCGGGACTGTGCGCAAAGTGGAGTCCGGCTACAGCTTCACGCAGATCGTGGTGCGTCCCAATCTCAAGATCGCGACGGCCGAAGAGCGAGACCGCGCGCTGGAATTGTTGAAGCGAGCCGAAAAGCTGTGTCTGGTCTCGCGAGCGTTAGGGACGACGCTGAAGTTCGAGCCACAGCTGGAAATCACGAAGCCGATATCGGTTGCCTGATAATTTTCGATACCTGAAATCCACCGATCCAAAAGCTTCCGCCACGAAGGACACGAAGCTACACGAAGGAAGCCTTTGTCTGATCCGGCATCAGTCAGGAGTTGCCTTCGTTGCTCAGGTCCAGCGATGCCGACACCGACGACGGGTCCTCCGTCGAACTGAGTTTGAATCCCACTTTCTTAAAGATTGCTTGCGTGGCGAGATTGTCTCGGAGAATCTCTCCAGATAGTCTTTGAAAGTTTTCTGCGCGGGCGACTCGCGCTACTCCGGCCAGAAGCTCCGTACCCAATCCCAAGGCGTGCCAGCGATCAGAGACGAGCACCGCGGCCTCGGCTTCGGCACGATCGATTGCACTGAATCGTCCCACGCCTAAGATTTCGTGATGACCGGTCTCTGGATTCTTGCGGTCAGCGACCAGAGCGAACCCACGGTCATAGCTGCCGAAACAGATGCGCACCAGGCGCTCGTGCTCCACTCTCGTGCTCAGGCTTAGGGAAAAGAAATATCGCAAGTAGACGCTGCGCTCGGAGAGCGTGGTGTGAAATTGGACCATCAAAGGTTCATCTTCCGGACGGATTGGCCGGATCGTGACGAGCGTACCGTCTTTGAGGCGCCAGTCCCAGATGTACTGCGAGGGATACGGGCGAATCGCAGGGCGCGGTAACTGGTCGGCACGCAAGGTTGCATCGTGCACGACGATGCGTGCATCGAGCGCGAGCAATTGATCCGGAGTGGCCAGGAGCGGATTAATGTCGATCTCCTTGATCCAGGGCTGCTCCATGATGAGCTGGCTGAAGCGGACCAGAAGTTGCTCGAGGGCAGAAAGATTGATCGGCTTGCGTCCGCGAACGCCTTTGAGCGCGGTGAAGATTCGAGTCTGCTCCATCAAGCGTTGCGCGAGCGTGGTGTTCAGCGGAGGCAGAGCGAGGGCATGGTCGCGGTAAACCTCGACCAACACTCCGCCGGAGCCAAACAGGATCACCGGGCCGAACTGCGCGTCGATCGTGCTGCCCAGGATGAGTTCGTATCCGTCGCGGCGGACCATGGGCTGAACCGTGACGCCGCCAAAGTGCTGCGCACCCGCCTTCTCGGTGACCGAAACTTGAATCGAGCGGAATGCAGCCCGAACCTGATCGGAGTTTTGCAGACCGAGGCGGACTCCATCGACATCTGTTTTATGAGCGACGGTGTTGGAGAGCAGCTTGAGAGCGACGGGATAACCGATTTCCGCGGCGCGCGCCACTGCGTCGTCTTCGTTTTCAGCAGCCCTCGTATCGACGACGGGAATTCCGTAGAAAGAGAGAAGCCGCTTGGCTTCGAACTCGTTGAGCATCGTTCGGCCGTTGGTACGGATGCGCTGCACAAGCCCATCGGCCTTCGCGCGGGCGTCCGCGTCGGGTTCAGAGCCTTCCACCAGCGCCGGAGTCTCGTAAAGTCCGCGCAGGTTGTAGGTGTAGCGCCACATGTAGGTGAAGGCGCGAGCCGCGGTGTCGGGATATGAAAATGTAGGAATGCCGGCGGCGTTGAGGATTGCGGTTCCTTCGGCCACTCCGTCTCCGCCCATCCAACTGGCGAGCAGCGGCTTGGTGGAACTGTGAGCATACTTCTTTATTTGTTCGGCTGTTTGTGTCGGGTCGGCGAGACCTTGGGGAGCGATGACGGCGAGCAATCCGTCGCTGGCAGGGTCTTTCGAAACGATTTCAACTGCCTTGGCGAAGCGCTCGGCATCGGCGTCGGCGAGAACATCGACAGGATTGCTGTGACTCCAGTGCGCAGAAAGAAAGCCGTCCAGTGCGTGAATGGATTCGGGCGAGAGCACGGTGAGTTCGCCGCCGGTGGCGATGAGAGCGTCGGTGGCGAGAACTCCAGGGCCGCCGGCATTGGTGACGATGCTGAGCCGCGGACCGCGGGGGCGAGGCTGCTTGCTGAGAACCTCCGCCATATAAAAGAGATCCGCGATGTTCTGCACGCGCAAGACGCCACAGCGTCGGAACGCGGCTTCGAGTACGTCGTCGCTACCGGTTAGTGCTCCGGTATGCGAGGCTGCGGCGCGCGATGCAGCGTCGGAGCGTCCGGCCTTGATCACGATGATGGGCTTGCTGAGCGCGATCTCGCGAGCGGCGGACAGAAACGAGCGCGCATCGCCGACGGACTCCATGTACAGCAGAATGCTCTTCGTGTGCGGATCGTCGCCGAAGTGATAGATGAGGTCGCCCCAACCGACGTCGAGCATCGAACCCGTCGAGACGATGGCACTGAATCCGACATGCTCGCGCTGGCTCCAATCCAGGATTGCCGTCTGCAGCGCACCGCTCTGACTGAGAAAAGCCACGCTGCCTTTGTGCGGCATGGATTTCGCGAAAGTTGCATTCAGCCCGATGGTGGGATTCATGAATCCCATGCAGTTGGGACCGATCAAACGCAACGCGCCACGTTGCAGGTGCTGTTTTATTTTTTCTTCCAGCTCTGCACCGGCGGGGCCCTGCTCACGAAAACCTGCGGAGATTACAACCGCCGAGCGAACACCGGCGTCGACACATTCGCCGATAATTTGTGGCACGGTTTGGGCGGGCGTCACGACTAGGGCGAGATCGACTGGGCCGGGAATATCTCCGATTTGCTTGTGAGCCTTGATGCCCAGTACTTCCGCATGACTGGGATTCACCGCATAAAGTTTCAGTGGGAATTTACTTGCGAGAAGATTCGAAATCACGCTGCAGCCGACGGTTCCGGGACGGTCCGTCGCGCCGATGACGGCAACGGAGCGCGGCACAAAGAGCGATTCCAGTCCGGCTCGTTGCGACATCTTCTTGATCGGCGCGTTCGCTGGCGGTTTTGTCGGTGCGTTCGAAATGTTGCTCAACTCATTTCTCCGAAAATGCGAACGCGTTCATTTTGTTCACAATGTTTGCGACTCAAAGGCAAGCTCGGCACCAAACACTTCACCCATGATGTCACAGTGTGGCTTGTGTGTCTGTGATCACAATAGGGGTGCGATCACCGAGGCTCGTGACGACGATCACACGCAGAAATTCGGATGTACAATTTATGTGAAAGGGAGGTGCTGCTTTCATGCGCGCCCCTTACGGTCTTAATATTCTTGATAATTGCCTTACGTGTTCGGTGAGAGAAGAACATCTCTTCTGCAATCTTTCTGTGCAAGCCGGACAACGCCTCAACGAAATAAAATCCACCGCCGTTTATCCCAAGGGCGCGATGCTCTTCATCGAAGGGCAACAACCTCGCGGGGTATTCGTGCTGTGCGCAGGAAAAGCCAAGCTGTCGACATCGTCTCGCGAAGGCAAGACGATCATCACCAAACTTTCAGAGGGTGGAGACGTGCTCGGGCTCAACGCGGTCGTTTCGGATCGTCCGTATGAAGTGACCGCGGAAATGATGGAACCGGGCCAGGCTAACTTCATTCCTCGGGAGTCGCTGCTGCAATTCTTAAAAGATCATGGGGAAGTGGCGTTGCGGGTCGCCGAACAATTGAGCCGCAACTACTACACGGCTTATGACGAGATCCGCACGCTGGGTCTGGCAACTTCGCCGTCGGAAAAATTCGCCAAGCTGCTGCTTTCCTGGTCAACGAAGCCGTCGCAGAGCGATGGCTCGAGCCAGGTCAAACTGACGCTGACTCATGAAGAGATTGCGGAGATCATCGGAACCACGCGCGAGACGGTGAGCCGGCTGTTCTCGGACTTCAAAAAGAAGCAATTATTGCAACTGAAAGGTTCGACGCTGGTCATTCGCAATCGGCCGGCTCTCGAAAAGATCGTGCTGTCGTAAAAGCGGCCGGGGACAGAGCCCATTCTGTCCCCGACCTTAGTTTGCGTTCTATCCTGCAACGGTCAATACAGGACAAGGCGCGTTCCTTACAACTTCGTGTACGGCGGTCCATGGAATATGGGCTGCGAACCGCGCCGAACCCTTCTGGTTTGCGCCCATCACAATCAAGTCCGCGTTGACATTGATTGCTGCCGTTAAGATTCCCTCTGGCGAGAAATCGGTTCCCACAACATATTCGGGATCCTGTGCGAGCCCCGTGTCGCGGGGCATCCAGTCTCTCAGTTGTTGCAGTGAGCGGTTCCGTGACGATCCTTCCCACTCCTGGAACTCGTCGGCTGCCGCCGATGCTGGAGCGTAAGCCGAAAGGCTCGTCGAGGTCATCGGCATCGGGGCAAGCATGTGCTGCACGATCAGCTTTGAATTATGCTGACGGGCCAATTCCAACACAACCGGCAGTGCCTTAGTCGATCCTTTGCCAAAGTCAGTTGCGAAAAGGATCGTACGAAATTCGATCCCCGCACTGTGAGCCGAGAGATCGACTTTCGGCCCGATGGTCATCACGGGGCAGGGAGCCAGGCGCATCAGTTCTTCGGCGACGGAACCGAGGGCAAGCTTTTGCAGCCCTCCGCGGCCTCGCGTGCCGATGACAAGCAGGTCGGCATCTTCTTTAGCCAGAGTAGACAAGATCGTTTGAGAAACGGCCCAGTGTTTCAGGAGAATCGTTTGTATCTTTTGCGGCGCTCCAAACTCTCTTACCAGCGCTTCGAGCCGATATCGCGCGTCGCTGCGTTCGAGTTCGAGTTCGGGCGTGTCCAGCACTTCGTATCGCCAGTCCACATTGCGCACATGTAGGGCTGACAAATGTGCGTCGTCTGTGGCGAGCGGCGCTGCCAGGCGAAGTGCGCGCCTGGAGGCCTCCGAAAAATCGACGGCTACCAGGATGTGATGGAAAACTGACCTTGTCTTCGGAACTTCTTGCATCTTTAATTCTGCGACGGTCATAGGTGCCTCCTAATTCCGCGACGATTCATCCATGCGGATGACCCGCGGATGCCGCAAACGTCTTCGCTGGAATGTCTTTGCCAAACTGTTCGGAGTCATCCGAATGAAGAGTTTTGGGCGGAGCCGGCAAATGGACGATCTTGGCCTCGGATCCATTCCACGCGAGCGTCATTGTTCGCGAGCATTGATCGCAAAGCCAGAAGCGCTCGTAGAGAAACTCACAGGATTTTCCGGCAAGGGTCTGCAAGTTTGGACTGGGAGTGAGGCAGAAAAGCTTTCCTTGATGAAGATAGAGGAACTGCTGGGAGCATTCGGGATTCGCGCACTTGGAAAGCATGGCGCACCCCTTCGGGATCTACTAATAACGTACGCCGATAGGCTCGAGGACGAGGTGATGGCAGGCATTCACGCGCGTGATTGACATCACAGTCTCGTTCTCGATCGCTTGCCTGCAAGGTGGTTCAACAGCAGTCATTTACAATCGCTCAAGGACGAAAACCAGCATGAAATTCTTAAGCGGGATAGCGGCAGTTGCTGTGTGCGCGTCAGCGATTGGGTTAGCGGGGCAGGTCCGATCACAGGATCGGTCGGACGTTCTCATTGCGCAGGCTTCTGGGGCGGCGCGTTCGGGCGACACGAACGGCGGCGATGCCGAGATGGCGGAGAAAGTCCGCCAGGAATTCCGCCACGCGTGGAGCGGCTACAAGCAATATGCCTGGGGACACGACGCGCTGAAACCGCTGAGCAAGAGTTCGCATGATTGGTACGCGACGTCGTTGCTGATGTCGCCGGTCGACGGGCTCGACACCATGATCCTGATGGGCATGAACGACGAGGCTGCTTCGACCCGTGAATACATCGCCAAGAATCTTTCCTTTAACCAAGACATTTACGTCAAGAATTTCGAAATCACCATCCGGATGCTGGGCGGCCTGCTCAGCAGCTATCAGCTCTCCGGCGACAAGAGACTGCTGGCGTTGGCTGACGATCTGGGCACGCGGTTGTTGCCGGCGTTCGAATCCCCGACCGGAATGCCCTATGTGTACGTGAACTTGAAGACTGGGGCTGTGCGGGGAGAGGTCACGAATCCTGCAGAAGTTGGCACGCTGCTGATTGAATTCGGCACTCTCAGCAAGTTGACTGGCAAGGCGGTCTACTACGAAAAAGCGAAGCGCGCGCTCGTCGAACTCTACAAGCGGCGTTCGCCGATTGGCCTGGTCGGCTCAAGCATCAACGTGAAGACCGGAGAGTGGACGGATCCGGTCAGCCATATCAGCGGAGGAATCGACTCTTATTACGAATATCTGCTGAAATCCTGGCTGCTGTTTGACGACAAAGACTGTGAACGTATGTGGAAGACGAGCATCGAGGCGATCAATAAATATCTTGCCGATCAAGCTCCGACGGGCTTCTGGTACGGGCAAGCGAACATGAACACGGGAGCGCGAGTGGGAACCGACTTCGGATCTCTGGATGCTTTCTTCCCCGGAACGCTCGCGTTGTCGGGCGATCTGGATCGCGCCCGAAAGCTCGAAGACTCCGCTTACAAGATGTGGACGACGTTTGGAATCGAGCCGGAAGAGATGAATTATTCGACGATGAAAATTTCCTCCGAAGGGTATGAGTTGCGTCCGGAGATCATCGAGTCGGCATATTATCTGCACCATTTCACCAACGATCCGCGCTACCTGGAAATGGGGAAGACGTTTTTCGACAGCCTGGTCAAGTACTGCCGAACCGATGTCGCATATGCAGCGTTGAGCAATGTAGAAAAGAAGACGAAGAAAGATGAAATGGAGAGTTTTTTCTTCGCCGAAACTCTAAAGTACTTATTCTTGCTCTATGCTCCCGCGGACACCATTGACTTGAAGGCGATGGTTTTCAATACCGAGGCTCATCCCATCCGCAAAACCTGGTAGGTAGCGATCCGCCCTAACAATATGACTGAAATTCAATGTGCTGCACTTCTGTTTGACATGGACGGAGTTCTGATTAACTCCACGCCGGCGGTGGCGCGCGTTTGGCGGCGTTGGGCGATCGAGCGCGGATTCAATCCGGAAGAAGTGGTCGCCCGCGCTCATGGGCGCCCCAGCCTGACGACGGTCCGCGAGTATCTTCCGAACGCGGACCATGAGGCCGAAAATAAGGAAGTTGAACGCCGAGAAATTGAGGACCTGGAAGGCGTGATCCCGTTGCCCGGAGCGCTCGAGTTGCTGGCCAGTCTTCCGCCGGATCGCTGGACGATCGTTACGTCGTGCACGCGTCCGCTTGCCGAAGTTCGCATCAAAGCCGCCGGGCTTCCGCTCCCGAAGAAACTGATCACCTCCAACGACATTACGCACGGAAAGCCAAATCCCGAGCCTTATCTGAAAGGCGCGGCTATTCTGGGATTTCCTTCGGCAGAGTGCATCGTTCTGGAAGATGTGCCCGCGGGAGTGCGTTCGGGAAAAAGTGCTGGATCGCGCGTCGTGGCATTCACAACTACGGTCGGCAAGCCCGAACTGCTTGCGGCGGGGGCTAACTGGGTATTGGGAGGGTGTGCCGATATCCGATTACTCGGGCGAAACGGCGGTCTGAAGCTGGGCTTCATCCGTCCCTAGAGTTAGGGTTGTCCCCGCCCACTCTCTGCTGGTCGAGAAATAACCCATTTGCAACGCTCTGGCGTTAGAATGCTTCCTCTGGAAGCTTGACTGTCAGGAGGACGCAAATGAGATCCAGGCTCGTGGGGTTAGTCTGTTTGCTATGCTTCGCTTCGCTAAGTGTCGTTGCGCAGGATGCGCAGCGAGATCAACCCTCCGCAAAATCGCAAGATCGCATTATTCGAGAAGTTCGTCACGAACTGCTCATGCTGCCGTATTTCGGCGTGTTCGACTACATCGCGTTCAAAGTGGATGGAAGTACAGTTGCGTTGTTGGGGCAAGTGGTTCGACCTTCGCTCAAATCCGATGCTGAGAATGCAGTGAAACGGATCGAAGGAGTGGATCGCGTCGACAACCAGATTGAAGTGCTCCCACCGTCTTCGATGGACGATGGCCTTCGCATCAAATTGTTTCGAGCGATCTATGGATATCCCGCGTTGGAAAGATATTCTCTTGGAGTGCAAAAGCCAATCCGCATTATCGTGAAGGGCGGCCGAGTGACTCTTGAGGGAGTTGTCGACAGCGAGGGCGATAAGAATCTGGTTGGCGTCCGAGCGAACGGGGTCTCGGGCATTTTTTCCGTGACCAACAATTTGCAGGTTTCGGGATCGAAATAGTCGGATTTTGGAGGGAACGCGCCCGCGTTCCCTCGTCCTTCCCAAGCTAGGAAAATCGATTAACTAGAGGGTCCCTGGGGTCTCTCCATATCCCGAAGATGCCTCGTCCCGCGTATAATGCTTTCCGGATTCGCTTCCGCCCCAACGGAGCAATCGGAGGAATGCCGTCATGAGTCTTCATGCGATGAATCGTCGAACCTTTCTCGAAACCGCAACCACCGTCACCGCCGCAACGTTGCTGACCAGTCGACTCGGTTGGGCGGCAGAACACAAGATCGAAAAAGTAGGTGTGCAGCTCTACACTGTGCGCGATCTGATGAAAGACGACTTCGACGGCACCATCGCGAAGGTCGCAAAGATCGGTTATAAGGAAGTCGAGTTTGCTGGATATTTTGGCCACACCGGGGAGCAAGTTCGAGCTGTGTGCGCGAAGAACGGTCTCTCACCGGTTTCGACTCACGTGCAATACGATGAGCTCGACGACAAGTTCCCTTCGGTCATCGAAACCTCAAAGGTCATCGGCCTGAAATACATCGTGTGTCCTTGGATTCCCGAGGAACTGCGGAAGTCTCCCGACATCTGGAAGCAAGCCTCCGAGAAATTCAATCGATGCGGCGAGCGTCGAGCAAAAAGGCCGGAATGCAGTTCGCATATCACAATCACTGGTTCGAATTCCTGCCGGTCGATGGAAAGCTTCCTTACGACCTGCTGCTCAAAGAGTGCGACGCCAACCTGGTCAAGATGGAAATGGATTTGTGCTGGATCACTGCCGCGGGAGGCGATCCGCTGAAGTATTTCAATCAATATCCGGGACGGTTCCCGCTGGTTCACGTGAAAGACCTCAAGAAGAAGCCGGCTGTCAGCCAAGGCGGCGGACAGAATTTCGGCGACACCGTCGACCTGACCTCGGTAGGCAGCGGCATCATCGACTGGAAGAAGATTTTTGCGCAGTCGGAAAAGGCCGGCATCAAGCACTACATCGTCGAGCACGACAAGCCTGAGAATCCTTTCGAGAGCATTACGAAGAGCTACGATTACCTCGAAAAGCTGCGGTTCTAAGTAGACGGCACACCAGACCTGCCGTCGTTGTGGCGGCGGCAGGCTTGTCTCACAAATTCCTTTCCAATGGGGATTCATGCAGGTCAAGCGCACGCCCAAAACCTATGACGTTTGCATTATCGGCTCGGGCGCCTCGGGAGGCACCGCGGCCAAAGTGCTCACCGAAGGCGGGCTGAGCGTGGCGCTGCTCGAGGCGGGGCCTCCAGTGGTTCCGGAGCGGGATTATAAGGAGCACGTCTGGCCTTACGATCTTCCGCATCGTGGCGCCGGGGTTGGCGGTCGCGCGAAGCGAGGACTCGAAGACGAATTCCGCGCTCCGAACGGTGCGTGGGAGATTGAAGGCGAACCGTACGTTTCCGCTCCGGGATCTACTTTTCGCTGGTTCCGTTCGCGCATCGTCGGCGGACGCACCAACCATTGGGGCCGCATCGCACTGCGCATGGCGCCCGTCGACTTCAAAGTTCGCTCGCATGACGGCATGGGCGACGACTGGCCGCTGAGCTACGAAGATGTTGCGCCGTACTACGACAAGGTCGAGTCATATATCGGCGTCTTCGGGACGAAAGAAAATATTTCGAGCGCGCCCGATGGAATCTTTCTACCGCCGCCCAAGCCACGTTGCACGGAAACCATCATCAAGAAGGCGTGCGACCATCTGAACATTCTGTGCATTCCGTCGCGCCTCGCGATCTTGACTCAGCCTCACAACGGGCGTGCAGCGTGTCACTACTGCGCGCAGTGTGGACGAGGGTGCATCACCGCCTCCAATTTCAGTTCAAGTCAGGTCATGATTCCGCCGGCGGAGAAAACCGGACGCTTCACTCTGATCACGGGCGCCATGGCGCGGGAACTCGTTGTCGGCAAAGACGGGAAAGTTGCGGCTGTTTCTTACATCGACAAGGCCACGCGCAGCGAAGCAACGCATTCATGCCCGGGCTTTCATTGTCGCGGCCAGTGCCTGCGAATCCACTCGGCTTCTGCTGAATTCGAAGTCAACGCTATTTCCAGATGGCCTGGCGAACTCCTCTGGCGTGGTGGGACGCAATCTCATGGATTCGGTCGGCAGCAATGGTGGCGGCTATTTTCCGCAGCTCGAGAAAATGCCGGCGCACAATCATGACGGCGTGGGCGGTATGCACTTGTATTTGCCGTGGTGGAAGTTCGATCGGAAGAACGATTTCCTGCGCGGCTATCACACCGAGTTCGGCGGGGGCCGCGGAATGCCCGGCGTCGGAGATTATGACGACCTCTGCGATGAGTTTGAAGGATATGGCGCCTCTCTGAAGCAGGAGTGCAAGAAAAAATACGGGACATATATCGGTTTTGCGGGCCGGGGCGAGATGATCCCCAACGAAAATTGCTATTGCGAGATCGATCCTACGGCCGTTGATCAATGGGGAATCCCCGTACTTCGTTTCCATTGGAAGTGGAGTGACAACGAAATCAAGATGGCGAAGGATATGCAGGAAACGTATCGTGGGATTGTCGAGGCGGCCGGAGGAGTCTATTTGACCTCGACGAAGCCGGACGGGCGACATCCATATGGAATCGCCGACGGCGGCGTCATCATTCACGAAGTGGGCACGGCGCGTATGGGGGCCCATCCGTCGACCTCTGCATTGAACCAGTACTGCCAGGCCCACGATGTGAAGAATCTGTTTGTCACCGATGGAGCGAGCTTTGTGACCAATGCCGATAAGAATCCTACGCTGACGATCATGGCGCTGACGTGGCGGGCCTCGGATTATTTGCTCGATCAAGCGAAGAAAGGGAATCTGTAAGCGAAACTGCATATGTCTATTTCGCGGCGCGACATCTTGAAATCTCTCACGCTCACCGCGGTCGCCGGTTCGGTCTTGCGAGTCATTCCGCTAGAGGCCGCGGAATATGCGCACCGCATGGTGAAAGCGGAGAAGGCTGCTGCTGACAACCAGGTGTACACGCCGAAATATTTTCCGGCGCACGACTACAGAACGCTGCAGTCTCTGTGCCAGACGATTATTCCATCAGACGCGGACTCGAAAGGGGCGATTGAAGCCGGCGCGCCCGAGTTTATCGACCTGATCACGAGTGAAAACAAAGACTACCAGCTTGCTTTGGGCGGCGGCATCATGTGGCTCGACAACACGTGCATCGATCGTTACGGAAGCGCATACCTCGAATGCACAGCCGCGCAGCATAAGGAAATTCTCGATCTCATCGCCTATCGCAAGAGCGCCAAGATCGATCCGAGTCTTGGGCAGGGAGTCGAGTTCTTCGGCTTTCTCCGCAAGCTTACGGTCGATGGCTTCATTACCAGTGAAGTCGGCTTCGACTATCTGGGCTACGTTGGAAATACCTATCTGAAAGAATTCCCCGGCTGCCCGCCCGTTCCGGAAGCTTAAGCAAGAGCGCTTTATCGCTTGCCGAATGGGTCTTCGAGCGATGGGCTCTGCGGTGTAAATAGTTCCGCGCCATTTTCCGTGACATGCAAATCGTCTTCGAGGCGGATGCCGAATTCGCCCGGGATGTAAATTCCTGGCTCGTCGCTGGTCGTTACGTTCGCTTGCAGCTTTGTCGGATTGCCGCGAACAAGATAGGGCCACTCATGACCATCCATGCCGAGCCCATGGCCGAGGCGGTGCGTGAAGTATTTGTAGTCGGGCCCGTAGCCCGCGTCGGTAATGACTTTTCGCGCAGCAGAATCCACCGAACCGCATTCGGCTCCCGGGCGCGCTGCAGCCAGCGCCGCAGATTGCGCACGATGCACAATGTCGAATACAGACTTCATCTTGTCCGTCGCCTTGCCGAGCACGAATGTGCGCGTAATGTCGGACTGATAGCCTTCAACCAGGCAGCCATCGTCGAGCATGATGATCGAACCTTCGCGTATCACCTGCGGCGTGGCCGAACCATGCGGAGAGGCGGTGTACTCGCCGACCATCACGCTGGCGTCACCCGGGAATCCCATCTGCTCGTAGGCTTTTTCGACGAGGGTGCCGACCTCATGCTGAGTCATTCCTTCGTGCAGGGCGCGATAGACCGCTTCGTAGACTGCAAGAGTGACTTGCGAAGCCAGCCGCATGAGGGCGACTTCGTGCGCGCTCTTCACCATGCGGCATCCCGCGGTGACAGGTGTGGCACTCTTGATTGCCGCCGTAGGCGCGGCTTTTGCCATGCCGTCCGCAAAGACGAACGAATCGTCTCTTCCATACCAATCTTTCCGCTGGCGATGCCGCGATCTTTCAATCCTTGCGCAAAGCGTTCGTACGGGCTATCGTCCTCTTGCCATAGGCGGAGATCGACTTCCTGCGGATCGCCGCCATTCTTGATCTGCTCGCGTGCGCGTCCTTCTTCAAATGCAGGGCAAACATAGAAAGGCTTGCCTTTCGCCAGCAGAACAAGCGCGAACAGGCGCTCGCCGCCCCACCAGCGGATTCCCGTGAAATAGCGCAACGACGTGCCTTCCATCAACACAATGGCGTCGAGGTCGTTCACAGTCATCAGTTGGCGGGCTCGTTCCTGACGCGCCTGACGCTCTTCGCGCGTGATCGGGGTAGCTTCGCTCTTGCGCGACTTCAGCGAGGCGATGGAAGGGGGCAGGGAAGAGTCGTCTGGAGCTATTGCCGCTGCAAGACGCGGTTGCGATGCCGCGATGCCCGCCACTCCACCGCTCAATTCCAGAAAGCGCCGCCGCGAAATCATGAATCCTCCGAAGGATCAGAAATGCAATCCGGACATTATAGGGAGATTCTCGTGCCGGATTTACGATCTTTACCACGAAGTAAAACGAAGGAAGCCAACACGAAGGAGGCAACACGAAGGAGGCAACGGCGAACTAACTTCCTGGTGAAACTTCGTGTCCTTCGCGGTTATAGTTCTTACAGTGGAATCCGGCTTTCAGTGCGCCTCCTGTGGAGAATGGAATGAAACGTCGGTGGACGAGTCCGCGGGGCGCCGCCAGAGTTACGTAGAAGACTGCCAGGTCTGCTGCAAACCGAATATCCTCCAGATCGAATACGACCTGTCATCGACAGAGTTCTTCATCACCGCGGAACTGGAATCGCCGTAGACCGAAACCCAAGGCTTAGCCGAAACCGCGCCAGCACTCGTCCGTGGGCTTGGGGCGCGCTATAGTGGGCTGTCACCCGGGCTCAGTTCTCAGCGCAGCAACCGGGAAAGGATCTAGTCCAATGGCAACCGGCTACAACGCAGGCAGGATGGTGGCTCACAACATGGTGACCACGCAATTCGAACTCGACGGCTTTCGGGTCACGCGCACGCTTGGAGTAGTTCGCGGGATTGTCGTGCGCTCCCGCTCGATCTTTGGCACGATTGGCGCAGGCCTGCAAACGCTGGTTGGTGGCAATATCACCCTGCTCACCAATCTCTGCGAGAAGACGCGGCAGGAGGCCTTCGATCTGATGTTGCAGCACGCCGCGGAGCTGGGCGGAAATGCGGTGGTTGGGGCACGCTACGATGCGACTGAGGTCATGCAGGGTGTGACGGAGGTTCTCGCCTACGGAACTGCCGTTGTTGTTGAGGCAATAAAGTAGTTAGCGCGCAAGAATGTGTCATTCGCGGAGAAGTTGCTCCAGCTTTTCTTGCCGCTCTTCGAAAGTGCGTGCGATCTGGCGGCGCACGAATACCGAATTCGCGACGCTCCCCAGAAAGCTAAAGCCTACCTCGTAGTCGATCACGTCGCGGACGAGCGTCCCGTCAATGCTGCCACGAGTTTCAGAAATAAATTCGTGGCGATGATGCCAGCTCTTGAACGGACCTTTATCCTGCACGTCGGCGAAATGGTGATTGCACTCAAACTCGGTGATGCGGGCGATCCATTGGGCGCGCATCGGCAGAAAAGGAAAGACGCGGAACGATGTGACGAGAGTTGATCCGACGCCAGCCGCCTTGTCGCTGGAGTTGCCTGGCGGAGGCACTCGGTTCAAATGAATCAATCGCGTCGCGCTCGCTTT
Organism: uncultured Acidobacteriota bacterium; assembly: GCA_963787685.1. Classification (GTDB taxonomy): domain Bacteria; phylum Acidobacteriota; class Terriglobia; order Terriglobales; family Acidobacteriaceae; genus Sulfotelmatobacter. The sequence continues at coordinate 246,796 of CAWBED010000011.1, forward strand.
CGGCATAATTCGCGGCAGGTTCTCGGGATTCGAAAAGAACGCGAACACTTGCTGCAGAGCGAAGGGAACCCACTGGTCGAATTCCAGATGGTTGGGCATGAAAGCTTGCTGTCGAATGGTACGGCCCGTCCACGCTATTGCAAAAACAATTTCGCGAGGAGCGGGCCGTATTGAGGTACTAGTCTGTCGAAACCGCTATTGGTTTGGCGGCGTTGCAGGTGCAGCCGCACCCGGCGTCTGCTGCGTTCCGATGACATCGCCAGACACGATCATGTCAACGCGGCGATTCAGCTTGCGGCCCGCAGCTGTGCTGTTGTCGCCCACCGGATCGGCTTTGCCCAATCCGACCGCCGACACGTGATCCGGAGAGACGCTGGAAGAAATCAGATATCCGCGCACTGCATCGGCGCGTTTCTCCGAAAGCGTTTGGTTGTACTCATCACTGCCGATGCTGTCGGTGTGGCCCTCGATATCCAGTTTCAGATCCGGGTAAGCGAGAACGATTCCTGAAATCCTGGCCAGCCGTTCGCGGGCTTCGGGTTTCAAAGTGTATTTGTTGAAGTCGAAGAGCACATCGGGCATGCTGACGATCAGCCCCCGTGCCGTATCGCGCGTCTGCAACACTTGGTTGAGTTGAGCGAGCAGGCGAGCGCGCATTTCCTCTTTCTGGCGGATGGCTTCTTGTTTCTGGCGTTCCGACTCCGCAGCGGCGGCCTGGGCTGCGGCGGTTTGCGCCTGCGCTAATTGCTGCTGAGCTTGAGCGGCGGCCTGCTGCTGCTCCGCCAGAGCTTGTGCCTGCTCGGCATCTTTTCGGCGGCGGGCATCTTCCTCGGCCTGGGCCTGCGCTTTCATCTCCGCTTGTCGCGAGGCTTCTGCGTCCGCTTCGGCTTTAGCCTTCGCATCCGCCGCAGCTTTGCGCGCTGCTTCTTCTCGCTCCGCCTCTTTTCTCCGTAAGGTCAGAACACGCGCGTCTTCCGCCATCTGCACCGCGCCTCGAGCTGCGGTACCGATCGGCGTGCGTCCTTGCTTGCGCTGGTAATAATCTTCCGCGCGCTGCAACATGTCCTCCGCCTTCATAATGCTGTCTTTGGCATATTGCTCGGCGCCTGCCGCTTTCGCGATGGACACGGCGTTGCGCGCCTCCAGCAAGTCAAGAGGGACCGCAGGTGAGGCTTGGGCCGACGGAAGCTGGTCGGGTTGAACGTCGATGACGTATTCCTTTCCCTCGAGCACATCGAACTTCGCGTCAATCGCTTCTTCAAAGCCTTTCGTGCCTTGCAAGATCACATTCTCGGCGACGACTTCGTCGCTCGGATGAATGACGGAGAAATATGGTTCGGCTGTGACGATCATGCCAAAGGCCTGCAAGTCGGTCGTGACCGTGAGCTTATCCTTGCCGTTTTCTCCCGGCAGCACTTCACCGAGATTGACGGCGCGTCCTTCTGGAGTGATGGCCCACAACACGTATGTCAGATATTCGCCACCCAGTTTTGTCGGCGAATCCATGTGGTTGAGTTCGACATCAATCGACAGGCGGCCAGCTTTGCCGTCGACTTTGGCCTTTCCGGCGATAGCCGGCATGCGGCTGGTTCCCTTGAAATCGACAGTGGTTGATCCGCCGCGATTGCGGTAGTTCACGGCGCGAGCGCTTCGCGCATACACGTTCACGCGAAAGACCGGCGTCTCTGAATTCTCCTGAATGGATTGATTCGCCTGCGACTGAGCATCTGCCGGATTTCCCTGCGCGGGATATAGAGGAGGAGCGGAGCTCTGCTGCGCCACAGTAAACGTAGATAGAAAAAACGCAACGACCAGAGACAAATGTGACGTCTTCATCAATTAGGCCTCGAATTTTATGGGGTTAAAGATGCCCCGTGCTTGGATGACTTCCCGGTCGAGATGGATGGCGAAGTTCGCGACAGGGTGCCGTCCTGGCTGATTTCCACAGGAGAATCCGCACCACCGGCGAAGATCAAGAAAAATCGTAGCGAAACAATAGCGAAAGAACCAAGGCCGTAAACGCAATACCTTGTGGTCGCTTGATTGGTAAACCACAAGCCTTCGTGCTTTCCCTAGAGGTCGTTCTAGCAGGTGCCTGACCCTCAAGTTTCTGCTTGACAATAAACGACTTACGGCTAAGATGTGGTACAAAGTGGTACGAAGTGGTAAGCAAAGTTAAAGCAGTGGGACGTTAGAGCTGAAAACGAGGAGCCGGTGGAAATCCGACCCAAAAGCACGACAAACAGCCCGAATGACCCGACTTTGACTGACCTTCGCACCCTTTTGACCTCCCTCATTGCGCTTTTGACGGCTACCAGACATGTTTCGCGGCAATCATCCAACCCGGGTCGACGAAAAAGGACGGTTGAAGGTCCCGGCCGAGTTCAAGCGGGTGATCGACGAGAAATACGGGCAGCAATTCTACATCACCAGTCTCGATGGCAGGGTTGCTCAAGTGTATCCCTTCGAGGAATGGGAGCGGATCGAACAGAAGTTGGCAGGGCTTTCCAATTTCAATCCCACGAAGAAAAAGTTTCTGGACCGGACCAACTATTACGGGCAGCAAGTGGAAATGGATGGTCAGGGCCGGTTGTTGTTGCCGCAGTTGTTGAGGGAAGCCGGGCAGATCAAGGGCGAGGTCGCAGTTCTGGGCAACTTGACCTACTTGGTCGTCAGGAACCTGGAACTGTTCAAGAGAGAGATTCAGGAAGAAAAGTTCACGCCTGAGGATGAGAAGACGCTCGACACGCTGGGCATCTAGTGAACCATCTATCGGACGGGGGATTAACAGACACCCCTCAGGGGGTTGGGCATGGCGGTGGAAGAGTAATGAGCCATGTGCCGGTTCTTTTAAAAGAAGCGATCGACTTTTTAGCCGTACAGCGCGGTGGGACATATATCGACGCAACGGTGGGCCTTGGCGGGCACAGTTACGAAATCGCAAAACGCCTCGGCGCACCGGGACATTTGATTGGCCTCGATAAAGATCCGGCAGCGCTGGAAATCGCGCGAAAAAAGCTAGTCGTCAGTGATTCGTCCCTTCGCTCAGCTCAGGGCGAGCTAAGAGCAGCGGATGGAGAACCGGACTGGCCGACGATCACGCTGTTGCATCGGTCATTCGCAGAAATTGCGAAGGGCCAACGACCGGCGACGATCGACGGGGTGTTAGCAGATGTTGGTGTCAGCAGTCTGCAACTCGACGATAGCACGCGCGGATTTAGCTTTCAGGCGGATGGACCGCTCGACATGCGGATGGACCCGCGTGGGGAGCGTACCGCCGAACAAGTGGTAAACCACCTCGACGAGCGTCAGCTTGCCGATGTGATTTACGAATTCGGAGAGGAAAGGAGGTCGCGGAGAATCGCCAGAGCCATTTGCCGGTCGCGGCCGATACGATCTACCGCACATCTTGCGGATGTCATATCAGCCGCGGCCCGGCCAATGAATTCTGAACAGAGGCGAATTCATCCGGCGACCAGAACCTTTCAGGCTCTTCGAATCTTCGTAAACCGCGAACTGGACGATCTGAAGGCGCTGCTCGAAGCGGCGCCGCGGATCCTGAAGCCAGGGGGACGCGTGGTGGTGATCAGTTTTCACTCGCTGGAAGACCGCATCGTGAAAGATGCCTTTCGCGAGGGGGCGCAAGCGGGGTACTTCAGTTTGCTGACCAAGAAACCGGTAACGGCAACTGAAGAAGAGAGTGATCGCAATCCGCGGGCGCGCAGTGCGAAGTTACGCGCGGCGGAAAAAGTTTGAGGGCGCGAGCTACGCTCGCGGGACAGCCGAGGGCGGCTGTCCCCACATAAAGAGTTTGGCTCCGGAAAACCTGCCGGAGTTCCCGGCATTCGCTGTAACGGCAGTGCCGGGGCTTAGAGATTGCAAGACCAATGCGGACGCAGATCCGCTGGGGCGGGAGAAACGGGTTCCGTGGTAGGAATCCAAACTTGAGGTAGTCGGAATGTACACGGGCACACTGATTAACGATTTGATCTCGATGGTGGATCGGGCCGAACAAAGGGCCGACGAGAAACGCATGGCGGAAGAACTGCACGAGATTTTCACGATGCAGGTTCCTGTCGCACAGGGTGATCAGGCTTTCATGGGGGCGGCATAAATGGCTGCAGCAGCGGCAACAATGCATGGGGCGGTTCCGGCAGTCGAGCATCGTTCGCTTTGGACGGGTACTCCCGAGATCTACTTCTCCAAGGCGATTGATAATTCGCGTCTGGTCAAAGTCGAAGATCCCCGGCGCAATCGCGAAATGAAGCAGTTTGGAACTGCGCTGGCAGTGTTGTTTCTGCTCGTCTTTACCTACGCCTGGCAGCATTTGAAAGCGATCGAGTATGGCTACCAGATCGAATCCGCGAAGCGCGAATTGACGACAGTGACAGAGATGAACCATGCGCTCCGCCTGGAAGACGCCTCGCTGCGCGACCCGGAGCGCATCGATGTGCTGGCGCGGCGGATGGGGCTCGTTCCGCCGGAGCCCGGACAGGTGATCCGAATGGACGCCGCCTCAGGCGACGGCCAAGGCCCAGTCATGGCGAGCGCCGCCCCGGTGACAATCATCCCGGGACAATAACTCGATTGTGTAGAGGCGGATGCATTCGTCCGCCGGCCGAGCTTAAGCTCGGTAGATCTCGGCGGCGGCCTGTCTGTAAGTGGGCCGCCACTTTTGTCTCAACTTGTTTTCACTGTTCATTGTCATTTCATTGTGCATTGTCATTCCGAGGAGCGATAGCGACGAGGAACCTGCTGTTTTGCCGGTGCGAGCAGAAAAGCAGATTCCTCCTTGGTGCTTCGCACTTCGTCGGAATGACAACGCATTAATGACAACGCATTAATGACGACGCATTAAGGGCCAATGGCATCCGCTGACGCCAAATTCGGTAAAAACTCCCGCCTGTACTTCCTAGGAGGCATGCTGCTGTTCTGGTGCCTCGCGATCTGTGCGCGTCTCGTTTTCCTGCAGGTCTTCAGCTATGGATCATTCGTCAAGCAAGCTGGACATCAGCAGCAGCGAGCGATTCCGCTGGCCGCCAAGCGCGGCGTCATTTACGACCGCTCCGGCCGTGAACTGGCGATGTCGGTGCTCGTCGATTCCGCGTTTGCTGTCCCGTCCGAGGTTAAAGATCTTCCCACAGCCGTTTCTCTGATTACACGCATTACCGGGGAGGACTACAACGTCGTTCTGGCCGATTGCCGCGCTCACAAGACTTTCTGCTGGGTGGCACGTAAGGCGAACGACGAGACGATCGAGCGTATCAATTCGCTGAAGCTGCAGGGAGTTCATTTTCAGAAAGAGCCCAAGCGCTTCTATCCCGCTCGCGATCTCGCCGCGCAGGTACTCGGCTCGGTCGGCATGGAGGACTCTGGGCAGAGCGGCATTGAGCACGAGTTTGACGACGAACTGCGCGGTCGTCCCGGAAAGATGTTTATCTCGGTTGACGCGCGCAAGCAATGGTTCTCGGACATCGAAACACAGCCCGACCCCGGCGAAAACATTGTTCTAACGATCGACAAGAACATCCAGTACATTGCCGAGAAGGAACTCGATCAGGCAATCCACGATACGCAGGCGATCGCCGGCACGGTGATCGTCGAGAATCCGCATACTGGAGAAATTCTCGCGCTCGCGAATCGTCCGACGTTCAATCCGAATCTGCGGAAGCAGATCACTCCGGCCGCTCTCACCAACCGTGCGGTGAGCTATATCTACGAGCCCGGATCGACCTTCAAGCTCGTTACGATTTCAGCGGCGCTCGAAGAAAAAGTCACGAATCCCAACGAAATCTTCGATTGCCAGATGGGATCGATCGTCTACAACGGAATGCGCATTCGCGATTCGAAGCCGCACGGACTCTTGCCGGTATGGGGGGTGCTGGCGGAATCGAGCGATGTGGGATCGATCAAGATCGCCCTGCGACTCGGCGAAGACCGATTCTACAAATACATTCGCGCGTACGGATTTGGTCAGCAAACCGGGATCGAACTTCCGGGCGAAACGCGAGGAATGACCAAGCCTCCGAGCCGCTGGTCGAAGGTCTCCATCGCTGCAATATCGATGGGTCAGGAAATTGGCATCTCAGCGGTTCAGTTGGCGGGACTCGTTTCGACTTTCGCGAACGACGGGGTGCGAGTTGCACCCCGCATTGTTACCGGAACCGTGCAGCCGCAGGGAACACCGCAGACCGTTGCCTTTCATCCGGGCGCTTCCCAGCGCGTGATTTCTCCTTATACTGCGGCCGAGATGCGTTCGATGATGCAGAAAGTGGTGCTAGAAGGCACGGGACGGAAGGCAATTCTTGAGGGCTATAGTTCGGCGGGGAAGACAGGTACCGCACAGAAAGTCGATCCCGACACCGGTGTGTACTCGAAGACAAAATACATCGGATCGTTCGCGGGTTTTGCTCCAGTGAACAATCCGCAGATCGTGGTCGCGGTAATTCTCGACTCCGCTGTTGGGCTCCATCAGGGCGGCCAAGTGTCCGCGCCAGTGTTCAAGCGTATCTCGCAGCAAGTGCTCGAATATCTCCACGTGCCGCACGATCTGCCGCTGGCGCCGCAACATCAGTTGCTGATGGCGCAATCCAAGATCAAAGATAAGGATCTGGATGAAGGAACGCCGGATCACCCCGGCGAGCCACTGGAAACCGCCGAGGTCAATACCGGCGCATCCGATGAGTCGAAGTCGCCGACTGTCGCGCGAACTCCGGGATCTGCTTCCGCACCTGCTCCTGCAGTCAGTGACGGGCAGGTTGTGGAAGCAGCCATCCGCGAGCCGCTCGCTACGACGCCCGCAGCTCAACCAAGCTCAGCGTCAACGCCCAAGCCCGCTGTCGCGCAGACGCAACTTCCGGTAAGCGGCACGGTCGTCCTCGACGTCGAGCAAGGCGGAATCGAAGTCCCCTCGTTCGTGGGCAAGACCGTACGCGGTGCTGTGGAAGCGGCTCAAGATATTGGCCTGGAACTCGAGCCAGTCGGCAGCGGAGTCGCGCGCCAGCAGACTCCTGCCGCCGGAACTCACGTACCCGCCGGCTCGCGCGTGACCGTGCAGTTTGGCCGCTAGGATCCAAGATATTCGACCGCGGGGACCACGGCGTCACACAGAGCTTCCTCCAGAGTTTGTCATTCCGAACGCCCGCAGTTTGGCCGTGAGGAATCTGTTGTCGTAGGCAGTTCAGCGGCGTCGGCGACAGCGGATTCCTCGCTTTGCTCGGAATGACAAACAATGGGTACCTCTCTCGTCCTGAGCCCACGGCGGTGGATCTTCTCCGTTTGACCCGCGGAAAAACTGCATGATACGGTAGTCAGTCATACCATCCCAGCAGCCAGCCACTGCTCGTTTTGAGGTCTATTTTGTCTTCGGTCGAGGCGCCCGCCATCCGCAAAACCGCGCTCAACGCTGTCCATCGCGAGATGGGCGCAAAGATGGTGGAGTTCAACGGCTGGGACATGCCAGTCGAATATCCGGCATCGATCGGCTGCGGCATCATCAACGAACACATGGCTGTTCGCACGAGCGTTGGCATCTTCGACGTCAGCCACATGGGTGACATCCGCCTCGCCGGGCCGCAAGCGCTTGCCGCCGTCCAGCACATTTCGATGAACGACGCCTCAAAGCTGGCGATCGGACAGGCTCAGTACTCGGCCCTGCTCTATCCCGAAGGAACGTTCGTCGACGATGTCATCGTTCACCGCCTGGGCGAAGACGAATACCTTTTGGTGATCAACGCGGGCACGCGCGAGAAGGACTTCAACTGGGTGCGCGACAACACGCGCAGCTTCGACTGCGCTGTCGAGAATCTCTCCGACGATTTCACGCAGATCGCGATCCAGGGCCCGAAAGCCGTCAACCTCCTCCAGAAGTTGACCGACGCCGATTTGAGCGCGGTGAAATTTTATTGGGTGACGCGCGGGAAGCTGTGCGGGCTTCCCAACATTTTGATGGGACGCACCGGGTACACAGCGGAAGACGGTTTCGAGATTTACATCCCTTCGGACGAAGCCACCAGCGCTCGAGTGTGGTACGACATCCTGGAAGCGGGCAAAGAATTCGGCGTCGTCCCTTGCGGCCTGGGCGCGCGAAACACGCTGCGCCTTGAGGGCAAGCTTCCTCTTTACGGCCACGAGATTTCCGATACGATTAATGTTTGGGAAGCCGGGCTCGACCGCTTCTGCAAGATGGAGAAACCGGAGTTCGTGGGACGAGTTGCTCTGGAAAAGGCCAAGTCGGCGGGTATCAAGCGAAGCCTCGTCGGTCTGGAAATGACCGAGCGCGGTATTGCGCGTGATGGCTACAAAGTGCTGGATGACGGCGGGCACGAAATCGGATACGTCACCAGCGGATCTCCGGCGCCATTTCTGAAGAAGAATATTGCGCTGGCGTACGTGCCGACGGAGTTCGCGGTGGTTGGTACCGCGGTGAGAGTGGAAGTTCGGGGTCAAGGCGTGGGAGCTGTTGTCGTCCCGACGCCGTTTTACAAGCGTCCGAAGAAGAGTTCATAACCAGGAAGTTTCGCTAGCAGCCAGGAGCTAGAAGCTTTTATGTCTTATCCTACAGACCGCAAATACACCAAAGAGCACGAGTGGATTCAGGCGAACGGTAATTCTGCGACCATCGGCATTACCAACTACGCACAGGAATCACTCGGCGACATCGTCTTCGTCGAAACGCCGAAGGTCGGTACCGAACTCACCGCCGGTAAGACGTTTGGCACGGTCGAGTCGGTGAAGGCCGTTTCCGACTTGTTCGCCCCGGCTTCCGGAACCGTCTCTGAGGTCAATGCCGATTTGGCGACCTCGCCGGAGAAGGTGAATAAAGATCCTCATGGATCGTGGATGCTGAAGCTCACGCTGAAGAATCCGGGCGAGCTCGACGGGCTGCTCTCGGCGGCCGACTATGAAAAATTCGTGGCCGAAGAAGCGGGACATTGAAGAAGCAGGACATTAGATGTTTCCTTCGTGCGACTTCGTGTCGTTAGTGGTTAAGAAGGTTTTGAACTCACTCGAGGCGTCTCCTGATGAATTTTGCGCTTGATTCAAAGCAAGGCCGCGTCGCCTCAGTCCAAATGACCTCGAGACACATCTATATAACTTCCTATGCGCTATTTACCTAAATCTCCCGCCGACCGCGAAGCCATGCTGAAGGCAATCGGCGTCCGCTCGGTCGATGATCTCTTTGCTCCTATCCCGGCTGAATACCGCCTCACCCGAGATCTGAATATTCCGCGCCAGATGGCAGAGTCGGAAATTGTCGATTTCTTCCGCCAGCGTTCGCGGGAGAACGGTGACGGCTACGCGAGCTTTCTGGGTGCGGGTGCCTACTTTCACTACAGGCCCGTAATTATTGATTCGCTGATCTCTCGTGGCGAGTTCCTCACGGCGTACACGCCTTATCAGGCCGAGATTTCCCAAGGCACGCTGCAGTCGATCTTCGAATTTCAGACGATGATCTGCGAACTCACCGGCATGGAAGTGGCGAATGCTTCCATGTACGACGGATCCACTGCCGCTGCCGAGGCTGTGATGATGGCGGTCCGACTCACCGGACGTCGCTCCGTGGTCGTCGCGCGCAGCTTGCATCCGGAATATCGCGAGGTGCTTGCCACTTACGCCACGCATCAGGGCATGCCGCTGTCGGTCGCCGGATTCAATGACGATGGCCGCGTGAATCTGAAAGAACTCGAGAAGGCGATCACTTCGGAGACGGCATGCGTGCTGATCCAATCGCCAAACTTCTTCGGCACGATTGAAGACGTTGCCGCCGTGGCAGAACTTGCTCACAAGCAGGGAGCAATGTTGGTGGTCTCGATCGCCGAAGCGGTTTCCCTGGGAATCATCGAGCCGCCGCGCGAGGCTGACGTGATTGCGATGGAAGCACAGTCCTTCGGCGTGCCGCTTGGCTTCGGCGGTCCTTATTGTGGTGTGATCGCCACGCGTGAAAAATACGTTCGCCAAATGCCGGGCCGGTTGGTCGGACAGACTGTCGACAAACAAGGCAGGCGGGGGTTCGTTCTGACCTTAGCCACTCGCGAGCAGCACATCCGGCGCGAGAAAGCGACGTCGAACATCTGCACGAACCAAGCTCTCGTCGCGCTCATGGTCAACATCTTCATGACCGTTTATGGCAAAGTCGGCCTCAAGGAACTCGCGAAGCAGAATCTGGCGAAAACTGCCTACGCGGCCAGCCAGTTTTCAAAGCATGGCAAGCTGCTGTTCGACAATGCTCCGCGCTTCAACGAATTTGTGGTTGAAACCAGCGAGGATCCCTACGCTATCAATGGACGCTTGCTCGGACACAAAATCGTTGGAGGGCTTCCACTCAAGAAGTTTTATCCCGAACTCGGGAATGCCGCATTGTGGTGCTGCACGGAGTTGACTACGCGCAGCTCCATCGACACCGCGGCGGGCCTGATTGCCGAGAGCGAGCGGTCCGTACGATCTGCGAAAGAGGAAGTGGAAGAGGTGACGCGATGAAGCGCACGCCTCGCAAAGCCTCGCTCCAGGTGAATCAGAACGAAGGCCTGATCTTCGAGAAGTCTTCCGCAGGAAAAGCGGCGTGGAAGCTACCGCCGCTCGACGTACCAGAAGTTGACACGGCAAAGCTTCTCGGTAGCTCCGAACGAAAAGACCTCGGCAACATGCCCGAGGTCAGCGAGATCGAGATCATCCGCCACTTCACGCGCATGTCCACGTGGAATTATGCGATCGACCTCGGCATGTATCCGCTCGGCTCCTGCACGATGAAGTACAACCCGCGCGTGAACGAAGCCGTCGCACGCGTGGAGGGAATTGCCAACGGGCATCCCTACCAGCCGGAGAAGATTTCTCAGGGCGCGCTCTACATCATCAAGACGCTGAGCGAGCAGCTGATCGAAATCACCGGCATGGATGCGATCACGCTACAGCCCGCTGCTGGAGCTCACGGCGAGATGACCGGATTGCTGATGGTTCGTGCGTACCATCAGTCCAAGGGCAACGCGCGCAAGAAAATTCTGATTCCTGACTCGGCTCACGGCACCAACCCGGCGACCGCTGCCATGGTGAACTATGCGGTCGAGAATCTGAAATCGGATTCGCGCGGCATGGTCGATATTGCCGCCCTCGAAGCGCAGATGAATGAAGATGTCGCCGCGCTGATGCTGACGAATCCCAACACGCTCGGCGTCTTCGAGCAGCAGATTCACAAGATTGCCGACATCCTGCACGCCAAAGGCGGCCTGCTTTACATGGATGGCGCGAACATGAATGCGCTCGTCGGCAAAGTGCGTCCCGGAGACTTCGGAGTCGACGTCATGCACCTGAACCTGCATAAGACGTTCTCGACTCCACATGGCGGCGGTGGGCCGGGCTCGGGCCCGGTCGCGATCAAGAAAATTCTCGAGCCATTTTTGCCCACGCCGGTTGTCGTCACGAAGTCGGACGGCACGCTTTCCTTCGACTACAACCGTCCTCAGTCGGTCGGCCGCGTTCGCGCCTTCTATGGCAACTTCGGAATGTTCGTTCGGGCTCTCGCCTACATTCAGGCGAATGGTCCCGACGGCCTCCGTCAGACCACTGAAGATGCCGTGCTCAACGCCAACTACATTCGCAAAGGACTCGAGGGCACTTACGATCTCCCCTATTCCACGCCCACGATGCACGAGGTGGTCTTCAGCGACAAGCTGCAGGCGAAGAAGGGCGTCCGCACGATGGACATCGCCAAGCGCCTGATCGACTATGGATTCCATCCCTACACAACGGCGTTCCCGCTGATTGTGCCTGGGGCGTTGATGATCGAACCTACCGAGAGTGAATCGAAGGAAGAGATGGATTTGTTCGTCGAAGCTATGAAGTCGATTGCGGAAGAAGTGGAAGAAGATCCTGCAAACCGTACTCGACGCACCGCATTCCACGCGTGTTTCGAGGCTCGACGAGACCGCAGCTGCCAGAAAACCTGTCCTGCGCTGGAAGCCAACGGCTTAGCAATCAGAAATATTGATTGTTGAGTTTCTGATCGTTGAATGAAGATTGCGCTGGCACGCGGCCTGCGGATCTTCATTCAACAATCACGAATCAGTGACCTACTTGGCTGAGATATCAACGGAAGCGCGTGTCGTTTCCCAATCAAGTTCCATCGTGCATCCGCTGCCCGATTTTTCGTACGTAATCGTGAAATTCTCCACTGGTGAATCGAGCTTGCTGACTTTCATGTCCACTTTGGCCAGTTCATCTTTCTCGTATTTGTAAGGAATGCCCCACTCTCCGGTCTTCTTATTGATGATCAAAGTCCATTTATCCGCGGTCGGGACGGTGAAGATCGTGTAGCTGCCTGCGGGCACGGTCTTGCCACCGACAACTACGTCGGCGCTGTTGACGAACGTTGTCGCTTCATTCGCGCCGGTACGCCATACCTTGCCGTAGGGAACCAGGTCGCCGTAGATTTTGCGACCCTTCATCCGAGGACTGGAATAGTCAGTCTTAATAGTTTTGCCGCCGCCTAGATCACAAGATGCCGACGCGGCCGGGCTTGGTTTGGCTCCGCCCATCTGGGCCAAACAGGCCGTGGCTGCGACAAACGCAAAAAGCGCGAGGATAGCGATGTTCTTCTTCATACACTCTCCTTTTGGGTGATTGGTTCTGCAAGAGCTTTGGACGGTTCACAATGAATTTTGTCAGCGGCCATTATGCTCCCCGCGACCGCACAGTTACAATCGACGGATGCCGGTATTCGACGAGAAGCAGGAAGAGTTGGAACGCTACGAAACGATGATGGGTGTCCCTCGCGGCCGCCTGGCCGTCACAATGGACGCCATCACGGATGCCATGGCCCTCGTCGGCCAGCACGGTGTCTACTGCCAAAGCCAGCGCTGGCCAGGCAAGCCGGTCATGGACATCCAACTCATCATGAAGCAGCTAACCGACGCCAAAGAATTAATACAGAGCGTGATGGAAGAGATCAAGAAAGAGCGTGGATGACGGGCCCGCCGCCGAAGAGCTTAACCACGAAGGACACGAAGTTTCACGAAGGAACTTGCTGCCCGTTAAACCCTTCGTGATCCTGCGTGCCCTTCGTGGTTACAGCTTCTAGGGTTTTACGGTCAACATCACCACTCCGTGCGGCACAACCTTCGCCGAAAACTTCCCCGTGAGTTTGCCGAGATCCTTGTGCATCCATAGATCGCGCACTGCCGCGCTCACTGTATTTGGATACCCAATGTCTTCCCAGTTAAACGAAATCTCCTGTTCGCTGCTTCCGCGGTTGAGCAGCACCACCGCCCGTCCGCCATCCTTTAATTGCTTTCGCCCAAACTTCCAGATCGCCATTCTTCGCAACGCGCTCGCCCTCACGTCCAAGCGGGTCTTGATCGACCGCGATGACTTCCTTATTCATCAGGATGTCGCGAATCTCTGGACGCATGTTGCGCAGATCATTGCCCGCGATCAGCGGCGCAGCCAGCAGCGCCCACAGAGTGAAGTGTGACTTGTACTCAACGTCGGTCATCCCGCCGTTTCCCACTTCCAGCATGTCCGGATCGTTCCAGTGTCCCGGCCCCGCATACGATTGCAGTCCGACCTGCTGATCGAGAATCGCCAGCACGCCATTCGAGCAACAACTGCCGTCGGGCCACTTCTCGGAACCTCCCCAGCGATCCTGAATGTCACCCGTGCTTCGCCACAGATTTCCGCCGACTTCTTTGCCCCAGAGCCAGGGCTTGGCCGTTCCCCACTCGCAGATGCTCAACACAATCGGACGTCCCGCGGTATCGAGCGCCGCGCGAATATTGGCATACGACGCCCTTGCGTCCTGCGTCGACGTATGGCACCAGTCATATTTCAAATAATCGACGCCCCACGCCGCGTATTGCACCGCATCCTGATATTCATGTCCAAGGCCACCCGGACGTCCCGCGCACGTCTGCGATCCGGCATCCGAATAAACGCCAAACTTCAGACCCAGCGAGTGAATGTAGTCCCCGACGGGCTTCATCCCGTGCGGAAAGCGCTGCGGGTCGGGCACGATGTTTGCACTCGCATCGCGGCTCACCTGCCAGCAGTCATCGATGTTCACATAGACGTATCCCGCGTCTTTCATGCCCGATTTCACGACCGCATCGGCCATTTCCTTGATCATCGCCTCGCTGACATTGCAGCCGAACTTGTTCCAGGAGTTCCATCCCATCGGGGGCGTAAAGGCAAGATGCGCCGACGGAGATTCCTGCCCGTACGCACATCCAGCGAGAAATAGCGTGAAAAAAATGGCGCGAACAAACAATCGTCTGGTCTTCATGCGAACGTTGTATCAGAAGTCTCAGGGGATTGGTATCCCAAGACGAATCTCTCGCTGGTAGTTCGCTCAATCCGTTTACAATGCCGGGTTAACCATCTGCGCTCGGTCACTGGTTTCTTACGGAGGAATCTCATGCGAAGGCGTCAGCTCTCATCTTGCCTCGTACTCGTTTGCTGTATCGTTCTCACTTGTTCGCGCGCGTGGGCGCAATCCGCTGAAGGCCGCATCGGAATTTTCGAGGATCACAGCGACGTTGGCACGGTCCTCCATCCCGGCTCGGTCGACTACGACCGTGCGAAGCAGGCCTACACCATCTCGGGCAGCGGCGAGAACATGTGGTTCGCCGCCGATGCCTTCCAATTCGTCTGGAAGAAAATGTCAGGCGACGTGACTCTCACCGCCGATATCAGCTTCCTCACGAAAACCGGCAACGAGCACAAGAAAGCCGCATTAATGCTGCGCCAGAGTCTCGACGCGGATTCCGTCTATGCCGACATCGCGCTGCACGCCAGCGGCCTAACCTCGCTGCAATTTCGCGACGAGAAAGGAGCCATTACGCGCGAGATTCAGTCCAATCTATCCGCGCCCAAGCGCCTGCGCATCACCAAGCGCGGCGACTACGTCTACATGTCGCTCGGAGACACCGATCTCAAAGCCGCCGGTGGATGGATTCGCATCCCACTGCAAGGCCCGTTTTACGTGGGGCTCGGCGTCTGCTCTCACGACAAAGATGTCGTGGAGCAAGCCGTCTTCTCCAATGTCGAACTGACGCAGCCTGTCACCGCATCGGCATCGGAGCCGACTCTCTACAGCACGCTGGAGACTGTCGACGTTGCTTCCGCCGATCGCAAAGTTTCTTATCTCGCGCAGGGACGTTTCGAAGCTCCCAACTGGACGCGTGATGGCAGCGCATTCCTCTTCAATCGCGACGGCCATATCGAGCGCCTGACCGTAGATGGCGGAACGCCCGGCGTGATCGACACAGGTTTCGCGAATCGCTGCAACAACGATCACGGCATCTCTCCCGACTCCTCACAACTCGCTATCAGCGACAATTCGCAAGGCGACCACGAGTCGATGGTCTATCTCGTCCCCATCGCCGGAGGCACTCCGCGCCGCATCACGGCGAAGTCGCCCTCCTACTGGCATGGTTGGTCGCCGGATGGGAAAACGCTGGCCTTCGTCGGCCAGCGCAATGGCGATTTTGATATTTATGCGATTCCCGCGGCTGGCGGCGAAGAGACGAGGCTGACGACTGCAAAAGGCCTCGACGACGGGCCGGAATATTCTCCCGACGGCAAATATATTTACTTCAACTCCGAGCGCACCGGACATATGCAGATCTGGCGGATGAAGCCCGATGGCAGCGAACAGGAGCAGGTTTTCTCAGACGACCTCAACAATTGGTTCCCACATATTTCGCCCGACGGCCAGTGGATGGTCTTCCTGACTTATGGGGCCGACGTGACCGGCCATCCTGAAAATAAAGACGTGATGCTGAGGCTGATGTCGCTCGCCGGATAAAAAGATCACTGTGCTTAGCGAAATTGTTCGGCGGGCAGGGAACGATCAACGTTCCCTCATGGTCGCCTGACAGCAAGCGGGTCGCTTTTGTCAGCTACATGCTTGTGCCGGAATAGAAGGATGACAAATGGGAGCGCGATCTGGAAATTCACTCGGCCGCTCGAAATGGCGACGCGGGCAGACCTTCTTGGTTAACCAGATTACAAGTCGGACTCGCAGCCCATCCATAGCGCACTGAAACCGGATTTGTCACCGCCGCACTCGATACTACGACAGAGGATCCGTCGATCGTCGCATCAGCACTAACGTATTTCCCATCCGCACCGGCGATTTCAAATCCAACCAATGCGCCGCCTTTCGCTGCAAGCCCGTTCGCATGGTCAAACCATACCCGCAGCGCGTGATCTTCGAGCGTGATTTGGCGATACAACGGTCCCGACCACTCAATTTTCTCTCCATAGGCGATTGCGCGCGCCGCGAGCGCCAAACGCAGGCCAACGTCGAGTTTGTTTTTCGGATGAAGATCCACGGGATCGCCAATATCGATCGTTACCGCCATCCCGGTATTCCGGAGCGCGAGCGCCTGTCGCTGCGCATTCCGTACTTCGGGCCAGTTTGCATCCGGCCCGGTTGTCCAGTTGGCGATTTGCACAAAGAGGAAAGGGAAGTCGCCTTCGTCCCAGTTTCTTCGCCAGTCCGAAATCATGGTTTGAAAGAGGCGCGCATAGAGTGGAGCTCGTTCTCCGCCATTCGCCTCGCCCTGGTACCAGATGACGCCTCGAATTGCGAATCGGGTCAGCGGGGCAATCATCCCGTTGTATAGCCCGGCGGGAGCCCATGCCGCAAAGTCCGGATGCCATGCTCGTTGCGGCGCGGGCTTGCCCTCGGCTTTCGCCTGTTCCAATGCCTGCTGAAAATTGCGTTCCTCCCGTTGCTGCTCAAGCAGCATCGATTCGTGCTCCTCCACCATCTTCGATCGCTCCGCAAACACCGGCATCAACGACGCATCTGCTGACAAGCCGTGCAGGCTGGTCCATGATTCCGCAGCCGTCCCTCCCCAGAAACTCTCCACCAATCCGATCGGCACATTCATCTTCTGATACAGATCGCGCGCAAAGTAATACGCAACCGCGGAGGACTCCGCGACGCTCTCCGGAGTGCAAGCCGCCCATGTTTTCGCATCTACATTCGACCGCGGAAAATCAGACGGCCTATGTTCGACGCGAAAGATGCGAATCTTTGGATACTGCGCCTTGGCGATTTCTGCGTCCGCGTTGATGAGCGACTTCATGGAGAACTCCATGTTCGACTGGCCCGACGCGACCCACACATCGCCGACGAGTACATCATTCAGCACGATCGTGTTCGCGGCTTTCACCGTCAGCGGAAACGGCCCACCCGCTTCGCCCGGCGATAGATACAGGCTCCAGCGTCCAAGTTCATCGGCGATCGTAGACTTCGTCTCGCCACGGAATATCACCGTCACGTTTTCGTGTTCAGCCGCCATTCCCCAGACATGGACGGGCAAGCCTCGCTGCACCACCATGTGATCGGCCAGCAATGACGGAAGAGAAACATCCGCCCAGACGGGCATTGCCAGGAAAGCCGAGACGAGCACGGCGAAGAAAGATGTAGCCAGACGAACAATTTTCATTGCGGTTGTCCTCGGGTATAGCGGAATAAGAATTAAGAAAAGCGCCGATCTAGCGCGCCACTTTTTCGTCGAAGAATTTGGCCATCAGCTCAAGTGCCTCCCGTGTTTCCGGCAACTGGAAGTGATACCAGAAGGCATGAGGGAGCGCTTCAAAAACGACCAGTTGCGCATCATCTCCCGCTCGCAGCAATGCACGGTGCAGAGTGCTCGTGTCGCTGAGCAGAATATCTCGCGTGCTGGTGACCAGCAGGCTCGGTGGCATGCCGTGCAGATCAGCGAAAAGCGGAGACAGCACAGGATCTTTGCGGTCGGTTTTGCCGATGTATTGGTCGTCGGGCAGATGGCTAGGGTCGATCGGCTGCATCTCGCCCGGAAATCCGTTCAAGGTGAAAAGTTGCCGCGAGTCCCCGACGCGGCTGAAATCTCCCAATCCAGAGAAAATGCCCAGGGCGCCAGGAAGCGGAAGTCCAAGCTGCTTGAAGCGCACGGTGACTTCCGCCGTCAGAATTGCGCCGGCCGACGTCCCGAAAATCCCGATGCTCTCCGGCTTATAAGTCTTGAGAAGTTCCTTGTAGACCGCGATCACGTCATCAACCGCCGCCGGAAACGGATTCTCCGGAGCCAAGCGGTAATAAACAGAAACGACTTTGATTCTCGCCAGATTCGCGATCGGCACGCCTTCGATCAGAGAGCCTGAATCAGAATTAAATCCTCCGCCGTGCAGATTGATCAGCACTCTTCCGCGATTCTCAGCGGGCATCGTCAGCGGCGTGATGATATCGGTGCGAACGCCTGCAGTCGTCGTCTCTTCCACATTTACCGGATAGATCCTGCGTGCTTCCGCCGAATCCTTCGCGCGCCAGACGTCTGTGCGCGCCCGGCGCTCAGCGAGCGACTCGGGACCGGGAGTGCTGTGAGTCAGCGACTCCAGCCATTGTTGAGCCTCCGGAGAAATCGTCGAGGGCATCGGTACCACGCGCGTGATGCGAGCAGTTCCATCGGCATCGAAGGTGGCCGAATCCCTCTGCGGAGCGGAACTTGTCTGGGCAAACAACGCTGAAGCCATCGCAAACGCGGCGGCAAACTGCAACACAATGATTTTCATCGTGACATTTGTATCAGAGGGACGGGCAGGAAGAAAAACGAATGACAGAGGTCACAGAAGCGGTGAAAGAGTTCACTCTTCCCCTGTGCACCTCTGTGCCCTCTGTGGTGAAAGCTGTTAAGCCAGCGTGAACTTCCCGCGCTCGATCATCTTCTGCGCGATGGTCTGCCGCAGCTCGACGGTATTAAACGGTTCATACTTCGAGAGCCGCCGCAGGATTGCCAGCTGTGTGCGCATCATGTCGCCTTCGGCCACCGCAGCAATCACTTTGCGTGCAGCAGATTCTACTTTCTCCATCGCCTGCGACAAATAGACACGCGTCATCGCCACCGGCAGAACGGCGCCCGCTTCGCCTTTGCTGGCCACAATCTTCTGCGCTCGCAATACAGCGGATTCCATGGCATACGTTTCAATCGTCATGTCGGCAATCGCACCCATGATCTCCTGCTGATCCTGAATCGCCTGCATGTATTTTTGTGTCGCCGAACCGGCGGCGAAAAGTCCAAGCTTCTTGGCTTGCGCCACCAGCTTTTGTTCTTCCGCCAACGGGCCTTCGAGATCTTCCGCCATCGATGGGCCGGAGAGCACTTCATCCATCAGCTTCTTGATGGCTGGCATCAACGGCAGTTGGCCTGTCATTGCGCGCTTCAATAGGAAGCCGGTGATGATCAGCCGGTTGATTTCGTTCGTTCCTTCGAAGATGCGGTTGATGCGGGCATCGCGATATGCCCGCTCTGCGGGATATTCCTCGACGAATCCATAGCCCGCATAAATCTGCAGTGTCTCGTCGACGATGTAGTCGATCATCTCCGATCCCCAGACTTTGATGATCGAGCACTCGACCGCATACTCTTCGATTGCTTTCAGGGTCTGCTTCGCAGCGTCGGGAGCCGTTTTGTCGACTTCACTCAGAGCAGAGTCCATCATGGCAACGGTTCGGTAGACGAGTGATTCGCCAACATACAACAGCGTAGCCATGTTGGCGATCTTCTCCCTCACCAGGCCGAAGTCCGCGATCACCTTGTTAAAAGCCTTGCGCTGTTTGGCGTAGCCAATGGCATTTTCGAGCGATACACGGCCTCCGCCCACACACATCGCGCCGAGCTTGAATCGCCCAACATTCAGAATGTTGAAGGCGATCAGGTGTCCCTTACCGATCTCGCCCAGCAGGTTTTCCGCCGGCACTTTGCAATCGTTCAAAATGATCGGGCAGGTCGACGATCCTCGAATGCCCATCTTGTGTTCTTCCGCACCGATGGAGAATCCCGGGAAGTCGCGCTCGACCAGGAATGCTGAGAATTTTTCTCCATCGATCTTGGCGAAGACAGTGAATAGGTCGGCGAACCCCGCATTGGTGATCCACATCTTTTCGCCGTTCAAGATGTAGTGCTTGCCATCCGAAGAAAGTACGGCGCGAGTGCGGCAATTCATCGCGTCCGATCCCGACGTCGATTCCGACAGAGCGTACGCGCCGACGATCTCGCCCGCGCCCAGCCGGGGCAGATATTTCTTCTTCTGTTCCTCGGTGCCGAAGTAGACGATGGGGAGTGTGCCGATTCCGGTATGCCCGCCCCATGTGGTCGCGAATCCCGCATATTTCGCGATGTGATCGGCAATCACTGCAGCCGTGACCTTGTCCATCTCCAGTCCGCCGTACGCCTCGGGGATTTCCACCGAACTCAAACCGAGATCGCCCGCCTTCTTCAGCAGGTCGCGCGTGACCGAGAAATCCTTGTGTTCAATCTTCTCGATATTAGGAACGATTTCATTGATGGCGAACTCTTCCGCGGTTTGTCCGATGAGCTGGTGCTGTTCGCTGAAGTCTTCTGGAGTGAAGATCTCTTCGTACTGTCTGGTCTCCAGCAGGAAACTTCCGCCCGCAATCTTCGTCTTCGGCACTGTCGTCGTGGTGGCCATGTCGTCTCCTAATACAAGCCGCCGAGCCTTCGAGTCCGGCGGAATCCCATTGCGATTTTAATGCGTTGGGAGGGGGAATGATAGGTCGGCGATAATCGGCGCTCCGCAGCCAGTAACCTACTGTGAGGTGACTATCGAGCGAATAACACTTCTCGGCGTTTGCGCACAGCGACTTCTAGCGATCGACCTCAACGGTAAGCGGATCGAAATGGAAGCTCGATCCATTGGCCGGAGCGCTTAACCTTCCGCGATTATTCGTGGTTGTCGGGTGCTGCAGGCATTGTCTGTATCTCTCCGAAAGTGTGCGGTAGAGATCTTCTTCGCTCTGCCGTGCGGCGGATGCTTCGGAGCACGCTTGCGTGGAGCCTGCGCCACATCTCGCCTGCTCATCCGCGATGGCCGATTGCATAGCTCGCTGCTGGCGATCCACCGACATCCGCAGCCAACCGCAATCGTCGACAAAGTGAGTCTGCATCAAACACGCTCCGCCAGACCAAATCTCTCCCGAAGAGCAGTGGTTGCGCCGGTAGTAATCTTTGCCAGGTGATGCGATGCATCCTCCTTTACCGGCCGTCTGGCCTACGGGGCAAACCGGGCATGGACCTGTCAGGCAAACTCTGTGGCGCAGATCGCTGACCGGTTTCGGTTCCGGCTTACGGAACGGATGTCGGATGAACGAAAAGAATCCCCGCTTCTCTGGCTGAGTTCGAGTCTGCGAAGTGCTGTTCAGTTCGTGCGTGGAATGAACGCCGTTCGTAATCGTCTCCCGCCCGACGAGATGCGATGAGCCTGGAGTGTTGGAACTGTGCCCATTCGAAGCGTGCGATGTGGATCCACTGCCAGAGCTGTGACTTCCGCTACTGCTTGAACTGTGGCTGCTGCTTCCCGAGGACACCGATCCTCCGGAGGATCCGCCGTGAGAACCACCGCCACCGCCGGAACTCGAAGAGCCTCCGGATGACGAGGAATGTTGAGCGAACACTGAGGGCGAGAAAGATAGGAACGAGAGAACGAACAACGCTGTGAAACAGAGGCCGGAGAGCCGCATAATGCACCTCCCAACCGACGGCCAGATTCTCGGTCGGGGGATGACCGCGCTGGCCTGGGCGATTGCGCCCGTCACGATGATATAGAAGCCAAAGTCAAAGAGCGTAGCAATTGCGTAAAGAACTGTGACGCAAGCAGCGCCTTAGCGGCTCACCGCAGTACTGTGAAGCTCCGTCGTTCGCACGTGGTAACGGCTCGCAGGCTGGCACGTCGAGTATCCGACGGGATGTGTCGAATCGGAGGTTTTGCTGTCGCGCGCGACCAGGTAGCTGCGGATCGCGTAGCAGGTCGTGTCGTCACCCGGCTGTCCGTCGAGGTTCAATGTCATCAGGTCCGAGCGAGCATCTTTCTCGAAAGGCAAACCCTTCGGATTGATGCGGAACTGGTCGATCCGCATGCGCTCGATCGGATCGTTCGCCGAGTTGGAGTCGGCAGGCTGGCTGCCAATCTTCCACGAGTCGGACGGCAGGTTCTTGGCCGCGGGATCGGTGCGAGGAGTGGCGAGGCCACTCGGTGTCTGCGCGAATGCCGACGCAGAGCAAACCAGGAGCGCGATGAGAACAAGGCGGGCGGAAGTCATGGGAACCCTCCTGCGAACGATTATAGCGCTGCATGCAACTCAACGGGCCGGATCAGTCAGTCCCACTCTTTATCTTTGATCTTTAGTTTTCCTTCGTGAACCTTAGTGACCTTCGTGGTTGAGATCGTGCTTCTCTCTCCACTCATCGCCATTCACAAAGCGCTTGATGCCGTCCTTGAGATGTACGACATTGAAGTTAATCAACAGCCCAATCGATTTTCCGCTCAGCTTGAGATACGAAATGATCTGGGCGTGGTGAACGGGCGAGATTCCCTCCACCGACTTAATTTCTACAACCACCAAGTCTTCAACCAGCAGATCCATCCGATAGCCGAGTTCCAGTTTGACGCCTCGATAAACAACAGGGAGGCCGACTTGTGCGGCGGCTCGAATTCCTACGACTTCAAGTTCATACCGCAAACACGCCTGGTAAGTGCTCTCCAGCAAACCTGGGCCCAATTCCGAATGCACCTTCATTGCCGCTGTAATAATTGCGTGGCTGACGTGTTGCGCGCTCAGTCGACGGATGGGAATTGTCGCCACGACTCAAAACATAAGGCTCGTCGTTACGGCAGTCGAGCGTGTTCGTCACATTTTCGAAAATAAAACAAAGGCAAAACCAAAACGGGAAACCACGAAGGACACGAAGTTCCACGAAGGAAAACTCCTAAGAGCAGTGTTTGCTTCGTGAGCCTGGTTAAGGTTCTTCAGTTGAGGTTCTCGAAGATGCCGGCTGCGCCCATGCCTCCGCCCACGCACATCGTCACCATGCTGTAGCGGGCGTTGCGGCGTTTCATTTCGCGAATCACGCTCGCTGTCAGCTTGGCTCCGGTGCATCCCAGAGGATGGCCGAGGGCGATGGCTCCCCCGTTGGGGTTGACCTTTTCCGGATCGAGTCCTGCTTCCTTGATCACGCCGAGCGATTGCGCCGCGAAGGCTTCGTTCAACTCGATCACATCGATGTCGGACAACTTGAGTCCAGCCATCTTCAATGCTTTCGGGATTGCGAAGACCGGTCCAAGTCCCATTTCTTCCGGCTTGTATCCAGCGGTCGCGAAGGCGACGTAGCGCGCCAGCGGCTTGATACCAGAGCTTGCGCGCGTTCCGCCGACATCACTACCGCTGCTGCAGCGCCGTCTGACATTTGCGAAGAGTTGCCTGCGGTGACCGTTCCCTTCGCGTGGAATGCAGGCTTGAGCGCGAGCAGAGCTTCGAGCGAAGTGTCGGCGCGCGGGCCTTCGTCCAATTTAAAGACGATCTCCTGACGCTTGGGTTTCGATCCATTGGGAGTGGTGAAGCTTACCGGCACGGAAACAACTTCGTCGTCGAACTTGCCAGCCTGAATCGCGGCTAACGCTTTCTGGTGGCTGCGCAGCGAGAATTCGTCCGCCGCTTCGCGCGTGATGCCAATGCGCTGCGCGACTCGCTCGGCAGTCAGTCCCATGGAAAGATACGCATCCGGATAGTGATCGACGAGCCAGGGATTGGGTGAGATCTTGTGACCTCCCATTGGGATCATGGACATCGATTCGGTTCCACCGGCGACGATCACTTCCGCGCCTCCAGTCATGATGCGCTCGGCAGCCATGGCGATGGCTTGCAATCCCGAGGAACAGAAGCGATTGATGGTGAGCGCCGAGACTTCGACCGGCAATCCTGCGCGCAGCGATGCGATGCGGGCGACATTCATCCCTTGCTCAGCCTCGGGCATGGCGCAACCCAGGATTACATCTTCAATCTCTTTCGCATCGAGTTGTGGAATGCGATCGAGCGCTCCCTTGATAGCAATCGCGGCCAATTCGTCGGGACGCGTGGAACGCAGCGTTCCCTTGTAAGCTCTTCCTACCGGAGTGCGAACTGAAGAAGCGATGATGACTTCACGCATGGTGTTTCTCCCAAACTGCTGACTGCCGAACGACTACAGATTAGATGCAGGAGCACTCTCGGCAGCGTCAAACGCGCGATCCTACTTCACCGGCGCGAAGAAGTAGTAATCCGCGGTGTAGCTGCTTTTGTTCTCCGCATCTTTGTGGGATTCGTCGCACGGATCGTTGCCAGGTTTTCCGCCGTGCGTGTGGACACGCTGAATCGTGGTCACATCGGCGAGCATGCCTTTCTTCGCGTTGGTCACGACGTTGACCAGCAGCCACGGAATTGAATCGGGATCGAGCGAGTCGACGTGAGCCGCGGCTTTGCCGGTGACTTCGCTGCCATCTTTCAGTTTCCAGGTTGGTCCTGCGGAGTGCTGGCCAATCACTTTGTCTTTGCGATCTTTCAATTCGGCGTCGGGTGCTTTGAGCGTCCAAGCGAACTTGCCGTCGGTTCCGGCTTGACAGGTATAGATCTGAAATCCCTTGGCATGCACGAACAGAACCGGTTCGAGACCTGCGGGGACTGCAATCGCATCGGGAACGTCTGGAGCGGATTCTTTTGCCGGAGCGTCTTTCTGCTGGTTGGATTGGGCCTGGGCGAAGGGGACGAGAATGGCGAGGCCGATGAAAGCGGCGGCAGCGAGCAGAGGTCTTGGCATGAGGGGATTGTAGCGCTGCGGAAGGGGTTCGCGGGCGCGTTCCATTTTGGGAATGGGGTGTTTACGTTTTAGTAACTGGCCCGGTACCCCCTCCCCCTCGGTGTATTGGAATGATTGAGTTAGCGTGAAATTGCGAAGTAATCTATGGCGCTCAACGAGTTACGGGCAAAATATTCCGGAATAAGGACTTAGCGGACTTAAGTCCGCATACCTGAACACCCATCATCGTTTGGATAGCTTGTGGACGTCAAGGACTCGGGTCACAGGGGGATGGCTCAGCCGGCTCAGTGAGTGAAGTCGCCTCTGTTAACAACAGTTAACTTCCGGCTTGCCCGTCACCCGCCCTCAATCGAGGGCCAGCAAGCACGGACATAGCTCGAATTTCGACAAGCCGAAATCGCAGCTCTCATTGGACGAAAGCGCGTATATTGCTCTGCTGTATTGCCTTGCGTCACATCCGATTCGTTTCGAAAGGACATCCTCATGAGCACATCCGCAGGCACGACTTCCTCCGCCAGCGTCTACGCAACCCCGGCGTTCTGGGAACGCTTGTGGCGAACAGCTGGTCTGCAGTCCGTCCTCTGCTTCATAGTCGCGTACATCGTCTACGGCGGGCAACCGCCGATCGGCGCATCGGCCGACGCGCTGGCAGCCTTCTACGGCGGCGATCGCACGCGGATTTTAATCGCGGCCGTCTTTTACGGCTTGGCTGTTCTCAATCTTATGTGGTTCGCGGCGGCGCTCAGGACCACCCTGGCGGATGCGGGACAAGACGGTTGGGGCGCGGCGGCAACCGCGTCCAGTGCCGCCCTGGGATCCATTTTCCTCTTGCTTATCGCGGTGGTCGCTGTCCTCGCGTACTCAGTCGCCGGCTCGGGAAATCACATGCTTACATCGGGCCTGAACGACTTCGTATGGGCAGGCTTCGTGTTGACTTCGTTCCCGCGGGCGATGCTTGTCATGGCCTCGGTGTTCGGGCTGTGGCGGGCCCGGCTGATCTCGAACGCGCTGTTCGCGGCCGGGGTCGCTGCCGTCGTGCTCGGCTTGCTGGGCGGCACCACCTGGTTGACCGGCGGATTCTGGGCACCGGACGGAGTCTACTCGCGTTTCGTCTGGCCCGGCATCGGCGTGGTGTGGGGGATGGTCGTGAGCTCGGTGCTCTTGACCCGCAGCCCGGCTACTCGTGCTGGATGGTGAGGCCCACGCTGGCCCGCAGTCAAGCTAGTGAGCGCCGCCGAAGGAGTTTAGGAGGAAACAAACATGGCAATCCAATTCTGCTCACAGGCGCGGCGGGACGCGTCGGTGGTGTAGGGCGCAGATCACCGAACAGTTGTTGAAGCAAGGCAAAGGGGTGCGTGCGATGGTGGGAAATGACGACGAACGCGCGCAGGCATTGCGCGACATGGGTGCGGAGGTCGTAGTCGGCAATCTGCTGCACTTGGGAGGCCGACTCCCCGAACGGAGTCGGCAAATTTGATGCACACAACGGTTGCTTCCATCATCCAACACCTTCAACAAGACTGAAAATTCACAGGAGGGAAAATGGCAACTCTCAGAGTCGCACCGAAATCAGAAGTGGCAACAATGAAGGTAGCTGTGATTCCAAAACCCGGGGCGGATTTCGAGCTGGTCGAGCGCGAGATTCCCGAGCCCGGAGCAGGGCAAGTCCGCATCAAGGTGCGGGCTTGCGGCGTCTGCCACAGCGACGTGCTGACCAAAGAAGGGCTGTTGCCATGGATTCAGTATCCCCGCATTCCCGGACACGAAGTAGCTGGCGTAATCGATGAAATAGGTGCGGGCGTCTCCGCCTGGAAGCTGGGCCAACGTGTCGGCGTGGGCTGGCACGGAGGCCACGATGGCACCTGCCGTGATTGCCGGCGCGGAGATTTTCGCAACTGCCGGAATCAGAAAATTGCTGGCATCAGCTACGACGGGGGATATCAGCAATACATGGTGGCGCCAGTCGAAGCACTAGCGGCGATCCCTGACAATCTGAGTGACGTCGACGCAGCGCCGCTGCTTTGCGCCGGAGTTACCACCTTCGGTGCGATTCGGCGGAGCGGAGCCCTGCCCGGAGATCTTGTCGCGGTGCAGGGCATCGGTGGGCTGGGTCACCTTGGAGTGCAATTTGCGAGCAAATTCGGTTACAAGGTCGCGGCCATCGGGCGCGGTCCTGAAAATGCTTCGCTCGCAACCAAGTTGGGAGCAACACTGTACATCGACAGCGCGGCGACGAACGCAGCCGAAGAGCTGCAACAGTTGGGCGGAGCGCAGGTCATCGTCGCGACGGCACCGAACTCAAAGGCTATGTCGGAATTGATCAACGGCCTCGGCCCAAACGGAAAACTTATGGTGATCGGAGCCTCATTCGATGCAATTGAGGTCACTCCAGCCCAGCTCATCTTTGGAAGCAAAACGATTCAAGGTTGGGCAGCAGAACCGCCAGCAGCTTCGGAAGACACATTAAACTTTGCCGAACTAACCGGAGTCCGGCCCATGGTCGAAACGTATCCACTCGATAGAGCCGCCGAAGCTTATGACCGCATGATGAGTGGCAAGGCGCGGTTCCGCGTGGTGTTGACGATGTGAATCTGTCGCTGAGAATCATCGACAACCGGGACCGTCCGGATCGGGACCGAAGAGGGCCGTTGTTCGTCATTAACTCCCGAATCGTCGGCAAGCCGGAAACTGTGCCGATGACACTGAGGTTATTCGCGATTACCCTGATTGATTGTTCTGGGAGCCTCGACCGGGGTCAATGAGTGAAATCGCCTGTTCTCGACAGTTGACCCTGAGAGTCAGTGGGTTGAGGCATAATGAAGGCCAAGGTCACGCCAATGAAAACGCAT
>CAWBED010000012.1:0-401513 GCA_963787685.1 uncultured Acidobacteriota bacterium
CAACCTTCCGGAAAGTCGCACGTTTCTCCTTCCATAATTACTCCTTTCAACAGACAAAACGCTCTTTCCGCGTCGGCCGGGATCAGCCTGATGTCAACCTTCGTTTTCCACGCGTCGCCAAACGACTGTCGAACTGTTACTATTCATATCGTTTAATTTCGATTGTCAGCGCAAAATCTGGAATTCGACAAGTTTTGAAAATACAAACTTGCGGCTTCCCTCTACAGGAGATCTCTCACATGGGAATGGATAAGGAATCGAAGGAAATCTCCCGACGAAGTTTCCTGAAGCGCACCGCGATCGGTGGCGCGGGACTTGTGGTTGCGACCGAAATTTTAAACTCTGATTCCCTCGCCGGCACACGGAATAGTACGAAGTCGACGATGATCGGCGTCCCCTTCGAAGCACGGGAGCGGGTGGGGTTAGGAATCATCGGGGTCGGGGGACGGGGCACCAGTTTGCTGGGGGACTTGCTCGCCGTAGAAAACGTAGAGGTCAAGGCCATCTGCGATCTCGTGCCGGCAAAGGTTGCACACGCGCAAAAGATGGTAACGGACGCAGGACAACCGGAGCCCAAGGGCTTCGGCAAAGATGAAACGGATTTCAAAAATCTGACCCAGCTCGATCTCGACATCGTCTACATCGCGACGCCCTGGAACTGGCACGTTCCGATGGCGCTCGATGCCATGAAGAATGGCAAGCATGCTGCCGTAGAAGTGCCCGCCTGCACGACATTGCAGGAGTGCTGGGACATCGTTGATGCATCCGAGGCCACCCGAAAGCATTGCGTCATTCTGGAGAATTGTTGTTACGGCGACACCGAGATGATGGTGCTGAACATGGTGCACGATGGACTTTTCGGCGAGATAACCCATGGAGAAGCAGCGTATCTTCACGACCTGCGAAAGATTCTGACCGCAAATGAAGGCGAGGGCCTTTGGCGCCGCGTTCCACATATGAAGCGCAACGGCAACTTGTATCCCACTCACGGCTTAGGCCCCGTCGCCCATTACATGGACATTCATCGCGGCGACCGCTTCGACTACATGGTTTCTGTGAGCTCGGCAGAGGCGTCGCTCAGCGCATATGTGAAAGCCAATTTTGCTGACGGCGACCCTAAACGTGCTGAAAAATACATTTGCGGCGACATGAACACCAGCATTATCAAAACGCAAAAAGGCCGCACGATTCTTCTTCAGCACGACGTGGTCAATCCACGACCTTACAGTCGGCTGAATTCGATCTCGGGAACAAAGGGAATATTTGCGGATTATCCGGCGAGGATTTTCATTGATGGTGCAAAGCAGGCAGATGGCTCGATGAAAGAAGACTGGGAAACCGTCGATACGTTTCGCGAAAAATACGAGCACCCGCTCTGGAAGAAGACCGGAGACCTCGCCCGAAAAATGGGCGGGCACGGCGGGATGGACTACGTCATGAATTACAGGTTGATGGATTGCCTGAAAAAGGGGCTCGTGCCCGACATCAATGTTTACGATGCAGCTGCGTGGAGCGCTCCGACTCCGTTGAGCGAAGCATCTGTCTCGCAGAACGGAGCGCCGCAGAAATTTCCGGACTTCACACGTGGGAAGTCGAACGAGCATTCGGATTCTCCCGGCTTCGCGGTCCAGGTATAGATGCCGCCAGTCCCCAGGAGGCTTTGATGATCGAAAGCGCACAGGTTGAGAGTCCGGGAACGGAAGCACCAGTCGTCGAGGCTGGACGAACGTCGGAAGTCATCACCCGGCTGATCTCGCTGGATGCATTCCGGGGGTTGGTGATGGTTCTGATGCTCGGAGAAGCCATGCGTCTATTCGACGTGGCGCGCGCGTTTCCGAACAGCCTTCTATGGCGCGTGATCGCCTTTAACACACAGCACGTAGAGTGGCAAGGGTGCTCGCTGCATGACTTGATCCAGCCAGCTTTCTCTTTCCTCGTGGGCGCAGCGTTGCCATTTTCCATCACAAGCAGGAAATCGAAGGGGCAGACCTTTGGTCCGATGTTAGGACATGCAATCCGCCGCGCCTTCATTTTGATCTTTCTCGGGATTTTCCTTCGTTCCCTCCACTCGACTCAGACCTACTTCACATTTGAGGACACGCTGACGCAGATCGGACTGGGGTACGTCTTCCTGTTTTTGTTGGGGTTCACACGCGTGCGAACGCAAGTAGTGACGCTCGTGCTGATCTTGGTCTTCTTTTGGGCGGCTTTCGCGCTGTATCCCGCGCCAGGCCCGCAGTTCGACTATGCGCGAGTCGGAGTTCCGCAGAACTGGCCTCACCTCTATACCGGTTTTTTTTCGCATTGGAACAAGAACTCCAACCTCTCCTGGGCCTTTGATGTTTGGTTCTTGAATCTCTTTCCACGCGAACATCCCTTTGTCTTTAACCAAGGTGGCTGGTCGACACTCAGTTTTATTCCTACCCTTGGCACCATGATCATGGGGCTTTTGACCGGAGAATGGCTGAAGGCCAAGAGGTCGAAAGAACAAAAACTGCAAGGGCTCGTCGTTACGGGAGTAGCCCTCGTTCTGCTCGGACTGATCTGTCAATGGACCGGCATTTGCCCCATCGTCAAGAGGGTGTGGACATCGTCGTACACGTTGTATAGCGGTGGTCTGGTGGTGCTGATCCTCGCCGGTTTTTATGCGCTTATCGAATTAAAAGGATGGAGGCGCTGGGCCTTTCCCCTTCTGGTGGTCGGTATGAACTCGATCGCTGTCTACGTAATGAGCTGGACGATGGAGACCTTCTTCGGAGACGCCTTAGATCGCCATTTTGGCGGAGCGATATCGTTTATTGCCGGGACGACTTTCCAGCCCGTCCTGCACGGGTTTCTCGTGGTGCTGATCTTCTGGCTGGTCCTGTATTGGATGTACCGCCGGAAGCTCTTTGTAAAGATTTGAAGCAGCAGTTCAACATGGTTGTGCAGGGTACCTTTCTTGGGAGTGATTAGTGTGAAATTTCCAATCCAGTTCATGTTATTTATGTGTGTCTCGGCGGCCTTTGGCCAATCCACGTCCTCCTTCTACGTGTCGACGACTGGGAATGATTCGAATCCCGGGACTCAGACTGCACCTTGGCGCACGGTTCAACATGCCGCAGACACCGTGAGCGCGGGTAGTACGGTCAATGTCAGGGGTGGAGTCTACGAAGAACTCGTGACCATCAAGACATCCGGGAACGCGACTGATGGATACATCACTTTTCGAAGCTATCCCGGCGAGACGGCCATCCTCGACGCGGAGCATTTCACTCCGACGGCCAGAAGCGCCATATTAACCATTCATAACAAGAGCTATGTGCGAATCGAGGGCTTTGAGATTAGGAACTTCCGCACCGCCGAACATCGGCTAACTCCGCTAGGCATCAGTGTGATGGGGGCCGGCTCCCATATAGAACTGCTTAAAAACAACGTCCATCACATTGAGCAGACTTTTAATGGGCGTGATGGTCCGGGACATGGTGCCAATGGGTTTGGCATTGCGGTATACGGCACCGATGCCAAAACTCCAATCAGTGAACTGGTGATCGACGGCAATGAGGTGCATCATCTCAAGACCGGTTCGAGCGAATCTCTGGTAGTAAACGGGAACGTCACAAACTTCCGTATTACGCACAATGTTGTCCACGACAATAACAACATCGGAATCGACGTCATCGGCTTCGAGCGCACGGCGCCCGACCCCGCCGTTGACCAGGCGCGCGATGGGGTGGTAAGCGGCAATCTGGTTTACAACATTACCTCGCGCGGCAATCCGGCATACGGCAATGACGAAAATTCCGATGGCATTTACGTAGACGGTGGCACCAGGGTCTTGATCGAACAGAACGTAATGCATGATGTGGATTTTGGAATCGAACTAGCCAGTGAGCACAAGGACCGCGCCACCAGTTACATCACGGCACGAAATAATCTTATCTATCACGGCCATACCGCGGGTGTTTCTATTGGAGGATACGCGCCGGAGCGGGGACACACCGAGCACTGCACTGTGGTCAATAACACGCTCTACGACAACGATACTTCTGCAACCGGATCGGGTGAGTTTCAGATGCAGTGGAACATGGCAGACAATATTTTTGCGAACAATATCGTCTACGCGGGATCCCGCTGCCTCATCGCCGTGAACAAATCGCAGTTCGACAAACAACAACCGCCCGTCAGTATCGATCACAACCTTTATTACTGTGCTTCGGGCTCAAAGGCAAGCACGTGGGGAGAAGCGTCCGCCACAGTTACCGGATTCGACAACTATGTTCAATCCACGGGGAATGACCGTCATTCCCGTTTCCTGGATCCGCACTTTGTTGAAGCCACCAAGGACTTTCATCTGCGCTCGGATTCTCCTGCGATTGCCGCTGGAACGGCTGAGGGAGTCCCAGTGGGGGACCTGGATCTTGATGGCTCACCTCGAGTCAAGTCTGGAAACATAGACATCGGCTGCTACCAAACAAAATAGTGAGCAGTTCATGATTGAAAAGGAGACTAGCGGAAAAGCCCTCCACGCGCGATGAGCTTTGAGCTGCGGGTTAGAATCCGATGGTCGCTTTGATGGTTACGGGAATTGTCTATTTCAAGCGCTAGTGTCGCTGCTCCTTTCGCATGCGTTCCTAGCGCGTCAGGTCCGCAATCTGGACGTGATAAGGCTCAAGCAATTCCCCAGTCGCATGATCCAAAGTCGCTATCGCGAGTTGATATCCAACCTCCGCCTGCAGCAGATTCTGTTGCGCAGCCGCCATTTCCGTCTGCGCTTCCAGTACAAGAAAAATAGTGCTCGATCCTAGGTCGTACTTGCGCTGTTCCGCCGCCATCGTTTTTTGCGCCAGGTCCAGGGCTTCCTTGCCTGCCACAATCGTCAACTTCGCTTGTTCGAGTTGGTGGACCGCATTGCTCACGTCCAGCGCGACCTGCTCGCGTACCTGACGTTCGCTATACAAGTCGCTGCGCCGCGAAACCAGCGCGCCCCCTAACTCCGCCTTCGCCGCGCGATTTTTCACTGGCAAAGTCAACGACAATTGCGCCTCATAAGTCGGGTAGCCAAATCCGAACATCTGGGTTAACCAGGAACTGCTAATCGGCTGGCCGGTACCGTTGATTCCTGTCGAACCGCCCAGCCCGTTGCTGGAGTATGTCGCCTGCAGGTCAAGTTCGGGCAGCAGATGATTGTGCGCGAGCCGAATTCGTGTCTCATCGATTGCCAAAGCCGCACGGGCCACATCAAATTCCGGACGCTTCGTCAGCGCCGCCTGCAGTGCGCTCCCCGCGTCGATTGTTCGTAACTCCCCCTCCGGCTCCGGCTTTTCGGTCAATTCAATATCCAGAGCCTGAAAATAAGGATCCTGGTCTGCACCAATCGTCAGCCGCAATGTGTCCTCTGCCTGTTTCAGTGCATATTCACTCTGAATTACCTCTACGCGCCGCGAGGCTACTTGCGATTCTGATCGATATATATCCAACGGAGGCAGGGCGCCCAGTTCCAGCGCCCGCTTGTCGCGCTTGTACGTTGTCTCGGCCGCGTCCATGGAGGCTCGCGCTACATCCAGGTTGCCTCGCGCTTGGACCACTGCCCAATATTGCCCCACGGCCTGCAGAATATTATTGTTCACTTCTGCTGCGAAAGCGGCGCGCGACTCCTGCAAGTTGCGGCGGGCAATGATCAGGGGCGCACGATTCGCGAAAAACCAGCCATTCTTCAGAAGCGGCTGAGTGGCCTGAAATTGGAGCGTCGAACTGGTGTAGGGATTGAACAGGTAGAAGGAATTGTTGGAGGAATTGATACTACTGGTGAAAGCGGATTGAACGTTTGTTCCCGTTTCGAAGGTCTGTGAATAACCAAACACCAGATTTTTCGTCGTGTTCTTGTAATTGACGGTGGAGCTTCCGGTTCCCTGCAGGACGGTGAACGGCGGCGAGATCGTGCTCGTGATGTTGTCCGTGCTTGTCACGACTGGATCGAATGGTGCATGCGCTCCCAGCAGCGTAAATTTCGAAGACTCCACCTGAGTCTCCTGTATCCGCACCTGGCTGTTATTTTCTAACGTCAGCACAATGGCATCCCGCAAGCTGAGGCGCAGCTTTCCGTCCACGACATAGCTCCGGAAATGTTCCGGCGCTGCGAGCTGGCCAGAGCGCACCTGAGGCGTCATCAGATCGCTGTATCCCTCGCCTTTTTGCGACCACAGTGGAGAACTGAGAGCCATTACCAGACAAGCGATTACGCACAGGCGAGAGTGTCTCATTCCTCATTCCTCCGCGAGTTATTAACTCGTGCCGTGAAGATGACGCCGCACCGCTATTCGTAACGAATCGCTTCTACTGGGTCCAGGCGTGCGGCTTTGACTGCGGGGTAAATACCGAAAACCAATCCAACCGTAATCGAAACCATGAATGCAAGGACAATGGAAGTCGCTGTCACAATCGTCGACCATCCTGCCAGCCATGCGATCAGGCGCGACATCAGGAAGCCGAATACAATTCCGAAGCTTCCGCCTACGAACGAAATCAGGATCGCCTCGACCACGAATTGGCGGATAATGTCCGACTGGCGCGCACCCACGGCGCGGCGCACCCCAATCTCGCGTGTACGCTCGAGGATGCTGGCCAGCATGATGTTCATGATCCCAATCCCGCCCACCAGCAGCGAAATCGAAGCAATCGCAACCATTACGGCATTGAACAGCCTTTCCGTCCGCCTCTGTTCTGCCAACAGCTCCGCCGGGACGATCACGCTGAAGTCGCCGGCGGAGTGATGCGATGAATCCAGAATGGCCCGCACGAGTTGAGCCACCGAGCCCATGTCTGCGTTCTCGCGAATGTTTAGATAGATTCCGTCGATCTCGTCGCGCACGTCGCTGTAGTTATCCTCGAGTCGCAGCATCGCGGAGTTCAGTGGCACATACATGATGTTGTTGAGATCCTGAGTTGGCACTCCCGCGACTTCCGTTTGTGAACTGAGTTGAGGCGAAGCGACTCCGATTACACGAAACCAGGTTTCGTTGGCCTTCACATACTGCCCAATCGGATCGGCCGACCC
This sequence comes from uncultured Acidobacteriota bacterium, assembly GCA_963787685.1. Classification (GTDB taxonomy): domain Bacteria; phylum Acidobacteriota; class Terriglobia; order Terriglobales; family Acidobacteriaceae; genus Sulfotelmatobacter. The sequence goes on from CAWBED010000012.1 coordinate 7,037, forward strand.
GAACAGATTTGACCGTGCAGCCGCTCCCAGCACGCAAACTGGAGCGGCACTCGTTTCTTCGTTGTCGGCGAAAAACCGTCCCGAGAGCACGTGCAGGCCGGCGATCTTCATATAGATTGGGTCAACCCCGTACACCGTCGGAGGATCTTGCTGCGATTTAGGGATCATCTTCGAGGGCGTCATCCGCTTACGGGGCGTACCGGCTAATACGTCGCTGACATCATCGCGAATCACTCGGTAGTCCTGGAACGAGAGCCCTGGCGAGATCTTGCGAATTTTCTGATGTGCCTGCCACTCGGTAGTCTCTTTCGCTTCCACTATCAGGTTATGGACACCCATCTGCTCGATCAGTGCCATCACCTTCTGTCGGGCTCCCGCGCCGATCGACAACATCGAAACGACCGCTGCGACGCCAAAGATCATACCTAGCATCGTCAGCAAAGACCGAAGTCGATGCAAGAATAGATTCTGCAAGCCCAGTTGCAAATCTGGTAGCCATTGCTGGTATCCGAGGAGAAATCGCGCCGCGGGAGCTGGGAGAGTGGTTGCCATTACGGGGCACTCCCTCCCAGTGTCGGGGCCGACACATTTGAACTTGCCACTTTTCGCGGAGCCGTCGGATCGATTAGTGCGATCTCTGTTCCTACTCCAATGCCCTCGATCGCCGCGCGGCTCTCATTTTCGGCCTGAATCTTGACCTCGCGCGGATCAAAGCTGCTTCCTTTCTTCACATAAACGACGCGCTTGTTCTCTTTCAGGAACAATCCCTGCCTTGGTACCCAGAGCGCATTCTTCCTCGCTTCGCCGTGAATGAAAACGCGTCCGGTCAAGCCTGGACGCATCTGCGGATCGGTTGTCGCCAGCCTGATCGACACCTCGAACTTGCTGGAAGTGTCATCCTCCCAGAATCTTCGGCTGTTATTCCCAGCGACGGTTTTCACCGTTCCCTGGAAGGTGCGATCTGGCAGGGCATCCAATGTCAGATCGACGGCTTGTCCTTCTTTTATGTTGTTGCGTTCGAGCTCGCCAACTTTAGCGATTAACTCCATGCTAGTGGGATCGATCACCTGCCCGACGCTTCTTCCGGGCTCAACCTGATCACCTTCCCGATATTCGGGCAGTGACATACCGCTGAAGAAGAATCCACCTGCCGCTCCTTCGTTCTTCTCCAAAGCCACCAGACCATCCATTGGGGCCGTAACCCGCATTTTGTTGATGCTGTCCTGCGCTTGATCCATTGCCAGCTTCGCCTTATTCCGCTTTTCTTCCGCCAGAGAGATCGTGGCCTGGTTCGACACACTGCGCGACTTTACATCCTGTTCAAGTTCAGCCAGAACGCGCTGCGCGCCTTCTAACGCAAGCTGATTCTTCTTGGCGTCGATGACGCTTACCAGTTCGTTCTTCTGCACGTCGAGTTCTGCGCGTCGGACATCAAACCGAGCTTTGAGCAAGGCGACCTTATCTTGAGCCGCGACGACTGCCGCGTCTGCCTTCGCTTTCGTAATCTCCTGCTCGGCCTGCAATAACTCCGAGCGGCTCTGGTCCACCTTAAAACGCTGCTCGCTGGGATCGAACTCCATCACCAGGTCGCCTTTCTTTACCGTCGCACCTGTGTGGAGCAAGTGCGTAATTTGCAGGGCTCCCCCGCCGATCGGCGGTGCCGTCAACATTTCCGAATGGCTTGCCCGCAATTCCCCGGTCTCATACATCTTCATGTCGAGATCGCCACGTTTCACTTGTACGGTAGGAACGTCCGTTGCGGTCGTCGTTGAGGCGGTGCGGCGTATCGCTGCTAACACGCCAACCACGGCGCACAACACCAGTGCTATAACCGCCCACGTGATGGCCCGACGGCCTCTCATTTCAAAATCTCAATCCTTCTGGGTGGGATCTCTGAGCGCCACCTGTTCTCCTGCGTTCACACCCTTCGCAACCAGAATCTTGTCTCCGCTTCGCCTTCCAATTTCAATGATGCGCTCTTCAAATTGGCCGGCCCTCCACACATAAGCGACGTTCTGACCGGACTTTTGAAACAGGGCCTGAGCGGGCATCGTAAGCGCGTTCGGTACTTTCTCTACCGCGACCGTGATTTCGCCTGTGATGCCAGGCTTGAACCGCGAATCCGTCTGGTCAAGAACAATCTCGAGGGTGAAGTTTCGCGTAATCGGCCACCCGCTGGAAAAATCCAGACTCGCAATTTCGCCGATTCGCTCGACATGCCCCGTGAATTGCCGGTCCGGAATCGCATTCAACTGCACCGTAACAGTTTGCTTGGCGGCAAGCCGACCGCGTTCCGTTTCGTCGACCCGCGCGGAGATCCGAAGAGTGGAAGCATCTGGCAATTCCGCAATCGACGCACCCGGCCATGCTCGATCTCCGGGCCGATACGTGACCATGCCCGACCCTCCCCAGTGCTGCAGCAAACTGATCGCGCCATCCGAGGGTGCCCGCAGGGTCATCTGCGTCAGTGATCGTTCAGCCCGTTCTACGTCATATTGCGCCTTCTTGCTGGCCTGCTGTTTACTTTCAACCGTTGCCCGGTTCAGGGCCTGGTCCGATTTCTCTTTCGCCTCTGCTTCCCGTAGCTTCTGTTCTGAATCGGCCAGCTTAAGCTTTGCCTCTTCGCCTTCAATCTTCGAAACAATTTCCTGCTTTCCCGCTTCCAGCTTTGCTCCCTCCACGTCGTAGCGAGCTTTCAGAACAGTGGTCTTATCTTCTTCTTCAGCCAGCTTCGCTTGCGCCTTGGCCTGACCGATCTCAGCTTCGGACGACTTCAATACAGATTTGAACTGCGCCAAATCCTGCTCCGTCTTAGTCTTGTCGAACTCCACCACTACGTCGCCGCGCTTCACCACGGTTCCTTCGGGAGAAACCTTGATGATTTGGAGTTCGCCAGCTTCCGCAGGCGCGCTGATCGTAATGGACTTCAGCGCCTTCACTTCGCCGCGAAATTGCATCGAATCCAGAAACTCCCCGCGGACTACTTCAATCGTGGGAACCGTTGGCGTTCTCTTCCCTAGGCGTACGGCAGCCAACAAGACCCCGCTGCCTGCCAGCAGGAGCACTGCGACGACGGCAACCTTTCCCCGCATCGAGAGCTGATGGAAGCGCCGCATCATTACGATCCGCTCCCGGTCCCGCTGGTGCCCGATCCAGCATTTTGCTTCGTGATATCCACGTCGACTGCGGCAGAAAGATCAGGCATCAATTTTGGATTGTTTCCCTCGATCGCGACGATCACCACAAACGTTCGTAATTTTGGCGAAAAGTCTCCGCCTTCGCCGATAGGAGATACCTGCTCCAGCTTCGCGGGAAAAATCATCTCCGGATATGCATCCAGCCGTACCTTCGCTATCTGTCCGACCTGCAAGGCGGGAAAGTCTTCCTGGTTGGCTAAAACTCGCACCTGCATCGCCGCCGGGTTCACGACTTGCATGAACGGCACACCTGGCCGCACCTGGTCACCTTCCTGTACCTCGCCCATGTTGCCCTGCTTCCAGATTGTGTTCAGCACAACGACTCCATCGATCGGCGAGCGTACCTGCATGAGGTTTGCATTCGCCTCGGCATGCATCATTGTCTGCTGCGTGCGGTCACGCTGAATTTCCAGAATCCGAATCGCAGCCTGCGCTGCCTTCCTCTTCAAGTCGAAGGTTTCCCGCAGTTGATCGTACGTGGCCTTTGCTTCATCCAAGTTTTCCTGATTCTTCTCTGCATCAATTCGCGAGACGATCTCCGCTTTTTGTATCTCCAATTCCGATTTCCGAAGATTGTCTTCCGCCGTCTTTAGCTCAGTCTCGTCCTTTGCGCGCGCGGCATTCTCTTTTGCCTGTTCCTCAGCAACCTGATCTACCAATTTCTCGTATTCCGCCTTCTTATCCACGAAATCCCGCATCTGAGCCTGACGGTCGAACTCCACCAATGGCTCTCCCTGCTTGACTCTTGTTCCCGCAGCCGCCATATGAACGATAGTGAGTGTGGAAACCTGTTGACCAGCGAGCAAGGGTGCGAGAATAGCGCGGGCTTGCACAGCCTCTGTGGTCCCCTTGAGACGCAAGACTGGCCCAGGTGTGCTTAACAACGATGGCGGAAGCTTCGCAGTAGTGGGAGTTCTGCCGCGTATCGAAAGCAAAACGATGATTGCTACAGCGACGGAAACACCGGCCACAGCTATCCAGACACGCCCTCGCTTCGCACGTATGCCCTCAGTCACTGCTGCGGTCTGGGGCGCCGACTCGTCTGGGGAAGGCTCAGGCTTCGGAGCCACTTCCGCGCGAGCTGTGTTCATGGCCGTGATGCCTCCCGCCCGTAGGAATCTGGGTGCCCGAGGAACGTTGCCCGTCCGGTATCGCCTAATAACTTATCTGACGGACCCGGCGATTCCAAGCGCTATTAGAACGCAAGAATCGGCTCGGTTTGCAGAAGGCTCGGGATTCTGAAGGACGAAGCTTAGAACTCCACCGTAGGGTCCCATTAGGTGAAAATGACGCGGTCACTCCGTGCTAGGCTCTCGCTGGCCGAGAGCTTCAGATGTTGACAGTGCTGCCTCTCCCTCTCTAGCCATTCCCGGCGATTGCATCGAGGTCGGCAATCACTTTCGATGGAATTTTAAGCATCGACGCATGAAGATTCTCGCGAAGATGCTGGATCGAAGATGTTCCAGGAATCACCAGGATATTGGGCGACCGTTGGAGAAGCCAGGCAAGCGCAACTTGCATCGGCGTGGCATTGAGGCGCGCAGCTGCATCGGACAAAGTGGTGGACTGCAGGGGACTGAATCCACCGAGCGGAAAGAACGGCACATAGGCGATCCCGTCGCGAGCAAGATCGGCGATGAGAGCATCGTCGTGCCGGTGCGCGAGGTTGTAGTAGTTCTGTACGCAGACGATCGGGGCGATCCGCCGGGCTTCCGCGATCTGCGTGGGAGTGACATTGCTCAACCCTATATGTCGCAGCAAACCTTTTTGCTGAAGCTCGGCCAGCACTGTCATTGGCGCCTCGATCGATCCCTCGACCGGTTCCTCCCTGCTAAACATACTGCGCAGGTTGACCACATCGAGGACATCCAGTCCCAGATTGCGGAGATTATCGTGAACCGCTGCAATGAGCTCTTCGCGTGAGAAAGCCGGAATCCATGATCCGTCCTCGCCGCGCCGGGCGCTGACTTTGGTGACGATCATCAGATCATCGGGATACGGAGCCAGCGCCTTTCGGATGATTTGGTTCGTGACATGGGGACCATAAAAATCGGCCGTATCGATATGGTTGACGCCACTTGCGACAGCCTCTCGCAGAACAGCGATCGCTGCATCAACATCGCGAGGAGGCCCCCACACCAATTTGTTGCCATCTCTTCCCGCGAGTTGCATGGCCCCATAGCCCATGCGGTTCACGGTCTTCGAAGTACCGGGCAGCGTGAAGCTGCCGCCGAGACTAATCTGTCCAATCATTTCGTTTCTCCTGGAACTGTTCATTATTTGTAGCGAGGAAAGTTAAAAAGACTCTCCCACCAGCTTTTCACTTTTCTTCCACAGCGCCTCGGCAGCTTTTGGATCGATCGCGTAACTGCGTACACCTTCGTTTGTGGGGACTGTCAGATCGTCCGGCACGACGTGGGCGATGTGACAATCCTCGCAGTACTGGCCGCCGATCTCGTCGGCGGAAGTGACCACGGCAGCCCACACCGAAGTTGCGGCTCCTTGTGGAATCGTCTTCCACTGAAAGGGGTTTTTGCCCTGCGCTGCGCGTTGCCGATTTATCTGGTCGATCATCTTCTCTATTCGGCCAGGATCCTGGTAGCGACCAAGTTCGGTCTGAATGCCTCCCGGATGCACTGCCGCAGCGCGCACACCGCGCTCACGATGCCGCTGGTCGAAGGCTACTGCGAAGAGAATATTCGCCGTCTTTGATCGACCATATGCAACCATGGGGTCGTACGGTGTTCGTTCAAAGTTGGGATCGACAAGATCGACGTTGGCGTAGCGATGACCAGCGGAAGACACGTTGATCAGGCGGCCTCCCGTCCGAATGAGCGACGCAATCCGGTTGACCAGGACGAAGTGACCGAGGTGATTCGTCCCGAACTGCGTTTCAAAGCCATCGGCGGTGTGGCCGAAGGGCGTGGCCATTACTCCGGCATTGGCGATGATCACGTCGAAGGGTTCTCCCCTGGCCAGCAACCCGTCTGCGCAAGGACGCACACTTTTCAGGTTGGCGAGATCGAGTTCAATCAGTTCGAAGTTGCCGCCGTTGGCCGCGGCGTCCTTTCGCACTTGTCCGGTTGCAGCTTTGGCTTTGTTCAAATCCCGTGCTGCGCCTACGACCTGAGCGCCATGGGCGGCCAGGGAGCGAGCCGTCTCCACGCCAAGGCCGGCCGAAACACCGGTCACGAGAATTCGTTTTCCCTTCAGATTTGTGCCGGATAAAACGTCGTCTGTGGTCGAAGTTGCTCCAAATGAAGTTGTCTCAAGTGTGTTCGTCATTTTCTACTCCCTTGTACGGATTACGTTTAACTGTTTACCCTCACTCACCCTGCTAGTGTGGATCACTCCGTCGGCAGCCGCTGCGCCGCTGCGAAGGCTCTCGAAATCTTCGAGCGAACCGCGATGTGCGACGGCACCCGGTTCAGTCGATGAGGACGAAGAGCGCACTCGACTTGCGAGCCGAGTCGAAACCTTCGCAGTGATCAATCGCCATTCGTCAGTTGAAGAGGGTAGATCATCGATCTCAGTCAACGCTTGCAGCCAGTCTTCTGCCGAGAGTTCCGCCTGTTCTGAGCCAAACAATTTCGTAACGGCGTTGAAAAATGCTGACAATTCTCGCTCCGCCATCGTCGTGAGGTCGGAGCAAGGAAGGGTAGATATTTTCGACAGTTCATAATGAGCGAGTGGATTCATATTCCTCACTTCCTGCAGCCGAAGTCCGTGGATCGCTATTGACACGATGTCCGGTTCCGGCTAAAACGGAGAGTGTCTCCGAATCAGTAGATAAGATAACCGGAGACTATCTCCGGTTGCAACTTTTTTATGTCGTCCACAAATACGAAGATTGCCTCACGCAAACCGCGGACCGACGCGCAGCGGAACCGCGAGCGCATATTAGAGGTGGCGAAGGGGGCGTTTACACGGTCCGGCGCGAACGCCAGCCTCGACGACATTGCGAAAGAAGCAGGCATCGGAGCGGGAACTCTGTATCGCCACTTTCCTACGCGAGACGCACTGATTGAAGGGGTCTACCGAACTGAGGTGGAAAAACTGGCAGCCGCCGAGAAGAAGTTCTCTGAAAGCCTTCCGCCCATCGAGGCTTTGCGAGCGTGGATGTTGCTCTTTGTCGATCACATCGCGGCCAAACAGATCATTGCCCCAGCGCTGAATACGCTGGTTGGAGGCCCCTCGAAGCTATTTGAAGGTTCACGCGCTCAGGTTCAAGCGGCGATTAATGCGTTGGTGAAGCGCGCCATCAAGAGCGGCGATATGCGTAGAGATCTGGAGCCGTTCGATTTACTCCGCGCACTGATCGGCGTCTCTCACGTCGCGTCTGGTCCTGACTGGCAGCAAAGCGCCAGGAGACTGGTGGATATCCTCATCACAGGTTCGCGGCCGATCAGATAGGTCTTATTCGGCCGTAATTTGCGATCAAAGCCGAACCGAGCAATTCCCTACCGGCTATACCGTCTTTGCAAGCTCCTAGGTGCCGCACAAGTTGGCGAGGGTTTGGCTCGCGCATCTATTTGCTTCATTCGCCGCAGATGACCGACCCACTGGGAGCTGTGAGTCCCCCTGGCCACCAGTTCCAGTCCCCTGCAACGCGAAGAAGTGCGGGCCCAATCACAATGCGAACCAGGGTCGCATCAATTAACACGGCTATGGCCAGAGTGAATCCGAGCATCTTAATCACGAGGAAGCCGCCGAAGGTGAATGCCGCGAAGACCACGATCATGATGGCAGCGGCGCTCGTAATCAGGCCGGCGGTTCTGGCTAGTCCTTCGGGGATTGCGTCCAGTTCGCTCATACCGTTTCTTCTGGACTCCAGCACTCTCGCGACCAAGAAGACTTCGTAGTCCATGCTCAGTCCGAAAACGATGGCGAAGGCGACGATAGGCACAATGGGAAATATGCTGCCCGTACCCTCCGCAATTCCGAAGAGCCTGCTTCCGTGTCCGTCCTGAAAGACCAAAACCAACGCTCCGAAGGAAGCTGCAACCGACAGCAAGTTCAGGGCGATCGCCTTCACTGCAGCGAAAAGCGATCGGAAGCCGCCGAGGAGTGCCACGAGCGTTCCTCCTACGACCATCGCAATGACTGAAAAGAAACGCTCTCTGACAATCGTTTGATAATCGGCTGTTAGCGCAGGGATTCCCCCAATCCGTAGCGTCGCGCCGGGCACTCCCGTGAAAGCTACCGCTCCGGTTTTCCGCAGTTCCCGCACCCAGTTGACCTGATCGTTCACGGAAACGGAAGTCGCAGGAAGCACTTCGATCAGCGCCGCCCGCCCATCGCGGCTCAGGAACGTTCGACGCGTCTCACGCGGAAGGTTGTCGAGTCCAGACCGGTCACTTTCCGCCATGGTTGTGAGGGAGATTACGCGATGGGCACGAGGATCACGCGCGAGTTGCTTGGTGAAACGATCGAGTGCATTCCAGCCCGCGTCCGTTTGCGCAATGGAATCAGTTGGGAGTTCGAGAATCACTCGCAATGAGTACACGATGCCAGACCGATCCATTCGTTCGAGGGTGTGAAGCGCGCGAACCGATTCTGCCGCTGAGGGCAGCCAATCTCCGTTGGGGACGTCGGTATCGAGCCGTGCGGCCTGCGAGGCGAGCAGGAGTAAGGGGGCGCCCGCTAGAAAAATGGCGAGCCAAGGATGCGCGACAATCACCTTTCCCCATCCCCTCCAGCGGTTGGCCGTGCGTTCTGCCCGATGCTCATCCCAATTTGCGATAAAGGTCACCCGGCCAGAATTAATGCGCGGACCGAGCACTCCCAAGAGCGCCGGAACGACGGTGTTCGCCAAGAGCACACTCATTCCTGCTACCAGCACTCCTGCTAACCCGATGGAACGGACTTCACTGATGGGCACAGTCAAGAGGGCCAGAAATCCGATAGCCACCGTCGAGGCTGAAATCAGGAGGGTACGACCGGCCTGACGTGCTGCAATGACCGCGGCTTTCACTCCATCTGGCTCGACAGCGATTGCTTCCCGAAATCGGCTGACCATGAGCAGCGCGTAATCGATTCCCAATCCCAGTCCGAGCATCGTGGACAGGTTCTGAACCAGGATCGACAAGTGCCAACGCAGAGCGAGGAATCCTGCAATCGCCAGAGCGGTCCCGATGGCAAGCTGACCAATCGCAAGTGGAATCAGTGCCGCCGCGAGGCTTCCGAAAGCGACCAGCAGAAGTACCAGTGTGGCGGGAATCACGAGACTTTCGGCGTGCCGTACGTCGTCGGAACTGGCTTTCCGAATGTCGAAATTAAGTGGCGTCTCCCCCGTGAGTTCGAGCTTTACCGCCGGATATCGGACCTGCAATTGGTTTTGAAGGGACCTTGCGCGTTCGTGAAGCTCAGGGACTAGCGATTCCACGGGGCCTCCGGTCGAAGTGAGTCCCACCAGAAGAAAAGTTCCGCCGCCCTTCCCCAGGAAAATCGGATCGTGGAGATCAAGATAGGAAACGACTCCGGACACGCCAGGTTCCTCTTGCAGCGACTTTTCAATCGTTGCTAATGCTTGCTCTCCCTCATTCGAATCGGTAGGTGGCAGCCCCTGAACCACCAGGACTACGCGGTCAACGAATGGCGAGTGAAAGCGAGTGGCCAACTCCTCCGGGACCTTTCCCGCCTCGCTACTTTCGATGCGTGTTGCGGTTTCCAAATGGCGCTCAGCGTGAAAGGAAAATGGCAGCAGCGCAAGGGTAGCTACAAGAACTACTCCGGCCAACCAGAAACGGCGCATATGCAGAAGATTTTTCATTCCGCGCAAAATGGGATTGGGATGGCTCCTTTTCGTTTAACTCGTCGCAAGTGGGAATCCTAGAGGATGGGCGGAAAGATCAGCAACACGGAATTCACCCGCTACCCAAGATCGTTACCGCAGCCAGCTCACATCACGCGTGAAGGCCGGTTCGGACTTCGGATCACTCATCGTAGGAGCGGCTTCCGCCAACTCAGTGCGGATGGTTCGCATTCGGAACGCGTTCGTATTACTTTATTGTCTGGTTAGGATACACGGTTCGCAGGAGGAACATTGCACAAACTCGCGCTGCTAGGGCTGATTGCCGCCCTTCAAATCGGTGCCGCAGATCCCCGCGTTGGCTCTTGGATGCTCACTTCTGCGCAGTCCACTCTCGATCCCCCCAACAAGCTTTCCATTACATCTCTCCATGGCGAAGTACACGTGGCGATTTCGGGCGAAAAGCACCTCGATTTTACGGCGAAGTTGGGCGGCCATGGATCGGCCGTGCAAGGTAATCCGGCATTTAATCAAATTGAGCTGCGCAGAATCGATAGACATCAAGTCGAAGTCATCCAGAAAAAGGATGGGACGGTAGTGGCGACGATTCGTGACAAAATCTCGAACGACGCTAAAGAGTTAACCAGCACGACTTCACAGAATGGTCACGCCGACCAGATTACCGTGTGGACGCGGACCGGAGGAAAGAAGTCAGCCACTGACCTATTTGCCGGTGAGTGGACACAGGATATGAGCAAAACTCGCATGCGGCAAGGGACAGTGCTCAAGATCGAGGCGGATGGAGGTGGAGGGGTCCGCTTCTCTGGAGATTTCAGTTACAGCGCCCGCTTTGACGGCAAGGAATATGACGTGAAAAACTCCAGCAACGATACGGTGAGCCTCCAACTCGTCGACGCACACACGGTCGATTCGATTTATCGGCGAGATGAGCAAATCACGCAGAAAGATCGATGGGTGGTTTCCGCCGACGGAACGGAGATGACGCGGACCACGACGGGCACGCTGGAAACCGGTCAGCAAGTAAAAGAAACTCTGGTATTTCGAAAGCAATAACCTGCAACGCCCGATACATCCGCGTGGATGAACTGCCTACCGGCAGTTAGCCACGGCGTTTAGCTCACGCGGCGAGACCGAGATGATTCCCTTGCGGTGCATGAATTTCAGGATGCCGTTGACGGTGTCTTCAAGAGATGGATCCGGCTTGCCCCATACCGAAGCATCGCGAGCAGCCTGATAGCAGGAACTCTCGTAGCGTTTGAACTCCATCGCGGAGATGTTGTCCACGGAACCCACCAGAAAGTCCAGCAGCGGAAAGAGCAGGTCCTCTTTCCCGCATCTCCTGATAAGCTCGGGAACAAAATCGGGAAGACTGAATATTTCAAATTGCCGGCCGGTCGCCTTTGTGATCAGGCCCGTAATGTCCAGCATGTTCGCGTAGTCATCCCGCACGACGTGATACGTCTTATTAGCCGTGCCGGGAGTTGCTGAAATCGCAACGATATTGTTGGCGGTGATGTCGGCGGGAACGAAACTAACCTGGTTCAGCGCATCGACTCCTATGCCGTGATTCACCATGAACGCAACCAGACGAACGGCGATGTCGAAGTTGTTGCCTCCGCCAGTGATGGAAGGGCTGACCAAAGCAGGCCGGAAGATCCGCGTAGCAAGCCCGCGCCGCCCGGCATCCATGACCACCTGTTCCGATACCCACTTCGACTGGCTGTATCCAAAGTCGAGCAACTCCATATTCTCGTTGAAGTCGGTTTCGAACAGAACTTTCTTCACCGCCCAGCCAAAGATGAACGTAGTCGAAACGTAATTGAAGCTCTTGGGCCGTCCTTCGAACGCCAGTCTCAAAACCTCATTCGTCCCGAGCACATTCGCGTCCCGCATCCGGTCGTAGTTGAGCAAGTAGTTTACGGTTGCTCCGTTATGAAACACCGTATCGATTTCATCGGCGAGAAAATCCCACGCATCCCGCGTCAAAGCCAAGTCTTTCTGGCCCAGATCTCCGCAAACTGGAGTCACGCGAGTCTCGAACATATCCATCAGTTCAGCCTCGCAAGGCCCCATTGATTCCATCGCCGCCCTCAACCTTTGTTTGCCCTGATGCTCATCGGAAGATCTGACGAGAACGTGGATCTTGGCGTTCGTCTGTTCCAGCAGACTTTTCACGAGGAACGGTCCAATGAAGCCGGTACCGCCGGTGAGTAGAACATTATTCAGGACCGGAGTTTCGAGTAAGGGCGCAGGCGTCGGAGGCACGAAGATGAGCTGCCTGTCGTTGTTCATCATCCGCTGTTCCGCCGCGCGCTGCTCTTCGCGAAAAGCCGCCAGGGAATGACGAAGCGGGATCAGTGCTTCTTCGGGGGCGCGCTGCAACTGCTCGGCAAGTTGAAATAACTCGGCTACGCTCACACGCTGAACCAGGCCGATGTCCACCTGCCTCGCCAGTACTTCAGCGCCTTTGTCCTTTAGCAATTCCTTGATTTCGTGCATGAATACAACCAGATCCAAGGAATCCAGCCCAGCCTCGACCAGATTGTACGATTCCGTTCCCGTCAGGTTGTAACGGGCTTTCAATACGTCGAAAGGCGTTTGGCTCACTGATGATGAGGGTGCCGCGTCTTTCTCTCGGGAGAACTCCGACAGAACGGTGAATTGCCCTTGCAGCCACATGTGCTTGGTTTTGTGGCGCATGATTTTGCCCGAACTGGTTCTCGGTATCGCGCGGGGTGCTATGAAAGAAATCAGCGCCACCTCCACGTTGAGGTTATTCCGGACGGCGGCTGCAATCTTCAGCGGATCCGGCAGTGCTTTTAGACTTCTCACTTCGGCGACGATCGCCAGCGCCGGTTCGCTGTCTTCATGAATCTGGAAGGCGGCAACACAATTCGCCCGGATCAGGCCGGACGCTTTCTCGACGACTGCTTCGACGTCTTGCGGGTAATAGTTCTGCCCGCGGAGAATAATCATGTCCTTGATACGGCCGCAGACGAATAGCTCGCCGTCGTGGAAGAAACCCATATCGCCGGTGCGAAGGTAGCCATCGTCATAGGGGCTGTCGTCCACCAACCGGGCGTGAAACAGCTTGAGGGTGAGTTCCGGATTATTCCAGCAACCCAGGCACTTACTGCCGCCAGCGATCCAAATCTCCCCGATTTGCCCCGGCTCCAGAGCGATGTGCTTCTCCGGATCTACAATCTTTACCGTGAGTCCCGGCAGCGGAGTTCCGCAACTCACAATCTGAGTGGCCGAGCCGATTTCGGATACCTCCGTAGTCATGCGGGCCTTCCCCAGCGCGATTCCGTTCTTGTTGACTGAAATAATGTTGCGGCCACCGAGCGAAACCGCCAGGGTATTCTCCGCGAGCCCGTATGCGACGTAGAAGCTTTCTGACTTCAGTCCATGAGGCTGAAATGCCTGCAGAAATCTCTTGTAAGTTTCGGGCTTGACGGGCTCCGCAGCGACCATCAGCACCCTGAGCGAGCTAAGATCGAAGGTGTCCGAACTCTCTTTCGAAAACCGCCGGGCGCGAAGGCAATAGTCGTATGCGAAATTCGGCGCCGCTGAGGCACTCGCGCCATACGTCTTGATCGCGTCAAACCATAGGGTCGGGCGTTGAATGAAATCCGTGGGAGCGAAACCGTAAGTCGTGCCGCCCTTGAGTGCCGGGTAGAGGTAGCACCCAATAAGGCCCATATCGTGATACTGCGGAAGCCAGGATACGACGATCGGCGCCTGATGGTCGATCACCAACGGGCCGTTATGCAAGATGTTTTCGTGCGTAACCATCACGCCTTTAGGATCTCGAGTCGACCCCGACGTGTACTGGAGAAACAGAATGTTTGAAGCGCCGTTGAAAGTTTCGTCTGAAGCCATATCGACGAAGTCTTCAGTCACAAGCCAGCGAAGACCGGAGATGTAGTCGACGTCGACCCCAGAAGAAGACACTCCGCTTCTGGCAAGATTTGCCTTCAGGGATCCGAGGTAGTCTTTGCTCGTTAGGATGCCGGCCGCCTGGCAATCCTTTGCGATGTGGACCATTTTGTACATGGCGCCCTGGAAGCCATGAGAACTGGGGGGATAGACGGGCACAGGGATTAAACCCGCGCGCACGCAGCCAAAAAAGGCGCAAATCATTTCGAGCCCAGGCGGGTAGGCGAGCAGAAGACGGTCCTGCGCCTTGAACCCGTGCTCCTTGCGCAAATGGCTGGCAATCACCTTGGTCCGGTGGAGAAACGACTCGTAGGAGTAGCCTCCAATCGGATTGCCGTTCACGTCAATATACGAATAGAGAACTCTGTTCGGGTGCTGATCCCCCAGACTATCCAGCTTGTCCAAAATCGAAGCCATCATAGATCGGATCGGTACTCATGGCGGCAGCACCGCCATTCGCTAACCTCCTGTGTTGAATGAACAAATTCCATCAGAAAGCAAAAGTCTCGCTGCGCCCCGTGCACAGGGGCTGAGCCACTTCAAGAACAGGTACAGGCTGAACCTTTGACGGGCTAACCCGACCGAAGTTGGCGGTTGGTAGCTGGGACAAAACGTCCGCCAATTTTGCTACAGCCTTCGCAGCTGCGCATCGCGAGAGGTTGAGCCCAAGTTGTTGTCTTCCGGCGTCGAATGAGGCTGGAAGACATCGAAGCCGATACCGGCCACGTCCCGCTGGAGGCGAAACGAAGGAGACTTCCGTACACCCTGCCGGGGGTCGGAGTGGCCGACTCAAAGCGTCTTGGTCTGATATCACTGAGCGGCTTATGCTAGCAGAGATTTGGGAAACTGAGAACTGTTAAGGTGTTACGCTGGCACTGCGTGAGCGGAAATTCGCTTGCTCTTCGTAAACTTTTCGAGCTAACATCGTTTTTTGTCGCTTGTGGCAGAGTGGGTGCATAGGCTACAAAATCCTCAACTAGCCCAATCAACCTTCTGTAAACCCGGGCCGGGAAGCTATAACCCGACCAGAGAGCACTGACCCAATACGTCCGAGATGAGGCGGTTATTACTCTGAAGCCGGAAATTGATGATCTTGTCCCGTCTGAGGCCTCGCTGCGGAACTCCGTTGTCGATCCCGCGTACCCGTCTTCGTTCCCGAAGGTCTTACGCCGCCGCCTCGACGACTTTTTTTCTGAAGGGAATATTTCTCCAAAAGCCGACCGCGCCATGTGGATCAAGATCGCGACTGGGCTGGCGGTGCTAGCGGGCAGCTGGATCGCTCTTTTCGCGTTCAAGCCGGATTCATGGAAGTTTGTCGGGCTCTACCTTCTAAATGCCATCGCACAGACATTCCTTCTGCTGAATATCGCACACGACAGCAACCACAACGCCATCTCCTCGGTGCGATCCGTAAACAAAGCCTTGAACTATGTCTTCGATGTCTGTGGAATTAGCTCATATATGTGGCGCATCCTTCACCATCGCGGTCACCACTCATGCATTAATCTCCACGGTGAAGACGACGCCCTTACAGGACGCGGCATCCTGCGCTTTACGCCTCACGAACCCCGGGCACCCCTGCAGCGCTTCCAACACATCTATGCGTTGTTCCTCTACGCAGTATTTTCTTTGGACTATGTGTTCGTGAGGGACTTTGAGTGCTTTTTCTTCCCCACCCACGATTATCTGAAGCAGACGAAGCATCCGTTCCGGGAGTACGTCATTCTCTTTGCGGGCAAGGCTTTCTACCTGACCTACATGCTCGTTTTGCCAGTTGTAGTGCTCGGGAAATCACCTCTGCTGGTCGGTTTGGCTTTCGTGCTTGCCCATTTGATCATCGGGTTGAGCGTAGCCCTCGTATTTCAAACCACGCACACAGTTGACAGCACCTACTTTCCCTTGAGCCGCAACGAGTTTGACAACGGGATCTATCACATCTTCGCGACCACGGCCGACTACGCGACCACGAACCCTGTTGTCGGTTGGCTTGCCGGCGGACTGAACCACCATATCGTTCATCACCTGTGCCCTTTTGTCTGCCACACCCACTATGCTCCTCTGACCCGGATTGTGAAGGAGACTGCCGAAGAGTACGGCATCCCCTACCGGCAACATCCGACGATGAGCCGGGCGATCAAACATCATCTGCTACTCTTGAAGCGCTTGGGGAGCGGAGATCAATTTTCAAGCACTTAAGTTCACAGATGACCAGACTATTCACACCGGCAGATCGAGCAGGACTTCCCGCACTTGTTCACGCGCGCCTGGATAGCGAGGCGTGACCTTGCAGCAAAGCGTGCCCGCCGTCTCCCGTTCCCGCTCTTTCCTCGATTCGCGCGCGATGGCTCGCAACCCGGTGCGGGTACTGACGAAGTACACCCAACTTCATGGCAACACGTTTCGCTTCTATTTCGGGGGCATCAAAGAAGCCATTGTCACCACAGATCCCGCAGTCATTCAGCATGTGCTGAAAACAAATTCGGAGAACTACCACAAGTCCGAAATCCAAAAAAAACGCATGGGGCATTTCCTGGGCAAGGGTCTTCTCACGACCGAAGGGGAAGCCTGGCGAACACAGCGCCGCCTGATCCAGACGGGTTTTGAACGGAAGCAACTCGAAGTTCTGTCTTCGATCATGCAGGA
The DNA here is from genome assembly GCA_963787685.1 of uncultured Acidobacteriota bacterium. Taxonomy (GTDB): domain Bacteria; phylum Acidobacteriota; class Terriglobia; order Terriglobales; family Acidobacteriaceae; genus Sulfotelmatobacter. The sequence continues at coordinate 23,588 of CAWBED010000012.1, forward strand.
TTCTCTCGCCGATTCGCTGCGGGACTTCGACCGACAAGCTCGTTTCGGCCCGGTCGACATCTACCCGCTAATGATGAAGATTACCTTTGCAATGGTGGGCAGGTCTCTTTTCGGCGCCCGCTTGAAGGAAGAAGACATCGACCTCATCAGCCTGGCCATTTCGACCGTCCAGGAGTTTATGGTTCGGCAAACCATTCAGCCCTACCTGAATCCTTGGTTTGCCGTCTCGGGGGAATTGCGAAAGCATTGGGACCTGCGAAGCCGCGCCTTCGGCGTTCTGGACGAATACCTCCAGCGGCGGCGCAAAGAGACACCCGGCCACGATCTGCTGCAGATCCTGATGGACGCTCGCTACAGCGACGGCCACGGCATGCCCGACGATTTGATCCTCAGCGAGAGCATGCAGTTGCTGGTAGCAGGCCATGAAACTTCGTCGAATGCTTTGTCGTGGCTTCTTTACCTCCTGAGTACGCGTCCGGACTGCGTCGAGAGGATACGACGGGAGTTCGATTCTGTGCTCGGCGAAAGGTCCATGAGTTACTCAGACGTTCCGAAGTTCGAGTTTACGACTCAGGCAATAATGGAGGCGCTGCGCCTTTATCCGCCATTTTGGATGGTCGACCGAATGGCTCTCGCGGACGACCGTGTCGGTGATATCGCTATACCCCAGGGCTCGACAGTCGTGGTGTTTATTTACGGCGCGCACCATTCGCCGCAGTACTGGGAGAACCCAGAGAGTTTCGACGAAGAACGCTTCGCCAAAGTGAACGACAAGCAGCACACGCCCTTCACCCACTTGCCCTTCGGGGCTGGGCCGCGGGGCTGTATCGGCGGCAACTACGCCATGCTCCAGATCCTCATGATTCTCAGTGTTCTGCTAAGAAAATACGATTTCCGGCTGGTTCCGGGCCAGACCATCGAAGCACGCCCGATGGTGATCTTGCGACCGGAACACGGAATCCGGATGACCTTCACTGAGGCGGTCTCACGTGGTGTCGACAGACTGTCCGATTGTTCAGCCTGATTTCTGACACTAACCAAACCTTGATCTGACATCTCCCTAAGCTGTACTCTCGCGCTCACGTCGATGTCGGTCCTTGCCACGAGCATCGCTACGCTTACTGCTGTGACCTGGTCTTACCTCGCCTTCGCTAGAGGAGGCTTTTGGCGAATTGAAAGCGCTAAGCCTGACGCCACTGAGAAGGCGGGATTTTCGGGCGGCGTCGTTGCCGTGGTTCCGGCCCGGAATGAGGCAGAACTGATCGGATCGGTCGTCACATCCTTGTTAAACCAGTCCGTGGCAATGCCCGTCATCCTCGTGGATGACGAGAGCACAGACGGGACAGCGGATGTGGCTCGTCGCGCCTCAGAAAAAGCGGGCAAGGCCGACGCGCTTACAGTGATTCAGAGCGAGCCACTGCCAGCGGGATGGACAGGAAAATTGTGGTCGATGCATCAGGGGGTTGAGCGCGCACGCGCGTTGAATCCCAATTGGCTCATGCTCACGGATGCTGATGTTCTGCACGGTCCAGAGACAGCAGCGAATCTGGGTCTCATTGCTTCCCACGGTGATTACGATCTTGTCTCGTTTATGGTGAAGCTTCGTTGCGAGAGCTTTGCCGAGAAGTTGCTGATTCCCGCCTTCGTGTATTTCTTTTTCATGCTGTACCCGCCAGCGTGGATTCGGAATAGCGCCCGCTCGACTGCCGGCGCCGCAGGGGGCTGCATGCTTGTGAAAGCAGAAACTCTGGAACGCGCGGGAGGACTGGCGGCCATTCGCGGCGCTCTTATCGATGATTGCTCGCTCGCTGGGCTCCTGAAGCTGCACGGCGGGCGATTGTGGCTAGGATTATCAGATCAGAGCCAAAGTTTGCGACGATACGAGACGTTCTCCGATGTCGAGCGCATGGTCTCGCGCACGGCGTTCAACCAGTTGAAGCACTCCTCGCTGCTGCTCCTAGGCACCATTGTAGGCATGGCGATTACCTACCTGGCGCCTCCGCTATTGTTGTTCGCGGGCAGCCGGGTGGCGATTTTCATCGGCATTGCGGTCTGGGCGACCATGACAATGACGTATTCGACCATGGTCCGCTACTATCGCCTGAACCCCGCATGGGCTTTGACCTTGCCGTTGGCAGCTGTGTTTTATCTGGGCGCGACATTGCATTCAGCGGTTAAGTATTGGACCGGCAGCGGCGGTGCCTGGAAAGGAAGAGTTCAGGACGTCCAAGACCGCAATATTCCCCAAACTCCTCTCTGATGGGTCAGGAGGTGTGTCCTGGAGCGCAACGAGCAGCCACCCAATTTCTTTCCAAGTCTCGCCCGAGAAGGCTAGCTCGGCAAGATTTCCTTCAGCGCCCACTCAATCTTATCGACTTCTTCGCGGATCACGCGGATCGACTGCTGATTCTTCGCTGGGTGTGCCAATGGAGTAATTCCCTCTAATGCGCACCTTATCTGATGATTGCGAGCCCAAATGAAATTAAGGCGAGCGCTTCTCTCCTTGCGATTTCTATAGACCCGGCCGACGAACTTAGTGGCTAGCCAGGCAAAGACCAAGCCGAAGAGCACTTCTATCGGAATACGATCGGTGGTACCGTCGAACTCTGAAAACAAGAGGCGATAGACTGCTTCACCCGCGCCAAAAGATGCGAACAACACAGTCACCCCGAACAAATATGCTTTCAGGCGCTCCACTGGTTGAAACCGTAAGGAGTCGTCCATTCCGTCACTCGTCTGCTGAAACTTGATCGCCATACTTCCCCCGTAATGATTTCTCAGTCTTCCAAGGCTGCGGACAGGGATAACAGTTCCTTCCCGATGAAATAATAACCTAGCCACTACCTTATGCCCTGCCAATCATGGTCGTAAACTCCTTACGACTACTTTCACAGGATGAAAGCTCGGTACTCATTCACACCGGATCAGCTCTTCCCTTTTGTATAATTTGCCATCTTTCATCTTGGGCTTACATCGGATCCGACATGCTTCTTCGGCGATTCAGCGACAAGGTTTCTTTGGGCAGGGCGGCAGCCGAGCAGGCTGCCACTGCAATTCGCTCGGCCATCACAAAACAAGGGCACGCTCGCATCATTGCCGCAACTGCTGCTTCACAAATCGAGTTTTTGGATGCGCTGACGAAGGCCGACGGCATCGATTGGACACGCGTCGAGGCCTTCCACCTTGATGAATACATCGGGTTGCCGATCACGCATCCAGGAAGTTTTCGCAAGATGCTCATGGAGTTGCTAATCACCAAAACTGGAATTACGCAATATCACCTGCTGGAGGGCGATGCGCCCGACCCCGCGAAGGTGGCACATAACATCGGCAAAGAGCTAGCTTCATCGCCTATCGATATTGCATTCCTAGGAATCGGCGAGAATGCGCACATCGCATTCAATGATCCACCTGCGGATTTCGTGACGGAAGAACCTTATATCATCGTGACCCTTGACGAGGTGTGCCGCCAGCAGCAAGTGGGAGAGGCCTGGTTCGCCGACATATCTCAGGTTCCGACCCGTGCCCTCTCGATGTCAGCGCGTCAGATTCTAAAAGCAAAAGAAATTCTTGCGGTCGTCCCTGACACTCGCAAAGCGCAAGCGATTAAAGCCTGCTGCGAAGCAGAGATCAGTCCCGCGGTCCCGGCATCGATTCTGCGCAGGCACTCGAACGCGACCATTTATGTCGATAAGAATTCGAGTTCCTTGCTCGGTCCGGCTGTGAAGAAAGCATTGGATGCGGATTCGACAGTCGTAGTGAAGTAAGCTGGCGGTTTCAAGGCCCTGTGACTCAGTTCTATTGTTACGAGGATTCAGCGCGCGGGGTCGTCAGAGTTTTCACCGGGTTCACAACAAGCCAACTCAACGCCCCAACCAGACACAGGGCCGCCGCCACAAGAAATGATGCGGTCCAGCCGTAGCGCGCCGCGATCCAGGGTGTGAGCGATCCGGTGACGGCTCCGCCTATTTGACCTCCCATGTTCATGAATCCCGAAACTGATCCGGCAGAGCCTCCCGCGATATCTGCAGTCAGAGACCAGAAAGAGCTTTGAGATAAATAGAGCGCCCCTGCTCCTCCTGCGAGCACAACGCTGGCCAGCCGCACGCCTTGAACCTGCGAGCCGAATGCGATGAAGACTCCGGCAAGAGCCATCGCAAATGCGGCCAGTCCGCAACGCCCGAGCCGCGGGCCTTTCCACTTCGTGAGCCGGTCATTGATCGTCCCTCCCAACAGGCAACAGACCAGCATCGCCAGAAACGGCAACATGGAGTAGAAAGAGCTTGTTTTCAGATCAAGGCCGCGCACTTTCGCCAGATAGCGATAGAACCAACTGAAGAAGATCCATGCGACGTATCCGTAGCAGAAGTAGCTGACGGAAACCGCCCACACTTCTTTACTGCGGAGAGTTCGGGTCCAGGACACAAGTGTTCGGGCCGGATCTCCCTCAGCTGCAGAAGACTGGGGATTGGAGGGCGCGACTGCAAGTCCCGATTGGATCGCAGCAAGTTCCGACGCAGAAACCCGCGGATGCTCCGCCGGAGTGTCCCGGGCTGCGATAAACCAGACTGCCCCCGCTAAGAATCCTATGACGGAACAGACCCAAAATGAAGACCGCCACCCGTAATGGATCATCAGGTAAGTGATCAGCGGCGGCGTGAGGCCTGCGCCTGCACCGACGCCAGCGAAGATCCAGCCATTGGCGATGCCGCGCTCGCGCACCGGAATCCATCGCGCCACAAACTGATTGGCCGCTGGGTAGATCACTGCTTCACCAGCGCCAAGAAGAAAACGTACGGTAACAAAAAGAATGAGTGCGCCGCTAATATTTGGCGGAACAAGCGCGGTCATCGCGGTAAAAATTCCCCACCAGATGACTCCGCCAGCGAGAACGCGGCGAGGGCCGAAGCGGTCGGCGAGATATCCCCCGAGCGTTTGAAACAATGCGTAACCGGCCACGAGCGCGCTGAAGACTTTTCCCAACTGCACGTCGGTCAGATGGTACGCATCAACAATCGATCCGCCTGCAATCGAGATGTTAACGCGGTCCAGATACGACACGGCGCTTAATACGAATAGCCAGAAGATGAGAAACCAGCGCACCGGAATCTTGTCGCCTGCGATCACCCGCACCTCGCCGCAATTGCCAGCCTTCGTTGCCAACCGAGGTTGTTTCTCAAAATGCTGTGTGATAAGTTGACCAGCGTCTTGCAAGCGTTTCCGTTCACTCCGGAATCTCGATTGAATTCATCACAATAATGAATACTTTTTTTACCCTCGTTCTCGCTATCACGTTCGTACTTGTATCGTCTGCTTCGAGCTTTGCTCAACTCGATCTGTTCTCCAAGGAACAACGGGTTGAGTTCACTCCGGATTGGCATGGCGATCGTTTTCCAGATGGACGACCGAACGTTCCGGAATCTGTGCTTGAACGTCTGAGCGGCGTAACGGCGGATGAGGCTTGGGATGTTCTGCAGGACGCAGGTTTTCGTAATCAGTTTGAACCTGGGTGGACCGTAATCAATCCCGGGCAGCGACTGGTGGGCCGCGTGGTGACGGCGGTCTTCATGCCTCTGCGCCCGGACGTGGACGCGGTGATTCGGGCCAACGGAAAGAAAGAGAACCGGATTGGTGACGAAAACTCCTGGATCATCGACATTCTCAAGCCTGGCGATGTTTTGGTCGTTGATCTCTTTGGAAAAATTCGCTACGGAACCATTATTGGAGACAATCTCGCGACGGCTATCTATACGAAGAGCCATAACGGATTGATCGTGAATGGAGCGATTCGCGACGTTACCGGAATTCAGGAGATCCATGGCTTTCAGGTCTACACGCGCGGCGTCGATCCGTCCGCCCTCGAGAATGTGATGCTCACCGGAATCAACGTTCCCATTCGCATCGGACAAGTGACCGTGATGCCCGGCGACATCGCTATCGGCGACCCCGAGGGCGTAACGTTTGTCCCGGCGCATCTGGCCGAGAAGGTTGCGGATGAAACCGAGATGGATCACCTGATCGATGAATGGGGCCACATGATGCTGCGCGAGGGCAAATATACCCCCGGTCAGATCGACGCGAAATGGACACCGAAAATGATTAGCGAATTCAACGCCTGGCTGAAGAACAAAGGATCGAAGCTCCACATGCCTGAGTAAACCAACGGCAGATCGAGTATCCTCTCGCGTCGAAGGTGCCATATTTTCAGTTTGAAGTTCACACCGATAAGCGTGAAAGCTCCGAACGTTTTGATGACTGTCGGGTTTCATGCGAATCGATCGTTCAAATCCGGCCGAATTGCTTTACAGCCTTCACGATAGATTTCAGTTGCTCGATGACGGCATACATCGAGTGCTCTTTGTAGTCCATCTGTTGCGCCACGCGCGAGGACGATTTGCGCCTGCGCTTTCGGCACGATGGCGACACCATCACTGTCTGCAACCACGATATCGCCAGGATTGACCGGTACCCCGTTACACACCAAGGGAATCTGCGCCCCCGCAAAACGATAGTGGTGCACCGAGGTGGAGGGCACGATTCCCGTAGCAAAGACCGGAAAACCGATCTTGCGCAGGTAAGCGACATCCCGCACGCCGCCATCGATCACGGCTCCGGCGTATCCACGCGCAGCCATCGCGGTTCCCATCAGTCCGCCCATCCCAGCGATGTCCTCTCCATCTTCAACCGCCATCACGTAGACCGAGTCGGTGGCCCCCTGGTCGATCGCTTCCAGCATACCGGTGAGAGCCTCCGGGTCCTTGTTGCCTTCATCTTTCTTGAGCTGTACGGTCCGCGCAAAGCCGGCAAACTTTGCCGTGAAGATGGGCTGCATATGATGCGTCATATACATTTTCTTGCCCGTAATCTGTTCGATGGCATCGGATACTGACGCAACTTCGACGCGCCGAAATTGTGCAACCAATTCACTGTCGGTGAGAGAGGACGAAGGTGTTGGATTCGATTGAGCACGCGCTAGTCGGACTCCCGCAGCCGCTCCAACAAAAAGGATTAGCGCGCCAAGAATGAAGCCGAATGAACGAGTCTTCCGATGCACAAAGGACGGTTCCATTTCTTCCTCCGAATGGTCGTTGAATCACCCAATCCAATTGGCCGTTACGAATGATGATTCGTTTCAGCGATTGTCACGGCTCATGATGAGAACTTCCTGAAGAGCACCCCGATCAACACCAGCCTGGTCCACGAGATGAAGTGAAACACGCCCCGGCTTGGCTGGAGGCGTGATCTCGGATTCCAATGACACAGGATCGCTAGGGCTCACGTCCATGATCCGCATGGTTCCAAGGCTCTTTCCATGATCGTCATAGAAACGGGCTTCCAGGTGTCCGGCGAAGAAGACTCCAAATGATCCAGAAAGGCCCACTTTTCCGTTTTCGGAAAGTGACGCTCTTAGCGGGCGAATCAAAATTCCAGCATCGGTCACACCATGGAATTCGTTTCCCGATCGAGTCGGAAACCACTCCGTTTCAAACTCGCAGGTCTCCCCGGAACGCAAACGGCACATCGGGCTATTCAGTTCGGCTTCAAGGTAGTAAGGACTCGCGTCCGGATCGGCGCTCACCGAAGGATTGCCGTCCTGCCCCAGCCGCATTTCCGGACCGTTCGTCCAAAAAATGACCGAGGCTTTCCCCGGATACGGTTTGCTCTCTTCATATTGAAAACGCTCGACCATGGCGTATTTGCTGCCCCCATCGACGACCGCGAGCCATCCTTCTTTGGAATCGATCCAAAGTTCGGCGGCCATGTGCACGTAGTGCACGTTAAACAAGCCATCGTCTCTCACCGAGACCGCAGGATTTTCGGCCGGACCGAAGCGAACATGATAACGGTTGAGATAGCCGCTCGTAGGATTCGCCGGAGTGTATGTCCAGAAGTCGTGATTGATGTGCGCAGCGCCGCCTTGGCTTTGCAGGTTGGACTCTGATGTGTCGTACTGTGAAACGGACTGCATCGACCATTCAAGAGTATGGCCGGTGATATTTTTCATGGATGCGTGAAACCTGATGCGCGGAGAATCGGCTTCCACCTGGATCGTTCGTGTGAACTGAATCCCGGTTTGAGGATCGGCGGGACTTTTAAGCTCGATCTGGCAGCTTTGCCCTTCCGAAAGCTTTCGAAAGCTATACGGCCCGTCGTCGATCGTATCTGAGTTGCCAAGCCAGTGCTGCTCGTCATCGTTTCCTTCAGGCAAAAGCCACAGCTTGTCGCCACCGTAGTTAAACCATTGACTGGTGCTCGGAGGCAGATACTTCCCCGCCAACTTTGGATTCACAAACAGATACGAGTGACCGCCGAACGTCACCTGCATCAATCGCCCCCCGTTTTGCGGGACAACGATCAATTGCACCCACCGGTTCGAGATTTGCTGTGCGTGCCAACCCTTGTAATCCGTGGCTTCGACGCGGCAGTCCGAACTCTTGTCCTGTGTAGATTGGCCGATCGCATGGACTGCCATCCCAGCCATTCCGAGTGTCATTAGAAACGAAATTGCACTTAGCCAATGCTTCCGATTCGCCCCGAAGAGATGTCTCCTCATGATTGCCCTTGCCTTGCCCGATTTTGCTGCGCCTGAGGTTAGCACGCACGCGAGAATCCGCAAAACGCGCTTCTCCTCTTTTCTGAACGAAATGAAACCCAATAAAACGAAATAATTCGATTTGCGTCAAGCAAATTGTGTGGTATACCCAACTTCTCCAATGAACCGGGTGCGCGGACGCAATGTCAGTATTGGTCTGGGAACAGCGCTGCTATTTTTGTCGGCCGCGTCGAACTTGCTCGCCCAGGACCGCAAGGTGGATCCCACCTGGCTGCATCGCTATGTTCCGGCGACAACTGAAGCGAAACGTGATCCGTCCTCGGAAGGTTGCCACTACACGCCAATCTTCGGCGAGGGCGACTCAGAGAGTCGAATTCTGCGCAGTGTTACGCGCTTCGGCGAACTCACCGTCGCCGCTCAGGGCAACTGTCAGAGCGTTGCGTACGATCGTGAGGAAGAACTGTATTTTGTTCTGGATGGCACCGGCATGCTGCAGTATGCGGATGAGACTCATTCCTTGCGCACGAACGATTTCACCTATATCGCGCCCGGAGCAAAGCACTCGATCGCGAATCATTCGGACAAAAATTTGCGAGTCGTGGTCATGGGATTCAAAATCCCGGCGAAGACGTCGATTGGTCCGCCGCCCGCGCATCCAAAGATTATCAATCTGGATGAACTCAAAGAGGGAACCGTCGACGGCCACCCAAACTCAGTTCTATACAAGCTTATGATTGGCCCGCGGGGCGCAACACGCGACGCGATCGACGATGCCTACGTTGTGACCAGCCTTTTCTTGATGGATTTTGCGCCGGGCGGCACGAATTTTCCGCATCATCACGAAACGGCCGAAGAAATCTATTTGGTGCTCGACGGACAAGGCGACATGGTCGCAGGAAGTGGAATGGACGGCATCGAAGGCCGCTATCCGGCGAAGGCAGGTGATGCGTATTATTTCCGCGCCAACTGCACCGTCGGCTTCTACAACCAGAATAAACCGGGAGCGAAGGCTCACATCCTGGCGGTACGATCACGAATCCCACTGCCTCAAGAAGATGATTGACAGTGTCGCTTTCAGCGTCAAGCCGAGAAAGCTCTGAAGTGTACTACGCCCGATATTGAGCGATCCCACGAGGAGGTTTTTGCAATGCGAGTTCAGAATTCCAGTCGACGATCTTTCGTTAAATTGGTGGCGGCGGCACCGCTGCTGGGTCAACTTGCCGCACGCGACCTTTACGCGCAGGCGGCCACAGCCATGGGCAAAGATCCGCGGCAGAACGTCTACTCGCGTCTCGGAGTAAAAACCGTCATTAATTGCCGGGGCACATGGACCTACCTGAGCGGCTCACTTGAATTCCCCGAAGTTCACCAGGCGCAACTCGAGGCCGGTCAGTATTTCGTAAACATGATTGACCTGCAGCGTGCGGTCGGCCGGCGGCTATCTGAACTCACCGGTGCGGAGTCGGGCATCGTTACCTCGGGTTCAGCTGGCGCCATGGCAGCCGCAACCGCCGGATGCATGGCCGGAATCGACGACAAACTTATCTGGCAACTCCCCGACACCACAGGCCTAAAGAATGAAGTCGTCATGGTCGGAGGCCGGAGCGCCTTCGATAGCGCGATACGGCTGACCGGCGCCAAGCTCGTTCTAACGTATTCGCCGGAAGAACTCGCGAACGCCATCAACGACAAGACGACAATGATCTACACCACCGATCTCGGCGAAAAGCTTCAACGCGTGCTTGCCATCGCGAAAGACCACAAAGTTCCGCTGCTGCTCGACGATGCCGCCGGCATTCCTCCTGTCGACAACGCCAAGCTCTATGCGCGCATGGGAATTGATATGTACTGCTTTTCGGGCGGGAAAGGATTGCGCGGCCCACAATGCAGTGGCTTGCTTCTAGGTCGAAAGGATTTGATCGAAGCCGCGCTTCTCAACAGCAGTCCGAGGGAAGGCGCCGTCTGTCGCCCAATGAAAGTCGGGAAAGAAGAAGTGATCGGCTGCCTGACAGCGCTTGAGACTTGGCTGAATCTTGACGAAAAGAAGCTATACGCCGAATGGAATGGCCGCATTGACCGCATTCGGAAGTTAGTGGAGACCGTGCCGGGTGTGAAGACCGAGACTTACGTTCCAGATGACGGCAACCGGTATCCCACGCTAAAGGTTTCCTGGGATCAACAGGCCTGGCGATTCACTATCGCAGACTGCGTCGAGCAGTTGCGTGCAGAAGAGCCTGTGATCGAAGTGCTCGGGCTCGATAATCCGAGTTTGGTAAAAGCGGTCCGTGAGGGCAATCCGAATCACAAAGAACATAAGGGCCCCGATCACATCGAACTCATTTCCATGACCATCAAGCCCGGAGAAGAAATGATCGTCGGGCAACGGCTCCGCGCGATTCTCGGCGCCGCTCAGAAAAAAGCCGCGTAATGAGACGCGAGCTCGTTAAATGAAATCGGGATCCAAAGGGTACTCTATGCGATTTCTCCTGATTGCACTTCTGCTTTCCACTTCCCTGTTGGCCCAGGAGCGCGTCCACGCCGTAATTCCGGCTCAACCGCCGGCGCATACAAATCCTGTCTGTTCGCCGGGCGTAGATGCGGGCGACTACGTTTACGTCTCGGGCCAAGGCCCCCTTCGCCCGAACGGCAGCTCGCCCGCAACGTTCCCAGAACAAGTGCGACAGGCGCTCGACAATGTGAAAGCCGTGGTGGAATCCGCCGGATTGACCACTGAAAACGTGGTCTACACCCAGGTGTACCTTTCCGATATCAGCCAGTACGGGGAACTGAATAAAGTCTTCGCCGAATATTTTCCGAAAACTCCTCCGGCTCGCGCGGTGCTAGGAGTCGCCCGGATTCCCTCGCCGCCGATTCAGATCAATGCGGTTGCAGTTCGAGATTTAAAAGACAAGCGAGTCATATATCCACCGAATGAGAAGAAAGAGAATTCATTTTCTCCGGGAATCCTCACGCATGATCGGCTTTTTGTATCCAGCATGGCTGGCGCTGATCCGATGAGCGGCAAGGTTCCGGCTGATCCTGCAGCGCAAGTCGATTTGTCGCTCGATCGCGTAGAAGCCGTTTTGAAAGCGGCAGGACTGGAACTTAGCAATATGGTGTTCGTGAATCCATACTTGACTGCCGACATTCCATCGAGAGTGATGAATGAGCATTACGCGAGGCGATTCGAATTCGGCAACACTCCGGCGCGCGCGACGATCGAAGTATCGAGTCTGCCCGGCGGCGCTCATATCGAGTACACGGGCGTGGCGGTCCGCGACCTGAGTCAACGGAAAGCCGTGCGTCCCAAGAATATGCCGCCAAGTCCGACGGCCAGCCCCTGTGTCTTTGCCGGCGACACCTTGTATTGCTCGGCCAAAAGCGGATTCATCCCCGGGCCGCACGGCGGCGTGTATGCCGTCCACCACGCAGACTCAGCTTCGGCAGACGATGCGGAATCAACTGGACAACCTGGAAGAGGCGGGCATGGACTTCACCCAAGTCGTGTCCACAACCGTTTACCTGGATGACCTGGGCGACTCGGCTTCGTTCGACGAACGTCTACGGCCAATATTTCGGCCCGACTATGCCGGCGTGCACCACGGTCCAGCAGATTGCTCCAGCGGATCGTAAGGCCGATAAAGATGATCACTATCCTGATCTGGAGCAGGTTTCCTTGATCGCCGTCCGGAGCAAGACTGCAAAATAAGTTCCTTGCGCTAAGGCAGAGGCAGGTTCTTCAATTCCGGCTCGATCGCAAACGCCTTGTCGAATGCGTGCTGCGCCTCGTCGTTCTTCCCTTCCTGACGAAACGCCAATGCAAGGTTGTAAAGGGCTTCGGCGTAGCGTGGTTTGAGCCGAACGGCTTCTTCAAATTCGATCTCCGACCTTGTGAATTTCCCCGGATTGCAACAGCACCAGCCCAAGATTGTTGTAGCCTTCGGCAAACTTCGGATCTCTCCTCACCAGATCTCGGAAGACATTGGCTGCTGCAGCAGGATCGTTGTTCTGACTTAGCGACAAACCTAGCTGCACTCGCGCGTCTACGTTTTGCGGATCCAGCGCCACGGCCTCGGTCAATTCGTGGACAGCCTCTTGCGGACGCTGCAATTGCGCCAGCGCAATCCCGAGGTTGTAATGCGCTTCAGCGAGATCCGGATCGCTCATCACCGCCTGCTGAAATTCCTGCAGTCCCCGCGTCTGATCTCCCGCCTTCCATAAAAACAGTCCGTAGCTGGTGTGTGCTTGGGCATAATCTGGCTTCAGTTCAAGGGCCTTTTCGTACGCCTCTTTGGCGCGCGCCGCTTCACCCTTCCCTTCCCATGCAAGGCCCACGTAGTAGTAGCTGGTAGGGAATTGAGGCGTTAGCTCAGCGGACTGCCGGAACAAGTCCACGGCGTCATCGAATTTCTGCTTTTTAAGCGCATCCACGCCTTGGGTGATCAGCAGCTTCGACTGTGCCAGCTTCGCGCGGAAATCATGCAGCCCCGACAGTTCATCGAACTCCTTCTTGGCATTACTGGTGTCTCCCTGCGTGCGCAAGGCAAGGGCGAGATTGTAGTGGGCTTGCTCAAGGTCCGGTTTGAGCTCGATCGCGCGGCGAAAGGCGGAGATTGCCCCCGCATTGTCGCCTCGAGATCGCAATTCTCGGCCCAAATTATACTGGGCATCCGCATCGTTCGGATTGAGCGCCACTGCCTTCCTAAATTGCTCAAGCGCGCCGCTGTCATTTGCCTGACGACGCAAGGCAATCCCCAGCATCAAGTGCGCGGCAGCGAGGCCAGGATCAATGCGTATCGCTTCACGAAACTGCATGGTAGCGTCATTGAGCTTGCCGAGCTGTCCTTCAACGACTCCGAGCTCCAGATGTGTGTCTGCAGAAGGCTTCAATCCGAGAGCTAGTCTCAGTTCGTGCTCGGCGTCTGTAAGATTGCTCTGCTGGGAGAGAATCCGGGCCAGCAGCCGATGAGTAGTGGCATTTCTGGGATCGAGGGTCTCGGCGGTGTGCAGTTCTTTAAGAGCCGCCGTTTGATCCCCAAGGTCGAACCATACACTTCCTAGTCCGTAGTGCGCGTCGGCCGACTTCGGCCGGAGTTCAACGGCCGCCTCAAACTCCTTCAGCGCCTCCCTGGTCTCTCCTTTGTACTTGAGTGCCAACGCCAGGTCGTAGTGCGCGACCGCATCATTGGGCTCGAGTGCGAGGGCACTGCGGTAGTTCGCGATGGCATCATCCCAGGACTTCGTCTGTGCCAATTCGGTCGCCCGCTTGCGATAGTCTGCCGCGGTTTGCGCGATCATCTGCGGGGCAAACAAGATTCCAGCCAGCAAGGCAGCCGACAACCAAAGATGGATCAGACCGGTTTTCCCGCGGAGATTGCCCTGCATCCCAACACTTTAACCCAAAGAAGGAAAGGGACAGCCTGCTGATGCTGTCCCTTCGCAGAACGTTCTTGCACTACCAGACGAACTTGGCGCTCACCTGGCCGATGCGCGGATCACGGGCGCTCGTAATGTTTCCGAAGCTTCCACTGCTGATATCCCCGCTCGGATTCATGAATTGCGCGTGGTTGAAAATGTTGAAGAATTCACCCCGAATCTCGAACAACTTGCTTTCTGTGACCGGGATCGTTTTCTGAATCCCGAAGTCGGTGTTGTTGAAGCCGGGGCCATGGAAGAATCGCCGATTCGCTGTGCCGAAGGTGCCGCAGTCAGGGCTCGGGGTGGTGCCAGTAAAAAAGCAGCTGGTCGCGACAAATGCGCTCTGGTCAAAATATGTGAATGTGCCAGGCGTGTCGCGCGGGTTTCGTTTTTGAATCGGTCCCACGAGATTCGGCATATCGGTGGAGGGACTGCCAGCAAGAGAGCTATCTCCCACGCACGGCTGCGGTGTGGCCAGCGTCAACCCCGGACATAGCAGGGGGTTGGTCACGGGATTCGACTGACCCATCTGGATTGGAAATCCCGTCGCGAATCGGGTAATGCCCTGGACTTGCCAGCCTTTCGTCAGCCTTTTCGGCAAACGTTGGAAGGCCCGGTCAAAGGGCAACGCCCAAACATAACTCATCACGAAATTGTGGTGAACATCGGTCGACGATAGGCCACGGCTCAGCTTTGGATTGATGAAATTGACCAGATCGTTAAATCCTGACGAGTCATCCAGGCCTTTGGCTATTGTGTACGCAGCCAGCAAAGTTACGTCTCCGGCTTTGCGTTCCACCGTCACCTGACCAGCGTTGTAGATGGAATTTGCCGTCAGCTTGGTGAAGGTATTGCCAAAACCAAAACAAAGGGTTTGGGCTGCGGGGCAGTAGTTCGGGTTGAGAAGCTGATTCCTTGTACCGTAAATCAGTGGGCCGCTGGCACCAAGCTGGAAAGTGTCCTGCTCGGCGTTCGGTCCGCAGCCGACCGCGCCCGCCGAGATGTCGGTATAGCCTTGCGCAGTGAGTTGCGTGCAGAACCCTGCATTGCCCGGGTTGGCTTCCTGTTGAGTTATGAGCCTGTGACCCTCCGTACCGACGTAGGCCAGAGTCAGTACAGTGGATCTGCTCAGTTCCCGTTGGATGGACATATTGAAATGCTCGGCATAAGCGAGCTTGTTATGAGTGTCGTACCCAGGGAAATAGGACATTGGCTCGTAAACCGCGAAACTGAGCGTCTTATTTGCCGGACTTCCCGGAATTGGAACGGTGAACGGAAAGCGTTGTCCCTCTCCGTCAGTGCCTCCGTCCAGCCGATTTCTGAAAGGCTCTGAAAACGACACTGGACCCGGACTGCTCCAGTACAAGCCAAAGGGAGCGTCGGCCACCTCGTAAAAGAGGTTCAGATCTTCCACCGACGTGTAATAGATCCCGTAGGCTGCGCGAATGCTGGTCTTTCCCGGACCGCCAAAAATCTTTCCCAAGACTCCGCCACTGAAGCCAGGGGAATAGGCAAGGCCGAGGCGCGGCCCTAAATTGTTGTAGCGGGTGGGAGCGAGCGTCTTGGGAATGCCCGGATCGCCCGGAAATACGAGACCTGTGGGAGAACCCGGAAAGACCACTGACTGCTTTCCTGGGACCCAAGTCTGGATTTTGCCCTGCGTGTCATACCAAGGCATGCTTACCTCCCAGCGCAAGCCGAGGTTCAGCGTAAGGTTGGGAGTTGCTTTCCAGGTGTCTTGGGCGTATGCGCCACCGTAACGAGTGCGGGAATCCAAAAGCTGTAACGCTGCCTGGCTGTAGCCGCCTCCGCCCCCCGTCGGCGCTCCAATGAGGTAGTCAGCGAAATCGACTCCAGTCACTGTGCCATCGAAGACAAAAGCCCCGTCCTGGCTGGCCAGGTTGCGTTCATTGATTTGCAGATAACGGAATTCTCCTCCGAACTTAAGCGTATGCTTGCCCGCTACCTTGGAAAACCCGTCCGATACGGTGTAGGTGTTGTTGGGCTGGAACGTGATCAGAGAGGGTGCGCCAATGGCGAAGTTGTTGAAATAGATTTGGGGCACATACTCCGGATATCCAGGATAGCCATCGGGGATAATTCCAAGGGTACCGGCGCCGGTCACGAAGCCGAGAGAGGACAGCGACGCTTTTCCACCCGTCGGGTTGTCCAGATGGGTAGCCGTTCTGAAGAAGGTTGCTCGCGCTTCGTTCACAGCGCTAGGTCCGATAACCTTGGTGTTACTTATGACGAACTCCTGGGCGCGGGTGGGCGTCTGCGCGGGGAATCCCGGCACGGTTGCGCCGCCGCTGGGCAAGGCACTTAAGACCGTCGAATCGTCGAAGTGGTAATAGAACGACCAGTTGCCAGTCTTTCGGTTGTTGAAATCGACCCGCTCTCCGATTTTGTTATCCGTAACGGTGTTTCTTTGGCTGTTGTCAGAGTACGTACCCGTGGTCGGGATCAATGTTCGGCTGTGGAATGTAGGGGATGGTTCCAATCGCAGCTGGTGACCACGCGCTCTTCGGAATCACACCTCCCGGAAACACGCACATGCCGCTCTGGGCGTCCTGCAGCGTGTTGCAGCCGGCGACCCAGTATGGCTCGCCATTGCTGACCGTGTAACCCAACCGTTGTGAGAGCTGCGTCGGCCAGCCACACGCGGGACAAACGCCACCCGCAGTGCCAACAACGGTGCCCGTTAATACTCCAGGCCCAAAGTTGCCCTGAAACTGCGCAGCTGGAGGTAGGTTAACGATGCCTGTTTCTGCACCCTGCACCTGTCTAGTTCCTTGGTAATCCGTGAACCAGAATAGCTTGTCCTTCCAGAACGGCCCTCCCGCCACGCCTCCGAATTGATTGCGCCGCAGTTCGGACTTGACGGGCGTGAAGAAGTTCGCCGCATCCATCTTGTCGTTGCGCAGGAATTCGAACAAGTCGCCATGGAAGCCGTTCGTTCCCGATTTAGTGATGGCGTTCATTACCGCGCCGCTGAATTTTCCGTATTCCGCGTCAAAGCTGTTGGTGATCAGGCGAAACTCCTCAACGGAATCAAGGTTCGGGACCAGGCCGGCGCCCATGTTTCGTCCCTCGCTGACGTCGCCCCCGTTCACCAGAAACGCGTTTGCTGTCTCGCGCTGGCCATTCACTGAGACATTGCCAGCGTTATCAATGTAACCGGAAACCGGCCTTGCGCCCGTTCCTGAGTTGCCACCGATAGTAACGGACCCGCCAGGCGCCACCCCTGCCTGCAGTCCCAGCAGGTCGAGATAACTGCGGCCATTCAGCGGCAACGCCAGCATCTTCTTCGAATCGATCACATCGCCCAATTGGGTGCTCTCTGTTTCAACTTGAACTGTGCCGGCAGCCACGCTCACTTCTTGCTGCACGCTGCCAACGGTCAGTGACACGTCCACACGCAGTTGATCATTCACCTTCACCACGATGCCGGTGTCATTGAATTGCTCGAAGCCTGCGGCAGTCACGTTCAACGTGTAGGTTCCGGCAGGCAGCGCCAGGAAACGGTAAGAACCATCCTCGGCAGAAAGTGTCTTCTCGGAGAAGTTGGTCTGCGTATTCGTTACGGTGACTTGCGCACCCTTGATCACAGCCTTGGACGGATCGCGCACTACGCCAAGGATGGAGCCGGTGACATCGGCAAGAAGAACTCCTGGGACCGCAAACAACATTACGATGACGACAATCGGAGCGAAGACACTGTATCGATTTCTCATCACCATCTCCTGCGGGCAGTCTGACTGGACACGCCCGCGACTGACTTTTATCCGTTTGGAAGCCCCATTTACTGATTCGCGCCGGACTGCATGACTGGCGCTGCCCTATCGGCGCGATACAAAGCAATTCCCATGGCGCGAAAACATATTCCACTGCATGAAATCTGTCAACACAAAGAATTTATGTCTTGCATCACTTTGGATCATTGATCGGGTACGATACAAAACCCGAAGTATTCGTCTTCAACTTGTAAATCGATGTAGTGGCCGTGATGTACAAAGTCTTGAGGTCAGAATCTCCCCACGCAAGATTTGCAGGCTGTTCCGGCACTACGATCGTTCCCAAATGATGTCCGCCCGGATCCCACACCCAAATTCCTTGCGGGCCCGTGACGTAGAGATTCCCGGCTCGGTCAACTTTCATCCCGTCCGGAACACCATCTCCCTTCCCGCCTGGCTCTTCACCAAAAATGCGACCGTTGCGGATCGATCCATCTTTCTTGAAATCGTAAACTCGAATATTTCTCTTCTCGCTGTCGTCCACATATAACCGCTTCCCGTCCGGAGAAAAGGCGAGACCATTCGGTTGCGAAAGCTCCTTCGTTAGCAGCGTGACGCTCCCAGAGGCATCCAATCGAAACACGCCTTGAAAATCCAGTTCCTGCTTTTGTCCTTTCGGCAGATCCATCGTCGGGTCTGTGAAATAAAACGCCCCATCCGGCCCCATCACCACGTCGTTCGGACTATTGAATCGCTTGTCCTCGTACTTGTCCGCCAGCACCTCATACGTTCCATCACTGTGGAGACGGATGATCGCGCGCAGCACGCTTGCACAGTCGATGAGTTGCCGATGCGAATCGTAGGTATTTCCATCCGGATCACCCAGCGAGACCAACTCTTCCTTGTGCCCATCAGGAAAAATGCGGAATATCTTATTCAGTTCTTCATCGCTGGCATATACGAATCCATGCGGATCCCAAACGGGTCCTTCGGTAAAACCCAATCCCGTGATCAGAAGATCCAGCTTCGCGTCTTTCGGGATGAGTTTCCAAAAGTCCGAGGACAGGGGCTGCAGACGAAATTCGCGGCGCGGGCTATCGCCTTGTGCCCACGCAATTGACACTAATAATCCAAACCAGATCGCGAGTTTGAGTTTCTTCGTCACCCTCACTCCTCATCCCAATTCTTTTTTTTCGGCTTCCGGATGACCTCGCCTTTCGCTTCCTGCTCATGAGCGACACTCAATAAGTAGGCGATCACGTGATCCAGTTCGCTTTGGCTGAGTTTCGTCGCGTAGTCTTCCGGCATGAGGGGCTTCGAACTGAAAGTAAGGTCGGCAACTTCGGATTTCGCCAGAAGATGCAACGCTCCATCCAGCGATTGCAGTTGCATCGAGAAATTGTCCTCATTCCTCACCAGGCCCGTTACCGTCTGACCATCCTTTGTCGTCGCTTTCGCTAAAGATTTGCGGACGCCGGATTTCTGGCCGGGGCTCACGATAGCTCCACGAATGTCACTTACCGAATGACTAGCTCCATAATTCGAAAGGTCAGGACCGAGAAATCCTCCGAGGCCTTGCACCATATGGCATTCGGAACACCCTGCCTTGCCGGCAAAAATCTCTTTGCCCTTGTCCGAGTTCCCCGGAAGCGGTGCTGCCACACCCTTGCCTTGCAGGAACCGCAAGTGCCTCACAGTGTCGGATATGGTCGCCGGACCGAGCGATGCGAACGCAGGCATGCCAGCCTGCGGAATGCCCGTCCGCAAAATCTTGGATAGTTCGTCGTCGGATTTCCGCACTATCTCCGGTCTAGTTGCAATGTCAGGCCCGCGCTCGCCTCCCCTGCCATCGAGCCCATGACACGCGGCGCAAGTTGATTCAAATGTCTGCCTGCCAATAGCCGTCTGTCTGGGTGACTGTGCTTTCTCAGAACTGTGGCTGGTCTGCTGAGCAAACAGGCAGAAGGCCGCCAACACACAGAAGAGTGCCGCGGCAAGTGCTCTTCTGCATCGCCGGATGAATGCGCGCGCGCCCGAAGGAACTCTTCGTCTACCGATGGCGACACGTCCCCGCACGCTAGACTGAGTGATCAACGGCCCCTCGAGTAAAAGACTGATCCCACCCTGCGCGGATTGCGGACAATCCGGTTGGCTAACAGGCTTTGCAGATTTCATGCAATGAAAAATGACTTTAGACTGCGACAAAAAACTTGTGTCAGTGGGATATCTCACACCTCAGTCCACTGTCAACTTGTTTTCTCCTCAGAATCGAAAGGGAATTCTTTCGATTGACATAACAATGCGCGTATCGAGAGGGCGAGACGCGCCGTGCAGGTAGGCCTTCGATGACATGCTGGACTTCCGTTAGGCGCTGTGATATCTACTTTCAGCTGCCGAACTCTATTTTCATTTGGACACAATCCCGCATTGGACTGTAGCGCTTCTGATGGCAACGGCACTACGCGAATACAACATTACCTCGTTGCAACGCGGCCTTCGCATGTTGCAACTCCTTGGGCAGACCGACCGCGGGCTCCCTGCTTCGGAAATTGCCAAGCGCTCCGGATTGCCGGTCAGTACTGTCCATCGATTTCTTGTAAATCTGGAGTCGGGCAATTTCCTCATGCGAGACGCGACGGGCAACTACCATCTCGGAATCGCCTGTGTTTTTCTTGGACAAGCCGCCCGCGAACAGTTGGACGTTCGCACGGTGAGTCTGCCGCATCTTCAATTGTTAAATCAGCGTACGCGAGAAACTGTGCATCTCACGGTCCGCCACGGTCTCTCCGCGGTCTACATCGAAAAACTTGATTCGCCGCAGCCCTTGCGCATCCATTCTCGAGTTGGTGCGAGTGTGCCCCTTTACTGCTCCGCAGTTGGAAAGGTGCTCCTTGCCCATATGAACGACGGCGAGAGGGATCGGCTCCTGAGCCAGTTGGAGTTTCGCCGTTTTACTGAAAATACGGTAGGCAGCATCCAGGAATTGCAAACGCAGCTGTCGAGGGCACGAAAGAATGGCTTTGCCTATGACCTTGAAGAACACGAACCACATGTCCGCTGCGTTGCCGCGCCAGTGTGGGATCCCGGCGGAACTGTCAGTGCGAGTCTGAGTGTTACCGGGCCCGCAGTTCGGATGTCGACGGCTCGCCTTCGCGAAATCGCACCTTTAGTCCGCCAAGCAGGTCTGGATATATCCCGCGAGCTGGGATATAGCGCCGGCGCACCACTTGCGCGCTTGATGCCAAGAGGGGTTCGAACGGCGAAGCGTGCCAAAGTAGCGCGCAAATAATTCGAATTCTACGTGCGTTTTTGCGGGAATATTTGTCCGTTGCCCGAGAAGGTTTGAAAAGATCGATGAAGTCGGCAATTCAGAACTCGCTCGCGGTCGTAGTTCTCGGACTTTCCCTTCTGTCCGCGAATGCGCAAGAAGCCCCGTCGGCAGGGGGCATCAATCTGGATGTTTCGCCCCAGAGTCTATCTCTACAACCCGTGGGCGCCGACTGGTTGTCCTACAACGGCGATTACACAGGGCGGCGTTACAGCGCTCTTAACGAAATTAACGCCAGCAACGTTTCCCATCTCCGTCCGCAGTGGGTCTTTCATGCCCGGAACTCTGACGCTCTCGAAGTGACTCCCGTCGTTTTCGAGGGCATCATGTTCATCACCTCTGCAAATGACGCGTACGCTGTCGACGCCCGCACGGGCCGCACAATCTGGCACTACGCGCGGCCCATCACCGAGGGATTGATTGACGACGCATCGCAACATCACAATCGCGGCGTTGGACTCTGGCACTCGCGTGTGTTCATGGAAACAGACAATGCCCATCTTCTCTGCCTCGATGCTCGCTCCGGCCATCTGCTGTGGGATGTTGCCTACACCGACGGCAGTCCGAACTATGGAGCTACTAGCGCACCGCTTGTTGTGAAAGACAAAGTGCTTGTCGGAACGTCTGGTGGAGACGATGGCGTTCGGGGATTCGTCTCGGCCTTCGACGCCGAAACCGGGAAATTAGCCTGGCGCTTCTGGACGATCCCCGCACCGGGCGAGCCGGGCTCGGAGAGTTGGCCCGGCAACTCTTATCTTCATGCGGGCGGCACAACCTGGATGCCCGGCACTTTCGACCCCGAACTCAACACGATTTATTGGGGCACCAGCAATCCTGCCCCGGACTTCGATGGCAGTGTGCGCCCGGGCGACGATCTTTATACCGATTGTGTACTCGCACTGGATCCCGACACCGGCAAATTGAAATGGCATTTTCAATTCACTCCACACGATCTTTACGATTTCGATGCCACGGAGACTCCGGTCCTGATCGATGCCGAATATCAAGGACGTCCGCGCAAGCTGCTGGTCGAGGCGAATCGTAACGGCTTCCTCTACGTCCTCGACCGTGTAGATGGCAAATTTCTTTCGGCCGTGCGCTTCGCCGAGAAAATGAATTGGGCCAAGGATATTGGTCCGGACGGACGCCCGATTCGCACCGGAGTGCAGCCGTCAGCCACCGGAACCCGCGTCTGTCCGGGCTTTGCGGGCGCCACCAATTGGTACGCGCCCTCCTACAATCCATCGACCGGGCTCTTCTATTTTCTATCTTTGGAAAATTGCAATCTGATGTTTCAGGCTCCGGATAAATACGCTCCTCGCCATACTTACTACGCAACCGGATCGAAAAGCAGTCCGGACGACAGCAGCCAGAAAATTCTGCTCGCCTATGATCTTGCGAGCGGAAAGCTGGCATGGAAATATCCACAGATCGGTTCCGGACGGTCGAGCGCCGGCACAATGACGACAAGCAGTGGGCTGCTTTTCTTTGGGGACGATGCTCAATCCTTCGAAGTAGTGGACGGTCGCACTGGCACGCCGCTTTGGCACTTCAACACCGGCCAGACGATTGTCGCCTCCCCGATGAGCTTTGGACTTTCAGGCCATCAATACGTGACTATTGCGGCCGGTAGCGACGTCTTTTGTTTTGGATTGCTATAAGACAAGACTTCACACTTCAGGAGGACTGGATTATGTTTTCACCTACAAGTCGGCGTACGTTTGCATCCCGAGTCGCTTCCCTGTTCACCGGCGTTGGACTCGCCGGACTGATTGATCCTTCACCCGCCGCGGCTCAGGATCAAAGCGGCGTTCGCAAGTTGGATTACGAGGCCAAACCGGCCGGCACCGGCTTCATCACGCCGTTGATCATTCACAACGGAGTCATCTATATCGCAGGTCAGGGCGCGCACTCTCATGATCCAGAAGGCAAGTTTCCCATGGACATCGAGACTCACACCACGAAAGTGATGGAAAACGTGAAAACCTTGGTCGAAGCCGGAGGCGGCACGATGGATAGCATTCTCCAACTCACGGTTTTCCTCACGAGCATTGATAACTACGACGGCATGAACAAAGTGTTCAAAACATATTTCCCCAAGGGTGGCCCGGCTAGAACGACGGTTGCGGTCGCAGCTCTTCCCGGTCAGTCGCTCGTCGAAATCAATTGCACGGCCGCAGTCGTTCGGAAATAACTCGTCTGCACATCATTCAAGGAGCGTCTGCCCATGACCATCGCTTCGAAGTGGCCTCGCCGCAGTTTCGTGACAGCCGTTTTGTCGTCTGCGGGCGCCTTGTTGGCTCCGCGATCGTCGTGGGCACGCCCCAAAACATCTTCATCTCCCACTGCGGCTCCTGCACTCTCTGGCTTCGGCAGTACCGGCAATGTGTACGAAGAACTCGGCGTCACCACAGTCATCAATGGTCAGGGGACAATGACGGTCCTTGGAGGATCGTTGATGCGGCCGGAGGTCGAAGCGGCCATGGCTCTGGCTGGACGCCACTTTGTGAGCGTCCCCGATCTGGAAGTGGCGGCCGGCAAGCGCATCGCCGAAATGCTGAAGCTTCCGAACGGCTACTCCGCACTCGTCACTTCCGGGGCTGCCGCTGCAATGCAATCAGGACTCGCCGGAATTCTTACAGGCAACAATCCACAGTTCATCAAGCAATTGCCGGATCTCACCGGCATGAAATCGGAAGTCATCATTCAGAAATCGCACCGCAACCCCTTCGATCACCAACTTCGAGCCACCGGCATTCGGCTCGTTGAGGTGGAAACTCGCGAAGACGTTGCCAAGGCCGTCAGCGACAAAACCGCAATGATGCACTTCAGCAACTTCGCGAATCCAATCGGACAAATCAAGGTGGACGAATGGGTCAAACTGGGCAAGCAGTACAGCGTTCCGACCTTCATCGACGCCGCAGCCGACACGCCCCCAGTCTCCCATCTTTGGGATTACGCGCAGATGGGATACGACCTCATCGCTTTTAGTGGAGGAAAAGCGATTCGCGGACCGCAATGTGCCGGCTTACTCGTGGGCCGCAAGGATCTCGTTGCGAACGCTTTGCTCAATAACAGCCCTCATGAAGACACGCTGGGCCGCAGCCAGAAAGTAGGCAAGGAAGAAATCATCGGGATGATCAAAGCGCTCGAGTCCTATCTGAATGAGGACCACGACGCACTTAACCGTGACTGGCAGCGCCGGCTCGATTTCATCGCAGGACAAATCGGCAAAATTCCGGGCGTCACAACTTCATTTTCCATTCCCGAAGTCGCCAATCACGTGCCTCACATGGAAATCCATTGGGACTCTCGTCTGTCCCTGACTCCACGTGAAGTCGCCAAGGCTCTGCGTCAGGGCAAACCGGCGATCGTCCTTGATGTCGGCGAGGAAAAAGAAGTTCTCTCCATGAACTCATTCATGCTGCAACCTGGCGAAGAGAAGATCATCGCCGACGCACTTGTATCATTTTTCAAATCTCACATGAGCTAGCCATCGACGATTCTTCGCCTTTCTCGCTCCAACCGGACTTTCGTCCAAGAAGTCTCGTGCAGCAGGCGTTACGAAAAACGCCGCATCTGTGAATATCGCGTGAAAACACCTTCTAATGTATAGTATGTCAATGGACTTTATTGTATAGTAACATTCGTTAAAGAACCTGTGCACTAAGGAAATATCCATGTTGGCTTTCTTGGGAGAGACCTGGTTTCTCTGGTGGCTATTTGCAGTGATACTGATTTTGCGTTGGTTCCACCACATCACCGCAGATGTCTCCGAGGATGTCACGTCTTATGAAGACGACAGTGACGATGGAGGCGTTGCACGACATGAGATTCAATCCTTCTCGTCTTGACTTTTGTGGCGTAGCGCAGCATCGCCAAATTTCTGTCCGAAATCCCCCCTGGGCGCTGGCAACGTCCGCGTAAAGGCGCGAGCCGAAAGTGGCTCGCGCCTGTCAATCAAGGTGGACCGCGGGAAGGCGAGGTTCTTTGATCCCCATCCCGCTAGCATCCAGGCCGCCATACGCCTTACGACCTTCATCACCAACGGGTCCCAACCGATGTCTCGTGATACCCTTCCGGAGCGGCCCTGTTTGAGAGAGATCGTTCATGAAGGAATCCCGGCGTAGCACGCGTGTTCCGTTGAAGGTGGTCATCACTATCGAGGGAGCCGAAAAGAGTTCGACGTGCGAAGCTGAAACCATCGTCGTCAGCCTGCATGGAGCTTTAATCGCCACCGCCACCCAACTGCAGATGGGAATGAAGATCTCAATTTATGTATATGTGACAGACAAGAGCGCTGCGGCGCGAGTGGTCTATCTCGATCCTCAGAATCCGCTTCACTGCGGTATTGAACTCGACGAACCACGAAACATTTGGGGGGTTTCGCTGCCCCCGTCCGACTGGGAACGAACCGCAAGCTTGGAAAGCGGGCGCTAGACAGTCCCCGGGTTCGAAAATCGCGTTGATCCACTAGAACAAAAACTTCAGCGCTACCTGGATCACTCTCGGGCTAACGTCTGACTGGACCTGCCCAAATGTCGGCGATTCGATATCGCTGACCGGCAGGCGGAAGTTGGTGTGGTTAAGCACGTTAAACAACTCCCCGCGGAACTGAAGTTCCTTCGATTCGGTCAGCCGAATATTCTTGAAAGCCGAGGCGTCCCAGTTCACATATCGCGGGCCCAGAACTGCGTTGCGTCCTTCGTCTCCGAATACCTGGAACCGGCCTAGCGGATCCGGCTGCAGTTGCTGGAAGGCGCCCGTGTTGAACCATTCCGCCACGGTTCGCGGACCAGAATTCGGATTGCCAACTACGTTCGGACGGTTGCTCGAGAATCCGGAAATCTCCGGCGCCTGACCCTGCAGCGAAACATCATTCGAGTCGAACACCGTGAATGGCGTGCCGCTCATCGCGGTCAGAATTCCGTTCAATTGCCAATTCCCGAAAACCTTGCCGTACCATGCGCTCGAGTGCTCAAGGAATGGGAGGCTCCACTGATAGCTCAACACCAATCGGTGGCGGGCATCGAACATCGATGGACCGCGTTCCGCCCCAAGATTAAACGGATTCTGCGCCAGATCGTTCTCTCCAGCAACGGGCTGCGACGCCGAGCCGGTAATGTTGAACGAAGACACGTCATCGATCGAGTGCGACCATGTATACGACGCGAGAAACGACAGCCCGTGGCCGAATCGCTTGCGTAGGCTGGCTTCCAATGCGTTGTAACTCGAGTTTGCGATACCGGCAATTTCACCCACCGAGCTGTATACGCAGTTATTAGGCTGAGCCAACGTGCATCCCGAATATATCCGGCGCTGGTTGACGTTGTTTTCATTCGACAGTGGATTGCCGCTGCTATCGACGCCTGGAATAAACACTGCGGGATTCCCTTCGATGAATCGCGGCAGCCTTACTCCCGTCGTACCAACATATCCAACCTGAAGCAGCCAATCTTCACCGAACGATCGTTGGATATTCAGATTCCAATCCTGCGCGTACGGCAAATGCAAGTTGCGCGCGACCACCAGCAGCGTCATCGGCTCGGGAAACGCTTGGCCGAAGGGGTTCGGTGTATAGAACGGATTGGCAAACGAGTTCACCGGGAAACTGATTTGCTGAGTCTTCAGATACGGAGGCGAGCTCACTGGATCTTGCAGCGGGCCGCCCTCGCCCGTGTAGTACGGCTCATAGAAAATTCCGTAAGCCGCGCTAACTACCGTTTTGGTATCTCCTCGCGGATCCCAAGCCACACCGAAGCGCGGAGCAAATGCAGTTTTCTGCGTCGGAATCAAACCAGCCGGCACGCCCGGATCGCCCGGATAGAGAAGACCCGCGGGAGCGTTGGGGAGCACCTTCGACTGCGCTCCAGGGACAAACAGATTTACCTGGTTGTTATTTTCCGTAGCTGGAAAAGGCAACTCGTAACGAAGACCTACATTCAGCGTCAGACGAGAATTAACCTTGTAATCATCCTGTGCATAAGCATCCAGGGCGCGATCGCGAATCTCGCGATCGAAATTACCGCCGCCTTGAAGAAAGACCACCGGATTCCCCGACAGAAAGCTGGCAAATCCGTCGCTATAGGGAAAATTCGCAAAGACAAAGAATCCGTTGCTTGCAATTCCCTGCAGTGCATTGATCTGGTCGCGACGATAACCACCACCGAACTTGAAGTCGTGGCGGCCGTGAATCCAGCTCACAGAGCCCGATGCGTCAAACGTATTTTGAAACGTATTCCGCGGTCCCGTGATGGGATCGCCCACCGACGCATATCCACCTACCTGTATGAACGGAGGCCCCGCGGCGGAAGGTAGAGTCGGGGTGTATTGGAATCCCAGATCTGTCGGCGACTCGTGATTCAAGTGCTCATCGAGCAGGAACTTATTCCGGAGATACGAGAAGCGAGCGACAGCGATGGTGTTAGATGAGAAGATATGCGTTTC
Source organism: uncultured Acidobacteriota bacterium (assembly GCA_963787685.1). GTDB lineage: Bacteria > Acidobacteriota > Terriglobia > Terriglobales > Acidobacteriaceae > Sulfotelmatobacter. The sequence continues at coordinate 51,069 of CAWBED010000012.1, forward strand.
TTGAGCGACGAAGTTTTGAGCCCGGTCATCTTCGCCCACCGGAAAGCCGGGAACATTCGCTCCCACCGGCGAAAGGGGATCTGTCGTCGGACCGCTGCTGTACATGTAGCGGAAATTCAACGTGTCCACACGCGAAAGGTAATGATCCAGGCGCACGCCGAACTGGTCATTATTCTCGATCAAAGTCTGCGTGGCGATGAATCCATTCGCTCCCTGGTTTGGCATCGGGAAAAACGGCAACACATTCGTAGCGATCGGGTCGATCGGCGTAAACAAAGTCATCTGATTGAACGGCACCGGTGTTCCGAAGAATGTCAGCTGCCCTTGCGGGTTGCTGCACAAACCGGTACTCGGATCAAAAGACGCTCCGGAGAGATCCGTACATTCTTCGGCAAAGTCTCCTTGCCTCTCGGCAACAGAGGGCACGGTTGCCGGTACCGTTTCACCCTGACGATTTCGGAAGCCCTCGTAATATCCAAAGAAAAATGTCTTGTCCTTGAGAATCGGACCTCCAAACGTCGCCCCGAATTGGTTTTGCTTCAACGGTTGGACGCTTCGCGTGAAGTAATCCGACGAGTCCATCGCATCGTTACGCAAGAATTCCCAAGCGGCCCCGTGAAATGAATTGGAACCAGATCGCGTCACGATATTGGTCGTCGAGCCTGTGTTGCGGCCGAATTCTGCGTTTGCGTTGTGGCTCAGGATCTTGAACTCGGCAATTGCGTCGATTGGCGGCTTGAGAACGAATCCTCCATCGACCGCGCTCACATTGTCGGCCCCATCGATCATGAAATTGTTCGATTCAGGCCGCTGCCCATCGACGGCGTACGCCTGGTTCTGACGCGCCGGACCTCCCGCTTCCAGCAGTCCGGGTGTCAACGGCACCACGCCGGGCTGGAGTGTGCCGAGTTGCGAGAAGTTTCGTCCATCCAGCGGCAGGTCGAGAATTTCGTGCTCCATCACGGTTTGCCCCAGGCTGCTCACCGTGCTCTGCACTAAGGCAGCATCCGCGCTCACTTCCACCTGCTGCGTTTCCGCTCCAAGCTTGAGATGAATGCCGACCGTCGCGCTTTCGTTTACATCGAGAGATATCCCTTGCTGCAAGTACTTCTGAAATCCTGGCGCGCGAACTTCTAGTTGATAATGCCCGATCGGAAGTTCGACGAGGACATATTCTCCCTGGCGATCCGTCACCGAGCTGCGAGCCAACCCGGTCTCGGTCTGCTTTGCTGTGACGGTGGCAGCCTGCACGATCGCCCCGCTCGGGTCCACCACCGTTCCGCGGATGCTGCCCGTGATCTGCTGTCCGGCAACATTCAAACTTGTCAGAAGTGTCACCACAAACAACGTCAGAGTCTTCGCGCTAGGCATGCTTCTCCCCATTCGTTCTCACGAATCGCAATTGATTTCGCAAAACACTTTCTCGTCGCATCGGAGACCGCGCGCGAGAATTCGCCCACAGATTTGAAGTGCGGCGATTATAGGGACGTGCAACAGACAGTCAATAATGCGAAAGAAGTATTCGCAGTCGTATCCGTCGCCGTGACAGCAAACTCTACTGATAGTCTTTTCGTATTATTGCCGCGTAGCTCTTTCGCCCGATACCTTATCGCCATTTCGAAATGCGTACGCTGATTTTTGCCGCGGTGAACCGTTGCTCGTCGAAGGCAAGTTAGACGAAGAACAGCTGACGCCGGACGAGTGTCGCCCGTTGCAATATGTGGAACTGATTACCCATGCGGCTTACCGATCCACGGCGGAAGACGTCGAAAAGCTGCGCATGGTCGGATGAAAAGAGGAAGAGATTTCTGAAGCGGTATACATCGCTGCCCTTTTTGCTTTCTTCAATCGTGTCGCCGATGCCTTCGGTGTGCCTCCGCAGGACTATCTCGCCACCGGGAAAATGACGCCCTGAGACAAGCCGCACTTCATCTCGAGGCGCTTTGTGGGGCTTTCATTTTCGATAGCAACTCGTAGATCGTAGCGCGTCCGATACCGAGCACTTCCGCCGCCCTTGCCTTGTTCCCTCCCACTCCTTCCAACACGCGAAGAATGTGGCGCCTCTGGACTTCTTCCAGCGACAGCAGGGTGTCATCGGCCGTGGTTTCGCCGGCCAGATGTTCACGGAAACGCTCCGGCAGATCACCGACATCAATGACGGTGTCGTCGACCATCATGCACGCATTGCCGATTACATTCTCCAGTTCGCGTACGTTGCCGGGCCAGGGATATGCAGCCATGCGGAGTTGTGCGCGGCGGGAGAGTCCAGCGATCGGTTTTTTATACTCAGACGCAAATTTCTCGACGAAGTGTCGGATCAGAAGCGGAAGATCCTCCCTCCGGCTGGCCAGCGGCGGCAATTGCAGATCGATCATCGCCAAGCGGTAATACAGGTCTTCGCGGAATTTCCCCTCTTTCACCATGGTCTTGAGGTTGCGATGGGTCGCCGCCACTACACGAACATTCACGTCGCGTGGAACCACCGCCCCTACCCTCTGGATTTGCCGATTCTGCAGAACCCTCAGAAGCTTGGCTTGGGCATTCGGAGACAGCTCACCGATCTCGTCCAAGAAAATCGTTCCACCGTCTGCGTGCTCGAATAACCCAGCCTTGTCCTGCGCGGCCCCGGTAAATGCTCCACGCACATGTCCAAACAGCTCACTCTCCAGCAAGCTCTCAACCAGAGCCGAGCAATTGCACACGACGAATTTGTTGCGAGCCGCGGAGCTTAGCCGGTGCAGCGCTTGTGCCACCAGCTCCTTTCCTGTCCCCGTGGGTCCGGTCACCAGAACTGTTCTGAAATGCGGCGCTATGCGGCGCACCTTTGCAAACACTTCGAGCATCAGCGGACTGCGTCCGACAATTCCCTCAAAGCTGTACGCCTCCACCATCTCAAGATCGAGGTTCAGAGTTTTGCGACGTTGCTCAGCATCTGCATGCAGCCCAACGATTCGAGATCGTAGTTTGGCGATGTCGAGAGGCTTCGTCATGTAGTCGCAAGCGCCCTCTTTGATCGCTGCAACGGCAGATTCCGTCGAGTAATCGGCGGCCATCAGGATCGCATCGACTCCGGGATCGACTGCGAGCATTCGTGCTAGCAGTTCCATCCCCGCCACCTTCTTCATTTCCAATCGCAACAGCACGACTCTCGGCCGGATCCGAAGAAATGTAGCGAAACCTGCCTCTGGATCTTCAGCCGCTACGATTCGAAGGCCATGCTGTTCGAGCGCCGTTCGAACCAGATTCAGATTTTGTGCGTCTTCGTCGATCACCAAGACAACAAAGGGATCACTCGCGTTCATCAAGGCTCCAAGGGACATGATTCGTTACGTCGAACCACTGTCCCTGCGTGCATACTCTTCCAATTTCGCAGCAATAACGGCGCACCCGAACTGAGCGGTTGAAGATATGGGCTCCGCCAAATGCGGACAACGTGATCACTTCTTTGCTTCAGGGGCCTGTGGCGGATTGCACAGTCCGTCTCAACATGCAGCGGGAAACGCAGCGCGTCAAGTGCGCCTTCGATGCCCTCGAGATGGAAAGGGTTGTCGAGGAGGAGATTGCAGAATAGTTGGGAAGACTTGTCCCACATCGGTAGCCGTAACTGAAGAGCACTAAGTCTCGGATTCGATGACGATCGTAGAAACGAACACCTCGATGTGGCTACACGGTAAGTGCGAGTGTATCGAGCGTTACGCTTCGAACCCAGTCCGCGTCATATTCTGTTACGAAACGCGAACAGCGATCAACTTCGGATTTCTTAGGCGATGATTACACTCGGTTTATTGCGCTTTCAAGGGCGGATTCAGTCGACTTAGACATGTGGAAGGAACCTGACTTACAACTAGTCGCTTGCCACTCATAGATTCCCCGAGCACACTGACAGCTGAAGGGGCGCGAATCAACCTTTTAGACCGCAGCTTTCAAGCGTCCGAATTGACTCCGTCCTTGTCCATGAACTGGAAATCGTCTCTACTTCGGACGATCGCTGGGGTCGCCAAGTTTCAGCGCAGCGCTTTTGGAACGACATCGCTACTGTATTGAGTGGGTTAGCACGCCTCATTCTTTTGGAGGCATACGTGCTGAATGTTATGTGCTATGACACCTCAAATCCGGCTGGATGGTCTTCTGTTTAGTCATGACACTGAAGTGCTCGGAGTCATGAATCAGGTCTTAAGCACTTTCTCGATTCAGACCGAGGTTTGCCAGGAGTTCGGAACCGCCGTCGACGCTGTGACTCATCGAAGACTCGATGCCATCATTATCGATTGGCAGGACACCGACACCACGACCCGCATTGTGCGCTCCGCGCGAAAATCCTCCCCCAACAGCAATTCAACGATCGTCGCGCTGGTGAATCCTGGAGCCGAAACACACGCCCTTCTTGTCGGGGCAAACTTCATGATTCACAAGCCTGCCGATGCCGAACATGCGGGCCGCTGCATGCGTGCGGCTTACGGCACTATGCTTCAGAATCGCAGGCGCGCGGCGCGTGTTCCCGTTGATATACCAATATCGGTTCGGGTCACCGACCATGGACTCGTTGGCGCGCGAATCAGCGACCTCAGCATCGGCGGCCTCGCGCTGCAATGCGAGCAACCTCTGCAAATCAATCAAGAAGTATTAGCTACTTTTGGGCTTCCCGCGGGTGACCGTCAAATCCATGTGACTGGCAAAGTTGTGAATGCGAATAGCTCAGGTCGGGCTGGATTACGCTTCTCGTTCGTTGCCGAAGACGACCTTGAGGCGCTCGAGACTTGGTTGGCCGCCGAACTGGCACAGCTCGAAGACGCCGAAATGCCTTGCCTTGCAGACGCGCTGTAAAAGCTCTGCTAGGAAACGTCTCTCGACCGCACCGAAGTTTCCATTCTTTCCAGGCCCGTCGCAGGTAATAGTGCCTTTATTCTATATAAGTTAGGCGATCGTCACTGTTCAGCTCCGGGACACAATTCCTGAATACAGACTGCTTGCCAAATCTTGTCATCTTGCCACCGTTCGCTAACTACCTCAATCGATAGATGTTAGTCCTCATCTACTCCTGAGCCTCGCTGGCAACGGTCGTGCAATATACATTGCGTCCGTGGTCGTTGCGAGTCACCCCTCCCCCAGATTACCCAACGACGCTTGAGAACGGACGATGCAACTACCTCCAGCACATACAAGGGGACTAACTATGCGCGTTAAGAATATCTGCAGGATTCTATCGGTGGCACTCGCAGCGACCGTCTGCCGGGCACAACAACCGGCGAAGATCGCTCCGCAAGTTGCTCGTTACGGCCAATTGCCGCTGACGTTCGAGGAGAATCGGGGCCAGACCGACCCGCAGGTAAGGTTTCTCTCGCGCGCCAAGGGCTACACGGCATTTCTGACGGCCAATGGCATTGTCCTGAGTTTGCGGCCCACAGAACTGGCAAACCCGGCCAATAGTTCCACTCCTTCGTCCCAACAGAAACGTTCGGCGAATACTGCGTTGGAGTTCAAACTTGTCGGGGCCGCCTCCAACATCAATGCAGTCGGAGAAGATCCGCAACCCGGACGCGCCAACTATTTCATCGGCAACGATAGGACAAAATGGCGCACCAACGTACAGACCTATCGCCAGGTGCGGTACACAAACGTCTATCCCGGTGTTGATCTGATCTATTACGGAAATCACCGGCAGCTTGAATACGATTTCGCCGTCGCGCCGCATGCCGATCCAACCAAGATTCAATTTGAAATCAAAGGCGCTAACCAGCTCGCGATCGGCACGGAAGGCGACCTGATCGTCAAATTGGCCTCAGGCGAACTGCACTTTCACGCGCCGACCGTATACCAGGAAGTGAACGGTCTGCGCGCGCCACTGCAAGGCGGATATGTCATCAAGAGCGCAACCCGCGTCGGATTTCAGGTTGCTGACTACAATTCCGCCAACCCCTTGGTCATCGATCCAGTGTTGGACTACTCGACTTATCTGGGCGGAAGCGGCGACGATCAGCCCACAGGGATCGCAGTCGATAGCACGGGCAGCGTCTATGTTACGGGATACACGGACTCGTCCGATTTCCCGCTGGCCACTCTGGGTTCATTGCCGCCCGGAACGGATCACGTTTTCGTAGCAAAGTTTGACCCGACGGGATCGAATCTCATCTACGCTGACTACATCGGCGGCAGCAATGAGGATTTCGGTTACGCTCTTGTCCTCGATAGCTCCAACGAAGTCTACATCGCAGGAAGCACTGCATCCAGCGACTTCCCGGTGGTAAATGCCTTTCAGTCCACCTACCCCGGCTCGTTCAATGCGTTCCTGACGAAGGTCTCTGCCGACGGCTCCGCTCTTTTGTACTCGACCTATCTCGGCGGAAACGGCTCGGATGAACCGAACAGCGTACAAATCGACAATTTGTCGAATGTGCTGGTTGCAGGAGTTACTTCTTCAACCAACTTTCCCGTTGCCAACGCTTATCAGTCCACCGCACCGACCAATCAGGGTGGCCTCTACGGCAACTACGGTTTCCTGACAAAATTCACTCCCGACGGCTCTTCGCTTGTGTACTCCACCTATCTTGCCGGCAGCTCCAATGTGCCCGACAACTGCGGTGGCAACCCCTGCTGGACCGAACCAGTCTCCGGCATCACTGGAATGGCCCTCGATTCAGCTGGCAATGCTTACGTCACCGGCGCGACCAATACGTACGACTTCCCAACGACATCTGGCGCGTATCTCGGCACCGACTCGACGCAGATGAACGCTTTTGTCGGATTCGTAAGCAAAATCAACAGCGCCGGCAATCTGCAATATTCGACATACTTCTACGAGCCTTCTGGTTTCACGGATATTCACGCGATCGCCGTCGATGCTTCTGGTTCGGCGTATATCACGGGATTGGCGTACAGCAACGGTTCTTTCCCGATCACCTCAACCGGGATCTGCGATCCGTCGGTCTCCGGCGTCGCTTGCAGCTACGCCTTCGTCACCAAGTTTGACGCGACCGCTTCCACGCTTGTGTACTCCACGTTCCTGGGAGCGAATAACTATGCTGCCCCGGCGGCGATTCTTCTCGATCAGAGCAACGACGCTTACGTGCTATCCACCACTTCCAACAACTCGTTCAACACCGTCAACGGACTCGAACCTTATGCCGGCGGAAACGACATCCTGTTAGTGGAGATTGATCCTGCGGCGGGCTCCCAACTCTTTGCCACTTACCTGGGCGGCAGCGCAGATGAGAACGCTGCTGCAATGGCTCTGGATGCGGCAGGCAATCTGTACGTCACCGGCACGACCGATTCGACGGACTTTCCCACCACGCAACAAGCTTTCCAGAATCAACTGGCGGGAAATACGGATGCTTTCATTACGAAGATCGAAGCTGTTTCTGCTCCATTGCCATCTTTCACTCCCAACGCTCTGCAATTTTCGTCGCTGCAAGTAGGATCGACCAGTTCCGCGCAGCAAGTCGTTCTTCGGAACATGGGGGGCGCAGCGCTGACCATTGCGTCGACCTCAACCACAGGAGATTTCGCGGAAACTGACAATTGCGGATCCAACGTTCCCGCGGCCGGTAGCTGCACTCTGTCGGTGACCTTCACCCCGACCGCAGCAGGACAACGTGCGGGAACAGTCGTCATCAACGACAACGCAGCAGGATCGCCGCACACCATCAGCCTGAGCGGGAATGGCTTGGCCGCAATCGTTTCTTTGACTCCAGCCAACCTTCAATTCTCGGGGGTTGCGGTGGGCGGATCAAGCGCAGCCCAAACCGTGACGCTCTCAAATCAAGGCAATGCGAGTCTGAATATTAGCAACGTCGAGATTTCCGGAGACTTCTCGCAGACCAATAACTGTCCCGGTGTTCTCTCTGCGGGCGATTCCTGCACGGTGAACGTTAAGTTTGCCCCTACCGCTTCTGGAAATCTGAGCGGCTCTCTGACGGTCACTGACAATGGCTCGGGGAGTTCGCAAAGCGTGGCGCTGGCGGGATCCGGATCGGATTTCGCTCTGACAACTTCGAGTAGTTCCACGTCAGTCAAAGCGGGAGCAACGGCTACGTTTGCGTTGACCGTTTCCCCAATCGGCGGATCCTTTACCAGCCCGATTCAATTGTCGTGCAGTGGAGCGCCTGCATCTTCGACATGCAGCGTTTCGCCTGCTTCGATTACTCCAGGCTCCAATCCTGCTTCCGTAACCGTGACCGTCGCTACGGATGCCACCTCTGCGAAGGCCTTGCCTGTTCTGGCCGAGCATCGACAGCCTGTTTTTGCTTTCTTTGTGCACATGCAAGGATTCGGCATCTTCGGGCTCTTGCTGATTTCAAAGCGCTTGAGAAAGAAGGGAACGATTCTAATTCTGCTGGCCCTGCTCATCCCGGCTATGTTGTTTATGTCCGGTTGCGCTGGCGGAACGGGAATTGCATCTCAGGGCTCGACGGGAACTACAGCGGGAACTTACTCGATCACAGTTACCGGAACGTCCGGCGGCTTGCATCACTCGGTGCCACTCACTCTTACCGTTCAGTAATCCACTTCCACTAATCCCAGGCTCCGGAGCTTTCTCAGCTCCGGAGCTTTTCTTCTTTTAGTTGCACGCGATCATGTTCTGCGTCGTACCCTGCAGGCTTGAGATGGCGTTGCCGATCAGGGGCACGCTCCAGAGCTTGCTGTGGTGCTTGCGAAGGTAGTACGAGGCGGCGATCGACCCCACGCTCTTCACCGAGGCCACAGCGTAGGCACGGGCGACCGTCGGATGAGTTCCATACAGGTACGCGGACTCTACCTCAGCGTTGCATACGTTTTTCTTTCCAGCCAGCCAGTTCTCCCGGGCAAACAAGGTCGTATAAGAGTCGGCAAACGTGCTGCCCGCTGAGACGATCGACAATGCGATGAACTTCTGGTCGACTACCTTGTTTTCAGTGCGAAAATTAACGATGCGCGTCGGCTGCACGGCCGGGGTTGCGATCACGATGGCCGGCATGGCATTCATCACGCTGCTCGGAGCAGATGGCAGTTCTCCCGCCATGGCGCTGGCAACAAGTACCAATGGTACGAACACACAAGAGAGGGCGCGTTTCATAGTATGAGTTCCCCTTCGTAACCTTGCACCGGAGGTGAAGCTGTCTTGGATGTTCTGGCGTCCGGTAAAGGATGATTTCGTGTAACGCATCATGGTTAGAGAGTACCGTCCGCAGGGAACCCAGACCATCGCAAGAACGTGCAGAATGGGGCTAGACCGTAACGGAACTTGGTAACCTCAGGTAACCATCCACTAGTGCCATATGTCACATGACCAAAGGGCCGATGCCTGGCTTCCAACCGGACATGAACTTCCATCGGCATTTCGCGCAAAAACGTGAGCGGGCTGGGAGTCGAGGCAGAGCGCGGTGTTTCAGCACTTCCCAATCGTCGTGTGCTCTCCGCACTTTGACGGGATACCACAAGGCCAAGCGTTCGACCGTTACCCTCGTTCCGGCGCGCCAGTTCTATTTTCGTAACAGCCCCTCTTTTTCAGTTGAGTGTCAGAGCGCGGAGAGTTAGCATGGCGCCGCGTTGATGCTCGACTCCGGCAAACATTCACTTCCCCTCGCGGTTGCCGGATCAGTTAAAGACAGAATTCCTAATGTTCTGGAAGGCCGTCCCTGATTTCTTCCAGACTTCCTGGGATGATTTGCGTGGGCGCTTCACGGCCATTGCGACCGAACCTAAGGGGCAGTCAACATCACACAACAGAACCGCGCGCGAGCTCAGTAGACTTCGCCGCGGGCTGTGCGCGAAAGCGAGGAGCTACGATGGATATGCGGAGTCTGCCGCAGATTATTACCGCGATCGGCGGGTTGGGGACCGCGGCCTTCGGTCTGGTGGACGCGAGCAAGGCGCTCGGGGGAGGAGTCAATCACATCGGCTTTGGCGGGATCAGGACTCTCATCCGATCGTTGACGCCTGGTCAACCGGTCAACGCATTGTCTCAGAGCAATATCTTGGGCACTCTTCAGGCGAACTGGTTCAACGGGACCGACTTGGGCAGCCAAAAGGCGATTGCAAAATCACTGATCAAGCTGAACCTCAACCCTGCGAATGCCGCCGAGTTGGCGAAGGCAACAGGAGTGGACGCCGCGACATTAGGTACGATCGCGGCAAATATGGCAGCGTCGACGCCGCTTAACACCGCACAAAGCGATGTCTACGCGCGCTTTGACCTCATCCTTACTGCGTTGCTCGATGAGACCTATCAGCACGCTGACAACATCTATCGCAACTGGACGAGAGCACTCGCGGGGATCGTCGCGATTGTGCTCGCGATCGTTGGCAACGCCACGATGACTTCTCCGCTCCCAACATCGGCCGCCGTGCTGGTTGGCTTGCTCGCTACACCACTGGCTCCTATCGCGAAAGATCTCTCCACCGCTTTGGCAACCGCCGTGAATACACTCCAGTTGGTAAAAAAGTAGGACACGCAATGACACGCTTCCTCGATGTTCGGCTCGATTCGGTGGGCGGCGACTTAGCCACGACAGTGGCCGTCAGCCAAGGGACCAATCTCAACAATTATCAGAGCTACGATCTGCTGCAATTACGAAACGACATTCGTGGACACAATGTACTGATCGGCACTCACGGCTTCAAGGTCAACCGGCAGGATGGAATCGGTTGTCTCTCGAACTGGGAAGGACTCCTGCAACTGGCCCCGCCGTCTATTTTTCTTGGGCTGCTATGGCCGGGCGATTCAGTCTGGGGTCACGGTCTTGACTATCCCCTCGAGCCGCGGGTCGCGGATGACGCTGGTCAACTCGTTGCCCCTTTCATTGACGCAAATTTCGCAGACGCCGCCAGCATTTCCTTCGCTTCGCACAGCCTTGGCGCCCGGGTGATTCTGCAAACGATCTTGAAGATGAATCTTCCCGTCCGGCGCGTCACGCTCATGGCGGGAGCCATCGACGACAATTGCCTGATTACAGAATTTCAGGCCGCCGCGGCGAAGGTCCAAACGGTCTCCATCCTGGCGTCCTATAAAGATGATGTGCTTTCTGCCCTGTTTCCTCTGGGGAATTTTGTCGGAGGCATCCTCACGGCAGGGCATCCGTGGTGGCATGCGGCGCTCGGTCATTGCGGACCAGCAAATCCCAAACCCGGCAACTTCCAGGCTCCCTTCCAAATTCCAGATGCCTGGAACTACGGACACCATCACTATCTGCAGGTGGACCCTCCGCCGTTACCGGCGATTGCGCTCCCGGCCGAGGTTCCAGACGCAAGCTCTCCGGCGCCTTGTGCGGGCGCCGCAGGTTGGCAAGAAGCGTGGTCGGCTGCGTTTTGTTCGACGCGATTTCGCTAAAACGGAAATCTGCTGTTCCGCCTCTGCCGCGCAAATCGCGAAGACTCGTTCGCGCAGTGGTTAGGTCATACGATTTTCATCGCATCGGGATCCCACTTCACCACGGCGCTCCGTTCGAGACTGAGATTACTCAGCAAGGCCGCTCCGGCAGCACGGAAGCCGAATACCGCATCTTCCACAACCGGCTGCCGCGATCGGACCGCCGCAAAGAAATTCTTGAAGTGGTCATAATTATCGTGGTATCCGTCGGGCGCCACATATTTCTCGAATCCTGTCTCTGGCGGTCCCGACGGATGCGTCACCGGATACTTCTCTCTGTAACTCGCCAGAATCTGCTTCTGCATCGCCTCGGTGTAGGTCCCTACGAGGTAACCCGGCTCTTTCTTCAACGGAGTGCGACCGACGCTGACCGAGTTGCCGGCAATTTCCATCGTCCCTTCCGAGCCTGTGAAGATCAACCCTTCGCTCTCTTCACCGCCGTCGACGAAGTTCACGCGCAGGCTCAAGTTGAATCCTTCGCGATAGTCGAACAGCCCGAGCATCACGTCCGGAGCGTCCCGTCCGTCTTTCCAGAAACGCAACCCGCCGGTCGCCATGGCCCGCGTCGGACCATTCGTCCCGGTAATGAAGTGCGTTCCGCTGAACAGATGGACAAACAGGTCTCCTGCCACACCACTGCCATACGCCTTCCACTTGCGCCACTGGAAAAAATGTTCCGCATTAAAAGGAATTTTAGGTGCAGTCCCCAGAAAGCGCGGCCAGTCGCAGGTTTCGGTAGAAGCATCGAGAGGAACCGTGTAGTTCCACGCGCCGATCGAAGAATTGCGGTCCCAATGCGCTGTCACCATATTGAGTTGGCCGATGGCCCCAGAAGCAAGCAACTCTTTCGCCTTCGCGTAAATGATCGAGCTCACACGCTGGCTTCCAATCTGGATGACGCGGTTCGTCGCGCGAGCCGTCTCGATCATCTCTGGGCCATCTTCGTAGAGATGGATCATGGGCTTCTCGCAATAAACGTCCTTGCCCGCCTTCATCGCGTCGACGGCCGCCTGCTTGTGCCAATGATCGGGTGTCGCAATCAGGACGGCATCGACGTCCTTGCGCGCGAGAATCTCTTTGTAATCGCGCGTCGTGAAGATGTCATTGCCCCACAGTTCCTTGCTGTGTTGGAGCCGGCCGTCGTAGCAATCCGCGACAGCGACAAGCTTCACTCCCGGAACCTGCACCGCAAACTTCGTATCTCCTTGTCCTTGGATACCGGCGCCAATCAGAGCGAGCTGAATCTGATCGTTGGGCGAGACGGGTGCCACAGGCTCGGGCCGGGCCGTCGCCAGGGCGTGCACTTTCGTTGCGAGAACTGTTCCTGCCGTCGCACTTCCTGCTACCTTCAGAAAACTTCTACGATTTAACATGTGTGCTTTTTCCTCGAAATGAAAGTCTGCTTCGGTATCAACATTCTGTCTAGGCGTATCCCATCCCTGTCAAAACTCCTCGCATATACGCGATGCTGGCGATCACTCCCGGCATCGGATCGTCCGGATGAATCTCATACTCCAGATCCACAAAGCCTTGATATTTCGTCGCGGCCAGCGCCTCAAATATTTTCCGCACTGGCATGATGCCGTCTCCCACCGCAACCTGGCTCTCTTTGCTCTGAAAATCTGTTAGATCTTTCATGTGCATATTGAAGAGCCTTGGTCCTACTTCGTGAATCGCCTGGACCACGTCCGTCCCAGCCCGAACGGTATGGCCGACGTCAATGCAACAGCCAATCCGCCGATCCATCCCTTTCACAGCTTTCAACACATCGAGAGGCGAGGGCCACACTTTATCCTCCGGCCCATGATTATGGATCGCGATGCGGATATCGTATTCCTTCACGAATTTCTCGATCCGTGGCAGAGTAGACGGTGTCGGATCGCCCGCGACGATTACCGAAATCCCAGCCCGTTTGCAGTATTCAAACTTACTGCGAATATCCTCATCTTCATCTTTCGCGAAATAGATAGCGCCAGCGGCGTGGAGACGAATCCCCGCCGCAGCATATTCTGCCAGCGCTGCCTGCTCTTGCTGCGGATCCATCGGAAGATGATCCTTCACATCTTTTGCATTCAACTCGCTTAGGTTGAGCTGCTTCATGAATCCGATCAATTGCGCGCGAGTGAAGTTCCGGAATGTATAGCTGGCCAGCCCAAGTCGAACCGAATGGCCGTTATCCGCAGTTTTCGGCTTCTGTGTCAGAGTAACAATGCCAGGTGGCGAAGCCAGCACCGCTCCGGCCATCGCGCTCGAGCAAATAAAATCGCGGCGGGAGACATTCCTCCTAGACATGTGGCTCCCATCCCGGCTCATACTCCCGTCCCCACATCTTCATAGCTTCCGCATCGTCTTGAATCTTTCCGTCTTTCGGATCAAGGTGCAGTTCCCGATTGACTTCCCAGGCGATATTCGACAGTTGCAGCATAGTCACCGCAACGTTGCCGACAGCGATCGGAGCGTTCAGCTTCTCGCCTTTCCGGATTCCGGCGATAAAGTTCGCGAAGTGCGCATCCGTCATCGAATCGCGGCCGAGGAGATCGGAAGATAGCGTCTTCAACCCGGTCTTGAATTCGTTCATCTTTTTTCCTTTCAGATCGTACATTTCGTAGCCGTCACGATCGATCAGCACCGTGCCATTTGTTCCCATGACCGTCGTCCCGCGATCGCGGCCGTAAAACTTCATTCCCTGGCAGCTCTTCCCTTCCCACGAAATCATCTGATCGTCGTATTCAAAGCTGGTTACAAGCGTGTCGTAAAACTGCCAGTCGTCCTTGAATTGATACCTCCCTCCGGACGACGTAACTCGCTTTGGATAATCGACCCCGAGCGCCCATCGGCAAACATCCACCTCATGTGTGCCATTATTGAGCGTCTCGCCGGTTCCATAGATTCGGAACCAGTGCCAGTTATAGGGATGGACATTATCCTTATATGGACGCCGCGGCGCGGGCCCCTGCCACAGATCCCAATCCAGTTGCGGCGGCACCGGAGCCTCTTTTCCCGTTCCAATTGATTTTCGATCGTTGACGTACCATGCCTTCGCGAAATAAGGCCGCCCGATCGCGCCGCCGCGAATCTTTTCGATAGCCTCGATCGTGTGCGGCGAAGACCGTTGCTGGGTGCCCATCTGCACCAGCTTTCCGTATTTCTGTTGCGCCTCCACCAGCAGCGCCCCCTCGGCAGGATTATGGCTGCATGGCTTCTCCACGTAAACGTGCTTCCCCGCCTGTAATCCGGCAATCGCCATCGGCGTGTGCCAGTGATCAGGACTCGCAATGGTGATCGCATCCACGTCTTTCTGCTCGAGAATCTTTCGGAAATCCTGCCCGGTCGCTGGAGCTTCGCCCATCTCCTTCTGCGTGGAGTCGGCAAACTTCTGCAGAATTTTCGTGTCGACGTCGCAGACGTGCGTTATTCGGGCCGCACCCTTATTTGTCTTGAGCGATGACAGATGCGCATATCCCCGCCCGTTGAGTCCGATCACCGCGAAGTTGAGGCGCTCGTTCGAACCCATGATCTGACCGTAGCTTTTCGCCGTGGTCGCGACCGCCAACCCGGCGGCCCCAGTTACCAGTGTCTCCACAAATTCACGCCGTGTAGCCATCATCCCTCCGGGACCGCCCCTGTCCGGCACAAGGATAGTTTCTGATCAGGTTGCCCGTCCAGCACCGGCCCCGAATCCGCCCAAAGATATGGGTAGCCAGGGCCTTATCGCCCACCCCCCGAAAAAAATTTTCGAGACGTCGTAATAAATCCGGATATGCAACGTCTTTACTGGTGAGAAAGGAAGTTAGGAGGCGTAATCTGCAAAGCGCACTGAAAGAAGAGCCGGGTATCGCGATTCCGACCGAACTAGAACTCGCATTTCGGGCGCATCACGGCATGGTCTTCCGCACCGCGTACCGGATTACCGGCAACCCCGCGGATGCCGAGGATGTGCTGCAGGTCGTGTTCTTACGCCTGCTTCGCCGCGAATCCACCGCCGAGGCGCTCGACAACCACGAGAGCTATCTGCGGCGGGCTGCGATTAACGCATCGCTCGATGTTATTCGAGCGCGCCAGGCCGATCGCACGGTCGAGTTGACCACTGACTTTCCTCGCGAAGAAACGCCCGAGCTTCGGCAGGCTCTCGGAAGGGCTCTGGCACAGCTCCAACCGAGGCCGGCAGAAATCTTCGCCCTTCGCTTTCTTGAAGGATTCACGAACTCAGAGATCGGAAAGATGCTGGGCATTTCCCAGGTGCTGGTGGCCGTCATCGTCCATCGCACACGCCAACAGCTCCGCAAGGAGCTCGGCAGCTACTTAGGAGACAGATCATGACCAATGAAAAGTTCGATCGTTTGCTATCGACCATTCGAAACGAGCACGTAGACGACAAAATCGTCGATCAAGCGAGCGACCGTGTGTGGACGGCAATTGCCGGCGATACTCACAACGCTGGCGCAGATCTGCGCACGCTTCGAAGCTGCGATGACTTTCAGTCTTTGATCCCTGCCTACCTCGGAAACCGAATGGCTGCGCCTCGTCGGCTGCTCTTCGAAGATCACGTACACGCCTGCGTGGCCTGCCGTCACGCCGTTGAGCGCGCGCGCGAAGGCGACCGCCAAATGACATGGCGAGCCGAACCAAAGTCTCCGGCATTTCGTCCGTGGCGCTGGGCGCTGGCAACGGCTGCAGTCGCAGCTATCACATTCGTCGTGATCTCATTCAACGATGGTCTTCTTCCCGGACAGCATCCCGTCCGCGGCTCTGTGGAAAGCGTAAACGGTTCGCTTTACGCGGTATCGGGCGACGATATGCGCCTGGTCCCCGCCGGATATCAGATCGACAGCGGCGTCCGCGTCCGCACAGCAAAAGGATCGACCGCGGTTCTCCGCTTGCAAGATGGCTCTCTCGTCGAAATGGGAGAGCGAGCGGGCGTTTCCGTCTCCCGTGCATGGAAAGGCACCACCATTCATCTCGATGACGGCCAGGTGATTGTGCAGGCTGCGAAGCAGCATTCGGGTCATTTATATGTCGCAACAGACGATTGTCTGGTGTCGGTGAAGGGAACAATTTTCTCCGTCAACCATGGGATCAAAGGATCACGCGTGGCCGTGATCGAAGGCGTGGTCCGCGTGGATTCCGGCGAGAACACCGCCGAACTGCACCCCGGTGAAGAGTCGACTTCCAGCGCCAGTGTTTCCAAAGTTCCGATCCCGACGGAAATTGCCTGGAGCAAGAACTCGGCGAAGTATCTCGCGCTCCTCGGCGACTTCTCGATTCTGCAGAAGCAGTTCGCCGCAATCCCCGGCCCCGGATTGCGCTACAGCTCCGACCTGTTGCCTTATGTTCCGGACAACACAGTCGTATACGCCGCGATTCCGAATATCTCGAACACTCTGAATGAAGCTGGGCGACTTTTCCATGACCGGCTCCAGCAAAGCCCCGCTCTGCGGGATTGGTGGCGGCAGCAGCAAAAAGGAAACGGACCAAAGCTTGACGACGTTCTGAATCAACTCCAAACCTTTAGCAGCTTCTTGGGAGACGAAATCGTGTTCGCTGCTGGAAAAACGGGCTCGACCTACACCGCACCCGTCATTCTCGCGAAAATTCGGCAGCCTGGAATGGAAGGCTCCGTTCAACTGGAAGCCTTTCTTCAAAAGGAAGCCGCGCAGATAGGTGCGAACCGATCTCATATTCCTTTGCAGATCGTCCATGATCCTTCGGCTGTCACGCCCGCATCAGGTGAAAGTCTGCTGGTCTACGTCGACAATGATTTGCTGATCGCCAGCCCCGACGCGGGTCAACTGCAGCAGACGGCGGCGCGGGTGAAACAAGGCGCCACCGGCACGTTCGCCGCGACTCCCTTCTACCAGCAGATCACCCAGGCTTACCAGCAGGGCGCGGAATGGCTTTTGTCCGCGGACATGGAACAAATTGTCGCGCACGACGTACCTGCTAATGGCGGTGGCAATCACCTGCCCTCCGGAATGAGCGACGTGCGCTACCTGACGATGGAGCATCGGGAAATGGGCGGCAAGACCGACAATCAAGCGGCCTTGACGTTCGCCTCTCAGCGCCAGGGCGTAGCGTCATGGTTAGCTTCGCCCGCTTCCATGGGCTCCCTGGAGTTCGTTTCGCCGGAAGCCAGCATGACGACCTCCGCAGTCATCAAGAATCCCCGAAGCATTCTGGAAGAGCTCTTCAACGCGATGGGAAGCAGCGATCCGAAGTTCTCTGAGAGCCTTGCCGAATTCGAAGCCAAGAGCGGAGTACGGGTGCTCGACGACATCGCTGCCCCACTCGGCGGCGAAGTCACCATGGCCTTCGACGGACCGATGGTGCCGACTCCGCGCTGGAAGCTGATCTTCGAAGTGTACGATCCCACGACGTTGCAAGCGACAATCGAGAAATTGGTCGACGCTTTCAACCGTGAAAACCACCAGGGTCACTCGTTGCAGCTAACCAAGCGCCAAGTTGGCTCGCAAACTTATTTCGTCGTGCATTCCTCGAATCCGAAATCGGCTGACTCCCTAAATTCGGAAATCGACTACACCTACGTTGACAACTATCTGATAGCGGCGCCGGATGTGGCGACGATCTCGCGGGCGATTCAGATCCGCCAAGCCGGATACTCGCTCCCGCATTCGGCGACGTTCCAGGCACTGCTGCCGAGCGACGGTTACACGAATTTCTCCGCGATTTTCTACCACAACATCGGACCGGTCGTGGGCCCGCTCGTAGAGAGCCTGAAGTCGAGCGGCGCGCTCACCGCGCAGCAGCGTCAATCGATCGACGCCCTGACCGCGAACTCCGCTCCCGGACTTGATCTATGCCTACGGCGAGAGCGATCGGATCGTGGTCGCAAGCAACACCGGATTCATGGGCTTCGATCTAGGCACCCTGTTAACGATGAGCCATAATGGGCCGTTCCTGCCGCAGATGGTTTTGGGCGGCGCGATGAACCATTCTTCTCAACCAACTCAGTGAGCACGACGACACAAAACGGGGCAGCCACCGCCGAGCTTCAGCCGGCGGTCGTTGCTCCGCGCACGCCTCTGATCGAGCTTGAAAATCTTTCGGTGAAGTTTGGCGACCGTGACATTTTGCGCGGCCTCACTACTTCCTTACGCGGTCGCGCGATCGGCCTCCTCGGACCGAACGGCGCGGGCAAGTCTACTCTGATCAACACCCTGCTCGGCTTTTATCCACCCCATGGCGGTTCGGCGCGCGTCTTCGGACACGACATCCGCACCGGCAAGAGAGAAATTCGCGGCCTCGTCGGCTACATGCCTGAGAACGACGCTTTTATCTCGAAGATGACCGCCGTATCGCTGGTCCGCATGATGGGAGAACTTTCCGGATTGCCTTCGAGCGTCGCTCTCGAGCGCGCGCACGAAGCCTTGTTCTACGTCGGCCTTGCTGAAGCCCGCTACCGGCAACTCGGAACGTATTCCCTGGGCATGAAGCAGCTCGCAAAGTTGGCGCAGGCGATCGTCCACGGTCCGAAGCTCCTCATTCTCGACGAACCCACAAACGGGCTCGATCCCTCGGCCCGGCAACGCATGATCCGCATGATTCACGAAATGCGTGACAGCCAGCAAGTGCGCATCGTTCTCTGCTCGCATCTGCTCCGTGATGTGGAAGACACATGCGACGAAGTCCTGATCCTCAAGCAAGGACGAATCGCTCACTACTCCGATCTCCAAGAAGAACGTAAAGCCAACCGTCGCTTTCTTGAGATGGAGTTCTACGGTGCCAATGGCGATTTCACTGAAGCGATCGAAAAGTTGGGATGCGAGTGTGCGATCCGCGCTAACCGCATGAAGATCATCCTGCCCGAAGGAATTGAGACGCGTGACATCTTCCGCCTGGCAGCGGAGCGCGACGTCCGCATTCGCCGGCTGAATTTCCGGCGCGACACGCTCGAGGATATTTTCCTCAAGGCCATGGAAAGCTAAGAAGCAAGAAAGCTGAGATCTGGCATGTTCGACATAATTCAGGCACCACGGAGCTCCGATGGCCGTCTATAGGCGCACCTACGCCTCTTACACCGGAGCGCTCACTCCTGGTTGGTCGCGCTGGTTCGTGCTATTCCGTTATGCCCGGCAGAACCTGTTTCGCTCGAAGTTTCAGACTGCGCTCTTCGTCGCATCCTTTTTCTATCCGCTCGTGTGTCTGGCGATGATCTACCTCGCTCACAATCTGGCGTTTCTGCAACAGATCGGCGCGCCCAGCCAGGTGCTGGTCATCGACAACAGATTCTTTTTCTATTTCATGAATGTGCAAGGAGTGCTGGCCTTCGTTTTGACTGCCTTCGCGGGCCCCGGCCTCATCTCGCAGGATCTCGCCAACGGCGCGTTGCCGCTTTATTTCTGTCGTCCGCTTTCTCGCCCCGAATATGTTCTCGGCAAAGCGTCCGTCCTCGGAATCCTGCTTTCGCAGATCACATGGATTCCCGGACTTGTTCTCTTCATCGTGCAAGCCACGTTGGCCGGACCTGCTTGGACCTGGGATCACCTCTGGATCGCAGGCAGCATCATCGTCTCGTCCCTGATTTGGATCTCCGTCCTCTCTCTCCTCGCGATGGCCCTCTCGGCGTGGGTGAAATGGAGAATCGTCGCCGGCGCCCTGCTCCTGGCCATGCTCTTTTTCGGAGCCGGGTTCGCGGAGGCAATTAATGCGGTCATGCGCACGCAGGCAGGCCATTTCGTCAACCTCGCCTATCTGATGCGGACGGTATGGAATTCTCTGTTTCAGATCGACGTCGAACACGCCATTCCGGTCGTCGATGCATGGATCGCCATTCTCATCTACTGCGCGATTTGCCTCGGACTACTGCTTCGCAAAGTCCGCGCCTACGAGGTCGTGCGATGAGCGACCGAATCGTCCTCGAGGATGTGTCGAAGTTCTACGGGGAAATTCTCGGCGTGAACCGTGTGAATCTTTCGATTCCTCCGGGAATCACCAGTCTCGTCGGACCCAACGGCTCGGGCAAGACGACGCTGATGAACTTGATGACCGGGCTCGTCCGCCCCACCCGCGGCCGCATCGAAGTTCTAGGTTGCAAGACTAACGACCCGGAAAATCTCTTCAAACTCGTTGGTTACAGCACGCAGTTTGATGCGATGCCCAAGGGTCTGTCGGGCCTCCAGTTCGTGAATTCCTATCTCCGCTTGACAGGGATGGACGCAAACAAGGCCGAGCAACTCGCCATGCGCGCCATCGAGACGAGTCGGCCTGACGGAAGCCGCGAACCGCAACGTTGCCGGATACAGCAAAGGAATGCGGCAGCGCATCCGCCTAGCGCAGGCGCTTGCCCACAATCCGAAAGTTCTGATTCTTGACGAACCGCTGAACGGCCTCGACCCGCTCGCCCGCTCCGAGATGATCGCCATGTTTCGCTGGGCTGCGTCGGAGGGCTGCTACGTCGTGATCTCCAGCCACATCCTTCACGAAGTTGACGTGATTTCCGATCAGGTCATCCTGATGAGCAACGGCTACGTCGTTGCCGAAGGCGCGATCCAGGACGTCCGCAGCGAGATTCGCGAACATCCTACGCAAATCTTGATTCGCTGCAAGCAGCCGCGTGAACTCGCATCAAAGATCCTATCGTCCGAGGACACAATCGAAATCTCGATCCACAAAGATGGACGCGGTCTGCTCCTGAAGACCCGCGACGCAGACGGCTTGTATTTGACGCTCAACAAAATTGCTACGAACGGAATCGAGATCGAGTCCGTAGCTCCGGCCGACGACGATGTGCTCTCCGTCTACGAATACTTGATAGGCAACGACGAGGTCGTCCGATGACGCGAATCTGGTGGGCACAAATCAAGGCGGTCGTCCGGATCGAACTTCGAAAGACGTTCTTCGCCCGGCGCGGTCTTTGGATTTATTTTCTCGCCCTGCTTCCCGTCCTGCTTTTCATGGGATATTCCGTCGCCAACACGATCCAGGCAAAGCGAACGGCGAGCATTGCGCGCCGCAGCGAGAAGCCGCTCACAGCTCAGGATCTGCAAGCGGTCAGAACGGGGATGACGAAAGAAGAAGTCTTCGCTCTACTCGGCAAGCCGCCCATCATCTTCCGCTGGGACGATCGTCGCGATCGAGGTCAGGAGAAGGCCGTCCCGACCACGCATGAGGAATATCACTACTCCGACGGGCAAAACGATCTCTACGTCAGCCTGGTCGATGGGAGAGTCGAGGGCATTCATATCGAGGATGGTTACAACCTGGGCCGCGACTCCATCATGTTCGCTGGAGTCTTCCAGTTCTTCTTTCTTCGCCTCGCAGTCTTCTTCGGCTGCCTGGGAATCTTCATGAACCTGTTCCGCGGCGAGATTCTCGACCGCAGCCTTCACTTCTACTTCTTAGCTCCGATTCGCCGCGAAGTTCTGATGGTCGGTAAATTCCTCGCCGGCCTTTTGGCCACCTGCGTCATTTTTGTAACCAGCGAACTTCTGCAAAACATCGCCTTCGTGTGGCATCTGTCTCCGGGCAGTTCGCGACCTTTACCTCTACAACAACCACGGGATGGAGCACGCCGCCGTTTATCTCGGGGTCACCGTGCTCGCCTGCGTCGGATATGGCGCATTTTTCCTCGTCGCGGGAATGCTCTTCAAAAATCCCATCCTGCCAACGGTAGGAATCTTGATCTGGGAGATGGCGAATCCATTCTTGCCCGCGCTGCTCAAGCAATTCAGCGTGATCTATTACCTCAAAGCGCTATGCCCGGTGAATATCCCTTCGCCGCCCGGCGTGCCTCCGCTCCTCGCCTTGCTGATTTCCAACCCCGACCCCGTCTCCGCGCCAATTGCGATACTGGGCCTGCTGATCGTCGCGCTAATAGCGCTTTACGCCTCGAGTCTTCAAGTCCGCCGCATGGAAATCAACTACACCACCGAATAACTGCGGATCCCTTTTATCTTTTGACCGGCGTCTTTGACAAATCATTCTCCGGTCGGTATTCCATACCACCCCCGATAGGTACTTCTACGAATTGAAATCTCCGCCCAATTGAGCGACGCTGAAGTATTCCCGCCATTCAAGGATGCGCGATGGTATGGACCGCGGCCGGTCCATTCGCCGAGTTATCGGCTCATCGTCATTGGAGGTCTGTTGAAATCGGTTTCGAGCGCCAGGCTGTGCATCATGTTGACGGTGCTCATCGCCTTGTGCGTCGGAGCCTCACTCCAGTTCCTCGGAGTTCGCTCTCATACAGGCTTCGCGCAGACCGCCGCCCCATCGGGCGATCACAGCCTTGAAACCGGCGCGCCCTCGAATCGGCAGGGCCTCTCACAAAACCTGAGCTTTCTCGAATCCGGCCAAAATCTTGCCGCCGCTTTCGCTTACGGACTCAATTTCGTTCTTATCCTTATTGTTTTCCTTCTTCTCCGGCGCAACGGGCGCTATCGTCAAAATCTCTTCGCCAAGGCTTTCCGCTCCAGTCCTCTTTCGATCACGATCAGCACCGTCTCCGACGGACGTTACGTCGACGTAAATCACGCATTTCTGCAGATGCTCGGCTTCGAGCGCCGCGATGTCATCGGCCGCAGTTCTGCCGAACTCGGAATCTGGGTCGACTCTCTCGATCGCTCAAAACTTCTTCAGCAACTCAACGACTCCAGCGTGAGCCGCGGACTCGTTACCAGATTGCGCACCAAGTCGGGAGAGGTCCGGGAAGCGAACGTGACCGCCGAGGCCATCGACGTCGACGGCACCCCCTGCGTCCTCGCCGTAACGCAAGATGTCACCGAAGCTCGCCGCCTTGAGAATCAGCTTCGACAAGCGCAAAGGATGGGTGCTATCGGACGCCTCGCTGGAGGCGTCGCACACGACTTCAATAACATCCTGACCGTGATCATCGGATACAGCGAACTCGCCGTTTATCGACTCGGCGCGGGCCACGGTGTGTCAAAACATCTGAATGAAATCAAGCTGGCCGCCGAGCGCGCAGCTTCGCTGACTCGCCAACTCCTGGCCTTCAGCCGCCAGCAGGTTCTCTATCCGCGAATCCTCGACCTGAATGCCGTGGTGAATAATCTCACGCAGATGCTCTTGCGCATGATCGGCGAAGACGTCGCGCTCTCCTTCAAACCCGGCGCCGTCGGCTCCATTCGCGCTGATCTCGGGCAGATCGAGCAAATCCTCATGAATCTCGTCGTCAACGCCCGCGATGCCATGCCCCAGGGGGGAATGATCGCGATCGAAACCTCCAGCGTCGACCTGCGAGAAGGTTACGTCGATTCTCATCTGTCAGTCCGCCCCGGACGCTACGTGTTGATGTCCGTCACCGACACCGGCTCCGGCATGGACGAAAAAACCTTGTCGCAGGTCTTCGAACCATTCTTCACCACCAAGGGCCCCGGCCAGGGAACCGGGCTGGGCCTGTCCACCGTCTACGGGATCGTCAAACAAAGTGATGGCTATATCTGGGTCTATAGCGAGCCGGACCGCGGCACTACCTTCAAGCTCTATTTCCCAGAACAAGATCACGCCGCCCAGCCCGCGGCGAACCTCACGCCGTTACTCGATATCGTGATCGGCGCGGAGACGATTCTCGTCGTCGAAGATGATGAAGCCCTCCGCAAGCTGATCACCGCTCTTCTCGCGAGCTCCGGCTACAAGGTGCTCGAGGCTACGGACGGACCCCACGCTCTCCGCGTCGTCCAAGAAAGCCGGGAACCGATTGATCTGCTGCTAACCGACATGTTGATGCCGGCCATGAGTGGTATCGAATTGTCGGGGCAATTGAGGGAACTTCAGCCCCAGGTAAGAGTGCTTTTGATGTCAGGATATGCGGGCGATTTGATTCAGCGCTACCGGCTGTCGACCACGGAGATCATGTTGATTGAAAAACCGTTCACCCGGCACAACCTTCTATCGAAGATTCGCGCCGCTCTGCAATAACAACTCGCATCCATTTTTGAAACGCGGCGCCAAACCGACAACCTCACGGCTCAACAATCTTGTTCCGCACCGCGTAAAGAACCATTTCGCCGACCGATTGCACCTTCAACTTCTCCATGATTCTGGCGCGATGGTGATCGACAGTACGCTTGCTGATGTTCAGGGCCGCACCGATTTCCTTGTTGCTCTTGCCTTCGGCGAGCAACTGGACTACTTCTCGCTCTCGTACGCTCAACCGGTCCCCTGAGGTGCGGCCATCTTTTTTCGAATGTCGCTGCCGCAAATGATCCAGAATCACCGCTGAGGCAGCCGACGTAAAGAATGTCTTGTTATGGAGAAGCGCATCGACCGCGGCAATCAAATCCCTTTCAGCGTCGGATTTCAGCACATACCCGCTGGCGCCCGCATTGAGCGTCTGCTCAATCAGGGCTTCTGCAGCGTGCATCGTCAGTATCAGGATGCGTGTTTTGGGATTCGCCTTGTAGATCAAGGCGGCTGCATCCAAGCCATTCAGCTTGGGCATGCCGATGTCGAGGATCACCACTTGCGGGCGAAGGCTCGCGGCTTTTTCCACCGCTTCCCGCCCGTTGCCGGCTTCCGAGACAACCCGCCAGTCCGGATGCGTCTCCAGCAGAGCGCGCAGACCACGGCGCACGACCGCGTGGTCGTCTGCGACCAGAATCGAAACAGTTTGCATGCCGCCCCCTCCCGTACCGGGTTGACGGTTGCATGAACTCTCCCCGTTACAGCCGAGTTCAGCGCCCGGTAAAGGCTTCGGCAAGTTCGCGCCTATTCTACTCTCGCCCTGCAAGCCTGCAAGCGATTGTCGCTATCGGCGGTCTGCCCGGCAAAGGCAGTGGTAAAATCGCCGTACTTGGGCCGGCCCGGGGGCCAAACATGAAGTGCCGGCGTTTCCGTTCAAGTCTCGCGACATTCCGAGTTCATCGGCGCGTCCCGAAACTTCTTCGCGCAGCTTTCGCAGACTGCCTTGTCGTTCTTCTGCTGCTTGGAATCATCGCGTGTCACGCAACTGCTCCTGCGCCCGCGCCCGTGACGATCACCCTGCTTGATCCCGGCTGGCTCGACAAACAGTTTCTTTCGTGGCGCGCACACGAAGAAGAAGAGTTCACCCGCGAAACCGGCATCATCGTCAAGGACTTCCCTGCTCCGGAAACAGCAATCGATCAACTGGCCTTGTTGCGCAGGCTCCTCGACAATCCCACTGATGCTCCAGACGTCTTTGCCATCGACGTAATCTGGCCGGCAATGACGGCGCAATACTCTCTCAACCTGAATCCTTATCTCGCAGACACGGCCCAGGATTTTCCCAACTTGGTCGCCAACGACACCATCGACGGACATCTCATCGCCATGCCGTACCACGCCGATGCCGGACTCCTCTTTTATCGCTCCGATCTGTTGCGCGAATACGGCTATCACTCACCTCCCGCGACCTGGGACGAATTAGAAAAGATGGCCGCCCACATCCAAAAAGGAGAACGCGCGAAAGGCAACCAGCAGTTTTGGGGATATGTGTGGGAGGGTGCGCCCTCGGAAGGACTCACTTGCAATGCGCTCGAATGGCAGGCCTCCGAAGGCGGAGGTCGGATCATCGAGTCCGACGGAAAAATCAGCGTTAACAATCCCGCCGCGGTCCATTCCTGGGAGCGAGCCGCGCGCTGGGTCGGCTCCATCTCTCCGCCCAGTGTCATCGCCTATCGCGAGTGGGACGCGCTGAACATCTGGCGCGCGGGAAATGCTGCCTTCATGCGCAATTGGCCCACGGCCTACTCGACCAGTCAAAACTCCGATTCCGCCGCACGCAACAAGTTCGTCGCAACCGTTTTGCCCGGTGGCCGCTCCGGCCACGTCGGAACTTTAGGAGGAGCGAGCCTTAGCGTTTTTCGTAACTCGCATCATCCTGTCGAAGCCGTAGCGCTCGTGCGCTATCTTTGCCGTCGCGATGTCGAGCGCGGTCGCTCGATGGCAACTTCTCAACCCTCGGTGATGCCCGCTTTATACGACATCCCAGAAGTCGTCCGGACCTTCCCTCATTTTGCGGACCTGATCCGAATGTTCCGCAGCCCTCTCGGAGTACGCCCTTCACTCGTCGCCGGAGCACGCTACGAGCAAGTCTCCCACGCATACTTCGAGTCCGTGCATTCCGTCTTGACGAAGCAAAAGCCCGCCGCGCAGGCTGCCGCAGACCTCGAACAGGAATTAATTCGCATCACAGGTCTGCCAGCATCGGATCAAGGGGCCGTCAAGCATGGGAACTGAATCCTTTTCGCGCTCGTCCCAATCCTCGCCTCGCAGCTCGCTATGGAGTCTGTTGGAACAAGCTCGTCGCCCGCGGCAACTCAACATCGGGGCTCGATTGACGCTCTGCTTCGTGACGATCGTGGTCTTGATGATCGCCAGCCATGCCTTCACGCTTTGGCAGTTTGATCAGGTTCGCAATCAGGAAGAACGCATCCATAATCTCGATCTGGAATCCCATGCTGTGCTCAGCGTCCACGCCAGCCTGCTGATTCTTCGCGACAAACTGGAAGACCTCGCCACGGCGGAAGATTCTCATCGCTTCGCCGAAGAAAGCGCCACTCTTCGTCGTCAGTTTCTCGACGATGTGGAGCGCGCCGACCGCGCTCTCCGAACACCGTCCGACCTTCTGGCCCGCGATCCGACGATGCTGAGCGCGCTCGACACGATCGAGAGCGCCTTGCCCGCGCAAATCGACGCCCTTACTGATCTGGCGAATCTTGGGGACTGGCCGGCCGTCCGTCTGCGTCTCCAGAATCAGGTGCGCCCGCTCAGTTCGTTAACTTCGATGTTGGTGGAGAAAGTCGATCTGGAAGTTGCCGCCGAGCAAACCCGCACCCAGCAAGCCATTCAACGCCAGGAAAAGCGCGTCTTCCTGATGCACGCCCTGACTGCGCTGTTCACGTTGATCGTAGCCGCGGTCCTGGGGACCGTTGTCACACGCAGCATCACGCAACCACTTGCGCAGCTCGATGCTGGCGCACAGGCTCTCGCTCTCGGTGACTTCCGGCAGCGAGTCCACGTTGAAGGCGCCGACGAACTTGCAACTTTGGGGCGAGTCTTCAACGACGCGACCCTCCGGCTGAGCGGCCTTTACGGAGCTTTGAAGACCAGCGAAGAACGCTTTCGCACAGTCGTGGCTGCGGCTCCCGTGGGAATCGCAGTCCTCGACAGCAACGCTTCCATCCAGATTTTTAATCCGAAGTTTCTCGAAATCGTTGGCGTAACCGCCGAGCAGGCAGCTTCCATGAGCCTCGCTGATCCCGCGCTTCATGTGCTTCGCGAAGATGGAACGCCCTGTCCGACCGTGGAACGTCCCAGCCAGCGCGCCATTCGCACGGGCAAACCGGTGCTCAATGTTGCGCTCAGGAATTTCCATCCTGCCACCGGTGAACGCCGCTGGGTCTTAACCAGCGCATGGCCGATTCTCGGCGATGATGGCAAGGTTCAGCAAGCGGTGGTCACTCTGACGGACATCACCGAGCAAAAACAAGTTGAGGAAGAATTACGCGCCGGCCGCGAGCTGCTTGATCAAGCTCAAAGAGCGGCACATATGGGATCTTTTGATCTCGACTTGCAAAGCAATCAGGTCTCCTGGTCTCCGGAACTGTCGGAACTTTTCGGATTCCCAGCTGGCACCTCGCACGGAACTCACAAAGACTGGGAAGACCTCATCCTGCCTGAGGATCTCGCGCAAGCGCAGGCCAGTGTCTCCGAAACTTTGCGAACAGGTGAGTCACGCGCCGAATATCGGATACGTCGTAAGAACGACGGCGAAATCCGCTGGGTGGAATCGCGGGGCCGCGTCTTCTTCGATACATCCCTCCAACCCCTTCGCATGGTCGGCCTCACCATGGACATCACCGGCCGCAAGCAGGCGGAAGAGGCGCTCCGGCGCAGCGAGGAAGAATTTCATATCATCTTTGAACATGCTGCCATCGGCATGGTGTTGGTCGATCCGGACGGGCACCTTCTCCGCTGCAACCCCGCTTTTTGTTCTATCGTCGGCTATACCGAGCCCGAACTTCCTTCCCTCACCTTCGAGAAGATATCTCATCCTGAGGATGTGGATCTCACCCGGACAATGTATCGCGAGGTCGTCCGCGGCAAGCGCGATCGATATCAGATCAGAAAGCGCTACGTACGTCCGAATGGCGAAGTGCGGTCGGCCCGAGTTACTGTCTCCGCGTTGCGCACCAACGACGGCAAATTGAAATACTGCGTCGCCATGGTCGAGGACATTACCTCGCAGGAACTGGCCGAGCATACGCTCCTCCAAATGTCGGAACGCCTGTTGCGCATTCAGGAAGAGGAACAACGCCGAATCGCCCGGGAAGTGCACGATTCCACCTCGCAAGAAATGACTGCCTTGACGCTCAACCTCGGAGCGCTCATGGCGGTGCGGCGATCCCTTCCGGAAAATGCGCAGAAGCAAGTCGCAGAATCGCTTGCGCTGGCCAAGCGCGTCGCGCGTGAGATTCGAACGTTCTCCTACCTTCTGCATCCTCCCATGCTCAATGAACTCGGCCTCTGGTCCGCCATGCAGATGTTCGTGGAGGAGTTCCGTGATCGCAGCGGCCTACGCGTGAAAGTCGAAATTTCGAAGGAGTTGAAAGCCACGGCGCTTCACCCAAATCAGGAGATTGCGATCTATCGCTTCGTGCAAGAGGCGTTGGCCAATGTTCACCGGCACTCGGGAAGCGAAACGGCCGCGGTCAAGGCGCACCTGCGAGACCGCACGATTGAAGTAGCCGTCATCGACACCGGCCATGGATTCCGTTCCGATCTCCTCAAGGAGATTCAGGCATCGAGCGGATTCGCTGGCGGTGTCGGTATCTCCGGCATGCACGAGAGAATCGGGTATATCGGCGGACGCGTTGAGTTTCGCAGCGACGAAGACGAAACCACGGTTGCTGCAATCATCCCACTCGCCTACCAGGCACTTTCGTATGACGAAACGCAGACGTCAGTAGCTTTGCGCGCATCGACGATACGATTCCCGCTGGAGACTCCTGAGTAAGATCACGTATTACTTTTCGCGAAGACCTTCCGAATATGTACTTTTCGCCCGCATTTGAGGCACTTTTGCCTATTGCAAAACTTTGCCCAGTGCCCAAAGATGCATACATAAGCGTGGGGCAGAGGCGGGACAGTCCTCCCCGAGCATGCTCAGCCTGACGGCTGCCCCACGCGACCTTTTCACAACCGGATGCATGCCCGTGGATAGTTCGTCGCCGCAGGTGAGGTATCTATGAAGTGTTCTGAGTGTCGCGATTTGTACCGGGTTCTGGAACGCAGGAGTGCGAGTTTCGAAGAGGCTCGCTCTGCCGCCTTTTTCAAGATCAGCCCAAGGCTCGCGGCCAGAAAGCACGTTGACTTGCAGCGCGCCCTGAGCGATCTTCAGGAACATCAGGCCGAATGCCCATGGGCTATCGCGGCCGAACAAGTAGGCGACCGTCTGCAAGCCTGATCGCACCTAACCGTTTATCGCGACGAAATTAACCAGTGTTCCAATCCCATCGATCGCGATCCGAATCTCGTCTCCAACTTGCAGCGTGAACGAATCAGGCGGAACAATCCCAGTCCCCGTAAATAAGAAACATCCCTTGGGAAACTCGTTGTCGCGGTACAGATACTCCACCAGCGTCGCAAAATCCCTCTTAATGGCTCCGACGGTCACCGATCCAGAAAAGACGTTCGCACCACCACGCAAAATCTCTATCCGAATCTCCGTCGAGCGCGCAGGCGCCTCCGCTGAAACCAGCAGACACGGCCCCATCGCGCAGCTCCGGTGATAGACCTTGGCCTGCGGCAGGTATAAAGGATTCTCTCCTTCGATATCCCGCGAGCTCATGTCATTCCCGATGGTGTAGCCGATAATTTTCCCCGAAGGGTTAATCAGCAACACCAACTCCGGCTCCGGCACCGACCACTTCGCATCTTTCCGTATCGCAACCTCACCCCGGTGCCCCACCACTCGGTTCGGCGTAGCCTTAAAGAAAAGTTCCGGCCTCTCGGCGTTGTACACGCGATCGTAGAAATCAGCTCCTCCAGCCGACTTCGATTCTTCCATCCGCGCATCGCGGCTTCGGAAATACGTCACGCCGGCCGCCCAAACCTCTTGCGATCCAATCGGAGCCAGCATCTGCGACTCATCCAGCTTGTCAACGCGCCTGCCGCTTCGAATCACTTCCTGCAAATGCGTCCCCAGATCCTCGCGAGCAACCAACTCATCCCACGCGCATCCGTCCCCGGCATAGAAGCGGTCCTCATGCTCAACGACATACCCAGAAGCGGTTCTGTAAAGCTTGGCAGACGATTCCGGCATCAGGATTGATTCCTCAAGAAGGGATGTCGTTGTTTGCAGCTACTCTTGCAGTTTAAAGACTCTCTCCATCAGCAGCCATTTTTCCCCGGGCTTGGCTTGCGGCAAAGGGCGCTGAAATTTCCACATCAGTTTCTCCCACTCCTGCACTTTAGGATTCAGCCGGTCCGCCTCGCCTTTCGCTTCAAAAGAAAACTTCTCGCCCACTTCCATAATCATAAACATGCGCGTCCCGAGCAGATAAATCTCCATGTCCTCGATGCCCGAGTCCTTAATGCTCGCGTAATCTCCGGCCATATCTTCTCGTGATAGCGCTTGTACTCCGCGATCAACTCTGGATCATCCTTCAAATCAAGCGTCAGGCAGTAGCGTCGCGTCACGAAATCTCTCCCGCAGGAACTCCCATTGCCGTCACAACCGGAGCTGGCCGATACCCGCTCAATGCGAAGTAAAGAATGTACGCATGGCAGATCAGCGGCACCACAAACGCGTACTGAATATTCCAGGCATCCGAGATTCTTCCCATGATCACCGGGCATACCGCCCCGCCGATGATCGACATCACCAGCAACGACGATCCCAGTTTCGTATACGGGCCCAGATTCTTCAGGCTCAACGCGAAGATAGTTGGAAACATGATGGAGTGAAACAGTCCCACCAGCACAATCGCCCATACCGTCGGACGCCCCGTCCCGAGCAGTACCACGAGCAGCGAGATCAACGATCCGGCCAGCGAACAAACTCAGCAGCCGCGATGGCGCCACCTTCTGCATGATGGCCGAACCGCCAAATCGTCCAATCATGAATCCCGCCAGGTGCGCCTGCAAATAATGCGCGGCAGCCTTTTCACGCATGCCCGGCATCGTGAACTCGCTGAACCGGATGATGAAGCTCGCCACGCCTACCTGTGCTCCCACATAAAGAAACTGCGCAATCACTCCCCGAATCAGGTGCGGATGCGCAAGTGTCCCTCTCAATCCCACCTTTGCGGACCCCAGATTTTCATCGCTCGTCTCACGAATCTCCGGCAGCTTCGTCAGGAAAATCAGCAGCGCGATGAATAAGAAAATTCCCGTAATCACCAGGTATGGCATCTTCACCATGTTGGCTTCCGACACGCGATAGGCCAACAGTTGCGCCGGGGACATCGCGGCCAGTTCCGCCGGACTGTGCTCAATTCCCGACAAAATAAATTTCGACCCCAGCAGAGCAACCAGTACCGCGCCCGTCGCGTTGAACGATTGCGCCAGATTCAGTCGGCGCTCCGAACTCTCCGCCGGACCCAGCGTCGTCACATAGGGATTGGCCGCCACTTCCAACACCGACTGCCCGCATGCCATCACAAACAGGGCAAACAGAAAAAATCCGTACACTCGTACTGACGCGGCAGGAATAAACAAAATGGTGCCCGTCGCGCAAACCAGCAGCCCAATCAGAATTCCCCGCTTGTATCCCAAGTCGCTGCATCAGCCATCCGGCAGGAAATGCCGCCAGAAAATATCCACCGAAAAACGCCATCTGGATCAGCGACGACTGCGTGTCCGTCAGCCCGAACGCTTTCTTCAAATGCTGGATCAGCACGTCATTCAGGTTGACCCCAATCGCCCACACAAAAAACAAGCTGGTCACCAGGACCAGCGGCACCACGTAGCGGCGTTCAGTGATCGGAGCCGATTTCGTCATTCGGATTTCTTTTCGCAATTACGTCAGAGCGCGATCCAGGTGCACGTACCCGCCATCCACGAACAAATGCTGCCCGGTCGTATGGCTGGATTTCGCCGACAGCAGAAACACCACCATCGCCGCGATCTCTTCCGCGGTGGTCATTCGTTTTTCCAGAGGAATCTTCGACAGGATGACATTCAGCTTCTCCTCCGGCTTCGGAAACGTATCGAGCCAGCTGCGATAAAGCGGCGTCATCACTTCAGCAGGAATCACCGTATTCACGCGGATTCCGTAGGGCAGCAACTCCGCCGCCCATTCGCGCGTCAGCGCCATAATCGCGCCCTTCGAGGATGCGTATCCCGACGTACTTCCCTGCCCCGTCACCGCGGTCTTCGATCCGACATTCACAATCGACCCGCGCGCCCGCTTCAGATGCGGCAACGCGTAGTGCGCCATGCTGTAGTAATGCACCAGGTTGCGCTTGAGCGACTCCACATACTCGTCCGGATTCCCTTCTTCCAGTCCCACTTTGTCGTTACGCCCCGCGTTATTCACCAGCGCGTCGAGGCGTCCGAACTCCTTCACAACCTGCGCAACGGATTGCTCGCAGCTCTCCGCCGTCCCCAACTCAACCGTGATCACCCCGCAACGCGCGCCGCTTCTTTTTCAGTTCGCCTTGCAGTTCCTCCGCAACATCTCCGTCACGCCCTACGATCACCGGGACCGCGCCTTCCGCTGCGCATTCGCGAACAATCGCCGCGCCAATTCCTTTCGCTCCGCCGGTCACGATCACGACTTTATCTTTCAGCTGCAGATCCATGCGTTATCCCCGCAGATTGAAAAATCCGCCGTCCAGCGGATAATCGCTGCCTGTAATAAATGAAGCTTCGTCCGAGCACAAAAACAAAGCCAGAGACGCGACCTCGGTCGGTTCGGCCATTCGTCCGATTGGCTGCGACTTCGCCAGCTCCTCAAACATCTCCGCCTCGCGGCCCGGATACGTCCTCTTCAAGTAATCGTCCACAAACGGCGTATGCACCCGCGCCGGAGAAATACAGTTGCAACGAATGTTGTGAGCAAGATAATCGCGCGCCACCGAATACGTCATCGCGATGACTGCGCCCTTGGTCATCGAATATGCAAACCGGTCGGCCAGCCCCGTCGATCCCGCAATCGACGCCATATTCAGAATGATGCCGCCGCCCTTCTCCCGCATGTGCCCGACCATCGCATGCATGCAGTTGTAGAAGCCTTTGACGTTCACTCGAATAAGCCGGTCGAAGTCCGCTTCCGTCGTAGTTTCGACAGTGCCGATGTGTGAAACTCCGGCATTGTTCACGAGAATGTGAATGCGCTCGCGCCGGAACAACTCCGCAAACGTCGCCTTCACCTGCGCCTGATCGGTCACGTCGCAGCGATGCGCTGATGCTTCACCGCCGCTCGCGGCAATCTGCTCGCAGGTCCCCGCCGCACCAGCATCATTCACATCCAGCACGCGGATCGCCGCCCCATGTTCCGCAAACCGCAGCGCAATGGCCTGACCGATGCCGCTCCCGGCTCCCGTTACGAGAGCCACTTTTCCATCCAGCCGGAAATCGCGCGGAGCATTCGTCTCGGTCCTCAGAGCGATACTCCTCGCTTCCACGGAATGAAATCTTCCTGCGCCTTTACTTCGGCCTTCACGCGAGCTTCGCCGCTCGCCACTTGTACCACGTAATCCAGAATCTGTTCACCCATCTGCTGGATCGTGATTCCGCGATCGATGATCGGCCCCGTATCCACGTCGATGATGTCGTGCATCCGCTCCGCGAGCGCCGAATTGGTCGACAGCTTCACCACCGGCGTGATCGGATTCCCCGTCGGCGTTCCAAGTCCTGTCGTGAACAGCACCACGCTCGCACCCGCACCCACTTGGGCGGTCACGCACTCCACATCGTTACCCGGGGTGCATTGCAGGTTTAATCCCGGCTCCGTGGAATATTCCGGATAATCCAGCACCGCGGTCATCGGCGATGTTCCGCCTTTTTTCGCGGCGCCCGCCGACTTCATCGCGTCAGTCAGTAATCCATCGCGCATGTTTCCCGGCGAAGGATTCATCTCGAACGCCGACCGCACTGCCACCGCCCGTGCCGCATAATCGCGCATCAGTTGAATGAACCGGTCGCCCACTTCCTTATTCTTCCCGCGATCGATTAGTCCCTGCTCTACGCCGCACAGTTCCGGAAACTCCGAGAGAATCGTGCGCGCTCCCATCGCAGCCAGCAGATCCGACGTATGTCCGATCGCCGGGTTCGCCGAAATACCCGAAAATCCATCTGACCCACCACACTTCAATCCGACGCACAGCTTCGACAACGGTGCCTCAGTACGCCGCGCCTTATCCGCTTCGACTAGGCCGAGAAACGTCTGTCCAATCGCCTCCTTCATCATCGCCGCTTCCGAACCGCTTTTCTGC
The DNA here is from genome assembly GCA_963787685.1 of uncultured Acidobacteriota bacterium. Classification (GTDB taxonomy): domain Bacteria; phylum Acidobacteriota; class Terriglobia; order Terriglobales; family Acidobacteriaceae; genus Sulfotelmatobacter. Next base: position 85,791 of record CAWBED010000012.1, read on the forward strand.
TGCTCGAGAATGAACAGCGGCTTGTCGAATTTCGGATTGCGCTTGCGAATTTCTTCTCGCAGAATTTCGATCTGCGCGTGCTGGCATCCCAGGCTCAGCACCGTCGCTCCCGCCACATTCGGATGATGAATGTATCCGGCGATCAACCCGCAAAGATTGTTGGAATCCTCACGTGTCCCGCCGCACCCGCCCTCGTGCAACAGAAATCGGATGCCGTCCACATTCTGAAACAGCCTCTGCCTTCCCGGCGCCGCTGCGCTTTCGGCAGATCTGTGGACTCCCGCCTCGCCAACCTTGCCTTCCCGATACAGCCTCGCCAGCTCCGCCACTTGCTGCCGATAAAGTTGCGGCGCAGCAAATCCAAGTTCCTCTTCAAACGCCTGCTTCAGGACTTGAATATTCTTGTTCTCGCAGAAAACCAGTGGCACTACGACCCAATAATTCCGCGTTCCAACTTGCCCATCCGATCGCTCGTAGCCCTGAAAAGTCCGCGCAGTCCAGCGCGAGACATCTGGAGCAGTCCATCGGAAGTCCTGCGACTTTCCATGAAACGGCGACGCCTGATGCTGCATGTTCCCCGTCGTCAACACTTCTCCAGCCGCAATCGCCTTTGCGGCCTTGCCGACAAGCCCGCCATACATCAGAACAGCGTCGCCCACCGCCAGGTCGGCAGTCGCGAATTTGTGTTTCGCCGCGACATCAGTTTGCAGGCTATATGACTTGCCTCCAAACTCAACAGCTTCCCCCTTCTCGAGATTGGTGAGGGCCACCAGAACGTTATCGCGAGGATCGAGTTGCAGCACCCGGGAATTCATCGTGGAATATGCCATCTAGAAACGGCAAGCAGTTCCTCGGCAGTGTAAACGGTTACGCCACCACCCGCAATTCGCCGATACAAACTGCATCGCCCGGCTGAATTAAGGCGAAGCGGTTGTCAGTCGAGTTGAGGTACGATCGTCGCCGATGCTATACTCGCGCCACTTCGATAGTGAGGTGGCGTCATGAAGTTTTGCGCCTTGCTAGCTGCATCCCTCCTGCTTATTTGCTGCACTGCTGCTTCCCTCCTACTCGCGAGCAACGTCAACGCTCAAGAGCCTTCTCGCGTGCACGCGGACGGCATCCAGATCCTTCTTATTGCGGATAACCCGTTCTCGGGTCGCTACAGTATCGACTCGACTCAAAAACAAGACGACGGGAGCCCCAAAACCGTGCACGTCGATACCAACGTCGCCCGCGACCGGCAGGGCCGCATCTACCGAGAACACCGTAGCGTCGCGCCCAGCGACTCGGAAAAGGAATCCGCTATTGCAGATGTTTTCATTCTAGACCCGGTGGCTCACACCAGAACATCCTGCAATGTCGCCGCGCGTCACTGCAACGTCGCGCGCTATCACGGACCGTCCTTCCTTAAGCCAGCCCCCGACGGTCTGCTCGATCCCAGCGCTCACTTCGTTACTCGCAAGAGTCTTGGGAGCGATATCATCGACGGCTTCAACGTCATCGGAACGATCGAGAAGGTTGCAATCCGTGGAGGCTGGCCCGCAGAAAAATGGCAGACGAGTACGCGGGAGTTCTGGTACTCCCCCGACCTTGGCATAAATCTATCTGCCACAACGAAGGATCCGATAGAAGGCGAGGTGGCGATTCGGATCGTTGATCTTTCCCGCTCCGATCCTGACCCGGCATTGTTTCAGATTCCTTCCGGCTTTGTTGTCGAGGTCTTGCACCCGCCGTCGATCCCAAGCAACTGATTCGTCGATCAGAGTCATTGGAAAATCGGACTACGTTAGAATCGCCATGTCCAACAAGATTCTGACATGATCACTCTTTCCGATCTTGACTCCGCCCGTTCTCGCCTCCAAAGCACCACCACTCGCACACGGCTGATCGAATTCAAACTCTGTGACGCCGACCCGCGCCGCCTCTTCCTCAAGCCCGAAAACCAGCAGCCCATCGGCGCTTTCAAACTCCGCGGAGCCTACAACAAAATCGCTTCCTTATCTGACGAAGACCGCAAACACGGTGTCATCTCTTACTCCAGCGGCAATCATGCCCAAGGTGTCGCCTACGCCGCTCGCGCGCTTGGAGTGAAGTCCGTCATCGTCATGCCCAATAACGCGCCCGCCATCAAGCGCGAAGCCACCGCCAAGCTCGGTGCGGAGATCGTCCTGGTCGGTCCCGGCAGCGAAGAGCGCAAAGTAAAAGCTGAAGAACTCGCCACTCAGCACGGATACGTCATCGTCCCTCCCTACAACGACGAAAAAATCATTGCCGGCCAGGGGACCATCGGACTGGAAATCCTCGAAGATATGCCCGAAGTCGAAGCCGTCTTCGCGCCCGTCGGCGGCGGAGGCCTCATCAGCGGCGTAGCCACCGCGATCAAGTTGACGAATCCAAAGATAAAAGTGATCGGCGTCGAGCCCGAACTCGCCGCCGACGCCCAAGGCAGCCTCCGATCGGGAAAAATCGTTGCGTTCCCCGCCGAACAAGTCTCCCGCACCCTGGCCGACGGGCTTCGCACCCAAAGCATCGGCGACATCAACTTCGAGCACATCCGTAAATACGTCGATGACATCATCACCGTCACGGAAGAAGAAATCCGTCAGGCGATGAAGTATCTAAGCGCGAATCCCGACACCGTCGCGGAGCCCAGCGGAGCAGTCTCGGTGGCGGGATTCATCTTTCACGCCAGCGAACTGCCCCGCACCAAGCTGAATGTAGCCATAATCAGCGGCGGCAACATCGAGCCCTCGATGCTGAAAGATCTAAGATCCTGAAGGGTTTCCCTATGCGCCTCAGTGCCCACTGTGGTGAGGAAAGTTCTTAGAGTAAAAATCTCATCTGCCTCAAGGGTTCCTTCGTGCACCTTCGCGTCCTTCGTGGTTAAGGGCTTTCCCCTGTGCGACTCTGCCCCCTGTGTTAACAGGGTTTTAGCGGAAAGACGCCCCTGAACCCGATTTCTTCCTTCGTGAACCTTCGTGCCCCTGGTGGTGAAGAGGTTTCCCGCAGTGGCTCAGTGCCGATGTGCTGAAAGGGTTTCGAGAATGTTCAAATGACCTTGACTTCACCGACTCGAACGATGATCCTAATGAAGAACACCGAAAAATATGATGAACGACCCGCAGAGCGACCGTAAGTCCTTCGCGCTCAAGATTTTGCCCGCAACTGCTTGCAGCTCTAAGATTTTTTCTCGATTTTCCGCTAACTCGATGATTCCAATAGAGCAGGGGGGAGGGGGGGTACCCACCTCGTCGCCGCGCTTCCGATTTTGGGAACAAGCAATTTTTCTCTTGATTCTGGCTTTCACGCTCACCTTTTCCACAGGCCGAGCCCTCGCGCAGGCACAGCGCGGAACGCTCATCCACGAAGAAACCATCCGCGTCTCTCCGAGTTCCGACACCGCGAAACTCGGCGAAGCTAGTCGCGGACACGAACTCGTCATCATCGATGCCAGCCGCGACTGGACGCACGTCGAAGCCATCATTCGCGAGCCTCGCAGAAACTCTGACGAGGACGATCCGGAATCTGAAGGCAAGACCATCACAGGATGGGTTCCGAACAAAGCATTGGTCACCATGACCACGCAGGACGGCGACAAAATCATCTTCGGTGAGGCTTCTAATTCCGAAGACGAAGCCAGCCGCCGGCGCGGACGCCGCGATGCCGCACAAGATGCCATGCGCCTCTACTTCCGCGTCTATGATCTTTTTCCCGCTTCGCCCCTCGCCGCCGAAGGCCTCTACCGCGCCGCCGACATCCGTTGGCAGATCGAGCGCGCCGACGTGATGACGCGTCCCTCCGCTCGCGAACGAGAAGCCTACATGCGCGGCCAGATCGATGAAGAGTGGATGAAGCTGGTAATAAAAAAATATCCCACTACGAAATGGGCTGATCTTGCAGCGTTTCACTTGATCGAAAACAAGCTATGCGGCGATTGGCAAGCCGCCTCGAAATGTCCGGAAAAAGAAGCCGAGATGTACGAGAAATACGCCAAGGAGCACGCACAGTCGCCCGCCGCGCCGGAAGCCCTCTATGACGCCGCGTGGCGTCAATCCGCGTTGATCGAAATCTATAAGACCGAAGCCAATCTGAAGAAATCCGCAGAGGCAAAAACCCGCGCTCTCGATCTGGCGCAAAGAATTGTCACTCAATACGGACAAAGCGACTGGTCCAATCGTGCGCAAACTCTCATCTTCTACGTGCAAAACAGCGTTCCCACGTACGGAAACGCCACAGACTAGGTTTCGAAATCCTGCTTCAGACAACTCGCTGTGCTTTAAGAATCGTTGTCATCCCGACCGAAGCGCAGCGAAGCAAGCGAAGTGGAGGGATCTGCTTTTTCCTTCCGTGCTCGAACTGCAACGTTCGACTTAACCTTTTCTGAGATACTGTTTCCTTAATTTTTCGGAGGAAGATTGAACGACTACTTGCTCTCCTTGATCCTGGGAATTGTCGAAGGCCTCACCGAATTTCTGCCAGTCAGCTCCACCGCGCACCTGCGTCTCTCAGAGGCTCTGCTGCACATCAGTCTCTCTGATGGTTATTGGAAGATGTATTCCATCGTGATCCAGCTCGGCGCAATCCTGTGTCTCCCGGTTTATTTCTGGAGCCGCATCACCAAGTTCCTGTCGACTTTTCCGCACGGTGAAAGCGGAAACAAAACGGCATTGACGCATCCGCTCGGACTTGTAGCGGTCGCATTTGTGGTCACCGCGATTCCGTCGTTCCTGCTGACGAAGGTCATCGGCAAGCATCTGGAAGACATCGTGATCATTGGCTGGTCGTTGCTGATCGGTGGAATCGTGATGTGGATCGTCGACGCCATGCACGCCAAAGCCGAAGCCGCAGGTCCGGTGGCAAACAGCAAGATCCGCACCTGGAAGATGGAAGACATGAGCCTCGGTCAATCGATCTGGATCGGCTTTTGCCAGATTTTCTCGGCCGTCTTCCCCGGAACCTCACGCTCGATGTCGACCATCGCAGCCGGACAAATTGCCGGAATGTCGCGCGCCTCAGCTCTGGAATTCTCATTTTTCGTTTCCATCCCGACGATGGCAGCCGCGACGCTCTACACGCTTTACAAATCTCTTCGAGGAAAGGGCGAGAACCCGATCGGCGTCGCGCAGATCGATGCTCACGGATGGATCGTTCTCGCCATCGGATTCATCGTCTCGTTCATCGTTGCCTACGGATCGGTCGCGTGGTTTATGGCTTATGTCCGCAAGCGCGGCTTCGCTCCCTTCGCGGTATACAGAATTATCGTGGGTATTCTGGTGTTGGTGTTCGCCGCGCGACTGGCCTAAAAGCAACCCGCCTCGCTGCGAGCGCCGTCGGAAACTGCGTGACGTACAAAAAAGAGATTCCAGCAACGCTCATAGCTTTGGTGTTGGTTTGGGCCTGCTTGTCGCGCCGCGTCTTTCCCCCTCAGGTACGAGGGATGCTCTTCTATGTCGTGTTGCTCTTCGAAGTTGCCATGCTCGTGGCAGCATGGTGGAACTGTAGCAAGGTAAGGAAATCGGCCCTCGTAGCACGGTGGCGAAAAGCGGTTGGCTGGATCGCCACTTTGGCAAACACTTTAGCATTCGCCATACCCGTGGTCTCTCTCGTCTATATCATCTCCTACCCAACGACATCCCTGAGACTGCATCTTCCTATGATTGACGGCGAAAAGATGATTGCGGCGTCGTTGCTCCTTTGCGTGTTTGGTTTTGCTGCCGCCCTCGTGGGACCATCCAGCACTCGGTTCCCGACATTGGTCGGAAGTGTAACGGTGGCAATGATTCTGGTGTCAATTCCGTTCGGAGTCGTTTAAAGGGCCGCTTTGGAATCTACAGCCATTCCAGGCAACACGACAGGCTGTGGATAACCACATAAACACCGCCTTCGATTCCTGATTGTCGGAACCTTGGCTTCTTGGCATAATGGTCTGGCTCTGGCCGCACGCGGCGCTGAAGACGTGTCTTCGGCGATGAATCCGGCCTTCATGGATTATCTGGCAAAGATGTTTGTCCCCACAGGGAACCGTCGGCTCAACGAGCTTGTCGGATTCCTGATGTGCGTCTCCGCGCTCCTCCTCTTCCTCGCGCTCATTTCGTATTCTCCGCTCGATCCTTCGTGGGATAGCGCCTCGGTTCTCACTGGCGCTCATGCCGCGCGCAACTGGATCGGCGTAGTCGGCGCGTATATGTCCGACGCCGTGCTGCAGTTCTTTGGCATGGGCGCATTCCTGCTCGTCATCTTCCCGGTGATGCTTGGCATCCGCTGGTTCCGGTCGATGAAAGTTCAGTCCCCGTTGGCGAAAACCCTCGGCGGAATCTGGCTGGCGATGTTCGTTCCGGCGATGCTGGCGTTGTTGCCCGGACACATGCGCTGGATGGGAGTAATTCCCGTCGAAGGCCTGATGGGACGCGTGCTAGGCGACGTCCTTATTCATTATCTGAATCTGGTTGGCGCTTACATTGTGTGCGCGACCGTGCTCGCCGTTGCGCTGTATCTCTCGACCGCGTTCTCGTTCTCGGCAATTCGCTTGTGGGCTCCGACGCGCTTCGCCTTCGTCACTGCCTTGTGGAATCGCTATCAGGATTGGAAGCAGGAGCGACTCAAGAAGCGTCAGCAAAAGGAACTGGAGCAGCGGCGGATTTCGAAGCCGATAGTTAAGACGCAGCTCATTCCGTCGCGTCCATCAGTTCCGGTCGCGCAGGTTTCCGAACCGCGCCGCACTGGCATTGAAAGGATGATGGAAGAGGAAGCCCCGGTCGCCAAAGCCTCCACTGGAGGAATTCTGGCGGAGACATTGCCAACTGCCTCTGCAGTTTCTCAAGTAGTGGTTCCGGAAGTCACAGAACGCGCCGACAGCAGCGTCAAGGCGAAGACGACGATGCCGCGCATCGCCGGTGGATATAAGCTGCCCTCGAGCAGCCTGCTCCAGCGTCCAGATGAACAGCAAGCAGTCGATGCCGACGAACTCAAACTGCTGGCTCAGGTTCTTACCGAGAAGTACGCCGAGTTCGAAGTTCATGGACAGATCACACAGATCAATCCCGGTCCTGTCGTCACGACGTTCGAATTCAAGCCGGAAGCGGGAATCAAATACAGCCGCATCACGAATCTCTCGGACGACCTTTGCCTGGCACTGAAAGCCGAAAGCATCCTGATCGAGCGCATGGCCGGAAAGAGCACGGTCGGTATCCAGGTGCCGAACCGACAGCGAGAGATTATCTGGCTGCGCGAGAATATCGAGTCGCAGGAGTTCATGGGATCGAAGTCAAAGATGACGATCGCCATGGGCAAAGACATCAACGGCCGCATTGTGACCGCGGATCTGGCGGGAATGCCTCACTTGCTGATCGCCGGATCAACCGGAGCTGGCAAGAGCGTCGCGATCAACGCGATGATCATGTCGATCTTGTATAAGGCGACACCCGATCAAGTGCGGCTGATCCTGGTCGATCCGAAGCGGTTGGAACTGGGAAACTACGAAGGCGTTCCGCACCTCTACACGCCGATCATCACCGAGCCGAAGCTCGCAGCCAACGCGCTGCGCAATGCCGTGCGCGAGATGGAACGGCGGTTGAAGCTGCTCGCAGCCAAGGGCGTGCGTAACATCGACCAGTACAACAAGCTCTTCGATCAGAGTGGCACTCCGAGCTTGTTTGAGGAAGGATCAGACGAGAAGCCAATTCCCTATATCGTCATCATCATCGACGAGTTGGCTGACCTGATGATGCTCGATTCGAGCAACGTGGAAGAGTCGATTACGCGTCTGGCGCAGATGGCGCGCGCGGTCGGCATTCATCTCGTGCTCGCAACGCAACGGCCTTCGGTCGACGTCATCACCGGATTGATCAAGGCGAACTTCCCTGCCCGCGTTTCGTTTCGCGTGGCGACGAAGGTGGATTCCCGCACGATTCTCGACGCCAACGGCGCAGAGGCTCTGCTGGGTAAAGGCGATATGCTCTATCTGCCATCGGGTTCAGCGCGCGTGCATCGTCTGCACGCTCCATTTGTCACGGAGAAGGAAATTGCCGCGGTAGTCGAATTCTGGAAGTCGCAAGGCCTGGCGGAATATCAGCAGCAGTTTCTCGAAGCGCCGAAGGGTGAGCGCGAGGCCGGAGCGGAAGGTGGCGCTGGAGACGGTGTATCCGATGGCGAGGCCGAAGACGATCCGATGTACGGCGATGCCGTAAAACTTGTAATTGAGTTCGGGAAAGCTTCGACTTCGCTTCTACAGCGGCGCTTGCGCATCGGCTACGGGCGCGCAGCACATCTCATCGATCTGATGGAGCAGGATGGAATCGTGGGTGCAGCCGATGGTCCCAAGCCGCGAGAAGTGCTGAAGCGTCCGGACTGGATTTCTGAGATCGAAGAGACGATGCGGTGAAGCAGTCCTTCCGCGTCGTTGCGACGCAGCGTTACTCAGCCTTTCTTCCCCGAAGCCAATCCAACCAACTCTTGTAACGCAGCAGGAGTTTGGCATTGATGTTCTTCGACGCGCCGGGATCGAAACGATTGCTGAAGACGACGTAGTAAGTACCCACTCCCATCGGCAAAGTCTGATTCACCGGCCCTTGAGAGACTCTGCCGCTTTCGTAGACTAAGCCGGTCGTCGATCCCTTCTGCCAATCAGCGAAAGCCGACTCGCTCATCACAAAGACTTCAATGTTGCTGCCAAAGTCCTGCGCTTTATCCGCAGTATTGCTTCCTATAGTGGTGTTGCTATTGGTTACCGCGGATGCCGTGAAGTGCCCGACGACCGCGACGTTCTTCGATCCTTGAGGCAAGTCGAACTGGTAATAGCGGAAGCTGCGAGCCGCGACGGTGAATTGCTTATCCAGAATGGGATGATCCGGTTTAGATCCCACTAGATCTTGAAAGCCCTGCGCAAAGGGGTTGTTGCTCACGACAGCCCAGACAAACGCTGCGAGGAGCAGGGCGAGAAATATCCAGACAGTTCTGCGGCGTTTCGTCATTGCGCGTTCCCCGTGCGCAACCCGCGGAGAGCGAGAATCGCGAGCGCCAGGACAGCAAGCAACATCGCTCCCCAGAGAATAACCGTGTGCTGCTCCGACCATGGCCTCGCGTCAGGCCGCCCCGAGTATTTCGGATTGTGACTGCCAGGACCTAGCTGCGCCTCGGCGGGAACGGATTCCACATGAAAGAAGCGCGCGTAGTCGTAAACAGGCGCGGAAAGTTTTTCGTCACCGTAATAAAGCATGAGCAGCGTCTTGCCCTGCGGATCGAAATAAACACGCCGCTCGATTGCAAACGGATCGGCTTCCGTAATGTTGAGCGGTGGGTTATCTCCATTATCGACGACGATCGTGAACTGGCTGGAATTTCCAGAAACGTTAATCGACAAATTCTCGGCAATGACGAGCGTTCCGGCGCGATTTACGCGCACGCGACTGATCTCGCCGCTGGAGAACTGAGAGCCTTTGGCGTCTTCGACGCTGACGGTTCTGCGAAAGTTCACCTGCGCCGCGGCGATTTGAAACGAGACGCGGCTCAGCGGCACTCCATCAGGGACGGTGCAGGAAATCACGGTCAAATGCTCCTTCTGTTGCGGAGCGGCGCACGAACCGAATTTCGTCCAAGCGGCCCGCTGCTCGTGCAGGTTGTAGATCGTGGCTCCTTTAACCTGTTGAGGGCGGATGCCCGGCGAGAGCCTGACGTGGAGATAACGGAAGCTGGAAGTTGGGAACTTCAGCTGCCAATTGGAACCAAGCTGTTCCTTGGTGAAGTCGTAGAGCGTTGACGGTGGCAGTTCGACGTCAGTTGCCTTCCCGGGCGCTGTGCCACCAGACACCCACGCCGTGGCGACAAAATCGTGCGCGTCGAGACGAAGGTGGATGCGGTCATACTCAGGCAAGAACGTGGCATCAAGATCAAATTCGGTGTGGCCGGAGACGCTGCCAAGGTTGAGAATCTTTGCCTCGACTTCTTCGGAAGAGATTCCTGCGCTCTGCTCCGACAACGCATACTGCACAGACGAGTCACCATCGTACAAACGAAGATCGCCGAGATCAGAGCGAGAGTGGCTCCACAAATCCTCGTCGACAATGAAGAAGTTTTGACGGCCCGGTTTCCGAAATGCGGACTTCGCGGACATTCGCGAAATACGGAATGGCTGGTTCGGGTCGGGCGGGAGCATCAGCAATCAAGAACAGAAGGAACAGCGATGCGATGACTCTCATGCGCCTGCGGAATTCCCTTCTGTGCGGGCGTGGGATCGAGTCTTAGCCGAGAGTTGCAGCCAGTCCCGCTGGTAGACGAATGAGATCGCCAGCAACAAAACGCCGAGGACTACAAAGCTGACGATGCGATAGCCGCGATCAAGTTGCGAGACGTCGTAGACGAATACTTTGGCAATCGTGGCCGCGATGAGGATCAGGGCCTGCCAACGGACGAAGGCGCTGCGGCGCAAGAATCCGATGACCATCAACATGGCGCCATAAGCCATCCACAGAGCGGAGTAAGTGAAGTCACGCTCGATGTCAATGCGGTGAAGTTCTGTGTAGGCGATCCTTCCACGACGGTACAGCGTGGGGCCGAACGTAACTGTTTGCCGGGAATAATAGTCCGCGACCTCGCGGGTGAGAGCGATCAGGGCGAGGACGTTCAGAGCAACGACTGCGAATGCGGCCACCGTGGCGGCCGACTCATCTTCTCGCTTCGACGCGTACCAAGCGACGGTTCCCAAGACCGCAACGGCAATCGCGTACGTGGCCATGCGCATGTTGAAGATGAGCTGCGTGACCTCAAAATTGTCGATTAGAAGCAATCGCCCCACACCCAAGACGAGCGCACCGATAGCAAGGGCATTCAGGAAATCGGAATCGATACGGTTGCCCACCCACAGAAGAACTGCGGCCTCGACAAACCAGCCGATGGTGATCCAATGAGCATCGAGACGAATTGGAATCGCGACCGTGATGAAGCCGATCGCGACGGCCAGATGAAGAAAATAGAGAATGTCGGAGGTTGCGGCGGAGCGATGCCTGGCGTGGACTTGGCGACTGAGGAAGATGTAGATCGCGGCGAGCACCAGCGCGAACCACGCCATGTAGGTCTTGTCGACCGCTTCGATCATGACGTAGGACTGAAGGAAATACACTCCGGCATTGACGAAGGCGAGCACCGCCGGAATGGCGGCGAAAATCGGGATTTCTCCTTCCGGATGCAGCGTGACCAGAGGAGCGATCGCGAAAACTGCGAAGAAGAAAGTAGCGAAGGTCAGCGTTAGGCCGAGTTGGCTGCGGTTGTAGAACTCGGAATACCAACCGACGTACAAGAGTAGCGTGCCGGCGTAACTCATGACGAGAAGGCGGCGCCACGGCTTGAAAGTGACGAGGACGAGCGTGGCGACGTCGAGAATCGCGACGTAGCAAAAGAGGGCGACCTCGCGGTTCTGCCCGGTTGAGAGTAGCAGAGGCGTGCTGAAGCCTCCAGTGAGGGCGAAGGCGGCGAGGATTTGAGCGTCCTGAGCCAACGCCATGGCAGCGGCCGATGCGGTGACGACGAGCATCATCACGAACGCAACGCTGCTGGGAACCAAGTTGTATCGCTGGAAGGCCGCCCAGATGGATAGATACAGCGTGCCGATGCCGACGGCTTTTAGGGAATAGGAAAATGCAAAGTAGCCCTTGCTACGGAAGCGCTCGCTCCATACAACAACTGCGATGCCGGCAAGCAGGCCGATGGTCACGCGGCCGGCAGGGCCGATCCAGTTGTTATCGAAGGCGAATTTCAGGAAATAGGAAATCCCGATGAGCAGTGCGGCGATCCCGATGCGATTAAGCCAGTGCGAGCCGATGCGGGATTCGAGGTCGATCTCGGGTTGCAGCGCAGCGGCGATTGAGGGTCGCGGTGGAATGTACGGTATCGGAGGGGCCTGAGGAACTGGCTTCCCGGGCTCGCGAACAACCGTGGCAGGAGGTGGTGTCGGGGGCGTAGCTAGTGTCGCGGGCGCGGCGGCGGTCGGAGGAGCGTCCGAGTGCGGTTGTGCGGCAGGCTTCGATTCCATCTCAAGCCGGCGCTCAATGCGATACACCCGGGTTGTGAGCTCGGCCAGAATCCGCCGGATTGCTTCCAGGTCGGTTTGCGATGGGTCCATAGCTGGACAGGAGATTATCGGCGAAAGCTGTCAGGCTTGCACGCTATTTCTGATCTGGAACGGGTGCGGGATTCACGCTTGCGGCGCTTCCGTCTAAACCTAGATTCTTTCGCGATCGGCTTCAAGGCTTCGATACAGAAGGCGATGTGCTCGTCGAGTTCGACGCCGAGGTCGGCGGCGCCGTTGATAATGTCGTCGCGGTTGACTTTGCGAGCGAAAGCTTTGTCCTTCATTCTTTTTCGTACCGACTTCACATCGACCTCGGCCAGCGACTTGCTCGGCTTGATCAGGGCGACGGCAGTGATGAATCCAGCGAGTTCGTCGCAGGCGAAGAGAGCCTTCTCCATCGGCGTGTCGCGGGTGACGCCGGTGTATTCGGCGTGCGACATGATGGCGCGGCGAATGTCGTCGGGGTAACCGCGCTCTTTGAGGATTTCGTTGCCACGGTAAGGATGATCCTCGAGGCTGGGCCAACGTTCGTAGTCGAAGTCGTGGATGAGACCGACGATGGCCCATTGATTTTCTGCGTCTGGAGATCCGTCGCCGTACTTGCGTGCGCCGGCGCGCATGCAAGCTTCGACAGCAAGCGCGTGCTTGCGCAGACTTTCCGATTGAGTGAACTCAGTTAGTAAACACCACGCAGATTCGCGATTGATCATCGATTCCCCTGATATTTTCGTGTTTCACCGTGCGGCTTCAGGAAATGCTACCGGAATTGCCGCGTTTTATGTGCATTTTAATCTTGACTTCCACAGGGCACATGCCGCAGATTGTCCGTGCAGTTGACCTCTCCCCCATAAGAGCTCCTGCAAGGCTGTAAGGAGGGCCCGCTCTGGCACTCCCACAACCCGATGGCCACTACACTTGCCCCGGTAGATTCAAGGGAAGTCGTACGCTGTGACCACTGCCTGTTAGTTCAGTTCCGCACATCTAACAACAATTGCCGACGCTGCCATGCGTCTCTGGACGAGGAACCAGAGCCCGAACCAATTATGGTGGCGCCGCCTGTACTGATGCCCATGCCGGGCACCGGACGCGGACACCTGAACCTCGCGACCTCCATCCGCTCACTGCGCTTGCGCAGCGGGCTTAGCCAGCGGCAGCTCGCCGGAAGAATGGCGGTGCCGCGCACGTACGTGTCGAAAATCGAGAACGAGAAAGCCACGCCTACGCTGTCGTCTCTGGAACGACTGGCGCGTGCACTGGAGGTTACTGTGCCCGAATTGCTCAGCGGCGGAGAACGCAGCCGTCAGGAAGAAATCAACGAACTGATGAAAGATCAGTTCATCGCCGAGCTCCTGCCGTTTGTTACGCAACTGAATGGGATGCAGATGTCGAGCATCCTTACGCAGGTGCGGGACTTGACGGTGCGGCCGAGAAGGAGCGCGTAGGAAAGTTTCTAAGCTCTGTGCCGATTTTGGTTGGGTTCGGCACATTTACCGATTTTTATCCGGGCAACCAGCCAACTCTAGCGCCGGGACCATCCTCTGGTCCCGGCTTTTTTGTGCGCAAACCAACGATTCGCCAACTCTAGACTGGCTGACTGCATCGGATCGTTACTCCTCACAGGAATTCAGCCATGCATGAATCCAGAAAAACAGTGGTGATTACTGGGGCGTCCAGCGGGATCGGACGATCCTGCGTTTCGCGAATGAGCGAAGCGGGTTGGCAAGTGTTTGCCACCGTCCGCAAGGCAGCAGACCACGACAAACTGCGCGCCGAGGGCAGAGGCAATGTCGTTCCCGTGGTCATGGACGTGGAAGACGGTTCATCGATCGCGGCAGGGGCGAAAGAAATTCAGGCTCAACTATCTAGAACAGGACTAAATGGGTTGGTGAATGTTGCCGGCATTGGCATGGTCCGGCCGATCGAATACGCGACGATGGAAGACGTGCGGCGCATATTTGAAATCAATGTTTTTGGGCAGATCGCGATCACTCAGGCACTTTCGCGGGTGCTTCGCATGGCACGAGGCCGGATCGTAAATATCACGTCAGTCGGCGTGAACATTGCGATTCCGTTCGGCGGCTTGCTCAATGCGAGTAAGAGCGCGTTCGGGATGTTGAGCGATACGATGCGGTTGGAACTCCATCCGTTCGGGGTCCGCGTATGCACAGTGGAACCTGGAGCGATCGCGACTCCAGCGGTCGACAAAACGCTTGGGGATATCGAGGGTGTGATCGAGCATCTTCCGTCAGAGGCGCAGGCTCAATATGGGGCGATGTTGAGAACCTTCGCCCGCCGAGCCTATGCGCTGGAAAAGAGCGGAAGTTCGCCCGATGTGGTGGCTCGCGCCGTACATCATGCGTTGACCTCCAGCCGTCCTCGAATTCGGTACCGGGTGGGCAAACATGCGAAGCTGCTGGCGACTCTACCGAAGATCTTGCCTGAGAGCCTTCTCGATGCGATCCGCCTTCGGATGTTCGGGCTTACGGCGTCGTCTCGCGCCTTTGACGGCGAAAAGAAGCCACAATCCCGAGGGCATTTTGCGGACGGTTCCGCCCAGCCAGGCCGGTGAATCCGAAATAGATTGACGAACATCTATCCATCATGGACATGGAAACTGGATCGGATAATTCCTTGTTGTTGCGCGTTGCTGGGGCGTCTGACGTGTCGGATGCGAAGAGTTGGAAGGATGCAGGGAGTGGCAGAGCTTTCTCGGAAAGCGCCGTCGCAGAGGGTTCCCTGCTCGACGCATATTCGAATGCGGTTACGGGCGCGGTAGACCGGGTGAGCCCGTCGGTCGTACACATTGAAGTGCACCAGGCGGCTGGACGGACGCGTTCGGGCGAGCCGCGGGAGAGGCAGGGCGGAGGGTCGGGCTTCGTATTCACGCCGGATGGGCTGATTCTCACGAACAGCCACGTTGTGCACGAAGCGGTGCGAATCGCGGTGACGTTGGCGGATGGGCGGCACATGCCAGCGACGTTGATCGGGGATGATCCGGCGAGCGACCTGGCGGTGATTCGGCTGGAACAGACAAGCTTCGAAGAACCCGGACTGAATGTGGCTGAACTGGGAGACTCGCAGCGGCTGCGCGTGGGACAGATCGCGATCGCGATCGGCGCTCCGTACGGATTTCAATCCACGGTGACAGCCGGAGTGGTCAGCGCACTGGGCCGTTCGCTGCGATCATATTCGGGGCGGCTGATCGACGATGTGATCCAGACGGATGCGTCGCTGAATCCCGGAAACTCGGGAGGGCCGCTGGTAGATTCCGCCGGGCGGGTGATCGGCGTGAATACGGCGACGATCTTGCCGGCGCAGGGAATCTGCTTTGCGATCGGAATCAATACCGCAAAGTTCGTGGCGAGCCGATTGCTGCGCGATGGGCGGATTCGGCGGAGTTTTGTAGGGATATCTGGACAGACCGTTCCCGTTCACCGGCGTGTGGTGCGGTTCTACGACCTGCCGAAGGAAACTGGGGCGCTGGTGCAATCGGTGGAAGACGGCAGTCCCGCGAAGAGAGCAGGACTGCGGGATGGCGACATCATCGTGGCTCTGGAAGGGCAACCTGTCGCTGGAGTCGACGATCTGCACCGCCTGCTGACCGAGGTGCGCGTAGGAGTGAGTTGCACCCTGACGGTGCTGCGGTGGACCGAAAAGCTGGAGTTGAAGGTTGTGCCGGAAGAGGCACGTTGAGTCTGATGGCGCGAGCGGCCCCGCTCGCGCCTATTTTCATCTACCCCGAGAGTTTTCGCTCTGTCGGACAGCCGACTGGGGCGGTCCGTTACATGACACATTTCCGGTCATTGCCATCCCTTGACTGCTGTGTTAGTCTCTTTTTGAGAGGTCACTTTGCAACACAAAGTACCTGAGGGACTGGACCGCAAGGAAGCTGAAGTTTACAGGCATTTGGATCCGGCACGGCTCCCGAAACATATCGCGATCATCATGGACGGCAATGGGCGCTGGGCCAAACGGCGCCATATGCCGCGAGTCGCCGGGCATCGGGCTGGCGTGACATCAGTGCGCTCGACGGTGGAGACTGCCGCACGCATTCATCTGCCTGCGCTGACGCTGTATGCGTTCTCGGAAGAAAACTGGAAGAAGCGTCCGACGAGTGAAGTCGGATTTCTGATGGGCCTGTTAAGCCGCTATTTGAAGGCCGAAGTGCCCACGCTGAATAAGAACAACATTCGCTTGGAATACATCGGGCGGCAGCATGAGTTGCCGGGCGATGTGCAGGAGCGCATGGCCTGGGCACGTGAGGCAACCGAGCACAATTCGGGTATGGTACTGACGCTGGCGCTCAACTACAGTGCGCGCAGCGAACTGGTGGATGCGTTTCGGTCGATCGTAGATGCGGCCTCGCACAACGGCGGAGCCGATCATTTGCGGATTGATGAAGACATGGTGTCGCGACATCTCTACACTCGGCACCTGCCGGATCCTGACCTTGTGGTGCGGACTTCCGGCGAGATGCGGCTGAGCAACTTCCTGTTGTGGCAACTGGCGTATGCGGAGATTTATGTGACGCCGACTCTGTGGCCGGATTTCCGTGGCGTGCATTTGCTTGAGGGCATTGCGGAGTACCAAAAGCGCGAGCGCCGGTATGGCGGCTTGAATCACAACGACGCGGCCGTCCCGCTTGAGACGGTAAAAGCCTAACCACTGAAGCTCAGAGGTACACATAGGAAAAACATCCGACCCGGCCTCTGTGTTTATAATTGCGCGTTCCTTCAACGCGATCACTTCCCTTGCTCAAACGAATTGCGACCGCAGTCGTGCTCATTCCTGTCGTGCTCGTCCTTATATTGCGAGCGCCAGTCTCGATACTAGCGATCGTCGCGGGCGCAGTCGCGCTGATCACAGTTCACGAATTTCTGAAGCTCACAGAATCGTACGGAGTGAAACCGCTGCGGCTGCTGACGTACATCTTTTGCGGAATTTTCTTTTTGCTACTGGCGCTGAACTTTGGGAATGAAAAGCCATTGCTCTCGACGGCTGTCTTTGTTTATTGCCTCGGATTTGCCGCGGCCATCGCGCCCTTTATTTTTTTGACACGGGCGATGAGGAACGAGGATTTGAGCAGCGGGTATCCGGCGGCGGCGGCGGCAGTTTTTGCCTTCACTTACATCGCTTTGCCGATGGGCATGCTGGTGCAACTTCGACAACAGTGGGCCGGCGCATTTTACTTGCTGTATTTACTGCTGGTGGTTTGGGCGGGAGACATCTTTGCGTACTTCGTCGGGAAGTCGATTGGAAGACATCTGATGGCTCCGCGCATCAGCCCGAAGAAAACGTGGGAAGGCGCAGCGGCTTCGCTGCTGGCAAGCGTTGGCGTGGGATGGCTTCTCTTTCACTACGCTCTGCCGTTGAGTTCAGCATTGCTGCGCGTGGGATTAATCGAGCGGCGCGACGGCTTGTTTGGGCTCGAACAGCCGGCGATGGGACCGATCATCCTTCTGACAATTGTGTTAAACGTCGCAGCTCAACTGGGCGATCTGGTCGAGTCGTTGATCAAGCGAGGAGCGGGAGTGAAAGATTCCGGAACGATTTTGCCGGGGCACGGAGGCATGCTAGATCGCATCGATGCGCTGCTCTTTGCGGCTCCGGTGCTGTGGTACTATGCGGCTTGGCGCGTGATGCAGTAACTCCCTCCCCTGTGCCATCCCGCCGATAGGCTGAAAACCGCGTAAAATAAACCTCTACTCTTCATGAAACGCATTTCCATCCTAGGGTCGACCGGATCGATCGGGCGCAGCACTTTAAGTGTGGCTGAGTCGTACCCTGATCGATTCCAGATTGTCGCTCTCGCGGCGGGAAGCAACCTCGAATCGGCGTTTGAACAGGCGCGGCGATGGCGCCCGCGCGTGATCTCGATGGCCGGCGAGGCCGATGCCGATGCGCTGCGAACCCGGCTGAAGAATGAAGGCTTGGGTGAGATTGAAGTCGTGCACGGCGGGGCTGGAACCGTGCGCGTAGCAACCCATCCCGACGTCGATTTCGTTGTCAGTGCAATTGTAGGCGTGGCCGGGCTCGAAGCAACGTACGAAGCCGTGCGCGCCGGAAAAACTCTGGGGCTCGCAAATAAAGAATGCCTGGTGGCCGCCGGGGAATTGATCACGGCCGAGGCACGGAAACGGAATGTCGCGCTGTTGCCGATCGACAGCGAGCACAACGCGGTGCATCAGTGCATGCGCGGCGGACGCATGGAAGAAGTCGAGCGCGTGTGGCTGACCGCCTCGGGCGGGCCATTCCGAAATACTCCACAGTCGGAGTTCGCATCGATCACAGTCGAACAGGCGTTGAACCATCCGACATGGAAGATGGGAAAACGGATCACGATCGACTCAGCGACTTTGATGAACAAGGGCTTTGAGGTGATTGAGGCCTGCCGCCTGTTTCACATGCCGCCGGCGAAAGTAGAAGTGATTGTGCATCCTCAATCGACCATCCATTCGATGGTGGAGTTTGTGGATGGCAGCATACTTGCTCAATTTTCAGTGACGGATATGCGGCTTCCGATCCTGTATGCCCTAACATATCCCGAACGAATTCAGTCAGATATGAGGTTTGCGGTCAGTGACTTGCGTCATCTGGACTTCACCCCGCCGGACCTGAAAAAATTTCCCTGTCTTCGCCTGGCCTATGAGGCAGCGGAGGCGGGCGGAGCGAAGACTGTCGCCCTGAATGCAGCCGACGAAGTAGCCGTCGCCGCATTCCTGGAGGGCGGAATCCGCTTCGACGAGATCCCCAGGGTGATCGAAAAGGTCCTTGAGGCAACAAGTTCCGGGGCGCTAGAGTCTATACAGAAAGTGCTTCAGGCAGATGCAGAGGCGCGCCGGATCGCGCGGGAACAAGTTTCGGCTGTACAGAAAGCGGTTCGGCCCCGAGCAACATCTTTCGCGTAGTTTTAGAATCTAATCAGTGGGAGCGTTCGTACCTTCGAATATGTCTGATTTCCTGACCTCTCTCGTTGCCGTCGTTGCAGTTTTGGGCTTCATGATCCTGATCCACGAGTTTGGCCACTACGCGGTGGCCAAGTGGCTGGGAGTGCGGGTCGAGCAGTTTGCCATCGGCTTCGGCAAACGGCTGATCGGCTTCCGCAAAGGAGAGACAGACTACCGGATCAATGCGATCCCTCTTGGCGGCTACGTCAAGATGAGCGGCGAGAACCCGATGGATCAGCGCACGGACGATCCGCGGGAGTTCATGAATCACTCGCGCTGGCACCGTTTTCTGATCGCTATCGCCGGGCCCACGATGAATATTCTGCTGGCGATCATTCTTCTCACCACCGTGTATATGGTGCATTACGAGTATCCGGCGGTGGATGATCAACCTCCGGTCATCGGATGGGTGTTGAAGGATACGGCTGCGGCAAAAGCTGGTTTCCAGGTGGGCGATCGCATTACCCGCGTCGATGGAATCGAGAATCCGACGTGGGAACAAGTCGGCCTGAAAGAGATGATGAGCCCCGGGCAGCCGCTGGATGTACAGATCGATCGTGGCGGACAGGTCCTGGACAAAACCGTAACACCGGAAGCGAGTGGCGTCGATCAAATTGGATTTGCCGGATGGGCGCCGAAAGAACAGACGGTCACGATCACCGATCTGGTCGAAGGTATGCCGGCAGACAAAGCGGGACTCAAAGAGGGCGACAAGATCCTGGCGATGGACGGAAAGCCGATGCCCGCGCTGGCTGCGATGATCGAGACCCTGAAGGTCACCAAGGACAAGCCGATCACGCTCACCGTCTTGCGAGACGGTCAGGAAAAAACATTCACAGTGCAGCCGGTGCTGTATGACAAGTCGTATCGCATCGGAATCGGCAGCCTACAGATGAAAGTGAAGACGCTGCCGTTCGCGGAAGCGTTTCAGTTGTCTCTGCACGAAAACCGACAGAACGCTTTGCTGATTCTGGAACTGGTCAAGAAGATGGCGCAGCGGAAGATTTCCATGCGCTCGATTGAAGGACCGATCCGGATCGGACAGGCTGCGGGCGAAGCGGCACGCCGCAAGGGTTGGACGCCGCTGATGAGTCTCACGGCTGCCATCAGCTTGAACCTCGGCATCTTTAACTTGCTCCCGATTCCGATCCTCGATGGCGGAGTCATTCTCTTCCTGCTCATTGAGGGTCTGATGCGCCGCGATATCAGCATGAATATCAAGGAACGCGTCTACCAAGCGGCGTTTGTCTTCCTCGTGCTGTTTGCGGTGATGGTGATCTACAACGATCTGATGAAGACGATTCCAGGATTGGCGGACAAGCTGCCATAAAAAAGCAGGGATTTCGCCGGGAAAGATCAGCCGACGGCTAAAACCGTCGGCTGAATTGTTTATACGGCCATTGAATGGTTATGGCGTCAAAGAGGCTCCCGCCCGGGTAGGCCTCCGAGGCGCAAAGGCCCGTTTTCACGTGATAAACTAGAGGTTCCCATATGGCTACGATTCAACGAAGAAAGACCGTTACGGCCGTAGTCGGTGGTGTGCGGGTGGGGTCGGATGCACCGGTTGCGGTGCAGTCGATGACCAACACCGATACCGCCGATGTGGCTTCGACTGTGCAGCAGGTGGCCGCGCTGGCTCGCGCGGGATCCGAACTCGTGCGGGTCACCGTCAACAACGACGAGGCGGCTGCCGCCGTTCCGCACATTGTCGAGCAACTCGACAAGCAGGGCGTGCGCGTGCCGATTATCGGCGACTTCCACTACAACGGACACGTTCTGCTGACGAAGTATCCGGAGTGCGCACGCGATCTGGCGAAGTACCGGATCAATCCTGGCAACGCTAGCATCGGAAAAACGGGTGACTCCAATTTCCGCACGATGATTGAAGTTGCGGTGAAGTACCAAAAGCCTGTGCGCATCGGAGTCAATTGGGGATCGCTCGATTCCACGCTGCTGACGCACATGATGGACGAGAACTCGAAGCTGGACGAGCCGAAAGATGCGCGCGACGTAACGATGGAAGCGATGGTCGTGAGTGCGCTAAATTCGGCGAAGCTGGCCGAGCAATTCGGGCTGCGCCCGGACCAGATTATCCTGAGCGCGAAAGTGAGCGGCGTGCAGGATCTGATCGACGTATATCGGGCGCTGGCCGCGCGGTGTGATTATCCACTTCATCTGGGATTGACCGAAGCCGGCATGGGCGCAAAGGGCGTTGTCGCTTCGAGTGCTGCCATGGGCGTGGTGCTTCAGGAAGGAATTGGCGACACGATTCGCGTTTCGCTCACGCCGGCTCCAGGCGGCGACCGCACAGAAGAAGTACGCGTAGCGCAGCAGATTCTGCAGTCGATGGGCATTCGGAGCTTTACGCCGCAGGTTACGGCATGTCCGGGCTGCGGACGGACGACCAGTACTTTCTTCCAGGAGATGGCCGAGCAGATTCAATCGTATCTGCGTGAACAGATGCCGTCATGGAAGGGACGTTATATCGGCGTCGAAGAAATGAAACTGGCCGTCATGGGATGCGTGGTCAACGGTCCGGGAGAATCCAAGCACGCAAATATCGGCATCTCGTTGCCGGGAACGTTCGAAGAGCCCAAGGCTCCGGTTTACGTCGACGGCCGGCTCTTTACGACGCTGAAGGGCGACCGTATCGTGGCGGAGTTTATCGAGATTCTCGATGAGTACGTGGACTCACACTACGCAGCGCGAGAAGCAGTGAAAGAAGAAGTCTCCGCCAAAGTCTAGCCCCTGGCAGCAACCCGGGGACTAAAGCCCATTTTAATTCCACGCCTCAACGCGGCGCTATAAAGGCCGCTCTTCCATGCGTTTCTCTTGTCGCGGATCCCTGGAGAAACATTCAGAAAGAGTTATTGACCCGGCAGAAGGAAGATCGGGGTTTGCGGTGGCGACAACGGGACAGCGGTTCCTACATCAGCGGTGGAACCAACGTTCGCCTGAGAAACCACGGCCTCGAATTGAGTCCCTGACAGACCCGTCGCAATGACGGTCACGGTCTGTCCATCGAGTTGCGCGCCAGCGCTGCTCGACAACCCCGAAATCGACACTTTCACTCCGGGAATGAAGTTATTAATTGCCTGAAATATCACCACATTCGAAGTAATGGAGAATGAGGTGATGGTGGCGACTGAGCTGCAGCTTGTTGCAGGGCAGCCTCCGAACGGCGCCACAATGTCGGTAATCAGAGTGTCGGCTGCATTGCTGCCCCCCGTGGAGAGTGTGCTGGTGGTCGCGTTAATGTCGGCGATCGTTCCGGCGTCGCAAATGCTCACATACACGTGACTGCTGTCGGTCGCTGCAGTGGCGAACATGCGAAAACGCGTGCTGCCGGGAGCGTATGTAGCCGCCGGCACGCATGAGGTCGCGGGCGTTACCGCATATTGCGTGCCGGTAAACTGCGGCGTACTGAGCAGAGACAGCGATGGCGTCGGCAATAGCAAGGACGATGGTGGAGTTTTAGCCGTCATGCTCAGAGCGTCGAACACAGTCAGCATCGGAATGATGCAGGGGGCAGATGGGCCGACGTTGGGATCGGAACAGGTAGCTTCGGAGGCGTAACTGGCCACGTAGAAGCGTGTGCCATCGGGCAAAGCAGCAACGGAAACCGGGGCGCATCCTTCCGGACACGGCGGATTCGAACCAGCCGTCATCACAATGGTGGACAGCAACAGCGGAGTGTCGTTTGCTGTGCCGCTGGCGTCCACGCCACCGGTCGTTGAGTACACATAGACTGTGCTGGTCACAGGATTCGTGACGTACAGCCGGTTCAGATTGGAATCGTACAAAATAAAGTTAGCGCCCGCTCCCACCGAAAGATTCGTCTGACTCGTCAACACGGTGTTGCTGGGAACATCAATCGGAGTGAGCGTCCCGTCTCCTTGCGTCAGAACATATATGCGCTGGTTATCGGAGCGCGCAACCGCCCATACGGGAGTATTTCCGACCGGGATCGTAGCGATCGTACTCAGGTCGGCTGGGGAAAGATTGACGACGGAGTTATTTCCCTGATTGACGACGTAAAGATTCTGACCGTTCGGCGTTTCGGTGAGAGCGACGGGATGAGCGCCCGGCGTCAGATAAGCAACGTTGGTCATGGAACTCGTAGCCACGTTCAAAGATGAAACAGAGTCTGTGCTGGCGAGACTGCAATTCGACCCGCCTTCTACCCCATAGTTCGCAACAAAAACGGCTGTGCTTTGCGTGGTCGCCACGAAATCCGGGAGGTAGGAGCAAAATGACGGCAAGGCCGCAGAGCCGCCCGACGACGCAGCAAGACCAGTTACGGAATTCGAGTACTGGATTGTGGTTCCGGTCACCGAAGTGATCGGAAAGCTGCCGTCGTAGCCGGCGACAGCAACGCCGGACACATTGATAATCGATCCCACCAGAGCCGTCGGGAGCGCAGCGCTCAGAGTCATGGTTACGACGCTTCCCGCTTCGCTGATGGCTGTGATATTCGAAGAAGGCCCGGCGCTGGTCCCGGGATAAGTGAACGTGGTTGGGGTTCCCAGGCCAGTTGCAACCTGGCTGTCGCCCGCCGGAGTGAAGGCGGTCACCACGTCAGAGTCGCCGGCATCGAGACTGCCTGCGCTGGCTACAAAGACACGCGAATTGTTGGGAAGGGCGGCCGCATGAGTAGGATTGACCCCCATGTTGGCGATGCCAATGTCGGTGTCGCCGGAAACGTCTATCTGAAGGGCGGCGCCGGGGTTGAACGGCACGTTGTTGCTGATCCCAAAGACAGCATGGAAGTTCGCCGGACTTGGCGGAGTCGGGTTCACCGGAAGGACGACTGGCCGGTAGACTTGACCGCAGGACATCCAGAGAATCATTGCCAGCGCGATCGCGGCCAGCCCGCCCACACGTCTAAAACTCATCGGCACCCCGAAGCAGAAGATCTCGTCCAAATGACAGAATTGAGTATTGTAGCGGTTGCTCGGCTTAAGCGCTAGGGAAGGAACGAGTTCTCGGTTCTTTCGGCAGCTAGCTTCTAACCAAAAGATGCGACGCGGAGAATGGGGGATGCCTGAGCGACACCGCCAGATCCGCCAAGATTGGTGCTGGATCATCCCCGGCCGCGTCGAGATTTCGCGGGGGCGGCCTCGCGCTCTTCCGACTTGATCGTGGCTGCGGGTTTCTTCTTGCCTTCCATCTGCGCCAGGCTTTGCTTCAGGGCGGCCATGAGATCGACAACGGGAGCAAGTTTCTTTGGCTTCTCCACAGCGGCGACTTCTCCGCCTTCGAGCTTTGTCTCGATCAGCTTCTTCAGATTTTCCTGGAAAGTGTCTTTGTACTTCTCAGGGTCCCATTCATCGGCGAGCGCCTCAATCAACTGGTGCGCAACTTTCACTTCGGCGTCTTTCAGTTCGACGTCGGGCGCGCCGAAGCCTTCGACTTTCTTCACTTCGTCCGCGTAGTACATGGTGTGGAGCATCATTCCGCCCTCGTGCGGACGGAGAAATACTGTGTACTCGCGGTTGTGCATGGTGATCTTAGCAATGGCTACGTATTCGCTCTCTTCGAGAGCTTTGGTCAGCAGAGCGTAGGGACGGCGTCCGGCTTCTTCCGGCATCATGTAATAGGAGGACTCGAAGTAGACCGGGTCGACGTCGTTGGCCTTGACGAATTCGAGGATCTCCATCGTTTTCGCAGTCTGCGGCTCGATCTTCTTGATCTCGTCGGGCTCGATGACGATGTACTCGTCTTTGCGGAACTCGTATCCCTTGACGATTTCACTGCGATCGACCACGACGTTTTCCAGCGGGCAGATGTATTGCTGCTTAACCCGCTGTTTGTCAGGACGATGGAGCATGTTGAAGGAGATGCCGGAACTGCGAGCGCCGGAGAAGAGGCGCACAGGCATGGAGATGAGTCCGAAGGTTAAGTGACCGGACCAGACCGACGACGGCATAGGTTCCCTCGAAGGCATTCCCGGAGCGCGGCCCACGACCGGGCTCGGGGATAGTTGCTAAACTCAACCAGCAGAGAGAGTTTAGCCTAGAACGCACATTTGATGCATCAAACGCGAAGCGTGGGGAATCGAAATTCGAAGCCGGAGCAGATGGGGTCCTCTGGGGCCCGACACTAGGGCTTGTAGTTAACTAAAGGGATTCCCGGCACTCAGCTCACACAATTCTAACGACGAGGCGAATGAATGTCTGATCCGCGCTTTCCGATCGGCAAGTTTCACTATGAGGGACAGGTCTCCGAAGAACAGAAGCAGGCTTATTTGGACGACATCGCCCAGACGCCATCGAACTTGCGAGCTGCAGTAAAAGGGCTGTCCGACTCGCAATTTGACACTCCCTACCGTCCGGGAGGATGGACTATTCGCCAAGTCGTCCACCACGTGCCTGATAGCCACATGAATTCGTATGTGCGATTCAAGCTGGCGCTAACCGAGGACGAACCGACGATCAAGCCGTACGCGGAAGATCGTTGGGCGGAGCTAGCGGACAACAAGTCGACTCCAGTCGAGGTTTCGCTCATCATGCTTGATTCCCTGCATGATCGCTGGGTTCGACTGCTGCGGTCCCTGACTCCAGAGGATTGGAAACGGACGTTCCGCCACCCTGATCTTGGACCGATGACGTTGGAAAAGACATTGGCGCTCTATGCGTGGCACGGAAAGCATCACGTGGCCCACATCACTGAGCTTCGAAAACGGATGTCGTGGTAGGTTGTCTTCTCCCCGCAGGAGGGTCGCATGGAACAACGGTTGAGCATTGTCACCCTGGGAGTATCGGATCTTGCACGCAGCCGGGAATTCTACGAGCGCCTCGGATGGCGAAGGTCGATGCCGAATTCTGATGGCATCGTGTTTTTCCAGGCCGGTGGAATGGCGCTCGCTTTGTATCTTCGGCAAGAACTCGCAAAGGACGCAAATGTTGATGCGAGCGGTGACGGGTTCCGCGGATTTTCACTGGCCTTTAATGCTCGGAATCGCGAAGAAGTCGACGCCGTGCTGACCGAAGCGAAGAACGTGGGCGCGAGAATTCTAAAGCCTGCGCAAGAGGCTTTCTGGGGTGGCTACTCCGGATACTTTGCCGACCCAGACGGATTTTTGTGGGAGGTCGCTTGGAATCCGTTTTTTCCGATCGCAGCAGACGGAGCCATTCAGATTCCTGACTAACGCCGCTTATCACCATTTAGTCTCACCTTACCGCATTCAATCTCGTTGATTCAGGAGGACAGCAGCGTGATCGCCAGAGTCTGGCACGGATACACGAAACCTGAGCACGCCGATGCATACGAGGCCATGTTGAAGCCCGAACTTCTGCCGGGCATCAGCAGGGTGAAAGGCTACAAGGGTAGCTATCTTATGCGGCGAAATCTCGGGGCCGAGGTGGAATTCATCACGATTTTGTTTTGGGAGTCGATCGATGCAATCCGAGCCGTGGCTGGAGCGGATTACGAGACGGCGGTCATCCCCGAAGAGCGCCGAAAATATCTGTCGAGGTACGACACCAATGCAGCGCACTACGAGGTCACATCTGTAAACGGGCTTGGTTGATCGAAATCCATCGACGACATCTAAGCGTACCGAGGCATTAATCTTCCGGTGGGCAAATTCACCGAACTCCCATTCGCCATAACAAGTAACTCGCAGCCTCACGAAGAGACGCCACCGCGCGCTGAAAAATGCCGTGTGGTGTCGAGTCCGGCCGCGGCGCCATATACACCGGGCCGATGCCTTCATGCTCCAGCAGTTTGCGGATCCGGAATACGTGATAAGCGTCGCTGACGGCAACACAGCTATGGAGGCCGTTGGCGCGCATGATTACGGCAACGCGCGCCGCGGATTCGGACGTGTCGCGGCCCTGCGTTTCGGCGATCAAACTACGCTCTGGAACTCCGTGGCGCATCAGGTAGTCGCGCCCGACGCCACCCTCGCTAAAGGTCGGATCTAACGCAGCTCCGCCAGTGGTGATGACGACCGGAGCGAGTCCGCGATGAAACAGATCGAGAGCGTGGTCGAGACGCGCGCGCAGCACAGGAGACGGATGCCCGGAATATTCCGCCGCGCCAAAAACTACGATCGCATCGGCAGGGTGGAGTTCCTCGAGAGAAGCCGTCCGCGTTATCTGGAATGCGATGACATCGAGAACGCCGACAACAACAGCTACCGGTAAAATCAACAGACCAAGCCACCAGCGCGTCGATCGAGGCCGGTTGGCAGCGTCGTCAGTCATCCCTGAGCGAAGAACTTCGAGATCTCGTCGGACGGAATCGCGCCTTCGCGAATGATCCGCCAGCGTGTGGCTTCGTCACTGAGATCAATAATGGTAGAAGCCACGTCCCGCGGAGAATCCCCGCCGTCGACGATGATGTTGATGCGTCCCTGGAGCTGGTCACGAACCTGCTCGGCGCTGGTGCACTCCGATGCGCCGCTCAAGTTGGCGGAAGTAGCGGTAATCGGAATCGCCGCGGCCGTTACAACCGCCAACGGAATTTTGGCATTGGGCACGCGCAGGGCGACGTTGCCCGTATTTGCCGTCACCTTTAGCGGCAAACGGGATCCCGCTCTCACGATGATGCGTCAGCGGTCCGGGCCAGAATTTGCGGGCCAGTGCGTAGAATTCTTCGGGAAGGGGCTTCGCCAGTTCTTCCGCCTGATCCGTGCTCTCGATCAGCAGCGATAGAGGCTTGTGGCGCGAGCGCGTCTTAATGTCGTACACCTTATCGACCGCGCGCAGGTTGAAAGGGTCCGCGGCCAAGCCGTAGAAGGTATCGGTTGGCATGCCCAGCACTTCACCAGAACGGATCTGATCGGCGGCGTATTTCACCAGGGATGATTCAGGACTATCGGAACTGATTTTTACGATCTCGGCGCGCACAGCGCTCCCTTCCCTATTTGCTAGAGGCTCAGATGAATTTGAATGGCGAAACCTATCATAATACTGCACAAGACTCAATGCGAGGCGGGGTATGATGCAGTTCCCTCAAGACTTGAGAGGATTATGACGCGTATTTCGGAAACTGCCCCCGCCAGGCATCGCCTGCGCCGGATCGAGGGCCGCCACAACGCTGCAGCCAAAGAATTGCGGGCGGCTTTTGCGCACGCGGAACGGACGGAAGATGGACATTGCGCCATCGAAGGGTTGCGCATTGTGGAAGAAGCGATCCGCAGCGGACTGCGCTTTCGCTCGGTTTTCTTCAAGGAGTCGGCCGAGAACCTTGCGGAACGACTGCTTCCCCAGATCGGCGCGAATGTCGAGACTCTGCTGCTGGCTGACAAACTGTTCGATGCCACAGTGCCGAGCGAGTCGCCGCAAGGCGTCGCGGCGCTCGTCCGGATCAAGGACTTCGCGCTCGACGACGTGCTGGAGCGTCTGCAGGTTGGGCCGGTGATCGTTGTGGTCGGGCTGCAGGATCCAGGCAATCTGGGGACGATTCTGCGCTCGGCGGAGGCGTTTGGCAGCGCCGGGGTCGTGCTGGGAGAAGGCACGGTCAGTCCGTTCAACTCAAAGGTGATTCGGGCTTCGGCAGGATCGATCTTCCGGCTGCCGGTAATTCTGGCGAAGGCGGCTGGGGGGTTGGAAGAGGTATCGAAAAAGCTTCGCAAGGCGAATGTGCGGTTGATCGCGACCTCTTCACACAAAGGAACGCCGCTTGATCAAGCCGGATTGACCCGGGCCGCTGCAGTGTTTATCGGGAGCGAAGGTTCAGGCTTGCCCCGAACGGTGATGGCGCAAGTCGATGAGTTGGTTGCGATTCCACACACGGCGCAGGTTGAGTCTCTAAATGCGGGCGTGGCCGGTAGCATCGTGCTGTATGAGGCGGCACGGCAGAGACGCGGCGAGGCATAGTCGCGATAAAGGATCCGACCGCATTTCATTCATCGCCTAAATCGCATCGTTTCGCTGCCAAAACTCTCAATACCGCAGCCTAACCATTCGCACGATTCGTGGCTTGCAGTAATTCACTTCTTGTTTTTCCTGTTATTTCAGTATATACTGAATATAAAGAAATTAGCAAGGCGGGTTTCTCGAACGGAGGAGCGATGACAGCCGCAAGAGCTAGTGAACAGGCGGTAAGCGCGCCAGGTCTCGTTCATTCTGTTGAACCGCCAATTGGGCTGGAACAGTATTACAGCGAAGCTGGGCCGGATTATGCAGCGTGGAGCCGCGAATTCAATATGCACTTCGGCTACTACAGCCTCGGAGCGAACCCGTTGCGCCGCGAAGCCATGCTGGAACAGATGAATGCTGAAGTACTCTCGCGGCTCCAGTTGGACGGAATCCCCGAGCCGCGCCTGCTCGACTTAGGCTGCGGCCTTGGCGCGACTTTGCGCAGCTTTGCGCGTCGTCTGCCTGCCGCGAAACTGACCGGCCTCACGAGGGTTCCGTGGCAAGTGGAACATGCACGGTCGTTAAACGACGCTGCCGGCTGTGGTGAGCACGTTTGCATCGTTCAGGGCGACTACGAAGACACTCCGCTTCTTCCATGCGCCAGCTATGACGGCGTGTATGCGTTGGAGAGTAGTTGCCATGCACATGGCGCGGACAAAGGACTCCTGTTGAGGGAAGCGCATCGCTTGCTGCGACCGGGTGGACGCATAGTAGTCGCCGACGGCTTTCTTACCAGTGCCCGTTTCGTCAGCAGTCTGCAGGAACGCATCTACCGCAAACTATGCGAGTGCTGGGTCATCGAAGAATTAGCGCAGCTCGACATTTTTACCGCAAGGCTGGAACAGCTGGGATTTCGGAATATCGCCGTAGAACATCTTCAGATGCGCGTTGCGGCTTCGGTTGCGCACATCCCATGGGTCACTCTGAGGTTCTTGCTAATGGAGGTCGTATTCGGCAGCCGCGCGATGACTCGCGCACGCTGGAACAACGTACTCGCACCGGTATTACTGCCGCTTGTCAGCGCACCTTTGGGGCCGATGGTTTACTGCATGATTACGGCAACGAAAATCTAGTGAAATCGCCGCCTTAGCTTCATGGGGACGGTCTAGTTGGTGAAGGAACGCTTTTGCTGCTGATCCTTTTCATTCGCTCTCACAGGACATCAACATTTGTTACGCCAGTCCGCCGCCATCAACGACGAGCGCTGAGCCCGTAATCCAACTCGACATCGGGCTGGCGAGGAAGAGGACGGCATTCGCGATATCTTCGGGAGTGCCGACGCGAGCGAGTGGGCGATTGGCGGCTTCATGCATGAAGTGTTGAGCGTCCTGACCTAGCTGTGCGCATTCGCTGCGAAGCATCGGCGTATCGACGTCTCCAGGACAAACACAATTCACGCGGATATTGTGCTTGCCGTGATCAATCGCCATGGCGCGCGTCAGATTGACCGTCCCACCTTTCGCGGCGCAATAAGAAGCCGCTTGCGGACCGCCTTTGAGCGACCATCCTGAACCGATATTGATGATGCTGCCTCCGCCGGTACGGATCATGTGCGGAATGACTTCACGCGAGAGCAGGTAGATTCCTTTCAGCGTTATGTCGAGGGCGCGGTCCCATTCGTCTTCGCCGAGTTCGACAATGTCTTTGCGGATGGCGATGCCGGCGCAGTTGCAGAGGATATCGATCTTGCCTGTTTTTTCGACGACCACTCTCGTAGCCCACTGGCAATCAGTTGCGCTGCGGACATCGCACTTCAGGAAGAGAGCTTCTCTTCCCTGCTTTTGAATTTCGGCAGCGGTCTCTCTTCCCTTGTTTTCATCGATGTCGAGGATGGCAACGAAAGCTCCCATTTCAGCCAAGCGTAATGAGATGCCGCGGCCGATACCGGAGGCGGCACCGGTGACCATCGCGGTCTTGCCACGGAGCGAGAGTAGTTGGGCAGCGCGGTCTTCGATCTTGCCAGATTGCGTTGTCATGCAGGGATCTGAGCCGCTTCATCCAGTGCTTTACTCGCCGCTTCGATCGTGAGATCCACATCTTCCTCCGTATGCGCCAGCGTGACAATCGAATGCAGCGCAGCGGAAGGCGAGGCATACACACCGAATGGAAACAACGAGAGAACAAATTTCTGGAAAGCGGCGCGGTCGACGTGTTGGCAAAAGTCTCGGTAGTCGCGGATCGCGGGTTGATCGGTAAACATTAGCTGAAACATCGGGCCGACATTCTGCACCACCACCGATCGACCTTTTGTCTTGAACAACTCCCGATACCCGGCACACAGGCGCTCGGCGATCCTCCACGTGTGGCGGAACGAAGCGTTGTTGTCACGCGTGAGGACGCGTAGATTCGCTCTTGCGGCGTGCATGCCGATGCGCGATCCGTTATGCGTGCCGTAGTGCAGAACGCCTCCCCATTGCAGGGCATCCATAACTTCCGCACGACCGACGAGCGCGGCTACGGGCAAGCCGCATCCAAGAGCCTTGCCGAATGTCACCAGATCCGGGGACAGTTTGTAATACTCCTGGCAGCCGCCGGGGGCGATGCGGAATCCGGTCACGGTTTCGTCGAGGATGAAAAGAATTCCGTTGGCGCGCGCGATCTTCTGAAGGCCTTGCAGATACCCATCCGCCGGCGGAATCACGCCCATGTTTGCCATGATTCCCTCGGTGATGATCGCGGCGATCTGGCCCGGATAATTTTCGATGGCTCGTTGCAATGCAGGCAGGTCGTTCCAAGGAACAACAATCGTATCTTCGAGAGCGGTTCGGTTGAGACCCGAGCTGTCCGGAATCTTGACGGGATCAGTGCGAAGCCCCAAAGCTGAGGGCGGCAGAACATTTGAACTCACGAGCAAGTCGTCGTGCCAGCCGTGGTAGTGTCCCTCAAATTTCAGAAGCTTCGGACGACCCGTAACTCCGCGCGCTAACCGGATCGCAGCCATCATGGCTTCAGTCCCGGTATTCGCGAAGCGAACACGTTCGGCGTTCGGAACGATCTTCTGGATCATCTCTGCAACTTCCAGTTCGACCGGAGTTGCAGTGGCAAAGTGAGCACCGCTAGTCGCCGCTTCCGTGATCGCTTCGACCACTTCGGGATGCGCATGTCCCAGAGGCAAAGCGCCGAAGGCCATCATCCAGTCGATGTACTCGTTGCCGTCGACGTCGTAAATGCGAGAGCCACGGCCACGATCCATAAAGATGGGATACTTGCCGAAATTTGCCGGACCTCTTGAAGATGAACTGCTGGCCTCGATCAGCACGCCCAGCGTGCGTTCGTACGATTGCCTTGATTTTTCAGTGCTGAACGTCAAACTGACCCTCCAAATAGCCTGCCGTGCGACTCGCCATGGTATCGCAGATGGCTTCATCCGCGGGTTATCGGTAACGAGTGCCTGAGGTAACCCGCATGAAATTCTCCGCAATATTTCGACACCTCGACATTCTTATCTCAGGGCGCCGCTGCCGCTGACCAATCCCCCACCAAAAGAAGCGGATGCCCACAGTCATTGGAGTGAGGGTTGAACCATGCAAACTTCGATTCTCGCATTCGCTTCGCCAGCAAGAAATCTCGCTCTTCGGTCCTTGATTCCATGGCTCGCCGGTGGTGCTCTTTTCTTCGGCGCCGCCGTTTGGGCGCAGGAAAAACCGGTCGAACCTTCTCACAACGCGGGATGGGTCGTCATTCCGGTAGAAGAATATCGGGTGCTTCGGGCAAAAGCCTATCCCGTTGAGCACGATCCCGAACCACCTCCGCTGGACGCAACGTTGACCCGCGTCGATTACGACCTGCGAGTCGTCGGAGAGTTGGCAGCCGGACGCGCCACTCTCACCGTCGACGTACTGAAGGATGGCTGGGTCCGCGTACCGGTGCCGACGGGGTTGCTGGTTCGCGAAGCTCGACTCGATGGCAAGCCGCTATCGCTCGTGCCCAGCGCTCAGGGCAGGAGCGGAAGTCATCTTTCGGCGCTGCTGTCACATGCCGGGCGGTCGGTGCTAGAGCTCGATGTCGATGTGCCAGTCGCGGTCTCGACCGGAGATGAAAGTCTTTTGCTTCCCTCCACTGAATCCGGCGTGACGCGCGCCTCGATCCAGCTTCCCCGAAAAGGAATCGATCTGCGAGTGGCCGGCGGACTGATCTCCGAAAAATCGGAGACTGTCGACGAGACCAAGTGGCTGGCTTACGGCCGTGGCAACGAGCCACTCACTTTTACGTGGCGAAAAAAGACAGAAGATCATCACGTGGAGTTGCCTTTGCGCCTACACGGATCGCTGACGCAACTCACCACGCTGGCTGAGGATTCAACATCCATCTACGCCGAGGCGAATCTCGAGGTCGTGCAAGGCGCAGCCCACTCGGTGAGCATTCAACTTCCGGAAAAGATCACCGTGAACCAGGTTTCGGGCGCGGTCGTCGCTGATTGGGAGATGAAGAATGGCGATCTGACCGTCACCTTTCTGGAACCGGTCGAGCACAGCGCCCGTTTTACGGTCAGCGGCGAAGCACGCCTTCCGAAGGACGGAATTATTGATATTCCCCTGCTCCGCCTCGTCAACATGGAGAAGGATACTGGTGGCGTCGCGGTGGAGATTCTGGGCGCGGGCGAGATCAAAGATCAAAAAGCGGAAGGACTCGAAGACGCCGACGCAACCGATCTCGGCGAGATGGTGGCCAGCCGTCAGTCGCCTGCGTTGGTCGCATTTCGCGCGCGCCCGGGCCAAGCGGGAGCCACGCGATCGTTGAGCGTGAACGTGGCCCGTTACGACCAGCAAGCTGTGCTGATGGCGAACATCGAAGAAGCTCGTTATCAGGTGCTGATGAGTTCCGATGGGAAAGAGCTTGTCCAGGCGCGGTATGCCGTGCGCAATAACGAGCGCAACTTTGTGAAGATCACGTTGCCGGCTGGGGCAACGGTGTGGAGCGCATCATTGGCGGGAAGGCCGATCCGTCCGGGCCAATCGCCCGATGGGAGCTTGCTGCTGCCTCTGGAAAAGGCGAGAGGGGGCGATGATGCGCCGCCGTTCGCGATTGAGATTCTTTACGTCACACGAGCGACAGCGTGGGATCAAAAAGGACGCGAGAAGGTGACGCTGCCGTCACTCGATCTTCCTATTTCGCGAACCGGACTTCTGCTCTATTACCCGCCGATGTTTCGCGTGACCGCAGAACCGGGAACCTTTCGTGCACAGGAATATCAGAATCCGGTCTCCTCGGCATTCGTTTCCATGGGAGGCGGAGTGACTGGAGGCATCGCCGTCCCGATGGGTGGCCTGGTTGCCGCCAAAGAATCCCGACAACTCATCGCCAAGGCGCAAGGCGTAGATGAAAAGAAAGACTCCACTCAGGCACTGCTCGACAAGTTCAAGGCAAAGTCGCTCGGCGGAAGAGTGACTGGAGTTTTACCCGTCAGCGTTTCGTTCCCAGCATTTGGTCCGTCGATATTTCTCGTCTCCGAACTCACCGGCGAGAACCAGTTTCCTGAAGCCGAATTGAGCTTTCAGCGCGACAAAAAGGGAGGTGCGCGATGAAGTACACATTCACCGTCGTAATGAGCTTGTGTTTATGTGCGTCGCTGGTTTGGGGAGCGGAGGAAAAGTCCACGCTGCCCTTGCCTGACTCAGGAAACGTCACCCTGACGCTGGATGAATACAACCGCTTAATGGAGCTTGCGTCCAAAACACCGAAGCGACCGGATGTCGCGCCGCTTCCCTACTCCATCAAGCATGCCGAAGTAAAACTCAACGTGGCGAACGATGCAGTTCGCGGCACGGTGGAACTGCAAGGTGAAGTATTTCGCAAAGGCATCAGCAAGGTTCCGCTGACGAATGGAATGACGATCCTCGACGCCCACCAGAATGGCAAGGGAGTGGCGTTGCTGCAGGAAAATGGCACGCACACCGCACTGTTGCCAGGACCGGGAGAGTTTTCCATCGCGCTCGATACGGGAATTCCCTTGCGAATCGAAGCCGGACGAGCGTCGTTCAGTCTTCCCGCGCCCGCGGCAGGAAGCGTACAAGTGTCCGTCGTCATTCCTGGCGATCATACGATCGCCAACGTCAACTCCGGTTTGATCACAAGCCGTAAATCGGAGAATGGACACACTACGATCGAAGCGACACTGGTTCCGGGACAGCCAGCAACGTTTTGGTGGGCAACGCGGGAAGTTGTCACGCCAGTCGTTCCGCGCGAAGTCCGATTCTTGTCGGACGCGAAGAGCCTGGTGTCCGTCAGCGAAGCGGAGATGCGCGTCGCCGTGCTCGCTGACATCACGGTCGTGCAGGGCGAGCCGTCTGAATTTCAAGTGGAATTGCCTGCCGGATATGAAGTCACTGGCGTGACTGGAGCAACCCTCGATTCAGCCGAAACACAATCTGGAGTGATGACGCTGAAGGTGAACGCGCCAAGCCAACGCTCACATGAATTTCTCATCTCGATGGAGCGATCGATCCACGATGCGAAGGCCGACACGCCATTCCTGCGATTCAAAGGGGCACAACGCGAGACCGGAGAAGTCCTCGTCGAAGGCGCGGGCACGATGGAGATCACTGCCAAAGAAGGGGGAGGCCTCAAGCGAATGGACGTAACCGAAGCAAATCCGTATCTGCGCTCGCTGGCGCACTTCCCTCCGCAAGCGGCGTTTCGCTATCACCGCCAGCCGGATGAGAATCCAACGCTGGCACTCGACTGGGTTCGCTTCCCTGACGGAAGCGTGCTCGCTGCCGTGGCGGAGAGCGCAGTGGTCACAACGCTAGTGACATCGGAGGGCAAGTCGCTGACCGAGGTCAAGTTGATCCTGAAAAATCAAGCGCAGCCGTTCTTGAAAGTTGCGCTGCCGGCGGGTGCAGTCATTCTGTCGGCCGATGTCGCCGGTGAACCCGTGAAGCCGGTGCAAGGCGCCGATGGAAACCGAGTGCCGTTGTTGCGGTCGGGATTCCGCCCGACTGATTCCTACACGGTTTCGTTCGTGTTCATGCACTCGGGCGCACCCTTTGCAAAGAAAGGTGGTGCGGAACTGAGCCTTCCAAATATGGATATTCCTATCAGCATGCTTAGTTGGGAAGTGTTTCTGCCGGAGCAATACAAGGTGAAAGACTTCGGTGGGGACGTGATTGCGTCGAATCTCGTGCCACCAGCATTCCGAGCCGACACTGTTGCTTATCAATATCCGGCAGACAGCGTTGCCGTTTCAGCGAGCAGTGTGACGATGGCCAATCTGTTTCCCGGACAAGTGGGTGGAATTCTGTCTGATCCCTCTGGGGCGGTCATCGCGAACGCTCGCGTGACGGTCCGCGAACCTGCGACAGGATTCAACATGACAACCGTGACCGATCAGCAGGGACGATGGGTTGTATCCAACGTACCGACAGGACAGGTGAAGATCCAGGCCGAATCTCCGGGTTTCCAGACAACGGTGCGCGATGCCAACTACGACGCGGGACGGCCATCTTTATATAGCTTCGGTTTGAACGTCGGGTCCGTCGCGGAGACGGTTGAGGTGAGCGCCGAGACTTTGCCGACGACTGGACGCAATTTCTCAGCATTGGAGCAGCTACCAAAGAACGCTCCACAGCAGGCGCAGGCCTCAGTCAATGTCTTGAACCTCCAAAAAAGAGTTGCGGGAGTGTTGCCGATTCCGGTGGATGTGCCGCGCATGGGCACTTCGTTCAGCTTTGTGCGGCCGCTCGTTTTGGATGAAGAAACAAAGGTGACCTTCAGTTACAAGAGCCGCTAAGGGCAATCGGAGTGAGCACAGTCGGTAAATGCACTCGATATGACGGGCTCCGGCGAATGGCATAGAATGATGGTTCGCCGGAGCCCTGATGAACAAAACCGAGGCATGGAAAACCTGGGAAGGCCGCGTGGTGAGCGGAAAGTATCCGCTTCAACAGTGGCTGGGCGGCTCGGATCACAGTGCCGTTTTTCTTACCACAAGGCCGGGAACGACATCCGGGAAAGCCGCCATCAAACTGATCGAGGCCGATGGGCCGGAGGCAGAGCGGGAAGTCACGCGCCTGCGGGCAGCGGAAAAACTTTCTCATCCTCACCTGATTTCTATCTTTGAGGCGGGACGCACTCAGCTCAACGGCACACCTGTCGTATACGCGTTAATGGAGTATGCGGAGGAAGATCTCTCGCAGATCCTACCGCAGCGGCCGCTGACTCCCGGCGAAGTCTCCGAGATGCTGGTTCCGATGCTCGACGGCCTCTCCTATCTTCACGGCAACGGATTCGTGCATGGACGGATTAAACCGTCGAACGCGCTGGCAGTCGGAGATCAAATCAAGCTTTCCGCCGACTCGGTCACTTCGGCCGGTGAACCGAATCCGACCCGCAGAATGGTGGGCGTCTACGACGCGCCGGAAACTTCCACGGGCACAATCTCGCCGGAAGGCGACGTATGGTCTCTTGGCGTGACCATCATTGCCGCGCTGACCCAGAAACCCGCTGGAACGACCCAGGGATCGCAAAGTGATCCGGGTCTGCCCGGAGGCATTCCCGAACCGTTTCAGGGCATCGCAAGAGAGTGCCTGCACCTTGATCCAAAGCGGCGCTGCTCGATCGCCGATATTCGCGCGCGTTTGCAGCCCGCCGCCCGCTCCATGCCGGCTGAGCCAGAGATGGCTTCAGTTGCGGAATCATCCGGAAAAACTCGACCGATTCTCATCGGGCTGGCTTTGGTGGTAGTCGCCGCGATGGTGGTGTGGGGACTCATGCGTTCTCGCGGCAAGGAGACACCTGCTCAGACTTCTGAGGTAACAACACAGCAGAATTCTCCGGCAACGCCGCCTCCTCCTTCCCCCGTTGCTTCACAACCGGCTGTATCGACAAAGAACTCCGCGACTCCAAACGGCGCTGTCGTGCGTCAGGTGATGCCTGATATTCCTCAAAGCGCCGAGCACACGATTCGCGGCACCATCAAGATCGTCGCGCAAGTGGAAGTAGACGGTTCTGGAAAAGTGACATCCGCGAAGCTAAAATCTGCAGGCCCAAGCCGCTACTTCGCCGAACGGGTTCTAAGAGCGGCGCAGCAATGGGAGTTCTCCCCGCCTACAGTGAATGGACAGCCGACAGCGAGCGTTTGGCTTTTGCAGTTCCGGTTGCGACGCGGTGGCAGTCAGGCTTCAGCACAACGGCAGACTCGCTAGGTTTTGGTGGGCAATTTCAATTTCCAGACCATCTGTCGGACCATCCCTAAGAGAAGCTTGGCATCGTAGTCTTCGAGCTTGAATCGAAGAATGAGTTGCCGCGTTTTCTCTTCAAACATCTTGTCAGTCCCCGGCTTCACATATCCACTGATTCGTAGCGCTTCGAACAGCAGTTCAGTAATCTGCTCGGCTTTACCTGCAGTTGCTAGTTCGACCTTCTCTTCGACCGGAACAGCGGAGGTCGCCCTCGCCATTTCATACAAACAGACAGCCACCGCCTGCCCCAGGTTCATCGATATATTGTCGGCGTGAGTCGGAATCGTCATAAGCCAATGACAGTGGCTGAAGTCTGCGTTGGTGAGTCCGATCTTTTCCGAGCCGAACAGAAGAGCGGCTCGACCATCTTTGAGCGCAGTCCGAACCAGACCAGCAGCAAGGTCATCCAGCTTCCGAACGGTTTGCCGCAGGCTGCGATCGCGCACCGCTGTCGTTCCCACCACGAGAGAACAATCTCCAACGGCTTCGGCAACCGTTTTGAACTCCTCCGCGTCCTGCAAGACATGCGCTGCACCCACCGCCGACCGAGCTTCGCGAAACGCCAGTTTGTAAGGATTTACCAACCGCAGATGACGACAGCCAAAATTGGTCATGGCGCGAGCGGCGGCGCCAATGTTCAGCGGATTGCGCGGGCGCACAAGAACGACGACGAGGTTATCGAGATGGGAGAGCGGCAAGCGATCAATTCTAGCGGAATTCGTCCGGAGCAATAGCAGGGTTTCCCTATGCAAGTCACCTGCCGCATCCACTTTTTACACCGATTTTATATTGTAAAAAATATGTCAAAAAGCCCGGATAGGAGCATAATTACAGGCAAAGAGATGTAAGCTGCAAGAGTCGAGTCGCTTCCAGATGGGGCCATCCAGGGCGGGTTTTGGAAGCTCTCCCCCGAATCAACAAATAGGAAAATCGTTATGGGGAACCTTGCCACTCCACTTTCAGCCGGTAGAACTGTGAATCCGGCACCAGCGCTCAAACCGAACGGCCGCATTCTTGTGGTCGAAGACGATCCAGCCGTGCAAAAAGCTTTACGACGGCTTTTCGAGACCGAGGGGTATTCCGTCGAGACTCAGTCCGACGGCAAATCGGCCATCGAGAGTTTCCAGTCCGCCGCGCCAGCCGCCGTCGTCCTCGATCTCCGTCTTCCCAAAATTTCAGGACGCGACGTCTGTAAGGAAATTAAGGCCCTGGCGCCTACGCTGCCGATCGTTGTCCTCAGCGCCGCCAGCGACGTCTCGGACAAAGTTCTGCTGCTCGAATTAGGGGCGGACGACTACGTAACCAAGCCGTTCAGCCCGCGCGAACTGCTTGCGAGAGTCCGGGCAGCACTGCGTCATACTGCGCGCACGCCCGACCTGCAACTGGTTAGCTTCGACGGGATCACCGCGGACTTCAAGAAGATGGAAGTTAAGCGTGACGGCAATGTTGTCGTCCTAACTGCCCAGGAGTTCAAGACTTTCCAGTTTCTGGTGCAGAACGCGGACCGCGTGATCAGCCGTGATGAATTGTTGAACGAGGTGTGGGGTTACCAGAATTATCCTTCGACCCGAACAGTCGACAACCACATCCTGAAACTCCGACAGAAGCTGGAGAGAGACCCATCGAGCCCGGTACATTTCCGCACGGTCCACGGTATGGGCTATAAATTCGTTCGCTGATATCGTGACGCCGCTTTCTGAACCCGCGCGAAGTTCATCTTCGGCTGAGTCTGGCCGCTTTGTGCCGCGACTCCGGCTGCGCACCCGCTTTCTGCTTTCCATGCTGCTGATTACCGCGGGGCTCACCACCACGAGCCTCCTGCTGGTAAGAAGAAGCGTCGAGAGAAACGTCCGCCAGAGCATAGCGGTCAATCTGCGCAACTCCGTCGCCGCGTTCCAGGATTTTCGCCATGAGCGCGAAACCATGCTGACCAGCGATGTGGCGCTGCTCGCGGATCTTCCCATCACGCGTTCGATCATGGGCGCACCGGATGCGCTCACCATCCAGGACGCATCGCGGGATGTCTCCGACATCGCGAACAGCGACCTCTTTGTGCTGGTCGATCGCGGAGGGAAAGTGGTCGCGCTGCATACTAAGACGCCGGGTTTCACCGAGGATGCCGCGGAGAAATATTTTCAGCAATCCCTCGACGAAGATCGTGGGGAAACAAGCCACTGGTGGTTAGGCGGTCATCACCTGTATCAAACGTTTATCGAGCCTATTTATCGCGGCTCCCGAACGGACGGCGTTCTGCTCGGGTTCCTGGTCATCGGATACGAGATCAACGACCGGCTGGCAGGGGAAGTAAGCAAAGTCGCCGGCAGCCAGGTTGCGTTCTCGTGCGGAGACGAAGTCGTTGCTACCACGCTGCCTCCCTCCCAGGTTCAGGGACAGAATATTCAAGCGCTGATTACGGGGTCGGTCCAAGAAGAGCCTCATGACATCGAAATCGGCAAAGAACGATTTCTCGCGGCCTCTCTCGAATTGTCGGGCTCGCGGACAACACCGGTTCGGCTCAACGTACTCGGCTCTTACGACCAGGCGACCAAGTTTGTCGACCAACTGAATCGTTATCTCTTACTTCTGAGTTTGGCCGCCATCGTCGTGGGAAGCGGATTGGTATTCTTCGTCTCGCATACCTTCACGCGGCCACTGGGCAACCTCGTTGAAGGCGTCCGCGCTCTGGAAGGCGGCGACTTTCACCATCCGCTCGATTCCCGCGGAGGCGATGAGGTCGCGGAGTTGACTCGTGCTTTTGATCGTATGCGCGCCAGCCTGCTGAAAAGCCAGCATGATCTGCTGGAATCGGAACAACTGGCCACTATCGGGCGCATGGCAAGTTCCATATCGCACGATTTGCGGCATTCTCTTGCCGCTATCGTCGCAAATTCTGAATTCCTTTGCGACAGCCATTTGACCCCAGTCCAGCGCGAGGAGTTGTACCAGGAAGTACGGACAGGCGTGAATCTGATGACGGATCTCATCGATTCTCTGCTCGAGTTCGCTCGAACGCGAGAGTCCTTGAATCCGGCCGTCGGAAATGTTGCGGAGACCCTACACCGGTCAGTACAAGCCGTGCGCCTGCATCCTCGCCACCACACCCGCTCCATCGACGTTATTTGCGGCTCCCAGGTTTCAGGATGGTTTGACCAACGCAAGCTGGAAAGAGCCCTTTATAACCTGCTGCTCAATGCCTGCGAGGCTGCTCCGGCTGGGGTTGGAAAGGTTGAGGTAACCGCTGGCGAGGCGTCGGGCGCCATCACGATCTCAGTGGCGGACAACGGTCCGGGCATCGCTGATTCCATCCGCGAGCGCTTATTTCACCCGTTTGTCAGTTACGGCAAAGAGAATGGCACGGGACTCGGGTTGGCGGTCGTACAAAAGATTGTTCAAGATCATGGCGGCGAAGTCTTTGTAGAGCGCACCGCGCAAGCCAAGACCATCTTTCGAATCGTGTTGCCTGGGCGGGTGAAGGAGGGCTTCCGCGCCTCAGGCAAGAACAACGTGGAGGTGGCTTCACTTGTGCCGGCGCACCAGGACGGTGCCAGTCGGGATTCGATTTCGCGTCCGGGTCCGTAGGCACGACCCTAAATCTTCACCAGTGCCCGGACGCCGGAAACTGCAGGAGGACGGCGTGAAGAGTCATTCGATCCCAGGAATACGTGGGACGGCACTGGTAGTTGCCGCTTTCGTCTTGTTCAATCTTTATGGCACAGCGCAGAGCGCGCAGACATCGCCTTCGGGCGACACTGCCGGCGCGGTGCACGATCTCCAAGATCAGGTCCGCCAACTGCGGAGTATGGTGGAAGAGATGCGCGCCGAAAACGCTCAGTCGCGGGCCGAGATGCATCAACTGCGCCAGGATCTCCAGGCGACGCGGGCTCTCCTCGAGCACCCAGCGGTTCCTGCGGACGCTCAAGTAACCCAGTCCGCTTCGGGCGAGCATGCAACCGAACCGGCACCGAATGCGGACGCTGCGGCAGCGACCAACAACGGGGGCGGACTCGAAGAACGCGTGCAAAAGCTTGAAGAGTCCACTTCTCTCATCGGCTCCAAGATTGACGAACAATATCAGACAAAAGTCGAAACGGCTTCGAAATACCGCGCCCGCCTCCATGGAATTGTTTTGATGAATGCATTCCGAAATGTCGGGGGATCCGACAACCTGGACTTTCCCAGCTATTCCGAACCGGTCGCTCCAGGAGCGTCGTCGACCACTCTCGGAGCTACCTTGCGGCAGTCAGAGATCGGCTTAGAGATTTTCGGTCCGAACCTCGCTGGTGCGAAAACCTCGGCGGATGTGCAAATGGATTTCTCCGGAGGCTTCGCAGCCACTGGCAATGGAGTGAATTTCGGAATCGTCCGCCTACAGACTGCGAACTTGCGCCTGGATTGGGAACAGACCTCCGTAATCGCGGGACAGGATTCTCTGTTTATCTCGCCGCTGTCCCCAACTTCCTTTGCTTCACTTGCAACCCCCGCTTTCGCTTTTGCCGGAAACCTCTGGGGATGGACGCCCCAACTGCGTGTGGAGCACCGGTTCAACTTTTCCGATCAGCAAACCGTCACCATGCAGGCTGGCGTTCTCGACAACCTCGACTGGGAGTATCCCACCAATCCCTTCTACCGTTCCGCGCAGGCCGGAGAGCAATCCGGGCAACCGGCGTATGCGCTCCGCACCGCATGGTCCCGCACGGTGCAAGAGCGCCCATTGAGTTTTGGCGTTGCCGGATACTACGGCCGTCAGGACTGGAGTTGGGGACGCACCGTCGATGCCTGGGCCGCTATGGCGGATTGGCAAATTCCGCTCGCTCCGCGCCTCGGACTCTCCGGGGAGTTTTATCGCGGACGAGGCATTGGAGGACTGGGTGGTGGGATCGGCACCTCCATCGTTTATGGAGGCGATCCAACCTCTGGATTCACTCCCATTCGTGGGCTCGACTCCGTGGGTGGATGGACACAGCTGAAATTCCGGTTGACTCCCAAAGTGGAATTGAACGGCGTAGTTTCCGAAGACAACGCCTTCGCCGGAGATGTGCGAGGATTTGCCTCTGATCAGAATAATTTCGGTCCAATCCTCGGACGAAATCGCGGCGCGCTTGCGAACATCGTGTTTCGACCACGCTCCGATCTTGTGCTTTCGGCTGAGCTTCGCCGACTTCAAACATTTCCCATCTACAGCAGCAGTACCGTGACCAACCAGGTCAATCTTTCTGTGGGGATCCTCTTTTGAAGCCCCGATCAATTGACCGCGCGCTGTTGTGCGTCTTCCTGCTGACTACGGTCTGCGCCCACTCGCAGCAGCCGCTGCGAGCGCATGTGGATCTGACACGTGGTGGCCACCGCCTCAAAGATGCTTCCAAGGCTGTCGTTTGGCTGACGCCGGTTGGGATCGCCGTCGATCCACCAGTGCAAAAACCCTCCGAGATCCCACAATTAGTACAGCGGGATAAGACCTTTCATCCTTCGCTGATCGTGATTCCAGCCGGCGGAAAGGTTGAGTTTCCAAACCGCGACCCTTTCTTTCATAACGTGTTTTCGATGTTCGATGGGAAGCGATTTGATCTTGGCCTCTATGAGGGCGGCACCACACGCTTCGTGAAGTTCGACAAGCCCGGGATCTCGTTCATCTTCTGTAATATTCATTCGCAAATGAGTGCTGTCGTAATCGCTCTGGCTACGCCCTATTACGCTGTGTCGGATGTGCGCGGAGAGTTCAGCATTCCGAGTGTTCCACCTGGGCGCTATCAAGTGCAGATTTTTCACTCAGCAGTGGCGCCGGATGCATTGCGCGCCCTTACTCGCGAGATCACAGTCGCGCCGGACGACGCGTCCATCGGAAGCTTCACGCTCGCGGAATCGGACGTGACCGTGGCGCACAAGAACAAATACGGGCGCGACTACGAC
This sequence comes from uncultured Acidobacteriota bacterium, assembly GCA_963787685.1. GTDB lineage: Bacteria > Acidobacteriota > Terriglobia > Terriglobales > Acidobacteriaceae > Sulfotelmatobacter. Next base: position 129,754 of record CAWBED010000012.1, read on the forward strand.
CGGCCGGAGCCAGATAGTCCTGCTTACGCAAGACCGTAACGTTGACCAGCCATAAAGAGAAGAGGCGTGCCGTTGAGCACGCCTCCCTCGCCTCTGTCTTCACTTCGTTTACATCAACTTGCTATTCGACACAGCCTCGGCTAACAAACGTCTGAAGGCTTACCGGTGTCCACCACCGCTGCTGTGGCCACCTCCGCCACCGCTGCTCGCGTGACCACTACTTCCACCAGCGGAATGACCGCCACCGCCGCTCGGGGCATGACTTCCACCGCCGTAGCTCGGTGCGCTGTGCGACCCGCCATAACTAGGCGTGCTTCGCGATCCACCATAGCTGGGCGCTCCGCGATAACCGCCGTAGGTGCCCGATTCGCCGCGCGAGCCGTAAGACGGGCCTCGCACGATCGGCTGCCGCATATCGAGTTGCGGACGCGATCCGCCACCATAGCCACCGGCTGACCCGTAACTGCGCTGCCCCATGGAACTGGGAGCGGTGCGGTTCCAATAATTACCGCTGCCAGTGCTGCCGCGGGCCGATGATGCCCCCGATTCACCGCGAGCTGCCGAACTATTGGGCGGCGGGGTGAAGGGACGGAATCCGCCGCGATCGACCGGCTGAGACGCCGTGCCATGTGCCGTTTCGGCGGAGTGATTCGCGTTTGTCGGAGGATTAAACGATCCCGATCCTCCACGATTGCCATTTTGCACGGCCGAAGGCCCTGGCGAAGCGCTCCGGCTGCCGACATTGCCCGTTTCCCGATTTCCCTGGATGCCCGCGCTCGGCCGCTCGTTCGAGTTGCCACCTCGCGCCGCAACATCACTACTCGTTCGTCCGCCTGCGGGAACTGCTCCCACATGGCTCTGCTGCATCGACTGCCGCAAACCAGTAGTTTCTTGCTGGAACGAGGCGGGTCGCGACAGGTTATTGTGCGTTCCGAAGTAACGTTCCGATCCGCCATTGCGAATCGTTGAAGGTGCGGCCGCGCGTCCACTGGCAGACAAGCTTGCACGCGATGGAACTACGGGCAAATTACCCGCCATCATGCGCGCTCCGCCGATTTGTTCGCGAGTAGCTGCCGTAGCGTTGACTCGGCCCGCTCCGAAATGTCCCGCATTGACGGTCGACATCGCACGGAACACGTGATCGTTGTGGAGGTTATTCACGTTCGAGAATCGCGTCCCGCCATGTAGCGGAGAGAATCCACCGTAGCGCCCGAAGTTGCCAAAGCGGGCGTCGAACACGCCGAATCGTCCACGATATCCACCCCACCACGGATGGAACCAGTCACACGGTCCCAGCGGCAGCCAGCCGAATCCACCCCAGCCGCCAAAACCAAATCCGAATCCAAAGCCGCCGCCCCAGCCCCAGAAGGAAACGTACGCAGGAGCCCAGAACGGGTTATAGCCGGCATATACCGGACCCGGCCACCACGCCCACGAACGGCCATACCAGAACCAGCGTCCATAGTGATAAGGCGCCCATCCCCATGGCTCGTAGCCTACCCACGTCCATCCGTAGTAAGGCTCGTACACCCAGTTGCCGTTCCGATAAGGAGCCCAATCGCCCGGCTCGTTCGGAACCCACACATCGCCGTAGTCGGGAACATTCTGCCAATTGCCGTAGGCATCGAGATCCTGCGTGCCCGTGTAGCGGCGATTCGTATGACGCCACGAACTAGCATCGCGAATGATGTGGTCGCGGTCGCTATTCCAGCGATCCCAATCATCACGATCCGGAGCTGGAGAAATCTTGTATTGCGCTGAATCGGCGTTGCCACGCACGGTCGCCATTTCACCGGTGCGCACTTCCGTGCTGCCCTGCGGCGTCGCAATCTGCGCTTCGCCCTGCCGCACAATCACGATCGTGTCGCCATCCGGACGCACTTCAATTCGAAATATCCCGTCCTTATGGGCAGGATGCACGGCAACGTTCGGAGTGTCGATCTCAGGTTCGGCTTCACTCTCCTTAGAAACGGAGTAGTTCGCGATGCCTTGCCCCAATTGGATTTGAATATTCTTGTGGGTCAGATTCGCCACATTGGCTTTCGAGCCCGGGCCCAGGCGAAGTGTATTCGCGAAGTCGAGTTGCAATTCGGCACGAGCATTATCGCCTGTGGAAACTTTGTCACCGCTCATGACGGGTTGATTCAATGTCACGGCGGACCAGTCGCCAGAATCGCCGCGTTGCGTCGAAACATCGCCGTGAATCAAGCTGATGCGAGCCACACCCTGATCAGTCTTCGCCGGACCTTCACCCGATGGCCCTCCCGGCTGTGCTTCGGTCGGCTGTGCGTTGGAGTTCTGCATGTCCGGGGCCTGCGGACCCGCTGGCTGGGAATCCTGCGGCTGTTCCTGCCCGACCTCCATCGGAGCGCTCGGTTGGTCCGTGGGACCGGGGCCAGGGTCGGTTGTTTGCGCCAATGCGCCTAAAGACAGAGCGCCCGACAAACTGAAAACCAGAATTGCCGATTTTGCGATCAGTCCATTCGTCATAACCCACCTCTTCGTCACCGAAGCTGCCTTGAAAATCCTCATATGATTCCGCTTATTGAATGGCAACTGCCATGCCAAAGAACACGAGATTCCCTAGGCGTAAGTGTTTTGTTTTCAGTCACGAAATAAGTGGCAGCGACGAGTAGGCTGCGAGATTGGCCGACCTCAACCAAGAGTGGTGGTTTTCGGCCACCGGAAGCGATTCGGAGAGACTAGCTGCGAGCCATTATTTCTGCGTACATGCGATGGAATGCGTGAACGCCCTTTTCCTGGCTGACGCTGAACCGCCCGCGCGAATAACTGCGCGAGCGCAGGTTCTTCTGCACGACTTCACAAATGGCGACGTCCTCGATTTGAATCTGGTGGCTGAAATCTACAGAAGCCTTCGCGGCCGGAATAGCGTGGTCCTTCACGGGCAAATACCACTCAAAGATTGCGAGAGAGCGCTCCGGTTCGAGCGGCAGAACGATGTTCAATGAAATATTGTCGGGATAACAGTTCAGCATCCAGTTGGGAAAGATCCAGAAGTAATCCGTGGTTAACTGCTCGCTGGCTTGTTGATAACGCCTCGGCGTTGCATCTCCCGCCTGCGGTCTGCGAATGGGGCTGAACTGCCGCACGTGGCGGGCATATGGTTCGACGACGTATGCGTTGTAATCGAGTTCGCGATTGAGTCCGGGATGGACACTCGGAAGATGATATCCCTCAAGATAATTGTCCACATACGTTTTCCAATTGCACTTCATGTCGTACGTCCGGCGCTCAAAGAGCTCCATTTCCGCAAACGAAAACTTCTCGGCCTGCGGCACCAACTCTCCCAAACTCTCTCGCAGCGGCGGTGCTTGCGGGTCGAGATTCACAAAAACAAGATTGAACCATTCCTCGGCTCGTACCGGCGCAAGCGCAAAATCCTCCGGGCGAAATCCCTCGACTCCCTCGATCTCGGTGGCGCTGATGAGGGCGCCGTCCAGACCGTAAGTCCATCCGTGATAGCCACAACGGAAGAGTTTGCGCGATCCGCATCCTTCCGCAGGAGGTCCGGCGCGGTGGCGGCACACGTTGTAGAAACCCCGCAGTTTGCCATCGGAGCCGCGGACCAGCAGTAGCGGTTCTCCCACCAGTTCTGTAGTGAAGTAGTCGCCGGGATTCGCTACCTGTGAAGCGTGTCCGACGACTTGCCAGCTTCGGGAGAAAATTTTCCCCTTTTCAGTAACGAGAGCCTCGGCAGAGGTGTAGAGAGCAGAGGAGAGCGTCCAGGCGCGAGATATATCAGAGTCGACTTGCAGCGGGTTGGGATCGTTCGTCATGAAGGATCGATTACGGAACTCGCGGGACATTCTACGGGAAGCCAAGGTCGGCGAGCAGGAAACCTCATGGGATTACGCCGCGAACACTGCGCGAAACGGGATTACCTTGGTGCCTCGCTGCTGCATTGAGCTCATCTTCCCTATGGTTAAATGAATCATCATGCCGTCCAACCCCGGTGAATCGACCATCTCGTCGCGCGCTTCGCGACCGGCGCTGTTCGATTCTGTAGAGAAACGGCGTCTTGTTCTCTCACTTCTCTTATTCGCCGCCGTTTTGCTGCTATACGGACAAACCAGTCATTTTGCCTTTCTGAATTACGACGACGGTATGTATGTGCTTCAGAACCCTCACGTCCGCGCTGGAATAACGTGGAATACAGTCACGTGGGCGTTCACTTCAACCTACGCCAACTGGCATCCCGTCACGTGGCTCTCGCATGCACTTGACTATGATCTGTTTCGCCTGAATGCAGGCGGCCACCATTTCACCAGCGTGTTACTCCATGCGTTGAATGTTGTTCTCCTTTTCTGGCTTCTGGCGCTTGCAACGGGGCGTCTCGGAGCTAGCTTTGTGGTCGCCGCATTGTTCGCGGTGCATCCTCTCAACGCGGAATCGGTCGCATGGATCTCGGAGCGAAAGAATGTTCTCAGTACGACGTTCTTTCTGATGACGCTCGGGGCCTATGGCTGGTACGCCTTAAAGCCCGGAGTGAAACGGTATGTCGCGATCGTCGTCCTGTTCGCTCTAGGACTGGCGTCGAAGTCGATGCTGGTCACGCTTCCCTTTGTATTGTTGCTCTTGGACTATTGGCCTCTGAACCGGTTTTTGTCAGAGAAGTCAGAAGGCGCTCTCAGTTTTCCGCAAGCGTCTGCTTCGAGGCTTGTTATCGAAAAACTTCCGCTCTTCTTGATATCGGCTGCCGACTGCATCATCACGGTTGTAGCGCAACGCAAAGCTGGAGCAGTTACAACTTTCGAACGATTCCCTTTCGGCGTTCGCCTGGAAAACGCCATCTACTCGTACGCCGCATATCTCGGAAAGGCTTTCTGGCCAGCGCATCTGGCGAACATCTACCCGCATCCCGGCAATTCGCTGGCACTTTGGAAAGTCGCCTCCACAGCCGCACTGCTCGTGATTGCGAGCCTCGCATTCCTGAAATTGCGTGCGTCCCGCTACTTGATTGTGGGATGGCTTTTCTTTCTCGGGACGCTTGTACCCGTCATCGGTCTGGTACAGGTTGGAGACCAAGCCATGGCGGATCGATATGTCTACATTCCCTTGATTGGCATTTTTGTGATCGCAGTATGGGGCGTTGCCGAGATTAGTGCGCGGAGCCCGAGCAAGGCCTATTTGCAGGCAAGTGCGGCCGCAGTCGTGTTATGCATTCTCTCCATCGTGAGCTACCGACAAATCGGTTATTGGAAAGACAGCATCTCACTCTGGTCTCACACCTTGGACGTCACACAGAACAATTTCGCGGCGGAAAACGGCTTGGGCGGAGCGCTGATTCAAGCGGATCGGCCAGACGAAGCCTTCCTTCACTTTCAACGCGCTGCGGCCATCGCCCCGAATGACCCGCTTTCCCACGCGGATATGGGCACATATCTACATCAGAACGGCCGCCTGCCAGAGGCGATTCAGCAATACGAAACTGCAGTCAAACTCACCAGTAATCCCGGGCTCCTGGCCAATACCTATACCAATCTCGGCTCGGCCTATCGTCAAACAGGGGACTACGCGAGGGCGCAGCAGAGTTTCACACGCGCGCTCCAACTTGATCCGACGCGATTTAACGTCTGGCTGCAACTGGGAAAGCTGGCATCTGACGAGGGCCAATTCGATTCAGCAATCCAGGATTATTCGCGCTCTATCGAGCTACAGCCGACTGCCGAAGGATACTTGCAACTCAGCCGCGTGCTCGACCTCGCCGGCCACCACCCGGAGGCGGCGAGGGCCCGTGATGAAGGACTCAAGCTTTCCAATGATCGGGCTGCCGCCGAGCAGGCGGCCCGGGCGCTTTCCGTAGAACGGTTCTGATCCTCCATCGCGTCATCGCGACCCACTCCAAAAGAAGATCCAGGATTAGCGGAAATCAACACGATCTTTCTACGTTCCATAACCACATAGCCGGCCCCCGGCGTTCTGACAGAAAGTGGCGGAGAGTCCGACATAATTTGGCAATCTTTGGGGTCAAAAGCGTCGAAAACGCACTCGGAAGTTTGGGGCGCTAATGAAAACAAAAGCTTTTCAGAACGGAGCCTTGGAACTTACGTAACTAGCGAGTTTGGCCCGGCAAGTGCCAATATCATGCCGACTGCGTCATACGTGACCAGACAAATTCAAAATAGATCCAAACGAGGGAAAAATCGAGATGCGTAAACAGAAGGGTTTCTCGCTGATTGAGCTGCTGATCGTGGTGGCAATCATCCTGATCATTGCAGCAATCGCTATTCCGAACTTGATGCGTGCGCGTATGTCAGCCAACGAGTCTTCGGCCGTGGGCTCCGTCCGCAGCATCAACACTGCTGAAATTTCTTACAACGCCGCGTATTCGAACCTGGGCTTCGCGACGTCTTTGCCTTACCTGGGCGGCGCTGTGGGCTCGGCTTGCGTTCCGTCGACCAGCAGCGGTTGCTTCATTGACAGCGTTCTGTCGTCCAGCACCAAGAGCGGTTATGTGTTTGCACTGGCGGTTGGCAGCAGCGCAGCCGTGGGTGGCGTTGTGCCTTCCTACAGCATCATCGCTTCGCCTCTGACGCCGAACCAGACCGGTGTCCGCTACTTCTGCTCGTTTGAAGATGCGGTCGTCCGTTCTTCAACCGGCGCGATCACCGCTCCTTGCGCCGCGACCACCACGGCCCTGCAGTAATCGTGGCTTAGTTTTGGCGAAGTACCTGGGGGAGGGTACAAAGCCGGAGCAGCGAACGCAAGTTCGCTGCTCCTTAGTTTTTTGGGCCGCCTCACCGTGATAGCGCTGTCATCAAAGGACTTGTAAGCCCTAATCCTCTCCGCCTGGAACGCCGAAACGCCCGTCCCTAGCCGATTTCCGCTGCAAGGTCCTGCCTCTCGATCATTCTGTAATGGTAATGTGCCGAAATTTGGCTCATTATAGGTGTCGGCAAAAGAAGGGAAATTAGCCGAACCTAAGCATCTAACCGTTCGCGCCCGGAAGAACCGGCCTTGGACTCCCTCCACCGGAACCCGAAAATCGAGAGGACTAAATCATAATGCGTAAACAAAAGGGTTTCTCGCTCATCGAGCTGCTGATCGTCGTGGCTATCATTCTGATCATCGCAGCCATAGCAATTCCGAACTTGATGCGTGCACGCATGTCGGCGAACGAAGCATCGGCTGTGGGATCCGTTCGGAGCATCAACACTGCCGAGATTTCCTACAATGCGGCGTATTCAAACTTAGGCTTCGCTACTTCGCTGCCTTATCTCGGTGGGCCGGCAGGAGCGGCATGCGTTCCATCGACCAGCAGCGGTTGCTTCATCGATAGCGTTCTGTCCACAGGCACTAAGAGTGGCTACGTGTTCTCGCTGACAGTTGGAAGCAGCGCGGCGGCTGGAGGCATGGTTCCCTCTTACAGCATTCTGGCTACGCCCCTGACCCCAAACCAAACGGGCGTCCGATATTTCTGCTCCTTTGAAGATGCCGTCGTACGGTCTTCGACCGGCGCCATTACCGCGCCGTGCGCCGCAACCACCCCGGCGCTCCAATAGCATTAGCGCCTGAGCGCGAGCCGGAGCAACTGAACTGAGCCCGGCTCGCATCGGTGACATCCCTTAAGTCCTATTGCCGGTAGGACTTCCGCGTTGCCATTCCGCGCCCTGAAACTGCCAAAAAATGTCACCTTGCAGTTGAATGTCGGCTTTCTAATCTTCCCCTTCAGTTGATGCCCTTTAGAATCAGCCACCTAAGGGTCGGCACCGAAGGCTTCAGATCGGCACGGAACATGCATATTAAAGAACTGTTAGATCGCAAGCCCAATTTTATTCCCGGCCCCCGCGGGGACCCGACGACCGAGAGGATCCAGATCATAATGAAGAAGCAAAGGGGTTTTTCGCTGATCGAGCTGCTGATCGTAGTAGCAATCATCCTGATCATCGCAGCGATCGCTATTCCGAACTTGATGCGCGCCCGCATGTCAGCAAATGAAGCCTCAGCTGTGGGCTCTGTACGTAGCATCAACACCGCCGAAATTTCTTACAACGCAGCATATTCCAACCTGGGCTTCGCCACCTCTCTGCCTTACCTGGGTGGCACCGTGGGCGCCACGTGCGTTCCGTCGACCAGTAGCGGTTGCTTCATCGACAGCGTTCTTTCCAGCAGCACGAAAAGCGGTTACAAGTTCAATCTGGCAATCGGTAGCAGCGCAGCGGTCGGTGGAATCACGCCGTCTTACAGCATCATCGCAACGCCGATAACCGCGAATCAAACTGGCGTCCGCTATTTCTGCTCGTTTGAGGATGCCGTCGTCCGTTCTTCGACCGGTGCGATCACTGCTCCTTGCGCCGCAACCACCACCGCACTTCAGTAGTCTCGATTCATACTTAACGTTAAAGAAACTCGAGGATAGGACATGAGCGGCGAACGAAGGTTCGCTGCTCTTTTCCTTTTACCAGGCCTTCATTGCCACTCTGCGGAACCGGAATGACAAAAACTGTCATCGCGCAGGGGTATTTCCACAAGCCTATTGACCCTCTCTCCGTTTCCCTCTGACGCTATTCCCCAGAAAATGAGCGCTTTATGAGCAAGCTTAAAAATTCAACAGTGGCCCACAAGGTGCATACAGATTAGTAGCTCGAGACGAATGTCGAGATTCATTCGCTCCTTACGGGGAACATGAACAGACGGCAAGGGGACCAACTCCGATGCGAAAACAAAAGGGTTTCTCACTAATTGAGCTGTTGATCGTAGTGGCGATTATCCTGATCATCGCAGCGATCGCCGTGCCCGCCCTCACGCGTGCGCGTGTGTCGGCAAACGAATCTTCGGCCGTGGGCTCTGTTCGCAGTATTAATACTGCCGAGGTCTCATACAACTCTGCATATCCCGGCCTCGGCTTCGCAACCAGCCTTCCCTATCTCGGAGGCGCGGTCGGAGCGACCTGTGTGCCATCGACCAGCAGCGGCTGTTTCATCGATAGCGTTCTGTCCAGTGGCACGAAGAGTGGTTACACCTTTGCGATGACCGTTGGCGCAAGCCCGGCAGTGGCCGGCGTGACGCCATCGTATAGCGTCATTGCAGCACCGCAGAACACCAATTTCAGCGGAGCGCGGTATTTCTGCTCGTTCGAGGATGGAGTTGTACGATCCTCCACCGGCACGATCACCTCGCCTTGCACAGCGAGTGTTACCGCTCTGCAGTAAGACTGATGCATTGAGTGGCAGGAGAATCGAACTCTCCTGCCTCTTCTCACGAAGTTGACGCCCTGCGAAGCACGGTCTCGCTTCAAACTTTCCCGCACAGGTTACGTCAGTACTCCTGCCTATCGACTCCCGCTCAATCAGAGCCTCCAAAGCTTTTATAATTTTCAGTTATGGGAACGAGGTCAGAAGTGTCGCCTGCGAACGTGCTCGCGCCGACCGTTAAGTCCAGCGGCGCTGCCGAGGGAATATTTTCGTCTGCACGCACGCGCACTCTGGTTTTGTCGTTGCTTCTCGCTCTCGTGACGCTCGCCGTCTACCGCCCGATTGTTCACAACGCTTTTATCAACGTCGACGACAACGGATACATCACAGAAAACAAAGGCGTCCACGCCGGATTGAGCCTGGCCACGTTGAAATGGGCTTTGACGACTTTCGATTGTGAGAATTGGCATCCGGTGACCTGGCTCTCGCACGTCGTGGACTGGCAACTATTCGGAAAGAACGCGGCCGGGCACCACTACATGAGCGTACTGATCCACGCGCTCAATGCGATCCTTTTATTCCTGCTGTTACAAAGAGCGACAGGCTTTACCTGGCGCAGTTTGATCGTCGCCGCTCTATTTGCAGTGCATCCGGTCAACGTCGAGTCCGTGGCCTGGGCTTCCGAGCGCAAGAACGTCCTGAGCATGACGTTTTTCCTGCTCGCGCTGATCGCGTATAGCTGGTACGCGGAACGTCCCTCCGTTCGCCGTTATGGGTCCGTAGCGGCGCTATTCGCGCTCGCCTTGATGGCGAAGCCTCAGGTCATCACCTTTCCCTGCGTTCTTCTACTCTGGGACTACTGGCCCCTGCAACGTTTTGGTTCGCGCCGAACCGTGGATGGCCCGTCCCAGTTTGCGCCGGCGACGTTTCGCTGGCTGGTGCTGGAAAAAATACCCTTTCTGGCCCTTGCTGCCGGCGATGCTCTGCTCACTATGCGCGCGCAACACACCGCCGTGCACGACGCGGACTATTCCATTCCTGTGCGCTTGGCGAATGCGTTGCTTTCCTACGCCCGCTATGTGGGGCACGCATTTTGGCCAGTCCATCTATCGCCCGCATATTCGCACCCGGGAAATACTATTTCCTGGTCGCAAAGTTTGGCCGCGGGCGTGTTTCTGGTGTTGGTAACGATCCTCACCGTCGTTTCGAAGAAGCGCTATCTCGTCGTTGGCTGGCTGTGGTTCCTCGGCATTCTTGTTCCGATGATCGGAGTGATCCAGGTCGGCGATCAGGCGATGGCCGATCGCTACGCCTACATTCCCTTTGTCGGACTTTTCTGGATGGCTACTTGGACCATGGCGGAAGCGGCCAAAGACTGGCGAATTTCTCCCCGCTGGCTGGCAGTGCCGGCTTGCCTGGCTATAGCAGGTGCCGCCGTGATTACTCCCCGGCAAGTCAGCTACTGGCACGACAGTGAAACTCTGTGGAGATATTCCCTCAGCGTGACGGATCACAACTTTATGGCGCACTCCTACCTGGCTGAGGTTCTGACAAAAGAGGACAAGCACGAGGAGGCCATGGCGCAATATCTCCAGGCCGAGCAACTGCATGCATATCCAATGACGCAAGTGGTGTACTTCGCCGACTACGAATTGCGTCACGGCCATGTGGACGGGGCGATCACGGATGCACAGCGCGTGGTTCAGGGCACCCACGACCGCATCGCGCGCGAGATGGCGTTCCGCGATCTCGGAATCGCGAACACGCAGCTTGGCAAGAAATCCGAAGCAAAAGAGGCTTACACTCAGGCACTGCAACTTGACCCGAATGATCCATACGCATTGATGGGACTGGGACTGCTCGCCTATCGCGAGTCCGATTTCCCCACGGCGGTCGACTTCTTTTCCCGAAATGCTATAGCTGCGCCAAGCGACTTTGATTACCTGCTGCTAGCCACGGCATTGCAAAAGGCCGGCCGCCAGGCCGATGCGAGCGCCGCCCTTGCCCAGGCCGAACGCTCCTCGAAAGACTGGACGGAGGCGCAAAACAAGGTTCAGTGGTTCCTCAACAATTAACTGGACGGACCGTTTCCCGTTCGCTCCTCATCGCAGGTTTCGAGTGACTGTCGTAACCCCGTCAGAGGTCTAAAAATGGAGACTCTTGCTTATAATTGTGCTTGAGATTTAACGATTCTGTGCGCGTTGCTTGCGCACTTCTGGCTCCATTCACTATGTCCGCGATCGAAATCATTGGGCTTGAAAAGACTTATATGGTGGGTTTCTGGCACAAGCGCCCGAAGCACGCCCTGCAACCGCTTCACCTCACGGTGGAAGAGGGAGAGATCTTCGGCTTCCTCGGACCGAACGGTGCTGGCAAAACCACAACGTTGAAGATGCTGATGGGTCTTGTGTTCCCGACTGCCGGCAGCGCCCGCATTCTGGGCCGGGACTGGATGGAACCCGAGGTCAAGGCTCAGATCGGGTTTCTTCCCGAGCAGCCGTACTTCTATGACTATCTGACCGCTCACGAACTGCTGGACTACTACGGACAGCTTTCCGGAGTGCCTGCCAAAGATCGCAAGCGGCGGATTGAAGAAGTTCTGCAGCGCGTGGGTCTCACTGAAGTCAAAGGCGTGCAGTTGCGGAAATTTTCCAAGGGAATGTTGCAGCGCGCCGGAATTGCGCAAGCGATCCTTCACAAACCCAAGCTGGTCTTCTTCGACGAGCCCATGTCAGGACTCGACCCGCTAGGGCGCCGTGAAGTTCGCGACCTCATGGAACAACTCAAGCAGGAAGGCACCACGGTATTTTTCTCGACACACATCCTCTCTGACGCGGAAGCCCTGTGCGACCGAGTGGCCATCATTCACAAAGGGGAATTGCGCGGCGTCGGAGCCGTGGATGAATTGACTTCCAACGTCCAAGGGAAAGTAGAAATCATCTGGCAGAGTACGCAAGTGCCTGCGTCAATGAAGGCCATGGGCGCCGAGTGCCGCGTCTCCGGCGATAAGGTGCGTGCCGTGATCTCTGAACGGCAGCAGGATGCAGCAATCGACGCGCTGCGTCGCGAGCGGATTCGATTGATCTCGATCACGCCACTGCGAACGTCGCTCGAAGCGTACTTCGTCGAAAAGCTTCAACATTCTCAAACCACAGCGGGGACACTGGCATGAACGCCCGCATCTACTCCATCGCCTCGAATACATTCCGCGAAGCTGTCCGCGATCGCGTCCTTTACAACCTGATCGCTTTCGCCCTCCTGCTTTCGGGCGGCGCAATCTTTGTCGGCCAGATCTCGATCGGAATCGAGCGTCTGGTTGTCGTTAATCTCGGCTTGACCGCGGTGTCGTTGTTCGGCATCGTCATCGCGATCTTCATCGGCATCGGGTTGGTATCGAAAGAAATCGAAAAGCGAACTCTGTACACGGTGCTTTCACGGCCGGTACGTCGCTGGGAGTTCGTGGTTGGGAAATTTTTTGGCCTCGCCGGCACACTCGCCGTTAACACATTCTTCATGGCCATCGGCGTCTTTGGGGCTCTGCTCTATGTGGCCCACAAGTTTGCTGCGAGCGACGCGTTTATCCTGGTCGCTCTTTACTTCATCATTCTGGAATTTCTGATCGTTTGCGCGATCGCCTTACTCTTTTCGTCGTTCTCTTCTCCGCTGTTGTCGGCGGTTTTCGCTTTCTCACTATTCATTGTTGGAAGCTTTGCCGATGACCTCCGCGGCTTTGCCAGCCTGACGCACGGAATTACCCGGTGGTTCGTCACTGCGGCTGCCTATCTGGTGCCCAATTTCTCGGCGCTGAATGTAATCAGCGCAGTGGCTCACCAGCAGCCGATCGCAGCGCAACTGATCCTGCAAAACACGTTCTACGCGCTTTTCTATACCGCTATGACTCTCAGCGGCGCAGTCCTGATTTTCGAGCGAAGGAACCTGAAATGATGGCACCGATTCCAGATTGGAGCTTGTCTCGATGACGTCCCGCCGCCGCACCACCGTATTCGCTACGGCGTGCCTGACGGTGTCGATGGCCGCTTCGGTGCTCGCGCTGCACCGGATTGACGAACTGCGGCCTCCTGACAGCGCGGAAGATTCGCTATACATCATCTCTCCGAAAGCGGTAAAGCGCGCCAGCCTCGGTTTTGACGGACTGATGGCCTGCATTTACTGGACGCGCGTCGTGCAGTACTTCGGACATCGCCATTACGAGCAAGCGACCACCTACAACGAACTTGCGCCATTGCTGGAAATCACTACCACGCTTGATCCGCACTTGCTGATTGCTTATCAGTTCGGAGCCAGCTTCCTCGCGCCCAATCCTCCGAACGGTGCTGGAGAACCCGCCCGCGCCATCGAACTAATGGAGTACGGGATTCGGCAGAACCCTGACAACTGGCACCTTTACTACAATCTCGGTTTCGTTTACTACACTGAGCTCAAGGACTACAAGAAAGCTGCCGAAGTATTTCTCCGCGGCGCGAACGTCCCGAATGCGCATCCCTATCTAAAGCTCCTGGCGGCCATGATGAACGAACACGCTGGGGATTACGCCACGGCGCGGATGCTGTGGAGCGCGACCTACGATTCCGCCCAGGAACCCAATGTCCGGCAGAACGCGGTAGAACACCTGCGCTCCATCCAGGTCGATGAAGACGTGACGAATCTGCAAACCGCGGTCACACACTTCGGCGAACGCACTGGGCGCCTTCCAATCAGTATTGGAGAACTCGCTCGTGCTGAACATATGCCGAGCGTTCCAATCGATCCCGACGGAAATCCGTACGAAATGACGGCCGAGGGCCGCATTCAGGTAAAGAGCCCCGACGATTTTCCCTTCATCAAGAAGGGCTTCCCCGCCGGATACGTTCCCCCAGCGCATCCCAAATTCCACGCCAACCCTTAAGGCACCGCGGAACCAGGTTTCTTTCATCATCCATCAGCACCGGTGATTTCGCTGGATTCCGTATGATGTGTTCCGGTACTGAACCCACATATGGCGCCATCGGATCCATCCGAACCTCGAATCTTTCCCGCCGCGCGCCAATACTGGCGAGAGCTCGCATCTCGCTCCGGCTCCGTCGCTGCAACCCGCGGTTTGCTTGTGGCGCTCTGGGAATTCGCCCGAGATTCGACGCCGTCGCGCCTTCGCCAGCGATTTGGCGATGCCGATTATGACTGGGACTATCGCGTTAACACGACGAGCGGCGCCGTTGCCTGGCGCGATCGGCTTCTGGGCGTTCTTTATTCCCCATACCAGCCGACCGAGCCCGCGCTGTTCCACGAAATCCTGTCGGAACTCAGTGAGCAGACGAAACTTAATTTCGCAGATTTTACGTTTCTGGATTTGGGCTCGGGAAAGGGACGCACTATTCTGATGGCTTCCGACTACTCGTTTCGCCGGATCATAGGAGTGGAACTGCTTCCTGCCCTCAATCGGATCGCTCAGGAGAATTTGTCGCGGTACAAGGCCGAATCGCAGAAGTGTTTTGAGTTGGAGTCCGTCTGCTCCGACGGCAGCACGTTTCCCTTGCCGAACGGCCCGCTCGTGATCTATCTCTTCAATCCGTTTTCAGAATCCGTTTTAAGCAGGGCGCTCGAAAACATCGCCCAAAACCTCCGCAACAATCCACGTCCAGCCTACGTGCTCTATCACAACCCTCAACTCGAGCGCCTTCTAGTCGAAAGGCCCGAACTGAAGAAAATCGCCGGCTCCCACCAGTATTCAATTTTTAGTGCTTCAATTTGATCGGACTCTTCGCAAGCTGACTAGAGCTATCAGAAGACGAAACCGACGCCACCCGTGATGAGGTTGCTCCGCCAGTTGTAGAGCCCGTTGGGATTATTTTGATTATCGGCGAATTTGAAGTAACGGGTTTCATATGTCGCCTTTGCGTACCACTTCCCAAAGTTATACCCCGCGCTTCCCCGCACGAAATATCCGTGATCCAGATTTGGGTGGGGCAAGGGAGACAGTGATCCCGACGAGCGATAGTGCGGAGCAAACTCCGGCGCACCCTCGGCCTGGACGAAAGCCCGTTTTGCCGGGCCGAATTTGTATTTCAAAACGACGGGAATCTCGAGAAGTTCCAGCTTGTAACGAACAAACACCTGATTGTCGACATTTGCCGGAGGAAGGTAAATCTTCCGTATTTGCGCGTCGACCCCAATCGAGAGGTCGTGAAATTGAAAGTTCGGGCCTCCGAATACCGCGAATTCTTTGGCGTGATTCTGGGTGTCGGTAGGCAGACGGATCTCGCCTCCTGCGACGATGGCGGGACGTCCAGTCTTGGGATTGGACGGAAACACGGTAAATTGGCCCTCAACGTCGGCCTCTAGGCCCGAAACCGCGGAGAGTGCGCCGAACTTATCCGACGTCTGGCCGACGTCGACACCAAAGGTGCCTCGTTGGCAATAGGCCGGAACCGCAGCCAGAAGAAATAAACACACTTGCACCAGATGCGTTTTGCAGCGCCTCATCCCTGCTAACCCTCCCTTGTCGGGAAAAAAGTGATCACTTCTGCGGATGCCACCAGACTGAGAGCAGTGGTCCTTTGAATTTTAATTCTTTTTCTGAGATGCGGGAGGGGGCGGAATCGTTTTGTGTATCCGCCCAAAGGCAGGATTCAAGGCAGGCTTAAGCAAGAAACAGCAGACGAGAAGCGAATTTAGGCAGGCTGGGGTCAGTCTTCGCCCTCAAATGGCGCGCCTGACCCCGAATCGCGAAGGCTAGGAACCCTGTTTTTCGTAAACGAACTCGGCCTTCTTCGCGGCTGTCTTTTCTTTGCGGTAGGCGCGAGCTACATCTCCCAACGGGGTCGGGACAGAAACCGGGCCGAACTGCCACAATGGCTGCTCCCCTTGCCCGTAGCTGTAGGCGTCCGAAGCGCCTCCCACCAGCGAATGCTCAGTTCCCATCGCATGAAACTCCGCATGCTGATTATGCTGGCTAAACTGGGTGATCGAAGGTTCGTTGGATAGAACTGACGCGTTCTGACCAAAAGCAGCCGCGGCGCACAGAATGAAGAATCCAAGCAGTGTAGTTTTCATAGTGTTTTTGTCCAAATCCGCACTCTACAAGTGCAACCGCCGCTCCAAACTTAATTACATGTTTATCAATCACTTACAATGAATCCATCAAGAAACGTGCAAGAGTTTTCACATTCAGGGAACGCATTTCGGACTCCCAGGGATCGCGCCTATGGCGAGGTGTGCCCAGATTTGCTCAAGGCGCATTGCAGGTGTATGTTTCCGCTGAATGCATCGACGCCCCGATCGGACCATGGCCACGTTCCCGAGGACGAAAAAGACTCTAGAGCGGGTCGCGCTCTTTGTAGCGACTCTGTGGATTACCTGCGCCCTCCTCTCACAGGCGAACGCGCAAACGGATTGCGTCGAAGGCAACGACATCCTCGACATCACGCCGCCGAAGTCGATGACTCCGCAGGAGCTCATTCAGAAATTTACTGCGCGAGAAACCGCACTGAGAGACCTGCGCTCACATTACACGTTTACGCAAGACGTCCTCGTTCAAACCCTTGACGAGACCAAAGTCGACGGACAGTTTCATCAGATCACCCAGATCTCATACGACGACAAAGGGAAGCGGGTAGAAAACGTAACTTTCTCTGAAGAACCCACTTTGCGGGTCAAACTTTCTGACAGAGACATGGAAGATATCCGTGTGTTTATGCCCTGGCTCCTCACGACAGACGAGGCCCCGCAATACGAACTCACCTACGCCGGCCAACAGCATGTCGACGATCTCGATACCTACGTCTTCCACGTCGCCCCGAAGAAGGAAGAAAAAAACACTCATTATTTCCAGGGACGCGTCTGGGTCGACAACCGTGATTTGCAAATTGTGAAGCTGTGCGGAAAAAGCGTGCCTGACGCCGTCCACAAGAAAAACCAGCCGCTCGACGTTCGTCCCACGTTTGTCGGCTACAGGCAATTCGCTAGACGGAAACTGGTTCCCTGCCTATGTGAGGGTCGACGACACTCTGCATTTCGGTGTTCAGTCAATTCACGTGCGCGAGATTGTTAAGTTCACGGGATACAAACGGACGGCCCCGGCGACCGCCACGTCCAGACCGTAACTCCTTAGTTCCGTGGCAAAATCAGGACGACACTTGAAACCTGCTTTCAGGTATGCTGTATTCCTCCTTATGGCCCAGGAAAAAGAAAAAAGTCGCAGCAAAGACATCATTCTGTGGATCATCACGGTTGCACTCGTTGCGCTGGCGATCTTCTGGTACAAGAAGTAAGTTTTTTCCGCCTGCGGTCCTGTGCAAAAGATGCTCTGTGCCGCCGTCCCTTCGATCTCCGCTGATCGCCGTTCCCTCGTGCGGAGTTAATACCGCTCTTAAGTCGAGGGCTGCACACCTGTTGAACGGAAGCTCGAAACATCTTCTCAACATCTGTTCCTGACTCTGACAAACCATTCGGGGAGTCGGAATTTTTTTCGTACCGGGTGCCTTGAGAATGAATATTGCAAAAACATTCACGGTTGACAGCCCCGGTAAAGCTAAGCAGAATCGAACCAATCCTTTGTTCCCTGTGTCCTGGAGATTGTGTTACTCCGGACTTCAACCAACCCTCTGGCTCTAGTTCCAACAAGTACATTGCTCAACCAACCCTAAGGAGAAGCGATTCACTATGAAGCAAAGACTCAGTGTGCTCAGCCTACTGGCTGCGCTCACAGTGATTGCCTGTGTGACCGGCGCCGCATTTGCCCAAGAAGCAGATACTATGCCGGCGCACCCGATGTTCGAACGTCTGAAGCCAGTTCTGCGCTATGACGTTGCGAAGCCCGCGACCCCTCTCACCACCTGGAACGGCTCGTTCGTCTACAACAAGAAGACCTACAACTACAACATGGTGGGCGCCGCTCCTTCGACCGGCAAATCCACTACGATCCCCGTCTTCATTATTCCCGTGGTTCTTAAGTTCACAGGGAAGAAGGGCACGACCACTTTCAGCCCGTTGACCAAGCTAAAGAACGGACAGACGGCGGTCAGCAGCACCACGTCCTCCCCGATTTACAACAACCTGGACTTCAAGTCGGGTGGTGTCGATTTGGGTACAACCCAGTACGAAGATGCATTCCAGCGCGGCAATTTCTGGAGCACGGTAAAGACGAAGACCGGATACCACCAGTTGTTGGGAAAACCCACCACACTGCCCACTCTCACTCTCACCGTTCCTTCTGCGGATGGCGCGGTGGCGACCGAGTTCGGCATCACGGTTGGAACGGCCGACATCGACTGGTATGACTCGCAGTTGCAGAGCTACATCACCAAGCACACGCAAATCGTGCCTAATTCTCTGCCCGTGTTCATCATCTACAACTCCTATCTGACGGAGTTCGGTGAATGCTGCGTTGGCGGATATCACAGCGCGTTCGGAAGCTCTTCGGCCCCGCAGGCCTATGCCGCTTTCAGCTACATCAGCACATCTGGAATCTTCGCGCAGGATGTTTCCGCCCTTTCGCACGAATCGGGTGAGTGGATGGATGATCCGCTTGTCGTGAACACCAACGGCAACGTCGTTGCCTGCGGCATTCTCGAAGTGGGCGATCCCGAGGAAGGCTTCGCGAATTATGGAGCGTTCCCCTACACCCTGGGCGGGTCCACCTACAACCTGCAGGATCTGACTTACCTGCCGTACTTCGGTGCGCCTGCCAGCACCTCGGTTAACAACGAAATGACCTTCCAGAGCAACCCCTTCAATCTGAAGGTGTGCTCCAACGGGGGCTAGTCGTTAGCGTTTTCTTCATGAGAAGCCCGCTTCGCGAGGAGCGGGCTTTTTCGTTTGCAAGCCGAATTCTCGCGGAACTCTTCGTCAGCGCGCGGTGTCTACGAATTCAACTGGGATCCAAGAAATCAACCTACGGAGTTCCTCATGAAGTCATGGCTAACTGTATTGGGCCTGATGGCTTGTGTTTCTCTCGTCGTATTCGGGCGTCCGAATGTTCGACCATCCGCCGCAAGGATGGGCGAAGACGATTTCCGGAAATTGGAACAAGCATGGCTCGACGCCGCCTCTGTTCCGAACCTGCCGGCATTGCGGCAAATCCTTTCCGATGATTTTATGGGAACGTCATTCGGCGGTGGCGTGCTCAGTAAGGACGACGTTATCCCTGCCCCGGGAGTCGCCGCGAACCACATGCCAAAATGTACGCTGAAGGATTCAACTGTTCGGATCTTCGGTGACACCGCGGTCCTGATGGGTCAAGTAGAGATGGAGGTTCCGTCGAAGCCAGAACAAATTCGTATGACCACCGTCTTCCAGAAGAAGGCTGACGCCTGGCAAGTGATTGCCGTGCATATGTCGAAGGAATAGCAACTGAGGAAGTATTTGTTGACGCTGCGCTGGAGATATGGGTCCCTTCCAGCGGAAAGCGGCTCCCACCTAGGAAACAACCCAACCTCCGCCCAGGAGAACCCTCCCTTCCCTTTTGCCACACCCTAGGGTTTCTGCCATTGATCGGGTAAGATACTTCGGCTGCAAGTGAGACGTTCTCGGCGACGCCTCTACGACCGGCCTTTCTCACTCGATGAATCGCGAATATCACAAAGCTTACAGTCAGGAACTGCACCGCGACATGGAAGCCCTCGTTTTTGGGCACTCCGGGATGCCATTGCTTGTCTTCCCAACCTCGATGGGGAGATTCTTCGAATACGAAGATCGCGGAATGATTGGCGTGCTCGCGAGCAAGATTGATCGCGGCGAGCTACAGGTATTCTGTCCGGACGCCGTCGACACCGAGAGCTGGTACAACAAAAGCGTCCATCCGCGAGTTCGAGTGTTGCGGCATTTGCAGTACGAGCGCTACATCTTGCACGAATTCCTGCCCTTCATCCGGTGGAAGAATCAAGCGTGGCAACTGGCTACGACCGGGTGCAGCTTTGGTGGGTATCACGCGGTCAATTTTGCTTTAAAGCATCCGGATGTGGTCACACATTGCGTCAGCATGAGCGGGGCGTTCGATATTCATCAGTTTCTGGACGGGTACTACGACAACGATTGCTACTTCAACAATCCTCCCGACTTTGTGCCGAATATGTCGGACGACTGGTTTCTGAGCCGCTATCGCCAGATGAAAATCGTGCTCGGCTCCGCAGATTGGGACATATGCCTCGACCAGAACGTCAAGTTTTCGGCAATCCTGAACAACAAGGCGATTCCCAACTGGCTCGACGTCTGGAACGATAATTCGAAACATGATTGGCCGCTATGGCTGAGGATGACGGGAAAGTATTTTTAGGCGGGCATAGTCGTTTTGCGCTCAGCTTTCGCCGGGTTACGTTATGAGCGGATCAACCAAGAATTGGCTTCACGATAGACCTTCAGTTGCAGCAGATCCAGGACGCACTGAAGGGTCATGATCGTGCGAAGTCAATGCACGCAGCCTGGCGCGCAGAATTGCAGCATTTCCGATCAGACGGGTTTGAAGGCGCATGCCGCCCGGCTGCCAGAGGTATGAACGGCTGGGGTCCCAGGCGAGGTCGTAAAAATGGGCGGCGATTCAAGAGCTGCGCCTGTAGAGAAACTAGACGCATTTGAAGCTCATTATGTCTTCGTGACAAATGAGTCCAGAAACAGAGTTCTTCGTCTCGATTGCTACGGATGACATGAGACGAGGGCGCTTTAGAAATGAGAGTCGTGAAGAAGATCGGTCTCTTGTTTGGCATGGAGAACACGTTTCCGCCGGCAGTAGTCGAGAAGATCAACTCGATGAAAGTCGACGGCATCGAGGCTGAATTCGTGAAGATCGGCGGCATCCGCATGGATGAGCCGATGAAATACGCCGTCATCATCGACCGGATTTCGCAGGACATCCAGTTCTATCGCGCGTACCTGAAGAACGCCGCCCTGCACGGAACGATCGTCGTCAACAATCCGTTCTGGTGGACGGCCGACGACAAGTTCTTCAACTACGCTCTGGCGCACAAGATGGGCGTCGCGATCCCGCCCACGGTCATCCTGCCACACAACAAGCATCCCGAAGGCACCACGGACAAGTCGATGCGAAACCTGATTTTCCCCTTGAATTGGCAGGAACTGTTCGACTATGTCGGCTTCCCGGCATTCTTGAAGCCCTACTCCGGCGGCGGATGGAAGCATGTCTACAAAGTGCATTCTCCGGAAGAATTCTTCCATCACTACAACCAGACCGGCGACCTGTGCATGACCCTGCAGCGCGGCGTGGAGTTCGATGAGTATTACCGCTGCTATGTCGTCGGACAGGAAAAAGTTCACATCATGAAATACGACCCCAAGGCGCCGCATCATGAGCGCTACGTCAAGGGGAATCCACCCCCTTCGACACCGGCTTTGAGGGAGCGTATTGAAAAAGACTCCCTGAGCCTTTGCCGCGCGCTGGGCTACGACTTGAACACCGTCGAGTTTGCTGTCGAGGGCGGCATTCCGTATGCCATCGACTTCCTGAATCCAGCTCCAGACGCCGAGATCACCTCGGTCGGTCAGGAAAACTTCGACTGGATCGTGAACGCGGTCGCTGAGATGGCTATGAAGATGGCCCTAAGCGGGGAGAATCCCGTAAGGGAGTTGCGCTGGGCCGAATTTCTGCAAGGGGCGCCTGCGGAAAAACCTGCTCGCAAAGGAGAGCCCGAGTGGGTAGCCGCCCGAAAGCGCGGCAAGGGGACGAAGTAGGCTGTCATGAGAGGTAAGGCAGCACCAAAGACCGTCGAAGAATACTTGGCGGCCATTCCCGAGCCCGCCCGCAGCACGCTGAAACATATCCGAAAAGTGATTCGATCGGTGGTTCCGTCTGAAACTACGGAAGTCATCAGCTACGGGATGCCGATGTTCAAATACAACGGCATGCTCGTTGGTTACGCGGCGTTCAAGAAGCATTGCAGCCTGTTCCCTACCGGTTCCGGCGTGCTCGACCGCTTTGAAAAAGAGCTAAAGGGTCTTCGCACATCAAAGGGAACGATCCAGTTTCCTCCTGACAAGCCTTTGCCCGACTCTCTGGTGAAGAAGATCGTGAGAGCACGGGTTAAGGAAAACAAGGAATGGGACTAGAAACCTGATTTTGCCGGATTGTTATACTGTTAGGACCTTGTTGCACCCGGCGCACCTGTAATTGCGCCGGAGGACAGCTGATTCCTCGCTCGGCTCGGAATGACAAAGAAACGAATCTATGCAGCCTACGTTCACCATCGGAATTGAAGAGGAATATCAAACCATAGATCCCGAGACGCGGGATCTGCGGTCGCACATCAACGCCGAGATCCTGGAGAAAGGGCAAGATGATTCTTCAGGAGCGCGTGAAGGCGGAGATGCACCAGTCCGTGGTGGAGGTTGGAACCTCGGTTTGTCAGAACATCAAGGAAGCGAAGGCTGAGGTTAAGAAGCTACGCAGCAACATGGTGCGACTGGCCAGGGAAAACGGATTGCGGTTGGCGTCGGCTGCGACGCATCCCTTTTCCGACTGGCGCACGCAGGAAATTCATCCCGACCAGCGCTACAAGAATATCGTCGAAGATATGCAATTGGTAGCGCGTGCGAATCTGATTTTCGGCTTGCATGTGCACGTCGGGATCGAGGATCGCGAGACAGCGATCCACATGATGAATCACGCGCGCTATTTCTTGCCGCACATCCTCGCGCTCTCGACCAACTCGCCCTTCTGGCTGGGAATGAATACCGGACTGAAATCTTATCGCTGCAAGGTATTCGACAAGTTTCCTCGGACCAACGTTCCCGACTACTTCCCTAGTTGGGGCGAATACGAAAACTTCATCAAGCTGCTGATCAAAACCAACTGCATCGATAACGCCAAAAAGATCTGGTGGGACATTCGGCCCCATCCGTTCTTCAACACGATCGAGTTTCGCGTGTGCGACATTCCGATGCGGGCCGATGAGACCATCGCGATTGCGGCTCTGATTCAGGCGACCGTCGCAAAGCTCTACAAGCTATATACAGCGAATCAGGGATTCCGTCTGTATCGCCGCGCCCTGATCATGGAGAACAAGTGGCGTGCAGCGCGCTACGGCCTTGATGGAAAGCTGATCGATTTCGGCAAGCAGAAGGAAGTTCCGGCTCGCGATCTAGTCCTTGAATATCTGGAATTCATCGACGATGTCGTCGATGAACTCGATTCCCGCGAGGAATTGAACTACATCCACGAGATCCTCGAGCACGGCAGCGGGGCCGACCGGCAACTAAAAGTCTTCCAGGAAACCGGTGACCTGAAGAAAGTAGTCGACTACATCATTGAGGAGACAGAAGCGGGGCTGGCAGAAAGCGAAGAGCCGGCAGCCGTCCGAAAAATAGGTTAATGAGCATTTCCGTCGATCCCAATCACATCCAACTCAACAAAGTTCCCTTCGACGCCGAATTTACGCCCGGCGCCTACAACGCAGTGAATGTTTGCCTGCGCATCCAGCCGTCCGAGCGCGTCTGCGTCATCACCGATGAAGCGACCATCGAAATTGCAGCGGCCATTGCGGCCGAACTTGAAAAGATTGGCGCGCCCTATCACGCCTGGGTTCTCGAGGAACTGGCACCGCGTCCGCTGAAAGACTTGCCGCGCGAGATTCTCGACGATCTTGAGACTAGCCAGGTCTCCATTTTTGCGGTGCAGGTGCAGACCAACGAATTGCGCTCGCGTATCCAAATGACTGACGTCGTGAACCGGCGCAAGATTCGTCACGCGCACATGGTCAACATCAACCGGCAGATCATGCTGGAAGGCATGCGCGCGGATTTTCAGCGCGTTGACCGCCTCAGCCAGAAAGTCGTCGAGATGGTCCGGAAAGCCTCAAAGATCCGCGCCAAAACCGCTGCGGGCACCGACCTGGTCGCGGACATGAATCCGAACTACAAGTGGCTCAAGACCAGCGGCATTATCTCGCCCGAGAAGTGGGGTAATCTTCCGGGCGGTGAAATCTTTACGACTCCCGGTGAAGTGAATGGCACCTTCGTGATCGATGGCGTGGTCGGCGATTATCTCTGCGCGAAATTCGGCAATCTCAAGGAAACGCCGTTGACCGTGCGCATGAAGGGCAACCGACTCGTCGAAGCGCACTCAGAGAACCGCGAACTCGAAAGCGATTTCTGGAATTACACCCACACCGACGCCAACAGCGATCGCGTCGGCGAATTCGCCATCGGCACTAATATCGGCTTGAAGGACCTGATCGGAGAAATCCTGCAGGACGAAAAATATCCCGGCGTACATATCGCCTTCGGCAATCCTTACGGCGCTCACACCGGAGCCGACTGGGATTCGACCACCCACATCGATGTAGTGGGACGCAAATTCAACATCTGGGTCGACGACCAACAGATCATGCAGGATGGCAAGTTTCTCGTCGAAGCTTAGGCAGCTCGCAGGTGACGTTAGGATCGCGATCATGACCGTTTCTTCCAGCACATCACTTCTGGAACAAGCATACGCAGCCTTCAATGCTCGAGATCTCGATGGTGCCCTGGCCACGATGACGCCAGACGTCGAGTGGCCCAACGGGATGGAGGGAGGCACGGTTCACGGCCACGAGGGCGTTCGGGCATACTGGACACGTCAGTGGGGCATGATCGATCCGCACGTGGATCCGGTGGGCTTCAAGGATGAGGCAGACGGGCGGATTGCCGTAAGTGTTCATCAGGTCGTGCGCGAACTCTCTGGCAAGCTTCTTCTCGACCGCATGGTCGAGCATGTCTACTCGCTGAAGGATGGGCTCATCAGCAGCATGGAAATTCGCGAGTGACGCAGTCGAGGGAAATTGAGTAGTCGAGTCGATTTGAAATCGAGTCACCTCTCCAGTCGGCGATACTTGGCTTTCAATTACTAAATTACAAAATTACCCAATCACAAAATCCCCCGTATGATTCCGTCCCTGCGACAGCACTTCAATCGTGGCTTCACTCCTGCCAAATACCAGACGTTCCTGCGCCACATCGATGAAAATTGCGGGACGCACGTGCAGTTCCGGCTCTCTGAAACCCCCTGTTTTTTTCCGAAGTCACTGATCGATCGCATGGCTCGCGACGGCGAGGAACTGATTCGCCAACTGGTCGACAATCCCGAGTATCGAGCAAAATCCGAAGAGGCGGTCCCAGCCGAATTCAAGGTTCCCAACGAAGCCGCGCATCCGATGTTTGTCCAGGTGGACTTCGGCCTCGTACGCAACTCCAGCGGCGAACTGCAGCCGAAGCTCGTCGAGTTGCAGGCCTTTCCTTCTCTTTACGCCTATCAGGGACCGTTGGCGCAAGCCTACATCGACGTTTACGGCTTGGCTGATCTTGGACCACTCAAATATCTCTTGAGCGGCCTCGATCCCGGTTCCTATCGCGATCTCCTGCACCGCGCCATCGTTGGCGAACATGATCCCGAAAACGTCATCCTGATGGAAATTCATCCTCAACAACAGAAGACGCTCCCTGATTTCCTGCTCACAGAAAAAATGCTAGGCGTCCGGACAGTCGACATCGTCGACATCAAGAAGCAAGGATCGCGCCTTTACTACGAGCGCGACAGCAAGCGCATCCCCATTCGACGAATTTACAATCGCGCGATTGTCGACGAACTCGAGCGCAAGAACGTAAAGCTCAATTTTGATTGGCGCGACGATCTTGACGTCGAGTGGGCCGGACATCCGAACTGGTACTTCCGCATTAGCAAGTTCTCCATTCCCTACCTCCGACATCCGTCAGTTCCGAAGACCTGGTTCCTCGACAAGTTGGACCAGATTCCTCCTGACCTCGAAAACTACGCGCTGAAGCCTCTCTATTCGTTCGCGGGCCTGGGCGTAGTGATTGCCCCGAACAAGGAGGACATTGCCGCGATTCCTCCTGATAAGCGTCCGTACTACATCCTGCAAGAACGAATGAATTTCGAGCCCGTCATCGAAACTCCATTTGGCGGAACGAAGGCGGAAGTACGTGTGATGTACATCTGGCTCGACAAACTCACGCCAGTACTAACGATCATCCGCATGGGCCGCGGATTGATGATGGGCGTCGATCACAACAAAAACATGGAATGGGTGGGTGCTTCCGCAGGCTTGTATTTAGACGAAAACCAGTAACCGCGAGGTCGAGTCCATCCCTCCCTCACTCTGTGACCGTTTCCAGACGACGGCTTGCGAGAATTCCGCCCCCAATCAGGGCGCAGGTGAGCCCGATGAACAGAGCCAGCCATCCCCAATGCTGCAACGGATGCCGCAACACTCGGAGGAAATGACGCCCGTAGTTTGCGGCAATGAACGCGATGCCAAAATATCGCGCGGCCCGGCACACAGCCACGATGGCCAGAAACCTTCCCTGGGGATAATTGGAAGCGCCGGCCGCCGCGAAAAACATGCTGGTCGGGGTGGGCAGCGGAATGAGCGTCGATGCCGCCAACGTTCCCGTTCCCCACCTCTTGAAAAGCTTGAGGAATTTTCCCACCCGGCTCTTCTTGAATTTCTTGTCCAGGTAGGCTGATCCCGCCTTCCGCGCCAGGCGGAAGGTAAAGTAGGCACCTATCACAGATCCCGCGGTCGCCGTTGCGGCGTATTCATACCACAGCGGATGGTGCGCCGCGGCGAGAACAGCAGTGAGGATGTCGGGGCCGCCAAACGTCGGTAACGGAGAACTATCGAGAATCGCGAGGAAGAACAATCCGGCAGCGCCCAGATGCTGCAGCCACGACGCAAAACTTCGTCCGCCCCGCCGCCTTTGGCTCTGCACGAGCAGATTCAGCATCTTCGCAATATATCAACTTCAAGCGATGCAGAACCTTTGGCAACATAAAGTAGCGTAAAGATCCGTCAGCCTGTCTTCTTAACAATTCTGGTTTCCAGTTCCTGCCCGTTTGGTCGCCTGACAAACATTTTGCTTTCCCTCGATGCGGACCGGGACGGCCGCACCCGTGCCAAATTCGCCGGGAACATATCCATTCGAGAGTTCCGGCTTGTACTCGCCGATGTACTCCACACCGTTTACGCGGACAACAATTGCGGTCCTGCGTACCATCTGCTGCGCAGCGATCTCTTGTTGAATTTCGCGCTCGGCCTGTATCCAGTTCTCCTTGTCGCGGCCTGGAATTCTGCCGCCCCGCACGTAGATCTCCTCCGCTCGGCGGCGGATGGCCTCATGTTTGTGTGCAACTGCCGAGGGTCTGCCGGTGGCTTTGTTCGCGGACAAGGTTGTATCCATTCAGAACTCCTTCTTCCATATCCAAAGTTGACCCGTTTCAATCTTAGTCTGTCCAAACCGCAGTGGCGGAGGTTGGCATCTTACGGATTGGCGTATCTGACGCCGTTTAGGGAATTCACTGTACGATTCCCGATACGATCCCGCAGACTCTTCAGTCCCAAACTCCGACAAGGCAGTTGACCGGATTGGGCGCGGGGCCTAACATTACCGCCGAACCAGGTCGCACGTTCTCATGATCGGCCAGCAGGTCTCCCATTACCGCATCCTCGGCAAACTCGGGGGCGGTGGTATGGGCGTTGTTTACGAGGCCGAAGATATGAAATTAGGGCGGCACGTCGCCCTGAAATTCATCCCGGAAAACCTGGCCGGAGATCCCAAATCCCTGGAGCGTTTCAGCCGCGAAGCCCGGGCCGCATCCCTGCTTAACCACCCCAATATCTGTACGATACACGGCATCGAAGACAACAACGGGCATCCCTTCATCGTCATGGAGAGGCTCGAAGGCGAGAGCCTCAAGCAGCACATCGCCGGTCACGCGATGAATGTCGACAAAGTGCTCGATGTTGGCGTCCAGGTCGCCGACGCTCTGATCGCGTCGCACGCCAAGAACATCGTCCATCGCGACATTAAACCCGCCAACATCTTCCTTACGCCAACTGGGCAAGTGAAGGTGCTCGACTTCGGACTCGCCAAGCTCGTGCACAACCTGGGCACCGAAGACGACGCCGGCGCGGATAATTCCCTCACTGCCGTTGGAGTTATCCCCGGCACGGCCGTCTACATGTCGCCGGAACAGGCCCGCAGCGAAACCGTCGATGCGCGCAGTGATCTGTTTTCCTTTGGGGTCGTTTTATACGAGATGTCCACCGGGAAGAAGCCCTTCACCGGCGCCAACTCTCTCGTCACTCTGGACGCGGTCCTCCACTCGAAGCCCATTCCTCCGCGCGATGTGAATCCGAAGATTCCCATCGAGCTCGAAGGAATCATCGGCAAGGCGATGGAGAAGGACCGCAATCATCGCTACCAGAGCGCGGCCGAGATGCGGTCCGACTTGGCATTGCTCAAGCGTGAAGCTGAGTCCGGAACCATTAAGACGCCGAGCGCCACCGCGAAGCTGCGGGTAGCCACCCGCACATTTGGCAGAAATTCCCGCCTCCAGACATATCTGCTCCTGGCCACCGCGGCCTTGCTGGTTACTGTTCTCTCCGCCGTTGGCGCGTGGTGGTTCAAACATCGCGAAGTGGCCAACGCGGAGCAACGCAACGCGATCGCGGTCCTGCCCCTGCAGAACATGAACGGAGACGTCAGCGTCGATTACCTGCGATTCGCCCTGGCGGACGAACTGACCAGTGTGCTCACATATTCGAGAAGTCTCGAAGTTCGGCCTTCCTCGGTCACGCGTAAATATGTCGCGCTCGATCTCGATCCCAAGAAAGTCGGCCAGGAGCTTCGCGTCGGCCGCCTGCTCCAGGGTCACTTCATGAAGCAGGGAGAGATGTTGACCGTCACTCTCGAAGCTACGGACGTGCCGACAGATCGCTTGCTCTGGGAGACGACTGTTTCGACGAAGGTCGACAACCTCATCAGCCTGCAGGAGCAGCTTAAGAGCCAGATCCAGCGTGGTCTCTTGCCCGTTCTTGGCGGCGGTGGAGGAGCCATCGAGACATCCTCAGCCCCGAAGAACCAGGAAGCTTACGACTTCTACCTGCGCAGCGTTGCCCAGCCTCACGACCCCAAGCCCAACAAGGAAGCGATCAAGATGCTTGAGTGGGCTGTTGGAATCGATAACACTTATGCTCCCGCATGGGAAGCTCTGGGCCAGAGGTACAACTTCGACTCCGTGTATGGCGGCGGGGGCGAAGACGTATTTCAGAAGTCGAACGCCGCTTATGAACGCGCGATCTCGCTCGATCCCAATCTTGTGATGGCAGCCAGCAGCCTGATCACGAACCGTGTCGAGCGTGGCGACTTAGGACGCGCCTACGATGCCGCAACCGATCTGGTGCGACGGCGTCCGCAGAGTGCCGATGCCCACTTCGCTCTCAGCTATGTATATCGCTACGCGGGCATGTTGCCCGAGTCCGCAGAGCAATGTAATCAGTCGCGGCAGCTCGATCCAGGCAATTTCGCTTTCCGCTCCTGTGCGTGGTCATTCCTGGAAATGGGCAAGACGGACCGCGCGCAAGATTTCGTCCAGCTCGATCCGGGCTCGGAGTGGGCGGCATGGGTAACACCTTATATCGACCTGGCAGAAGGAAATCTTGCTGAGGCTCGGACGAATGCCAAAAACATGGCAAAGGCTCCGTTCTACCACCGCGATTTGATGGAAGCCTGCACTGCGACGCAGCGTCCGGCGGACATGGCCAAGATCGATCGCGAATCGGAATCCTCGGTGATGATGGAACCGGACCCGGAAGCTTGGTACCACGTCGGCGCACTGATGGCCTATTGCGGCCAAACGGAGCCGGCTCTCCGCTTGCTCAAAGCCGCCGTCCAGCAGAACTACTGCGCGTACTCGGCTCTGCTCGACGATCCTTTGCTCAAAGACTTGAGGAAAGAGACGGCGTTCAACGAAGTTCTGACGGCCAGCAGCAACTGCCAGGCGGTATTGAAGGAAGGCCGGCAGTGAGATCGTTCTTCGGAAACTACTGATTGTTCATCGTGCGTATTCTTCATCATGCGTAACCTCACGCGCAGGTCTCTTCTGAAATCCTCGCTAGCAGGTCTTGCAGCTTCGCAGGTCTTGCCCCTCTCTGCGGGACAAGCCTCTTCGCAAACCACCGCGCGTAAGGGTCGCATCCACCAGTCTGTCTGCCAGTGGTGCTACCCGCATATTCCCTTGGAACAACTCGCGGAATATGCGGCTAAGATCGGCCTTCGCGGAGTCGACCTGCTTCAACCGGAGCAATACGAATTCCCCCACCGCTATGGCCTGATTTGCACCATGGGCTACGCTGGTGGCGGAGAAATCGGCAAGGCACTTAATCGTGTAGAAAATCACACCGCCATCGAGCAGGCGTTCCGCACCAATATCCCGCTCGCGGCCAAGGCCGGCGTGCCCAACGTCATCACATTTTCGGGTAATCGCGCCGGCATGTCTGATGACGAAGGCGCTCGCAATACGGTCGCCGGACTTAACCGCGTCAAGAAAATCGCCGAAGATCACGGCGTAAATATCTGTCTCGAGCTACTCAACAGCAAGCGGAACCATCCCGACTACATGTGCGACCACTCGGCGTGGGGCGTCCGCGTCATGCAGGAGGTCAACTCGCCAAATGTGAAGCTCCTCTACGACATCTACCACATGCAGATCATGGAAGGCGATCTGATCGAGACCATCCAGCAGAACATCCAGTGGATCGGACATTTCCACACCGGCGGCGTCCCCGGCCGTCATGAACTCGACGATACGCAAGAAATTCAGTGGGACGCAGTCATGCGCGCCATTGCCAGTACCGGCTTCAAGGGTTATGTCGCTCATGAATTCGTGCCCACCGGAGATCCGCTGGAATCGCTCCGCAAGGCCGCAGATTTGTGTGATGTCTAGAGGACGCTCAGAAAACTTCTCAGGATTGGATCAGACTAGCTGGGTGCGGGCAGGGATTTCCTGCCCGCGAACTAAAAAGGAATCTACTTACTTCCGCCGTTGGCAGTCGGTGCAGTCATCGTCATCGGACGGTTCAACTCCAGCGTCAACTGAGTGCCCGCTGGCAGAGTTGCGGAGCGGTGCTTCACCAGCCAATGTCCCGTCGTGGCGCCTGCCCCCACCGCGCCTCCGACCAAAATCCCGGCAGGCCCGCCGATCAATCCGCCAATCAGCATGCCCCCCGCAGTGCCTGCGCCTTCTTCGATAGTGTCGCGCCGGTCATGCGTTGATCCCTTGAACTGACCTTCGGAATTCACATCCGTGCCGCGGATATTCGTATCGGTCAGCGTCGCGTCGAGATAATAGCGCTCGCCCGTCGGCAGAATCACTGCTTCTGGAAGAATCCCGATCGTCGGCTTCCCCGCGATGCGTCGTGGCTCACTGACCTTGGTCACGCGGCCCTCCACCGTGGCGCCAGCGGGAATCACGGTTTGACCGTTGACGACGACGGGCTGCGTGATGCTCCCTCGGAACGGATCTCCGGCCTTATTGCTGAAGGTTGCGAGCGTGGTATCGAGCCGGACCATCAGGGCAGTACCTGCGGGCACGGGCGTCGTCGACTGGGCTGCGATCATCGTCGCAAGCAGTATGCAGGGCAACAACAATAGCTTTTTCATGTGAATCTCCTGGATCCGGAGGTTCTTTTGACTCTAGCCCAGGTCACGGACCGGAACAAGCGGCAGATGGTGCATAAGAACCAGCAGAGATAAGGGTCGACTCAACTGGCCGACTGGACACTCCTGAAGTGGAAATTGTCCGCGAAAAACGTGTTACCCGTCACATCGCATTGATGTCCATCCGATATAATCGTGAGTTTCGTAGTGCACGATGGGAAAGACCTAGAGTGGTGTCGGCTATCTTACGGGACGTCGAATTACCTCCAACAGTGACTACCCCAACGGCGTGGACCACATTCATCGCAGTATCGAACTTATCCCAGCAAAGGAAATGGACTTACCTATGTCAAATATTGCAGCAATTCATGCCCGAGAAGTTTTAGACTCCCGCGGCAATCCTACAGTGGAAGCAGAAGTCTTTCTGGCCGACGGCGCAATGGGCCGGGCCATCGTCCCCAGTGGCGCCTCCACGGGCGAGCACGAAGCGGTCGAGTTACGTGACGCAGGATACAAATCGCTTTGTCGGTAAAGGCGTGTTAAAGGCGGTCGAAAACGTCAACGGAGAGATCGCCGATGCCCTCGCGAACTGGGACGGATTCGACCAGCGCGGTCTCGACGCCAGGATGATCGAACTCGACGGAACCGAAAACAAGGGACGCCTCGGCGCCAATGCCATCCTGGCAGTCTCGATGGCTGCAGCGCGCGCTTCTGCCAACAGCTTCGACATGCCGCTCTATCGCTACCTCGGCGGAGCGGGCGCGAATACCTTGCCGACGCCGATGATGAACATCCTCAATGGCGGAGCCCATGCCGACAATAACGTCGACTTCCAGGAATTCATGGTCATGCCCGTCGGTGCTCCCTCGTTCTCCGAAGCTTTGCGCTGGGGCGTCGAAGTCTTTCACACTCTTAAAGGAGTTCTGAAAAAGCGTGGCTACAACACTTCCGTCGGCGATGAGGGCGGATTCGCTCCTTCGGTAAAGTCGAACGTCGAAGCCATCGAAGTTGTTCTCGAAGCCATCACGAAG
This sequence comes from uncultured Acidobacteriota bacterium, assembly GCA_963787685.1. Lineage (GTDB taxonomy): Bacteria > Acidobacteriota > Terriglobia > Terriglobales > Acidobacteriaceae > Sulfotelmatobacter. Next base: position 162,377 of record CAWBED010000012.1, read on the forward strand.
GCCGGTTACAAGCCCGGAGAAGAAATTGCCATTGCCCTCGATCCAGCGGCCAGCGAGTTCTTTCAGGATGGAAAGTATGTCTTCAAAAAATCCGACAAGTCCGCGAAGACTTCCGACGAAATGGTGAAGTATTGGACGAAGTGGGTCAACGATTATCCGATCGTCTCGCTCGAAGACGGATTAGCTGAGAACGATTGGGACGGTTGGGTCACCCTGACCAAGGAATTAGGCGGAAAAATTCAACTCGTCGGCGACGATATTTTCGTCACGAATATCCAGTTCTTGCAGGAAGGTATCGATAAAGGCGTCGCTAATTCGATTTTGGTGAAGGTCAACCAGATCGGAACGGTCAGCGAGACCCTCGACGCCATCGATCTGGCTCGTCGCAATGGCTACACGTCGGTGATCTCTCATCGCTCCGGCGAAACCGAAGACACGTTCATCGCCGATCTGGCCGTCGCGACGGGCGCGGGACAGATCAAAACCGGCTCCGCCTCGCGCACCGACCGCATCGCCAAATACAACCAGCTCCTCCGAATTGAAGAAGAGCTGGGTGGAACCGCACGCTTCCTGGGGCTGCAGGCTCTAAACTACAAAGGCTGAAGCGCTCGTCATTCTTTTACGACGGAGATGTCTATGAAGTGGAAACTTCTGCTGTCCGCGTGTTTTCTTGCAGTCTCGCTGTGCGCCGGTGCGCAGACCACGGTCTCCATCGCTCCCGATGCTGCTTCTAAAGAGGATGTTAAGAAACTGTTTGACGTCATGGCCAGTCGCGACCAGATGGCCAACATGATGAAGCAGGTTTTCGCTCAGATGCAGACGATGAACCGCGAACAGACTCAAGAAAAACCATCCGGACCTGACCGACGCCGATCTTGCCGGTATGGATCGCAGGTCGGACGAGTTCCTCAAGAGCTTCCCCCTGGATGAAATGCTGAACGACATGATCCCGATCTACCAAAAGCATTTCACAAAGCCTGACATCGACGCGTTGACGGCGTTCTACTCATCTCCGACGGGGCAAAAGTTTCTTCACGAGATGCCTGAGGTGACCTCAGAGAGCATGAGGGCTGTCTATCCGCGAATCCAGGAAGCAATCGACGCGGCACTCAAGCGAGCTCAGACCAAGACCGATGCGCCGCAAAAGTAAGCGAAAACCATTGCTAGCATTTCTTCACAACTAATTTTCAAAGTTGAGGATTCAGACATGATCAGCGATCTACTCCTGCTGGAATTTGACGAAGAAGCCAAAAAGACTCGCGCCATGCTGGAACGAGTCCCCATCAATCCGGACTTCAAGCCTCATCCGAAATCCATGCCTCTTAGGCAAGCTTGCCCCTCACGTCGCGGAGCTCGCCGGCTTTGGTCTCACAATTCTGACCACACCCGAGTTGGATTTCGGTAAGACTTCAAGCAAGCGCCTGCCTTTCGAATCGGCAGATCAGTTGGTGAAGGCCTTTGATGAAGGCGCCGCAAAAGTCCGCGCCGCGCTCGAGAACACTCCGGATGACGCCTGGACCCAAAGCTGGAAGCTGAGTTTTCAAGGCAAACCGATTTTCAGCGGCTCTCGTTTTCTCGCCTACCGTGAGATGTTCTTAAACCATCTCGTTCATCACCGTGCTCAGCTGGGCGTCTACCTTCGCCTGAACGACAAGCCGCTGCCGGCGACCTATGGTCCGTCCGCAGACGACACCATGGGTTTCTAGGAGAAATTTCGAAATCGAATTCCGATCGTATGAGTTATCCGTGTGATCGGCGCGAATCCGTGGCAAAGAAGTTTTGCATTAGCTAAAAGCTAGGAGCTGCACTTGTCCCGTCCTAAACCACTCGTTCTTATCATTCTCGACGGCTGGGGATACCGCGCCGAAACCAAAGCCAACGCCATCGCGCTCGCCCGCAAGCCTACCTATGATCGGCTTCTGCGCGAGTATCCCAACACGCTCATCCACACCAGCGGACCTTTCGTCGGCCTTCCCGAAGGCCAGATGGGCAACAGCGAGGTCGGCCATCTGAACATCGGTGCAGGCCGCATCGTTCACATGGACATCACCCGCATCGATCTGATGATCCAGAACGGCGAGTTCTTCTCGCACCCCGTCCTGCTCGATGCCATGAAGCACGCTCGCACCGGCGACCGTAGGCTGCATTTGTTCGGTCTCATCTCCGACGGCGGCGTGCACTCGCAGCAAGCGCATCTCTACGCTTTGCTGAAGATGGCAAAGCAGAATGGACTCGACCGTGTCTTCGTCCATGCCTTCATGGACGGTCGCGACACCCTACCTACCAATGGCGCCGGATATTTGGAGCAATTGCAGCAGAAAATGCGCGAGTACAACTGCGGCAAAATCGCCACCGTCAACGGCCGCTATTACGCCATGGATCGCGACCGTCGCTGGGAGCGCATCGCCAAGGCCTACAACGCCATGGTTTTCGCCGACGCCGAAGGCGGCAAGCAGGCCGATCCGGTTCAGGGCATGAAGGATTCTTACAACAAAGGAGTCACCGACGAGTTCGTCATTCCCTTCGTCTGTACCGACAGCCAAGGCCAGGCGCTCGCCACTATTCGCGATGACGATTCTTGCATCTGCTTCAACTTCCGTGCCGACCGCGTTCGCCAGATCACTCGCGCTCTTGCTCGCAACAGCGGGCTCAACGATAAGGGCGGCAGTGATCTGCCCGGCGCCGCCGATCTCGACGCCACCATCCCGCGCGACCGCGTTCCAAAGAATCTTCACTACGTCTGCATGACGCGATACGACAAGAATTTCTCGTTGCCCGTCGTGATTCCGCCGGAGTCGATGGCTAACATTCTCGCCAACGTGATGGGCGGGATGAACATGCGCAACCTGCGGATCGCTGAAACCGAGAAATACGCCCACGTCACCTACTTCTTCAACGGTGGCGTGGAACAGCCGTTCCCGGGCGAAGACCGCGTGATGATCCAATCACCCAAAGTGGCTACTTACGATCTCAAGCCGGAGATGAGCGCCGCAGGCGTTGCCGATGCCGTCGTCAAAGCGACGGAAGACGGAACCTTCGATGTGGTGATCGTAAACTTCGCCAACGCCGACATGGTCGGCCACTCCGGGAAGATTGAGCCCACGATCAAAGCCGTCGAAACCGTTGACGCCTGCCTCTCGCGCATCGAGACAGCCATTCGCGCCAAGGGCGGCGCCATGCTCATCACGGCCGATCACGGCAACGCAGAAATGATGATCGACCCCGCGACCGGGGGACCGCACACCGCCCACACAACCAACCCGGTTCCCTTCATTGTAGTGGCGGAGAACGCCAAGCAGTTCACGCTCAAGCCAAACGGCTCCCTGCGAGATATCTCCCCGACGGTTCTGGGAATGCTGGGTGTCGACGAACCGAAAGAAATGACCGGAGCAGACTTGCGAATGTTCCTGAAGGATAAGCGTTGAGAATCTGCAAGCCAGAGAGGACACAGATTCCGCAGAGAATTCCTCTGTGAAACCCTGTGTCCTCTGTGGTGAAAGATTTTCTGCCCGTTTCAGTTCTCAAGCAAAGCTGGAGCGGTAGCCAGTAACCCCGCAGCCAACTCCAAATCATGCAGATCCTCGCGGCTGAAATCCTGCGCGAACCGCGGATCCAGTCCTTTTCGCGAAATCTGAATCACGCCCACGACAGCCGAGTCGCGATCCATGATCGGCACCGACATCAACTTCTGAATCGGAGCCGGAGCCGCAGGTTCATCCATGCCGTCCGGGCTGGGTTTGATCGTTTCAAAGATGCTTGCGTGTTTCACGCGGGCGAAATTGTTGAAGATCTCGGCTTTCTTACTCAACGCCGTATGTGCCGCCACCGCTTTACTCGACAGCGGAATGGCTCCGGTTGTCCGCAGATGCTCTGGAAAGACAAACCGCAACAATCCACCTTCCAACCGCAGCAACGCTACTTCGGTATACTGCACGCGAAAAATCTTGGCCAGGACCATGCAGAGATCCAGCGCGGACACTCCCCGCCCCAGTACCGTTCCCAGGGGCAGCAAGTGCTCAGGAAGCACTACTTCTTCTTCCATCATCGTGTGATCGTTATCTGAGGTCATAGATAGCTCGAACAATCCGTTTCCACGACGGAACACTCACTCTATCGCACTTTATCCGCCACAAGGTACTTCCTAAAGTAACGGATGGGCGCGGCTTAACCCCCTTATTTTCAGTATAGAAGCGCACGAAAGACCGACTTTAGGACAATGCCCACCACTTTGGAATCAGACGCAAACCAACACTCGGCTGACAGTTTTTGTCACCTGCACCGAGATTGGGGCGGTTGCCAGAAAGGCCGGTTTTGACCATTTTCCGCCGTCGTCGCAACTCGTTTACACTTTGTTCGTATGAATAATCCGCAGCAGCCTAACGTTAAGTTATCCAACGATGCCACCTACCGCGAGAGTTATGCCAATAGCGTGCAGATGCGCGTCAATATCTGGGACTTTTTTCTCGTCTTCGGCACATTGCAGCAGCAAACCGAGACTAACGTGGAAATCCGCAATTTTCAGGGCATCTATCTGAGCCCGCAACAGGCCAAAGCCCTGCTCGGCCTTCTGCAGCAAAACATCGCCGGCTACGAATCGGCATTCGGTGAGATCAAACTGGACCCGCGCATGGCTCCCCAAGGCCCGGTGCATTGAGATCCGTGCCCGGAACCGATTGTAGAGACGTAGCTCGCTGCGTCTCTGGGTCCACCGACTCCAGACGATGGCGGGAAGACGAAATCGGCGCGAGACGAACCTTGCCCTCAGCGCCTCTCCAGATAGAATGTCCTCTCTCATGCGATCGCGCCCGCATCCTGCCTTGGTGTTTGTGGTGATCTTTGTTTCGATCTTCCTGCTGCACGTCCCCCTGCTGCAGTTGCCCTACTTTTGGGACGAAGCCGGGTATTACGTTCCTGCTGCCCGCGATCTCTTGCTGACCGGAAGCTTAATTCCACACACTACGATTTCGAACGCGCACCCGCCGCTCGTGATGGCCTGGGTTGCGTTGTGGTGGAAGCTAGCTGGCTACGCGCCGCTGGTGACGCGTTCGGCAATGTTAGTCGTAGCCGCGTTCTCGCTCTTAGGAGTATTTCGTCTCGCCGAACGCGTCGCAAATACGCAAGTCGCAATTGCTTCGACCTTGTGTACAGCGTTGTATCCGGTCTTTTTTTCGCAAAGTTCGTTGGCCCAGGTTGATCTCGCCGCTGCCGGCCTCACCTTTTGGGGCATCTGTGCCTACCTCGAAGACCGGCCACTGGCTACCTGTGCATGGTTCTCGTTGGCAGTGCTCGCGAAAGAAACCGCAATCCTGGCACCCGTGGCTTTAGCCGCGTGGGAACTCTTGCGTATGGTCGCGCAGCGACAGGGCACTTTTGCCTTTGTGCGGACAGCCGCTCTCGGCTGTCCAATCGAGCAAAGCTCGACTTCCTGGCCGCGCCGAATCATTCCTCTTCTGCTTCCCCTGCTCCCGCTGCTCCTCTGGTACGCCTTCCACTACGCCCGCACCGGATACGTCTTCGGCAATCCAGAATTCTTCCGCTACAACGTCGCCTCAACGCTCAACCCTTTCCGTTTCCTGCTGGCTCTGATACTGCGCCTCTGGCAGGCTTTCGGTTATCTGCATCTATGGCTTCTGACGGCAGCCATGCTGTTTGCCATGCTCCTACCGCCAGTAAAAGATTATGTAGGGGCAGCCGCCTCGGATCCTGTCGAGCGTAGGTCGACAGTTGAACGAAAGCGCATCGCGATCCCGGTGCAGCTCGTTTTCTTGGTAGTCATCGCCGCGTACGTAGTCGCTATGGCCCTGATCGGAGGCGCGGTCCTGGCTCGCTATATGCTAACTGCCGTCCCGCTCGTCATCATTTTGGCCGTCTCGACCCTGCGCCGAAGGTTGCGTTATTGGCCCGCCGCGATCGCGACGGTAGCGATCGCATTCGTGATTGCGTGGTTCTGGAATCCGCCCTACGGATTCTCTCCCGAAGACAACCTCGCCTATCGGGATTACGCCATCCTGCACGAAGACGCCGAGCGCTTCCTCGAAGCGCGCTATCCCATGGCGCACGTTCTGACCGCGTGGCCGGCCTCGGACGAACTCGCCCGGCCCTGGCTCGGCTATATCACGCGCCCGGTACAGGTCGTCCGCATTGAGGATTTCTCTTTGGATGAGGTTCTATCCGCCGCCGATTTCCGCTCGCACTTCGAAGTCGCACTCATATTCTCGACCAAGTACGAACCCGCGCGTCCGATGCTGGATCGTTGGAAGGGCTGGACGGATCTTAAACGCCGTTTCTTCGGCTATCACCGCGACCTACCCCCGGCAGCCGCAGCCCAGATTCTCGGAGGTCACATCGCATTTTCCGAAGAGCGCAAAGGTCAGTGGATCGCAGTCATCGAGATGCAACGGGAAGAAATCGAAAACGCCAAACTAGATTCCCCGAAGCGTTAGCGTCCGAAGCTGCGGTACCGGCCCAGTCGAATGGTGCCCCTCGCCCCGCCAGACAAAGCCAGATCTAATCCGTCGATCGCTGCATCAAGTGGCACGAGTGCGTCTTGATCACGAGCCATACTTCTTTCCCCGCCTCCAGTTGCAGCGAATCGCGTGCCGCCAGAGTCAGATGGACCTCCATCTCAACCCTGCACTTCACGCGCGCAGAAACAATCACATCACGTTGCTCCAGCGACTTGATCCTTCCTGGAATCACGTTTCGCGCGCTCAATCCGACCGGTGGCGAAGTCGCCAGCAAAATATCGCCCGCCCGAATTCCCACGCGCAGCAGAGTGCCAACACCACCACGGACGAGCGGGGTTTCCAGCGCGAGTGGTCCGCCGTCTCCTTCCACTCGGCACGTCATCGTGCCGCGCTCCGGACGCACCGCCTCCACCACGGCGTCGAACACATTCTCAAAACCCACCAACTGCGCGACCGTCTCCTGCTGCGGCGCAGCCATCACCTCGTGCGGCGTGCCCTGAGCAACGATCCGTCCGGCATCGAGCACAAGCACGCGTTCTCCCAGCGCAAACACCTCCTCACGGCTGTGCGTCACGTAGAGGATCGGAATCTGATGAGCCCGGTTCCACTCGCGGAGATCATCGATGATGCGCGCTTTTGCGGCTGCATCGAGAGCCGCCAACGGCTCATCCAGAAGCAAAACCTCGGGATCGGTGACCAGAGTTCGCGCTAGTGCCGTACGCTGCCTCTCTCCGCCGGAGATTTCTCGCGCATTCCGTCTGGCAAGATGACCGATTCGGAATGCGACTAAAATCAAGCCCGTTCGCCGCGTCCGTTCGGCATGCGGCAGATGCTGCAAGCCATAAGCTACGTTCTGCTCCACGGTCATGTGCGGAAAAAGAGCGAGGTCCTGAAATACGTATCCCGCGCGTCGTTTCGAGGAAGCCACATCGACCGATCGGGAGGAATCGAACAGCACTCGTTCGCCAATCGAGATCGTTCCCGAGTCCGGCTTCGTGAGACCGGCGATGCAATCAAGCAGCGTCGTCTTTCCCGCTCCGGAAGGACCGAACAAAATCGTGAAGCCGCTGGACACCTCAAACGCGACTTCGAGAACGAATTCCTGACCCTGCGCAATAATTTGCTTGCGAAATTGTCCCCGCAACGAAGCAGAGCCCGTTGCAGGAACTGAAGGCGGACTATCGATTTCTTGGGCAGGAATGCGCGTGCTGCTCATCGCGCCTATTTTACGGGATGAATCATCCAAGCCTTGCGATTAAGGCCGTAAACCAGCGTCAGCAGTACAAAGCAAAGCACCAGCAGGACCATGGCTGTCTGATTCGCTCCCGCATAATCGGTGGCCTGAACGCGATCGTAGATGTCGATGGAAACCGTCCGCGTAACCCCAGGAATATTCCCGCCCACCATAAGCACTACGCCGAACTCTCCCATAGTGTGAGCAAAGCTCAAGGCCGCGCCCGTCACCAACCCAGGAATCGAGAGCGGCGCGATCACTCGCAGAAACGTGCGTAATTGCGATGCGCCCAGCGTGGCCGAAGCCGCAATCAGCTTACGATCCACGCCCGCGAACGACGCCGCAAATGGCTGTACTGCAAATGGAAGGCTATAGAGGATCGATCCGATGACAAGTCCAGTGAAAGTGAATGCAAGCGTATGTCCAGTAAGCCCGGTCCACCATCGTCCCAGAGGACTCCGGGGTCCCAGCGCCACCAGCACATAAAATCCGAGGACGGTTGGAGGCAGGACGATCGGCAACGCGACCACAGCTTCAACCAGAAATTTCCAGCGCCAGCGCGAGAACGCAATCCAATACGCGATTGGCAATCCGAATAGCAGCAAGAGAGCTGACACGGTGGCGGCCAATTGCAGCGTCAGCCAGAATGTTTGCCAGTCGACAGCCATGAATTTTGAAATTCTGAAGACTACGGATGCACTCGGTTGCCGCTACTGCGCACGGCTCGCGGGCGGAACGATCCCGTTCATTCGCAAGTAAACCACCATCTGCCCGTAGTGGTCGAAGCCATGTGATGGAACCGACATCGCCAGTCCCAGGCGGGAAACCGCTCCTTCCCCAAACGGACTCTTTACGGTTCCCGTCAGATTGCTGTCGTTCACGGTCGCGATCGCCTTGTGTACATACTCGAAAGAGTCTTTCAGGTATTTCAGAATGTCATCTTTGGAAGTAATCGACGCCGGACCGGATTCATCACCAATGTCGACAGGAGGTTTCTGCTCGAGGAGCGCGGCCGCCAGTTCGTAGTTCACGGCAGCCACGTGCTTCACTTGTTGACCAAAGGTGCGCGCGCCTTTGAACTCCCCATTCGTCGGGGCAAAGTCGAACTTGTCGGCTGGCATTGCGTCGACCGCTGGGACAAACTCGTGCTCAAAATTGCTCACATTGCGCTGCAGTAACTCGGTCACCGTCCGCCGTTCGTCTTTCGTCTTGGCAGCCTGCGCGAACGCGGCTATCGGCCAACACCATCAAGAGTCCGCAACAGATTAATCCACGTTTCGTCTTCATAGTCCCCCCGTTTTCAATCCCGCACCACTGCCGGAGTCATTTTCAACTCTGCCCCGGTCAGCCGATGACGCCGGATCGTGGTCAATCCGATCACCATTGCGACCGCCGACCACGCCAATGCTTCAGGCACACCGCGCTTTGCTGCCAGTTCCCCCCAAACCGCGCTGCCAATCGCCATGCCGCCCTGCAGCACCAGCAAGTACATCGAGAGGGCTCGAGCCCGCATCCACGACGGACACATCGTCTGCGCCACCACGTTGAAGCAGGCCAGAATGCCGATCCACGCCGCTCCCGCCGTAAACAATACCAGACACAGCCATTCAAAGACATGCACTTGTCCGGCGGCGAACGTCATAACCGCAAAGACAACCGTGGCGCCGGCCACAAGCCCATCTACCGAATATCGCAATCGCAACTGCGGCAGCACGGCGGCCCCGCTCAGAGCTCCAAGCCCGAAGCACGTCAGCAGGAACCCATAGCCTTGCGCTCCGTGCGGTTGGCAAACTACGGGCAATAACGCCAGCAGTGATGTCGCGCCGAAGCTGAACGCTCCCGTGCGAATTAGTACCGACCGCACTTGAGGTGCTCCTCGCACATATCGGAAGCCTTCCTCAATCGCCTCGCGCACTCCATGCGTGGGCAACGGTTCGTGCGGCGCACATTTCCACGTGTACAAAAAGAGAATCACTCCGAAGAATGAAGCGGCATTGAGCAAGAACGACCAACCCGATCCCGCAGCCGCCACCACGATTCCGCCCAGTGCTGGACCAACCGCTCGGGCCACATTGAAGCCCGCGGAATTCAGCGCCACTGCCGAAGCGTGGAGCTGGGGCGATACGACTTCCGGCGTGATCGCCTGCCATGCCGGATCATTCATCACCGCCCCAAGGCCCATCAGGAAAGTAAATGCCAGAAGCATCCACGGACTGACGGCATTGAACAGCGTCAGAACACCCAACGCCACCGCCGCCACGACCATCCAACTTTGCGTGAATAGCAAAAGCCGCCGGCGATCGACCATGTCCGCCAGCGCACCAGCAGGGAGAACGACGAGGAAGACGGGAATCGCCGCGGCGGCTTGCACCAGGCTCACCATCAGCGGAGAAGTCGAGAGCTGTGTCATCAACCAGCCCGCGCCGACGTTCTGCATCCACGTGCCGGTATAAGAGACGACGGCCGCAATCCAAAGCGATCGAAATACGGGTTCCCTCAGCGGAGCCCAAGGCGAGTCCGCCCGCCGAATTCCCGCGCCGCCCAACGGAACTGAAACGTGATCAGCCAAAGTTTCTGATGTCCCCTGTGTTACCTAGTCTCCCCGTGGTTAAGATTTGGCACTTAGCGCAAAGGGCCACTGAGAATCCTTCCAAGCCCGGATCATATAAATGATCACGCCCGTCAGTAGGATCAGGGCCGCATAACGCATTTCCTTTTGCCAGTTCTCCCGATTGAACAATATGAAGAGAAACCCCGCGCACGCCAGTAACGCCGGTAACGGGTACAGCCACATCCGGAATGGACGCGGCAACTCCGGCCGCGTGATTCTCAGCACGATTAGCCCCACCGCCTGCACCAGAAACTGCAGAATCAACCGGATCACTACCAGCGCGGCGATCGCATCCTTGAGCCGCAGAAAGCAGAATGCCGCTGCGACCACTCCCAGCGCCAGCAGCGAAATATGCGGGAAACGATATACGGGATGCACCTTGGCAAACGCTTTGAAGTAATTCCCATCCTTGGCCGCGGCATAAGGAACCCGCGAGTACCCCAGCATGAGCGAGAACACAGACGCAAACGCCGTCGCGATCACCAATCCGGTCACCAGCCGCGCCGCCCAGGCGCCATAAATCCTCTGCATGAACAGCGACACAACATACAGCCCGCTGTTGTTCTGTCCCGCCTTGAGCATCTCCCGCCAAGGCACGACAGCCAGAATGCACAGGTTCATCATTAGATATAGACAGGCAACCAGCAGAATGGAAAGCAGCAGCGCCCGGGGAATGTTCTTCTCGGGATCTTTGATCTCGTCCCCCAGAAAGCAAACGTTGTAGTATCCCCAATAGTCATAGGTCGCCACCAGCATCGCCCCGCCCAAGCCGGTGAAGAAATGACGCGAAAGCGTAAACGCCCCGGGCGGAAAATCGAACGCCAGCGCGGAGTTGAAGTGCGTCAGCCCGGCGAAGATTACCCACCCGATGGTGGCCATCACGCCAAACCACAAAATCTTCGAGAGCCGCCCGATCGCGGTGATCCGCCTGTAAAGCAGCAATACGGTGAAAAAACAAATGGCAACGGCAAGCGCCGTTCCAGGAGTAACGATCCAATTCACTTGCACCGAGCCGACCCATGGAATGTGCAGCGCCGCGTCGTGATGCGCCCAGACCGTTTCCAGGTCCGGCCAGTAGTAGGCCGCATATCCCGCTAGCCCGATGCATCCGGTCGCAATCGACAGCGGCGCCGAAAACGAAACTTGCCAGATAAACAGAAATGAAATCAGCCGTCCCCACTTCTGTGGACCGTACATCTCCCGCAGATAGCGGTACGATCCGCCCGACGCGGGCATCGCCGCGCCCAACTCCGCCGATACAAGCCCATCGCATACGGCCAGAAACGCGCCGGCAATCCATCCCAGCAAGGCTTGCGGCCCGCCCATCGCGCTCAGCACCAGAGGCATGGTGATGAACGGGCCCACGCCGATCATGTCGATCATGTTCAGCGCAGTGGCGCTCCACAACCCCATCCCGCGGATGAGGCCCGGAGACTCAGAGCTGGGATTTCTGGGAATTTCCATTTGGAGGATAAGTGGCTAGTGGTCAGTGATGGCGATTAGTATCTACTTGCAACAAACTTATTCGGCTGAAACGCGACCATGAGTTTTTTAAGCTACCGAACAACTGGCCCCAGGTCCCTGACCCTAATCACTATACGTACTGCCCACTATTCACTGCTTCTCATGCCCTGCACTCAACAGATTCACATATAGCCGCACTGCTCCCGGTACCCCCGCCGGCAACTGCCGGAAGAACGCATAACCCGTATAGATATACGTGCCCTTGCCGAATTGCGCCCGCAGCAAGCCTCCCTTTTGCTCGTCTTCTCCGGGATCGTGGCTCCCTAGCAGCGGTTTGAAGTGATCGTCCCATTTATCCATGAAATACAATCCGCGCTCCTGCACCCAGCCATCGAAATCGGCTTGCGTGATCGTATTCGGAGAATGAAAAACAGAATCGTCAGGCGCGAGGATATCGACCGGCGCCTCTTCCACCGAAACGCGAGCTCGGCTCAATTCCGCGGAGTAAGGCGTGAACTTTCCGCTATTGAAGTCTCCAACGGCCGCGTTATATTGCACGACCAGCGTTCCACCGGCGGAAACGAAGTCCAGTAGCTTCTTGTTATTTGCCGCAACATCTTTCTGCGTATCGTAAGCGCGAATGCCGAGGACGATCGTTCCATACTGGCTCAAGTCTTCGCTCGCGAGCTTCTCCGCTGGAACCAGCGTCACATTCATTCCGATTTGCTGCAGGACCGTCGGAATATCATCTCCCGCACCCATGATGTAGCCAACCTTCAAGTCATGCGGCGCCTGCACGTCCACAATGCTCACACGCTGTCGTGCCGGCTGGTAGTAATAGAAGCTGCCCAAATCTTCCCGGGTGACGAGCGTATAGCCCTCGCTGTATTTCTCGCCTTCGGCGTCGAGCACTGCGCGGATCGTCGCTCTCCCTGGTTGTAATCCGGCAGGAACGACTTTGAAATGCAGCTGCATGCTTCTCTCCGCGGCGCGCGGTATCCACCGCGATCTGCGCGGGTTCCGAGCGCCAGCCTTGCGGCAACTCCAACCGCAATTCGCCATGAATCTTGCGGTCAAGATTGCAACTCACGCCCACCGTCACCGTCGACGTCGATCCGTTATGCGTCGAGATCACCTGGGTCCCCGGTTCCAGCATCACGGAGAAAACAGGAACGACCGCAAGCGTACGCGTTCTTTCTTTCCCCGCATCGTCCACGAAAGGAGTTACAACTGGCACGGTAGCGCCGTTCCGCGCATGAACTTTGTCCGATCCCGTTACCGAATACTCCACCCGCGCCCGCAACGCTGGAGGTGGAAACGGAAGCGTCGCGTACTTCTCGTTGTCGACGTGGTTGATGCTTTCCGTATCCGGATCATCGCGATGCAAGTAAGGCCTCGTATACGCCGTCTCCTTCGGCACACGCAACCTGAAATTGACGTGGAGATCATCCCCCGGCTTCACCGTCTCCGGCTTGGTCTTTCCGTTGATCGTGTTCCATCCGGCAGGAACATCGAGCGCCACATGATCAATCAGCAACGGCAATTTCGAGCCGTTGTGAAACGTCAACGCGACCACAAACTCTTGTCCCGGAGAAACCGTAGTCAGCGCATCAGCTTCCTTCGGAAGGGTCGCCTTTCGAACATCGTCGGCAGAAACGTAGGCCGAAAGATTCACTCCCAGCGCCAGATTCAACGCCACCTCGGCTTGCTGCCGCTTCTCGGAGATCCGGCCTAGAAGATCGTCCTTGGTCGCCGTATCCGACTCACCATTTCGAATATCTTCGCCGGCACGCTTCAATCCCGTGACGATTTGCATCAATGGTGTAACCGCGGATGAGCCATCGTTCCCCTTGGCCGCGCTCGCTGCCTGGGCCACCAACTTCGCAATCTCATCTAACTGTTTTCGCAGCTCCGATGATTTCTTCCCTTGCAGCGTCAGCGCCGGCAAGCTCGTATCGATTCCGTCAAAAAAACTCTTCTCGTGCCCGTCCTTCCCGACCGTGGAAGGAATCACCGAATCGACCAGTTTGTAAAACGTGAAGCGGTCTCCCGGATCGACCGTCCAGTTTGCCGCGCCCTGCGACATCTGGTGACGCAATCCCTGCATGGCAAACTGAATGTACGACGTTCCGAGTACATCATTCCGCTCGCCCGTATTCAGCTTCACCGTCCAGTCCGCATCTGGACACGTCATCGCTCCGAATCCGCAGACATTCCCGATATAAAGTTTCTTGGCCTGCCAGGGACGCAGCCCCTGCGCGAGCTGCTCCGGAAAACGCTTCGCATCCGCCGCTGCCCGGAACGCCTCCTTCGTCAGAATGCTTGATGCCTGATGATTCCCGTGCCCGTCGCGTTCCGTTCCCGAGAATCGTGCCACCAGCACATCTGGACGAAACGTGCGAATCACGCGCACCATATCCGCCAGAGCGACATCATGCCCGCCCCACTTGGCAAACGTTTCGTCCGCCCGCTTCGAGAATCCAAAATCGGCGACTCGCGAGAAGCGGTCCTGCAATCCGTAGTATTGATCCGATGCCAGCAGTTCTTCCGTTCGCAATACACCCAGCACGTCCGACAAATTGCTGCCGATCTTGTTTTGTCCGCCCTCTCCGCGATTCAGCGTCATCAACAGCGTGTTCACACCGTGCCCGCGCGCCTCGAGCGTCAGCATCCCGCCATCTTCGTCGTCGGGATGTGCCACGACCTGCATCAACCGCGCCGTCGTCGCCAACCGCAGCAATTGCAATCGCAGCCCTGCGATGCCCTGATCCTGTGCGATGTCCGCCGGCACGCCCTGGTAAAGCAGTCCCGGAGGATCGGGCAGAGTATCGCTGAGGGCTTCAGCCTGCGCCGTTGTCCCCGCTGAGTGTTTTGCAGTTTCGGGCTTGGCGGGCGCTTCGGTCTGCGACGTTGCCGCAATCACCCAAAGCAAGAAAAGGACGAGTACCTGGACCCGCAATGAGGACAATCTTTGAATGGAAGAAGAGAGGCGACGCCCTACGCGCCGCGGCAAGCTCGGGGAATATCGCACGTTACAAGGATGGGGCCTAGGCCCCTTTTGACGCAAATTCTTTCAGAAAAGCCCCGTAGTTCGCTTTGCACTCTATCCCGAACTACGCTCCGAACAACAACTCTCCTTCGCTAACCACTTGCAGTTCAATCCAGCCTTCCAGCGGCAAAGAATCAACCGGCAACCGGTCCTGCCACAAACTGAATCGCAGCCGGAGTTTGCTGGTGACGGCCGTTCCCGCAGGATGGTGTTCGACCGTTCTGTCCGATGAATAGTTGTTGGGCGTGGCCAGTAGCCATACCAGCGGCAATTTGAATTCGAAATTTCGCACCACTGCAATCTTCACATGTTCATCCGGCTGCGCGAACGACGCCAGCACACGGTCCGCCGATCCATTCTCAATCTTCCAGTCTTCCAGCCTTCGCTCCTTGACCGACGCACAAACGCGTAACGTCCGTCGCGGACGCGGCTCTCCGGCCGCCCACGATTCCACATTTACAACCACTTCAAAATCCGTCTCCGGAATCTTCCCCGCAAAATCCAGTCGGCCATACAAGTGAGTCGAATCAATCCCCGTATAGACGGAATCTAGCAAGAACTGCTTGCCGTGCATCGCGCCCGCGCGATGATCCGCCGTATAGATCGCAGCCCCCATCCACTCGAAATACCGCACTTTATCGGCGGCAACTCGCGGATGAATGTAGGCCGTCTGCGGCACAAACTCCGGACGCACTTCCCCGCCGGCAATCGGCTGCGCGAGGTAGTCTGGCGCCGTCGCGCCCAACGCCTGGTACACATTTGAAAGATGTTTTCGATACAACTCGTCGAAGTCGCGGTCGTTCGCCGAGTGATGTTCCGGCCCGTACCACCAGTTCCAATCGCTGCCCTCGGCGATCAGGAGTTCATCAAACGCCAGCTTGCGTTGCGCTTCCGTCGCCCGCGCCGCATGCTGCGTATAAAACTCGCGTGCGTGGTGCAGATAATCCCAGGCCCGGTTATCTTCCGGAGCGCCGACCCACACGTTGAAATTGGCATTGATCCACGATCCCGGCACCAGCGACGTCAACCGATTGAAATCTTTATGCCGCGAGATCGCCTCTGAGATCGTCACCGCCTCTAGCCCGGGCTCGTGCTGCAGGCCGTCGTAGAACCGACGCAGAAATTCCCTTCCCGACTTCGGATAATATTCCCACGCATTCTCTCCATCGAGAATGATCGACACGACTGCATCTCGCCCTCTCGACAGCACCGGACGCGCAGCTTCCTTAATGTTGTTGATCAAATGCCGCGCCGCATCCTCCGGCGGCATCCCTGAATACACAAATCCAATCAGATCGGAGATTGTGTGGTCGCGAAACACCAGGTGCATCGCCGCCGATCCGTTTTCGTACTGATGGATGTTGTAGAGCTTTTCTCCCAGATGTGCCGGAAGACGGCCGTTCCCGTCGCGGGCGAAGAACAACCCCGTCGTACGCCCCAGAACTCCTTCGTCGGTGGCCATCCACTGCACGCCCACGCTATGCGCTATCGCCAGCACTTCCTCCGACACGCTGCCTTCCGACGGCCATATCCCTTTCGGACGCACGCCGAAAACTTTTTCGTGGAGATCGAGTCCACGAATCAGTTGCTCGCGCGCATCTTCCGGATGTCGAAACCGATTTTGCGGCAACGGCAATCCTGGCGACGACGCGCCCCCGGCATTGGTGTCGCACACCAGCGGCAGAATGGGGTGATAAAACGGCGTCGCCGAAATCTCGATCGACCCCTTTTTCGCCGCCTCCGCATGCGCCGGCAGCACCCGTCCGAGCACTTCTCTTTCTCGCGCAATCACAAACTTCTGATCGTCCAGCGAGTAGTTGTGCCCTTTCGCGACCAGAGCCGCTACATCTTTCTCTTCCAGGAAAAATTCATCGAACCATGCAATCTGCGACAGCACCTGCAAGTCGGTGAAATCCTGCGCCTGAAAGTATCGTTCCGCCCGCTCCGGGTGATCCCCGTGCGCCCGGAACCGCTCCCAAAGCTCCCGATATCGCGGATACCGCCCGATCACATTCTGCGGATTCGCCTGAAACAAATACTGCAGCGCAAACCGCCGCTCATCCAGCGACAAGTCTTTCGCCGGCTTCGCCGCGACTTGCAGAAATGGATCCTGCGCCGTTCCCGCCACGTAATCTTGAATCTGCACCACCAACGACGGCACAAGATTGAAATTCTGATGGACGTTCGGGAACTCGTCGAGCAACTTCACCATCCCGTAATAATCCTTGAGCGCGTGCAACCGCACCCACGGCAAGCGGTATTCGCCGGTGACCAGATCCTTATAAAACGGCTGGTGTTGATGCCAAAGAAGGATGACGCGCAGGGACGCCATGGCTGGATCAGTCAGTCTAGCATGGCATTTCGCCCGTTACCCATGCGGACACGCGGTCCTCATCGGCGATGGGAATTGCAGACCTAGCGCGAGTGCTGTTGCGCCGGTGTCACGAGTCAGGCAGAAGATTACTGCAACTCCGAACACATCCTAGGTCGAGCGCAAGGCATACCTCGGGTCTGCCTGAGAGGCGCGTACCGCAGGAAGCGCGGACGCAACCAGCGCCACAATCATCATCACTAGAACGCCCGCCATATAGATAAACGGATCGGTGGCGCTTACTTCGAAGAGAAATGAACTGACAAGACGTGAAACGGCTAGTGAACCGAGAATACCAAGTCCACATCCCAGAAGCGTCAATTTTGCGGCCGAAGTCAATACCAACCTCGCTATGCCC
The DNA here is from genome assembly GCA_963787685.1 of uncultured Acidobacteriota bacterium. Classification (GTDB taxonomy): domain Bacteria; phylum Acidobacteriota; class Terriglobia; order Terriglobales; family Acidobacteriaceae; genus Sulfotelmatobacter. The sequence goes on from CAWBED010000012.1 coordinate 179,931, forward strand.
GTGCGCTGAGCACCCAGTGCGATGCGAATCGCCAACTCCTGCGTTCGCAGCGAGACCGAGAACGCCACGACCGCGTAGATGCCGGTGATCGCCAGCAGCAGAGCGCCAACAGCAAATGCGGTAATCAGGCCAGTGTTGAAGCGGCGCGGTGCTTCCACATTCGAGATCGCTGCCTCCATCGGCTGCACTTCCTGCAACGCAAGCATCGGATCAACCTCTGCAACCGTTGAGCGCAATGTTTGCGTCATCTGCTCGGGAGGCAGAGCAGAACGGAGCGTAATGTATCCGCTAGCCGGACCCGTAAGCTTTCCGGAGTAATCCGAGCCATATAGCACTGTGGGCTGTTCGGCAGGCTTGTACCACTGATCTTCGCTGGGCTCGTCGCCCGATCCCATTTTTACATCGCCGACCACGCCGACCACAGTCGCCCACGGGTATCCTTTCTGCGGATTGCCCACGTGCATCCGCTTTCCCACCGCTGATTGGCCAGGCCAGCAGTGTCGCGCCATGGACTGGTTGACGATCACGACGAGGGTGGAATTGGAACGGTCGTCCAGAGTGAAGTACCGGCCATCCATCAGCTTGATGTCCATGGCGCGGAAATAATCGCCATAGACTGTTGCGAACATGGCGAATTTCAACTTCCAACTGCCTGCGGGCTCTCCCTCAATCGTGTACGCGGCCCTTCCGAAGGAATCGGATGCGGGCAGCCCATTCGTACTCCCGGCGGCAACCACTCCGGGCCTGCTCGAGAGCTTCTCGATGACCTCATGATTGAACGTATCCGCTGCCGCGCTCGTGGAATATTGCTGCAGCGGCAGTTGATACTCAGCTATGAGTACGTGGTCAGCGCGAAAACCCAGGTCGACTGCGCGCATCTTCTGGAAACTGCGGAGGAATGCGCCGGACACGGTGAGCAGCACTAAAGCAATTGCAATCTCCGATACAACCAACGCCGAGCGCAACCATGTATGGCTCGAAGATCCCGAACCCGTCCGCTCCCCTTCTTTCAAACTCTCGGTCAGGTTTGTACGCAGAGCGGCGAAGGCGGGTGCAAGACTGCAAAGAGCACCCGTTATGATCGCTACACCAAGGGCAAACGCCGCCACGGTCCCGTCGATCGAGATCGAGTCAATGCGCGGCATAGAATCCGGCAGCAAACGGAGTGCGGTTCGAACGGCAACCGCCGCGAAAGCCAAGCCGAGCAATCCCCCGGCAATGCTGATGAGCAATCCTTCAAATACAGATTCGCGGACGATGGCGCCAGAACGCGCCCCCAGAGCCAGTCTTACGGCGTACTCCCGTCGCCGGCGAATGGCGCGCACCAGCAGCAATCCGGCAATGTTCACGCAAGCAATGAGCAGCACCACCGAAACAGCCATGAACAACGTCCGCAGCAATGGTCGAACCTCTGCTATGTCGAACTCCCGCAGCAGCGTCGCATCGCCCTTGATGTGGATCGCAGACATGCTGGCGGGAAAAGTACCCATAATCTGGCGGCTCACGCGGTTGGCATCCTGCGCTGCCTGCTCGAGCGTCACCCCATCTTTGAGACGAGCGACCATCTGGTATCCCCAGAATCCCGTGTTCTGCTCGGAAAGTTCGTCGGGAGTCAGGCTCATCGGCACCCACACCTGTGCCTGATCGAGGTGCCCTGCCCCCAGAGGAAATTCAAAACTGCGCGGCATCACGCCGATGATCGAATACACCTTGCGATCGAGAACAATGGAACGGCCCAGCACATCTGAATCCCGATGGTAGCGGTTCGTCCACAACGCATCGCTGATGACCGCGACCGGCTGATGGGCGTCATCTTCCTGTTGCGTAAACACGCGTCCCAGGATCGGCGGCGCGCCGAGCGTCGGGAAGACACCAGCCGTGAACCGCGCTGCATATACCTCTTCCGGAATCGCTCCGCTGGAGAGTTCATAGTTCGTGGAGATGTAGCCGCCTACCGCGGAAAAAGCGCTCGTCGCCTTGGCGTAAGTGTCGATCTCGCGTGCCGTGACCGAAATGCTCGGTCCGTCTCCCAGATGATCTCCAAGCAACCACCAGCCGATCTGGATTGTTGAATGGCAGCGGACGCAGCAGCACGGACTCCACAAGAGAGAAGATTGCGGTCGTGGCTCCAATGCCAAGAGCCAATGTCAGGACGACGGTCGCCGTGAAACCGGGCGATTTCTTTAATTGGCGAAAGGCAAAGCGGAGATCGTGCGCGAATGCGGCCATGCGTCCCCCCACAAACGAGGTTTCGAGTCAGAAGAATGTTTGCGGGTTTCCTTCAACCGGCAAAAACCGCTGCCCCCGCGTCTCTGTTTTGCATATTATTCACGAACTCACCGTGGCTCGAAAGTGAAAACAGATGGCGAGCTTCGATTTCCTGAGCCCTCCTCGCGACGTTAATTTTCCGATTCGCATAAACAGCGGCCAACCCTTTCCGAGTTCCGGTAGACTATCTACCGGACCCATGAGCCCCGATACCACGCTCGCCGCCCCACAACTCCTCAGTGAGCAAGACCTCTACCTCTTCAACGAGGGCAGCCACTACCGTATCTACGACAAAATGGGCGCGCATCTCCTCACCTACAATGGAGAGGCTGGAGTCGTCTTCAGCGTTTGGGCGCCCAATGCGCGTTCGGTATCCGTTGTCGGGGAGTTCAACGAGTGGGATACTAAGGCACACCGCCTCACTGCACGCGGCTCCTCCGGCATCTGGGAGGGTTTCGTCCCCGGCGCCAAACACGGCGCCCTCTACAAATTCCACATCGAATCGCAGAGCCACGGATACCACATCGACAAAGCCGACCCAATCGGCCTCTTGCACGAGAAGCCGCCGCGCACTGCCTCCGTCGTTTGGGATCTCAACTACCAATGGAACGATAACGACTGGATGCAGAAGCGCGGGGAGCGGAACTCCCTTCGCGCACCCCAAGCTGTCTACGAAGTCCATCTCGGCTCGTGGATGCGCGTCCCGGAAGAGCACAACCGTCCGCTGACCTATCGCGAAACCGCACCGCGCCTCGCCGAATACGTCGGCCAGATGGGATTCACCCACGTCGAATTCCTGCCCGTGATGGAGCACCCCTTCTACGGCTCCTGGGGATACCAAACCACCGGCTACTTCGCTCCCACCTCGCGCTACGGCACACCGCAGGATTTCATGTATCTCGTCGACTACCTGCACCAGCACGGCATCGGCGTGATTCTCGACTGGGTTCCGTCGCACTTCCCTTCCGACGCCCACGGCCTCGCCTACTTCGACGGTACCCATCTCTACGAGCACGCCGACTCGCGCCAGGGATTTCATCCCGACTGGAAGACGCACATCTTCAACTATGGCCGTGCCGAAGTCCGCAGCTTCCTCATGTCGAGTGCCATGTTCTGGCTCGACAAATATCACATCGACGGCCTGCGCGTGGACGCGGTCGCCTCCATGCTTTATCTCGACTACTCGCGCAAGCAAGGCGAGTGGATTGCCAACAAGTTCGGCGGCCGAGAAAATCTCGAAGCCATCGACTTCCTTCGCCGCTTCAATCAGGAAGCCTACAAAGAGCATCCGGAAATTCAGACCACCGCGGAGGAGTCGACGTCATGGCCCATGGTCTCAAAGCCCGTCTACGTCGGCGGTCTCGGCTTCGGCCTTAAGTGGGACATGGGCTGGATGCACGACACGCTCCGCTATTTCCAGAACGATCCCATCCATCGCAAGTATCACCACAACGACCTCACCTTCCGCATGCTGTATTCGTTCCTCGAAAATTTCGTTCTGCCGCTCTCGCACGATGAAGTCGTTCACGGTAAGGGATCTCTCATCGGCAAAATGCCCGGCGACGAATGGCAGAAATTCGCGAACCTGCGTCTGCTCTTCGCTTACATGTATGCGCAGTCCGGGAAGAAACTCATCTTCATGGGCTGTGAATTCGGGCAGGTGCGCGAATGGGCACACGACTCAAGCCTGGAATGGCACGTCCTGCAGTATCAGGTTCATCGCGGAGTGCAAGCCTGGATGGAGCAGTTGAACCGCTTCTATCGCAGCGAGCCCGCTATGCACGTTCTCGATAACGATCCTGCCGGATTCGAATGGGTCGATGCCAACGACAACGCCACCAGCACAATTTCCCTGCTGCGCAAAAGTGAAAATCCGCGAGATACCGTGCTCGTCGTCTGCAACTTCACTCCGGTGCCCCGCATGGGCTATCGCGTCGGCGTTCCTCACGGCGGCTACTGGCGCGAGATGCTCAATAGTGACGCCCGCGAATACGCCGGCAGTGGCATGGGGAATCTCGGCGGCGTCCACGCTGAAGAAATTCCCACGCACGGCCGCCCATTTTCTCTAAAGCTAACTCTGCCTCCGCTAGCAGCGCTTTTCTTCAAAGCCAGCTAACCTTACCGATGGACCCAGACGAGCGGTTGTGCGTAAGTAACGTGGACAGCAAGAAACCATCGTCATAGGATGACGCCATGTGTCGGCTTCTTGTGCTCGCTGCAGTCGTTCTCGCATTAGCCCCGATATCGGTGACGCAAGTTCATGATCCCTGTCGAAACGCCGTTCTTCCAACGAGAGCCCAATCGCTGATTGCCCACACATTCACTGAGTGGCGAACCAAAAGGGTGTCGGATCTCGGCACGGACGACCAACAACTTTGGACAAAAGCACATCCCGCGGAATGTCCCGGGGTCGCGGCCGGGCACTTCCAGGAACCGGACCTCCTTGCCTACGCGCTGGTTCTGGTGCCGAAATCCGACGCCAACGCGGGCTACATGATTGTCGTACTCTCCAGGAACACAACCTCCGAAGACTACGCGGTGAAGATTCTGGATCACGCCAAGGGTCCTCGGAGCGGTGCCGCCAATCTGGTTGTCTCTAGACTTCGGCCGGGCACCTATCCCAACTTTGACGGAACCAAATCACTGCGCCTCAAACTCGACACTATCAATGTTGAGTGGATTGAAGCTGCCGCCGTTGTTTACTACTGGGCAAGCGGCCAGTACCGCACACTTCAGACAGCCGATTAGTGGAACGCAGCTGCGCTTTGAAACGGAACTGGCGTCCTGCGACGTGCTATCCTCGCCTAAAGCGCGTCTCATGCGGATCCTCACCCGCTACATCTTGCGCGAAGTGACGGCTCACGCCTTGATCGGCGCGGCCATCTTTACCTTCGTCCTCTTCACCCGCGACCTCGGACACATTCTCGAACTCGTCGTCCGCGCCAGCGCTCCGCTGCCCAGCATTGCCGAAATCTTTTCCTTCACCGTCCCCCTCGCTCTGACCTACACGCTCCCCATGAGCGTGCTGGTCGGCATCCTGATCGGCCTCAGTCGCCTTGCCGCCGACAGCGAGATCACTGCCATGCGCGCCAGCGGCATGGGTGTCTGGAGCTTCCTTCGCGTGCTCTCGATCTTCGTCCTCGCGGCATGGGTGGTCGCTCTCGCCAACGGCCTCTACATCGCGCCGCGCTCGCAAGCCGCGCTCGGACACTTGGAAGACCGTCTCAAAGGTTCCCAGGTTTCTTTCGAAATTCAGCCCCGCGTTTTCTATGAGGGATTCCCTAAGTACGTTCTCTACGTGCAGGACGTGAAAAGCGCTCAGGGCGCGGCGGTCTGGAAAGGCGTCTTCATGGCCGACATCTCCGACGCCGCCAATCCCAAGATCACTCTGGCAAAGGAAGGCGTCGTCGTCAGCGAAGGCACCGATCGCCTGCATCTTCACCTGATCGACGGCTCAGCGCACGAGACCAATCCCAATGACGACGCCGACTACCACATCTCCACCTTTCAGCAGACCGACATACCCATCGATCTGCCCTCCACCGAAAACAAGGCCGACGAATCTCTGCCCGCTAGTCTCATGGATACTGGCGCGCTCCGCCAGAAGGCGAGCCGCTCCGATCCCATCTCGGCCCGGTGGTACTTGATCGAATATCATCGCCGCTTCGCCCTGCCCACCGCCTGCCTCGTCCTCGCTCTGGTCGGCATTCCTCTCGGCCTCTCATCCAAGAAGAGCGGCAAGTCCGGCGGATTCGTGCTGACCATCCTCCTGGTCTTCGTGTACTACGTCATCTCCCTCGTTGGAGTGTCGCTGGCTCGACAGGGCCATGTTTCTCCTTGGTTTGGCGCATGGCTCGCCGATCTGGCATTTCTCGCCCTTGGACTCTTCCTCTTGTTTCGCGCCGAGAGGCGACCCATCGAGGTAGCATCCTTCCGCTTTTGGGGTAAGAAAAAGGGAGCTTTGCTTCAGGCCGGTCTCGGACGCCGCCGCGAGAATGCCTTTGAGCGCGCTTCCACCCGCCGCCGTGTTTTCAGCGCCAGCTTCCCCACTCTGATCGACGACTATGTCTTGCGGGACTTCTTCGTTTATCTCGGGATGATTCTTTCGACATTCCTGGTGCTCGTTCTGGTATTCACGCTGTTCGAGTTGCTCGGAGACATTCTCCGCAACCGCGTTCCCGCAATCGTCGTCGCTGAATATTTGTTGAATGTCACGCCCTACCTGCTCTACAGCGTCGCGCCGCTGGTGATGCTGCTGGCGGTTCTCGTCACCTTCGGGCTCATGCAACGCTCCAACGAGATCACCGCCATTAAGGCCACTGGAACCAGCATCTACCGCGTCGTGACGCCGGTAATCGTGGCCGCCGCCATGCTGGCCGTCGGACTCTTTTTCGCCGATCAGTTCTATCTCCCGCACACGAATAAGCGCCAGGAAGCGTTGCACAATCAGATCAAAGGCAAGCCGCCGCAAACCTATCTGCGTCCCGATCGCAAGTGGATCTTCGGGCAGAACAACGACATTTACTACTACCAGTTCTTCGATCCCGATCGCGATCAGTTCGGCAACATCACCGTCTTCCAACTCGATAAGGCCAGCTTCAGCGTCACCCGCCGCATTCACGCCGACCGCGCCCGCTGGGCCGAGAACCTCAACCGCTGGGAATACGAACGCGGCTGGGAGCGCACACTCAACAACGTTTCCGCGATTGCTGAGTACCGCCCGTTCGAAGTCTCCACCTTCCCCGAATTTCCCGAGACCCCTCCGTATTTCAAAAAGGAAGTGAAGCAGTACAGCGAGATGAATTACGAGGAGCTCCACCGCTACATCCGCGATTTACAGCAGAGTGGATTTGACGTCGTTCGTCTCCGCGTCGAGCTTCACAAGAAACTTTCCTACCCCCTGATCACGCTGATCATGGCAATCCTCGCCATTCCGTTCTCGTTATCGACAGGAAAACGGGGAGCCATCACCGGCGTAGCGGTCGCCGTAGGAATTGCAGTCTTCTATACAGTGGTGTCGCGCCTGTTCGAGGCCATGGGCGACCTCAGCCAGCTCCCGCCAGCCCTCGCAGCCTGGTCACCGGACCTCATCTTCATTCTGGTCGGGGGATATCTGATCTTGAAAGTGCCAACGTAGAGAAACAGGGGTCAGGGGTCAGGGGTCAGGGGTCAGCTGGTCAGTGAATAGTGGGGTAGCTGATTGGTCGGCTAGCGTAGTAATAGTGGGAAGTGATTGGTGACTAACAGACGCCGTGCAATGGACGGACCAGCCAAAGCAAGCTGAAGAAGAAGTGCAGGCGCACAAATAGCAGCGTTTACTACACACTAGCCACTATTCACTAGTCACTATTTACTGATCCCTTGGCCCCTGACTTCTCACTTCACTGCCAGTCCCCAAGGATAGTTGTCCGTCTGAATCACCGGCTCCGCCGTCAGCAGGCCAGTAGACGGAGCGATCGAGTATTGCGACACTGTGCTGCCGCCCAGAGCCGTGTTGCCATAATTCGCCACAAACATCCAGTTGTCGTCGCCGCGAATCACGATCGAAACCGGGCCCACTCCCGTCGCAATCGTGGGCGTAGTGAACGCGGTTAAAGCCCCGGTGACCGGACTGATCTTAAATGGCGAGATCGTATTCGAGAGAGTCCCCAGCGTGTAGACGTAGTTGCCGTACGGATCTACCACGATAGGTCCGGGCTTATTCGCGCCGCCTGCCAATAGAAAAGGCGAACCGGGAATTGGAACTAAACTGCCGTCGGCGACGACGCACGTCGGCTGCATCACAACGCTGCAAACTTGGTACGCGCTGACCTTGTTGCTCAGGCTGTCGCTCACGTAGGCAAACCGATCGCAAGGGTCTACTGCGACTCCCAGCGGAACAGTATCGGCAGGGAAAGCCGGCACCAAATTGTGTCCAGTCGGTGGAGTCAGCACACCGGAAGATGTGTCCACCTGGAATTCGAACACCTGATACCCGAGATCATCCACGGCATATAAGAACTCCGCGGTCGGCGGGTTGTTGCCGGGCGCCGAGCACACAGAGTTTTGGACTCCACTGATTCCAATGTTTGGAAAAACAGTAGGAGTCGGCGCGACGCTGACCATATCGAAGGCAGACTGCTGCACCGTAGTTGCCGGCGTAACCGCAAAGAATGGCGAGCCACTGACCTCCGTCAAGCTTCCGCCGCTCCCAATCGCAAACACCGAAACCGCACCAGGAACAAAACGCTGGCTGCTATCGGTGGTAGCTCGGTCCGCTACAAACAAAAACTTTCCTGCGGTGTCCATGGACATCGTCGCAGGAACAACGCCAACAGCTTCAGACGTTGTTGTACCTTGAATCAGCACGTTCGCAGACGCCAACGAAACCAGGCTTCCCGCCTGCGTAATATTCCCATCTGAACTCACCTTGAATGCGGCAATCCCGGTCTTGCTCCCCGAACAGGACGAATTCGCCAGAAGGATCGCGTACGCGTACACCCCAGCCGGATCCATCACCATCGATCCCGGCAATCCGTTCAGCACGCAAGTCTGGCTCGAAGTGTCCGTAGGAGTGTTGGCGATGGCCGATATATGGCCGTTGCTCAGCGTGAAACTGAATGTCTCGATCAGCCCCGACCCTTGGCTCCCTACCAGCAACAGGCCGTCCTGCGAGGCGTTGTAATTGCTTCCGCAAGCCAACAGCAGTCCGATCAGCACCAACGCCCCCACCCCGAGCAGCCACGATCGTTTCGACATTCTCTAGTTCATCTCCATTTTTATGTGAGGTTTGCGCGAGCACGCCTCGACGACCCGAAGGCCGGGTCCCTTGCACTCTGAAAATGCGGGAAATCTCAACCCATTTGTGTATCAGGAAAGCGCGGGAAGAGCAATCTCCCACAAACACTGATTGGAACCTTGGGAGCTCTCGGGAGTTGCCCGTGTCGCCTTAAAGGACAGTATACGAGATGTTCCGGCCACTCGTCAGGCCGCGGCAGGCTGCAAGTAAATTTTGGGATCAACTACAACACTACACAACCTAAATCTAACCGCGTTAAGCAATAAAGGATGACGGCAAAATGAAAAGAGATTCACAGAGCCTTCCCCTGTGTAACCCTGTGCCCTCTGTGGTGAGCGGTTTGTCCCGACGGCTGGAAATCCGAAAATGTCTAAGCTTCCCGTCCCGCCGAGACAGTTTCAATCTGTTTCGGAGCCAAGGCCGTTCCTGCAATCATCGGCAGCCGGATCTCCACCATCAACCCGCCGCCATCACGATTGAATGCCGAAACCTTCCCGCCATGGAAGCGCACCGCCCGTTCAGTAATAGCCAGCCCCAATCCCACTCCGCCAGTCAGGCGCCCGCGCGCATCATCCAAACGATAAAACGGCTCGAACAGTTTTCCCAGCGCATCCTCCGGAACCCCAGGCCCAGAGTCGCTCACACAAACGACCGCCTCCGAAACTCCCGGCCTCGTCTCGCTCTTCAATTCAATCTCGACCGAAGTTCCCTCTTGCGTGTAGCGGATCGCATTGCGGACCACGTTCTCGATCGCGCTATGCAGCAAAGATCCATTCCCTCGGACCTGCCAGCTTCCGTCCGGAATCTTCGTATTCACGTGGCAATGCCGCGCCTGTGCTTCAAACTCGGCATCCTCGCTCACGCTGACGATCAAGCTCGTCCAGCGGAACCGGAGTCTGCGGCACCAACTGCTCTCCATCCTCCAGCCGCGCCAGCGTAAGAATTCTTCCGATTAACTCATTCAACCGCGCGGCTTCCAGTTCGATCCGGTCCAGCATGTCGGAGCTTTCGAGATCAGCCCTTTGCCGGGCCAGTCCCAGCGCCACATTCAAACGCGCCAGCGGCGAACGCAATTCATGCGAGATGTCGTTCAGCAACCTCGACTGCGCCTTGAGCAGCGTCTCGATGCGTTCGGCCATCGCATCGAAGTCCCGCATCAACCCGGCAACTTCGTCGCGCCTCTTGCCGACAGGCGCTCCAATTCTCGCCGTCAGATCCCCTGCCGCCAATTGCCGCGTCGCCGTCCGCAGCCGGACAATCGGTTTCGTCAAATACCACGACAGGAAATAGCAGACCAATCCCGAAGTAATAATGCCGATCAGCAACCCCGTTCCCGGTACGCCGCGCGGTCCGATAAAAACTCGCGGTCCCGGAGGCAGCCCGAGCACGATCGTGTAACGGTGCTTGCCATCCGACGAAGCACGCGAGTCTCGTTGTACCGGCGGCGCAGGAAACAAAAAACCGTCGTGAGGCGTCCGCGGTCCGCCTGACGCCACTCGAATCGCCCAGTCCGGCGCTCCGCGCTGCGAAACTTCCACCCCGTGCTCGTCAAAGAGATACGCCCGCACATGCTGCGTGGCATCTAAATTGTCCAAATATTGCCGCAGCGCCTGCACTCCACCATCTTCGTACGCATTGACGCCTTCGTTCAGTATCGTCGTCCGCAGCGCTTCCCAGGTCGAACTTCGCGGCCGGAACGCCACCGTCACCAGGATCGCCAGCACCACGAACATCGCTTGCGCGATCCAGAACGACAGGAAGATTCGTACGAATAAGCTTTTCATATGGGATTCAACCTTCCGCGCTGCCGCTGTGAACTAAAAATCGTGCGAACTAAAACTCGAAGGGCACGGCTGCTCAACGCCGTGCCGCAAACTGCTCGTTCCTGATGCCAAAATCTCAGGCTATTCTAACTCCCGGCCGGCTCCTGATCTAAGCCTTCACCTTCTCCCGCGGCCGCGCAAAAATATAGCCTACACCGCGCACGGTCTTGATGTGCTCGTCATTTTCCGTATCGCCCAGCTTCTTGCGAACCTTGCTGACGTGCATATCAATGCTGCGATCAAACGGCGAGAACTTACGGCTCAACACTGCGTTCACCAGCCGTTCCCGCGGGACAACGCGCCCTGCCTCGCGCAACAATACTTCCAACAAATTGAATTCTACCGAAGTCAGTTCGACCGGCTTTCCCTCTAGACGAACGGTTCGCGTTGCCGGGTCCAGTTCCACATCACCCACGCTTACTACGTCCGGCGCCGCCGTTCCACCTTCACCCCGCGTTCGCCGCAGTACCGCGCGGATGCGCGCCACCAGCTCTCGCGGATTAAACGGCTTCGGCAGATAGTCATCGGCTCCGATCTCCAATCCGACAATGCGGTCAACATCTTCTCCCCGCGCCGTCAGCAACAGCACCGGAAGTCTCGACGTCGCCCGGATGCGCCGCAGCACCTCAAATCCATTAATGCCCGGCAGCATCACATCCAGCACCGCGAGCAGATATTCTTCGGCAGTGGCCTTCTTGAGCCCGCTCTCCCCGTCGTGCACGCACTCCGTCGCAAATCCTTCTGCGCGCAGATACTCGCCCACTAGGTGGCAGAGCTCCACATCGTCGTCGATGACCAGAATTCTTTCCATGTCTTTTTAATTGTGCACCAATAGAACGATCAGCCGTAGTAAAGAATTGTCACTCCCCAGGCCGGGCCAATTTATCTCACAGGCGCTCACTCGCCGTTTTATCTCCATCTCTCCACCGACCTGCCCGCGGGCTTGGCAGTTACAAAACTTTACGCCGGTTGACCGACTTTTTACCGCTTTTTCCCGCCCTCTCGTGTTCCTATCAGTGTACGCAACGCCCGGACACCCCGGACGAACTAGGAGCCATTCATGAAATCCATTCGTTATCGCCTGCTGATCGCCGCTTTGGCGGTATTGTTCGGCACCGCCATTGCCAAGTCCCAGACCGCAGATACTGCCCCTCCGCCTCCGATGCATGGCCACGAATTCGGCATGGGCGGCCCCATGATGGGACATTTCGCTAAGGAACTGAATATCACTGATGATCAGAAGGCGCAGATGAAGGCCGTCATGCAGAAAGAACATCCAACCATGAAGCCGTTGATGGAGCAGCAGCGCCAGATCGATCTGCAGCTTCGCCAGTACGCCGAAGGCTCGTTCGACCAAGCCAAAGTGCAGGCTCTAGCGACGCAGAAAGCGCAAGTCCAGGCGCAGATCACGGTTCAGGAAACGCGCATTCACAACGAGCTCTATCAGTTGCTCACAGCCGATCAGCAGACGCAGCTCAAGCAGATCGAAGCGACGCACCAAGCCCGCATGCAGCAGCGCATGAACCAGGCGCCGCCCGCTTCGAATGAGGAATAACTCGAGCCGGAACTCTTCGCCTGGGACGGAGAGTTCACGGGTTTGCCGGCGCGAAGCAGCTCTCTCCGAGCCCTCTCGCGCCGGCTGAGGTGGTCGCCCAAGAGGTCGGTCACAATGATGAGTGACTCTTTTCTCTCCGATGCTGGATGGCTCTTCTTCACCGGTTGGAGCCTTGTGATCGCTGCTCTCGGCATCGCTGCCTTTGGCCGCGATCTTCTCCCCACAAGAGCTGATTCCGAATCAACCCAGAAACTTCACGCGGAACATACCGTCTCACCTCAACATGCAGTCCCGCAGGCTCCGATGTCGCAAATTGTGGAAAGACGTTGCCAAATACAGGACGCTTTTCCGGTGCCTCCTGTAAGTACCTGATCCGCTTGAACTCGGCCCTGTCGCACTATCACTCTGTTCGCCAGTTTTGAATCCTCAATTGCTACCCAAAGAAAGGCAGCCGATAAAACTGGTTTCGTGAGAAAGTCAGCTCCGCGTAGCCCCCTATCGCGGAGATTCTTAGGTTGTGAACTAACAGAACACGGGCCCAGAGAACCTTCCCCCCGGACAGCTTAAATTTGAAACTCGAAAGGTGAACATGAAATCGAAGCTCCTTGCGGTTTTCCTCCTCCTGCCGCTCTTCGCGGTTGCACAGACGTATACATATTCCACGCTCGTCAGCTTTCCCCCTCAATCCAAGAAGGGTCCAGCCACTCCCAACGGCTACTTAACGATCGATTCCAAAGGCAATCTTTACGGGGCGGCAGGCGGCGGTACCCGTGGGCAATATGGTGACGGGACTATCTTCAAGGCAACAGCCAAGGGAGTTCTAACGGTACTGCACAATTTCGGCGGCTCCGACGGCTTGGGCCCGCAAGGCGCTGTCGTCTTCGACAAAGCCGGAAATCTCTACGGCACCACCCAAGAAGGCGGCGCCCACAACTGGGGAACGGTTTACAAGTTGACACCGAAAAATGTCGAGACCGTCCTGTACAGCTTCCGGGACACTCCGGAAGACGGCAACTATCCCGTCTACCCTGTGACGCTCGACTCCAGCGGAAACGTCTTCGGATACACGTATTACACCGTCCAAGACCAGCCTTCGAGTGGCGCGATTTACAGAGTGACGCCAGAGGGGAGTTTTTCCATTGTCTACACTTTCGGTCAGAACCAAGGCTATGACGGCTTCAACCCGGTCGGCAGCATGATCACCGACAGCGAAGGGAATTTCTATGGCACGGCCAGTCAGGGCGGAGACTTCGATGCCTGCGGCCTTGCCAGTGGAGTTGTCTTCAAGATGACGCCTGACTACGACTACACTGTTTTGCACACATTCTGTCCCAACACTGGCGACGTCGCATCACCGCGCGGCAAATTGACCCAGGACAATGAGGGAAATATGTACGGTGGCGGAGGCGGCATCTTCAAAATCACGCAAACTGGGGACGAATCCGTGATCAACAACTGCTGCTTTAACCCTCCGTTCACGCCCCAGCCACTTGTCCGGGATAGTGCCGGAAATCTCTACGGCGTGGTTTCGAGCAATAGTACGACGACTAATTCCTATGTCGTTAAGATAGGCACCGACGGGGCGGAAACCGTGCTGTACACCTCTGTGATGCCAGTTAACATCGGCGAGGGCCTCGTTCTCGACAGCGCGGGAAATATCTATGGCACGACTTTCAATGGCGGCGCCAACGGAACCGGTTCCATTTTCAAACTGACGAAGAGAGCGAACTAACCGACCCTGGGAATTCCTCATCGTTTCGTGCCAACCCCATCCCTGCCAACTGCGGGGATGGGTTACGCCATTCCCATGAATCCCACACGGAACTGCCGCTAAGCTCGAATCCAGGTCACACCACTCGCAATCTTGCTATGTGAAAACTTTTTCCTATCGCCATTTTCCGAGCTGTGAAACGCAACACCGAGTGTGCACTTTTCTGCATTCTTGACATCATCTTGTTCTCGCATGATACTTCCGCAAATTCCTTGGAAGCGCTTTCCCGGCACGCGCGCCCTCAAGCTCAAGCAATTTAACTTTTCATTGAGAGGTCATAGCCCACGTGAGCTGTACCATCGTTCTCTTTATCGTGACCCACGCCATCCTCTTCTCAGCTTGGTCGGCCAGAACCCGCGGCCATCGCCGCATTCCAGCCAGTGTTCTGATTTCGTCGGATCGAAATTTTTTGTGTTCGCGCGTTGAAAAATGAGAAACACCTACGTATGATTGCGCTCACGTTTGTACGGATTTTTCTCCAACTTGAAAGTTCGCCCGTGAGGGCTTCCGTCACTGCCACAGCAACGAGGCCAGGAAACCTGACTGATTCGAGCTCGGTCTCAGCTCGGCTCCAAATGAATTACTCACTTACGATTTGCTTACTTCAATGATTGCTTTAGGAGGCTGCATGATCAATTTTCCAAGGCTGCGCGCACTCTCATTGGCCGCCGCTACCGTTCTCCTCGCAGGGTTCGGAACCGGACTCGTCTTCGCTCAGGACATCTCTTCCACTCCGAGTTCGGCCAAGTTCGCCAATACTTATGTCGGCAAAGCCTCCGGCAGCAAAGTGCTGACCATCAACAAGGTGACGAGCTCAAAAATCACTATCTCCAGTGTGAGCTTTGATTGTGCTGGTTACGGCTTAGCCTCCGGAGTTGCCCCTTTCGCGCTCGGCCCCAGCCAGACTCTCACGCATTATTCCGTTTTCTTCCAGCCCCCTGCCGCTGGATCCTACGACTGCAATTTCGTCCTCGACCTCAGCGATGGAACTACCTTCAAAGTTCCTCTCACCGGAACCGCGTCGACCACCACCGCCGCATCTTCGGTCACACCTTCTTCCTTGACTTTCTCCAATCAAACCGTCGGCCAAACTAGCGCCGGACAAACCGTCACCGTCAAGAACACTGGCGGCAAGAGCATGAAGCTCACCGGCATCACCTTGTCTCCGCCGAGTTTCTCCACCAGCAAAGTCACGTTGCCGGCCACCATCGCATCCGGCGGAAGCCTGTCGTTCTCCGTTTACTACACGCCGAGCCAAGTCACTTCGGAATCGGGCGTGCTTGATCTGACCTACGACTCCATTCCCGACAGCGGCTCCAGCCTCACCGCCAACGGAATCGCCTCCAAGTCTCTGATCATTTCCAGCGCTGCGACGCTTCCCCAAGCAACGAAAAGCGCTGCGTATCAGGCCACGCTCGCCACCAGCGGCGGAACTGGCCCCTTCACTTGGAAAGTTTCCTCCGGTTCCTTGCCCAGTGGATTGTCTTTGTCTTCCGCGGGAGTCATTAGTGGCACATTGAGTTCATCAGTCGCCGCCGGCAGCTATACCTTCACCATTCAGGCAACCGACTCGACCAGCGCCACGGCCAAAACCGCCTTCACCCTCGGCGTCTACTCCAATCTCGGCGATAACTGCGCCGACATTTCTTATAACGTCCCCAGCTCAAGTACTCCGATTGTTGCTCTCAACGATCTCGGTACGGGAACGTTCCTCGGCTCCGAAGGCGGCCTCTATCCTAACGGCAGCAACATTCGTCCCACGACGCATGACTCCGACGGCGTGACCATTGCTCAGGGTATCCAAGCCCTCGATTCCAACGGCAATCCCGATCCCAACGGAAAATATGTTTTGATGGCGATCGGAGAATCCACCGCGCAAAACGAGTTCAACCGCTTCCTGCCCATCGCCAACGCCGATCCCACCAAAAATGCCTCACTCGTGATCGTCAACGGCGCGCAAGGTGGTGCGACGCCCAACAACTTCACCAGTACCACTTCATCGTACTGGGCGACGGTGATGAACGACTACCTGCCGCAGAACAACGTCACCGCGCAGCAGGTCGTTGCCATCTGGATGGAAGACACCGACGGAATCGCCAGCGGCACCTTCCCGAGCGATATCACTACCCTGCAGTCCGAGTACGAAACCATGATGCAGACCATGCTCAAACTCTTCCCCAATTTGAAGCTGGTCTATTTCTCCTCGCGCGTCTACGGTGGATACTCCAACGGCGTGGGCAAGCCCGACAATCCTGAACCGTACGCGTACGAAGTCGGATTCGCAGTGAAGTGGGCAATCCAAGACCAGATCAATGGCAAGTCCAGCCTGAATTACAACGCGAAGAACGGGCCGGTCGTCGCTCCCTGGATGTCTTGGGGACCGTACTACTGGGCCAACGGAATGCTCGGCCGCGAAGACGGCACCGAATGGGATTGCGAAGATTTCTCTCCCGACGGCACCCACCCGTCATCGACCTTTGGCCAGTTGAAGGTCGCGACTCCACTGCTAACGTTCTTGCGGACCGACGACACGACGACACCTTGGTATTTAGCGCACTAAGGCCGATCAAACGCAACGGCGGGAGGCGAATCAGTTTCGAAACTGACTTGCTTCCCGCCATTTTCATTTAAGGTTGCGGAGTCGGGCAAACCTCTCCAGGCAGGCAAATCCGCCCACCACCGCAATAATGCAAACTTTCGCGATCAGCCGCCTAAAGTGCGTCCAATTGCCATCGTTTTCGCCATCAAGGAGTGGGCACCTCTGCGCGTGTCCACGGCCCGTAAACCGCCTGAAATCCGCGTCGAATGGCTCCTACGAGAATGTCGCATCCGCCGGCCCGGCTACGGAATCAAATAACTGATGCGCCACCGAAGAAGCATTATTGGATTTATCGTCGTCATTCAGTCCATCCTCTTTCTCACCCACTTCTTTCTCTACAAAACCTGGACCTTCGGACAAGCTGAATCCGAGCCGCACTGAGCATCTCTGGCTCGCCGCCATTCTCGGAGTTCTCTCCATCAGCTTCGTCGTCGCGTCGGTCCTGGCGTTTTCTCACACCAACGCCCCACTCCGTGCTCTTTACCGGGGTGCCGCCGTTTGGATGGGTCTGCTGAGTTTCCTTTTCCTAGCTGCAGTTTCCGCCTGGATCATTTTCGCCGTCACCGCCCTCGCCGGAGCGCACCTCAACTTTCACGCTCTCGTGCAAGTACTGTGTGCGGTCGGAATCGTCTTCGGTTCCTTCGGCCTTTTCAACGCCAGTTGGACGCGCATCACCCGCATCCGAGTTCGCCTCGAGAATCTTCCCGACGCCTGGCGCGGACGCAAAGCCGCCCTCGTCAGTGACGTCCACCTCGGCCACGTGCGCAATGGCAACTTCCTGCGCCGCTTGATCGCCAAGATTCTTCGCGAGGAACCCGACCTTATTTTCATCGCCGGGGATTTATTCGACGGCACCGCTATTGATGCCGCCAGCGCTGCCGCGCCTCTCAGCAAGCTCACCGCGCCGCATGGAGTTTATTTCGTCGCGGGCAATCACGAGCAGTTCGGGGACGACAGCAAATATCTCAACGCCGTCGCCGCAACGGGCGTCCGCGTTCTCCACAACGAACGCGTCAACGTCGATGGACTCCAGGTCGTCGGCGTTTCATACCGCAACGCAACTTCGAGCGGAGATCTCGCGTCCTCGCTGCGCGCCGTTCCTCTCGACCGCAATCGCGCCAGCATCCTTCTGACCCACGCCCCCGATCATCCCGAAGTCGCCGAGGCCGCCGGATATTCGCTTCAACTCTCCGGCCACACGCACGTCGGACAATTCATTCCGTGGAGTTGGATGGCGCGCCGCGTCTACCGCCAGTTCGTTTACGGCCTCAGCCGCATCGGCAAAATGCAGGTCTTCACCTCGAGCGGTGCGGGCACTTGGGGACCACCCCTGCGCCTCGGTTCCAATCCCGAAATCGTTGTTTTGGAATTTGTCTAACTGAATCGAACCTGAAAACGAGTCGGCCGACCCGGCCACTCCGCAGAATGCTCGGGCCTACCGTTGCGGCTGGGGCGCTTGCTGCGGTTGGACCTGCGCCTTCGCGGGCTCTTCCAGTCGCTTCAGGTGCGGGTAGAACGGGCTCACCTCAAATGGCCTCTTCTCTGCCGCCGACTGCAGTCGCGGAGCCTGCCCTTTCGCCAGTTCAATCCGGTCCGACCATGGATCAAGTGAAATTCGCGACCCGAGCGGCAGAGCCGCGACCTGTTCGACATTCTCCATCTGCAGATGTTTCCCCGGATCTGCCAGTGCCTTCATCCCGACCAGATGGCTGCTGCCAAAGTCGTTGCTGAACCGCCCGTGCAGCAGGTTAGGCAACTGTGGACCTCGCGCCTCCAGCGCCTCCACAAACAGTCCGGCCGCCGCGATCTTGTCCTTGTACGGAGACTTCGAAAACAGCTCCAGCCCTTTCTTGTCCGCGGCCTCTTCCTCCGCCGGCTCGAAGTGGAAATTTAGATGCGCAAAAATCTCCAGGTCCGGAAATGGCAGCGTCAGCCCTGCCATGAATTTCTCACCTGTCGAATGTTGCAGGATAATGTGCGCCAGTTCGTGCGCCAGCACGGCCGCCAGTGTTGCCTCATCCGGCAGCACATCCACCAGTCCCCGGCTCAGCACGATCGTCCGCCCCATCACAAACGATTCCAGCGGCGTCGTCAGCAATACACGGCAACGCACCGCGGGAATATCGAGATCATTCGTCACCAAAATGTTGTTGACCACGGTTTCGAGAATGCGGTTCACGTCGCCGCTGGGCGCCATGAGTCCCGCCACCTGCAGCCGCTCCACCACGTTGTCATCGGGTGTGTACGTCGTCTTCCCGACCGTGTAGTCTGCACTCAAATTCTGTGACGCTTCTTGCCGGTTAGGATCCACCGCTGCCGGATTATCCGTCAGCCGCTTGGCGTATTCCTTATGGTCTCCCGCGTTCGCCAGGTCGTAGCCCCATACCCGCGTTTGCGCCTTGAGCCACACTCCGTGCCGCGATGAATCGTGCGGATCCGACTCTTCCGTGTACACGTACGCCGGCGTCCACACGATGCTAATCGTATTCAGCCGCCAGCTGTCGAAGTGAAACGACCGCTTCGAAAAAGCTTTCGACCTGTACGTGCCCGTGAACCGCACAATGTTGTAATTCTGATCTTCGACCCAGATCCGCCCTAGAAATCCCCGGTTATCTGATTTCTCGTGCGGAGACACATTCAAAGCCGCGCAATGCACGTCCCCAAGATTTTCCCAGCGGACAAATTCGAAGTCATAGTTCTGCTTGTCAAAATGATCAAGATCCGGAAACAGCGCCTGCGCGAAACCGTCCGCCTGAAAAGCTTCCACATTCTTCGCCGACTTCTTGTCGCCCTTCCCGTGATCTTCATCCGAGAATGCCATCGTGCTCGCCGCTCTTCCAGTCACGTCGAGGCGGCTCAAAAAATAATCATCCGCTTTGGGAGTCGTTCCCAGCGCCGCATCCGGCTGTTCTTCCTGAATGTACGTTTCAACAATCGGCTTGAAGTTGCGCATCAAAGTATTCATGCGCTTTTCCTGCTGCGTCATCGCCTCGACCAGTTCGCCCAGCGTGATCGTTTTGCGCGCAGGAGCAACGGCCTGCGCTGCAGGAGCCGTCTGTGCCGCCGCAGCCGTGTCGCCCGAATTCTGACCCGCAGGAGTCGCCGGGGCCGCGCTCTGTCCCGTGGCCAACCCCGCCGCCAACACTCCAAAAAGCGCCCCAGAAACCCGCCATTTTGTCTTCAGCGATGCCATAGCCTCAGTTTAAATCCTGCTCCAAGTTCACCTAGCCGGAAACTTACAGATAATTTCGCAATGAACATCCAAACGAACATGTCTGCCCCATCTGTCGCGATTTTCGAACGGGAGGGAATTCGTGCTGTTTGTCTCCCCTTCCGATAAAAACCGCATCCAAGGTTTGCCAGGGCTCAGGAGCCCTTTCGAGTGGATTGTCGCGTTATTCAAGACCTGGCCAGTTTCCCCTTAAGAATGAGCCATTTGAGACAACAATTGCGTTCCAAAGTAACCTTCCCGGTTAAGGCTCCGCCATACTATTCTTGAAACTACAAGCTGCTTCTGGGGTTAACCTTTCTTTCTCGCACTTCTCGAAGGGGTACCCGGCCACTCGGCGTCGAATGAACTGTGTTTGGGGTTAATTTTTGGACGGTTCGGGCCACACACGTCTGCCGGTCCAGTTGAAGGTTGACTAATTCATGGGAATTACTACCGTACGCAGAATCTCTTTCGTTTTCTTTCTCTTACTCGGTACCCAGCTCTTTTCCCAATCTTCGCCGCACAGCCCCGCCGGATCGGCGTCGATCTTCGAGGTTAGCGCGGGCTATGTCTTCATGAGGACGACTTCCACCACGGAATGGTTCCCGATGAATGGCGTCGATGGCAATGCATTGCTCCGTGTCTCGCCCCGTTGGGGTGCCATGCTTGACCTGACCTATGCCCGTTCTCCGATCATTCCCGGGACCACCTATAGCGAAAATATGTTCAGCGGACTTGTTGGCCCGGTTTACTACTTAGTGGATCACGAGAAGTACCAGGTTTTTGTTCACGGCTTGGTCGGTCTGGCTTGGGTCGATAGCGCGGTTCCCCTCACCAGCACAACCGAGTACCACGGCTACGAAACCCGGCTTTCATACGCCTTTGGCGGCGCGGTTGAGCGCTCATTCTCACCAAAGTGGGCGGCCCGTATAACCGCCGACTACCAGCGCACGCAGTTCGTGAATCCGCTCCTTGCCATTGAAAACCAGAATAACTTCAAAGCGACTGCCGGGATCGTCTACCGCTTCGGCAATCGCTGGTAGCAACGGCGAGAACGAAACCTCGAAACCATTCGAACAACGGTTGCCCCACCCCGTCGCGCTTTTCGACGGGTGGGAAACACAGACCTCAAAACCACCCCGTTTAGCAGACGAACGAAGCACCTACTCCCGCCGTAACGTTTCCGCCGGATCCTGTCGCGCCGCCCTCCGAGCCGGCAGCGCGATCGCAATCAGCGCCGGTCCAATCAAGAGCACGACAGCTCCCACCAACACCGACAGCGTCGTCGAATGCACTCCGTAGAATCGCGAACGCAGCGCATACCCGGTACTCATCGCGCAAGCAACTCCCGCGAGCGTGCCTACGACTAACCACCGGCTCTCCTCGTAAAGCAACAGCTGCACGATCCTCTCCCGCGACGATCCCAGTGCCAGGCGGATCCCAATTTCCTTCTCCCGCAGCGACACCTCGTAGGCCAACAGCCCATACGTCCCCAGGATCGAAAGAAAGAGAGCGACCGCCCCGAACGCCATTGCCACTTTCATCAGGAATAACCGCTCTGAAACTTCGCTCGACATCTCTTCCGGCATGGTTTCGAATCCCGAGATTCTCGCTCCCGCAAACTGCGCCTTAAGCTTCGTCCGCGCCGCATTCTTGAGCAATCCCGGATCGCCGCTCACGTTGATTACAAATCGCGCAAAGCCACTCGGATCCTCCGCCCGCGGAATGTATAGGTCCGGGCCCGGTTTCGATGCCAGATCGTAGTTGTGGACATCACCCACCACTCCAACCACCGTGGCCCAACTCTCTGCCTCGGGAAGATGAATCTCTCCGGTGTGCACCCTATGCCCCAGCGCGCTCTGCCCCGGCCATTCGCGCTCCGCCAGCGCGCGGTTGACGATCGCAACCTGACTGCGCCCGTCATCGGCATCATTAAAGTCACGCCCCTCCATCACTGGCTGCCCGATGGTTGAAAAATATCCCGGGCTGATTGCATACGAGTTGGGATTGATATGGACTTGCTGTTTGCATTCATCCGGATGCTGATCGGAACAGAAATCGTAGCGGTTGATCGCATGTCCCAACGGCTGGTGATCCGTGAAAGCAACGGAGACCACGCCCGGCAATTGACGCAGGCTCGCAGCCATCTCGGTCAGCTTCTTTTCCGCGAGTTCTGAGTCCGCCTTGTCCAGTTCGCCCGATCCGAATTGCGCTTTCAACATCAGCAGATGATCCGGCTCGAATCCGAGTGGCTGGTGCAGCAGCATGTACACCCCGCCAATCATCCATCCTGCGCAAGCCAGCAGCACTACAGTCAGAGTGAGTTGAGCCACTACCAGAAAGCGTCCAGCCAGACGCAGGCTGCGCCCGGCGGAACTTCTCCCCGCGCCTTGAAGATCCTGTAGCACGCGAGGTTGCAACGTTCTCCAGGCCGGCAGCAGCGTGAGGAAGAAAATAACCACAGCCGCAACTGCAACCACGAACTCCACGACCGCCGGATGCAGCGTGGCGTGCGCTAACCGCGGCAGGCTCAGCGCAGTCGTCCTCTTCAACAACGTTAGAACCAGCAGGGCGAGCCCGATGCCGACCGCCGTGCCCATGCTCACGAGCACCGCGCTCTCGATCATCAGTTGCTGGAACAGTTGGACCAGTGAGGCTCCCAACGCCGCCCGCGTCGCGAACTCCCCACGGCGCCGAGTGTTCCGCGCCAGCAATAAGCTCGCGAGATTGGCACATGCGATCGCCAGCAACAGCCCGCAGGCGCCCAGCGTCATCAGAAGCGCCGGCTTCGTTTCCGTGCCCACAATAAGCTCAACATAAGGGAAGACAACCGGTGATTTCCGGTACGACACCCTTGCTCCATAATCGTTTGGATAATCCTTCACCAGGTTTTGATCGACCCGCGCCAGATCTGCATTGGCTTGCGCAATCGTCACTCCCGGACGGAGTCTCCCGATTAATTCGAAGCTATTGTTTCCCCGCGACTGAGCATTCTCTTCACGGTCGCAACCGATCGGCACAAACACTTCCGGCTGGTTGAGGTTGTAGGAACCCTCGATTGCCTGTTCCACCGGCAGTACACCGGAGATCTGAAAATCGCGCCCGTCCAGGTTCACGACTTTGTTGCCGAGTTCCTCGCCCCCGCCCAGGCGCTTCCAATAACCGCCGCTCACAACCGCCTGCGACGAGCAGTCCTGCTCGTTCCCCGTCATTGGCCAGCCTGATCCCAGCGCGAATCGTGTTCCAAGCGTCGTAAAAAATGCCTGCGAAACGAGAAGAATGCGGCGCGCGGCTGTGGCGTCGGTCGCCTTCTGCGCAGGTGACCACCCGCGATACGCACCGAGGCTCATGAACGCGGTCGAGCGCGACTGGTAGTCCTGCATCGTCGGAATCGAAACGACACCGTCGGGTTGGGCTGCAACCGCGACCAGTCGATCTGGCTGCGTGAAGGGCAACGGTTCCAGCAGCACGGCATCGAGCACGGCGAAGATTGCCGTCGAAGAGCCGATCCCTAACGCCAGGGTCACGATGGCGGTAATTGCAAAACCAGGGCTTTTCCAAATGCGGCGAAATGCGTGGCGAAGAGAAGAAGGCATACGTCGACCCCCAAAACCGATACGGCAATTTAAATCGCACTGCGGCAGATTTCTAGCTTAATGATCGCCGCAGAATCGCGAACTTTCCTTAAATCGTTGTGACATCTGACCTTGACGCTGAATTCAGAAAAGCAGATCATCGCCACGGCGAATGAGGTATTCGCAAAATTCCCGAAAGCATACGTAACCCTTTTGCTTTCAAGATTTTGACCTCTAACCCCTACGCGCTCAAGATTTTGCAGACCATTTTTGCAGAACCCGCGCCCATCAAGGCTTTTCGAGGGGGTGGGGGGAGGGGGGTACCCCCAAAACCGACGCGAGTTCCCAAATCGATACAAGCAAAAAAGGCTCGAATCAGCCTTCAAATCAAATTTATTTAGAGCATTTTCCACAGTGCCGAAAATCTAGCAGCGGCCATGTGGGGACAGCCGCCCTCGGCTGTCCGTCCGCCAAAGCCGGACTGTCCTCACTCACGACCGAAATCGCTTGCACCTTGCTTGCTACAATTTCATCTACTGACTTTGCATGTTGCCTAAAAGCCTGCGACCGCTGCTTCCGTATCTGAAGAAATATCGCTGGCATTACGCATTCGGCACTGCGTGCGTCTTCCTCACCAACGGAATCTGGATTCTCTTCCCACTCGTCATCGGCAAGGCTGCAGACGATCTCAATGAAGGCGTCACGCGCCACAAGCTTCTGGTCTACGCCGGATTACTCCTCGCCATCGCCGTCACCAAGGGAATCTTCCAGTTCCTCACGCGATGGGTCGTGATCGGCATCTCGCGCGATATCGAATTCGACCTGCGCAACGATCTCTTCGCGCGCCTCGAAAGCCTCAGCTACTCCTACTATCAGCGCCATCGCACCGGCGACATTATGGCGCGCGCCACCAACGACCTGAACGCCGTGCGAATGCTGCTCGGTCCCGCGATCATGTATTCCGCCAACACGATCGTCTACACCGCAGGCGCGCTCGCCTTCATGATCTCCATCAGCCCTTGGCTGACACTGTTCACCTTCTTGCCGCTGCCCGCAGTCAGCGTCGTGATTCAGACCTTCGGACGCCGCATTCACGAGCGCTTCGAGCGCATCCAGGCCATGTTCTCCGACATCTCCGCCCGCGCGCAGGAGAACTTCTCCGGAGCGCGGCTCATTCGCGCCTACGTGCAGGAAGAAGCCGAGATCCAGGCCTTCGAACGTGAGAACAAGGAATACATTCGCCGCAGCCTCAAACTGGTTCGCCTGATGGGCATGCTCTGGCCCACGCTCGAACTCATGCTGGGTTGCGCCGTCGTGCTCGTGCTCTGGCTTGGCGGGCGCGAAGTCATCACCGGACATTCCACGTTCACCCGCGTCACTACTCTCGTTCCGTCGTTTCCCGGAATCGCAACCACGCTGAAGCTCGACGGATCGATGAGTGTTGGGCAGTTCGTTTCGTTCAGCACCTACATGATGCAGCTCACCTGGCCGATAATCGCGCTCGGATGGGTCATCAACATCTTCCAGCGTGGAACGGCCTCGCTTATCCGCATCAACGAGATCATGCACGAAGAGCCTGAGATAAAGGACGCTCCCGGAGCGCAGGATCGCGAGATCGAAGGCACGATCGAATTCCGTGGGCTCAACTTCGCTTATGACGGAAAGCAAGTTCTCCATGACGTCAACTTGCGCATTCCTGCAGGCAGCAGCCTCGCCATCGTTGGTCCAACCGGTTCGGGCAAGACCACACTTGTCGATCTGATTCCTCGCATCTATGACGCCGATCCAGGAATGGTTCTCATCGACAGTCGCCCGATCCGCGAATATACGCTGTCTTCGTTGCGCCGCAATATCGGATTCGTCCCGCAGGAGACATTCCTGTTCAGCGACCGCATCCGCGAGAACATCGCGCTCGGCGTCGAATCCGCAACCGATGCGGAGATCCGCATTTCTGCGGCAGCTGCAAACATCGCTGCGGACATCGAAAGCTTCCCCGAAAGCTACGAAACCGTCGTGGGAGAACGCGGCATCACGCTCTCCGGTGGACAAAAGCAGCGCACCGCGATCGCTCGCGCGCTCATCCGCAACCCGCGAATCCTGGTTCTCGACGACGCGCTCTCCAGCGTGGACACGCACACCGAAGACAAGATCCTCAACCATCTGCGCGACGTGATGAAGGGGCGAACCACTATCTTCATCTCCCACCGCGTTTCCACCGTCCGCAATGCCGACCGCATCGCCGTCCTCCACGGAGGACGCATCGTCGAGCTCGGTACTCACGACGAACTGTTAGCCTTGAATGGTTACTACAGCGACCTGTATAACAAGCAACTGCTGGAAGAAGAGTTGGCCGAAGTCTGAGGACTCGATCTCCCAGCAGCGGTTACATTCCTTTGACACACGCTTCGCCTTGAACCTCTACACTGGAAATCGGGGACATGGAAACTCGCGGGTTCGAAGCTTTGTTCGATATGAAGCGCACCAACTCCGAGGAAATCCTCGATTCCAATGCTTGCCCTCCCGCCGAGATAGAAGTTTCCCTTCGTGATATGTGCCGCATCAATCGCTGGTTCGGAGGAATTGCGACCACGCGCAAACTGATCGAGCGGGTCGCTGCCGCAACCGGCAAGAAGCAGTTCTCGCTCCTCGAGGTCGCAGCGGGATTTGGTGAAATTCCGCGAGCCGCCAGCCGTGAACTGGCAGCAAAGGGCATCTCGCTGGACATAACCGACCTCGATCGCGCGCCCACGCACTTGCAACGCAGCCATCGCGGCCTGGTCGCCGACGCGCTCGCGCTTCCCTTCCGTGACGGCAGCTTCGATCTGGTGAGCTGCAGCTTGTTTGCGCATCACCTCGAACCGTGTGAGCTCGCTCGCTTCGCCGGAGAAGCGTCGCGCGTCAGCCGCTGCGCGCTGCTGATCAACGATCTGATTCGCCATCCACTCCACTTGGCGCTTGTCTACGCGGGTTTCCCGCTGATGCGCAGTTACGTGTCGCGCATCGACGGAGTCGCATCCGTCCGCAGATCCTACACTCCAGAAGAGATGCGCAGTATCTTGTCGGACGCAGCATCTCCCAGCCGAAAGATCGAGATCTCGCAGCACTATCTATTCCGCATGGGCGCGATCGTCTGGGCTTAGAGCCGCAACCGCCCGCACATTCTGCACCGAACTATTTCGATTGCACTTCGATCGGCTCCGCGATGTTCAACGTCTGTCCCGGTTGACTACCGACTTCAATCTTTCGTCCATGCTTCGCGTACACCGCGATCACACCCGGTTGAGACCAGTCCAATTCCCATCCGTTCTCGATTGCCAGAATCGTGTAGGAACCTGCGACTACAGCGCGCATGCTAAACGAGCCGTCCAAATCGCTCTGATCGCGACGAAACAGGTCGCGATTCGTTTCTGGATTTCCCGGAACCAGAACAACCATCGCTCCTGCAAAACCTTTTCCAGCCCGCTGCACGGTTCCCTGGATGTCCCCACTTCCGGTTGTGAGCGTAATTGCGAGCGATGGCGAGCCACCGGCCTTTACGATCAGAGTGTGCCCGGCAACTTCCGCGCCCTCGGCGGACATGTGCAAGAATCGAGTAGGGCTTGCGCGCTCCCCAGAACACTACTTCATACCGCCCCGCAGGAATCTCCGTGAGTTCCGCTTCGCCCTTGGCATCCAGCTTCTTCCAGGCAGCGATGACTCTCCCTCTGGATCGCAGGCCAACCGAGAGCTGGGGAGGAAGGGTAGTTTCGCCCGAAATTTGCGCCGACACTTTTACAGAGCTGAGCGGTTCGGCGGCGGAAACGTCGACCTCCTCTCCATCTTTGACGAGATCGGCGTTCATTTGCGATCCCCCGCCGCTTCCTTGCACCCGGATATCGTAGTGTCCCGCCGGAATTCCAGTCATCTCGAACACTCCCGGCGAAATCATGCGCCCGCCACTGGTTTGGACGAACGTGGAGTCTTCAAAAGCTGGTTGTTCAAGCCGAGGAAACTTGTATCCGGTCTTGCTATCCCCCGGCACGCGGAAAATCAGTCGCAATGCGGGAACTGGATTCAAATGGATATCGACTTCCAAGCGCTCGCCGCCGCGAACCGGAATCGGTGTCGCGCTGTCGGGATCAGGAGCATCTGCGTAGTAGGTGGTTGGATAGGCAACGTCAAGTGACCGATCGACGTTGGTTGCGGCATCGTCAACCATTCCACGGCCTGGGTTCGCGGGCTCGGTGTTCGGATGCATCGCGTACCACGGCACGGCGCTCGCGGAGACGAAGTATGTTCCAGGCATCAGCGCCGTCATCTCGTAGATGCCGAGATCATTCGTTTGCTCGGCACGGAATCGCTGAATCTGATCCACGCCTTCGCGGTGGTCGTCGTAGTACAAAGTAACCATCGCGTGGCGAACCGGTTCTCCTGCTTCGTCGAGAACTTTGCCCGAGATTGCCGCGCCGGGCGAAAGCTTCAGCAGCAGGTTTTCCGTGTCCAATCCAGCGCCCGTAACGATCGCCGTTGAATAGAAATCGTGCTGATCATAGGCAGCGGTGATGAACCCTTTCTTGGAGCCGCCGAGCGAATATTTGCCGGCAGGTATACCGGTGAACTCGAACTTGCCATCCTCGGAGGTAATTCTTGTCCCAAAATTGCGGGGATTCTTTACGTCTCTGAGAACAACTCTGGTTCTCAAGAGCGGATGTCCGTCGGTTTTGCTAATTACTGTTCCGGCGATTCGATAGCTACTGGCGGACTCCGTTGATTGAGACGTGCTTGCGCTTTGTGCCTCGGACGGGAGCGCGAGCAGGCATATCGCGTTCGTCAGCAGAAAGAGATGAACCCAGGCTCGCATCGTGCGAGACTCAGTTAGTACGCGCGAGATCCTTCGCTCCGCCTGAAAAGCGGCTCCGCTCAGGGTGACGTCCGACGAATTGGGATTCTCTAGATTCATTGTGTTGCATCGACTTCTTTCTACTCAGTACGCGAAATCAGCTGCACTTGAACCGTTGCCTTCTGTCCGGATGTCAGATGAACGACGGGGCCCTTAGTTTCGTACGCCTTCATTCCCTCAGCGTCGTGATAAGGGAGGTTCGGCTGCTGGGTGGAGAAGGCAAGGACGCGGTAGGATCCCGGCGCCATCATCGTGTACGAAAATTTGCCGTCGTTAGAAGCACCTAGCTGCTGAAATTGTCCTGGGCTGTCAGGCAAAGGGACGAGATAAACCCAAGCCTCGGTCGACCACCCCCCCGCAGGGGCAGGGCCTGCGAGCATCGCGGATCGATCAGCGATAGAGGTAACGGTGCCGTCGATCTCCGCACAGTCGTCACGCAGTTTGATCTCAATGGGAATACTCGCGCCGGAACCGACAACGAAGGGCTCGTTCAACAGATCAAGGCCTCCCATGGTTGCTGAAGCCACATATCCGCGCGAGGAACTGAGTTCGAGCTGATATCTCCCCGGTTGCACATTCTCAAAGACAAGAGAGTCATCGTGGGGTCCAGTTGGCGGACGAAGGTTGCCACCTCGAGGCTGTGTAAAGTCAGCGTCAGGGACGAGAACGGGGTGCAGATACAACCGCGCGCCGTGCATGGAGAAGGTCCCTTTGTCGGTCGTCATGGTACCCGATCCATTCCAAGTGTTGTCGCTAAATTCTTCCTTCACATCCAGGCTGATGGTTGAGTTCCGAACCAGCGTCAGAGGCGGCCCTTCGGTCGGCCCACCCTTCACGTTGAGATTGACGACACCGGTCGCTGACTCCGCGCCGTATGTCGATCCTTCGACTACATATGAGCCGTTCGGCAGCGTGCCTTCAATTCTGTGTTCGGTTCCGTTATAGCCAAGTGAATATCCGGGACCACGCTGTCCCTGAACCGAAACATTCACGCCTCCACTGATATCACCATTGGTGACTGGAATTCTTACGGGATAGTAGGGCTGGTTAACCAGCGATATGTCTGCTTCGACAGTCTGCCCGGACGCGAGGTCCAGGGTTGAGGCTGTGGTGAAATCGGCCGCGCCCGGGTAATACACGGGCGGGAATCCGTAGAGAGGATCGCCCGGAAGGGTGGCTGCAGGATCGTTATCCATGAATTCGCGCGTCGCCAGCTTATATGTGCCACGGGCAAGTTCGGCGAAGCGAAATTCCCCTGCCAGATTCGTACGCACGGTTCCGGCCGGGCTCCATCGAGGACGGCCTTCGCGAATCTCCCTCGAAAATAGCTCTACAAAAATGCCACTGGCCGGGTCGTTGGTAGAGAGAGTCACGCGGCCCTTGATGAGCGATTCGGGAATAACGGAGATCGTGAGATCGGAGCCTGGAGAAGTCTCAAATATCCGCGGTTCGGCACGATCGATCAAAAAGCCTGGCTTGCGGGCCATGAGCTGAAACGGATTAATCCTGCTGGTGTAAGAGACCGGGGGATCCGGAACAGTGATGCCAGTCGCTGCGTTCGTATTTTCATTCTCACTATTCGTTTTCGGTATGGTGAATTCGAAATGGCCCTCGCTGTCGGTGAGCATGGCGAAACGCTGGTCGGGAGAAAAGACCAGAGCGCGGGGAACAGGCGCCTGTGTGACTGAATTGACGACCGTGCCGCGAACGGTGTTTTTCTGCTCGTCGGCGGGCGCAATCTGAGCAAACCCATGCTTTGCGACGACCAGAACAACAAGCAGAAGCGTCGCGAACAGATGGGTAGCAAATGCAGAAGGTCGTGGCGGATTGCGACGCTGCGACGATTCGTCGGCTCTTCGAGAGAACATCCCTGCTACTCCATGCTGCGGTGAAAGGGCCGGGCGAAGGCGATTCGCTGGCGAGTATTTGACTTCTTTCAGAGCTGTTCCGTCAATCCCAAGTCCCTTGAGGAATTGAACTCGAACAATCGTTGAGGCCGTTTACTATGGATAGACTCCAGATCAGATGAGCTAATCCATGTGCGGCATTTTCGGAATCGTTGCTCACAATGCGCGCGTGCCGGAAGGCGTGCTCGAACGCGGCACGCGGTCGCTTGCGCATCGCGGACCGGACGATTCTGGGACGATCCTGCTGCGCGATTCCACGGATAGTGCTGTCGAAATCGGATTGGGCAACCGGCGATTGGCGATTCTGGACCTGTCTCCGCTGGGGCACCAGCCGATGCCGGACGCCGAGACCGGCAACTGGATCGTTTACAACGGCGAAATCTATAACTTTCGAGAAGTCCGAGCCGAACTCGAACGGCAGGGAACGAAGTTTGTCAGCCACACGGATACAGAGGTCGTGCTGAAAGCGTATGCGAGATGGGGCGATGCGTGCCTCCAGAAATTTCGCGGGATGTTCGCGTTCGCGATTTGGGACGCGACGAAGCACCGCCTGTTTCTCGCGCGCGATCCCATGGGGATCAAGCCGCTTTATTATGCGCAGAGCGGTTCCTATTTCGTGTTTGCGTCGGAAGTCAGGTCGCTGTTAGGGACCAGGCTGGTAGCGCCTCGAATCGATCACGCGGGACTCACGAATTATCTGACATTTGGTTCAGCTTACGACCCGTTCACTTTGGTCGAGGGCGTGAAGGCGCTTCCTGCTGGCCGTGCCTTGACTTGGAAAAGTGGATCGCTGCGAGAGGAACGATATTGGGATCTGGTCGATGAGTCAGCGACTGGAGCTGGCGAGAGTTTGTTGCCGCACGATGACGAGGTGGCTGCGATGCGGCAGTTGCAGCCGATGCTGGAAGACGCAGTCCGCATGCAGTTGGTAAGCGATGTTCCCGTTGGAGTGTTTCTTTCCGGCGGAATTGATTCGAGCGCGCTGGTCAGCATCTTGAGCCGCGATGGAGTTACTCCAAGCACTTTTTCGATCGTCTTTCGCGAAGCGGATTTTTCTGAAGCGCAGCATTCGCGCGCTGTGGCGGAGAAGTTTCGGACGGACCATCACGAGATCAACGTTTCGCAAGAAGACGTGCTGGCGGCAATTCCCGAAGCGCTGCGTGCGATGGACTTGCCGACAATGGATGGAGTAAATACGTTTTTCGTCTCGCGGGAAACACGCAAGGCGGGCGTGAAAGTCGCTTTGTCCGGCTTGGGAGGCGATGAGGTGTTCGCAGGGTATTCGACATTTCACTCGGTACCGCGGATGGAACGGTTCGGGGAGAAGTGGAAGCATGTGCCGGGCATGATACGGAACCCGTTGGCGGGGGCTTTCCGTGCGTTTGCTCCGGAGAGTGATCAGAATCGAAAATTGGCGTCGCTCGCGGGGGATAACGGACGCGTGTTGCATCCATATTTCCTGAGCCGAATGCTGTTCGCACCGACACAACGCGATCTGCTTCTGCGTGACGTTGGTGCGGAGGCCTGCGAGAGCGCTGAAGCTGCACAGCGGGAAAAACTGCGGCTCGCTATGTGTCTTGATCCAGTGAATCGAGTCTCTTATCTGGAATCGCGCTGCTACATGCTGAATACGCTATTGCGCGACTCCGATTTCATGAGCATGTCGCAGGGATTGGAAGTGCGAGTTCCGCTGATCGACCATCATTTGGCGAAGGCTGTTCTAGGACTCCCCGGGAAATGGAAGTTGAACGGAACGCCGAAGGGATTGCTGGTGGGAGCGCTCGGCGGATCATTGCCGGATGAGATCGTTCACCGTCCGAAGCGGGGATTCACTTTGCCATTTGAACATTGGATGCGGCAGGAATTGCGGCCCGAGATTGAGCCAGTGCTGACGGCGAAACGAGTTGGCGGCGGTCCTCTCGGCGGCCTGCTGAACGGCATTGAGGTAGAAAGAGTATGGAAGAATTTTCTAGCGGGCGCGGTCTCGTGGTCGCGTCCGTGGGCGCTTTACGTGCTGCAGCGGTGGTGTGAGTTGTATTCGGTGACAGGTTGATCGGGCCTGCGATCATTTCGGCTTAACGGCAGAGATCAGCAAGAATAGTCCCCAAGGACGGCCGAACTTCCGGACGATCGCGCGGGGGAACAGCTTCCAGACCAAGCGGTAGAAGCCTGACTGAAAACGCGCGGAAGGTTGATGGAGCAGCAGGTCTCCGGGGCTGAAGACGACTTGCATCTTCACATCGGTAAAGCCTTGAAAGAGCGCCAGCGCCTCTTCGCGCGTGTAGGTTTTTGTTCCCGGGCTCTCGAGATGATTGAAGACTGTCTGGCGAAGCGTTTTGCCGCGAAATAATCCGTAGCGCAACCACAACATGAGACCGGTGATCGAGGGATGGTGGTACACCATGATCCGCGCCTGTCCTCCGGACTTGAGCACTCGATATGCTTCACCGATGCATTGCGCCGTGTTCGGACTGTGGTGCATCACACCGTAGGAATACACTACGTCGAAGGATTGATCCGGAAAAGGTAGTTGTTCCGCATCTGCGACTCGGAGGTCGGGCTGATACCCCGCCATCATGCAGCGGCGGCGGGCATTTTCGAGCGATGCCGCGGAAAGATCTACGCCGGTGGCGTGGGCTCCGGCTTTGAGCCATTCCAGATAATCGGCGCCCATCCCCACTCCAACTTCAAGCACCTTCAGGTCTCTGGCTTCGCGGAAACGCGCAAATTCGAAAATATAAGGTTCAAGTTCGTAGCGAGCGCGGGCATGCGCTTCGAAATCTTCTTTACCGTCGAGATAGCGCGAGCCGCAGGGTTCGGCGTTCCAGAAGTCGCGGACGGTTTCTTTTTGGGCGGCAATCGAATCCATGAGAAGTTCGCATACCAGTATAGCCGCGGTCACTGCATGGGCATTTGAGCCGTACTCCGGAGAGGTCGCTCAGAGTAAAATGCTGGGAGTCTCTCTGTCGCCAAATGCCTGAACTGGAAGAATCGAAACAAGTGCGGAACGAGACCGCCGCGCCTATCCTTCCCATTACCGTGATCGTTGCCGCGCGCAATGAGGCTCGCAACCTGCCGCGATGTCTGGAATCTTTGCGCAACGTAGGGGAAGTCTATGTGATCGACTCTCAGAGCACAGATGGGACTATCGAGATCGCACAGGCGCACGGTGCGCATGTCGTGCAGTTTCATTATCAGGGAGGCTGGCCCAAGAAGCGGCAGTGGGCGATGGAGTCGTTGCCTCTGGCTTACGATTGGATTTTCCTGGTTGATGCTGATGAGGCGTTGACTCCGGAGCTGGGGCGAGAAATCCGTGAGGCGATTCAGGATCCGAATTGCGATGGGTATTACGTTGCTCTACGAATGTTTTTCTTAGGGAGAGAATTGCGGCACAGTGGTGCCAGCTTTTTCAAGCTGTCGCTGTTTAGACGAGGTAAGGGCCGATTCGAATGCCGGCTTAAGGATCAGGATCAATCGATGGCCGACATGGAAGTGCATGAGCACATCGTGATGGAAGCGGAGGGAGGGTCGATAAGGACAAGCAGGTTGCGGCATCCGTTGCTTCATCACAACGTCGAATCGTTGTCGCGCTACATTCGCAAGCATGATGAATACTCGAACTGGGAAGCCCATGTGTGGCTGGAGGGTGAGGAGAATGCAAAGGATCTGGCTCCAGCGTTGTTTGGAACGCAAGCCCAACGGCGGAGGTGGCTGCGGAAGAAGCTTTTTGCGATCCCAGGATCGCCGGCGCTTTTCTTTCTGTACAAATATGTTTTTGCTCTGGGGTTTCTCGATGGCATTCCCGGGCTGATTTATTGCGGGATGCAGGGTGTGCAATTCTTCCACATCAAAGCCAAGATTTACGAATTGAAGGCGCAAGGCGCGCCAACAAAGGAACTGACCGAAACGAATGTGCGGAATTAGCGGTGTCGTAAATTGCGGAGATCGGGAAACAGTCGCGCGGATGACGCAGGTTCAAGCGCATCGCGGGCCGGACGACTCCGGATTGTGGGATCGGAAGTTTCCTGACGGTTCTTACATTGGACTAGGAAGCCGGCGACTCGCGATCCTCGATTTGTCGCCGGTTGGGCACATGCCAATGTGCAATGAAGACCGCACGGTGTGGATCACCTACAACGGCGAGATCTACAACTTCGCCGAACTCCGCCGCGAACTCGAGAGCAAGGGACATCGCTTCAGTTCCCATACAGATACAGAGGTGATCATTCATCTCTACGAGCAGGAAGGCCCGGATTGCGTGAAGCGGCTGAACGGAATGTTCGCCTTTGCCATCTGCGACCTGCGATGCAGGAAGCCCGACGCTGTTTCGTCGCGCGCGATCACTTCGGCGTCAAACCTTTTTATTACTTTCACAGCGGAAAGTCTTTTGCATTCGCATCGGAGATCAAGGGATTGCTGCAGGTGCCAGGAATCGAGGCCGAACTCGATGCGGAATCGCTTCACCAGTACCTGACGTTTCTGTGGGTTCCGGATCCGAAGACGATGTTCCGGAGAATCTTTAAACTGCCAGCCGGGCACTATGCGATATTGCGCGACGGCGAACTGAAGATCACGCAATACTGGGATCTCACATTCCCTGCAGCGAATCAGGTTTACACGCGCTCGGAAAAGGATCTGGCGGAGGAAATTCGCGAGCGCTTCCGTCGTTCTGTGGAAGCACAGATGGTCAGCGATGTTCCGATTGGAGCATTCCTCAGCGCTGGGCTGGATTCTTCCGCGATCGTTGCCATGATGAGGCGGGCGACAAATCAGACTGTGCGCACCTATACGATTACGTTTCCGCGGAAGTATCGAGTCGGCGAAAGCACGCTAGACGATCCAGAAGTTGCCGCGAGACTAGCCCGGAACCTGGGTTGCGAAAATGAACGCATTGTGGTCGAGCCAGATGTAACTGACCTGCTCCCGCGACTCGTCTGGCATATGGACGAGCCAACGGCGGATCCGGCGATCATTACCGCATACCTGGTTTGCCGGGAAGCTCGCCAGCAGGCCACTGTGCTGCTGTCAGGAGTGGGAGGCGATGAACTGTTTGCGGGATATCGCAAACATGCGGCGCATTACTGGGCGGAGGCCTATCGGCAATTGCCTGCTAATGCACGCCGCATGGCTGAGGCCGGGCTGGAGTCGTTGCCCAGCCTCCGAGGAACTGCGGCGAAAGGTAGCGTGCGCCTAGCGAAGAAAATGGCGCGGAGTGCGTCGCTCGATCCGATCGATCGCTTCATCCGGAATGGAACGTATCTCGACGGCGATCAGAAGTCCGATCTGTATGCCGGAGAATTTGCGGCTTCTCTATCGGATCCGACCGAACGGCACCGCGCGGCTTTCGATTCCGTGCGAGACACTGACTTCCTGCACCAGATGTTGTATGTCGACTCCAAGATTTTTATGGCGACGCTGAATCTCACATACAACGACAAAATGAGCATGGCGTCGTCGGTCGAGGTGCGTGTGCCGTTTCTGGACCGCGAACTGACCGAATTCGTTGCGTGGCAGGTACCGCCAAGTCTGAAGCTGAAAGGCCGGTTGCGGCCGAAAACGAAATACATTTTCCGGCGAGCTATGCGCGACATCCTTCCGCGTGAAGTCTTGCAACAACCCAAAGCCGGCTTCGGTGCTCCGGTAGACTATTGGTTGGCCCACGATCTTAAGCCCATGGTTGACGATCTGCTCTCGGCGTCCCAAGTTCGCAAGCGCGGGCTTTTCCGGCCTCAGGCGATTGAGCGATTCATCGAAGAGCACCGAAGGGGACGACGCGACTGGTCGATGCAGCTTTGGCAATTCCTGACGCTCGAACTCTGGATGCAAACTTTTTTGGATGGGGGCGCAGAAAAGTTTGAAGCCAGTTCGCTCCACACGAGGCAGGCTGCGACCGCATGAAACAGGTCTTGCAGCACGCGCGGACGGGTTCGGTCTCAGTGGAGGAAGTTCCCGCACCTCAACTCCTTCCAGGTTGTGTGTTGGTACGCGTATCTGCGTCAGTAGTTTCGGCGGGCACGGAGCGCGCCTCGTCGGAGTTTGCGAAAAAGAGTCTTCTGCAGAAGGCGCGGTCGCGACCCGATCTGGTACGGGATGTGATTAACAAGGCGCAACGCGACGGAATTTTATCCGCCATTCAAGCAGTGCGTACTCGGCTCGACCAGCCACAGAATCCGGGATATAGCAGTGCGGGAACCGTGGTCGCCGTCGGCGACGGAGTGACTGACATCTGCCCCGGCGATCGCGTGGCATGCGCCGGAGCGGGATTTGCGGTGCATGCGGAGATCGCGTGCATTCCGCGGCTACTGGTAGCGCGGATTCCGGCTAGCGATAGAAATTCGGCAGACGCGGTTCCGTTTGAGGAGGCTGCCTTCGCGACGTTGGGGGCAGTTGCGCTGCATGGGATTCGCACATCCGAGGTCAAACTCGGGGACATCGTTGGAGTGATTGGTTTGGGTCTGATGGGCCAACTAACGGTGCAGTTGTTGAAAGCGGCGGGCTGTCGGGTTTTAGGGATGGATATCAATTCATCCCGCGCTGATTTGGCGCGACATATGGGCGCAGATGGAGTAGCGCACTCTACCGAGGCATTTCGCAATTTATGTCTTGAAATGTCGCGCGGGCTGGGGGTTGATTCAGTCCTGATCGCAGCTGAGACTTCGAGCAGCGATCCGGTTAACCTTGCGGGGGCTGTTGCGCGAGATCGGGCCATCATCGTCGCCGTGGGCACTGTCGGAATCGATATTGATCGCAAGGCATATTACGAAAAAGAACTGGACTTCCGGATTTCGCGATCTTACGGACCGGGTCGATACGATGCCGCGTATGAGCAGAAGGGGCGAGATTATCCGATTGGCTACGTGCGTTGGACGGAAACTCGCAATATGGAAGCGTTTCTCCAAATGCTCGCTGAGAAGAAGATACGAGTCGGGCCGCTCATCACACACCGGTTTGCGATTGATCGCGCCGAAAGCGCATACGAGCTGATCACCGGAAAATCGAGTCAGGGTTATCTGGGAGTCGTCTTCGAATATGCGGAGAACAGCTGTGAGTCGCAAGCGCTCACACTTGTGACCGTAAAGCCGTCAGCCACTCGGCCGGCCGATGCTTCGGTCAAGGAGTTAGCTGTCGGGATTCTGGGAGCCGGCGGATTTGCTTCCTCGACATTGATTCCGGCGATGAAGTCGTCGTCGAACACATCGTTGATTACAGTGTGTGCAGCCACTGGAGCGCATGCGCAACATGCCGCCCGCAAGTTTGGCTTCCGCGATTGCACAACGGACGAAAACGAAGTCTTACGGAATCCGACTATCAATACCGTAGTCGTCGCCACCCGTCACCATCTTCACGCGGGGCAAGTTGTTGCCGCACTCGCAGCGGGCAAGAATGTCTTCTGCGAAAAGCCACTCTGCCTTTCGGAAGACGAGTTGCGATCGATACTTCGTGCGTATTACGGATCGGAATCGGGAAGGCCCGCCCTGATGGTCGGCTTTAATCGCCGCTTCGCGCCGATGACGGTGCGTGTGAAAACATTCCTTGCACCGATTTCTGAGCCGCTGGCTCTTCACTATCGCATTAACGCAGGATTTCTCTCTCCAGATCATTGGGTCAACGATCGCGAACAAGGCGGAGGACGCATCCTGGGAGAAGTCTGTCACTTTGTCGATCTGCTGATGTTCCTTGCCGGGTCTCCGATTGTGGGGGTGGGCGCTCGCTCGGTTGGCGCTGGGCCACGATACAGCGGCGATAATGTGCTGATCTCGCTGCGTTTCGCGAATGGATCCGAAGGGACGATCAGCTACCTGGCGAACGGAGACCGCACTTATTCAAAGGAGCGGATCGAAGTATTCGGCGGAGGCTGCACCGCGGTGCTCGAAGATTTCCGGAGATTGGAACTGATTCGCAACGGGCACA
Organism: uncultured Acidobacteriota bacterium; assembly: GCA_963787685.1. Lineage (GTDB taxonomy): Bacteria > Acidobacteriota > Terriglobia > Terriglobales > Acidobacteriaceae > Sulfotelmatobacter. Next base: position 218,208 of record CAWBED010000012.1, read on the forward strand.
AGGAAGTCGTCCGTTCGCGATGGCGTCAGGACAAAGGACACCACGCGGAGTGGAAAGCTTTTGCGGAGTCTGCAAAACGAGGAAGCGGGGCCGCGATTCCCATCGAAGAAGTGGTGTGCTCCACGCTGGCAACATTACGAATCGACAAGGCCGTCGCCTCGGGAGAGCGGCTCGAGGTAGACACTGCCGAATTTATCGAAGCGTGCCGGCGATCTTCTATTCATAATTCCAGCCTGAACGAATGATCCAACAATTGATGCGACCTCACGGGAGATGTAGCTAGTTCATGCTCATTCTGGGCCTCAACATGTTTCACGCCGACGCTTCGGCTGCGATCGTCGTCGACGGAGAAGTGAAGTTTGCCATTGCCGAAGAGCGGCTGAACAGACACAAACATTTTGGCGGCTTCCCTGCTCTTGCGGTCAAAGCATGCCTCGACGCGGTGGGCGCGAAAATTTCGGATGTGGAGCATGTGGCAGTCGGCCAAGATAGCGAAGCGAACTTGGTCAAGAAAGTTCAGTACGCTCTGAGCAATCCGGCAAAGATCCTGAACTTCATTCGCCTTCGTCAACGAAAAGAAGCGATGCGCGATGTGCGCTCTCTGATTGCGAAGGCTCTGGAGGTGGATTCGGGAGAAGTTGGCTTTTCAGGAACACCACCTCGAACATCACATCGCGCATATTGCGAGCGCGTATTACTGTTCGCCGTGGGAGAAAGCGGCAGGGTTCAGCTATGACGGGTCGGGAGACTTTGTCTCGACCATGATGGCGCGATGCGAAGGCAACGAGATCGAAGTTCTGGAGCGCGTGTTTCTGCCACACTCGCTCGGCAGCCTCTATACCATGATTTGCGAATTCATCGGCTACTCGAAATACGGCGACGAGGGCAAAGTGATGGGCCTTGCTCCGTACGGAAAAGATACGTATTGCGGCGAGATCAGCAGGATTGTGAATCCAAAAAATGGCGGCTTCCAGTTAGACCTTGGATATTTCAAGCCGCTGGGCAGTAATCAAGGCATGCAGGTATTGCCAGATGGAACCGTGCGACTGGCGCGGCACTTTTCCAATCGCATGGAAAAGCTATTTGGGGAACCGCGCAAGCCGCATACAGACATCTCGCAGCGCGACATGGACTTGGCGTTTGCGCTGCAGCATCGTTTTGAAGAGATTTTCTTTCACTCTGCTGAACAACTTGCACAAACGGGTTCCGCTGGACGATTTGGCGATGGCGGGCGGGTGCGCGCTCAATAGCGTAGCCAACGGTAAACTTTTCGATCGCACTCCATTCCGCAGGACGTATATCCAGCCGGCAGCGGGTGATGAAGGACTCGCGATTGGAGCGGCACTTCACACTTATCATTCGGTCTTGAAGCAGCCTCGGCGCCACGAATTGAAGAATTCATATTTAGGGCCGGAGTTTTCGGAGTCTCGAATTCAGTCGGCACTGCAGAGTGCAGGATTGCAACACCGCAAGCTCGAACGGGGCGCGTTGCTCGAAGAAACGGCAGACCAGATCGCCGCCGGTAATGTGGTGGGATGGTTTCAGGGGCGAATGGAGTGGGGACCCCGCGCTCTGGGGAATCGGTCGATTGTGGCTCATCCGGGGTTGCCGAATATGAAAGACGTGCTTAATGCTCGCATCAAACATCGAGAGTGGTTTCGTCCCTTTGCGCCGTCGATTATGGCGGACTATCAGCACGAGTATTTTGAGCACGACCATCCTTCGCCATTCATGCTTCACGTTTATAAAATCCGGCCGGAGAAGAGGAAGGAACTATGCGCAGTGAACCATGTGGACGATACAGGACGACTGCAGACGGTCACGCGCGAAGAAAATCCGCTGTACTACGACCTGATTTCGGCTTTCCATCGCAAGACGGGAATACCGGTCGTTCTGAACACCAGCTTCAATGAGAATGAACCGATCGTGTGCACACCAGAGGAAGCAATCGACTGCTTTCAGCGCACGCGAATGGATGTGCTCGCGATCGGACCGTTTCTAGTTGTGAAGAACGCGGACCGAGAGAGAGTGACTACATTCTTCGGAACCGAAGCGTGGCGACGTGTAGTCGATTTCAACTGTGCTCAATGCAAGAACGGAGCCGTTGCTGCGACGACAATGCCGAGTACGCCCAATACGATGCCAAGCCACCAGAAAATCCTGCGACCCGAGAGCAGCGTGATCGAAGTAATGACTAATCCGATTTCGAGGAAAACCTCGGCTAGATCGTAACGGTCGGCGCGGTCTCGTTCGGTGGCGACTTCGCCTTCCATTTCACGAGCCTTGTCTTCGATTTCCTTCTGCTCGTCTTTGTAACGCGCGGCTTCTCCGGAATATTTCTCACGGAGTTTCGCCAGATTCGCGGCATCGGTCGTAGCTTGGACCGACGTCAGATCTGTGAACAGCTCGTCGGTATGGCGGCGAATATTTTTCGCCTGATAGAAGGCCCATTGGTCGGACGACTTCGCCTGCAACACGACTTCTTCGGTGTGAGCCCGATGCCCCAGCAAAGACACCACTGCGACCAGCACCGCAAGGATGGCCATGGTCACCGATACAGGAGCAAGCGTTGGATCTTCCTTGGCATGCTCGGCGTGTTCTTTCAGTTCGTTCAACTCTTCCGACATGTCGTCACTCTCCCATGACCTTGACGATGACGCGCTTGTCGCGCTGTCCATCGAATTCGGCGTAAAAGATTCGCTGCCATGTGCCAAGATCGAGCTTGCCCGCGGTGATGGGCACAACGACCTCGTGATGAATCAGCAGCGCTTTCAGATGCGAGTCGCCGTTGTCTTCGCCAGTCTCGTGATGCTTGTAATTCTTGCGAAAGGGCGCGAGATGCTCCAGCCACTGATCGATGTCTTCGATGAGGCCGCTCTCGTTGTCGTTCACGTAGACGCCGGCGGTAATGTGCATAGCCGAAATCAGGACCATGCCCTCCTTCACGCCACTCTTGCGGACGATCTCCTCAACCTGGGGAGTGATGTGCACATACGCGCGATGCGTCTTTGTATGAAACTTCAGGTATTCAGTGAGAGTCTTCATTAAAAGCTATCCTGCTCGATTTAGCGGAGCGACTCCGCGATCTTGCCGGCTGCGAGCAGATCAGAGATGCGCGCAAAATCTGCGTACATCACGCGATCCTTCTCCATAGTTGGACATACCGAGCGGATGGCCGCATGGGCAGCCTGTCCGCGTTTTGACGTCTTCAAGGGAGCCAGGAAATCGAGCGCCTGAGCAACCGCCATAGCCTCGATCGCAAGCACGTTCCGGGTGTTGTCGAGAATGCGCTTGAGTTTGAGCGCGGCCGTCATCCCCATGGAGACGTAGTCTTCTTTATTTCCGGACGTGGTAATCGAATCAACCGAGGCCGGATGCGCCAGCACTTTGTTTTCGCTGACGAGCGCTGCCGCGGTGACCTGCGGCATCATGAAACCGGAGTTGAGGCCTGCGCCTGGAGCTAAGAACGGCGGCAAACCTTCGCTGAGCGCAGGATTCACCAAGCGCTCGATTCTCCGCTCACTGATGCCCGCGAGTGCGGTGAGGGCGATCGCCAGGAAATCCAAGGCGAAGGCCAGCGGCTCGCCGTGGAAATTTCCGCCGGAGATCACGTCTCCCTCCGCATTTTTTGCGTCGGTAATGAAGACGAGCGGATTGTCCACGGCGGAGTTGGCTTCGATTTCGAAGACGGTGCGACAGTGCGCTAGAGTGTCGCGCACGGCGCCGTGAACCTGCGGAATGCAACGGAGAGAGTAGGCGTCTTGCACGCGGCCGCAATCGCGATGAGATTCGCGAATCTGGCTGCCTTCCAGCATTCTGCGCAGGTTGGCCGCCGTCTTCATCTGCCCGTTGTGCGGGCGGGCCTTATGAATGCGCTCGTCGAACGCAGTGTCCGTTCCCTTTAACGCGTCGCAACAGAGTCCGCCAAGCACGTCGGCAGAATCGACCAGAATTTCCGCTGCAAGCAGCGAAAGAGTGCCGAGGGCCAACATCGCCTGCGTCCCATTAATCAGCGAAATCGTTTCTTTCGACTCGAGGACCAGCGGTTTGATCTGCGCACGCTTAAACGCCTCTGCGCTGGGAATACGAGCACCCTTATCGTCGAAGCACTCCCCTTCTCCGATTAGAGCGAGGGCCAGGTGCGCCAAAGGTGCCAAATCACCGCTTGCGCCAACGCTGCCCTGCGACGGGACAAACGGGGTGACGCCCCGATTAAGAAGTTCGCAGAGTGTGTCAATGACCAGGGCGCGGACACCCGAGTGTCCCTTGGCCAAGGAGTTTGCCCGCAACAGCATCATCGCGCGAGTCTCAGCCACGGGGAGCGGCGTGCCCACACCGACCGCATGCGATCGGACGAGATTGACCTGCAGTTCGCGGATCTGATCTCCGGCAATGCGGACATCACTCAACTTGCCCACGCCGGTCGTGATCGCGTAAGCGACTTTATTGCTGGCAACGATCTCGTCGACCACGGAGCGCGCCTGATTGACTGCTTGGCGCGCGTCGGGCGCGAGCAGCACAGCGCGCCGATCAACAGCAACCTCGCGTACGGCCTCGAGCGTCAGATCATTTCCTGAGATGTGAAGTGCGTTCAAGAAGTCCCTCGGAGTCGATCCTTACTTTCCAATTGCAGTGCGGAAAACGCGCAAATACTTTTCCGGCAAAGTCGAAACTTTCATATTGGAGTCCGTTACGATATGCGTCGTCTCACCCTCGGCCAGCAGAGCACCCGTTTCGGCACGGCAGAGTTCGTAATTGAAGATGATTACAGAGTCGCGCACCTTCTTGATCCGGGTCCGCACTAGAACCTCTTCGTCGTAGTAAGCCGGCGCCCGGTAGCGGCAGGTTGCTTCGGCAACGGCGATGAAGAGACCATCTTCCTTTTCCATATCTTTGTAGGAAAACCCCATTTCGCGCATGAGTTCCACGCGTCCTACTTCGAACCAGATCAGATGGTTCGAGTGATATACAACGCCCATCTGATCGGTCTCCGCATAACGCACTCGCAGGCGTGTCTCATTCCAATGATGGTTGTTGGAGGTCATTTCCCGGTCCACACCGGTTTGCGTTTCTCCAGAAACGCGGTAATGCCTTCACGGAAATCGGCGGTGCTCCGGATCGCAGCATTTTCGCGGACCGCGGAATCAATTTGAGCGTCGAGTTCAGCGCCAGCATGGTCGGTGAGTAGTTGTTTCGTAGCTCGGAGGGATGCAGAACTGTTGGCCATCAGGATCGCAGCCAACTCTTGAGCGCGAGCAAGCAAGCTCTCGGGAGGAACGATTTCGTTGATCAATCCCATACGCTGAGCTTCTTCCGATCCAAAGGTTCTGCCGGTCAACAGGAGATCCCGAGCTTGTTTTTCGCCGACCTGTCGCAGCAAGAATGTCGAGACGATCGCGGGCACAAAGCCGATGCGAACCTCCGTATAGCCGAACTTGGCTTCTGGCACGGCGAGGGTGAAATCGCAGAGAAGAGCTAACCCGGTGCCGCCGGCGATGGCAGGGCCGTTTACGGCGGCGATCGTTACCTTGGGAAATTCGTACAGCGCGCGGAAAAGCTGGACCATGGTCTGGGAATCCGAGAGATTCTGCTCTGGCGTGCGGCCGAGCAGCGATTTCAGATTTTCCAGATCCATGCCTGAGCAGAATGCCTTCCCTGCTCCGGTCAAGATCAACACGATCGCATCCGACTTCGACACTTCGTCCAGCGCCTGCAGCAAGTCATCAATCAGTTCGAAGCTGATCGCGTTGCGCTTGTCGGGACGATTCAGCGTGATCGTCGCAACCGCGCCTTCGTATGCGAGTTGAATCGTGTTATAGCTCATGCGGAAACCAGCCGCCGCGGATTTTCGCGGATCATCACTGATAAAGCAAAATATTTCCTGGATAAGAATGCATCAATTTGTAATTCGTAGTGTCGAGGCTTTCTAATCAGCAGCGTTTGACTCTGAGAATCTCGCCGCCATGCCAGAGGTCGCCTTCAGAAGACTATCGAGTGGCTTCAACGCTGGCAAGTCGGCGCCCCTCTGGCGAAGGGTTTCGATCACCTTTTCCGTTGGGATATTGCCGACCAGAGCGTCTTGCGCAAAAGGACATCCGCCCAAGCCGCCCAGCGCCGAATCAAATCGCCGGCAGCCCGCATCGTAGGCAGCGAGAATTTTCTCGGGCGCTTGTTCGGGACGGCTGTGAAGATGGACACCAATTTCGAGGTAGTCGTACTTCGCCATCACCGCGCCGACCAGTTCGCTGATCTGCTGCGGACTGGCCATTCCAACGGTGTCCGCCAAGGAAATCATCCGCAAATTGTCCACTTCCATCAGCGAGATGGCTTCGATTACTTCTTCTGGATTCCAGAGGTCGCCATAAGGATTTCCGAACGCCATCGAAATATAGACGACCACATCCAGCGCCGCGTCGTCGGCTTTCTTCTGGATCTTCTCCAGTTCTTCGAGAGCTTCTTCGGGAGACTGGTTTTGATTCTTGCGAAGAAATGTTTCGGAGATCGAATAAGGAAATCCGAGAGTCGAAACTGCTTTGGTATCGATGGCTCGTTGCGCGCCTTTTTCGTTGACAACGATGCCGATGATCTCGACATCATCGGGTGGATCGAGTTCCTTCAGGACCTCCTCCGAATCGGCCATCTGCGGAACAGCTTTCGGAGAAACGAACGAAACGGCGTCGATGTGCTTGAAGCCGACGCTGATCAAAGCTTTCAGGTAGTCAGACTTCAGGTCGGCGGGGATGATCCCTTTCAAGCCTTGCCAGGCGTCACGGGGACATTCGATTAATTTAACCTGCTCGCTCATACGAAATTCTTAGCCACGGATTCACGCGGATCGCACGGATTGGAGAAAAATATTAAATCCGTGGACCTCGCGCCGAATTGCTACGTCTGCAGAACTCCTACTTTGAATTCTGCCACGTCGGGGTTTAGGGCTGCTGCCTCGAGGGCTTGCGTGATCGCGTCACGGGTTTCGATGGGATCGATGATCTTGTCGATCCACAGGCGAGCCGCGCCGTAGCGGGGATCGGTCTGTTCGTCGTAAGTGCGCTTGACCGATTCGTACAATTCTTTCCGCTCCTCGTCGCTCAGTTTCTTGCCACCACGTTCCAGTTGCTTCACTTTGATCTCGACCAGCGTTCCGGCGGCAGAGTCTCCGCTCATGACCGCATAGCGCGCTGTAGGCCAAGCAAAGACAAAGCGTGGATCATAGGCTTTTCCGCACATGGCATAGTGGCCAGCGCCGAATGAACCGCCAACGATCACGGTGATTTTGGGCACTACAGAATTTGAGACGGCGTTCACCATCTTCGCGCCGGCCTTGATGATGCCGCTCCATTCGGCGTCGCGTCCGACCATAAATCCGTTTACATCATGGAAAAAGACCAGCGGGATGAGGTTCTGGTTGCAGTCCATGATGAAGCGCGCAGCTTTCTCAGCCGACTCTGTGTAGATCACTCCACCGAACTCGACTCGCTTGTGGCCTTCGTGGTCGGTCTGGTGAGCGTGCAGCTTTTGATTGGCAACGATGCCGACGGCAAATCCGCCGATGCGACCATAGCCGCAAATCAGCGTTTTGCCGTATTCGGGTTTGTACTCGTCGAAGCGGCTGCCATCGAGCACCCGCGCCAGGACTTCTTTCATATCGTAGGGGCGGGCAGGGGATGGATCGTAGATTCCGTAGATTTCTTCCGCGGCGAGGACGGGTTCGACCGGCTTCTTGCGGTCCCATGGAGAAAGCCGGCGGTATCCCCACTTCTCGACGATCGAACGAATCCGCGCAATGCAGGCTTCATCATTGGGCTCGCGAAAGTCGACCGTACCGCTGATCGCCGAATGCATGGCCGCGCCACCGAGTTCTTCGGCGGAGACTTTCTGGCCGATCGCCGCTTGCACCAGCGCCGGGCCAGCCAGGAACAAGCCGCTGCCATCGGTCATCAGCACGTGATCACACATCACCGGCAGATAGCCTCCACCCGCCACGCACATGCCCATGATGGCCGCGATCTGAGGAATACCCATCGCCGACATCACGGCGTTGTTGCGGAAGACGCGTCCGAAATCGTCGGTGTCCGGGAAAACATCTTCCTGCAGAGGCAGAAAGACACCGGCAGAATCGACGAGATAAATCGTAGGAATGCGATTTTCAATGGCGATATTCTGCGCGCGAATGACCTTTTTCGAGGTCATCGGGAAGAACGCACCGGCTTTCACGGTGGCATCATTTGCGATGATCATCACCATGCGGGTCTGCACTCGCGCCATTCCGGTGATTACGCCCGCAGCGGGAGCGCCACCCCACTCCTCGTACATGCCATGCGCAGTGTACAGACCGAATTCAAAGAACGAATCCGGATCGGCAAGCAGATGGATGCGTTCGCGCGCGGTCAGTCGGCCCTTGGAATGCTGACTCTCAACTGCTTTGGCGCCTCCACCTTCGCAGATCTTTTCGCCTTCGTTACGTACCTGGGACATCAGATCGGCCAGGAAACGCATGTTGGCTTCGAAGCGCGCCGAGGTTGGATCGACTTTCGTAGTCAATACAGTCCCGGACGCGGAGGAGTTCACAGCGAGAGTTTCATTGCGATTCGACATGGATCGAAGGAGCGGACTGACTACGGTATAACAGCCGGGCGGAATGGCGCAATGCAGCGGAGGCTGGAGACTAGTCCGGAACGGCGCCTGACAGCGGCCAAGTTCCGTCGGGTCTTCGAGCGATCTGACGAATCGCTTCGGAGAGCGGGTCCTGCGAACGATCGCGTCAATTAGTCCTATTTCGAGCGCTTGCTCAGCTGTCACTTTCTCGGCCGCAACGAACATTTGCAAGGCCCGGGCCTTGCCGATCAAGCGCGGAAGGCGCTGCGTGCCGCCCCATCCGGTAATCAGCCCGAGAGCCGCGCCGCGATGCCCGAAGACAGCATTGGGAGAGGCGATCCGGCGATGGCATGCGAGAGCCAAATCCAAGCCACCACCCATGCAATATCCGGAAATTGCCGCGTAAACGGGCGCGGGAAAAGCTCTCTACAGCCGCCATAAGAGCCTGCCCGAGTTTCGAAAATTCGTAAGCTCCGGGAGCGTTCAGGGCAGCGACCTCGGCTAATTCCGCTCCCGCAGAGAAGAATCGCTCGTTTCCGGTGATGACGAGTGGCTGCGCTTCCCGCTGCAAATCGACGAGTTGACCGGTTAGTGAGAGGACGCATTGCCGCGTCAGGCGGTTCGTCCCATCATCGGAAGTAAGGCGGAGAACATACACGCCATGGAGCGATTCGAGCTGAAACGACGGAGTTCGACATCGTGCAGGAAGATGACCGAAGCGGCGACTACGGATTGCGTGTAACCCAATCGGCCAACCGGCAGCCATCCTCCTCGAGCAGAAACGTTCCCACGCCAAAACATTCGCCAACGATGCGTTGGGATTCAGGGTCGCGAACCGCGCGGGTGATCCACTGCTGGCCTACGCGATATTGAGCTGCGGTGAACCATTTTTGCGGCAGCACTTCCACCAGTCCGGCTTGCAGGTAGAAAACGAAAAGCGCAAACGCTGGATCGTCGTTCGACATCGCCTTGTAGCTTGTAGGAAGAATCAACTCATCGACGGCTGCGAATTGTAGCGGAGCCTGAATCTTGTGCGTTCCCGGACCAAGGGTCAGTGGCGTTTCGAAGTCTGCTACAGGCGGGGTCGCGGCATAGATACGTTCGGAAGACGCTTTGAACCACCCGGCAACCTCCGCGAGATCAAATGCCTTGAGCTGGTCGGGATCGAAAGATGCCATCCGAAGGCTGCGTCCCTCGGGACACCAGATACCCAGAAAATGCGGCGGGACAAGAAACGGACGGCAGTAGGTATTCAACGCGAGCCGCGGTTTGTCCGGTTCTTGCTCGAGACCGAGCGTAATAAGGTGACCCAGGGGACCTTCAGACCCCTGATGAGTCCAGCGAAAGCGCTGGCCCGCTAGCGAACGGAAGGAAGGGAAAGTTTCCCAGTACCACGGAGCCGGACCGACAGACTGGGAGAGGATCTTGCTGACCCGAGAGGCTTCGATGCCAGACATCAGCCAACCGCCGGCACGCCGGGCCCCTTCACGTGAGTGCGAATGAATTGAACGATGTCGTCCATAGCGGTGCCGGGCTGAAAGATCGCAGCCACGCCGGCCTTCTTGAGGCCATCGATGTCCTGATCGGGGATGATGCCGCCGACCAGCACGATCACGTCTTCCATTTTGTTTTGCTTCAGAAGATCCATCACGCGCGGAACAATCGCATTGTGGGCACCGGAGAGAATTGAAAGTCCGATGACCTGAACATCCTCTTGCAGCGCAGCAGTAACAATCATTTCAGGGGTCTGGCGGAGCCCGGTATAGATCACTTCCATGCCGGCATCGCGAAGTGCGCGGGCGATGACCTTTGCCCCTCGGTCATGTCCGTCAAGACCGGGCTTAGCTACAAGGACGCGAATCTTCATGTCAGGCATCGCTCACCATTTAATCACAGACGAAGGCTGACATCACAGATCACGCCGGAATGACTTAGGTTCACACGGTCTTGATGTCGAGACTCCGCCACATGTACCAGCAGGCCACGCTGCGATATGGTTCCCAGGGGCGAGCGATTTTCTCCATGTCTTTCGGCTTCGGCAGCTTGCGCTTTTTGTAATGCTTCTTGACGGCGACCTGCACGCCATAATCACCGGTCGGCAGCACATTCGGCCGCCGAAGGGAAAAAATCAGAGAACATGTGCGCCGTCCAGACTCCGATGCCTTTGACTTGGGTGAGATGTTGGATCACCTCTTCGTCCGGCAGGTCAGCTATGTGTTCAAAATCGAGCAAGCCGTTCGTTGTCTTGGCGGCAAGGTCTTTCAGGTAAGAGGACTTCTGCTTTGAGAGACCCACACCGCGCATTTGCTGGTCCGTTAGTCTCAGAATGCCTTCGGGCGTCAAAGGCTCTCCTGCAAGATCAGCAAATCGCTTGAATATCGTCGCCGCCGCTTTACCATTCAGTTGCTGATAAACGATCGCCTCCGCCACGCTGCAAAAATCCGCCAGACCGAACTGCATGCGACACGGGCCCACTCGCTCGATAATCGCTCGCAGAACCGGATCGCATTTCTTGAGATGATTTACAGCCTTTCGCATGGCCTATACGTTTACCACAAAACGGCCCGCAAGGCGAACAAAATGCGAATTCCATGCTGGAAGTTCTTCGTTACTTTTTCACCGCGATTCCCATGACTTCATACTTTCCGTTGCGCAGCAACGAAGCGGCTCCGATAAACGCCCGCGCGGGATAGTCGCCATGAAAGTACGTCTTGTAGACGTTGTTGAAGGTTTCGTAATACTTCAGATCCGTGCAGAAGACCTGGACTGAGACCACGTCGTCCATGGTCAGTCCAGCCTGCTCCACCGTCGACTTCACGCCTTCCATGACGAGGCGCGCTTCGTCTTCCGCGCTGGCTGGCGGCGTGCCAGCTTTTGGGTCCAAGCCGATGTGTCCGGCGATGTAGAGCGTATTGCCGACCAGGACTCCGTCGCTGAAAGGCAAAGCCTTCATGTCCGAGGCACGCGGCTTTACGATGTACTTTCGATCAGCCGCTCCGGCGGCCACGCAGAACACGAGCAGCATGACTCCCACAGCAATTTGACGCGGTTTCATGGAATTCCTCAAAGGTGAGATTGAATTTCGACTGGAGGCTATCACGGTCAGCGCCCGAGGGCCAGCAGTCCGACGATGCCGCCGCCCAACACCACCCAGGCCGGACTGACTTTCCATCGCAAAAGGATTGCCAGCGATGCCAGAGCAACAGCCCACGAAATCCATCCACGCAATGCGTCGGATGCCAACTGGAATGTCACTCCGGCCATCAGGGCGACCGCACACACGTTCACGGAATCGAGGAAGGCAGCGATCCAAGGCGACTTGCGAAGACGAAATAGAACCGGGGCCAGCAACGCGACGTAGACGAATGAAGGTAGAAAAATTCCGATGGTCGCGACGGCGGCTCCCGGCGCGCCGCCGAGAATGTATCCAATGAAGGTTGCCGTGGAGAGAACTGGACCTGGCGTGAACTGGCCGATCGCGACCGCATCCAAGAGCTGCTGCCGCGTTAGCCAGGCATGTTGTTGCACAAGGCCCTGCTCGAGAAACGCCAGGAGGACGTATCCTCCGCCGTAGAGGACGGCTCCAACTTTGAGGAAGAACAACGCGATCCTACCGATAGTGGGTCGAGCTGCGACCGTTCCTGCCGCGACGGAAACAGCTGCGATCAGAGTGGTCGAACGCAGCGGAGCGAGGCGAAGGCTTTTCCATCCGCTCGAAGTAAGCATGCGAAGCGAAAATACATTCGACACGAGCGTCGCAGCCAGCGCCCGAAGGCTCGCACCGCGTCGCACGAGCATTCCAATCAACCCGCCGCCGAATAAAATTGCGATCGGATTGAGACCTAGAAAAAAGGCCGCCAGCGCCAGAACGCCGAGCACGGCCAAGCCTGCGTCACGAACCGCCGACTTCCCCAGTCGCCAGATCGCGATCGCGATGACGGCGATGACTGCAGACTTGATTCCGGCAAGGACTGAACTAGCTTGCGGGAGGCTTCCGAAGCGCACGTAGGCCCACGCAAACGCTCCTGTAATGAACGCCGCTGGCAGGATGAAGCTTGCGCCAGCAACGCACAGTCCGGCCCAACCCGCGCGGAGGAATCCCACATTAATCGCCAACTCGGTCGATGTCGGCCCCGGGATCAGATTCGCAGCACCCAACATGTCAAGGAATTGCTGCTGCGTCACCCACTGTCGCTTGCGGACGATTTCTTCTTGAATCAATGCGACGTGCGCCGCCGGGCCTCCGAAACTGATCGTGCCCAGCTTCACAAACAGGGATGCGAGTTCCCCCAAACGTGTAAGGAGTGACGCGGGCGGCGATTCCGGCTCTACTTGTGAGAGTGGGTCCAAGGATGGCTTACCGTCATCCGATTGAGAAGCTTCCCTTTGGCTGGGTCTGCGTTTCGCAGTAGGTCATGGCAGATCCAGTGCCGTCAGGCGGCTTTGTGTTCGGCCTGGCGGAAGTTCTCGATCAGATGTTCGGAGGTTCGCAGTGAAAACGCGAGAATGCTAATGGTAGTCGTCTTGTCGGTGCAATTGAGAAAAACGCTGGCGTCGCAGACATACAGGTTCGGCACGTCGTGAGTTTGTCCGAAACGGTTCGTCACGAAATTCTTCGGATCGTTCCCCATGCGGCACGTACCGGTCTCGTGCAGGCTCCAGCCGGGAATTTCGGGCGAGTCTCCCAAACCTTCCAGCTCTCCGCCTGAGGCGCGCAGGATTTCGACACAGACTTCCTTCGAGTGCTCCCACATCTTCAGGACGTTCTCGTCCCACTGGAAGTGCATGCGGGCAACAGGAATGCCATAGGGATCTTTCACTTCCGGATCGAGATCCAGATAGTTCGTGTCGGATCTCAGAGTCGGCGCTTGAATTCCAAAGCTCACCGGCGCGGGATAGCGCCGTTTGACTTCCTTCTTGAACGACGACCCGAAACCATCCAGTTCCGTCGCGAAACCTGGGAACTCCTGGCAGCCGCCATCCGGATAGACGGAATATCCGCGAATGAATTTTTCTTCGTGCGGATCTTTCAGGTTCTGCCAGCGCGGCATCCATGCGATCGTGCTGTCGGCGACGTGATCCGGAAAGCTTGGCTGCCCGAGTAATTGCGGCAAGTATCCTCTCGCGGTTTCGCCATAGAGATGATCGCAAAGATTTCGGCCGAGTTGACCGCTGGAATTCGCAATGCCGTTTGGCCAGTGGCGGGATTTGGAGTTGAGCATAATGCGCGCCGATTCGATACACGACGCCGCAACCACTACAGCGCGTCCATAAACTTCGACTTCCTGCTTGGTCTTGCGATCAATGTAGGCCACACCCGCCGCCTGACCGTTTTCGTCGATGAGAACGTTTTTGGCCAGAGCGTCGGTTCTCAACTCCAGATTTTTCGTCGCTTCGGCCTTCGGCAACAGAAAGTATGGAGTCGAGAAGAAGGCGCCTACATCGCATCCAGTCGTGCATTCGCCGCAAAAGTGACACGCTGGATGCCCTTCATGGGGCTGCGTCAACTGCGCACAGCGGTCTGGAAGATACGGCACGCCAACCTTCTCGCAACCAGCCTTCAGAATGTAGTCGAGGCAGCGGAAGTTAAATGGCGGCAGATATGTTCCGTCTGGATTACTGGGACGGTTCTGCACCGTGCTGGCTACGCCAATCATCTTTTCAACGCGCGTGTAAAACGGACTGATCTCGTCATACGTAATCGGCCAGTCGACGTCGTAGCCATCGAGCGAGGCTGCGCGGAAGTCGATCTCACTGAACCTGGCAGAACTTCGCCCCCAGAAATTCGTCTTGCCGCCGACGGCATTGCAGCGCGGCCACATCCATTTTGTCCCCGGTGCGACCGTGAAGGGAATCTCGTGATCCCATGCCGCTTTCGTGTACTCATTGTCCATGTACCCAAAGGAATCGTGCCGCTTTGGATCATCGAGGCCGCGGAATTTCATATCCCAGGGCATGCGGTGATAGCGAAAGTCCTTCTCTGGGTTGAGTCGCCGCCCGGCATTTAGGGCGCAAACCTTCAAGCCGGCTTCACACAGCGTCTTGATCGTCATCCCGCCGCCGGCGCCAGTTCCAACTACGATTACGTCGTAGATTTTCTTAGCCATGATCAGTGCAGTGAATATCTCTTATGAATTCGCGGGGGCGAGATGCTGGTGCTCACGATCGTCTTTGTGCGGACACTCCGGAGACTCGGAATAAAATTTGAGCGCCGGATTGTCCAACTCTTTGAATCCGATCTCGCTGGTGTAGAAGCCGGTCACCGTATACTCGCGAATCAACGCAAAAAACTTCCGGCCGTCTTCTTCGCCGGGACGTGCCTTATCTTTGAAACCTAAGGGAGTGAGCAAGGAAATCTGCTGGTCGGCGTTCAGATCGGCAAACGACTTTCCATAAGTTCCGGCTGCTGTGGGCGTTCAACCATGACAAGCCCAGCCGGAATCGATATTGCACGTCAGGATCGTTCGCGACCATGAAGTCGATGAACTCGGCGACGCCCGCTTCCCTTGCACCGGGGGTGGCGTCGCTGGGAATGATGATGTCAGCAAGCCGTTCGACGGTTGCATATTCGACTGGAGTGAAGAACTGCGGCTGGTAGACCGCGGGTTTGATCTGCAATGCCGCGTTGCCGATATGCCCACATGCGAAACTCCACTTGCTGAAGCCGGGAAACTGCGCCGCGGCTGCTGCGGTTCCCAGGATGCGCAACACTTCCCGCCTTTGAATTCCCTGCCCCGCCATAGTTTTCTCTCGAACCAGTATTGTGATTGCGCCGCTAACTAAGACAGAAACTTTATCGTTTCTTCTACCAAGGTCGCGGTCGGCTTGTACGGATCGCCAGGGGCATCGTATTCGATCGAGCAATATCCCTTGTAGCCGTGTTTCTTCAGGATTGCGAATGTCTTCGCTAAGTCAACGTGGCTGGCTTTGCCTTGTTCGTCAACTTCCCCGTCTTTCACGTGGCAGATTCCGTAAGCGTGAGAAAACATCGCTTCCATCGCGCGTTCGTTGAATTCTTCGTCGTGCGCAGCCAGAGAATTGCCAAAGTCCGGCAACGCGCGCAGCCACGGACTATTAACCTTCTCAATCACGCCGACGATGAAGAATGGATCTTCGCTGACCGGATTGTCATTTTCCAGATGGACGACCACATTCTTTTTCGCAGCGTAATCAGCGACGTGCGCCAGCGTATCGGCACAGCGCCCGACGTCTGGCTTCGAATCTTTAGCACCGTCGATGTGAGTGCGAATGCTGGGAGAGCCGAGAGCTGCCCCCACGTCGATCCATTCGTTGCTCGCGGTCACCGCTTTCGCACGTTCCGCTGGATCGGTTGCATATTGGCTATGTCCGCCATCCACGGCGATGTCGACTACTGCAGAGTGAGCTTTCTCGACCGCGACTCGAAACTCCTCGAGATACTTCGGATCCGTCGACGGAAAGATGGGGCTCCAGGGCTCGATCTTGTGAACGTTGAACTTTTCCGCGACGTGAGCGGCGAAATCCTTGAGTTGCATCTGCTGAGCTAAAGGAACGGTGCTGGGCGTTTTTCCGTCCCACCCCTTCCATCCGACGATGAACTCGCGAAATGGATATGCCGCCACCGAGACGCGCTCTCGCGGCGCCGAAGGAAATCTAACAGAAGGACCAGACGACGCCGCTCTGGCAAACTCGGGGATGAACCACGCTGCGGCTGCCGCTCCAGCACACTGACCAAGAAACCGTCTCCGTGTCGCTTCCATGCGCGCCAGTGTAACAGGAAATTGTTTGAGCGTGCGTGGGCGGAAATCACACGGATCAACAGAAAGGGCACGGCTTTAAGCCGCGCCCGTTTCCGCGCAACGTGCCTTTCAGTTGCAAACCTTACATTCCGCTCTCCGCAAAGACTAATGCCTCCTTCTGATGCACGAAGTCGATTTCCTTGAGCGTCATAGCATTCGTGTTTGTTCGATCCAACACAACATCATCCTGACTGATTTGCGAATCGTTCGTTTGAAGTTGTGCGGGCGCAGTGGCTATGGTTTTTCCTTCTTGGACGAAATTGACTTGTACGGCCGGCCCGGTGCCTTGCCACTCTACTTTGTAGTCGCCGGGTTTCAGGTGCGTCCCGCCAATCGTGATGGGATCGTTGATGGTGACTGAACGCTTATTCGCCGTTCCTGCTAGTGCGGAAAGCGGCACCAGTAGGGCAAGAGTCGCGACAATGGCAAGATATTTGAGCTGTTTCACTTTTATAAATCCTCCTTCGAGATTTCATTGCGAGCGGAGAAAACCGTTTGCCTGAACTGCGGATCTAGATCCCGGTCGGCGATTTAGCGTCCATGGAAACCGCCACCACCACCTCCGCCATGAAAGCCTCCGCCCCCACCACTGTGGAATCCTCCACCGCCGTGGAACCCTCCCGCACTCATTCGTCCCGAGCCGCCTCCTACGCCGACCGGGCCTGAGTGAAAGCCGCTTCCGGTTGATCCAGGTCCTCGATAAATTCCGTTGGCGTAACTGCGTCCTGTCACGTAATGAGAGCCGGGTCCCCAATTGTTATAGTTCGTGCTGAAGTGATGGTAGTAGTGTCCGTATCCATAACCGTATCCGTAGAATGGCGCCTGATACACCCACCAGGGCGAATAGAAACCCCAGCCGAATGGGCTGAAGAAGATGCCGTCGCCAGGAATGAACGTGAATGCATTGAACCATGGATCCCAGTACCAACCCGCTCCCCACCAACCCGGGCCGGCCCATCCGCTCGTCGCATACAGACCTGCCGCGTCCACGTTGGCTTCGGCCACATATGCTGAGCGGAGGCTGCTCCAGCGATACAAATCGCCTTCCTCGTACATTTTCTTGTCGAATTTATGGACTTTGTAAATGGCGTTGTTGGCTAAGGTGAGTTCGTGTCCGGCCTTCACTTTTGCGTGGCCGCTTCCGTCCTCGATAAAAGCCTCACCGTCGAAGACTCGAAGCTCACCCTGATTGAGGTTGAAGTCGTAGAGGCCGGTCTTCAGCAACCGAGCGGTCGTTCCGTTCGCAGTGACACGAATATCATTTTCTGGGTGAATCTCGGCGACCTCGATCATCGCGTTGCCGCGATCGACCTCTACTTCTGTATTGGTAAGGCTGGGCGAGATCATCCGCACCGAGCTGTTGTTTCCGACGCGCAAGAAGACGCCAGGAGTCAACAGAACTTCTGCCTTTCCTTGTTCCGTGGTTAGCAATTCACCGGGCTTCAGTTCCGCGGATCCTACCGACTTAGAGTCGAGCGATTCAGAACCGATCGAGGCTTGCCCTTCCACATAATTTAGAGTGCCCGGCAACGCTGCCTTGCTGTTCGGAACGCTACCCCACGCAAACGCAGAAAGTATGAGTGCCATCGACAGGCTGGCGAATGCTTTGAACCATTGGACTTTCATGCTGCCCTCCTTCCAGCCTTCAGTTGATTAGATGAGATGGAGAGAGCGCACGATGCCCAAAGCGATGGAGCGCACATGTCGTTACACGATACAACTAGTTCACAAAGCGATTGGAATTGCAGGGAACCATGTACATCTCGCGAGAGTTCTCACGCATCCGGGAAGAACAGAAGCAGAGTTTTGTAGAGAAGTGTAATTCTGCTGTAGCCGAGGTTGAGCGGCGAGCTCTAAGTTTTAAATACAGCATTGGCCACGAAATCGAGAACCGCCTTCCGACGGGCCGCGATGCGGTGCGGCGCAGCGATGTAGCTCTGAGTCATCCAGAGCCGCTTGCGTTTTGAAATGGTAGAAGACTAGCGCGTGATTGACGTCCACCGCGCGGGCGACACCTTCGGTTCGAGCCCCGGCATATCCCTTGAGAGCGAACCCTTTCGTCGCGGACTTAACGATTGCGAGGCGCTTGGTCCGGCTCCGCCCTCCTTCGCATCGATCTGTTGAGGACATTTTCCATGCTACTTCTCATCCAAACTCGCAGCCGGAAAACACGGAGATTCTTGCGCAGTTGCTATCCTGACTGACTACTTAGTAAAAATGTGACAAGAACCCAGGTCGAGCGTGTGGGCGCGACGAAGAGGGTAAAGCCGCAATCTAATTCTGTACTAGGGGCCACGAAGCTTACTTCTGCCCATTCTGTGGAGTTGCTGAACCCGTGCTGGCGACCATGAGACGACGCAGGACGATGCGATGAGTGAAGCGGCGGTTTCGTTAGGAGCAGAACCGGCGATCTGGCGTCCCGCAGCCAATCCCTGGCTCATCGCCGTCACCGTCTCCATGGCAGCCTTCATGGAGGTGCTCGACACGGCCATCGCGAACGTTGCTCTGCCCCACATCGCCGGGAATCTTGGGGCGAGCAACGATCAGAGCACATGGGTCCTCACTTCTTATCTGGTTGCGAATGCGATCGTGCTGCCGATCACCGGCTGGCTCGTGAGTTTCTTCGGACGCAAGCGATTCTTCATGGCGTGTATGGCCATCTTCACAATCAGTTCCCTGTTTTGCGGAATCGCTCCCAGTCTCGGCTTTCTGTTGCTATTTCGAGTGATCCAGGGCGCAGGAGGAGGCGGGTTGCAGCCGATGGCGCAAGCAATTCTGGCGGACACCTTTCCTCCGGAAAAGCGCGGCCTGGCATTCTCGATTTACGGAATCACGGCAGTTTGCGCCCCTGCGATCGGGCCGACCTTAGGAGGTTGGCTCACCGATAACACGTCTTGGCGATGGATCTTCCTCATCAATCTGCCGGTTGGCCTTTTGACGCTGGCGCTGGTATTGCGACTGATCGAAGATCCGCCTGATATGGTTCGCCGCGCGCGATCAGAGATCAAACTCGATTATGTCGGATTTTCACTGCTCGCGCTGGGTGTAGGCGCTTTGCAGATCATGCTCGACAAAGGCCAAGAGGACGATTGGTTCGGATCTCATTTCATCACAACGCTGGCAATCACAGCGGCTGTCTGCCTCACAGCGCTCGTGGTGTATGAGTGGTTTCACAAGGATCCCATTGTCGACGTCCGCCTTTTCAAGCATGCGAACTTCGCTACGGCGAACATGATGATGTTCATGGTCGGGGCGGTCTCGTTCGCAACGACCGTATTGATGCCACAGTTCCTTCAGACCCTGATGGGCTATACGGCGCAGTCGGCGGGAATGGTTTTATCGGTGTCGGCGATTCTGCTGCTCGTCGAGTTGCCGCTTGTGGGGCGTTTGATCGGACGATTTCAATCCCGCTATCTGATCGCGTTCGGTTGGATCACACTGGCCGTCGGCATGTACCTGTCGACCCAACGGATCGACTTGCTGATCAGCTTTCGCTCGGCGACGTTGCTCCGCATTGGCCAGTACTTGCCCATGGGCTTCATCTTTGTGCCAGCGACGACGGCGGCGTACATCGGGATCCGCGCTGAGAAGAGCAACGCGGTTGCAGGGCTGGTGAATTTCACTCGGAACATCGGGAGCAGCGTGGGCACTTCGATCGTGACGACCATGATCGTCCGGCGATCGCAATTCCATCAGTCCAGGCTTGTCGCGAATACCAGCATGGGGAACACCAGGTTTCAGGATGCGATGGACGGCTTGGCTCAAGAACTGGTACATGCCGGACTGAGTCTGCACGAGGCGCAGCGGCAGGCGTTCGCCCGAATCTATGCGTCGGTTCAAGCGCAGGCGGCGGCGCTTGCGTACATCGATACATTCTGGGTGCTGGGGATTGCGGCCGTCGTCATGTTTTTCCTGTCGTTCGTCTTGAAGAAAAATAATCCGCGAGCAGGCACCGGTAGCGTTGCTGCGCACTGACGGACCGGCGCGGCCATCGATTGCCGAACTCCGAGCGTTATCAGGCTTTCTTCGTCTTCGCGGGAGAAGCCAGCGCAACAGCAGACTCAGCCGTCAGGAAAAGAAAAGTGAATGTCTCCTGCAGGTAGAGACGGACCACATCATCAGTGTGGCTGAGATAGCCGATGGAGACGTCCTGTCCAATGTGCAATTCGAAATCGCCGCCGCGAGTGGTCAGAACAAAGGCACCGGTAATCGCCGGAGCCCAGATGATTTGGTCCTTCACTAGCCGCTTCACGTGCTCCAATACCGGGTAGCCGTGGTCGCTGGTCTCCGCAAGCGCGGTGTAGGCGTCGGCGCCGAGCAACACGGCATAGGGGCCATTCACTCCGACAAGACGCAACTGGCTTAAGCTGTGGGCAATCGCATCCGGATACTCACGTACATCGGCGGGCAGCGCAATGATTGGATTGCTGGTTCCCTGCCGAATCCCCCCAATGCCGGCGGCGGCGTAGCCCTCAAAAATCGCGGCGTCCTCGGCGAAGGCGATCTGTCGCGCAGCTTCTTTAGCCGGCTGCCAATCGGAGTCGTTTGCGCCACGATCGACGTCGTCGATCGCCTGGCGGTCCAAGTCAAACGGAACACGCAGTTCGACCAAAGCCTTCACGTCTCGCTGCCTAGCGACGATACCTTTGGCGGGAGCGTGCGATCGTCCGTAAGTGCCCGGTGCCTACGGCAGAGAGGCCGGTCCCGGCCGGTCCCTTCAGATCGACGACACGCCGTCCGGCAAGGTAGCGCTTGAGCGTGCGCGAGGTTTCCTCTTCGATCTGATCCCATGCCGAATCAGAAATGGGGGCGAGTTCGCGATGAAGATTATTCATGTCGAATGTCTCCTTTAAGAGAACCGATGCCGAGTGACCCATCGGGCACCGACGGATTGGACGAAGACGGGATGGATGAAGTGGGCTCGGCCGCTGGTGCTGTCGGGGATTCCGCAGTAGCAGCCTGATCCCCGTTCGTTTGGTCTTCAGCTATGTTTTCCAAAAATGTCGCGGAGGGTACGAAGAAAAGGTTTCCAGTGACGGCACGGCTGAAGTCGAGCAGACGGTCGTAGTTACCCGGTGGCCGCCCAACAAACATGTTCTCGAGCATCAGCTCGATGGTGCGGGGAGAGCGGCTGTACCCGATGAAATAAGTTCCAAATTCACCTACCGAAGGTCGGCCGAAAGGCATGTTGTCGCGCAGTATCTTGACCTCTTTTCCATCTTCGACGATGGTCGTGAGCGCGTTGTGCGCCGACGTTGGCTTGACGGAATCATCCAATTCGATGTCGGAGAGCTTAGTGCGGCCAATAATACGTTCCTGCGCTTCGGTAGAAAGCGCATTCCACGCACCAAGATCGTGGAGATACTTCTGAACGATGACGTAGCTGCCGCTGGAAAAATCGGCGTCCTCATCCCCGATGACCACGGCATCCGCCGCCGCTGCTCCCCTGGGATTCTCTGTTCCGTCGACGAAACCCATAAGATCGCGATCGTCGAAATAACGGAAGCCCTGCACTTCATCCACTGAGGAAACAGCATTTCCGAGTCGCGCCATAATCTGCGTCATGAGCTCGAAGGACAGGTCCATGCGTTTGGCGCGGATGTGGAACAGCAGATCGCCGGGAGTGGAGACCGCATGGCGCGATCCGGCGCGAATCTCGCGGAATGGATGCAGCTCTGCCGGACGCGGCGCCCCAAACAGACGGTCCCACGCTTCCGACCCAAAACCGATAACGCAGGAAAGTCCGCCTTCCAAGTCGCGGAATTCAACCGCGCGTACGAGTGCAGCAAGGTCTCCGCAGAGCGAGCGAACGGTCGCTCGATTCTCAGAGCCCGGATTCAGCGTTGCGACCACAAAGATCGCGGCGCGAGTAAGCGGTGCAGCCACCGCCTGCGCGAGCGCCGGAGATTTATTTTCCGCTTCGGGCTTACTCATCGGATCGGGATGGGGATCGGTGCGCATCGAGTGTCATGCATGGTGGTACACGCGGATTTCGTTCTACGCAATGTCGCGCTTCGCTCGCGCGAGCAAGTTCGCCCAGCAAGCTTAAACATCGAGCGCAAAAGCTGCAACCCTCACACTAATCTCACGGCACGATAAGAAGAGCAGGACCTCATACATGTCGAATATTGGTGGTGATCGGATATTAGGGCAAAATCCGGGCAGGGACAGCGCCCTCATATCTGAATCAGAAATAGTTCTGAATGAGAAATCACAAAGCCCTAGCTCGCACGCCGTTCCGAATGATCTGCGACCGAAGAACTCCCAAAGTCCCTGACCAGCGTGGCGATCTCATCGGCAGCGGTGTCCAATGCGAAATGACCGCCGTCGACAACGTGAACCTCAGCATTCGGCACATCTTTGCGATAGCGTTCCGGCTCGCCCGGGTCGAACGAGAGCTCGTACTTGCCCCAGATCACCAGCAGCCGGGGCTGCTTTTCGCGCATCCATGCTTGCCACTTCGGGTAAGCGTCCACATTGGTTCGATAGTCGTAGAACAGATCGCTTTGAATTTCGGCCTGCCCGGGCTGGTTGAGAAAATAGAATTCGTCAGTCCAGCGATCGGGATCATACCGATCCAAGTCCGGGTCGTTTCCGACATGCCGCGTACGAGTGGCCGCCATCGACAAGAGATTCGAGCGTAGCCCGTCTTCGTTCGCAGCTCGATCCGCCCAAAACGCTCGCCGCGTTTTCCAATTCGCTCCAAGACCTTCGTTGTGTGCCACAGCATCCTGCACGATGAGAGCTTCGACGCGATCGGGATGCGCCAACGCCATGCGAAAACCCACCGGGCCACCGTAATCCTGCATGTAAAGCGTGTAACGCGAGAGTTCCAATGCCTCGGTGAAATGGTTCATGATCTCCGCGTAGTGATCGAAGGTATAGGCAAACTTCTTCGGATCGGGCCAGTCGCTGTGTCCAAATCCAGGGTAATCGGGCGCGACCAGGTGATAGCGATCGGAAAGCCGGGCGAAGAGTGGCTCGAACATTCGGGATGAAGACGGCAGTCCATGCAGCAGCAGAATCGTCGGCGCGTCTTTCGGGCCGGCCTCTCTGTAGAAGATGGATAGTCCATCGATTTGTATCGCGCGATAAAGTGTTGGATATTTCATAGAATTCTCCGTTTCCGTTGGGACTAGGCGGCCACCAGTTGCGCAGAGCGGGCCTTGTGCGGCGCTCCAACATAAGGGAACGATGTAAGCAGGTCGTTGTGGGGCCCTACATTGTCTCGCGTCACTTTTCCATTCGTAAGAATGGGAAGAAAAACGTCGATTGCGTCATCCGTAAGTGTCCGTCCATTGGCCGGATAGGACGCTGCCTTGCTGGGATCATAAGGAAGAATATCTGGCAGCAGAATCCCCGCCGCTCGCTTTGCTCCCTCCGGCGTATAGCCACCCGTGTGCTCCAGCGAATGCGCGAAGACGGGGATGAAACGCGCATCATCTGCCGGCTGCCCAGCCTGGTAGGCGGCTCCCTCATCACCAGGAAGGAATACAGACTGCGACGCCAGTGCGCCGCGGTCCGCTTGAACCCATTTGCCGCTCGAGCCGTCCAAGGTGCGATGCCATAGGCCCATCTTTCCGGAGCCTAGGGCAGAGTTGGGTACTTCCAGCACGATGCTGCACACGTCCTTGTCGGTGAAGAAGTCGTTACCGGTGAACTGGAGATTATTCAGTGCGCCCAGCGTGTCGAAGAAAAAGGGATCGCTGCGCCAGCCGGCGAAGAAGCGATAGTCTCCGGCCTCCGTCACTTGTGCCTCGCGTGCAGTGGAGACCGGTGCACCTTCGAGGATTATCTGCCCGTCATCGCCTGTTCCGGCGGCGCGCTCACCTTCAACACGGCGCAATGTTGCAGTCTGGTTTCCGTTCTTGTCTGAGGTGAAGCGGACTCGATATGCAATATCGGCAACGAGATCGCCGTTGGTATCAATTTTGAGTTCGTATAACGCCTCGGTCGCGAAGGGGTCGTCGGTGGTGGGCCCGGCTGGGTTAAAACCTACAGATGGGTGTACATCCATAATCAGGATCGATTTGCCTGAGTCCCCGGGTTTGGGGAAAGCATACAGGTCTGTAAGATCGAGGCGGGCGTCCCCGTGGGGGAAACCAAGGTCGGGACCGGAGTAATGGTGTGACATAAGTTATCTTTTCCTCTGTTCTAGATTTTCGTGCGCTGCCTTCATTTCTCTGTCGACTTCACATCGTCGATACAACACGGAACTCTGCTTTGCCGCTGAGCATGCGTGCGTACGCCTCGGCGGCTTTTTCGAGCGGATAGGTTTCTGCCACTTCGTGTCCTGGAACGCGGGGATACTGGATCCCCGGACTTGCGTCACCTTCATCTGTGTCATCTTCATGGGTACGACTCTGCTCGTCGCCATGAATCCTCCTATGCGCTATCAGCAATGCTGCTGTTCATCTGATTCTTGGGCTTCGACATTCGGTTCGGATTCCATTTCCGAAGGCCGACAGCCTTCTGATGTTTACGTAGGCGGTTGGTTCGTGAAAATATTGTTCCTCGCGGTGAT
Source organism: uncultured Acidobacteriota bacterium (assembly GCA_963787685.1). Classification (GTDB taxonomy): domain Bacteria; phylum Acidobacteriota; class Terriglobia; order Terriglobales; family Acidobacteriaceae; genus Sulfotelmatobacter. Next base: position 243,105 of record CAWBED010000012.1, read on the forward strand.
CGCCCTATCCTCTACCCCAATGAACTTCGCCACGCGACCTTCCGTTGTCCCCTGCACGGAGTCGAAGCAGGAGAGCCTCTGTCATCGAAGCTCTCCAGTTCCTTCCCGTACAGTTAGCTAGCTTTGGCTAAGACCACATCCGATTCCGCAACCTTGGGCCGCAGCGATCTGAAGCCCACGCGAATCTCTTCTGAAAGAAGTTGCGGCTGCTCAAATGCAGCGAAGTGGCCGCCTTTCGGAAGCCGGTTGTAATGGATCAGTCTTGGATATGCCTGCTCTGACCAGCTCCGTGGAGCGGGGTAGAGTTCGTCAGGGAAGACGCTCACGGCGACCGGAATCGAGACGCCTTTGGCATTGAAATACCCGAGTTTGCCCCAATTCTCCCAATAGAGACGGGCGCCGGAAAGCGCCGTGTTCGTCAACCAGGCGATCGTGATGTTGTCGAGGATGTCGTCGCGCGTGAGGCCTTCGGATTCTCCCGCAAAGACGCGGGAGATCAGCTCGTAGCTGCGCGCGTCGTGATCAAGAAAATAAGCGGCAAGGCCGACCGGCGAGTCCGCGATTCCGTATAACGTCTGCGGCCGCAGTCCCATCTGGAACCCGTAGGCGATTCCCTTTTGATAGACGAACTGCAAACGCTCGTAAGCGACCTTCTCATCGGCCGACAGGCCCGCGGGCGCCGGCGCCCCAGAAAAAGCCGCCTTGTCAATCTCGGCTGGGAAGATTCCAGGCATGTTGGTGTGTATGCCGAGAAGTTCCGGCGCCGCATCCACGCCCATCTGATCGACGATAAGCGCGCCCCAATCGCCGCCTTGCGCCACGAATTTCTCATAACCCAAGCGCTTCATCAGCACGACCCAGGCCCGCGCGATGTGGGCAACATCCCACCCGGTGGTTGTCGGCTTGCCGGAGAATCCGTAGCCCGGCATCGACGGAATCACCACATCAAAAGCGTCCGATGCATCTCCGCCATGCGCTGTCGGGTTGACCAGCGGATCGATAATCTTCATCTGTTCGATAATCGAACCGGGCCATCCGTGCGTAACGATCAGTGGCAATGCATTTTCATGTTTCGAACGAACGTGGATGAAATGAATGTCGAGCCCATCGATCTCGGTAATGAACTGCGGCAGGGCGTTCAGTCTGGCTTCAACCTTGCGCCAATCGTAATCTGACGCCCAATATCGCGCGAGTGCTTCAGTCGTCGCGAGTTGTACGCCTTGCGTCGCATCTGTGACCGTTTCCCGTTCCGGCCACTTTGTCGCTTCGATGCGCCTCCGCAATTCGGTAAGCTCCGATTCCGGAAAACTTACATGAAACGGACGAATTACATCCTTGTCAGCGGTTGGCTTGCTGCTGTGTTGCGTAGTGCTGGCTTGGGTCATGGTGTCCTCCTTTTGATAAGTTTTGAATTGTTTGGTTTGTGCGCAGTTGGTTTGAGTGCGGTCATTGCCTCACTCCCTTCCGCTCGCTTCTCAGCATTAAGGTGCGTAATGGGTGAAGACAAAGTCCTGAGCTTTGCCAGGCTCGTGGCAAGGGAAGCAGGTTTTGTGCACTGCCTCGTCGGCAGGTTTGCCGTCTTTAAATTGCGCGAACCCCCAGCCGCCCGTGGCAGCATATTTTGTTGAATCCTTGACCATCAGCTGAATGTTCGTGGGGGCCCCAGCAACAAAAGACTGGGCTTGGCCAAAGACTTTATTGTTTTCCTCGGACGGAACGTAGCTCCAGGCCAGCCGGACAATAATCGCCCCGTCCGGGAACGGCAACTTTTCTTTCCGGTAGGCTTTGATCGCCGCATCGTTTCCCAGAACAGCGCGAAAATCGTTGAGGTTGCCTGCCTCGTGGGCCACGGAAATCAACTTCCAGTCGCGATATCCGGGGGGAATTGTGACTCCGAAGATCGGGGCCGCTTCGCCGTCGGAGTGTCCAGATGCGGGGCGCGAGTTGGCGACAAAGCTAGCCAGTGCTGCAACTGTAACCAGCCAGAACGTGATCCGCTTCATCGTGTCCCTCCTCCTTATTTTTTCGGCTGCAATTTTTTCTGGCACGACAAATACGGCCGTACCCTTTTATGTCTACGCTAAATTCAAGCCCACCTGCTGACGCCGCGCGGTGTATCACCCGAACGTGAACGAGAAAGCCTCAGCGCCAGAATCGAGAAACTCGATCTCGAACTGTCGATCAATGATGGGGCCCTGCTGTCGGATCAGCTGATACATGCGTGGCTCCGTAATCGTGCCGTTGCCTTGCTCGTCGACGTCAGCCCCGTGAGAACCGCCTGGCGCTTGCCCATCGATCAGCACGCGAAATCGCATGGACGTTCCCGACACTGCCGGTCCCATCACTAGATGAAGATCTCGGGCGTGAAAGGCGTAGGAGATGTGCCCATTGGCTTTGTTGAGTACGATGGCTTCTCGCCCCATCGTCCAATTGCCTGAGAGCGCCCAGTGATTGAGCCTCAGTTGGCCCGGTGATGCGTAATCATGACTCTTATCGGGTCTCGCACCGCCGGGAGAGTCAAAGTTTTCGGTGCGTTCATAGCCGACATAATTTTCCGCAGATCTTAAGTCGTTCCAATCGGCGCCGACTTCAGCACCCGAAGGGTCGACCGAAACCAGTTCGTGACTGACGTTCCCGACTCCGGCTTCAGTCAGCAGCTGTTGAATCACCAATTCCGACTGCACGTATTCGCCTTCGCCGAATTGATGATGTCGAATTCGTCCCTGCGCATCGACGAAATAAAGAGCCGGCCAATACTCGTTGTTGAAGTCGCGCCAGATCGCGTGATCGTTATCGATCGCGATTGGATAATCGATGTGCAACTCCTTCGCTGCCTGGCGGACGTTGTCGACATCTTTCTCAAAAGAGAATTCGGGTGCGTGAACCCCGATCACCACTAGTCCTTGACCCTTGTACTTCTCGGCCCATGCTCGAACGTACGGAAGCTGGCGCCGCCAGTTGATGCAGGAATAGGTCCAGAACTCGACCAGCACGACTTTGCCACGCAGCTCGGCGGGCGTTAATGGGGCCGAATTTAGCCACGCGGTGGCGTTGCGGAGAGAAGGCAACTTACCTTCCACCGGTAGTCGAATCGCTGTGGACGGAATCTGTTGCAACTTGATCGCCCGCGCCGCAGCCGATGCAATCGGACGTGCCTGCGTTCTCGCAGAACCGAACACGTCGAACAGCGCGAAAGCGAGGGTTGTGGCCGCAATCGCGAGAAAGCGACGGCGATTGCGGCGATGATCGTTGAAATTGTCGAACATTGCTTTCTCCCACTTGGCAGTCAGTCTTTCCCGCACACTAGTTTTCAGCATTAAGGTGCGTAACGAGTGAAGACGAGGTCGGTCGATTTAGTCTTCTCGTGGCAGGGGAAGCAGCTTTTCATAAACGTCGGGGCGCCAGGTTTGCCGTCTTGGAAGTGAGCGAATCCCCAGCCGCCAGTTGCAGCGTACTTGGTTGAGTCCTTGACCATAAACTGAATGTTCGTCGGGGCCCCGGGAACGAAAGATTGAACTTGGCCAAAGACTTTGTTGTTCTCGTCCGACGCGACGTTACGATAATGCAAAGCAGCGATGATTGAGCCGTCCGGGAACGGAAGCTTCCCCTCGCGGTAGGCCTTGGTAGCCACATCGTTGCCCAGCACAGCACCTAGACTGTTAAGATTGCCGGCTTCGTGGGCCGAGGAAATCCATTGCCAGTCGCGGTACCCCTGAGGCATTTCGGTAACGTACGGTGCTGTTTGCCCATCTGCGTGTCCTGGTGCAGGAGCAATGAGGGCGGCAAGACCGGCCATGATTACAACCGCCAGCAACAAGAATGTGTAGTGTTTCATGAGGGTTCCTCCATTGAATTCGCTTCGGTAGATTGAAATCCGCAAGCCAAACTATTGCAGCATTGAAGATGCGCCAGTTATGCGGTGGCTTTCGGGATTCATCGAATCCCTTTTCTTTCGCTGCGCATTTCCGATTGCATCGCTTGCGATGAGCGCATCACACCAGAAGGGCGGAAGACAAACAATTGGACGATGGTATTGGCAATACCTTGGTCTCACTCGATGCGATCTTTTGCTCCCGACGCGAGGCCGCGAGCCGACCGGCCAGCCTCACAGCGGCCGCCACAGTGACCGCTCGCCACTCTAGGTTTGTCGACCGATGTGGGATGTCGATGACTTCCGACTCTTCGAGCCAATCCTCTGCCGAGAGTCTGGCTTCCTCCGGACCGAATAAGTCCGTCACCGCCGCGATGAACGCCGATAGCTCGGTGCCTGCCGTGCGGATCTCGTCTTCACAAGACGACTTGCTAAACGATTCTTCCCTGCTCATACAATTTCCCCTTTTTCAGATTGCGCTGGTTGATTCGACCGGCTGCGATGCGCGCATCACACCAGAAACCTGCGAAGCTGACAATTAGACGAACGTATTGGCGATCACTTGGTTGGTGCTAGCACTCTGAGAAGCGCTACTGTCGACCTGAAGGTTCGGGAAGAAGTCCGGGACGGAGCCGACGATCCGTGCGGGCCGATCGTGTCAGGGGCATTAAAACGAAATACAAACCATTCCCCCTCAAAAACAGTAGGTTCAGTCCCCCCTAATACGTCAGTGTCATGCCTAGACAATAGGTTGAGACGGAACCTGCACTATATGAGGTTGTGGGCATCGGTCAGATTGCTCGACACTCACTTCACGCGCCAACACTCCTGACCGAAAAGCGGCCCCCACGGGATTCGGCTTTATCGCGGCAGTGAGTTCTTTGGCAGACGAACGACGAAGAAGATCATTAAGGAGTGGTATATGAGATCGGCTGCAACAACCGGGATTTCCGCGGCGAACCCTCTGAGCTTAGCTTATGTGCTCGGCCACCAATTGGAAACACAACCTAAGTCGCTTGGCACACCGATTGTGTCTGTTGTCGACGACGACGTTTCGGTTCGTGAATCTCTTGAACTACTGATCCGGTGCGAGGGCTGGCATCCGGCGATATTCGCGTCCGCAAAAGAATTTCTCGCCTCCCCGCGAGCTGTAGTTCCAAGCTGCCTCGTGCTCGACATTTCTCTTCCAGGCCTGAGTGGGCTCGACTTGCAGAAACATATCTCCGTCGAACGGACCGACGTGCCTATCATTTTCATCACGGGCCTCCACGATGTGGGGATGGCCGTCCAAGCCATGAAGGCTGGAGCCGTCGAATTCCTGACGAAACCATTCAATGAGGACGTTCTGCTGAGCGCGATCCGCCACGCCCTCGAACGCAGTCGCTCAGAGATTAACCATCAGGCGGAGATCCGGGCCCTTCGAGCACGGTACGCTCTACTGACTCATCGCGAGCGACAGGTCATGGCGTTGGTGGTCTCAGGCCTGTTGAACAAGCAGGTTGGTGGAGAACTCGGCATCAGTGAGATCACGGTGAAGGCGCACCGAGGCCAGGTTATGCAAAAGATGAAAGCAGGATCGCTTGCTGACTTGGTAAGAATCGCCGGGAGGCTTCGCCTTGAAGAGGCGGTTCCTCGCACCGCGTCGATTTGCTGATCATAGTGAGCGACAATCTGCAAACCGAAAGAAGCGCAATAGAAGCTGGGTAAGTGAACTTGCTGAGTGAAGAGAATGGTGGAGGCGGCGGGAGTCGAACCCGCGTCCGAAAATGTTACTGGTCAAGAGAACTACATGCTTAGTCGTGTTCATGCCCCAGGCATTACCCTGGGACGTTCGCGGCCCGCGCTCAGAACCGACAAGAAACGCGTTCCGCTAGCCTGTGATCTTAGCCTCTCGCCCCAGACGTAGACGAAAAGAGCAGCCCGCTGTGTGACGTCCTTCGGAGGCCCACGGGCGAAGCCTCTTGGGACGGCTGCCTAAACTAGTTAGGCTGCGTATGCCATCTGTTGATTGGCAATTATCATTTTCCACGCGATTACGGGTGTGTGGACCCCGGCATGCCTCTTGGCCGCAAGCATCTCCGTCGAAGCCGTGACGCCCCCACTTTGTGGGATTGGCCTTGCAAAGAACCACTTCCAATCTAGGGTTCGCCCGACGGGAAGTCAATTCGTTAGATGATGGCGCCACCCGAAGGTTCCGTTTTCGCGCTCACCCCTCGCGGTAGTTTTTTATCTGAAATCGTAAAATATTGAATTGATTGCACTTAACTCAATTTCGACCCTGATACGGGCCGCAAAATCTTGCAAAATAACGACTTACAGGCAAAATCTTCAAAAATAAGGAGTTAGAGGCCACGCCGCAACGGAGTGACCTTGAAGCCACGGCTGCCGTCGGGCTCGCATGTAGAGAGATTCCACGCACGCCTCGAGCCTGTCAGAAATCTCCAGGCTAAGTAAAGGTCGTTCGTCACACCCGGGCGATTTATTTCTGTGGAAAAGTGAAAGTGAGCGTCATCGTGACTGGAGGCAAACCGGGGACAGGCCAATTGGGGTGGACGGAACTAACCCCAGTTGCTAGCCAGCAGAATTAGGCGAACGTTCCGTCTGTTCGCGGTTTCTCCGCCCACAAGATGGGGATTCGGAACTGGGTATGAGTTTCGATCCGTCATCAGGCGTGAGGCTGCGGCTCGAACGCCCATTGATTGGGCCCGCAGATCACGACAGCGCAGCTTGCGGGTAGAAGGCCGGCGAGTGTTTTGCTGTACTGCTCCATTAGCCCGTTCGGATCGTCCAAAGCCGAAATAGCCACTTGATCCGCTCGAATATCTGTTGCGACGCGGGCGAGCTTTGCCAACTCTTCTCGCGTGAACTCGGATGCCGACGATTTCACTTCGCCGCAAACCAATTTGCCATTTGAGATACAGAGCAGGTCGATTTCCGCCTCTGGTCTCGGATCCTCGTATTCCTTGAACAGAGCAACACCGTGAGTATAGATAAAAGATTCGCGAGCCCTTTCCCGCAAGCCTCGCAACGCGGAAACAACTGGAACGCAACCGTGCAGCGCGATTCCGTTGCGAATGAGGCTGTTCAACCGGTAACGCCAGACGGACTCAACCGGTACAGGCACGGTGGCGTTGCATCCATCGCATCTTACCTTTTGTTGAAGTGATCCCATCTCCCGCCAAAACCGCGACGCGCAGTTAGGGCAGCGAATGCGAATCCCTTGCTGCAGAACACCGATATCCGTTAGCGCCTGGAGAACCGGAGAGGTCACCGCTAGCCGCCTTTCGATCCGCTTCGACCTCTTCGGGAGACGCCACGTTCCGAAAGCCCGGATTCGCCGCTATATAGGCTTCACGCTGTTGCTGGAATACAGACTCGAGCTCGGAGAAGCAGACTTCCTCTTGCGTCAGCTGAAGTTCGCGAGCGTGACGAATGATCAAGCGCGAAAGCCACTCAATGGGCTTGGCGTGGCCGCCCGCCAGTTGCGACCCAATCAACGTCTTTTTCTTATCCAGAGCGTTTCTCACTCTTTCGAAGAGGCCAGCTTCCTTCTCCGGGGATCCCAGCGAAAGACGTTCGAAGGCACCTCGCCAGAAGCTATGTTCAAAAAACCGCGCCGCCGGTTGAAGACCTCCGAAGAGTTCGAGGATTCCGTTCAAATAAAGGCCTTTGTCCCACGGCCCCAAGCGGCGGTATTTGGGTTTCTTCACAACCCTCGTCAGGTCCGCGTCATAGGAATTCAGGTCCATGATGCCGGCAGCCCGATGGAAGATTTCGTTTTCGTCCGGAAGCCGCAGGATGAAGGGCTCCAACCTCTGCATTTCAGTCGAAAGAGAATAGTCTGCGTCGACGCGACACCGCCTCTGGCTGAAGAAAGCCTCCGCTACGCCAGCGCGCCGAGGCACCTTCCACGAGAGCACTTCGTTGCCGTAGAAAGGAAATCGGGGGACGTATTGAATTCGTAAATCCATAACCCAAGTGCCCTGATCAATGGGGACTGGTGATTTTGGTGCGTTGAAAAGACTCTCTCGCGATGTTCCCTGTTGATGCGTCGTCGCATATCCCCAGCCGACATAATTCTCGGGCCGCGTGGGCTCTAAAGTAGGGAATCCGTAAGAACTCAGCTTCCTGCTTCGTTGAATGATGTCTAGTCCGTTCAAGATTCGTGGCTTCAGTTCGGCTAGTTCGTCGGCGGAACACTCGAACGATTGGAGCGTGAGGCTGCTGGGAGAACTACCGGAGCGATGAACATGGCGCTTTAGAAACTCTCGGAGCGGTCCAATGAAGCTTTCGTCGCGAAGAAGCGCCGGGGACAGACACAGGGCATTCCATCCCAACCGAAGGTAATCACGAACGAGAAAGATTCGATTCCAAAAATAGAGCCACGTTTCAGCGCTGTCGCCGACAAGAATGCAGTACCATCCTGCGAGGCATCAATGCGCGGGGGTTGTGTCGAGTGTGCTGCGGACGCCTGAAATGGGAATAGCGCCTTGGTGTACACCAAGGCAATGGAAAGCTCTGACGGTGTCCAAGCATTCTGCACCTGTAGCCTGGGCCATTCTTCGGGCAGAGCTGGAGACGATCTTTCTTGGATGATGCCGAAGTTCCTTGTTACTAGCCTGACCAATTCCTTGTTTAGCGGCGACTTCCAATCGTGGAAATAGGTGAGAAGCGGCGGTGGAGGGCAGGCGCAAACGCCCTCTGCTGCGAGATAAGCAATCGCAGGACATGACGGGCTTTCACCAGTCGTCCGAGCCGTTCGGCGAAAAATGGGGCGGCGGGAGGTTAGTCGGATGTGCCTCAATGCGCCAGGGAACGATATCCCTGTCGATTCGGTCTATGGTGCTCTGGGAGAGCGGGGTGTACGTGTAAACGAGGTCCGGATCTACGCACCTGAGTAACGACCAGTAAGCCTCGTCGATTTCGCCTTTGATGACGGGAACAATGGGATTGAACCTGCCTCCCCAAAGCCCATAGTTCGTTTCGAACAACGCGTCCAGTAGTTCTGTGGGGCACGAGCCGGGATCGATCAAGAACGCCAGCCGACAAGGGCGCGCCCTCGACTCCACACCGAAAGGTCTGAACTCTGTTCGATCTTCGACCATCCGAAATATAAGTTTACTACCTGGCGTGTTGAATGGATGAGCGGGTGACGCGCTCAAGCCCGGTTTGTTCTAGCAGGCTCGTGAAGAACTTCTTTTTGCCAGGGAAGAGCACGCCGCAGGCGCTGAAGCGCGCTGACTTTAATGGGGCGTAACGGCACGAGTGAAACTCGTGCCCTTCCCAAAGACGGCTCGAAGCGGAGTCTTTCAGCAGCCTGATGGCAATCGAACTGCCCCACTCAAGCCAACGTGCGGCTTGAATGGGCCACCCGTTCCTTGACTCAAACCTACTTTGATTACGCTCCGGGATTTGCCATTTTCGAGCCGATCAATACGGCGTCCTGCATCTGGCGGTAGAGGTCGGTGACTGCGCCGGGCGAGTGGGACATGAGAATCGTATTGCTCTTGTCGTTGCTGCCGATTTCTTTCATCGTGTCCAGATACTGAGTGACCAGCACCAGCATCATGACGTCTTTGGGCGTGGATCCTTCCACGGCCTTCGAGAAAGCTTCCACCGAATCTTTCAATCCTTCGATGATGGCTTTACGCTGATTCGCGATTCCCTGCCCTTGTAGCGCTTTACTTTCTGCTTCGGCCTCGGCTTGCTTCACTTTCAGGATCTTCTCGGCCTCGCCGCGTGCGGTGGCGGCGACTTGCTCGCGCTGCGCGGCATTGATCTCGTTCATTGCGGCTTTGACCTTGTCGTCCGGCTGAATGTCAGTAACGAGCGCCTGATCGATGGCGTAGCCGTAGGTCCGCATCACATCGTCGAGCCCCTGCTTGATCGCGACGGCGATGTCGGACTGCTGGAGAAAAGCATCGTCGAGATTCATCTTGGGCACGTGGCCGAGGATCACGTTGAAGACGTAAGAGGAGATTTGCTGCCGCGGATTCGCCAGCTTATAGAAGGCTTCGAAGACGTGGTCGGGAATCACGTGATATTGCACGGAGACGGGAATCTTGACGAAGACATTGTCCTTGGTTTTTGTTTCCACATCCAAGGCGAGTTGTTGCACACGGAGATCGATGCGTCCGGCAATTTGATCGAGCCAGGGCAGTTTGAAATTGATGCCGGCGCTGGCGACGCGCTGGAACTTCCCCATGCGCTGCACAACGACGGCTTCGGCGGTGTGTACCTGAAAAAATCCGCTCAGAAGGGTGCCAATGGCAAAGATGCCTACAATGAGCACAAGCATCACGGACAAAGTCTGAGTGCCGTCCATCAGGATCCTCCCAACAATGATGTGGCTGTCGGGATGATTCTCGCACCTGGTTAACAGGGCGGGAATCGCAGACTTGATACCCGTCGCACTTCCGTAACTCCACTAGGGATGTGATGGGGACAGGCGTGCCTCGAGTTTCGCTTTTACTTCCGGCCACTCGTTGTCAAGAATGCTGAAGTACACAGTATCGCGCACGCGGCCAGTCCAGGTGAGAAGATGGCGGCGAAGAGTTCCCTCTTCTTTCGCGCCAACGCGCAAGATCGCGTTGCGAGACTTCTGATTCAGCGCGTCCGTTTTCAGTTCCAAGCGAATGCACTGCCAGACTTCAAACGCGTGGCGGAGCATGAGGTATTTCGCTTCTGTGTTGACTGCGGTGCGTTGCCACGCCGGAGCGATCCAGGTGGATCCGATTTCGACGCGGCGGTTCACGCGATCGATATTCATGAAGCGTGTACTGCCTACAGCCCGTCCGGACTTGCGCTCGACCGTGGCGAAGACGATGGACTCTCCACGTTTCTGTTCATCGAACGCTTTATCTACCAGCTTGCGAAAGTCTTCTCGGGTTCGGACGGCATAGGGAATCCAGCGGAATATATCTTCGAGATCGTTCCTGGCGACATCCCAGAACAATTCCGCATGCTCAAGGCGGATGGGTTCAAGGCGAACTACCGAGCCCTCAAGGGTCACAGGGCCAGAGATCTGGAGAGGAGTCGATGGGAGCAGGTTGGTCATGATTACGAATGATCACGCTGGATTACGAATGGTCAAGAATGCAATTTTGGTGCATTTGCCTTTGCCGACAGGCTTCCTGCATCATATCTTGCATCCCGTCACGGTTTCCTGCATCTCAACTACGGCGCCAGTTTGTTACCAATCATGAGCTTACACGTCCAACATGCGTCGACACTCGAATGTCAGGAGAGCTGTCAGTGAAGGCGCACTGTCTTCCTTTTTCGCAAATTCCGCACACGACCCGACTTTTTACTGACTTCCTGGCATATTCCTCCAAGGTTCAACCGTTTTATCCGCGATCTCCCTATTTCAATCAATGGGTGAAGGAAGAATCGGGAAAGATCTCGTACGACGACTCACGACGGGAGCGCGTGGCAGCGGTTCTGAAACGTCAGAATGAGGCCTTCGGGTCGTCTCCGAAAGCGCTTGCCAACATTGAGCGACTGCGTACCGGTGCGGCAGCGGTGGTCACCGGCCAGCAGGTTGGACTTTTTGGCGGACCGATGTTCGCTATCTACAAGGCTCTGAGTGCGGTGAAGCTGGCGGAAGAGGCTACTGCGGCGGGAGTCGATGCGGTGCCGATTTTCTGGCTTGCCACTTACGATCACGATCTGGCGGAAGTGAATCACGTTTCGATTCCCGGAGCGGATGGCGGGCTGCAGGTTCTGTCTACGTCGGCCCACAATGTTCCAGGGGCGCCGGTGGGGGCGGTGCGTTTTTCGGATGAGATCACCCCAGTAGTGGAACAGGCCGCGGCGCTGCTCGGTGATTCGGAGGCAGCGCAGTTCTTGCGCGATTGTTACCGCCCGGGAGAGTCGCTGGGTACGGCGTTCGCTCGTCTGTACGCGCAAATCTTCGCGGAGTGGGGCGTGATCCTGATGGATGCTTCGGACGCTGAACTCGCGGGTGTGGCCGCGCCGGTTTATCGTTCCGCCGTAGAGCGAGCGGAAGAGCTCTCTTCTTCCCTTCTCGCGCGTGGAAAAGCGCTGGAGGCCGCTGGGTATCACCAGCAGGTGAAAGTAACGGAGTCGTCGGTATTGCTGTTCACGCTGCGCGATGGAGCGCGCACGTCGATTCACCGTCGCGGGAACGGCGAGGCGGATGAATTCGTAATCGGCGGGGAGACGGCGCACGAGAAACTTTCGAAAGCGGAGCTGATCGTGCGGATCACGGTTCATCCGGAAAAGTTCAGCCCGAATGTCCTGCTGCGGCCGATCGTCGAGGATTATCTTCTGCCGACCCTGGCGTATACCGGAGGCGCAGCGGAGACGGCCTATTTCGGTCAGGCGGGCGCGGTATATGAAGCGCTGTTGGACCGGGTGACTCCTATCGTGCCGCGATTCTCGGCGACGCTGGTCGAACCCAAGACGCAGCGATTGCTGGAGAAGCACGGCATATCTGTGACCGACACGTTTGAGGGACCCGAGACTTTACGGCAAGAAATCGCGTCGCACAGTTTGCCGGCCGATCTGAAAGCTGCTTTCGAATCTGCGAAGCAGGCGTTCGATTCCAAACTTACGACGGTGAAAGAAAAACTGGAGAAACTGGATCGAACTCTGGTCGATGCGACGGAGACTGCGCGTTCGAAGATGCAGCATCAGTTAGAAAAACTTTACGCCCAGGCGGCGCGGGCAGAGGCACAGAAGGGCGAATTGGTGGCGCGCCATGCCGACCATCTGAGCCAGGCGCTCTACCCGGACAAAGGGCTTCAAGAGCGGGGCATCGGCGGGATTTACTTCGTCGCTCGTTACGGACGAGAACTGCTGCATCAACTCTACGAAACGATGCATTCGGATTGCCACGACCACCAGATCGTAGAGTTGTAGAAAGCCTCCCTCATTTCAGGTCTTTCCTCTGGTTCACCAACGACTAAGTTTCCGCGGGTAGTGGCCGCTTGTGGACGCTTCTGAGCGACCAATCAGTGGCTGTCGCTGGTCGCAAGATAGGTTCCCAGTCCGATCATGATCGCGCCGGTGGCCGTTCGTTGACGGCGGCGGAATTTCGCTGAGGATCGAATGCGCTCACCCAGAGGTCCGGCGAGCGCAATGACGATTAAGTCGGCGGTCGTATTCATCACGACGGAGATAGTTCCGAGCGTCACGAACTGCAGGAAGACGTGGCCGTTGGCGCGATTCACGAATTGCGGAATGAATGACAGGAAGAACAGAGCGGTCTTGGGATTGAGGACTTCGGTGGCGACTCCCTGCCAGAGCGGATTGCGGGCATTTTTCTGTTGGGCCGCAGGCTCGTCAGTGGCGGCTTCTGGCCAGCGAGCTTCGAGGATCATTTTGATCCCGAGAAAACATAAATAGGCTGCGCCGACGTATTTCACGGTCGCGAAAGCCATGGCCGACTTGGCCAGGATGATCGACACTCCCAGGGCAGCGGCGAAGACGTGGACCATGCCACCGACGAAGGTTCCTAGGGCCGAAAGCACTCCTTCGCGTTTACCTCCCGCGAGACTGCGGGCGAGAACGTAGAGCATTCCTGGGCCGGGCGCGATTGCCAACAATAACGCGGCGGTGAAAAAAAGAACGATCTTTGTCGTGTCAAACATGTTGAGCTCCTGCTTAATACTTCGTTGCGTTTCAATGCTGGAGAAAGGATTCCAGTTGCGTTAGGGATTCGACGCGTGGAAATTCTTTTCCGCGATAGGTGCCAGCCACGTCGAAGAGAACGGCCTGCATTCCCGAGTCGCGCGCACCGACGTAGTCCACGGAATAAACGTCGCCAACGTAGAGGCTGCCGGCGGGATCGGCATTCATCGAATGCAGGGCCGCGGCAAAGACGGCGGGATGCGGCTTTTCGAGGCCGATGGTGCCCGAGTCAGTGATCGTGGCAAAGCGGTCGCGAATGCCGCAACGGCCAAGCACAGCATCGATGTGGCCGTCGGAGTTGGAGATGACCGCGATCGAATATTTCTGGCGAATGCGATCGAGAGCTTCCCGGGTCCCGGGTAGGATTTGATCCCAGTTAGCGGAGTTTTGCGTATTCTTCACCAATTTGTCACGGACCGCTTCATCGAAAGAATTGACTTGTTGCAACAGGTAGGTGTGAAAGGTCCACCAGAAACTGTGGTCGACTTTGCCGCTCATCAGGCCTTGATCAAACTCGTGCTTAGTGCGGCGCTCGAGGGCTTGCCAACTCGACAGCGTGGGATGCTTTTCCGCGGGTAAGGGCTCAAGGATCCGCGCACGATTGGGGAAGAGCAGCGTGTTGCCGACGTCGAAAAAGATGAAGCGCGGACTAGCCATGATCCATATTAACGAAGAATTGTGAGTTTCGAGGCCCGTGACTAGATGGTTGCCTGCGGGGTTTGCAGTCGTTGATCGAGGCTCGAAACACGATAATATCCATTTCAGATCGCGCTCTTAGTGCGCGTGGACGGTGTTTTGCGGAATGGCGCTCGTCTCTACCATGATCGTTAGCGGCCTCACACGAAGCGCGAAGACTGCGCTTTGGATGTATCCGGCTGCGCGCAGCTACGCTGTGATGTCGTTCAGCGTGGCAGTCGCGATTTTCTATCGCGGGTCACGGCAGGATGTTTACAACATTCTGTGGGCCGTAGTTTTTGGATTCGCGACACTCAACATCCTGAGCCTTGCCGCGAGACGCATGGAGCCAGCCCGCCGCGGAATGACATTTGGAGAGCTGCTGGCGGTCATGGTGGTACTTATCTCTGTCTTTCTGCTGGGCTGGGAAATGCTGACGATCTTCCACGTCTTTCCCCTTAAGCTGCGCCACTAAAATCACAAGAGACGGATTCGCTGATGGATGCGCGGGCGCGACGCTTCGCTCCAGCCGGGATGATGCGTTGCTATTTAGCGGACTACGAGGACTTCCCTCACGTTGTCGCGGGCCAAGAAAAACTTGATGGAGGCGAAGTCGCGGAAGAGAGTTTCAATGTGGCGATTGTTGAAGACGCGCTGCAGGCGGAAGCCCTCGCCGATCGCAGTATGAAGGGCTCCGGTAGGTCCACGACGGGCTTCACGGCGCAGCACGATGCGCTGCATCTCGAGCACGTCTTTATCGAGGATGTGAAAGCGATAGCAGGGTGAATCCGGCCCGGCATCTTTGGTGTGGAAGAACGCGAGCAGCATGCCCCCGGGCTTCAGCACCGACCAGAGACGTCCCATGACGGGGCGAACCAGGCTTTCGTCGAGATAATCGGGCAAATTCCAGCAGAGAACGACGTCAAAGTGGGCTGCGGGATATTGCAGGTTGTCGGCAAGAAATCTGCGGCTGTCGAGAACGACATTTCCCTGCTCGTCTTTCGTGACGAGGTGGGCTTCGGTCGAAGCGACCAGCAGATCTTCGCTATAGATTTTGTGGCTGCGCTCGGTGAAGAAACGGATATTCGCCGGGGAAGTGGAACCGAGATCGAGAACGCACAGCGGGGTATCGCTGTCCCAGAGCCGGGAAAGTTCGCCCAAGCCGCTGGAACGACGAGTAAGTTTTTGGGCCGGCTGGGGGGTCTGCCCCTGCGTGCTGCCCGACGAACCACGAAAAAGCTTCATGAAGTTCTGGGTGACTGATGCCATCAGACCTACTTAACGGAGTCCGAGGCAACCGGTACTCTGGGAACTGAATTCACACCCTACAAGCAACTGTAACGTGCGAAGCGAATGGGCAGAAGTTACTTTCCGGCAGCCTTGTCCGCTTTGCCTTGAATGTCCACCTTGCCTTTGAGGAACGCACCTTCCTCGATGGAAATCCGCTGCGTGGAAATATCCCCGGTGACGACGGCGGACTTGCGCAGTTCGACACGGTCGCTGGCCTGGATATTCCCCTCCAGCTTGCCCTGGACAACCACGCCCTTCGCTTCGACTGAAGCCTTAACCTGCCCGTGAGGTCCGACGGTCAAACTGTTGCCCTTCAGCGAGATCGTGCCCTCGACCTGGCCATCGACGTAGAGGTCTTCACTGCCCGACAACTCGCCTTTGATGAATACCGATTTGCCAATCTGCGCCAAATCTGCCGACAGTGGAGCACTCATGTTTTTCTCCTTGGAAACGGATACTGCACCACCGAGACACTGGGAAGGCGGGTACAGGAC
The DNA here is from genome assembly GCA_963787685.1 of uncultured Acidobacteriota bacterium. Taxonomy (GTDB): domain Bacteria; phylum Acidobacteriota; class Terriglobia; order Terriglobales; family Acidobacteriaceae; genus Sulfotelmatobacter. The sequence continues at coordinate 259,089 of CAWBED010000012.1, forward strand.
GGCCGCGTCACTGCATCGACTATACCCAACTCGATGAACTAGCGGCAAGCGAGAGGCTGGACAGAACGAGGCGAGGCCGTCACTGCAACCCTTTGCAGGCCATTGCTACACTAACGGTTACCAATGCTGGGAGCGAGCCCAAATCGAATGGCGGCGAGGCGAGCGTTCTGCGTCGCAGCATGGATAGCTGCCACCTGCTTTCTGACGGCACAGGACGAGAAACCCCGAGAAATTGCGCCAGGTGAGTTGGTCCGTCAGACAGTGGCACGGGAGGTCGCGGCGGCCGATAACGGAAGTATCAAGCACATGTTTCACTCGAGAAAGAAAGCTCCCAAAGGCTCGCAGACGCGGATTTATGTGGAGACCAGCGATGCCATGGCCGGGATGCTCATTGCCGTCAACGATCGGCCGCTAACCACAGAACAGCAGCAGGCCGAACTGGGGCATCTCTCGTGGTTGATGGACAACCCTGAACAGCTTCGAAAGAAAAAGGCTCGCGAGAAGGAAGACGCGGAGCGCACGTTGCGTATCGTGAAGGCGTTGCCGGCAGCCTTCCTATACCAATATGACGGAACGGAGACTGGGACTGCGGAGTTGGGCAAGCCGGGAGACGAGTTGGTGCGTCTGAAATTCACTCCAAATCCGAGTTACACGCCACCGTCGCACGTGGAGCAAGTCCTCCAGGGCATGGAGGGGTATCTGCTGATCGATCGCAACGAGCGAAGGATTGCGAAGATCGACGGAGTATTGTTCCGGGAAGTCTCATTCGGGTGGGGAATCCTTGGGCATCTCGATAAGGGTGGACACTTTCGCGTTGAGCAAGCTGATGTTGGAAATGGTTCCTGGGAGCTCACGGCGATGAGTCTGAAGATCACAGGGAAAATCCTGATGTTCAAAGGGATCAGCATGATTTCCGACGAAACCTTCAGCGACTTCCAGCGCGTACCCGACCGCCTCACATTTGCCCAAGGGGTTGCGATGCTGAAAGCAGAACAAGAAAAAACGGCACACCTGCACGCACCGGAGGCTTCCGGGCCTAACGCGACTACTCGGTGAAGATCAGGCGCGAAATGTTTCTTTCCTCACTGTCAGCTTCTCGATCAAGTCGGTCTTGACTTGGTAGCCGGTCCCGGGAACGTCGCGAATGGCAATCATTCCCTGGGGCGAGACTTCGACTTCAGGATCGATGATGTCTTCCTTCCAGTAGCGGCGGGAGGCGGAGACATCGCCAGGCAGGCTGAAGTTCGGCAACGTAGAGAGGGCGATGTTGTGGGCGCGGCCGATGCCTGTTTCGAGCATACCCCCGCACCATACGGGAACCTTGTTCGCCTGGCAGACGTCATGAACGCTAATCGCTTCGCTGAAGCCGCCTACTCGTCCTACCTTGATGTTGATGATCCGGCAAGCACCCGTCTCGACGGCGAAGGCGGCACTGCGGGCATTGACAATCGATTCGTCCAGGCAGATCGAGGTGCGAAGTTCCTTCTGGAGGCGAGCGTGATAGTAAATGTCGTCGTTCCAGAGAGGCTGCTCGATCATCAGCAGATTGAACTGGTCGAATTTCCGCAAGTGTTCGACCTGGTCGAGGGTGTAGGCGGAGTTTGCGTCGCAGCTCAGAGTGATATCGGACCAGCGCGAACGGATGCGCTCGAGAACGTTGATGTCCCAGCCGGGCTTCACCTTGACCTTGATGCGGCGGTAACCGGCGGAGAGCTCGACCTGGATTTTGTCGAGCAGTTGCTCGACCGAGTCTTGAATGCCAATGGAAACGCCACAAGGAATCTCTTGGCGCGAGCCTCCAAGAAGCTTCCAGAGAGGCAGCTTTTTCTGTGTGGCCTCGGCATCCCAAAGCGCATTTTCAAGACCGGCTTTCGCCATGCGGTGGGCGCGTACTTTGGCTAAAAGGGCCGGACAGTCGCGGCCTGATTCGATGCGCTTTCCTAACAGCGTCGGAATCAGGTACGAAGTCAGCGTCGGCCACGCGCCGTCGATCCATTCGCTACTGTAAAAAGGGTCTTCGCCGACGACGCTCTCGCTCCATCCGTCGACTCCTTCGCTGTGAACCGTAACGAGAAGAATGCGGCGGCTGTAGGTACGGCCAAAACTCGTCTCGAAGAAATGGACGAGGGGCATTTGGATTTCGCGGAGCGTGATGGCTTCGATTTTCATGTTTAAGGTTTCAAGGTTTCAAGGTTTCAGAGTTTCAGAGTTTCAAGGTTTCAAAGAACCTAGGAGTTCTGCGTCGCATTTCTTGTACTGGGAAACATCACTCTTATGCTTCCGAGGCGTAGGACCATTTCTCGTCCCAACGCCCCAGAAGGAACTTGCCATTGCCTTCGGCATCGCGCTCATAGCCCAACACTGCCAGGCCTTCGCCGAAGGTGCGCAGAAACTCGTTGCGGTTGCTTTCTTGCACCTGCTGCGCTTTTGGACGCGTTTCCGCAGACGCCTTCCAGTCGTAGATCTGTGCCGGAACTGGGATCGAAGCCTCTGTGTGGAACGAGGGATTCTTCCCTTCTTGCAGCACAGTGTTGACGCGCTTCGACCGAAGCCACCATTCGGCAATCAGGCGGTCGCTAGGCAGGCCTCCCTGCAAGGGCGAAGAAGTGATGCCGTATTGGTTGATGTTATAGCGACGAGCAATCGCACCGAGTTTTTCGATATTCAGATAGGCGTTCTTAATTTCGAGAGGGTCAAAGGTCCATTCGATCAACTCGATGCCGCGAGCGATCGCATCTTCGCGCTGCATTAACTTCAAGCGGCGACCGAGTCCTCCGTTGCGATGGTCCTTGCGCACTGCAAGCATGTGAGAGTGCAGATAGACGTGGCCGGAGCGAGTGCCGGGCACGGAAAGCGCGAAGCCGACAAGGGTCTTACCGTCAAAAGCGCCCATGACCTGGCCACCGACTTTATCGGCGACGACGAACATGCGCAGCGGCACTAGCTCGGCGTCAGTAAAATTCCAGACTTCTTTTTGGAGAGCGACGCAGGCTCGGAAGTCTTCGATGCCGTGACAGCGGCGGAGTTCGATGGATCCAGAGGTCACGCCGAGCGCTCCCGCGAACCGGAGCTGCCGGTCTCCTCTGCGGACTTTTTCTCTTCAATCTTCTTCTCTTCAACCTTCGCCTGTTGCCACAAAGATTCGAGCTCTTCTGCGGAGGCTTGATCGACTGAGCGGCCGGACTCTTGCAGGCGAGCCTCCATCCACTGAAAGCGGCGCTTGAACTTCCGGTTGGTTTTGCGCAGAGCGGACTCGGCATCGAGCGAGAGGTAGCGCGCGATATTTACGAGAACAAAAAAAAGGTCGCCGACTTCTTCTTCCAGCCGGATCTGCAGATCCTCGGGAACGAGAGTTCGGCCGGAAGAAGCGATGCCGCGCCCTTGCGGGCGAGGGCCGGGAGGGGGAAAGTCTCTGAGCTGCTCGCGCAATTCGTCCGTCTCTTCGTGGAGTTTGTCGAATAACCCGTCGATGTTTGGCCAGTCGAAGCCTACCTGGGCGGCGCGCGCACTCAGCTTGTGAGCCTCCATCAATGAGGGCATTGCGGAGGAAACTCCGGCAAGGACAGAATGCTTTTCGTCCTTCGATGAAACCGCAGCCATATTGCTACTGCCGGAGTTTTGCCGCTTTTTCTCCTCTTCCAGCTTCTTTTCTTGGCGCTTGAGCGCATCCCAGTTGCGCTTAACCTCAGCCGAAGTGTCCGCTTTGACATCGCCGAATACGTGGGGATGGCGGTTAATCAGCTTGGTGGAGAGACGGTCGATCACGTCATCGATTGAAAACGAGGACTGCTCTTTCGCCATCTCGGCATAAAAGAGAACTTGCAGGAGCAAGTCACCGAGTTCGCCAGCGAGCTCTGGCCAATCGCGGTTATCGATAGCCTCGAGGACTTCGTAAGTTTCTTCGAGCGTATAGGGCTTGATCGAATCGAAGGTCTGCTCGCGGTCCCAAGGACAACCGCCCGGGGCGCGAAGGCGCTCCATGATTGCAACTACTCGTTCGAAACGTTCTCCTGTGGCGGGCATTCGGCAACCAATGTAAACGACTGTGGATGCAACAAGCAACGCTTTCAGACTTCGCGCCGGGCTTCAATGGCCGCAAACGGCTTCGCCAACCGCATAGCAAGGATTGGCATCCAAACGAAGTCGAAATAGCTAATGATCTTTCCCACCGCAAACGCATACCATGCACATCTTCATAAGGAGGACACAAAATGACAAGCGCTACTCTTCAAGGAAAGAAAGTCGCAATACTTGTGACCGATGGATTCGAGCAGTCCGAGTTGCTGGAGCCTCGAAAGGCGCTCGACGAGGCGGGAGCAACCACTATGGTCGTCTCTCCGAATGAGGGCAAAGTTAGAGGATGGAATCACAAAGAGTGGGGAAATGAGGTTCCGGTGGATGTTCTGCTTACATCTGCTAAGGCCGAAAGCTTCGACGCTTTGCTGTTGCCGGGGGGAGTAATGAATCCGGACCAGCTTCGCATGAAACCCGAGGCGGTGCGGTTCGTGAAACAATTCGTGGATGCGGGTAAGCCGGTGGCCGCGATCTGCCACGGGCCTTGGACTTTGCTGGAAGCCGGCGGGGTTGGTGGACATACCATGACTTCATGGCCATCGCTGAGGACCGACTTGAAGAATGCGGGAGCGATCTGGGTGGACAAGGAAGTGGTCAGCGACAAGAACCTGGTTACGAGCCGCAAACCGGATGATATTCCGGCGTTCAACCGGGAGATGATTCGCCTGTTCGCTGACGCCCGACAACAGATGAGGGAGTTGCGAAAGACCGCATAGCCTAATATTAGAACTCACTTCCGCGCAACAGTGCTTTGCGTAGATCGTATGCAGCCCGGCTTCGTAAACGCCGGGCTTGCTTTTGGTGCAGAAAAGACGTTTCCCTTCCCCGGCGCGCTGACGCGGCAGGTTACTTTGGGTATCATTCTCGCTGGAAGTCCATGGGAAGCAGCCGATTACCGAGTGGACCAACGTGACCTTCATCGGCGTCCGTCGGAAGCGCAAAATAAAGACAGATGAGCGTGTCGCGGGAAACCAGGTTCAGCGCAGAATCAGCTTATTTCCTTTAAACATATGACCTTAGCAGTGAAACCCCGAGCGTCGATTGAAGGTCAGCATTTCCACGTCGTCGTGATCGGCGGGGGGATCAACGGTGTGGCCATCGCACGCGAGTGTGCCCGTGCCGGGAAACGCACGCTGCTGGTCGAGCAGAACGATTTTGCTTCGGGCGTAACCAGCCGCTCGACGCGCATCATCCACGGCGGACTTCGATATCTCGAACACGGTGAGATTGGGCTGGTTCGCGAGTCGGTGCGCGAGCGGGAACGGCTTTTGCGGGAGCGGTCGCACCTTGTGCATCCAGTGCAGTTCCTTTTCCTGCTGAACGAGCAAAGCCAGCGCAGCGCGATGAAAGTGCGCGCCGGGTTGTGGCTTTATCAGCGTATCTCCGGGCGAAGGGCAAAGAAGCCAGGCGAGATCGAGTTAATGCGCGTGCAGCGTGCGCTGGACGCGGGACATCAATGGCTCCTCTTGAATTACGAAGATGCACAGTGTGAGTTTCCGGAGCGATTAGTCGCCGAGTGGATGACGGAAGCCGCAGCGGCGGGAGCAGTTGTGCGCAATCATTGCGAAGTGCTTGCCGTTAACGTGGGACAGGGGCGCGCACGAGGCGTGCTTCTTCGGGACCGTCTAACGGGCAAAGACGAGCGCGTCGATGCCGGATGGATCATCAACAGTACCGGGCCATGGGCCGACCGGGTTTGCCAGCGATCGACGGTTCGGACGGGGAAACCGATGGTGGGCGGAGTACGAGGATCACACATCGTGTTGCCGAGATTCTCAGGTTCCCCGACCATAGGCCTTTATACAGAAGCAGCAGATGGCAGGCCAGTTTTCGTTTTGCCTTGGAACGAGCAGGTGTTGGTAGGGACAACGGAAGTTCCCGATGCGGGCGATCCGGCTAAGACGGCGCCCTCGGGCGAGGAAGTCGATTATCTACTTCGCACGGTCTCCAAATTATTTCCGAAAGCGAAGTTTTCAGCACACGATATCAAATATGCGTTTGCGGGGGTGCGTCCGCTACCCAATTCGGGCGACAAGCCTTCGGCAGTAACGCGGCGCCATTCTCTCCACGACCATACGGACGACGGGGCGGCGCGACTGATCTCAGTCATTGGCGGGAAGCTAACGACCGCAGCGTCGCTGGCGAGAGAACTTGTTCGAAAGATTGGTATTGCAGTCGAAGAACCCAAGGCGGTCACGATTGGGCCGGGGAGTTCACTCGATCCGATGCTCGATCAGGAAGTTCTGGACATCGCGCGGGCTGGGTCGGTGAGTGAAGAAACCGCTCGCGGCATGATGGAGTGGCACGGGCAGCGTGCTATGGATATCGCCCGAATGGCCTTGGTCAGCGCAGAATTGCGGGCACCGATCTGTCCGCACACTTCGCATATTGTGGCCGAAGTGATCGAGGCATATCGGAAAGAATATGCGGTCACTCTGGGCGATGCGCTGCTGCGCCGAGTGCCGGTCGCGCTTGGCGCATGCTGGTCGGAATCCTGCAGCCGCGAAGCGGCATTGCGAATCGGAGCCGTGATGGGGTGGAGCGAACAGGACTTAGGTGCAAACCTGGAGTCGTTCGAAACCGAGCGCGCAGCATTTCTGCATAAGCCCGCCCGCAGTGGATCCGCGCTGGAAGCCGCTGCCGACTAGATTCTTTCCGTCCAACTTCGGTCAGGCCCCAAGAAAATTCTCACCCTAAGGCCCTAATGTCTGCGCAAGAAGATGAGTGTCGTCGGAGATGATGCCATCGACGCCAGCATTGGCGAAGCGCTTCATATCTGCGGACGTGTTAACGGTCCAAACCAGAACTTTCTTTCCTGCACCCTTCAGTTCACGTAAGAGCTCAGGGGTGGCCAGTTTGCGGTTAGGAATCACGTATTGGAGCGGGAGTTGTTTCCAGACACGGAGTTCAGTGCGCGTCTCGCAGATCAAGCCTATAGGGACTGTGGAGTCGAGCTGATGTAACGCTCGCAATACTTCCGGAAGGAAAGAGGAAACTACGAATCCGCGGCGTGGAGGATTCTTTCTGAGCAGGAGCCGACGTGACTTCTTCCAATCCTTGAACTTTCAGCTCGATATCAAGAAAAGCGCTGTCGTTGTACCGGGCAAGAACATCTTCCAGGCGCGGCAGGTTGGACAACTGCGCAACTGTGGCGCTCGCGATCTCGGCGTCTTCAGTCTTGGCATCGTGACAAACGACGGCTACATTGTCGGCTGTGAGGCGCACGTCGAATTCAAAGCCGTCGCAGCCGTCGGCAAGCGCGCGGTCGAATGATGCCAGAGTGTTTTCAGGGAGCGGCTTGAAAGCTCGTGCGCCGCGGTGGCCGAGAAGCAGCGGACGATGTGTACGCAGCGGCTCGGGCATGAATCAGTCGAGATCGAAATCGCGAATCGGCTTGCCCGTGTCGGGAGTCTCTTTCGCCTTCTTCAGAGCCTCCTGGAATTTCTTTTCGAGCAGGCTGGATGCGTTCTTCTGGGCTTCGACCGACTGTTGGAAGATGGATTCGCGACGACTGTCCTGCTCACGCATCGCTTTCGCGGCAGCTTCCATATCGCTGAAAGTCTTGGGCTTTACGGCCGCGGTGTGAGCAATGACTGCACGGGCCTCAGAGTCGATTTTGAGCACGGCACTGCAGCAGGGGCACGTCACTTCGAAGTTTGGGGGATTCTTCTTCGCCATTTGAGCGAATGATAGCGCAAATGCATGCCTTCGGGGTAAACGTCGCACACCGGAAGGAATAAATGTTTACTGGACTTTCTCGACCGTGATCCTCACGGCGTAAGTGCCTGTCCCCGAAGCACAGGCGGTATAGGCCGTCGAATAGGTAATCGGGGCGTTGCCCGCGGACCAAATTGAAAGATCGCCCCCGCCAAAATTCGTGGGCTGGCCCAGCGCCAGGCTGTTCCCGCTGGAGATGCCGGCACCTACGAGCGGTACACGGAGAGACTTGGCACTGGTTTCGTCCTTCCAACCAATCGTGAGAGCGGTCGATCCGTTGCCGGCAGAAGCGCAGGCGCCGGTGGCGTCGACGTAATAACTGATTCTGTACTGGCCGGAGCCGCAAGGGGACGAGCCACAAAAATTTGTGGAGGCGATGGCGGCTTTCTGTGCAGTCAATGAAACCGCCCATCTGGACGCCGCAGTGGCTGCAGCGCCCCCTGTCCCGGTACAGCCTGCACATTTCCCTGTCACAGTGAGATCGCCGTTAATAGTGACCGGGACGTTGAACGTCTTTGCGGACGCAGTCAGTTTCTCCTGAGGATTGCCGTCGGGAAACTTTCCAACATAGTCACGAATTTCACTTTGGGCACGGGTATAGAAGGTATCAATCTTGTTTTCGTAGCCGAGGTCAAGGTCGTTGACATCCGCCAAAGGCCGATGGTTGGATGCGGACCAGGTCTTTCCCCAGTTGCTGTCACCCAGCGTGATCACCGGGGTGAAGCCACCTGCGCGGCCGGCGTGTCCGAAATTCAACCTTCCCTTGTATCCAGGCGGAGCCAACTGAGGCATATTCGCGGCCATGAGGATCGTACCTCCAGGAAAAGGTGCGATCCCATTCGTGTGGAGCGCTTCAATATTGGCAGCCGCGGGCGGAGTTGCGGGCGAACCCATGAGAGTGTTGGCTTCCCCGGTAACTTCCCATGCAGGTTGAGTCGTAACGACTCCGCCGACTCCCACTACGTCAGCTTGTAATGTAAGCACCGGCACATTGTGCCTCTCGCTGGACATATCCTCGCCGGGACTCAGCACGATCGAACCGGGCCAGAAATCCAGACGCGGCATGTAGATATTCGTTGTCATGTTCTCGCCTACATTCGTATAGGACGAGAGAGATTCTCCGTTATCCGTGAATGAGCAGGTCAGGGTCGCGCACGAGCTTTGCTGGATCGTCGTCAGTAGATAGTTACCGGTTCCGCGGGGATAGGGACGTGGAACCGTACGATCATCCCAATCCATCTTGAGGATCTTGTAGCCGGATGCCCCGGCGATCCGCGGGAAGACACCCTTGATACTGCCCGAGCCATTGTTCACAGCGCGTCCGGCAGGCAAAGGAATTCCGTCCCCATATTTTGCGCTCACCGGAACGACCCAATAAAGCCAGTCATGTGAGCCGGATTGTGCGCCCCAGTTCGGAAACAGTGCGTAAGGGCTGTTCGCGCCCAATCCGGAAATCTTCACTTGAACGCCTTCGCCAATGATTGCGGCGTTGCCGACGTTGCCGTAGGGACTATGGTCCTGGCAGGCGCCAGCCTCGAAGTAAACGTTGTCAGTGATCAATCCAGCGTATCCGCCGCGCTGGTTACTGACGCGGACTCCAAAGACCGACCAACCTTGAATCACGCTGTCGGAGATCTTCAGACCATTTCCTGAAATCCACTCGACGCCTTTCCCCGCACACTGAAGAGAAATGTTGAGGTTCTTGAGCCAGCCGACAGCCGACCATTTATTGAAAGGCCCGGGAGCGGTGACGATCGCGCCGCAATAGCTCGGATTGCATGTCACGGAAGCCCCTCCGACACCGGTGTCGAGCCCGTCCAGCAGAAACGCCTGATCGTCGTCGACTTGAACAAACGTGCCGAAACTGCCTCCGCGCGGTGGCCAACGGGTGCTGACGTTGAGAAGACGAGTCTGCTGCGCGTTGACCTCGATGAAGGGCTTCGTGCCAGCAACGGTCATCGGACGGCCGCGAGGACCATTGAGCGTGATGTTTTCGTATGTCGTGGAGGTCTTGGCATCGCCGACGAAAATACAAGCATCATTCGGCGTGTAGCAGTTGACGACCGACCCTTCAAAGTCGATCGTCTGATTCGGGGCACGAATGGAGATTGGGGCGAAGACATCATATTCCCCCGGTGGAACTACCACTTTTCCGGCCTGCGACACTCCCTTGGGGTTAGTGGGGATGAAACGTGCAGCGACGGACGCTTCCTGAATTCCTCCAGACGCGCTGCTGATGACATATCCGGGCGGATGGGAGTGGGCCGTGGTGAACTCGAGCGTCCCGGCGTGCCCGTCGCCCTTGCAACTCCCTCCCGTAACGCGCACGGCTTCAGGCATTCCCGTGCCCGAAATGTAAACGTAGTACGCTGGCTCGGCGGCGATCACACCGGGGGGGCATGGATCCAGAGTCACGGAGTTAGTGCCGGCAGAGCTCAACACCGAAGACGGGCTTTGACGCCAGTTGAAGTCGGGAGCTGATCGAATCAGGTTGGTAGCCAAGGGTCCCGAGTCGGAGGCGGAGGCGTAGGGGCTGTGGTGGAACGACAAGAAAACAGCCGATCCTAGAATCGCAATGCCAAGCGATCCCAGAAAAGTTCCTCCCGCGAAGCGTCCGAGAAAACTTCTTGGCGCTGAGCCTCGTTGATCGAACATCATTCCTCCTGACAAGCGGTTGCGGCTCATGTGCGCGCACCCATCGGCTTTGAGTTCTTGTGGCTGGTAAAATCAGATCCACAGGTCTTTGAATGAAAGATTCTCCGGTCACAGTACCTTATCTCGATTTGCGGGCACAATATCGCGGCATCAAAGCCGAGATCGATGCGGCCATTGCGGGCGTACTGGATAGCTGCCAATTCGTGCTGGGCAGCGAAGTGGCGCGGTTTGAAGAAGAATTCGCAAGATACTCTGGCGCCTCTGAATGCATCGCGTTGAATTCCGGCACGAGCGCTCTGCATCTAGCCTTACTTGCCGCCGGAGTCGGAGCCTGGCGACGAAGTCATCACCGTGCCGTTTACGTTTGTTGCCAGCGTGGCTGCAGTTTTGTACGCCGGAGCGCGACCGGTGTTGGTGGATATCGAGCCGCGAACGTTCAACATGGATCCGGCTGCGATCGAGGCGGCGATTACTTCGCGAACGAAGGTGATTCTGCCGGTCCATCTCTACGGACAGACAGCCGACATGGACCCGATCCTGGAGATCGCGCGGCGCCATAGCTTGATTGTGATCGAAGATGCCGCACAAGCGCACGGGGCGGAGTACAAAGGCAGGCGAGCGGGCAGCATCGGCGACATCGCTTGTTTCAGTTTCTATCCCGCCAAAAACCTCGGAGCGTACGGGGAGGGCGGAGCGGTTACGACGAACAACGCTACTTATGCGAAAACTGTTCGCATGCTGCGCGACTGGGGGCAAGATCGCAAGTATCACCATGTGCTGCGTGGGTTCAATTACCGCATGGAGGGCCTGCAAGGCGCGATATTGCGAGTGAAGCTGCGACATCTGGAACAGTGGACGGAACGGCGGCGCGCATTGGCTAAAGCCTATAGTCAAGCACTCGCAGAGTGCGACGTGGAACGTCCGGCAGAAATGCCGTGGGCTCGCCATGTCTATCATCTCTACACGGTTCGCAGCAAGGATCGCGATGGCCTTCAAAAAGCGCTGCTCGAAGAAGGAATTCAGACAGCGGTTCATTACGCAGAGCCGGTGCATGTTCAGCCCGCCTATAGCGATCTGGGATATGCACGTGAAGCGTTCCCGGAAGCGGAACAGGCGGCGGGCGAAGTCTTATCCTTGCCGATGTATCCGGAAATGACCGACGAGCAGATTCAACAGGTGGGTCAAGCTTTCGATCGGATCTTTGCAGATAAACCAGGCGCGATCGGCCAGGTAGGACCGCTGTTCAGCTTCCTATTCTCAGCGCGATTCTCTTGTATCTGAACAGAACTCTTGCGGCTTTCCAGCAGACGATGGTTTGAGCGTTAGACCATCCACCGAAATTGAAACAATGTCGGACGACGGAAGAGCCGATCCCACGGCTAACTGCAGGTTCGAGCCCGCAGCATCTTTGTTAGTCTCCAGGAAACCGGATTCCATCAGGGCCGTTCGCAAAACACCATTCCGGGACGTCTTCAAATAGGCTGCGGAAATTTTCCGATAGCCGCTCGCGGAAGCAAGCGTGCTGAGCCATTGGAACCAGGCGTTCTCGAGTTTTTTCTGAGCTACGCGGCAGGAGAGGACGAAGTCCTTCAACTGAAGAGTGTCATCGGATACGACAATCGAAGCAAATCCCACGATGCCGTAGTCGCCAAATCTGTCGCGGCAACTGGTAGCGATGCACACTGCGTCGGGTCGTTCCAGAAGCGCCATAAAATCTTCGCGCGAGTAGCGTTGCGTGGAAAGGTTGAGCTGGTTGGATCGATGCAAGAGTTCCAGGCAGCGCTCGATAGATTCGGGTTCGGTGGCCCGGAAGAGCGTTGCCTCCATTTTACAAGTCTTCAGAAATGCTTCGTAACGGTCTCCGTATTCGAGCGATTCGCGCTTGCGCTCGGATTCCGCGACATAGAAGGCTCTCCGCTGCTGGCTTTCCTTGGTTACAGGCACGTCGAATTCCGGGCGTTCCATCAGCGATGGAATGTCGGAGTCAGCCAGAACTCGAATCCCCGATAATTCGTGAGAAACCTCGGCACGTTCAAACGGAGAGTCGTCAATAAACACGCAACTGTCGACGCCAATATTCAAGGACTGAATGATCCGCCGGAGATTAGCGCTCTTCGGCTCCCAGTTGATTTGTGGATACAAAAACAAGTGCGCGACGCCAAGACGTTGCAGCACGCTCCAAGCAAGGTCGTAGTCGTTTTTGCTGGCGACGCTCTGCAGAATGCCACGTTCGTCCAACGCCAGCATGGTGCGCAGGACTTCGGGCCGAAGAGAAACCTGATCAGCTTCTAATTCCCCTAAGATTCCGTCCCACGCGGTTCGGTCCAGGTCCCAAATCACGCATTTGACTTTGCTTATCGCGGATGGCGGGCTGCTGTCCGCATTGCCGGGAACGGCCTCATACTCGGGAACACGGAGGTATTTCACAAAATCGAGCCAGGAGAAAACCAGATGTGCTTCCGCGTCATTCTCGGGATAGGCGCGAATCACTCCAAATTCGCCATAGAGATCGACGTTCATGGTTGCGGCGGGAATCCGCTGGAGGTTGTGTCCAGGCTCGAGTGTGATGGAGGTACGGAACTTTGGGCCGCCTTGCCAAGATTCCAGGACGAGACGAACGGGGTTGGAATCGAGGTTCCAGACTTCGATGACGAACTCGTCGAAGGTTTCCTTCCTGCTCCGAGTAATGCTCTGAAGCATTCGTTCCCGAAGTACAGCGTAGGCGCCGTTGAGCCGATAGTAGGGACTCAACCTGCGCAGAACTGCAGAGACGGAGCGGATTCCCTTCAGCAGACTGCGATCCCCGCGATCCAGGAAGCGGGCCCTATCCGGAGTCACGGCTCCGAAGCCGAAAGCAGATTCCAGTTTTCCCCACCTGCGGAATTCGATCTCCGCGCCGTACGGAAATAATCCTGGATATTGGGGATTGGGAACGATGCCGTTCTTGAATCGCGCACATTTGCGGTCGCGGCGTTGAACGTAAAGAGAGCAGAGCGCATAGCAGTCGGGTACAGCACACTCGATGCAATGCTCGGTCCAGGAGAGGAGATATGCTGCAGTAACGGAATCAGGCGCCAATGCGGAAGAGTGGGGAGGCTCAGGAGGAATAGTCTGCCCGGATTGTTCGGCCCAATCGGTCTGCCACATTTACAGACTCTTGTAGCTGATCAGAGCTACGTCGTACGACAACCTGCCGGGCCAATTGGTTTCCAGCAGAACGGATTCCTCGCTGTGCGGCGACGAACCGGGGTGGGTCATGAGTTCAGCACTTGCTTGTGCTGGAGCTTTCGCGGCACAAAGCTTGATGAAGGTTACGAGATCGGTGAAGATTCGAGTCGTCTCGAACCCAATTGCTCTCAACGCCAAATTGAAGGCCCACTTTTTTCTCAGCAGTGCGGGCCCCGGATATTCGAATTGATCGTACATGTTCCGGCTGATCCTGATCTTATCGATCTTATATCTTCGTCGAAGAGCCGCGAGTACCGGGAGCATTTGAGGGATGGTGTGAACGTGATGATGAGCATCGAAGTGAGAGGGCCGGACGCCCAATCGCATGACGCTTTCGATCTGATGAGACCACTCCCGGAAGATGGCGCGGAGTAGTGGAACACCGATCCGGACTTCGCGGATCGAGTTTCCGTTGAAGCATTGGTCGCCGTTGAGAATAAGCTTCAGGTCGCGACCTGATTCCGGGCAGACTGGTTGGAACTCGGTGAGATTCAGGTGGATGCCAAAGGAGCAGTTGGGGAACAAATGCAATTTGGAGGCTGCGGCTTTCACCGCAGGCCCGTTCGCCAGCATCGTTGCCGAGGTAATCGTTCCCCGCCCCATACCCTGGAAGATGGTCTCGTTCACGGAATCGCTGATGCCAAGGTCATCCGCGTTCACAATAATTTTGAATGGCATGGAACGATCGGGAGCAGCGGCCCACAGTAAATGCCGTTTTCAAATTTTAGCAGGATCTCCGTGGACAGACCGAAAAGGATCGTTGCATCAGGTGTCCAGAATTACTCTGACAACTGCTGTCCAATCATTGCTGCGCCTGAGCGGTTTTCTTTTTGGTCATTCCGCGAGTTTCCTATAGGCTTGGCGGTTCGTCGAATGATTCCTCGGTTTTCTTTCTGGTCATTCCGCGACTTTCCCCCAAGGCTTCGCGATTCGACAATGTTTCCTTCGGCACTCCCCCGCGTGGTGTTCGGTTCACGAGCATCGCGCACAGGTCAAGAATCTTATCGACATGAGTTTTCCAGGAAAACTGTCGTGCTCGCAGATGGCCTGCAGCAGCCATTCCGCTCATCGCTTCGCGCGACGATGCGATTTGGACGATTCCGTCCGCCAACACCTCCGGTGAGAATTTCGGGAAATAGATTGCTGCATTTTCACAAATCTCACGATGCACGGGAAGGTCGGAAGCGACTACAGGCACTCCGCTCGCCATTGCTTCGACCAAAGGATGAGCGAAGGTTTCCGTATAAGCAGGAGTGACATATATATCAGCAGAAGCGTAGACCTGATGCAGTTGCCGGTAGGGGATCGCTCCGAGTTCAACGACCATGTCGGAAACACCGAGCTTCTTCACCAAATTTCGAGCTGACTCGGGATTGTAATCTCCAGGATTTCTTCCCGGCACCAAATGGCAGGTGAGGAGCAGCTTGATGGAGCGAGAAGACAGGCGTTCGCGCAAAAGCGGCAACGATTGAATGAGAGTTTCGAAATTGCGATAGTAGTTGTAGTGGCTAACGAAAAGTATCTTTAGCGATTCTTCCGCAGCATTCAGTTTCTGCTGGACGGCCGCTTCGAGGGGATCCGAATTCCGAGTAAAAGCGGTCGCTGTCGAACCCATGATGGACGGCGTGTATCTTCCCGCCCGTCCAGCGCGTCGAGTTCCGCTGCAAAAGCCTCGCTAGGAGCAACCGTGAGGTCGGCCCATGCAATCGATTTCCGTGCGATCATGGCTCTCAATCGGGTATCCAGCCAGACGCGATATTCACCCCGCGCCCGGAGGTCACGATAGAAATCGGAAGAAAGATAGATCGAATTGCGCGACAGTAAGATTTGCGGGACAGGGGATCGCCGGAGGGAAATATTCCCAGTCGAAAGCAGGACGTCCGCGCCAGACTTCCGGATCAGGCGCGGAAGTTCAATTTGTTCAAACCAGAATCTGCGAGCCGAAGGAACTGTAACGTCGAGAAACTCAACATTTTCGCTGAAATGAAATTCTGATCGCAGGTCAGATTTCAAAGCAACGGTAACTTGCAGATCAGGTCTGCCGTCGAGAAGAGGCAACACATTGCGGATGTAGGTTAGCCCACCGCCCGCGCTGGCGGCGAGAGAATTGATGAACAAATGCATCATCGACTCGCAGCAACGGGGTCAAAATGCTGCCGCATTGTTCTGCCGCTCCTAACCACAAAGGAACGTGCATCCGCAGCAAAAAGTATTGTTCCTTGATCGACAAACACAAAGGCCATACACCAGTAGAACAGGCAGAGATAGTAGCCTGGAGCGAAGAGCCAGTCTTCAAAAGCTGCGTGAACAAGGCCCGCAACCATGAGAATCGCAAGTGGCACGGCTGGATGCGAGGGTAGCGCAGTTCGATGCATCCATCGGATTACGCGAAGGGCCTTGCCGAGAAGAAGGGCCAACAATAAGGCGAAAGGCACGAGTCCAAGCACTCCAACCCAAGCAACGATTTCGAGGTAACTGCTGCCGTGTTCTGTCGTAACGGCGCTCGAACTGGCAAATTTACCCGAGACTATCGGTCGGATCCGTACCTCGATCTGAAGTTCCAAACCCGGTCCCGAACCAAACGTGAGCGCGAATGGCATCGACGGTGTCTTGCCAGGGAGATTGACGAGAACCCAGCATCCCTTGAGATGGATCCTTACCCTTGTAGACAACCGTCGAAGAGATCGAGGAAACCGTTCTCGAAAAGGCCTCGGGCTGAAAGATCGCACCGGTTGCAGCCAGAATCACGATCACCGCCGCTCCCTGCGCTAAGAGGGTGTATTTGCGCAACGCGATACAAAGAACGGCGCAGGAGACGAGCGCAGCGAGGATGCCGGCGCGAGCCTGGCTAGTATAGGTAAGGTACATTGCCACGACGTACAGGAACAAACGCCGGCGGTGAGAGAAGGGCCCTTGATTCAATAAGGTTCCCCACAGCAACACGGGAGCAGCGACAACCCCCATCACGGCGCCCAATGAATTGGGATTGCCCATCACTTCCCTACCCATCGCGTAAAAAGCCGCAATCACCACGACAAAAACCTCACAACCAATCAAAAGGCCCGAGAAGAATCGGCTCTCGCGGTTCATCACAGCCAATCTCGCTCCCGTGGCGGCGTATATGAACAACAGAAAAAGGCTCAGGACCTTCAAGGAGGACACGACCGTGTATCGGGATACGGCGGCCGACATCAGCGCCGCACACACACAAAAAAACGCAAGGACGTGAAACAGGCCGAAAGAATAACGGCGCTCCTTAAGCATGATGGAAGCGCCGGCCAGAGCGCCCACGGCGAGAACCGCCCAGCGCGCCATGGTCCACACGGAGCCGACCGGCAAGTCCATGCCAGCCAATAGAAACGTGACTATGACCAGTGGGAAGAACGTCTTCCGATAAAGCCAAACAGCTGCGACCAGAGCTTCGAGGAGAAGGAGGCCGCCGAGGTAAACTTCGCTTCCGAAGTAGCCTGGACGCGAATATGCCAGATACGCCATCGCGGGAGCGATGAAAATAGCGCTGACGATCAGCAAGACTCTAGTTACGCCTTTATCCACGTTTCATCCTCGAGGCTTCTACGCTTCGCGCGACCCCCTCGGACCATTCCTGCGGCGAATACGCGGCAATGCGTGATCTGCTATTCAAACCCATCGCAGCACAACGATCGGGCCGACTTGCAAGATCGCGCATGGCTGAAGCAAGAGCGGCTACATTCCTGGTTGGAATGATCTGCCCATTCCAGTCCTGCGTCAGTAAATCGGCGGCGCATCCGGCCGCTTCGCTCAGGATGACCGGCAAACCACAGGCCATCGCTTCGTTTACCACTAGTCCCCAGGTGTCGGTGTAGGTAGGCAAAACCAGCATTTCCGCCAGCGTGTAATACGCGGGCAACTGTTCTTGATGGGCGAAACCAACAAATTTTATCACTCCGCGAGCGACGGAAGCTGCTTCGGCCTCCAAGGCGCTGCGAGACGGGCCATCGCCGACGAAAACCAGACCGACGTCTGCACGCAGGTCCTCTTCGAGCGAAGCATAAGCAGCTAGCAATTCAAAGATCCCTTTCTCCCGGACTAAGCGTCCCACGAACAAAAAATATCGAGTAGGGAGGGACAGCTCGCTGCGGAGTTGAACGGCGTTTTCTTGCGCCACCGCAGCAGCCCGGCTAAACCGATCGTTGTCAACGGCATTCACAGCTTTAAAGATGTCGCTCTCTTTGATACCGTGAGCTCGTAAATACTCAAGAGCAGAACGTCCGGGCACAACGAATCCACTGCAACGGCGCAGAAATTCGCGTTTGAGAAATTCTATAAACCTGCTTCCGGCGCGCATGTCCTGCAGATTGCTTTCCGACCAAAGCAGGAATGGGACGCCGCGCTTACGAGCCCACCGGAGCGCTTGCCAGGACGCCAGATAGTTGTACCCACCACAAAGAATCGCATCCGGCTTCGCGACCGAAAGGCTACGTGCGACACCACGGTTAAAAAGAGCATTGTGACCACGAATGCGCTTTCGATAGGAAGGAAGGACTTCGTAGGAGAAGTCGATCTCGTTTTTGTAGACCTGCCACTGCCTCAGTTCGGGATCGGTCTCAGCCAAGAAAATCAAGTGCAAATCCACGTTGGGATGCCGGTTCAGCGCATTAAACAGGGGGATGCGATAGGGAGAAATGATCTCCGTGATAATAGTGAGGCGGTTCGTCACTGAAGGCATTCCCGGTAAATCCGAGTAAATCGTTCCGCCTGCTGCGCGAGAGTCAGTCGATCAAGAATTGTGTCTCGGGCAGCGGCCCCGATGTTACGCCTTCGGTTTTCATCTCGAAGCAGCAGGGCAATCGCCAATCCCAGTTCCCTTTCATTGTCGGGGCCAACCAGAAATCCATTGGAGCCGTGTTGAATGATTTCGGCGATGCCCTGCCCCCGACATCCAATGACTGGCTTGGCGGACGACATCGCCTCCAGGTAAACGCATCCCAATCCTTCATAGCGACTGGGAAGTGCAAAAATCGTGCAGCGACGCATCGCCGCGGCAACTTGAGCTCGGGACTGGCGGCCCGAAAAGCGCACTACGCCGCCGACCTGAAGTTGCTTCGTCAACTCCTGTAAGTGGGAAAGTTCCGGTCCGTCTCCAATGATCTCCAATTTCATGGCCGGAAAATCTGTGGAGAGCGATGCGACTGAGCGGATCAGAACTTCATGGCCCTTGATCGGAATCAGGTTGCCGACGCTGAGCACAACCTGCTCGGAAGGAGATTGTTTGCTGGGAGAAAAGAATTCCGGGTCCACGCCGTTGTAGACCACGGAGGTTCGGCACTTTCCTCCCGTGCCCTCCAAGACCTGTTCGCGAACCCGTTCGCTGACACAGATGGCCCGTCGAGACGATTGGTAGACTCGCTGGGAAATGCGACGGCACCATTCGCCGGCTCGCCCTTGGACCTGCTCGGTTGAAAACGCATCGAGACCGTGAACGGAGACTACGTAAGGAATCCCCAGCTCGGCACTGAGCAACATGGCAGCATGTCCACAAGGCAGCGGTGCGTGGGCATGAATCAGGTCGATCGCTCGGGATTGATGCAACTCGCGCACCTTTCCAACAATTCGCGCGTACGCGAACGCCCCAGCAGTCGAAAGCCCGATTCCTCCCGGCAAAGAAAAATAGCGCATCCAGTCGGCGGGAACGCCCTTCTGCAACGGGTAAACCTTTCCGCGATAAAACGGTCGCACGGCCAAGACGATATTTTCAATGCCAGCCTTGGAAAGTTCGTCGAGGGGCTCGGCAACGAAACAACCCCACACGTCATCAGCGGCGCTGGGATAGAAAGGTGTGAGCGTGAGAATCCGAAGCGGTGCCGACTCGGACGGACAACGTCCCTTTCCAAGGATAGGCAATTGAGGATAATCGCTCACAATCGGGGATCTCGCACGCGACGTGCTCCGCTATCTTGTTCGTCGTTTCGCGACAACCTGTTCAAACGCTTCCTCCCATTTTCTGGCGATGATATCCCAATCGAATTGGCCGGCGTGTTTAGCAGCCGCCTCTCCCATGCTGCGGCGGAGTTCTGAGTTGAGAATCAGCTCGTCGAGCTTCGAGGAAAGCTCGTCATCCGTATCGACGAGAAACCCGGTCGTTCCGTTCACCACGCAATCGGGCCGATAGAGTCGCATCGCGACAATGGGAAGCCCAGTGCCCGCGGCCTGTAATAGAACCTGCGGATGCCCTTCGAGAATGCTGGGAAAGAAAAAGATATCAGCACGCCGCATCTCCTCCCCGAGCTGCAATTGAGACAAATGACCCAGGAACTCGACATTCTTGCAGCCAAGTTCGACCGCGAGCTTCTTGCAGAGTTCCTCCTCTTCTCCAGTACCAGCGATGCGGAAGCGAACGCCAGGCTGGCGCGCAGCCTGCCGAATAACCAAAGGCATGCGTTTGTAGGGTCGATAGGATCCGGCGCAGAGAACAGCAACGCCGGCGCGCGAACCACGGGCAGCGTCTGGCGCAAAAAAATAGCGACGATCGATTCCGTCGTACAGCGTGCCAGAGGAGGTAACTCCCATTCTCTCTTTTAAGAGTTGGGCGAGATAGTCGTTATTGGCGAATACTGCGTCTGCCTCGCGAATGTGACGAATGCGGGCTGGAGAATACGGTCCGGACTGGAGACCGCCCGATACGACGTAACTCACAAGCGCGGTTTTCAGCTTAAGATGCCGGCGCAGGCTCAGAAAAGCGGCGTCGAGCGGACCTTCACGCGGGAAGAAATACACATCCGGAACTCTCATCAGTATCTGAAAAACAGTTCGGAGTGTGTTCCCATGTTTCTTCCAGCGCAAGAGCCGCGTGTTGGGCCGTGCGGCGATGCGCGGATCCACTGGCCCCTCATGAAGCATGGTCACAGCGCATCGCGCGGGATCGAGCCTAGCGACGATCTCTTTCACGGAGAGATTTTGCGCGTTGGTGCCGGCCTCGTCGGCGTAGGACGGCGTGAAGATCGTAATCATTTCGGATGCAATCAATAGCCGGTCTCAGGTCAGGAAGCCACTGGCGAGGCCTTGTCCGCTGGTTTTTTCCATTCTAGCTGAAGTTCGCGAAGACGAGCCTGCACGCGCGATCGAGCGTCTCGATTGCTGATGGACCGACTCAGGTGTTCTCGAGCAGCGTTCAACAAGCGGCGGCGCACGGGCTTTTCGGTATTCGCCGGCAATGGTGACTTCTCGCCGGGATCCGATTCCAGATCGTAAAGTTGATCGGCCGGAGGGTCGAAAAATAGCATGAGCTTGAAGCGCGAGTCTCTCACCGCAAGTACGCGTGGACCAATGCGCTGGTCCGGATGAAATGGGTTAGCGCACCCTGCGACACACTCCGAAATCGCAAGGCCATCGAATTCGCGGCCGCTCTGGAACTCGGACCAGTGGCTGACGCCCTGAAACCCTGGAGGGGTTTGGATATTCGCTGCGTCCAGGAGTGTCGGTGCGAGATGGATATGGCTGAATGGTGCGGACGAAACATTTTTCTTCCCGCAACCCGGCACACGCAACAAGAGAGGAACATGGATCAATTCCTCCATCAACCCTGAAGGTGGATGGTAACGACCGCCATGTTCCAAGAATTCTTCGCCGTGATCGGCGGTGAGGGCGAAGATGCAATCGTCCCAGCGATGAGAGTCGCGCAGTATTCCGATCAGACGTTGTAGTTGCACGTCCACCCACCGGACTCCGGCATCATAGAGCGCAACGACGTCGTTGCGACGGGTCGCCAGACGACGCGGCTTAAGGTCTGATCGATTCCAGGAAGAATTGATGTAGCGTGCTTCGTAGGGCGTGATCGCACCGTTTCCCATTAATTTGAGTGCGTCGTCCTTCGGGTAATAAGGCGAATGCGGGTCCATCAGGTGAAGCCACAAGAAAAACGGTGAGTCGCCAACAGACGACATCCAGGTCTGTGCATGGTCGATGATTATGTCAGCGGACGGAAAACGGCGAAGTGCGTCGAGCGATCGCCCTACAGGAGTAACTCGCTGGCAATATCGAAAATAAAGTTCATCGTAGACCGCACCGAGCGGCCCCAGCGCCGGACGAACCTTCTGGAACTTGCGGTTCAGCCGACTGGCCAGGCCCGCGGGCGGCGAATTGGGATCTGCGCTCGCGAGTGGCTCCGGCTCATCGTGAAGATAGTCATGGAAGGTATCGAATCCCCGGTCATATCCAAACCGGGGGGATATATAAGGATTGGCCGCAGTGAAGGCGGCCGTGGCGTATTCGGCCTGCTTCAAACAGGAAGCCAAGGTTGGCTCATCCGGGCTCAGTCCAAGGAGGTCGCGTCCTAGTGCCAACGGATGGCGCGACGCAAGAATCGCCGGTAGCGAATAATAAGTCGGGGCACCGGCGACAATCGCGTTCGGAACAACAATGCCCTCGCCGGCCAAGGAATCAAGGAAGGGAGTCGTAGGTCGGTTGTAGCCCATGAAGCCGACGTGGTCGGCGCGTAGGCAGTCCACCGTCACTAATACAATCGATTTTCGCTTGCCCGTCATACCCCTCGCGACGCGGCCACAGCCTTGATGAACGTCTTTCGGGTAACGTTCACTTGAACTTGGCCTCCGACCGTCCCATAGGCTCCATTGTTTACCAATTGACGCAGGTCCTCATCGTGAAGATACAGCAGGTTGGGATATTTCAATTTCAAAGCGGCAAAGAATTCGTCCACGGCCTGCAAAGTTCGCGAACGAAAATCGCGCACGGTAGAGTGAAAATTAATAGAATGCGTCGAGACGATGGCGGGAATGCCGCGCGCGAAACAGGCTTCCGCTTGTTGCACACACGTTTCAACGGAAAATGCTGGATCGAGAGCGGGCTCAAACTCAACCGTTCGGGCGAGATGCAGTACTTTGTGACGGTCGAAGAATGGTGGAATCAGAGATCCTGGACCATTTTGCGCGACGCGAATTCCGTGTTGCGACCAAGCTCGATGCGTATCGTGGTTGGCGCGATATCCCGGAGCGCAGGCTGACAATGGCAATGCCGAAAATAATTTGGCGAAGACTCCGACTGCCTGCCCAATGAGATCTGCTTGCGATTCTTTAGGCAGGAAACGGTCATCTTTTGGCTGAGCTGGATCCCAGTATTCGTAGCCGATCCACGGCATGCGCCAGTGAATGTAAGGCGTGCCTGACTCCCAGAGTGTGCGCAGAAGCATCGCCCTTTCCCCGTCGCCGGCCATGGCGCGTTCGACCGAGGCACGGCAGAAGTGCGAGGTTCCATGAAGTGCGGCATGGAAAACTCCGTCATCGATTCCGGAGCGGTAGCCCTCCACGAGATTTGGGCGATTCCACCCTTGCGGCAGACCTTCCGCCAGAGACAGGAAGGTAAGTATCCCGGTCGCTGCTGGGTTTTTCGACAAATCAAGGTTCGCGACAATGAAATTCATTTCCAGGCATGGGTGACGCCCGACCGAATCCCGATGACGCTTCAGCACTTCTCGCAGCGCGTATAGATCTTCCGCAGTTTCGAGAGAGTAGAAATCGTAGGGCCGCTCACCGAGATTGATTCCGGCACCGCGCAGACGTTCCAACCCTTCCTGATCACGCAATCCGGCACGGCCCCAGTCGTCACTCTGCAACAACACCAAAGGACGATCGAAATGGAATCCCGCCGTCGGTAATAAGTCGAGTCCTCGCAGCCAGAGTTTTCGGGCAAGATTCATCTAAAGTCCTCGAGACCGTTATTTCCTTGCCCACGCGCTGTAGTTGCTCGTCAGTTGATCGTTCTTGCTGAAGGCGACGAGGTTCAATATTTCTCCCATCAGGTTGATTGCCGGGCAGAGCGTCCAATGAAAGATCGTGCGCAGAAACGGATAACGAACCAGAACGTCCAAGCCGGTATTAAGCATCCGAAAAAACCCGACGACACTTCCGCCTTCCGAACGAATCTCCGACTCGCCGAATCTGCTGAGTAGGCGTCGAAGGGACGAAGGAAAGAATCGCCAACACTCTTCATCGGCGTCGCGCAGCGCGATCGACGGAACAGAGAGGAACAGGTATCCACCCGGCTTAAGCACACGATGGATCTCGGCGATCACAGCGTCAGGATCGGGGACATACTCCAATACTTGGGTGCAGATCACCAGATCGAACATACCGCTGACGAACGGGATATTCTCGCCACAGGCCACAACATTGACGAGCGGAGTTTGCAGCAAATCAATGGCAACGTAACGACCTATCCGGCCCGTAAAAAGAGAGCGGTAGGGCTGCATGCGTCCGCCCACATCGAGCACGTCTAAAGTTTGGGCATTCAAGCGCGAAGCCCATGTGCGAAAAATCTCGCTACGGCGGCGGAGCACGAGCCAACTCGGATTCGTCAAGGAGGGATAGAGTCTTTCCCTCTCCGAGCGTCGAACCGACTCTAGAGTCTCCATGCTGGGTGAGGATCCGGGACGATTGCAAATTGTGTGCGATCGAAGTTGTGCACTGGCATGGGCTCAGAGATATCCAAGTTCACGCAACCGCTGTTCAACGATGCGTTCTTCGGCCAGATCGGCTTGTAGAGCCTCGTCACGGAGAAGTTCGCGCAGCACGAAAGTCAACAATTCTTCTAAAGTACCGAACCGGTGTTGAAATTTGCTCTCCGCAGCCGCGCACAGATCTTGCGGAAGCCGGACCTCCCTGACTTCGGTCATGCTGCAGCTCCTGCGCGAACGAAAATGCCGCGCATCCGAGACCAGATGGCCGACGCGATCAATCGATCGTCAGCCTGCAGTCCAACCAGCAAAAGAACCCCTGTAAATACTGCATAGGCAGCACCGAAAGTAGCTCCGATGGCAACCCAGTTGTGCCGAAAGACAAAGGAATATCGGTTGAGCAAAACGACGACGGCCAGACTTACCAAAGTCGGCGGGAGCAAGCGGAGGTATCCCCGGTTGTAAGGGGAAATACCAAGCGTTCTTCGAACCTCCAGCAGATTCCAGAGGTTCACGCCGATATTTGTTATCGCCGCAGCGGCAGCAGCGCCGAGTATCCCGAAAACTGGGATGAGCGCCGCGCTGCACACAACCATGACGACGGCCATTGCAGTTTGGATTCGGATCAACCGTTTTTCATTGCCTGACATGAGAAGCAGATATCCCACGGAACCGACTCCGCAGTTTACCAGTTGTCCCAGAGTGCCAATGACAAGGATGGGCCAACCGCGCTCGAAGTCAGTGCCAAAAATACCCATCAGCGGACGGGCGAACACGATGACCACCATCGCGAGCGGCAAGGTAAGCCCAATCGCCCACTTGGTCAGCGATTGAAACAGGCGCCCGAGCATGGAAATCTCTCCACGGGTGTGAAGGTCGGATATGGTTGGAGCGAAAATCTGATTGATCGAGCTCAACACCAGTGGCACGTAAGCAACCAACGCGGCCGCAACGGAATAGATGCCCACTTGTCGCGCACCGAGGTAGAAACCCAGCCCCACTTTATCGACTTGGCTCATAAGAAACTCAAGGAAGCCGATGCTGACCATTGTCACCGAGAACGACCAAACTTCTTTCTCGGGATTCGAGCCGGATTGGCCCAGGAAGCGCGCAGCACCAGGCGTAATGCGCCAGACCGCAACGAACAGGCAAACGCACACAATGGCAGTACTCAAGACCTGGGCGATGAGATATCCGCGCAATCCCAGTCCAACGGAGATCAGCAGGATCGCGAACACCATGTTCAACGGAGTACCAACGAAATTCACGATCCATGTTCTTTGCTTGATGTCGCGATATCCGGCAAGGACCTTGCCGTAGAAACCGCTCACCACCGCGAACAGCATGATCAATGCAAAAAGCGGAAGGTAACGAACCAATGCCGGCGAGTGGTAAAAACGGACAGCAACAACCCGGCCAAAAGTCAGCAAAACTGCAGCCAGCACCACGTTCGCAGCTAGCAGCAGTCCCGCGCCACGCCACAACAGGGCGTGCAGTTCCTTGAACTTTCCTGCGGCCCGGTACGATGCGACGAAACGCACCGCCGATTGCGGAAGGCCGAGAGTGTTAAAGATTCCAAGAAATCCGATCAGCGTCGCACCGAGTGCGTAGAGGCCCAGATCTTCTGGACCCAACACGCGAGCGAGATAGACTTTGAAGAGGTATCCCGAGGCTAAGGCGAAAATCGTGCCGGCAAAGTAAATGCCGGACTGCCGAGAAATGTGGCCAACCTGAGAACGAAACTGCTGAGTCTCGTCGCTTACGGTGGCTGGTGATTCGCTGACGGCGGGAGGGGTATTCACGAGACGGACCTCGCGATGCGCGTCTCGGGCGAAGTCAACCAGCGGTGCAACAGTGCCGGATTTGCCTTAGGGCGATAGGTTCGATCGCGAAGCCGGTTGTCCCTGCGGCTCACTGAGCCGACTTGGAATTTCTTCGACCTGCCCGACATTTTGCAAGACTTCTCCAACCCCAAATCGTGCGTACTGCTTCGGATATTCATAGGATGACATTGACAACCATCCGCAGAGGAAGCAGCGAACTCCGCTCTGCAGGCAATCCATTGCGGTAGTGGATTCGACAGTAATCCCGAACCAAGCCTGGTTCAGCAGCTGAGAAGTGAGCGGCCCGTCTATCACTGTCACGAGCTCTCGATCTTCGGATCGCAGGATATCGCGCACGAGTTTTGTGCGTTGCGCGCGGCTTTCGAAAGGATGCAACTTGACAACGACTGAGCGTCCATTTTCGCGCGCCATCCGGCAAAGTGCGGGAAGAAGTTCGCGGTATACCTCCTCGGGACGCATACCGGCAACTTCGTACGGCTCAGAGAAGAAGATGGCCGCCGTCTTGGCTGAGGGGGAGGCGGTTCGAGTCACTGAAGTCTCGCCATCGGACGGAGATCCGATGACGATTTGCTCTGAAGGAAGATCGCAAACCCGCACCAGATAGTCCCGCTCCATTTCGTTTTTCGCGAGATAGACATCGCACGGCAGGTCTTTCAGCAAATAGCGTCCGTCGAGAGCGCCGTGATGAAAATCAACCGTCGGAATCTTCCGCTTGGCTGCAAGTAGCACGGTCACGCGGGTGTAGATGTTGCTGTCGTCCCCGCATAGGACCCCTTGGACCGGTTCGCGTTCGAGCACTTGACGCCACGCATTTCGCGCGACTAGACCGTCGCTGAACCAGCGGGGAAAATTGTGGAAAACGCCCGCGCTGGCCAACACTTCGAACTCCCGTAGGGCGCGCAACTTCTGCGCCAGAAGGCGCCATCTCTCCAGAATCGACGCCGTTGCTTTCGTAGGTGGATTGGGGTCGGCGTAGGCGGCAAGATCTCGGATTTCCACATTGCCCGGACGCGGGAATTCGTGCGCATTTTGCCGGGTAGCAACCAGCAGGAAAGCCTGCTCTGGCAACAGTTGGGCATAGGCAGCAGCCATTCTTGAAACGTTGCGGTACGCACTAGGCAAAAGCACGACCGCCTCTTTGCTAACGCTCCGTTTGGACGCCAATCGTGCACGAAACTGGTAATGCGAGTCATATTTATCGAACAATATCTCTTTGATTTGCTCCGCGCGAAAGTGCTGCACAAGCTTGGCATAATGCAAAGCTCGATTCGTATACCGCGCAAGTCGATTGCTGCCAAAGGCGCGGAACTCGGTTCCCAGAAGTATTGCCATGACTTTAGAGGACCATCCAGCACGAGTTGCCCAAAGTTCAGTCGCTGGACCGATGTCGGGGACCATCCGCTCGAGTACGATCAATGACTCCGCTTCTGGTGCGACGACCAATGAAGTAAGGTCCCACCAGTCGATACCCTCTTCATCCAACAGATAACCGCGGCCGTTTGCGAACAAGCTGCGGACTTGGCGCAAATCTTCCATACTGTGTCGAAACGAATCTGCCCGAAGAACCGGACAACGCAAGCGTTCCTGCCACTCTTGCGCCGAAAAGGTCGATGATCGTCCCAGATCGACGACAAGATCCCATCGTTGTGCCGCCCAAGGTCCGCGCAGGGGGGAATCTTCGGGATGTACGAGGAGAACACGCATGGTGGTCCGCGGTCTAAGCGTCGGGCAATATCGGTATTGCAACGTTCTTTTGAAAGATCCTCTGCCACCACAATATTCGCTGCCGGATCACCGAGAAGCATCGACGGAACCCCGCCTTTTCGAGGCCGCGTACGGACGATATATTGGTGGAGGCGCTGAAACCCCACGCCCGCTTCCCTTCCTGCCGTATTCTAGCAACGGCTAGTCCAAGCGTCGGCGCATAGTATCCGCGTCCTCTTTGAGAAACCGGAGTCCACGAGTCAAACATTACGGCGTCTCCCGGAGACGGCGAGGGCAACGTGCTGTTCAGCTCTGACCAATAGAAACCTTCAAAGGGCCTCGCCCAAGTGAAATGAAGCAACTCGCCAGCGGGATTTGTGAGAACGAATCCCACACTCTCGGGTTCTGTGCGCAGTCGTCGAGCACAGCGCACGAGGTAAGCCATCGTGCCTTCGTCTCCAAAATTCTGCATGGCAGCAGCGGCAAGGACGCTCAAATCGATCTGTTTGAGGAAGACCTTGTCCGATTGAAGTGGCGTCGGATCGGGGCCTGTTAGTTCGTAAAAGAACACTTCGTCGCGCGCCCGGATTAGCCGCACTAGACGCTTGCCCAGCCAGCCCAACGTACTTCGAATGCCTTCGTCGCGCCAACGCACCCTGAAGGCGCGAACTCTTTGTCGGGCACCGTTCGCGAACCTTTCCCACCTCGGTGAGGACTTCACGGCTTCGGCAACTTTATGACGGACGATTGCCCGGGAATGCTCCAGAACTGATCTGTGCAAAGAGACGTGAAGGGTTTCCCGCGATTCGTTCGCAAACTTCGCCTTGTACGCTTCGGAACCCAGTCCCAGATCGAGCATGGTCATCCCGGGGATCTCGATCGAATCCTGGATTACCTGGCTCAACAAACAGAATCCAGGCCAGTGCTTTTCGACACTGCTATCGAATGTCGGCTGGTACCAAAACCAAGAACCATGAAACTGGAATCCGTAATGCCAGGCAACCGGACGTTCCCCTGACAGCATGCGACTCAACACGAACCACTCGCTTTGCGACAGGACACGCGCGAGTTCGGCGAGAAAAACTCTCCGATGACTGTCGGCGATGTTGCTGATGCGACCGATCTCCAGGAATCGAGCGACGTGCGCCTGCATGAACTCTGGCAGCACCGGTTCCACCGCTTCCCAAGACCGTCGGTGCTCGGTACGAACCTTGGCGCCGGGTCCCATCGCTTTTTCAAAACGACGGAGACGTTTGAGACCAGGCGCAAACGGCTTTCCGTCCTTTCCGCGCTCCAGCTGGTTGAACGAAACCTGAGCACAGATGTAGGCCACGCGCGCATAACAATGAAAACCGGACTTTTGACAGGACTCTCGGAGCAAGGAGAGCGTAGAAGAATCTGCCGGAAGGTTCGCAAGTGCGATCCGTAGGATATTGCGTTTTTTCAGTTCGCGGAGAGCTTCATTCACGAACTCCGATTTTTGCTTCGACTCACTGAGAAAGTCGCAATAATCTCCCGTAGTAGCGCAGAGGAAGGAAGCGCTGTGATCATCGGGGCCGGTTGCCAGCGCCGCTATACCGCACAGGGAGTTCGTATCGTCGTAAGCCACAAGAACCAGCGGATGGAGCGTTGCGCTGTAGGCTCGCTGCACGGCCAGCGACCATTCGTACGTATAGAAGACTTGGGGCCGATCGACACGATCGACCAGCGCATTCCACTGCTGTCGGAGTTCGGCGTCTTCCGGGATTTCTGTGAGCACGACGAGTCGCAAGGCTTCAGTCACTTCTCGATGGGTTTTACGAATACGTAATAGTACCAATCTGTCGTCAGTGGATGGTTCGATTGTGGGTAGGCGTTACCGAGGACTCGCTCGAATCGCAAGGAGGCAGCGCCAAGTTCGGAAACAACTCGCCGCGGCACTGAAAAGTGCGTGAACAGTCCGCCGTGAGCGGAATCGAGGAGTTCGCCCTCTCCCTGCCAGAACACTCGCGTGGGAAGCCGTCGGGCCATCCGCAGGACAGCTTGCCGCACATGCCTGTACAAGCGCCAGCGCTGCGCGCATTGAGGTCAGCGTTGCGAGAAATACACGGTGTATCGCTTTCGAGTTTCCTGTGAAACGGCGGGCGATTCGCTCGAGACGTTCGCGGCTCCAGCCAGGCCGAACCAGGAGAGCGCGCGCATTGTGTGAAGAAAAGATAAAAGCACCACCGGGTTTCAGAATTCGATGAACGTGTGTACAGCACTGCCGTCGGGTGTTTGTCCGGAAGAACAAAGTCAATTCCGTTGAACGCGAATACCACCGCATCGAATACGGCATCCGGGAAAGCGGAAAGATCACCCGCGTCGGCAGTCACAAATTCCAGGTCTGGGAACTTCTGTTGGCATGCTCTCACCATCGCCTCGGCGTTATCGACACCAACATAGCGCGTAGCCCGGCTAGCGAGGTAGGGCGTCGTTCGTCCACCCCCCACCCCGAGATCAAGGACCGCGCTACCCGGTGAGATGTAGCTTTCAAACAGCAGACGCTCACAAGGGGTCAGATAATTCAGCGCCGCATAATACGCGGTGACGTCTGGCGCATTGTAGATCTGGAGGTTCTTTTCTATATGGATGTCCGCCATTCGCCGCCAATTAAGCTTCAACCAACCCCAAAGGCTGTGCCTTCTGATGAGATGCCCTCTGTAGCCACGCGTATAAACCCGAGACGTGAGCTTCGAATTCGCCGAGACTCATGCTTGATGTCACATGCAAACGTGGCAAAGCAAACTCCGGCAGAGGAGTACCCAAGCCTCCACCGCAATTCAGAAAGGCGGCGGTAAATCCTGCCTGCTTGGGCATAGTGAGGACCTGAGACGTAACTGATTGCGGATTTCCAAACGGATAGGCGAACGCCCAAACTGGTTTCTTGAGAACATCCTGCAGTCTCGCGCGACTCTCTGCAATTTCCATGTACGCCAATTCGGACGGAGCCTGCGACAGCATCGGATGAGTCATCGTGTGGGCCCCAATCGTCATCCCCACAGCCGAGAGTTCATTCAATTCCGTTGCCGTCAACAAACCAAAGCGGCGCGAAAGCGCAGAATCACGCCTTTCGAGATGCGAGTCGGAGTTAATTCCCAATCGAGAGCGCGCTTCTAGTAGGAAGCCTTTGCGTACTTCGCCGCCGACTTGCGACAGCCGCTTCAAAGAACTCCACCAGCCCGCACGGCGGCTCTCTGGAGAGTTCAATTCAAGCTCAATCGTCACTGTCCCATAAGAGATTGCGTAGGTTCCGTTGGCCGCTCCAAGAAAGATTCGAGAGAGATCTTCGTACCAGAGAGTCGTGGGTAAATCTCCAGCGGACGCACCGGTTACAAAGAAAAGACAACGCACCTCCTCTCGCCGCAGCACTGGCAGCATGTCGGTCAGGCAGTTCAACAATCCATCGTCGCAAGTGACGAGCACCGCGCGCCGAGAGTAGACTTCCCTTTCCTTCTCGCCATGCTAGAAAATCATCCGGACTGATGACGTCATAGTGCTTCTTGAGCAGATGCAGTTGGCACCGAAGCGACTCCGCCGTGATTAGGTTTCCATCCAATGCCGGATCGATCGGCGTATATCCCTCAGGGAGCACCCCGTGATAGGTCACGACGGCGAGCCCTTGCGCCGGCAGATGACGAAGCACGCCAGACTTCGACAAAAAGGGATACACAGCGTTCTTCAAGAGGGGACTGACGATCCTCATTGCCGCTCGACCAGATCCCAGCTCAGCGGGGTTCCGCGTTCGATGTCTTGCCGGGCGCGTTGGCCCAGGACCTCGGACATATGCCGGGTGTGCAGTCCGTGGCCCGGACGAATCGAGCGCAAATTTTCCGCCGTAAACGGCTCGCCACGCTTAACGTCACGCACAACGAACAGCGAGCGGCGAAACGCCTTGCTGCTTGCCTCTTTTGGACTACATCCGAACTGAACTGCGCCGAGGGCCTTCTCCGCCACACGAACGGAATCGACCATCGCTTTGAATTCATGGGGCTCGAGCGAGAAGGCGCTGTCTGGCCCTGGTTCCGAACGCGACAGGGTGAGATGCTTCTCGATGATGCACGCTCCCAACGCAACGGCTGCGACGGGCACCGCGACGCCCATCGTATGATCGGAAAGCCCTGCCGGCACTCCGAAACGCCGCGATAACTCAGGGATGGTCCGCAGGTTCATCTCCTCCGGCGCTGCCGGATACGCGCTCGTGCACTTCAGTAGCGCAATCTGCGTCGCGCCAGCCGCGCGAGCCGCCTTCACAGCTTCGTCGATCTCCTCGAGCGTTGCCATGCCCGTGGAGATGATCATCGGCTTCCCTGTCCGTGCAATTTTTTGGATCAGCGGGATGTCGACAATCTCAAACGATGCCACCTTGTGCGCAGGAACCTTCATCTCTTCGAGAAAATCAACCGCGGTGGCGTCGAACGGAGTCGAAAAAAGATCAAGGCCAAGATCGTTCGCGACCTGCTTTAAGCGAGGCTGCCACTCCCACGGCGTGTAAGCTTCGCTGTAGAGATCGTGCAGGCTGCGTCCGTCC
The DNA here is from genome assembly GCA_963787685.1 of uncultured Acidobacteriota bacterium. GTDB lineage: Bacteria > Acidobacteriota > Terriglobia > Terriglobales > Acidobacteriaceae > Sulfotelmatobacter. Next base: position 291,307 of record CAWBED010000012.1, read on the forward strand.
CAAAGCGTGCCACCGCCAACCCGGAAATACTCCTTGTCGCTCTGAATCGTAATCGTGTCCGCCGTATAGGTCTGCAGTTTGACAGCGTCCGCACCGGCATCCTTTGCGGCAGCGACGATCTTTACGGCTTGATCGAATTTCTGGTTGTGATTGGCGGAGAGCTCGGCGATCACGTAGGTGGGCTGTTGCCCCCGACTTTATTGGCGCCGATTGTGATGACCTTTTCCAAGAAAATGCGGGCCTCGCGACCTTGCTACCTCGACAAACTGGATGAGAAAGCGACTACGGCTTCGCCTTTCAGGGCAACCGTTCCGTCCTGCTTTGAGCAAATCGTTTCGAGCGTAGCGATTGGCTTGTCTTCTCGAACACTAAGGACGGTAACTCTTGCCGTCAGTTCATCTCCTAAGTAAACCGGACTCGTAAAGTGGAGCGTCTGACTAATGTAAATCGAGCCGGGGCCAGGTAGCTTGTTTCCGATCACAGCAGAAATCAAAGACGCAGAAAGCATGCCATGCGCGATTCGCCGACCAAATCTGGTGGTCTTTGCGAAAGCCTCGTCAAAGTGAATCGGATTCCGGTCGCCGACAACTTCTCCGAAACACTCGACCACTTGTCCGCTCACCACTAGTGTCTGCGATGCGGTGTCTCCAGTCTTCATCGGCGGAAAACGTCCGGCTGGCTCATGCCAGCCCTTTGGATTTCATTTTCTCTGCGAGCGCTTCCTTCTTCTGTTCCCAATCTTCACGCAACATTGCCAAACAAATCACGTCGTGAGGCTCGTCGCCTTTGAAAACATGCTTTCGGAAGATGCCCTCCTCGACGAAACCAAAACTCTTGTGCATCCTGACGACGCCCTGATTGAAATCCAGGACCTCACAGCACAACCTGTTCAGGTTCAGTTCATCGAAAACGTGACGCAAAACAAAATATTCCGCGGATGTACCGACTCCTTTGCCCCGCACATTGGGGCTAACGATGTAAAAAGCCCAATAGCACCGGCGATTACGGCGATCGATCGCATAAAGATTCACGAGTCCGACATCTTCCGCGTCACAAACGATAATCCAGTACTTGCAGGTGGGATCGCTCGTCACTCGCTGGAACCAGGCATCGTGCTCCTCGGGCGCGATCACATGGTCGGTATACATATACTTGCGAATCTCCGGAAGATTACGCCAGGAGCGGATCGTCTCCTTGTCTGCGGGAATGAGATCACGGAAGGAAGTCATTGTCGCTCACTTATCAATTACTTGAGGCGAGGATTTCCGCCACCACTCGTCCGGGACCGTCTAGATCCAATAGCGCTCTCGCGCGCGCCGATATTTTCTCCCGGGACGAGGCAGACTGCATCAGTTCGCGGAGCGTGCTCGCAATCTCGGTCAGACCGAAAGTCGGACGGAGAATGAGCGCTGCTCCGAGCCGCCCTAACTCTTCCGCCGCTCTCATCTGGTTATCGGCAACGGGAACCAACAATGACGGAAGCCCGAGGGCGCAGATTTCCCATGAGACCGTTCCAGCGGCAGCCACGCCCACGTCTGCCGATGCGATCAATTCCGCCATATTCTGCACGTCGTTCAGCAATTCTACACAACCCGAAATCTGAGAAGCGGACTTCTCCAGCGACGCTCGATGCGGGTTACTGCCGCCGATGGCAATCCGGACATTCATGTGTTCAATGTCTATCTGCTCGAGCGCTTGCAGCACGCGCGGAGTCAAATTCGTTGGATCGCTTCCTCCCATCGTAACGAGTAAGTTTCGTGCAATCGTGGGAATCTGGCGCTTCCAACTACGAAGTTGGGTGAATTCCCGGCGCAGAAGTGCGTATCGCAGCCCCATCAGCAGTTTGGTGGCAGGAGCACGGTTTCTATAGTCTGCCGCCTCAGCGTAGACATTCTGATTTAGGAGCAGGTCCGCTGCGTAGTACTTACAATTAGCGTTATCGTCGATGAACAGAACTTTAAGTCCGGAGGCAACCAAGGCCCGCTGGAAATCAGCTCCGAATCGATATCCATCGACCACGACCCACTTTGCCAGACGGTCTGCGGCGAGACGGGCCGTTTGATCCGAATCTTCGTGAGTCCCAGGTGCAACCGCAAGGCCGACGGTCTCGTATCCCTCCCGACGGAGCCGATCGTTGATCGCGGGCGTGGTCTCCGCCAGTGCAAACACCGCGTGACCACCGGCGTCTTGCCACGCCTGGGCTAACGCCAAACAACGCATTACATGACCTGTACCTATCGCAACACTGGCGTCGGCCCGCAAGATGAGATTCATCTGACTTAAGAGTCTTTAGCGACGGTCGAACCTGACGGAGTCATAACCAACCATTCCATGATGGCCGGGCGACGTTCACCGAGAATCAGTCGTTTTTTCGCGGTGTCGAATCCGGATAGCCTGGCGTAGTCGTAACGGTGAGCCTTCATGATGTCGTCAGTGCTGGTAATGGATTGGATAGTATGCGTGTCTGCGAAAGTATCTCTGAGGGCCTGGCTGATGTCGATATCGATGAAATCATGCGTTTCAATAATGAGATCGTGGCGTGCAAGGACCCTTTTCATTTCTCCCGCAAATAGTTCTCGCTCGTATCCCTCGCAGTCGGACACGATCAGTGCCTTTAAGCCTAACGGAATCGACTGCAGCACCTTTTGATCGCAGAGACCGGCAACATGAACTCGAGGACCAATCCCGTTGAGTCGGGCCATGTCTGAGCACGCTCTTCGTGCTCGATCATCAATGTCAAAGGCGTAAATCTCTGCCGCTTTGAGGCGCAACCCTAGCCCGACTGCGTAGTAGCCCTCTGCGCAACCAATGTCGACAACGGCCGTATATTGGTTCGACAGTAGTTCTTCCAACACGAAATGCAGTTCAGATTCGTACGATCCCAATAGTTTTGGCAGCAAGGCGCTCCCAACCGATCGCCGGTCCGGATACCGCATTCCCTTGAATGGGCCTGAAGCGACGGTCAAGTCCGGGAACATTTCATCGATCACTGCTGTTTGTAACTCGTCTCTGTCCCTGGTTTCCCGCGCCCAGCGCGCGTGTCCGTACAATTGTCCTAAATAGTGACCTACTATCCCGCAAGCGCGGTAGGCGGACCACGCGAATCTGTTTGCTGATGTCCGCCCGACAAAATCCTTAGCGATACTCTTCACATTGCTCATGGTAGAGATTGGACAACGTTCTCTTCGGGCCGGTCACAAGCTCTTCTGCGAAACATGCTGGTTCAGATCCACCAACTCGGGCTCGCGGTCGAGCAATGCTAATACGTCGCGCCAGCCAAACGGATCGTTCGGATGCAATCGAGCATAGACCGCTTGAACGAAATCCATATCTTCGGGAGTATCTACGGTCCAGCGATGGTTACTGAAGTCAGCATCTCCAAGGACGGAAAGAAGCTTGAAATCTGACGGATGCTCTGTGATGTACGGAGTGACGTGTTCGCGCTCGTAAGCCTTGGACGCCCGTTGCCAAGCTCGCGCCAATGTATCAAAGGACATCACTTCCGTATCCAATCCTCGCGGATACGTGCGCACCATAACGTTTGAGGCGTAGTCCGGGCGAACTTCGAGAAAAGCAGCGATCGTCTTGTCGGTAATTTCTGGATCGATTAGAGGGCAATCAGAGGTGACGCGAACCACGACATCGGCCTTCTTCAGTTGCGCCGCACGAAAATAGCGGTCCAGAACATCGTCCTGATCGCCGCGCGAAACGGCGACAGAGCACTTCCGGCATTCCGTGACAATCGCATCGTCGGCGGGCCGATCCGTGGTTGCGATCAACACTTCATTGACCAGACGCGTTCCGCGGAGACGCTCGACGACTCGCGCCAGCATCGTCTCACCTGCAAGGTCTTTGAGAACTTTGCCCGGCAACCGAGTGCTCCCCATGCGAGCCTGAACGATGGCGACGACCTTCAGAGGAACCTCCATGACTCAACCGGAATTCTTTTCTATTTTCGGGCGAGTTTTTCAGCAAGCTATCGACCTCTTCTTGAGGAGAAAGACGGTATCGACATTTTCGCTATTCAAATATGGAAGACGCTGCTCTTTCACCAGTTCCAGATCGTCGAAGCGTTCCAAGATAGCGTCGCCCAATAGAATCGGGCATCTTCCACAAGAGTGAACGGATGCGAACGCGGGATCAGTCGATCACTTCCGTGAATACTTCTGCGCGCCGTGAGTATCTCGAGACCCCAAATGTATCGCCGGCTGGTGCGATGGATTTCAATCCAGCGCGCGAGGAAGAACTTTGGGAGCGATGTGAATCGGCACTCCCGAAGTGAAGACTACATCAGAACGCGGAATCGGCAAACGGAACAGCCAGAGCCGATCCCAATTTGACCAAACTCTCTGATAAACGTTGACTCGCGATTTCAGCGGCGTAAGGTTGTAATTCCACGGCAGACAAATTCGACCACCCCATGCGGTTCAACATCAGGAGCTGGTTGCCCGTGTTGCAGCCGACTTCCAGAAAGCTGGCTTCTTTGGGAATGTCAGCCAGAAAATTTGCATTGATTTCCGTACGCGTAAGACCGTAATTCTTGCGATAAAGGTCATCGAGACCGACGGCGTCCAGGGTATTTCGGTCCGTATACTCGCGCCCAAAATCCCCCTTCCAAACCGCGGCCTGCGACGTGTCTGCAGCCTGACTATCGTCACGTTTCAGCTTCACCACACTCATCGGGTGTACGCTCCCGTCACTTTCCGTACTGCAACGATTACATCGTCCACATCCTGGTCGGTCATGCCGTGAAACATCGGCAGGCTGATCAGCCGCGAATACGCGTCCTCGGCCACCGGGAACTCGCCGCCTTTGTATCCGAAATGGTCGCGGTAGTAAGGATGGAAGTGCACCGGGATGTAATGCACATTGACTCCGATATTCTCCGCACGCAGAGCGCGGAAGATTTCCGCGCGATCAGCGGTCAAATTTTTCAAATCCAAGCGTATGGGGTACAAATGCCACGCCGGATTCGTTTCCGGACGCACTGCCGGTGGAATCAAGCCTCGGACTTCGCGGAAAGCAGCGGTGTAACGAGCAGCAATTTCGCGTCTTCGAGCAAGATTGGCATCGAGCTTATTCAATTGCCGCATTCCCAGCGCGCACGCGAAGTCAGGCAACCGGTAATTAAAGCCGAGTGAAACCATTTCATAGTGCCACTGGCCGGCACTCTGCCGCTGGCGCGCCTCGCTCGAAATTCCATGATTGCGGAAACGCCTGAGAGTTTCGGCAAACTTAGGATTGTTCGTCGAGACCATACCGCCTTCCCCGGTTGTGATGTGCTTTACCGGATGGAAGCTAAACACGGTCATGTCGGCGATGCCTCCCACCGGCCGCCCGCGGTATTCGGCTCCTAACGCATGGCAGGCATCTTCAATGACGATAAGGCCGTGCTTTTGCGAGAGCTCTAGGATTGCAGCCAGGTCTGCCGGATGTCCTGCGTAATCCACGGGAAGAACGGCGCGCGTCTTTGATGAAATCTTCTGAGCAAACTTTTCAGCATCAAGATTGAGAGTGTCCGGACTCACATCGGCAAAGACGGGAGTCGCGCCCTGATACAGAACGCAGTTTGCTGTGGCAGCAAACGTCATTGGCGTTGTGATCGCTTCATCTCCCGCCTTGAGCCCCGCGGCAAACGCCGCTGCGTGCAATGCTGCGGTACCCGGAACTGAAGCTGACGGCATGCGCAGCACCCACGCGAGCCGCGAATTGTTCTTCAAATTCGCCAACCTTAGGCCCAGTAGTCAGCCAGTCGGAGCGCAGGACATCGACCACGGCCTGGATGTCGGCCTCATCGATCGATTGCCGCCCGTAGGGAAGGAGGGTCGCGCGCACGGGAGTTCCGCCGTTGATCGCGAGTGTCTGCGGACTGGCCGAAACCGTGCTCATGGTGATTGCTCTAGGCAGGAATTCGCGCCGGCACAGGCTGATCTTCGTGCGTCGAGGGAGAAACTAAATCCTGAAGTTCGCGGTTGGTGAGCCAGCGATCGTTGGTATCGCTGGCGTAGCGGAATCCTTCGGGCAAGGGCGTTCCGTTCACCCAATTCTCGCGGCGCCACCAGGGATGCGCCGGCTGGATGATGTACCGGTCCTCGACTTCAAGTGTGTTGCGCGCTTCGTCCTCGGAAACCAGCACTTCGTGGAGTTTCTCTCCGGGGCGAATTCCGATGGTCTCGATCTCGCAGCCCGGGGCAATGGTTTCCGCCAGATCGACCAGACGCATGCTGGGAATCTTGGGGACGAAGATCTCTCCGCCGTGCATCTGTTCGATGCTGCTAACCACAAATCGCACGCCGTGCTCAAGAGTCAGCCAGAAGCGGGTCATCCGCGGATCCGTGAGGGTGATGCGCCCGGTGCGCTTCTGTTCCTGGAAAACCGGAATGACGCTGCCACGGCTACCGACAACGTTGCCATAACGGGCGCAGCTAAATCGCGATCCCTGCCCACCGGCGTATGAGTTCGCCTGCACAAACATTTTCTCGGCACACAATTTCGTTGCACCGTACAGATTGATCGGGTTCACAGCCTTATCGGTGCTCAACGCGAGGACGCGACGGACTCCCTGATTGATGGCGGCATCAATCACATTCCGACCCCCAATGATGTTGGTCTGGATCGCTTCAAAAGGGTTGTACTCGCAGGCGGGCACCTGCTTGAGGGCGGCCGCGTGGACCACGATGGTGATACCAGCTAAGGCTCGCTCTAAGCGTCCCGGATCGCGGACGTCGCCCAAAAAATAGCGGAGACTTGGATGATCCATGCCCGCGGCCCGCATGTCGTGCTGCTTGAGTTCGTCGCGGCTGAAGATCACCAGGCGCTTTGGCCGATACTCCCGCAACATGATCTCGACAAACTTCTTGCCGAACGAACCCGTGCCGCCAGTTACCAGGACCGACTCTTCCGACCAATTCATCCCATCCGCCTCATTACGATGTTGGTGAAATCTGCCAGCGTGCGAGCGAACGCTGATCTAACAATCTTTCTCCGCATGTTGTTTGCAAGCCATCCTGAAAGCACAATCGGAAGGGACGGCTGCCGGCTGGGCATCACGTTGTCCGCTAGTATAGCGGAAGTTCTCACCACTCGCCGGCGCATCGCGCGCCGCGCGAACTCGCCAACAAAATTGGCGGCGAATTTTTTCTGGTCCGGTGCTAAAATGACCGACGAACTCACCAGTACTCGGTTCGAAATAAATCCCTGCGCGATAGACCAGCCTCTTCGACCCGGGACTCATTTGGAAGTGTGCAATACCGGCCCCTCGGGCTTGGGCGTAGTAACAGAATTGTTGAGGAGCAGGCATGGATTTCGGATCCCTCGTACCAGCGAATAATCAGGCCATTCGCGAGATGCAGCCGACTCAGGGGTTTGACTTGGGAAGGCAAGGGGGATCGCAGTTTTATCCCAATCTCCCCTCTCAGGAATCCGCCCTGGGAGAATCGGTACGAATCCTTCTCAAGCGCAAATGGGTCATCATTGCCTGCCTGGTCACTATTTTTTCGGTCGTCGCCATTGCTAGCCTCAAAATGAAGCCGGTGTACGAAGCGGGCGGAACGATAGAAATCAACAAGCCGGATGCCAGCCTGAATTTTCAGAACTCTGCAACTTTCAGTCTCGATTACTACGATCCGACTGAACTCGATACAGAGTTGAAGATTCTGCAGAGCGACCTACTGGCAACGCAGGTGATCCGGGAACTGAATCTTGACCGGCAGCCGGAGTTTGCAGGTCAGGCGCCTCCACCGTCGGCGTCGCTCGATCTGACTCCGGACTCATTACAGAGCGATCCCTCGCGGATTTCAGCCATGGTAGGAGGCTTCAAGGGAAACCTGAGAGTAGCGTTAAGCCCGAACACTCGGATTATCGAGGTCCACTATCGCAGTCCCGATCCACAGATGGCCGCCAACGTCGTCAACACGTTGATGCAGACCTACGTGGAGAACAACTTTAAAGCCCGCTTCGAGTCGACTATGCAGGCTTCGGACTGGCTCTCGAAACAACTCGTCGATTTGCAGATGAAGGTTGAAACTTCCCAGGAAAAGCTCGTCCGCTATCAGAAGGAACACGAAATCCTGGGGACCGACGAGAAACAGAACATCATCATGGAGAAGCTGGACGAACTCAACAAGCAACTCACCGCTGCCGAAAGCGAGCGGATGGACAAAGAGTCGCTCTATCGCTTGATTGAGTCCGGGGATCCTGATGCCATTGCCGCCAGTGCGGGCGGACTCGAAGACAGCGGCCCGGGTTCACAATCGGCCTCGCAGTTGCTGGAAACACTGCGCACCAAGCAGGCAGAATTAAAGATTCAGACAGCCGACCTGAATACGCAGTTCGGACCTGCATATCCCAAGCTCACTACTCTGAACAATCAGCTGAAGGAAATCGACACTGAGATTCAGGCGGAGATGAAGAAAATCGCCAGCAAGGTTCGGGGCCAGTACACGACCGCCTTGCAGCGCGAGGGCATGCTTCACGATGCACTCGAGAAACAGAAACAAGAAGCGAACAAGCTCAACGAAAGTGCGATCAATTACAACCTGCTGAAGCGCGACGCCGAAACGTATCGCACACTTTATGAAGGAATTCTGCAGCGGCTCAAGGAAGCCAGCGTCTCAGCCGGCCTGAAGTCCAACAACTTCCGCATCGTCGACAGCGCCCGGCCTCCGATGGCGCCGATTGAACCGAATGTCCCGCGCAACCTGATGTTCGCAATCATCCTGGGATTGGCTTCGGGTGTCGGTCTGGCTTTCCTGCTTGAAGGTTTGGACAGTACCGTGCGCACAACGGAACAGGCTCAGATGATTTCCGGTCTGGCATCGTTGGGAATGATTCCACTCGGTTCCAAGTCAGCCCGCGAAGGGCCGAATCCTAAGCGGCTCGTGATCGCGACCTCCAAAGAAGCAGTGGAGCTGGTCACGCAAGTGCGCCCGCAGTCGCAGATGGCGGAGTCCTATCGTGCACTGCGGACTTCCCTGTTGCTCTCGAACCTGGGCGCGCCTCCGAAAGTCATCATTGTCACGAGCGCTCTGCCCCAGGAAGGTAAGACGACGACGAGCATCAATACCGCGGTCGTCCTGGCTCAAAAAGGTGTGCGCGTACTGCTGATTGACGCCGACCTGCGCCGCCCGAGCATTCACAAGACACTCGGCATGGGTCCGCACAGCGGTCTGAGCAACGTTCTGACTGGCAGCACGAAGCTGGAGAACTGCGATTACAAGCACTAAGGTTCTTCCGAACCTGTTCGTGCTTCCTGCGGGCACTCCGCCGCCCAACCCTGCGGAACTTCTGGCGTCGTCCAATATGCGCGACGTGCTTATCCAACTGCGCGAGCAATATGACCACATCGTGATCGACACACCGCCTTCGCTTTCTGTTACCGACGCCGTGGTGCTTTCGCCAAGGGCCGACGCCGTGGTGCTGGTAATCCGATCGGGGCAGACGACGAAGCAGGCTCTGCGACGTTCGCGCGACATTCTGACTCAGGTCAATGCGAAAGTGGTGGGAGTTCTGCTGAACGCGGTGGATCTCAGTTCGCCCGACTACTACTACTATTACGAATATCAGGGCAAGTACGCCCGCTACTACCGCGACGAGGATTCGTCCGGGCATGAAGAGGACGATGTGGAAGAAAGCACGCCGTCGTCGAGTAGCGCGTAGCAACAATTTTCCAGCCGGACAGTATGAAGATTTCCTTTCACAGCCCTACGCGAAAATGGCTGACCGCAGCTCTTGTTGCGGTGCTCGCGGTCGCCTATGTCGGAGTGGCAGGGAGCAGGTTCGTTGCCTCCTGGCTTGCGAGCCGAGCCGAGTTGAACAGCCTGCAGCGGGCCGCCTGGCTCGATCCCGGCAATGCGGATTACCGGAACCATCTGGGACGGTATTACGATCTGGTGGCTCGCGATCCGGTCGCTGCGGTTGCCCAATACAAAGCGGCCGTACAACTCGATCCTCACTCGGCGCGGTATTGGTTCGATCTTTCCAGCGCGTACCAGGTTCTGGGAGACACTCCAAATCAGAACGCCGCTCTCGAACGCGCCATTGAAGCCGATTCCATGACACCGGACGTGGCCTGGGAAGCGGGAAATTTCTATCTGGTTCAGGGACAGACGGAAAAGGCTCTGCGGGAATTTCGGGTCGTAATCGCCAACGATCCGTCTCTCGCCGATGCGGCGCTTCAGTTCTGCTGGCGCATCGAACCGGATGTGGATGTGCTGCTTCGCGACTTTGTGCCAGTCCGCAGCGACGCGTACATCGGATTCCTTACGCTGTTGCAGAGCAAGGAGCAAACAGCCGGAGCCGCAAAAGTCTGGAATGCGCTGATGCAGACGCATGAGTCTTTCGAGTCGCGATATGGTTACGATTACATTCGTTATTCGATCCAGCATAAGGACGTCGATCAGGCTGTCCTCGTCTGGAAGCAGATGGCCAGCCGGTTCGGACTGTCCTCTTATTTGGCGTCGACCAACAATCTGGTAGTAAATGGGAATTTCAATCTCAATATTCTCAACGCTGGATTTGACTGGCAGTATCAGAAGCAAGCGGGTGTGAATCTAAGCTTGGACAATAGCGACTACCATAGCGGCCGCCGCTCTCTGCAGATCACTTTTGACGGCCCGGGCATCATTGAAGCCGGAATTTACGAGTTAGTGGCTGTTCAGCCCAACACCACTTACGAGTTCAATGGCTACTACAAGAGCGGAGAGATCGAGGGCGCGGGTGGCCCGCATTTCACCGTGCAGGACATGTACACCCAAGCGGTTTATTACGAAAGCGAAGAATTGAAGGACGCTGGATTCTGGAAGTCCGTCGACGGCGAGTTCACGACGGGCCCTGACTGCAAACTGGTCGTGTTGCACGTGCGGCGGCTTCCAGCCGGCAGTCCAATTCGCGGCAAGCTCTGGGTCGACGACTTTCACCTTACTGCAAAGGCTTCGTAGGGAAGACGAGTTCAATCCGATTACATGACGGCGCACACACAAATTAGCAACGCGGACCGGCAATCCCGATCGGCACTGATCGGAGCAATGATCCTTTACGGCACCTTCGGGTTGCTAATGTTCGGTCCGCTCGCTTTTGGCGCCGTTGAGCCGTGGTCGATCTTCGTTGTGGAGACGGGCTCGGTGATTCTTACTGTGCTCTGGTTCGCGAAACAGTGGATCGATGGAGAAATCGACATCGTTTGGAACCCTCTGTTCCTGCCGATGGCTGGATTCGCTGTCCTGATATTGACGCAGCTTGTTTTTGGGCTTACTGCATACCGGCACGACACGATCTCTAAAGCATTGCTGTATTGCGCTTATGCCATGCTCTGCTTTTTGGCTACGCAAACTCTGGTTCGCAGCTCGCAAGCCCGCAAGATTGCCATGATCATGGCGCTGTACGGTATCGCTATTGCAGCCTTCGCGCTCCTACAGGGAGTTGCGCCGAATGGCAAGCTTTACTGGGTTCGCGAGCCGCGTCTGGGTGGATGGATTTACGGGTCGTATGTAAACCACAACCATTACGCAGGGTTGATGGAACTCCTCATACCGATTCCGCTCGTGATTTCGCTGACCCACCTCGTTCAGGAGAAAGAACGTCTCGCCGCCGGAGTCGGAGCGGCCATCATGGCGGGAACCGTTTTTCTTTCTGGTTCTCGCGGCGGCATGATTGCCGTTTTAGTGGAATTGATCGTTTTTGCGGTAGTTGTGTTTCGCAAGCAAAAGGGCATTCGGATCGCGATTGGCGCCGTGGCCTTCGTGGTTGTGCTCGGCAGCTTGCTCGCCTGGCTCGGCGGCAAGGAACTGACTACGCGCGTGTCGAGCATATCAACCGAAGCTCACACCGAAATCTCCGGCGGAGTACGGCTCTCGATTGATCGAGACGGACTCAAGATGTTCCGTCACAAGCCAATTCTGGGATGGGGACTCGGAACCTTTCCGGTGGTGTACCCACAATTCCGCAGCTTCTACACGAATTTCTTTGTGAACGAAGCCCACAACGACTACCTGCAACTCTTGGCCGAAATGGGATTACTCGGATTCGGACTGATGGTCTGGTTCGTGATTGTGGTTTATCGGCGCGCACTACGGAAAATCAAAAACTGGAACTCCGATGTCAGTTGCGCCACGACTCTGGCCTGTACGTTGGGATTCACCGGAATACTGGTTCACAGTTTTTTCGACTTCAACCTGCAGATCCCCGCGAACGCTGCTCTATTCTACGTATTTTGCAGCATCGCTGCGGCACCACCGCTGCTTCAGCGCTCGAAGAAGCGCAGGCCGGTTGCCGCCGACGAAGAGGAATTCCTACCGGCATCCGAAGTCGTCTAGCGTAAGAGTGGTTTGAAAGTTTTCAGATCCTAGCAGTGCACGATCTTCGGGCTCTTGATTCCACGCGTAGCATTCCGGGTATCGACCACGAGTTGCGATTCCTGGACAATTTTTCGGTAGTCGTAATCCGAATGATCGGTCACGATGACAACGCAGTCGTACTGCCCCAGATTGTTCAGATCGGCGCACTTCATTTGCAGATCGTATTTGCGGCCCTTGCCAATCATAGGGAAGTAAGGATCGTTATAGCTGACGACTGCTCCGTCTTTTTGCAGCAGTTCGATGATCGTCAGAGAGGGAGATTCCCGCAAATCATCGATGTCCTTCTTGTAAGCCACGCCGAGGACAAGGACTTTAGCACCATTGACCGACTTCTTGTGGCCATTGAGGGCGCCGCTCACTGAGGACAGAACGTGGTAGGGCATGTTCGTGTTGATCTCGCCCGCCAATTCGATGAAGCGCGTTCGGAAATCCCACTCTTTCGCCTTCCATGACAGGTAAAAAGGATCCACCGGGATGCAATGTCCACCGAGCCCGGGACCAGGATAGAACGGATGGAAGCCGAAAGGCTTGGTCGAAGCAGCTTCGATCACTTCCCAAATGTCGATGCCCATTCGAAGACACAAGAGCTTAAGTTCATTGACCAGAGCGATGTTGACGCAGCGGTAGATATTCTCCAGGAGCTTGGTCATTTCGGCGGCGGCTGGAGACGAAACCGGAACGGTCCGGTTAAAGATCGCGCCATACAGCGCGCCGGCGAGTTCCGAAGCCTGCGGATTGAGGCCGCCGACGACTTTCGGGATGTCGCGACGCGCGACGGTGGTGTTTCCCGGATCTTCGCGTTCAGGCGAGAACGCCACGAAGAACTCCTTGCCCGTTAGCGCCTCGTTGCGGGCAGCCTTCAGGCCAGCCTTGTTCTCTTTCTCGAGAATCGGGATCATCACCTCTTCCGTGGTCCCCGGATAGGTCGTACTCTCCAGCACGATCAATTGTCCGGCCCGCAAATGCGGCGCAATCGAATGCGTAGTATCCGTGATGAAGCTGAGGTCGGGCTCGTGATACTCATTCAAAGGCGTCGGAACGCAGATAATGACCGCATCCATCTCGGAGATCTGCGAATAATCGGAAGTCGCGGCGAATCCCTGCGTCTTCGCTGCCTGGATTTCCTCGGCGGCAATGCGGTAGATATACGAACCGCCTTTGGCGAGCGTGTCGACTTTGCGGGCATCGATATCGAAGCCCGTGACCCGAAACTTCTGGTCGCTGTAGAGCAGTGCTAGCGGCAATCCGACATAGCCCAGTCCGATAATGCCGATGCGGGCCTGCCGCTCACGAATTTTGGCTTTCAGTTGATCGACGGGTGTATCAGCAGCTGAATAAGTCGTCATAGAAGATTCCAGAAACAGCGAGAATTTACAGCAGGGAGGAACGCTTATTCTAGCATGCGACAGAGGCTTTGCCAGAGGGCCAACAGGCCCGCCAACTGAAGCCGAAACCGGGGATTTTAGCGCATTGAAATACATTGATTGAGCGGGGAAAATCTGATGGGAAGTAGACGCAAGTGGTTCTTTGCACTGTCGACCGGCGGACTAGTCGTCCTGATCGCGTTCGCGACGAAGGCCGGCAGTTTTCTGATCGTGGACTCCCCGCAGCCCTCAGACATCATTGTCGTTCTGGCGGGAGAAACGGACGTCCGTCCCGCTCATGCTCTGCAACTCCTCCAGCAGGGATACGCTCAACGCGTGCTGATCGACGTTCCGGCCAGCGCCAAAATATACAAATTCACGCAGATGCAATTAGCCCAAGATTACGTACAGAGCTTGCCTCAGGCCTCAGCGATTGGAGTCTGCCCAATTCAGGGACTCTCCACGAGGGACGAGGCTCGGGACGTCGAAAGATGCCTGACTCGTGAGCAGGGATCCAAAGTCCTGATCGTCACTTCTGACTTCCACACTCGTCGCTCATTAAGCATCTTCCGCCACGAAATTCCCGGCAGGAGCTTCTCGGTCGCGGCCGCTCGCGACGCAACTCAATTTGGCTCACGTTGGTGGACTCACCGCCAATGGTCCAAAACGTGCGTTGATGAGTGGCTGCGACTCCTGTGGTGGAACGCCGTGGAGCGATGGCACTGAGCAGAATCGTTGCTCAGCGCGGGAAGCGCAGCGCTTCGCCCTCATGAGTTTTCCACCGGAAAATGCTTTTTGGGGCACAAAACCCATTGACGGACAAACAACGCGGAGGGTACGATTCGCTCACAGGCACCAACATAGTTATTAACGGAGTGTGGGAATGGGTAAGTCCGCTTTACGCGGTATGGTCAGTTGTGTGCTGATGTTTCTATTCCCCGGTTCGTTACTTGCCGCCGACGCAAACGCCGCGATGCTTCACACAAATGGTGCTGCTTGGGTTAACGGTGCTCATGTTCCCCGAGCCTCCTCAGCAATCTTCTTCGGCGATCTCTTGCAAACCCGTTCCGATTCTGTGGCTAACATCAATGAGCCTGGATCGAGTATCACGGTTATGGCTGATTCCCTGATCCAGTTCCAGGGAGCTTCGCTCGATATCCAGCATGGCGGCGTGATGGTGTCCACTTCTCGTGGAGTCAGCACGACGGCTGGAGATGTAAAAGTTTCGCCGTCCACGAGTTCTTGGACTGAGTTCAATGTCACGGATGTCGACGGAACGGTCCGGATATCGGCCCGCAAGGGTGATCTGACGATCAACGACGGCAAGCAAATCGTGACCTTGGCGCAAGGTCAGGACACGACCCGCGATGATTCGTCCTCCGGGAGCAATGACCAGGACGGAAAGAAGAAAAACAAGAAGCGGCAGACAGGCGCGGCTCCAGCAGCGGGTGGTGGAATTTTGAATTCACCTTATGCCGTCGGAGCTGGTGGGGCAGCTGTTATTGGAGTTACGACGTGGGTGCTGCTGCAAAGCAATAATCCGGCCAGCCCCTCGAAACCGTAGCGGCGAAAAGAGATTTCCGCGTGGTTTTTCCTCCCCTTTGACCATACGGTTGGAAATCTGTCTTCGCCGAGTGTAGTTTTTTGCATAAAGCGCGTTCCAGATCAAATTTTGATCCTCCCTCAGGAACGTAAGACTCTGATTGTGAAGCGTTTACTCGTTGTACTTATGGCGTCGGGAATGGCCTCTGTCGTGCAATATCAAGAGCGGAAGAGTACACTTCTTCTAGAAACCCTGCCCTCCCGGCGCTCAGGAAACTGGGGAAACTTTTGTACACTAACCGGTGTTTGCTACACCTGAAGCACCAGGCTTACTTATGACGTCTCGGCAGTCTGATGGTTCAATCTTGTTCTCTTCGCTTCCGAAGTGGAGAGCTCCGTGGTATGAGTTTTTCCTCAGCTACGGAACTCAAATTGTGGTCATTGCGATTCTTGTCTGGATTCCGGTGCTTCATCCTGAAATCCTCGAAGCACCCAAGAAGGATTACCACGCGATCGAACTGGTTCCGACGCCCGTTCCGGTCAACCACACACCGCAACGCCAACTCCCGAAACCGGTGATCGAGGCAAAGCTCGATCCGCCTCCGGCAGCTCTACGTTTGCCTGCGCCGCAGCCGCAGCCGAAACCGCGGGTCGTTGAAGAGGCTCCAGTTCCTGAAGTAAAGCTTGCCACGACCAAAAAGCTGGACCCGATACCGACCACCGCTCCGGTCATGCCCAAGCAGGCTGTAAAGACTAATGTGTTTTCCTCCGGGAGTTCGGCGCCCCAAACCATCGACCGCGCGCCGGATAAGGTGCAGACCGGCGGATTTGGCGATCCAAACGGCGTACCCGCTAAAACGACGCAGACACGTGCGGTAAACATCGCGCAAGCGGGCGGATTCGACATGCCCACGGGTCCCGGAAACGGCAATGGCACCGGCGGCGCAAATGGTGTTCGCGGTGTCGTCGCCAGCACAGGATTTGGCGGTGGAGTAGCCACGGGCACGGCTCGGACTGCATCTGCGGGCCCGGTGCGCCAGTCAGGATTCGGCGACGCCGACGTTCCCGCTCCGCCTACGGTACAATCGCATCCAGTGACACAAGCAGCACGGATGGTTCCGGCAGAAATCCTTTCGAAACCAGTTCCCAGCTATACCGAAGAGGCTCGCAACAAGAAGATCGAGGGCGAGGTTCTTCTCGAAGTTGTTTTTGAAGCATCAGGTAAATTACGCGTATTGAGGGTCGTTCGCGGGCTCGGTCACGGTCTGGATGATGCAGCAGTACATGCTGCAGAACAGATTCACTTCAAGCCTGCGCTAAAAGACGGTCAACCCTCTGACTCGACGGCCGTCGTGCATATCATTTTCCAATTGGCGTGATCAAAACTCCCTGAAGGTTCTTATGCGAATCAGTCGTTCCAGCTCGGGATTGCTTCTCCTTCTTTTGTCCTGCTGTGCCTTCTTAGCCGCGCAGGACACTCCCTCTAGCGCAGCTACTTCTGACCAGTCAGCCGTGAGTTCTGCACCGGCGGCGCCCTCTTCACAAACTCCCGCTCCCGACACCGCGCCTCCTTCCGCGCCAGCAACCGTTTCCCCCGCGCCCGCTCAAGGCACCGAATCGGCGCCAGCGGCCGCAACCCTAAACGACGTCCTCGACCGCGTCGTGCAGCGGGAACACTTTTTTATCGCGCAGATGCGTCACATGCATCCGTTGGTAGAGACTTATCTGCAAAATCTGAAAACTGATAGCTCCGGATACTCCGAGCCGATCAGCGATGAGTATTTCCTTGGCCGGCTCGATATGTCACAGGGCCCAGAGGACATTTCATTCGTGGGCCAGCCTGGTTTTGGCCATCGAATGATGGCGAAATTGACCGGTGTGTACTCCCTGCATTTCCTCCCGATGGGCTTCGCCCAGATGGTGATACTCGACACCGATTTTCAGAAAAAATACTACAAGTTCACTTTTGTTCGACGTGAGTTCCTCGGCGAAGTTCGCTGCCTTGTCATTGACGTGCAGCCGAGAGAAGGCGACAAAGTTGCACGCTTTATGGGCCGCATCTGGGTTGAAGACCAGGACTACAACATCGTTCGCTTCAACGGAACTTACTATCCGCAACCCAAGATCAATTTCTTCTTCCACTTCGATAGCTGGCGCTTGAACATGCGTCCCGGAGTTTGGCTTCCGGCATACGTCTACACCGAGGAATCTAACCTTAAAACTGGCTTGACGAAGACGTTGCACTTCAAAGGACAGACTCGTCTCTGGGGTTACGATCTCAAGGGTCTGGGCAAGAACGAAGAGTTCACCCAGATTCTGGTCGACGCTCCTCAATCTGTAAAAGATCAGAGTGACGCTGCAGCCGACGCGACTCCGGTTGTCGCAGAGCGAATGTGGGAACAGCAGGCGGAAGAGAATGCCATTGAGCGTATGCAGAAGATCGGTCTGTTGGCGCCCCCGAGCGATGTCGATAAGGTGCTCGCCACGGTCGTCAACAACCTGCTGGTGACAAACAATATTGACCTGCAGAGCGATGTCCGCTGCCGCGTGCTGCTGACCTCGCCGCTTGAATCGTTCACTATCGGTCACACGATTGTCATCAGCCGCGGTTTGCTCGACGTGCTTCCGGATGAGGCTTCGCTGGGAACGGTTCTGGCGCACGAGCTGGCCCACATCGTGCTTGGCCACCCCTTCGACACGAAGTTAGCGTTCAACGACAAGCTGTTCTTCCCTGATCAGGATTCATTCCGGCGACTGGACTTCCGGCACAATCCTGCAGATGAGGAAGCAGCCGACACCAAGGCGCTGGAACTGCTGAAGAATTCTCCTTACAAAGACAAGTTGGGAAACGCTGGTCTTTTCCTGAAGGCTCTGGAACAAAAGTCGCCCGATCTTCCGAACTTGATTCGTCCGCACCTGGGCAACGGCATCGCGGGCTCGAAGAGCGTTCGCATGTCGACGTTACTCGCTTCGGCGCCAGCTCTGGACCAGAAGAAACTCGATCAGATCGCCGCTCTGCCACTAGGTGGCCGCATCCGTGTCGACCCGTGGAGCGATCAGGTTGAGCTCTCCAAGGCGAAACAGGTCGCGCTCACTTCCTCACGCGAGAAAATGGAATTTGAGATCACGCCATTCTTCCCGCACCTCACCCGGCTGTCGAGTGGTACGGAAAAAGTGGCGCTCACCACGACGTCGCCTGCATCCGGCAACGAAGCAAAGTAAGTTTGTGGTGAAGCCAACCGGGTGGAATTGCTCGGAGTTCTAGCTATTAGGACAGGAAAAGGCCGAAGTCTGGCCGCGACCGTTCGCTAGCTTTTACGCAAACGGCGGGCTCTAGCTATTGGATCGAACTTCCAACTTGCGAAAACACGTTGTTGGCATTCGAACCGATGAGACGGATGGTTCCAACGACGATCACCAGAATCACTGCGAGCATAACTGCATATTCTGCGATGTCCTGGCCGCTCTCATCATTCCAAAGCTGTTGAAGACGTTTTGCCACTGGGCTCCTCATTTCCATTACTGACCCCTGATTTTGAATCCAAGGGCACAGACGCACCTACACTGTGTTTCGCGTATAGGCGGGTCCGTATGAAATATGGTAAATCCGGGCCGCTGAGGAGCCAATGGCCCGTAAGTGCTACAGCTTGCCCACCCGTAACCTGCTGTCAGGCAATGCTTTTCAGCGGTAGGGCCTGATTCACAGCAAAGAGCGCCAGTTCCAGTCGAGTCGACACTCCCAATTTGTCGAAGATATTGCTCAGATGGTGCTTCACCGTATCTTCACTAATTTTGAAATATTCTGCGATTTCTTTGTTGGAGTACCCGGCAACGACCGCGGAAACAATCTCAAGTTCGCGCGGAGTCAGTCCAAACTTCTTCTGGCGGGCCTCGTCATGAGACGACTGCATGAGAGTACGTAGATACTGCACGAGATTGGAAACGCTCTCGCGTCCCACCCAATATTCGCCCGCCATCACGGTTTGAATCGCTTTCAGAAGTAATTGAGTAGCGGAGTCTTTCAGAACGACTCCACGGGCGCCCAGTTGCAACGCTTCGACGATTTGGCTCTTTTCCGCCGCCGCAGTCAGTAAGATCACTCGCACGGGAGTGGCATTCGCTGGAACGCTTAGCTCTCGCAATGCCTCCAAGCCAGGGTGCTTGGGCATCGACAGATCTAGCAGGAGAATATCCGGCTTCAACTGACGGGCTAACTTTACCGCTTCGGCGCCATCCGAGGCCTCGCCCAAAACCTTCAGGTCGGCTTCGGCCTCCAATAGTCGTCGCAATCCATCGCGGAAAATTGGATGGTCGTCAGCGATCACCAAGCGAACTTGCTGTGTCTTTCTAAAATTCATGCGGTACGTCCCCGTTTCGTGGCACGGTGATTTCCAGCCGCGTTCCCTGTCCGGGATTTGATTCTACAGTGAGTTCGCCGGCAATCAAACGCACGCGTTCCTTTATGATCATAGGCCCTTTGCCATCCTCATCCATGCGATCTTGATTGTATCGGCCTATAAAGGGGAATCCTTTCCCGTCATCTTCCAACGTCAGACTCCACTTTTCGCCATTCGATCCCAGCCGCACCAAGCGCATGCCGCGCTCCACTGTGCTTTCTAACGTTGACCAGTCCCTCTTGCACAATTCGCAGGATTTCACGGCAAACCCTCTGCGGCATGTCCAATTCCACCAGATCGGTGACAAAGCGCGCACTGATTCCGGTCTCGCGTTGAAAGCGTTCGACCGTGTCGTTCAGAACCCCTAGCAGACGTTGGGAATCAACATCAATCGCCTTCATCTGCTGCATGAGCTCACGCAGTTTCAGGACTTCTTCACGCAGCAGCCCCTGAATACGGCCCAACTCGCTGCCGATAGGCTTGTCTGCCTCGGCCTGACGGCGAATCACATCCACCTGCATCTCGACCGCAATGAGCGACTGCACGGCGCCATCGTGCAACTCTCTCGCAAAACGCGCTCTCTCCGCGGCACCAGCCCGGCGCCGCAACCGGTGGAGTAGATAAACGTTGTAAATCGCAGGTCCAACCTGATGCACCAAATCAAGCAGAAAACGGAGTTCTTCCTGCTTGTCGCCCCGCCACGAGGGATTGAAAAGAAGAATTCTCCCTCTCCATTCGCTCCCGAACAAGAACTTAACTGCGACCAAGGAATCAAAGGAATGGGCGGTTCGCAATTGAGAAATGGGGGCGGTATTGTCCACCGGAACCAAGTTGCCACCGGCATCGATCGCGAGCGTGTTCCACCGATCTCCCTTGATCGATGCGTAACAGACTTCGCCGGGAAAATCCTCCAAGTAGGTATTCGCGTCGCGCGAACCGGATTCCAGCCATCGGAACTCGGCGGGAGCGCGGCCATTGGAATTAATCAACTCTCCGACAAAGACGCGCTCGCTATGGATCTCCTGGGAAGCGACCATCACCCCGGAGGCGCGGTACATCGAAATGAGTTCACCGAAGATCTGTTGAACGGTGCCAGTCAATCCCAGCTCAACCCTTACTCTCGAAAGGATGCCAGTCACCAGGGCCTTTTCGGCCCGCAGATGCTTCTGCTGCTCCGCCAGATAGCCCAAGAGGATCCCCATCACAATCAGGTAAACCGAGAGCATCAACAGCGGCTCTGGCTCAAATGCCTTGACGTTAATGTGAAGGCCTGTCAATGCGCGCAGGGGCAACGAACCCTGCGGCCACACATGGAGAACAACAAAGCTCTCAATCCACAGCAGCACCACTTCGGCCACAGCCGTGCCCATGGTTTCCCACAGGCCCCAGCGATACGCCGCCGCCGCCAAGGCGAAAAAGAAGAAGAGGAAAAATGGAGTTCTCGGCCCTTCCGCAAAAACTGAAATCACGGCGGGCCACAGAATGTCGCCGCAATGCACCAGAAACCGGAACGCTGCCGTCGAACGCTCCCGCCTGCGCAGGAGCATCAAAATCAGGATCCCGTTCGCCATGTAAAACACGAACAGTCCATAGGCAGCCCAGGAGTGGCCCAATTCAGTGGGGTCGTAGCGTATCGCGACTAATGTTGAAGCTGCTAAAAAGACGCGTGCCGTTGCCAGCCACCGCTCAATGCGGCGCGTTTCCCCAGGATCCTGCGGGATTCTGAGTCGCCACGACTGTCGATAGCGCTCAACGTGAGGATTCAATCGCGTGGGTCTCCACGGGCGAGGCGGTTAGCTGCACATTATTGAATAAGAGTAGCTTAACGGCAAGTGAGACTCTGGACACTGTCTCGTCGGTCCGGGAATCTCTTTTGTGATCGCTTGGGACTAGATTACCAGAGTAACCTCAGTTCACGAGCAAACCACTCTAAAATGTCCGCTGAGGACGTGTGCCTTTGAGCAAGAGATCCTATCTCTGGTTGGCGCTGACCGGCGGCATGCTTGCCGCTTTGATCTTAGCGGCTCTCGTCATGCCGCAATCCTTCACTCTCACCGCGTTCAGCGACATCGTCCAGTCGCTCTTGTTGGCGTCGGGAACTGCTGCATTCGCGCTTGTCGCATGGCGCTCGCACGGGAGAGTTCGGCTGTTCTGGTGGCTCCTCACAT
Organism: uncultured Acidobacteriota bacterium; assembly: GCA_963787685.1. Taxonomy (GTDB): domain Bacteria; phylum Acidobacteriota; class Terriglobia; order Terriglobales; family Acidobacteriaceae; genus Sulfotelmatobacter. The sequence goes on from CAWBED010000012.1 coordinate 313,131, forward strand.
TAGGTACTGGCTTCTGGCTTGCTTATCAAGTTTTTTGGACCTACTCCGAAGTTCTGTTGCGCCGTGACGTACCCGATCTTTGCACCTGGGACGTAGTTCTTTTTCTCCACATTGTGCCGCCGATGGCGGCTTTGGCTCTACGCCCGCATGTTCCGCGCGACGAATATGCGGCCCGCGTGGGACAACTTGATTTCGCGCTATTGCTCGTGTGGTGGTTTTATCTTTACGTTTTGATCGTCATGCCGTGGCAGTACGTGATGCCTGACGTGGCAGCCTATAACAGCAATTTGAACGACGTTTATCTAGCAGAAAAGCTCGCTTTGTTGGCCGGCCTAGTGGCCAGTTGGATCACAAGCCAAGGACAATGGAGGAAGCTTTACGCGGCGCTGTTCGGCATGAACCTCTGCTATTCAGCCGGGTCCACATTGGCGAACTCGGCGATCGCCCGCAAATCTTATTACAGCGGCAGTCTCTACGACATCCCGCTCGTCGCAGCCATGGCTTGGCTCACCTGGATCGGTCTACGCAGCCAGGCCGAGAAGCCGGATGCTGTCCCTGCGAGCGGTTCCACCGTGTATGGGGTGTGGGTAGCGCGTTTCAGCATGATTGCTGTATTTTCTCTGCCTCTGTTCGCTGCGTGGGCCATGTCAGAGGAGCAAGTTCCGCCGCGAATCCGGGTCTTCCGTCTCGCTCTGACGCTGCTTGCCGCTTTCTTGATGGGCATCATGGTCTTCGTCCGTCAGCGGACGCTCGATCGCGAATTGATCCGGTTGCTGGAAAGCTCCCGTGACTCTTTCGACAATCTGCAGCGCCTACAGGCGCAGATTCTTCAGTCCGAGAAACTGGCATCCGTTGCGCAGCTTGTGGGCGGCGCGGCTCACGAACTCAACAATCCGATCACTGCTATGCTGGGCTATTCCGACTTGCTGTTAAATACTCCGCTTAGCGTCGAACAGCAACCACTGGCGGCAAAAATCGGCCAATATGTTCGGCGCACCAAATCGTTAGTCGCCAGCCTGATCAGTTTTGCCCGACAGTCGCCTGCTCCCAAGACTCCACTCGATCTCAATACGCTGGCGCGCACCGCCGTCAAGCTGACACAACCCCAATGGGAGGCTCTTCAAGTTGAAGTTCGCACGCAGTTCGATACGTCGTTACCCAAAGTCTTAGGGGACTCCAATCAACTGCTTCAGGTATGTCTGCAACTCCTGGCGAATAGCCTGCACGTTTTGAGCGAGCACGGAGGCAGAGTGCTGACTCTAAGCTCAGAGCGGCGCGCCGGCAGCTGCGTGCTCCGCATCGTCACCGAGGCGGCACGCTCCGCCGATCAGTCTGTTGCAGGAGCACTCGCCCATTCCGAAGACGGCTTGGCCTTGAGCGCTTGTCAGGGAATTCTTCAGGAACATCACGGACTCCTCTCGTGTGAATACACAGAGATTGGTGCCGTGCTGCTGCAAGTGGAATTGCCCGCAGCTGAGTTCGTTCCTGCCAAGAGTAAAGACGCTACCGTGCCGGTGCTGTGGCAATCTCGACCGTACGCTTGAGCTGTCCGCACGCCGCGTAGATGTCGCGCCCGCGCGGACGCCGCACAAATGCAGGGATTCCAGCGTCGCGTAGAATTGTTTGAAAAGTCGCCACGCGCTGCGCCTCTGGCGTCGCAAAGTCGATCCCGGGGCCCGGATTAAGTGCAATCAGATTTACTTTGCAGCGCAGTCCTTGCAACAACTGGACGACCTGTCTCGCATTCTCGGGTTCGTCGTTCACGCCGCCAAGCAGTACGTACTCAAAAGTGATCCATTCCCGCGTACGCAGCGGATACGCCCTCGCCGCCGCCATCAGCATTTCCAGATTCCACTTCTTATTCAGCGGCATCAGCTGTGTGCGCAATGCATCATTAGAAGCATTTAAGGAAATCGCCAACTTCGGCCGGATTTTTTCTCCGCCAAAATCGTGGATCCGAGGCACGATGCCCGCCGTCGACACGGTCATGCGTCGTTCCGCGATGCCGACTTCTTCCACCAGCAGGCGCGCAGCCTTCGTGAAGTTGTCGTAGTTGAGGAACGGTTCTCCCATCCCCATGAAAACCAGGTTGATGCGATCCTGTGGAGGCGAAACGTTTTGGTCCTTTAGCACCGCGCAGACCTGGCCCACGATTTCACCCGCCGTCAGATTCCGTTTCACTCCCAGCAGCGCGGTCAGGCAAAACTGGCAATCCACGGCGCATCCCACCTGGCTGGAAATGCAAATCGTCGATCGTCCCTGGTTCTGACCTTGGGTTTGACTAGGGTGGCGTTTCGAAGCAACCTGGGCCTCTTCCGCGCTCCCGCCCGGATTCTCGGCGAATCGCTCTGCCAAGTCGCCAGCTTCGCTCCCATCCCCCGCCTCTCCGCCATCACCTTCGGGCATCCAGACAGTCTCAACGCTCTGTCCGTCAGCGAACGCAATCAGATACCGAACGGTGCCATCCTGCGACACGAATCGCTGCTCAATCTCGGGGAGTCCGATGGAGACACCCGTCTCCAGCATGTTCTGACGAACGGGTTGCGATAAGGTCGAGATTTGCTCGATCGACTCCACCCGCTGCCGGTAAACCGCATCCAGCAGTTGCTTGACCCGATAGGGCCGCTCGCCAAGACTCTCTACCAGCGAGCTCAGTTCTGCCCGATCCTGTCCGAGCAACGCGACTTGTGTGCGATCCGCCATAGATTCCTTCAATTGTCAGATTAACGACAGTCCGAGTGCAAATCCGACTCGGCGACCTTCAGCGAAACAATGATAACCGATTGATTCTAAACAACTAAACTATTCTCGCACGCCGATCCCCCCTGTGTCAGAATAGAAATGAGTTCACCGGATTCCATTCCTAAGGTTACCGAATTTAGCCTAACTGAAGAGAGCAATGTCTAAAGAAGTACGGAACATTCGTCGTCAAAAGCTGCCCAATGGGCTGACCGTCATCACCGAACAGATGCAGCATATTCGTTCGGCCTCGATAGGTATCTGGCTGCAGACTGGTTCCCGCGATGAAGCTCCGGAGTGGAACGGTATCTCCCACTTCATCGAGCACATGGTATTCAAAGGGACCAAGCACCGTACGGCAGAGGAAATCGCGCGGCAGGTCGACTCCATCGGCGGCAATATGGACGCCTTCACCGCCAAGGAATGCATCTGCTTCAACGTCAAAGTGCTCGACGAGCATGTTCCTACGGCGCTCGACATCCTAAGCGACCTCGTCCTGAACCCGGTTTTTGATGCCGCCGACATCACCCGCGAGCGCGGCGTGATCATGGAAGAGATCAAGATGGACGCGGATAACCCCGACTATCTTGTCCACGAAATCTTCACACAGAATTTCTGGAAGGATCATCCTCTGGGAAAGCCGATTCTCGGCACGAAGGAAACGGTTAAACGTTTTGAGCGCGAGCCGATTCTCGATGCCTATGCTCACCGCTTCGCCCCGGGCAATATCATCGTCTCGGCTGCCGGCAATCTCGATCACGACCGCTTCGTTGAATTGGTGACGAAGCAATTTGAGCATATGAAGCCGATGAGCAATGGCTTCCATTCGTCGGCTCCGAAGATTGTTTCCCGCATCACGCTTCGCAATAAGAAATCTCTCGAACAAGTGCAATTGTGCCTGGGCGTACCCGCGCATCCGATCGCACACGAGAAGCGCCACGCGGGATACATTCTCAATACCCTTCTCGGCGGAGGCATGAGTTCGCGACTCTTCCAGAACATCCGCGAGCGCCAGGGCGTTGCCTACTCGATCTACAGCGACCTCAATCCCTACCGCGATACGGGCTGCCTGGCCGTCTATGCCGGTACTTCGCTCGCGTCCGCGGCCAAGGTCGTGCATTCAGTAGTAGGCGAATTCCGCAAGCTAAAGACTGACACGGTGCCGGAAGAGGAATTGCGCCGCTCGAAAGCCCAACTCAAGGGCAGCCTGATGCTGTCGCTGGAGTCCAGCACATCGCGCATGTCGAATCTCGCCCGGCAGGAAATGTATTTCGACCGCTTCTACGATCTCGACGAACTGATTGCTCGCATCGAGGCCGTCACGGCCGAGGATCTGACGAGCCTGGCAAATGAATTCTTCAAGACGGAATCGGTGGCAGTCACTGTTCTCGGAAATTTGCCCGGACTGAAGATCACTCGCGACCAACTGGCCTGTTGAAAATCTTCGACTCGTTGCGCAGGAATTCATAGCTTGAGTTTTCCGCTGTAACTTCCCGCAGCCTTACCAATCTCATCTGTGACCGCAGGCAGGACAACTGCCGCGCACCGAAATTTTCCAAAGGAGAAACTATGAAAAAGGCTTTTAGCAGTCTAATGCTCACGTGTGTTCTGACGGCTTCCATGGCTGCCTTCGCGCAAGACCAGATGAAGCAAGACAACATGAAGAAAGACGACGCCCAACATGACACCATGAAGAACGATCAGATGAAGAACGACAAGAAGAGTAAGAAGTCCGCGAAGAAAGATCAAATGAAGAAAGACGACATGAAGCAGGACAACATGAAGAACGACAACATGAAAAAGGACGACTCCAAGAAAGACGAAATGAAGAACAACTAAGTCTCGCCCGAGATTGCGGCGCGGGACTACTTAGCCCGCGCCATTCTTCGTTCCATCCCCGTTCCACCTCATTTTCGCGCCCTCACGTCTTCCTCGTCGGCGTCGCGAGATGTATTTGCCTCAATCTCAAGAGAGGTGTGACCGAGTTCGGCGGTCTCCAGATATTTCCTCAAGCATCTGACACAAGGAACATATCCCTGCTGGATAGCTTCTTTCGCGGTCAAGGTCCGTTCTGTGTCTTTGTTGTGAATAACGCCGCAGCCGGGAGCATGAAAGTCTTTCGCACCGGCCGTCACAATCACCAACATATCCGGAGGAATATCGCGTCCCGGTTGCGCATGCTCGGACTGAAGCGGATGCGGGATTGTCGACGAACTCGCGATTCTTACTCCGCCCGCGATCAATGCCAGAGCCGCGACGGGGACCAGCCAGGCAGACCAGGTCGACCATCCGCTTGCCCTAGCGCGAGCTCCTTGTTCCAGTCTTCGCTCCAGCCTCCGGCCAAACCCCGCCGGAACCTCAATCATCCGCTCGTCACTGTAGAGTTCGATTACGTTACGCGTTCCTTCGAGCACCGACTTGCACTTCTGACATGTCTTGAAATGCTCATCCATCGCTGCGCGTAACCCGGCGTCAACATCGCCTTCAACATAGTTGGAAATCTCGCGCCACACGTGTTCGCATTTCAACTCTTGCCTATCTACCATGGCTTGCTTCCCTTCTCGAATGGCAAGCGGCTGAACCAGCCTCGCTCCCACCCTCCCGCGAGCAGATCGCGCAGCATCAACCGCGCCCGGAGCAGCCTCGTCTTCACGGACGCCACGGAGATTCCCAGCGCTTCCGATGTCTCCTGAATATTCAACTGTTCCATGTCTCGCAGGACGAAAACATCGCGATACTTTCGATCCAAGGTCGCGAGAGCGTCCGCCAACCTTTGTCGCACTTCCTTGCGCTCCAGGGCCTCAGAAGGAATTTCCCGCCAATCGGCGAAGTCGCGCGGCGTATATTCACCTTCTTCGTCGCGTCGGTCATCGATTCCTTCCATCACCACCGTTCGCTCCCTTCTTCGCCGCATAAGCGCCTCGTTGACGGTAATCTGAATCAGCCACGTACTGAAGCGCGCTTCCGCTCGAAACTGACGGATGTTGGCCAGCGCCTTCAGCATCGCCTCCTGCGCCACATCCTCGGCATCGCTTTCGTTTCTGAGAATCGCCAGCGCCGCTGCGTACACCCGGCGTTCATAAGGCCGTACTAGCTCGTAGAACAATTCCGTTTGCCCGTGTTGCACGCGCGCGATCAGGTCCTGCTCGCGTGTGGTGTCGGACCCCGGATTGTTCAGCACCAAGTTCGGTTCGGCCATCTCGCTCCGCCGCTTCAGTACTCTGGATCTTTCTTCCAACCCGTCAGCATGGAAACGAAGTTATTCCAGCCGTGCAGAATCACCATCACCAGATGTCCGAACACGAACGCCAAAATCGCCCACATCACCAGGAAGTGCCACAATCGCGCCCAATGGAACCCGCCCATCAGCCATGCCAGCCATGAAAACTGCACTGGCTTCCAGACGGCGATGCCTGTCAGAACTGACAGAACGCCGAGTCCAATCACCGTCGTGTAAGCATGCTTCTGTAGCGGGTTGTATGCTTCCCGGACTTCAGGCTTTGGACCGAAGAAGAAGTAATGGCGCACCATCGGCCAAACTCCAGGGAGGTCGCGAGGCGAGAACAACACTTGCCGGTAGTTACCACTGAAGAGTTGATAGGCGAGATAAACGATCCCGGTCGCGATGTAAATCCACATGAACGTTAGATGCCACTGCAGCGCTCCGCCGAGCCATCCACCGATGGCGAAGGCCTTCGGCCAGTTCAACAAGTCTTTCTGTGGAATCTTGGCGCCGAAGCTGGGAAACGCGCGAAAAATCTGCAGCCCGCTGCCGACCATGACGAACAGCGAAATCGCATTAAGCCAATGGCACAGCCGCACAACAAGCGGATGCTCGTATGCAGCACGACCGATCGACTCGGTCTCCTCGCCTTTTGTCCGAACGATCTCGACCACGGTACCGCTCATGTGAACTCCCACGATTTCAGGTTTCAACGTTTCAAGGTTGCAGAGTTTCTCGAAGGTTGCGCGGAAGGCGTCGAAGTTTCAAAACCTTGAAACGCTCCTTCACAATCCGTAAAACTCCGAATACCCCTGATCTTCCCAATAACCGACCTTCTGCAAAACGTTCGTTATTTTCAGGTCAGTCAAGTACTTGGCTTGCTTGTATCCGATCTTGGTGGGAATATTCAGCCGCAACGGAGCACCATGCTCGCGCGTAAGCGGCCTGTCATACATCTCGTAACAAAGAAGTGTCTGCGGATGGAGTGCAGTCGCCATATCCAGAGATTCGTAGTAATCGTCAGCGCAGCCCACCGTCACAAATCGCGCCGACATGTCGGCTCCGATCATGCTCAGGAAGTCGGAAAGTTTCGCACCTCCGAATCGACCGACTACATCCCAACCTTCTACGCACACGTGCCGGGTGTTCTGTCGAAACCTCGCCAGGGTTTTGATCTGATCGAGTTTGTAATCACCCGGCCTTTGCACCGCTCCACTAACGGTGAGAGTCCAGTTCTCAAAATTCACGCCGGGATCGTCGACGTCATAGTCGTTGATAGGAAATTTCTCGAAGGGAGTAAGTTCGGAATCCGCAAATGTCTGCGCAAGATGCCGCTGCCGGAACAGGCGCGCTGAAGCCCAATCGCTGAAACCCAATCCCTTCTTAAGCAAGGATTCTTGAAGGCTCGGGATGGCAAATGCTCCCAAGAGGAGCAAAGGAGAGAGTTTCAGCAATTCCCTGCGGGAGACCTTAGAGAGTTGCCGATCACTGATCGTGCGATCTCGATCTGCGGGCCGAACAATGACAGGCGAAGCTGTCTGCGACTCTGCGTTTGCTTCCTGCGTGACTTCCCGATTCACAACTTCCGGTTCGACGCTCTTCGCTTCGGTTTTCTCCGAATGATCGGGCTTAGTGTTCTCTGGCTCCATACCTTCCCCACTGCAGCAAAACTCTTTCCCATAGGATTCGAGAAACTGCAAAAAGTTACGGCGTCAAGATATCATGTTGTTCGCAAGTGACTTTGGTAAGGTCCAACTGAGTAACGCAGGATCCCTTGATTTTGTGGTTTTTCGGTGCTTTTCAGCGCATACTATGCACTGCAGTTTTCAACCATCGTCCCAGGTTGTCAGCGATGCTCGAGTCTAAGACTTTAATTTCCGAATCTGGCGATCGTTTGTCTTCGCCTTCGCCCAACTCGTCGCAGGAACCGAAGCAGCGGCGTTTGATGGCGGCTGCCCTCAGTCTGCTTTTAATCGCGCTCGTTTTCGTTCTCTATCACGACCGCGATTTCTGGTTTCCCGATACGCAGGACGCAGAGGACCAAGCCGATCAGCCGGTTGCTGTAGCCGCGTCAGCGCAGGCTCCCTCGACGCAACCCGGATCCTCTCGGAAAAGATCTCATTCGGGCAAGCCGCAATTAACCGCGTCTGCGGAGCCTGCTGCTTCCACCCCGCCGATTGTCGCCACTGCCACCCGAACCGTGCTTCCGCCGCTCGAAGTCGAAGTAGTTGCGGGAGATTCGCATCGACAACTGCGGCCCACTACCGATGCGGTGCAGGTTGACGTACAGCCCGAGTCCCAGGACGTAATTGCCGACAACCCTCCCGTGATCCCCGAGGAAGCGGCCGCTAAGGTCACCGACAATGCCGCAGAGCGCGTGCAAATGTCGGCTGACACTTCAGAAGTGGTGAACGAACCGGCCAAGCCCGGTTACCCTCTACTGGCGCGCCAGATGAAAGTTCAGGGCTCCGTGATCCTGCTCGCGATGATCAGCCGCGACGGGCACATTCAGGATCTTCGCGTTCTAAGTGGACCACCAATCCTGGCTGGAGCCGCACGCGAGGCGGTAAAGCAATGGCACTTTAAACCGCACTATGAGGGCCAAGACACCGTAGAAACGGTCGCTAAGGTTACAGTCAACTTCACCATCTCTACGAATTGATTCCTCTGAGATTTCACCCAAAAATAACGAGCGTCCTGAACTCTTTCGAGTCCAGGACGCCCGGGCAGCCCTCCCCCAGAACTGCTCACCCAAGAAAATAAAACGGGCCTAAACTCCTGCCTATGGCACTTCCGGGCCATACTACCCGAAAAGTGCCACTCCCCTATCTTGTTAAAATTATGGCAGTTCGCGAACTTTCACAGAAAACACGCGGCGGCCGACCACTTGAAGTCCCTGTGGATTCTGCCGATATTCCTCATAGCCTAAATTTTTCTGCGGCGGTCCAGATGTTCTCTTTTGACGACTCTGAAATCTATCGCAGCATTCTGGAAAGCCTGACGATCGGCTTGTGCTTGATCGACATGCAAAAAAATATCGTGCTCTGGAGCGACGGAGCAGAGCGCATCACGGGACACTTGCGGCACGAAGTTGTCGGCCACTCTTGCATTGGCGAACCGCTTCTACATTGCGACCAACCCGGCTGCGAGTTCTGCAGCGAAGAGTGCCCGATCGCAATCGCGATGAAGACGGCGCGACCTGCACTGGCCACCGGATTTCTGCACCATAAGGCCGGACACGAAGTCCCGGTCCGCATTCGCGCTGTTCCGGTTCATAACCAGCACGGTTCAATCATCGGCGCGGTGGAAACCTTCGAGAATCTCCAGCAGGCCTGCAATCCGGATCGCGGTGAGATCCGCAGGCAACTCAGCGATTGCACCGACGCAGTGACGGGAGTGGCCAGCCATGCCATGATGCAATCCCATCTGCGGCAAGCCCATGCGTCCTTTATTGAGGTTCAGATTCCTTTTGGACTGCTTTTCTTCCGCGTCGAAGAATTGCCTCGTTTTCGTGCCAGCCTCGGCCCGGAACCCGCCTCATCGCTGCTTCGCGTCGTAGCACGCACACTCGAAAGCGCTGTTTGGATTACCGACTTCGTTGGACGCTGGGCTGACGATCAGTTTGTCGTCATTCTGAATGGCTGCCGCGATGAATCGCTGTCCGTAGTGCGCGAACGCGTGCGCCGCACGCTTGCTAGCGAAGGTATCGAGTGGTGGGGAGAGCGCCGCTCCCTCCCCGTTTCAATCGGCGAAGCCATCATCCAACCCGACGAGACACTCGAATCTTTGATTGAACGCGCCCAGAAGTCGCTCGAGGCAACGTCGGCGTGGCGCGCTCAGTCTTCTACCAGGGCCGCCAACCCGCTCGGGAGTTAGGAATGTTTGCGATTATCGGCATCGTAATCGTGTTCGGTTGCATCGTTGCTGGCTATCTCATGGAACGCGGCAACTTGAAAGTCCTGATCCAGCCCGCAGAATTGATCATCATCGGTGGCGCCGCCATCGGCACTCTGCTGGTCGCCAACCCCCTCCACATCATCAAGAAGATTGCCGGCGGAATCGGCGGCGTCTTCGGTAGCAGTAAATTTGGCAAACAAACCTATATCGACACTCTGAAAATGATGTATGACCTGCTGAATAAGGCGCGGAAAGAAGGATTGATGGCGCTTGGAGGCTGACGTCGAAGAGCCTGAAAAAAGTCCCGTGTTTTCTAAAAATCCCGCATTCTTGAAAAACCATCACGTTCGCGATTTTGTGTGTGACTCGCTGCGCATGGCTGTCACTGGAGTTGATGCCTTTGATCTTGACCAGATGCTCGATCTCGACTTGGAAGTCCACCACAACGATGCCACGCAGCCGACCGCTGCTCTCAGCACGATGGCCGATTCGCTTCCCGGTCTTGGTATTGTGGCCGCGGTTCTTGGCGTTGTGATCACGATGGGCGCCCTCGGCGGACCTCCGGAAGAAATCGGCCACAAAGTGGCCGCTGCCCTCGTCGGCACTTTTCTCGGGATTCTGCTTTGCTACGGATTGGTGGGCCCAATCGCAGCCAACATGACTAAAGCCGCGGAAGAGGAACACGCTTTTCTCTATGTAATGCGCGTCTTGATGGTCTCGTTTCTGAAAGGTAGCGCTCCGATCATGGCCGTAGAAGTCGCGCGACGCGCCGTGCCCGGGCATGTGCGCCCCTCGTTCAAGGAACTCGAGCAGGCGTGTCGTCACGGAGGTGCCGCCGCCGCGGCGCCAGCATCGTAAGGCCCCGCGCGTGGGAACTATGGACAAAACTCGCCCGATCATCATCCTGAAAAAGAAAGGCGGCCACGGAGGCCACCATGGTGGCGCCTGGAAAGTTGCATATGCCGACTTCGTCACCGCCATGATGGCTCTGTTCATCGTCCTCTGGCTCCTCAACAGCAGCAAGCAAGTACAGGAAGCAGTTGGTGGATATTTCAAAGATCCCACGGGCACGTCGAAAAAAGTCGGCTCTAACATGATCGGTGCCGGGGAAAACTTCGTCCTCACGCGTGACAATATGCCGAAGCTCAAGGAACAACTGCAGCAGGCCATGAAGCAGGTGTCCGATTTCGAAAAGCTGCAGAGTCACATTGAAATGACAGTCACGACCGAGGGCCTTCGCATCGAACTCTCGGAGTCCGCCAGCGGCACTTTCTTCGATAGCGGCAGTGCCGAGCTCAAGTCGGAAGGCGCCGATCTGCTGATCACTCTGGCTCAGGAACTCGGCAAACTTCCCAACAAGCTCTCGATCGAAGGGCACACCGACTCTCAGCCGTACGCACCATCCGCCACCTACGGCAACTGGGAGCTCTCGTCGGATCGGGCCAACGCCGCGCGCCGCGTCATGCAAGCCAACGGCATCCGAGCCGACCAAGTCACTCAGGTCCGGGGCTTCGCAGACCAGCGACTGCGCAAGCCGGACGCGCCTCTCGATCCCGCCAACCGTCGGATCTCTGTCATCGTCCAATACATTCTGAAAAGCAACGGCGACGAGGATGCAGATCCATCCCACGGAAACGCAGCAAAATCCGCAGAAGACAAAGAATCGACTTCTCATGGAGAATCCGGAACCAACCCCTAATCCCCGCCAAAGCTACATTTGCGTACCATTCCGATTGACCCTCCCCTATCCCTGTGCCAAACTGCTCCACGGATTTTGCTATGACTTGCAGGCGCGCCAATGCTATGCGTTTTTCAGCCATGCCGTTCCTGCTCTGTTTGATCTGCTTGATCGCTTCCACCACGCTGGCGCAACGGGGTGGGCTGAACGACGCGCGTCCCCTCCAGGATTTCTCCGTCTCCTACAACACTGCCCCCGGTACCGGAGTGCTCGTCTTCACCGTCTTCGCCGAACGGAGCAGCGCTCATCTTGACCGGCAAGCGATTCTCAAGCTCGTAAATCAGGCGGACCATTCAGCCACTTGGCAAACCACCGACGACACAGCCCAAGGCATATTTACGGATGTTCCCTTCGGCAATTACGACGTAGAAGTGAGCGCGGTTGGATATCTCAGCGTTCACAAGGAAATGCCCGTGCTCAACTCACTGCGGCCGTCGCAAATTGAAATCGTGCTGCATCGAGATCCCGCGGCTATCAATCTCGACCTCGCGGACACAGTGATGTCTCCCAAGGCTCGTAAGGAGGCCAAGCGAGCTGTCTCCCTACTCAAATCGAATAATCTGACCGCTGCGCAGAAGCAATTGGACGAAGCCTACAAGCTCGCTCCCTCCAGTCCCGATCTTAACTTTCTGCTTGGCTATTTGTACTTTCAGAAAAAGGACTTCTCGCAAGCCGGTAGCTACTTGGGGACCGCCGCAAATCTGAGCCCGCACAATGCTCAGGCTTTAACCCTCCTCGGCCGGACCGGCCTGGAACGTGAGGATTATCCGGCAGCCCGGTCCGCGCTGGAGCAGGCCGTGCTCGCCGATTCCGACAATTGGCTTCCTCACAATCTGCTGGCAGACGCGTATCTTCGGCAGAAGAGTTACGACAAAGCTCGCGATGAGGCGCAGACTGCGATCAGTAAAGGAAAGGACGCGGCGAGTTCCGCGCAGCTCGTCCTCGGAGAAGCGCTCGTCGGACTCGGTCATGACCAGGAGGCGGTTCGAGCTCTGAATGAATTTCTGGAACAGTCTCCGCGTCACCCCATGGCAGGGCAAGTTCGTTCGCTGGTCGCGGAGATCAACGATCGCAACACGAATCCATCGGAAACGCCAGCGGCGTCGGTCGCCGAGGTTCACCTTCCGGGTGTCGACCCTCTCGCCGCCTTGCCGGCTCCCGGACTCTCGGTGAAATCCTGGCAGCCTCCTGGTGTGGATGACATCAAGCCTGCAATCGCAGCTTCCGTCGCGTGTCCTACCTCTCAGGTGATCGAGCAATCCGGACAGCGTGTTCAGGAGTTGGTTGGAGACGTGGCGCGCTTCGCCGCCGTTGAAGATTTGTTCCACCAGGCACTCGACACCTACGGCATTCCCATCCGTACGGAGACGCGCAAATACAACTACGTCGCGTCAATCTCCGAACCTCAGCCCGGTTTTCTTGCCGTAGACGAATATCGTGCGGACAAGCTCTCCCTCGCCGGATACCCGGACCAGATCGCGAGCACTGGATTCGCCGCCCTCGCTTTGGTTTTCCATCCTCATATGCGGGACAATTTCGACATGATCTGTGAAGGTCTTGGGGACTGGCGGGGACAGGCTACCTGGCTGGTCCACTTCCGGCAGCGCGAAGACCGTCCGAACCGCATGCACAGCTACAAAGTCGGCAACCAGATTCGCTCCGTTCCTCTGAAAGGTAGAGCATGGATCAGCGCCGACAAATTCCAGATCGTTCGCATTGAGGCTGAGTTAGTGAAACCGATGCCCGAAATTCAACTCCTTGGCGAGCACCAGGTCGTCGAGTACGGACCGATTCCGTTCCCCAAGAAAAATACGACTCTTTGGCTGCCGAAGAGTGCCGAAATCTATTTCGATTTTCGAAAGCACCGCTATTACCGCCGCCACAGCTTCGACCATTACATGCTGTACTCCGTCGATGCCGATGAAAAGCGCAAAGAGCCAACGGCTAAGCCTGCGAAGCAACCTGAAACACAAAGCGAGAAAAAATCGTCTTAGAGAGTGGAGCGAATCATCGTTAGCGACTGGCATAAACGTCTCTGGCCGCTGGCGTTCCCTAGTGCGCTCCTTGTGTGCTATTGATGGTCGAAGCATACGATCCGTCGCCCGTAGCGCCTGTTTGTCCGCTCTGCCCCACAGCTTGAAAATATGGATACTGATCCTGCGATGGCAAATCGGTCGGCGGCTGATCTGTCGGTGCTATCGAAACACTCCCCGTGGTGCAAACTCCTGTGTCCGGGACTGTGAGCACGCAATAATTCGGATCGTAAGCTAGCAGAGCGTCCAGAGCGTAAATCTCGAGAATTGTCATGTGCCTTTCCACGGCAAACGGAAGCAAAGGCCGCAGGTCGCCCGTTAAGCTGCTGGTGAGACCTAGAGGATCTGACAGATCACGTTGCTGCAATTCGAGATCAGGAATGGTTTGATAGTAAGTATCGAACGTGCCACACCAGTCGGAGGCGCAATAGGCTGGCGGGTTCTGACCATAATTCGTAATATCCGTGGCCCGCATTCCCTGGCTGCCAAAGCCGTTCACGTTGCCAGTGGAGTTTTGGTGGACAACGGCAATCTCCGCTTCGGCGGTTCCATACGAAGGATCTGTGGGAGACCCCGCTTCGTTGAGAGGATCCATGATTTGCATCTTCGGGTTTTGGGCCTGCACAAAATCGTCGATATCTGTGAAGTAATCAAGCCATCCTGACTTGGTGTAGGTGTTTGGCGACGGGAGCAATTGGAGATTCGGCGTGCAGTAAGGGTACGCTTCGCCTCCCACCGACCGGCCAACCCGCATGTAGGCTATCTGCGCTAGATTTGGAGACGCGTTAAAGTGAACGATCGCAGCTGCGATGAATGTTTCCCACGCGGTCTTGTACGGCATCTCATATGCAACGTCCCAGGACTGCTGAGCGCTGATGACCGTGCCCGCTACTGTCGCCGTGCCCGCCGTTAGAATCCCTGACTGGTACTGGAATGTATTAGTAGTGGCATTCTGAACTTTCACACCCTGAGGGCTGGCCGTTCCGGCTGTTTCTGCTATTGGTCCGTAGTTCGCATGCGAAAAATTTGCCGTAAACTGGGTGGCCGTTGAGCTCAAAATCGTAACTGTCTGTCCGTTCAAGAAAGTCGCCTTTCGCAGGTTTTGAAAAGTGACCTCCATGCCGACCGGAAGACTGTTCGTCGCCGTGATTGTCAGAATATCCGACGCAACCCGGACATCGGTGATTTTCTCCTGAGCTACGTTGTAATTCGCCGGAGTGCTTCCGCCTATCCAAATGATGTCCCCGTCCAAGTACCCGTGGCCGCTTTCAGTAACTGTCACTAGGCCGCTCTGATCGCGACTCATGGAGGTACTGAGACTACCCACATAGCTGCTGCATCCGTCTTTGTTTCCGTTCAGCACGTCCTGCAGGGTCGAGGCTGTGTGAGCGGCCCAGCTCGAGGTGGTGACGTAGTACGGAGTGTCGCGGTTGAAGCAAGTGTTCGTGGCCGCACAAATCGTCGACGCCCCGGTCATTCCAAACAGGATCATGTTGACTTTTTTCGTGCCGGATTGCGCCGCGAACCATTGTGCGTTGCCGGCATCGACGGCAGTCCAGTCGTACGCGTGAGTCCACCCGAATGCATCCTGCTGGCACGTATCGCTGCCAACCGGACTGCAGGTTCCCGGCCCGGGCGTACCCGTTTCTACTGTGGCCCATTGAACAGGAACAGTTACTCCCTCGAT
Organism: uncultured Acidobacteriota bacterium; assembly: GCA_963787685.1. Classification (GTDB taxonomy): domain Bacteria; phylum Acidobacteriota; class Terriglobia; order Terriglobales; family Acidobacteriaceae; genus Sulfotelmatobacter. Next base: position 328,448 of record CAWBED010000012.1, read on the forward strand.
CGCAGTCTGATTTATCACCGAGCTCATGAAATGCGCATTATTCACGCCGGTGGGCGGAGGGAAAACTACGTACACGTGTGTGAATTGGTTGGCCGTCAACGTGGTTGTGCCGTTAATCGCGCCCACAGCTGCCTCGATAGTCGTCTGTCCCGACCCGACACCACTCGCGACCCCTGTCGTGCTGATCGTTGCCACAGTCGGAGCTGACGAGCTCCAACTCGCTGTGTCGGTGAGATTCTGTGTGCTGCCATCGCTGTAATATCCCGTCGCAGTGAACTGCAAGTGTGTGCCAATCGTAAGCGAGGGATTCGTCGGCATTAAGGTAATTGACACCAACACCGGGCCGGGAGAGGTAGTGACGGTCATGACCGTTGTGCCCTTGATTGTCCCGTGGCCTGCCGTAATCGTGGTCGTGCCAGAGGTCACTGCAGTTGCCAGACCTTGCTTGCCTGCGGCATTGCTGATCGTCGCCACCGCTGTCATGCTCGACGTCCATGTAACCGATTTGGTGAGGTCGCGGGTGCTACCGCCCGTGAACGTGCCGGTAGCTTTGAATTGTTCGGTCTTACCTGCTGAAATTGAAGGATTGGCCGGTGTAACTAAGATGGAAATCAGCACGCTCGTCGAGTCTGACACGGTCGCAGCTGGCGCCGAACCTGCTGCGAGCAGCGAAAGGCACAACCAGCCGGCCAGCAACACCAGGTTGCAAGAACAGAGTTTGTTGATCGTTGAATTGAGACAGGAATTTGAGGAAGAGAAACTAGACGGGGAACTCATGGCGACCTCCGCGACAGACAGAAAGCCCGGGCGGCCGATCCCGTCGCTAGGAGGCAAGCTCGCGAGCCGCGTTGCCTTCAGTGGAAACGGAACGGTAGCTCACGATTTGCAGTGTAGAAGTTCAGAAGAGAGCGCACCGTGACCAGGATCACCGATCAACGCAACTCCAACAGTTGTTCGTGAGACGCCATCTGCCGAAGACTTCAAATAACTTTACAATTCCTTTTCCGTTCGCCGGAAACTCGCGCTGTATAATCCCCGATTGATTTCCACACAGGAGCCCCACCATGAAGAGGTCAGCGCGACTCGTCTGCTCTGTCGTCGTCCTTCTACTGTCGGTCCCCGCACTTGTATCCCAAGAACGCCCGGAGAAAGTCGATCTTGAAACGATCTCCCGCATTCGCTATGAAGGCTTCCACAATTCGCAGGTGATGACTTTCGCCTCCGGCCTGATGGACTCCATCGGCGAGCGCCTCACCGGATCTCCCAACATGAAGCGGGCCAATGAGTGGACGCGCGATACGCTCACCGAGATCGGCCTGAGCAATGCGCACCTCGAACCATGGGGGCCCTTCGGCCGCGGATGGGCCAACACTTACGTCAACGTCCGCATGACGACGCCCCGATATCGTCCCCTTGATCGCTTACGCAAAAGCGTGGACGCCCGGGACGAACGGCGTTGTTACCGGGAAATGCATCCGCGCCAATATCGAGAAGAAGGAAGACTTCGACAAATATCGCGGCAAGCTGGCGGGCATGATCGTGATCTTTGGTCCAGATGCCGAAGTGAAAACCATCACTGAGGCTCCGTTCAAGCGCCTCACAGACGACGATCTCGCCAAGATTGGCGAATACGAAATCCCCGGCGAACGCCCACCTTTCCGCATCTCCGAAATGCTGCGCCGCCGTCAGTTCATGAAAGACCTCAACCAGTTCCTCGCCGACGAGAAAGCCCTCGCTGTTATCGATCACAGTCGCGGCACAGCTGGCGGAGGCACCGTGTTTGTGCAGTCGGGAGGTTCGTACAGACCCGGCGAAACCACAACCGTTCCGCAGCTGACCATGGCCTCAGAGCACTGGAGCCGGATCGCCCGCCTGCTGGACCAAAAGAAAGACGTCTCTCTCGAACTCAATGTAACCAACAGCTTTTACGACGACGATCCGATGCAGTACGACACGATCGCCGAGATCCCCGGCACCGACAAGAAGGACGAAGTTGTCATGCTCGGAGCTCATCTGGATTCCTGGCACGCAGGAACCGGCGCTACGGATAACGGGGCCGGCACGATCGTCATGATGGAGGCGGTTCGCATTCTGAAGGCACTGGATATCAAGCCGCGCCGAACGATTCGTATCGGCTTGTGGAGCGGAGAGGAAGAAGGGCTACTCGGGTCGCAGGGGTACGTCGAGCAGCACTTTGGCTCGCGTCCGCCCATGGACGATCCCAACATGAAGGGCATCCCCACTCTGTTGCGGCGCGAAGCCGGCCCGGTAACTGTAAAGCCCGAGCAGGCGAAAGTTTCTGCGTATTTCAATGTGGATAACGGCTCCGGCAAAATTCGCGGTGTCTACTTACAGGAAAACGAAGCCGTCGCGCCGATCTTCGACGCTTGGATGAAACCGTTCAAAGATCTCGGTATGACCACGCTCACCATGCGGAACACCGGCGGCACCGACCATCTTTCCTTTGACGCCGTCGGCATCCCGGGATTCCAATTCATTCAAGATCCCATCGAGTATGAAACTCGCACTCACCACTCGAACATGGACGTCTACGATCGCCTTCAGCCCGAAGATCTGAAACAAATTTCGGTGATCGTGGCCAGCTTCGTCTATGAGGCAGCGATGCGCGACCAGATGCTTCCGCGCAAGCCAATCGAAAAACCGCTGCCCCGCGAACCAGAAAAGAAGACCGAATAGAAGAGTCTTGTAGAAAAACTCGAGCGGCACGACTTTCATCCATGCCGCTCTATGCCTAGCCAGGAGCTTCGATTCTGTTAACCGTTAGAAACGGTAGGCGATTCCGATCGATGGTTCCGCTGTTTGTGTGATGGAGTCCGTAGTCAAGGCTCCGAATCCAAAATCAGGCGTGCCATAAACCAAGCCCCTGTACTCCGCCCGCAGCGAGAGTCTCTTAGTAATTCCGTAATCGACTCCCAGTCCGTACATAAACGCCCCTTTGGTCTGCGTCTGCGCCCCCGAGAGCGAATTCTGTTCGTTGCCAGTCGGACTGAATACCATACCTCCTCCGCCCATTAAGAAGTAGGGCTTAACCCGAGCAGTGCTTGGCAGGCCGAAAACAAAAGCTGCGGTCAGTTGATTGATGCCCGTCTGGATTCGAAACGCCTCCGATGTCACCGCATACTTCTGCGTATTTCTGCTGTACCCATATCCCGCTTCGACCGAGATCCAATGATTGAGATGATGACGATAGGTACCGATGATCCCGGCGCTCTCCGTGGCGCTGTATTCCGTTCCATTTGCATTTAGACTGCTCGTGAAGAATCCTGCGCCCTGCACACCGATTTCCGATCGGGCCTCCTGCGCAGTCGCCGCCAGAGATAAAGAATCACAACGCTCACCGCCAAAACAACTGCTCTTTTCATGATGAAGGGCTCCTTGCCGCTTTCGACAATTATTGCAGTGCCTGTACAGACTACGCGAACCCAAGACACACAACTGCGTCTACGCCTCCTGCAATACGCAGGTCGGACCTCCAAGTTTGCTAAGTTGTTTAAATTCGTCTGATGCTGCTATTTTTCAGGAACGTTGCGCTCCATACTTTAGAATTTCGTCAAGCAACCGTAAAGATTTGTGTACCCCGGAAGCCACTCTATGTTCTCTCCGCAACCGATCGGATATGTTCAAAGCTCTTACAAAGACACGAAGCAGGTTCCCAAAGGACTCGGGGCTCAGCATGAGGCGGAAGGAATTCTTGAAATCCTTCCTCAGTTCGAAGCTGGCCTCACCGATATCGAAGGCTTCTCTCACCTCTTCGTTGTCTGGGTCTTCGATCGCGTTGATGGATTCGACTTAATGGGAATTCCACCAACCGATAATCGCCCACACGGCGTCTTCGCCACCCGCTCGCCGCGTCGCCCGAATCCCATCGGATTAACGGTTCTGGAACTTCTTCGTCGGGACGGTAGATTGTTACACGTCCGAGGCGTCGATATGCTCGACGGAACGCCGATCCTCGATGTCAAGCCTTACTTGTCCGGAGTTCCCGCAGAAAAACTGCGGCGGGGCTGGCTGGCGGAAGCAGAAGCGCGCCACAAGAAATGAGATCGCGCCACGGCGCTTGAATCGCCCACAGTTCCTCGTCAACTATCAGGCCAAACCCCCTGTCCAGTAAGGCTTTCGGCGGGGTAGTAATCTCAAAATCTATGCAATTTTATTCATCTTGCGAGGCCTTCAACAGTACGGTAGCGTTTCAACACGGTGTGCGCCCAGCCTACTTGCGCACCCGGTTCGATCTCGTCTCCGGGGGTTCGTCGTGCCAGCCAATCACACTGAGGAATCATTGTGCCCGCCTGCGAAATCTGCGGATTGCTCACCTAAGTTAAGTGCCAAGGCAGTCTTTTGCGTCGCCGTCCTCTTCTTCCTGTGCGCCTCCGTTGTTCCCCGGCTCAAACGGTCACCACCCTTTATAACTTTGCGGGCGGCAAGACCAGTGGCGAAACGCCTTGGTACGTCACGCTGGTTCAGGGCACGAACGGCAGCCTCTACGGCACAACCTACAACGGTGGCGCTTCCGGTGTAGGCACTGTTTTTTCCGTTACCACCTCTGGCACGCAAACTCTGCTGTACAGCTTCAAAGGTGGCACAGCTGACGGTGCTAATCCGACCGGCGGTCTGACCCTTGGATCAGACGGCAATTTCTACGGCACGACTCAGCAAGGTGGCACCGGCACTCAGGGAGTCGTGTTCAAAATGACGACGGCAGGCGTCATTACCATCCTGCACAATTTCAACGCGACGACTGATGGCGCTTTTCCGTGGGGACCTCCCATTCTCGCGTCCGACGGAAATTTCTACGGCACGACTAGTGGTGGCGGTCTGAAGGGCAACGGGCTCGTGTACAAGATCACCAGCACTGGCACCTACACCACGATTTACGAATTTGACGTCACGCACGGCTTCGCCCCGATCGCTCCGCCTACTCAAGGCACGGACGGATATCTCTATATCCCGGTATCACAGGGTGGCACTTCATTCTGTGGAACGATTATTCAGCTGACGACCGCGGGCATCGTGAACAACACATACGATTTCCCCTGCGGCAGTGGCGGATCCTATCCCATCGGACCGCTCATTCAGGCTTCCAACGGAAACTTCTACAGCACTACGCAGGATGGTGGTACAAACGGCGAAGGGACGATCTATCAGGTCACAACTGGTCTTGCGGTAACGATCCTTCACAGCTTTCGGCGCGACCTTCGGCGACGGAACGTTTCCAGGGGCGGGATTGCTGCTTGCAACCGACGGCAATTATTACGGCTCGACCTCGGACGGCGGGTCGTACGGAGACGGAATTCTCTTCAACACTTCCACCAGCGGGACCTACACCGATCTCTACAGCTTCAACAACACTACGAACTTCACCCAGACGTCCCCTCTCGCTCCTCCGGTGCAAGACACGAACGGCACGCTCTACGGTGTAACCGAATTCGGCGGCACATCCAACGACGGTACGGTCTATAGCTTGAACATGGGATTGCCGTCATTCGTGAATATGCCGACGTTTTCCGGCAAGGCAGGAGAGTCGGTGATGGTGCTAGGAACGCATCTGAAGGACGCGTCCGAAGTGACATTCAACGGCAAGACCGCAACTTTCAAGGTTCTTTCTGACACTCACATGACCGCGACTGTCCCTGCCGACGCAACTACCGGCCCGATTCATGTGGTAACTCCGTACGGGGAACTCGAGAGCCGGAAGACTTTTGTAATTCAAGAAAGGTAAGGAAATAGAAGGCGTTGGCGGGAAGTTAATAACGGATCTTGTCGTCTTTTTCTTGCCACGCCTGAAACGCTGCTAGGGCTCGCTCGCGCATCATCGGGACCATTGGGATTGACCGCTTTCGGAGCGACTGCGCAATCTCGCGGTAGATAAAAGAATCGTCAAATCCGATCTTCGAAGCATCCGACGCAAGGTTTCCGTAGTAAACGCGAGCCAGTCGCGCCCAGTAGATCGCACCCAGGCACATTGGGCACGGCTCGCACGAAGTGTAAATCTCACAATCGGCCAACTCAAAAACTCCCAGCTTCGAACAAGCCTCCCGAATCGCAACCACTTCGGCGTGAGCCGTGGGATCGTTCGTCGCCGTGACGCGATTGACCCCTTCGGCCACAATGTTGCTGCCGCTCACCACAACAGCGCCGAAAGGGCCGCCTCTGCCCGATAGAACATTGTCGAGCGACAACTCTATCGCGCGGGCCATGAAAGGATTGTCCATCTGTTGGGCTCGTTCGTTGGTACAGATGACTCTTCTGACGGTGAAAAGCGCGAACGAACGCTGACCGGTCGGCGCGGACTCGTTCTCAGCCGTTCGCTGAGTTGGGAGTATACCCGAATCCCGCAACCGTAAGGTCGCTCCTGCGCGTGCTCTCACGATCGACCAAGATTGAAAAGAACGGCACTTCCGGATAGGCTTTAGCTCCAAGTGGGGGCAAATGCGTTGGGGTTGAAGGCCTTTCTTTCGCGCCGTGTCGTTACTCCGCAGGGAATGCGACCGGCTGCCGTAATGGTCGAAGAGGAACGCATCCGCGCTGTTGCTTCGCCCTCGGAAATTCCACCCTCCGTGGACCGCGAGGATTTCGGCAATCTAGCCTTGCTGCCCGGTCTAGTCGATTCACACGTCCACATCAATGAACCGGGCCGTACCGAGTGGGAGGGATTCGAGACTGCAACCCGAGCGGCCGCAGCCGGGGGATACACCATGCTGATCGATATGCCCCTGAATTCAATCCCGTCGACTACAAATGTCGAGGCGCTCGAGGCGAAGCGCGAAGCAGCTCGGGGCAAATGTTCTGTCGACTGGGCTGCCTGGGGAGGAGTAGTTCGCGGGAATCAACAAGACATTGAACCGCTCGCCCGCGCCGGCGTCCGCGGGTTTAAATGTTTCCTGGTACATCCCGGCATCGAAGAATTCTCGATGGTTAGCGAGGCTGATCTGCGCAAATCCTTGCCGCACGTGGCGCGATCCGGACTGCCTCTGTTGGTGCACGCGGAACTCCCCGGACCCGTGGACGCGGCAACCGAACAGTTGCAAACGGCGGATTGGATTCGATACCCGACTTACCTGCAATCTCGACCGGACGAAGCGGAGATGGCGGCAATTCAGCTGATGATCACACTATGCCGCGAATACGGATTTCATCTGCACATCGTCCATCTCGCGACCGCTCGTGGCTTGGAGCCATTACAAGCGGCTCGCGGTGAAGGATTGCCTATCACGGTCGAGACTTGCCCCCACTATCTGCATCTGACAGCGGAAACGATCCCGGACGGCGCGACCCAATGCAAGTGCGCACCTCCAATCCGCGACCACGCAAATCGAGAACAACTCTGGCAAGGTCTGCGAGACGGCATCATCGATCTCGTGGCCACCGACCATTCTCCGTGTCCGCCGTCCATGAAGCGAATGGACGAAGGAAATTTTCAGACCGCATGGGGCGGGATCGCCAGTCTCTCGATGGCACTCCCGATCATGTGGACCGAAGCACGACAACGCGGCTTCGCGCTGACCGACATTGTGCGCTGGATGGCGGAACAACCCGCGAAGCTTGCTGGATGTCAGGCGCACAAGGGGCAGATATCACCCGGCTGCGACGCCGACCTCGTCGTGTTCGATCCGGAAGCGGAGTTTCAGGTCACGAGCGATCGCCTTCATCATCGACACGCTGTATCTCCATATCTCGGCGAAACCCTGTGCGGCGTTGTGAAGAGAACTTATGTACGCGGCAAGTTGGTGTTTCAGGATGGAGAATTTCCAGGACGACCTTCGGGTCGCGAGTTCGCCCCGGCATCTCCTGAGATGAGTGTTCGTCGTTGAAACTGGAGTTGGATGAAAACTGAAAACATCATCGGCGCGTCCGTGCCCCGCAAAGAAGGACGCGACAAAGTCACCGGCCGCGCGCAATACATCGATGACATGACTCTTCCCGGCATGATCTACGGCGCAACCGTGCGCAGCACAATTCCGCGCGGCAAGATTAGGAACATCACCTACGGCCCCGAAGTCGAATGGAAGGAATTCGTCGTCGTCTCCGCAAAAGATATCCCGGGAAAGAATTGCGTCGTCTTGATTTCCGACGATCAGCCATGTCTCGCCGACGACGTTGTCAATCATCCGGAGGAGCCGATCCTTCTTCTCGCGCATCCCAACCGGCACGCCTTGCGCAAGGCAGTCGAAGCTGTTTCTATCGAATACGATCCCCTGCCGGCTTTATTTACTCTCGAAGAGAGCGAGCAGCAAAAGCAGATCATCTGGGGCACGGACAACGTGTTCAAGCATTATCTGATCGAAAAAGGCGACGTGGACACCGTTTGGTCTAACGCCGATTACATCGTCGAAGGTGAATATACGACCGGCGCCCAGGAACAGCTTTACATCGAGAACAATGGAGTCATCGCCAGCTTCGACCCCGCGAACGGACTCACCTTGTGGGGATCGCTGCAATGTCCGTACTACGTCCACAAGGCGCTCATGAAGCTGTTCCATTTGCCGGAAGACAAAGTCCGTGTCGTGCAGACGGAAACCGGCGGGGCCTTCGGAGGCAAGGAAGAATATCCCTCGATGATCGCGGGCCATGCCGCCCTGCTCGCGATGAAATCGGGCAAGCCGGTAAAGATTATCTACGACCGGATGGAAGACATGACCGCCACGACAAAGCGGCACCCATCGCGGACGCGCCACCGCACCGCCGTCGATCGGAACGGCAAAATCCTCGGTGGCGAAATCGATTTCGCAGTCGACGGCGGAGCCTACACGACGCTCTCATCGGTCGTGTTATCCCGCGCCACGATTCACGCCGGCGGACCATATTACTGGCCGCATGTGCGGATCCGCGCGAAAGCGGTGGCTACCAACGCCCCGCCGCACGGAGCCTTCCGCGGATTCGGCGCGCCACAAAGTCTGTTCGCCCTCGAGCGCCACATGGATCGCATCGCAGCCACTGTCGGGATTTCTCCGATCGAAATCCGTCGACGAAATTTTCTTAAGACCGGTCAGGCGACCACAACGGACCAAATAATCCACGAGTCGATTGACCTCGATCAACTTCTGGAGCGCGGATTGACTCTAGCCGACTACCGCGAAAAGAAGGAACGCTTCCGCGCCGAGAACGAATCCGTGACTCACAAAAAGGGGATCGGCATTGCGACGTTCTTGCACGGGGCCGGATTCACAGGTTCGGGCGAACGCTATCTCGCGTCAATAGTCGGTTTGGAAGGCCTTGCCGACGGCCGAATCCGCGTACTGGTTTCGAGTACAGAATTCGGCCAAGGCACAAAAACCGTTCTTTCGCAGATCGCGGCCGAGGCCCTGGGCTTGCCTTACGACGACGTCGAAGTCGCGCAGGCGGATACGGAAAGAGTTCCAAACAGCGGGCCGACCGTTGCTTCCCGCACGATCATGGTGGTGGGGAAACTGGTGCAATCGGCGGCCCACGGCATCCAGCAAACTCTGGTTACTGCTGGATATCTGCGAGATGGCTACACACAAGAAGAGTTTCGGGAAGCATGCGCGAAATACGTTGCGGAACGGGATGAACTGAAATCATGGGCGCGCTACGAAGCACCGCCCAACATCTTCTGGGATGACGAAAAGTATCGTGGCGAAGCCTATGCTGCATATGCCTGGGCGGTTTACATTGCCGAGGTCACGGTCGATCTGACAACCTTTGGTGTCACGGTCGATGACTTTGTCGCATTGCAGGAAGTGGGCCGAGTCCTGCACCCCGTCCTGGCCCGTGGACAGATCACAGGCGGTGTCGCGCAAGGTATCGGATTTGCGCTTTATGAAAAAGTAATCTGGCAGAACGGTCGCATGCTCAATGGACAGATGACCAACTACATCATGCCGACTTCTGCCGATCTGCCACCCATTCGCGTGTACTTTGAAGAACTTGGAAACGTACACGGAGCCTATGGCGCGAAGGGCATCGGGGAATTGCCCATGGACGGCCCTGCTCCCGCAATCATAAACGCGGTTGCAGACGCGCTCGGAACTCCGTTCGACTCGATCCCGCTTTTGCCCGAAGATATCTTCGAAGCCATGTCTTCGCGCTCAGAACGCCAGACTTCGCGGCCACCGCAAGGAGTCCGATGACCGCTCCGCGAGCGCGCAGCGACATATCTTTCACTGTTAACGGAGAGGCGCGAACCGTCAGCGCCCAACCCATGGAGAGGCTGCTCGATGTCTTGCGCAATCAGCTCGGACTCACAGGTGCGAAAGAAGGCTGCGGCGAAGGAGAATGTGGTTCCTGTTCGGTGTTGATGGACGGTGCTCTCGTGAACAGTTGTCTTGTGCCTGTTCTGCAGGCCCAAGGCGCAAACGTAATCACGATTGAAGGCATCGCTCAGAAAGATCAACTGCAGCCACTGCAGCAGGCCTTCCTGGATTGCGGAGGTGCGCAGTGCGGAATTTGTACGCCGGGCTTCATCATGGCGACCCGGCATCTGTTGAGCAAGAACCCGCAACCCACACTCGAAGAAATCCGGGAAGGGCTTTCGGGCAATCTTTGTCGGTGCACGGGCTACGCGCAGATTCTCGAAGCGGTGCAAGAAGCAGCAGCTCGCGAGAGCGCCCGATGAGATCTGATCCTAACGATTACGAACTGGTGGCCCCGGGCAACTTATCGGCGGTCGTGTCGTTGCTTGCCGACCAACCCGGCTCCTGGCTGCCCATCGCCGGCGGCACCGATGTGATGGTGCAATACGCAGCCGGCAAACTGACCGCACGCAAAATGGTCAGCCTCTGGAACCTTCCAGAGCTGCGGCAGATCGAAGTGGCCAACAGCGAGTTGAATATCGGCGCTACCTGCACCTACTCGCAGATTCGCAACCACGCAAGTCGTAAAGAAAGAGTTCTCGCTGCTGGCAAGTGCAGCAAGCTGGACTGGTGGCATCGCGAACCAGAATCGCGGCACGCTCGGAGGAAACATCGTCAACGCGTCCCCCGCCGCCGATTCACTGCCTGCGTTGCTCGTCTACGAAGCAGAGCTGATGCTGGTTTCGGTCCGCGGCGAGCGCCGAGTACCCTACGTCGATTTCCATACGGGTTACAAGAAGACTTTGCTGGCCCCCGACGAACTGATTCGCGCCATCTGCCTTCCCCGGCGTACTTCTGGATATGTTTCCTATTCGCGCAAGGTGGGTGCCCGGAATGCGCAGGCAATTTCAAAAGTCTGCATCGCAGCGTTAGGCCAGCTATCAAACGGCAAGGTCAACGATATCCGGATCGCCGCCGGAAGCGTCGCGCCCGTTCCGCTGCGTTTGCGCGAAACGGAAGGTGTCGTCAAAGGGAACACCATCGACTCGGCTCTAATGCAACATGCAAAGAAAGCGGCAGCCGGTGAAATCTGTCCGATCGACGACATCCGATCCACCGCCGCCTACCGCTCGGCGGTGCTTGGAAATCTCGTCATGGAATTTCTGCAAAAGCTTGCTATGGGTGGACCAAGCGCATGAGCGAAGTGCTGGCGCGCTGGAACCAACTTCCAGCACTCGAAGCCGCGCAAGAGATTCTGCCTTGTTGTGGTTCGGTCGCGTGGGCGCGTGCGATGTCTGTTCGAAGGCCGTTCCTTGACGAGGCCGCACTATTGGCGGGCTCCGACGAGATATGGAATCATCTTAAAACGCACGACTGGATGGATGCCTTCTCGAAGCATCCGCGGATTGGTGAGCGAAAAGCACCACAAGCAGCATCGCCGCAGTCCGCCAGTTGGTCGACACAGGAACAAAAGGATGTAGCCGTCGCCAACGCCGACGTTCTCTCTGCGTTGGCCAAGGCGAACTCGGAATACGAACAAAAGTTCAACCGGGTATTCATTGTGTGTGCGACTGGGAAGTCAGCTTCCGAAATGCTCGACATTCTCCTCCACAGATTGCAGAATGACGACGCCACGGAACTTCAAGCCGCCGCCGAGGAACAGCGTAAGATCACGAACATCCGATTACGGAAATGGCTCACAGCATGAAACGCATCTCGACTCACATTCTCGATCTCTCAATTGGTAAGCCGGCAAGCGGCGTTCCGGTGCGCCTTGAAAAACAGGATCCAGCGAAAGACTGGCGTGCTCAGGGCTCGGCACGCACCGACGCCGACGGCCGCTGCAATCAACTGCTGGCCGGGGACGATCTGCCGGCGGGCGTTTATCGTCTAGTCTTCGATACGGCTAGTTATTTCGAAGCTCTTAGGGTTGATTCGCTGTATCCAGTCGTCGAAATTACGTTCCAGGTGCGCGACGGCGAATCCCACTTCCACATTCCGTTATTGTTGAGTGCGAATGGATACACCACGTATCGGGGGACGTAAGGTGGATTTTTCGATTCGAGAATGGCTAAATCTCGGTTTCCGCTGGTTCCATGTGTTTGCCGGAATCATGTGGGTCGGCCAAACTTACTACTTCACGTGGCTCGACGGCCAGTTCACGCGCCTGGAAAAGAAAGCCTCCGCGGATGGAGCCGCCCTCGAAGTCTGGATGGTACACAGCGGCGGATTCTATTCGGTCGAGAAGAAGAAATCTCTCGGAGTCAGCGCAGATCAGGTTCGCTGGTTTCGCTGGGAAGCGCTCATGACATGGTTGGGCGGTATGGTGCTTCTCGTCCTCGTCTATTACATCGGAAGCGGCCTCATCGATCCCGACGTTGCCGACATTTCAAAACGTACGGGGATTGCAATCGGCATCGGAGCGCTCATCGTGGGTTGGCTGATCTACGATCTGGCCGTTCTCTCTCCCTTAGGAAAGTCGCCAACTGCTTTCGTTTTGTTCGCGCTGGTAATGATCGCCGCAACATCATGGGGACTTCTGCACGTGTTCAGCGGCCGCGCGGCTTATATTCATCTCGGAGCAATCTTTGGCACGATCATGACCGCAAACGTCTGGTCCCGGATTCTTCCCGCGCAGCGCAAGATGATCGCGGCAGCAGCTGCCGGGACGAAATTTGACATGTCACTTGGCGCACAGGCCAAACTCCGTTCAAAACACAACACGTTTCTGGCCGTACCCGTCGTCTTTTTGATGTTGAGCAATCACTATCCAGTAGCTACTTACGGGAATCATTACGCGTGGCCTATTCTGATGGCCCTCGTCATTCTAGGATGGGGAGCCGCAAAGCTCATCCGCGAGGCCTAGCGCAGAAACAAAGCGAAGCAAGTGAGACTAGAAACGGCACATCTCGCGCAGCAGGTGATCGCCCGCTGCAAGACTCTCGCGGCGTTCTCGGAAGATTCCGGAAGTACCCGCCGCACGTTTCTATCTCTGCCCATGCGAGACGTCCATCGCGCTTTTGCCGAATGGCTGCAGCCCGTCCGAGCAAGTGTCCGAATTGATGCGGCCGGGAATCTTCGCGCTCTCTATTCTGCGGGAGAAAGCGACGCTCCGAGGCTCTTGATCGGATCGCATCTCGACACCGTCCCCAATGCCGGAGCTTACGACGGAATTCTGGGCGTGGTGCTCGCCGTCGCGTTATTGGAAGCACTCGATGGGCGCCGTCTCCCCTACGCTATCGAGATCGTTGGCTTCTCCGAAGAAGAAGGCGTTCGCTTCGGCAGTCCCGTTTATTGGCAGCCGCGCGTTAGTCGGCCGGATCGACGACACCATGCTGAACCTGCAAGACGCGAATGGAATCTCCGTCCGCAAGGCGATCGAAGAATTTGGCCTGGATCCCGCAGAACTCGACGCCGCGCGTGTACACGACGACGTTCGGGGCTACCTGGAATTTCACATCGAGCAGGGGCCGGTGCTCGAGACCCTCCACCTTCCTCTTGCCGCAGTGGAAGCGATTGCCGGTCAAAGTCGACTGAAGATTGTTTTCGTCGGACGCGCGAATCACGCGGGTACCACGCCCATGGATCTCCGCTTCGACGCCGTTACGGCTGCAGCTGAGTGGATTACGACTGTCGAGCGCGCAGCCAAGGCGATTCCGGGATTGGTCGCGACGGTTGGCTCCGTGCAAACGAAACCAGGGGCGACGAACGTGATCGCCAGCGAAACGCGGCTGACCCTCGACGTTCGCCACCGCGACGACCACATCCGAAACCAGGCGCTGGAAGACATGGTTCGTAACGCCGAAGAGATTGCCCAGCGCCGTGGTTTGTCGGTACGCTCACACGAGAGCATGAATCAGCCGGCCGTGCCGATGGATCCATTTCTTGTTAGTCAAGTCGAAGCTGCGATCGCCAAAACAGGCTGCCAACCGCATCGCATGGCAAGTGGAGCTGGACACGATGCAATGATTCTGGCCGAAAAGATTCCGTCGGCGATGATTTTTCTGCGTACTCCCGGCGGCGTTAGTCACGATCCGGCCGAGTCTGTTTCTGTCGATGATGTAGCTCTGGCTATCGAGTGCGGGCTGCATCTGCTGGAGCAACTGGCCTCGGCCCCAACCTTCCAGACAAGGACACTCCGTGCATAATCCCGCTCTCAACGATCTCGGACAAACTCGAAGCTCGCAGCATCGCAATCACCTGCTGCTCACTCCAGACACTTTTGTCCGCACTCCCCTCCCCGGCATGAAGAAGTGTATGGCTGTCGTGCATGCCGGAACCGCTCTGGGCGCGGCGTTCACCCAATACACTGCAGAGTTCGAGCTCGGTGGAGAATTGGGCGCCACCACGGCCCAGCGCTTCCTTTATGTCATCGATGGCGAAATCAATCTCGAGGTCGGCCGCAACAAAACGCAGCTTAAGTCGCGCGGATATGCCTATATTCCAGAAGGCACATCGCACCGCTTGGTCTCTGCCTCCGCGAGCCGCGTAGCGGTCATCGAAAAACACTACAAGGCTATCGCAGGAGTCGAAGCGCCACGCGCCATTGTCTCCAGCGAAGACAGCCATCGCTTCACATGCGCTCAACGATGATCCCGATCTCCAAGTGAAATGCCTGTTGCCGGACGAGATGAGCTTCGATTTTGCCGTGAACACCATGGTCTACAAGCCCGGAGCCGCACTCAGCCAGGTCGAGATTCACGTGATGGAACACGGCTTGATCATGCTCGAAGGCGGCGGAATTTACCGGCTCGGCGACTCATGGTATCCAGTGACCGCCGGAGACTTCATCTGGATGGGCCCGTGGTGCCCGCAATGGTTTGGCGCCATCGGAAAAGTGCCGGCGAAATATCTCATCTACAAAGATTGGAACCGGTATCCGCTGACTGGTGATCGATGAAACTGGCAATCGATCAAGACCGTCTCACATCCGAAATCGAGGCACTCGCTACTTTCTCGGACGCCGAACCGCCCGCCGTCACCCGTGTCGTCTTCACTCCGACTGAGCGCAGGGCGCGCGATTGGGTCAAGAAACAATGCTCGGATGCGGGACTCGTAGTGCGCGACGACCCCGCGGGCAATACGTTCGCACGTTGGGTTGGCTCCGATCCTCAGGGTCCCGCTATCGGCACCGGCTCTCACATCGATGCGATTCCGAACGCAGGAAAATATGACGGAGTTGTCGGAGTACTTGGCGGACTCGAAGCAATTCGCTGCATCTGCAGCGCTCACAGATTCCGTCCCAAGCATTCGATCGAACTTCTGATTTTCACCTCCGAAGAACCCACCCGCTTTGGCATCGGCTGTATTGGAAGCCGTTTGTTGTCGGGAACTCTTACCGCAGACAAGGCAAGAAAGTTGACGGACAACGATGGCGCATCGGTAGAAACCGTTCGCCGCGGCGCCGGACTCACTGGCGAACTGGAGGAAGTAAAACTGGCGAAGGACTATTACAAGGCCTTCGTCGAGCTGCACATCGAGCAGGGACCGATCCTCGAACGCGAACACAAGCCGCTTGGTGTGGTGGAAAGAATCGCGGCTCCAGCGAGTCTGCGCGTGATGATCGAAGGTTCCGGCGGACACGCAGGCGGAGTTTTGATGCCCGACCGACGTGACGCTCTCTGCGCCGCCGCCGAATTGATTCTCGCCCTTGAAGACGCGGCGCGAACCAGCGGCGCGATCGACACAGTAGCTACGGTGGGCATCTGCGACGTTTTCCCCGGCGCCGTCAACAGCATCCCCGCCAGAGTCCGCCTCAGCCTCGACATTCGCGATACCGACCTTCAACGCCGCGACGCCGTCATTCGAAAACTTGAAGAATCGTGCGAGGCAACTTCCGCCAAGCGCCAAGTTCAGATTCACACTGAACTGCTAAATGCGGACGCTCCTGCAGAATCCGGACCCACCGTCGTCTCTGCTCTAAGTGAAGCCTGCAGGAAGCACGGCTTCGATTTCCTCACCATGACGAGCCGCGCCTATCATGATTCGCTCTTCATGTCGCGAATCTCACCCGTGGCGATGCTATTCATTCCCTGTCGCAACGGTTACAGCCACCGCCCCGATGAATACTCTTCGCCGGAAGACATCGCACGTGGAGCACTCGTGCTGGCAGAAACGCTAGCAACTCTAGCTGCCTAAGTTTCGGCATTTTGACGACACAGCGCTCGAAGTTTACGGAGCGTGCGGAAGCGCGTTCTGGCGCTCGGCCCAATGCTCGACGAGGTTGCGCACAACTTTGTCGCCAACTATCTGGGCTGCCTCGAAGGCGGGCATGATACGCCGAGTAATTGCCCGAGACCATTTCCTTCAAACTATCCGCGACGGCCGTGCCCGACGGCTCTCGGTCGTAATTACTCACCGTCCGCAGGACGAGCACCCGCCGCAAATCTACGCGGCCCGCCTTGCTCAGAAACGTCAGCGCCTGCAGCGTTCCAGTGTCCTCCATAGCCGCGACCATGTAGTTCCCTTTTCCGCCGGTATAGTACCGAGTCCAGGCGTTCGCCCACTCATCAAGCTTCGATCCATGCCAGAAAGTTCCGGCCGAAAGCGTCGCACCTTTAGTCACGAACGGCGGCTTCAAGGCGTTCGGAAAATCAGGAAAGCGCGCTCGAAACTGCCGAAGTTTATCGGAATCCGGCAGAATGACGTGCTCCGTGAGGTGCAGCGCCCAAGTCACCAACTCCGGGTTGAGTGCGTACATCTCGCCGTAGTCGACCGTCATCGGCTGTTCGTATGGAGTTCCCTTCCGAAGCGGCAAATATCCAGTCGGCCAATTCTGGGGAATCTGCCGTCCGTCGATCTCAAACGACAAATCTCCATCGATGACATAGTCGGCCCATACCGCCGTTCCCAATGACACATCCGCCGGATCGCCTCCACCAATGCCCGCAACGATCCAATACGCTTTCGTCAGATCGAATCGCGGATCGAGCCCGAGCGCCATCACCGAAGCGGCAGCCTTCGCCGTCCCAACTCCGGTAACCATACCCAACACGCCATCCTTATTCATCCGTGCATGGCGGAAACCGGCGGGCAGTGGAAAAATCTGATCCAGATGCTCTCGCTCCACCCACAATTGATATTCACCGGGAACGTCGCCCGTATCTTCCCCGCGTTCGAACATCGTAACCACAACAACTTTCACCGGGATTGGCTGAAGCCGCACTACCAGCCTGAGCCATAGCGGGACTTACCAACATTGCCGCGAAAGCGACGAGTACAAAGACGCATCCAGAGGCGCGCCTCATTTCTTGATCCCTTCTCGAATCCGCGCATACCCCGGCTTGATAATTTTGTAGATCACGTCGCAGCGTTGGTTATAAGGAAGGAAAGCACTCTTCATCGCATTGATCGTAATCTTCTCGAAGTCGTCGACCGTCAGCCCAAACGTTGCCGCAGCCGCTTCAAACTCCTTCGTCATACTCGTATCGCTCATCAAGCGGTTGTCAGTGTTCAGAGTGACTCGAAACTTTTCTTGATAAAGAATCTTGAAAGGATGCTGTTCGAGACTCGGAGTGGCTCCAGTGTGAACGTTGCTGATCAAACAAATCTCGAGAGGAATCCTCTTGTCCAGAACGTACTGTGCCAGATCACCCAGCTTCACGGCTTTCCCGTCCGCAACAGCGATGTCGTCGATCAATCGCGTTCCATGCCCGATGCGATGCGCTCCGCAGTACTGAATCGCCTGCCAGATCGACTCTTTCCCGAATCCCTCCCCCGCGTGAACGGTGATATTGAAGTTCTCTCGCTGGATGTAATGAAAAGCGTCGACATGTTTCTTCGGAGGGTATCCTCCTTCCTCACCCGCCAGATCGAAGCCAACGACTCCGCGCTCACGAAAATCGACCGCCAACTCGGCCATTTCTAGCGAGACGTTCATGTTGCGCATCGCACAAATGATTAATCCCGACTGCAAGCCAAACTCCTGCCGGCCGCGCGCCATCCCCTTGAGTACCGCGGAGACAACTTGCTGGTGAGTCAAGCCCCGTTGCGTATGAAACAACGGCGCGAATCGCGTCTCGTAATACACCACTCCGTCGCGGCTTAAATCTTCGGCCTGCTCGTAGGCCACTCGCTCCAGGGCTTCTTCCGTCTGCGTGACGGCGATCGTGTGCTTGAATCCTTCGAGATATTTCGCGAGACTTCCCTGATTTGCGCCTTGATGAAACCAGTGCGCCAGCGCTCCAGGGTCCGACGTGGGAAGATCCGCGTAGCCAACGCTGTTGGCCAGGTCGATGACAGTTTCCGGACGCAGCACTCCATCGAGATGCTCGTGAAGCAAAACTTTCGGCAAGGTTCTCAGCAGAGATCGATCGAGTTTCATCGCACGCTCCACTTCGCCACGACACAACCGCGAATTCGGGAAGCGAGCATAGTATCCCATGCACCGGGAGGTGCACGAATACCTAGCGGAACGGCCGCCCTTTCACGACGCCCGCCCCCTCGCGGATCGTCACCAACTGATCAACCGCGACGGCATTATGGGTTTCGCTTGCGCCGGTCGGCCAATGGATTTCAATATCTGCGTTAGTCGCGGCCCCCAAGCCAAAATGCAGCCGCGGATCGTTCGCCGATAGAAAACTGGACTGGCTGGTCACGCACTGCATCTGAACTTTCCCTCCGTAGCGCACCAGCACGCGCGAACCGATCGCACTACGATTGCTCTTTGTACCCTCCAACCGCACCTTCAACCAATGATTTCCCGCAGGAGCATCGTTGCGCAGCAAACTCGGCGGCTCGTTGCGATTCATGATCAGGATGTCGAGATCGCCATCGTTGTCAAAATCGCCGAAAGCGCATCCGCGGCTGATGTGCTTCGCCGAAATCGCCGGCCCCATCTCATCGCCTAGCTCGACAAACGTTCCGTCGCCCTGATTGCGAAAAATGATCCGCGGATTCTTTGCTGGATATTTCGCGTACACGCGCTCAAGTTCAGGAGCTACCGTTCCCGCAACGATGAAAATATCGGGATACCCGTCGTTGTCAAGATCGACCAATCCCGTTCCCCAACTCGTGAACCGTCGCTCCGCAGCCAACCCGGCATGGGAGGCGACGTCCTCGAACTCGCCTTTTCCGTTGCCGTGATAGAGGCCCGTTGGCTGGTTCACGAAATGCGTCTTCACCAGATCGATGTGCCCGTCAAGGTCGTAGTCTCCGATCCCCACACCCATGCCAGCCATCGGCTGGCCTTCCGTGCTAAGGGCGAGTCCTCTCAACAATCCCTCTTCGCGAAACGTTCCATCGTGGTTATTCATCAGGAGCAAGCTCGCCGTCGCGTCGCACGCGACAAAAATGTCTTGCCAACCATCTTCGTCTGCATCAAAGGCAACCGCTGTAAATCCGTACGATCCCCGCAGCGCGGCCACACCCGACTCCTTCGACACATCGGTGAACGTTCCATCTCCGTTGTTTCGATACAGCGAGTGGTAAGGCATCGGCAGGCCACCCGGACCGCAATTGGTGGGCACGCCTTCGAAGTTGCAGTTAGGAATCTGCAGTGACGGCCGGGGAGCTGTCGCAATATCAATCTCTACATAATTGGAAACGAACAGGTCCAGCAAACCATCGCGGTTGTAATCCACAAACGTACACCCTGAGCCGAAACGGGTCTTCGAATCCTTCAGCCCCGCTTTCTCCGTGACATCTGTAAACGTGCCATCCCCATTATTCCGGTACAGTTTGTTCTGCCCGTAATAAGTGAGGTAGAGATCCTCAAACCCATCATTGTTGTAGTCGCCAACGCACACGCCGCAGGCCCAGCCCGCATCCGTTAATCCGGCTTTGGCAGTCACATCAGTGAATGTGCCGTCACGGTTGTTGTGATAAAGCCGATTGCTTTCGCCCGGAGGAATCCCCTCAAGCCGGCGGCCTCCAAGAATGAAAGCATCCATCCACCCATCATTGTCGTAATCAAAGAACGCACAGCCGCCGCCATTCACTTCAATGATGAACGTGTTGTGATCGGGATCCCCGTAGAACATCGTCTTCGTGAGCCCTGCCTGTTCGGCCACATCGACGAAGCGGGAAAATGGGGTCTGTTTCGCAGCTTTGGTCGCACTGCGAAATTCCTTGGGAAGTAGAAAAGGCGCCAGAATAATCGGTGCCGTATGCAAAAAGCGGCGCCGGGTCCAATCAGTCTTTTGGGATTTCGTCACGCCGTCATCCTGGGCTTCCCGTCACAGTCTCAGCGCTGCTGTTGTGCTGCCGTCAGATCTTTACGGAGTTGCTGCGCTTCCGTATTGTCCGGCTCGAGCTTTAGCGCACTTTCCAAGGCTTCTTGCGCTTCCGGAAATTTCGATTCCATCCCCAAGGTCGCGGCCAGGCTGATCCAAGCCTGCGTATATCCTGGCGCAGCATGCACTGCCTGACGAAAATGCTCCTCCGCCGACGTGGGATCTCCGTCTTTTGAGTCGAGGTATCCCAACTGATTTTGCGCCAGCGCGAATCCCGGTTCGATTTGAATCACTTGTTCAAGCACCGTCCTCTCGCCAGCGGTATCAGCCGTGCGGTCCAGCGCCAGAGCCAGCTTGTAACCGAGCACTGCGTCCTTCGGAGTCGCCTCAAACGCTTCGCGATACAGCGAGACCGCCTTGGCCGCGTTCCCTGCTGCCATTTCCTTCGCGGCTTCCGCCGATTTCGACGCGGCGAGAGTCCGGTTATTCTTGGCCTGAGTTCCCTCTTGATATAGATTCAGCTGCTCTTTGGCTTGATCGTTCTCTCCCAGCGTTCTCAATACAGTCGCCAGCTTGAAATGAACCTGCGGTTCCGTCGCACCGAGTTCGATCGCTTTCTCCAGATGCTCTTTGGCTGCGGGAAAATCTTTCAGCTCCACCAGCACCAATCCGAGGTTGTAATGCGCGTTGTAGTAGTTGGGATCGATCGCGATGGCTGCTTCCAGATGCTTGCGTGCTTGCGCGAATTCTCCACCCTCATTTTCCAGAATCCCGTTGAGATATAAAAAGTCGAAATCTTTGGGATGAGCTGCCAGCAATTTCCGCGCAATTGGACGCGCCGTCGCGAAATCTCCATTCAGCACTAGGACTCGCAGATACAGCCGCTGCGCGTCAACATTCGTCGGATGAAGACGTGCCGATTTCGCGGAAAGATTCACCGCATTCTCGTAGTGAACTTCGTTGACGTACACCGTAACCAGCGCCTGCGTCAGCGGTAAAGAAGAAGGATTTCGCTTCAAGGCCTCTGTCAACACCTCCTCCGCACGGTCCAGCATCCTCGCCCGTCCGTACGCCACTGCAAGATCGAGCGTCAAGGTCTCGTTGTGAGGAGCGTTCGTTAGCAATTCGATCGCGGATACAAAATCGCCTTGCGCCATGAGCGACTTGCTCATGCCATCAAACGCTTCAACGGAGTGACGATCGATCCGCAAAGCAGCTTCCCATTCCGAAAGTGCTTCCGGATGACGCTGCAGTTCGTCGAGTGCCGATGCCAGCAGCAGGTGCGGCTTGAGAACGTCGGGCATCAGGTAGATCGATTTCCCGAGTGGCTCCGCAGCTTGATCAGGATGTCCCGATGCGTAAAGCGTCAGACCGACAAGATAGTAAAGTTTGGCCGAGCCAGGCTCTAACTTGAGTCCCTTTTGAAAAGCTTCAAGCGCGCAGTCATACTGTTTCCGATCGCCGAACCAATTCCCAATCTCCGCGTACGTGTCGCCTTCGGGTTGAAGGCGGACTTTGTCTTCCAGTGTTTTGGGAGCGGTACAGGCGAAAATCAAAGGGGTTGCGGCCAGGACGGCTGCGAGGATCAGACTCGACTTCAGAAGCCCAGAATGCATCAATGCGCCAGTGATCGCTTCGGCGAACCTCAACAGTGACACGTCTCAGACATTTGAGCATAATAGAGCAACTGCGCGACCTGCAAGCGATCTCGGGCAATTTGGGGCATCAGGAAGGATAAGGAGTTGTTTCGGGGCGAGAGCAATTCCTCCACGCGAGTCTTGCAGTTTTCTCTTCTGCTCATCCTTTTCGCGCTGATGCCGCGGCTTCGCTCACCCGAATCAGCCTTCACAAGCCGAAGTTCCCTCCGCTAAGAAGAAGCCGCCCTCGCGCACCGAATATGCCGGAGACCAGGCGTGCCGCTCCTGCCACGAGGAAGAATCCAAAGCTTATTTGCCAACGGCACATCACCACACTTCAAGTTGGCCAAGCGCTCAGACGATGAAGGGCAGTTTTTCTCCCGGCTCCAACATTCTTCGCACGTCGAATCCATACCTCCACTTCGAAATGACCAAGACCGCTTCCGGATATTTCCAGAGTGCGATCGAAGAGCCTGGCCCGGGAAAAACCATCTCACGAACCGAGCGCATCGACATCGTGACCGGCTCCGGCCGCCGCGGACAGACCTATCTTTTCTGGAAAGGCGATCTACTCTTTCAACTACCCGTGACCTACTGGACCGAGACCGACGGTTGGGTCAACAGCCCAAGCTATCCGGACGGGTCTCCTCACTTCGATAAAGACATCATTCCTCGCTGTCTCGAATGTCATGCGAGCTATTTCGAATGGATGCCGCCACCAGTCAACCGATATCGGAAGAACAGCCTGGTACTGGGAATCATGTGCGAAAAGTGCCACGGTCCGGGACAAAAGCATGTCGCCCTGCATCGTCAAACACCTCATCTTCCTGCCGGAACACCCGAAGCGATCGTCAATCCTACGAAGCTCGATCGCGACCGCCAGACGGACGTCTGCGGACTATGTCATTCCGGTAACGGCATGCCCATTGCACCTTCTCTTTCATTTCTGCCGGGAGACGATCTGCGGGACTACATCGACATTCCTTACGTCAGCGCAGAGGACGCAGTTGACGTTCACGGAAACCAGGTTCAACTCCTGCGCAAGAGTCGCTGTTTTCAGTCGACGACCACTCTAACTTGTACGACGTGCCATGACCCGCACACCACGCAGCGTGACGCAGCTGCATTCTCTTCTACTTGCCTGACCTGCCATCAAGCAAAGCAATGTGGCGAGTTTCCGAAACTCGGTGAGAAGATTTCCACCAATTGCATTGACTGTCACATGCCCGTCCAGGAATCTCAGGTGCTCTTCTCCCGAACGAACGGAAAGCTGCTGCACCCGAAAGTGCGCAATCACTTAATCGCGATTTATCCATCCGCGAAAAGCCTGAACTGAGCCATTAGCATCGCTGAATGTACTTTTGGGAGGCCATCGACCATGGGCACCGTGAAACTGAAGTACCGTGGAAGATCGGCCCTTCGAGAGCCGCGTGAAGCTGTCCTATAGCGCGGGGCTTCAGCCCTTGTGGCGCTCAATTCGGAAATGGCTCCCCAGCCTTAACGATCCGAATCTGATGGTCTGTAAACGTCAGGTGTCCGTTCGGCAACTTCACCTTCGGCATATGACAACTCACACAATCCGATTTTGCCTTCGGGCATGTTCGCGGATGCATCAAGTCGCTAGATGACGCACTCGAGGAACTCGCGCCAGCCGAGTGGCACGCCAGACATTTTCCATCGTACGAGGAATCTTGCCGGACAACGTCTATATGCGGATCATGGCAAGCAATGCAGCTGATGCGCGGATCCGTCCCATCAAAGCACTTGCTGTTTGCCAGTCGATACGGCTGAAAGCGGACGGTCAGTTCACCTCGCCAATGATTGCGCACCACCGTTTCCCAAGTCCGGTGGCATTGCCCGCAGAAGTTGGAAACGTCCTCCGACGACAGCTTTCGCAGATCCGGCGGCAGCGTTTCGAAGTCGCCGTTCAAAGCGTCGCTCAGATGGCCGCTCGTTCCCGCATGACAATGCTCACATGTAACACCGGGTCGCAGCGATTCCAGCGTCAACTTCCCATTTACAAGAGAATTGCTGGTATGGCATCCGAAGCAGACTTTCTGCTCCGCGACCGAGATTTCCCGTCCGACGGCATCGTCCAGATTCTGCGGCTTCAGGTCTTCATCGCCGGTCGTAAAATCGAGGCCGGGAATCGACGGATAATAACTCACTGCGCTCTCGTAGCGGTGGCCGTTGTGCTCCAGAATCCAGGTCTGCGCGCCTGCCCCAAAATTCCAATGGAATCGGCAGCGTAATCGTGCGCGTTCCATCAGTCACGCTGTACGTGCTCTGCCCTTCGCGAGTTTCCACGGTGTAGGTATACGGGCCTTTGCGAACGGTAACCTTCGGAACATCCCGCAAAACCGGATTTGCTCCTGGCAGCGCCATCGCCCGTCCCATCGGCGTTTGCGGCTGGCTCTCGGATCTCTCCCGGTGGCAGGAAACGCACGCAGTCTCCGTCTTCGGAGACGGAGCCCCAGACGAAGCCCTGATCGCCGCGAGCACAACCAACAAAACCGCCAGCGAGCTAAGGATGTGTAGTCGGCGCCGTATCATTCTTGGTCATCTCAAGGCAGAGCAAGCGTTCGCGCCGCGCATCCTCTTTGCGCCCCGACTTCGAGTACGCCTTGGCGAGCGCCAGATGTACTTCGAGGTTGTCGGGCTGCAGTTGCGCAGTCTTCTCCAGGTGCTCGATTCCGTCTTTCGGGTCGCCCGTTTCGGTGAGAGCCCGGCCCAACACCAATTGTGCGCTGGCTAACGACGGATCCTCCGCCACCGCTTTCTGCGCATACGGTAGCGCATCACTGCCGTCATTCCTCATCAGCGGAATCCATGCCAGCATCACTTCCGCCGCCGCGTTCTTGGGATTGATTTCCAATTCCTTCTTGAGTTCTACCTCCGCCTCTTCCGGATCTGAGGCGTACAACAGGTATCCATACAAATAATGGGCGTTCGGCACCGCGGGAGTTCGCTCGAAGATCTTTTGAAACTCGGGCCGCGCCGCCTCTTTGTCGCGCCGCATTAAATCGAGCGCGGCTTTTCCCGCCGCTGCATAAACATCCTGTTCATCAGCCTTCAGTTCTTTTGGAAGCAACGGGAGTCCGCAACCCCGCTAGTCCGACCGCGACCAGCAACTCCGGATTCGGCTCTTCCCGGCTGAAGAATGCATAGCTTCGCAGCGCATCTTCGAATCTTCCCAAGCGCGTGAGCAGCAGGGCCTCGTGATAGCGGAGAATTTTCTCGTTGCGCGACTGATTCGCCGCACCCAATGCCAACGCTCTTTCAATATCTCCGAGCGACTTCGGATATTCCCCGCTCTCGAATTCGCACAGCCCTCGAATCGCCAACGCTGGCGCGGCATTCGGAGTCAGCTCTAGGTAATGTGAGAGGTCCTTTTCGGCTGCGCTGTACGCACCCGTTCCATATTCGAGCGACCCTATAAACCACCATCCGTCGGCCCACTGCGAATTCAGTTTCAGTGCCTGCCGGTAGAGCTCAATTGCTTGCGGGACGTCGTTGACATCACGAGCCGCCGTCGCTCGTGCAACCACATCAGAGAAGCTGGCGGGATTGGCTTGTGCCGACGCGGACTTAGAGAAGCAAAATAAGAGTAAATAAGCCGCTACCAGAGCGAGAGAGATGGACTCTCTGCCGCGGCCGTCGATGAAGATTTCCCCAGATCCAGTGATATCGGACAAAGTTTCAATAAATATAGCTCATCAAATACGCCCGCGCTTATTCGGCTATGGCCTCGCCGAATCTTCGGACTTGGGCCCAAGATCCGCAGGACGTTCGGCGGTACTTGCCCCCGTGCCATCGGGCGCAAGGGGCAACTTGATCTCGAGTGCGCCCACGTTATCTGTCGCCACATCGCGCACTGCAACCCTTACCGTCGCCGCATTTACCGGCACATCAAACTGCTGTCGTACGCGGTAAATCGCTCCGCCCTTCGGCGCTTCAGGAAACTGCTCTCTTTCCTCCATCACTCTCTGGATCGCCGAATTCAAAATCTTTCCATCATCGTCATAGGCGGCGGCCGCAATCTCCAATAGCGGATAGCGCGCGGCGATCGTGTAGTCAATTTGATAGGTTTGCAATTTCGTTGGCCGTGTGTGCTTGGCGTCTGTTGCTTTGGCCCGTTCTCCGGCCGCATCCGCCTGATCCGCCAACTTCGTCATTTGCTCGTGAGTCGCCTTCGCTGCAGCCGACAAAGTGTGGATGTGGGCGCGAAACAGCAGTTGATGCGCAATTGGCGCCCCGTGCTGCATGTTGGGGAACAACGAATCCGACGGCTTATCCAGACCCAAAGGGGTTAATTCCGCCGAAGAATTTTTTTCCTTTGCAGCCTCCGTCTTCCTCGGATCGGCATTACCGTAATACGATCGCCGGTACTCAAGACGGCATCCTTTCCTCACAATCTCAACCTGAATATGCCGCAGCTTCCCGTCATAATCCTGATTACTAGGCGAGTATGTCAGTGTGTAGTAGCGCCCACCCGTTTCCGTCGCCGCCGTAAGCGCACTCGCCAGGTCATTCGTATTGTGAAACGCGCGCCCTCCCGTCGACCGGGCAATTTCCTCTTCGGTCATATAAGTGGCGTTGAGCATCGCATCGGCAGCCATTCCCGACCCGTTCCCTCCGGGTGAAGAATCGTTCGCCATCGGGCTCGTGGCTACCACCCCGCGAACATCCACCGGATACACCGCAACCCGCCCTCGCGTCAGACTGTCAGTTGCCTCCTTGATCTGATCGTCAATGTTTAGCGGTTCCATGTTGGGATCGGAACTCGCCATAATCGCGGACGGAAACGACCCCGAAAACCAGATCAGATTTTTCCGACCCGGCAAATCCGCCAGGTAACTTCCAATCTGCGCAAATACTCCCGGAGTCGAGATGTACGGTCGATAGTTGTCCGCATAAAGAAAAATCTTGGGAATCCGTGAATGCGCACTCTTTGGATCCACAGCCTCTGCCAACTCCTTACGGTTCTCGGTGAATCCCTGCACCTGATAAAGGCGGTCGCTCAACACGAAGATCGCAAACCGAGTGCCCTCCGGCTTGTTGCGAATAAACTCCTGCAACTGTTTACGTGCCGTCGGCTGATCCGAAACCTCCATGTTCAGCAGGTCCAGCAGTAATACATATAGCGGCCCCCGCTCCGGGCCGGCAGGAACGTTCACAAATGTGTTCGCCGGCAGAAGGGCTGGCAGCTTCGGTAGCGAATCCGAGACCGTATCGAAATCATGAATATCGAAGGAACGAACCTTCTGCGGCGTACCGTCTTCCTTAACTGCAAAATCGTCAGCTCTGAGCCCGGAAACCGGCCTGCCTAACGAATCGGAAACAACGACATCCACGATCACGCGTCGGACGCTCGTCTTGAAGACGAGATCCTTCGTCTTGGTCCCCGCCTCGTCTTGGCTGCCCGAAATGATAGGAGCCGCTGTGCTCTGTCCAGAAAGATTCGCAGCCGCGCAAGCGAGCAGAGCGCTCGCAATCAAGAAGCGACTTCGCAGCAAGGTTGCCGCAGCCATGACCAGCCCCAGTGACACAGCCCCGATGAATCAGCCGTTTTCTGGACGAGATTCTAGCGCGAACCCCAGAGAACGTTGTCACGAAAAATCCAGCCTACTGGATCCTTACCGACAAACTCGACTGCGCAACCGCCGTCCCCTGCTTTGCGGTCACCAGAACATCACACTGCCCCGGGTCGGGAGAAAGCTGCACCAGCATCGGAATCGATCCGTCCACGTCCGCCGACGCCAGGTTTAGCGGCTTGCGCGCGATTTCCTTCCCGTCCCGCAACAGTTCTAACGTAACGTTCATCGCGGATGCATCCCCCGGTTTCGACGGATACACAACGAAGTACAAACTTACCGGTCCCGCGGCCACAGAATCCGTCAGGGTCGGAGTAATGCGTCCATTCTCCAGCTCGAACGGACTGAGCGGATTCCGCGGACCGTTCAGCGGCTCGAAACGCCGCACCAATTGCAATGAACTCAGCGAAAGATCTTTAGCCGGATTCACGAACAACGACACTCGCTTGACCGAGGTCTTGCCGCTCGGTTCGTCGGTCACTGCCGTATCGATGATGTAGTGGCCTGGCGCAAGTTGTACCGGCTGTGCATACAGAATCCGGTCATTTCCTAATTGCGACAGCGTCGACGCTGGCACGTCACGAGCCAACTCCCGGCTGACTTTTCCGACCACTTCGCCGGAACTATCGTGGATAAATGCAACCAGTCCAGCCTGAAAATGAGCATTCCCTGTTTTTGCGTCGGAGGCAGGCTTGAGCCCCGACAGCGGCACTTCGAACGTCACTTCGTACTCCACGGCCTGCTGCTGGGGCCGGAACTTCATCGCGGCAAATTCGTATGGAAACACTTGTTCCGCTGGCTGTTTGTTCATCGCGTTCAAGGCCAGCAATTCATACGGCTGCAGCGGCTCTCCGTTCAGGTCCGGAACCGCGTAGTACCCTCTTCGCGTTTGCACCGTCACCTTCGGACGATTGACCTTCACTTCGATCTTCCGAAAATGTCCGTCGTACAACGTGGATGTCGGCGCATACGCCATCTCATAATGGGTACGGATATCTTCCATCATGCGCTGCATCGGCAGCGCGATTTCGTTGGTATTAGTCACCGCGAATCCGCCCGTTGCCTCGGCCAGTTCCCGCATCGCCAGCTGCTTGCTCGCGACGGCCGTCAACTGCACGTCATCCTCTTCAAATATTTGCGTGTGCGGATCAGTGACCGCCAACGTGCTCTCCGCTCCTGTCCGTTTCTGCGCCGCCAGTGCGTCCGCCATCGGATCGTCAACGTTCAATCCCCGCGTATCCACTGTGTAGAACGAAACTCCCGCGCGGTTTGCGTAGCTGATTAGGTCGCTCACTACTTCATGCCGGTTCATCGGAAGTTGCAGACCGTCGGCCAGGTAAAGCACGATCTTGCGGCCCGGCAGCTTCTCCTCGCTGTTGATCAACGCTCGCAGAGCATCCATGGAATTCATCCCGTCGGACAAATTCGTCATGAAGCGGAGCCCTTTCGCCAACAGCGCTTGCGTCAGGATGGCTGTCCCGAGCGTCACGGAAACATCTTGAGACGCCGCATTGGCCGTAAATAACGGATCTTTCGAAATCGCCGCGAGCGGATTGTTGAGTTCGTTCTGTACCGCTTGCGTAGTCGCCAGACCTGTCGTTGGTGACGCGAGAATGTTCTCTGCTTGGGCCTGCAAAGTCGCGACTATGCTGCTCGATACTACTGACGACGGTCCGGTCCCCAGTTGAGCGTGCAACCCGGTGGCCGCCTGATCAACAGCTTTGGCCAGCAATTCCTTGTCACTCGTATAGGACTGAATCACACCGAGATGCTGGTCCAATCTGTAAATCGTGACATAAGTATTTGGAAGCGTGTCGCTTTTCAGGAACTCCTGCACCGCGCGCCTTGCGAATTCAAGATTCAGCGGCGCAATGTCAGCGAACACTACGGACACAAAATTGACTTGCCTCATCGAATTCAACGCCGCCGCTGGATGCTCGGCCGCGCTTGCGGCGGTTGCGCTCTCTTTGATTGCGGAGTTTCGTTCGTTCGCCAGTTGCTCCTTGCCGCCGACCTCCTGAAAGACCCGCACATCTTGCCGGACCCCGTCTTCGTAAACCTCCACTTCCTCTGGACGCAAATCCGTGACCGGGTGACGGTGCTTGTCCCGTACCACCAAATCCAGCACAACTTCCCGTGTCGTCGTGTGAATCACGGGACCAGTTGGTGCTTGCCCTGAGCTTGTCTGAGAAAGGAGGGGAAAAGCGGCCAAAAAACCAAAACCAGCGGCAATAAAGAGGAGAATTCGCGACATAACTCACCTCGAACCCGTCCGTCGCACCCCAAAAACCTACGTAGTGTACTCCTATTTCCGCCCGTCATCCCGAACTGGAAGGAAAAACGTTATTTGTTTGAGGAAAAACGTTTTTTCTTCTTGACAGTCGCTCTCCACACGGATTAAAAGGTGCTGTTCCAAGTAGTGTCTTTGTATTAGCCACAAAACAAGTTGGGGCCGTTTTAGGCAGCCAGATACAGCGCCCAAAGGCTGTGGAGGCGGAGGGTCAATGACTAAGTCTAGATTTCACGCAGGGGTCCGAACGATTGGCAGCGCGTCCGCGTGTCTCCTGGTTCTCATCCTGCTAGTTTCGGTCAGTATTGCCCAGCAGCTCACCGGAACGTTAACCGGCACCGTTGCCGATTCCGCCGGTGCTGTCGTGCCGAATGCAAAAATAACCATGAAGAATGCCGCCTCCGGCGATATCCGTACCACGGTATCCAACGGCTCTGGCTACTTCACGGTCACTGCCGTTCAACCAGGCACTTACTCAGTTGCCATTGAGGCCCCGGGCTTCAAGACTTGGGAGCGGAGCGGCATAACCTTCTCCCAAGGCGATAACCATACCCTCTCTAACGTCAAACTCGAGGTCGGAAACGTCTCCGAGACCGTCGAAATTAAGGCCGGCGCGGACGCGGTCATCCCCGATAACGCCGAGGTCAGTACAACCCTCAATACGGAACTGGTCCAGGACACCCCCATCGTCGGTCGCGACGCTGGTGAGTTGCTGAAGGTCATGCCGGGTATGGCGCTGACCAACGGCCTGAGCCAAGGCTCCGCCTTCAATGACAAGATCGTCGGTACCAACAATGGGCCTGTCGGCGCCTACTCCGCGAACGGCACTCAGCCCAACGGCGCGATGGCCTTCATGCTTGACGGCGCGAACCTGGTCGATCCTGGCAACGCCGGCACGCAGATCGCCAACATCAACCAGGACATGGTTTCTGAAGTCAAAGTCCTGATGTCCTCCTACAGCGCGGAATACGCCAAGGGGCCCGTGATCTTCCAGGCCTTCAGCAAGAGCGGCGGAAATCAGTTCCACGGTGAGGGCTACTTGTATGCGCGCAACAGCGCTCTGAATTCTGACGACGCCTACGCACACAGCCAAGGCATCCCCAACTCCAACGAACACTACTATTACATCGGCGGCAACGTCGGCGGCCCCATCCCGTTCCTGAACCGCGGCAAGCAGAAAGTGTTTTTCTGGGGCGGCTATGAATACATGGATCAGCACCCAGCCGCGAGCCCGATCAACTACAACGTGCCCACCGCAGAACAGTTGTCCGGTGACTTCAGCGAAAACACGATCAACGGCCTCCCCGGAACCACTCCCGTATCGGGCTGCGGAAGCAACACAACTCTATTCAGTTGCCTTTCCAGTTCGTCGGTCTGGCAGTATGCGTACTCGAAGCCGTATGGCCTGCCATCAAATGCCGTTAACAACGTGATGCCGACCAGCGACTACGATACGAACATCGTTGGCATCGCTGCCTTGATGCCCAAGTCAAACATCACTCCTTCGTCCAGCAACGGATGGAATAACTATCAATACATCAGCACAGTTCCGCAGAATCGCTGGGAAGCAACCGGCAAGGTCGACTACGCGATCAGCGATAACAGCAAACTGTCGGTTTCCTACACACGCCAGATTGAAAACGACCAGCATCCGGTCGGTGTCTGGTGGACTCCACCGTGGACCCTGCCTTATCCATCGAACGTGGTCGCCGCCACAACTTCGCAAGAAGTCATGGCCAACTTCACCCACGTCTTCAGCCCCACCACCACGAACGAGCTTGTCTTCACGCTGGCCCGCTACATCAATCCCAGCACACTCTCCAACCCCAAGGCCGTGAGCCGTTCAGCCCTCGGCTTCAACGTAAAGGGACTCTTTGGTCACACCGCCGATCAGATTCCGAACTTTGAAGGGCCGTGGGGCGGCGCCTTCCCGAACATCGAAGAGTTCTCGTTTGATGGCAGCTTCCAAAGCGGTGCTTTTGGCGCGACCAAGAAAGACCCTGCCCTCTACGACAACTTCACCAAAGTCATTGGCTCTCACACCCTCAAAGCTGGCTTTTATTGGGATACGAGTGAGAACATTCAGTCGGCCGGCGGCCTTGGGCCGGGCGACAACGGCACCTATAACTTAGGATGGGGACCGAATAGCTCCGGTAACGTCGTAGCCGACTTCCTCCTCGGCCGTACCGGTAACTACCAGCAGGTCAGTTCATTCCCCACGAATGACTTGAAGTTCCACCAGTGGTCGCTTTACGCGCAGGATTCGTTCAAAGCGAACCGCCAACTCACACTGAACTACGGATTGCGCTTTGATCACGTCGGCCAGTGGTACGGGACGCCGCAAGGCTTCCAGGTCTGGAATCCGGCTGTCTATTCTCAAAATGTCTACGGACCCACTGGGCTCGTTGCCGCAGCGCCGAATAACACCGGCCTGCAATGGCATCAGAACACCTCCAACGTGCCGCTTTCCGGCATGGTCTCTCCGCTGTTCTATTACGAACCTCGCGTAGGTTTGGCTTACGATATCTTCGGAACCGGGAAGACAGTTCTGCGCGCAGGCTTCGCGGTATTCCACTACCAGGTCTCGACTCAGGTCTCGGACGCCGCTACCGGACCTCAAGGTGCGTTCACTTTCCAAACCGCCGGAACTCAGACTGGATATAACCAGATCGACTCGGGAGCCGCCGGGTTTATCCCTCCGTCTGCCGTCGCTCAGAATGGCGCTACGGTCTACGGTCTGTTGCCAGGGGACAACAAAACTCCTCTCACCACAGACTGGAACGTCACCATTTCTCAAGCGTTGCCGTGGAGGTCCGTCTTCGAGGTTTCTTATGTCGGCAACAAGAGCCAGAACGAATGGATCGACGGTGGCAACGGCAAGGTCGGGGATCAAAACAACGTTCTCCCCGGCGGTTTCTTCTTGCCCGATCCCACCGGCGCGAACAGCGGCGGAGCAAACTTCGGGAAGCTCATGTCCCCCAACGCGCCAGCCTGCACCAGCAGCACTCCGTTCAACAATCAGCCGCTGGCATGCGCCGGGCCTTTCGGTCCGAACTATGCTTTGACGTTCAATGCGAATGATTGGCGTCCCTTGAATGTCTATCAGGACGTTTACCTCCTCTATCACGGCAGCTACGCGAACTACAATTCGCTGCAAGTGTCGTGGCAAAAGCAGTCAGGTCCTGTTGTTTTCCTGACGAACTACACATTCGGCAAGGTGCTGGGTATTCGCGACGGGCAAACGGACAACGGTGCCGGCAATGGCACCGTAACCGATCCTTTCAACATCCGGAATAACTACGGTCCCTTGGCCTACGATCACACTCACATCTTCAACCTTTCAGCCTCGTGGAACTTGCCCAAGTTCATTCACGGACACCGGGCACTCGAGGGCGCTATCAACGGCTGGCAGTTGTCCACCTACACCACTTATCAAAGCGGTGCGGCTCTTCAGCCTGGCCTCAACGGGAACGGCAATGCTGCCTACGCCGGCGGCCTGACCATGCCCACCAATGCTCTGCCCGACCTCCAGGACCGAGCGATCAGATTGCCGAACGGGTTGGAGGCTACGAATGTGAGCCCGCAAACTTGGTTTGGTGTATCGCCAGACAACAGCGGCTTCCTGTTGATGCCGCTGCTGCTTTGCGATCCTTCCAAGAACCTCAAATCCGGACAACGCTTCAACCCGGGTTGTTTCGGCATGCCGGCCTACGGACAGCAAGGTCCTCTCGAGTGGCCTTACATGAGGGGCCCTGCCTACTTTGACAGCGATCTGGCGCTCTATAAGAACTTCCAGATCACCGAACGGCAGAAGATCCAGTTCCGCATGTCTGCTACCAACTGGTTGAACCATCCGCTCGCTCAATTCGGACTCGCTGGCACCACCGACGAGACCCTCTCCTTCACCAATACCGGCAACCAGTTCATTAGCAGTGCTGGAACCGGGTCGGCAGGCAACGAGTGCGCCTACGCCCTGGCAAACAATCCAGGCACTACTTCGGTGGCTGGCGGATGCATGGTGCCCTACGTTGCGTTGCCTGCGCCTGGATCGCCCAGCAATAGCGCGACGACGACCGGTATACCGAAGTTCAAAACCGGTAATCGCAACTTGCTGTTCAGCGTGAAGTATTTCTTCTAGAAACGGTTAGCGTTTAGAATTCTCTGGGGTGGCTTCGGCCACCCCAATTTTTTCGCTCCACACATCATGAAGCATTCTCTTCCATCGGCCCGTGGCATCGGTGCCCTGCTCTCCTTCACCGTACTTCTGGTCTTACATGCTTCTCCGGCTTCGTCCCCCGCTCCCATTTCTTTCGAGCTGAAGAAGATTCCCTTTCGCCTGGAAAATTCCGAAACTCCGGCCCGCAATGCTCCCGAAACTATGCCCGGCGGCGTCGCTGTCTTCGATTACAACGGCGACGGACGTCCCGACATCTTCTTCACCAACGGCGCCAATATCGCAACTCTCAAAAAAGATTCTCCGAAATACCGCAATCGTCTCTTCCGCAACGACGGTAATGGCGGATTCACCGACGTCACGGACGCCTCCGGACTAGCTGGCTCCGGCTATGACATGGGCGTCGCCGTGGCCGATTACGACAATGACGGCCATCCCGACCTCTTCGTCGCTGGCCTTCATCACAGCGCCCTCTACCACAACAACGGCAACGGAGCCTTCACCGACGTCACGCTAAAGGCTGGCCTCGACGCTGCCCTCAACCGCCCCGACCCCGAATTCGGGCCTTTCTGGGCCATTACCGCCGTCTGGGTCGACGTCAATAACGATGGCCTGCTCGACTTATTCGTCGTCAACTACATGCAATGGGAATACTCCGACAAGTCTCTCTGCGGAATCGGAAACCTCGCAGATTACTGCAGCCCCAAATTCTACAAAGGGCAGCCCAATCAATTATTCCTGAATAAAGGTGATGGGACATTCCAGGACGTCTCGAAAGAGTGGGGACTGCGCGCTCACGTCGGCAAAGGAATGGGCGCGGGCATGGCCGATTACGATCTCGACGGTCGTCAGGACATCTTCGTCACCAACGACGCTTCATACAACTCGCTCTTCCACAACATGGGAAACAAATTCCAGGAGGTCGCCTTCGAGACAGGAGTCGCACTTACCGAAGATGGGGCTTTCATCTCCGGCATGGGACTCGACTTCCGCGACTTCAACAACGACGGTTATCCGGATATCGTCTTCGTGGCTCTCAACAACCAGACCTTCCCGCTCTTCCAGAACACCGGCAAGGGAGACTTTCGCGAGGTAACAACCGAGACCGGTATGCGTGACCCTAGCCGCCAGATGTCCGGCTTCGGCGTTGCCCTGTACGACTTTGATAACGATGGATGGAAGGACCTATTCGTGAGTCGCGGCCACGTCGAATCCATTTCGCAGCCGGGGCAGCCTGCGGATCAAACCAACACCGTCTTCCGCAATCTGGGACCCAGCGGAAAATGGCAGCCCCTCACAGAAGAGGCCGGATTCAACGCCGTTCCGCCGGCCCGCCATCGTGGGTGCGCCTTCGCCGATCTTGATGGCGACGGCCGAGTCGATATCGTCGTCACCGCTCTCGGCGCCGACGCCGAAATCTGGATGAATCGCAGCCCGAACGCTGGCCACTGGCTCGACATTGCCTTGCAGGGAACCAAAAGCAACCGCGACGGTATAGGAGCTCGGATCAAAGTCGTCTCGAAGCGCGGAGAGCAATACAACCACATGACCACCAGCGTCGGCTATGCCTCGTCAAGCTATGGCCCCGTACACTTTGGCTTAGGCCCCGATACCCATGCCGACCTCATCGAGATCCACTGGCCCTCAGGCATAGTTCAATCATTGCAAAATGTCGCGGCCGATCAAACCTTGAAAGTGACCGAGCCAGCACGTTGAATGCGCATTCCTCTGTGATACCCCGTGTCCTCTGTGGTGAAAGTGTTCTTGCATTATTCACTTCGCTACAACTCCAGCTTTCTGCTCCAACTGCGCGATCTGTTGCTTCAGCAAATCCGCATTTGGACCGCTCGGCATATACGTCAAACAATTCTTCAAATGCTGCAAAGCGCCCGCATAATCGGCCTTTCGCGCGAGTATCACCGCCAATAATTGCTCCACATTGGGCACGCTGTGCCGCGGATCGATCGCCAGCGCCTTCTCCGCGCTCGCCTGAGCCTCATCGGTCTTCCCCAACTGGTATTTCGCCAGCGCAGTGTAATACCACAGCTGCGGAGTACCCGCCGGATCCAGCGCCAGCGCTTTTCCGGTCTGCTCCGCCGCCTCGTCCCATTTCTGCTCCTGCACCGCCATCACAGCCAGCTGCTCGTACGGCAGGACGAACTTCGGATCCGCCGCCAGCGCTTTCGCAAACGCATCCTTCGCAGCCTTCGGATCTGATGCTTCCTCCAACTTCCCCATTTGCAGCCACGCTTCCGCGAATGTCGGATCAATCTCCACGGCCTTCTTCAGATCGCGCTCGGCGTCCCCAGCATTGTTCTCCAGCCATTCGCCGCGCGCCTTTTCGAAAGCTTTCATTGCCTTCGGCGGAGCAGCGCTCGTCGTCGTACTCACCTCCATCCCGCCGCCGCGGTTTTCCGGCGAGAGGGTAATCGTTCCGAGGTCCGGCTCGTCCCTCAGATTCTTCACCGTGATGGGCTTCTCGGCGGAGTGGAACCCCGTCAGCGCGCCTCGCACTACGCAGCCTTCATACTTTGTCTCCATCTGGCGCTGCGCATCCTGAGGAATTTTCTCCGCACCGGTCGTGTCCACGAACCGGATCACGAACCGCCCCTGCAGATCCGTCTGCGTCAGATTCACCACTGATCCTTTGCAGTCGACTGCGACCAACAATGGTTGCCATGGCAACGGTTCGCCCTCCATCACAAGCTTGCCCAGCAAAACTCCCCCAGCTTTCCCTTGGCCCGACATGTTCGCCCAATAGTTGTAGAATCCGCTGTCCTGGATCGAGTCCGGCCGCGTCGTCTGTGTCGGAGGAGCCGCTGCCGTACTCCTTGTCTGAGCCGTACTTGGCACAATGGTTGTAGCGATTAACACGAGAAGCAGGCAGGAAGGAAACGCTAACGCAGAAACTACGGAGATCCTCACAACACACCTCACTCCACGAATGATTGCTGCCAAATCAGTATCAACAATTGTCCTCCATTCCCCCGCAGCCGCCAAGAGCCCACGACCCCTCGCAGGGAACCACTTTCAACTCGCGCCATCGACGCATGTGCCAGGATTCCCGGCCGTTGCCGCTTCTCCTGCGCTATCCTGTTGTTTATGCGGGCAGCAGTCTTTTTCCTCGTACTGTTTCCGGCAATCCTGGCGGCTCAGGACTCCAATCCTGACGCTCTTCTCAAGCACGCCATCGACGCGCAGCAGCACGGCGACTATTCTGCGGCCATCGCCGACTACCGCAAACTCCTTGAACTACGCCCGAACGACGTCGAGGCCAAGGTGAATCTCGGCGCAGCTCTCGCCCACGCAGGCCAATACGACGAAGCGATTGAGATGTATCGCTCCGCGCTTCCATCGCTGAAAAACAAGAACATGGTTCTCGTGAATCTCGCCCTTGCCTATTACAAGAAGGGAGACTTTGAGCACGCTCGCGAGCAATTCACCGTCTTGCACGACGCTCAGCCCAACGATGTTCGTACGATCGTTCTCCTCGGCGATACCGATCTCCATCTCGGAAAAGCCGATTCTGCTCTCAACCTTCTCGAGCCCCTTGAGAGCAAGTATTCGCAAAACATGGATTTCGAATACGTTCTCGGTTCAGCGATGATCCGGACTGGCCGTCGCCGTGACGGCGTCGCCCGCATCGAGAAAGTCGCGCAAGCCGGACCTAGCCCTGACTCTTACATGCTTGCGGGCGCCACGCTCCTCGATCTGAATGAATACGAGCGGGCGCGCAAAGATCTCGAAGAGGCCCTTCGCCTCGCCCCCGCTCTTCCGGGACTCTCTACGTTGGTGGGAATCGCTCGCGACAAAACCGGCGATGTTAAGGATGCGGAGCCTGCCTTTCGCGAGGCTCTAAAAGCAAATCCCGACGACTTTCAGGCGAATCTTTACCTCGGAGCTATTCTCTACAAGCGCCGAGATACCGCCGAAGCGAAGGGCTATCTCGATCGCGCGATAACTCTCAAGCCCAAAGACTCCATGGCTCGTTATGAATCAGCCATGCTGAAAAGCACGTCGGGAGATTACGAGACCGCAGCCCGGGATTTAGAGCAGTTGACCAAAGACGATCCCGACTGGCTGGAGCCTCACGTCGAACTCGCCGCCCTTTACTACCGCCTGCACCGCCCCGAGGATGGCGCCAAAGAGCGCCAGATCGTCGATCAGATCACAGCCAAGCAGCAAGCCCAGGGCCCTGGAAAGTAAAAGGTAGTAAGCGGCGGGCGCTCATGACCTCTATTAACTTGCGCACGCAAGCCTAAATCTACTGCGAAGTCTCCGTAAACGAAGCCGCCAGCGGATGCCCCAGCCCATACGGTCCCTCTGCGGTGACCGTCACCACTTGTGCGGTCGATGGCAGAGTAAGCGTGACCGAAGCAACTCCTGCGCTATTCGTCACCGCAATCACCTTCGAACCGCTGGTCGTCCCGTTGGAGAGCGATCCGGCGCTCGCCGTAAACAAGATGCTCGCGCCTGATGCACTCCCGCCAGACTGTCCCGCACTCAACGTGACCGTCAGTGCCTGAGGGAGAACGGTTCCGTGCGTTCCCGTCTGCGAATTGCCACTCGTATTTGCCAAAGTCGCCGCCGGATTCCCCACCAAGATCCATCCGCCTTGCGTCTGCGTGACCGCTCCATCGCTTCCAGTTACCGTGAAGTGGCAGAATCCGGGCGCACTCCCGGCGTTCACCGTGATCTCTCCGTTCGCCGAGGTAGTGATCGTCGGAGCGGTCAGAGTAAGCGTTCCTCCCGTACACGCCGTGGATCCTTCGTAGCTATCAAAGACTGCCGACGACAAGGTGACACTCGACGTTCCCTTCGTGATGGTCGGATTCAAAGTCACGGTACCGTTCGCTGGAACCATGATCGTATCCGGATTCAGATCCCACTCCGTGCTCGGAGTATTGGCCAGAGTTCCACTAACAACCAGCAACGTCGCGGTGTACGGCGCAAAAGTTTGGGTCGAGGACCACGACTTCGATGCCGACGCCACAATAGCTGTCGGTGAACTCTGCGAAAGCGTGTAAGCCGTATAGCTGCTCGGCGTAAACCCGGTCGTTGTGAATTGCACCTGAGCTGAGTTCGACGGATCCTTGTTCAACACCAGAATCGTCATCGCGTTGCCTGCAGAATTCAGTGCAGCGTAAGTGCTGAACAAATCCGGATCAGCATTGTGCGTCGCCGACACCGAAGTGGTTCCGAATCCGTGATGCGCTCCGTCGTAGTTCGTGAACAGCTTCAGTGCCTGGTAATTCGGATTCGTTGACGTGGGCGCGGTCCAGCGCGATGCTAACGAAGCCCGTTCGCGGCCCAGCAACCCGTACGCGTCTGCATCTCCCAGAGCGGTCGAGAAATCCTGTTCGCCCGCAAACGCTGCACTCCATTCCGTCATGGCCAGTGGCGTCCCCGGATAAATCGAATTCACGATCGCCCGCATGCGCGGAATTCGGAACGGAATCGTCTTGTCCGGCTGAATCTGCGTCGTCCACACCTGATTGATTGTCGTGGACGGACTCACGTATGTCGGGTCCCAATAGTCGCGGTAGATGCTCACCGCCAGCGCTTGCTTCTGCGCCTGCGAGTAGCTCGAGGTATCCGGGCCATCCGGGTAGGCATGAATATCAAACATATCCAGCGATCGTGATCCGGCGATCTGATCCTGCCAATAAATCTGGTTCAACCACCAAGGCAGGAAATCGATGCCCGCG
The DNA here is from genome assembly GCA_963787685.1 of uncultured Acidobacteriota bacterium. GTDB lineage: Bacteria > Acidobacteriota > Terriglobia > Terriglobales > Acidobacteriaceae > Sulfotelmatobacter. The sequence goes on from CAWBED010000012.1 coordinate 368,294, forward strand.
TGCGCGCCCTTGTCGTTGCCGTTCGCGCCGTTCCAGTAAAACCACCAGCAGCAACTCACCGGACCAAGGCGAATCGCCTGCGGATCCCAGCTCTTCAGATTCCGCGCCTCCGTGAGATAGGTGTTCGCCAGTTCGTCATATCCCGACGGATTGGGATGAATATCAAAATGCGTTCCTCCCCAAATGTCGATCTCGTTATCCATGTCGTAGAAATGGCATGACGTGATCGGAGAGTACGGGATCGCGCACGTTCCGCTGCCAAAAGCCGCCGCCATGGCCGCCGCCCACTGGTTGCGATATACGCTGTTCGCTGGGTCGCTCGTTCCCGGCTGATCGAGCAATGGAAAATACGCGTCGTTGGGATCATTCCCCGTCAGGTTTGCGCTGCAACTGGAGTTCACTCCATTTCCTGCGTCGTTGTTGTAAGTGTCCGTGGCGCACTGTGCCCCATACTTCGCCACGGAAAAGCTCCAGTGTCCGTTGTTCGAACCTCCCTGCTGCGCCGATGTCTCCTGGCTCTGAGCCACCCACGGCAGCATCACCATCGTCATCAACGGCACGCTTCCAGCTGCCTTCACGTCGTTGATGTACTTCACCGAGTCGCTATCGCCGATCTCCGAATAGTTAAAATCCTCGAAGTACCAGTCGTTGTCGGCATTGTTCGTCCCAAGTTTCCAGTTGTACGTGGACGTCGCGTTTCCGCCCCAGCGCACGACGCTCAATCCACTGTCGGTAATCGTCGATGCACTCGCTGGATACGAGCCGCCATAAACATAAGGACTGATCATGTGCCGGTTCGCCAGCACATTGATCGTCGCCTGAATACTTGTGCCCGTCACCGACCCGGCCGGAGTCGCCGAAGCCTGGCTCGAGTTCGCGCTCTCCCCCGCCGTATTCACTGCCGACACCACGTAGTAATAAGTGGTCCCATTCGTCAGGCCCGAATCCGTATAGCTGGTCCCAGTCGGATTCGCCGCCTGCGTATACGGCCCGCCCGATGCTGTTCCACGCTTGACGTTGTAACTGGCCGCTCCGGTGCTCGCGCTCCATGCCAAACCAACCTGCTGATTGCCCGCGCTCGCCGCCAAGCCCATCGGAGTCGCAGGCACCGTCACCTGCCCGCCCCCGCTACCACTCCCACCGGCGCCGCTGCCCCCGCCACTGTTCCCGCTGCCGTTGCTCGGCGATGAGCCCGAACCTCCGCACGCCGCCAGCGATACAAGAAGACAGCACTCCCCAACGAGGACGCATACCCGGAAGCCAATGGACGAACGACTCTTAGCCATATCGTTCATGTTAATCAACTTACGTCGCACCGAAACAATCCTTCGTGCTAAAACAAAAGCGAAAAGGACCATATCGGTCCATGTCCAGTCGTACAAGCAGCTCCCCAATCGAACTTCGAGAGCAAGACAAGAAAATGGCACAAGAATTTCGCGCTCGAGTCAGCACTTGGGACAACGAAACCTGTGTGCTTCGAATCTTAATTCTTTAAGAATTGCGCAAGACGGCCTCAACACCGGTTTCGTCGGGACTCGATTTCGGAAGACCTTTGAGCAAATTGACACGTGGCCGCGTGCCTTTTAAGATATTTTTTCGCCCCACGCTAATCCAGTGTGGTTCGGCCACAACGGTTGTCTATCTCACTGTTGCACAATAACTTATGATTTCTGTCAAAGACCTAACGAAACGGTACGCACGCACCACCGCTGTCGATCAAATCTCGTTCGAAGTCGCTAAAGGACAGATCGTCGGATTTCTCGGCCCCAACGGCGCCGGGAAGACCACGACCATGCGTATGCTGACCTGCTTCATGCCTCCTTCGGCAGGCACTGCGCAGGTCGCCGGCTTCGACGTCCTCGAGCAGCCTCTCGAAGTGAAGAAGCGCATCGGCTACCTTCCCGAGACACCGCCCATCTATCCGGAGATGGAAACCGCCGAATACCTCAAATTCGTCGGTAAGCTGAAAGGCCTCTCCGGATCCAAGCTGCACAAACGTATCGATTACGTTTCCGAGCGCTGTGCCATCGCCGACGTAAAAAACAAGCTCCTCGGCAAGCTCTCCAAAGGCTACCGGCAGCGGGTCGGCCTCGCGCAAGCGATCATTCACAATCCGGACGTCCTGATTCTCGACGAACCCACCGCCGGCCTCGACCCCAAGCAGATCAACGAGACTCGCGACCTCATCAAAGATCTCGCCGGAGAGCACACCATCATTCTCAGCACTCACATCCTTCCCGAGGTCGAGCAGACCTGCGAGCAAGTCGTCATCATCAATAAAGGAAAGCTCGTCGCCACCGACTCCGTCCGCAATCTCCAGGCTCGAGCGCGCGGCGCCGAATCCGTCATTCTCGAAGTCGCCGGTCGAAGTGGCAATCTCGAACCCTCCATAGTCCAGCACAAACTGGAACAGATCCCCGGCGTTAGCCGCGTCCACTGCCGCCAGCAGGTCGACAGCCGCGCGATCTTCGAAGTCGAAACCCAGAAAGGACGGCTCGTCCGCGGCGATCTCGCCCGTACCGTCGTTGAGTGCGGCTGGGATCTCAACGAACTTCGCCCCTCCGCCATGAGTCTCGAAGAAATCTTCCTCGAGCTCACGGGAAGCCCTCAGCCTCAACAAGAAGAGCCAGTGGCAACGGAGACCCAACAATGAGAAATGTCTGGATCATCTGCCGCAAGGAGTTGAGCAGCTATTTCACCTCTCCAGTCGCCTACATCCTGCTCACCATGTTTGGCCTGATTTGCGGATTCTTCTTCTGGACCGCGCTTCAGTTCTTCGTGGTCGAAGGCATCGAAATGCAGATGCGCGGCCAATCCTCCCCGATGAACATCAATGAGCAGATCATCCGGCCGCTGCTCTCCAACGTCGCGGTCATCGGACTCTTCTTCATCCCGCTTATCACCATGAGGCTCTTCGCCGAAGAAAAGCGCAGCGGCACGATCGAGTTGCTGGTGACGTCTCCCATCCGCGACCTTGAGATCATCCTCGGAAAGTGGTTGGCCGCCGTCATGCTCTATGCCTGCCTGCTTCTTTTCACCGCGCTCAACTTTGGCTTCCTCTTTAAGTATGGCAATCCTGACTGGAAGCCGCTTCTCATCGGCTATCTGGGCCTATTGCTTCAAGCAGGTGCGCTGTTAGCAATCGGAACTTTCATCTCGACGCTCACCAAGAACCAGATCATTGCCGGAGCCGCAACCTTCGGCGTCTGCCTTCTCCTCTGGATCGTCGGTTGGGTGCAGGGAGCCGAGGACGCGCCGTGGGCGCACGCACTCGCTTACATGTCGGTCATTACTCACTTCGAGTCGTTTGGCCGCGGCGTCCTCGATTCCAAAGACGCAATTTTCTACATCACCTTGATATTCCTGGGACTCTTCTTCACCGCCCGTTCCATGGAATCTCTGCGCTGGAGGTCCTAGATGGCCAGTCAATGGCTCAAGGCGAGGCAAACCAAGTACGCGACCTACGCGTCGACCTACATTCTCATCGTCATCGCGGTTTTCATCGTGGCCAACGTCCTCGCCGATCGTTACAACAAGTCCTACGACGCTACTTCGAACAAGCGTTACAGCCTCTCCGAGCAGACGGCGAAGATCGTTAAGGGCCTCACGCAGGACGCCACCATTACCTACTTCAACCAGAGCACGCACTTCAGTGACGGCAAAGATCTGCTTGATCAGTACGCGAATCTCTCGCGCAAGGTGCATGTCCAGTACGTCGATCCCGACAAGAATCCGCAAGCTGCGCGGGAAGCCGGCATCCGGAACTTCGGCACCGCTGTCGTGCAAATCGGCTCCAAAAAAGACGAAGCGAAAAGTATGACGGAAGAAGGCATCACCGGATCTTTCATCCGCGACTTGAAAAACACGACTCGCACCGTGTGCTTCGTCTCCGGCAGCGGCGAGCATCAACTCGACAATAGCAGCCGCGACGGCTTCTCCAACTTCAAGGACCTTCTCGTCAAAGACGACTACCAGAGCCAGACCATCGATCTGTTGCAGAATGCCGAAGTCCCGAACACGTGCACCACCCTCGTCGTCGGAGGTCCCACGCGCAACTACGAACAACCCGAAGTCGATGCGATCAAGAAATATGTCGAGAACGGCGGCCGCGCCCTGTTCATGCTTGATCCACCTCTGAAAATAGGTCGCTCCGACATCGCCCCCAACGACGCCTTAACCAGCCTTCTGGGTGGCTGGGGAGTCTCGCTCGATAAAGATCTGATTATCGACATGAATCCCCTCGGTCAAGTCGTTGGTCTCGGGCACGAAGTTGCGCTCGTCACAAATTACGGCACTCAACCTATCGTCGACGGCATGAAAGGAACTGCAACAGGTTTTCCTTTGTCCCGCTCGCTGGAAATTCGCGGCACCGATAAGAGCAGCGTCGAGAAGCTAATCGAAACGTCCGCCAGCAGTCTCGCTACTACCAACCTGGAGTCGGCAGCCGTCAGCGTGAACGATCCAAAAAACAAGAAAGGACCGCTCACCATCGCCGCCGCTGCCAACTACAGCACGGGCAAAGAAAACTCCCAGGGTCGCTTCGTCGTCATCGGCAGCTCCTCCTGGGCGGTGAATGGCTTTATCAATTTCAATGGCAACAGCGACCTTGCTTTGAATACCATCAACTGGCTCTCGTCGGATGAGGACTTGATCTCCATCCGCCCCAAGCAGCAAGACGACCGTCGCATCACCATGACCCGCGCGCAATTGAGCTGGGTCCGCGCCACCAGCCAGTTCCTGCTGCCCATGATCGTGGTTATCACCGGAGTCTTCGTCTGGTTAAAACGAAGATAATCTCAAGGGTGCCACTACCCTTGTCGCGCATTTTGCGACAGGGTGGGGGTTTTGATTTTAGAGTTCGTTTAGAAATCCATGAAACTTCGCAGCCTGATTCTTGCTTCGGTCGTTCTTCTCGCTCTCGTCGGCACTCTCTATTGGTCGGAACATCACAAGCCCGCCAACGAATCACCGAAAACTTCCGACGCATCCCCCGCGATCCTCAAGCTCGACGAATCCACCATCACCAAAGTCGAACTCAAGAAGAAAAACTCCGACCCGATCGTCCTCGCCAAGAGCAGCTCCGGATCATGGCAGATCACCGACCCCAAGCCGTTCAATGCCGACCAGAGCAATGTGTCCAGCACTTTATCTTCTCTGGCGACGCTCAATTCCGAGCGCGTGATCGACGACAAGCCTTCTGACATCAAGCAATACGGCCTCGATCCTCCGGTCGTAGAGGTCGATATCACGACCAAAGACAATCACCAGCAAAAGCTATTCCTGGGCGACGACTCTCCTACCGGAAGCTCGGTCTATGCCTTACACGAGGGCGACCCTCGTGTCTTCACCATTGCCAGTTATCTGAAGAATGCGATTGCCAAGAATCTCAACGATCTCCGGGACAAGCGCTTGCTCCCCGTTAGCGCCGATCAGGTGAGCCGCTTCGAACTGATCCGCAAAGGTCAGACGATCGAATTCGGCCGGAACAAAGAAGAGTGGCAGATCCTGCAACCTAAGCCGCTTCGCGCCGATAGTACGCAGGTCGGGGAACTCCTCAGCAAACTCACCGATGCCCGTATGAATCTCTCCGGCGCCGGCGACAACACCGAAACTCCCGCCGCCTTCGCCTCGGCTGCCCCCGTCGTTACCGCAAGGGTCACCGATCCTTCCGGCACGCAGGAACTTCAAATTCGCAAGAGCAAAGACCTCTACTACGCCAAATCAACGGCGGTCGAAGGCATATATAAAATCAACACCGAACTCGCGCAGTCGTTCGATAAAAGTCTCGACGATCTCCGCAATAAGAAGGTTTTTGATTTTGGTTTCGCCGATCCCAACAAGATCGAGATTCACGCGGGTTCGAAAACCTACGAACTAACCAGGAACGGCCACGATTGGTGGTCGAACGGAAAGAAGATGGACGTCGACGGCGTGGGATCACTCATCTCGAACCTTCGCGACCTCACGGCCGACAAGTTTGCTGATTCGGGATTCTCTAATCCCACGATTGAACTCATCGTTACGTCCGCAGACAGTAAGCAGGTAGAAAAAGTCGCGATTGCGAAATCGGGCGACGCCTACCTGGCCAAGCGCGAGAACGAATCCACGCTCTACCATCTTCCATCGAGCACAGTAGACGCGCTCCAAAAATCAGCCGAAGACGTGAAACCGGCGCCCACGCCCGCCAAGTAAGTAGAAGTTGAAAATGGTGCACCCTGTGCAACTCTGTGCCCCGTGAGGTGAAAGGTCTCAGTCCGAATCCACCACGCATCGAAACCCCACGGTGGCTGACCGATCCATACTAGGAGCCATCAGCAGCAATTTCCCGTGCTCGTTCAGTTTGTAAGCCTCCGGAAAATACCAGATCGATCCTTGCGGCTGATAATAATTTCCCCCACGCAAAATCCCTGCCCGCGTGTGCTCGTCCGTAAATTCCTCGGTCCACTGCCAAACATTTCCCACCAGATCCATCACGCCAAACGGACTCGCTCCCTTCGGATGCGCGTCCACCGCATCCGGCCCACGCAAGGTCCGTGATTTATCCGGTACCGGCACAGCACTGGCATCCCACTCATTGCCCCACGGATACATTCGCCGATCCGTCCCCTGCGCCGCATACTGCCACTCCCACTCATGCGGCAACCGCTTCCCTGCCCATGCCGAATAAGCTCGGGCATCTTCGAGCGAAACCCACGTCACGGGCCGGTTCTCCCACCCTTGCGGATACGTCCCATCTTTCCAGTCCCGCAGAAAATTCAAACCATCTTTCGGGATGGTAACGCGCCTCATCCACAAACTTCTTGAACTCCGCATTCGTCACCGGATACTTGTCGATGTAAAACGAATGCACGTGCATCGCATGCGAATGAAATCGCCGCGGAGAATCTTCCCACGGATACTGCACATCCAAACCAATCTCATTCAATCCTTCGATTTCAATTCCGTTCGCCTCAAAGTCAAAATCTCCTTCCGGAATCTTCGCCATCCCTTCCGGAGATTTGCTCGCGCCCTTCGTCGCCGCAATCGGCACAATCTGCTGCGGCAGAAATTTCCACTCATGCGAATAGCTCGCCAGTGGCGCACCCGTCATCGCCTTCATCTTCGTCATCAGAGCATTGAGTCCCGCATCTGGAGCGCTCGGCGTCGCGAGTAGCGCACCATATCCACTGGCCTCTACCGAAAAACGAAGGATAGCCCGCCCCGAACTCCGCGCCTCCGGCTTCAACTCCACGCCGTGGTACAGATCGTAATAACGGATCCCCGCCGCGGCATCGACTTCGATCTGATCGCCCTCAACGTCATATTCATTCCGATTCACGATCGTCCATAGCGTCTCGTTCCCCAGCGGCCACCGGCTCGCATAGACGCCATATCTCAACATCGGCGCCATCGGCTCCCAATCTTTGCTCACCAGAAATCGCGCCATCGCGCGCTCGATCGTTGCGACCCTCCTGGTCGCTTCTGCGTCACGCGGCGTAATCCCATTCCATATTCCCCAGATGTTTTCCCAGCTCTCCCAGCCCTCGCCGTTGAAGAATGCAAACTGCAGATCGCTGGTCTTGTCCCGATTCCAACGGTCCGAGATGTTCACCATATGCCGCGGTTCCAGCCACTTGTACCTGTCGACCAGCGGCGTAAACGGGAACTGATACTGCCCCCACGTCATCAGATTCCACGCCAGCGCTTCATCCGAAGGCCCATCCTCGGGCTCGAACACCAGTGGATGTCCACTCTTATCCGCCGCCAACGAGAAAGCCAGCGGCACTCCATCCTGCGTGTCTCCGTTGATTCCATCCGCGCCAATCTCCGCCATCAGCGACGCAATTTCCTCCGGCCATGATCTATCGGGAGCCCGCGTCCCCTGATCCCACATCATCATCGGAAACAGCACCCGCACGCCGCGCCGGTGAAAGTCAGCAATCATCTGCCGCACTCCCGCTACTCCCCCGGCATACTACGAATCAGATCGTGTTGGTTCCGGTTATCAATTCCCATGTTTGGATACGTCGGCCAGATCAGCACCGCATCGATTCCTCCATACCTCTTCTCGAGATCGTCGAGGTATCGATCGACCGTATATTTCCCCGCCACCGGATCGTAAAAATACCGGTCCTGCACCATCATCTGCGGCTGAATGAAACTGGATTGCGTCCACTTGAATTCCGAACGGTCGTAGCGCGACCCGTCATAGCCAACGCGAATCCTCCGTTCGTCGCGCCAGTGACGAATATCCGCAAGCCACGCTTCGTGCTCCCCTGCCCCGCAAAGCTTCGACCCAGGAAACCACAAATCCTTCACCGCCACGCCAGCACAAGCCGGCGCAGGAACCTGCTGATCATTGGGAGGGAAATTCGTATCCTGAGCGGAAGAAAAGACCGCGAAGAGAAGTATCGAAATCAGAAAAGTGACGCAAAATCTCACAAGAGCTCCTTCAGTGGGCAACGTGAGAGACACGAATACACCACGCGCAAAGCCGCATGCGCAAAATAACACTCATCTGGAGTCTATGAAAAGAGTTTGGAGCTATGAAAGGAAACTGCTCAGGTAGGATTTGAATCACCCCCTGACATTCCGACGGCCAAAATAATGGCTCTCAATGTTCGATTTTTAGTTTGTTTCGCTCGAAGTTTGTTTTATTTCATTCCTTCGCACCGATCCGGCGCTCCAGCGTTTCTTCTTCCATCAGCCAGCGTCGCAATTGCAGGATATCGTTCGCCCTCGCAACTCCAATGGGTTTGCGCAAACCGTTCGATTCAATAACGACGACATTTTCTGTGTTTTTCAGCATCATGTCTCTCTGGATCAGATCCACGAGTTCGCCGGCATATGCGAGGACAAAGTCCTGTCGCGCCAGTTCACGCATCGTGAAATGGTGATCGGGCGTCTCTGTTCTCAGCAGGTCGTGGGGCTCGACGATCCCGACCAATGCTCCTTCTTTATCGACTACAGGGATCAATGACTCGTCACCGGGCACGAAACGTTGGAGTACCGTTCTCAGGTCGTCTTCACTCTGAATCACACTGAATTCTTTCCGCATAACCTGGTCAATTCGTGCGCGCATCAGGACAGGCACAGAGTAGTCCTGCAAGACAATCAGTCCGCGCTTGACCAGTTTGATTGTCATTATGGAGTCTCGGCTGAAGAGGCGCACAAAGCCGTCGGAAACCATAACGCAGACGATCAGCGGTAAAAGCGCATTGGGATTGTGACTGAGTTCAAAGAGGAAAACGATGCTGGTGAAAGGGGCCCGCGCGATACCTCCAAACACTCCCGCCATGGCCGCCAGCGCATAGAACGCTGGATCGCTGACCAGAGTGGGGAAAAAGTGTCGGGCACCCATGCCAAAAGTCGCGCCCAGACCTCCGCCCACCACGAGAGACGGGGCGAACACTCCTCCGGTAGTGCCTGACCCTAAAGAAATCACCAGCGCCCAGAATTTTGCGAAGGAGACCCCCACAAGAGTTCTGGCTGACAATCGATCGTTCAGCAAGTCGCCTATCGTGTCATAGCTGGTACCGAAAACTTGCGGGTAAAAGTATCCGATTACGCCAAGAATCAAAGCTCCAATGGCCGGGCCCCAGATGAGTGCTGGCTTGATCGGGAGATCATCAAAGACATCTTCGAGCCAGGAAAGCGCTCGAATCATCGCAATCCCCACCAATCCCATCAGGATCCCCAAAAGAGCAAATAACCATAGCTCGTTCATGCCCGTCAGTTTGAAAGCTGGCGTAGGAAACAGCGGCTGCCAGCCCGCGAAATGAATGCGCACGCCAGTCGCTACTGCTGCAGCTAGAGCCACAGGAATGAAGGACCGAGCGCGAAGCTCGAAGAGCAGGAGTTCAATTGCAACCAGAATCCCCGCGAGCGGCGCAGTAAATGTAGCCGCCATACCGCCCGCCGCTCCAGAGGCCAGCAGAACCCGCCGGTAATACGGAGATAATCCGATTGCTTGTCCGAACAGAGAACCCAAGGCGCCGCCGGTCTGAATAATCGGTCCCTCGGCTCCGAACGGTCCTCCCGTTCCGATTGCCAGGGCAGTAGCGATGGGCTTCAGGATTGCCACCCGAATTCGCATGCGGCTGTGGCCGAATAGCACCGATTCCATGGCTTCCGGAATTCCATGACCTTTCAGCGTGGGTTCCCAGTAATAAATCATGAGACCCACCAGAAATCCCCCAATCGGCGGTATCAGGATGACCCATGCTCCCAGGTGGTGATGTGCAGGACTAGTGACCGCAAACGACAGCTTCCCGTAGAAGAACAAATTAGTAAAAAAATAAATCAATTGCAGCAGAGCTTCTGCCACCAACCCCGCGACCAACCCCACAACAAGTGCGCATCCGCATACCTTGATAACTTCTGGTTCGAGGGCTACGCCAAACTGGCCCTTTTTGTTCGACTGAAACTCCGGACGGGTGGCAATTTCTGGGATGGGAAATTCGGCCATGAAATACCTCCTTCACCGCCATGCACCGGTTCGATGCCAACTTAGCCGCCGCAGTTACAAGGTGAGTACAGATTGGCATGCGACATCGTAATCGCCGAGTTGGGACGTTACAACTTGCAGATACCGTTTGGTCGGCATTGGAAGTCGATTCACTTTCCGCATCAACCGGAATTCAGCCTCTTGATACTGTCGCAAAGCTCGACTGGATTTCTTTCCTTTGAATTCTCAATGAATGTAGAATGTCCGTCTTTGTGACAATGCCTTGGACCTTTCCTTCCTTCGACACGACAATCAGCATGCGTTGACTGTGCTCTCCCAGAAGCAGGCGAAGAGCTTCGGTGACGTCGCAATCTGGAGAAACTCGCCCGATACGCGCATCCATGAGATCGCCAATCGTGATCGTCCTCCATTTATCGGGTGGAGTTCGCACAATCGACCAAAGCGTGACCGCACCGAGCAATTCGTTGCCGTTGAAAACCGGAAAGGCCTCATGATGAGAATGAGGTGACAGCATGCTCACAAATTCATGAAGAGTGAGAGACGCCTGGGCGGAGACCAGGTGTTGCTGCATCACTTCACTGACCGGAGTCGCCACCAGTTCCTGTAGCTTCACACCTTCATGCAGTCGTTGGTCGCCCGAAGCAGACGCATCTCCGGAAACGGCATAGGCTACCGCCGCACCAATCAGTGCAGGAATAATGAAAGCGTGAGCTCCGGTGGCTTCTGCGACAAATACCACAGCAGCCAATGGTGTTTTATAACCAGCAGAGATGAACGAAGCCATGCCAACCGCTGCATAGAGACCGACCGCAGGGCTATGAACAACAGACTGGGCGAAGGCTGTTCCCAATGCCCCTCCAGTAAGAAACAGTGGGACGAACATGGCACTCACTCCCCCCGACGCAAGCGTGGCAATAGTGGCAGCCAGCTTGAGCCCGCTGAAAGAGAGGAGTTGAGCGGTCCCATGGTGTCCGGCAAGAATTGCTCCAACCGCCTCATAGTTGGGACCGATCGGTATCAGCGAGCCCGGATAAATGTAAAGGAACAGAAGTCCGCACAACCCCGTGAGCAGGCCGCCGATGGCCAACTTTGTCCAGTGCGGTATCGCCCATTTCACAAAAAAAGTGCGCGCGCGGCGGAACGTGATGACGAATGCCATTGCTATGCATCCGATGATCAGTCCGAGCAGCGCACTCCAATATAGATCTCGGCGTCCGAACGATGCGGCGCCCACGAAATCGAACAAAGGCGTCGCCCCTAAGAACGAACTGAGTGTCACGAACGAGACCACCGACGCGATCAGCGATGGCAACAACGCTTCGTGTGCGAGGTCGTCGCGATAGGGCATTTCCAGGGCAAAGACAATCCCAGTTAAGGGTGCGCGAAAAACTGCCGACATGCCCGCGGCAGCTCCGCAGATCAGCATGATGCGACGGTCACGATTATCAAGGTGAAATCGCCCCAGCTTTGTCCAGAGCCAGGAGCCAATCGCCCCGCCGCCGTATATGCTTGGTCCCTCCAATGCCGCGCTTCCTCCCACGCCGACAGTGGCGATCGCAGCCAGCAACTTCGGAGCGAAAGGGCGCATGTCGATGTCGCCCTGATGCTCGTGGTAAGAGCGAATGATCTCTTCAGTGGAGTGTTCGTCGGGGTCGGGAGTGAAGAACTGCATGATGAGCCCCGCTACAGCGAAGCCCAGCGTCAATCCAGGAACTATGGTCCAATGATGACCTAAATAGAAGCGCAGAATCGCGGGCCACAGGTTTCCAAGAAGGACGGCCGTGATGGCCGTAATCACCAGGCCGGTCGTCACCCCGATAATCGGCGCGACGATCAGCCATTTTTGCAGATCGCGGGAATAAACCGCCGCCAAGTCCTCATGCACCAGTGGCAAATACTTGCGCAGCAGAGGATGCTGCAAGAGCCAGTCTCTCCTCCTCATTGGTTTCATTCGCTGTCTTTGCATTCGAGCCGTAGCACTTCCTTCGCCTATGTCGATTCACAATTCGTCAACCGGGCGCTCCATCAAGATTCGCTGCTGAGTCGCGACAAACCTGGAGCGTGTACATCCGCGCAACAGCGAAGGGAGACCCTGTTTACGAAAAGTTATAAACCATCTATATCGTAACACGATACATATCGAGGAGACAGCCTGACCACTCAAGCGCCTGATCGCGCATGACGCTCGGCAGGCTGAGCTCTCGAGTTGTCAACTCGGTGTCAACGATATTTCTAGTATTTCTCCCGACAGACAACTTCGTTCGTTTTTATCAAGATAATGCCAGCCCAAGGTGTATCCCAAACCCTTGCGTCCCAGAGGTGCATCATGGCGGGTATCACACAACCGGAACATGTTTGCTGGATTTGCCGCAAACCTGTTGAACTTGAAACCACGAAGACCGATGATCGAGGCAGAGTAGTGCATGAGGAGTGCTACGTTATTACTTGTGCGGTACCACCCCCGATCAAGCAGCCTGAATCGGCTTCTTCTTGATGTATGGATTGACGGGAGGATTGATGTGCGGCTAGGGCTGCCTGGCACAAAAAAGCCCCGCCCGAAGGGGTAGGGAGAGGCTTTGAGTTATACCGGAGAATTGTATGGTGCCAAACCATCCGGTTAATGGCACTAAGCCAAACAACGTAGAAACCGCGATAAAGAGCCCGAGGAACCTAACCACCTCATCTCGCAGGGTTTGAGGACCGCCTTCAACAGTTTGATGTGATATGTCCAGGGCTCCCTCCCCGCTTGGAGTGACAATCCCTTCTGGCGCAGCGCCAACCGGGCGCACCAAAATAGATAACCTCGATCTTGCGATGAATCGGCCTATGATCCCTAAATCAGCAGGAGCTACGCTCATGGCAGTGAATCAAGTGGTGCTTTACTTCGACAGTCAGGAGGATGCTTTGCTTTTCACTCTGGCTGCCAGTTCCGTAATGTCAGCAGAAGAGCCGGTCCACACCAGCAAGGCAGCGGTCCGGGTTGCGAAGGAAATTTGTAAGGCCAGCCGAATCAAGACTGAAGGTGTTCTCAACGTCACGTAAAGGGCGGCAAAATTAGATGATTCGAAAGGCTGCGCTGCAAATCGGAGTTCCCGCTCTTCTCGCATTCATTGCCTTGAATGCATACCTTGCCGTCAACCACTTGGAGCGTCTGCAGAAAATTGCGACGCTCACCCTTGAAAGCTCCGCGATCCAATCGGCACTCTCCGGTGTTTTGCAGGACGTGACCGACATGGAAACGGGTCAGCGTGGATATCTCTTGACCGAGAACCCCGCATACTTGCAGCCCTACATGGACGCAAAGGGCAGGGTCGCAACCGGCTTCACGACTCTTCGTACAGGGCTTGCCAATCGGACGCAGCGCGAACAATCACTAGAGTCGCAGTTGGAGAGCTTGACTCGATCAAAGCAGGCTGAGATGGAGCGATCCATCACTTTACGTCAACAAGGGTATCGCCATCGCTCATTCATGCTCATCGATACCAACGAAGGCCAGGACTACATGGATGAGATTCGTCGCATCGTGTCCTCGATATCTTCAGCGGAGGGCAGGAATTTCGCGCGACTAGACGCGGAGAGGATTACCGTATTGAAGAACGTGTTGTCGCGAACGATTATCGCTAATTCTGTCCTGCTATTGTTCACGGCATGTCTGTTTGGCCTGATCCACCGCCATGGGCGACGGCTTGGAGAAGAAGCCTCTCAAAGTAGAAGTGAGCTTGCCATACGGGATTTGCAGTTAGCAAAACTAACGTCCGCTCTTTCCGGCCAAGCCCGTTCGAACATCTTCGCCATCAATACGAACTCCCGGTTGCTGCTGGAGAATTACGGAGGTTTCCTTCCACGGCAGGGACACGAATATGCTGAGCAGATGAAGGAAGCAGCGGCACAAATGGAACGACTCCGACAGGACTTAGTTGGCAGCCCATCCTCCAACGGTGACGGAAGAGCAGCCTAGCAGTTCATCGGCGAGGGCGCGGACAGCGCCTCGTGAGCTGTATTGTCCTTAGCGCGATACATCCGTAATCCATTTTTCAGGTCGACCGAGATGGAAAACACCGGCGGTGCGGTAGCGCTATTAAAAGAAATGTCTTCTCAAAAAAGCCCCCGAAAGTAGTTTTCACCCCCAAACCTAGTTTTCACCCCCGAACAACGAGAACATGCGGGGCGTCGCGGGTGGCAAATCTCGGAGGAGTACTCAGATCAGGGAGCGTCGGGCAGTAAAGAGTCCCGCCCCGCGTGAATACGGGGCGATTCGGACGGCAGAGTAGGGGCTGAGGCGGGGCGGATACGAAATTCTGCATCGACAAAACGATGGTTCACAATTCTACGTTCGTCGAAAAAAGCAGGGGCGCAAAGCCAAAGATGGATCGATCACGGGCAAACAACTCTTTGTTGATTCAGCGCAACGATCGTTTTCTCGGGTAGTCCGGGCTGAAGACGAGCATACAACACCGAATATGTGTCCATGTTTTCTCCTTCTTCGCCCGGGCTACCAGTGACAGACACAAGCACAGTCCCATCGACTTTGTAGTAAGTGTCTTGCGAGCGGTTGGCGGCGTAGGCGTGCGTCTTCTTGAACGCTGGCAGGTGAGCGTCATACCAAGCGAGCGTCGCATTCACTTTGGAGTCGTAAACCGAGTAAAAATCGACCTGCATTTTGCTCTTACAGACTTGCGATTCCGGCAACTGAGTAGGCTCATTACCCAAATGAAGGCGGGAATCTGTCGCAGGATAGAGAGCAAGTCCCGTCAATGGGTCCGTCGTCAGCAGTTTCGTTCCACCACTGGCGGTCAACACGAAGCTCAAAATAAGTATTGCCACGAAGCCACCCAAACGAGAAACAGTTTTCATGTACCCATGAGACTCCCAAACCGGCTTCATGGCATTCCGGCTGGCGGGAATCGGCCGCTTATGCCGATGAAAAAAGCGCAGCCACCATGAGCGATACAAAAAGAGAACAGTGAAGAAGCGATTGCCAAACATCTGGAACCTCCTGCATGAGCTATTGGTATCGATGGTCCCCTGGCCTATTTGTCCGCAGCGAAAGTCGCCACAATTCGCTTGACCTGATCCTCTGGATAGTCCGGCTTGACGTTGATTTGCGCGGTGCAGTGATATCCGTTTCCGGGCACAGTTAGGCCGAACGGTGACAAGACATTTTCTGAAGTACATTTCTCCCTCCTCCCAGATCGCTTGGAGCAAGTCTCTCCAGTTTTTCTAGGAGCTGCTATCGGGCTTCTTGGCCTACGGCTCGACCTTGTACAGCGTCA
Organism: uncultured Acidobacteriota bacterium; assembly: GCA_963787685.1. Taxonomy (GTDB): domain Bacteria; phylum Acidobacteriota; class Terriglobia; order Terriglobales; family Acidobacteriaceae; genus Sulfotelmatobacter. Next base: position 384,014 of record CAWBED010000012.1, read on the forward strand.
CCATTCCCGCATCCATGTGGTCGTCGATGTGGCAATGGAACATCCAAATCCCGGGATTGTCAGGAACCATGTCCACGGTCTCCATTTGTGCCTGCATGAGGGGAACGACGTCGGTACGTTTGCCGTCGTGCAAAACCACGTTGCCGTGCCAGTGGGGCGTGTGTACGCTGAACTGCTCTCCGAGTGCGACCAGATACCAGCGGACTCGCTCGCCTTTCTTCATCGTCATCATCGGACCAGTCCCATAGATATGGCCGTTGATGGCGAATTTAGCATTGGCCACGGTGAATCCCGATCCCAGACCAGAGAAGTTGCCTTCGTTGTCGACCGGTGCGAATTCGACTTTGCTCACGCCTTTCGGATCGGTTGTGAACGTCTGGATGTTATGGTCGAGATACCAGCTGACGTTCTCGTCGAATAGCAGATATAGGCAGACAAATTCACGATCCACATCCTTTGCTTTGCCATCGGCATCGGCCATGCCCCGCCGCGTAATAATCATCGCGCCGATCAAACCGCTCTCGATGTCCTTCAACTCATTCGTATGAGAGTGATAGAGCCAGACGATCGAGCTTGGATCGTTCGGTCCCGGCCCAGCGCGCTCGGGAACTTCCCAGGTGTACAAATGGGTCTTGCCTGGAGGGACCGCATCATCTTCTTTGTCGGCTCCGGATGTGCCGTCGTCGTACGGCGCGCCCTCCGAATCCTTTCGGTAGAACACGCCGTGCGGGTGCATGCTGTACGGGCGTGTAGCGTTGTTCTTGAACAAGATCCGAATGGTGTCACCGACTTCCGCACGCAAGATCGGACCCAGAATTCCCGTGTGCTCCCACTCCGGGGCACGAGGTTTGAGCCGCGTGAAGGAGTCGTCCGTGTATTCGCGGTACAGGGCTTTGCGATAAACGCTTCCAATTCGGTGCGGTCCCCGTTCGGTGAACACTTTCGAGTACCCGTCGAACTTCATGCCCATCATCTTGTTGACACCGCCCGGGGCATAGTCCCAATCCACTTCGTCCGCGGCAATGTAATACGTGCGAACTTTCGCAGTCTGTGTCTGCCCGAAACAAGCGGTAATGGCTAACAGGATTACAGCGATTAGGATTCGTTTCATCATGATCTTCCTTGCCCCTCAAGTGGCGACCCCAGGTGGAAGGTGGCATTTCCCCCGATGCCACTTCCCCCTGATGGCTTGTGGGCAGCCTTCCGAACTGGTGACCCGCGCGAATCGCTGCCCCGCGAGCATCAATCTGCGGGGATCTGTTCATTGGGTCAATGAAACTGTCCTTTAAACTTGCTTTAACTGATAAGAGTCAGGTTTCTATAGGTTTAGACCCTCTTCTTAACGGCGCTGTGCTACCATCTGGGGCCAAAGGGACGCGCGTGCCGCCTGGGGAGCCTCACAAGAAGACCGTTTACAGGTTTGGTCCGTTCCAGCTTGATTCCGGTAAGGCCACGCTCAGTCGCAACCAGAACCAACTGAAGTTGCAAGATCTGCCCTACCGCCTGCTCGCAATTCTGGTGGAGAAACCAGGAGAGATCGTCTCCCGAGAAGAGGTGCGCCAACGCCTTTGGCCGCAAAACACCTTTGTAGAGTTCGATAACAGCTTGGGAGTCGCGATCCGGAAGATCCGTGACGCACTCGGAGACAATGCGGACTCACCCTGTTACGTGGAAACGATACCGCGGCGAGGCTACAGGTTTTTGGCGCCGGTCACTACGGTCACAGAGTCACAAGATCCGGTCCGCTCCATCACGCCTGAGCCTGATACGGCGCCGATTTCGTCGCTGGGCTCAGAAAAACACTCCGCCGTTTCAGGCCGAAGGTTGCGTTACATAGCAATTGCCGCATTCATTGTCCTTGTGATCGGTAGTGCCGCTTATCGGTTCCGTCTTGCGCGGACCGGGATAAAAAATAAGGCTGTGACTGAGACCAACCTTCCTCCGGTACACGTTCGACGATCTGTAGCCGTGATGGGTTTTCGCAATCTGCCTGGACGTCCCGAGGACAACTGGCTCTCGCCAGCCTTTGCAGAAATGCTCGGTACCGAGCTCGCCGCTGATAGCGCCTTACGTATGGTTTCGGGTGAGGACGTGGCGCGCGCAAAACGAGAACTTCCCTTGACCGACGAAGACAGCCTGGCGAAAGAAACTCTTGCACGGCTTCATACGAATCCTGGAGCAGACGTTGTCGTACTTGGCTCGTATACGCCGTTGCCCGGAAAAGGAGAAAGGCGGATTCGTCTGGACGTTCGCGTTCAGGACACCGAACATGGCGAGACCATCGCCGAGCAGGCCTTCGTCGGAAACGAGGATGATCTGTTTGAACTCGTCAGCCAGGCAGGTACATCCCTGCGTCAGAGCCTCGGAGCAACAACGGTTTCAGGAGAAGCAATCGCGCAGGCGCGAGCCGCTCTGCCTTCGAAACCCCTTGCGGTCAAGCTTTACACGCAGGGACTGGAACGTCTGTGGGCGTTTGATTTTGTAAAAGCGCGGGATTCTCTCATCCAAGCAGCAGCCGTCGAGCCCGAGTTTCCGTTGACACACGCTGCTTTGTCCGATGCATGGAATCACCTCGGCTACAGCCTAAAGGCCCGGGATGAGGCGGAACGGGCCCGCTCTCTTTCCGGCCACCTGGGGTCAGAGGATCGTCTGCTGATCGATGGTCTGTACTATGCCACCATCCAAGATCGGAAGCGAGCCATCGATTCGTATCGACAACTTTTTATCCAGTTCCCGGACAGTTTGGACTACGGTCTTCGCCTCGCCGATGAACAGCGATGGGTAAATCCTGCAGATGCTTTGCATACTCTGGAAACTCTCCGGCATCTTCCTCTTCCTGCTAGCGCCGACCCACGGATCGACTATCTGGAAGCACGCGCTTGGGTCAATAACGATGTCGTCAAGGCGCAGGCTGCCTCCCGGCGCGCCATCGAAAAGGGGAATGCTCAGGGTTTGCAACTATTCGTCGCACGGGCCTACGGAATTCTCTGCCAGATCGGCAATAGCAGTTCCACCGCCCAGGACTGTGACAATGCTCGCAAGAGGTATACAGCAGTCGGCGATCGCGACAACGCAGCTCGCACCACGGCCGATTTCGCTATCGTCTACTACGAACAGGGCGACCTGGATCGCGCAGAAGCGATGTACCGCGAAGTGATCAAGGTCTTTCGTCAGATCGGTGATCTCGAGGGCGTCACCACCGCGTCTGCCAACCTGGGCGATATTTCTCTGGCTCGCGGGAATCTGGCAGAAGCGGCACGCCGGCTCTCGGACGCCATTCCAGGCTACAAGGAGATGGGAGCCAAGGAGGGCGTCGCCCTTACCGTCGCCGATCTGGCCAAGATTGCGAGACTGCGTGGCGACCTGAAAACAGCTCTTACCGGTTACAACCAGGCCCAAGCCATTGCGCAAGAAATTGCTGACAAACAGGCCGTGGCCTATGCGCTAGCTGGAGCCGGAGATGTACTTGCGGATCAGGGGGATTTGCAGGCCGCTCGCAACTCTCACGAGGAATCGCTGGCTCTCTGCAAAGAGATTGGGGATAAGCAAGCCGTCGCGGAAACGGAACTCGCCTTGGCGCGGCTGTCGATCGAGCAAGGGAATGCCGCCAACGCCGAAACTGTAATCCGTAAAGGCAAAGAACAGTTTCATCAAGAACTGCAGGCCGACGACGAATTGGCCGCCAGCATTGTGCTGATCGATGCCCTGCTGGCCGAATCCAAGCTTCCTGAAGCCGAGTCTGAGGCGGGACAGGCTAGATCACTAGCCGATAAAAGTGCGAACACACTTTTCCATTTGCAGTTTGAAATCATGTCCGCCCGCGTACAAGGCTTGGCAGGCCAATTCCCGCTTGCGATAGCACGTCTAGAGAAGACGCTTCAAAGCGCTCATTCGCACGAGCTGTTTGGGATTGAGCTTGAGACGCGGCTAGCCATGGCTGAGTTGACAAACAAACGAGGGCAGCCCGATGCGGCCCGCGCGGAACTGCTGACCTTAGAGAATGCTGCCAGTAGGAACGGGTTCGGGCTGATAGCGAGTAAAGCTCGGTCCCTTCGCAATGCTCGTCAATAGAGCTCTCCTCTTCTCGATCGTCCTCTTCGACGGACTCGTCTTTCGCGCTCACTTCTTTATTGCACGCTTCCGCGTGACAAATAACAAATTATTGGCACGCGCAGAATTTCTTGAGACTGTCGGTTAGTCCGCAGATCAGTTGGGTGTTGAGAGGCAGAACTGCAATCTCGAGCGCCTTGACCGTATCGGCCAAGGAGTCTCGAAGACGTAGGATTTCCTCCGAGTCCTCTTTAAACGAGCGAATCCGAATGCAGATGTCCCTGATCTTGGTTTCCAGAGGACGCCACACTTCGGTCATCTTCTGCAGGTACTGCCAGTCGATGAAATCTGCCCAAACGTTAGCTTTATCCAAACCCATCTCGACGCTATCCCTTCGAAGCAAATTCAGTTCTCTTTCAATGCTTCGGCCCAGCTCATGGACCCGGTTGGGTAGCGCAATCCGGATGTTCATCTGCGCGAATTCACTGTTCCTTTCGAGAAACAGGAACCTGAACCGGCAGCTCAATTCGAGCCCCTTCAGCACGAGAGTCGTGGAAGTATCGCCAAAGTCTCTGGGCCTCAGATATTCCACAAAGTACAAATTAAATTCCCTGGTTCCGTCGAAGTAGCGCGTGCCGGTAGTCAAGATAACCCGAAAAGCATGTCTTTCGTCGTTCGAGACGATGACCTGACTATTGTCGACGTCGAGCTGCCCCTGGAGCGACGAAGCAACGACGCTCGTAATTGCGTCAATCCATGAGTCGCGAAACTTCGAGCTTTTCGTGAGCTTTCTGAACTCTGCCCACGTAACTTCTCGGTCTTGGAGACCGAAGATGGACATCGGGATTCCAGTACCCATCGGCACAAGCACGGCGTCGTCCGGTAAGTCAGTTCGCTCTTGGTCAACTGCGAAGTCCCTGGTTTTGATCGTCACTTGCTTCTGCGGTTTAAGCGTCGACTCGGGGTTTGTCTTCAGATGACTGAAGATCGAAAGCTGCATTTTCCGCACTAAACCCAACAGATCCTCTTCCTCGTTTCTTTTCACCACCTTGGGAAAACCATTTTCTTCGCGCATTTTGTCGACGATCTCTTGAAACTCACTCAGGAATTTCACCATGCGGTTGTCGGAATCGATTTTCAAAGTTTCAGAATATTGTTCCAACGACAGCTCAAGAGTGGTGCGAGAGATTCCGATGTTGATCCCTTCATTCCCTGAAAGAATATCCGGCGGGTTATCCAAATAGATGGGAACAATTCTCCGAGGACGCTCGGGTGGTTGATTGCGTTCCATCGTCCCGATGAAATACCCCAGCTCCATTCCAGTGAAGCTATGGCTCGGTTTAAGGGCAGCTGAATAGATCACGACCAGGAGATCGGTTTCATCCAGGCGCTTTTGGATCTCGGCCTGGAAGCTCACTCCGAATTGCAGCCCGGTATCGATAAACACGTCTGCGAAGGTTCCAAGAGCTGTACGAATAGCTTCGAAGGCTGCGACTGCAATCTTCTCGTCTTCCTTCGCGTAGCTGATGAAAACACGCAGAATGTGCGGTTTCCGTTCTGGGATAACCTGTATCTGGCTAATGGCCGCCATAAGTACACCTCCGCAAGGGCCACCGTCGATTTGATGGCGCTCTTGCTGCGTCTTACCACCCGCGAGTCCCTGTCAAAATCCGCTCTTGCCGCTACATCTATACAGTGAAAAATCATTGCGGAACGTTTCACCTGCTGACAGGGCGGGATCTTCGTCCGAGTACAGGTCGAGAGTCGTCTGAATCCGCGAATGCCCCAAGATTCCCGACAGTTTCGGGTTATACTTCCGGCGTTCATGCCCTTACCGCAAGGCACGCAGCTAGGCCCGTATACCATCGTTGCCCTTCTTGGTCAGGGGGGAATGGGTGTCGTCTATCGCGCGCGTGACGAGCGCTTGCAACGGGATGTCGCCATCAAGGTTCTCCCGCCCGGCCTCCTTTCCGACGAACCCGCGAAAAGCCGTTTCCGCAAAGAAGCCCGCGCCTTAGCAAGGCTCAGCCATCCAAACATTGCCGCTGTTTTCGATGTGGGCGAGCAGGACGGCATGGACTACCTCGTGATGGAGTGCGTGCCCGGCCAGACCCTCTCGCAAAAAATGGGATCACAACAGCTTCCCGCCAAAGAAATCTTGTCCCTTGGCATTCAGGTAGCGAACGCGCTTGAAGAAGCCCATGAGCAAGGAGTAGTGCACCGTGACCTGAAGCCATCGAACATCATGGTCACGCCCAAGGGCCGCGCCAAGGTTCTGGATTTCGGATTAGCGAAGCTTCTGGAACCGGTCGGCTCTCCCGAAGTTACTCTGTCCTTAGCCGAAACTCATGGCCCGGTCGGCACTGTGCTCTACATGTCTCCCGAGCAGGCCGCGGGCAAACTTGTCGACAGTCGCACCGATCTCTGGAGTTTTGGCGTTGTGCTTTACGAAGCGCTCGCCGGTAAGCCTCCGTTTCAGGGAGCAAGTGCGCTCGCTATTCTTCGCGCGGTCAGCACAGAGGATCCCAAGCCGGTGCGGGATATTCGCCCAGAGACTCCCGAGGGCGCGGATCAGATCGTCTCGCACGCACTCGAAAAGGATCTCTCCAAGCGCTACCAGAGTGCCTCTGAAATCTCTCGCGATCTTTCCGACGTTTTGCTGCGTCTGAGCGTCCCCTCACTTCCGCCCGCGGACCGGGCATCAACGTTTTCGCCGAGAATTCTCCTCACCGCCATCGTGGTGCTGCTGCTTCTCGCGGGTTCGGTGATGTGGCTCTATCAACGCTCTGAGCGGCGTCATTGGGCGCGCGAGGAAGCCATTCCGGCGATCGCCAAACTCAAATCAGAAGACAAACCCCTCGCGGCATTTCTGTTGCTGAAGAAAGCAGAGCAATACTTGCCCGGCGACCCGCAGCTCGCCCGGCTTGCCGAACAAAACACCACGCAAGTCTCAGTCACGTCCTCGCCCGAAAGCGCGACGGTTGAGATCCAGGATTATCTATCTCCCGATGGCGCCTGGTACCGCTTGGGCGCAACGCCACTCACCAGCGTTCAGATTCCAACCGGCTACTTCCGCTGGAAAGTCTCGAAGGCGGGCGTTGGCGAATCTGTCGCTGCTCCAATGACCGAGAGTAATATGCAGTTCGCTCTGGACTCCACAGTGGCGGCTCCCCAAGGGATGTCTTGGGTCAGTGGAGGCTCGTGGACAGATATGATCGCGTTCGTTGGCTGGGTCGGTCCCTACAACGTGCCGCCTTATTACATCGATCGCTTGGAGATAACCAATCGCCAGTATCAGGAATTCGTCGACAAGGGTGGGTACGAAAAACAGGAGTACTGGCCAAAACATTTTTCGCGCGACGGTCGCGAGCTGACGTGGCCAGACGCCAAGTCCCAGTTCCGAGACTCTACCGGACGCACCGGTCCTTCAACTTGGGCCGGCGGTCACTATCCGGAAGGACAGGGGGACTATCCCGTAACAGGAGTTAGCTGGTACGAGGCCACGGCCTACGCGACGTTCGCGGACAAGAGTTTGCCCACGTTTGTTCAGTGGTACGTTGCAGCTCCGCCCGATGCTGCCGGCTACATCGTCAAAGAAAGCAACATTTCCCAATCCGCTCTGGCGCCGGTTGGCACCTTTAAGGGCTTGGGACCGTTCGGCACTTACGACATGGCCGGGAACGTGCGCGAGTGGGTCCAAAACGCCACCACTGCAGGCACGCATTTCATACTCGGGGGAACTTGGAAGTCTCCGACTTATCTCTACTACAACCCGGAGGCGCTCTCCGCCTGGGATCGCTCGCCCACAAATGGTGTCCGGTGTGTCCGGAACATAACGCCACTACCTGAGAATTTGACGACTCCCATCAAGACCTACGAGCGCGACTTCTCCAAGGTTAAGACCGTCACCAACGATGTTTTTCGCGCCTATGAAACGCTCTACGCGTACGACAAGACGCCCTTGAACGCCAAGGTGGAAGGCGTGGTACAAGATACCGCCGACTGGCGCGAGGAAAAAATTACCTTCGATGCCGCCTACAACAATGAACGAATGGCGGCGTATCTTTTCCTGCCGAAAAAAGTCTCGCCGCCTTTTCAAACTGTCGTTTTCTTTCCTAGCGCTAGAGTTCTGGACTTGGCGGACAGTCAGACACTGGGAGACGTAAAGTTTTTCGACTACATAGTCCAGAGCGGCCGCGCCGTGCTCTACCCGATCTACCAGGGTACTTACGAACGGCGCGTGAAGGGAGTGCTCCCTGGAACTACCCAGGATTTGGAATACATGACCCAGCGTTATAAAGATCTCGCCCGTTCGATCGATTATCTAGAAACCCGGAGCGACATCGACAGGAACAAGCTCGCTTATTTGGGCGTCAGCATGGGCTCCGCCGAAGGAGTGATTTATACAACGCTTGCGCAAGACCGGCTGAAAGCGGTGATCTTCCTCGACGGCGGCTACTTCCTTTACACGCCGCCCCCCGGTGGCGATCAGGCCGATTTCGCTCCGCGCCTCAAGAAGCCGGTGATGATGGTGAATGGCCGTTTTGATTACGTCTTTTCCGTGGACACGGCTCAGGATCCTTTATTCAAAATGCTCGGCACTCCAGCAGCCGACAAGCGCCACGTGGAATTTGACACTCCGCACGATGTCACCGAGCGCCGCCCCGAACTTATTCAAAATGTCCTCGCGTGGCTGGACAAATATCTAGGCCGAGTCGATTAGCGGCGAGGCCCGCAGAGTTATGTGTTTCCAGGTTTCCGGTGCGGCACCATCACGCGCGAGTCACCAGATGCTGGAAAGCTCTGCGAGAAGCGACCCCAAAGTCGACCGAAGTGGAAAATGTCGCGGTGCAGTAACGCTATGAAAAGAATGGCTCCTCAGGTAGGACTCGAACCTACAACCCTTCGGTTAACAGCCGAATGCTCTGCCATTGAGCTACTGAGGAGTGTAACGGCGAACGCTGACGGCTCGCCTGATTATCGTCATCATCATAGCATCTTCGATGCGCGCTGAAAACAGTTCCCCGCCCCGGATTCTGTTACGCTGGAATTTCGTTTGAGGTGGGTATGGCGGGAGGGCGATTGCTGCTGGGTCTTCTGATTTCTTCTTCTTTATTATTCATCGCCGCAGCAGTTTTTGCGGGGGACTCCAAGGCCTCTCACCCGAATGTTCCCGATGGGCCACCGATCGCCGAGCCCAAGCCGGTAGCCGATACATTCCACGGAACCAGGGTCATCGACAGTTACCGTTGGCTCGAGAAATCAGATTCTCCCGCGACGCAGAAGTGGGTTGCCGACGAGAATGCGTATACACGCGCGCTCCTCGATCCTCTTGCTGGACGCGACGCGATTCACAAGCGGCTCACCGAACTGCTCTCGATCGGCAACGTCACTCCGCCGGCAATTGCCGGACGTCATTATTTCTATACCAAGCGCGAGGGCATGCAGAATCAGCCCGTGTTGTACGTACGCGACGGCCTCGACGGCACCGACCGCGTCCTCGTCGACGCGAACCAGCTCGCTGCCGACGGCACCATCGCTCTCGACTGGTTTCAGCCCAGCGACAATGGCAAGTATGTCGCGTATGGAACTTCCCAGAGTGGCTCGGAGATGTCGACGCTGTACGTCATCGAAACCAAGACCGGCACGATTCTTCCCGACACCATCGAGCGCACGCGCGCGGCTTCGATCGCATGGCTGCACGACAATTCCGGTTTCTACTACACGCGCTATCCGAACAAGGGCGACGTACTTCCGGGGCAGGAGGTGTACAACCGGCACGTCTTTTTTCACCTGCTCGGAAGCCCTGTGGACAGCGACGATCCCATCTTCGGCGAGGGCCGCGATCCCGAGGACTGGCCGAGTGTGTCTTTGTCCAATGATGGGCGCTGGCTGCTGATCAACGTCTCGCAAGGATGGACGAAGTCCGAGCTCTTCCTGCAAGACCTCAAGTCGGAGAAGCCTTCCAGCCGGCTCACCACCGGCAAGGATTTTCTCTACAACGCCGACGTGTACAACGGCAAGGTGTACATCACGACCAATGAAGATGCGCCGCGCTATCGTGTCTTCGTCACGGACGCAGGAAATTTCGAGCGCGAGGCGTGGAAGGAGATCATCCCGCAATCAGACGCCGTTCTGCAGGGTGCAGCAGTCTTCGGGGGAAAGCTCTTCGCGCAGTATGAGCAGAACGCCAGTTCGCAGCTTAAGATTTTCGATCTCGACGGAAAAAAACTCAGCGATGTTTCGCTTCCCGCGATCGGCACCGTGTTTGGCACTGGGGGAAAGTGGAATCATGACGAGGCGTTCTTCGGATTTCAGTCGTTCACAGTGCCGCCGAGCATCTATCGGGTCGATCTTAAGGGCGAGCCTCAGGGGCTGAAGCCCACATCATTGTCGGATAGTGACGGCACGGCTGGAAGCCGTGCCCTTTCAAAACCGCACGATCCTTCTAATCCGCCGGATCTGTCAAAACCGCACGACGCTGGCGGCACGGCTCAAATCGCTTCCTCCCAAGAGATCGGGGTTAAAGAAAGTCAAAATCCCCACCCTAAACTCGCAAACAACGCGAGTTTAGGATGGGGCACCCTCCAAAGTGTTTCTAACGACATGCAGCCTATTCTCTGGACTAAGGTCGACACGCCCTCGATCGATCCTCCGGCGTACGACGTCGCGCAGGAATGGTTCAAGTCGAAAGACGGCACGCGGGTTCCGATGTTCATCGTGCACAAAAAGGGTCTGGCAAAAAACGGCAAGAATCCCACATTGCTCACCGCGTATGGAGGATTCAATGTCAGCCTCACGCCAACTTTCAGCCGCACCGCTTATTTATGGATGGAGCACGGCGGCATCTTCGCGGTCGCCAACCTGCGCGGCGGCGCGGAGTTCGGAGAAGATTGGCATCGCGCCGGCATGCTCGACAAAAAGCAGAATGTTTTCGACGACATGATCGCCGCGGCAGAACACCTGATCTCAGAGAGATATACGGACAAAAATCACCTCGCGATTCAAGGCGGCTCGAACGGAGGCTTGCTGATGGGCGCCATGATCACGCAGCGTCCCGACCTGTTCCGCGCCGTGGTCTGCCAGGTGCCGCTGCTCGACATGCTGCACTATCAGGATTTTCAGATTGCCAAGCTCTGGATTCCCGAGTATGGCAGCTCGGAAATCCCCGAGCAGTTCAAGTGGCTCTACGCCTACTCCCCCTATCACCACGTAAAGACAGGCGCCGAGTATCCCGCAGTCTTATTTATGACTGCGGACACCGACACGCGTGTCGATCCCATGCACGCGAAAAAGATGGCCGCGCTGATGCAGGCCGAAGCGAGAAATGGATCGAGCAAGACCCGCCCGATACTTATTGAGGATTGAATCGAAGGCTGGGCACGGCGCCGGAAAGCCTGTGACCAAGCAGATCGAAGAGTTCACGGACGTGTATTCGTTTTTGTTCTGGCAGTTAGGGGTAAAGCAGTAGGGGCCAGGGATTGGGGGCCAGTCAAAAGTGACTAGTGAATAGTGAATAGTCGCTGGCGCGAATGACCTATTCAGTAAGTGCGCGGCTAGCCGAAATTTGGCCACGGCGACAGAAATTTCCTTCGATACATCTATGACTAAATTGTCGAAAAGAATTCTCCTCCTCGCATCGGTGTTGCCTCTATTTGCGCTCACAGCGGTGTCCCAATCTGTGAATCGCGATTCCGACTGGCATCAGCGTCTCCGGGAAGAACTGCCTCTACTCGGCCACCGCAACTGGATCGCGGTGGTCGACTCGGCGTATCCACTGCAGACGAGCGCCGGCATCGAAACAGTCGAGACCAACGCCGATCAACTCGACGTCGTGAGAGCGGTTCTCGATCAGGTTGGCAAAGCGAAGCATGTTCGTCCCGTCATTTTTACGGATGCAGAACTCAAACTGGTTCCCGAAAGCGATGCCAAAGGAGTGACCGCCTATCGCGAGGCGCTGACTTCCCTTCTGGGAAAAACCGACGCGCAATCGTTGCCACATGAGCAGATCATCTCGAAGCTGGACGAAGCGGGAAGGACGTTTCACATTCTCGTGTTGAAAACGACTCTGACCATTCCGTATACGTCGGTGTTCGTTCGTCTGGATTGCGGTTACTGGACCGACGAGGACGAGAAGAGGTTGCGGGAGAAGATGGCGGGAAGGTGAAAGTGATTGTTCAGGTGGAGTAGTAGGTAAAGGCAAATTCCCAAGCGGCGAGCAGTGCGGATTCCCACCCTTTCGCAAAGAACGCGAAAGGATGGGGCACCCCGGCGCTCGGCGCCCAGCACTCTAATCAGAATCCACGAGGTATCAATCGAAACCTCTCGACTGCAATTAGCGCGCTCCACGGTTCTCGCGGAGATCGCAATTCGAAGCGAATTGTTGCCTCATCAAAACTCTGAATCGCCGACTGCGAGGGCAATCGAAAGGTCAGAACCTCAGTCACTGGCGGTCTAAAGTCCCCCGGAAACCAGCGCTGTGTGGAGTTCACGGGAACCATTCCGAGCGACTGGTGAGGCTCACCGGGCAATGTTGTGTTGGTCAAGATCAGTTCGACGGAAACGGTTCCTGGCCGGCGATCGCCGTTTGAGATGACAAGCTCGATTGCGCTGCAACACGACAAGTTGATGAGCGAACCAAAATTCTGGCGCGCCTCCATCGAGATTGGGCTGTAATCTGTCGTCTTGAATGACTTCGAAGTCGGGTCGCCACGGACTTCTATGGAGCCGGAGGGAGCGTTTTGTCTGAGGCTCTGAATAACCAGTACGCGCCGTAGAACGGAATCGAAACCGGGTCGGTCGTCCGCTCGCTTGGCTTCCCGTCGAATACCCGTCGCACCGGGGACGGAGGCCGTATCGCGATCGAATCTCTTATGTTCGGTCGAAGAATTACACCCGGTTCCGGGTCGCCCGCTACGAGTAAAGTCGCTCTCGTCGTTTTCAATATCCTTTTCAAGGAGGTGGATTCTTTCCCGCTCTCCGAGTCGCCTTCACCGAAGATCGCTTGGAGAGTGGGGTAAGGGCGAGCACTTGATGCTGCGTCGCTGGGCCTGCCCGGGGTACCCGATTGAGTGTCGCCAGCCTCTGACCGCCGGAATAACGAAGCTATCGATTGAAGAAATCTGGCCCTCGGTTTTCCAATTCTCCCCGATCGACTTGCCGTCGAATGTTGGGTTGTGGAGCCTGTGTGCGCAGAGTTTGTGCCGCCGCCGTAAGTCGCCAGGTAAGGCGTCAGGCTGGCTCCGACCAAAATGATCGCGGCGCCAGCCGTGATCGAGAAGCGCACGGCTTTTGAGAATCGTGATTGCAATGGTAGTTGGTTCAGGGCGGCTGACGATTCATAAACGAAGGAGATGACACCGATCGAGCTGCCAATCAGTATTGCGGCTGGGTGGGCGACCGACACGACGATGAACAGAACTCCAAGGTTGAGCAGGAGCGCGGCCAACGTCAACGAAATGCGTCTGGCTCGGGACGACTCCGAGATTTGGAAGTCGGCATCGTCTGTGGCGGCGGCCCGCGCTCCAGTTGTCAGATGATATCGATAGATCAACCTTGACCCGAGCGCCGACAACACGAATGCAGCCGAGGCAGCCCACAACGAGTCACGCATGTAGAACGCAACGGTAGGTGTCATCCAAGCGGCGACGGCGCAGAAAAGTGGCGCGACGCGCCAAACGGATACTTCGGGTCCGCGCCGGGCAACGATCATCCCGGTTGCAGCAAGCACAGCCACGCCAACGCCCACGGTCCCAACAACGTAAGTGGCCGCAAGAAGGAGTGCCACTGCGATAGACAGGGTTTGGGATCGCGGGACGGGACAAAAGCCCAGCGCCACGATTATCGAGGCGATGAAACCTAGCACAATCGGCAACCAGTTCAGAACTGGCGACGGATCACGCTGCGCATAGGCGTCGAATAGCTGGCCCTCTTGATCCATTGGCGGAAGGCCTCCTGCTCGGTTGCGGCAAGTTAATTAATTCCAGCTCTAGGAATTGGCTTTTAGGAATACGGACACCGCGCAGGCGCTCTTTGTTCCGATCGTGCGATTTGGGGCGTTGTTTTCGGAGGGGAATTGAGGACATCTCTTTTTTCAAGACAGAATTCAGGTGTCTGAAATAGTGAGACAGTTTTTATCGTCCCTGCGGGACTCGCATCAGTACGGTAAAGGCTTCCCCGTTCGTCACGGTTTTCGACAGATGGGTATCGGCGCTGATGGCACCATGAATCGACGCTCTGGAACAGAATATTGGTGTCGAGGTTCGGGGTTCCCACCCGTCGAACTTCGCGACGGGAGGGCAGCCATTTTCGTCGGTCGTAATTCGAATCACCTTGTGTCGTAACTGGAGTCACTGCGGACTGGGACTCGGCATTCCTATTCTTAAATATCTATCCTGAAAATCAGGTTCGGATGAATTCTGCGTGTGGCGGGCGCGGATGGGGAGGGGTGTCTGTGGAGTTGGTCATTCGGAAAACGGAGCATGGGTGGAAGTGGGTGGTGGAGGATGGTTTCAGCGTTTCAGAGTTTCAAAGTATCAGCGACGAAGGTGACCACGATCGAGAAGAGGCAAAGGAAGCGAAAAACAGGGATCTCGTCCCCTGGTTGTTTGCGGCGGTGGATCCACAGGAGAAGTGGTGGGAGCGGTTGCGGGGGAATCCGAAGCGGGCGGGAGAAATTTCGCAGGCGGCGTTTTTGCTGAAGGCGGAGATGATGGGATTTCACGTGGCGTTGCCGTGGGGAGACAGCGAGCGGTATGACTTTGTGGTGTGGTCGCAGGATGCGCGGCGAGTATTTCGTGTGCAGGTGAAGGGGACGGGCAGATTGTACCGGCGAGGGTATGAAGTGCAGCCGGTGCATTCGACGCGGAAGGGCGGGAAGAAAAGATATACGAAGAAAGATATCGATGTGATTGCGGCGCATGTGCAGCCGGCGGATGCGTGGTATTTGATCCCGATCGAGAGGGTGGGGAGAGCAAAGAGTTTGCGGCTTTATCCAGGGATTGAGAGCCGTCAGGCTCTGGGGCGGAAGAAGCGGGCGCGGCGGGCGCCTCGGGAGTGGGAACAGTGGCGGGATGCGTGGGAAGTGCTCGGCCAGGGAGGTTAGCGACGAACCGGTGGTCCTACGCTGCTAAGCCGATTCGTGGCCTTGCATGTAGGCGCGTAGAATGGCGTTGATGCGGGTTTGGTATCCGCGTTCGCGACGGAACCAGCGGAGCAAGTCAGCGTCGAGGCGCATGGTCACGATCTCTTTGGGCGTCGGCATTACGACTTTGGCGGTTTTCCAGAATTGAATGTCGGTGGGGCGAGCATCAGGATCAGCGGCCAGTCCTTTACGAATCGAGCCACTGTTCGCTCGGCGCAGGCGCGCCCAGTCCGTGGCCGCGGCGCGCTTCGGAGTTACTCGTTTCTTCCGTGATCCGTTGGGCTTCATTCCATTAACCCTTCCATGCTCCGCCAGTAGCGGCGGCGTTCATGTGGCTCCGACCGCCACGCCGAAATAATGCGCCGCTCGTCATCTTTCCTGTCCGTGTAGACAACTGTGATCTCCAGCCCGTTGACCAGCCCGAGCGCGTAAATGCGGCGCTCTCCGTAGTCGAACGGTCATCGACTCTCTCTACGGTTGGTCCCTCAAAGATGCGAACAGCGTCTGCAAAAGCGATGCCATGCAGCCTGACATTGCGCCCGATTCTTACTCTCGGTCCAAGTGTCAATCAAATGTATTTACACAATGTAAATATAGAAGAGAATTATTTCACTCCCCAATCATGACAATAAACTCCTGTCAGCCAGTAGAACGGTTTTCATACAAAATCGTGGTTGTGGGTTCCCGTTTCGGTCCGCCGAAGCCGCCGCGTGATATATCCCTGATCAGCTTGGGTACGGTGTGGATCTTCAAGAGATAGGCTGCCCCGTTCGTCGCGGTTTTCGACGGATGGGTATCGGCGGTGCCGGCATCGTCGGATAACTCAGAGGCAAGAAACGGGGATTGAGGTCCGTGGTTCCCACCCGTCGAAAATCGCGACGGGTGGGGCCAGCCGATTTCGTTGCGGCGGTGTCGAGTTTCTTCAGTCTCAACGCGTCCAGCTAATTCCGCGTCCCAGCACGAAGATGAACAGCAGGCTGGCGATGGCTCCGCTCACGATCCATCCTGTGCTGCGCAGGATGATGATGGGTTCGTCACGATTGGAATCCCTCATCAGGCTAGGCAGGCTGAGAAGGCCGGCATTTGCTCCCAGCGTGGACGGCAGACGCAGACGCGATTACGTAGAACAAGCCTGCCGGATTCAGAACGCCTGCTACCGCGGCGAGGAGAGCGTCGGTGAAATAGGGAGTCCAGCAGATGGAGCGAAGCATGTGCGAGTGCGGATCATGTTCCTTGAATGGCCGTAGTTTCGCGGCGACGAGAAGCATGGACGCGTAATACGTAACGACTCCCAGCACGATGAGACCCAGGCGCCAGATCCAGTGCGGATGCAATCCGGCGATCACCGCGGCCCAGTCTCCAAAGTTGGCGACTCCAGAGAAGAAAAAATAACCGGTTGCGGTGAATAGATTTCCAGCGAGGCACAACACAAGAAAATAAAGAGTCACCGGGCGGTAGCGTTGCGGCCGCAGCAGAAGAATCCAGAAGATTGCCGCGGCTAGAAGATTGACCAGCGTGCCATTTGCCGAAATCCAGCGCGTCTCAATGTCGCTCTGGAGCGCGACAGTGCTCATCGTGATCTGACGAGCTCCGCTGAGCCACGCGGTCACGCCGTGGCCGAGGCCCTCGTGCAGGACATCTTGCGGAATGCAAGCGAGCGCCGAGACGGCAATCATGGTGGGCAGGTCGTTCTTAGAGGGAACCGGGCTGTCCGACATAAGGGACAGTTATAGCACTGGAAATGTCGATCTAGGGCTCGGAGGCTGGGAAAAACGGCGGTGGGAAAGGCCTCCCCACCCTTCGCGTCGCCACGCGAAGAGTGGAGCAAGCGGGCATCGTGACGATGCAGCGAACCTACTGGATGGAGCTGGCCACGTTCGAGAAGACGTTGTTCGCGTTGGAGCCGACCAACCGGACCGTCCCCACGACGATCACGAGAATGACGGCCAACATCACGGCGTACTCGGCGATGTCCTGGCCCTCTTCGTCTCTCCAAAGCTTGCCCAATAGAGCTGACATGATGCTTCCTTTCGTGCTGCTAAAATTTCGATCGTGGCTTGGGAACCATCCCCGCGCCGGAACGTCTGGCCCACGACCTTTGCCCGTGACGCTTAGCCTGAAGAACAACTGCATTGTCAGAGTAGGCGGGAATCTTACGGTTTGATACATCACGCCCGTAATGGCCCGGGTGGTGAAAGTCATGGCACAAGCGTGGGGTGCATGGATCATGGAGAATGCTGCAGAAGCGAAGTTTAAGCAGTGGAGTTTTCGCAGCTTCAGAACCGCGCCTGTCAGACAAGTGGCGTC
>CAWBED010000013.1:0-1033805 GCA_963787685.1 uncultured Acidobacteriota bacterium
AAAACAGGTTCAAAGCCTGAAAGACTTCGAGCCTCTGCTGGACACCGAAGAAGCCGCGAGGCTTCTCAGGATGCACCCTCGAACTCTTCGCACGAAAGCACGACGTGGATCAATTCCCGCTCTCCAGGTTGGCAGACGTTGGCGTTTTCGTGCCTCCACGCTGAATCATTGGCTTGAAAAGATGGTCGGCTGAACGTCGGCACTGTGAGGAACAAAAAACATCTCGACCGAAACGAATCGCCGATCTATTCTGACGGTGTCCGCCGACACCGTTTAAACAAAGGAGAAACTTTGTTTAAACGGACACGTTACCAACACGGAAGCTTAGAACGAGAAGAGCGGAAGAAGGGTCCGGAAGTATGGGTCTACCGATGGTGGGAAGAAGACATCGACGGAAAACTCGTACACCGCAAGGCGCGGGTCGGGGATGTGAAGACATACCCGAGCGAATCTGCGGCACACTCAGCAGCAGACGCTCTTCGACTAACCATCAACAATCGCTGCGATCACAGGAACCTGCAACGAACCACAATCAACACGCTTTGGGAGCACTACTCTCACGAGGAACTGCCTGTCAAGGCCTTATCCACACAAGACGCGTACATCATGTATGCGAAGAATTGGATTGTGCCGCGCTGGGGCAATCTCCAGCTGGAACAAGTCAAGACTGTCGAGGTAGAGCGCTGGCTACGGGCGACCGAAGTTGCGGATGGGACCAAAGCCAAAATCAAGTGCGTCATGTCGGCTTTGTTTTCGCACGCCGTTCGTTGGGAGTTTTGTGGCCACAACCCGATATCATCAGGGATACCGGTTGGGAGCGGTGGCAAGCGGGGCCCGAGCACCGGCGTACGGGTCAGCGCCAAACGTCAGAGGTCTCCGTTGGTTTTGTCATCGGAACAGGTCGAGCTCGGTTTGGCGGAGCTGGAGTTCCGCGATCAGCTCCTCGTGTTTCTGGAGGCAGGCCTTGGGTATACGTCAAGGCGAACTGGGCGCACTCCGCTGGATGGACTGCGATTTCGTCAACATGAGCATCGGCGTCCAACACTCCTACTATTGGCGTCGAGGTGGAAATCTGAAGATACAAAGTCGGAGGCGTCGGCTAAGCCGCTGCCGATGCATCCGGCCTCAAAGACTCCTTGCAGGAGTGGAGATCGCAAAGTCTCTACAACCAGCCGGAAGACTTCGTATTCCCTTCCGAAAGGCTGCAAGGGCAGCAAGCCGCTTAGATTTAGCTTCAGTCCTGAAGAAGAAAATTCAGCCTGCGTTCAGACGGATCGGAATCACGGGTGTGGGCTGGCACACTTTTCGGCACTCGGTTGGAACGATGCTGGCGGAGATGGGAGAACACCAACTCACAATCCGCGACTACTTGCGGCACAGCAACCTTCATGTCACGAACAAATACCTGCAGGCGACATCGAAGACCAAACGCTTGGCGCAGGACAAATTGGTCGACGCTATTCTGCCGACGGGTATTTTGCCGGCGCCAAACCTAATCCAATGAGCGCTGTTTGGAAGCGTTTTCGGATGGGACCATTCTCGTTCGGCGCTTATCGTCCCCTAATATCCCCTGATTTGCCGGATGCTAGGGTTGCAAGTGCTTGAAAAGAATGGCGGGGACGACGGGACTCGAACCCGCGGCCTCTGCCGTGACAGGGCAGCGTTCTAACCAACTGAACTACGTCCCCACTTGCCGGATCGACGGAGGCGGGAGCGCATCGTCGAGCCGATAGTTATCCTAACAGCTTCTTACGGAACGCGAAAGAGGCGCAGGACCTAGTGCTGAAGGTTGCGGTGCTCTCCGAGTGCGTTACGCGAGCTCCTCTGGGCTCGCGGCCAGTGCGATCTCGACCTGTTGCGGTCCCAGCCAGGGATGGATCGCCTTGAGCTGCACTTTCCCTGGCTTCTCCTGAGCTCGAATCCAGATTGCGCCCGTGCCGCCGATCAGCGAAAAGGGATTATCGCCGATGATTTCGGCCGGACCGTCCAATTCAAACTTGATCGGGGCATCGGCAAATGGACAGATGTTTCCGAATTCATCGGTGACGCGAAGGACAACGCGAGTTGAGTCGGCGCCATCGGCAATCAGATCGGTGTCGTCAGGCAGCAGCGTGAATTTCGTGTCGACGCCTTTTCCGGAAAACTTCTTCGAGATCACTTGCTTGCCCTGGATGTACCCTTCGATTCGAAGATCTCCCCATTTGTGAAACAGTTCACCCATTTCGAGAATGAAGGGCGCATACCGCAGGTGAGCAAACTGCTGACGATCGGGATCGACGTCAGCGATATGTTGGTCGTCGATGTAGAACTTGAGTTGATCGCAGTTGGAGCAGACCATCGCCTTGGAGAATCCGACGGACGCGTCGCCACGGGCCCAGTGAAAGGCCGGCTCGAGCACAATCTCTTCGGCGGGATCGCATTGCGATTTGTAGAATCCCGCAGCGGGCTTGGGTTCGCGGAAGATGTCGGTTACGCCGTGATAGCAGATGCGATCGCCCGATCCGAAATTGCCGTGCGTGTTGTAGTCGAAGGCACACCATCCGATACCGCCGGCATACTGAGGATTCGACGCGAGCTGATCGTGAACGCGGGCATGGCGAATCGTGTGCTCGGTAAGGCGTTCGACCTGGTCGATGGTCTTGGTGGGATAAGTGTGACCTACGAATTCCGTATTGAGGTATCGCGGATGATTCGGCGGTTTGAGCGGGAATCCGAAGTCGTTCATCGTGAATACGTCTTCGAGAAATTCGGATTCCTGGAAGTAGCGAATGCCGCCCGTCTGCCGGGTAGGATCCAGTTGATGGGCAGTGGCATTCGTGCGCGTGTAGAAATCGTGGTCGTCTTTCGACTCGTTGATGCGCACGCCCCAGAGAATGACGGAAGGATGGTTCCAGTCACGGCGAATCATGCGACGGACATTGTCGATCGAGATCTGCTTCCAAGCCTCATCGCCGATGTGCTGCCAGCCCGGAATTTCTTCGAGGACGAGCAACCCGATTTCGTCGCAGGCATCGAGGAAATGACGCGACTGCGGGTAATGCGAGGTGCGAACGATATTGCACTTGAGCTTATTGCGGAGGATTTCGGCATCGCGGCGCTGCGGACGGGCCGGCATAGCTTGTCCGACCCAGGGAAAGGTCTGATGACGGTCCAGGCCACGCAGCTTGATCACTTTTCCGTTTAATTCGAATCCGTGATCGGTGAACTGGGCTTCGCGGAAGCCAAAACGGCGCGAGTCTTCGTCGAGCAGCTGGGACCCGTGACGGAGGCGCACGCGGGCAGAATATAAATTGCGCTTGTCGAAGTCCCAGAGCTTAATTCCATTCAATCGATCAAAGCGGAGAGTGTGCGGCAAAGGCTCGCTCGCTGCGCCCGCAGATGCTACCTGTTGCGAAGCCTTCGCGATCACACGATCGCCGTCGAGCAGCTCAACGTCGATCGTCAAGACTTCTTTTGAAGCCTCGAGATGCTGAATGTAGCAATCGAGATCGACGCTGGGGTTCGGCGACAGAACATTCTTTGGGGCGAACGAAAATGTTTTCGATGAACGTCGAGGGGACGATGCGCAAGGCGACTTCGCGGTAGATGCCGCCGAAGGTGAGGTAATCGATCTCGTATCCGAACGGTGGAATGTCGGGACGCTCGGTGGAGTCGACATCGACAGCGAGCAGATTGTCGCCATCGAAATCGATGTGCGGCGTCAAATCAAACGAGAACGGCGTGTATCCGCCCTTGTATTCGCCCAAGCGCTCCCCGTTGATCCAAACCGTGGATGCTGTCATTACGCCTTCAAAGTCGACGAAGACGTGCTTTCCGCGGGCTTCCGGCGGAAGCTTGAAGTGGCGACGATAAAGGGAGACGAACTCGTAGGTTTTCTCGTCAAAGCCGTGCCATGGAAGCCGGACATTCGTGTGCGGAACGACGACGCGATCAAATCCGGAGTCGTCGAACCCTTTCGCGTGTCCGCCCTCTACCACGGTATGGCTATAGCGCCAGTTGCGGTTGATCGGGAGAATCATGCGTCCGCTCGACGTCGAGGCGTTTGACTGCGCAGCGCCATCGGGAATCGCGTAAGGCGCGAGAGCAGCTCCAGCGAGAAGTGTTCCAGTCTGTTGCAAAAACTTGCGTCGGTCCATTCGTTCCCTTCCCTTGATCAGTGTCCCTTCATCATTAATGCAAACAATTCGTCAACATCGGCAACTGCAATCACGCCGTCATAGTCAGCAACTGGCTGAGATCGGCGGTCGAACTAGACTCGGTACCGCGTGGCATGGCCGGGCCGATTACCAATGCCTGATTGTGTCCTTCAAACCAAACCAAGAATGAGGACTGGTCTGCCCCTGGAAGCCGCTGCTGATTTAGCCAGTTGTAGTAAGCGCCCATATCGCCGTCGACCAGAGAGCCTACGAGATCCAGTTCAGCACTCGCTGGGACGGCGGTGATCAACTCATTCATCGGCCGTTGCCGCTGCCGCGGAGCGAATCGCACCAGCAACGTAAGAGGCTGAGCACGGCGCAGAGCTTCGCGCGCAGCCCACTGAGCAAAAATCGTGCTGAAGATTTGAGTCCCTGAACCCTCAGTCAGAAGCTTGAGCTCGAAACGCTCGAGAACTTCGTCTGAGTTCTTGCCAGTCTTCTTGTTGTCCATCCCAAGATCAGTGGGATGTAGTTGCGCGAGAAGCGTGCGAAGTGTCTCCGGGCCCATACCCGGACGATCCAGTTCCGTTTGTATGCGCCGCAACAGAGCGGCACGCACCGGCTCGAGGGTCTTGTAAGAAACCACTGTCAAATCCGTGGAGTGCGGAGCTTCGTCTCCACCGTCGATGTACCAATGGCCATACGGCACCGGGCATTTGCGAGACCTGTCAGATGCCGCGTCGAGCAAAATGCGGAGGCCGTTGTCTGGATTGACGTGGGTGAAATACGCACCATGAGGGCGCAGCTTTCGAAACAGCGGATCGTCGTAGGAAGCAACTCCCTGCCCGATGACGGTGATCCCAAGCCTTGGAATCGCCGGCGGCTCCGGGGGGATAGCTAGCTGCAAACGATCACCATAGTCATTCGAAGCTTTGCGGAATGCGTCGAGCTGATGAGTGCTCCACAGATGTGCGGAGAGTTGTTCCACAAACTGAGCCGGGTTTTTCACCCAATCAAACGCTTCCAGCTGAGGCGAGAGTTTAATTTCATCGAATTCGTGAAACCACTCTTTTCGCTGATCGTTGGAAAGTGAACTGACTTTGGCCAGTTCTCTTTCATGGGCCGTCCGCTCGGCGGGAAACTTAAAATCGAAATCGATGAGTTCGCGGAGAAGGCCCGGCACGAAACTGAGCGGCAGCATCTGCAGCGTTCCTAGATAGTTCGTTACAAGCTTCCGTGCCTCTGGCGGATAAGCGGCAAAGTTCTCCGGTTTGAGATCACGTGGCAACATTGCGATTACAACAACTCGGTGACCGGCTTACCCTGCGCGAACGACGGAGAAAATCCAAACATCGCTCCGAGCGTAGGCACAAGATCGGTGGAATCGAGTGCCCGATCCACAACTACGCCTTCGCGAATACCGGGACCCGCCGCAAGCATCCAAGTGGTGCGGGAGAGCGCATCGCCGGTGCGATGATGCTGGAAGCCATTGCCTCCGGCGTCCTGGTCAGAATCGCGGCCGAAATCCGGCAGAATGAACATGGTAGTCTTGCCGGCATATTCCGGCTCACTTTGGATGGCTTTCCACAAATCGGAGCACAGGCGATCCGTGCGACGAATTCCTTCCACGTAGAGCGAATACGCGCCCGCATGCGCAATGTCGATGTCGTGCATCGTGATCCACAACAGACTCGGCGCCACTTGCCGCATCAACTGGTGCGCAATATAGACGGAAAGTTCATCGGGGCTGGACAACGTCTGCGCATGCGCTTTGAAATCATCGACGGAGAGCTTCAGGATCATTTCCAGCTGTTGCAGTTCGAACTCGCTGCCTGCCAGTTCCGGCGCGTAAAAGGGCGTTTCATAGTTATCGCGCAACAGGTGCTGATAGTCGTCGTGACGGCCGGAAGTGGCGGCCGTCAGAAGATGCTTCGGCAAAATGACCCGCGCACCGAAACCCTGTCCGTAAGAGCGGTGACTGCTTTCACCAATGCGATTGAAGCCGTTGCTGGGCGCGACGACCCAGGCGTCCGAGGATGGGCGTTTCAGGTCTTTGCGGAAATATTCGAACACCGTTGGAGACTGCGGCGGAAGTGCTGCAAAATTGTTGATCGTCTCATAGACTCCGGTGGCCAGACTCGCGGTCGCGACGTAGTGGCCGAGGATTCCGCGATTCACCACTTGCGTGAAGAAAGACGATTGCGGGATGAGTTCGCGCATCAGGTGAGGAATATTTTCCTGGCCCTCAGGCGCGAAGGTTTCCTGATCGCGCGCTCCGCCGCCGAATGTAACAACGACAACTTTTCGTTTTGACGCAGCGACTGCGGCTCGAGCCCATGGAGAGCGCAACACAGTGCTTCCAAGCGTAAGTCCGGCAGCGCTGCGCAAGAAATCTCGCCGGGTGCGGGCAAGGGCTACGCCGTCTCCCACACTCGTTACAGCTCTTCGCCTCTGCAATCTATCGATCATCTGTCACAGCTAACTGTCGGAGGAGGACGACGTCCAGCCGCAGCGGTCTTCTCTAGACCGTCATGGCTTCGCCGGAGTTGCTTCCTTCTCCGAGTAAACGAACTGCCGGATGTCTGCGATCTGTTTATCGAGGTCCGCCATGTGCTGCGCTCGCAGTTGCTGGTAGACCTGGAATTGTTCCTGCGCTTTGTCTTTTTGACCGGTATGTACATATGCTTGCCCCAACCGGTAGTGGGCATCGGCAATACGGGAATCGACCTGCAGGGCACTCACGTATTCCGGAATCGCGTCGGCATAGCGGGCTTGGTCCGAATAAAGATTTCCCAACTGCAGTCGGGGTTCGGAAAACTTCGGATCGAGAGTGGCCGCCTTGCGAAGTAAAGATTCGATTTGATGAAGATCCAGCGTTGGATCCTGCGCCCGCTTCCCTTTCCACAAGCTCATCGCATAATAGTAGTTGGCTCGCGCGTTGTCTGGTTGCAGTTCCGCAAAGCGGTGAAACCGCTCGATCACTTGATCGGCCTGGCTAGGCGAGCTGTCATATGCCTTCGACAGGAAAGCATAGCCACGAGGATCGGAAGGACTGAGGTCGGTCGCGCGGAGAAGAGCTTTGATCGCGTCGTCATAGTTTCCGCGCGAATAGAGCGCAATACCGAGTCCAATCGCCATGCGCGGCGAATTGGGATATCGTTCCGCCGATTGCCGGAAGATTTCGATCGCCGGCTCCAGAGTACGATGCAACAGAAGCTCGCTCGCCCAATCGAAGAGATTACTCTCGCTCGGATCCTGGTGCGCGGCAGCTTCAAATTCATTGGCTGCATCGACAAACTTTCCGTCTTTCTCTTCGATTTCCCCCAGCAGGTTGTGCAACTCCGCGGTGTTCTTTTGCTTTAGGAGTTGTTGCACGAGCGTCCGCGCGGGTTCCGGCTTTCCGGTGAGCGCGTAGGCCAACGCCAAGTCGTAGCCGTTATCGTAAGATGACGGAGTAATCTGCTGCGCCTGTTTCAGGAATGGGATCGCATCCGGAAGCTTCCCCATGCGCACGTAAAGCTCTCCCAAATTGTGGTTCGCGTCGAAGCTGTGCGGATCGAGGGCCACCGCTCTTTTTAATTGCTCCTGAGCGGTATCGAGTTTTCCGAGACGAACTAAATTTGAGGCTAAGTTAGTACGTGCCGCAGCCGAATTGGGTTTCAGGCGCACGGCCGCCTCAAGCTGCTGATTCGCCAATGTGTCTTGGGACTCTCCTGCGTAGACCATTCCCAGTAGCTCATGCACTTCGAAACTCTGCGGAACTTCGTGCAGCAGCTTCTCGAGTTGAGCCGCCGCTTCCGGGTAGTGTCCCGCGTCGTATTGAGCCACGGCTGCCTGGAACTCCTGATTGAGCCGCTTGGTTTGGTCTTCGTCCGACGCCGTTGCCGCCACACACAACGAGAGAATCAGGCCGGCAAACTCCAAAAAGCGAAGTCGGATGCTCACGGTCAGCATGCTATCACTGCCCAGCGGCAAGCGGTGGCATGGCGAGGAGGATCGTCGCCGAGAAGGCGCAATCTAAGCACCTTCCCGGGACAAGAATGCCACTTTGTTAGTAGTACAACTTGAGGGCGAACTGAATCTGACGCGGATCGTACGGTGCATCGCGGGTCGACCCAATTTCGCCGAAGCTCGAACTCGTGAAGTTACCGGAGTTGGGAACCGCAACAACTCCGTTGCCGCCAAAGTTCGGAGCGTTGAAGTTTGGATGGTTGAGCAAGTTAAAGAACTCCGACCGGAACTCCATCCGGAACCGCTCGGTCAGCTGAAAGTTCTTGAAGACCGAGAAATCCATCCGCTTAAAGGTCGGACCGGCGATTTGATCCGGTGGACCGCCGACAGCCGACAATGGGCATGGCGAAGCTGTGCACGGCGCCGGTTGGCTGAATGCGCCCGGATTGCCAAAGAAGCTCAACTTGCCGTTGGAGTCGATGTGCAGCCCTCGTTTCGGGGACTGACCTGCGACGATCAGGTCGTAGCAATTCGACCCTGCAGTAGTTGAGACTGTATTCGTGGGGCAGGTGAGGGTGATCGGCTGACCGCCCTGCAGCACTCCCGTCGCGTTGACGCTCCAACCTCCCAGTATCTTGCTGCCAGCTCCACCATTCGCAAAGTAACGCTTGCCTTTGCCGAAGGGCAGTTGGTATTCGCCGCTGAGGTGAAAGACGTTGCGGATATCGAAGTCGGCCAAGCCGTAGTCGTAATGGATACCAAGGCCGGTTACATCTGGCACCCGGTAGCCTGCGTTGCTGCCGCCATTGAGTAAGTCGACCGCATCCGTGCGCGTCTTGGAGTAAGTGTAAGTTACGAGGAAATTCAGTCCGCTCGCAAATCGCTTTTCTGCCTTGGTCTGGAGGCCGTGATAGAAACTGTTGCCTGCCGTGGCCGCGTAACTGTTGTTACCGCCGAAATCCGGGAATGGAAGGCCGCCTTGCGATGCGGGAACCGCGCCACTCCCGGGACCGCCATTCGCACCCGCCGTGTTTGTGAGGGATAGGCCCGTTGGCAGGATTGCCGTTGGGTTGTTGGATCCTGGGAACACCTCCAGATGGCGAGCCAATGAAGTCACGTATCCAGCCTGCACTGTCATCGTTGGTGTGAGCTGGTACTGCAACGTGAAATTGCCGCTCATGGTGTAGGGAGTTTGATAGTTGAACTGAATTCCACGCAACGCCAAGCCATTGGCTAGGACCGCAGTTGGAACGAGCGGTGTACAGGCAAAGCCGGTTTCGAAGGTCGCCGTGCCTCCCGGTCCCGCTGCAGCGCAACCCGGGAAGGTTCGCGGAGTCCAATCGTTCGGTTGGCCGTAGGTGAAATTGAATTGGAACGGATAGTTCTCACCGAGGTTCGGTGAATATCCACGGTTTTCAAATCCGTTATAGAACATTCCGAACCCGCCGCGAGCTACAAGCTTCGGCGTCGCCTGGTAGGCGAAACCAACTCGCGGAGCAAAATTCGATTTCTGTGAATTGCCGAGGCCTTTCCCATATTTATTGGTGATATCGAGTGCGATGCCGTCGGCCGCTAACAGAGTTGTGAAGCTGCTCGAGAGGTCCGCAGGGTTCGTTCCTCCAGGCAGCAAATACATCGGCCCGCCAGTCGGCGCGCCACCCGGAACAAAGTTCGCCTGCGCTCCGTGGTGCTCATACACCAGCCCGAAGAAATCCCAGCGCAATCCCAAGTTAACCGTCAGCTTTGGACTGATCTTCCAGTCGTCGTTGAAATACGTTCCGTAGTAATTCTTACCGTTATCCGTGAGCGAGATGTTGGAAGCGTCGATATTCGTCGATCCCCCGAGAAAGTCGACGGTTCCGACTCCGGGCGTTGCGGCGACCGGCGTCAACAAGAACGCCGCTCGGCCGGTGTTGCCCTGATCGCTGTTGCTGCCCGGCGCGCCGCTCGGGATCTCGGTGTAGTTGCCGTTGTAATCGAACTCTCCGTGCGACCACGGTGGTTGCAGAGTGGAGAACTTTACGTGCTGCCACTCGAAGCCCATCTTGAAGGTGTGCTTGCCGTATATCTTCGTGAGATCGTCGGTCAGCTGGAACGTGGAACTCACCTCGTCGGAGGGCAAGAACGCATTGCTGCCCAAGGTAGAGAGTCCGTTGATGCCGAAGGCTGGAAGTCCGCCGTTCTCTTTCACCTGAGGAATATCTTGAATGCCGAATTGCCCCGGGATATTGGTCAACGATCCGGCGACCGGCCCCGAGCGTGTAGTGTGCAGGTAATTGAGACCTGCACGAGCGACGTTCACCAGGCTCGGCGAAAATACGTGCGTGTAAGCCAGAGCGCTCTGCTGCGCGTTCGCCGTCTGGTTGCCTTGTTGGAAGGCGCCGCCATCCGCAACTCCTCCGAAAATTCCGGGAATGAATTGAGGATCATCTACATAGCTAAAGCGATAGAACGCCTGATCCTTTTCGCTGAAGTTCACGTCCAAGCGAGTGTCGAATGCGTTGCGGTGTTCATCCAACTTTGGAGAATTGGCGAAGTTCGAAAACAGTGAATTATTTGTTGGTCCAGGATAGAGATTCAGCAGCTTGATCGCGTTTGGATCCAGACGCCCAGTCGAGATCTGGTTGAGACCGCATCCTCCCAGGCTAAATGCGAGAGTGCTCGCCGGGCAGGTACCAAATGGATCGCGCACGTAGCCCGTGCTCGCTCCATTCAGCATCGCAGTCGTGGGAGTTATACCCGAAACTGGATCTTGGACGTTTGCCGTAACTTGCCGCGTCGTCGCGGGATCCAAAATGGTGCCGTAAGGCATCGTGCGACCCAACTGATCGGTGAGGCTTCCAGAACTCGTTTGCAACGAGATCAAATCGGAGAAGTCCGTATACCCGCTGTTTCTCTCAGCGGTTGTCGGAACGTTTCCGGTGAGAATCGTTCCCTGAATTCTGCGAAGTCCTTCATAGTCCCCGAAGAAGAAAACTCTGTTCTTGATGACTGGACCGCCGATGGTGGCTCCGAACTGATTCTGACGAAGCTCGCCTTTGGGTACGCCACCGGCGTCTTCGAAGTAATCCGGGGCGTCAAGTTTGTCGTTCCGGAAAAACTCCCAGACAGCACCATGGAACTGGTTGGTTCCGGACTTGATGGTGGCGTTTAGCACTGCAGCACCGGATCGTCCGTATTCCGCACTGAAACCGGATGTTTCGACCTTGAATTCCTGGATCGCATCGACGGGAGGCAGAACCACGAAATTCGTTCCGTTGAGGAAGTCGACCGTATCGGAATTGTTGTCGACGCCATCGAGCATGTAATTATTTTGCGCGGGCCGATTGCCATTCGCCGTGAAAGCACCGCTGGCCGCATTGCCGCGCGTATCGGCCTCTGGCGTGTTAACGCCCGCCGCGAGTTGCGCAAGAAAAGTAAAGTTTCTACCGTTCAGGGGCAGATTATTGACGCTGCGCTGGTCGACGACTTGGCCAACGGAGGCGTCCTGGCTTTGCAATACAGGCGCCGCTGACGTGACCTCGACCGTTTCATTGACCGCGCCGGGATCGAGCTTAAAGTTGGCTTGCACTCTCGCGCTCACGTCGACGGCGATGTGGGTCTGAACCGCTTTCTTGAAGCCGGACGCAGCAACATCGAGCTTGTAGTTGCCGATTCGGACCGGACTGAAATCAAACACGCCGTCGGCGCCTGTATTCGTCGACAGGCTCGTGCCCGTTCCTTCGTTGGTAAGAGTGACTTTGGCTCCGCTGACGACCGCGCCCGAAGCGTCGGTAATGATGCCTGTGATGGAGCCGGTGTCAACTTGAGCGGCGAGAGGAAGGACTCCGAACGTGGCGAAGACTACAACCGCGAGTACACTGCGCAGAATATGACCCACTGCGTATCGGTTCATGAGCTCTCCTTCGAGCCTTGCGACTTGCATCTCGGCAAAGCCGCTCACCATGACAACATCAAGTTCAAAGCCGTTGATCCCCGAGAACAGGATGGCGCCACAAAATCGCCCGCCTGCGTTCCCCAGAAAAATCAAATTAACCGCTTAACCTAAAAATACTAGTGGGTCGGGAATATCACGGTGCGAGTTGTATTGTCAAGATTTTTTTCTTGATTTAAACTCCGCGAGGTCCACACTGCTCTGCGCGGCTGATTTCAAACGAAGAAACTTTTCGAACGAAATTTCTCGCAAGAGTCTGCAAACCATGAGCGTAACCATTCGTGATGTTGCGAAGGCAACAGGTGTCTCTACCGCGACTGTTTCCAACGTCCTGAACAAGACTGGTAAAGTCGGGGCGGACACCCGGCGTATCGTGCTGGGAGCGGTGAAACGCATGGGATACATTCCCGACGTTCACGCGCGCCATCTCGCGTCGCGCCATCGCCGTACGCTCGGAATCATCGTCTCCGACATTGAAAATCCGTTTTTCCCGGAAGTCGTAAAGGGATTTGAAACGCGTGCCCGCCAGCTCGGATATGACATCATCTTGAGTGACACGAACTACGATCCGCGCCGGACGCGAGAAGCCGCTGACCGGATGATGGAACACAAAGTTCGCGGCGTGGCGGTTATGACTTCCGAGATCAGCATCAAGCTGATCCATCAACTGGCACGGAGGAGAATCGCGGTTACATTTCTCGATCTCGCACCAGTTCGAAAATTCATCAGCAACTTGCGCATCGATTACTTCTCGGGAATCCAGCAGATCGTGCAACACCTGCACGCGCTGGGACACCGGCGTATTGCATTCGTCGCCGGCCGGCAAGGGCTGAGATCCAATGTCGCACGTCTCGAAGCCTACGAAAAGTGCATGCGCGACCTGGGACTGGAGCCTGGCCCAGTAATTCCGGGCGATTTGCGCTTCGAAGGCGGCCGCGCCGCAGGAGTCAGCATCGCGAAGCTGGCGTCGCGGCCGACCGCGGTGGTTGCGGTAAACGATCTCACCGCGGTGGGAGTCGTCAAAGGACTCTTGAACTCCGGCTGCCGCGTGCCGCACGATATTTCAGTCACGGGCTTCGACAATACTCGTCTAGCGGAATACAGCAATCCTTCGATCACCACGGTCGATGTTCATCGCGAAGCCCTCGGCCGCGTGGCTGCCGACGCCCTTCATGAACTTTCGAGCACCGAAGATCCACAAGGCCGCGAATACCCCATCGGCGCCGAGCTTGTCTTGGGAGATTCCTCGGGGCCTGCATCCCATTAGATCGCCGGCGCGATTGGTACACTGCCTGAGGCAAAACCCACGGGACGCTCGAGCATGCATCGAAACGATCGCTCATCTTTTTCGCGCCGGATTTTCCTGCAGCAAATGGGGTGGGCACCCGTACTTTTTCTTCCAGCGCCGGTGATCAGCCCGTTGTTTCGATGGACGCACCCAAACGCGGCGTCCCAGACTTCTCACTTCCCTTTTGCCGATGCCCGTTTAATTCCGCACTATCCGGCACGGTCGCCGCTGGACGACATTCTTGCCCTGGCGACTCCGGGGACCGACGAATACGTAACCGAGGGGTACATCGCCGAAATCATGCCTCTGTTGGAGGAATGGAGCCGACAACTTAAGGCGGATTCTTCCGCGACCGAAGCGCTGAGCCACTTTGTCGATGCGTCTATTCGAGCAACTGTTTTTACTCCCGTTCGTGCAATTCCGTTGCGAGCAGAGGATCCGATTGAGGTGTTTCGACGGGAGTTTTCGTCTGAAATGCCTGGCGATCGCGATCGATTCCTGGCGGACATGCGAGGCTACGTGACTTCGCTCGGAAAGATAGAAACTGCCGACTTCGAGATTTATGGGTGCACCCAGAGTGCTGGCTCCCCGCTGACGCTAGAGCTAAAGATTCGTTACGACTTTGTCGGCATTCATGGAAAGAACGTGCGAGAAGAACGGATCGGGACTTGGCTTACTCGATGGTTGCGCAACGAATCCGGTGCGTGGTGCGCCTTTCAGTGGAAGATGACGGAGGAGAAGGTGAGCCGCGCGGCTGGACCGATTTTCATCGACATCACGGCGCGGGCCCTTGGATCCACGTATTCCTACAAACAACAACTGCTTCACGGCGCCGACTACTGGCGAACGGTTCTCGATGGCGCCATCGGTGTTGATGTCTATGGAAACAACGGAGTCGCAGTCGGCGACTTTGACAATGATGGCCTCGATGATCTGTATGTTTGCCAGCCCGCAGGACTGCCGAACCGTCTGTTTCGCAATCGCGGCAATGGAACATTCGAGGACGCGACTGAAGAATCAGGCGTGGGAGTATTGGACTTTACAGCATGCGCACTGTTTGCAGATTTCGACAATCGCGGCATTCAAGATTTGCTGGTCGTCTGCTCGACCGGGCCTTTGCTGTTTGTAAACGATGGCCACGGGAAATTCTCGCTGAAGAGAGATGCGTTTCGGTTTGCGCGTCCACCGCAAGGAGCGTTCACGCACGCTGCAATTGCCGACTACGATCGCGACGGCCGGCTCGATATTTATTTCTGCCTCTACAACTACTATCAGGGACTCGATCAGTATCGGTATCCCGTTCCCTATTTCGACGCGCGTAACGGGCCTCCGAACTATCTCTTCCACAATGAGGGCAACGGATTCTTTCAGGACCGAACGGAAGCCTCCGGCTTGAATGCTGAGAACGACCGCTACAGTTTCGCGTGCTCCTGGGGTGACTCGAACGGCGATGGCTGGCCAGATTTGTACGTGGTTAACGATTTTGGCCGCAACAATCTTTATCGCAACAAAGGCGACGGGAGTTTCACCGCGGTTTCCTCCGAAGCAAAAGTGAATGAGGCGGGCGCCGGGATGAGCGGATGCTGGCTGGATTTCGACAACGACGGCAAGCAGGATATTTACGCCGCCGGAATGTGGGTCGCGGCCGGCATGCGCGTGTTTGAAGATTCGCATTTTCACACGGAAGAACCGGAATCCGTTCGCGATCTCTACCGGCGGCACATGGCCGGCAACTCGCTCTACCGAAATTTGGGAGATGGCACGTTTCAGAATGTAGGTGTGAAAGCGGGAGTCGATATGGGTCGCTGGTCCTGGTCCGCGGATGCGTGGGACTTCGATAACGACGGCTTCCCTGATCTGTACGTTGCAAACGGCTATATCTCCGGCGTTGATAGACGAGACGTCTCCAGCTTCTTCTGGCGTCAGGTCGTTGCAAAATCGCCGCAAGATGCGACCCCCTCGCCGGCATACGAACGTGGGTGGAGCGCGATGAACGAACTCATCCGATCCGACTCAACGTGGAATGGCCACGAGAGAAACGTTTTTTTCGCGAACAATCGAGATGGAACCTTCTCCGATATGTCCGGAGTGGTAGGACTGGATTTTCGCGATGACAGCCGGGCCTTTGCTCTCTCTGACCTCGACGGCGACGGGCGACTCGAAATCGTGTTGAAAAACCGGAACGCACCGCAAATCCGGATTCTGCGATCGGTAATGGAAGGCATAGGGAATTCGATCGCCATCCGCCTTCGCGGAACCAAAAGCAACCGCGATGCGAATCGGGGCTTCTGTGACGATAGAAGCTGGCCGTCTCCAGCAGACCAAGTATCTGCAAGCTGGTTCTGGCTTTCTGTCGCAACACACCAAGGAACTTTTTTTCGGGGTGGGCAAACATCGAGAATCGGTCCGGGCGACCGTTCGTTGGCCCAGCGGCTCTACGCAGAGTTATTCTGCGCTGCCCGTCAATCATCGAATTGACATTGAAGAGAATTCCGCGGATTTCAAAGCAAAGCCTTTCGCGATTTCCCCGAAATCATGGGCGGATATCGGGCGATCCCGCGAGTGCAGAGGTTCCTCCGAAATCTTCCGGAACATGGTTGATCGAAACCATCCAAGCTCCCGACTTCTCGTTACCAGATACTGCCGGCAATCTGGTCGAATTGCGATCGTTCCGGAACAGCTGCGGTGTTGCTCAACTTCTGGACTTCTGATTCTCAGCTATGCCGCGATCAGTTGAAGCAACTCAGTCAGGCTCAGATCAGTCCGGGTTCTCAGTCTTTTCGAGTTGTTGCGATCAACATCGACGAGGCGCTCGACCCCGCGGCGACAAAGTTATTCGCCGACAAAGAACAAATCCCCTTCCCGATCGTTTTGGGCTCGCAAGATGTCGCCGGCGTTTACAACATCGTGTATCGCTACCTGTTCGACCGCCATCGAGACCTTCCCTTGCCGACATCGTTCCTCATCGATCGCGACGGAAATATCGTGAAGATCTATCAGGGCGTGATAATGGAAGAACAGTTGCGCCAAGACTTGTCGTCGATGCCCACAACTCCTGAGGAGCGCATCCAGAAGGCGCTACCATTTGAGGGGACTCCCCCGCAAAGTCCATTTCAACGCAACCAGTTCACTTACGGCGTCGCGTTTTTTCAACATGGGTTCCTCGACGAAGCCGAGCGCTCGTTCCAGCAAGTCATTATGCAACGTCCTGAGGATGCGGACGCTCATTACAACCTCGGAACGCTCTATCTTCGGCGCAACTCCATCGTGGAGGCACAGCGATCGCTTGAGGAAGCGATCAGATTGCGTCCCGACTATCCCGAAGCATGGAACAATCTGGGAATGCTCGCCGCGCAACAAGGAAAAAACGACGAAGCCGTTCGAGACTTCCAGAAGTCTTTGCAGCTAAGGCCTGCCTATGCAACGGCGGCGCTCAACCTCGGGAATGTTTATCGCCGCCAGGGAAATCTCGATGACGCGCAGACTTTGTTGAAGCGCGCCTACGACGCGGAGCCCGCAAATTCGGAGGTGAGTTACGGTCTCGGAATGCTGTATGCACATCGAGGACAGACCGATCTCGCGGTTCAAAGCCTGGAAAACGCCATACGCTTGCGTCCCGATTACTCCGAAGCGCTCAACAACCTCGGAGTACTCTTCGTGCAAGTCCGGCGGTACCCGGAGGCAGAGCAGAATTTTAAGATGTGCATTCAGCGCGCCCCGGACTTTGATCAGGCGTATCTGAATCTTGCGCGTCTCTACATGGTGTCAGACGAAAAGGAAAAAGCGCGGACTATTTTAGAAGCCTTATTGAAAAGACAACCGCAGCACAAGATGGCCCAGCAGATGTTGCAGATGCTATATTGAGCCCGCGGAAGGGCCTTGCAGATGTTCGGTCGTACCTCGATCCTAATCCCGACAGTAAAGCGCAGCTGGACGGCGATCCGCCAGATTGGTTTTGTATTCTTCATCGTATCTGTCGGGGTCTGTGCTGCCCAGAACACCGCGCCAGGAAATCAGCCTCCGCTTCGTGAAGCCGAGGCACTGATTCAAAAAGGATCGTTCGAAGATGCGCGCACACTCCTTGAAGATCAACTCAAACTGAATCCGTCCAGCGTCGACGCATACAATCTGCTCGGCATCGTCTACACCGATGAGAAAAACTACGATCGTGCGCTCGACGCGTTTCAACATGCCCTGAAGCTAGCTCCCGATTCGACGAAGACTCACAACAACCTAGGGGACCTTTACGTTGCCGAGCAGAAGCTCGACTTGGCTCAACAAGAATTCAACAAAGTGTTGAGCCTAGCTCCGGCAAATCGCGACGCGAACTACAACCTGGGACTGCTTGAACTTGCGAAGGGCGCACCTGCGAAAGCAATTCAAAACTTCCAACGCGTACGTCCTTCGACTGTCGAGGTACGCCTTAACCTGGTTCGCGCGTATTTTCAGGCCGGAAAGGCCACCGAGGCACTGGAAACGGCCCACGAACTCTCAGCAGCGCATAAGCAAGACGTTCAGTTGCACTTCAGTCTCGGAGTGCTGCTCGCATCCGCAAAACAATACAAATCCGCGCAACTCGAATTGGAGCGGGCCGACGCGTTGCAACCAGAGACGTTTGAAATTCTCCACAACCTTGGAGCGACATATCTCAAAGGTCACGAATACGCAAAAGCCGAACCGGTTCTCAATCGCGCACTGAAGCTGAAGGCCGATTCTCCAGAGACGCTCTACCTATTAGCCCAGCTTGATTTCGAGCAATCGCGACCAGTCGACGCTCTTGACTTGCTGGTACGCGCGCATAAACTTGCGCCTCAAAATACCGACATCATCTACCTGATGGCCCGAGTCAGCATGACGCAGAATTTCTTCGAAGACGCGATCCCTCTCCTCGAATCAGGCATCAAACTTGCCCCGCAGCGGCCCGATCTTCGCGCTGCTCTAGGCGAAAGCTATTTCATGGCCCACAAGATGGAAAGCGCCGTCGAGCAATTCCAGAAGCTGATCGAACTAGATCCATCGGCCCGTTCATATGCGTTTATGGGTCTCTCCTATCGGCACCTCGGGAGGTTCGATCAAGCTCTGACCTACTTCGAGCAGGGCTTGAAACAAGATCCGCGAAACGTTTCCTGCTTATTCAATGTCGGCTACATCGAGGAGCGGCAAGGCCACTATTCAAAAGCAGAGGAGATGTTTCAGCAGGCATTACGCTCGAATCCAGACTTTGCCGATGCACTTCTCGAGTTGGCCAATCTCCGAATCAAGGACAAGAAGTTTTCCGAAGCGGCGGACTACCTTCGGCGATTCGTGAGAGTAAGCCGCCACCCTACAGACGGCTACTACAAGCTCGCGATGGCCGAACGTAGCCTGCATCAAACGGCTGCCGCGCAACGGGATCTCAGCGTCTTTCAGACGCTATCGAAGAACGCACCCGTCGAACCGCAACCGTATCAACACCTCTTCGACTATCTCGACAACCGCTCGGCACTTTCTGCCAAGGAGCGTACGCAACTCGATGTATCGGAACTGACGGCACAGATCCAGAAATATCATGGACAACCTAAAGATCTGTACCTCCTGGCGGAAGCGTATCTGAAGCTTGGGCAGCTTGAACTCGCGAGGGATACGCTCACTCAACTCGATCAAATCAGCGCGAATGACTATCGCACACAGACAGGCATCGGTGTTCTCTTGGCGCGATATCGTTTGTACGACGAGGCGATCCAACATTTTCAGGTGGCGCTGCAGGCTAACCCCGATTCCGATGATGTGAAGTTCGATCTCGCCGACGCATATTTTCGTAAGGGTCGTTATTCAGAGGCACTCGATGCCGCGCAAAAGGTTTCCGCCGCTGGGCAGACGGATGATGCCTTTCTCGCGCTGCTCGGGGACATCGAAGCGCATGCGGGCGAGACCGGCAAGGCAATCGAGATTTTCCGCAATGCAATCAATCGCAACCCCGACAACGATCAGTACTATCTCTCGCTAGCCCTCGTCCAGCTTCGCGACAACGATCTCAGTAGCGCCGAGCAAACTTTGCAGAAAGGGTTATCGCGAATACCTGCCTCCGGGAAACTCGCATGGGGACTGGGTCTGACCTCCGTGCTGCGAGGAAATGCACCGCAGGCCGCCGAGCACTTGGAGCGTGCCGTCGATTTACTACCGGAGTGGGCCGGTAGTTATTCCACTCTGGGAGTTTTTTACTATCAGACTGGACAACTAGAAAAAGCTCGCGAGGTGCTCGACCGGTTCAAAGGAAGCAACACCGGCGGTTTAGATGTTTCCCGCATCGAGGAAGCTTTGTCGAAGGCTCCGCCGAACACTGCACCGTCAGGGCAAGCGATCCCGATGGCCGCCCGCCAGCAAATGCTCCAGTTCGCGCTGCTGATCGCCGATCGCAGCTTGTGATGTTACGAGCACATCGAAGCATCGCATCAGTTGCGTTTGAACCGCTCCCCATTACACTAGGTTGAGAATGGCACAAGAGCCGGCGCCCTCGAGCCAGAACCTCCTTCGCAAGATCCTGTGCGCAGTGCTCCTAGCACTGGCCGCAGTCATCGTGGCTTCCGTCCATGCCAAGGTCTTCGCCGCGCAGACTGCGACCAAACCCGAACCCGCCATTTCCGTCCATTACACCGATGTCCGCGAAACTTCGAAGATCACTTTTCAGCAGGACTCGACGCAGACAGACGAGAAGTATTACCTCGAAACGATGGGTACTGGAGTCGGATGGATCGACTACGACCAAGACGGCTTGATGGATCTCTACTTTGTTCAGTCCGCCGCCACTGATATTTACAAGCCGCCGCATCCGCTTCGTAGTGCTCTCTACCACAACAATGGCGATGGAACTTTTACAGATGTCACCGAGAAGGCCGGTGTGGGCGGCGAAGGCCACTACGGACAAGGCGTGGCCGTTGGTGATTTCGACAATGACGGCTACCCCGATTTATATGTCACCGGCTATGGCCGCGCGATCCTCTATCACAATAACGGCAATGGAACGTTTACCGATGTGACTTCGAAAGCCGGTGTCGCCGACGAAGGTGGTTGGTCGACCAGCGCCGGATGGTTTGATTACGACAAAGATGGGTGGCTCGATCTCGTCGTGACCAACTACATCGACTGGAGCCCGAAGAACAACATGTGGTGCGGCGAGCGCCGTCCCGGTTACCGCTCCTACTGCCATCCGGGAAACTACAAGGGCCAGCGCATCAAGCTATACCACAACAATCACGACGGAACTTTCACTGACGTAAGTGATGCATCCGGCGTGGGCAGGCCGGAAGCTAAGGGCATGGGCGTGGTGTTGGCCGACTTCAACAACGACGGCTGGCCCGATATTGCCATCGCCAACGACTCGTGGCCGAATTTCCTGTTCATCAACAAACACAATGGAACCTTCGAGGATGTTTCCCTGATTTCAGGGATCGCTGCCAGCGAGGATGGGCGCTACGAGGCTGGGATGGGCATCGATGCGGCCGATGTTGACGGTGACGGATGGCAAGACGTTTACATCACCCATCTCGACTTTGAACTAAATCGACTCTATCGCAACAGTCAGGACGGCACTTTCACCGATGAGACATTCCGCTCGGGTCTCGGAAATAAAGCTGTGCTGATGAGCGGCGTTGCGATGAAGTTTCTCGACTACGATAACGACGGCTGGAACGACATTCTACAACTCAACGGTTCGATGCTCGACAACGTTTCCCTTTATCACGCCGAGGTCACGTACAAAGAGCCGTTGCTTATGTTTCGCAACGTCGACAAAGGACATTTTGAGAAGGTTTCCGAGACACTTGGCCCGGACTTTATGCGTCCCATCGCAGGACGCGGCGTTGCGACCGCCGACTATGACAATGACGGGGACATCGATATTGTCACCAACAATCGCGGCGATTATCCGTCTCTTCTGCGCAATGATGGTGGAAACGCGAACCACTGGCTCTCGGTTCTGCTCATCGGCACCAAGTCGAATCGCGACGGTATCGGTGCTTCGCTGAAATTGACTTCTGAAGGATTCGTGCACGTTGAACAAGCAAAAGGCGGCACCAGCTACATGTCGGCGAGTGATCCTCGTATTCACTTTGGTTTGGGAAAGCGCACGAAGATTGAGTCTCTCGAAATCACCTGGCCCAGTGGGCAGGTTGATCGATTGACAAACGTGCCTGTCGACCAGATCATCGCAGTGAAGGAAGGCGCCGGAATGGTTCCACGCGCATTCCCGAAGATTTCGTCCACCAAGTGATATGACTTTTCCCAGGCGCCGCTTTCTCGGCTCTTCCCTGCTGGTTCTCGGCAGCACGCTGCTCGATGCGCTTGCGACTCCGGTATGGCAATGGAAACGTGGCGTCGTCCTGCAGTCGTCGCCGGCCATGACGTCGCCTTCCCCGGTGCAATTCGTCGACGTTGGCAGAGAAGCGGGCCTCAATGCTCCCAACGTTTGGGGCGATCCCAACCACAAGAAGTACATCATCGAAGCGAAGGGCAGCGGACTTGCATTCTTCGACTACGACCATGACGGGTGGCTCGACATTTACTTGACGAACGGGACGCGTCTCGGACAGGAGTGGCCGGTGGGACAGGCTCCGACTTCGCATCTTTACAAGAACAACCGCGACGGAACGTTCACCGACGTCACCGACAAATCTGGCTTGGCCCGTACCGGCTGGCAAACCGGCGTATGCGTCGGCGACTACGACAACGATGGATGGGACGATCTCTTCTGCTGCTTTTGGGGACACAACATTTTGTTTCACAACAACGGCGATGGCACCTTCATCGATGTCACGCGCAAAGCCGGAGTTTACGATGAACGAATTCGCTGGGGCGCCGGGCTGCACATTTCTGGACTACGATCGCGACGGTCATCTTGATCTTTTTGTGTGCAACTACATCAAGCTCGATCCCGCGAAGACACCATCCGCTAGTGATCCGCTGGCTTGCCAGTGGAAAGGCATTCCGGTCATGTGCGGTCCGCGCGGCCTGACGGGCGACACCAACGTTCTGTTTCACAACAACGGCGATGGAACCTTCGCCGATGTATCAGAGAAAGCCGGCATCCTCAAACCGGGTCCGCGATATTCGATCACTGCGGTTGCATCTGATTTTGACAACGACGGATGGCCAGATATCTATGTCGCCGTCGATTCCGAGCCCAGCATTTTGTTCCACAACAATCACGACGGAACCTTCACTGATATCGCGGTGATGGCCGGATGCGCCTATAGCGAGAACGGACACGAGCAAGCGGGCATGGGCGTTGCGGTAGGGGATTACGACTGCGATGGCTGGCTCGACATCTTCAAAACCAATTTCGCCGACGACACTTGCAACCTGTATCACAACAACGGCGATGGCACCTTCAGCGATGTAACGTTTGCGTCTGGAATTGGCATCAACAATCAGTACGTCGCATGGGGTTGCGGATTTATTGATTATGATAACGACGGCTGGCCCGATCTTCTGCAAGTTAACGGTCACGTTTATCCCGAGATCGGTGGCCACGAGATCGGGCAGACGTTCAAGAATCCGCGACTGGTTTACAAGAACATGGGCAACGGACAGTTCAAGGATGTTTCAGCGACGATGGGACCAGGCATCAGCGAACATTTCTCGAGCCGCGGCGCAGCTTTTGGCGACTACGACAACGACGGCGACATCGATGCTTTAGTGCTGAACATGAGCGACCTGCCTTCCTTGCTGCGCAACGACGGCGGCAACAAACAAAACTGGATCAAAATCAAGTTGATCGGCACCAAATGCAATCGCACCGCGATCGGAGCTCGAGTTCGCACGATCGTTGGAAGCCATTCGCAGATCGACGAAGTCCGAAGCGGGTCGAGCGTCATGTCACAAAATGATCTCCGCCTGCATTTTGGGTTGGGCAGGGCGCAGGGGGTCGATGTGATCGAAGTGAAGTGGCCCACTACTCAAAAGATCGAACGCTTCACGCAGGTCAAGCCGAATCAGATTCTCACCATCCGCGAGGGCAGCGGGATCGTTGCGCCCACCGAATGGCAAATGAAGGCAGGAAAATGAAGGCGCTCCTGTTGTCGCAATATCGTCAGTTGGAATTGACAGAGGCCCCTCTACCCTTGCTGGAGGCAGATGAAGTCTTGATGCGCGTTGCAGCGTGCGGAATCTGCGGAAGTGACGTGCACGGCTATGACGGTTCTTCCGGCCGGCGCATTCCGCCGATCGTAATGGGCCACGAAGCGGCTGGAACTATCGAAGCAGTGGGTGAGCGTGTGATCGGTCTGGCAGTGGGCGAGCGCGTCACGGTCGACTCGACCGTATATTGCGGCGAGTGCGCGAACTGTCTCCGCGGCGACATCAACCTTTGCGATCGCCGTCAAGTGTTGGGTGTTTCCTGCGGCGATTATCGTCGTGCAGGAGCCTTCGCTGAATTCGTTGCTGTGCCCGCGCGCATCGTTCATCGCCTGCCTGACAACCTCCCTTATGCTGAGGCTGCGCTGCTCGAAGCGGTTGCCGTTGCGCTGCATGCCGTCTCGCTCGTTCCTATCGCGACAGGCAGTACGGCGCTCGTCATCGGCGCAGGAACGATCGGATTACTTCTGCAACAAGCTTTGCGCGTCGCAGGTTGTTCGCGCGTGTTTGTCGCCGACGTAGACCCGACGCGGCTGAAACTGAGTCAGGAACTCGGGGCGACCGAAACGTTATCTGCAAATGATCTTGTCCAACAAATTCTCGACCGCACCAATGGAATCGGTGTCGATATTGCGGTCGAAGCTGTGGGCAAGAGCGAAACCGTCAATGCCGCAATCGACAGCGTCCGAAAAGGCGGAAGCGTGATCCTCGTGGGCAACATCTCTCCTGAAGTCACACTGCCGCTGCAGAAGGTCGTTACGCGGCAGATTCGGCTGCAGGGATCGTGCGCCTCCGCTGGGGAATATCCACGGGCGATCGAACTGATTTCGTCCGGGCAAATTCGAGTGAAGCCTCTGATTACCGCCGTCGCGCCGCTCGAACAAGGTCCGCAGTGGTTCGAACGGCTATACTCGCGCGAACCAAACTTGATGAAAGTCGTTCTCGCCCCAGGAGCGGATTTGTGAGCGAGAAGCCCGCAGGCTCGAATCTATTTGATCTGACCGGACGCGTCGCTATCGTCACCGGTACCAGCCGCGGACTCGGCCAGCAATTTGCCCGTGCTCTTGCAAGCGCAGGCGCCGATCTGATTCTTACCAGCCGACATCGGGATTCGCTCGTGGCATTCGAAAAAGAAATCACGGCCCTTGGCCGCCGCGCAGTCTCCCTCGAACTCGATGTTCGCGATCAAGCCAGCATTGAAGAGATGGCAAGCGCAGCGGAAGCCGCTTTCGGACACATCGACATCCTCGTCAACAACGCGGGATGCAATGTGCGCAAGCCGGCGCTCGATGTTACCTGGGACGACTGGAATCTGATCCTCGACACTAACCTGCGTGGAAGTTTTTTCGTCGCTCAGGCGGTCGCGCGCCGCATGATCCCGCGCCAATACGGACGAATCATCAACATCGGCTCGGTCACCAGCGTCGCTGGATATGCCGGTCTCGGGCCCTACGGAGCAAGCCGCGGCGGCATCCGCCAACTTACCATGAGCCTCGCCGACGATTGGGGACGCCACGGAATTACGGTGAATTGTCTCGCCCCTGGATGGTTTCGCACCGATCAAAACAAGATCATGTACGAAGACAAGGAGTGGGTCGAATATCTTTGCGACCGGATTCCACTCAAACGTCCGGGTGCGCTTCCCGATCTCGATGCAGCGGTCGTTTTCCTTGCCGCCGAATCGAGCCGCTACATCACCGGGCAAACTCTGCTGCTGGATGGCGGAATTTCGACGGGCTCCACTCGCGCGCTGCCAAAATCCCGCTGACCTGCTTCGATTCTATTGATGAATTCGCGCGGCCCAGCCTCCACCACTCGCAAGCGGTAGCTTGATCTTGGTGTTTCGATTCACCTGCATCGTGATCTTCTTGTAGTCGCTGGCATTGCGATCCGCATTGATCCCATCCTGATAAGCCTCCATCGTGAAGTTCCCATCTGGCAGGAATGACAAATCAATATCGAGGTTACGCGGAGTCCAATCCGTCATCGCTCCCACGTACCAGTCACGCCCGTTTCGCCGCGCAACGACAACGTATTCCGCAATGCGCGCGTCGAGGACTTTTGTCTCATCCCATGTGCTGGGAACGGGTGCCAGAAACTCCATGGCCTCCGGCTCCCGTAAATAGTTTGACGGACTATCCGACAGCATCTGCAACGGACTCTCAAACACGACATACATCGCTAACTGATGGCAGCGCGTTCCAAGGGCCATCGGCTGGCTATGAATCGCGGCGAACGTGGCTTTCGTTGCGTTGCGCATCGCACCCGGCGTGTAGTCCATCGGGCCAAGAAACATTCGTGTAAACGGAAGCGTGACGTTGTGCTTTCGGCTCTGAGTCGGCGCTCCACTTACTCCACTCCATTCCGCGGACGCCCTCGGTACTGATCAGGTTGGGCCAGGTACGCGTCATCGTCGCTGGTTTCTGGTCCCCGTGAAAATCCACTAGCATCTTCCGCTTCGCGCATTCGCGGCTGACCTTGTAGAAATAGTCGATCAACAACTGATCGCTGCGCTGCATGAAGTCGACCTTGATACCCTTCACGCCCCACTTCTGGAATTGATCGAGTGCTGGAATGAGTTGATCGTCAAGCGTTTTCCATACCACCCACAAAATGATCCCAACATTCTTTTGTTTGGCGTATGCGGTGAGTTCGTCCATGTTGACTTCTGGAACAACATCCAGTACGTTTCCCAGCTTGTACCAGCCTTCATCGAGGATGATGTAAGGCAGGCCATACTTCGCTGCAAAGTCGATGTAATACTTGTAAGTGTCGGTGTTGATCCCCGCCTTGAAATCCACGTTGTAAACATTGTTGGCGTTCCACCAATCCCAGGCGACTTTTCCCGGCCTGATCCACGAAGTGTCTTCGATCAGAGACGGCTTTTCGAGCAGATAAACGATCTGATTGGTGAGCAGGTCGCCGTCGGTATCGGCGATGCCGATCACGCGCCATGGAAAGCTGCGAGTTCCCGCCGTTGAAGCGATGTAGTCAGCAGTCTCCACGACTCGGTAATCGCGATCGCTCGTCAGATTTTCTTTCAACGGGTACTGTGGGAAAGTGGCTTCAAGTGCATTGCCACCCGTGCCTTTCAGCCAGAGGCCCGGATAGTCTTC
The DNA here is from genome assembly GCA_963787685.1 of uncultured Acidobacteriota bacterium. Classification (GTDB taxonomy): domain Bacteria; phylum Acidobacteriota; class Terriglobia; order Terriglobales; family Acidobacteriaceae; genus Sulfotelmatobacter. The sequence goes on from CAWBED010000013.1 coordinate 26,536, forward strand.
GAGGTCTGACTCCGCAATCGCAACCTTCGCTCCTTGTCCCACATCAACAACCGCCGGAAGCGTCGCAATGAACGCCGGAGCGATTTCGCTCAGATGTTGCGGAAGATATTTCCGCTCGTTGTGGGAATAGAAGCTGTCTTCCTGTGGATAGTAGACGATGTCGTTCGCGGCAAAGTTAAACGCCGACTCTTCTCCGTAGACCTTCACTTGTCCCGGCAGCGACGTCTCGAAACGATAGGCCGCACCTTCGTTGTAAGCACGAAAAGCAACGGAATAGCCTCCTTCCATGTTCAGTCGCAACTCGTTGTAGTGGTCGCGAATCTTGGCGAACTTCTGCCGAACTACCGGTTCGACGACCTGATCGTGAGAGCGCGTCTTCGCGTCCGTCACATTCGGCTGCGCTCCGAGTTTTTTGTGCTCGACGTCCAGAGACAGTGTGCAGTTTTCGAGAATGGCACGTCCTTTCAATACCACGTCATATCGAAGCTGTTCAGCGGTGCGGATTCTGATTTCAATTCGCCCGTCGGGCGAGCGCAAATCGTAACTGGACTGCGCGGCGGAATTCTCAATAGAAAAAGCGATACTCAGGAGTACGAGCAGTGCAGGAGTCAGGGCCCTCATCCGAATCACCTCTTATGGAAGTGCAGTTTTGTGCCGACGGGAATCAGATATTACGCGTGCGCAAGACGGTATTCAAATCTGCTACAACGCGACGACGCGTTCCCCGGAGCGAAATGTGCGACACTTTTCTTGCTCGAATTGACCACTACAAATGGCTTCCAACATACCCTCTGGAACTCCGACTCCCAGTCCTGTCTCCGTCCGCCCTCGATGGAATTCAGCGTTCTGGATTTTTCCCACGCACTCGCCGGGCCTTATTGCACGCTTCTGCTTTCTGACTATGGCGCCAAGGTCTACAAGCTCGAAGCGCAGAATGGCGACATGGGGCGCGGCTGGGGACCTCCCTTTGCCGGGGGGATCTCCAGTTTCTTTCTAGGCCTGAATCGCGGGAAAGAAAGGTATATCGATCAATTTGAAAGAGCCGGAAGGACTCGATCTCTGCCTGCGACTGATCGACAAAGTTGACGTGCTGGTGGAGAATTTTCGCCCCGGCTCGATGGACAAATTGGGTCTGGGTTACGCACAAGTTCGCGAGCGCAATCCGCGCCTGATTTACTGCTCAATTTCAGGATACGGCCAACAAGGTCCTTCGCGCGACGAAGCTGCAATGGACGTCGTAGTTCAGGCTTCGAGCGGATTGCTGAGTATCACGGGAACCGAAGAGGGCGACTCAGTCCGCTGTGGCTACGGTGTGACAGACGTGACGGCGGGGCTGTTCTCGGTCATCGGTATTCTTCTTGCGCTGCGGTCCCGAGAGCGCACCGGCCTGGGACAGTTCGTTGATGTCTCGATGCTCGACAGCATGATCTCGACCATGAGTTCCAATTACATGAGCTTTCTGGGATCCAATATCGTTCCGCGGCCAATGGGAACGTCCTTCCCTACGATCGTGCCGTACCGCGTTTTCCATACAAGCGATCGCGAGATTGCGATTGCCGTGGGAAGCGAAAAGCTTTGGGCTGCATTCTGTAGTGCTCTGGAGCGGCCAGATCTGGAACGCCATCCGGACTATGAAACGAATGCCTTGCGAATCCAGAATCGAAAAGTGCTGGAACCCATCCTCTCCGACATTTTTCGACAGAGGCCGGTCGAGCAATGGCTCGCCCGACTGCAGTCCGCCGGCGTCCCGTGCTCGCTGGTCCGCAACTTCGGCGAAGTAGTGGATCATCCACAATGCGAAGTTCGCGAGATGTTTCCATTCCTCGACCATCCAACGGCTGGCAAACATCGCGTGACTGGAACTCCCGTGAAGTTGTCGAGCACGCCCGGCCATCCGTCGTCGCCGGCTCCTTTGCTTGGCCAACATACAAGGAGCGTCTTGAAGGAATTGTTCGTTCTCGACGACTTTCGGATCGACGATCTCGTGACGCGCCACGTCGTCTTCGAATCGACCTTACCAACGGACTCCGTTCCGTAATCTAGCGAAGCACTCGGTGGCCAAGGATCTGCTGTCAACGCCACTCAACCGTCGACCACGCTTGTGTGTGTTAAGAAACTCAACAGCGATCCGCGATTTCGGGCCAATGCAACAGTTTTGTGCTTGACCGCTTCGAAGACACAACCGATCATTTACGGCACGAAACGTGGGGAGGGGCTGGGCCTTCATTCCGAATGCGTCTTATCTCTGGGGGGAGAAAGGCCTTTCGGCGTTTTCGGGCCCGGCCCGTCTGGGGAGAAATCGTCAGAAATTTCTTTTTCCCGGGCATTTGCAAACGGCAAAGCAATGTTTCAGAATATTCACAGATTGCGCCTACATTTTGGTGCAACACAAGATCTTTTCTTCATCCCTGAGCCATGAGAGAATGCCGCTATGACACCGACCAGCCTACCCCAGCCGCATGAGTACCAGAAGATTGAGAAGTTGCTGATCAAGCTCTCAAAGGTGAAGCCTATTTCCGCGAAACCGGCTCCGATTGTCCTCGGAAAGTGTGCGCTTCAGACTTTCACTGCGCATCCTCGGGTTTTCTTCTCGACCTAAGCCCGCATTCATCACTTCTGTATTACTCGGCAAGAGATATGCGACTCGCTTCTGAATCGCCACGACCTGTCATGCCCGAACCACTCAGTAATCTGGAAAAGATTCAGCGCTACTTGAAGTCCATTGAGGACGGCGACTTCACATACATCACCGATCTCTTTGCTCCCGACGCGGTCATGGAGCAGTTTCCGAACCGCATCTACACGAACGGTATTCGATCGGGAGTGTCAAGGATGGCGGAAGCTTTCGAGAACGGCCGCAAGCTGCTCTCGCACCAGACCTACGAGATCAAGAATCATTTCGTGAACGGCGACAATGTGGCAGTCGAGGTTCTATGGATCGGCAAACTGGCGGTCCCTTTCGCCAACTTGGCAGTCGGCTCTGAGATGCGTGCGCATTCAGCCATGTTCTTTGAGTTCAAAAACGGAAAGATCGTCAGCCAACGAAACTACGATTGCTTCGAGCCTTGGTAGAAAAGATTGGTGGGCGGTGCAGGACTCGAACCTGCGACCTCCTCGGTGTAAGCGAGGCGCTCTAACCAACTGAGCTAACCGCCCCCGTTTGGATTTTAACAGTCAGGCCGCATTCCATGTCACCGGGTGCACACGTCAGCGCACGGAAGGTGGTGGCCCTGTTGTCTGGCCTCTGGTTCTGCGTCTTCTCCCTGCTAGACTTGCAACGTGCGGCGTCTGATCGTGAACGCGGATGATTTCGGATTCACTTCCGGTGTGAATCGCGCCATCGTCGAGGCCCACACGCACGGCGTCGTGACCTCTTCCACGCTGATGGCGAACGGCAAGGCATTCGCTGAAGCAACTGAACTGATCACGCGCACGCCGAATTTGAGCATCGGTTGCCACGTCGTTCTGATCGATGGCGAGCCCGTTCTTGGCTCCGACCAACTTCCCTCTCTCACTGCGTCTGGATATTTTCGCGACGGTCTCAAACAATTCGCCGCCAGATCTGTTGCAGGCCGAATGAACCCCGACGAAATCTCCGCCGAAGCGACGGCGCAAATTCGCAAAATCCAATCTGCCGGAATCGTCGTTTCGCACATCGACACCCACAAGCACACGCATGTCTTTCCGCAAATTCTGCGGCCACTACTGAAAGCCGCCGCGGATTGCGGCGTACGCGCGCTGCGCAACCCCTTCGGCCCGCGCTTTCCACTTCGTTCGGGCCAGTTGCTCGCACGGCCCAAGCTCTGGACCCGCTATGCGGAAGTCCAGATATTGCGCCGTTTTGCCGGCAAGTTTCGGGAATCGGTCAAGCGCGCGGGATTCGCCACTCCAGACGGGACTCTGGGGATTGAAGTCACGGGTACTCTGGATGAGACGTTATTTCTCGCGATCGCCCGCAGTATTCCGGATGGGACATGGGAATTTGTCTGTCATCCCGGATACAACGATGCCGACCTGCTCGCCGCCAACACTCGACTTCGCGCGTCGCGCGAGACGGAACTCCAGGTTCTGACGTTGCCATCGGCTCGGGAAATCCTCGCCCGCGAAGGCGTCGAATTGATCTCCTACCGAGAGCTGTGACAGTGCTGGCGACAGGCTTAAGCCCTTGATTACACAATGAGTTAACGCTTGGGTTCCTGAGTACTGTCGTAACCTACTCATTTCACAGCAAGTAGTATGATGGTCGTACTTACCGTTTCTCTATTAGCTTGGAGGTCATCCGGCGATGTCAGCCCAAGGGTCAGCTCCGCGTGCGACTCTGGACTTGAAGGTACGAGTGTGGGGAATGGGCGCCAACAATCAGCCATTCTTCCAGAACGCGAACGCTCAAAACATCAGCGCGACCGGGGCCTGTCTCTACGGCATCGAGCCCGACCTGAAAGTCGGCGATGTCATTGGCGTGCAGTACGAAGGCAGGAAAGCGCGCTGCAAGGTCATTTGGGTGGTCGACGCGGGCGCCCTGAAAAAAACGCAGGTCGGCGTGCAGTTGGTCGCCGATCAAGATTGTCCCTGGATCGCTGCGCTTCCAGCGGAAATGAAGGCCGACGAACGAACCCAGGTTCGTCATGATAACCGCAGAAAATTCGTCCGACACCGCCTTTCGTTTCCTCTGGAACTGCGCGATGAGCGCGTCAACACTCCGCTCCGCGTGAATGCCACCGACATTAGTGGAAATGGTTGTTATGTTGAGACCGTAATGCCTCTCCCGGTCGGGACCGCCTTGCGTGTCGATCTCTGGATCGAACAAGAACGTCTTTCGCCCAGCGCAGTCGTTCGCACACGCGATCCCGGAGTCGGCATGGGCATTGAGTTCACCGGCTTGCCCGAAGAATCCAAGAAGCGCTTTCAGGCGCACCTCGATAAAATCGATACCAGCGGCTCGCTCGGCCCGAAAAACGGCTGATAGCGCGGCCTTCCGCCCATCCACCCCCGGGCCCTCGTGTAAAATCTGCAACCAGTGCCAGTCTTAGCCATCGAATGACAGGACCACGAGAGGCGTACGTTCGCACATCATGAAGATCGGGATCACCTGTTATCCGACGTATGGCGGCAGCGGTGTCGTCGCCACCGAGTTGGGGCTTGAACTCGCGCAGCGCGGGCATGAAATCCATTTCATTTCTTACGCCCAGCCGATCCGATTGCGCGGTGCCGAACCCAATATCCATTATCACGAGGTCGAGGTTTCTCGTTACCCTCTCTTCGACTATCCGCCGTACGATTTGGCCCTGGCGACGCGTATGGCTGAAGTCGCGCAGCTTTATGATCTCGACCTTCTGCACGTGCATTACGCCATCCCGCATTCAGTGAGCGCGATGCTCGCTCGTCAAATGCTGGCCGCTGGCCCCCGCGCACAGCGCCTGCCCTTCGTCACTACTCTGCACGGAACCGACATTACTCTCGTTGGGCTGGATCGCTCCTACCTGCCGATTACCCGATATTCCATCGAGCAGAGCGACGGCGTCACCGCGATTTCAAACTACCTTCGCGAACGCACACAACGCATATTCGATGTCAAGAAACCAATCGAAGTGATCTACAACTCGGTTAACTGTGACATTTACATGCGGAACACGAAGATTGCCGAAGAAATGCGGCGGGAGTACGCGCCTGACAACCAGCGAGTGCTCGTGCACCTCTCGAACTTCCGCCCCGTCAAGCGCATCACCGATGTCATCGAAATCTTTGACCGGGTCCACAAGCAGATGCCCTCCCGACTTTTGCTGATTGGTGACGGACCCGATCGTTCCGTCGCCGAGTGGCTGGCGGTGCAAAAAGGCATTCACGACGACGTGCTCTTTCTCGGCAAGCAGGATCAGATTTACGAAAAGCTTTCGATTGCCGATATCATGCTGCTGCCGAGCGAACTGGAATCCTTTGGACTTGCCGCTCTGGAAGCGATGGCCTGCGAAGTCGTTCCAATTTCCACAAAAGCCGGAGGAGTTCCGGAGGTGATTGACCACGGGCAGACCGGATATCTCGCCGATGTGGGCGACGTCGAAACGATGGCGCGTTATGCCATCGAACTGCTAAATGACGAGCAGCGTTTGCGCGAGATGGGAAAACGGGCACGCGCGGTCGCGATGGAACGTTTTTGCTCCACCAAGATCGTGAAGCAGTATGAAGACTTTTATCTGCGCGTGCTCGAGCGCTCGGCGTAGAAACCTTCCGGCACTGAACTGGTTGATTCGATGAGCGGCAACCGGATCCGGATCAGGGTTCCCTTCCCTTCGTGGCTGTCGATCGTCATGCGCGCGGTATCGCCATAGAGCACCTGCAGCCGCTCTGCGATGTTGGCCATCCCGATCCCCATACCGGTCCAACTGCTGCTCTCTTCCAATTGCGCTCCGCCCATTCCAACACCATCGTCCTCGACTTCGATGATCAGCCGTGAGCCGGCGAGTCGGCTACGCAGGTAGATACTGCCTCCCTCAACCTTGGGCGAGAGTCCGTGCTTGATAGAGTTCTCGATCAACGGCTGTAGCAACATGCTAGGCACCACCACGTCGAGCGATGCCGGATCCAGTTCCTTGACTACACGTAGTTTGTCCCGCCCGAACCGCACTACCTCAATGTCAAGATAGTTGTCGACGAACTCGAACTCGTCGCGCAGGGGGGCAAATGCCTCGGCGCTATTGAGCAGCCGCCGCAAAATCGTCGCAAGCTTGAAAATCATGCCCCGTGCTGTATCGGGATCGAAGCGCACGAGCGACGATATTGAATTCAGCGTGTTAAACAGGAAATGCGGATTGATCTGGTTCTGCAGCGCCTCCATCCGTGCGTGGAGCAGCAACCGCTCCTGCTCCTCCAGCTTGATCTGGATGCGGACACTGTTAAAAATCTTCAGCTCGATACCGATCGCAGTGACCGATGCCGCATAGATCGCGCTATAAACCCAGTAGTTGCCGGGACTCTCAATGCTGAAGATGGAATGCGGAAAGTATTTGACCAGCTCCGTTTGCACGAAACGCAGGCCAATTACGGTCCAGAAAAACATGACCTGCCAATCGAACAGCCGCGGCCGCGGAAGGTTTCGCCGGATCAGCCGAAAGATGCTTTCATCGATGAACGGCGAGAACGACCAGATGTCATCCTTGTCGACTGCCATAGTCCGGAGCTGGCCAGCGAGAAAACCTGAGAGCACATCGAAGGGCATGGCCGCCCACTCGCCGTGTAGCAGCGCAGGAATTCCAACCAGCACGCCGCCCAGCGACCCTGTCCATCGGCCGCCGATCACACCCAGCAGAAGCGCCGTTTCGAAACTCAGATCGCCCGCCAGAAAATTCTTCTGAACGATTCGTATCCAGACGCCGGCCATGATCGGCAGGGCGAACCATAGAACCAGGTACACTTTCTGCCGGAATGTGCGCTCTTCCCGGTACAGCAGGAACTTGAATTCCTTAGAGCGCACCAGCGTGCTCGACACAACCACGGCCACGCCCAGCTTGAGCAGCTGATGAATCAGGATGAGCCGGGATTCCATGATTATCCGTACGCCAGTTCCTTCGCACGTTGCGCTGCCTTCACTACAGCCTTGATCAAAGTGACGCGCAACTTCCCTTCCTCAAGTTCCATGATCGCGTCAATTGTGCAACCGGCAGGAGTGGTCACCGCATCCTTCAGCAGGGCCGGATGGTCGCCGGTCTCAAGCACGACTCTGGCCGCACCCAACGTAGTTTGTGCTGCCAGCAAAGTCGCGATGTCGCGGGGCAAGCCCACCTTGACACCAGCCTCCGCCAAAGATTCGAGGATGATGTAGATATACGCGGGGCCACTGGCCGAAAGCGCTGTGACAGCGTCCATGTGCTTCTCGTCTACGACGACGGTTCGTCCGACCACGTTGAACATGTGCTCAGTCATGGCCACATCTTCCGCGCTGGCATGCTTTCCTTTGCAGATCGCCGTCATCCCTGCTCCCAGAATGCAAGGCGTGTTCGGCATCGCCCGAATGACGGGAACATTGGGCGGCAGATTCTTTTCGATCATCGATGTCGGCACGGACGCTGCCACCGACACGATCACTTGTTTCGGTGTGATCTCTCCGCTGATCTCGCGCACCACATCTTCAACCACCTGAGGTTTCACGCCGATCACAATAATGTCAGCGTCCTTGGCCGCTTCGACGTTGTTCGTGCCCACTCTCACCTTCAGCTTTGTCGCCAGCGCCTTGGCTCGCTCCTCATGCGCAACCGTTGCGCGTGTCGACTTCGCCGAGAGCAGGCCATTCTTCAATAGAGCCTGCAAAATAATGCCGCCCATCTTCCCTGCACCGAGAAACGCAACTTTCTTCCCTGCTAGATCATTTCCCATGAATTCCCTCAGATCAAAGGTCTTAATCTCAAAGGCGACAGAACATCACAGAAGACTTCTGTGATCTTGATTTCCTCTGTGTTCCCCCGCACCCCTGTGGTGAAAGCTTTTCCCTTATCACCGCGCCGCAACTTCGCGCCGCCGTTCCATCCAATTCCATGCGGTCGTGACGATGTTGTCCAGCCCGCGCGCAGCCTTCCACTGCAGTAACGCCTCAGCCTTCGCCGGATTCGCAACCAGCGCCGGGGGATCTCCCGGCCGCCGCGGCACGATCTTATGCGGCACCTTCTTGCCCGTGACCTTCTCCACTTCTGTGATGACTTCCTGCACTGAAGCACCCGTCCCGGTTCCCAGGTTCACCGCGAAGCTTGCTTTCCCAGAAGCCAAATATTCCAGAGCCTTCACATGCGCACTCGCCAGATCGTTGACGTGAATGTAGTCACGAACACAAGTTCCATCGGGCGTAGGGTAGTCCGAGCCAAACACTTGCAACTCGGGCCCAAGTCCGGCGGCTGCCCGTAACGCCAACGGGATCAGATGGGTTTCCGGATCGTGCAACTCTCCGATTTCTCCGCTCTCATCCGCCCCGGCCGCATTGAAATAGCGAAGGCTGGCAAAGCGAAAACCGTAAGCACGGTCATATGCTTCCAGTGCCTGCTCGAAGAACAGTTTCGTGACACCGTACGGATTCACCGGCTCCCGCGGAATGTTCTCTGCGATCGGAACCTTGGTCACTTCTCCGTACACAGCGCACGTGGAAGAAAAAATGATCTTCTTCACTCCTGCTTCGAGCGCGGCGTTCAGCAGCGACAGCCCGCCCTCGACATTGTTGTGGAAATACTTCCGCGGATTTGTCACCGATTCGCCCACATAGGCGTGTGCTGCGAAATGCATAATGGCGCCAACTCTCGGCAGCACGCGACCCAGCGCGCTCGCATCGAGCACGTCGCCCCGTATCAGCTCAAATCCCTCGGCCAAAGCCTCATAGCCTGTACTTAAATTGTCGAAAATAACGACTTCATGTCCAGCACGTTTGAGCGCCCGGGCGGTATGGCTCCCGATATATCCCGCGCCGCCGATGACGAGAACAATCACTGTCGCTTCCTTTCCGGTGTAGATGAAATCGCACGCCAATCCCGAAGATTGGGAAGAATCATTAATTGTACACAGATCAAACAACAGAGTTCGGATTCAAGCCTTGTTAACCACCGTGTCCTCTGTGGTGACAATTTTGGATTCGACATCGCTCTTCTTGCCCCTGTTAAGATTAGTGAGGAACAAGATCAGTCTCTGTTTTGATTCCAGGAGTTGAAATGCCCGAACAGCTTGCCGACAAGAAATGCGTCCCTTGCCGCGGCGGTGTCCCTCCCCTCAAAGGCAAGGAATTGGAAAAGCTGCACCAAAGCGTTTCTGAATGGACGGTCACGAATGAGCACGACCTGCATCGTGAGTTTCGTTTTCCGGATTTCAAGCAGGCGTTAGATTTCGTGAATCGAGTGGGCGCCGTAGCGGAGGAGCAAGGCCATCATCCCGACATTCTGCTGGCATGGGGTAAGGCGGGAATCACTCTGTGGACGCACAAGATCGACGGCCTCACAGAGAGCGACTTCATTATGGCCGCGAAAATTGACCGGCTGCAAACCACACTAACTGGCCCGCTACTGGCGCGCTGACGTTATGGATTGGGATTCCATTGCCGCGTGCTTTTCTCGACTCCATTTCACATTCTTTTCGCAGCTCCTCGAAGAATCCCTTGGTCGATTTGGCAATGACTGGTTCGATCGCAAATCCCAGCGTGCGGGAAACCGTCCCGACCAAATGCATGCCGACATTGATTGCGGTCTTGCCCTCAGCAACGCGCGTAAAGAACACCCGAGTCTCACAGGTGATTCCAAGAACGTGGCTGAGGTAGCTCACGCTCTCATTCGGGGTAAAGTGCTGCACAACCTGATCGATCGAAGTTCGAATAGGCGACCGCGTCTCAATCCGTAAGCGGCTTCCTTCTTTCCATGGCTCGCCCTGGACCCAGCGGATTTCGCCGAACAAATTCCGGTTGCACCAGCGCTCAACGTCGGTATAAATGGCGAAAACCATCTCGATCGGGCAGTCGAGCACGACTTGAAAATCAAACGACTGCATGGTGAAGGTTGACTGCGGATAGCGAATTGAACTACTTCGACCGACGGCCCACGGGACGAAGTCTATGAGAAAACCCCGATGTGGGCAAATCACGAAGTTGCGTGAGAGCGAAACCGCTTCGAGCGAAGCGCAACTGTGAGCAGTGCAGCCGGTATCAGCATGCACACTCCGGTTACGGTCGAAACCGTCCGCGCGGAAAAACCCGCATCCAAAACACGTCCCGCCAAATATGCAGTCACCGCGAATGACAAACTGCCCAGTCCCAGATCCGCAGCGAACACTCTCCCCCGAAAGCGATCTTCAGAATTCAATTGCAGCAACGTCGTCGAGAAGACCCAGACAGTGGACCCGCCCGCGTGCGCCAGCATCGCGCAAGCGGCGGCCATCCATACGGTCCTGCTAGCGCCGAGCAAACTAGTATCCGGCGGCAATCGTCAGATATCCGAAGAGAATCCCCAAGCGCAGCTTGCGATCATCTTGTCCGGCCCATCGAGCCGAGATCAGCGGTCCCATCAGCGCACCCACACCACGGCCTCCGAGTAATATGCTCATTCCGAGCATGGCTCCGCCCGCCGCATCGATTCCTCGTCCGTGCCAGGCAAATTCACGCGCTCCCATAACCGTGAAAATCACCCAACTTGGCCCCACCATCAGTTCTCCGGCCTTGGCGAAAACGGCGGGCAGTAGCGCAGGATGACTGCGCATGTAAGCGAACCCTTCCATAATCGGGGAAAAATCGACCAGGTCGCGAAAGCGAAGGGGCGCCGCGGCCCCGGCATGAGGCTCCTCAAAGTGCATTCCAGCAATGAGCGCGGCAGATGCCAGAAATGAAAGCGCGTTTAAGATGAAAGCAACGTTGCGCCCGAAGAGTGCGGCCACCACCCCTCCCAGCGCGGCTCCAATCATCAGGTTGACGGACCAGGTCGCTGAAGAAAGAGTGTTAGCGACCAGAACCTCCCCTGCATCCGCAATATTGGGGATGACCGCGCTACGAGCCGGTTCGAAAAACGCCGTCATCGACGTCTCCGCGACCAGCAACGGATAGATCAGCCACACCATCGACCGGGAGCGCACGAACATCATGGCCAGCACCACCGCAAAGCGGATCAGATCTGCCGCAATCATCACGTGCTTTCGCTTGAGCCGATCATTTACTACACCGGCCGTCGGTCCAACGAATGTTTGTGGTAATACCTGCAAAACCAGCGCGAGCGCCACCGAAGCCGCGCTTCCAGTTAATTGCAGAAGCAGCGTGTAGATGGAAAGGGTATAAAGCCAGTCTCCGATTTCGCTCACAATCTGCGCCAGCCAAAGCCGGCGGAGATTCTTGTTCACGCGGATGAGGCGCACGTAAGAAGCAAGCGAGATCGACGAGACAACGTGCTCCGGCTCGGGTTCCATGCGAGTGGCTAGAGTAATTGGGAAAACTTCTTTGAGCAAAAGTGAATCGTTTCCCTCAATGCTCTCTGTCATTCCGACCTTTCACCGTTGTCATTCCGACCGAAGGGAGGAATCTGCTTCCCCCCGCCCACGTTGACTCACTCCAGCCTCGTAACCTACTCTTGTCACCCATTGCTAACCGAAACCTGTCAGACCCGTCGGAAACAGTCAGGAGGAAATTCATGAAGCGCTTTTGCTCCGTCATCTCCGTTCTGCTTCTCAGCGCTGCCGCCTTCGCTCAAAGCGACGAGATCCTTCCAAACGAAAATCTGGTCGCCGAGGGCATCCCCAAGATTCCGGCATCGCTTGCCGAGTCGGTCGCGCGTTATAGCGAATTCCGTGCTGCCGCCTTCGCCAGTTGGCATCCCACAAAGCGCGAGATGCTGATTGAAACCCGTTTTGCGGACACTTTTCAGGTGCATCTGGTGAAGTTTCCCGGCGGAGCACGCACGCAACTGACCTTCTTTCCAGATCGCATCGCTGAGGCCCAGTACGAACCAACCAAGGGCGACTCCTTCCTCTTCTCAAAAGACGTCGGCGGCGGCGAGTTCTTCCAGATTTATCGTTACGATCTCGGCGACGGAAACATCACACTCCTCACCGACGGCAAATCGAGGAATACAAGTCCTCACTGGTCGTACCAGGGAGATCGCATTGCCTATGGATCGACCAAGCGCACCGGCTCCGACGTCGATATCTGGATCGTCAACGCCACCGATCCTGCGAGCGCCCACATGGTTGCGCAAAATGAAGGAGGCGGCTGGGAAATCTCCGACTGGTCGCCAGACGGAAAACAACTTCTCCTGAATAATGGCATCTCCGCGGCCGAGAGCTACATCTGGTTGCTGGACGTCACTTCGGGGAAGAAAGAATTGCTCACTCCGAAAACTGGCGCTGACACGGTTGCTTACAGCAACGCCCGCTTCGCGAAAGACGGCAAAGCTGTCTACATGACCAGCGATGCCGACTCGGAGTTCCAGCGGCTGGTTTCTTTTGATCTATCCACTCATAAAACCAATGTTTTGACTCCGGCTTTGCAGTGGGACGTCGACGAATTCGATCTTTCCAAAGACGGCCGATGGATCGCTTTCGAAGCGAACGAGGATGGAATCAGCAAGCTACATATTCTCGATACTAAGAACGCCAAAGAGATCCCTGCACCGAAACTGCCGGTGGGAGTGCTCGGCGGCATAAAGTGGCGCGATAACAGCCGCGAAATCGCCTTCGGCATTAGCATGGCGAGCCAGACTTATGATGCGTACTCCGCCGACGTCACGACCGGCAAAGTCGAACGCTGGACATTTAGCGAGACTGGCGGCCTGAATACTTCCGGATTCTCCGAGCCGCAGCTGATTCATTGGAAATCGTGGGACGATCACTCGATTTCCGCATTTCTCTACAAACCACCGGCGAAGTTCACGAGCAAGCATCCCGTCATCATCGACATTCATGGTGGCCCCGAGGGTCAGGTTCGTCCCGACTTCCTGGGACGCGACAACTACTACATCAACGAACTCGGCATCGCCATGATCTATCCCAACGTGCGTGGATCGACAGGCTACGGTAAGACCTTCCAGAAGCTCGATAACGGATTCCTGCGCGAGGGATCGTACAAAGACATCAACTCCCTCCTCGACTGGATTCAGACGCAGCCCGACCTCGATGCCAACAAAATCATGATCACCGGCGGCAGCTACGGCGGATTCATGACCCTCGCCGTAGCCACCAACTACAACGACCGCATCTGCTGCTCGGTGGACATCGTCGGTCCGTCAAACCTGGTGACATTTCTCGAGCACACATCCGGATATCGAAAGGATCTGCGCCGGGTGGAATATGGCGACGAACGCGATCCCAAGATGCGCGAGTTCCTCGAGCAGATCGCGCCCGCCAACAAAGCGAAAAACATCACGAAGCCGCTATTCGTGGTCGCCGGAGCGAACGATCCACGCGTGCCCGCGAGTGAGTCCGCGCAGATGGTTGAAGTTGTGAGAAAAAATGGAACGCCCGTTTGGTGGCTCCTCGGCAAAGATGAAGGCCACGGCTTCGCCAAGAAAAAGAACCGGGACTACGAGTTCTACGCCACGGTAACGTTCGTGAAGGAATATCTGCTGAAGTAAAAACGGCGGTAAACGCGCGGATAGTAAAAAGGAAGTTCGAGGAAAAATTATAGCAGCGGCTCGTACTGCGGTGGTAGCACTATGGCCGCAGCTTAAGCTTTAGATCCGCCGCAATCTGCTTTCCGTGGAAGCGACCATTCTCGATGAAGATTTCGTTCGTTCGCGATCCGGCCACGATCACGCCTGCAACATAAATCCCGGGGACATTGCTCTCCAGCGACACCGGATCGCACACCGGACGGCATTGCTCCTCCGACAACTCAATTCCCATGCTGCGCAAAAAATCATAGTCCGGATGATAGCCAATCAAAGCGAGCACAAAGTCATTCTTCAACCGTACCGGGCCGCCGGGTGTCATCAGCACCACATGATCTACGCCGATCTCCTGCACCGTGCTGTTGAAGTACGCTTCGATCTCCCCGGCTTTAACCCGATTTTCGAGATCTGGCTTGATCCAATACTTCACGTGGTGGTGTAACTGCGCGCCGCGATAGACGAGAGTGACCCTTGCGCCGTGTCGCCACAAATCGAGCGATGCGATCGCAGCCGAATTCTTGCCGCCAATCACCAGAACATCCGTATCAAAATAAGGATGAGGCTCGCCGTAATAGTGCGAAACCTTCGGTAGATCTTCCCCCGGAATTCCGAGCTGATTCGCCAAGTCGTAGTATCCCGTCGAGACAATTACCTTCTTTGTCAGGTAATCGTGCGGACGCCCGGCACGATCAGTTGCCGTAATGCTGAACTTCCCGTCTTCACCCATCACCGTCTTGACCCACTCGTACTGTCGAATGTCGACATGATAATGCTCGGCAACTTTGCGGTAGTACTCGAGCGCTTCCTCGCGCGTAGGCTTCTGCAGCGCCGTCGTGAAAGGGATGTCGCCGATCTCCAACAACTCCGGCGTCGTAAAAAATGTCATGTTCGCCGGATAGTGAAACAGCGAGTTAACCAGGCAACCCTTATCGACGACGATGATCTTCAGTCCGACTTTTTGCGCCTCAATCGCACACGCCAGCCCCGTCGGCCCCGCACCGATCACAAGCACATCGGTGCGCATCTGCGGACTGGCCTTAGCCTTCGCTTTCGGCAGAGTCACGATTTCTTCGGCGGTTAGGAATTCAGGCATGGATTGCGGTGCGGAGTCACCCGAGGCAACGAGGGTCGAGCACACCCGGAAACGGATGATTTTAGCATGCGCGAATTTCGTTGGCCCCGGAGGCGTCGGGCCGGCACCTTCCGGCGTGCTACCATCAGCCGAGCATTTCCCCGCGCTATAATCTTCGGTTGCCTTCATGGTTCCCCTCGGCTTAGGAGCACTCATGTCCACTCTTACCGCACCTGCGACCCGCATCGAATCCGACAGCATGGGCAAGATCGAAGTCCCCGCGAACGTCTATTGGGGAGCCCAGACACAGCGGTCGCTGATGCACTTCAACATCGGCCGTGACACCATGCCGCCCGAACTGATCCGCGCCTTCGGCACGCTCAAGAAAGCCTGCGCGCTCGTCAATCAGGATCTCGGCAAGCTTCCTGCGGAGAAAGCAAAGCTCATCGTGCAGGCCGCCGACGACGTCATCTCCGGCAAGCTCAACGACCAATTCCCTCTCCGCATCTGGCAAACCGGCAGTGGCACCCAGACCAACATGAACGTGAACGAGGTCATTTCGAACCGCGCGATCGAGATTGCGGGCGGCGAGATGGGCTCGAAAAAGCCGATTCATCCAAACGATGACGTCAACATGTCGCAGTCTTCAAACGACACATTCCCGGCCGCCATGCACATCGCCGCCGCCGACCGCGTGAAGAATGCGCTGATCCCCGCGGTGAAGACGGTTCACGACGCGATTACAGCCAAAGCAAAAGAGTTCGAGCACATTGTGAAGATCGGCCGCACCCACCTCCAGGATGCTGTCCCTCTTACAGTCGGCCAGGAATTCGGCGGCTGGGCTAGTTTGCTGGCACGCGACATCCATCGTCTCGAAGAAGTCCTGGGCGATCTCTACGATCTCGCCATCGGAGGAACTGCAGTAGGCACCGGCCTCAACACGCATCCCGAATTTGCCGAACGCGCCGCCAAGAAGATCGCCGAACTCACCGGGCTTCCCTTCCGTTCTCACGGCAACAAGTTCGCCGCGCTCTCAGCTCACGACGAAATCGTCTTCGCCCAAGGAGCGATGGAGACGCTCGCCGCTTCGTTCATGAAGATTTCCAACGACATTCGCTGGCTCGCATCCGGTCCCCGCTGCGGACTTGGTGAACTCACCATTCCCGAGAACGAGCCGGGGTCTTCCATCATGCCGGGAAAGGTCAATCCAACTCAGTGCGAAGCCATGACCATGGTGTGCGTTCAGGTTCACGGAGCCACAGCCGCCGTCGGCTTCGCTGGATCGCAAGGCAACTTCGAGCTCAACGTCTACAAACCCGTCATCATTTACAACTTCCTTCTCTCCGTCACGCTGATCACAGACGCCTGCCACGGCTACGTCGAATACATGATCAAGGGAATCGAAGTCGATCGCGCGAAGATCGACTGGTATGTGAAGAACTCCCTGATGTTGGTGACGGCGCTAGCTCCCAAAGTTGGATACGACAAGGCCGCGCAGATCGCCCACACCGCCCACGTCGATCACTCCAGCTTGCGCGAAGCCGCTCTCAAGCTAGGATATCTGACAGGAGAAGAATTCGACCAACTCGTGAAGCCCGAGAGGATGACCCACCCCTAGCAGAGGGACGCTTTAACCCTCGACAATATCATCGGCTTGCTGGAGTGTAGCCGCGGCTTTGCTCTCCTTCGGCGCGGTCGTTATCACGACGACACTCACCAGCACCATGGCCGCGCCTGCAATTGTTCGAGGCCCTAGCGCTTCGCCTCCGAAGAAATAACCCACCAACACCGCGACCACCGGATTCACATATGCATACGTCCCTACCTTTGTCGGCGACTCGTGGTGAATCAGCCAGACGTAAGCGGTGAATCCGACAATCGATCCGGCCACGATCAAATACGCAAGGGCCAGCCATGCCTTAGCGGAAACAGCCTGCATCTGAAATCTCCGAAACTCTCCCAGCAGTCCCGCGGCCAGCACCAGCAGAATTCCTCCCGAAAGCATCTGCACCCCTGAGCTCATCGCTTTTTCGGCTGGTAATGGAACCTTCCGGGTCAGCGCCGATGCGGCCGACCAGCTAATCGCGGCGGCCATCAAAGCGCACGCTCCGACCGGATCAATCGGCGCATCTCCAAAACTCACGGAATGGCTTACCAGCACGGCGACGCCACCGATGCCTACCACAAGCGCCGCGGCGAGGCGGATCGTTAGCCGCTGCGTCTTCAAGATGATGATCTCCGACAGAGACATGAACACCGGAATCGTTGCCAGCATGACTGCGGCAACTCCCGATGGCACGCGCCGTTCCGCCCAGAAAAGCAAACCGTAATCGCAGACGAAGATCAGGAGCGCCAGCAGAGTGGCCCCGCCCCATTCCCTCCGCGTGGGCGACGGAGTTCCCCTCGCGCGCATCCATCCGAACAGAACCAGCCCTGCGACCAGGAACCTCATCCCCGCCAACAGAAACGGAGGCACTTCGTGCACTCCGACCCGGATCGCGAGGAAGGTCGATCCCCACACGAAGTAGATGATGGAAAACGCCAGCAGAACTTTCCACGCACGAGGCTGGGACGCGGTTTGCATAGTCAATCCATCGCGAGATAGAAGTAGAGCATCCCGAGCCCGTGATTAGATCGCCGCAGTCCGTACTAGTCGCAGACTTCGGCCATTAAAAGAATTTATGAGGATATAAACGACGGACATTCACTTGGGCCGCCGAACGAAAACAGGAGACACACGATTGGTGGTGCCGCAGACCGGAGTTTGGCAGCGAACCTGTGTGCGACCGTGGAAGAGCGGCCCTTAAGGGCCGAGCTGAATCGGGCTTTGGCCCCTGATATAGAGGCGGAAAGGAAACTACTTCTTCACCAAACTCGTGTGGCTGGCGACGCACTGCCATTTACCCAAATCGAGTACCCACGTGTCCGTAAAACGTCCAACGTGATCGTACGGCTTTCCCTGATACGTGCCCTGCGTGTGATACATCCCCGTGATGACGGCCGTGTCCCCGAAGAAGTTCATCTTCACATCTTGGATCGTCGCCAGCGCTGGCTTGAATCGCGGGTCCTTAATATCGGCAAGGAATCTCTGCTTATCGCTGAGCTCGCCATCCCATTCGGTATTCACAAAGCGGCTCGAAACCAATGCATCGAGCGCAGCCGAATCCCGGTTTACCTGCGCTTCATTCCACAGGCGCTCCAGAACGAGCAGCTTGCCTTCGCGAGGATCGGCTTGCTGCGCCACTAATCCGATCGAAGTCAGGGCTAATAGTAGTGCGTAGATGACGGTGCGAATCATGCGCGAACACGCTTACCCCATCCCAACGTGGGGTAAACGTGCGTCGACCATAACAGCCGATTCCTCACCGACGCTATGGAAATGCACGAAAGAGAGTTACGAACGTCATAGCTTGCGCTGGCACCCTGCCGGCTGTCGCGAGGCCGAGTTCTAGTAAGCCCACCGCAGCAAGGTTGCCCCGATCGTGAATCCGGCGCCGACTGAGGCCAGCAGCACGAGGCTTCCCTTCTTCAGCTTGCCCTCCTCGATGGCCGTATTCATTGCCAGGGGGATCGTTCCTGCCGTGGTGTTGCCGTACCGATCGATATTAATGACTACACTTTCCGGCCTCAGTTCCAGCCGTTCTGCCGTCGCATTGATGATCCGCAAGTTAGCCTGATGCGGGATGAACACATCAATATCGGATCCCTTCAGCCCGTTGCGCTCCAACAACTTTGTGCAGAGCTCGGTCTGCTTCCGGACAGCAAACTTGAACACCTGCTGCCCATCCTGATGCACATAGTGCATGCGCTTCTCGATCGTTTCTTTGCTCGTCGGATGCAAACTCCCGCCACCCGGCATATAAAGGAACTGCCCTCCCGACCCGTCCACTTCGTGAATAAAATCGATCAGCCCGACTGAGTCGTCTTCCGCCGGCTCAAGGATGGCCGCCCCGGCTCCGTCTCCGAAGATCACGCAGGTAGCGCGATCCGTGTAGTCGATGATCGACGACATCACATCCGACCCGATCGCCAGCACCCGCTTGTGCGCTCCGCTGCCGATAAACTGCGCCCCCACCTGCACTGAATAAAGGAACGCCGAACAAGCTGCTGACAGGTCAAATCCCCATGCGCCCTTCGCCCCTAATTTGTTCTGCACAATACAAGCTGTAGACGGGAAAAACATGTCGGGAGTAACGGTTCCGAGCACAATGGCTTCGATTTCGCTCGCATCCATCCCGCGATTCGCTAAGGCCTTCCGCGAGGCCTCCACCGCCAAGTCGCTAGTGGCTACTCCCTTGTCGACGATGTGCCGCTCCCGTATTCCCACTCGGGCAAGTATCCATTCATTGTTGGTATCGACCATCCTCTCGAGGTCGGCGTTGGTAAGAAGTCGAGGAGGCACATATGTGCCCAAGGCGCTGATTTTGGCGCGGATCGGTTTGCTCAATGAATTCCCCTGGAAGATGATGCCCGTTATTGTGAAGGATTGACGAAAGAAAGTCTAACGGGATGGTCAGGTTTCGAAGTTTCAAGATTTCGAAGCTTCAAGGTTGCAAGGAGCGATTGGACGACTTTAGGTTTGAACCTTCAAACTTTGCAACCTTGAACCTTGAAACTTTTCTAAAATGCCCAGCGCAGCAAGCTAGCCCCGGAAGTGAATCCCGCCCCTACAGATGCGATCAACAACAGGTCGCCCTTCTTTAACTTGCCTTCTTCAATGGCCGTCTGCATCGCAATCGGTATCGTCCCTGCTGTCGTATTTCCATAGCGATCAATATTGATGATGACTTTCTCCAACGGCATGCCGAGCCGGTCCGCCGTCGCCGTGATAATCCGCCGGTTCGCCTGGTGCGCGATGAAGCAATCCACGTCTTTCCCGGCCAGCTTGTTCTTCTCCAGAATGCGTTCGGTCATCTCCGCCATCTTCTTCACTGCATACTTGAACACGCTCTTTCCATCCTGATGGATGTAATGCATTTTCTCTTCGACGGTTTTGTGGGTAGCTGGGTTCAGACTTCCTCCACCCGGCATAAAAAGATACTGCCCTCCCATGCCCTCGATCTGCGCGACATGATCGATCACTCCCGCGCCGTTTTCGGACGGCTCCAGCAAAACCGCACCCGCCCCATCGCCAAAAATGATACACACAGCGCGGTCGGTGTAGTCGGTCATCGACGAATTTACGTCCGCACCAATCACCAAGACCTTTTTATACTGCCCCGATTCCACGAATTTCACGCCCGTGTTCAACGCGTACACGAATCCCGAGCATCCCGCCGAAACGTCAAATCCCCACGTGTTCTCAATCCCCAGCTTGTGCTGCACCAGGCAAGCCGTCGACGGATACATCATGTCGGGTGTGACTGTCCCCACGATAATCAGATCTACTTCTTGAAGATCGAACGGATGCGATTCCAGCAGGTTCTTCACGGCGGCCACCGCCAGATCGCTGGCAGCGACGCCCTTATCGGCAATATGGCGCTCGCGGATTCCCACCCGTTCCATGATCCACTCATTCGTGGTGTCGACCATTTTTTCCAAGTCAGCGTTTGTAAGAACGCGCGGGGGCAAATAAGTCCCGATCGCGCTGATTTTTGCGCGGAGAGTAGTCAAGAGGGCTCCTCAGTAACAGGGAAACCCTTTATTTTGAAGGATTGCAACGAGAATGTCTAACAATACATGTGGCGACGGCCGCCTCGGCCGTCCCGTCAGGCGAAGCCGACGGATTGCCACGCGCGTCGACTACGCCGCCGCCCTGCCCCGCTCGTGCCCCATCCAGTCCCGCACGAAGTCTGGGCACGAGATGATCGCGAAATCCCGGTTTTCTCCATCCATCAAGTAATCCAGCGCCGGGCGATCGAGCTCGTCCAGGCTCGACAGACTCAACAGCGGCCATAAATGGCACTCTGCTGCAGACCGCACAAGCTGATCGAGATACTCCAAATGCCCCCGGAAGAGCTTTCCGGAAACGCGGATGGTGACGTGAGGAGCTGGCTGGGGGGATACGCCGCGAGCGTTCATGTTTCTCCTTTTGGGCCCTGAGTCGATGCTGCAATCGCGCCCTTCTCCATCTAGATGCTCGGAGAAACGTTTCTTGCGCAAAGAGACGTAAAGAGGATGTAAATCCTGGTAGTGGGAGGTCCAACAACCAACGGCGGAGCGCTGTTTCGAGGTTTGAGAAGGAAGAAGAAAGACGAAGGAACAAAATTAGTCAGACACCGGGACCTCACTGCACACGCAAGAGCCCGTTACCGTTGCTTCCTTCCGGACCTGGCGGGGTTGGCGAGAGTACGTCGCGTGAGACCGATGCCTGACCTGAATCATTCTAGCATTCCCAACTGTCCGCAAAAATTCACACGAGGATCTCGTAATCACGCCTTAGCGAGCGTAGCGGTGATTTCCTCTGTGTTCCCCTGTGCCCCCTGTGGTGAGTGCTCTTTCGCTCATCCCCGCAAGTGACTTTCGGTGCAATAATCCGCCTCTGCCCCCTTCCTTTCTTGTTCACGATGTCGAACAATGGAATGATCCAATCGCATGACTAGCCGATCCTCAAAAATCGTCATAACCCCGATTCCCAAAGCAATCGACCATTACTTTGAGTTAGCCCTTTATCTGCTAGTTCTCACAGGATTTGGCACACTTGCGACCACCGGAGGACTCGACCTTCCTTCGAAGATTCTAGTTGGCATTGCCTTGGCGATCCGCGGATATCTGGTGGCCAAGCGACGAAAATTCTCGATCTCCGATCGCTGGACAACGCCGTTATCCATCGCTTACTTCGCTTTCTTCGCCATCGATTATTTCGCGTTCTCCCACAGCTTTCTACCAGCCACAGTTCACCTGGCATTGTTCGGAGTCGTGGTGCGCATGTTCTCACTCCGCAAGGAACGCGACTACATCATGCTGGCCATCCTCGCGTTTCTGATGGTGCTGGCTGCCGCGGTGCTCACGGTCGATAGCGCATTTCTCTTCTCGTTCGTGGCCTTCATGCTGATGGCCGTCGCTACGTTTGTCCTGATGGAAATGCGGCGCTCGGGACACGCAGCCAACATTCAGGCCCGCCACTCGAGCGATCCACAAGAACATCGTCATCTTGCCTTTGCCCTCGCAAAGGTCACTCCGGGATTGATGTTCCTGATCCTGATCGGCGGCGCCGCTCTGTTCTTCATCATGCCCCGCATGTCCGCCGGATATCTCGGCGGCTACTCCTACGGCACCGATCTCTCTTCCGGATTCAGCGACCACGTTCAACTTGGCCAGATCGGCAAGATTCAGCAATCAAATGCCGTCGTCATGCACGTGCAGATCGATGGCGACACCATAGGCCGCTACGACCTGCATTGGCGAGGGATCGCCCTATCCGACTTCGACGGCCGTACTTGGACCAATCCCCGCAATCAGTTCATCCTGCAGCGGGACGCCGACAATAGCTTTCCAGATTCCTCATCGCAACGCCGCTCTCACGTCGTATGTAACCCCGAATCTGTCGCGGGAAAACTTGATCCACTATCGCGTGCTGATGGAACCAATCGGCACCAACATTTTTTTCCTCGCTCCCATCGCCCATAGCGTGACCGGGGACTATCACCTACTCGCCGTCGACACGGGTGGCGCAATCTACAACGCCGATTCGTCGGTTCCCGTCAGCCGCTACGAGGCGAACTCAGATATCGCGACTCCAGCACCTGCGGAATTGCGTGCGGCGGAAAAGAATTACCCTGCACAAATCACAGACCGATTTCTCCGTCTTCCCACGCTCGATGCCCGCGTCCCGCAACTGGCACAACAAATCACCCGCTCAGCCTCCAACGATTTCGACAAGGCCGCCGCCATCGAGAGCTACCTCCGCACCCGCTTCGGATACACGCTCGAATTGCCTCGTACTCCCGTGAGCGATCCTGTTGCTAATTTTCTTTTCGTACGTAAGCAGGGACATTGCGAATATTTCGCCTCTTCCATGGCCGTGATGCTCCGCACGATCGGCATCCCTTCGCGCGTGGTCAACGGATTCCGGAGCGACGAATTTAACGACATCACAGGAAACTACATAGTTCGCGCCAAGGACGCGCATTCCTGGGTCGAGGCATACTTCCCTGGATATGGCTGGCAGATGTTCGATCCCACTCCCTCCGGCGGCTCGGGAACTCCGCAAGGGTGGGAACGCGTTGCGCTTTATGTCGATGCGATGGCTTCTTTCTGGCGCGACTGGATCGTCAGCTACGACACTACGCACCAGTTCATCCTTGGCCAGGCCGCTGTCAGTGGAACCCGAGGACTCTGGGAAGACGCCCGCAAGTGGGCCCGCGACAAGTACGCCTCCATGCTCCAGTGGGCGCGTCGTAGCCAGGATCGGGTCGAGCATTCTCCCGCTCGCTGGGCCATCACCGCTGGCGTGATCGCAGTGATTCTCCTCCTACTGGGAAATCTCGCACGCTTCGTGCGCTGGCTGTACGAACGCTGGCTGCAGATGCATCCTGAGCGCTCTCCGGAACTAGCCGCTGCCATGTGGTACGAACGCATGTCTCGTGTCGTCGCCCGCCGCGGACACGAGAAGACGCCCACACAAACTCCGCAGGAATTCGTGCGCAAGATCGAAGACGCCCGCCTACGCGAACCAGTCTCGCGCTTCACGGATGTCTACGAATCCGCCCGCTTCGGAAACTCCACCGAAGATGCGCAGCGCCTTCCAGAACTCTACGAAGAAGTAGAACTAGCTGCAAAAAACCGCTAGGAACGGTTGGTGGGAAAGCTCTCTAAAGCAATTAGAAACCTAGCGTCAGCCGCCCCGGCGGGCGTCTGCATCAGCACTAGCCGCGAATCGGCGAAAGAATGCAGCCCACGGCGCAAGCTGTGGGTGCATATTGGAAATTAAGGGGAGCCCCAGAGGGGCGAAAGAAAACTTTCTGCGAAAACTAGCTTGGTCGCCGTCAACAAGCTGAAGGCAGAGCCCTAAAACCGCCAGAACGCTCCGCCGCCGACAAAGTAATTATGCTGCCGCGTCTTGCCTGTCGGAGCCAGCGGAAAATCGGGCTCTCCGGACCAGAAATCGCGCACTTCACCGCGAATGCTCAATTGCTTCCACACCTTCACATCGAGACCGATCCCGGCTTCAATCACGGCGCTAGTCGTCGATTTCCCCGGATTCGTTCCGCTATACACCAACGTGCTGCTCTCGCTGAAATGTCCAAAACCCGCTCCCACGCTCGCCCACGGCGAAACTGCCGTCGTTGGAAACAGATTCACCCTCGCCGCAGGCGTAACAAACAGTGACTTATAGCTTGTCGGCACCACCGCATTGCCATACTGTCCGGCATTCAACTTTTCTTCGGGGTTGTAAGCCAGGAGTGCTTCACCTGAGATTGAGTAAATGGGCGTCACAAGAATCCGCCGCCCGTACTCGCCCTCAAACGTCAGCCCTTTGCCGGAGTGAATGATGGGATCGAAGTAGGTTGCGCCCTTAATCCCCTGGTCGCTGACGAAGGTTCGCCCGATGATGCCGCCAATTTCGTTCTTCTCGTCCTGCGCAACCGCCGATGCAGCCAGCATCGCTACCACTGTCAGGATCGCAGCACAAAGCCCTTTGGCAGACATTTCCCCTCCTGCGACGTAGTTCCTAAATTGTTACGGCGGTAAGCCCTAAGCCTAGCACGACAACCCCCTGTTTAAATCCACAAATGCTACCTTCCGTGGTCCGGGTATGTCCTGCTGAAAGAGTTCCTTCCTGCAACTTCGTGACCTTGGTGGTTGAAGGTTTTCAGAGCCGTGAGAGCGACTGAGGTGGATCTCGATTGATGCAACCACACCGCGGAAGAGTGGCCCTTCGAGGGCCGCGCCACGCATTTTAATGCCCGGGGCTTCAGCCCCTGTGAGGCCGATGCCACTGCGCGCAATGCTAGAATAGAAAGATTGCATGCCGGTAAAAGACCTCACTATCAGCGGTTCCCCCGAAGTCAATAAGAAGAAATCTCCGGAGAATCCGCAAGCCGACCGCCCTCAAAAGGTGGGGTTCGTCAGCCTTGGCTGCCCGAAAAATCTCGTCGATAGCGAGGTCATGATGGGCTATCTCGCCCGCGCCGGAGCTGAACTTACCCGGCGGGCAGAAGACGCCGACATCATCGTTGTGAACACCTGCTCCTTCATCGACAGCGCCCAGCAGGAGTCGGTCAATACCATCCTTGAGATGGCCGCACACAAAACTGCCGGCAGGGCGAAGAAACTGGTCGTCGCCGGATGCCTCGTCGAGCGCTTCCGCGATCAAATCCAGAAAGACATCCCAGAGGTTGACGCGGTTGTAGGAACCGGCGAGCTGGAAAAAATTCTTTCCGCTACCGGAGTTGCCACCGCGCCCTCGAACAATTCCCCGTTCGTAATTCTGACGTCGCGCCCCGAAGGCGACGCCCGCGCCGCGCAAGGCCGATTTTCTCGCGAAACCTGGGACGGCGCCATCGCCGACCTTCCCAACTATCTCTACGACGAAGACACGCCGCGCGTCCTGGCCACTCCCGGCCACATGGCCTACATCAAAATTGCCGAAGGCTGCGATCATCCCTGCACCTTCTGCATCATTCCGCAGCTGCGCGGACAGTTCCGCTCGCGACGCTTCGAATCCGTCATCGCCGAAGCCGAACGCCTCGCGCAGTCCGGTGTCAGAGAAATCACGCTCATCGGCCAGGACACCACATGCTACGGAGAAGATTTCGGCCTGAAGGATGGCCTCGCGCTTCTGCTCGAAAAACTGGCTGCTATCGATGACTTGCGCTGGGTGCGCTTCCTCTACGCCTATCCCAACAAGATCACCGGCAAACTGCTCGACACAATCGCAGCCCACGAAAAGATCTGCTCCTACATGGACGTTCCCCTCCAGCACGCGTCCGCTTCGGTCCTGAAGCGCATGAAGCGCGGCGGAGGCGCCGACGTTTTCCTTCGCTCCATCGAAAAGATGCGGCGCGTCGTAACCGACCTGACGCTTCGCACGTCGTTCATCGTCGGCTTTCCGGGCGAGACTGAAAAAGAATTCGACGAGCTTTGCGACTTCGTTCGCGAGGCTCAATTCGACTGGATGGGTGCGTTCTCCTACTCGGACCAGGACGGCGCAAGCGCCTACGCGCTTGACAAAAAGCTCTCGCCGCGCGAGATCGAACGCCGCCGCAAGCACCTGATGTCGATCCAGCGCCAGGTCAGCAAGAAGAAGAAGAAATCCCTGGTCGGTCGCGAATATGACTTACTCCTCGAAGGCGAGTCGGAAGAGACGGAATTGCTACTCGAGGGACGCACCCCGATGCACGCCCCAGAAATCGACGGCAAAGTTTTCGTCAACGACGTCCCGGAAGAAATCGAGCCGCAACCCGGCAGGTTCTATCGCTGTCAGATCACCGAATCCCACGACTACGATTTGGTCGCCAGAATTTTGTAGGCTGACATCTCATGCCTCGCAAGCGCACGGTAAAACTCCGCTGCCCGATCTGCAAAAAAGAAGTGCAGAGCACCGCTCCCGACTTCCCTTTCTGCAGCGACCGCTGCCGCATCATCGACCTCGGAAAATGGGCGAGCGGCGGCTATGTAATCTCTTCCCCGGTCACCGACGCCGAGGAACTGATCCCCGATAGCAATCCCGAAGATCGGGATCGCGAACACTAATGGAAACGGCCGTCGAGAAACCTGATCCACGCGGCCCCCTCTGGGCCACTTTGGTCGCCACCTTCTTTGGCGCCGGACGCCTCCATCCCGGCCCCGGTACTTGGGGCTCGGCCTCCGCCGTTTTGCTCTGGGCCGCGCTCGCTCACGTAATCAACCCGACGTACCGCACTCCCGTCGTCATTGCTCTTGCAATTTTGGTAACCTTGGTCGGCATCCCTGCCGCGACACAGGTCGCCCGAGCCTCAGGCACCAAAGATCCGCAATTTGTCGTCATCGACGAGGTCGCCGGACAACTCATCGCTTTGATCGCCGCCCCCCTCACATGGAAAACTTTCCTCGCGGGTTTTATACTTTTCAGAGCCTTCGACATCATCAAGCCCCCTCCGGTGCGCCAACTGGAACGGCTCCCTGAAGGAACCGGGATCGTGCTCGATGACGTCGCAGCAGGGATCTACGCACTCGCAGTCATGCAAGCTCTCCTCCGCTCAGGTCTATTAAAATAGAATCAAGTCTGCAAAGCTCTTAGCCCGCAACTGGGCACTCGGTATTCGAATGGGATTTTCCGATCGTATCCTCGGCAGAAAAAACGTGAACGGTGGACCGCACATTGAGTCGGTAGCGCCGGAGTGCGCCCTCACCGGCGGAGAAGTTCGCATCAAAGGCTCGGGCCTTCGGCCTCAGGAACTCTTACGCCCGAAAATAAAGTTCGGCGAATTCGAAGGCCCCGTCGTGGTCAGTTCCGACGGCTTCGTCGTCACCCGAGTTCCTGAGGGAGCTGTCACCGGTCCAGTCGTCGTTGCCACCGACGGTCATCTCAGCAATCCTCATACGGTAAAAGTAGCTGTCGCCATCGCGGAGAATCTTCACCCCGTCACCAACCCCGCCGTCGACACCGAAGGCAACATCTACGTCACCTTCTCCGGATCCCGTGGCCAGAAAGTTCCCACCGCCATCTTCAAGATCGACACCAACTACGGCGTCAAGCCATTCGTCCAGGAAATGATGAACGCGACGGCCATCGCCTTCGATCCGCAAGGCCAGATGTACGTCTCCTCACGCTACGATGGCGCCGTCTACAAGGTCGCTCCCAACGGAACCATGACGACGTTCGCCGAAGGCCTGGGAGTCGCTACCGGCATCGCCTTCGATCGCGAGCAAAGCCTTTACGTCGGAGATCGCAACGGCACCATCTTCAAGATTTCGCGCGACCAGCAGACCTTCGTCTTCGCCACGCTTGAGATGAGCGTCTCCGCCTATCACATGGCCTTCGGGCCCAACGGAGATCTCTTCGTCACGGGCCCCAATGATCGCGTCTACAAAGTCGATCCGAACGGCACTGTGAGTACCTTCTACAAAGGCCTGGGTCGTCCACAAGGACTCGCCTTCGACGCCGACGGCAACCTGTACGTCGCCGCTTCGCTCGCCGGCACTCGCGGCATCGTGAAGATCACTCCCGAAGCCAAGCCCAGTCTCGAAGTCGCCGGCCAAGGATTAGTCGGCCTGGCCTTCGCTCCGGGCCGCTCCGTAATCCTCGCCACCACCAGCGCCGTCCATCATCTCTCCTGGAACATCGCAGGCCAGCGCCTGCTCCCCGAATAAATTCGCGAGGGGAGCCCGTTCTGACGTCGCTACGTTGGAGGTGGGAATCTCCGGAATCCATTTCAGATTCCTCTGTGTTACTCCGTGCCCTCTGTGGTCCATGCTTTTGATTTAAACTTTCCAGAGTGAACGCAGAGATCATCGCGGTAGGTTCCGAACTCCTCACTCCCTACCGCATGGACACCAACTCGCTCTACCTCACCGAGCAACTCAACCAGCTCGGCGTCGAAGTCATCTTCAAGAGCGTCGTCGGAGACAATCTGCGCCAGCTTGTCGCCGCCGCCCAGCACGGATTATTTCGCTCCGACATCCTGATCTTCAGTGGGGGACTCGGTCCCACCGAAGATGACCTCACCCGCGAAGCCGTCGCCGAAGCTCTCGGAGTTACGCTACACCGCGATCCTGAAATTCTCGCTCGCCTTGAGCAACGCTTCGTCGAGCGCGGATGGAAGATGTCTCCCAACAACTCCAAGCAAGCCGATGTTCTCGATGGCGCCACCGTCCTCCCAAATCCCAACGGCACCGCCCCCGGCCAGTGGATCGCGGGCCAGTTCGACGGACGCGAGCACATCATCGTTCTGCTCCCCGGTCCTCCCTTCGAATTGAAAGGTCTCTTCGAGAGCGAAGTTCGTGAGCGCCTCCGCGCCAAAGTTCCGCCAACACATCTCTTTACGCGAACTCTGAAGGTCGCCATGCTTGGCGAGTCAGCCGTCGACGCCCGCGTCGCTCCGATCTACAAGCGTTATCCCGATGTAGACACAACGATCCTCGCCGGTGCCGGCGAGATCGAACTCCACTTCCGCACTCGCGCCGCCACGCTCGACGCGGCGCAGGCCCGGGCCGACGAAGTCGCCGAACTAGTTGAAGATGAACTAGACGACGCCGTCTACTCGCGCAATGGAGAGTCACTCGAGCAGATCGTCAGTTACTGGCTTCAAATGCGCAATGCCACCGTCGCCGTCGCCGAGTCCTGCACCGGAGGGCCTGCTCGCCGAGCGCATCACTTCTATCAGCGGCAGCTCGCAGATATTTTCTCGGAGGCGCAGTCGTCTACTCGAATCAATTGAAGACAGAATTCGCTGGAGTACCGGAAGAAATGATTCATCGTCACGGAGCCGTCAGCCGCGAAGTCGCCGCCGCTCTGGCCGAAGGCATCCGCTACCGCTGCGAATCAACTTTCGGCGTCGGAATTACCGGTGTCGCCGGACCCTCAGGAGGCACCTCGGATAAACCGGTAGGCCTGGTCTTTCACGCAGTAGCCAGCGACACCGGCACCGAAATAGTGCAGCGGACCTTCCCCGGCGACCGCAAACGCATTCGTCGCTTCGCCTCCACCATGGCTTTGGATATGCTCAGAAAGAAACTGATGTAAAGAAAGCCTCGAGGTTCGGGCGGTGAGAGGTGAGCCGTGAACTCGACGGCTCAGAGCTCATAGCTCATGACTCTTAGCTCACCGCGTTTTTATGCGCCTTTTCCTCGCTCTCGACATCGACGACGATATTCGCGAACGTATCACCCGTTTCGTCGATGGCGTCCGCAACTTCGCTCCCGACGCTCGCTGGATGCAGCCCGAATCCTTGCACGTCACACTGAAATTCATCGGCGAGCAACCAGAATCGGTGATGGAAAACATCAAGTGGGCCATGGCAACGGTTTCTGCAGGGACAACGCAAATTGACTTTCGTGGCTACGGATTCTTCCCGACATCAAAGTCCGCCCGTGTCTTCTGGATCGGTATGGCCTCCGGCCCCGAACTAGTCGCACTCGCAGCTGCGATCGACGACACAATGCCCTCGCTGGGAATTCCGAAAGAAGACCGTCCCTTCAGCCCGCACCTCACGCTGGCACGCGGTCGCGGAGCCTCGGGCTCCCCGCGCATAAGCGGCAAAGACGGCCCCAATCGAACCTTCCAGCGCCTCCAGGAAAAGCTGGCCGCTCTATCGGTTCCAGAGTTTGGTACTATGACGCCCCGCGAGTTCTTTCTGTACCAAAGCCACCTCTCGCCGAAAGGATCGAAGTACACCAAGCTCGCAAGCTTTTCATTGCAGCTGTAAGAAACGGCTGCCCATTCAAACGTCGCGCACTTTGCGAGGTTTGAGTGGAGACTTAAAACTAGCAAGATCATGTCCCAACTCCTCCTTATCGCCGCGGTCAGCTACCTGCTAGGCTCCATACCCTTCGGATATCTCCTCGTCCGCATCTTTCGTGGAGAAGATGTTCGCACGACCGGTAGCGGCAACATCGGCGCGACCAACGTCTCACGCAAGTCGCCCGCGCTCGGCGTCCTCACCCTCCTTCTCGACGCTCTTAAAGGATTTCTCGCCGTCGAGTTTGCTACCAAGATTTCTGCTCTGGAAAGCGAGGCCCACCTTCGCGAAATGATGGCCACTGCCGCGCTGTTCGCGATCGCCGGACACATGTTCCCGCTCTGGCTCAAATTTCGCGGAGGCAAAGGCGTCGCCACGGCTCTCGGAGCATTTCTCCGTTTTAGCCCGCTCGCGGTGCTCGTCGCGGTTATCATCTTTGTCGTGGTCGTCTTCCTCTCACGCCGTATCTCCCTCGGGTCTATCGTCACCGCTGCCGCATTCCCAATCTCTGTCTGCCTCTTGAATGTTTCGCACGATCCAATCGTTATCGCTCTAATCGCCACCGCCGCCGCGCTCATCATCGTCCGTCACCACGAAAACATTCGCCGCCTGCTCTCTGGTGCCGAGCCCCGTTTCTCCGTGGGCCGCAATCATGAGGGCAAATAGATGAGCCAGATCGCCGTCATCGGCGGAGGCGCATGGGGCACCGGACTCGCCATCGTCCTCGGACGCAAAGGTAGCCACCGCGTCCGCCTCTGGGCGCACGAACTCGACGTCTGCGAATCGATCGCGCGCCAGCATGTGAATGAAAGATTTCTCCCCGGCCGCGCGATCCCCGAATCTGTCTCCGCAAGCAACGATCTCGCCGCCACGCTCAAATACGCGGAGATCGTCGTGAGTGTCATGCCCTCGCAGCATTGCCGCCGCCTCTTCGAACGCATGCGCCCGCTCATCCCGCCGCGGGCCCTGATCGTGAGTGCAACGAAAGGCCTCGAAGAAGAATCGCTTCTGCGAATGACCGAAGTGATCCGCCAAGTAATGAGCGCCCAACTTGAGCATGGGGATTTTGACGTCCGAATCGCGGCCCTCAGCGGACCATCCTTCGCGCAGGAAGTCGCTCGTGGAGATCCCACCGCCATCACCATCGCGTCGCAAGATCAGCAACTCCTGCGTACAATTCAGCAGGAATTCTCGGACGCCACTTTTCGCGTCTACACCAATACTGACGTAGTAGGCGTCGAGCTCGGAGGCGCGCTCAAGAACATCATTGCCATCGCCGCTGGCATCTCGGACGGTCTCGGCTTCGGACACAACTCCGCAGCTGCCCTCATCACTCGTGGCCTCGCCGAAATGACGCGCCTCGTCGTCGCCTGCGGAGGCCGCGCCGAAACCATGGCCGGACTCGCCGGTCTCGGCGACCTCGTCCTCACCTGCACCGGAGGTCTCTCACGCAATCGCAGCGTTGGCGTCGAACTCGGCCGCGGCAAAAAGCTCCCGGAGATCATCGCCGCCATGCACGGCATGGTCGCCGAAGGAGTCTTCACTACCACCGCCGCCGTCGGCCTCGCAAAATCTCGTGGAGTGGAAATGCCCATCACCGAACAGATGAACGCCATCCTTCACGAAGGAAAGTCCCCCAAAGAAGCGATCCAGCAGTTAATGTCCCGCACCGGCAAAAGCGAAATCGCTTAGCTTTCCGCAGAAGTCGTTATTGCGATGTCCTCTGCGCTCCTCTGCGTCCCCCGTGGTGAAAGGTTTGCTAACCCGTGATACCCTGTCTCGTTTTAACGGAGCCTCCATGCGAAAGGTAAGTGTCGCGTTTGCACTTTTTTTGCTTATCGTGCCCCATTGCGGAGCCCAAACCAAAACCCTCGCCGAACGCCTGGGCTATCCGCGCGATTCCAAACTCCTCATCATCCACGCCGACGACCTGGCCGTCGCCCACTCTGAAGACATCGCCAGCTTCGACGCCCTCAACCAACACGCTGCCACTTCCGCCAGCATCATGGTTCCCTGTCCCTGGCTCACCGAAGTTGCCGACTATGCCAAATCTCATCCCGACGCCGACCTCGGCCTTCACCTCACACTCACCAGCGAATGGAAAACTTATCGCTGGGGTCCGATCGAATCGAAAGACAAGGTTCCGAGCCTCCTCGATCCCTCCGGATACCTTTGGCCCGAGTCCGGTCCAGCCGTGCAGCACATCAAGGCCGACGAAGCCGAACGCGAAATTCGCGCCCAGGTCGAACACGCCATTGCCATGGGCATTCATCCGACACACCTCGACAGCCACATGGGAGTCCTTTTCTCGCGCCCCGACCTTGTCGCCGTCTATGTCAAAGTCGCACACGAGTACAAACTGCCCTTCCTAGGAATGCTCGGACCCAACGCAACTCCCGCTCTGCGCGCGGCCTTTTCCAACAAAGACATCCTTCTGGATTCCGTCGTGATCGCCGGACCCAACGTGCCAGCAGCCGATTGGAAGGAGTTTTATCTGGACGCGATCAAGAATCTGAAGCCAGGCCTGACCGAATTCATCGTCCACCTCGCCCACGATGATGCAGAATTCCAAGCCGTCGCCGTCGACCACCCCGACTACGGAGCGGCGTGGCGCCAGCGTGACTACGACGTCATCACCAGCCCCGATTTCAAAAATGCGTTAGACGAAAATCACATCATCCCCATCCACTGGAGCGACCTGAAAAAGCTGTTGAACTAATGGGTTTTCTGGGGCTTAAGGAAAGACCCAAGAAGTTCGGTGAGCCGTCCTAGCGTATTTTGCAAGGGCCCGCGACGCTGTTCGTTTCCGGACAGAAATATCCTCAGACGGACAGAACAATCCGCCTTCTAACCACTTGTCCCGTTCCATCTTTCTTCACAATGAGTAAGTTACCGCGGCATACGATTTGGTTCGAGCCTTGCTCCCAGAGCTCAGTCCTATGGTGATGTTGCCCCACACCTAAGATCTCGAGGCTGATGATGGGAACTCTATTGCAAGATCTGCGCTTTGGCTTTCGAATGCTGAAAAAGAGTCCTGGCTTCACGGCGGTAGCAGTCGTGACTCTAGCGCTCGGCATTGGTGCGAACACGGCACTGTTTTCCGTGGTCAATGGCGTATTGTTAAGCCCGCTGCCGTTTCCTCAACCGGATCAGTTGGTCACGCTCCATGAAAATAAACCGAATTTTGAGGGCGGCTCCATCTCTTATCCAAACTTTCGCGACTGGCGAAAAGAGAATCACACTTTCTCGTCGCTAGCCCTCGCTCGCGCTTACGCTTTCAGCCTGACAGGCATTGGCGAAGCTGAGCAGGTCACCGGCGAATTCATCTCTTCTGACTTTTTTGCTGTGCTGGGAGTAAGGCCCGTCATTGGGCGCACATTCACCGAAGCGGAGGAGCCCGTCGGCGCCGGTCCGGTCGCGCTCATCAGCGCGGGATTATGGCAGCGCAAATTCAGCTCTAAGCCCGATATTTTGGGGACAAACATTACGCTGGACGGAAGAGACTACACCATCATCGGAGTGATTCCGTCCAATCTTCAACTCGACATTCCAGGCTTCAGAGACAGTCAGATCTATGCGCCAATCGGCCAGTGGAGTAATCCGATACTGCTGGAACGCTCCGCGGGACTGGGATTCCATGGCATCGGCCGGCTCAAAGCCGGCGTGACTATCGAACAAGCGCGCGCCGACATGGACGGAGTGACCCGCAGTCTCGCGGAAGCTTTTCCCGATGCAGATAAAGGGATCAGCGCGAACCTGAGGCCGCTCAAGGAACAAATGACTGGAAGTATCCGGCCTCTCTTGCTAATGCTTCTGGCATCGGTCGGCTTCGTGCTTCTGATTGCCTGCGTGAATGTCGCCAATTTGTTATTAGCTCGCGCAAGCAAGCGGACACGCGAATTTGCAGTTCGCGCGGCACTTGGCGCAAGCCAGCGACGAGTCGTCCGCCAATTGCTTACCGAGAGCATTTTGCTCGCTCTGGCCGGCGGAGGATTGGGCTTGCTGCTTGCGGCCTGGGGGACAGGCGCAGCAATGAGAGCACTGCCTGCGGCTCTGCCTCGCGTCGAGCAGGTCGGGCTTGATTTCCGCGTGCTGATCTTTACGGCTGGCCTCTCGCTGCTCGCGGGAGTTCTTTTTGGACTTACGCCTGCGCTCAAAACATCCCAGCCGGATCTGCACGAAACGCTCAAGCAAGGCGGCAGGGGAGCAAGTGGAACCCGCCATCGCATGCAGAGTGTGTTCGTCGTCTCCGAGATGGCTCTCGCTCTGGTGCTGCTGATCGGAGCGGGATTGACCATCCGTAGCCTGCTGAAGCTGTGGAGCGTCGACCCCGGTTTTAACGCGCGTAATGTGCTTACCTTTGGGCTTGCGCTTCCACCCTCCGTGGTGCACGCCAAACCAGACGCGATCCGCGCCGCCTTCCGTGATTTCGATGACAAGCTCGCCGCAGTTCCGGGCATCGAGGCGGTCTCCCAGAGTTGGGGCGCACTCCCATTGAGCGGCGACGACGAACAACTCTTCTGGCTCGAAGGTCAACCCAAACCCGCAAACAAGAACGACATGAACTGGGCCATCGACTACATCGTCGAACCCGGCTACCTGAAGGCCATGGGAATTCCGCTGCTGCGCGGCCGATTCTTTACTGCCCAGGATAACGAGCACACACCGCTAGTGGTCGTAGTCGATGAAGTGTTCGCACGCAAATATTTTCCGGGCCAGAATCCAGTGGGCAAGCGCATCCACATAGACAGGTTTGACCGGCCAGCGGAGATCGTCGGCATGGTGGGACATGTCAAGCAGTGGGGCCTCGACACTGATGACCAGCAGTCGCTGCGGTCCGGCCTTTATATCCCGTGCATGCAAATGCCGGATGATTTTGTGGCGATGACTCCAATGGGTTCGGGGGTGGTGGTGCGTTCAGAAGGCAACTCGGCAGGGCTGCTCGATTCCATCCGCCGCATGAATGCGCAGATGAGCTCTCAGCAGGTTATTTTCGACACACAAACCATGGAATCGCATATTTCCGACTCCATGGCCTCCCGCCGGTTCTCTATGATTTTGCTCGTTATATTTGCGGTGCTGGCGCTGTTGCTTGCCAGCCTCGGAATCTATGGCGTCATCTCTTATATCGCTGGGCAGCGCACCAACGAGATCGGGCTCCGCATGGCGTTGGGAGCGCACCAACGGGATATTCTTCTCTTGATCTTGGGCCGGGGCGGAAAACTTGCCGCCATCGGAGTCGCAATCGGACTGGCTGCGGCTCTCGGCCTCACGCGCCTTATGGCGAGTCTCTTATACGGCGTTGGCGCTACCGATCCAGTCACCTTTGCCGGAGTTGCTCTGCTCCTGACCGTAGTCGCGCTCGCCGCTTGTTACATCCCGGCCCGGCGCGCCGCCAAGGTCGATCCCATCGTCGCTCTGCGCTACGAATAGGAGTCCTTATTGGGAAGCAACTTGAGTATCTCCGCTCCCAGAACTGATTGACGTCATTTCCGTCCGAATCTCTGGTGAACTCCTCGTGGCCGTCGATGATCATGGCCATCGGTCCAGCCGATACATCTGATTCGATGTTCACGCCGGACAGATTCGAACTGCTCATTTCACAAGCGTCAGCTTAAATATGGCCGGAAAGGAACTTTGGTTTCCGTACGTGCTGTAAAGGTTCCCGGCCGAGTCGATAGTCAGTGCGCCGGCCGTCGTAGCTCCCGGAAAGGTATAAGCGACCAATCCCTTTCCCGCTGCAGTCACTTCCCAGACCACGGAATTGTGGTTACTTCCCAACGCGGTTCCGTAGACGTTTCCTAATGCGTCGAGCACCACGGGGCCGAAGGGAAACTGGCCATCCGCACACTTGGAAGAAGAACAGAAGTTATGGAGAACCGTTTCTTCGCCAGTCGTCGAGCTCACCTTAAACACGATCCCAGCGCCGTGTGTGCCTCCAGTTGCCGTGGTGCCATAGAGGTTGCCCTTCGTGTCCTGCTTCAGCTTATTGTTCGGGTTGGCTCCGTCGCTGGAGCCACCTTTGAATGTGTGCAGAACGCTCTGAACACCGCTAGCCTCGACTTTGTACACAACGCCATCCCCGGTCTGACATCCCCCGCATCCCGCGTTCCCACCGAAGTAAGTGCTGCCGTAAATATTTCCGGCCTTATCGCGAATTGGCGCATTGGGGGTGTCCCCGTCGGCGCAGTTTTTGAGGCTGCAGAAGTTGTAAAGGGTGCTGTAAGCTCCGCCAGGTTCGACTTTGAAGACGGCGCCTCCTGACAGCTTGCCGCCGTTGCCTGCACCGTAAACATTTCCCGCCGCATCCAGGATTACGGGCTCTGAGCCGGAATCGGACGCTTCGGAATTCGTAAAGCTGTGCAATTGTGTAAATTCGCCGGAGGGACTGACTTTGAAAATCAGTCCATCGCTGAAGTCACCGCCATTCGACGTACCGTAAAGATTTCCTGCGGAATCGCGGGCCAACGAACTTGGAAAGTCCCCGTCGATAGTACTGTCGCCGAAAAAGTAGATATCGCTCACGACACCGGCCTTAGTGACCTCGTAAATAACTCCAAGAGTCACGGTGCCCCCGAATGTGGAGTCCCAGAAATTTCCTGAAGAGTCGAGGATCAAAGGAGAGTTCGGGAACGCCTCGTTACTCGTGAGGGTGGCGACCGTGCTGAAGGTGAAGGATTGTGCCTGTGCAAATGAGGCGAGTGCAAGCGCGACGACGGCAAGGAGCATTCGATTAAACACGGTGTCTCCACTTCCCAAAGAATTTTGCAGGAACGCAGCCCGAGAGATGTTCGGCAGTGGGGGAAAACGAAAAATCATGCTCATTCGCCGAACGGGCCGCAATTCTGACCCAACTCAGAAGCCATGTCAACGAGCATCTCTGTGGTTTCGACAGAATAATCCGAACCGGGGAGCGGACGCGGTTATTGGGTTAATGCGCTCGGTCCACTTCGATGCGCAAGGCTTTACCCGGACTTACTGGGACTTCTTCAGCGCGTTCGCACTTTTTTCTCCGTCTTTCTTTTGGTCGCGACAGCATTACCCAGACTACTCGGCGTGGCGCTCAGCGAGATCGGCTGAACTTTAGACGGCAAGGGCGACAGGGTTCACCCATCGTCATCAATAATGCGCGGCTATCGTGTTATAGAAGCAGGCAATAAGATCTCATAACTACGTGCAAAAGAGAGACTTACTCCGTCGACTACGGGCCACTCACAGGCCAGCCCCGAAATATTGACAAGAATCAATTCCCGGGCAAGAGTCGAGTTCAGTGGGTCGCCCCTCTCTTTACTCGAGACCTTTTTCACTCTTCCAGACAGAAGCTCGTGATGCTGGGAATCAGGGACGCCCCATGGCATCAGCGACGAACCCCCAGCCGGGATTTCGGCCAGAGACATAGCGGTAGACTTTTCGGGAGGATCAAGATGAATTGCAAATCGCCTCGAGGAAAAGGCTCTCTAACCGTTGACCAACGCCTGAACGTTTATTCCTTGGCGGCGGCCGCTGCTGGTGTCACAATGCTGGCGTTGATTCAGCCCGCCGAGGGCAAGGTTGTCGTCACTAAGAAGCTAGTTTCGATCACCGAGCCTGTCTCGATTGACCTCAACAGCGATGGCATTCCGGATTTTGAGTTCTCTTTCCAGGGCGGATCGACAGGAACTTGCTGCCAACATCACACTACTCTGGTTGCCAAAGCTCTGACGGGCGGAAAGGTGATGGGGCACAAGACTGCCAACTATGGGCGGCTCGGACCCTATGCTTCCGCCCTGGTTCGCGGCGCGAAAATCGGACCAGCGGCGCACTTTTCCAGCGCGAAAGGTCAAATTGCGATTGAGCACAAAAGCAACCACGACTCAACCTTTGGATACGACGGCAACTGGTACTTGGTCTCGAATCGTTATCTGGGTGTGAAATTTTTGATTGAAGGCAAGACACACTTCGGCTGGATTCGCCTTTCCGTAAACGTCCCTGGAAGCTTCGAGAGCACGATTACTGCCTACGCCTACGAAACGGTCGCCAACAAGCCGCTCAATGCAGGGGAGACATCGGTCGTGCCGGATGATTCGGAAAGCGAAGTCAGGACCATCGACCCTTCTTTGGGAATGCTCGCCCTTGGAGTCGACGGTATCGCTTTATGGAGACGCGAAGAATAGAGTCGCGAAGATGCGTCGATAAAGTAACGATGCTCAAAGTAGCTGAGGTATCTTCTCCGCTGGTGCAAACTTTTTCATCTCTGCAGATTTAACAATCTAGTGACAATCCCTCTGGAGCACTACCCGCAACATACGTTCTGACTGCGGTGAGCCGTGTGGCTCTCTAGTCGGGCCCCCACGATGCATATCACCATTCAGGAGGTAATCTGACCATGAACACTTTTGCTCCACTTTGTCGGGCTCGCCTTTCGCGGGCCCTCATTCTTTTTTGTGCGGTCAGTGCACTGCTGGCCACAGCCGATGCCTCAACCCTTCAAACCATCGCTTCCACAGTTCCAAGCAATGGCGATGTGAATCCATACGGGCTTTTTGTCGTACCTGCGACTGTTGGTACGCTCACGGCAGGAAACCTTCTCGTCAGCAATTTCAACAACAGCGCAAATCTGCAAGGGACTGGCACCACGATTGTGCAGATTTCGCCGAGCGGAACCGTCAGCCAGTTCGCCCAGATCAGTTCCGCAATGCTGCCGGGCCGCTGCCCAGGCGGAATCGGCCTGACCACTGCGCTGGTCGTCCTCAAGACCGGATGGGTCATCGTGGGCAGCCTGCCAACCACCGATGGAACCTCCGCCACTGCCAAGGCTGGATGCCTGCTCGTTCTCGACAGCAATGGCACCGTGGTCGAGACATTCTCCGGACACGGGATCAACGGCCCTTGGGATATGACGGTGTCCGATAGCGGCAGCACTGCATCACTGTTCGTAACCAACGTGTTGAATGGAACAGTTGCTGGCGGTGGCAATGTCGTGAATCGCGGAACCGTTCTGCGCCTGAACCTGGCGATTGCAAACGGATCCATGCCGAGTTTGCAGTCCACGACCACCATTGGTTCTGCATTCTCCGAGAAAACCGATCCCGCCGCGCTGGTGATCGGACCGACAGGCGTTTGCCTGGGTGCAGACGGTTCGACGCTGTACGTTGCCGACAGCGTTAACAACCGGATCGCTTCCATTTCCAATGCCCTGATCCGCACCTCTTCTGCCGGAACGGGCACCACCGTCTTGAGTGGTCATTCGCTGAATGATCCGCTCGGACTGACGCTCACCTCAACGGGAAACATCAGTGCGGCCAATGGCGATGATGGCTTTATGGTGCTGATTTCCCCGTCCGGAACGCAAATCGGAAAAACGCTGTTGGACAACAGCGGCAATCCGCCCGGGTCAGGGGCACTGTTCGGCGTCGCCTTCGTCAACAGTGCGGGACTCTACTACGTGGATGATGCGACAAACACTTTGAGACTCTTTCCTAACAAGTAGCGTTATCTTTTTCAGAGGCGAGCCGTTCGGCTTGATTCGGTCGGCTCGCCCTTCACTTTCCAGCGATCTGCTGCCTCAGTGCCCCGCTCCAGCATCCGGCGTTCCGTCCGACCATTTGCCGACCGGAATCAAAAACACGGTCAGCCGATCCTCTGGATCGAGTCCCGCCAAAATCGGAGAGCCGGCGAGACCTGCACCCCAGGCCTCAGCCTTCACTTGCGGAAGAAAAAACATCACGTGCGGATGCCAATGCTGCACCGGGTCGCCCAAGTACCCGTCCTTCGACAACATGTAGCACATCGCGCCAATCTCTTGCATCGGCAGTTCCCCTTTGTCGAGGGCGGCCTTGATACTTTCAAACATCTCTGCTTTCGACCGTCCGGCAAGGATCAACTCGGTCTTCTTCGTCACGAATGGAACATAAGTTCGCTCGGCCGGCGCGTTGAAGCAGATCGGAGCGCGCACTTTTGGATTCCAAAAGTCCGGATCATTAATCCCCGCAGTCCACGACCGCAGCACCATGCACACGAATCCGTTCTTCCCTTTGACCGCCGATTCGTACGTGTGGGCTCCAAGCACAAAAATCTCGGCATCGCCTGAGATCGATTCCGGAGCCGCGCTCCGCGCCAACGCGATC
This sequence comes from uncultured Acidobacteriota bacterium, assembly GCA_963787685.1. Taxonomy (GTDB): domain Bacteria; phylum Acidobacteriota; class Terriglobia; order Terriglobales; family Acidobacteriaceae; genus Sulfotelmatobacter. The sequence goes on from CAWBED010000013.1 coordinate 67,139, forward strand.
TCCGCATCACGGCTCGCAATCATGTATTGCGCCACCGGTGCCATGCTCGGATACGAAGTATTGGCATTCTGCGCCCATACCAGCCGTGCCGTGCTCAACATCAAGACCAAAACAACAGCCGACAGAAAAGCCGGCGAAGTAACTTCGACGTTCAACTCTCGCTTCGACATCATCGACTTCTCCTCAGACGCAGGACCGTGTCGAAGAGATCCGTCGACAATGGTTGGCCGCGGTGCTCTTCCTCGCCAATCGAGTATATTCGCTTCGCATTTTCGCGAGCCACTTTGGGCAGTGAGGAAGCGTCAAGGTTACTCTCGTTAACAGCATTTGCAGGATGGGAGACAATCCCTAGTCCAACACTGGTTACTGTGTAATGCGTCCGTCAAATGCTTCTCCCCGATAAGCTAGTCGTCGGGATCGCAAGAGGAGCTTGGAAACCGTCCGAAGCCTTCCCATGACGGCATCCATCTCGTTTTCACCGGGGCTCGTCATCGCCTTGTCTTGTGGATGATTTGGCTATCGCATCCAGCGATGCCTAGAAACGCTGTCGCGGGGTTAGGCGCTCGATCTCAGGCGACGTATTCGGTCTCGTTGAGACTCAAGGACTCACCGGTGGCGGGTTTCGTAGCGATCGCGGCAGAACTTTCGTCCAGTTCCTTGGCGCAAATCAGCCGCAGAACTGGCGTGGTCATGAAGGTCGTGAACAGCGCCATGATGACCATCATCGAAAACAGCGCTGGCGAGATGACGCCGATGTCTAGTCCGATGTTGAGGATGACGAGTTCCATCAGGCCGCGCGTATTCATCAACGTGCCCAGGCCAGCCGCCTCTCGCAAGGGCATGCCGCTCAACCAGGAAGCCAGCGTCGATCCGCCAAGTTTACCGGCAGTCGCCACTAGAATAATCAGGGCGCAGTACATCCACATTTGCGGGCCCTTGACCAGGCCGATGTTTGTGCGCAATCCAGTGAATGCGAAGAATAATGGAAGAAGCAGCGTGACGGTGATCGTCTCGAAGCGATCGAGGACGTATCGCACAAACCGGTGCTCTTTCGGCATGATCGCGCCCATAAGAAACGCGCCGAAGAGAAGATGAATGCCCAGGTATTCGGTGAGCAGCGATGATGCGAGGACCAGAAGCATCATCAAGGCCAGCAAGTTTTCGCTGAGAGCGCCCTTTTTCCGGTAGGCCGTTTCGAATCCGCGCAGCAGTCGCCTGACGCCGTGAATCATCGCCAGACCAAATACCAGGATGCCGCCGATCGTAACCCAAATAGAGGTGGACGAATGAGCCGAGCGAATTAGGACGACGATGTAGGCGAGGATGCACCAACCGGTCACATCGTCGACGGCGGCACAGGCAATAGCGACCGTACCCAGCCGGCTAGCCAGCATGTTCCGCTCGGCGAGGATTCGCGCCAGTACCGGAAATGCGGTGATACTCATCGCCGATCCCATGAATAGCGCGAAGCTGGTGAAACTCACGCCATCGTCTGAGAGCCGGGGATACAGATAGAGAGCCAGAAACGCGGCCAAGACAAACGGCGCCGTAATGCTGACGTGGCTGGTGAGAACTGCGGCGTGGCTTTCCTTCTTGAGTTCTCCTGGGTTGATGCCGAGGCCAACCAAAAACATGAAAACCACAACCCCAACTTGGCTCAAAGCATTCAGAAATCCAAGGCTCGATGGCGGAAACAAATATGCCGAAAGATGGGGAGCAACCCAGCCCAACAACGACGGACCCAGCATGATGCCGGCGAACATCTCGCCGACGACTTTAGGCTGATGAATGCGGCGGAACAATTCTCCCGTGAGACGGCAAGCCGCGAGAACGACGGCAAGCTGAAGGGTCAAAATAAAGAGGTTTGGCATCTAGTGCGCACCTCCGCCTTGAGGGCGCGGCTGACGCACTGCGCGAAACTCAACAGGTGCACAAGAGTCACATCCAGCCACGGACAACGAACCGGCTAAAGATCTTGGCTGTGCCTTGGGATCGACCACGGCCGTCAGTGCCAAGCTTTGACCACTATTGCAGCCCGCTGAGACAGGGTCGGCGCCCGGAGCGAATGCCGCGGTGAGTGTCGTTCCTTCGATTGTGCCTGACTCGGTTTTGGATTTTCCGACGGAAACGACCAAGCTCTTACCGGACTGCGAGATCGTAAGAGGTGTACTGAGCAGGGTTGCGGTACATGGGTTTGACGCGATGCTTTTCGCATCCACGTCGATCTTCCAGGTTCCCTCGACGGATAACGGGGCGGAAAGGGTCCGGCCACTTCTAAGAACGCCAGCGAGTGCGAGCAGTGGCAATCCCACCAGCAAAATGTACGCAACAACGAATTTGCGGCTCGTGCGCGACATTCGAATTGCTTGATTCCCCGACCGAGAGTGAAGGAGAGGAAGTCCAATTTAACGGACTTCCTCGTATTTTCTCCTAAAGCGGCTGATCAGCCAATAGCACTGACAGGGGGCTAGAGCGTCGGACGGAACGCGTCAGAGGTCAGATCCCCCAACAGCTTGTGCCACGGGTGCTTGTCGTTCTGCTCGACTTTTGCGACCATCTCCTTCATCTTGGTCAGCACTTCGGGCGCGTCCTCGTCGTAGACGTCTCCCTGGAGGAGTTTGAGGACATCGAGCCGGTAATTCTTGTCGCTGATGAAGTAGGTGAACAGTACATTGAGCCGGTAGTAAACCGAAATGAACTCGTACCAGTTCTTCGTGCCGCGGCGCAGCTTGGTCTCGTAGTCCGAAAATGCTTGCCGCGAGAAATCATTCTTCTCCAGAGCCGAAAGAATGTCCTTGTGCGCGAAGCGCGAGCTGTTGAGCGCAATGCTTACGCCGGTCGAGAAGATTGGATCCACGAATCGGCCCGCGTCGCCGACCAGCATAAACCGGTCGCCAGCGAGCTGCTTCATGGCATAGCTATAATCGCCTTCTTCTTTGAAAGGACGAACTCGGTCTGACTTGCGCAGCGTCTCCTCAATCAAAGGACGGCTCGCTACAGTCTCCCAGAAGAACTTCTCGCGATCCTCTTTCGATTTCGCGAAGTTCTTTTTCTGGGTAACCACGCCGAGACTGGTAACCGTATCGGTAATCGGAATCTGCCAGATCCAAGTGTTCGAAATCGGCAGGAAGTGGATGTAAATGTAGTCCAGGTTCGTATCGCGCTTGGCGAAAACCTTTCGATCGTACCCGTCGAACCAGGAGTGAATCGCGTACTGGTCGAACACGGTATCTTTCACCTTCAGCTTAAGTTGGTTGCCCAGGAAGGTCTGACGGCCGCTGCAATCAACAACCATCTTGCAGCTGACGCTCATCTCCTTCGAGCCGATGGTGAAATAAACCTCTGGATGTTCCGGTCCGAAGTCGACGCGCGCGACTTTGACGCCGTCATACACGGTAGCGCCGAGATGGTGGGCGTGCTGCAGGAGCATGAGGTCGAACTTGCCGCGATCTACGTGGTAGGTGTAGTTGCGGTCCTCCATACCTTCCTGCTTCCGCTCTTCAAAACGAATATCGACGTTGTAATCCGGCGCCAGACCTTCGAGGTCGTGGACATAGCCGGGATTCTGATCGTTGGTCGTCCAAACCGCGCCGAATTTGTGCGGGAATTTCGCTGCTTCCATCTGCGGCAGGAAGTCGAGGTCTTTGAATACGCGGGTCGAAGAAGGAACCAAGGACTCGCCCACGTGCGGCCGCGGAAACAACTCGCGTTCAAAGATTACGCACTTTACTCCAGCCTTCGCGAGGTAACAACCCATGCTCGCTCCGGCGGGGCCTCCGCCGATAATCGCTACATCAAAATCCGGCACTGAATGATTCATTTCCCTAGGTCTCCCAATTCTCTCTGTCTGTGCCGCCCGTTCAAGGACAGCCGGTGATCGGACGCGCGGACCGAAAGGCCCGCGCTCTTTCCTAGACCGAAGCCTGTTCCACGAACGCATCGGCAGTCAGATCTCCGAGAAAGCCGTGCAGAGCATGATTCGGGTCTTTTTCAACCTGCCGGACAATGTTGCGCATCCGGGTCAGCACTGCTGGCTCGGCATCGTCATAGACGTCCCCTTGCAGGAGTTTCAAAACGTCGAGGCGATAGCGAGGATCTGACACGAACGCCGTGAACAGAACGTTCAAGCGGTAGTAAACGGTGATGAAGTTGTACCAGTTCTTGGTACCACGCTTGAGGGTGGTCTCGTATTCCTGGAACGACTCGCGGCTGAAGTTGCCCGTCTCGAGAGATTTCAGGATGTCCTTGTGCGCGAAACGCGAGCAGTTCAGAGCGATGCTGACGCCGGTCGAGAAGATCGGATCGACGAAGCGAGCCGCATCACCGACGAGCACCACGCGATCGCCAGCGATCTGTTTCATCGCGTAGCTGTAGTCGCCTTCGTCTTTGAACGGCTTTACCTGCTCCGAACCTTGCGCCTTCAGGCCTTCGTACAGCTCCGGGCGGCTCTTGATGCACTCCCAGAAGAACTTCTCGCGTGATTCCTTGCTCTTGGCGAAATTTTTCTTTTGGGTGACTACGCCGATGCTGGTGATGGTCTCGGTGATCGGAATCTGCCAGACCCAAGTGTTGGTGATCGGAAGGAAGTGGATGAAGATGAAGTCGCCCTGGGTCTGCTTGTTCGAAGCCATGCAGCGGCGGTCGTATCCATCGAACCAAGTGTGGATGGCGTATTGATCGAACATGCTGTCTTGAATGCGCCACTTCAGCTGGTTGCCGAGCAGCGTCTTGCGGCCCGTGGCGTCGACGACGATCTTGCAGGTCGTCGACATTTCCTTCTTGCCCATCGTGTATTTCACGGTGGCATGGTTCGGATTCGTGAAGTCAACGCCGTTGACGCCGATTCCCTCATACACCTTGGCACCAAGCTGATTGGCATGCTGCAGCAGCATCAGGTCGAACTTGCTGCGGTCCACATGGTAGGTGTAGTTCTGGCCAACGCCAGCCTGCTCACGCTCCGCGAATCGGATATCAACGTGGCAATCGGCAGAGACGCCGCCGAAGTCCATGTTATAGACCTTGGCGTCAGAGGCAGCAGTCCACGCAGCGCCGAACTTGTGGGGAAACTTCGCTTCTTCCATCTTCGGCAGGAAGTCGAGATCTTTGAACACGCGGGTCGACGATGGTACCAGCGACTCTCCTACGTGCTCCCGCGGCATCAGTTCCCGCTCAAAAACAACGCAGTTCACGCCGGCTTTCGCCAGATATGCGGCCATACTGGAACCTGCAGGGCCGCCTCCAAGAATACCTACTTCAAAGTCGGGCACGGACGCATTCATAGCTGCTGTTTTCTCCCAAGGATTTGTCGTCTGAAAGATTTCATCTCTAGCTGTGGATTATTTGGTTCCCCGGTTCGCTTTTGAAAAGACAGTGTTGCCGTCATGGATCTCAAAGTACAGAACTCGCTACTTCGGAACGCGGGGGATACGAGAGCTCAAAAAATCAGAGGGGGACCGCTACATTTACAGCCGAGCTGTGTTCCATCAGTAAATCAAATTTCTGGCCGTTCGCCAAGTTGAAAGTTTTTGCACATTAATCCTAAGTAACCCAAAAACAGGATAGCATACCCCAAGCACCTAAGCCATTGTCTTTAAAGGAATAATCGACATTTGATTAACCCTCCGTCAAAGAGATCAAAAACTTTTGCACACCTGTGAAAATACGCCTGACAGGTCCATCTGAGTTCGCCTGAAGTTTGTCTTTTTGCATCTGAATATCGGTGCCGGCGGGGCTGTCGAGCCGGTTGAAGTGAATAGCGGGCAGGGTTGTCGCCCGCGTCGTCTGAAAGCTTCCTCATGAATGTATTGCCCAGAGAGGTGTTAGTGCGAATTTCTGCGTCGTCCCCCCTTACTTGCCTGATTGTGACGTTGGCGACGTTATCCCTGGCAGGCTGCGGCGGCAGTTCTTCAACAAGCAACTCCGGTGGTGGCGGCGGGGGACAGACACCTACAGTCACGATCGCAGCGTTTCCATCTCAGATTGGGTCCGGAGCTAACTGGCAGTTCTCGGCAACCGCGACAGGAACCTCCGGGAATCAGGGGGTCAATTGGGCCGTAACGACCCAGAACGGCGGAACGATCGATTCGAACGGTCTTTACATTGCCCCGACGACCGGTAGCTTTCCTTTGAATGTCACTGTATCCGTTACATCTCAAGCGAATTCGGCGGCAACGGCCTCTGCCAACATAACGATTACACAGACCGATCCTTTGGGCACGGCCCAGGGCACGAGCATTACATGTCCTACGTTTGGCGGCGGCCTTCCGAACTCCAGTTCCACCTGCTATCAGGTCAACACCTCTTGCCCGGGAGTCGCAGACTTCTCCGTATACCTCAAGGTTAATCAGCCAACCGGAACCCCTCTTGGGACGGTGATGTTTGGAACCGGCACCGGTGGCACCCAGCTCTACGATTTCGACGAGCCCGACTTCTTCAGTGGAAGCACGAACGGCGGTCTATCCGTCGTCCAGAGCGTTTTGGATGCGGGATTCACAACCGTTCAGGTATCGTTTGGATCGCCTTTCAATGATCAGACGCCGAATGGATGGCTGACCGGTCCGGGTGGAGTCCGCCGGCTCGCCTGTCGATACGCGACGACCGCCCAGTGGGTCTATCAGAACATTCATAACGCGAATGCGAGCGCACCGCTATGTGCGACGGGAAACAGCGGAGGATCAGGAGCGATCGCCTACGCCCTGACTGACTATGGACTGAATTCGATCTTCTCAATGGTAGAAGAGACCAGCGGGCCGCCGATGTCGCGATTGGATGAAGCGTGTGTTCCTCCGTCGAATTCAATTTGTCAGAAGCAGCAATTTACTTGCAATCCTGGCGACCCCGCAGAAGGTCTCTCGGTGTGCTACTCGACCGAAGAGGCCGGCATCGTTGACACCGCTTACTCGACACCAATGTGCTCCAACGCAATCAATGGAACCGCTCCTCCCGCTGGACTCTTCCTGTCGGATAGCATTCTTGGCGGCCAACCGCCGACATTTCCTAGCACCAGTGTCAACGTGTTGTTGGGAGGACAGGACTTGACGTCAGCCCCCGAGCAGGGTCTCCTTTGGGAAAATGCGCTCACCAACACAACCAAATCACAGGCCTGCGTGACCGATGCCCCACACCCAATTCCATCCGTTGCGGACGGTGCATCGACAATTGCGACCGACATTCAGAACCTTTGCAAGCTGCAGTAGTCGTAGAAGCCATCCAGTTCGAACACGGGCATTCAGACGAGATTTCTCGTTTGAATGCCTGTTGTTTCCGCCAAGGCCGGGGTAATGTCCTTCTGAGTGGGGCTTAAGTCGTTTGTCTATTCCAACTTTCGCGCCATTTCGTTATTCTTCCTGCACCGCCATCGTCTGATCCAAAGGTTGTCCAGTTCGCGCAATCTGGGGCTGCCCGAAACGGCAGATTTGTGTGAACCGAAGCCGCTTTCCATCTGGCCAATTTGAATTAATCCAACATTTTGCTGGAGGGTTTCGCTTTGCTTAAGCGCGCATCCGCTGTCTTTATTCTGGGGGCACTATTCTTCCTATCGCACTTCGCCTTTGCCCAGGCCAATATTAATGAGGGCTTGGAAACCGCGTTCCTCTATGTGGACGCAGTAAACGGCTCGGACTCAAATCCCGGCACCCAGGCTCAGCCCTTCAAGACCATCGGCAAGGGGGCGTCCGTCGCGGAGACCAACAATCAGAGCGGCATAGGGACGCGCGTCACGATTAACCCTGGCACTTACCGCGAGAGCATTTCGTTGAACCACAATAAGAAAGACACGACGATGCCAATCACGTTTGAAGCGGCCACCAATGGCACAGTCATCGTGAGCGGCTCGACCTTGTACACCGGCTGGGCGAAGTATTCGCAGAACAACAGCATCTATACGAACGGCTGGCTGAATCAGTGGGGAACCTGTCCGCAATTGAGCTCCTGCCCATTTCAACAGGAGATCATGATGCGAAAGGAAATGGTTGCAGTGAACGGCGCCGTCCTGACGCAGGTCATGTCCATTCCCCAGATGGTGGCCGGAACGTTTTATGTTGATGAGCAGGGAGCGCAGATCTATGTATGGCCGGCGTCTGGAACGAACATGGGCACGGCGACAGTCGACGTGGCTTCGACGTCCACACTCCTGTCAATTCAGCAGAAATCAGACATCGTCATTCGCGGCTTGACCTTTCAATATGCAAATAGCTGCCGCTCGTCCGCGGCCGTGCAGGTGATGGGAACTTCGACCAACATTCTCTTCGACACCGACACTTTTCAGTGGAACAACGGCCAGGGGCTGAGCATTTCCAATCCCACAACCTACTTCACCGTCGAAAACAGCACCTCGCAGCATAACGGCGATAGCGGATTCCAGGAGTCGCAGACGAAGTATGGCTTGTGGCAATCGGACACAACGTCTTACAACAATTGGCGCGGTGCGCAGGGCGCCTACTACGCCTGCAACACCGGCGGGCTGCATGCATGGGGTGCGCACGATGACACGATTGACGGACTGACCATCAGCTTCAACGAGGCTTACGGAGTTCATTGGGACACTGACAATTTGAACATCAGCACGAGCGGCGTGAATGCGACCAGCAATCTGATGAGCGGAGTGTTTCTCGAGAAAGATGAGGGGCCGGTCACATTCTCCGGCAGTTATTTCTGCAACCAGACTTCGCCGCTGAATGTGGGGGGCGTCGTCGTCCGCAACTCGGAAGGAGTTTCGATCACCGATAGTGTGCTCATGAACAATGCGCCGAGCCAGATTATCGTCATCGGGCTCAAGGGCGGGATTAGCGTGAAGAACTGGGAGACTGGAGTTTCAAAGACCCTCTTCACTGAGAACTTCACAAATACATCGAACACGATTCAGGGAAATACAAGCAGCCAAGTGTTATTTAAAGATAGCTACCTCAACGGATCGGATTGGACGGACTTCCAGACCACGTTGAATTCCTCGAAGAATACCTGGTGGAACGCGTCGAACTCGACCACTGAATTCGTTGTGCCGACGCCGAAGAATGGCACGCAAGACAGCTTCTCGGGATGGAAGAGCGCGACAGGTGAGGATTCCAGTTCAACTTTCGCCGCGCCCTCGGGAAATCCCGGAGCGGCTTGCAGTCTCACTGCGTCCGGCAGTGACTTCTGGATCACCATCGATAACGCGATCCTGACGGTCAAACCCGGCGGAAAAGCGACGTATAACCTGACGCTCACGCCACTGAATTTCACCGGCACTACAACCCTAACGCTCGATGGCATCACCGAGGTCAAAGGGCTATCGGCGACGCTGAGCACAAATTCGATCAAGACCTCCGGCGCGTCTGTGCTGACGGTTACGGCCGGAACGAGCACGCCGCAGGGAACTTATTCAATCACGGTCATCGCGAACAGCGGCAACTTGACGCACACAGTGACAACGCAATTGACCGTCAACTAATCGAGTGGCCGGGCTTTGCATTCGAAAAAAAGACTGCAAAGCCCACCCAACCCTTCGGCAGTATCAACTCTCATAATCTCGCCCAGCAGAACCTGCATATACAATCGCTCTCGAGTCCAATCTTTTCCCGCTGAAATGAGCAGGCAACTGACGATCCGATCGCGAACTGCGACCCTCGTGTTTGTTTGCATCATGCTGCCCTGCTGCGCCGAATCACAAAGCACATCGAAAAGGCCAAGCCCTCCGACAGGACATCTCACACCGGGCCGCGACATGACGACGGCCCGCGGGGGACACAGTGCGACAATTCTTCCCGACTTCAAGGTGTTCATTGCCGGTGGCAAGAATGAACGCGGAGTCGTGCTAGCAAGCACCGAGGTTTACGATCCGACGACCGAGACTTTTTCATCGGGAACGAAAATGTCCGTGCCGCGGGAAGGTCACGCCGCAGCCTCTCTTGCCGACGGTAAGATTTTGCTCGCCGGCGGAGCAACTCGCGGAGGAGTTCCGCTTTCCAGTTGCGAGGTCTACGACTATGAAACGGAGAAATTCACGACGCGCGGAGAGATGCATGCTCGCCGCGTTCATCCCGTGGCGGTCGTATTGCGGGATGGAAGAGTTCTTTTGATCGGAGGCGAGGATGGACATCAGCCGCTCGCTTCCGCCGAAACCTACGATCTGCTGACCGGAAAATGGAAGCTTGTCGGCAATATGTCGGCTGCACGAGTACGCCACACGGCAACGATGCTCTCCGACGGTCGCGTGCTGGTTGTCGGTGGGATTGGCGGCCAGCGTTCCGTGCTCACGACCACCGAGATCTTCGATCCACAAACGAATCAATTTTCCCGCGGCGGCGATCTTCATCAGGAAAGGTCGATGCATACCGCCGTGCTTCTCCCCGACGGCAAGGTCCTGATCGCCGGAGGCATAGCCGACTCAAAAGGAACGATGCCGTTGGCTTCGACAGAAATCTACGATCCGGCCACCCACTCGTTTACTGTCTCCGGCGATATGACGGAACGGCGAATGAAATTGCCCGATGCCACTCTCCTGCTCGATGGAAGGGTATTGATTGTTGGAGGCGGGCAATCCGCTGAGATCTACGATCCAAAGGCGGCATCATTTCATTCGGTCTCTGGAAGTCTGGATGTCGCGCGCTACGATCCTGCGGTTATTCAGTTGATGGATGGATCATCGCGCGTTTTCGGAGGCGACAATTCGTCAGCAGTGAGCACTGCCAAGAGCTGGATTTACCGACCTTAGCCCAAACAGCGAAGTCGTTCGTAGAAATCCTACAGAATGAGACGACTGGCCAAGTCTCATTCATCGGATCCGCAACTGATTGTGGACCTTCGGGTTTTGAAAGCTTGCGACTCTGGATGAAACACTACTTACGAGGAACGCCTGACAAAATGAGGAATGCAAGATCGCCTCACGAACCGCTCGGTTGCCTCGCCCCCTCCGGCGGATATACCGAGTATCGCGACGTGACCGGAAATGTCACCAGTTTGAATGGCGTCGCCGCGGTGCAAATCGGAGCGCAACCCATTCCTCTCGAAACAGCACCACTACCTTAAGGCCTTCGGTCTACACGCTGTGCAAACCCGCCGACGGCCTCTAAGCAATCGAGAGAAAGCCGCGCGAGAGACTTCTCCTCTACTCAGCCTTCGGCCTTTCGTTCGCAGGCGATCCCTTACAATGGCAAGCGCCCGCGCTATTTCCGCGGAGATAGCGCGCTTGTGATGCCCAGCAACTCCCAACAGCCCGGAGTAATTTCCGATCTGGCGGCGACTCGGCCGGTCCCACTCTATATCTATTGGTTCGTCTCCGGGCTGGCCATCCTCTATGCGCTGCTCGCCGGATTGCATACCGTCCAGGACTTTGATCTGGGATGGCAGATGGCGTCTGGCCGTTGGGTCACGGAGCATCATCACGTTTTCTCGACCGACGTATTTTCCTACACGGCTTCAGGACAACCGTGGGTCTATCCTGCTCTCTCCGGACTCATCTTCTACGTAGCATTTCGGTTGGGAGGATACGCACTGCTGTCATGGCTCGGCGCGCTGGCAAGTGCAGGCACAATCGCGTTGATGCTTCGCAGAAGTAATCTCATTGTCGGAACGCTCGCGCTCGTGGCTGTTCCTCTCATCGCAAATCGAACTCAGCCTCGCGCGGAGTTGTTCACGACAGTCCTGTTTGCTGCGCTCCTGGCTCTCCTTTGGACGTTCTATCGAACTGGTCGCGGGCCGCTGTGGTTGCTCCCAACGCTGATGATTCTGTGGGTCAACCTTCATCTCGGATTCGTCGGTGGCCTCGCTCTGTGCGGCACTTACGTTCTGATGGAAATCGTTGACGCGATCCTCCCCGCAAAGAGAATGGCCGCCATCGAGCGACTGCGTAAAGCCTGGCCGTGGCTTGCCCTGACTGGAGGCGCCACATTACTCAATCCCTGGGGACCACTCATCTATTCCGCGCTGATTCGGCAAGAGCGCGTCATGTCTCTGCACAACTTGTGGGTTGTGGAGTGGGAAGGCATTCCTGTGGCGTGGTCGGGCTTGCATCAGGCGCTGGATTGGCGCGATCCACAAAGCTCGTTCTGGTGGTTGGTTGTCGCCGCCGTGGCAAGTCTCTGCATCGCAATCTGGCAGAAACGCTTAGGCGCTGGCATTTTGTTAGCTGGCGCTTGCTACTTCGGGTTTCGCCACGTGCGCCTGCAAGCTTTGTTCGCATGTGTCGTGGTGATCGTAGGAGGGTCGTTGATTCACGAATTCTTGCAAAACATTGAGCGCTCGCGACCAAAGGAAGCACGAGCCTCAGGCACGCCCGCTCGGAATTGGCGCTTCGAGATCGCTGGCTTCGTGGTCACGATCGTATTCGCCATTTTGGCTGGAATCCGCTCCTCGGACCTTATTTCAAACCGGTACTACATGCGATCCGCGCAATTGTCGGACTTCGGAACTGGCCTGTCGTGGTGGTATCCCGAGCGCGCGATCGACTTCTTGCAGCGCGAAAAACTCCCGGGCAACATTTTCAACGGATACAGTGTGGGCGGATATTTGATTTGGCGCCTGTTTCCGGAATATCGCGATTACATCGACAGCCGGGCTATTCCTTTCGGCTCCGAACTATTCTTCCGCGCCTACGATTTGCCCACGCATAGCCCCGACTCATCGGCATGGCAACAAGAAGCCGACGCTCGCGGGATCAACACGATTATTGTTCCGCTGTCGCGCTATCAAGGAATGAGTTCGTTTCCTCAACTTCATGCGTTCTGCCGCAGCCAATCATGGAGGCCGGTATATCTGGACGAAGTCTCCGCAATTTTCGTACGCCGCACCGAGCAAACAACCGGCTTAATCCAACGTCTGCAAATCGATTGCGATAAAGTCTCACTCGATTCGCCGTCGGAGTTCGGTTCATCGCGAGCGCGTACCTCGCTGTTCAATGCATCTGCCAACGCCGGTGGAGTCCTTTACAGTCTGGAACGCTATTCAGAAGCCAAGGACTCTCTGGATCGCGCGGAAGCTATCTTCCAGGACAATGCTAACGTCCATCTTTTGCGCGCGCTCGTTTTCCAGGAGATGGGTCGGGCCGTGGATGCGGAATCGGAATTCCGGACCAGCCTGACCCTGGAACCAAACGACGAGACGTGGTTCGATCTAGGCTTGTTTTATCTGACGCAGAAGCGCTACGCCGAAGCAGCGCAGTTGTTCGAGCAGTCCGCCCGGCTCTCACCGCGTCCACACGAAATGTGGATGATGCTCGGACAAGCTGACTTGCAACTGCACCAACCCGAGCCCGCGCTGGAGGCATTCAAGAAGGCAGAGGACTCGAGCCCATTTCGCGCCGGAGGAGAATCGCTTGGGGCAGGATTCAATTCGCTTATCGCCACCGGACGCGCGAAGGCTTGTTATCAGCTAGGAAATATCGCCCAGGCTGTGAGGTTTCAGGAAGACGCGGTACGGTTGGCACCCAGCGATGCCAAGCTCTGGATGGGCCTTGCGGACCTGTACGATGCGCAAGGCCGTTCTGCAGACGCCTCCCAGGCTCGGTCCCATGCCAAGAATAACTAGTATGCCCCGAGCCCGAGGTTAGACAGCCATCACTTCAAGCTATCGCGGCAGCTCGAAAAACAAGCTTTCTTAGTCCGGTTACAAAGAGCAAAGACCGCGTCCGGAAAGGTTATGTGGCGGCCTTTCCAAACGCGGTCCAGTTCTTGATTCGAGTTGCGCCCTAATCAGTTTCCCTTAGAGCGACCGCAGGAAATTCACTAGATCCTGCTGGTTCTTCGAACTCAAGTTGTTAAAGTTCGTCACGCTCTGATTCGCTTCCGACGCCGGGTAGGTGCTATTTCCCAGGCTGTAGTGATCTTCGATCGCGGTGACGATGTTAGCGGTGCGGCCATCATGCATAAAGAAAAGCCGCTGTCCGATGCCCCACAACGGGGCCGTGCGGAACTCATCCGGACCAGCCTGTCCTTGCGGAAGGCCATCGGCGAGTCCCGGTCCCATGTGATGCACGATCAGATCAGAATAGAGATTGATCGTAGTATTGCCCAACGCGGGACGCGATGTCGCCGGCGTCTTGAACGAAGTGGTGTGGCAGTAGACGCAACCCGCATTGGTGAACTGAGTCTTTCCATTACTCGTCGAAGTGGTCGGCTTCACCGGCGTCGGAGGCGCCAGCCACTGCGTGAAATATTCCGCGCGCTCCGCATCTCCCGGGAACATCTCCGTCAAAATACCGGGCGTGAAGTTGGTGACCGTCTCAGGCACAGGATTGAGAACGCATCCCGGCGTCTGGTCGACCTCGTTGGGGAAGGTCTCGTTGGTCACGCCCATCTCGACATTCATCTGCTGCGCCGACATCAACAAAGTCGAACGAATCTGCGCTTTCCAGCCGAACCGCTGGATGCTGCCGTCGTTTCCGCTGTAGTTGGGATGTCCCGTAATTCCCAGCGTCGCTTTGACCGTCAGGTTCGCATTCATGTTGTTGATGATGTCGCTATTTCGAACCACTTCGATCAATCCATCGCCGTAGGTTGGCGGAACCTGGCGCAGCACGAGGTTATTGTTGGCGGCTGCGGTCACGAAATCGGGCTGAGCGATATTGCATCCCGAGGCGTCGCTGCGCCCAGTAATCGTGAACAGCTCATGTACGCTACCGTCAGGAATCGTCGTTCCGGGCTGATTGATAAAGCGTGCTTCCAGGATCGGCCCCGTCGTCGTGATGAAGGACGGCATTGTGTTATTCGCGCCGTTGTAGTTGTAGACCGAGAACAGCGGATTCGACGGCGGGCTGGATCCTCCCACCGCTGGATAAGCATGGCAACTCGCGCACGAATTGGAATTGAATCGCGGGCCAAGTCCGCCATCCGTCGGGGAAGTAACGATCACGTCATGCGTGCGATTGAATTCAGTCGTGATGCTGGGCTCGATCTGTTGCTCGTTCGCGCTCAAAGTGGAGATGAAGCTCCCCGCGTTCGCCGGTAACTTGCGCGGACCGGGGTCCGTAGCCGTCACCGTCGGAGGTGCCACGAGATTGGCGTGCACCGAGGCGGGCGCAGTCGCTTTTGATGCCTTTGTGCTCTTGGGGAAATACGCTGTTGCCGCCGTACAAATCGCCAGCAACAACACGACCGGAAGGGCCACGCGCAGCCACTTCCCTTGATTCGATCGAGTCTCAACCGGATTATTTTTTTCCGACAATGACATAGCGTCCTCTTCGTCTGATCGTTTTCCCAAGTTCACAACGAGCGCAGGAAATTCACCAGATCCTGCTGGTTCTGCTGCGACAGCGCGTTGAAGTTGTTGATGACCGTGTTGGCCTCTGAGTTCGGGTAGGTTCCATTGCCCGAACTGAAGTGATCCTCGATCGCCTGGACGATATCGGTCGTGCGGCCGTCATGCATGAAGAAGTAGCGTTGGCCAATTCCCCAAAGCGGGGCCGTGCGGAACTGATCGCCGGTCGCATTTCCCTGTGTGATGTTGTCGGCCATGCCTGGTCCCATGTCGTGAACCAGAAGATCCGAATAAAGATTCGCCTGCACTTTGCTCAGAGCGGCGATCGACGAACTCGGAGTGGTAAACGAGTTGGTGTGGCACATGTTGCAACCGATGTTGTTGAACTGTACCAAGCCATTGCTGGTTGAGGTGGTCGGAGCAACTGGAACCGGCGGAGCGAGGAAGCGCATGAAAAGCGAGAAACGCTCCAGATCGCCGGGGAAGTTTACCGGCAACTTGGGCGCCTCGCCCGTATCGTTGCGGTCGTCCGGAACACCTTTGGTCTTGTTGGTTCCGGGCGGCACAGGAAATGGCGGCAGGCAGCTCGCAATGGATTCGTCGTTCTCGCTGGGGAATGCTTCGTCGCTAACACCTTCTTCTACGGTGTAGGCTTCACCCGCGAAATACAGCAGCGACTTGTTCTGCGCCTTCCAGCCGAAACGTGTGATGGTTCCATCGTCGTCGCTATAGTTCGGATGTCCGGTGATTCCGAGAGACTGCTTCAGAGACAAGTTGGAATTCATATTGTTCAGGATGGCGGTTTCCTGAATCAACTCGACCAATCCAGCGCCAAAGGTCGGGGTGGTCTGCCGGAAGATGATGTCATTGGTTTGCTGCTGTTGGCTGAAGTTCGGCTGCACCATGGTCGTGCAACCCGGCGCGTCCGAGCGGTTCGAGATCGTAAACATCTGGTGGACGCCTCCATCGGGCGTCACCCCATCCGACTTATACGGGAAGCGCGCAACGATCACAGGTCCGTTCGTCGTGACGAAGTAGGGCATCGTGTTGGTCGCACCCATCAACTGATAAATACCGAATAGCGGATTGGTCGGCGGGCTGGATCCACCCACGGCGGGATACGCATGGCAACTCGAACAGGAATTGGAATTGAAACGAGGACCGAGTCCGACCGTCTTCACGAGCGGTCCACCCGCGACAAAGTTCACTTCGGTGAAAATCTGCGTCAGACGGTTCGTGATCGCGTTCTGGTTTTTCGTCAGCGTCGAATAAAATGCGCCGGCATTTGCAGGTAGCGGGCGTGGTCCCGGATCGGTGGCCAGCGCCGAACCATGCACCACGGTCGGCCGCGATATCAATGCCGCTACCGACGCGATGGCCAAAAGCGCCAAAGCAACGCAATATCCCGCCCGTCGACGCTTTGAGACTTCAGAACTGCTTTGAATTGGAGAGTTGTCAAATCTGAGCATGGATTTCCAACCTGTTCTTACCGAGTGTTACAGCTCTGTTGGAACCGCAAGTCGCGGTTAATTGAGGAAGATGTGGGGGGATAGAACTTCCTGCCGGGCCGAGCACTTCAACGATTTCACGTTAATCTTGGGTTAAAAGTGTGTCAATGAGAGAATAGACTCCGTGAACAAAGTTGCATACCATCGGTTGGTTTGCGGCGGCAGCCAGTACAATTTAGTTACCAAACAAACAATTTGGTACCTGATGGGTAAATGGCCCTAAAGTGCCATTTACCGCACCTTGATCCCCCGAATACCTTGTCCTATAAGCTTTTCGCTGCGGCAGCGAGTCGAGGCTGGGGTGGCAAATTCACGACTCGAAGCCAAAACTTACAACGAACTCCTCTAACAACTGATCGACCGATTGTCCAAAGAAAGAGACCCTGAGAAACGAAGGACTCTCAAACCTGTTTAGCGTGGTTTCTCCATCATGGCTCAATTGACCAGCTTTCCGTTGCAAGACAGGATTCGCGTATTCGCGGCTGACAACACGGCCATGAATACACAGTTGTTGGTCGAGGCTCTTGGCCGCGACGGCCAGTTCACCATGGCCACGCCCGCAAGCGGCGGGATTGAGATTCTTTCGGCCATTAAGCGCGATCACCCTAATGTGGCCCTGATTAGCGCTCGCCAGGGGGGAGACGGCCGCGCTGGTTTCGGCCTGGGCCGGGAGATCCGAACCTGTTCTCCTTCCACGCGGGTCATTATGTTGCTCGATTCCTCGGAGCGCTCTCCCGTCATCGAGGCCTTCCGCTCCGGAGCGCGTGGGGTCTTCTGCCGCACCGAGCCGCTTAAATTGCTCGCAAAGTCGATTCGCTGCGTCCATGAGGGACAGATCTGGGCTAGCAGCAACGAGTTGCACTTCCTGCTGGAGGCGATGTCTGAGCCGGTTCCGATGTCGTTTACCAGCGCGAACGGGGATGCGCTTTTGTCGGCGCGCGAATTGGACGTAGTCCGCTGCGTGGCAGAAGGACTCAGCAATCGCGAAATCGCGCAGCGCCTCAGCTTACGCGAACACACCGTGAAGAATTACCTGTTCCGGATTTTCGACAAGCTCGGAGTTTCGAGTCGCGTCGAAGTCGTTCTCTACGCCTTAGGCAACCAGGGCGCCCCTAGTAAGCCGGAGCCCGCTCCGAATTCGAAGAAGGATTCGTCCTCGAATAACGCTCCTCGTGCAGAGTCACCAGTACGTCTGATCCGGCAGTGATGTTTCTCTCCGATCGCCGCTAGCTGGTCGAAAAACCTAACCCTAGCCCTCACTAGCGCCTGAACTTCCGAGACACACGATAGTCACTGGCCTGTGGTTATCTGTGCTTATCTGCTTTCCCTCTCTAGAGTTACCTGCAAGGGGGCCGACGCGCACCCTTTCTATCCAAAATTTGAGAGGAAATCCAGATGCGGTCCGACGCAATTCCCCCGGCTCGGAACTATCCGAAGTACAACTCCTCGAGAGCACTTGCATTCGTTGCACTTTTCTTCGTAGCACTCGGCTTGCCTTGGTTCACCGCGTGTTCTGCCGCCAACTCGGCGGTGGCCGGTCAGCAGTCTACAATTCAGCCACGCACTCCTGCGACCCAGGCTCCCAACAATCCCTTGCGGCTATCCACGAACTTGCCCAGCGGAGAGGTCGGCACACCGTACAGCGCGACTGTATCCGTGAGCGGCGGAAAAGCTGCCTATAACTTCACCCTCTCGTGGGGCGCGCTGCCTGCCGGGTTGGCACTCAGTTCCTCGGCTGGCTTGATTTCCGGAACTCCGACGCAGGCCGGCACTTTCAGTTTTGGCATTCATGCGGTTGACTCCACGGGACACGGCGGCGCGCAGTCCTTGCAGATTGCGATCTCGAATTCTGGGGGCATCGCCGTCACTCTCACTCCCGCAACGGCTAGTGTCGCCTCCTCAGGTACCGTTCAGTTCACAGCGACGGTGAGCAACACCTCGAATGTCGGAGTCACGTGGACGACCTCTCTGGGTGCGATCAACACCAGCGGCTCATATAAAGCTCCTTCAGTCACCACCACCTCGAACGCGACCGTGAAAGCAACCAGCGTCGCTGATCCAACCAAATCAGCAACGGCTGTTGTTACGATCACTCCCGCCGTGCAAACCGCGCTCACCATCACCACCACGGGATTGACCGCGGTCACCTCGGGAGTTGGGTATTCGGCGAATCTGAAGGCCTCTGGCGGAACCACGCCTTACACCTGGAATCTTGCTTCCGGAAGCCTGCCGACGGGAATAAGCCTCAGCAGCGCTGGTGCCCTATCTGGAACCACAACCCAGACCGGACAATTCAATTTCACCGCGCAAGTCAGCGACGCGTCGTCGCCGGCACAGACAGCAACCCGAGCTCTCACGCTGACGGTCAACACTTCCAGCGGAAACGGAAACGGCGTTCAGCAATCTTTCTTCAGCGCTGGATTCAACGGCAGCAAAGTGTGGCCGCCCACCGACGGTCAGAACCAAACGGCGACATTGGCCGGTATCCGGCTATGGGATGACGGCGTGAAATGGGGCGACCTCAACACCGGCAACGGCGTCTACAACTGGGGCGGGCTGGACAACTGGCTCGACCTGGCCGCATCGGCCAACATGGACGTGCTCTACACCTTCGGCGACACTCCGCAGTTCACCACTGCTCCTACGGCTCCCGGCGGATGCCTGTCGCCAGGGCCGTACAGCTGCGCTGCTCCGGTTGACGTAAATCCCGATGGAACGGGCACCGACGCTTACTTCTCCGCTTTCGTTACTGCACTGGTAACGCACGCGGCCGGCCGAATTTCATTCTACGAATTGTGGAACGAGCCCGACTGCACTTGCTTCTGGAGCGGCACGACCGCCCAGCTCGTTCGCATGGGCAAGGATGCGGCAGCCATCATCCGCTCTCTCGATCCCAACGCAAAGATCCTCAGCCCCTCCGCTCACGGGCCAACCATGGCGACGTGGTTCGATGGATACGTCGCGGCGGGAGGCGCTCCGAATTTTGACATCGTCAACGTTCACATGCGTGGACAACACGGGACGAACGCGATCCCCGAATCCTTCCTCACCGTCTACGGACAAGTCATCGCGGAGACGCAGAAACGGAATCTAACCGCACTTCCCCTGTGGGATGACGAACACGGAATCCTTCAGGGCCAGGGCCTTACCGATCCGGACATGCTAGCGGGTTATGTTGCCCGATCGGCTGTGCTCCGGGCGGGAGTTGGTCTGCAACGTCAGTACGTCTACACGTGGGATAGCCATGCGCCTTACGGACTCCAGGGAAATAACTCCGGTACGGCTTGGAACGAAGTCGCGACTTGGACCATCGGCCACACCATCAGCGCGTGTACTGCGAACGGAACTGTCTACACCTGCGCGCTGGACTACGGGCAGATTGTTTGGGACACGGCACAGTCTTGCGGCAACGGCGTGTGCACGACCTCGAACTACACCTACCCAGCCGGATACGTTTGGTCCTATGATCTGGACGGCAACCGCACCGCGTTAACGGGAAACACCGTTCCGATCGGTTATAAACCGATTCTGCTGGACAGCCAGTAACCAACCCTTCGCCGCAAACAGTGACGGCCCGCATCCGTAAGATGCGGGCCGTTTCACATTTCCGTCGCGTTCGAATTCGCCTGGATCGCGTGCTAGACTTCCGGCTTGAGCACCTTTGCGGAGAACCTGAAACGGCGTCTTTTCTGGCTCATTGCCCGTACCTGTTTCGCTCTCTACCGAACATTCCCTATTTTCGGATCGCTGCGCGCTTCGATTGGGATCATTCGTAAGGGAGCGAATCTCCTGGTGATCCGTCGCAACGACGGACGCGGCCTTTCCCTTCCCGGCGGCATAGCAGGCTGGCGAGAAAGTGAAGAGTCGACTCTGCGTCGCGAGGTCCAGGAAGAAACAGGGCTGCACGTCACTAGTCTGGAACTGAAGACCCGCTACCACAGCCGCTCGGATGTCCCCTGCTTTATTTCAGTCTTCGAGGTGAACGCCAGTGGAGAATTACAGGATTCCTGGGAAGGATCCGCCTGCTGGATGACGATCGAAGAACTCGAGCCGCAGCTCTTAGTGAGCCAGCGGCCCGCCCTGGAATACATGAAAAACATCCGCGGCGGATCTGAAGTTGCCTCCGACGGAAACTCGGCGCTGGATTCGAAGTAGAAAGCCACTCAGCTGAAGCAAAGCCGGGCTTCGCCTCACTTACACATAGTCGTGATGTCAGTCACGATCGTGTTCGCTCCATCGAAATCCTCGGGTAATTCATGAGGCGCTCCCGCCACACATGCGACCGATTTACTCGAAGTGATGGCGTTGTACCACTCGAGGCCGAGCGGCACAGCCGCGCTGAGATCTGCACTTCCAAAAAGAGATCGGACGAAAGTCTTGTAACTAGGTGCCGGATCATCATCCGAGAGAACACTGTCGTGATGAAAGAATGGATACGGGTCTGCGCCATTGCTGTTGATATCAACAGTGCAGACATCGGTCGAGTAAGCAGGATCAACAAAATCTGCTGCGGTCGCCAGCCCGTAATTTTCCGACAGCTGCGCTCCGGAAGGACAGCTCACCGTGGACACCGGAGCCGCTGCACCCGCACATCCTTGATCGATCCGGCCATACGGAGGACCAGATGTTGTCTCGATCATGGTGAATTCAGGGCCCGGGCCAGAACCATTCCCCATGCCGTATTGCGTGATCGCGTAAGCCGCCAGAGCTCCGCCACCGCTGTTCCCGGTGGCGCACACGGGATGTGTCCTGTCTTTCTTAAGGAGAACATCCCAGACAGCGTGAACGATCGTTGCGTATCGACACGCGAGACTCCGAGGACCGTCGGTCGCCGGGCCAGTAAGCCAGCCGTCCGGCTCTTGAATCTCGCCCTGCGGATCAACAAAGTCAATCTGCACGGTACGGTACTTCGCTGCATTGATGGACTGCACAGTCATCAATCCGCAGTTAGAAGCAGAACACCTTGAATCACCGATGAAATCCTGATCGTAGTCGTAAAGTGCCTGGCCGGAACCGCCGGTTGTAAAGAACACGGTACCCTTGAGTGCACTCAGGTCGGCCGGTTCATTGATCTTTACGGTCGCGGCGAAATCGCCCGAAGCCTCAGGACAATCCGACACGACTGCGCGATAGCACGTTCCGCCTGCCAATCCATTGCTGTCGCATGTGCCGATCTCGAGCGTGGCCGTCCCAATCGCATTTTGGACGCTATGGGTATGCGACGGTTGCGTGGCGCCCAGAACAAACCCGGGGGACAGAACGGCAATAAAAAAGGCTCCCCAGAAGGAAGCCCGTTTAGCCGCGAGAATCGATGAGAAGAATTCCGAAAATGTTGCGAAAGAAAAGTTGGGAAGTTTCTGTTGCGGGCGGACAAAAACCGATAAGGCGACCACGATACACCTCTACGTCAGTATTTGTTCATCGGTTTAGATGCACTACGATGCGCGGCGTTGACTCACAGGAGGGCTAGAACTTCTCACTGTGAGCGGCTCCTCATAGCTTTCGGTTACTGCCCTGTTCCCGACAGGCTGACCACTTGCGGGGACGAGCTTGCGGCGTAATTCAGCGTGAGATTTCCACTGATCGCTCCCGACACGGCGGGACTGAATTCGACTCCGAGCGTGCAAGTGCTCATGGCGGGAACGCTTGTCCCGCAAGGCGAGCTTCCAGCGCTCGTGTAAACGAAATCTCCGCTCGCGGTCACGCTGTTGATCGGCGTTGCCACACTTTGATTGTTCGTAACGGTCACCACCTGGACAGCGCTCGCACTGCCGACCGATATCGTCCCGAATGACAGTGCGGAGGGCGACAAGGTGACTGCCAGTACGCCGTTGCCCGTAACATCTTGCACTTGCGTACTTACTGAGCCGGTATCCGTGATGGTGATCCCGCCGACGGTAGTGCCGGTTACCAGCGGCGTGAATGTCACGGTCATGGTGCAAGTCTTGCCGGGACTCAATGTCCCGCTGCAGGGAGTTGTGCCGCTCGGCGCTGCGGAGTAATACCCGCTGCCCGTGATGCTGTTAATGGTGAGCGACGCCGAGCCCGCGTTCTTGACCGTAACCGTCTTAGCACTCGAAGTATTCAGGGAAACGTTGCCAAAGCTTATATTGAGCGGACTAAACGTCAGTGGCGCGACGCCGCCATTCTGGCCCGTTCCCGTCAAACCTCCCGACGCCAGCGTTCCGTTGTAAAACACGGTCAGCGCGCCCTTTACTTGCCCGTTGAAGGTGGGAGTGAACGTAACTCCGAATGTGCACTTCGTCTTGGCCGCGAGTGTTCCGGTGCATGGCGTGGTGCCGTTTCCCACCGCAGAGAAGTTGCCGCTTGTGCTGTACGTGAAGGTCAGCGGCTGGCTTTCGTTATTGGTAATCGTCATCGTTTGCGCCGCGCTCGAACTGCCAACGTTTGTCGCAGGAAACGTGAGATTGGTCGAGAAACTTACCGCCAACTGTCCCGCACCGGTGAGGCTCACGATGTGCGGTGCCCCGGTTGCGTTGTCATTGATCGTGATCGTTCCAGTTAGGTTGCCGACGGTTACGGGGCTGAATGTCGCGGTAATCGTGCAGGTCTGCCCTGCCGTCAACGTAGCGCCCGTGCAATTGTCTGTCTCCGCATATCCTCCGCTTGCCGCCACGGACGAGACCGTCACGTTTTCGAACCCGTTGTTTGTAACCGTGATGTTCTGACCAGCGCTGGGAATGTTCAGAGCTTCATTGCCGAAGGCAATCGTCGTCGGAGACACGGAAACTGACGACGAAGCTCCGCTGCCAGAAAGCGCGATCGTCTGCGGACTGTTGCTCGCATCGTCGGTAATCACCAAAGATCCCTTTTGAGTGCCGCTCGTTGACGGATTGAAATACACGCTGATGGTGCAGGAGCCCTGCGGAGCGATCGGCAGTTGGCAGGTGTTCGTCTGCGTGAAGCCTGGGCTTGTAATCGCGACGCCTGTCACATTTAGATTAACCGTCTGATTATTCGTGATGGTCTCGACGATTGGCGCACCCTGGACGTTCGTTTCCTGGCTTCCAAAACTCAGGCTCACGTTCGAAAGCAGCACGGGTCCGCTGGAGCAGGTGCTGGCTGCGGGAAGTGACGCTATCTCGGTGTACCAGTAAGGCTCCGTCGTCCGGTTGGACGGCAGATATTCTCCAGCCACCCAAACGGTGCAAGAGTCGCTGGGGTCAAGCACGGCGCTATACCAGTCGCCCCAGCGATAGTTCAATGTATCGGTGTCTTCGGCGTCACCATCGGTCAAAGGGCTTGCGATGTAGCCATACGTCGAGGACGCAAGTGTGCCTGCATTAATAAACAAACTGTCAAGTCCGGGATGCTCGCTGCTCCCGCTTCCCGAGACGCCCAGGATCCCTTGCAAATTGCCGGCCTTATCACGAGCGATGCTCGGAAGCGCCACGTAAGCTTTGCCGTCAACCGGATCGATCGTGGGATAGTCGGCGGCCACATACACGACATTCGCCAGGGCAGTATTCCTCTGCAGCACCCGAATATCCGCCTCGGTCTGGGTGCGGCCGGTCGCGCTTGGAGTGATCTGTATATCGTGCGCGGACGTCCATATGCTTCCCTGTCCGCGGTTCGATGTGTATTGGAAGAACTGCTGCATGCGGTCTGCAACGGAGTCGATATAAATGCCCGTCGACGAAGTCGAAGGTTGCGGAATGCAGCCCGTATTGTAATAACTGCTCGCGATGAAACAGCCCAGTTGATCTCCGCCCGCTTGCGTGGAAGGAAGATCCCAGTTGTTCACCAACGTCGGCACGGGGCTTGAACTGCTCCAGTTAATCGTCCACTGCTCCACACCCTGCGTGTGGTTGGGATCCGTCAAATAGGACTTGCCGTCTTTCGGCGGCTCAATCATGTACGTGAACATTTCTCCGTCGGCCGAGATCGGCGGAGTCGTATCCGAGTTGTTTGCCGGCACCCAGCTCCGTCGCTGGTTATAGGTCGTCAGCGGATGCGCGATCGTGCACGCCGGGGTCTTTGAATTGTTCACCCAAGGATTTGCGGTGCTGGCCCGCAGCCCTGCCAAATCCACAGCGCAAAGCAAAACGCCGTTGATGTTGTCGGCATTGTTCGGATCCAGCATGTCATAGCTGATCCATAGAGCCTGGTCGGTCGCCGCCGTGTACGGCGGAGTCGTGCTGGTCGAACTCTGCCAGAGGCCTGCCTGCGGATAATCAGGATAGTAATAATTTCCGTGAGAATTCGTCGGGATGACGTTGTAGAGATCGTATTCGTATGCGAACCAGGAGAACGCACTCTGTGAGACGTCGTCGATATTGCTGATCGCTACACAAAGATAATTGTGCCCGTTCGACGGAGCTGTAATGCGCTTTTGCAGAATCCAAACGTTGTAGACGTTGTCGTGCAGCAGTTGCGCGTTCGGTGAATAGGAAGTCGGGCAGTGCGGCGTATTCCCACTATTGTTGCTGTTCTGACTCCAGGGACCGGAGTCCACTTTCGGGCTGGTGCTTCCCAGAAAATTCACCGGCTGGTTGGCATTGGCTCCGCTCTTGTACCAGCATTGGTAGGCGGCGTTAACGTGCTCGCAGTATTCGGTCAGGCCGACCGCAATCGTGACGTCCGGCGCGGCGCTTGCGTTCATTCTGTACTGGACGGTGTTGAGTCCGGCAAAAGTGTTCATCGTCCCGGTCTGTCCAGATCCCGATATGCACACCGCAGGAATCATGAACGCGAGGATTGCCACCAAGTTGGCTCGTGAAGTCAACGCAGAACGCTCCATAGTCAGATTCGGGGGACACCGCTGGTACAGTCAGCTGCACTTGTGCTTCCAATCCGCACAAGCCGTTAACAACCTTACATCTTTAAAATGTGAAACTTAGAGGATATTAGCAAAAGCTACGCTTTGCTTTCGCTCGGCTTAGTTGCAATTTGCTGGTGTCGCGATTTCATCTCGCGGTACTTTTTCCAGAGGGGAGTTGGAACTGCGGAATAAGCGAAAGGTACTATCAAATCAGCCGTTCTAAGAATCCTGTGCCGGATGGCGTCAGATGTCCGCTCTGCCAAGGACGCGGCCTGAGTTCCTTCGCTGACCGCTGCGTTGAGGGGCCACGTTCCGCCCGACTCCTTTCGCCAATACACGACATATCTCTCGACCTTGCTCTTGAGCTCCGGTGAGAGCACTTCTGGCCGTTCACGTTTCGCCACGATGCTGGAACTCTTAACACCTGAGTGATGCTCTCCGTTATAAATTGCCGAACGGTCAGCGCCCTCGAGCGTCGCCATCTTGGGATCGAAGGGAATCCCGACGAATTCGCAGATCGCGTTCAGCGTCGTGGCAGGATCGCGAACCAGTTCGTCATACTGCACCTGGTAAATGTCCGCTCCGCGACGGACTAATTCGTCCGCTTCCTGCTTCATCCGCCGGTAGCCCAGAATCGCGCGCAGATCCATTCCAGGTTGCGCAAACCACGAAGCCTTTTCTGCGGCCCGCACGATGCTGCGGCAAACATCCGCCGGATCGCGCCAGATCACGATGAACTTCGCATTGGGATACCAGCCCGCAAGCTGGTTCATGCAATCGAAATACGTCGGCGACTTGCAGCCCCACACATTCGCGCCCTTTTTCGACGCGTATTGCTGCGCAACCGCGCGAAATGCGCCAGGTAGATCGCTGATGTCTTTCGGAATCGCTGCGGCATCGATCTTGTGCCGCGTCAGCGCACCGTTCCACGAATCGACTTTGTTCAGCCACCAGGAGCTTTTTCGAGGAATGTAAAATAGCGGCGCCAGCGTGAGCATGTCCGATTCATACATCAGCCCAATCTGCGGATGCTGATTCAGCAGCGCGTACAAGAGGGATGTCCCCGAGCGCCACATGCCGACAACAAAGAGCGGCCCGCTTCTCATCTCCGGATTCTGGTTTTCGTTCTTCATTGCGCAAAAAGCTCAGGCTGCCTGCACCTGAGAAAAAATATTCTTGAGATTGCTGTACCCTTCTTCGGGCCCGTACTTAGTTTCCGTCAGCCGGCGCCCGGATGCACCCATTCGCGCGGCTTCTTCCGGATGGTCAGCCAGGTACTGAACTCTCTCTGCTAACTTAGTTGCATCCCCTGCTTCAAACAGCAGGCCCGACTTCCCTTCTTCCACAATGTACGGCAAGCCGCCCATGCGAGATGCAATCACCGGTTTCGACGCCATGAATCCTTCCAACGCCGTCACCGGGAAATTCTCATACCACTCCGAGGGCAGAATCAAGCAAAACGAGTTGCGCAGAATTTCCCACTTCTCATCGCCGCTCTTGAAACCCAACAGCTCAATGTTCTGCAGATTCTTGTCGCGAATGTAATTTCGCAACTCCTCCTCCATCGGCCCCGTACCAACAATCTTCAACTGAACCGCGGGCAACTTCTCGAACGCATGAATCAGCGTCCAGCAGCCCTTTTCTGGAGACAGCCGGCCCATAAAAAGCGCGTAGCCGTTGCCCGTCTTCTCGTCCGCTGGCAGCGCCGGAGCACGCACAAAGTTCGGGCGCACAAACAGCTTCGACTCCGGAACTCCCACCTCCCGCATCTTGATCCTGAAGAACTCCGTCAGGCAAATGAATGCGGAAATCTTGTCTACCATACCCGCCAGGCGATTCAGCCCCAGCGTCATCGCGTACAGCCCGCTCAACGTATAACTATCTTTGAAGCAGCGTTTGCGAACTGCGTTCAGATAGTTTCCCCCCTTACATGCTTCACAAACCTGCCCCTGCGTATAAAAAAGACCATTCGGGCAGAACGGGCGAAAGTTGTGGAGCACCTGCACGGTGGGCACGCCCATATCGTGCAGCGTGTAATAAGCCGAAGGGGAAATCAGCGGATAAATATTGTGGACAAACGCAACATCCGGCTTCACTCGCCGAACTACATCATCAATTTCGCTGCTCGTCTTCCACGAATAAATACTCTGCGGGAAGAAAAGCGCCTTCTGCAAGGTATTGAAGTTCTTGGTCTCGTCATTGTGGCGGGTATAGGGGACGACCTCGTCTCCATGACTCTGGAGCAATTCCGTCTCAGCTCGAACAACCGAGTCCTCGCCTCCAAACTGCTGGTACGCACTGTGTACGAGAAGAACTTTCATGCCGGGTATTCATTATCGCGCCACTCAACGTGTTCCTAAACCTCTTGCTGCTTCCGAATACCTAGAAGTTCCAGCGTGATCTGGTAAACGAACTTCGGATTGTTGACCAGGTATCGCTTCCACAGCCGTTTCGGATCCTGATAAATGCGGTGCATCCACTGCACGCCCGTCACCTTCATCCAGTACGGCGCATCTTTGATTCGACCGGTGTGAATGTCGAATGCAGCTCCCACGCCCAACATCACCTTCGCGTCGAGCTTGGAGATGTATTGATCCATAAACCGTTCCTGCTTCGGCGTGCTCAATCCCACCCAGAAAAAGTCCGGCTTCAGTTCCGCCACTCTGCGGACTCAGATCCGCCTCCTCGTCCGCGGTCAGCGGCCGAAAAGGAGGAGTGTAGGTTCCCACAACATTCAACCCGGGAAAGCGCTGAGTGAGCGCGTCTTTCAGCTGATCTGCGACTCCGTCGTTACCACCGTAGAAGAAATGCGTGTAGCCCTTCTGCTGTGAAAGTGCACAGAGGCGCAGCATGATCGTGGGACCAGTCACTTGGCGCATCTGAAACAATCCGCGCAGCCATCCGACCCAGACGGTGGGGCGTCCATCCGGGATCGTCAGCAGAGCGTTGTTGATGATGCGCTTGAGATTGGTGTCCATCTGCGCTTCCATGACGCCTTGGACGCCAGTGACGCAGACGTAGCCCTTCTCGTTTTCCGCAACTGCGGTTTCCAAGCGTGACAGGGCGCGGTCCATGCTTGTGGCATGGACCTTGACGCCCAGTATCTTCACGCTACTGTCAACCGAGGGTTTCGACATGGCATTACTCATTCAGGTGGAGTTGGACCGAACTAGTCGCCGTTCACTTCGGCCAATTCGCCCACTTCTTTCTTCTTGAGCTCGCCCTGGATCCACTTGTAGGTGATCGCGAGACCTTTATCCAGCGGAGTGTTCGGCTCCCAACCCAGCACCTTGCGCAGCAGGGTGTTGTCGCTATTGCGGCCGCGCACGCCTTGCGGCTTGTTCAGATCGTGCTTCTTCGCCAGTTTCTTACCGGCGATGCCGCAGATCATGTCGACCAGGTGGTTGATGCTCACCATCTCATCGGTGCCCAGGTTCAAGGGCTCGCGGTGATTGGACGCCATCAGGCGGATCAGGCCTTCGACGCAATCATCGACGTACATGTAGGAGCGGGTCTGTTCACCGTCACCCCAGATCTCGATCGTGCCGTCCGTGGATGACGCGACTTTACGGGAGATCGCGGCCGGAGACTTCTCCTTGCCGCCGTCGTACGTTCCCAGCGGACCGTAGACGTTGTGGAAGCGGACGATGCGTGTCTCGAACTTGTAGTCGTGATAGTAGTAGCGGCAGAGCTCTTCCGCGAACAGCTTCTCCCAGCCATAGCCCGGCTCGGGATCGGCAGGATACGCATCCTCTTCCTTCAGCGGAACGAGGTCTGCGCTCTTCTGCTTGTACTGCGCGTAGACGCAGGCGGAGGACGAGAACAGGTACTTCTGCACGCCATTCTGCTTCGCCGCTTCGAGCATGTGGGCGTTGATCAGGATGTTGTTCTTCGAGATGTCGGCCAGGAACGAAGTGATATAGCCGATGCCGCCCATGTCGGCAGCCAAGTTGTAGACCTGATCGATGCCTTGCGTCGCGGTCAGGCAGTTCTCCCAAACGCGCAGGTCCAGAATTTGAAAGTCGTCCGCGGCGGACGCTTCGTACTCGGGATGCTTTATGTCCACCCCGCGCACCCAGTAGCCGTCTTTCTTCAAACGCTTTACCAAATGGTGGCCGATGAAACCACCTGCCCCAGTTACCAGAATCCGAGTCTTGTTTGCCATTGCGTTTTACTCCCCCAGTTTTGTGTTTTCGGTTAACAGTTAGTGCACAGCCTTGGTTACTTCACTTCGAGAAAAGAAGTACTTATCCGAGTCCATCCTGCGCAGCTCAAGCGCAGGTCGGAGCTGGATCTTCGGGTATGTCCGGATGAATTCGGCATATCCCAAAATCGCGAAATAGAGCAGCGGACAATGCCACGCCAGCTCGTCATTGAAGAACGAATGGAGCGTAAGCATGCCCAGCAGCGCGAAAAGCTCGATCGCCAACTGCCGTTGCTCCGGTGTGAAAATGTCGCTTCGTATGCAGCGGATCAGATACCACCAGGCCGCCAGCAACGCTCCTGCGAACGGAATGATTCCCCAGAAACTGGTGCCGATCAGCACTTCAATCCAGTCGCTGTGCATCATGGCGGCAGCGCCCACGCCCAACTTACCAAGCACCGCGAAACGACCTGCGGCATATGCACCCAACCCAGTGAACGGATGCTTCGCGAGCTGCTCGAGTCCGAATTGCCACCAGCCGGTACGTCCGCTCAACGATCCGAATGCATCCTCGGACTGATCACGATTGACCACGCCCATCACAAAGTCACTAACGTATCTGGTCAAGCGGTCGTCCGCAAAAACCGCCATCGCGATAAATGGAGCAGCGGCCAGACTTCCCCAAAACGAAACTTTGCGCAGATGAGGTGAGGAGACGACGATCACGACCACTGCAAATAGGAACGCTGCCTCGGCGTTTCTTGTCTTAGACAGCACCATCGAAGCCAATCCGAAGGCTAACAACAACAGGTACCAGGCACGTTTCTTGGCTTGTCCGAACACCGGCAGCAAGCGGCATAGCGCAATAATCGAGAGCACAGCGCCCGAGGTTCCGACGCTATTCGACGCTTCCACGGGAAGCACGCCGGTCAGACGGCCTCCATCCATCGCCTCAGTCGGCCAGATTGGAAGATTAAGCCACACACCCACGAGCGAGACACCGTAGAACGTTATCGTCCAGTCGACGAGAGTATCGTAGGTAAAGAATCCCTCTGCACTGGCGACAACCGCAGCCAGAAGAGAAACGTCGGCGAGAAACTCCAGCGACTTATAAGCCGTCCAGGCGGGATTCACGGACCATGCCGTCGTCGCCAGACATACCAGGCAATAAATCGCCATCGCTCCGGGGATGCCCCGGAACAACGCACCAAGCCAATTCGGCTTCTTCAGAATGAGCCGGATGATGAGCGTGAGGGCAACAAGCCCTTCCGGAATCACGCGCAGCATCGCGTAGCTGTCGAGCGGATTCGAAGATGCCGCGCCGACGTCGCGGATACGAAACACCAGCGTGCTGAAGTAGAGGCCGAACCAGAGTGGATGCCACCAGGTCCAGTTCGCCTTTAACTGCCTTGCGCTATCAATCGCTTGCGGAAAGGCCTTTACGACCCAAGCGGCCATCGGCACAACCAACAACAGAGCGCCGGCGCCGATCAATATGCCGGAACTTGAAGAACCAGCTACGAGCGTCAAAGAAATCGAGATGACGCATCCGAGTGCAATGAATAAGACGAGCAGCGCCATCGAGCGCTTGTCGCGCACATTCGCCGCGGTACTCGTTCTTACCCGCTCTACGGTTCCGGAACTCATCTTCCCTCTTTCAATGCCTGCAGCACACCGTAGTACGCCGGCTTCTTCGCGTAGTCATCGTCGAACAGCACAGGTTTCGCGTTTGGCAGATTCTTCCAATCAGAAGTCCGCAACCAACTGTATCGATCTGCAATACCCCAGGTCGTGAACCCGATGCAGTTCGAATCCTTCAGGCACGCGTGCACCACGTTGTAGAACACTTCTTTCTGTTTGGCGAAGGCTTCCGGCGTGTCGTCGGGCCCCTGGTACACATCCATTTCGGTGATGTGTACTTTCACTCCGGCTTTGCGCGCGCTATCTAGGAACGCCTTGAATTCGTCGAGATACGTCGGTCGCAGCTGCGGCAACTCCCAGTGCATCTCGGTTCCTACAACATCGATCGGAGCGCCTTTCTTCTTGACTCGGTCGACTAGCGAAAAGAACTCGTCGGCTCGCTCCTTATCGATTCCACCCTGACCGAAGGTGTCATTCAATAACAGCAGCGCATTCGGATTCGCTTCGCGCGCGTACTGGAACGCCTTCACGATGTAATCCTCGTCTCCCAATACCCGTGACCAGCAACCGTTATGCGTGGGATTCGTCGGTTCGTTGACTACTTCCCACGAGTAATAAGTGTCGCCGCCATGCTTTACGACTGCATGGATATGCTCCTTCAGGATCGTGTCAAGTTCCTTGGGTGACCAATTGCCACATGCCTGGTTCTGAAAATTGAGCCACGGCGCCGTCTGCATGTTGCGATACACCAGGCAATGCCCCATGAGTTTCATCTGATGTTGCCTGGCGAAACTCATCGCCTCGTCCATCGCGTCGAAATCGAAATGTCCGCGCTCCGGTTCAGTGAGGTTCGGGAAAACGATCGAGACTCCCGCATTAAACTCGCGCCCCATAACTGGCTTGTATCGGGGGTCGCGATTCCACATCCGGCCTTGAATGGTCGTGCCAACCCAGAAACCCATCGGCTCGGCGGCCTCGCGCAGAGTTCCGCTATCGGACGCCTCATCTTTTTTCTGGGATATCCCGAGGGGGACGAGCAACAACATCATCGCCAGAAATCGCCCCACTTTTCTTCATTACCCTGGTCATACTTTGGCCGGTTACCCTCGTGCCAGCTACACCCGCACTCCCGTGGCATATTCCGCTGGCGCTTCTTCCTTGACTCCAGCGGGATAACCTGCGCGGACCAAAGCCTCTCCTGCATATGCGGTGACCATGTCGATCTGCGCCGGGCTCAACTTCTCGCGCCATCCACCGACCGATCCACTCCGCACGAACCGAGCATCCTCGCGATCAACGCTGTGCTTTCGCAGGAGCGTTCCCTTCCCGAGCGTCGCCCCGGACTTCTTGGCCTTTTCTTCCTTCTCTCGCATAGCTCGCAGAGAATTGTTTTCGACCGCGCGGCGGATCTGTTCACGATCCCGATCGATCCCGAGGAAGTTGAGCATTTCCACTAGGCCGCTCTCGGTATCGCGGCGAAGATCTTCGTAGCGCACGACCAGCAGATTTCCGTTGCTCGCCAAAGGACAGTTCACCCAAGAATCCACGTGCGACTGCCACGATCCGAAACGCGTGACCTTGCCCTGCAGGAAAGACTCGATGTATCCGTCCATCCCCTTGCCATTGTCGAAGTACTGCGAGAAGCCCATTTCCTTATCGCGCGCCCAATTGGAGAGCATTACGTCGCGCAGGTCGCGCATGAGGTAGATCGCCCGCTTGTATTCGGGCCGATACTGGTGGTGAGTCTTGATAAAGCGACCCCCGTTCGGGAGCACATGCTGCCCTTTTTCATGCGTGCCCAACTCTGGCAGCACTTGGTTCACGTTGAGAAAACCAGCGGTATCGTTAGTTAAGACCTCGAATAACACGAAGCGCAACCACGTATTTCCTGACCGCTCGAAGGACGCAAACAGCACGTCATTGTCTTTCAGGCCGCGATGCTCCCACCACGATTTGGGAGCGCGCAGCTTCGTGCGAGAGGCCTTGAAACGGAGTGTCTTCAGAGTGTTCATCAGTTAACTTTCCCCTTGGAGAACCGGATTCGGTACCGAAATCGAATTCGACTTGCGTTGGAGGATGTACATCGAAATCAAAAAGGCTGCGATGTTGGCGACGATCACGCTCCACACCACGCCCCAAAGCCCAAAAGCCCACGTGGCCGGTACGCCCACGACAAGAGAGAGCACACTCGCAACCACACGCGCGTAAAAGATGGAGTCGGGCGACTCAATCGCCCGCAGCATGATTGCCGGACCAAACGCCGCGCTCCACAATGTCGTGCCCACCGCAACATACGGAATCAGTGGCGCCAATTCCATGTACTTCCCGCCATAAAGAATGTGGAACGCCACGCTCTTGAACGGGATCAGGATTGCCCAGTACACGACTGCACCTGCCACGAATAGCAGGGTGATGCGGCGTACGAGCGGCCCCGAACTGGCAATGCCTTTCTCCCGGCAAACTCGCGCAGCATAAGGCAAAAACAAAATCGACAGCGCTGTGTAGCTCTGCTCCAGCGGCAGGGATAAGTTCATCACGGCGCGCAATTGCCCCGCCTGTGCCATTCCGGAAAACATGCTAACCAGCGGGTAATACATGTAATACGGAATCCACGTCACTACGGAAACGCCGAGAGCCCAGCGTCCGTATTCCCAATGTTTACGCCACGCCTGACTTGCGGTTGGTGCATCGCACGTATCCGGCGGCAACGCCTTTTTTATTTGAGAAAGAAGGAAGAGCCCAGTCCCGAGGGCGCCGATCGCCATCAGCAAGTATGCTGAAAACGGTGATATCAGGGCTTTCTTATAGACAACGAACAGCCCGCCGGTCACCAGCGCGAAGTAGAGGAACGCGCCCATGGCCGCCCGGGCCGGGGCCAGATTCATGTAGTACGAGCGGCGCAAAAGCCAGAAAAACAGAATGCACGGAGACGCAATCGCGACCCCAGCTAAAGCTCCCGGAAAACCATCGGCCTTCCCCAACCCATATGCGATTGCAGCGGACCCACCAAGCAACACAAGCCCAAAGACCGTTACGACCAGCTGAATGCTCAATAAAGCCTTCAGATATCCGCGCAAGCACTGGCGATAGGCCGAGCCGCTGAAGACCGCCTGCGGCTCCGAGAGCAATGACTGATAAACGTACGAGAGAAATAAGAAAACCGAAAAGGCGGTCGAAAAAGCGCCGTACTGAGCTGGAATCAGCCACCGCGCCAGCAAGATGCTAATCAGGAAATTAGATCCCGAAATCAGTCCCTGATCGAGAATTGCAAAGCCACCCTTCGTGACCCAACGCCCGACCGTTGCGGCGGAGCCTCTCTCCGCGCCATCGGTTGCATCGGGGCCAGTGGCCGCCGATTCCTCGACAAGGTCCGGATCCATAACCTGTTCTGTGTTCGATGAACTCATTTATTAAATGTCTACCGATCTATAAACAGGACGCTTTATCTGCCCGCGATTGCGAGTGATTCTTCTCCCACCGAATGTGCTAGGCAGTCCGCCAACTCCTCGGCCAGGAATCGTACCTGCGGCTCCTTCAGCAGACTGAGGTGATCGCCGTTGATCTCGCGCAATTCAACTCCCCCCTCGGCCACGCGCCACCAAATCGCATACGGATCATTCAAGCTATCGGCTGACTTCTCCCGCACCCGGAATAACGTGACACGTCCCGGATAAGGCCGCACATCATAATCACCAGCGGCCTTGGAACATGCTTGCCTCACATTGCGCAACGCTCGCGGCAAGAACTGCAATTCGATCCGCTTACGCAACGTCATCACAACAAAGCTTCCCTTTTTCAGGATGAAGCTGACTCGCTCTTTCAAGGGAAGGGTCAGAACCTGCTTGAGCTTCTCGCCTCGCGATTCTTCTTTACCGGGATACGCGTCGAATAAAGCCAGAAGCGCGACACTCTCGCCCTGCGCTTCCAGCATCTGGGCCATCTCATAAGCCACTACGCCACCAAACGAATATCCGCCGATACGATAAGGACCTGCCGGCTGCACGCGCCGAATTTCCTCAATGTAACGTTGTGCCATCAGCGGTATGCTCGTCAGGCATGCCTGCTTGCCATCGAGACCTTGCGGCTGGAGCGCATAAAACGGCTGGTCCGTTCCGAGATGGCGAACCAGATCCCGAAAGCCCACCACGTTCCCGCCGACGCCATGCACGCAGAAGAATGGTGGACGTGTCCCTTGCGGCTGCAGCGGAACCAACGACGACCACGAACCAGATCCTTCTCCCATTAGCTTCGTCAGTTGCTCAATCGTCGGAGCCTGCAACAGCGCCGACAACGGAAGCCTCTTTCCCAACTGTTGCTCAATGCGGTGCATCAGGCGCGCCGCTAAGAGCGAGTGTCCGCCGAGTTCAAAAAAATTGTCCCGAATTCCGACCGGTTTCTTGTCGAGCACGGTCTCCCATATCTTGGTCAGCTGTGTTTCCAGTTCGCTGTTAGGAGCCACATACTCCTGGGTCGCGGCGAAGTCGGCCGCTTTCGGAGCCGGCAAAGCTCGCTTGTCCACTTTACCGTTCGGCGTCTTCGGCATCGCTTCCAGCAGAACCACCGCTGCCGGCACCATGTAATGCGGAAGCTTCTTCGTCAGGTACGAACGCAGCTCGCTGGCCGTCGGAACCTGTTCGCGCGAAGGTACAAGGTAAGCAACCAAACTCTTTTCACCGGACGAATTCTCGCGAGCCATAACCACCACTTCGTGAGCACCGGGATGCGCTCCGAGGACGGCTTCGATCTCTTCCAGTTCCACGCGGTATCCGCGAATCTTCACCTGGTCGTCGGTCCGCCCCGCGAATTCAATTTCGCCGTTCGCAAGGTAGCGAGCCAAGTCACCGGTCTTATACATGCGAGCGCCCGGCTCCTGGCTGAACGGATCCGGAACAAATTTCTCCGCGGTCGTCTCGGGCCGGTTGAGATACCCGCGAGCCAGTCCGGGCCCGGACACATAAAGGTCTCCAGCTACTCCCACCGGCAGCATCTGGAGATTCTTGCTGAGGATGTAAATCTTTGTGTTCGCGATTGGGCGCCCAATGGGCAGCACGGCCGGAAGTTCTTCGGAATCCTTCGGCTCGTATGACGTCACGATTACGCTGGTTTCGGTCGGTCCGTATGTATTCACCCAGCGCACGCGCGAACCGGCTATCTTGCGCCATGTTGCCAGCGCGCCAGATTGCGCCTTCTCGCCGCCGACGATTACCAACCGCAGGCTCTTCGGAAGTTTCAGCGTCGATTCCGAAAGCTCGCGAACCAGTTCATGCCAATATGCCGTCGGCAGATCCAGGGCGGTCACGCTGTTCAGTTCGACCCAGCGTAGAAAATCTCCCACCGCGAGCGACGCGTCTTCCTCACGAACAATCAGCGATCCGCCCGCAATCCAGGTGGGAAAAATCTCTTCAATGGCGATATCGAACGAGATCGATGCGAACTGCGCCATCCGGTCGGCCGTCGTAATACCAAACAATTTCGAAGCCGCGACGTTGTGGTTCACCAATCCGCCATGCGTCAGCAGCACGCCACGCGGTTTGCCCGTCGAGCCCGACGTGTAGATCACATAGGCCAGATTCTCCGGCTCCACATTGCTGCGAACATTCTCGCCGCTCTCATCCGCGAACAATTTCCAATCCGGCTCAAGATTGACGACCTCAGCCTCGAAGTCCGTCACCTCGGAGAGCAATCCGGGCTGCGAAAGAACCAGAGGCGTCTCTGCATCCTCGAGCATGTAAGTCAGCCGCTCTTTCGGATAAGCTGGGTCGAGCGGCACGCAAGCCGCTCCCGCCTTCAACACCGCGAGGATCGCGACTGGCAATTCCAGAGAACGCCGCAAGCAAATCCCGACGCGCGCCTCATGCCCAATCCCGCGCTTCCTCAAAAACCGGGCTAGCTGGTTCGCGCGCTCATTCAATTCCCGATACGTCAGGCGCTTTCCACCGTGCTCCACTGCGCTCGCGTTGGGCGTGCGCACAACCTGTGCTTCCACCAACTCGTGGACGCACAGTTCGCGAGGATATTCCACCTCGGTCCGGTTCCACTCTGCGAATTGCAGTTTCTCTTTTGCCGTCAGGATTGGCAACGCCGAAATCGCCTGATCCGGATTCGCAACCATCGCCTCAAGCATCGTCTCGAAATGGCCAGTCACGCGCTCGATCGTCGATGTTTCAAAGAGTTCAGCGCTGTAAACGACGCTCCCCGCGATCCCTTCCGTTCCATCCTGGAGTTGGAACTCAAGGTCGCACTCTGAGGTTTCTGTCTTCGCGCCCTCAATCGCCGCTTCGGCCGGAGCGAACGAGAACATCACGTTGAAGAGCGAACCTTGACTAGAGATTCCCTTGGACGAACTCTCGTAGGGCACAACGTCAAACGGCGGGTGCGTCAGCATCGCCCGGAATGTCGGATCGTTCTCCAGCTTCGCGCGAAGCGCGACAACTTGATTGCCAGCCGATACCGTTCCGATTACAAATTCGTCTTGCGCGCTATACCGGCGCATCAACGCCGCAAAGCAAGCTACCGTTGCGTCAAACAGGTTGCTGCGCTCTTCCTCGACAGCCCGGCGCAGCCTCTCGGACAACTCTTTCGGAAGACTGAAAGAATACACGGCGCTGCGAAAGCTTTGCACTGGCGGCCGCGGATGGTCTGTCGGCAATTGCAACTTCATCGACACACCTCCGCCCGATTCGACCTTGCATCCCTGCAAAAGCTTCCCCGTAATTCCCTGTACGTCATACGCTCAACTGCACCATTTCTTTGCTGATTGGTTGCTAAGTTTGTGTCGATGGGATTAAGCTGCGCCAGATCCCTTTAACACCGCGGGAACGGTCTTGGCGAGGATCTCCAGATCCAGCCACAACGACCATGTCCGGATGTACTGCAGGTCCAGTTCCATCCACTTCTCAAACGTGGTTGAACTCCGGCCTTTGATCTGCCAGAGGCACGTGATTCCCGGGCGGACGCTGAACCGCTTGCGCTGCCAGTCGCCGCAGAAGGTTTCGAACAATTCGTAGTCGCGAACCTGCAGCGGGCGTGGACCAACCAAGCTCATCTCGCCTTTGAGAACATTGAAGAGCTGTGGAAGTTCGTCAATGCTGGTCTTCCGGAGAAACGCGCCGATCATCGTGACTCGAGGATCCTTCTTGATCTTGAACACGGCGCCATTCGCCTCGTTCAGGTGCTCGAGATCCTTCAGCCGCGCTTCCGCATCCACCACCATCGTCCGGAACTTGTAGATGTGGAACATCCGCTTGTTCAGGCCAAGGCGCTTCTGCACGAAGAAGATCGGACCTGGCGACGTCAATCGCACCAGCAACGCCGTCAACAGCATCACCGGTGAAAGCAGGATGATTGCCGTCAGTGAAACAACAATGTCAATCGCACGTTTGATCGTCAATCCCCAGAAGTCCGTAATCGTCGACTCATGGCTGATCAGCGGATCACCGTCGAACTCATCGGTTCGATGACGCGCTTCCTTCAGGTCAAAGATGTTAGGCAGGAATCGGACAATGATTCCCTGCTGTTCGCAGGCGGCCGCGATTTGCGAGGCGAAGGTGTGGAACGAGCGAATCGGCAATGCGAGCACGACTTCGTCGACCACATTCCGGCGCACGTACGACGGAAGTGCGTCCAGGTTTGACACCAGAGGCAGCCCTTGCTTCTTGAATTCTTCGAGACCGGTCCAGTCCTCATCCGCAAATCCCAGAATTCGGTATCCGAGTTCTGGTTTGTGCTGAATTCGTTCCACCAACTGCAACGCGCGCGGATTGGTGCCGATCACCAGCATGTTGCGCATATTCTTGCCATGCCGGCGGGCATAGGACAGCGAACCGCGAATGATCGTTCGGCTGAGGATTACCAACACGGTGGTCATCACCCAGAAGAGCACCAGGAATGTCCGGTTAACGACCCAGATCCGAAACGCCAGGCCGAACGCAGCAATCACGCCAGTTCCCAGCGTGGTAGCCCGGGCAATGTCGGTGATCTCATCCCAGCGGCTCGTCAGGCGCTTCGATCCATACAATCCAACGACGCTGAAGAGGATGTGCCAGATTAGGGCGAAACTGGCGAACAGAATCAAGTTGCCCAGCTTAATGCGCAACTCGAAGAATTCCGCCAGGCTGATCTTGCCCACCCGGTGATACAACGGCAGGGTGGCGACGGCGAACGAAACCATCATCAAGAACAAATCCAGCAGCTTGACCAGGTTCGAAAAGATTTTGCGGCCTATACGCATAAGAAATCCTAGGAGAATGGTTACAAGTGCTTCGTAGTTCTGGGGAGGGATCAGTTAGTGGAAATGCGGGCAACGTCGTGGATGCCCGCCCTGCAACCGGATCGGAGGCGCCTACTTCTTCGATTTTGCGAGTACGAGCCGCTCAATCGCGTCAACGCTCTCCAGATTGTCGTGCGTAATTTCTTCGTCGCCGATACGGACGTTGAACGTCTCTTCCAGAAATGCGACCAGCCGGAAAATCCCCATCGAGTCGATAATCCCGTTCTTGGTCAATACTTCCTGGTCCGTGATATGGTCGATGCCCTTGGTCTTGGCGAACTCCTCCAGCACATACTCACGAATCCGGTCTTTCACTTCTGCGGACTGAATCATTGTCTTCTCCCCAATTGACTTTGAATTTGTTACTGCAACAACGGAAGGCTCTTGTTCTTAACTTCTACCGGCACTCACGGGCTCCGATGCCAGTTTTACTCGATCGATCTTTCCCGTCGAAGTCTTTGGTAGTTCGTCATACAAATCCACAAGTTCCGGAATCATGTATTTCGGAACCCGGGACGCACAGAACTGTTGCAACTCCAGGACTCCCAGCGAGCCGGCCACGTGGGGCGCCACTACAGCACGTATCCGGTTTCCGATAATTTCGTCCGGAACAGCCAGCACGACGGCCTCTCGCACTCCCGGATGATTGAGCAGCGCGGTTTCGATTTCGCCCAGCTCAATGCGATATCCGCGGCTCTTGATCATGCTGTCGCGCCGCCCCTGAAAATAATAGTTGCCGTCTTCCCCCACAGTGACGATATCGCCCGTCCGATACATCTTTTCTTCAAAGTTATCCTGAAAGTGGTTGGGCACGACCATCTTGCGAGTCTTCTCTGGATCAGCCCAATATCCGTAGGTCACTGCGGGCCCTCGCACGTACAGTTCGCCGGCTTCACCCTTCTCAGCCAAGCGCCCATCCGGAGTCACCGAAAAAGTCTCGGTATTCGCACAGGCAATCCCGATTGGCAATTTGTCCATGCTTTCCAACCGCTCTCGCTCCACCTTGTAATAGGTGCAAACGTTGGTTTCCGTAGGACCATACAGGTTGTAAAGCGCGCTCTGCTGGGATACCTCCGCCAGTTGCCGCAGATACTTCATCGGGAAAACTTCCCCAGCAAACAAGATCACCCGCAGGCTCTTCAGTTTTTCGGCCGTCAACCGGCCATGCAGCAAGAGCAGCATCAGCGCCGAAGGAACCGAGTACCAGATCGTGATCTTCTGCGTATCGATGAAGTTCGCCAGGCTCGTCGGAAACAGCGCCAGGTCTTCGGTAATCAGATAAACCGTCGCTCCTGCCTCCAGCGTGTTGTAAACATCGAACACCGAGAGATCGAAGTGCAGCGGGGCATGATTCGAAAGCCGGTCTTCGCTGCGAACCTGGAACTCTTCCGCACACCACTCGACGAATGTCAACGCATTCTGATGCGTCAGCATTACGCCCTTCGGACGTCCAGTCGAACCCGACGTATAAAGGATGTAAGCCAGGTCGGTCTCGATCATCGCTACTTGCGGAGCGTGCGAAGCTGGAAATTCAGAGAGCTGCGACCATGCAATCAGGTCGCTCCCATTTCCCTCGCCTTCGACCAGAACACAGGCCTCCAGTAATCCCTGAATATCCGCAGAAAGTTCAGCTCGCTTCTCGCTCTTAGTGATCAGAATTCGAATGCCGCAGTTGCCAATAATGTAGCCGACGCGATCGGCTGGCGCTTGCGGGTCCAGCGGAACGTAAACTCCGCCAGCCTTCAGCACGCCCAGCATGCTGATAATTGACTCCACCGACTTCGGGAAGAATAATCCAACCCGGTCGCCTTTCTGAATTCCACGCTGGCGCAACAAATGAGCCAACTGGTTCGACCGCTCGTCGAGTTCCCGATAGGTAATGCTTTTGCCACGAGCCCAAACAGCCGGTTTTTCCGGATAAGCCTTCGCGCTCTTGCTAAGCAATTGCTGCAGTACGTATGCCATGATTCAGGACCCAGCCCAGTTAGGATTTATTTTGGGGGATGACCACTCACAACTACTACAGCCCGTAATAACTCGAAATGATCACACGGTGTACTTCTGAGGTACCCGAGTAAATCGTTCCTGCAATCGCGTCTCGCAGTTCCCGTTCCAGCTCGTACTCGGTCATGTAGCCGTAACCGCCATGGAGTTGAATCGCTTCCAGGCAGCTCTGGATGCAGGCTTCGCTGACATAGAGCTTCGCAATCGAAGCTTCACGAATCGGATGCCGTCCCTGGCTCTTCAACCATGCCGCCTTGTACAGCACCAGGCGCCCGGTCTCGAGCCGCACATCCATGTCGGCGATCTTGTTGTTGATAGCCGGAAACTTTCCGATCGGCTCGCCAAACTGCTTGCGCTCTTTGGCGTACTTGATGCAGGTCTCCATGATCCGCTGCATCGCGCCGAGATGGCTGGCCAGAATGCAAATCCGCTCCCACTCCATTGACGACGTGAAAACGGCCTGCCCGCCGAATTCCTTGCCCAGCAAATTCTCGACGGGAATCTCGCAATCCTGCAGCGAGAGTTCCGCCATGGGCGACGTCCGCAATCCCATCTTGTGCAGCTTTTTCCCGACCGTGAAACCCGGGGTTCCTTTGTCGACCAGGAACGCCGTAACGCCGTTCGGACCGCGGCTAGGATCGAGATTCGCAAAGACGATCGTTACGTCAGCATCGGGAGCATTGCTGCTGAATGTCTTCGAACCATTCAGCACATACTTATCGCCCTTGCGCTCTGCGCGCGTCTTCAGACTGTACGCGTCTGAACCGGATCCAGGCTCCGTCATCGCGTGCAAGCCCAATCCGCCGCTCACCAAGCCCGGCAGATACTTCTTCTTCTGTGCCTCGGTACCGAAATTCCAGATCGGAATCTCCGAACTCCACATGTGCGCATTGATCGAGAACAGCAAACCGTTGTCCGCGCATCCGTAACCCAGCGCCTCGAGAGCGCAAACCGTGGTCAGAGTATCGGCGCCACCTCCACCGTATTCCGTCGGAATAGGCAATCCTTGAATTCCAAAATCCGCGCATTTCTTCCACAGCGTCTTCGAGAATTCCTCGTTGCGGTCCCGCGCAATGACGTCATCTTTCAGCTCTTCACGAGCGAATCGCAGGACCTCCTTACGAAACGCCGCTTGTTCCTCACTCCATCCAAAGTCCAAGGTCTCTTTCTCCTATGTCGATCTGGCCCAAGTACCCTTTGAGCTTTGTTTATGCAGATGCGGAAGCGGGGGATGGTTCACTTGATGTTGATGCTGTCGCTGCCTTCGCTGCAACCGGCACCGGTGCAGGTGTGGGTGCAGACGCCACTGCTTTCGCCGGAACGGCCTCCGGAGCAGCCTTCTTCAGAAACCTTTGGGGACGGCCACCTGGCAACTTGATGCGCGCCGGAACTCCCATCACCATCATGTTCGAGCGCACATCGGTCAGGACCAGGCTGTTGGCCGCGATCACGACATTGCTCCCGATCTTGGCATCGCCCACCAACTTGGCTCCGGGCCCAAAGTAAACGTCGTCCCCGATTCCCCGGCAGGCGTGAGAGATCAAGCAACCCGTAGCGATCGTGAAATTCTTTCCAATCTTTGTCTTCCCCAGGTTGATCGCGTAAATCGAATGGATCACAAATCCCGGACCAATCTCGGCATGCACGTCGATATGCACGCTGGTAAATACTTCGACAAACTTGCGGAAGAACAGTCCCACAATCCGGAGCAAAAGGCCGATCACCGGAATGCGCACGCCCAAGGTCCAATGCCCGAACCGATAGGCGATCACCGGCAAGGTGGAGTGTCGAACACACACTTCCAGTCGATGCTTTAGCGTCGGCTTCCAATCGTCGGGCCGCGCTTGGCGCATTGCCCGGCTGATATCTTCCCTAAGGTTCTCGAACATTTCTCTCCCTACAGTTTGCGATAGATGGATTCAGGTACAGGGAACGTTCGGCGATTCAGCACAGCACCCAGAACGCGAACGTTCGCGCTTTCCAAATTCTGTACTGCCTTGCGTGCCGCTTCGCGCCGCGAGGCATTCGCCCGCAGAACTAGAACTATTCCTTCCGCGCCTCGCCCCAGCATGATGCTGTCGTCGCCCGATTCGATAGGCGGCGCATCGATCAATACGTAATCGAATTCGCGCTGCAATTCCGGCAATATCGCCCGCATCCGGTCCGAACTCAACATCGACTGCATTCCTTCAACTTCCGCGCCGCAGCTGAGCAACCAGAGATTTGGGCGTGAGAGCGAAGTCACAAATCTTCGAATCGGATCGCTTACCTGCAGAGCATCCGTCAGGCCGTAATGATTAGGCACATTGAATTCACGATGTAAGCCCGGCGAGCGCAAATTCGCGTCCACCACGCAAACTGAACCCGCAACCTGGGACGCCAGAACTTCCGCCATACGCGAGCAGATCCAACTGCATCCGTTTCCGGCTTCCATCGCCGATACCACAACCATCCGTCCCCGCCCCGCGCCAGGTGCCATAAAGACGCGCTGTACCAGCTTGAACATCTCGTCCCGCTGCGAACCTTCCATCTTGAGTTGCAAGGGCTGATGCTCCACCGGTACGGACGCGGGTCTGGCCACGACCGGCTCTTCTACCGTGGTCGCATGCGACTCCACCACAGGGGTTTCGAACATCTCTCGTTCCCTACCCAGGTTTTGCAGCAACTCAAAATTTCTGCTCATAAGATTCTCTTGATCGCTCTAGTCTCGTCGTTCTGTTGCGTTCGCCACCGGATCACGACAGGTTCAGGCTGACTGCCGATCCGATCCCCGCCAGTTGTGCAGCAGGCGCGCAACATCGCGCATGTGCTCGATCGCTTCCGCCGGGCTGAGATGGTCCTTTGCCACCCCGCCTTCCGACGGCATCTCGGAATTCACGTACTCCCGTGCCGGTCCGGACAACTCTTCTACGGGACGAAAGGGATCGTTGTCGCCCTTGCTTAAGCCCAAGTGCAAACGTGGAGATCCGACATCGGAGACGAAGCGGCTGATATCGAGATCCTGTACCACTTCACGCACCATGCCAGCATCGATCGACTTCTTCCGCATGGCGCAAGCCAGCGAAAGCGCATGGAAGCAATAGTTATTGATCTGCCGTGGAATGCCTTCACTGACCTGCGAAATCAGCTCCAGGGCATCCGGAGTAAATAACGCCGGACCCTTGTAGCCTGC
Source organism: uncultured Acidobacteriota bacterium (assembly GCA_963787685.1). Taxonomy (GTDB): domain Bacteria; phylum Acidobacteriota; class Terriglobia; order Terriglobales; family Acidobacteriaceae; genus Sulfotelmatobacter. The sequence goes on from CAWBED010000013.1 coordinate 111,830, forward strand.
AACCTGCATACGGTGCTCGATGAAGCGGGCAACTTCTTCCTGATTCAGCGGGCTCAACCCGCTGACCGAAGTGATACGTTGGCGCAACTGGACGAGCGATGGGCTCGCCAGCTTGTCCGCCAGGCCAGGCTGGCCGACCAGGATGATTTGCAGCAACTTCGCCTGTGGTGTCTCGAAGTCCGAAAGCAACCGGACCGTCTCCAGCACCGTCGCGTCCAGGTTCTGCGCTTCGTCGATCACTACGATGAACCGCTTGCCGGCGCGAGCTTCCTGCACCAGGCAGCGATTGAACTGCTCGTGCATGCGAACGAAATCCTGGGACTCGGTTTCGATGCCGATTTCTGCCAGCAGGAAGCGCATGAACTCGCGCGAGCTGCACTGCGTCTGAAATAAAAACGCGGTTCGTGCGGTGCGGTCAAACTTCGCCAGCAGGTGAAACAGCAGAGTGGTTTTGCCCATTCCCGGTCTTGCAATCAAGGACAGGAAGCCGCGATTCGCCTCGATCCCGTAATAAAGGGATGCAAGCGCTTCGCGATGACCCGTCCCCAGATACAAGTACCGAGGGTCCGGCGTAACCCCAAAAGGCTGTTCTCGAAGGCCGAAAAAGTCTAAGAACATCGCTCTTATCCTCGTTCCTCAATGATCGTCCCGGTGGTCGTGGGCTCGAAATGATCGTCACTCATGCTGCTGTCGTTGTTGTCGCCGCGGCCATGTCCGTTGCCGTGCCCGTTCGAACCATGCAGCCGGTTTCCGTCGTAATGCATAGGAACCGCGGCCAGCACCGGAATCCTCAACTCACTCATGACTTCCGACGGCGTACGGAATGACTGATCCGTGTAGTCGATCGCGAACACCACACCTAAACTGACCGCCGAGGCCAGCATGAGCGCAACCACGACAAGAATTAAAGGAGAACGGGTTGGGATGCTCGGCAGCATCGGGCTCTGAACCACCGACACGTTCAGTAGCCGAGTGCGGTCCATCGCGTCTTCAATCCGCGCTTCCTCTTTTTTCTTCGTATACAGTTCGTAGTTCGCTTCGTCTTCCTTCGCGGTGCGCATCAGGTCGCCCTGCAGGATGCCTTGTTCTTCCAGCTTCGTGGCCTGACCTTGATAGGTATTGATGATGCTGGTGAGCGAAATTTCCCGCGCCTCGAATCCAGCCAGGTCCGCCTTCGCTTTCGACAACTCCGAACTCACCCATGCAAACGTTGGGTTCGTGTTCGTGACTTCTTCTTTCACTGGAGAACGCTCTTCTTTCGCCAGCGCCGCGCGCGTGTCGGCCAACTGCTTGTCGACCTCGGCCACCAACGGATACGAAGACTGATACTTGGTCAGCAACTCAGTCCTCTTATTCTCGAGGGTGAGTAACGTCGACTTCAAGTTCTCGAGTACCGAGGAGTTGTCCGACTCTTTCATTTCAGTCGTCAACCGGGCCGGCACCGACTGGGATTGTTTTTCAAGATCCGCGATCCGCTTTTTCGATTCCGCAATCGAGGCTCTCGTCGTCTCCAGCGAACTATTGAAATCGGCCAACTTCTGCAGCGTCATGTCCCGTAGCGTCGCGGGAGCGGCTCCCCCCTGTCCGGCGAACTGCTTCAGTTGAGCTTCGGCGGCCATCATGTCCTGGTGATACTTCTCCGACTGCTGGTCGAAGAACTCAAACTGTCCTGACGGGTGATGCACGTCCAGGTGCTTTTGGAGATACGCTTCATCGAGGGTCTGTAAAACCTTCTGCGCCACCTTGGGATCGTGAGATTCGTAGCCGATGCTGATGACGTTCGTCTTCTTCAGCACTTCCAATTGCAACTCCGCCCGCAAATCTGCGATGGCTTTGTCGGTGCGATTCTGCGGCGTCTGCCACGGATGCAGGATGCCTGACAGGAACCCCTTCTTGTCGAGATTGCAAGCAGTCACGACCTTCTGCAAAACGTCCGAGCTCGTGACCAATTCGACTTCGGAATTGATTTCTTCTTCGCTCACCGTGTCATGAACCGTCATCGGAACGTTCGATTGCGCGCTGATCACGGGATCCACACGTTCGCGCTTTACCAGGAGTTTCGTCTCCGACTTGTATTTCGTGGGCAGAAACAGCGAAGACAGGCCCACTCCAAGAACGACTCCGACAAAGCACAGAATTAAAACCTTCTGGTGCCGGAACCCAATCGCAGCCACGTCTCGTGCGGTAATGGAGTAGCTTCGTTGCTGCCCGTAGCTGGTTAACGATTCATTCATATGATCTCCGTAATTCTCTTCGTATCTGTAATCGTCGAAATAGCGATCCCTGAACGCTACGGGATGGCGAGGGGAATGTACGTACCCATGCTCAGGTTCGGAATCAGCTTGTCAATCTTCGACAATGTATTCTTCGGCACAACCACCATGTCTCCGGGATGCAGGACCGGATCTTCCGACAGGTTGTGGCTCTTTTGCATCTTCTTCACGTCGATGAGCTTTGCTTCCGTCCACTGATCATCCACGCGGTGGAACAGCAGTACTTGCGAATGTTTTGCGGACGATTGAAATCCTCCGGCAATCGCGATCGCCTGCGTCAACGTCGTGTTCCCGTGCATCTCGTACTTGCCCGGCTTCGCTATCTGCCCATCCGCAACGAAATAGGGCTTCTCGAAATCTTTCAGGACCACGGAAATCAGCGGATTGTTCAGCATTTTGGAATAGGCCTGCTTGAGAGTCTGCGTCACTTCCGGCACCGTCTGGCCGGCAACTTTTACATCGCCTACGCTTCGTAACGTGACGAACCCATCCGGTTGCACAGCCACGGCTGTCTGATTGAATTCCGGGCTCAATTCAAACGTCAGATCAAACGTGTCCCCCGGTTCGATCCGGTAACGCGGGCTGCGATCGCTGAATCCGGGAACTGCAGTCGACGTCTTGGCGGCGTCGGGCGCTGGCGCGGCGGCCGCGGTCAAAGCCTGATTACTCTGGCCCGCGCAAAACGAGCATGCCGCGAGTAACACCGCAAGCCCTTGCACCTGTGAAACGAAACTCTTACCCATTGCGAACCTCCAACTTGCTTCCCCCTGATTCGGGGATCAAATGTATCGGGACGGCCCGGTACGCATTTAACTCTGCGAATCGGCCTTCAAAATCTCACCTACCGGCTGTTCCTGGCCCCGCGGACGCGGCGACAGATTGTGCTGCCGAATCTTGTAAAGAATCCCCCGATAGCTGATGGAGAGCAATTGAGCTGCCCTTCGCCGGTTCCAGCCCGTATATTCGAGTGTCCGGCTGATCGCGTAGATCTCAGCCTCCACTCGAAGGCTACGCAGGGATGGCGGGTTCCCTTGCTGGTTCTCGACCGCAGCTCCGTCGCTACGAGACGGTTTCGCCTTGGGCATCTGGGAATCGTTTTTGATGGCTTTGGTTTCGGTTTCGCTCATAAGAATGCACCTCGTAACAACCTTCAGAACGTTTTTTCTGACAGGGAGAGAAAGACTACAGGGGTTCGACGTTGTAACCTGCCACTCGCACGCTCAGCGATCTCTGAATCAGTCCAATGGAGATCACCACGCTGCTGTCGCTGTTTTCCGCTGTCAGGATGCCTTCTAATCCGTCCAGCGCGCCGCCGCTAACCCTCACCCGCTGTCCTACGTGGAGATACGGTCTCTCTTGGTAGGCAACCTTGCTGGCGAGAAGGGTCGCAATGTTCTCAATCTCTTGATCGGGGATGGGGACACCGGAGCCTTGCACTCCTACGAAATTCACCACGCCTTGCGTCTGCAAAACGCGGACTCGATCGCTCGAGGAGTGGTTCAGTCGCACAAAAGCGTAGCCCGAAAATAAAGGCTCTTCCACCTGCTTCCGGCGATCGCTCCATTGGTTGATTTTGGTCACGACAGGAAGAAAGGCCTGGATGCCCAGCTTTTCCAGCTGCCGGGCCACAAGTTTTTCATGGCGGGAGCGGGTCCGAACCGCGTACCAGTGGGCTTGATTGCTAACCGCATCGTACCCGACTGGCAGACTGCTCGATTCCACTTGTGCTACTCCGTTCACAGCTCCGCCCTCTCAGTCACATTCGTAGCTTCGACAACGGTTAACGAATGGAGCTTACCTGTGGTCGCTGGACAAGCGAGAACCCTTCGCTTGCTATGGTTAAAGGGGGGATATAACTTCCAGTGAAACGCCGTTTGTTTGTATCGGCGTTAGTCGACTTCAGTGCATTCAATCTATCGAGTCTTGCAAGTTCTTGCAATGGGAAGAAAGTGGTGGTGACCAAAGACCTTATTAGGGGTAAATGGCTTGTTTTCAATAGAGAAGAAAGACCCTAGACCTCTGAATTTCGCGAAAATTCCTCCGCAACACTTCTTCCGGATACGTGTTGACGCACATGGACCGTAAGCGCATTTCGACCAAAAGAGGGGAAAGTTTTCCGGGACAGTGTGCAAGAAATTTCATCTTGACACTGCCAAGCTTTCCGGACAATCTGCGGTGTGGGTTGGGTTTACTACGCATTGCTGTGCTTGCGGCAACTGTCACCAAACCTAGGTCCCAAACAACACGACGCTCTTCGCGCCTCCCCCCTTTTCGCGAAGGCTGTTCACACTATTCGAAAAAGGCATTAGGAGCCGCTATGAATCGTTGTATTGCACCGCTTGTTCTCTGCGTTCTGGCCACTGTCTGCATGCTGGCTGTTCCATCGCACTACGTTAAGAAAGTTGAAGCCGTCTGCCCCACCTGCCCGCCTCCTCCGCCTCCTCCGCCCACCGTGGGCGAGTTCGGCGGTCCTATCGCTGGCCTATCGACGAGCATCACCAACTTGTTTAACGGCGGTTATGGAACGTTTGTGATCAAGTGGGATCCGATCCGTGGTTTGGGCCCAGTCTCAACCCAGACAGGTTGCTTCACTTGCCATGGCGCCGGCGTAGACGTGCTCACCGGCACAGCAGGCGATATCAGCACCGTTACCGGTACTCGCTTCGGCAAATTTAATTCCGATAACACCTTCAACTATCTCGACGGCAACGGCACTTTCCCGGAGAATGAGGGCGGTCCGGTGATGCACGGTATTTCCAACGCCGCGTTCGGTACGCTACCGAATTGCAGCCAGATGACGATCACCTCCAACGGAGCAACCGAGTCCGGAACGACGGTCACCATCACCACAACCAAGACACACGGATTCAAAGCCGGACAGTTTGTTCAGATCGGCGCTGTCCCAGTCTCCGGATATAACGGAACATTCACGATCGTCTCGACGCCGACCGGGACGACTTTCACCTACACCAATACGACTTCAGGTTTGGCCGCCTCTGGCGGAGGCACCGCGCAGAATCTGCCGCACGAAGTCGTTCCTGCTGATGCGACGGTGAACAACGAAGTTCGTTCGCCGCAGCTGTTCGGCCTAGGCCTGATCGACAACATTCCGGACTCCGCCATTTTGGCGAATGTAGGCGTCAGCAAGAAGTATGGGATCACTGGTGTCGCCAACATGGTCACCGATGAGAATGGAGTTGTCCGCCCCGGACGCTTCGGGCAGAAGATGGACGCGGTCACGCTATTCCAGTTCATCGCCAACGCCGAATTCAACGAACTCGGTATCACCACCAGCAGCGGCCCGTATGGCACGGCGAGCGCCTTCAATCCCAACGAGCACCTGCCGCAGGGACAGGCTTACCCAACGGCATGTCAGCCGGATACTCACTCGCCGCAGGATGTCTCGCAGCTCAACATGATCAAGATGTCCCAGTTCGAATCCTTGCTGGCACCGATTCCTCCGCAGCCGCCGACCTCGCAGACCACTGCAGGAGAGGCCGTATTCAACAGCATCGGTTGCAACATCTGCCACATGGAAAGCTTCACAACCCAGCAGAACGTCACGCTGAAGACGACGACTGGCACCAAGACTGCCGTGATTCCGTCCTTGAGCAACGTCACCTTCAATCCCTACTCGGATTTCTTGCTCCACGATATGGGATCGGGCGACTCGGGCGGCATTCCGTTCCAGCCGCACGGTACGGGACAAGCGACTCTGACCATGTGGCGGAGTTCACCCCTGTGGGGCCTGTCCAACATCCTGGCCAAGTCGGGCGGTCTGATGCATGACAACACTTCGACCTCCATCGACGCAGCCATCCGTCGGCACGGCGGAGAAGCCGCAACCGTGGTTGGCAACTACACGGCTCTGGATTCCACCGACTCGGCGAACCTGTTAGCGTTCCTCGGATCGCTCTAACTTCGCGAACTCACCAACGACTTGGATAAGGCACGGCTTTAAGCCGTGCCTTTCCAATTTGCCTCAAGATCCAGCTCTGGTTTATTCGAAGCCTTGGTTTGCCAGCCTGGCCTCTATGAGAAGGGTCTCGAAAGTTAGTTCGCCGACGGTAACGTGAAGTTGATTTTGATTCTGGTTTGACTCTCGACGGAGTGGCCGTCTACGAGGTTAGGCTCGTATCTCCACTGCCTCACTGCGTGGACGGCCGCTTCCGCTAGCAGCGGATTTCCTTCCACAATTCCAATATTCCCGACCGTCCCATCACCCAGAACCTGGATATCCAGCACAACCGGCCCCTGTATATGCTGCACTCTCGCATCGTTGGGATATTCCGGTTCTACCTGATGGATAAGCCGATTGGATGAACTCTCAGACATCGCACTGTTCGCGTGCGCGGTTTTTCCCGCTGACGGCGAAGAACGCGGTAATCGGTAGATCACTTTGCCGTCTTGCATCACCACCAAATCTCCGCTAGCCGTGCGGCCAGCGCGATTCGTTGCTGGTGTGATCGAAGCCGGCTTCGGAAGTTCCGCGAGCCGGGCTGGGGCCGGAGCCTCAGTCTGTGGAGCGAGTGCAACCTGGCTCACCGTTGCGACAGGAACCACACTCTGACGAACGCGCGATTCCGACATCCATCTCTTGGCAGCGCCCCGCCATCCGATCATCACCCCGAGAGCCACGGCAGCGGCAATCACGAGCAGCACCAGCACGGTCGTCCAGATGTCGCTCGGTTTGCGTATCTCCGCCTCGGAGAACGCATCAGTCGTAGACGCCAATCGAACCTCGGAATCTCTTGGTTCGTCGCGTATTTCCAGCGGTGCCGCGGTCCGCACATCAAGCGCAACGACCGGGCCTGCCTCGGATTCCCTCTTGCTCGCAACGATCCTTCGCGCCAGCACCTTCAACACCTCAATATCGCGATCTCCGAACGCATTCGGCCGAGCCGACAGAACCTCAAGAATCCCGAACGGACCTTTGCCGCCGTCGAGAGGCATCACCAGCATCGATCTCACGCCCAACTGCCGGCACGCCTCGGTATCCACGCGCCCGTCGGTTTCAGTGTCTTCACAATGCTGAATCTCGCCCGTCCTCAGGCATGCGCCCGAAAGACTGGACGCGGTTTCAAGGCGGACTCCCAGGTCCGGAGCGACCAAGCCAGTTGTAGCGCGGCATTCCATTTCTCCATCGCGCGTCAGCGCGATAGCGGCTCCGGTCGCGCCCGTGGCGCCACGGGCTTGTTCGACCATCTCATTGAGGATTAGATCGAGAGCCAGGTCGTAAGCCACCGCCCCTCCCCCGTAGGCTGCGAGCGTCTTCGCAACCTCCGTCACCTCGTTGCGGGGTGCTACAGTCAAAAACGGTCGTTTTTCAGCAGATTTTTCTTCCGGGAATGGTTTTCTGTTCGACGAATCCGGCCGCAACATTGGGTCTTGAGTCATTCCGTGGCCAGGCGGTCTCTATCTGAAAGTCTCGTCATTGTGAGGCTACGGCCGGGGGTTTTCAAAATCTGCCGCAGCAGCCCACTGACGAACTGTGCGGAGTTTTGCGCGAATCGGGAACGTTGTCAACCTGAAAACAATCCGTATTCCCATTTTGATTCCCTCCGCATCACAACGCAATTATTCCGATGCGCAAACCCGGTGTAGACCATAGAATTTTGTAGAATCGAAGGGTAGTTCGGGTCCACTTCCCCCGTGACAGCCACATTTTAGACTCAGAGGATTATCAATGCGCATCGCTGTCGTAGGTTCCGGATACGTAGGATTGGTCGCTGGCGCCTGCTTTGCCGATCTCGGTCACGACGTCATTCTCGTCGACAACGATCAGCAGAAGCTGACGGCGCTGAACAATGGCCAAGTCCCGATCCACGAGAAGTTTCTACCTGAATTGCTCGGCCGCCACCGCGGCCATCGCCTGACTTTTTCTGACGATTTGAAAGAAGCGGTCCGACTGAGTTCGGCCATCTTCGTTGCCGTCGGCACTCCCCCCACTGAAAGCGGCGAAGCCGACTTGTCCTACGTCGAGTCGGTGGCCCGAGAAATCTCGGGCGGCATTGACGACTACAAAGTCGTCGTGGAAAAAAGCACGGTCCCCGTTTACACCAGCGATTGGGTTCGCAAAATCATTCTGCGCAACGGCGCCGACCCGGACTCTTTCGACGTTGCCTCCAACCCTGAGTTTCTGCGCGAAGGCACGGCCGTAACTGACTTCCTGTTTCCCGATCGCATCGTCATCGGTTGCGATGGCTCGCGTTCTGCCGAAGTCTTGCGGGAAATATACCTGCCCCTCACCAACGGTACCTATTACGAGCGCGCGGACGCGATTCCTCGCCCGGATCGTGCAGTGACTCCGCCGCCCATCATCGTCACCAGCACCAAGAGCGCTGAACTGATCAAGCACGCGTCCAACGCTTTCCTTGCCATGAAGATTTCTTTCATCAACGCCGTCGCATGCGTATGTGAATCCGTGGGCGCGGACGTGAATCAAGTGGTCCACGGCGTTGGTACCGATTCCCGGATCGGCTCACGTTTCTTGAATCCCGGCATCGGCTACGGAGGATCCTGCTTTCCCAAGGATGTTATGGCGTTCCGCTCGGTGGCCCGCGACTGCGGCTATGACTTCCGGTTGCTTGATGAAGTCATGCGCATTAATGAAGATCAGCGCCAACGATTCTTACGTAAGGTCCGGAGTGTGCTCTGGACGTTACGCGGGAAAAATCTTGCAGTGCTCGGCCTTGCCTTCAAGGGCGGTACCGACGACATTCGCGAATCGCCCGCTCTGATGCTCGTACAAACGCTGCTGCAGGAAGGCAGCAAAATCTGCGCCTACGATCCCGCCGCGATGGATCGTGCCCGCGAGATTCTCGGCTCCTCTGTTGTTTTTACCAATTCGGCCTACGAAGCTGCTCACGGTGCTGACGCTTTGCTGATCCTCACCGAGTGGGAGGAGTTCGCCAATCTCGATCTTGCCCGCATTCGTCAGGAACTCAAGTATCCGATCCTAATCGACGGACGCAATCTCTACGATCCTGAGGTGATGGCTGCTCAAGGCTTCACCTATTACAGTATCGGCCGGCCGGCGTCACACCCCGATGATGTCCCCGCCGGCGTCCTGAAGAATGGCAAGAAAGCATGACGACACGCCGCGCCGTCATTACGGGTGGTGCCGGCTTCCTTGGCTCCCACCTTTCCGATGCTCTACTTGCAGACGGTTGGAGCGTTGTTGTCGTCGACAATCTCCTCACCGGCCGCCTCTCGAACCTTGCGCACCTCCGCTCGGAGTCACGCTTCGAATTTGTGGAGAAGGATATATGCCAGCCCTTCGATGTGGGCAAGGTAGATTATGTGTTTCACTTCGCGAGTCCTGCCAGCCCTGTCGACTACAGCACCCACGGCATCGAAACGCTGCAGGTTGGCTCCCTCGGAACTTTCCACGCTCTCGACGTCGCCCGCAAGTATGGCGCGAAATATTTCGTTTCCTCCACCTCCGAATGCTATGGCGATCCACTCGAGCATCCGCAGAAGGAAACTTACTGGGGCCATGTAAATCCCATCGGCCCTCGCTCGGTCTACGACGAGGCTAAACGATTCACCGAAGCCGTGACCATGGCGTATCGCCGGTATCACAACGTGGATACGCACATCGTGCGCATCTTCAACACCTACGGTCCACGCATGCAACTCAACGACGGCCGCGTCGTCCCCAACTTCATGAAGCAGGCATTGCGTGGCGAAGATCTCACCGTCTACGGCGATGGCAATCAGACGCGCAGCTTCTGTTACGTGAGCGACGAAATCGATGGATTCTTGCGTCTTTCGAAATCGGACGAACATCTGCCCGTGAACATCGGGAATCCAAATGAGTTCACGATTCTGGAGTGTGCTCAGCTGGTCATCAAGGTAGTTGGTTCGAAGAGCCGGATCCGCTATGAACCGCTCCCGCAGGATGATCCGAAGCAGCGTCAACCTGATATCACCAAGGCGCGCCAGTTGCTTGGATGGGAGCCAAAGATCGATCTGGAAAACGGGCTCCGACTCTCGCTGGATTACTTCAAGAAAGCGGTCGCAGAAGAAGCGACGGTCAGTTAGAGGGCTTTGTCGTCGCCGCCACGAAGTCGGTTAACTTCTTGACGTTCGATTGCTCGTCTTTTGTCTTCAATTCGAATGCAATTCCCATCCCGTAGCCCGGATGCGCCGCTTGCACCGTTCCCCGCAACAGCAGTTTCAGTTCATGCGTTCGCACCACGATTTCCACTTCCGAAGTGCGCGGGAACGGCAAGGGAACTTCCAAGTAGCATCCACCAGCGCTTAGATCTGTAAGGCAGCAGTGAATCGGCACCGAAGTTCCGGTGCGATAAACTTCCGCGCCCAACCGGCAGGAGTACCGAGCTTGGGTACGACGATTGTTCGGATCAGACTCTACCGCAACCGATCCGGAACCAGCGTCTTCACTCGCGCTCTGCTCCGCATTCGGATTTGCCTGCGTAGGCTCCGTGAAATGCTCCACCATCGCTCCATGCATCACTTGGAGAGGTTCTTCCATTTCAACGGTGACGTCGGGCGCTTCTTCCTTGACCTCGCTCGGACGATGGGCGGCCAGATACTCTGTCAGCAAGCGCCGGGACGTCTTCGGTACATCCACATATTGCACACCGGCTCGGCCATTCCAGTCTTGCCAGATCACCTGTCCTGAAAGGCGGATACTTTGCTTCTGTCCGGGGAGTTGAAAGAGAAAGTAGACTTTGCTGGTCGGTGGAAGCTTTTTGCCGAATTGCACCGACATCCCGTCCTCGGCCAGATCAATGAGCGTCGCTTTCTCCTGCTGGACGTTGGCATAGTCAATCGTTGCGTGCGTATGAACAGTTGCACGCGCGCTCTTGCGCTTTTCCTTGCGCATCACCGAGCGGGCGGCCCGCAGGCTGCTCAAAGCTCGTTCGTACGCCACTGGTTTGTAGAGAACAAAATTCACGCCCAGCGAAAATAACTCTCGGATGCTCTCTTGCGACGGAACGACGGCCACGGCCAGCGTCGCATCGTTCAACCGCGACAGCCGGGTTTCGCGCAATAAAGAAATGACATCGGTGCCGGATGCCCCATCGATCAGCACAACGTCAAAGCGCTCTTGGGCCAGTCGAATCTCGGCGCGCGGAAAATCCGGACAGGACTCGACACGAATACTGAGTTCTTCCAGTACTCGCCGTAATACCTCTGCGGACGCTTCGTCCGCAGACACTAGCAGGGCAGATAAAGTCATACTTGCCCACAATCCTAGGTCCCACCCGTTCCTCACACAAGGTTACCTGGGTCATGTCTCAAACCGGGTCCAACAGGTTCTCCAGCACTAACTGACGCGTTGTCAATCAGTGACCTCAGTAACCATCAGTGACCCCAAAAGGACAGTGTGCAGTCATTGACCCGTCGTGCTTTGACGGTTCCCCACCCCCTCCCTACGATGATGATGACGCGAAAGAAGATCGCGTATCCGCCCTGTTGTTCGCTGGCGGAATGCGACTTACCCCCAAATGTTGACGTACCGGACGGGAAACGGAGTGTTCGAAATGCGGCACCCACTTCCCCGAAAACACCATATGCCATTGAACAGACAACGCGGGTTCTCGCTCCTCGAAATGCTGGCGGTGGTAGCGATCGGTTTCATTCTTGCGGGCATGACGTTCGTCGCAATGCTACCGATCCTCAACAGATCACACGTCGATAACGCCTACGAGACAACCATGGCTGTCTTGCGGGATACGCGTCACCTCGCCATCACTCAGAGTCACCAGTATTACGTGAACTTCAATCCCACGGGATTTCCCGCCGGCACAATGCAGGTCACGTATCAGCCAGCGGCTGTGGGCGGTGTTCTGCCGCCGGTGCAACAAGTGAACACTTACACGTTACCGACCGACATCAGCTTCGCTGTAGTAGCTGGCTTCCCAACGACCGCACCCGACGGCTTCGGCACCGGTATTGTCGCAATTGACTTCGGGCAGCAACTCGGAGGCGGCAGCCTGAATTACGTTTCCTTCCTCCCGGATGGCTCGTCGCAGGACAGTCTTGGTAATTACAACAACGGTGTGGTCTATCTCACCCGTCCGGCTGACACGATGTACAGCTCTCGGGCCATCACAGTGTGGGGAGCAACCGGCCGGATTCGTGGATGGCGCCTGATTACGCAAGCAAGCGCGCCCACCACGCCCATTTGGATACAACAATGACACAAAACAAAACTGCCAATTCGAGCAACCGGAATCGCGACAGCGGATTCTCGCTGATCGAAGTCATGATCGCTATTGTCGTGATGACGGTCGGCCTTCTTGCAGTGATCGCTTCATTTGGCACTGCAGTGGCCGTCACGAAGTCGGCACAGGAAGACCTCATCGCACGACAGAAAGCACTCGAAGCGATGGAAAGCATCTACACTGCCCGCAACAGCCAGCAGATTCCTTTCGCGTCGGTGGCGAATGTCTCCAATGGCGGAGTCTTCTTGAGCGGCGCTCAGCCCTTGCTGTGCGCTGGTCCGGATGGACTGGTAGGAACGGCAGATGATGTGCCCTGCACTACGGCGAGCGGCGCGACCTGCCCGAACAGCGGAGCCGAATGCATGGTCCTCCCAGGTCCCGACGGAATTCTCGGAACGGCGGACGACACTACTCTGAGCCTAGGCAATTTCACACGCACCATTGCGATCAGTCCGGTGTTGTATCCGACCGGTCCTCTTGCGGGCACCACCAATCCCAACATGATGGGGATCACCATCACGGTCAGTTATACGAAGGACGGAATGCCGGCCCGATCCTTTAACGCGAATGGTTTGATCTCGAGCTATCACTGAGGACGGATGAGGACCCTGACTATGCCAACATCAAAATCGCAACGCGGCTTTACGCTCCTGGAACTGCTGGTGGCGTCGAGCATCGGCCTCACCGTCATGCTCATGATGGCCAGCCTCTTCAAGGTCGGCATGGATGCGACTTTCACCGTGACCCAGCGCGCCGAGACCCAGCAGAACGTCCGCGCCGCCATTGAACTCATGACCAAGGACATCAGCCTGGCTGGTGGCGGCCTGCCCTCCGGCGGACTGCAACTCGTCACCGGTGGCACGGTTTCTAAGTTCGGCTGCAATCAGAGTGGAACCTGCTACGTTCCCAGCGGCACCTATCCCAATAGCGGAGGCGGTGTCGCAAACTACATGTACGGAATCATTCCCAACTTTGGCAACGGAGTTCAGAGTAATACCACCATTGCGGCCGCTCCTGCGTTAACCAACAGCAGCATCACCAGCGTCTACTGCGACTACAACTTCCCGCTGTCGAATTTCACCTTCACCTTTCCCACGTCGACTTCAACGGGCGTTGCTGTCGTGAATGGCGCGGTTCAGCCCAACAATATTCTGGCCCCTGGTGGCTTGAACGTTGGCGACCTTATCATGTTCTCTGTCAGCACTCCGGGTAACGGCAAGACCTCCACCGGAACCAGCCTGGTGCAAAACGCGGCCATCGTCGCGGAGATCACTGGTATTCCGAACAACGCGACGATTAACTTCGCTGCCGGTGATGCGCTGAACTTTAATCAGGTCGGTGGTGGGACCAGCAACAATCTGGCGAGCGTCGCTGCGGCGGCTGCCGGTGCCAATGCCCAGACGAGCGCCTGCCGTCTGAACGTTGTCAGCTACTTCATTCAGGTTCCCGCCGCCGGAGGAACGATCCAGACACCTCGTTTGATGCGCCAGGTCAATGGACTCAATGCTGTCCCCGTTGCCGACGGCATCATCAATCTGCAGTTTACGTACGACGTCATCGACTCCACTAGCGGAACGGTTGTCGCCAATCAGCAGAATCCGATTGCTGCCGGCGAGTCCCCCGGCCTTATTCAAAAAGTAAATATTTGGATCATGGGAAGCAGTCTGACCACCGATGCCAAGAGATCTCAAAGCATGTATTTGGCAACTTCGGTCAGCTTGCGCGATATGAGTTTCTGCAATTCCTACAGTTCCAGCGCCACCGTGTGCCAGTGAGCTGAGGGGTATTGGGAGGAAGAATCATGAGAACGAGTCAACGAGATTCACGAGGCTTTACGCTGATCGCAGCTTTGATGCTGACCATTCTATTGTCCGGAGTGGCCGTCGGGCTGCTTTACATGGTCGGCAATGAAGCCCGTATGGGCGGCAACGATCTGGAGGGCAACCTCGCCTACTACGGCGCCGAGGCCGGGATCGAGAACCTTACCTCGCAGATCTCCACCCTTTACCAGAGTTCTCAATCGCCTGATGCTGCGTCCATCACGGCTCTGACCAATTCCGCTAATTTCCCGACCCAGGTCTCGGGCTCGAACATCACGAACATGAATTATGTCGAGACCATCACCTGGCCCGCGACGCAGAGCAATGGTCAGCCGTGCTCGAACCCTCCCAATCCCTGCGGCTCGTGGGATATCGTCGGATCAGGATCCGATCAAGGCATGGTTGCCAGTCTGATCCCCTTCACTCTGCAAGTCACCGCCACGCGCCAAGCTGGCGCCGGACAGACTTCTGCATACTCCACCGCTGCCGCCACCGGCGCATCAGTCAACTTGACCCGCACAGTCGAAGTCGCTCTCCTTCCCGCATTTGAATTCGGTGTGTTCTGCGATGGAGACTGCGATTACTTCGCCGGCCCTCCCTTCAACTTCGGAGGACGTGTCCATACCAACGGCAACTTATTCCTTGCTGCTAACGGCGGGCCGCTCACGTTTACAGATAAAGTCGCCGCCGTGGGCCAGGTCGTTCTGGATCGTTTGGAGAACGGCACTCCAGCAGGTTCCGGTGCCGGCTCATACAACGGTACGATTTACGTACCTAACGCTGCCGGCGGATGTCCCGGTGCCCCAGGCTCCGGCCCCGCGGCGAATTGTCTGCAGCTGACGGTCGGAAGCTGGACGGGCGGATTCCCTGGCGTCGCAGGTACCCCGAACTACAATCCCGGTCCGTGGACTGGAATCTCCAAATCAACCTTCGCGGGCTTTATTGAGAACGGCGCGACTGGCGCGACCAAGCTCCAGCTGCCCTTCGTGCAAAATTCTCCGGTCGGTGCGATCGACATCATCCGCCGGCCGCAGGCCGGCGACACCACGCTGTTGAGCAATTCGCGCCTTTACAATGAGGCGGAAATCCGCATCCTGCTCGCGGACTCTCTTGCGGATCTGCATCCGGAACGCGGAGCAGGATCGCTCGACGCCAACGATGTGCAAATCGGACCGTCCCTCCAGGGCGGCGCCGCGACCGGTTACACGCTCACGCAAGGACCCTACAACGGATCGACCATGTATTACGCGACGGCTACGAAGGGTTCCGGAAATTGGCTCTCCTCGCCTCCGACCGGCTGCTCCGGCTCCATCACAACCTGGCCTCTGCTGGGTCAAGTCACTCAGTCGACTCCTTGCACCGGAACCTGGCTGCGTGTCGAGTACCTGAACAACGCCGGCAACTGGGTCGGTGTGACCCAGGAGTGGCTGGGATTTGGGTTCGGCCGGATGTACAACTATCCGCCCACGGCTCCTTATAATTACTCCGGAACCACAGCGTGCCCGGTCTCCGGCAATCCGGCTGGACAATGCTATAACCCGATTAGTCCTGCGATTCTCATCTTGCAGCAACTACAGTCCACCGCAACCCTCGGTCAGTCGGTTGGGTCGGGAACCTCTACCAAGTGGTTGCCGATTAACTTCTACGATGCCCGCGAGGGCGAACCCAGAGACGCGCGTTCCGGCGGAACTGCCGGTTCGTGCAGTCCGGTTGGCGTGATGAACTCGGTCGAGCTTGATGTGGGCAACCTCTGGCTCTGGCTGCAGGGATCCGGCCCCTACTCTGGCGGAAGTGGAAAGAACGTCAACAACACAACCCAGAACGGATACATACTCTATTTCTCCGATCACCGCGGGATGCAACCCGATCCCACTTCCACCGCCGCTGCGCTCTATAACCGTATGACCGGCATGTCGGGTCTGGAGGACGTCGTCAACTCGACATCTTCCACCGGAGTGCCCAGCGGAACGATGGAGCCTAAAACCTATTACACCTACTCGCCGGAAGACGTGAACGCCGACAACAACCTTGACACATGGGGCGCCAAATATCTGGGCGCCGGCTTCGGTCTTGCCCTCGGCAGCGGGAACATGTCTCAGGCCTATTACATCCCAGGTACGACCACGGGAATCGCTTCTTGCTCGACGACCGCCCAGTGGAACATGGTCGCCGGTCCGCGACACTCTCTTCGTCTCGTAGACGGGGGGATGGACTCTGCCGGCAACAGCTATCTGCCTCACCCCATCTCCCCGGCTACAAGTGGAAACGGCTTTACCGTCGCTTCCGAAGAACCGGTCTATGTATACGGAGACTACAACAGCGGTTCGGCCGATCCGTTCTTCCCCACCCAGGGAGTGAACGGCACAACTCCGCACTCAGCGGCGGCGATCATCGCAGATGCGGTTACCTTGCTGTCCGATCCGCCGATCAGCACTGGGGCGTTTGCCGGCACCGGCTTCACCGATCTCGAGAGCCTTAGTTTTCCGGCAACCGTGACCAGCAGGAACGGGAATACCAGCTACTACCGGATGGCGATCGCCGCCGGTAAGAGCATCCCCTTCCCGATACCCACTTGGAGTGGAGTTCCAGCGGACTTCGGGACCGACGGAGGTATGCACAACTTCCTCCGCTATCTGGAGAACCGTGGATACAACGGCGCTACCGTCAACTACGCGGGATCGCTGATCAGCATGTACTACTCGCAATACAACACCGGCAACTTCAAGTGTTGTAATGCGGTGTACGGCGCTCCAACCCGTAACTATTTCTTCGATACGCAATTCCTGAATCCTGAAAACTTGCCTCCAGGCACGCCTGAGTTCCAGGACGTGGTCAGCCTGAGCTATCACCAGAACTTCACTCCGCAGTAATTGCGCCAGCTTGAATTAAGTGCCCCGGTCTTGCAACACCGACCGGGGCATTTTTCTTGGGTGAGCGGCCACGGAAGAGCCTGCCCTGAGCGAAGTCGAAGGGGCCGCGTTTACCCCTCGAATGGATTTGGGCTTTAGCCCCTGTGGCTTCTAATGCTTTCCTACTATCCCCCGTGCTAAACGGACCCGCTAAAATTCATCTCAATTTCGTTTGACTTTGGGGATTCGAGAAAAACCTCATCCGCTCATGACATCATCTACCGCTCCATCTCGCTCCCGATTTCTTTGGATCGTCCTTGCCCTTGTCGCTTTGGTTGGCGTTGCGGCATTCTTCATTCCCACTTTCATCATTCGTCCATTTACGCATCAGACGTCGCGCGGCTTGTTCCTTGCAATGGCGATCCGCCAGCACGCACCGATCATTTCCCTCCTCTCCGCGATCATTTGCCTGCTTCTCGTTCTCGTGCTTTGGCAGCGGAGCCGGGTATGGTCACGAATCGGACTTTCTATCATCATGCTGATCGTCGCAGCGTCAGCCGTTATGTCTCGCTTGAATTACTTCGAATGGATGTTTCATCCCGTCGACAGTGCCCGATTCGAAGCGGAGTCGGTGAGCAAACTCGACAAGACCGAAATGATTCTGACGGTTCAATACGGCGCAGACGCGCGCGCCTACCCCATCCGCGAAATGGCCTACCACCACATCCTCAACGATGTCGTTGGGGGTGTCCCGGTTGCCGTCACCTATTGAACGCTCTGTCACACCGGTCTGGTGTGGACGCGAACGGTCAACGGCAGAGCATTGCATTTCTATCTCGCCGGTATCAACAACCAGAACTTCCTGATGCGCGACAAGGAAACCGGAACCTGGTGGCAGCAGATCACCGGCAAGGCTTTGTACGGGCCGCTACAGGGCGCATCTCTCGAGCTCGTTCCCAGCGACGAAATCACCTTCGGCGAGTGGAAGTCGGAAGTCTCCGATGGCAAGGTCCTAGCCGAAGTTCCCAAGTACGTGAAGGAATACGACAGCAACTGGGAGCCCGATGTTGCAAAGCTTCCAGTCGTGATCAGCTTCCCTGGAACGGAACTGAAATCCCGTGACGTCGTCGTCGGCCTCGAGATCGAAGGTCCTGCGCGAGCCTATCCATGGGATGCGCTCGTCAAACAATCTCCCGTGATGGACCATGTTCACAACATGCCGCTTCTGGTCGCGGTTGGTCCCGATGGCAAATCATTTCGCGTCTTCGTCAGCCGCGTCGACGGCAAAGACACCGAGTTCTACTTGAAGCAAGATCCCGAGCCGGCTGCAGCCTCTGCGAAGCCCGACGCCCCACCAGAAACAAAAGTGGGAGAAGAAAAGAAACAGAAAGAAAAACAGACAGAAGCGAAAGAGACAGAGAAAGAGAAACCAGCCAGTCGCAACGCCGTCGGCCGCTCCAAGCCCGACTCCAAAGCCATGGATTCTTCTCGACACCGCCACAGCCAGCGAATGGAATTTCCAGGGCTGCGCGATTTCAGGCCCGTCCCAAGGCAAATGCCTCGACCGCATCCCCGCTCTCAAGGACTACTGGTTCGACTGGCGCAACTACCACCCCGACACCACCCTCTACAAACGTTAACGGGGCTGGAGGAAGTATTCCCCTGTGAAACCCTGTGCCCCTGTGGTGAAAAAACATCCAAATGCTCCAGGGTGCCCCCATTCCGGGCCGGTTTTGCCGGAAGTGGGGCTTTTGACTTTGAAGTCGTCGAGAGTCCCCGAAAGAGATTCGGAAAAGATTGGTATCGGGGCAAGTGTCAAGGCGTGCCACACGGGACGAGAACGCGGGAACCAGCTTTAGCCGCGAAGCGACGGCATTTCATTCGCCCGCGAGTAGGTGCTGGGTGAAACATGCGAACTCGTCCCCGTCAGGGACGGCGCCGTACCAATCGCCGCCTTTTTTGTACCGTCTACTTCTGAGGTCTTGACGAGGACCGGGAGTCGGCGGATCATTAGTGTTGGAACGGCAGGCGACCAAAAGATCTGCCTGTAAAACGAGCAACTATAAATGAATCAAGATTTTGCGCACATAACTTAAAGTCGCCCAACTGATTCCAAAGTACTTAGACTAAACCGACCGAAACAACTCTTTTCGTTTCAAGATTTTGCCCGTAACCCATTGCAGGCAAAGATCAAAAAGCCAATTTTCCTCTAACCCAAACATTCCAATGGACCGCGCAGGGGGAGGGGTACCCCTCACAGACCTCCGGATTCCCAAAATGGAACTGCTCAGATTTCCACTTTGCTGAATTGTTTTAAACTCTCCTGAGTTTCCCTCCGGAGGATTTCTTGTCTGCCATTCGCGCTATCTTTTGGGACATCGGCGGAGTTCTGCTCACCAACGCCTGGGATCACAACGAACGCGCGCAAGCTATCGAGCGCTTCCATTTGGATCCAGCCGATTTTCAGAGCCGCCACGAAACGCTGGTCTCCCCCTTCGAACGTGGAAAGATCACACTCGACGAATACCTCGATCGCACAGTCTTCTATCGCGAACAGCCATTCACGCGCGCCGCATTCCGCGATTACATGCTGTCTCTATCGAAGCCGTTTCCGAATGTTCTCGAATTCGCTCAGGCGCTCAGCACTTCAGGCAAGTACTTCATGGCGACCATCAACAACGAGTCGCGCGAACTGAACTACGATCGGATTGAGAAGTTTGGACTGCGGAAGATCTTCCGCCTGTTTGTCAGTTCCTGCTTCGTCGGCCTACGCAAACCGGAGACCGAGATCTACCGCATGGCTTTGGAATTGACGCAATTCTCTGCCGACGAATGTTGCTTTATCGACGATCGCGCGCAGAACTTGGAACCGGCCGCGAAGCTGGGAATGCACACGATCGAGATGAAAGGATTGGAAGGCCTGCGCGCGGCTTTGGCCAAGTTGGGAGTGAGCGCTTAGCTAGGTTGTTTTGCGTGCTTGTGCGGTTTTCACTCCCGCATTCACAGGAACATCGGATTCCATCGTGGTTAACATCAGGTCGCTGGACCAGCAGTCGGCGGTCAGTTTCCATTCGCCATTCGTCTGCCGCGAAAACACCCACAGGTACTTGCCGCGCTCTTCGCGGCGTTTGCCCGTCGAACTCGGAATCAACGCTTTGCATCGCCCCGCTTCGTAAGCCAGATCTCCAACAATATCGACGCGCAACGGTTCGACTTCCACCTCGCCGAGTCCCGCATCCAACGCGCCGAAGAAGAACTCCCTCACCGCAGCCGCACCACGAATCGGCGGATAGTTTGAGCGCAACACCATCGCATCCGAACTGTACAACTCAAGCAGATCATCGAGATGCCGCGTATTGCAGGCTAACACCCACTCCTGCGTCACGCGCCGTACTGCGGCTTCCGCGCGGCTCATGTCACCGCGCAGCGCGGCATTCGGACGCATCTTATCTTCGCGTGCGGGCTCTGCTCCAGCCCGAGGAAAGTTTCCGTCCGGCGCTCCGGCAAAGTAGTGATGGTGATAGTGGTGATGGTAGTGATGGCTCTCGTTCGCTCCAGGCTGCGGAGTTGGCGGAGCAACAAACGTCTGTCCTGATGGAATTCCGGGATGCACTGGCGCGATCGCGCCGGCTTCGGCGAGCGATCCTCCGCACTTTCCACAGAAGCGATTGCCTTTGCGGTTGCGATACCCGCAAGCGCTGCAGAGGGCGAAACCTGCGTCGAGCGCGAGACTCGGCGTGACATCTTGCGCCGCATTCTCGGCATCGAGTTCGGCCGCCGATCGTTGCGCCGCTTCCACCGCCGCGGCAACAACTGGTTCCGCACCTGCTTTGGGACGACGACCCGCAGGCTGAAGCCTGCGATAGAGTTCGTCCATGTCAGCGCCGCGAACAGGTGTGTCCATCGGCGATCCGAAGGGCCCAGGAGCTTTTTTGTCTTTGTCCACGAATCGATCACTCACTACTGAGGCAATTCTAGCCCAAGTGCTCGTGTTCATCGGCTGGAAAACTCGATCTTCCCTTCCGTCTCGGTCGGAACGCCGTTGCAGGTCGCAGGGCGATATCTCCAGCTGCGAACGGTCTGCAGCACATGCCAATCGCCGAGCATGCCAGCACTCTCAAGAATGAGCGGACTGTGAACATGCCCGTCCGTGCCGATGATGAAGCTCACCTTGACGTTCCTTCCTCGCGCGGCGGGAGTCGAAAGAGGATTTGGCGTGGCCAGCGCCTCGGGAGGTTGAACGTCTTCACACGACGGACGCGAGCTGACGTGCGGCACACTCGCGAATTGGGCAGCGCGCTTCAGCGCCCCGGAGAAGTGAGTCTCGCGCTGCTCCAGAACGGCAGAGCGCGAAATCGGCGTCGTTGTCGTCATCGACAAAGCAGTGACAGGTGCCAAAGCTAATAGGATCGCAGGCCAGTTGCGACGAAACATGATTATGACTCCATTCAGCAAGCCTTGCTCGCTGGTTGCCTGTACTAGGGCATGTTTGGCACCACGATTAGCGACATGATCCCATTATGTATCAATGAGTTACGGGAGGGCTTTCAGGCAGTAGTTGCGGACATGTGAAACGCGTTGCACAAGTTCCCCGATCGCAGTCGGTTCTCTTCCATTAGGGGTAAAGAGGCTAGGCTCGCCGGAGGGTCAAAAGCGTAACTTCTGGCGGGCAGTTCAGCCGTATTGGAACTTCGACCGTGCCCAATCCTGGATTGGTGTAAAGCGTGAGGTTGCCGATTTTGTACAGGCCCCAGATGTATTTTCTGGCCAGATCGGGCAAGTAGAGCGGACGAACGAAGGGCAAGCGCACTTGGCCTCCGTGCGAGTGGCCGGAAAGCTGGAGGTCGACCGGATAGCGTGAGGCTCGATCGGCGAAGTCCGGTTCGTGAGCCAGAAGTATAGTCGGTTCTCCGCTAGGGATTGCGCGAAGCGAGGCTTCAAGATCGGCACCCCCTCCGAGCACGTCGTCGATTCCACTCAACCAGAATCGTGCTCCATTGCTCTCGATCGGAGTGGATTGATTGGCGAGCACCTTGATCCCGACGGCGTGCAACGCGGCGATCACACGATCGGAGTTGGTGAAGACATCATGGTTCCCCATCACAGCCCAGAGGCCGTAAGGCGCCTGCATTTGGCGAAGGAGTTGTGCGCACGGCTCGGCTGAATCCGCGCCTTTTTCGGGATCTCCAAAATCAGGAACTGAAACGAAGTCTCCCGTAAGAACAATCATGGCGGGATGCAACGCATTCACCATGCCGATCGCAGCGCGCACTGGATGAACAGAAAAATATGGATCGTAGTGAAAATCGCTCAGGAGCGCGATGGTGAAACCATCCATCCGCGATGGCCAACGCCGGAGCTGAATTTCCTGGTGCACAACGCGCGGGCGATTAGGCTCAATGAGCACTGTGTCCGCTACGACGGCGCCGACACCTGCAGCCGCTGCGAGCCGGAAAAACTTTCGCCTGTTAGTGGGAAGAAACGCCAATCAGTCTTCGGGCCTTACGGTTCTTGGATGCACGTGCCATCTCAGCATAACGCGAGACTATCCTTCAGCCCTATGACGACAGGGATGCCTTCTTTGTGTAGAACCTCAGAAGTTGAAAGTTGCTACCAGATCGATACGGCGATTCGCCGTGGTGCCTGGAGAAAACGGGAATCCCTGAATGTTATTCGAAACGTCAAAGAATCTCGAACCAAGAGTTCCGCCTGGATTGCTCAAGTTAAGGTTGTTGAATGCGTTGCGGAAGCTGACACCAAGAGTCAGGTTGTACCGACGATCCGAATTCGACGACATCGCGCCGGGACCTCCACCACCAAAGAGCGGCCCTCTGGGACCACCTCCTCCGCGCGGCCCACCCCCGCCGCCGGGACCCCCTTGTCCGCCTCCTGCTGAAGTCGCAGTCTTGGTACTTGGACCGAAACCGAAAGTCTTGGTAAGACGAAGGTTCATCACAAAGTGATTCGGGCCGGTTCCAAAGTTGATAGGAAGGAGCTTGCCGGTCGCACCAGAAGCGTCGAATGTCCCCAACGTAGTGCAGTAAATCGTTCCAGTAGGAGCGGTGTTCAAGGGACATGTCGCATTCGAAACCAGGCCGGGACGATCGTTGTATTGAGAATCTCCGTTCAAATCGAACGGCGAGTTGATGTTGAACGGACTTCCCGAGCTGAACACCATGAAGGGACTTAGCCGAAACAGATACGGCAAGGAAATGCTGCCGCCGAGGAACAACCTGTTTCTAATATCGAACGAAGCCCGGCCGTAATCCTTGCTGATGTCGAAAGAGTCCGACGGAAAACTCGAGACACCGGCGGTATCGCTATTGGCAAAGCTCAAGGAGTAGTAGCCGAACAACTGCAACTTCGACCCAATCCTTACATTCGAATTCACCATCAACTGGTTCTGCTTGAAATTGCCCTCGGAAACGTATCGGTAGACGTTCTGGCTGGGAATCGGGCAACTTGGATAGCATGGCAATCCAAAGTTCGGTGCTGTCGAGTTGATCGTCAGAAATTGATCGAAGCCACGCGAGTTCAAGTAAGTAACTGCGACGGTTGCGGACTTTGTAACCTGGCGCTCCAGGCTCACGGCACTCTGCAAGGTTCCGGGAGCGTGCAGCTTGGGATCGATCTGATAAATGCTCGAAGTAATCGTGCTTGGCACACCACAGCTTGAAATCGGCGCAGTCAACGGCTTGTCGAGGCCCGGGAAGCAGAGAGGGTTGGGATTCGTAACAATGTATTCCTGCTGGGCGATCCCGTTCAAATGAGCTGCCTGCAAGAGTGGCGTGACCTGAAAGCGGTCGTAGAAAATACCGGAGCCTCCGCGAATCACGACTTTGGGCGGACCACTACGCCCGCCTACGCCCCATGCGAATCCGAAGCGGGGGGCCCAGTCGTTGTGATCATGAATATCGTCCTGAGCCTCATACCGAAGGCCCAGACTAATGGTGATATTCGGCCGCACCCGCCAGTCATCCTGCACGTAGGGCTCGGCGTCGAAATAGGTGACGTTCGCGCTCGGGGAACCCTGAGTGATCGTGAGTTGGGTCGGGGTTCCGGCCGAAAAGTCTTCGTACGATGGGAATACGAAGTTACCGTTAAATCCTGACGTCGAAACATCTGTAGCTTGAGTCGCTCGGAAACGAGCACCGAACTTGATCGTGTGATTGCCGTGAATCAGCGAAGTATAATTCTGCACTTCATAACCGTTCTGCACATCATTTAGCGTGCCTTCGCTGTTTCCACCACCGGTAAATGCACCCAAAACACTGACGGCCGGATTTGTGTCCACCGGACTTTGAATGTTGCGGTCACGATTGTATTGGAAGCGTGTCTCGTTGACGATCTTCGATCCGAAGACCTGCGTGTCGCTGATTTGCAGCGTGTTCTCTGTACTTGTGGGCGCGTAGGCCTGAGTCGGCAGACTGAATTGGTTGGTTAATTCGCCCGTTTGAGTATCGCGATAGTACTGATAGCGCGCCGTCAGAGTGTTGTTTTTGGTGATCGCCCAATCGAGACGCGGACCGACGTTGGTACGCTGGCGCGGATTGGGGATGGAGCTGGCAAAGTTTGATACGCCCGTCGTCGGATCGGTCGCGTTGATCACGGACAGTTCGTTGATATCGCGGCGGTCGATGTTGAAGAAGAACGACGCCTTTTTATTAATGGGGCCACCGATGTTCCCATTGAATTGAGTCGAGTAGTACGGTGGCTCGTTACCGGCAAAGGGATTCGGGGCATTAAAGGGCGAATCGTTTCCATCCGCCATGAATTGACCGTGGAATTTGTCAGTTCCTGGCTTGGTGAAAATCTCGATACGGCCGTAACCAAGCTTGTCGTACTCGGAAGAAAACGGATTCTGGTTAATGCGGATTTCGCGGATCGACGACTTCGGCGGAAGCTGGCCTGCGGTAAAACCATCAATATACATCTGACCGCCATTGGGTCCGGCAGAGGGTCCGGCCAGAGCTTCTAAGTCGGATTGCAATTCGTCGGGATCGTCGGGAAGGGCTTCCAGCTCTTTTCCCGAAATCGTGATTGCGCCCGCATTGCTGGCGGGATTGACGTCGATCGTCGGGGCAGTGTCGGAGACTTGAACCTTTTCCTGCTCGACCGCGATCGTCAGGGCGACGTTCAGCCGCATGGGTTGAGGAGTAATTACAACATTGTCGTTTTCGAACAGAGTGAATCCCGTGGCAGAGACGGTCAGAGCGTATTTGCCCGGCGGCAGAGTTTTGAATTCGAACATGCCCTGCGCATTACTCTGGACGACAATTGGAGATCCGGTCGCGGGTGTCATCACTACTGCTGCACCAGAGACTGCCGCGCCGGAGGGATCCGCCACCTGTCCTCGGAGAGATCCGGTAGCGTCTTGGCCGAGTGCAGAAAGCGACAGCAAAATCAGGACTATGAGTACGAGGTACAGGTATTTCTGAAGCTTCATCTTTCCTTCCATTTCTCGAATGAATAAGAACGAAAACTTATTAGCTCATCCAAAACCGCCGATTGGAAACGAGCCGGTCTATTGAGCGTCACCGCCCGGAGCACCACCGAGGCTCCAAGGCGTAAGCATCATGGCCTGACTGGCGCTGGGAGCTGCTTGTAGTATCGGTTCCACACCACTGAGGAGAGTGATCGCCGTGCCTCCGGCAGCGGAGCCTTCCGTCGCGACAATCAGGACAGCGTCACCCTTATGAAGATCGGCAACAGTCACCGCCGGCATACGACTCAACATCTGCTGAAAATCTCCACCACCCTGGCGCGTACCTCCGCCGTTGGTTGGGGCTGCGCCCGTCCCTGCGTTGGCTCCGGCACCTGTGGCAGGCGGGGCATCGGAAGCGCGGCCAGCGGCGTTGCCGCCGGAAGGTGCGCCAGAAGCAGCGGCTCCTGGAGTTCCAGGCGGCAGGCTGCTCTTCAGTCGCATGGCAATGCGTTGCGCAAGTTCGGGCGGCAATTTGTGAAGCTGCGATTCAGCGGTAATCTTCACAACCACGGCTTTCTTCGTCAATAAATCCTGAACGTTGATCGTGCCCGCACTTGCATCTGCTGAATTAACGGTCCCCGCAATATTCCGGAAGCTGCCAGCGACGATTTCTTCCGCAGTCATCTCCGAGCCATCCGGGCTTCGCTCGCCTCGTGCCCGGAGTTGATCGCCGGGATGAATTTCCGCAAGTGAGGAGGGCTTGGCATCATCGAACTTGACCGAGTCCGGAGCGTAACGCCGGATTATGGTGGTCTTAGATGTGTGGACAGTGATGGTCTTCTTTCCACTGAGGCCGGTAACAGAGATCGTGACCATTCCAGCTGCTGGGTCGACGGCGCTGATTAAACCTCCAGTACCGCGCTTCTGCCAATCCTGGCGGATCTGATCGCGGACCGCGTCGAGAGCGGAACTCGTAATGACGAGAACTTCCAAGGCGTCGATCCCATCGGCAGATGAGCGACCGCGCACCCGCACTGTGTCGCCCACTTTGAGATCCTGCAACTGAATCGGGCTGGCGTTCTTCAGGTCTTTGTCGCCGGGGGCCATACGCAAAAGACGAGCGTTGGGCTCGACGGTCACGGCCACATCTGGCCCGGATTCCCCCGATAAAGTGATCGCATTCCCGTTGATCGATTTGATGGCGCCAATGCGCTTCGCAATCGCGGACTGAGCGGCATCAGATGTTTGGCACGACGAGGCTCCGGCGAACACGAAAAACATGCTGGCGACGGCCATTGCGGCAGAAAGAATTGCGATCGTGATTGAGCCTTTTGTGTGCATATCCCCTTCTTTACTTTACAACGTCGATTGTGCTGCAACTGGATGATTTACAAAGTTTTACCCAAGGCCGCGTTGCAATTACGTGGGCGAAAGAGAGGCATAACATTTGTATTCTCCTGCAGGCAGACGCGAATTCAAAGCGCACCCAGACTGCCAATAGACGGTCAGTACACGCCCAGTTAGGATTTCTGTTGGAGAGTTGTGGAAATAGGGCCTCGGATGCGTGTTTCTATCCTACGTTACTTCTTATGCTTGACGGTGGTCGTGCTGATCCCGTGGACATTGCTGGGGCAAGAAGGCAATGGACAGCCTGCGGGAGCAATTCTTCATACCCAAGGCGGCGTCTGGGTGAATGGGGCCGAGGCGATAGATTCTTCGGCGGTTTTTCCCGGGGATTTGATCGAAACGAAAGCCGGGTTTTCAGCAAACCTGACATTGGACGGAACAACCATACTTTTGGGACAGGAATCGCTGGGGAAACTTCAGAATGAATACATCGAGTTAGATCACGGAACTGTATCCGTGGGTACCTCGAAAAGCTTCAGAGTCCACGTCAATTGTCTTCGCGTGGTACCCGTGCGGAGTGAATGGACGCAATACGAAGTCACCGACGTGAATCGTACCGTGCAGGTTTCGGCACATAAAGACGACGTGAACGTCGAACATGAAATGGGTGCGCACAAGCCGACACCAGAAAGCGCGGCGTCGCAGAAAGCTTCGGTTCACGAGGGAGAACAGCACGGCTACGACGAAACCGAGATTTGTGGCGCGCCGGGACCTGTAACCAGCGCTGGGGCCCTCAGTCCGAAATGGATTGCGGTCGAAGCAGGAAGCGGAGCCGCCATTCTTTGCGCACTGTTATGTCGTGGCAGTAGTGGCGGAACAAAGAGCAATATGAGCCAGTCCTCTCCGTAGAACCTCCCGGAAAGAAATCCTCCTACAAAATTCTTTCGTGCGTGTAGCCTGCTGCGACAAGTGCCGCTAGCAGTTCAGTGATGTGATCGGGGCCGCGAGTTTCCATGGTGATATCGATCGCAGTATCACCCAAATTCACCCCATGGTAAGCACGATCATAGGCGGTCTCAACAATGTTGGCGCGATGATCCGCGAGGATGCCGGTGAGCCGGTGCAAGGCGCCGGGATAGTCGGGCAGATGGACACGGAGACGAACCAGGCGTCCGTCTTTTACCAAGCCTCGCTCAATGATGCGTGAAAGCAGGGTGACGTCGATATTGCCGCCGCAGACGAGAACGGCGACGCGCTTCCCGTGCAGGGGGAGCTTGCGGTTCAAGACGGCAGCAATGGCTGCGGCTCCAGCACCTTCGGCGAGAGTCTTTTCGCGTTCCAGTAATAAGAGAATCGCATTGGCGATCTCTTCTTCTTCTACTGTAACGATGTCGTCGACATACTTCTGAACCAGAGGCAGCGTACGCTCGCCAGCCCGGCGAACGGCGATTCCGTCTGCGATAGTCTTAGCGGAATCGAGCGTCACCGGCTTGCCCGCAGCGACCGCGGCTTTCATCGATGGAATACGCGACGGCTGCACTCCGAAAACTTTCACGGCCGGCTTCATTTCCTTTACCGCGCAGGCAATTCCGCCGATCAGGCCTCCACCTCCGATGGGAGAAACGATAACTTCAATGTCGGGATGTTGTTGCAGAACTTCGAGGCCCAGAGTTCCCTGCCCCGCGATAACCGCGTCGTCATCGAAGGCATGAATCAGAGTCAGGTGGTCTTGTCGGCTGAGATTGACGGCCTTCTCGTAGGCTTCGTCATAATTGGCGCCGTGCAACACAACTTCTGCACCATACGCGCGAGTCGCGGAAACCTTGGTGAGTGGCGTGGGCAATGGCATAACAATACGGGCGCGAACATCGTGGCGTCCTGCATGATAGGCCACTCCCTGCGCGTGATTGCCGGCGGAGGCTGCGATCACACCGTGAGAACGCTCTTCCGAGGTGAGAGTCAAGAGCTTGTTCAGCGCTCCGCGCTCTTTGAACGCGCCGGTGCGTTGCTGGTTGTCGAGTTTCAGGAAGATGGAATTGTTGGTGATGCCGGA
The DNA here is from genome assembly GCA_963787685.1 of uncultured Acidobacteriota bacterium. Taxonomy (GTDB): domain Bacteria; phylum Acidobacteriota; class Terriglobia; order Terriglobales; family Acidobacteriaceae; genus Sulfotelmatobacter. The sequence goes on from CAWBED010000013.1 coordinate 140,796, forward strand.
GAAGGTTTCCGAATGAGTACACGGGGACACGCGAATGTCGGATCGGATCCTGCCTAGAGCCGCCTGGATGTCGGAGAGTTGGATCATGAGGCAAGCACGATCATCGTGCTGCGCTCCATCTTAGCCTGCAGGGGAAGCTAATAGTCCGGATCACGATGCGATTTGTTTTCCCGTGGACACTGAGGAAACAACAGCGCGAAGTGCAGGAGCTTTCAGGTATGTATCCACGCAGGCAGCAGCCTTGCGACCTTCCGAGATTGCCCAGACGACAAGCGATTGTCCGCGGCGCATATCACCAGCGGCAAAGACTCCAGGCACCGACGACATGTAGTTGTTGTCGGTTGCGACATTACCACGGTTGTCGAGCTGGACGCCCAACTGTTCGATCATGCCGTTACGCACAGGACCGAGGAATCCCATCGCGATAAGAATGAGATCGGCGTCCATGGTGAAATCGGATCCAGCGATCGCTTCAAACTTTGGGGGAGGGCCGACCCTGACGGCGTGAAGTTGTTTGAGATTGCCCTGGTCGTCGCCGGTGAGTTTGGTTGTGGCGATGCTCCAATCGCGAATGCCTCCCTCTTCGTGGGCAGCCTCGGTGCGCAGTTGTAAGGGCCAGAGCGGCCAGGGCGTCATCGGCGATCGCTCGTCAGGCGGCTTGGGCATGATCTCGAACTGATGCACCGAGAGCGGCTTTTGACGGTGGCAGGTGCCGAGACAGTCGGCGCCGGTGTCGCCCCCGCCGATGATGATGACTCGCTTGCCCGTCGCTAGAATCTCGATCGAGGCATCGACTGTATCGCCGTGGCAACGCTTGTTTTGCTGTGGGAGGAATTCCATGGCGTAGTGAATTCCTTTTAGCTCACGTCCAGGAATGTTGAGGTCGCGGGGATGCTCGGAACCACCGGCTAGGACGATGGCGTCACATTCGCGGCGAAGATCTTCAACGGCTATATTCTTGCCTACTTCCGCATTCGTGACAAACTTCACGCCCTCGGCGGACATTTGTTCGAGACGACGGTCGATGATGTGTTTCTCGAGCTTGAATTCGGGAATACCATAGCGGAGCAATCCGCCAATGCGGTCGGCTTTCTCATAAACCGTAACCGCGTGACCCGCGCGGCAGAGTTGCTGGGCGGCGGCGAGACCAGCCGGTCCAGATCCGACAACAGCAACTTTCTTTCCAGTGCGAATCTTCGGCGGCTCGGGGCGGATCCAGCCTTCAAGGAAACCGCGCTCGACGATATTCTTCTCGTTTTGCTTGATTGTGACCGGCGGGGCGGTGATGCCGAGTACGCACGAAGTCTCACAGGGTGCGGGACAGATGCGGCCGGTAAACTCTGGGAAATTGTTGGTTGCGTGCAGCTGGCGAACGGCATCCTTCCAACGTCCGCGATAGACAAGGTCGTTCCAGTCAGGGATTAGATTGTTGACGGGACATCCCGTCTGACAAAACGGAACGCCACAATCCATGCAGCGCGCGCCCTGCTGCCGGAGTTGGTTTTCAGGGAAATCCTGATAGATTTCAAACCAATCGTTCACTCGTTCGAGTACAGGTCGGCGGGGAGCTAACTCTCGCGAATAGTCCATGAAGCCGGTGGTTTTACCCATGCTGCACCTGCTCGGCGTTCGCTAACACGGCGACTTGCTCGCCGGGGATATACGCTTGCTGACTGCGGCTCGCGCCTAAGACTCGTTTGAATTCGTGTGGGAAGACCTTGATGAACCGCGAAATCGCGTCGGACCAGTTGTCGAGGATCCATTTAGCACGGCGGCTGCCGGTCAGATCCATATGGCGCGTGACGAGATCTTTAACGACCTGCAAGTCCTGCGAATCGAGCAAAGGCTCGAGATCAACCGACTCCAAATTGCAGCGTTCCTGAGTAAAGTCTCCACGCTCATCGTAGACGTAGGCGATACCACCACTCATGCCCGCCGCGAAATTACGGCCACAGGAGCCGAGGACCAGAACCAAACCGTTCGTCATGTATTCGCAACCGTGATCACCAACACCCTCAACGACGGCGGTTGATCCAGAGTTGCGAACTGCAAAGCGTTCGCCGGCTACGCCATTGAAGAAAGCCTCGCCGCTCGTCGCCCCGTAAAGAGCAACGTTGCCGATGATGATGTTCTCTTCGGGAGCAAAGGTGGAACCGCGCGGAGCATAGACGATGACCTTGCCGCCGGAAAGGCCTTTGCCGACGTAGTCATTGGCTTCGCCTTCGAGCGTCAACGTAACGCCTTTCGCGAGGAATGCTCCGAGGCTTTGGCCCGCCGAGCCTTTGAGATGAATGTTGATCGTGTCGTCCGGCAAGCCCGCCGAGCCATAGCGACGAGCGATCTCTCCGCTCAACATAGTTCCGACTGAGCGGTGAATATTGCGGACCGGGAATTTCGCTTCGACTGAAGAAAGAGTCTCGAGAGCGTGGTGCACCTGCCCGAGAATCTTGTGGTCGAGGGCCTGCTCCAGCCCATGATCTTGAGACTGAACGCAGCGGCGAGAGACTCGCGAGGGGACCGGCGGATTGTAGAGAATCGCCGAGAAATCGAGACCCTTGGCCTTCCAGTGATCGACGGCTTCGGTCGTATCGAGCATGTCGACGCGGCCTACCATCTCGTCCACCGTGCGGAAACCCAACTCCGCCATGTACTGGCGAACCTGCTCTGCGATAAAGAAAAAGAAATTAATGACGTGTTCGGGTTGCCCCTGGAACTGCTTGCGCAGAATCGGATCTTGCGTTGCGATGCCAACCGAGCAGGTGTTCAGGTGGCATTTGCGCATCATGATGCAGCCCATCGCGATCAGCGGCGTGGTTGCGAATCCGAATTCTTCTGCACCTAACAGTGCTCCGATCACGACATCGCGGCCGGTTTGCAGTTTGCCATCGGTCTGGACTCGGATGCGGCTGCGCAGGTCGTTGAGCAGTAGAACCTGTTGCGTTTCCGCCAGGCCTAATTCCCAAGGAATGCCGGCATGCTTGATCGAACTCAGCGGGGACGCGCCGGTGCCGCCGGAGTCTCCACTGATCAGCACGACGTCAGCGTGCGCTTTTGCCACGCCCGCAGCGACCGTTCCGACGCCGACTTCCGCGACCAATTTCACTGCGATCCGAGCACGCGGATTCGCATTTTTCAGGTCGTAGATGAGCTGCGCGAGATCTTCGATCGAATAGATATCGTGATGCGGTGGCGGGGAGATCAGCCCGACGCCCGGAATCGAGTGCCGAAGGCGAGCAATGACTTCGTCAACCTTGTGCCCGGGAAGTTGGCCTCCCTCGCCGGGCTTGGCGCCCTGGGCCATCTTGATCTGCAATTCGTCCGCATTGACCAGGTAGTTCGCGGTGACGCCAAAACGCGCTGATGCTACTTGCTTCACAGCGCTGCGCCTGAGGTCACCATTGGAGTCGGGCTTGAAGCGTTCTTCGTCTTCTCCACCTTCTCCGGTGTTTGATTTGCCGCCGATACGGTTCATTGCAATCGCGAGCGTTTCGTGTGCCTCTTTACTGATTGATCCGAACGACATCGCGCCGGTGGTGAAACGCTTGACGATTTCTTTGGCGGGCTCGACTTCTTCGATCGGAACTGGCGCTTCGCTCGTCTTGAACTTCATCAACCCGCGCAAGGTGCAAAGATTGGCGCTCTGCTTGTCAATAAGATCGGTATATTCCTGAAAAGTCTTGGAGCTTTCCGTGCGCACCGCATGCTGCAGTTTGCTGATCGTCAAGGGATTCAGCAGGTGGTATTCCCCGTTGACGCGCTGGTGATAGCTGCCGCCAACAGTGAGTTCGGTTTCGAATTCGGTCAGCGGGCGGAAGGCATATTCATGTTTTAACTGTGCCTCTGCCGCGAGGACGTTCAAGCCAATTCCCTCGATCCGTGAGGTCGTCCCGGTAAAATACGAGTCGACGAGTTCTTTGCTGAGACCGATGGCTTCGAATACCTGTGCACCCTGATAACTCTGCAGGGTCGAGATGCCCATCTTCGAAAAAGTCTTGAGCAGACCTTTCTTAACTCCCTTCAGGAAGTGTTTGACCGCTGTTTCGGGAGTAATGCCGTCGCCCAATTCCCCACGCCATGCGAGATCCTCAACACTCTCTAGCGCCAGATATGGATTGATCGCACTGGCTCCGTAGCCGCTCAGCAGCGCGAAGTGCATGACTTCGCGCGGCTCACCCGACTCCGTAATCAAAGCAACCTGGGTTCGCGTTTCTTCCCGCACTAGCAGATTGTGAACGGCCGCAAGGGCGAGCAGGCACGGAATTGGAGCGTAATCTTTGTCCACTCCGCGGTCGGAAAGAATTAGCAACGAATATCCAGCCTTCACGGCCTGGGAAGCTCTGCGGCATAGCTCATCGAGCGCGCGACGCAGTCCCGCTTCACCGTCCCTTGCGTGGAACAACGTGGGCAGCGTTGTCGCCAGCAAATCACGATTGGACACACGACGAAGTTTTTCGAGGTCGCGGTTCGTGAGCAGCGGATGCGCCAGCTTGAGCATGTGACAGTTTTCCGGCGCCTCCTCGAGGATATTGCGCTCGCTCCCGATGTAGCTGATCAGCGACATCACCATCTCTTCGCGAATGGGATCGATGGGAGGATTCGTGACCTGGGCGAAGAGCTGTTTGAAATAATTGAACAGGGACTGTGGCTTGTCTGAGAGGCAGGCCAGTGGAGTATCCGTCCCCATGGAACCGATGGGCTCTTCCCCCTTGGTAGCCATCGGACCGAGGATCATCCGCAAATCTTCGTCGCTGTAGCCGAAGGCGCGCTGGCGACGGAGAAGCGTCTCAACATCGGGATAGTGCATGCGCGATGGCTCGGGTAGTTGATCCATCGTGATCTGGTTTTCAGCCACCCACTGCGCGTAGGGTTGCTGCGACGAGAGTTTTTGCTTGATCTCTTTGTCGGAAACGATGCGACCTTCGACTGTGTCGACCAGGAACATCTTGCCCGGCTGAAGGCGCCCCTTTTTCTTTACCTGCTCGGCAGGAATGTCGAGCACTCCGGCTTCCGATGCCATCACGACCAGATCGTCGTTCGTGACGAGGTAGCGTCCTGGACGCAGGCCGTTGCGATCGAGAGTTGCTCCAATTACTCGGCCGTCAGTGAAGGCGATCGCGGCAGGGCCGTCCCACGGTTCCATCAAGCACGCGTGGTATTCGTAGAAGGCTCGCTTCTCCGGCTTCATGTGAGGATTGCCGGCCCAGGCTTCGGGGATGAGCATTGCCATGACGTGAGGCAAGCTTCGTCCAGCCTGCAGAAGCAGTTCCACCGCATTATCGAAATTCGCAGAGTCGCTGCCGTCAGGCGCGATCACCGGATTGAGTTTCTGCAGATCGTCGCCAAAGAGTGAAGAACGAAGCAACGACTGGCGCGCGTGCATCCAGTTGACATTGCCGCGTAGCGTGTTGATCTCGCCGTTATGAGCGATGTAGCGATAGGGATGGGCGCGCTGCCAGCTGGGAAACGTGTTGGTGGAGAATCTTTGGTGAACGAGACAAAGCGCGCTGACCGCATCCGGGTCGGAAAGCTCGCGGTAGAAGTTCTCAATCTGGGAGGCGAGCAGAAGTCCTTTGTAGACGATCGTTCGACAGGATAGCGACGGGATGTAAAACATCTCCGCGTCTTCAATACCGGACTCGCGAATCTCATTTTCCGTGCGCTTGCGGACGACGTAAAGCTTGCGCTCGAAGGCGTCTTCGTCCATTCCTGGAGCGCAGCGGATAAAAATCTGCTGGATGTAGGGCTGTGAGGCACGCGCAACTCGGCCGATGGCAGAGGCGTAGACCGGAGTATCTCGCCAGCCGAGAAGGGTCAGACCTTCTTCCTTCACGATGCGTTCGAGAATTCCTTCACATTGCAGGCGAGGATGTTTTTCAACTGGCAGGAAGATCATGCCTACGCCGTAACTTCCGGCCTTTGGCAAAGCAAAACCGAGTTTCTCGCATTCGCGGGCGAAGAATTTGTGGGGAATCTGGATGAGGACACCTGCTCCATCGCCGGTTTCCGGGTCGCAGCCGCACGCTCCGCGGTGCGCAAGGTTCAGAAGAACTTGAATGCCCTTGCGGATGATGTCGTGACTCTTTTTCCCGGAAATACTGGCTACGAACCCGATACCGCAGGCGTCATGTTCGTGCGCGGGGTGGTAGAGGCCCTGGGCAGCGGGGAGACCATTTTTCGGGTTTAGACGCGTCGTCATGGACTTCGTCCAACGGACGGATTTCCTTTCGCAGCAGTTGTTCTCTGGCCTGCATGGTTGGGCGACGGAGCGTCGCACACCTCTGCTCTGGAACACACATTCGCTCTACTTTAATAGCGCCCGCAGGCAAGCTATGTACAATGCAGAATTTCGATACAAGGCATGCAAAATTCAGGGCCCAGAGAGTCCCAGCGGATTCTGCGTAATTAACCTCAGAAACACATGACTCCGCTATAATTCGCACAACCAAAATGGACTTTGATCAGCTCATCACATTTCTGGAAGTGGCGCGTCAGGGCAGCTTCTCACGGGCGGGAGAGAAGGTTTTCCGATCCCAGTCGGCGGTCAGCGCTCAAATCCGCCAACTCGAACAGGAGTACGGCGATCGCCTGCTGGATCGATCGGGAAAGACTGTCAAACTAACGCCTGCCGGTCAGGTGTTCTACGAGTATGCGGAGCGGCTGAAGAATCTGCGGGATGAGTCCCTGATGGCCGTGGCCGATCACAGCGGCACCCCGCGAGGTACTCTGCGAGTCGGGGCAAACGAGGCTACGTGTTTGTACGTTTTGCCCGAAGTCTTTGGGGAATATTGCAGACGTTACCCGCCGGTGCAGATCAGTATCTACCGAAATTTCAGCTACAAGATTGTTGAGAAACTGGAGAACGGCATGGTGGAGGTTGGCATTCTCACTCTGCCGATCCAGTCTCCAAGTCTGAAGATCCAGCCGATTTTTCGAGATAAGTTGATGTTGATGGTGAGTCCCAAAAACCCTTTAGCCAAGTTCAAGGTTGTTCCAGTGGCAGAGATCGTCAAGCATCCCTTGCTCTTTCCTAAGACTGGACATACGCGAAGGCTGCTGGACAAGCTGTTCCGCCCACACAGCGCGGAACTCCAGGTGCGGATGGAGCTTCCAAGTATTGGCATGATTAAGAGCTTTGTCGCGGCCGATTTGGGAGTGTCGCTGATCAGCGCGTCATTTGCCCGGGATGAAGTGGAAGCTGGCAGGGTCAAACTTATCGACCTTGAAGACGCTGAACTGTATCGCGAACTCGGGCTGGCTTACCGGCGGGATCGGACTTTATCGGTGGCATCGACTGCCTTTGTCGCCCTATTGAGGCAGTTCGCGACCCAGATGAAGAAGGAAGCATAGGTCATAGTTAGCTGCATTTTCGATGCAAGCCATCGTAATTTTGAATTTCTTCTGAACCCTGCGAATCGCTATGCTTGAAATGCGAGTAGTTTTGATAGCAATTTCATGAACCGTTCCATTTCCAACCAGAAGGACACACGAATTACATCGACAGGTACAGGTATGTCGACACGAATTACGTGTCTTCTGGAGGACGGGATCGGATGAAGTAAAGCACTTTTAAGAGATTCAACCGAACCCACCGCCAGAAGCAATCTGGCGGTGGGTTTTTGTTTGCCCGAAATTAAGGAAGGAAACTATGAACGGACTACAGCGACAAAGCAGGTTCGAACAAGGCGACGACGTGGTCGTGATGAAATTCGGCGGCACGTCGGTAGAGGACGCCGTAGCAATCCGGCGCTTGATCGGAATTGTCGAAGGCAGGCTGGGAGTGCAGCCGGTGCTAGTCGTCAGCGCGCTGGCAAAGGTTACGGACCAACTGTTAGACGCGGGGAACGCAGCTGCCGAAGGGCATCTTGGATCGGCGTTAGCGACGGTGCGTAGTATCTATGTCCGACACGAGGAATTGGCGGACTCTCTCGTTGATGGTTCTGCCTACGGATCTCTTGATCGCGCCTTGCGATGCGAGTTTCAATCTCTGGAATCACTCCTGCATGATTTAGAGAGGTCGCGCGAATTCAATCTCCGAGTGCAAGATCGGCTGTTGGGATTTGGAGAATGCTTTTCAGCTCGGTTGATCTCCGAAGCATTGTGCGAGGCCGGACTGAAGGCTACGCACGTTGATGCGCGTGAATGTATTGTCACCGACGCGCGCCACGGTCAAGCCGGGCCGCTCTGGGACGTGACTAACCAACGCATCCAAGAAGTTTTGACTCCCCTTCTGGAAGGGGGGCGAATCCCTGTGTTGGGGGGATTCATCGCCTCTACTGTCGATGGTGTACCGACGACTCTGGGACGTGGAGGATCGGATTTCAGCGCGGCAATTCTGGGCTCCGCTCTGTGTGCGTCGCGTGTCGAGATTTGGACGGATGTGGATGGCGTAATGACAACCGATCCAAAAATCTGCCCGGAGGCTCGCGTCATTCCGAAGATGAGCTTCGATGAGGCGGCGGATCTGGCCCACTTTGGAGCGAAGGTATTGCATCCAGCTACGCTCGCTCCAGCAATGCGCGAGAACATTCCCGTTTATGTCTTAAACTCTCGCCGCCCGGATGGTCCTGGAACTGAAATCACCGCAAGACCGCGAGGGAGTCATACCGTCAGCGCCATTACCGCGAAACGAAACGTGGCAGCAGTAGAAATCGAATCGCCGAGTGGAATTGGATCGGCACTCCTGGATGCGGTCTTTGCAGCTTTCGAACGATATTCTTGCTCTGTCGATGTGATGGCTACGTCACTCGGGCGGATGTCGCTGCTGGTCGGATCGACGTCCGCGTTGCCAAAGATTGCAGAGGAGTTGCGCGGACTCGCTGCAGTCCGGTGGGAGAATTGCCGCGCGCTGATTTGCCTGGTTGGGGAGAACATTCGCCGACAACCGGAAATCGCGAGCCAAGTGTTCGCGGCAGTATCCGATATCGACGTACACATGCTTTGTCAGGGACCTTCCGACCGGACGATTTCTTTCCTAGTAGAGGAATCGAAGGTCGAGGAGTCAGTGCAACGGCTGCACCATTTGTTTTTCCCGAAGGTCGAGCCCGGTCGCGACTGGGGTGGAATCTCCGCCGCGTACTGCCAAGCCGGATAGAGTCGTCCCGTCAGTGACCGAGTTTGGCGGCCTTCGACGAGTACGGGTTCGTGGCTTGCGATGCGGGCTCGATGATGTGCAAACCACACTCCGTCTTGGCAAACCCGGACCAGCGCCCGGCGCGCGGATCTTCTCCAGGGCGGACGGCGCGCGTGCAATGCGTGCAACCGATGCTGGGATAGTCCTGATTATGCAGTTCGTTGTACGGGACATCGTGTTCGTGGATGTAGCGCCACACCTGCTTTGAGGTCCAATCGACGATTGGATTGACCTTTACGAGACCGAATTTTGCATCCCATTCGACTCGTTGTGCACTGGAGCGCACGGAGGTCTGATCGCGACGAATGCTCGTGATCCACGCGCTCAGTTCGCCCAGCTTGCGACGAAGAGGTTCAACTTTTCGCAGATTGCAGCAACGGTCGGGATCGCGGCTCCAGAGCGCCGTTCCATGCGTGCGCTCCTGTTCTTCCGGCGAGAGGAGCGAATACACCTTTTCGATGGCGATGCCGTACTTCTCCTCGATCCTGTCCATCAGACTGTAAGTTTCGGGAAAGAGGAATTCTGTGTCGATGGTGAAGAGACGAAAATCTCTGCGTAGGCGCGATGCCATGTCGATCAGGACCATTCCTTCGGCTCCGAATGCAGACGAAATGGCAACGTGATTTCCGAAGGTTTCGAAAGCCCAAGTTAGAGCGCGTTGCGGCGTCCAACTCTCGGCGGCTTGCTGAATGGTTGCAACATCGGCTGCTGACGAAATCCTCAGCTGGTCTTGTGTAGGGGGCTTCACGCGAGTGGCTCCTCGTCTCCCGCGGACGTGGTCCGGGAGGGATAGTCGGCGAGAAAGGCAGCCGACAATGCGAATTCGGTCTCCGATGAAGTAAGAATCGTCTCCTGAAGCGTTGGATCAGCAAGGTGGACCACTTCGCCGACCACCAGCAACGTTGGGGATACGAGTTTCGGGGAATAGCGCAAGTCCGCGATTGTGGTGCGATGCGTTGTCTGGCTTGCCGTGGTTGCCCGCGAGATGACGGCACAAGGAGTTTCTTCTGGCAGCCCTGCCGCTCTCAGTCTCGATGCCAGCTCTGAGTAGTTCTGACCGGGCATGTAGATCACAAGGGTCGAGCCGCTTCCTGCCAATTTGCTCCAGCTAGCCGCCGCAATATCGCCCGCCTGATGCGCGGTGATAAGCACTAACGCTGACGACTGACGACGATGAGTCAGCGGAATACCTGCTATGGCTGCGGCTCCAAGCGCCGAGGTCACACCTGGAACTACTTCATAAGAAATCTTGGCTTTTCGGAGAGCCTCCATCTCTTCGCCAGCGCGCCCGAAAATTAGCGGGTCGCCGGACTTCAGCCGAACAACTTGCAAGCCGGAGTCTGCGAGGGCAATCATCAGGAAGTTGATTTCTTCCTGCTGAATCTTCTTTTTGCCACATCGCTTCCCGACGTTATGAAGTTGAGCAGCGCGGGAGACCAGACTCAGAATCTCGGGAGGAACCAAGTCGTCGTACAACACAGCGTCGGCTTTCTGCAGCAGGCGCAATGCTTTCACGGTCAAGAGCTCGGGATCACCGGGTCCTGCTCCCACGAGATAAACTTTCCCCTTCATGCTCCCTCTCCTTTTGCGGTGAGTTCCGGAATCTCGGTCAATGCGGCTTCGAAGGCTTCCCTGCTGGCCAGCGAGTGCAGCAAATCGAGCTTGCGTTCTTTGTCGAGGTCGCTGGCGAGAATGAGCTTCCGGGTTTCGCCGAGTTCCGCGACCCAGGCGGCATAGCCCGGCCCGAATTGTTTCTCGAGCTGCTGGCGAATCTTCTGAGCCAGCGATGGACTTTGCCCTGCGGTTGAGACCGCGATTTGCAGATCTCCGCGCCGCACGACCGACGGATAGTAAAAGTCGCAGAGGTCGGGGACATCGACGACATTGCACAGCACGCGCATTCTCTGCGCTTCGAAATAGATGCGCTCGTTGAGGGTGCGCGAATTTGTAGCTACAACAGCAAGAAACGCGCCTGCCAGGTCGTCCATTTCAAAAGGCCGCAGGTCGAGTTCGATCTTTCCTGTGTGCGCCCATTCCCTTACCGCAGGGGTCGCGTCAATCGCTACTACGCGAATCTGGGCACCCGTTTCAAGCAAACCCGCAATCTTTGGCTCGCCGACTTTGCCCGCGCCGACGACCAGGCATTGCTTCCCTTCCAGCTTCAGGAACATTGGAAATAAGCTAGTCACCGATTCCTCCTGCAGCATGCGATAGAGTTTGTGGCAGATCTCGGGAGACAGCGACGACGGACTCTCCGGCAAGAAACTCGCGCAATTGTGTGTCGTTATGCCGAGTGAAGAACCGTCGCAGATTTTCAGCGGGCTCGCGCAGTGAAAGATAACGGCCCAGCAGGCGCTCCAGAGCGTCCGGCACTTCCGTGGCTGCGCAACGGTATCCGACCGGCCGCGCAGTGGCCTGATGGAGGCCGAGAGCGCCGCCGACGCAGAAGTAGTACGCGTCCTCCATCTGGCCGTTGACCTTGACCTTCTTGCCCTCAATGCCGATGTCAGCAATCCAATGCTGGCCACAACTGTTGGGGCAGCCGGTCACATGTAGCTTCAGGTGCTGATCGAAACCAGGCAGGCGTTCTTCGAGTTCTTCCACCAGCCAGCGAGAGAAGTTCTTGGTTTCGGTAATGGCGAGCTTGCAGAATTCTGTGCCGCTGCAAGCGATCGTGCCGCGCGAGAACGATGAGCCGCCCACCCGCAACCCGATGGCATCCAGTTCTTTCGCTAACGATTCCGCATTGATGGTTGGTACGTTCACCACGAGCAGGTTTTGCATATTGGTGGCTCGCAGCTCACCACCTGCGAAACGCTCCGCGAGTTCCGCCGCGGCCTGCATCTGGTCTGCAGTCAAGCGGCCGCGCAGAGCGACGGCACCAACATAGGAAAGCCCGTGCTGCTTCTGTGCGTGAACCCCGATGTGATCGCGATAAACATCATCTGGGGCGTGCTCCTCGACGGCCGGATCGAGCTTGAACCCGATGCGCTCCTGCAATTCACCGAGAAAACGCTCGGCGGTCCATCCATGACGCAAGAAAAGGAATTTCAAGCGAGCGCGCTCGCGGTGCTCGCGGAGAACATCGGAGTCACGGAAGAGTTCTGCGACCCCCTTCACGACGGGCAAGCACCTGATTCCATCGGACGAATGCATTCAGACGGGCACCAAGGTAGGGCTCGGTCGAGAGCCCGCCGGCTACGCGGAGCGAGAATCCAACTTCCGGCGTCCCTCCGACTCGGCGCGTGATTGCGGTCAAGCCGATGTCATTGATTTCTGGATACGAGCACCACGAGTGGCAGCCCGCAATCGAAATCTTGAATTTGCGCGGCAGGTTATAGAACTCGGCGTTTCCGGCGAGCAGTTGAGAAGTCTGGAGAACCAGCGGTGAGGCATCCACAATCTTCGTCGGCGGTCGACCCCGCGACCGGGCAGCCGGTGACATTCCGAACAACATCGCCGCAGGCTCCCGTAGTATTCAGTCCTACTTGCCATAGGCCGTCGAGAACCTCCGGCAAGGATTCGATCGTGACCCAGTGAAGCTGAATGTTCTGACGAACCGTAAGATCGGCAATTCCGTTGGCATATCGGCGAGTAAGGTCGGCAATGGTACGCAATTGGTGGGAAGTCATCAGGCCGTTGGGAATCCGAATCCGGACCATGAAACGCTGAAGAGCGCGCCCCACGCCGCCTTGGCCACCGGTCACGCCTGCTCCGTCACCCTGGGTGTAAACGCCCCACCATCGAAAATAAGTGCCAATCCATTCGGGAGGGATCGAGTCGAAGCCGCCGCGAGCAAAGCGGCGGATTTCGTCTAATCCTTCCCAAGGATTCTTGGCTCGTTTGAGGCGCTCCACTTGCTGAGCCTTGGTTTCTTTAGGCGTATTCGTTCTTGTTGTGCTTATCGTCATAGGATCGTCGCCAAAAATAAAAAACCCACCGCCAGTTCGCCTGGCGATGGGTTTTATGAGTGCTGGTATTAAGAAAAAACTCTTAGGTCAGCAGCCTCCCCGCGCCAGTGCACACGCATGCACAACAACAACAAGTGCAGCAACACGTCGCGCGAAGATTGGAGCTACCTGACATTCGAGATTCGATTCTAGGCGGGCCTGCCGCGCCCGTCAATTCACTTTCGTAACAGCTTGGATTCATACTTTCGATCCAAAGAATCAGATTTTTTGCGCTCTGGAAAAACCTTCTCGTTCAAAGCTGTAGAATCATCAACTTAGCCGCAATCGAATAGTATTGAGCGATAATCGTTGGTTACCCCGTCGGCTTGCCGTCCAGCTGATCTATATAGAAAGGTGCATTCCTCGATGAAACGTTTCGCCTCCCCCTTCATATTGCTGATCCTCATTTGTACTGCCCCTGCGTGGTCTCAAGGCATTGCAGACCCTCAGAAGGCAACTCTCGACCGACTGGAATCTCTAACGCGCCAAGGTGAGACGGAATGGCGTTTTCATGAGGACATTCCTCATCCCGAGGATCCTGGAGTGAGCGATTCGGACTGGGGAACATGGACCGTCAAGAATGAATCGGGACCGGGTGGACAGAACGCAAACGAAGAGCACTGGAAGGGTACGCGTGTTTTCCGTCGATGGATTCAGATTCCCGAGAAGATCAATGGATATGCCACGCGAGGATCACAGGTTCGCCTGGACATGCGATTCGGCAGCCCGGGGAGCTTAATGATCACCGTCTTCTCAAACGGAGCGATCGTTTATCGGGGTGATGACGACAATATCCTTCCCGTGCTGTTGACGGAAAACGCCCAGCCAGGCCAGCGGATACTGGTCGCCGCACGCGTGGTTGCGGGAGACGACGTGCAAGCAGAATTCTTTCACAGTGAAATGGCAATCGAGCCGCCTCATTCGCGACCGAATCCTGGTCTGTTGCGATTGGAACTTCTTGCGGCGCGTCCGATCATTGCCGCGTATGAAGACGGACGAACCGCACGCGAACAGCAGCTGGATGCGGCCGTGAAGGCCATCGACTTCTCCCCGCTCGATAAAGGAGATCAGGCTGGATTTGATGTATCGCTCAAGGCGGCTCACGCCAAGTTGGAGGAACTTAAGCCATGGCTCCAGCAGTTCACCATCCGCATCGTCGGCAATTCGCATATTGACATGGCATGGCTGTGGCCTTGGACCGAGACCGTCGAAGTCGTACGGAATACGTTCCAGAGCGTGCTCGACTTGATGCGCGAATATCCCGACTTCAAGTTCACCATGTCTTCCGCCCGCACGTATGAGTGGATGCAGGAAAAATATCCTGATCTTTTCAAACAGATTGAGCAGCGCGTGAAAGAAGGCCGCTGGGAGATCATTGGTGGGATGTGGGTTGAACCCGACCTCAACATGCCGGATGGCGAATCGCTCGTGCGGCAAATTCTTGTGGGAAAGCGATACTTCCAAAAGAACTTCGGCGTCGACGTGAAGATCGGATGGAATCCCGATTCATTCGGATACAACTACCAGCTTCCTCAGATCTACAAGAAATCGGGAATGGATTACTTTGTCACGCAGAAACTGCTGTGGGCACATGAATTCACGACCTTCCCTTACAAACTCTTTTGGTGGCAAGCACCGGACGGGAGCCGTCTGCTGACGTACTTCCCTCACGATTATGCGGGTGGCATCGATGCTGAACCGCTAGCGAAAGACCTGTCCATCTGGATGCCATCGATCTATGGACCAAAACTCACCGACAGCCCTGAGATGATGCATCTCTACGGCGTCGGCGACCATGGAGGAGGCCCAACTCGCGTGATGCTGGATCACGCGGACCAACTGCGAGCACCAGAGAGTGTTTATCCGAAATTGCAGTTCAGCTTCGCCAGAGAATTCTTCAGTGATCTCGAGAAGAAGCTGCCGTCGATGCAAGTTCCCACGTGGGATGGCGAACTCTACTTCCAATATCACCGAGGCGTATTCACGACGCAGGCAGAAACAAAACGCCGCATCCGGCGTGCTGAAGAAAATGTACTGAACGCGGAGAAATTCGCATCACTGGCAACTCTCTATGGGAGTGCGTACCCGCAGGATGGGATGGAGCTAACCTGGAAAAACCTGCTGTTCGATCACTTCCACGACATCATGCCGGGCTCGGGGATTGCGGTGAACTATCTGGACGCCAAACGCAACCTCGAAAACGTGGACCGGGCGGCCAATGCAAGTGACGGCTGATTCGCTCGCAGAGATCGCCGCGCACATCAACACAAATCGTGAGGGAGTGCCGGTTATCCTTTTCAATCCTCTGTCCTGGACTCGGACCGACGTAAGCGAGATCGAAGCGCAACTTCCGGAAGCAGCACGCCAAATTGCGGTGGTCGACTCAAACGGTAAGCCGGCCGAGACTCAGTTGCTCTCGATAGATAGTGACACGCATCGCGCACACTTTCTTTTGCTGTCGCATGCGCCATCGCTTGGATATGCGACGTATTTTGTGAGGTCAGCGACGAGCGCTCCAGCGGTGCACTCACTGCTGAAAGCCTCAGCGGATAGCCTCGAAAATGAGTTCGTACGAGTGAAGATCGATCCGAAGAGTGGCTGCATGACCAGTTTATTCGACAAACGCAGCGGCACAGAGTCACTTGCTCCTTCCGAAACTGACACCGGAGGGCCGAAAGACTCAATCTGCGGAAATTTACTGCAGACCTTTGTCGACAAACCTAAGCAATGGGACGCGTGGAATATTGATGCCGACTTCGAGAAACAGCACTGGGATCTCGACAAGGCCGACGAAGTGAAGTTAATAGAGAGCGGGCCGCTTCGGGCAGTAATTGAAGTCAAAAATCACTTTCAGAATTCCACATTTGTGCGCGACATTATTTTGACCGCCGGGTCACCGCGTATCGACGTCAAGATGGAGGCGGAATGGCATGAGAAACACATTCTCCTGAAAGTGGCATTCCCCGTCAGCGCGCATAGCGACAAGGCGACCTACGAGATTCCGTTTGGGTCCGTGGAACGTCCGACAACCCGCAACACGCCGGCAGAGCAGGCGCAATTCGAAGTTCCGGCGCAGCGTTGGGCTGACATTTCCGATGCCAAGCACGGATTGAGCCTGCTGAACGATTGCAAATACGGTTACGACGCGAAAGGAAACGTACTGCGCCTATCGCTGTTGCGATCTCCAGAATCGCCCGATCCACACGCAGACGAAGGCCATCACGCATTCACTTACTCGATGTATCCGCATGCGGGCGGATGGAAGGAGGCGCTCACAATCCGTCGTGGATACGAATTGAACTACAAATTGATTTCGCTTCCCGCGGAACGGCACGAAGGCAAACTCGCACCCGAGCATTCCTTCCTGCAAGTACAACAGGACAACATCATCGTCAGCGCGTTGAAGAAAGCGGAAGACGATAAGGGATTGATCGTGCGCTTCTATGAATGGGAAGGTAAAGAGGGCCCGGTCACGGTGCAAGTTCCGCCGGGCGCAGACTCGGCCTCGGAGACCGATTTAATGGAGAAACCGCTCTCCACCTTGCCCGTTAACAGCGGAGCCATCAAAGTGCCTACGAAACCGTACGAGATCAAGACAATCAAGATACAGTTTGCCGAAACCACAGCGAAAGAAACGGCGGCAAAACCTTGAACTCAAACCAGGAACCGGCAATTCTTGGTGTCGACGTCGGTGGAACCAAGGTAGCAGTGGGAATCGTGGATCGCGATGGAAAGATACTTACCCAGGGACGTAAACCGATGATCGCCAATAGCACGGCGGAAGCCGGGTTTGAGGCGGTCACGAATGCAATCGATTCGATGATTTCCGCAGCGCCGGGCGGTTTTCAAAGCATAGGCATTTGCGCTCCGGGGCCGCTAGATCCGAAAACCGGTATCGTGCTCAATCCTCCGAATCTTCCTTGCTGGCGCAACTTCCCCCTGGCGGACAAAGTGTCTGAGAAATATCGGGTTCCTGTGAAAGTGGACAACGACGCAAATGCAGCCGCGCTCGCCGAAACTCGCTGGGGCGCAGCCCGCGGCTTTCATTATGTTTTCTATGCAACCATCGGTACCGGGATCGGGTCCGGAATTGTCTTCGACAACAAGATCTACCACGGCAAGACTGGCTCGGCCGCCGAAGGCGGTCATCAGAGCATCGATTATCGAGGGCCGGTCTGTGCTTGCGGAAAGCGGGGATGCATAGAAATTCTGGCTGCTGGACCGGCGATTGGAGCGCGAGCACGCGTCAAGCTTTCGGCCGAACCCTCTCGGCATTCTGCGATTCTCGATTTGGTGCAGGGGAACATTGCTTCGGTTACAAGCGAGGTTGTCGGAAAGGCGTATGCGGCAGGCGATCTAGTCGCGAAAGAAGTTCTGCTGGAAACAGTCGAATTGCTCACTGCCTGGTTGGGGAATGTGGTAGACATGCTCGACCCGGACGTCCTCGTGATGGGCGGTGGCGTCGCCGCAATGCTGCGTCCCTTTTTTGATGAAATTAAGCGTGGACTTCCGCAGTGGTGCGTAAATCCGCGCGTCTCGGAAATTCCGCTGTTAATGGCGCATTACGGAGCAGACGCCGGAATCGCCGGAGGCGCGGCTTTGTGCTCGGAGAATATTTCATCTTGATAAACCTCCAGCGACGTTGGTCGGATATTTCCTTTTCACTCCTCAAAGAGCACATTGGCAACGATGATTTCGAAGGATTGAGCCGACGATCTTCCTAAAGGATATTGCATGTCTATGAGGCGACCTTCCTCTTTACTATTGATACAAACGGCGGTCTACTTTGCGGCCGCGAGCGCTTCGACCTTGTTTGCGGAGGACCTTCCGAAGGCACCGCAGGCACATGTATTCACGTTGACACCAACACCAGGCTATTTCACCGAGCCTGGGATCGCGGTCAATCCGCAAAACCCGAAGCAAGTCGTTGCAGTCTTCCAAGACAACGTACATGCCGCATACTCGAACGACGCGGGCCAGACTTGGCAAGCGGCCGAGAACGTTGATCCGAAAAACTACAAGATTTCTGGCGATGTATCCACGGCGTTCGACAATCAAGGACACGCGTTTGTCTGCTACATCGCGTTCGACAAGCTGGGAACCTTTAACTACTGGGCACGTGGCGCAACCCGTAACGGCATCTTTGTGCGGCGTTCATTGGATGGAGGGAAGACGTGGGAAGCGAACCACATTCCAGTGGCGGAACAACCGAGCGCGTCGGGAATTCCATTCGAGGACAAGCCTTACATTGTTGCCGACAACACCCAGAGCAAATATGCGGGGAACCTCTACATTGGCTGGACTCGATGGCGTTTGGCGGATTCGCAGATGGTCCTTTCTCGCTCGACCGATGACGGGAAGACGTGGTCTGAGCCGATCGAGATCGATGCGCATCCCGGTCTGCCGCGCGATGACAACGGGGCCGCTGAGGGGTTCGACGGCGCTGTCGCTCCCGACGGAACACTGTATGCAATCTGGAGCCAAGATGACGATATTATGCTTACGTCGTCACGCGACGGAGGCAAAACTTTTTCGCACGCTCGCCGCATCCTTCATACAGCGCCGATCATGTTTGCAATCGACACACTGGATCGTGCCAACGGGTTCCCCCAGATCGCAATCGATCCGAAGAGCAAACGGCTGTATGTAACCTGGAGCGACTATCGAAACGGAGACTTGGACGTTTTCCTAGCGAGTTCTGACGACAAAGGCAAGCATTGGAGCGCGCCGGTACGAGTGAACAATGATCCAGTTCACAACGGAGCGGAGCAGTTCTTTCAATGGCTGGCGGTTGATCCGATCGATGGATCTGTCAACGTTGTTTTCTACGATCGAAGGCGCGATCCTGAAAACCGAAAGCAGATCGTTGTCTTAGCCCGCTCAACCGACGACGGGCGCACGTTTGCCAACTACGCGTGGACGGATGAGGCTTTCGAAGCTGGCGGAGTATTCTTCGGAGACTACAGCGGTCTTGCCGCTTATGGCGGACGCGTTTACGGAATATGGACCGAAAAGCCCGCACCACCCATAGCGGAAGACAAGAAGACAACTCAAGGAACCGAAGACAAAAAGGATACGAAGATACAACCACACGGAACCATCATCAGACTCGGAACTGCGGAATTTCCGACGAAGACTACTCCATAAGCGCTACTTGCTCTTGGATGACCTCGAATCTGTGGTAATCCCTCATTGAGTAAAGATTCGTAAAACAGCCTCCGATTCTGCAACTCCAGGTTCATAATCTCGTTCATACCATTAGGCCTAAATCGAACGAGTGGAGGAAATATCATGGTGAAACATTTTGTGCTCGCGCTTGTACTAGCGGGACTTGTTTATTCCGTTACGCCAACCTTTGCGCAGGATAGCGGCAGTAATCAACAGCAATCGGGACCGCCCGCAGGTGCGCCGCCAGAAGGCGGACATCGCCATTTTGATCCTGCAAAGCGCACGGAAATGCTGACGAAGCAACTGAAGCTTTCTTCAGACCAACAATCCAAAGTGCTCGACATTTTGAAAACTCAGCAGTCTCAAATGGAAGGCTTGCGCTCTGATTCGTCTACCTCTCAGGACGATCGCCGTTCGAAGATGATGGAGATCCGCAAGACTTCCGACGATCAGATTCGCGGGCTTTTGGATGCCAACCAGCAGAAGAAATGGGATGCGATGCAGAGCAAGCGCGAACAGTGGCAGGGACATCACGGTGATGGTCAGGCTCCTCCGGACTCCTCGGAACAAAAATAGAGGCTCCGAGTTAGTTGGCCGAGAACCGATGTTCTCATGCAGGACGCTTCAATGAGCAAGGGCAGCGCAATCGTCACAGGTTGCGCTGCTCTGTCGAAGAACTCGATCGTAATCGGGGCAAGACGACGCGAACCGAGCAACCGCGTCCGGTAAGCCGGTTTTCAATCTCTACCCTACCGCCGTGAGCTTCCGCAATCTGGCGAGAGAGAACCAAACCAACGCCACTCCCGTTTGGCTTCGTCGTATAAAAAGGAGTAAATACATTCGACGGATTGGAAAGGCCCGGGCCGTTGTCGTCGATCGTAAGGATGACGTCGTCGGCATTGGTGTCCCAGTGCAATTTGACGTTTTCCGATTCCGACGTCGACGCTACTAACGTGGCATTCTCAGAATTTGAAGGCGTCTCCAGCACCGCATCCGCGGCGTTCCGAACCAAATTGATCAGCATTTGTTCGAGTTGATCGGGATCCGCCTGAAACACAACATCCGGCCCTGGCTGCACGGATACTCGCATACGAGTTTCCAAGCCTGCTGCCCGAGCGACCAGGGGAGCAAGTCTGACTTCCCGCAAGACCGGAGGAGGCATCTGCGCCAACCGGCGATAAGCTTCGAGAAAGCGATGCAGCGAAGCGGAGCGGGCCTCGATAATCTCTAGTCCGCGCTGCAGATCGCTACGCACTTCAGGATCCATGGGCGTGGACGATACGCGTGAACTGAGGCTGCCGGCAATGGACTTGATGGGAGCCAGAGAATTGCTCAGTTCATGCCCAAGCACGCGAATCAATCGTTGCCACGCACGCCGTTCTTCTTCGCGCAGCGCGCGACTTACATCGAGCAAAACCACGAGAGTATGAGGAACACCATGCTGTCGAAATGAACTACGGCGAAGGAGCCACCGAGCGCGCGAGTCGTTCAGGTTCAGTTCAACCAGAGATTCATTGTCGGCGCTCAGGCAGGCCTGCAAACTGAGATCTGTAGCGGTGCGGCCCAGCACGCGAACTTTGCTTTGGCGGAGCAGGTGCTCTCCGGCTGGATTTACCAGACGCAATAATTGCGCCGGGTCAAAAGCGAATAGGGGAGCATCGATTTCGTCGACTACCCGCTGCAAGAGCGCGGTCGCCTCGATCGCCCGCACTCTCTGGTCTGACAACATATCAGCCAAAGCATTCACTTCCAGAGACAGCTCTCCGAGTGCATCTTCCGGAGCCGCGTTGCGCGCGCGAAAAGAATAATCTTCCTCCCTAAGCGATCCGATTACATTGGCGATGGTTTGCAGCGGACGTGTAGTTTGTTCCTGCAGCGCGAGCGCGAGGATCCACCAGACGAAAAGCTCAATGCCAATGAGCGCGAGCCGGGATTCGAGGCTCCAAGCCTGCATCCAGATGAAAACGACGCTTACGAGCAGGCCGGGAAGCGCAACCAGAAATGAGTAGAGGCTGATTCGATTTTCGTAGAGTAGGCGAACTCGTTTGCGTGGGCGCTTCGGGCCAGAGGAGCTAGACCCCATACTTCTCCATCCGCCGATAAAGGGCTCCACGACTCAAGCCCAGTGCCTCCGCAGCCTGACTCACATTGCCTTGGAAGCGCTGCAAAGCCTTGCGGACAAGAACTGCCTCGACGGCCTCCAGGCTCAAGTCTTCAAGATTCTGCGTTTGGACACGCTGGGAACTCAGCGAGAGATCGGCGGGTTGGATCTCCGAAGTACGACACATTAGCACCGCGCGTTCGATCGTATGTTCCAGCTCACGCACATTTCCCGGCCAGGAATATTGCATCAACGCTTGAACTGCCGCCGGATCGAATCTTTGCACTGGACGGCGATACCTCGATGCGTAACGCGCGAGGAAATGAGCAGCCAGCACGGGAATGTCCTCGCGACGCTCGCGCAGGGCAGGTACATGGATCTCAACAGTGTTCAGACGAAACAGGAGATCTTCGCGGAACTGCCCAGCGCCACAGGCTGCAGGAAGATCCGTGTTTGTCGCGGAGAGAACCCGGACGTTAACGCGACGCGAGCGCGACGACCCGACACGCTCAATCTCTCCGGATTCGAGCACCCGGAGCAATTTCGCCTGCTGGCGCATGGGAACGTTGCCGATCTCGTCGAGAAAAATCGTGCCGCCATCCGCGAGCTCGAATCTGCCAATCCGGTCCGTCCGCGCGTCAGTGAAGGCTCCCTTCACGTGGCCGAACAGTTCACTTTCGAAAACTCCGTCAGGAATTGCCCCCGTGTTGACAGCGACCAACGGACGAGAAGCTCGGGCACTGAGCGCGTGCAAGGTTTGCGCCACAACTTCTTTTCCAGTCCCGTGCTCGCCAGTAATCAGCACGTTCGCGTCGGAAGGTCCCACACGAGCAATAGTATCCAGCACGACCTGCATGGCGGGAGCGGTTGCCAGGAACTCCGGACGCCCCTCCGCGCGCAGCAGACGGTTTTCTGCTTCGAGGCGGGCGGCGTGCTGCAACGCGCGATGCAACTCTACTTGCGTGCGAAGGATGGATACTAGCCGTTCGTTCTCCCACGGCTTCTGTATGAAATCGCGAGCGCCGCGGCGCATGGCTTCGACAGCGAGTTCCACGTTTGCCCAAGCGGTCATGACGATCACAGGGACAGTCGCATCGAGGCCCACAATTTGCGAGAGCAGATCGAGCCCTTCCTGACCTGACGTGGTGTCGCGAGTGTAATTCAGATCGATCAGGATGGCATCGTAAGAATTGCTGGCGAGTTCTTCCCTTACGATCGCGGGGGAGCGGACCTTGTCCACACGATACCCCTGCGGCCGAAGCAAAAGATCGAGTGCTTCGAGAATGTGTTCCTGGTCGTCAGCGGCCAATATACGGATCGGCTCCGCCGATTCATGACGGAACGGCTGTAGCTCCACATCTCCGGGTTTAGCCGACGTCGGCATAGCTCTAAGGTGCGTGGTGCGAGACCACTCCACTGATCGCATCCTGAATCAGTATGCCATTATGTTCCAAGGTCGTGCCGGTTGCGCGATCCAGTTCAACCTTCGCCTTCTCGTAAATCGTCATGGCGCTAACCAGGTCCAACTCGGCCAGGGCGAGGTCGCGTTGGGCGGAAAGCGTTTGGTAGCTCGACCCGGATCCCAATTCCTGCTCTTTCTTGGTGATGTCGAACGTTCGCTGGGCGAGATCGCGCGCCTTACGAGCTGCCTCGACGCGAGCGCCAGTCTGGTCGAGGGCGAACTGCGCGTTGCGCACTTCGATTCGAACCTGCTTCTTCAACTGCTCCATACGCAGTTCTGCTTGACGATACTCCAGCTCAGAGCGGAATTGATCCGCCTTGGCGACACGGTTGCGGATAGGAATGCTTAGATTTAGTCCCACGTAGTAATCAGGGGAGGAGTTGTTGAAAGTGTTCTGAAGCGCTCCACCGAAATCCGTTGGGACGTTCGACACGTTGGCGCCGAGGTTGTACGCCGGATTTAACGGGCCTCCGAGGCCTGATCCCGCGTAAAAGCCGACAAGCGAAAGCGATGGAAGCAACGCGTTCCGAGCCGCACTGCGGCTGATCTGGCGGTTTACGAGGTCAATGTCTGACTCGGCGAGATCCGGACGGCCGTTCTGGGCCTGAGCGATCAGATCCTGAATCGGCTGGGTGGACGCGATGGCGATGGTTTCCATTTTGTCGGTCGGAATCACTGGCATCGATTCAAGTACAGGATCGTCGAGACTCTTCGTAATCGCATTCTTCATCAAAGTCTCCTGTAGTTGGAGGCTTGTGCGGGCGACGGTGAGATCTTGGTCCCGCTTCGACACCTCGGCCTCGGCACGCATCACGTCCATCGCGGGAACTGCATCGAGTTGAAGCTGCTTTCGGGTCTGATCGAGAGTTTGCTGAGCAAAGCTGAAGGATTGCTCATTTACTCGGGTTTGCTCGAAGGCGCTGACGAGATCCCAATAGATGTTCTCGATCTGGGTGATCGTTGCGATGACCTGGTCTTTGAAGGCGATGTCAGAAATCTTCTTGTTGTTTCTTGCAATGCGCAAATAACGGAGGTTTGGCCCAAACCCGAATCCAGCTAGCAGTTCTTGTTGGATTTGGAAACGAAACGAAGAGCTTAGAGAAGGAGACAGGTTGAAATATGGACTGTTCGTCGTCTGACGAGAGTTTCCGAAGGAGAAGTTAATGCTCGTACCTGTGGCGAATGCCTGAGTATAGAGTGCGTTCACCTGCACGGTATTAAGTTGAAGAGATGGAACGCCGTAGATTTGCCGGTTAGCTACGGGAGACGTTTGATGCTCATCGCCGCCGTTAAGGCTGATGAATGGGTCGTAGGACGAAACTGTCGTCCCGGCGCCGAGTGTCGATTGCACCAGGCCGGACGCGCCTGCGCCCGCGCCTCCAGCGCCCCCGGTCGTGCCGCCTGCGCCCGCCCCGGGCGCTCCTGTGCCAAAACCTCCAACGCCTCCGCCGGGAGTTCCCTGCACTACGCCTGTGTTAACGCCACGAAAAAATCCTCCAGCCTGGGTGCGGACGATATCAGTGTTGGCGATCGGCAGATTGTACCGGGCAATGGCAAGATCGAGATTGTCCTCAAGTGCAAGTTCAATGGCATCTTTCAAAGAAAGATAAAGTTTGCCGTCACGCACATGCTGGTCGAGCCGAGGAGAATTTGAGAGCGCAGGCTCGGGAACTGTATCTGAGGAGTATGCCTTCAAAGGATTGTGGGATTTCGGCATGTCAAACTGCAACACGGTAGATGGCGGAATAGCTGGTGCGGGAGCTTCGGGAGGAGCTGGCGAACTCTGCGCCTGCCCCGACAGAGTTGCGGTCAGCGCCGCACACGCACCGTAAATCAGAACGATTCTGAGGACTCTTGCGGCGATTGAGCTCACGACGCGCTGACCTCCGCGGGTTGGGCAAGAGCGGGATTCGCAGTATCTCCAACCAACCATCCGTCTCGGAGCTGGATGGTGCGGCTTCCGTAACCGGCGTTCGTCTCGGAGTGCGTAACTTGTACGATTGTGGTTCCCTGCTGATTCAGATCGCGAAAGAGTTCCATGATCTCCTTGGCCTGCGTCGAATGAAGATTGCCTGTGGGCTCGTCAGCAAGCAGTAATGGCGGCTTGTGGATCACGGCTCGTGCGATTCCCACAAGCTGCTGCTGCCCACCCGAGAGTTGACTGGGGTACAAATCTTTCTTGGCAACAATTTGAAAACGATCGAGAGTATCGGCGACCAGACTCTGACGCTCCCGCCGCGGGATGTCTTTGTACGAAAGCGGAAGGTCGATGTTCTCCTGCACCGTGAGATCGTCGAGCAGGTGGTAGCTCTGAAATACCATGCCGATATTGCGCTTGGCCAAGTCAGCGCGCTGCTTGCGCTTCATCTGGTGAACCGCTTCCTCGCGAAACCAATATTCTCCCTCCCAGCTATCGTCGAGAAGGGCCAATGCATTCAACAACGAAGACTTTCCGGCACCGGAAGGTCCCATGATGGTGATGAACTCGCCTTCGCGAATTTCCAGATTGATGCGGCGCAAAACCCAGGTCTGCCCGGCAGGAGTTTTATAACTGCGTTCCAAACTTTTCAGCTGAATCATCTTGTTCTCCAATCGTTCCTACTCATATCTCAGCGCGATCATAGGGTCGATTCTCGTCGCCCAGCGCGCAGGAATGTAGGCGGCTACCGCCGCCACGGTCGCCAGGAGCAGGGTTAACATAACGAAGATCGTGCCATCGATTTGCACGACTCCGAAGAGCGCGCTCGAGAGTGCTTTCGCGAGAAGCAACGCAAGGCAGAATCCGACTGCTAGCCCTGCCCCCGCCATCTTGATCGCCGACGTAATCACTAATCGAAGAACATCGACGCGCTGCGCCCCGAGCGCCATGCGCACTCCGATCTCATGAGTGCGTTGACTTACGGAATAGGCCATCACCGCGAAGATGCCCGCTGCGGAGAGAGTGAGGGCAACAATTCCGAAGATGAGCATCATGCGCGCGGAAGACTCGACTCCGCTCGCGTTATCGGAAACGAGTTGCTCAAGACTGCGCACGTCGTAGCCAGGCGTGTCCGGATCGACGCTTCTCAACATCGCTGAGACAGATGCCGCCAAATCGCGTGGGTCGCCCGCAGTACGAATCACAAAGGCAGATGCTCGAGCAGGCATTTGTGCGAGCGGTATATAGGTCGTTGGATCGGTCTGGGAATCAAAGGCGGTCGAGCGAACATCACCGACGATGCCGACAATCCGACGCTCCGGTTCGGAGCTTTCTGGAGTTCCAAGTTTGACGTGCTTCCCGATTGCATTTTCATGTGGCCAATTGCGCTGGGCCATACTCTCACTGACTACTACCACAGGAGCCGAATCGCGGCGGTCTTCAGTATTGAGAGTGCGCCCCTCGATCAAGGGAATCCGCAGGATCGAAAAAAAATCGGGAGTGACAACCTGTGATATCGCGGTCGGTGTGTCACCCGGAGCTGATGGGGGGACACCTTCGGCGCTGTATTCCGTCCAATTCCAGGACCAGCCGGACGGCAAACTGGTGGCTGCGGCGGCTGATCGCACGCCCGGCAAAGTCTGGAAACCACGGAGTACGCGGTCATAGTAACCCAGTATCTGAGCATCATTTTTGTACTGTGTTTCGGGCAGCGCCAAACGAAGAGTCAGTACGTGCGTGCGATCAAATCCCATTTCTACCGTCAGGAGATGGCGAAAGCCCTTCACCATAAGGCCTGCTCCCACCAAAAGAACCAGTGCGAGCGCGATTTCTGACGCGACCAGTAACGCTCGAAGATTTCCGGCGGCCGCGCCTGCGCTTGCTGCCCGCGTGTTTTCTTTCAGCACCTCACCGGCCTGGCATCGTGAGAATCGCAACGCTGGGATGAGACCGGCTAGAACGCCGGTGAACAGAGCAACAGCGACTGTAAAACCCAACACTCTCAAATCAACTTCGACATTCTTCAGGCCCGGGACATGCTCCATGATGAATGGCGGGATATTGCGTCGCAGCAGGCCCATTCCCCAGCCCGAAAGCACGAGTCCCGCCCCGGCCCCTATGAGCGACAGCAGCGTGCTTTCTACCAGTAATTGGCGAATTAACTGCCAGCGGCTCGCCCCCAATCCCAGCCGAACCGCAATCTCCTTCTGACGGCTGGCAGCACGAGCCAGCTGCAGATTCGCGACATTCACACAGGCAAGCAAAAGCACAAATACGGCTGCGCCCATCAGAACTAGTACGAACTGACGGGTCCCATTAGTCGCATCCTCAGCCAGAGGCACCACACGAACGCCGTGGCCGCCATTCGTCGTTGGGAATTGCTGTCCGAGGCGTCCCGCGATCGCTGCGAGGTCTGCGTTTGAGCCAGCTACAGTTGCACTCGGCTTCAGTCGTCCGAGAACTAGCAAGAAGTGATTGGCGCGGTCGGCACTCTCGCTCGACTGTAAGTTGAGCGGAGTCCAAATCTCGGCTCCGGCGGGAAATTCGGCACCCTGCCCAGCCACTCCGATGACAGTGAACTTTTCGCCGTTCAACTGGAGGCTCTTGCCTACGATGGCGGCGTCTGACGCGAGATGTCTCTGCCAGAACCCGTAACTCAGAACTACGACAGGTGCGGCTCCGTTTTGAAAATCCGCTGTGCCGAGGGATCGCCCCAACTGCGGAGCGACGCCGAGCAGTGGAAAGAATTCAGGTGTGACCCGATATCCCTCTACTCTCTCGGCTACTCCTGCGCCAGTCAAGTTCGTATCCCATCCGTGAATCGCGGCGAGAGACTCGAATGACTTACTCTGGTCGGTCCAGTCGCGGAAGTTGGCGGGCGCAGCTTTAACACTGCTGGAGTCCGCCTTGGGAATCGTTTCCCAGATCGCCATAACACGATCAAGATGAGGCAAGCCAAACGGGCGCAGGATCAGGGCGTTCACATTGCTGAAGATGGCCGTGTTGGACCCGATGCCAAGCGCGAGAGTGACGACGGCAATCGAGGTGAATCCGTAATTCTTGCGTAACTGCCGCAGCGCGTAGTGAATATCTTGCATAAGTCCCGTAAGCATTCGTGCCCTCCTATTCGCCGCGCAACGCCACCATGGGATCAACTTGCATGGCGCGGCGGGCAGGAACAAAGCAGGCCGCCAGAGTAACAATCGCTACCAGGACGGAGACACTGACATAGGTGATCGGATCGACCGTACTGACGCCGTACAGCTGCGCCGCTAATAGCTTTGCAAGGAAAAATGCGCCGATTAAACCGAGCGCAATCCCTGCCAATGCAAACTTACCGCCCTCTTTCATTACCAACAGCAGAACATCTGCGCGCCGCGCTCCTAGAGCCATCCGAACGCCCATTTCTCTCCTGCGCCGTGAAACAAGAAACGAAAGAACGCCATAGATCCCCACGACTCCGAGTACCAGAGCGACTCCGGCAAAAGTAGCGAACAACACAGTCGTTGAGGCAGAGGTGGAAGCCGCCTCCGAAACGACCGCTCGCATCGTCCGGATTTCGCTGACCGGAACGTCAGGGATGATTTGTGTTAGCGTTGCGCGCAGGAGATTGGCGGCCCGCGGGTCATCTGCAATTGTGCGGATGGCCAGCGTCATTTCGGCCGGCACTCGCCCGTCTTCCAAGGTGGCCTTAGAAGTGTACGGAACATAGGCCGTGCCCTTCATGTAGTCGGGCTCGTTGTTCTGGAGGTCGTAGGCTCGCACGTCGGCAACGATGCCGACCACCGTGCGCCAGTCTTTCTCGCCAACGAACCTCACGTGCTTTCCCACAGCAGTACCCCCGGGCCAGAATTTTCTGGCCGTCGTGGCAGTCACAACGACAACGGGAGGGCCGCCAGCCTCGTCCGACTCGTTGAACCATCGCCCCGAGACTAGAGGGATACCCATCACTCGAAAATAGTCAGAAGTGACAACGTCAAGCCAGAACAGAGGCTGGGTTTGCGTCGAGGAGGCGACAGTGAAGTCTTCGATATCGAACGAGCGCTTAGCGACTCTTCCTCCGAGCGGCAGCGTATTTACCAGGGACGCCTGGCTGATCCCGGGAGTCGTTTGGATCCGATCTAGAAGACTGCGGTAAAAAGCCAAGCACCGCGTCGGATCGTTGCAAAACGATTCATCCGGGGTAATCCGAGCAGTTAGAAGCTGCTGCGACCGGAAACCGGTGTCGACGTGCGAAAGCGACCAGAAACTGCGGATCAGCAGGCCCGCGGCGATGACAAGCAGCACAGAGAGCGCGACCTCGGCGATGGCTAGAGATCCGCGGAGGCGCTTCGAAACCGAGACGACAGCTCCGCGAGCTACAGAATTAAGAGACTCCGAGAGAGGAGAGCGCGAGGACTGAAGAGCGGGCGCGAGTCCAAAGGCCAAACCGGTCAGAATAGCAAGTCCACCGGTGAACATCAGTACGCGCCAATCAAGGTGGACATCGAGGAGGCGAGGAGTGTCTGCGGGTAAGGCAGTCTTGAGAATGTTCAGTCCGGCTGCCGCGAGGCCCAGACCAAGAGCCGCGCCGACGATGGCTAACAGGACGCTTTCAGTTAAAAGCTGACGCATGATGCGCCGCGGAGCTGCACCCAGCGCAGCGCGAATGCCCATTTCCTTCTCGCGGACCACAGCGCGAGAGAGCATTAGGTTGGCGACGTTGGCGCAAGCAATCATCAACACGAGAGCTACCGCACCCAAGAGGAGCAACAATCGCGTTCGCACATCGGCGACCATCCCGTTTCTCAGTGATACGACGCTTACACCGGCATTCCAGCTCGCGGGCATGGTCCACGGAAAAAGTGCAAAGACGTGAGACTGGAACAGTCGTATTTCTGCGCCCGCTTGCTTGGCAGACGAACCTGGCCGGAGACGGCCAATCACAGGCATGAAATCTCCCGCCCAATAGGTGCTTGGATTGTTCGGCTCGTTATGCAGCGGAACCCACAACTGAGTCTTCGACGATGGAAAATGAAAGTCAGGCGGCATCACGCCAACCACTTGGCGGCCAATACCCTCGAGTTCGATCGATCTTCCGATGATCGATGGATCACCACTAAAACGCTGCTCCCATAGACCGTGGCTTAGGATTACGTAACGGTCCTCGCCCGGCGCGTCGTCGCCCGAAGAGAAGCTTCGCCCCAGCTCAGGACGAGCTCCCAAGACAGAGAATAATTCCGCTGAGACCGCGGTCCCGGTCAGACGAACAGGATTTCCGACGTGCGAGAGATTGAATTCATGTCCCTCAGCGTAGGCTGCGACCTCCATTGTGTGGACCTGCTCCCGCATCGCCGCAAACGCACCCTTAGGGTAATCTCCGGTTACGCTGACTAACTCCGACGGGCGAGGATATGGAAGCGGCTGAAGGAGGATGCCGCTGACGAGACTGAAAATTGCCGTGTTTGCGCCGATGCCGAGCGCCAGCGTAAATGCGGCAACGGTCGTGAATCCCAAGCTTTTGCGCAATTGCCGCACAGCGTAACGAATATCCTGAAAAAGACCGGTCATCGATTTCCCTTTATTATTCGTACCGAAGCGCCACCGACGGATCGACTTGCGCTGCTTTTCTCGCAGGAATATAGGTGGCCATCAAAGCTGACACAGCGAGGAGCACCGCCACCGTCGCAAGGGTTTCTGCATCCCACGAGCGGACCCCGAAGAGCAGTCCGCGGATCAATGTTGCCGCTGCAACCGAACTCACGAGGCCGGTGCCAATGCCGATTCCAATCAGCCAGGCTGCCTCTTTCATGATCAGTTGGTAGACAGCCCCACGTTGCGCCCCGAGAGCCATCCGTACACCTATCTCGCGGGTTCTGCGGCTGACGGAGTACGCGATCACGCCGTAGAGCCCGACGACTCCGAGCACTAACGCGAGGAAAGCGAAGCCACCTACCAACCACGCAGAGGAACGATGAAGATAAGCAGTAGGAGAATTGCTGATTCTCCCAGTCATGGTGGCTTCGTCCATGGTGCCGATGCCGGGATCAAGCTCGCGAATGGCTGCAACCATGGTTGGTAGTAGCGACGCTTCGTCTTGCGACGTTCGCGCAACCAACGAGAATTCGGTGTCCGGGCTCTGATTGAAGGGGTAATAAACAGCAGGCCAGATTTGAGAGTCCAGCGAACCGTCCTTCACGTCGTCGACAACACCCACGATCTCCTTGATCGACTTCGGAGTCAGTTCGGTATCTCCGATCTTCTTACCAATCGGATCTTCGCCAGGAAAATACTTCTCTGCCAAGGTTTTGTTGATAATGACAACGAGCGGCTTCGACACGTCGTCTGTGTCGGTGAAATAACGGCCGCGCAGAAGCTTTGCTTTCAGGGTGGAGAAGAACGCGGGACTGGTATCCCGCTCGTTCACTTCGTTGTGCTCGCCGCCGTAGGGGCGCCCCACAAAGCGGATCCACTCCGTGTTTCCATTGAAGCTGACGGGCAATACGCTGGAGGTGCCCACAGACTGGACTCCCGGTAAACTTGCGATCCGGTCGACGATCTTGCGGCCCATTTGAGCCTGCTGCTCATCCTTGGGATAGCTCGCGTCCGAAAGGACGACGCTCATTGTGGCGAGATGGTCCGACTGGAACCCGATCTCTACGTGAAGCAAGCGATAGAAACTCTTGCCGAGTAATCCGGCGCTAACCAGCAAAACAACGGCAATGGCGAGTTCAACGACGACGAGATTCGCTCCAAACCGCCGCCACAACGTGCCTGCGTAACCCCGCCCTCCCTCCGCTAGGCCCTCTCCGATTTGCGTCAACGGCAATCTCAACATCGGAGTGACCGAGAACAGAATGACGGCTCCCCATTGAGATCGTCATTGCAAACAACATAACGTGGGCGTTCAGGCCAAGCCCTTGCAAATAAGGCATGCTCGAAATCATGTCTTTTGAAATCAAGCTGGAGAGCAGCCTCATCGCAGCGTGTGCGGCAACCAGACCAAGCACCCCGCCGGTGGCCACAAGAACCAAACCGTCAGTAGTAAATTGCTGGATCAATCTAAGCCGCGACGCGCCGAGTGCCCCTCGCACCGCGATCTCTCGCTTACGGCTTTCCGAGCGAACGAGCAGCAGGCTCGCCACATTCACGCAGGCAATCAGTAGCAAAAGTCCCGCTCCGCCGAGCAATGCGAGCAGGACTGGTCGAATATCCGCAACGGCGATCTCCGAAAGAGGTGCGACGAAGGCTCCCTGATCTCGATTACTGTCGGGGTACTGCAACTCGAGTTGTGCGGCAATCGCTTTCATGTTTGCCCGAGCGGATTCAACCGCCACACCATCTTTCAGCCGCCCAATCCCCGTAAGGTTGTGGCAGCTCCGTCTTCGACCACAGGAGTCGTCGGCGTGGAGAGTTGTCCAAAACTCCGAATTTCCCCGGAGAGCGAATTGGAAGCTCTCCGGTAATACTCCGATGATGGTGTAGGGAACGCCGCTTAGAACAACGGTTTGACCAGTCACGTCTTTGCGGCTTGCGTACCGCTTCTGCCAAGTGGCATAGCTCAACATCACGGTCTGGGGTGCTGCCGGTAAGTCTTCCCCCGTGCGGAAGTCACGCCCAAGGATCGGAGTAATTCCCAACGTCCGAAAAAAGCCATCGCTCACTCGCGTCCCCGGCACCGGTTCCGTTCCTGCCGACGTTGAAAGCAGATACCCAGTTCCGTTCCAAACATCCATCGAACTGAAGACCGCGTTGAGCCTCTTCCAGTCGAGATAGTCCGGATAGGAAAGATTGGCGTGTGGAATCATCGCGACGCTTTCCGTTACCAGAACGAGTCGCGTCGGATCGGCATAGGGCAGCGGCTTGATAAGTGCAGCATCGACGAATCCAAAGATCGCGACGCTGGCGCATATTCCAAGCGCGAGGATCAGGATGGAGGTGCAGGCAAATCCAGGATTCTTGCGCAACTGGCGAATCGCGAAGCGAGCATCCTGCAGAAATCCAGTCATCTTCCTTTTCCTCTCATTCTTAGCGGAGGGCAACCATGGGATCTACATTGGCCGCACGATTCGCGGGGCCTCACTCAGTTGGTTAAGCTACAGAGGCGATCAGAATGAACACATCGATCGGCCTCAAAAGCTGAACTCTTCGCAACTGTCAAACGACTAGCGGATGTTCCGCAGCAAACCGGTCATGCCTGCACATCCGCCATTAGCTTCTTCAGCTCTTCTTCAGCAACAACTTTCCCGTCGAACAAATGGACTTCCCTCTGAGCGTGCTTGGCGAAACGCGGATCGTGCGTCACCATGCAAATCGTCGCTCCCTCTTTGTGAAGATCAGCGAGAAGTTCCATCACGGCTTCGCCGTTGCGCGAGTCCAAATTTCCGGTGGGTTCGTCCGCTAGAAGAATGGAGGGCTTCCCTCCCAAGGCTCGGGCAACGGCAACACGCTGTTGCTGACCTCCGGAGAGCTGAGAAGGATAGTGCCGGACGCGATGCGCCATACCCACGCGCTCCAACGCTTCCATCACCCGGCCCTTTCGTTCAACCGAAGGCATCCGTTGGCGATAGGTCAGAGGCAGTTCGACGTTCTCGTAAACAGTGAGATCGCCGATTAAATTGAAACTCTGGAAGATGAAACCGATTTCCTGATTGCGGATGCGAGCTCGCTCGGCGAAATCGAGATTCTCGACGGGCTTGCTGTTCAGCAAATATCGGCCGCCGGTTGGCGTATCAAGCAAACCGATGATCGACAACAGAGTCGACTTGCCGCAGCCCGATGGGCCCGACATAGCAACATATTCGCCTTTGTTGACCGACAAATGTACGCCGGAAAGAGCATGCGTCTCAATCTCGTCGGTATAGAAGACCTTCGTCATATCGGTAATCTGGATCAGGGATTGGCCAGCGTCTGTCATGAAGCGTTCGCCTCGATTTCTTAGTGTTAACTTCTTGATTTGTACTTCTTATTCCTGGAGCCGAATCCGGTCCGTGTTGTCCCAGCGAGACATGTCTGAGAGCACCACGGTATCGCCTTCGTGCAGTCCTTCTACTACCTGAATCGAATTCACAGAGGCGCGGCCGACTTTCACCGGCACGCGGATCGCGTCGTGTCCGTCGCCATCGAGCTTGAAAAGACTGATTGTGCTATTTTCCTGCCCAAAGGCCGGGCGACCGACGTAAAGGACATTGTCCAGCCGCTCTAGGTCGACCGTTCCGTCGACACTGAGATCAGGTCGTGCCCCCTTCGGCAATTCGCCTGTCAGTTTGACGTCGACGGTGACCGTTCCGTTTTGTACCGCTGGATCGACACGCATGACTGTTCCGGAAACCACTCCGTTGTGGGTGTCGACCGAGGCGGGTTCGCCAATCTGGACGTCTCGAGCCTGCGTTTCGGCAACTTTCAGCTCGGCCATCAGGTGGTTCGGCTGAACGATCTTCGCGAGCATGGCTCCAGGGGAAACGTGCTCTCCAACGTGGAGGGGCAACTCCACGAGGACACCGTCAATCTTCGCTTTAACCTTCAGAGCATCCAACTGTTGTTGTTTCAGCTCGGCGAGCACGCGCATCTGTTCGACTTTTGCCTGTTGCTCGGCCAATTGCGCGTCGATAGACTTTTGCGTGCTCGCGAGACTCTGATCTTCGAGACCATTGCGGATGGTAAGTTCGTCGGCTTTTCCCTTTGAATTCTTGTACGCCAAGCCGGAAATAACTCCGAGATCGTAGAGTGCCTTGTCGGTTTCCGACTGTAGTTGAGACTGGGCGTAATCGGCCTTCACCGTTGCCGCGCTCGCTTTCTGATTCATGTAATCGCTCTCCAACTTCATGCGCTGGCTCTGATACT
Source organism: uncultured Acidobacteriota bacterium (assembly GCA_963787685.1). Taxonomy (GTDB): domain Bacteria; phylum Acidobacteriota; class Terriglobia; order Terriglobales; family Acidobacteriaceae; genus Sulfotelmatobacter. Next base: position 175,347 of record CAWBED010000013.1, read on the forward strand.
CGGCCTCCGCGGCCTTCCATTGGAGATGAGCGTCCACGGCTGCCTGTTCTACTTGGGAATTGCTCATTTCCATGAGCACCGTGTCAGGCTTGACGAGCGACCCTGGGAGCATGCGAATGCGGACCACCGTGGCCTCGGTTTCGGCGGGGATCTGCAGAACAGACTCCTGCGAAGGGACGAGCGATCCAATCCCGCGAACCTGCCGAAGCATCGATCCTCGCTTCACGGAGTCGGTCCAGACTGTTCCGCGTTCAACCGTTGGCGCAGCCGGCCTCAATCGGTAAACGAGCACCGTTAACACGGCAACGACGACGACGATCACTGCCGCGGCAGCAATCTGGCGGCGGCGTTTGCGTTCCTTAAACTCTGGGCGAGCGATATCCATCGAGGAAAGGATTGGCAAGTGCCGCGCCAATCGGGCGCTGATGCAACTGCATGAAATTAATTGAGTTGTACCTCGAACATAACAGCGGGTCGCAGGTAGGAATGTCCGCTACAGGATTCAACTGTCCACGTCCGGACACTCGGCAACAACGTGCCAGCGACTGAAGGGGGAGCTCGGCCATACCCACGAACTACTTGAATCCGAGCACTCGAGATGGGCAAATCCAGCCATATGTCCACAGGCGATGGTCAGGCCTGTTATGACCTTCTACGCCTCGACCGTCATCTGCACTTCAACCAAGGCATTCAGAGGTAGCGCCGAAACGCCGATCGCAGCCCGCACGTGACGACCCGCATCGCCCAATACTTCAACCAGTAGATCCGACGCGCCATTGATGACTTTCGGCGAGTCCTGAAACCCTGCAACAGCGTTGACGTATCCATTTACCCCGATCACGCTGCGCACTGCATCAAGCGATCCCAAGTACTTCTTTAGCACTGCTAGCTGCATCAGAGCGCAAGCCCGCGCGGCCGCGTAACCATCCTGAACTGTGCGGTCCACTCCGACGGTTCCCGTGATTATCTTCCCGTTATGCATCGAGATCACGCCCGAGAGATAGACGATGTGCCCGACGGTCTTGGCCGGGATGAAATTTCCGCCAGCTGCGGGCAACACGGGAAGTTGAATTCCTAATTCCAGCAACCTCGCTTCTGTTCCGGTCCCCATCGATTCGCAGGCCTCCCCACGCGTAAAGTGGAGTCACTCTATCACAGTGATCAGGGCGCCCTTGCCTGCTTCGCAGTGCTCCGATAGCATGTGCCATGCTAAAACGATCCACGGCGATCTTTTGCGCCGCCATCGTTGTCGTCACGCTCCCGCCGCATATTCTCTTCGCTACCGAATCTGCGCCAACAAAGAATTTGATTGCTAAGGCTCGTTCGCAGCGCATCTCTGATACAGATCTAGCAATCAGCGGAGACCTCGCCGGACTGCCCGCAGGCAGTACCCGCTATCTCAGCCGGACAGATCTACTCACGCTGCCTGTAGTCACCTACACCGTTAGCGATGACCCAAACTTTGCCGGTCCGACAGAGATCACTGGCGTTTTGTTGGAGGAGCTCAGGGGCGCGCTGGTTAGCGATGCTGCTTCCGACCTTGTCGTTGCTGTGTGTGACGATAAGTACCAAGCTCACTACACGCGTTCCTATCTTGCGGATCATCAGCCTGTGCTCGTTCTCACCGTGAATGGCCAGTCCCCCAAACGATGGCCGAAGGATGCAGAAGGCCAGGGCCAATCCATGGGACCCTACATGATCTCGCATCGCCGCTTCGATTCGAACCTGCGGGGCGCCGCCCATCACCAGGAGGCACAAATCCCGTGGGGAGTCATTAAACTGGAATTTCGTAACGAGCGAAACTTCTTCTCGAAAATTACGCCGCCGCGTGATGCTTCAACTGCGGCTGTTCAGGATGGTTATCGCATCGCCCAACAAAACTGTTTACGTTGTCACAACAGAGGTGACGTGGGAGGTCAGAAAGCCGGCCATCCGTGGCTCGTTCTTTCGGCGTGGGCAGCGGCATCCCCGGACTTTTTCGCCTCTTACGTTCTCGATCCGAAGTCGAAGAATCCTAGGGCGGAGATGCCCGCGAATCCTAACTACGACCCTGCGACGTTGCAGAAGCTGATCGCCTACTTCCGAACTTTCCAGCTGTCCGAGAAACCATGACCCTGCGCATCGCCAAGATTCTCACCGTCTTCGCTGTTGCCTTGTTTTATACGGTCGTCGTCTTCAACAACATCACCGACTACAACTCCAACTATCAATTCGTCCGGCACGTTCTGATGATGGACTCCAATTCGATGGGGAACCACGAGATGTGGCATGCGATGAATTCGCCCGGGTGGCATACCGCTTTCTATATTTCGATTATCGCTTGGGAGTCGCTTGTAATGTGCCTCACTTGGTGGGGTGGAGTACGCTTGGCGCGTTCGGTCGCCGCTTCGGCGACAGTTTTTATTCAAGCAAAGCGCGTAGCTGTAGTTGCTCTCACTCTGGCTTTACTGATGTGGCTGGTTGCGTTTCTGACGGTCGGCGGCGAATGGTTCCTGATGTGGCAGTCAAAAACCTGGAACGGCCAGGATGCTGCATTCCGAATGTTTACCGTGACCGGTATTGTTCTTCTGCTTCTGGCGCTCCCAGATTCCGATGGACAGCCGTGATCCGACCTGACACTCGCAGCTCTTGGCAACAAGTAGCCAGACGACGGAGAGGCATCTCGGGCTCTTAGTTATTTTTGCTCGAGTCTACCCGTCGTGCTAAACTTCGCGAAATGGCCGCCAAAAAGAAAACCACAAAAAAGAAGACCGCGAAGAAGACATCTAAAAAGAAAGCAGCAGCGGCTCGAAAGACCGCCAGCAAGAAGCCGTCGGTCGTGAAAAAGAGCACGCGTCAGAAGAAATCCGGAAAAAAGGCACCTTCCGCTAAGAATGCGAAGAAGGCGAAACCCTCCGCCAAGAAAGTGATTCGGGACAAAGTTGAACGACCGCATCCTGCAAGGTTCTCGGGGAATCGCGACAGCTCACTTTCGGATGAACAATCGGGAGATCTCCAAGGTCTGTCCCGCATCGAGGAAGCGGATTCAGAGAGCGTCGACGAATTGGTTGAAGAAGGAAATGCTTTCGAAGCGGATGTAGTATCGGGCGTGGAGCGAGCCGGGAACGAGGAAGGACGTGAGGTTCGGACCCACGAAGTCCCGGAAGACGATGTACCCGGCGAATATTTAGACGAAGAGTAGGCGTTACGTACACTTTGGCGAAGGTTGCTTCTCTTCCCTTCGGTCGGAATTCTAATAGGAACTCGAGGTCAGGATTCCTGTGTCTCTCGCTCCACGTCGGTTCTCTTGTTCAACGCCAACTGTACAGACGTGTACACCGCGGCCACTCCTACGATGACGTTCGCGACGATGACTGGCGCTGAATGGATCAGCGCTCCATAGAGCACCCAAAGTGAAGCGGCAGCCGCCTGAATCTTCCGCAGCGTCGAAGGCTCTTTGAAGAAGTATGAAGTTGAGAACACCGCTGTTGCCGTCCAGCCAATTACGTTAAGCCACACTCGACAATCCTCCTGGTATTGACTTCACGCGCTCGCAGCAACCGTTAACGAGTCTGTTCGCGCTTTCGCCCGTTCCCGAAGAACAAACCCTGCCACTCGAACAGGGTTCGAATCTGTCCGGAATCAGAGCCAACAATGTCTTCCAGGATCGGAACAAGCACGCTGAGAGCATCATCGCTAAGTACTGTACACTTTGCAATCTCTGCACTTTCGAAATTGGCACAGATTCGAATTCAAGGTGAGCATTTGACAGAATCGCGTGCTCACGAAGAATCTAGTCTGCGGGGCACCCAAGCAGACAACTCATTTATTTCACCGGGGAACTCACGCAATGGAAGCAAACCCGATTCTGTTTCGAGATCTGACCTATATTTTCCTCGCTGCGGTAACGGGTGGTCTGCTGGCATGGCGCCTTCATCTGCCTCTGATCCTGGGGTTTGTGCTTGGTGGTATCGTCATCAGTCCGTTCACTCCCGGCCCGCATCTGTCGGACTTGCATACGTTCGAGATATTCGCGGAAGTTGGCGTTGTGCTGTTGATGTTCTCGACCGGAGTCGAGTTCTCCATACCAGACCTGATGCGCGTGAAGTGGGTTGCTCTCGCCGGTGCGCCAATTGGAATTTTATTGATTCTCGCACTTTCCGTTGGAGTTTCCGCGATCGGGGGATTCAGCATTCGCGAGGGCGCGGTGATCGGCGCAACCGTCTCGGTTGCCAGCACGATGGTGTTGGTGCGATTGCTGACGGATACCGGCAAAATGTCCACGATCATTGGACGCGTGATGATCGGCATCACTTTGGTCGAAGACCTTGCAGTCATCTGCATGACAGTAGTTCTCCCAGTTCTTAGCGGTTCAGGAGACGGTCTTTTTGTAAAAGCGGCATGGACCCTCGGCAAAGCATTGCTCCTTCTGATTCCGCTCGTGATCCTGGCGATAACCGTAATCCCCCGTCTACTGCGGCGAGTCCGCTTGACCTGTAACCCCGAACTCTTCTTACTGGTCGCGATTGCAGTGTGCCTTGGGACCGCTGCCCTGGCGCAGGCAGTCGGATTCTCGGTCGCTCTCGGCGCATTTCTCGCTGGACTATCCATCAGTGGGTCACCCGACCTGCACGACGCGCATACCCAACTGGTACCGCTTCGCGATGCCTTCGTCGCGCTCTTCTTCGTTTCGCTGGGAACCCTAATCAATCCCACCGTTCTCTTGAGCAGCCTGCCTCTTCTCGGACTGATGCTTCTCCTGATCGTGGTCGGCAAGTTTATCGTTTGGGCGCTTGTCGTGTGGATTTTCCGTTATCCGATACGGACAGCGATTCTCGTCGCGGCAGGTCTCACTCAAATCGGCGAACTCTCTTTCGTGGTGATGCAAGCAGCTCGATCGTCAGGAATGGTAGCCGAGAACGTCTTTAGCACAGTCATCGCGGCATCCCTGATTTCAATTCTGCTGAACGTGTTCATTGTCCGGGGCACCTTTGCCTGGATCGGGCGAAAGTTTCCTGAGGAAGCGGCGGCAACAAGTTAAACGGCGCGCGTCTTCGCCCGCTTCGGTGGATCAGGCAAGGACTATCAAACCTACGGAGGCTGCATCGTGAGTCGGACGCTGAAGGCGCGAGTCTTTGTTATATGCTGCCTGGCGCTTGTGTTTGGGGCACGCCCCTGCCTGGCACAAGAGAACAGCCGATTCGCAGAGCAACCTCGAGACCCGGAGTTGCTTTCATTTGACGATCTGGTTGCGCTTGCAGCGACCGCAAAACCTGAAGGTGGGCTCGCCGCGCGGCTCACTTCCCTGCTGAACACACCCTTCGTTCACAGCGAGACCGCTCCAACGAACACCACGCCCCATCGCCCGACTGTGACTGGTTTGGGGCCCATCGCGCGGGTCGGACTCTGGAATATTGAAAGGGGCCTGAACTTCGAACTGATTCGATCTGCGCTCGCCGATCCGACCGAGTTTCAGCGCATGATCAAAACGCAAGGCATCGACCCACGGCGCAAACATCTCATCGATTCCCAACTGGCTAAACTGCAAGACGTCGACGTGCTGATCCTGAACGAAGCAGATTGGGGCATGAAGCGAACTGAATACAGAGATGTTGCCCGGGATCTCGCGGCGGCTCTGCACATGAACTACACATTTGGCGTTGAGTTCGTGGAGGTGGATCCAGTCTTTGATCTGGACACAGAAGAGTTGCTCTTGCCCGATGCTCTGGAAGATCGGCGCCTGCAAGAAGACTTACAAGTGGACCGTCAGCGTTATCATGGTCTGCACGGTACCGCCATTCTGAGTCGTTATCCGATCGCCAGTGCTCGAATACTCCGCCTGCCAGTTTGTTATGACTGGTATGCAAAGGAATACAAAGCCATCTCTAAACTGGAGCAAGGCCGGCGATGGTCCGCACAAAAGCTCTTCCGCGAACGCGTAGCCCGCGAACTGCGCCAGGGCGGACGAATGGCTCTCATCGCGAATATTTCCGTGCCTGACCTGCCCGCTGGGCAAGCAACCATAGTCGCGGCTCATCTTGAAAACAAGTGTCCACCCGGTTGCAGACGGCGACAGATGCAGGCATTGCTCTCGGAAGTGCAATCGGATAACAATCCGGTCGTCATGGCCGGAGACTTAAACACAACGAGCCGCGACAATACCCCGACCTCGATCCGCAACGAAATCATGACTCGCGTGACGGATTACAAATTCTGGATTGGCCAAGCCGTCTCGCACTTTAATCCGCTCGGAATATTCCAGTACGCGCTCTTTCCAGTCCGGTATTTCCACGGATACCACGATCCGACGGCGTTCCATCTGCCCATTCTCTGGGACAACAAGGAACGTCCTCTATTCAAGACAATCGAGAAGTTTCGCTTTGCCGATCATCATGTGTTTGATTTTCGTGGTGAGCAGGAACGCACACTTCCTCCTCGGAGGCGCACGCTCGCAGACAGCAACCAGCGAACCGGGAAAGGGTTCACTCCCACGTATGCATTCAGTCGCGATTTCGGCGGACTGGTTGGAAGGTTCAAATTGGACTGGATCTTCGTGAAGCCATTCATTAACGAACCGCGGAGCAAAGAAGAAAGTTACCGGTTCGCGCCCCACTTTCCAGTCACTATGCGGGAATTAAATGAGGCTGTTGAAGATCGAATTTCCGATCACCCTCCAATGACTGTCGACTTGCCGCTGACGGAACCACAGCCCGTTCGTTAGGCTTCGGGTCGCGACGAAAGCTCCATCGGGCTCAGCCCTTGGTGCAACTCGTTTTCTTTGAGAAGCGACACAATCCTTTGCATTCCGATGATTTAAGCTGCCATTTCGCAATGACCGGCCCGCTTGGACGTTCGGGAAACTCCGAATGCTTTTGCGCGATGAGTTTTTTACCCAGCTCCGGTATTACAAGTAAGAATCGATGCTGATCCAGTGATTCATCGGCAGCGCTGGAACGGAGGCACATAGTGAACGAGTTCGCTAACAACGTCGAGAGTCATCGCCGCGAGTTGCTGATCCACTGTTACCGCATGCTCGGCTCTTTGCCGGATGCCGAAGACGCAGTGCAGGAAGCCTTGCTTCGCGCCTGGCGGTATCGCGACAGCCTGAAGGACGGTGCGCCACTGCGCCCGTGGCTCTACCGCGTGGCTACGAACGCCTGCCTCGATGCGATTGCCCGGGATGAGCGGCGGGCGGTGCTCGCGTCCCGGGCCGCGGCGGATGAGGGCTGGACCGGGGAGTTGGAAGATGTCGTCTGGTTGGGGCCGATTCCGAACACAGTACTCGAACCCACCGCCCCACCGACTACGACACCGGAGGCGATGACACTGATGCGCGAAACTATCGAGATCGCCTTTCTGACGGTAATCCAGCTGCTCACACCGCAGCAGCGGGCCGCTTTGATTCTGTGCGACATGCTGGACTGGTCCGCCAAGGACGCTGCCGAGCTGCTCGACCTCAGCGTCCCAGCCGTAAACAGTGCATTGCAGCGGGCGCGGGCCAGGCTCCGCGAGCGTCTGCCGTCGCGCAAACCACCGTGGCCCGCCCACGTGGATGCCAGCGCGGCCGAGCGCGACCTGCTGAAGAAATACATCGAGGCGTGTGAATCGGCAGACTTTCGGGCTTTCGAATCGATCATCCGCGCGGACGCGACCTTCCGCATGCCGCCCGACTTCGGCTCGGCCGAAGGCCGTGACGAGATCTTCAATCTATGGATTGAAAGCGGATTTGGCTCCGAACGATTTGGCCGCATCCGTTGCGTTGCGACCCACGCCAACCTGCAGCCAGCGGTCGCTTGTTATCAGTGCCGGCCCGGCGATTCCACCTGGCGGGCTATGGCGCTGGAGCTTCTTCGAATCGAGGACGGCTTGATCACCGAGATCGTGGTGTTCCCGCCGGATCGTTTCCCGATGTTCGGGCTGCCGATGATGATGCCGATGGAAGCAGCGCCGGAGATGAACTGATGTCATTGATCTACTCGATCCTCATGTCCGTGAACGGTTCCGTGGAAGATGACGGTCGCTTCGGCTGGGCCGCTCCCGATGAGGATGTCATTCCTACATACTCCGACGAGGGTAAAAGATGGAGTAGCTGTCGATTTTCAGTTTCCCGAACGACTATCTGATACAGGACGATGAGCTACGGCTCTGAGTCACAGGAAACAAGAAGGAATGGATGAAATACGTCTGTTTGGGATTCGGCAATTCAAAGTCTAGGCGAACCGCCGCAAGCAAGTGATGGCGGGCGGCCGACAAACTTTAAAGGAGATCAAATGAGAAATGTAACCTTCGCAATCAACCTTACCCTGGATGGCTGCTGCGACCATACCAAATTCAATCCGCCCCCCGATGACGAAGTACTTGAACATTTCACGCACCTCTTGCGAGATTTTGACCTGCTCGTCTATGGGCGTAAAACCTATCAATTGATGGTTCCTTATTGGCCCGATATCGCAAAAAGCCAGTCCGAGACAAAAGCGGATATCGAATTTGCTCAAACCTTCGTCTCCAAGAAGAAGATTGTTTTTTCACGATCGTTGGCCAGCGCTGAAGATGAAAATACGAGAATTGTTCGTACGAACCTTCGCGACGAAATACTTAAACTGAAGCAAGAACAGGGCAACGATATTTTGCTCGGCGGTGTAGATGTTCCTTCACAACTGATGGAGCTTGGCCTGATAGACGAATATCGCTTTGTCGTTATGCCAACCATTGTTGGCGAAGGGAGACGGTTGTTCGAAGGTGTCAACCTGCCGGAGAAATGCCAATTAAAACTTGTTGAGTCGAAGCCTTTTAAATCAGGATGTGTTGCGCTTCGCTACTTGAAACAGTGACAGAAAAAACTCCGACGGCGGTGTTGCCAGCGCCCGCCACGACATCACCATGAATGGGCCTGCGCTCGCCGCGCACGGGGGCGGGCCCGACCTGAACCCACTCTCCAGCCAACGAGCGGTTGATCCTCCAGTTTCTTCCTTGAATGTCGAGCTTACCTTGGCAATCGACTTTCAACACCCAAGCCCCGGCAGGATATTCCCAGCGGGGCGGACTTCATCCGAGGATCACAGGGAACTCTGTCGCTGACCTTCGAGGAAGGCACGTCCGCTGCCTGGTCACAGCAACCTACTTCTCCCGCGGTGTTACACTCTTTCTCCATGTCGACGTTCATTCTGGTACACGGAGCATGGCAGTCCATCGGTACGTGGGATCGCCTGTCGCCGTTGCTGCAGAATCACGGTCACAAGGTGATCACGCCGATTCTTCGTGGGCTTGGCACAGATCAGAGTCATCTGACGGCGGATATCACGCTCCATCAACACATCGATGATGTTGCGACGGAGTTGGTCGCCCTGTCAGACCCAGCGGTGCTCGTGGGGCACAGCTATGCGGGTATGGTCATCAGCGGCGCGGCGGAGGCACATCGAGACAAAGTGAACCGACTCGTTTATTTAGATGCCTTCATTCCAAAAGATGGGCAATGCGCACTGGACCTGCTTCCGCCTGATATAGGTGCGTATTTCCGCAACGTCGCGCGAGAGCACGGCGACGGCTGGCGGCTGCCGGGCGGGGAAAGTCAATTGGATCTCTGGGGCCTGAAGCCGGGAGAGGCTCGAGATTTTGTGCGCGCGAGGCTATGCGATTTCAGTCTGCGCTGCTTCGAAGAACCAGTGCGTCTTGGCGAGAATCGCAAGCCCAAAATTCCGTCCGTGTTCGTGAGCTGTGTGGCCGCAGGATATCCGGCACGGCCGTTGTTCGAGCCCTTCGCCAAGAAAGCTCGCGCTTCCGGCTGGAGGGTCTATGAACTGGACACCGGCCATGACTGTCACGTTGAGCGTCCCGGAGAAGTCGCGAACATCTTGCTTTCTGCTGCTGCCAGCTCCTAGCTGTTGAGACGGCCTTCCTCTTCTTTTTTCCTTGAAATCTCTGCCTCACGAAAGTCAAAATCCTCACTCCTTCGACTTTGCTCAGGCAGGCTGTGTCGCACAAACTGCGTCAAAGCTGGGGCACCCTCGGGGGAGTGTTTATATCCACGATTCCTCAGGGCAGTTTGTGTATGCGGAGTGCGGCAATGGTTCTAAGATTGGCGCACAGACTGCAGATTTCGTTGAATGGAGGTCCCGCCTGTGCGATCCCTTTCCCAATCGTTTCTCGCCTTGTGCTTGAGTGTGTGCCTGGTGGCATGTGGAGGAAGCAGCAGCGGCGGTGGAAATAACATGCTGACGACGACTCCGCCGACGCCTGTGACTCTGACGGTGAATGGGGCGACGCCGATGCTGGCAGCGACCCAGATTGCGGGAGGATCATGGTCGGCGCTGACGATGAGCGGTTCAACCGCAACATTCAATGTTCCGTCGACGAGTGCATCGTATGCGGTGGCGGTCCTCTGTCCGGCCCCAATACCCTCGGGTATTCAGATCGAGGCGGTGTTTGAGGCGCTGGGGAGCGACACGACTTCTCCGACGCTGTATTGTCCGCCGACGACTTCGGTGACGATGACGGTGAATTTTGATTTGAGCGCGGTGCCTGGGGCAGTGGACGCGGCTGTGGCGGTCGGTACCGACATCAGCGCCTATTGGCCCGGACCGACCTCGGCGGCGAATGTTCAGAATGTGGTCACCGGAACGCAGGACATCGGAGTCGTGGCGTATGGGTCGACGCCAACGACGGCTCCGTATGGCGTGCAGATTGAGAGAGGCGTGGATGTGACGGGAGCGCCCATCACAGTTCCCGCGATGAGCACGAGCGATGAGACCGGGTCCGCGACGATTATGGTGAACGGGATTCCGACCGGGTATTCGAATTCGGTATCGGCGTATTACGTGACAGCAGGAGGAGCGACGATTCCGATCAACGGCAACAGCGTTCCGAACTACGCGCTGATCGCCGCCGGCGACACACAGAGCGGAGATTTCTACTCAGTGCAATCCGCCGCGGTGGATGGAACGGGTATCAATGTCGTGGAGCAAGCACAGTCGTTCGCGTCGGGGACAAATCTGACGCTGACGCTTCCGGCACCGGTATCGTATAGCGGACCGAGTGCAGCACAGTATCCGACGTTCGACGCCACATACAGCGGGTTCACGGGATCAGGAACGACGGGATGGATTGCGGCCCTGGATTGGACGGGGAGTTCGTCGACGAATGGGATCCTGGTCTACGCGACGAGTGGATTTCTGGGAACGAACTCGGTTGCGATTCCAAATCTGTCGTCGGTGAGTGGTTTCATTGCGCCTGCGGCTTCGGGCACGTCGGTGCAATGGTCTCTGGTTGCATTCCAGCAATCGGCTTTGTACTTTGCATTTGACGTGTTCGCGACGCCATCAAGCGAGACTGCGCAGTATGCGATTGCCGGAGGGACGTACACGGAACCGTAAATTGCGCCGTGGAATGTGCAAGCGAAGTTGCCACGAACCGATTACCGAGGTAACCGCGGGGGTACGCCGCGTTGTGATTTGAATCACAGCCTCTCGTTCAGTCCCGATCTACGCTCAAAGAATGCAGTTCAGAAGTCAACCCACAACAAAACGCCGGGTAGGAATCCGGATCGCGAGCGATCCGAGCCTATCCATGGGAAACCTGGCCGAGAGCGAGCGCCGATTTCGGAACCTGGTGGAGGCGCTGCCCGACGCGGTACTGGTCCATTGCGGGAATAAAATTGTCTTCGTTAATCCTTGCTGTGTGCAATTACACGGCGCGAAGAGCGCGGAACAGCTGATTGGGCGAGACATTTCTGAGTTCATCAGTCTCGATAACCTGAGCACGGTCCGGCAACGGATAGAGGAGTGCTATCGGACGGGCAACGCGTCGATTCCGCTGGAGTCGACGCTGATCACGTGCGAGGGTTCGGCGGTTGCAGTGGAAACGACGGCAATCCCAATGGTGTGGAATGGAGCACCAGCGATCGAGGTGGTGCTGCGCGACATCCGAACACGAAAGCAAGCCGAAGAGGCGTTGCACAAATGGCATCAACGGCTGGAACTGGCGCAGAAGAGCGGCCTGCGAATCGGACTGTGGGATTGGGACGTGACCGCGGATACCGTGGTCTGGTCGGACGAGTCGTACCGGCAATTCGGATTCACACGCGAAACATTTTCCGGGCGCGTGGAGGATGCTATGCGCCGCGTTCACCCGCAAGACCGGGAAAAGCTGAATCTGGCGATCGGGAATGTGCTGGAGGGAAAGACAGACGACTACAGCGCCCAATACCGACTGGTACGGCCCGATGGGACGACTTGCTGGATCGATGCGCACGGGGTGATCGTTCGGAGCGGAACGACGCACATGATGGGAATCGGGGTGGACATTAGCGAACTCAAGGAGGCGGAGGAGAAGATCCAGACGAGCGAAGAGAAATACAGGAATCTGTTTGAGAATGCGGCCTATGGGATCTTTCTGGCGAAGCCGAACGGGGAGCTAATGGATGTAAATCCGGCTCTGGTAGCAATGCTGGGCTACAGCTCGAAGGAAGAGTTGCTGACGAGGAACTTGGAGCGCGACATCTACGAGGATTTAGAGGTTCGCCGGTCGATCCTGCGCGCGCATGAAAGCGACGCCCGGGTGATTGGAGTGGAAACCAACTGGAGACGGAAGGACGGCAAGACAATTACGGTGCGAATGAACGGCGGAGTCTTCCGCGGAAGCGATGGAAGAGTTCTTCGCTTCGAGGTGATGGTGGAAGACATCACGGAGCGGAGGAGCCTGGAAGCGCAGTTCCGTCAATCGCAGAAGATGGAAGCAGTAGGACTCCTGGCGGGAGGAATCTCGCACGACTTCAACAATCTTCTCGGGGTAATTCTAGGAAATGCGGATCTGTTGCTGGAAACAGTCGAGGCCGGACCGCAGCAAAAGCGCGCGGAGGCGATCAAGCAGGCGGGACGGAGCGCGGCACAACTCATCCGGCAACTGCTCGCGTTCAGCCGGAAGCAGGTGCTATATCCGTCGGTGATGGACTTGAACGCAGTAGTAGGGGACATTGGAAAGATTCTGAGGCGATTGATTGGGGAGGATGTGCGGGTGGCGACCGACCTGGAAACGGCGCTTGGGTCGATTCAGGCGGATCGTGGGCAGATCGAGCAGATCCTGTTGAACCTGGCGACGAATGCCCGGGACGCAATGCCTGGCGGAGGGACATTCAGCATTCGAACGGAGAACGCGGAGTTAGGACCGGAGGATGTGGCCCGGTATCCGTATGTGAAACCGGGGCGGTATGTCCATCTGGCGGCGAGCGACAATGGCTCCGGGATGAGCGAAGAGATTCGCAGCCGGGTGTTTGAACCATTCTTTACGACGAAAGAGAAAGGCCGCGGCACGGGGCTTGGGCTGGCGACGGTGTACGGAATAGTGAAGCAGAGCGGCGGATATATCTGGGTGCAGAGTTCTCCAGGAGATGGCGCAACATTCGACATCTACCTGCCCCGCATCGACGAGAAAGCGGCGGTGGTGGTGAAGAGCGAACCCAGTCCGAGCGAGTATCCGAGAGGGACGGAAACGATTCTGTTGCTGGAGGACGAAGATTGCCTGCGGCAAGTGACACGAGAGTTTCTGACTGCAAGCGGCTACAACGTTCTGGAAGCGGGCCACGGAGAGGTTGCGATCGAATGGGCGACCATGCACAAGGGACCGATCCCGCTGATTATCAGCGACGTGGTGATGCCGGAGATGAGCGGTCCATCGGCGATTGCCAGGCTGAGAGTGGTGCATCCGGAGATTAAGGCGCTCTACGTTTCAGGATATGCGGAAGTGCCCGTGGCGCAGCAACTGATTGCCGAGGGAGCCGCGCTGCTGCAGAAGCCGGTGTCGCGTATGGATCTTCTGAAGAAAGTAGATGAGATGCTGCACGGTCGGAAGGGGCACGGAGCAGGAGCTTCGGCGACACCCAGTTCCGCAGGATCGTAAACTGGGCGGAGATCCGGAAGCCGCGGTGTGGGCTTTGAAGGCGTAATATTTCCCCATGCCATCCTCTAACTTTTCACGCCGGTCTTTTCTTGCCATGTCTGCGGCATTGCCCTGGGCGCTCCGCGGCCTCGCGTCGGGCATGGCTCCGTCGAGCTCCATTCCTGTAGGCCTAGAGCTGTACTCGGTGCGCGAGGCGCTGAAAAAAGATCCCGACGGTACGGTGCGCGCCGTGGCGCAGATGGGATATCAATGCGTGGAGTTCTACGCCCCGTATTTCGAGTGGAGCGATGCACAGGCCAAGCAGATGCGGAAGGTGCTGGATGAACTCGGCATTCACTGCTATTCGACGCACAACGGGTTGGACAATTTCGGAGCGGACAAGATCGGGCGCGCGCGCGATCTGAATCAGATTTTGGGATCGAAGTATATGGTGCTGGCGTGGAGCGATCCGAAGACGGATATGGATGGATGGAAGGCGTTGACGGAAAAATTGAATTCCGCCGCCGATACGCTGCAGCCGGCAGGGATGAAAGTGGGATATCACAATCATGACGCCGAGTGGAAAGCGGTGGGCGGAAAGCGTCCGATGGATATTCTGGCGAGCGGCACGAAGCCAAGCGTGATGCTGCAACTCGATGTGGGGACGTGTCTGGAGGCCGGAGCCGATCCGGTGGAGTGGATTCGAGCCAACCCGGGACGCATTCAGTCCATCCATTGTAAAGACTGGTCTCCAGCGCCGGAGTTAGGCTACAAGGTTTTGTTTGGAGAAGGTAAAGCCGACTGGAAGGGGATTTTCAATGCCGCGGAAAACGGCGGTGGCGTGGAATTTTATTTGATTGAGCAGGAAGGCAGCCGCTACCCAGAACTGGAAACCGCGAAACGCTGCCTAGGGGCATATCGCGCGATGCGCGAAGGGCGGTAAAATATCGCTATGCGCAGTTTGCTTCTTGTTTTATTGCTAGGCGCGAGCGTCGGCTTGCGGGCTCAGAGTTCCAACCCGCCGGCGCCCAGTTCATCGAATTCACAGACTCCGAATTCGAAAAGTTCGGATTCTCAGGCTCCGAGTTCCCCAAACCAGGATTCACAAGCTCCCGATTCACAATCGAAGGATTCGACGACGACACCTTCCAGTGACTCTGGCGGCGTCGGTTCGCCTGGCCGAACACCGAGCCTTGCACCGCCGCGCTCGGACCGTGTCAACGTCAACGATCTGGGCAATGCGGATGGAATGAGTTCGAGCCAGAACACGCAGATCGATTTGTCTCCTCCAGCGGACGACACGAAGACCCATCCGCACAGCGGGGATATTCTGACGGACGCGGGTTCGTCTGGCGGCGGCGATACGACGGAGATGCATCCGTGGAATCCGCATAAAGCAGCGAAGGACGTGGAAGTCGGAGATTTTTATTTCAAGCGCAGGAACTATGTAGCGGCGGAGGATCGGTATCGCGAGGCGCTGTACTATAAAGAGAATGATGCGATCGCGACGTATCGGCTGGGGGTTTGCCTGGACAAGATGGACCGGCCGCTCGAAGCGCGCACGCAATTTGAAAACTATCTAAAGATCCTGCCGAACGGCCCGCAGTCTGAAGATGCCAAGAAGGCGATCGAGCGGATCAAGAGCGCGGAGTCGAAGACGAAGGCTGCGAAGTAGCGGGGTCACTCTGCGGCTAGTTGCCTGCCGATCAATCCCGCGATGCTTATTCTTAAGTTCTTCAGTGGGGCGATTTTTTCGGCTTTGATTTCCGTGTGATATCGCTGTCGCCAACGCTGCTCTGTTCGGCTTCCCCAAGAATCAGATTTGCCGGCCATTTCGGCCCGGAGTGAGTCATTCCTTTCTTTTGCGCCGCCAGGTACACCAAACCTTCGACGGCATCGGTGCAGGTATGAATCGCCTGCGACCGCAATGCTCCTTCGAAACTCCCACGAATGATCAGCATGGCCGTGCCGTGCATCAATGACCAGATGGAGAGGATGAGGCGGTTGTGCTGGATGGGCGTGCCACCAATCTGATCGGCGACACGGCGACGCATGAGGTTGAAGGACGGCCAGGGTTCGTGGAGGGATGGCGGCTTGCCGACGCCGTCGAACAAAACCTCATAAGCATGCGGATGCTCGAGGGCGAACTCGAGCTGGCGTTCGACAGCTTCGCGGAGAGTGCGAGTGCGGCTGAGCAGAGCGAACAAATCCTTGCGCGTTTTGAGGCGGAGGGCGCGGAGAATGTCGTCACGGTCGCGGTAGCGCTCGTAGACGGTGGGCGTGGTGGTTCCTGCAGCCTTGGCGACGGCGCGCATGGTGAGGGATTTTTCGCCGCCGCGGGCCCAGAGACGCGAAGCCGCGCTGAGAATCCTCAGTTCAAGTTCGGGATCCGGATGCCGGGGCACTTCACCTCCACACGAATAGAATAACGATTTATTACTTGCACATCGTATTGTTAACGCTGTATACTTAATGTACGGGTAGTGACCTAGCAGGGTGGTCCGGCGGACCGGAACAACAGCAGTCCTCCCAATCGGCCCCGGGCCCCCTGTTTTTCAATCCCAACAAGCAAGAGGAATAGTAGATGGAGTCTGGAAGCAAGAAACAGATTGACGTGGCGCGCCTGAAAGCGGACCTCGCGGCAGCAGGGGTGGAACTGCTGAGCGCGCATTGTGCCGCCGACCGGCTTCGCCTGCAATATGCCCCGAAAGACATTGTGACGTACGGGGAGCGCACGTCTCTGAAGCGAGCCATCGCTTCGGCGGAGGCTTTGCATAACTTTTTTTCCCAGATCGACGCCCACATCAAGCAGGGCGACGGCGCAAGAAGTTAGGGTAGACTCCGGGAAGAGTTTTCGTAAATTCTGGTTCGCCATTCGGCAGGAAATAGAGTAGCTATTTTTCCACGCGGATGAATTCGCCGGTGGAAGCGTTGACGGCTACGGTCAGCTTGGCACCCTCGCGCGCCGCTCCGTAGATCACGTGCCAGGTCAGCTCGTTGGTGTTGTGGTTCCAATCGCAGACGTAGATGATCGGCGTGTCGGGTGCCTTCTCAAGAATCTTGTCGCCGCCGTGCTTCTGCGCGACTTGCTCCGCCTGATCGGAATCAATTTTTAGAAATGCCATGTCGAAGACCTGGGTTGAGGCGTTCGAGGCGGTGTAACTGTCTTCGGTTCCAGGATTGATGCCGCGAGCCGGGGCTCCATCGGCTGCACTTCCGGACCATGTGTAGGTCTTCTCCGAGCGCTGGGTGGCCGAAGCAAAGCTGCCACGCCAGATCGCCCATTTTCCATCGTGACCATTGCCGTCGCTGCTGGCCACCGACTCGATGCGGTAGGGCTTGGCGTCGAGATTCCATCCGCGGGCCGCGACGTAAACCTTCTGGAAAGCCGAGCGAGCCGTGATGAGTTCCGGCCCTTTGGGTTCCGGCTTAGCTTCTTCCGCGGGCTTGTTGGAGTCGGACGAGCAAGAAGTGAGGAGACCCAGCAATGCGATCACGAACGCAGCAGAGAGAACCAGTGTACTTCGACGACGAATCGTGGTGCGGGAAAGCGCGGCTGGGGATGAGTCTCCTTCGCGATCGTTGCTTTCCTGCGTGGCGAGGCTGGCCGTTTTCATGGCATCCTTCCTGATATATAACTGGAATGTGTTTATAGTTGCGGCAACATTCTATCTGAAAGCCCAGAAAAGTTAAGTGGCGCTCGTGGACCCTCACCTACAAAAACTGCGGCAGGAGATCGAGTCGGCGGTGGCAGGACTGTCCCCAGAGCAGTTGAGCTGGCACGAGGCGGAGAAATGGTGCTCGGCTGAAATCCTGGAGCATCTGTATTTGACTTACACAGGGACGACGAAAGGCTTCGGACGTGTGGTCGCGGGAGACAAGCCGCTGGCGTCGAAGGCCAGCTGGAAGAATCGCGCACAGGCGATGGTGGTGGTTGGGTTCGGGTATTTGCCAGAAGGAAGAAAGTCGCCGCCGCACGCGAGCCCGCGGGGGATTCCGGCAGAAAAGGTCAAGGCGGAGATCATTTCGGCGATCGGCGCCATGGATGAGGTCATGGACCGGTGCGCAGCAAAGTTTGGAGCGGGGGCGAAGGTGCTGGATCATCCGTTTCTCGGGCCATTCTCAGTGAATCAGTGGAGAAAGTTTCATCTGGTTCATGGACGGCATCATGTGAAGCAGATCCAGTTGCTGCGCGAGAAGCTGCGAAACGCGAAAGACCAAGGATGAAGTACTTCGCAGTGCTGAATTGCGTGTCACAACTATGGCTAACGAAGTCGGCGGCGCAATGATCCGTACTCTTCTCCGCCACTTCAGTCGCGGCCGCGTGCTCAAGCGCCGTCTCCCGCCTGAATTCGGCAATCATCCCTTCTTCGTCACCCCCGAATCCGCTCTGGGTTACTGGCGTCACGATCTTTCGCATGTCGATTCGTTCCTGCTATCCATGGTGCGGGAACTCGTCCGGCCGGGTATGACGGTCTGGGATGTGGGGGCGAATGTCGGTCTATTTTCCTTCGCCGCGGCCGGGCTCGGCGCCGAAGTCATCGCGATCGAAGCCGACACATGGCTGGCGCACCTGATGCAACGTTCTGCCTGGTTGAACCATCTCCCGGTGAAAGTGATCCCCGCTGCGGCTTCGAATCTTTCCGGTGTCTCGCGGCTCTATGTACCTGACAACGGGCGCGCCTCGAGTTCGCTGAATGGGCAAGGCCGAGAGCAGACCATAGCCACGATTCCGCTCGATCTCTTACTTATTCCCTTCCCAGCGCCGCAAGTTTTGAAGATTGATGTTGAAGGGGCGGAACTGGTGGTGCTCGAAGGTGCGCGGAAAGTTCTCGACCACCGCCCAATAATTTTCTGCGAGGTCACGCAGCATCACGTTGAAGTAGGGAGGTTGCTTCGAAGTGCGGGCTATACGTTGTACGCGGCACGTCAGCGGAATCGCGAGCCAATTGAGCGACCGTCGGTGGATACACTCGCGATCCCAGCCATGCCGACTGACCCATCGCCCTCGCCGGCAAAACCGAAGTGACCACTCCTAACTGTGTTTTTGCTCGGGAAACTTCTTGCGCAGCCGTCGGCGCACTTTCATCCAACGGCAGGCAGAACTTTTCTGGAGCCTGTTTGCTCGTTGCGAGGAATCGAAAGAAGGAATGATGGGCCTCGGCATTTCGCCGCGAGTGCACAAATGAAAAGCGCCGGAGACTGACTCCGGCGCTTGCTGTTTGTGGATAGATTTTTACTGTTCGCGGACGGACGCCGGAACGCCAGCTTTGCGCGCTTCTTCCTGCATGTCATCGAGCTTCTGCTTGGCATCGTCGAGAGCTTTCTGCTTGTCGGCGATCTGCTGCTTGTACTGCGCGTCCTGCTTATCCCAGTCAGTGGAGTTGCGGAGGCGGTTGCCTACGTCGGCGTACATGGCGGCGGCGCGAATCTGGTATTCACGCTGCAGCACGTCGAGCTCGCGGGTATTCAGATCGATCTGGCTCTGCTGCTGGGTGAGGCGGTCGCCCCACTGCTTCCAGGCGGCTTCTTTCGCGGCCTGCTCCGTAGGCTTGTTCTTGTCATCGCCGGGCTTGGCTTCGCCGGCCTTTTCCCCTGGCTTTGCGTCTTTCGAATCAGCCTGCAGCGGCCGAATCTTCCTGCTTTGCTTCGGGAGCGTTTTCGGCTGGCGCGGGCGCAGTACCCACGATGGACAGCTTATCGTCCTTGGGCAGGTTGTCGTTGTCGAACACCTTGGGCTTGGAGGCGACGCCAGGATCTTTGCGGACCTGGCGGGCGTAGGTTCCCAGAGGAGTTGCATCCCCGGCGCTCGGTGAGGCCGATGGAGCCGGACTCTGAGCGCTGGCCGGAAGTCCGGCGGCGACCAGAAGCAGGGTGAGTCCAATACCAGCGTGTGCGAAACGGTTCATAGTGTCACCTTCTCCAGAGTCGGTTTGGCGGCTCGAGCTCCGAAAGGCCCGAGCCGTTTCTTGCCGATTTCATCGTCCTGCAGCTGCGGCAGCGGATTTCTGCGCCGCAGGTTTAGCCATCAAAAACCCACCGAGACTGCGCTCGAGTTGCGCGGCCTCCTGAGCGATGTCGATGGCGATTTGTTTTGCGAGTTCGGGATCGCGATTGTTGGCCAATTGTTGCGCGTATCCAGCGATGGTGGTCAGCGAAACGCGCAGCTGAAGCGCCATTTCGGCGGAAAGCTCGCCATGCAGTTCCTGCTGGCGCCGAATTTTTTCGAACTCACTGAGATCGTTGATCAGGCATGTGACGCCGAGCAGGCTGCCATCGACGGCCGGGACTTCCGAAACCGTGATCGAGAGAACGCGCTTTTCGCCGGCGGGAGTTTCGTACTCGGTCTGAAGCTGGCGGCGCTTGCTGCCTTCACGGAGCACGGCATGAACTTCGTCGGCGACCGAGGCGGGATCGCTCGCTTGCTCGCCGGGGGCAGACGCCGGCTTGATGACAGAGCCACGGAAAATATCTTTCGCGCTCATGCCGTTGACGGAAGCAAATCCGAGAATCGACTTGCCCGCGGGATTGGAAGTCTTTACCAGACCGTTCGAACCGAAGACGAGAACGCCGGACGTAAGATTCGACAGCACGGCCTGACTGAAGTTTTCGGTGGTGCGGGCGCGATGCTGCTCGGCCTGCGACTGCACCTGCAGCTCATGCTTCTGCTGCTTGAGCTGCTGGATAACGGTGTTGTAGAGATTCAGCGGCAGCGCGTCGAGAGAGCCCGGCTGCGCGTCGGAGAGATCGGCCTCGTCGTCGATGTTCTTGCGCAAGGCGCGAACGAAGAAGAGTCCGACGAGGAAGGCGATGCCGGCGCAGAAGAGCACGGCAATCGCACGCAGCAAAATTGGATTGGTCAGCAATCTCACCAGAGGCCTCCATACCAGTCGAGCAGGCGGTCACCGAAGAAGCAGGCGAGAAGCGCCATGCTGCCCAGGAAAACGCCGAACGGCATCTGGTAATTGCGATAGACAACTTGAGCGGACTGCCATCCGCGACGGCGTGCGGCTTGTACGCTGGCAAGCCGCTTCATGAAACGATGCGTGCGCTTGATCCAGACGATGAGCACGGTTCCGAGACCGAAGAAGGATCCGGCGAGCGATCCGGCGAAAATCGTGAGCACGGTCAACTTCATGCCGAGGAACGCTCCGACCATCGCCATGAGTTTGACGTCGCCGAGGCCCATGCCTTCGGTACCACGCCAGCGCAGATACATGATGGCAGCGCCATAAATAAAAGACGCCCCCAAACCCGCGCCCAGCAAGGAATCGAGCAAGGACCAAAGTCGATCGGAGACGTCACCGGATATGGGAAGATTCACCGATCCGGAGAGAAACTGCGCCGCTAGATCGTTCACGGGAACTATCAGGCTGAAGATGAGACCGAGTGCGAGTCCGGTGAGCGTGAGCTTGTCAGGCAGCAGCTTGGTTTCGGCGTCAGTGAAGATCAGGCCGAGCAGGAGAAATGAGAATGTGCAGTACTTCAGCAGAGATAGCGTCCAGCCGAAATACCAATAGCAGGCCAGGAATAAGGCACCGGTTAGGAGTTCGATAACCAGGTAGCGCGGAGAAATTGCGGCCTTGCAGTGTCGGCAACGGCCGCGCAGGATCAGCCAGCTCAGGACGGGCAAATTGTCGTAGAGGGCAATTCCCTGCTTGCACTTGGGACAAGCGGAGCGCGGAGTCACGACTGACAAGTCGAGCGGCAGACGGTAGATACACACGTTCAGAAAGCTGCCGAAGGCCAGCCCGAGGAAAAAGATCGTCGATGCGAAAACTGGGTCCACGGAATCAGTCAGAAATCACGCCAGGAACACCGCGCCTTTCTTGCGCGAGCCTCTGCGGTAGAACGATGCAATCTGCAGTTCTTGGTTGGATTATAAGGCGATCAGGAAGGCAGGACTAAGGTACCGAAGTCACTGGCCGGAAGGCCGAGGGCCAGTAAGCCATTGGCTAACCGATGGTTACCGGATGGGCGTGGCCCGGTGACTGGGGGGAGGACTTTGAAATCGAGAGGCCTGGGGGCTCGGCCGAGCGAGGTTGCGTTCGGCGCCGATTCCGGCAGAGCAAGGACCCAGGCCACCCGAAAAACTACTTTGCCTGCAGGGTCTCGACGTAGTTGGTCAAGTTGGTGATCCGCTGCTGGACTTCGCCTTCGTGTCCCTGGCTAATGCTGGAGAAAAGCGGTCCCCAGATCGGCATGTCCTGGCTGCCGTGGGAAGGATTCGCGCCCTGTCCACGGATGATTGCGGAGACATGGGCGGAAGGGTACTTCCCACCGTTTTTCTGCGCCAGTGCGGTTAGATCAATGGGCGGAGTCTTCATTGCCGAGGCAGCGGGCCCGTTGCCTTTGGCGTCGGTGCCGTGGCATACGGCGCAATAGCTGTTGAACATCGCTTTGCCCGAATTGGACGGGGTGTTGGTGATGGGGACGTGCCTGACTTCCGTTGAACTCTTAGCCGGGGCTTGCCCCAAGGCGAAAGCCGAGATCAAGACGAGAATCGCGGCTGCACTGATGAATTTTGTAACACGCATGATTCTTCCTCCGTGGGCATCAAGGCCCAAACTGCCACAACAATGCAGTCTAGGCGCGGGTTGGAAGGAGGAATGTGATGAGGATCACAAGCGGGTGTGACGAGTGTGGAGAGAGTTTGCAGGTCGGGAAGGAGGTGCGAGGGATCGCCGCGGTGAGGCTTTCCCGGCTGGAAGCTCGAAAGCAAGGTTAGGGCAGGGTGAAGCGGAGGATTTCTCCCTGGAGGGTGGGAGCGGTGGAGTCGGATGCGGGTAGGCTTCCGTTCCAACGAGACCAGGCGGCGGGAACGAGGCGTGTTTGCGGGGTGGGATGAGCGATCCATCCGTTGGCGGTTTCTTCACGCAGAAAGAAAGATACGGCTGCGGAAGGCGGCGCGAGCGAATCTGACTTCCACTCGAACAAACTGGCTGCGAGTGCTTCGGTGAGCGACTCCCGGGGATCGAGACAAAAGATCCAATCCGTGGCGGAGCTCGCGACGTGTTCGGCCGGAGAGGCGTTGGGGTGGGCGGCACGTTGAGCTGAGACGACTTTCGCGGCGTATTCGCGCGCGATGCGGAGGGTCTGATCGCGCGAGCCGTGATCGACGATCACAACTTCGTCGCAGGCGTAGAGCGTCTCCAGGCATCGGCCGAGCCGCAAAGCGTCGTTATGCGTATGCAACATCGCAGTGATGTGAGCCATGAGAAAGGCGGACGGACGGAACGATCCATAGAAATATCACATTGTGCGGAGAGACGTAATCTCGATCGCGTAGGAGCGGTGACTGCGCCGGATCAAAGGCCGGACCAAGATTTCTTTCGAACCTCTGCGGCTTGATGGCCAAGACCTTCGCGACGAACATTCGCTACTCCTGCCCCTCGCCGAGTGCGCGAAGGACGGGGAACACAGCGATCCCCGCGGCGAGTAGCCTAACTGGCCCGCTTGCTGCTAGCTCGCGGGGCCTTTGACTTGGACGTTCGTTCGGACTTCGGCTTGGGCTTCGGCTCGCTCTTGCCTTTGACATTGAGCACCACGGCTGCGCGGATGAGATCCTTCAGGGCCGCTTCATCGATCTTGTCGCCTTCGTGAATGTCGATGGCACGCCGCATGTTTCCTTCGAGGCTCGAATTGAAAAGACGCTTCGGGTCCTTCAGCGAAGCTCCCTTGGCAAAGGTCATTTTGACGACACTCTTGTGCGTCTCTCCAGTGCAGACGATGCCGTCGTGAGAAAAGACCGGCGTGCCGGGCGAGGACGGCTTGACCCACTTTCGCTCTTCGACAATGTCGGGATCTGCTTGGTGAATGATGTCGCGCACTTTGGCGAGCATCTTCCCGCGCCAGTCGCCGAGTTCCTTGATCTTCCAGTCGATGAATGCAGAGGCCGAGTCCATGGGAGGGTCCTTTCTTGAGCAGTTTCAACTCTTGGAGTCTAATTTAGATGCGGTCCGGGGAACCTGCAAGCTTCGGAATTGTCCCACTCAAGCCAAAGGCGGGGTTGAATGGGCCATCCCCGTGCGCACTCCGTTCGGAGGCTTACGCCTCGGCTATGGCGGCGATGGACACTTTCATGCCAGGGATTCGGACGGGGAGCTTTGCGCCTTGGCGGGCAGGCGGGTTCGTTGGAAACCACTTGATCCACTCTTCATTCATTCCGGCGAAGTCCGTTTCTTCGAGAATGATGACCGTGGCGCTTACGACGCGATCGAGAGAAGTGCCTGCGGCGTCGAGGATGGCAGATATGTTTTTCAAACACTGTCGAGTCTGCTCCTGGATCGTATCGCCAACGATCTTGCCGGTTACAGGATCGTGCGGCCCCGTGCCAGAGACGAAGACGAGACCCGCCGCGCGTACCGCTTGACTGTAGGTTGGCGGAGGAGCCGGGGCGTTCGGCGTTCGGATAATTTCTCTTGGCATATTTTCTCCGCTGGTGGTGATGTCTCGGATTCGCTATCCGAGGCTCAGCTGAATTCGGAAATGCGCGTCACGACGAGCTTTGGGCGTTTTGAAAAGACATCGTCTCACAGTTGCACAGTTTAAAAGACGAGTTTGACGCGGCGACTGAACCACTCAAGCCAAGAGCTGGCTCGAATAGACCTCTCATTCACTGTCCCGACACGAAGGTCAGGCACCAGGGGCTACGCGGCTCGGACTTCGGTCCCGTATGCGAGGCTGGCGTACCAATCGCCGCGGCCCTGCGGAGTGAGATCCAGGAAGTGCCAGATGGGAGCGAGCAGATCGATGCCACGCTGCTGAATATCGGGAGCCATCCGGGGATGCGCGGAGTAGAAATGACGGACGGTGCCGTCAGCGCCGCGGGTGAAAACCGAAATGGTGGAATCCTGACCGCCCTCGCGATCCTCGCTGCCTAAGTCGTATTTGAACGTGCTGTTGCCGGCGCTCAAAAGACGCAGTTTGTCCCAGCTTCGCTGGCGAGCAAAAGCACGCAAAGTCGGGAGGTCGGCGGCCGCAACAACAGCGAAATCAAGATTCTGCGCGAGATGATGCGCGACGCCATTTGCGCCATCCAGCCAGGCGGTACACATGGGGCAGGCTTTGGTCTGCTTTTTTCCGAGCATGAAGTGATAGATGACGAGCGATCGATTGGGTTTGGTAAAGAGTTCGCCAAGACGGACGGCGCGCGCAGGCGTATCGCCGGAGTTGAGGTCACGCGGACCCTCTTCAAATTGGTAATCCGCGAGAGGAGCGCCTTCGGGAAGGTGGCGTCGCAACTCGGCGACGCGTTCGCGATGCCGCATGAGGTCGATTTCGGCGAGACGGAGTTCCTCGCGCTTGGACAGGTAACCTGAAGATTCGTTTTTCAAGTTCGTCTGCCGAAAGGTTCCATTCACGATTGTGTTGACCATGATGTCTGCCTCCTCGCCTTAGTCTTCTTCATATCGGAATGAGATGCAATCGGTGGGTTGCCGGAATTCAATGATCTCTCTTTTTTCCGGAGACGGCGATGGGAACATGACGGAGAAAACATTCGCGGGCCCGGTAGCGTCCCACTCAAGCCAAAGGCTGGCTTGAATAGGCCACCTATCGTTAATTTAGATCTTGATCCAGCCGCGGAAGGCTCGGGCGGCGTAGTAGGATTCGGCACCGTTGTGATACAGGAAAACGGTGTCGAAGCGGCGATCACAAAAGAGGGCGCCACCGAGTTTTCTGACATTGGAAGGCGTCTTTACCCAACTCGAAGTTTTCGTATCGAACTCTCCGAGCTTCTGCAAGTTTCGATATTGTTCTTCCGTTAAAAGCTCGACGCCCATGGCCGCTGCCATTTCTTCGGCGTTGCCCTTCGGTTTATTTTCCTTCCTCGAATCAAGCGCTTCACGGTCGTAGCAAAGACTTCTGCGGCCTTTCGGACTTTCCGCCGAACAATCGTAAAAGATGTAATCGCCGGTCTTTTTGTCGTGACCGACGACGTCCGGTTCACCGCCGGTTTTTTCCATCTCATTCAGTGACCACAGTTTTTCGGCATTCGCTTCCAGCTTTGCCTGGACTTTGGTCCATTCGAGGCCCGGATGGCGGTTCATGTTTTTCTCAAAACGAGCTTTCAAGGCGTTGAGTAACTCTTCACGCTGGGTTTTTGAAAGAGTTGCGTTTGACATAGTTCCTCTTACACAAACCAGATCGATAACCGGCATCCCACTCAAGCCTAAAGCGGGCTTGAATGGGCCACCGAGTTTTGTTCGGCAGGTTTTTTTGAGATGAGGCGTCGAAGGAGATGTCCCTTCCACATCCACAATCCCGAAAGGACCATCACCGGAACGAAAACAAAACGAGTCTTGAAGGCATAGTCCGGAAGTTTTTCAAACGGACTGTAAATGTAGCCGAGTATCGGAATGGCAAAAACGATGTGAATCCAGCGAAATATTGTACGTAATGTGCTTTGGTTCATGATGTCACCTCAATCACTCCTTTTGAGCGGCCTTGGGCGGCCAGTTGGGCGCTTTCACACCGAACTGCTGGGCGTACTCCGCGTTCAGCCGCTGCCAGCCGGCGAACTTCATGGCATCGGCACCGGCGATACGGCCAATGGGAGTTCCGCTAAGCAGGTAATCCAGCACGTCGAAAGAAATGTGCCAGCCAGCCGCACCCATGGAGACGAATCCGCGATTGATCTTGGTCCACAGAGTCAGGCGTGTGCCACGGCCCGAGGGCTCAAGTTCCCAACGCATATCGCCGTACTCAAGCGCCTTGGGAGCTTCGGCTCGCGTCACTTTTGTTTCGATCGGTGCGGGATTTCCAACCCACGTAATCTTCACCGTTCCAATCGCATCCAGGCTCCCATCGGTCACAAAGGGGGCCCACTCGCGTAGCTGCGCGGGATCGATTAACGCCTGCCAAACTTTTTCCGGCGAGTGGCGCAGCTCTCGGACGAGAACGAGCGTCCACTTATCTCCATCTTTTTTCAGTATCCGCGCCACGTTGGCGGGACCCGGTTCGTACGCCTGAGGTTCTGTCATCTTCTTCTCCTCTGTCTCAATCGCACGCCACCCGGTGAGTCGAACTCAATGACCCGAACTCGACGATCTTCACCGGCGACCCGCGATGTGGCTATGATTCTTGCCGCGGTGCCCAAGACGAACTCAGATCAAGTTGAGCACGGTACGAACCGCATTAGGCACAATGCCATGGGCCGCAACGTCGTGGACAATGGCGGGCATCACAAGCCGCGCGATCGGATACGCGATCAGCACGACGGTGACGGCCGCCATCGCCCAAGTGTTGGCCGAGAGGTGGCGTTCGAGAGCATCCACGTGATCGGACCAGAGCTGGCAGGCCTGCATGGCACTTGCTGAACCCGGTGAGTACTGCATGCGATTGGTCATCGATTTACTCCTTGATCACTTCCCTGCTGATCTTTTGTGCGCGACTTCTTCCTGCTGAACGTCTTCTGCTGGCGTTCGTCTTACCAGCGCGCGAGCTGCGTGAGCTGAATGAGGTTGCCGCAAGTATCTTTCAACATGGCAATCGTAGAGCCGGGGACGTCGGTGGGCGGCATGGTGAACTCGGCGCCGCGGCCTTTGATCCGCTCATAGTCGGCCTTGACATCGTCGGTGAAAAACATGATCGCGGGCTGGTTCTGTTGAAAAATCGCCTGTTGATACGTTTTGGCCGCGGGATTGTTGTTCAACGCGAGCTGCAATTCGACGCCGTCCGACTGCTCGGGCGAGGCCACGGTCAGCCAGCGATAGGGGCCGTTACTGAAATCGGCCTTCTTGGCAAAGCCTAGTACGTCTGTATAGAAGCGCAGGGCTTTCTCCTGATCGTCCACGTAGATGCTGGTTACTTTGATTTTCATTTCGATTCTCCTTTATCGCGCTCGCGGTTTGGGCCGCGGCGGCTTTTCCTTTGTCTTCTCTTTCGGTGTTGACGGTTGCATGCGATCTTTATCCATTCGATCCAAGTGGCGTTCGAGAGCGTCGATGTGAGCGGACCAGAAGCGGCGGAATTGAGCCAGCCAGGTATCGAACTCCTGAAATGGTCCGGGTTTCAGCCGGTAGAGACGTCGTTGCGCGTCGACCGTGGATTCGACGAACCCGGCATTGCGCAGCACGCGCAGGTGCTTGGAGACGGCCGGCTGCGACATACGAAGCTGCCTCTCGATCTCTCCCACCGATTGTTCGGACGAGACCAGGAGGCTCAAGATCGCGCGGCGGTTCGGCTCGGCAATGATTTCGAATACGGATTCCACACTCTTTATATACTCTATAGAGCATATACGTGTCAAGGCATATAGTAAAAAAAAGGCGAGCTCTCTCGCGGTGAGTGAGCTGCCTTTTTCAGCGGGAGTTCGAAGATTTATTGCGAATTGCCGAGTTTCGGACGGTTGGCGTCGGAACTGGGCGCCTGCACGACCGTGACCGGGGCTTGCAGAGTGAAGTTCAGGACGGTCTCGGACGGAAACTTGATCTGCTGGCTCTTGGTTGCGGCCTGCACACCACCGCCGACACCAGCTCCGGCTGCGGCTCCGATGGCAGCACCTTTGCCGCCACCGGCGAGCGCGCCGATGATGCTGCCGATGACGGCTCCGCCACCGACCTTCTCAGCCGTGTTCTTGCCGCGAGAGCTGCCGGTCTTGCGATACTGATCGGTCTGCAGGTTATAGGTCTTGCCGCCGGCCGTCAGGCTGTCGAGCTGCATGACGACTTCGGATTGTCCGGCAAACTTGCCCGCACTCTTCACGGAAACCAGGTGGCCGGCGATATCGGATCCGGCCGGAACGACCTCTTCCCCGTCAGAGGTCAGGGGCGCGTTCAATGTGGCCTTGAAGGTGTCACCCGTCTGATTTTTTTCGCTATCGATGGCATCGACGAGACGTACCGTCATCTGCGTTCCCTGATCGACGATGAATTTCTTCGGCGGAGGTGGAGGAGGCGGCACGGGAGTTGGATTCACATCGGCGGGAGGCGGAGGCGGAGCCGCTCCGGGAGGCGTCTGGTCATTCGACGCCATCTGCTGTGGCGCCGCCTGCTGATCATTCGGATTGTTAGCGTCATAGGCGGAGTCGCGATGCGGCTTCGAATCCTTATGCTTGCGCGTCTTTTCGGTCTTCTTCGTGGCACCAGGTTCGGGCTTGACATCGGGAGGATTGCTGGTGACCTGTGTGGGCGCAGCGGGAGCAGGCGCGGCTGCGGCCGTGGCGTCGCCGATCTGTAAATTGTTGATGACCGTCTTCACGCCTGGGATCGAGGCAGCCTGACGTCCCGCTGCATCGCGCTGAGCATCGTTGTCGACGGTGCCGGAAAGCGTCACGACTCCGTTGTTGGCCTGCACGGAAAGTTGCTTCGTAGAAAGACCGGAATCCTGACTGAACTTGGTCTGAATGTCGCTCGACATCTTGGCGTCGTCGAGCTTTTTGGCGCAGCCCAGGCTCGCCGCAAGAACGATGGCAATGACGAATGAAGACAGCAGAGATTTGGTTTTCATACTCGACTCCATGGCAATACAGTTTAGATGCTAGGAGGGTTTCCGATAGATGTAAATGGGAGGGTTTGCGTTGGTGCAGCGGCTAAAGTCGGGGTCTTTCCCCCTCCTTTTAGGCGCGGACAAATCCGTGCCCTAGAGGCAGGTTGGCGCAGGGCTTAGGCTGGAAGCGGCACGGCGCGAGGCCGTGCCCTACCCAAACCATTTATTAGAAAGCTTCTAGTGGATGAATTTGTAGTCGACGATCGAGGCGGCCAGAGTGTTCTCGGCCTCTTCCTCGG
Organism: uncultured Acidobacteriota bacterium; assembly: GCA_963787685.1. GTDB lineage: Bacteria > Acidobacteriota > Terriglobia > Terriglobales > Acidobacteriaceae > Sulfotelmatobacter. The sequence goes on from CAWBED010000013.1 coordinate 204,923, forward strand.
CGTCAGCGCCTTTGGCGCGCATGACGCGACCTTGGCAGACGACGTTGCTGTTCTTCTGGCCCGAAATTTCCTCGGGCATTTCGAAAACCATCTCGACGAGGGCATTCACCGGCAGCGGTTGCGGGCCATTGAAGAGCACGCCGCTCTGGCTGATGTTCTCGATGATGCCTTCGTACCAAGTGCTGGTCTTGTTGACGCGGTAGCGCAAAGGAATATCGAGCTTCAAGCGACGCGCGCGTGGCACCCACGACGGACGCTTCTCACGCGCATGGCTGCGCCGGATTCCGGTTTCAGCCTTGCGCTCCACGCGCTCAGTGCGGCGCATCGTGGTCCAGTCATATTTGTATTCCACAGCGCACAACAAACAGACTTGGTAATAGTCACCATCGGCGGCACGCCGCGGCCAAGAAAACTCGTGGGAGCAGCGCCCAAGCATAAGCACATCCATGATTTTTTGCGGCATGATCTCGAATCCGGGTCAGTGACCCTGGGACGCAGGGTCATCATCCCGCGAAAAGCGGACATTTGGTAGGTTACTTTCGTGCAGGGTCGCATCAGGGAAAGCCTGTTAACAACTTTGTTTATATGGACTTATCCTGTGGGAATTCTGGTAACCAATGGGTCAAATGGGGCCAGAGTCGAGCGGACGCTTTTCGGCAGCGGGACCGCCGGGGAGCAACGGATCAGTAACTTGGCCCGGCGTGTATGATCGCGCGATGAGCACGCAGGCGGAGGTCACGGCGTTCGTTCTCGCGGGTGGCAAGAGCACGCGCATGGGGACGGACAAGGCGTTCGTCACGCTTGATGGACGCACCCTGGTGGCCCGGGCTCTGGATTTGGCCCGGTCGGTGACGTCGGACGTTCGCATCGTGGGAGAGTCCAGAAAATTAGCGGCGTTGGCGCCGGTGGTTGAGGATGAATTTCCGGGATGCGGACCGCTGGGAGGGATCCACGCAGCATTGCGGAGTTCGACCTGCGATTTGAATGTGATTGTCGCGGTGGACTTGCCCTTTATCTCTTCGGCGCTGTTGCAGTTTCTGATCGACCGAGCGAGAGATTCAGCGGCGGTGGTGATCGTCCCGAGAACTGTCCACGGATGGCAGCCGCTGTGCGCGATCTACCGGCGAGAGTTTGCGAATCTGGCGGACACGGCGTTGCGCGCAGGACGGTACAAGGTTGATGCACTGTTCGCGGAAGCCCGAGTAGAAGCGATCGGTGAAGACGCGTTGCGATCCGGAGGATTCGGTCCGGAATTGTTTCGAAATCTGAACACGCCGGAAGATCTGGCGGAGGCACGTGCGGAAAATCATGAATCGCACTGACAAAAGGCAAGAACTACAGTCGCTCATTGAGGCCAGTAGTTGACGAGGTTCGCATCGATGCGCTGACAGGCCAGCGGACACATCGCAGACGCAGATTCTTGCATAGCGATCGATCCCGGACTACTTGCAAATCGGATTACGTCGGGGGATGCTGTACGACAACTTTTACGGCGCAGTGTGAAGCTTGCACCACGAACAGAGTGGTCGACAGCTCAGGGAGCGCGTATGTATGCGGATTGCGGCATTGCCTCGCGAGCACCCGCTTGGCGAATGCTTCCCCAAGATTTGATAAGGTTAGGAGACAGGATTCGAAGGCTGGAAGCCCAGAGTCCTCATTCCCTTCATGCCTGACGAGCCCAAACCGGCGCCATACATTGAGTTTCGCGATGTCTCCAAGGCATTTGGGGACAACGTCGTGCTGGAGCATGTCAACTTCGACGTGCTTCCGGCAGAGACTGTCTGCATTCTCGGACGCAGTGGCGTGGGCAAGTCGGTTTCCCTGCATCACATCATGGGATTTCTCAAGCCGGACTCGGGGCGAGTGATCGTTGCCGGGCAGGACATCACCGACTACAACGAAGAACAATTGGAACAAATCCGCAAGAAAGTCACCATGGTGTTTCAGAACGGTGCGCTCTTCGATTCGCTGACCGTGGGAGAGAATATCGCGTTCCCGCTGCGCGAGACGCGGGAACTGAGCGAGGAGCAGATTTTCCAGATCGTCGACGGGCTGCTGCAGATGGTGGGCGTGCAGGAGATGCGCGATCTGCTGCCTTCTGATCTGTCGACGGGGATGAAGCGGTCGGTGGCGATTGCGCGGGCGCTGGCGGCGCGGCCCGAATGCGTCTTGTACGACGAACCGACCACGATGGTCGATCCGCTGATGGCGCAGTTGCTGGGCGACCTGATCAAGCGGCTGAAGATTCAGCTGAACCTGACCAGCATTGTGGTCACGCACGACATGCGGCTCGCGAAAAAGCTGGCGGACCGCGTCGTGTTCCTGTACGAAGCCAAAGCGATCTTCTTCGGTCCTTACTCCGAGATGGAGAAGGATCCGCATCCGATCATTCAGGAGTTTCTGGAGTTGGATGAATTGAAGCTGGAAGCGTAAAGAACAGTGGCTAGCGATTAGTGGGTAGTGGCCAGCCAGGCCTGCATGACTACGAACTACGCACTAATCATTATTCACTCGTCACTTCTGTTATTCCATGCCTGCCAAGACCAATGCCGCACGGCTTCTTGATCGGATCGGCATTCGGTATGAACTGCGAGAGTACCAAGTGGATCCGAACGATCTGGCGGCAGAGACCGTCGCGGCGAAAATCGGGATGCGGGCGGAGCAAGTATTCAAAACGCTGCTAGCGCGCGGGGATCGGAACGGGCCCATCATGGCTGTCATCCCGGGCGATCAGGAACTCGATCTGAAAGCGCTGGCAGAGGCTGCGGGTGAGCGAAAGATCCAGCTGGTCCCGGTGAAGGAATTGCAATCGCTTACCGGATACATTCGCGGAGGAGTGACCGCGCTCGCCGCCAAACGCGACTTCCCTGTTTACGCAGACGAGACGATTGAATTGTTCGACGTTATTTCTGTGTCGGCGGGAATGCGAGGCTTGCAGATTCTGATCGCTCCGGCCGACTACTTGCGGGCGACAAAAGCGACGATCGTTGCGCTGAGCCATCCGAAGAAGTCTGGTTAGGAATTCCCATTCCTATCGAACTTCGAACGTCCTCCTTGTTGCACTCCTCCGATTGTGATAATTAGGAGGCCCTATGAAAACCTTGCGCGCCGCCTGCTGCTTGATCAGTGCAACCGTATGCTGCCTCATGTTCGCCCAATCCGTTCGCGCGCAGCAGTCTCCGAATACGGTGGTGGTAAAAGCGTCGAGAATGCTCGACGTGCGGAAAGGGAGTTACGTTGAAAATGCCGCCATCTGGATCGAAGGCGACCGCATCAAGGAATCCGGCCGGGCATCCGACGTTCAGGCGCATGCACCCAAAGACGCAAAAGTCATTGATCTCGGCGGAGCCACGCTGCTGCCGGGCCTGATCGACTGCCATACGCACATCATGGCGCGCTTCGACGACTCGGATAATGGCTACATCATCGGCCTGGCCACGAAGTCACTGGCAACGCGGGCGCTTGAAGGCGCGTACGACGCGCGCATCACGCTGCAGGCGGGCTACACCACGGTCCGCGACGTGGAAAGCGAAGGCTCCGAATACGCGGACGTGGCTTTGCGCGATGCCATTAACGAAGGTCTCGCGGACGGCCCGCGCATGCAGGTCGCAACGCGAGCGATCGCTGCGGTAGGGCAATACAATCCTTTTGGAATTTCCCCCGATCTGAAGAACTTCCCAACCGGCGCACAGATGATCAGCGGCGTGGAAGAGGCGCGGCGCGCGGTTCGCGAGCAGATTGGCCACGGCGCGGATCTGATCAAGGTCTACGCTGACTGGCGCAACCCTACGCTTACGGTGGATGAGATGCGCGTGATCGTCGAAGAGGCTCACAAGCAGAAACGTAAAGTGGCTGCGCACGCGACAACCGCAGAAGGAATCAAGAATGCGCTGGTTGCGGGCGTTGATTCCATTGAGCACGGCCACCGCGCCAATCGCGAAGACCTGGAGATGATGAAGGCCAAAGGAGTTTTTCTCGTTCCCACGATCGGAGTGATCGATTCCATGCTGGCCTCACAGAAGAACGAACCTGCGCCTCCAGAGGCACGCAAACGCGTGGCGGACTTCCTGCAAGGAATTCAAGATTCGATTCAGACCGCAAAGAGTCTCGGCGTAAAAATCGCGGCGGGCTATGATGCGTCCTCGGCTGAAAGGCAAGGCAGGAATGCAGATGAACTGGTTGCTTTGACGAAACGCGGACTGAGTCCTCTAGAGGCAATTCAGGCAGCAACCGTCACCGCCGCCGAACTGCTCGACTGGCAGGACAAAGTGGGCTCCCTCGAACCTGCGCACTATGCGGACATCATCGCGGTGGTGGGTGATCCGATGAAGGACATCGCAGAAGTGCAGCGCGTGAAGTTCGTGATGAAGGGCGGGGTGGTGGCGAAGGACGAGATTTCTGTGCACGCGGCCGGCCACTAGCCCAGTCTGATGGGAAGTGAATAGTGACTGGTGAATAGGAATTCCTAGAGCGGGCCCTCAATGCATGATCGTGGCAGGGTTTCGCCCATCCGCACCACGCCTTTCCGTCACTGAGTTTCAGTTGCTTGGTATCATCTCGTAGCACTATTTTTGTCATTTCGTAATGCAGCGGAGATGTCTGTTTGTTGCTTCCCGCTCACACCTCAAGGAGACCTTCATGGCACGAGTCACCGGAATCGGCGGCGTCTTTCTCAAAGCCCGCGACCCCAAAGCCCTCTCCGCCTGGTACGCCCAGCACCTCGGCATCCAGCTCGCCGACTACGGCGGTGCCAGCCTCCTCTGGTCCGACGAAGTTCCCGCCGGTACCGGCCAAACTACCTGGATGCTCTTTCCCGATACCACCAAACACTTCGGCGCCCCCACCCAGCGCGCCATGATTAACTACCGCGTCGACGACCTCGCAGCCCTACTCGCCCAGCTCCGAGCCGCCAACGTTCCCGTCGATCCCGACCAGCAATCCTATCCCTACGGCCACTTCGCCTGGATCACTGATCCCGAAGGCAACCGCGTCGAACTCTGGCAACCAGTCGTCGATAATCCGTAAAAGAGAAACCTGCAACTGCAGTCACGCTGCCGTCGGCTATCAGGCCGTGGCCGGTTCTCATCAACTGGTCGGTATCAGAATCCCTGCGCTACCAGTTCATCGATCGTGAATGAATCCTGCCCATTGCCTTTCATCATCTTCTCGACATATTTCGCGATGAGGTCGGCTTCGAGATTGACCGGGTCGCCCGACTTGAGCGAGTGCAGATTCGTCATCTCTACGGTGTGAGGAATGATGGCGATGGAGCAGCGCTCGCGCTCCAGCTTGGCGACTGTGAGGCTGATGCCTTCGATCGAAAGCGAGCCTTTAAATACGGTGTACTTCTCGACGTCTTCGGGCAGCGCGATGTGTAGCCACCAATTCTCCGAGTTGGCGATGCGCTCGAACTCGATCAGCTTGCCGACACCGTCGACGTGGCCTTGCACGATGTGACCTCCGAAGCGGCCGTCGGCCTTCATCGGCAATTCGAGATTGACAAGCGCGCCCTCGTGAATGCGCGAAAACGAAGTGCGGGTCCAGGTTTCGGGGGCGAGGTCGGCACAGAATGAGCCGGGCTTGATATCAAGCGCGGTGAGGCAGACGCCGCTGACGGCGACGCTGTGTCCGGTGCCAAGTTCTTTAGGAGTATTTGTGGCGGCGATGGTGATGCGCCGGTTTTCTCCGCGCTCTTCGATACGCGTAATACGTCCGACTTCTTCGACGATGCCAGTGAACATGAGTGCCTCCGGCGAACGGAATAGTTTAAATCAGAAGGCAGGGATCAGGGGCCAGGGGTCAGTTGGTAGTGAGCAGTGAGCAGTGAGCAGTGAGTAGTGAGTAGTGAGTAGTGAGTAGTGAGTAGTGAGTAGTGAGTGAGTGAGTGGTGAGTAGCGTTTGGTGGCTGGCGCACGCCGGCGGTGGTTGCTTCTCGCTATCCACTAGCCACTAATCACTTGTCCCTCATCACTGCCCTAGGCCTGTTCCTCTCACTCTCCGTACGGATCGCGCAAATAGCCTTCGACGGCGAAGTCTTCGCCGAAGCGGTGCAGATGAATGTGTTTCACTTGCGCGGCCTGGCTCATGTGGCCGAAGCCGGCGCCAGCGGCAAAAGGGATCGACCCAGTGCCGGCGAGAATTTTGGGCGCGTAATAAAGGAAGACTTTGTCGACGACGTGGGCGGCGAGCGCTGTCCAGTTGACGGTAGCGCCGCCTTCGATCATCACGCTGGTGATCTCGAGTTCTCCGAGGCGGCGCAGAATGGCCGGCAGGTCTGGGCGACCGTCGGATCCGAAGGCCGGGATTTGCTCGATGTGAACCCCGAGCTGTTCGAGTTGTACTTTCTTTTGGGGATCGGCCGATGCGCAGAAGACGATAACATCGTCTTTGCGATGCGCAGCAACGTCTTGCACCAGGCGAGAATCGACGGGCAGGCGCAAGCGCGAATCGAGAATCACGCGAAGCAACGGGCGGCGGCGCGCGCCTCCGCTGCGATCCGTAAGCAGAGGATTGTCCGAAAGAATCGTGCCCGCGCCAACCATGAGCGCATCGTTCTGATGCCGCAGTTCCTGAACGTGCGCGCGCGCCACTTCGCTGGTGACCCATCCACCAGCGGGAGTGCCCGCGGCCCGTTCGAGTTCCTCCGCGGGAGACGGCGCGATTTTTCCGTCGAGGGTCATCGCGGCCTTCAGCGTAACCAACGGCGTGGCATGGCGGATGTAGCGGGCAAAGGGCTCATTTAATTTGCGCGCCTGCTCTTCAAGGTTGCCGACGACCACGTGAACTCCGGCGGTACGAAGTTGGTCGAAGCCGCGTCCGCTGACTTTCGGATTGGGATCGGGCATGGACGCGACGACGCGATGGATGCCGGCTTTTATGAGCGCCTCGGTGCAGGGAGGCGTCCGTCCCTGATGCGCGTGGGGTTCGAGATTGATGTAGAGCGTTCCGCCGTTCGCCTTCTCGCCGGCAGCTTCGAGCGCGAGGATTTCGGCATGCTTCACGCCCGCGTAAGTGTAAGTTCCGTTACCGACGACATTGCCGTTGGCATCGGCGATGACTGCGCCCACGTAAGGATTCGGCGAGGCCTGGCCGGTTGCGGCGCGAGCGAGTTCAAGGGCGCGGTGCAGGAGTTGCTCGTCAACGGAGTGAGCGGACATTCAGGGATGAATCTAACATGCGAGCTGGGATCTGGGATCAGACGCCAGGGATCAGTGAAGTCGTGACTCGTGGCTTCTGAATGCGACAGCGCCGCCGGCTGAGGATGCATAGGTCCTTCGCTTCGCTCAGGATGACATGCCGTGTTTGGGCGATGACCAACTATTTAATCCCGGCTTCGCCCGACGGACGAATGCGTCCGTCGCTCCATTTCTATTCGAAGAGGGAATCCACGAATTCTTTTGGATCGAAGGGGAGCAGATCTCCGGCTTTTTCGCCGACGCCCACGTAGCGGACGGGCAGGCCCAATTCGCGCGAGATCGCGACCACCACTCCGCCTTTGGCTGTGCCGTCTAGCTTGGTCAGAACGATGCCCGTCACGCCAGCGGATTCGGTGAACATGCGCGCCTGCTGCAGTCCGTTCTGGCCGGTGGTTGCGTCCATCACCAGTAGAGTTTCATGCGGAGCGCCGGGGATGATGCGCTGCGCGGTGCGGCGCATCTTTTCGAGCTCGGCCATCAGGCTGCTCTTGGTGTGCAGGCGGCCAGCAGTGTCGACGACAACGTAATCCGTCTTGCGCGCGACCGCAGCTTGCAGCGCATCGAAGAGGACGGCTGCCGGATCGCCTCCGGCTTTGGTTTTGATGACTTCGGTCCCAGTGCGCTGTCCCCAGATTTCGAGCTGATCGATGGCTGCGGCACGAAACGTATCGGCAGCACAGAGCAGGACGTTCTTTCCCTGCGAGCGAAAGACCTGCGAGAGCTTGCCGATCGTCGTGGTCTTGCCGGTACCGTTGACGCCAACGACGAGGATGACTTCAGGGGTGCCTTCGACTTTCTTCACTGGAAGCGAATTCGCCGTGCTCAGAATGGCCAGCAGTTCTTCTTTCAGGAGACGCTTAAGCTCTTCCACGTCCTTGATCTGCTTGCGATCGGCTTTGTCGCGCAGCTTGCCGAGAACTTCCTGGGTGGTAGGGGATCCGAGATCGGCGCCGATGAGCGTGGCTTCAAGATCGTCGAGCGTGTTGCGGTCGATCTCCTTGCCGAAGGATACGACTTCTTCAATCCGCTCGGCGAGATTTTCGCGCGTGCGGGTGACCGCCTGCTTCATGCGGTCTAAAAAGCCGGGTTTCTTCTCTTCTTCGAGGCTGCCGAACAGGGTTTGAATCATAAAAAGGATAAAGATTGATTATACGGGCTGCGGTTGGTCGGAGGGCTATGTGGCGTTCAACGGCGGGAGTCGTGCTGCAGGGCGCTCGCTGCGCTTCGATGGACGGACGAATGCGTCCGTCCCCACATAGGCAGCAGCTTAGACCTGCACTAGTGGCGCGTCTTGCTCTTTTGTTCTTACTGGCAGGCCGAAGCCGTTCACCATCTGGCGACGGTGTTCCAGAATCTGCTGCATTTCTTCCGGGGTTCCGCGCGCCGGAGGATCGTTCTCGATGGCGTCATTCAACATCGACCAACTGACTTCGGAAGCAATCACTGCATCGCGGGCGCGGGGGAATCCCAAATTTTTTCCGGCGAGAATCGACCGTGCGAATACGTCGACCATGACGTCGAGTTTCTTGTCGTTGAAGGCTCCGGTCTTCCGAAATTGTCTTGTGGATGCCGAAGAGTTCGATGGTCGCCTCTGTGAAATCGTGGCGCATGCGCGCGACGCCCTTGGTGCCGATCGCGTCGACGTAACAATTGTGCGGCTGATCTTTAGCCAGGTGGCCGTAGATGAATCCCTGGGTAATATCGAAGACGACGCCGTTGGCAAAAGTGCCGTGCGCCTGTACCCACCACGGATCTTTGTATCCCCACATGCGGAGGCCTTGCGCGTGCCAGGTCTGATATTCGCTCTGCGCATACCAGCGCGCGACATCGACGTAGTGCATTCCGCAATCGTGGAATGGCGGGCCTTCGGGATCGTGGCCTTCGAGCGGCATGTGTCCGGGCGTCATATGGCAGATGCGGATCACAGCCAGGTCGCCGATTTCACCGTCGGCAATGAAGTGCTGAATTTCTTTGTGATACCAGGCGTTGCGGTTGAACAGATTGACGGCAACGAAGCGGTCGCTGGCCTCGATCTCGCGGACGAGTTGCCATTCGGTCGCGACGTCGGCTCCGATCGGCTTTTCCGCGAGCATGTGCTTGTTGTGCTTGAGAGCCTGTCGAATCTGCGCGGGCCGTGCGTCGGCAAGAGTGAATAGTCCCACGGCGTCGATGGAAGGATCTTCGAAGATCGCCTCGGGATTGTCGAAAATCGTTGCGCCGGGAACTTGCTGGCCCGCCAGTTCGCGTGCGGGAGGGCAAATGTCATAGATGGCCGCGACGTCCCAGAGCCCGCTTTGTTGCATTGCGGCTACGAATCCACGCCCCATGCGGCCGTATCCGAGGATTCCCGCCCTGAGCCTGGTCGGCATGCTAGGGGCATGTTAGAAGGAAATTGGCTGGGAAGAAGTGATCGGCGTCACAAGGACGAGCAGCGGCTGAAGCCGCACACCTATGCGATTCCTGACGGCACGTCTGAAGACGTGCCCTGATACGAGGCTTTTCGCGGATGGGGCGGTTGTGAAGATCGGCTGATGTGACGCTGTGTTACGCGAGCGTGAAGAGTTTCGCTTTTTTTACTCGTTCTTGCTGCGAGCTAGGGTACATCCGGCGCAGCGATCATTCTTCACGTAGCGGTAGAAGCGCGGTTCGCCGCGGCCGGTCCAGTATTGGCTTTTGTAATCGTCGATCCCGGGGCCGGCGTGCAAGAAGCTGAAGAAGACGTGCCGCGAGGGGCGAATCACGATCCCCATATGACCGTGCCATACAATCACGTCCCCAGACTGCGGGGTCGAGACGCGCTGAAAGCCTTCGACTCCAGCGTAAAGATCGTCCGAATCGGCGTAGGAGTAGGGAAATCCGGCGCGCTCGTAGATGGCATGCACCAGATGCGAGCAGTCGCGTTCGGTGCGGCGGGGAGTTTTCGAATCGAGCGCGGAGGCGATCACGGCTAAGCGCTCGTCGGAGGTTAGCGTGCGATCTTTCTTATGCTTGCTTGACTCCTTGGCAGTCGGGATGGGTTCGCTCGAACGCGCGCCGTCCTGGGCCCATAAAGCTGAACAGGCCAGTCCTGAGAGCAGGAACGCCAGCGCGAGATTGAGGCGATACGGCATCGCTCCATTCTGATGCCGATTCCCTTCCCGGCGGAGGTTACGATTGTGCAGCATCGGCTGCCATTTGAGGCTCCACGGGTCTAATGCCCGTTTTCCCCTGGGGCGTTTGACGCGGTCCTTTAACGGCCGCTCTTCCACGCTTGTGCATGCGACGGTTCCGCAGGCAATGATTCAAACAAAGGCAATGAAGGGATATACACCTCATCCGCTAACTGGCGGTCTGAGCATAGGTTGCAATCTCTTTCATCTTGACGGGGTTTAAGGCCTGCCATAAAGTCCGGAAGCTATGGAATTATGCCTGGTTCAGGCTGCCGCGTCCCAGAATGGCGGCGGCTATCAACGAGGCTGGCTCACGATCGGCTGTTGGAAGTCATTCTGCTTCGCAGTCCTAGTGTTGACAGCATTGTCCTTTACCGCCTGCGGCGGAGGTACGGGTGTGAACGGCAACACGACCCCACCCCCACCGGCAACCTATACCATTGGCGGAACAGTTTCCGGATTGTCGGGGACCGGCCTTGTGCTGGCGAACAATGGCGCCACGCTGGCCGTGAGCGCGAACGGAAACTTCACGTTCGCGAAAGCGATCACCAGCGGCAGCGCATATGCAGTGTCGATTGCTACGCAGCCATCGAATCCTGCGCAGATGTGCACGGTCGCGAATGGCAGTGGGACCGCGACTGCGAATATCACCAGCGTCCAAGTCACATGCACAACCAGCACTGCGCCCTCCTACACAATCAGCGCAACGGTCAGCGGACTCTCGACTGGCCCTCTCGTCTTGCAGGACGATGCCGGCAAGCAGTTGACCTTCACCAGCAACAGCACGCAGATGTTTTCGAACACGTATGCGAGCGGCGCGACTTACGCGGTTAGCGTGGTCACGCAGCCGACAGGACAGACCTGCACTCTGAGCAGTACGAGCGGAACGATCACCGCCAATGTGACGATTACGGTGAGCTGCACTTCGGGATCAACGAGTTACTCGATCGGCGGCATGGTTTCTGGGCTCACGGGCACTCTGGTGTTGCAGGACAATGGCGGCGACAATCTCACGATCACAGCAAACGGAGCGTTCACTTTCGCCACCAAGCTGGCCCCGGGCAGCAGTTATTCAGTTACTGTGTTGACGCAGCCCTCGGGAGAAACCTGTTCGGTTGCTGGCGGTAGCGGCACCGCCAACGCCAATGTCACGAGCGTCAGCGTCACTTGCAGCGCGACGACTTACACAATCGGCGGAAGTGTGTCCGGCCTATCGGGCACAGATTTAGTGTTGCAGGACAACAACAGCGACAATCTGACGATCACCGCAAATGGAACGTTCACCTTCCTGACGCAACTTGCAGCGGGTAGCACGTATTCCGTGACGGTGCTGACCCAGCCATCGAATCCGGCGCAGACCTGTACCGTGAGCAACGGCACCGGAACGGTCGATGCCGCCGTGACAAACGTCAGCGTGACGTGCAGCACAACCACCTACAGCATCGGCGGGACTCTCTCGGGCTTGACCAGTGGCACTGTAGTCCTGCAGGACAACGGCACCGACAATCTCTCGCTCAATGCGAACGGAAAGTTCACATTCGCCACCAAGCTTGCGGCGGGCAGCACCTATGCCGTATCGGTGCTGACTCAGCCCAACGGACAGTTGTGCACCGTCACCTCTGGAAACGGAACCGCGAACGCGAACGTGACCACTGTCGGGGTCAACTGCGTAGTGTCGAATGGAAGCGCGATCAATCAGGACTTTTTCGGCTCCAGCTTCAACTTCTTTACGACGTGGCCTCCGACAGACGGGCTCGGACACGTCGCGACGCTCGGGTCGTTGCGGCTTTGGGACGACGAGGTGAAGTGGGGACAGGTCAACACGGCATCCGGTGTTTATGATTGGACGACGCTCGACAGCTACATGAGCATGGCACAGTCGATGAATCTGAATGTGCTCTATACCTTCGGCGACACGCCGGAATATGCCGGAAAGATTCCTGGAGGCAACGTGCATTGCCTCACGCCGTCGGATTACAGCTGCTCACCGCCGACCGACGTGAACTCCGATGGAACGGGAACGGATAAATTTTTCTCGACGTTTGTGACCGCGCTGGTCACGCGCTATAAAGGCCAGATTTCCTATTACGAACTGTGGAATGAGCCGGACTGCTCGTGTTACTTCGCGGGCACGCAGGCACAGATGGTGCGCATGAACTCCGATGCCACAGCGATTATTCATTCGATCGATCCGAATGCGAAGACGCTGAGCCCGTCGGGACACGTGTGGTCGCTGCATACATGGTTCGATCCTTATATCGCGGCGGGCGGAGGGGCAACGTTCGACATCGTCAACATGCACATGCGAGGCAACGGGACGCTGAACCTGACTCCCGAAGCGTTTCTTGGAACGTATTCGAATATCGTCGCTGACGTGGCGACGAATAACTTGAGCAATCTGCCACTGTGGGATAGCGAGCACGGCATCAAGGCGGACGAGAACTTCACCGATCCGAACGAACTCGCGGGATTCGCAGCGCGGGAATTGATCCTGCGGGCGAGCGTGGGACTGCCCCGCCAGTACGTTTATTCGTGGGACGACAATCCTCCGGTGGGGCTGCAGGGTAATCTCGGCGGGACTGCGTATGACACGGTCGCAGGATGGCTGATCGGACATACGATCAGCGCCTGCGTTGCGAATGGAACGGTGTATACGTGCAACGTCGACGACGGACAACTCGTTTGGGATACGGCGCAGTCGTGCAGCAACGGCGTCTGCACACACTCCAACTACTCGTATCCGCAGACGTACAAATTCCAAACCGATCTGACAGACACCAAGACCGGTCTTTCCGGCGGCACGGTGCCGATCGGATATGAGCCTATCTTTTTGACGGCGCAGTAAACTCCTTGCGTGCGGAAATTCGGAATCCCACTCCAACGTCGCAGAGCGCGCGACGTTAGAATGGGCCACCGTCCATTGTTTTCAAGCTGACGAAAAGTGGGCCGTCGTGAAGAAACCGACTCTGCGGGTTACGAAGTGGCTTGGGGATATTCCGGTCGAAGCAGTCTGCACTGCCTGCCCTGCAGTCTCATTCCGAGCTCAGGGCTCGAGTCATCGGCCGAACCGCGAGGAGTATCAGAAGTCTCTTCAGGCGCAGTTCGATGCGCATTTGAAATCGCAACATCGACAAGACTAACCCGCACAAAACGTCGGGCAGCCGGGTTTACGGATCGTAGACCGTGGTATGCATGCCCGCGCGGCGGGCTGCTTCCTGCATTGAATCCAGTCTTCGCGTTTCCTGACCGAGCATCTCCTGCATCTCGGCCAAGCGTTGCATCTGGATCGCCTGCGCGCGGGTATACGGCCCCTCAAATTGCGCGCCACCAGCCGGATGCAGTGAAGCATTCACACGATCAATGCGCGCCTGCAACATGGTGATCCGGTTCTGCTGCTCCTGGATGCGACTCTTCCACTGTTCGCCGGCGCGTTGCTCAGCAAGAGTTCTCTGGTCCATGCGTTGCGCTGAGGCGCGTCGCTCGGACGGACGTTCGACTCCCGACACCATGGACATCGGCTCGGAACTTGCTTCTTCAACTGGCGGCGGGGCCGCGGGCAGGTCCTTGTTGGTAATGACGCGGGGCGTGACACCAGATGCCTGCGTGGTGGACTGCTTCTCGCGGTTCGCGCGGGCAACATCTCCCAGCGATTGTTCCGTCTGCCCAAAGCAGGCCGCACTCAGCAACAGCGCGATTGCGCCGCTTTTCAAGTACGTTCGGTACATGGCTCCTCCCGCGGATCGTGCGGAACTGTTTCTTACAGCGCTCCACCAAGTTAACCCCTCAGGCGGCGACCCGTTGCTTCCGAAAGTGCCATTGGCCGCAAACGAAAGGCACCATGCAGAGGTGACCAAAGGGACAATGGACGAGCACTAGATTGCCCGCTGTTGGAGTATAGGAGACGAACGATCGCCGTCGCACCGGTCGAGGCCTGTGTGCGGTATCGCCGCATAGGCGCGGGCATTCGTTATTACTATTTTGTTTCAGAAGTAGTTGGAGCGCATTGGTGTGGGGGCTCTTCCGTCGACGCCGGACGATAGTGGAGGTGAACGACGCCATTGCCGAAGCATCGTTCGTGCAGCAGTTCGAGTCCCGACCGAACATCGTCGGGCAGCGCCCGCTTGCCGCCGCCCACGAGAACGGGCGAGATTATCAGATGGTATTCGTCCACCAGCCCTGCCTTGATCGCATGGGCGGCGAGGTTGGGGCCCGCCACTGTGATGTCGCGTTCTGCCAACGTTTTTGTGCGCCGGACCGCTTCGACATCGAAGTCTCGCTCGATTCGCGTTCTGGCGCTCGAGACCGTCTTCAACGTCTTTGAGTAAACGACCTTCTCGGCCGCCCGCCAGATCTGCGCGAAGTCCCGCGTGAACGGTGCTTGGGCGGCGGTGTCCATAGTCTCCCAAGCAACCATCGTCTCGTACATCCTGCGACCGTACAGATAGGTGTCAATTGGTCGTAACAGGTCGTTAACGAACGTGTGGACCTCTTCGTCCGGTGCAGCCCAGTCAAATACGCCGCGCTCATCCTCGACATAACCATCAAGCGACGTGATCGCGATGTAGATCAGCTTCGCCATCATGAGCCTCCCATGACCTTATAGTCACAACTCGCACCCTTCTTTTCAGAATACCGAACTTCATGATTGATTGATCTCCGCGGCGAAACGGGATCACCCTCCCGATCTTATATGTAGGAAGACAAAAGCAGGGATTTTGAGTTTGGGTAAGATCGCTGGTAAGACGGAACCCGCAAGCGGTGACGTGTGCTAACGGCAGTTGTCCTTGACAATCGTATGATTTGGGACAATACTCACGCGGTCCGACAAAATTCCCTCCCCTTCGTTTCGTGCACGAGCACTAAGCACGCTTCTATATAACCGACTACGAATAAATTCCTGAGTCTGGGTCCGAGCCCCGGTGTTCGACAGGAGAACTGTCATGAAGGGTGCAAGAACCCCGGATGAGAGTCTCCTCCGACTTTTGAAATTGAAAAGGAGATCCTCCATGAAACCCATGACATTTGTTTATTGGGCTCTGTTCGTCACCGTGGGCGTTGTTTTGGCGGTGCTCGAAATCCAGCAGCCAGTGCAAAGCTCCTCTAACAAGAATGTCGGGCTCAATGCCGTGTCAGCGGCTGCCCCCGCCGCGCGCGAAGCCACGGATCGCACCTTAGCGCAGTTGGGAGAGAACGATCCGGCTGGCGGCGTAGTGGTTGCAGTGCATCCTCTGTCAGCGCCAGTGACGTCGCTGGTCACGCAACAGTTCACGGCTACGGTCACAGGCACAACAAACAAGAGTGTGACGTGGTACGTCGATGGAGTCTTGGGCGGTAACCAAACGGTAGGCTGGATTGGTGCCGAAGGCCTTTACACTCCGCCAACGAACTTCGTGGTTGGCGAGCACACGATCAAAGCAGTCAGCCAGGCAGACAAGACCAAGTCGAGCAGCGGATTAGTCCATTTGACGAGTTTTACGGGTATCTATACCAACAAGAATGACAACTCACGCACCGGGCAGAACCTGCAGGAAACCGTGTTGACTCCTACCAACGTGAACGTCAACAGCTTTGGAAAACTGTTCTCTTACTCCATCGATGGACAAGTCCAGGCACAACCGCTCTATGTGTCGAACGTGTACATTCCTCATCCGCAGCATGGGAGTGCCGGCTACTACAACGTGATCTATGTCGCTACGGCCAACGACAGCGTGTACGCGTACGATGCCGACGGAAAAGTGACAGGCACGTTGTGGAAGGATAGTTTCATTGATCCGCCCAGCGTGGTGCCGGTGCCCGGAACGTGTGTCGTGGCCAATGTGTCGATTATCGGTATCACGCCCACTCCCGTAATTGATCCTTCCACGAACACGATGTATGTGCATGCACGAACTCTGGAGGGTCAAACTACTGCCTGCTCCGGAACCTATGTGCACCGGCTGCATGCGCTGGATATCACCACCGGCGACGAGAAATTCGGAGGGCCGGTTGAGATCCAAGCCTCGGTTCCAGGGACCGGGGACGGAAGTTCTAAGGGTGTGCTGGCCTTCAATTCTCAAAAGGAGAATTCCAGGCCCGGCATGCTGCTTTCTCAAGCCTCAGGGGACACAAATAGCGTGGTGTATTTCTCGACGGCATCGAATGAGGACACCTTCCCATATCACGGGTGGATTCTGGGTTACGATTCTCAGACCCTGGCGCAAAAGTACGTTTTCTGCACAACACCGAACGGCTCAGCGGGCGGAGTATGGCAGATGGGGGGCGGCCTAGCGGCAGACACGGCTGGCAACATTTTTGTACAAACCGGAAACGGAACATTCGACAGCAACGGCGATTGGGGAGAGTCGGTACTGAAACTAACGCCAGAAAATGGCAGCCTCAACCTCGTTGACTCCTACACTCCAAGCAATTTCTCGTCGATCAATCGCGTGGACTGGGATATTTCTTCAGGCGGGCTTTTGCTGTTGCCGGACCAACCAGGATCGACTCCGCACTTGATGGTCGGCGGGGGCAAAGAAGGAACAATCTATGTAATCAACCGCGACAGTCTCGGCGGACACAGTTCCACCAAGAACAATATCGTGCAGTACATCGTGGGCGCCATCAAAGCATCGGTCAAGGGACAGCCAGTGAATGGTATCTGGAATACCGCCAGCTACTTCAATGGCAATGTGTACATCTTTGGACAGAATGACTATCCCAAGATGTTCACGATTAAGAATGGTTTGCTTCCCACCACAGCAACTTCCACGGCTAAGACGATCATGCGCGGACCGGCAGCCATGATCTCGGCGAACGGGACCACAAACGGCATCGTGTGGACTTTGCAATACGATATACCGACCCCAACTCTGTGGGCTCTGAACCCCAACAACCTTACGCAGGAGTACTACGACACCAACCAGAATTCGAAGCGTGACAAGGTAGGATCGAGGGCAGTTGCGCGAGTCAATCCCACGGTTGCCAACGGGCGAGTGTATGTGCCCGCAAATAACACCCTGGAGGTTTACGGACTGCTGCAGTGACGGCTCTTTTTCCTTGGTCCTGGATGCGGCGGATACCAACCGCTCTAACTATGCTCTAACGGCTCGTTCAGTCCGCCGCATCCATTCGATAAGTCCGTTGCCTTTCAGCGACGTTCGGCGCGGATAGAGTCGATTCTCCGTTCTACGACCTCGGGTGTTTCGGGAAGAATGGAATGAAGTGTCGATACTCGTGTTCTGCTTGTTTGAAAGCACGTTCGGAGTACCAGGTGTCGGCGATCGAAAGCTTTGCACGAGGCACATAATCCGATTCTGGCTGAGTATCGATCAAAGTCTCCGCGTGGCTCCTATGAACCCGCTGGCTCTCTACTCATAGACAATGCCGTTTTTCTGAATGCCACGCCGAAGCTCTGACTATTCTCGCTGAATCACTCTATGAAAGACTAGCGCTGTTCGAAAACGCTTGTTACCAACCCAACTTTCTGCCGGAGACTTTCTGCCGGAGATTGGCAAAAATCGCTATTTACCTTAATTAATCACGATGCGCCCTGCTACAATCGCAAGCGAGGAGGGGGTCCTCAGAATGACAAATCTCGATGGTGTAGTTCAGCTGTTGAAAAAAGAACACGCTCGATTGACAAGCCAAATTCAGGGCGTCTCGGCTGCACTGGCAGCATTCGGCGCAACCTACAAGAATGGTACTGGGACTCGTCGCACTATGTCGGCGGCCGGACGTGCCAAGATAGCGGCTGCTCAAAGGGCTAGATGGGCGAAAGTCAAAGGCAAAAGTGGCAACAGCACAATGCCTAAGAAGCGAACCATGTCTGTCGCCGCCCGCAAGAGAATCGCTGCGGCACAGCGCGCTCGCTGGGCGAAGGTACGAGCCGCGAAGTAAGAGGCTTAATCTCGAGCATCAACTTATAAACGCCCAGACTCGCGGGAACGAGCCTGGGCGTTTGTGTCACTTTGACCTCTGAAGCACTCGACCAGCACTTCGGCTCTTTATCGCCTCTTACGCGACTACCTCTGCCGACCGATCCCAGGTGCAGTACCGATTGCCGGTTTGGTCCATTACCATCCCAACCTAGGCCCTGAACTCACTCCTCCTGTGTGACTCTTGCAGTAATTTGCATACATGATTTTTGTCTGATCAATTCTTCCCGAAATCGCAGTAAAATACGCGCGCTCGAAAATGTTGAAGGAAGGACGTGACCCCCGTGGCGAATCAGTCAGAGCGAAAAACGAACCTCGACGACACGAAGAAGCAGTTAACTCCTCGCTTCGAAAAGATAATCGCAGCTTATGCGACTGCAGCGAGCGCAGCAGCTGGAGTTGCAATTCTAACGGCCCCGGCGGCCGAGGCCAAAGTCGTCTATACGAAGACGAACGTGACGATCACCTCGTCTTACGAGCTCGATCTCAATCATGACGGCGTCCCCGATTTCGATATTAACTTTTGCTTTTGCCTGCCGCATGGAGTGAGACTTCAACTTGGGTTGCCGGTTCCGGGAAATCTCGCGCGCGAGCAGGCCTCCTCGCCCGATGCTGCAGCGGACTTGCCGAACGGCGCTCTGATTGGCCCGGGCCAGGCGTTCACCTCTTACACCTCAGGTTATGGCGGCGTGTTCATGGCCCTCGCCTCTTCGTATGGAACGGCGGCATTCTCAAATGGACCGTGGATCGGGGCTTCGAAACGTTATCTCGGCCTGAAATTCATGATTCATGGAGAAGTCCACTACGGCTGGGCGCGGTTAACTGTGACCAAACACCTTGATCGCGTTGTGCTCACTGGATACGCCTACGAGACCACTCCGAACAAGGCTTTACCAGCAGGCGCTACGACCGACGCGGCGCAGGAAGAAGTAAGTCCAGCTTCGCTACCCGCAACCGTTCTGCAAGGCCCCAGCCTTGGATTGCTTGCACGCGGAGCAGATGCCTTGGATGTATGGAGGCGCGATCCGTTGGCGTCGTAAGCTTCGGAGTAAATGCAGCCCAGGCGACACCTCGATCAAGGCGCGACGAGATCCACGTTTCCTTTGTAGGGAACCGCACGACCCTCAAGATTGAGTGGGGCGAACTTACACTTCTTGATGGACACAATGGGATCTGCAAGCAGGCCGCAGCCTACGGGGCAGCGCCCGACCGGGCTGAGCCCAACGATCTCTCCTTTGTCATCCACCGAAACCTCTATCGGCACAATCGTACCCTTTGGAAGCAATCCTCGCGAGATTGCATGAGGCTTGCAGGACACTATCTGCCGTTTCATATCCGCGGCTGATAGCCTAATGGTTTGATCCTTTTGGTCTGGAGCTTTCGTTTCCTGCGCCCAGGTTGGCATGAAACAAACGACAGCAAGCAGAGCACCGAGCAAACTTGATTTACGAGTCGCCATGCGACGCATGCTACTGAGGACTTGACTTGCTTGTCCAGCCGAAATGCCTGGCTGGCAGGAACAGACGGGACGTTGGATGGTCATTCAGTCCAACCATAAAACTGCTGGTTTCAGAAGGATTGCAAACGTTCCGTCTATCCCTAAGTTGTTTTAGCGCTTTGGCGGCCCCGGCGTCCTCTTTGCGCTCTTGCTTGGCGGCGCCGTAACAGACCCAATCTGAGTCGCCGTGAGATAGGCAAAGTCCGCGT
The DNA here is from genome assembly GCA_963787685.1 of uncultured Acidobacteriota bacterium. Taxonomy (GTDB): domain Bacteria; phylum Acidobacteriota; class Terriglobia; order Terriglobales; family Acidobacteriaceae; genus Sulfotelmatobacter. The sequence goes on from CAWBED010000013.1 coordinate 224,888, forward strand.
CGGAGCCCCCCTGAATGGAGTAACAGAACAACTGGAAAGCGTCTCCAGCATCTACAGTGTAGATGTCCGTTGTGCTCGATTGTTGATAACCACCGGCGTAGCTCGTCCCTCCTCCGGTGTTATGGCCGAATTGTCCGATGTTCACGGATGTCGTGTAACAGAAGACAGTGTCACCAGGGGCCATCGCAAGCAACTCAGAGGACGCTAAAAAGTAAGTGCCCGCTTCAACGGGCGCAGTTTGAGCGACCAGAGATGGGGTAAGGGTCATGTTCGAGGCGACCCCCCACGCCCAGTAGCCCACCGCGACTCCGTCTGGTCCTTGCGGTCCAGTTGATCCCTGAGGTCCAGCCGGCCCTTGCGCCCCGATCGGTCCTGCGGGCCCTTGAGGGCCGGCTGGTCCCTGCGGTCCGCTTTGGTTCCACTGAATCCTGCGCTCGCTGGACTTGCACAATGTAGTTGCCATCACGATTCGAAGGGCTCCGGTCGTGTTTGTGACGCAGCCGTACAGGATTGAATTTGGCGATGGAACCGCATTTCCGCCGACCGCTGCTTGAGCAGACACGAATATTGCGTTGCAGCCGAGCAGAGCTATCACACATAGAAGTAGATTGAAACGGGTCATGTTTATCCTCCGTTGAGTTTCTGCTTGAGCTACTTCTTAAGGCTTTGCCACCGGCCGGAGAAAACCGGTGGCCCACACATCCAAAGCTGCGATGTATGGGCCGCGGTTTGCACTGACCGCTTAAGCTCGACATTAGTCGCAGCGTGACGGTAGCGATCCGGTACCAAAGCGCGCCTTCGCCGTTGTTGCCGTTGTGAACTTCAACGCCGATGGAGCTATTGGTCGGAAGCGCGACCGAGGGATTCATGCCGTTGTCGTAGGAGTTGGTGAAATCCCAAACGATCGATGATCCGAGAGTCGCGGTGTCGTACCACAGCGGAAAGACTCCACCGTATTCACCGTTGTGAACTTCGAGGACCGCTTCTCCGTTGTAGCCCACGGTTGGGTTGTAGCCGGAAGACACATATTCCACACTGCCCTGCCAGGTGACCTTCGAACCGCTGATGGTTCCGATGTGATACCAGAGAGCAACAGAAGAACCGCTGCCGCCGTTGTGAACTTCCATCAGATCCGTGCCTGATGCCGCGACTGACGGATTAAATCCGTTGTCGTATTGCTTGCTCGTTCCCCACTTCACGGTCTTGGTGGAGGCGTTTAGCGTTCCAGTGCTGTACCAGAGCGGCCCCACGGAAGTCTCGGCGTTGTGGACTTCGATCACCGTGGATCCGACAACAGCGATCATCGGGTTGTAGCCGTTGTCGAACTGGGCGGTTTTGCCCCACGCGATTGTCTTCTTGGTAGCGTTGAGCGCTCCAACCGTGTACTCGAGCGGGCCCACGCCGTCGATGGAATTGTGAACTTCGATCACGGTCGTGCCGGTCATTGCGACAGACGGATTAAATCCCGCCGATTCGAACTGGTGGCTGGAGCCCCAGGTAATACTGGAGTACGGGACTGGCGAGCTTGCCGACGTGATACCACAGAGCGCTTACGCCATCGGCCGCGTTGTGGACCTCGACGACGTTCTTTCCGGCATAGGCGACTTTCGGATTGAATCCGTTGTCGTAATCGAAGCTGTTGGTGAAGCTGACAGAACACTGCGCCTGCAGGCTCGCATTAGAGACGCCGGCGATCAGAGCTAGAAGACAGGAGCACATCAAACTACGGGTCAAGCTGGACATAAACTTCTCCTTGGAGCGGCCTGGGCCGCGGGTGAATGAAATTTCTAAAAGGGGCGAGTGGAGGTTCGTAGCGGAGCTCCCCAAGCTCCGCCACCCCTCGCCGTCTCGATTCGGAACCGTGGACCGAATCTTTCCGGCTCTACTTGGAATATCGGGAAGAGTTCAGAAAACCCGACATAGCCCGAAGAAAAAATCCTGAAAGTGCAACGAATCGAGTCATCGGGACCGCAAGTGAATTATCTGCAAGTTATTTCATCTTGACGGGCAAAGGCACCTGGCTATACTTCGAAGCCATCGGAGGTCGTGGATGAGGAAGAATGCGTCTACTCGGGTTGACAATAGCCTGACTGAGACGGTTGACCACCGGACGAAGCTGTATTCTTTGGCCGCTGCGGCCGCTGGCGTGAGCCTGTTGGCCCTGGCACACCCGGCCGAGGGCGAGGTCGTGGTTACTCACAAGAATATTCCGATTCCCTTGGGGCACCCGGTTTCTATTGACCTCAACAAGGACGGGATCTCGGATTTTGAGTTCTCATTGACGGCGACGCGACGCAATGCTTATTTGAGCGTGAAGGGCCTGATGGGAGGGAAGGCGGTTGGCTCCCGAGCTTCGCTTCGCAACACGCCCTATGCATCGGCTTTGATTCGAGGAGCAAAGATCGGGCCTTCCGCTCACTTCAGCTCACACAAAGGCCGCGCCATCATCGAGAACACTGCGGCTACATATTTCAACACGAGCCTGTACTATCCGCGCGAGTTATATGGCAAGTGGGGCGGCAATCCTACGAATCGCTACCTGGGCGTGAAGTTCTCGATCAAGGGAGAGACTCATTATGGATGGGTGCGGTTGACGGTGATCACGACGCCGCCCAACGTGCGAATTTCGGCGACGATCACCGCCTATGCCTACGAGACGGTGGCTGGCAAGAAGATATCAGCTGGGACAACGACGGCCGCGGCATCTGACGGGTCTTCCCGAAATGAAGGCGAGACGCCCTTGCGACCGTCTCTCGGCGCTCTCGCCTTGGGCACGGACGGGGTCGCGCTGTGGCGGCGTGAGGAAACGCTGGGTTGAGCGTGGACAAGACGCTCACGGAAGCCGAGCTTCCAATCGACCTCAAGTTAGTCGTCCATCGCTGTGCCGCGAGATTTATCGTGTTATTTCCCCTGTCGCGTATCGACGACGATCGTTTCGGCGAGGCGATCTTGTGCGCACATGCGGTTCTTGTCCCAGAAAAACTGCGCGAATCCGAGCCCGCCTTCGAGGATCGCCGCTCCATATCCGAGAGAGCGTTCGATTGATTGCCACAGCCCGAGTCGTTCGCTGGTCAACGACATCACGCGCGTGCGAGCGGCGAATTTACCCGGCGTCCGGCCGTTGCCGAAATAATTGAATGCAGCCCAGTAGAGCAGCATCACTATGATGTTTCCGGCTTCGTGGAAATCCCATTTGAGGTCGATGTGGGTTTCGTGGAGTAAATAACGACGCCAGGAAAATTCGAGCGGCACCCATATCACGAGAGCGACGCACAGGTCGACGAAGTAGCCCAGTGCTCTTTGCGCAAAGGTCGCGAGTGGAATGCCTTCCAGTTCATGCACGCGCGCCGTCTCGTGCATTTGAAAAACACGGCGCGGCTTGCCCTCTTGCTTGCTCATCCAGTCATCATAAGCGGTCAAGCCGGAGGTGCTCGTTAAGGCGTTGATTCTTCCAGCAGAGGCAGGTCTACCGGTTTCAAGTCAGGCTAGAGAAAAAAACAGGCCGCTCGGGGGGAGGCAATGAGCGGCCTGGTTGGCGAAGTCCTCCGGGGAGGAGGGTAAACTTGAGGCCCTTGCGCGGCGTCCTGAGCCGCGCGCCGAAATCCTGAGCGAAGCAAAGGATCTGCTTCGCCCGGGACTGCGCTAATTCTTACATCGACGACGGATTGCTTCCGCCTGCGGCCGGAGCTGCCGGCTGCGCGTCGGTGCCCACGGTGTTGGTCATCAGGCGAACGTCCACGCGGCGGTTATCCGCACGGCCAGATGAAGTCTTGTTCGTTTCGACAGGCTTGTCCTTGCCGAGGCCGATGACATAGATCTTGTGCGCTGGCACGTTGTACTTCGACGCCAGGTACTGAATTACGGAGTTGGCGCGGCGCTGGCTGAGATCGTAGTTGTAGTCCGCCGGTCCGACTGAATCCGTTCCACCTTCCAAAGCGATGATGTAGCCCTTGGTGGTGGCGATGCTGGTTGCGAGTTGATCGAGGGCTTCTTTCGCCTTCGGGGTCAGGCCGTCCTTGTTGAAGCCAAACTTCACCGAGGTCTCTGCGACCGCGTGATAGTTGTCGAGGTTGGCGACCGTATTGGTCAGCACGCCAACGCGACCATTGGCGGCATCAGCAGTCTGCTGTGCCTGGGTGGCGTTTTGAGCGGCAGACGCGGTCTTCTGCTCGACTTCAGCAGTCTTGGCGTTCACGGCCTGGATACCAGCCTGGGCGCGAGCGTCGACGTCTTTGATGTCCTTGGAATTTTTCGCGGTGAGATCATCCAGCTCGTTGGTCTTGTTGATCAGCGGCGTGGTCTGTTGCTTGACATAGTTCTTGCTCGCACAGCCGACTGAGGCCACCATGCTTGCTGCCAGGCAAATTGCTAACGAAGTGCGGTTCATAGGGTGAGGCTCCTTGGATTCCATCGATCTTGCGCGGCCTGGGTAGCCCGCGCGCTTAAGTGTGCAAATTCTTAACCCGGGGAATGACTTACCGATATACAAGTCCCACTCGTACTTTTGCACGGCAGATGCCAGTTGCAGAACAACCGTATCCACAGGGTAAGTATATCCGTTTTCAATCATTTGCATCCAGTAGACGAACTGGTCAGACCGTCCCACCAACGCCGGAAATGAAGCAAAGGGAACATAAGGGATGGAAATTTTATACGGTGCGGCTCAGATTAGGGAGAAATCGATGCTTCTACTGCTTGGATCTTACTTCCATATACCCGTGATCGGCTCGGCGTCGCGATCGTTCGAGGTCAACGGACCGAGCCCAAAGTTGTCTTCAATCGTTCGCAGCACGCTGTAGTGGTTGTAATGCTTGGCTAGCGTGGCGGGATCTTGCTGATTGGCAGGCTTCACCATGTCTCCAAGAAACACCGTATAGATGCGGTTGTCTTCGTTGCCTCCCGACTCATCGAAGGTGATCACGACCAGCGTGCCTTTGCGCAGATTCTCGGGGAAGGTTTCGTCGAGAAACTTCCGCACCCACGCTCCGGCAACTTCCGCCGTGGTGTCGTGTCCGTCATGGTTCATGTTCGGCGTGTAGAACGAATACGCCACCAAGCCCTTGCGCGCGTCTTGCACGAAGTAATTATCGGACTTGCCAGAGTCGACGCGGATGACTCGGTCGCAGTACTTCTCCTGAATCTCGCGGAAGCTGAGAAACGGAACATGGCGGCGGGCATAGTTGCCGCGTTTTTCGGCGACATGCTGGCCGGAGATATCCCACGGACAATTACCCACAGGAAGTTCTTCGGCATACTGCTTGAAGTCGAGGCCGGCGGCGATCAGGCGGTCAGCAATCGTCTTGTGCTCGGAGTCATTTGGGAAATTCACCTGCTTGTCACCGAGGTAGCTTCCGCGGCGATGAATGCCGAAGTCACTGCCCGCGATCATCGCCAGATAGTTTGGATAAGACGGATGAAACAGAGCGTGGAAGTTGGTGAAACTGGCGCCGCGAGCGGCCAGCGCGGCCAGGTTCGGATCCTGGAGAGCGCGTTCATAGTCGACATTCTCGAGAGCGATGATGAGCACCCGGTCGAAGTGCCGAGCTTTGGCGCGCGCGGCAGCGCGGGCAGCCTCCTCCTCTTTTCCCTGCGGTGACTTGCTGATTTGCGGTTGCTGCGACGGATTGGGCGCGGGCGTAATGCTCTGGGTGGAGACGCCGGAGGCGGTAGAAAACAGGACAGCCAGCAGAAGCATGGCGGCGCGGGAAAGATCCCCGGGCGGCTCGGCAGATTTGGGGCTCATCTGTCCCTTTTTGTAACACAATACGAGCGCCCTCCATCCAATAGAATAGTGTTTCCCGCGCCATGGACTTGCAGGCAAAAATCCGCACAATCCCCACCGAACCCGGCGTGTATCTGTACAAGAATGCCGAGGGCGACGTCATTTATGTGGGCAAGGCGAAGAACCTGCGCAGCCGCGTGTCAAGCTATTTTCACGAAGGCCGCTGGGAAGACGCGAAGACCGGAACGCTCGTGCGCGAGGCAGTCGATGTGGAATACATCGTGGTCGCCAATAATAAAGAGGCGCTGGCGCTCGAGAACAACCTCATCAAGCAGCGCAAGCCGCGTTTCAACATCCTGTTACGCGACGACAAGACTTATCCATACGTGAAACTGACGCTCGGTGAGCGCTGGCCGCGAGTCTATGTGACGAGGCGGCTCAGGAAAGATGGCAGCGCGTATTACGGGCCCTACTTCCCTGCCAATCTCGCCTACCGGATCGTCGATCTGATCCACCGCAACTTCTTAATTCCCTCCTGCAAAGTCGACTTGACGCGATTTCATCCGCGGCCCTGTTTGCAGTACTACATCAAGCGCTGCCTGGGACCATGCGTGCAAAATTTGACTACGCCGGAGATTTATCAGGAAGCCGTGCGTGACGTGAAGATGTTTTTGGAAGGGCGTCCAACGGACTTAGCACGATCGTTGCGCGAGCGCATGGAGAAGGCTGCAGCCGATCAGGAATATGAGCGGGCGGCGCGATACCGGGATCTGATTTCGACAGTGGAGCAGTTGCAGGAACGGCAGCGCATTGCCGCCGCCGAAGGCGATGACGCGGACGTGTTCGGCTATCACTACGAAAACGGCATGCTCGCGGTGAATTTATTTCACATGCGCGCCGGCAAAATGGTCGATCGCCGCGAGTTTTTCTGGGAAGACTTGCCCGAGTTCGCGGTCGCCGAGGGAGACGAAGTTCTTGTGGGGACAGCCGCCCCCGGCGGTCCAGGCGAGCGAGGCTCGCCAGCGCATTTGGCCGACGATTTAATCGACGATGATGTGAAAGGCAGCCGAAACCCACTCGGCACGAACGGCCGAGGGCGGCCGTCCCCACAAGAGCCATTTCATCCTGGCGAGTTTTTCTCGGCGCTGCTGAAGCAGCTTTACATCGGCCAGCCGTACGTTCCGCGTAATCTTTATGTGCCGGTCGGCTTTGAGGATTGTGCAGAACTCGAGGACTTGCTCTCCGAGCAGAACGCGGGCGAGGGCGCGCGCTCCACACGCGTGCATATTCTGGCTCCGCAACGTGGGGATAAACGGTCGCTGATCGATCTCGCCGGCAACAATGCCAAGCAGTCATATGATCAGCGCTTCCGCGTCCTCAAGCCGAATGCGCGCAAGATCCAGGAAGAGTTACAAGAAGTGGTAAGCCTGTTGGAGTTGCCGAAGCGGATTGAGTGCTTCGACATTTCTCACATTCAGGGAGCGGAAACCGTCGCATCGATGGTCGTGTGGGAAGACGGAAAGATGAAGAAGTCGGACTACCGCAAGTTCATCATTCGCACGGTCGAAGGTGTGGACGATTTCGCGTCGATGCGCGAGGTGGTGACGCGGCGCTACAAGCGTTTGCAGGATGAGGAGAAACCGATGCCGAGCCTGGTGCTGATCGATGGCGGCTTGGGGCAACTACACGCCGCGGCTGAGGCACTCGAAAAACTCGAGATCATCAACCAGCCATTGGCCGCGATCGCCAAGCGCGAGGAAATTCTTTACGTATATGGTCAGGAAAAGGATCCGATCGCGCTCGATCATCACTCGCCGGTGCTGCACCTGATTCAGCAGATTCGCGATGAGGCGCACCGCTTTGCCGTGACGTTTCACCGCAAGCGGAGGCAGATGCGGGACCGGTCGACGGAATTGCTGGAGATCCCCGGAGTGGGCGCGAGCACGACGCGGCGGCTGCTCGAACATTTTGGCAGCGTGCAGGCGGTGAAGCAGGCCGATCCTGCGGCGTTGTCGGCGGTCGTCACGCGAGTACAAGCTGAAGCGATTCGCAATCATTTTCAGAAGTGAGCTGAGGGAACGCCTTGACTATGGGAAACGAACCAGCAAGTCCAGCGAACAACGGGAAGTCGGAGAAGTATGTGGTCAGCGCGTCGGCGGTGGTGCCTGCGCGGCGGGAGCGCGTCTACTCGCTGATCGCGAACTACAACGACGGCCATCCGAGAATTCTTCCGAAGCAGTTCAGCAACCTGACCGTCGAGCAAGGCGGCGTCGGAGCGGGAACGGTAGTCCGCTTCCAGATGAGCGTGCTGGGGAAAAAAGAAACTCTTCGTGCGGCGATCACGGAGCCGGAGCCCGGACGCGTGCTAGTTGAGACCTATCTTGATGGGAAGGATACGGTGACGACGTTTACGGTGAATCCGGGAACTGCTCCCGCGGATTCGCATGTGACGATTTCGACTGAACTGCCGGTTCGAAGCGGGTTCCTAGGGATGCTGGAAAAGAAGTTCTCGGCGCTTCTCCTGCGGCCGATTTATACGAAGGAATTACAGAATCTGGCGCGCGTGGCCACGGGGCCTTTCGGTTTGTAGAACTCCGAACCTACGCTTTCGGCGCCGGGCTGGCGTTGCCCATATCGAGCGCGACTTTCCACTTGCCGTCCTTCTGCAGTTTCCAGATGCTGGTGTACTTGCCGTACTCGATGTGCAGCTTCCCATCTTTATCTTTCGAATGAAATTCGTAGGTGCCGTAGGTGTAGCCAAGATCGCCGGAGGAAGAAATGTCGCCGCCAACGGGCGTCCAGAGGAGTCGATTGTTGGGGTCGTCGAGAAATCCCATGCCCTTCGAAATATTTTCTTTGCCCGGAATAAGCGGACCGCCGTTCGGGACCTCGACCGCGTCATCGGCGTAATACGACATGTAGCCGTTCGATCCCTTGTCAGCAGCGGCTTTCATGAATTCGCCTTCGAGTTGCTTCAGCGTCTCGACGGTGGCTTTCGGTGCGGCAGAAACAGTTCTGTGTGCTGCGGGAAAAACGATCGGAGCGACGAGGAATGCCACAAGCAAAACTGGCAATAAGAATGATTTCATGAAACCTCCACAATATTCGCGCTAATTCTACGCTTTCGGCGCCGATCAAACCGATCACCACCAACGACGCTAAGCTTACGAAGGAATACTGAAATGACTTTACCTCCTTTGTGGTTATTGCTCCTTCCGGGCTAAACTAGCGGCCATCCTATGAAGCGAACGGTCTTAGTATTTCTCACGCTCTTCGTCCTGCAAGTTGCCTTTGTGCGCACAATCTCTGCTCAAACTTCAACTTCACCCGACATGGCCACTCGACAGGAAAAGCATCTGCGCAATGTGCATCAGCTGACGTTTGGAGGGCAGAACGCCGAGGCTTACTTTTCCGCCGACGGAAAGAAACTGATTTACCAGTCGACCCACGGCGACGTGAAGTGCGACCAGATTTTCGAGATGAATATCGACGGCACGGACCAGCACATGGTCTCGACCGGCAAAGGACGCACCACCTGCAGCTTCTTCTTTCCCGACGGCAAGAAGATTCTGTATGCTTCGACGCATCTGGCGAGCCCCGAATGCCCGCCAAGGCCCGACTTTTCGAAGGGCTACGTGTGGGGCGTGTATGCGGGATATGACATCTTTACGGCGAATCTGGATGGCGCGGATCTGAAGCAGTTGACCACGACGCCGGGGTACGACGCGGAGGCGACCATCTCGCTCGACGGCAAGAAAATTACGTTCACGTCGATGCGCAATGGCGATCTCGACATCTACACGATGGACGCCGACGGCAAGCACGTCAAACAACTGACGCACGAGTTGGGATATGACGGTGGCCCGACGTTTTCTCCCGACGGCAAGTGGATCGTTTACCGCGCGTACCACCCTCAGACGCAAAAAGAGATCGACGATTACAAGGAGTTGCTTTCTCGGAATCTGATCCGGCCAACGTCGCTCGAAATCTGGGTCATGAAGGCCGATGGCAGCGACAAAAAGCAGATCACGAATCTAGGCGCGGCCAGTTTTGGCCCAGCGTTCACTGCCGATGGCAAGCGGATTATCTTCGCGTCGAATTACGATCCGCAGACGCACGCGACCGGCGGCGAGGGAAATTTCGAACTGTGGATGATGAATCCTGACGGCAGCGGACTGGAACGCATTACGTACAGTGACGGCTTTGACGGATTCCCCATGTTCTCGCCCGACGGAAAGAAGTTAGTGTGGGCGTCCAACCGCAACGCCAAAGCTCCGCACGAGACGAATGTTTTTATTGGGGATTGGGTGCCGTAGGCTTGTCCAGCGCGGCTTTCGGCGTCTGGTTGCGCATGGACGCGACCGGCCTTCCTGGGTAGCGATCAATTAAAGATACCGCCGGCTTCGGGAACGTAGGCGGGAGCGTTGGCTGGGCGTCCGTGGCTCTCGCTCTCAGGGCCAGCCAGACGGTGACCGATATCATCCCGCACCAGCCAAGCAACCTCACTATCATCGCGATTCTCGTGTCGTAGTTCAGCACGCCGAGGCTGGAGAATATCTTGAAGAAGTCGTGCTCCACAAAATCCGGATCGCCGGTTGTGACCAAGGGCAACTCCTGCGCCCGCGCGTCAGCCATGTAGGTTGCGGTATAGAGCCAGTTCTCGAAAAAGAAAAACAGGCAGAAAACAAAGCCCGAGGTCTGGCGCTCTGTGAAAAAATAAGTGGCCAGCAGGAACGGCACGAGCCACTGTAGCAGCGTGCCTCCCCAGAGGCAGAGTGTGGGGCCGAACCAGGCAAACAGGTTGTGCCCGCCTTCGTGGACGACAAGATTCGCGCTATCGATGAAGAGGAATCCGCCGTGCGCGTTGAAGGCATAAGCCATGAATCCCAGATAGAACGCCAGCCAAGCCGCCAGCGCCGGGCGGGAAACCGGCTGCCACGGTCGATCCAACATCGATTGGAAATATTCCAGCATGGCCTTGCCACGATGTTACGGGGCCTGCTCGTGACGGGGGAGATTACGAACGTGCGATTCTCGACCGGGCACTCAACGCCTCCCGCGAGAGTGAATCGCGAGGCCTTCGGCATCGCATCGAGCTGTCATTTCTTGTTAGAGTGTGGGGAACGCTGTGTATCGCTGTGCTTGTCGAAGAAGAGCCGTAGCAAGCTACGTCTCTATGAGCTGTACTGGGGCATTCTATGAAACTACGGCATTGGATCACCGCAATCGTACTGCTTCTGCTGATGGGCGCGGCTATCGGCGGACTGCTGTGGACCAGGGACCTGCCGCAGGAAAGCGAAGAAACCACAGCGACGCCTACCAAGAAGACGCTTGGGAAGAAAGCCGCGGCGACGCAGCATCCGCTGGTCGACCAGCGCCCCTTGCAGACGGCGCAACGCATGGCTGCGTTGGCGGCGACTCCCGAAGAGCAGTCACTGGCGCACGAAGCAGAGAAGACCGGCGATCACGAAGTTGATCTTGCTTTTTTTGACGCGATCCGGTCGGCTCAGCAAAATCCTCCGCCACTATCGGCCGACGCCAAGGAGATTTCAGCTCGAAAAACCAAGGCGCAGCAGGCGGTCAAAGACGATCAGGATAATGTCGCGCAGTTGACGCGCAAGCTCGCCGCGGCTCCCGAAACGCAAAAAGATAATCTGCAAGACCAGCTCGACGTCGCCAAGGCGCAGATGGATCTCGACCAGGACGAACTGGACGACGCCACGGAAGATTTGGATCAGGCGGGCGGCGATCCGCAGTCGAAAATCAAGCGACTGCAGGCCGAGCACGAAGCCGGCGAGCACAATGGCACGGCGACCGTGGGGTCGGCGGTCAATCCGCACGAACAGGATTACCAGACGCACACTTTGTTTAAGGTATTCCGGGCGTGGCAGGCGTTTCGCGAGAAGAAAGTACTGTTAGAGCAGGCACGCGAGGAGACGGCCGAAAAGCAGAAATATCTGGAGCAGAAACACGCGCAGCTTGAAGCTCAGGTTGAAAAAGATAAAGAAAGCCGCGACGCTGCCAAACAACAGGCCAAAGGATTTTCCAAGGGCAGCGTCGCCGCCAACCGCGATGATTCAAAAGCCGCGGCCAAAGCCGCTCTTGACTCGTTGAAGCAGTACACCATCGATCAGAAGAATCTCGCGGATCGCGGGCGGCGCCTGCAGGATGAGCAGGACCTCAGCGAGATCTACGCGAACTGGATCACGCTAGTCGAGGCCCGCGAACGCTCGGCACTTCATCACATGATCGAATCGCTGCTATGGATTCTGCTGGTGATTTTCGCCGCGTATCTGGCGGCCCGGCTGATCGATCACCTGTTCATCGGCATGTCGGCGGAGAACAAGCGCATGGACACCCTACGCGCCGTGGTGAAATTTGCGGTGCAGGCCGTCGGCGCGCTGGTCATTGTATTCATCGTTTTGGGGATGCCGACGCAGACCACCACCGTGCTCGGTCTCGCTGGCGCAGGCCTCACGGTGGCGATGAAAGATTTCATCGTCGCCTTCTTCGGCTGGTTCGTTCTGATGGGCCGCAATGGCATCCGCGTAGGCGACTGGGTGGAGATCAACGGCGTGGGTGGCGAAGTCATCGAGATCGGCCTGCTGAAAACGGTGCTGCTCGAAACCGGCAACTGGACGGACTCGAGCCATCCCACGGGACGCCGCGTTTCGTTCGTCAATAGCTTTGCCATCGAAGGCCACTTCTTTAACTTCACAACATCGGGCCAATGGATGTGGGATGAACTGCAAGTGCTGATTCCTGCGAGCCAGGATCCCTACGCCGTGATCGACGGAATCCAGAAACTCGTCGAGGCGGAAACGAAAACGAACGCCGGCAAAGCCGAAGCCGAATGGCAACAAACCACGACGCGCTATCGGGCGAAAACTTTGTCGGCCACGCCTGGAATCAATGTGGTTCCGACCGGCGCGGGAATCGAAGTCCACGTGCGCTACATTACGCGAGCCTACGAGCGACATGACGCGCGAAAGCGGCTATATGACGCCGTCGTCCAGTTGATGCATGGAAAGCGGGAAGCAGTGAGTACCAGCAGTAATTAGCACTTTCGCCTTCAGCCATCAGCTTGCAGGTTTTGACTGGCATATTGTGCAGCGGCTTTCGTTGCCGCACTCTCACCGGAGGAACTCTGAACGAACCCGATACAAAGCTGGGCACGCTTATCGTCACAGGAGCGAGTCGCGGCATCGGCGCGGCCATCGCTCGATTAGCGGGACATCGAGGCTATGCTGTCGCGGTCAATTTCTCTAGCGGAGAGACCGAGGCGAAGAAAGTCGTCGATGAGATCGCTACTGCTGGCGGACGTGCCTTCCCGATTCACGCCGATGTCTCCGTCGAACAGCAAGTTGTTCGGATGTTCGAAGTCGCCGAACGTGAACTGGGTCCGATCAAAGGTCTTGTGAATAATGCCGGCGTAACGGGCGGATTTGCACGCGTCGAAGACGTGTCGGTCGCAGCGATCGAGAAGGTGTTCGCCGTTAACGTAACGGGATCGATCATCTGTGCGCGCGAAGCGGTGCGGCGGATGTCAACCAAGCGCGGCGGAACTGGCGGAGCGATCGTCAACATTTCGTCCCGAGCCGTGCACACTGGAGCTGCGGGCGAGTGGGTGCATTACGCGGCGTCGAAGGGCGCGATCGACAGCTTTACTATCGGACTCGCGCGCGAAGTTGCGACGGAAGGAATCCGCGTCAACGCCGTGGCACCCGGTCTCACCGACACCGAACTGCATGCGGCCAACGGCGAACCGGGGCGGCTGCAACGATTGATGGGAACCATCCCCATGGGGCGCGCGGGCCTTCCGCACGAAATCGCAGAGGGCGTGCTGTGGCTGCTTTCTCCTGCAGCGTCGTATACGACGGGCGCAATTCTCGCAATTGGTGGGGGAAGATAGGGTCAGGGGTCAGGGGTCAGGGGTCAGGGGTCAGGGGTCAGGGGTCAGGGGTCAGGGGTCAGGGGTCAGTACCTCAGTACCGAGTGATGAGTGGGTAGTGACAAGTGAATGGTAGCCAGATGAGTGTCATTACTAATCACTATTCACTAGCCACTTTTCATTCTCCGTTCGCCATCTAGAGTCTTTCTCAAGTAATCCTTGATCGTCTCCGGCAGGCGCGAAGTATGAAGAATGTCGCGCAGCTGCGCGGGCGGGATGCGTCTCGCGAATTCGATCACGCGAGCCAGCGGCGTGTGAGCGTTGCGCAGCAAAGCCGCGCGGATTTCCAAACGATACGACCACTTCGAATGATGGCTCACCGCTTCGACGAAGGCCGGAGAAGTCGCACTCCGCTGCAACGCTTTCACAATAGCAGTTTCCGTGAGGCGCGGATTTTCCAGCGCTGGCTTCCACACCTGGGTTTCTTTATCGAGCAGCAGAGCACCGGCAACCATCTGCGAGGAACGGCGGGCCAGCGAGATGCGTTCCCCCAGGCCGATCGATGCCAGTCGAGTCACCAACTGTTCGTCGGCCACGCGCTTAAGATCAGCAGCGACCGTAGGCATCAAAGCGAAGTGCATAAGCTCGAAGTTGAAGAACTCCCTGATCAGGCGCAAAGCCACGCGGCGTGGGCAGTGTGGATGAGACGCCAGCGCCAAGCGCACTTTTCGCGACTTCATCAGGGCGGCGTTCTGGCTGATGCGCTCGACATCGTCAGCAGGCAAGTCACGATTCTTCAGTTGGGCAAGGACGAGGTCTTCGGTCAGAGCAGCAGCACCCAGGTAGTCGAGTGACGGCGTAACCGCTGGGGGCGCGGATTCCGGCAATTCCTCGGGTTGGGATTCTTCGAGCATCGTTTTTCGCGACTCGGTAGTTCCGGCGGACAGCCGATGGCGGCGGTCCCTACATTTCTACTTCCCTCTTCGCGCCATGCGCAGCGCGCCTTCTACCGGCTCGACCACCTGCGGAATCACCTCCGCGCGCGGGTCGAGACGGCGCAGTTCATTGTAAAAAACCTGTCGCACCAGCTCGGCATGACGAAAGACACCGCCGACCATGCCCACCGGTACGGGTCCGGGCTCGGCCTTCGCGAAGAGGCGGCTGATCACGACATCGGCAATCTGCGCCAGTTCTCTGCCGGCGCTTCTGAGAACCTGTGCAGCCAACTCATCCTTGGTCGCGAGAACAGCGGGAAAGAGGGCGGAAAAGTCAGGCGGCGGAACCGAGTTAGCGGCGCGAGCCAGATCGGAGAGCGAGCGCACTCCCCAAGCGCGAAAGAGCGCGGCGGCCAATGCCGAGTCTCCGGCCACTTCGTTCTGATCACTGGCGCGCAGAAGCGCGATCACAGCGGCGCGGCCGATCCAGTGAGCGGAGCCTTCGTCGCCGATCGCGAATCCCCAGCCGCCGGCGCGAACTGTCTTTCTCTGCCGATCGCGGCCGTAGGCGATCGAACCCGTCCCCGCAATCACGATGACTCCTGGCCCCTGGTCGAAGGCGGCTTCGAGCGCAATCTGCATGTCGCCGACAACGTCTACCGGCGTGGAAAGCATTTCGGCGAGGAATTCGCGAACAATCGCCGCCAGCTCCGGTCGGGCTGCTCCCGAGCCTCCGACGCAAGTCCGCGAGACCTGCGACGGAGTGAATTCCCGCGGCTGCGCACGCTTGCCGCACAGCCTGGTGAAGCGATTCCCGAGTGGTCGCTTCGCCCACGCGAACAATGTTGCTTGGACCCGCGCTGGCCGTGGCGAGCACGCTCGAGTCGTCACCGACCGCACACGTGGTCTTGGTACCTCCGCCGTCGATGCCAAGATAGTAGGGCACGGATTATTTCTAACATAGTGGAGTTTTCAGTTCTCCATTCACGGTTGTCAGTTCTTGCTCCTGCAGCCGGTGGGGACTACAGAGTCTCACTCGCGGAAATCCACGTTTGCTTCGATAATGAATAGACCTTTCACGACGAAGGACTTCATAGCGAGTTTCCTTCGTGATACTTCGTGCCCTTCGTGGTTGATGGTTTTGGTGGACACGAATTCGCCATGAAATCGAAGATTCAGATCACCGAGCTTTCCAATAGCGGAGACGCGCGGGGCTTCAGCTTCACTGCTCCGGCAGAAGCGCTCGCGTTCGTAGGGCGTATGTCCGACGTACACCTGGCGTCCACCAAGCCGCAGTCCGTGCGCGGAAATCACTATCACTTGCGACGGCGTGAAGCCATCGTCATCTTGCCGGGAACCAAGTGGTCGCTGCATTGGGACGAGGGCGAGGGACAGCCCGCGCAGCATCGCGAGTTCGACGGAAGTCTTGCCGTACTGGTGCTGGTGTCGCCGGGAGCATCGCACGCGGTTCGCAACGATGGCGATCGCGACCTATGGCTGGCTGCGATCTCATCGGAGACGTACGATCCCGCGGAGAGCGTGACGCGGAAAGTGACGTAGCAACGCGATACATCAGGTTCCTCCGCTTTGCTCCGCTGTCGGGATGACAAGAGCGTGTTGTCTGAATAGCCCATGGGCCTCGATAAACTCGACTTCGCGATCATCGCGCTCTACCTGGCGGGCATCACGCTCTTCGGCCTGCGTTTCCGCAAGAAGCAGCGGACGCTGCGCGATTATTTTCTGGCCGGACGCGAAATTCCCTGGTGGGCCATCGGGCTTTCAATCGTCGCCGCCGAAACCAGTACGCTCACCATCATCAGCATCCCCGGCCTCGCCTACGACACGAACTTCACCTTTCTCCAAGTCATCATGGGATATGTAGTGGGGCGTGCGGTGATCAGCTTTGTCCTGTTGCCCCAGTATTTCCGCGGCGACCTTTTTACCGCGTACGAATTGATCGAGCGGCGCTTTGGGCGCGGGCTGCGCTCATTAACTGCGGGATTGTTTCTGCTGACTCGCGCAGCCGCCGAAGGCGTGCGCGTTTACGCCGTGTCAATTGTCGTTTCGATTGCTCTGGGCACAGGCGAAGTGGCGTCGATTGCAATCATCACCGCGTTGACGCTGATCTATACATTCGAAGGCGGACTGGCCGCGGTGATATGGACCGACGTCGTGCAGACTGCGATTTACGTGGGCGGAACGCTGGTGGGCTTGGTCACGATTCTCCATCTCGTCCCCGGAGGATGGAGCGCGATCCACGCTGCGGCCGCCAGCGCCGGCAAATTGCAGGTCTTCGACTTCAGACACAGTTTCTTGATTCCTTATACGTTCTGGGCCGGCTTGATCGGCGGAACATTCTTCACGACCGCCAGCCACGGCACCGACCAGCTCATCGTGCAGCGGCTGCTGGCGGCGCGTGGCGAGAAACAATCGGTCACAGCGCTGCTCTCGAGCGGAATCGCAATTCTCTTCCAGTTCGCGTTATTCCTCACCGTCGGAGTCATGCTGTGGGCCTATTACCGGGTGCCTTCGGCGACCTTTGGCAGGCCCGACCGGATCTATCCAACGTTCATCGTCACTCGCATGCCGCACGGAATCTCCGGCCTGCTGATCGCCGCGATCCTGGCGGCGGCCATGTCGAATCTCAGCGCCGCGCTGAATTCGCTGTCGTCGAGCGCCATCATGGATTTCTATGCCCAGCTGCGGCCGCAGGCCGACGAGAAGACGAAAATGCGGCTCTCGCGCTTCGCCACGCTCGCCTGGGCGCTTGTACTGTTTGGGCTGGCGATTATTGCCCTTCATAAAGTCGGACGCGTGGTCGAAGTCGGATTGCAGATCGCGTCCGTCGCCTATGGGGCTTTGCTCGGAGTATTTCTTTTGGGCGTACTCACCCGCCGAGCGAATCAAACCGGCGCCATGATTGGAATGGCCTGCGGATTCGCCATCGATCTCTATCTGTGGCTCGGTACCCGCATTCCCTGGACCTGGTGGGTCATGACCGGTTCCTGCGTGACGTTTGCCGTGGGATGGACGGCAAGTACCCTGATTGGCGGCCGGTCAGACGCGGCCCCGGCGGGCTCCCGCTAGGCCGAACCCGGGCTCTAATCATTTACAGGAATCGAGAGGAAATGTAACCTTCCGGGTTCCTACTCCCGGAGGCTTTTGTGCAGTCGCAAAGGCCGGATAAAATGTAGTGGGACGACTCGGGCCGGATTCGCAATATCGGAGGTGTCGTTTGAAGTTCTGTCGTATGTTTTCGTACCCGCTCATGCCGGTCGCTCTGGCTGGTGTCTTCGCGATTTCTGGCTCCGCTCAATCTGCCTCCAGTTCTACGCCGCCGCAATCGCCTTCCACCCAGAGTTCCGGCTCTGCTGCGCCGGAACCGCAGACTCTCGACCAATCGACGGCCGACGTGCAGAGTGCACCCCAGCTTACGATCCGCCAGACCGTCCGGCGTGTCGTTGTGGATGTGATGGTGCGCGACGCGCACGGCAAGCCGGTGCACGGACTCACAGCAAACGATTTCTCCATCATCGAAGACAAAGAACAGCAGCGCATTCTCTCTTTCGATGCCTACGACTTCGATAAGCCGTCGATCTCGCGCGGACCGAATGCCCCGCCCTTACCTCCTAACATGTTCGTCAATGTGCCGCAGGCACCAGAACATGGGCCGCTCTATGTGATCCTCTACGACCTGGTCAATACCGCAACGGAAGACCAGATGACGGCACGCGGACAGATCTTGAAGTTCATTCGCAGCAAGCCCGACGGAACTCGCTTCGCGCTCTTCACTACCACCGACAAGCTTCGCATGGTGCAGGGATTCACTGAAGACAAAGAACTTCTCTACTCCGCGCTCGATCCGAAAAATCCTCACCCGCGCGTGCCCAAAGTTTTTCTGCTGGGCGTGAACTACGGACGCGGCGATCCGTACACCGCTCTCGATATGCTGACGCACCTTGGCCAATACCTAGACGGCATTCCCGGACGCAAGAATCTCATCTGGGTCGCCGGGCAATTCGACGTTGCCATGTTCCCCCGTGAGCAGGATCCGCAGGACCTGCAGGAGCAGACGAGGGAGGAAGTGAACGCGCTGGCTCAGGCACAGGTTGCGGTCTTTCCCGTCGACGCTCGCGGCGTGGTGGTGAATCCGGAAGGCGCATTGACGGGGGCTCGCCCGAACGGTGGGGCATCGAACCAGGATCCCGGGTCCGCCGACGCTGCAAGTTCGAGTTCTCTGAGCAATCCCACGAACAATCCAATCCTGATTGGGATGCAGCAAGCCGGCCATGGCGGTTCGTTGAACCGGAATTACGCCACTGAAGATCTGGTCGCGTCGATGACTGGTGGCCGCGCGTTTTACAGCACGAACGATTTGACGGAAGCTTTGAGCCAGGCCACCGAGGAAGGCGGCAACTATTACACGCTCACGTACTCTCCGCCCAGCGGTCCAGACGACGGCAAATGCCACAACATTATCGTGAAAACCACGCAGCCGGGATATGAGCTTTCTTACCGGCGAAACTATTGCCACACACCGCTGATTTCCGCGCCGCCCGACGAAGTTGCGGACAAGTCCAGCCCTTCGGTTCCATTGATTTTCCCGCTCGCGGCAGGGGATGTACTTCAGGGAAACATGAGGCTCGGAGCACCCATGGTGCACGATCTCGTCTTCTCCGCGCACGTGCGCACCGAAGGCGGGCCAGCAATGGCGACGCCCACCCAGATGATCCAGCTCACCGAACAGGCAGACCTCTACCGTACGCATCGTCGCAATAGGCCTGCCAAACCGCTGGCGCCTGTTCGTATTCAGATGTATTCGGTCGACTATCGCGTGCTCGATCCGCAATTCAAAGCGCGAGCGGCACGCGGCGGGTCGCAACCAACGCTTGAGTTCGCTATGGCCGGTTTTGATAACGATGGCCGCGTGCTGAATGGAGTGGTAAATGACGCCATGCCGGAATCGTCATCAGAGTCGGGCGAGAATAAATCTGGCCTCTTTCGGGTGCATCAGACGCTGGTGGTTCCGGTGTCGGCGGTATCGATCCGCGTCGGGGTACGAGACCGTGCCAGCGATCGCATGGGCACGCTCGAAGTGCCGCTGCCACTAAAGCCCGAGCCGGTGCGGTCGGCGGCAAGGTAGAAGAAGTGATTAGTGATTAGCGACAAGGGGGCAGGAGTCAGAGCTCCGTTCCCGAGCCATGGCAGCTTGTACTGGCCACTAATCACTAGTCACTTTCATTTTCGACTCACTGCCTCCGTCCTTCTCCCGTTTTCCTCCTCGTCCTTCCGTGTTTCTTCCCGCTTTCTCCGAATCTTTACGGCTTAATCCGCCGTAACGCCCGTCCCGCGCCCGTTTTGGGCCCATTCCTTTTTGAAGCGAGCCTCAGGTTACCTAAGGTCAAGAGCCGTGGACACGTTTACCCCCTGTCCTATCTCCCGTATTTTTGAGACTCCAAGCCCCGGTTCCTCTCCCCTGCTGGGACCCAATGGAGTGATATTGCATGGCGAACGCTTACGGCGGATTTCAACTCGGACTACTGCCCGAACGCAAGGTCAACAAACGGGCGATGGCGACGGCCTACGGGATCGTTTTGTTGCTCCTGGTCATTGTCATCAACCTCGGGCTTTTCCTGCCGGAAAAGCTGCAGCTGGCGCAGTACCACGTGACCGAACTGATTCCGCGGCCCTCGTTGCGGCCGGAGCCGGCTCCCATTCAACCGAAACCGGCCATCAAACCCAAACTGCTGCCTGCAGTAAAGCTGCCGGTTTTCGAACAACCGAAGCTGGTTGTTCCGAAAGCCGTGCGTCGCGTCGAACCGCAGCCGGTCGAAGCGCCCAAGGTTGTGGTCAACAATTTTCAACCGCCGCAATTGAAGCTGGCGGTCCCTGCTGCTCGTCCGCAGCTGGTCCACACCGGAGATTTCGGCGGCAGCTCGCAGACTCCAACGGTGACTGCACCGGTCGAAAAAGTACAAACCGGCGGCTTTGGCGATCCCAATGGATTGAAGGGTACCGGCAAGCAGGGTGCGAAGCTTTACTCCGCCTCAATGGGATCGTTTGACATGCCCACCGGCCCCGGACAAGGCAATGGATCCGGCGGAGCAAAAGGAATCAAAGGAACAGTCGCCAGCGCAGATTTCGGCAGTGGCGTGGCCACTACTGGCAACGCGCGCAGCTAATGGCCAGGTTGCCACCGGCGGCTTTGGCTCTGAGCAAGTCGTGCATCAGGGACCGAAGATCGCGCAGAATGACGGCCCCGCAACAAGTCCCGTGGAAATCACTTACAAGCCGAATCCGGTTTACACGGACGAGGCACGCAGTCTGAAGTTGGAAGGCGAAGTCCTGCTCGAAGTCAGCTTCTCGGCAAATGGAACGTTGCATGTGAATCGCGTGGTGCGCGGCCTTGGACATGGATTGGATGAAGCTGCCGTCGCGGCCGCCAACAAGATCAGGTTCAAGCCGGCCCTGCGGATGGGACAGCCGGTTGATTCGACCGCCGTCGTTCACGTGATGTTCCAGATGGCGTACTAAAAAGTTTTGGCGAAGTGAGTTTGGTCGTAAGCAGTACTGATGCGAACTCGGGTTTGGAACTTGGAGAAAAAAGAGTCATGCGTACATCGAATTGGATTCTGACGGCGGCCTTGCTGACATCCTTAAGCGCGACCGCACAGCAAGCGGCGGATTCACAGCCGTCCGCACCATCGCCCGCTCCGGATGCCGCGCAAGCGTCGCAACCGGCGCCATCGCCCGCTGCTCCGGCGCAGGCCGCAATTCCGCAGCCCGCGGTGTTGCCCACGCCGACCACGATGGACCAGGTCGTGAACCTGTTCATCGAGCGCGAGCATGGTCTGATCAAGGTTCTCTCCAACCGGACGCCGGTGGTTGAGACCTATCTGCAGAATCTGCAGGCTGATCCGCAACTCGGACCCGTGCCCAGCGCCGACCACTATTTCCTCGGCCGTCTGGATATGGGCGAGAGCGTCGATCGCAAGGACTACCTGAAGGAAGAAGAGAAGGGCATGCAGGCCCGTCTGCTCGGCGGTTTCCAGAAGCTCTACAAGGTCCAGTACCAGCCCATGGGCTTTTCGTGGATGGTCTACGCCGACCGCACCGATTTCGACCGCGAACACTATGACTTCCACTACGCTCGCCGCGAATTCCTCGGCGACGTGCGCTGCCTCGTGTTCGATGTCACGCCCAAGAAGAACTCCGGCCGGGGACGCTTCCTCGGACGCATCTGGGTTGAAGATCAAGCTTTCAACATCGTGCGCTTGAACGGCACGTATGCTCCGCAACCGCGCAATTCCTACTTCTTCCACATGGATAGCTGGCGCTTGAACCTGATCCCTGGCTACTGGGTGCCTGCATTCATCTATAGCGAAGAAGGCGACTTCAGCGCTGGCGTGAAGAATAAAGTTGCTTTCAAGGCGCAGACCCGCATCTGGGGATACGACCTGAAGAAGGGTGGCAAGGACGACGAGTTGACGAACATTCGCGTCGACAGCGTGACCGACGAGAGCGCCGCCGCACAGGACGCTTCTCCGCTGCAGGCTGAGCGCGTTTGGCAGCAGCAGGCGGAAGACAACGTTGTGGAGCGTCTGACCAGCGCGGGCTTGCTCGCACCGGAAGGCGACGTCGACCGCATTCTTCAGACGGTCGTTAACAACCTGCAAGTCACCAACAACATCGATCTGCCGCGGCCCGTGCGCACGCGCGTGCTGCTCACTTCTCCGCTGGAAACTTTCAGCGTGGGAAATACCATCGTCATCAGCCGTGGTTTGATCGACGTGCTTCCGGATGAGGCCAGCCTCGCTGCCGTGCTCTCCCATGAGCTCGCGCACATCGTGCTCGGCCACAACCTCGGGTCCAAGTATGCGTTCAACGACCGCATGCTCTTCTCCGACGAAGGCACTTATCAGAACCTCGGCTTCAAACACATTCCGGAAGAAGAAGCGGCCGCCGACAAGAAGGCTGTCGAACTCCTGAAGAACTCGCCGTACGCGCAGAAGCTCGACAACGTGGGCTTGTTCCTGAAGGCTCTGCAGCAGCGCACTCCGCAGCTGCAAGCGCTGTTGACCACGCACCTCGGCAACCCGCTGGCGGAAAACGGGACGGTCAATCGTCTGACGGCTCTGGCCACGCTCGGTCCAGCACTCGACAACAACAAGCTTGATCAGATCGCGGCGCTGCCGTTGGGTGGACGCGTGAAGATCAATCCCTGGGACGATAAGGCGGAAATGGTGAAGACGGCTCCGGTCGCCATCACCTCGGCGCGCGACAAGATGCCGTTCGAAGTCACGCCCTTCTTCCCACGTCTGGCTCGCTTCGGTGCCGGCAACACGCCCGCCGTTGTTCCGGCCGCGACCGCCGCGAACTCGACCACGGGCGGTAACTAACGAATCTCTGCAAAGGCTAAGGACGGCACAGCATCCACTGTGCCGCCCAGCTCAGCAACGAACCCCATCGCTGCCGTTCACGACTTCTACACCAAGGTGCACTAAGACGCAGGCCGGGATCCGGAAACACTTCCGGGATACCCGGCCTTCGTTATTTGGAATGGCAGTAGTGCTTGTTCCGCGAGTCAGTTCGCCGTAGGCGTGACGTTCTTCAGGACCAGCACCAGGATGCGCCCATCAGAATGGAACTCCCCGCCCGTGGCTGTCTTGGCTGTAGTCAGCGGATCGGCTGGCGTGACGTGATCGCGTTGCGCGACGAGTCCAGTACCCGAGAGCGTTCCATTCACATATTCGCGCTCGCCGTCGATCGCCGGATCGATCTTGTGCGTGAGCCCATTGTTCCGCTGGTCGCGTTCGAATCCGATATCATGGGTCGCCGCGATGCACCATAGCGGCCGGCCATCGACAACGAATGCCGATTTCCATACGCGCAAATGGTTCCGCGACATCGCAACTTTCACCGGCTCGGCGTGCGCGAAGCCGTAATCCTGCGGCCGGTCGAACAGATACAGCGTGCTCATCGGCATCGTCAGATAATCTTTCTTCTCGATCGACTCCATGATCGCGTTCATGGCCGTATTCTTCACGGTCTGATCGACCTTCACCCATCCCCCGGTCGTGAACACGTTCACCACTTGCTCCTGGGTGCCGACGATCAGAATGTTGACCATGTCGCCGGGATTTTTCGCGGGATCCGACACGCGCCGCGGAATCTTCGCTAGCAGCTCCGGAGTGATGCCCGGTACGCGCGTTTCCACCGGACCTCCAATTCCCGCGGCATCCCCCGAACCTTCATCCAGAATTTCGATCTTTACCTGAAAAGTTCCCGTTGCCACCTCCGCGTCTTTCGCACTCTGATTGAGTCCCAGGTACAAACGGCCGGCCACCGGAACGTCGTACTCTTTGGAAGCTCCAATCAGAAATGCCTGGGCATAATCCTGCGTGCCGATGCGCCCAATAAGAGCTCCGTGACCCGCGCTGCCCACTGCGTACTGATGGATCAAGTCCGCAAAACCTCGCGGCAGTCCGTCAGGACCGAACGTGCCCGCGGTTCGCGACTTACCCTCATAAGACGTATCTACCGGATACGTGATGCTTCCCGTCGCAGTGAAACGCAGCTTTGCTCCGCCGCGCACATCAATGTTTGTATCTACCCATTCTTTCGTGCCGGGCACCTCGACATTCGATGTCTTCCCTGCGGCGGCGCTCGCTGAACTCTCTGGTCCGCCCATCATTGGAATCAAGGCCGCGTAGACCGCGCCGAAACTTAATGCCACAACTGTGATCAAAAAGATGCGTTTCATGTCTTTCCCACAATTCTGAAGGCTCGTTCGAGGTTCTTGGCCTTCCACTTTATTGCAGAACATACGTTCTGTGAATCATATGAAAAGTTCGGACGCGATTATAGAACGGAGGTCGCGCGATTCGCTATTCGCGCACGCTGGAAGAAAGAAGCTTTAAACTGCTCGTGACGGTGAAGGGCCTGGCTCATCAATTCCTGATATTCATGCTCGCTGTGAAGACCTTGTAGCAGCGGATCATGAATTAAGTAGGGATAGCAGAAGAATCCGCTGTCAATGCTCTTGCGCAGAAGGCGCAGCGCCGAAATCTTGTCTCCGAGTACGGCATAGGCTTGCGCGATTTTATACATCCCTTCAGCGTCGCTAACTCCGCGCTCCTCCATCTTGCTTTCCGTCTGCCTTAGAAGCTGCAGGCCGCGCGTATTGTCGTGGTGGATCGAGTAGCTGATCGACTTGCCGATCGCCGCCGGAAACGACGACGCATCCCGCTCGTACGCCCGATCGAAATCGCGCCCGGCTTCATCGCCCTCGTTCAAGTAATATTCCCCAAGACCGCGATAGAACAGGATGTACGCCGAATCGTTCACCGGCAGGCTTTGCAGAAATTCCTTGTACTGGCTCAGATACAAATAACTGTTCATCGCTGAACTATTAATCTTGACCTGCGGATTGATTTGCCGCGCCTGTTGGCTCTCGGCCAGCGATTCATCAAGCATCCCGGCGAAGCGGTACGCGTAACCGAGTTCCCAGTGCGCCTCGGCATTGTTCGGGCTATCTATCAACACAGACCGCAACAGCGGCACCGCCTGCTCCACGCGACCCGTGTCTGTATATAAGTTCGCCATGTAGATGCGCGGCTCGACCAGTGCAGGATTCAGCGCAATCGCTCGTTCGTAAGCCGCCTGTGCTTTCTTGTAATCATCGCGCCCGCCAAATTGCAGCGACGCATGCGTTGTATAGGCACGGCCCAGGTGCGCCCAGGCGGGCGCATATTTCGGCTCAATCTCCGTAGACTTCTCAAGCATCCCGATTGCGGCCGGAAAATCGTTCAGCGAATACAAATCCACGCCACGTAAATAATATTCATAGGCGAGGCTATTGATCGGCTTCTCCGGAGAAAGGTTCTCGGCCTCCGCCGGCGACAAATTCACTTCCAGTTCCTTGATGATCTGCTGCGAGACGCGGTCCTGCACCGTAAGCAACTTGTCGTACTTCACGTCGAGCACGTCTTGCCACAAAATCTTGTCGAGAGAAACGTCGATCAGCTGGGTCGTGATTCTCAACTGGTCGGCATCTTTCATAAAGCTACCGGTCAGCAATGTATCGACATTCAAATCGGCGGCGACCTTCTTCGCATCGATCGTTTGATTCCTGTATTTCTCGACCGACGACGAGGGACGAATCGTCAACGTCTTTACATATCCAAGCTTGGTGATAATCTCGTCGGCCAGTGAAAATCCGAGGAAGTCGGTTTCGGGGTCGGGTTTCAGATTTTGGAATGGAAGCACAGCGAGTGTGCGCGCCCGCGCCAACTCACTGCGTGTGCTCGATCGGTGTTGATAGAAAATCCCGGCCGCGGCGATTGCTACTACCAGCGTGACAGCAGCCGCCAGTAACCACTTGCCGTGCGAGATTTCCCGGCCAGAAGAAACTGCCACCGGTTCGGTATGCCGCCAGCTGGATCCTGTTGTAGAACGCTCTGGCTTGCTGCCGGTCTGCAGCTTCGCCTGAAAATCGAACTCTTTCTTGAAATCCTGGAGATCGATCAGCAAATCTCGCACCGACTGGTAGCGGCTCTCGCGCTCCTTGCGTAGGGCTTTGCTGATAATGCGTTCTATTTCATACGGCAGGTCGGGTGAAGATTCCAGCGGAGGCGTTGGCTCCGTCTTCAAGATTGCCGCGATCACGTCGCTGCTGGTCTCGCCTCCAAACGCTTCTTTCCCCGTGACCATCTCGTACATTACCGAGCCCAGGCTGAAAATGTCGCTGCGCGCATCGATCTCGACGCCGCGCGCCTGCTCTGGCGACATATACTTCGCCGTACCCAACACCATCCCCGGCTGGCTAATCGATGATGTCACCGCCGAAGCCTGCACGGTGTCGGCAGCAAACGCTCCGCCAAGTTTCGCAATGCCGAAATCAACAACCTTAACGATTCCATCCGAGCGCACAATCACGTTGTCGGGCTTGACGTCACGATGGACGATTCCGCCATCGTGCGCGGCCGCCAGCGCGCTCGCAATCTGCGTCGAGATGTCGATTGCCGTGTTCAAATCCAGTTTGCTAACGAGCATCTTGTGGCGAAGTGTGATGCCCTCGACGAACTCCGACGCGATAAAGTGCAAGCCGTTGAACTGGCCGAATTCGTAAACCGTGAGAATGTTGGGATGGTTTAGCGCCGAGGCTGCCTGAGCTTCGTGTTCAAAGCGCCGCCTGCTTCGCTCGTCGATCGCGACCTGCTGTCCGATGATCTTGAGCGCGACCTTTCGGCGTAGCCGCAGATCTTCGGCCAGGTAGACCTCGCCCATCCCGCCGGCTCCGAGCATGGAAGCGATTTTGTAGTGAGCCACTCGCGTCCCGGGAGCGAGCAGCGCCCGCCGTTCCTTGCCCTTGACCCGCGTCTCCGGAGGCGGTCGCGAACCGTCGCCCGAGTGTTCTACCGCGGAGAGCAGGCTGTCGACGCCTGCACGCACTTCGGCGTCTCCCCCGCACCTCTCATCGAGGAACGTAGGCCGACGCTCCGGCGCCACCTTTAAGACTTCCTGGAATATCCCCTGAATCTGGCGCCACCGCTCAGACGAGTCAGTGGTCATGCTGTCATCCTACCGCACGCCAGCGGGCGCGAGGAGGAATGCAGTTTGTCACAACTGGTTCGCAACGTGGATTCGAGACCAATCCATGATTTTTCTCACGACATTCATTCGCGCCGGAACCAACAGCAAGTCTGATTCGTGTTTCTTCGAGCCATGAGTGAAATTGGAGCGCTCACCGCTGGACTCTCATTTCTTTTCCACAGCCCGATGTGACATCTGCCCTTGTGCTGAACCGGCAATTTGTCCGATGATCGCTCCGCCGCGCGGTTTCCGCAGATGGAAGCTGCGATCGCATAAAACCTTACGGCTCAAGATTTTGCCCGTAAGTGATTGCAGCCCTTAGATTACTTTGCGATTTCTCGCTAACCTCATGATTCCAGAAGACCAGGGGGGAGGGGGGCCGGGGTGCTAAAAGGTAAACCTCCCCTAAAGCGGGAAAAAAAACGCCCGTTCAGCGAAAGCTTTTAGAAAAAATTATGGCTGACGCGCCCAGGCAAGACCATCCGCGCCTGCGCCCGCATCGATCAGCCGCGAAACGGTCCAATCCGATGTACGGATCTCTGCGACTTTCTTGCTCGCGTCGCACGACACGTATACGACACCTCCATCGGGACGAACCAGCACTTCCTGCGGCGCTGCCGGAACGTCGATCACATGGTCGATCTTCATCGTCTTCAAGTTCAGCGCTCCGACTTTGTGAGCGCTCGGCATTGCGATCACCAGCCATTTTCCATCCGGAGTTGGAGCTGTTCCATAACCAGTTCCAGGCAACGGAACCCACGTCTTGATTTTGCGTGTCGCGGTATCGATCACCGCGAGTTGCGCCTTCGACTGATCGGAGGTAAATGCAAGACGATCGTCCACCGAAAGCGCGATCCGCTGCACGACTGGCGCGATCGAGAGGATGTCGAGAGTCTTGCGAGCTTGCAGATCGAGCACCGACACTGTTCCCGATCCCACGTTCGTCGTCCACGCATAATGTCCATCGCTGGTGATGGCGAACATGTGGGATTCGGGCTTCCCGGTTGGAATCGAGGCGACGATCTTCAGCGTATGCGGATCGATTGCCGTGATTGAGTTGTCGAGTTCGGTGCTGACGTAAAGCAATCCATCCTTCGGGCCAATCATCGGGCAATGCGGACGAACGCCATGTCCGAAATCAATGTTGCCCACAATCTTGCGCGTCTTGATATCGATGACGACAA
Organism: uncultured Acidobacteriota bacterium; assembly: GCA_963787685.1. Taxonomy (GTDB): domain Bacteria; phylum Acidobacteriota; class Terriglobia; order Terriglobales; family Acidobacteriaceae; genus Sulfotelmatobacter. The sequence continues at coordinate 253,214 of CAWBED010000013.1, forward strand.
GATTGCTGCCATCGCTACCCGGTTTGCCGACGCCGGAATCGCCATAGATGGGAACGTAGGCCAGCTTTCCATCTGGAGAAGCGATCACTTCGTGCCCCGTATTTCCGCCTTCCGCAACGGTTCCTATCGTCTTGCCGGAATCCGGATCGATGATCCCAAGCGTCTGATCACCCTTGTTGGCCACGAGCAAAACGCCGCGCGCCGCGGACGACGATCGCATGCCCGACGCAACAACCAGAACGAGAATCAGAGGAAACACCAGCAGAATAGGTCGCAACATGTTCAATCTCCCAGGATCAATAACAGGTTGTTACTTCGCTCCCAGATCGTCATGCTCGTGATAATTCGGATAAGGCGGACGCTTGATCTCAGGCAGCGGATGCTCTTTCAACTGCTGCATCACTACCTCGATGGCCTTCTCGAGTTGCGCATCGCGTCCCGAGCGCCACGCGGCGGGTTCAAGATCGACTTCAACATCAGGCGCAATGCCGTGGTTCTCCACTTCCCAGTCGCCATTGAGGCCGTAGATCGCGGCGCGCGGCGCGGTAACATGTCCGCCATCGATCAGCTCTGGATATCCGCCAATGCCGACAAGTCCTCCCCACGTCTTCTTGCCAATGAGAGGACCGATGCCTGCTTTGCGGAAATACCACGGCAACGCGTCGCCGCCTGAACCTGACATTTCGTTGATCATCATCACCTTCGGGCCGTAGATCGCTTCCGAAGGGCTCGACCAGTCGTGGCCGTCGCGCGTGACGACCTTGCTCATCAGCGGACGCCGCAGATGATCGACGATGTAGTCGGCCAGCTGCCCGCCTTCGTTGAAGCGCTCGTCGATGATGGCTCCGTCCTTGCCCACCTGTGAGAAGAAGTAGCGGTTGAAGCTCGTGTAGCCTTCGCCCGCCGTATTGGGAACGTGGACATAGGCGACGCGACCGCCCGTGGCTTCGTCGACGCGACGCCGGTTGCTCTCGATCCAAGCGAGATGGCGAAGACTCTCTTCACTCTCGACGGGAACGACCGTAACATCGCGCGAGTCCTTTCCATCAGCATTCGCGCCAACTTTGAGGACGACTTGCTTCCCTGCTGTCTCTTCGAAGAAGCTGTAGATGTTGTCGCTGGAGTGGAGATCGCGGCCGTTCACCGCGAGAAGATATTCGCCCGCTTTGACGTTCACTCCCGGTTGGGTGAGCGGAGCTTCGTTGCCGGGATTCCAATTCTCCCCATTGAAGACTTTAGCGAAACGGTAGCGGCCATTTTCGAGACTGTAATCGGCGCCGAGCAATCCGACTTTGACCTTCTTCGTCTCCGGCTTCTCGCCGCCGCCGACGAACATGTGGCCGACTGTCATCTCTCCGAGACATTCCTGGAATAGATACGTGAGTTCGTCGCGTGAGGCGATGCCGTCGAGATAAGGCGCGTATTTCTTCTTGGCCTTCTCGAGATCGAGTCCGTGATAGTGCGGGTCGTAGAAGAAGTCGCGTTCGATGCGCCAGGTTTCGTTGTAGATCTGCTTCCACATGGCGCGCGGCTCGACGTAGACTTCCCATCCATCGAGTTTGAGCGGACCGAAGCCAGGCTTCGGCGGACCGCTGGGTCCATCATCCGCAGAAGCGGTCGACCACGATTCGCCTTTGCGGTAGAGGATCTTCTCGCCATCGAAGGAGACAGTGAAGTCGTTCACATCTTCGAGAGCCTTATCGACTTTGCGCTTGCTGAGATCGAACTTCTGGATGGTCTGACTCGGACTTGGATCCTCCGTCATGACCATCGGCCCTTCTGCCAGAAACAAGATCCCTGATTTCCCGGGAAGCATGTTCAGGTAATTCTTGTCAGGAATCGGCAAAGAGAGGATGCGCTGGCTGATGCCGTCGATGTCGATCTTCACGACGACGGCTTCGTCCTTCTTGTCTTTGTCTTTATCTTTGTCGTCTTTGCCTTTGTCGGCTGCCGTTGTATCGCCGGGTTTGTGTTTGTCTTTCGTCTTGTCCTTGTCGTTGGCCTGGTCTTTTGCTTTGTCTTTGTCTTTGTCCTGATCGGGCTTCTTCTCGTCCTTGGGTTTCTCTTCGTCGCTTTCGGGCGCCAGTGGCGACTTCTCGTCCTTGCTGAGCACCGCAACGTAGACGCTGCGCGTGACGCGATGCTCGTCGCTCGACATGTCGAGACCCGCGGTCGTCAGCGCGATATTGGTAGAAGCAGTGAAGTAGAGATACTTGCCGTTCTTATCCCATACCGGATTGAGGGCGTCGCTCATGCCGTCGGTGATCTGGAACGATTTGCCCTGCTCGAGGGAGTAGACGAAGACCGCATGCAATCCGCTGGGAAGCTGACGGATGTACGCGATCCACTTGTTGTCGGGCGACCAGGTCTGGCTGATGGAGTTGGGCGCGAAGGTCCAGTAATAGTCGGTGTCGATGAGTTTCGGCGCGGGGTTGTCGAGGTCCAGGTACCACAACTGCAGGCGCTTATCGATGTAGGCGATCTTCTTGCTGTCAGGCGACCAGGTCGGCGTGTAGAAGAACGATGGCGGATTGCCGAGATTGATGCGACGGACATTGCCAAGTCCATTCTGGTCGCGAATGGCCAATTCGTATTCGCCGGATTCATCGGTGAAGTAGGCGATGGACTTTCCATCGGGCGACCACGTGGGATCGCGATCGGCTACAGCCGGACTGTGCGTGAGATTGCGAATGTCTCCCTTATCAGTGGGGACAGTGAAGATCTCACCCCAGGCTTCAAAGACAGCGCGAGCGCCGGTCGGCGAGATGCTGAAGTTCTGTATACGTTTGGGCTCGACCTTGGCAAAGTGCGGACGCACAGCTTCTAGATCGCCTTCGACGTGAATGCTGATGTTCTTTGCCTGATGCGATTGCAGGTCGTAGAGCTTGATGGCTCCGAACTGCTCGATGACGATCGCGTCGGGACCCGCGGTGGCAGTCTTGAAGTCGAGGCCATCGCTGTGCAGAGCTTCGGTCACTTGCTTCGTCTTCGTGTCATAGGCGAAGAGGCTGACCGGACCATTACGATCGGAGAGAAAGTAAACAGTGTCACCGATCCACATCGGGTGGTGGTCGTTCGAGTTCTCGCGCGGAACCTTGATGATGCTGGAATCTTTGAGATCGGCAATCCAGATCGGGGTGGTTTGACCGCCGTGATAGCGCTTCCAGGCTTGCTGCCACTTGGGATGAGGCACGTAAGCGATGTGCGATCCGTCGGGCGAGAACGATGCGTCTTCGGCGATGGGAAGCGGCAGTGCCGTAGGAAAGCCTCCGTCTACCGGGACCGTATACAGCTGATCCTCGAAGTGCATGAAGCTGTTGGCCCAGGAGCTGAAGAGAATCTTCTTGCCGTCGGGAGTCCATCCGGCAACGTATTCGTCAGCTGGATGATACGTGAGACGGCGCGGAATGCCGCCCGAAGCAGACACGACGTAGACATCGAGATTCCCATCGTATTCGCCGGTGAAGGCGATCATTGAGCCATCCGGAGAGAAAAAAGGAAGAGCTTCGGTGCCAATGCCGGAGGTCAAGCGGCGCGCGTCGCCGCCGTCACGACTGACGATCCAGAGATCACCGGCATAGTTGAAGACGATTTGGGTTTTGCTGACGGTGGGAAAACGGAGCAGGAGAGGAGGATCGGATGGAGCTGCGTGAAGAAAGACCGATCCCATTACCACAACAATGACAAGAGAAAACAATCTGCGCATGTTTGAGGCTCCGAATCACTTCAAATGACGGCAGTTAGAAGAGAAGGGGAATCTTAGTTTGCGGAGCATAACAGGTCAAGGAGGGCGCCGCGAAGATCCCCGGCAAACGGCATTTACCACAAAGGGCACGAAGTTTCACGAAGGCGGAGAAGTTTCACGAAGATGGAGTGAGAGCGAACCCGTGACGGCTGATCACGCATCCAAAGATTACATATATGTCAGCAGTAACATCCGGTTCCAGTCTTGGCCCGCGCGATCTAGCGCGAGCCTGGTGGCGCGTTCTCAACGGTCATGTTCCGATGCTGTCAATTGAGATTACGCGCGAGTGTCCCTTAAGTTGTCCAGGGTGCTATGCGTACGGAGACAGCCACCTGGGCGGCGAAACGACGCTGCGTGAATTGAGCGATTTTCGCGGGGAGTCGCTCGTCAACGGCGTTATCGACTTGGTGCGCCGTCATAAGCCGATGCACGTATCGCTGGTCGGTGGCGAGCCGATGATTCGACATCGAGAACTGGATCGCATTCTGCCCGCGCTGAGTGAGATGGGCGTGTTCTCGATGGTCGTGACCAGCGGCGTGATCGCGATTCCACAGGCGTGGATGGAGATTCCTCGTCTGCGCGTTGCGGTTTCGGTCGACGGACTTCCTGAGCACCACGACGAGCGGCGCAAACCGGCGACGTACGAGCGCATTCTGAAAAACATTGAAGGGCGATCGATCAATGTGCATTGGGTAATCACGCGGCCGATGCTGGAGCGGACTTCTTATCTCGAGGAGTATGTTGCGTTCTGGAATACGCGGCGCGAAGTGGATCACATATGGGTGAGCCTTTATAGCCCGCAGATGGGCGAAGAGAGCCCGGAACGATTGCTCCCGGCGGATCGCGAACGCATTGCGCTGGAACTGCCGCGGCTGCGGAAAACCTACAAGAAACTGCTGCTGCCGGAAGGAATGGCGCGGGCATTTGTGAAGCCTCCAAAGAATCCGGACGATTGCCTGTTTTCGAAAATGTCGATGAACTACTCGGCTGATCTGCGGACACATGTGGAACCGTGTGTGTTTGGAGGGAATCCGGACTGCAGCCAGTGCGGATGCAGCATCAGCAGCGCACTGCATTGGATTCGGGATGTGAAGATTGCCGGGCCCTTGAAGGTTGGACACATGGTGCAGAGTTCGCTGAATGTGGGTTCGGCCGTGCGAAAGCTGACAGGCGAAACGAATACTCCGAACCGATGGCAAGAGGGAGCGCGCTTCGTTGGGAAGAAGCCTTCGCTGGTGCAGATTCAGGGGCGCGAAGAGGGGGAGATGTTATGAGCTGCCCGCAAAGTGCATAGGCCCTTCGCTTCGCTCAGGATGACACCGTCCCTTTTCTCTAGTTTCAATTCGAGATTTAATCCTCTGTTTGTTTTTTCTTTGATTTGCCAGGGAGGCTGGCGGGGTTTTCGTGGGTGCGTTCTCGGAAGCTGCCGCGGAGACCCGCAGCGAGACCTACGCTTGATTCTCCGTACTTGTCGCGCAGCTTGTCGGCTGCTGCTAGCGCATCTTTCCAACGTTGCTGACGATTTCCGTCCAGCAAATCAATTTGCGCTCCTTGATTTGTGAACTGCGAAGCCTGCACGCCAAGCAGGCGTATTTGAATTCCCTTCTTCCAATTCTTCCGAAAAAGAATCCGTATGGCCTCGAAGATTTCTGTATCGAGTTGCGTTGGGTTGGGCAGCGTGTGAGCGCGAGTAATCGTGGTGAAATCCTTGTAGCGCAGCTTGAGTTGAATGGTGCGCGCGTGGAAGCTAGATTCGCGGAGACGGCGACCAACCATCTCGCAGAGGCGCGTGAGCGTCGATTCCAGCCGGGCAATATCCGCCGTGTCTTCGTTGTAGGTGTGCTCGTGGCTGATGGATTTAGCGTCCAGGTCGGCGCCGACTTCCGAATCGAACCAGCCTCCAGCATCTTCGCCGCGGGCTTTTCCGGCTAGAGCCAGGCCCCACTTTCCGAAGCGATCTTCGAGCTCGCCATCTGCAAGTTTAGACAGGTCTCCGACTTTCTTGATGCCGAGCGCATGAAGGTGAGTCTCCATCACCTTGCCGACGCCGGGAATCTCGCGTACGTCGAGCGGCGCCAGAAATTTCGCCTCTTCGCCGGGAAGGATATAGAGGACGCCGTTGGGCTTGGCCTGGCCGGAGGAAACTTTGGCGACGAGGCGTGAGGTTCCGATGCCGACAGAACAGTTCAGGCCAGTTTCGGACTTCATTCGCTGATGCAAATTGTGCGCGGCTTTGAGGGGCGGCCCGTGAAGGCGCTCAGTACCTGTCATATCGAGGTAGGCTTCGTCGATGGAAGCCATTTCGACCTGGGGAGTGAAGGCGCCGAGAACTTTATAAACCTTGCCGGAACACTCGCGATAACGCTCGGGATGTCCGTCGACAAAGATGGCGTGCGGACATTGCTTAGCCGCGGTCCGCAGCGGCATGGCGGAGTGAACGCCGAACTTGCGAGCTTCGTAAGAGGCAGCAGAGACCACCCCGCGTTCGTGGCGCTGGCCTCCCACAACGACTGCCTGTCCCTTCAGCGAGGGATCGAAGAGCTCTTCCACTGAAACGAAGAACGCATCCATATCTACGTGGAAGATAGTGCGGGGAAAGGCGGGCTGGTTCGCGGCAGCCATACTGCTCGAATTTTAGCAGCGGGTGGCGAAGCGTGCTTTCGGGTTCGCACAGGCACGGAATGTTCTGTGGGAAGACTGAAGGTCGGATTCTTGACACTGAAAGTTTCCGAGATAGTGCTGCAGACACGGCCACTCGATCAGGTCAATACGGAAACTCTGGTAGAGATTTGGCCTTTCATGATCGCCGAGATTCTGCCGTGAACAATCTTTACGAAATCTCTACATTTGCGAGCCATTCGCAAAGGCTTGATGCCGCATCCAAGTAGCTCAGTTTTCTAATATATGCGGACAGCGGTGCACTCAATTCAGAAGCAATTCTTTGCACATTCAGCGTCTGGCAGCCATGGCCTGCGTTTCGTTGGCACCGCAATTTTCTTGGCTGGATTTCTCGCTCTCGCTGGTTGTTCGCGGAAGCAGAAAGCGCCGCTGCCCGATGGAGCGGATTTATTCGCACAAAGGTGCGTGGGCTGCCACAGCCCACACAACGACATGCGCGCACCTGCGCCGCAGGAACTTCATCGCATGTCGAAACGTACGATTCTTGCAGCGCTTGACTCCGGGCCGATGAAATTTGAAGGGAAGCTTCTGTCGAAGGCGCAGAAAACTTCAATTGCCACGTTCCTGGCCGGACCCGACTCCGCCGTTGCGGCGATTACGGGATACTGCGCGCGGGATCTCGATCCTCCGCCAAACCCGCCGGTATGGTCGGGCTGGGGAGCGGATCCAGAAAACAGCCGATATCAATCGGCCAAGGTTGCGGGGCTGAGCCGCCAGGATGTTCCGTCGCTCAAGCTGAAGTGGGCTTTTGGATTTCCTGGTGCGGCGGCAACCTTCGGACAACCTACCTCCTATGCGGGACGGCTGTTTGTGGGAAGTGAAGACGGCACCGTGTACTCGCTCGATTCGGCAACAGGCTGCCTATGGTGGATGTTCAAGGCGCCGGCGACGGTAAAGACAGCGATCTCGATTGGAAATCGAGGCACCGCAGCGTTCTTTGGCGACACGAATGGAAATGTTTACGCGCTCAAGGTCGAGGACGGGTCGGTACTCTGGCAAGCACATCCGGAGTCGCATCCAGCAGCGCGAATCACGGGATCGCCTCTACTTGTCGGAAACCGGTTGTACGTTCCAATCTCGTCGGGCGAGGAGGGCGCGTCAGCGAATCCGGCTTATCCGTGCTGCACGTTCCGGGGGAGTGTGGTCACGCTTGATACGACAACGGGAAAAGAGATCTGGAAAACTTACACCATCGAACAAACGCCGCAGCCGACAAGGAAAAGTCCGCAGGGGGTGCAATATTCCGGGCCTTCCGGCGTAGCGGTTTGGTCCACGCCGACGGCGGATCTGAAGCGGCATGCGATCTATGTAGCGACGGGAAACAATTATTCAGATCCGCCGACGGATTCTTCAGACGCGATAATGGCCTTCGACATGAAAAGTGGAAAGAAACTGTGGTCCCGGCAGCTTACCGCGAAGGATGTGTGGAACAGCGGTTGCGTCGCGGAGAAAAAGGATAACTGTCCGGAGGCGCGAGGAGACGATTACGATTTCGGATCGCCGCCGATTCTGCGATCGATTGCAGGTGGAAGAAGCGTACTGGTGCTGGCGCAGAAATCCGGGATGGTTTACGGGCTCGATCCAGAGCGTCGCGGCGCGTTGCTATGGAAGACGCGCGTAGGGCAGGGCGGACCGTTAGGCGGAATTGAGTGGGGCGGAGCAGCCGACAGCCGGCATGCGTACTTTCCGATCTCGGACTACAACTTTGACAATCCGCTGATTGGAGGAGGGGTGTTCGCGCTCGACTTGCGTTCGGGGAAGAAAATATGGCATGCAGAACCTCCGAAGCCTGCATGTGTCGGGCAGTTCGGATGCAGCGCTGCGCAGATGGCGCCTCCCACGCTGATTCCGGGCGTATTGTTCGCAGGATCCCTCGACGGACACTTGCGGGCGTACGACGTGGTCGACGGAGATGTGATTTGGGATTTCAACACGGCACAGAATTTTCCGACAACGAATGGCGTGCGAGGTCACGGGGGATCTCTGAACGGCGCTGGACCGGCCGTTGTAAGCGGGATGGTGTACGTGAATACCGGCTATACGAATGCGATGGACGGGAATGTGCTATTGGCGTTCGGGGTCGAATCGAATCATCTGAAGGACGCGGGCCCAACGGGCGCTTCGCAAGTGGGGAGCAAATGAGCTGTAGCAACGGCTGTTTAGCGACGCCCTGACTAGCCATAGGAGTGGCACCCACGACACTGTTAGAATGCCCCGCATGGCAGGACGCGCGACCAGGGCAACAGCCCGCACCATTTTTGTTATCTGCGGGCTGGTTTCGCTCGTCACCTGCGCTCCTTATGTATTGTTGCGAGGCACAGAACTGCCCGTGCAGAGTGAATGGATCGTGTATGCGGTTGCGCTCGGAGCGGTGGGCGTGTTCAGCGTGTTGGTGGGATTGCTGCCCCGGTCGTGGCTCGCGAAGTTGGGCAAACGAGATCGGGATGATGCGCGCTTATTTTCATTCCCGCTGAAAGTGCTCGGAGGATTCGCAGCAATTTTTTATCTGGTGGCGGTGTTTGCCTATTTCGCTCCAAACCGATGGAATCTCGATCCGGGATTCATGTTTCCGCTGTGTCCGCTGTATTTCGTGAAGATGACGTATGATCCCGGACCGGTGGAGATCTTCTTCATGCTCGCTGCGATGAATGCTGCGGTATATGGGGCGCTGGGAGTGGCTTTGGGGTATGCGCGGTTGGCCTTCCGTAGACCAGCATAAGGGAGGCGGAGTCCTTAGACCGCGCCGATAGCCGGTGTGCTCGGAGGACAGCCGAGGCGGCTGTCCCCACGTGCGCTATTACACCAAGACCTTTTCAGGTACAGACGGGGTACTGCGCATCTGCTTTACCTTTTCGTAGATCTTGCCGTATTCGCGGGCTGAGGCGTTCCAGGAAAAATCTTTGTTCATGCCATTGCGCATGAGAACCTGCCACGAAGTCTGGTCACGATAGGCTTGCAGCGCGGCTCTGACGGTGAGCAGTAGCGACTCGCCGTTGTATTCGGTGAACTTGAAGCCGGTACCTTTGCCGGTACGGGCGTCCCAAGGCTCGATGGTGTCGTCGAGGCCGCCGGTAGCGCGGACGATCGGAACGGTGCCGTACTTCAGGCTGTAGATCTGGTTGAGGCCGCAGGGTTCGTAACGCGAAGGCATGAGGAACATGTCGGCGCCGGCCTCGATCTTGTGGGCGATGGCATTGTCGTAGGCGACTTTGACCGCGATCTTGTTCGGAAATTGTTTATGCAGGCGCTGGAACATCTCCTCGTAAGCTTTGTCGCCGGCGCCGAGGGCGACGATGATCATCTCTTCACGGGCGAGGCGGTCAGCGACTTGGGAGATCAGGTCAAAACCTTTCTGGGCGGCAAAGCGGGAGACAATGCCGATGACCGGAAGCTTGGGGTCTGCGTTCTTGACTCCAAAGGCGGCAAGGAGGTCTGCCTTGTCGTTGGCTTTGCCGGAAAGATCCTGCGGGGAGAATTTCGCAGTAACGAATTTGTCAGTCTGGGGGCTCCATTCGTCGTAGTCAACACCATTGAGGATTCCCGTGACGGTGGCGGCGCGATCGCGGAGGACCCCTTCGAGACCAAATCCATATTCAGCGGTTTGAATTTCCTGACTGTATTTCCTGCTCACCGTGGTGATGAAGTCGGAGTACGTGAGCGCGCCTTTGAGGAAGTTGACCTGTCCGAAGAACTCCATTTTCGAAATGGTGAAGAGATCCCAGGGGAGCATAAGCAGGGGAAGCGTTTCTGGCGGGAACAGGCCCTGATATCCCATGTTGTGAATGGTAAAGACGGTGCCGACATCGCGGAAAGCGGGGTCCTCGGCGTAAATAGTTCGCAGAAGGACCGGAACGAGCGCCGATTGCCAGTCATGGCAATGGAAGATTTGCGGGACACCGAGGATCTTCGAGGCTTCGAGCACGGTTCGGGAGAATAAGGCGAAGCGCTCGGCATTGTCGGGATAGTCTCCTGCAGCAGTTCCGTAGAGGGCATCGCGATCGAAGTATGGCGGATATTCGACGAAATAAAATTTGATGTTTCCCTGACTGGGACCGGCGACCACCGAGGCAAAGCGGTATTCATCATCAAACGGGACGGTGACACTGCGGACGACGGTGGTTGCGTCGGAGAGCTTGGTCTGGCGATAGCGAGGAAGGTAGACGCTGACCTGATGTCCGAGGGCAGCCAGGGCTCGAGGCAGGGCGCCAACGACATCGGCAAGGCCACCCGTTTTTGAGAATGGAACGCCTTCAGAAGCGACGAACGAGATATTCATGAGTGCGGAACCTCCCGCGCGCGTGTTTTGGCCGCGCACGTTATGATGAATGGAACCAGAGGACTTGTCGGACAGAATAAGATGCGAGAACCGACAGGAAAGTCTACTTCCCGAGGGGGTGAGGGTCAACGTGCCAAAGGTAGCTTCTGCGCATCGTCCGCAAACCAAGCCTAAATTGGGACAACATTTCCTCGACAGCGAGGATGCGGCGGCACGCATAGTCGGCGCTCTGGGAGATATTTCGCAGAGCACTGTGCTTGAAATCGGGCCGGGGCGCGGGATTCTGACTTCCCTGCTGGCAAAACGTGCACGGCGGCTGATCGCAGTGGAACTGGATCGAGTGCTGGCAGCGCAACTTCGGCTGAAGTTTGGGATGTCGCGGAATGTGGAGGTCATCGAGGCCGACGTGCTGTCTATCGATTTCGAGTCGCTCTTTGGGCCGAAGCCGGGATTGGGACGGCCGGGGATTGAGGTCAAGCCGGAACCGGTGAAAGTGGTTGGCAATCTTCCTTATTACATTACGTCGGACATTCTGCTGCGGCTGTTTGAGTTCTCGAAATACTTCGAGAGCATCGTGATTATGGTGCAGAAGGAAGTGGCGGACCGGATCGCGGCAAAGCCAGGTGGAAGTGATTACGGAATTCTCTCGGCAACGGCGCAGCTAAATGCGCGGGTGGAGAATCTATTCACGCTGCCACCGGGGGACTTTGCGCCTCCTCCGAAAGTGCATTCTTCGGTGCTGCGGCTGACGATCGATCCGCAGCAGGAAAAGCTTGGTGTAGCAGGAGATGGGTTCATCGATTTCTTGAGGCTCTCGTTTGGACAAAAGCGCAAAACGCTTTGGAACAATTTGAAAGAGAAATATGAAGAGGCTGGATTGAAGCGGGCGCTTGCGGAGGCGAAAGTGAGGCCGACCGCGCGTGCCGAGACGTTGAGCCTGGAAGAAAGCGCGGCGGTGTTTCGCGCCTTGCGAAACGCACAAGGTGAGTCTTAGCATGGATCTGGTCCCAAGGTCGGACTAGGAGGGGCCATGAGCAGCACACTCCTGCGCCGTCCTGCGGTCGCGGGGCGGTTTTATCCGGGCGATCCCGAGGATCTGCGCGCTGAAGCGCAAGCGTATCTTTCGCAGTCGAAATCCAACAATCAGACGGCGGTTCAGGCGATCGGATGCATTACTCCGCACGCCGGTTACGTTTATTCGGGACACGTGGCCGGGGCTGTTTTCGCACGGTTGGAGATCCCGGAGCGGTGCGTTGTCCTGTGTCCGAATCACACTGGGATGGGACGGGCTTTGGCCATTTTGAGCGAGGGAGCGTGGGAGACGCCGCTTGGGGAAGTGCCGGTTGATGAGGGGTTGGCTGGTGCGTTGAAGCGACAGTTCCCTGCACTGCACGAGGATGCAGCGGCTCATCGCGCCGAACATGCGATCGAAGTGGAGTTGCCGTTTCTTCAACTCCGGCAGCCGAAGTTACAGATCGTTCCAATTGCTCTCGGGACCGGGCAGTTCGAAGTGCTGGAAGCACTTGGCGTGGCGCTCGCGGAAGTAGTTGCGGCACAGGCTGCTCCGGTGCTGATCGTGGCATCGAGCGACATGAATCATTACGAATCGGACGCGGTGACGCGGGTGAAAGATCACAAGGCGATTGAACGAATTCTGACGCTAGATCCTCGTGGCTTATTTGACGTGGTCACGCAGCAGAACATCAGCATGTGCGGGTTCGGGCCAGCCGTGGTTATGCTCACGGCGGCCCGACAATTGGGAGCGACGTCTGCGGAATTGGTGAAGTACGCGACTTCCGGCGACATTTCTGGAGATCGGAATGCGGTAGTGGGATATGCGGGCGTTGTGGTGAAATAAGTAGTTTTTGCTTCTTTCGATTCTTCCAATCTCGGATAATCCGAAGTGCCGTGTCTGCGGGACTCGGTTTCTCCTCTCCTTCTACCGGGGCCTTACGTCCCGGGCTAATGCAATGCCGCCGCTTCGGCTGGAACTCGGCGGAGCCAGGCCGCACAGGTCCTACGCCTCCCTCTCTCTCGCAGCGCTCGGCTGACTTGTGTGCTCTTTAAGCTTGCATTTTTTCTGTAAGGATTCTTGCTGGGCTGGGACTACCAATACATACCGCGATGATTAAGACACACAATCTCAGTAAGAGTTTTCAGGGGCGGCAGGTGGTGAGAGGCCTGTCGTTTGAGGCTCCGGATGGTGCGATCACGGGACTATTGGGCGCCAATGGAGCCGGCAAGACAACCACGCTGCGTATGATTTGCGGTGTGTTGCAGGCAGATTCGGGAAGCGTTGCGGTTGATGGCGCTAGTGATGCAAGAGAAAGGCAGCAGCGCGTAGGTGCGTTGCTGGATCACATCGGGCTATATTCGCGGCTCACGGTGAGAGAGAACATGGCATATTTTGGACGGCTGCGCGGCATGAGCACGGAAATTCTCCAGGAGCGAATTGAACATTTGATTGGAGTGCTCGGGCTGGATGCGATTGCGGATCGACGAACAGCCGGATTCTCGCAGGGAGAGCGCATGAAAACAGCGCTCGGGCGCGCACTGCTTCATTCTCCCACCAATGTTGTGCTGGACGAACCGACGAATGGTCTGGATATTCCGACGATTCGTTCGCTCCGCGATTTGTTGCGAAGGCTGCGTGACGCGGGGACGTGCGTCGTGTTCTCGAGTCACGTCCTCGACGAAGTTCACGCCCTGTGCGATCGAGTGGCAGTTGTCGCGGAGGGGAAGATCGTGGCACAAGGCTCTCCGCAGGAGCTTTGTACGCAGGCGGGAACGGCTTCGCTCGAGGATGCTTTTATCGAACTGACGTGTCCGGCGGAGGTTTGTTGATCATGAACCAGATACTGACGATTGCACGCAAAGAGATTGCAGATGGATTGCGGGACTCGCGGTCGGTGGTGGCATCCGTCGCCTACGCACTTATGGGACCGGTCGTCGTTGGACTTGTGTCAATGACGGTTCACGGCAAGACCGGTTCGGAGGCCGTCCTAACCGGCATGATGGCCATTTTTACGCTCGTCTCTGGCTTTGTTGGCGGCATGAACGTGGCGATGGACACGGTCGCTGGAGAGAGGGAAAGAAAGTCGCTGCTACCGCTGCTGATGAACGCCGTGCCCAGGACGAGCATCGTTCTTGGCAAATGGCTGGCGGTGAGCTTCTTCGCAATTGGTGGATTGGCGATCAATGTGTTGGGATTTCTTCTTGTATTCAAGAACGCAGGAATACCCGTGACCGCAAGTTCCGCAGAATTGTTTTTCGGTGCATTCGGATTGTTCACTCTTCCATTTCTGGCGGCGGCGATCCAGTTGTGCATTTCGACGATTTCGCGAGGCGTGAAAGAAGCGCAGACGTATCTATCTTTAGTCACGTTTGTGCCGATGGGGATGGGGATGTTTCTGGTGTTCTGTCCGGCGGCGAGACGGGCGTGGTGCAGTTTTCTGCCGGTCGTCGGACAACAACTGCAACTCGAAGCGCTGATGAGTCGGGGGAGAGTTGGGTTCCTGGAGCCGGTCATGTTGGGATATTTGACCTTGGCGGTATCTGTCGTCGTGCTGCTCCTGGCAGCGAACCGGTTGAAGCAGGACGAGATCATTTACGGTAACTGACGGCAGTGGTTCACCGGAATATATTCCGCGACGGCAAGAGTCTTGGACCGAGGCAGCTTGGACCGAACGATCCTGGAGCAACAGTTCGAACGAATTTTGGCTACTCAAGGGCCGGCACTGACTCGTCTGGCGGCAAGTTATACGAACACGCTGAGCGACCGCGACGATCTGCTGCAGGAGATTGCGTTCGCAATCTGGCAGGCGCTTCCGAAATTTCGCGGCGACTGCTCGGAACGAACTTTCGCATTCCGAATCGCACACAATCGCGGAATTACATATTTAAGCCGAGTACGGGCACAGAATACAGATCCGATCGAAGAGATTGAGGTTCACGATCCAGCACCTGGACCTGAGTCTAATCTTTCGCAAAGGCAGAGATCAGAGAAATTGAGAGAAGCTGTTCGGCGACTTCCGATTGCGTACCGGCAGGTGATCACGCTGACGCTCGAGGGACTGGGCTACAAAGAGATTTCAGACGTGCTGGGAATATCGGAGAGCAATGTAGGGGCTCGCCTTACGCGTGCTCGACAGTTGCTGCAAGATGAGTTGGAGGGCCGAAAATGACGGATCTCGAACTGCAGAGCTGGCAAGAGCAGTGGCAGTCGGAGCCCTCGATTCCGGCGAACCTGCGGAAGAGCGTCGAGCGCCAGTCAAGGCTGATGAGAATCGGCCTGCTCGGCGATGTTGCGGTGACGCTAGTGATCGGGGGTGGGTCGATCGCGTGGGCGATGCGAGTTGGTAATGCCGAGTTTGTGCCGGTCGCAATTGCCGCGTGGGTTTTCCTGGCGTCGGCATGGATTTTTGTGCTGATGGCGAATCGCGGACTCTGGTCGCCGTCGGCGATGGAATCGTCTGCTTTTATCGACCTATCCATCCGACGCTGCCGACGCACGCTGGCCACGCTTTGGTTCGCGGTCGCACTTTTCTTTGCGGAAGTCGCGTTCGGCCTCGGCTGGGCTTATACACATTCGGTGAAAGGGCGTGTTTCATTGATGGCGTGGCTTTTGTTCAGTTCTTCGCGACTTGACGTTGTTTGGCTGGTGACGGCGCTGTTCCTTGGAGGAGTGGTTTGGTATCGACGGAGAAAACAGGACGAGTTGGCGCGATTGCTCGAACTACGCCATCAGATGTCAGGCCCAAACTTTGAAAATGGCTTTGATGACGGATCTATATTTGAGCGTAGGGGATGGGGGTTCTACGGTTCGCGGCGCAAGCATAGAGGTAAACCAGATCGTTCAGTCTAGGAGGAGCAGAAATGTGCGAAGATCAGCGATTCAATCGAAGAGTTCAGCCGTCGTGGCCGCTCATACTGTGGTTCCTGGGCGTGACAGCCTTTATGGTGGCCATTGCTCTTTACGCATAAACGGCTCGATCCGGGAAATAAATTGCCCGTTCGAGCCGTTTGAGTATTTTAGATTTCTAGCGGTGGCCACCACTGCCTGAGGAGTGTCCGCTGGACGAGGCGTGACCGACCGACGCGGTTGATATGGAGCCGTGAGACTCGCCGAAGCTAGAAGACCTCGCACTCGTGCTGCCGCCGAATTGCGGAGCGGAGCGTAATTGGGCGAATCCAGTCTTAGCTACCTGATGGTTTATGTGGCCCAAGCCATCAATCGAGCCTCGGGGGATTCCCATGCCGGCGGAGCCCGATTTCACTAGCAGGAATGACTGAGACGTTGGAGAAACTGATCCACCCTGACCGACGGCCACTGTTTTTACAGCACCTGTTGCCGGAGGGACGAGCGGCGTCACGTGTACTCCGGTTGTAGCGGTGTAGTGAGGAATGGTCTGCCAACTATTCCAAGCACCGGGCTGCCACATCCATCCGTAGCGCGGGACGTAAGACCAATTCCCGTAGCGATAGGGCAACCATCCCCAAGGATAGGCCGAGGCGAACATGTAGCCGAAGCCGGGATACCATCCCCAGGCGCCGTCCATGAAGGGATCCCAGCCAACACCCGTGAAGTAGGGCTGCCACATCATGCCGTAGCCGGGGACGCTGGTGTAGCTGCCGTAATAGTTGAGGTCACTCACGCCGTAGCCATAGGGCGAGGAATTATTCTTGGCGTACTGGTCGTGGTAGGCGGAGGCTTCCTTGTCCCAGGAATCAAGCGGGGATTCGGCAATATTATTCGCTACTGTGTATTTGTCATCCTGCGAGAGGTCAAAGGTAGCTGTCTTCTTTTTGTCGACAATGACCTTGCCGGCGGGGCCTTCCACGTCGACATCACCCTTGAAAACCGCGAGAGTCGCGGTTTGGGGCGAGGCATCGATACGGAAATGCGCGGGTTGGTCGAGGGAAATCTTCTCCTGCGAAAAGTTGAGCCCGAACTGATCGCCGCTCTTGCCTAGCCAGTTGACGTAAGCCATGCCCGAAGTCAAGTTGACCTGGGAGACGCGGCTTCCGGAATCGCTGAGGCCAAGCGTGCTGAAATCGATCGAAGTATTCGGAGCGACTCGCATCGAACTGCCGTCCTCGAACTCGATCTCGGCGCGGCCACGTTCGCCAGTACGGAGCTGCGTTCCTTGCGTGATGGGAAGGTTGAGGAACGCGTTTTCGAAGCCGAGGCCGGTGTTCTTATCGATCTGCACCGATCCCTGCACATCGCTGAGGCGGACGATGCGCACTTGTGAAGCGGCCATGGCAGGTAGCGCCGACATGATGCAAGCGGCGGTCAGAAGAATCAGATTGCGTCGGGAAGCAGATGGTTGGGACATGGCAACCCCCGGAGACGTTCGCAAATTGATTAGAACACGGTTTACGGCAACGAGTTGTAAAAGTTTACGCCTTTGAGCCTCTGGGGGCTGGCGTCTTAAGTTGAGGACGATTACTTTCCCACGACCGAGACGGGGTCGATCTCGAGGATCCGATGGGCGCGGGCGCGGACGACGTTCATGACGGATGTGTCATCGTAAATGTCCTGCAGGACAGGCTTTAGAGCCTGGAGCTCGATGAGCTCGCCATGCCTCGCCTGATCTTCCATGCGCTTCAGTTCATCGTCGAGAGCAAGCTTCTGGTAGCGATGAAAATAGACAAGGCGGCGTCCGAACTCAAGCGTCGCCGCTACGCTCTGGAATAAGGAAGTCAATTGCTGGACTGCGGCCACCGTCGAGTAGTTGTAGGCAGCTGAGGTGTTCCGCTGGCTGTCCTTATAGGACAATTTTTTCGCGCCAGTGAAGGCAATCTTCTTGTTTCCGGAGTCGATCTTTCCGGAGAAATAGTGAGCCTGCGACGACAGGTCGAAGATGCGGGCGCGAGTCGTGTCTGAAAAATTGAAGTCTGTTTGGTATGCTTCGCGCTCGTCGGAATCGGCAGTAATTTTTCCGGAAGATTCGTAGTGCGCGCGTCCGTCAGACTCGATGGTGATCGAATAATGCTCGGGACTGGAATTGGGGAAATCGAGAGAGAAACTGATAGTGGCCGGATCGGCGGCAATGCCTTGAAGAGTGAGAACAGCCAAGTAGCCAACGGCGGCGATCAATGCTGGAATGAACCGCTGCATTGCGGCGCAAACTTCTCGGTGCCTTGCGGCCGGCTTCGGATTCGTTTTCGTACTCGCCTCGCTCACGGCTGGTAAGAGAATTATGCCAAAGATGAAGCGACTTAGGAGTCGCTATCGACCGACCGACCGTTGGCGATTGAGGGTCGCCACCGTATGGAGATGGCAGATGGCGATGGCCAAGGCGTCGGAGGCGTCCGTCGTTTCGGGAGGAGCGGGAAGTTCTAGCAAGCCGGACGACCATGTGCTGCACCTGCTGCTTTTCAGCACGTCCGTAGCCGACGACAGACGACTTGATGGTGAGCGGAGAGTATTCGGCCACTTCGAGTCCGGCGGAAGCTGCGGCGAGCATGGCCACGCCGCGAACCTGGCCGAGTTTGAGAGCGGACTTCACGTTAAGGGCATAGAACACGTCTTCGATGGCGACTTCATCGGGCTGGTGCTCTGAGATGATCGCGCCTAAGTGCATGTAGATGCGCGACAGGCGGCGAGGGAGAGGTTCGCGCGGGGAGAGTTTGATAGCGCCGCAGGTAAGGCATGAGAGTTTGCCGGTGGAATGGATTTCGACCACGCCGTAGCCCGTGTATTCTCCGCCGCAATCGATGCCCATGACTCGCATCTGCATGAAGTGTATCGCGGAAAGCGCCGGGGCTAAAGCCCCTTCGCCTTTGCGGCACCTTGACGCGGCCCTGAAGGGCCGCTCTTCCACGGTTGTGTCCACGTCGGTGGCGCAAAAGGGAGCAAGCGTCGAACTCCGCTCTTCTTTCCGGAGTAGCCGCACTTCCCACTCCGTGCTGCCGGTCTGAGTTTCGGGGTCCGCGGGAACGTCCGTGCTCTAGCAGCAGCGGGGGCGGCGGGCCTGGGAATGCTCGCGTTCGCGGAGGAAGGCGGCATAAGCGAATCGGGACGGCGTCATCTGAGTGCGCAGCAGGAATCGCTCGTAGGCGGACTCGTCGAAGATTTCGCGCAGAGTCGCCAACAAGATCCTCGCAGCTTTTGCTAATCCTTTCATATTCTTTCCTCGGTGAGACGCGTCATCACGAATGGTGTTTCCTTCACTCGCGCTTCCCTGCTGCCGGTCAGGATTCCGACCCATTGCCGCGCGGACTCGATGAGGACAAGAGCTACCATCAGCACGAGGATTGCGGTGACGGCGGCGTCCAGACGGTTGTTGAAGATGAGGTGCGGAGTAGCTTTGGTGGCGGGCGCCGCCGCGAGGGCGTGCGCTTGAGCGAGGAACCCGATTCGCGGTTCGGGATCGAAAATTTTATGCCACGACGCGGTGAAGGTTACCGCGACCAACCATAGTAGTGGGACCAGAGTGACGGCCGCGTATTTGGCACGATGCAATTTGACGATGATCGTGGTCGCAACACACAAGGCGACAGTCGCGAGCAACTGATTGGCAATGCCGAAGAGCGGCCACAGCGAATTGATTCCACCTAGCGGGTCTTTCACACCTTGCCAGAGAAAAACTCCCCAAGCAGCAACGATCAGAGCACTAGTAGCGAGGATCGAGGGATACCAACTGGTGCGGCCAAGAGGCTTGTAAATATGCCCGAGGGCGTCCTGAATCATGAAGCGGGCGACTCTGGTTCCGGCGTCCAGGATGGTCAGAATAAAGAGAGCCTCGAACATGACAGCGAAGTGGTACCACATGGCCATGACGGTCGCTCCGCCAAGGCTTTGCGAGAAGATGTGGGCCATGCCGAGAGCGAAGGCGGGAGCGCCTCCGGTGCGATTGAACAGAGTCTGCTCGCCGACGGCGTGAGCGAGTGCCTGCATGTCGGCGGCGGTCACAGGGAATCCCCAGTTGGAGATGGTGGCAGTCGCAGCGACGGCAGTTTGTCCGACGACGCCTGCTGGGCTATTAATCGCGAAGTAAACACCGGGCTGGAGCACACAGGCGGCGATGATGGCCATGACAGCGACTGCGGACTCGGCCATCATGGCTCCGTAGCCGACCATGCGAATTTCAGTCTCACGGGCAATGAGTTTGGGCGTGGTTCCGCTGGAGATTAATGAATGAAAACCGCTGATGGCACCACAAGCGATGGTGATGAAGGCGAACGGAAATATCTTTCCTGCAAAGACCGGCCCTGAGCCGTCGGTGAAGCGGGTGAGGGCGGGCATGTGGAGCGTCGGATGAAGGACGAGGATGCCAATCGCGAGTAATCCGATCGTCCCGAGTTTCACGAAGGTGCTGAGGTAGTCGCGCGGAGCAAGAAGCAGCCAGACAGGAAGTGCGGAGGCTGCGAATGCATAGATGAGAATCAGAACGGCGAGCGTGGTCGCGGTGAAGGTGAAGACGTGAGCTACCGGTGGATTCTGAGAAGCCCATTGACCTCCCCAGATAGCCAGCAAAACGAGGATGAAGCCGAAGACGGAAGCTTCCAGCACTTTGCCGGGGCGAATGCGGCGGAGGTAGATTCCCATCAGCAACGCGATCGGTATGGTCATGGCGATCGTGAATGTTCCCCATGGGCTGTCTTTCAGGGCATTCACGACGACCAATGCGACCACGGCGAGCAGGATGATAAGAATCGCGATAACGGCGCCGTACGCGACGAATCCGCCAAGGGGCCCGGTTTCTTCTTTGGCCATCTCGGTGAGCGACTTGCCGTCGCGGCGCACCGAGAAGAGCAGGATTACGAAGTCCTGGACGCACCCCGCAAAAACGGCGCCAGCGAGCACCCAGAGAGTTCCCGGGAGATATCCGAACTGCGCGGCGAGAACGGGGCCTACGAGAGGGCCGGGGCCAGCGATGGCGGCGAAGTGATGTCCGAAGACAACCCACTTGTTGGTGACGAGAAAGTCTCGGCCGTTCTCGAGGCGCTCGGCCGGAGTGGCGCGGAGGGAGTCAATCGCAAGGATTTTGGCGGCGATGAATTTGCTGTAGAAGCGATATCCGAGAGCGTAGCAGCAGGTTGCGGCGACGACCAACCAGAGTGCGTTGATAGGTTCTCCGCGATGGACGGCGACCATGCTGACCGCGGCGGCACCAACCAGCCCCACCAGTCCCCAGACCAGAGCCCACAAACTTTTGTTCATGCGTGTCGAGCATTGTGCAAAATTTGAGACGGAAGCGCAATGCCAATTGTGCGGCACACGAAAGGGATCACCGAATCGATTTTCTTGGCTTATTCTTCGGTTTCGGAGGCGATTCGTTTAATGGTACTCTATGTTTTCCGAACGATTGTTACCCCAGTGTTTTCGGGCCATTTCGTCACGCCCCAGGAGCCGGGGTGCATTCCGAGGATTCATCCTGAACTCATATGGAAAGAGGAACATTACGATGAGAATTGGCATATTAACCGGCGGGGGCGATTGTCCTGGACTGAACGCGGTGATCCGCGCGGTCGTGCGCAAAGGCATTTTTCATTATCACGATGAATTCGTAGGCTTTATGGAAGGCTGGCGCGGCCTGATCGAAAACCAGAGCATGGAACTGGATCTGGACGCGGTGAGCGGAATTCTGCCCCGCGGCGGAACGATTTTGCGTACCTCGCGCACGAACCCCTCGAAGCGTCCTGACGGATTTGACCGTTGCATCAGCACGATCGCGGCGCACAAACTGGATGCCCTGGTGGCAATAGGTGGTGACGATACGCTGTCGGTCGCGCAGAAGCTGCATGAGAAGGGCGTGAAGGTAGTCGGCGTACCGAAGACGATCGATAACGATTTGGGCGGCACGGATTATACGTTCGGATTCGATACGGCGTGCAACATCGTGTGCGAGGCCATTGACCGGGTTCACACGACAGCCGAAGCCCACAACCGCGTGATGGTGGTTGAGGTTATGGGACGCGATGCGGGATGGATTGCGTTGTATAGCGGCATTGCCGGCGGCGCCGACGCGATTCTGATTCCAGAACGGCCGTTCGATGTGGACAAGGTCGCCGAATCGATTCGCCAGCGGCATGAGCGCGGGCGCTACTTCTCGATCGTTGTCGTCGCCGAAGGCGCGAAGTTCCGCACCGGCGCAGGTGCTCCGGTGGTGCAAGACATGGGAAAGGACGAGTTTGGTCATGCCAAGCTGGGCGGCATCGCCAATATTCTCGCTCGCGAGATCGAACAGCGAACAGGGTTCGAAACGCGGGCCGTGGTGCTGGGGCATATCCAGCGTGGCGGTTCACCTACGGCGTTCGATCGCGTGCTGGCAACTCGATATGGGCTGGGCGCGATTGACATGGTTCATCGCGCAGAGTTCGGCTGCATGGCCGCCCTGCGATCGAACAAGATTGTCTCCATCACGTTGAAGGAAGCGATATCGAAGAACCGGGTCGTGGACGACGAGATGATTGAGATCACAAGCGGTTTGTTCGAAGAGACGGGCGTGAAGGAAGCAGCAGTTAAGTAAAGGATCCGAAAGGGCCTCCGTCGCCGTCGGGCGGTGGGGGCCTTTTTTCGTTTACGGCGGATTCAGGGAGTTGGAACTGACTATTCAAAACATGAAGCCCTGGCTTTGGTTTCTGCTGGCTATTGCCGCGAGCGCGGTCAGCTGGTCGTATATGCATCGCGTGCTTTTGCCCTGGGAATATTACGTTAATGTGCAGCGAGGCCAGCTCAAAGCGCAAATGGGAGACCTGTATCCGCGCTGGGTGGGAACGCGCGAACTTCTTCTAAACGGCCGGAATCCCTACGGAAAAGAAGTGAGCACCGAGATTCAGATAGGATTCTATGGTCGGGCCATCGAACAGAGTTATGACAAGCCAGCGTCCGAGATTATCGATGAGCAGCGATTTGTGTATCCCGTGTACGTCGTGTTTCTACTGGCACCCACTCTGCACGTCGATTTCTCGGTGCTGCAGATTTGGACTCCGTGGGTCTTTGGGGCGCTGACAGCGGCTGGCGTCTGGCTTTGGATGGAGATCTTACACTGGCGACCGCCAGCGCTCGTAATGGTCAGCTTGATTTTGCTGGTATTAAGCAGTCCGCAGATTGATCAGGGATTGAGGCTGCGACAGTTCGGGTTGTTCGTCGCTTTCTTGATCGCGCTTGCGTGCTGGTGTGTGACCCGGGAGCGGTATTCTATCGGGGGGGTGCTGCTCGCGGTTGCAACGATCAAACCGCAGATGGTCGCGCTTTGCGTCGCGTGGTTCCTGCTGTGGAGCATCGGGGATTGGAGAAAACGATGGCCACTCGCCGCTGGATTTGGCGTCACGCTCACATTGTTGGTTGGGGCGGGTGAACTATTGCTTCCAGGGTGGCCGCGTCGTTTCCTCGAAGGGCTTGAAGCTTACCGCAGATACTTCCCTACCACATCACCGCTCAGACTCGTCTTCGGAGACTGGGCGGGAGGAATGCTGTCCGTGTTGATCGTCGTGGGGCTGGCTGCGTATTCCTGGAGAAAAAGGAAGGCTGTTGCGAACTCTGATGAGTTTGTTCAGCTGCTGGCGCTGGTTTTCATCACGACCGGACTGGTTCTACCTTTACTAACTCCGTACAACCAGGTGCTGCTGTTGTTGCCGGTGCTCATGCTGATTCGGGACTGGGCGCGTTTGCCACGGGCGGGGCGGATTGGATTTACGATGCTCCTAGCGTGGCCTTTCGTTGTGTCTCTGGCGTTGTTGGTGCATACGCCTCGACTGGATTCCTTGAATCGGGTTCCTCTTTTGCCATCCGTGCTCGCGCTTCTGTTTCCGTTTGTGGTGCCGCTGCTGATGTATTTTCGCCAAGAAGAATTCGACGAACTCCTGCCAAATTCTTAGTTATCGTTGAAGTTGTCCCCTATTCGATATCATGCAGGCGGAACATGATCGCGGAGAGAAGTGGTTGGCTGACGTCGAAGCGGTTGCGCGCACACGGGCTCCTTCTCGCCCTCGCACTCTGGTCGCTTTACATTTGGACGCTGGCGACTCCCGGGCTGCGGGACCGGAACGGTAACTTCAAGGGAACGGACTTCCTGCATCTATATACGATCGGATCGCTCGCCATCGCTCATGACGGCGCCGACTTGTACGGCATGGGTGCGCAGGCCTCAGTGGCCGCAGAGCGCGTGCCCGAGGCGGCGGGGATTCGATATCTGCCCCTTTATCCGCCGCAAGTGTCGATAGCCTGTGCGCCTCTGGCACAACTGTCTTATCGATGGGCGCTAGCATTGTGGTGGGCGTTGAGCGGCGCGATTTATGGCTTTTCCTGCTACGCGCTCTGGCGTGCGTGCCCACATCTGCAGGATTATGGCGGGACGGTTCTTCTGCTAGCAGTGGCATTTCCCGGATTCTTCAATCTAATCGCATGGGGACAGACCTCTGCTATTGCGCTCGCCTGCTTTACACTGCTGTTCTTTTTGCTGCGCGATCGGCGTGGATTTCTTGCCGGACTCGTGCTGGGCTGCCTGATTTTCAAACCACAGTTGGGATTAGCAGCAGCTGTTGTCTTCGTCGCGGTTGGTGCGTGGAAGATCGTGGGAGGAGCTGTGATTTCGGCTGCGGCGCAATTGCTTGTGGGAGTCGCATATTACGGGGTCGAGCCGCTCAGAAAGTGGATGGAGACGCTGTGGAATGTCCGTTCACTTTTGCCAGCGCTCGAACCGAGACCGTATCAGACGCATTGCTTGCGAACGTTTTGGTCGATGATCGTTCCTTGGCATGGCTTGTCTTTCGGGCTCTACGTGGCTAGCGCAGTCTTGATTCTCGGTGCCACGATTGCTCTGTGGAAACGCAGACCTGGAGTGCCTCTGGCTATGCGATTCAGCGCGTTGCTGCTGGCTACGGTGCTGGTTTCTCCACATCTCACGGTTTACGATTTAGTGATTCTGGCTCCGGCAATTCTCATGTTGGCGGACTGGCTGATCGGTCAGAGCGGCGGGCAAACAGTCCGTGGAATTGGGACTCTCCTTTATCTCGTGTACGTTCTTCCCTTGCTTGGGCCCATCACTCGATGGACGCACGTTCAACTCTCCGTTGTTGCGATGTCGGCGCTGCTCTTGGCGATGTGGCGCTGGTCCAGCGAGATAGGAGCGGTCGCGAGCCCGACTAGCGACAGTCTAGTGAGGTAGAGATTCGGAAAGCTAGCGCGAATTGCCGAATAGAAACGACAATGCTTCAGGAAACCTTCGCGCCCAATGCGATTCGTGATGGGTCGCGCCTTCGTCGATGACCAACCGCAAGCGCTTGTCATCCAAACCAGCGCGACGGAAGATTGCCGCAAGCTCTCGAACATCGTCAACCTGACTCTGATCACGATCGGCACGTCCGGCTTCGGCAGTGCCGGTTGCCATGAAGATTCGATCGGGCCACCGTCTTACTGTGCGGCTGTCCTTGATCATCTGCCGGTTGGACGCCCAAAGCGAAGGACTTTCGAGCAGCAAGTGTCCAATCACTCCCGGTGACACGGCAGCAGTGTAGAGCGAAATGAGGGCCCCGAGAGAAGACCCGCCGAGGCCGGTGTTCTCAGGGCCAGTCGCAATGCGGTAGTTTCGAGCCATGAAGGGCATCACGTCATTTATGAGGAACTTGGGATAACGAGTCCCCTGCACTCGCACGATAACGGGCTGAAGGGAGCGATGCGGCATATATTCGCGCATGCGCGCCCGGGCAGCGTTGTCGATGCCGACGAAGATCATGGGAGGGATCACGCCTTCGCGGATCAGGCGATCTCCCGTTTCGTCGACTTGCCACTCGACACCGGTGAAAGATGTTGAGGACTCGAATAGGTTCTGCCCATCGTTCAAATAGAAGACGGGGTAGCGGCGGCCGGCGTTTTGCGAATCGTCGTAGCCCGGCGGCAGCCACACTCGAAGAAAGCGGGTGTTGTGAAATATTCGGCTGTGAAACTCGTGCAGACGGAGATCTCCGGTCGCGGACTCGACCCGGATCACTCGACCGGGCGAGTGTGCACCTTCATTCTCAATTTGCTGGATTTCTTCCATCAGGAAACGTGCATTCTCAGAATATAACGGCGGAGGATATTATGCTCTCGCGCTTCTCCACTTTATGACGATCGCGAAAAGGCTGACCAGCGAGATCAGGGCGAGCGAGATAAGACACAAGATGCACCACGTCATTAGCTTGTAGGCTTCGACGTAAGTTAGATAGAGTGCGAACGCCAATCCTGCCAATGCCGCTCCCAGCAGGCGGTTTGGGGTCTGTTGTTGTGACTTCCAGATAGTTGACAGAAGGAACAATGCCGAGTAGCCGGCAACTCCGATTGCGGCTACGGGAATTCCGCCAACCGTCGAGTATTCGCTGCGATTGACGATGTCGCAGCTGAATTTCTCGTTGAAGTCACAGAAGTCGGTCGCTGACTTTGCGTAGTGCCGTTGGAGTGATACTGCGGAGATGGCGATGCCTGCCAAGGACAGAGCCGCAACTACAACCAACAATAGGCGGTTGATTCGTGACGCTTCCGTCACGGCAGCGCGCATCCTGTCTTATCGCTCAGAGTCTGCAGCGAAAGAACTCCTTCGTGCGGCGGATCCATTCCGAACTGCCAGCTGGGAAATAGCTTCACTCCGGCAACTTTGCACTCGACCGCCATGTCTTTTTGGCCGGGGATGGCGCACTCGACGTAGGGCACATAGTGGAATGCGTCACCGAACATTTGCTTTTGATCGGCACAGTGCGGACACCAATACAGACCGTACATTTTGGCTTGCTTGGAAGCGAGGCATTTCGCGAAGCCATCGTACTTGTGATTGCGATAGTAGCGTCCGCCGAAGTATGCGCCAGCCAACAAGATCAACACGACACCGTACATGAGGAAGCTTTTCTTCTTCCCTGTCTTAGCGGCGGCGCGATCCTCTTGCCGTTTTCGGCGATCGTCAGACATGCTCATTCTTATATCACGCGATCAGGCAACAACGTTCAAGGCCGCGGGGAGCACATCGAGTTCCTCGCAATGGAGAGTCAGGACTTCTCCGTCGACCATGACGTCGACGGGATGGTCGAGATTGAATTCGATACGGCGGGCGGCCTTGCGTTCAGCTAAGGGATGCTCAATGTGCGTGCCATCGTACAGGCCGGGGAGATTGCGAATGAGCCCCAAGCGGCCGATCGGTCCCCAGCGAACGTATTCCACGAGTCCGTCACCGATCTCCGCCTGAGGAGCGATCATCATGGTGCCCCCGGTGAACTTGCTGTTGTTGAAAGTAACGAAGAGACAGTTGCGTTGGTCGAAGGTCGGAATCCTTTTCAACTCGAATGGGGAATGGACGACGGTTGAAGCGCGCGAGAGTCAGGAAGATTGAGGTGAGGTATCCGAGTTCTCCCCAACTGCCGAAACGACGCTCGCGGAGGGTCGCAACGTCCGCCGAGAAGCCCATACTCAGCAGATTGATGAAGTGAATCACGCCGCCACGATGCCGTAGGCGCATAACGTCGCAAGGCCGGGAACGACCCGCGAGTAAGGACTCGATCGCAAAGTCGACGCCCTTGTCGCTGAAATCGCGCAGAAAAGAATTGCCGGTCCCGAGAGGAAGAAACCCCAAAGTCGGACGCTCACCGTTCAGCGCCTCGGGGAAAAGGCCGTTGACGATCTCATAGGAGGTACCGTCTCCGCCGACCGCGATGAAGTTGCGGACGCCGCGACTGTAGGCGGCGCGGGCGATTTCGGTGGCTTGCCCCGGAGCTGCCGTTGGGGCGACTTCGATCTGGAGTCCTCCGGCACGCAGGCGTTCGAGGGCTGGGGTGAGCAGAGTGCCGCGCCGCCCGCCTCCTGCCGCCGGATTCACGATTGCGAGATAGTCTTTCCCCAAGCTTCGATCCAATTTCAGACGAATGAAGTACGAGCAAGATACCCGCGCGGCAACAGCCAGACGGCGGTGCTACTTCATAATCCAACGACTGCCGAGCGCTCCACAGATTTTGCGATTTCTTCGGCCAGCACCTGCCGCTTAATTTTCATGGAGGCAGTGCGCGGGAAATCTTTCTCCCAGACGAGGTATCCGCTCACGCGCTTAAAGTCGGGCAGACTCCGGTTGCGCGTCGATAGCTCTTCGAGCAACTTGCTGTCGAACATCTGATTTTGCTCGAGACGCAAAATCATGACCAACCCCTCGCGACCGAGCTCTTTTTTCGGCCAGATATAGTTCGCGGCGAAGACCGAGTATTCCTTGACGGCCAATCCATCAAAAATGGTTTCGATGTCCTCGGGGTAGATATTTTTCCCGCCCTCGGTCACGATCATGTTTTTCTTGCGACCGAACAATTGCAAATGTCCATGACGCTCGAAGCGCCCGAGATCGCCCGTGAGTAGCCAGCCATCGACGATGGTTTCGAGCGTCAGTTCGGGATCGTCGAGGTAGTGCGACATGACGGTCTTGCTGCGGACCGCGACTTCGCCTATGCCATCCGCGTCTGGACTCAAGATGCGAAGCTCGACTCCGGGAAGCGGCTTTCCTACCGTATCCGCTCGGAAGGGTTTGAGATCGTTCAGGGTCAGAGCCGTTCCGGCTTCAGTGAGACCATAACCATTCACAACCGGGATGCCGAGATCGTAGAAGAACTGCATCGTCGACGGCTCCATGAAGGCTCCGCCAGTGATGAGAGCGAGTAGCTCCCCTCCAAGCCCGCGATGAATATTCGAGAGCAGTATCCGGCTGAGCTTCACGTTCGGGCGCCGACGCGTGAGGATCCGGTTCGTCGCGATCATGGCGTTGAGCATCGCGCGCTTCCAAGAAGGAAGCTCATCGAACTTCGCACGCAAGCCGCGCTCGAGATTCTTCACAATCATCGGTACCAGCGCGACGTAGGTGATCCGATAACGGACAAAGGCATCACGAACGAATTCCGGGCGCAGGGTCCGGAGATGAACGACGCAGGCGCCGCAGACGAATGGTCCAATAAAGCCGACCATGAAGTCGATCGCGTGATTCGTGGGCAGGATGCTGAGATAGCGGACACCTGGCCAAAATGGATACCAGGCCGTTAGTGATCGACACTGTTCCAGATAGTTCTCGTGGGTGAGGACGCAGCCCTTGGGACGACCTCCGGTGCCTGAGGAGTAGACGATGCAGGCCACGTCGTCTTTCTGACGCATCACAAAATCGGGTGCGCCTTTGCGCTTGAAGTCTTCCCAGCGGAAGGCGCCAGCCAAGTCGGCGCCTAGCGGGGCTTCCGTAACCAGGACAATTTTGGTGCCGATCGCCTGGAAATCGGGTGCCTGCATGATCGCGCGCCACAGATGATACTCGACGATCAGAACCTTAGGCTTTGGAGTGGGCGAGCAATTGAAGGTGCTCAGTCGCGCTGAGTTTGTAGTCGAGAGGCACAAGAACGCCACCGCAATAGAAGATCGCATAGGCCGAGATCAGCCATTTCGACTGATTGGTCATGATGATCGCGGCGCGATCGTTAGGATCGAAGTCAGCGTCTTCGAGGGCGCGGGCGAGAGGCAGTGCGATCTCTTTGAAATCGGAATAGGTGAGACGAAGCTTTTCGCGATCACGCTCCGCCTCAATCAAACAGATTTCGGAGGAAAAGCGATCAAGGGCATCGCGCAGGGCGGCGCCGAGACAGGTGTATTGACGGAGATCGAGCATCAACGCTTTATTTCACCACAGAGGCGCGGAGACACGGAGAAAAGCTTAGTTATCAATTCATTACCTGCCGAAGCTGAGACTCGACTTCGGGATCGACGAACGACATCGCTGACAGAAGCACTGGGAATTGGACTACAAGCGTGCCTGAATCTTGCCGGCAAGCGTGCGGAAATCGGTGACGCCTTGTAGTTCATAGTCCGGCAGTTCAACGTGGAAGTGATTCTCCAACTTCGTAAGCAAGTCGAGTGTCTGGAGGCTGTCGATGCCGAGCGCTTTGAAGAAATCGTCGTCGGGAGAGAGCTTTTCGCGCGGCACCTTAAAGTGAGCCGCCGCGAGCGTGAGTATCTCTTCCAACGTCTTTTCAGCTGTTTCCATAAGTAGCCATTCTAATTCAGATTCGATTATGGCAAATAGGGCTGCGCGTCGGTGCTCTCGACGAATTTCTTGAGTCCAGCTTGCACGGCGGGCCGCTGAAAGAGGTCGCAGAATATCTCGATTTCGCGGACTAATTCTTCGTGGGGAATTGGTTTGATGAATTGCTTGGCAGTTGCCGCGGTGAGACGATCGAATTTCCCGATTTGTGCGGCAGTTGCACGAGCAGCGCGCAGGGATTCGCCCTCCGAAACGACTTGGCTCACCAGGCCGATCTGCTGGGCCTTGGTGGCGTTGAAACTGCGTCCGGTAAGTAGCAGGTCGCGGACGATGGCATTGCCCAGATCGCGCTTCAGGCGCGGGATTCCGCCGAACCCGGGGATTAGTCCCAGGCGAAGTTCCGGGAAGGCGAAGCGCGCCATCTTGTCGGCGATGATCAAGTCGCAGACGAGGGCAAGTTCGAAACCCCCACCGAAAGTAACGCCGTTTACAGCAGCGATCGTTGTCAACGGGGAAGCGTCGATTCGATTCAGCACGCGGTGGATGCGCTCCAGAAAATCGCGCACACCGTGAACGGCCTCTGCCATCTCCATTGACTGCGAGCGCTGGTAGAGTTCCCGGAGATCGGCTCCCGCGCAAAACCCCGAGCTCATTTCACTATGAATAATGAGGGCATGCGCATCTTTTTCAAGTTGATCGAGAGCGCTGGAAAACTGCTCCAATTCAGTGAGCGAGAGCGATCCGAGTTCGTTGCAGGGTGCGCGGTGGAGCGAGAGTTCGATGACTCCCTGCTTTTTCTCCCACGATAGCGCCTGACCTTTATGTTGCGCCACGCTGAACGAACCTCTTTTCGCCGATTCCGAACTATACCGCCTGCTTGACTTGATACATGCCGTCGATCTCAGTTCGCATGCGCGACGAAATGAGGTCGCGCTTCAGTTTGCCGTTCGCCGTCAGCATCCCGTTGTCGATGGAGAAAGGCTCGGGCCGCAGGAAGAATGCGCGGACCTGTTTGTAGTGCGGGAAATGCGAATTCGCAGCGTCAATCGCGGACTGTACTTGATCGCGGGTTGCACTGCCAGTGACGATGGCTGTTAGATAGCCACGGCCGTTGCCTACGATCACGACCTGCTGCGCGGAGGGCAAGTGGCGGGCGATTTCTTCCTCAATGGCTTCCGGTGCAATCTTGTGGCCCGAGCCGAGGACGATCAGATTCTTGATGCGGCCGACGATACGCCATGTGCCGGTGGCGTCGAGTTCTCCCTGATCGCCGGTGTGAAACCATCCATCGCTGAGAACCTCCGCGGTTTGCTGCGGACGATTCCAATACCCGGGGAAAACGTTGGGCCCGCGAATCACGATTTCGTCGTTGTCGCCGACCTTCATTTCGATCCCTGGAATTGCAGGGCCGACGCGGCCAGGCACGGGATTGCGGGGATCGTCCATGGTCAGGATGCCGGTCGTCTCGGTGAGACCATAGACCTGCAGGACTGGGATGCCAAGCATCTTGAAATAGTCCTGGGTCTCGGGCGTGAGCGGCGCCGATCCGCAGATCAGAGCCTTAAGATTTTCGCCGACCATCTTTTTTCGGATCGTTGGGAAGACCAGAAAATTGGCCAGCCAGAGCCACAGGGACCCTCCAGAGCTGGGATTCGCAACCTTGCGAGCCCACGCCGCTTTCGCGCGTGAATAGATTGCCTGAGCGATCCCGCCCTTTTGTGCGATCTGGTCATCGACGCCGCGACGCATGCGCTCCAAGAGCTGCGGAACGTTCAAGAAATAATGAGGAGCAACCGCCGGCATGTCATTTGGAATTTTCGTCAGGTCCGTGTTGAGGGTGACCAGACTGCCGCGCAAAATGAATGTCAGAACGGCGATCCACGATGCGCAAAAACTGAACGGCAGATAGTGGAAGATGCGATCTTGGCCCGTTCGCCCTCCCATGAGCAAATCGAGGCGTGCTGAGGTGCACCCCAGCATGAAGCCGACGTTGGCCGCGGTCAGGACAACTCCCTTGGATTCGCCCGACGTGCCAGAGGTGTAGATGATCGTTACGGGATCTTCGTCGCGGACTTGTGGCCGGTCGAGAGCGGGCCCTTCTGAGGCTGCAAATATCTCGTCAAACAAGAATTGTGGTGGCGCCTCGGGCCAACTCTGCTGGATGCCAGTTCGCAATGCCCCGTCACCGCAGCAAACGATCGACGGCGTACTATCTTTCATCATCGCGACTAGTTCGGTTGGAGCCTGGCGGAAGTAGAGAGGAACGACGATCAAGCCCTCGGCCATGGCAGCCAAGTCCATAGCGATCCAGCGAATGCTATTCGCCGACAGCAGACCGCAGCGGTCGCCCTTCTTCAGACTTTGCGAAGCAAGAAACGTACGCGCCTTGCGAATGAGTTCAAGGAGTTCAGTTCCGGTGACGCCGGTGACCTGGCCCTCGCGAATCTCCTGCAGAACTACCGTTTTCGAGGCGGACTTAAGTTGCGCGAAGATGTCTCCGACGAAGGTCATGGGGATCTGACTGGAACGTAACCGGCTAACTGTAAGCGGCGACCAATTGCCGCAGCGACGAATTCATCGGCGGGAGATAGTCTTCCCAACTCCATTCGCCGGTGCGCGTTGGAAACTCGGGATATCGACGCTGGACTTCCTCCTCGAAAAAGACTCCCATCCTCGCCATAACTTTAAGATTTTTGACGACTGTGCGGGCGATTCCGTCGGCTATTCTCTCACCATCCGTTGCCAGTGTCTCGAGGGCCTGCAGGAGTTTCGGCTCCAGATCGGGATCGTCGACCGTCATGAGCAATTCCTGATGTCCGCGCTCGCGCATGAGATTGCGAATACGTTCGTCCATCGTGATGCCGGCCGAAGGAACCAGCGCCGGCATTGACGTGACGATGCCGTGATAGCGCGATGAAGCCATCATGTGGCAGGAACGCAGAATGCTGACGAGTTCGTACATGTTGTACTGATCGGAGGTGAGAACCGGCACGCCGCCGAGTTTCTCCGAGATGCGATTCGCCGGGCGCGCGTCAAGGCGCTCGGTCGCTGCCAGAATCACGAATACGTTTCGTTGCTTCCGGAAGGCATCGACCGCTTTCGCGATTGAAGTCCAGTAATGCTCATACGCACGATCAGCCGCAGGCCCGGAATTGTGAAAGTAGACTGTGCGGTAATGGCTGTCTTTGTAAGCCCCCGTTAGAGAGCGGACGGCGTACTTGGCGACCGAAGCCTTGACCGGCCACTCAAACGGGTTGATGGGACAAACGACGAGAACAGGAGTTCGACCGTCCCATCCGACTTGGCGAAGGATGCTTTGTCCGTATTCGGCTGGACGAGGCTCGAAGGTCCAAGCGGTGTCGGTGCCTAACTCGGTCGGCACGCCTAATTCACGCAGAACCGTGCGCGACTCTTCGTTGCGCGTAATTACCAGCGAATTCTTGCAATAACGGGCGCACATCTTGGCGACCATGGGATCCATGTGACCCGCTTCTGCGCCATATCCGACGGAAAGTTTGTTTTCGACTGCGGCAATGCCGAGGGAGCCGATCATCATCGTGGTCAGGGCGTTCGCGAACTTGCTCTTGAACATCGAGCCTTCGCAGGCGACCACTCCGTGATGTTTTGGGACTTCAGAGGACAAGAAGGGTGGAAAAATATCCGGCAGATGAACCTGCTTCGAGCCCTCGAAGTAGCCCTTAGAGAAGTCGAAGTTCTGACTCATGACGCTGAACTCGACCCGCTCCGCGCCAAGAATGTGACGAATCTGGCGAAGCATTTCGTCGACGCGTACATCGGAGCCCATGTTGCGCGTGCCGTTGTATCCCGCGAAGAGAAGTTTGAGCTTTTCATCGGGCTGCCAGGGACGATTGCCGCCTAGCATCCATCGGGCTTTGGCGCGCTCGATGTTGCCGCTGACCCAAGCTTCGAGGATAAAGTCCATCATGCGGCCGTTCCTCCTCGCATGGCAGGCCAGGGCTGGTATTGGTACTCGAAATTATTTTCGCGGCTGAACTTCAGCAACGGGAAGCTGTATTGCGAAAACGGAATTGGGTTACGCCCTAGCTCGGAGGTCACACGAGTGTTGTCGAAAACCGTGTTCCACACGAGATAGGGCATGAAGACCTTCAAGCAGCGCAGCACCATGGCCCAGCGGACCTTTACGATTGGACAGGAAATTGACGGATCCGGCGAAAGGCTTTTCAGTGAATGGAATAAATATCGGCTTGCGCTTTTGCTGAGCCGACGCCAGCGCGTTAGTCAATTCGCGAAAAGTCTGCGACGAGGTGCCGGACGAGAGATGATAGGTATCGTACTTCGGCTGATCCTTCTGGTGCAGGGTCGCAATCGCGTCGGCGACAAAGTCGACGTTGACGATGTCGATCTTGTCGTTTGGACGAAATGGCAGGGCCGGTAAGCCTGCGAGGAATACGAACGCTTTCACCATGTCGAACTGGGTGGTCTCAGCGCGGCGACTATCACCCAGGACGATGCTTGGGCGGAATACGGTCTTCGGCGTATCGGGGAGCAGAACGCGCGTCATGTGCTCACAAAATTTCTTGGTGCGCGCGTAGGGATCGTAATCGGAACGGTCCCACTCGATGGAGCGATCCTCGGTAACGACTTCGTTGCTGCGCTTCCCTGCCACGGCCACGGTGCTGACTTCGCTGAAACGGCGCAAGCCGTGGTAATGCTCGGCCTGGCGGGCAAGTGTGAGGACTTCGAGAGTGCCCCGCAGGTTGACGTTCAGACAAGTCTTCTCCGATTTGCGATTGAGCGAAGCCGCGCAGTGGATCACAGAATCGGTTGTGTGCACGAGGCGGTCGTACTCGTCGCGGCTCAAGCCAAAGCCGGGAGAGGTCAGATCTCCGCAATAGATCCGCACCTTGGTCTGCAGGTACTCGTAGAAGCGGGGAAACTCGAGGTGCAACTGCCAGGCGCGCCACAGGCGCAACTGGGCCTCCTGCGGGTCGCGGGCACGCACGAGGACATTAAGCGAGGCGCTATGGCCTTCGAGAAGATTGGCGGCGACATGCGCGCCGATGTATCCGGTCGATCCGGTCAGGAATATCGCCACGTTGCTCCATTGGTCCCAGTCTTCACGGTGTCACCGTTGGCGGGCGCAAGTTGAAAGCTGCGGGGAGGACGTGCCTCCAGAGGACGGCCTTCAATCAGCGGATACGTCCAGCGGCGCAGGGCCGGGATATGAATGTTAATCCAATATTCCCACCAATCGAGGCCGCGAGTGTCGTAACCAAATTGATCCTGCTCTTCCGGTACGAGGGCGTAGGAAAGCTTCTCGATGTTTTCTGCGATGAAGTCGTGCTCGTTCAACAGAATGAAAGGTTCGAAGAGCTCGATCAGTTTCTCGAGGCGCTCAAGGTTGCGCTCGGTTTTCACCAGAGGCGCTTTCTTCAGAGGAAGTGGCGACATGATGCGCTGAATCGACTTCACGATCGCCTTTTGCGCAGGCGCCGACATTCGGTTATAACGCGTCTTCGAAACTGGGATGGCGTCGAAACGCAACCGCAACCAGGATTCGAGTCCTTCTTGCGCGCGATAGTGCTTGCGGTGCGCAAGGGACGTCAGCTCAATCGAGCGGCCCATGTCACAGGGATTGGTCACAGACGTCGCGAGCTGATATAGAGGATCATGGCGGCGTTCCATGATAGCGGCAGCTATCAGCGTCATTCCGCTGCAGACCGCATCGACTGGGATGATATCGAGCCGCTTACTTTCGTTCGACGGCAGCTGGCGGAAATAAGTCCCTAACAGATAAGAGAGTGATGCCGAGGTGTTGATGCCCTCGTTCCAACCGAGGAAGGGCTTGGAGACGGACGTTTCGACGATGGCCGGACGAACCACGGCAACGGGAAGACCGGCGCCGTATTTCGCAATCAGCGACTCAGCGAGGCTCTTGGTGAGCGTGTAGGTGTTCGGCCAGCCGAGCTCCTTTGCGCGACGTGTGCCTGCTTCCGTCAGATAGGTCTTGAGCCAGCGGACGCGATTCTTGCGGATCTGATTCTCAAGCGCCGCGCCTTGGAGATTCTTGGCTGCATGTTCCTTGGATTGCGCCTGCATTCGCAAGCCGGAAGTGACTTCTTCGCTCTCGGCGTGAATCTCCGCATTCTTGACGACTTCCTGAAGAGTTCGCCACTCCTGCTCGGCATCGAAGCCGGCGACAGCGCGGGGAGTGTAGTTGGGAGTAAGTCTCTCGCCGACCCGTCCATCTTGCTCGCCAGCAACGTAGCAAGTGGAAAGGTGCAGAAGTCCGGCGTGGTCCGAGCTGCGGACGAACTCAAGAATGTTGACTGCAGCGTCGGTGTTAGTGGCCAGGGCATCACGCAGGTCGGGATTGAAGTCGGTCAGTCCTGAGCTATTGACGATGAGGTCGAGATTTTTCTGCAGACTGCGGGCAGTCGATTCCGTCAGGCCTAAACCGGGCTGCGTAACGTCGCCTTCGACGACTTCGATTTTCTCTCTGAGGAAGTCGGGGAGTCCGTCGCCATAACGCTCAAAGAGCGGATCAAAGACCGGCGAGTCTTCGATCATTTTCTCGAAGCGGCGCTCGGCTGGATTGGATTTTTGCCGGCGAATCAGGAGGTAGATTCGCTTCACGTCGGGCAGGTCGAGGAGCGTGTTGGCCAGCCATACCTTCCCGATAAATCCAGTCACGCCGATCAGCATGACGTGTTTGTCAGCAAACGCGCGGCGGACGGAGAATCCTTGAGCCTGCCTTTGACCCTCGAAGTGGACAATGGGAGGACGTGGAGGATGGACCTGACGTTCGGCGGGAACAACTGCCGCGCGGAGTTCTTCGAGCGAGATATCGAGGTGACGTGCCAATGTTTTCGGAGCGCGCCGGCCGTCTGGCATGTTCTCCTGAAACGGAGCGAATGCGCCGCGGGGGCGGATGACAGGCTCAAGCAATCGGCCGGTCGCTGTACCATCGCGAAATTCAAGGCGGTTGGCAACAATGTGCCGGACACCCAGATGCCGCGCCAGAGGACGCATGATGTGGTCCAGCGCCTGACTCACGAGAACGACGTCCGCCCCGGTCTTGACGAGCTCCTGAACCTGCTTGACACCACCCTCTTTCAGGCGAGGTTTCAACTTGTAATCGAAGAATTCTTCACCCAGAAGGTCGAGACGGTCGCGGGTTACACCACGCAGGACTGTATGCACCACGCGTGTGGCAAATTTGCGGTTCGTCGAATAGAGGAATGGCCGGAGCAACGCCATTACGAAAATCAGGCCACGACGACGGAAGCGCTCCGCAAATGTCTGTGCGTTCCAAGTGAAGAAAGCGATAGGACGAACCACGGTGAGGTCGAGGAGGCTGCCCTCGACGCGCCAGTAGACGGTGGGAGCCGCACTGGAATTGTGGTTTGATGGATCCAAGATTCCTTAATCAGACTTCGTTTTAGTTATCAGACGAAGCGTCTATTGTAAACAATTGGTACGAGAGAACGAAGTGGGACTTGACTTTCCGGGTTACAGCTTCACCAACCGCTAAGGCAACAAAGTTTCACGAGAGTCGAACCACTAGGATTCATCCCGTTTCAGACCCCTCTTTGGCATCAATGTTCGCGCGGCCGACAATTAGGGCAGTCACTCCGCTAAGGGTGACAGTCGCTGCTATCGCCAGAAGGCCGCCACGGAATCCACCATTCGCTGTCCGAAACTTCCCAATGATGTCCGGGCCGAAATACCCTCCGAGATTAGCGAGTGAGTTGATGACCGCAATGCCTGCAGCCGCTGAGAGACCTGCCATCCGAGAAGTCGCCATCGCCCAGAAGGGACCGACCATCGCTTCGGCGCCCGCGAGGCCCAAGCCTATCCCCGCAACTACCACGAGGGTTGATTTCCCGTAGCCCGCAGCGATCAATCCCATCGCGGCGGCGAAAGCAGGGATGGCGGTGTGCCAGCGACGCTCGCCTTTCCGATCGGAACGCATTCCAACCAAAACCATGGCGAACACAGTGACGATAAAGGGCAGAACGGCAACCGCGCCAGTCAAAAAATAGCTCAGGCCCGAGAAGGCTCGAATTACGCTCGGTAGCCATAGGGTGACACCGTACATGGTCGTCGAGACGCCGAAGTAGACCAGAGAAAGCATCCAGATTCTGCCACTAAAGAGGACCTTCCAAATCGTTCGCAACGAAACCGGCGCGTCCGCCTGATATTCTTCGGCCAATTTTTCGAGCAGCCAAGTTCGCTCCTCGCCTTTCAACCAGAGCGCTTCCTTCGGAGTATCAGCAAGAGTCCAAAACACCATCGCCCCGAGAATGATCGCCGGCAATCCCTCGATGAGAAACATCCATTGCCAGCCGGAAAGTCCACCTCCACGGAGACCGAGGAGGGCCCCTGAGATGGGGCTACCGACAACGCCCGCGAGGGGATTCGCCGTCATGAACCAGGCAACGGCACGGGCCCGGGCGTTAGCCGGAAACCAACGCTTCATATAAAGGATGATGCCGGGGAAAAATCCAGCCTCTGCAGCGCCGAGCAGAAACCGCATCGCGTAGAAGCTAATGGGCCCGCGGATAAAGATCATCAGGCAGGAAATGATTCCCCAGATGATCATCAGGGCTGAAATCCAGCGACGGACGCCGAACTTCTCCAACACAAGATTACTTGGCAACTGAAAGAAGAAGTAACCGGCAAAAAAGATGCCGGCGGCGCGGCCGTAGACGCGATCGCTCAGGCCAAGTTGCCCGCGCATCTGGAGAACCCCAAAGCTCACGTTGATGCGGTCAAGATAGGCGACGATGTAGAGAAGGAAGAGAAACGGCATCAGCCGCCACATCAGTCGGGAAACAACGGCGGATTCGAGGCGGTCGGGGGCGGTATCCAAGGCGAGGTCCGGTTGAGATGGCGAAGAACGATCGCGGGTCCGCTCTGCGCTTGAGGATTCTACTCCAAGCCGAGACCTTTCCGAATCTCTTCCACAATCTGGTGCGGGCTGGAGGAAATGTTAACCGTCAGAGCGTCTTCAGGTTCTTCCAGATCGGCCAGCTGGCTGGCGAGAATTGATTCGCCTGCGAAATGGCCGTGCCGCTCATGGAGGCGTTCAGCGATCAAGGACGCGCTCCCCTTCAGATACACAAAGCGCACTTCCTGTGACACTTTAAGCTTAGAGCGATAACTCGCCTTGAGCGCCGAACATGCCAAGACGACACTCTTGCCAGTTGCAATCCACTGCGTGATGGCCTGATGCAGGAGATCCAGCCAAGGCTTTCGATCGGCGTCTGTGAGCGGAATACCGTCGCGAATCTTCTCAACATTAGACGGCGGATGGAAGTCGTCGGCGTCCGCGAATTCCCAATGGAGCTGATCAGCAAGCATCCGCCCGACGGTCGTCTTTCCGGCGCCAACCACCCCCATGACGATCACGATCATCGTTGGATTGTAATCTGTTCACCCGTTGGCGTAGGTTTCTCTGCTCCCGTCGTCGCAGACAGGTTGTGAGGTAGGAATGATGTTCTGGAAGACGGTGCTGCGTGAGCGTCAAGCGGGCGGAAATGTTCTACAGAGGTTTCCGGGAGAAGCATCGGGAATGCATTTACCAGTCGTTATTGGATTTTTCCGATTCCTGCAAGGCGTTCGTACGGTTGCGCTTTTTGTAGGCTAAGACTGTGATGCCGACCGACATGAACATCGGTGGAACGATCAGGACGAGAATGCCGGTCCGCAGTCCCTGTATGAGCTTATGCCCGGCTCCGGCTGCCTGCGTGTAACAGAGGGCGCAGCTTTGCGCGTAGCATGCAGCGTTGGTGGCGAAAATAACGGCGCCAACAAGCAGCGCTTTGGAGCGTCGCGCGAGCGAATAGACAGCCGGGAAACCCATACATCACCTCTATTTCGCGAACGGCTTCAGGACCTCAAGCCGGTAACTGTCAGCCCAGATCATGTTCATCATCACAAGAACGAAGAGAGTCGCAGGTATCAATGCCAGCCGCAAGGTCGCTTTTTCCGATCCTAAATGCATGAAGAAGCTGACCGCGAGAAAAGCCTGAATTCCCGCCACCAACAGCATGGCGAGAAGGTGGCCCTTCAGAAAGAATACCTGCACGCACGCCAGAATTAGAATCAGCGCGTACACAACCAAATCGCCCTTCATGCTTCCCTGATTCGAGTCCATCGTAGTCTCCTATTAAGCTTTCACGTTCATCAGGTACACCATGGGAACCACGAACATCCAGACCAAGTCGACAAAGTGCCAGTACAGCGACCAGATCTCGAGGTCGTCGGAGTTGTAACGACCGCGCTTATAACCCAGGATTACAACCAGCAGGGCCACCGCACCGCTCACGACGTGCGCCAAATGAAGGCCGGTGATGGCGAAGAAGGACGCTCCAAACATCGGCGATCCCCAGGGATTCTGAAAGAGGCGAACGCCTTCGTTGATGAGCCCCATCCATTCCTTCAAGTGGAGGGCCGCAAAAGCCAGCCCGAGGACGATCGTGATGAAGGTCCACTGGATTGCTTTACCTTTGTTCCCGGCTTTGGCGGCACGCACGGCAATGAGAATCGTCAAACTGCTCGTGACCAGGATGAAAGTCATTAGCAGCGCGTTCATGATGCTGGCCGACTCGAATGGATGCGGCCAGTCGGCGGCTGCATTCTTGAGATAGCCGTAGGCATACAGCATGGCGCCGAAGGTGCAGGCGTCAGAGATGATGAACAGCCACATCACGAGTTTCTTCGACGGGATCGCAAATGGGGAAGCTTCCATTACTCCCGCGCCATGCCCCATGCTCAGATTGGCTTCGCTCACAGTGCCTCCAGGAATCGTGTTACAGCTTCATCCACAAAACGAACAGAAGGTAGATCCACAACATGCCCATGAAATGCCAGTAGTACGACGTGGCATCGAGGGTGCTCCGGCGCAGCGGCGTTTGTAGTGCTGCGAAATTTCAACATCACTCGAGTCAGTCCACCGAGCCCACCCAGCACGTGAAGCACATGGACACCGGTGAAAACGTAGAAGAAGGAACTGTTTGGGTTGGTGGGAAGGTACAGACCTTGCGCCCGTAGATTCAGCCACGCCAAGTATTGCCCGACGACGAAAACCAGGCCTAACAGCATCGTGATCTGCAACCACAACATGGGCAGGGACCGGTTACTTTCCTGGCCACGCATGAATGCGCCGATGCGGCGCCGCGCCACTTCGAGAGCAATGCTGCTCGCAATGAGCGCCAACGTGTTGAACCAGAGAATCGGAGGAAGGACGATGTGATGCCAATCAGTGGCCGCTCCCTCACGAACGTACAGAGCGCTGGTGAGAGCCGCGAACATCATGGCAATCGCAGACAATCCCACCCAGATTCCCGTGCGCGTTGGCTCGCCCGAGGAATCCTTAACCGCGGGCAACGAGCGACGATCCGGCACCGACCCGTGGAATCCTCCTCCAGAGCCTGTTCCGCTATGCGAACGCGGTTGCCTCTCTGCCCCGGTTTGTGGTGGTTGCAGCGTTGTCGCCATAACTACACTTCCCTTCCCATTCTCGGCCCCAGCCGCTTAAATGCGATGCTCAACTTTGTCTCTACGGAGTTTCTCCCGCGCGCTCCGGCGAGGTTTGCATCAGGTAATCGCCTGTTGAACTCTTCACGCCATACTGATGGGGATCGTGATAGACGACCAGATGCTGTCCGCCGAAGTTGTCGAAAGGCGGCGGGGAGGAGGGTGTCGACCATTCAAGAGACGTGCACTCCCACGGATTGTCGGGGGCTGGTGCGCCTTTGAAGCGGCTGTAAATCAGATTGAAGATGAAGATCAGCTGCGCCGCGCCAGTGAATAGTGCAGCGTAGGTGATGAATTTATGTACAGGGATCAACGGCACCAGGAAATCATCGGTGAATGCCGAGTACCGGCGCACATTACCCGCCAGTCCCAGATAGTGGAAAGGCATGAAGATGGCATAGGTGCCGATGAGCGTGAAGAAGAAATGCCACTTGCCGAGTGTTTCACTCATCATCCTGCCGGTCATCTTTGGGAACCAGAAATAGGTTCCGGCGAAGACTCCCATGATGGCTGCCACGCCCATCACCATGTGGAAGTGACCGACGACGAAGTAGGTTGCATGCAAGTAAATGTCGATCGAAGGCTGCGCGAGGAAGAATCCGCTCACGCCGCCACTGACAAACATTGAGATGAAACCGATAGAGAATAGCGACGCGCTATTGATCCGCAGGTTGGAGCCGTACAAACTACCCAACCAGATCAGCGTCATGATCGTGGCGGGAATCGTGATCATCAGCGTGGGGAATGAAAAGACCAGCGCCGAGAACGGATTCATGCCGCTCAGGAACATGTGATGTCCCCAAACCATGTAACTGAGGAAACCGATGCCCATCATGCAATAGATGATGGTCTTGTGGCTCAACATCGGCTTGCGCATGTTGCAGATCAGAATGTGGCTAACGATGCCAATCGCCGGCAGAATGGCGATGTAGACCTCTGGATGTCCGAAGAACCAGAACAGGTGCTGCCAGAGCAGCGGCGAACCTCCCTGGTGCGGTTGCAAATGGTCGCTGACGTTCAAGCCTGATGGAATGAAGAAGCTCGTTCCCGCCGCACGATCCAGAATCAGCAGCAGGCAAGCCGGCAGCAGCACGGCAAAAGCGAGCAGAGCGATGCAAGAGGTGATGAACCATGCCCAGCTCACGATCGGCATGCGCGCCAACGTCATGCCTTTAGTGCGCAGATCCAGAGTTGTGGCGATAAAGTTCAACGATCCCAGCAGTGATGCGATACAGAAGACAAAGATCGAGAGAGCCCACAGGGTTTGCCCGAGTCCTTCGCCAGGCCCTGTATCTTTGCCAATCGCGCTGAGGGGAGCATAAGCGGTCCAACCGGAAAGAGGAGGGCCATCGGGAACAAAGAACGCCGCCACCAAAATGCAGAAAGCGATGAAGGTCGTCCAGAACGACATCATATTGAAGCGGGGGAAGGCCATATCTTCCGCGCCAATCTGAATTGGTAGGAAGTAGTTACCGAACGCCGCAAAGGGCGCGTTCGTGAGTACGAAGAAGACCATCAGGGTTCCGTGCATGGTCATCAACGAGAGGTAGTATTCGGGAGTTACTATGCCGCCGGGCGCGCCCACTT
The DNA here is from genome assembly GCA_963787685.1 of uncultured Acidobacteriota bacterium. Classification (GTDB taxonomy): domain Bacteria; phylum Acidobacteriota; class Terriglobia; order Terriglobales; family Acidobacteriaceae; genus Sulfotelmatobacter. The sequence continues at coordinate 296,001 of CAWBED010000013.1, forward strand.
TCGAGAGCAATCCAAGAAGAGGGATGGGGGCATTCGGCCAAACCAGGTGAATGCGCATGATCCAGGAAAGCACCATGCCCGTGAACACCGCGACCAAGGCGAGCGCGTAATACTGCTTGCCGATCACCTTATGGTCGAGGCTGAAGACATGCTTACGAATAAAGCTTGTCGGCGGACCATGATGGACTACGTGTGCGGATGCCTCAGACATTGCCTTTCCCCTCTCGAATCGAGTTGGCGCTTGCCGTTTCTGTTCGCGCGAGACGGCCTAACTGCTTAAGTGTTGGACTGCGACTTCAACCAGGCGTTGAAGTCGTCCTGGGACATCACGTTGATGTAGGCCTTCATGTTGTAGTGACCGAGGCCACAGAGCTGAGTGCAGACGATTTCGTACTTTCCAACCTTGGTCGCCGTGAAGTGCAGCGACAGATCGAGTCCGGGCACGAAGTCCTGCTGGATTCGCAACTCGCGCACATAGAAAGAATGGCCCACATCCTTGGCGTGCATCATCAGGTGGATTTCTTTGTTTACGGGAACCACCAGTTCGCCGGACTGAATGTCGTCGCGAGCCGGAATGTCGTTTTCGGGATCCAGGCCGAAGAAGTTGGAGTTGCCTTCGTCGATCTTGTCGGGATGAAGCGCGCCGAACTTTCCATCCGGGCCCGCGTAGCGGAAGTAGAAGGCGAACTGCCCTGCCTGAACCTGAATAGGTAGCGCGTCGGCAGAGGCCGGCTGGAAGTAAACTTTCGCCCAGGCTTTGCTGCCGATGGCGCCTAAAGCGATGGCTTCTGCGCCAACAAGCAAAATCGCAGCTAGAATCAGATACTTGGCTCCGCCGGGAAAGTTTTTCAGCTTCCCCTTAGCGCCCGCGGCTCCCCAAACAAAAATGCCAAGTACGATTTGAGCCGCGAGAAAGGACAATCCGGCTTCAATCATGGTCTCGTCCATCTGCTTGTCGATTTCGGCACCGTGGGTGGAGATGTCCGGCGGAGGAGCAACGGTAGCACCCATAAAGGTGTGGGTGACGATGGGAACTGCGGAGGCCAACGCAATCAGAATCACGACTACAGCAAATAGTTTTCCGCTCATAGTGCCTCGCGTCCGCCCGGCGGGCCGGGACCAAAATCTAGTAGACGGGAGCCGGGCTCTAACCGCGGCTCCCGCGAAAGCGAACTTCTAGTACGCCTTTGCTTTGAAACTGAAGTCGATCGACTTCGTCTCGTTGCCGGTGATGGTGACGTCCTGCGTTTGAGTTCCGTAATCTTCGTGCCACGCAGTAACGGTATATTTTCCCGGTGGGAGGTTGGGCAGCGAGAAGCCGCCGGCGTCGCCTGTGATGGAATAGTGACCGGTCTTGAGCACGACGAACCAGCCATGCATCCAGGGATGGATATTGCATTTTACCGAGATGAACTCCGGCTGATCGAACTTCGCATCGATCGGAGCCGAGCCCGGTGGTTGAGATTTGTTCCATTCGCGGTTGACCTTGGCCAAGGGATGGATGTTGTGCGACGTCTGATCGTCGTTGATGACCTTCAGATCCTGGTTCACTTGCATCGCCAGAACGTGAGGGAAGTACTGGCAGCCCTTTTGCGTGAAGGTCACCGCCTGCGCGGGTGCATTCGCGTCGTCGGCCCCGCCGAGATGTAGACGACAACGTTATCCAAAGAGTTATTGGGGCCGGTTACCACAGTCTCGGTGGTAATCGGAGGATTGTGCTGTTTGGCGCAGCTCGGCTCCTTCGACATATCAATCGGCTTCTGCTTCACCGGGGTTCCGGTATAGGTCACTTTGCCGCTGATCGTTCCGCCGAACATCAGAGCGGGACACAAGGTTGCAATCAGAATCGCAACACCGTACTTACTCGCGCGCATTCTTGCCTCCTGAAATCTTTTGGTGAACGTCCGGGTTCTAGTTTCCGCCACCGGCAGCCCCGTTTCCGGAGGGGCTAGCTGGCGCAGCTGACGGCTTCTCGACGTAGGGAGGAATCGTCCCGCCCGCCGCCTTTAGCACATCGTTCTCTTTACTGTGCCGGTTGACTTGCAAGGTGCGAAGGAAATGGACCAGATCCCACGCGTCGTTCTGCGAAATCGTATCCGCGAACGAGGGCATCGGCGTGCCATCGACGCCCGTCATGAAAATCTTGTAGATGTCCTGATTGGTCGAACCGCACTTGAAGCGCGAATCATCCTTGCCCGCGGCGAAGTTGTATGGGCGAATCGGTTGATCCTGGCTATCGGTCAAAGTCGCGGCCGAGGGGCCATCGCCTTTGCCCTGCGGACCGTGACATTTCCAGCACTCCAGCTTGGTAAAGAGAGCCTTGCCGTGGGAAATGCTTTCGATCGTGATGGGAGGCTCGGCTGGAATCTTGATCGGATCGCCGGCCTTCTCTTTTTCCCAACGCGGAGAAAAAGTCTTGATGTAGGCGACGAGATCGGCTCGTTGCTGCTTGGTGAACGTATTCCAGATCGGCATGTTGGAATTCGTCAGGCCGCGGGCGATGGTATTGAACAGATCTTCGTCCGTGGGAAGTGTGCCCGTTGGGGTAGAACGGCACTTGAACGTGGCCAAAGTAAAGTTGCGCGGCTTGGGATCCAGCCAAACGGCGTTCTCACCGTTGCCGTCGCCCAAGTCACCATGACAGCCGGCACAATATCGACGGTAATCGGAATGCGCCTGCGGAGTATCCGAATGCCCGGTCACATTGCCGACATGGCTCTCCATTTTCGGCCGCGGGGTTGGGGGGTGCGGACCCACATCGGGCGCATCTTGCGCATACGCCATCGTGAATCCGACCGCGAGAATGAAACTGAGAAGTGCTACGAAAACATCCACTCGCTTGAAGTTTTTCATCGTCATCCTCAAAACGAATTCGCGGGTGAATTGATCACCCGCGGTTCCATCCTCGTTAGAAGTCAAAGTCAAAGCCGGTCAAGAATTCGCTGGTGTTCACGTTGGTGGTGTTTAAACCAGCCAGAGGTCCAGTTCCATCCTGATGCAGCCAGTTGTACTCGTTGTGCCAGGCGAAACCTGCGCGGCTGGTCATAAACGGGTTGTAGCGGAATCCAAGAGTGTAGGTGGAGATATTTCCAAGATTGGAAGCAGTACCAGGAGTGGCCTGGCGCGACATCCGGATCGTTTCGTATCGTCCGATGAAGATGAGCTGCGGACTATATACGTAGTGCGGCTCAAAGAGGACGCCGTTCCATGTCGGTGCCTGCGAACCGGCAGGGAGAGCCGTACCTGGCAAGTTGTTCGGCGCGCCGGCGGTATCGATCGGATCGCCGTATCCCTGACCGAACCAGGCGCTGTCCTCGCCATGTTGAGTAACCACTTGGAGATCGAAGTGCTCGCCGAAGTAAAACTGTCCGACAAAGCCCTCGCGGCTGAACGATTTGTTGCCGATGCCGGCTCCCGGAAGCGGAGTGCCGCCGGAGGTCAGATAATACGTCGGTGCCTGACCAATCATGGCGTAGGCGCCAATGCGATCAACCCCCAGCCTGCCGGTATCGAACGCCTGGCTGGCTGTGAAAAAGCCGGTGTAAGCATTTCCATAGGGCATGCCCACATTTCCGTCTGTGGAACTGAGCAGCGACGCGGAGTAACGGGTGCGATCGTTGTACGAATGTCCCATAACCTCCACGCCGAGCTGGTTGTCGCCCATCTGGCCAAAGATGTTGCCATCGCCAACCGGAATGAAGTGGTAGAGCTGATAGATTCCACCGTTACCGGTCAAGGTAAGGATTCTCTTCTCCGACAGGAGGTTGTCGAGCTCGAACTTACCGAGCTTTACGTTGAACCAAGGGCTCCCGAAGAGGTTATCCAGCCGTGCCATGACCGTCTCGAAGTGGAAAGAGGCTGTCGCGTCCGACGACGGGAGCACATAAAACGAGAAGTTCTTCTCGAGGGTGCCACCGGTGTGGAAGTCCAAACCACTAAGATCAAAGCCGGAAGTGGTGATGCGGGCAATTCCGGAGCCCTGATCGACGGCTACTTTGCCGATGCTGACCCGGTGCCAGATTGGAGTGATGCGGAACGTAATCGGCCAGTAGCCGGGGTTCTGCCAAATCGGGGCATCCCGATCATTCATCAATTGGTAACCGTTATCTTTGAATTTCTGGCCGAAATAGTTCAGCATGGGCCAGGATTCGTGGCAGGCGGAACAACGAAGGCCGTATTTTCGAGCGAAAGCGGGAATCGCATTCGCCGGTTGGCTACCGCTCAAGATCAGAAAAATCAAGACCAGAGCGCCGGTGAGGACGTGCTTCCCCCACGATGGAATTCTTTGCTGGCAAGACTGCATCCCCATGTGCATGCCTAACTCCTCAGGCGATTTCCTATTTTTCACAATCTGCTTTCCCACACGACCGCGAGGCGAGTTTTTGCGCTGCGCACAGGACCGGAACCCCTTCCGGCCTGCGAAACTCTGGGGGAGAACCTAAACCGATTTTTCAGTGAAAGGTCCTACCACCGTACCGGGGCGGAATCCTACTATGGCTGTGCAGGAATTTTCAAGGGGGTTGTCAAATTATTTTTTACAATTTTTTTACAAAGTAAAAACGGGTAGGGGTCTGGTTTGGCGAAGAATCGATCGTGAGCGAGGCAGTTGACACGCAATGCCGAGAGTTGAGACTCTGTGCCGACAGAGGTTTGATCTGTGGAAAAAGCTGCTTCTTGTCAAGAAGCTCCGTCTCATCGAGATAGACGTGTCCGGGCCGGTCGCTTCAGGCCTTGGATCGTGGTTACGAGCATTGCCTTGGTCTTTGCTGCTTTGATCTATGCCGAAAACCTTGCGGCGCGGGAGAAAGACGCTGCCCAGTACGGGATGGGTCTGATCGTCAACTTGCCGTTCCCCGAGGCCGAGGTCTCTCAAGTCGTACAAGATGTGATCCAGAACGGGATCATCCGAGGAACCAAAGAGTACAACAAAGACGAATACGTAAGTGGCGCAACCCCGGTCAGTTCGACCCATGTCTTTCCCGAATGGACCGAGGGCGGAAAGGTCTTTTACAAGGTTCGGCTCAAGGCCATCGATCCGAGGAATTTCAAGGACGGCGGTGATGTGGGAACCCTGGCGGTTCGCTACGTGGTACAGGCCCAAGGCGACAAAAATACGGTACTTCACATCGACGCCCGGTTTGTCGAGGACTTTCGCCGTACATCCCATCCATCCAATGGCTCAGTTGAGAGTGCCGAGTACAAAGACATCCACGATCACCTCGATCAGATCGAGGTTGTGAAGGCTGAGACGGTCGAAGCGCTGAAGGAAAAGCAGCAAGCGACTTCGAAAAGCCATAGTGCCCAATTGAGGGAGGAGCCAGTTTCCTCTACGTCATTGTCTTCGCCGTCTGAACCGTCCCCGGAAGCGCCGGCAGCAGATGTTGCACCACCAGAAAATGCCCCGGCAGCGACAACCGCAGATCCGTCAACTTCACCCCAGACACTCGACCAACAAGTCCACGATCTTCGCCGCCAGGTTCAACGTCTGGTCAAGCAACCAGGAGCGCCGTTGAAATCGGCTCCATTCCACACGGCAACGACTTTGCAATCCCTCTCGGGCGGAACGGAAGTTCTGGTCGTGATTTCGACACCCTACTGGCTGGGGATTGAAACGCACGAAGGGCAGCATGGCTGGATGCTGCGCGACGATTTGGAGTTGATCCCATGATCTCGTGGAATCAGCTTCGTCGGTTCATTTGTCAGACGGCGGCGATTATTCTCGCGCTCCCTGCTTTGTTCGCGCAGGCGCAAAACGGTTCAAACGAGCGGGCATTTCCGCAGTCGAAAGCTACGATCGAAAAAGCACTCAAAGCGTTGCAACCCAGCCTGTCCGGGCGACTGCCGGTGCTCGATGGATTCGCGAAAGTCGGAGACCATCCTCTCGATCACTACCAGCGCGGCTTCTACCAAGCCACCGTCGAGGTCACTTCGACCGCCAGCGGCAGTATTGTCCACATCAACACGAAGGTGACAGCGTGGTACGCAGACGCGGATGCTACTCACGCGGGATATCAGTTGTTGAAATCCAATGGCAGGATCGAGGGCGATCTGCTCGACCAACTCGAAGATCAACTCGCGAAGGGTGCGCCTGAAAAGTCGCCGCCTTCCACCGTGCCCAGTACATCGGCTGCGTCTGAGGTTCCCACGAAGCCAGTCGTCGAGCCCAAAAGGGAGCCCGTAAATTCGGCCCCAGCGTCAAAGTTTCCCACGAACGATCGGACTTTCTCCACTTCGCTCAAGCCGAGTCTGCCCTCGCGAGATTCGGAAAAGGGCTCGGACCCCGCAGCGAAGTCGCCGAACTCATTGCAAACAGAACTTGAAAATCTGCAGGAAATATCCAAGAACATCGCCCACCCGAAGAACCTGGTGGCGGTCAAGAAATCCGGGACACCGGTCGTCGCAAAACCAAGCTTGACCGAAAAGCCGGAGTTCCTTGCGAGTTTGCACGACGAGTTCGAGATGCTGGATTTCAATGCCGACTGGGTTCACGTCCGGATCTCTGGTCTTTCGCGCGGATGGATTTGGCGTAACAGCGTCGAGATGCCGAACGGAATTCCCGACACCGCGGCCCAATCATCGCCCGCTCTGGCACCGGCGGCGGATTTGTTTCACGTCATCCGCGAAGAAGCGGCACCGTTTCCGGGAGACTGGATGCCCCTTCGTGGAAAGAATGTGAAGATTATTTCTGTTCAAAATGTGGACGACAGTGGGAAGGATGCGGGTCCGAAGGAACGCCTCGAGTACGCAAAGTTCCTCCTCGACAAAAGTTACAAGGAAGTCTCGCAGAAGCCGCAGGGACTCGAAGGCGTTGTCATAATTTTTGACGCCGCTGATGGAGGAATGATCGCGGCCACGACGGCTACTTTGCAACAGTGGAGATCGGGGGCGTTGTCGGATGCAGCGCTCTGGCACAAGTGTTTCTTCGATCCACCGGAAACGTTTGATTCCTCAGCATCTTCGGGCAGCAAATAGCAGCGCGGAATAAAAGATGTAGAATGATTCGTGTTTGCCTGAACTCGGGTTCGCGTTTGTGTTTTCACTTGACTTTCGAAAATTAACAGAGTACCTATGCAATCCTTGAGCACGTGACGGAGTGGGGTCCGCGCGTGCGTTTCAGCAGCAAGCCAGAAACAGTTTTCTGAACGGGTGATACGGCCTAACTCATGAGCACGATGACACTACCTCTCTCCGGATTCCGCACGCGAGCCACTTCCCTTTTTCGGGACTATGCTGAACTGACAAAGCTTCGGGTGACGAGTCTGATCGTCATGACGGCGTGGTGCGGGTATTTTTTTGGGGCGCACAAGGCAGGGGTGTCTTGGATTAGCTTTGGGCTATTGCACGCTCTGGTGGGAATCGGCCTGGTTTCCAGTGGCACCGCCGCCCTGAATGAAGTGATGGAGCACGACGTGGATGCCTTCATGCGGCGGACGGCTCTTCGGCCACTTCCGGCAGGACGCATGAGCCTCTTCCATGCAACTGCTGTTGGGTTGTTGGCGGCGATTGGAGGTTCGATCTATCTGGCCGTGTTCACCAACCCGCTGACGGGACTTCTCACCTTTCTCACTTCTGTTGTGTACCTCGCCGCCTATACGCCGCTGAAGCGAGTCTCTCCAATCTGCACTTTCATTGGAGCCTTTCCGGGAGCAATGCCGGGCGTTTTGGGCTGGACCGCAGTTCGAGGTCACCTGGAGTGGGGCACGCTGGTTCTGTTTGCCATCCTATTTGTATGGCAGTTTCCCCACTTTTTCTCGATTGCGTGGCTGTACCGCGAGGACTATGCCAAGGGCGGAATCAAGATGCTGCCGGTCGTGGAAGAAGATGGTCGTTCGACAGCCCGACGGATACTGATCTATTCCGTGGTGCTGATCCCTCTCAGCCTGTTGCCAACGTTTATGGGAATGGCGGGAAGGATTTATCTAGTTGGAGCAGTCGCACTCGGATTTGCTCTTCTCTATTTTGGAATCCGGCTGGCGTTCCTGAATATGCCGCTCGTCGCTGCCCAGTCTAAGCAGCGAGCTCGCCATTTGTTGCAGGCGACGGTGATTTACCTACCTCTCCTCTTCACGTTGATGATGATAAATACCGCGAAGCCGTAGCCCACCATCGGCAACTGTCAGTCTTAGTAAATCTTACCTTAGTAGCTCTGAGCTATTGCTTCTCACTGCGGGCCGGCTCATGGCGTCCACGGGTCGGTAAAGAGCTGCAAAGATGATCAAAGCTACGAAAAATAACGAGAATACCAGCATCCGAGTTTTCTGCAACGATCCCATCGGGACTACCTCCTAAGGATCTGCAAAAATCGTAAGTCTCGGAGAAATCGGCGAATGTGCGCTCGATCACAGCATTAAGTGCGTCAGTAGACTGCTTCTGAGGACTCAACATTCGGAAACACTAAGAAATCGAGCGTTCATAAGCGAGATCTACCGCAATCTCCTCCTCGTCGTAAAATGCTGCGAGGCCGAAAGTGAAACTGACCGAAGACCCTCATCGCAGGCTGAACGCGCTAACCAACGAATGGGTGCTGGTTTCTCCGCATCGCGCCACGCGTCCCTGGCAAGGAGAGGTTGCGCAGCCGCAGACTAAGCTCGAGCCTCGATACGATCCAACCTGCTACCTCTGCCCGGGCAATGTTCGCGCTGGAGGCGTTCACAATCCTCCCTATACCTCGACCTTTGTTTTCGAGAATGACTTCGCCGCTCTGAAATCACAAACGCCGAGAGATCGAATTGACCTCGAAAATCGAGGGTTGGTTGTTGCCGAGGGAGAGCCAGGGGTTTGCCGAGTCATCTGTTTTTCGCCGCGCCATGATCTGACGCTGGCCACGATGTCCCCGGAAGAAATCGAACCGGTGGTTCATACATGGGTCGGACAGTTCCGAGAGCTCGGCGCCATCGAAACCATCAACCACGTCCAGATATTCGAGAATCGAGGCGCGATGATGGGAGCGAGCAATCCTCATCCTCATTGTCAGATTTGGGCGACGTATTCGATTCCCGAAGCGCCGTCGAAAGAGCTGGGCGCCCAGCGCGCGTATTTAACATCCCACGGCAAATGCCTACTATGCGACTACATCGCGTTGGAGCAAACTCAATCGCTGCGTATGGTGTGTGAAAACGAAGGCTTTGTGGCCCTGGTTCCTTTTTGGGCAGTTTGGCCATTTGAACTTCTAGTTTGCAGCCGGCGTCACATCGGGAGCATGAACGAATTCAACTCGGACGACTCGATGCTGCTCAGTGACATCCTTCATCGTGTCACCTCGACCTACGACAAAGTATTCGGCGTCCCATTTCCCTATTCGATGGGATTTCACCAGTCGCCGACAGACGGAGAGGATCATTCGGAGTGGCATTTCCACGCCCATTTCTATCCTCCGCTGTTGCGCTCGGCAACGATTCGCAAATTCATGGTCGGATTCGAAATGCTCGGAACTCCGCAGCGGGACATCACGCCGGAGATTGCCGCCGAGCGACTCCGCGAACTTGCGCGGTAGGAGCCGGGCGACTACATCGTGGCGGTGTATCCTTCCCGGTTGGACAATGAGGGCATTTTCACATGAAGTCTTTTACTAGAATCGCACTATGTTTCCTAGCGTGCTTATTCCTGCTCTTCGCGATCGCGAGAGTGCCGGTCGTTCCGGCCGGGGCTCAGGCGACGTCCATTCCCACGCCCCGCCTGATTCAGCCGGAAGATTTGGTAAAGATCATCCAGTCCCCCGGTAAAGACAAACCTCTGATGATTCAAGTCGGCTCGCACGTTCTATATGCGCAAGCGCACGTTCCAGGCTCGGAATACATTGGACCGGCTTCCAGCGATTCCGGTCTGCAGCAACTTCGACAACGCGTGGCATCGTTGCCGCGGTCGAAGTTCATTGTTTTATATTGCGGATGCTGTCCGTGGGGTCATTGCCCGAACGTGAAACCCGCCGATGATACGTTACACGCGATGGGATTCACGAACGTCAAGGTCTTGTATATCGCGGATAATTTCGGGACGAATTGGGTCGACAAGGGCTATCCGATCGCGAAGGGAGAATAATTTCCTCCCGTTGAAAAGGATTCTGATCGTAGTCATTGCCGCTACGGCGATCGTGGGTGGTGTTTACTTCACCCGCCATAGCCGCTCGACGCGCGCTGCGCCATCCATGAAGGAGCGTCGGCTTGCCCCGGATTTCACGCTTCCGCAACTAAACGGGCAGCAACTCACCCTGTCAGCGTACCGCGGAAACGTTGTCTTGCTCGATTTCTGGGCAACATGGTGCGTTCCGTGCCGCGAAGAAATTCCTCACTTCATAGAGTTGCAGCAGAAGTACGGGGATCACGGCTTTCAGATGATCGGCGTCTCCATGGACGACAGCGCGGATCCAGTCGGTCCCTTCTACCAGCAATTTCATATGAACTATCCGGTCGTCATTGGGAACGCGAAGATCGGCGAGCTGTATGGAGGAGTTCTGGGTTTGCCGATTGCATTTTTAATCGATCGAGATGGTCGCGTCTATGCGAAACACATCGGGGCGACCAATGCTGCGATTTTCGAAAAGGAAATCAGCAGCCTTCTGACGGCTCACTGAGCGGCCAGCTTCGTCTGGCCTCAACCCTGCCCAAACGTCCTTCGGGCCAAATCAAGGAAGAGGTCGAGCGCCATCTCTGGAGGAGAGTCGTGCCCGCTCTCGCTATCTCACAGTTTCCGTAAAATTCAGCGGACCCAAAGTAGACGTTGTGGCCGAGATGGTCACCGTGCCCGCCTTCGACCCGGTCGTGTAACTCACGGATGCCTGCCCAAGCGAGTTCGTGACGGGAGTCGTGGTGTTGAACGTGCCGCCGGCTCCGTTGTCTGTGAACGTAACAGTCGCTCCGACAATCGGATTGTTGTATTGATCTGACAGGGACACAACCAGCTTCTTGCCAAGTGTCGTGTTGGGATTTCCACTCTGGTTATTGCCTGAAACGATCGCAAGATTTGTGGCAGCGCCGGCGACAGCTTTCTCCTGAGTCGTAACATTTACGCTGCCGTCGGATGCGGTGATGGTGATGACTGCCTTCGCGACCGTAGGCAGCGTGTACGAGGTCGAGGCTTGGCCCTTCGTATTTGTGACTGCGGGGTTCGGAGAGAATGTCCCGCCGGCTCCTCCGTCGCTGAACGTAACAGAAGCACCGGACACCACCTTCCCGGAAGAATTCTTCGCGGTTACAACAATCGCAAGCGGCAGAGTAGTTCCTACCGTTCCCGTTTGTCTCCCTCCCGAGGAGAGAACCAACGTTGTCACGGAGCTCGACGTCGAGGTCTCGGTAAAAGTTGCAGAGGTATAACCAGAACTAGCGGCTGTGATGGTGACGGTTTTGGCTGAGCTCGGCAGAGTGTAGGTGCTCGATGCAGTGCCGTTCGTCCCCGTGATCGCTGTCGGACTTCCGAAGGTACCACCGGCTCCGCCATCGCTGAACGTAACCGAAACACCCGATGCAGGGCTCCCGTTTTTCGTCGCGGTGACCGTCAGGGCCGTGGGCAAGGTCGTACCAACGATTCCCGACTGATTGTTTCCCCCACTCGCGGTGAGCAACTCTACGTTCGCGGTGGAAGTCTCGCTAAACGTTGCGCTCGAATAGCCGGAACTGGTCGCATTGATAGTGACCGTCTGCGCGGTCGAGGGCAACGTATAGGTTGTCGACGCGATTCCGTTGCTCCCTGTGATTGCGACCGGAGTGCCAAAGCTGCCGCCAACACCGCCATCGCTAAAGGTAACGCTGACACCCGAAGCTGGATTGCCGTTAACCGTAGCTAACACACTCAGCGCTGTGGGGAGCGTGCTTCCCGCAGTGCCGCTCTGATTGTTTCCGCCGTTGACTGCAAGAGTGTCCACGTTGGCCGTGGCGGTCTCCGTGAACGAAGCAGCGGAATAGCCTGAACTGGCAGCGCTTATCGTGATCGTCTGCGCTGTGGAAGGTAATGTATAGGTCGTCGAAGCAACGCCATTGCTGCCGGTGATCGTAACGGGAGAACCAAAACTGCCTCCAGCGCCGCCGTCGCTGAAAGTCACGCTTACCCCGGAAACGGGATTACCATTCTGAGTGGCAATCACGCTCAGAGAAGTCGGAAGAGTCGTTCCCACGCCACCGCTCTGATTGTTTCCGCCATTTACGGTTAGAACCTGAGTTGTCACCGCGGACGTCTCTGTGAACGTCGCGCTTGCGTAACCGGTGCTGGTCGCACTGATCGTGACCGTCTTCGCAGTGGATGGAAGCGTGTAAGTCGTCGAAGCCTGACCGTTGCTGCCGGTCGTGACAATCGGCGTTCCGAAAGTTCCACCCGCTCCCCCGTCGCTGAAAGTTACGGTCACTCCCGGGATGACCGCGCCACCATTAAGATTGGACGCTAACACGGTGAGCGGAGTGGGGAGCGTGCTCCCCACGTTGCCGGTCTGATTGTTGCCGCCAGTCGCAGTCAACGCCAAAGACTGGGCCAGATACCACGGAGTGGTAGTGTCGTCGGTCTTCAGGAAGTTGAGCAATTCCGTCGCGACTTTTAACTGACCATATGTAGACGAGGGATGCGTCCCGTCGGCCGAAAAGTCTTCGCAATCCCAGACCAGGCCATCATTCCGCCCCAGCATGCCGTTCGACCAGTAATAAGGCCCCCACGACATCCACGGCGCGACCACTGGCCCGTCATTCGGGTTGTAATTCAGGTTCGCGTTCCCGTTGAGTTGGTCCTGAATAGCCCATTTAACCGCGAAGCCAACTTCATACGCGTAAGGTTCGGGATTGTCAGGAGTGCCGACGCCGTTGGAGTAGCCGGCATATACCCGCGATGAGAAGTAGACCATCTTCAGATTCGGAAATAACGTGAGCATAGTCTGCATCATCGTCTCGTATTCCGACTGAAGTGTAGTGATATCCGAGGGGAACTTTCCGCTGGCGATACCGTCTGTATCTTCCATCCAGATCGCGACGATCTGTTGCGAGGTCACGCCATTCTGCGGCAAGTAGTTGTCGAGGACAGTGGACCAGTAAGCGGAAGTCGTGCTGGTGAAATTATTGGGAGTAGCTCCGCCTTGCGCGCCGTTGACGATGACGAGATTGGGATTCTTGGATGGGTCCGCGTTCGCAACCGGCAAGAAGCGATTGAACTCGTTCTGCGCCGTCGATTCTCCGATGGCCATTAGAACGTACTTCCCGGTGGGACTTGGATTGCCGTTGGCATCGAGTGGCTGGATCCCCTGGGCGAACGCAACGCCATCAGAGTCGTGAGACGCCGGGCGTACGTTACTGCCATTCGGATACAAACCACCTTCGGAACCCTGATAGGTTCCGGTTCCGAGGTCGGTCAACGCGACCATCGGAGTCGAGGTATTCGGAACATCGAACGAAATGTCATTGCAGTTGTCGCCGAGATTCGCGAAGACGCCAAGCGTGAAGGTGCTGTCATCGGTGGCACTAGTTGCTGAGTCCGTGACTTGCACGGTGAACGTATAGTTCGCGGCTGCGACAGAAGAACTCACAGTGCCGCTGATCACGCCGGAAGGAGAAAGCGTCAAACCCGAAGGCAAATTCGAACCGCCCGCCAGCATCCACGTGTAGGGCCCCGTGCCACCGCTAGTCGCCAAAGTCGCTTGATAAGCCGCATTCTGTGTCGCCTGAGGCAGTGTCGGAGAAGTCGAGATCGCGAGGGTCTTGGCGGCAACGGCGTTGCCGTTCAGAGCGCTTCCATTATCCGGAATTTTGTCGTAGTTAAAGTCGATCGCTCCGGTTTCCGAAACCGCTTGGCTCGGTGAGTAGTACACCGATACCGGCAGACTTGCTCCAGCGGCGATCGTGTATGGCAGCGTGATCGCGTTCGTTGTGAAATCGGGCGGCGACAGCGTGATTGCCTCTAGCGACAAACTACTGGTGCCCGTGTTGGTGATGGTCACGGTCTGCGCACCGCTGGTCGATCCGACACTCTGGTTGGAAAAGGTCAACGTGCTCGGACTCACCGTTGCATTGGCATTCGCCGTCAGTCCGGTTCCGCTCAGAGGAACGTCGAGGTGGCTCCCGTCATTCAGGGTAATAATGAAATTGCAGTTGTAAGACTGTGCAGCGGTCGGCTGGAAGAAGATGGAATAGTGAGTAATTTTCTGCGTCTGTCCAAGAGTGAAGGGCGCGATTCCTGAAGCGATTCCGTAACCCGCGCAATCGAAACCTACCGTTTCGATGATGATCTGTCCGCTGGTTGTCAGGTTGTTAATCGTCAACACCCTGCTCCCGGCTGCCTTGCCCACATAGGTATTTGCGAACGACAATGAACTCGGCGTGGAAGAGATCTCGCCGGTATTGGATTGCGCAACCACAGATATCGTAGAGACTGCGATCAACAGGAGGCTGGAAGCGACACGAGACAGGACGCGACGCAGTGACAAGTTCATGGACCCTCTTGGAGCGGGAAATTGAGAGCTCGAACCGCGACGCTTCCGTCCGCCACGATGCGAGGCTAGGGTTGCGGACTACCTCGAGAGACACAGATCCAGCAGCAGCATCTGGGGAGCTCTGAGGGAAGCCTTTAAAGCATTAACTGAGGCGGGTGATCTAGGCGCACAGAGAAGCTGCACCCAACCCTTGGGGAGTTGAACCCATTGTGGGTTGCACTCTTGGTAGTGTCAATAATGAAAGTTCCTGCACACCCGAAGGATGACTCCAGCGGGAGAAGAAAGTTTTCAGGCTGGAAAGTCCCAGCCTTCTTCCTTCATTTTGCGGTTGCTCCAATGCTGAAGTTGTTCAAACAAAGCAGGCTCGATTACCGCGAAGCGGATGCCGACGCGCCCTTCGTCACCCACCCACATCAGCCGGGCTTTGGCTTCGAAGCGAATTTCACTCTCCGGCAAATTGAAGCTGACGTCGAGCATCCCGGCGAACCGTAAGGGCTCTTTCAGCCCGTCTAACCCCATGCCACCCGTACTGAGATTGACTCCTTGCACATGAATTTCGTCGCCTTGGGTATTTCTTATAGTTACAGCAATCTCGACACGGGCACGGAAGAATTTTTGCTGTTCGCTGCTGATAAAGCCCAAAGAAGCGCTGGTTTCACCAGGGGCGAATGCAATGTTGTATTCCTTCAGCTTGCGACTCAGCGTGCGGCGAGAAATGCCGAGTTGTTCAGCTGCCAGTGTCCGCTGCCCCCCCGTGCGCTCAAGAGCCTTGATGATCATCTGCTCTTCCATGCTCTCAAGATTGCTCACCGGCATGGACGCAGTTTGACGAAGGGCGGAGGGCCCTCCCGTAAGCCCGGTTGTCACACGTGGAAAATCGACTTCGGCGCCCGAGAATTCCATCGCGAGGCGTGCCATCAGGTTGCGTAGTTCGCGAATGTTCCCAGGCCATGGATGCGAAAGCAGCGCAGAGATCGCTTGTTCGGACAAGTGCTTGTTGGGAGCCTTCACTCGAAGAAAATGTTCGGCCAGCGCAACAATGTCTTCAGGCCGTTCACGCAAGGCAGGAACGCGCAGCTGAAACTGCCCCAGACGATGAAATAAGTCTTGCCGGAATCGACCTTCTTTGACGGCGGCCTCTAGATCCTGATTCGTCGCAGCCACGATGCGTACGTCGACTCGTATCTTGCGGTGTCCTCCGAGCCGGTAGAACGGCTGACCGTCAAGCACGCGAAGGAGCTTTACCTGCGTTTGGAGTTGCAATTCTCCGATTTCGTCCAGGAAAAGGGTGCCCTTGTCGGCAAGTTCAAACAACCCGGGCTTCGAGGCCTCGGCACCGCTGAAGGCGCCTTTCTCGTATCCGAAGAGTTCGCTTTCGACAAGATTCTCGGGTAGAGCCGCACAGTTGATATCGACCCAAGGACGGCCCCGGCGGTGCGATGATTCGTGAATGGTTCTAGCGATCAATTCCTTGCCAGTTCCGGTCTCGCCGGTGACCAGGACTGTTTCACTATGGCTTGCGACACGATCGACAAGCGACATGAACTTATGCATCACCGGGCTAGCCAGGATGAACTGCGTGTCGTCGATCTTGCGTGAGACAACGCCCGGCGCAATCGGAGGAGCGGTGACAGAATGGCAGTTTGACGCCACTTCCAACACAGGCACGACAACTCCGATCAAAGCCATCGGAGTGGCAGCAGTTTCCCGAAGCATTGTGGCAGCGAGCTCTACTGGAACACGGCTCCCCGTCTTGGATATTCCAAATAGCTTTGAGCGATAGCTGCCTTGGGTGGAAAGGGCATTCAGTATCGTGCCTTTCAGTTGATCGCGATCCTGCTCTGTTGCTTTCTCGGCCCGGCTGAATAAAGCTGCAAACTCCCGCCCGATCAATTCCTGCGGAGAATAGGCGAAGAGTTGAGCGAAGGCAGAACTGCAGGCACCAAATTTCCCTTGCAGATCGGCGTAAAACACCGCCATGTTGTCGGATTTCGCATCGAGATTTCCACCATCAGTCGGTGAAACGGCGCGAGTCTCCTTCACGTCCGAGTTTTGACGCCGCATCCGCATATCGGGCATTTGGGACGATGGTGACACACCGAACGAACTTCAGCCGAGATTCATGTATTTGACCGCGTAACGAAAGTAATCGGTATTCGCCCCGCTAGATGTCTCAAACTCTGCGATTTTTCATCTTGCTGAAAAGCATGTGTCAAAGACTCAATGACCTGCGTGCGTTACCACAGTAAGCTTCTGAAACCCTAGTCCTTCCAATACGATTCGGGCGGGACCTGATATTCCCTGACCACCCCCCTGCCGCGAGGATTTCAGGCCTGATACAGGCGTTCTGTTTGTGAATCACGGCCCAAGACCCATACAGAATTTCCCAGTCGCATGAAGGCTGGGAGCATTCGATAACGTAAATGAAACCAGAAACCGACGGATTATCGTTACAGACGAAGGCATTCGTCGGGATCGCTGTGTCTCTCGGCATGGTCGTGATGGCACACGCCTTGTTGCATTGGCAATCGCAAGACCTGATGCGATTCGCCTGCTACCTGGTCGTCGCTGTCATGGCGTCGGGCCTGAAAGTGCAACTTCCGGGCATCGACGGCACGATGTCGGTGAACTTTCTGTTCATCCTGCTCGGCGTGCTGGAGTTGAGTCTTCCCGAGACTCTCGTCATCGGCTGTACCGCCAGTTTGGTGCAGAGTGTGTGGCAGACACGGAAGCGCCTTGATCCTGTGAAGGTGCTGTTCAACGTAGCTGGGATGATGGCCAATGCCAGCGCGCTTACCTACCTCACCTATCACTGGCTCGCGGAAAGAGCAGGATCCAACAAGCCCATTCTGCTGATGGTCGCGGCTCTGGTGTTCTTTTTCGCTAATACTTTGCCGATCTCAGTTGTGATCGCAATGACCGAGGGAAAATCGAGCCGGAAGGTTTGGTCGGAGTGTTACTTCTGGTCATTCCCGTATTATCTGGTCGGCGCCGCCGCGGTGGGGCTCGTTGGAATCGTGAATCGTACGGCCGGATGGGAAACATCGCTGCTGGTTCTGCCGCTCATTTACTGGGTCTACCGCTCCTACCGCCTCTACCTGGGACGGCTCGAAGCGGAGAAGGAACGGGTCGAAGTCGAAAAGCGTCACGTGGAACAGATCGCTTCCCTGAACATGCGTACGATCGAGGCTCTGGCGCTAGCCATCGAGGCGAAAGATCATACGACTCATACCCACCTGCAGCGCGTACGAACGTATGCCGTCGAAATCGCCAAAGAACTAAATCTTGCGGAAGAACAAATCGAAGCACTGCGGGCAGCCGCACTGCTGCACGATATCGGCAAGCTCGCAGTTCCTGAGCAAATCATCAATAAGCCCGGAAAGTTAACGCCGGAAGAGTTCGAGAAAATGAAAGTCCACCCGCTAGTCGGAGCGGAGATTTTGGAGCGCGTGGCATTTCCGTATCCGGTCGCGCCCATCGTGCGATCGCATCACGAACGCTGGGACGGCACCGGTTATCCCGAAGGTCTGGCCAGGGAAGACATTCCGATTGGAGCACGAATTCTGGCAGCCGTGGATTGCCTGGATGCCTTGGCTTCGCACCGTCAATACAGGCCGGCGTTGCCACTCATCGAGGCGATGGCCAAGGTCAAAGAAAAATCAGGGACTTGGTTCGATCCTCACGTTGTAGAGCTTCTCGAAACACGCTTCATCGATCTGGAGCGCATGGCCCAAATCACCGAGGAAACAGTTGGTACGCAGGGCCTCTCTAAATCGGTTCGCGTGGAGAGAGGGCTGGCGCCAGCTGCAGGCTTTGAGCGGACCGAGCCCACAAACGGAACCACGGATAACGCGGACTTCCTGACTTCGATCGCCTCTGCTCGGCAAGAGGCGCAGACGATGTTTGAGTTGAGCCAAGACCTTGGCGTCTCGCTCAGCTTGAGTGAAACGCTTTCGGTACTGTCGATGCGCCTGCGGCGGATGATCCCTTACGATTCGATTGCCGTATTCGTGAATCGTAACGGCTGGCTGTTACCGGAACTGGTAAGCGGAGAGAATTTTCGCACGTTGTCGTCCCTGAAAGTGAAGGTTGGTGAGGGATTGTGTGGTTGGGTGGCAGAAAATTGCAAACCGATCGTGAACGGAAATCCGCAGGTGGAAGCCGGATATGTAGTCGATCCCGGAAAACAGACGACTCTGCAATCCGCGCTGGTTGTTCCGTTAGAGGGCCTGAATGGTGTGGTGGGTGTGCTAGCCATGTATCAGGCAAATCGCGATGCGTTCACGCCCGATCACCTGAGAATTCTGCTGGCCGTTGCATCGAAGGTCGCGTTATCGGTTGAGAACGCCCTCAAGTATCAGCAGGCTGAAAGCTCCGCGACGACGGACTATCTGACTGGATTACCAAATGCGCGTTCGCTGTTCGTGCATCTGGCTCAGGAAGTGGCTCGCTGTCGCCGCATGAAGACATCCCTTGCCGTACTCGTCTGCGACATCGACGGATTCAAGCAGATCAACGATTCGTACGGACACCTCGAAGGCGACAAACTGCTGCGAGAATTCACTTCGCGGTTGAAGGACGTCTGCCGCGGATACGACTATGTTGCCCGCATGGGCGGCGACGAGTTCGTCATCACCGCACCGGGGCTCACCGCGGAAGCTGCGCAAGAAAAAGCCGAGCGATTGAATCAAGCTGCCATCGAGTCGGGCCGCCACGTCTGCGGGCGCGATCTGATCACTCTCAGCGTGGGAATGTCGTTTTGTCCGCAAGACGGTACCGACGTCGAACGACTGCTGGCAGAGGCCGACCGCAGGATGTACTCCATGAAGCAGGTCCACCACGCGGAACAGGCTGAGCGCGAGCAAGGCAAGCAAACTCTCGGGGCATCGGCCACATAGGAGACCTTAGACCATGCTCGGGAGAATCGCGCGGCATGGGCTCACCATCCTCGCCACAGTTTTTATCGGCGGACTACTTTCAGCCGCGCTGGTGCGATTCGCTCCCGGCTTTGATGCCGACGAAGCCGAGCTAGATCCTCACCTGAATTCCGAAAGTCTTCAGGCATTGCGCCAGACGCGGGTTGAGCAACACAACCTCGTTCGTTTCTATTTGCATTCCGTGCAGCGCGCCGTTCACGGTGATCTCGGAACTTCGATCTCTTTGGGACAGCCCGTCACCGGGCTGTTGCGAGACCGGGCTCCTTTGACGCTGCGACTGGTCGGCGTCGGGTTCCTATTGAGTTGGGCCACGGTGCTCGCGCTGTCACTGAGCGCAGCGTGGCTGCGTGCTTTTGCATATGACACCTTCGCAACGATCCTGAGCGGCACTCTGTTGTGCATTCCGGCAGCAGTGTTGGCACTGTTGTCGGTGCTTTGGAACGTTCCCGGAGCGCTGGCGATCGCGTTGATCATCGCGCCCCATGACTATCGCTATGCGCGCAACTTGCTCGCAAAGGCTTATTCCCTGCCTCACATTGTCACAGCCCGAGCGAAGGGACTGAGTGAACTGCGAATTCTGTTCTGGCATGTCGTTCCGGTGGTTGGTCCGCAACTACTGGCTGTAGCCGGCGTCTCGGTAAGTCTCGCTGTGGGAGCGGCGATCCCGGTCGAGGCGCTCTGCGGGCTTGCGGGCGTCGGACAACTTGCTTGGCAGGCAGCTTTAGCCCGCGATCTCCCGCTGCTGATGAACATCACAATTCTGGTGACGCTGGTAACCTTGCTCGCAAACTCAGGTGCCGATGTAATCGGACATATGCTTCGAGGCCAGGAAGCATGAAGATCTGGCGCAGGGTGGCGTGTGCGGTTCTGCTATTAGTCGTTGGAGTGACTCTGGCGGCGAACTGGCTTGCGCCAGCCGGGTACGCCAAGCAATACCGCGAGGAGGCCGATGCCGCTCCGTCGCATGTACATTGGCTAGGCACGGACGAGATCGGGCGTGACCGGTTTGCGCGTGTCTTGTATGGGACGCGGATCTCGCTTCTGCTGGCGCCAGCTGCAGCTTTGCTTTCGACGTTGATGGCGGCCTTGGTTGGCGGATTGGCTGGATATCTCGGCGGCACCTGGGCCCGGGCAGCGATGGCGATGACCGATTTGTTCTTGTCGTTGCCTTGGCTTTTTCTGCTGATCACGGTCCGGGCATTGATGCCGTTGAACGTATCGCCAGTCGTTTCCGTGTTAGTGACGTTTTTGATGTTGGGTCTGCTCGGATGGACAAGCGCAGCACGCGTGCTCTGTGCGACCGCAAGCTCACTGCGGGATTCGGACTTTGTACGGCAGGCGCGGGCCTCGGGGATCCGGGGAGCACGGCTGTTCTGGATGCACGTATTGCCGAACTTGAAGCCAGTGTTGTATGCGCAGTTCTGGATTTCGATTCCTGCCTTCATTTTGAGCGAGGCGAATCTAGGGATTCTCGGATTGGGCGTCGCTGAGCCGATGCCTTCCTGGGGCAGCTTGTTGAAGGAATTGGAAGGGATTGTCTCGGTTGGGGAACAGCCTTGGAAGTTCGTACCCCTCTTGCTGCTGGTCATCGTGGTCACGTCGTTTCAACTGGTGCTTTCGAAGCAGGAGGAGGCAGCAGCATGAGCTCCTCCGGAAAAGGTTCGAAGTAATGTCGAAGTGCGGAAAAGCAGTTCTCGTTTTCACAACTTGCCTGAGTATTTTCGTCGGCAGCGCGCTTGCGCAAGGCGAACTGCGATTCTGCCTGCGCTCGGAGCCGAAGACATTCGATCCGCTCAAAGTAGAGGACGACGCTTCGGTTGCGATCCGCTATTTAACAGGTGGAGTCCTGCTCCGCCTGAATCGCCAGACACAAGCGCTGGAACCTGAACTCGCCCAGTCGTGGAAGGTCTCGATGGACGGGAAGCAGATCACATTCAAGTTGCGCAGCGGACTATCTTTCTCCGACGGCACTGCGTTCTCCGCCGAGGATGTTGCTTATACGATCCAGCAACTGATGGATCCTTCGCTGCACTCGCCCACAGGAGATGCGTTCCGCTCAGGCCCAGGAAACACGGAGACGAAGATCATCTCTCCAACTCAAATTTCGATTACTTTCCCAGCGCCAGTCGCGGGTCTGGATCGACAATTCGATCAAGTAGCGATTCTCTCCGCCCACTCGCCAAAAAAGGAGATGGCGGTGCTCGGGCCCTTCATGGTCGACGACTACAAGCCCGGTGCGACGGTCCTCTTGAAGCGTAACCCCTACTACTGGAAGACGGACGCGCAAGGACGCAAGCTTCCCTATCTCGATGGCATCCGACTGGACATCCAAGCCAATCGCGATGTCGAGATGCTGCGCCTTAAGCGTGGGGAAATCGACCTGATTAACACTCTCGACAGCGAATACTTCGACAAGCTGGCAACAACGTCGCCGCAAGTTGTGCACGATGCCGGCCCGTCGCTCGACAGTGAGCAGATGTGGTTCAACGAAGTGGCAAAGTCTCCATTGCCGCCATACAAGAAGAATTGGTTCCGTTCGGCGGCTTTCCGGCGTGCAATTTCCGAAGCGATCAACCGGGAAGATCTGGCTCGGGTGGTATTTCGCGGACACGCGCAGCCCGCAGTCGGCCCGGTTTCGCCGGCCAACAAATTCTGGTTCAACGCCAGGCTGAAGCCCGAATCGTATTCTGCGGACGCTGCGTTGAAAGCGCTACAGAGCGAGGGCTTCCGCCTTGAGAACGGAGCGCTCAAGGATAAAGAGGGCAATCCGGTCGTCTTCTCGATTCTCACCAACTCCGGAAATAAGAGCCGCGAGCGTATGGCCACCATGATCCAGGAAGACCTCCAGAAGATCGGGATTCACGTCAATGTCGTGACTCTCGACTTCCCTTCCCTCATCGAACGCATGACGCAAACATTCGATTACGAGGCAATCCTATTAGGCCTGACGAATGTCGGACTCGATCCCAGCGAGCAAATGAATGTGTGGCTGAGTTCTTCGGAGAATCACCAGTGGAACCCGCAGGAGAAGACTCCGGAAACCGCGTGGGAAGCTGAGATCGACCGGTTGATGCGGACACAGTCGTCCTCGGCGGACGCAAAGAAGCGCAAAGAAGCCTTTGACCGCGTGCAGGAAATCGCGGTGGAGCAGGCGCCGTTCATCTACTTGGTGAACAAAAATGCCTTATCCGCAGTATCGGCCAGAGTACAGGGCTCAATCCCAGTGATTATCGCGCCGCAGACTTACTGGAATGCCGATCAACTTTCAGTGAAATAGAGTCTCCCAAATTGCATCTCGAAGAGGGCCGGCGACTTTGGCGGAACAACCTGACATCAACGTTCTAATGTCTGCCCGCGTATCGGTGCGCTATGGCGACAAGCCTCCCGTTTTGCGCGAGGTGAAGCTCGACATCCGCCGAGGCGAGGTATTGGGTCTGGTCGGTCAGAGTGGATCTGGAAAAAGCACCCTGGCGATGAGCATCTTAGGTTTGCTCGATCGCAAGCGGGTAAAGACTGAAGGCGCAATCGAGTTCGAAGGATCTGATCTGTTGAAGCTGCGCGAACGCGAACTACGGGAGCTTCGGGGAAAGAAGATTGCCCTCGTATTGCAGAGTCCTCTTTCATCCCTGAATCCAGCGCTCAAGATCCGGACACAACTCAGAGAGACGTGGCGCGCCCACTCATCGGGGTCGGTCGCCGAGTGCGATCAAGCGATCCGCGCCGCCCTCGAGAGTGTAAGTTTGCCGTCCACCGAAGAGTTTCTGCGCAAATATCCATCGCAGATGAGCGTCGGCCAAGCTCAGCGGGTACTGATTGCGATGGCGGTGATTCACCGTCCTGCCTTGCTGATTGCCGACGAAGCGACCAGCGCCCTCGATGTGATCACACAATCGGAAATCTTGAAGCTGTTTCGTGAGTTAAGCCGCAGTTCGGGGATGACTCTTCTCTACATTTCACACGACCTCGCTTCGGTCGCCGAGATCTGCGATCGCATCGCCATCCTGCATCAGGGCGAGATCGTAGAGTTGGGAGCTACTGAACAAGTTTTGACCGATCCTCAACACGAATACACGCAGCGGCTGATGGCTGCGATGCCGAGATTGTCTCAGTCTTCGTCGAAGCGTAAAGCAGCCGCGATTTAACTGCGCGCCAGCCAACTCCGAAATTCCTAACGAACTTCAGTCACCACTTCCACACACACTCAAGTCACCGTAGCTCTCCTGCTCGGCGGGACAGAGTGTCCCACGCCCGTGCTGGAGGGACAGAGTGGCCCGATCTCATCGAGAGCCTCACCAAGATCGCCCATATATTCAACGACTTACAGCTCATCCATTGGCTCTCGCCGTGCAACAGGCTCTGTGGGTACGAAGTGTGATCTTTTCCCCCTATCAAGAAAGGGTGAGATTTATGCGTGGCACACAGCAGCCGAAAAAAACTGGTCGTGGTGAACGGCACAGTGCGGCATGGGGCAAGCGTCTCGCGATCGTCCTCGCGCTGACAACGGGGATGGCGTTTGGCCAAGGTTGGAATAATCTGGCCAGCAACGAGACGGGCAAGTTCTCCTCGCGGTTGTCTCCCGAGCTTTCGGGATTCGTTTCTAAAGCACAGCAGGGGTTAGGTAAGGGACAGACGGTAAGAGTCATTGTGCAATACCGGCAGGTTCCGACAGCAGCGCACTACGCCACCATGCAAAACCGTGGCGGGCTTCTGCATGCGAAGCTGCACATGATTAAGGGCGCAGCTTTCACGGTACCGGTCAGCGCTCTGCCTGCACTTGAAGCGGACCCAGAAATCGCGTCTGTCACCATCGACCACCCGATGAATGTCATGGATGATCTGACCAATGGCGCCACCGGTGTAGCGGCCGCTTGGAACTCTGGCTTCACCGGAGCAGGCGTCGGCGTTGCTGTGATCGACAGCGGTATCAACGATAGCCACCCAGACTTGCACGGCGCCAACGGAGCTTCACGCGTCGTATATCACCAGGATTTCACCGGAACAGCAACGACCAACTCGAACGGCGCAAAGTACGACCTCTACGGGCACGGCACCCACGTTGCCGGAATTATCGGCGGCAACGGTTCGCTCTCTGGCGGACAATATGATGGCGTGGCACCTGGAGTCAATCTGATCGACCTCCGGGCGCTGGACGTTAACGGAGCAGGCACCGACAGCACGGTCATCGCAGCCATTCAGGCGGCAATTTCACTGCAGAACACCTACAACATCCGCGTCATCAACCTGTCACTCGGACGCGGCGTTCCGGTCAGCTACACGCAAGATCCTCTTTGCCAGGCAGTTGAAGCCGCGTGGAAGAGTGGAATCGTCGTGGTGGTAGCGGCCGGCAACTACGGACGCCTGAGCCTAAATGGAAGCAACGGTTTCGGAACAGTCACCGCACCAGGAAATGATCCTTATGTGTTGACGGTGGGTGCGACCAAGGCCAACGGATCTGCTTCTGCTTCGGCTGAAACCCTGGCTAGCTACAGTTCGAAGGGCCCGACAACGTACGATCACGTCGTGAAGCCCGATCTCGTTGCCCCGGGCAATGATGTCGTTTCGTTAGCTGCTCCTGGAGCAACGCTCGAAGCTGCGTATCCTTCAGAAATCGTAACTGGCACGGACGGCAGGAATGATTACTTCACCTTGAGCGGCACCAGCATGGCGACGCCCGCAGTCGCAGGAGCCGTAGCATTGTTGTTGCAGGAACAAAGCACTCTGACACCCGATCAGGTGAAAGCGCGCTTGATGAAAACTGCCAGCAAGATGAACGTCGCGTTTAACTTATTCTCGACGTCGGCCTATGTACCACATCTGTCGCAGACCTTCCTCTCGACCTACGATCTGTTCTCGGTCGGATCGGGTCTATTGAACGTGCAGTCCGCAGTCGCGAATACGGACCTCGCTCCTGCTGCCACTGGAACCGCCCTTTCGCCGACGGCAGTCTTCAACCCGCAGAATGGAACGATTTCGCTCGTATACGGAAATTCGAGCGTGTCTCCGAATTCAGTCGTTTGGGGAAGCTCGGTCGTCTGGGGAACCTCGGTCGTCTGGGGCACTTCCCTCGTGAGCGGCACGTCTGTTGTTTGGGGTAGCTCTCTGCCCTGGAACAGCAATGCGCTGAGCGCGTTCAGCGTGGTATGGGGATCCAGCACGGGAACAGCTTCCGCCACCAGCGTAGTCTGGGGAGCATCTGTAGGAAACGCCGACGCCGCGTTCACCGACGCCGGAGACGACGAACAGTAGTAGCCGTGTGAATGAACGACAGAAAGGAGACGACAATGAACAACACACGGCAAACTAAAATCTTCATCGGCGCGATGATGATGGCCGCAGCGGCTACAGCGGGATATGCAGGATTTGTGAGCCATACGACACATCCTCTGTTCGCGATAGCGGTTCTGGCGCTGGCAGCTGCAACGTCGCGAATGAAAGTGAAGCTACCCGGCATCAACGGCAACATGTCAGTGAACCTGCCCTTCTTGCTGACGGCGGTTGTGAATCTAAGCGCAGCTGAGGCTGTAGCTGTAACCTGCGTTTCAACCGTGGTCCAATGCTGGCCCCGGAAAAACGCGAAATTCAACCCGCAGCAGATGGCGTTCAACCTCAGCATGATGGTATTTGCCAGTTCACTGGCCAGCCTTATGTTCCATGCAGCGTGGCTCGGCAAATCGCCCCTCCAGGGAAATGCTCTTGGATTGGCGCTGGCGACGGCCACTCTATTCCTGGGACAGACGGCTCCGGTGGCGGGTATCGTCGCAGTCAGCGAGGCAAAGGCGGCGGGGCTCGTATGGTGGAACTTGGCTCACCTTGCGTTCCCCTACTACGTAGTCAGCGCCGGCGTAACCTCGATGGTCCAAGCGATGAGTTCGCACCTGGGCTGGGGATTGGCACTTGCGGTATTCCCCGTGATGTATGGAATCCACCGCTCTTATCGTCTTTACTTTGGGCGAATCGCAGAAACACTGCAGTCGGGCGTTCTGGTAAGAGCAGCCGGAGCGGGAGCGTAGTAAGCATTTCAGAACGAGCGACGAGGTGGCATGCGCCCGCATAGCGCATGTCACCTTTTTCTTTTGGGCCAGTTACTGTGTGTGAGAGAGCAGCGGCTATTGGACCGATTTCTGCATCGGCAAGACGTAAACGTAATATACGAATAGAAAGACCAGAATGAAAAATGCGCCAATCGAAACGGAAAGTAGAACTCCGCGCAGCATTGTGAACGAGGACCGTTTTCGCTTCCGACTTCTCTTCATGAACTACGACACGTTCCTCTGCGACGATGCGCGATCAGAAGCTTTCTTTGCGGCCAATCGGCCGTAGACCGTTCGTTAAGCTCCCTCACTTGTGCTACGGCTGTGCTCCGATTTCGAAGTTCATGGTTGAAAGCGAAAGCCGGTACTGGTACTGAGCGTTCACATACCCGATCGCGGCATCGGTCTGCTGTAGTTGCGCTTGGCTGAGCTCAACAATCGAGCCCAGTCCCAACTGATAGCGTTGCTGAGCCAGGTTTAGGCTTAGATCAGCTTGCTTCGCCAGCTCTTCCGCCACGCTGACGCGCTGAAACGCTGTATTGGCAGAGAGCCACGCCGTGCGCACGTCGCGCACAACTCGATCTCGCAGATCTCTTGTATTCTCCGCCGCGGCTTTCGCCCGATAGTTCGCCTCTGAAGCCTGTGACGTAAACAAAAAACCGTTAAATATCGGTAAGCTCATGTTCACCCCGATGGCTCCGTACCAACTCGAGACGAAATAGTTGGGAAAGCAACCGCCAAAGCAGTCCGGACGCACCGGCGACACTCCTGCAATCCCCAGCGCACTGATCGTCGGCAGAAGCTGATCTCTTTGAGCGCGGCGAAATTTTTCTGCAGCCTGTTGGTTGTAAGCAAAAGCTTGCAAATCAGGTCGCTGCTGCATAGCGGTACTAATGAGAACATCGACGTCCGGCGGAGGCGCTGGCAGTTGCGTATTCTCGTCGGTGAGTTCGTAATTGACTTGTTTGTCGAAGCCGAGAACCGCCGTTAAAGCAGCAATGGTCGAATCGACATTATTCTGCGCGTCAAGTTGAAGCAGTTTAGCCTGCGAGAGATTCACGTCGGCAAAAGAGAGATCGAGCGACGACTTCAGTTTGCTTTTAGCCAGTTCGTCGATCTGATGTTGAACCGATTGCCGGGTGATGACCGTCTGCGTTGCGACTTTGAGCAGCGCCTCGGCCTCTAGCGCGTTATAGAAGGCCTGGTCAGTGGCTAGAACAATATCTTCGGCCGTTGCAAGAGCATTAGCATTTTGAGCCTTGTCTAAGAGCTTCGAATACGAAACGAGATTCACGGTGCGCCCGAAGTCTGTCAGCAATTGGGTGAGCGTCACGCCTGCGCCAGCATGCTCCAGGAGGCGAGGCGCGTTCAGCGATCCCGCGCCGATACGGCTGCCTTCGTTTGCGTCCACCGCCGTAATCGCACCGTTGAAGGTTGGCAGTTCTGCCGCTCGCGCCTGACGATAGACTTGGTGTTGAGCCAACCCAAGCAAATGCCCGACGCTGATCTGGGGATTATTTTTTAGGGCTAACTGCTCTGCCTGGACGCGAGTGAGTCGCATTGGGGCGTTCGGAGTCGGAACAGCCTGCCCATTCTGAGGAACTGTCGAGCTCAATGTGTACGAGTCGTTTGCGTTTTGCGCACCTACTACGAATCTTAAGTTCGCTTCTACCGGCGCGGCCGTTATGCGTCGTACCGTTTGCGGCTGCGGAGCAGACGGCAAGTCTTCCGTTATTCCTGAATCGTCAGGAGTCTGTGCTGTGCCAGATTGGGGCAGAGTACACAGCACCAGGAGAGTCGAACACAGCAAAAATATTTTTACTCTCATTGAGCGAGCTCCGGCTCGGCAGATTGCTTATCTTTCTTTCCGTAAACCAGCAAATAAGCGGCTGGCACAATAAAGATCGTCAGCACAACCGATGACGTCAACCCTCCGATGATGGCCTTCGCCATCGGCGCATATTGTTCAGCGCCTGTGCCCAGTTTCAGCGCCATCGGAATCATGCCGATGATGGTCGCCAACGACGTCATCAAAATTGGCCGCAAACGTACGCGGCAGGCAGTGATCACGGCATCCGCCGGTGACAACCCTTGCTTCTCCAGATTGTGAGCGAAATCGACGATCAAGATGCTGTTGGAGTCGGCGATACCCACCAGCATGAGCACTCCCATCAGCGACATCACGTTCAGGGTGCTTCCCGTCAACGGCAAAATAATCAGCACTCCGACGAATCCCATCGGAATCGCCAGCATGATCAGAAATGGATCGACGAACGACTTGAATTGAGCGGTCAGAATCAGAAACAAGAGCAGGAAGGAAATCAGGAAGCCGAAAGCGAAGCTTTTGAAGGATTGTTCCATGCCATCCACCATGCCCCGCAAGTTGACTCGAACGTTCGACGGAATCTCCTCCTTTGCCAGAATCTTCCGAATTGAACTCGTCACGTGTCCTAGATCTTCTCCCGAAGGAGTGACGAAAATGTCGACCGCCCGTTGAATCTGATAGTGGTCCACTTCGGTGGGAGTCTGCACCTGCTCCACATTGACCACGTTGTTGAGAACCGTCGTCGGCCGGCCTCCTCCACTGCAGGCCCAGGACGGCTGGCCGCTCCCCAGGCGCGGCGGCCCGGCAGGACCACAGTTCATGTTTCCTCCCGACCCCGGATCCCGCAAAGGAATCTGTCCAAGGTCAGCCATATTGTGAATCGCTGCCTGCCCTTTCTCGAAAAACTGCACCGTCAGGTAGTAATCGTTGCCGCTTTTGCGATCGACCCAGTAGTTGGGGGCAATCATGTAGTTGGAGTTCAGAGCTGTAATGACATTGTCGACCACATCCTTCTGCGTCAGTCCGAGTTCCCCGGCATGGACCCGATCCACATTGAGTCGCAGTGCGGGATAATTCATATCTTGCGGAATGTAGACTTGGCCGACACCGTGAACCTCACGAATACGCGTCGCCAAGTTTTGAGCAATGCCATAAATCTGATCCAGGTTTGAACTGCTGACCTGCACATCGATCGGAGCGGGCATACCGGTATTCAGGATGGCGTCAACCATGGAACCGCTCGAGAAGAACGTGCGAATCTCGGGGAACTGCTTTGACATGCGTGCCTGAACGCGGTCCATGTACTGGAAGCTGCTTAGTTTGTGCGATGGGTTCAGCTGCACCTGCACCGTCGCCGTATATGGACCGGAGTTCGTCGTGTAGAGCGCAGAAAAATCCGGAACAACGCCGATATTGGATACGATCCTTTTAAGGTCGTTGCCTTCCATCGCTCCGCGAATCAAATCTTCAACTTTCGCGACGTATTGGTCCGTCACTTCGATGCGCGTGCCGGTCGGAACCTTCACATTGACTGTGAACTGTCCGGCATCGGTTTTGGGGAAAAATGCCAACCCCATCAGCGGATAGATGGCCAGGCTCGCCAGGAACACGCAACTCAAGGCTGCAACGGTGAGTCCAGGTCGCTGTACTGCTCGTCTTACCCAGTGCTCGTAAAAGTCGAGAATCTTGTTGAACATCCGGTTGAAGCCTGCATTGAACCGTTCCATCCATGATTTGCTGTCCGTAGCAGTCGGCTCGACCTCGTATTCCTTATGCTCGTTCTTGGCTCCATGGTGAGGAGCCGACTTCAAGAAGCGGGAACAGAACAGCGGAATCACCGTCATTGCCACAACAAACGAAGCCAGCAGTGAAAGACAGAAAGCCAGTGCCAGCGCCGAGAACAGAAACTTGGCGACGCCATACAGAAAAACAACCGGGAAAAAGTCGACGACGTCGACCAGCGTAGCGGCCAGTACAGCCAGGTTGACTTCG
Organism: uncultured Acidobacteriota bacterium; assembly: GCA_963787685.1. GTDB lineage: Bacteria > Acidobacteriota > Terriglobia > Terriglobales > Acidobacteriaceae > Sulfotelmatobacter. The sequence goes on from CAWBED010000013.1 coordinate 326,184, forward strand.
GCGCCGCCAACTTCGGCGGCGACCATGGGTGTTGCTCCCATTTCCAGATGTCGATAGATGTTCTCGAGCGAGATCACAGAGTTATCGATCACACGCGAAAAAGCCAGCGCCATGCCGCCCAGAATCATGGTGTTGATCGTCCCACCCATCAGGGCAAGAATGACGAACGCGGCCAGAGCCGAAAGAGGAATCGACAGCAGCACGGCCGAAGTTGCACGAAAGCTGCCCAGAAAAATCAGGATCATCAGGCTGGTCAGGATCAAGCCCAAGAATCCTTCGTGCAAGACTGTGTCGATCGCTTCTTTCACATAGACAGACTGGTCAAACACAATGCTCGTGACCATCTGTTTGGGAATGTCGTAGAGATGTTTGATCAACTGGCGGACGCCGTCGACAACCGCAATCGTGTTGGTGTCGCCGCCCTGCTTCATGATCGGGATATAGGCCGACCTCTGGCCGTCGATGCGCACAACGTTGTACTGGATTTGGTGGGAGTCCTCGGCCTTCCCTACGTCGTTGACCGTCACCCATGAATGTCCGTCGACTTTGAGCGGGACCTTCCCCAGTTCCTCCATGCTGTCCACGAGACTGTTCGAATATACAAAGTAGTCGTATGGTCCCATCTTGACGTCGCCAGCGGGCAAGATGAGATTCGAGTCGTTCACGGCGTGAACCACATCCATCAAGCTCAACTGGCGCGATGACAACTTGTAGGGATCCACATAAACCATGATCTGGCGATACACGCCACCGAAGACACCGGGGATCGAGGATCCCGGCACGCTGGTGATCTGGTTGCGAATCTGAAATTGCGCATAGTCGTGAAGTTGCGTCTCGTTGAGACCTTCACCTTTGACGGTGACCAGAGCGACGGGCAGGCTCGACGCGTCGAATTTCAGCACGACCGGAGGCAGCGTTCCCGGTGGCAGACGCTTTAAGTCAGCCAGCGCCAAGTTAGAGAGTTCAGTCACATCGGCATCCGGACTTGTGCCCGGCTGGAAATAGACCTTGATGATGCTGACGCCCAACATCGATCGAGATTCAAAGTGATCCACACCCGCGGCCAGCGTGAAGAAACGCTCAAGTGGGTCGGTGATATCAGTCTCAATGTCCTCGGGCGGCATGCCGCTGTAAAAGGTCGCCACCACAACCTCGGGCAGGTTAATCGGAGGAAATAAATCAACCGGCATGCGGGCGATGCTGGTAACCCCGATCACTAGAAGCACAAGGCAGAGAACAATAATGAAATACGGATTACGAATTGAAAAACCTGGCATAGACCCTATCCAATCTTGTTGTTCCTAACTCGCTCCTAAAACGTAACGGCCTTCGTTACTGCTGGGCATCGCCCTCTTTGTATTCAGGCAGGAGTCATCATCTGCGGAATCACTTTTTCGCCGGACCTTAGACCGCTTCGGTCGCTCACGACTACCTGTTCTCCTTCTGCCAAACCGGACACGACCTCTGCATCGCTGCTCGTTTCCAGCCCAACCTGCACTGGACGTTGCACCAGGGCCCCGTCAGAACCCACCACAAACACTGTCGTGCCTCCTCCGCGATGACTGAGCGCCTGTATCGGCACCGAGGGAATGTTGTCTTTCCGATCGAGTTGCAGATCTGCCTCTGCATACAAACCTGGCAACATGACACGTTGTGGATTCGGCACATCAACTTCGGTGTGCATCGTTCGAGTATCGGATCGCACATCGACTGAGAAACGCGCTACCTTCCCTGGGAATGTTCGATTCAGCGAGGGCACACGAACGTTGACCGGATCGCCGATCTTGATGTCGCGCACGTAAGCCTCCGGAACCGGAATCACCAGACGAAATAGATCGTCCTGCGAAAGCTTGACTAGCGGCATGGCCTGCGTGCTCGATCCCGTTCCCGCCTGCATTAGCGTCCCGAGGTTTGCATATCGTTCCGTGACGATTCCCGAGAATGGCGCCGTAATTTTCGAATAATCGTAGAGGCTTTGATCGCGTGCGAGCTTCGCTTTAGCAACGCCGAGCTGGCTCTGGGCGGCCTCGAGAGAAGCCTGCCCTGCATCAACTTGCGATGAGGCCGCAAGATCTTTCCCTTGTGCGTCATCGACTTCTTGTTGAGCCACGATTCCGGGCTGGCTCTCGAATACTCCGTTCAGCCGCGTGTATTGCAGATGCAGAGCTTTATATTGCGCCTGGTACCGGCTGAGCTCATGCTGCGCCCTCGTCACTTGGTTCGCCGCGTTCTTGATTTCCGCCTGGTCTTCCTGCAGTTGCGCCTCTAGTTCAGGAATCTCCAGAATCGCCATTTCCTGTCCTGCCTTCACATGGCTGCCGTAGTCGACCAGCAATTTCTTGACGTATCCTGACTCTTTCGCGTAAACGTCAATCTCCTGGAAGGGCACCAGTTCGGAAGAAAGCGTGAGTTGCTGACCTAGCGTCTTCTTGACGACCTTTGTGACCCCTACCGTAATGGTGGGTCCGTTCGCTTCAACTTTTTTCTGACTCCCACCGGAACAGGAAGACAGCGCCGCAACTGCGCTGATTCCAACGATCGCAAGGGCAAACAGAAATACTCTCTTGCCGCCGCGGTGCCTCCCATTTGATCTACTGTCGCCTTGAGTCATCGCCTTGCTATCCATCAACTTTCTCTGGCCCGTTTCGCCAGCAATATGCGACGAAGAATTACGGTTAGAGCAGCGTCTTCTCATGATCTCGCTGAGTCGCGCTCGGTGCCACTCCTGCCGGAGCAGCCCACATTTCTGCCGGTACTTTCAATTCCATGGAACTTGCTTCACATCAAGAGAGACTGCGCGCGTTGGGAGCGTGGCCGATCTACTTTCCGCTTATCGCAAATACACAACGGACTAGTTGCAATAGGAAATCAGGTCAGCAGCACCGACCGCACACACTAGGAGAGCAAATCGGAGGATGGAGGAGGGCGATTCGCGAGGCTTTGGTCGAGGAATCGAGTAATTGCAGAAGGACCAGTGGGAGACAGCGGAGGATACTCGGTCGGCGAATGCAGGATTGCGGCTTGGGCGACGGGTGGTAGCCAGTTGGCCGTGCTCTTCGTCAACCGCTGACGCCCCGATTCGGACGAGCACTGCTTATGTACGACGCTTGTTCTTGTGGCCGAGGAGTATTGAGGAGAACAGTATCGAGTAGCAACGCTCACGGCGATCGAGCACACAGCCACAAGCACCAGCAGCGCAGTCCTTATATTGCGCCGGGGGTTCTCGAAGTTGGTGAGCTGCAACATCTTTAGATGCTGGACTGCCTTGTTTTTATCATACGTAGGAAGCACCCGCAACGGCTGTATATGACGGCAGTAACCGAGTGCCTAACAAATGGTTGGATCAACCCGTACGCGAGTTGGTTGCATGCTATCTGCAGTTCTTGCGGATTTTTGCACCTTCAGCCCTGGAAAAAAGCGACCGGAAAATCATTGAGTAAATCGTTCAGCATTAAGCAGGCTCCGGTCTGTCGATCCTGGGATGCCAATTCGGTCGGCGCGAGAATGCTCTTCCAGTTGCGCGGGCTTGGCGGCGGCAAAACAATATGGGTGTCACACCAGTCGATTCTGGCCGGCAAACTCCCGGATTTATCAGCGATCCGACAAAGCCACCGCGGGAGAACCACCAATGTCGAAGCCGATGGCGTTCTTCGAAGAAACGCTATTACGTTTTCCGAGTGGCACCCTGCAACTTGCAAAGGCACAAACTCACCTTCATGAAACAAGTCGCCATGATCGCGACGAAAACGGAGAGCCTTCCGAATGAGATACAGTTTGATCTTCCCGTCTTGCCAGTGCTCGACGAAACCGCGCCGGGCTTCCTTGATGTCTGTGCCTTCAGAGCTCTCGATCTCTTTGAGGGCGGTTTCCCTCCGTGCAAAGTCGATTGCGCCTCGATTGTCAGGGTCCACCAGGCGAAGATCCCACAACTCGGAGCCTTGATAGAAATCAGCTACGCCAGGCGCAGCAATTTTGAGCAGCGTCTGTGAAAGTCCATTGACCATTCCGAAATATGCAATTTTCTCCTGAAACCTACGGAAGTCATCGAGAAATTCACGGTTCTCCGACGACAAGATACCCGCAACGAATTTCTGCAACGCGTCTTCATGTGGCTGATTGGGGCGTGTCCACCGGGTGTGGACCATAGCCTCGCGCGTCGCTTTGACCAGATGCGCTTGCACGCGCTCGATCAAAGACTCATCCGCTTCCCGATCGAGCGGCCACACGCCCAGCAGTGTCTGGTACAAAAAGTATTCTTCGTTGCGGTCCGGTGCGGATACTCCGCCGGCTTGCTGCTTATACTGTGCGTTCAGTCCAGACCATAACTCCAGATGTTTCTGCCATTCTTCGGGCATCTCCGACAGAACGTTGATTCGGGCGCGAACGTCTTCGCTCCGCTTGGTGTCGTGCGTCGAAGAGGCGTCGAGCGTTCCCGGCCAATCGATCCGGCGCTTTTCCAGGAATGCATAGAACTCGTGCAAGCGTGGAAGCCTGCGTGGGACGCGGATTTCCGCCCACTTCGTTCAGCGACAGCAACGGATAGTAAACGTACAGAGCCGTATCTTCAAAACCCTTGGCAACAATGGGACCGGTAAATTGCTGCCATCGCATGACGAAGTCCAGGCGGGCCTCGCGCTGGTCGGCGAGAACGTGAGGAGGATTCAGCAGAAGCAGAACTTCATGTACGAAATTGAACGATGCGGCACTCAAGTGCGGAGCTCTCGCCCGAGCTGCAGTCACCGCTTCCTCGATGTACTTCGTGGCGTGAGCGGGCAGTTCCATATTTCGGATATAGGTCCGATAAACGCCGAGGCACGCCGTAACTTCGATTAGAGCGTCGATCAACTGAATCCGCTCCAACTCACGCGCATAGCGATCCTGGGAAGCAAGTTCAGCCAATTGGCGGCCAAGCGTTCGCATTTCCACGCCCAGCAGCGTGTTCATGACCAGCTTCTTCTTATGATAGAGAATGTCGGAGAAGTCCTGTTTGCGACCGATGAATGTCGAATAGATTTCCTCGACACGCCCGGCACCTTCGGGATCCACAAAGATTCCATTGGCGACATTTACATAGTCGTAACCGGTCGTTCCGTTCGCTGGCCACTCTTCCGGGAGGTCCTCACCACGGGCAAGAATTTTTTCCACCACCACGTACGACGGTGAATCCGTCGAGTTCTTATCCTGAGATAACCGCTCCTGAAGCCGTGTGAGATACGAAAAGGGATCTCTCAGTCCGTCGATGTGATCAATGCGAAGTCCCGAGTACGGATTTTTCGCGACTAGTCGCATCACGTAGCCGTGTGTCGATTCGAACACGATCGGGTCTTCCACTCGAACGCCGACTAGATCGGCGATGGTAAAGAATCGCCGGTAGTTGATGCTCTCGTTCATGTTCTGCCAAAAGGCTAGTTTGTAATTTTGTTCGGCGAGTAATCGCTGAAGTAGACCGACACTGCCGGGATCCCCCACTTTGCCGTTTAATTCCGCCACGTTTTCTCGAACTAGCGTCGCGATTTCCGGACTGGTATTCATCAGGGACCGTAATCGGTCGCGCGTGGACTCAAACCGCAATCTCTGCTCCTGTGCAGTGCTGGCGACCCGCCGATCGGCACGGGCGAGATCAAGTGCCGACGAAAGAACTCCTGAATATTCATGGTATGCGGCTGTCTCCTCGCTAAGAGAGTTTTTCAGGCGCCCCGCATGAAGATTCAGGATCGCGTGATAGGACCGGGGAGCTACGGGAAACAGGGATTCAAAGTATTGAATAAGAAAGCTACCGTCGTTATAGACGAGCTTGATTTCACCGGAATCGAGAGCCTCTCCAAAGGGGCGCCCGAGGACGGGAAGCAAGATTCGGCCTTCGAGACTGCGGGCGTGCGGATGCCACTCAACGTCGAAGTATGCCGCAAAGGCCGATTGGGTTCCGTTTTCTAGCACGTCCATCCACCATGGATTTTCGGCATTGGCCGCCATGTGATTGGGGACGATGTCCAGCAGCAGGCCCATCCCTCGGTTTTGGAGCTCCGTTTGCAGAGTTGTGAACTCTTCTTCGGTACCGAGATCGGGATTGATCCGCGTTGGATCGATGACGTCGTATCCATGTGTACTACCCTTCCGGCTAGCTAGAATCGGCGAAAGGTAGAGATCAGAGATACCCAACTCGTGGAGGTAATCAAGGATTTTGAGAGTGTCGGCAAAACGAAAATCTGGATTGAGCTGGATGCGATACGTGGACGATGGCAATCGCGTCTGTGGCATCTCTAACCTTGAGGGAGCAAGATGTGGAGTTGCGTAGCCAGGCGATTGAATTCCTCGTGACGCTGGACCGCGACGGGATCCGCTCCAGGAGTATGCCAGCCATTCTGCTGATATGCCGACATCAACGGACGATACACCATATTCTGCGCTTCCCAAAGTACGACGGTAAACGGCAACGAAGGAAGCAGATCCAGCAGTTTGAGCATGCGCTCCACCGTAGCAGGATCAGACGGATTCTTAGCGAACTCCGCGGCTTCTTTCTCGATGCGCCGCCTCATCTTGTATTCGAGAGTTGTTCCGTCCAGAGCGATTTTGCTCGCCGACGCCTCACGCAACAAAGTGTGAATCGCGTCGAAATCTAGTTCGGGACGATCGAATAACTGCTGTAATTGGCTGTTCAGAGCTATTTCTGCCGCGGACTTCAACGCGTTCGGAACCGGAATGTCGAGCCCGTTCAGGAAGCGGATCAACGGCGCCTGACTCTCAAATACCGTGCGGTATACCGCAGCAGCGGAGTTCAGTGAGTCGGTCAGGATCAGGTTGGCAATCTTTCGCTGCTCATCGCGGAAGAGCGTGCGTAATGAGAAGACATTCTTGCCGTAAATATGATCCAGTAACCGGATTCCTTCAGCAGTATCCGCTTGAGCAAACGCGTCTACCAGCTTCTTTTCTTCTTCGTCTGAATGATTCTCGAAGGGTTGAACTCCAGCCGTAACGTTATGATCCCCAAGATGCAAGACGGCGAAACCCAACTTCGCATATTCGTCTGTGATGGCGGACCGGAACTGCGCCGAGCCCGTGGCTACCCGCATCTTTCCTTCTACCTCTAGCGAATAACTGAGCCGGTCCACCTCGTAGCAATAAATGCGGGTCTTCTCCGGATACGCCTCGAACAGCGAACTGATTGCATAGTGACCCGCAACACGCTGGATATCGACCACTGCGGGCTTAACCCATTTTTCATAGATCTGTGCGCCATCTCCATTTTCCGGGAGATTGCTCTTGGCCTCAGCGAGATGCTTAACAAAATCAGCCTCGATTGATTCGCCCGAGCACTCTTCGGCTAAACGCAAGGCGCGGCCTGCATAGTGAATTACTTGAACCGTCTCGATCCCCGAGAGTTCATCGAAGAACCAGCCGCAACTGGTATACATCAGCATCGCGTGACGCTGCATTTCAAGGAGCTTGAGAACTTTCACTTGTTCATCGGAGCTCAGCGGGCGAATGGTGTGATCTTTGAGAAACATCGCTCGCGTTTCCGGAGAACGGTCGAGGATGACGCGGATGTAGTCGTCACGGCCGGCCCAGGGATCACGGAAATATGCTTTCAACTGGCTTTCGAAAATCGGCGCGAGGCGGTCGCGTAGCCAATCCAGCGCGGCGCGCAGCGGAGCGCGCCATTGCTGGTTCCACGCGTGTCCTCCAGAGTTGCAGCCACAATCGCTGCGCCAGCGCTCGACGCCATGGACGCAACTCCATGAACTGTCCTCGACGATCTCCACAAGATCTTCGGCCGGATGTTTCTCTAGGAACTCGCCATAATTAGTGAGCTTGGCAACACCGTTCCGCTCGATCTCGTCAAGCGCGTAAGAGAGTGCCATCTCGCCGAAGTGGTGGTGATGGCCATAACTCTCGCCGTCCGTGGCGATGTTAACCAATTGCGGTCCCTGGCGCTCGTCCGAAAAACCGCTCATCAGCCGATCCGCAAATCTCTTGCCGTCGCTCAGCAATCCCTCGAAAGCGACGCCTTGGGAGATTGGCCCGTCATAAAAGAATAGGTTCATTCGCTTTCTTGATGGCAGCCTAGCCGCATAGGCACGCGCCGGATCAATGCGGGCGCCGGTCACGTCGTGAAATCGGGTGCTGCCTTTCGATCGCACGCGTTTGGCTTGGCGAGGCGCCAGGATCGTAAATTGGATCCCATTCTCCGCAAGCACTTCCAGGGTCTCCGTATCCACCGCGCTTTCTGGAAGCCACATCCCCTCCGGAGTCCGTCCAAATCGGCTCTCAAAATCTGTGATTCCCCACTTTACCTGCGTTACCTTGTCTCGCCGGTTCGCGAGAGGAAGGATCATGTGGTTATAACCTTGGGCGATGGCGGAACCGTGGCCGGAATAATGTTCGCGGCTTTCTTGATCGGCTTCGATAATCGCGGCAAGTACGCGAGGGGCTTGATCTTTCATCCACGACAACAGCGTCGGACCAAAGTTAAAACTGATCTGCGCATAGTTGTTCTTCAGCTTCAATATCCGATTTTCGGCGTCCAAAATGCGGGACGCCGCATTCGGCGCATAGCACTCGGCCGTGATGCGCTCATTCCAGTCGTGATACGGATAGGCGGAATCCTGCAACTCTATCGCTTCAAGATAGGGATTTTCCCGCGGCGGCTGATAAAAGTGCCCGTGAATGCAAACGTATTTCACTCCGCCTCCGAAAGAATCGAGACTTTCTTCAAAACCAGAAATGAATAAGGAAAGATTCGCAGTTCGCGTTCCGCCGAAAACATCGACTCCCTGCCGTAAATTGGGCTCCGGACCGTTCCACTTTGTGGATGCAGACTGGAGAATGGCCGCCCACTTCCCTGCCAACTCTGGCACGGTCAAGGTGACCGGAAATTCTGCGAAGTTAAATACCATGGCGGACTGCTGAGAGTCGTTATGATACGCCAGCAGTAAAGCGCTGTCGCCAAGTTCTCGAACGGTGTGCGAGGCAGCGGAACCTAGCATGAGTTCCTCTCGGATTCGAATGAGTTGTTGGTAGAAGTGATAGAGAACCTGATGCGGCTCTTTCATCTTCAGCGATCGATCCAGGCGCGACCGCTCAAATGTCCGCTCGTCCTGCGGATCGGGTACGGTGTCATGCCAGCCAAAGCTGGCGAACTCTTCGCGCCGCCCGCGGCGCACCGCCTCCACCAGGTCGGGATCGCCATGACTGGTGAAATATTGAAACGGTGCCGGTTCGCCGTACTCTTCTCCCATAAACAGCAACGGAACGAACGGGGACAACAGAGTCATCCCGGCTGCGAGCTTCAACGCTTCAAAACTTACAAGGCTGGCGAGGCGGTCTCCGGCCGCACGATTGCCCACCTGATCATGATTCTGACTGCACACGACAAATTTTGATGGCTTGATTCCTTGCGGCGAGTTCCCATGCTCGCGTCGCCGATAGGCAGAGTATTGGCCACTGTAATACCAACCGTCTCTCAGAGTCGCAATCAAAGGAGCAATCCCCACGAAATCCGAGTAGTAACCTCGATCTTCTTTCGTCAGCAGCGCATGAACGGAATGGTGAAAGTCGTCACTCCACTGGGAGTCCAACGCGTACCCGCCTTGCTCGGGCTCTTTCAGCAGTCGAGAGTCATTCAAATCGCTTTCGGCAATAAGCTGCATGTCACGCCCTAGTCTCGCCGACAGCTTGGACACTTCTGACTTCAGTTCCGCTAACAAATGCTGCGCGCCGAAATCGTAGATTCCGTGGACGGCATCGAGGCGGAGCGCATCGAAGTGAAAGTCCTCCAGCCAATATAGTGCGTTTTCGATGAAGAACCTCCTTACTTCGTCGCTGTCGGGACCGTCGTAGTTGATCGCCTCGCCCCAGGGAGTGCGATAGCGATCGGTAAAGTAAGGGCCAAATGCACTAAGGTAGTTGCCTTCCGGACCAAGATGGTTGTAGACCACGTCGAGCGCCACTGCGAGACCATGAGCGTGCGCTGCGTTGACCAAACTCTGCAGCGGCTCCGGACCACCATATGAATTCTGCGGCGCAAATGGATAAACGCCGTCATATCCCCAATTGCGTGATCCAGGAAATTGCGCGACCGGCATTAGCTCAATCGTTGTAATCCCAAGATCGACAAATTCCGCGAGCTGCGCGATGAGAGCGTCAAAAGTGCCTTCCTTCGTGAAAGTACCCACATGCAGCTCATACAAGATGCTGGTTTCGAGAGAGCGTCCTTTCCACCTCTGGTCGGTCCATCGAAACGCCCTGGCGTCGAATACTTGGGACGGTCCGTGCACACCTTCAGGCTGGAAGCGTGAGGCCGGATCCGGAAGCTCGCGGCCATCCTCAAGACGGTAGAAATATCGTGCCCCAGCTTTCAGTTTTGGAATGATCACGTGATGGTAGCCGTGAACCAATGGCTCCATCGGCACAAGTTCATTTGTGCCGCACAGATGCACAGAAACTGAACGCGATTTCGGAGCCCACAGAAGAAACTCCACGCCTCCGTCTGCAGTGACGTGTGCGCCTAATCGCATCGAGTTGGAAGCAATATTGGTATGTGGCATCGAGCATCCCGTGAAGAGAGCCTATATGTCGAACACTCGATAGACTGCAGAGGGTTCACGCGCTTGCAACAAGGTGATGGCGACATTATAAACGGGACTTCCGCCGGTTGTTTTCCCTTCCAATTGTCCGTGATGAGCATGACCATGAAGGACGAGATCGGCACCATGGCGGTCGACAACTTCGGCAAGACGTGTTGTCCCAAGAAATGGAAAAATTTCCGCGGCCTCTCCCTGCACCGTAGCGGCTATCGGAGAGTAATGGATCACGACTACCCGTTTCGGTGTGCGGAGCTGGGCCATCGCGCGCTCGAGTTTGAGAGCTTCGTCGATCGACGCTTGCACGAATTGTTTAATCTCAGGCTCGCCGAAAGCGGTGAGAACTCCGCGGCCGAACCCTCCCACAAAGCCCTTGGTTCCGGCGAATCCTACTCCGTCGCGTTCATATGCGGTGCCGTCGAGCACCTTCAGGCCTGAGCTTTCCATCATGCGCATCAACTCCGCTTGCTTCCCGCTTTCATAATCGTGGTTCCCAAGTACCGCAACCGTCGGAATCCTTGAACGCACCACAACATTCAACAGCGGCTCCATCTCTTCAGTTTTTCCGTAATTCGTGAGATCGCCTGCCAGCACGAGGATGTCGGCCTCGTCCCGCACACGGCTCAACTGGTCGTGCAGCGCGTTGTGGCGTGCCGCGGAAAAATGGAGGTCGGCTGTGGCTGCAATTCTCATGAGTTCTTGTCCGCTCCGGGAACTGCTTTCAGCCGTCGTTCTCGGTATTCCTCCATCAGATTCCCGAGACCCCACTCCTTCGCGTCAATGGCGAACATCCTGTCGTCGATCAGGCTTCCGCGAAATCTCGCGTTGGGTTCAGAATGAAAGACCGCATCCCCAAAGCGCCTCAGAAGGTCGCGCCACAGTTCCGGTGGAACAAACTGCGTTTGTCCGGGATATACATAGCGGAACAATACCAGAGCCCAGAAAACCATCTCCCAATTTTCTCCCGCCAATTGCAGTACACGTTGCCAGTCAAGTTTTCCCTTAGTGCCATAGATCACATGCGCGATGTCGGCTCCGTCAAAACGCTCGCGCCGCGTAACAAACAACTTGGAAGCAATCAGCTCCTCCGCGGCTAATACAAGGGTTGGCACTCCGAGCACAACTGCGGGCTTTGAACGCTCGATCCATGAATCATCCACAATAATCGCCGCATTGCTCATACCTGTGATGAGATCGACAAAGAATCCGTCGCGGTGCGCCTTGAAGAGCCAAACCGGGTCGCATGTCTCGCACTCGAACCCCTCCTCACGAAGTAGATTCAATGCAATCGGAGCGTTCTTGGCGGTCAAGAAGAGATCGAGGTCTTTCGTATCGCGGCAAATCCCAGTGTGTTCCTGAAGAGCGAATGCCCCAGCCACCACATAGGGGATCTCCCGCAATTCGAACAGTGCCAGGATTTCGCGGAACAGGAGTTCCTGCTCCTCCGGCATTGTTACGGGTTCGGAAGACGTCTCTGCTGGAGCGGTGTTCTGCCGTTCGATCATTGGACATCCTTAGATGCGTAATAAGTAAAGATGTGGAATAGGAACGGGAGTTTGCCGGCACACAGATACGCGCCGGGGTATTCAGTCTTTTTGTTTCATTCGACCTGCATACTTCTGAACGGTCGACAAGAAAGACGCGCTCGTCCGGGGAGGGTTAACCTTTCCCGCGAGAATGTCGGCCATAGACAATCGACGAACCATAAAGAGCCCGCGCATTGTCTTCGTCCTCGGTAATGGATGAACCGGTGATGTTAGTTCCTGCGAATGCTCCGCGTGCCCTCGAGTAGCTGATCACGTCAGAGTTCATCTTCATGTCCTGGTTTCCCACCGGACCAGCGGTCACCGACGTTTCCGTTCCAAGATTGAACTTGCCCGATTCCAGTTGCTGCACACCTTTATCGTCGGTCACAACCAGCACGAGGTCGACCGCTTCTCCACCCAGTTGTGCGCCCCAGCTTCCGCCCGAAATGTCGAGCGGGGCGGGAGCACTCCAGCCCTTCGCGGTTCGGCAGGTCGCAAAACCCTTTCCGTGCTTTGCGCCCACGAGAACAGCGACTTGAATTGTCGAGGGGAAGACGGCGATGCAAGCAGCGCGCGTGATGACTCCTGCCGGAATCGATTTACCGGGCGCAGCCATCACTTCGTTGAGAACCTGCGTCGATGCCGCCAACCGTTTAGCAAGATCGGACTGCTCTTCGGTATCAGCTGCACGACCCAGACTAACCATCGAAACCAGCACGATGAGCGCTGCCAAGAGAAGCCGAGTGTAAAAGTGCCGCGAATTCATTCGCCGATACCTCCGTTCTGGGCTCGTTTAGTTCTGATAAAGCGCCAAACATGACACTATCGGGATCAGGATCGTGCGGGCCATACGGTATAGCCTGTAACCCGCGCCCATAAAAGGGGTTAGGCGCGTGGTAGATTTCCACGAGCATGGTTATTTATTCAGGATTTGCGTGGGTAGAGCTCCGAATGAGTACAACTTTAGAAATGCCGCTTGCCCCGCTGACGCGCGTGTAGCGATCAACTTGACATTGAGTATGTTGCGGATTTGCCCCGCGTGACTGGCGTGGTGGACCGCCGGCGCGTTTCAGGTATAGGACCGGGACCGCCGTCTTCGAAGGCCTTCCCCCGTGCACTTTCGAAGTTACGGCGATTACCCGGTCTCCACACCTCTCTTGAAGGGCGCGCCCACCGCCGAGGCACCGATGATGGGTGCGCCACTCAGCCCGCCATTAAACTTATGCGGCGGATCGGCCATGTGTGCTAGTAACCACTAGCCGACATTACTGGAATAGTGCAGGACATCTGGATTTCGTTACAGGGCCGACAATTTTTTTCTCACGCCTTCTGAAACTTTCCGCACCGTTAAATTGTTGTAGAAAACCGCAGTGCCGTCGCTGTGCGGGTGTAAAATGCTGCACACTTGGTTGGGCCCGAGGCACAGGCGTGCAATTCTATGCTTTTGACAGCAGCTACTTGGAACGGCTCCGTTCGGGCGACTTCCGGACCGAAGAGCATTTCGTCTCTTACTTCAGCGAGTTGATCCAACTCAAGCTTCGTTCCCGACTCAATTCGCGGGAGGCGATCGAAGACGTTCGCCAGGAAATCTTTGCGCGGGTCTTTTCGGTTTTGCGCAGCAGCGAAGGACTTCGTCAGGCCGATCGGCTCGGCCCTTTTGTGAATTCCGTCTGTAATAACGTCTTGCTCGAACATTATCGATCCTCTTCCCGCAGCTCGAACGAGGACGACGACAAAGACGCCGCCGAGATTCCCGACCTTCGCATCGACGTGCTGGACGAAATCATGACGAAAGAGACGTCCAAGATCGTCCGTGGCATTCTCGACGCCCTCAGCGAGCGCGATCGACGTCTGCTCCGAGAAGTCTTTTTGGAAGAACGTGACAAAGATGAAGTCTGCAGAGATTTCGGGGTGGACAGGAACTACCTGCGGGTATTGCTCCACCGGGCGAAGCAAACCTTCAAGGAACAATATGTTGGTAGCGCCGGGAAGCAGCGGCGCGGTGCGCCAAATCTTGACCGGGTAGGCTGAAACGCTTTCCTGTTTTTTCGAACTATCCTGTTTTTCGAACTATTAAGATCACTTGGCCAATCACTTCACGTCAAAGCGATACGAACCCGCGCCGATCTGGACTACGTAGGAACCATTTTCCTGTTGCGCCTCCACCGAATTGCCATCTTCCACTAGGTGAGCGCCGGCGATCACGGGCAAGAATACCCTCGCCGAGGTATTCGCAGGAATCGTCACGCTCAAAGAAAAGGGGCCTGCCGGAGTTCCCTTCCAATCGCTGACGATCTTGCCGTAGACCGAATCGTAGTCGGCGCGTGCCGACGTCATCCGCGCATCCAGATGCGGATGAATCACGATTTCCTTGAATCCCGGAGAATCTGGAGTCGTATCGATCCCTGCCGCGTAGCGGTAGACCCATGCGATCACCGATCCGAAAGCGTAATGGTTATATGAGTTCATTGACGGATCGCCAGTATCTCCGTTCCATCGCTCCCACCACGTGGTCGCGCCTTTCGACAGCATGTAGCCCCATGATGGATAGGTATCATTCAACAACAAGCGGTAGGCGACGTCGCTGCGTCCATGATCGGCGAGGGTGAAAAGCAAGAATGGAGTCCCAAGGAATCCAGTCGATAAGTGCCAATCGCGCGATTCGATATCTTTGACTAGCTTGTCGACCAACATTGGCTCCAGCGCTGGGGGAGCCATCTTCGTGTACAGCGCGACCACATAGGAAGTCTGCGTGCCCGTTCCAACTTCTCCATCATCCTTGATATACGCCTTCTGAAATGCCCCGCGAATGTTCTGTACCAGATCGTCATAGCGTTTCGCGTCGGACTCTTTGCCGGTGGCGTGTGCCATCTGCGACATCATGTGAGCGATCAAAGCCCAGTACGCAGTCGCCAGCAGATCCTTATTGGTATGTTCGTCAGGCGCAAGCCAGTCAGCAAAGTTCGGCCCGACCGCCTTCGTTCGCAGGAAATCCGGGTTCCGGCTCTGAATGAACTCCATCCAGCGCTGCATTGCATCCCAGTTTTGCTCGATAACCGACTTGTCTCCGTACTGCATCCACGTCGTCCATGGGACGATCACGCCCGCGTCGCCCCACCCGGGCGCTCCAACTCGATCGCTTGATGCGGTAGGATCCTCGAACTGCTCCTCGCTGGAAGGAAGCGTGTTTGGAGAAACATTCGTGAACGCCCCCTGGTTGGATTGCGCATCGACGATGTCCTGGATGAATTTCTGCGAGAACGCAGCGATATCGAAGTTATAGCTGCCGGTCCTCCAGAAAACTCCCGCATCTCCCATCCATCCCAAGCGTTCATCGCGTTGCGGACAATCGGTCGGAATACTCAGGAAATTTCCACGCTGTCCCCAGATTCCAATCGACCACATCCGGTTGACGAGGTCGCTCGAAGTTTCCAGCTTCGCGACCGGATCGCCGCTCACGCTGCTGACGACATCTCCGCGAATTGCGTCGATCGTCGGTGTTCCCGGGATAGCCAGTCACCTCAACATAGCGAAAACCGTGGAACGTGAAGTGTGGAGCGAACGTCTCCTCGTCCCCGCCGCGCAATGTGTAAACATCGGTAGCATCGGCGTTGCGCAAGTTCGCGGTGTAGATCGTCCCGTCCGGGTTTAGAATCTCGGCGAAACGTAACCGGACCTTGGTTCCGGCCGCTCCTTTCACCTTTAGAGTCGCCCATCCCACCATGTTCTGCCCCAGGTCGAAGATGTAAGCTCCATTTGCAACCGGGGTCACACTCTTCGGAACCAGAGTGGCGATGACTCGTGCAGGCGCATCGATCTGGCTCGATACGGCAATGGGAGGAGCAGCGGCAACCACCGCCGGCTTCCACTTCGAGTCGTCAAAGTCAGGCTTTTCCCAACCAGCCTGCTCCAATCGCCCGTCGTACACTTCCCCGTTGTAAATATCCGATCGAAGGATCGGCGATCCGCTGGTCCTCCATTTCTCGTCCGTTACGACCGTATCGTGAGTGCCGTCGGTGTATTCAAGTTCCAGTTGAGCAATGAAACGATCCGGAGGAGCAAAGAAATGCATTCCGACCCATGTCAAACCACTCCCATACCACCCGTCCCCGAGCACAGCAGAGATGACGTTGTTGCCATTGGCTAACAGCTTCGTCACGTCGTAGGTCTGATACATCACACGTTTGCGATAGTCCGTGAAATCCAGGCGTCATGACATCGTTGCCAACGCGGCTGCCATTTAGGAATACCCGGTAGCTCCCAAGAGCGGTCACATAAAGCCTGGCGCTTTGTACCTGCTTCGACAGCGCAATCGTTCGACGAAGGTAGCGGCCGGCTGCGGTAAGCGGCCCCGGATCGCCCAGCCTTTTGTCCGTCAACTCCCCAACGACTTGTGCGGATTGCCAATGCGTCGGCGGTTTGCGGACTCGCTTTCCAGTGCTCATTTGTCGGGAAGCGCAACACGAGCCATTCGACTCGAGTGATCTTTACCAGCGCCGCCAGGGCCGCGATCGAGGTTTTCGCCTCGGCGTTCGGTCCATACTCTGGTGGACTCCGGAGCAGTAACGTCACATCGATCAAGTTCTTGCCAACACCAGTTGATCGGCAATGTCCCTTCGGTCGAAGGTCGCCCATCTGCTCTTGGCATCGACTTCATGGCCGTTTACCTTTGCGACAACATCTCCTCGCGTTAGCGAGCAGCAGCACCGCCTCTCGCGGTCTCTCCGAAAGTTTGACGGCTGACGCGAAATGTGGCTGCCGTCTTCGGCGCAACTGCAAGCGCATCCTGACCCGGTGCGCCAGATCCAACGAATCCCGTGGCGGTCCGCTTCATCCTGTGGATTCTCCCAGCGAATCCATTTGGCTTTCCAATCCGTCGGACGGAGAAGCCCCATCTCCCACCATGCTGCCTCGGCAGATTCGGATGCTTGTCCTGCCGCATCCCAAACTCGAACCTTCCAGTAATATCGCCGCCGCGATTCCAGCGTCGGCCCCCGATAACCGACTCCAACCGACTCCGCCGACATAACTTTGCCGCTATCCCAAATGTCCGCCTTGCCAGACCTCAAATTCTCGTCGCTGCTGGCGACTAATATCTCGTAAGCCGCCTGCCGCCAATTGCGCTCGGTGTTGTCGCTCTGCCAAGACAAGTGTGGCGACGAAGCATCGATGCCAAGAGGATTCTCCAGATATTCGCAGCGCAAATGGACCGGCGTGGCCAAAGCTACCGACGTCAGAATCCCAACTGCAAGGATGACACTCGAGATCTCACAACGCTTCACCGTTCCCTCCTGAAATCCAACTCGATCGGCGAGATCGAGCAAATACTCCGTCCAGTGCCCAAGCCACACCGCGGGGATGGTTTCACTTGAACAATGCCGGTGTCAAACGGACTCCGCCAACCCTGCGATAGATCCGAACGCCAGAATAGTTCTTTGCGGCTCTGCGGAGTGTTAAGCTGTGCTTCTGCATCGTGAAACTGAAGTCTGCGGGCAGCATTGCGTGACCGACTGAAGCTTAAGGATTGTAACTTCGATCCCAAGGAGGGGCTTCCATGGACGCACGCCAAACTCAGAAGATTTTCGATGCGCTGGAGTCGTTCCGCATCGAGCTGCCGTCCTGGGGCTTCGCGAATACCGGCACGCGCTTCGGCAAATTTATCCAACCCGCTGCGGCCACCACAACCGAAGAAAAGTTCAGCGACGCCGGCCAGGTCCATCTGCTCACCGGAGTCTGCCCCACCGTGGCTCTGCATGTTCTATGGGATTGCCCCGAGGGCGTGCGCAGTGCGGACGACATCAAGAAATTCGCCGCCCGTTACGGGGTTCTCCCCGGAGCAATCAATCCCAATCTATTTCAGGACCAGGAATACAAATACGGCTCATACGGCAATCCCGATCCATCCATCCGGCAACGAGCGCTGCAACACACGAAAGACAGCATCGAGATCGCCAGTCGTCTCCATAGCCGCGACATCTCCATGTGGTTTGCCGACGGCTCCAACTATCCGGGAACGGCAAATATTCGGCAACGCAAGCAATGGTTCACCGAGCTTCTGAAGGAATCGCATCAAGCTCTGTCTCCGGGACAGCGACTTCTTATTGAGTACAAGCCTTTCGAACCGGCTTTCTACCATACCGACATCGCCGATTGGGGCATGTCTTTGCTTCTTTCTCGCGCCGCCGGCCCTCAGGCAAAAGTTCTGGTCGATACCGGACATCACTATCAAGGGCAGAACATCGAACAAATCGTCGCATGGCTTCTTTCAGAAGACATGCTCGGCGGATTTCACTTTAACGATCGCCGTTATGCTGACGATGATCTGACCCTTGGCTCCATCGATCCCTATCAGGTCTTCCGCATCTTCCACGAGATTCGCAGCTTCGAATGGGAGACAGGCAAGCAGGCCGACATCGCATACATGGTCGATCAAAGTCATAACCTCAAGGGCAAAATCGAAGCCATGATCCAAACCGTCACCGTCGCGCAGGAACTCTTCTCCAAGGCCGCGTTGGTCGACGGCCGAGAACTCTCTGCCGCGCAGAAGAATTGCGACTTGGTAAAGGCCGAGTCTCTGCTGCAGGACGCATTCGCGACCGACGTCCGGCCAGCAATCCACGAATGGCGCGATTCCAAGGGCCTGCCGAAGAATCCGATGGAAGCATTTCGCCAGAGCGGTTATCTCGAGCGCATCACCAAGGAACGCGCCGCCCGGAATTCGCAGAACATTTCCTCCTATGCCTAAAAGCATCCATGGGAAGCCCTATCTAGCTTTCGACCTGGGCGCGCAAAGCGGACGGGCTGTTCTCGCACATCTTCAGTCGGGAATTCTTACGACCGAGGAGGTCCACCGGTTTCCGAATGAACCCGTCGACTATGGCGGATCCCTCCACTGGGACGTGCCCCGGTTATGGTTGGAATTGCGGAACGCTCTGTCGCGTTTGGGCGAAGTAGAGCTGGCCGGCATCGGAGTGGACGCCTGGGGCGTGGACTATGCCCTCTTAGGCGAACGCGGTGATCTGCTCGAGAACCCCTACCACTATCGCGACCGGCGCACCGAAGGAATCATGGAAGATGTGCTAAGGACAGTTAGCAAAGAAGAAATCTACAACGCGACCGGCATTCAGTTCATGCCCATCAACACCTTGTATCAGTTGGTCGCCGCTCAGCGTCGCACTCCCAAGCTTCTCGCCGCGGCAAAATATCTTCTCACCATCCCAGACCTATTCAATTACTGGCTGACGGGAAACGCGACCTGCGAGTTCACCAACGCGACCACCACACAAATGGTCGATCCAGTGAAACGCACATGGGCCACCAACCTGATGCAGCGCCTCGAACTCCCGGCGAACTTGCCGGGACCGATCGTAGAGCCTGGATCGATCCTCGGCACACTCCTGCCCGAAATTACATGTCATTCCTCTTATGCCGGCGCGACAGTGATCGCTCCTGCCTGCCACGACACCGGATCGGCGGTAGCTGCTATCTCCGCTCGCGATGGCACTGCATTTCTCAGCTCCGGTACGTGGTCTCTGCTGGGCACGGAACTGGATTATCCGGTGATCACTCCTGAAGCGCTGCGCTTGAATTTCACCAACGAAGGCGGAGTCAATGGAACGACCAGGCTGCTGAAGAACGTCATGGGCCTTTGGATGCTACAGGGCTGCCGTCAATCCTGGACCGCCCGAGGATTTTCCTACGAGTATCTCGAACTCATCGAGTTGGCAGCCCGGCAACCTTCGTTTCGCCATCTGGTGGATCCCGACGACGAATCTTTCCTACGACCGAGCGACATGCTTGCCTCCATCGACAAGTTCTGCACGCGAACCCATCAGCCCATCCCGAAGGAACCCGGAGCATACGTCCGCGCTGTTCTGGAAAGTCTCGCATTCAAGTACCGCCTGGTTCTGCGCAATCTGGAGCAGGTGACCGGCAAACAGATCGAGCAAATCCGAATCATCGGCGGCGGATCAAAGAATCGTTTCCTGAACCAACTGACGGCAAACGCTACAGGAAAAAGAGTCCTCGCCGGCCCGGCTGAAGCAACAGCGCTCGGAAATATCGCCGTTCAAATACTTCGCCACTGGGGAAGCTGCTTCGCTCGAGGAAGTTCGCGCCATCGTCGATCGATCATTTCCCACCGAGATTTTCGAGCCCATGGAAACCGACAAATGGGATCAGCACGCAGAACGATTTGAGCAATATTGCGGGAGCATTTATGCCTGACATTAAAGAGACGACTCATCTCAAAGACTTATGGAACGAAACTGAAGCGGGGAAACTGTCCGGCAATCAACTGGCCCTGTTGCGCTATCGCTCTAACTTATTAGGAGCCGATTTGCGCATTACGAACTTCGGCGGCGGCAACACCAGCTCCAAGATGGACCTTCCAGATCCTTTCACCGGTCGCCCGGTTCGCGTCCTGGCGGTGAAAGGCAGTGGCGGAGATCTCGGCTCCATCACCGACGCTGGATTCGCCCTGCTCTATCTCGATCGCCTCAATCAACTCAAAGATCTCTACCGCGGCGAACAACACGAAGACGAAATGGTTCGCTATTATCCGCTTTCTGCCTTCGGAGAGAATCGCGTGGCCGCTTCGATCGACACGCCGCTTCACGCATTCCTTCCCTTCGACCATGTGGACCACCTCCATCCGGACTGGGCCATCGCCCTGGCTGCAAGCGCCAACGGCAAGCGGAAGCTCGAAGAGTTCAATAAAGAATTTGGACGCAAAATCGTTTGGGTTCCCTGGCAACGTCCCGGATTCGAACTCGCACTCATGATTGAGCGGGCCGTTAAACGAGAATCCCGGAGCCGAAGGGTTAATTCTCGGCGGACACGGGTTGTTCACTTGGGGAACCACGCAGCGTGATTGCTACCTGAACAGCATCCACACCATCGATCAGATGGGTGAATTCGTCCTCAAGCATCAATCGAAGAAGCGCGCACTGTTCGGAGGAATCGCGCACGCTCCCGTTCGGGATCGCAAGAGCGTGGCAATCCAACTCCTGCCGACACTCCGCGGAGTCGTGTCTTCGAATCGCAGAGTAATTGCTCACTACGCGGACGACGAAGATGCACTAAGTTTCGCCGGCTCGAAGTGGG
This sequence comes from uncultured Acidobacteriota bacterium, assembly GCA_963787685.1. Classification (GTDB taxonomy): domain Bacteria; phylum Acidobacteriota; class Terriglobia; order Terriglobales; family Acidobacteriaceae; genus Sulfotelmatobacter. Next base: position 347,395 of record CAWBED010000013.1, read on the forward strand.
CGAAAGAACTAAGCTTACTGGGCACCAGTTGCCCCGATCACTTCCTCAGGACGCGCGTCTGTCCTCTTTTCCTTTCATGGGATCCCGCAAAGGAGTCCGTGATTGATCTCAAAGCACGAATTCAACATGATGCCGCAAATTATCGCGACGCCTACAAAAAGTATTACGACACCTGCGCGAACCCAGATTCTCCGAAGCTCCGCGACTCGAATCCGTCCGTGGTTATCGTTCCAGGGCTTGGACTGTTCGGCTTCGGCAAGAATAAAAAAGAAGCGCGGATCACCACCGAATTCTTCATTAACGCCATTCACGTCATGGCCGGCGCAAACGCGTTAGAAGACGGGGAAGTTCCTCATCCTCTCCCGCAGGCCAAACATTCCGAGCAATCCGAGCAGTTCACGCAATTCCATAACTACGTGGCGCTTCCACGATCAGAAGCCTTTCGCATTGAATATTGGGCTCTCGAAGAAGCCAAACTGCAGCGCATGCCCGCCGAGACGGAGTTCAGCCGAAAGATCGCGCTCGTAGTCGGTGGCGCCAGCGGGATCGGACGCGAAGTTGCGCTTCTGCTGGCGCGCAAAGGAGCGCATATCGTCGTCACTGACTTCGATCAGCAAGGCGCAAGGAAAGTTGCCGATGAAATCGCGGCAGTGTCGTCGTCAGAATTTGTCGCGCATACTCGCGCGGATCTCAGTTCTTCCGCCTCGCTGGCTGAGACCGCAAACTTTGTCATCTCACAATTCGGCGGCCTCGATATCATCGTCAACACCGCCGCTATCTATCCGGTTCCTGGTGCTGACGGAGAACTCTCCGACGCACAATGGGCACAAACCTTCCTCGTCAATGTCACCGGGAATTATCAACTAGCGCGTCAGACCGAGCAGATATTCAAAGATCAAAGCCTGCCAGCCGTCATGGTGCTCACCAGTTCCGCCAACGCGGTTGTGCCGAAAAAAGGTAGTGAGGCCTACGACACCAGCAAGTCCGCACTCAACCACCTGATTCGCGAGCTCTCGATCAAACTTAGTCCGCTCGTGCGCGTCAACGGAATCGCCCCCGCGACCGTCGTCGCTGGCTCGACCATGTTTCCGCGCGACCGTGTAATCCAGTCTCTCGAGAAATACAAGATCGCTTTCAGCGAATCGGAGTCGACGGAAAACCTTCGCACGAAACTCGCCGATTTTTATGCGCAGCGCACGCTGACCAAGCGTCCGATTCTTCCCCAGGACTGCGCCGCCGCCATTGTGTGGCTCGCTGGAGATCAGAGCGCGAAAACAACGGGGCACATTATTCCCGTCGATGGCGGCCTGTCCGAGGCCTTCCTGCGATAAGGAGCAAGCATGCAGCGTATTTGCTTTGTGTTGCAGGTCAAGACCGAGCGGCTCGCGGAATACAAGGAGCGTCATCGCAGCGTGTGGCCCGAAATGCAGGATGCGCTATGCGAAACGGGATGGGGCAATTACTCCTTGTTCCTGCGCGACGACGGTCTGCTGGTCGGTTATTTGGAAACGGAAGATTTTGAACGTGCCCGCGCCGCGATGGCCGCCCGCGAGGTCAACGAACGATGGCAGCGCGAGATGGCCGACTTTTTTGTCCAACCCAACGGCACGTTGCCCGATCGCGCCATGCAGCCGTTGGAAGAAGTCTTTCACCTGTAGAATTCGGACTCGAGGATTCATGAATCCTGCACTGGGAGTGTTTTTTCACTGGCTCGGCGGCCTTGCCTCTGCAAGCTTTTATGTTCCCTATCGCGGCGTAAAACACTGGGCATGGGAAACCTACTGGCTTGTCGGCGGATTCTTCAGCTGGATCATTGCCCCCTGGATCCTCGCCTTCACAATGACGCACGACCTCGCTCGCGTCCTTCACGAAGCGCCCACCAGCAGTCTGTTTTGGGCGTACGCATTCGGCGTCTTGTGGGGACTCGGCGGCCTAACCTTCGGGCTGACTATGCGCTACCTGGGGATGTCGCTCGGCATGGCCGTTGCCCTCGGATATACCGCAGCATTCGGCACCTTGATGCCACCGATCTTTCGCGGAGTGTTCGGCTCCGAAGTTCTCGGCACTCACTCGGGCCTGATCATTCTTGGCGGGGTTGCCGTCTGTCTTCTCGGTATCGCATTCGCTGGCGCTGCTGGAGTCTCCAAGGAACGCGAAATGTCCACCGAGCAGAAGCGGGCCTCGATCAAAGAGTTTGACTTGAAAAAAGGATTGCTCGTAGCAACATTCTCCGGCGTGATGAGTGCTTGCTTCGCTTACGGACTCGCCGCCGGTGATCCCATTAAAGCCATCACGCTCCAACACGGTACTCCGGTTCTGTGGCAGGGTCTTCCCGTCCTCGTCGTCGTCCTCGCCGGAGGTTTCACCACCAATTTCATCTGGTGCCTCATCCTCAACATTCGCAATCGCACCGGCTATCAGTATTTCGAATCGAAATTCGCGGACGCGTTCCGGCCCGAAATGAAGAGCCTATTCTTGAATCCGTCACCGACGCTCCCGGCGAGGAAATGGCGGCAGCCGTCGCCATAGAACAAGACGAAGCAGTTCGAGCGCCCATGCTCGCCAACTACCTCTTCTCCGCTCTCGCAGGCACCACCTGGTATATGCAGTTTTTCTTCTACACGATGGGCGAGACACAGATGGGACGCTACAAGTTCTCCAGTTGGACGCTGCACATGGCCAGCATCATCATCTTCAGCACTTTATGGGGAATCGCGCTAAGTGAGTGGAAAGGCGCCGGCGGTCGAACGCGCCTGCTCGTTGCATTCAGCCTGTTCGTCCTTGTAAGTTCGACGGTTATCGTAGGCTATGGAAATTATGTCGGCGGAGCACACTGACATCGCTTAATCCTCGAGATCCGCAAATGGTCCATCCTCAGAAGCAAGATCTGTACTTCTTGCTTTTCACGAGCCTGATTTGGACGCTCGTTCAACCGTCGATCAGCGCTGCCCAGCAGAACGACCATCTCTTCGATCTCGAGAAGTCTTTCGCTAGCCCTCCTGACGATTGCCGAATCATGATGCGTTGGTGGTGGTTTGGTCCAGCGGTCACCAAGCCTGAGTTGCAGCGTGAGTTGGAACAAATGAAGGCCGAGGGCATTGGGGGCGTCGAGATTGCAACGCTCTATCCACTCGCGCTCGACGATCCTAAAACCGGTTTTCACAATCAACAATTTCTCTCCGACGAACATCTCGACGCCATCCGCTTCGCCGCCGAAACCGCCAGAAAACTTGGACTTCGTGTCGACATCACGATGGGAAGCGGCTGGCCTTTCGGAGGTCCCCACATACCCGTCACCGAAGCCGCTGGAGAGTTGCGTGTCGAGACGATCCCCGTTCCAGTGGGAGCCGAATCGATTCCCCTCCCCGACATCGCGGCTGGTGAGCAGCTGATCGCCGCCTTCCTGGCGCCCGTCAACGACGGTCATCCGGCGCTGCAACAGGCAAAGCAACTTGTCATCCATCACGAACGGACGTCTGCGCATCTCTTCCCGACCTGCAGCTGACAGCGATGCCATCTTCTTCATCTCCAGCCGCACAGGAATGACAGTGAAGCGTCCTGCCGTTGGTGCCGAGGGATTCGTCCTCGACCACTATGACGGCAACGCAATCGAGACTCATCTCCACGCCGTCGGCGATCGGCTCCTCACGGCGTTTGGCGACCATCCTCCATACGCAGTTTTCAGCGATAGCCTGGAGGACTACGGCTCCAACTGGACCGGCGATTTCATGGAGCAGTTCCGCGCCCGCCGCGGATACGATCTCACTCCTTACTTGCCGGCGCTGATCGGCGATGCAGGACCGCTCACCGCTTCGGTTCGTCACGATTGGGGCCAAACGCTCACCGAATTAGCGAACGAGCGATTCCTTACTCCGCTGCACGAGTGGGCGCAACAACACCACGCGTTGTTCCGGTCTCAGACTTACGGATTCCCGCCCGTGACGCTCTCGAGCAATCGCTACGCGGATCTTCCGGAAGGTGAAGGCAAAGCATCATTGATGATGTGGCGCGAATTTTCTGACGTGCGCTGGGCCGCATCGGCTGGACATCTTTTTGGCCGGCCCGTCATTTCCTCCGAAACCTGGACCTGGCTGCACTCTCCCGCATTCCGCGCCACGCCTCTCGATCTCAAGGCCGAGGCTGATCTGCATTTCTTGCAAGGCATCAACCAACTCGTTGGACACGGCTGGCCCTATTCCCCGCCTGACGCTGCAGAGCCCGGATGGCGCATGTATGCGGCCGCCGCGCTCAACGATCACAATCCGTGGTCGTTCGCAATGGCCGATCTCGCTCTCTATCTGCAGCGCGTGAGCTTCGCTCTGCGCCAGGGAAAGCCTGCCAACGACGTGGCACTGCTTCTGCCCAACGACGACGTGTGGTCCACGTTTTCCGTTCGTAGCGATTCCACCGCCTCTGTGATTAACGCCGGCGGCTTCAACACCGTTGGCTCCAATTTCAGCATCGACGAGTCTCTTGATCACTCCTTGATGAGTGCGCTGGTTGCGCAGATCCTTGATGCAGGATTCAACTTGGATTTCATCGATGCCGACGCGATTGACACCGTCGGCATTCCGTACAAAGTTCTGGTTCTTCCCGCCATCGACCGGCTCCCACTCGCGACCTACCGGAAGATAGAAGATTACGCGCGCCACGGAGGGATCGTCATCGCTGCGCACAGCCTGCCCGCGACAGCACCCGGTGTCATCAATGCTGAATCCGAAAGTCGCCAGATTCAAGAGATTTCGCAGCACCTCTTCCGCGCCAGCAACGCCACCGGGCACTTCGTTCAGGATGAAACGCAACTCGGCGCCGGCCTCGCTGGTTATCTGACTCCCGATCTCACTCTGCTTCCTCGAACTCCACGCATCGGATTCATCCACCGCAAGCTCGCCGACGGAGACTTGTATTTCATCGCCAACACCAGCAACCAGTTTCACCATGTGAAGGCCACGTTTCGGAACACAGCGAACCACGCAGAATGGCTCGACCCGCTTACCGGCAGCACTTCCACCGTCGACAATCCCTCAGTCATCTTCCTTGATTTACAGCCTTACGAATCGAAACTGATTGTCTTCACGAATTCAGACATTCACCCGAACACGACGAAACCGCTTCGACACGGTCCCTCACGAATCATCGATCTATCGAAGGATTGGAAGGTGACCTTCACTGGAGCGAATCAGTCGGTGGTCATGCCGTGGCTTCATTCCTGGAGCGACCTTCCCGCGTTCAAGTACTATTCAGGGACCGTGACCTACGAAAAAACGATCGATCTCTCGGCCGCGGATCTGAGTTCGGGAATCACGCCGTTTCTCTCCTTCGGTCAGGGAATGCCGATCCAGGAACCGAATCCCTTGCCAGAACACAGCATGAAGGCGTACCTGGACGGACCAATCCGCGAAGCCGCCGAAGTCTTCGTGAACGATCAACGGGCGGGCGTGGTGTGGCATCCACCGTACAAAATAGACGTATCCAAATTTCTCACGGTCGGGAAAAACCATCTGCGCATCATCGTCGGAAATACAGCCATCAACTCGCTGGCCGGACAAACGCTTCCGACGTATCGATTGCTCAACGAAAGATATGGCGAGCGATTCACGCCACAAGATATGAAGAATCTACAACCCTTGCCGTCGGGACTCGTAGGTGGGCTGCAGTTGGACTTGGAAAAATAACCCGTCGCTTCGAAAAGCCAAGCCGTCAAGCTTGCAGGTCCAACTCGATCGCATCAATTAACGGAACCAGCCATGCCAGCAACGACTGGTGGGCGGGATGCTGCACATACGCATCCAGCGCGGCTTTGTCCTTGAACTGCATGATGCCGCCGAATGTGTAACCTTTTCCTCGCGGCGAAATATTCGGCCCCACATGCGTCTGCAGCAGTCCGGGAATGACATTTTGGAACGCAGCGATATCTTTTGCAGCTCGCTCTTTCTGTGCCTCTGTCGTGCCCTGCTTCCACTGAAACGCAAACACGTGAAAGACGGTTGAAGACTCGCTGTTCGCGCTCGCACACTCCTCCAGATTGAGCGAAGCAAGGGCAACTGCTCCCACAGCGAAACCACCGTCCCGAAGTAATCCACGACGCGTTCTGTTGTCCATCAGGTTTCCCTTTCCTGCGCCGCACAGAGATTTCATTTGCTCGCATGGCCCCCAACAAGGTCCGCAAGATCACCGCGAGCCATCACTCTTGTGGTTCCGCCTCTTGTCATTCCACCACTTTGTCGTTCCGCCTCTTTGTCATTCCGAACCGGTCTGCAAGACCGGTGAGGAACCTGCTTCTTCTCTCATGAGCCCCATGAATACGAAAACGTGGCCTACACCCATCCCGCATCGATCACGTAGCTCTGATTGGTGATCGCCGAACTGTCGTCCGATGCCAGAAACAATACCAGCCGCGCCACTTCCTCCGGCAGGATCATTCTCTTCAGCGCCTGATTCTTCAATATCTGGGCTTTGTACTCCTCGGTGATCCAAAGCCTCTGCTGCCGCTCCGTGAGGATCGCTCCCGGCATAATGCAGTTGACGCGGATATTGTCGCTTCCCAGTTCATGTGAAAACGTGCGCGTCATTCCGACGATCGCGGCCTTCGCGGTGACGTACACAACCTGATTGGTCGACGGGATCACCCATCCGATCGAGCTCATATGAATGATGGAACCGCCTTGTGCCTTCTTCATCGCCGGAATCACGGCCTGTGACATGAAGAACTGGTGTTTCAGATTGACCGCGATCGCCTGATCCCAATATTCGGACGTGACATCCTCAATTTTGTGTCGAGTATCGTTGCCGGCATTGTTCACCAGCACATGCACCGTCTGAAATTTATTCAAAATATTCTGTACCGTATTTTGCACCGCGGGAATGTCAATCAGGTCGCAGCGGTAATAGACGGGCGCTGTCACGCGATCCGCGGCGAGCCTCTTGATCAACCGTTCCGCGGCCTCGTCTTGAATATCGAGGAAGGCCACCTGTGCATTCTGCCTCGCGAAGGCCTCTACGATCGCTTCCCCAATCCCGCTCGCGCCACCAGTTACCACCACCACCCGATCACGCAGGCTTGGGTACGTAGCAAATTTCTCAATCTGTTCCATTCCATGTTTCCTTAGAGCACTCTCGCGAATGAGCTCCCCCGCGTCACCTTTTCACGAGCGTGGTGTAAAAGATCGTATCAGGGCGCGGATTTATCCGTGTGCCGAGCAAAAAAGGAAGTCACAGTTAATCATTTGCACTCGTAGGAAACGCGTCGCCGATACAGCACAAAAGCCCGGGCCGGAGAATTCCCGCCCGGGCTGTTCAGACGAGGTTAGAAAGTAAGGGTCGACTTGTTTCCAGGAGTGACTTTGAATCCGCAGGCCGGACCGCCATAGGCATAGGTCGAGCCTTTCCACTTGGGAGACAACGCCTTGTACGAGGGATAGTCGTGGTCCACCAAGGTGCTGGTAAACACCGCTTTGTCACTCGCCGGGAACTCCGAGCAGGAAGTCAGGTTGCTCACCGCAAGCGCTCCAGCAATGGCAAAGTTGAAGTGAAGCCCAGTGCTTACGTCATCCTGGTAAGTGAAGGCTCCGTTCGTCAGGTCTTCGACTTCCACCAACCAGTCATAGCTCCCGCTGGGGTTCGAATAGATCTCGGTAAACAATGAGAGCGAGTCGCCATTGTTAACTTTCTCAACCGGACTGACGTAGGTATTACCCGGCGTCACAAAATAAGTGACGATGCCCCAGTAGTTGCCGCCCACGCCCCCGTTATCGCCATACTGCAGAGTTGGGGAGAAAAGATAGGCTCCGGTGGAATTCTCGAGTCCGTTGTACAACAGAATCACGCCTCCGTTCTTCGAGGGCTTCGTGGGTACAGTTAAGTTGTTGCCGACGAAATCCATGTTGTCGCTTGAACCCAGTGAAGTGTCGTCCCAATATGACGCCTCGACCGTGCCGCTGCCAGTGGAGTTGCTGATAATGTCAGCGTCGCTGCTTTCCTGCGCAAACCTAACGGTCGCATCTTCCGAGCAGGGTTCGTAATGTGCGACGACATTTCCGTGCAAGCTGACGTCACCGGTATCCCGTCCATTCTCGATTCGGGGTCCCGCGCCTTTTGGGATTTGGTGCACACAATCCGGACGAACGAGAGCTCCCGGAACCCGAACCCAGCCAGGATGTTGCAGAGCGATCTGACTGGCGTCGGTTTGTGCGTGAGCTGACGGACCGGTGAATGAAACGGCGAGTCCGAAGACAAAAGTAACAATGGCGACTGAGGCCATTTTCAGCCGCCTCAAATTGCTTCCGGACGGCTGGTTTTGATCCATGATTTGGCGGTTACTGATCGGTGAGCGCATGGCTTTCTCCTCTCGAATTTTGTTTAGTTTTGACTTGATCTACCCGGGGCCCAGGCTTCCTTGAAACTTGCCCTTCACCTGGTAACGCGACGAATCGGAGGAAATGGGGTCAATTCATGACTACACTTGTGAAGGCTTGCGGTCGGCTAGGTTTACGTTTTGCATCGGGCTCCCCTGCAACCTCCTTAAACAAAACTTGCCTCGGCTGCTAACCGCAGGTTTAGAATTTCCGCGCCATGAAAAAACTCGTCGTCTGCTCCCTCTTGGTTTTCGCTTCCGCCCTGCTTCTCGAACAAGCTCTAAGCGCACTAGTCCAGCCGGCCTTCAATGCGGCCAGCCCGCAAGCGCCTGAAAAGCTCTCCGCCGATGCACCGAAGACCACCGTACTCGGCAATGCTTTCATCGCGCCGAAAGATTGGTCCGTTCGCGTCAAGGGACCGGCGACCATTCTCGAAGCGCCCGAAGGAGACTCTTGGGTTGCACTCGTCGATGTGGAAGCTAAAACGCAGGATGAGGCGTTAGCAGCGGCCTGGCAGGCTTACAAGCCTGATGCAAAGTGGCCGCTCAAAGTCAGCAACGATCTGCCCGACCGCGACGGCTGGAGTCGACGCCGCGCTTACGACTATCAAACTTCGCCCAACGAAAAACGGGGTGTCGATGCCGTCGTCTATTACTCCGGATCCAGTTGGACCGTCGTCATCGATGATGTGGCTGATGCTGTCGCGGGGAAGCGCGGCGGTCAGCTTTCCTTGATTTTTAGCCGCTTGTTGCCCAAGGGCTACAGCCGTGAGTCGTTTGCAGGAAAGAAAGCGAACACCCTCGATCAAGCGCGTATTGCCGAGCTGGGCCGCTTCATCGAGCAGGGACAGAAAGTTTTGGGCGTACCCGGAGTTGGTCTTGGGGTGGTTCAGGATGGCAAGGTTGTTTTCGCTGGCGGATTTGGAGTGAAAGAACTTGGCGGCACGGAGAAGCCAGACGGCGACACGCTATTCATGATCGCCTCGAATACTAAGGCGATGACCACGCTGTTACTCGCTAAACTCGTCGATGAACATCGCATCACCTGGGACACACCCGTCACCAAACTGCTTCCGAGTTTCAAGCTCGGAGACGCCGAAGTCACGCGCAGCGTCCTCGTCAAACACCTGATCTGCGCCTGCACCGGAATGCCGCGTCAGGATCTGGAATGGATCTTCGATTACGGAAAGATGACGCCCGAGAGCACGATCGCCTTGCTCGGCACCATGCAGCCGACATCCAAATTCGGCGAACTCTTCCAGTATTCCAATCTGATGGCCGCCGCCGCGGGATATACCGGGGCACACGTGATCCATTCCGACATGGAATTAGGAGCGGCCTACGACAACGCCATGCAATCGAATGTTTTCGACCCGTTGGGGATGAAGGAGACGACCTTCAATATGAAGCGCGCTCTCTCCAGCAATCACGCCGGCTCGCACTCGCCCGACGCCGATGGAAAACCTGCCAAAGCGATGACCGCCATTAATGATGCCGTTATTCCTGCGCGCCCTGCCGGAGGCGCGTGGAGCAGCATAAACGACATGCTGAAATATGTCTCGATGGAACTTGCGGAGGGCAAGCTTCCCGATGGAACGACCTACATTTCGAAAGAGCCATTGCTTGAGCGCCGCGCTCCGCAGGTCAGCATCGGAAAAGATGTCACTTACGGCATGGGCTTGATGGTTGACACGACATACGGAGTACCGGTCGTTCATCACGGTGGCGACTTGGTTGGATATCACAGCGACATGATGTGGCTGCCCGAACAAAACGTAGGCCTGGTCATCCTTACAAATGCCGACCCTGGTTGGGTGCTTCGCGACCGCATACGGCGCAAGTTGCTCGAGCTTCTCTTCGACGGACATCCTGAGGCGGAGGCGCTGCTCAACGCCGATGCGAAGAGTTTCTATGCCGACCTGGCCGCCGAGCGCAAGTTGATGACGATCCCGGCCGATGCGAATGAGAGTGCCAAGCTCGCCAAACACTACACGAATGCATCGCTCGGAGAAATCACGGTCAGCATGTCCGGAGCTTCAACAATCCTTGATTTCGGCGAGTGGAAAAGCGAGGTCGCCAGCCGCAAGAATCCCGATGGCACGATTTCCTTCATCACCACTGTACCGGGCGAGCTGGGTTTTGAGTTTGTAGTCGGCTCGGGTGCCAAGCGAACGTTGACCATTCGAGATGCGCAGCACGAATACGTGTTCGAAGAACGTTGAGTCGTGAGCGTTCAATGAATGCGATGTGATGTCTCGCCAAGTGAAACGGCAGGCTCCGACGGACTGCTGCTCTGAAGATTTCTTGCCCTAGTCGGTCGATCAATGAGGGCTAAGAAGATAGCCAAAGGGCACACGACTTCCACAACCAGCATCGATGAACGGCAGCCGAGCTACCGAGACGCGTCGAGGAATAGCGATGCGAACCGATCCGAGTGAAATGGCTCCGTTGTTTCTAAGCAGCCTTGCTCGTGCGCCCGGTTGCGTCACTAACCTTCCTTCTGGGGGGTTGCGACTCTCTCGTCGGGTGTTCCTTTTCTAGCTCCCCTCTGGTGACACCGCAACGGATACATGTGTCAAGAGCCTCAATGCTCTGGGTTAGAGAATATTGAGGGAGCGATGAAAGTGAACCTATTCCTTTTGGGAAAAACTTGTGTCCAAACAACCAGCAAAGCAATGTCTCAGCTTTCCTTGTTTGGGATTTCTCACTGCCGCGATTGGGGGTGGGCATTGTGCAATCCATAAACGACTTTTATTCTAAGTCTTTGATCAACTTCAATAGTACTTCATTCAATAGTACTTCATTTAATAGTACTTCGTTGCGTAAGCCTAAAGCGCTGCCCGTTCTTACCCCATAAGACTCCCCTTTCGAACCCTTGCCCTCATTCCCTAGGAGCACTGGGCAAACTGCAGCGAATCTATTCAATTGACGGATACTCCCTGCCTTGCTTGGATGCGAACAAGTCGATGTCGGTTGATTCCCCCATTCCACTGGAATAGAGAAGTTGTTGGCAGTCCGCGTCGACAAAGCGGAATATCGCTTCTGGCGACAAAGTCGCAGGACATTCAAGATGCGCACCGCATTTTTTGAGCAAGGTGGACTTAGCGGTAAACTCGTCCTGGTTCCCTGATCGAGGGCAAGGTGAGGAATTGATGCGTCTCCCAATCCTACTATCTGTCGCGATTTTTGTTCTTGCACTGCAGACTGCACTCTCGCAACAGGCAACCGACGAAGCGGCCATTCGCGCCGTGCTCGCCCGCGAAACTGAGGGATGGGACAAGTTCGATCCAAAGGAAGTCGCTTCCACATTTACAGAAGATGCGATATGGCAAAACCCATTCGGCGTGCGACTTCATGGCAGCGCAGAGATTGAAAAGTTTCTTACCGACCTTTTGGCGCGGCCCGGATTTCGTGCCGGGAAGTCCACCAGCCCTACGAAGATTCTGGATCTCCGTCTGACCTCACCCACTACAGCAGCCGTTTGGAGCGATGAGCGCATCGAGGGTCTGGTGAATGATTACAGTGGCAACCCGATGCAGCCACGTCATTCCTACTATCTCAAGGTCCTGGTCAAGGACAAAGGCGTCTGGAAGATCACCGACGCTATGATTATGGACATTATTCATCCCAAGTAACCACGAACAATTGCCAGCGCTTACAGGTGCACTGGTCTTAATTTGTCTGTCAGACCGGCAGGTTATCTTCCTGCGCTGATGAAGACCTAATTGTCCGCCTAAGAGCGCCCTATATCCTTGGGAAACAGAGGGACTTCAAGTGTTCCCCCACCGGGTCCATGAGTGAAGCGGCGATTTCTCTCCAGGTTGTTTCCTTCTACAATTGCGCCATGGAAGGGCGTCAGAAAACGGCTTGGATTGCAGTATCACTTGCCTTCGCGATTCCACTGGTGGCGCTCGCATCGCAACGGGACGACAACGCTGCGGATGACGTTTCATCGGCCTTCCTCGAAGCCCGGCAAGCAGCACACCTGTCAAACTTGGACCGAATTGGCCGGAACCGGTTTCGCAAGCAGATGTGCAAGCACGATCTGCGGATGCCCGCTGGACTCATTACCGATGTGCACTATGAAACCACTGATCCTGCCCATCTGCCAGATAATGCCCGTCAGTTTGCGACATCGTCCGTTGGCGATCAAATCCTGGCCCGCTTTGGCGTGGGTGTATGCTCCGTCGGTCCAGATTCATCCGGCAAAGTAACCTACTCCGTGCTCATTGCAACGTACGCGTCACGATGGTCGAGTTTCTGGCGCATCTTCTGGGACTGAGCCCTGGCGTGCGGAGTTTGCTGGCTGAATTTCCGCTGAATATGATGGCTTGGTCGTTTCCGCACCATCGCCCGCTGTGAAATCCTACAAGAATTAAGGACCGTCGGCCTTCCAAGGCAGAGAGTTCAAGCACGGCGCCAAAAATCTGCTACCATGGCCGTTTGGCGAGGTGGACAATGCCCCAATTTGTGATCGAGCGGGAGATTCCGGGCGCGGGTAATTTATCGGATGCGGAACTACAGGCGGTCGCCAGAAAGTCGGTTGGCGTGCTGAAAGACATGGGACCAGAGATCAAGTGGCTCCATAGCTACGTCACCGGCGATAAAGTTTATTGTGTTTACCTGGCGCCGGACGAGGAAACAGTTCGCGAACACGCACGCCGCGGCGGCTTTCCGGCAAATCGCATCTCGGCAGTGCGCCGTCTGATCGATCCCGGGACTGCAAATTGAGTTAGACCGGGTTTCCACTGGGGATTGGTTCAGCATCGCCGTCCAGCGCCTCACGGATGGCTTGCTCTACCGGCATCGCCCAACCTTCCATCCAGGCCGCCAGACCTGCAGCACTGCCCAGTGATCTTCGCGCAAACTCCAACGCCTTCTCCAGCCTTGGCCGCTCGCTCGGGGCGAGGGGTGCGCCCAATCGTTGGCGAAGTGCGGCGGCGGCCCCAGCCAGGTGCAGCGATTGTTTGGGATTGGATTGTGCTGCCGCACTTGCAGCAAGGCATTCAAGCGCGCGGGCGATGCCGCGTTTGTGACCCAATTCCTGAAATACCTGAATGCTTTCGCTGTAAAGACGCCGCGCTCCATTTTCATTTCCCTGATCGCAGCTTAGATTTGCCAGATCAGAGAGGGTGCTGGCAATTCCCCAGCTATCGCGAAGTTGGCGGAATGCTGCCAGACTCTGTTCGTAAAAGGAACGTGCAGCGGCCAAGTCAGCTTTCTCGCGCGCGACGTCGCCTTGATAATTCAGCGTCCAAGCGACGCCGGCGCCATCCCCAGCCCTGCGAAAGATCGTCAGGCACTCGTCGTAGAGTGACGACGCGCGGACATATTCTCCCTGCAACTTGGTCACGTTGGCGAGGTTGCTGAGGGCGCGGGCTAAGTCCGCGGAATCGCCCATGTCCTTCCATATCGCAACGCAGCGCTCGAAAAGCAGGGATGCATGAGGAAGTTCGCCACGATCCCGGGCGTTGACGGCCAACGCGTTCAGCGCGACGCCTACACCGCGTTTATCGTTGAGTTCGAGACAGGTCTCAAGGCTCTCTTCGAATAGCTCCTGCGCGGAGACGTAGTCTCCCTGCTCGCCCGCCAGAACTGCGGCAGCGAACGACAGGCGGGCGCGGAGTTTCGGAAGTGCCGCGGTTCCTTCCAGGGCGAGGACTCTGGCGATTGCCTCGCGCCCCTCCGTAAGATGCTCCCGCGTCTCCCAGAAGCGGAAGAGGGCCGCCCCGAGTCGAAGGGCCCATTCTGCATCCCCAGTCTTGATGAGATGATCGAGTGCCAAGCGGAAGTTCTCGTGCTCAATTTCAAAGCGGTCGAGCCATTCGGGATGAGCGACCACATCCTCGGCGCCTTCTTCGGCCAATACAAGGTAGTAAGCAGCATGGGCGCGGCGAGTCGCACCATCATCCTTACTTTCAGCGAGGCGTTCAGCTGCATACTCACGGATGGTGGAGAGCATAAAGAATCGCGTTTCCGAATCGGCTTGTTCAACCTGCTGCGCCAGGCTCTTGTCTACCATCGACGACATTCCGTCGAGTATGTCGAGGCCCAGATCGCCTTTCGTGTCACATACGGCTTCTGCTCCTTCGAGAGTGCAGCCTCCGATGAACACCGAAAGCCTGCGAAAAAGAGTCTGTTCCGCAGCACTGAGCAGCCCATAACTCCAGTCCACAGTGTTGCGGAGGGTCTGCTGGCGAGTGGGCAGATCGCGGGCGCCTCCCGTCAACAGGTTCAGTCGGCTTTCAAGGCGAGCCAGCATCGCAGATGGCGAAAGCAGCTTAATGCGCGCCGCCGCCAGCTCGATAGCTAAGGGAAGGCCGTCAAGGCGAGCGCAGAGGGCCGCGACGGCGGGTGCATTCTCTCGAGTGAGCGTGAATTCGCGTCTTATCGCCTGCGCGCGTTCCACAAAAAGCGCGATTGCAGGAAGACGCGAAAGTACTTCCAGGGGCGGAATGGATTTGAGGTCCGGAAGCGCAAGAGGTGGCACCGGGAATTCGTGTTCGCCGTAGACGTGAAGCGGCGCCTGGCTGGTAACCGCGACTTTTAGCTTTCGGCCTGCTGTTAGCAATTGCGCGATCACCGGCGCAGCCGAGACGAGGTGCTCGAAGTTGTCGAGCAAGAGGAGCATCGGTTGCCCCAGACCGCTCACATGCTCCTTGAGGCTCTCCTGCGGCGACTGATTCCCGGTTTCGTGTAATCCCAACGCCTGCCCAATAGTGGAAGGAATCAAACCAGGATCGGCGACTACCGAGAGAGGAACAAAGCAAACGCCTCCCGGAAACTCAGCCGCGATATCCGTCGCTACTTGCAAGGCCAGTCGCGTCTTTCCGATGCCACCCGGACCAGTCAGGGTCACGAGTTGCACGTCTTCGCGGCTTAACAACTGACGGAGCGCGACTGCTTCGCGCTCGCGTCCGACGAACGTTGTACGTTGCAGCGGCAGGTTGTTGGGACGAGGCTGAGAAGACCCCGCAGACGCCTCGGCGAAACGGTCGCGCACGGCAGCGAGGTCGCGAGCCAAGTCCTGCGTGGAGCCGTACCTTTCCTTTGGATCTTTGGCCAGGCAACGCTCCACGATCCAAACAAAGGGGGCGGGTGCTTGCTGCGTCCGGGAACGGAGATGCTCGGGCTCATCGCGAAGGATAGCGGCAATGGTTTCCGCATGCGTCTTTTTCCGGAATGCGGGAAATCCAGTGACCATCTCGTACAGTACCGATCCGAAGGAAAACTGGTCAGAACGAAAATCAAGTTCGCCCCCAGTAGCTTGCTCCGGTGACATGTAGCCGACCGTGCCCAGCACAGTTCCCTGCTCTGTGATCGAAGTCGAAGCATCCGAATCCGAAACCGGTTTCACCCCGAGCAGTTTCGCGAGTCCGAAATCGAGGATCTTGGCAGTACTGTTGCCAGAGACCATCAGATTTTCCGGCTTCAAATCGCGATGAACGATTCCAATTGCGTGCGCCTTGGCGAGCGCATCGGCAACCTGCGTCGCGATTGCGACAGCTTTACGGAATGGAATCGGGCCAGAGGTCAACAATTCTCGCACCGTCTCCCCGGTAACAAGTTCCATGGAGATGTAGCGAGTTCCGTTCACGTGACCGAGTTCATAGATCGTTACGATATTTGGATGATTAAGCGCGCAGGCGGAGCGGGCTTCCTGTTCAAAGCGCGCTAAAGCCTCCGGTTGGGAACCGAGCTCCAACGAAAGAGTCTTGATGGCGACATCGCGTCCGAGGCGAGTATCCCTGGCGCGATAAACCTCGCCCATGCCTCCGGCGCCCAATCGCTCGAGAATCTCGTAGCTCCCGAAGCGGGTACCGGGCAACAACGTGGACGATGCTGCTAATGGATCTTCTGGCGGGTTCATGGACCTTGCTGTGGCGCAGCTATCGGATTGCCAACGTTGCTTGCCGCTGCTTGACTTGCTCTGAATTCTGCTGGCCGCCACGACGAGCTTCGGGGCAGCTCCCCTGAGTCCGTTTATAATACCCCAGATTTTCGGAGACCATCATGGATGTTCGGTCGTTGCAGCGCCCGCTGAAAGATCGGTACCGCCAAGAACCAACAAGTTCCCGCATAACGCTGACCGCACGCGGCACTCAGTCCGACGCGCCTATCGCGTGCTCGGTCGACCTGGGTCGAGCAATCTACAACGCGCAAGCGCATCAAGGTGTTGGAGGGGCGGGCACGGGGGCCTGCTCAGGAGACCTGCTGCTGGGTGCGCTCGCCGCCTGTGCTCAGATCACCTGTCAAATGGTGGCCGCGGCCATGGGAATACCAACCGAGGGCATTGATGTCACGGTCGAGGGCGATCTCGACCTCCAAGGAACGCTGGGAATCTCGAAAGAGGTCCCGGTCGGATTCCAGAGCATCCGAGTCATTTTCGATGTCCGCGCCCCGCAGGCAACGAAGGAGCAGCTAAGTGCGCTGCAGGCGAAAACGGAACAATATTGCGTAGTGATGCAGACCTTGCAGAGTCCACCGAAGATTGAGCATACGTGGGCGCAGCCGTGATCGCTGACAGTCTGGCGTCGCCGCTCGATCCCGAGTAATTGCCACTTTGATTGCCGGAAGCCGGATTCACGTATAATCCTGCGCTAATTCGAATTCTCCATGGATGCCCCGCGCTCGAGCGATCACCGGATGCCGTCTAGCGAGCGTTATTCCATAGCGATCATCACTCTCGAAGAACAAGTCTTCCGCGAAATGCGGCGCGTGCTAGCTCCTAGCTTTCGGGCCACTCTGGCCAGCACGGAATCTCAGATTAAGTTTGTCATCGATGACCCTGACCTGCATGGCATCGTTCTCGACCTTGAGAGCATCGGGAATGAGCCTGCCGACGGCATAGAAGTGCTCCGAGAAATGCGCCGATTACGCGACGATCTCATTATGGTAGCGATCACTCAGTCGACTGGCCCGGAACTGTCGCTTCAGGCAAGCCAGGCTGGAGCGGATCATTTTTTTCTCAAGCCTGTCGATTACGAACAACTCAGAGGCGTCCTGCTGCAAACCGCCGAAAAGCGAGCGCTGCAATCCGAGGGAAAGTGGCTCCTCGAACAAGTGGCAAAACGGGCGGCATTCTGCGGACTGATTGGCGGCAGCGAGCCGATGCGGAAGGTCTATCAGGCGATTGAAGCGGTCGCCGGCAGCAATGCGAGTATTGTCATCCGCGGGGAAAGTGGAGTTGGGAAGGAACTGGTTGCGAGAGCCGTCGTTCAAAGTGGAGACCGTCGCGACCAGCCCTATATCTGCCTGAATTGCTCCGCGCTGCCCGATACTCTCATGGAGTCCGAGCTGTTTGGACACGAACGGGGCGCATTCACCGGCGCCGACATAGCCAAGCCGGGAATGATCGAACTGGCTCACAAGGGAACGCTCTTTCTCGATGAGATCACGACCCTGAACCCGGCGCTGCAGAGCAAATTATTGCGCGTACTCCAGGAGCACTCGATCCAGCGGTTGGGCGGTCGGACGACGAAAAAGATCGATTTTCGGCTTATTACCGCAACCAATGACGATCTGGAAGACATGGTAAGCAAGGGGCGATTCCGCGAGGATCTGTATTACAGGATCAACGTGGTCCCAATCTTCGTGCCGCCCCTCCGCGACCGTGGCAGTGACATCTCGCTTCTTGTGGAGCACTTCGTCCGCCTGTACTGCACGGCCAACCGCAAACCCCAGAAACAGGTGCAGCCGGAGGTATTGGAAATCCTGGAGCATTATTCCTGGCCCGGCAATGTTCGGGAACTGGAGAACGTGGTACAGCGTCTGGTGCTGATGAGCGACGGCCCGAGCATCACGGCCTATCACCTGCCGCAACAGTTGCTCTACTCGACTGCCGCCAGCCAGGAAGCGATTCTGATCCCGGAAGATGGGGTAGATTTCGACGCGGAAATGGAGCGGATTCAGGTGGCCTATCTAAACGCTGCACTCCGGCGCAGCGAGGGAAAAAAGTCTGCGGCCGCCAAGCTGCTGCGCATCGACCCCCAGCGGATGAAGTACCTCTGCCGTAAGCTCGAGCTCTAAGGCGAGTTAAAATTTAACCCTCTCGCGGTTAATTATTAACCTAGGTTGAAAATTCACACGGAACCGCCAAACCTAGCCGATCGGCTTGCGCGAGGTAACACCAACACGTACAGAAGGTTAGGTGTTTCAGTCGACATCGGCAATCATTTGGCAGCGCTCGTGCAATAGAGGGGAATGCGTTGTTGAAACGGAAACAATAAATCCACGAGGAGCAAACAATGACAATCCAAAAGAAGTCCTTGATCAACTCTCTGAATACCACGAAAAAGGCCCTCGTGGCCGGCGCCCCGGCGACCGGTTCGGCGAACGCAGGCGCAGTAAAGCCTGCAGTTGCGCGACCCGCCGTTGCAAGGCCTGCCGTAGCGAGGCCAGCCGTAGCACGTCCCGCCGTGGCCCGTCCGGCTGTGGCTCGTCCGGCCGTTGCCCGACCTGCCGTTGCCCGACCTGCCGTTGCTCGTCCGGCTGTCGCGCGGCCAGCGGTCGCCCGCCCTGCTGTCGCTCGGCCCGGCAAAAAATACTAAGTGTTTTTCACATGGGGGGAGGAAGGCTGCCTTCGGGCAGCCTTTTCTTATTACCAGATCTTGCGTCCGGCAAATTCCCAGACAGTCCGGCCTGCAAGCGTGGCAAGGCTCCGTCGCGCTCCGTACACCCGCGCAGTCCCTACCATTCCCGGTCGCATGGAGCCATTGTTGTTATCTCCGATCAACTCAAAAACATAAAACTTTGGCGGACGTTGTCCCTTGTACTTGCTGAGATCCATGAGGCCTGGAGCTATGTCTGACGACATAGGAGCGATGCTCGCGATACGAGCGTCGTGTTTGTGAAACGAGCCATCTACCTGAAACCGCGCCTGCGAGTTCGACGTGAACTTGTGCATGTCGAATTCGGAGACATAGATACGGGCGCGAACCTGACTGAGGTCTGCGATCTCGGCAAGCTCGGTTCCGGCAGAGACATACGCCCCTACTTTGTCCAGCAGACGCGGCGTGAGAACGATCCCGGAAATTGGGCTGTCCACCGAAAGATTCGCGAGCTCCGATGTCAGTTCACGAGTTTGCTGGCCAAGTCGCTCGCGATCGGCTGCGGCCGCGCCAAAGTCGGCGTAATGAAGAAGAGCAATTTGCGCCTTCTCCCGGGCCATCTCGAAGTCAGACTCGCTGCGCGCCGTTCTTGAAGAAAGAACGACATTCCGTAAGGTCAGAAGAGGGGAACCTGCCTGAACCGACTGCCCTTCGTCGGCATAGACTTCTGACACGACGCCTGGAACGACCGCTCGAAGCACTGCGACTTTGGCGGGTTCCAAGACGAATCGGCCTACGGCAGTTTCATGCCAGATCGGCAAGAACGCGAAAACAATCGTCGCTGCCGAAAGAGCAAGCTTACGCGACGGCTTGAGCCAGCGCGCCAAACGATCTTTCTTGTCGAGATAGAGGAATTTCATAAAGTTCCAGAAAGTGCGGATTCGGCCGCGGAAGATCATGAAGGCCGTGGTGTATTCGAAAATGAAGCCCCAGTCAGCGCTGAAGTTGCGAGCAATGTTGCCGATAAAGGTTGCGAAAAAGTACAGGACCGAGTAGCTGTACATCCCGGATAGAATCGCGTAGACCACGTACCCTGCACGACGGCGCCGGGGCACATAGGGCACTTCCACCGGCAAATGCCAGACGTTTCGCTTTATCCATGACGACAGATAAAGCGTCGAGGCTTCCTTCAGATCTGAAATTCCCAGCAGGTCGCAGACGATGTAATAGCCATCCAGCTTCATCAGGGGATTCCAGTTGATGAAGACCACGGCAATTCCGGTGAAGAGAATAATGGTGTAAGCAAAATCGTGGACCGGGGTGTTGGGCGGCGTCAGCCACCAGATTGGAGTCACGAAAGCGCAAATCACTAGTTCCGCCCAGACGCCGGCTACCGCGATCATCAAGCGCTGAAAGCGGTCTCCTTTGACCTCTCCCGCAGTGGTGTCGGTGTAGAAACCGGGAGTGAGATAAATGAGCAGGAAATCCCATCGCCGGCACGGGTGCTCCGTAATGTTTGACGGTAAGGCCGTGTCCAATCTCATGAATACAGAGCAGGACGGACGCGATCAGCCAGAAACTGGCAGCGTCGTACCAGCTTTTGTCAGCGAAATTGTAGAACTCGATCGTGTCGCGCCCGACTTCGCTCCAATGAGTAATGAAGATTCCCGCGGTAAAGGCGAATGCCAGCAAGGTCAAAACTACGCACCACGGCTTGTACATAAAGCCGATCTGTCGGTAAAGCCATGCGAGGAAGCGATCTGGATTCACCGCCGGAAACGTAATCATCGAGAGGTCGCCCCAGTTTGTTTTCTTCTGTAGGCGGCGGCGCTCGTCTGCGGTCTTCTGCATGAGCTTGATGTTTTTTTCTTGTGGCGTCTGGTACCAGAAATTCATTGCCGCGATGCTTGCCGCGAAGTCACGGACTGTAACCTCGGAATAGTCCGCACCCGTCTCCGCCGAGTAGATCTCAGCGATTTCGGCAAACGATCTCTGCCCGTCGAAAAGCTGGATCAGACGCCAGCTTTCGGGAGGAAAAACAAACATGGAAGCCACACCAGGCACAAACGCCCGCACGACTGGAGCGCCGTCTTCGACATGTTCGCGGAACACGACATCGGGATGTATTCGCGGGGGACGCTCGCTGATGAGCCGCGCTGGCAGTTCTGGCAGCGCAACGTTGAGAGCTTGGGTGATATTCATCGCGGCATGGTCAAGTTCACGCTTACATTCATCCCTGGGCGGAGGTCGATACGGGAGTTCTCCACCTGTACCATCACCTCGAACGTGCTGCTAGCCGGGTCGATGACCGGGCTTACTTCTACAATTTTGGCTTTGTAGCTGTGGTCTGGAACGTCGGGCGTTGTCAGGTTCACTTGCAGCCCCTTTTTGATCTGGCTGATAAACTTCTCCGGCATGGTGAAGCGCATCCGGAGCGGACCGTCGCCCGTGATCCAGAAGAGTCGGTCGCCGCGCGTGACCTGTTGTCCGTCGCGTACGTATCGTCGAGAAACGACGCCAGAAAAAGGAGCACGTATGCGGGTCTTCTCCAGCTCCAGCGCGAGCGATTGCTGCGTTGCTTTTGCCGCAGCCAATGACTGTTCGGCGCGTTGAACTTCGAAGTGCTCTTCTTCCGATTTGAATTTGGCGTGGTCGAACTGTTCGAGGGGAATGAGTTGCGCATCCCACAACTTCTTGGCTCGATCGTAGTCGGCGTCCAGCACCTTGTCTTCAGACTGCCAGCCCTTCAGGTCTGCCTCAGCGCTATTGGCTTTGGATCGTGCCGCATCCAGATCAGCCATAAGCTGGCGATCGTCCAACTCAGCCAGAACATCTCCCATCTTTACTCGAGTGCCCACGTCCGCACCCAGCTTCGAGATCATGCCATCACGCTGCGCCAACAAGTCCAGTTGATGCTCCACCAACAAAGGACCAGAGGCCGTGAATGTGTTATCGCTCAACGGCGCACTGGACGGCCTGGGTGCAACCGCTGTGGGCTCCGGGGCCGCCGCAACGCTAGGGGGCATCTGTTCTGAGCATGCGGTGAAGGTCATTGCCAGCCCTAACGAGATTGCGGCGCCTTGGGACATTCTTTTTGCTTTCATCTCACACTCCGAACCACGACCAAAATTGCGTATAGACCCACACCAACGGCCGACGGAAGAGCACATATCCGGACGGATACCAGCCGACTCGAACCTTTCCGCGGCCTTCCATGCCGGCTCGAATCTCTCGGGTTTGATTGGAAATGGCGACACGTGCGAAGAAAAATCGTTCATCTCCCAGAAGTGCGCCTTTCGGGCTCACCAGCATCACGTTCCCGCGAAAAACTCGGGTCGGAAAACTGTTCAGCTTGATTGCCGCCAGCTCCCCCGTGCGCATCAGCGGAGCGTCGCTCTCGTCGATTGCTACGTCCACGATCGTACGTGAAGTGTCGACGATCTCAGCGAACGTATCTCCGTACTGAAGCCGCCTTCCCAGCATGTTCTCCACGTGCGGCGTGGCGACCACACCGTCAATAGGAGAACGCAATTGTGTTTTATCGAGAAGATCCTGATCCCTTGTCACCTCTGACTTCCAAAAGTCAGCCTGCACCCGCTGGACTCCCGCTTCAGTTCCGTCGCCGACGGAGAGTGCGTGATTCATTTGCAACCGCGCGGTTTGATACTTAGCTTGTGCCTGAGCCAGTTGTGTTTGGTAGTCCCAATCAGCCAATTCGGCGAGCACTTGCCCCTGCGTGATGTGGTCACCCTCCCGGACATTGACTCGCCGAACCACGCCCTCGACTTCAGGCTGAACCTGAGCCGTACGTAGAGGTGCAACCACCGCATCTCCGTCCAGTCGCAACGGCAGTGGAACCGCCGCCAGAAAGATCAGGAGAGCTGCCGCAGACGCAATCATCAACGTACGGCGTTTTTTCTCGATGGCCATGAATTTCCGCTTTCTCTCGAGGACCGGCTCGAGAACGGAAATAAACGGCACCTCTTTGTACATCTGCGCGTTGCGCAGCGCGACCGTCGCCTGACCAGCGATAACCTGCAGAACCTCCAAATGAGCGGGTAAGAGGAAATCCGGGTCGCGGCTTTCCATGCCCATGATGCCGACGCGCCCAGTGTCGTCGCGGAGCGGGATAGCATAGAAGGCTCGCATCCCCGAACTTGCGAAATAGCTCTTGAACTTCGCGACAGTCTCTTCCCGAGTGCTGTCGACCTCGTCCCCGTGCTGACGAACGTGTACAACATCCTCCGACAGCATGGCCCAGCGCAGAATGTCATTGAGAGGAACGATGTCCGGAGAACTGGCATCGAGCTGTGTCACCCCGGAGACTGCGGCGAGCCTGTACCGCCCGCCATGTTGCAGTCCGATCGCGGCGCGCTCGTACGGGATGAGTGCTTGCGGAGCATTCACGATCGTCTGTAGCACACGTTCCAGATTGAGAGTCGAAGTGATCTCGCGGCTGACAGTCACCAGCATTTCGAGTACTTCCACCTTGCGCTCAGCCAGCAGCAGACTGGCGTTGTAGAGAGCAATGCTGGCTGTTTCGTTAAGGCTGGTCAGCACAAACAGATCGTCATCGTCGAAGGGTTTTCCGTCCACTCGTGTTACGGCTTCCACAACTCCAACAAGACACCCTTTATCGATCAGGGGAGCGGCTATGATCGATTCCACCCGACCGTCTTCAAGCTCCCCGTTGCGACGAATCAGTCGCTCGTCCTTGGGCGATTCGACCAGGATCGCTTCGCCATTTTCAGAGACGTCGCCCGCGATACCCTCGCCAGTTCCTTGCGTCATGCCTTGGCTGGTAGTGGGGTCCGTTCCCGCCTGGTGCATGAGCAATAACCGGCCGTCTCCTTGGACGAGCCAAATGTTGACTCCCACGCACTCCAGCATCTCTCGAGTCTTGCTCCCAATGATGGGCAACAATTCATCCATCTCGAGCGTGGAACTGAAGACTTTCTCGATGTCGTAAAACTGGGTGACGCGGGTGATGGATGTAAGCGAGTTGTGGCGTTCGGACTCGTAGAGCTGCGATGCGACTAGGGCGTGGCCAGCAATCTCGCAAAGTGGCTCAAGATCATCAAGGACGGCGCTGTCGAGAACCGATTCAAATCCGAGAATCTCAATCGCCCCCACCACCGCCGTGTTACTCAAAAGCGGGAGACAGGCCAGGCATCGCAACGTCCGGCGTACATTAAGATGCGCGTATTGCTCCCTCGCCAGCGTGTGACCCTCGAAGATAACCGCCTGAGGAGTCTGCAGCAGCGATCCAAGTGTTCCGGCCCCAGCCGCGACCCTTCGGTCCGGTTCCGCACCGTCCCCAACCTTTGACTTTGCAGACCAGAACTGGCCATCATCGTCCTCCTGCAATAGGTAGACGATGGCAGTCGCTTCCGGGAAAATTTCGACGCTGGTCTGGGCGATGATACGGGCGCGTGCCGCCGTCTCGCTCACCGCAATCAATCGCGCAGCGAAACCGGCGATGTCTAGGTCCAGATTCGAACCCGGCGATGTCATGTTTTCAGGTACAAAGATTGACTCTCAAAAAGGCAGGACTAGCAAAAGCTTGCAAAAATCGCACGCTTCTTCTAATTTGAGCGGGCACTTTATCAGAGGCTCGGATTAGAGTCAACACGATCTCATCAGCCTGTCCGCACAGCTTTTATAAATCCGTGGCCTGAAGGTGGGAACTGGGTGGAGATTGAGATCCGCAGCAGGGGAGCAGTAAGGCTAATCAAATTAACTGGCAGGCTCAATTTGGGCGACGCAGTCGACCGCTTGCGAGCAACTTTTGACGATCTCGCCGGCACCGGAGCCTATCGCTACGTGGTGGATCTGAGCGAGATCTCCATGCTCGATTCGAGTGGCATCGGTTTGCTGGTCCAGTACCTTACCAACACAAAGCAGCAGGGAGGGTCTCTGAAACTTCTCAATCCTTCCCCGTTTTCGATCAAGACGTTAAAGATGATTGGGTTGTTGAAACTCTTCGAAGTCTTCGAGGACCAGGAATCCGCCCTGGCTTCTTTCGGCTCGTAGTCAGACGAAAGCCTCGCGCCTCACAAATCGCAGCAGGCCCACAACAATTAATTTCCGGTTTCCCCAACCACACCGATCCTGCGCCGGGGAAGATGGTTGGGGATACGACTCAAGAGCACGCTGGTGCCGGGAGGGGGAATCGAACCCCCACAGGGCGGTTAGCCCCTGCGGATTTTAAGTCCGCTGCGTCTGCCAATTTCGCCATCCCGGCTCGACATCATTCTAGCGTAGCGAATGCCGCCCAGCGCGTCTTCATCCCAAGTCGCACTCGCCGTCGTCAAAGCAGTTGTCGGGCCGAAAAGATCAGAAGAGGGGAAAATTCAGAAGAGATCGAAGATGATCGTAACGTGCACCGCGCAGGCCAGAACCGGCTTACGCGTGCGCCGCAGCGGCGTTATCAGAGGGCGGCGCCGGATGCGCGCGTTGTTTCTGCAATGCGTCGTGAAATTCTTCCGCGGTTAGAGACTCCCCGTAGAAAAGTTGCAGCAGCGGATCATCCGTGTCGGACCCAGCCATCTTCGGCGTTCCCGAGTCCACTCCCAAGCCCTCGGGCTCGACCAGCAACTCGGGCAGCAGCGTGCGATTCTCCGTCAGCACTCCCAGAAATTTTTCGACCGCGGCGCGATGCTCAGAAGTCCCCTGCGTAAACTCGACTCCCATTCCCTTCTCCGGATGCATGACGCGCACGACTCCTTGCGCCCGTACTTCGACCCCTCCCGCTCGCATCGACAGGGTCACCAGGCTCGACGGAGGAAACGGAGATGCAATTTCCAGATAACATCCGCCCAGACTGAGATCCGTCAACTGGCAGCGGATCGGCGGATCGTCCTGCTCCGCTTCCGGCGAATTCTGCTTCAACCACTCCCGCAACGCGTGTGACGCCTCAGGTGACGTCTGCACAAAGCGCAGGCCCGCTTGCTTGCTCGAACCTTCCCAGGCAAATTCCGCAGGGATCTCCAGCGGAGCAGACAGACCCGGCAGCGTGAACGCGATCTGCCACTTCCCTCTCGGACGCTGTTGGTTCGGAACGGCCACGGCCATCCCACCTTCGCTCAGATCGATGGTCATGACTTTCATGTTGCCGCCGGCTTCCGAGCTTCGCATCACGACGGGAATCTGCACGGCAACTCGAACGTTGCGTCGGCGCTCGCTCTTCATCAGCGCACGCGCAGCGCGAAAACTCGACTTCGCCCGTTCACTCGAAACCGGACGGTAGAGCACGAAATGCGCTCCGACTCCGAACACGGCTTTCAGTCCCACAACCGGTTCCACGATCGCCACCGCAACGGCATGCTTGTTGCATGGAGCGCCGCGCGCACTCTTTAGCACCTCAAAGGCGCCGTCGTCGGAACAATCGGCAATGATGGCTTCAAATCTTTGGCGGGTCAGCTTACGCAAGGCAGCGTCGGAAGTCGCGCACAGGTCCACCTCAATATCGAGGTCTCCCAGCACGCGTCGCAAAACGCGCACAACCTTATCATCCGAGCACAGTACGAGTGATTTCAGGCTCATGGACCAGACCAATTCCTGGCGCAACCATCCGGAGATCGCCCTCTTTGTCCGCTCTGCCACCACCGCAGCCCGAGCGACTGAAGCTGATCCCCTTCCTGCACTCTATGACCACCTGGAGATCGGATCAATATCTGCGACCCGCAGACTGATTACTCCCGTAACTCGCAATTTCTTGCATCCCCTAGCCGCAAGAGGCCGTTCCAAAGCCGTTCTTACATCGTGTACCTGAGGCAGGAGTGGTTACTACCTTCAACTAGCCCTAAGCGTAGCATTTAAAGACACTTAGAGAGGGAGGAAGCTCGGCTTCGCGACAGATTTCCATTGACTTTCGAGTCAAATCGACTGTAGGATGTTGAGTCTCCGATTAGCTTTGAGATCATCTGTGGAAGACTCACGTCCTAGGTTTGTCCAACCTCGAAGACGTTCATAAAGATCGATCGGTGAATCTCGAAGCCCATTTCGAGAATCTTATAGACAGGCAAGTTGTGTAGTTTCATCCCCTTAAGTGGAAAGGCAATTTTTTCATGGCCAAGCGACGCGGAAATCCGAACTGGGGTAAGCCTGAGCCGATCGGGCCCATCACCCCCACCATCACCGAATTCGAACAGGTTGTGCGCGAATACAAGCTCTCCCCCGACCAGTATCTCCGGTCGACTCGGTTGCGGGAGTGGGCGCGCCGTAACAAGAACTCGAAGTATATTCCCGAACCGTTGTTGGAAGCATGGGGCTTCGAGATCGAGTCCACGCTGTAACCAGCGGTGGATCAGCCTCTCATGGGTCGCTCTTAGAGCGACCCTTTCTCTTTCCTAGGCGCAACACCCGATGCTCAACGTCCTCCAAATCCCGCCTGCGGAACTCTTCTCCCTGCTGGTCGCCATCGGATTTGCCGCTGGACTGAATACGTACGCAACTATCGCCGTCCTGGGTCTGCTCGGTCACTTTGCACATCTTCCGCTGCCTCCGGGGTTGCAGCTACTTGCCGGATGGCCTGTCATCATCGCGAGCCTTGCCCTTTTTGGGATCGAGTTCTTCGCCGACAAGATTCCAGCCTTCGACCTGATCTGGAACGCGCTGCATACGTTCATTCGCGTACCCATCGCAGGACTACTCGCTTACCGCGCGACCAGCCAGCTCTCTCCCGAACACCAGCTTCTCGCGACGCTTCTAGGAGCAACCGTCGCGCTCATCGCGCACGGCGGCAAAACCGCAGCTCGCGCCGCAGTCACTCCGTCTCCGGAACCGTTCTCGAACATCACGCTCAGTCTCGGTGAAGACGTTCTCGCCATCGGCCTGACTTGGCTGGCAACGCGGCATCCGTACGTCGCAGGAACGCTGGCCACAATCTTTGTAGTGATCGTCGTGCTGATGACGCGCTTGGTCATCCGCGCCATGAGAGCTTTATTCCGCGGCGCCGAGGGGCAAGTGGCTGCAGATGTCACGAGAGCGAAGACACTCTGATTTGTCACTCCCCTCTTGTCATTCGGAACCGGCGCAAGCCCATCAACTCTTGTCATTCCGAATCGGTCTGCAAGACCATCAACCCCTGTCATTCCGAACCGGGCTGCAAGACCGGTGAGGAACCTGCTCCTTCCGGCCCCTAAGGTTCGTATCAGGGTATCGCTTTAGCGATACCACCAACCGTCCCCATTTCACCCGCGCCTTTAGGCGCTGCGCCTTCTGCCAGGAACTCCCTTAGTCACTAACCCCTTCATATTCTTTTGCTTGATCCACAGCCTCTCATGCCTAAAATGTGTGAAACATTTTGCACCGCAATTGTTTCGGAACAATTTCAGGGGATCATGCAGGATCGCTTCACATCTCGGGAAGTCATCGCGCTTACCGGCATCACTGCCCGCCAGTTGCAGTGGTGGGACGAGCGTGGTGTGGTCAAGCCTGAGCGTGAGGGTCATCGCCGCCTCTACTCTTTCGATCGCCTGACCGAAGTTGCTGTGATCTGCGAACTCCGCCGCAAGGGGTTCTCTCTGCAAGGCGTCCGCAAGGTCATGCGTTTTCTCGACCGCGAATTCGGCAAAGGCCTGGCCGAGATCGTCGATCGCAACTCCGAATATCACCTGCTCACCGACGGCAATCGCCTCTATCTCGAAACTTCGGCGCGCCAGATTGTCGATATTCTCAAGAACTCGAATCAGCCGATTCTCGGTGTCTGTTTGAGCGACGCCGTGCGGCAGGTGCGGGCCGGGGTCGTCTCCCGAAAGGCGAATACTTCGGTAACTTCGCTCGATGCCCGTAGGCATGCTAGAAAAGTTTTGTAGGGATTATCAGGTTTTAGGCTCGATCCGCAGGCATAGGGAGGAACACATGGTCGGTGAACTGGACGTCCTCAATGAGTGGATTCCGGAACAAATGCAGCCCGGTACCGTCTTTGTGCTCGAAAACGCCGGAGAGATTGGCGAGAAGGAAGATCCCTACTGGGCCGTGCTCGCCTGTCCGTCCTGTGGCATGCTCGGCCTGATCACGCGCAAGCAGATCAACGGATTCATCCCGGTCATCTGCGGCTCAGAGTGCTGCTCGGCACAGTTCTTCATCCGCGAGAGCGAAGTCGTGGTCCGCAAGCCGTTCTAGTTTGGCTCGGGCGACTCGCCTGCGAAACCGCGCAAAGGAAGTTAGGCTCCGCCGCGCAAACAAAATCTGTCCTAAACGTTTGGTTCGTTCATCAATTGCGTAAAGACCGAGAGGTCGATGTTCCCACCGCTCACCACGCAGACAATCTTTCCTGATCCGCATTTCCCGCTTAGCCCGGCTGCAACCGCACAGGCTCCTGCTCCTTCGCAGATGATGTGGTTCCGTTCGGCAACGATCTTCATCGCGCGCCGTACTTCTTCGAGCGTGACCACGATCGATCCCGCGAGCAAATGATGAGCGATCTCCCACATGCGGGGAAATACGGATTTGCCTCCGCAGCCATCCACAAAACTGGCTTTCCATCCGGAAAAGTTCTGTGCCGATCCAGCTGCCAGCGACTCTGCCAGAGGCGCAGCGGTCTCGGGCTCCGCCGCGAAAACTTTTGCCTTGCTTCCACGTTCTCTAAATGCCGCTGCGATGCCGCATGACAAACCTCCTCCGCCGAATCCTGCCGTGACCGCATCGACATCTGGGAGGTCTTCCAGAATCTCCAATCCCGCGGAAGCATTCCCCGCAATGAACTCGTCGTCTTCGAAGGGATGCACAAATGCGCCGTCCATCTCCGGGTGCGCACGTTCCGCCAGAGCCTTCCAACAGCGATCATACGAGGCCTTTACAACCTCACCGCCGAGGCGGCGCACCGCTTCCAGCTTGGCTGCCGGAGCCGCGTCGATCATGAGTACTTTGCACGGAACGCCCGCCTTGCGTGCTGCCAGCGCGACTCCCTGGGCAGCGTTCCCGGCACTCACGGTCCAAACCCCACGTCTCCGCTGAGCTTCCGGCAAAAGGCGCACAGCGTTATAGGCTCCGCGAATCTTGAAGGAGCCGATCGGTTGCAGGCACTCGAGCTTGAGATAGATTTCCGCCGGACCTTCGTAATTCAGTCGCACCAACGGCGTGCGGATGGCCGCTTCGTAGACATGTTTGCGGGCATCGTCGATGAGTCCCGCGGGGATATTGCGTTGAATCGTTTCGGCGGACGAACTATGAGTGGCCATGAAGGCCTTTCGATCGAGTTATTTCTTTCCAGCCTTCACTTCATTCAACTGAACCGGCACTTGCTCCACTATCTCAATCCCAAATCCTTCGAGCGCGGCCACTTTCTTCGGACGATTCGTCAACAGTCGCACCCGCCGCAAATTCAGGTCCGACAAAATCTGCGCTCCAATCCCAATCTCCCGCTGGATATGTTTTGAATTGTCGTAAAGAGAAGGAAGCGTCCGTCCGCCATGGAAGCTCAACGCGGTGCGGTCTCCGACCTTCTCAACAGAGAATCCCTGCGACGTCTGATGCAGATAAATCAAGGCTCCCAGACCTTCCTGCGAAATGCGATCGAGCGCGCCTTCGAGCGTGGCGTGGCATTCGCATCCCGTGGCGCCAAAGACGTCTCCCATCAGGCAGTGCGCGTGCATGCGGACGAGCACCGGCTCGCGGCTGTGCTCGATATCTCCGCGCACCAGCGCCACATGCGACTCGCCACCATCCACTTCACTCGAATACGCGATGAGCCGGAATTCTCCGAACCGTGTCTCGATCAACGCTTCGCCCACGCGATTCACGTAGCGCTCGTGCGCCATCCGATAGCGGATCAGCTCCGCAACCGTCAGCATCTTCATCTTGTGCTGGCGGCAGAACTCGATCAGGTCTGGGACGCGGGCCATGCTGCCGTCATCCTTCATGATTTCGCAGATGATTCCCGCTGGAACCATTCCCGCCAGCCGCGCCAGGTCGACCGAAGCTTCGGTCTGTCCCGCGCGCACCAGCACTCCGCCTTTACGTGCGCGCAGAGGGAACATGTGTCCGGGACGCGCCAGATCCGAAGGCTTGGTTGCGGGATCGATCGCAACTTGAATTGTGCGCGCGCGGTCGTGCGCCGAAATGCCGGTCGTCACTCCTTGGCGCGCGTCGATCGCCTCGCAGAACGCCGTTCCGTATTGCGACGTATTCTCGGCGGTCATCGGACCGATGTTCAGGTGCTCGAGCCGCTCCTCGGTCATGGCGAGGCAGACCAGGCCGCGCCCGTATTTCGCCATGAAGTTGATGGCTTCGGGCGTGACTTTCTCAGCCGCGAGGGTCAGGTCGCCTTCATTCTCGCGGTCCTCGTCATCGACGACCACGATCATGCGGCCCGCGCGGATTTCCTCGATGGCATCGGGGACATCGGTGAACGGAGTCAGGGGGCTCATAATGACGCGATTCTAGCAGAGGCACAGATGGAGGAAGTCAAAGACCGGAACCACGAGGGCACAAGGTCGAGCTAGTAAAAAGCTGCGGGGCCGGTGTAGAGATCGGCACGAAATTTCTTGTCGATGGCTTACGTCAGTCGAGACCCTCTTGGTATGGCTGATGGGTTTCGTTTCGGCAAATCGAAGATACCCCCTCCCCCCGGTCTTTTGGAATCATTGACTTAGAGGAAAATCGACCAAAAATCTATGGCGCTCAATCACTTGCGGGCAAAATCCTGTATCGAAATAACTTAGCAGCCGCCAATTGCCGCCGCTCCATCTGCGTCTTGACCATGATGAGCTGATTTCGGGGGTAACGGGCAAGGTCAGATGTCACAAGTCTATCCTGTTGATATTCAGGCAGTGAGCACGTATAATGGTGCTGCACGTAATAGCGTGCTACGAGATGAAAACTAATATTACGTTGAAACTGGAAGCCGATTTGATCCGCGAGGCTCGAGTGCTGGCGGCGGAAGAAGATACTTCAATTAGTGCAATGCTGGCGGCGCGTCTTGAGCAGATCGTGCGCGAGCGCAAGAGCTACCAACGGGCGCGCGGTCGGGCGCTGGCCCGGCTTAGGGAAGGAATGGATCTGCGGTGGACACCTGGCTCGCGCGACGAGATTCATGAGCGATGAGTCGGAGTCTGTTTGCGCGGACTTCTAAGCTCGCGCTAGATGGCGTACACGATGGCTGAAAAATACTTCGTCGACACCAATATTCTGATTTACGCGCACGACCGAGCGGCTGGCACCAAGCATGAGCGGGCGCGTCAACTGATCGAGCGCTTGTGGACGAACGGGCAGGGTGTGTTAAGCACGCAGGTGCTGCAGGAGCTATGCGTGAATTTGCGTCGCAAGGTGGCCAACCCCATTTCGGTCGATGAGCTTCGCGGACTGATTCGGGACTATCTAAGTTGGGAGATCGTGACCAACAGCCCCGAAGCGGTGATCCAGGCGCTTGAGATTGAAGTCCGGTACCAGACGTCGTTCTGGGATGCGCTGATCTTGCAAGCTGCTGAGCAGGCAGGTGCGGAGGTGCTGTACTCCGAGGACTTGGCGGGGAAACAGAGGTACGGCGCGGTGCAGGTGGTAAATCCGCTGGTTTGAGGCCGAAGAGGTTCCGTTGGTCCCCGGGTGCTCGATTCCCACGGTGGTCGTTCGGGCTTTCCTTTCAAACATTTCACAATCTTCCTACCCATTTCGATTGATATGACCTACTAAGTACTTCTACTCCGATTTTCAACCCGAGAGCATGGTTCAGAACAAACCCTTGCGTCAATGGCTCCTGGGTCAACTTCAAAAACCGCGCGACTTCGATAACATGCATGGATGCCGATCTCCCTCGACGACCTGCGGTGCTTTGCGGTCGCGCGTAGTCTGTTTCCGCCGACCACGCTTAAACGCGCTCTTCACCACATGGGATTCGTGCAGGCCGATCCGATTCGAGCGCCTGCTCGTGCGCAGGACTTGATCCTGCGTCATCGCGTCAAAGGCTATCGCTCGGGAGATCTGGAGCGCCGCTACGCCGAACTCGACATCCACGAAGACTTCTTCATCAACTACGGCTTCGTCACGCGCGAACTGCAGGCGCTGATGCATCCACGATTCACCAGCCGCATGACAGCTCAAGGAGGTGTGCCCTGGCGTTCCGGCCGGCGAAAGCGCGCCGAGCTTGTGTTGGAATTCGTGCGGCAGCGCGGAGTGGTTCATCCGCAAGAGGTCGATCGTCATTTCGCTCACGGTTCGGTCAAGAACTATTGGGGAGGATCATCGA
This sequence comes from uncultured Acidobacteriota bacterium, assembly GCA_963787685.1. GTDB lineage: Bacteria > Acidobacteriota > Terriglobia > Terriglobales > Acidobacteriaceae > Sulfotelmatobacter. The sequence goes on from CAWBED010000013.1 coordinate 380,486, forward strand.
ACGCAACTACGCGCCTGCTGGACGCGATGCATTATCACGGCTTGCTGCGAGTTCCAGGACGCACTGCGGGGATTCGGTTGTATGCGGTGCACCAGCACGCTCCAGGACCAAGTGATGAAGCCGCTCGCATGGCAGCGATTGATGCGTTGGTCGATGCCGTCGTTCACGTCTATGCACCAGTGCCAGCCTCGCGTCTGCGATATCTTGTGCGCAGATTGCAGTACGCAGCGCCGCAGTGGCAGTCGAAGCTAACCAAAGCATTCCAGCGCGCGCTGCAGCGACTATCCCACGCAACGGTCGATCGAATTGAGTGGTATTGGCCTGCGAATGAGACGCCGACCAAAGCTGCTTCTCAGGAAATCGTGCGATTGCTTGCGCCCTTCGATCCCGTCGTGTGGGATCGCCATCGCTTCGAGCTGCTGTGGAATTGGGAATATCGCTTTGAGGCCTACACACCCCTGCAGAAGAGGATTCGAGGCTATTACGCTTTGCCGTTGCTCTGGCGCGATCGCGTGATCGGCTGGGGAAATGTGTCGGTCCAGAATGGGGAGCAGAAGGCTGAACTCGGATATGTGGATTCGAATCCACCGAAGGATCCAGCGTTCCAGCGCGAACTCGATGCGGAACTGGAGCGTTTGCGAACGTTCCTGGGATTGAAGGGTTGAGATCGGATCCTGATTAACGCGGAAAGCAGGTTCCTCACCGGTCTTGCAGACCGGTTCGGAATGACAAGAGCTGTGTGGGCTTGCCGAACCGGTTCGGAATGACGAGAGATGGCCGGTTCGAATGACAAGAGTTGCATAGCTATGACCTGAGTCGCGCGGTACCGCCGCCGACGAAGTGGACGATTTCCAGTTGATCACCGTCTTTCAACGTGGTTTCGGTCCAGCGATCGCGCGGGACGATGTCGCGATTCAGTTCGACTGCGACGCGGTCGGACTTCATACCGAGGGATTCGATGAGAGCTGCCATCGTGAATGGAGCGAGGGCGTCGTTGAAGTCGCGCGGGTCGCCGTTGATGTGGAGTTTCATTTCGCTCTTCGCGGAGTGAGGGTCTTCGAGATTATCGCACTGTCGGACGGTGGAGATGCGCGCGAGATCCTTCGCTCCGCCTGAAAAGCGGCTACGCTCGGGATGACGCCGGTTTTGGAGGCAGCGAGACAAATCCTCACGTGACGCAAAGTGAACACTGCCGTTAACGACCCTGAGGAGTAGGTTTTTAGTCTGCTTTTCTTAGGACGAATTTTCTGGTGGCGGTGCGGCCTTCGAAGTTGGCTTGGACCAGCAAGGAAGCGTCGGGGAGGGCTGTCTCTTCGACTTCGATCTTCACTTCGGCGGCTCCTCCCGAATCGGCGACGGCCTGAGTGTAGAACGGAGCGGCTCCGGGACGTGCGAAGCGAAAGGTGAGGCGAGCGCCGGAAGCCGCGGAGCCTCCTTCGGTCACGCGCAGTTGCATGGTCAGGTTGCGCTCAGCGTGAACCGATTCGGCATTCAGCCATTGGACTTCGAGCTCCTTTACCGTAGCTAGTGTTTCCGGCTCGGGATGGTCGAGGACGTCGTCCAGCTTCCCTTCCCGGATCGCATCCAGAACGAGCCGGTGCTGTTCGCGGAGCAGTTGTTCCTTCTGCGAGTCTCCGAATTGCGATTCGGCGGCTTTGGCAGCGTAAGAAGTGGCTTTCTTGCCGATGCATCGTCCGCGCACGAAAACCTGGGTCTGCAGAAGGAGATCGCCTTCACGCGCTTCACTCTGCACGTGATAGATCGTGTCCACATGCTTCACATCGGTATTGAAGCCGAAAATCATAGGGATTGGGGCAATTTGGTAATTGTGTAATTTTATAATTGTGTAATTGGATGGCCAGCAAAGCCGCTGACAGCATTGATTTTCAATTACAAAATTACCCGATCACTCAATCACAAAATTTTCATCTCCATTTTCACAGAATGCGCCGCTGCGCGCTTGACACTCTCGGTGCAAGCCCATAACCTAGAATGTTTCCGGTAACGCTGGCGCGAATTATATATACCTCGTACTATGCCCGACAATTACTTCGCTCGCTACCTCCCGTTTCTCATCCATATTCTTATGGCTGGCGGGATCGCGACCGCGATTGTGACGCTCTCGTGGCTGATCGGGCAGCGGAAGCCGACGCGCGCCAAGCTCTCTCCTTATGAATGCGGGATGACGCCGGTGGGCGACTCCCGGCAGCGCTTCTCGGTGAAGTTCTACCTGGTCGCAATGCTGTTTATCCTCTTCGACGTGGAAGCAGTTTTCATCTATCCGTGGGCCGTGATCCTGCGTAAGCTCGGGCATTTTGGCCTTTGGGAGATGCTGGTGTACATCGGAATTTTTCTGGTTGGCTTCTTCTATGTCTGGAAAAAGGGCGTGCTGGACTGGGGTGAGACCGGCGCGAAACGGGGGAATTTCTGATGGCGCTGATTCCCGCCGTTACGGATCTCGAACAACTCAAGAATCATCCAGCGGTCGCGCGGTTGCTCGAATGGAATGCGGCTGCCGTCGAAGGTGCGAAGTTCGACCGCGACGAGATGACGATCTTCTTGGAGCGAAGCAGCATCCGCGAGGCTTGCGTCCTGTTGAAAGACGATCCGGCTTGCCCGTTTAACTTCCTGTCGGATGTGACGTGCGTGGATTGGTATCCCGCGGAACCGCGGTTTGAAGTCGTCTACCATCTGCTTTCGATTCCTAATAAAGAGCGCGTCCGCTTGAAGGTAAGGTTGAACAGTTCGAGCCCGGTAATCGAGTCGCTAACGTCGGTATGGCCGGGCGCGAATTACTTCGAGCGCGAGGTCTTTGATCTGTTTGGAGTGCGGTTCACGGGACATCCTTACTTGCGGCGCATTCTGATGCCGGAGGATTGGGAAGGCCATCCGCTTCGTAAGGATTATCCGGTGGAGGGCTACCGCTGATGGCGCATTTGACGCCCACACCCGTGCTCGAACCCGGCCAGGATCGGACAATGATCCTGAATATGGGTCCGCAACACCCGTCTACGCACGGCGTGCTGCGCGTTCTTCTTGAGATTGACGGTGAGACTGTGGTGCGCATGATGCCGGACATCGGCTTCTTGCACACCGGGATCGAGAAGACCTGCGAAGCCAAGTTCTACCAGCAGGTTGTGCCGCTGACGGACCGGATCGACTATCTCTGCCCCATGACCAACAACCTCTGCTACGTGCTGGCGGTGGAGAAGTTGCTGGGGTTGGAGATTCCTCCAAAAGCGCAGTGGTTGCGGGTTCTGCTGAACGAGTTAACCAGGATTAACTCCCACTTGGTTTGGCTGGGCACGCATGCCATGGACATTGGCGCGCTGACGGTCTTCTTATATTGCTTCCGCGAGCGCGAAGAAGTGCTGCGCATCTTCGAGATGGTCAGCGGCCAGCGCATGATGACGTCCTATTTTCGCGTGGGCGGGCTGGCGCTCGAACCGCCGCTGGGATTCTTTGATCGCGTGCGCGACTTCGCTGGATATTTTCCCGAAAAGGTGGACGAGTACGAGAACCTGCTGACGGGCAATCCCATCTGGGCGATGCGGACCAAGGGCGTGGCGCGAATGACCGCGGAAGATGCGATCGCACTGGGTGCGACCGGCCCGACTCTGCGTGGCAGTGGGGTTGATATCGATCTCCGGCGCGATATGCCGTACTCGAGCTACGAGAAGTTTCAGTTCAAGGTGCCGGTATCGCAAGAAGGCGACGTCTTCGCGCGGTACATGTGCCGAGTACAGGAACTGCGAGAGTCGGTCAACATCGTGCGGCAGGCGCTCGACGGGATGCCCGAAGGCCCAACGAAAGCGGATGCACCCGGGATTGTGCTGCCCGAACGCGAGAAGATGAAGACCCAAATGGAATCCCTCATCTATCACTTCAAGATTATTACGGAAGGCTTTGCAGTGCCGGTAGGTGAGGTTTATCAGGCGGTCGAATCTCCGCGCGGCGAAATGGGCTATTACATCGTCAGTGACGGCACGGCCAAACCCTATCGGGTACACATGCGGTCCGCGTGCTTCGCGAATCTCCAGACGCTGCCGAAGATGTGCGAGGGGCGGCTGCTGGCAGATGTCGTGGCGGCGATCGGATCCATCGACATCGTGCTGGGAGAAATAGACCGATAGGCATTGAGTGATTTGGCGATCGGGTGATTGGGCGATTGAGTAGGGTCGACCAGTGAGCAGCAGCCAGAGCAGCTTCGAGATCGGACAGAAGTCGTTCGCATTGCGAGTGATCCGCTTGTTTCGTTCGTTGCCTTACCGGACGGATAGTCAAGTGTTCGGCAAGCAATTGTTGCGATGCTAGACATCGGTCGCTGCAAATTATCGAGCGGCCTGCAGGGCGGGATCGAAAGCGGAGTTTATCGCTAAGATGGGTATCGTGGTGGAGGAAGTCGGACGAAGCGATTTTGTGGTTGGAGCTTAATGACCGAATCTGGAATTGTTCCGACTGGAAAGACAGAGTCTCTGTTGACGGAAGCAACGAGTTGACGGCGATTTTTGCGGCTTCGCGCGAACGCGCGAGGAGTGGGTTAGATTTTCCAATCGCACAATGGCCCGATCGCTCAATCACTGAATTTGATGAAGTTTTCTGAAGAATTCGAATCGCGTTTCGCGGAGATGGTGCCGCATTATCCGACCAAGAGGTCGGCGCTCGTTCCTACACTGCTTTACGCACAGGACGAGGTCGGCTACCTGTCGGATGAAGTCATCACGGAAATCGCGTCGCGTCTGGATCTGACGGAACTGGAAGTGCGGAACGTGATCAGCTATTACTCGATGCTGACCACCAAGCCGCGAGGAAAGTTCAACGTGCAGGTCTGCACTAATATCAGTTGCATGGTGCGCGGCGGCGAAGACATTTTGCATCATTGCGCGAAGCGGCTGGGCATCGGCCACAAGCAGACCACGGCGGACGGCATGTTCACGTTGGAAGAAGTGGAGTGCATCGGGGCATGTAGCTGGGCTCCCGCGGCGCAGGTGAATTACGACTTCCATGAGAACCTGACCACCGAGAAGATGGACAGGATTCTCGACGAATATAAGAAGAAGGGAACGCAGTAAGCAAAATTTAGTAATTGTGTAATTTAGTAATTTGGTAATTGAAAACCGCGGCGCGCCGGTTCTCAAATTACAAAATTACTCAATTACAAAGTTACAAAATGGCTGATCTGGTCTCTCATCCCGACGAGGTAAAGGTCGTCTCCCGGCGCTTTGGCTTGGGCGCGACCAATATCGACCGCTATCTCGAACTGGACGGCTACAAGGCCGTGCAGAAGGCGCTCGCCATGGAACCGGACGCCATCATTAATGAGGTCAAGAATTCCGGGTTGCGCGGGCGAGGCGGCGCGGGATTCTCCACGGGAATGAAGTGGTCGTTCGTACCCAAGCAGTCGGCGAAGCCGAAATATGTTCTCTGCAACGGCGACGAGAGCGAGCCGGGAACCTGTAAAGACCGGCTGATCTTTGAGCACGATCCGCACTCGGTAATCGAGGGCGTCATGATCGGGGCTCTGGCCGTGGGCGCGAAGAGCGGCTACATCTACATTCGCGGCGAGTACCGGTACCTGTCGATCATCATGCAGAAGGCGATTCGAGACGCCTACGCCAAGGGATTCGTAGGGAAGAACATTTTCGGCAGCGGCCGCGATCTCGATATTTACTGGCATGGCGGCGCTGGCGCCTACGAGGTCGGCGAAGAGTCGGCTCTGATGGAGTCACTAGAAGGCAAGCGCGGCATTCCGCGGATTCGGCCGCCCTTCCCTGCTGTGGTTGGACTCTGGGGCGGGCCGACGGTCATTAATAATGCGGAGACGCTGGCGAATGTTCCGCACATTATTCTTGGCGGCGCAGACTGGTACGCAAAGTTGGGTACGCCGAAAAACGGCGGGACTCGGCTGTTTTGCCTGAGCGGAAACATTGCCAAGCCCGGAGTGTACGAACTGCCCATGGGCTACAACCTGAAAAAGATGTTATACGACGTGGGCGGCGGCATTCCGAATGGGCGAGAACTGAAAGCGGTGGTGCCGGGAGGATCTTCGTGTCCGGTTCTCACCGCGGATGAAGTCGATGTCGCCATGGATTTTGATTCGGTCGCGAAAGCCGGATCCATGCTGGGTTCGGGCGGCGTGGTGGTGATCGATGACCAGCAGTGCATCGTGAAATTCGCGCTGCGCACGATGAAGTTCTACCAGCACGAGAGTTGCGGATGGTGCATCCCGTGCCGCGAAGGAACGGACTGGCTGAAGAAGACTCTGATCCGTTTCCACAATGGCGGCGGCGTGAAGAAAGACATCGACAACATGCAGTACCTGGCGGAAAACATGCTGGGCCGGACGTTTTGTCCATTGGGCGATGCGGCGGCGATGCCGACGATTGCCTTCGTGAAAAAGTTCCGCAAGGAGTTTGAAGACCACCTGGAAGGCAGGCCGTGCCCATACGAGAAGCAGGGGATCGCGGAACTGGCTGGGGTTCTTGCTCACTGAGATTTTGTAATTTGGTAGTCGGGTAATTTTGTAATTGAAAACCGATGCCTTCACAACAAGAAGAATTACGGAATCGAACAAAGGTGTTTGCAGTTCGAATTGTCCGCCTTTATCGTTCGCTTCCGTATACAGCGGACGCTCAAGTACTGGGCAAACAACTGCTGCGATGTGGCACAGCTGTTGCGGCAAACTATAGGGCGGCGTGTCGCGGGAGATCGCGGGCGGAGTGGCTCGCTAAGATCGGAGTCGTGGTCGAAGAGGCGGATGAATCAGTCTTCTGGCTCGAAATGCTGTCGGATTGCGAGATCGTACCTTTGCCAAAGTTGGAGATGTTGCTGGCCGAAGCACACGAGTTAAGCGCGTTGTTCACGGCTTCACGGAGAACGGCAAGATCTCGATAGAAAATTACAAAATTACCCGATTACAAAATTACAAAATGCCTGATGTAAATCTCACTGTCGACGGCAAGAAAGTCACGGCTCCCGCGGGCACGCTGTTGATTGAGGCGTGCAAGACGGTCGGCATCGAAGTGCCCTCGTTCTGCTATTACCCCAACCTCTCTTTGCAGGGCGCTTGCCGCATGTGCATGGTGAAGATCGAGAAGATGCCCAAGCTGCAGACTGCCTGTACAACCGTGGTCGGCGAGGGCATGATCGTCACGACCGAAAGCGAAGAGATCAAGCAGGCGCGCAAATCGGTGCTCGAAATGCTGCTCGGCAACCATCCGCTGGATTGCCCGGTGTGCGATGCCGGCGGCGAGTGCGAACTGCAGGACATGACGTTCTCGTACGGCGCCGCCGAATCGAAATTCATGGAGGCGAAGAACCACAAAGAGGAACAGCAATGGTCCCCGGTGGTGTTCTTCGACCGGCCACGTTGCATTCTGTGTTTTCGCTGCGTACGCGTCTGCGGCGAGGGCATGGACGTCTGGGCGCTGGGCGTGCAGAACCGCGGCGTCAGCTCGCTGATTGCACCGAATAAAGAAGATCATCTGGAATGCGAAGAGTGCGGCATGTGCATCGACATCTGTCCGGTCGGTGCGCTGACTTCGGGCGCGTACCGCTATAAGACGCGTCCGTGGGAGATGAAGCACGTCGGCACTGTTTGCACGCATTGCGGCGACGGATGCAAGACGACTCTGGGCGTGCGGCGCTCGGACACCGGGATGGAGATTGTTCGCGGCGACAATCGCGACAAGAGCGGGACGAACGGCGACTTCCTGTGCATCAAGGGCCGGTACGCGTTTGACTTCGCGAATCATGAAGACCGGTTGACGCAACCTTTGATCCGCAAAAATGGAAAGCTGACGCCTGCCACGTGGGAAGAAGCGTTTGAGCTTGTCGGCAAGAAGTTTGCGGAAGTGCGTGACAAAGATGGCGGCTCGGCGATCGGCGTAGTCGGATCGACTCGAACGACGAACGAAGAAGCGTATTTGCTCTCGAAGTTTGCACGTACGGTGCTGAAGACCAACAACGTGGATCATCACCGCACGGCTGACTTCCCTGCCCTGGCCGCGGCGCTGCGTGGAAAGGCCGATCTGACGGCCAGCATGACCGATGTGTTCACGGCTCCCGCAATCCTGCTGATCGGAAACGATCCGACGGAGCAGCATCCGCTGCTGGCATGGCAGATTCGCAACAACGTGCGACTGCATCGCGCGAAGCTGTACGTGATCAATTCGGAGTCGATCAAACTGCGGCGTCAGGCGACGAGTTTCACGCCGATTCCAGCCGGAACTGAAGGTAAAGTTGCGGCGTTCCTGGCCGGCGACGATGCAGCGGCAGATGGTTTGCTGACTTCGTCCACTAATAAAGAAGGATGGAGGAGCCTGCGCGAAACACTCCGCGGCGAGCAGAATCTCATCGTCATTTTCGGCTCGGAGATTCGCGGCGGCGATCTCGCCAACCTGGTCAAGTTCGGATCGGGTCTCTCCGGAGCTAAGTTTGTTTGCCTCGCCGACTATGCGAACTCACGCGGCGCCGCGGATATGGGACTGTATCCAGACCTGCTTCCGGGATATCACTCCACTGCGGGATCGAGCGAGTTCCACAAAGATTGGAAAGAGATTCCGCAGACGGCCGGACTGGATTTGCCCGGCATGGTCGACGCCGCGAAAGCCGGCAAGCTAAAAGCGCTGTACGTAGTTGGATCGAATCCCATCGGACGGCAGACCATTGATCCATTTGCCTTCTCGAAAACTTTCGTCGTGGTGCAGGACATGTTCTTGACCGAAACTGCGGTCATGGCCGATGTGGTACTTCCGGCGGCGAACGCTTACGAGAAGTCCGGCACGATGACCAATACTTGCGGCGATGTGCAGTTGGTTAAGAAGGCCGGAGAAATCTCAGGCACGAAGGCGGATTTTGAAATGATTGTCCGCATTGCGGACGCCATGGGCTTTGAAGTTCGCAAGTTGGTGCCGTTCGGCGGTGGGACGCACGCTGACATGGGCCAGTCTCGCGGTGCGCAATCGGGTGAGGCAGACCGGCATTCGGTCTGGCTCGAGATGCAGGGCCTCGAACCGAAGTTGAGCCCGCTCGATCCGATGGCAATTCTGGACGAGATTCAGCGACTGGTTCCGGGCTACGACGTCTCCCGCATGAATCTTCTGGCGGGAAACAGCGAGCACACGTCGCTGAGCAAGAGTGGCCCGGGCGCGACGCACAAAGCAGATTCGATTGTTCCGGCGAACGACAGTTTGTTTACGTCGGGCACGCTGGGTCGGTACTCGCGCACATTGAAGTCGGTGATGGAAAGTCACGAAGTCAAACCTGCCGAAGTCGCGGCGGATTAAGTAGTAGCTTTGAGCTTAGAGTTGTGAGCAGCGTTGGAACGCTGTTCGTTGTTGCTCGCAACCCGAAGCTCATAACTCGCAGCTCAGCAAGAGAGGAAGCAAAGCTTTGCCGTTGCCCATCTGGCTCTACATACTGGTGTCGGTGATCAAGTCCGCAGTCGTGCTTGGCGTGCTGCTGACTGCGGTCGCATACACCGTATGGCTGGAGCGCAAGGTGGTCGGCCACATGCAGAATCGCTGGGGACCCACGCGGGTCGGCCCGTTTGGCCTGTTGCAACCCGCGGCCGACGGACTCAAATTTCTATTTAAAGAAGATCTCACTCCGCCGCACGTCTACAAGCCGCTCTTTCTGGCGGCGCCGTTGATCGCCGTCATCTTCGCGTTGACGTCGATCGCGGTGATCCCATTTGGCAACTCGATCACGATCGGCGGCTACAGCATTCCGCTGCAGATTACCGACGTGAATATCGGACTGTTGATGATCCTCGGCGTGACGTCAATTGGCGTGTACGGCGTGGCGCTGGCCGGATGGTCGTCCAATAATAAGTATTCGCTGCTTGGCGGATTGCGCGCGAGTGCGCAGATGGTCAGCTACGAAATCTCTCTGGGGCTCTCGCTGGTTGGGGTGCTAATGCTTTCGGGGAGCTTCAGCTTGCGCGACATCGTAAACGCGCAGGGAGGGCACTTCTGGGGATTCATTCCCCACTGGAACATTTTTGTTCAGCCCATTGGCTTCTTCTGTTACCTGATGGCGGCTTATGCGGAAACCAACCGCATCCCGTTTGACTTGCCGGAGGCGGAGACGGAGCTCGTTGCCGGGTATCACACCGAATACAGCGCGATGAAGTTTGCCATGTTCTTCATGGCGGAATACGCGAACATGATCACCGTGGCATGCCTGGCGACGTTGCTGTTTTTCGGCGGATGGCATGGCCCGATTTTCGGCCCTCCGATTCTGCAGGCGCTGCTGCCGGTCTTCTGGTTCGTCGCCAAGATCGTCGCATTTCTCTTTTTGTATATATGGGTGCGCGGGACGTTGCCGCGCTTCCGCTATGACCAACTGATGGCATTCGGTTGGAAATTCCTGCTGCCGCTGGCGCTGGTGAATTTGATCGGCACGGCGATCGCAGTGGCGTGGTAGGAAAATAAGTTCTCAGTTCCCGGTTTTCAGTTCTCAGTTGCCGCGACTAAGCGGCCAACCGAGACACCCGCACAAAGGGTTCTGCTGACAACCGAGAGCTGAAAACTGTGAACTGCTTTCATGATTAGCGTTCATCTAATTTTGTTTCTGGCGTTCGGGGCTGTCTGCGTCGCGGGAGCGGTCAACCTGCTGGTGCAGCGGCATCCGATCAACAGCGCGCTGTCGCTCATCGCGGTAATGGCGGCGCTGGCCGGAGAATATTTGCTGCTCGGCGCCGAATTTGTGGCGGCGGTGCAGGTGATCGTCTATGCCGGCGCCATCATGGTGCTGTTCGTGTTCGTCATCATGCTGCTCAATGCCGGAGTCGAGGAAGAAACCAAAGGCAGCCGCGTCGCACTGCTGTTCGGCCTTCCGGGAATGTTATTGGGCAGCGTGCTAATCGGATGGGTAGTGTTGAAGCACTCCGGAACCGAGCCGGTTGCGGCGGGCGCTTTGCCGGGAACTCCTCAGGTGATCGGCGGCTTGCTGTTTCATGAATTCCTGCTGCCGTTTGAAATTACTTCCATCTTGATTCTGATTGCCATCATGGGCGCAGTGGTGCTGGCGAGCAAGCCGACGGTTCCCGGCGGCGGTCCGGCCCAGAGGGTGAAAGAATAATGGTGCCCCTTTCGTACTATCTCGTGCTCAGCGGAATCCTGTTTGCCTGCGGGGTGACGGGATTTCTGATCAAGCGCAACATCATCACAATCTTCATGTCGATTGAGTTGATGCTCAATGGCGTGAATCTTTCGTTCGTCGCCTTCGCTGCGCACTGGCACGTGCTCGCCGGACAAGTCTTCGTCTTCTTCGTGATGGTGGTAGCGGCAGCCGAGGCCGCAGTGGGATTGGCCATCATCATTGCTGTATACCGCACGCGCGAAACACTCAATATCGACCAGGTCAACCTGCTCAAGCTATGACGTCATCTCTCAATCTCTGGCTGATCCCGACGCTGCCGCTGGCAGGAGCCGCCATTAACGGCTTTCTCGGGAAGCGATCTTCGCGTACGGCGGTCAGCACCATCGGACTGTTTTTCTCCGGCGCGGCGTTTGCCTGGGCGCTGATAGTGGTCTTACGCTTGTCGTCGTTCGAGCTTCCCTACCAGGAATATGTAGCCCACTGGATCCGCTCCGGCAGCTTCTCGGTCGATTTCGCTTTTTATCTCGATCAACTTTCGCTAGTCATGCTGCTGGTCGTCACCGGCGTCGGATTCCTGATCCACATTTATTCCGTCGGCTACATGTGGGACGACCCCAGCTACTACCGCTTTTTCACGTACCTGAACCTGTTCATGTTTTTCATGTTGACGCTGATTCTGGCGAACAACTACTTGCTGATGTTCATTGGATGGGAGGGCGTGGGCCTCGCGTCGTATCTACTGATCGGATTCTGGTTCACAAAAGATTCGGCGGCATCGGCGGGCAAGAAGGCGTTCATCGTCAACCGCATCGGCGACTTCGGATTTCTTATCGGGTTGTTCCTGATCATCCAGCACTTCGGATCGCTGAGCTTCACGCAGGTATTCGCCAAAGTGCAGCCCCTTTCCCCTGAGACCGGAGGAGCGGGACTGCTGACGGCGATCGGAATTCTGCTGATGGTTGGCGCTTGCGGCAAATCGGCTCAGATCCCGCTCTACGTATGGCTTCCCGACGCCATGGAAGGCCCGACACCCGTCTCTGCTCTCATCCATGCGGCGACCATGGTGACGGCGGGCGTCTACATGGTTTCGCGCTCGCACGTGATCTTTGAACGTGCGCCCATCGCCCTAACTGTTGTGGCAATCATCGGGACCCTGACGGCGCTGTTCGCGGCGACGATCGGCATCACGCAGACCGACATCAAGAAAGTTCTCGCGTATTCCACCGTTTCGCAGCTGGGCTACATGTTCATGGCTTGCGGCGCCGGAGCATTTTCAGCGGGCATCTTCCATCTGATGACGCACGCGTTCTTCAAGGGACTGCTCTTCCTTGGAGCTGGATCGGTGATCCACGCGGTCGGCGGCGAGCAGGATATGCGCAAGATGGGCGGCCTGAAGACCTACATTCCGATCACGTTCACCACAATGTTGATCGCCACCTTGGCAATCGCTGGAATCCCGCCGCTGGCGGGCTTTTGGAGCAAGGACGAAATTCTCTGGAAGGCGTATCAGGCGAACCCGGTGTATTGGGCTGTGGGCGTCATCACCGCTTTCATCACGTCCTTCTACATGTTCCGCTTGCTGTTCATGACGTTCTGGGGTGACTACAAAGGCATCAAAGTCGACGATCACGGGCACGCGCATGCGACGCAGGGGCATGGAGATCACGATCATGCCGAACCGCACGAGAGTCCGATGGTCATGCTGGTTCCGTTAATCATTCTGGCGATATTGTCCACGATCGGCGGGCTGGTGGGGATTCACAATGGCTTCGAGCATTTCCTCGAGCCGGTGTTCGGTTCTGAATTCCCCAAGGCGATCACAGAAGGAACAGGCAGTACGGAATGGCTGCTGATGGGCGTTTCCGTTATCTTCGCGTTCGCGGGCCTGATTCTTGCTTACGTGCTGTACGTAAGCAAACCTTACCTGCCACAGAAGATCGCCGATGCTTTGAATGGTTTCTACACGACGGTTCTGAATAAGTATTACGTGGATGAAATCTACGCCAAGATTTTCGTAAAACCGCTGGTGGATGGTTCGACGAGCATTCTGTGGCAGGGCGTCGATCGTAAAGTGATCGACGATACGGTGAACAACGCAGCCGATGGCGCGCGTCACGTATCGGATGAAGTACGCCACATGCAGTCGGGCAACCTGCGGTCGTACGCCGGATGGATTGCCGCCGGGGCTGCGGTTCTGATTGCGTACATGGTCTGGCTCGGGGTGGGACGATGAACTTCCTCGACCAGAACATCCTGACATTCGTAACCTTCGCACCGCTTGTAGGTGCGTTGCTCCTCGTCGCGTTTCCGCGCCGTGATCGCGAAATCCGTATCTTCGCCCTGATCATGTCGCTGCTGGCTTTTCTGCTCTCCCTGCATTTGCCGGTGCACTTCCACCGTGCGCAGACCGGATTTCAATACGAAATCGACACGCCGTGGATCTCGACTCCGAACATTCACTATCACATGGGGATCGACGGCATCTCGATGTGGCTGATCGTGCTGACCACGTTCCTCACGCCGCTGTGCGTGCTGATTTCGTGGAAGTCGGTGCATGACCGGGTGAAAGAATTCTTCATCCTGCTGCTGATTCTCGAGACTGCGCTGATCGGCGTATTCACTTCGCTCGATCTCTTCCTTTTCTATTTCTTCTGGGAAGCCACGCTGATCCCGATGGCGCTGTTGATTGGAGTCTTCGGGCACGAGCGCAAGGTCTACGCCGCGGTAAAGTTTTTCATGTACACGATGATCGCCTCAGTTTTTATGCTGGCAGCGATCTTATGGCTCTACGCACACACGCACAGCTTCGATTTTGTAACCATTCGCGAACAGATCGCCAGCGGAGCAGTACCGAATTTCCCTGCTGCCGCGCAATGGCTGTTCCTCGGATTCTTCATCGCGTTCGCGGTCAAAGTTCCGCTCTTCCCGTTCCATACTTGGCTGCCGGATGCGCACGTCGAAGCACCCACAGCTGGATCAGTCCTGCTGGCAGGTGTTCTGCTGAAGATGGGCACCTACGGACTGCTGCGCTTTAACCTAGGACTGTTCCCCGAGCAGGCGCACCACAACGCATGGTGGATCATGATTCTGGCGCTGATCGGAATCATCTATGGCGCGCTCGTTGCCATGGTGCAGCCCAACATGAAGAAGCTGATCGCGTATTCATCGGTCAGCCACCTGGGATTTGTGGTGCTCGGGATATTTAGCTTTACGCAGTCAGGATTGAATGGGGCGATGTTTGTGATGCTCGCCCACGGAATCTCGACTGGCGGACTGTTCATGCTGGCGGGAATCTTGCATGAGCGCCGGCATACATACGAGATTTCCGAGTTCGGCGGGCTTGCCTCTCCTATGCCGGTGTATGCCACGTCTTATTTGTTCATTGTGCTGGCATCGGTGGGCTTGCCGCTGATGAATGGATTCATCGGTGAATTCCTGGTGCTCAATGGAGCTTTCCAGGCGAAACCGATCTACGGCATTCTCGCCGCGACGGGCGTGATCTGGAGCGCCTGTTATCTGCTGTGGATGTTCCAGCGTGTCTTCTACGGCAAGGTGACGCATCCCGTGAACAATTCGCTCGCCGATCTATCGGGATTCGAGAAGGCTGCGGTCTGGCCTTGTATAGCGATTGCGCTCGTGATGGGCGTGGCTCCGATTCTGTGGTTGGGTGCGATCGATCCCGCAGTGCAGGCGACTCTTAATCCTGTCGCGCAAGTGTTCAGCAAGGCGGTGGGACAATGACCCACTTACTGGCGCAGTTACAAATTATTCCCACCGGCGCGGATTACGTCCGCATTCTGCCGGAGCTCGTGCTTTCAGCCTTCGGCATCGTCGTGATGGTTCTGGATCCGCTGGTCGATGAGGAAAAAAGCCAGAAGACATTGGGCTTGATCGCATTCGTCGGTGCGGTCGCTGCTTTGATTTCGACGTGGTACATGGCGCAGTCGCCCGGGGTTGGGTTTTCGAATACTGTGCGCGTGGACCGCTTCAGCGTCTTCTTCACCTACCTGGTGATTGCGATCGCTGCCGTCGTCATTCTGACCTCATTCGAATATATGGCGGTGCAGCGCATTCGCGCCGGGGAATATTACGCGCTGATCCTGTTCAGCGTGGTGGGCATGGTGCTGATGTCGACCGCGATCGAACTGGTCATGATCTTCATTGGCCTGGAAATCTCCTCGATCTCCACTTACATTCTGGCGGGCTTCCGGCGAAACTCGGCGTCGAGCAGCGAATCGTCACTGAAAGTATTTCCTGCTGGGCTCATTCGCCACTGCATTCTTCCTGTACGGCGTCGCACTGATATTCGGCGCAACCGGGTCGACCAACATTGATGTCATCGCCCAGAAGCTTCAATCCGGCCCCGTGGAAGTGTTGGTATACGCGGCGATGGCGATGATGTTCGTCGGGCTGGGATTCAAAGTCGCTGCAGCGCCGTTTCATGTGTGGACACCCGACGTTTACGAAGGCGCTCCGGCGCCGATCACCGGCTTCATGTCGACCGCGCCCAAAGCCGCTGCGTTCGCCGTGCTGCTGCGAGTGGTTTTTGCTATTAACGCCCCAGGACGATTCTGGTTCCTCTGGATCGCAGCAGCCTTTTCGATGACTTTGGGGAACGTGGGCGCGCTGGTGCAGGACAATGTGAAACGACTGCTCGCGTATTCGTCGATCGCGCATGCCGGGTATATCCTCGTTGCCTTCGCCATGACGACTCCGGATAATTCCTCGACTGGAATCTCGGCGGTGATGTTCTATACGGCTGCGTATGCCGCGATGAACGTAGGCGCCTTTGCCGTAGTCAGCCACTTTGCCAATGCCGGCGAACGATACGTCACGCTGGAAGACTACGAAGGGTTGGGGCGCACTTCCCCGCTGCTCGCAGCGACACTCACGATTTTCCTGCTGTCGCTGATCGGAATTCCGATGACCGGCGGTTTCTTCGCCAAGTTCTACGTGTTCAGCGCCGCGCTCAAAGCGAATCTGATCTGGCTCACCTTGATCGGAGTAATCAACAGCGCGATTGGGGCGTATTACTATCTGCGCATTATCGTCGTGATGTATATGCGCGAGGCGCGGAAAGAAGTCCCGGTAAACCCGATTTCGTTCGGATTGGGCGCGGCACTCACGGTCAGCATGGTCGCAACCCTTTATCTGGGCCTGCTTCCGAACGGAGTTCTCGGGATTACACGAGGTTCAGCTCAAGATTTGCTCTCGCCGGCATCGGTTCCGAGCACCGCGCAAATCCCTCCCGCAGTGGGCCTTCCGGCCCAGTAATTTCGCTGTGGAAAACCAACAAAAGCACATTTGACAAGGGCATGCACCCGCGTGCATGATGTCTCAACAAAGTTCCCATTCAGTTCTTCCTCTCAAGGAACTGACAAGCGGCGTGGAGGAGAGAAAATGTCCAAACTGATGCGTAGGTTGTGGTCCGAAGACTCGGGGCAAGACATCGCGGAATACGCGGTGATGTTGGCCGTGATTCTGGTGCTAGTCGTGGGAACGGTGCGCTTGATTGGATCGAATGCGAATAACGCGTTTTCGAGCGTAGCCAGTTCTCTGCAATAAATGTCCCAATCCCCCGTTTTGTCGGGGACGTAGTGGTTCCTTGCGCGAAAGATATCTATGACACGATTTACTCCAAGCTTCCGATTTACCGCGTACTACCGATTTACTCGGTTCGCGGCTGCGGAGCAGCTTGGAGCGGAGATGAGTCACTGAAGGCCATCTAGACGAGACAAGCTTAAAGCCGCAAGCCGCGATCCAAGGATCGCGGCTTTTGTTTTGCCCGAAGAATCCATAAGGAGAACCGAGTCCCATGATCGTGAATATGTCGGAAAAGGCAACGGAGCAGGAAATCAACCACATTATCGACCGCATTCGCGAGGCGGGGTACCAACCCCATGTCACGCGAGGGACGGAGCGAACCATTGTCGCAGCGGTTGGCAGTGGACGACGCCACGAGATCGAGGCGCTGCAGGTCGCGCCCGGAGTGGATACCGTCGTCGCCATCGCGCAGCCTTTCAAGCTGGTCAGCCGCCAGGTCAAGCCCGAGCGCTCGGTCATCAAGATCGACGGCGTGTCGATTGGCGGTCCCGAGGTAGTGGTGATCGCCGGACCCTGTTCGGTGGAGTCGCGTGAGCAACTACTTGATACTGCGCTCGCCGTAAAGCGCGCCGGGGCTTCGATGCTCCGTGGAGGAGCTTACAAACCGCGCACCTCTCCCTATGACTTTCAGGGACTCGGCCTAGAGGCCTTGAAGATTTTGAGCGAGGCCAAGAGAGAAACCGGGCTGCCCGTAGTCACCGAAGTCATGAGCACCGAGGACGTGGACGTAATCTGCGAACACGTCGACATGCTGCAGATCGGCGCCCGCAACATGCAGAATTTCGCGCTGCTCCGGCGGCTGGCGACAGTCAAGAAACCGATCCTGCTCAAGCGGGGACCGTCGGCGACCGTGAAGGAATGGCTACTGGCCGCAGAGTATTTGCTCTCAGGCGGCAACCATGAAGTGGTGCTGTGCGAGCGTGGGATCAAGACCTTCGAGACCGAGATGCGCAACACGATTGACTTGGCTGCCATCGCGCTAGCCCGCGATCTGTCGCACTTGCCCGTGATTGCCGATCCTTCACACGGCACCGGCAAACAAAGCCTGATTGCAGCCGTATCGCGCGCCGCCGTTGCCGTGGGAGCCGATGGACTGATCATCGAAGTTCATCCCTGCCCGGAGCGAGCATTGTCCGATGGCCCTCAGTCGCTGGATTTCGCTGGATTCGGAAAAGTCATGCGCGCACTCGAGGAACCGCTGCGGCAGACGGCTGCACCGCGCAGGACGGTGCAGGCTGCCTCATAAGGAGAGAGTGATTCTGGAAATGCTCTTATTGCGATCCTGAATACGATGCGACGGGTTTGATCTTCATGGCGGGATCACCGAAGAGAATGTAGGTTCGCCGGACATCGGGATCGGTGATGCCGGACTTCGCATTTAAGAGCGATTCGCCTAAGGTGAGGTTTTGGTTACCAGTCACAACCAGACTATCCAGCACGGTCTGCGGAGGCGCCTGGTTCAGGCCGCTGGAAGCCAGCACGGCCGCCGCCCCGCCATTGGGCGCGAGGAGCAACGTCACGGCCAGCGGTTGCGCATAAACGTCCTGGAAATATCCGTTCAGGCAGTCCATGATCAGGAAGACCGGTAGCTGCGAACTGTTCGTAAGCGAGTTGACGGAGTTTTCGTCGAAGATATCTGATCCAGACCACTCTTCTTCCGATCCGTGGCCCAGATAATTCACGAGGCCCTGACCGGAATTGATCGAAGCGATGATGTCGCTTTGCGCGGTTGTCGTCCCGACGGTATCCACAAAAACCTGGGTCACCTGCGTGCCGGGCGCGAGGGTAGCCTGCACGGTCTGCGTGTCTTGCGTGAAGTCGATGCTGTCGTCCTTGTCGGCCACCATGAGCGCGTTGGCGGTCCATGGACCATTTGTCGATTTCCCGTTGTACGCCAAAATCTTTCCAACGACCGTTGTTGCTTCGTCGAGTGTGCTGACTGGCAGACGTCCGGTAGCAATGGTCGGTAAACCGGTATTCTGGAAATCTGAGAACCAGTCATCCGACGAAGTCATCAGCGATGCTGTCTGAACGATACTGGTCGGAACCATGTCGAGGTTTCCGAAGCCGAGATAATTGCGCGGATCGAGCGACGCGCGTCCGTTCAGCAGCAGGTACGCCGGCGGCTTCCTCCAGTTTTTGGTAGCTGTCAGCAGGAACTGCTTGATCGCAGATGGATCGTGCTCGCCGAAAGTGAACTCGTCGTAAAGTTCGATGATCGGCACAATTGCCGAAGACTTGCCCTCAGCCTCGTGAGCCAGGGCGAGCGGGCCCAGAGCGCCGGCGAACTCGCCATAGGTGACCATCGCGATGTCAGCTCCATGCATGGGACTGTGCCAATGCGAGGGATGATTGGGCCAGACTCCAGCCGCCGAAGAGATTTGATCATTCGCTACGGCCAGTAAAATATGTTGCGGGCTTAGCGCTCGTCCGCTAGTGAATGGAACCTGTACACCGATATCGTAGGCGCCGTTATCAGGAGTGACTTGCGGCGTGAGCTGCACCGGGTGGTTCGGATCGGTGATATCGACCACAGTCGGCGCAGTAGTAAACCCACTCACCGTAAGCTGCTCGCCCGGAGCTCCGGTAAACTTCAGCCGATCGGAATCCGCAACATAGAGATGCGGGAAGGTGACCCGGATGTAGTCGACCAGGTTGATGTCGTAATCGCCGTTCTGCGCCGTTAATGTGACCGTATTGCTCCAGGGCACAAGCACGCTGGCAGGAAGATCGATGCTTAGAGTTCCCGTATCCTGCCCGTTGTAGACCACATCGCCGACAGTCGTGCCGTTTACGGTGACCGCAACATCGTGCGGATATCCGGCGATCACGCCCTGGAGGGCAATCTCCAGGTGCGCGACCTCGGTGGAAGTGCTGTCGAAGTGAGGCAGCGTCAGCACCTGATCAACCGGCGTGGGCGACACCATCGCCCCGAAGAAGTTCTGACCGTTCTGGGTCAGCAACCCTCCGAAATAGATGGTGTGCTGCTGTAACTCGACGGTCGACATGTAGCTCGTTGGAGGCAGGTTCGATCCCGAGGAAGGCTGTACTTTGGGAATGCGAGCGCCCTGTCCGAGCCCAGCGACCAGCCAGTACACGCGCGTTCCGCTGAAGACCGTATCAATGCCTGTGCCGTAGAAATTGATGGCGGCCTGCGGTCCGAAACCTCCGGGTCCCGGGGTCGCCCCACTGATCTGCAGAGGCTGCTCGACGGCTTCGGCATAGAGACGCAGGGACGCAGGATCGACGTTGGGATCGAGCCCGGCTTTCACCAGGTCAGGCTGCGTGACTTGATACCATCCCTCATGCCGCACGAAAATCTTGACTGCAGGATGCGCCGCCAAATCGTATTGCTTCTGATACTGCCAACCCTTGGGAGCTGAGAGGATGGGCAAATACTCTCTGAGGTGACTCTGCTGGCTGCCGGCGGTTGCTGGCTGTGCCTGGTTCAACTGGCTCAGCATGTGCGTTTCTGCAACGGGCGTATCGCTGGCAAAGTGTGAGCCAGCAGTCACGGATACCGGACCGTGCATGGTGCGGACTCCGCTGATATCGATGTCTTCCAGCCAGTAAGAGCCCGAACTGCCCGCCGAGGAATCGATCCAGGCATAGTTCTTGCCCGAATGCTTGGGGAGTGCGCCGGTCATCTGCAACGCGGACCCGGCGATCGGCGAGGGATTCATGCGCACGCGATTTCCGTTCTGCTCGCGATAAACGTTGAATCCGAGGTTGTGCGATTCGCCTCCGGTCTTCCAGATCAGCACTACGCGCTTCGCACCGTTCTTGTCGGTACCCAACTGAGCCGTGAACGACCGCAGCGTCACTTTCGTCGAGGCAACCACCGTCTCGGTTTGCGAGGCCGTGTTGTTGTTCGGGTTCGGATCGGTCTGCACTGCACTGACATTTGCGGTGTTTGTGATCGATCCAGCCTGCTCCGGAATCGTGATGATATGGATCGTCGCCGTGGCTCCATTAGCGAGCGAGCCCAGCTGGCAACTCACCGTGCCGCCGGCCTCCGAGCACGAGCCTTGCGTCGTCGTGGACGTCTGATAGAGCACCGTCGGAGGCAGCGTATCTTGCACGATCACCGTGGTGGCGGTCGCGGGACCGTTGTTGCCGACTAACAAGGTGTAATTGAGAAGAGTTCCCTGTGTGACCGGATTCGGAGAACCAGATTTCGAAATCGCGACGTCCGCGCTACTGGAGTTGGCAACCAGCACGCTGGAACTCGCCGTATTCGACGTCAGGCTCGGCACGATATTCGTTGCCATGGCGCTGGCCGTATCGGTGATGTTCGTTCCCGAAGGCGTGTTGGAATTTACCTGCAGCACGACTGTGAAGCTTGCCGTGTTGGCTGCGCCCGTGGCCAGGTTGCTGCCATCCGTACAACTGATCGTTCCCGTGCCGCCGACTGCAGGCAGCGTGCCACAGGTCCATCCGGCTGGAATCGTGATCGACTGGAAATTGGTATTTGGCGGTAGCGTCTCGGAGAACGTCACTCCGGCCGCGGCTGCTGGGCCATTGTTGGTGACTGTCTGGGTGTACGTCACGTTGCTGCCCGGAGAGACCGAGGTCGGAGTACCAGAGTTGGTGACGATCAAATCTGCCTGAGTCGCGGTGGCCACCACGTCGGAAGCAACAGCAGTGTTGTTCGCCGAGTTCGAATCGCTGGTCGTCGACGTTATTGTCGCCGTTTCATTGACGGCAGTTCCCGCCGCGGTCCCAGCATTCACAGTCACGACATACGAAATCGTGGCTGGCGATCCGGAAGCAAGAGTCGGGTCCGTGCACGTTAGTGTCGCCAGAGTGCAGGTCCATCCCGCAGGCCCGGTCAGGGAGACAGCAGTCGTATTCGCCGGCAGCGTGTTCGTGAGGGATACGCTACTCGCAGCACTGGGACCGGCATTGCTTACAACCTGCGTGTAAGTGATGTTGTTGCCCGCCTGTACCGGGACCGGGTTGGGCGTGTTCGTGATCGAAAGATTCGCCACGTTTGCAACCGGGATGCCGACGGTAACGCTATTGTTTCCGCTGTTCGGATCGCTGGTGGTTGAGGCCACCGAATCCGTTTGCGTGATCGTCGTTCCCGACGCCACTCCGGCGTTCACCGTCACGACGAATGAGAAGTTCGCAGTGGCGTTCGCTGCCATAGTGGTCGTGTCGGTGCAAGTGAGGCTGGCGAGAACGCAAGTCCAGCCGGCAGGACCGGTGAGTGAAACCGCGGTCGTGTTGGCAGGGAGCGTGTCAGTGAATACAGGCGCGTTCGCCGTCGCCGGGCCAGCGTTGGTCACGCTTTGCGTGTACGTGATGTTGCTGCCCGCGGTGGCCGGATTCGGACTTCCAGAGTTGGTCACGCTCAGATCAGCCTGCGTGGCCGAACTGACGGCAATCGTGACGGTCGCCGAGTTATCCGACGGATTTGTATCGCGTGTGGTTGTTGCTCCGGTGTCCGTGTCGGTGATCAGGGTTCCAGATGCGGTTCCCGCGTTCACCTTGTAGACCGCCGTGATCGTGCCGACAGAGCCTGGCGTCACGCTGGCGTTGGTGCAGGAAACTGGGCCGGTGTTTGGACAGGTCCAGGTGCCACCGCCCGTCGTCACGGCCGCGACCGAGACGAATGTCGTATTCGCCGGCGTGGCTTCCGTGAGCGTCGCTGTGCTGCAGTTGGCCGGACCGTGGTTCGTAATCGTCTGGGTGTAGGTGATGTTGGATCCTGCCGTCACCGGGCTCGGAGTTCCGCTGTTGGTGACCGTCAGGTCACAGGTCACAACAATGTTGGTCACGACGCTGGTACTGTTGTTCGCTGCATTCGGATCGGAGGTCGTCGCCGAGACAGACGAGGCGGCCGTAATCGAAGCAGCCGTAACGGTCGACGGAACATTGACGACCACAAGGATGTTCGCCGATACGCCCGATGCGACGCTTGGATTGGTGCACGTAATCGTACCGGTCGCGCCCACAGCAGGAGTCGTACAGGTCCATCCTGCTGGCGCCGAGACCGATTGGAACGTGGTGTTCGTCGGAGTCGCTTCCGTGAAGGTGGCGCCAGTTGCGGTAGCCGGACCATTGTTGGTCACGGTCTGCGTGTAGGTGATGTCGTCGCCCGACAGTACAAAGTTCGGAGAGCCTGTCGTGGCGAGGGCCAAGTCGGCCTGAGTAGCCGCTCCAACCACATCTGTAGCGACCGCGGAGTTTGATCCGTACGATTGATTCGTTCCATTGACGGTCGCCGTATCGGTAATGACGGTGCCGTTGGCTGTGCCGGCGTTCACCTTGTAAATCACGGTGAAGGTTCCGGACGACCCTGCCGCAACACTCGCATCCGTACACGGAGTTCCCGGGAATCCCGCGCAAGTCCATCCTGCAGGAGGCGTGATCGAAACAAAAGTTGTATTCGCGGGTGTCGCTTCGGTGAATGTGCCACCCGTCACTGCCGTAGAACCAGTGTTGGTCACGACCTGCGTGTAGGTGATGTTGTTTCCCGCTTGCACCGGATTCGGCGAAGCGGCGTTCGTCACCGTCAAGTCGGGACCGGTGCCTCCAACGACCGTGGTAGCCGTGGCCGTGTTATTCGCGGAATTCGGATCGGTCGCAGAAGATGCTACTGAGACCGAATTTGTGATCACGGTCCCGTTTGCCACGCCGGTGTTGACCTTCACGACCATCGTAAAGGTGGCTGAGGTCGATCCAGCAAAGTTGGTGTCGGTACAGATCACGTTGCCGGTGTTATTGATACCGGGATTTATGCAACTCCATCCCGCGGGCACCGTCTCGGAAATAAATGTGGTATTCGCAGGAACCGCGCTGACGACCGTCGCATTGTCGGCGGCGCTCGGTCCGTTGTTAGTGGCAATCTGCGTGTAGGTGATGTTGGCGCCAGCGGCCACCGGATTCGGCGACGCGGCGTCCGTTACGGCCACATCTGCGCTGGAGACGACCGTAGCTGTGTCGGTCGCCAAGTCGTTGAGAAGGTTCGCTTCGTTTCCGCCGCTGATCGTCGCACTATTTGTCTCCGTCGCCGGAGCGGACTGCAATACGCTTACGGTCAGTGTGATCGAAGGATAGCTGCCGGCTGCCGACAACGAATCTGAACGCACGCAGCTCACCGTCTGTCCGGAGATCGCGCAGGACCATCCCGCGCCCGTCGCGGTGATGGGAGTAACTCCGATCGGCAGCGTGTCGTTCATCGTAACGACGCCGCTGGTGGCGCCATACAAGCTGACGTTCGAAACCGGAATCGTCCAGGTAGCAGTTGAGCCGCGAGTAAAGTTTCCAACGTGGCTCTTGCTCAGAGTCAAGTCTGCAGCGCACAACGATGACGACTGAATTCCTGTAACCTGCGTCATCGTAACGCTGGTGGAACTTGTACCAGCCGCGCCCGCTGTTGCGCCGTAGGGCACACCGGGAGTCAATGTCGTCCCGCTTGTACCGCCGCTCACGCTGATGCCGGCCGGCGTTCCAGAAACGAATACGACACCGCCGCCTCCACCACCGCCGGGACCATGTCGGTCCGCGAGACTATAAGCTTGGGAATCCCATGCGTCTCCGCCGCGTCCGCCGTTGGCTTGCAGCGTCAAGCCGCCCTCTCCGCCATTCCCGGAAATGATCACGATCGTTCCGCCGGCACCACCGCCACCGCCAGCGTCATTCGAGGTTCCGTTGTATGAAGCCGCGCCATTCGCGGTTAAGGTTGCCGTGCCAGTCAGGCTATAGGCGCGAATGAAAATGATTCCGCCGCCGGCAGCGCCGCTGCTCGCCAGACCGTCGCCGTCGGAATTATTACGCGAACCTGCGCCGCCGCCGCCACCTAACGCGAGTCGATCGATAGTCGCCGGAAAGACCGAGCCACCCTCACCGCCGCTGCTCAGGTTCGTGTTCCAGGAATCACCCCCGAAGCCTCCCGACCCTCCGTTGGCTCCGCCGCCGCCACCCGCATTCTGAGTGTTCCCCCCAGAATCGGAATCCGTTCCGCCGGCACCGGCATTGGCCGGCGCGCCACGCGCCATGCTGCCGTCGGTTCCGGCTGTGCCACTGGGATAACCAACCGCAGTGGTCGTTTGAAGGAACGTGCCTCCAGATTCAGCCCACATCGGAGTTCCTGCGACGCCTTCGCCCTTGGAGGCATCCACTCCGGTCGCACCACCCACTGCGCCGGTATAGGCAGTCGGAGAAATATACTGATAATCCGTGTTGGTGCCGCCATATCCGCCGGTCAATTGCATTCCGGCACCGCCGCGGAACCCTAATCCGTCGACCGATACTGTCGCGGAACCGAGGTTGAGCTGCCCTGCGATATCGAGTGCAAGAATTCCGCCAGTGGATCCGTTCCATGCCGCGGCAGTCGCGGCTCCTAAGGTCGCGGTCGCATATTGCGGCACGAGCACGACTTGATAGGTGCTGCGCCCTTTCGTGGCTGAAGCCGTGGCGGAGGTATAACCAAAAACCAATCCACCGCTTGGACCCGCGCCCGCAATCGGCACGTTCCCGCCACTCACTGGTCCGGTCGCAGTGACGTATTCGTAGTTGCCCGCGTTGTTGATGGTCGTAAATCCAGATCCAGTGCTGCCATTGCCGTAAAGGACGCTGTTGGTCGTGTTGATGCTGGCGTCTTGCATCTGGATCACCAGCAATTCGCTGCCGGCAACGATCGTTCCGCCGGCGCCTGTCGAAGCTCCAATCGGAATCGAGGTAGCTCCAGCGGCTACGCTGGCTGTGCCAGGAAAGTATGTATTCTGCACGCCGGTCAAAGTTCCACCATTGACGAGCGTTCCCGTCGAACAGACGATGCTCACGACCGGAGCCAAAGCCACGTAAGTGTTGTTGCCGGTGTTCGGGTCGGGAGGCGTTCCAGAATCCGTGATCGACGCGGTGTTTGGATAGAAGCCGGCCGTGGCTGCTTTGACGACAACTGCAACCGTTGCGGTCGCACCGCTGGCAAATGAAGCTGGCAGGGTGCAAGTGATCGGCCCGGTTCCGGTGCAAGTCGTACCGGCGCTGGGAGTCGTGGACACCAGCGTAACTCCTGCCGTCAATGTGTCGGTCAGGACGGCACCGTTCGCCGCCGATAATCCGTTGTTGGTAACGGTGATGTTGTAAGTAGAATTCTGCCCAAGCGCGACCGCGCTGACACTGGTCGTCACGCCTAGATCTGCAGTCGTCGGATTGATGGAGATCGCGCCCAGGGACCAGTTCGACGTGCCGCTGAATGTTTCGGAGAGAGGAACGCTCGGCGCGCCACTGCGGCTGCTACCGGTTCCAGTCACGTCCGGGGGATCGTTGCTGCCGAAGATCGTTCCCGATGTCTGATTCCATTGCGAAACCTGTGGGCCAGACACCGCGACCGTGCGATTACCTCCAACTGCCAGCGTGTCAAGAATCATTCCATTGACGACGCTGGGTACATCAATCGACGAGGTTGTGCCAGCCGCTCCGTCCGCGGAAACGAATGTCCCCAGTGGCACAGTCTGGTCAACACCCGTAAAGGTCGTCGCGCCAACTGCGACTCCTACAGTCTTGTTCGAGGGGACGTTGATAGAAACAATGGTCGAATTGGTGCCGGTAGGGGGATTCAGCAGGTACCACATCTCGACCCGACGCGTGTTGCCGGCGTCGTTGTGCGCCCCGATCGACGTCAGCGCGACGCCGTTGTAAGTGACTTTCGTAACGGCGGTTGCCGTCTGGTTGGTGATGGTCATCGACACGCCGACGATCATCAGTAAGTTCGTGCCGGTGGTCTTATGGTTGAAAGTGACAGTTTTAGTTCCGGTGCCGGTGATCTCAGCATTCGTGCTTGTCGTCGCGTCCACCGCAACCTGGGCGTTCGAGGATGCCGCCGCGAGAATGACGAACAGCGACGCGAGCAAAACACAGACAGCGCCCGTGCCTTTTCCTTTGCGATCGGCAAATTGGATGAGGCGGTTCAGCGCTCGCTCGGCAACCCGCTGCCCGCGCGCTAATCCGCTCAAGATGTTTCCACTGAGGCTGTTCACCTTCGCACTTACCACCCTTCGTCCTAGCCGCACTTCTTTCACCCGAGCAATGCCTAAAATTTGAGTTCCCGTCAATCCTGGATCGTCTTGCTCTCCACAATCACCGCGCGTAATGAAAACGTCGCGTTCATGATCTGCAAGAACAATCCGGTGCAGCCGGAAGCCCTCATTAATCTTTGCTAAAACAATATCGTCCTTTCGTAATTTGCTCACGATTACGGGAGTAACCACGACAACGTCACCGTCGCGGATTGCAGGAGACATGCTGCCGCCGCGCGCCTGAAAACGCACGCTGAGCCCTTGTCCTAGCAATTCGCGGATGACCTCTTCGAAGAGCTTCGAATCG
The DNA here is from genome assembly GCA_963787685.1 of uncultured Acidobacteriota bacterium. Taxonomy (GTDB): domain Bacteria; phylum Acidobacteriota; class Terriglobia; order Terriglobales; family Acidobacteriaceae; genus Sulfotelmatobacter. Next base: position 407,531 of record CAWBED010000013.1, read on the forward strand.
GCCCCGCTATCAATCATGGAGGTTGAGAATCGTATCTACGGCGCGCTGGTCGGGCTCAAAGTCGTAGCGATAGACGGGAATCGCAGCCACGGCCTCCTGGAGAAACTCCAGCGCTGAATCCACGTACTCGTGCCGGTGAAAGGGCACAAAACTTCGAGCAAATAACTCGGCGACCGCCTGGCTCGGAGAAAGACGGGTCAGCACATTACCGCGTCCATGCTGAAGAATGAGGATGCGAGCCAAAGGAGCATCGGCCGGCGAGGCGAACATGGCCTCTCCATGCCAGGGCGTTCCGTACATCCGCAAGCCACGGAACGCTGAAGAGTCCCGGCGAACAATAATCCGGTCGTCACTGAGCACGTGAACGTCTTCCCGCTCGGTCCACAAACGAGTGGTCGTGCTCTTCCCCGCCCCGGAATGACCGATAAACAGATTTCCGATGCCATCGGCCCGGACAATCCCGCTGCCGTGCAACTCAATGGCTTTCTCCTGGGTAAGGCGGTGCATGATCAGCAACTCATCGAGCGGGTAATCCATGGGATCCGCGACGCGGTCGGCGAAGAATCCCTCGCACATCTGCAGCGTGGCGGAGCGAAATTCTTGATCGATCAGGAACCGCTTGTAAGGCCGATCTCCCATGCTGGGAACATGGAAATCGAACTGCAAACCAGTCTCGCACTCATACAGCCGCCAAACGGAACCAGAATCGAAGAGCTTTCTTTCCCGACTTTCGGGAAGCTCAGAAAGCCACTTCACCCGGATATCGATATCAGAAGTGTGCGCTTTCGTTCGGAATGGAGCGAGAGAGGGCGGAAAAGCAACGTCGGCCTCTCGCTCTCCGACGATCTGCACCGAAACGCCGCCGATGTGAAATCGGCCGCAAAAAGCCGCGTTCCGTTCACCGGTCTGGTGTGCGCTCGAAGCCATTGTCGGGACTTAATAAGCTTACGAACCGATCGAGGAACCACAAAACGGAAAGCAGGTCGAGGCCGCCGGCCCGCTGCTGGTGGTCGACTTGCAATGGCCCAGAACCGCCTCTTCGGGACGCAAGTTGATCACGGTCAGCCGCGGTGGTTCATATTGGGTCTTGCCGTCGGCTTCCTTTATTTCGTAATCCATTGAGCCTCCAGCTCCTTATGCCTCATCACGAATTTCCGCAGCCTCCGCAGCCGGTCGCAACTACGCTGGCATTGTTCAATATCGGCAGAATCTGTTGCGGTCCCGACCAGCTTTCGACATCGACCTCTTTATTCAAGATGCGTCGCGCCGACTCGATCAACGAATCGTGCTCGCTGCCCCCCTTGCAGAAATCGCAATCTCCGTGTGCAGGAACTTCCGCGCCAATAGTTGCCGCCCGCAGATGCGCGACGTGACAGAGGAACTCGACCGGACTCTCTTTGTCTCCGTTTTCCATTTCTCCGTTGGCCGGGCACATTCCGCACAGCGACTGAATCTTGCATTCCACGCACTTCGTATGACGCGTTCGCTTGCGACTCCGCAACGTAAGCAACGAGTCTTCCCAGACGGCTTGAACGCCGCGACGACGGACATCAAATGTCTCCTGCTGCGAGATCACGCAGATGCCGATCTCTCCATATGCGTTGATCGCAAACGAATTCATTCCCCCGCCGCAGTAATACACGGTATCGACACGCTCGGGAGGCGCTGGGCTTTCCAGTTCATGCTTGGCCAGTCTGCGATATTCGCTCATCCCCTTGGGAATACTCATATCGAGGGCCACGAGCTCTTCCGGCGTGAGCCGAACCGCCAACGGACTCTGCGAGCAGTCAATCCGCGGATTGATCTGGCCGTCCATCTTGAAATCCAGCCCCAGCTCTTCTTCCACAAACTGCCGCATCGCCAGGACTTCATGCTTGTTGACGCTGGTCGCCACCGTCTTCAACTTCAGCGGCAGATTCCGCTCCTTCAGGAGATTGATCCCGCGCAGGCAGCGGTCATAAGAGCCGGGAATCGCAGTAAGCGCCTCATATGTTTCACGCGTACGCCCGTATAGTGTGATCTCGATCGCAAACGGCGGCCACTCCGCCAGATGGTCCGCGATCTCCTCTGTCATGATCGTGCCGTTGGTGAACAGCGTGATCAGGAATCCTTTTTGCTTGGCGTAGGTATAAATCTCGAGAAAATCTTTGCGCGCGAAGATCTCGCCGCCGGTGTAGAGAATCCAGAAGCAGCCCATTTCCACCAGTTCGTCCAGCACGCGGAAATGCTCTTCCTTCGTCAGTTCCCGCCGCTTCGCTTCCGTATCCCCCATCGGTAGGTTGTTGTAGCAATGCAGACACTCCAGCGGACACCGACGGGTTACTTCGATCGAAACTTGCAGCGGCAGACGCTGCCCCTTGTGGTGCTGATGCACATCGGCGCTGAACTGGCCGTAGCTTAACTGCTCCACATCTCCTCCATCTTGCGTGCAGCGGACGCGATCGCCCGCGTCCGCTGCGTTACCGCTTCTTCCCGCCCCACTGGTCCTTCAGTCACCGGCCATTGCCAACGCGGCCGGAGCCTCGACCAGACCAACAGATTTCATTTCGCTTACAAACTCGTTTACATCTCGTTCCGCTTGCGCCAGTTCGACCGAATACTCGTCAGCCACTTCTGTCGCCAATTCCGACACCGTGCGTGGAGACTCCAGCAATTTCCAAATCAGTGTCCCCGTGCCGTTGAAACTGTAGATAGAAGCCAGGTCGCCGACTTTGGCGCGCACCGGAACGATCAATGTTTCTCCTCCAACGACGCGAGCCACCACATCCCGCGAGCGAACGAACCTTTCGCTTTTCTCTGCCATGGCCAAGTTGCTACTCCTTAAATCCGGATTTCGTAACAAACGCGCTGCTTCGAAACCCCGCTGACTTTCGTCCCAATCTGAGATTACGGCAAATGGGTCCCCTCGGGGCAATGGGACTTTGGGGGCAGGTATTGATTTGGTTATCATCCCTGATGGTTCCAACTCTTTACAAAAAATAGGGTTATGAGACAACTTCCCCGGCGGGGTCAGTCCAGGTTAACGGATCGGTCAGCCCGATTATTCCGCCGCCAGAAGCGAAGGTTTCCGGTAGACAAACGAAACGAAACGCTATAAAAAGAAAGACGGCGATTTCAGACGATTTTGTGTCCCAACGATTCGCCGCAGGCTATTCCCGTGCTCAACGAAGAACGTCGCCGCGCCATTCTCGATCTGCTCAGTCACCAAGGGCGAGTGTTGGTTACCGAACTCTCGCGCCAGTTCGAAACCTCGCAGGTTACGATTCGCAAGGATCTCGAAATCCTGCACGCACACGGACTCGTCCACCGCACCCATGGAGGAGCGTTGCCGTCGCGTGAGGGCGCACTTGAAGATCCCACCCTGCGCGAGAAGGAAAAGCTTCATCACCAGGAAAAGCTGCGCATTGCAGAGACCGCCGTCGCCAAAGTCAAAGAAGGCCAGGTGCTGATTCTCGATTCCGGCACAACCACGACGGCGATCGCACGCGCGTTGCGCGGATTTCAAAATCTGACCATCATCACCAACGCCGTAAACATCGCGGCTGAACTTTCCGGCACGTCGGTGGAAGTGATCCTCACTGGCGGCACATTAAGGAAGAATTCCTTTTCGCTCGTAGGGCCCATCGCCGAAGAAACCTTGCGACGCTTGAGCGCAGACATTTTATTTCTGGGAGTCGATGGATTTGACGTTCACTTTGGGCTAAGTACGCCCAATCTCTTGGAAGCAAAGGTCAACCGCGTGATGGTCGAGGTCGCGAAAAAAACAGTTGCGGTTTGCGATTCCAGCAAGTTCGGACGCCGCAGCCTTTCGTTAATCGCGCCGCCTTCGTCGCTGCAGGAAGTCATCACCGACCGCGGAGTGCCCAAGTCTGACCTTCGCACGCTGAAGCAGGTGGGCATTGAAGTCACGCTGGTGTGAAGCACTTGAATCGAAATCTCACATTTCCATCCTGAAATCTCTATGCCCCGTTTTGATGTCACGATCGCCGGCGAACTGAATCTCGACCTCATCATGTACGGACTGCCCGAGCAACTTTTGCCCGAGCGCGAACTTCTGGCGGACCGCATGATGCTCACGCTTGGATCGTCGTCGGCCATCGTGGCACACAATCTTTCCGCGCTCGGCAGCCGCGTCGGATTTCAATCCCGCATCGGTGACGACCCGCTCGGTCGAATCTCGCTCGAACGCCTTCATCAGGGCGGCGTGGATGTAGCGCGTGTGCGCACCGTGCCCGGCGCGATCACGACTGGCCTCACCGTAATCCTGCATCATGAGGCGTGGCGCAACATCCTCACTTATGCGGGGACAATCGCGGAGCTGACCTGGGACGATCTCGATCTTGAATATCTTGCCGACTCGCGCCACTTTCATTTGTCGTCGTATTATTTGCAGCGCTCGCTGCGTCCGCGTGTCGCCGAACTTTTCCAGTACATGAAATCGAAAGGGCTGACGATTTCGCTCGATACGAACGACGATCCCGACGATCAGTGGGAAGGCGGACTGCAAGATGTTCTTCGCTACGTCGATGTTTTTCTGCCCAACGAGCGCGAAGCCTGCAAGGCCGCGGGAACTGACGACCTGGAAGCCGCGATCCGCAAACTTTCCGAGTGGGTACCGCTCGTCGTAGTAAAACTAGGACCAAAGGGGAGTATGGCTCAACGCGGCAACGAGCGGTTCACCAGTGCTTCGACAGAAGTTGTTCCGGTGGACACCGTCGGCGCGGGAGACAGCTTCGACGCCGGATTTCTACATGAGTTCGTGCGCGGGGCCGACTTGGTGAAATGTTTAGCCAGCGGAAACAGGGCCGGCGCACTCTCGACTACCCGCCCCGGCGGCACGGAAGCTTTCCGCGACGCCGCCCACCGCGAAAAGTTCCTTCGCTCCTAGAGACCTAACTCGCAACGTCCCGCTCGCTCATGGCGTTGCTTTACTTCGAATCCGCTTCCAGCAACAGATGTTCTTTGAAGTCCACTTTCAATCGTGGAGGCTTGCCGTCCGCAGCCTGCAAAGTCCCCATATCTTTTCCATCGACATAATCAACCACGCTGTATGTCCCCGGTTTCAGTCCGCGCAACTCGACCTCTCCAGAAAACGGCTTGTCACCATCCGCAAAGAACGCGTAATACATCTTTCCATCCTTCTCGATGGCATACGCTTCGGGGACGTCATAGCCGTACACGTACAGATCTCGGAAGTTTCCCTTCGACAACATTTTCTGGTTGTACAGGGAGATCCACTTCTTCCAGTGATCTTCTTTCTCCGTGGTCAGAGCGACAGGTTTGAACTTCGGCCCCGGATCCGGCCACACAAACTTGGTGCCCGGCACGCCGCCTACGCCCAGCGTCGAAGCGAAATCGCTTCCATGCTCACTCCAGTTACCGTGAGCAAGCGGCGTCATCTCCGAGAGTTCCACGTGATCTCCGTACACCGCCGATTGAGGCCCGAGGAGCGCCTTATACATCTTGATTCTTCTGCGAACTTGGACTCCGCCAACTGGATCGGCCGTCACCGCCTGATCGATGAATGGCAGCCAAGCCAGACGATGGAGGTGTTCCGCACGGACACGCTTGCGTCACACTCTCCGGCTTGATGGCGCGCGTCGTTTCGAAGATCGTCTTGTACACGGCTGCCATCGCATTCACAGAATCCTGTGGTGACTTGTGATGATGCGCAGGGTTGTAGCAAGCCGGCACACTATAAATATTGTCGAGCTTCGAGCCGTCGAATCCCCAGTCGCGGATGAACTTTTCCGTCAGCTGTTTGAAATACGCCTGGACCTCGGGAACAGCCGGGCACAACGCCGCGAGATCCCGCGTCATCCGAGCATGCTTGCCGTTCTTATCGAGAATCAGCCAATCAGGATGCTCTTTCGCCACCTTCGCGACAACGTACTTGTGCGACTCCCATCTTCCCTGCCCGTCTTCGACTCCGAGCGGCAACCACCACAGTTGCGCAAGGATTCCCTGCTTGTGAAAGTCATCAACCATCTGCTTGATCGAATCACCGGGAAAGGTGTCTGAACGCGGATCCCAATCGCCGTAAGTATTGAACCAACGATCATCCAGTGTCGCCCACTTGATGCCGAGCTCTTTAAGTTTCGGCACGGTGCCCAGCATCTGCTTCGGTGTAACGTTGAACTCATATCCCCACCCGCACCAACTGACGTTGTACGCCTCATTCGACGGCTTCGGGATATCCCATCCTTCTTTTTGCAGCACGCTCGACCACATTCGCAGAGGCTCGTAGAAATCTCCGCTGTAAACCGCGACAAAACTTCGCGGAGTCGAATAGGTATCGCCCGGTTTAAGAGCCGAGTTGACGGGAATCGTGATACTCGCATCTACTCGCGCATCGGAATCTACTTTGACTGGCATGGAGAGCGTCCACGGCAACGTCTCGATGTGCCCGATGGCTTCTCCAACCGTTGCCGTCCAGAAGGCGACAACTGGAATCCCGCCTCCGTAGCCGCCTTTCACTGCCTCGCCCATCGCATTGGGCTGCGATGAAACCTTCGTCAGCTTCTGCACATCATCCTTGCCCCAGTCGTAGCTCGATCCCTGAAATGACCACATGTCGTAGGGAGCGGCGTTGGGGTCCGCCTGACTCGCGCTGAACCGGTGCTGCTGCATCCACACTTGTTGGACGGAAATGTCCGTGGTCCCCGAATTCTTATAGATCGCACTCACGAGCGCGATGTTGGGGAAGTCATCATAGGCCTCGACGATCAACGTCCGCTCAAGTGAAACTCCGGTCGGCGCCAGCGGACGCGAAGGAATTTCCACACGCTTCCCGCGGCCGAGTTTGCCCATGCTCTCCGTAACCTTCGCCTGCGAGAAGTCCGGAACGAAATCCAGTTCCTTCCCGGCCAGCAGGATCGAGTCGCTGCCCCCGGCTGATCCCACTCCAGGCTCGTCGAGCGTCAACCGCCTGCCGTCCTTTAGAAGAGTCGCCTGAACAAATCCAGAAGGGAGAATCTGAAACTCCGCCGTCGCGGTTGTGACCACGATCGGACCGCCATCGCGCACAGCCACATTAATACTGGAAGGCTGCGAGGGCGCCGGCTTGAGCTGCGACGCGGGCTTGGAACAGCTCAACAACACCGACCCAAGAAAGATAGCTAGAAGAAGGGACAACAAACGAGACAGGCGGACAGACTCGAAACGCTTCACGGTTCCTCCCCAGAGGACTGATGCATATCGAAAGAAAAAACAATCTTTCGCAACTATACAGTAATTGGAGAGTTTCTGCGCTTACCGAATTTCTGCCAGGGAATGCTCGAGCGCTCCCCGTTTCGGCGTGGGCATCGCGCCCACCTCGCTCGCTACCCAGGCTCCGACAAGATTGGCCACTTCATTCATCAGATCGAGGGACGCGCCATAAAGGTATTCGTGCACCAAGCCGGCCGTGAACGCATCTCCCGATCCCACCGTGTCCGCGACACGAACCTTGAATCCGGGATGCGCGCTCGAATCTCCATTGCGCACCAGCAGGCTGCCGCGACCGCCTCGAGTGATACAAACCACTTTCAACCCGTAGGTATCGATGAGTCGCTTCGCAGAGGAGAGTTCATCCTTATGAGCAATCTTGCTCAGGCTCATAATCTTCGGGAGTTCTTCGTCATTTACTTTGACGATGTCGGCTAGTTGCATCGAATCCGAGAGAATCTCTGCCGAGTAAAAGGACTGCCGCAGGTTAACATCAAAAACCTTCAATGTGTCGGATGAAGCGGACCTCACGAAACTGCGAATTGTTTCATGGCTCTTTTCAGACCGCTGCGCTAAAGAGCCGAAGCAAACAGCGTCGGCCTCTTCCGCCAAACGCTGCCAGTCCTTGGAGCAATCCAGAAAATCCCAGGCGACAGGATGCGCGATTTCAAATCGGGCCTGTCCGTTTCCATCGAGTTCCACCTTCACAGTTCCCGTCGGATGCTCTCGATCGGTCTGGACGTGATCGATGTCGAGGCCGAGTTCCTCCATTCGACGAAGAGCGTCCAGCCCCCGCGAGTCCTCTCCCACGCGGCTGGCCACGATGCCCTGATCTCCCATGAGCGTCGTGATGTAAGCGAAGTTCGCTGGAGCTCCACCCAGGCATGCGCGCCCCGGGAACAGATCCCAAAGAACTTCCCCCAGCCCTACTACCTTCTTCTTCATGGCCGTGACCCAAATTTCATTGCGGAAACGTTTACATTCGGTCAGTAAAAAGAGGGACTCCCGTAGGAATCCCTCTGTGAGTCTACCCCAAGCTTCTAGAAGGAGAACTTCAGAGCGAACTCGAGCTGGCGCATACCGGTGGTCGATCCCGGCGAAGAGTCAGCTTCGATATCGGTGATGTTCCCGTTGCCCGAGCAGTCGATACACTGACCGGAACCGCCTTGGTTCGCGCTGAAACCGAGGACAGGGTGATTGAACACGTTGAAGGCATCCATACGGAATTGCGCCTTCACGCGCTCGGTGATCGAGAAGTTCTTCATGACGGCTGCGTCAGCAAAGAACACTCGTGGACCGCGGAAGCTGTCGAACCCGAGGTTTCCGAGTTGACCGCAACCCGGCATCGCGAAGCCGGGACCCGAAGGACGCGCCAGCGTGCAGGTATCGGTACCAACCGCGAGGTCGGACGCCGCGTATGCCATGGTCGGAATCGGAGTGAAGAAGGGCACAATGTGCTTCTGTGCGTCGAAGCTGCCCGGTCCCACATGGAACGATCCGCTGCCCTTATTCGGACGGCACAATCCAAGATCATTGACTTGGCCGCAGTTTGAGAAGCTCGGCGTCCACGGTAGTCCGCCGCTCCAGTTGGTTGTACCCGTTATCTGCCATCCACCGATGATCAGATCCTCGGCTCGGCCCGAGTTTCCGGCGAATGCCTTTCCTTTGCCGAACGGCAACTCGTATACGGCCTCGGTGACCCACACGTGGTTTCGAACCTGGTCATCCGGACCGTACGAGAACGGGTGGTTGTCGGCGTAGTAGTTGCTGTCGTACTTGTTCGCATGAGCGAACGTGTAGTGCGACAACAACTGTAGTCCATGGGAGAAGCGATGGTCGAGCTTGATCTGTAGTGCGTTGTAGATGCTGTTTGCGTTATTGCCAAGGTAGTTGCCTTGATCGGTCGAGCAGCACATCAACGAACCGGTGGTGCTGCTGGGATCCGGGTAAGCCGAATACGTGAACGCGTTATAGAACGGACGACGCTGGACCTGCGGAGTGTTCGGCGAGAAGCCCGGCGCGCTGCCAGCCGCGCTGACCACGGCCGTGCCCGGTCCGATCGCTGGTTGGTTGATGTTGTAGGTGTTACCGTCTCCGGCGAAGCCGTTGGTTCCCTTGTTTCCGATGTATGCGACTTCCAGCGAAGTGGTGTTATTCAGCTGCCGCTGTACAGTGACGTTCCACGCGTCAAGAGTTGGCAGCCGCTGGTACGTGGGACGAATGTGAGGCTGCGTGCAGCTTTGGACTTGCGTCACGCCGTTGATCACAACCGTTCCAGCTTGGTAACACTGCGGACCAGCCAGCGGGAAGAGTCCATTCGCAGGAATCGCCGGGAAGTTGAAGATCGGCGGTCCTTGATCGAGGGTGAACGCGGCAAACTTGTTCGGAACCGATGGCTGCACCAACTGGCTGGCGAGCACCGGCAGGTTCTGCGTCACGGCGTGGCCGAAGTTTGAACCGAACACGCCCATGTCGTAGCTGCGGCCGTAGCCCATGCGGACGACGGTCTTTCCATTCACTTGGTAAGCAGCGCCCACGCGAGGAGCAAAATAGCTCCACTTGTTGTCGATGTTTCCGTTGAGCCCGATTCCGGCTTCACCGGCCACGCGCACAACGCCCTGAACGATGTTGGCGAACCCACCGTTATCCTTGCCGTTGACGTACTCGGGGAAGTAGACCTCCCAACGCAGTCCGTAATTAACGGTTAGTTTTGGAGTGACGCGCCAGGTGTCCTGGGCGTAATAGAACATTCGATGTTGACGTTCTGCCGCATCGACGCTCGTGCTGACGTAGCGGCTCAGGTTCGTCACATCTCCAAGCATGAACGTAGCGAGATCCAGCCCGCCACTGCCGCCACTCGAAGTAGCCGCACTGCTGAACGCATAATCTCCGGTGCGATTGGAATCGCTCGGCACACGCAAGTTCTGGGCGTAACGGATGTCGGCGCCAAACTTAAACTGATGGTTGCCTTTCATCTTGGTTACGTTGCCCACGAACTGGTATTGGCGCTCTTTTTCGATCAGCGGGCAGTTGCAGCGGGCTACGCCAAGTCCGTCGCCGAAGTTCGACTCGTTGCTCGACGTGTTGCTTCCGCTCCCATTGTCCATGTCGAATTCGCCCAAGCCAGACGTGAAGTTGTTTCCCATGTTCGCGTTTGGAATGCCGAAGTTGCTCATTGCTGCAACGCCGGCGTCAGGCTTGTTCGTCATCGGGTTGTACTGGAAGAACCCGAACCGGAAATCACCCAGCAGGCTCGTGCTGAACGTCTTGGTTGCGCCAACTGCCAAACTATAGTTGTGCACATTCGAGCTACCGGCTAATCCGCCTGGACCGAAGCCCACGCCGCCAACCGCACCCAAGCTGGGCGCGCCGGACAACGTGAAGCGGTTCAGGCTGAAGCGGCCGAACAAGCTGAGAGTCTGGCTGGCCGCGAAATCGATTCGAGTGTCAAAGCTATTCTGGTTGTACGGGCCGGCTCCGGCTCCGACAAAGTTGTTCAAGCAGCCCAACACGCTGGCTCCGAGTTGGCACGTTCCAGTTGTAGTTGGACTGGGGAACGCTGCCAGCATCTTCAGAGCCGCAGGCGACATCGCCGTTACGGGCACCAGGAACTGATTCGCTGTTCCGTTCGTCGTTCCGGTACACGCCGCGGGAAGCACATCTCCCAACGGACCGCAGAAAGCCAAGCGACCAGTTCCGTCCGCTGCGCCGGTCGACGGGTCATAAAGGTAAGGAGATCCGTTGTTCGAGATCAGCTGGCCATAATCGCTGAAATCGCAGAAGGTTCCACCCACAACGCAAGTGCTCTTGATCAGAGAGGTCGGAATCGATTCCTGGTTGCTGATACCGTTCTTCTGCCGAGTCGTTTGATAATCGCCGAAGAAGAACAACTTGTTCTTGATGATCGGTCCACCGATCGTTCCGCCAAACTGCTGCCATCGCGACGATGGAATCAATCGTCCCGTGACCGGGTCGGGATTGAACTGCGTGAAGGGATCGCGCGCCGCCGTTGCGTCGGTGCGACGGAACCAGAATCCGCTGCCGTGGAAATCGTTGCTTCCTGACTTCGTCTGAACCGTCACGACGCCAGCCACCGCCTTGCCGAACTCTGCGTCGTAATTGCCCAACGTGACTTTTGCTTCCTGAATGGCGTCAAGGTTCGGATTGACTACGATGATTCCGAGGATGGGATCCTGATTGTCGGTTCCATCCAGCTCGAAAGCCGTGCCGCTGAAGTGCTGCCCGTTTACGAAAATCTGCTGGCCGCCCTGGGGGTTCTCGGTTGCGGCGTGGCTCCATCCCACCAGCTTCTGAGTGCCAGGGGAGAGCAATTCAAATGAGGTGAAGTTGCGATTCAGGATGGGCGCGTTTTCGACTGCCTCCGCACTGAACTCAATCGAGACGTCCGCGCGATCCGTCTTTAGTTGCGGCGCTTCGGCCGTGACTTCTACCTGCTCACTGGCGGAGCCCACCTGGAATTGCCCGTCAATGCGGGAACCGGCGTCGGCTGAAACTTGGATGTCTTTATATTCGAGCGTCTTGAAACCAGTGCCCTCGATCCGCACCGTGTAGACGTCGGGGATCAAGTGCGTGACGGCGTAGTTTCCGCTTTCGTTCGTCGTCTCCTGAGTGGTTACATTCTTGGTCTGGCTTGTGACGGACACTTTTGCCCCAGCCACCGCCGCTCCAGACGGATCAGTCACTGTGCCTAGAATGCTTCCGTACACTGCTTGCGCCATCGCGCCAGGGACCCAGAGAGTACACAGTAGACTCAAAGCTGCCACCGCCACCCATAGTGACCTTTTCATGAACTTCCTCCGACTTGCCGAACACGATTGCCCCAGAAATGCAGGGAGACTTGGCTTGAGACCGTGCAGTCGTAGTACAAAACAATTATCTGGATTAAGTTTCACTAGGTCTGATACTGTTACGGGAGCGAAGTCCCCGCATTACAGCTAGATAGGGTGATCGGTTACTTTCCGGTTATATGGCTGTAACACACACTTTCGTCATCGGTCGGGAGCAATGCTTCCAACAAATAGAGAGACTTACCAAAAGCCATAGCCTCCACAGTTCCGAATCTCTCTGCAAACTTCTTCGTTACCTCGCGGAACACTCTCTCGATCACCCCGGAATCGCGCTCAAGGAATACCAAATTGCCACCGAGGTTCTCGGTCGACCGGCGGGGTTTGATCCGCAGAGCGACTCCACCGTTCGGGTTCAGGCCGGTCGCCTTCGCGTGAAGTTGAGTGAGTACTATGCACACGAGGGCGTCGACGATCCGATCGTCGTAGAAATTCCCAAGGGTTCGTACGCTCTAACGTTCCACCTGCGCCCTGCCCGGGCGGGGGCCCCGATCGCAGCTCCGGTGGCCATCGAACCGACTGAAAAGAAGGTGGAGGCTCCTCCTGCGAATCAGCGCTGGACCACCCTCGTCATTGTTCTTGCGGTGATGCTGGCGGCTTCGTTCATTACAAGCGCGATCCTCCTGTCCCGCACCCGCACGCAATCGATCGCCATCCAGCCAGTGCCGGCCGCCTACCAGATTTTTTGGAATCGTTTCGTCACCAGCCCGCAGCAGCCTTGGGTGATCTTCAGCAACGGCAGCTTCGTCGGTCGCCCCGAGACTGGCATGCGCTACTTCAATCCTGCGACGGACGCGAGCGCATTCATTCTCGATCACTACACTGGCGTTGGAGAAGTGCTGGCGATCCACCAACTCGATCACGTTTTCTATCTCTTCAATCGCCAGCTTCGGGTTAAGCGTGGCGCGCTATTCTCTCTGGACGACGCTAAGAATAATGACCTGATTTTTGTGGGCTCTCCGTCCGAGAATCTCACGCTGGCCGACATTCCCGGCAGCCGGGAATTCGTCTTCCAGCGGCTTGATTCCGGACCACGCAAAGGAGATCTTGCCGTCCTCAATGTTCATCCTCTACCTGGCGAACCGAAACTATTTCTGGCGACGCCTGCCATGCAGGCGACCGTTGAGGACTATGCGGTCGTTACGCTAACGCCTGGCCTTGATCCGACGCGCTCGATCCTTATTCTTGCCGGCAACTCTACGTTCGGCACCCAGGCGGCCGTGGAATATGTGTGCCGGGAAGATTCGATCAAGGAACTACTGCGGCGCCTGAACGTTTCCAAGGAATCAGATCTGAAATCCTTCGAAGCGTTGCTGCACGTCAAAATCGCTCACGGAGTTCCGGTGATGACGGATCTGATCTCGGTGCGGAATCGCGGCAATTGATTCCGCGGAATCGATTCGTTTCTGAGAACGCACTCTCGAGAAGGTAACCTAACGGCCCAATCTATTGTCCTGGCACCTTCAGTGCCGGATCCAACTCAGCCGCTCTCTGAAACTCCTTCTTCGCATCGTCCTTCTGGCCTTTTTGAGTCAGCGCCAGCCCCAGCTGATAATGCGCGGCCGCGTAACCCGGCTCGGAATTGATCGCGGAACGAAACTGCGAAATCGCTCCATCCAAATCTCCTGCGCCTAACAATCGCTTGCCCGAATTTGTCGCCACTTTCGCAGCCTGAAGATTGTTCGTCGCAGAAACAATCCGCGCTCCCTCTTTCGCTTCCACCGCCGCGCCCGGCGTATCTCCCAACTGCCGGAGCACTCCAGCTAGAGTCGTATGCGCCCCCGCAAAATCCGGCTGCAAGCGAATCGCTTCGCGCAACTCTGTCGCCGATTCCTGCAATTTCCCCTGCTGCTTGTAGACCGTACCCAGCGTGTAGTGGGCCTCGGCGTAATCCGGCTTCGAACGGAGCGCACTCTGCATCTCTTCCGTTGCCTTGTCGAATTCTCCACGTTGCCAGTAAAGAATTCCTAATGTGTAATGCGCATCGGCGAGATCAGGCTGCAAGCGGATCGCCTCCTGAAATTCCGGTACCGCCTTGTCGAGCTGATCCTTTAATTTGTAGGCAAGCCCGAGATTGTAGTGCAGAGATGCGTTCCCGGCAGCGAGCTTCAACCCGGCCTTCCAGTTCGGTAACGGCGGCATCAAAATTCGAGAGCTGCAAATATGCAATCGCCAGATTCCCGCGCAACATCCCATCATCAGGACGCATTTGCTCCGCAGTCTTGAATTTCGGAATCGCTCCTTCGGCGTCGCCCTTCTGCAGCAGCGCCAATCCGAGATTGTCGTAAGTCTCAGCATCATCCGGACGCAGCTTCACCGCCTCGCTGAACGCCGCAATCGCTCCATCGATATCCCCCGCGCGCTGGCTCGCAATTCCTAATTCCGTCTGCAACTCGTACCAATCCGGCTTCAGCGTGGCACACCTCCGCAATTCGTCGAGCGCTTCCGCGCTTTTAGATTGCGCCGTGAAAGTTTTTGCCAGGTAATAGTGCGCCGCCGCATCCTGCGGAGCCAGCTTCACGGCTTGCTGCAGTTCGTTCGCGGCTTCCTCGAGTTGCTGTTGCTGCAAGCGCACGACGCCGAGATGAAAATGCGCCGACTCCAAATTCGGCTGCAAACGCAATGCCTCCTTGAATGCGCTCTCCGCCTCGGGAAACTGATTCTGCTGCGCCAAAATTGTGCCCAGTTCGTCGTGCAAATCCGCGCGCTGCGGAGCCAACTCCACCGCGCGTCTCATCTCCGCCAACGCCTCATCTCCCGGACGCTGGCTCAGAATCCTTGCCAGCGTACGATGCGCCTCCGCATTGTCCGGAGCCATCTTCACTGCGGCACGAGCTTCTCGCTCGGCTTCTGCCGTCTTGCCCTGCTGCGCCAGCACTCCAGCCAGCGTCAAGCGCGCATCGACGAATGAAGGTTTCGCTTTCAGCGCCGCCCGCAGATGTGTGAGCGCCGCGTCGCCTTCTCCCTGTTGCGCCAGAACCCATCCGAGAGCAGCCTGCGCGGCCGCATCGCTCGGAGCCAACCGCACCGCCTTTTCAAATTCACTCCGTGCCTTTGCGATGTCGCCGTTGCCAAGCGCCGCTTGCCCGCGCTGCAATGCCGATTGCTCTGCGGACTTCGTCGGCGCCCCGCCCTGCGCCCCGGCAATTCCACTGCATGCGATGAACACGCTGAGGACGGCGATGCTGAGGAATTTCGGCGCCACGATCGCTGAATGATGTAGAAAGATAAGAATTATCCTGCGCTTCCTCGGATTATATCGAAGGACAATGATCGAACTCGCCGCGTCTGCGCTGCGATTCCTTCGCGTAACTTCGTGTCCTTCGTGGTGATAGATTTAGGTTCGCGCCGATAGCCGTGCGCACGAGACCATGAACCGTTCCCGCCGATCATTTCTCCAACTCTCAGCCGCAGCTGCATTGGTTCCGGCGTGGGCGCGACTGCTTGCGTCATCTGACAACGACACCGCTGCGCTCTGCAAAAAGCTGGCCAGCGATCCCCTTCGCCCCCAATATCATCTGCTTCCCGCGCATAACTGGATGAACGATCCCAATGGTCCGATCTATTTCGGTGGCCGCTATCACATGTTTCATCAGTACAACCCGCAAGCCGCGGTGTGGGGAAATATGAATTGGGCGCACGCCACCAGCCCCGATCTCATTCACTGGCAGCATGAACCGATCGCCATCTCGCCGACTTCGGGCGGTCCAGATCAGGATGGCGTCTTTAGCGGGAGCGCGGTCCTCGACAACGGCCGGCCTGCAATGATCTACACCGGCGTGGCGCCACCAGTAACCGAATGCCGAAGCCACCCTTCGCGATGGCGTCCATATCTGGCGCGAAACCCAGTGTCTCGCCGTCGCGCAAGATGACGACCTGCGCACTTGGAAGAAACTCCCAGCGCCGGTGATCGCCGCTCCTCCACCCGGACTCGACGTAACCGGCTTCCGCGATCCTGTTCTCTGGCGCGAAGGCAATAACTGGATGCTCATCTTGGGCTCCGGCATCCGCGGAAAAGGCGGCTCGATCCTCCTTTATTCATCGCCCGATCTGCGTCATTGGACGTACCTTCATCCACTCGTCGAAGGCTCACCGAGCGGAAAGAAGACCGTGAACCCCGTCGACACCGGAGACATGTGGGAGTGTCCCGACTTTTTTCCTCTTGGCAACAAGCATGTGTTGCTCATCTCGACAATGGGTAAGGTTCGCTGGAAAGTCGGCGTCTACGCGAACCAGCGATTCACGCCCGAGAAAGAAGGAGTCGTCGACTGGGGCTCGTACTATGCGGCGAAAACCATGCTCGATCGTGAAGGTAACCGCATTCTCTGGGGATGGATTCCTGAAACCCGTCCCGACGCCGATCTCATCGCCGCTGGATGGGCGGGAGCGATGTCGTTGCCGCGTGTGCTCTCGCTGAACGCGCAAAACGAACTTCAAACTGAAATGGCGCCGGCAGTCCAAAAACTCCGCGGTCCCCGTGTAACGTATCAGCCGCGATAACGATGCTGCTTCACGCCAGAAAATTGTCGAAACGCTCCGCATCCACGATCTGGCGGCCGAGTTAGATCTGCGTGTCCTGCCCAAGGCCGATGAATTCTCGCTCACCTTGCAAGCCGAAGACGGCAAACCGTTCGTGACCTTCGCGTGCACCAGGAAATCCGCGATGCGCGAGCTACGCGTTAATTCCGTCACCGCGCCGCTTTCCGGCGCTCCCGGTTCTCCTGTCCGCCTGCACCTGTATCTCGATGGATCCGTGCTGGAAGTCTTCGCCAACGAAACAACAGCTCTAACCGCTCGCATTTATGAGATTCCGACGACTTCACTTCGTTTGAAGTTGGAGGGAAATGCTGATCTCATATCGCTCGACGCTTGGCAGATGACACCGATTTCGAAAAATCGGCTCACCAGTCCGCTGTGCTCCTGAGGCTAGAAAAATGCATCACGATTAGAACCAGCGGGACAGAGTTCGCGCAAAACGCGTCCGTAGTTAATAAACCGACGTCCCCTGCGCACTCTCGATCTTCCCCTGTATCACTGACAGGGAATACGCCGTTCCTCCCTCGCCAGTCCACGAATTCAAATCGAAGTGGCCGCCCGTCTTCACGTGATAGACGCTGATGCCGCGAAATGTCAGCGGAATTCCCTTCTCGCAAACATCGGGCGCCTGTGTCGGACGCAGGAAATAGGCGCCCTTCCCTGTCCCCACCACGACCGCCTTCCCATCCTTTTCGACCAGCACCGCCGACTTTTCGTCAATTGCGATTTCCCGCGGAGACGAACTCCATCCGTCCTTAATAATCCGCGCCAGAAATCCCAGAGTTCGGCCCATGCGGTCGCGTTTCGCAAAATGCGAATCGGTAATCAAATTTTCCAGCCGCGGAGTTCTGAGAAAATTCCGCTCCAGGGTCACTCGCTCATAATAAGGATCGGCGAGCACTTGCCCCGAAGCCAGATCCTTGTCATCCGGCTTATCCCCCAACGCCCCATAGACGAACTCGCCCAGCACCGCGAGTCCCGCGCTCGTCCCGCCAATCGGCTTCCCGGCGGCAATGTCGACATTGATCGCCTTCTCCACTCCAGTTCCCTTCCATCCGCGAATGTAATTCGCCTGGTCGCCTCCCGCGACGAACACAACCTCCGCCTTGCGAATGATCTCCGCGACTGCCGGATCTTCCGCTGCCGTGCGGTCCGGAATAATCAAGGTCGCAACCGAATTCGCCTTACAGAGGCCATTCACGTACGAGTTGTAATCGTCGTCGCCCCGTGCCCGTAGAATCAGAAAATCGCCGCCATTTCCCTTGTTGCACAACCAGCGAAATGCTTCATCCAAATCGCTGCCCCCTCCCATCATTGCAATCCCGGCTTCCGGCTTCGTCTCGATGTCCTTCTGGTTTCCGAGCCGAAAATATTTGTAGGTTTGTGCCTGCGCCGAGATCTCCATGCAGATCACCACCATCAGCGCGATCAATTGCCAGAGAAGAGTTTTCTTCACGGCGACAATATACCGCACGCAACCGCTAACAATGGTCTAGCATCATGGATAAAGCGTCGTTTAATCTCGTTTCGTCTGTTCGTGATCGATGATCTTTCCGCCCTCTGAAATTGCGATGAAGGTCTCCATTGCCCTGGGGATCGGCCTGCTTGTCGGCTTCGAACGTGCCTGGGCTCACAAGGAAGTCGGCGTCCGCACGTTTTCCATCACTGCGCTGCTCGGCATGCTCGCCGCCCTCGTCTCAACGCAATTCGCCATCGTCGGACTCGCCGGAGTATTCGTACTGGTCGCCTGCATCAACGCTCGCAGCCTGTTAGCCGAGCGATCCGTCGAAATGACCACTTCCGTCGCTCTGGTCGTGACCTTCATCTGCGGAGTTCTGGTCGGTCAGGGACATCTCTTCACCCCCGTTGCTTCCGCAATCATTATGACCATGCTCCTCGCGTGGAAAACGGAACTGCATCGCTTCGCCGGCGATCTTGCTCCAGAGGAGGTTCGCGGCGCAGTCCTGCTCGGGCTCATCGGCTTCGTTATCTATCCGCTACTCCCGAACCGTTTTGTCGATAGCTGGCAGCTTCTCAATCCGCGTCAGTCCTGGATCATCGTGATCATCGTTGCTGGCCTCGGCTTCCTCAATTACGTCCTGCTGCGCCTGTTCGCCAACCGCGGTCTTTATTACACCGCCGGCCTCGGAGGCCTGGTCAACAGCACCGCGACCGTCGCCGAACTCGCGCGCTTGCTCACTCAGGGAAGCAGCGGGATGGCCGTTGCGCTCGTGCTCATCACCTCCGTCGCAATGTTCCTGAGGAATCTCGTCATCCTCGCGATCCTCGCGCCCGCCGCCGCTCCCATCGCGCTCTGGCCGATCCTTGCCATGACGATCGTCGCCGCGTATTTCGCCTGGAAAAAACGCGATGCCGGTGCGCAGGTCGTTAAGCCGCTCCATGTGTCCTCACCGGTTTCCCTGAAATATGTGCTCAAGTTCGGCGCTCTCTTCGTGCTCATGCAGGTCATCGGCACCATCGGCGCGCGTTACCTGGGAAAATTTGGATTTCTGGCTTTGAGCCTTCTAGGTGGGATGGTCAGCAGCGCCAGCACTACTGCCGCCGCAGCCGCCATGGCGATACACGGCAAGCTTTCACCCGACGTCGCAGGAATCGCGACCGTGTTCGCTTCGATTACCAGCACGCTGGTGAATTTACCGCTGGTCGAGCGCCAGACTCACGATCGAAGCCTGCTTCGGATGCTCGCCGCCATTTCTGGTTTCCTGGTTGTCGTGGGGCTGGTAGTGCTCGTTGTTCGCGAACGCATCGGCGGCCGCTGGTAGCGATCACTTCAATCCCAGTACCAGGTACAAATCCGAAAGTGTCCGGTTATATCCGTACACGTACGACTTGCCGTCGGCGGAAACCAACACGCGCCCGATGGTATCGATTCCGGCGGCGTCCGCGGGTTCCATTGTCTTCCACAAGGTTCTTTTCCCGCTCGCCAGATCCATCCGAATCACATCGGCAGGAATCTGGCCTCGCTCCATGAGGAAAATCGAATGTGCATCGGCCGACCATCCGGTCACTCGCTCACCGGGCTGCTGCCCCGGCAAAAGTTTCGCCTCTCCCCCGGCAACGGGATAGAAGTAGATCTTCTGATCCGGCCCACGCCCAGCAACCTGCGTGCCATCGGGCGACAGGACGAAACCAGAGCCAACTCCTTCAGGGCTGAAAGCGTGCGCCTTCGCGTCGTCCAGCGACTCCCAATACAAACGCAAGCCATGCCCCGGCTCTGTGCCGGCAAAAACAATACGATTTCCGTCCGGCAAGAAAGCCATAGAGACGTGATTCAGCCCATCGTCCTTCATCTTCTTCATATCGCCGACACCAGTCGGATAAAGCACGAGCGGAGACGGCGTAATGTTGAGCCTCGACAACGCCCACTTCCCGTCGGGCGACAACGACAACCCACTTCCCTCTCCCAGCCGGATCGCCGGAGATCCATCCGTGTCCCGTAAGTAGACTGCGTATTTCGGCCCGCCGCCCTCGCCTGACTCCTGAAAGAGAATCTGTTTTCCGTCGGGCGACAAACTTCCCGGCACCGACCAATCCAGCCACGAGAGGTCCCTTTCCTTCGCTGCTCCCGGTGCTAGCCCGATCATGCCCGCGCGATCATTTCCGCGCGTCATGAGCACGTTCCCTTCTTTGCCAACATCGTGAATCGTCAATTCGCCCGGCACACGCGCCAGCAACCGCACAATCCCAGAGAGCGACGTCGCGTACAAAGACCGGTCGCCTCCCGTTCGCGTTGCCGTGAACCAGATTTCGCTTGCATCCGGCGACCATGCCAGCCCCTGGATGCTGTCCCATCCTCCAGATAGCGACGTCTTCTTGCCCGCCAGATCCACCACCGCCACGGCACCGCCGTCGTCGCCTACTTGTACGTGATCGACAAACGCCACCGTCTTCCCATCCGGCGCCACTCGCGGATTCCCAATCCAACCCTCCGCCTCATACAACACTTTGCCCATCGGGAACTCAAGCCGCTTCCGTCCGCCAACCTCATGGACGATCGCCACATTCGCTCCATCGGGCGACCAGTCGGCCCATTCCACATCATTCAGGATCTCGCGCGGAGCGCCGCCCACCAGTGGTACTCGCGCCAGCGTCCCTGCATATAAGAAGGATGAATCTCGCGGCTTGCTCTGCAGCGCGAGTAACATCTCACCCGAAGCCGAAACCGCAAGAACATCTGCGCCTTTCGGTTCCACTTGCTGCGACTGAGGACTCTCCGGGCGCGTCGTGAAAAGATCCAGCGGCTTGCCTTCCCAGGCTGCGCTGTAAATCACCGTCTTTCCGTCGGGAGCAAATCGCGCAGAATGCACGATGCCCCGCCGGAACGTCAGCGGATGATACGCTGCAAATTCCGCCTTCACAGGCTGCTTTAGCAGCAAAGCTCCTACCGCGATCCCGGCCAGCAGCGCACAGGCTGCGGCAACACCCGCCACCATCCATGCCCTACTTTTCCGCACCAGTTCGTTGGACGAAGGTCTCACCGGAACACTCACCGCTGACACCGCCGAGGTCCCCGAGCTGCTGGCCGCGCGAATGCGAGAACTCTCCAGCCCGCGTTTGATGCGCTTCAAATCTCCGCGTAATTCCGCCGCCGTCTGGTAGCGCATCTCGCGCTCTTTCTCCAGCGACTTCGAAATCAGCTCGTTCAACTTCTCCGGAATGGCCGGATTCAAACTCTCCACCGGCGCCGGCGCGCGGTTCAGGATGGCTTCGAAAATGACTCCATTGCTGTTTCCCGTAAACGCCATCTGCGCAGTCGCCATCTCGTAGATGACCGTTCCAAACGCAAACAAATCGGTGCGCGGGTCCAACTCTTCGGCGCGAACTTGCTCCGGCGACATGTACGCGACTGTCCCGATGGTCGACCCCGGGCTTGTCATCGCGCCTTCCTGCGCCGTTAAAGTGTGCTCGGTGCTCTGCGCCAGCTTCGCCAGCCCGAAATCCAGAAGCTTCGCCTGTCCTCGCTTGGTGACGAAGATATTTGCCGGCTTGATGTCGCGGTGAATGATGCCTCGGCTGTGCGCAGCGTCCAGCGCATCCGCGATCTCAATGCTGATCGCGAGCAGGGTCTCCACATCCATGGGACGCCCGCCGATGCGATGCTTCAACGTCTGCCCTTCCAGATACTCCATCGCGATGAACGTGTTCCCGTCGTGTTCATCGATCTCGTAAATCGTGCAGATGTTTGGATGATTCAAAGACGAGGCGGCCTGCGCCTCTCGTTGAAACCGGCTCAGGGCTTGCGAATCTTTGGCTACATCGTCAGGAAGGAACTTCAATGCCACGAAGCGTTTCAGCTTCGTGTCCTCGGCCTTGTAGACAACACCCATCCCTCCTCCGCCGAGCTTCTCCAATATCCGGTAGTGGGAAATCGTCTGGCCGATCATGCCGAGGGACGTTACGCAGCGCAGCTATCTTATGGGCGCACTCCGTTTCGCGCAAGTCGGTTTCAAGGCCCTCCAAGACTGGCTGGGTTTTCAAACCCTACCCGGGAGGACAGGCCGACAGCTCTCGCCTCATGGCAATACCCCTTGTCTGCTGCGTTCTGCAACATACAGTCTCCGCTGTATTCGGCATTCTTCTTCGCCCTATTTACAATATGTCGTTCGTGTTGCTTTCAAGGTCGCTGCGATCCCCCCGCTTGCGTCCGCAGTCGTGTTACCGTTGCTTTCTTCCGAATGATCTGTGAGGGTCCAGGGATGCGAGTGCTTGTGGTCGATGACCATGAAGTCGTCCGAAGAGGTGTGATCGGACTGCTCCGGGGAGCACCCGACTGCGTGGTGTGTGGCGAAGCCTCGGACGGACGCGAGGCGATCGACAAGGCGCGCGAATTGATTCCCGACGTCGTCATCATGGACGTCAGCATGCCCACCCTGAATGGACTCGAAGCGACCCGGGTGCTCCGCGGCCTCCTTCCCTCGTGCGAAATCATGATTCTCAGCCAGCACGATTCTCCCGAGATGGCTCGCCAGGCTTTCAAAGCGGGCGCCCGCGGATACGTGATCAAATCCTCGGTTTCTCGAAATCTCATGGCGGCACTGGAAAAAGTCTCCCGGCACGAATCCTTTTGTGACCCTGCCATCTCCGGAGTTGAGCGGCCTATCGACGTGCAGGAGGTTCTGCAGCGCAGCACGGCACTCGAGCAGGCTCTTCGTGAGAGCGAGCAGGTTTATCGTTCCACATTTGAACTGGCCGCCGTGGGTGTCGCACACGTCAGTCCGGAAGGCCGTTGGCTCCGCGTCAACAAAAAGCTCTGCGAAATCGTCGGATACACCGAATCAGAATTGATGCAGCTTACATTCCAGGACATCACGCATCCTGACGACCTCGCCGCCGATCTCGTCGAAACGGAGAAAGTCAGAACCGGGGAGGTGCCGAACTTCACGATGGAGAAGCGCTACATCCGCAAGGACAAATCCATCGTCTGGGTCAGCCTGAGTGTTTCCGCCGCCCGCGACTCGAGTGGACGCATGAAACACTTCATCTCCGTTGTCGAGGATATTTCCGGACGACGCGACGGAGAGCATGTGCAAGCGCGGCTCGCCGCCATCGTCGAATCCTCCGATGACGCCATCATCTCTAAAAACCTCAACGGCACGATCACCAGTTGGAATGCGGGCGCCACGCGCATCTTCGGATTTTCCCCCGAAGAAGCGGTTGGCCGTCCCATCACGATCATTATTCCTCCCGAACTGCGCGACGAAGAAACGGAAATCATCCGTCGGCTTCGCCTGGGTGAGCGCATCGAGCACTACGAAACCATCCGGGTTAATAAGTCAGGCGGCCGGCTCAACGTTTCCCTCACTATTTCTCCTCTGCGCGATTCGAAAGGCCGCATCGTCGGTGCTTCCAAAATTGCCCGCGACGTCACCCAGCGCAAAAGGGTGGAAGCAGCGCTGCGCGAAAGCCAGACTCAGCTGGCGATGGCGCTCGAATCTTCGCGAACTGCCATGTTCGACTGGGACGTCATCGAGAGGCGTGGCGCCTGGAATCCTCAGATGGCCTCTATTTATGGCTTCAATCCCGCGGGAAATCACATCACAGCCGACGAATGGAGTTCGTTGTTTCATCCGGACGAGCGGGAGCGCCTTCGTGACGAAGCCGAACACGCGCTGCAAGATCCCACTCGCGATCAGTTTCAATTCGAATACCGCGCCATTCGCCCCGATGGAGAGCTGCGCTGGATCCTTTCCCACGGCCGCTTAGTTCGAGATGCGAATGGCGTCGTCGTCCGTATGCTCGGGACGCACACCGACGTGACCGACCGCAAACAGGCCGAGGAAGCGCAATGGGCTCGCGAATTGACCGGGAAACTGCTGCACGCCCAGGATGAAGAACGCCGTCGCATTGCACGCGAACTTCACGATAGCGCGGGTCAAATCATCGCCGCCATTCAGATGAATCTCATTCCCATGGAATCGGAGGCCGAAAAACTCAGTGCGGAATTCTCGAAAGGAATTCGTGAGAGTCTAAGCTTCCTTCAGCAGCTTTCGGCCGAACTCCGCACAGTTTCATATCTTCTGCATCCGCCATTGCTGGACGAAGCGGGATTGCCTTCGGCTCTCCGCTGGTTCGTCGAAGGCTTTGCGCAGCGCAGTAAGATCGACGTGCAATTAGACTTAGCCTCGGACCTGGGGCGCCTATCGCCTGATCTGGAGATGACTCTATTTCGCGTCGTCCAGGAATGTCTGACCAACATTCATCGGCACTCCGGCAGCAAACAGGCCACGATTCGAGTCATCAGTTCCCCCAATGAGATCAAGCTTGAAGTACAGGACTATGGAAAAGGCATGCCGCCAGCCAAGAACGGCTCGCAACATTTTCGCTATGGAGTTGGCATTCAGGGCATGCGCGAACGTGTCCGCCAACTGAATGGCCACTTCGAAATCCAATCTCACGGAGAAGGCACGCTCGTGACCGCCCGCCTGCCGCTCGTCAACGTACCGGTCCCCGTCGCCTAGAACGCTTCCCTATCGAAAAAGTTGATGCTTCGTGTCCCGATCCGCGCTTAGGAAGGGTGCAGCTGGAGGGGACTACAACCGTAAACAGCTGGAGGCTAATCGGACGAAACTGCTGAGAAGGGCTTGGTGAGCGCGGCAGGACTCGAACCTGCGACCCATGCCTTAAAAGGGCATTGCTCTACCAACTGAGCTACGCGCCCTCACCTGGAATAAGATGAGATTATTGGAGGTGGGTATAGGGTAATGTGATAATTGTGTGGAGTTATGGATAATTTGAGTGTAAAAGTAGAGAGTATTTTGATGTAAGAGTGAGCAGTGATTAATGCATAGTTTTAAAGTATCAAATTATTTAGAAGAGTAGAGAAAGAGAGAATGAAAAAGAGAGAGAGAAAGTGATAAAAGATAACTGACAGCTTAGCAGAGGGAAGGATGTGCTTTGACATTGCTGAGCTAGGAAACAGAGGTTGAGAGAAGTATTTCTGAGCAGATGAAAAGAAGTAATAGCTGTCTTGATAGTAAGGGCATAGTAAGAGATAGTAAAGCAGTAGGGCGGAAAATAAAGAGTATATTGGAATGGGTTTCTGAGATGCTGCTGTACAGAGGGCAGACGTGCTGAAGATAATAGCACGGGTGAGGAAAATCTCTCTCGCTGCAAGTCTAGTACTAACACTAAAAGGAAAGCAGTTAGCTGAAGAGAAGATAAGTTACAGAGGAGAGAAAAGATATGAAGTAGTAGAAGAAGTATAGCTTAGACAGAAGGGACTAGATTTACTATGCTGTAAAAAAGTAGGGTGTAAGCTAAAGTTTGGAAGACTGGAGCAAAAGTAGAATAGGGTTTATGTAAGATAACTAGTAAAGCATAGAGTGATAGAATACAGTGGACATGAGATTACTGATTTTAGCTAGGCTGACATTCGAAAGTGAGAGAGTGAGGAGATAATACTAGACAGAGACTGTAAGCAAGTCAGACAGAGAGAACTAGATACACTTAGGCACAATATAATTACGCAGGTACACAGAGTAGGTAGTGAGTGTAGAGTAGGATTTGCTTAAGTTCTCTGTCATTTACTTTTAAAGGTAGTGGGTAAATAGTTAAGCAATGGTGAGAGGTGTTATGGTTTAAAGGTTGATAGTAGTGCAACGGAACTAGCAAGATTTTAGAGCAGATGCTTTAGTGGATACTATAACACAGTATAGATGATTTATTTGAGTAGGATAGTTTGAATTTGAAGTCTGTCTCTAGATATAGCAGAGTATAAACAGCTGCGCAGTGCTTGCGCTTCTGAGCATAAAGCTTAAGTGTTGAAAAAGTTAGAGTGGTCTAATTAGAGTAATTTCAGTTCAAGAAAAAGGACTGGATAGTGGAGTGTAAAGCAACGAACTGATATAGCGCAGTGACTAGAAACAGATAGTATCTAAAGATGTGAATAGCAGGCAGCTCTAAAGATAGAGAGAGAAGCTGCAAAGTCTTAGGATGAAAGGAGAGCAGTTGTACAGCTTGGATATAGGATAGAAAGGGTTAGAATGCATATAGCACAGACTGCATGTTTAGTGTATTGCTCAAGCTGTTAATTTAGCAAGAGCTTTAAGAGATTCAATTCTAGGCAGAGGTTTACACAGAGCAGAAGCTTTGAGAGGAGTAAGAAGGCATAGTCTGATGAGACTGAAGAAAATAAAAGAGTAAGCTGCATAGCAAGGAATATTTAGTTTGTTGGTTAGCTGGGTAGGCTAATAGGCAAATAGAATATTTTAAGAGGAATAACATAAGAAGGGGTTGAGGAGATATAATGTCATAACTGCTGGGAGAGGGAAGAGCAGGCTGACAAACTACTAGAATGACAGAAGAACAAGAACTATTAGGAGCGAATACTTTGAGTAAAGTGGGCTAAGAGCATTACTGCAACGTTGACTAGCTAAGAAATAGCTGAGATATGTGGGAGTGTATAGCATTAAGTGCTTCAGTGCGAAGTAAAGTCAGGTTGATGTTTTTGTTTCATTGAAATTTACTAGTCTAAGTAAAGTAAAAGAAAAGAGGCTGGCAAAGGGAAAAGGGGAACAGATGACAGCAGTGTGCAGTCTAAGACGCAGTTAGAGTAGTGCGAGATGTAATAACGGATAAGTAATCGAGGCGAAGTTAGAATAGAGGCAAATAAACCCGCAGTGTTGCGGCAAAGTCAGACAACTTAGGCGCTAGCTTTACAGCTTTCACTGATTAGAGCAGAAGAGACTCATACTTTGAGGCATATTGCTTGAACAGTTGTGAAGCTCAAAGAGAGTTGGAAGACTGTTACAGAGTAAAAGTTAGCTTGTAGAGATAGCTGAGAGTGTAGAAGAACTCACATCCCACTTCGACACAAGTGTTCTGGTACCTACAGTGCTTACATGTACGCAGGGATCTCATTAGATCAACCCCTTTCTGACCGCTTGCGCCCGCAAGGAGCGGTACATTTGCGGATTGGTCAAGGCCAGTTTGTTCGCTGCGCGTGCGTCTGATGACCTTCCAAAATACGTCTACAATTTCACGTCAGCAGGCAAAGACATCGCAGGGCCAGAACCGCTCCCTGGCAAACATTCACCCTTGACGAGATGGGCGTTTTTCGAAGCGAGGGATTGAACCGCAGCTGCGACCTTGATGGCGTACACTTCGACATCCTTCAACAGCGCGTCTTTATCAGATAAGAGCAGGGACGACTGCGCTGGATAGACGAATAGCTGCTGTACTGCGTGCTACAAAATTGCAGATTCTAAACGTTCGGTAGTGCGCTACTGCGCCAGATCAGAAAGACTCAGCTGCGCTCCGTCCAACTGTGCTTTCAGTTTTTAGACTTCGGTAGCGTAGGGATTTGCAGCTAGAAGGGCTTGCTATAACGATAGTTTTAGTTTAGCGTTCTCAACGCGCAGCGAAGACGCCGCACTTCCTTGAGAAATGCGGATAATTTCGTTCAAGAGACACTGCGTTAGCGTGACGGGTTTATAGTCTGGGGCAGGTTCTGGTTCCTTGACGGCTGCAGACGATGGTGCCGGAGTCGGCACAACTGGCGCGGGCTCGCCGCGATCATAACCAGGTGTAATCGGCGCTACCGCGGCAGGTACTGCTGAAGAAGATGCCATGTAAGTATTCCTTGTGCTCTCTGATCCGCGTAGGGATGACGGACGTACAGAATTCCTGTCCGGAGTAGAACGGGTGCAGGTAAACTCGGGCAGTCTAGTTGTGGTTTTGATTTGACTGCTGGGAAAGCTCTACGCTGCTACTGCGCGAGGACGCGGCTGATACGCAGCTGTATTCGGCACTAGACGCCGTAGCTCATGCCATATCGCATCCTCAGGGTTGTGAGTGCGGTATTGCTTGGGATGTTTTGGACGTGGTAGATGCACCACAAGGTGTTCTAGACACCGCCATGCGAGAGCCACGTGCAGACTCGGAGTAGTGGAGACTCGCAGCCAAAAGCCAATTGAAACGCGTAGCTAGCTGTGGTGATGTCTCGCTGGCGTTTGGTCAGTAGTTTTTCGGATTGAATGAACATTGGTATTTAGTACTCGTTTCGTTCAAATTGGGCGGAGCACTGCGGGCTGCGTCCGCTCGGCGCAAAATGCTGCCCTTGAACTTCAATACTTGATTGGGATAACTAACGTCAGATTTGGAACTGCATGTGACGGTTGCGGAGTCGGCTCGACTGAAGGCGCGGCGGCGCTATTTCTACTGTAAATAGTATACATTCTGTAGGGTGTGTAGGTCAAGCACAAACGGACATTCATGTCAAGGGAAAAGCAGGACACGCGATAAGTGTTTCCCAGTCGCAAGAACTAGGTATCTACAATGCTCCCCACGGCGTACTAACGGAGTGCTCACGCGCCCAACACTGAGTCTTCCCTGTGCTACTAGCCCTCGCGACGTACAGATACTGTGATGCCAGGTTCGTAAGCCTTTCGATTCCACGAGACGCACACGCGGAATGAGCGTTAATTTCTAATGCGTGCGTCGTCACTCTTCTCCTTGATGATACATGCAGAGGGTATTGTTGTCTTGACACACTATGCGCATAGAGCGTACTGTGCGTTTTAACGATCTTAGCAACGGACATTGCTGGGACGGTGTGAAAGGAACGTATGACAAAGTACGTCAGCTATCTGAGAGTAAGCACGCAAAAGCAGGGACGATCGGGGCTTGGTCTGGAAGCACAGCGAGAAGCCCTGGCTCAGTACATTGCTAGCGTTGGCGGAAAGCTGTGCGCTGAGTTTATCGAAATCGAGTCCGGCACACACAAGGACCGACCGAAACTAGCGGCTGCTCTGGCAGCTTGCCGAGTTCACAATGCTACGTTCATAGTTGCCAAACTGGATAGGCTAGCTAGGTCGGTCTCCTTCGTGAGCAACTTTCTGGAATCCGGCTGTGAGTTTGTTGCTGTGGACTTCCCACAGGCTAATCGAATGATGCTGCAAATGCTGGCCGTCATCGGGGAATACGAAGCAAGGTTAATTAGCGAAAGGACTAAGGCAGCGCTAGCGGCTGCGAAACGTCGAAATGTAACGCTTGGCGGAGATCGAGGAAATATCTTAGCAATTCAACAGCAAGGTTCACGAGCTGGGAACGCTGTGCGTAGCGCCAAGGCAAGGCAACGTGCGGCTGATCTGCTGCCAGTCATCGACGAGATTAAGGGCACGGGGCTGGTAACACTGTCTCAGATCGCTGCCGGTCTTAATCAGCGCGGAATTATGACAGCGCGGGGCGGTTCGTGGTCTGCTATACAGGTGTCGCGCATCATGGAGCACGCGCAATGACCATCAAGAAGAAGGAACCGAATCGTGGCAAGCCAACAAACCTCTACCTGCGCCCTGAAGACTTGCAACGAACCCGCAGGCTTGCATCGTGGCTCATGACTCAAGGCGAATCGGGTTACGATGTATCAAATTCGCAAGTGCTCCGCGCCTGCCTGCGACTGGCAAGGGCGGGGGAACCATTGCTCAAGGCATTCCTTGCGGTGGCTGGGACTGATGGTCGGCGCAAGTAGCATATCCTGCGCATACTGCGCGTACTCCGTACTCACCACATCTCTGCTAACTCTTTACGGTGCGCGAGGATAGTCTCTCGTTAGCGTGTTTGCGTCATTTTGAAACGTGAATTTATTTGATGGGAAAACCCGGCATAGAGGAAGATCCGCACCGCATCGCTTTGCAGTACGAACCGCGCTAACTATTTTGTACGCTACGATCTACGCACGACGCGGGTATCCGTAACTTCTTGATCCGCACGAAGTCTGAACTCCTCTTGAGTCTTCCACCTTCTTCGCCCGATGCAAAATGGTCTCTCAGATTCCTAAGCGATTGATGAGAAATGGCGTTACAAGAGAATGACTGTCGGATGTCACACTTCTAGCGCTTGATCGAACTAGGGGGTCGAAGGTGTCCTTTTTCGGGTACCCTATTCGCATTTCGTCCTATGAGACCAACGCTTAGGGCCCTTGATGGTGCGCTGGCTAGCTGGTATGCTGCACGGAATAAAATCCAAAGGGTTCCCGGGGTAATCAAATTTCAACATTTCGGGAGGCAGTATGAAACCCTGTTCGCTTACCGTATTGGCTGTTTCGCTGATCGCTTTGGTTGTGTACTCGCCCAGCAAATCGCTGGCACAGACGTATACAGAGAGTGTTTTGTACAACTTTCCATCGGCCAATCTAGGTCCGTCCAACTTAGTGATAGACTCTGCCGGAAACCTCTACGGAGTGACGTATTTAGGCGGGACTTACGGTGTAGGAAGCATATTCGAAGTCAGCGCCGGTGGTGTGTTCAGCACCCTGTACAGCTTTAACCCAAGAGGCTATAGTTCTCCCAACTCTGGGTATTATCCCTGGGGTTTGGTGATCAGTTCCTCGGGCGACTTGTATGGCACGACGAATCAGGGCGGCGTTATTGTCGGCGGCGAATCCTGGGGAGGGGTCGTATTCAAGTTCGACACAGCGACGAAGAAGTACGTGGCTCTGCACAAGTTTGGCCAGTCGTCCACCGATGGCTATATCCCGGCCGGGCCGTTGACGTTCGCTGCGGACGGCAACCTCTACGGTATGACCAACTACGGCGGAACGACTCCCTATGGAACCATCTTCGAAGTAACTCCAGAGGGAGTCGAGACGGTCAAGTATAGCTTTCCATCTACGCTGAGTTATCCCACGAGCAACGTGTTTCGGGATAACAAAGGAAATTTTTACGGCTTGGCCGACGGTGGCACCACGCTGTTTGAAGTGACGGCAAACGGTGAGAGCAAAATACTGAACAACGGTATCGGAGCTATTGGCAGCGAGCTGTACGACGTGGGACGAAGTGCTTCGGGGAACTTCTACGGCAAGTTCGCCTACGAATCGGCTTCTGGACTTTCCTATTCGGGGTTGTGGGAGGTCCTTAGCAGCGACGACGTATTGACGCAGTACTTCTTCGTGGACGGCTGCTCCGCGTCGTGTTCCAGTTTATCGACACCCTACGGGCCCTTCGCGTTCTCAAATGGAAATATTTATGGGACGACGATTGGGGCCCGCGACTAGACGGGGGCCTTCATTAATGGAGCAGTCTACAAATTCAGCCAAGCGACTGGAGTCGTGAATACGCTCTACACCTTTTGCTCCCTCCCGAACTGTGCTGATGGCAGCCAACCCCGATCAGGTGTCGTTGCCGATTCAAAAGGAAATCTTTACGGCACGACGTGGAGTGGCGGCACGAGCGACAACGGGGTTGTTTTCAAGTTGACAGTGAGTCACTGACATGTGGCTTCGCTGTTTGCGCGTCTATCGACCACTCAATGAAGTCGCCGATCCGTGGAAATGGCGTCGCCATCTTTCCACGATGATTGACGAAACCGGATTTGACTCATTGACCTCGCCACTTCCGCAACTGCTTCCACGCCTGGACGAGTTCCTGTATGGCCCGCGCTGGAGGAAAATCCCGGCTGGTCAATCGGCAGCGCTCGTATGCTCGTTGGTAGAAGTCGCGGACATGCCCATCGCTGAGGTGCGCAAGACTGTCTCGCAAGGCCGCCAGATCCTGACGACTTAGGATCTCATCACGTTTCCCGAAATCCGGACGGCGGGCCACGACCGAGATGCTAGCATATTCGCCTTCCATTCGCCCGAGGGTGTTCGCTAAGCGGATTATGCGACGATCCCGTCGTAGCTGCCTGATGCAGCGTATCCGGCATTTTTCGTAAAGTTCCACTATCTTGCAATTCCGACATAGCACATGGAAGAACTCGAATGTGCATTCCGCCAATGCTTAATGTAACGGTTTATGGATTCCGGGACCCCCCTTGCGCACAGTGTACATGCGAACGGAGGATTCTCAGGGAACCCGCCACCATCTAACCCATCCCCCGCCAAGACTTTAGGGGAGTAATAGGGGAATGGATGGATGGGTGGGCCTGTTCAGTTCTGCTCACGTCGTACTGGGGACGTACGTACGAGTCTTGGTGTAGGATTCTAGCCGACGCCCACTCATAGGTGTCGCTCTCCGAACTGGGCGGTTTGACTATAGTCGCGTGGTTATAGTCGAAGGCCATGATCGGTCCGTCACTTAGCTTTGAAGTGTAGAGTTCCGGAACGATCAACAATCCGTGTATGGGGAGCTTTTCGTACGCGGAGAATGTTCTAGGAAAAGGCGATCTGTCTGAACGCGCTCGCAGCAAAGCTGCCCAGTCGTCTTCCACGGTGGCAAGGAAAGAAGCAGCGTTGTTCGGATCCATCGACTTGAACTGAGGATTGAGGCTGAGCCATGATGCGAGCGCTGCTGACTGGGCGCCATTACTCGGCACAGCCATGTAGATAACGCAATGTACCCTCTGAAGAAAGCCGAAGTCGGAAGGAGTATTGAGGCTGTTCAGCATTTTTTTCGTGATAATTCCTCCCATGCTGTGGGTGATGAAATCGATTTCCTCGTAATCACGGAACATCTTCCAGTCTTTCAGCTGCTGTCCGAATCTCTTCGCAATTTCGTCAATTCTCGATGCTTCCGTGAAGATGGGAGTGCTGTATCCATAAACAAAAACGTCGTAACTGGAGAAATCGCTGTCGGACTTTATCATTTCCGGCCACGATGAGTGAGTGATGGGATTGACCCAGGTGTTATCCATATCTCCCAACACACCGTGCACGAATACTATGAGTTTCTTGTTCCCTCCATGCTCACCCACAAAATGGGATTGAGGAACAACCACCGAAGCATTTCCCCACAACGACATCAACCTAGGTAACAGGAATACGAGAAGTACGAGCACGGCGATGGGAGAGAACCAAACAAGCCATTTGCGCCTCTTTTTCATTGTTTCGCGATGCTTCTTCTCAGCTTCAGCTTGTGCCTGTAGCTGTCCTGCCTGTACTCCGGTCTCAAGGCTGTACTGAACCAGAGCCTCCACGCTAGACCTCCACTCGGGGTCAATCTGGGTGAGTTCGTACTGGAGAGTCTCCATTCTCTGCGCCGCAGCAACGCGGGACACATTGGCGACGATCTGGACTACGATCGCATTTAAGTCATCGGCAGGCGAAGGATGATCTTTCCCCTCATGGTCAGTCATGACGGGCGTACATCACTCTCAGGTTTTCTGGCCGGATATTACGCCACGTATCCGACGATTCGTCGTGTATCTCGGAGGGAACTTCTGTAATCGATGAGTAGTCCCCTATCCCACTGTGAGTCTCGGGGGACTCGACTCTCACAAATTGACGCAGAACTCCGCTTTTTACCAGTTCCGTCAACACCATTGCCAACTGGGTTGCGTTAGTTGGCTTCACCACCTGATACAGATGATTAAATGTATACACTGGTCGGTGCTGCGGACTGGTTTCCGCGAACAGCTTGACGATCTTGTCACGCAGCCTCTTATCTGACCAGCTAAGCGTTGAACTTGCGAATCTGGTCCAAGACATGGTCATAGTCCCCTTTGCTGCATTGTGTGGTCACTGCAAATTCGTTGACGGCCACAGACATCAGAGTATGGATGTCCCTTGTAGGTGTTGGGGCAGCCTTCAACCACCACAAATTTGAGCGATCACACATTGCGTCGTCGTCCCAAAAAGCATCCAAGCTCTTTGCCGCTTTCGAGTCGAACAAATTCACCTCGGCATCCCCTGTGGCCGCCGAAACGACAGTACCGAACCTGTCTCGAAGTAACGAACTGGTGTAGCGGACTTTATCAGTCAACGACTTCCGATTGTGCCACAATTTCCACTTCGCATTCGCAACAGAGACCTCGGAGAATCGCAATTGAGGGATGAGGATATTACAGCGGCTGCGGAGGTCGGCTATGTCGTCTGCATAGTCCGTCTTGTTACGATGGGAATAGACGCGAATATCCGCAAACCCGTCTGCGTGGACCCTCGCAACGTTCACTGCTCGAAAACTCACTTTCTCGTATTCACGCAGGATGCGATTTGCACTGGGTTCTTGCTGACCCACGTACCGCTCGTACGTTCGAGTTTCTACGATCTTCACGACCAGTGCTCGGCCAAAGATGCCGTCTTCGAATCGGACATCAGTCAAGGCTGGTTCCGGAGGCACTTCAACGATCTTAGGTCGGTTCAACAGATCGGAGCGCCCAAGATCGGCGAGTGTCTTTTTCACGACTTCTTCATTGACGATCTCAGAGGCTGCAGCTTTAGAGCACTTGTATAGAAAAACATGCTGCCTCCCATATTCCTCGGCTTCCCTGAGCCATCGATTCAAGTCTCGCTCATCGATTGCTCCCGAGTCGAGAGCGGGCAGAATTCTCTTCGACAGCAGTTCGTCCCAGCTCGTCGCCGAGAAAGCCACACCCTGTTGTCGCAATTCTAGTTGAATATCACCCGCCGTGGCATTCGCCCGGAGAAGACGAAAAAGCGCCTCTTGCTCTTTGGATGTAATTCGATTCACCTCGGGGGGAAGCGGACAACAATATACAAAAAACCGCAGTTTGAAAGAACAGGAATATTTTGTTCCGATTTCCGAACACCCGTCTCGTCAGGACGAATAAAACTAGGAAACTTTTGACTGTCCAAAAAGCCAAGAATTCGGAGGAATCTTTGCGATCCGTTAACCCTGTTCTCCACTCCGCTGCTTGCCATCACCCAGCCGTGCTTTGCGCCAGCCCGTTTGCCGTGGGTCCATCTGTGGGTCCAGTTGTTTGTCTCACTCGTTCAAGTTAGCGAATGCACGTTCCCGAGGGTTCCTGAGCATTCCGCTAACTTCTGATTACAAACATTCGAACTTAAAAGGGCATTGCTCTACCAACTGAGCTACGCGCCCTCACCTTGCGCGAATCGACGACTCGCGGCAAACAACCATCACAACCGGCTGCACAATCATGCTCGGTCGTGAACCCGCACAACGTTCCTTTCATCGTACCAAAGATCGGGCAAGTTGCGGACAATCAGCAGTTCGAGAGAGCCAAGCGCGGGTGGCCCATTCTAACGTCGCGCATTTTGCGACGTTAGAGTGGGGATTTCGATCTTAGGAGCCTCAGAGATTCACGTAAGAACTGGAATTGACGCCAGAAAGCCAGCGGTCAAGTTATTCGTATCGCAGCGCCACCATGGGATCGACCTTCGTCGCGCGATACGCCGGAAGAATGCACGACAACAAAGCGATCAGTGCGAGCAAAATCGTGACGATCAGAAAAGTGACCGGATCGGTTGGCTTCACTCCGTAGATCAGGCCAGACAAAACCCGCCCGAGAGCAAGCGCCCCAACCACGCCTATGGCAACGCCGAGCAAGGTTGGCTTCATGCCTTCAAAGACGACCATGCGCATGACGTCCCCAATCCGGGCGCCTAGGGCCAGACGGATTCCGATGTCTCGCACACTCCGTTTCACGCTGTAAGACAACACGCTGTAGATGCCCACGGCGGCCAACAACAGGGCGAGCCCGGCGAATGCGCCGAGCAGCAGCATGTTGAACCTCTGCTGGGTCAACGAATTTGCAACTAATGTGTCCATCGTCAAGATGTCGCGCAAAGGCATTTCGCGATCGACCTCGTGCACCGCATTCGACAAGGCAGAAACCATCCCCGAAGCCGAGCCTGAACGCACGACCAGCGTCATCGGAAATGAATTCCACCCTCCGCTCGAGGGCACAGAGATCTGGTCGAGCGGGAAATAGAGAGCTGCGCTTGGACGCGTTTGATCTAGCCCGTCGAGCTTTACGTCGCCAACAATTCCAACTACTTCGCGAACCGAGTCTGGAAAGAAAGTCAACGTAAGACGTTTGCCCAACGCGTCTTCACCTGGCCAGAACTGTCGAGCCATCGATTCGCTGATAAGGATCACTGCTGGCCTTCCCGCAATATCGGTGTCTCTGAGATCGCGGCCACGAACGATCGGGATCCGCATCGCGTTCATGTATCCCGCGCTGACAAGGCGAACGTCGACCTCCGGTTGCTCCGACATCGGCACCATCGGACGGCCTTCAATCGCAACCGGCTGATGGGAACCTCCGTTATCCAGAGGGATGTCGTCGACCACGCCCGCGGATTCGACTCCGGGTAAAGCTCGCACGCGCTGCAGCACTTGCTCGAAGAATCTCACCTGCTGCGCCGGATCAGGAAATTTCGCGCGCGAGACCATTGCGGTCATCGTAATGACATTGTGCGAATCAAATCCTGGATTCACTCCGTGGAGTTCTTGAAAACTGCGGATCATCAAGCCCGCGCCCACCAGCAAGATCAGTGAAAGGGCGACCTCCGACACAACCAGGATGCTACGAGTGCGTTGGCCGCTGGAATTCGCATCCGTGCGCCCCAGACCCTGTTTCAACGACTGGTTCACGTCGGCACGGGTCAAGCGCAACGCCGGAAGAACAGCCGCCAGCATTCCCGCAAATAAAGAAATGCCGGCCGTGAATCCGAGAACTTTCGCATCCAGCCCGACTTCAATCGAGTGCGGAATCTTGTCCGCGAGAAAGGCCATGATTAGCCGGACTCCGGCGTGAGCATAAGTCAGGCCGAGTGCACCTCCCGCGAGTGCAAGCAGTACGGACTCGGTAAAGATTTGCCGGAGCACCCGAGTGGTACTGGCACCCAGAGCGGTCCGAATCGCAATTTCCTTCTGACGGCTGAAAGTCCGCGCCAGTGCCAGGTTGGCCACATTGACGCTGGCAATCAGAAGAACAAAAGCGACGGCGCCCAGCAGAACAAGCAGAGCCGGTCGCACATCGCTGACCAGATCGTCGTGCAAAGGCACGACCACGGCGCCCCATCCTTTATCATCCTCGGGGTACTGCTGCTCCAGGCGGCTGGAGATTGTGTTCATCTCCGCCTGAGCCTGCTTCACATCAACGCCCGCTGCAAGACGGGCGATGACGACGGAGTGATGCTCTCCTCGGACAGCTCGCTCCTTGTCCGTCCAGGCCATTGGTGTCCACATCTGCGCAAAATCGGGAAACTGAAAGCTCGCCGGCATCACGCCAGCCACAAGATAACTTCCGCCATCCATCGCGATGTTTTGGCCGACGATGTTAGGGTTCGATCCGAAATGCTCTTGCCAGAGGCGATGGCTCAGCACCACTACATTGGACCGGCCGGGTTGATCTTCCTCGGGAGTAAACGCCCGGCCCAGCACAGGCTGAATTCCCAGGGTCGCGAAGAATCCCGATGTCACAGCACACGCATCAATTTGCTCCGGCTTATCGCCGCCGGTCAGAGTGAAGCCGTGGTACGAATAGATCGCCATCCGCTCGAAGACATGGTTCTGGCGCTCCCAATCCAGATAGTTTGCCGCCGAAACAGAGAACGTTGTCATTCCCGGGAAACTCTTCGCCGGAGGGACATGCCACACCCGCACCAGCCTGCCGGGATCTTTGAACGTTAACGGCCGGAGCAGAACTCCATTCACTACGCTGAAAATCGCCGTGTTGGCGCCAATCCCCAGCGCCAACGTAATCACCGCAACCGCGGTGAAGCCCAGGTTTTTCCGATATTGGCGTACAGCGTAGCGAAAGTCTTGCAGGAAGGTCAGCATTCGGCACTCTTCTTTCAGCTTCCCGGATGCAACCCTGTCTCCAGTAATCCCTAGCGCAACTCTCTGAAAACGAACCAACCTTCCGTTAAGAGGCCCGCGTACGAGTGTTCGAAATCGACAACCAATGTTCGGATTCGGACATCGTCATGCGCGTTCCTTTTGCTCTTGCAAGCGGGTAGATCACCGGCAGACCGCAACTGACTGTTGAAATCGGCTTTACACCGAAAAAACTCTCTCGGCATGGCCGATGAGTGAAACGGCGATATTACGCCAGCTACATACGAACGCCGTTCCCGATCTGCTCATGATCGATTCAAGAGCCCGGACAGGACTTAGCCAACTCGAGCATGGGATGGTGATACTTTTCGTGGGCGAACTCACGGGCAAGCTGCCAACCTTGGTTAAGGTAGAACTGCACCGCAACCGCATTCGACCGAACGACACGAAGGCGGCACGTTCTGTAACCACGGGCAGCGATCTCAGCTTCGCCCTTCGCCAGTAATTTGCTTCCAACACCTTGCCTGCGTCCCTCCTGAAGCACCCACAGGTCGTCTACCCACTCCTGATTCGTTATGATCACGCCCACTATCTTTTCATCAGAAACAGCAACCCACGCTAAGGGCCAGTCCTCATCTTTGAACTTCAGTGGCACCGGATTCGGAGCAAATATGTCCTTGAATGTTTCATTCGCCACCGTCTCTATCAGATTCTGTACCGAGCCGTACTCGCTGGTTTGTGGTCTTCGAATAACCAGATCACTGAGCATCTTCGTATTTTAGTTGACCGAGATGGCCCGTCTTGAACTGGGGTGCCGTCAAGTGGGTGCCGTCGCCCGACTCAGGAACGAAGGGAATTTGAATGTAAATGGGATTTTCACCAATTGGCTGCGAATCGGGAGGAAAATGCGTTACTGCTGTTCATCGGGAACAACGCTAGCTCTGCCTGATTGCAGGTGCGGTCTGGGATTCAACGGAGCGCGAACTGATGTGTCTGGATCAGAGGGATCTGACCAATCGTCCATCCCGTGAACTCGCAAGATTTCCCGGACAATCGCGTTGATCTGATCTGGCTGCCAAGTCCTATCCAAGTTCTGCATGAGATGAGGCATCCGTCGCTGCCTGGATAAGTTCTCCAGTTGTAGCGCAGCTCCATCACTCATGGCCTTACCAGCAAGATGGACTATGAGCCAATTTACTATCTCGCGTGGGCCGCGGATCGCTTCAGCATCATGATCAGGTATTTCGACCGCAAAACTTTCCTCGATCGCCATAATTACTTCTACGAGATCGATGCTGCTGAATTCATCCCGGATCATGCTGATACTCATCTCCGCTTCGTCGTCGATTCTAGTTCATAGCTGTCGAAATCCGGCGATAGCGCTCATCACTGTTCGCTCTCGACAAGAGCCTGCGGCGGATCTGCCGCATTACGGCGTGCAATGGCTCTGAGGACAAGGGGCGAGGCAAGAACGACACAGAGCAGCCCTGCACTGACGAGGCTTGTATTCTTTGCAAGATTCCACCACGACAAAACAAGAGCGAATACGAATGCATAGACGTGAAGTACTTGCGTCAAGACTGGGCGGGTTTCCGATTGAACCTCATATTTTCCCGATGACTTCAATGCCAGCAAGCCCATGAAGGCTAGAAAAATAGAAGCTCCCAAATGATCCACTGGGGACGTATCTAAGGGTTTAACTCGCATGCTGCGCAGTGGTATCAATGGAACCCATAGAAAGGAGATCCATTTGGTTGTTACAAACGAGCCGTCAGTCCGAAAG
Organism: uncultured Acidobacteriota bacterium; assembly: GCA_963787685.1. GTDB lineage: Bacteria > Acidobacteriota > Terriglobia > Terriglobales > Acidobacteriaceae > Sulfotelmatobacter. The sequence continues at coordinate 446,863 of CAWBED010000013.1, forward strand.
TCACGCCTGCCGTAAATCCTCGTTCCGGTTCCGTTGAGTGAACTTCCCACCATAATCGCCTCCCTGCGTCTGCGAAAGGGTAGTTAACGTCGTAGGCGGTGTCAATGAGAACTCGCTAGCAGATAACCCAAGGGTGAGGTCAAGTGTTCTAACCAGATGGTATGACAAGACCGGTCTCCGGACGCGATGCGTGTACGCTCCCAAGTTATCGACGTGCTCAAGGCACAGATAAAAAGGAGACCGGCAATGCAGAAGTTAGCACCGTAGCAGCGCGGCAGAGCGAGAATTTTTTTCCACAGAAGCGCCAAGATCGAGCTGAGGCGAATACGCCCAGATCAATCATCACAAGCGAGTTTCTCGGGATTGAGGAGCCCACCCTATGCCGGGCTGGGCCCGACGTTTGAACAATGCAAACACTCCGAACTAATGCTAGTAATCTCGGCATCCGTACACATCATAGTTCCACAGTCCGCCGAGTGTAATCGCCATATTGCGGCGACGCGATAAAATACTGGAATCATGAAGACTTCGTTCAAAGCAAAATTGCAGAAGAGCCCTAACAAAGCCGGATGGACCTATGTAGTCTGGTCGAAGTCTGTGGAGTTTTTTGGGACCCGTGGACTGGTCAAAGTACAAGGCACAATGGATGGCCATCCGTTCCAAAGTTCGTTTATGGCTTTGGGAGATGGCACGCACAAGCTGCCTGTACGAGCCGATCTCAGGAAAGCTATTCGTAAAGATGTAGGTGATACTGTTACGATCCGACTCGAAAAACGACGAAGCTGAGATCAGCCTCTCGAACATTACGCTGAAATGAAAGTGCATCGCGTGCCTTCGCAGTCTGCTCGATGAGTGAAGTAGAGATGTTACGCCAACTGACCACAACGTTGAATTACAATCATCCGCATCGTGGACGGCCATCTCAGAGTCGTGACGCAACTCCCGCTCTGCGAACTGTGGCGCGATGACGGGTTTACGACCACCGCACGCGGGAAGTCGCTCACTTTCAATGATGTCCGAGAGTTCCTCGCATTAGGCACCATCGAGTTTGTTGTTGCCGATGTCGGAGTGGCGCTTAGATGGATTCCAGCCAGTGAATGCTTCGATTTCTGGAAGAACGAAGTAAAACCGCACCTGGCGAGTGGCAGAAATGTAGCCCTGAACGAGTTTCCCGGCCGGTATTGCTACTTCGCCTCTCTGTGGAAAGAAGGCGCCATGCCGATTGTGCTGCTGGAGAAACACCACTGATGAGGATGATGAGCGTAGTTACGATTTTAGTCCAACTATGTACTGTGCCAGTCTCGATGGTACTCTGTTGGCGTGGCTAAAAATGGCTGATCGCAAGCATGACCGATGGTTGCAGGATGTCGAGTCTCGACAGCGAAATGTCGTGTTTCCACTTACAACTCACAATGAGACGCGATTCTGGCGCAATCTAGGAAAGCAGCCTTTTACTACTAACACCAAGATTGGCTTGGCCCTTCTGACGTGTATGGGTTGGGGTTTCTTGGCCACGATCTTGGTTGCCGCCTTCCATGAGGGCGTGCTTTGGGCGCTAGTGTTGGCATTTATCCTCGTGTGGGGGCCGATCTTCGGCGTGATCGCTTGGTCCACTCGTCGGAGTCTTCGGAATCTTGAGAGCGCTCGGCGACACCATCGTAGTAACCGCTGAGAGCCGCGTTTACCATCTCCACGAGCAAGGTCAATGAGTTCAATCGCGATTTACCGTCATTAAAGATTACTGTCTCAGTTTGAAATCCCGTCCGATTGATACTCCGCTCGCGATCCACTCGGGTTTTCGTATATGTTTAGAGCGGAATATGGGAGCTCTCCGTGGACTCGATCACCCAGTTGATTCCTAAAATTCGGGCCGTTCGTCCTTTTCTCCCCGCAAAGGACTTCGAGACCAGTTTGCGTTTCTATAAGGCGATCGGTTTCCACGCGCATCCGTTAGGGGATACTCTCGCTGAATTGAGCCTTGGAACGCACGCTTTTCTGCTTCAGGGTTACTACGTTAAAGAGTGGGCGGAAAACACGGTGATGCACGTCCTCGTCACCGACGTCGACGCTTGGTGGCGACACATCGATTCACTGGATTTGGCCAATAGGTTTGGAGTTTCACCTCCTGGTCCACCAAAAATTGAGCCGTGGGGTCTGACCGTAGCGTATGTGTTCGATCCATCGGGCGTTCTGTGGCACTTCGCGGAACCAACTAAATCGGAAGGACAGCCGCGCTGATACCTTTGTGGGATCTTCAGTCGATATGTTCTCCATCTGCAAACTCTCCATCAGCCGCAGGCAGCACGTCGTGGTCGCCGGCAATCCATACATAAAGCGTTGGTAGCAAGAAAATACTCATCACCAGTGCTGCGATCAGGCCGCCGACGATAACAATTGCAAAAGGACGCTGAGAATCCGATCCGATCGCGTGCGAAAGCGCCGCCGGCAGCAGCCCCAAAGTCGCAACCAGCATGGTCATCAGTATCGGACGTAGCCTCAAGACGGCTCCCTCGACCGCGGCGTCTTCGATGGGATACCGCCGCACCCGCAACTGGTTGATGTATTCGAGCATGATGACGCCCGTCTGCACTGAGACGCCGAAGAGGGCGAGAAAGCCGACCCCTGAAGAAACGCTGAAGTTCGTCCCGGTCATCAAAAGGGCCGCTACGCCTCCGATGGGCGCGATGGCAACGTTGGCCATGATCAGCATCGACCATTTGAATGATTTGAACATCGTATAAAGAATGACGAAGATGATGAAGATGGTAATCGGCAACACGATGAGCAACCGCGCATTGGCCCGCTTCTGGCTGGCGTATTCCCCCTCCCATTTGAGGTGATAGCCGGTGGGCAGGTTCACATGGTGAGTTACCTTGTCGATCGCCTCTTCTACCGCACTCCCAAGATCGCGGCCGCGCACGCTGTATTTGATCGCGATATAACGCTGGTTGCCCTCTCGATAGATCTCCGAACCGCCATCAGCCACCTGGATCTTACAAAGCTGCGCGAGAGAGACACGTTCCCCAGTCGTAGATAAGAGTCGAATCTTTTCGATTGCTTCCTTGGTGTCCCGGAATTGGGGAAGATAGCGCAGGACGAGGTCATATCGCGCTTCGCCCTGGAGAACTTGCGTGAGCGCGTTGCCGCCGACTGCGGTTTGAATTGCGTCTTGCACATCGGCGACGTTGATCTGGTAACGCGCAGCCGCGTCCCGGTCTACCGTAACGTTCAAGTTAGGCTGCCCGAGGACGCGAAAAACGCCGAGGTCCTCGATCCCAGAAATTTGACGCATAACAGCGACGATCTCATCCGCCTTGGCCTCAAGAGTCTTCAAATCATCGCCATAGATCTTGGTGGCGAGTTCGCCTTTAACTCCACTAACAGCCTCTTCCATGTTGTCTTCGATGGGCTGAGAGAATCCCCAACCCACACCGGGGATTTTGTCGAGCTCACGCTGCATAGCCGCGATGAGCCGATCTTTGTCCTCATGGAAAATCGGCCGCCACTCCTCTTTCGGTTTCAGGTCGACAAAATACTCGGTATTGAAGAAGCCCGTCGTATCCGTGCCGTCATCGGGACGGCCGACCTGGCTAGTACATTGCGGAACTTCGGGGAACGAGCACAGAACGATGCGCGCTTGGTTGGCGACGCGGATTCCCTCGTCGGGGCCGGTGCTGGGAGCGAGAGTGCCCCGGACCCAAAGGGCGCCTTCATCGAGGTGAGGTAGAAATTCAGAACCAATAATCCCGCTGAAGGCCACAATATTTCCGAGCAGTATAGCGAGCCCGGCCACGCTGACGGTTACGATGCGATGCCGAATCGCCCAGCGAACCGCGTTCCGGTAGCGTTCAGTTAGAAACGACATTACCGGGTTATGCCATTCCTTCGCACCCTTGGCGAACGCGAAGCTGGCAAGCACTGGAGCAATTAAGATCGAAAAGATCAACGCTCCGAGAAGTGCGAAGGCGACCGTCCAAGCCATGGGCCGAAATAGACGGCCCTCGACACGTTGCAGAGTAAAGATGGGCAAATAAGCAGTAATAATGATACCGATGGCGTAGAAGACTGGGCGCTGTACTTCGTGTGCGGCCGCGCCGATGCGTTCAATCGGGGTCTCAGTGTCATGCTTAAAATTCATGTGCCGGACGATGTTTTCGATCATGACCACTGCACCGTCAACGACCATGCCAAAATCCAGGGCCCCAAGAGAGAGCAGATTGGCAGGAACCTGCTTCAGGTCTAGACAGATCGAGGCAAACAGCAACGAAAATGGAATCGTTGCCGCGACGATAATGGCTCCGCGGACATTGCCAAGGAAGAGAAACAGAATGATCGAGACAAGGATCATTCCTTCGCCCAGGTTGTGCAGCACAGTGTGGCTGGTGAAATGAACGAGATCGCTGCGGTCTATAAAGGGGATGATTTTCACTCCTGGGGGAAGGATGTGGTCATTCATCTCCTGGATTTTCTCGTGAAGGGCTCTAAGGGCGGGATCAGCCGCAGCCCCTTTGCGCAATAGAACGATGCCTGAGACCACATCATCGTTGTCGGCGATCTTGCCGTTTTCGCGGTGAATTGCGCGGGCGAACTGGCCAAGCCGGATCCTGGGTCCCTGTGAAACAACGGCAATGTCCTTCGTGCGGAGAGGCGTTCCGCTCTTGGTGAAGATGACGGTCTGTTCGATGTCATGAACGTGGTCGACCAGACCCACCTCGCGCACATTGATTTGCTGTAAGCCCTCCTGGATAAAGCTTCCGCCCGCGTTAGCGTTGTTACTGGTAAGTTGCTGCTCGACCTGAGCAAGACTCAGACCATAGGCGACGAGTCTATTGGGATCAACGCGAACCTGGTATTCGCGTGTAGGGCCGCCAAAACTCGCGACGTCCACAATGTCGGGAACCGACTTGAGATTTTTCTCGACCACCCAGTCTTCAATGGACTTCAACTCCATTGCGTCATACTTCGGATTCGTGCTGTGCAACGTGAAGAAATAGATCTGCCCGACCGGACTCCAGTCGGTGCCCATCTGCGGCGAAACGCCTTGCGGAAGGGCTACCTGGTTCAGCCGTTCGAGCACGCGCTCGCGGTTCCAGGCATTTTCGGTGCCGTCCTCAAAGATCAGCTTTAGGTCGGAGAGACCGAACAATGAAAACGACCTGAGATGCACGACTCCGGGAATGCCGTTCATGGCGGTTTCGAGCGGGATCGTGATCTGTTGCTCGATCTGCTCCGCCGAAATACCGGGCCACTGTGTGATGATCTCCACATAGTTGTCTGCGACGTCAGGGTAAGCCTCGATCGGCAGATTGTGGAACGAAATGATCCCCCACACAAACAACACAAATGCCAGCCCGAGGACCAGCAGGCGGTTAGCAAGGGCGAAATCGACGACGCGCCGAATCACCTATTGCTCCACCGTGGTCTGCAGATCCAGAGCATTGGAGACGACCTGGTCGCCGGGCTTGATCCCGGACACGATTTCTTGTTGGTTGTTGGGCAGCATATTTCCGGTCACTACTTCCGTGCGCTTGAAATGGCCATCCTCAAGATGCTCGTAAACCCACTCGCGGTCATGCAGGTGCAGGATCGCACTGGCTGGCAGGGCCGAGTGCACTTCAGGTTGTTTTCCATAAAACGTAGCGCTGGCAAACATGCCGATCCGGAGCATTCCAGGATTCTTAACCTCTAGTCGGACCTTGGCCGTGCGGATGTTGGGGTCGAGTACCGGCAGGATGTTGTCGATGCGTCCTTTGAGGAGCTGATTGGGATATGCGTTGAGGTGGATGTCTGCGTATTCGCCAATGCGGACTGCATCGAGATCGTTTTCGTAGACGTCGCAGACGATCCAGACGTAAGAGAGGTCCGCGATCGTGAACGGGTTCGGGCCTGACAGACCCTGAACGCCAGACGAATTCGTAACCTGCTGATCGGTGATGACACCGGAGATCGGTGCAACGATGTCAACCACCCCGGAGGGATGCTGCCTATCGATTCCGAGAAGCCGCAGTTGTTCGGTCGCAGCGTTGAGATCGGCTTTGATATCGGCCTCTGCTGCCTCGGCCTGCTCAAGAGCGCTTTTGGCAATCGCGCCTTTTTCGTAAAGAATCTGAGCGCGCTCCAGTTGTGTATGTGCTAGACGTTCATCGTTTTCCGCCTTCAAATATGTCTGGTAGGCGCCGGAAACATCATTGCTTTGAACGCGCAGCAAGAGTTGGCCCTTCTTCACCGGGTCGCCGAGCCTTGCCTTGATCTCAACCACACGTCCCGACGCGAGAGAGACAACCGGAACTGCACGCGCGATGTCCGGCTGAACGACTCCAGTCACGTTGAGCGCGGGAGGTGCCTTGTGCTCCACGGCGACTGTTAGGGGGAATCGTTCAGGGTGGTCGACCTCGAAGTTGTTAGCATCGAGGTCGGGCTCTACAACAGCTTTGGGCGGCGCTTCAGCGCGCGGATCGGCCTTGCCGCTACTGCAAGCGACGGTTAGGAGGCTCGCAATTAAGCACAGACCCGCAGGAATAATCCTCCATGCACAAAGAATTTTCATTGAATGACCTCGCGACCGACCGATAAGTTCATCTGTGCAGCTGCAGTCAGAAATGAACCAACAAGGTTCACGTAACTCAGTTGCACCGTTCGGTATTCACTTTCTGCGTTCAGAAAGTCCAACAGCGATGCGGCGCCATGCTGGTAGGAGAAGAAAATCGTGTCGCGCACTCTCACTGCCTGTTCCATGTATTGGCGTTTGTAGGGTTTCAGTAGATTGATGTCACTCATGAGAAGGGCGTAGGACGAATCCACATCGCTGTAGACTTGCGTCTCAACGCCTCGGCGCATCTTCTCGCTTCGCTTGATGTCAATTTTCGTGCGTAGCTTCTCTCCCTGGTTCTTGTCGAAGATACGGAGAGGGATGCTGACGCTTGCCCCGAGAGTGTTCAGGGCGTCAGGGTTGTTGAACGAACCGTTGTGCGTAAACCAAAGGCTGACTGTGGGGTCAGTTGAGCCGTCGGCTTCGGCTAACTGGTAATTCGTTTCCGCCTGCTGTATCGAAAGGACTGCCAGTCGAAGATCCGGACGGGCATCAAGAGCAGCTTTTCTGTATTCGTCGAGGGGCAAAAGGTCTTCTCGAAAATCGAATGGCCCTTCCACGTCAAAGGAGTCTACTGGGCTACGATCGTCGAGCAGAGCCAGCAGGGTGATTTTTGTCGTCCGTAAATTTACCAACGCAGTTTGCAGATCGGATTCGTATTGCAACCGCTGCAGTTGAAGCCGGTCGAAATCGATCTTGGCGATATCTCCCGCCTGAAACCGGTCCTGGCTGATTTTCAGAACCTTGTCGTAGTAGTCAAGGTTGTCCTGTGCCAGGCGCAACACCGCTTTCGCTTGGAGGATGCCCACAAAGGCGCTGCGCAGATTGAAGAGCAGATTGCGTTCGGAATCGGACTGCTGGGCGACGCCGATCGCAGTCCCTTCCTTGGCAACTTCGAAGCGCAGCCCGCGCTTATTGCGTCGTTCGAAAAGATAACTGACTCCGGGTGAAACGAAGGTCCCGGCGAAAGGTTGCCACACGTTATTGCTGGGAGCGACCTGGGTACCGTCCGCTGAGAGAGAGAAATCGGGATTGGGACGGAGGTGAGCAGTGATCTCTTGGGCTCTGAGTTCGTCGATGTTCAGCCTCGCGGCCAGCAGCGTTGGGTTGGTGGCTTCGAACTTGTCTCGAATCTCCTGCCACGCATAACTGTGCTGCTGCCCCTGCGCTCCCACTGCGAGAAACCCCGAAATCAGTAACCAGCACAAGAGATGAGTGGTCCATCGCCCGCGAAGCCACAGGCAATTCCGAGTGTGGTTTTCCACAGGGGCTGTTGGATCAGAAAGGCACATTCTTCCAGTTTCGCAATCCTTAGGGTTCGAGATCAGGTCGATTTCTTTCGCAATCGCCCGGCAACTGTTTTGGAGCGCTTGCGCTGACCTTTCGCCTTGGGCATTCGAGAAATCAGCTCCGAAAACCCTGCGACTACCATTGCGAGGTACAGGAGGACAGCAAACAAACCGATGATGACCAACACATACCGATTCAAAGCGTCTAGGTTCACCGCCGGCTCCCAACGGTTGATGGCGTACCATCACTACTTGTTTTCACGGTAGACACACGTCCCCGAAGTTCTCAGGCACAAGGTCATCTTCTTCGTGTATCGTGACCGGGGTTTTCGCGGAAGATACTCAAACAGCGTCGAGCGAAGGTATTTCGATTTGCGGAGCGATCGGACAGCCAATCGTTCGATTTGAAAGGAATGAAAGGCCCGAGACGTAGCCGTGTGCCAATCAATCGGTCCCAATAAAGCTAATCTTGCGGACAAATCTTTTGATTGGGTTCATCGAAGGCGTCGACCGTGGGATAATCGAACGTTTCACACCAACTTCATGCCTCACTTGGATTGGATCTGGGAACGACGGAACCGAGTTCCCGTTCTGCTGGCCAGTAGTGTCATCGTCCTTGCAATCGCCGCGGTAGATTGGTGGACGAAGCCCTATTTTTCTCTGGGCTTTCTCTATTTATTTCCCATCATGCTCGCCGCCGGCTTTCTACCCCGCTGGATGATTATTCTCTTGGGATTGGCATGCGCATTGCTAAGCGAGCGTTTCAGCAATCTAGATCCGTCCGACGCCAACATTCGTTTGGGATTTGAAGCGCTGGCGCTGTGCGGTTGTGGGCTCTTGACCTCTGAGGTTCTCCGCAACAAGCGCCTGAGTTTTGAAGCCCAGGAGCGGATGCGCGTCCTGGTTGAAACCAGCCCGGCGGCCATTGTTACCGTCGACGAGCGAGGCTTCATCGAATTAGCAAATCAAGCGGCCAACGAACTGATGGCACCGCACGATGGCCACCTGATCGGTCAGCCTATCGCTGCTTTCCTGCCGGAACTCCATCACGCGTTGCGGCCGGAGGAAGGACCACAGTTCCGAACCTCGATGCAGTGCCGTGGACATCGTGGCAACGGCGAGTCTTTTCTCGCCGAAGTATGGTTTTCCAGCTACAAGGAAGGCTCGACGCCCAAGCTGGCCGCCATCATCGCTGACGTCAGCGAGGAGCAGAACGTCGCTGCGGGGTCGTCATTCGACCAGCAGGAAAGACCTTCGCTTAGTGCCCGAGAGTTGGACGTGCTCCGGCTCGTTGTTCAGGGTCTGGCAAACAAAGAGATAGCATCACGAATCGATATTTCAGAAAGTGCGGTCAAGAACACTCTCCAGCAACTTTTCGGCAAGACCGAAGTGCGGACTCGGAGCCAACTAGTCCGGGTCGCGTTAGAACGCTACCGAGACCTGCTCTAGCCCAGTCGATTGATGAGCGTAAGGGGATTTTTCACCGACCATTCTAATGAGAATCAGAGTAGCCGCCGAGCGTTCCGCAATGACGACACCTGAAAAGGTATGCCGTTGCCGGACCAGACCGAGGATTCAATGAGCGGTAGTAGTGCGCCCACTCGTCGGCTTCATATCCCGATTCCAGTCTCACAACTTCGACCGCCTCTGGCCCTAGTTGTTCGAGCTGTTCTTTGCCCATCGGACCAAGGAACTCAGCCGCATCACGGCAATGAGTAAACCAGCGTTCTTGTTGCCACCCAGAAAACCCCGGTGTTCGAAAAGACACTTCGTCCGCTATTTCCCGAGAAATGGATTCCCATTTGCCTCCACCGATGCATTCTCGGTCAGTAAACTCAAGCCCGAATTTCTCATGCGCTGAGCCATCGGAGATGCACCAAGGGCAGACTATTTCAAGATCGTCCACAGCGTGCGGCACACCCTGATAAGAGAATCCTCTGGCTCTTTCGCAGACTTCGCACACTCGGTCAGAGGGGGCGATGCTGCCTGTGTCTAAGGGAGCAGGATGGTATTTGAATCGGGGTAGGTCCATTTATCAGCGCCACATCCAGAATCGCAAGCAAGTTTACGCTAGACCCTGCCACCCGGGATGATGAGAGCAAACGGGATGTCACGTTAGAAGTAACCATAATCAACTAAGCAGCCATCTTCTGAATCGATCTTTACGCCAGGCGAAGGCAGAGATAATCATGATGGGGAAAGTGACTGCCGCTCCAACAATCGGTGGAATTTCGTTCGTAATTAGTTCGTTAGGAATGCCGACGCAAGACTCGTTGGGATTGGCCCGAGAGTAGTACACGACCACTTCGCGACCAACCGACAGTGCGCCAAAGCCTGGGTTTCCGTATCCAGCCATTCCTACGCCCGAACGGTTCACCCCGGCAACGATGTATGCGTAATGCACAGCGCGATGGTTGTTCGGTTCGAGCGCAGTGACGGTACCAATCGTGCGTACCCCGTTCCTGAGACGAAGTAGGCTGATCAAGTTATCGTATGACAGGAAGGACGCAAAGACCACAGCGCCTATCAGCCAAACGACCCCGATCTTTAGAACCAGCTTCACAGATAAAGCCTACGCCAATGCAGACCAACGCCCTACATGCCGCTAGTAATCACTGAGACCAGATATTGCAACAACTACGTTTGGCTGCTGTGTTGGGCGGGAGCCATTTCAGCGAACGTTACTTTTCGCCAGCCGAGAATTTCTCAAGTTCATCCCATGCCTCACGTGACTTCGGCCCAAGGAACGGGACAAATGCCTCTTTTCCAAACGCCTGCCCTGATGCGAGATTTTGGAGATCTTCAAGAAATCCGATCTGAACTAATTCTCGAACGCCGTGATTCCCGTTCTTGAGCAAGTACTCCATCAGGTCAAATGCATGCTGAACTTCTTCGATTTTCCCGCTTGGATACAGGTCTCTAACGATAAAATGCACGAATTCGGTGATGTCGTTGTAGTACCCCGCAGGTTTGCCTTCCCAGGATTCGATGTGCTTCTCCCATCGGGGTCGAAATCCCGGAAACTCCACGACCAATCGCGGCATGACATCCGACTCAACTGGTCCGTCGTGTTGGTAGAAAATCCAGTCCGGTTTGTTCCCCATATTCCCCATTAATGATAGCTGCTCTAACCAGGCGTTTCACTCATTGAGAATCGAGGACGATCCGGGTCAATGAGCGTATTAGCGATATTTCAACAGTTGACCTTCAATCCGTCACGGACCAAGCGAGATAAGGGCGCGAAACTTCAACGATTTTGTCCGTCGGTAGCTCTCTGTCACGGCTCGATGCCGCAAACTTCACATCAACCTTAAAGTACGGGCACTGGAGATAAACGTACGTTCGCTGAGAGGTCGTCGAGAGCCCGCCTTCAGTCGTGAACAACTTCAAAAGGTCCGAGCGTGTCATGCCGACTTTGATGGTCTGCATCGCGTTCAGGGCACCAGCGATCCACGCGATGTGACCCAATTCAGTCTGCGAGGGAGGGTGCGGAGATTCTGATTGTGCAAGAGCACTCACGGACAAAATGCAGCAGAATACAGATCGTGCAAGCCAGTCCATCAAATCACCTCCTCAAGCCAAGAGATTAGATATCTTCAACTGTAGAGACGGCCAATGATTGTAACTGCGGGCTAATGGGGGCAAAGCCTTGTTACAATCGCCCGTCACAAGGAGATTCTATGTCGAACCGCTTCGCAAAGTTGGTCCTGTTTTTGTGCGCGTTCACTGTTACTGCGCTCGCCCAGCAATCGCACTGGGCGACGACCGATGATCCTACGGCGAAATTCATCATCGATTCGGAGCGGCAGTGGGCGGAGAGCGGCTGCAACTTTAACAACATCGAAACCAAGATCCTGGCCGATGACTTTCAGGGCACCTCGCCGCGCGACGGCTCTCGCTACACCAAGGCCGACATACTGGCGCGGAACGCCGACAAAAGCCAAGCCGAGACAGATTGCCGGCTGCTCGACGCCAGAGTCCGTTTCTTCTCTTCCGGCAACAGCGACAATGTCGCCATGGTCTATGGCAGCGAGACCGCAACCCAGAAAGACAAAGGCGGCAAGCCCGTGGCGCACTGCCTCACTTGGACCGATACCTGGCTGAAGCGCGACGGCAAGTGGCAGATCATCGGCGTGCAGGATGCTCAGTTCCCGTGTAAATGATGATGAGTGTAGTGGCGTTTTCTCATCAACTATCCCGCATTTAGTGTCGATGTTCGGTGTTTCCTGCCAACCGCAAGGTGAACAACCGCCAGAACAACCACTGCAAAGAGAACGGGAGTATTAGAGTCGAGCACTAGAGTAAAGCTCAGCGCCAGCACCAAGCGGGGGCCGGTTGCAAATCCATTCATTCGGAGAACGCCTTAGCCCAGAAGTGCCATTCTATCGTCTGACCACAAAAGCTACGCTTATCCCCCGCCAAAGGAGGGATCGACTCATGCAGCGTCACGATGCACCACCTAAGTCCAGCCAGGTTGGCGCTTTGGAGCACCGTAGCATCTCGTATTCGATGGCCGCGGCCGCCGCAGGAGTAAGTCTGATGGCTTTGGCCGCGCCCGCAGAGGGCAAGGTTGTCATCACAACGCATATCAATATCCCAGTGACCTCGACTGTCTCTTTGGATCTGAACCATGATGGAGTGGCGGATATCCAGATTGGGATCTGCGGCTATAGCGCAGGACACTTCGACTGCAGTTCCAGATTTCCCCTGGGTGCTTACTCGTCGAACCTTTCAGCGAAGGCTCTACACGGTGGCGGAATTCTCGATTCAAAACAAACTGGTGCTTTAAATCTTGCGCGAAGCGCCCCGATTGGGAAGTCGGGATACTTTGAACAGTATGGGTTCATGGCCGCGAGGGAGGGCACGGCATATACAACGGCAAACCCTATCGGCAACTGGGGCAATGGCCAACCCAATCGCTTTCTGGGTGTGAAGATTTTGATTCACGGAACCACGCACTTCGGCTGGGTTCGTATTACGGTCAAGAACCCGACAACCCAGGAAAGACTGACCGCCACGATCACGGAATACGGTTACGAGACGATCGCGAATAAGAAGGTACTGGCGGGGTTGGCGTCGAATGACGCGCAAGATCCAGAGGCAAAAGCGAATCTGCCGACGATCAACGGGGCCTCATTGGGAATGCTCGCTTTGGGCGCGGAAGGAATAGTAGCGTGGCGCCGCGAAGAGAATGAAGCAGCGGTCGCATAGCTGCGAGGCATGAGGACTCGGAGTTTGCTGCATCGGAAACGACAAACGGGGGATGAAGCCCCCGTTTATGTCTTCACCGTAAACTCAAAATCCCCCGGTTACTGTGACGGAATTGCTTCATCGCGCCGCCAGAGTGGCATCGCCTGCGCACCCGCTGCGAGCATGCCCAGCGCTGGCCCGGTTTTAGGAACGCTTCCCTGCTCAGGCATCGCACTAGCGTGATCTGCATCGGGTGCGGTCGGGCCGGCTAGACCCGCATCGCACTGCTTGTTTGCCACCGACTCGTAGCCGTATTCCGTGATCGTCGCGGAGAATGATCCCGTCGGGCCACTACCACTCCCTTTGTGCTTCACCGTCACTGTCAAACGCACCCATCCGTAATGGGTCTGCCCGTTGATCTTGAACCTCACCCCGATAAACCGGTTGGGCTGGCCGCCTGCCCACTTTCCTTCGAGGCGCTGATCAAAGCTGTAGCCCGATTTCCCGCCGCAATTCTGCGTGCACAGTACCGACTGTTCGATTGGGATGCCGTAGCCGCCGTAGGTACGGATGAACGGGCCGCCGGGTCCGATCTTTGCGCCGCGGAGCATCGCCGAAGCCATGTAACTCTTGCCGATGACAGCGTCTGCTCTCTCGGCGTACGGAAACACAGACAAGTTGTTATTGATTGAATTGTCGATGGTGTAATGGCTAAGAAAGAACTCGAAGTCATTTACCCCATCTCCGTTGAGGTCGAGCAAGACCGCCTTATTCGCGTGGATGGGAATCGTTTTGTTTGTGATGATAACTTCGCCTTCGGCGGGTTGTGCCAAAGCCAACACGCTCACCGAAGCCGCCGTCGCAGCCAACGCGTAAAACCGCAGACCATGCTCCGCGGTCCCGGAAAGTTCAGGTTTGTTCGCCTGGGATGAAGCTTGATGTCGCATAAATCCCTCCAGGAAGTGAGGGGCCCAAGAATGGGCACGACAGTAGCGCTAAACCGGCCAGTAGTCAATCGGAAAATCCTTCCCATCGACTGGAACTGCAAAAGCCGAAATCTATATTGGAGTGCACACGATTGGAGCGCACATTCGGCTGCGGCGAATATCCTACCCTGCTCAAATGGCAAAATCAGGCTTTACCCAAGTAAGCGAAAGAAAAACAGTTTTGATTTCGCGTAAATGAGGTTATGCGATTTTTCACCAACTAAGGAGTAGTTTCCTGGTTGCGGCCATTCGGGAGTAAGCCCGTCAATCACCACAAGCGCGTTTCTCATTACTGATCCACCGGGCCAACCGATAACTTCCGGATTGCCCGTCATTCGAGAGTAATCCAATTACGCATACTTCAGTCGGAAAGCCCCACGTTCCAAATTTCGACTAAATAGGTTCTGACGGGATCACAGGCCCTTATCAATGACACCAACCTCAATCCTCACTTGCCGCTTCGCGCCGACCTTTCACGCGCAGACACCTTCTTGTTTGCCCTCCTTTTCGTGGGCTTGATTCGGAGTGCATCCACGGGCTCTCGACGCTTAGAAGCAGCCATCAACCACGCCTCAAATCCAAATTCGAGCCCGCTTGCCGGTTTGATCTCGCCTAACACTTGAGCGGCTTCCAGCGTCGCGGCTCCATGTAGGAACGCCCAAAGCGCGACAGATGCCTGCGCAGCTCGGTCCGACCCGGCAATTCGCTGCACCTGCTCGACAGTGAACGCCCAGAGACTTAGGTGGGAAGTCGCCTCGTGCCCTGGCGCGTGGAGACTCATCATCGCCTCGTAGAGGTGAGGATTGTCCCTTGCGAACTTGATGTAAGCAGATGACATCTCGCGGATTGCGGTAACCGGTTCGCGCCCCTCGGCTGCCTTCCTCAGCGCCAGCTCCAGTTGCCGGGCAGCTTCGTTTGCCAGGGTCGCTTCGAGTGCCCGGCGATCTGCAAAGTAACGGTAGATCGCATTGGGCGCTAGGTCGAGGGAAGCAGCGATGTTCCGTAGCGATAAGTCGCGGATCCCTCCGTGAACGAGCTCCTTAACCGCAGCAGTAAGGATGGTTTGACGGTCTGTTTTCGACGGATACGGCATACAGAACACTGTACACCTTGACATGCCGTTGGCCAAGATGTACGCTGTACACATTGAAGATGAACAGTGATCATCTTAGGAGAAATGCAATGGCGAACAGCAAAAGCAAAGATGTCGTGGTCACCGGGGTCTCCTCCGGAATCGGTTGGGGAACCACAAAGGTGCTCGTTTCAAAGGGATTTCGCGTGTTCGGTTCTGTGCGCAAGCAGGCTGACGCCGATCGTTTGCAAAGAGAGTTCGGCAACGGCTTCGTGCCTCTCATGATGGACATTACGGACGCCGAAGCGGTACATCTAGCTGCCCAGAAGGTCGGGTCCATGATAGGCGGCAGGAATCTCGTTGGCCTGGTGAACAATGCAGGAATCGTAGTGAGCGGGCCGCTGCTTTATCTCAGGCCCAGCGAGTACAGGCGCCAGTTGGAGGTCAACATGGTCTCCCCGCTTGTCGTAATCCAAGCCTTCGCGCCTCTTTTGGGAACGGATAAGAAGAGGCAGGGGCCCCCGGGGCGCATCGTGAACATCACCTCTAGCGTCGCAAAAGTTGCTATCCCGCTTCTCGGCGCCTATAGCGCTTCCAAATTTGGTCTTGAAGGAATGTCGGACGCGCTGCGGCGTGAACTGATGTTATTTGGCATCGACGTCGTAATTATTGAACCGGGCACCGTGAACACGGCGATGTACGACAAGGGAGAAAAAGAAGATTTGAGTGAGTTCAAGCAGACCGAGTATTGGGAGGCGGTGCAGAACTTCCAGAAATTCATCGTCGCCGAAGCACGTACCAATGGCTTATACCCTGAGCGTTTGGGCGAAGCCGTCCACGTGGCACTCAGCACGGCGAAACCGAAGGCACGCTACGCTGTCATTCCGCAACGTTTCAAGAACTGGACTCTGCCCAGACTTCTTCCTGCGAGGATGCTCGATGCCGAACTCGCAAAGCAGATGAAACTGACAAAGCAGTAGTCAACCTCGAACGGGATGGGCTCACACTTCTACGACAAGAGAACCAATGGCAAACAGTGTTTCGTCAGCAACGGGATCTCGGTGAGGGGTTGGCGACCATGCACACTCACCGAGATCCGCCGTTTTCAAATGGCCGACAAGCCGCCGTCGACGGACAACTCCACCCCGTTCACGAAGCTCGAATCGCCTGAAGCAAGAAACACCGCGACCGTCGCGATTTCCTCAGGTTGGCCCATCTTTCCCCGCGGGATTAGGGACTCGAACATCTCCTTCGCCTCTTTGGTGAGAACTTCTTCCTGCATCGGTGTGGCGATCGGCCCCGGACCCAGCACGTTCACCCGGATATTCCTGCCCTTCAGTTCGTTGAGCCACGTGCGTGCGAATGAGCGCAATGCTGCCTTGCTCGCCGAATACACGCCGAAACCAGGAAACCCCTTCACCGAAGCAACTGATCCGGTCATGATGATCGATCCTCCATCGTTGAACAACGGCAACGCCTTCTGAACCGTAAACAGCGTTCCGCGCGCATTCAGGCCGAAGGTCGCATCGAAATGCTGCTCGGTAATCTCGCCCAGTGGGAGGGCTTCGCCCTTGCCGGCGCTCGCGAACAGGACGTCGATCTTGCCTTTTTCTCGCTTGACCGTATCGAACAGACGGTCGAGGTCGTCGAGATTTGCCGCGTCACCGCGGACGCCGGTTACGTTCCGGCCAATCAACTTGACGGCCTCATCGAGCTGCTCCTGCCTCCGACCCATGATGAAAACGTAGGCACCCTCTTCAACAAAGCGCTTGGCGCTTGCTAGCGCCATACCGCTCGATCCTCCCGTGATGACTGCCACCTTACCCTCAAGCTTTCCCATAATTTGCTCCCTTCGGTAAATGTCTAACATCCATTACAGCAGAGTAGATTTCCTTGGCGGTGGACGAGAACTGCTCGGGAGTCCTAATCTTTTGTCTATTCGTCCAAACGGGGAGGCTAAGTTGGACCCGATAACAGACATCTTCAGAACTATGCACGTAACCGCTTTCGGTCTGCACAGGCTCGAAGCCACAGCCCCGTGGGGTGTAAAACAGGAAAACCAGACCGAAGAAAAAGTCACGCCTTCCGACAAAAAGATGTCACCCACGGATTTCGCTCACTTCGCCATGATTTCACGCGGCAACTGCTGGCTGACTGTGGAAGGGATTGCGGAGCCGATTCCCCTCACCGGTGGTGACTGCTTTTTGCTGGCTAAGGGGACTTCGATTGTTTTGCGCGACAGCCCGCGAACACGTCCGAGGTGGAGCTTCCGCGAGATCGGGGCCAAGGCCAACGGCAATGTCGCTCTTTGTGGCGGCGGTGGCGCACCGACGACAATCGTCTGTGGATCCTTGAGTTTCGATCGCGCTAGCCTGAGGCCGATCACTCAGTTATTGCCGAACTTCATTTTGATGAAGGCCGATCAGGCACGCACGCTTGCTCTTCACACCACAGTGCAGGCGCTCGCGTCAGAGATGGAAGAACAGGCGCCGGGATCTGAAGTCGTCGCGAGTCGACTGGCCGAGGTTCTGTTTATCCAGGTACTCCGGGCGCATATCGCGTCGGGACCGGAACGCAACAAAGGATGGCTTCGTGCAATCTTCGATCCTCAAATAGGTGCTGCTCTGAGTGCCATTCACGACAGAGTGAATACACCCTGGACGGTCGAATCCCTGGCCGAAGCGGCGGGCATGTCCCGCTCCGCATTCGCAGCACGTTTTAAAGAGCTACTCGGACAAACACCGCTGGAATACGTAACCGAGTGGCGGATGCAGAAGGCGATACAGTTACTCGAACAGCGTGACAAAAAGCTCATAGACGTCGCTCGGTCGGTCGGTTACGAGTCCGATGCTGCGTTCAGTAAGGCGTTCAAGCGAGTTGTCAGGGCTAATCCTGGTGAATACGTCAGACGTGGTTTGAAGGACCCAAAATCGACCGAAGCAGACCACGATCAGTCCCGATAAACGCGCATTGCGCCGTCCATCTTTAACCCACGACTCGACCGGGATATTCCAGTTGCGATGCCGCCTTCCCGGTAGTGATCGGTTGAGTCGATGCTTCACGTGACGAAGTGTGTGGTCTACAATTCGTGACGCGAATCGG
Organism: uncultured Acidobacteriota bacterium; assembly: GCA_963787685.1. Classification (GTDB taxonomy): domain Bacteria; phylum Acidobacteriota; class Terriglobia; order Terriglobales; family Acidobacteriaceae; genus Sulfotelmatobacter. Next base: position 465,091 of record CAWBED010000013.1, read on the forward strand.
AGTTCCATGCGCTCACCCGAAAACCGATTGTCACCGAATACGGAGATCCAATGATTCGACGTTTCCTTGCCCTAACGCTTTTCATTTTGGCAGCGGTTTTAACCCACGCTCAGCCCTCTTTGCCCTCCAGCTTTCAAGCAAAGACGATTCACAGCCCGGAAGGGGCAGACATTTTTGTGCGCTGGGGAGGAAGCGGCCCCGTAGTACTCCTAATTCATGGGTACGCGGAGAACAGCGATTCGTGGGCTCCTCTGGCCGCCGATCTCATGAAGGACCACACGGTAGTGGTGCCGGACCTCCGCGGCATTGGACGATCTTCGAAGCCGGCTGATGGCTACGACAAGAAGACTCAGGCCAAGGATATGCGCACCGTTGTAACCTCATTGGGATACGACAAGACATATGTCGTTGCTCACGACATCGGCAACATGGTCGCATACGCCTACGCGGCGATTTACCCCGATAAGGTTGAGAGGCTGGTCGTTATGGACGCACCAATTCCTGGGATTGACCCCTGGAGCGAAATTCTTCAAAATCCCGGGGTTTGGCATTTCAACTTTCACGGACCGGATGCGGAACGGCTGGTGGCAGGCCGTGAGCGCATCTACTTTGACAGGATATGGAATGACTTTACGGCCGATCCGAGTAAGCCAGACGAAGATACCAGAAATTTCTTTGCCGCCACTTATGCGCAACCAGGGGGAATGCGAGCCGGGTTCGCCCAGTTTACCGCGTTCTCCCAGGATGCGAAGGACAACAAGATCTTCGAACAAACGAAGCTGACTATGCCTGTGATGGCGGTCGGCGGAGAGAAGTCCTTCGGTCCCCTGCAGGCTGTGATCATGCGTCACGTAGCGACCAACGTACAAGAGGAGGTGGTCGCAGGCTCAGGACATTGGCTGATGGAAGAGCGACCCGAATACACGGTGGCGCTGATTCGTAAATTCATTGACGGTCCCCCGGTTGCTCACGCAGTGGCAGGCAGTGCTGCCGGCGAATCGGGAGAAGAGCGATTTACTCCTGCCGAATATAAGTTCCCGCAACGAGGCAATCCGGGCACTGGGAGCTCGGGTATTGGCGGTATAGAGACTGTTGTTCTCAAAGGCAATCCAGACCAAGTTGGCGTATATACCATCATGCTGCGCGTTCCAGCACATACACGCATTGCTGCGCACTCCCATCGCGATGATAGGGTTGCGACGGTGATCTCCGGCACATGGCATATTGGGTATGGCGATAGGTTTGACGAGGCGAAGCTGAAGGCCCTACCAGCTGGCAGTTTTTACACCGAACCGCCGTCGCGGAATCACTTCGCAGAAACCGGTGACGAATCGGTTGTAGTTCAGATTACCGGTTTCGGTCCGTCTTCGACCGAGTACGTGGATGTCACACAGGATCCCCGCAAGTCAGTCAAGTCAAATTGAATCATCGATAAGAGCCGAAAGCCGAGAAAAGGTAGGTCAGTCTCAATATTTGTACCGACAAACGCGCTTCTGGTCATCGAAGTTCCGCGCAGTAAAGCGGAAAGGTGCAGGAAGGGCTCCCCCTGCACTTTCCCTTATCACGGCTCAAAACACTAAAAGGCTTTTCGAGCCTTTCTCGGTTGATACCGGGACGTTTCGCGGGTCTTGGGGAAGGTCATCGCCCAATCGACGAGCGTCTTCATCGCCGGACAGAGCGTTTTCCCAAACTCGGTGAGTTCATATTCCACCTTTGGTGGAAATTGAGGATGAACGGTTCGCTTCACCAACTCGCACTTCTCAAGCAGACGCAGCTGTTGCGACAGCATACGTTGTGAAATGCCGGGGACGGCGCGTTCAAGCTCAGAGAATCGCCAGATAGGGCGCGCGAAGAGCCGGTTCAGAATAACGATCTTCCATTTGCCTTCGAGAATTGAGAGCGCCGCCTCAACCCTCTTGGCTCTCTCGAACTCAAACGGAGTCGCCCTGAGATCTGAAGATTCGGCGATTTCCTCCGTAACTAACAAGTCCGTTCGTATACCCATCGCGCATCCAATTCTGAGTTTGAGAAGCTTCTCCAGAATATCCGGGTGTTCGGCTTCGATACAGGAGGATAAATGGCGCAGGTATGGTTAGTCACCGGCAGCTCTCGTGGTCTGGGTCGCGCAATTGTTGAAGCGGGCCTCGCTGCGGGCAATAAGGTGTTGGCGACAGCTCGGGACATTAAGTCGCTGGCTGATCTGTCGGAACGATATGGAGATCAGGTCAAGCTTTTCGCGTTGGATGTTACCGACGAAGCAGCAGCAGCAAACGCGGTAAAGTCGGCGGTCGATCTATTTGGCTCGCTGGATGTGGTCATCAACAACGCGGGATATGGCAATCTTTCCTCCGTCGAAGACACGCCTCTATCGGAATTCCGGGCACAGATCGAAACGAACCTTTTCGGAACGATTATTGTGACCAAGGCAGCTCTTAGATATTTTCGCGAAAAGAAAGCAGGCCAGTTCATTCAGTTTTCATCGGTAGGAGGAAGGATTGGCCCTCCGGGACGTGGGCCTTATTCGGCGGCGAAGTGGGGTGTCGAAGGCTTCTCCGAGGTGCTTTCACGCGAGGTGGCGCCGCTCGGCATCAAGGTCACGATCGTTGAACCCGGTGGCTTTCGCACAGACTTCGCGGGCAGTTCCACCGAACTTAGCGAAGGTCATCCTGAATACGATTCGACGGTTGGAGCTACCGCAAGATTTCAGCGGAACTACAACGGCAAGCAGCCGGGTGACCCCAAAAAGGCAGCTCAGGCGATCGTCCAGTTGACGCAAGAACGGAACCCTCCGCTGCGACTCTTGCTCGGCAGCGATGCGTACGCCGCCGCGGAGAAGAATGATCTCGCGCGATTAGAGGAAGCACGAATTTGGAAGAAACTCAGCGTCTCCACCGACTTTGAGACGAAGTGAAGAAGCGTCAAATATTAAGCAGGAGAATCCGAAGCGCGGCAAGGTGGTCAACGGTTCGACTTGGACTCGATTCGAAGCCGCATCAGATTCGACCGAAAGACGACTTGTCGGTACCTTTCGTGGTTGCCGAGACGATAGCTTCGGGGTGCATAGTCAAGCGTCGTTCAACACCGGCATTGCGGATGCCGTTTAGTGTCAAAGCAGGCCGCGGTGGCCAGTGTAGTTTTTGTCGACGTCCAGACCACGCTCCTTGATCACCTCGGCAGCAGCAGCCAGCGCTGTTGCGATCGCAGGATAGCCAACGTATGGCAGCGCCTGGATGAGAACTTCCTCGATTTCTTTCAATGTCAGGCCGTTATTGAGCCCCGCCCCCATGTGGATCGCGAATTCATGGGGCTGACGCATGGCAATCATGACGGACATCGCAACTAGGCTGCGGGAGCGCCTGTCCAGGCCGGGACGAGTCCAGATATCCGCAAAGACCTGGTCGACCGCGTAGGCAGCGATCGCGGCGCCGAAGGTGTTTGAGTCAGCGGAAGCGCTGAGTTTTGCGGCCGCCTGGTCGCCCATCATTTCGCGGACTACATTGATTCCAGCTTCTCTATTCGTCATGATTAAGTCCTCGTGTAAAGCTCAGGTGACTTCTCCACCCCCAGACTACCCGAACGGCTCGAGGACACATAAGGCCATAAAACTCGCTTATCGGTGCTGATCTCCATAAGGCGGGTGGCCCGGCCTTGAAACCGCAGAAGCCGCCACAGCAGCGGGTGCCCTGTCATTCGCGTACTTTGCGAAGAGCGGGTACGGCGACGGCATAAGCAACGGGTAGTGTAGAACGGACAAAAGTTGCGCCGGCAACATCGCCGCCCAGCCTTGCAAAAACGCAAGGATGGAGCACCCTCCGTAGCAATGGTGCAATTCAAAGATGGGCTACCTGCCTCCTTTTTCCTTCTAAGCTGCAAGCCCATATCGTATTGCCGCTTCAAGCGTATCGATGTTTATATCTTTTAGAGTTTTAAAGCGAATGCAATATCCGGTCACGCTCGCCTTGCCTAGTTTTCTTCCATACGTCTTGGCTAGGTACTTCTTATCTTTGAGACCAAGAATATAGACAGAGATTCCGGTTTTGTTTCCGCTCACACCAATTTGAAAAAACTCTCTACTTTTTCCGTTGGCATATTTTATTGTGTGAAATCCATATCCAATCGTAGGGTTGGTAACAGTATGATTATTGCTGTCTTTACCATCGAAGAACCATAATTTGCACTCTGGTGACGCTTGCAGTGTGAGCCGATGCAACTCTCGCATGTCACTGCGTTTTGACTCCGGTTGGCCGGTAATATACTTCTCGATTTGTTCTTGTACGTTCATATGTTCTGCTCCCCGGTTTCGCGCATGAGATTATACGAAGTTTAATCCTTCCCCCGTTGTCAGGGAATGCGGGGACAGACGGGACGTTCCCCGACATGTTTTCTTTATGTTAGCTGTCATGACGATATCGTCTTCCCTATTTCGTCATGACGTTGTGTTCCTGCCGGAACACTTCGCGCTGGTAGGATTACGAGATGCGAAAAGGGTTTACGAGAAAGCCACAACCGGACGCCCCCACGACGCCGGTCAAGAACTACATCACGCCGAGCGGACTTGAGCGTCTCAAGGATGAGCACCGATTTCTGCTCACCCGGGAACGCCCGGCCGTGACGGAGGTCGTGGCGTGGGCTGCCAGCAACGGCGATCGCAGTGAAAACGCCGACTATCAGTACGGCAAGCGGCGGCTGCGGCAGATCGATGGGCGGATTCGCTTTCTCACCAAGCGAATCGAAGCCGCGGAAGTGGTCGACCCGGAAGCTCGAAGATCGGGGCAGGCGGCGGCGAGGGCATTCTTCGGAGCGACCGTGCGCTATGCCAATGCCGCGGGAGCCGAGCGAGTGGTCAGCATTGTTGGCACAGATGAAATCGATCTCAACCGCAACTACATCAGTTGGGTGTCACCTCTGGGGCGCGCGTTGATGAAGTCAACAGCGGGTGACAGCGTAGTCCTGCAATTGCCGGGCGGTACAGAACACCTGACCGTGCTGGAAGTGTGTTACGAGCGCATTCCTGTGGAACCGTTCCGTGAACCACCTGGATCCGAGGCCTCCGCAAAGGGACTCCCTCGCCGACGCTAAATCCACCTGACGAAAAAAGAGAAGAAACGGCACAGCTGGTGAAAGAGCGACGACCGTAATAGAGCGCTATCGGCTTTTGCAAGCGACAGGAGATGAGTTGAGTCCTCATAAACGCCCTTAGCGTCAGTTGTGCGATTGATGACGAGAAGCCGACTTATGGCTAGGGTCGTCGAGAGTCCATCCGGAGCATAACTACCGGGTTGCCCGTGATACCGACGCAGGGACAATGGCGGATTCAAGCAAGTGCGACGCGTGACAGCGCGATGTAGAACTGGCTGTCTAGAATGGCGATCTGAACGCATAGTCGGAATGTTTATTCGTAGCGAAGCGCTACGATCGGATCGATGAGTGTTGCACGACGAGCGGGAATGTAGCAGGCCAACAGTACAACCACAATGAGCAGGACAGCAACCGCAGCAAACGTCAGCGGATCGTGTGCCGTCACGCCAAAAAGCAGGTTCGTCATCAGCCGGGTCAATGCGAAAGCGCCACCGATTCCAATAACTACGCCCACCAGCGCCAACTTCGTGCCCTGCCTCAGAATCATTTGCAACACGTCTCCGCCTCTGCGCTCCGAGCGCCAAACGAATGCCAATTTCGCGTTTGCGCTGCGATACCGTGTAAGACATCACGCCATAGATGCCGATGATTCCCAACGCGAGCGCCATTGCTCCCGGCAATTCCAAGCATCACCAAAGTGAAGGAGGTTCGGGCGACTGACTTGTCATACACTTCCTGCATGGTCTGCACGGACGCCAGCGGCAGCTCCGAATTCACCGACCATACTGCTGCGCGGACCTCGTTCAGAAAGCTGTCGGTTCCGGCACGCTCGCTTCGTATCACGAACGTAACGGTCCTGATCGCGGGATCAAAACGATTGTGCACCAGCGGAGCCCAGTAGACGATTTCCGGCGATTTCTCCTGGAGGCCCTTCTCCCGAACGTCCTGGATCACGCCGATCACTTCGTGCCACGGCATCTGCGAAAACTCGCGCACATGCTTTCCGATCGCTGCCGATGGTGTACCCCACATCTCCCGCGCCAAATTCTCGGAAACCAAGACCACCGGCCGGAGTGCATAGACTTCACTCCACGTCATTTCGCGTCCTGCAACGAGTCTTGTTCCCGCTGTTTGCAACAGACCGGGAGAAATATTCTTGTACAGGCGCAAGGGCGCGATTAGGTCTCCGGAATAGACCTTGTCTTGCGCAAAAATTTCATCCCACTCCGAATCAAACCCTTCCATCGGCATTTCGCTCACGAATCCAACTGACTTCACGCCCTCAATCGCCGAGAGCTTGTCGAGGATAGCCTTCTGGGTTCGCGTCACTCGTTCCGGCTCAGAGATCAGCAAATCTGGGATCGAAATTCGTATCGCCTGCAAGTGCTGCGGATCGCCGAATCCAGGATCAACCTTTCGCAACGCTCCGAATGTGCGAATCATCAGGCCAGCACTCATCAGGAGCACCAGCGCCATCGCCACCTGCCCAATCACCAGAAGATTCCGCGCCCGATGCCGCTCCCGGCTCACGCTGACCGTTCGCCCGCGCACTCACCAGCGCCGAACCGGTGCGTGGCCCGGAGTATTTCAGAGCCGGAATCAAGCCAAACAACAAACCGGACAGCCCGGAAAGGACGAAGGTGAATGCCAGCGTTCGCGCATCGATCGCGATTTCGTTTAAGCGAGGCAGATTCGATGGACCTATCGCGACCAGGAGGCGCACGCCCGCATATGCCAATCCGACGCCTACGAATCCACCCATGATGCCGAGCATGACGCTTTCTACGAGAAGTCCTCGGACGATTCTCGCCCGGCCTGCCCCGAGTGCCGTACGCACCGCCAATTCCTGTTGCCGCGCTTCAAACCTTACCAGCAATAAATTCGTCACATTCGCGCAGGCAATCAGCATGACCACGCCGATGGTTCCCATGACGACCCACAGCAGTTCGCCCACGTTGCCGATCACTTGCTGTTTCAATGGACGAATCATCGGCGTAATTCTCCACGTTTCGTAAATATGCGGATTCGTCCCGGGGCCGTTCGACCAGGAGTCCATCCAGATCGGTAGCATTCGCGCGAGGTCCGCATTGGCTTGCGCAATGGTCGCTCCAGGCTTGAGCCGTGCGATTCCGTGGAACCCGAAGCCAGCGAGAATCAACTGGCCCCGGTTGAAAGCGAGTGGCATGGCCAAATCGAAGTCCGAATCGACAAATCGAAATCCTTGTGGCATTACACCCACGATTTCCCTGGACTGCGAATCAACCATGATATTCCGTCCAATCACCGTCCGATCTCCACCAAAACGCCTTTGCCAATACCCATAGCTCAGCATCACTCTTCCCGGGCCGTTCGGCACCTGATCCGCCTCGCGAGAACCAACGTCCAACTGCAGGCGGCACGCCAAGCGTCTGGAGCACACCATCGCTGACAGCAACCGTACGCACTTGTTCCGGCTCCGCCATGCCCGTGACGTTCGCCGTACCAGTGATCCAGACGCCTAACGATTGAAATGTCTGGTTGTGCTCGGCGTAGGTGACATACATCGACGGCGAGAGAAGAAGACCATTCTCAAAATCCGCCAGTCCTTCTGCGCCCGGAGCGACCTGATGCAGCGCCACCAGTTCCTCGGCATTCGGATAATTCAACGGCTTCAGCAGCACGCTATTTACGACACTGAAGACCGCGGCGTTCGCCGCGATTCCAATCGCGATCGTCAATAACGCGACGGCAGTAAACACCGGACTGTGTCGCAGCGCGCGCAGCCCATAACGGATGTCAAAAAGAACATCTTCCACGGATGGCCACGCCCACACATTCGCGACTGTTCTCTTCAATCAGCCCAACATTTCCAAACTGCCGCCGCGCGGCCTGCTTGGCTTCTTCCCTGGACATTCCGTCTGCCATCAACTCCTCGATCTTCTCGTCGAGATGCGCCTGAATCTCTTCCGACAACTCACGGTAGATTCGCCGTCGCGAAAACAATTGTCTGAGCCAATTCATAATTCACCCGGCGCCAGAACTTGCGTAATGCCTTTCAGCATGCGCTCAAAGCTCGATACCTCACGCTCCAGATGCTTCCCGCCTGCCGCCGTTAACTTGTAGATTCGAACGCGGCGGTTTGTCGAAGAGATGCCCCATTCAGCTTTGACAAAATCTTCTTTGAGAAGGCGCTGGAGAGCTGGATACAGCGAGCCTTCTTCGATCTGAAGCACGTCGTCCGAAGTTCGTTTAATTTGCTGGACTAGCGCGTAACCGTGCATGGGCTGTCGTTTTAGCGTTCGGAGAATCATCATCTCCAGCGCCCCTGGAAAGAGGTCTCGTTGTATCGGCTTTTTCATGCGGGTGATCTCATCGCCTGATATTTGCAGGCTTGCTCACTCAAGGCCTAGAGCAAAATAGTATCGGCTGCCGCTGGAGTCAAGTGAAAAGAACGGGAGCGGAATCCAAGCCGTTGGCATCAGCCGCTAGAGCCCGAAAGTTTTCCACAGCCCGCCCATGGTCATCCAACCTTGACTGAGAAAACTCTATCCCCCACACTCGGCTCATGAACCGCATTCATCCAGGCAAAACAATCCCGAGGGTGCCCCACCCTTGTCGCGTTTTTTGCGACAGAGCCTGCCCTGAGCCAAGTCGAAGGGGTGGGGACTTTGACTTTCATAAAGGGGAAATAACACACCCCAACTCCTACTCCCTCAAGATTTTGCCCGTAACTGATTGCAGCTCATAGATTAATTCATAAATTTCCCCTAACCCGATGATTCCACTAGACCACCCGGGGAGGGGAGGGGGCACTCATGTCGAACTATCCCAATCGTTGTCAGCACTTAAAAATCAATGGCACTCAGTGCGGATCGCCCGCGCTCCGCCGCAACCGTCTCTGCTTTTTTCATAAACGCTTTCAGGACGAGCGCATCAAGCTCGCTGTCGACCGCAAGCGCGCTCCCGCTACCTTTATTCTTCCCGTCCTTGAGGACGCCAACTCCATCCAGATCGCGCTCATGCAAGTCATGCGCCTTCTGGTCTCGCAACAGATCGAGCACAAGACCGCGAGCCTTCTTCTTTATGCGCTGCAAACCGCAAGCACAAACCTGCGCATGACCGAGTTCAAGCCGATCCCCAACGAAGTCATCCTAGAACCTCGCAACGCCGGCAACACACTCCTTGGCGAGAGCGTTTGGGAAGACGAGGACTTCGAAGATGAGGACGAAGAAGACGAGGAAGAACCAGCGCCCAAGCTCGATCCCGCCGAAGCCCTGTATGCCAAAATGCGTGCAGAGCGAGTGGAAAACGGCCGCAAGCGCGGCGAGAGCGAAGAGAGATTGAAGATGTGGGCCGCGCATCATCCGGAAGCGCAATTGGTCCGCGACGAATACGACTGCCTCAAAGTTCAGTACAAAGATCGGCCCGCAACCCAAGCACAGCGACCTGCTCCGCCGCAGCCCGCCGAGAAAAAGCCTGCTGCAACGTTCAAGCCGGCAGAAATCGGAGCGCAACTCGCCGACATGGTTCGCAAAAGCGGCTTGGTCGAAAAATACGGATCACTCGTGCAGCCCAAACCCCAGCCGGACAAAAAGGCTACCTAGAATGATTGCTCGAAACGCCGGACTTCTCACTTCGCTTATGAAAGTGGAAGAGGACGGTCGGCTCGGGTAAGTAACACTTCGGCCGTCGGGCGCGGGATGAAGAACGTTGTGTTGTTGGAAGGCACGGAGAAGCGAACATAATCCCGCAGGGGAAATTTTGCCTGCGAATATTGCAAGCGATCCCACGGGATCAAAAGCGGCGTGCGGAGGACGTAATAAGGATGACGCCACGTCAGCCATTTCCTGCGTGCAATCGCTTGCGCAGACGAAGAGAGATAGAGGCCTTCGCTGTTCACGCCCAGCACACAATCGGTCTTCGTTTCTCCGGCGGGAAAACGGATCAGGCAATTCTCGAGATGTCCGTCAAAGGGCGGCAGGCGGGCGAAATCGCGCTCGAGCCTCCGCTCGTCGTTCCGGTACCAGGAATAGAACCACAAGCCGACTTCTCGCGCACAAAACGCGCGAGAAATGGGGCACCCTGGATCCTTTAGTATCTTCGAGTAGAATGTTGTGCTGCTATAAAGGTTCGAGTCTTCTTGAAAACTGCTGCCAAACCGACGGGGTTGCGCTACTGGATGTTGCGCGTGCTGGAGGAGTGCGACAACGTCGCCGCCGACTTCAGCGCCGATCCGGTGCACGATCTGCGGGTGTCACTGCGGCGCTGCCGTTCGATGGCGGACGGCATGATGGCGATGGATCCGGAGAAGGATTGGAAGTCCATGAAGAAGGCCGGCAAGGCGCTGTTCCAGAAGCTCGGGGCGCTACGCGATGTGCAGATCATGATGGAGTGGATCGAGAAGCTGGAACTGGGTCCGGTGGCGGCGGCGAGTTTGGAGGTTGCGGCGGGCGACGCGGTTGCGGATGCAGCCGCAGGTGCCGTGGAAGGAATAACCGCGCATGAAGCTGAACATCCGGTGCACGATCACGCGGCGCACTTGCTCGTCCATATCTTGAAAGAGCGCGAGGCGCAGCACAAACAGGAAGCTCGCGCAGCGCTCGAAGAATTCGACCGTAAACAATGGAAGCAGTGGAGCCGAACTTTGCCGCTGCGGGCGGCGCGAATCCGGCCAGGGAGCGTGGTCTTCAAGCACCTCGCGCTGGAGCGATGGACGGCGGCGCGCGAGTTACATACGACGGCGATGCGCAACCGCTCGCAGGTGGCGCTGCATACGCTGCGGATCGGGATCAAGCGATTCCGATACATCGTCGAAAATTTTCTTCCGGAAGAGCACAAGCTTTGGAGCGACGACCTGAAGCACATGCAGGACTTGCTCGGCGAGGTGCACGATCTCGATGTGCTGTGGGCGACTGCGATGTCGTGCCACGTGTTTCCGGATGAGGCATCGCGAAAAGTCTGGCATGAGCGGATCGTGGAGGAACGAACGAAGCGCGTGGATGAGTATCGCCGCCGGACCATGGGCCCCGATTCTCTGTGGAATGTGTGGCGCGCAGGATTGCCGAAGGGCAAGCAGATTCAAGAGATTGCGACGCGGCGGATGAAGCTTTGGGCGAAGGCGCTGGATCCGGACTTCGCGCACTCGGAGCGGGTGGCACGGCTGGCGCTCGAGCTTTATGACGGGCTGGTTGCGGGAGGATTATTTGGGACGAGGTCGGCTAATACTTTGCCTTCGGACGGCGAGTCGGATACTCGCGCGAGCCTGTACGCGGCGGCTCTGTTGCACGACGTCGGAAAGGTGAAGGGGGAGAAAGGACATCATAAGGAGTCGCTGGAGCTGATCAAAAAACATGGGACGCCCCTCGGATGGAAGGCGGAAACGATGACGCGGGCGGCGCTGGTGGCGCGGTTTCATTGCGGAGCGCTGCCGACGCGAAGTCACAAGGCGCTACGCGATTTGCTGGCCGACGAACAGAAGAGCGTTATTCGTCTGGCGGCGGTTTTGCGGCTGGCGAATGCATTGGATTCGACGCATGATGGGCACGTCCGGCGCGTGAAGATTGAAAATGCGGACTTGGCGAAACGGCGCAGCAATGGATTTCTTAAGAAGCCGACGCCTTTGGGAAAAAATGAGGCGCTGGTCATTGGGGCTGAGGGATATCTGGATGGAACACCTACGGCACAGGCGGTAGCCGCCGAGAGATATTTGTTGGAGACGGTGCTGCGAAGGCCCGTGGCGGTGAGGGCAGCGGCAGTGGCGCGGCGTCCTGCGGGTGGCGCGAAGGCGTCAGGGTAGAAGCGGAAACTGTCCAGATACTTTCCTCCCCGAGCTTCTCGGGCGTACAAAGAGCAATGATTTTTGGAGACTGGCATCTGTCCACGGAAAATATTCGTCTATGACTCATGCGCAACTGGTGGAACGGGCGGTGCGTTGGCTGCGGGGGTATCGCTGCGGAGTGGTGTTGTCGGAGCAGGCGTGCGTCAGCGGCGAGATGCCGGACGCGATTGGATGGAAGAAGGCGTGTCATTCGGTGCTGGTGGAATGCAAAGTGACGCGCGCCGATTTTTTGGCGGACCGGGTGAAACCGTTTCGACAGAAGCCAGAAAAGGGCGTGGGGAGCGAGCGGTTCTATCTGACTCCGCCGGGATTGGCGCAGGTTGAAGAGCTTCCCGCGGGATGGGGATTGCTGGAGCTGCGGCGCGGGCGCGTTGAGATGGTGCGGGCGTCGGAGAAGAATCTGCGGACGGCGGCGGGATTTAAGTACGAAATGAATCTGCTGCTGGCGAGCTTGCGGCGGGTGGAAGTGAGGATCGAGCCGCAGAGCATCACGGACTTTTTGAAGTGGAAGAACCGGATGGCGGAGTACAACCGCGGGACGCTGCCCGAGGGATTGAGCGCGGCGGACGAAGAGTTGAACGGATTTCTGGAACCGGAAGTACCTTGCTAGTGCGCCGGGGCTAAAGCCCCTTTATCTTTTACGTCTTTACGCGGCCCTGAAGGGCCGCTCTTCCACGGGTTCCAATCTGCGGTTCCCTTTCTCAAACTTTTCTTTCTGCGCCCGCTTTGATCCCTCGTGAAATTCATCAGCTTCTTCAACAACGACTGCCAAAATCTTTCACCACAGGGGTCACGGGGTGACACAGAGGAAAACTGGAAGCAAAAGAAAACCGGGCTGGTTGGCCCGGCTTTTCCTCGACGGGAGGGATGCGGTTACATCCGTCCCGACGCGACTGGCGCAAGCTCCCCAGCTGGCCAGCCGGATATTGGTGGTGCTTCGGAGAATGCCGGTGCACGTTGGACACCAAGCGTCAGATATCACGCGAGACTTTGCGGATTACATGGAAATGATTGATTTTTAATTGAGTTAGCTAGATGCGGAGCGGAGCGCTTGCCAGGTCGGATCGGGACCATAATCGCGGGCTCTTCGCAAAGTCTTGCACAAGATTGCACAGGAAGTTGTGCATGGGGCTAAGACGGGCGTGACCTCCCGCAGAGATGTTGGGAGCGACTTCCCGCGAAAATCCTTACCTTCTATTCCGCTATTCTCACATCCGCGCTTACATGTCGCGGCGGCCTTCCATGGCCTTGAGCATGGTGATCTCGTCGGTGTATTCGATGTCGCTGCCGACGGGGATTCCCATGGCGATGCGGGTGACTTTCACTCCGGCGCGCTTGAGTTGCTGCGACAGGTAGGTAGCGGTGGCTTCGCCTTCGACGGTGGGATTGGTGGCGACAATGACTTCGTCGACGTTGCCGGAGTCGACGCGGGAAATCAGGTTGGAAATGCGGAGCTGCTCGGGTCCGATGCCGTGGAGCGGAGAGATGGCTCCGTGGAGAACGTGGAAGACTCCGTTGAAGTGCTTCGTCTTTTCGATGGCGGCGATGTTAGTGGGTTCTTCGACGACGCAAACCAGGCGCTGGTTGCGAGTGGCGCTGGTGCAGTAGACGCACGGGTCGACGTCGGTGATGTTGTTGCAGACAGAACAGAGACGAAGATTGGCCTTAACGTCGCGCACGGCGGCGGCGAGCGCTTCGGCATCGTCGTCGCTCGAGCGGAGGATATGGAAGGCGAGACGCTGCGCGCTTTTGGCGCCGACTCCGGGGAGCTTTTTCAGCTCATCGATCAGGCGCGACATGGGTTCGGCAAAGCGATTCATGGGGAATTGAGTAATTGGAAATCGGGTAATTTTGTGATTGAAAACCGCTGACTACATTGTAACTGCTGGCCGATTGTGCGCCTTTAAATTACACAATCACCCAATTCTTCAATTGCTCAATTTGCATTGGGCAGGCTGTATTCGAAGTCGTAGGAGTGCTTGCCTTCAGCGATGTTGATCGTCATTTTTCCGGAGAGGCCTTTGAGCTGTCCGGTACCGGAGTCGGGGACGACCGTGATGGTGAGATGGCCGGCGCCCTGCTCCATGGTGCCGGAGTGCTGAAGGACAAAAGTTCCGGTGAGGCCTTTAAGCGTGCCGGAGACGTGTTCAATAGCGACATAAGCGCCCGAGCCCTTAACCGCGGTGCCGGCGGTGAGCATGGTGCCTTTGCCGGTGGCCTCGAGATCTCCGTGATAGTGCTTGTCGAGGGACATGCGGCCGAGGAGCGGTTCGGCGGATTTGTCTTCTTCGGGAGTGACCTTCACGTCGAATGGTCCGGCGGCATGGATCGTCATGGAAGCCTCTTTCGGAGCGGTGGATTGGGCGTGGACGGTGAGTGAGACTAGCGCGAGAGCGACGAAGACAAGACTTGCGCGGGTGAGTTTCATCGAGTGTGCGTTTGTTTCTGGCGGATCGACTGCCGATCCATCTCGGCTATAGTCCGGGGATATTTAGGCCGCCTAGCATGCCTCCAACCGTGGATTGCATCTGGGCGTCGATTTTGCGGGCGGCTTCGTTGATGGCGGCGAGAACGAGGTCCTGGAGCATCTCGACGTCGCCGGATTTGACCGCCTCGGGATCAATGCGCAGGCTGAGAAGTTGCTTGCGGCCGTCCATTTTGGCGGTGACTGTGCCGCCGCCGGACGAGGCTTCGACGACGGTCTCCTGCATTTTTTTCTGCAGGGACTCGTACTGCGCCTTAGCTTTCGACATCAGGTCTTGCAGGTTGAATCCACCCATAGAACCTCTGCTTGCCGTTTCAAGTTTCTTGTTTCAGAGTTTCAGGTTTCAAAGTTTCAATGTTTCAAGGTTACAAGGTTGCAAAGAAACAGCTTTGAAACCTTTCTTCATCGCTTCTCGCGGTAGTCGATGACGGTGCGGATTTCGGCGTTGAATTTTTCTTGCATACGGCGGACGACCGGGTCTTGCTCGGCGCGGCCGCGTCCACCGGGGCCGGGAGCGAGACGCGGGGCGTTGCGTTTGTCCTGAGGAGCCACCGTCGAGCCTGGAATCAACTTGAGTTTGATGGCGCGGCCGAGGACGCCGCTGGCAGCGGCGATCGCGATGCGGCGGGCGTCGTTGCTCAGCGACATGTCGATCACGGTTTGCGACTCGGCGATCTTGATGACAAGTTCGTTGCCCTGCACACTCCATTCGCCAGCCGAAAGCATAGAAACAAGGATGCGCTGGTTGTTGTCGGTGAGCGCCTGGAGGACGGCGGTTTGAAGACGGTCGATATCTGTCGAAGCTGGGGACGACGATTGCGGCGCTGGGCTTGGCTGGACGTCAGGCGCTGAAGCGCTCTGATTTTCTGCGCCGTTAACCTCGGCGGCGTTAATGGCACGAGTGGGGCTCGTGCCCTTGCCGTTCGACGTTGACACCGGCTCGGTCGTTGCAGGCGGAGAGATGTAGCTGGCGGCGTCTCTACGATCAGCGATTGGATCCGGCTCCCGTTGAATTTCACGCTGCGTGGCAGGAGCTGCGGAACCCATGATGATCGGCTCCGGCTGGCTTAACTGCGCTACGATGCGCGGACCCGGAGGAGGAGCTGCCGCCGAGGAATCCTCCTGGCGCGGCGTGCCCTTTGCGGGCCGAGTCGGCGGCAAACGGGCTTACATAATTTGGTCGAGCCGGCGGAGATTGCTCGTGGCGGGGCGCGGCGCTGGTTGAATTGCTTACGATTGCGGGTCTCGCGGCCGGCCTTTGCGTGCTTGCGGTTGTCGGCGCGGCTGCTACGTCGCTCAGCAATTGCTCGATGGGCAGCAGCTTTTGCGCGTGCGCCATCTTCAACAGACCGAGCTCGAGATGGAAGCGCTGTTCCTGCTTATATCCGAGCTCGCCGTGGGTGCGAAGCATGATCTGGAGATGGCGCGTGAGATCTTCTTCACCGAAGAGTTCGGCAATGCGGGCAACGCGTTCGCGCTCTTCGCTGGAGATCTGCAAAAGCGCAGAATCTTTTCCGGCAATTTTGGCGACGGTGGCGTTGCGCAGAAAACGCACCATCTGGCGAGCGAAGTGGGTAGGACTGTGTCCCTCGCTGATTAAATGATCGACCTGGCGGAGGATCTCTTCGCTGCGGCTCTCCGAAACGGCTTGCATCACTTGCTCGAGAATGTGCGCAGGAGCGGCTCCAACGAGGTTACGAACGGAATCTGCCGTGAGGCGGTCAGTCGAGGAGGCAATGGCCTGATCGAGGATGGAGAGAGCATCGCGCATGGATCCGTCGCCGGCTTCGGCGAGGAGGGCGAGGGCGTCGTCGTCAGCCTCGATTTTTTCGCGGGTGACGAGGTCGCGGAGCTGACCGACGATGTCATCGAACTTGACGGCACGAAAACTGAAATGCTGGCAGCGGGAGCGGATAGTTTGCGGGATGTCCTCAGGCTGCGTGGTGGCGAGCATAAAAACGATGTGGTCGGGCGGCTCTTCGAGCGTCTTTAATAATGCGTTGAAGGCGGCGTCGGTGATCTGGTGAGCTTCGTCGAGGATGTAGATTTTGAAGCGGTCGCGCGCGGGGCGGTAGCGGGCGGCCTCGCGGAGTTCGCGGATTTCGTCGATACCGCGATTGGTAGCAGCGTCGATCTCGATGACATCGACGGAGTTTCCGGCGCGAATCTCGGTGCAGGATTCGCAGACGCCGCAAGGCTCAGGGACGGGATGATCCTTGGAGCGGCAGTTCAGAGCGGCGGCCAGGATGCGGGCGACGGTGGTTTTGCCGATGCCGCGGTGTCCGCTGAAGATGTAGCCATGGGCGGTGCGTCCCTGCTCGATAGCGTTCTGGAGGGTGCGGGTGACGTGCTCTTGTCCGATGACCTCGGAGAACTTCTGCGGACGGTATTTGCGGGCCAGGACGGTATAAGACATGAGGCGAAGAGAAGATTATACGGGATGGGATCGGGCTGAGACGCGAAAACCATCTCCACAGAGGCACAGAGGAACACAGGGGAATGCTTGGCTCGATTTCGACGTTGGCACGGAGCTTCCACCACGAAGGACACGAAGTATCACGAAGGAATGAGCGACTCGAGGCGATGGGGATGGGGCCGGACACGCGAAAACCATCACCACAGAGGACACAGAGGAACACAGGGGAACGCTGGCTCGATTTTGACGTCGGCAGGGAGCTTTCACCACGAAGGACACGAAGTATCACGAAGGAATGAGCGACTCGAGGCGATAGGGATGGGGCCGGACACGCGAAAACCATCACCACAGAGGACACAGAGGAACACAGGGGAACGCTGGCTCGATTTTGACGTCGGCAGGGAGCTTTCACCACGAAGGACACGAGGTATCACGAAGGGATGAGCGACTTGAGGCGATGGGAATGGGGCCGGACACGCGAAAACCATCTCCACAGGGGGCACAGAGTACGCAGAAAAATGCAGAGTTGCGAAGGTATGGCGCACGCGTTAGGCTGGTGCGACCAATTCGGTATGCGTGCGGCTGCGGCGAGGACGTTGTGGCGGGCCGCCAAGGAGAAATTTCATGCAATTGAAGCTGACAAAGCGAACAGTGGACGGGATTCTGGCAATCGAGTGCAGCGGGCGAATCGTGTTTGGAGACGAAACGTCGTTGCTGCGGGAAGAAGTGAAGACAGCGCTTGCGAACGGGATGAAGCGCATCGTGCTTAATCTGGGCGACGTGAACTACATCGATTCAGGCGGGCTGGGAACGCTGGTTGCCCTGCATACGACGGCTCACAATGCTGGCGCCGCGATCAAGCTGGCGAATCTGACCAAGCGCGTGGGCGATCTGCTGCAAGTAACCAAGCTGCTGACGGTGTTTGAAGTATATAACTCGGAGTACGAGGCGCTGGAAGCGTTTCGGCAGGCGGCGTAGGTAGCTGCTAGCTTCGAGCTGTGAGCTACTAGCTTTCGAGCACCCCCACCTTTGCCGCCTAGAACGCGGCAAAGATGGGGCACCCTTCTTGTTTTGAATCTGCCAGCTTTTTCTGGACCACAATACAGTCATGAAGGGAAAGAAACCTGGAATGCGGGCTGGTCAGGATGTTCCTGACAAGGCTGGCGCGATCCGGTTGAAGATCGAACGGGCCGTGCGGGCGATTCCTCGCGGGAAAGTTTCGACGTATGGAGGAGTGGCGCGGGCGGCGGGATTTCCGGGGGCAGCGCGGATGGTGGCTCGGGTGCTGCGTCGGGGATTTGGATTGCCGTGGCAACGGGTGCTGGGCGCGGGCGGCGCGATCAAACTGACAGGCGATTCGGCGATCGAGCAACGGCTTGCGGCTCGAGGCCGAGGGCGTGCGGTTTCGCGGGCGGAGAGTCGATTTAAAGGCGCACGAGTTCAAGGCCATGCTACCCAAGAAGGCAGGTCCGCGTCGAAAGAAAAGGCCCTCCAGTAAAGGCTGAAGTATTCCCTGCTCCTATCATGCTGGGCTTGATCTAGCGGGCCATCCCGATCGCATTGGAGCTCACATGAAACAATTCCTTCTCGGGGCGCTGACTGCCGTCGTTGTTTTCTCTCTGGGTGCGATCCTGTTTATGAGATTCGGCCTAGCCGAAGTGCGCGGCGACATTCCCGCTTCGAGGCTAGAAGGTTCTCTTATGCGCATGGCGGTACACGCCTCAGTGAGGCGGCACGCGCCGGCGGTTCCGAACCCAGTTCAACCAACCGAGGAAAATCTAATTGACGGTGGAAAAATGTTTCTGAACGAGTGTGCGGGCTGCCATGGCACGCCGGGGAAAGCGCGCAAATGGAGCGATACGTTATATCCTCCCGCGCCGCAACTGCCGGAGGTTGGAACGGAATATTCCGAAGCGCAGATTTTCTGGGTAGCGAAGCATGGCATCCGGCGAACCGGGATGTTCGCCAACGGCGTGTGGGATTCGGACCAGAAGCTATGGACGCTGGCGGCGTACATTTATCGAATCAGGAACTTGCCACCGCGGGTTGCGGAAGCCATCGACAAGGCCGCGAAGGACGGGGGCTAGAGCAGCACTAATTCTTCGTCCCACGTTGATCGTTTCATGCTCCACCGGATTACTTCTTGAATTGCGGGTCGATCTCGACCTGGTAGCCCGTGACCATTTTGTTGGTCTCGTTGGCCATGCCTACAACCGACATCAATTCTTTGAACATGGCGTCGGTCATTCCCTTTTTCTGCGCGGACACCGTGTGGGAGGCGATGCAGTAGTGGCACTGGTTCGTCACGCTGACCGCGACGTAGATCAATTCTTTTGTGAGCGGATCGAGAGCTCCGGGCGCCATGATCTGCTTGATGTCTTCCCAAGTGCGCTTGAGTGTCGCAGGATCATGGGCGATGGCTTTCCAGAAATTATTGATCCAGTCGGTCTTGCGGGTCGCCATGATGTCGTCGTAAACGGCGCGGACTTCCGGGGATGCATCTTTGTATTCGATCAGGCCTAGCGTGGACATGAATTGGCTCCAAGTAGCAGGTTCTAAAATTTCAAGGTTTCAAAGTTTCAGAGTTTCAGAGTTTCGGTCTCAACATGCTGAGGTCGCTTCTTTGGACCTTGGAAACTTTGAAACCTTCGAAACTTGTTATTTCGGAAGCTCTCCGCTCAACAATTTTCCAAGCTCGGCCGCCGGAACGCGGACTCCAACGTAGAACGTCCCGAAGAGGGCGTAGACGGCGCTGACTTCGTCGAAGCGCATTTCGTAGATCAGCTTTTTGAAGACGAGGGGTTCGTCGGCGAAGAGGTCGACGCCCCACTCCCAGTCGTCGAATCCGATGGAGCCGGTGATGATTTGTTTTACTTCCCCGGCATAGCGGCGGCCGATCAGGCCGTGATCGCTCATCTGGCGGGCGCGCTCTTCGATTGAGAGCTTGTACCAATTCTTGTCTTCGCCGCGGCGGCGATCCATGGGATAGAAGCAGGCGTAGCGGTTCTGAGGAATTTCCGGATAGAGGCGCGGCTTCATTGCTTCACGATGGCGGTTGAGCTTGCACTCGATCTCGGCCTTCCACTGGTCGGAGTGCGGCACAATTCCCTGATCGGTGAGCTCTTTGTAAATCTTCAGCGTGGAATCGTACAGGCCGAGTTCGATGATCGAGAGATAAGAAGTCGTGGGCTCAAGATAGTCGCTGAGACGCAGATTCGCGAGTTGAAGCTCAGCCTGATTCAGGTCCGCGAATGTGTCGCGGAAGTGGATCAGCATGAGGTCGCCCTTGTGTCCGATCAGGGAGAAGAGCGCGGACTGGCCGGGAGAATGCTTTTCCATGGCAGCGAGGGCATCGGAGGCTTCCCGTGCGATGGCGGCCTTTTCGGATGCAGGAAGAGCGCGCCAGGAGGGCCATCGAAGACGCATCATCTGGTGGAGGACGCTGTATCCCTCGGTGGTGAGAGGAACGGCGGGGATTTCCGCAGCGACTTGCGGACGGGGTTGATGAGTCGTCGTCATGAGAGCCTTTCTGCTAGCGGGACTACGAGCGCAAATGGTTATTGTATCTGGTGTAGCGGGGAAAATCGCGGCAGTGATGAAGGGTTGGAGTTGATCAACCCGGGATCCCTTCGACTGCGCTCTGGGCAAGCTCTGATCAGAATGAGATCCTTCGCTTCGCCTGAAATGCGGCTTCGCTCAGCATGACAATGCGTCGGCAGATTACGGCCGATATTATTTTCTTTCCTGTGACACTCGAGCTGTGGTTTCGCGGAGGATCAGCTTTGGTTCGACTACGATTTCGGCGCTTTGATTGGCGCCGGCGCGGTGGATGCGGCGGAGTAGGGTTTCGGCGGCGATGCGTCCCATTTCGCGCAGGGGCTGTCGGACCGTGGTGAGCGCGGGATTCTGGTAGGCCGCACTCTGGATGTCGTCAAAACCAACGACAGAGACGTCTTCGGGGACACGCAGTTCGGCTTCACGCAGCGCACGGATCGCGCCCATCGCGGAGATATCGTTGAAGGCGAAGAGCGCGGTGAAGGGCTTGTGCGACGCGAGCAGATTGCGGGCGGCTTCGTATCCGAGTTCCGGCGAAGGCGAGTCCCCTTCGAGCTGAGAGACCAGAGAACGAACGATCGGAAGGCGGAGGCGGCGCGCGGCTTTCTCGATGTTGGACCAGCGGACGGCGGTGTCGGAACTGAATTCCTGTCCTTTGATGAAGGCGATGCGGCGATGGCCGAGGTCGGCGAGATGCTGAAGGGCAACTTCGGCGGCGCGGACATGGTTGAGAACGATGTTGGTTACGCCGCGGACTTTATTATGTCCGGATACGGTGACGACGGGGACGGAGAGCGAAAGCGACCAGGGAGTGTCGACGGCGATGAGGCCGTCGATGGAGCGCTCGACGAAGAGGCGCGGATATTCGTCGATGAGATCAGCGCGATGGCGGTGGCTGACGACGAAATAAAAGTATCCTTCTTGCAGGAGAAAATCCTCGATGCCGCTCATGACGGAGGCGGAATAGCCGTCGCTGACCTCCGGGACAATGACGCCGACGGTGAAGCTGTGCCGGGCACGCAGGGAGCGGGCGAAGAAATTGGGGCGATATTTAAATTTGCGGGCGGCGGAGAGGATGCGATCCTTCGTTTGTTGAGGAATGGAATCGGCGACGGGAGAGCGATTGATGACCAGAGAAACGGTGGCGGGAGAAAGGGCGAGGTGCTCCGCGAGTTCCTTCAAGCTCAAGGGTTTTGAGCCGGAAGGCTTCGGCTTTTTCTTTGCGGGCACGGTGCGAAGTCTCGCATAAACGGAATCGGACCTGCAAGAAGGACGGACGCGGCCCTAAGCACTCCTTATTGACATTCGTGGAGAAAGCATTTTTCATACACAGCGACGATGCGTTACTAATGCGTTTTAGTAAATATGGAGCTCGAACCGCACGGAGGTTCTGCAATGCAATTGTCAAATTCTTGTCTTTTGTCTTTTCGTCGTTTGTCCGGCGGTCAAAACCGGGCAGGGTTGCGACGATCTGAGCTCACTCTGCACATGGCTGCGGTCGCGGCGATTTTTCTTTTTCTCTGTGCGAATGGCCTGGCGCAATCGTCGCAGAAGACGGAGTGGGGACAGAACGACGCGGCTCTGGATAAGCGCGTGGATTCGATTCTGCGACAGATGACGACGGAGGAAAAGATCGGGCAGTTGGTGCAGTATTCCGCGGGACAGCCGACGGGACCGGGGACGGGACGCAGCGACTATGAGGAGATGATTGCGCACGAGCAAGTCGGGTCGTTTTTAAACGTGAACGAGCCGCACCTGATCAACCAATATCAACACATCGCGATGGACAAGACGCGCCTGCATATTCCGATCCTGTTTGGGCTCGATGTGCTTCACGGATTCAAGACGGAGTTCCCGATCCCGCTGGGGCTGGCTTCGACGTGGGATCCGTCGATTGTGGAGAAAGCGTCACGCGTGGCTGCCATGGAGACGGCAGCGGACGGAATCCGGTGGACCTTTTCTCCGATGATCGACATTGCGCGGGATGCGCGCTGGGGACGAATGGCAGAAGGAGCGGGAGAAGATCCGTTTCTCGGATCGGCGATGGCAGCGGCGTATGTGCGGGGATATCAGGGATCACGACTGGACGCGCCGGACAGTATTGCGGCCTGCGCGAAACATTATGTTGGATACGGCGCGGCGGAGGCGGGCCGCGACTACAACACCACGGAAATTTCGGAGCATACGTTGCGGCAGTTCTATCTGCCGCCGTTTCACGCAGCGGAGGAGGCGGGAGTGGCGACGTTCATGAGCGCGTTTAATTCGCTGAACGGCACACCATCTACGGCAAATCCGTTCACGCTGAAGGAAGTGTTGCGCAAGGAGTGGGGCTTCCGCGGATTCGTCGTCAGCGATTGGAACTCCGTTGGAGAGTTAATTCCCCATGGAATCGCGAATGATGGAGCGACCGCGGCGCGCAAAGCGTTTCTGGCGGGCGTGGATATGGACATGGTGAGCAGCCTGTATCACGACAACCTGCAGAACATCTTGAATTCGGGGCAGGCGACGGCGGCGGAGTTGGATGAAGCGGTGCGGCACGTGCTGCGCGTGAAAATTGCGCTGGGACTGTTCGAGCATCCGTACGTGGATGAAGCGGCAGCTCCGAAGGCACTGTATCACCCGGAGAGTCTGGATGCGTCGCAGATGGCGGCCGAACGATCGTTCGTGCTGCTGAAGAATGCGAATGCGACAGATGGAAAACCGCTGCTGCCCTTGGCTGCCGGCGCGCAGAACATCGCCGTCATTGGGCCGCTCGGGGAGGATTCGACATATCCGAATGGAGCGCCGGCTGGATCGGGGCCGCGAGTTGGATTGGCAACGGCACTGGCACAGCGCCTTGGGCAGGACCACGTGTCGCGCTTCAAGGGCAGCGGCATTCTGGATGGAACGAACGATGACATCGCAGCGGCCGTGGCGGGCGCGCAAAAGGCCGATGTCGTGATCATGGCGTTGGGCGAGACGCAGGACATGAGTGGAGAAGCAGCCTCGCGGGCGCATCTTGGGCTGCCAGGCCGGCAGGAAGAGTTGCTCGAGGCGGTCGCCGGGACGGGAAAACCGGTGGTGCTCATTTTGTTCAGCGGGCGCCCGTTGACATTGCCGTGGGCGTTTGCGCATGTGGCGGCGGTGATGGAGGCGTGGTTTCCTGGAACGCGTGGTGGACTGGCCTTGGTGCGCACGCTGTTCGGAGATGTGAATCCGAGCGGAAAACTGGTGGTGAGTTGGCCTCGGTCGGTGGGACAGGAACCTCTTTATTACAACTCGCTGAGCACGGGGCGTCCGGCGGGAGATGTGGATTTGACGCGGCCTCCGAACGACGTGGTCAGCAGGTATGTATCGCGGTACATCGACGAGCAGAATTCGCCGCAGTTCCCTTTTGGCTATGGCGGTTCTTACACGAGTTTTTCATACGGCGCGACCACGATCAGCACGAAGCAGTTGAGTGCGGCGGCGTTGAACAGGAATTTGCAGGGCGCACCGGCGATGATCGCGGAGACCGACGTGACGAATACCGGCGCGAGACGCGGGGATGAAGTGGTGCAGGTGTATATCCGGCTACGCGGGACGAGTGTGACAGAGCCGGTGCGGGCGCTGAAAGGATTTCAGACGGTGACGTTAGCTCCTGGAGAGAAAAAACACGTGAAGTTTGAGTTAAAGCCGGAGGCATTCGCCATCTGGAATGATCGGAATCAGTTTGCGGCGGAGCCAGCGGCGTTGACGGTTTGGGTAAGTCCGGATTCCGCGCATGGAACACCCGCCGAGGCTGCGATAGTGCCGTAGGTGCTCCATTTTCACCGCCAAGAGGCCCGAGGTGAACGGCGCGGTCCCTTCGGGAGTTGTTCTCTGTTCTCCCCTTTTCCGGGGCGTACGTCCCGGCCAATGAATGCCGCCGCTCCGCGGCCTGTATGCGATAGTTCTCACTCGGGCGTCCTGATGATCTAATGATTCAGCCCCAAGAACAGTGGGCTAGCGGTCTGCGAACATTCGGCCGTACATCGATGCTTTCTTCCAGGTACACGGTTTTACCTAAAGACAGCCTCGCGGAACGGTTTTACGCTTGGTCAGGCGGATCAATGTCAAACTCTTGTGAACCATCCGGGGATTATTCCCCGTCGAAAGGACTTACCACCATGAAATTGAACAAACTCATCAAGTCGGTTTTGAAGACGGCGGTTTACATCATGGATCAGACGGCAGATCAAGTAGACCGGGTGTCGGACCGGGCAGCCGAGATGGCGGAAAACGCGCGGGAAGTAGTCGTGCCCAGCGAAAATCATATGCTGCGCAACGTGATCAGCTTTGCAGCCGGTGTGGGAGTCGGCGTCGGAGCGGGCCTGCTGCTGGCGCCTTCGAGCGGTTCGGACCTGCGCAATTCGATCACGGGCAAGGTTCAGGACATTGGCAATCGCGTGCGATCACGCAGCGAAAGCTTCTCGACTGGAACGGATTTGCGATAGGCGGAGTGGATTCCGTATCGGGTAACTTGGGGAACGAAATCTGCTGTAAAGGAGAAAGCGCATGAACTTTCGCAAAACTGTTGTGACCTTGGGTTTGGTGGCTGGAATGGTTGGGGCGAGCATCGGCGCGATCGCGCAGGATAGCAGCGCGAAGCAGGACATGAAGAACGCCGGGCAGGATACCAAGAACGCGGCCAAAGATACCGGCAGCGCGACCAAGAAGACTGCGAAAAAGACGGGACACGAGGTAAAGAAAACGACTAAGAAGGCAACTAATAAGACAGCGCAAAAAACTAAAGAAGGATCGCAGAAAGTGGAAGACAAGACGCAGCCGCAATAAGCGGCGAGGCGGCATTCACGGATTGGGTGGGCGCCTTGATGGGGCTCGCCCAGTTCAACATCTCTCATAACTCCTCTCCGCATGACTTTCCAGTTGTAGGGTAAATCCGGTATGGCCCCGCTTGACCGTCCCCGGCACAATAGGGCGCTTCGCGCTGCACCACGAACGGAAATGGCCGACTTGGCGACGATACTTTGCATCGACGATGACCGGGAGACGCTGGAAGTACGACAGCGAGTGCTGCGAAGCGCGGGCTATGACGTGTTGACGGCCCAGGGCGGCCGGGCTGGGCTGGATGTTATTTCTTCGGGGGCACGAGTCAACCTTGTTGTTCTCGACTACATGATGCCGGGAATGAACGGCGACGAAGTCGTTGAATATGTCAAAGCCGCACTCCCTCAGATACCGATCATCGCAGTTTCAGCGGTGAGACTTCCCCCTAACATGCTGCGCACAGTGGATGCTTATGTGCAAAAAGGTCAGGACGTCGAAGTGCTGCTGTCCGCTATTGCGCAGGTGCTGGCTGCGGGCGCGCCACAAGCGAGCGAGGGCGGGTGCAAGCGGACGGTGCTCTGCGCCGACGATGAAATCAACGAGTTGGCCGCGCGGAAGATGGTCTTCGAATCGGCGGGATTCAAGGTATTGGTGGCCCGCAACGGCGCTCAAGCTCTCGAAACGTTTCGCTCTCAACCAGTGGATGCGGTGGTTCTCGACTACTTCATGCCGGGCATGACCGGTTTGTCGGTGGCGCGTGAGATGAAACGCCTTCGGCCTGAGGTTCCAATTATCGTGCTGTCGGGATTTGCTTCTCTCCCCGGAGAAACCATCGGCGTGGTGGACTCATGGCTGCAAAAACGGGACGTCGAAGCACTGGTTCGAGAACTTGAGAACTTGATCGAGCGGAAGGCTTCGAGTCCAACGGCATCGCACTGACAAATACGAAGTACGCAGTCCAGTCCGAGCTCCTTCAAAAATGAATCGCGCACAATCGATGGATGTGAAGTGCTGCGTACTGCTTCTTGCCATGATCCTGATGGGCGCGAAGCCGCTCTGTCTTGCAAAATCGTTCAGCGATCAGGATCAGACGAGTTCTCTGAAACAGATGTCGCTTGAGCAACTGGGAAATCTGCAAGTCACCACCGCCTCGAAAGAACCTGAAGCCATCTGGAAAACCTCCGCTGCAATTTACGTGATTACACACGATGCGATTGTGCGCTCGGGTGCGACCAGCATTCCGGAAGCGCTGCGCATGGCGCCCGGAGTGGAGGTAGAGCGCATCGACAGCGACAAATGGTCGGTTGGCATTCGCGGCTTTGACAGCAGGCTGTGCCGCTCGGTGCTGGTGCTGATCGATGGTCGCACGGTTTATACCACGCTGCTCGCGGGCACGTATTGGGAAGTCCAAGATACCGTGATGGAAGACATTGACCGGATCGAAGTGATCCGCGGACCGGGCGGAACGATCTGGGGGCCGAACGCGGTGGATGGCGTCATCAATGTCATCACAAAAAGTTCATCCGAGACACAAGGGTCGCTGATCACGGCTCGCGGCGGCGACGTTGAACAGGGGACGCTGACGATGCGCGAAGGCGGAAAGAGCGGGAACCTCAGCTACCGCGCGTATGCGAAAGGGTTCAATCGATCGCCGGAGTTTCATCCCGACGGTCGCAATTTCGACGGCTGGCACTCGGTGCAGGGCGGATTCCGCATGGATTGGGCGGAAAGCGCGCGTGACGGATTCACGCTCCAAGGCGATTTGTATGACACGCGAGCCGGAGAGAGTGTAGTGGCGACGAGTTACACGCCGCCGTATTCGCAGGTGATTGATCGTCCGGCGGTGCTTTCAGGAGGTAACATTCTTGGCCGGTGGAAGCGGATGATGGGAGAAGGCAACGACGTCCAGGTACAGATTTACTACGATCGGACGAATCGATATGAACCAAATTTCGCGGACCTTCGTGACACGTTCGATATCGATTTTATGGATCGATTACGGGTTGGGTCGCGGAACGAACTATCGTGGGGACTGGGAGCACGCTTGAGCCGCGGGCACAATCTTCAGGTCGTCTCCGGACTCACGTTCGAGCCCGCGCAGAGATCGGACCGACTGCTTTCGGCGTTTTTGCAGGATGAGATTTCGATCGTCGACCAGAAGCTTTCGCTTTCGTTGGGTACAAAATTTCTGGAGACGAACTTCAGTCCGTTGCAGCTGCAACCGAGCGCGCGACTGATGTATACGCCTGGAGACAAGCAAACATTTTGGGCAGCGTTCACGCATGCGGTGCGCACTCCTGCGGACGCCGAGCGTGATTTCTTTCTGTCGGGATTTCTCGGGGTCGCTCCGAACGGATTGCCGGAGTTTGCAAGGTTCAATGCGAACCGGCATTTCCGCTCGGAGCAAATGAACGGAACTGAACTGGGATACCGGCAACTGCTGCGAAAGCGGCTGTTCGTCGATGTGGCGGCCTTCTACAACCATTACAGCGATCTGTTCAGCGAAGACATCACTGGGGCGTTGTATCTGGAAACGAATCCAGCACCTCCGCATTATCTGCTGCCGGCAGAGTTCGGAAACGGATTGTTAGGAACGACCGAAGGTGGAGAGATTGCGCCGGAGTGGCAGGTAACAGATTATTGGCGGCTGCGCGGTTCCTATTCATTCTTGGAGATGCATATCAAGAAAGCGCCGAACTCGCTGGACGTAGGGACTGCGCCCGGAATTATGGGTTCGAGCCCGCAGCATCAAGCGAGTTTCCAATCCGGATTCGATCTGCCTCACGGCGTTACCCTTGATCTGATATATCGCTATGTGAGCGCGCTGCCGGGCCAGGGCGTACGCGCGTATTCGACCGGAGATGTGTCGGCGGGATGGAAATTGACCGAGCATCTTCGATTGTCAGCGGTCGGACAGAATTTGCTGCAGCCGCATCACCCGGAGTACGGCGGCGATCCAGGGCCACTGGTCGGAATCAAGCGGAGCGCCTACGGGCAGATTACGTGGCAGAAATAGTACGAACGCAGTCCATTTAGTGCATGCCAACAGTCGCCAGTCTTCAGCGTCGGACGCCGGCTGTCCGATACAACGTCGGACGGATTGTAGGACTTTTCGCGCTGCTTTGCGGCGCTCTGCAACCTCTCTACGGCGCTGACCCAGCGGACCGGCCCACGGAATCCCAAGTCAAGGCTGCGTATCTCTACAACTTCGGGAAATTTGTGCGATGGCCGGCTGATGCGAAGCTGGAGACCTTCGACATTTGCGTGCTGGGTAAGAATTCGTTCGAGCCTGCGCTGCTTGCGACCGTAAAGGGCGAATCGATCGATGGAAAAACCATCGTCGCGAGGAATATCCCCAGCGTTCAGGAAGCATCCAACTGCAGAATTCTCTTTGTCAGCGCCCCAGAGGAGAACCGGGTCAAATTCGTTCTGACGACGATCAAACGAACGGGAATCTTGACGGTGAGCGACATTCCAGGGTTTGCAACGCAAGGCGGAATGATCGAACTGGTGAGCCATGAGGGAAGAATCCGATTCGTAGTCAATCTGGCGGCGGTGAATCGAGCTGGGTTGACGGTGAGTTCGGAGTTGCTGAAGGTCGCGGTGAAGGTGGTAGGGATGAGTTCGGCACCGGAGGTCGGCAAATGAGATTTCCGGCGCAGTCGATCTCGGGAAAAATCACGTGGATGAACATGCTGGTCAGCGGCGCGGCTCTGGTGCTGGCGGTGGTCACGTTTTTCGCCTACGACCAGCTGACGTTCCGCGAAAGCTTGGTGCACGCACTTTCGGCTCAGGCGCAGATCATCGCTTCCAACAGCGTGTCGGCGCTTGTGTTCAACGATCCGCAATCGGCTGAGGCGACGCTGGCGGCGCTGAAGAGTTCTCCGAACATCGAAGCAGCGGGAATCTTCCGGTCTGATCGAAACGAGTTTGCTCAGTATGAGCGCCCGGGAAGCCGGCAGACGATCAGTATGCCGTTGATTGCGGACAAAACGCGCGAAGCCTACTGGTTCCAAAGTCATCGTCTGGTTCTGGTCGAACCGATCTTGTTTCAAGGACAAGCGATTGGATTTGTCTACATGCGATCGGATCTGCATGAGATTGACCGGCGATTGAAGCGGTATGCCGCAATCGCGCTGGCCGTGTTTGTGCTGAGCCTGCTCGTGGCGTTGTTCGTGTCGTATGTGTTCAAAGAGTCGGTGGTGACGCCGGTGATCTCTCTGGCGCAATTGGCTCGCACGGTGTCGCAGGAGAAAAACTACTCAGTGAGAGCGGCTCCCAGCAAAGAGCGGGATGAGGTCGCCGTACTCGTCAACGCATTCAACGAAATGCTGGCCCAGATTCAGGGGCGAGATAACGAATTGCAGAAGGCGCATGACGAACTGGAGCGGCGTGTCGCGGACCGCACGCAGGAGTTACTGGTTTCGAATCGAGAACTGGAGGCGTTTTCGTACTCGGTGTCACACGACCTGCGAGGTCCGGTGGACGCAGTCAACGGCTTTGCCTACGTACTCGGCAAGGACTATGCGAGCAGGCTCGACGACAAAGGGAAAGAGTTGGTGGAGCACATCCGAAGCTCAGGAAAACGGATGATGCAACTCATCGATGATCTGCTGAACCTGTCGCGGGTAACGAGTGGCGCAATGCAGCGGGAGGCGGTGGATTTGAGCGAAATCGCCCGGAGCATCACGATGGAACTGCGCGAGAGTTCGCCGGATCGCAAAGTGGAATTTGTGATCGCGGAGGTCGGTCCCGCAGATGGGGATGCGCGACTGCTGCGGGTAATGCTGGATAACCTGATCCGCAATGCATGGAAATACACTTCGCGGCGTGCGACGAGCCGAATCGAATTCGGCATGGAGAAAAAGAACGGGAACCTGATTTATTTCGTGCGGGATGACGGCGTTGGGTTTGATTCGAAATTGGCAGAGCGACTATTCCAGCCATTTCAGAGAATGCATTCGCTGGAGGATTTTCCCGGCAACGGAATCGGGCTGGCGACGGTGCAGCGCATCGTGCGGCGCCATGGGGGCGAAGTCTGGGCCGTAAGCGAAGTCGAAAAAGGCGCGACCTTTTATTTCTACTTGAGCAAGGCGAAGGGGGACGGACGCGCGGCGCGCGTGAACTGAGCGTTCGAGGGCGTACGATTCCCAGCTTCTAGCGAGTTCCCTTCCGGTCGGCTATCCTTGTTGTCCCTATGAGTACTGGTTCCCCCACGATCGCCGCTCCCGACCGTGGCCAGCCGTCGCGATTCCCCAGCATCATGACTGTGATCTGGGCAATTGCACTGGCCAAGCTTGCGTTTCACATTTATTTCAATAACCGCTACGGCTATTTTCGTGACGAGTTCGATTACATGTCGTGCGGCGACCATTTGCAATGGGGTTATGTCGATCAGCCGCCACTGATCCCGTTTCTGATTCATGTGTGCCGGGCAGTGCTGGGGGATTCGCTGCGCAGCATCCGGTTTATTCCCGCGGTGGCGTCGTCGTTCCTGGTCGTACAGGCGGCTGTGCTGGCGCGAGAACTTGGCGGACGCGGGTACGCGATTTTCCTGAGCGCACTCTGCTCGGTGGTTGTTCCGCAATATCTCTCGAATGGGTCCTTGCTGGGAACAAACTGTCTTGAACCGAACCTGTGGATGGGATGCGCCTATTTTCTGATTCTCGCTATCAAGCGCGAGAATCCCCGGTATTGGTTGTGGTTTGGCGTGATCGCTGGAATCGGGTTGGAGGAAAAATATTCCATCGCGGTCTTTGGGTTCGGCATTGTCGTCGGCTTGCTGCTGACCGAGCAGCGGCGAGTCTTCCTGAACAAATGGATATGGATTGGCGGCCTGGCCGCGTTCGCAATTTTCCTGCCCAATATTTTGTGGAATGTCCACTACGACTGGCCGTTTGTGCAGTTGATGCACAATATTCGGGCTGAGGGGCGCGACGTGGTGCTGGGGCCGGTGGACTTTTTCTTGCAGCAGGTGCTGGTGACGAATCCGCTGGTCGCTCCATTGTGGCTGGGCGGCGTGTTAGCGCTGCTCTTCTGGGAGAAGCTGCGGCCATATCGCGTGTTAGGTTGGGGCTATTTAGTGGCGTACGCAACGTTCTCCGTGCTGCACGGAAAGAATTATTATCTTGCGCCGATTTATCCAATGCTGGTCGCAGCGGGTGCGGTGGCGCTTGAGCATTGGCTGGATCGCCCGGAGACGGGGAGTCCGCGACTGCAGTGGGTGAAGCGGGTAATTGCGATCAGTCTGACGGTCAGCGGCATCCATCTGTTGCCAGTCACGGTGCCTGTACTTTCGCCCGAGCACTTCGTCGCGTACACCAAGACGCTGCCGTTCAAGTTGCCGGTAAACGAGTATTCACACGCAGGCGCCACACTGCCGCAGTGGTATGCCGATCAGTTCGGTTGGAAAGAGATTGCCGACGAAGCGGAAGTGGCATGGAATCGAATTCCGGCGGAAGAGCGCGCGGATTGCGCAATCTTTGCGCAGGATTACGGGCAGGCCGGGGCCGTCGATTTCTTCGGGCGAGCGCATGGATTGCCAGGGGCACTGAGCGGCGATCGGACTTATTTTTTGTGGGGCCCGCGAGGCTATTCCGGCAAGTGCATGATCATCTTGGGGGACCGAAAAGAGCGGCTGCAGCAACTTTTCGAGGACGTCGATTTCGTAGGATTGTCGGCGGATAATCGGTGGGCGATGGAAACGCAGATCTCGGTGAACATCTGCCGGAGACCGAAGTTTGGGACGCTGCAGGATTTGTGGCCGCAGCTAAAACACTGGCGGTAGAAGACACGCGGTGTGCGGGACCTCCTCGCTTCAATTCAAGGCGAATTGCCGGTCATGCGCGAAGGACTACTCGTATCTCAACGCCACCACGGGATCGACGCGCGTGGCACGTTGAGCTGGAATGAAGCTCGCCACGAAGGCAATCGCACCGAGGATGATGACGGCGAGGACAAGGGTCAGCGGGTCGTACGGCTTGAGTCCAAAAAGCAACGAACCAGCCGTCTTGCTGCCCGCCAGCGTGAGTCCCGCGCCAACGACAACGCCGATCGCAATCAGCACCGCAACCTCTTTTAAGATCAGCCTAATGACGCCGGAGCGCTGTGCACCCAGCGCCATACGGACGCCGATTTCGCCGGTGCGTTGCGTGACCGTGTAAGAAATTACGCCGTAAAGTCCAATCGCAGCGAGCAGGACCGCGAGCCCACCAAAAAAGCTGCAGAGCGTAGCCATCAACTCATCCTGCACCAGCGATTCGCGAATCTGACTACGCAGAATCTTGAACTGGATATCGATCTCGGGATTCACGCCGGCAATCGTATTTTTCACCGAGTTGAGCAGACCCGCCGCTCCCAATTGCGAACGGACCAAGAAAGTGACGTCTGTGCCAGCCTTTTTCACCTGCGTGCGCGGAAAATACATTACCGGTACAAAAGGCTCATGCATATCGTTGTAAACCGAGTCCTTCACCACTCCGACGACACTGTAGTAAGGCTCCGGCTCTCCGGGAGACTCCCACTTGCGAAACTGCTTGCCCACGGCATCCTTGGCGCCGTTAAGGAACTTCTTCACGAACGCCTGATTGACGATCGCGACTTTGGGAGATGTGGCTGTATCGTTGCCGTTGAAATCTCGGCCCGCAATGATCGGAGTTTCCATGGTTTGGAAATAGTCCGAACTGACGTAATCGAGCCACGACGCTTCCTTGGTATCCGCTCCATTTTCGGCAATGATGTCGTCGTTCGAACTATTTCCACTAACGGGAGAACGCATCGAAGCCGCGGCTTGGGCGACACCGGGAACTGCGCGAATGCGGTCGAGCAAATCGCGCACAAATGAATCGCGGCGGGTTTCGGGCAGGTTGAGTCGAGTGAAATCGAGATTCGCAACGAGCACGCCATCCTGCTGGAACCCTGTATCGCGCGTCATCAAATTTTGCAGGCTGCGGGCAAAGAGCAGGGCCCCGGCAAGCAACACCAGGGAGAGAGCAACTTGCGAGGCAACAAGAATCCGCTGCAGGCGGAAGCGCTCACGTCCGGCGGTCGTTCCGCGCCCGCCGGTTTTGAGAACTGAGCCAGCCGGCACCCTTCCGGAGCGCAAAGCGGGCACCAGGCCGAAAAGTATAGTGGTGAGAATCGCCAGCCCCGCGGCAAACCCGAGTACGCGCCAGTCCATCGGCATGTCAAGGAAGATGGGGTTATTTGGCGTGCTGATAAACGCGATCAGGAAGCGGCTGAGGACAGCGGCGAGCAAGCCGCCGCAGAGCGCTCCGGCAATAGCAAGCAGCGCGCTTTCGAAAAGCAATTGCCCAATGAGCCGGATGCGCGAGGCGCCCAGGGCAAGCCGCACGGCGATTTCCCGCTCGCGGGTGGTGGCTCGCGCCAGCATCAGATTGGCGAGATTGGCGCAGGCGATCAGTAGGACCAGGCCCGACAGTCCCAGAAGCAACCAGAGCGAGGTAGAACTATCCTCGCGTAAGCTAGAAAATCCGTTCGCGGCGGGACGTGCTTCGAGCTTGTAGCCAAGGTAATGCTTCACGCCCTCGGAGTCGTACTGAGGTGGAATGGTTTCCTGCAGGGCGGCAGGCATAATCGTGCTGAGCTGAGCCGTGGCGCGCGCGAGTGTCCAGCCGGGCTTCAGCCGCCCGAGCATCGCTAGCCACCAGGTCTCGCGTGACGTCGCCCCAGTAATGCCGCTGGCCTCGCCACCGATGATTGGCTCCGTGCAGACTGGAACGGCGACGTCGAAACGATCTCCGATCGAAACGCCGTAAAAACTCGGCGGCGTGATCCCCAGAATCGGAAAAGGATGGCCTTCGAGCGTAAGGGTTTGACCCAGCACAGAGGCGGCGCCGCCGTAACGCCGCTGCCAGAATGCGTAGCTGATATCCACGCCGCCGGAACATCCGGTCTGATCATCCGCATCAGAGATCAGGCGCCCTAGAAAAGGCGGTACGCCGAGGACGCGGAAAAAATCGCCGCTGACCCAGATGGCGTTCGCATTATTGATTTCGCCGCCTGTGGCCAAATTCAGCCGCCCGGGACCCCAAACAGCAATAGATGAAAACGCCTCCTGCCGCTGGCGAATCTGTTGCCATAGAGGAAAACTGAACTCGGAATAGGCGCTGTTGAAATTGCCACTACCCCAATGGTTCCTGTTCAGATGAATGATGGCGATGGTTTTGGGATCTTGGACAGGCAAAGTGCGCAGGCGCACAGCATCGATCAACTGGAAAATCGCTGCATTCGCGCCGATCCCGAGCGCAAGCGTCAGAATGGCAACCAGGGCAAATCCCGGCGCTTTCGCCAGCATCCGGACGCTGTAGCGTGAGTCCTGAAGAAGAGTCGCCATGCTGCCTCCCGTCGTTCAGCGAAACGTGTACAAGCGAACTAATCGTATCCCAAGAAACATGCGCTCTTCCAACTGATTCGACAATGCCGAGCCGATCGTCGGCCATTCGGACTGAAAGGCGGCTACCCTCAGGAGGACACCGGGCAGAACGAAAATCGGCGTCAGTCCCTACCGCTACAAGTCGATGGCAAGCCTTGCCGCTCCTTCCCTGCAGGTTGTAGCATCAAAAGGTTTGGGCATTCATGGATTTCGTTTCAGTAAGGAGACATCATGGCAACCGACACTTTAGCCACACCAGCCACTCTTAGCGACGCAAAGACAAGGGTCTTCAAGAATTTCATCGACGGCGAGTGGGTGGAGTCCTCGACGGGGGAGACTTTCGAAAATCGCAATCCCGCCGACACGCGCGACCTGGTGGGAATTTTTCAGAAATCCGCGAAGGCGGATGTGAACGCCGCGGTTGAAGCGGCGAAGCGCGCATTTGCCAAGTGGCGACTGGTTCCGGCGCCGCGGAGAGCGGAGGTCGTTTTTCGGGCGGCTGAGATTCTGATCGAGCGCAAGGAAGATTATGCCCGCGACATGACGCGCGAGATGGGCAAGGTTCTCGCCGAGACGCGCGGTGACGTGCAGGAGGCGATCGACGCGGCCTATTACAACGCGGGCGAAGGTCGGCGGCTGTTTGGCCCGACAGTACCGTCGGAGATGCCGAACAAGTTTGCGATGGCGGTGCGGCAGCCGATCGGCGTGTGCGGCATGATCACACCGTGGAATTTCCCGATGGCAATTTCGTCGTGGAAGCTGCTGCCGGCGATCGTCTGCGGAAATACGTGCGTGATCAAGCCCGCGCAGGACACACCGCTCTCGACCTTCAACTTGGTGCGCGCGCTGTATGACGCGGGATTGCCCAAGGGCGTGATCAACATCGTGACGGGATACGGCCCGGAAGTCGGCACGCCTCTGGCCGAGCACCCGGACGTACGCGCAATTTCCCTGACCGGGTCGTCGGCGGTCGGGCGCATTGTAGGCGGTATCGCGGCCCAAAGCTTTAAGCATTGCTCGCTGGAACTGGGCGGGAAAAATCCGATGATCGTGCTCGACGACGCGAATCTCGATCTCGCGATTGAAGGCGGACTGTGGGGCGCGTTCGGCACGACGGGCCAGCGCTGCACCGCGACCAGCCGCATGATCGTGCAGAAAGGGATCTATCGTGAATTCGTGGATCGGCTGGTGGATCGCGCGAAGAAGCTGAAGGTTGGCAACGGACTCGACGAGACCGTGCAGATGGGTCCGGCCATCAACGAGAAGCAACTGGAGACCGACCTGAAGTATGTCGAGATCGGCAAGAACGAAGGCGCAAAGCTGGTGTGCGGCGGCAACCGGCTCGACAAGGGCGATTACCAGCACGGATGGTTCATGGAGCCGACCGTCTTCACGGATGTCGATGCCAAGATGCGGATCGCGCAGGAGGAAATCTTTGGGCCGGTAGTGTCGATTATTCCGTGCGACGACCTCGAGGACGCGATCGAGATTGCCAATGGCATTGAATACGGACTGTCGTCGGCTCTGTATACGAAAGATGTGAATAAGGCGTTCTCGGCGATCCGCGATCTTTATGCCGGGATTACGTACATCAATGCGCCAACGATTGGAGCCGAAGTGCACCTGCCGTTCGGTGGGACCAAAGCTACCGGGAATGGACACCGCGAGGGTGGGATTGGCGCAATCGATTTCTATACCGAGTGGAAGTCGGTGTACGTCGACTATTCGGACAAGCTGCAAAAGGCGCAGATCGACCGCGAGGACTAGGACTCCGAGAACCTTTTCACCACGAGGGACACGGAGGAGCACAGGGGACGTCGGGAATACCGAGCACCACCGTGGAAGGGCTTCGCTTCAGTACGTCGGTAATCTTGTTTGGGGATTACCACCGTCTACACTGCTGAAACGAGGCCTCCCCGGGCCTTGATATTTCTTTTGGGGTCACCCTGTGAACGTGCGTTCTCATAGTAGACAACGTAGTCTCGTGGGCATTCGTCTTTCTGTCTTGCTGGCGGCTGTAGCGTTGCTTTGTTGCCTGTCCAGCATTTCGGTTCATGCGCAGAACGCTCCGAAGTCCCGTCGCAAGGCAGTGGTGATGGTCGAACCGGAGTATCCGACCGTGCTGAAGACCGGCCATTTTGAGGGTCAGGTTCGGCTGGACGCGACCGTGCTTGCGAATGGCACCGTTTCGAAGGTCGACATCAAAGGCGGCAATCCCATGCTCTGCCAGTATGCCGCGAAGGCCGTGATGCACTGGAAATACGCGCCCGGACCAGCACAGACTGTGGAAGAAGTCATCTTCAACTTCAATCCAAACAATCCCTAGGGCTCAGCTCATTCTGCCTCGCTGCCGGAGAACTGCCTCTGGGCAGATTTCTGCGTGCGTTTGATCCATCCCATATAGAATTTCTTTTTAGCCCCGGCGCAGTTCTGGCGTCGCGGTGAGGCTTTCCGATGACAACCATGAGTCAAGCTCGCGAGATTTCTTCTGCTTCCCGACTGGAGAACGTCCGCTACGCCATACGGGATCTGGCGTGCGTTGCGGACGAAGTAATCCAGCAGGGACACAAGGTGCTTCCGCTGAACGTCGGCGACCCGCTCAATTTTGATTTCCAGACTCCGGCGCACATTATCGACGCAGTCGCGAAGGCCATGCGCGATGGAAAGAACGGATACGCGCCGTCGCCGGGAATTCCGGAAGCGATCGAGGCAATTCGTGGCGAAGCGGCGCGCAAGGGCATCACCACGGTGCGGGATGTGTTCGTAACTTCGGGCGTGAGCGAGACAGTCGATCTGTGCCTGTCGGCTCTGGTGAACGCGGGCGAAGATTTTCTGACTCCGAGCCCGGATTATCCGCTGTATTCGGCGGTCCTGTGCAAGCTGGGAATCCGGCTGAATGCGTACGATCTGAATGAAGAAGATGCGTGGCAGCCGGAACTGGCGGACATCGAGCGCAAGTTGACGCCTCGGACGCGCGGCATCGTGCTGATCAACCCAAATAATCCAACCGGATCGCTGTGCACGCGGCCGATGTTCGAAAAAGTGGCCGAACTGGCGCGGCGACACAACCTGATTGTTTTCTCGGACGAGATATACGACAAGCTGATTCTCGATGGCACGCCGCATCTGGCCTTCGCGGCGGTTGCGCCGGATGTGCCCTGCGTGACCTTTGGCGGGATGTCGAAAAACTATCTGGTACCGGGATGGCGCATTGGCTGGGGGATTGTTTCGGGCGATGCGGCCGCGGTGAAGACCTATACCGAGGGCGTCCATCGACTGCTGCGAGCACGGCTGTGTGCAAATCATCCGGAGCAGTACGCAATCAAGCCCGCGCTCGAAGGGCCGCAGGATCATCTCGTCGAAGTACAGCGGAAGCTGCGTTCTCGGCGCGATCTGACGCAGAAATGGTGCGAGGCGACCCCTCGGGTGAGTTGCGT
This sequence comes from uncultured Acidobacteriota bacterium, assembly GCA_963787685.1. Classification (GTDB taxonomy): domain Bacteria; phylum Acidobacteriota; class Terriglobia; order Terriglobales; family Acidobacteriaceae; genus Sulfotelmatobacter. Next base: position 503,062 of record CAWBED010000013.1, read on the forward strand.
GGCGCCGCGCGGAGCGTTCTATGCGTATCCGAGAATTGATATTCCGGAGAGCGATGAAGTATTCGTGAAGGAATTGATCCGGCAGAAGCATGTGATGGTGGTGCACGGCTCAGGTTTCGGGCAGAAGCCCGGAACGCAGCATTTCCGGATTGTGTTCTTGCCGGACGAAGCAACGCTGACGAAGGCGTACGCAGGCATTGCGGAGTTTATTCGGGAACGGTACGGGAACGGGTGAGGCACAGGGGCTAAAGCCCGTCTTAATTCAGGCGACATGACGCGGCCCTTGAAGGGCCGCTCTTCCACGGTGGTTTCATCGGTGATCATTATTTGCCTCGTTTATCTGGTCGCTCCGTCACTTATCTTTGCGCTCGCGCCCTTTCCGAATGGTTGTGAATCTGCTTAAATCAAAGTAGCAACACCGCGTGGGAAGCGGTGTTCCAACTATCGTGGTCGATATTCATTCACACATTCTTCCGGAAGTGGACGACGGTCCCAAGTCCTGGGACGTCAGCGTAGCCATGTGCCGCGCGGCCGCGGCGGATGGTATTACGCACATGGTCGCTACGCCCCATGCCAACGAGCGGTACCAATATGATCGCGAACATTTGAAGGGCGTGGTGGCGCGCTTGCAGGAGTTGGTCGGAGACGCGCTGCAGATCGGCCTGGGCTGCGACTTTCACCTGTCGTACGAAAACATACAAGATGCGCTGGCACATCCGAAGCGCTACGTGATCAACGAGACGCGGTATCAATTGGTCGAGTTCAGCAACTACAGCGTGCCAGAGCAGACGACGGATTCGTTCCACAAGCTGGGAGATTGCGGCATCACGGTGATCCTCACGCATCCAGAGCGCAATCCGATCTTGCGGGAGAGCCTGCAGCGGGTAGTGGAGTGGGCGGAGCAGGGCTGCGTGGTGCAAGTGACAGGATCGGCATTGACGGGATTCTGGGGCGATCGCACACGGCGGGCGGCGCTGTGGCTGCTCGAACGCCAGGCCGTGCACGTGCTCGCGACCGACGCGCACGAGATGGAAAAGCGTGTGCCGATTTTGTCGACGGCGCGCGATGCCGCGGCCGAAATTTGCGGAGAAGAAGTCGCTGAGGCGCTGGTGGAGACAAATCCGCGGGCGATTATTCAAGACGAGCCGCTGCCGTATTTCCCGCGGCCTGTGGCTGGGGTGAGTTATCGGAAGGGGAACGGGTAGGGCAGTGAGAAGTGAATAGTGCGGAGTGAGTCGCGAGCGATGAGTGGTGAGCAGTCGCAAGCGACGGATTCATAGCCAGCACGCCAGTGCCGGGAAAACGTTCGAGGGAAGCAGAGTCCGCCGGGACGGCACTCACGCCGCTCTTATCCTGCTAATCGGTTGGGTTCCTTACTGAGGACTGGACGTGCCTGTTGTTGCCGGGGTGGATACGGCAGGCGGGTCGGCTACCGTGGCGGGGCTGTTCGATGTCGTCGGCAATGATTCAGATTTCGGGGCGTCCGGAACCGTGGTCATTGCGCTTTCCGGATTGAGCAGGTGATCTTTGCTCGGCCCAAGGCCGAGTTTGATCAGAGCGCGCGAGTCGGGGACGGTCTTGCTTTGCCATCCGTTATCGGCCTGGAAGCGGCGCATGGCGGCTTCGCTGGCGTCATTCCACGTTCCGGTGGCTTCTCCGGTCAAATAATGTTGACGGATCAGCGCTTCCTGAATGGCCTGCGCGCGCTCGGAATCGATCTTCTGCTGGCCACGAACTTTCGCCGATTTCTTCTTGCGGCGCGATGAAGTCTTCGACGATGCGGTGTGAGTTTTGGAAGAAGACGAAGACTTTGTGGTGGAAGTCGAAGAGGTCGTCTTATGTTTCGGAGTGGTCTTCGAGGTTGTGGGCTTGGCGCTATTGTCGGTGGAAGTCTGGGTTGCGCCCGCGGAGGTAGCTAACGCACAAATGAGCAGGAGCGCCCAAGATCGCGCTTAGTTCCCTTCTACGATTTTCCCATCGAACAGACAATCTCGAATCCACCTCGCCGCTTTCTCCCCACTTTCGATCTAGCGACGTCCAATTTGAAATAAAAAGTCCAACAAAGCCGGCACCACGCTCTTCGATCTCTTCATCATCTTCGATCTTGGAGTGCAGTGCCAGCCCTGTTGGGCGGATTTGCGTTACGGAAGTGTTCCGGCCAGGAAGATGGTTCCGTCCTGACGGGACGATCCGCGCTGCCGGACCAGGAAGACCACGTCTTGCCCGCTCTTCAGGCTCGACTCGATGCGGCTGAAGTCGTCTTCGCTGTTCACCGGCTGCTTATTGATTTGCAGAATGATGTCGCCGCGCGCCACGTTGACGTCTTCGGCGAACGAACCCGGCTTTACATCCTGCACAATGACTCCCTTGCCCGCTTCCATATCGAGCCGGTCGGCCATTTCGGGGGTCACCTTGCGAACGGTGAGTCCGAACTTGCTCTGCTTGGGAGCGTTGTCGTCTTCACTGTTCTGGTCGTCACCCAGGCGAGCCGCGAAGAGCTTGGCGCGGTCTGCGGTGGTGACGGCGGCTTCCTGCGTCTTGCCATTGCGAATGAAGCCGAGCTGAACCTTCGTCCCGGGCTTACGCGAGGCGATGTAGTCGACGAGATCTCCGCCCTTGACGACCTTGTGGCCGTCGACGGTGGTGATGGTGTCGCCGACTTTCAGGCCCGACTGATCTGCCGGGCTGCCAGCCACGACGCTGGAGATCGTCACGCCGCTGCCCGTGCCGTAGACGCGGGCGATGGCGGGATTCTCTACCTGATCGAACATGATGCCAATGGAACCGCGCGAAACTTTGTGCTCCGGCCCGGTCAGCTGGTTATAAACTTCGACGACCGTCTTCGACGGAAGGGCGAATCCGATGCCGGCATACGCATTGGTTTCGCTCAGAATGGCTGTGTTGATGCCGATAACTTCGCCGTTCATGTTGACGAGCGGTCCACCGGAGTTGCCGGGATTGATCGCAGCGTCGGTCTGAATGAAGGTCTGGAACTGCCGGCCGGGAACGATGTCGCGTCCCTTAGCGGAGACAATTCCCGCAGTGACGGTGCCAGCCTGGCCGAAGGGACTGCCGATAGCAAGTACCCAGTCGCCAACCTGCATGCCGTCAGAGTTGCCCATTTTCGCCGAGGGCAACGCATGTTCGACCTCAACCTTGATCACGGCTAGATCGGTTTCTTGATCGGTGCCGATAACTTTGGCGTCGTGCTGCACGCCTGGAGGATCGTCTTCAAAGCGAACTCGGATGCGGTCGGCCTTCTCGACGACGTGCCGGTTGGTAACGATGTAGCCCTTGGGATCGACGATCACGCCGGAACCGAGAGAGCGCTCGCGAATGGAGCCGTCGCCGGGACCACCCTGTCCCGGGGCTTGTCCCGGGCCTTGACCGGGCGCGCCAAAGAAGTGATTGAAGAAATCGTCCATGCCGCCACCACCGTCTTCGTCGTCGTCCTGTCCGTTCCCGCCGCGACGTTTGTGGACGTTCTTGATGGTCGATTCGGTATTGATATTGACTACGCTTGGCTCCAACTGCTTCGCGATCGAAGAAAATGTATTCGACATCTGCTGCGGCGAAGGCATGGTCAGCGGCGTAACGTCGCTCTTCTGGCCTTCCTTGCCCTTGACCCCGTAGGAGATGACCGTGCCGATCAGAATACCGACCGAGAGAGTTGCCAAGATACTCAGCGTGTAGACCCAACGATGGGTCTTCATGCGCATCCACATTGCGCCCATATGTCTACTTCCCTCCAGAACTTGTAAGCCCCTATTAGTATACCCATTTACGCAACGAGGCCGCAGATGCGCGGGTGCACCGCTTTCTCTTAGAGACGAGAGGCATTCGCTGCTGGTTAGACGCTCAAATGCAGCAAATCGTTTGATGGAAGCGAGGCGAAATCACTTTGGTTCGTAAACGGTTTTTCCGCCGACGACCGTGCGTAAGACCTTCGTCCCCAGCAGTTTTTCGGGCGCGACCGCGGTTACGTCGCGGTCGAGGACGATGAAATCGGCAAGCATGCCGGGAACGAGCTTGCCTTTTTCTTTCTCCTCAAACTCGGCGAAGGCAGAACCCGCGGTGTACGCGGTGATGGCCTGATCGATAGTGAGGCGTTCCGCTGGAAAATATTCCTGCTTGCCGTTTTCGCTCTTGCGCGTAATCGCCGCGTAGAGTCCACGAAAGGGCGTTACGGGCTCGACAGGATAGTCGGTGCCGAAAGCCAGTCCGACTCCCTTATTCAGAAACGACAGCCATGCGTAGGAGGTCGCGGCGCGCTTGGGGCCGAGGCGGTCCTGCGCCCAACGCATGTCGGTGAGAACGTGGCTGGGCTGCATCGAGGCAATGACTTTCAACTGCTTGAACTGGGCGATCTCGGCGAGATTCGTGACTTGGGCGTGTTCAACGCGTAAGCGGAAGTCATCGCCGCCATCGGCAGCTTTGACATGAGCCTCGCGCGCGGCTTTTTCGGACTCGGCGAAGGCGTCGAGGGCCATCTGCACGCCTTTGTCGCCGATGGCGTGGAAGCCGACTTGAAAGCCGGCGAGCACTCGTTCTTTCGTCATGTCATTGAGCTTGGCCGCTTCGTAGCGAGGTAAACCTGAATTTTTCGGATCGTCGGAATACGGCTCGATCATGGCCGCGGTATGCGAGCCGAGAGAGCCGTCCATGAATCCCTTAAGCATTCCGGTGTGCAGCATCAGATCGGACTGCGGATGCGAGGCGCGCTTGCGGCTTAGATCATCCACGGACTCGTCGAACGGTAGCCATTCCGAGATTCGGGCGGTGAGCTTGCCTTCCTTTTCGAGTTCCTCATAAATCTGGAAACTCTCCCAGTTCGGCGAATAATCCTGAGCGGAAGTGACCCCGTGCTCGGCGAGATCCGCCAGAGCGATTTCAAGGCCTTGCCGGCGCTGATCGTGAGTGCGCTTCGGGATGACCGCCATGACCGCGGCCTGCGCAGTCTCGCGCAGAATGCCGGTGGGCTCGCCATTTTCGTTGCGGTCGATGTGTCCGCCCTGCATATCGCGGCTGGCGAGCGTAATGCTGCCCAATTGCAGCGCGCGGGTGTTGGCTACGGCGATGTGGCCGTCGATGCGGACCAGGAAAACCGGGTGTCCGCTCGAAACTTCATCGAGATCCCAGCGCGTGGGCGTTACCTTCACCGGCCAGAGAGTTTCGTCCCAGCCGGCGCCGAGGATCCATTCGCCCGCTTTCGCTTCTTCTACTTTTTTCTCAATCCGGTTGCGGAATTCGTCGAGCGACTTCACCCCTGTGAGATCGACGCTGAGCTTGGTAGTTCCGGCGTCGTCGAGATGAAGGTGAGCGTCGTTGAATCCCGGCATGACGAAATGTCCGCCCAGATCGATGACCTGGGTCTGCGGACCTTTCAGCTTTTCGAGGTCGAGAGTCTTGCCGACGGCAAGAATGCGATCGCCCTTCACGGCAATCGCTTCTTCACGCAGGATGGAGCTGAACGGCGTGTTCGCGGGGACGCCCGTGTAAACATTCGCGTGGACGAAAAGGAGATCGGCCTTCGGCTTGGCATCCGCCGGCGGGGCGTTCTGCGCCAGACTCGCTGAAGCGAAACAAATGCAAATCAGAACTGCCCCTGCCAGACTTGTTCTACTCGAACTCAATCCACCCAAATTCGTTTGACCCAGATTTGTTCGACCCCGACTCGTTTTCCCCATTGGACTCATTCCCCCACCCCCGCGAGTGCCAGCATGGTCAGCAAAATTCGTTTGAGACCCAGTTCCCGACCGTTGGAATCGAACCATTCCTGCAATGTGTGGGCGCCGCCGCCCGATCCGCCTCCGCCGATGGCGACGGCTTCGAGGCCAAGCGAAAGCGGAATGTTGGCGTCGGTGGAAGCGCGCTGCACCTGCGCCGAATTGGCGAGCTGCGCATCAACCGCGCGGAGCACGGGCAACATGCGCGCACCCGGCTGCAGTTCACCCGCCGGACGGTTTCCGATGACAACGACTTCGCAGCTCACACCCGAAGGCCGCTTCTGAGCCGATGAACGCATTTCCGCAGTCATCGTCTCGTCTTCGACGGCGCGGTTCAGGGCGAGGCGCATTGATTGCTCGAGGCGCTCCATCTCAGCCATCGAAGTCGATCGAATGTCCACTTTCATGCTGGCGGATTCAGGAATCGAGTTGACCGAAGTGCCGCCGCGAATGACTCCGATGTTGAAGGTCGTTTTCGGCGAAGTCGGAACCGTGGTCGCCGTAAACGTCTCGATCGCCTTGGCGAGAATGACGATGGGATTGGGCGCGCCGAAATCGCTCCAGGAATGACCGCCCGGGCCGCGCACGATAACTTCGAACCGGCGGCTGCCCAGGGCTTCGGCGACGATCGTGTCGGCGCCCGCGCCATCGAGCACCAAGCTGTAAGCGATGGAATCCTTCCATCGCGGCGTGGAAAAAATGTGGCGCATGCCGCGCAAATCGCCCTCGCCCTCTTCGCCAACGTTGCCGATGAAAACGAACGGAAGCGCGTGGCGGACGCGAACCTTGCTTAGGAGCGTGGCGATCGCCAGCATTGCCACCACGCCCGCTCCATTATCGGAAACGCCCGGACCGTAGATGCGGCTTCCCTGCTGGCGAATATTCAACGGCGTGTTGGCCGGAAAGACGGTATCGATGTGCGCGCTCAGAGCGACGTGACGGCGGCCAAATCCGGGATGGATACCGAAAACATTGCCGACGTCGTCGATGCGGACGTCGTCGAGACCTACCTCGCGGAAACGCTCGGCCAGCCATGCCGCCCGCGCCGACTCTCCAAATGGAGGCGCGGGAATGCGAGCCATCTCCATTTGCCAGTGAAGCAACTGCGGCTCCTGCGTGCGAAACCAGTTGAACGCCGAACGCACCTCGGGCGATGCGGCCAGGCGAGCCACTTCATGCTGAATGTCCTGCACCATTTCCTGCTTGGAGGAAGGCGCAAGATCGGACGAGTCCGTGCGAGGAGGATTCGGGCTCATGGGAAGTTATGCGTTAGTTTACAACCATTTGCAAGGATTGGGGATAGCGAAGCGGGGCCTGCGGGAGTTACGGAAGACATGCGCGCACCAGCTGGATTTTTATGCGCGAACGGTACTGTGACTTTTGCGTGCGACGGCAGCGGCCAGCTTCTGGGTGGCGGGGACCGGAATCCCATGGCGCTCGCCGCCACGCAGAATCGGTCCGGCAATGGCGTCGAGTTCGGGCGGGTTGCCGCGCTCGACGTCTTTCTGCATAGAGCTGCGCATATTGCCGGGCATCTTCATCACGCCGGCAATCACCTTGTCGGCATTGACGTCCGCGCCTTCGGCAGCGCCCACCGCGCAGGCTTCGCGGATGCAGGCAAGCCCGAGTTGTCTCCACTCTGGATCGGCCAGGACTTCACCGGTCGTCTTATCACCGGCGGTGGTCGTCAGGGCAAAGGGAGCGAGAAAGACCAGCTTGCCCCAAAGGAGGGTCGGCTCGTCATCGACGAAGCGGCATCCGAATCCCATCTTCTGAAGTTGATCGATGGTCGCGCCGAGCAGGTTTTTCCCAGCGGAAGAAACATTCAGCAACACAAACGGAGAGCGATGAATGAAGTGTCCTGGCGAGACGCGTTCGGTCTCAACCGCGATAGTGGCGGGAATGACTTTTTCGGCACCATATTTTTTGCGCAGGAGCGCGACGTGATCTATGCCGTTAAGCAATGGGACGATCGTGCCGACAGCGGTTGGATTGGTCACCGATGCAAGCGCGGCGTCGAGTTGCGTGGCCTTAACCGTGAGCCATAGAACGTCACAGGGAGGAACTTCAGCAGTGCGCTCGACCGGCACTTCGAAGTTTCCGAACGCGCTCTCAAGCTTCAATTGCTTCGGATATTGCGCAAGAGATTCCGGCCTCACGACCATGGTGACCGCAGCGCCATTGCGCGCGAGGCAGGCGCCCATAAGGCCGCCTACGCCGCCGGCACCGAGAATCGCGTGTCGTAGTGGCTGAGGCATGCGGCTACTTCTTATTGACCGAGGCCGGGACGCACTCGAGGATTTCTGCCTCGCTGAGCGTGTGATCGCTCTGCTTGGCACGCTGGTAGATGCGGTCGACCACGTCGTCGGCTGCGGGAATGCCGTGGCGCTCGAGCCAGAACAGCACATTCGATTTGCCGCTCATGGGGCCGACGTCGATGATTTGGTCCATGCCGAACACGTGCGAGGGCACGCCGGAATAAACCGTATTGGCGAGCACGATGTCCTGCTTGTGGTAGGCCTTGATGATGGCGGCGGCGTGAACGCCGGTTGCAGTGCGGAAGGCATCATCACCAACGACCGGATAATTTGCCGGAATCGGCACGCCGGTCGCACGCGAAACCGCCTGGCAATATTGCTTGAGCTTGGTAAGATCCTGCTGATCCCAGGGCGCGATGCCCATGAGCTTGAGGTTGACCAGCATCTGGTCGATCTGCGTGTTGCCGACGCGCTCGCCGAGTCCAATGGCGCATCCGTGGACGCAATTTGCACCGGCGATAATCGCGGCCATCGAATTGGCAATCGCGAGACCGCGATCGCTGTGACCATGCCAATCGACGCGAACTTTTTCTCCCGACGGCTTGACGACTTCCTCGATCACGAAGCGAACCAGAGCCAGCGCTCCCATTGGGGTCGCGTGACCGGCCGTGTCGCAGATGCAGATAGCGCGCGCGCCGCAACTGATCGCGGTCGCATACAAGCGCTTGACGGTTTCGGGATCGCAGCGGCTCGTGTCCTCAGTAACGTACATGACATCGAGCCCGAGTGAGACGGCATACTTGATGGCCTTCTCGGTGGTTTGAAGCAGGAAGTCGTCGGTCCAGCCTTCGGTGAAGCGTCGTATCGGGCTCGATCCGATGAAAGTCGCGGCCTCGATGGGTAGCCCAGTCTTCTGCACGATTTCGGCGATCGGGCGAATGTCGTTCTCGTGGGTGCGGGCCGCGCAGTTGGCCTGAATCTTCATCTTATGCGCGACGATTTCTCGAGCCAGCGCGGTCACGGCTTCGACTGCGCGCGGGCCGGCCCCGGGCAGGCCGAGGTCGAGAGCATTGATCCCAAGCGCTTCCATCAGGTGAAGGATTTCGATCTTCTCGGGGATCGAGGGATCGCGGACGCTGGGCGATTGCAGACCGTCGCGCAGGCTCTCGTCATTCATCAGCACCGGACCAGGCGGCTTGAGTCCCGGCGGGTGATTCTTGTTCCAGTCGTAGATGAGGTCGGAGGTGTTCATCGGGCAGCTTCAAGCGGCGAGCTTTGAGCAGTGAGCGAGCTTCGCGGCTCTCGCAAGATTAAATTTTGTCTCTCATCCCAACGCTGCAGAAAGTCGCAAAAGCTCAACGCTCGTAGCTCATTGCTCCCAACTATTTTTCCTTCGGCGGCAGCGTCAGGCCGAATACCGAAATCATCCCCTGTCCCGCGACGTTCGTCTTCGTCTCGCCGGGCGTGGGCAGGTACAGGGCCTTGCAGTTTTCACAACGATAGACCTCTGCTTTTGGTCCCCAGGCTTTCTCGACGTCGCCACAATCGCGTTCGACCACGTCCGTCATATAAAACCAGAGCTTCAAGTGGCCGCCGCAGAACTTTCCCTTGGCGTCTTTTTCGTTGCAGGCGCGCTGCCCGGCCTTCTTGGTTTTCACCTTGTGATTAGGAAGCTGGGGAACTGTTTCAGAACCGGAAGTGGTGACTTCGCCAGTGGCCAAAAGAAGTACCCTCGTTCAAGCGGCAACAGCCGCCGGATTCGGCCTTACGCCGTCATTGTAACCGAAACAACAGCGCCCTCGCCTCTGCTAATCTGTAGCATCCAGTACATTTAAACGGGCGTGAAGCCCAGAGAAAGAATTGATGATCACAATCGTTTCAGGACTGCCGCGCTCGGGCACATCGTTAATGATGCAGATGCTGGTCGCAGGAGGAATGTCGGCTCTTTCTGACGGCGAACGCAAAGCGGACACCGACAATCCGCGTGGATATCTCGAGTGGGAACGCGTCAAGCAACTGCCGGGGGAGCCGGGATTGATCGCGGAAGGCGAAGGCAAAGTCGTGAAGGTCATCTCGCGGCTGCTGCTCTCGCTGCCGGCGGGGCACGAATACCGCGTCATCTTCATGCAGCGGCCTTTGCCCGAGGTGCTTGCGTCGCAGGATCAGATGATGCGGCGGCGAGGCACTTTTAAAGAAGGCGCGAATCCAGCGATCATCGCCGGCGCCTTCGAAAAGCATTTGAAGGAAGTGTATGCCTGGTTCGATACCAAGCCGTATGTGAAAGCTCTGCGCGTTCCGTACCACGATGTGCTGAACCAGCCCAGAGAAATCAGTCAAAAGCTAACTGAATTTCTGGAGATTCCCCTAATCCTGGAAGCGATGGTGCGGCAGGTGGACGCGTCGCTATATCGCAACCGCGCTGGCTCATAATGGAGACATAATATGGCGAGAACCGCGAAACCTTCTGCCACAAGATCCCGATCTTCGCAACCGAACTCAGCGCAGCGCAGCGTCGTGAGCCGGGAAAATGCCGAGCACTATCGCTGGGGCACCGACTGCGATGCCTGGTACATGGTGAACGACGAACAACTAAGCGTGATCGAGGAAGTCATGCCCGCGGGCGCAGCCGAGATCCGTCACCACCACGAGAAGGCGCAGCAGTTTTTCTACATCCTGAGCGGAGAGGTTCTGATGGAAGTGGAAGGCCAGACCACGCTGGTAGCTGCTGGCACCGGCATTCGCATTATGCCCGGACAGCGTCACCAGATTCGAAATCCATCGTCGAGTCCGGTGCGGCTGCTCGTAATTTCGCATCCCAGAAGTCACGGGGATCGATTCAACGAATAAGCCTTCGGACTACAATCGGCTCACAGTTGCTTCCGTCCGATTACGCCTGCAGATCGTAACGCTCCACGCAGACGTGTGCCGAGCGCGCGCGCGAATTGCATATCCAGAAATCCGTCCATCTGGCGGCGGAAGGTTTCTCCGTAGCCGTACCACCAGACTTTTTTCATTCCGGGCACGCGGTCGACGTCGAGATATTTCACGCGGACCATTTCGTCGAGACCGAATCGTCCGTGTGTACGGCCGACGCCACTGGCTTTGACTCCGCCATGCGGAGCTTCACTGATGCCGAAGCAGGAGATCACATCGTTCACCATGACGGTGCCCGCATGGATACGGCGGGCCAACCGCTCGCCGCGCGTCGAATCGCGAGTCCAAATGCTGGCGGCCAGGCCATATTCGGAATCGTTCGCCATCTGAACGGCCTCGTTATCGTCGGCGAACGCCATTATCGGGAGCACCGGTCCGAAGGTCTCTTCGCGCATGATTCTCATATCGTGCGTGACTCCGGCCAGGACGGTCGGTGCAAAGAAATTCGTGCCCAACTCTGGAAGGCGCGTTCCGCCAGCCAGAACCCGTGCCCCGCGTGCCTTCGCATCTTCGACGTGCGATTCGACGATGCGCACCTGACGCTGGTGAATCATTGGGCCCAGGTCGGTATTGGCATCCATGCCATTGCCTACGCGGAGCCGTTTCGCTTTTTCCGCGCACGCCTGGGCGAAGGCTTCATACAAACTGCGATGTGCATAGCAGCGCTCGACTGATAAACAGGCCTGCCCTGCGTTGACGAACGCTCCCCAAACCGCCGCGCTGGAAGCAACGTCAACATTGGCGTCGTCGAGCACCAGCATGGGATCCTTCCCGCCCAATTCGAGCACGACCGGAAGCAAGCGCTCCGCAGCAGCCGCAGCGATTCGTTTTCCGGTGGCGACGCTGCCGGTGAAAACCAGCTTGTCGATCGGCGAATTCAATGAGCGCCGCGCCCGCCGAACCTTCCCCGATCACGACCTGAAACACGTCCTTCGGCAGGCCCGCGGCATGCAGCAAAGAGGCCAGTTCCAGCGCGACCAGCGGTGTCAGTTCCGAGGGTTTCAGCACCACCGCATTGCCTGCGACCAGCGCGGTTAAAGTTTCAGTAGCGGGAATCGAAAACGGATAATTCCATGGCGAGATGATGCCCACAACACCGTGCGGTTCGCGCACGAGACATCCGCGCTTGAGCTTCGTCGCAAGATTTCCGTGAGCCACGGGCTCGTCGCGCAGCAGATTCCAGGCATTGTCGATCAGAAATCGCGCCGCATCGAGTACGACTAGGACTTCGGTGACCAGCGACTCCGCCAGCGGCTTGCCTGCTTCTCGCGTGATGACGGCAGCGATTTCCGATTTCTTCTCCAGTAGTTTCTTTTGAAATTCGCGCACGAGAGCGATTCGCCGACGTAGTCCCAAACTAGCCCATGCGGGTTGCGCTGCTCGCGCGCGAGCAACGACCGCCTCCACTTCCCTTTCGCCGGCGCAATCGAGCTCGCGCAGAATTTCTCCCGTCGCAGGATTCACCGACGCGATCTTGCGCGCGACTTCGAGATGCGTGGCCATTCAGTATTCGACCTCGACCAGATACAGCCCACTCGCCGGAGCTGTGGCCCCGGCTGCCGAGCGACTCCGGGCATCAATGATGCGCGTTACATCCTCGGTCTGCAACGTACCCCGGCCCACCAGAATGAAAGTTCCCACCAGGTTGCGGACCATGTGATGAAGAAATCCGGAACCCCGCACCGTGTATATCAATTCGTCTCCAGAGCGCTCCCACGAAGATGAAAAAATCGTCCGCACATTTGAAGTCGGCTCGCCCTCGCGGCCGCGTTCGGGATCGACAGCGGCAAACGAAGTGAAGTCCTTTTCGCCCACGACCGAGGCTGCAGCCCGACCCATCGCCTCCTCATCGAGTGGATAGGGATAGTGCCACACATAGCGCGCGAGAAATGGCGGGCAGATCGAGCTGCGATACATCCGATAGCGATAGGTCTTGCCGCGAGCGGAATGGCGCGCATGGAACTCGGCGGCCATCTCCGCAACCTGCAACACCCGCACAGAGGCCGGCAAAATGTCGTTTAGCGCCTTCAGGAAATTTTCCGTGGGGACGGAAGACTCCGTGACAAATGTCACGACCTGCGCGAGCGCGTGCACTCCCGCGTCAGTTCGCCCAGACCCCTGCGGCAATACCTTTTCGCCGGTAATGCGTCCAATGGCTGAGGCAAGTGTGCCCTGCACGGTGCTGGCATTGGGCTGCACCTGCCATCCGGAGAATTCCGCCCCGTCATAGGAGAGGATCAGTTTGAGATTTCGCATGCGATCTTTCGAGTCCCGCGGGCGGTTCGCATCATCCAAGTTTTTTCGGGCCCAGCTCTTCGTCAGTGAGTACGAGGCAAGGAATTGTGTTTCCAGTCAGATATACTAGACGGTTTCCGCGGAATCCTGGATTCGATCGTGCAGGTTCGGGTCGAGCCACGCCCGGAATCGTCTGCGTCCGGACGATCGGACGGCACGGGGAAGTGAAAAGGCCACGTTCGTCCCAGCTTTTGAGGAACCTTTCGCCGCTCCTTTGCGTACCAATGCCTGAGTAAGACTCGATTGCAAGGTAGTCTCAGGCAAAACCCAAATATTCGTTGCAGGTCTTAATAATCGGTTTCAAACGATTGGAGATGAGTAGATGCCATTTGCCCGTTTCGCCTCCACTATTCGGCTGGCCGCCGTCGCGACCGTGAGTGCAGCGTTGACGCTGACGACTTTGGCGCAAGAACCTCCCACGACGCCCACGCCGCAGAACACTCCGGAAGCGCGGCCGTTGCCGGTCATGAATTACGCCAAGCCGGTTTCGCATTTTCCCAACCCGATTGGACCATATACGCCGCAACATGTCGCGGAGCCCAATCTTTCGAATACGGCGCGCATCGACCAGCTGATGCACGATGGCAAACTCTACCTGTCGCTGAATGACGCGATCGCGCTGGCGCTCGAGAATAATCTGGACATCGCCATCGCGCGCTACAACTTGAATATCGCCGATACGGACGAACTGCGGGCGAAAGCCGGCGCTCAGATCCTTGGTGTTCCCTTGGGCATCGTGCAGAACACGCCGGGCGGTGGCGTGGGTGGAATCGGAACCCAGGTCGGTTCCGGCACGGGCGGCACCACGCTTGGCGCGGGCGGAGCAGGTGCAGGTGCAGGCGGTCTGGTGGGTTCGACTGCTGGCGGACTTTTCGGTCCACTCATCACCAGCTTCGATCCGATCATCACTGGAACGTTCCAGAGCGATCACGCGGATTTCATTCCGACGAGCCCATTTGCCGGAACCTATCAAGGGACCACCACGGCGAACTTCGCTTACAACCAGGGATTCCAGTGGGGCACCAATCTTTCCCTTGGCTTCAACAACACGCGTACGACAAGCAACAGCGCTTTCCAGACCGTGAGTCCAGCTCTGAGCTCGGGCTTCCAGTTCAAGCTGACGCAACACTTGCTGCAGGGTTTTGGCTTTGCGGCAAACAATCGCTTCATTCGCATCGCGAAGAATAACCGCGAACTGTCCGATGTAGCGTTCCGCTTGCAGATCATTACTACCGTCGACCAGATCGAAAATATGTATTGGGATCTGGTGTATGCCTACGAGAACCAGCGGGTAAAGGAAGAGTCCCTGACTTTCTCGCAGAAGACACTTTCGGACACGAAGAAGCAGGTGGAAATCGGAAGTCTGGCGCCGATTGAAGCAGTACGCGCACAAAGCACAGTATCGGCTGACCAGCAGGCTCTGACGGTGGCCAAGACGAATCTCCAGTTGCAGAAACTCATCATGAAGAATGCGCTGAGCCGCACCCTGCATGATCCCGCGCTCGCCGGGGCGGATGTGATTCCGACTTCTACGATGGAGGTTCCGGAAAACGAGCAGATTCAACCGACAGAAGAACTCGTCAACGACGCGCTCCGTCATCGCGCAGAACTAGTGGAATCCCGCATCCAGCTGAACAGCCAGCAAATCAGCAATAAGGCTCTGCGCAGCGGCCTGCTGCCCACCCTCGATGCCTTTGCATATTACGGCGGCTCAGGATTGGGCGGTTCGCAGAACCCGGCGAACATTTGCCAGGTTCCAGATCAGCAATTCTGCGCTTCCAATACTCCGAACCCAGCGCTGAGTCAGTTTCCGCTGACTCCCGGAACCAGCTATGCGTCGACCCTCAATCAGCTCGTCAACTCCACTGCTCCCGACAAAGGTATTGGTCTGCAGCTGAACATTCCGCTGCGAAACCGGGCTGCCGAGGCGGTGCAAGTCCGCGGCGAACTCGAATATCGTCAGGCGCAGATGGCCCTGCAACAAACCGAGAACCGGGTCAGCATTGAAGTCCGCCAAGCCCAGTTCGCGGTGGAGCAGAATCAGGCTAGCGTGGCTTCGGCTAAAGCCGCCACGGAATATGCACAGCAATCGCTCGATGCCGAGCAAAAGAAGTATCAGTTCGGCACCTCGACCACGACGGCGGTCCTGCAAACCCGCAGCGCTTTGGCTACGGCGGAATCAACCCTGATGTCGGCAATGGCTGCATACGAAAAATCCAGAGTCGAACTGGAACGCGCGGTGGGCACGTTGCTCGACCACAACGGCATCAGCATCGATGATGCCGCACAGGGAAAAGTGACGCGGATGCCCAATGTTCCTTATGTAGCGCCGCGCAAAGAGCTGCCCTCGACGGAGCCTGCGGCACAACCGCAATAGGTCTGCTGAAAGGCATTAACGCCGCTGTCTACACCGACAGCGGCGTTTTTCTGTTTTGTTCGCTCACAATTCTTTACAATCGCAGGCCCTTTCCGCGAAACTTCTCCCGATAAGATGAAGTGACAGACTTGAGTGCTCCGCATCCAACACTTGGCACTCGCGGCTAGAGATTCGCCGCATCGTCTGTGTCCTCTTCATTTTTAAGGAGAAAGCTCATGTTTTTACGGCGATTGATTTGTGTGGACCGGCGCATGCCGCTATGGCTAGCCTCCGCGATTCTGGTCGGCACGCTTCCGGCAATCCTCACGGCGCAAACGACCACGCCCCCGTCCTCTTCGCAGCCGGCAACACCTTCCGCGCCTCAGCCGGCGCAGCCCGACACAGTCAATCTCAAGGACTATTCGGTCCCGCGCGCGGCATTCCCGAATGTGCTGCACCCTTACGAGCCCCAGCCGCTGGCCCAACCAAATCTCGGGAACTCGCCGCGCATTGATTCGCTGATGCACGACGGCAAAATCTATCTCTCGATCGATGATGCCGTGGCTCTCACGCTGGAGAACAATCTCGATCTCGACATCGCTCGCTACAACCTGAATATTGCCGCAGCCGATTTGCTGCGCGCGAAATCCGGCGCCAGCATCCTCGGCGTAAATACCGGCGTCGTCCAGAACACACCCGGTGGCGGCGTTGGCGGTTTAGGAGGAACAGTGGGCTCCGGTACCGGCGGCACCACCGTCGCCGCCGGCGGCGCCGGATCCGGCACGAACGGCCTGGTCAGTTCCACCCTTGGCATTGGAGCGCCCATCACCAGCTTCGATCCTCAACTCACGGGCGCACTGCAGTTGGATAAGAGCGATACCGAGTCGGTCAGCGTATTCAGCCCTGTTCCTGTCGTCGCTCAGAATACTTACACCTCCAATTTCGGATATACCCAAGGCTTCGATTGGGGCGGAGCACTCACGGGGGCTTTTAACAACACGCACCTGACCACGAACAACCCGACCAGCCTGCTTACGCCTCAGTTGGGATCAACCTTCCAATTCCGCTTCACGCAGAATTTGCTGCAGGGATTCGGATTTTTGCCGAACACACGCTTTATCCGGATCGCCAAGAACAACCGTGAAATCTCTGACGTAGCTTTCCGGCTTCAGATCATTACCACCGTCGATCAGGTCGAAAATATGTATTGGGATCTGGTTTACGCCTTCGAAAACGTGCGAGTGCAGGAGGAGTCGCTGACCTACGCGCAGAAGGCGCTGGATGACACGAAACACCAGGCGCAAGTCGGCACCATTCCACCTATTCAGGTGGTTAGCGCGCAGAGCACACTCGCGACCGATCAGCAGAATCTGATCGTGGCCCAGAACAATCTCCAACTGCAGCAACTGCTGATGAAGAACGCGCTGAGCCGGAGCATCGAAGATCCGGTGCTCGCAGAAGCGGATGTGATTCCGACTTCGGGCATGCAGCTTCCCCAGCAGGAGCCGACGATTCCGATCCAGGACCTGATTAACGACGCGCTCCAACACCGCGCCGAGCTGGTCGAGTCGCGCATCGATCTCAACTCGCGCGACATCAACAACAAGGCTGTGCGCAATGCCATGCTGCCAACGCTGCAGGCTTACGCCTACTACGGCGGATCTGGAGTCGGAGGCGACATCAATCCCGCGGTTCCTAACTGCGCCAATACCACCAGCACGTTTTGCTTTGATCCGACCAAGGCTCCGCCCCCATTTCGCACCACAAACTCGGTCGGCTACGGCAACACTCTCAACCAACTCGTGAATTCGACGGCGCCTGACAAAGGGGTGGGACTTTCGTTGACTATTCCCTTGCGCAACCGGCTGGCGCAGTCGAACCAGGTGCGCGCCGAACTTGAATACCGGCAGGCGCAGGTGCGGCAGCATCAGTTGGAAAATCAGGTGCGGATCGAAGTCCGCAACGCGCAGTTTGACGTGAAGCAGAACCGGGTTGCAGTGGAAGCGGCACAATCCGCGGTTGACCTGGCTCGCCAGACGCTGGATGCCGATCAGCAGAAGCTGAAAGTCGGACTGACCACGCAGGTCACGATTCTGCAGGACGCGGCCACACTCACAACGGGAGAGTCGAATCTGGTTTCAGCCAAAGCTGCGTATGAGAAATCGCGGATCGAGTTGGACCGCGCCACTGGATTGCTGCTCGATCATGCCGGCATCGATATCGCCGAGGCGACCCGCGGCCAAGTGACGCATCTGCCGACTGTTCCTTACGTGGCACCACGTCAGGATAGGGCGCCGCCTGCGTCGTCCACTCCAAGTGCGAACCCCACGTCGGCTCCGCCTGCCCAGAATCCGCAGCAGGGAGGGCAAATGTAGGGCTCGCCTGGGATGACGACACCTCATATGTACGTTCCCATTTGTACGTACATTCATGTGCATGGGAGTGTTCCTGAAGGAACACTGTGGAAGACTTCCATGCATTACCCGTAATCCGCAGAAGAGACTGGGCTTACCTGATACACTACGCTCCGATGGCACGATCCGCGCGGCCTGCGCTTCCCAAGTTCTTCCTGTGGCTTTTGCCCTTGTCGTTCGCGCTGCAGGTCGTGGCCATCGGAGCTCTGCATGAGTACCGCACCCGCCCGGGTGACGATCACTTTGAATTTGGCTGGGAGATGGGACGAGTCGCGCGCTCCATCGTCGCAGGGCCACGGGTTCAGCAGCCCCTACGAAGGCAATACCGGCCCGACCGCATGGGAACCGCCGCTCTATCCCTACTTGATGGCCGGCGTCTTCAAGGTCTTTGGCATTTACTCGCAAGCGTCGGCGTGGGTCCTGCTCACCATCAATAGTCTTCTGGCGACGCTAACTTGTATCCCCATTTTTTTCATTGCTCACAAAACATTCGGTGAGCGCATCGCGATATGGTCGGCTTACGCGTGGGCGCTGAATCCTTACATCTGGTACTGGTCGATCCACTGGATTTGGGACACGACGTTCACGCCTCTCGTACTCGCGTGTGCCTTTCTTGTGGCGCTCGAACTGGCTCATGTAGCCCCGGACGCATTCGTCCGGGGCACGCCGCTGAACGGACTCGCCGGTTCGCCCATGCGAGACTCCAACTTTCGCACTTGGATTCTCTTCGGATTACTTTTTGGGATTGGCGCGCTCGCCAATCCCACGATGCTGGCGTTCCTTCCCTTCTGCGGATTGTGGATCTGGCGCCAGCGATTCCGTCTCGGACTGCCGTCGCTGGGAGGCGTGGTGCTTTCATCGGTGATCTTTTTTGCCGTGCTGTCCCCGTGGGTAGTGCGCAACTACGAGGTATTTGGCCGCTTCGTTTTCCTGCGCGACGATTTTGGATTGCAGGTTCGTTTGGGAAACGCTCCTTATGCCGACGGCATGCTGATGGCGTACCTGCAGCCGAATCTCAACAAGCTTGAACTGGAGAAGTTTCAGAGCATGGGCGAGCTTGCGTACGCGGAATCGTGCAAGCGGCAGGCGTTTGATTGGATCGCATCCCATCCTGAACGCTTCGCGGCGATCAGCCTGAAACGCTTCTTCTATTACTGGAACGGCGTGCCACGACCGACCAGCAGCCTGTCGCCGGTCGACTTCCGCTCGTCGGCGTTTCTTGCAACTTCGATACTGGCTCTGTGGGGACTCGGGCGAGCGGTCCGCCAGAAACGGCCCGCAGCGTGGCTTTTCGCCGGACTGGTGCTGACGTATCCGACGGTGTATTACTTCGTCTTCCCGCACGCACGCTATCGCCATCCAATCGAGCCGGAGCTGGTGATTCTGATTGTGTTTCTTGATATTGGAAGCGATCGGACCGACGCGGGCCTTGAGCGATGAGCAGCGAGCAATTGCGAAGTCAGACGTAACTCCGCACGCAAGTGCTGCTGCATTCTGGCTTCTTACTTCTACATTCCTGTCATGAGACAATTCCGAGTTCCGTGCACTCTGGAACTTCCATGATGCTCTCCGTCGTCATTATTACTTTCAATGAGGAGGCCAACATCGGCCGCACGCTCGCCAGCGTGCAGCCTCTGGTGGCCAACGGCAAAGGCGAGATCATCGTCGTCGACTCGGGCTCGACGGACCGCACGGTCGAGATCGCGAAATCGTTGGGCGCGAAAGTATTCATTGAGGAATGGAAAGGCTTCTCGGCGCAGAAGAATTCGGCGATCGATAAGGCAACTGGAGACTACATTCTTTCTTTGGATGCTGACGAAGAGGTTAGCTCCGAGGTCGCATTGGAGATCCAGACCACGGTTCAGAACGGGCCTAGAGGCGACAAGTTCAGAGAGAGATTACCCGACGGCACCTCTGCCCCCATCTTTGTCAATGGGTTTCTGATACCACGCAAGAACTACTTCCTTGGCCGCTGGATCAAACATGGCGGCTTCTGGCCTGACCGCAAATTGAGGTTGTTCAGACACGGCACTGGCAAGTTCAAAGACGCAGCAGTTCATGAAACCTTGGAGGTTGAGGAATATCGAAGTGGAGGACTAACTCTTGTCCCCGGACGATTGCGCGGCGCCATTATCCATCACTCCTACCCAACGCTCTCTGACTACATCGAGCACATGAACCGCTACTCTTCCCTCGGCGCGGAGATGGTGGTCGCAAAGGGCCCTGTACGATTCAGCTTCATCAATATCATTCTGCGCCCGCTGTTTACGTTTCTCTATAACTATTTTTTCCGCCTTGGATTTCTCGATGGACGCGAAGGCTTCCTCCTGCACATTTATCACGCTGTCTATGTTTCGTGGAAATACTCCAAGGCATGGGAATTATCTCGCAAGCAGCAGTGACTGCATCTTGCGCGCTCTGAGCAGCGTCGTGAGGGATCCGCGGCACACTCATAAACTAAAAATCATCCGCGCGTCAGCTTGCAGAATCAATAACAGCAACCAAATTCTCCGTCGAGGTGCACTCATGCAACTCAAGCCCTTCCTGCTCGATGCCTGGCTCGATCAGTACGAACACGATATAGAATTCAACCTCGCTGCGAGCACCGGACCGGCCTGGACCGTAAGCGACATACTCGCCCTCTCCGACGAAGAAACGCGCCACCATTTTCTGAACCACAATCTTGTCTACGGCCATCCCTCCGGCGGCGACAGCCTCCGTGAGGCGATCGCCGAAATGCAAGGCGTTCCTGCCGAGGCCGTGCAAGTCGTGACCGGCGCCTCCGAAGCGCTCGTCGCCCTGATGTGGCTCGCCGCCGAGCCGGGCGCGAACGTCATCATCCCGCAGCCCGGATTCACCACATTCTCCGCCCTCCCGGAATCCCTTGGCCTTGAAACCCGCTTCTATCGCGTGCGCCGCGAGAACAGCTTCCGGCTCGATCCCGACGAGATCAAGCGGCTCGCCGACTCGAAGACCAAGCTTATCCTCGTCAACAGCCCTCACAATCCCACGGGCGCTACCATCAGCGATGACGAAATGGAAGCGCTGCATGAGTTCACCGCCGCGCGCGGAATCCAGCTGGTGAGCGACGAGGTCTACCACCCGATTTATCACGGACGGCAAACGAAGTCGGCGGCGCGCCTGCCGCACGCCACGGTGATCTCCGACCTCTCGAAGGCATTTTCGATTGCCGGAGTGCGCACAGGATGGATGATTGAGCACGACGCTAAACGTCGTCAGCAATACTGGACCGCGCGCGCCTACTTCTCGATCTGCAACTCTACGACGGGAGAAATTCTTTCGGAGATCGCAATCCGCAAACGCGATGTCGTGCTCGGCAAGACGCAGGAAGCTGCCACACGAAACCTGAAGCTGCTCGAGCGTTTCATGGCGGACCATCGCGACGTGCTCGGATGGATTCCTCCGCAAGGTGGGATGACTGCGTTTCCCTGGCTGCTGAGCGGAGAAAACGATCGTCCGTTCTGCCAAGCCGCCACCGAGCATGGGGTCCTGCTGGCTCCGGGCGATTGCTTCGATGCGCCCTCGCATTTTCGCTTGGGCTTCGCGGCTGCCGGAGACAATTTCCCCAAGGCACTCGACCGTTTCGGAGCATTTGTCAAAAAGCTGGTCGGCGAAGATGGTCACCGCGTAACCGGAGCCTGCTGCAAAGCAAGCTCACGAGCAGAAAACATCATGCGCGACTGACCGACCGGTCGTTTTGAACCCGCGCCTGCACCTTGCTCCGCCGCGCTTGCTTCCCTATCATCGAGGCAGAGCACTGGGGTTCGTCCTACCACCTATGGAAAAGAAGCCGTCTTCGCCGTTCAAACCGCCGCAAGTCGCCGAGAGTCCAGTCGCCGATGTGTTCGAAAATCGGCATCCCTCAGAAGCGGAAAAAGATTGGGCGGAGAAAACTCTGGCGCCGACGATCGAGAAGTCTCCGGAACGGCCGATCGGCAAGGCAAGCGGCGTCAATCTCGACGAGCATGGCCACGCGCGCTTCACCACAATTTCCGGTCTGCCGATTCATCGGCTTTACACGCAATGCTGATCTGCCTGCCGATTGGAGCGAAGAGCAGTATCTCGGCTATCCCGGCCAAGCGCCCTTCACGCGCGGCATTCACGCCACCGGATATCGCGGCAAGATGTATACGATGCGCCAGTTCTCCGGCTTCGCTTCGCCCGAGGAAACCAACCAGCGCTACAAATATTTGCTCGAGCACGGCGGCAGCGGGCTGTCGGTCGCTTTCGATCTTCCTACGTTGATGGGATACGACTCCGACCATCCGGCCAGCGAAGGCGAGGTCGGCAAGTGCGGTGTCGCGATCGATTCTCTGGAAGACATGGAAATTCTTTTCAACGGCATCGATCTCGAGAAAACAACCGTGTCGATGACCATCAATTCGCCGGCATCGGTGCTGTGGGCCATGTACCTGGTGGTTGCCGAAAAGCAGGGCGCGGATTGGAAGAAGATTTCTGGCACGATCCAGAACGACATCCTTAAGGAATACATCGCGCAGAAGGAATACATCTATCCTCCGGCGCCATCGATGCGGCTGGTCATCGACACCTTCGAGTTCGGATCGATATTTACTCCGCGCTTCAACACGATTTCGATCAGCGGATATCACATTCGCGAGGCCGGATCGACAGCTCTGCAGGAACTCGCGTTCACACTCTATGACGGCGTGGAATATGTGGAATGGGCTCGACGGCGCGGTCTTGATGTCGACGAGTTCGGTCCGCGGCTGAGTTTTTTCTTCAACGCGCACAACGATTTCTTCGAGGAGATCGCGAAATATCGCGCCGCGCGGAAGATCTGGTATCGCGTCATGAAAGACCGCTTTGGCGCGAAGAACCAGCGTACCTGGTTGATGCGCTTCCACACTCAGACCGCAGGGGTTTCGCTCCCGGCGCAGCAGCCAATGAACAACATTGCGCGCGTGGCTTTGCAGGCCCTGGCCGCGGTGCTCGGCGGTACGCAATCTCTGCATACCGATTCCTACGATGAAGCACTGGCTTTGCCGACCGAAGAAGCGGCGCGCATCGCGCTGCGCACGCAGCAGATCATCGCCTACGAGTCGGGCGTAACACAGACGGTGGATCCGCTGGGCGGGTCATATTTTCTCGAAAACTTAACGCTGCAAATGGAAAACGGCGCGTTCGATTACTTTTCGAAGATGGACGCGATGGGCGGCATGGTGAAGGCGATCGAGCGTGGATATCCTCAAAAAGAGATTGCGGAATCGTCGTACCAGTACCAGCGCGCGGTCGAGGCCAAGGAAAAGATTATCGTCGGTGTAAACGAATTTGCCATTGAAGAGGAGTCGCCTCACATCCTTTACATCGATGAGAGCGTGGCCCGGCAACAATCCGCAAAATTGAAGACACTGCGGGCGCGGCGTTCGAACGACGAAGTAAAGCGCACGCTCGACGCGTTGAAGAAAGCCTCCGCGCAGGAACCGAATGCGGGAACAAACGGCAACGTGTCCCCGGCGAACACCATGCCCTACATCGTGGATGCAGTACGAGCGTATGCGACCGTGGGCGAAATCTGCGAAGCGCTGCGGCAGGTGTACGGCACGTACACAGAAGTTAGCATCACGTAAGCGGCCGCGCGGATCACAATTGGAATTGATCGGCATTACCCTCGTAATCCCGATATACCTTCGCACCCTATAGTCTTTGTCCGCCTTGTCGAAGTTCCCAGTAATGGGAATGCTGTCTCATCGGCAAGGCTGGTCGTTGGCGGTGATACTGGCCATTTTCCCTTGTGTTTTCTACGCCAGCGATACGAGCGACGCTCCACCGACAACTTTTCGCACCGGCACTTCGGAAGTTCGCATCGCCTTCTACGCGACAGATGAAAACAACCACCTGATCGAGCATGTGAGCGCAGATGACTTCGCGGTCGTAGATAGCGGCATAGTGATTCGCGACTTTCGCAGCCTCACCCGAACCAGCGAAACGACGCTCGATGTCATCGTTCTCGTGGATGCAAGCGACTCTGTGGCTCCGAGTTTTCAGCAGACTCTGCGCGATGTGTTGCGGTTGGTCTCGGAAAGCGCGTCGAGCATTCCGGAGGACAATGTTTCGGTCGTGACGTTCGCCGGACTTCAGTCGCAAGTGCTATGCGCCGGCGATTGCCGCGTCGCGACGAAGCAAGAGAGACTGCTGTCGCTGCAACCTCGAGGAATGACGCCGCTATTTGACGCGCTGACGTTCACGGCGAGGTTCATGTCGCATCGCCGGACGTCCAGCGTGCGGCAGGTGGTGATTCTGTTCTCGGATGGCAATGACAACATCAGCATGACCTCGGCGCAAGAGGCTATGTCGAAGCTCATTGCCGCGGGCGCGCTGCTCTACACCGTCGATCTCAATTCTTCCCAACCAAACGCGGGCCCAAATTCTTTATTGCAACAAATGACCGAGGCCACCGGAGGGCGATCGATCATCCCGCATGACGACACCGTCGATGTTCTCGAGTCGATTCTTGCGGACCTGCGAGCGTCTTATGTTGTGACGTATTCTCTTCCCAGCCGAGCGGCTGGATTCCACTCACTCCGCCTTCTTCCCAAACACAATCTGAATCTGCGATTCCATTGCCGGAGAGGATATTTCTATGAAGAAAGTCGAACACAGTAATTTTCTCAAGCGCGCCATGTGGCTGGCGCTGGCGTGTTGCTGCGTCTCCAATGCATGGGCTGGAATCTATCAGCATGGAACCGTCGTGCGGATGCGCATGGGAGATTGCCTGCCCGTGCGCCATGGATTCATGGTTTCGTTTGGAGGACAAGCCGCGCAGGCGGGACCCGAAGTTTGCCCGGAGTACACGCTGGTATCAGAGAAAGTAGTGTTCGTAATCGTGGGAAGATCATCGGATCAACTAGTCCCGCTGGCCGATGTTGTGGACTTTCGTTTTCATAACAACGAGATGGACGTGCGCGTCGACGACGCTCGCCGCGAGAGCAAGTTCAGCATTAAAGAAATGGTTTTGCGGTCGGAGTGGGATCTAGTGCAGAAACACATTGCTGATGAGTTGAGCGGCACTCCGCGCCTGACTGACGGCGGCATCGCGATGCGAACCCGCGAATAACGGTCGCGTTCCGGATTCGTGGCCTTCAAGAATAGTTTATTCGCTTTGGGGCAGCGGCTTTCCTGGGTGCGTCTTGGCGTCGGCAATCAGTTTTTCGAGCGCTGGTTTATTCTCGTAACTCGGATTCAGTTTGAGCAGTTTCTGCCAAGCGGCAACCGCTCCGGATGCGTCACCCTTTCCCTTCCATCGGATCATGCCGAGATTGAACAGTGTTCCCGCATGTTTGGGATCGTAGGTCAACGATTTTTCCAACTGCGCGATCGCTCCGTCGACGTCTCCCTGATAGTAGAGGCAGGAGGCGAGATCAGTGCGCACACCGACGTTCTTAGGGTTGGCATCCAGCGACTGCTGGTAGTACGAGGCAGCCGTCTTGAACTGATGCGTCATGCGATAGACGTTTGCCACCTGGTTGAGCAAGTCGGCGTTCTTCGGATCGGACTGCAACTTCGCTAGCAGCGGCTCGACCTGTTTGTCGGCCATGTGCTTCATGTCTTCGAGCGACGGCATTTGCTGTGGCTGTTGCGGCGCCGGAGCTGGTGCTGCGCTGCTGGCCGCAGCTGCTGGTTGGGCACTGGGAATGGCGCGTACGGGCGCCGATCCGCGCGCGAGATATCCGACCAATACTCCAATCACCAGGCAGACTGCGGCCATGGCGTACATCTGCCAGGGCTGCCATCCAGCTTTGCCGTTTGCCAATTCCTGCGTGTCGTTTGTCATAGCAGAAAAGTGCTCATACCAGAAAATAGAAACGCACGCGAGGTACCAGACGAGTAGGCGGCTAAGTACATGAATTGGAAGCTCCAGAGACGGCCTGCCGCCCCCCGAAGCGTTTTCGCGCCAATAGACGCTGTTGCGGGAAAAAACCCAGTAACAAAGTAGATGGAAACCGGCTGTGGTGTCTCGGCCTCAATGCCGGCAGCCTTGTTTCCGGAAGTCCGCTCACAGCGCGGGTTTTGAGACTGCGGATCCCACATTTCTCGGATTCTGACTCGTTCTCGCCCGGGGCGATTTGGCATCCGGCTTGCCGGTAAGACTCCCTATGACCCGAAAGACAGTTGGATGGTATGCGGTTCTCATCGTCATCAGCGGAGTGGCGGCCGTTGCCGCGCCACAGTCCCAGCCAAATGCGGAGTTCATTTCCTTTGAAGCCGCAAAGCCTTCCTTGGCAGCGTATTCCGACACGCTTCCCTTGGAACTGAAGCCTGCCGCCGCACTCGACGCCGGCAAATGGACAGCATGGGTGCAGAGAGCCGACCACAGCGTACGCGATCGCCTGAATCAGGGCGAGGAAGACACATTGACGAATCTGCTGCGATTCGGGGTTACCTTCACCAAAGAGTTCCGGATCGACGATGACTATCTGATGCGCTACGGGAAAAGTTCTTTGGTTGATTCGTTTGCCGAGCATCGCGCCAACGACTTGATCCGGACGCTCGCCGCGCCCGGCAGTTGGACAACGAATTCGAGCGAAGGCTTGGCGCGCATGCGCGATTTTCTCGAAAAGAAGGGCTTCGCTGTCAAAACTTCTGAGGATCGGGCGAAGCTGAAGAAATACTTACTCGCCAACCTGGCCGGCATGAGGGATGACGTCCTGCGCTACCGTGCTCCAGCAGATGAAACCACGCGAGCCCAGTTGTTCAAGGACCGCGGCATTTCGCTCGACACCAATTTATGGCCAGATTTCCTGCTCGATCAGCATTTCCGGCGCATGAAGGAAAACGGCCTGCTCAAGCCGGGCAGCGTGGTGAAGATCGCGATCGTAGGTCCCGGGTTGGATTTCGCCAATAAAGAAAAGGGCAATGATTTCTATCCGTCGCAAACGATACAGCCTTTTGCTGTCGTCGATTCGCTGCTACGGCTCGGTCTGGCGCAGGCAGATACCGTGCAGGTCTATACGTTTGACATTAGCTCTGAGGTTAACTTTCACGTCTCGCACGCGCGGAAGAATGCGCTGGCGGGGCGCGCTTACACTATCCAATTGCCGTGGAATACGGCGGCTCGTCAGACTGACGAGTATCGCAATGGCTTTGTCGAATATTGGAACCGTTTAGGGGATGAGATGGGCAGGCAGTCCGTGAGCCAAAAGGCGCACCCGCATAACGACAAAAGCAGCGCCCAGATTCCGATGTTTCAACATCCACCGGTGAGAGGAACATGTCTATCAGCGGGCTCCGCTGCCGTCGCCGCAGGAATTTGATCTGATCATCGGCACAAATATCTTTGTTTATTACGATGCATTCGAGCAGTCGCTGGCACGGGCCAACATCGCGGCGATGCTGAAGCCCGGCGGATATCTCCTGTCGAACGACAAGTTCCCGGATGCGGTTCCATCCGAGCTAACGCATGCAGTCGATACCACGCTGGTAGTCGCGCGCGACCCGGAGCGCACCGATACCATGTACTGCTACCGCAAGCAGTAATCGCGCTGCGACCTAATCGCCGGACACCTCTTCTGGCTGGAATTTGTAGGCAGGGGAAAGGATTTTTTCGCGAGATACCTTCCTGCGGCACAAAGCGTAAGCGGGAAGTCCGGTGGCGATCAGCAGCACTCCGACCAGCGCAATCTTCGGTGCATCCAACATCGTATCGATGACCATCGCGGCACAGGCGATCACAAAGATCGCGGGAATCACAAGCTGAGTCCATCGTCTTGCGCTCGCATCTTCATTTCCGTGGGCGAAGAAGAGTGCCGCAACTGCCGCGCCCGAAGAAAGGACGACCGCGAAACCCGTGTACATCAGGATCTGTTCGAATCCACCACCAGCACGAGTGCAATGCTACACGCAGCTTGCAGGGCTATGGCAAGTGCGGGCGTCTGATACCTTACGTTGACTTTGCCAAACGCCGGAATGAATACGCCGTCGCGAGCCATAGCGAAGTAGATGCGCGGACCGGCAATCGTGATCGCGCTCGCAGCCCCCAGCAGAGCAACGATCATCACCGGGGTAATGACGTCCGCCTTCATCCTCAGCAGCACACGGGCTGCGGTTTCGGCAACGTTTGATGAGGCCAGCATCTGTGCAGGAGTCATTGCATACAGATAAAGCGAATTAAGTGCGAAATAGAGGACAACCACTGCGGCAGTTCCGCCGAGAAGTATCGGCCGTATTGATTTGCGGCTCGCATGGATTTCCTCGGAGACATATACCGCCGCATTCCATCCGCTGTAGGCAAACATTACTGGAACGAGTGCCAGCAGCCAGTTCATCGTCCCAAAGTGCACCGGCGATGCCTGGAAGTGCGTCCACGAACCGTGCTTCGACGCAAATCCGGCAGCGACGAGGGCAACGATCATTCCGACTAGCAGAACTGCGAGCAGATTCTGCACGTGCTTGCCCGCAGCCATACTCCGCATATGCAACAGCGTTAAGAATGCGATCACCAACGCGGCTGCAATTGAACGCGAAGTCAACGCGGCTCTGAAACCGAGCATATCTGTAGCGACCAAGAGTTGATTCGCAGCTAGGCTCGGAAAATAATGCCCTGCGAACAAAACGAGGGCGACGGCATTCACGGCGACGCTACCCGAAAATCCAGCGATAAGTGAGGTGCAGCCGGATAAAAATCCGGCAGCCGGGCCGTAGGTCTTCGAAAGATAGACGTACTCGCCACCAGCCGAAGGCCATCGGCGAGCCAGCCGAGCATAGCAACTTGCGCCGGCGAGTGCGAGAAATCCACCCACGAGCCACAGCGACAGGATTCCAGCGGCGTGCGGAACAAGCGCGGCAACCACACACGGCGTTGTGAAGATACCAACGCCCACGACATTGGACACAATTAACGCGATGCCGTCTCTCTTGCGGAAAGTATGGCGGAGCTGCGGCTCGTTAGAATTTGGTTCGCAACGGCGCGCCGGCAATGCCCGTGGCGTTGTGAGCGTGTCCATGGCAGGTCAGACTGCACGAACTGGTCGTCCTGCGGTAGGTGATGGGACTCTTGCCATCCGGCGCGACCACGTTGATGTCGAAGTTCACAAGACGCTCGGTCGAAACCGCAGCCACTTGCGCGCCTCCTCCGTGCGCGCTGTGGCATACCGAGCAGGAGAAGCCGTCGTTGATATGGCGCGCGTGCTCCTTGAAGCTACTGTTGGTCATGATGCTGGCCAAGTCGTGACACTTGGCGCACAGCGCGTAATTGCCGGTCGTCGTGAGGTTCGGCGGAAAATTCAGATTGGTGATCGGCTGTCCGGGGACAGGGGCCTCGCTCATATCGTAGCGGCGCTCGAGAATGTGAGAATACTTCGATCCATGAGGACCGTTCGGCCCCGTGCCCCCGAACTCGCGGTTGTCGTCGCTGTTGTGGCAATCGGTGCAGAGGATGCGAACGCCCATGGCGCGTCCTTGCCGAGTGCCATCGAGATCGAGCATGTTGGCGCGAAGGCTGGGCTGCGGGAACGGGCTGCTGCGATCGTGCATCACGGGATGGCTCGACGCTGAAGTCGTTCCGAATTGCAGAAGGATATTCAGTGGATCGCCGCCCGACGCCAAACGGTTCGGCAAGTATCCAAATTGCGTGGGAGTGGTTTTTCCGGTACTCGCCCCGTGACAGCGCAAACAATTTTCATACTGATTGTTTGCCGGATAGACGACGCTGCGTCCATCAGTGGCGCTGATTCCCACTACGCCGGATTGCGAAGCGCGGATGAGAGGCGGAGCAGAGAAGGCTAGCTCGACGCGCTTAGTCGCGTGCGCATTGTGGCAATCCACACAATTCGCGTGCCGGTTGTGATTCAGCAGGTCGCTCTCGTGCGCCGAATGCGCATTATTTCCCACCGGATTCGTCGGCGTATGACTGACCTTGGGCAGAGACAGTTCGGCATAAATATTCGGCGCGGGTGGCGTGACGTTGGAGCCGCCGTTGTGGCAGATGAGGCAAGCCTGGTCGTCCGCACCTCGCAACAGCCCTTTGGAAGAATTGTGCGACTCGTGACACGAAAGACAGCCATTCTTCCGCATCGAGGTGTACGGCCCAAGAGTTGCGGACCGGTTCGACCGGCGAATGTCACCCACGACCAGCGACGGTTGCGTCGCAACGCGGTTGGTCGACGTGGCATGAATGCTCGCAGTCCAATTGGCCAGCGGGTTTCTCGCGTTCAGCGCTGTGCTCGCACCTGTGGCCGCGGGGGCCGAGCCAAGTCCCATGCCGCTGCCGCTGGGAATCGTGTTATGACATGCGAGGCAAAGCGCGCTCTGCGAGTTGTCGATGACCAAGAAATCGGAGCTCGAGTCGATGTTCTGCACGTGCGGATTGTGACAGCTTCCACACTCCACATTTCCCTTGATGAGCGTGACGACTCCGGTCGCGTCTTGCGTGGTCGGAGGACTCGCACTGAGCGACGGCCAAAGATCTGACGAAGGCTGCAACGGAGTGATGAAGCTGAAAGGATGCGTCGTCTGCAAGTTCGTCCCGAGATCCGCAGGCGTACCTGCCAGCGTGCCCGACATCGCCACCTGGCCGTAGGGCGTCGTCGTGCCGAGAGCCACGGTGCCGTCGTGGCAGCTCAAGCAAAGCGTGCTGTTCGAGCCCAGCGGCGGCGACGACGTCGTTTTGTTCACCATCGTCGTGCTCGAGTACACCTGATACGACTGCACGCTTGAAAGTTTCTGGCTCCAGAGAGGAGTTCCGCTGACTCCCGGGGTTCCTTCGATGCCCGAGTGCGGCGCGTGGCAGTACAGGCAGGAGCTGCCGAGATTGCCGGTAATGGGAGATCCGCTCGCCGGCGCCATGTTGTGCGAGCCTAATACGTCAGCATTGATCTGCGCGGACACCATGCCCGCACTTCCGAGCAAGACGAGCACCGCCGCTATCAGCCTCGATTTCAATGCTGGCCTCCTGCGGCAGACTTATTTAAACCAAAATAGTGGAAGACTTGCACGCGCCGGTTATAAGAATCCACGACCATCACGCGATCGTGGCTGTCGATCCAAAGTCCTGTCGGCAGCTGAAATTCGCCGAAGCCGGTTCCCTTTTGTCCGAAGTAATAAAGAAGATTGCCGGCATCGTCGAAAACCTGCACCATGCCGCGGATCGCTTCCACGACGTAGAGATGGCCTTCGGAGTCGATGCCGATTCCCTTCGGCCGGAAGAACAGTCCGCGATCTTCTCCGATGCGGCCAATGGCGTAGCGAAAACTTCCGGAGCGGTCGAGCACCTGCACGCGGAAATTCATCGCATCGACCACAATCAGGTTGTTGCCGGACAGCCGCAGCTCCGTCGGATAATTGAATTCGCCATTGCCGCTACCAGTTTTTCCAATCGTCTGCAGGACGCTTCCCTGCATGTCGAGAACGAACACTTGATTGCGCAAGGTGTCAGTGACGTAGATTCGTTGTGCCACGGAGTCAACCGCAATCCCCGTGGGCCGCTTGAAATAGCCTTCGCCGCCCTTCAGGCTGCCGACGATGCGACGGAATTTTCCGCTGGGCTCGAAGACGAAGATCTTGCCCGAGTCCGAGTCGGTCACATAGATATTGTCGTCGGCGTCGACCGTTACGCATTGCGGCGTGATCAGGCCGTCCACATCGCGATCGCGCGTGATGAATTTGTACTTTTGTTTTTCGAAATCGAAGATGTGAATTCCGGCCGCGCCGGGATCGGTCACGATGATCCGTCCGTGAGAATCCTCAGCCACCGCGTACGGACTGACCAGCGCGTGGAAGTCGGGAGCGCCCGCCACGATGTCGACCAGCTTGTTCCAGAAGCCGCGCTTGAGTCGCACATCGGGCTCCGACCAAAACGTGCGCTCAAACGTCAGGAGCCGGCCGCCTTCGAGTTCGAGCTCGGGCACGCTGACTGGCTGAGGCTTGGAGTCCTTGCTGGCCGCGAAGCACACGGGCCCCAGGCTGAGCATCAGCGCAAAGATCAAACTGAATCTCCAGCTGACGCTACGCGATCTTAGAAGAAATTGAACCACCGCGTGATCCCCATGTAGAACGACGAGTACGAAGCGTAGGGTTGGCCCGTGATGCTGAAGCCTTGCTGTAATTTCAGGTATCCGCCCTGAATCCAAAGTTGCCTGACTTTGTACTGTAGCATCGTCGTCAGTTGTGCGTTCGAGTTTGAGGAGTAGGCCGAGTCCGACGTCGTATCGCTCCGTGACTTTGCGTACGTTGCAGAAAGAACGAGGCCGCGCATTGGCGTGGCCGATGCGCTGAATGAATAAGAGTGTCCGTTGAAGAAAACGGCAGGCAGGGCTGGAATGATAGGCGTCGATGACACCGGCACCAGTCCGGTCGCCGTGAGAATCGAAGTTCCATCCGCCTTGCCGTAGCTTCCGCTAAAACTCAATCGCTTCAACGTCAGAGAAGTCGAATAACTCTGGCTGTTGTTGCCCGAGCCGGCCACGTTGTTGAACACCGACTTCGACATCACGGCATTCGCGCTCCAGTACGTGTAAGCATTAATCTTGCGCCCGAGGCCTGCCGAATATCCGTATCCCGACGTCGTATATCCGATGAACATCGTTTGCGTGTTACGCGTGTAGTTGAACGAGGTCGTAGGTTCCACTGTTTCACGTTTCGTTGATAAGAAGCATTGTCAAACAAGCCCAGGGAACTTGCACCCGTGTTGACGTTTACGGTGTTTGCGTCACGCCCGATGTGGCGTTGATGTAACCGCCCAGGAAATCGTTCCCGTAAGTGATCATTTCATTGAACGTGTTCGACGACAGGTCCGTTCCCAACACGGTTTGCTGGCGGTGATCTGCGTTACCCATCAGCGAAAAGTGCAACGACTGCAGAGTGTAGCTCGCATGACTGTTTACGTCGAGCGAGTGCGTGGAATAGTTGAGCAGCGAGATGGGCAACACGACTCCGGCCGCAATGTACGACTGGTAAAGCATGCCGGTTAGATTATTCGTGTACTGGGCATTGCAGCCGATTTCGAGATTGCGCGTTGGCTCAAAACCGACGCCGGCGTTGGTAGTGTCGATCGTTCCATTCGAACTATCGCCCGCTATTATCTTCAGAATTAAATTCGGAACGGTTGAATGAACTAGAAAATGATCCTCGCAGCGGCAGTTTGTGGCCGACTCCAAAGTTGAACGAATTGCCGGAGCTGTCCGAGGTCGTGGGCTCCTCCCGGAAAGGAATTCCGGTATAAGGGCGTGCTTGTTGTATTGATATCCGGCGTTGAGATTAAAGCCAGCCAGCGTGTCCGTAACTTGCGTACCGAAAGTCCGCGCATTAAACGTACTGGGTGCGTCGGTGCCGAACACGGTGCGTCCTGTTGCCATCGAGAAATTGAAACGAAACGCTGGGATAGTCAGGTACATGAATTCCCCAACCCAGCGCCAGGTTGTCGCTGTTCCCTTTCGTCGTCAGGGTTCCCATTTCCGGGATCGATAATCCACCCTCGCTGTTGTAAATCTTGCTATAGCTGACCGTACCCGGGAAGTGGCTGCCGGAAAAGATCGACGCAGTCCCGTTCACTCCGCTCGACTGAAATATGGATTGATAGCTGGAGTTGTTGCGTGACTCGTTGTAGAAGGGCTGCACATCAAACGAAACAAATCCAGGCGCATAATAGTAGCCGCTCAGATCGCCGTTGCCGCTCGGGGTCAGAGTGTGATCGGAACCTGTCAGGTTCGAGTAATCCGCTGTATATCCGAACGACACATTGCCGTTCGCCTTCATACTGACTTCGTTCCCGAGCTGAAGTTGGGCATGCGCCGGAAGCGGAATGCAAGGGCCATGAGGCCCGCTGCCATGATCGCGTATTTGTTGACGGCTGACATGACTAGAGCTCTTCAACCTTCGCGTTTTTTCGGAGTCGAGCATCGAGCGCGCGGCGCAGTCGCTTCTGTTTTCTGCTTTTTCAACTGCTCGCGCAGTGAATCTTTCACGGTTTCGAATTTCTGTTCTCCTGCAGGAATGTGAGCATTCAGCCGCACGATCGTGTAAGCGTGGTTCTCCAGTTCGATCAGATCCGCTGATTTGTCCGGGCTGCATATCCTTAATCACCTGCAACACCTGCGGCGGCAACTTCGTTTGATCGACGGCGCGGTGGTCGCCCATCATCACGCGAAAATCGTCTTCTGAAAGTTTTTCGGCCAGCACGCCGAAATCTTCGTAGTTCTTTGTCGCCTGAGCCTGGCGAAGCGCGTCGTCTGCTTTCTTGCGCGCGGCTTTTTGCTGATCGGGATTGGCATTCTCCGGAGGAATCACAGAGATCGTCTGCACGGCGAAATGATTCGGGAATGTTGAACTGTTGCGGATTCTTGTCGTAGTACGCGCGAAGTTGCGCCAAGGCGATGTACGCCCGGTTGCTTACTTCCGTCTTCAACAACTCGTCAATCAAGAGTGAACGCTCGATCTTGGTCTGCAGCAGCTTTTTTGATCCTTTGAACTCGCTGTTAAGCAAGTCTTGATATTCCTGCTGACTCGCAAACTGTTTACGGAACTCTGCCTCCGCGCGCTGCAAACGGGCGGGAGAATCGTCAATCTTGCGGCGCTGCGCTTCCTGGTACACCAACTCTTCGAACACAATCATCTTCATTGCGCCCGTTTGAATATCGGACTGCATCGCGGCTGGAATGGATCCGTTGTGCTGCCGCGCGTACGGGAAAATCGTGTACTCCTCGCGCATCAGGTCGCCGTAGGTAAGCACCGCTCCATTGACTCGCGCCACCGGTTTGCCGGTGGGCGAGGGAGCTGAGACGACGGCTGGCTTTGGGGTCGGCGAAGCGGCGGCAGCATGCGAACTGAGCAGCTGTCCCCAGGCGGGACTGATCGCCGCCACCAGCACTACCGAGATTGAGAGAGCGCGCTTCATGATCTTTCTCCAAGAACTGGGGGAGGAGTTCCCTCCCCCGTTTCGAGCAAACAGACTAGTTGGTCAGGACGCCGTATTGGCCGTTCGACTTCGTTGGCTTCGCCACCATGGCACTGACGGCAGAATTGCGCCGCGTTGTTGCCGCCGGTGGAGGGGTTGTAATAGCCGCGCAGGAAGAACATCGTCTTGTAATAGCCCGGGGTAGCGGCCGTTGACGTGTAGATGTTCTGGCTGTGTTGGTTGTGGCAAGTGGTGCAAGTCACTGCGTTGACGTTGGTGCCGATCGTTGCCAGGTTCTTGATCACGCCGAAGTCGTAGTTCTTACCGAACTGGGTTGAGTTCGGTCCGCTCATGACGATCTTCGTCGCGCCGCCGCCGGTGCAGTCCCAGTTGTATGGAGGACCGCAGGAAACGAGCGCCGTCGCGCCCACTGGGTGATCGTTTTCGTAGTTGCCGGCGACGGTTCCGTCGCTGCCGAGCAGGGTAGGAGCGTTGCCGCCGACGATGGGCAGGGTTTCAACAGTCTTGCCCTTCATCATGCCGACCTTCGCCAAGTTGCCGTCATGGCAACTCAGGCAGAAGAGGACGACGGTGTTGGCGTCATGCGCGCTGGTGATGGTCCCGGCAGCAGGCAGCGTAACGGGGAACGTTCCGCCGTCGCCGAAGTTCAGGGTCTGTCCGTACAGGGGGGTAAGATCCTGTCCCCACAGAGCATAGTCGCCGCTCGTGGTGTCTGCCGTCTTTACGTTGTTGCCACCCGCGCCGCTGTGCGGAGCATGGCACATGACGCAGCCGCGGCCGTAGCCGAGGTGAGCGCCCAAAATATCGGTCGTCTCGCTGTTGTCCTGACTAACGCCCGTGAGTTGGGCTGATGCCAGGGCTGCCAGCGCGAAGACCGCTAACAGAGAAAACATTGCTTTCTTCATGAGTTTCGAAACCTCCTTAGGATTGTGCTGCAACACATTTACGAATGATGCGGTACCCAGAGCCGGACTTGCGCCCGACCCTGGTTTTTCAGCGGCCATGGATCCGCCAAAAACTTGGTGTGGCTCTGCGATGGCAGAGCCCAGGGTGAGTTCGGAGGACACAAACGCGGTGCCCTGCACTGTTCCGTAGAGAGCTCGCTGGGAAGTTACCTTCGAGATCGAAGACTTGCGAGTTATGGAAACTTGGACCATTGCAACCTTACTTCTTGCACGAGCCTCTCCTTAGTAACGGGAACTCGTACCCATCCGTCGAGGCGATGTAAGTGTTTGCAACAAAGCGATTTCAGTCCCACTGGCGAGCTGAAGCGATTTTCCACAGAGGCTTAATGCCACCCGAAATGGGCTTTATCCCGCACTGGCGTTGGTGAAATCGCGCATCGTGGGGAATCAGTTTTGTGATTTGAATCACACACTTAGAGCGGTTCGTACGTGGAAGACAAAATCAGAATTGCGGAATTGAAATGGCGACTCGGCAGGGGAAGGCAGGGTAGTGAGCCGGCGTGGGTGCAATCAAGAGCGGGAAGAACAATGGCAGCCGTTGCGTGCGAGGCGTTGCATCCCCGCGACCGCGACTCAGCAGGAAGCGTCGTGGGTGCTGGCCCGGCCGTGCGTCACTTCGCCGCAGGATCCTTCGCCGGGGCCGCCGCAGGCGTGTCCGTCACCGGCTTCAAGGCCGCGTTCGTAGCCGCTGCAGGCGCCGGAGTCTTAGCCGAAGTCCCGGCGCGCTTTTGAGCTGCCTCGTCCTCGCGCCGCTTCTTCTCGGTCTCGGCTTCCGCGTCGCTGATGTAACGGAACACCTGCACGCGTCCGGGATAAACTTCCGTCGTGATGACCCGGTTGTTCTTGTCGATGGTGATGCCGAAGACTCCCATAAACCGGCCGGGATACTCGCCGTGCTCGCCGAAGTAAATCAGCAGGCGTCCTTCTTTATCGAAAACCTTGACGCGATCTTGCGCGGCGTCGGCGACCCAGACGTGCCCGTCGCAATCGATCGCGATTCCCTTGGGCCGCTCGAAGTGTCCGGGGCCGTCGCCATTCTTGCCGAAAGTGTTAACGAAGTTTCCGTCGGCATCGAAAATCTCGACGCGGTTGTTGAAGGTATCGGTCACGTAGACGTTGCTGTCGCCATCGACCGCGACGCCTTCCGGCAGCGAGAATTGTCCGGGAGCCGTGAGCGTGTGCTTCTTGCCCGTAGTTCCAATCTTGCGCAGGAACTTGAAGCTGTCGGCGTCGAACACATCGACAACGTCGCTCTGCGTGTCGACCACGTAGATGAAGCGGTTCTCGTAATCGATCGCGATGCTCGCCGGATCGGCCAGCACATCGCCGCCGAACGCCGTCTCCAACACATGTGTCGTGGGAGCGAATACGTCGACGCGGTGCAGCTTTACGTCGGTCACGTACAGGCGATCGTTGTCGTCGATTGCCAGGCCGCTGATCATGCCAAAATGCGCCTGCTTCCCGTTGCCGATCAGTTCAACCGCTTTGTTTTCAGGATTGAAAATGAAGATCGCTCCGACACCCTGGTCGGCCGCATAAATTTGCCCTTTGGAATCGACGGCAACGCCGTAGGGGCGAATCAGCTGGAAGGGCAGCTCTTTTACTTCGATATCGCTGGTCTGCCGGGCTCCGGCAAGACGGTCCATCCATTTCTGTTTCTGCTTCTCGTTCTTTTTCGCGAACTGGTTGGGATCGACTTTCTGTCCGGTGAAAAGATCGACAAACTTGATCCGCGCGATTGCTGGAGGATTCGGCCACACGATCTTGTTCAGGTCGAAGTAAGCGGTCTGGCGCTGGTCGCCCAGCTTCGGCTGATCGCTGGCCGGAGGCGCTTTCTTTTTCTGCGCGAACGCCGGCGCTGCGATAGCCAGAGCCAGCAGGGCGGTTACCCAAATCCGGCGCGCGCGATTCGATTTGCGAATTTCGAATGTCACTGTTTTCCTCCGCCCAGGAATTTATTGGTCGTGTTCATCTGGTTCAGATCCAGAGGATTGCTGTGGCACTTGCGGCAGAAGTCCATATTCGGAGCCTGATCCTTGACCAGCATTCCGTTCTCGGCCCCCGAGTGCGGCTGGTGGCAGGTCAGGCAGTTCATCGGAGTTATCGTCTTGGTCTTGATGTCGGTGACGTCAGAGATCGGGTGACGCTCGGTCGGATGTCCCGCACCGTACTCCAGCGGCAGAATCGGAACGTTGCGCGCCGTGAAGTAGTCTTCCGGCAGCCGGATCTTGCCGTCGAGGATCGTGACCAGGTGCTGCGCCTCAAGCTTGTTGGGGCTGCGATCCGGACCATGGCACTCCAGGCAGAGCGTATTCACGCTGGCGCTGCGCAGCAGGTGCTGATTCTCTCCGCCATGCGGCTCATGACAAGTCGCGCATCCTTGCTGGAATGCCGGCTGATGCAGATGCGGCTTCTTGCCTTGCTCCGCCTGATCGCTGTGGCAGGTCAGGCAGGCACTGACTGGATCGGGTTGCACGAATCCCGGGGAGTTGCCGGCGTGCGGATTGTGGCAGTCCGTGCAATCTCCCGCTGCGCCCGGATGCTGCACTTTCGCCTTCTCGATCTGCTCGGCTTTATCGGCGTGGCAGGTGATGCAGAGTTCCTTCGCCGTCGGCTGCGTCAGAACCACTTTTCCGTCTTTGGAGGCCGCATGGCACGTATCGCAGGACTTCTCAGCGAAGGGCGGATGGAGGAACTTCGCCATCAGCTTGGGCGCTGCCGACTGATGCGCGTCGTGACAGGTCAAGCAATTCGCCGTGCCGAAGGGCTGATTCTGATGCGCCTTCTGCAGCCCGGCGTCCTTCACGTCATGACAGTCGAGGCAAAGCGCCGGAACCGCCTTGGTCAGATGGAACCGGTTGTCGAGGGTCAACTCGGCGCCCGTCTTGTGCGTGACATGGCAGGTGTCGCAGCCCATGTCGAGCGCGGCGTGACGGCTTCCCTTCTCTGGAACATCCACGCCCTGGTTGTGGCAGGTGAGGCAGAGATTGTCTTTCTTGTCGCCCGACATCGGCTTCAGCAGTTGGAACTTGTTGTCGGAAGTATGCGGATCGTGGCAGGTCAGGCAGTCGCGAACAGCTGGCTTGTGGATCGTGCCCTTGATCTGGGCGGCATCCTTATCAGCATGACAAGTGAGGCAGAGCTTGTAAGGAACCGTCGTGGTCAGCTTGATTCGAGTGACATCTTTATTAACGCGAACTTCGTGGCAGCTCAAGCATCCGGTTGCGATCGCCGAGTGAACTGCCTTTCCTTTGCTCTTGTCCTCGTGGCATTCCAGGCACTTTGCCGAGTCCACGTTCTTGTCCAGCGGGACCGGATGCGTCTTGGCCGCTGCAGGCAGAATCGCAATCGCCAAAACGTACGCGACCAGGAAGAAATATTTGGGGAGGGCTCGCTTCCCGGCCGCGATGCAGTTTTGGAATCTTCGGACCATGACACTTAGTCATTTGCACGACCGTGTCCTTATTTAAGGAAACGCGAGCCAGTTTTCCGAGTGTCTGTAAGTAATTACAACAGAACGAGTTCGCGGCCTTGGGAAGACTTGTTGCGATTTTCCACAAATGGCCTGCAGAGGCTAAGTTGGGCTTTCTCCCACACTGGTACTGGTGGAAATAACGCAGGCTCCCTTGCGCTTTGTGATTCGAATCACTGGGGCTTGCAGCAGTGGGTGAAATCGCAACGCTCGACTTCGAAGATGAGTGTTATGGCTCAACTGCGATAGGAGAAGAAACGAGTTCACGTGCTGCAGGACATTGAAAGTAAAGCGATTGGCAGGATCTCCTAAAATTGGCGCGGAACGTGCATTCCTCTCGTGCGAGTACGAGGAAAGCAATGGCCCTGTCACTTCGCACCGCGTCCCGCAAAACCTGGCAGACACTGAGTTCCATAAAGACCGGCGTGGTTCTGATTATTCTGGTCGTCATCTTTTCGGCGGCAGGCACAGTTATCCTGCAGCGTCCGATGACGGACCCGGACGACATGCAGCGCGCCTACTCTCCGGCGATGCTGCGCTTCCTCGATGCGACCGGCCTAACCGATGTCTTCCACACGCGCTGGTTCGTCGCCCTGATGATCCTGGTCAGCCTGAGCATCATCGCGGCATCGGTTGAGCGCTTCCCTAACGCCTGGCGATTTTTCGCCCGTCCTTACAAGAGTCCCGACGACGGATTCCGCAGAGTTCTCCCCACGCAGGCCCAAATCGCAATCGCGGATGAAGAACAAGGACTGGGCGCCGCCGAACGCGCTCTTCGCCATATGGGATTCAAGGCGGAACGTATCGTCCGCACCGACAGTTTCTCCTTATTCTCCGAGCGCAGCCGCATCTCCGAGATGGCGGTCTACATCGTTCATGCCAGCCTGCTGCTGATTTTTCTCGGAGGCATCGTCGACGCTCTCTATGGCTGGCGCGGCTTCGTCACGCTGACGCCCGGCAGTTCCAGTAACCAAGTGGAAGTGATGAAGGGTGCCGCGCGCACTCTGCCTTTCTCGATCCGCTGCGACGGTACCGGGCGAAGAAACTTATACCGATGGAACTCCGAAGCGCTGGTGGTCGAAACTGGCCGTGGTTCAGGACGGACGAGAGATTTCCCGCAAAGAAATCGCAGTCAACGATCCGCTCGTCTATCACGGAGTTCGCTTCTACCAGGCGACTTACGGACGCACCGGGAAACTCGATCATCTGGTTCTCGACGCAACCCCGGCAAAGGGCGGCAAGCCGCAAGAGATTTCCCTGGCGATGAAGCAATCCGTTGCTCTCGACGCTGACACCGACGTGCAGTTGGTCGAATTCATTCCCGACTACGTGTTTCAGGACGGACAGGTGTACGCCCGCAGTAACGACGTGGTAAACCCTGCCGTTCACATGATCGTGACGTCGAAAGAGCAAGAATGCCAGCGTCAACGTGTGGCTGCCGGCAATTCCTGGCATCGCCGAGAATGCGAACTCTCCCTACAGCTTTGATCCGAAAGATTTGAAGACCGGGTTCTATACCGGGACTTCAGGTCTCGCACGAGCCCGGCCAGTGGGCCGTATGGTCTGGAGTTGTGCTGATGGCGATTGGCCTCACCTTCGTCTTCTACGTCATTCACGTTCGCTTCTGGGTGGTCCCTGCGCACGACGCCAGCGGACGCCTCGTTCTCTGGATCGGCGGCACTGCGAATCGCAATCGTGACGCTTTTGAAATCAAGTTCAAGAAGCTGGTCGAACAGATTCAGGACGAATTGAAACCGAAAACTGCGGCTGCGGAAAAGATCGCCGACTCGATCCCGAGCGCATCAATAGCCGGACGGTAGATTCCGGTTACGAAAGGAAAGGAAGCACGTATGGCGCGAGCAAGAGTGGAACAGCATCCCGCGACTGGAACGACTCTGGTCGTCATGGTAGGACTCAGCATCGCATTCCTGCTGTTCATCGCTTTTCTGAACGTAGTGAAGACCGGAAGCATTCTCAGCGAAGCCAATCTCCTTTATGCCGCACTCGTGTTTTATGCGGGTGCGGGCGCGTTGTATCTCGGCTTCGGCATCACCGGCACAGATTCGTATATCAAGTTCGCCTCCTTGGCGACCTGGGCCGGCCTCATCGCCAATACCGGCGCGGTGGCACATCGCTGGTATGAGGCCGGCCACCCTCCCTTCGCCAGCATTTATGAAATGCTGCTGAGTTTTGTGTGGACGCTTGCCGCCCTCACGCTGATAGCCGAGAAGCGCTACGGAGTGAAAGTCATCGGCACCGTGACGATGCCAGTGGCAATTGTCGGCGTCGTGCTGATGGAACTTCTGCCCAGCGAGGTTCGCCCGCTCGTACCGGCCCTGCAATCGACCTGGCTGCACGTACACGTGACGCTCGCCATGCTCGCCTATGCCGCTTGCGCTCTCAGCTTCGCGCTGGCCATGATGTTCCTGATCCAGGACAAGATGAAAACCGAAACTTTCCTGGCTGCAACCAGCATGTTCACTGTTGGAATCTATGGCGCGATTCTCACCCGCTTCGAACGCTGGGGCGGACTCAACGTCGTCGCCTGGGACACAGAAAATAAGACCGAAGCTTTCATCTCCCGCGGAGTTCGGCTGTTTGTCACCATCCCCGATCTTGGCTGGTTGATGCTACTAGTCTTCGTCGCGGTGGCCGCGCCGCTGGTGCTTTACATCATCGCGCGCATTCAAAAGAATGACTCGCTGCTTCCGACCGCCAATCGTGCGATTTTTGTCAGCATTCTGCTGCAGGCACTGGCTCTGATCTTCTTCGTATTGCGTGCGCGTAATGGACAATATCCTTCGCTCGACGCTGAAGGTCTCTATGCCACGACGCTGGCCGCCAGCCCATTCATTCTCTCAGCGCTCGTTGGCGGCATCTTTGCCAACCTGCTGTACCTGCTGATGCTGTGG
The DNA here is from genome assembly GCA_963787685.1 of uncultured Acidobacteriota bacterium. GTDB lineage: Bacteria > Acidobacteriota > Terriglobia > Terriglobales > Acidobacteriaceae > Sulfotelmatobacter. Next base: position 545,282 of record CAWBED010000013.1, read on the forward strand.
CGTCGCGAAGATCTCGAGCGCTTGCTGCCCGACGCCGACGCGCTCGACCGCATCACCTACAAAACGATTTGTATTGCTTTTCCTTTACTCACCCTGATGATCGCCGCCGGCGCCTACTGGGCTAACCGGGCCTGGGGCTCCTATTGGAATTGGGATCCCAAAGAGACGTGGGCGGCGATTACTTGGCTCGTCTATGCAGGCTATCTCCACATGCGTATCACTCGCGGCTGGCGCGGACGGCGTGCCGCTTATTTCGCGATCCTCGGATTCGCCGTCGTGATGTTCACCTTTTTCGGAGTGACATATTTGCTCCCGGGATTACATGCGTATGCTTGAGACTGTCCACAACATGACGAGCCCAGTTCCCAATCCCGAATCGCCCGAAGCGGAGCCCAGTCCACCAGCACGGAAGAGTTCGTTCAGCACCGGCTCGAGTCGTCTGGAAAATAATCAGCTTCCGGCTTCGGCCCGCGTGGACTCGGGAGCAATCCAGAATCAGGATCCGGGACTTCCCTGGTTTCGTCTTAACTGGGAAATCAAGGCCCTCCTGCCCATCGCTTGCGTTCTACTCGGCGGCATGTTGCTGTTTCTGCTGGCGACGCTTTCTTGGCGCGATCCTGAACGTCATCTCGTCCTGCTTGTTGCAGGCGTAGGAGCGATCGCGATCTGCGGTGCGCTGCTTGTCGTCCTCACCTATACCGTGCAGCGGCCCATGGTGGAACTACAGCAGAAGATCGCGCAACTCGGCAGCGGCGACCTGAACGTTTCTGTCAGCTTTGCGCACCGCAACGACGAGATCGGCGATCTCGGGCGCAACTTCAATCAAATGGTCGCGCAGATGCGCGAGAGCCGCGTCGAGATCGAACGGCTGCACCGGACGCAAATGTCGCGCGCCGAACATATGGCCACGCTCGGCGAAATGGCTACTGGACTGGCCCATGAAATCCGAAATCCGCTGGCGGGCATTGCCGGCGTCATCGAAATCATTGGACGCGATCTCCCCACAACCAGTCCCGCGCGCGCAGTCGTGAAAGACGTTCGTCAGGAGATCGCGCGCATTAATCGCATTGTGACCGACTTGCTGCAGACGGCGCGCCCCCATCCGCCGAAGGTTCGCAAGAGTGATTTGAATACGACGGTCGAGCACGCGGTCATGCTCGGCCGCCAGCAAGGCCTTTCCAAGGCTGTGGAAATTACGCTTCACAAGGATCCCTCTCTGCCCGAAGTCGAGCACGACAGCGATCAGATTCACCAGGTGCTGCTTAACCTTTTACTCAACGCTCTGCAGGCCATCGATCAGAAGGGAAAGATCGCAGTCACCGTCGAGCGGCAACAGGACACCGCGGTGATCGAGGTCGTGGATAATGGCCGCGGCATTTCGCCGGAACTTCTCCCAAACATCTTCCGTCCATTCTTCACCACCAAAGGCGACGGCACCGGCCTGGGATTATCTCTGGCGCGCCGCATCGTCGAAGATCATCAGGGTCGCATCGACGTCACCAGCACAGTCGGCAAAGGCACGACGTTTGCGGTGGTTCTGCCGCTGCAGAGAGCGGCTGCCCAGCCGAACGAATCATAGGGATACAAACACGATCTCGGCCATTCGACACAATTCATCCATGATTCGTATCAGGGCATCACTTCAGCGATGCCGCTACGTCCGACGCTTCCGCTCGACCTCGCTACTATTGTGTGATCTTCGTCCTATCTGCGCGGCCCGATCTCGGCTAACATTCATCCCACATGAAAGCCACCGTCTACATCAAAACCAAATCGGGCAAGGTTCTCGAGTTGAAGGACCTCGAACAGCCCGTTCCCAAGGACAACGAGGTCGTCCTGCGGGTTCGCGCTGCTTCGGTCAATCCTCTGGACTGGCGTATGAAAAACGAACGCCCCGGTGTGGACGTCGCGGGTGAAGTCATAGCCATCGGGAAATCAGTGAAACAGTTCAAGCCAGGCGATGCCGTATTCGGCTTAGGCAGAGGCGCTTTTGCCGAATGCGCGTGCGCTGCCGAAAGCAAATTAGTTTCGAAGCCCGAAAGCATGACATTCGACCAAGCCGCCGCAATTCCCGTCGCAGGACTCACCGCCTTGCAGGGACTTCGCGACAAAGGACATCTTCAGCCCGGTCAAAAGGTCCTGATCAATGGTGCCGCCGGAGGCATCGGAACTTTTGCCGTGCAAATAGCAAAATCCATGGGAGCGAACGTCACCGGCGTCTGCAGCACGAACAACGTTGATCTGGTGCGCTCCCTCGGCGCCGACCGGGTCATCGACTACACACGCAACGACTTCACTCAGGACAGCCAGCGTTACGACCTGCTTCTCGATAACGTGGGCAATCGTACGTTGTCATCCATGAGGCGCGTTCTCACGCCAAACGGCAAGTGCGTCATGGCCGGAGCTCCCAAAACACTCTCCGGAGCGCTATCCCGGGTTTTCAAAGCTTGGGCCTGGTCGCCGTTCTTGCGGCAGAAGTTCACTTTCTTTATCGCAAAGATGAAGAAAGATGATCTCGTCACCCTTTGCGATCTGATCCAAACCGGCAAACTCACGCCGTCGATCGACCGTCGCTACCCGTTCAGCGAAACTGCAGCCGCCATTGCCTACGTGGAAGAAGGACACGCTCGGGCAAAAGTCGTCATCACCATCCCATAGCGAATTAAACCGCTGCCGCGCCCTACTCCCCGCAAGCGTGCCCTCTCCTTCCCTTTCGTAGTAAGCTAAACGCGGCATGCCTGCTGAAAAGATACTGGTCGTGGACGACGAACGCTTGGTGCGCTGGTCGCTGCGCCAGAAGTGCGAAGAGTGGGGATATCACGTCGTCGAAGCCCCTTCGGGCGAACCCGGCCTCCGCCTCGCCCAACAAGAGTCCCCCGACCTGGTTCTGCTCGACGTCCGTATGCCCGACCTGAGCGGCATCCAGGTGCTCGAGCAGATCAAGAAAGCTCCCGACGCGCCGCCGGTCATCATGATCACGGCCGATCCGCAGCTGGATGACGTGAAGACCGCGCTTAAGCTGGGCGCCTACGACTTCATCGGCAAGCCTCTCGACTTCGAAGAACTCCGCGTCACCATCCAGAACGCGCTCGAGGCGACTCGCCTTCGCACCGAGGTCAAATCGCTGCGCGGCGAGGTCCGCCGCACGACGGGTTATCACGAAGTGGTCGCAGTTTCTCCGAAGACTACAGAACTGATGAGTTTCGTACAGAAGGTCGCCGCCAGCGAGGCCACCACGATTCTCGTCCAGGGCGAAAGCGGAACGGGCAAAGACCTGATCGCCAAGACGATTCACTACGAGAGCTCGCGCGAGCACGGGCCATTCGTCGCCATCAACTGCTCGGCCATCCCCGAGACGCTGATGGAGGCCGAACTCTTCGGCCACGAACGAGGCGCCTTCACCGACGCGAAGGCAATGAAGAAGGGTCTGTTCGAAACGGCCAATGGCGGCACGCTCTTCCTCGACGAAATTGGAGAGCTCTCTCCCTTGCTGCAGGCCAAGCTGCTGCGCGTGCTCGAGGACCAGGTCATCCGGCGCGTCGGCGGCGTGCGCGACATGCAGGTCGACGTACGCGTGATCGCCGCCTCCAATCGCGATCTGGAAAAGGCCGTCCGCGAAGGGCACTTCCGCCAGGACCTTTATTACCGCCTTGGCGATCATTGCCATCTTCATCCCGCCGTTGCGCGAGCGCACCGAAGATATTCTTCCGCTGGTCGAATTCTTCATCGATTGGTACAACCGGAAGTTCAAGAAATCGATAAAAGGGATCAGCCCCGAGACGCGCCGCCTGCTTCTCGCGCACAACTGGCCGGGCAATGTTCGCGAGCTGAAGAATTCAATCGAGCGCGCCATGATTCTCGAAGAAGAATCCGTGCTGCGCCCGGCCTATATGCCGTTCGCCGTCGGAGAAGCTGCCCGCAGCGGACTAACGGCATTCGAGCACAGCAGCGCTTCTTCCGACGGAGGAGGAGGCAAGCAACTGGCGAACGGCCGAGTGCTTCCGCGGCTCTATATTCCGGAAGAAGGCACATCGCTCGAAGAAGTCGAGCGCGCCATGGTGGAACTCGCAATGCGCCAGGCAAACGGCAATCAGACGCACGCCGCGCGCCTGCTCGATATCAGCCGCGACGCGCTCCGCTACAAGCTGAAGAAGTTCGAACTCGTAGCCGCCGGCGACGACGAATCTCCCGCCGAATCGATTCCCTCAGAAAACTCCGCTGGTTAACACAGCACTTTTCCACTGTCTTGAGTTCAGTGAGCTCGGCTCATTGAAAAAGATGCTCTAGATATGTGCAGAATTGCAAAGACGCATCCGGCTTAGCACTTCTACAGTCACCGCATCTGTCAGCGGCAAAGAAAAAGGGCTTCCATTCGGATGGAAGCCCTGTGGCGCTCGATGAAGTTTTATGAAGTGAGCGCCAATATGTAGGCCGTTCTATCCCCTGGCCGCGTGCTCTTTCGCCTTGGCAATGTACTGCTCGACCTGTTGCTTCTGCGGATAATCCGGATTCGCTTTCAGCAATTGTTGCCAGGCTTCGATCGCTCCCTTGGGATCCGCCTTGCCTTGCCACCGCACCCAGCCCAGGTTGAACAACGTTTGCGGATGCCCTGGCCTGTATTTCAAAGAAATTTCCATCGCGGCCACAGCCTTGTCGGCGTTGCCCGCATACCAGTACGCCGTTCCCATGTCAGTGCGAACGTCGGCGTTCTCAGGATGAATCACCAGCGCCCGCTCGTAATAACCGACCGCCTCCGGAAACTGCTGTCCGTCATAGAAAACGTTGCCGAGTTTCACCAGCGAGTCGTAGTCGTTGGGATTCTGTTTGACCGCCTCGAGATACGGAGCCGCAGCCTGCGCCACAGCCGCTAGCGCTTCCGCGCCCGGCTTCGCCGATCCATTATCCTGCTGCACGGCCGCCGCCACAACAGCCGGCTGCGCGGCTGGCGACGCCGATCCCCGAAATAAATATCCCAATGCGACGCCCAGCACCAGGCAGAATGCGGCCAGTAAATAGGCCTGCATGCCAGTGGCTCCCTGCGACGCGTTGTCAGTAGTTGGCGACTGCTTTTTGTTTTGTTCGCTCATTGTCTTCTGTCTCCGATCTGGTGCCGGCAAGCGCCCGTTTCGGCGATTCCAGGTGGAACAATCGCGTGACCACAGCGGTCATCTGCTCTTGTTCCTCCTTCTCCGGAAGTTCCTTGAGTTCGCGAGCCAGGAAGCTGGCAATCTTTTGTATAACCTGTGCTGTGATTGCATGAAGCGATTGATCCTGCTCCCGCGTGAAAGGTCCGCGCTCTTCGATAAAGGACTCCAGTTCTTGCCGGCTAATCTCTTCAAGGCGCTGGCGCAGTGCCACAATCGTCGGCACCACGCTCTCCGCCTCGAGTTTGCTGCGGAAAGCTTGCGCCCCCGCCACTACAATCTTTTCCGCCGCGGCTACTACTGCGGTGCGGTCCGCAGCCTCGCCCTGTAGCGAGCGTTCCAGCCCCTCGAGGTCATATAAAAGGATCCCATCCACTCGCCGGACTTCCGGATCGACATCCCGCGGCATCCCGAGATCGATGACGACCAGCGCCACTCGATTTCTCTCCGCCGTGATCCGCTCCGCCTCTTCCCGCGTCAGGATCACGTGTGGACACCCAGTCGCGCTGATCACCACATCCGCGCGCAACATGCACTTCCAGCGATCGCCCAGCGTCGCCGCCGTCCCTCCGAGCTTCTCTGCAACTTCTCGCGCTCTCGCTGCCGACTGATCGATCACCACCACCGGACCTACTCCGTTGGCCATCATGAGGCGCGCAGAAAGCTCGCTCGTCTCTCCGGCTCCGAGCAGCAGTACTCTGCGGCGATCCAAGGTTCCGAATATCTCTCGCGCAAGTTGGAATGCGGCGGCCGGAACCGAAATGGTCGTGTCGCCTAAAGCCGTTTCGCTCCGAACTCTTTGTGCGGCGTTCAAGGCCGCGTCGAGCGTCAGGTTCAGGAAGCGCCCCGCTGCGCCGACCGTACGCGCCTGCTCCCACGCGGACTGCACTTGCGGCACAATCTGCGGCTCGCCCATGACCAAAGAATCCAGGCCACAGGTAACGCGGAAAACATGTGTGAGGGCGGATTCATCGAGCAGCCGATAGAAGTGCTGCCATTCACTCAGCTTCAATCCGTGTTCCGATCCCAGAAACTTCAACAGCGAATTCGCCGCCAGCGTCGGCTCGCTAGCCCATACTAGAAATTCAGTACGGCAGCAGGTCGAAAGCACCACCACTTCTTCTACGCCCTCAGCTCGCGTCAATTGCTGCAATACTTCGTAGCGCCGGTTCTCGCTAATCCAGAAACGTTCCCTCATGGCAAGCGGCGCTGTCCGCTTGTTCAATCCGATCACCATGAGTGTTGGTTCCAAGACGAATACCTCAAGCGCAAGCTGCATTCAGAGAAGTGCACGCCCGTTGCCAGACTCGCCGGCGGCGATACGTAACAATCCTCATGTTTTCAAGGACTTTGCGTGACGTGTTCGTTCTCTAGACCTGTTGAAATTCGCTACAGTGCGGCATATCACGCGGATCGCGAGTCTTTTCACGCGATCTCTCCCACTTTCACCAGCTTGTCTTCCAATCACGATCACGGCGAGGAGTGATCGTAATCACTGACCACCTTGCCCGCTTCCAGAGAAACTGCATGACGGTTAGGAAGTTCTCATTCCGTCTTTGGGGCTCGTCAGCTGCGTTCGGATGTGTCCAGGCAGGCGGCCAAAGACATAAGGTTTGAAAGGAATTGCAATCATGAAGATGACGAAGCTGGTGCTGTTGATCGTCGCGATCGCGGTAGCTCTGTTCCTGATTTTGCCCAACCTTTCCTGGGCCGCCGACGACGGCGCTGCCCTGTACAAAACAAAATGCGCAGCGTGTCACGGTGCGGATCTAGCCGGAAAGCCGGCCGCGAAAGCTCCCAGCCTGATTTCCGACGAGTCCAAGAAGGAGTCCGACGCCGACCTCACCGACATGATCGCCAATGGCGGCAAGGACAAGAAGGCAATGCACGCCTTCGCCAACAAGGGCGTCACTCCGGATCAAGTGAAGATGATCGTGTCGTATATTCGCGACGCGCAGAAGAAGTAGTACGGTACTTCGTTAGCAGGATCGCTGTTCCCAGAATGCGAACCGCGCCACCCACAAAGGCTGGCGCCCGACACGCGAGGGTGAGTCATCCGCTCACCGGTAGGCTCCGGCAATAAGCCGGACGGCCGGATTCCCCCTCACCAGTTCGCAACCGACACGGAACAGCCCGGCCCGGGCTTCGGTGCTCACCCCGAACCCCGGGCCTAAGTGTTTCTAGCGAGAACATCTAAGGTGCCACGAAAGAGGCTGCCCCACTCGTCGCGCTTTTCGACGGGTGGGTTAAAAGAGCGTTGCGCGGCACTTAGGTCGCTGTAGAACCTTTTCATCTCTCACGCTACGTTGACGAACAGGTATTTCGCTATAACAACCGCAAAGACGGCGACCTCAGGCTACAGATGCAGAGCGATTTGCTACCATCATTTCCGACGTCGTTGGGCATCGCCTTACCCATAGCGATCTGACCGGAGAAAGCGACTCGCCACATCAGGCAACGACAGGGCGGGGACGGTGCAAGAACGGTTCTAGTCGCTGTTGGATTTCCTCAGCTTCACTCGAGAAGCAGTCTACTTAGGCTGCTTCTTTTTCTTGGGCGTAGCCTGTAGTATTGCACCCGCCAGTTTCTTGAAAGCTTCTAGCGGTTCCGGCCCTTCTCTGTATTCAGGTTGTTTCATGGATGACAAAGCTCCGCACAATCAGTCCGGTTACGGTCTCGTGCTCGCGTGTTCTGCCTTAATCTTAGGCTTATTTGCCATGTCCAAAAGAAGAAAACCACGAGCATCTCGACCCCACACATCATCAGACCATCCGCGTATCGGATTTCGAAAGAAAATGATTCCTATCAATCTCAACTTCTCAATCACCCTTAATCTCCATAAAGATCGACAAAATGGTAGAAGCTGAGCGTGCCACATATGACGCGTTCCTGCGACAGATTCCTTTGCATTAAACGGTCTACCACATAGCTCACGTTCCGTGATCGGAGGCCTTGATGATTCCGTCTTACGAAAATCTCTGATTGGGTGGTAGACCACAACCATTAAGGTAATCCTGCGGCTCGTTTGCTCTACTCACAAGCAATTGTGCTTGCTCGGACGGGAAGGAGGTCGGGACTAGAGTGCGAACCGTCCACAAAACGATCATCTTCAAAAAGAGGATCGTCATCGCGTGTCTCGGCAAGGCTAATTTTGAAGTCTCGGACAACGATGGATCGCTGACCTTCAATTTCAACCAATGGATTGCCGATGTTGAAAAACAATATTCCGGGAATGTAACCGTAGCCGATGTCACTATGTTTCTTAAAAGTAAGAGTAGTGTCGCACTCCAAAGTTTGAACAGATTTATCCGTGAGGGTATATTCGATTTTCAGAAGCCCCAGAAGAATTTCCTCGATTTTGTAATCGCTGGTTACGATTCGGGGGTGCCGACCATCAACCAAGTGAAGTTCCAAATTGACTGGGATAAGAACAGTGTCAATCAGACGGTCGCGAACGACCATCCAAGGGCGGATACTAGAGTTGATTTTGATTTCTTCATTCTTGGCAGCAGCAACTTTAACGTTAATGACGTCAAGGACCGGGAAAGCCAAGGCTACAAAGAAATGGCTGCCTTTATCCCGCACGTACTGCCCAAGTTAGCTGCGATGAAGCCATTGACCAACGACGAGGCTTCCAGCACTTGCTTGGCCGTCCTGCGAATCGAAGCTAAACACTTCGACGATGTCGGCCCGCCTTACCTCATCACGATTAATGTTCCACTTGGAGCAGGAAATACCGTTCAAATCCTCTACCGGAAATGACTGCCTTAGCCCCAAAACTGGAGACAGGAGCATGCAGGCACACTCCCGCCACGCTGCCCTGTCGTAGGGCAGCATGCAAGGATCTGCACATGTGCGTCGAATGTGACGCTTCTAAAATCGCGACGGGCGGGACAGCCTGTTTAAATCGCACGCTAAGTTCGAATTTCCACAGCCCCGATGTTCATCCAACCTTGACTCTGAGATTCTATTCGCCGATACTGGCATCGACTACCGGGAGAAATCTGTGGGACGTAACTCCTTGGGGCTCAAGATTTTGCCCGTAAGTGATTGCAGCCCTTGGATTAAATCTCGATTTTCCCCCAACTCGATGATTCCAATAGACCGAGGGGGAGGGGGGTAGGCAACACAGAAGCGAAGAGTCCCAAATTGGGAAGATCGCAAAGCCGAAGCCAAGTTTGATCTAGTCACTAGTCACTCCTCACTGACCCCTAGCCCCTGATCCCTGATTTCTGCCTTCTGCGAAATCCATCACCACACCCTGTGATCCGAATCACAGCCTTTTGCGCATTCCGAAACTAATCTGACCTTGCTTGTGGGAGTTCTTTTAGCAGTCGCCGGAAGGGGGAAATCATGGTCGTTGCAGGCGCTACTCCGAACATGAGCCGCATGGCTCATGACTTTTCCAAGAATCCAATGCTCGTCTACTGGGAGATGACCCAGGCTTGCGGCCTCGCATGCAAACACTGCCGCGCCGAGGCGATGCCCACCGCGAATCCCTTCGAACTCAACACCGACGAGAGCAAGCGGTTTCTGAAGCAGCTCGTCGGCTTCGGCAATCCTCTGCCGCATCTGATTTTGACTGGAGGCGATCCGCTCAGCCGCAAAGACATTTACGAACTGATCGACTACGCCACCGGACTTGGCCTCGAAGTTTCCGTCACGCCCAGCGCAACGCCTGAGCTGACGAACGACGCCATCTCCAAGCTGAAAGCGCACGGCATTCAGAGCCTGGGACTCAGCCTCGACGGCTCCTGCGCCGAAAAGCATGACGCGATCCGCGCCGTACCCGGAACATTTGATCGCACTATCGAAGCTGCTCGCCATTGCGGACGCCTCGGTCTGCCGATCCAGGTCAACACTCTCGTCGCCGAAGAGACCGCCGACGATCTCCCCGCGATCTATGAACTGCTCCGCACCAGCTTTCCTGTGATGCGCTGGAGCTTGTTCATGCTGATCTCCGTTGGCCGCGGCAAGGCGCTCAACGAAGTTTCCCCGGAAGAAGGCGAAGCGATCATGCGCTGGGTCTTCGATCTTTCCCAGCACTCGCCGTTCGCGGTCAAGACGACGGAAGCGCCGTCGTACCGCCGCATCGCCATCGACAAGATGCGTTCGTCCGGCATGGCAACGCCGGAGATGAAAGCAACTTCCGTCTACAAAGGATTTCAGATTCGCGACGGACACGGCATCGTCTTCGTCTCGAATCTCGGAGAGATTTATCCCTCCGGTTTTCTGCCGCTGCACAGCGGGAATGTCCGCAAGGATTCCCTGGTCGAGATCTATCGCAACTCGGAAATCTTCCGCGGGCTGCATAATCCCGACACGTTCCATGGAAAGTGCGGCTCATGCGAATACAGTCACATCTGCGGAGGATCGCGCGCCCGTGCTTTCGCCTACACCGGCGATGCGCTAGGGACCGATCCGTTCTGCCCTTACGAACCGGAAACGGCGAACGTATAAGCGGAGGCGAAGAGCAGATGGCAACTCAGCCGCGGTTTGACGAAGAGCACGAAAAGCTTTCGGCTGCGCCTTCGAAAATCGCGTCAATCGCCGACTCTGGGATCAGGCTCTCAGTCCTGCGCAAGAAACTCATCCGGCGCGCGTTGCCCGATCATTCCCAACAAATCCGCCGCAGCTTTCAACTCGCGTTCCTGCTGCTGAACCTGTGGCTCGGAGCGTCTTTCTACTTCTGGGTTCGCCACTTCGAAACGGGTTCGCACGAGCGCTCGATGACGAGGCCCGCTGGCGTCGAAGGATGGCTACCAATCGCGGGTTTGATGAATGCGAAGTACTGGATGGCGACAGGCCGATTCCCGTCAGTTCATCCCGCAGCGCTTTTCTTATTCATTACTTTTCTGGCAATCGCATTTTTGTTTCGCAAGGCATTCTGCAGTTGGTTGTGCCCGGTGGGTACGCTTTCGGAATACTTGTGGCGCGCTGGCCGCGCGATCTTTCGGCGAAACTTTCATTTACCACGTTGGATTGATCTCCCGTTGCGCGCTTTGAAATATCTTCTGCTGGGATTCTTCGTCTGGGCGGTCGCGAACATGTCGGCCGCGGCGGTGGAAGAGTTTATGCGCAGCCCGTACGGCGCCATCGCCGACGTGCGCATGCTGAACTTCTTCCGCGATCTCGGTGAGACAGCTTGTATCGTTCTGGCTGTGCTGGTCGTCGCGTCGGTGCTTGTGCAGAATTTCTGGTGCCGCTATCTCTGCCCCTACGGAGCTCTCCTGGGACTGGCTTCATTGCTGAGCCCGTTGCGCATACGACGCACATCCGACGCGTGCATCGATTGCGCCAAGTGCGCGAAAGCTTGCCCCTCCGCGCTGCCGGTCGACAAGCTGGTCTCGATCAAGTCTGCGGAGTGTACCGGATGTCTCGAGTGCGTGAGCGTCTGTCCGTCAGAAGGCGCTTTGCAAATGAGATTACCGCGCTGGATGCGGACTCCGAATTCCGGACGCCTTCCTGCATGGGCCATCGCCGCTGGAATTGCCGTTTTATTTTTCGGAGTGATTGGGTTCGCCAAGACCGCTGGATATTGGAACGGAGACGTTCCCGACTACGTTTACCGTCAGTTGATTCCGCACGCGAATGAAGTCGAGCACCCGCTCGAGTAACGAGTGACGACCAAGGCGAGAATCTAAGAATAGAGCTGGATCGGCTGAACGACGCGCGTGATCGTTCCGCTGGGACTTGGCTGGTCCGGCTTCAATCCGCAACGCATCGAAGCGAACAATCCCAGCAACTGCCCAATCATCACGTCGAGGATTGGACGATGTTGATCCTCGAACTTCGCAGGAAGTCCCAACGACAAGCAATAATCGGCAAGGTCTGCAACGTCGCGGCCGTCGGATGCCGTGATTGCAATGCGCACGCGTCCCAGCCGCTTGCGATCGATCTCCCGCAGCAGATCGAGTTCGTACCCGCGGCGACCCTTCTCAGTCGAGAGGAAAGTCGTGAATAGAGTCTGCCCGTCAACGCTCGACATCGGACCATGTCGCAAACCGAGCGGCGTTTCGGCAAGTGTCGCCACTTTGCCCGCGCTGAGTTCGACGACCTTCAGAGCGCATTCATCGGCGACGGCTCGCAAAGCGCCCGAGCCGACAAAACAGGCGCGCGTACATCCAAGGGTCGTGACCTCGGCCGCAGTTTCTGCGGCAGCCGTGACGAACTTCCTGCCCGCATCGGACATCTGCGACACGACTTCGCCGAACTGCGAAAGGTCATCCAGATGCGCAGTACACTGCCCCGCGAGCAGCATGTTGCTGAACGAACTCGTCATCGCCAGTCCGCGATCGTTGACGGCTTCATCGAGAACCAGGGCAAAAGCGCGGTCCGCGTGACGGGCACAAAGCTGCGCCATCGGCCCGTCGGGATTGCATGTGATCACGAGATGCCGGATGTGAGAATGCGTGGCGAGAGCGCGCTCGAGCAGAGCCACTCCTTCCGGACTTTCTCCCGAGCGCGAGAACGAGATCCAGAAGTATTCTCTGCCGGCGCGATGGTAATCTTCGAAATCCGTCAGCAAAGTCGTGCTGGGGAGCGCCCAAACATCGCAACCCCACCGCCGCCGAAGCAGTGGTGCCAGAGCGCGACCGGTGTAGTCCGAAGTGCCGGCGCCAACCAGATACACGGTCGGCGAAGAGGTGCTCCCCCGGCCGATCCCGGCCCGCCGCAGCACATCGTTCAACTCCCCCTGGCGGCTGGCGCACAATTTGTAAGTGATGCCCCAAGTATCGGGCTGCTGCCAGATCTCACGCGGCGTGTGGACTAATCCGCGTTCGGCTTTTTCCTGCTCCGGCAGATCCAGAAGCAAGCGTAACGGATTTCCCAACGCCGAACCCTCCAAGAAAGACAAATTAGTCTATTACAAGCTGCGTCGGTTGAAAAGGTTTCGAAAGAAAAAGAAATACATTTCGGAAGGAAACGTTAGGGTTCGCATTTCTCGCGGAAAGCCGCCTCATGGTACGTTTCTGACAGTATCCAACAGCTTACCGTTTATGCCGGTTCGATTTGATCAAACCACACTCGCCCTGGAAGCAACTAATCAGCTTCAAAAGTGTTTTCTACGCTTAAGGAGAAAAACATGAGCCGTGGTTCGCATCCCCTAAGTTCGCTGTTGCTGGCCGCTGCACTCGCTTCTTCGTTCGCAGGAATCGCCTGCGCACACCACCCTTACCGTGTCTACGACCCCTACTATACGGACTATCACGTATGGAACAACGACGAAGTGGTTTACTACAACCGCTGGGCCGGCGAGACGCACCGAGACCCACACCGCGACTTCCGCAAGCTACCTCCAGGGGAACAGAAGGAATACTGGACTTGGCGCCACAACCATGGCGACCACGACCATCACTAGAAACCCGGTCAGGCTCTCAGTGGCTGAGCGCGCTGAGAGCCTGCTCGGTGGTTGTGAATCTCGCTCCTAATTGCTGCAAGTCCGCCATTGTCTTCTGACCGTCTTCCTGTTTGAGGGTTTCGATGGCATCTTGCACGACGGCGACGCGCCGCCTGCGCGCGAGTAGTCCTTTGACAGCGAAGCTGACACAGTATTCCGTTACCACGCCGAAGACCACGAACTCGGGATGAGTTCCCAACCGCTGCACGAGTTCATCAGCGTGCCGGCTTTCGAATATGTTGAGCGTTTGTTTTTCCAGCAATATCTGCTGATACTTTGACAAGTCCGGCGGAATCTGCGCGTCTGCTTCGTTCGCCACACGCGCGATTCTTTCCGCGAGCGCCTCAGGAATCAACTCCGATCCGGCTGTTCCCTTCACGCAATGCGGCGGAAAAATCTTAAACTCGGGATCATCCGGCGGATGGAAGCAGCCGTGTGAAACCAGAAAGACCCGATCCTGGCGGGCCGCATCGGTCAAGCGCCGGATATTGGGCACGAGTTTCTCCGCCCCTGGCACATAGAGGTTTCCGCCAGGCAACATGAAGTCGCGTTGCACGTCCACTTCCCAAAAGATGAAATCGCGTGAAACCATGATTCTCCTTCCTCGCGAAGGCCGAGCGTACCATCATCGTTTCGAGGCTGACAATAGCGGGTACCCGATGGCGTCGCGGGATTGTTAGATAATCTTTGGATCCTTTGCTCAACTTGGATCAGTTCTTCAAGCATTGATGCGCTAATGCCTAAAGTGAAAGTCACTTACGACACGATCCGCCGCCTTGCTCTCGCGCTACCAAACGTGGAAGAGGGCACGTCCTACGGCACGCCCGCGCTCAAAGTGAAGGGGAAGCTGTTTGTGCGCCTTCATGATGACCGCGACAAAATCGTACTCAAGATGCCATTTGACCGGCGAGAAGAGATGATGGCGGAAGATCCGGAAACATATTTCATCACCGACCATTATCGAAACTATCCGTGGGTACTGGTCAGTTTGGCGAAGGTGCGTGTGGACGCGCTGCCGGATCTGCTGAATATTGCGTATCGCGAGGCTTCACCCGCAAAGAAGCCTCGCGTATGATTTGTGGGCTCGCCAACCTCGTTCGAGAAACAAATTCATGAGCCAAGATACCCCGGTAAAGCCCGCTTCCAGCAAACTTGTGGTCCGCAATGTCGGACTCCTGCTCAGCGGAGATCTCGAACAGCCAATCCTCGACGCCGACACAGTGGTCGCTATCGACGGCGTGATTCAAGCTGTTGGCAAACACAAAGATCTCGACATCTCTGGGGCGACAACGACAGTGGATGCGAAAGGCACCGCGCTGGCTCCGGGATTGATCGACAGCCACGTGCACCCGGTGTGCGGCGATTGGACGCCGCGCCAGAACCAACTGGGCTGGATCGACAGCTGCCTGCATGGCGGAGTGACGACGATGGTGTCCGCCGGAGAAGTTCACACGCCCGGCCGTCCGAAAGACATTGTCGGGCTGAAGGCTATGGCGATCTTTGCGCAGCGAGCCTTCCATGCGTTTCGTCCGGGAGGCGTTAAGGTCTACGCCGGCGCGCCGGTTCTGGAACAGGGCATGGCAGAGGACGACTTCAAGGAACTCGCCGCCGCGGGGGTGAAGTTTCTGGGCGAAGTCGGGCTGGGGAGCGTGAAAGATGGAACCACCGGCCGCCGCATGGTAGCGTGGGCGCGCAAATATGGAATTCAAAGCACGATTCATACGGGCGGACCGTCGATCCCAGGATCGAGCCTGATCGACAAAGATATGGTGCTTGAAACTGACGCTGATGTGATCGGGCACGTCAATGGCGGACATACGGCGCTGCCCGACGATCAGATCGTCGAACTCTGCGAGCGTTCGCCGCGGGCGCTGGAAATCGTACATAACGGAAACGAGCGCGCGGGCTTGCTCGCGCTGCGGACGGCGAAAGAATTGAAGCAGTTGCAGCGGGTGATTCTCGGGACGGATTCTCCCGCGGGATCTGGCGTACAGCCGCTTGGAATTCTACGAATGATTTCGATGTTGTCATCGCTCGGAGACCTTCCCGCGGAAGTGGCGATCTGCATGGCGACCGGAAATACGGCGAAGATGCGTAGTCTGAACTGCGGCTTGATCAGCGCAGGTCGCGAGGCGAGCTTCGTTTTTCTGGACACGGCGCAACAGTCCGCTGGCAAGAATCTGTTGGACAGCATTCAAAAGGGAGACCTGCCCGGAGTGGGTATGGTCATTACCGATGGAACGGTGAGCATTCAGCGTAGCCGCAATACGCCGCCGGCGACGAGGGTACCGGAGGTCGTGCATGCGTAGAATCATTCCGCTTCTCGCAGTCGCTCTGACAATTCCGGCACCGCTGCTATCGCAAGTTCCCAACCCGGAGTGGTGCCGCGCGCTGCCCCGTCCCGAATATAAAACGCTCGAACGCGTTCCAGTGACCGACCCATGGTTCGAAGTGTATAAGCCGGCGCCCGATGTCTTTGCCATCTATGAACCGCATCAGGCTGAAGAAACGATCGGGTACCTGATCGTCGGAAAGCAACGTGCTTTGCTGTTTGATACAGGCATGGGCATTAGCAACGTCAAGAAATTGACGGCAGAGCTAACAAGGTTGCCGATCATAGTGCTTAATTCGCATACGCACGACGATCACGTGGGCGGAAACTGGCAATTCGACACGATCTACGGAATGGATACGGACTTCACCCGCCAGAACGCGCGCGGGTCGCGGGAGGACGCGCAGGCAGAAATCACTCCCGACCAGATCTGTGGCACGTTGCCGAAAGGATTCGACGCCAAGTCTTATGCGACCCGGCCGTGGAAGATTACGCACTACATCCATGATGGCGAGCGAATCGAGCTTGGTGGACGCACGATCGAGGTCATCGCAACTCCGGGCCACACGCCCGACGCCATTTCTTTGATCGACCGGGCAAACGGCCTTTTGTTTACCGGCGACACATATTACCCAGCGCCCATCTGGTTATTTCGTCCAGAGACCGACCTGAAGGCGTACGCCGCCTCCATCAGCCGCCTGAATGCGCTTGCGCCGTACGTGAAGATTGTCCTGGGTGCTCACAATATTCCGGTGGCGTCACCGGTTGAGCTCACGAGGCTCGTTGCGGCCTTCGCTGCGGTTCGCGGAGGGAAAGTTGCGCCGACGCCAGATTCGCCAGGAAAAGTGCTGTACAAGGTAAATGAGATTTCATTCCTAATGCGCGCACCTGACACGCATTAATCTCACCGCAGTCCGTCTTCACCCTTGATCTGATCTTTCGTCAAACCGCCCACTCGTGGCAGAGGGCGTCCGCTATCCGTCACGGCGACGGCCACCATGATTTCATTCGCGCGTGGCGCATCGTTCAAGCGAATTTCCATGCCATCGAAGTGACTGCGCACGAATGCGGCGTCTTTGTGCCCCAGCGGGATGTCGAGCACCACCCCCATGCCTCCGCGTTTTTTCGAAGACGGAATCAGGGCCGCGCCTTTGCCGAGGACTCGCCGGACCGGCGTGCCAAGCTTCGGATGCAGGATCGCGGCAGCGTGCTCGAGTTCGCCGTTCTCACCAACCGCGGCGGCTTTGCCATAGCTTTCAGCAGAAGCGCCCGGAATTCCGAGCGCCGCGACAGCGCGCGCAGTAAGCAACTCGCCTAGCTCTTCTCCAATCGCCATCAGCTCGGAGAGATCTTCGACGTATTTTCCGGCGCAAGGATTTTCGATGACCGCGACGGCTGCGGCTTTGCGCGTTGGCGGAGCAATCTCGCGGTCCATTTCGCGCTGCGTCTCTTCGACAAACGTCGCCAGCTTGCGGATCTTGGCTTTCATCTTCCTCTCTCACCTCTGGATACATTTCACCTGAGCCCGTCTTCACCTTTAATCTCCGATGCTTTCAGGCCGCCAACACGAGCATGCACGCGAGCACCGGTGGTCATCACCAACGCCAGCAGGATTTCGTCGGCACGCGGAGCGTCGTTGATGCCCACTTCCATAGAGTCGAAGTGGCTGCGCACGTACGATGCATTGATGTGTGTGATCGGCACATCGAGACGCGTGCCTGGACCACCGACTTTCTTGGTCGACGCGACGATCGCCTTGGCTCCCCCGAGAACCTCGCGCATGCCGTATCCACCCGGCGCGTGCCACAAAGCTCCGTGCTCGAGTTCGCCTGCGGAGCCGACGATGGCGCCTTTTCCATAGCCCTCGATCACTTTCGGATCGCCGCCCAGCGCGGCAATGAGAGAGAGCGCCATTTCCAGGCCCAGAGGCTTGAGATCATCCATAAAGCTCTCGATACTCGCAACATATGAGCCTGCGAACGGATTCCGAATGACGGCCAGGGATGCTGCTCGCCGGAGCGGGGTCGAGGCAATCGGGCCGCCCTCGTGAAAAATCTCTTCCACGCATGTGAGTTTCTTTCGTACGACTACCTCAGGCATGCTGCAGGATCCTTTCGTGGGCAGGAGTGGAGCGTCAGTTGCGCGTTGTGCAGGTCTCCGACAATTCGCGTTTCTCCTTGGAGACTCAGCGCAACGCTGCGGATCAGACCCATGCGGAGAAGACGGTCTGCCATCCGCGAACCGGCAGCCAATGCCTGATCGACTTCAATCGTGGTCAGTGTTCCAACTGCTTGCGTGACCAGACGGCAGCCGAGATCGGTATCGGGAGCAAGATCGCAGGCCGGAATGCGCCGGATGGCGGGATGTCCGGGCAGATCGACGGCGTTGGCAATAATGGTAGCCGCGGCATCAGCGGCGGCAGCGCGATCGGCAAGCACCGTCACTGCGTCGGCAATTCCCAAGGAGAAACTGCGCCCGCGCCATCCGCTGGTTGCGATGCCACGGACAGGATCAGGCAAATATGCAGCGTGGTCGTACCGAAGAGCGACGGACGGTCGGGGCGATCGACCATACCCACGGTGAATCGTTCTCCGGCCGTCAAATGCAAAGCAATATCACCACCGTCGTTGACGTACGCGCGTGAGAGATCTGCCGCGTTCACCATCGCCGCCAGTATTTCTTCAGCGACTGCCCCGGCGACGGCTGCCATCGGCGTGATGAAGCACTCCGTGGCATAGGGCAGAACCGCCGCGGTCATTCGACGCGCGACGGCGCCACGCGGCCAGGCTTTCTCTGGCGAACAGGCTTGCCGCAAGAACGACAGCTCGCTGCACAATTCATCCAACACCGTCATGAAACGAGCACAGGCTGCGCGGTAGGCAGCCTCGACTTCGTGAACGTCGCCGAACGCCTCGACAATCAGGTCGATCGGACCGTCATGGAGGTGAAGGCGTCGACCATCGGGCAGCACTCGAATTTGCGCTCGCGGATTCATCGTTTCTTGGCTTTCGCCTCTGACTCCAACGGCCACGGATTATCCGACATGGGAGCTGACTCTGCGTCGTCCATCGGTCAAGGAGATAATCGAATCCAGCGGGCGGACGCTCTCCATGTGGCCGCCGAGTTCCGCATAGTCAGCGAGTTTCAAGGTGAATTCGATGGGCGCAACGAGTGCTGGAGTCGGAACGTATCCAAAGGCGTTGCGCGGCATGCGGGTCACGTCAGCCATGAAGGTAATGCCTCCCCCGGGCCACACGTAAACGGGTGCGCCACCGCAGGTCACGCGCGTCAGTGAGTCCCGCACGGAGTGCGTGAGCTTCACGGGATTTTCGGTGACGCCAGCGCGTAAGGATCCGCCGGCACCGCCCATGAACAGCACTGTACACAGCGCAGGCTCACAATTTTCTTTGATGCGTGCCACTGATTCCTGCAAGCTCTTGGGCAAGTCCTTTTCGCGAGGCTTGAGATCTTCTCCCAACTCGAAGTAGGCGTGGTGCTCTCCGGTTGTACTTACCATTAACAATCGCAGACCGGGCCATGCTTTCTTTGCATTGAACTTTCCGAGAATGGAGAGTGGATCGTCGATGTTCGTTCCGCCCCATGACGTTCCGGGCTCGGCGACTTGAAAATACCTGCCCGGAGTCGAGCGCCTTCCCTTGAGTTTGATTCCGGTCTCCGGAATGCCGAGCAGTTTCCCGGCCTGATGTTCGGAGAGTACGCCCGTGATGTGATCGTCGACGACCACAACGTCATCTACTTTTCCGAACCATTGCCGTGCGAACATGCCAATTGTGGCGGAGCCGCAGCCGACACGCATGCGCTCTTCCTGAACACTATCGACGATGGGCGGTTTGCCCGCTTGGACAACAACGTTCGCGCCCTCGTCGATCTTCAGCTCAACAGCGTCGCCGTTGCAGAGATGCAGCAAGGCGTCGCAAGTCGCGGTCCCCTCGTGGCGACTGCCTCCGGTCAGATGCCGCACGCCGCCGAGCGAAAGCATCTGCGAGCCGTACTCGCTCGTGGTGACGTGCCCGACGGCTTCGCCCTCGGCGTGTACAGTGCTGCACTCCGCACCCAGATGCCGGTCGGTGTCGATCTTCACCTTGACACCGCAGTAGCTAAAAATTCCTTCGGTCACAACGGTCACCATATCGACGCCTTCGACCTGCGACGAGATGATGAAAGGTGCGGGCTTGTAATCGGGATAGGTGGTGCCTGCGCCGATCGCGGTGACAAAAGTCTCGCCGCGGCTGACGAGCGTTCCGTCCCAGTCGCGGCTGCGATCGAGAAACGGCACGACGGAATCACCGCGCTCGACGGCGCGATCGAGGACGACATGCGGATCGAGGCGAACGAGTTTTCCGTCGTGATTGCCGTAGCGGTCGCACGAACCGGTGCGGCCGGGCTTGATGTAGCAGAGCACGGGGCAGGCGTCGCAGCGGATCGCGTCGTCAGCCACGCGCGCCTCCGTTATTCTTGGCAAGAATTGCGGCTCGCACACGATCTGGTGTAGCCGGTACTCGGTGGATGCGAACTCCAGTCGCGTCGTGGATCGCGTTGAGAATCGCGGGAGCCGTGGGAATGACCGCCTGCTCGCCGATTCCCTTCGCGCCAAACGGACCAATGGAAGATGGGTCTTCAATCAGGATCGACTCGATCGGAGGAATGTCCCCGGCCGAGGGGATCAGGTAGTCGTGCAAATTCTCGCCCTTACCGGGGAAGAATTCCTCCATCAGCGCCATGCCAAGGCCTTGCGCAACTCCACCTTCAATCTGACCTTCGATCAGCGTCGGATTGATGGCGCGACCTACGTCGTGAGCAGCCGTGATTTTCAGAACACGCACCGTTCCAAGTTCGGTATCGACTTCGATCTCCGCCATGTGCGCGCCGAATCCGTAAACCGCATAAGGATTTCCTTGGCCATCTTCATTGAGCGGCGTGATCGGCGGATCGAACGTCGCCTCACAGGTGATGACGTAGCCATATTGGTCGAGCGGTAATTCGGCCAGCGGAAGCGCTTTGCTCATTCCATTCTCAGAGACCATTATGCTGCCATCGCCGAACTCGATATTTCCGCATTTGCAGGCGCCGGCAAGCTTGAGAATCTCGTCTCGTAACCGGCTTCCGGCCATGTGAGCGGCTTTGCCGGTGACAAACGTCTGCCGCGAGGCGGAAGTCTTGCCGCAATCGGGAGTGATCGCTGTGTCACCTGATACTAGATCGAAATGCGCGATCGGGGCGCCGACGGCATCGGCGCAAATCTGCGTGACAATCGTATTCGACCCCTGACCGATATCGACTGCACCCTGATGCAAAGCGATCCGTCCATCGGGCTTCAGTCCAATGCGCACCGTTGATGGATTCGGCAGCGAGGTGTTTCCGCAGCCGTACCACATACCAGCGACGCCGACGCCGCGCCGGAGAGGTCCCTTCGCCGTAGAGTTAAATCGCTCCGCATCCTCGAGTGCGGAGTTCCATTTCGGCTGCAGCGCTTCGAAGCAAGAGCGCATCCCCACGCCCTCACCGAGAACCTGCCCGGTTACCGTTGGCGTGTCGTCTTCGATTGCGTTGAGAATGCGAAACTTCAACCGGTCGATTCCAATTTTATTCGCGAGATCGTCATACAGTTGCTCCTGCGCAATCGCAGCCTGGGGGACACCGAATCCGCGAAATGCCCCGGCTGGAACGACGTTGGTGTGAACCGCTCGCGTAAGAGCGCGGTAGTTCGGAACGTAATAAGGACCCGACGCGTGCACCGGAACGCGGCCGGCGACTGTCGGTCCCCAAGAAGAGTAGGCGCCGGTATTGAAGTCGGCGGAAAAATCGAGGGCTGTCAGTTTTCCCTCGTGTGTGGCAGCGGCACGCAGACGCATGCGCGCGGGATGGCGTTTGGTGGTGGATACGATCGATTCCGTCCGCGAATAGACCATGCGAACGGGATGTCCTAACTTCCATGCCGCCAGCGCCAGGAAAGGCTGGACAGAAAGATCGAGTTTCGAGCCGAAGCCACCGCCAACAGCGGTAGGAATGATGCGAACGCACTCCGGAGGAATTCCAAGAATCTTTGCGATGTCGGCGCGGTCCATGTAGGGAGACTGGGTGCATGCTTGAATTTCCACCGTGTCGCCAACGCGACGCGCGAACCCAGCTTCCGGCTCGATATAGGCGTGTTCAACGAATCCAGTTTCGTAGTCGCCTTCGACGACAACATCCGCGTCAGCCAGCGCCCGATCGACGTCACCGCAGACCACGCGGCCGCGCACCAGAATATTTTCCGCGCGGTTCGCGTGAATCAGATGTGCTTCTTCGGCAAGAGCTTCATCGATCGTCTGGATCGGCGAGAGTTTTTCCCAAAACACTGGAAACGTAGTGAGATCCAACGCTTCCAGAACGTCAGGCTCGCCCACGACTGCGGCGACGGCCTCGCCGCGGTAACGAGCTTCCGCATGCGCGAATACCGGCTGATCGGCAAATCTGGGGATGACGCCGTAACAGTCAATGCCGGGAACATCCTTGGCGGTGAAAACAGCAACGATTCCGGGATGGGCTGCGACGAAATCCTCCAAGTCGCCGAACTCAAACCTCGCGCGATGATGCGGACAGCGAATCGCGCGCAATGCCAACGCTTCGGAAGGAATTTCGTCGGCACCAAAGATTTCGGTGCCGTCGACTTTCTTTTTGCCATCGAGCCGCACTAGCCGCGTACCGACGGCGGACCCGGCTTGGGGAGAAAGCTGTTCCAGTCTCGCCACGTTGGCATCCACAATCGCCCGGATGATTTTGCGGTAGCCGGTGCAACGGCAGAGGACTCCGCCAATTGCGTCCATCACTTCGCTCTCGCCGGGAGACGGATTCTTCTCCAGCAGGGCAGTTGCGGCCACGAGCATGCCGGGAGTGCAGGCGCCACATTGTGCAGCCCCGTGATCCAGAAACGATTTTTGCAACCGGTCGTGAAGAGGAGATCGGCTCGCCAATCCTTCGACGGTCGTGACATCGCTTCCAGCAACCTGAGATGCTGCGACTAGACACGAGCAGACTGGATCGCCGTTCAGCAGCACGGTGCACGCTCCGCAGTCGCCGGCATCGCATCCGACCTTGGTTCCAGTCAAGCCAAGATCGTCTCGAAGCACACGCGACAACCGTCGCACACCCGGCACAGTCACTTCAACATAGCGGCCATTCACCGAGAATGAAATCAATTCGGCGTCGGCGGGTACCGGCAATTTCTGCGTGGTTGCCACTTCAGACGCTCCTCACGCAGTTTTCCAGAGCACGCCGAATCAGCGTTACAGATGCATCGCGGCGATAGTTTACCGTGGCACGAATATCATCGATTGGCGAAAGTATCGAAAGGTGATCGGGCTTCACAGCGCTCCCGAGTCCGGCTTTAAATGGCTGGCCTTTCAAGTCAGCTTCCAGGCGCGTCAATCGTTGCGCCGTCGCGGAGCAGGAGCCGACCGCGATTCTTGCCTCGGCGACACGACCGTCAGCGTCTGGCAGGACGACGGCCGCGACCATGGAGATCGAGATTACGAGGTAGCGCCGCGCTCCGAGTTTCAGAAAGGTGGAGACGGCTTCGTCCATTTTTCGCGGAATTTGAATTGCCGCGAGGATCTCATCCGGACGCCGCATGGTCTTGCGATTGCCGGTGAGAAATTGCGAGAGCGGCATGCGCCGAGTCTCGAGAGACGAGGCCAGTTCGACTTCCGCATCGAGCGCAAGCAGAGGAGGTACACCGTCCGCTGCCGGCGAGGCATTGCACAGATTTCCGGCTACGGTGCCGCGATTCTGAATCTGTATCGACCCGACTTCCCTCGCCGCAGCCTTCAGCGCATCGAAACTGCGTGGAAGTGAAGTTCGAATCACGCCGGTCCAGGTTGTCAATCCGCCAATGCGAATCCAGTCTTTGGCGATAGTAATGCCCCGGATTTCGCCGAGCGCGGAGATGTCGACCACGTCTCCTTGAGGCAACCGCTCGCCAAGCCCGGGATAGAAATCCGTGCCTCCCGCGAGTATCTGTCCGCCCGAAGCAGCCAGCACGGTAACAGCTTCATGCAAAGATTTCGGCTTGAGGTACAAACCCTGGGTCCCCCGCAACGCCCTGTTGCCCACCCACTTTACAGGGTTTTTATACGAAACACCGATGTTTGTACAGCGGCGATCAAGCGGGAAACAAGCGCTGCATGGTCTCGGCGCGAAAATCGAAAATACGCTCGACATCACGTTTCACGAATGTCTTGTGAGCCAGCTGTCCAAGAATTCCGAAAGGAAGCGCATAGGTGACGCGGTCGATCATCGTGGTGCCGCCTTCATGAGCCGAAAATGAATGTTCATGATTCCACAACACGTAAGGCCCTGCGACTTCGCGATCTACAAAACCGCGCGGAGGGTTCCACTCTGAAATCTCCGTCGTCCATCGAATTGGCAGCGTGCGCCAGCGCAGGCGGTAACGGATCAGTGATCCAGTTTGTAATGTTGGCGGAGTCTCGACCATGCGAAAGTCGAGCCAGGGTGGCGTGATGAATTGCAAATTTTCCGGCCTGGAGAAGAATTCGAATATTTCCTCGATTGGCCTGGGGAGCCATTGCTCGCGCTGCAGGACGTACGTATGCATTTTCTTGCGTACTCCGTGCTCTTGGCCCAACCTGGGGATTGACACCAGCCTCGGGCTCTGGCAAAACAGAAGAATAATGTTAGCGCAGTGGAAGATTAAGCCGTCGGCGCTCTTCATCCTCAGTTGCGTGATTTTTCTCATGCTGCTGATCGTGGTGTTGCCGGACGTCGACCTGCCTGATACTGCGTTCCATCGAAACACCGGGCCTACCGCCATCCACGCGCAGGCCAATGCGGCGCCTATGGTGGTCGCCGTGTCCGCAGTCTCTGAGTTCTCCGGCGAGTTGAACGCTTATCAACCCTTCTACGAGCCGGGAGCATTGATCAGCAGCCCCGATCCAAATTTCCGACCCATCATTCTTCGCTCCATTCGCCGCTAGCCACGCGGCTTCGCTTGCTTGCGCCCGCTTCGCACCGCGAAGCACGGACCGGGCATTGCGGCCTTTGTTCCAGTTTTCTCTGGAAGTGATTCGGCCGCTCGCAAGGATCCCTTTCCATCCCATCAGCCAAGGCAATCACGCCAAGGAGCGCATTATGAGTTTCGACTTCAGTTTCGATTTCGAATATGTCCCGCAGTCCTCACTTAGCAGTTTGATCAAGCAGGCCTCCGCTGAAACCGGATTTACTCCGGTCGACATCGCGGCCATGATCAACTCTGAGTTGGAAATCGATCATCTGCTTGACTACATCACGGCCGTTGTGTCGAAGCGGATGAATTGAACAAAGTTCTCCCCCAAAGCTGCGCCCGGGCACGCGGTTCCAGGGCACATTCCGATGTGCCGTGCTCGGAGAATCCCGCCGTTCTGTGTTCTAATCTCCGCGTCTTAATTTCCGCGTTCCGAATGTTCGGAGATTCCATGCCCTTCATCCACTCGCGCCGCCTTGTTGCCGGGCTTGTGTTGACGATTCTTGCCGGCTCGCTGTATGCACAGGTTCCGGCAGGTGCAACTCCTCCCGCCGACCTCGACGCCTATGTCGCGTCCTCAATGAAGACGTTCGACGTCCCCGGCATGGCCGTCGCGATTGTGAAAGACGGCAAGATTCTCGTTGCGAAGGGGTATGGCGTTCGCAAGATGGGCGATCCAACGCCGGTCGATGAATTCACCCTGTTCGGCATTGGATCAAACACCAAAGCCTTCACGACCGCAGCACTCGCGACGCTGGTGGATGAAGGAAAACTCTCGTGGGACGATCCCGTTTATCAGCGGTTGCCGGGCTTTGTCATGTATGACCCGTATGTCTCGCACGAGATGACGATTCGCGACCTGTTGACGCATCGAAGCGGGATGGGCCTGGGAGAAGGCGACTTGCTCTTCTGGCCGCATACGACCTATACGCGCGAAGAGGTCATTTACAAGCTGCGCTTCATGAAACCGCAGTCCAGTTTCCGGAGCCACTACGCTTACGACAATCTTCTTTACATGACCGCTGGGCAGATCGTCCCGGCTGTAACTGGCACTTCGTGGGATGACTACGTCCGGCAGCGCATTTTCGCGCCGCTGGGCATGACCCATTCCAACCTTAGCAATGCGGCTTTCAAACCTGGCGATGACTATGCTTTCCCGCATTCGCGGGTCGATGGAAGGTTACAAGTCGTTGCTTTCGGTGAGCTTGATAATGCCGGGCCCGCGGGCGCGATCAACTCTTGCGCGGCCGACATGGCAAAGTGGGTGCAACTGCAGTTGAATCGAGGCAAGTTTGTCGACCGCGATGGACGCTTGTTTACCGAGCAGCGTTCGAAGGAAATGTGGACACCGCAAACGATTCTTCCGATTGGCGATCCCCCGGCGCCTCTTGCCGGACTGAAAGCCAACTTCGCGGACTACGCGCTGGGGTGGGGATTGCGCGATTATCACGGACGCAAACTGGTTGGGCACACGGGCGGGGTCGCCGGATTCGTGTCGCGCGTAATGCTCGTACCGGAAGAAAATCTCGGAGTCGTGGTTCTTACCAATGGCGAGGAAGGCGGGGCTTTCGATTCCATCCTTTATCACCTGCTCGATTACTACTTCCATCTGCCACCTACTGACTGGATCGCCGCGTTCAAAGCCGTGAAAGACAAAGAGGAGAAAGACGCGGAAGAGACGATGAAGAAAGCAGAAGGAGCGCGCGATGCGAACTCCAAGCCTTCCCTTCCACTCGAGAAATATGCAGGCGTTTACAACGACGCGTGGTATGGACCGATTACGATCCGCACGGAGAAAGGCGGGCTTGTGATCACCTTCGACCACACGCCGACGATGGTCGGCGATTTGCAGCACTGGCAGCATGACACTTTCAAAGCGCACTGGCGGTTGAGGACGATTGAAGATGCGTTCATTACGTTTTCGCTGAATCCCGATGGCAGCATCGACAGCGCCCGCATGGCCGCCGTCTCACCGCTGGCCGATTTCAGCTACGACTTTCAGGATTTGTTACTGAAGCCTGCGGTGGCGGCTGCGGACAAGAAATAAAAGGCGCGCTTGACTTCCTCCGACTCAACATTGGCAACCAGGAACAACTCGCCACTCGGAAACGCCGAGGCAGCGGTTGAATCGCATAGCGCCGGCTTGAGGCGGGAACTCGGCCTGATCGATCTGATCCTCGCGCAGATCCTCCTCGTCATCGTTCCCGACTTCTTCGGTACGGCGGTTAAGGCCGGTCCGTCGCACGTCGTTCTGTGGCTGTCGGCGATGCTGCTGTTCTTTATCCCGCTGGCCTTGATCGTCGCGCACCTCAATCGTTTGATGCCGCTCGAGGGAGGACTCTACGAATGGGCGCGGCTCGCATTCAACGATCAAATCGGCTTTCTGGTCGCATGGAATCTATGGCTGTTCATCATGCTGTACGTTGCCGTGATCGGCTTAGTCACCTCGACTTTCCTGGCGTACGCGGTGCCGTCGCTCGCATGGATGGCCGATAACAAGTGGGCGGTGCTGGTGGCTTCGGTCGTTCTGATCGCGGCGCAAATGGTGTTGGCTGGCATCGGATTTGGTGTCGGTAAGTGGTTCAACAACGCAGGCAGCATCGCCGTGCTGATCACCGTAGGTGTGCTAGTGGCTCTTCCGCTGGCAAATCTGCGGCACGGATCGATGGCGGCTTTTCATCCTCTGCGACTGGTGGCGCCGCCGCTCACGGTATTCACGCTGAGTGTCTTCAGCAAGATGACTTTTGGCGCGCTCAGCGGCTTCGAATATGTAGCCATCTTTGCTGGAGAATCTCGCAATCCCGTGCGGAATATCGGACGGTCCATCCTCATCACAGCGCCGGTGATCGCCGTGATTTATATCTTCGCGACCAGCGCGATTCTGGCTTACGTTTCTCCCGACGCAGTCGATGTGATTGGTCCAATCCCGCAAGCGCTGCGCCTCGGATTTGGCAACATCGGCGCGGTCATCGTTCCGGTCGCAATCTTCCTTCTGCTGGCGAATTATCTCTCTACGTTCAGCCTTTATTTCAGCGGAAGCGCGCGCCTGCCGATGGCTGCAGGCTGGGACAACCTCTTGCCGTCTTGGTTCTCGCGGCTGCACGCCCGCTATAAGACGCCAGTGAATTCAATACTCTTCCTGGGAGGCGCAACGCTCGCCGCCAGCATTGCGGCTTTGATTGGCGTGGGCGAGCAGGAAGCTTACGAGCTTCTTCTAACCTGGGGATTCACGTTTTATGGTGTAGCGTATCTCGCGCTGTTCGCGATACCGCTGTTGGCGCCGAAGGCCAGCGGAATTCGGCCTCGCTTCGGCCTGCGTGTGGCGGCTGTGTCCGGATTCCTCGTCACTTTGCTGTTTGTGATCCTCTCGATCTTCCCCGTCATCCGCGTCGAAGACCAATCCCGCTATTCGCTGAAGATCGCCGGAGTCGTGCTGGGGGCCAATTTTCTTGGCTGGATCATTTATCGAGCAGGCCAACGGAAGAATCTGCCCGTAGTTCCCTAATCCTCGGCGCGGTAAGGAATTCTGCGGTTCGATCTCGGATCGAGTAGAGGTATGAGCCCGCGACAATTGTCCACGAGCCAGACACAATCCGGAAAGCCGACAACGTGCCGTAGAAATGCCGAGCAGCGTTAAATGCTCGATCGGGCGATCTGGTTCATCCCAGAAGATTTAGAGGATTTTTCACTCGACCCGCCGAAGTTGCGGAAAGGTTCCCTGCATGCAAAGACATATCCGTAATATTCCCTCCCCCATCGCTGACGCTAGAAAGCACGGGTGTTCGATTTGTTCGGGCGCCCGTTACGTCAGCCCGTAGATATTCAGAAAGGATTACGCCGCGTGGAAACCGCTGCCCAGAAAGCCTTGTTGCCTGTAGTGCCTGCATCGAAACCTGTACCGACTCCAGCGCTATTACTGGCCATGCTCGGTGTTTCCGACAAGGTCAGCGATCTAATCCTCTCACCGGGAAGCCTTCCGATGGTGGAGCTCTCCGGCAAATTGTCTCCCGTCAAAATCTCCGGCATGGGCCCACTGACGCCCGAGGATACTCGCCGCATTGCGTTCGAACTGATTGGCGACAGCAAGCAGGCAACTGATTCTCTGCAGAGCCAGGGATCGTGCGACATCTCGTATCGTGTGCCCGGGCACTGCCGGTTTCGCGTGAATATATTTCAGCAGCGCGCCAGCCACGCAATCGTCATGCGCGTGATCCCACAGACAATTCCGACTCTGGCCAGCTTGAACCTGCCTCCGCAACTTGCAGAGATCGCGGATCTCAAGAATGGAATCGTTCTCGTGACCGGCCCGACAGGATCCGGGAAATCCTCGACGCTTGCGGCCGTGCTCGACCGCATCAACGAAACGCACTCCTATCACATTCTGACCATCGAAGACCCCATCGAGTTCATGCACCGGCACAAGCGCTCGATCGTTCACCAGCGCGAGTTGCACAGCGATACTCCAAGCTTTGCACTGGCGCTACGCGCCGCACTGCGACAGGCTCCCAAGGTCATTCTTGTTGGCGAGATGCGTGATAAAGAGACCATCGAAATCGCGTTAGAGGCGGCGGAAACGGGCCATCTGGTTATGTCCACGCTGCATACGATCGACGCTTCGAAAACGGTGGAGCGCATCATCGGCGCGTTTCCCATGAGCGAGCAGCACATCATCCGCAACCGATTGGCGAAGAGCTTCCGGGCGATCGTATCGCAGCGCCTGATTCCGAAGAGCGACGGAAAAGGACGGGTAGCAATCGTGGAGATTCTTAAATCAACACTCCGCACGCGTGATTACGTCGAAAAGGGTGAGCAGGAAGGTAAAACGCTTCTGGAAGCGATGGCCGATGGGGATACTGACGGCATGCAGCACTTCGATGGCGAGATCGAAAAACTGGTGCGCGCCGGCGTGGTCGAGATGAATACAGGACTTGCGTATGCTACGAATCCAGGGAATCTAGCGCTTCTAATGTCGGACATGAAAGACGCTGCGACTGCCAAGTAAGGAGCAATTCCGCCATTAACGCAAAAACACATGCGCGGCGTCTTCCACCCGCACGGTTGATTTTCGGCGCGCGCCCGTGGCGACGTTGTATGCGATGAGCAGGTGATCTTCCACTATCAGCAATTCCTTCTCGCTAATCCATCCGACCAGTGTCGCGTGAGGCACGAAGGCAAGCTGGCGCGGAGTATCCTCGACGGTCTTCACAGCAATAGCCGGTAGATCGCCCAGAGCTTTGCGGATGTGCTGCGACTCTTCGGGATTGGCCTGTCCTTGCTCCGCCTGTTGAATCGGCTTGTTGGGCTGAGCGGTCGCGACAATCGTCATCGCGATCGATCCGGCGTCCGGAGACAAGCGCGCATTCATCGTATAGAAGCTCACATCGTAGTCGGGGTTCTTATAGGTAGCTTGCTCGTCAAAGACAGTGATTTTCTTCCCGCTCGCCACAACCAGAGTCTGATCGTTGCTCTGATTCGACCAACCGCAACATCCGGTATCCGGAATCGCTTCGACGATCGACTTTCCATCGAGAGAGGAATCCAGCACGCGTTGCAGCGGTTCGGGAAACACAGTCGCCGTCCACGTGCCAGCTTCTTCCTGATAGCGCACGCTCGACTTATAAATGGGAGTCGTTTGACCGGCGACGAATTGGGTCATCAGGAAAAACTTCTCAACGCCTGAGTCCGGTCCCCAAACTACGCCCGAAGGGCAACTTTCTTCGCAACTGCCTGTCGGGCACCGGCAATCCGGCAGTTTGGTGGAAGCAAGATCCACACGACCCGATCCGCTCAGATCGGTCTGCCACGCTCTCCAGGTTGTCTCTACCGAGAGATCCACTTCTTCGCGTTGCAAACGTCGCGCCTGATTCGCAAACCAAAAGAGATGTTTCCCGTCGGACGACAGCAGCACGACCGGCGCCGATTCAATCACCGCCTGATTCGATCCAGTCTCCTCGAGCTTGCGCTCGATTCCTTGATCGATCGTGGTTGCAGTATGGCCGTTCCATATCCAGATTTTGTGCACGCCCGCCGCATCATCCTCGGAGAGAGGAAGCGTGACCGTCGGAGCAAACAACATTTGGCCAAGCCCATTCACTGAAATGCTTGCTGGGGACTTTGCCGCCTCGACGGGAAGCTTCACCGTCTGCTTCGCCGCGAAATTTGCCG
This sequence comes from uncultured Acidobacteriota bacterium, assembly GCA_963787685.1. Classification (GTDB taxonomy): domain Bacteria; phylum Acidobacteriota; class Terriglobia; order Terriglobales; family Acidobacteriaceae; genus Sulfotelmatobacter. The sequence continues at coordinate 576,343 of CAWBED010000013.1, forward strand.
GATCGTACTCGACCATCTCGCCCGATGCGCGGAGCACCCAAAGATGCGTTCCCTGCCCGAAAAGAGGCAGAGCGAATAACAGCACTCCGATCAATCGCAGTATTTTTCGACTGAATGGATTCACTTGGTCTTCGACCACCGGCAACTCGATGAAGCTCGCCTCGTCCGGCGAGTGGTAAATGCGCTGCACCGCTTTCTGATAATCACCCGGCTTGGCCCAGAAGATATTGGGTACAAACGTCTGCGGATTCCGGTCGTACAGCGGGAACCAGCTCGATTGAACCTGAATCATGATCTTATGTCCGGGCAGAAAAACGTGATTCGCCGTAGGCAGCGTGAAGTGGTACAGCAGCGGCTTATCCGGCGCGATGGCCTTCGGCGTTTCCAGGCTTTCGCGATAACGCCCGCGGAAGATGTCCGCCGAAACCATCAGCTGATAGCCACCCATGTGCGGCTGCAAGGCCACCTCGTCTGGATAGACGTCGATCACTTTCACCACCCAATCGGAATCCGTTCCGCTCGTCGACGCAATCAGATTCACTACCGGCTGGCCGCTGATCTTCACCGGTTCTTTCAAAATGTCCGATGCAAAAGCCACGACATCCGGACGTCCCGAAGCTTCGCGCTGATCGTCGACCAGCCACTGCGCCCAGGTAGACTCGCCGCTGTACCCAACCGGCTGAATCGGACGCGAGCGGAAAGGCACAGGCTTGGCCGGATCGGAGACGTATTCCTCAAACGCCGAAGCGCCAGTCTGCGGAGCATCGAAGGTCAGCTTTAATCCCGGCTGCAGATAGAGCGGCTTAGGATGAATCGAGCAACCGGAAGCGCAGCCAGCAGGCCATGCAGACAATCGTTCCCAGGTATTCGTACCGGTCTCAAACGCCGTCACTGTCGCTACGTCTGCCTTAGATGCACCGTCTTTCAAGTATTGATCCAGAAACGGCCGGAGAATGTGTTCGCGAAAATATAGTCCGGTATCGCTGTCGAACTTGATCGCACCCAGCGAACTGCCATCGCCAATCTCCTGCCCGTGGTGCCATGGCCCCATGACAAGAAAAACTTTGTCGTTGGCAGTGTCCTTGGGCTTGATCGCCTTGTAGACGGCGGGCGCGCCGTAAATGTCTTCCTGATCCCACAAGCTGTCGACCAGCATGACCGGAACTTTCAAGGGCTGTGCCGCGAGAATCTTGTCCATCGCTTGCTGCTGCCACCACGCGTCGTAGCTCGGATGCTCAAGCAACTTCCGCCAGAAACCAACTTGCTCCATGCCGTGCCGACGGCCCAATTCACCGGCCGATCCCGCAGACATAAAGTTGTCGTAGTCATCGAAGTGATCGCTCCACCACGGCACGCTGTTGTCGCGAGTCCCCTCTTGCTCGTAGATGTACGGCATGTTTTGCTCACGGAAGGCGCCATTGTGAAACCAGTCGTCTCCCATCCAGCCATCGACCATGGGATTCATCGGTACCGAAACTTTCAGCGCTGGATGCGGATTCACCAAGGCCATCAACGGGAGAAATCCGTCGTATGAGATTCCGAGAATTCCTACTTTGCCGTTGCTCTCCGCGATATTTTTCACCAGCCAGTCGATCGTGTCGTATGTATCGGTAGAGTGATCGACCGCCGTCGGATTTAGCGGACCGTGGAGGGGACGCGTCATCACATAGTCGCCCTCAGATCCGTACTTGCCGCGGACATCCTGCACCACACGGATGTAGCCGCCTCCCACGATTACTTCGACTGCGTTGTCATAGCCGCTGAGAATCGGACCGAGGTGCGAACTTGCCGCATGACTCAATTGCGCGCTGGCGTTGTAAGGCGTTCGCGTCAAAAGGATCGGAGCGTTCTTCGCGCCCTTAGGAATCACAATTACAGTGTGAAGCTTTACCCCGTCGCGCATGGGAATCATCACGTCGCGCTTGATGTAGTCGAAGCTGTCGGTAGAAGGCTCGAGTTTGTCAGGCCTTTCACTCGGCAGCGTGGCAGCGGATGGTGCAGTTTTTTGTGCTGCAGAATAAGGATGGAACTTTGGGAATGCCGTAAACATCGCGAGCAGACACACGAAACGACCAACAGCAGTCACTCTCATGAAGGGCCCTCAGGAATCGACGAATGGTACATCCTCGCAATGCGGCTTGCCAAATGGTGTAAGACGACGCGTGGAAGGTAATCATCTCGATGGTTACTCTCAGGACCAGGGAGCGCATCATCGTGCACTGCTTCGGCTTCCCCTTCGTAACGCTTCTCTACACGACGTCGAAACTAAACTACGCAGAAGGGGTTCAATTTCGCATGACAAACAAAATCACGTTCTCTCTGCTCACCCTGGCAGTAGCTGGTCTGATGATCGCCGGACCGGCTTCTGCCCAAACTCAAAACACGGCCGGTGCAGGCCCAGACCAAGTGGATCCTGGACATCCGCGCGTGAACCAAGTCAACGGCCGCGAAACAAATCAGCAGAACCGGATCGCGAACGGAGTAAAGAACGGTCAGCTGACGCCCGGACAAACCGCTCATCTCGAGCGCGGCGAACAGCGCCTGCAGAACAATGAAAAGCGCGACATGGCGAAGGACAACGGCCATCTGACCAAGCAGGACCAGCGCCAGCTCAATCGCGAAGCGAATCACATGAGCAAGCGCATTGCCGCCGACAAGCACTCTGCAAAGTAACTGCGGCGCGCGCTCCCGCGGTCTGACAAATATCGGTAGAAGAAAGAGCCGCCGCTTTCGCGGCTTTTTTCTTTTGCCGGACAGAAACCAAACGTCATATCCAGATCACCACGGAAGTGGTAGGCTACACAATTCTTGTGGAACCGGGACTCGAAACGGGGATCGCAACCATATTGCGCCGGAGTGCGCCAGACTCCCGTATAATGGCCGGAATCTGTAAGGGGTCTTGCTCCCATTCGTTTTTGCCAGCGCTCGCGCATCTGAATTATGCCGGTTGACTCGAAAACTCCAAAGCCTGGAATGGAAGCCGCGAGTCTAACCGACGTTGGCCTCCAGCGCGAAAACAACGAAGACTCCTACCTTTATTGGGAACCTGAGTCCGACGCCGATTTTCGTCGCAAGGGCCGCCTCGCCGTCGTCGCCGATGGCATGGGTGGATATGATGGCGGACAGGAAGCCAGCCGTCTCGCCGTCGAGACTGTCCGTCACATGTACGATCGCGAGTTTAAGGGCGGCCCGCAGCAGACTCTAAGCGCTGCGTTCCAGTCCGCGCACGATTCTATTCAGCGCTATGCTCTCGAGCATCCCCAGTTTCATGGAATGGGCACGACTTGCACCGCACTCGCCATCATCGGCCCCGACCTCTATTTCGCACACATCGGCGACAGCCGGCTGTATCTGGTACGCGATGGCGCTCTTACCCGCCTAACTCGGGATCATTCTTATGTCGGACGACTGGTCGAGAACGGCATCGTCCGTTCTGAGGACGCCGAGTCGCATCCGCAGCGCCATATCCTGACCGCGGCATTAGGATCTGGTCGCGACATTGTCCCGCACATTCCGGAACAGCCGATCGAACTCGAAGAAGCCGACGTGCTGGTTCTCTGCACGGATGGACTTTGGAGCCTTGTCCCCGAGCGCGATCTGGCTCACGTTGCGCAGGCGAATCCGCCAGCGGAAGCCTGCGCAAAACTAGTGCGGATGGCTCTGGAGCGCGGCGGCCCCGACAACATCACCGTCGTCGTTCTTCGCATTTCCGGCCGCTGAATTTGCGGGTTCCCAGCCTGCGCGAGTGTGCAAGAACCTGCAAACATTCTCGTTTTCCACAAAAACCTCGGGGATATTCCGCGGCCTGAAACTGCAATCTTGTGCACACGCAGTCTCCCCCAGCCTGCCGTCACGTTCTTAAATTACTGATTTCATAGGCAATTAGAGCTGCATGACAAGCCTCTTGATTTGGAATTTCGCTTGCTATGTCACTTATGTTAATAAAGTCTATTAGCCCCATGGAGTTTATGTATAATTCGCTGCTATGAAAATCTCTCAAAAAGGTCTCTATGCCCTGCAGGCGATGATGATGCTGGCCCGCCATCATCATCAGGGCGCGATTAAAATTCGCGATATCGCATACGAGGAAGCCCTGCCTGAGAAGTTTCTGGAATTGATTCTTCTCGAACTCAAGAACGCGCGGATGGTCGACAGCGTTCGTGGCGCCAAAGGCGGCTACCAACTCCGCCGCGATCCATCCGACCTTCATCTCAGCGAAATCATCCGTCTGATTGACGGTCCGCTGGCGCCGTTTGGCGACGCCGAGCACCTGCGCGAATTGATCGACCGCGATCTCCCGCACCGCGCACTGTACCAGGTATTTCTCGATGTCCGCGATGCCGCCGCGCGCATTCTGGATAATACGACTCTGGCTGATCTAATTTCCGGAGACGCTCCCACCGGCAAAGGCAGCAAACGTCAGAAAAAACAATCCGCCCACGTCCTCCCCATGGTCGTCGGAGGCACCAAGGGTGAATAGGCGCTCAGTACTCGGAGTCTTCATACTTTTCGCGACTGCGGTTGCCGGATGGGCTCAAGGCAACGCCAACACCATTCGCGTGGGCGCATTTCCCAACATCACGCACGCGCAAGCAATGGTCGGCAAGGCAAACGGATGGTTCGATAAAGCCATGGGTCCGCAAGTCAAAGTCCAGTGGACCAGCTTTAACGCCGGACCTTCGGCGATCGAAGCCCTCTTCGCCGGCGCGATCGACATGACCTACGTTGGCCCGAATCCCGCGATCAACGGCTATGTCCGATCCAACGGTGAAGCGCTGCGTGTCGTTTCCGGAGCAGCCAGCGGTGGAGCCTCGCTGATCGTACGGAATGATGCCGGCATCAACAAGCCGGAAGATTTCCACGGAAAGCGCGTCGCTTCTCCGCAATTCGGCAATACGCAGGATGTAGCGCTTCGCAATTGGCTCAAGAATCACGGCCTCCAGTCCAACGACAAGGGCGGCGATGTGCGCATCGTCCCGATGGCGAATCCCGATCAGTTGACGCTCTTCCTTAAGAAAGATCTCGACGCAGCATGGGCGCCGGAACCCTGGGCCACGCGTCTGATTCATGAAGGCAATGGCCGACTTTTCGTCGACGAACGATCGCTCTGGCCGAACGGCCAATTCGTGATCGGAGTGCTCGTCGTGAACACCAAGTTTCTGAACGCGCATCCCGATCTGGTGAAGAATTGGATCCGCGCCAACATCGATCTGACCGACTGGATCAATGCTCACCAGCCCGAAGCCAAGAAGCTTCTGAACGAGCAGATTCAACGCGAGACCGGCAAAGCACTTCCCCCGGTCGTGCTCGACGAGGCTTTCTCGCGGATGCAGGTGACTTACGATCCGCTCCACGCTGCCCTGAATACGGCAGCCCAACAGGCCTTTGATGACGGTTTTCTGGGCCGCCAGATGCCGGATCTTTCACGGCTTTATGACCTCACGATCCTCAACCAAGTTCTCGCGGAAAAGAACCGAAAGGCGATGCAATGAGCACCAGCGCGCACAATGTTCCCGCCCAGTTCCCTATTCCGGTTGAACCGGTCGCCCCTGTTCGCCCCGGTAGCCGCGGCAAGTTCGGACCGGTTTCCGTTGGCCGCGCCGTCCGGCCAGTGTCGCCTGAAATTCCCAAGGTCGGCCTAAGCAATATCTCGCTCAGCTATCGCGCTCAGAGTGGCGAGCGTCTGCTCGCGCTCGACGATATCAATCTTCAAGTCCGCTCGGGGGAATTCGTTTGCATCGTCGGCCCCTCCGGTTGCGGCAAGTCTACGCTGCTGCATCTGATTGCGGGCCTGCACTCGCAGACATCCGGACAAATTCTGGTCGATGGCAATCCCATCCAAGGTCCGGGCACCGACCGCATCCTGATCTTTCAAGAACACGGGCTTTTTCCATGGCTCACCGTCGGGCAGAATGTCGAGTTCGGCATGAAGATGAAGGGCGTTCCCAAGGCGGAGCGGGAAGAGAAGATTCGCTACTATCTCCGGCTGGTGCATCTAGCGAAGTTTGAGAAAAGCTACATTCACCAACTGTCCGGAGGAATGCGCCAGCGTGTTGCCATTGCGCGGGCGCTCGCCACTGAGCCCGATGTCCTGCTGATGGACGAGCCGTTCGCTGCGCTCGACGCGCAAACCCGCGATCTGCTCCACGACGAACTGGAGCGTATTTGGAGCGAGACCGGACGAACCATCATTTTCGTTACGCACAACGTTCGCGAAGCGATTCGGCTTGGCGATCGCGTCGTTCTTCTGACTTTCCGCCCGGGTCGCGTCAAGAATGAATTCCCTGTGGAGTTGCCCCGTCCGCGGCATCTCGAAGATCCCAACGTAGCCCGCGCCGCCCGTGAGATTCTGGACGAACTGCGCGAAGAAATTAACCGCTCCCTCGAAGCCGAATACAGTGCCGGCGTGAAGCCGCATATCGAACCGGGAGTGGAAGCATGAAACGCGCCGCCCGCTACATCATCTTTTACGCCGCACTTTTCGGTTTGTGGACGCTGCTCGCGGAACTGAAGATTTGGCCGCCCTATCTATTTCCCACGCCATGGGGTGTGGGCGAAGCGCTTTACGCGGGCTTCGCGGATCACAGCTACTGGATCGCAATCCGCGTGAGCATGGAGCGCGTACTCATCGGATACGCCATCTCGGTTGTCCTCGGCATGATTCTCGGACTCGGCGTCGCCAGCAATAAGTTCCTTGAAGAAACGATGGGCGGATTGCTGGTCAGTTTGCAGAGTTTGCCCAGCATCTGCTGGTGGCCTTTGGCGCTGCTTTGGTTTGGCCTGAATCAGAACGCGATTCTGTTCGTGGTCATCATGGGCTCGCTCTTGTCCGTAACGCTTGCCATGGAAGATGGCCGCAAGCAAATGCCAAAAATCTTCGGCCAAGCCGGACGGAATCTTGGCGCGAAAGGTTTCAAGCTGTTCTGGTATGTACTGCTCCCAGCCAGCCTCCCGTTTATTGTCTCTGGCTTGAAACAGGGATGGGCCTTTGCGTGGCGCTCACTGATCACAGCCGAAATGCTTTACCTCAGTCTCGGCCTTGGGCCAAGTGTTGATGATGGGACGTGATCTGAACGACATGAGCGCCGTCATCGCCGTCATGATATTGATCATCGCGATTGGATACATTGTCGACGGAGTGGTGTTCAAAGGAATGGAACGCCATTTGCAAAACCGGTGGGGGCTGACTCCCGCCTCCTAGCGTCATTTAGAAAGAAATCCCCCGAAAGAGGTTGAAGAAAATTCACAATTTGTTAATGACAAACGGGGACGATTCGTACTAATGTCTACTAAGTCGATGGTAATAATGTTATCGATAGTGTTGTGGATTTTCCCTCCCCCATTCCCAGATCAGGATTAGCTACGCACACTCAAAAGGAGAGAACTGTTCCATGAAAGCAACCACAAACAAACTGCTAACCGCTCTCGCGCTCGCCGCTTTGACGGCTGGTGCTTGGGCACAAACCGAGGTGGCGTCGAATGCCGCCCCCGCTAAAGACCCGGCGCCGGCGGCTGCAACTCCCGCTCCAGCGCCCGTCACCGCTGCCGACGTACAGGCCCTGAAAGATGCGCTCGCGGCGCAGCAACTGCAGATTCAGAAACTCACTGAACAGCTGCAGCGTCAGCAGGAACAGCAGCAGGCACAGCAATCTCTCGTCAACGCAACCGCCAAAGCCGATACAACTCCGGCTCAAGCGAATCCCGCCACAACAGGTCGCAGAGCTAGGCACACCCGCACCCGCCATTCAGGACAACGCTCCGGCGGCAACAACCACGCAGAATTCGGAGCAGGTTTACAACAAGCAGATGGAAGGCCCGATCACGCTGCACTTCCGCGGCATCAACATCACTCCTGGTGGATACGCGGAAGGCGCATTTGTCCGCCGTTCCAGAGGGCTGGCAGCCGACCTATCTACGCCTTTTAACTCGGTCACCATGCCTGGCGCATCGCAGAGTGTGATGCCGGAGTTCTTCGGTTCCGGCCGTCAGTCGAAGATCACTACATTCGTTGATGGACGCTTGAAGAACGTGGATCTGTCCAGCTACGTGTCGGCTGATTTCCTCTCTGCCGGCGTGACTTCAACCTCTACTTCTACCAACAGCTACACGCTCCGCCTTCGCCAAGCATGGGCGCAGGCAAAATTCGACAACGGATTTTCTTTCCTGGCAGGCCAGAGTTGGAGTCTACTGACCGAGAACGGTCAGGGCATTTCGCCTGACGACGATCTCGGCAGAACGAACGACGCTCGTCCCAAAACGATCGATCCGTCGTATAACGTCGGCTTCGTCTTCGCCCGTCAGTATGGTCTCCGGGTGACGAAGAGCTTCGGCGAAAAAGTCGCGATCGCCTTCGCCATCGAGAATCCTCAGGCTACGCTGACCACGCATGGCAACGGCAACAACTACCTGCTGGGCGAGAACGGCGCGAGCAATAGCTACAATACGACGGCCACATACTCGTTCAACCCATCGCCCGACCTCATTGCGAAGGTCGCATTCGATCCCGGCGTCGGACACTACGAAGTGTTCGCTATCGCTGATCGCTTCACCGATCGCGTATTCCCATGCGGTGAAGTTCTTGCCACTGCAACTTGCGGAGGTCAGGCTGTTGGCGTTACTTCGGCCGTGGGAGCCTACAACGCTTCCAAGGAAGGTGGCGGTGCTGGTGCAAGCGTGCGCTTCAACATTGCCAAGCGAGTCACGCTGGGCGCAAAAGGTTTCACCGGCAGCGGAATCGGTCGTTACGGCCCGGGCGGCCTGGCCGATGCTTCGATCAACGGTAACGGCACTCTCCATCTAGTGAAGAACTCCTTGGGCTTGGGTACGCTCGAACTGCACTTGACCAAGAAGCTCGACTTCGTTGGCTATGCGGGCGTCGAGTATGCTGCGCGAACGGCCAGCTTCGATCCTCTCGGCAAGAGCGGAGCGGGAGCCACGGTCGGTTATGGTTCTCCAAAGTTCGTCAACACCGGCTGCTATGTTGAAACACCGCCAGCGACGAGCACCACCAACGGCACTGCGGGATTCGATCCCGGTGCCCTTGCGAATTGCACCGCTGACACGCGTGCGCTCATCGAAGGCACCGGCGGGCTCTGGTACAAGTTCTACACCGGACCTCGCGGCAGCTTCCGCTTCGGCACCCAATACTCCTATGTCACCCGCACTACTTGGTCGGGCGTCGGCGGAGATCCGCACGGAATCGACAATATGATCTTCACGTCGTTCCGCTACTACTTGCCGTAAGTGAACAACCTTCTGAGGGGCGCCTTCCCCTCGGAATCGCCGCCGGCCCGGTTTTGGCCTACTCTCCTTTTCCGGGCCGGCGGTGCTAACTTTACGATATAGACCGAACGACTCATCTGTTTCGCTGAACAAACAATGAAAACGCGACGAACCTTCTTGAAGATGTCTGGCGCCGCAGTGGCTCTCGCTGCAGCGCCACGCTTTTCCTGGGCGATGCCCTTCCCTCAAAGTGGATTGATCGACTTTCCCAACGAAGATGGGATGATTGTGCGCTCCTACCGCTTTGTCGATCTCGAGACGCCGGTCGAATATTTCGATACCTGGCTCACTCCGGTTCCTCATTTCTTCGTGCGCAATCATATGCACGAACCGAGCGAACTCGATCTGCCCGAGTGGCGTCTCTCGGTGGGAGGAGAGGTCGACAAAACTCTTTCGCTCAAATTTTCTGATCTCGCGAAACTCGAATCTCATTCCGTCGTCAACACACTCGAATGCGCGGGAAACGGGCGCAGTCTTCACCGTCCGCAGGTTCCCGGAATTCAGTGGGGCAAAGGTGCGGTGAGCACGGCAAAGTTTTCCGGACCACGCTTGCGCGATGTTCTGCAACAAGCCGGAGTGAAATCTACTGGCAAGCACGTGATGTTTCGAGGACTCGACGAGGTGCCAGGTAAAGTCCCTCCATTCATTCGCAGCATTCCGATCGAAAAAGCGCTCGATTCAGATACTTTGATCGCTACGCACATGAACGGATCGCCGCTGACCAAGCATCATGGATTTCCGGCTCGTGCTTTGGTTCCCGGTTGGATTGGTGCAGCGTCGTGCAAATGGCTGACTGAAATCAAAGTTCTCGATTCGGAGTTCGTCGGAAACTTCATGAGCCCCGGTTATCGCCTTCCAAATCAGCCAATCAAACCCGGAGACGCGGTGAAGCCCGAAGATACGCACCCAGTCACTGCGTTAAGGTGAAGTCGGTGATTTCTGGACCAACGCGAGGGGTCCACTGTAAAAGCGGGTAAGATCGCGATCCATGGTGCAGCGTGGGCGGGCGAGGCAGATATTGCGAAGGTTGAGATCTCCACCGACGGCGGCGCGACATGGACTCCGGCCACGCTCGGCCAGGAAAAGGCTCATTACGCCTGGCGTCTATGGCGCTACGAATGGAAAGCCAAAGCCGGCGAGTATTCGGTATTATCGCGTGCGACCGATTCGCAGGGACGGACGCAGCCCGACAATCCGGTGTGGAATCCGAGCGGCTATCTTTACAATGCCGTCGATCAGGTGAAGATCAATGTCGCTTAGCCTTGGGAAGTCTATCTCCGGATTCGTTCGCACTTTTTGTGTTGCTCACGGTGTCGACGCTGCTGTGGGCTCAGAACCAGAGAGGCTCAGCGAGAATTTGACCGCCGCCCTCCCGCCCGGCCCAATCGCGCAGAAAGCCACTACAGCGTGCACCGAGTGTCACGAGGCAAGGATCATCCTGCAGCAGCGCCTCAGCAAAGCTGCGTGGACAAAAGAAGTCGACAAAATGATCAAGTGGGGGGCGGTTGTTGATGCAAGCGATCGCGATCCGCTCATTGACTATCTGAGTAGTAACTTCGGCGTAGACCAGCCGCCGTACGTACCGCCGCGCACGTCTTCCGGTACGCAGAAATCGAAGTAGAACTGCAAAGCGCTACCGACCCAGTGTCCCGCGATCGGGACGCTACGGTAGCGCCGCTACTGCGTAGCCCAAACTGATGTCTGAAGTATAAAAAGTGGGATGCACTACTGATAGTGCATTCTCGGGTACTCGGAAGTTAATAGCCGACTGTGTAATCGAGACCTTAGGGCTTTTCCTCAGCGTTCTCTGTGCCGTCTGCGGTGGAGGCTTTTTCCGGGCGCAGCAATGGAAACAGAATTACGTCGCGGATAGTATGCGAATCGGTTAGCAGCATGCAGACGCGATCGATGCCGATGCCGACGCCTCCCGCTGGAGGCATCCCGTATGACAAGGCACGGATATAGTCCTCGTCCATTTGGTGCGCTTCATCGTCGCCGCGCTCGCGCTCCTTCAACTGCGCTTCGAATCGCTGGCGCTGATCTTCGGGATCGTTCAGTTCGCTGAAGCCGTTGGATATCTCCATCTGTCCGGCATAGATCTCGAAGCGCTCCGTCCAGTCGGGCTCGTCCGGCTTCTGTTTCGACAGCGGAGAAACAGCAGTCGGAAATTCGTAAATGATCGTGGGCTGAGTAAGATGTTCTTCGGCAGCAGCCTCGAACAAAGCCGCAATCGTCTTCCCCACCGGCGCATTCGCGTCGTATGCCATGTGTGCGTGGCTCGAGTTAAATCGCTCGACGAGTTTCTTCACTCCTTCGGCGTTTGCAAAGTCGCTCATCTCCGGCTTCACGCCGGCTTTCTCCGGCCAGAACTTGATAATCGCTTCTCGCATCGTCATGCGATTCCAGTTCGACCAATCGATCTCCTGATCTCCCCATTTTGATTTCGCGCTGCCGTTCACCGCCTTCGCGGCTTCGGTGATCGCTTCCTGCGTGAGGTTCATGATGCCCTGGTAATCGGTGTACGCCTGATAGGCCTCAAGCATGGTGAACTCGGGATTCCATCGCCAACCGAGTCCTTCGTTACGGAAGTTGCGGTTGATCTCATACACGCGGTCGAGTCCGCCCACCACCAGCCGTTTCAGGTATAGCTCAGGCGCAATGCGCAGATAGAGATCCATGTCGAGCGTATTGTGATGCGTCACGAACGGACGCGCGACCGCGCCACCTGCGATCGGCTGCATCATCGGCGTCTCGACTTCGATGAACCCATGCGAGTCGAAGGTACGGCGCATCGACTGCACCATCTTCGTGCGCTTGAGAAACACTTCGCGAACTTCGGGATTCACCACCAGATCGACATAGCGTTGCCGGTAACGCAACTCGACGTCAGCCAGTGCATTTCGAACGTCGGGACCGCCTTGATTGGCCGCGTCACTTTCGACTGTCTTGCCGATCGGCAGCGGTAACAGATCTTTAGCTAGGAAAGTTATCTCCTCGACGTGGACGGTCAGCTCGCCGGTACGGGTGCGAAAGAGATATCCGCTGACGCCGATGTGATCGCCGAGGTCGAGCAGCTTGTACAGTTCGAATCCCTGCTCGCCGACAGCGTCTTTCTTGACGTAGATCTGCAGCTTCTTGCCACCTTGCTGGATGTGGGCGAATCCGGCCTTACCCATCAGGCGGAGCGCCATGATGCGCCCTGCGATACGAACATTGACGCGTGTCTGTTCGAGTTCCTCCGCGGTCTTCGCCGAGTAGTCGGCCAGTATCTGTTCAGCCGTGTGGGTGAACTCGTATTTGCTGCGGTAGGCCGGCTGTCCGAGCGCCTCAATCTTTTTCAGCTTTTCGCGCCGGAGTTCGTAAATATTCTCGTCGAGTCCCAATGGAGTCCTTTTTTGACTGTTCGCTGACGATTTTCAGCTCTGGAATGTGGAACGGTGATTATAAACAATGCGTTGCGAGCATCCCAAGATCCTCACGTCCCGCAGAAGCGGCGCGAGAACAAAGGCAATCGTCTTTAATTCCTTAGTTCCTTGATCTACTTTTGTTAAAGTAAGGCGTTTGCGTTTATGGAGAGTGAACGATGACTCGAATGAGATCGCTTGCCTGCCTGCTGCTATGCGCTCTGTTTGCCCTTTCAGCGTTTGCCATCGACGATGACATGCACGGCCATCATCACGATGCCAATGAAAAGCTCGGCAAGGTTTCGTTTCCGATTTCGTGTGCGCCGGGTTCGCAGGCGGCCTTCGAGCGCGGGGTCGCTCTGCTGCATTCGTTCGGGTACGAGGAGGCCGAAGAGCAGTTCACGGAACTCTCGAAACAGGATCCAGGCTGCGCGATGGCGCACTGGGGCGTTGCCATGAGCCTGTTCCATCAGATTTGGGAACGTCCGGAAGACTCTGTTTTGAAGCGAGGATACGAACAGATTGAGCAGGCGCAGAAGATCGGGGCGAAGACGGATCGTGAGCGCGGTTATATCTCTGCGCTCGGCGTGTTCTACAGCGACCCGTCAAAGGATCATTACCTGAAGCAGGCAACCGCATACTCAGACGCGATGGCGAAGCTCTACCAGAAATATCCCGACGATCTCGAAGCGGGAGCGTTCTATGCATTGTCGTTGCTGGCGGCGGACTCGCCGGACGACACTTCCCACACGGCAAACAAGAAAGCGGTCGCGGTGCTGATGCCGTTATTCCGGAAGCAGCCCGATCATCCAGGGCTGGCGCACTACATCATCCACGCCTGCGATTCTCCCGACTTGGCGCCGATGGGGCTGGAAGCGGCTCGCAGTTATGCGGCTATCGCTCCGTCATCGGCGCACGCGGTCCACATGCCCTCACACATCTTTGCCCGGCTTGGATTGTGGCAGGAGGACATTCAGGCGAACTTGAAGTCAGTGGAACTGACCGAGAAGTCGGACGCAATGTACATGCATGGACACGAACTGCACGCCATGCACTTCCTTATGTACGCGTACCTGCAGACTGGACAGGACGAAGCGGCCAAGCAGATTTTGGTGAAGTCAAGGCAGGTTCTAGCGTCGGCCCCGACCAATGACGACACCGGCATGCTCGAGTACTACGGCTTCGCAGCGGCGCATTTCCCGGCGCTTTACAATCTCGAAATGCATCACTGGACCGAGGCGGCTGCGCTGGAACCTGCAGCCAACACCCCGGCGTATTTGCAGATGATCACGTATTGGGCGCGAACGATCGGCTCCGCGCACACGGGCGATGTAGCTGCAACCCGGCGCAATGCCCAAATGTTCGACGACGCGGAAGCCGCCACCCGCAAATCGAAGTACGCGTACACACTCGAGGGGAAGCGTTCCGGATATGCGCACAACGAGGTACACGCTTGGCTGGCCTTCGTGGAAAAGAAGAATGACGAGGCCGTGCGGCAGATGCGCGAGGTCGCGGACACGCAGGACCAAGGTGGAAAGGCGGAGGTCGACATTCCCGCCCGCGAAATGCTGGCCGAGATGTTGATCGATCTCAAGCAACCGGAGAACGCGCTGTCCGAGTACGAGAAGTCGATGAAGATCGATCCGAACCGCTTCAACGGATCTGGCAGGTGCGGCGCAGGCGGCGGAGATGGCACATCAATCGGCGAAGGCGAATTCGTATTACGCGCAACTGCTGAAGAATTGCGACGGCGGGAAGCATTCGGATCGTCCGGAGTTGCAAAGCGCCAAGACGGAAGTGGCGAAGAACGGGGAGTAGTCGCACTCGCGATCGTGGACGAAAGTCAAAACCCCATCCCGTCGCAAACTGCGCGACAAGGATGGGGTGCCTTCCAAATCGTCAATTGGCTCTATTAATTCACTTCGTTGGCACCAGGTAGCTCAGTTCGGGGTGGAATTTCCAGATTGTCCACTCCGTGCTCTCGATGAGCGACGGCAGCTTGGCCTGAAATGCTTTCCACTCGGCAGGAGTCATTCCTTTCTCCGTGCCGAACGGAGAGTCGAGATCTCCCCATCCACTCAGCCCCATGTAAGTGTGAATCTCGTTGCTGGGCGTGCCGTACCGGGCGACCGCGAATCCGTACGAGGTAACGCCTGCCTTCTTAACCGCCGGCACAATCTGGTCGCGAAACATCGCTTTCACCTCATCCATCTTGCCTTGAATAACCCGAGTCCGACTGGTCCGGACCATCGTGGGAACCTCTTTCGATGGAATCCCGAGATCGGGCTGCATTTCGTCGATCCAATAGTCGAGGCTGTCCGTCTCAGTGTTCAAACGCGCGAGTACCGCACCGATTTCCGAGACTGAATTCTTCAATTTTGGATCATCCTCCCCGATGTCTTTCCATTTCGCTGAATACCAAACCACTGCATACTCCCTGGGACCGGTCTGGGATTCCCAAACGGTGGCCTGCTGCTCGGAGCCTGCCTTCTTCAAGATCGCGGTGTAGTCCTTCACCGTAGTCTTCCAGTTTTCTTCCTGATCCAGCTTGAGTTTGACGAACAAAACGGTGCGGAGATTTGCTTGCTGGGCCCAGCATGGCAGACAGAAAGCGGTCAACAGCATCGCAACTACCAGGTGACGAGATAGCGAAAACGGTGTTCGCATAAGTGTTCTCCTTGCCTCTGCAAGCGGATTGCAATTTTTCAGGCGGGTCCCCAAGACGTCGCTTCGAGGCGGCGCAAGTATACACACCTCAGCGCAACTCGCCTCTTCTATTCGGACGCCCAGGTTGCAAAGGTATTTGGTACCGTGGTACATTGGTACACATGGCCGACGATCCAAGACTGGAAATCGAGCGAGTGCAGACCGGAGTGCGCATCGAAAAGCGAATTCTGAAAGTATTGAAAGCATTCGCGGAATATCACGACATGACGCTGGGGGATGTGCTCGAGGGCATCGTGCTGCACGCCTTTGACGGCAAGACTCCGTTCAGCCCAGCGTCGCTCGAACGCATTCGCGAACTGAAGAAGTTTTACGAGCTCGATCTGGATTCAAGTGCCAGCCACCGGTTGAAAGAGATCAAAGCCAAATCTTCGCGGAAGCGAAAGCGCAGAGTGATAGATCGATGAGCGCCTCACAAACCAAACTTGGGTTGACCGTTCTGCAGTGGGCCTTGGGAGTGGTCATCCTGATCGAAGCCGTGCTGTTCGTGATGCCGAGCGCGGCGCACGATTTCGCCACCACCCACATGCCCGGCTTCGTGCGAATGGTGCTGGGCGTCGGGGAGATCGCGGGCTGCATTCTTCTGTTGATTCCGCGGACGGCGATTCGCGGAGCGTGGCTCCTCGTTGCAGTTTTCGTATTCGCAATTCTCATCCATCTGATGCATGGGTTGTACGGAATTGGAAACCTGCTCATCTATGCAGCCGCGGCATTTGTGCTTGCGGTTGGAAAGGCTTGATCTCGGCCCGTGGAGAAACCATTCAAAGCGCTGTTAGTCGAAGGAACTTCGGGCGTCGGCAAGTCAACCCTGATCGATGCGCTTATTCGCAGTCATGCCAGCAGTTCGAAGCCGAGGAAGATACGAACTCTGGTCCACCTCGCGCAGTCCCACACGTACGGACCTCTCGCCGTTCCTGAAGACAAAGGAACGTTGACCGTGGACGACAATGTGCGCCATCTGGAGCGAATTGTCGGCACTCTCGAATGGCTGCACGCCGGTGTGCAGGAACACTCGCGTCCCTGGTGCTTCGTCCTGATCGATACCCTCCATCTGACGCATTGTGTGCGGCCCGGACTTGTGGGCTGGCAGGACGTCGCCGACATCGATCGCCGTCTGGCTGCGCTGGAATGCGGATTGCTCTTCTTAGAAGCCTCGCCTGGCAACATTTGGGAGCGCGGTATTCAGCCAAGAATCAACGATCAGTTCATTCTCGAATACGCGAAGAGGTTCGGTTCCACGAACGAAGAGAAGCACAGCTATTTCGTGCGGGAGCAGCAAACACTGGCGAGCTTATTCTCGGCTTCTGCCATGCCCAAGGTCGCATTGAATAGCGACGGGGCATTCGAAGCGCTCTGCGAGCAGGCGAAGTCGTTCTGGATCGACCGACAATGACCAATGCAGAACTCATCAACCGCTTTGAATCTGACGCGGTTCCCTCGGACTCCTTCCACCACGCCGACCATGTTCGGCTGGCGTTCGCATATCTGTCGGAGAATCCGCCGTTGCAGGCACTGGAGAAATTCACTGCCGCACTGAAGCAGTTCGCAACTGCCCGCGGCAAGCCGCAGCTTTATCACGAGACCATCACTCATGCGTATTTCTTTCTGATTCGAGAACGGATTGCGCGCACGAAGCCTGAGAGCTGGGAAGACTTCGCTACGCGTAACCCAGATCTTCTGCAATGGAAGGGCGGCGTGCTGAGCCGCTATTACGACGAAGCGACGCTCGGATCCGATCTAGCCCGCGAAGTGTTTCTCTTCCCCGATAAGACCCGATAGCTATTGCGCCGATCGCGTTGGCTAAGACCTTTCTTCAACCTAGTCGTCCAAGACGGAGAAGGCGTAGGATGTAATGCGCTCAACTCACGAGGAAAACTGAATGCGACTGATCCGAAATATTCTTTTTTTGCTTTTGATGACTCCGCTTGCGGCGCAAGCGGCGGATATCCGCACCGGTGACGATCTGCTACGCGCCATGCACGACCGTTATCAAGCGTCGTGGTACCAGACTGTGACCTTTACGCAAAAGAGCACGACCTATAAACCCGACGGAACAAGTTCAGCGGAAACCTGGTACGAAGCGTTGTCAGTCCCCGGAAAATTGCGTATCGATATTGGTCCGGCGAGCGACGGCAATGGTTATATCTTCGATAACGGGAATATCACCATCGTTAAAGAGAATAAAGTCGCTGGAACCCGGCACTCCGTCAACATACTTCTCGTGCTTGGATTTGACGTGAATGGGCAGGATCCGGCGACGACGGCCAAAGTGGTCAAAGACGAAGGCTACGATCTGTCGAAACTCCACGAGGACACTTGGGACGGGAAACCGGCCTACGTGGTGGGCGCGGACAAAGGCGACCTGAAGTCCAAACAATTCTGGGTGGCGAAGGATACTCTGCTGTTTGTCCGCGTGATCGAACCGACACGTCAGGATCCTTCGAAGCTCAACGACATCCGATTCGTGAATTATCGTCCACTGGCAGGTGCGTGGATTGCCGCCGGAGTGGAAGTGTATTCCGAGGGGAAGAAAGTATTCACCGAGGATTACACGGATATTCAGGCGAACGTAAAGCTTGCCCCCGGAGTTTTCGATCCGCAACAATTCAGCACGACACATTGGGAAAAATAACGGTCAGCTGAGGAACTTACCGTGCTCCGTGGGCGCGACCGCCCACGGTACGCCGCCGGGACGACGCTACGAGCGACCATTTGCATCGGAACTCTCTTCTCGCAGTAGAATTATCCCAATCTTTCCAACGCAACACACTGGGGGATTCTCTATGGCTCAGTTCAAGGTAAACGGGCAATCGCGAACGTTCGACGGCGACCCCGAAATGCCGCTGCTGTGGTATCTGCGCGACATTCTGGGGCTCACAGGAACAAAATTCGGCTGCGGCATGGGACTGTGCGGAGCGTGCACGGTGCTACAGAACGGCAAAGCGATTCGATCGTGCCAGAAGCAGATGGGAAGCGTTGCAGGCCTCGAGATCATGACGATCGAAGGTATCTCAGCGCATGGACCAATCGGCGTGCAGAAAGCGTGGGCCGAGGTGAACGTCCCGCAATGCGGCTACTGCCAGCCGGGGCAGATCATGCAGGCCGTGTCGCTGCTTTCGTCGAAGCCCAAGCCGACCGACGAAGATATTGATGACGGGATGTCGGGAAATATTTGCCGCTGCGGTACATACCAGCGAATCCGGGCGGCGATTCATCAAGCCGCGAAGGAGACCGCATGATCACCGTAGAAAAGCCTGATATCGGAGAGGTCTCGATCGAAAATGCTTCGCGCCGAAACTTCCTGCAAGGCATGTTATCCGCCGGGGCATTCGTATTGTGTGTGGGAAAATCTTCCCTTCTCGCAAAAGCAGTGGGAGAAGGAGCAACCGTCACATCCCTTTCGAACGTAAGCGGTACGGTCGTCTCGGTGGATGCCGCGGTGTTTCATCCAGGTGTTTTCCTTGGCATTCAACCGGATGGCGTCGTGTGGATTGTGGCCCACCGCACCGAGATGGGCAACGGCGTTCGCACCAGCCTCCCGCGTATTCTTGCAGATGAACTCGATGCCGACTGGAGCCGGGTGAAAGTTATCCAGGGCGATGGCGACGAAAAATACGGATCACAAGATACCGACGGCTCGCACTCGGTACGCGAATTTTTTGACACGATGCGCGAAGCCGGAGCGACCGCGCGCCTGATGCTGATCCGGGCAGCTGCCGAGCAGTGGGGCGTTCCCGAGTCGCAGTGCGTCGCCGATCCTGTGCACATCGTCTCCGACAAGGCCTCCAGTCGCAAACTGGGCTACGGAGAACTCGCTGCTCTCGCAGCCAAGCAGCCAATTCCGAAGAAAGAAGAGATCAAGCTCAAATCTCCGCAAGAATGGCGATATATCGGCAAGCCCGCGCCCGGATACGACGTCACAGAGGTCTGCGCAGGCAAGCCGCTCTTCGGCATGGACGTTCGTGTCGATGGCATGCTTTATGCGGCCATTGCACATCCTCCTGTGCTCGGAGGAAAAGTAAAGTCGGTCGACGATTCGGCAACGTTGAAAGTAGCGGGAGTAAAGAGGACACTGCCGATCGATCCCTTTACTCCTCCGCATGCGTTTCAACCACTCGGCGGCGTCGCCGTCATCGCCGACAATACGTGGTCGGCATTCAAAGGGCGAAAGCAGCTTAAGATCGACTGGGACAACGGCGCGAACGCCAGTTACACATCAGCCGACTATAAGAAGCAGTTGCAGAAAACTGCGCGGCAGCCGGGCAAAGCGGTCTTCTCGTCCGGCGATCCTGACGCCGCATTTGCCAAGGGAAACAAAATATTTGAAGCGGAGTACTTTGCGCCGCACCTGGCGCATGCTTCGATGGAGCCACCTGTTGCCGTAGCGGATGTGCAGGGCGACAAGGTGACAGTCTGGTCGCCGACACAAAATCCGGTCGGCGTGAGAGAAGAAGTGGCCAAAGCTCTCGGCCTGAAAAAAGAAGATGTAACTTGCCACGTAACTTTTCTCGGCGGAGGCTTCGGGCGCAAGTCGAAGCCTGATTATGCCGTCGAGGCCGCCGTTCTCTCGAAGAAAACCGGCAAGCCAGTCAAAGTCGTCTGGAGCCGCGAGGACGACATCAAGTTCGACTACTACCACTCGGTCGCGGCCATGTACATCAAGACTGCGCTCGACGACAAAGGCATGCCGCAAGCGTGGCTTCAACGCTCCGTGTTTCCACCGATCGGATCCACGTTTGATAAGACAGCGACATACGGAAGCGCAGGAGAAATGTCATTGGGATGGGATGTCATCCCCTTCGACGTTCCGAACTTCCGCAGCGAGAACGGTCAAGCCGTTGCGCACGTCCGCATCGGATGGCTGCGGTCGGTCGCGAACATTTACCACGCCTTCGCTGTGCAATCGTTCGCGAATGAACTGGCCTACAACGCCAACCGTGATCCGTATGACTACCTGCTGGCGCTGATCGGTCCCGGACAGACGATCGCTGGTCCCAAGCAACCGCCGGAGGTGGCGGAGAAGTATCCGTATGATACAAAGCGTCTGCGCCACGTAGCCGAACTGGCCGCCACGAAAGCGAACTGGGGCAAGAGGAAGTCAGGCAACGGATGGGGCATGGGTATTGCTGTTCATCGCAGCTTTCTGACTTATGTCGCTACGGTGGTGGAAGTCGAGGTCGATGGGAGCGGCTCGATTCGTATTCCGAATGTCTACACAGCTGTCGACGCCGGGATCGTTGCCAACCCAGAGATGGTGAGGTCCCAATTCGAAGGCGCAGCTGTATTCGGAACCAGCATCGCCCGAACTGGGGAGATAACGGCGACCAACGGCGTGATCGATCAGTCTAATTTCTCGGACTATCCTGTGGCGCGTATGAACGACGCCCCGGTTCACGTCGACGTGCAAATCGTTGAGAGCATCGCTCCCCCGGCAGGAGTCGGTGAGCCCGGTGTTCCGCCATATGTACCGGCGCTTTGCAATGCGATCTATGCCGCGACTGGGAAGCGAGTCCGGGAACTGCCGCTCTCGCGAAACGGCTTCTCATAAACTCTAGGAGGGCGAGGGTTTCCGGAAAAAGGCCGGGATTTCAACGAACTCCCGCCCTCTTTTCATTGTCGCTTTTCGGATTCTCTCTTGAAGTAGGCGGCCGTCGGCGCTAGTATGTGCGTGTTCCGCGCTTGGGACTTTTATGCCGCAAAACTACGTTCCGATTTTTATCTTCATCGCTATCGTCGGCTCGCTGCTTCCGATCACGCTGCTGTTGGCCAAGCTGGTGCGGCCGTCGAATCCCAGCAAGACGAAACTGATGCCCTACGAATGCGGCATCGATCCGATCGATAGCGCGCGCGGTCGCTATACGGTTCGTTACTACATCATCGCAATCTTGTTCGTAGTCTTCGACGTGGAAACGATTTTCCTCTTCCCCTGGGCCGTCAAGTTCAAAGCCTTCGGCCTGTTCGGTTTGTTCGAGATCGTAATTTTTCTGGCCATCCTGATTGTTGGATACATCTGGGTCTGGAAAAAAGGCGCCCTGGAATGGGTGTAGTTTCACCGCGAGAGCACAGTTCCCCAGATGGATCCGAATAACCCAATTGTTTGCCTGTGTGTCCAAGGTCGCTGCCAGTATCCTTTCCGAGGATGCATACGGAACAATCGTGAAGGATGCCATTAACCAGGGACTGCAGCGAGTCGCCTAATGCCAAACGGATCTACCGCCATGCCCGACAACCCAATGGATTCCTCTCCCGCCGAAACGTTCAGCGCATCACGTTTCACGAAAGGTAACTTCTTTTTCCCGACCAAACTCGTCGTCAGCCCGCAGCGCGTGATTCGCACAAAGTCGCGGCTGTTTGGCAGCAACGAAGAGAGCATCCCGATCTCAAAAGTCGCCTCGGTCCACATTTCGACCGGCGTTTTTTGGTCTGAGATCGTGATCGAATCGACCGGCGGCTCCGATCCCATCACCAGCCACGGTCACCGCAAAGCCGAGGCGCAACGCATTCGCGATCTGATCGAAACCTACCAGGCACAATCGCGCGGATGACACTTCTGCCAATGAGCCTTTCGGAACTAGAGCGTTGGTATGCCGACCAGTGCAACGGCGAATGGGAACTCGGTTCCGGGATCCGTATCGAATCGCTGGATAATCCTGGATGGCAGGCGCACATCAGCTTGCGCGACACCAGGAGGCAAATGGCTCAGTTGCGGAAAGTCAGAATCGATCGCGACGAGAAGAATTGGATTCATTATTGGATTGACAGCCAGGTTTTTCACATCGCCTGCGGCCCGACCAACCTTTCGGAAGCGATTGATATCTTTGTGCACTGGTTCGAGTCGGACTCGCTGCCAAGCCCTCGTTGACTTCGCTAGCTCAAGCTGATAAAAGTTAACGTTCTTTCGAACGCAACCTGCGCCGGAGCCTTGTCCCGTCGCCTTATGCCGGACGAAACCAAATCCCCCTCGACACCGCCGTCGGGAAATGAACCGAAGCCGACGGCGGATCAGCCCGCAACTGCGGGCGGGGTGAAATCTACACCCTCCGGATCGGTTCAATCAGAAACAAAAACCACTCCCACCAAGCCTTCCCCACCTTCAGAGACCTCCACTCCGCCGAAACCTGCGGCAGCAGCGCCCGCAGCTCCGGCCGCTAAACCTGCAGCTGCTCCGCCGAAGCCGGCAGCTCCAGTCCCCACTCCCTGGGCTTCGCCCATGATCGCGAAATTGCGGAGCGCATATGGCTCAGGCATCGAGCCTCTGACGTATCTCGGCCAGAACTACATGGTCGTCGACCGCTCGCTCATCCCGGACCTGCTCCGGATTCTGCGCGACGAGGAGCAGTTCGACTACTGCGTGGATATCACCGCAGTGCACTATCCCAAGCGCGAGAAGCAGTTCGATGTCATCTGGATCCTTTATTCATTTCCGCGCAACGAGCGTATTCGCGTTAAGACGCTCATCGGTGAGAGCGAAAGCCTGCCGAGTTCCGTGCCGATCTGGGCGACCGCCAACTGGCTGGAGCGCGAAGTCTTCGATATGTTCGGCATCAAGTTCGACGGCCACCCAGACTTGAAGCGGATTCTCCTGCCCGATGGCTGGAAGGGATTCCCACTCCGCAAGGACTATGGAATCCTGCAGCAGGAC
Organism: uncultured Acidobacteriota bacterium; assembly: GCA_963787685.1. Taxonomy (GTDB): domain Bacteria; phylum Acidobacteriota; class Terriglobia; order Terriglobales; family Acidobacteriaceae; genus Sulfotelmatobacter. The sequence goes on from CAWBED010000013.1 coordinate 599,395, forward strand.
AACGAGTGGGTACAGATCAACCTTGGAATCGAGAGTGGGCAATAATTAATGACCGATCCGAACACACTCTCGCCGCTCGATCTCGATACGCCGGACAAGACGTTTCTCGATGCGAACGAGCTCGTCATTAACATGGGCCCGCAGCATCCCGCGACCCATGGCGTGCTCCGCGTCATTTTGCGACTCGACGGCGAAAAGGTTCTAGGGCTCGAGTGCGTCATCGGATACTTGCACCGCGGCGTCGAGAAGATCGCCGAGAACCGCACCTACACTATGTTCAATCCCTACGTTGACCGCATGGATTACGTCGCTGCGGTCTCGAACGGTCTGGGATATTGCGAAGCGGTTGAAAAGCTTCTGAACGTCGAGGCTCCGCCCCGCGCGCAATACATTCGCGTGATTCTTACGGAGCTCAACCGCATGGCCAGCCACCAGCTCTGGCTCGGTACACATGCGCTCGACATCGGCGCCATTACGCCGCTGTTCTATACATTCCGCGACCGCGAAGAGATTCTCAAGATTTTCGAAAAATATTGCGGCGCACGCCTTACCACGCACGCGTTTCGCATCGGCGGACTTGCAATACGAGGCCTACGATGGCTTCGAAAAAGATGTCCGGAATTTCGTTTCGTTCGTGAAGCCGAAGATCGACGAATACGAAGAGCTGCTGACGACGAATCGCATATGGCTTGAGCGTACCAAGGGTGTGGGCGTGATTTCGGGCAAAGACGCCATCGCTCTCGGCGTAACTGGCCCGGTCCTGCGCGCCAGCGGAGTGAAATGGGACATCCGCAAAGCTCTGCCCTACGCCAATTACAAGAATTTTGATTTCGAGATTCCGACCGGCGCGAACGGCGACACGTACGACCGGTACATTGTCCGCATGGTCGAGATGCGGCAGTCGTTACGCATCATCGAGCAGGCAGTCGAAGGCATTCCCGAAGGCCCGATCATGGCGAAGGTTCCGAAGGTTATGAAACCGCCGGTCGGTGAGATCTATCACTCGATCGAAGCTCCCAAGGGCGAATTGGGATATTTCATTGTCAGCGATGGATCGACGCAGCCCTACCGCATCCGCGTTCGCCCGCCCAGCTTTGTAAACCTGCAGGCTCTGGATGTGATGTGCCGCGGCCAGCTTGTGGCGGACGTCATCGCTGTGATTGGAACCCTCGACATCGTTCTCGGCGAGGTAGACCGCTGATGCACGATCTGATCCTCTACATTCAGTCGTACCTAGACAGCGACCGCACCCCCGGCGCCGCCGGAAACATCTTCTGGGCTACGGTTTATATCTTGCTCGTGTTCGCGGGCCTCTCCGTTGCGGTGATCGCGATGAATTGGCTCGAGCGCAAGATTCTCGCGCACATGCAAGTGCGTCTCGGGCCGATGCGCGTCGGCCCTCACGGCCTGCTTCAGCCCATCGCCGATGCCATCAAGCTTCTGCTGAAAGAGGACATCATCCCGGCCGAAGCCGATGCCATCGTCTTCTGGGTCGCGCCATTCATCGTAGTGCTGGCGGCGTTCACAGTATTCGTTGTCGTTCCCTTCGGACCCACGCACGCCATCACCGACATGAACATCGGCATCCTCTTCATGCTCGGCGTCTCATCGCTCAGCGTGCTCGGCATCGTCACCGCAGGATGGGCCTCGAACTCGCACTATCCACTCATGGGAGCCCTGCGCTCGAGCGCGCAGATGGTTTCGTATGAAGTAGCAATGGGCCTCGCCGTAGTCTCGGCCATCATGATGAGCAGTATGAACGTCGACGGCACAGGCACCCTCAGCATGATCGGCATCGTTGAGGCGCAAAAAGCGCAGGGAGAATGGTTCGTCTTTAAGTTCTTCCCGCTGGGGATCATCGCATTCGGCGTGTTCGCAATCGCCATGGTTGCGGAGACGAACCGTGCACCGTTCGATTTGCCGGAAGCTGAATCCGAACTGACGGCCGGCTTTCATACCGAATACAGCGGATTCCGCTGGTCTTTATTCTTCCTGGCGGAATACTCGGCGATGATCGCCGTGTCATCGATCGCTGTCACGCTCTGGCTGGGAGGATGGCTCCGGCCCTTTCCTAACAGTCTGTCCGGTGCGACGTGGGATCTCGTTTTCTCGCTCTTCCCCGGCATCACATTCCTCTTCCTCGCGGGCATGTGCTTCTACAGCACGGCGCGCATGCCCAAGCACCCGCTCTTCAAGATTCAGACCATGGGTCTCGCCGGATTCGGTGCGGCTCTGGCCGTGATCGGGCTGATCCTGTTTCTTCCCCAGGTCCGCGTGCGAGTGGTCGACATTTACTGGTTCTCGGCCAAGGTTGCCGGATTTATGTACCTCTATATCTGGTATCGTGGCACGTTCCCGCGTTATCGCTTTGATCAACTGATGAAAGTAGGGTGGAAGGTGCTGTTGCCGACAGGACTCGCGCTGTTGATTCTGACCGCATTAGTCGGTATGCGGACCGAATTGTGGGCGGACATTCAGGAGACGCTGCATCTATGAATCCTCCGGTCGCAACTCCTTTCTTCTTCTATCTATTGGCTGCGATCATGATCGTCGGGGGAATCCTGGTCATCACGCGGAAGAATGCTATTCACTCCGCGATGGCGCTGATCACCACCTTGCTGGCGCAGGCTGCTCTTTACCTGATGCTGTATGCCCCGTTTGTCGCTGGCGTGCAGATCATGCTCTATGCCGGCGGCATCATGGTGCTGTTCCTGTTCGTGATCATGCTGATCTCGATCGAACGCTCGGAGAAAGAGCGGCAATTCAATAAGCAGTGGCTGGTCGGAGTAGTGGCCGCGGCGGCCTTGGGTGGCCTGTTTATCACCGTTTACACCACCACGACGAGAGGAATCACGCTATTCGTCGAACGCCGCATGGCGTACTCGGAAAATCAGAACACGCAACTAATCGCGAATCTGCTGTTCGACCGCCGTGGCGGAACGTACATGTTCGCCTTCGAAATCGCATCCTTGTTATTGTTGGTCGCCATCATCGGGTCGGTCGTGATGGCGAAGAAGAGAATTTGAAGATGAGTGATGAGCAGCGAGCTATGAGCAATGAGCGTTCCCCTGAGCGAGGGTTGCTCGCAGCTCATAGCTCATTAGCTCCAGACTAAAATGCATGCCATGCTCGACATCTCGACTCTGCACTACCTGGTCCTGGGCGCTGCCTTGTTCCTGTTAGGCGTGATTGGCGTACTCACTCGCCGGAATGTAGTCATCGTGCTGATGTCGATCGAACTCATCCTGAACGCGGTCAATTTGAATCTGGTCGCGTTCTCGCGGTACTGGCAGAGCATTCACGGAGGCGCCGCGCTGCACGGTCAAGTGTTCGCAATTTTCGTCATCACCGACGCCGCCGCCGAAGCCGCCATCGGCCTAGGAATTCTGATCGCCTTCTTCCGCAATAAGGAGACGGTCAACATGGATGAAGTGAATTTGTTGAAGTGGTAGAAGACAGCTTCTAGCTCTTGGCTGTTAGCGAGGTCTCGACAGCCACGCTAGAAGCTAGCAGCTAGAAGCTAGAAGCTGAACGAATGCTATTTCTAACCCACATCTGGCTCATCCCGCTGCTTCCCGCCACTGGCGCGGCGATCATGTTTTTTTTCGGCCGCCGCTTGCAGAAATCGACGGTAAACGCGGTGTGCGTGGGCGCGGTTGCGCTTGCCTTTATCATGGCCTGCGGCGCAGTTCTGCAATACACGTCGTGGGCCGACGCGAACCATCACCAGCCCTACGAGAAAGTCCTCTACACCTGGCTCGGCACCGACACCGGCCACCTGAATTACGTCACTCACGACGGCGCACAGGCCAACTTTCAGGCTGACGCCGGGTTCTTGCTCGACCCACTCTCCAGCATCTGGCTCCTGTTCGTCACCGGAGTAGGCATGCTGATCCACATTTATTCCACCGGATACATGGCGCATGAGGGCGGATACTACCGGTTCTTCGGGTATCTCAACCTCTTCATGTTCTCCATGCTGACTCTCATCCTCGCGAACAACTACGTGCTGATGTTCGTTGGCTGGGAGGGCGTGGGCTTGTGCTCGTACCTGCTGATCGGATTCTATTTCCAGCGCAAGTCGGCAAGCGACGCCGCGAACAAGGCATTCATCGTCAATCGCATCGGCGATGCCGGATTCATTCTCGGCATGTTTTTCATCGCTTGGCTGTGCGGATCGCTTCGCTACATCGATGTGAACGCATTCGCCCACTCCGGCAACTACTCGGCGGACACCCTGAAATACATCACCGCCGCCACGCTCCTTCTTTTCGTCGGAGCCTGCGGTAAGTCGGCGCAACTTCCGCTCTACATCTGGCTACCCGATGCGATGGAAGGTCCGACGCCCGTGTCGGCACTGATCCATGCCGCCACCATGGTGACCGCCGGCGTCTACATGGTGGCACGATCAAATGCCCTCTTCGTGCTTGCGCCCAGCTCGATGAAGGTCGTTGCGATTGTCGGCGCCCTGACCGCAATCTTTGCCGCATCCATCGGACTGGTTCAGAACGACATCAAGCGCGTCCTCGCCTACTCAACGGTTTCGCAACTCGGCTACATGTTTCTCGCACTCGGCGTGGGAGCCTTCGCCGCCGGCGTTTTTCATGTCTTCACACATGCGTTCTTTAAAGCCCTGCTCTTCCTCGGCGCTGGATCGGTGATTCACGCCATGAGCGGCGAGCAGGACATGCGCAAGATGGGCGCTCTCTCACACAAAATTCCGATCACCTACCGCACCATGCTGATCGCGACCCTGGCCATCGCGGGCTTTCCGCCATTCGCCGGATTTTTCTCCAAAGACGAAATCCTCTGGCAGACGTGGACGAGCGAGGGCGGCGCATATCGCATCCTCTGGGGCATCGGCTACATCACCGCCCTGATGACGGCGTTCTACATGTTCCGCCTCATCTATCTGACCTTCTGGAGCCCGTCGCGGATCACTAGCCACGAAGTCGAGCACCATCTCCACGAATCTCCGGCGTCGATGACGATGCCCTTGGTCGTGCTCGCGGTCTGCTCCATCTTTGCCGGATTCCTCGGATGGCCGCACAGTCTGGGCGGATCGGATCGCTTCGCGCACTTCCTCGATCCCGTCTTTTCGCGCGGTGAAGCGCACGTTTTAGTCGAGGAAGGCAAGGCCGCACAACTCGCTGCTGGAGAAAAAGAAGAAGAGCACACCAGTCCAACCGAAGATCTTGCTGATGCTGTTATCCGTAGGCGCCGCGGGACTGGGTTGGTTCATGGCCGGGCGTTCCTATGCCGGCGCTGATAAAGGCTACGTCGAGCCGATTGAGGCCGTGTCGCCCCCTCTCTACAAGACCCTGCTGAACAAATATTACGTGGACGAAGGTTACGACTACGTCTTCACGGGACGCCGAAAGTTAGGCAACATCCGGCTCGGCGCCATGGGTCTAGGCGAAGCGAGTTCGTGGTTCGATTCGCATGTAATCGACGGTGCAGTCAATGCCGCCGGATGGATCACGCGACTTACCGCAACAATTTCCAGTTGGTGGGACAAGTGGATCATCGACGGTCATCGGCGTTAACGGCCCTGCGATTCTGGCGCGCATGCTGAGTTATCCTGCGCGCCTATTCGAGTGGGGCTTGGTGCAGTGGTATGCGCTGGTCATGACCGCAGGCTTGGTAGGGTTCGTGTTTTATTACGTGTATCACTAGAGCGTGAGCGGCGAGTTGTGAGCACTGAGCAACCAGGTGATGTTTTGCTCGATGCTCAAGACTCACAGCTCTCGGCTCAAAGCTAGAAGCTAATATGGAATCTCACATCCTATCGATCATTCTCTTCACGCCGCTGCTCGGCGCGATCCTGCTCTTGTTTGTACCCAAGGACAACAAGGACTCCATCCGCTGGATCGCTAACATTTTCGCGCTCGGCGGATTCCTCATTTCGCTGCCGCTAGTACCGATGTTCTGGGCGCAGCGCTTCGAGCCCGGCTTCAAGTTCATGGAGGGCGCGCCCGGCAACTGGATCCCCTCGATCGGCGCAGGCTACATCCTGGGCATCGACGGCATCTCTTTCCTGCTCATCATGCTGACCACGCTGCTGGGATGGATCTCGATCCTCTCGTCGTGGACCGCTATCGAGAATCGCGTCAAGGAATACTACATTTGGTTTTTGATACTTCAGACAGGCATGCTCGGCGTCTTCATGGCGCTGGATTTCTTCCTCTTCTTTGTTTTCTGGGAAGCGATGCTCGTTCCCATGTACCTCCTGATCGGCATTTGGGGAGGCCCGCGCAAACTCTACGCCGCCATCAAATTCTTCCTGTATACACTCGCCGGATCCGTGCTGATGTTGCTGGGAATTCTGTTCCTGTACTTCCATCACCACGCGGTCACGAGCGTTTACACGTTCAGCCTCGAAGCGCTGTATCAAACGGCTCCGAAAATTTATTCAGATTACGGTCCTTACGCGGCAACTCTTCTGTTCCTAAGTTTCTTCTTCGCCTTCGCCATCAAAGTGCCGATGTTCCCCTTCCACACATGGCTGCCCGATGCGCACGTAGAAGCGCCGACCGCAGGCTCGGTGATCCTGGCCGGCGTTCTGCTGAAGATGGGAACCTACGGCTTCATCCGCTTCTCGCTTCCCTTCTTCCCCGATGTGCTCACGCACACTAAAGTTCGCAGCTGGATGATCGCGCTCTCGATCATCGGCATCCTTTACGGGGCGCTGGTTTCGCTGATGCAGAAGGATATGAAGAAGCTGGTGGCGTACTCCTCCGTCAGCCACCTGGGATTCTGCACGCTGGGAATTTTTGTGCTCACGCCGCTAGGACTTAGCGGCTCGGTCCTGCAACAAATCAATCACGGAATTTCCACCGGCGCACTCTTCTTGATCGTCGGAATCCTCTACGAACGGCGCCATACACGAGAGATTTCCGAATATGGCGGGATCTCGAACGTGATGCCGCTCTATGCGACCATCACCATGATCATGTTTCTATCGTCGATGGGCCTGCCTCTGCTGAACGGGTTCATTGGCGAGTTCACCATCCTACAAGGCACGTTCATGGAGAACTGGCGATGGGGCGCGTGGGCCGTCCCCGGAGTCGTTCTCGCTGCCGCTTACTTGCTCTGGCTCTACCAGCGAGTCTTCTTCGGCACGGTCACGAATCCGAAGAATGAAAAACTGCATGACCTCACTCCGCGCGAAGTCGCCACGTTCGTTCCGCTGCTCATCATGGCATTCTGGATCGGCCTTTATCCCAAGCCGTTTCTGCAGATCCTCGAGCAACCGGTGAACCATACCATCGCGATGGTTCGGCCTGACTATCCGCAGCCCGCAGCCACAGTGAACGCCGCCGTACAAGCTCCGGCGCTCGAAACGCCAGCCGTTACGCCGGCCGCTCCGGATAAGGGGAAAGACTAGTGGCCTGGACCGACTATCTTCTCGCCCTTCCGATCACGCTGCTGGTGCTCTTTGCACTCGGCATCCTGTTGATCGACTTCATGCTCCCCAAAGAAATGAAGTGGGCGAACGCGGTCACGGCCTTCGTCGGCGTGCTCTTCTCAGCCGCCGGTGTCTACAAGATTCAGATGTGGCTGGCGGGCGCGGGTGGCGCACCCGGCATGTTGCACACGATGCTGGTGGACCGTTTCTCTCTCTACTTCTTCTATCTGTTTCTCGCGGCCACCGCGGTCGCGATTCTGATGTCGGTTCGTTACCTTGAGACCGAACACGAAAATCACGGCGAATACTATGCGCTGATGCTTCTCGCGGTCGCCGGCATGATGTGCATGGCGGCTGGCTTCGACATTGTCCTGATCTTCATCGGCCTCGAACTGATGGCCATGTCAACCTATGTTCTGGTGGGCTTCCTCCGCCGCGACCGCCGATCCAACGAAGCCGCCCTGAAATATTTCCTGCTCGGAGCATTCTCGTCAGGCATATTCGCTTACGGACTTTCCCTGCTCTATGGACTCTCCGGCAGCACTCGCCTCGACGTGATCCATCAGGAACTGGCAAAGCGCGTTCTCGACCCGCAATACCGGCCGGTCGCTGTAATCGCCCTGGTCACGACCATGACTGGATTGCTGTTCAAGATCGCGGCCGTCCCCTTTCACCAGTGGGCGCCGGACGCTTACGAGGGCGCGCCAACCAGCATTACCGGATTCATGTCCGTCGCAGTCAAGGCCGCGGGATGGGCGATGCTGCTGCGCATCCTGATCGTCGGACTCATGCCCATGCGTGCGATCTGGGTTCCGATGCTGGTCTTCGTCTCGATCGCGACCATGACAGGCGCGAATTTCGCCGCGCTCACGCAGACCAACACCAAGCGCCTGCTCGCTTATTCTTCGATTGCCCACGTGGGATACATGCTGCTCGGCCTGATTGCCGGCACCGCCACCGAACTCAGTCCCGACGGCATCAAAGGCATTCTCATTTACCTTCTCGTCTACACCTTCATGAATCTGGGCGCTTTCGCCGTGATCACTTCACTGCGCCATCGCAAAGTCATCGGTGATGAACTCGACGACCTCAACGGCCTGTACTCCCGCGCCCCAATTGAAGCGGTGCTGATGCTGCTCTTCATGCTCTCGCTGGCCGGGATTCCGCCGCTTGCTGGATTCTGGGGAAAGTATTTCATCTTCCTCAGCCTGATCTCGAGCGGCCACTACGTGCTCGCATCGCTGGGCGTTCTCTACTCCGTCTTCGGTCTGTACTACTATCTGAAGATAGCGAATGCCATGTTTATGCGCGAAGCCGAAAAGGGAGAGGAAAAACTCCCCATCAGCCTCGCGATGGGTGCCGCTCTTACGGTGACGGGGTTCGCCACGCTCTACATCGGCATCCTGCCCAACCAGTTCATCGAACTGGCGAATTGGGCACTGGGTATCGCACAGAATCCGGACGTTGCGAAGTTGATTCACTGATCTCAAAGACGTGCTCGCCACGTCTCACTCGCCATCGAATCAACAAAACGACAGCCGGGTCGGCTAACGGTAGCGTAGAATCTTCCTTCGCGCTGACGTGTCTCCCGATCCCAATCCCGACAAGAAGAAAAGCCCGTGGGTTCAGGTTGGCCGCTACAGCCAGCTTGCCTTCATGCTGCCGGCTGGCACCGTCGCCGGATGGCTAATCGGCTCTCTACTGGATCGCTGGCTGCATACGTCCTGGATCAGCATCGTGGGCCTGCTCCTCGGAACCGCCGGCGGACTGATCGAGCTGATCCGACAGGTGTCGCGCGACACGAAATGAGTTCTTCCTCTTGATTGGGATGCCAGTCGCGCCATGACCGACGACCACTCCAACTTGGCCACATCGACAACGGCGGCCGGGTCATCTGACGATTTCTACGCCGGGGCGTTGACACGAATCCGCAACTTTATGCTCGTTCTCGCCCCTGTCCTGACCGCAGCAGCAGCGTGGAAATTCGGCTGGCGGGGCGCGCTCGGCTTCCTGCTCGGATGCGTCATCGCCTACCTCAATTTCCACTGGCTCAAAAGCGGTGTCTCGGGCCTGGCCGACCGCGTCACCAATGCCGCTAAACCTCAGTCCGGAAAGGGGATCGTGGCGCGGTTCCTGCTCCGATACGCATTGTTGGGAGCCGCTGCGTATGCTATATTAACCAGTTTCCCCGCGAGCCTCAGGGGTCTCTTCGCGGGATTGTTTTTGCCGGTTGGAGCCATCGTCTGCGAAGCCGCTTACGAGCTGTACGCGGGAATCACTCGCGGGTTATAGCAGGAAACCGGCGTCACTTAAGAGCTAGGAGCTAGCAGCGAAAAGCTGTTCTACATGCCTGAACAACTTTGGTTCACCCAAGTCCTGAATCACCTGCTGGCCGGCCCGGTCACCACGTCCCTGCGGATGCTCCACATTGAGCCGAAATATCCAGCCGCGCCGATCTCGAATTCCTTCTCGATGGAGGTGCTCGTCTTTGCATTCCTGCTGATTGTTTTCCTGCTGGTGCGCTCGCGTCTTTCTGTGGACTCGCCCGGAGGCCTCCAGCACTCTTTCGAAAGCATTGAAGGATTCGTGCTCAGCCAGAGCCACGAAATTATCGGCCATCACAGCGAGCCCTATACGCCGTTCTTCGCCATCGTCTTCATCTTCATTCTCGTGTGCAATCTGATCGGGCTGATCCCCGGGTTCGAGTCGCCGACCGGTGTTCCGATCGTTCCGCTGGGATGTGCGATTGTTGCCTTCATCTACTATCACACACAGGGCTTTAAACACGCGGGATTGAAGTATTTGCTGCACTTTTTCGGGCCGCCCATGGAAGGGATGCCGCTTATTGCCCGCATCCTGCTCGCATTGCTGATGCTTCCCATCGAACTGGTCAGCCATTTCGCGCGATCTGCTCTCGCTGACGGTTCGTCTCTGGGCCAACATTTTCGCCGGCGACCTGATCACGCTGGTTTTCTTTTCGATGATCCCGATCGGCATCCCGATCATCTTCAGCGGCCTGCACATCGTGGTCGCCGTCCTGCAAGCGTACGTGTTCATGCTGCTGTCGATCATCTACGTGTCGGGCGCGGTTGCCGAAGAGCACTAGAGCAGAAGAGCACTCGACTGAAAGAGCACTCGGACTGAAAGAGCACTGGACCGGAAGAGCACTGGACCGGAAGAGCACTGGACTGGAAGAGCGGCCCTTTAGGGCCGCGTCTGAGACGAAAGGTTTTGGGGCTTTAGCCCCTGAAGTAGCAACAAAGGTGGTGAGCGATCCGCGGCTAGCGGTCAGTTTCCACTGACCCCTAACCACTGGCCACTGGCCACTGTCGTTAGCGTGAGGGCGTCTGCACGGTATGGCGTCAACCACCCACTGGCGGCAATTTCGTCCAAGGAGAAACAACCCATGCGTCAACTTAGCCGTATCTTCATGATTCTCTCGGCCCTGTGCTTCGCCGTGCCTGCGTTCGCGCAAGGCGGCGGAATGAGCGAGGGCAGCTGGATCGCGATCACCGCCGGATTCTCGATGGCGATCGCCTCCGCCGTTTGCGGACTCGCCCAAGGCAAAGCCGTTGCCGCGGCCACCGAGTCCCTGGCCCGCAATCCTGCCGCCCGTCCCGGAATTCAGTTCGCACTGATTCTCGGACTGGTGCTGATCGAGTCACTCGCGCTCTACACGCTCGCGATCATCTTCCTGAAAGTGAAGTAGTGACAGTGCGAGACGCTCTCGCGCTGCAAAAGAAAAAGCCTCTGCGGTCAGCAGAGGCTTTTGTTTTGAAGAAATCTTATTCGTGAGCTTTTAGTTTTGGGCGAAACCGAACCCGATTCGGGTGATTCTTAGCCCAACACTCGCGGCTCGAAGCTTCTATACCTTCCGTTCCCCGCCCCAATCCTCTGCTTTATTTTGTGGAGCGTGATTCAGCGCTTCCACCAGCAGTCGCCGCAGCTTGTATCGGCTCTCAAGATCCGTATTCACAATCTCGAATCCCACTTCGTTTACGCGCGCCCGCCGCAGCAGCACGTGCGCCTTGATCTTCGACCGCATACCCAACGAGATCTCGAGATCGGCCTCACTGCCGATGCGCAGATTGTCTTCCTTCGTTCCCATGCCGCCGCCCAGGCTCAGTTCGCGAATCACGATTCTCGACTTCCCCCAGGAGCTGCCCAAAATTCCGACCACAGTCTTCGCCAGTACAAGCCGCTCGTAGCGCCGTTGCCGAACCCATGGACATGCCGGAGCCATATCCAGAGGCGCAATCGCCAGTTCCGACGGCTCGAGCCCGCTCTCGGACATCACCTGCGAACTGTACCGCGGATCGGTTTTAGATAGCGCCTGCGCCGCCGCAATCCTTAACTCGCGGTGATGCACCCAGCCAAATGTTTTTTTCGCTTCCAGAATCTCTCGCAGGGTCGCCACCGCTTCGGCGTCGCGCAGCCGCCCCAGCGATTCAATCGCCTTGAGCTGCACAAACGGAGATCTCGACGCAGCATCTCCCGGTTTCGCCATCGCAATCAGCGGATGCACCGACGTCCGGTCACTGCTCATTCCAATTTCGTCCACCGCCTCGGGCAGCACTACGGGATCGAGAACCTCCGCGAGTTCCAGCAGAGTGCGTCCGCGATCTTCCGCAGCGCCATAAGCGATCTGCCGCACCACCACATCGTGATAAAAGCGATTCCATTCAGGCAAACGCACCGGCAGCAATTCCAGCAAGGTTCCGACATCGAGGCGGCTGATAATCCCGACCGCTCCCGACGCTTGCCGCGGCTGGCCCGTCCGCAGAATCTCCCGCAACTGCGTCAAGACCGGAGATCCCAACTGTCGCACCAGTTCAACCATCCGGTCGCACTCGTCGCGCCGCATGCAGCGGAAGAACCGGTCGGCCAGGTGTTCCGATCCGGCCTGGCTCGTCCGCCTCAGCACCGCCAGCATGTCCTGAGGGATCGACTCCATCTGGATCGCTTCCTCAATGTATTCCGGCAGCCGGTTCTCAACGCCCACTCGCGGGCGCAGATCGCTCATCAGCACCGGCCGCTCCACGCTGATCAACTCCATGCCGGCGCATACTTCATTCACTGCCGCGTAATTCTTGGCCGCGCTCGCTTCCTGGCTCAGCCGCACAAACGCTGCGCTGAACAGGCTCTGCAGCTCGGCATCCTTCTCCACGATAATCTGCTCGCTGAGCTTGCGGACGGCCTGCGCCATCGGCTGCCCGCCCAGCCGCGCATAAAGATCGGCCAACTGGCTGAGACCGATCGCGGTTCTACGCCGGGGCTCGGTTTCCTTCGCGCCCAGACAGCTCGAATAATTGTTCAAAATGTCGGACGCGGTCTGCTTGTCGTCGCGGTCGAGCAGCATCTCCACGAACTGCCGCAGGTTGCGCGGCGGCACGCAGGGCGCCTCGTGCGACATCAACACGCTCTTCTTGCCCGCCTCGGGCACTTCCGCCCAGAACATGCGGTCCAGGATGTCGGCGTGCGACTCGACCAGTATCCCCGCCTTGCTCATCTTTTCTTCTTGCAGCTTCAGGATGGAGCGCAGCGAATCCATCTGCCGGCTCATGTGCTCCATCATCTGGTGAACCGCGTTGACCTTCACTTCGCCCTTTTGATAACGCTCGAGAGCGAAGCGGATTGCCATGTGCTCGGCCGCCTTCATCAGTAGCGGCGTATCTTCTTCCTGCTTGGTCGTCGCTTGTGCCGCAAGGCTGCCCAGCAACTGCTGCAGGTTTAACCGGGTGTTGGGATCCGTCTCCGTCAGTTCTTTCTGGATGTCTTCTTCTTTAACCGTTGGATCCTGCTGGACCTGTCCAAACCGCGTCAGCAGCCGAATTGCCTGGATGACTTCCTGCTCCTGCAATGGAACCATGCCTCCCGTCCATGCTGGAGCCGCACCCGTGCCAGTTCCTGATCCCGTTCCCGTCCCCGTCCCCACAGCTTGGCCCGCGCCTCGCGGAGCATTCGGCACGCTGCCGAGCGGAACCATCGGAACTCCGTCGGCGCCTTGTCCACCGCCTCCGCCCGAAGTTGCGCCCTCGGCGGCAGCAATCAACTGCAACAATTTCTGCGGATCATTCAGCCACTGCTTGAATTCCGGACCCAGTGTCTGCGCCGCAATCTGCGCCGCGATGCTGACATCGCCGGTCAGGGGATCGGCAGCCACGAACTTCACTTCGTTGATCTTGATGGTGCTCTTCTGCTTGCCCGCGCCCAATGCGTCCTTGATCTGCTTGGCCACGTCCGTCGCCTTCGATCCGGCGACCGTAAACGCCCGCACCAAGCGGACGAAATCCTCTTCCGTAACTTCTTTGGAGAAATGCAGGCTAGCCAGTCCCGCCGTCGTCAGCAGAGTCGCGAAACTCTTCTCCGCGTTCCCTGATTCCAGCGGAATTCCATCGAGCAATAGCTTGTTGTCGGAAACGCCCAGGAGAAAGCCGGCGTCGCCACCCGCGGGCAGTGCCGTCTGCAATTCATTCCACGTGGTTTCGAATTGCGCCTCGGTGCGCTTGTGTTCGTAGCCATACATCCGAGCATATTTAATGAGGATGTTTAGGCTGTGAACGAAAGCGCGCGCGGACGCGGCGCGTGCCTCTTGCGATGTCTTTATGCCGGAGATAACGGGCTCCTTAAGCGCAAGTCTGAAGCTCAAGGTTAAAGCGAAACGGTAAGCACCGAAACGTTACGGAGGTAATTGACCTTCAGCGGAAGTACCTAGTTTCGGGTGAGAAGTCTCCAGCGGGAGAAAGACTACAACATCTCATGTTCCAGGAACAAAAAACTCGGGCCGCCCGCAGGCGGCCCGTCAGATCTACCATATCGCTACTAGCTTAGTCGCCCGCCACCGGTTCGGCGATCTCCGGCTTCGATTCCGTCGCGTGATTTCCATTGCCATTACCATTTGGCTTGGTTAAAGCACCCAGCGGAATGAACCCGTTCTCGGCCACGACCGGCTTCTCTTTCAGGACGACTTCGCGATACATCGCGGCCATGCGTGCGTTGTAAGCCTCATCGTTGATCTGCGGCCCACGCGCCTCAGCCTTCGCATCGGCGGTCTGCTTCTGTTTCGCATCTCGCGCTCGCACTTTCTCTTCGCGTGCGTTCTTGGCGATGCCCTTGCTATCGAGATCATGTTGCAGTTCTGTCGTGACCAGGTCATCGCGCAGCAAGAGAGAGTGAGTCTCGTCTTCCATCTGCACTTTCTTGCCACCGGCGAAGATCTCGTGCCGTCCATGCTCTTCGTACCACTTCGTGAGCGTGGCCGTCATGTGCATCTTCTCGATGATGTTCCGCCATCCCACGCCCGTGTTGTAAGCGCAGAATGAAATTTCGCCTTCCTGCGTCGCGTACGGAATGATGCACTGCTCCGTCCGCCGGAAGTCGTAGTTGAACAGATCCTGGAACCACATGCCCGCGATGAACAGGAAGTTCCAGCGATCGGTCGTGCGCCGCTTCATGACGTCGTCGATGGTGCGGTCCGGGCCGACCTTGCCGTAGTTCTTGCCGGTGATGTGATAGTTCTTGTCGAACTTCTTCAACAGGTCCATCAGCTTGAAGTGAGTCGGCGACTGGAACGGATCGTAGTTCTTCATCAGGCACAAGCGCCATTCCAACTCCGGTCAGGAACTTGCCGCGCGCCGCATCATTGACCTTGGCAATATCCTTCGCCAGTTGATCTCCGTGCAGGAACGCCGTCACCGGAACCGCTTCCTTCGTTTCCTTGTCGATCATGACAGCCATCCCCGTCCCACAATTCGGGTGGCAGCCACAACTTAGTTGGCCCCAGTCGTTTTTCGCGTCGTTGACGTGCATCAGGTCGGCCCAGTCGCTAAAGGTTCCCATGAAGCTGATTGGGAACCAGTCGCGGCTCGGCTCGCCGAGGCCAGTTTGATTTTTCACGTCGTGCGCCAGATGGCTCAGCGTGTAGCGCTGCGCCTGGCGGCGATCATCGGTCACGGCTTCGTCGCGGCCGGTGAAGCTCACCGGTTGGAAGCTGAGGAAGCTGATCGTCTTGGGATTGTCGAGCGCGAACTTGATGATGCGTCCGACCTGCTCGTTGTTGATTCCGTTCACGATCGTCACGACCGGGACGATTTCAACGCCGGCCTTGTGCAGGTTCTCGATCGCCTTCAGTTTCACATCAAACAAATTTCCAACCAGGCGATGTGCGTTGGCCGCGTTGCCAATACCGTCAAATTGCAGGTAGGCATAGCGCATGCCGGCTTCAACTGCCTGCTGGCAGAATTCAAAGCTCTTCGCGAACTCGATACCGTTGGTTGCGGCCTGCACGGAGTTATATCCAACCTTACGGGCGTAGCGCACTGCATCGAGGAAGTACGGCGACAACGTCGGCTCGCCACCGGAGAACTGCACCGACATCTGACGGCGCGGCTTGATGGTGATAGCGTTGTCGAGCATCGTCTTGATTTCTTCCCACGTCAGTTCGTGGACGAAGCCAACCTGATTTGCGTCCATGAAGCAGGGATCGCACATCATATTGCAGCGGTTGGTGAGGTCGATGGTGAGAACCGATCCACGGCCATACTTGACGGTCGACGATCCGTGATGATGCAGCTTCTCGTCGTTGTGAGCCATGATGTCGCGGCCCGGGAAGACGTCTTCAAGGTGCTTTGAAAATTCGGTGTCGATCGACATTACGTCTTCGAAGTGGCCGTGCGTCGGGCAATCCTTAACCATCAGGATCTTGCCGTCGCGCTCGACGATGGTCGCTTTGATCTCGCCGACCTTCTCGTTCATCAGAACTTCGTGGGGCAGATGACCGTCCAGAATCTGCTGACGGATCTCGGGAACACACTTCGGGCAGAGAGAATCGGTGGAGCGAGGCCAGCCGAGGGGCGGCTTCGACTTCTCGTACGACTTGAGCAGAGGCTTGTCGGACCACTTGGGAGTCGGCGATGGGTTGGGCTTGATGCCATTCAAGCGGTCGAACACAACCCACGCGCCTTTGGCGGCGGCGACGGCTACTTTCTCTACGTACTTGATCGGCTTGCGCATGATAGCTCTAGGCTCCTAGCTTCTGGCTTCTAGCCAAAGCTCTTGGCATTTACTGCTCTTTCAATGGGATGGCTCTTCCCTTCGATGGTTAGAACTATCCCTTCGACTACATCTGTTTTTGGCCTTCGCTTTGGATGAACCTGGAAAACTTATCACCCAAAAACTGTGGCTCTCTCAGGAATAGCTCTGCTGTTACTGCCGGAGCTTCTCACACTTTTCCCTGAGTGTTGGACTGTGCCTATCCTATTGGAAGCTTTAGGAATGGCGCATCCATATCCCAACGAATGGTGCAAATTTGGGGTTTAGCGGTTGCTGGAAGGATTATACGGAGTTAAGTCGTTGAAAGCAAAGGGGGAGGGATGGCAGAAACACAAACGGAGTTGTTTCTTCGCGGTAAAATTCCCCGCCCTGTCTCGCTAAAGACGCGAGACAAGGACGGGGCACCCTCGGAAGCGGATTCCTCCCGTTCGGTCGGAATGACAAAGCGTTCAGCAGATTCCTCCCGTTGGTCGGAATGACAAGCGTTTGAGAGATGACAAACACGTACAGATCAGAATGCGGCAATGCCGTTGTAGCCGGCTTCGATGGCTAGGCCACTGACTCCGGTGAGAGTAGTGATGGTTCCGTCAGCATTGACGCCGAACACGCTGACCGAGCCGCTTCCGGAATCGATCGTGTAGAGATACTTCCCATCGGCAGAGATCGCGATGTCGAGGTTCGCGCTTCCAGTCGGGAGGGTTGCCAGGATCGTTCCGTCCACCGGAGTCAACGTTCCGGTTGAACCGATGGAGAAGCCGGAGATCGTGCCTGTTCCCGGATTCGACGTGTAAACGAATTTTCCGTTGGGAGTGACCACGTGCCAGCAGGTTGCGGCCGCGAGAGTAGGAACGCTGGCGCTGATCACAGAGAGCGTGCCGCTGGAATTCGCGTACGAAGAAACTGCGGAGGCGTTGGTTGCGCCGCTCGGTCCGGTTTCGGTGGTGATGGCGCTGCCGTTCGGAGCGAAGACGACGCCGAACAGTCCTGGTCCAGCGCTGGGATTCACAACAATCGGTCCGAGTGTTCCATTGGCCTGGATGGAGAATCCGTCGATGTTGCCGGTGAGCTTTTCGGTCACGAGAAGAGTTTGACCATCGGGACTGAAGGCGAGCGAGGCTGCGCCGGAGTTGCCGGTGGTTAGGAAAGTCGTCGAATGAGGAATGGGCTTGAGCGCTCCGGTACTGGTGAGGTGGAACCCAGAGACGTTGCTGGTGCCTCCGGCGTTGACGACGTAGACGAGGTGTCCTTGCGAAGCGACGGCGACGGGCTCACTTCCTCCGCAGGGCGTGGTGCCGAGAAGAGTGAGAGTTGCGCCGCTGACTTGGAATACCGAGATGTCGCCGCTGCCGGCATTAACTGCGAGAAGGTAGGAATGATCTTGAGTGAGCGTGAGCGATCCTTGGGAGGCGAGAGGATCGGTGAGACCACCACTACCGCGGCCTCCGGTGGCGAAGGAGTGACGCCCGGTTAAAGTGCCGTCGGCATTGCGCGTGTAGGCGATGACTTGATTGTTACTTGCGTTGTTGGTCATGACGAAAACTGCGCCGGTGGTTGCGTTAGTTTGCGCGTGGCTGGTAAGTGGGAAGGCTGAGACTGCGAAAGCAAGAGCGAGCAGGGTGCTGCTGCGGAACATATGCGACTCCTTGGTTGGGTTGTCGGTCATGACGACCGCAGACTGGATGAAGGAGATCGCGGGAAGTTACTCTCGTGAGCGAATGAATTGTAAAAAGTTTTGCTGCGTAACTTTTGCGCGTGGCGATACTCTGATTGCGCGTTAGCGTGTGGAGTACAAACCAAAAGCTTCCCCACAAAGGGCACGAAGTACCACGAAGGTTTTCTTTGTTAAGTTTTCCTTGGGTTGACTTCGTGACCTTCGTGGTGAAGCTTTCTTTCTCGTCTCAGCCGAGCCGACCGAGGCGCATGACAAGTTTTCGGGGACGGCTTACAATTCTGGGCAGGAGTCCCCCCAAAAGGAACTTGCCCCCGTGTTCCCTCCCAAATCGGCGTGAGGGCTGGCCTCTGTGGATCGATGGCGCGGGCGAAGATTCGGTGACAAACGATTGATGCGAGTTCGATTCATTCTTCTGGCGATCGTGGTGTCTGTATTTGCAGGCGACTGCCTGGTTTCCGGGCAGGCTCAGGATGTAAAGGCATTGGCCGCCGCGGTGGACGCGCACTACAACCATCTGCGGACGCTGCAAGCCGAATTCACCGAGTTGTATAGCGGGTCGGGAATGGAGCGGACCGAATCGGGGACGCTGTGGCTGAAAAAACCCGGCAAGATGCGCTGGGAGTACCGTTCTCCCAAGGAGAAGCTCTTCGTGAGCGATGGGAAAGATGCGTGGTTTTACGTCCCGCAGGATGGGCAGGCGCGCAAAGAGGCGGCGAAGAAGCTGGACGATGTTCGATCTCCACTTGCATTCTTGCTCGGTAAGACGAAGCTAGAAAAAGAGTTACGCGGGTTGTCGCTGGCTCCGGACGTGACGCCGTTGCAGGCGGGGGATGTGGTGTTGCGAGGGGTGCCGCAGGGCTTGGGTGATCAGATCAATGAGGTTGCGTTAGAGGTGACGCCCGAGCGGCGGATCGTTCGAATCTTGATTCAGGGCGTGGACGGGGCGTCGACCGAGTATCGATTCACGGATCAGAAGGAAGATATGGCAGTGGCGGATTCGCGGTTTGCGTTTAAGCCTCCGGCGGGGACCGAAGTGGTGGAGGGGGAGTTGGGGCAGTAGGTTCGTAGTGGCGGCGGAAAGCAGGTTCCTCCCTTCGGTCGGAATGACAAGGGTTTTCCGAATGACAACGGTTGGGTCGGAATGACAAGGGTTTGGGTCGCAATGACTGAACATTAGACACGGGCGGTTGATCCAGGTCAGATCCTTAGATACGAGGTTACTTGCGGTACCGAGAGCAGGGATGTTTCAGGTGGGCGGGCAGCTTAGAATGGAAGTTGGAATGTTAGACTGAGCGATAGGGTTGGCCTGGGAAAATTCCAAGAAATAGCGGCAAATGGCGGAATTTGTAGTAAAAATCGCGGACGATCGCGGACGGGTGCAGCAGCACGTCGAGCACGGTTATTCCGAGGCCGAAGTGCGCGACCGATTCTCGTCGCAGGGATATCTCGTCTACTGGGTCAAGCCACAAGGATCTGCTGTCGGGCGGAGTGTCGCTCCGGCGTCGGCGCAAGCTGAAGCAGGATACGTTCCTCGTATTTAACCAGCAGTTTCTGACGCTGATCCGGGCCGGGTTGCCGATCTTGAATTCACTGGAACTGCTGATCAAGCGGCAGAAGGATGCGCAGTTAAAGCAGATTCTCGAGAACGTCCGGGACCGGGTGAAGGGCGGAGAGTTGCTCTCGGATTCGTTCGCAGCCCAGGGAATCGTTCCGAAAATTTATACGACCACGCTGATGGCAGGCGAGAAGAGCGGCAACATCGACGAAGTGCTGACGCGTTATATCAGTTTTCAGCGGCTGGCGATGACGTTCCGCAAGAAGCTCTTTGTGTCACTGATTTATCCGACGCTGCTGGTCACCGTGGTCATGATCATGGTGACATTCTTGTTCACCTATGTAGTGCCGAAGTTTGCGGAGCTCTTCAACAGCCTGGATGCAAAGCTGCCGGCAATCACGGTGTTCATGCTGGCGGTTGGACAGAACGCACAGAAATACGCGCCTTTTGTGGCCGTCGCGCTGGTGATTATCGGCTTTGTCCTGTGGCGATGGAAAGAGACGGATCGCGGGGCGGATCGGATTGATCGAGCGATTCTGAGCCTGCCGCTGCTGGGAGACATCCGGCTGAAACACCAGGTGGCGAGCTTTTCGCGAATGCTGTCGACACTGCTTCAGGGCGGACTGCCGCTGGTTCCAGCGATGGAAACTGCCGGCGCCTCAATGAGCAGCCGTCGCATCCTAAAGGGCGTGATGCGGGCGGGGATCCGGGTGCGGGAGGGACAAGGGCTCGCGCCGAGTCTGGAAGAGCAGAAGGTTTTTCCGGAGCTCGCAGTTGAAATGATTGAGGTGGGCGAGTCGACGGGAGCGCTGCCGGCCATGCTCAATTCGGTTGCAGAGTTTTATGAGGAAGATGTGCAGACGGCGCTGGGCGCGGCGATGGCGCTGATTGAGCCGCTGATCCTTATCATCATGGCAATTTTTGTAGGCGGCGTATTGATTTCGCTATATTTGCCAATCTTTACGTTGGGTGTGCACTGATCAAGTCAGTCGTTTGTCGGTGGTCGTTCGTCGTTGGCACGGGACAGCAACAAGCGATCATGGAGGCAGGAAGTTTTCGGTGAAGGGCAGTAGGTAAACCAATGGCAACAGCCGATAAAAAATCGTTGTTTGTGGGTGGCGGGAATGGCGGGCCGATTAGCCCGACCGGGAATCCGATTACTGATCTGGAGCGGGCGCAGGATGTGGCCCGGCGCTACCGCTGCGAGTTTGTAGACCTCACCGACTTCCAGCTTCATCACGATCTGTTCAAGAAGATCTCGCCGGACCTGATGTTCCGTTACAAGTTCGTTCCGCTGGAAGAAACGGCGGACGGACGGCTTGCCATTGCGATCGCCGATCCCAGCCAGCTGATGATGATCGACGAAATCAGCCTGCTGCTGCAGAAACGTATCGTCACCAAAGTCGCGACGCTAAAGCAGATCGACGACATCCTCAAGAAGACCGAACAGTCGCAGCGCGTACTCGAAGAAGCCAGCGAAGGCTTCACCATCATCCGGGAAGACGAAAACACGGGTGTGGAAGAGACGCTGACGATCGACAAGCTGACGGCCGGAGGCGATACCAGCCCGATTATCCGGCTGGTCGATACCACGATTTTTACGGCACTGCAGAGGCGCGCTTCCGATATTCACATTGAAACCCGCGACGATTCGGTAATGATCAAGTTCCGCATCGACGGCGTGCTGACGCAAGCCATGCCGCCGATCGGCAAAGAACATCACTCGACCGTCATTTCGCGTATCAAAGTCATGAGCGAGCTCGACATTTCCGAGCGCCGCGTGCCGCAGGACGGACGCTTCCGCGTGAAGTATAACGGGCGCGCCATCGACTTTCGCGTATCGATCATGCCGTCGATTCACGGCGAAGACGCCGTGCTCCGCGTGCTCGACAAAGAGTCGATGAGCGAGAAGTTCAAGAGTTTAACGCTGGATGTGGTCGGGTTTGATGAAGATGACCTGCGCCGCTTCCGCCGCTATATCAAAGAGCCCTACGGCATGGTGCTGGTCACGGGACCGACCGGCTCCGGTAAGACGACCACGCTGTATGCCGCGGTCAACGAAATCAAGACCGACGAAGACAAGATCATCACCATTGAAGACCCGGTCGAATATCAGCTGCGCGGAATTACGCAGATTCCCGTCAATGAGAAAAAGGGCCTGACGTTCGCGCGCGGGTTGCGATCGATCTTGCGACACGATCCGGACAAGATCATGGTCGGCGAAATCCGCGACTCGGAGACGGCGCAGATCGCAATTCAGTCCGCCCTGACCGGCCACTTGGTTTTCACAACCGTCCACGCCAACAACGTGGTCGACGTAATCGGACGCTTCCTGAACATGGGCGTCGAGCCATATAACTTTGTTTCCGCGTTGAACTGTATTCTGGCGCAGCGGCTGGTACGTTTGATCTGCGATTCGTGCCGGACCGAGGTGCATTATTCGCCTGAGGTGCTCGAGGCCAGCGGACTGGATCCGGCGCAGTGGGGGAAGGTTCCGTTATACGAAGGTCCGGGATGCATCGAGTGTGCGGGTACGGGATTCCGCGGACGAACGGCGATTCACGAGTTGCTGGATTTGAGCGACCGCATCCGCGAAATGATTCTGGCGAAGAAGCCGACGTCGGAGATCCGGCGGGCAGCACGGGATGAGGGGATGCGTTTCCTGCGCGAGTCGGCGCTGGATAAAGTACGGCTGGGGATGACCACGCTGAAGGAAATCAACAAGGTGACGTTTATCGAGACGATGAGGTAAGCGAGGTTTCAAAGATCCCAACGTTTCAGGTTTCAAAGTCGAGGTCGCCGAGTCTCAGGATCGTTTGTTCCCACCGATCTCACTTAAACTTTGAAACCTTGTGACTTTGAAACCTTCATGATGTACTGTCCCAGTTATTGCAATTCTTCAGAAGACAGTTTCTGATTTATACAGGTATCTCTCAAAGGCGTATCCGGGAATGAGTCCAACAACAAACACACCAAAACCGAAGCTGGCGTGCGAAATTGCCGCAGACCGGGTGCTGGCCGGACGGATCACGGATGATGGAGCCGGGCTTGATGCGAGCGCGGCGCGCGAACTGGCGCCTGGGATCGTTGTTCCCGACCTGGTGGAGAACAACTTGCGGCAGCGCGATCGGGTACGAGATGGAATCGAAGAGGCACTGGGAAGCCTTGCCGGGCGCTCTCATGATGTGATTGCGATTGTGCCGGACGCGGCTGTGCGCGTGATGCTGGTCGAGTTCGATACCCTCCCCTCCGATCACGAAGAAGCGTTGGGTGTAGTCCGCTTCCGGCTGAAGAAGTCGCTCCCTTTTGATGTGGAAAAGGCGAAAGTTTCGTACCACGCGCAGAAAGTGAATGACGAAGTGAAGGTGGTTGCAGCGGTCGCGCTGGGCAGCGTAATCGAAGACTACGAAGCGGCCTTCCGCGAGGCTGGATTCAGCCCGGGGGTGGTGTTGCCATCGACGCTGGCAGCGATCGGCGCGGCCTCTGGAAAGAAGCCTACACTGGTAATCAAGGTGGACGCGCACACGACAAGCATCGCGATCCTGAGCGACGACCAGCTGCAACTTTTTCGAACGCTGGAAAACGGGCGTGGGGTCACGATTACCGGTGAGCAATTGGCGGAGGAAGTGTATCCGTCGGTCGTGTTTTTTCAGGACACGTATCATTTGAATATCGAGCAGATTTATGTAGCGGGGCTGCCTGAGTCGGGCGGAGCCGCTCCTGCGCTGAAGGCGCAGACGGGAGCCGATGTGCAGGAACTCGTATCGTCGGCACAGTTGGGAACGACCGCGGCGGGTTCCGTACCGCGATGGAGAATGGCAGGAGTGGTGGGAGCGTTGATTTCTTAAGGGCAGTGATGAGTGGCTAGTGAACAGTTCACTAGCACCGAACATCTTTAGCCGCCACATCCACTGATCACTAGCCACTTGATTTATGCGACTTGATATCAATCTCGCGAGTCAGCCTTACGAGGATGCGCGGCAATTCTGGATGCGCTGGGGCACCGCTGTCGGCGCCGTCGCTCTAGTGACGCTGGTCTTGCTGACGCTCGACATCACGGGATGGGTCAACGCCCGCCGGGACCGGGCAACGCTTGCGCAGGAGCGAGCGATGATCGCCAAGCGCGATCAGGATCGGGCCAACGCCGAGACGTTCCTCAACCGTCCGGAAAATCGCACAACGAGGGACGAATCGCAATTCCTGAATGATGTCATCGAGCGCAAGGCGTTCTCGTGGACGCGAGTTTTGGAGAGTCTGGAAAAAGTGATGCCGCCGCGAGTGCATGTCGTGGCCATCGATCCATCGCTTGATGACGAAAATCAGCTGGAGTTGAAAATGCGGGTGGCCGGCGATTCGCGCGAGCGCGCCATCGAACTGGCACGCCGCATGGAAGAATCGCGGCGATTTGCGCAAACCAGCATCGTCAGCGGCACCCACGTGCAATCCCAGACGGGCGACAACGAACAGGTTGATATTGTGGCGATTTATATTCCCGAACTGGCGGGCGTGATCGCGGCGCAACCGCCAACAACGGACGAGAAGCCCATGACACCTCCGCCGGCCAAGACCAAAGTAGCGAAAGGATCGAAGCTCTGATGCCGGACCTGCGGCAAACCCGGAAGCAGTTGAAGGTGGCGCTGGGAATTCTAGTGGCCGTGGATTTGATTGCGGCCATAATCTACTTCTCTCCTCTGGTAGGGTCGGCGGAAAGTCGCCGGATGGAGATGAATCAGCTTCAGGCCGAGCTGACCACGAAGACGCGGCAAGTAGCTCCGTTGAAGGATCTGCCACATAAGGTTGACGTGGCCAACAAGCAGATTGCGGAGTTCTATAAAGATCGCTTGCCCACGCAGAGTTCGCAGATTGCCACAGAATTGGGCAAAGTGGCTGGTGCGAACGGCGTGACCATCGAGCAGGAAAGATATAAGTTAAACGATGAAGAACCCGGAAACCTGCAACCGATCGAAATCGAATACGACCTTTCGGGAAATTACACCGCGCTGGCAAAGTTCATTAATGCGTTGGAGCGGGACGAGATGTTCTTCATCATTAACGGCGTTGCCCTGGGCGGAGAACCGCACGGAACCGTGCGGCTGCATCTGAGACTGGGCACGTATTTGAAGGCGGCATCCTAAGTGCAGATCGGGCTGGAAAACAAAAAGAAGGCGATGTGGGCCGCGGTGCTCGGCGCAATTGCAGTGTTGATATTCGCGTACGAGTTCATCCCGATGTTCACGGGGTCGTCGGCGCCTGCTTCGGATGCGCAGGCGGCTGCGCCGAGCCTGACCCACACTCCGACCCCGCGCAAGGGGAAACCCGGGAAAAAGGTGAAGGTCGAGAACCTGGATCCGACACTGCGTCTGGATTTGCTGGCAGCAAGCGAGAAGACGCAGTATCAGGGAAACGGCCGCAACATTTTTGTCTCGCAGGCGGAGGATATACCGAAGCCCCTCGCTCCCGGACACACGGACCCGAAGAAAACAGAAGATCCAGGACCGGGATACCAGGCTCCGACGCCTCCAGCGCCTCCCCCGATTCCGCTGAAGTTTTATGGATTCGCCAGTCGGCCGGGGGAACCTAAGAAGATATTCCTGAAACTGAATGACGATGTGTTCGTGGCAGGGGAAGGCGAGATCGTCGACCGGCGGTATAAGGTCGTCCGCATCACAAACACTTTCGTGGAGATTCAGGACGTGGTGAACAGCGGGCCTCCGCAGAATATTCCGCTGACGCAAGGGTAAGAAAACGATGTTTCAAGGTTTCAAGGTTTCAAGGTTTCAAGCATCAGCCCCTCGCCTGACTGCAGTTCGAAACCTTGAAACGATGAAACTTTGAAACCTGACTCTTTCGATGAAGTTGGACTCAAAAACCCGCCGAGATCTCTCCCCGCGAAATGAGCGCGGCTACATCATGTTGACGCTGTTGCTGGTGATGGCGCTGATGGCCATTTTCGCGGCGGTGATCGTCTCCTCGGTCACGTTCGACATTAAGCGCGATCGCGAAGAAGAGATGATTCATCGCGGAGTCCAGTATTCGCGGGCGATCCGGGCATACTACAAAAAGTTCAGCCGCTATCCGGCGAAGATTGAAGACTTGGAAAACACGAACCAGATGCGGTTCCTGCGCAAGCGCTACAAAGATCCGCTGACGGGAAAAGATTTCAAGCTGCTGCACTATGGCGAAGCCAAGATGTCGATGAACGCCTTGGGCGGCGGCATTGCCGGGGCGGCGACGCTCGGTGCGAATGGAACGCTGAATACTCCGGGCGGAATGGGGCAATCGCCGTTGGGGCAGCCATCTACACTTGGAGGGGGCGGCGCGCTCGGTGCGAATTCCAATTCTGCCTTCGGACAGAATTCGCAGCAGGCCAATCAGCCTTCCACGGATACCCAGACGGCAGCGGATCCGAATGCACCAGCATCGACCGACGCAACGGCGGGAAACAATGCTGGTCCCGGGGGAACCTCAAGCGGAGGCTTGACGGGAATTTCGGGCGACAAATTGTCGGGCACAACGTTCGGCGGCGCGCCGATTGTAGGAGTCGCGAGCTTGAGCAAAGACCGGACGATCCGCGAATTCGATCACAAGAAAAAGTACGAGGAGTGGCAATTCGTCTACGATCCGACGATGGATCGAGGCTTCTTGATTACGACTCCGTATCAACAGCAACTACAGGGATTCGGCGCTCAAGGGAATCTGAACGGGCAAAACGGACAACCCGGAACCGGGCAGAACGGAACGAGCGGATTCGGGAATAGTTTCGGCAATAGCTTTGGAAACTCTCCGTCACCGATGCAGAACAATCCGACTTCGCCGAACGGCGGAGGGTATGGAAATCCCAGCCAGCCTAGTTCCCCGCCGCAGTAGTGAATCTTCACTTGCAGACTTCATAGAAGTTGCGGACTTCCTGAGAGTCAAAATCCCCACCCTCTCTCTCCGAAAAGACGGAGAGACAAGGATGGGGCAACCCTTCTGGATTCCAAATAGAAAGGCCTCATCGTTATCGATGAGGCCTCTTTCAAATTCTTCCAGAAAAAACTCTTACACGCTGAAGGATGATCCGCAGCCGCAGGTGCTCTTCACGTTCGGATTCTCGAACTTGAAGCCGGCGCCTTCGAGGGTCTCGACATAGTCGACGATGCAACCATTCAGATACATAACCGAGGTTGCGTCGACGTAAACCTTCAGGCCGTCCATGTCGAAGGTCTTGTCCATCATGCCGGCGCCATTCTCGAACTGCATCGAGTAAGAGAAACCGGAACATCCGCCGCCGACGACTCCGATGCGCAACCCGGCGGGCACGGGATTCTGCTGGGCCATGATCTCTTTCACCTTGGAAACGGCATTATTGGTCAGGGTGACGGGTGCGGCTTTCTTGGTAACTTCGGGGACGGTTGTTGTGGCCATTCGTATCTCCTTGGCTTTAAAGCTGTTCGATTATAGCAGAGTGGTTTTCCTCAGATAAGGCAAAACTAGGCCCCTCCTCGGAATCCACCTGCTGCTTTGATGCCGAGGGAGGGTCGGAAGTCGCAGAGTTGGCGAGTCTATAACGGGTTCCGGACAAGGGGATTAATGTGGCGCGAGGGCTTGCCATCGGGGCTATAATCGTGGCGTTAAGGCCTTCCCCGAGACTGGTTGCGGGGTTCTGCGTGCCCCACCACGAAGTGGAAAGCCGCTGCATTGCGTTTCGACTCTGCCGAGGTGGCTTATGACGCTGACTCTAGTTGCGGTTGTGTTCGGAGTATTCGCGATCGGCCTGATTGTCCTTCTCATCTACAAGAGCACCCTCACCATGCACGAGGACGACCAGCTGTTTCTGGATGACGCCAACTCGCATATGCAGGAAGAACAAACGGAGTTGCTGACGAAAGTGAATCGGCTGACGATTCCGGTTCGCATCTTCAGCATCGGCTCTGGAGTATTCCTGCTGGTGCTGGTGGCCATGCTGATCTATCAAAAGCTCAACGAAGTGCAGTAGCGTCATCGACGCAGCAGCGCCTCGGGCCGGATCGGCGGACGCGACGTTGAGCCACTTCGCTGCTGCGTGGTCTGCGATTTTCTATTGATGCGACGTCCTCGTGCAGTCTCCTGCGCGACTGGGCACTTACCTATTCATTTGCGACAGAAATTTTGCTCCGAACAAGTTCGAAGAAAATGCAGCAGGGAGTCTTTCCTGCTGCTCGCGAAACACAGTAAACTAGGCTTCGGATGCTGCGAAAGTGGCGGAATTGGCAGACGCACCAGACTTAGGATCTGGCGGGTAAAACCGTGGGGGTTCGAGTCCCCCCTTTCGCACCAACAACTTGCAACGCCTCGAACTTCCCAATGTTTTTCATTGTGCCCGATTTTGCACCCGCCCCGACCGGGTTGTTCGACGCTTGAAATCGACACGCCCATGGTGGCCAGCGGCGCGAACGCACGCTCGATTGCGTCGGGCTTGAGGATGGATGTATCGCTGCGTGATCGTGATGGAGCTGTGGCCCCCAATGCGAGCCAGCGTGAAAGCATCGCAGCCAGTATATGCGAAGTTTGAGTCAGATCCGAGCGGCTGGAAGTATGCCAACGTCCGAGTGTCTGTTTTCCTTGCCAGAGCCCAACCATCGAGCAAAAGGTTCCTCTCGTCGCCCGTTTCCGACAGTTGCCGTACAAGTCTGATGTCGGAAAGTAAAGTGTATTGGCGTGAAGCAGCCGCGATTTCCCGGACCTGTTTCCCTCGGGTCTATAATCAGTTCAATCTTCACTTATGTCCATTACTGACAGACTGCCTTCGCTCCGCAGTAATTCGCTATACCACCCAATCCGCAACGCGTATCTGTGCCTTTTCAAGCATGAGTTCTGGAAGTCGACGATACGCGATGTGAGGCGTTTCTATTCAGGATTCGTAGGACCCGGCGATCTCGTATTCGACGTTGGCGCAAACATCGGCACGTATTCGAAGATGTTTCTTTCGCTTGGCGCGACCGTGGTGGCGGTTGAACCGACGCCATCATTGATTAAGGACCTTCAGAGGATTCCAAGACTCAAGGTCGAGGGTTGCGCTTTGGGAGACGCTGACGGAGTTCTGCCTCTATCAGTGTCGAACTTGAATCTTCTGAACAGCCTCGTTCCCGGTTGGGAAAAGCAAATTGCCGGAACGCATGACGGGCAAGTCGTAAACGTCCCCGTGACTACGCTTGACGCCCTGATTGCGAAATACGGAGTGCCGGACTTCATCAAGATTGACGTTGAAGGATATGAATCCAAGGTTCTAAGCGGTCTGTCGAAGTTGCCGAAATATCTAAGTTTCGAGTTTCACGCGGCCGAGATCGAAGCAGCGATTGCGTGTGTTAAGCGACTGCAAGGATGCCAGTTTAATTACTGCTTCGGCGAGCCTGGGCAACTCGCGCTCCGCGAGTGGGTTACAGAAAAAGAAATTTGCGATCTTCTTCGAAGTCTGCCAAGGGATTGGCAGCAGTTCGGAGACATATTCGCGGCTCGAAACGGGACATCAGGCGGCAGAAGATCGTCCGTTGCCGAACCCTCCACTCCGCCTGTCCCATCAGGGTGAGGTTGTCTCCGGTACATTCAAACCCCTGATGAGCGGCCCTGTGCGCAGGGTTTCGTAGCCGGAGCCTCGCGGGTGTGCGCCCAGGATCTGGCGGGTAAAACCGTGGGGGTTCGAGTCCCCCCTTTCGCACCAATATCTTAAGGCCGACCTTGATTTTTGGTCCTTGATCGTGCGCGATTTTGTGCCGACCCAGTAGGCCGGACTCAGAACTTCAATACTTCAACTCCTTGCGACTCTCGACAGCTTGGTAACCCGTCCGGTTTGGTTCCAATCAGACACGAAGATGTTTGCCTGGGAATCGATGAAGCATCCATGCGCCGCGCTGAAGACGGCGGCGTTGATCGCGTGGGGATCAAGGTCGTACTTAGCCCACTGCAATTTCTGCGGATTATCGCCAATGAAGGCTACAGGAACATTGTCTCGGTCGAGAATCGTGGCGCGTCCTTCCAATTCCGAAACTACAGCATAGTCGCCGTGAAAGCTCACCTGGCAAGGTCTACGAAGATGCTGGGTAACCGTGCGTACGTAGCGGCCATCCAGATCGAAATGGCAGAGACGGCGATTCTCACGATCACAGACCAGAAGAAGCGGTTGATCATAGCGCGTGTCGAGTGAGAGGCCATGGCTGCAATCCAACTGGCCGTCGCCACTGCCCTTTCCCGAGTAGCTCGCTTTATAGTTTCCATTCTTATCGAAGCGGAAGATGCGCGAATCGCCATAGCCATTGGCGATAAAGATGGAGCCATCCGGGGTCGGCAGGGCCGCCGTAATCCGCCATTCGTTGGGGGACTTGAAACCGGCTTCCGGAGGAGCCGTAATCTTCAGCACGACGCTGCCATCGGTTTTCATCTTCAGGAAGAGCCAGTTGTCCGAGGGCGTGCCCTTTTGCACCGTGGCATATATGTATTCTTCGCCGCCCTCGGTGGCAAAGACGAGCGAGTGAACCTCGGGATATGCGGTAGCGATCTTCCGGAGCAGGTGGCCTTCGGAGCTGTAGATGAGAACGCCGGTGTCACTCTGCGTGCTGACGTAGATATTTCCGGCCTTGTCCTGGGCTATCGCGCCATGCGTGCCACCGAACCGTGTACCTGAGGGCAACGCTCCCCAGCCTGATACAACGGCGTACGTCCATTCCCCGTTGCCAGTGAGTTGAACAGGCATAGAGGAGGAGCGTGAGGAAGCCGAAACCGTGCGCCCGGACGCGAGTGCCGCGATTCCCGCCCCGGCAAGAAATGTGCGCCGACGCATGTTCGTCATTGTGTGCTCCGGAGAGTCGTGTTCGCGGGCTCGGAAGCTGGCTCCGCAAGCGTGTCGAATAAATAGATGTGACGCAGGTTCGGCATGTTTTTCAACGGAATCAGTGTATCGCTCGTCACCTTCGTTCCACTCAGGTTCAGGTACGAGAGTTGCGAGAGTGAGGTCAGTTTCCCCAGGGACTTGCCGGTAACCGCAGTTCCTTCCAGATGAAGAACGCGCAAATTCGTGAACTTGCTGAGTGTGTCGAAGCAGGCGTCGGTCACGGCGGTGCGTCCGAGTTCGGCCTCGACGATAAATGGAGCAAATCGCTGGAACTGGGCGAGCTGAGCGTCGTCAAACTTGGAGGCTACATCAATCGTTCTGAGAATCAGGCCGTCGGATGGCTTGGCAGAAACTGCGACCAGTTTTACGCCCTCCGAACTTTGCATCTGCCGAATCTCATTCATCAAATTGCTGTAGTCACCCACGGGTTGAAGCGGCAATTCCGCGTTCTCCGCGACAGTGGCAATTCCTGGAACGCTGGTCGCTGTGGGCGAAGCGCCGGCAAGAATCCAGGCGCGGAGAGCCGCAATTTCTGTAACGGACAAAGGGGTTCGCCCTTCAGCCGGCATGAAGTGCCGGTCACTTGGGGAAAGCGTGACCCGCTGCAGCATGAGACTGCGATCCGGATTTCGCGGCGCAATCACAGATCCGTCCCTGCCTCCCTTCATCAACAGTTCATAGAAATCAAGGCGAAGGCCGGCCTGCTCTTTGCTTGATCCATGACACGCCACGCACTTGGCATCCAAGATCGGATGAATCGAGCGCATGTAGATCGAGCCTACGTAAGCAGCGTCGGAGGCGGCGGACGCCGATGGAAAAAATCGTGCCAGAGGGGCCGGCATATAGCGCGTCAGGTAGTCGCTTCCATGAGTGAGCGAACCCCCTTGATGCGCCGTCCATGTCAGCGTGAGCAGGCTTACTACGAGCAGCGCGGGATAAACCCGTGGAAGTTGCCCTGCGGCCCACGCGGGTCGAACGACAACGCACGCCAGCAATTCAATGAGGAGCACGATACCGCCCCACATGTGACGCGTCACAGTTACGCCCATGACGCCGCTTCCGTATGCCAGCAGGATTCCGAAGACAAGAGTTAGCGCACCCGTGGCCAACGCCAAACGCAATACGAAACCCGCAGCTTCGCGCAAACCGAGCCGGGTCGTCCCGGCCATCTCGAGAAACGGCAGTAGCACGAGCATGCCGATCGGCAGGTGCACTAGCGTGGGATGGAAGCGGCCCAGAAACTGAAGCCAGTCCGCATGCTGACGTCCGTCGAGCCGGAAGAGGAACGGCAGGAGCAAGAGAACAGCGGAGGATCCTAGCACGACAGATCGCTGGGCTAGCGTAGAACGGGTCCACAGTCCACGAACTTCCGTGAGTCTTGGGACAGAGATCACGCCAGCAATCCCTGCACGACAGAAGCCTCGACGGGGCTGGTCAACTTTTGATCGAGGCCCTGAAATTTATAAGTGAACTTGCTGTGATCGATGCCAAGACAATGAAGAATGGTCGCATTGAAGTCGCGGACGTGCACGGGATCCTTCACAATGTTATAGCTGTAGTCGTCGGTCTCGCCGTAAGTGACGCCAGGCCGGACGCCGCCGCCCGCCATCCATGTGGTATAGCATCTGGGATGGTGATCGCGGCCGTAGTTATCCTGTGTCAGGCCGCCCTGGCTGTACACCGTGCGCCCGAATTCTCCTGCCCAGATTACGAGCGTGTCATCGAGCAGGCCCCGCCGTTTGAGATCCGTGACCAGCGCGTACGCGCCGCGATCCGTTTCCTGGCACAATATGGGCAGCATTCCGACGGCGTCGTTGTGGACGTCCCATCCACGTTTATAAATCTGCGTGAAGCGCACCCCGCGCTCAGCCATTCGGCGCGCGAGCAAACAGTTATACGCAAATGTGCCGGGCTGCTTGGCTTCTGGTCCGTAAAGATCCCAGGTGGACTGCGGTTCCTTGCTCAAATCGGTGAGTTCCGGGACTGATGATTGCATCCGGAACGCCATCTCGTACTGGGCAATGCGCGCATTTGTTTCGGGATCGCCGATCTCGGCCAAAGTCTGGCGATTAATCTGCTCGACGGTGTCGAGCATTTCGCGCCGTACTTCGCGGTCCACGCCAGCGGGATCGTCGAGATAAAGCACGGGATCGGCGCCGGACCGCAGTCCCACGCCTGCGTATTCCGAAGACAGAAATCCACTGCCCCACAAGCGCGACGACACCGGCTGGTTGTTCTCCTTGGGATTCGTTTTCGTCTGGAGAACAATAAAAGCTGGCAGATTGTCGTTCATGCTGCCGAGGCCATAGGCCAACCACGCTCCAAGGCACGGTTTGCCGGCATTCATGTTGCCCGTATTGATGAGCATGATCGCGGGCTCATGATTGATGGCGTCGGTATTCATGGTTTTGATGATGGTGAGGTCGTCCACCATGCGCGCCGTGTTGGGCAACAGTTCGCTCACCCAAGTCCCGGTCTGTCCATGCTGCCGAAAAGGCCAGTGGGATGGTGCTACTGGGAAATGCGCTTGACCGGCAGTCATGCCAGTCAACTGCTGGTTGCCGCGAACGGAATCGGGCATGTCCACGTTGAACTGAGAAGCGAGGCTCGGCTTGTAATCCAGGAGATCCATTTGCGGCGGGCCACCCGACATAAAGAGATAGATGGCACGTTTTGCCTTCGGCGCAAAATGCGGCAGACCGAGGTCGTTTCGTTTATCGACCAAGGGTGCCTTGACATCCGCCCCGGCAGCAAAGCTTCGAATGCCCATTTCACTAAAGAGTCCTGCCAGCGCGGCCCATCCCAGCACCTTGCCAGAGCGGCCGAGGAAGCGCCGGCGCGTCTCGATCGCAGCCCACTCCCGCTTCATCGCCGCAGGGATGGGAAGCTCCAAAGGAGTTACAGGATTTTCGCAATCCGTACAAAGTGGATGTTGCTTCATATCGATCCCCTACTATTTATTAACGGTCTCATCCAGATTCAGCATCTCCGTGGCAACCATCGTCCAAGCGGCTAATTCCGGCACTGGAATGGAGGTATCACGTTTCTTCTCACCAATCTCCACGAGAGAGCGTGCCGCTTTTGGGTCTGCTTCATAATGTTGTTGCATCTGGCGCAACGACGTCTTGAGCGCAGCTGCCATAGGCGCCGGCGCGTCACGAGAAAGCATGATCTCACTGATGCGATTGATGCGCTGCTCCGCATCTGGTCCCGCCTCGCGGATCACGCGCTGCGCCAGGGCTCGGGCCGCCTCTACCCACTGCTCGTCGTTCATGGTCACTAGCGCTTGTAGCGGCGTGTCGGTGCGCTGGCGGCGGGTACAGACTACATCGCGCATCGGCGTGTCAAAGGTATCCATGTCCGGCAACGGCGCCATGCGTTTTACGTACGAATACATGCTGCGGCGGTAAAGGCTGTCGCCGTGTTCCTCGACGTAGTGCACGGTATCGCTCGACGGGTAGCTCACCTCTTCCCAGATATTGGGAGGCTGATAGGGCTTCACGCTTGGGCCGCCGATCCTCCTTACTAACAGTCCGCTGGCCTGGAGCGCGATATCGCGCAACATTTCCGCATCCATGCGGAACCGCGGCCCGTGCGACAAGAGCAGATTCCTGGGGTCCTTCGCAAGTTGCTGTGGATTCGATTTTGCGCTTTGCCGGTACGCAGCAGACATGACCATCAGCTTGTACATATGCTTGATGTTCCATCCACTCTCGCGGAATTCGACGGCAAGCCAGTCGAGCAGCTCGGGATGAGTGGGCCTCTGGCCCATGATGCCGAAGTCTTCGGTAGTTTCGACGATGCCGGTTCCGAAAAGCTCATACCACATGCGGTTTACCGTCACTCTCGCGGTGAGCGGATTGGCGGGACTCACGGTCCACTTGGCTAATGCAAGGCGATTGTGAAGGTAGCCAGGTGGCAATGGCGGTAGAAAGTGCGGCGTGTTGGCCTCTACCCGTTCTGTGCGCGCGGTGTAAACGCCACGAGTCAGAACATGTGCGTAAGCGAGCGAAGGCTTTTCCCACGAAACTTGCGTGAGGTCGCCGCTCTTTGAGAGCTCATCAAGCTGTTTGTCGAGGGGATCAATCTGACGTTGAATTGCCTGATACGTAGGATCCACATGATTGAGATAGAACTCGCTCATCACATGCCACTGATCTGTGGTCCACTGCGAAGCAGGATGCGATGCAATTTCCTCGGCATAATCCTCGACCGGAAGGCGATCAACTTCATTGGGGCTGAGAGAGCGCGTATAGAGACGGACGTCCTGATAGCGAACGTCCTTGGCGGGATGCTCCTCCGGATGGCGCCAACCAAGTTGCAAAGGAGCCTGCGTGCGGATGGTTGCGCCGTCCAGGTTGTCGCTGACAACGCGAGTTGCAATTGCGCTCCCATTGACGAAGATCTTGATCCCCGCAGCGCGACCGGAACCGTCATAAGTAAAGAAGATGTGCTTCCACGCGTTGTCCAAAGGCATGGGAGTAACGGAAACGACACGGATCGCGATAGTCGAGGTCGTATCTTTGGGCAGCTCTCCGGGCGACGGCTTTTTTACTTTTGCTTCAGCTTTGGCTTTCGCCTTATCTTTCTTGGCCGCTTCTTCCTCAGCCTTCTTTTGTTCAGGCGGCTTGTTGGCCGACAAATCCTTCTTGCTGAGGTCCTGCGGAGTCGGATAGTTGAACGGTTCCTTTAATTCGGGCTCCTTCTCGCGCTGTCCCTTGTTCTTCGATTTCTTTTTCTCCGTCGGGTTTGAACCTTTGGGCATTTGGTTGACCAATGCCACGCTCACGAATCCGTCATCGGTGGCGAGCTCCCAACCTCGGTCGTGCTGAGTCGAATCCATTTTCGAGAGCAGGGTGCCAAAACTGCCGGGATGAGAGGGCGCGGCACGGAACATAAACCAACCGCCGGATGAGAAGGCTTGGTTCGCCTCATAATCGCCAGCCTGTCCAAGGAGCACGCGCGTGCTGGACTGCATGCGAAAGTCCGGCCAGAGCCACGTGGTCTCGCCCCATTCTCCCTTCAGAGTAGAGGTATGGAAGCTGGCAGGCTGGGCGTTTGGTGCGCTGTTTCTTAATTCGTCCCCGCTGCCTTCATCGAGTCGAAGACGTATCACAAGTCCATTCGGAGAGACTGCTTGAGGAGCGCTATTGCCGGAAGCGAGCCACTTGGCGACTAAGCGGTGACTCTCGCGCCGCATGTCGTTCAACTTGGCTTGAAGATCGGAGCGCTGCGCCAGCACGCGGTTATACGCGTCCTGGTTTTGCGCTGTGGGAACGCGTGCAACCGGTGCCCAAACCGGACGATCGTCATTGAATGGCTTCTCATCCAGATTGTTGAAAAATGCGCTCAGCGAATAAAAATCGTGCTGTGTGGTGGGATCGAACTTATGGTCGTGACACACCGCGCACCCAACGGTTAGCCCCATGAAAGTGGCGCCAAAGGCCTCAGTGCGCTCGCGGGCAATGTTGACCTTCAACTCTTCGGGGATGGTTCCGCCTTCATTGCTGCTCACGCCCAACCTGACGTATCCGCTGCCGATCAACGGATCAAGATTCTTCATCGGCAACAGGTCGCCGGCAATCTGCTCCGTGGCGAACTGGTCAAAGGGCTTGTTGGCGTTGAACGAGCGAATCACATAGTCACGATAAGGCCAGATATCACGGCTGTTATCGAAGTGCAGTCCATACGTGTCCGCATAGCGGGCGTAGTCGAGCCAGTAACGAGCGCGCTGCTCGCCGAATGTGGGTCGAGCCAAGAGTCCGTCGACCAGATGTTCATAGGCATCGGGTGAGGTGTCATTTATAAATGCGAGCACTTCTTCAGGAGTAGGCAGCAGGCCGGTGAGGTCGAGCGTAACCCGCCGGATCAGAGCTGTCTTTTCTGCTTCAGCAGAAGGATGAAGCCCCGCTAGCTGCATTTTCGTTAGGACGAAGTCATCGATTGGTGTTTTCACCCACGTAGCGTCGTCATGTGGCGTCGGAACCTTCGGACGCTCGGGCGCTTCAAAGGCCCAATGCGGACGGTACACTGCTCCTTCCCGAATCCATTCTGTGAGAGTTTCGATCTCGCCCGCGCTCATGGGCTTCGCCTCTCCCCGGGCAGTCTGCGGCATCAGGTAGTGCGGGTCTTTTGATTCGATCCGCTTTACTAGCGCACTCTTTTCAGGATGTCCAGGAACAATCGCGTCAGGATGCTGCGGGCGTTTCCTTAACGCCCATTCCTCGAGGTCAAGGCGAAGACCGGCCTTGCGCATTTCAGGATCTGGACCATGACAACTGAAACAGCGGCTCGCCAGGATTGGCTGCACGTCCTGATTAAAATCCAGTCGGCGGTTGGCAGTGCGACGACAGCCGAGGCCGGAGCCCAAAACAAAGCAAGCCAGAAGCCAAACGAAGGCCAGCTTTGTATATCGATACGGCTTTTGTTGTGGCTGGCTGATGTGCTCAGCCTCCAGGAAACGCGGTGTCACGGCAGGGATCTCTGACTCCACAGATCAGAACATTGTATTGCTGATTTCCCGAGGATCGAACAAAATCCTCATTCCTCAACTAGAACGTCAGCCGAAGCGCAAGCTGCCCGATGCGGGGAGTTGCTCCACGAAAGCTGCCCGTTGTGGTGATCTGGCCGAAGGTCGGACTGTTGATGTTAGCCGCGCCATCCGCGAGGGTTGGTTGAGCGAACTCTGGGTGATTGAGAGCGTTGAAAAACTCGGCGCGAAATTCCAGCTTGACCCTCTCCGTGATCAGGGTGGTCTTCGCGAGAGCGATATCGAGATTGATCAACGTTGGACCGCGCAGCACATTGCGGGCGAGGCCGTAGGTTCGGTCGGCTGGGTTATTCACGGGATCGAGTTGCCGGAAGCAGGGATTGGGAAAGCCTCCGTCGAAGTACGAATTGTTCTCGAGGGGCACGTTGGAAAAACTGTTGGGATCAAAGATGAAGTTGCCTGTGACTGGTGTCGTGGTGACTTGGCAAATCGTGCCCGTAGGGTCGGTTCCGTAGGTGATCTCATTAATCGTCCGCACCGTGCGGGGATCAAATGTGCGTATGGGAGCAACCACGGCGGCGCGCGAAAGCGACGGATCGCCTGCTCCCGAAGAGCCTGGGTTCAGTGGGTCGGTCGCATCGGGCAGCTGTGCAGAAATGTCGAACGGGAATCCGGTTCGATACGTCAGGATTGGATAAAAACTCCAACCTTTCGTGAGACGCTTCGGCCCTGTGGCCCAAGCGCGATCGAAAGGCAAGTCCCATCCACCACTCAGGCTGATGCGATGCCTGACGTCGGAGTCGCCTGAGGCATAAAAAAGGCGAGGACTGTAGAAAGGCACTGCGGAATTACGCTGCTCGAAGCCGGAAGCGTTATCGATGTTATGGCCGTACGTGTAGGCAAGGGTGTAATAGATCGTTCCCAGGCGGGAGTCCTTGGGTTGCCGTGTCAGGCTCACTTCCAGAGCGTTGTAGTTCGCATTGGAAACATTCTGAAATTCAGGGAGCGCTCCGTAGCAGACCACACCCAGGTCGTTCCCACAGTTGCCGCTGGCGCTGTTAAGCAGTCGATTCGTACTGCCCAGAGCCATGGGGTTGATGTCTTTCAGTGATGTCAGTCCACGCCCTGTGCTGCCCACATAATTCGCTTCGAGAACTGTGTCGGCGAGAAGGGTCTGCTGGACGCTGAGGTTGTACTGATAGACGTAGGGAGTGCGCAGATGCGGGTCGTCCAGAAAGATCGCACCGGTGGTGTTGACGGGTAGAAAGGGAGCAAAGTCGATGTTTGAGGCAGGCGGCTTCGACGGAAAACTGTTAGCCACGCCCAAACTGACGCAGTCGCCCGCGAGGTCATAGTTGCAGGCATTCTGGAACGGATTGCTCATATAGGTCAGCGGCGCCGTCACCGGACAACCGCTATTGGAATATTCACAGGTTGGCGGCAGGAAGTTCGGCGAATTGTAGTAGAGTCCCGCACTGCCTACGAACGGAGGCTGGCCGTTGAACTGAAGATTGTCTTCGCCTTTCAGGATGTCATAGAAAATTCCGCCCCCGCCGCGAACGCTGGTCTTGCCGGTTCCTGTTGGGTCCCAAGCAAATCCGAAGCGCGGCGCAAAGTTTTTCTTGTCGGGGAAGTTCGTGCCCGTTGGGGCTCCGCGGTCGCCTGGAAACACCAGTCCCGGCGGCGCGTTGACGAATCGCTGCGACTGAAGCCCGGGAATCACCGAAAACGAGCGACCCTCGGTGTCGAACTTCGGCGAGTTGTATTCGTAACGCAGTCCGATGGTTAGTACAAGGCTCTTTGTTGCATGCCACTCATCCTGACCAAACAAATACGTGCTTTTGCTCCGAATGTTGGAAGGCGCGAGCGCGTTTTGGAAATACGCATCGGGGACGCCGAGCAAGAAATCTGCGAAATCATTTCCCGAACCTGTGCTGGTGCCGGTATAAAAGTCGAACTCTCCATTCAAGTAAAAGCCATATTTCAGATTTTCCTGATAGGGCGAGAAGCCGGCTCCGAACTTCCAGTTGTGGTTTCCGCGCGTCCACGTCACCGCATCCGTCCAGGAAAAAGTGTTTTCGACGTAGCGCGTCGGACCGTTTTCGCTAGGACCGATTTGGAAGCCGTTATCGAAATAGATGTTCGTCGGTCCGGTCGCGAGGTCGGGAGTAATGTCGATACCAAGTTCTGGACCGGTCGGCTGATGGGTGGTCGTGACGCCCGAGCGGAAGTTACTGCGGTGAGCCACGAAATGAAATTCGTTGAGCAGGCTTGGCGAGAAGATACGAGTGTACCCAAGATTAAAGAAGTAATAGTTCGCGACGGTGCGACTAGGAAAACCAGCGACGGTCGCGGCATCCAGAGGAGCGATGCCGTAGGTGCGATTCAAGCCAAGGGTGACAGAAAATTTGTCTTTCGCGTTGGGATTCAGATCAAACTTGGTGGTCAACTCGTCTCGATTGTCCACGGCATCGAGTGACGTTGAATACAGACCGCCCGGAACGCTTGGGATTAAGCCAGCCTTGATGTAAGCCTGGGCGATGGGATCGAACTTCGTCGGATCAATTTGAGCATTACGCGCACCACCGTTGGTGGTCGCCGCAAAATATGGATTAGCGGTAAGGAAGGCTACGACACCCTGGTCTGGAGATCCACCGGTGGAAGCGTTGGAAAAATCTCCATTCAATTCCTCCGGTGTGTAGACCGGGACATCGTTATCGGGCACCGCCTGAACCTGTCGTTGTCCTTGGTAGGCCAGAAAGAAAAAGGCTTTGTCCTTGCGGATTGGGCCTCCCAGAGTCGCTCCATACTGGTTGCGTTTGAGATCGAGACGCGGAATTCCCAATCTGTTATTGAAATAGTCGTTCGCATCGAATGCCCGATTCCTCAGGAATTCAAAGAGGCTGCCATGGATCTGATTGGTACCGGACTTGGTCACAATGCTGATGATTCCGCCACCGTTGCGTCCGTACTCGGCCGTGTAGTCGCTGGTCAGAAGCCGGAACTCGGCGATAGCATCGGGATTGGGGTCAAGCAGGTTGCTGTTATCCAGCAGGTCGTTGTTATTTCCGCCATCGAGCAGGAAGGTTACAGAATCGGTGCGACCGCCGGCGATGCTGTAGTTGCCGGCGCCCGTATTATCGTCGTTACTTTCCGTGACGCCCGGCTGGAGCAAAGCTAAATCCAGCATGTCGCGTCCATTCAGAGGCATGTTGGTGATTACCCGCCCGCTGATCGACTGCCCTAACGTTGGGTTCACGGTTTCGACGGGCGCAGCCTCGGCCCCGACTTCGATGGTTCTGGTCTCCATCCCCACTTCCATCTTGAAGTCGATGCGCAGCGCCTGGTTGATCAGGAGTTTCTGCTCCGTGCTGATTACTGTGCGAAAGCCTGTGTGCTCGGCCGTCACCTTATAGTTGCCGATCGGCAGCGCCAGCAACTGGAAAGATCCATCCTTGTTCGTGGTGGCGACGCGCGTCTCCTGCGTGGCCGTGTTCACCACGGAGATCTGCGCTTCCGGAATTACCGCTCCCTGCTGGTCGTAGACGGTTCCAAAAATCCGCCCCGTCGCGTCCTGAGCTGAAGACACGACTGGCGCCGCTATCACAATCAAGAAGAGCAAAACCGCCCGAGGAAGCTTCATTGCGATCTCCGTGGCTCGATGACCGTTCCCACTTCCGGTTCACGAGTCGAACTTCCGATCAAACCGAGCATCGAAACGAGGTTGAGGACAAAGCGCAAATGCGTCCCGCCCCGTTCCGAGTTGCAGGCTATTGTTTGCGTCCAGGTTTGGCCTTTGCCACAGCGTGTTGTGCTGCGGGAAGTCCGGTTAGCGAGCCTTGCTGCTCAAAGAATCCCAGGAACACACCGTTGTCGTTTTCGTCTTCGTCGATCCAGAGCAATTGTCCGCCAGCGCTTTGATAGAGGACAGTCGTGAAGCTCACCGGGTCAGCTGCGATGGTCAAGGCGAGCTTGAGGTTGTAACGACCAGGGTTGGCGGAATCCGGGTTTGCCGTTCCCGCGAACGTCGCGGTATCCGTTCCGTCCGGTTGGGTGGCGTCGAAGATGAAAGACGGATCACTGAGGAGCCCGCTGGTCTTGCTCAGCGCATGACTGTTCACCGATCCCTGCCCGACAAAGTCGAACTCCCAACCCAAGCTCGCCCCGCGCGGGTTATAGAAGGCTTGCGCCCCGAAAGCGTAGTTGCCTGCGAATTGGGTCGTCGCCGTGTTCGTTTGCGGAATCAGGACTCCGATGCCGTTAAGCCCGGTCGCACCGTCCAGGTCGGCAACTACCGCGCCTCCTAATCCACTTATCGTGTTGTTCGGATCGTTCAGATTGAGTAGCGGATCCGTCATATAGATTCCCAGGACGCTGACGTCTCCCAAGTCTCCCGGCGTGATCGTCAAGCTGCCGTACCCGTTAGTCGCCACAGAATAGTTACCCGAGATGGGGGAGTCGGGAACGATCGTGCCATTGTCGTATTCATTGTCATCGGCGATACCAGCAAATGTGCCGCTACCCGTGTTTGTGGTAAACATTCCTGCTGCGGCGTAGAGATTTCCAAACGAGTTACTCTCAACTCCAAAGACAGAGCTTCCCAGCGACGCATTGCTGAAAGTGCCGGCACCTTGGCCAAATACCGAACCTATGGCGGAATCACCGGCGTCCACGTCGATGATCCGTATCGCCTCGGGTCCAACGACGTAGTAGTTGAGCGAAACTCCCAGAGCTGCGCTGCTAATCGTGCCGCGCCCGAAGGCATCAGGCGCAGTGATGGTTCCAGTAAGAGCTATTCCGAATGTCGGAGTGGTAGTGGCTCCAGCATCGTCGACGTCGAAAGTGCCCGTCAATGCGGTCCCGCTGCCCGAGATGGAGAATACTCCGCCGAAAACAATCGATTCGAAATCCGGATCGATCCCAGAAAGCGTGAAGGCATAGTTGCCGTCGTTGAGTGTGCTGGACAGCGTTTGCCGGTCCAAGCTTCCGCTCGATGTTGCTGATCCGTCAAACTGAACGACCAGCGCATGATTCGTGTTCACGAACTGGACGCCAAGGATTTCGACGCCACTCAGGCCCAAATTCACATTGTTCGTGGTTAGCGTTAGCGTCCCTTGGCCGGTCGTAGGATCTACGGTGAGTGCCGCCGTACCCGGCAAGATAGCGTCAGGGGAAGGCTCGGGTGATGTGAGTCCGTCTCCATCGTTGTAGTCCTGTTCGCCGCCTAGGACGTTGCCATTGCCATCGAGAGACACCGATCCTGCCAGAGCGTAAAAGCCGGGCCCATTGACGGACTCCAGCCCGCTTAAGTAAAACGCAAAGCTGATCGGGTTATTTGTCAGAACAAAGCTGGCCGGTTCCGCTCCCGATGCCACTGTAGCTGTTACCGTGTAAGTTCCTACCGCCCCGTTGGCTGTGAATGTCGCCGAGGTAGCCACGCCGCTTGCGTTGGTTGTAGCGGTATTGACACCACCCGCGAATGTGCCGCCGGCGCCAGTCGCCGGAATCTCGAAGGTGACCAGTACGCCGCTCAACGGGTTCTGATTACCGTCTGTTACGGTCGCGACCAGCGGTGCTGCGAATGCGGCGTTGACCGATGCGCTTTGCG
This sequence comes from uncultured Acidobacteriota bacterium, assembly GCA_963787685.1. Lineage (GTDB taxonomy): Bacteria > Acidobacteriota > Terriglobia > Terriglobales > Acidobacteriaceae > Sulfotelmatobacter. The sequence continues at coordinate 642,025 of CAWBED010000013.1, forward strand.
GTGTTCCGCTCGTTGCCGAGATTGATATGAGTGCTCCGGTGACGTTTGTCAGCTGGAAGCTGGCTGGGGTCGTCACTCCCGCAACCGTAGCCGTCACCGTGTAAGCTCCGGCCATCGCATCGGCTGTGAAGATCGACGATGTAGCCACGCCGCTCGTATTGGTCGTGTCCGTCTCCGTGGCTGAAGAGCTCGATGCGAATGTGCCGCTCGCTCCTGTGCCCGGAGCTGCAAACGTTACCGACGCTCCACTCACTGGATTCTGGTTATTGTCGAGGACCGTCGCCACTAACGGCGCTCCGAACGCGGTGCTGATCTGCGCGTCCTGCAGGGATCCGCTCGTCGCCACAATCGACGCCGCCGCCCCGGAGGTGTTAGTCAGATTGAAGCTGGTTGTGGCCGTAACTCCTGCAACGCTAGCCGTCACCACATTAGCTCCTACGGTCGCATTTGCGGTGAACACGGAAGAAGTAGCCACTCCGCTCGCATTAGTCGTATCCGTTTCGGTATTCGATGAACTCGACGCGAATGTGCCACTCGCTCCCGTCGCCGGCGCTGTAAAAACTACAAACGCTCCGCTTACAGGTGAGCCTCCCATGGTGACTGTGGCAACCAGCGGCGATCCAAAAGCTGTGTTCACTGCCGCGCTCTGCGATGCTCCGCTTGTCGCCGCGATCGCTTCGGTCGGGCTATTGAAATTCGAGCCATTACAACTCGTGAGGAACACCAAGGCCAGGAGAATCAATCCTGAGATGGCAGCGCGGAGTCGGCAGTTCATAGCGATCCCTCTTTGCGGCCAGCACTCTCGCCTGCTCGCTTTCGTGCCTGAGGCGAGACGGGGAATCCGTGCTTGTTCCGGACCGTATAGACGTCGCTACCCACTCTCACAGTACGAACCATGAAAATCGGCTTCTCATTCATCATCCTCATGATTCCGGTCGCCTCAATCTGCTGTCCAACCGCGACCGGCACGGCGCCGTTCCCAATCAAACCGAACCTTCCCAAACTTGCGTCCACACGACCGGAGAGAGTTTCAACCAACAAGTGAGCCCCCACAATCATTCCTGGAGCGGGTTTAGCAAGTACGCTGGACACGGTTCCTGTAATTGCGACTTCCTCGGAAACATCGTAGACGAAGGCGGCGGTGGTCCGAGAACTTTCACTCGCTTTTTGCGCTCGGACAGATGGCGGAGTTGCGACAACCAGAATGATCACTAGACACAGAACAGCCGACAACTGTTTCATCTTTGCCTCCGAGTTGTCTTCGCCCGGCCCTCGGTTCATGAGGACGATGGCGCCAGAGTCATGTCTCGACCGCCGAATGCCGTGCGGCTGCCCCGCTTCGAGCCAATCCGTGATCGAATACGCAGTGCAATCTCTCCGCGGCATGGTACCAGAATGTCCGCCCTAATCTGAGAACCGATTCGCCCACCGATGATACGAAAATGCAAGTTCGAATCCGAAACTAGAAGCGTGACCCTCTCAAACTGCCATTTTGTGATTGCGATTCCGCCGCATGCAGCAAGAATGATCCCTATCCTTACTATTGCTCGACGCTCGCACAAAGGTTTTAATACGCAATTTTGATGGCCCTTCCCTATTTTCAGATGTCCCGGTACGCGCTATCATCAATGAAGCGTTCAGCGCAGATGCGGCCCGTAGAGCTCAGTCTACGGGGTAAAGGCGCTTAAGTCGTACCGTGTGATACGTCGGGTAGTCCCCAAAACTTAGCGCCCGCAGGTCATGGTGGCGCTTTCTGGCCGTTGGTTTTCTGGTCGGCTCCTCACTCGGTAACAAAGTCCAAATAAAAATCGTTGAATCCAGAAATTCTCCGCCGCGGAAGTGTGCTGCTAATTCCCCTATTTGCGAGGTAGTGATGTTTTCCTGTTTACGCGATCCAGATTTACACAATGCAATGATGCGTACAAATCCGTACGTACTGCAACACGCGGCTTTAGTCTTTACTTTACTTACGCTCTCAGCAGCCACGGGTTGCGGCAGTTCTTCACCGGCGAATAGCTCCCCGCCGCCATCGGCCTCGCCGGGAACGCTCAACGTTTCGGCATCTTTGCCTGCAGCGACGGTTGGATCCAGCTATAGCGGATCCGTATCGGCAACGGGAGGAACAGCTCCTTACAAATTTTCGGTATCGTCAGGACAGTTGCCCGGTGGCGTGGGTCTCGACGATAGCACGGGGAAAATTTCCGGCACGCCCAGCGCCAATGGAAGTTTCACCTTCGCGGTGTCGGTTTCAGACGCCAGCGGCGACTCCGCTCAGAAATCTTTGCAAATCTCGGTCGCAAATAATTCGACGACAGCCAGCGGCGGTGGAAGTGGAGGAGGTTCGAGCGGCGGAACGGGAACGTCGAACGGCTCGAACACCAGCACGGGGCAATCGTTCAGCAACATTCAACGCAGCGGCGGATGGGCAGAATATGGACAAGGCCCGCCGAACTTTGTCGACTGCTCGCCTTCTCCCTGCGACGGGATCACTTTCTCGATGAGTCAGGGAGTCAGCTCTCCTTCGATGAGCGGATCAGCCACCGAGTTCGATATCGGGGGAACGACGCCGTATTCCGACGCGCTGTGGAACAACCATTTGATCGGGCCACTTTCGTCGCAGGGCACCTTCGACAGTGATGGAACTCTGGTGCCGTCTCTTCACACCTTCACGTATGACGTGTATTTCTTCGCGAGCGACTTCAGCCCATCCGAGGCGATCGAGTTCGATATCAACCAGTTCTTCGATGGCATGGGATTCATCTTCGGACACGAATGCCGCATCGATGCCGGAAACTCGTGGGACGTGTGGGACAGCCAGAATGCGCGCTGGGTCTCGACCGGCGTGCCATGTTTTCTCAACGCTAACGCCTGGAACCATCTGACGCTTCAGGTGCAGCGCACCTCAGATAACCATCAGGTCTACCAGTCGATCACGCTCAACGGCGTTACGAGCACCCTGAACTGGACGTTTGGTTACGGCTCAACGCCCGGATGGTACGGCATCACCGTCAATTACCAGATGGATGGAAATTACAAACAGGAACCTTACAACATTTATCTGGACAATCTGACTTTCACTTATCAGTGAGCGGAGACGAGCACGAAGCCTCTGAGGCGCCTCCGGCGAGTCTTGGCTTGTCGGAAATGACGGCCTATGATGTGGCATTGCCGGAGGGGCGATGGACGATCGGGCATTGCTGCGGGAAGCACTGGAAGAGGCTCGAATAGGACTGCAGGAAGGCGGCCTGCCCATTGGCTCGGTGCTTGCGGACCGCAATGGGCGAATCGTCTCGCGCGGACACAACCTGCGCGTGCAGACCGGCGATCCCACGGCACACGCCGAGACGGTGTGCATCCGCAATGCGGGGCGCCGGCGTGATTGGACCGAGTTAACCGTGGTTAGCACGCTGAGTCCGTGCATTATGTGTACCGGGACCGCGTTGCTCTATCGCATTCCCCGCGTTGTGATTGGCGAGAATCGGAACTTCATGGGAGCAGAAGATTTGTTTCGACAGCGTGGGGTCGAACTCGTTGTGCTCGATGATGCGGAGTGCATTCAGATGATGGCTGAGTTCATCCGGGCACACGCTGACTTGTGGAACGAAGACATCGGGGCTTAACTTCGCTATCGAGTGGCTGGCTGATCGCGACGAGGCTTGGGTGGCTGTGCAGCTTCACTGGCCGGAACGGTGAACTTGAGGTCCCACTTGCACAAAGGGCAACGGGTCGCGACCGAGTAAACGATGCGGCCGAATGCAACGCACTTGCTGTTGACGCAGGCTCTCATTGGCGACCCTTCCATCTGTAAGAACATTGCAGCGATTCTTCATCACAAACTAGCATGAGTTGTTTTCCGCCCTTCATGCTTCTTTTCTGTTGAGGGTCATTCGTTTCTCTTCTAGAAATCCCTCGCAGCTAGCAAACACAAAAGCTCCAACCACGAAGGGCACTAAGGTTCACGAAGGAATTCTTTTTCCCTTTTAGCGGCAATCATACTTTCGGTGTGTTGTACAATCGCTGCCCAACTTGCGGTTGAGGAGCCAAGGAGCGGGCCAGCAAATGGAGCCGGCGCAAACGGAAGGCGTGCGGACGGAAGATTACGGCTTGCGGCAAGGGATTTTGTCTCCGATGGAGACGCTGGCGCAGTCGGTCTCGACGATGGCGCCGACCACCACTCCCGCCGCAACGATTCCGCTGGTGTGTGCGCTGGCGGGCAACGGAACATGGCTGGCCTATGTGCTGGCGACGGTCGCAATCCTACTAGTCGCGCTGTGCATCGCACGATATGCGCGGCTTTCAGCTTCACCTGGATCGCTTTACACGTACGCCTCAACTACGCTGCCTCCATGGCTTTCGGCTACGGTGGCGTGGAGTTTGCTCCTGGCCTACGTGGCTACGGGATCGAGCGTGATCGGCGGCTTCTATCACTACGCGAACCTGCTGCTCCGCGATGCGACCGGGCATGTATTTTCTGCGACGCTCCTATCGCTGATCGTCACGGGTGTATCGATCTGGATTGCATGGCGCGACGTGAAGATTTCAGCGCGACTGATGTTGTGGATCGAAGCCGCGTCGGTGACGGTGATCGTGATCCTGGTGGCGCTGCTGCTTTTTCGTCATGGCTGGCATTTGGACTCCGACCAGCTTCATCTGCACGGCATGAGCGGGAGCGGCCTTCGACTAGGCTTGGTGCTGGCGCTGTTTAGTTATGTGGGATTCGAAAGCGCCACGACCCTGGGAGCGGAAGCGCGAAACCCGCTGAAGTCGATTCCGCGTGCGGTGATCCAGAGTTCCCTGCTGGCTGGAGCCTTTTTCACAATTTGCGCTTACGCCGAGGTACTGGGCTTTCACACTGTTGGCCAGGATTTGGGCGCAAGCCAGGCTCCGATGTATGTGCTGGCGCGGGTCGGCGGCGTGCCGGTGCTGGGATTGCTCATCGATATTGGCGCGCTGGTCAGCCTGTTCGCCGGAACACTGGCATGCATCACGGCCGCGGCACGCGTACTGCTGCGCATGGCGCACGATGGGCTGGCGCACGAGATACTGCGGACGACGCACCCGCAGAATCGAACTCCAACCTACGCCATCGTCATCACCGGCGTTGCGGCCGTCGCTCCGGTTGCGGTGCTGGCGGCACGCGGCGACAGCGGACTCGACGTTTACGGGTGGATGGGCTCGCTCGCGACCTACGGATTCATCGTCGCTTACGCGCTGGTATGCGTGGCGCTTCCCCGATATTTGCGGCAACACAAGGCCTTCCGTCCCAGTGCGCAATTCGTCTCGATTCTCGCCGCCGGCGCGATGCTCCTCGCACTGGTAGGAAACCTCTATCCTGTCCCCGAAGGCCCGTACGGCAAGCTTCCTTACATCTACCTGGCATATCTGGCGGGGGGACTTGCATGGTTTATGGTGCGGGCACGCAGCCGGAAAGCCGCACTCGCCGCAGCTGCCGAACTATCCGAGTCATAAAAATTAGTGATTCCGGCCAAAAGAATTTTCACTGAGGCTCCGTCTTTCGCTTTGGTTGGAGTTCGCGTACATTTGGCGGCATAGTTTCCAGCCGGTAATGCGGAGCCTATCAGCTCAGCGAACACGTCGTACCTAGTCCATCGCATTTTGCGGCTGGAATGGCCGCAACGGATTGGTGTTTCCACACATTCAAACGAGGTTCACATCATGGCGAAGAAGATGAAGCTTGGCATTTTCTTTGTAGCAGCCTTGGCAGCGTTTCTGCTGACATCTGTGTCGGCACGAGCGCAACAGACGCTGGGCGGCATCACCGGAACCGTGACCGACAGAAGCGGGAGTGTGCTTCCCGACACCACCGTGACGATTGTCGGAGATCAGACCAAGCTGACGCGCACGCTGAAGACGAACGGCAACGGCGCGTACGACTTCGTTAACTTACCTATCGGCACTTATACCATCACGGTGACGCACGAAGGCTTTGAGTCGGAACGACTGCCGACGATTCCGGTGCAGGCAGACCGAACCGCAACGCTCAACGTCACGCTGAAAGTCGGCCAGGTCGGAACGACGATCGATGTGGAAGCCGCGCCCATCATGAATGCGGTCGATACCACGAACGGCTACGTCCTCGAGTCGCAGCAGATCGCCGACGTGCCGCTGCCGACCGGGAGTTTTACTGGACTCGCGATTCTGTCTCCGGGCGTGAGCGCGGAGCTGCCCAGTGGAACTGGCGCGAACGCCGGGCTGGGTAACCAACCCATCTGGGCCAATGGACAGCGCGATACCAGCAACACATTTCTGCTCAACGGCGTGGACGCCAGCAACTTGTTCAATGGCAAGAGCACGAGTTCGGTCGCCTCGGCCCGCATCGTGAACAACACGGGCATTGCGGGCGCGGGCAGCACGACTGCGGAGATTTTGCAGAGTACGGCGTCACCGTATCTTGCCGTGGGCCAGGCACTGCCGACACCGGCTCCGGAAACGGTGCAGGAAGTTCGCGTGAATACTTCGATGTATGACGCTCAGCAGGGATCGACCAGCGGTGCGCACATCGACATGAGCACCGCTTCGGGCACGAATGCGATCCACGGCACTCTTTATGGCCACCGCGGGACCGATGCGATGAATGCGGCACCCTATTTTTACAACCAGGATCCGAACATCCCGGCGAACGAAAAAGTGCCGCAATTGCACCGATACATTGTCGGCGGTGGAATCGGCGGACCGCTCATCAAGGACAAGTTGTTCGCGTACGGCAGCTATGAGCACACGCATGTTTCCGACCTGGAGATTGGTACCTCGCGAACGGCCGTGCCGTTTGGACTGACCGACGATCGGAGCCCGGCAGCACTAGCGAATGTTGCAAATGCGAACTTTTTCTCATCCGTAAATCCGATCGTGGGGTCCGCGGCAGGAGACATCGACCCAGTGGCATTCGCGATGCTGAATTACAAGCTGCCAAATGGTCAGTACATGATTCCCTCGGCGAATCCCAATTTCACTCCAACACTAAATTTTCCGGAAAATGTTTTTATTACGCAGCCTGCGTATTTCATCGCGGACAAAGCCTCCACGAATCTCGATTACCTGGCGACGTCGAAGGACACGCTCTCTTTGAAGTACTACTACCAGCACGATCCGAGCACGGCGCCGTTTGGGTTCTCGTCGGTCCAGGGATTCACGCAGCACTTGGACGCCGGCAGCCAGGTTGCGTCCATTACGAACACGCAGGCGATTCGGCCAAACCTCAGCGTCGCCGAGGTATTCGGGTTCATTCGGGAGAAGATCTACAGCACGATCGGACAGCCGTTTACCCCTTCTGCGATCGGGATCAATGCGTTCGGATCCAATGTATTTCCCGGCATCACGATCGTGGATGACTTGGGAAATTTCTCTCCGCAAAATACCGGCGGGTGCGATCCGTCAGCCCCATGCGGACCTTTTAATGCCGGACTGAACATAGGCTCGACGGCGGCCTCACAGGGCGCCTTCACCGGCATCTTTCAGAACCGGTGGATGCCGTCTGCGAATGCTGTTTGGAATCATGGCAAGCACACTGTCACTTTCGGAGGCAGCTACTCCTACACTCAATTAAATGCCCGCGATCAGCGAACCAATACCGGCATGATCGGCTTTACGAGTTTCGACAATTTTCTGCAAGGGTTGCCGATTGACTACACCGCTGATGGCTTTATCACGACCAACTTCCTGCAAGGCGACGCCAATCGCTATTACCGGTCGAACGAGTCAGGATGGTTTGCGCAGGACAAGTTTCAGATCCGTCCTAATCTCAGTTTCAGCGCCGGCATCCGCTTCGATTATCACGGCGGCCTGACCGAGAAGAACGGGCGCATCTTCAACTTCGATCCCTCAAAGTACAGCTATGACGCGACCTCGGACACGATCACTTCCAACGGATTTATCGTCGCCGGAAACAATCCAGACTTTCCGACAAAGGGCGTGAGCAATTCAACGCTCACGGGACGGCAATGGGGATTGGCGCCGCGTGTGGGACTCGCCTGGAGCCCGAGGAAGTTCAACGACAAATTGGTGGTCCGGGCGGGATGGGGTCTTTACTACGATCGCGGCGAGTTGTTCACCTATCTCTCGCCGGGATTCGCATCGGGCGTGATCGCGGGCGGCCCATTCGGCGTCAACCAGACTCCTCCATGGGTGAATTCGCAGACCTGCAGCCCGTTTGGGTACACGGTTTGCAGCAACTTTGAAGCGCCCTGGGGAAATACTCTGGGGCCCGGTCCAAGCGGCAACCCTGCCGACCTGGCCCTCCCTAACGCAAGTGCAATTTCATCCGGAATTCCGCTGTTCTCGTTCGCGGATTACAACCGCGCGAACAAGCTTCCGTACACCATGAACCAGACGCTGGATATTCAGTGGCAGCCGCGGAACGATCTCGCGGTCGAGATCGGCTACGTCGGCAACCTGGGGCGTCATGCCGTAGTCCCCTTGCCGTTCAACCAGGCGCAGATTGCGTCTCCGAGCAGCCCCATTCGCCAAGGAACTCCGTTTGAGCAGGACTACACCTACGGCTACTCGATCCTCGCCGATGCTTTCTTTGATCCTTACACGCTGCCCAATGGGCAACCGTACTTACAAACGTTCGAGGGCGGAAACGTTGACCTGCGTGTTCCCTACATCGGGTACTCGTCGGAATCGGAGTCTTACACCGCGGCCGGAATCTCGGCCTACCATGCGCTACAAACGCACGTGGAAAAACGCATGAGCCACGGACTGCGGGTTGGCTTCTCGTACACCTTCTCGCACGCCACCGACGAACAGAGCGCGATGGGCTTGTTTTACAACGGCAACAACCCGCTCGATCTGCGATCCGGATACGGCTTGTCCGACTTCGATCGAAAGCACGTGATCAACTTCAGCTATACCTACGAACTGCCGAAGTTCTTCTCTGCAACGTCGTTGAAGGGAATGTTGGCCGACGGATGGGCCATCTCCGGCCTGACGGTACTCCAAAGCGGACAGCCGTATAGCGTCGTCGATTACTCGGGCGCCGTGGGAAGCATCTTCTACGGCGTGAACGACGGAATCACCAATCCGATCGTTCCGCTGGCAGGCTGCTCTCCTAAGCAGGCGCTTACGGGAGCTTCGGGTGCAACACCCGGGAAGCCTGCTCTGAATGCCGCTTGCTTCGGCCTGCCTTTACTGGCTCCAGGGGCGTTGAATGGGGCGATTCCCTCAAATGATCCCTATGAAACGAACTTTATTGCCAGCGGACAACGAAATATCTTCCGGCAGGCATGGCAGCGCCGTGCAGACATCTCTGTGGGAAAGACTCTGCAAATTACCGAGCGTTTCACGCTGAAGTACACGCTGGATATTTTCAACCTCACGAACACCGCGAGCTTCGATATTCCGATCGATGACGTGAGCCAGAACATAAACTTCAACGGCTTCCCTGTCGTTGGTACACCTTCGACGCTTCCACCATGCGATACAACCTACACCGCGCTGTATGTGTGCCCGACGCTGAGCGGCCTGGGCATCACGAATAAAACGATCGGGAGCCCACGGCAGATCCAGATGTCGCTGAAGCTGAATTTCTAGGAGTTAGGCGAGACCCAAATTCGCCGCGGCGGTGTCGACGATTGCCTTGCCAATCATCAGCGACGCTGTGGCGGCGGGCGAGGGAACATTCAGCACGTGCAGCACTTTGCCGGACGGCACGAACTGGAAGTCGTCGACCAGCGTGCCGTCGGGTTTCAAAGCCTGTGCGCGCACGCCAGAGCCGCCCGGAACAAGATCATTCTCTCCGACTTCCGGAAGTAACCGTTGCAGAGCTCGAACGAACGCTGACTTCGATAGCGAGCGATGCCACTCGCCGAGTCCATTTCGCCAGTGCTGGCGAGCCATCCGCCATAATCCGGGAAATGCCAGGGATGATCCGAGATCGCGAATATTGATGTCCGTGTGGCGATACCCTTCGCGCGCGAGTGCGAGAACGGCATTCGGCCCGGCGTCGACCTTGCCGGTGATGCGTCGGGTGAAGTGGACTCCCAGGAAGGGGAACCGCGGGTCGGGCACGGGATAGATCAGGGCGCGAACGAGCGAGGCGCGATCCGGCACGAGATCGTAATATTCGCCGCGGAAAGGCACGATCATGACGCCGGGATCGTCTCCCGCCATGCGGGCGATGCGATCGCTATGAAGCCCGGCGCAGTTGATGAGGGCGGTGGTTGAGAAAGCTCCGAGCGTCGTTTCAACCGTGATTTCGGAATCCGAACGCTTGATCCCGGTTGCCGCGGTGCTGGTTAAAACTGTGCCGCCGTTACCGGAAATCAGCTCAGCATACTTATCGCAGACTAGAGCGTAATCCGTCACGCCCGTCGAGGGCACGACTAGCGCACATAAGCCCATGACATGAGGCTCGATCTCGCGCAATTCTTCCGGACCGATCATTCGAAGTCCGGTTAATCCGTTGGCCTCGCCGCGCTTGCGCAATTCTTCCAGTCGTGGCAGTTCGTCTTCCTGGGTCGCGACAATTACTTTTCCGCAGACGTTGTGTGGAATTCCATGCTGGCGACAGAACGCGATCATGGCCGCCGCTCCGGAGACACACAAGCACGCCTTCAACGATCCCGGCTTGTAATAGACGCCGGAGTGAATGACTCCGCTGTTGTGTCCGCTCTGGTGGCGAGCGACGCGATCTTCTTTCTCGAGCAGCAGGAGACGCAGGCGAGGGAAACGTCGCGTGATTTCGAGAGCCACGCCAAGACCGACGGCTCCTCCACCGATGATGATGACGCTGTAGCGGGAATCGGTCATATCGACATCGCCAGAGAAAGCGCCGTGGCGAGCACTCAGTTTACGACGAGACTGACGACGGTACTTTGTCCGGCATCGGGCGGCGTTCCCGGCGGATGTACCGGTGACTGTGACTTGATAAAGGGTCGGCGAAGTGGGCGAACTGCCTCCGCTTCCGCTATTTCCGTTGCCGCCGCTGCTGACGCCTCCGCACGACAGAAGTAACAAAATCAGTGGGGTCAAAAGCACCGTCGCACGGATCAGACCCCGCTTGCGCTTCGGTGTGGCTCTTGGTGATTCTCCCAAAAAGAAGAACAGAGGGAACAGCAACAACGCCGAGAAGAAGATCGAAGAATGTCCGGCGTACACAGTAGCCTTGCTCGACTTGGTGGAAATGCTCATCACAACATCGACCGCCGAATTGCCCGGCGTGATCGGGCCCGAAGGGCTGAAACTGCACTGCGCCTGCGGTGGGAGGCCTGATGTACACGCGAGCGAAACAGCGGCATTGAAAGATGCTCCGATTGGCTGCACTGTCAAGTTGTACGGGCCGCTTGTCTGCCCGGCTGTCACCGTCTGGCTCGGCGTGGAAGACTTAACAAGAAAATCCTGTTCGAGTGTAAGCGCGATGGTAGCTGCATGACTTGGCGCTCCAGTCGTATCTTGCGCGTTGATCTTGATGTTGTAGGTTCCTGTCACCGCATCATTCGGAGTATTGATGGTTGCGATGAAATTGGCCGTGCCTCCGCTGGCCAGAGAAATCGGATTGCCCGGCGATAGCGTGCATGTCGCACTCGGCAATGCGCTGGCGTCGCAAGTAGCGTTGATCTTTCCGGTATAAGAGAACGAGGACGTGAATTTGAGGTTGGCCGTCGCCGTCGCGCCAGGAACAGCGGTCAGAGTCTGCGGCGCGGACAGCGAATAGTCGCCAACGTTGAACGCCACCGGCAGCGTATGCACGACTGCTCCCGACGTTCCGCTGATAGTGAGCGTATACGCGCCAGCGGCGAGGCTCGTGGCATTGATGGTCAGGGTTGAGCTCGCAGGAAATGAACTCACCGTGCTGGGACTGATGCCACAACTGCCGGCTCCATACGTTGCGGGACACGTCAGAGTAACGGTGCCGCTGAAGCCGTCCTGCGAGACAATCGAAATAGATCCTGTTGTGCCGCTGCTACCCGCATTTACCTCGGGGAATGAACTCGGCTCGGAGAGAATGAAATCCGGGTTCGCGGTCACATTGAGTGTGAACGAAGTTGTGAGTGGAGAAACCCCGGCCGTTGTAGCTTGAATGGTGATGGGATAACTGCCGACACTAGTGGCAGCCGGAATAGCAACGCTGGCCGTCATCACCACAGGAGTTGCCGCCGTGGGATAAACGGTGGCTCCCGGAGTTAGAGCGCAGGTTGCGTTCGCTATGTTCGTGGAGCACGAAACCGTCACACTTTGACTAAATGATCCGGCGGCAGTGACCTGGAAGCTGACAGGAGACGAAGTAGTGCCGCGTGGAACGTTCTCAGTTGCTGGCGACGGCGTCGTCAGCCCTACACTGACCAAATGCAGGGTCACCGGAACCGCGTGTGTGAGGTGATTAATATCGGATCCGGCCGCTTGAATATTGAAGCTATAGTCTCCGGCCGTGCCCCCGACGGTCACGGTGAACGGCGTCTTCGAACCGGGAGTCAAGCTCAAGGGCGAAGGCGAACAGGTACTCGGCGGAGAGGTCGTCCCTGCGACACAGCTCAGGGTCACCGAATTTGTATATCCGTTCTGTGCAGCAACTGTTCCGTTGAAGGCGGCAGATTGTCCAGCAAAGACTGTTAGCGGTGTGTTACTGACCACTAACTGAAAATCAGGCGTGACCACGAGATTGAATTGCCATATGCCCCGCCCATACGTTGACGCGCGCAGCAATTGCTGGCCCCCGGCAGCGAAGACTCCCAAAGCGGTTACCGCAACGTTGGGAAGAAATCCAGGCTGGTTGGTGCTTGAGATCGGACCAAGTTCCGTCCAGCTCGGAGTTTTCGTCGAGCTTCCGAAGACGCCGACATCGGTGGCGACGTAGACCTGTGCCAACGGGGGATAGACAACCACAGCGTTGGCCGGTGAATCAGGAAGGTTCGCGGTGAAATCAGTCCAAGTCGCGCCGGCATTTGTCGTTTTCCAAACGTGTCCCGCGCCACCAGTGAAGCCCATCACGGTCAGGTACGCAGTGTTGCCGGTCGCGTCGGATGAGTCCGTCACAACGCTGGAAATTGGATACTGATTCGGATTGATGTTTCCTTGCGGGCCGTTGTTAGTGACATCGGCAAACGCAGGGATTCCGGCGGATGCGTCCGTCGTCACCCAGATGCGGCCACCAGCGGGCGTTTCGAGCGGGCCCTCGAGCGGACCTAATCCGTTGGTCGCGGCGTAGATCACGCTGGAACCACTGTTATCGGTCACGCCTCCGGTCGCCAACGCTCGTACCTGATTCACTTCGCTTCCGGAACATGTCCCCGAACCGAACGTATCGAAGTTCGGACTCAACGCGACAAATGCTCCGCCAAGACGTGGCCCGCGCCAAACGCGACAGGTGCCGACCAGCATCGACGTCGAGGAATGCTGGTCCAGAATATAAGGAGAATAGAAACCACCATCGTCGCCGCCTACCGTGTTGCTGGTAACCACAAAATCGAATCCGCTGTCGTTGCAGTTCACGCCGCTGGAACAGAGTTGAATGCCAAGGCCGCCGGGAGGAACGTCGGGATTCGAGCCATACCAATTCGAGGTCGCGGTGGGATCGATTGCATTAAAGCCGCCATCGCCGCCGAGAACGTTGAGCCAACTCGGATTAGTCGTCGCCTGGCTGGTCGCTGGAAAGCCGTTGCCCTGCGCGCCTCCAAACATCGTGTTGGAATCGGTCGGGTGTTGGGAAAAGGTAATGAACTGGGTCATGGAACCGAGATTCTGATTGAGATCGTCGAATTGGTTCACTCCGCTGCACGACCCAGTGGTAAGGCCGGAGTATCCGTTGAGTGCGCGATAAATCCCGCCGTCGTTCGCAAAATACAAAAGCGCATTGCCAGAATCGCTCCCGGTTCCGGGGATCAATGACGCTAATGCATGCTGGGCGGGATGCACGTGCGCGGGTGCGGCGATCGGATCGCATCCATAGGCATGCGTGAGATTGATAAAAGGCGTCACAGCGCAAGTCGGATTCACCGACGTGATCGAGCATTTGTATAAATTCACGGCGCCCGCGTAGAGGTCGGTGTCGGCTCCGTTCGGGACAGCCTGCAGTTCGAGGTTATAGGCTCCGTCGTCTACACCGCATCCCTCGACATCTCCGCAGTTGGCGATGCCAGTGCCGGAGATGGAGCTCCATGACGCGCCGCCATTCACGCTTTCCCAGATGCCACCGTCGACCGGGCTGCCATTCGACGAGAGATAGACGTACCAGGCATACATCTCGTTTCGTCCGGGAACGACGGTGATCTCTCCGCGGTAGATGGGGCACGCGTAATTATTCGACGTCGACTGAGGCGGGCAAGCGGACGTGCCAAGAACCGCGCCACCAGGTTGATTGGCGAGTCGAGTCCATGTAACACCATCGGGAGAACTGTAGAAACCGTGATAGCGAACGGATACGAAGAACTGGGCTGCCACCGCGTTGTATGCGACGGAAGTAGCAGACGTGGCGTCAGTCGCTCCGCCGGGATCAGATAAAGCGTCGTACGTCCAACTCTGCCCCGCGTCGCGCGAAGTGTAGAGGCCACGCGTCGTGCCGGCCGTCACTGCGCCGTCGACCATCCCCTCTGAGGTCGTGGCCATTGCAGAGACAACCGTGTTTGTCTGTCCAGTGGCGCTGCTGAAGGCCATGCGAGTGCCGCCGAGACCACTGAACGAGAGCGCGCCGTTGTTCGCGGTAGAAATCAACGTCCATGTATTGCCGGCGTCGGTGGAGCGCAGGATGCCGAGTCCAAAATAAGAATCGCTGGAATTATCTGCTTCACCGGTGGCCGCAAGAATCACAGATTTTGTCGGATCCGTATTGCCGGGCTGGATTGCGAGAGCCCCGATGGAAAGTGTGGCTTGCGTGTCGGTCAGCGGCATCCATGTCACGGTGTTGGCAGTAACATTGGCCGCATTGATGGACTTCCAAACTCCACTCTGCGCACCACCGATGTAGACGGTGTTTCCGGTTGGATCGGCGGGATCGATGGCAACTGCGGTGGCTCGTCCAGCGACCTGATGATAGTCCTGCGTGCCATTGCCGGTTGCGTCCGAAGCAAGAGGGACTGGCCCGAGCGCCGTCCATGAGCCTGATGAGAGTGAGGTCTGGCCGCTCACTTGCGAGTCAGCGCGCGCGACCCGCATCCTTAACTTCGATTGATAGGCGCGTTTGCGGAGCTCTGCTGAAGATTGCCCGCGCAAAGTTCGGCCGCGATAGAACCATTCATTGCCTCGCTTCATTCTTTCTGCGCGAGCGGTGGACGCAGCGGTTACAGGAACTACCTGCCTCGTTTCTTGCGCGTGTGCCAGACAGAAGGAGACAAATCAGGATGGGAAGGAGAGAAGAGCGGCTGACTCGTATGACTTTCACGAAACAGTATCGAAAGGAGGAGGAGGGGAAGCAACGCAAAACACGCTTTTTGAGCGTGCATCGGCCCACTTTGGGAAAAGCACGTGCGGAAGGATCTTAGCCATCGAGACAAACTCGATTTCGATCGCACGGCCGAAGCGGCTCTACGTAGATCTAGAATCGTGCTCCACGCAGCGTGATGGACGTCGGAATGAGTTCCGCCGTCAGCTGGGTCTTTGCAAGATGGGAGGCAACCATCTTCTGCACTTTCTTTACTGACGCTCGAGGATCAAGAAACATAAGAACAGACGGTCCTGCGCCGCTCAGGGCTGCACCAAGAATTCCATCTTTCGATTTCAGTTGCTGAAGCGACGGCAGCAGCGGACACAGCTCTGCGCGATAAGGCTGATGGATGCGGTCTTCGAGCGCAGCCGAGAGCAGATCGGGACGCCCCTGAGTGAAGGCGGCCAGCAGCATCATCGAATTTTGAATGTTGGTCACCGCGTCCGCTCGCGAATATTGTGCGGGTAGCACGCGGCGCGCTTCTTCGGTCGGAAGGCTCTGCTCGGGGACGGCAAGCAACAGTGGCCACTTCCCTTTCGGGCGAACAGAGACAATCTGCGCTTCGGCTTCACCCGACATACGCGCGACGGTGAGACCACCCATCCATGCGGCAGATGCGTTGTCAGGATGATGCTCACGGCGCGAGGCTTCGCCGATGATCTGTGCATCATTCCAGCGGAGCCGTCCAAAATGCACGGCCAGAGCGATGCCTGCCAGACGTGCGGCCGCCGAAGAGCCACATCCTTTGCCGATCGGGATCTCGTTCGCAACTCGCAGTGCGAGCGGCACGATCTTGTGGCCCGAGCTTGCGAGAACTTCACGATACGTATTAAGGATGAGGTGATTCTCGACCTTGCCGCAAATACCTTCGTCACGGCCTCTGGCGACAATCGAGAAGTCGTCCGCCGCACGCGCAGCGACGTGGATCCGGAAGTCCATGGCAAGCGCAGCCGCATCGAACGCCGGGCCAAGATTGGCGGAAGTCGCAGGTAGCGAGATGCGGAACGGCGCGCGGCTTCTGGTTTTGGAGGGCATGGTTCCGATCAGGATCTTTCGGCTTGTTCCAAGGTTCGGATCACGGCATCGAGCGTAGCGTCCAGGACGACGGGCGGACGTTGCAGCGCACTGAGCGCCGCGCTCGCAGGCTCGTCCTTTGTTCCCTTGAACAACTCGCCGCGATGGAATTCGATGGTGAAATCAGGATCCTTCAACAGGTTTCCTGTCAGCACCAGCACGACGGTTTCGTTGGGCTGCACAAATCCCTGCTTCACCAACTTTTTCAATCCTGCGAGCGTTACGGCCGAGGCCGGCTCGCAGCCAATGCCCTCAGCTCCGATCTCAGCTTTGGCCTGCGCGATCTCCACTTCGGTGACTTGCTCGCAAGCGCCGTCCGTAGCTTCGAGCACATGAACGGCCTTCTTCCATGAAGCAGGATTGCCAATGCGAATCGCGGTGGCTCGAGTTTCAGCAGACACATTAATAAGGCGCTGGCCCGCCGCCTCGCGCAGCGTGCGTACCAGCGCGTTGGCGCCTTCTGCCTGAATCACCGAAAGCTTCGGCAGTCGCGAAATCAGCCCGAGGTCTCGCATTTCGACGAGCGCCTTGCCAATCGCGGAACTGTTTCCCAGGTTTCCGCCTGGCACGATGATGTGGTCGGGTGGCTGCCAGTCGAGTTGTTCGAGCAGTTCGAAGGCTAGCGTCTTCTGGCCCTCGAGTCGAAAAGGATTGATCGAGTTCAACTGATAGACCGGAGCGCGCAGAACGAGTTCCTGCAGCAGTCGCAGGCATCCGTCGAAGTCAGTGCGCAGTTGGCAGGTGACGGCGCCATAGTCGAGCGCTTGGGAAAGCTTGCTCCATGAAATCTTCCCTTCAGGGACCAGTACCAGCCCGCGCATGCCTCCGCGGGCAGCGTAGGCGGCCATTGATGCGGACGTATTCCCGGTCGAGGCGCAGGCAACCCAGCGGAATCCGGCGCGGCGCGCGAACGTGGCAGCAACCGTCATGCCTGCATCTTTGAACGATCCCGTGGGATTCATCCCTTGATGCTTGGCGAACAATCGAGGCACGCCTGTGATGTGGGCACACCGCGGAAGTTCGTACAGCGGAGTATTCCCTTCCCGCAACGTAATCGCCTGCTGATCGTTTTCAAGCGCAGGCAAAAGATCGCGGAATCGCCAGACGCCGCTCAGATCGATCGCGTTTGAGGAAAGACGGCGGTCACGCCACGTGGATTTCAGCTGGGCCGCATCCGGGCGCGATTCCTTCCAGTGCGGGTAGGTGATCTCCAATAGATCGCCGCACTCCGCGCAGCGAAAGTTCTGGCTCGCGGAGTCGCTGAGGTTGCCGCAAGCGATACAGCGGAATCGAAACTCCACCGATACATCCCGGGCTACGGTACGTTCAGAAGCCATGAGCGGGACTATTTCTTTCCCCGCAAGTAGTCGTCGGTCTTGTTGATCCAGTCGGCGCGTGGCGGAGTGAAGACATCAAGATCCACCGTGTCGACCAGCGCTTCCGCCTTGTGCGGCATGTTCGACGGGATGCAGAGAACTTCCCCGGCGTGGACGACGATTTCTTTCCCATCGATCCAAAACTTCAGCGCTCCGTCGAGGATGTAAGTGACCTGCTCGTTGTGATGGCTGTGCTCGGGAACGATGCATCCTTTTTTCAGCAACACGCGAGCCAGCATGACTTCCTGGCCAACAACGAACTGGCGCTGCAGCAGCGGGTTCAAGTCCTCGAGTGGAATCGTGTGCCATGGGACGTATTGCAGCGGCGTTGAATTCGCCGCTGGCTGCGCAACCGGCCGCACTGCACGGCGAGTCTTCTCGGCGGGACGACTGGTAGATTTCACTTTCTGCTTTGACTTCAGCTGTTTCGATTTTGGCTTTTTCGATTTTGGCATGATGTCTGTTTCTTTCACTCAGAATGCGCTCGGCAGTTACGAAATGCCTTCCAGAATGCGAACATCTCGTTTGGCGTCTCCCAAAACCTCGATTGCCTTCTTGTACTCGGGGCTTTCATAGGCGGCGATGGCATCTTGCACACTGTCGAATTCAACTACGACGGAACGCTCCGGCAATCCTGCCTCATACGTCTTGACGGGCATGCCTCGCGAGAGAAACCGTCCTCGATGCGCCTGCACTACCGGCGTTGCAAGCTTAACGTATTCGGTCAAGACCGCAGGATTCGCAACGTAATGGTAAAAAGTAATCCAGTATCCCTTGCCCATGAAACTCTCCAAGACTCTCTTTCGGAATTCCCGCCGCACCCGGAGTCAGTGCACTCGCCCTCCGTACAATTTCACAGCTGTGTCGTGCAGGTAGGCGTGAGCTAATTCCAGCGCGCGCGGCTCGCTGATTTCTCCTTCGGAGATCATCTCCGCCAGTGCAGCGGCCAGAGCCATGCGGGATGACTGCACTCCGAGCCAGTAACTTTCCTCCGCCCCTAGCACCTGATTGTAAGGGAAACAGTCAGTGCCAAAGGTGATCTTGTCGGGAAAAGTTTCCAGCCACATTTTCAGCGTGTCCTTGAATGCGGAAGGATATTGCGCGAGTTCTCCGAATGAAGAATCCAGGTACACATTCTTCATCGCCGCCAGCCAGATGGCCTCGCGCTCCAGCGGGTAACCGCCATGAATCATGACGAACGTGGTGGACGCATAGCGAGGATCGCGCAGCACACTCTCCAGATTCATGATGTTGCTTTGCGACAGGTTGAAGTAGTCGCCGATGCCGACCGCGGTATGAATATGTACGGGCAGATGCAACCGTCCGCCTTCCAGCACCAGATATCGGAAAATGAAGTCCTGGAAAGTGCGGTACTCCTTCTCCGTTGGGATTCCGCCTACCGCGTAGCGCTGGTAAATGTCTTCCGCCTGGGCGCGAGTGGGATCGCCGAATGTCGTGGGCCGAAAGTAGGCAACTTCGAACTTCATGGCGATGCCGCCGCGTTTTGAATTGTCCTCGAGCGTCTGACTGATGAACTTCAGATAATCATCAAGCGTGGCAGGAAGCTTCGTCACGTTTTCCTGCTGCATCCAGCGGTGAAGCATTTTTTCCTGCAGGGGAATGTAGACTCCATCATCGGGATTGCGCCCGGTTTCGCGCTCATTGTTGAACGGCCACATGAACGAGTCGGCAAAGAAAACCCAGGCAAACCGTTTCGGATCGAGATAATCAGCCATCATGGCGCGATTCGCGACCGAACTCTCAATATTGATTTTGTCGAGGATCGAGTCGAAATACGCCGTGCCTTTGAGCTCGCTCTTTAAGCTGTTCTTCTTGTCGAGCAACCATTTCGCGTGCTCGGGAGAAAGATCGTTGTACGGATATCCGAAGAGCGCCTTAGCAGCCGCTGCGAGCTCCGGATTGTCATCGCGCGTGCGGAGCGCCTCGCTGAGGTTCGGAGGAGCGGCCATCGCGTCCACATCGGGATCGTCAGCATACCCGGGGTGCGCGTGGTGATCGAACGCCGGAATCTTTTCGATCTGGGGCAGAAGCCGCTGGTAGATCTGCTGAACGTCTGGCCCCGGAAACGGCCGAGCCTGGGCTGCGCACAAACTGCTCACCGCTAACATGAATACAATTCGACTTGCCAGTCGCATGGATGTGCCTCGAAACAAGAATTGCAAATCTGCTGACGACCCTTCACCGGGCAATTTCAGCGGACGGCCGCGGTTCCCTGCCACGCCGTTGATACCTTCTCAATGCGTTCCACAGCCTCTTTCAAAGTCGCCATCGACGACGCGAACGAGAAACGAATGAAATCCTTGCCCGAGGGACCGAAAGCCGCGCCCGGAATGGCGGCGACGCCGGCATCCTCGAGCAGGATGCGGCACAGATCCTCAGCGCTCACGCCGGTCCCGGTGATATCGACCCAGGCGTAGAACGCGCCATCGGGGGGAAGGCAGCGGAAGCCGGGAACGCGATTCAGATCATTGGCGAACTGCTGCCGCCGTCGTGCGAACTCTCCGACCATGTGGGGCGTGTTGCCTTCGCGGTCGCGCAGCGCGTCGATCGCTGCATATTGAGTGAATTCCGCGACGCAAGTGTAGGTGTTAACCGCCATCATGTTCAGTGCCGGAACCACCTCAGGGGGAGCCACGGTATATCCCAGCCGCCATCCGGTCATGGCAAAGCTCTTTGAGAATCCGTCAATGATCAGCGTGCGCTCCGTCATTCCTGGGTAACGCAGCATCGACAAATATTCACCGTCATAAATAATGCGCGCGTAAATCTCATCCGACAGCACCCACAGGTCATGCTTGACTGCGAGTTCGGCGAGTGCGCGCTGCACGGCATCGGCATAGACCGTTCCTGTGGGATTGCCGGGAGAATTCGTCAGCAGCATGCGGGTGCGCGGCGTGATTTTTCTCGCGACCTCATCGGGATCGGGCTGGAAATGATTACGCGCCGAAAGCGTGAACGGCACAGGTACGGCGCCAAGGCCAAGAGTAATCGACGGATACCCCGGAAACCCGGGATCCGGATACAGCACTTCGTCGCCCGGCTCCAGCAGCGCCATCATCGATTGAAAGAGCGCGATCTTGCAGCCGGGAGCAATCACAATGTTGGCCGGCGAAACTTGAATACTGCGGGTGCGCGCGAGATAGCTGGCGATCTCTTCGCGAAGCGCCGGAACTCCTGCGACCGCGCAATACCGATCTTTGCCTTCGGCCAATGCCTTCGCCGCCGAGTCAATGACCGACTGCCCCGGATGGAAGTCCGGTTCTCCGAGTTCGAGATGGATGATGGAACGGCCCTGGGCTTCGAGTTCCTTGGCCCGTGCGAAGACGGAAAGAGCTCCTTCTCCGCTCATGACTGACATTCGTGAAGCGATTGATCGCATGAATCTCCGAGAGCTGCGAGCTATGAGTTTCGAGCGGCGTCGTTTGCTGTTGGCTCGAAACTCATAGCTCACAGCTGTAATTCACAATCCCTTATACATACCGCCGTCGACGAGTACGGTCTGGCCAGTGATGTACGACGCGCGCTCCGACGCCAGCCACACGACGGTTTCCGCCAGTTCGCGCGGGTCACCCAGCCGTTTCAGCGGAGCGTCGGCAGCCCACGCATCAAAAATCTCTTGCTCGCTCTTGCCCGTGGCAGCGGAACGCGCTTTGGCCAACTCCTTCAACCGATCTGTTGCCGTAAATCCGGGCCCCACATTGTTGACCAGGATTCCATCCTTGCCAAACTCATTCGCCAGGCTCTTCACTAGTCCGACCACGGCCGCGCGGACCGCGTTCGAAAGCACAAGGTCAGGCACCGGCTGCTTGGTTGTGATCGATGTAATCGTGATGATTCGTCCCCAATGCTTCTTCTGCATGTGGGGGATCACCTCGCGCGCGAAATAAACCGTGCTCAGGAAATTGGCATCGATCGCCTTTTGCCAGTCTTCCAGCGTGGAGGCCAGAAATCCCTTGGCTGGTGGACCTCCAGCATTGGTCACGCAGATATCAACGCTGCCGGACTTGGCAGCCACCGCTGCAACGAAATGGCTCACGGCGGCCGGATCGGTCACGTCAAACGCCTCCGTCAGGACGTCGACTTTATGCTGCCTCTTGATTTTTTCCGCGCCGGCTTCAAGAGCTTTCTGATTGCGGGCGCACATGGCAACTTGGCAGCCCTCGGCAGCGAACGCCTCCGCGGTGGCGAGCCCCAGTCCTTGGCTGGACGCGGCTACCAAGGCAACGCGATCTTTCAGTCCCAGGTCCATAGTTGGTGAATTGGGCATTATAAATGGTGCGCGGCGCGCTTTTGCTTGCCCCAGTTGAATCGCGGCCATTAGTCTTGAGGGTGAGGAAGCCATGAAACCGCGCAATCGCCGTCCTGAAACCGCTGCCGTGCACGGAGCGTCCGACTTCAAGAAGAAGAATGGTCCAGTCGTTCCGCCGATCTACCAGACGTCGACCTTCGAGGTCGCGGACAACGATGAGCAAGTGCAAGTGACATCGACCGACCGCTATTACACGCGGTGGGGCAATCCGACCATTACGCTGGCGGAGCAGACCCTGGCGGCGCTGGAAGGCACGGAAGGGGCGCGCACTTTCGCCTCAGGCATGGGAGCGATCACCACAACGCTGTTGGCGCTCCTCAAAGCCGGGGACCACATCGTTGCCCAACGCGACATCTACGGTGGCGTCACCAAATTTCTTTCGCAGTGGCTGCCAAAGTTGGGGATCGAAACCACCTTCGTGGACACGACAGACTACGATCAGCACGCGCGGGCGATCCAGCCCAATACGAAAATGCTCTATCTGGAATCGCCGACGAATCCTTCGTTATGTGTGGTCGACTGCAAGAAGACGGCGGCTTTGGCAAAGCAGCATGGCCTGATCAGCATGGTCGACAGCACCTTTGGCACACCGATCAACCAGCATCCCGCGGAATACGGTATCGACCTGGTGATGCATTCGGGGACCAAGTATCTGAGCGGGCATGCCGATCTGACGTGCGGCGTGATATGCGGACGGCAAGAATTAATGGATCAGCTTTGGGAGACGCGTACAACGCTCGGCAATTGCATGGATCCGCACGCGGCTTGGCTGCTGATTCGTGGCATGAAGACCGTCGCGGTCCGCGTGGCGCGACAGAATGAGAATGCGCTGCGAGTTGCTGAGTTCCTGGAGCAGCACTCTAAAGTGCGGCGCGTCTATTACCCGTTCTTGAAGAGCCACCCTCAATACGCGGTCGCGCGCGAGCAGATGAGCGGCGGCAGCGGCATGGTCACCTTCGAAGTCGAAGGCACGGGAGAGGATGCGCGCCGCGTCAGCGAGGCCATGCGCATGTTTACGCTGGCTACGAGCCTGGGTGGAGTTGAGTCCCTGGTGTCGATCCCGGTGCTCACTTCGCATGCGATGATCTCCGCTGAGCAGCGCGAAAAGATGGGTGTGACCGAACAGATGGTGCGGCTCTCGGTCGGGATCGAAAGCGCCGACGATCTGCTCGCCGACCTCGAACACGCCATGGATGCCGTCGGAGCACGGGTGACGGTAGGTTCCGGGTCCCGTTCCTGAACTCTTAGCTATTCCCTTTCGTAGCCGCGCAAAAAAGAACCCGGCCTCTCGCGAGGCCGGGTTTTCTAATCTGCTGACGGTCGCTCTAGAAGAGGACCTTCAGGCTGAATTGCAGGATGCGCGCCAGATGGGCGTTGTTGATTTGTCCGAAAGTCGCTCCGCCCGGTCCAAGACAGCTCGGATCGCCGGCAGAGTTGTTCGCTCCCCCGGTGCAAGTCATGGAAGCCGTGATACCTCCAGCCGTGCCTTCGATCGGAGCGAGCGAGAACTGGGTGTGATTGAAGACGTTGAACGCTTCCGCCCGGAACTCAATCGCCTTGCTCTCGGTGATCGCGAAGTGCTTGAAGATTCCCATGTCAAAGTTGAGGCGGGATGGATTACGTATATCGTTCCGTCCCGCATCGCCGAAGGTAAGACCTTGCGGCAACACGAACGCGCCAGGGTTAATGCCAAACTTGGCATAGCTAGATGATGAAACCTGGTTCGCTGGTGGAATGCCGGAAGTCGAACTGCTAACCACGTCTGGGAAAGAAATGCCTGGCGGTTCCGACATCATTGCCGACGCCCGAATTGTCACCGTATGTAGTACCGTTGACGACCGTGAGTGGCACACCTGTTGCGAACGATTCGATACCGGACCACTCCCACCCACCAATCAGAGAGTGCGCGACTCCCGGTTTTTTGAAGAACGGCAGATCGTAAACCCATCCGACGTTCAACATGTGGCGTTGGTCAAAGTTCGAACTCGCGCGTGTCAAAGTCGGATCGTATGAGTTGACGAACGTGCTGTCATAACGGTCCGAAGAATCGTCGATCGAGTGGCTGTAGGTGTAGGCAGCGGTCAGGTTCAAGGAACCTACACTCTTGCGAGCCGATACCTGTAACGCGTTGTAGTTTGAGTTCGCCTGGTTTTCCAGACGGGTGATGGTGTGAATCCCGGGGAACGGCCGATACGGGTCGGCACTGTTACCGCAGGCAACCGCCAGGTTGTTAGCCCAGCCACCAACCTGGGTTGCACCGTACGTAGTCCCGCCTCCCGGAGTCGCGGTTGCGATCCCGGTTGTTGGGTCGAGGGCAATTCCGTTGCAGTCCGCCGATGTTATCGGTTGTCCTGGACCATAGGGATTCAGCGAGGCCGCCACCGGATACAACTGGTTCAAGTCGCGTTGCAATCCGAGGTGAGTGCCCTTGCTGCCAACGTAGGAAACAGTCATCACGCTGTGCCCGGCAAACTCATGTTGAACGTCCAAGTGCCACTGTTGCATGTAGGGCCAGATGGCTGAGGTTGGAATCGACAGGAAGCTCGAGGGGAAGGTCGGCGCTACACCGGTCAATGCAGTGTTTCCGATGTTGGCATAGCCCGGGATGTTGTTCTGCGTCGCGCTTTGCAGCAACGGTGAAGTCTGTCCTTCCATTCCTTCGGTGTCAGCTTCGTTTCCGTTCGCGTGCTCGTAGAACATGCCATAACCACCGCGGATAGCCGTCTTGCCGTCGCCGAACAGGTCATAAGCAAAACCGATTCGCGGGGCAGGATTGAAGAGATGTCCCTTCAAGCAACCCGGGTTGGAATTGCCGGCGACCACAGCGTTATATCCGGCAAAGTTGTAGGTGCCGCCGGGTCCGCCGCACTGCTCCAGACCGAGCAATGGATTGCCGACTCCCGGAATGAGCGCACCCGCGTTGCCTGTAATCGCACCACTGACGTCAATCTGAGGCGCGGTGGAGATGTTTGCCTCATAGACGCCGGGATCCCAGTTGTAAGCATGGTGATACCGATCGCGGTAAGTTCCGAAGAGACTCAGACGAACCCCGAGGTTCAGGGTCAGTCGATCCGTTATGCGCCAGTCATCCTGGAAATAGGGCTCGACGATCTTGTACCGGTTATAAAACTTCAACTGGTTGCTGCCTTGCGAAAAGCTCGAGATGTTTCCCAATAGCAGGTCGGCGAAGGCATTACCCGTACCCAGCGGTAGTCCGGTGCTCGGCACGATTACGCTGGCCGATGCTTTATCGAACGTGAGCGAACCGTTGACCTGGACACTGCTCAACTCATTCTTCTGTGCCGCGGCGAAGTAGGCGCCGAATTGCAGGTTGTGCCGTCCGACGATCTTCGTCATGTTGTCGCGATACGTGTAGGTCGGGTTGGAGTTGTACGGACCTTCAGGCCAGATGCCGTCTGGATCGAGTTGGAAACCACCTCCATAAGCCGGTCCGACGGAAGAGCCGACATTGATTGCCGGCAGTTTGCCGCCCGCGCCATTGTTGTACAGATAACCCATCGAGAAGCCGGACGGAATCTGCCAGGCGCCTTCCGACTTAAACGAGATGTGATCCGTGGTGTAACTGGCGACAAATTCGTTGAGCAGCGTGGGCGAGATCGTGCTGGTCAAGCGCGCCACGAGGCTGATCCCAGGTCCATTAAAGAACGTCTGGACGGTTGGGAAGGATGCAGAATCCCAGATCGGGCCAGGCTCAAGTGTCGTCCACGAATCGTGGATGTAGCGGAAAGTCACGCGGTTGTGGTCGTTAATGTTGTGATCAACGCGGAACAACTCTTCTCGCCAATTCGTCGGGAGCGATACGTTGGTGTTGTAGATAGCCTGTCCGGGAGTATCGAGCGTTGGCAGCGGGATGAGTGGTAGCAGAGCCGTTCCCGTCGCGGTTGGAGTGATCTGGTTCCCCGGGAAAGGCAATCCCGTGGCCGGGTTGATGGGACAGTCTGCTCCCGGACACAAATCCGAGAAGTTTCCCGTCCGCTCCTCCGTGGAGGGTACCGGAGTATTGAAGCTAGCCGGAAGCCGGTCTCGCCGCCACTCTTGCGACCAGAAGAAGAAGGTCTTCTCTTTTTTCTGGTTGTAGAGCCCGGGAATGTACACCGGACCGCCGATCGTGTAACCGAAATCGTTCTTCTTATACGGGGCAACCACGCCGGTGCCGCCGGCCTCAGTGCTGTTGAAGTAATTTTGTGCGTTGAACATGTCATTGCGCACAAACTCATAGGCATCGCCGTGGAACGACTTCGTTCCACCCTTCGTCTCCACTTCGACCGTTCCCGATCCGTTGCGGCCATACTGCGCGCCGTAGTTCGAAGTGAGAACTTTGAACTCCGAAATCGCGTCGATGCTGGGATAGACGTTCAGCGTTCCGTTGCTGCCGTTATCCATGTTGTCGCCGCCATCGAGCTCCCAGTTGTTGTATTCAGTGCGGCCGCCATTCATGCTGAATGACACGCTTCCATTAATGCCGACCTGAGGCTCGTCCATTCCCGTCTGGTTGCTGACGCCGGGCACCAGGCTGACTAGAGTCGTGAAGTTGCGCCCGTTGAGTTCGAGCTGCGTGATTTCCTTGCCCGTAACCGTGCCGGCCAGTTCGGAGGATTGCGTTTCCACCTGCGCGACATTCTCGCCCTGAACAATCACTTCGGTACTGATCGCTCCGACTTCGAGCGGAGCATCGACGCGAGCCTTCTCTCCGACATCGAGGATCACACCCTTGGCTTCATACTTCTTGAAGCCTGCCGCCGTCACAATGACGTCGTATGAACCGGGAGACAAGGCCGACTCGTTGTACTCGCCCGTAGAGTTGGATGTCGTCTGGCGCGTAATTCCGCGCTCAGGACTGGTGACGATGACGGTGGCTCCGGCAACCGCGGCCCCGCTGGGATCTTTCACGGTGCCGGTAATCGAACCGGTTTGTGCCCAGGCGCCGGCGCACAGCATCAGGACCAACGACATCCCTAATAGCACACGAGAAGATTTCATGATCGCTCCCCAATGGCGCGGACCAATGCCCGCGCCGGTTCAGTCGGCTTTGCCGTTTTTCTTGCAAGCCTTAACCCGGCTCGCGCTTCGACACCAATTCCCGTTTTGGTTGAGACCCTAGCGGGGACTATTAAAACGTATGAATAGTGCGTTTGTACCACATCGACTGTCAAGAAAAAACGACACCCGGTGACCGGAATCACTCTCTTTTTAAAAGTCGATCCGGCCGCGGCTTGCTTCCATACCGGCGCTCATGAAACGCTGCGTGTGGATTCCCGGACCACCAGTTCTGGCGCCACTTTGCGATGCGTTGCCGCGATTTCGCGCTTTTCCAGCACGCCGTTAATCCCATCGACCACGATCCCCACCGCAGAGGCTCCCATGGCTTCCATGGGCTGGCGAACCGTGGTCAGCGAGGGCGTGTAGATGGCGGAAGTAGCAACATCGTCGAAGCCGATCACTGAGCACTGCTCCGGCACGCGCACTCCGGCCCGAGTCAGCGCCCGGATCGCCCCGAATGCGCTCATATCATCGAATGCCAGCAACGCTGTAAAAGGACGCTTTTGCCGGATCAGGTCCTCAGTGAGTTTGTAGCCCGACTCGAAGCTCGAAATCGGATCGCGCGATTCGGGCAGATCCATGATCAGGCGCGAATCAAACTCCAGGCCGCACTGTTTCGCGCAATTGCGAATTCCTCGCCATCGTGGAGAACTGTCGGTAAGAGCCTTCGGCCCGCGGATAAAGGCAATCTTGCGGTGTCCCAGCGAGTGCAGGTGTTCGAGGGCGAGAAAGCCTCCGACCTCGTTGTCGACAATCACTGAACTGATCGAGTCCGTCTTGAGTTCGCAGCCGATCATCGCGGTCGGGATGCTGCTCTTTTCCAGATCGCCCAGCAGGTTGATATCAAGAAAGAGCCAGTTGGCTAGCACGATCAGCGCTTCAATGCGGCGGTCGAGCAGCATCTCGAGATAGCGTTCAAAGCGCCCGCGCTCGTTGTGAACATCGGTGAGAATCGGAAGATACGACGACTGGTAAAGCGTGTTTTCGATGCCCCGCAGAACCAGCGTGCAATACGGATCGGTCATGTCGAATACCATGACTCCCACCGTGTGGCTGCGTTTGCTGCGCAACGAGCGGGCGAATTGATTGGGACGATATCCGAGCTTCTGCGCGGCGCGCTCGATTCGTTTCTTCGTAACCGCGGGAATGTAGCGCGCCAGAGGCGCGTTATTCAGTACGATCGAAACCGTGGTCGAGGAAAATCCGCTCTCCTTCGCCACATCGCGAATCGTCACCATGGCCAGGCCTTGCACCGGACGCGAAGTTGATAGTTCCGGAAAAATTGCGGAATGCTCGCAGCATCCGCACCAGAGCTTGAATTAAGAGCGAACACTGGCGGACACTACAGCAGAGAGTAATACGAGTGTCAAGCGCACGTATCACATCGCGATGTTTTGTTTTGTTTCTGCTCGCGGGCTTGCTCTTCGCCAGTCCTACGAGTCAGTCCTCGCCTGCGTCGAATAAAAGCGTACGTCCTTCGGAACTACCAGCTGGCGATCCCGCGCAAACTTTTCAGCACGGACAAGACGCCTTATCACATGGGTACCTCGACGAAGCCGAACACGATTTCCGGCAAGTACTGCAAATCGACCCTAAGGCGGGCGCTGCCTACGCCAATCTCGGTGTCGTCTATATGCGGCGCAGCCAGTGGACAAAAGCTCTGGACGCTCTCCAAAAAGCGGAGCACCTGATGCCGCAAGTATCCGGCATCCGCCTGAACATCGGTCTCGCCTATTACCGGCAGAATGAATTCCTCCAAGCGATTCCGCCCTTCGAATCCGTTGTCCACGATCAGCCCGGCGCGCTGCAGCCGCGCTACTTACTGGGACTGTGCTATTTCTTCGCGAACCGCTGGGCCGACGCCGCCAACACGCTCGAACCTCTCTGGGCTCAGGAATCAAGCCATTTGCCCTATCTGTATGTGCTCTCAAATGCCGCTCACCGCGCCGGACAGAAGGACCTCGACGATCGGGCCACGGGAGAGCTGGTCAAATTAGGAAATGACTCACCTGAGTACCATCTCTTCGTCGGAAAATATCATCTCAATCTCGATCAATATGATCTGGCGATCGCCGATTTCGAAGCCGCAGCCAAGGCCGATCCCAAGCTCCCCTTCGTGCACTTCAATCTGGGGTTCGCGCATTTGAAGAAACAGGAATTGGCTGAGGCTCGGGATGAATTCATGAAGGATGCAGCCGTCGAACCCGACTTGGCCCTGAACTATGACGAACTCGGAGAGGTCTACTGGCTGATGCAGGACGACGCCAACGCGGAGAAAAGCTATCGCGAGGCCGTGAGCCTGGATCCTCACTTGGTGAACTCTCGATCTTGGACTGGCGAAGATCTATCAGCGCCAACAGAAATATGCCGCCGCCCTCGCCGAGGCAGACGCAGCGGTCAAGGTCGATCCGGCACGGCCCGACGCCCACTACGTACGTGGACAAGCCCTGCTCCACATGGGACGCAAAGAAGAGGCAAAAAAGGAACTCGACGCCGCGGCCAAGGCTAGTAGCGATAACGGCAAGCAGTCGGAAGGAAGCTCGGTTCCCTCACCCGAACTGCTACAGGATTCCCGGTGATACACTTACGGCGACCGCACGTTTCCCTTCAACAACAACCGCAATTTCGCCGCTCGAACAGGAGGTAGACATCATGAAACGCTTACTCAAAATCGTCGCCATCGTAGTGGGGTTGCTGATTGTGATTGTGATCGCGATTCCTTTCCTCATTGACGCGAACACCTTCCGGCCAAAGCTCGAATCCGAGCTCACCACTGCGTTGGGCCGCCAGACGAAGGTGGGTAATCTTTCGCTGTCTCTGTTCTCGGGAAGCGTGGGAGCGGACGACATCTCGATCGCGGATGATCCCCAGTTCAGCAAAAGTGCGTTTATTCAGGCGAAGTCGCTCAAGGTCGGCGTCGAGATGATGCCCTTGATTTTCTCGAAGACTCTGAATGTCACCGAACTCACCTTGAACGAGCCGGAGATCAACCTGGTCAAATCGGAGAACGGCGAACGCTGGAATTTTTCTAGCTTGGGAGGGAACAATCCGTCCAAGCCCGCGACCCAAGCTCCGGCCGCCCCTAGCAGCAATCCAAATCTATCGGTGGCCAAGCTCAACGTCGACAATGGCCGTCTGACGGTTTCGCAAGAGGGATCCTCCGCCAAGCCCCGCGTTTATGACAAAGTTAATGTAGAAGTGCAAAACTTCTCTTTCACCTCCTCGTTCCCTTTCCAGATGACGGCGGACCTGCCGGCCGGCGGAAGCTTGAAGCTCTCCGGCCATGCTGGCCCTATCAACTCGGAAAACGCAGCCGCCACTCCGCTCGATGCCAAGATTTCCGTCCAGAAGATGAACTTGGCCGCCTCCGGATTTATTGATCCGGCGGCGGGAATTGCGGGGATCGCAGATCTCGACGGCTCAGTCACCTCAGACGGTCACGAAGCCAAGACCTCCGGCACGCTGAAAATGACTGGATTACAGGTCGTTCAGAAGGGCTCACCAGCAGGCAAGCCAGTGGATTTGACGTTTGCCGTCGTTCACAACCTCGTCAAGGAAAATGGGGAAATCACGCAAGGCGACGTTTCCATGGGCAAGGCAGTTGCGCACTTGACCGGATCATATGACGCTCACGGAAAAGTAACTTCCGTGAATCTGAAACTGAACGGGCAGGGCATGCCGGTGGATGATCTCGAAGCCATGCTCCCGGCGGTCGGCGTTGTATTACCCCCGAAGGCAACGCTCAAAGGCGGCAATTTAAACGTGACCATGGCAAGCTCTGGCCCAGTTGACAAATTAGTAACCACCGGAACGGTGCGCATGGAGAATACGACTCTCGCGAACTTCGACCTGGGATCGAAGCTGTCGGCCATCTCGGCTCTTTCCGGGAAAAACACTGGCAACGACACCACCATCCAGAACTTCAGCAGCGACGTCCATATGGCGCCCGAAGGCACCCAGGCCAACAACATCAATCTCACCATTCCCGCAGTTGGAGTGCTGACCGGCGCTGGAACCGTGAATCCTTCGAACCAACTCGCCTTCAAGATGACGGCGAATGTCGGCGGAATGGGAATACCGTTTGGCGTCACCGGCACGACCTCCGATCCCAAATTCACTCCTGACGTGAAAGGCCTGGCCACCGGGCTTCTGCAGAACGCTCTCGGGGGCAAGGGAAATGCCAACCAGCAGAATCCTGTCAACAATGTGATGGGATTATTCAAGAAAAAGCAGTAGGGACAGCAACTCCTCTTCAAATTAACGTTGATCGGCGGCGGAAACGCCGCGTTTTAGTGGTTTACTATTATGAACAAGTATTTTATTGTAAAGAAATCATGGCTGGCATCTCTGACACGGTCACTGAAGGCTTAACGCGTTACTCCATTGGTGAAAAACTGCGCACCCTGCGTTTGCGCAAAAGCATGGGCCTGGTCGAACTCGGCAAGCACACAGGGCTGTCTGCGGCCCTCCTCTCGAAACTCGAGCGGGGAAAGCTCTTCCCCACGTTGCCGACTTTGTTGCGGATTGCCCTCGTGTTCGGAGTCGGACTCGATTACTTCTTCACTGACGAGCGCAGGCGGCGCGTGGTGAGCGTGGTGCGTCACGGCGAACGCGTGCGTTTCCCCGAACGCCCCGGAGCACAGGACGTCCAATATTTTTTTGAATGCCTCGATTACCGCGCCACGGAGCGCAAGCTCAGCGCCTTCGTCGCCGACTTTCAGGAGATCGCTCCGGAAAAACTCAAGCCGCACCAGCACGCTGGAGTTGAGTTTCTCTATGTGATCAAGGGGTCGTTGACGATCAAAATCGGCAGCGAGGAATTCGTTTTAGACGCGGACGACGCGATCTACTTCGACTCCGCAGTGCAGCACAGCTACCGCCGACAAGGCGCGAAACCCTGTACCGGAGTGATCGTCACCGTCCCATAAGCCGGGCGAACGGAGACTTCGTCCGCAACCGCGCGCTGCCACGCCCCGGGCGCCTGACGGGGATGGTAGTATGAAAGATTCCGTGGGCTTGATTGCACAAGGATGATTGCGTTTCACTCCCGGCTGGAAGTGTGGTCACCGGGCTTGCGCTAAAATGATGCGCGGTCTCTTCGTGAGCGTTCGAATCGACGTTTCTGCAACTTAGCGAAACGTGATCGCAGGGCCGGGCAGCTTTTTTGTAGTCCCAGGAATCGAAGGTACTTGAAACCAAACCTGTTCATGTTGAACTCCCAGGGGTGTGAATCCAAGTTGAAGCTCTGGACCGGTCGCACCGGCGCGTTGATCTTAGGCTTGTTGATTGCCTGTTCCGTCCTGCCCGCGTCCGCTCAGGTGGACTTCACCCTGTCCGCCACCGCTTTCAATCCTACTGCCGTGGCCCCGGGTGGAACCGCTTCCTCCAATATCACGATCGTCACAAACACCGGATTTGTCGGCCCTGTCGCTCTCACCTGCGCGGCAACGGCGGCGGTAACAATCCCGCCGGCTGACCTTCCAACCTGCACCGTCAGCCCGGCGTCGCTAACAGCCTCGGGCGGATCCTCCGCGACCATCACGACCTCGGGCAACACGTCCACCATCGCCTATACCGTCACCATCACTGGCACTGACGCTTCGGGGACGCAGTCGCAGGCCCTCCAAGTGACGGTTCTTTCGGTCACCCCTCAATACACGATCACGGTACAGACTCCGGTCTCGCCGAGCAGCGTGGTCGCCGGCACAGGCGCTCAGGGCGTAATCACCATCAATCCCCTCGATGGATATACGACCCCGACCGGTGGATACATCACGCTCTTCTGCAGCTCGCTCACTCCGCTGGTCACAATCGCTCCGGTCTGTTCATTTACCTATCCGGCAAATCAACAGGGAGTCGTCGTCACTAGCGACACCCCGGTGACTGCCACCCTCACCATCAATACGTTCGGCCCAATTCCTACCGGATCAGCTGCCCATCCCCGCACCTTCTACGCGTTATGGCTGTCTCTGCCGATGCTTGGATTGGTTTTCCTGGGTGCGGCGGTGAGCGGGAAGAAGTCGCGAAAGGTTTGGGGCGTGTTGGGGTTGTTCGTGATCAGTGGTGCTCTGCTTCTGCTTCCCGCCTGCAGCAATACCAACAGCACCGTGAACACAACCACGCCCAACGGAATCACTCCGGCGAACAGCTACACATTCACCATCGTTGGCGTCGACACGAATGGCGTGGTCTCCAGCAACACGGGAGCCACGACCGGTGGCGGGCCCACCGTCACTTTGACGGTCACGAAGCCGGCGTCATAATCGGCAACGGCCGCGGACTCAGTTGAAAAGATTTCTTGGATTTTCTTACGACGCGGCTTTGCGGGTCTGCCGCTCGATTTCCGCCGCCTGGTGCATGAGTACGTCCCGCAGCGAAACCAATCCCTTCAGCTGCTTTCCGTCCACGATAGGAAGATGCCGGAATCCGAATTCCCGCATGATGAATAGGCATTCCTCAATGCTCTCATCGGCCGCGACCGCGCGGGGATTCGCAGTCATCACTTCGGACACAACCGTTGTTCCCGGCGTGCGCCCAACCGCAACCACGCGGTTCATGATGTCCCGCTCCGAGATAATGCCGGCAAGCTCTCCATTACGCATCACGGGAAGCGCGCCCACGTTGTGCTCCATCATGTAACGTGCGGCTTCGAGAACGGTGCGCGTGGCTTCGACGAAGTAAAGCTTGCGGTCTTTCACCAGTTCGCGGAGGGTGCTCATGGATGACTCCTTCGGCAATGGATTACTGCGGACCTGGCCAAACCCCACGGCCAGCCTGCTGCGGTGGGCATTACTCTAACACAAGAAAAGGCCGTACGACCGCGCCCCGCAGGCAAAAAGAAATGTCGCCAATCGCGTTGAATGGCTCAGTGTAAGACGAGGTGATGTTCTTCTTCGAGTGCCTCTTGCCCCGCATCTTCCGCCACAAATTCAGCAATGTCCGAAGAAACGAATTGCTGCCGAGTCCCTGGGACGGACTTTGGCTTTTTCGCCGCCTTGGAATACTCCAGCAAAGGCAGGAACGGCAGCATCATCAGAAAAACGACTCCCATCAGCCAAAAAGCTTCCACAAAAGCCAACATCGCTGCGTGCTGTTGCACCATGCCGTAGATCGCCGCAATCGACTTGCGCGATGCCGTCGCGGCATCCGCTCCATGCGCGTAGAAATTAGCTCGGAGCCCCTGCAACATTCTGTAGGTCTGTCCGCTCCCAGCAGTGATGTTAGCCACCAAGTGGTTCTGGTGTACCTGCGATCGCCGCGCCAGGAATGTCGTCATGAGGGCGATGCCCACGCTTCCGCCGATATTGCGCATCAGGTTGAAGATGCTGGTCGCATTTCCCATCTTGTCCGGCTGAATGTGTGACATCGCCAGCGACATCAGCGGGATAAACAGGAAACTCAGTGCGACTCCCTGCAACACCTGCGCCCAAAATATGTCCCAAAAGCCCGCGTAGAGATTGAGGCCGGAAAGCTGGAACATCGAGATCGAACCGAGCACGATTCCCACCGCAAGCAGGCGCCGCGGATCCGTCTTGGTCGTCAAATGCCCCGCCAGTGGCGTGAATAGCAGCGCTCCCAATCCCCGAGGGGACAATGCCATTCCCGAGTTATAGGCGGGATATCCCATCAGCGTCTGCAAATACAGAGGCAGCAGAACCAGGCTGGCGTAAAGAACGAATCCCAGCATGCTGATGAGAAAAACACCTGCACTAAACGAACGATTCTTAAGCACGCGCAGATCGACAACCGGATGGTCCGTCATCAACTCCCGGACAATCAGAGCAACGATGCCGAAGATGCACAAGCCCGTAAACGTGCGAATGTAATCCGACGAGAACCAATCCTTTCGCTGGCCCGTATCGAGCAGCACCTGCAGCGATCCAATCCCGAGCGCGAGAAATCCGATCCCCCAGAGATCGACTTTTCCCTCGCCGCGCTTCACGTAGTGCGGATCAAACACGAACCGGTTCATGAGAAAGAGCGAAAGTATCCCCACCGGAAGATTGAGATAGAAAATCCAGCGCCAGCTGTAATTGTCGGTGATCCATCCGCCGAGAGTAGGACCAAGAATCGGCGCCAGTAGAATCCCGATCCCAAACGCCGCCATCGCATGCCCATGCCGCTCTTTGGGAAAAGTTTCCAGCAGGATCGCCTGCGCCAGCGGTTGAAGCCCGCCGCCGGTCAACCCCTGCAGCACGCGAAAGATGATCAGTTGCGTCAGCGACGTTGCCAACCCGCAGCAGAGCGATGTCAGCGTGAATCCCGCGACGCAGGCTAGCAGCAACCGCTTGCGTCCCACGCGATTAGCGAGCCATCCGGAGATCGGCAGCACAACCGCATTCGAGACCAGATACGACGTGACGACCCACGTGCCTTCTTCGTTCGTGGCTGCAAGATTTCCTGAGATGTGGGGAATGGCGACGTTAACGACCGTCGTGTCGAGCACTTCCATGAACGTCGCCAGCATCACAGCGCAGGTGACGACCCACGGATTTACGGCGCGTTGTGGATTGGCATCCACCCGAGAACATCAGCGGAAAACTCCGCAACTTGTAACTCTTCAACTTTAGGAGGGGGTACCGGACTGGTCGGTGATTCAGATCACATGAGGAAGTGAGTGGGTAGAAACTATGGGGCTCGACGGAACTTGCGGCGTCCCGCCGGCAGCATATCTGCCGCCGGCAGAGACATCGCAAGCGAATCATTGCATAACTTCCAGGCTGGCAACTGCCTTAGAAGCGGAACTGCGGACCAAACGTCGCCCGCAGATTGTTGTGCGCACCGCCGTTGAAAAAGATGTCATCCCCAATTTCAGCGCGCAGCCCAATCGGGCCCGCGAATGCTTCCACGCCGCCGCCCGGATAGAGAGCGAAATACGTTGCGCCGGTCGCAAGGCCAACGCTGTTCGTGAAGCCCGCAGGCGGAGTCGCATTGCTCACGCCGAAATTATCGAATCCGACCTTGCCGGTCACGAATACACGGAACGGCCCGGAACCTGTCTGGAATTTCGGTCCGAAGAAGCCGTGGAGAGTGCGAAGACGCGACGTCACATTGGTGGTCGTAAGGCCATCGCTGAATGTGCTGGTGTAATCACGCTTGAAGTCGTACGCCATCTCCGCTTCAATCTGCACATTAGAAGTGATCCCGAATGCGGCGCGTCCACCGAGTCCAATAAAGTTTCTGGTTGGGCCGGGATCCGACAGCCGATAGTAGTCAAGGAAACCGCCGATTTCGACGTGGTCCATATCGTGACTCTGGGCGACCATCATCGGGACAGCAAAAAACAGCGAAACAGCCAACAAACCTAGACAGCGTTTCATAGTTATCGTGCACTCCTGAGAGAAAATTTTCCCGCGCACACTTCTCCCCATACACGGCGCAGGGTGAGCGGACAACTGAGCGGCAGAATTACTGACTTGGATGCGACACTACTCTGGTGGGTTGGAGGCAAACGGCCTGTCGGCAGGCCCGAGTGCGGTGATTTACAACAGCGAAAACGGCGCGCACATCAACTCGGCACCGATTAAACTTTTTTCACTTTTGTTATGTAGATCTACTACTGAAGATGGTTGACGCGGAATGGCGTTGCATCCGCGGTGTTGCTTTCCGAACGTGGTGTCATCGACACCACAACATACTCACGCTCTTTGCTCGCGAGATTTTCTCCGCGCACCAGCATCTTGTCCTTCTGCAGACGAAAGTCCGCACGCTCGCCCACGGAAAGCAGTGCAGGATGTCTTTCGTTCCTCGGACGAATACGGTACGTCACGCGCTCACTCTGCAGCACATACTCCTGACAAGTTCCGTTCGTGCCGCACTGCACCGACTCCATCTGTACGAGTGAGCCTGTCTGATAGGCCTTCGGATCTTTCGCATAGGCCACCGCCGCAACACTCAGCACAACGCACAGAGTAAGTTTGGAGCGCATTCGATTCTCCCCAGAGAGCCCACACGCGGCAGCACCCGCGCAAAGCGGGAACGACAGCCTGATATGTATTGTCTATGCCTGGAAAGAAGAGGGCAGGTCACCGCAGTAATAGCCCCGAAGTTACCGAAGGAGGCCTGCTCTACCCTGTGCGCCTCTGTGCCCCCTGTGTTGAAAGGTTTTCGTCTTCCGAACCCCGGATCTCACCGTTCGGTGATTTCCTCCAGAGTCTGAAAAAAGGCAGGATAAGAGATCGCCGCCGATTCCGCGCCCGAGATAACAGTTTCTCCTGAAGCTCTCAGTCCCGCGACCGCGAATGCCATTGCAATCCGATGGTCATCAAAAGAATCCAGCTCGGCCCCATGCAGAGATTGTCCGCCGGGAATCTTCAAGCCATCCTCGAACTCTTCCACTTGCGCGCCCATCTTTCGCAGGTTCGTCGCGACGGCCGCAATGCGGTCCGATTCCTTTACGCGCAGTTCCTTCGCATCGCGCACTTCGATTCCGTGCTCTGTAAACGGAGCGATCGCCGCGAGCACCGGAATCTCATCGATCAGAGCCGCCGAGTCGCCGCCCGAGATCGTCGCTCCCTTTAACTTCCCGCCTTCGACCTGAAGCGATCCAACCAGTTCGCCGTTGATTTCTTCGAGTTGCGTGACTGAGATCCGCAGCCCCATCTGCACGAGAATGTCGAGCAAGCGGGCGCGCGTGGGATTCATGAGTAGACTCGGCACCGTCAACTGCGAGCCAGGAAACAAGCCGGCCGCGCACAGAAAAAATGCCGCGCTCGACAGATCGCCCGGGATGCGTGTCTCCACACCTCGCAAGCGCTGTCCTCCGCGAATGCGCACTTCTGTCCCCGCGCCGGCATTTTTGCGATCGAGGTGAACGCCGAACGCTCGCAAGGCAACTTCGCCGTGATCGCGCGTGCGCAGAGGTTCCTCGACGCGCGTCTCGCCCTCCGCAAAAAGTCCGGCGAATAGCAGACACGACTTCACTTGCGCACTGGCCACCGGCATTTTGTAATTGATTGCCTTCAGCACCCCGCCAGTGATTTGCAACGGTGGCCTGCCTTCCCGCGAAGAAATCTGTGCTCCCATGGCGGAAAGGGGTTTGATCACGCGCTCCATCGGACGCCGGGAAAGCGATTCATCACCGATCATTTCACTGGTAAAAGACTGGCCCGAAACGATCCCGCTCAACATCCGCATCGTCGAGCCGGAGTTCCCGCAATCCAGCGCGCCTGTTGGAGATGTGAGCGACAAGCCGCGACCTTGCACTTCAATCACGTTGTCGCCGCCCGGCATTCGTTCCCACTTCACGCCGAGCGAGCGCATGCAGCCCAGCGTGCTGGCGCAATCGGCGCCTGTCGAATAATTTTCCAGCCGCGATGGCCCTTCGGCGATGCCCGCCAACATCGCGTAGCGATGTGAGATCGACTTGTCCCCGGGAAGCCGGACAGTTCCCCGAATGTTGCGCGCCGGGCGCACCACAGCTTGTGATTCAGTTTTCATTCAATGATTAATATAGCGGATGGGAATGGCGAAATTGTTGATTGGTCTTCGCGCAACAATCGGGAATTAACAAACAACAGTGGGCTTTTTCCTACGCAAGCGCCTTCGCTTCGGCCTTTGCCTCTCGCAAAACGTCGGCGGGAATTTCCTTCAGCGTCACGCCGAACTCGAACATCGGAGTCTCAACACCACGGCCCCACCGAGCAACTTCCCAGTGCGCGCGAACAAATTTCACATCGGAGTGCGCGCTCAAATCCAGAAGCAGCGGAGACTCGCCGACGTAAAACTTCTGCGGAAACGCAGCGATGGACTTCGCTCCCCACGTCGCGCCATCGGCCGAACCAAAGACGCTCACGTCGAGCGATTCCTGTTCGATGATTTTTGTGATCGAGAGCGTGACCAGAAATGCTCGCTGAGACGCGCCGCTTACGTCGACTGCCGCACCATCGCCCTTGGCGCTGACGACGGTTCCTTCGGGAACGAGAATCAATTCAGTTGTCATATCGCGGTGATTCTAACAAATCTCGCGTAACAGTCGGTGCTCGCATCGCCTCTGCCGACAGAGTTTGCACAACGTCACGCAAGACGCTACTCCGACGGATGCGGCGCGGTAAATTCGCTGCAGCACGGTTTCTCAGCCGGCTTGAATTCCATCAGTTCAATCCGCGTCATGTCGGGATCAAATACATTCAGCTGGTACTTCCCGTCACGGCCCATTTGCGAATGCTCGTCGCCATGCGTTTTCCAGCCATGCGATTCAAGCAGCGCCTGGGCCTTTTTCATATCCACGACGCCGAAAGAAATGTGATTCATTACACCGGTCAGGTGTAGATCCGGATGCGCCGGCTGATTCAACATGTATTCCAACCAATCGGTGCCATCCGGGACTTGCAGCGAGACCCAGTCAGTCTCGTTGTCCTTCATGCCTCCATGCCAATACGGACGGAAGCCGAGCACTTCCAGATAGAAATGATCCTCGGCAGCGCGGTTATAAACCAGAAAGCCGGCGTGGATCATGCGATGCGAAACCGCCGAGGCGGGCGGGGGCGGTACTTCTCCCTTGCCGTGCTCGACGAACTCGATGGCGTGCCCCTCGGGATCGTGCGTCATAAAGCTCAGGCTATGGTCCGGTCTGCCTTCGATCTGCGTGGCCTTAATTCCCTTGGCGGTCAGGTAGCGGCGCAAAGCGACTATGTTGTCGGTCGTGAACGCCACGTGATCCATGCGGTCGGTCGCCTTCGGGTCCGGCGCAGGACTGTATCCGACCCACTGTATCCCAGCCATGTATCGGACAATCTCTCCCGATTCCACGGGGTCGGCTGAAGCCAGTCCGAGGATGTCCCCATAAAGCTTTTTCACTCCATCGGGCGATGTTGTGTAAAAAGCGACGTGGTCGATGCCGGTGATCCGCGGACGTTCCGCGGGATGGCTTTGCGAAAACGCGGAAAGTTGAAGCGCTGCGAAGACAAGAATGACGGTGAAGTTCTTCATGGCGCCACGATTCTAATCCAAGCGTCACGAGAAAGCTCTTCCATGGCGGGTTTTGCGCTTGGCGGGTTTTGCGCGGACTTCGCTCTGGGCGCGAAAATGACAAAAACCTCAAACCACCCCATCCAGAAACTGGCGCAAAAGCCTGTGGGCTAACTCGGGCTGCTCCCATGGCGAGTAGTGCCCCGCCCGCGGAATGACCCGCACTTCGCTCGCGGAAATATGCTGATGCATCAACTCAGCTTCGTTCACCCCGGTCATCGGATCCTCATCCCCAGTGATGAGCAATGTGGGGACGTTGATCGTCTTTAGCGTCTCTACGGAATCGGGCCGCTCGGCCATTCCTCGCTGCACTTGGGCGACGTCATCCGGTGACATCTTCCGCATCATCCGCAGAGCGCCCTGCACCAGGTCGGGACGGGTTTCGCGGGTCGTCCGTCCAAGCACGCGTTGCACCATCGTTTCGAAGAAAGGCTCGGTGCCGCGCTCAATCACATCTTTAGCGGCCTGCAGGCGGCCGGCTCGTGCTTCGTCATTGTCGGCGGGAGCCTTTGTGTCGCACAGCCCTAGCGCCGTGATTCGACCGCGATACTTCCGCCACAGTTCGAAGATCGCATATCCCCCAATCGACACTCCGATAACCGGGGCGCGGCCCACATCGGCGTCGTCCATGACGCGGATGATGTCGGCAGCGTGCTTCTCCATCGTGGCCGGCCCTTCGCCTACGTCTGAGTCTCCGTGACCGCGCAGATCAGGCAGGATCAGCCGATAGCGCGTGGCGAGCACCTCCGCGACTGGCAGCCAGAATTCATGATGAACGGGAAAAGGATGCAGCAGGACTACTGGACGGCCTTCGCCCAGCACCCAATAGGAAATTTCAGCATCACTGCTTTTGATCCGACGGGAGGAGATTGACTCCATCCCAGGATTAAATCACAACGCGCCTATGGGTTCGTCGCCTGTTGCGCTCCGATCGGCGGAGCTGGCAGCAGAAGCGGCTCCTCGGGCATGATGATCCACGCAATCGGATACGACAAGAAGCCGATCACGGTCATACACGCCACGATCAGCCAAACCACACGCACGAGCGTGACGTCGATGTCGAAATACTCAGAGAATCCGAGGCACACGCCCGCGACCTTGCGTCCTAACCGCGGACGAATCAGCTTTCGCCGCGCCAGCGTCGCTCCCACCCGGACGCCGCAATAAGCACACACCACCGCATCGTCTTGAATTACTTTGCCGCAGTAGTTGCAGTACATAGCTCCGCCCTCAATCGATAATACGAACCAGTTAGCCGAAAGTTCCCTTCATTCCCGGTACGCCTCTTTGATGTAGCGCCGCGCCTGGTCCGCGGGACCAGTATTGGCGTTCCCGGCCAGCACCGTCTCATATCTCTTCATAGCCAGATCCCGCTTCTGCAGCAGGTCATACATCTCTCCCGCAGCCAAGTTCGCCTTCTGCAGAATATCCGGATCCGGGTTCGGAGCCTGATTCACCAACTCATAAGCCGACGCCGCCCCGGACAGATCTTTCTTCGCACGCAGCAACTCCCCCAATCCCCACGCTGCCAATTCGTAATGCAGAGTTCCGTATTTCCCTTCACGTCCGTTTTGCCAGACTTTGCGATACTCCGCCTCGGCCTCCGGAAGCCGACCTGCAGCCCTCTCCAAGTTCGCCACTTCGGTCGGGAACAGATGATTCTTGGGATACTTCACCGTCAGGTCGTTCATATATCCGAGCGCCTCGTCATAAAGGTGCTCACGGCGCAGAAACAGTGTCAGAACGACTTTTGCGTCCTCTGCATTCTCGCCATCACTCTTGGCAACATCGCGAAGATAGTCCAGCCCCTTCTCCTTCGATCCGCTCAGCCCCGCAATCGCCGCCGCCACCTTGACGCTCCAAGGCAGGGTTCCGACGACGAAGTTATGCGTCCCTACGACTAATTTCGCGTCCACAAATTGTGGATCGAGCTCCAGCACGCGCTCGTGATCGTGGCGCGCGCCCACGGCATTCCGCAGCGCCGAAAACCATGCCCGCTCGATCAAGCCGGTGTATACCGAAAACTGTGCCCGCGTCACTCCCCGGCAGTAAAGCGCGTTGATGTTATTCGGATCCGCCTTGAGCTGCTTTTCTTCCAGTTCTTCGGCGCGGCGTACTAGGCTCTTGATCCGATCCTTGATCGCCGGATCGGTCGGCCGCGGCGTCCTTCCAATGAAGCTGTCGTTGGCGTAATCCCCCGTATTCATCGCCCCGGTGTCGTAGAGATCGCGCATCAGGACCGCGGTCAGCAGATGGTTGATCGCGAAAGGATCGTCCGGATGCTTCTCAACCACCTTTTCAAACTCCTGCGTCGCCTTGTCATAGTCCATGTCGTAAAAGTGATCGAAGGCAGCATCGCTCTGCGGATCATGCGGCGCACCGTGAATAGCTTTGGAAGCTGGCTGCGATTGGGCAATTGCCCAAAGGCACGACGCAACTACCACGGAAACAACAAAAAGGATTCGGGGGCAATACGAAGATTTCATCCAGGAACTCTACTGATGCGGAGTCGGAAACCGATGAAACTAGTCTAAACGAACTCTGACTGGCGCGCTGTCCACTGCGCCGCGATCGCTCCTATGACGCTGCTGCGTGGAACCAAAAAGGTCAAGTATGTGCCCTTCCCGCTACCTGTTATTTGCGGTCTCTCTGCCTATACTTTTCACAGCTAGAACTGACCAAGGCTGCGGGAGACTCGCATGACCGTACCGCGCGCCACCGCCGAATGGAGCTCGGCGGACTGTGCTGCGTGGCGGCAGAGACGTTGCAAGACGCGCCTCTCCGACGATCGAGTGTTAAGCCCGGTGATCGCGTCTTCCGCACCTTTTCAGCCTGTTTCCCGGCTCCTCAGTCGTCGCTGGACCTTTGTAACTGACGCATCTTTACTCGCTTGGACGCGTAATAATTGCCGCGTCCAGCCTTGGCACAAGGGTGTGGATTCTTTCTAACCAACTGTAAAACATCAATTTAGGGCCGAGCCTGATTTGGTGGTTGGAATGCCTTCACAGGTTTATCCGAGGTTGCATCTGTTATGGCGGAAGTAGTGCACAGCACGCAGCAAGAGTTCTGGCGTCCACCCTCCCCCTTGATCGGAGACGGCGAGACGATGATCTCGTCCATCTCCACGATGGCGGAAGCTTGCCCTCGCTGCGGCACCGAGTTCCTCTCCGGTTCGCATTTCTGCCATAGCTGCGGCGTTCGCCGTCCGCAAGCCATGAGCGCCGCGACCAAAGCCGACGCTGCCGCTCTCGCCCATCTGTGGGAACAGACTGTGGAAGGGACGCGCGTCCTCTTCAGCCGCTGGGATCGATCAAGTTTCCA
The DNA here is from genome assembly GCA_963787685.1 of uncultured Acidobacteriota bacterium. Taxonomy (GTDB): domain Bacteria; phylum Acidobacteriota; class Terriglobia; order Terriglobales; family Acidobacteriaceae; genus Sulfotelmatobacter. The sequence goes on from CAWBED010000013.1 coordinate 685,529, forward strand.
TCGTGGCTCCGCTATCTGCACTTCCACGAGATCAAGAGTCGGGTCGGCCTCTCGACCGCCTCCCTGATCGCCTTTGTGATTGGCTTGGGATGTATCGCCGGAGCCCTTTTAGTGGGGCTTCTCAACGCAAAGACCTTCATCGATTGGCAAGCAATTCAGTTCTATCGCGCAGAGTGGCTGCTCGCTGCTACCGCCGCTTTTGTCGCTGGCATCCTGCTCAAGAAGGAAGTCTCCGAAGACATCGACGACTAGCTCGATTCGCTTCCGGATCCCGCTGCCCGCCGCTGCTGATTCATCCGATAGAGATGATTGACCGGCCCCGTTCCCTTGCCCACCGTTTGCCCGTTCGAAATCGCCGCTGTCACGTAGGTTTTGGCCAGCAAAGCCGCCTCGGCCAATCCGCGATCTAGCGCCAAGTGGCAAGCCATCGCCGTCGCAAACGCGCATCCGGTACCATGCGTCGAGCTCGACTTTTGCCTCTCTGCTTTAAAAATTTCCTGTTCGATCCCCCGCTTCGTCTGAAAACTCAACAGATCGATCGCCTTCTCGAGATGTCCTCCCGTGATCACTACGGCCGCTGATCCCATCTCGTGGAACTTCGTTGCCGCGGTTCGCATCTCGTCCAGATCCTTAACCTTGATCCCGGTGATCATGGCGGCTTCATCCACATTTGGCGTAACCACGTCAGCGAGAGGCAATAGTCGCTCGATCAACACCTTGATTCCGGCGTTATCCAGCAGGTCTGCTCCGGAAGAGGACTTCAGAACCGGATCCAGAACGACGTTGGTAAAGCGGCCCTTTCCCGACCGCGCCGTCCGCCCATTCGATCCGGGCGAAAGGAAGTCCGCCACCGCCTTGGCCACTTTCCCCGACCCCAACATGCCAATATGGATCGCGGCGACGTCTAAATCCCCTGCAAGCTCTTCCAGGGTATCGGTCACCAGAGCCTGGTCCGACGCCTCCACCCGCTTTACCCCCGCCGTCGACTGTACGGTCATCGCCGTAATACAGCTGACGCCATAGCAACCATGGGCGGCTATCGTCTTGATGTCGGCAGTTACGCCAGCCCCAGACGACGGATCGAAACCTGCGATGGTCAATACTACGAGTGGTTTTTCGGGCATAACGTTCAGTTTCGGACGATCCGATAGTACCCCGAATTCAGCCCCACCATCTCATATCGGCCCCTGAGGAAGTTACTTTTGAAGCTTGGAGCTGGAAAAAAATTTCACACGCAAGTGCTAAGTCACTTGCGTAAGTACCTGATTCCATGCAGGTTGCAATCCTGCTCCCTGTAAGCCATTGATTCCAGTCATCTTGTAAATTCTACCTTGCCGCGTCCGTCGTGCTATTTACTTTTTGGTAAATACGTAAGCATCCCTAAACAAAGGGCATTGCGGTGATTACCATTCATTAGAAAGGGGTTACGTGAGACTTCGATTACTACGGCGTCATCGTCCGAACGGCCATTTCGCCTTGACACCCGTTTGGCACGCCGATAGCATCTACAAACTGCGACAAGGCACGAGCCTTAAGGCCAAGGGCACTTTTGAGTATGCGAGGAGAACTGAATGCGACGACGTATAGCTCATGGACTGGCGATCGCTTTTCTGATCGTCGGCCTGGGAGCGGCTCAGGGACCGAACATCTCGGAGGCGAAACCGGCTCCTAGTAGTTCGTTTCAAGCAAGATCCGTAGTCCGCCAACAGGTCGGCAAGATAAAGCCATACCAGGTGGGGACAGCCTCCTGGTACGGTGAGAACTTTCAAGGCAAACCCACGGCAAGCGGCGAACCGTACGAAATGTACGATATGACCGCGGCGCACCTCACGCTTCCCATCGGAAGCTACGTGAAGGTCACGAACCTTCATAACGGTAAGGCCGTCGTCGTCCGGGTCAATGACCGCGGACCGGTGGTCCCAGGTCGCATTATCGACCTGTCTTACGGTGCTGCCCAAGCCCTGCAATTCCGCCATCGCGGACTGCAGCGTGTCCGTCTGGATCTGGTTGCCCCCAACCAGCAAAAACCTATCTATCAGACGGTCGCCTATAACCATCCCCCTGTAGCGCAACACCCGTAAAACTGTTTAGACTGGTCCGGATGGGTTCTCTGCCAAACCTCATCCGGAACGAGAGTCCCGTTCTTCGCCGCACTGATCCGCGGGAACGGTTGATTGTTGCGCTCGACGTTTCGACCGCTGCCGCCGCACAAAAGATTGTGGCGGCAGTGGGCGACTCTGCCCTGACCTACAAAGTCGGGATGCAGCTCTATACCGCCGTGGGACCCCAAGTAGTGCGGGATCTCGTTGCTTCCGGTCGCCGCGTCTTTCTCGACCTGAAGTATCACGACATCCCGAACACAGTGGGATCGGCTGTGGCCGAGGCTGCGAAGCTGGGTGTAAGCATGCTTACGGTGCACGCATCCGGCAGCAACAAGATGCTGCGGGCTGCCGTGGACGCGGCAAAGGCTCGTCCTGAACTGATCATCCTGGCCGTCACTGTGCTCACCAGCATGAACGGCAGCGATCTCGAAAAGATCGGCCTGCCGAACTCCGTCGAAGAGAGCGTCGTTCGTCTCGCCAATCTCGCTCTCGACAACGGATGCCAGGGCATCGTGACCTCAGCCAGAGAAGCACGCGCAGTCCGCGCCAAGCTCGGAGACAGCTTCGCGATTGTCACCCCTGGCGTGCGTCCGGCCGGAACGAGCGTCGGAGATCAAGTTCGCGTCGTCACACCAGCGCAGGCGATCGCCGCCGGCGCGACCCACATCGTAGTAGGCCGCCCCATCACCGAAGCCCCAGATCCCGCCGCCGAAGCCAGGTCCATCCTCCAGCAAATGGCCGTGTAGTCCAAGACAATCGAAGTAGAGGCGGACGCCACGTCCGCCCTGAGGCGCAAAGCGCCGAGCAAAGCCGCCAACACCCGTCACGCTTTGTCATTCCGACCGCAGGGAGGAATCTGCTCTTGCTTTGTCATTCCGACCGTAGGGAGGAACCTGCTGTAGCTTTTGTCATTCCGACCGTAGGGAGGAACCTGCTGTAGCTTTTTGTCATTCCGACCGCAGGGAGGAATCTGCTGTCCGCCTCCAACCACAAAAAACCGGAGTCAGAATGCGCAAGCATCCCAACTCCGGCAACTCGAAACCTGAAACTCTCTTTTACAGCTTCTCGAAAAACTCACATCCCGAGCACGAGATGTAAATCCCGCCCGGAACCCCGCGTTCGCGGTCTTTCACGCGCTTCACAATTCGCGTAGGCTTGCCACACTTGGGGCAATCCGTGCTCTTGGTGGTATCCATGACCTTCTTGCGGTCAGCTGTCTTTGCAATCTTTGCGCCTACTGCCATGATTCATTCTCCTGATGTCCTGAATATTTGCGCAGCACAATCCGCGGCTCTGCCGCGAATGCATGTGGATGGGATTTTGCGAAATCTCGACCCGGAAAAACCTGGGATCCACGCTGGAAGAATCAAAGCTGCGTCTTAAAGCTCTTCCGCCGCTCTTGATTTTACACGAACGATGGAGCCGCGGACGCATTCGTCCGCGGTTCCTCGCCCGAAGCTTGTACGTGCCAACCGAGGTAGCTTCGGGCGGAAGCGGGTGCCCCATTTCCGGCCGACTTTGCCGGAAGTGGGGGTTTCACACGGCTTGATTTAATTTTGACGTTCCAGTTCCGCTGTTTTCCACAGACCCCGCGAAAATATTCGTCGCTCGTGTGACGAACAACCTTTACTGCGGATACAGAAAGCGGACAATGGAAGAGTGCCCAGCGCTCAAGGTCAACTCGGGAATTAAAGCCGGGCTAGCGGAAACTGAATTGAGAAAAAGCGCCTCTAAGTCCTTATTCCGGAATATTTTACCCGCAAGTCATTTCGAATCAAGATTTTGCGAGGATGAAATGGCATCTCGTCTACATAACTTGCATGGAATCAATATTTTAGCGATTTCGTCATAAAAAACAGGGGGAGGGGGTATGCCGCAATCCGATCAGAACTCCTCGATAGGAGACACTCTTGGTCCGATCCTGAAGACGATTCTGTTCACCCTCGTAGTCCCCGGCACAGTTGCCATTTTGGTACCCCGCTGGTTGCTCGGCGGATTCCGAAGTCCTCAGAACAGGCCCCTGACTTGGCTCGGCGCGGCAGTTTTCGTTGTCGGCGCAACCATCTACTTCCGCTGCGCCTGGGAGTTCGCGGTGCGCGGTCTCGGCACCCCCGCGCCAATAGCGCCAACGAAATATCTCGTCACCACCGCCCTGCATCGCTACATTCGCAATCCGATGTATGTCGGCGTCGCGCTCGCCATTCTAGGAGAGGCGGCGCTCTTTCATTCGCTTCACGTAGCCGAGTACGCCGCGTGCATGCTCGCAACGGCCCATCTCTTCGTCGTCTTCTACGAGGAACCGACGCTGCATCGCCAGTTCGGCGAATCGTATGACGAATACCGCCGCTCCGTCCCGCGATGGATCCCGAGATTTCGATGATCCTGGCTTCGATGCGAGATCGGCGTCATTCTGAGCGAAGCCGCTTTTCAGGCGGAGCGAAGAACCTGGCGTGCATCCACTTCGCGCTTTCCTGCGCCATGCGGTTTGACCCCGCTTCCCTGCCCCTGCTACCGTCGTATGTTTGCCTTCCGGTTCGCGGCCCGTTCTGCTTTGCGGCAAACCAGACTCTGGTCAATCCCCCGGGTCCGGGGCTACTTCTTAGCTACGGAGACTTTTATGCCTGCCATTAAATTTCGCGGTGTTGATTTTCTGCAATACGATTCTTTGCTCACCGAAGAAGAACGCCTGGTGCGCGATACCACGCGCCAGTTCATCGAAGACAATCTCATTCCCATCATCGAAGAGTGCAATCGCGCCGGGCGCTTTCCGCGCGAGCTCGTCAAACCGATGGCAGACCTCGGCTTCTTCGGCGCATCGCTCAAAGGCTACGGCTGCGCCGGCATGGGAAACGTCGAATACGGCCTCATGACGCAGGAACTCGAGCGCGGCGACTCCGGCGTGCGCAGCTTCGTCAGCGTGCAGTCGGGTCTTTGCATGTATCCGATCTACGAGTTCGGCAGCGACGAACAGAAAAACACATGGCTGCCCGCGATGCAGAAAGGAGAAAAGCTTGGCTGCTTTGGATTGACCGAGCCTGACTTCGGATCGAACCCCGGTGGCATGCGCACGCGCGCCCGTAAAGTCGGCAACGAGTACGTCATCAACGGCGAGAAGATGTGGATCACCTCCGGTACCATCGCCGACGTCGCCATCATCTGGGCGAAGGTGGAAGACGAGAAAGATCGCGTTCGTGGATTTCTGGTGGAAACCGATCGGCCCGGCTTCAAGGCTGACGACATCCACGGCAAGTGGTCGCTGCGCGCTTCGGTGACTTCAGGTTTGTCGCTGCAGGATGTGCACGTGCCCGAATCGAATCTGCTGCCGAAGAGCGGCGGCCTGCGCTCTCCATTGATGTGCCTCAATCAAGCGCGCTACGGCATCGCGTGGGGGGCCGTTGGCGCAGCGATGTCTTGCTACGACTGCGCTCTGCAATACGCTTTGCTGCGCAAGCAGTGGCGCGATCAACCCATCGCCTCGCATCAACTCGTGCAAGACAAATTGACATGGATGATCAGCGAGATCACGAAGGCACAATTGCTCGTCCTGCAGGTTGGACGTTTGAAGGACGCGGGCAAGGTCGAGCCGCAACACATCTCGATGGCGAAGCGAAACAACGTCTGGATGGCGCTCGAGTGCGCTCGCTTGTCACGCGACATTCTCGGCGCGAACGGCGTCGCGGACGACTACCCGATCATGCGCCACCTGATGAATCTGGAATCGGTGAAAACCTACGAAGGCACGCACGACGTGCACTCGCTGATCATCGGCCAAAGCATCACCGGGATCGACGCGTTCTAGAATTGAATTATGTGGGGACAGCCGCCTCGGCTGTCCGGTCGAGCGCAGCTCGACTTGATTCGTGATGACTCCAGAAAAACAGCGCCGCATCGCAAGGGCTGTCGGATTCTTGTCGGGTCTGTTCGCTTGCCTTGATGCACTGCGGGACGCGAGCGTCTACTGGCCGCCGGACGCAGCCTGGCAAGCTCTCAGGCACGTACAGCGACTGGAACTCGGCGGAGGCATCGCGCTGATCGTAGTGACATTCATCGTGTCGATCGCACGCAGGAAAGAGGCGTGAATCGCAGCGCTAGCCGTACATCTCTTCCAGCAGTTCGTAGGCTCGGCGCAGATGGGGAACGACGATGCTTCCTCCCACAACCAGTGCCACATTCAACGACTCTTCCTGCTCCACGCGGGTTACGCCGAGCCGGTACGCCTGAATCGCGTGATAGAAAATGCAGTCGTCGCATCGCAACACCGCCGATGCCACCAGCCCCATCAATTCTTTGGTCTTCGACGGAAGCGCGCCTTCTAGGTACGTATTGTGATCAATGTTGTAAAAGCGCTTGACCAGAAAATTATTGGCCTTGTCGACGTTACCGTTCAGTCGTTCGCGCGTATCGAGGAAACGGCGGGCGATCTCACTCTTTTCCGCTACATACTTTTCCGTAAAGAGGTACGTCGGCTCCTTGCGCTCTTGCGTGCGCTCCGCTGGCGCTGCTTGCCCGTTCGTGGTTGTGGTCATGGGCAAATACTAGCAGAGAGAAGGAGTGCTGAGCCCTAAGCGGGTGTCTTCCTACGCGGTTGCTGTCGAGCTTCGCTCGACCTGACAGCCGAGGGCGGCTGTCCTCCACATGCTGTCTCGACATGCCGTGGTTAGGCGGTGGGTTTGTCTTTCATCGGAGCGACGGCCAGGAAATCTTCGGCGAAGCGGTGCGCATAATTTTCCAGCAACGCGGGAATCCTGTGCGGATCAGATGACTTCAGCACCAGCCCCGCGTGATGGTGTTTCCTGATTCGCTGAACCACTTCGGGATCGTTGTACGCGGATGTGTCCGGCTCTTCTTGCTTCGCTAGCGACAGAATCACTCCCGCATAGTCTTCTCGCACCGCGGGCAACTTGTAACTGCCATCGCCGCCAGAGAGCTCGATCCGCGCCCATTCGCGCCACAGATTGATTCCGGTCGCGGTCTCAACCATCTCGTTGATGAACGCACCGCCGACGCGCGCGGCGCATTCGAGGAAGTAAAAATGTCCATCGGAATGCGCGCGAATAAATTCTGCGTGCGAGACGCCCCGCAGCAGTCCTAAAGCCGCAATCAACTCCCGATTGATTTTCCGCAGCGCAGAATCTTCTTCGCCTCCGCGAGGCACGGTGAAGGTCGTGAACACTCCGCCGTGCGCCACGTTCATGGGAGGCTTGCCGTATTTGCTGACGTTAGAGAATACGATTTCGTTTTCGGAAACCACGGAGTCTACGTGGTACACATCGCCGGGAACGAACTTCTCGATCAGATAGGTGGACTGCTTGTCGCCGAGTTGATCGAGCATGGGCCACAGTTCGTCGGGCGCATGGATTTTCTTGATGCCGATCGCCGAGGCTTCCTGCCGCGGTTTGAGCACCCAGGGTCCGGGAACGTGATCGAGGTAGTACCGAATGTCATCGTGATTGACGACCGGCACGAAGTCAGGCACGCGAACGTGGCGATCCAGCGCGCGCATCCGCATGGCCAGTTTGTCGCGGAAATAGCGCATCGTGGTCAGGCCCATGCCCGGAATGCGCAGATGTTCGCGGAGAGTTGCGGCTGTCTCCATATCGAACTCGTCGAGTGCGACGATGCGGTCGATCTTTTTTCCGCGAGCCAAGTGCGAAACCGCCTGCACGATGTCTGCGATTGGAATCTCTTCCGGCAGATAGAACGTATCTTCGAGACTCTCGCGCGGCCAGGCCGCATCACGCAATTTCTCAGCCGTCAGCAAGATGACGCGGCAGCCCTGGCGCTTGCACTCGCGCATGAACTCCTGTCCCTTTTCGTAGGTCGTAATGCAGAGGAAGGTGAGCGGGCTTGGCATCGAAGTCGGTCCGAAATCAGGGTAGGAGGATACCACGCCGAACGGGAGCGATCGTATCGGATGCAATGAACAAAATCGATTCGGTGAATCCCGTATTTTCATTCTGGTAGCGGTTGCGCTATAGTCTCAACCCGGCGCGCAAGGACTCGATGGCGCAGGGAGATCGAATGGGAACGCAGACTCGTCCGGAAGGCAAAGCCCGGCTCTATGGGGAGAACATCGAAAGCGACCTGGCGTCGCGGTTTCTGAAAGTGGTTGAGGTCGCGGCGATCGCGTCGGCGCGCACCATGGGACAGGGCGAGCGCAAGCTGAGCGACCACGTCGCTACCGAAGCCATGCGCAAGACCATGGATTCCATTCCCATGCGGGGCACCATCGTGATCGGCGAGGGCGAGCGCGACGAAGCCCCCATGCTTTACATCGGCGAAAAAGTTGGAGCCGAATTTCCCAACGGCACGGAAGTTCCCGACGTCGACATCGCCGTCGATCCTCTGGAAGGCACGAATCTTTGCGCGACCGGCGCACCGGGTTCGATTACTGTGCTCGCCGCTTCCGAGCGCGGCGGCTTGCTCAACGCGCCGGACTGTTACATGGAGAAGATTGTCGTTGGGCCATCCTGCAAAGATGCGGTCTATATCGACGCGCCGGTCTCGCACAATTTGAAGAACATTGCTCGGCGGCTCGACCGCGACGTGGAAGATCTTGTCGTGATGGTGCTCGACCGGCCGCGCCACGAAAAGTTGATTGCAGACATCAGGGCCGCGGGCGCACGCATTCGACTCATCGGCGATGGCGATCTCTCGGCGGGAATTGCCGCTGCGGTCATCGGCACCGGCGTGCACGCCGTGATGGGCTCTGGTGGCGCTCCAGAAGGAGTGATTACGGCGGCCGCCATTCGCTGCCTGAACGGATACATGCTCGGCCGGCTGGTCGTGAAGCCGGAGCAGGAAGAGCGCCTGGAGCGCATGGGGATCAAGGACAAGAATCGCATTTACGAAGCGGAAGATCTTGCTCCGGGCAAGCAAATCATTTTTGCCGCCACCGGCGTGACCGATGGCGCACTGCTAAAAGGTGTGCGCTTCTTCGGTGAAGGAACGCGGACGTCGTCCGTGATCATGACCCTGCGCACCTCGAAGGTGCGCTTCGTGGAGAGCATCCATCTGGAAAAAGGGCCGGATGTGAAAGTGAGGTTCTAGAAGCTGTCGTTGGTCGTTGGTCGATCGTCGTTGGCCTGAGATGACAATTACTCTCAGGCCCGGCACCAGGCGAAAGCTTTGTCACTTCAAGTACACAGAATCTTTTTTCAATTCTTCCGGAATGGTGGGAAAGGGCGGCCAGTCTTGCGAGTATCCCTTCAGCAGCGGAGTAGCAACTTCGTCGCGCAAGGTTCCGTCATGCACGACAAACTTGTGTAGATTGTTGGCTGAGTATCCTTCCCACAGACAAACTGCGGCATACGCTCCATCTTTCCGTAGGGCGTAGAAGATCATGTCCATAAAGCGCAGCTTGTTCATGTCGCCGTTGTAATTGCGAACGATGCGCTTGAGGGCGTCCATGCCGGCTTCCAGCGGAGACATGCCGTGTCGCATATTCTCGACAATCGTGTGAGCGCCCGCGACCTTGATGTTTTCTTCCCCGCTGCCGGTGGCGCCGGCGGAACCCACGTCCTGATCCGTGTAGCAGCCCGCACCGATAATTGGAGAATCGCCGCAGCGGCCTGGAAGTTTGAAGGCGAGTCCGCTGGTGGTGGTGATGCCTGACATGTCTCCCTTTTCGTTCAACACCGAACAGTGAATCGTTCCAGTCGGAGGGAAGATGACGCGACGCACAGCGGCTAATTGAAACTCGGGTTCAATGCCAAGATCGGCGGCTCGCTGCTGGAGTTGCTGGATGCGGTCGCGCCAAACGTCAGCTTGCGGCTTGGAATCGGGAGGCGGCGCCTGCCAATGCGGACTGGAGATTCCGGGCCCCCACCAATCGCGATCCGAATTAAATTCTTTCCAGAGCAGCCAGATCTTTCGCGAACGATCTGTCAGCAGGTTTTCGCGGGGGAATCCCATGGCAACGGCAAAGCGCTCCGCGCCCTCTCCAACCAGCATGACGTGCCCGGTGTGTTCCATCACCGCCTTCGAAACCATCGACACATTTTTGATGTTGCGCACGCCGCCGACAGAACCGGCACGCCGCGTGGGGCCGTGCATGCAACAGGCATCGAGTTCGACTACACATTCTTCGTTGGGCAAGCCGCCCAGACCAACGGAATCGTCGTTGGGATCGTCCTCAGGGCCCTTCACGACGCGAATACCGGCATCGAGCGTGTCGCCGCCGCCTTTCAGGAACGCGTAGGCAGCTTCGACATAGGCTCGCCCGTTGTGCGCGCAAATGATGATCGGGCGCTTGGAAGAGTCAGTCTGCGAAGCGTGGCCTTGCGCGGCAGATTCGGCGACGGCGTTATTCGCAATGGAATTTGCTGCGATTCCCGTTGCGACCGCTCCCAGCATGGATGTCTTTACGAAATCACGGCGCGAAAAAGTCACACGTCCTCCTTGTGGTTCACAAAGTCACAGTGAGTGAAGAGCGAGACTAAGGCGAATGAGAGTTCACGCGGAAGGCGGAAGGATATCACGAGGTGGAAGAGGCGTTCATGCTTTCGAGAAAGAACTCGAGCTGCGCTCGAGGGACAGCCGAGGGCGGCTGTCCCCACATAGCTTAAGCAGGAGCGAAAGATCTAGCGCCGGGCGAATTTTCGCAGACGGCCAGGATACTCGGCGCCGGCACGTTGCAAGTCTTCCGCTGCAGACACACTGATTGGCGTAACTTTTTCCGAGCGGAAGCGAAGCAGCGCCGCGATGTTACCGATCTTGTCGAATTCCGGATCGTCTTTTACGTAGAGCGTTTCGATATCGCGACGAACTACCCAGGGCAAGATGGCCTCGCTCACATCGACGATCTCTTGCGTAGCGCGACCGCAAACCGGGCAGAAGCCGACGAGATGCGCATCGATGTGTCCACATCCAGGGCATTCCACGGCGTGCCCTTGCAGGCTCTCCCCGACGAGCAGCGTTTGAACTTGTCCGAGTTCCAGAGAGCGCAACACGCGCCTGAGGCCAGTCACGCCGCGTCCGTTGCTGCGCGATTGGCTGAGCGCCTGTTCGACAAGATCGCGCCGGCGGTCATTTTGCCATTGGTCCACAATCGGCTGCGCGTGGCTGCGGATTTCGTCACGAGTAGCGTGGGCGAGATCAGCGTGGAAGCGGCCAATCAGAGCCTGGCTGACATAGGGATGGAGCTGCGGTTCAAAGAGGGGGCGGTGTGCATCCTGGCAGGCGAGAATCCATTTCTCGAACACGCCTTTTTCCAGAAGTTCCTTCAGTATTCCGGCTACATTCTTGAAATGCTGGCGAGCTTCGTCTTCGACGCGGCGCTGGGCGTGCCCTCCGTCATAGCCCGCATAGCCGTCGCTGCGGCCACGCCGCGGCAAGGGATGAAACAGATCGTCGAGTTCCGTCAGTTCGCCGAGGCGAAGATCGAAGATGCGAGCGCGATGGCGGTCGACCAGAACTACACCCAGCAGTGGCGAAGCTCCGAGAAGGTGAGCCAAGGGCTTGAGGTGAAAGTGGCGGTCGACGAAGAGTTGCGTGCTTCCCAACGACGCGGGCAGTTCGTATTCGTGCCAGATATTCCGGTTTGCGCAGGCAAACACGGCCTTGGCATGCGTGCCGTTGCTGCGCAGCTCCCCTGACAGGCGAACGACGCGGTCGATATCGGCGCGAGCGCACTCCCTTTTGCCTTTGCTTTCCAAGGCGCGCATGGCTTCACGCGCCAGATCTTTGATGAGGATTGTGTCTTCTTTGTGCGCTTTATTACGCGGCGTGGATGGTTGGAAATAGAAACTGACTGCACAGGATTGGTCGTCTTGAAATTCAGCCAATTCTCGGAGTTGTTCGCGAGTAATACTCATGGATTAATCTCCCCACAGAATGAAGTTTGGATTTAAGCAGCGCCAGTCGGAGCGAGACGGCCTTGAAACTGCTTAGCCAGCCCGGGCGCTTTGCGTAAGTGATCGCGTGCGGCAGAAACGAAGGCGAGGACGCGCTCGGCGGGCAGACCGGTGATGACGACGATCTCGTCCACGCTGAATCCTTCGACCGCGTGGAGGATGAATGCCTCGCGAGGTCCCTCGCCCAGGTCCCGAAGAGATGAAGCGATGAGACGCAGGAGTTCGTCGGAGGCCATGATCTGCTCAGGCGTAGAAACACGAGAGTCGGCAATGACCGTAGCTCCCGTGATGGATTCATCGGGCTGATGAAACTGCAAGCCAGGTTCGTCGCTGCCCTTGACATTCGGGCGACGAGCGGAGTCTTCGAGATGAACAGCGTTGCCGTTGCTCTCGTCGGTGCGCGACAGCTCGTCGAGCGCTCGCAGTGCCTGGCGGTAGAGCCATGGTTCGAGCGCAAGCTTCTCGGGCTTCTCCTGACCATCGCTGAGCGCGACGGCGATGGCCTCATCGATGACTTCTTCCTTTGAAACTGAGCCGGGAGCGATGGTCTCTTGTGCTTCGCGGAAGTAGATCTCGCGCTCGACGAACCGTTCGAGACGGGACAAGATTGGCATTGACGTAGGAGCGGATATCGTCGCTCGAAATGGTAGGCGGAAAAACTGCCGCGATCGTCTGCTCGAACGGGACTTCGCGCATGGGAGAACTGACTCGCGTGGTATTGCCGCGGCGGCCGCGCTGCCATTTATGCGAAGAGCGCAGGAGCTCTTTATGTTTGTTGACTTGCTGCAGGAGATCTTCGAATGCGACCTTCACGGCCGAGGCAGCGGTTGGAGCTTTGCTTTGCACAGCCAGCTGACCGGAGGGCAGCCGGAGATTGAGGGAGACGGTCGTACCCTCGCGAGCTGAGACTTCTTCGACGACTCCTTTGAGGTGGATGAGATCGGGACGAAATACCTGCAGACGTTTCTGCAGCTTTTCAATTTGATGTTGAACGTCTTTTTCTACGGCGGGAAGTTTTGGAAGACGATAACTGATATGAACGTTCATGAGCGCCTCGGCCTTGCTAACGAAGTCGCGCAACCAAGTGCTTTCTTAGGCCGATTGTACACCCGGAAGAAAAAAGTCAAAGCGGCATTTGAATTGTGCGGGATCGAGTTTTCGATCTGCTGTATAACGCGCAGATCAGACAAGGTTTGCAGGGTTTCGAGGGGGAAGTTTATGATCCCGAGCGATGACCTTTCGCCAACTTTCCCTGTCCGCGTTCATTCTTTTCGCTACAACCGCTTTCTCGCAGAGCCCAACATCCAAGGAAGTTTCGACCGTTTATCCGGACGCGCATGCGCTTTATCTCGATCTTCACGAACATCCGGAGCTATCGGGTCACGAAACGCAAACGGCCGCGAAGCTTGCGAATGCCCTGCGCGCTGCGGGATATGAAGTTACCGAGCATGTGGGAAATACCGGCATCGTGGCATTGCTGAAAAATGGGTCCGGGCCAACCGTCATGCTGCGCACGGAACTGGACGCGCTGCCGGTTGAGGAAAAGACTGGCTTGCCATATGCGAGCAAAGTGCATGCCAAAGACGATGCCGGTCGCGACGTGCCGGTGATGCATGCTTGCGGGCACGACATACACATGGCCGCGCTACTGGGGACGGCGGAGATCATGGCCCGCAGCAAGAACGGTTGGCACGGGACCCTCATGCTGATTGGACAGCCGGCGGAAGAAACCATCAACGGCGCAAAAGGAATGATTCAGGACGGCCTGTTCACGCGCTTTCCCAAGCCGGACGTGGCCGTGGCATTGCACGTCGGAAACGATATGCCCGCCGGGATGGCGTCGATTACTCCGGGCGTTTACAACACGAATTCGGATTCAGTACGAATCACGATCTATGGCAAGGGCGGACACGGGGCGATGCCGCAGTTCACGGTAGATCCGATTGTGATCGCCGCGAAAACGATTCTGTCACTGCAAACCATCGTGTCCCGTGAAGTCAGGCCTGGCGAGATGGCCGTCGTTACAGTCGGATACATTCGCGCGGGAACGAAGAACAACATCATTCCGGACCAGGCTGAGATGGGCCTGACGATTCGGACTTTCAAGCCGGAGGTGCGAAAACGCATTCTCGCTTCGATCACGCGAATCACGAAGGCCGAATCCGAGGCTGCCGGCGCGCCACGAGAGCCACTCATAGAGCGCTATGAGGGCACGGACTTGGTCTACAACGACCCCAAGCTAGCAGAGCGGCTTCGCGTTCCGCTCGAAGTAGCGCTGGGAAAAGATAACGTTCTAACTGCGCAACCGATCACTCCTTCTGAGGATTTCTCCTATTTCATGGAGCAGGGCATCCCTGCCTTGTATTTCAGTCTTGGAGGAGCCGATCCACAAAAGTTTGCGGAAGCGAAGGCTTCCGGAAACTCATTGCCGACCAATCATTCTCCACTGTTCGCGCCGGACGCCGATCCGGCAATTCACGCCGGGATCGCGGCCGAGGTCGCGGTGCTGAGAAATCTGCTGAGTGCATCGCCGGACGAATTGCACAAGTACAGCTCGGAACAACCATCCAACTAGGGAATATTTCGGCGAAGAACAAAAGCCGCGCATGGGGAGCGCGGCTCTGTAACATTCCGGTGGGACATCGGGGGTTCTGTGGGATTCGGGATGATTGACCGTCGGAAACCTGGACTGCGGAGTTAAACAGCCACTGTGACCGACGTTTCCGTCCGCACCACGGGCCGGTACAGCGTGTCGCGCTCGATCGGTTCGCGTCCGGCGGCACGAATCAGACGCTCGAGTTCTTCACGGCGCATGCCTTGCGGTGTGGTCGCTCCCGCATCATGGTAAATCTTCTCTTCGATGACGGTGCCGTCCATATCGTCCGCACCAAAGCGCAGCGAGATCTGAGCAATCTTCGCGGTCATCATCTGCCAGTAGGACTTGATGTGGGGGAAATTGTCGAGAACCAACCGGCTCACGGCGATCTGCTTGATGTCGAGCATGCCGGTCGTTTTCGGAAGATGCTGCAGCGGCGTGTTATCCGGATGAAACGCCAGCGGGATGAACGTCTGGAATCCGCTCGGTTTCATCTTGCAACGCGCGCAATTTGAGGAGATGGTCGACGCGGTCTTCGTCATTCTCAACGTGGCCGTAGAGCATGGTCGCGTTCGATTTCAGACCGATCTGGTGCGCCAGCTTTGCGGTTTCCAGCCACTCGCCACCGTCAATCTTGTGATCGCAGATGATATGGCGCACGCGGTCGGCGAAGATTTCTGCGCCGCCTCCGGGAAGAGAATCGACTCCGGAGGCTTTCAGTTGTACGAGAGTCTCTCGAATTGAGAGCTTGGCTCGCCGCGCCAGATAGGCGACTTCAACCATGGTGAACGCTTTGAGGTGAACTTGCGGAAAGCGCTGTTTCAGTCCGGAACAAAGATCTAGAAAATATTGGAATGGCAGATCGGGATGAAGCCCGCCCACGATGTGAAATTCCGTGACCGCCTCGGAATATCCGGAAGCTGCCGTTTCGAAGGCTTCTTCGAGCGCCATGGTGTAGGCGCCCGGCGTATCTTTCTTGCGCCCGAAGGCGCAGAGTCGGCATGCAGCTACGCAGACGTTCGTGGGATTGATGTGGCGATTGACATTGAAATACGTCTTATCGCCGTGCATTCGCTCGCGAACGGAGTTCGCCATCCATCCGAGGGCAAGGATGTCTCCGGTGCGATAAAGGTTGAGCGCATCGGAAGCATCCAAGCGCTCGCCAGCGCGAACTTTCTCGTAGATCGGCGTCAGGCGCCGATCGTCCGTCTGGAAGTCGTGGGTCTGGGACGAATGCTGAGAAGCCATCCTTACGATGATATCGCAGGGCGACGTGACTCCGCCATGGTCGTCCGCTGGGAGGGCGGCTAGCGAGTAACGATGACGCGGTCCTGAATCTGCGAATACTCGTCTTCGGTCAGGACATGACGGGTGACGAGTTGATGGGCATCGGCATAGGGCCGCTCCGCGATGATGTGGTCTGCTTGCTTGTCGGTAATTCCGGGCAAGGCTGATAACTCGGCCCTGGAAGCTTTATTCAAGTCGACTGACTTTTTGCCGCTCAATCCCTCTTTGACGCCTTCGGCGACAGCTTTGGTGTCGCGCTTGATGGCGGACGTTTCCTCGGCAGTCTTCTCACGAATCTG
This sequence comes from uncultured Acidobacteriota bacterium, assembly GCA_963787685.1. GTDB lineage: Bacteria > Acidobacteriota > Terriglobia > Terriglobales > Acidobacteriaceae > Sulfotelmatobacter. Next base: position 701,667 of record CAWBED010000013.1, read on the forward strand.
GTCGGGGCTTTGGTTCGGAGAGCAAGCCAAGCCCGCGGTAAGTAGGCACGCAAGGAGCACACTGGCGGAGAGACGATTGAGCATGTCAATCCGATGCCATAAATGGGCGAACGGTTGGTGACGAGTGCAGATAACAGCCCACTCCTCAGCCGAAGAGTGCATCTATCAAGCAGTAGGCTTGTGCCTTATTCATTTGAAATGCGGAAGGAGAATCTGATGAAACGAATTCTTACAGCCGGAGCATTTGCGATGACTCTTGCGTGCGGGATCATGCTGGCCCAGGATGCGACGCCATCGTCGACAGCACCGGGTACGCCGCCAGCACAGCAGCCCGCGCAGGCGCCTCCATCGTCCGCTGCCAGCCAGACAAATGGCGGAGCTGCGCCCCGCATCGCGCCGGGAAGCATCATTCCCGTGGAACTGACGAAGACCGTCGACGCCAAGAAAGCGAAGACCGGCGATGAAGTCGAGGCAAAGGTCACGATGGACATGAAGTCCACTACCGGAGAGGTGCTGGTTCCGAAGGACACAAAAGTGACGGGACACGTCACCGAAGCGCAGGCGCGCAATAAAGAGCAAAAAGAATCGCAGCTCGCGATTTCGTTCGATCAGGCAACGTTGAAGAACCAGCAAGTGCAGCTGCCGATGTCGATTCAGGCAGTGATCGGTCCGCAGAACAACAACGACAACTCCGCAAGCGCGCCGAGCGGGGCGCCCAGCAGCTCTCCTTCGCCATCCAGCTCGGGTTCCGGCGGAACCTCTCCGATGGCCGGCCGCAGCCCAATGGGCGGCAACTCACAACAGGCGAGTCCAACTGCCGGCACTTCGCAAAATCCGGGTGCGCCGCAGGAAACGAATCAGCGTCCTCCGATCACAGCGAACACGCAAGGCGTCATTGGGATTTCGAACGTGAGCCTTGGCCCGGCGCCCAACGGAACACAGGGATCGCTCTTGAGCTCAGAAAAGAACAATGTGAAGCTGGAAAGCGGAACCATGCTGCTTTTGAAAGTCAGCCAATAAGTGTCGAAGCGGAATTCGAAACGCAATTGACTAGCCCCCACAGATTTTCTGCTGGGGGCTTTTGCGTTTGAGCGACCGGACGGTCAACGCCGCAGCAACAAATCGGCTGCGGCGAAAACAAAGAAGAGAACAGATATCACGCCGTTCATCGTGAAGAACGCTGCGTTGAGCTTCGAGAGATCATTGGGACGAACCAGGGAATGCTCGTAGATCAGGAGCAAAATCACAGCCAGGACGCCTACGGCCGCCACCTTCCCCATCCCGAAGACAATCAACAGAGCGATGAGTAATCCCACCATGATTAGATGAAAGCCACGCGCAATCCAGAGCGAGGCGCGAATACCAAAATAGCGCGGGACAGAATGGAGTCCGGCCTGGCGGTCGAAGTCATAATCCTGACAGGCATAAAGAACGTCGAAGCCGCCGACCCAGAAGGTGACAGCGGCCGTGAGTAGCAGGATGCGCGGGTCGAGCGAACCGCGGACGGCGATCCAGGCGGCCGAGGGAGCGATTCCGAGCGCGAATCCCAGAACAAGGTGCGACCACCGCGTCAAACGCTTTGTGTACGAGTAGAGCAGGAGTACGGCGAGCGCGACCGGGGAGAGTTCGAGGGCGAGCCGGTTGAGTTGGCTGGCCGCGAGCACAAATACAAGGCTGGAAACAACAACGAACGTAGCCACGAACGCGGGAGACAAGTGTCCCGCTGGCAGGGCTCGCGTGCTGGTCCGCGGGTTGGCCGCGTCGATCGCGGCATCTGCCCAACGATTGAATGCCATCGCTGCGGAACGCGCGGCGATCATAGCGACGACGATCCATGCCAATTGATGTAGAGGCGGAATTCCGCCGGCAGCCAGCATGGCTCCGCAGAGCGCAAACGGGAGCGCGAAGATCGAGTGCTCCCACTTGATCATCTCCAGGGTTACGCGCAAGCTGTGGAACATTGCCACAACCAGATTGTAAACTCCCCGGGCGGACGACACCTAAGCCGCGCGGTTCGTGTTGCTTGTGGTCGACATGCTGAATGATTTTCTCGACAACTGGCCTTCAGCGGAGCGCAAGCGACTAAGGGAGCTTAGTCAGGAGATTCTGAGAGGCTTCCCGATATCAACGGAACAAAACGGCACAATTCGCGCAAGGTGATCTGTGGCTGCCCATTGAGTTTCTCGATGTATTGCAGTTGCTGCGCCTCCGCGCCGCCGATGGGAATGATCATGCGCCCGCCTTCGGCGAGCTGCGAGACCAGCGTTGACGGCAGTTCGGCAGCGGCCGCTGAAACGAGAATCGCATCGTAAGGCGCGGCCTCGGGAAATCCGCGAGTCCCGTCGCCCGCGACCACACGAACATTCTCGTAACCCATGTTGTCGAGCACTTCGCGGGCTGCGTCAGCGAGCGCGGGATGGCGTTCCATTGATGTGACCTGCGCCGTCAGTTGGGCCAGCAAGGCAGTTACATATCCGGAGCCGGTTCCGATTTCCAGCACGTTGTCGGTGGAAGAAAGCTTTAGAGCCTGCAACATGACCACGACGATATAGGGCTGGGAGATCGTCTGGTCTTCGCCGATCGGCAGCGGATGATCTTCGTACGCCTGATCGCGATAGCGTTCGGGCACGAATTCGTGACGCGGGACCCGCGTCATTGCATCGAGCACGCGCTGATCTGAAATGCCGCGCGCCCGCAGCTGCGAATCCACCATGCGCTGGCGCAAGCTCGATAATAGGGCGAGATCGGCCGAAGAGGTCATGAGCGGCCAAGCGAGTCTCAGAGATTTTATTTCTTACGCCGCCGGATTTGCACGTCAAAGCTGACAACGCCGTTCTGATCACGGGTACCCACAACTGAAATGTTCCGATTAATGTAGTACTCGCCCTGAATGATCTGTTCCGCGCTCTGCGAAACGCTCGTGCTGTAGGTCAGAGTCACGTTATTGGCAAACTGCTGCTCAATGGTGACCTGGGGCCCTCGGGCGATGGGATTCGTCTCCGTGGTCAATCCCTGGGGATCGATCTTGATGCGGCTGACTCCAAACAGCTTTTGCAGGCGATTGCTGACGGTGGAATTGATCGCCTGGCTGATGATCAAATTCGTCGCTTCATCGGTGAATAGCGTCTGGCCGGACTGCTCCTGCAATTGCTCGGATTCCTCGCTGGTTCGTCCAAGCGCCAGCAGGGCGATGATGTCGGATTTCGGCAGGGGTGGTTCGGAGCGGTAGTTCACGTTGAGACGATCCGGGGTGCCCGTCACCGTCACGTCGAGATCGTAATTGCGAACGTGCGTCGTCGCCTGAAGGTTGACCTGCGGCTCGATCGCGACCGGGTTTGCAAAAGTTATGTCGCCTCGTTCCAGCCGGAACTTGATGCCATTGAAAGTAGCGTCGCCTTCCAGAATGTCCGCTCGGCCGAGCACGCTGGGGCGGGCGGCCGAACCGCGAAGCCGCAAATCGGCGTCCCCCGAGAGCCGGGCAACCGCGGTTTTCATCTGAAGCTCAGGAGCGGTGCGAACAATCACGTCGAGCTTGACGTTGTAGAGCGGCGAATTAGCCGCCGTGATTGAGGCGGACTGGCGGCTGCGTTCGAGGTAGGAGCCGAAGTCGAACCCAGGGGTCACCGCCAGCTTCGTCACCATGATGTCGCCCGAGACGGTCGAGGCAGAGCGGGTTCCGATCCAGTGCAACTCTGCATTCGCGGTGGAACTGACGCCGGGTGGATAACGCAGGCGCACTTCCTTTCCGACCGCCGTAACGTTGAAACTGAGTTGCTGGTTGTAGCGCGTCGCATCGCCTTTCAGATCCAGAGTTCCGCCACCGGTTTTGGCGGCGAGTTGCTCGATGTGAATCCGGTCGCGCGTGAACGATAAGGAACCATTCATCTCGCTGAGGCCGCTGGGCAGCCCCGCATAATTTGCGGCTCCGTTCTGGATCTGGATCGTGCCTTGCGGAAGCGGATTGTGGAGTGAGCCTACCAACGTCATGTGGACGGACATCGATCCGGAGGTTGTGAGATTCGAATCAAGCGTGCCCAGCAACCTGAGATCGGCACGTCCGTCGGCAGCGAGGTCAAGCAATTGTGGGCCGACAAATTGAATCGAGCCTTGTCCGGTAACGTCGGTGCCCTCTCCCACCAGGTGCGTTGGCAAGATGTGAATCGTCTCCTGGGCATAGGTGAACTTCACGGGATCCTGATTGTGCAGCTTGGCGTACTCCACCTCGACTTCGAGTCCGGGCAGAGTGCCGTCGAGCGTCCATCGGCTCGGATAACGAAGCGGACCGTGCATGATCACAGTGCCTTGCACTGAGGAATGTCCTGTGAGTTGGTGACCTAAATAGGCACGCCATAGGGCATCGAGATCCAGGTGGTCCATGTTGACGGTGACGGTCGCCGGATAGTCACCCTGCATGGCGACAACGCCATCCAACTTCATCGTTCCGTGAGGGAATTCAGAGTATCCACTCAATTGCAAATGACCGTCTTTTGTGACGGCCGCAAAATCCAGTCCTCCGGAGAGTTCGTGGTCCAACGTGAGGTCGCGTACGTGCACGGCTGCGTTGATCACTGGTGCATCCAGCGTACCGCTACCCTGCAGCGTGAAATCGGCGCGCCCCTCGATCAGAAGCTCATCGAGATGAATCTGGCGAATCTGGGAAATGTCGAAATCTTTGCCGGAGAGATCAAGCCGAAAGCCGCGAGTAGCTGGCGAATAAGCGGCACTGCCGGCGACAATGGATTTCCCGTGAGTGAGTTGAATATTGCTAAGAGATGTCTCGGAGGCTCGGACCCGCAGGTCCGCGTCGAACTGCTCGATTGCCTCCGCGTAAGCAGAAGCATGCACCGCGTGAATGTGTCCCTGTGCCTGCGGATGCGCGCGCGTGCCTCCGATCTGAAGAGAGATGTCGGCCGTTCCTGACACGGGATAGTCAAACCCGGCGAGCGCCGCAGTCGACGCAACATCCACGCCGTGGAGATTCACTCGTGCCGTGTAGGGACTGCTCTCGGTGAACTGTCCTTTTTGCAGAACCGCGCTGAGTTCAAAGTCGGCGCTGGTATCGCCGCGATGCAGCGTACCTCCACGAATGGCCAGATCGTGTTGGGACAATTGGACGCTGGCGGCGAGTGAATCCCAGTGCACCGGGGTCTCCGGTGTATGCGCGGTCGCCGGAACCGTGAATTCGAAGTCTTGGGCCACAAGCGTTCCGGCCAGCGTAGGAACCGAAAAAGTACCGCCGACGACGCCGTTGAAGGCAGCGTTTCCATCTACGCGGAACGGCAGGTTCGTGGGTCCACCTAAAGCCATGATCAGCGGCCGCCACTCTTCAAGGTTTGAAGTTGAAACGGAAATGTGCAGCGTCGAAGGAGTTGCCAGTACTCCGGACGCCTGAACCTTCGAGGCAGGTGTTGACAGGATGAATTGCGCCAGTTCGAGCGAGTCGGTGGTGCCGCGGTATTTGCCCTGCAATTGTGCGGTGATGGGCAAGGTATGGGCAACGGCAGTCTGCGGTGGACTCACCGAGAGAGCGAATGCGATATCAGCAGTCCGAGGCGAACCTCTCCAAAAGGCTTCCACACTACCGGCAGTAGAGCCGACGGGGCGAAACTTACCCAGGGGATGGGCGCGAACGTCCAATGCGCCAGCCATCTCGCCAACCGACACATCGCGCAGACGCACATGCACGACCCCGGTTTGTACCCCCGGCGCCCTTTTTTCCTTTTCACCTTTCTTCGCGGGCGGGCGGGCGGCAGAAATCACCGCCATCTCTTCCCTTTTGCCTTTATTCGGAGGCTGGGGAGCAATGCTGTGCAGCCAGTTCTCCACCAGAGCGTCGCCAGTGAAGCTGCCCCCAAGTATTTTCCCCTGCAACTTGGAGAGCTTGAACTGCTGATCTGTAACAGAGTAGTCGCCAGCGGCGGCCGCCTTCTGAATGGCAAACTGTTCGTCCTGCCAAACCAGGTCGCGCACCACTGCCGCCCCGGAAATTGTGAAGTCGTCAAGCGAGCATTCACCGCTGCCCTTTAGTTGCGCTGTGCCTTGACGAAGATCTCGTCTCCGGGCGATTGCAGCCGCTTCCTCTAAGTCGATTTGTGCGTCGTAGCTTCCAACCAAGCGAGGATTACGAAAATCGGTGATCCGCCCGCTTCCCCTCAAAGTCGACCGGCCTGCGTTCAAGTTCAGGGATTGAATGTCGATGAAGGTGTTCCCCAAGCTGAAGTCAGCCGAAGTCATCCAGGAGAATGGTCGATAGTCTTCGAGTGTAGTGTCGACCTTCCCGACGGTGAGATGGCTATCGTAGCGCCCGCGGAGGAATGAGTAATCCATCTGCAGATTGGTGCCGTGAACCGAAAAATCCACCGGGACTTTCTGGTCCCCCCATAGCAGTTCTCCGTTGTGAACTGACAGATGATCGATTGAAAGCGCAAAGAGTTGTTCGACGCGCGTTTTGACCGGAACCGGCAGCTGCACTCGAAATCCAGGAATGTTGGTTGCGGCTCCGTCCGGCCCAATGGCGATGTGGACCACTGGGTGATCCAATACGACCGTATTGAAACCAAATTCGGTGCGCAGCAAGGAGATAACCTTCACCTGCGCCAGAAGGCTGTCGGCATGAGCGAGAGGAACATCGGCAGAACTTTCTTTGCCGTGCACGGTAATGTTGCGGACTTCCACCTGCATGTGAAAAGGAACGACGTGGAAGCTGCCGATTTCGGCGCGGCCGCCGGTAATGCGCTCCACTTCCTTCACCATGCGTGCACGCACGTAGGCCTGGAAAGAATCGGTGGTCATGTACCAGAAGCTGGCCAATCCCAGGAGCAGGAATGCTCCGGCAGCGATCAACAAATACTTCCACCAGCGTCGGGGTCTGGCGGCGGGTTCGGTCACCGCGTCTGGACTCCCTCCTCGGGAGAGTCGGCGCCACCGGGGAGGCTCACCTTACTCTCGGAGCGGAGCGACTGCAACCAGGACACCATCAGTTCACTGACTTTTTCTTCTGTGAGCAACTCGCGAATCTTGGCTGAAACATCAGCGAGCGGAACGTCCCCGGCCCCAGTTTCTTTCAACTGAGGCACGAACTTGTCGCGGTAATACGCTTCAATGCTCTTCGAGTCGATTTGCACAGCGGGACGCAGATGAGCATCGACGAGGCGCATCAGATCGATCTGCTCCTGCACGTGCTCGACGAGAGCTTTTTCGGTCAGTCCAAACCTGTCAAGAATTTGCTGCCACCGTTGATCCGAGGCGGCCTCCGGATAAAGCTTGCGCGCTTCAGCGACCTGAGGAGCGGCGTCCGATTCGGACGCATGCTGGAACGATGCCGACTTCATCTGCTCGGCAAGCAATTCCTGATCGATAAGGCGATCCAGAACAGCGCGCTTGTCTTCGTCGGAGAACAAACTGAGCGGACGCCCGCTGAGCACCGCCTCATAGCGAAGTGCGTCGTTCCAATCGCTTTGCAGAATGATGTGTCCGTTGACGGTGGCTACAATGCGATCGATGACCTCGCCGGCACGGGCAGCAGATGTGCCTACGCTCAAGAACAACGCGAGAGCGGTGATCGCGATCGTTTTTCCGAATCCAATTCTGCGCATCAGAATGGCTGCCCTATGCTGAAAAATACGTTGAAGTGGCGCAGGCGCTGCGTCTCTAAAACCGTTGTAGATATCCCAGTGTTCGGATCTGTACTCGTGACCGTTTGGAAATAACTGGTCGGATTCAGATTGTAGCCAAAGTCGAAACGCAGGGGTCCAATCGGTGTCTTATATCGTACGCCGACTCCGACCGCATGCGAAGTGTAATCATACCCGGTGTTGTTGAAGGCGGTACAGTCCTGTGAGGTCGTTGTACCGGTGGACAAGCACGATTGGGTACTTGCCTGGTGCCAGCGGAACAGGCCCTTCAACATGTCGTGCGGCGCGGTGAAAACGTTGCCCATATCGTGAAAAATGGCAAAACCAAACCCCTCTCCCAGGTATGGCAGAGATGTCTGAGGAAAGCGGAGTTCCAGGTTATTGACGAACTGAGCGGTCCCACCAACTGGAAAGCCAGAGTTCGGGTCGCGAGGTCCTGCCTGATTTAACCCAAAACCGCGATGAGAGTTGCCGCCGCCGGCGAAGAATTGTTCCGGCAGAGGGATGGTCGCGATGTCGGTGCAGGTTGGTTCATCGGCCGAGTTGAGGGGGCAGGAACCGGGAGGCAGAACCCTGGTTCCTTTAAACGGCTGCTCCAAACCGATGCTGGTCGATCTGGCAAACACGAATTGATGTCCCGCCTTGCCCTTGCCTCCGAATGCGTAATAGGTCGAATACTCCGCCAAAGCCTTGCCAAAGTTTGTGGGAAGGCTGGTATTTGTTGGCGGAGTGGTCTCCGGAGTTTCGGAGCGCGAGCCGAAGAAACTAGACGCGGCAAAGGCGTCGAGAGTGAAATAATCTCCCTTCGTGCTCTCCAGCGGATTGTCCCGCTTGTCATGAATAAACGTAAAACCTGGCCCCCCAACACGCGCCGGGAGCGACAACAGCGCAATTTCACCGGGAGAAAATCCCTCCGCGAAATGGCTGGCTTTTACCGTCCGGAAATCGAAGCGATAGGTGATCGAATTGGGCCCGGGCCGCGTTCCGGGCTCGCGTCCGGAACTGCCGAACTGTTGCCTGAGGTCGATTTTTCCCTCCAAACGCTGCGAAGTGAAGGTAGAGACATCGAGACTGTTGTCGTAGAAAACCGTGTAGATGAGCTTGAACTTGTCGCTGTCGAAAAGTTTCGGAACGGCAAAGCTGATCAGGCCCCGCTGCTGTAGGCGGCCGACGTGGGACTGGAACGTGAACGTTTGATTTCTCCCGAACACATTGAGCCGTGTCACATCGAAACCGACTCTAGGGCTGACGCCAGTCGTTCCCTGGGGAGCGGTCGTTCCAGCAGGCTGTCCGGTCTGAAACTCCAATCCGACGTCATAAGTGAATGTGTAACGCTTGGCTTCTTGAACCTGCACCAGCACGTTTTTCTGCGGGTCGGTGCCCTCCGGATTCTGCACCGCAGTGTCGACCTGGCTGAAGATGCCGAGATCGTAGAGTCGGGTCTGAGTGTTGAGCAGATCCTGCTGGCTCAGTGCGTCTCCCGGTTGAACTTGCAGTTCTCGTTGAACGACGTAGTCGCGGGTATGCTCTCTGCCGGCGACCATGACCTGATCGACGGTGAAACGTTCGCCTTCCTGGATGGCAAAGGTCACATCTTCCCGATTGGCCTCGGCGGTTGAAGGCTTGGTTGTGATCTCCAAAGAAGCGTTTGGAAATCCGTGATCGAAGTAATAGCCGAGGACTCTTTCGCGATCGCTGGCCAGGTCCTGTTCGGAATAGGGCTGCCCTTTCTGCGTGCTCAGTTCGGGGAGTTCACTGGACTTCACCTTGTCGTTGCCGATCAGTTGCACTTCGGCGACCCGCGTCCGGGCTCCCTCATCGATGTGAATGTGAACCGCGAGTTTGTTCGACGCTCCCTGATAGTTGTCGTCTACTTTTGTCTGGATCTGCACTTCTCGAAAACCGTTGGAACGATAGAGTCCTTCCAGAGTCGCAACGTCGCTCTTGAGCAAGGTTTGGCTGTAGCGGCCATGACTCAAAAAACGTTGGGCCGGCTGAATCTGGAGGTACGATCGCAGCTTGGCTGTGTCCAGAAAATCCTTGTTCCCCGCGATCTCGACGAGCGCGAGCTTGTGCAGCGGCCCGGGATCAATCTGATAGATCACCCGCAAAGTTTTCGGATCACTCTCTTTGCGGATGTCCACGTTGGCATCAAAGTGCCCCCGCGTCTGCATGTAATCAAGCAGGTTGCGCTTGCCCTCATTGAGCAAATCATCGTCGACCGCATTTTCTTCGTAGACCGGAATTTGTCGCTTCAGAACTCCGCGACTGATGCGAAAGCCTTGAGCGAAAATCAGCACCACGGGCCCGGGATCCAGCTGAAACGTGAAGTCCACTGCGTTTGTATCCGGGTGGTAAGTCTGCTCGGCGATGGAGGCCTGCGCCAGGGCACGATTCTGTTTCTGGAATTTTTTCCGAAGACGCTGGAGCGAATCGCTCACGCGGACAGCGGTCAGCCGGTCTCCGGGGTTCATGTGCGCCAGACTCTCGACCTGGCTTGATGAAAGGCTCGAAGTCCCGATCACTTTAACAACCCCAACATGAGCTTGCGAGCCCGGGGTGACATGGAAAAGGACGTCGACTTGCTGGTTGGCACCGTTCGACGTTGTCTCCGCGGTGATTCGAGCTTTGTAATATCCATTCTCCTGCATGAGCTGTCGGATATTCTCCAAGGCCCGGTTCAGTTTTTCGCGGTTATATAGTTCTCCGAGCTGAAGTTTGGACGCATTTACGATCTGGTTCGCGTTGGGCCGGTTGGGGGCGCCCTCGACATTGACCGCGCCGACGAAGAAATTTGGCGACGTCACAAAACTCAGCTTCACATCGTCGCCCGAAGGCGTCACCTCGGCCTGGATGTCGGCGAAGCGTCCCGTAGCATAGAGAACGCGAATGCTGTCTCTAACTTGGTCGCGATCCAGAGGAGTTTCGACTTTTTGCGGCAGCAATTGCAGAAGATGAGTGCGATCGTGTTCGCGCACTTCGGGAATATCGATGGATTGAACCGTCTTCCCTTCATATCCCGAACTAGCTGTCTGGGCGGGTGACTGCGGTCCTCGACGAATTCGCGAGTCTGAATTTCCCTCGACCAGATTCCCTTCCAAGCGGATTCCATCGACTCCTCGAGACTGGGCTGCCACGCCCGACGACAGCACCGCAGACCACAACAGTATCCCCGCGGTCAGAAATGTCGCGTACCGTCTCAGCAAAGGTGTCCTTGGAATCGGGCGCTCTAAAGACTTCGATGGAATGGCGCCCAAATCTGTTGTGTTACGAATTGTCGGCGAGCCTATCGACGGGACTCTCGCCATCGTCCTTCCGCACTCAGCCCAGCCACTTATAATAAAGGTTCCAGAGGCTGGGACTGGTGATCTCTTTGGCACAGGAAGCACAAAGCAAGGAACGACTCGGAGCGGGGAAACAATCGCAGTCGGCCGAACGTTATTCGCGCCAGATCCTGTTTCGTGGCATCGGCGAAGACGGACAGCAGAAGTTGGCTGCAGGCCGCGTCGCGATTGTGGGCTGCGGTGCCACCGGCTCAGCCTTGGCGGGTTTGCTGGCACGCGCCGGAATAGGAACGATCCGCATCATTGATCGCGATTACGTCGAGCCGAGCAACTTGCAGAGGCAGTCGCTGTTCGACGAATCCGATGCGGCCGAATCATTGCCGAAGGCCATCGCTGCCGCTCGCAAAATCGCGACCTTTAATTCTCAGATTCTGGTTGAGCCAAAGGTCGAAGATCTGGTCCCGGCCAATATTCAAGTCGCACTTGAAGGAATGGATTTGATCCTCGATGGCACCGACAATTTTGAAACACGCTATCTGATCAATGACTACGCCGTTTCGCGATCGCTGCCCTGGATCTATTCCGCTGCCGTCGGAAGCTATGGCGTCACGCTAAATGTCCTGCCCGGCCAAACCGCTTGTCTGGCATGCATTTTCCCGGATTCTCCTCGAGGCATGGTTGAGACCTGCGAAACCTCCGGCATTCTAAATTCGGCGGTCAACATGGTGGCTTCCGTCGCCGCGACAGAAGCATTGAAGCTGATTATCGGTGGATCGGCGGCCTCGCACCTGCGTCGAACCCTCCTGTCGTTCGATCTGTGGACCAATGAACACGCGGAAATCTCTGCCGCGAAACCCCGCCCCAACTGCCGCGCTTGCGCCGAACGCGACTTCGTCCATCTCGCTGGCGAGGGTCGCCCGCACATCACGCTGTGCGGCAGGAATTCCGTGCAAATCCATGAGCGGCAACGCCCGATTGATTTCGGTGAGATGGACCGACGACTTCAACCTCACGGGGTAGTCCGACACAACGATTTCGTTCTGAAGTTCTGGCACGAGCCTTACGAGATGACGCTGTTTCCCGACGGGCGGGCGATCATCAAGGGGACCACTGACACCGCGGTAGCGCGGAGTCTGTATGCGCGCTATGTAGGAAGCTGAGCATCACGGCGACATCTACCCTCGCAGCTAGTAGCTGAACTCTGCTAATCTTCTTCGTTTGTGAAATCCGTACCCTCACGGACAGAAAAGGGTCTGAATGCCGGACAATCTGCGTCCTGAACCCAGCCGACTTTTCCGCTGGCTGGTGCTGATCTTTCTCAGCCTGGCAATGTTTGGCAGTTACTACGCCTACGACGCTCTCAGTCCGCTCGCCGATGTCTTGAAGGTTCAGCTCGGCTTTTCCGACGAGAACATCGGCTTCCTTCAGGCGATCTATAGCTTCCCGAACATATTCACGGTCGTGATTGGCGGCTTCATCATCGACCGGCTCGGCCTGCGGAAGTCGCTGATGATCTTCGGCGTGTTGTGCGTGCTCGGTCCCGCAATCACGGCTTCTTCGGGATTGCTTTGGATCATGGCAGCCGGCCGTTTGATCTTTGGGATGGGCGCCGAATCGCTGAACGTCGCCGTCACTGCGGCCCTGGCGCGCTGGTTCCGCGGCAAGGAACTGAGCTTCGCATTCGGATTGAATCTCACCATCTGCCGCCTTGGCTCATTCGCCGCTCTCAACTCGCCGACATGGGCTCGCGCGGCTTATGCCAATTGGCGCTGGCCGTTCCTGATTGCGTTGGGTTTTTCCGTGTTCTGCGTGATTGGCGCCATCGTCTACTGGATACTGGAAGTGCAGGCGGAGAAGAATTTTCATCTAGGCGAAGCCTCCACCGACAAGGTCGTCTTCTCCGATCTCTTCAAGTTTGGCGTGAGCTACTGGTATATCGTCGCCCTCTGCGTGACCTTCTATTCCGCCATCTTTCCTTTCCAGACGTTCGCGGTGAAGTTCTTCATCGAGGCCCATGGAACTTCCCGCGAATTTGGAGGGTTCCTATCCAGCATGTTGACGCTGTTCGCCATGATTGCCACGCCTCTCTTCGGGTTGTGGGCGGATCGAATCGGGAAACGCGCTTTGCTGATGATGTTTGGATCGCTGTTATTGATCCCTGTCTACTTGATGATGGCCTACACGCAGGTAAATCTGTATGTCCCAATGGCCCTGATGGGCGTAGCCTTCTCTTTGATTCCCGCCGTGATGTGGCCTTCAGTGGCCTACATCGTGGATCAATCCAAACTCGGCACCGCCTACGGGTTGATGACCATGATTCAGAACATTGGGCTATTCGGATTCAACCTCATGATCGGCTGGGCCAATGACTACAGCAACGCGGGACCGGCGAATCCCCACGGATACAATCTAGGTATGTGGATCTTCTCGACGCTGGGCTTCCTCGGCCTGTTGTTCGCTTTCTTGCTCCGGCAACGGGAGTTGGGTCCGCATGGCCATGGCTTGGAGACCATTACCACCGCGAAAACCACCGGCTAATTTCATCACGAATTTACCAATTTACGAAGAATGCGACTCTAAATTCAGGATAGGGTTTATAGCTTCGACGGTGGGCCTCTTCAACTTGAGACAGGCAAAGGATTTCCCGCGACGAAGCATCAAACTCTGGAATCCAAAGAACGGTAGAAACGCTTTCAAATTTTAAATACAGCCGTTACCTTAGTTCCACTGCAGTCGCTCGCAAGCCATACAACGTAAAGATAGTTAGCCGCATCTCACGGGGTGCGGCCGGAAAAGGCAACTTGACCGACCCAGAACACAAGCAGGCTGGCGATTCGATCGAAGCCGAGCTGATCGAGAGAGCAAAATTGGGGGACGCCCAGGCGTTCCAAGCTCTCTACGACAAGCATAAGCGGCGTGTTTACTCGCTGTGCCTGCGGATGACATCGAACACCGCCGAAGCTGAAGACCTGACCCAGGAAGCGTTCTTACAGCTTTATCGAAAGATTGGAACGTTTCGCGGCGAATCGGCGTTTTCGACTTGGCTGCATCGGTTATCTGTCAATGTGGTGCTGATGCATCTGAGGAAGAAAAGCCTCCCGGTGGTTTCGCTTGAAGAAACCACGCAGGGCGGCGAGGAAGACACTCCAAAGAAGGATTTTGGGGCGGAAGATTTGGCGTTAGCCGGATCCATCGACCGGCTGCAATTGCAGAAGGCAGTGGACGATCTCCCTCCCGGCTACCGTACGATTTTTGTGCTTCACGACGTCGAAGGTTACGAACATAATGAGATCGCGACGATCGTGGGATGTTCGATCGGAAACAGCAAGTCACAATTGCATAAAGCGCGTATGAAATTGCGCGATCTGCTCAGAATGAATAGAGCCGAAAAGGCCGAGAAATCCTGAGCAAAGCCGTCCGCAACCAGGGAAGAAACGAGCAAGCTGGCGCGGATGGGCAATTTCCGGGCGTAATGGTTCGATACTTTGAAGTGGCAGTACACTGAGGCAGCAGAGGCTTGGGGAGAGCCGTATGAATTGTGTTGAGTTGCGGGACAGCCTGATCGAAGTCGACGACGGCAGCAGCGTCGAACAACGAGCTCATCTGAAAACCTGCCGGGAATGCTCTGCGCTTGTCGCAGACCTGAGTGCCGTCGCCCATTGGGCGGTTGAGCTGCGCGGAACCAACGATCCCGATCCGCGAGTCTGGAAATCCATTGAAAGCGCCCTTCGGCGGGAGGGACTGATTCGCCCGCAGCGCTCGGTCAGCCGGTCCCTCCTACCATCCTTTGGCAGTCCTTGGGGGATCGCGCGCTGGCTGGTCCCGGCGGCAGCCGCATTGCTGATCGCCGTCGGCCTCTACGTTCGTCAGCATTCATTGCAGCCCGTCGCCACCGACAAGGCTCCCGCGCCTGCTGTTTCTAGCACGGTTGCGGACTTGGAAACGGCCGGCCTCAACGATGATGACCTTCTCCAAGAGGGCGCCCAGCAGTCTCCCGCTCTCAAAGAACAATACTCTGAGAATCTCCGGCGCGTGAACGAATACATTCAAGACGCGAAGAATGTCGTCGACGCCAATCCGAATGACGAGGAAGCTCGCCGCTCGCTGATGGATGCCTACCAGGAAAAGGCGATGCTTTTTGAACTTGCGCTGGACCGTTCTCTGCAATAATAGGGACGATTTTGCGCATGTGGCGGTTGCACGGGGCGAAGTACAAAGGAATTTCGGGAAACCATTATGAGCGGGCGCATAGTCGAACTGGCACTAGTCACCGTGATCGCCGGGACCATCGCAGCGGGAACTCTGGCGGCCGAGACGCACAAGGAATTCCGGTTCAATGTTGGTCCCAAGGCGGGGGTCTCCGTCAACAATCCTTATGGCTCGGTTTCAGTGAAACCATCCAACGGGAACGTCGTTGTCGTGAGTGCCGTGCTGTCGTCGGACAAAGTCGAAGTGGACGACAACCTGATTGGAAACCGCGTCGAGGTTCAGTCGCATCTCCTGCCTGGGGCCGATACCCAGTCGGGCCGTGTGGATTATGAGATTCAGGTTCCCGCTGATGCGAGCATTACGCTGCATTCGAGCGCGGGCTCGCTGCACGCTGAGCGGCTGCATGGCGACGTCACGTTAGAAGGCGCCGCTGCCAATGTAGACGTTCGCGATATCACGAACGCTCATGTCCATGTCAGGACGCTGAACGGCCCCGTCAGCCTGAGCAACGTGCAAGACGGTCACGTCGAAGTGGACTCATTAAGTGGGAACGTCACCCTGAACGGCGTTACAGGTCCTCTTGTACAGGTGATTTCAACAAGCGGAGAAATTCACTATACCGGCGACTTCGGAGACCGGGGTGAGTACCGCTTGACCAGCCACAGCGGCAATATCGAAGCGACTGTGCCGGAATCAACTTCCGCTGACGTGAATGCGCGGTCGGTGCGCGGCGAAGTGCACGACGATATCCCTCTTCAACCTAAGCAGCACACTTCCTTTGTCATCAAGGAAGGAAGTGCCTTCTGGGGTACCATGGGGCGCGCCGCAGTGTCTTCTACCGTAATTCTGCGTAGCTTCAGTGGTAAAATCCACCTCAGAAAACGCTCCGCAAAATAACCACGAAAAGAAACCCGGATCGTTTGAAGAAGCGTTCTGGCAAAACGGTGAGGGCGAAGGCGAGCAGCCGTGCGCGACGCAGCAGTACGCGCAAGGCAGCCGTCCGGCGCTGGCAACACCGTTTTTCTGGTCGGCTTCATGGGCGCGGGCAAGAGCAGTGTCGGGCGCGCACTTAGTCAGCTTCTGAATTGGGACTTCGAAGATCTGGACGACCGCATCGAGCGCCGCGAAAGACGATCGGTAGCCGAGATTTTCCGGGAGTCCGGTGAAGTGCAGTTCCGGCGCGCGGAGCGCGATGCTTTGCAGAACATTCTGGACGATCTCCGCGGAGGAGCAAGAGTCATCGCCCTAGGTGGTGGGGCGTTCGCACAAGAGAACAATGCAACGCTCCTGCAGGCTTCCAACGTGCCAACCGTTTTTCTGGACGCCGCAGTTGAGGAACTTTGGCAGCGCTGCTCAAAACAAGCCGCGGAGGCCGGAGCAGAACGTCCGCTGCTCGGCAGCCAGGCAGAGTTCAAAAAGCTTTATCAAGCTCGGCGGAAAAGCTACAAGAAAGCATCCGTCATGATTTCGACCGGCAATCGCTCCGTCGAGGTAATCGCGGCTGAGATCATAAAATTGCTGGGACTGAAGAAGATCGAAACACGCGTCGAAGAAGGAGAAGTCGAGTGAAGTTGGAAACTGGAATTCACCGGATCGGGGCCATTGTTTTGATATCGACTCTGGCCGCCTTTGCTGCATCTCCATCTCGAGACAAAAACGACAAGTCCAAGCCCTCAGGACCAGTGATCGTTGACTCCGGAGCGTTCGGAGTTTTTGTTCGCGGACAGCGTGTGGCCACGGAAACGTTCTCCGTCCAGCTGCAAAACACGAACAGCATCATCAAGTCGCAGTTCAAGGAGATCAACGCGAGCGATTCGGCCAGCCAGAAATCGGATCTCGAAATGACGTCCAGTGGCGAGTTGATCCACTACGAATGGAGCCAGGCTTCTGGCGGTTCCATTTCTGTGTTTCCCGACAATGAGTTCCTGAAAGAGCGGATCACGACATCCCCGTCCAAGCCCGCAGCCGAACAGGCATTCCTGTTGCCCACCGCAACCCCGGTGCTCGACAACAATTTCTTTATTCACCGCGAAGTCCTGGCCTGGAAGTACCTCGCGATCGCCCCGTGTAAAGACGAGAAAGATCACCGGCGCTGCGAACCGGCGGATTTTGGAACTCTTATACCTCAGGACCGAACTTCGATGAGTGTCCGCATGGAACTGATCGGCAAAGAGAAAGTCACGATTCGAGGGGCAGAAAGAGAACTGCTGCGGCTGAACCTTCACGGCGAGTCGTTTGACTGGGCACTCTGGGTGGATGAAAGCGATCATTTCAAGCTTATACGGGTGGCGATTCCCGCCGATAACACGGAAGTAGTCCGGGACTAGAAACCCGGCGGCCGAATCGAGAGCCCTGGAAAACTTATTGCTGCTGGCTGACTCACGTACGGCGCGAGTTCTGATCACGGTGCTGCTGTTTGCGCTGGGGCTGGGCTTTCTGTACGTGGCGCGCGCCACGCTGATTGCCTTTCTTTTCGCCATCTTCTTCGCGTACCTCATGAGCCCGCTGGTGAACCACTTGGAACGACTGCTCCGGGGACGCGTACGAGCCATCGTTGTCATCTACGCGTTACTGATTGCCCTGGTGATTGTGTTCTTCGTTCTCGTCGGTCCGAGGGTCACGCAGCAAGGTGCGCGTCTGGGACGCTCTCTACCCACACTTCTGAGCCAGCTCAGCTCCGGACAGATCACCAATCAACTCGGAGTCGAGCATGGCTGGAGCCGCAACACGACTGAACTCGTTCAATCGTTTCTGGTGAATCACGAGGACGACATCACGCAACTCGCACAGCGCATCGGGCTGCGCACGGCTGATGTCGCCAAGCAGGCGTGGCTACTGTTCGTTGTGCCGCTGCTCTCGATTTTCTTTCTCAAAGACGGCCGCGCCTTCAGCGATTTCGCGCTCTCAACTATTCAATCGCGTCCGCAGCGGGAATTCCTCGAAAACGTACTCAACGATTTAAACCGGATGCTGGCGCACTTCATCCGCGCCCAACTGACTTTGGCAGCACTCACGCTCGTGGTGTACTCCGCTTTTCTCGGGATGATGCGAGTTCCCTATGCGTTGGTTCTAGGCACGATTGGCGGGATGCTCGAATTCGTGCCCGTAGTTGGCCCCCTGGTTGGCGCGCTTACGATTATCACCGTTGCGCTACTGATGGGCTACAAACACTGGCTCGTACTCATTATTTTTCTCGGCGTCTGGCGCCTGATTCAGGACTACGTCTCTTCTCCGCGCATCATGGGCGAGAGTATGGAATTACATCCCCTGGCTGCGATTTTCGGAGTGATGGCAGGCGGCGAAGTTGCTGGCATCCTCGGAATTTATCTTTCCATTCCGGTGATGGCGAGTCTTCGCATCGTCTTCCGCCGCTGGCGGCTCTATGCCGAGAAGAAGAACTTCGGACCGCTCTCGGAATTTCCCTATCGCGGCAAAGAAACGCACCGGACGTAGCCCGTGCACCATCCTGGCTCCGCCTCTGGAAGATCGGAGTCGTACTTCAGGGCAACAGGTGATCGGCGTTGAGATCCTAGGCTGGCGGCCGACAGCCGATCTGAACGCTCTCAGTGCCCTGCTCCAGCCCCCGCCACTTTCTCGATCGCAATCTTTCGCAGGAACTCAGCAGCCGCTTCGGGCAGCACGGTATTGATGAACATCCCGGAGCCGAGTTCGAACCCCGCAACCCGCGTCAGTCGAGGAATCACGCTGACATACCAGTGGAAGTGCCGCGCGCCGGCATACTCCGCTGGTCCACTGCGGACGGTAAAGTTCAGATCCGGATTCTCGAGCCCCACATAAATCTTGGCCAGCAATGATCGCAAGATACGAGCTAAGTCCGCGACTTCCATCTCCGAAATATCTCCGAAGCTGGCCATGTGACGCAGGGGGAATATATGCGTCGCGAACGGCGTCGCCGAAGCGAAGACCTCCATCGCGACAAAGCGCTCGCTTTTGAGGACGACTCGGGTCTGGTCTTCAATTTCGCGCTCCACCATGTGGCAGAACATGCATTCGCCAACATCGTCATAGTGGCGCAGCGCCTCGTGCAATCGGTGGCGAACCTGGCTCGGAATCACCGGAGTCGCGATCAACTGCGAATGCGGATGCTGCAGGCTGGCGCCGGCATCGAGCCCGTGATTCTTAAAGATCGTGATGTGGTTCACGCGATGGTCCAGGCTCAGCGCGTTGTACCGCTGCTTATAAACACTCAGAATCTCCCCCACTTGCTCCTCGCTGAGAAGCGCCATGCAGCGCGAGTGGTCAGGGCTGTCGATGATGACTTCGTGGAATCCAAAACCGTCAATGCGGCGCCGCAAGTGCTGCAGGCTTCGCGTTGGCTGCACCTCGCTCGAGAGTGCGGCAAACTTGTTGGGAATTACCCTCACTTGCCATCGATCCCCTTTTGCCGGAGATCGCATCACCTCGGGGGGAGTCTTGTTCTCGTTCCCCGGGCAAAAGGGACAAGTTTCCACGAAGGCCGGGGTAGGTTGAACTGGGCGGTGCGTGACCAGTTCTTCTGGCCGCTTGGCCCGTTCCGTGGCGATGATGACCCATTCCTTCGTAAAGAAGTTCTGGCGTAGCTCTGGCATGTGTGCCTCCAAACTGTCTTATCGGCAGATTGGAGTTGTTCTGGAGTTCGGCGATAGGCCTACTTGCCTGCGCCCGATTCCCACGTTGGCAGGATCATGGTGACTTTCGTCAGGGCCGATGCTGGGGGAGCAAAGCCTCGACTGTTATAGAATTTCAGGTACCCCTTATGAGCCAAAAAATTCCTATAGGTATCTTGGGCGCCACCGGCGTCGTGGGACAGAGATTTATCCAGATGCTGGAGCATCACCCGTGGTTTGAGGTGTCTTGGCTGGCCGCTTCCGACCGCTCCGAAGGCAAGGTTTACGCAGAAGCGGCGCGTTGGCGGCTAAAAACGCCGATCCCTGCTGCCGTTTCGAAAATGAAGGTTTCGCCCGCCACACCCGAAGGCGCTCCAAAGATCATTTTCGCGGCTTTGGACTCCGCCATTGCCGCTGAGATGGAGCCTCGCTTCGCCGAAGCTGGCTGTGCAGTCGTCTCGAATTCCAGCGCCCTGCGCATGCAAGAAGATGTTCCACTGGTGATCCCCGAGGTCAACGGCGGCCATATCAAGCTAATCGACATCCAAGCGTGGCGGAAAAAATCCGGCGGATACGTCGTCACCAATCCCAATTGCTCCGCGATCGGACTGGTGTTAGCTCTTGCACCTCTTCACCAGCAATTCGGACTTGAAACTGTGATGGCAGTAACCATGCAAGCCGTCAGCGGCGCGGGATATCCCGGCGTGGCATCGCTCGACATCCTCGGCAACGTGATTCCCTTCATCAAGAACGAAGAAGAAAAGATGGAAGAAGAGACGAAGAAACTGCTGGGGCAGCTTAACGGCTCGAAAGTGATCCCCGGCGCTTTCGCCATGAGTGCGCAATGCAACCGCGTCGCCGTGGAAGACGGACACACTGAATCGATCTCTATTCGCTTGAAGAAAAAAGCCACTGCGCAAGAAATTATCGCGGCATGGAACGGCTATCGCAGCGAACCTCAAGCATTAAAGTTGCCCAGCGCTCCGGAGCGTCCCGTTGTTTATCTGGAAGCTTCGGACCGACCGCAGCCGCGATTTGATGTTGACATGGGCGCAGGCATGACTACTGCAGTCGGACGCCTCCGGCCCTGCGGCGTCCTGGACTGGAAGTTTACCGTCCTCTCGCACAACACGATCCGTGGAGCCGCAGGCGCCGCGGTCCTCAATGCGGAGCTTCTAAAAGCCAAGGGCTATCTGGGATGAGCCGCGATTCAGTAGCGCCGCCATCTCGGCGGCTGTCGTGCGAACCTCTCTCTCCTACATGTGCGGATCGCGCTGAACGCAGCCAATCCCGCTCGGAGCTCGTCCGATGATCGTCATGAAATTCGGAGGCACTTCAGTCGAAGATGCCAAGGCCATCGACCGCGTGGCTGCGATCGTTGAAGGACGGCTGGCTCAGCAGCCGGTCGTCGTGGTCAGCGCCATGGCTAAGGTCACCGACACCCTGCTGACCATGGCCCGCGCCGCCGGAGAAGGCGAGCGCAAGACCGCCTTAAAGCTCTGCCGCTCTCTGCAGGAGCGCCATTACAACACCGCCAGCGAGTTGCTCGGCACAGCTCGCTTCACAGACTTTCACTCTGAATTGGGATCGGACTTCGAGGCTCTCGACGAACTACTGCGTGGGATTACCGCAGTCGGTGAAATTACACCGCGCACCACTGATCACGTCGCCGCATTTGGAGAAATGCTGTCGAGCAAAATCGTAGCTGCAGCTTTCGAGGCTCGCGGATTGAAAGGCGTCCACGTTGATTCCCGCGACATCCTCGTCACCGACAGCGGTTACATGCAGGCAGTTCCTCAATATGAGGAAACCAATCTCAAGCTGCAGCAGAAGGTTCAGCCTCTGCTCACCGCGGGACAAGTCCCTGTCATGGGCGGATTCATCGGAGCCAATCGAGCGGGCATTACTACCACCATCGGCCGAGGCGGGTCGGACTTTTCTGCCGCGATCTTCGGCTCCGGCTTGGGCGCTGAGCGAATCGAAATCTGGACCGACGTCGACGGAATTCTGACCACCGATCCTAGAATCTGCCCCGACGCCCGCCGGATCAAAGTCATCAGTTTCGATGAGGCTGCCGAGCTTGCCTACTTCGGCGCAAAAGTTCTGCACCCCGCCACCGTGCTGCCTGCGATCCAGAAAAATATTCCGGTGTACGTGCTGAACTCGCGCAATCCTTCCTGTGAAGGAACGCGCATCACGACTCGTGCTCCGCAAAGCAAAAACATTTTTAAAGCAATTGCCGCGAAGAAGCGCATCACCATCGTCGATGTGGCCGCGCCTCGCATGCTGCTCGCTCATGGATTCCTGCGAGCGATCTTTGAAGCTTTCGATCGTCACAAAGTCGCGGTTGATGTCGTCTCCACCTCGGAAGTCAGCGTCTCTCTGACCGTCGATTCAAATCAAGCGATTCCTGCGCTGGCGGCTGATCTCGCCAAGCTCGCCGACGTGAAATACGAAGGCCGCAAAGCAATCGTCTGTTTGGTCGGCGAAAACCTTCGTGACACGCCGGGGATTGCAGCCCTGGTCTTCCGCGAGCTAGCGGACAAAAAGATTCGCATGATCTCGCAGGGCGCCTCGGAAATTAATCTGACCTTCGTCATTGAAGAAGACGAAGTGCCCGAAGTAATCCAGCGATTGCATAAAACATTCTTCTCAGAACTAGACGCGGCAGTCTTCGCCTGACCTGTGTAGCGGCGGACGCATTCGTCCGCGAGCCGACTGCGTACTTCTGGCAGGCTTCTGGAATTGAGAGATTCTTCCGCCCAGTTGTCCTCTGTGGTTAAATCTTTCTAGCACCCACCATGAATCTTCTTATCTTAGGTCGCGGAAAAACCGGCTCCCTGGTAGCGGAAGCTGCCACGAAGCGCAAGCATCACGTCCGAGTGGCGGGCGCCACAGAAAACGCGAATGGAGCCGCGCTGACGGCCGAGAATCTCAACGATGTCGCTGCCGTCATTGACTTCACCACGCCGCACTGCGTGCTCGCGAATATCGAAGCCTGCGTGAAAGCTGGCAAGAATATCGTCGTCGGCACAACAGGCTGGTATAAGGAGATCGATCGTGTCCGGAACTTGGTAGAGCAGCATGGAACGGGCCTCGTTTATGCCCCGAACTTCTCAGTTGGCGTAAACCTCTTCTTCGAGGTGGTCCGCACCGCGGCTGCGGCGCTCCAGCACGATTATTCAGGACAAATCTTCGAACGTCACCACGTTCACAAGAAAGATGCGCCTTCGGGAACCGCAATCGCGATCCAGAATCTGATTCGCGATGCCAGCGGATCGAAAGAAGGGCCGGAAATAACCTCGTTCCGCGAGGGCGAAGTTGTCGGCCTGCATGAAGTCGTCTTCGAATCTGGCGCTGACCGAATTTACTTGTGTCACGACGCGAAATCCCGACTTGGCTTCGCCGAAGGCGCGGTGCTGGCGGCTGAATGGCTAGTCGGAAAAAAGGGTTTCTACGATTTCAAAGATGTCTGGCGAGATATTTAAGAACGCAGCTCGCACGACCTTCTTCCAGCTCCAATCGCCTCGTCATCCTGAGTTTCTTTCGCTCGATATTCGCGTTATCTTATTCTCATGCAACTTCGTGGCTGTGGCACTGCCCTTGTAACTCCTTTTCATCAGGACGGCTCCATTGACGACGCGGCCCTGCGCAACCTGGTCGCGTGGCAAATCGAATCTGGCATTGATTTTCTTGTTCCATGCGGCACCACGGGCGAGACGCCGACTCTGACTCATGACGAGTGGCTGCATGTGATCGACACCACGATCGAGGTCACCGCCGGACGCGTGCCCATCATTGCCGGGGCGACTTCAAACGCAACCCACGATGCCGTCGAAAAGGCAAAAGAACTCGCTTCCCGGCCCGGAGTGAACTACATCCTCACGGCCTCGCCGTACTACAACAAGCCCACGCAAGAGGGCCAGTACCGCCATTTCAAGGCCATCGCGGAGGCGGTGAGCGACAAGCCGATCATCCTTTACAACGTTCCCGGACGCACCGCCGCCAACATCGAGCCTGCCACTTTGGTCCGCCTGACCGAGATCCCAAACATTGTCGGCGTGAAAGAAGCCAGCGGCAACATGACGCAAATCGCCGAAGTCGTGAACAGCGTTCCCGAAACTTTTCTCGTGTTTTCGGGCGACGACGCAGTAACGCTTCCGGTCATCGCACTCGGCGGAGTCGGCGTCGTGTCCGTCGCGTCCAACGAGATTCCGCACGAAATGACCGCGCTCACTCGCGCTGCACTGGAGAACGACTGGCCGACCGCCCGCAATCTCAATCGCAAGTATCTGCCGCTAATGCAGGCAAACTTCATCGAATCGAGCCCGCTACCGGTGAAGGCCGTGCTCGCGATGATGGGCAAACTCGAAGAGGTCTATCGTCTGCCGCTTCTCCCGATGCGCCGCGACACGCGCTCCAAGCTGCAGAAGATCGCCACCGAAGCTGGAGTAGTCACAAAGCCCGCCGCTCCCGCGCCCGAAGCCGCCGATTTCTTCATCTACGAAAACTGGGTGGCTGGGCCGCATAAGATCGTCGTGCATCGCGGCACCTGCGGCCAATGCAGCCATGGCAAAGGACGGCCCTCCGGGCACGACGTGAACCATGCGCGATGGCACGGACCGTACGCGACTCTGCCTGAAGCCCGCGAAGTCGCCCACACGATGACGGGCGTGCTGATCCGCAGCGAGTGCAAGTGCGTCTAAAGCTTTTCTGATTACCTAAGAACGCTAAGTGCGCTCAGCAATTAGAAAAACTCTGTCATCCCGACCGAAGCGAGCGAACGCGAGCGTAGTGGAGGGACCTGCTGTTTCTTAGGCAGCGAGACGGATGTCAGCCGCTAACTCGGCCATCCCGTATACTTTTTCTCGCATGCAATCCCTGAAATCTTCCATCGAGCGCCTCTCTGCCCTGGGCGAAATTGAACATGATCCCGAGGCGCGCAAGACGTTTCTCGAATTCCGCGACCAACTGACGCAGGGCAAGATTCGCGCCGCCGAAAAAGTGGACGGCCACTGGAAAGTCAATGCCTGGGTCAAACAAGGTATCCTGCTTGGATTTCGTCTTGGCGAATTGGTCGAGATGCCCGCGGGCCTTTCCTTCGTCGACAAGGACACCTTCCCGGCGCGCCAGTTCACGACGGCGGATCGCGTACGTGTCGTGCCCGGTGGATCATCGGTACGCGTAGGTGCGTACGTCGCGCCCTCCGTGATTTGCATGCCGCCGATGTTCATCAACGTCGGCGCCTATGTGGACGAAGGCACGATGGTCGACTCGCACGCGCTCGTGGGATCGTGTGCGCAGATCGGCAAGCGCGTTCACCTGAGCGCGGCCGCACAGGTGGGAGGCGTTCTCGAGCCCATCAACGCCTCGCCGGTGGTCATCGAAGATGATGTGCTGGTCGGCGGAAATTGCGGGATCTACGAAGGAACGCTGGTGCGATCTCGCGCCGTGCTCGGCGCCGGAACAATCCTGACTCGCTCAACGCCGCTCTACGATCTCGTGAAGGGTGAGGTCTACCGCGCGACTCCCGATGCGCCGCTCGAGGTTCCCGAAAATGCCGTGGTCGTGCCGGGCTCTCGCGCGGTCAAAGAGGAGAGAGGGCCTTGGAAGTGGAATCTTTCCCTCTACACTCCCGTGATCGTGAAGTACCGCGACGAAAAGACCGACAGAGGGATCGAGTTGGAAGACTGGCTCAGGTAGAAGAGTCAGTCGAAACGATATCGTCTCGACTGAATGCTTGCGCAACGGAGATGTTGCTCTAGCTTCCCTCGGGAGCCGGCACCAAGACCAAAAACTCAGCTGGAACATGATCGATCAGCCAGACACCATTGTCCGCCACGAAGAATTTGAACCCCTGCCGGTACATGCGAAGCGCGTCCACTTTCAAGACCGATGGCTTTCCGTGGCGCTGTCCGACAAGTTGCGCGGTAACTTCGTCAGCTGACAAATGAACTTGCTGACGCGATTTCGGCTTCAGCCCTTCAACCAAAATCGAAGCGACAAATCGTGTCGAGGTTCCGTGATAGAGATGGACGGGCGGTTCTTTCGGAGTGAGTCCCAGATCCACATCGACGGAGTGTCCTTGCGCAGCCCGAATCATGGCTGCATCGGCCGACAGCGAGAACCGCTTTTTGTCATTGGACTCGACGACGTACAACAGGTCTGCCCGCGTGAAACGGTTTCCGGCCGCGTGACTCTTGGCAATCAACTCATCAACTGAGACCCAGCCCTGGGAATCCAACGATATGCCTATGGCGTCCGGCTTGTGCCGGAGAACAAAGCTTAGGAACTTGCTGAGTTGCTCGAACTTTATCGCATTCACGATCTGTGCCGGTCCCTCTCGAGGAGCTGCTGACGAATTTCATCGGAGGTGGTCAGCAGGGGGCGACTCGTATGAAATAAAATCCAGCCGCCATTGACTACTTCACCTCAACCCCCAACCTCCCCGCCCCATTCGACGCAACCTGAATCTGCCCCAACTTCCCAATCACAATGTCAGCTTGCGTTAACGCGTCCACCTTATACGTGCTTGTTATCCCCACCACCTTCATCCCGCCCGCGCGCGCCGATTCAATCCCTGCCGGCGCATCCTCGATCACCAGACAGTCTGCCGGCTTAAATCCCAGTCCGGCAGCACCTTTCAAATACGGCTCGGGATGCGGCTTTCCATTCGTCACATCATCCGAAGTGACCAGAACCTGCGGCACCGGCAACCCGCAATACCGCAGTCGATTTGTGGCCAGAAGCCTTGATCCCGACGTGACCACTCCCCAGCGCCCATCCGGAATGGATTTCACCAAGTCAACCGCTCCCGGCATGACCGTTACTCCGCGCTGGTCGCCAGCCTCATGATTTTCGATCGCGTCTGCTTCAACCTGTGCGTCGAGATGTGGCGCCACCCGACGGATGACTTCAATCGTCCGCACTCCATGCGCGATGGCCATGATTGCGTCGCCGTCCACGCCCTTCCGCGCCGCCCACTCGCGCCATTCGCGATCGACGGCGCGCGTCGAATCGACCAGAACTCCGTCCAGATCGAAAAGAATGGCTGCGCAGGAGAAAGTTGGCATTCCTGTTTATTTAAACACAGCGATGCGGAGAAGAGTCCGCAGGACTTGCGGAGTGCCTAACTCGTACCGGTCGGCAGCCCTGGTGGTAGCGAAGCTGCAGCAATGGCATCGCGCTCGCGCTGCCGGATCATCAAATGTCGCTGGCGGAAATGTGCGCGGGCGCGCTCACCCCACGCTCGTACGAACCAGTAATTCAATCCTGCTCCGATCGCCGAACTCGCCAGCGGGATCACGCGCCCCGCCCACTTCTCAACGACCTCAGCGCTGGCCTTCGCGGCAATCCTCTGGATGACGCGGGGTACGAATTTATTGACAACTTCTTTTTCAAGCAACTCGCGGCTGATGTCGACTCCTGCCGCGCTAGCCGCCGCAACCCACAACTCCGCAATCTCGTCGTCCGTATTGAATTCGAATCCGTACAGCAGGCTCAGTTTCTGAACCGTGCGCATCGTAATCGCCGATAGCACGCCCAGATCCGGAACGATCGTCATCAGTCCGCCCAGACCGAATCCCGCTCCCTCGACAGCAGCGACTTTCATTCCGCTGCGAATGATCGAATCGGCAACGACGTCGAGCTCGTTGATCTCCAGCGAAAAGACACCGTGATATCCGCTGATCGGCACGCGGTAGGCGGCCCGCAACTGCAAGAGGAATTTATCCGGATCGACGCGCACCGTCGAGTACGCGCGGGTCAGGCCGCCCACAAGAGCCTTTTCCACCCGCCGCCTCAACCACGATTTGCGCTGTTCCACCATCGCTTCCACCTTATAGCACGGAGGAGCGTGAATGCCATCGGGGGAGAGCTGCAGATTAGCCAGAGAACGAGGAACAGGGATCAGAGGCCAGAGATCAGTGAATAGTGGTCAGTGAATAGTGCTTGGGGGTTCGGTTGGATTCGGGGGCATTCGACACTGACGCGGCGAACCGGAGCTAGCCACTAGCCACTGACCACTAACTCCTGCTCACTGGCCCCTGCTCCCTGACCCCTAGTCCCTGCTCCCCTGTGCTAGCATCATGTTTACTCAATGCCAACTGGAAAACTGCAGGTTATCCCTCTGGGCGGGCTGGGCGAGTTCGGTATGAACTGCATGGCCGTTCGGTGGGGAGACGACATTCTTGTGATCGACGGCGGATTGATGTTCCCCGAGGCGGAATTGCTCGGCGTGGATATCGTTGTCCCCGACATTTCTTACCTGATCGAAAACCGTCAGCGTGTTCGTGGCATTGTCCTTACCCACGGCCACGAAGATCACATCGGTGCTTTGCCCTGGATTCTTTCGGAACTCAATGTTCCGGTGTGGGGAACCGAGTTCACTCTTGCGTACGTTGAAGACAAGCTTGACGAACACGGATTGCTCGATGACGCCGACTTGCGCGAAATGCGCCCCAATGAGCGCTTCAAAGCCGGAGTCTTCACTGTCCATCCGATTCAGGTGACGCACAGTCTGGTCGATTGCGTCGCGCTCGCCATCCATACACCGCTCGGCGTCATCATCCATACCGGTGATTTCAAAGTCGATCCCACACCGACCGATAACAAGCTTTTCGATCTGCACACATTTGCCGAGTACGGAAAGCAGGGAGTTCTGGCGCTGTTTCAGGACTCCACCAACGTTGAGCGCAAGGGATACACGCCGAGCGAGAGAGCCGTCCGCCGCAAGTTCGACGAAGTCTTCGCGCACACGAAGCGCCGGCTTTTCATCTCGTGCTTTTCCTCCTCGATTCACCGCATCAATCTCGCAGTGCAACTCGCGCATGAGCACGGACGCAAGGTCGCATTCATCGGCCGCTCGATGAACAACTCCGCCGAGATCGCCGAAGACCTCGGCTACATCGAAGTTCCGGAAGGGCTGGTCATCAATCCCGGCGAGATGAAAAACTTCCCTCCGGAAAAAGTCTGCGTGCTGATCAGCGGCACTCAAGGCGAACCGATGTCGGCGCTGTCGCGCGCTGCAGTCGACAATCACAAGCACGCGAAAATCGAAAAGGGAGACACGGTCGTTCTCTCGTCGCGCATCATCCCCGGCAACGAAAAAACCATTTACCGGATGATCGACCACCTCTTCCGCCGCGAAGCCTACGTCATCTATGAAGATGGAACTTCGCCGCCGATCCATGTCAGCGGACACGCCAGCCAGGAAGAACTCAAGCTCATCATCAACCTCGTGAAGCCGCGCTATTTCATTCCGATACACGGCGAATACCGGCAACTCAAGCTTCACGCGGAGATGGCGGGGGCGATGCACGGCTCAGTCGGCAAAGTCATGCTGATCGAGAGCGGAGACGTTCTCGAGTTCGACGAACTCGGCGCTCGCAAAGCGGGTAAGGTGAATGTTGGCCGCGTCTGCATCGATTCCGGCAGCCGCACCGATGTCGTCGAAGACCTCATCATCAAGGACCGCCGCCACATCAGCGAAGACGGGATCGTGCTGCCGATTATCGCCATTAATAAACTTTCAGGCGAGGTGGAAACCGCGCCGGAGATCGTGACTCGCGGCTTCAACGTCGGCGAAGACGGTTTCATGGAAGGCGCCAAGCGGATGGTCGAAGACACGCTCGCCCATTCCAGCGAAGAAGAAAAAGCCGATTACGGCGTGATCAAAGAAAAGATTCGCGCTGATCTGAAGCGGTACATCTCCAAGCAATCGCAGAAGCGCCCGCTGATTATGCCGGTCATTCTGGAGATCTGAAGTTCGTCAGGCTTTGAGGTGCCAGAAGCGCCGCGCGTTTTCACCCAAAATAGCCTCCAGCGCTCCGGGACAATTGCTGCGAACGTAATCCTTCACTACGTTCATGACTCGGCCATACTCCCCTGCAACCAGACATACCGGCCAGTCTGAGCCAATCATTAATCGTTCGCTTCCAAACGCGTCAAACACAACGTCAAGATAGGGACGAATCTGTTCCGGCGTCCAATGCTGCCAGTCCGCTTCCGTCACCAGTCCCGAGACCTTACAGCAGATATTCGGAAATGCCGCCAATTGGCGGATCCCATCCTCCCATAAATCAATTTCCCCGGTCTTGATTGGCGGCTTGGCCATGTGATCGAGCACAAACCGCTGTCGCGGAAATTTCTCCACAAACTCCGTCGCGACCGGAAGATGCCGCGTATAAATCAAAATGTCATAGGCGAGATCAAACTCTTCCAGCAGCGAAATGCCCCGAAGAAAGTCTGGCTGCAAGAGAAAGCGGTCGTCCGGTTCCGCTTGCACGATGTGCCGGACTCCAACCAGTTTTGGATTTCCCGCAAACGATCGGAGTTGCGAATGAGCATCCGGAGAACGGAGGTCCACCCACCCCACAACGCCAAGGATTCTCGGCGAGGCCGCCGCCAATTCGAGGAGCCAACGAGTTTCTTCCAACGTCTGGCGAGTTTGCACCGCGACCGATCCATCGAAGTCATTTTTGGAAAGCTTGCCGACTAAATCTTCAGGCAGGAAATCGCGGCGGATCGCAGCCATCGATTCATCAATCCATCCATATTCTGCGGAATTGTAGAGCCAGAAATGCTGGTGAGCATCGATGCGCATAGCGGCGTTTCGTTAGCGATCTTAGGCAGGCTCCCACGATTTGGGAACATTCACGTACGAACGATCCAACTCGGCGACCGAGCGACATCCGAGCAGCCGCAGCGTCCGTTCCAGATCAGTCCTTAGTATCTCGATAGCACGCACGACCCCTGCTTCTCCGGCTGCCGCTAGGCCGTACGCGTAGGCGCGTCCGCAGAGCACGGCCCTCGCGCCCAGGCAGATCGCTTTCACAATGTCCGTGCCGCGCCGGATGCCGCCGTCCATCCACACCTCGATCTGACCATTCACGGCTTTCACGACTTCGGGCAAAACCCGCAGCGATGCCGGAACTCCATCGAGTTGGCGCCCGCCATGATTCGACACTGACAGAGCTGCGGCGCCGTGATCGATGGCCCTCCTCGCATCCTCCGCCGTCAGCACGCCCTTGACCACAATCGGACCGCCCCAGTGCTTTCGGATCCAGTGAAAGTCATCCCAAGTCACCGCAGATTCAGCTAGCGCCGAAGCAACATCCACGAGCGGCAAAGGGCCTTTGCCCGGAACAACCACGTTTGGCAGCAAAGGAACGCCACCGTCCATCAGGAACTGAATCAGCCAACCCGGACGGGACAGAATCTGTGGAAGGTACGGAAGCTTTTCAAACGGCCCTCCGCTAACCAGCTCTTTCATACCGTTTCGAAAGTCGCGCTCACGAATGCCAGAGACGGGAGTATCAATCGTCACAACGAGAGCTGAGAATCCCGCAGCGCGCGCGCGATCGATGCTCGCCTCCGCGGCAGCGCGGCCTCCCATGAGATATAGCTGGTAAAAGACCGGGCCCGACGAGCCTGCTTTGACATCCTCCAACTTATGTCCCGAAATCGTCGAGAGGATATATGCGGTCCCCGCGTTCCCGGCAGAACGTGCAGCAACCACTTCGCCGCCCGGATGCATGAGCCGGCTGTAACCCACCGGAGCCAGCAGAAACGGCAGCGCAAGTTCCAAGCCAAGAACGCGAGTTCGGAGATCGCATTGCGTCTCAACTACCGCATGACGCGGCCGGAAAGTGACATCGTTGAAGACCCGGCAATTTTCCCGCAGCGTGACTTCGCCTTCGGCGCCGCCATCCAGATAGTCAAAAACGGCTTTGGGGATTCGTCTTTGCGCCGCTGGGCGGAGATCGCCGATGCAAACCACCCGCGGCGATTGCACCGCCCGGTGCCGCTTTGTCTTCTTCAAGTCCGCCATCAGCTTAAACTTGGTAGATAGTAACACTGCGAGAAAACGTGGCGGAGCGCCCAAGGGCTACGCAACTTTCTATTTAAGAACTCCGGCGAATTCTTCATCTCGGGAACACACTCAGATACGCGCTCTTTGTCCTGCCTCCGTTTACAATCTTGTGGGCCTCGCATTTCCAGGCAAGCATACTTGAAGCAAGACGGCCTTATTTTAAGAAGCTCATAACGCGGTGGCTCGCGAGGAATTTCAGCAGGAAGGATGAAATGGCTTCACTGAAGGCTCTGAGAATCCGGGCTCTCATCCTTGCATCCGGTTTTGTTCTCACTGCATCGAGCATTATTTCTGTCAGCTGCGGGGATTCACGGGTCAATTACTTCCCATCGCAGATAGGCCAGAGCTGGGACATGATCGCGGATGGGACCGGAGACATAACTCACTTCGAAATCGTGAATCCGCCGACATCGGATCGTACAGATTTGGTCAATATTCACATCACAAAAACGCAGGCGCGCGCTTATTGGCAAAACAACAGTGCAGGCGCCGAGCTGTGGTGGGGTATGCACCAACTCGGGGATCGACGCTGGGTGGCCGACTACAGCATTGCGAACTTCACTCCGCCAAATTTGATGCGGTTCGACTATCAACACTTTGACGCTAATTCGTATATGGTGATTCCACCCGCAGGTGCCCCTGCCGGCGACTATTTTGGCTACTCTCAGGATACCTGGTGCGTCGGAGACAACTATTGCTCGGTTCCGTGGGTCAAAGTCATGTGGCTCGCTCGGATTTCTTATCCAACGGTCAGCACCCCCTTCTACAAAGGGCCTGCCCTTCTTAACGAAGAATTTGAGTGCGCCCAACCTATTGCGCTGAGCGAAATAACAAACCCGCTCAAGTGTGCACACGAACTCTGGTACTTCGCCCCGAATATAGGGCTGGTACAGATTACTCCAGAGTGGGTGTCTCTGCCCTGCGATCCCAACTGCCCACCAGGAACGCAAATTCCGCCGTTTCCTCCGGCGATTAGGAGAATCAACTAGATGCTCGCGCGCGAGGATCGTAGATCCTTCGCCGATGGCCGAGATTACCAATCGAAAAGCTCAAAGCACTATTGACGACGAGATCGATACAGTTGGTACTTTCGTGGTACCGGCATCCGCGCGCTTCGTGGACCGAAAATGGTACTTTCATGCCTGCGTCGACCGGGCCTAGCTTGAACCTTGTGATTTTTCGCTAACGTTCTAAGATGGATGCGTGATCAAGGAGAGCACTTTGAAGCGCGTGCGCGTCCTCGTTGCAAACCAACCCCGTTTGATGCGTGAGATGGTGATTGAAACGATCGCAGATCAACCTGACATTGAAGTCGTCGGCGAGGTCGTTCATGAAAACGAATTGAACGAAATCGTTGAGCAAACTCAGCCCGACGTACTGATCCTGTCACTGGAAGAACCCGAGAGACCTTTGGGCAAATGCGGCTTCTTGCTGGGACGATATCCGAGCATGCGCATTCTGGCGCTTGCTCCGGAACAGAACCGGGGTGTTTATTATTGGGCCATGGTGGATATCCGGAACAAACCGGTCGAGAGCTCAGAGGCCGGTGTCCTAAGCGCCATACGGGAAAGACCCGGTCTGGTTGGATTAGCGCGGATTTAGGATCGCGTACTTGTGCACCTTGGGAGTTGGCGATTGACGAATCGAAAAGCACTGGGTTCCGCGAGTTTCAGCGGAGCAGTAGTGGATGGAAAGAAATGCGTAAAGATTGTTCTATGCGCGCTGCTTGCAGTTGCGAGCGGCGGGTTGGCATTGTTTGCTCAAACCCGGCAGCAGTCGGCTCCTCCACAATCCGAACTCGCACATCAGAATATGGTTCGCGTGGCTGCTTCCGTAGGACAGTTGGTCGCTATTTTTCATAAAGACCCCGGCCTGATGGTGGAACTGAAGCGGTGGGTCGCCAAAGACGCGACCGACCACGGTCAGCTGATTGCGGATGCCGACCTCACGGAGGAAGCCATCTTTGACCGTCTGGAGAATGACGTTGCCTTCCGCTCAGTGGCCACGGAATTGGTGCAAAAATTCGGCTATCTGCGACCCACTGTAAACCCGGAGTCCCCTCTCGCCAAGGAACAAGAACTTCTTATCCAGGAACGAGTAAAGTGGCTCGCCCAAGATGAGGAAGCCGAACGTGCAAAGGCACGTCAACTGGAACAGCAGCAACCGAGCCGTACCCAGTACTGCGATCCTCGCATTAGCAGTTGCGCCAACCAAAACCAAGGTATCCCCTCGAATCAACAACCTCAGCAACAGCCGGGAACAAACCAAACTCCAACCGGCATTCCGGGGCTGGATAATCCGCCACTCAACACACCGATTCAACCTTACGGTCCTCCACAGCAAACCGTTCCTCAAAACAATCCTGCGCCGCTGTACAGAACCGGCACAGGAGAACCGACAGATCAGGGTGAGCCTGCCTCAGGACTGGGTGGCTCTTCGATGTACGGCCAAAATTCCGAGACTGGGCAGTCTGGAGGCTCATCCCGTCAAAGTGGATTGAACGCGAACCAAGCTCGACGGGGGGGTGCGGGTGAAAGTGGAATCGAAGATTTGTCGATGTATTCCGACTTCGCCGACGAAGATATGTACGGTAACCGCGACGGCAGCTTATACCCGAACAATGTTGCTTTCGGTTCAAATCCATACAATCCCTACGGTGGAAGCTCGTATGCCCCTGGGAACGGCAGATCTACCTACGACCTCGGCAACACGCCGAATGCTCAGTGGAATGCACGGCGTGCGCGAGAATCGGTTAGCCCGACCCAACGACTCGTACGGCGCCCGAATCCCTACGAAGAGATCCCATCCTTGTATGACATGTACCTCCAAGCGTCGGCCCGGCCCCCGGCAGTCGAGCGCTTCGGAATGCAGCTTTTTGAGAATGGCACGCGCGATCTGCAGATGATCCCGATGGATCTACCGGTTGGCC
Organism: uncultured Acidobacteriota bacterium; assembly: GCA_963787685.1. Taxonomy (GTDB): domain Bacteria; phylum Acidobacteriota; class Terriglobia; order Terriglobales; family Acidobacteriaceae; genus Sulfotelmatobacter. The sequence continues at coordinate 736,202 of CAWBED010000013.1, forward strand.
CCGAATACGTACTCGGACCGGGGGACGGTGTTTCGATCGACTTATGGGGCGGAGTTTCGCGCAGATTCTACCGCGTGGTGGACCGGGAAGGCAGAGTCAGTCTCCCCGAAGTTGGCCCGTTGCTGGTTGCAGGCAAGTCTCTTGGTGAGGTTCAGGAGTCCGTTCAAAAGACGTTGCGCACGCAGTTTCGCGATGTTTCCGCTGACGTTTCATTATCCAGGCTTCGGACCATTCGAGTGTACGTGGTAGGAGATGTTGTGCGTCCCGGAGCCTATGACGTTGGTTCGCTTTCCACGCCGCTCAACGCATTATTTACGGCTGGTGGCCCGACCGGCCGGGGCTCGTTGCGCATTTTGAAGCACTTCCGCGGGAACGACCTCGTCCAAGACGTCGACGTGTACGACCTCCTGCTCCATGGTGTCAAGGGCGACATGCAGAGACTCGAGAACGGCGACACCGTCATGGTTCCTCCTCTTGGTTCCGAGATCACCATCGAGGGCATGGTTCGGCGTCCTGCGATCTACGAACAGAAGAATGAAAAATCATTGGCGGACGTGATCGCTCTCGCGGGCGGCTTACTACCAACCGCAACAATGCAGCACATCGAAGTGCAACGTACCATCGCCCACGACAAGCAGACCATGTTGAACTTGGACATTCCGCAGTCTGATCCCGCGGGAGATGTCGACTAAACAGCTGGAATCATTCCAGGTACAGGATGCTGACAAGATACGTATTTTCCCAATCGCTCCCTACACGCAGGATGCGATTTATCTCGAAGGGCATGTAATCCGCCCCGGCAAGTATTCGTACCGCCAGGGAATTCGAGTGACAGATATCGTTGGTTCCTATAAAGATTTGCTGCCGGAACCAGCCCTGCAATACGCGGAAATCATCCGTCTGAATCTCCCGGACTATCGGCCCACCGTGCAGAGTTTCAGCGTTGCTGAGGCGTTGGCTGATCCGAGCAGATCTCCCCAATTAGAGCCGATGGATACCATTCAATTTTTCGGCCGATACGATTTCGAGAATCCTCCGAGCGTCTCGGTCTGGGGGGACGTGCGTTCGCCAGGCACCTACCAGACCTCCGGAGACATTCACATAAGCGATGCCGTCCACTTGGCTGGCGGACTTGCACCAGATGCAGCAACAGGGGACGCGCAGGTCTTTCGCTTCATGCCGGATAGTACTCTCAAGATCTTCAACGTGAAATTGAGCGGCGCCCTCGACGGCAATCCAACCGATGACATCATGCTGAGTTCGCGCGACCGCGTTCTCATCCATAAGAATGCCGCGGCGGTAGACCCTGCGACGGTCTACGTAAAAGGCGAAGTCGCGCGGCCCGGCCGTTATCCTCTCACCGCTGATATGCGGATCTCTGACTTGGTTCGCGCGGCCGGCGGTTTGAAACAGAGCGCCGACACGGAAGTGGCCGACCTGACTCATTATTACTGGAAGGGAGACAAGCAGGTTACCGGCAGCCAGCAGCAAGTCCCTCTGCACGAGGCCCTGACTGCAAGTTCGGATAAGGATTTATCGCTCAACAACGGTGACGTACTGACGGTGCCGCAGGTTCCCGGTTGGAACGATCTCGGAGCATCGATTTCCGTGCGTGGCGAAGTTGTGCATGCTGGCAGCTACGGAATTCATCCCGGAGAGCGGTTGAGCTCCGTTTTGAATCGCGCTGGCGGATTCGCGCCCGCCGCTTATCCCTACGGCGCAGTGCTGCTGCGGTCTGAAGTACAGAAAATCGAACAGCGATCGTACGGAGAGCTGATTCAGCGAGTCCGTGAACAGCAAACCGCGGTAAAGCTCACTGCTGCCACAACCACCGACCCGGACCAGAAAGTGTCTGCGGAAACGGCCATGGTTCAGTGGCAGAGTGCTCTCGACGATCTGATGAGCAGTCCTCCCTCAGGGCGCGTGACAATCCAGATTTCGTCCAAGATCAAAGATTGGGAAAACACTTCCCGAGACGTGGTCGTGCGGGCTGGCGATGTTCTCGTCGTTCCGAAACGCCCGAGTTATGTGCTCGTTCAGGGCCAAGTTTATGGCGCCACTGCCGTCGCGTATCGGCCAGGGAAGAGTGCGCGTTGGTATCTGACGCAAGCTGGCGGCTTCACCAACATGGCGAACAAGAAAGCCACCTTCGTGATTCGCGCCAACGGCACGGTGATCGGAAGCCACAATTCGTTCTGGGTATCCGGCGACGGACTAAACGCGGCCTTACAACCGGGAGACATGGTGGTCGTTCCTGAAAAGGCATTGGGTGGACCGCCCATTTGGAAAGCGATCTTCACAAACGCGCAGGTCGTGAGTTCCATCGCCACCAGCGCAATCCTGGCTGCTTCCTACTTCTAAAATGGACGATCAAGGCTAGTTCGTGAATCGATTTGTGGGAACTTTATGCGCCAGGATAGTCGGAATGTGCTTGTTGGCGCATTGCGCGATCGTACATGCACAATCTGATCGCCCGCCTGCGCCGTTTGATGGGCCGCACGCGTCGGCGGCGGAGGGTCAACAAACCGGCCAGCCGGACTCGGCCAGTCCGCCTCTTCCGGATGCTCCGCAGCCCAGCGAAACCGAAAACAAAGTTAAAACTCTTCCAAAGGCATTTCTCCACGATCAGATCGGCATGTGGACAAGTCCGGCACATATTCGTTTCTCGGACGCTACATGGATGGTTCCGCTCGGAGGATTCGCGGCGGCACTCTTCGTGACAGATTCCGACGTCAGCCGTCATCTCTCGAATACACCAAGTACGCTGACCCAATACCGCCATATCTCCGATTACACCGCGTACTCCATGGCGGGAGGCGCCGGAGGACTTTACTTCCTCGGGCTTCTCACCCACAACGAGCATCAGCGCGAAACCGGCTTTCTCAGTGGAGAAGCGGCCATCAATGCTCTCCTTGACGTCGAGGCTTTGAAATATTCCCTAGGTCGCCAGCGTCCTTACCAGGGAAACGGCACTGGTCAGTTTCTAAAGGGCGGAGCATCATTCCCATCCGAGCACGCCGCCGGAGCTTGGGCAATCGCTGGAATAGTCGCCCATGAGTATCCGAGTCCGTTCATGAGATTCTTGTCCTACGGGATGGCCACCGTGGTGAGTGCCTCTCGCATCACCTCCAAGGAGCACTTCCCTTCTGACGTTCTGATTGGCTCTGCGATCGGTTATCTCACCAGCGAGTACGTCTACCGTAAACATCACAATCCTGAACTCCCTGGAGGAACGTGGGAGACGCCTGCGTTTCGCCCGGATCGCCCCTCGCATTGGGAATCGAAGTTCATGGGCTCGCCCTATGTCCCACTAGACAGCTGGATATATCCATCATTGGAGCGTCTGGCAGCTCTCGGATTCATCGACAGCGGCATCGCAGGAATGCGTCCATGGACGCGAATCGAGTGCGCTCGTCAACTCAGCGAGGCAGCCGATCGCATTTCTGAAGACGAAGGGCATAGTGAGGCTGTACGGATTTATCAGGATCTGGTTCGAGAATTTAGCGCGGAAATCGATTGGCTGGGCGGTGGAAACAATGCTGAACTCAGATTGGAATCGATCTACACGCGAGCTACCGAGATTGTCGGCAAACCGCTGACCGACGGATATCATTTCGGCCAAACCATCATCGATGATTTTGGTCGGCCAGAGGAGCAGGGCTTCAATAACGTTTCGGGACTTTCTGGCTGGGCCACCAACGGCCCATTCGCGATATACGTCCGCAGCGAATTCCAGCATTCTCCGTCGGCTCCTGGCCTTCCTCTGGCGGCCCGCCAAGCAGAGTCGATGGCCGATTTCTGTTGCTTCAACGCTTCTATTCTCGCACCGCCCTACCCGGTGCCACCCGGTACACCGACTGCTGCCATCGATCGAGGACGTCTCCTGGATTCTTACGTTGCGATGAACCTTTCCGACTGGGAGCTGTCCTACGGAAAACAGAGCCTGCAGTGGGGACCCGATGAAAGCGGCGGAATGATGTTGAGCGACAATGCCGAACCCCTGACCATGTTCCGGGTGAACCGCGTCACTCCCTTTAAGCTTCCAAGTTTTTTGGGAGTCTTGGGCCCGATGCGCGTGGAGTTTTTCCTCGGGCAATACTCCGGGTATCAATTGATGTTAACCCCTTCGGGGCTAGTCGGCCAGTATGGCCAATCATTGCATCCGCAGCCTATCGTCCACGGGGAGAGACTTAGCTTTAAGCCCACTGCCAACTTTGAATTCGGATTATCCCGTACCACGGACTACGGTGGGCCAGGCTATCCGCTGACCTTGCACAATTTTTTTAGAAGCGTCTTTTCTACCGGGCTCACGCAACCGGGCGTTGCCGACAAACCAGGATCGCGCAGGTCCGGGTTGGATTTTAGCTATCGAGTGCGGAACGGCCTGACGTTCTATGCCGACGGCATGACCGAGCATGACACGTTCAGCCCACTCGTCGGTCCCGACGTAGCGGCTTGGCTTGGCGGAATCTATATTCCGCGGCTGCCCGGGCTTCCGAAGCTGGACTTCCGTGCCGAAGGTATGTATACCGATCCTCCCATCGGTGGCAACGTGGGCCACGGTTTCTTCTATTACGATCCGACTTGGATCAGTGGTTTCACGAATAACGGCCAGTTGATGGGGAATTGGGTTGGACGAGAGGGCCAGGGTGTACAAACTTGGACCTCCTATTGGTTCACTCCCCGTAACAAACTACAATTTCAGTTCAGACATCTCAAAGTGAGCCATGAGTTCGTTGAGATGGGAGGCACATTGACGGACGGCGCTGTTCGCGCGGACATATGGGTGCGTTCGAACTTCAGTTTGTCTGCGGGAGTTCAATACGAGACCTGGACGTTCCCAGTAATCTCCCCGACAAAGCAGACGAATGTGAGTTCGTCGATACAGTTGACCTTTTGGCCTAAGGGCCTTTTGCGCAAGCACGGATCAGACGAATGAGAATCTCGAATCTGATAACACAAAGGAAACGGGCGCTACAGCCAGCTTTTCGCACAGACTCAGTTCTAGCCGGAAGAGGCCCGGCAGCCGGCAACCTCTGGGGTATGCAATGGCTCTAGTCAAAATATTGCGGACTGTGCGACAGCAAGGCCCGCGCTCGGCATTTCGAAAAGTGGCGAAGATCGCCCCCGCTTATCTAGCGGGAATGAGCCTCTGGAGGGCGCGTCGATGCCGATGCTGTGAACGGCTCACGATCTTTCTCGCCGACAGGAACGGCTCTGCCGAGTCTCGCTCCTGCTTGTTCTGTTCCGCGAACGAGCGCTACGAACTCCTCGCAACTGAGATCAGGCAGAGATTTGGGGACCGCTTACCGGAAATGAGCATCTTGGAGTTAGACCCGAGGTCTCCATTGAAAGTTTTGCTCTCTGGGGCACGCAGATACATCAGGTCCTTCTACGAAGAAGGATGTGTATCCGGGGAGAGGGACGGCGCAATTTGCGAGGACATCACCGCGCTCAAATTCCAGAACAACTCTCTCGACTTGATCATTTCGTCGGATGTTCTTGAGCACGTGCCGCGCTTGGACAAAGCCTTCAGCGAAACTGCCCGCGTCTTGAAGGCCGGCGGGGCTCATCTCTTCACCGTACCACCTCGCCTTACGACCAGGAAGCGGGCGGTCATTGAGGACGGTAAAGTCGTCCACATCGAGCCTCCCGAGTACCATCTTGACCCATTGTCTCCCGAGGGAGTACTGGCATTCTGGGACATTGGGCCCGATCTTGGCGCTTCCCTTCCGACCGACGGCTTGGACATCAGGATCGCCCGCGGTCCCGTCGGAGATGCCGGCAGAGTGGTATGGATCGCCGAACGTATTGCCAGTTAAAGAGATATCCGCATGGCGACAGTAGGGACGAAGCTGTCATGATTCGGTTTGCAGGAAATGGGTTGGTTGGTATATCGGGTTGTACAGACGTAGACGTCCTATTGGTTCCTCCCTCGGGACCAGCTAGAATTTGAAAGTGGGACTTTTTCAGTTCTTTATCGACCACGAGGGCAGTCTAACCCGACATCCTCGATACAATTGTCTTTCTGGCCAAAACTGCTTCGGGGCGCTAAGACGAGGGAGACAGTAGGCGCAGATTCGAAGTCTTTTTTTGCAGCCGTTATGGCGACTAAACAAATCACGAATCGTGACCCGAAGTATTCCGATCCTCATCTCGAGGAAGATCTCATCATCGAGGTGGAGGATGCGGCAACCTATCGAGGACGAACTGTTGCCAGACTCGCGCTGCTCTGGAACAACCGCCGCGTTTTGCTTCGCTCCGCTGCGATCGGGCTTAGTGGCATCGACTCTCATCGTTCTATTGATCCCAGTGCGATACACGTCGGTGACCCGGTTGATGCCGCCGGATCAAGCCGGTGCTGGTATGGCATCGATGTTGGCGGCGCTCGGCAAGGGTGGCAGCGAGTTGGGAGTCATTGGAAGCGAACTGCTAGGACTTCGCACATCGAGTGACCTGTTTGTCGGGATTCTGCACAGCCGGACGATTCAAGACCAACTGGTGAACAAATTCGATTTCCGCAAGGTTTATGGCGTGAGTCGATGGGAATCTGCTCGAAAACAACTGGAAAATCGCACAGACGTTGCCGCAGACCGGAAGAGTGGCATCGTGACCATCTCTGTAAGCGATCACAGCGCGGAACGCGCCGCTGCCCTCGCTCATGAATATGTTGCGGCCTTAAACCGTGTCGTCTTAACTCAAAACACCTCGGCAGCCCATAAAGAGAGGGAATTCCTCGAGCAGCGCATCGGCGAGGTTCAGCAAGCCCTCGAGAAGGCGGAGAAAGATTTCGGCGATTTCGCCAGCAAGAACACGGCTATCGACGTTAAAGAGCAGGGACGGGCGATGATCACTGCCGCTGCCGATGTCGAGGGCGAACTCATCGCAGCGCAGACCGAACTCGAAGGCCTTAGACAGATCTATACTCCAAACAATGTCCGTGTCCGGTCCGTACAGGCCAGGATCGAAGAGCTTCAACGCCAGTTGCAGAAATTAGGAGGCGATCCCAAATCGGCCGATGCCGCTTCCTCATCCACCTCAGACACTTACCCCTCCATCCGTCAACTCCCCCTCCTTGGCGTCACCTATGCCGACCTCTATCGCGACACCAAGGTCCAGGAAGCGATCTTTGAAGCGTTGACCAAACAGTACGAAATGGCCAAGGTGGAAGAGGCGCGCGAAACACCGAGCGTTAAAGTGCTGGATGAGGGAGAAGTGCCCGAAAGAAAATCATTTCCGCCGCGAACGTATGTTGATTCTATTCGCGACCGCCTGCACCGTAATGCTGGCCAGCGTATGGATTCTGGCGTCAGCTCGCTGGGATGAGATTGATCCCACAGATCCCCGAAAGACTCTCGCTCAAGAGGTCATTCGGTCGATAAAGAACAAATGGCCTCTTAGAAAATCATCTGAACTCGATCATCAGCAGGACCTCTAATCCCACTGAGCGCAAGGACAACCACTCCAAATCTATGACCACCAGCGTGAGCGTCGAGTTAGATCAGACCAACATCTCGGTCGAGCACTGTCCACTCTGCCCGATTTGCGGGGCGCAGGGGATTCAGCTCTACGAGGGGTTGAGCGACTGGCTCTGGGACGTGCCCGGCGAATGGAGTTTGCGCAGTTGCTCGTGCGGTATCGCTTGGCTCGATCCGAGACCGATCGCTGACGATATTCCGAAACTTTATGCGCGATACTACACTCACGGCGCCGCGGAACCCACCGCGCTTGAGCCGATTCGCCGCCAAGTATCGCAATGTATTTTGGCACGACTGGGATACGCCGTTGAGTCTCCTTCCGGCTGGGTGCCAAGATTCTTGTCGCACGTCCCTTCGATCGCCCGCGCCGCGGCACTGGAGGTCTTCGCTTTACCCGCATCGGAATCTGGCGCGTTGCTTGATGTTGGCTGCGGGAGCGGGCAATTCCTCAGCAAGATGCAGTCTTTCGGGTGGACCGTTTCAGGAGTTGATCCCGATCCCTCAGCCGTCGCCTATGGCTTGAGTCAAGGACTCCAAGTCTTCCAGGGCACAATAGCTGACGTTCCCGAAGAGAGCCATTATGACGTTATTACTCTTAATCATGTGATTGAGCACGTATCCGATCCCGTGGAATTACTGCGGCAGTGCGGAATGCGTCTGCGCAAGGGGACAGGGCGAATCATCCTCACGACTCCGAACCTCCAGAGCTTGGGTCATCGTTGGTTCGGCCGCTATTGGCGCGGCTTGGAGGTCCCGCGACACTTGATGCTCTTCTCCATTCCGGCGCTGAGCCAATGTGTCAGCGGTGCCGGTTTGCGGGTCAAGTCCATACAGAGTGAGACTCGCTTAGCTCGAATGATTTACAACACTAGCCACTACGCTCGGCTAGGTAGGCGGCGGGTCGGGGACATTGCAAAATTCAAAGGGACGACGAAGATGGCTTCCGTGTTGTTTCAAGCCCTGGAAGACACTTGGAATCTTTTCGCAAGAGATGCAGGCGAGGAGATTTTCTGCAGCTGCTACCGCGAAGAATGAACGCAAATAAATGCAACCAGTCTTCGCGTCTTCCCGCCGTCACACTGCAACCCAGGATATTTGATCGATGGCCCAGACAAAGATTCTAGTCGCGATCGCCAGTTTCGGAGTGAACAACGACTCGTACCTGGCTTGTCTGATCAAGGAATACCAATCGATGTCGTTTCATGTCGACATTGTTGTTATCTCGAACCTACAAAAAGAGGTTGGGCCCGGCGTCGAATTGTCGATTGTCGATCTTCGAGGGAAGAATCCGTGGTCCTTGCCCTTTGCCCACAAGAAGCTTCTGGCAAGTGGCGTGGACCATTACGACCTTTTTGTGTACTCGGAAGATGACACACTGATCACCGAGGCCAACCTTCGCGCGTTTCAAAGAGTTTCACGTGTGCTCCCTGAAACAGAAATAGCTGGTTTTTTTCGCTTCGAGAGAACTCCTCGCGGAGAACTTCACTTCCCCGACGCACACGATCACTTTCATTGGGATCCAGCTTCCGTCCGTTCGAGGGGTGAATTCAAGTTCGCTCATTTCACGAATGAACACTCCGCCTGCTACGCGCTTTCACGGCAGCAACTTCGCCATGCGATCGATTCTGGAGGATTCCTGGTCGAGCCTCACTCCAACGGGAAATACTTGCTGCTCGAGACTGCGGCAACCGATCCTTACACTCAGTGCGGCTTGACGAAGCTCGTTTGCGTATCGCACTTTGAAGACTTTTTAGTTCACCATCTCCCGGATAAGTATGTGGGGATCGGCCTTGGCCTGAACGGGTTGGAGTTTCAAACGCAAATCGATGCGCTCCTGCGGATTGGCCAGAATGGCTGTCGCCCTGTCTCCTTATTTCAAACGGAAACCAAGCTGCGGTATGAATACTATTCCAAGAATTACTACGAACCCGTTACGCCGGCGGTGTTATCCGCGATTCCAAACAATGTTCGACGAGTGCTCTCGATAGGCTGCGGATGGGGTGCGATCGAGGCACACCTCGCGCAGAAGGGGTTGCGGGTCGCGGCAGTCCCCCTCGATGACGTCATTCCCAGCGCAGCAGCAAGGGCGGGTGTCAAACTCATTTGCAGTGATTTCGATGGAGCTAGAAAAGCATTAGAAGACGAGAGATTTCAATGCATACTCTTTTCAAACGTCCTTCATCTCGTCCCGAATCCAGTCGAAATTCTTGCCTCATTCACGGATCTGCTTGCCGACGGGGGCGTAATGATCCTTTTGTCACCGAATTTGCCGCGGATTCTGGCTTACTGGCGGAGCCGCTCAAATGGCCTGTTTTCGGGTGCAGTGAACTTTGACAGCACCGGAGTCCAACCCACTTCCCGTCGAATTCTCCGAGCTTGGTTGCGCAAGGCTGGTTTGAAAGTTGATCGCATCACAAACGTCTTATCCAGACAAGGTCAATCGATCGGCAGATTCACTCTCGGTCTAACGGATGGCATCTTGTCTACGGAATTCATCGTTACTGCCAGCAAGGCATAATGATTCCTGCCAAACAGAGTGTTCCGAGTTCCCAGAAATAATAGATGACAGAGCGAAGATCATTTTTGAATGCCTTGAAGTGGTCGTACACCGCCAATTGGGGCCAGCAAGGGTTTTCCGCGCTGTTCGTAGCTATTCTCGCCGGTCTGTTGGGTCCGCGCGACTTCGGCACAGTGCAGATCGCAGTCGTTTATGTCGCCTTCCTTCAAATGTTTCTTGATCAGGGATTCATGACCGCCTTGATTCAGAAGAAAGATCTCAAAGTCGAGCATCTGGATGCAGTGTTCTGGATCGGGCAATTCCTGAGTGTAATTCTGGTCGTGGTCAGCATCTTGTTGAGCGGGTGGTGGGCCAGGAAAAACCACGCACCCGAAGTGGCAGTCATCATCTCGGTACTTTCTCTGTCTATTCCACTTCAAGGACTGGCCACCGTACAGACCGCATTGTTGAACCGGGCGATGGACTTCAAGAGTCTGTCGATCCGGTCCAACGTGGCGGTTCTGGTGAGCGGTATTGTCGGGGTTGGTATGGCTCTGGCCGGGTTTCACGCTTGGGCCTTGGTAGCACAACAATTAGTCCGAGACTTGACGGCGGCCGTGCTGCTATGGAGGTTGAGTCCATGGCGCCCTCGTTTTGAGTTTTCGGCGTCGCACCTCAGGGAACTGACCAGCTTTTCGTTATCGAATTTCGCGGCCCAACTGGGAATCTTCGCCGATGTACAGGCCGCCTCTGTCCTGCTGGGATTGTTCTTCGGACCAATCGCAGTTGGGCTTTACAGAATCGCGGAACGCGTAGCAAACGGCATTCAGGCCGCGGTGACATCCTCAATCCAAGCCGTTTCTTTGCCGGAGTTTTCCCGATTGCAGGACGATCCCATCGAATTGCACAAAAGCGCGCTTGCCTGTATTCGATTGGGTTCAGCTTCCTGCTTGCCAGCGTTCGCCGGTCTCGCGGTCGTAAGCGCTCCGTTGATGGCTACGATCGGCCCGAAGTGGATGCCCGCGGTGGACGCCCTCAAGATTCTGAGCATCCTGAATATGGCACTGATGTTCGCCTACTTCACGGGTCCTCTGTTGCAAGCACTTTCCCGACCACATCAACTCGCCGTTCTCGAATGGGCGCGGGCGGCCATTGGATCGGCCTTCGTCGTCGGAGCCGGATCACTGGTTCGGCATGGCTCTGTTGGATCCCAGATTGCCGCTATCGCCTGGGCTCGCTTCGCCACCGGCGTGTTCATCGTGATGCCCGTTTTCCTTCTTATTTTCATGCGATTGTGCAAGATTTCGCTGCGCGATCTAATCGTGACAGTCATCCCTTCGGCCGTCGCATCGCTCGGCGTGGTTGGCTCGGTAATGTTGTTCCGCATGTCAGGCTGGCTCGGTAGTTCTAGGCCGTCGGTTATTCTCGTTGCAGAGGCAACCTTAGGAGGCCTCGTGGGCGTGACCTTGTTGTTCTATCTTGATCGGGAATTGCGATTCTCACTCATGTCCCTTTTACAACGAAGGTTCGCCCGGCACTGAAATCGTTTTTCACACGGGACTCGCCAACTCGTTTCGTTCCGACTCATTTGCGACTCCGGACAGCCCTTTTGAGGCCGGAATGCACCACGTACTCGCTCGTTTCTCCCGGCTGTCCACAAAATCTCCTATAATATCAATGGCATACACTGGTAGTTGATAAAGAAGGATTTGCGTTCGTAACTCCAGGGGGATTTTTGCAGAAGGTGTCAATCGTTGTGCTGAATTGGAACGGTTGGAAGGACACTGCGGCGTGTCTCTCCTCCATTCGGCTGTTACGCTATTCAAATTATGAGGTTATTGTGGTCGACAATGCCTCCACCGATGATTCGGTAACCCGCATCCAAAAGGCGTTCCCGGAAGTAACAGTCATCGAAGCTGGGAACAACTTGGGTTTCGCGGGCGGCTGTAACGTGGGTACGCGGCATGCTCTTACTCGAGGCGCCGATTTTGTCTGGCTCCTAAACAATGACACAACCGCGGATCCGGTCGCACTGCAAGCATTGATTGACAAAGCGAATGCTGATCCACGCATCGGAGCCGTAGGATCAGCAATTTACTATATGGATGCCCCCGACCGAACTCAGGCATGGGGCGGCGGTTACATCAACTTCTGGCTCGGGCGTTCCCGTCATTTCCTCAACGCTGTTCCCGACGACAAAATTGAGTTTCTCACGGGTGCCAGCATTCTGATTTCGCGGGCTGCGATAGAGAGCGTTGGCCTGCTCGACGAGAATTTCTTCATGTATTGGGAGGATGCCGATTTTTGCTTCCGTCTTCGAAAGGCACATTGGCGGCTCGCGGTGGCGGGAGAGTCGAAAATCTGGCATAAAGAGTCATCGTCAGTCGGAAAGCATAGTGCTTCCATGGACAAGTACTTCAACGCTTCGGCGGCTTCTTTCTTCCGAAAGCATGCCCCTGTCCCGTTATTCTCACTCTGGGTTGGCGGTTCATTGCGCCTCGGAAAGAGAGTTCTACACGGCGACTGGGAAAGAACGCGTGCCGTATTTGCCGGCGTGACTCAACAACGAACTTCGCTGTGATGGGCTGTTCCTGAACTCATTTTTGGCTTCGCTGTTTTCGCGATTATGATCTCCAATGGGCTCGGGAATTCGATTCTGCTGACGTCGTTGCTCGTAGTTCTCGGCGCATATGCATTCGTGAGCCGCCGTGAAGGCAGCTACTTGAACATATTGACCCCGGCGCTCATCGTTAATGTCCCCGCATCTTTCTTGCTCCCGTTGGCTTACAACAACCTGTTCGGAGCTGAAGCCAGCGTTTATGCTTTTGCGTTTGTTTACGCCACACTTGCGCTCGAAAGCGTGCTGTTCGCATACTTCTACACGCGTCCCCGAATCAACCCGATCCGCTTGCCATTCCACTATGGCTACGACAATCTCGGGAAACTCGCACTCTTAGCTCTCGGCTTCTCAGCCCTGTTGTTCGCCCCTCTGCTAATAGAGTTTCGGGAGGATATTCTTGATCCACGTCGCATCTACGAGCAGACACGGACTGGATTCGGAGTTACTTATTACATCTCAAGTACTTGCGCTTACCTCACGATCATCTTGATTCTGTTTACGAAACAGTCATTCGTGAGAAAAACCTTGATCATCTTCGTCTCTGGAGTTGTCCTTTCCCTGCATGGGAGCAAGGGACAAGTCGTATCGGTGTTTTTCTTGTTGATTCTCTTTGAAACGTACGTCAACCGGCGCAAACTAAAGTTGTTGCATGCTTCGCTAGTAGGTGTCGGCTTCGCTCTGCTATTGGTTGGTTTATTTGCGGCGACGATGGCATTGGGAAGTCCTTTGGAAGCCGTAGAGTCCCTCAGCCAATATTCCGATTACACTCGTAACGCAATGCTGGTAATCGACTCGAGTCTTCCCGCTGCAGTTCGGCCGCCTCACTCTTGAGTCGAATGTGCTCGGCTTGGTGCCGCGGGCTTTGGTACCCAACAAACCCAAGGATTTTGGCGCCTTATACTTGGACGAGAAGTTCTATCCTGAAGCCATGGATGCAGATAAAGGGGCACCTGCTTTTGGCGTCGGTCTCCAATATGCCGATTTCGGTTTTCTCTCGATTGTTTATCTGGGGCTTTTCGCCGCATTCAAGCGGGTGGCTTGCTAGCGGCTTCGTTTGATCGATTGAAACAAACCCGGCATCCAGCCGACTTCCTGGTTGTCGCGTTCCTTGCCGATGTCACGTGTTTCCGATCGGAATCGGGATGGTTGCTTCCCGAAACATTGCTGGTGGCTATGTTTCTCCGCTACGCGTCCTGCATCGGAGCCAAAAAGATCTACCACGAACAATCGGTTACAAGCGGCCAGCTCCGCCAAACCCAGGACTGGCGCCCATCAACGGCTTGGAGGGAATCTGATTGACTGAAATCTTATACGACGCTCGTTGGATCGGTAATCACGGAATCGGTCGGTTCGCTGGTGAACTCCAGCGACTGCTTCCGGACCTCGTTCCATTTCGAGCTCAACGTCCCCCCTTTCACCCTTTGGACCCGGTGCTGCTTGGTGCTGCTCTTCGCCGCGCAAACCCCAACCTGTTTTTCAGTCCAGGATACAACTCACCAGTGGGATGGGGAGGCCCTTTCGTATTTACTCTGCACGATCTGAATCATCTTCGCGTGCCCGACAACTCCAGCGCTCTCAAGCGAGCCTACTATCGTTACTTCATCAAACCTGCTTGTCACAAGGCAGTATTCGTCTTGACAGTTTCCGAGTACTCCCGACAGGAGATTGCAGCCTGGGCTAAAGTCAGCGAAGAAAAAATCATCAACGTCGGCAACGGAGTCGCGCCCCCCTTCAGCCCCACAGGACCTAAGTACAACCCGGGATATCCTTACTTGCTCTACGTGGGCAGCAGAAAATCGCACAAGAACCTTCCACGCCTCTTGCAGGCATACTCCATTTCTGGCGTGCGCAAAGATGTTCGCTTGCTTCTATCGGGAAATCCGGATTCGCAACTCCTCGCGGAAATTGATCGTTGGAAACTCGGCAACGATGTTGCCTTTGTAGATCTCGAGACCAGTGAGACTTTGTCCGAAGCGTACCGGGGAGCGTTAGGGTTTGTGTTTCCTTCCCTCTATGAAGGCTTCGGCTTGCCACCGCTAGAAGCTATGGCTTGTGGCACTCCCGTTCTGACCTCCAACGTCTGCTCTCTTCCCGAAGTCGTTGGCGATGCAGCCGTCCTGATTCAACCTCTAGACGTCGAGCAGATAGCCTCCGGAATTCGGCAGATCACCTACGATTCAACTTTGAGAGCACGGCTCCGCGAAGCGGGGTTACGTCGATCGGCGCTATTTTCGTGGGAGGTTACCTGTCAAAAAACTTCCCTGGCACTTGGGATGGCTCTCGACAAGAAGCAAGTTGGGAGCCTGTCTGCCCGGGAGTTTCCGGCAAAGGAATCAGCTGGCCGGAGGGAACTGGACAATCGCCCGAAGCTATCTTGATAGCCTGTTTGCAAAATCCAAAACCACTTCAAATCACTTGCGCAGCCTATGCCAAGGTGATCACTACATGGCGTTTGCAACTTTGCGGCTCTTGCCGTGTTTACCGACAAGAATTCATCACACATTCGATTCGCGGAGTGGCCCCATCAACAAGCCGGTCATCGAACGAGCAATTCGTTTCTGCGCCGCCATTTCAGAGAGGTAACCTAGTCCTACAACTCCACGACAAATCAACCGGATCCCATGGGATGACAGCGCCCTTCTGTGTATGACAACATGTCAATAGGCGGAAACTCTACGGAGAGACAGAGATGAAAGATAAGAAAAAGAGAGCTTTGGTAACCGGTGGCGCGGGCTTTATGGGCTCTCACGTCGCTGACCATCTCCTCGCAATGGGGCACGAGGTAACCGTGCTCGACGATCTGAGTGGAGGCTTTTCGCAGAACGTCCCGTCTGCCGCCAATTTCGTTCAGGGATCAATTACGGACCACGGCCTGATCAACAATCTTTTCGATCGACATTCATTCGATTACGTCTACCACTTGGCAGCCTACGCGGCCGAGGGCCTCAGTCATTTCATTAAACGCTTCAACTACAACAATAACCTTATCGGCTCCGTCAATCTGATCAACGCTGCCATTAATCACCAGGTCAAATGCTTCGTGTTCACATCTTCGATCGCTGTGTACGGCGCGGGACAAAGCCCGATGTCAGAGGACATGATCCCGGTACCGGAGGATTCGTACGGAATTGCGAAACTCGCTGTGGAGCAAGAATTGAGGGTCAGTCACGAGATGTTCGGCCTCGATTACGTAATCTTCCGCCCTCACAACGTCTATGGCGAACGGCAGAACATCGGAGATCGCTACCGGAATGTGGTTGGCATCTTCATGAATCAACTGTTGCGCGGGGAACCGATGACCGTCTTCGGTGATGGCGCTCAACAGCGGGCCTTCACCTACGTCGACGACGTGGCTCCGATCATCGCCAAATGTATCGATTATCCCGCGGCACGAAACAGCATCTTTAACGTGGGGGCAGATACTCCTCACACCGTCAAAGAATTGGCCGGAATGGTTGCGGACGCGCTGGGCACCAAATGTGATCTGAAACATCTGGAACCTCGGAATGAAGTCAAAATTGCATTTTCCGATCATTCCAAGGCGGAACGCATTTTCGGCAAACGTGAGAAAACCGATTTGCCGACCGGAATCCGCGCGATGGCCGATTGGGTTCGGAAATATGGCGCAAGAGAGAGCTGTGTTTTTGAAGATATTGAGATTTCGAAGAACATGCCGCCCAGTTGGGCGAAGGTGGCAGTCGCCAGGACGTAGTGCGAAAATCATAGATGCCACCATGGCATTTGATTCCTAACTCGAATCTGAACTGGAGATCCAGGAAAGAATGTTGGAAGCATCGATCACGATCATCACGAAGAATGAGGGGCCGAATATCGGCCCATGTCTGGAATCAGTTTTTTCGCAGAAGGCTGTTGGACCCTTCGAAGTGGTTCTTGTAGATTCCGGGTCGACGGACGCGACGGTGGAAATTGCCAGCCACTTCCCCATTCGGATCGAGCAGATTCCGGCCAAAGCCTTTCATCATGCCCGTACGCGAAACTTGGCGTCTAGCCTGACCAGCGCACCAATCATCGTCGGCCTTTCAGGAGACGCTATACCCGCTTCCGACAAGTGGCTGCACAATATCCTCGCCAATTTCAGCGACCCGACTGTTGGCGCTGTTTATGGGCGGCAACTCCCCAAGCCCGGATCTACCACTGAGCGGCATGGCACTTTCGAAATGGTCTATGGGGACCAGAGGATCGTGAAGGACCCGAAGCATCGCAACGGGGCGGGATACCGCTTCTATCACTTTTCGGATGTGAATGCGGCAATCCGCCGAAGCATCTGGGAGCGCATACCTTTCCCCGAAGAGCTCAAGACCTTCGAGGATCTCGGAATCGCCAAACGCATCCTCGACTCCGGATGGAAAATCGTATACGACCCCGAAGCCCCAGTTTTTCATTCGCATCGTTACACTTCGGTTCAGCTATTCAAGCGCTATTTCGACATTGGCTTCACGCTCAAAGAATTGCAGATTTGGGACGCCCCGGGCACACGCTCTTCCATGTTCCGCGATTTCAGGCGATTGCTTTACAAGAAACTCCTGGGAGGCCAGAGTGGCACCAGAGAAAGTGGCGCCGCCGGAAAGGCTATTCTTCAGGATGTAGCGAAATCGGCTGGCTTGCTCCTCGGAGCAAATCAGCGCTACTTGCCTCTCGCGATCAAGAAGAACATCAGCGCCTACAGAGTCTTTGAGTAGACTTCAACCGGCTCGTAGTTGAGCTACAGGTAATCCTTCGTCGTTTAAATTCACCCTCCGACAGATTGTGCCGCAACGCTCTCAACGCGGGCGGAAACTTCATAGTTACCTCCACCACCAGGACATTACTTTACAATTGGAGCTTCACAAATCCTTGCGGAACCGCTCGTTTTGCGGTTATACTCCCTGCCTTCTGTGTAGAAGTCTGTACACTCTCTGTTCTGCGAGGAACCGAAAAAGATGCGTCCCAGGCCCTCTCCGCTGCGGTCCCACAGGTTTGTGTCTAATCTTCCTCCTGTTTCACAACCGCATGCTGCGCCCCATAGCCGTTCGCTACCGAGCAGAATGAAACTCGTATTCGTCTCAAGGGCGACCTTATTGATGGCTGTCTTGAGTGTTTGGGCTTTCGCGACAGGGTGCGGAGGCGGAAGTAACCCGGGGTCAGCCGTCGTAGGAGGGGCGGCTCCCACACAAAATCCGTTGGTCGCTCAATACACCATCGCAAGCGCATGCGCAGGTCAGGGGATGGTAGAGTTTGGACCCGATACTTCCTATGGACGAAGCACAGCTTGGTCTCCTCTCCCTGGCTCGTTCCAACGGTCCTCTATCCTAGTTGCGGGGATGCGCGCATCAACGACGTACCATATGCGCGCCCAGGTGCAATGTGGCGGTGAAACTCTTTCCGGTCCAGACACAACTTTCACGACGGGTCCGCTCCCGTCCATTGCCTTTCCTACTCTAACGGTTTCGCGCCCAAATCCGTCTCTGAGTTCCCTTGAGAACCCGGGTGTCGAGATGGTTACCGTAACCGTGGCTGGAACTCCGGCTTTATTTACTGACCGCGACGCGAACCCCATCTGGTATTACGATGTTGGACCGCAGAGCTACCCGTTTACTTTTAAATTGCTCCCGAATGGCCACATGCTCTTGAGCATCACCGGGAATGCAAATTCCCTATTGCGCGAAGTCGATTTGGCCGGCAACCAGGTTCGCCAAATGACGATTGCCGAACTGCAAGGAAAGATGCAGAGCGCCGGATACGACTTCGTCCCGGGCGGATTCCACCATGACATACTCCCGCTTCCTAACGGTCATGTGATCGTGCTTGTGGATTGCTGGCAGCCTTTTGACAACCTTGCAGGGTATACAGGAACAACCACCGTCCAAGGGGATGGCGTCATCGATCTGGATGAGAATTGGAACCCGGTATGGGCTTGGAACAGCTTCGATCATCTGGACGTCAACCGTCATCTCGAGCCAGTCATCACCAACGGCGTGCTCGACTGGACCCACAGTAATGCCCTTGTCTACTCCCCAACCGACGGCAACATTCTCGTCTCAATGCGCCACCAGTCGTGGGTTCTGAAGCTTGACTACAACAATGGGGCTGGCACCGGCAACGTGCTTTGGCATCTCGGCTATCAAGGTGACTTCGCTTTGACTCTAAATGGCGCGGCGAGCGATGACCCAAGCTTGTGGTTCTCTTTCCAACACTTCCCAACCATTTTGAGCCAATCCGGATCGCAAACCAATTTGGCAATCTGGGATAACGGCGATAACCGGGTGCTGGATACTTCGGGCACGTTATGCGTCAATCCTGTCGTAGGCGGTAGCGTCCCCGCATGCTACTCGCGACCGACCATATTCCAGGTGGATGAAAGCGCGATGACTGCTAATCTGGTCTTGGGCTACCCCAGAACCAGACTTTGGCGTTTGGGGTGGAAGCATTAATCAGCTCGGCAACGGCAACGTCGAGTTCGACATGAATGCTCCAGCCCTTCTGCCTTTCCCGAATGCCGCGTCGCAAGTTCAAGAAGTGACTCAGTCCTCCACGCCCGAAGTTGTATGGGAGATGGACCTCGTCGCCGCCTTCAACCGCTTACCGAGCGTATCGGGTTCCCAGTCTCTACAATGGCGTCGCTTGGCAGTATTGAAGGACGCCATCAGGCAAGGCTTCACGCTGCAACGCAAAACAGTGGGAAGACCGTCACGCGACCAACGCTCTCCGGCGGAGCCCTCAGGCTTCGTCAATGGGCAGCATGGCTAGACGGACCGGGCACTCATAGCTGCGCATAAGCTTTTACCAGCTCTTCATCACCCCATTTTGGATAACAACGCCAAGATCTGGCTCGAGAATCCAGCTACGAAATCCACCTCTTCTTACGCTGTCTAGCCCGCTCACAGCCCGGTACCAGTTCATCTTCTACCTGATCAATTACGCCCAACGAGAAGAAACCTCACAGGGAACAACTTTCCCAACGGATGACAACTTTGTGACCAGAACGGTGTTTACTGACGAAAGCGACCGTTTGCCGATTTCTGGATGATCGAGTTGCAAGATCGATTTTGTGGAGCAGCAACTGGAACCAGATACCGAGGTTTCCTCGAACGGTCATAGCAGCCGGTTTTTTTTGTGCTGTTGAAATCGTAGAAACAATCTAGAATGATCTACATACCTCAACGAACAATTTCGACTGGCTCACCGGTGTTGTTCGTGAGTTCCGACACCGAGGAGTGTGATGCGGGTTACGGGTCACCCATTTATTATTGACATGCAAACTCCGTGCCCTTTACAGTACCGCTCAATCAGCGACAAATTCGCCGAGGCGCGACAGACTGTTCCGTTTCGCCGTGTGCTAATTCGTTACTGCTTCCTCCTGAGTGGTGGGCTCCGGGAATCGCCCGGTGCGGTTTCTGGTTGCCTCGGGGCAATCGGCAGTCGCTAGACCGGGAGCGTTACCGGTGCCTTCTCAACGAAATTTAAGGAGCAGCAATCAGAGAAGCAGTGGCATCTGAGAAAATGGCAAAACAACCGCTTTCGTCTAAAGCAAAGGGTTCGCGTGACCTTGGCGAGGGTGTGATGGTTGAATCGTCCATTTTTGGGTTAGGCCAGAACCGACGGTCCGGCCGCGAGCGTTTTCTTTCCCCTCGAGACAGCCACTCCCCTCGGCGTCCGCCGGAGACGACTTCTATCATATTTCGATGTCATAGAAACCGATTTGCCGTTGAATTAACCTCGGAGTGGAAATCGACACTTGCGTCTCAGGATGCGGGTTCGGCGTTCGAGGTCGGCCTGACGTCCAGGATCTTCGGTCTGATGTTTCAGACTTCATTGGATTCTCGAACACACAAAATTTCGCAACAGTCTATTTTTACTGCTGATTTGAAATAGAAAGTCTTTTTGTATGATTCGCAGTCGACTGAGCTATGTCCGTTATTACTTAAGAATTCTGACGTTGTTGCTGCCCGCCTGCGCCTATTACATCGCCATCAAGCTCCGCTTTGGATTCAATCTCTTCTTCCCGCGTACAGCTCCCACGGGCCTGCCATCCTACTTCGGCATCATGTTGCTCACTACTATTGTCTGGGCGATTGCTGCGGAAGAATCGGGGCTCTGGAGCGTCGAACAACTGTACGCACCCGGCAAAAAGAGCCGCCGCCTTCTCGAAGCTCTCGCTTTCACCTACGCCATAGTGGCTGCGCTCGGTTTCATGTACCGCCAGGCCAGTTATTCAAGACTGGTCATCGGCATGAGCGCCGTTGCTCTCTTTGTTCTGGCTACGATCGCTCGGATCGCTTTCCGCGTCTTCCTCGAACTCCTGCGCAACAGCGGGAGAAACGAAGTCAAGATCCTCATGGTGGGCACGGACCGTTATGCCCGCCGCGTTACCACATCGCTCCAGAACGGCGAAGTTCTTCCCTGCAGAGTAGTAGGCTTCGTTCACCTCCCGGGCCAGGAAATCGCCGTGGAAGGTCCCGTTTACGAGATCGACCAGATTCCCAATTTTTCCAATGGTCACTCCATTGACGATGTGATCATCGCGTTGCCCGCAGGCAGGCTCAGTGACGTCCAGAAAGTAGCGCCTGCCCTCGAGAAGCTCTGCGTGCCGACGCGCGTCGTCGTCGATCTCGGAGAAGGAGTCGTCATCCGCGATCGCCTGATCGACTTGGGTGGAATCCATATGCTCGATCTCCAGCCTACGCTGGCTGAGACCGCGCCCTATCTGTTTCAGAAACGCATCTTCGATATCGTTCTCTCCTCTCTAATCGTTCTGGCAACACTGCCTCTCACGCTGGTTATCGCTCTGGCCGTGAAGCTCAGCAGCCGCGGACCCATCTTCTTCGTCCAGGAACGGGTTGGTCTCAACGGCCGTGTTTTCAAGATGGTCAAGTTCCGCACCATGCGGGTCGGCAGCCGCGAGGAAGGCGATACGCAGTGGACTTGCGCCGATGATCCTCGCCGGACGGCCGTGGGCGCATTCCTCCGCAAATCCAATCTCGATGAGCTGCCGCAGTTCTTCAACGTTCTCAAGGGCGACATGAGCATCGTTGGACCTCGCCCCGAACGCCCTCACTTCGTTGAAAAGTTCCTGGAAGAGTTCGATCGCTACAACTTCCGCCACACGTTCAAAGCCGGTATCACCGGATGGGCCCAGGTCAACGGCTGGCGCGGAGACACTTCCATCGCCAAGCGCGTGGAATATGACCTCTATTACCTCCGCAACTGGAGCCTCACCTTCGATCTCCAGATCATCACCATGACCTTGCTCAAGATTTTCAACAGCAAGAACGCCTACTAATCGTCTCGCCGCCTCGTCTTTCCCGTTCCATATCGGTCGCTGTCACGAAAAATTCACAGAAGACGATTTGTCACTCGGCAACTTTCGGGCATAGGCTATGGAAAGGAGTCCTTCCATGAGCACTATCGACGTACCCGCCGACATCCTCGAACTCAGCCCTTACGCTCCCACTCGATCCACGATCAGGGGAACACCTCTCAGTCCTGAAGAGTTGCGCAAGACTGAAGTCTACTGGCGCGCCTGCAATTACCTGAGCCTCGGCATGATCTATCTGCAGGAGAATCCGTTGCTCACCGAGCCTTTGCGCCCAGAGCACATCAAGAATCGCTTGCTCGGCCATTGGGGCTCCAGTCCCGGACTCTCGTTCATCTACATTCATCTGAACCGGCTGATCAAGAAATACGACTTGGACATGATTTACCTCGCTGGCCCCGGCCATGGCGCACCCGGCGTCCTTGGCCCTGCGTATCTCGAGGGCACGTACTCCGAGATCTATCCGGAGAAGAGTCAGGATCCCGAAGGCCTGCGTGAATTCTTCCACCAATTCTCATTTCCCGGCGGCATTGGCAGTCATTGCACCCCCGAAACCCCGGGCTCCATTCATGAAGGCGGAGAACTCGGATACGTTCTCTCCCACGCTTGTGGCGCGGCTTTCGATAATCCCGAGTTAATCGTGGCTGCCGTGGTCGGCGACGGGGAATCCGAAACCGGGCCCCTGGCGACTTCGTGGCACATCAACAAGTTTCTCAATCCGGCGCGCGACGGTGCTGTTCTCCCGATCCTGCACCTGAATGGTTACAAGATCGATAATCCCACTCTGCCGGCACGAATCTCGCACGACGAATTGGAAAACCTCTTCCGCGGCTATGGCTGGACTCCCTATTTCGTCGAAGGCTCGGACGTAGAAAGCATGCACCAGGC
Organism: uncultured Acidobacteriota bacterium; assembly: GCA_963787685.1. Lineage (GTDB taxonomy): Bacteria > Acidobacteriota > Terriglobia > Terriglobales > Acidobacteriaceae > Sulfotelmatobacter. The sequence continues at coordinate 758,998 of CAWBED010000013.1, forward strand.
TATGGCAGCCACCATGGAGCACTGCATTCAGGAAATTCACGGACATCGAGAGGCTGCTCGCGAACATGGAGTCTCCACTCGTCCCCGCTGGCCGATGATTGTGCTCCGCTCGCCAAAGGGATGGACCGCGCCGCGCGAAGTGGAAGGCCATTACCTGGAAGGTTTCTGGCGAGCCCACCAAGTGCCTCTGCCCGCGGTCAAGAACGATCCCGTGCAACTTCGGGCCCTTGAGAACTGGATGCGCTCGCAAGAGCCTGAGAAATTTTTCGACGCAAACGGCAAACTTGCTCCGGTCTTCAGCGAACTCGCGCCCTCCGGCACGCGCCGTATGAGCGCCAATCCACACGCCAACGGCGGACGTCTCAAGAAAGCCCTGCGTCTGCCGGATTTCCGCGACTACGCCAATCCAACGGAAAGGCGCGGCCAATCCATGGCGGAGAACACTCGTCCCCTTGGCCGCATGCTGGCCGACGTGATGCGAATGAATCCCAACAACTTCCGCGTCTTCGGCCCGGACGAAACTACGTCCAACAAGCTCGACGACATCTACAAAGTCAGCAAGAAATTCTGGATCGAGGAACGTTTCCCAGAAGACAACGACGGAGGCAACCTCGCCGCCGACGGTCGCGTCATGGAAATGCTCAGTGAGCACACGCTCGAGGGAATGCTGGAAGGCTATCTGTTAACCGGACGCCACGGTTTCTTCTCCACCTACGAAGCCTTCGTGCACATCATCGACTCCATGTTCAACCAGTATGCGAAATGGCTCGAGATCTGCAATCACCTTTCCTGGCGCGACTCCATCGCCTCCCTCAACCTGCTGATCACTTCCACGGTCTGGAGGCAGGATCACAACGGCTTCACTCACCAGGATCCCGGATTTCTCGACGTCGTCGTCAACAAGAGCGCCAACGTCACGCGCATCTATCTTCCTCCTGACGTGAACTGCCTGCTGTCGGTCGCCGACCACTGCCTGCGCAGCCAGAACTACGTCAACGTCATCGTCAGCGACAAGCAAAAGCACTTGCAGTATCTGCCCATGGATGAAGCCATCACCCACTGCACAAAAGGCATCGGCATTTGGGATTGGGCCAGCAACGACGAAGGTGGAGAGCCTGACGTCGTAATGGCATCCGCTGGGGACATCCTCACGCAGGAAGCTTTGGCAGCAACCGCTCTGCTACGTAAGGAATTTCCCGATCTCAAGATTCGTTTCGTCAACGTGGTCGATCTATTCAAGCTGCAACCGACCAGCGAGCATCCTCATGGTCTGCCCGATCGCGACTTCGATTCCCTGTTCACCGTAAATAAGCCGGTCATCTTCAACTTCCACGGCTATCCGCAACTAATTCACCGGCTGGCTTATCGCCGCACGAATCACGACAATATTCATGTGCGCGGATATAAGGAGCAGGGCAACATCAACACGCCCTTGGAGCTAGCGATCAATAACAATGTCGACCGCTTCAGCCTGGCCATGGACGTCGTCGATCGCGTCCCCCGCCTGCAGAAAATTGGCGGCCATGCCAAGGAGAGGTTCCTCAACCAGCAGATCGAATGCCGCAACTACGCGCACCAGTACGGCATCGACAAGCCGGAAGCCAATGACTGGGTGTGGCCCTACTAAGGGAAGCTAACGTCTACGACGGATGGGGCTCGCCTCTGATCACGCGCACCGTATCCCGCGCAATCAGCAGTTCTTCATCCGTCGGGATCGCATAAACCAGCAGCCTCGAATCCTCGGCCGAGATTTTCGCCTCTCGGCCGACCGTCTCCCGGTTCTTCGCGTCATCGAATTTCAGCCCCGCCCATTCCATTCCCGCGCAAATTCTCGAACGAACCTCCGGCGAGTTCTCTCCAATGCCGCCCGTAAACACGATCGCATCAGCCCCATCCATCGCTGCCAGGTACGCGCCGATATATTTCCGTGCTCGGTAGCAGAAGAGTTCAATCGCCAGCCGCACCCGGCGGTCGTCATGCTCTTTCAGTTCCGCCTGCAGTTCGCGCATGTCATTGGTCAGCCCGGAAACGCCCAGCAGCCCCGACTGCGTATTGAGCAGCGTATCGACTTCCGACGAAGACATTCCCTCTTTCCGCGCGATCACACTCACAATCGCCGGATCGAGGTCGCCCGACCGCGTCCCCATCACCAAGCCTTCGAGAGGTGTCATACCCATGGAAGTATCCACCGAAGAGCCGCCTTTGATGGCAGCAGCGGAACAACCGTTGCCCAGGTGCAACGTGATGATATTGGTCTGCTCCCGTGTCAGGCCCCGCATCGCCCGGTATCGAAACGCTACGTACCGATGAGATGTCCCGTGAAATCCATACCGCCGAATCTTGTGTCGCCGGTATAAGTGATAAGGAATCGCGTACAGATACGCCTGCTCTGGGAGCGAATGATGAAATGCCGTATCAAACACAGCCACCTGCGGCACATCCTTGCCGAACAATTCCCGTGCTGCCAGAATCCCTTTCACATTGTTCGGATTGTGCAGGGGTGCCAGGTCGATGCAGTCTTCAATTCCCTTCAGCACCCGATCGTCGATGAGTGTTGATTCCTTGAAAAGCTCGCCGCCATGCACCACGCGATGTCCCACTGCATTCACATCTGCAGTGCTCTTAATCTCCGAAATTCCTGAGCGATCCGACGCGATGTATCGCAGTATGTAATCCAGTGCCGCTCCCATGTCACGCACAGGTGCGGTAAGCGTTCGCTCCGGTTGCTCGCGATAACGAACCTTGATGATTCCTTCCCCGCCAATCCCCTCCACTTCTCCGCGGCATATCCGATCGTCCTTGTACTCTTTGATCTGTTCAAGATCGGTGGCAATCACCTGGAATTTCAGACTCGAGCTTCCCGAGTTAAGGATCAAAACGTTCATCGAAGCGCCTTTCGTTTTAAACGAGGTCAGCTCCAAGATAAGCTCTGCAGCCTGCACCCAGCAATGAGGGCCGGCCTGTATTCGTGCAATTTTGGATTGTTGAATTTTGGATTGCCTGATGCAGGCCGGCAGGATCGGACGACCTCGCCGGACTCTACGCGGGAATCAGCCCCTGGTAAATCGCCATTCCCACCACGGCATCGACACCCATCGCGTGCAGTTCATCGATCTCTTGCTGTGACCGTATGCCGCCAGCCGCGATCAGCTGCCGAGTCGTAGCCTCTCGCAACGGACGGATTACTTCCTGCGGGAATCCCTGCAGCATCCCCTCCGTGTCCACATTCGTATACAGGAATGCGCCGCACCAGCGATCAAGTGCCTGAATCATCTCCAACGGTCGAACTTCCGTCACTTTCCGCCACCCATGCGTCGTGACGCGCCCACCGATCGCATCCAGGGCAAACACAAGCCGTTCTGGCCGCCGAGTTCGGCAGCCAACTCTTCCGCGAACTTCGCATTGAGTTGTCCATCAGCAAATAGCGCGGACCCGACAATCACGCGCCGTGCACTGGCATCCCAGCATCTGCTGAGCAGCTTCGACGGACCGAATGCCTCCGCCGACCTGGCACGGCAAGCGACTCGCAATCTCGCGAACCAGCGTGGTGTTATTGCCTGATCCAATCGCCGCGTCCAAGTCGATTAGCTGCACCAGCGGATACGCTGAAAATCGCTGCACCCATTCTTCAAACCCATCGAACTCCAGCGCTTTTTTCTTACCCTGGACAAGCTGCACCACCTTGCCGCCCATCAGGTCAATCGAAGGAATCAGCACGGCCACCTCACGGGGATTCCCTGCGCACCGATCTCCTGCTTCAGATCGGCCAGCTTGCTGTATCCGTAGTGAAAAATGGACGCAGCCAGCGCCGCGTCCGCGCTCCCCTCGCGAAACACTTCCACAAAATGTTCGGCGCCACCTGCTCCTCCGGAAGCGATCACAGGAATTCGAACCGCCTCCGCGACCGCTCGCGTCAATTCGCAATCAAAGCCGGCGCCCGTTCCATCGCGATCCATCGAGGTCAACAAGATCTCCCCCGCGCCATATTCTTCCGCCTCTCGCGCCCAAACAATCGCGTCCCGACCGCTGCTCGTACGCCCCCCATGCGAAAACGTCTGCCAGCCCGAACCATTCCGCTTGGCATCGATCGCCACCACAACTGCCTGCGATCCGAATCGTTCAGCGATCTGCGTGATCAATTTCGGATCAGCCAGCGCCGCCGAATTGATGCTGATCTTATCGGCCCCCGCCGCGAATACTGCCGCCGCGTCCTCTAGTTTGCGAATCCCTCCGCCCACCGTAAAGGGAATAAACAACTCCCTCGCCGTTCTTCGAACCGTCTCCAGCAGAGTCGCTCGCCCCTCATGCGTCGCGGAAATATCCAGTAGCACAATCTCGTCCGCTCCTGAATCACTGTGCCGTTTCGCCAGTTCTGCCGGATCTCCCGCGTCCCGCAAATCGACAAACTGTACGCCCTTCACGACGCGTCCGCCGTTTACATCAAGACAAGCGATAATCCGTTTCGTCAGCATATTTACAATTCGCAAAAATTGCTCAACAGCTTCAATCCAGTCTCACCGGATTTCTCCGGATGGAATTGCACTCCGAACAGATTGTCTCGTTCCACCGCCGCGGAAAACTGTCCCCCGTACTCGCAGCAAGCAACAGTCTCATCCGCTACTGGCGCCCGAAACGAATGCGTGAAATATACAAACGATGGTGATGGCACCCCGCGAAACAGCCGCGACGCCGGATCAATCTCCACCGAATTCCATCCCACGTGCGGAGACTTCACCGCAGCCGGAAATCGCTCGCACTCTCCTGCCAAAACACCCAACCCGCGCGTCTCCGGAGCCTCCTGGCTCCCCTGGAACATCCATTGCATCCCGACGCAGATTCCCAGAAATGGCACTCCCCGCTCCACCGCCTTTGCGATCTCTTCGCGCACACCAGATCGCTCCAGTGCCGCCGTCGACGCAAAGTGCCCGACTCCCGGCAACACAATCTTCGGTGCCTTCGCCACCACCGCCGGATCAGAAGTAATCTCGCATTCCTGCCCTAGCCAGTCAAACGCCTTTTTCACCGACACAAGATTTCCTGCACCGTAATCGACTATCGCGATCACTACAGCACTCCTTTGGTGCTCGGAAGTAGTCGTACCATCTGCGGATCGCGCCAGCACGCCGCCCGCAGCGCACGCGCAAAAGCCTTGAACAGCGCCTCAATCTTGTGATGGCTCGATCGCCCGTACAGCACGCGCGCGTGAACATTAGCCCGCGCTCCGCGCGCAAAGCCCTCGAAGAAATCGTCCACCAACTCTGCCTGCAAATCTCCGACTAGCCGGGTTCGAACCTTCGTATCCACGACAGCTGCCGTGCGCCCGCAAAAGTCCACGGCCGCCATGCCCATCGTCTCGTCCATCGGCATCAGAAAATAACCAGCGCGCAGAATCCCGCGTTTTGTGCCCAATGCCTTGTCGAACGCTTGTCCGAGGACAATTCCCACATCTTCCACCGTGTGGTGCTGATCCACATCGAGGTCGCCATTCGCCTTGAGCTTTAGATCGAAGCCACCATGGTGTGCGAACAACTCCAGCATGTGATCGAAGAAGCGTATCCCCGTCGACACCTGATATTTCCCGTGTCCCTCGATCGTCAGCGAAATCTGGATCTGCGTCTCTTTGCTCGCCCGCTTAATCGTTCCCTTTCTCATCGTCGCGACGCTCCCTGGGCAATGCCCAACTCCTCGACCACTTCTTGCAGCGCGGCGAGCATTCGGTCGACATGCTCTTTCGGACCGAGCGTGATCCGCATGCAACCCTCGCATCCGTGATCGCTCGACCGATCGCGCACCAGGATTCCTCTCCGCCGCATCGCCTCCACAAAATTCGCGGAATCTATCTTCGACAATCCAACACGCATCAGAACGAAATTCGCCCGGCTCGGCCAGAACTGAATGCCATTCGCCTCGAGCGTTGTCTCCAGTCGCGTTCGCCCCTCGCGAACTTCCCTCACGTATTCCGTAATGTAATCCTGATCCGCGATCGCCTCCGGCACACAGGCCAGCGCCACCGCATTCACGTTATAAGGAGAGGCCACGCGCCGCACCGACTTCATCTGCTCCGCGTTCCCGGCCAATACCCCGAGACGAAGCCCAGCCAGCCCATAAGCCTTCGAAAATGTGCGCCCCACGAAAAGATTCGGGACTTCGCGTCCACGCCCCCATCATCGTCTGCCCATAGAATTCGTAATAGGCTTCATCGACCAGCAGCGCCGCATCTGGCGCAGCCTGTGCAATCCGCAGCAAATCCTCCCTCGATGCCACCGACCCCGTCGGATTATTCGGATTGGCCACGCAGATCAGCCGAGTTCGCCCGCTAACGCGTTCGATCAGGCCTCGCCGGAAACGAAAAGTCTTCGCCAGCCGCAACCTCGACCACTTTCGCCCCAGCCGCCATCGCATAAATTCGGTACATCGAATACGTCGGCACCACGATCACCGCTTCATCGCCCGCCTCGAGATACGTCTCACACAGCAGATGAATCGCCTCATCAACGCCGTTCGTCAGCAAGACTTCGTCCGCTGGAACTCCCAGAAATCCAGCGACCGCAGCTCCGGCCGGACCGCGCTCGGGATATTTCACTAGTTGTTCCGGATCAAGCCCGCGAAGCCGCTCCAGCACTCGAGGCGAGCACCCGACCGTGTTCTCATTGAAATCCAGTCGCAGCCCCTCGCGCCCCGCCAGCGGCGGATGATACAGAGGCACGGCCAACACCGCTTCTCTCGGCTTAAGCACGTTCGCACCTCACGCGAACAGAATTTGCGTGCGCTGGCAATCCTTCCGCCCCCGCGAGACACTCGATCGTAGGAGCGATCCCCCGCAGTCCGGCGGCAGAAAGCTGCTGCACGGTCACCACCTTCACGAAATCCAGCACACTCAACCCTCCGCGGAATCGCGCCTGTGCCGCTGTCGGCAATACATGGTTCGGTCCCGACGCATAATCACCCGCAGCCTGCGCCGAGTAATCCCCTACAAAGATCGAGCCCGCATTCCGGATCGACGCCACATCCTTCTCCGCGACCGTAATGTGCTCTGCAGCCAGGCGATTCGCCCATTCGCAAGCCTGCTCCCTCGATCCGGCAATTAAAATCGCGCCCCGTATCTGCAAAGATTTCTTCGCCGTCGGATTCTCCCGCGCCTGTCCAGCCACGCTCCCCGCCACAGCTCGAGCCAGGTTGCGCGATGTAGTCACAAACAACGCCAGCGTCTCCACATCATGTTCCGCCTGCGCAACCAGATCAGCCGCAATAAATTCGGGATTTCCCTCATCGCTCCAGATCAGTGCCTCGGTCGGACCAGCAAGAAAATCAATCGCGCAATCAAATGACACTAGCTTCTTCGCCGCCGTCACGTATGAATTCCCCGGCCCAACAATCTTGTCAACTCGCGGAACGCTCTCCGTCCCGTACGCCAAAGCAGCAATCGCCTGCGCTCCTCCTACGCGATAGAACTCACGCACCCCAAGCATCGCTGCCGCTCCCAACACTTCTCTCGAAGGCTTCGGCGATGCGACACGAATATTCTTCACTCCTGCCACCAGCGCCGGAATCACCGTCATCAGCACCGTCGACACCAGCGGATAGCGTCCGCCCGGCGCGTAGCACCCACCGACTCCAGCGGCTGTATGCGCTGCCCCAGCGACATTCCGTGATGCGTTCGTGTCCACGTGCGCGGCTTTTGCCATTCGCAGAAGCGCCGGATATTCTTCGCAGCCTCGCGCAACGCTTTTTTCAACTGCGGAGCCAACGATTCCCACGCAGCATTCATTTCGTCTTGCGAAACTTTCAGCGGCTGCTTCGCGGACAGTCCATCCCACTTTTCGGCATATCGCCGCAATGCCCGATCTCCCCCACGGCGTACGTCGTTCACAATGTGCCGCACGCGCGGCTCCAGCGCGCTCAACTCGACGCTCCGCGCCGCAAGCCGTTCGACCAGCGCCTCTGCCTGCTTGCCAGAGACGATCCGCATCACAGCACCACCTTATTCAGCGGATATTCAACGATCCCTTCAGCACGCGCTTCCTTCAGACGCGGAATCACATCCCAAGCCGCTCCTTCATCGATCACGGTGTTGACTGCGAGCCAGTCTTCGTCGCTTAGGTGAGAAATTGTCGGCTTCTGCAATGCCGGTAAAACGGCGAGCACTGCGGCGAGATCATTCTTGCGAACGTTCAACATCAGCCCAACGCGATCCTGCGCTTCCATTGCACCTTGCAGCATCAATGCCAGATTGTCGATCTTGTGCCGCTTATCCCGGTCGGCATATGAATTCTTGTTAGCGATCAACTGCGTATTCGATTCCAGCACCGTCTCCAGAATCCGCAGCCGATTCGCCTTCAGGGAACTGCCAGTCTCAGTCACTTCGACAATCGCATCCGCGAGCATGGGCGGCTTCACTTCGGTCGCGCCCCACGAAAATTCAACTTTCACATCCACATTCTTGTTCTGGAAATAATCGCGCGTCACTTTCACTAGTTCAGTGGCAACGATGCATCCATCAAGATCTTCGGCGCGCTGAACGCTGGAATCGTCCGGCACCGCCAGCACCCACCGGACTTTTCCCCGGCTCCGCTTGGCATAAATCAGATCGCTGACCTTCACCACTTCCAACCCGCTCTCGACCACCCAATCCAGCCCGGTCAGGCCGGCATCGATGGCCCCATGCTCGACGTAGCGCGCCATCTCTTGCGCCCGGATCAGCATGCAATCGATCTCCGGATCCGCCGTTGTCGCGAAATACGAACGCCCGTTTGTGTACGCAGGAAGCCCGGCCCGCGCAAACAATTGCAGCGTTGCATCCTGCAAGCTGCCCTTGGGAATTCCGATACGCAGCTTCATCGCGCCTCCTTTCCGGAACTCGCTGTCGCTTGCGCATTCCCCACAGGAATTGTTTCCGTGAAGCACGACCGCGTCCCGCGATGGCAGACCACCCCCTGCCCTTCGACCTCCACCCGCAGCAACAGCGTGTCCTGATCGCAATCCGTGTGCGCCGAGACCACTCTCAACTTATTGCCCGAGCTCTCGCCTTTCATCCACAGCTCGTTTCGTGTACGGCTGAAGAACGTTACATAGCCGCGCTCCAGCGTGTGCTCGAACGCCTGGCGGTTCATGAAGCCCACCATTAGTACCTCGCCATCGCGCCAGTCCTGCACTACGGCGGGGAGCAAGCCGTTCATCTTTTCAAAATCGAGTTTTGTATCCATCGCGCCATCCCTTTCGAAAAAACAAAAAGCCCGCTGAGCATTCGCTTCAGCGGGCCTGAACCTGATAAGTGCTTTTAGATTAATTCTGCAATCTCAGGTACGCATCCCCGCCTCCACGCTATGCGCATGGTGATGATGGCGGTGATGGACATGAGGCTGCATCCATCAAAGATTACGTGCAGCACCAGACTTCGTCAAGAAAAATTGCCCACGCTCCTGAATCTGATTTTTCGATTGACTCGATCACGATTACAAATCACACAATCGGGGAGACTCCGGACAACCAAGCCTCTTGCCGATCACCGCACCATCTCGCCCTACTGGCAGCCGGACCGCGACCGAAGCGTAGCATGGACCGCTGGTCATCCGTTCATAGACTCATCTCTGCAACGGAGATTTCATGAAAACGTTCTCTTCGTCGGTCGGATCGTTCTCGCAACTTATTACCGCCTTCGCATTCCTGTTGAGCCTCGCTGCTCCAAGCCACTCTCAAGTCGCGGTCACCACCGAACCCGCATTCTACGGCCCCTACAACGCGATTTTCCTGCCCGACGGCGACGGCCTCCACAAACCTCTGGTAAAAGACGATTCCGTCCTCCGCGCCGACTCGCCCTGGTCCCTCTACGCTTGGGTGAAGCTGGCTGACTCGCCCAAATCCTCCACCGTAATCGCAGGTGTTGGCGATCCCTCCGACGAATTCTTCCGCGCGCTTGCTCTGGACAACGGCCACGTGCTGCTCTCGATTGGTAAAGACAACAGTCTTTCCGCCTCCGCATCCTTCGCGCCTGGAACTTGGCATCTGCTTGCCGCGACTTTCAACGGAGAACAATTCGCTCTCTTCGTGGACGGAGCCAAAGTGGCAAGCGGCAAGCTCGATGTCGGAAGCATCAGCCCAGTTCTCGAAATCGCTCCTCCCGCTCCGCCCTCGACAAACTGGCAACACTTCGGCGGAACGATCGCGTCGCTGACTCTGCTTCGCAAAGCGTTAACCCCCGACGAAATCAAGCAACTCTCGACGCCGCCCGGAGATTTCGCGAATGTCGAATTCGAAGAAGGCTCCAAACCTTGGCCCGTGCAAACCCGCGGCCAAGCCGGATACCGCGCTCCGCAAGATCCTTCCACCATGCCGCGCAGCAAGGCCCCGTTCTCTCGTCCCGAGGCCAAGCCGCTTCACGCTCAGGAAATTCTCCAGCCCAACGGCGATTCTCAATGGACTCTCGCCGCCGGGTGGACCATGATTCCCGCGCCCAAAATTACCGCCGACGGCGCAGCAATCTCCCAACCCAACTTCAAGGCCAGCGATTGGATGTCTGCCACCGTCCCCGGCACCGCTCTCACCACCATGATCGATCGCGGAATTTATCCCGACCCCGACTACGGCCTCAACAATCTCTCGATCCCCGAGAGCCTCAACAAGCAGGACTACTGGTATCGCGTCGAGTTCCGCCTGCCTCGTCAAGCTCGCGATCGCCGCCTCACACTCACTTTCGAAGGCATCAACTACGCAGCTGCCGTCTGGCTCAACGGCCAGCCACTCGGATCGATCAAAGGCGCGTTCATTCGCGGAGTCTTCGATGTCACGAGTATCGCGAAGCCCGATCGCGCGAATGTTCTCGCGGTTCGTGTCTCTCCGCCGCCGCATCCCGGCATTCCGCAGGAGCAATCCATCAAAGGTGGCCCCGGTGAAAACGGAGGCATCATGTGCCTCGACGGCCCCACCTTCGTCGCCACCGAAGGCTGGGACTGGATCCCTGCCATCCGCGACCGCGATACCGGCATCTGGCAACCAGTCACCCTCACCGCAACAAGCACCGTGAAGATCGGCGATGCGCAAATCGTCACCACGCTGCCGCTCCCCGACACCACCCGCGCCGACGTCGAAATCACCGTACCGCTGGAAAACGATTCAACCACTCCCTCCACCGGCACTCTGAAGGCCGCATTCGGCGACACAACCGTCACGAAGCAACTGACAGTTCCTCCCGGCAAGAGTTCCGTCACTTTGTCTCCGAAAGAATTCTCGCAGCTCACCGTTCAGCATCCTCGTCTCTGGTGGCCCAACGGATACGGCAAGCCCGATCTCTACACGTTGCATCTTTCATTCTCCGAGGGCACAACGCAGTCCGACGCGAAAGACGTCCGCTTCGGCATTCGCGAGATCACTTACGAGTTAAGCCTCCTCGACAGCACAGGCCATCTCCGCCGCGTCGAATATTCGCCGACAACCGCGAGAGAAAAATCCGAGCAAGTCGTCGACGTCCGCCACCAGGCCATGCGCGAGATTCCCGCCTCCGATCCCTTCCCCGCGGCCTTCCCTCCCGAATGGAAAGACGGCTGGAAATCCTGGGTCGCCTCGCTCATGCCCGGTGAAGAAAAATCTCCGTCGATCAAAATGCTCGACGACACTCGCGCCTCGCCCTACCTCGTCGTCAAAGTCAACGGCGTGCGCATCGCCGCTCGCGGCGGAAACTGGGGCATGGACGACTCCCGCAAGCGCGTTTCCCGAGAACGTCTCGAGCCTTACTTCCGCCTACACCGCGACGCCCACCTCAACATCATTCGCAACTGGGTTGGCCAAAACACCGAGGAAGTTTTCTACGATCTTGCCGACGAATACGGACTCATGGTCTGGAACGATTTCTGGGAATCCACGCAGAACTACAACGTCGAGGCCGAGGACCCCGCGCTCTTCCTCGACAACGTTCGCGACACCATCCTCCGCTTCCGCAATCATCCTTCGATTCTCGTCTGGTGCGGCCGCAACGAAGGAGTTCCTCAGCCCATCATCAACGAAGGCATCATTGACCTCGTTCGCACGCTCGACGGCACTCGCTACTACTTCCCAAGTTCCAATCAAGTCAATCTGCAGAACAGCGGTCCGTACAAATACATGGACCCCACTCTCTACTACACAACTCTGAATCACGGATTCTCCGTCGAAACTGGCACGCCGTCGTTCTCGACGCTGGAATCATTCCGCGCCTGGATTCCGAAAGAAGATCAGTGGCCCATCGACGACGTCTGGGCCTATCACGATTGGCATGCGAGCGGCAACGGAGAGATGGCGCCCTTCATGGCGCAAATGCAAGCTGAGTTCGGCGCACCCACCAGCCTTGAAGATTTCGACCGCAAGGCGCAGATGCTCGACTATGTCGATCACCGCGCCATCTTCGAAGGCATGAACGCCCATCTCTGGGCTCCCAACAGCGGACGCCTTCTCTGGATGACGCAGCCCGCGTGGCCCAGCAACACGTGGCAGATATTGAATTCCGACTACGACACGCAATCCTCGTTCTATGGCGTGAAGAAAGCCTGCGAGCCGTTGCACGTTCAACTCGATCTGTCGAACTACGACGTCGCGATCGTCAACACCACCAACGACGCGCAATCAGGATTGACCGTCGTCGCCGACGTCTACTCGCTCGACAACAAGCTGCGCCTGCATCACGAAGAAAAGCGAGACGCGCCAGCGGACGTCACTACCGACGGGTTCAAGCTGGATCTAGCGCCGCTTGTTGTCATCCGAGCAAATCGTACTCGTGAACCTGCAGTTGCACGACGCGTCGGGAAAAATCCTCTCCCGCAATCTTTACTGGCTTGGCGCGCAAAACTCTTCCTACCGTCGCCTGAACCATCTCGCCGCTGCAACGCTCTCGGCAACAGCCAGCTCAACCCGCGACGGAGACAACGTCCGCGTTCTGGTCCTACTCCGCAACACCGGAACCGTTGCGTCGTTAGAAAACAAACTCACGCTGGTGAATGCCGGCGACGGTTCGCGAATTCTCCCCGCGTACTACACCGACAACTACGTCTCACTTCTCCCAGGCGAGAGCCGCGAGATCGAAATCGAATACCCGGCAAAGTCCGCGACCGGCGCGGCGCAGCTAACCCTCCGCGGATGGAACCTGCCCCAACAAACGATTGCAGTGAAGTGAATCTGAAGTGAGAAAAAAGACAGCCAGAAGAAACACAGAAAGAGGTGGACAGGATTTTCCCCTGTGCTACCTCTGTGCCCCCTGGGTTGAAAGCCTTTGACCTACCGAAACCGTCCCCCATCCCGAATCTTCCGCGCGGACTCTTCCAGAAAGTCGTCGACATGCTGATGCCCCTGCGGCTCCATCCCGGTCTTCGCCTTGATCCGATCCGCAATCTGGATCGCCGTCCTCAACCGCACCTGCAGGATCCAGCTCCCATCGCCGACTCAAATAAGTTTCGATCAGCACCAGCTCATCGGCGGTCACCTGCCCCATCGCGCCCGTTGCAGAACCCGCATCCGTCGCCGTGTTCCACGTCGGACGAACTTCCTCCGTCCGCTTCTCATGTACCACGACGGTTCCCGCGACAAAATCTCCCAGACGACGGCTCTGCCGGTTCATCATCATGCAAACCAGTCCCACGCCATAAATTCCGGGCAGCCCATCCACGGCCCGCATCAAGTTCCGTCCCAATCGCCTCAAACGCGTTGATCGGACGCCCGCTCTCCTTGATCACCCGTATCCCCGCATACCGCTTCCCCGGCGTCTGCCCCTTCCACAGCGCCTCGAACGCCGCGAAGTATCCCCAATAAATCGCGAACAGAATAAAAATCCCCACCGCCGGACCCACCGACCCGGGCACGTACCACCACATCGAAGTACCCAGTCCGAGTATCAGGAAGAAAACGATCCCGGCTATGATGTACAGCGCCGCCTGGATTAAAGTATCGATAGCGAACGCGAGGAACCGGCTGCCGATTCCCGCGAGCGGCAGTTCCAGAGCGATTTGCTCCGGTGTGTCGATGTTTAGCTGATCGAACGAGTCCACAATGATTTCCACCCGCTGGCTGGAGAAGCGCAAGCCGCACTGGAGCAAGCTCGAATCCCTGCTCGCCCAATCTTCCACCGGAGGCCTCAAGTCCCTCTCGCGTTCCGACCTGCAGGAACTCAGCCTGCTCTACCGCCAGACCGCGGCCGATCTCGCTGCTATCCGCGAAGATCGCGCCTCCGTGCACTTTGCGCGCTACGTCAACCAGCTCCTGGTCCGCGCTCACAATACCATCTATTCCGGCCACCGTGCGAGTCCCCGGACGGCACTGTCCTTCTTCGTCGACGCCTATCCCGCGGCCTTCCGCCGCCATCTCAAACACGTCGCGCTCGCGACTGTCATCTTCGCCATCGCCGCCATCTTCGGAGCGATCCTCACCTACCAGAATCCCGACTTCAAGGTGAAGCTGCTCGGCCCGCAAATGGTCGAGACCATCGATCGCCACCAGATGTGGACGCACTCCATTGTCGGCATCAAGCCCGTCGCCTCCAGCGCAATCATGACCAACAACATGTCGGTGGGATTCACCACATTCGCGCTCGGCATCACCGGCGGTCTCGGCACCATTTACATGATGGCGTTCAACGGCTTGATGATCGGAGTGATTGGCATGGCCTGCTTTCTTTCCGGCATGAGCCTGCAGCTCTGGAGCTTCGTTGCGCCCCACGGCGTCCTCGAACTCCCCGCCATCTTCATCGCCGGAGGCGCAGGATTTCGCATCGCCCAAGGCCTTCTGTTCCCCGGAGTCCTGCCGCGCCGCGATTCCCTCGCCCGCGCCGGCTTCGAAGCCGTACAACTCCTCGTCGGAACCATCCCCATCCTAATCATCGCCGGCCTGATCGAAGCCTTCGTCTCTCCGACCAATCTTCCCGTAGCGCTGAAGTTCTCCATGGCCGCCGCCCTGTTCGTCCTCCTGAACGTCTACCTCTTCGGCCTGGGACGAGAAAAACCAGCCATCCGGAAGTCGGAGAAATCGTAATTTCAGGCGTCCCTCCGCGACATTCCTGACGAAACCGCAGGACATTGCTGAGAGATCAAGAAATCTCTCTGTGTCTCCGGGCCTCAGTGGGGAAAACGACTTACCAGCCGCGAAGGATGAAGAACGGATATTACTTTCGCGCACGATTCGCGGAGACGCAGATCAACTGGTGTTCTTCCAGGGCGTTCTTGGCGCGCTCCATATCGACGTTCTTTTGAGCCGCAAACTCCGTACTCACTTGACGGTAGGCGGCCGACCGGGCTTCGAAGTACTTGCCCCGCCGAAAATCAAGAGTTCGTTCCAGATCTTTGCAAATCAGGCAAACCATAGCGATCCCTCCAGCCTCTCCCCAAAGCCAGGAAAGGTGGTGGATGTACACCTTATCGCTCCTATTTGAGGAGCTCGTTCTCGGCACGGAACCAGTCTTGTTCGTCTTGGCCCGGTTCCCGTCCTCGACTTTCGTACAGTTCGTACGCCCGCTCCCTGATCTTCTCCTGGGTCGGGACCGGGCTTGCCATAATCGCCAGCTTGGCAGACGGGTTCTTCGACGCGAGAGCAACGGCTGGCCTGGACTGTTCTGGCCTGGATTGTTCTGGCCTGGACTGCTCCGGCTTGGATTGCTTAAGACTCTTTGGATCGAACATGGGGGCACCTCCTCAGTGCGCGCGCTAAGAGGGGCTTACTTCAGATGGGCTGCTTAGATCAGGGGACCTGAACGAGGAGAGGAACTGCTCACTCACCTTCAACCCTACTCTGAACCCTCATGCGTGTCCAATGCAGATCCTCCCCTCCGACTTCTCGAACGCAACCGCCAATCTGGTCAAAACTGACCAGTAATCCAATTCGCCGCCGCGACACAATATAAGCGCCATAGTTGTTTCCGTTCCGGCCGAGGTGGATTTATGACCCTGACTATCCTGGCAGTAATCTTCGGAGTTTTCGCAATCGCGCTGATCCTCCTCCTGATCTACAACAGCACGCTCACCATGCACCGGGACGACCAGTTGTTTCTCGACGACGCGAGTTCGCACATGCACGAAGAGCAGACGGAACTGCTGGCCAAGGTCAACCGCCTGATCATCCCTGTACGAGTCTTCAGCGTCGGCACTGGCGTCTCGTTCATGGTGCTCCTGGCGATGTGGCTCTACCAGAAGCTGAACGGAGTCCAGTAGAGTCACCGCCGGATTTCCCGACCGCCGCCGGCATCCCATAAATCGGCTGCCCAGGCTTCGCGGTGTTCGAAGCGTGGGCACCACGAAGTCGACACAATGGCTAGCGGGAGTTCGCTCAATGCTTCTTCCACATTGCGAACGTCTTTTGCATGCGCGGATCGGTAAAGAGTTTCACGCAAACCTCGCGCTCGACCGGGCCAGCCACCACACAATGCAGGTCGGTCCGCCGGGCTACCTCTTTCGCCGGTATCCGAATCTGTGAAACGAACCGGCTGGCATCGGCAATCGTGGCACCGAAGACCAATCGGTCCAGGCCCGACCAGAGAGCGCAGGCCATGCACATCGCACACGGCTCGCACGTCGTATACAGGGTGTAGCCCTTGAGGGATCCTGAGCCCAGCTTTGCGCATGCGAGTCGAATTGTCAGAGTTTCGGCATGCGCGCTGGGATCGTGGTCGGGACCCACGCGATTCACCGCGCGCATCAGCCGCTCACCGGTAGCCGTGCTCACAATGTCTGCGCCGAACGGCACCGGATGATCCGTGCTCAGCGTCTCCGCCGTGAAGGCAGCGACGGATCGCATCCGCTCGCGATCCATTGCGCTCCCGCCATCCGCAGCCAATGCGTGTGTGGCCAGAATCCCTGTGCTGAAGGACGCCACGCCAGCCTGCACCAGAAAATTTCGCCGATTTACATTCATGCACTCGTCTCGATAAGGGCCATGCAGAAATCATACAGCCTGGGCATTTCCCTAACTAGAAACGACCGGCTCGCTTGTGATGAATCACTGTCCACAAGCCGACTTATCGTAACTAATTGCGGGGGCTGGCACAGCCCTATTCCAGCATGCACTATCACGAAACCGGCTGCCCCACGCTTCGCGGGTTCGAAGCGTGGGCACCACGGAGCCGACACAATGGCTAGCGGCCCATCCTTTCAAGTTGTTTTCTGTCTCCGCTATTGAGACGGTGGGTGCCCCATCTCGCGTTTTTCTGTGAAAGGGTGGGCGGGAGGAACCTCAACTTTTATAAGAGTAGAGCTGCGAGGGTAGGGGGATCGGGAGTATAGGTCCCTGCTATCCACCCTTGCAAAGAACACAAGGATGGGACACCCCGTGTCGTGGTGATCCCTGCAAGAAACCAAAGAATAGCCCACCCGCCGATTGCTATTCGTGGTGGATTGACCCGCCGCCCAGCAGACTGGGATTTTCGCGAACATTTGATGGCAGCTCAAATAGGGATGGACTCAAAGGTGAATCGGAGAGTTCTTCGACAGTTTCTTCCATTCTGAAAACGCGGGCTGCGGTGCCGCTGCTACCTGGAGTTTTGTGGGTAACGATGCGTTGGACGGCCATTCCGGTCGGCAGCGGGCCGGTGTGTTTGAAGTGTGCAACCTGTGGCGGCGTGACGAGTGCGTTACCAATCGCATAAAACGGATCTGTGTGCACATCCGTCCAAGTTGTTTTCTGTCTCCGGGGCTGGCACAGCCTTATTCCAGCATGCACTATCACAAAATCGGCTGCCCCAGGCTTCGTGATTTTCGAAGCCTGGGCATTCGTGCTGCCTGCATCAAGAGATTTTGCGAACTTTCAATTCAGCTCTCTGCGGCTCGTTGACTACCACAGGCCCCGGTTCTCCGTACGCGTAGTACCGGAAACTGCTCCAGGCCCACTGCTGCGGCTCCAGAACCAGTCCGCGCTTCACCGGATTGCGATGCATGTAGCGCAGCTTCTCCACCCGTTTCTTGTCCGAGAACACAACGAAATCGTAGAACCGCGGCTGCCATATCCGAGCGAATTCGACCCGCGCCTGCATAGGTGATACCGGATGGGAATGATTCGTTCGGTGCAGCCGTCGGGCAAATCCCTGCTTCAGAGCCTTCATCACTGCCGACGGATCGCCCCGCCCCGGTTCGCTGATCAGCAGGTGAACATGTTCGGGCATGATGACATATCCCACCACCACGAAGTGGTACCGCCGTCGAACCGACTCCAGCACGCGAAGGAACAGGTCGCGGCTCCAAGGGGTGGCCAGCAGTGGCAACCTCCGGTAGCAACTGGTGGTAATGAAATGCGAGTAACCCGAGCCATAATAACGATGCAGGCGATTCGGCACGGTGCAGGTATAGCATTCGCGGGAGCGGTTTGGCTGTGACGGATGAACTTCGTCACGCCGATGCCCAGTGGAAAAGTGCCGCGGAAGATGCTGTGCTCTAGGCAGCAAAAATGCCCAGGCTTCGAACATCACGAAGCCTGGGGCAGCCGATTCGTGATTGTGTCCGCCGGTCTGGGCCAGCACCCTGCGGCTAGATTCTGGCACAGAGGAATGACCCTATGAATCGCGATGTCAAGAAAATAGTCTTAGTCATAGCTGGCATCGTGCTGTCCATTTTCTTGGCAGCATTAGCTTTGGGTCTGGCGGTGACAACACCTGGGGATTACATTACCCATTGGATTTTCCCACCGGGAGTGGCGGGCGCATCCTATGACCTGGGCTTGGTTATTTTCATCCACATTGCAACCGATTCATTCTGCTGTTTTGTGGGGCTGCTCGGGATCTACCTCCTTCTTGCCAGAGATTGGAGGAAAGGGGACTCGCACTAAGAGTGCGTCGAGTGCGTCGGGGGCTGGCACAACCTTGTTCCCGTTTGCCCTACTACGAAACCGGCTGCCCCACGCTTCGCGGTGTTCGAAGCGTGGGCACCGCGAAGTCGACACAATGACTAGCGCTCATCTTTTCAAGTTGTTTTCTGTCTCCGCTATTGAGACGGTGGGTGCCCCATCCTTTCGCGTTTTTCTGCGAAAGGGTGGGCGGCAGGAACCTCAACTTTTATAAGAGTAGAGTTGCGAGGGTAGGGGGATCGATCGGGGAGTATAGGTCCTGCTACCCACCCTCGCAAAGAACGCAAGGATGTGGCACCCCGTGTCGTGGTGATCCCTGCAAGAAACCAAAGAGTGGCCCACCCGCCCCCTCTGGCAACGCGAGCGCCAACACATTTCAGGGGGTAATCCATTCGCCGGGTATAGAACTTCTAAACTTCTCTCCTCCTACGGAGGTTGACCCACAGAGCGGCATTCCGGATGCGGTGATCAACTTGCTAGACGAGTCCACTACGGGTCCGGATTTCTGTACTGGCTGCGGCGGGGGCGGAGGGGGATCTTCGTCGTAAGAGAGAGCCGGCGATCGACGGTCTTGGAAGAGCTCTAGAGGGGACCGAACGGTGCAGCACATCTTGGCAGTCCGGAGTTGACCAGATGAAGCGCGCGAACAATATTGCGGTGGCCGTCGGATTCGTGGCGGTCTTGGCATTCGCGGTGGCACGATTCTCGGGAATGCGGACGTCGTCGTCTGACCTTCATCAGTTGTCGCCTCGTATTGTGGAACTACTCGCATACGTTGCCGTGGTCGTCGCCATTTTTTTGGCGATGGTTTGGGTGGCGGACCTGCTTTGGCGGAACGCTAACTTACGGACAACCGGTAGGGTGCCGACCCAGGGTTTAAAGCGTCATCGGCCGAAAATTGCCCTGGCAGCGCTTTCTGTTGTTCTTGGGATGGCAGCTGAGGCTATGACAGGAATGCAAGGGCCGGGGATGTTAGTTATGCAGGCTATTCTTGCCTGGCTTCATGTGCAAAGCCTTCGCATTATCCCCTTGTACTTTCTGATGGGTATTCTCCTAGACAGCGCTCTGTGTTTCGCAATCCTCAATGGAACTTATTTGTTGCTGGGACGTGTTCAGGGAAAAGCCTCGAATGATGATTCGGAGGTGGAAAAGTGATCTTTTCAAGAGCGATTTGTTCATACCCGCTGATGGTTCTGCTTCTGTTTTCCGCCCTCGCACCAGCGCAGATAACGCTGCAAATAACAAGTCCAACGAATGCATCGGGGTGGCGGTTTTAAAAGAGGGGCAGACTTATACCGTCACGCTGTCGGCGGACCCATCAGTTTCGAGTTTCATTGTCGTACCGCAATCGCCCTTGCCAGCAGCTCAACCAACAACGAATCCGCTTCAGTTCTCTTTGACGCTTCCAACTAGCATCACTCCCGGTATTTTCACGATCGGAGCGGTCGGCTTCACATCGAGGGGGCTGGCACAGCCTTGTTCCCCGTTTGCACTACTACGAAACCGGCTGCCCCACGCTTCGCGGTGTTCGAAGCGTGGGCACCACGAAGTCGACACAATGCCCGGCAAGAACAGGCAACCGCTGTTTCATACGAGCAGAAAACCCGTCAGCGCGGGAAGAAACATCCGAGGATCTTCGCGAACGCAAAATCGAACGAGACTTTTCCACAGCCCCGCACAACAAAATTCGCAATTCCTGTGACATCCAACCTTTACTCAAATCGACCAATGCGCCCAGACTGGATCTATGCGCGCAATCGACCCAGCCCAAGATCCCAACAGTCAGGCCCGATTCCACGCTCAAAATCTCGAACGGCCTAACTCCTTATTTCGCAATATTTTACCTCTAACCCGTCTGGAATCAAGATTTTGCGTCGCACCCCTGACCCATGAACGTCGTAACTCCAATCAATCCAATATTTTGCAAGTTCGCGCAGAAAAACGCACGCACCAATCCGGTCCCGCTAACTCCTTATTCGGCAATATTTTACCCGTAAAATATCTGGAATCAATATTTTGCGAGCCAATCAAGCGCCTCGTTTACCGTAACTATAAGAAAACAAGGATTTTGTCAGATCGATCTAAAAAAACGATGGGGGTGCGTATATCCAGTTCGACTAGGAGAATCGGGAGGAAAAGGCAGCGGCCTAATCAAAGCTGGCTGCGCTCCTTGATCTGCAGATAGGCGTTGACCAGGACCGGGGAGACTACGCCAGTGCTGACTTCCATCGCGAGGGCGCCGCGCTCGCGCAGGCGCGCCAGCAGCATCTCGCGGCGGTGGACCATCTCCTGCGCGGCGGCCACCTGGTACATTTCCGATTCGCTCTGCGGAGTCTTTGCCGCCAGCTCTCCCAGATCCGGCTGGCCGATCACGACGAACAGCACGAGATGCCGGGGCATCATCATCGACGCCGCTTCGATCACTTCGGGAGTCATCGCGGTCTCGGCGAGATCGGTGAGCCACACGATCAGGCTGCGCCGCTTCTGGTCGGTCAGCAGACGCCCGGCCATCTGCAGGTGATCGGCCTCGGCGCCTTCTTCGCGGACGAGCGCGAGCTGATCAATGATGTGCCGCAGATGCGCGCTGCCCTTGGCGGCGGGAAGCTGCTGCCGGATGCCGCGTCCGTAAGCGATGAGGCCAACGCGGTCGCCGGAATAGAGCGCGACCTGAGCCAGGCTCAACGCCGCGTTCACCGCCTGATCGAGCTTGCTCGATCCACCGACGCGCGCGCGCATGAGGCGTCCGGAGTCGATGACGATCCAGACGGTCTGGCTGCGCTCGATCTGGTAAAGGCGCGTAACCAGCTTGGCGCGCCGGGCCGCGGCGGTCCAGCAGATGTCGCGGTATTCGTCGCCCGGCTGGTACTCGCGCAGGCTTTCGAACTCGCGTCCGATGCCGCGCACGCGCGCACGCCGCTTTTCGACAGCCATCTGCCGGCTGCGCAGCAGGTAGATCGAGTGCCGCTTGGCCTCGTCGAGGTTGGGATAGATCCGCACCGTCTGCGCGATTTCGGCGCGCACCCAGCGCTCGGCAATGCGCAGCGCGCCCTGATAGCGGACGTAGCATTCACCAAGCTTGGCGTCTCCGCGCTGCACGGGACGAATGCGATAGGTCGCCGTAGCATCGCTCTTGGCACGCGCGCGAATCGTGAGCGTGGGAGGCTCGTTGCGCAGTTGCAGCGGAACCGTGTCGATGAGCGTGGCGTAGATGCTTTTGGAAGAGGAGTTCTCGAGAGCGAGCTCGACCTCGGACTCGATGGACAACGCCGCGGGAGCTCTCCACGTGCGCCGGATCAAAAGCTGCTGCGGCTTGGGCAACTGCGCCAGGTCGGCGAACCAAGCCAGCACGACCAGCGCGTCCCAAAGGAGCAGAGCGTAGACAAAACGGAAATCGAAAAATGCCGGACCGATCCAGACGAGTCCCACAAACAGCAGCATGAAGAAGCGGTCGCCAAAGGCCACGCCCACACGCTTGTACGATCGCGTGCTCGCCGCAATTTCGGGTGGAACCAGACGGCCGGGATCGTTCAAATCAAAACCTCGCTTCGGACTTTGATTTGCTATTCACTATTCACTTTGTTTCGGTCTTCACTGTTCAGTTTATTTCGGGACTTCGACGGCCTTGACCACTTCTTCCAGAATCTGGTCGGGCGTGATGCCTTCGAGATCGGCCTCCGGACGCAGCATGATGCGATGGCGCAGCACCGGGCGCGACGCCGCCTTCACGTCGTCGGGAATCACATAGTCACGGCCATCCATCGCAGCGTAGGCCTTGGCAACGGCCATCAGGCTGACCGCCGCACGTGGACTCGCTCCCAGCGAAAGCGACGGCCAATCGCGCGTCCGGCGCACGATCTGCACGATGTAGCCGAAGAGCGCTTCCTGCACCGTGACGGCTTTGGTCTCCTGCTGCGCTTGCAAGAGCGTTGCCGGCTCGATGGGCGCGAGATTCATCTTGTCGACTTCGCGCGACTCGAATCCGTTTTGCACGTTGGCGAGCAGCTGCACTTCATCCTTCTGCGCAGGATAGGGCACGCGCAGCTTCAGCAGGAAGCGGTCGAGTTGCGCCTCGGGCAGCGGATACGTTCCCTCGAACTCGATTGGATTCTGGGTGGCGAAGACAGTGAAGAATTGCGAGAGAGGATATCCCTTGCCGTCGATCGTGACCTGATGCTCTTCCATGCATTCGAGCAGGGCGGCCTGCGTCCGCGGAGGCATGCGGTTCACTTCGTCGACCAGCAGCAGGTCAGTGAAGACCGGGCCCTGATGCAACTGGAACTGGCTCGTGGCCATGTTGAGGACGTTGGTGCCAACGATGTCGGCGGGCATGAGGTCGGAGGTGCATTGGACGCGCTGGAAATCGAGGCGCAGCAGGCGCGCGAGCGCTTTGACGGTGAGCGTTTTGGCGATGCCGGGGACGCCTTCGAGCAGCACGTGCCCGCGGCAGAGCAGCGCGATGATGCACTGGTTGCGCAGTTCGTCCTGGCCCACGACTACTTTGCTCATCTCGTCATGAATGTGTTGCACGAGTTGCGGAACTGCGTTCATCGAACGTTCTCCTTCTTAGTGCCTCAAATTGCGCCGTCAAATAAGCGAAAGCGAACTGCGTATTGGTCGAGTTCCTGCACGAGGTGCAGCGCCTCGGCATTGTTCAAATAAGGATCGTGCTTGGCGGATTCGCATCGCCGCAGAATCGCTGCGAAATGATCGTCGGCGGCCGCCCAGCGGTCGCGCACTGCGGACTCCAGATCGTTGACCGAAACGTTGCTCCCGAGTCCGAGGCGGCGCGTCAGCCAGTAGCGGAAGCGTTGGTAGCAGATGTCGACCGCGACGGATGCCGTTCCGGCGCGCTCGTACAGTCCGCCAAGAGTCTGGACGAATTCGAGCGGCGACAGGCGGACGTCGGTGGCGGGTTTGCACGTTGGCCCGCTGCGGCGAGAGAACGTGGCAAGGACGGCGAGCCCAAGCAGCGCTAACTGCAGCACAACCCACTTGACCGGGGAATGCGCGATTGACATGCCCAAGGTTTCACGGTAACCGTGAATGTATTCGTCCCAAAGAATTGGGGACTTAGAGTCGCCGAGGCAGGCGAGAAAAAATTCCAGATTGCCCTGTTCTTTCAGTCCGTCATTGGTCAGCGGAGTTGCCGAGGCCCACCAGAGAACTTCTCCACGACCGTAGGGATACTTTACGACGAGCGTGCGATCAGCAGCAGCGTACAGCGGATACGCGGCGGAGTACGACGACCACGAAGACTTGGGAACGAGTGTAATCTCGGGCGCGGCGCGGGTAATCTCGGAAGGCGAAACGGCCGTGGCTTTCTGCTGGGACATTGCGCCGAGGAAGTCGGGGACCGATTCGTTTTCAGGAAGAAAGTTGCCGGCAAACATTCCCATGGCGATGACGTGTCCACCTTGGTTGATAAATGTTTTTAAGCGCAGGCGTTCGTCGCGAGTTGCAGCCTCGATCGGCTCGGCGAGAATCAGCGTCTGGCCCGCCGCCGGAGGAAGTTGCAGCAGCGGCTTTTCCCAACGCTCGACGTTGTATCCGGACTGAAGCAGCAGCAAGTACGCGGCTTTCGCGCCACCGGAAGCTGTCGAGTAGGTGCTAGGGACGTCGCCGCTGCGCCCGGCTTCACCGCCGAAGATCATGGCGGCGAGGATAAGCAGCACGAAGACCAACGAAGCTCCGAACAGAAGCTTGCGGTCGCGCGGATCGGCGATCGGAATCAGCGGCATCCGAGCTTCTCCAATTCCGCGAGCGTCTGGGAAAAGGTGATTTCGCTGGCGTCGCGTTTGGCATACCACGCAAGTTCGAAGATGCGGGTCAGAGCCGCGAGTGTGTCACGATGCTCGCTCGATGCCGAGAGCAGCCGCAGATATTCTCGAGGGGTGCGTGCGCGATCGGGCTTCCAGAATCCCTGGCGCTCGAGAAACGAAATTCCTGCCCAGTAAGCAAGATGGATTGCATCTCGCCATTCGCCCTTTGCCGCTGCGGCACGGGCTTCGGCCAGCCAGATCGCCCATTCCTTCGCGGAGACGGGAAGATCGCGAGGAACAATTTCAGTGTCGTCCCGACCGCGCCAGATGGTTCGGTAGACGATGTAAATGAGAGCGAGCAGAGCGGCGCCAATCAACGCGTAGACGACGAATTTGCTAACAGTCGGAATGGCGCTCCATCCAAAGAGCCGCCGCAGAATGCGCAGCAGAAATGAGAGCACGCCGTCGCGGAGCCTGATCAGGAAAGCCTCGATGCGCTTGTTGATACGGTCGAGCCATCCAGGATTGTGGCTGCCGAACTCCGGCTGGGCCAGGATTGCATTCATCTTTGTGCGATTCGGCGGTGACGTCGGCAGGGGTCTTTTCGAAACCATCTATGTCGCGGCGCAGGCTCAGCAAGCGGGCACGGACGGCGAGAGCGTTGTCGGCAGTCCTGTCTTTTTCGTAGCGGCGGATGTCACGCTGCAGGCCTTCCGTGGAAATATCGAACTCGCGCTGATCCGCGCGGACATGCCACGACATCGGCAACTGGTGGAACGCTGGAGGAATCGCCGAGCCCGAACTGTCGAGTGGCAGCGTCGCCGACAGCATGTTCGTGAGCTGCGCGCGGTATTCGGCAGGCGTGAGCACGACGACTCCAGTCGAGTCAGCCCGGGAAATGGCCGGCACGAGCAAGAGACAAATCAGGATGCAGAGCCGCTTCGTCGTCATGCTCCGACTTGCGCGGGGGAACCTGGAATCGCCGGTGCGTCGAGAGTCGTCATCATCAACTGCAGATCGAACGCCTCTTTGCGCACTCTTTCATCGTAATAGACCAGTGAAAATGCGATGGTGGCCAGCGGACCGACCAGGCATTCGGAAATGAAGCTGACGCCCAGCAGGGCCGCTTGCCATACAGGCGCGGTGCGCTGCATCGCGAAGATGGAACTGACTCCGGCGGCCAGTTCGACGGGCCAGCGCAACAAAAGACCGACTCCAATGCCGAGCAGGACAAAGAGCAGCCAGATCACAAAAATGCGCCAGCGGTTCCCTTTCGTGAGATCCATGCTGCGAGACATGGAGTCGAGTGCGCCGCGATTTTCGAGAATTTTGGCAGGAACAGCGAGCGACCACATGACGAACAGCAGGATTCCGGGCACGAGCAGGGCGATGCAGGCCGCACCAGCGGCCAGACCCACCAGCAATGAGAGGCCGATCACCGGGAGGATTTGCCCTTTCACGCGCGAGAAAGAGTCAGCCACGCCTGCGGGTCGATCAAGGTGAACCTGGGAGACGGCAATAACGGTCGCAGCCTGGGATGCCGCCGAGGCTGCCAGACTGAGAAATCCTGCTCCCATCGACCAAACCGCATTCAACAGGAGGTTCGGCAATTGAGGATTCGGCGATTGGAACGTCAAGCCGATGCACTGGTATGCGAGGACGAAGAGGTGGGGCAAGGCAAAGAGCCCGAGGAACAGTCCGAAATGGCTGCGGTAGAGAGAGAAGGTGCGATCCAGCAATTCTCCGGTGCTTAGCGGTCGAAGCGCGGTCGTCATAACTCCTCCCGGCCAGAGCGAACTTTGCGGGGCATGGTAGCACAACTTGCAGCCGACCGCAGTGAAACCAGACGCTGTCCAATTAAGTACCTGGATTGATTTCCACGGCCTTGCCACCGTGAAAGACAACGACCAGCGGCTTGCCTCCATTCGCGTAACGCACAGTCTTGTCGTCGGAGCTGGCGCCCGAATCCGGCACGCCCATGCCGACTGCGAAATCGGCCTGTAGTTCGTTCATTCCGGGCTTCACGGTGTGCTGATCGACGGCCTGCCAGACGTCGGCCGGCCAATGCTTATAAAGTTCGTGAGGATCTTCGATGTAGAACATTTCATCGGAATAGATGGTGTACTGACCATCGCCTTCGTAGCCGATGGGAACCGCATACTTCTTTCCGTCTTTGTCAAACACCGCGAGCACCTGGCGTTTCTGGTCTCCGCTGGGTGAGGTCGCCCCGATGACGTCGGTGATGGTCAACTTCTCGATGGGTCCCAGCAAGCCGGCGTCGTGCGCGAATTCAACGCGCTTGCTCGCGGCGTCGTAGGCGTAATAGGTGTAGTGGTATCCCTCTTTGACCCACACCGGCTGCTTCGTCAATTGCTTCGCGCTTTTGATGTCGTAGGGATAGAGCTTCTTGGGGCTGACGTAGTAATCAGGATTGGAGTAACCGACGTCGCGAGCTTTCTTCTGTTGCTCGACCGCGACGCGGTCTTCGTGGCGCTCGTAGAAAATGACTCCCGCGCGGATGCTGGCAACCACCAGCGCCGCGAGCAGCGCCAGTTGGATTCTCTGCTTCGCCTCTGGGCTCACCATGCAAGAGAATGTAACAGAGGGCTATCTCCGGGTATATCGGATGGCACCTGTATGTTCAACGCTCCCGTTGGGATGCGGTGCGTCTCAGGGGTTGCCAGCTTTCGTTAGTGCGAACGGCGTGGAATCGAGTCGATGAGTGAAACAGCGCGTGAGATCTCGTTTTCATCATCCGCAAGCAGCAGAATCGCCATGTTAAGGGCGTCGATTTCGCGCTGAAGCTGCTTGAGCTCTTCCTGCTTTCGACGGAGCTGGGAGAAGACGGTTTTCGAATTGTAAAAGTCCGGTACGGGTTCTCGTAATTCCGGAACAGGTCGCACCTGTGGAACGGGGATGAGCCTGGACCGCTCTTTCGGCTCGCTGTCCGGAGGAAGCTGAGTAAGGAACTCCAACCCCAAACACTGTCCTCTTCGATTGCGGACGAGGGCTTTTACGCGGGGTGAGGCGCTGGAGGTCGGGAACTGGATGTGCATCACGTCGCCGGGATTCAGATCGACCGGTGCGTGCAACGCCATCCCTGCGCGGCTGATTTCGCTGGCACGAGCTGGAACCGGAGTGGTGAGGATCCCGTTCAGCGCGATGATGCTTACCGGCAGATCTACCTGATGCCGGTGCCAACGCCGGGTATTGATGGGCGACATCATTTCAACAAATGAAATTTATGCAAAAGGTAGATGGCGCTTCCCGCAATCGTCAGGAGAGAGAGAGAACCAACACTGATCTTGAGGAACAAATGTCGTGACGGGCTTTGATTTAGAACAGCTGCTCTGTATTTTCCGATCCAGGCTTCTTCGCCGAGATCCAAGGAACCCTGCACCACCGCCCGCAACCGGCTCTGATCGCCGTCTTCAAGCTCTACGAAGCGGAACGGCTGACGCGTTGCGGATACGGGGGTCAGCATCTCTGCGGCGCCGGCGACCGGTCCGGTTTGCGTCAGAAACATTAGTTTGATGCGGGAGCCCCGATCGAGCATGCCTTGCATGCTCAGCAGGCCGCCGGTGAGAGAGATGGACTCGAGTTCGCCGCGATGGCGGCGTCCGTCGGGCAAACGAAGAACAGCAGGGGTAACGTCGGCAAGCCGCGCGCGCGGGCTACGCCAATTAGCGTGAGGGTGGGGGAGGTGAGCCATTTTTCATCTTAAGTATGGTACGGAGGCGCAAAGAGCAGAAGGTTACGGAAGGGCTTGGACGACGCAAGTTACCTAGGTACAGCCGGAATTCGCAGGGCAATAGCAGGGGTTTTGGGAACACTTTAGCCAGCTATCACTTGATGCGAGGGACTGGACTGAGCGGGATGGAAGGAGTTCGTTTCGCTATTTGTCCTCTTCCAGTATGGCCAAGTCCCATGGCGCGAGGCGGACACTGCTGCCTTGGGCAATGGCGTGTCCGGTGAGCAGGTCGCGGCCCGCGGCGTAAGAGTAGGCAAAATCCGCAGGAGCACTGGAATAGTTCAGATAGTAGTGGATCCGTTTGCCGGCTCGGTTGGTGCCGTGCTTGACCCGCACGGTTTTTGGAAGATCCTGGTCGGAGCTGTTGAGTCCGGATTCACGAAGAACATCGAGCACAACGGCCTGCTGGAGTGCGTCGGAGAGTGCGGTACCTTCGTAAGTCAGTGTGCCCGATCCGAACTGATTGCGGGTGATCGCAGGCCAGCGACCGAAGAATGGATGGTCGTAGAAAGCGAGTGGCTTGGCGGAAGTGGGCAGGAGAAACTCTGCCCAGGTGCTCACCTTGTTATCGTCGGCGGAGACGTGCCACGGATTGTCCTTGAGCGCCAACGGGTGCTCGAGGTTGGAGAACTCCTGATAGGTGAAACCGGCAGCTTCGCGGAGCGGCCCGGGAGCGCGCTCCCAGCGGACGGCGGAGTTCTCATTGGTGAATCCGCTCTTGAACGTCATGAGGACGTGGCCACCACCGTGAACGTAATCAGCAATCTTCTTGAGCAAAGCATCGTCTGCAACGTACAGCGCAGGAACGATCAGAAGTTTGTAGGGAGAGAAGTCGGCATTCTCGGGGAAGACAAAGTCTGCGCCGACATTTGCCTGGTAGAGGGAGTGGTGGATCTGGGAGAGGATTGCGTTATATTCACCGGCGGCTTTGCCGGGAGTCCATCCCAGTTCCTGCTGCCGTTCGAACGGCATGAAGCTGATTGCGTTGGACGAATCGACGCTGTAGAGAATCGCGACCTGATTCTTGATTTGAAGATTAACGATCTCGGGACCGACCTTTTGCAGTTCGTGCGCGATGCGTGAAACTTCGGCGTAGGCGCGGTTCGGCTCAAGATCGTGGCTCAGGACGCCCTTCCAGTAAGTCTCCTGCCCGGCGTGGATGGAGTGCCAATGCCAGTACTCGACCATGTTGGCGCCGGAAGAAAGATCGGTGTAAACGTCGAGGCGAAGCTGGCCGTCGTAGGGTGGAAACTGTCCAGCGGAATCCCATCCCAGAGTCTGCGCATTGGTTTCCGTCACCAGAAAATTCTGGCGTTTAAGCGAGCGGGAGAAGTCGCCCTGCAAGTGCCTGCCACGCCCCGTCGAGATGGTCTTGCGTTCCATGGTAAGGATTGTTGGCGACGACATCGAGGGACTTGGCGACCTCGACCTCGTTCACGTCGAGCTTCATCATGGAGCCGTAGTCCTGGGTAACGAATTGATCCGGGCGCCGGAATTTGCGGACGAGCGCAGCCTGAAATGCCAAATAGTCGGCGACGCGCATTTGCTGCCAGCGGGACCACTCGAGTTTGTAACTCGTGCTGGTGGCATTGTCTCGCTGAGGCATGTCAGCCCAGTCGTTGACGTCCTGGCCCCAGTAATTGAGAAACCAGGCTTTATTGAGGGCGTCGGTGGTGCCGAATTTCTTCTTGAGGTGGTCGACGAAGCCGCTGAAGACGTCATCGTTGGAAGCACCGTATGAACCAGTCTCGTTGTCGATCTGCCAGCCGATGACCGCAGGATTGTCTTTGTAGTGCGAGACCAGATTCGTGATGATGCGCTCGGCGTAGAAGCGGAACTTTGGATTGTCGGTATCCATGTTCTGGCGCATGCCGTAGCGGACCGAAGCTCCGCCGAGGGGACGCGCGTAGAACTCGGGATGCGCCTTGGCCATCCAGGTCGGCATGGAGTAGGTGGGCGTGCCCATGATGACCTTGATCCCCGCCTTGCCCATGGCATCGACCACGCGATCCATCCAGGCGTATTCGAAGCGGCCGTCGGAAGGCTCCCAAAGACTCCAGGTGGACTCTCCCATGCGAACGACCGAGATGCCCGCGTCTTTCATGAGGGCGACATCTTTATCCAGACGGCCGGGCTGGAGATCGGCGGGCATGTACTCGTTGTAATACGCGGCCCCGTAAAGAACGTTGGGCAGGAGAGCTCCCGGAGGCGCAGTCGAGTTTTGCGCCGCGGCCCCGGACGTTAGAGCCAGAGTCAGGAGCGTGTAGAAAGTGCGGGGAGTAAGCCAACGAGTCCTGTGCGTCATTTTTTCAACGAATCCTAAAGTCGAGGAATGGTAGGCACGATGCGTGGGCAAGTCAACGGCCTGTTGCCCTGGCGGTGTCAGGTATATCTGACTACGAGTTCATAAGCTAATTCATTGATGAAAAAGGCCGTTCCAGCCCAGTTTTCCTCGACCACCAAAGATGCGGAAGAGGCATCGTACATTCTCCGGTACGGAGCCAAGATGCCAAATCAATGCCAGGAATATGCGAATTTACAACACGAAGTTCAGCTCACTCTTCAGGCACTGTCGGATTTGACCAAAGCGATGCTTGCCGCCTTCCACTCGAATGATCGGGATTTATTCAGCTATCTGGACAAAGAATTGGAAATGACGGTGGGCCGAAAAGAACGCACGATTGGGGCACTTCGCCAGCACCTCAAAGAACATAAGTGCACGGCATTGGAGCTCTGAGTCCAACCAGATTGATCGACGCCGGTCTGAATCCAGGGCCGGTATTTGCTTCTTCGACTTTGCCCTCGCTGAATCCCACCTGCAAGAATTGTCCGCCGGCACGTTGTACACTGAATACGAGGGACACAGCGATGCCAGTGACTGAAGAAGAAGTAATGAGCGCTCTGAAGAGCTGCTACGATCCGGAGATTCCGGTGAACATCGTGGATCTCGGCCTGATTTACAAAGTGAACTTTGCGCCCGTGGAAGAAGACAAACAAGACGTCGCCATCGATATGACGCTGACCGCGCAGGGCTGCCCGGAGCATGTCAACATCAGCATGCAGGTAAAGTCGCGGCTCGAACAGCTGCCTGGCATTCGCAACGCCGCCGTGAATGTGGTGTGGACGCCACCGTGGACTCCGGAACGGCTGAGCCCTGAAGCCAAGAAGCAACTCGGAATCGATTAAGTTTCCCGGGCTCGCGCAAGAATCCATACGAATACGGAACTAGCGCGCTTGGTTTGCTTCTTATCCCCCGAGATCGTCCCACGCCTCGGCCGCGGTGCGTCCGGCCGCATCGGTAATTCGTTTCCCAGCATTGGCGGCCATTTCCATGACCTGCATGCCGCGATCGAAGTAGTCAGGCAACGATTTCCGAACTTTTTCAAATTTTTCCGGATATTCAGAAGCCAGCACGGCAAGTCCTACGCCGGTCGCGAGCACGCCTGCCGCGTAGCGTTTTTTCATGAATAGAAGTCCCGCCGCCCCAATGGAACCAAGCACCGCCGCCTTCTTCCAGCTATCCATCTCACATCCTCCCAGGGAATTGTTTCTTGCATGCGATTGTACCGCAGGCCATTTTGCGAGAGGAGGCATCAAGGCGCGTACCCATATCGGGGGTCGCGCTCCTTGTATACTGCCTCCTTTGCCGGAGGCCTTATGTCGAGCATGTGCATTCGCCGGTCGGTATTGATCTTTGCTATCGCATTGTCCACTTCAGTTCTCTGTGCCGAAACCAAGCCGCGCGCGCGCGATCTGGGCGTGCCCTTTGATGGCAAGACGGGGGCGAACAACGCCATTACAGATGTAAAAGGCGTGGAGGTTGGGCACACGACGCTGATCTCCGGCGAAGGCAAGCTGGAAGTCGGGAAGGGACCGGTTCGAACGGGCGTGACGGCGATCCATCCGCGAGGCAAGGCTTCGAATGACGCTGTCTTCGCGGCGTGGTTCACGCTCAATGGGAACGGCGAAATGACAGGCACAACCTGGGTCGACGATTCCGGATTTCTGAATGGCCCGGTCATGATCACCAATACGCACAGCGTTGGCGTCGTGCGCGATGCGGTCATCTCGTGGAAGGTGAAGCACGGCTCGCCGGACATGGAAGGTTACTGGTGGTCGCTGCCAGTGGTGGCCGAGACCTGGGATGGCTACCTGAACGACATCAACGGATTCCACGTGAAACCAGAAGATGCGTGGCACGCGCTCGATGTGGCTCACTCGGGGCCGGTGGAAGAAGGAAACGTGGGTGGCGGGACAGGAATGATCTGCAACGAATTTAAAGGCGGGATCGGAACCAGTTCCCGCGTTCTCGATGCAGATGCCGGAGGCTACACGGTTGGCGTCCTGGTCCAGTGCAATTACGGATCACGCGAGCAACTTCGAATTGCCGGAATCAACGTAGGCCGCGAGATCCCAGAGCACACGGTTTGGCAAAAAGATGTGGGATCAATCATTATCGTTGTTGCGACGGATGCGCCACTGATTCCGACGCAACTGAAACGGATTGCAAAGAAAATCTCGCTCGGCCTGGGACGCGATGGCAGCTACTCAGGCGACGGTTCTGGCGACATTTTTATCGCATTCTCCACCGCCAATCCCGGAGCGGTAGGCACAAAGGGACTGCACCAGCTGACGATGTTGCCCAACGATTCTCTCGATCCGATTTTTCTGGCGACGGTGCAGGCTACCGAAGAAGCGGTCGTCAACGCCATGGTCGCGGCCGACACGATGACTGGCATTAACAATCGCACCGTAGTCGCTCTGCCCCACGATCGTCTGCGCGAAGTGCTGAAGAAATACAACCGGCTGGCGAAATGACGGTGGGGCGCTAAGGGCCGTAGGTGCCGGGTCCGTTGCGGCGATAGTCCTGCAGTTGGATGTTGAAGCGTTTCAACATCGACTGCAATGTGGTTCTCTTGAGACCGAGCCGGGTCGCAGCGCCTTCAACGCCCGACAGCACGCCGTTGGTTTCCCGCAAGACGCGAATAATGTGCTCGCGCTCGATATCCGTCAGACTACCGTTCAGGGAATCCTGAGACTCTTGAAACTCCTGCACTTCCGCCGGCGGAGCAGCCAGCACTCGCCCTTTTGTCATGATTACCATGCGCTCGATCATGTTCTCCAGTTCGCGGATGTTTCCCGGCCAGCTCCAGTTCTGGAGAATCTGTATGGTCGTTTGGGGAATGACGTCGATATGTTTTCCCATGCGGGCAGCGTGCTTACGGACAAAATGCTGGACGAGAATTGGGATATCACCGCGCCGCTCGTTGAGGGACGGGAGTTCGACGGGGAAAACGTTGAGCCGGTAGAAGAGGTCGTCGCGGAATTTCTTGTCGGCGATATCCTGGCGCAAATCGCGGTTGGTAGCGGCGATAATTCGCACATCCACGTGCAGCGTGTGCACTCCTCCGAGCCGCTCAAACTCGCGATCCTGGAGAACGCGCAACAGCTTCGGTTGCAATTCGAGCGGCAATTCGCCAATCTCGTCGAGGAAGAGAGTGCCCTTGTCCGCAAGTTCGATCCGCCCGAGTTTCTGGCTGACCGCGCTCGTAAAGGCTCCTCTTTCGTGTCCAAAGAGTTCGCTCTCCAATAATCCAGAGGGAACCGCGGCGCAATTGAGCTTGACGAACGTTTTCTCGCGGCGCTTGCTGAGCGAGTGCAAGGACCGGGCGACCAACTCTTTCCCTGTGCCGGTCTCACCGAGCAAGAGCACCGTGGAATCGGTGGGAGCGACGATGCGCGCTTTTTTCAGGACCTCGCGTAGTTGCGGACTTTGTCCGATAATCTCTTCGAAACCCAGCTCGGTCTGGATCTCATTCTCGAGGTACGATTTTTCCTGCACGAGCTTGTCTTTGGCATCCTGCAACCGGTCGGTCATTTCCCGAAGGCGGGCGATATCCATGCCGGCGCCCGTGATACCAACAACGTTGCCGGCGCTGTCGAAGAGAGGTTCGATGGTTACATCGAACGCATAGCGACTGCCGTTGTGAGGGATGGTGATTTCTTCGCGCGCCGATACCCCGGTATTGAGTACTCTGCGTTTTAGGGCGATCAGACTGCCACACTTCTTCGGCCCGAGGATCTCTTCGTCCGTCTTGCCTAGAACTTCATGCTGCCAGTAAAGCTGAGGGTTGTACATCCAGGTGTATCTCAGCTCGCGGTCTTGATTGAATACCGTGATGGGCGAGTCTTTCAGCGCAACCCGGAAGCGTTCTTCGTTCCGGCGGAGCTCGTCCTCGGTTCGTTTACGCTCCGTCATGTCGCGCAAAATGCCCTGCAGTCTTCCGTCGGGGAGTTGCCTGCCGGAAACCTCACCGGGAAAGAGCGAGCCGTCTTTGCGGCGGAATGTCCACTCACTGCGAACGATTCCCTCTTCAATGAAGCGTCCCACTTCGCTCCCAACTCGTTTCACGTCCTCTGCCGTGACGATTTCCGGGATCGACAGTTGAAGGATCTCCTCGCGCGAATAGCCGAGCATGGCTGCGCCGGCGGTATTCACGTCGAGGTAATTCCCTTGCGCGTCCGCAATGAAAATGCCGTCGGACGCCTGCTCCACTAGCGCGCGGAAGTGCGCTTCGCTGACCCGGAGAGCTTCTTCGGCCTTGCTGCGGGCTTCCTCCAATTTGACCTGCTCCGTAACGTCGCGCTGGATGCCCCAGGTGCGAACCAATTTCCTGTCTTCCACGATGCCGATCATGCTGTTGCGAAACACCTTTGGATTCCCATGGATGTCGGTCTCGCGGGATTCATGCTCGATCACACGGAAGCCGGAGCGTACATACTCCCGGGATAGTTCGACATTGCGTGGATCGTCAGCCACGAGCATTTCCGTAAGGCGCTTTCCTACGAGATCATTGGCGGATTCCACTCCGTACATCCGTGCCATGGCCTGATTGCACTCGGCCATGTAGGAGTCATGGACAATGCGATGGATCAGCTCATCCTCGGGCAGATCGATCGGGATAGGCGCGTCCATGTCCTCGCGGAAAATACCTTCTGAACTCTGCGCCACGAATTGCCGGTAGTCCTCTTCGCGAGTGCGAAGCGCGTTCTCTGCCCGTCTGCGTTCGGTAACGTCGCGAGCCATTCCTCGAACCACAGGGAACGTTACCCCCTCTGTGCGCAACGTATTTTTGTATTCCCAGATGCGGCGCTCGCCGTTGCGCGTGACTACGCATAGTTCGCCCTCGTCCGAGCCCGTGCCCTGGATCCTCTTCAGATAGGCATCGAATCGTTCTTGTGATTCCGGCACAAGCAGATCGCGCATCGGGATCCGCAACAGTTCGGCAACCTCATAACCCAAGATCCGGGCCGGGGCGGGGTTAACGGACAACAGGTTCCCATCGAGATCGTGCGTGCACACGAGATCTTCGCAGTGTTCCACGAGGTCGCGGTAACGGTCCTCGCTGCGCAACAAAGCTGCTTCGGTCCGTTTGCGATCGCTGATATCGCGCGAAACGGCGATGATGTAGTCACAATCCAGGCGCGCATATTTCAGGCTGCTCTCAACCGGGAAGCTAGATCCGTCTTTTCTTCGATGGGTCGTCTCCTTCAAGATCGCCCCGCGATCCTTTAATCGTGCGAGATCGGCGGCAACGGTAGCCTCGTCGATGTTTGGATCGATGTCGTACACCGTCATCTTCAATAATTCTTCTCGCGCGTAACCGAGGGCCTCACAAGCTTTACCGTTCACATCCAGCAGACGCAATGTCTTCGGATTAATGACTTCCACAACATCATTCGACTGATCCATCAGCGTGCGGAAGAGATTTAAGGCACGATCGGACTTTCTCTGATCCGTAACATCCTGCAATACGGCCGCGACGCGCTCCACGCCCTTGCGTCCTTCGATGGGAAAGTAGGTAATGAGTAATTCTCTTTCGCCGCGGGTGGGATACGTGACGCGCGTTTCAAACTGCACAACTTCGCCCCGGAAGCATTCATCCAACTTGTGTTTCACCGTCATTTCGAATGTTTCGGGCCCCAATATCTCTGTGACGGGCCGTCCGATGACATCCGCGCTATTCATCCCTCGATAGTTAAGAAAGGCGCGGTTCGCAATCAGGTAACGATAGTCGCGGTCGACCACGACGATCATTTCCTCCAGGCCTTCCACTGCCTTCTCGAATTCCTGCAGGCGCTGCGCACGCCGGCGAAACTGGTCACCGATGGCACTGATGACGATCCCCATTGCGGTGAAGAGCGACAATCCGACAAGATCGCGAGGCTTTTCCACCAGGAATGAGTTCAACGGCTCCATAAAGAAGTACGCGGCGGTCCAAGCTGAAAGGACAGTAGCGAATAACGCCGGCCCGAAGCCGCCCAGTAGGGCTATAAGGGTGATGACCGGATAAAACAGCACGAACGGCTGAGTGAAGCCGAGGGCCACATCGAGCCGGTACCGGATCGCGCCAGCCAGCAGGACGCCTGCGAGCGCGAATGCATAGTTTCGATTTAAACCACGGATCCAATTCGCGGAAATTCCAATGGTTTGCCTGCGATCGGCAGACTTCATCGCCAACCCTTCACCTCGTAGGATTTCCCTGGGTTATAACCGTGCGTCTTCGCAAGTTAGAACAGTCTCTGCGAAACGCTACAGCCTGCGACTGCCATCCTTCCGCAAGGGAGCGGCGTCGCCCTTCGATGGGTCGCAGCCTCGAGCAGGCCACTTCACCATTGGTTGGAGTTTTACCGAAGTGTGTTTTTTCGTCTGTGACTTAGATCACAGTTTGGCGATTTTCGTGAAAGATCCCTGGAGCGTACTGAGCGGCAATGATGTCGTGTCGTTCTCAAAAATAAAAGGGCGAACCGTGGCGGTCCGCCCTTGATGAATTTCTTCAGGATTTAGCGTTGCGCGGTGCTGGCCATTCCACTTTGCAGGACGCTGACTTCGACGCGGCCGCCGTTCACAGGATGCGCCGCTGCTCCTTCGCCTGTGACCGCAACATTGCCCAAACCTGTCGTGTAAATACGGTAGACGGGAATGTTGTGGGTGTGGACGAGATAGCGCACGACCGAATCCGCCATCTTCTGGGAATTCGCAATTGCGGTCTGACCGTGGCCGGAGGAGAATCCGCGCACTTCAATGATGTAGCTTCGCTGATCCTTCAGCGGGCCGGCCATCTGATCGAGCGCATCCTTCGCGCTCTTGCTCAGCATGCTCTGTCCCGGACGAAAGCGGATTTCGGTCTGGCCGCTGCCTTTGTATTGATCAAGGCTTGTGACCGATTGCTGCGCAGTCGAAACGCGCGTGGAGGCTTCGTTCGCCGCAGTTTGGGCAAGCTGTGCTTTGTTGACGGCGTCACTGGAGTGCTGATCGGCCAGGCTGACTTTCTCGGATGCCAACTGAATGCCTTGCGTGGCGCGGGCATCCACGTCTTTGATCTTGCCGCTATTTTCCGCCGTCAACTGATCGAGTTCGTTGATGCGGTCGCGGATCGGCTGCGTATGGCGCAGAACATACTTCTTGTTGGCGAATGGATGGAGCACCAGATTGACAACGTTTGGATCGTCGCCATCCCAGAAATCCCTGGGCCTCGGCTCCTGCAGCGGTTCGCGGTCGCTGGCGCTCTGGGAAGCGGCCGTCTGCGTTGAGGATGAACTTGCGTTGCTTTGCGCCCACCCTGTGAGGGTCAGAGTAGTCGACAGGAATAGGGTTAGATAGTGGCGGTTGATCATCTTGAATTTCCCCCGGGTTAGACCTCGAAAAACGATTCCGAACAGATACTGCCCAACTACCAAATTGTCCCCCCGGCTGGAGCAATCCGCAAGAGTGAATGTTTGTGCGATGCGTGTCGATTTTGGTCACCCCTGTCCTGAATCCTACGTGGTGATTCAGATCACTGCGGAGGCCTCGCCTAACGGGCTAAACTGCCCGCCATCAGGCGGTTATAGGGGGAATACGATGACAACCCAGATATCCTCGATGGAGGTTATTCAGGATTTCCTGTCGCAAAAACGAATCGCCATGATCGGCATTTCACGCGATCCCAAGAGCTTCAGCGTCCTGCTCTTCGAAGAGCTCTGCCGCCGGGGCTATGATGTCGTTCCGGTAAACCCGAGAACTCCCAACGTGCTGGGCCGGCCTTGCTTTGGGCGGGTACAGGATATCCAGCCTCCGGTCGACGGAGCGCTTGTGATGACTTCTGCCGCCAGGACGGATGTCGTGGTCGCAGACTGCGCGGAGGCAGGCGTTCGGCGCATATGGATGTACCGCGCTGCCGGGCAAGGAGCGGTCAGCCAGAAGGCGGTCGAGTTCTGTAAGCAACATGGGATGCAGGTCATCCCCGGCGAATGTCCGTTCATGTTCCTGAGTCCGGCCAGCGGGATTCATCGGGTACACGGCGTGTTCCGCAAGATCACAGGGAGGTACCCGCGACGCGCGCGCAGTGGATAATTATTTCGATGGACTTGCTTGCGCGACCAGCGAGGAGAGCGGAATCTCCAACGTCCCTGCCTTGTTTGACCCTAGATCGTAGACGCCGGATCGCAGATAGAGACCGCTCGGCGGCACGTCGATCTCGAGGCTGAAGAAAAGACCTTTCTGCTGCACGACGGCGAACCGGTCCGGCGGCAACGTGAGTTGCAGCATGCGGACCATCCAGTTGAGCGGATTCCCGTCGCGGTCGTATCCGAGCAATGTCACTTCGATGCTGCCGTGGCGCACACCGTCCGG
The DNA here is from genome assembly GCA_963787685.1 of uncultured Acidobacteriota bacterium. Classification (GTDB taxonomy): domain Bacteria; phylum Acidobacteriota; class Terriglobia; order Terriglobales; family Acidobacteriaceae; genus Sulfotelmatobacter. The sequence continues at coordinate 797,960 of CAWBED010000013.1, forward strand.
AGACGGATCGAGCGTGAGATGCTCGGGCGAAACCGTGAAGTTCACGCGATAACGCGTCACCAAGCCCTTCAGATTCTCATTGTCTCCCGCACGTTGAGAGTTCGGCCCGAGCTGAATGCTCGACGGTTGAACGGCGGAAGGCACGACTCCCATCGCGTAAAGAATCTCAGTGGAATCGGGCGTGCCGTGATCCATTAATGGCCGCAGGGGATCGCCCACGGCTTTCGGCTGGGCTGCCGGCCTGGTTTCAGCGTCAGTGGCGTAATAGCCCCGGCGGTAGGCCAGATGATATTTGCTTCCGGTGAGTTTGACTTCGATGCCGCGAAATTGTCCGTCCATCGTTCGATTGCTCGGAGAGTAAGTCAGCGTGTAATAGTGCGTGCCATTGTTGAGCACGTGGTCAAGTGCGTCATTGAATCCGTTGGTGTTGTAGTAGGCTTCTCCGCCCGTGTCGCGCGCCAACTCATCCATCGAGGCATGACCTGAGTTGCGTTGCGTCTGTCCTTGTTGCAGATCTGCAAGCTGGGCTTGGGTCATCTGCTGCTCGACTTTTACGCCAGCAATCTTCGGCGGCAGCGGCCCGCTCAAATCATAGTGCGGATCCACGGCAACGCCCTCGGCGCCGATCGGGTAAATAGCAATCTGCGCGGCGGCCAGCATGTTCGCAGCCTTCGCGATATCGTACTGATATTGCCGCGTGACTCCAGATGGATCGGGCAATCCAGTGGGCATCACGCTATTGGGCCCGGAACTGCTGATGGTGAGCGTATTCAACGGGAACGAACCGGAAAACCAGATCACATTCTTGCGTCCCGGTATTCCCACCAGATACCTCGAGAGCCGCTGCATGGCTTCGAGCGTGGTCTTGATGCGCACGTCGGTCTGCGAAGAAGTGGTCTCCGCCTGAAACTGCGTCAGCGCATCGATGGAGCCTTGCAGATTCGCGTTGGTCGCTGCCTGCAGTTCTTTGATCTGATCGATGGCTCTCCGGCTGGCATCCTGCTCGGAGCTGGTCTGCAGCAGGTTCGACAGCTCCGGATTCCCCGCCGACTTCTTGCCATTGAGCGCGGCCATGAGCACTGCGGGATCGCCGGTGAATCCCTGCACGAAACGGAGCCGCGAGCCCAGCGTAAAGATGGCGAGACGCGTTCCGGGACGAATGCCCTTGACGTACTTGATCATCGCCGCGTGGACGTAGCTTTGATCCGACATCGGGGTGTTGAGTGAATCGAGCAGCAACACGTTGGCGGCATCGCCCGCTTTCGCCAGAGGCTGATTGGAAAACACATTCGGCGGTAACTTCGCCTGCAACGTGAGCGCGGGAATATCCGGCAGACCTGAGTGTTCATCAAAGGACACGATGGTTTGCGCCTTGCCGTTTTCGAATACTTCGAAGTCGTTCCTGGGTAGTCCGGTGACGGGGTCGTCTTTGGAATCGGTAACGACGACGTCGAGCACGACGATGCGGACGTTCGTGCGAAACGTGGTGCGGTCAGCGGCGGCGTCGGGAGGGACTGCTTGCGAATAAGCCGACGGAATTAAGAGCGCAGAAAAAGTCAAAAAGAAGAAGCAGCGCAGCGGAGACATACGTACCTCGACAGAAAAGGGTATCACTTCGGGCGGGGCGCAGGTTGAGCCGACCGCCACCGGAGGATCCGGCACTTAGGGAGATCGGTGGCTAGGAGTTGTCGCTGGAGCGAGTGGGCTGCGTAGTGGTCGTGGTCCCGAGTGGTCTGTCGAGGTTCCCGTCGCGCCAGCGGAGAAGGTGCGCGGCGGTCGCTAGATCACGACACTTTAATATTCAGCGTGCATTGAGCCTGAACGGTTCCGGTCTTGCCGCAAGACAGGGCCGTCGTTACGAACACTTGCTCGTAGCGGAAGCTCGGCTTCTCATAGGGCTTCTTGGTGGTTACGGCTGCTTGAGGCTGTTTCCTGGAGGAATTTTCCGTCGCCATGATTGCTTACCCCTTCTCCCTTAGTTTAATCCCTGCTGAGATGCCTGCACTGCGCACCCGCCAGTGGCGCCCTACCGGAAGGCCGCCACCGATCCGCGTCTGTAGAGTCGAAAAATAGACCTGAGAGCCTCCAGGAGCGTTCACGGTGTTGTCCATAATGATTCCGCTCGTGCCGCCGGACACATCGAGAGCCCGCAACGGGATTCGCGCCCAAGTTGTACCAAATCACCCCACCATCGGTAGTTGTTACCCCTTCAGCCAGTGGGCCAGGTCGGCTGCGTTCCCCCCGAAGTTCCACCACCAGACGTTCGAGTCAATCTCAATATTGTTATTTGTGTCTATGATTTCGAATGCGCCTGCGATAATGTCATCCCTGCTGCCCAACATGCCGGTGTCGGGTCCAGCGAAGAGCACCCTGGTTGCGCCAATGCACTGTTCCGTCTGAAGTCTGCGGACTGAATACGGCCGTGCTGCCACACGGGCGGCGTCGCCCCTGACGTACCGCCGCTGTTATCGGCAACTTGGATGTTCAGGTTGCTGTCGAGAACTACTTGCCCTGCGTTGTAAACGTTGTTTGGCTGCCACGAGGTAACCTTGAAATTCATCATGCAGGAGTGAACGCCGCAGGCATCCGGATGGCGTACCGGCTGCCTGCACGCTCGCGAAGACCCACTCTTCGGGCAGACCGGCTCCAGTCACGGTCGGGTTATAGATATCTGTGACGGGTGAGCATGCCGTTCCGCCGGTAGATGACAGCACTGGTCCGGCCTTGGGCGTGCCCATAAGCTCCTGCGATGATGGGAATTTGGTAGAGAGTTGGCTCTCCGCCGGGATTTCCGCAAACGTAAAGACTTCCACTATGGTGTAGCCGCAGAAATATAGTTGTGATCGAAAGCTCCGTGGTACTCCGGTGTCAGTCCGGCTGTGGCGTGCACCGACCTTCGCCTCGGGTACCCGTCGCACCGGCCGTGAAAGCCGTGGTCAGCTGAAAAACGCCGCAGTCGTAGATCCAGGGCCATCATTCGACGAAAAGACATACACCGAGCCAGCCGACGAATCAATGATCGGCCCGTCGGTTAAGCCGACTCCATAATCCAAACGCGCAGATGCCGTCGGGACTCCACTGCTGCTGACGCTGTACAAAAACCCGCCGCTGTCTCCCACGAACGTATTGCCTGTATTGTCGTCGTGAATTGGGCTCGTAAGTACTTTGGCGCTAACCGTGACGGGCCAGCCACCTCGTAATCATTTCGGCTGGCGTTCCCTAAGAAGACTCCTGTGAACTGGTGAAGCTTTCCGGAATCGTCGCCAACCTATGCAGTATCAGCTTCCGTAGTCATAGAACACGGAAGAATTTGTATCGTTAGCACCAAGCGAAAACGTCGTCATGCAAGGAGCGGTGCACATGCTGTATACAGATGCAGGGACATCGGAGTGAGATCAACAGGGTTTGCACCAAGACCGTTAAACGCCGCCCACTTCAACAGAACCAGGCTCGCAATCCCTCCGTGTGGTTTGCGTAAACGCGAGCTGCGTTCCATCCAAGCGAAAATACTGGGGACGTAAGCACTTGGCCGCCGGTGTTGTAGCTCCAGTAATCGCCGGGGATAGGCCCGGTCGGGCAGCCGGCATACAGATTCGTAAATGCAACAATGTCGCCTTGGTCTGATGCGCCCGCCAGACCCGTACCGTAGACCACGAAGTCGGGGATGCGGTGGCGTACCACTGCCACAAATGGCGACAGTGATATGAACGAATACTTGGCTGGGAAATTACCCGCTCCAGCCGTCGCATGTTGGCACCCGAGTCGACATGACCAGTCACGGTGCATTCTGCGTCCCCGAAGCGTCGCGCGATGGTGCGCCGGAATCGCTCAGTATCCCAAATCGTCTTGATCATGGAACTCGCCTCCGGAGCTGTCAGTCGCCGCTGCTGCAACTGGTACCGAATGTCCTTCTGTACGCGCGCGGCCTGCTCCGGCGTTCGCGGGTGGGAGAAGATCAGGTGCTGGTGGCTCCAGTCGGTGGGAAGAGGCGTAGCCGATTGCGGCTTCTCCGGCTGCTTGGCAGCTGGACCTGCCAGCAACGTAGTGCTCAGTGCAGCCAGTGAAACTGCCAGCCCAAGCGATCGCGCGATGATCCCCTTCATGATGGACTCCCCAAGAGCAGTATTGCGGCTGGAGGTTAAGGTTACAGCCTCAGGCTGTTGAAGATCAATCCTTAGTTGCACTTCGTATTTAGTCAGGAACGATGACGATGCCAAGCTGGCTGGGCTTGCAGGGCCTCATGTTATCACAGCATTAGTCCGCCTTTGCGCGCATTTCAGCGTTGACAGCGCGCCCTGCGGAGCCCTAGGGTTGCGGTTCGGAAAAGTCGTGCGCTTCGAAAAAGGCAGACCCTGGGTCAAACCCTGGGGTTGAACGCAGCCGGAGCGGCCGGACGACCCGGCTCGGCACACCCTTGCAGCTTCCGCAGCTCTGCTATGCTTTTCGACGTTTGCCGATGAACCCACGCAGGAAGAAATTATGCGCATACCCAACTTCGCTCTGATCGTGCTCTGCTGCTCGGCGCTTCCGGCCGCAAGCCAAAGCTCACGCCATCCTTTTACTTTCGACGATGCCGCGACCCTTCGCAGCGCCAACGCCATGGCCGTTTCACCGGACGGCAAAACGGTCCTCTATCAAGTCACTTTCGGCGGCGCGAAAGGTCCAGACAATCACGAATGGCGGCTGATCCCGGTTGCGGGTGGCGACTCCCGGCATCTGGAAATTCCGGAAAAATTTCATCCTGCCGGATTTACTCGCGATGGCTCCGCTTTGTACGGTTCGTATCAGGTCGACAAAAATGCGCAACTAGCCACACTGGCTCTGGCGCCACCGAATACGCCCGCGGCTGCCGCAGCGACTCCAGTGCCGCTGACGGCCTTGCCGAGAGGAATTCACTCTGCCGTCATCTCGCCCGACGGCTCGCACTACGCGATCGAAGCCGATCCGCGGCTTCCCGATCCGCTATCGGATGTACACACAGTGATCGAAGCGGAGCCCACCAGCCTGTACGTGATCGGCGCCGACGGCTCTGGTGGAACGTGGTGGTGTCCCACTCTGCATGAGATCGGCGAGATTGCATGGTCTCCGGACAGTGCTTCGTTGGCCGTGCTGTCTTTCACGCCGAAGATTGGCTTTCACAATTTCCGTTCTTCTATCGATGTTTGCAGCGCCTCGGGCCCGCACCACGTTGCGACCATTGAGAACGTGACGGCTTCTCCGGGCTGGATACACGACGGTAAAGACCTCGCCTTCCTCAGCACAACTTCTTCGGTTTTGACTGCGGACCATGTGTGGACCGTGCCTGCGAGCGGTGGAACACCCGTAGATCGCACTCCCAAGCTGCAGGCCAGCGCGCTGCGCTTAGCGGACGATCCCCACGGAAATGCGTGGGTGATGGTGGCCCGTGGCGTCCGGACGAAGGTGGAATCGTTCCAGAATAATTCGTTGGTCGCCGCGTTCGAGTGGCCTGACGGCACAATCAACAATGCAATCTCGCCACAGATTGCTTCTGCGCCGGAGGTTCACGTATTCACCGTCGCCGATCCGCAACACGTTTCGAACGTTGCGGTCGCCCATGGCAATACGCTTCAACGGATCACAACGGAAGGCGAAGATCAGCTGGCGAAGATTGCGTTGGGAGATTCTAAAGTGATTCATTGGACCAGCAAAGAAGGAATCGCGTTGGAAGGGATCGTAACTTTCCCCGCCGACTACGTCTCGGGACGGGCATATCCCTTCATGGTGCTTGCCACACGGCGGGCCGGAAGCGAACGACTCGCTCGGGCTGAGCCCGTTTACCCGCATATTCGCAGGCATGGGATATGTCGTGATCGAGCCGGAATATCGTGGATCAACCGGCTACGGCACAGAATTCATGGACGCCATCTATCAGCACTTTGGCGATCGAGCCTATCGCGACGTGGACAGTGCGACGGATTACGCGGTGGCTCAAGGTTGGGCCGATCCTAATCGCCTGACAATTTTTGGATGGAGCGCCGGCGGATTCATGACTTCGTGGACCGTCACCCAAACGCATCGCTACAAAGCGGCGATTGAAGGCGCCGGCATTACCGATTGGCTCACGTTCATGTGGACCAGCGATGTACAGCAGTTCGACTACGATGCCCGCTGGCCCGATAAAGATCCCGAGGCGTTTCTGGTGTACTCCGCCGCAATGCACTCGGAGAACGTGACCACACCGCTGTTGATTCTCCATGGCGCCGCCGATGAACGCGTGCCGACGTATCAAGGCCGGGAGTATTTTGAGGTGCTGGCAGCGCGCGGCAAGACCACGCGTATGGTTACGTATCCTGGCTCGCCGCACTTCCCTACCGTCTGGGAACAGCGGCAGGATGTGTTCCGCGAGATTGCCGCATGGCTGGCGCGCTACAACCCGGAGAAATAAAGATCTCAGTCGATTGCCAAAGGTGCGAAAACTATCCGCGAGTGCCGACCATGATCGGCTGCGTGGTTGGAGCGGACGATCCCTGCTCAGGTTCGACCGTAATCGCGAAGGTCTTGGCTTCCACTCCGGGCGGAAGCGGGGGCCGAACGACCGCCGCACTGCCCTTCGAATCCGGCCGGAACAATCCGGCGGGAATGGGCGCACCGCTCGTCGGGATCAGCCACAATTCATAAATCTTTTGCGGCGGAAGCTCAGGCATGTTGCTGGCCAGGAAGACGAGAGTCGAGTTGCTGGCCACGTAAATCGCGCGGCCTTCCGGCTTCGGCGGCGTATTTCCTGCGACAAGGATGTAGCGGTCCGCATCCGGCGCAGTCAGCGATGAGATCAGCTGCTTGGCTTGCTGCAATTGCGCTTGCTGCCCGATCGAGTCTTGTTGCAGACCGGCAATCCTGCGTTGCAGCTCGCCATTTTGACGAACCAGCAGAAGAACAATAATGATCGTCGCCGCGGCCGTGGCCAATTCGAGACTGCGCAAGAAAACTCTCCAGCCCGATGAGCGAACTTCCTTCGGACGAATCTCGACCGGGCGGGCAACGCTCGGCCGCGACTCCTTTGCGAGCGCCGCAAGGAAGCGATCGCGCGAGCGCGCCGGAGGCCTTGGGCCGCTAGCGGAAAAAGCCAGCAAAGCCGCATCGCCGCGCAGACGCTCCAACTCGCTCCGGCATTCCGGGCAAGTCTTGAGATGCGCCTGCACTTCTACGAGAGCTGCGCCTTCCAGAGCGCCGAGAGCGTAGAGGGCGAGATCGTCAGCGAATTGTTCGTGCGCGTTCATCGGTTACAAGCTTTACGCAGAATAAGCAGGCCGGCCCGTATGCGAGTCTTGATCGTGCCCAAAGGCTCTCCTGTTTTTTCTGCAATCTCCGTATGCGTGAGCCCCTCGAAGAAGCTCAGCTCCAGCGCCGCGCGCTGCGATGGCGGCATTCCACCCAGGGCGCCGCGAATCTTCTCCAGCGTACGGCTCCATTCCACACCGCGAACCATATCCGGTTCGACGCTAACCACTACATCCGAGATCTCGTCTTCCGGACGCCGCTTGCGCAAACTATCAATGGCACGGTTACGCGCGATCACGGCGAGCCATCCCGGCAAACTTCCGCGGCTGGCGTCAAACGTTCCCGGATTTCGCCAAAGCTGCAGAAAGACTTCCTGCAGAACATCTTCTGCCGCCCCTGTATCGCCTAAGACACGCAACGCAACTGAATAGACCACGCCGGAGTACCGGTCGTAGAGCTGCGCCATTGCAGCATCATCGCCCCCGCGAATTGCCGACACTAGCATAGCGTCTGTCGAGACGACGTCGGATTCACGTGACAAGCCCGTCATCCCTTTCGTTCCTTGTACGTACTGCGACAGCGCGCGGATTGCTTTCCGAGGCCGGGAGTCGCTCCGCAATTCGTTTTGGTGGTTACTGCGAGGTTACGAATGGTGACGCTTGGAATCGCCGGGTTGTCGTTTATGCCGGTCGCGATAGTCATTCTCAAGCGTAAGTTCCTCGACGGATGGTGAACAACTGAGAGTGCCGCCGGCGTCCGGGTTGGACGCCGGATCGATTTCAGCCCAGCTATCCTATCAAACCTTCGAGCGATTCTGCGTTTGAGGAGGTTGTTCGGGATCTCGCCTCAACTCATCTGTCAAGCGCGACGACTCATCGCCAAGGATGAGCTGACGTGAAGTTCATATACGAAGCAGAACGTGAGTCGGATTGGCTTTGATCAAGAAAAATATCGCTCAGCCACAATCGCAGAAATATTTCCGATGGCTCACATCCGGTTCAGTAACTATTACGTACTAAGGGTGTGGACAAAGATCCTAACGTCACCTCTGCGACTTACCGCTTTGTTGCAACGAGACAGGGACGGTCTACAAATCCCCACCCAGGAGAATCATTCATGAACGTCTTGTCGCAATCGGCGAAGGCTTCTGCCTTTCGCTTGGCCCTGCTTGTTCTCTTCTGTTCCAGCGCGATGTTGGCATTTTCGCAAAGCGCTGCGCTGGCTCCGAATCAGACGTACGGATACGCAAAGAACGAGATTCTTCAATTCAACTATCTGCAGAGTTTCGACTGCGTAGACCAGCCAAAATCCGATCTCAATTTCAACGGAGTCAAGGCGCAGTCGGATCCTTCGGAATTCCAGGTTCCGATCTGCCAGATTGGCAATCAGCCAACGATCGACCCGACGGGTCTGCCCAAAGCTAAGTGATCCGACCGAACCTCTGTATGTTTTGGTTCCGATGTTCTCGGTGGACAACGACCAGAATCCAGACGACGCGATCTCGTGCACTGGCGTGGTTGCGGGCACAACCTGCGGTCCGACGCTCGGAAGCACGTTGATTAGCTTGTTCGGCGCGGTTCCGGAAGCCTTCAAACAGAAACCGTTGATTTATACGCAGTGCCCGGACCCGGGCTTAGCCCCAGGAACTTGCACCATGCACGCGTCTCGTCTCGACTTGGGTCCGGTGTTGGTACAACTCGGATATCTGCCGCCTCCAACCGCGAATGTTTTTGTACCGAGCCCGAATCACAGCCACATACTTCTTGATGGCGACGCGACCATCAACGCTATCTGGTGGCAGGTGATCCCGGTGCTGGTACTCGATCAGAGCGATTGGCCGAACCAGGCTGGAACGACCGGTATCACGTCTTACGCGAAGCTGCAGTCAGCTGAGAGCGGTGGACGAGCTGTGCAGGCGCAGTCGAACTTCTTCCTGTTCTTCTCGTCGGCAGTCTCGCACTCGGGCCACAGCCACTAAGAAATAAAGAATAAGAAAGCCCCACCCTTCTCGCAAAGTAGCGAGAGGGTGGGGCTTCTTATTTGGTGCATCTGAGTTCGAACCGGACGGTCAGTCCTTCACAGCTTTGTCCGTGATCTCGAGTCCCTTGTCGATGATCGTGTAGGCTTCGCGCAGTTGCTGCTCGTTGATGCACAGCGGAGGATTCGTGTAGAAGGAATTCCAGCGCACGAGCGTGTAGAGTCCCTGTTCACGGAAGAAGCGGCCCAGCGCCGCCATCTCTTCGGACGCGCCGTTGAACGGCGCCATTGGCTGCTTCGTCTTGCGGCTGCGAATCAGTTCGAAAATCCCGAACAATCCGATCGAGCGAACTGCGCCGACGGAAGGATGCTTCGCCTGCATCTCTGCTCCAAGCTCCTTCATGATCGCGCCCATCTTGCGCGCGTTCTCGATCAGATGATCTTCTTCGTATACACGAATGGTTGCGAGCGCCGCCGCGCATCCCATGGGATGCGAGTTGTACGTCAGTCCGCCGTAAAAGACCTTGTCCTGGAAATGCTGCGCGATGTGGTGCCGCATGCCGACCGCGCCCAGCGGCAGATAGCTCGCAGTGAGTCCCTTCGCCATGCAAATGAGATCGGGCACAACCTTCCAGTGATCGATGGCGAACCACTCGCCGGTGCGCCCGAATCCTGCCATCACTTCGTCGGCAATCATCAGGATGCCGTACTTGTCGCACAGCTTGCGCACGCCCTGCATGTATCCGTCGGGAGGAATGAGGATGCCGTTGGTCCCGACGACCGTTTCAAGAATGAATGCGGCAATCGTATGCGGACCTTCGAGCTGCATCGTCTCTTCGATCATCGCCAGCGAAGTTTCCGCCGACTCCCATCCGCGCTCGATGCCGTGATAGGGATCGAGTACGTGCACGACGCCCGGAATGCCAGGTTCAGCGGCCCATCGGCGCGGATCGCCGGTCAGCGAGATGCTGCCCGCCGTCGCGCCGTGATACGAGCGGTAGCGCGCCATGATCTTTTGGCGTCCAGTAAAGAATCGCGAAATCTTGATCGCGTTCTCATTGGCTTCTGCGCCGCCATTGGTGAAGAAAAAAGTATCGATGTCGCCGGGTGTGATCTCGGCGAGTTTCGCTCCCAGCCGGGCGCGAGGTTCCGTCGCCATAAAGGGATTAGCGTAGGCGAGCGTTTGCGCCTGCTCGTGAATGGCGTTGATGACGCGTTCGTCCCCGTGGCCGATGTTGACCGACATCAACTGGCTGTTGAAGTCGATGAAGCGCTTTCCCTTCCGGCGTCCAGAAATAAATCCCTTTCGCTTTCGCAACGGGAATCGGATCAACTTTTGATTGCGCCGACCACTCGAACAACGTGTGCTTCTTGGTGAGATCAACAATTTCCTGGCCGGACATCGAGGGAGTGGTAAGAGTTGTGGTCATGAATTCCTTCTATTCAGAGTGCGCGATCATCGCAGATCATTTGGTAATTGGGTAATTTTGAATTGAGTAATTTGGAGATCGCAATCTCCGCAAGGTCAAGGTTGGCGATTTTTAAAATTACCCGATTACCAAATTACCCAATTCCTCAATTTCCTAGAATTTCCGGCTGTGCTCTTTCGCCCAGCGTTCGACGACAACCTTCTTGTCGGTATAGAACTCGATCGCGTCGCGGCCCTGGCCGTGGAGATCGCCGAAGAAGCTATTCTTCCATCCGCTGAATGGGAAGTAGGCCATGGGTGCGGCAACTCCGATGTTGATGCCGATATTTCCCGCAGGGGCTTCATAGCGGAAACGGCGCGCCGCTGATCCGCTCGAAGTGAATAACGACGCCTGGTTGCCGTACGCGCTGCGCTCGAGAAATGCCAGCGCTTGGTCCATGCTGTTGGCGTGAACGAGGCTGAGCACGGGGCCGAAAATCTCCGTGTCAGCCAAGATCGCTGCTTGCCGGCACATCGTCGAGAATCGTCGGCTTCACGAAGTTGCCGGACTCGTATTTTGAAACCTTCGCGTTGCGTCCGTCGAGCAGCACCTTCGCTCCCTGCTTTTCTCCGACACCGATTAAAGATTCCACGCGCTCCTTACTCTGCGGCGTAATCACCGGCCCCATCTGCACGCCGTCCTCTAGGCCGTTTCCGACTTTGAGTTTCGATGCCGCATCGGCAATCGAGTCGCGGAACGTCTTCTGCGCTTCGCCGATCGTGACCGCGACCGAAACCGCGAGGCAGCGTTGCCCGGCACATCCGAAGGCGCTGTCACTGATGATCTGCGTCGCCATCGGCATGTCAGCGTCGGGAAGGACAATCACATGATTCTTCGCCCCTCCCTGGCACTGGCAACGTTTGCCCTGCTCTGCGGATCGCGAGTAGATGTAGCGCGCCACCGGAGTCGATCCGACAAAACTGATCGCTCTGACTTTCGGATGATCAATCAGCGCATCGACGGCGGCCTTGCCGCCATTCACCAGACCCGACTACGCCTTTCGGAAGTCCGGTTTTCTCTAGCAACTCATACACATACCGCATCGTTAGCGGCACGCGCTCACTCGGCTTCAGGATAAATGTGTTGCCGGTCGCGATGGCGTACGGCAAATACCAGAATGCGATCATGCCGGGAAAATTGAATGGCACGATGGCCGCAGTCACGCCGAGCGGTTGTCGGATCATCATTTCGTCAATGCCGCGGGCCACGTCTTCGAGGTTGTAGCCCTGCATCATCATCGGGAATGCCGCAGGCCACTTCGACGTTCTCAATCGCGCGGCGCATTTCGGCTTTCGCTTCGGTGAACGTCTTGCCGTTCTCCGTAGTGATGATGCGCGCGATGTCGTCGATATGCTCTTCGAGCAGCATCTTCAGCTTGAAGAGCGGCTGGATGCGGTCCTCTGGCGGCGTGCGCCGCCATTCGGGAAAAGCGGCCGCAGCGGCTTCTACGGCCGCATTGACGTCATCTGCTCCGCCGAGCGGAACGGTCGCTACGACCTCGCCCGTCGCGGGATTGACGACGTCGCGAAATTCCGTTGCGTGCGAGTCGGTCCACTGGCCGTTGATGTATTGGGTAAGCTTGTTGGCAGGAGGTGCGGCTACAGTCATTATGATTCCCCTACAATCGCGAAGAGTGCCTAGAAGAGCGCCGGCTAAGCAACGCGTCTGGCCGATCGTCTTTTATTCTGACATCAAACGTGCTTTTTTGCCGCGTTCCCAGAAACAGGACGAGCTACGCTCGGCGTCCGGGTCACAGACCCGGACCCACATATCCAAGTTCACACCAGCTGCGCGACCACGCCCTTCTGGTCGCATACGGTCGCGATTGCGGACTCCAGCACATCGAGCGCCTCGTCCATCTGCTCATTGGTGATCACGAGCGGCACCAGCACGCGAATCACGTTGGAATACGTGCCAGCCGTAATCGTGATCAAGCCGTGCTCGTAGCAGTACTGCGTGATCTTCTTGGTCTCGTCACCGGCGGGAATTTTGGTGTCCTGCGACTTCACAAGTTCGATGGCCTGCATGCCACCGAGGCCGCGTACATCGCCAATCATCGACCAGCGCCGCTGCCACTCGCGGGCGCGGCGCTGGAAGCTGTCGCCAAGTTCGTTGGCGCGCGACAGCAGATTCTCGCGCTCGAATAAATCGAGCACAGCGAGAGCTGCCGCGCATGAGAGAGGATTCCCGGCGAACGTCCCGCCGAGTCCGCCAATCCCAGGCGCATCCATGATCTCGGCGCGTCCAGTGACTGCGGCAAGAGGCAATCCGCCGCCGAGCGATTTCGCGGTCACGATCAGATCCGGCTCGATTCCGTAGCGCTCGCTCGCAAACAGCGCGCCGGTGCGGCCAAATCCGGACTGGACCTCGTCGGCAATGAATAGGATGCCGTACTTGTGGCAGAGATCGATGAGAACCTTGAAATAGTCCGGCGGAGGCGCGATGAATCCGCCCTCGCCCAGCACCGGCTCCGCAATGACGGCCGCGACATCTTCATTGGCCACGACGCGCTTGAACGTATCTTCCAGATGCCGCGCGCAGAAGAGATCGCAGGAGGGATATTTCAAGTTGTAGGAGCAGCGGTAGCAGTACGCGAACGGGACCCGATACACCTCTCCGGGAAACGGCGCGAATCCAGCCTTATACGGATGCGTCTTGCTGGTGAGGGCCAGCGTCATCATGGTGCGCCCGTGGAACGCGTCTTCAAACGCGATGATGCCGGGACGCTTGGTAAAAGCGCGCGCGATCTTGACGGCATTTTCGACTGCCTCGGCGCCGCGTGTTCACGAAGATCGTCTTCTTCGCAAACTTTCCAGGCGTCACTTCATTCATGCGCTCGGCGAGCCGAACGTAGCTCTCATACGGCGTCACCTGCACGCAGGTGTGGAGGAATCGGTCGAGTTGATCTTTCACCGCGCCGACGACAGATTCCTGGCGATGGCCGACGTTCAGGCAGCCGATGCCGCCGGCGAAGTCGAGGTAGCGGTTGCCATCGACGTCTTCAAGCCAAGCATCTTCTGCTTTGGCGACATAGATGGGCGTGCCGTGAGAAAGGCCGCGGGGCACAGCTTTCGCGCGGCGCTCGGACAGGGCCTTCGACTTCGGGCCCGGAATTTGCGTGCGGAGTTGAATAGTAGACATCGTAAAATCCTAGTGGTCAGTGAATAGTGATCAGTGGCCAGAACTCAAAGTTGCCAAACAGGCCACTGGTGACTAGCCACTGGCCACTGCCTCTCAGTACCAGCCGATCGGCGCTTCGTTCAGATTGATATGGACCTGCTTGGTCTCGAGATATTCTTCGATGCCCCAAGCCCCGAGTTCGCGGCCGAATCCGGATTGCTTGAATCCTCCCCACGGTGCTTCGACGTAGGTTGGCTGCATGTGGTTGACCCAGACGATCCCGGCGCGCAGCGCCTTCACAGATCGCATCGCCTTGAAGATGTCGCGAGTCCAAACGGCCGCCGCTAATCCATAGGGGGAATCGTTCGCGATCTTCAGAGCGTCTTTCTCATCTTCAAACGGAATCACGGCAGCGACCGGGCCGAAGATTTCTTCGCGGGCGATTCGGTCGCTATTTTTGACGTCGTAGAAGATCGTAGGCTGCACGTAATATCCCTTGGCAAATTTCTCAGGACGTCCGCCGCCTGAGGCGAGCTTCGCCTCCTTCTTGCCAATGTCCAGATACTGATTCACGCGGTCGTATTGCTCTTTGCTGACGAGCGGCCCCATTTTGGTTTCACGTTCCAGCGGAGGGCCGAGCTTGATCTTCCTCGCTTTTTCCGCCATCGCGTCGACGAAATTCTTGTAGATCGATTTCTGCACGAGGATGCGGCTTCCCGCGGAACAGACTTCGCCTTGATTAATAAAGACGCCGAAAAGAGCGCCATCAATCGCCGCTTCGAAGTCGGCATCGGCAAAGAAAATATTGGGCGATTTACCGCCCAGTTCAAGCGTCACACGCTTCACCGTATCGGCCGCCTGCTTGACGATGATCTTCCCGACCGCAGCGCTGCCGGTGAATGCAATCTTGTTCACGTCGGGATGCTGCACCAGAGGAGCGCCGCAAGTCTCGCCGAAACCGGTAATGATGTTGACGACGCCCGGAGGCAAGCCGCAGTCGGCAAAGTGATTCGCGAATTCAAGCGCGGTGAGCGGCGTCTGCTCTGCTGGCTTGAGCACGCAGGTACAGCCAGCAGCGATCGCGGGCGCCAACTTCCATGCGGCCATCAGCAGCGGATAATTCCACGGAATGATCTGCCCAGCCACACCCACTGGCTCTTTCAACGAGAGCGACATTGCATTGTCCGGGACCGGGTTCACCTGGCCGGTGATCTTGGTCGCGAGCCCGCCGTAGTACTCGAAGCAGGTGGCGACATCGGTGACATCGTATTCCGCTTCGACGATGGGCTTGCCTGTATTGCGGCATTCAAGCTCGGCCAGCGCCGGCAGATTCTGACGAACTTTTTCAGCCATGCGGAAGAGAACGCGTCCACGCTCCTGGGCGGTCGTAGTGGCCCATGGACCTTCTTCGAATGCAGCCTTCGCGGCTGCCACGGCGCGGTTAACGTCGTCGGCAGAAGCGTCTGGAACTTGCGCGATCACTTCTTCGGTCGAGGGATCGTAAACAGGAAAGGTCTTTGCAGTTTTACTGGCGACCCATTCCCCGTTGATAAACATCTGGTACGTCTTGACCTCAGTCTGAACTCCGCTAGGCATCGTGGCCTCCTGCAGGGGCTTAAGCCCCGATCTCGTTTCGCTTAAACGGCTCGGCTGAAGCCGCGCCCTGATACGAATCTTTTAGCTCCTGAGCTACGCGCTTCTTTACGGGTGAACCTCGCTCGCCGGAACGACCGCAGAGTGCGCCACTTGAATCTGCCGAACTGCTTTTCTCCGGCCGTAGACGAAAAAGAAAAAGGCGGCAAGCCCCACGAAGAAGAGCGTGCCGCCAAACATCCACAATTCATACGACCAAATTGACGTGATCTGTTGCGCGGGAAAAAACACCAGCGCGATTCCAAGAATCGTCGTCAAGAATCCGCTCAAGCCGGCAAGGAACATAGTGACGCGGCCGTACTGCCCCTTTGGCGTGGATTCAGTCACGGCGAATTTCACCAGCGCTCCGAACATGTAGACGAACGGCACGAGCTGCAGAACGACAGCCAGCGACAGCAGCTTCTGAAATGTTTCCTGTACGCCGGCACCCGCGAAATTCAGTATCACCAGCACTGCGGAAACGATTCCCTGCACAATTAGTGCCGCATACGGGGTCGCGTAGCGCGGATGAACTTTGCCGAGCCACGACGGCATATAGGAATCGAGTCCTGCGACGAAGGGGATGCGCGCCGAGCCGCCCATCCAAGCTGATCCGATGCCAGCAATCGACAGGCTGAGCATCAACGCAAATGGCACTGTGAGCCAGTTCAATCCGACTTGCGCTGCCATGTGTGTAACCGCCTGCACGATTCCCTGCAATACGTTGACGTTCTTCCCAACCGCGATCAGCAAAGTCAGGGTCGCACCAACGTATAGTGCGCCGGAAATCAATCCGCCCCACGCCACCGCTCCCGGAAGAGTGCGGCGCGGATCCTGGATTTCATCGCCCATCACCGAAGCGAGTTCGAGGCCAACAAGGCCAAAGCAGATCACTCCGAAAGAATTCAGCACGAACTTTGGATTCGCAGGAATCTTAAAGTCGGCGGCTGTAATGGTTGTGCCTAGGCGCGACCAGATCACGATGCCGAGCCCGATTAGCACGGCTGCAGCAATGAATGTGCCGATTGCTCCGAGATTATTGATCCATTTACCGACGCCCAAACCCAAGGATGTTGAAGAAGCGTCAGAGCAGGACAGGCAGCGCAACAGATGCGATAGACGCGAAAATTTTGATTGTCGGCAAGTCCCTGATGTCCGGGCCCGAGCACGTAGACGGATACGCCGACGAAGTAGAGCATGACCGTCGGCACGTAGAGCATGTTGTTGGTCCAGTAGCACCAACCGGAAAGAAATCCGTGGAAGTCGCCGAAGACTTCTTTCGCCCAGAGATAGACGCCGCCTTCACCGGGATAGCGATGCGCGAGTTCGATCACAGCGATCCCTTGCGGCCAGAAGAAGAGGAGCAGGGAGATGATCCACAGCCAGACGGTGACTCCGCCGTTGGCCGCAATCGAAGGAACGACATTGAGGTTGAAAACCGCAACGACGAACAGCAACACCAGATCGCGGCGCCCGAGGGCGCGGATCAGGTGCGGCTGTTCGGCGGATTGTGTCGTCGTCGACAAGAGAAAGAATCTAGGGATCAGGGGCTAGTGGCCAGAAAATCGCCGACTCATCACTCAGACGCTGGCAACTGATCCCTGATCCCTGCTTTTAGTGCGCGACTGCTACTGGCGCGGTGCGCTCCTGCTGCGCCTTCGCCAGCGACGCCGCGATATCGTTGAACGCTGCGAGGTGCTGGTCGATATCAGCCTCGGTATGCTGCACCGAAATCGTCCATTGCTCGTCCCACCAATACGGCTGCGCCATCACGCCACGGTTCACCATGCCGAACCAATAATGACGCCACAGGTCGACATCGATCGCTTCCCAGTCGCGGTAATTGACAATCTCTTTCGGATAAAACATCAACGCACCGTTCGCTCCGGCCTGCGCGATGTAGGCTTGCAACCCGACTTTGGCGATGGTCTGCCGATATCCATCCGCCAGTTTCTTACCGAGCTTATCGACGTGTGCGTAGTTTGACCGCGTGAGCACTTCGCGGAACGTCGCCAGGCCAGCCGCCATCGACACCGGATTCGTGTTGTAGGTGCCACCGTGGAAGACTTTGTGCTGCGAAATCAGATCCATCACAGACTTGCTGGCTCCGAATGCGGCGAGTGGCAAGCCGCCGCCGATCGATTTCGCCAGGCAAATCATGTCGGGATGAACGCCAAAGTATTCACTGGCGCCTCCCCATCCGAGTTTCGCGCCTGTCTTCACTTCGTCGAAGATCAGCAGCGCGCCGTTCTTGTCGCAGATCTCTCGCAGCCCTTTCAGGAATCCGGGACGCGGCATGCAGAGACCGACGTTCATCAGAATCGGTTCGAGGATGATCGCCGCAATCTCACCAGGATTTTCTTTGAAGCGCCGTTCAACCGATGCGAGATCGTTGAACGTCGCGATGAGCACATTGGCAATGGCGGATTTCGGAACGCCAAGGCCGCCCGTGACCGAAGTCGGGGCATGAATGTCGCCATAGTCCGGTGCATGCGGCTTCACGCTGACCAGCGCGCTGTCATGCAGTCCGTGGTACGCGCCTTCGAACTTGACGATCTTGTCGCGCCCAGTAGCAGCACGCGCCAAACGGATCGCGTGCATCGTAGCTTCGGTTCCGCTATTTCCAAAGCGGCACATCTCAACCGGAAAGCGGTCGCAGATTTCCTCTGCGAGTTCCCACTCCATGTCGTGGGGCATGCCAAACATCGTGCCGGTGGAAAGCCGCTTCTCGACAGCCTTCATCACCGCAGGATGGCAATGTCCGGCCATCAGCGCGCCGAAAGTCAGGTTGTGATCGATATATTCATTGCCATCGAGATCGCGAAATTTGCTGCCGCTGGCTTCTTTCACGAAGATCGGCCACGGGTCATAGGCGCGATAGTTGCTCGCAACGCCGAGAGGAATACGCTTGAGATTTTTCTTGTGGGCTTCGGCGGACTTGGGCGTTCGCCGCTCGAAAGTGGCGAGTTCTTTCTGCAGATCGGGGTACATCGAATTGCTCCGGGATGCTCAGGCCGGCTTTTCCGGGCGGGCCATTAGGTTGCCGGGCGGTTGGAGCCGCCCGGGATCGGTTCTTTACTACTTTACTCTGTTCTCTAGAAGTAGAACTTCAATGCAAACTGCACCAGACGGGGATCACGGGCCTGCTGAATCTGGCCAAACGTGGTGTCGCTGAAGTTGCCGTCCGGGTTGACGAACTCGGTTTTGTTAAACAGGTTGAAGATGTCGGCGCGGAACTGGAAATATCTCGCCTCGTCGATTGCAATCTTTTTCGAGAGCGTGATGTCCCATTGGTTTTCGCCCGGTCCGCAGCAGATCGAGCGGGGCGTAGTGGCGAAAGTGCCGAGAGTCGGATCTGCGAACTGCGATGGATTCAAGTACAGTCCGCCATTCTTCTTCGGATTCAGAATCTGCAGCGGACCACTCAACTGCGGTGCACCTGCACCTAGAAAGAACAAGCTGCTGATCAGTTCGTAATCATCCTGCGTCTGAATACGAATCGGGAAACCACTCTGGAATTGGATGATGCCCGACAGTTGCCAATCGTCCAGCGCCTTGCCGGCAAAGCCGCTGTACTTGCGGACCGGAAGATCCCAAACGTAGTTGATGACGAACCGTTGCGCCGAGTTGAACAACGACAGCGCGCGGCTGGCCTTGTAATCGAAGGGATTGACCGTCTCCTCGAAACTCGACGCCCAGTCGAGTGATTTGCTGAACGTATACGCCGCCTGCAGCTGGATTCCATGCGAAAAGCGCTTCTCGAGGCTGGCCTGGAACGAGTTGTAAGCGGAAGCGGCAATCGTGTCTTCCGCGAATATGTTCGTGAAAACGGGAACACCGTCGATCGGGCATCCGGTTCCAGCCGTAAACGCCGGACCCGTGGCATTGCAGTTCGGTGAAGAATACGGCCGAAGACCAACAAGGTTCAACGTCTGTCCGGCGGCTTGCACAGTACTGCCGTTCGGCATATGGAAGCCGTTGGGCAGCAGTGATCCATTGGACGCAGGAAGCGTTACAGAATATTGATTATCTTCCGCGAAGGGTCCGCAGGTGCCCTGTGCTCCATAGGAAGTGACGCTGGTCGGGTCATTATTGGCAAGAGCGATGATGTCGAGGCAGCTTTGCGGATTCGCCGCATTAATATCGTGCGACGCCAGCAGACGATGCCCCTGCGAGCCAACGTATCCAAGTTGCAGGACGATATCTCGCGCCAGCTCTCGTTGAATCGTCAAGTTGTACTGCGCCGTATATTGCGTGCGCATGTGAGGCTGGAAATCGCCGTACAGCAGCATTGGCCGGAAGCTCGACCAATCCTGAGGACTGCCCCGAGCGGGGTCCAGAATTCCGTTAAACGGATTGGGACTGACCGTCCCACTCTGTGAGACGAACGGAGTGTTGAAGAAGGTCGCTGGCAGATATGTGCTGCCTCCAAACGGCGGTTCAGCGCCGAACTGCTCGAGCACCAACTGCTCCATTGGGTTATAGAACAGCCCCCATCCGGAACGAATGCTGGTCTTCCCGTTCGATCCGAATAGTTTGCCCAAAGTGCCGCTGGTGAAGTTCGGACTGTAAGCAATTCCGATTCTCGGCGCGAATGCCTTGTAATAAGTTTGGGTCAGCCCGTTTGGAACTCCCGAATCTCCCGGCACAACCAGTCCGGTCGGTTCGACACCTGCATCCGCGCAAGTGCTAACCCCGAAACTCGTTTGTTCGTCGGCCGTGAGCTGGCACGGATAGACGGTGGAGTTTTGTCCGGGACGGAAGGTCTGGACGTGATGCAAGACATCGGTAAGCGGCGTGTCCAATTCCCAGCGCAGACCGTAGTTCAGGGTCAGAGATGGATTGATCTTCCAACTATCCTGCGCGAATACATAAAAGCCCGTTGTCCGTACGTTCTCGCGCTGTGCTGAACCCTGGGTATAGCTGTCCGCCAATCCGAGAAGATACCCTGGATAATTGTTGCTCGAAAAGAGCGAGTTCTCCGTCGAACTGTTAAACGTGAAGTCGCCGCTGACGTTGTAGTAAAGGGTCTGATCGAAGCGATCGCGGCGCACATCCGCGCCGAATTTGAACTGGTGATTTCCTTTCACCCAGGTCAAATTATCCGCCCACATGAAGGAGTTCCCGACCTGCGGCAGTTCGCCTTCCCATCCGTTGCCAATGGCGAAGCCGCCACCAATATCAACGAAGGGAACTCCGGTACGGTTGGATGGAAGGCCGGTGGTAATTCCGTACTGCGCGCTCGTTCCGAGCTGACCAACGATTGAGTTCGCACCGACACTGGAATCGG
This sequence comes from uncultured Acidobacteriota bacterium, assembly GCA_963787685.1. Classification (GTDB taxonomy): domain Bacteria; phylum Acidobacteriota; class Terriglobia; order Terriglobales; family Acidobacteriaceae; genus Sulfotelmatobacter. The sequence continues at coordinate 818,687 of CAWBED010000013.1, forward strand.
ACGTGCCGTTGAAGCAGACAGCCTGGGCCGTGGCTGAAGAGCACGAATCCTGAACTGCCCCGGTATTTTGGGGATGCTGGAAGGTCAGCTGGCCTTCGCGCATATACGTAAACCGCGCTTCGTTGACGACTGCGTTGGAAATGGTCCACGTATGGCTGGGGTTGTATTGCTGATAGCGCGAACCCACTTTTGCGCCGAATCCCGGAATGTTGGCCCCCGATGCCTGGAAGTTATAGAAGGGCTGAAGCTGGTTGTCGTCGGTGTAGTAGTAGTAAAAGCTGAAATTCTGGTGTTCGTTGATATGGTGATCGATTCGGAACGTGAATTGGTCTTGCCGTTCAGAACTCGCCGGAACCGCCTGATAGGAACCGTCCGAGCGGTTCGCATTCGGCACGAAACGAAGAAGGTCCGCGGCAACGGGATCCTGACACGCGGTCGGTATTACGTTCGTGGGAAATACGCTACCCCAATCTACACTCGCTGCGGGCGCCGTTCCGCCAAGCGCTGTGATCGCGGAGGTACACCCAGGCCGTCCGTTCAACGCATCAGCGGTGAATTGGTCCGTAATCGTTCCGCTAAAGGCTGTATCGGATGAAAAGTCTCCCGTTCTTTCCTGGGCAGTCGGAACGAACACAGTTTGTCCCGAGACGCCCTGCCGCACCCGGCGACCCTCATACGACAGAAAGAAGAATGTACGATCTTTCTTCAGCGGACCGCCAAAGGTTCCACCAAACTGATTCTGGTTTTCCTGCGGCTTCACTGTGTTGAAGTACCCTTGCGCATTCAAAACCGTATTTCGGAAGTACTCATACACGTCGCCGTGCCACTGATTGGTGCCAGACTTTGTGACGACGTTCACGACGGCGCCGGAATTGCGTCCATATTCTGCATCGAAGGTATTGCTGATGACGCGAAACTCTTCAATGGCATCCGGGGTGGGCTGGATGGTTGGCAGATTGACGAAAGCGTCGTTGGCATCACCGCCGTTCACACTGAAGTTGTTAGCGCGGCCTCGGCCGCCGTTGACCGAAACTGCTCCGGCGTCGCTGCTGCCATAAAACGTTCCACCGCTCGATCCCAGCTGAGACTGCACACCGGGCTGCAGCTGCAGGAATTGATATGTGTCGCGGGCGTTGAGGGGCAGTTCATTCACCGACCGGTTGTTGACGACCGCGCCCAGCTGCGTGCTGCTCGTATCTACGAGAGGCGCCTCTGAGGTCACATCCACGACTTCCTGCGTCGCGCCCAACTGCATCGTCATGTTGAGCGTGATGACCTGGTTCACGTCGAGCGCGATGCCGTGGCGGATCGACTTCTTGAATCCGGTCAAATCGAAAGTGAGCGAATACGTGCCTACCGGCAGATCAGGAAACGCATAGTCGCCGCTATCATTTGCATTCGCATCGTGGCCGACACCGGTCGCGTCGTTCGTGGCGGTGACTTTTGCGCCAGACAAGACCGCTCCCGAAGGATCCGTAATTCGCCCGAGAATTCGCCCTCCCGTACCTTGGGCGGAAAGTCGCGCAGGCACGACGCAGAGAACCAGGACCAGGCAAAGTGCACTCAAATACGTCGCATTCAGACACAGCTGGGAGCAGCGGGCTCGCAGTGACGGCATGGTGCCTCCAGACATCCGGGAGAGTTGAGTTTTTGGTTGAAAAGCGACAGCTTGTATCCGGCCACAACCTTGCTATAATCCCGCAAGGTTAGAGAACGGGGCGCGATACTGTCAAGGATAAAAAAACGCGTCCGGCCTATAGAAATTTCTTATCGAGAAACAATTTCACACGAAGCGGCCAAAAACCGGATGCCCGAACCTTACTTAAAAATCGGCGATGTCGCGCGCAAGGTCGGCGTTTCTCCTTCGGTGATCCGGTCGTGGGAAAGCTTAGGCTTGACGCGGCCCCGCCGCACGGAGAGCAAGTACCGGCTCTACACCACCGAAGATGTGAAGCTGTTGAAACGCGCACGATTCCTGCGCAAGGTTCGCGGACTCAACGCCGCTGCCATAGTGCAATTGCTCAAGCGTGAAGGCAAGGTCCGTCCGGCGGCAGACGGAAATGCGGGAGCGATCGGCGCACACCTCAGGCAACTGCGCTCCAAGCGCAGACTCTCGCTCGCTCAAGTCGCAAATAGCGTGGGAATTTCTGTCGGATTCCTCAGCGCGATGGAGCGCTCGCAAATGAGCGGTTCAGTCGGGACCCTGCGCAAACTGGCGCGATTTTACAAGACCAACATCCTCGATTTTTTCGACGCCTCCGAATCCGGCAGCCGGCAGGTACGGCCGGCCGAACGCAAGGTGTTGGAGGCGGGCGCCGGAGTTCGCATGGAGTTGCTGGCTTGGGGTAATACCGTCATGGAGCCCCATCTGTTCCGCATTGCGCCGGAGGCGGGCAGCGGAGATCCTTACACCCACGAAGGCGAAGAATTCATTTACATCCTGCGCGGCGATTTGGAGATCACCGTCGACGGTGAAGAATACCGGCTCGAAGCGGGCGATAGCTTCTATTTCGAGAGCGCGACGCCGCACCGCTGGAAAAATCCGGGCCGCAAGGAAACCTGGGTGCTGTGGATCAACACGCCGCCGACGTTTTGATCGAACGATACAGGCAAACAAAAGTTTGGAGGAACCATGAACTGGCAACGCGCTATCCGCTTGTTGCCCTTGCTCTCGGCAATTTTGTTGGCCGGGTCGTGCTCGAAAAAAACTCCGACCCTCAACCTCCTCGTATGGGAGGGTTATGCCGATCCATCCTTTATAAAGGCGTTCGAGGACGCGAATCACTGCAAAGTCTCGGCCTCCTACATGGGATCGAGTGACGAACTGGTTGCCAAGCTGCGTGGCGGAAGTTCGGGCAACTACGATGTCATCTCTCCATCAAGCGACGTAGCCTCGTCGATCGCGACGTCGGGACTGGCAGCTCCTCTGGATCTGACGCAGATTCCGAGTTACAACCAACTCTCTCCGCAGCTCACTTCCCTGCCGCTGGTTCGCGCAAATGGGCAAGTCTATGGTGTGCCCTTTACCTGGGGGCCCGATCCCATCATTTACGACACCACCGCCTTCGCCCAGCCGCCGGACTCGTGGAGCATGTTCTGGGATCCGAAGTACAAGGGAAAAGTTTCCGTCTGGGACGATGTCTCGACCATCTACATGGCGGCCCAGGTGCTCGGTTACGACAAACCAGATCCCTCACATCTCTACAACTTGAGCGATCAAGAACTTGATGCAGTCAAAAAGAAGTTGCTCGAACTGAAACCCAACGTTCGCAAAATGTGGGCCACCGGCGGTGAGTTGACCAACCTTTTCGAGAGCCACGAAATTGTTATCGCCATGGGTTGGCCCTTGAACACGGCCGATCTCAAAGCAGCAGGCTTCCCTGTCGGAGAAACGATTCCAAAGGAAAACACGACGGGATGGATCGATCACTTGATGATCACCGCGGGCAGCGACAATAAGGAACTCGCGCACAAATTTCTGGAGTACATGGTGCAAGCCAAGACGCAGAAGCTGGTCACCGATAAGACTCATTATGTCCCGGCGAATCCGCAAGCGGCGCAATTCATGACGTCGGACGAAGTCAAGATGCTGCATCTGGACGACGTGGACAATTACCAGAAGCGCCTGTATTTCTGGCAAAATGTGCCGCGGCGCGCCAAGTACACCGAGATTTGGAACGATGTGAAGGCCGCGCAGTAGGCAGCCATTAACGAAGATATTGCGGAGTATTCGCGCCGACCGACACACACCAACTCATGGCCTCTTCGACCACTCCAGCCAATCCGACGCAGAATCAGTCCACGACGGCACCCACGCTGCTCAGCATCCGCAGCGTGGCCAAGACGTTCGGTCGCAACGCCGTCCTGCGTGACATTTCCCTGGAGATCGCCGAGGGAGAATTCCTTACCATCCTCGGCGAGAGTGGATCGGGCAAGACGACTCTTCTCCGCATCATTGCGGGTTTCGAAACCGCGACTTCCGGCGAACTTTGGATGGGCAACGACAGACTCGATCATCAACCACCCTATCGACGCCGGGTGAATACGGTCTTCCAGCATTACGCATTGTTTCCTCACCTCACCGTCGAACAAAACGTTGGATACGGACTGAGAGTGGCGAAGCGGCCGGAGTCGGAGATCGCAGAGCGTGTCGCCGAAGCTCTCGACAAGGTAAAGATGACCGCGCATGCGAAGAAGAAACCCTCAAAGATCAGCGGCGGCCAGCAGCAGCGTGTAGCCCTTGCCCGGGCGTTGGTAAACCGTCCGAGACTGCTGTTGCTCGACGAGCCTCTTTCTGCTCTCGATGCCAATCTTCGCCGTCAAATGCAAGTCGAGTTGAAGTCATTGCAGCGCGAGGTCGGCATCGCCTTCGTGTTTGTCACGCACGATCAGGAAGAGGCCATGGTCATGTCAGACCGCATCGCTCTGCTGCGCTCGGGCGAACTGGAGCAGGTCGCGGCACCGCGCGAGATTTACGGCCGTCCCGCAACGGCCTATGTAGCGCAGTTCATCGGACACACAAATCTGCTGAAAGGCGAGGTCCGTGGCGGCGTAGTCAGCTGCGGCCCCCTGGTGTGGCAGACCTCCCTGCCCGATGGACCCATACTTTTTTCCTTGCGGCCGGAACACGTCCGCCTGGCGGCGGGTACTACAGCCGCGGCCTCCGCGATTCGAATTCGCGGGCAAGTCCTGCACCAAGCCTTTCACGGTGCAACTGAATTGATCCGTGTGCAATGCTCCGACGGACTGATTTTCGTCGCCCGGATTCCCGGCGGAAGCGGTGTACAAAGCGAAGTAGATCTCGAATTTTCTGCCGCTGACGCGATTCCTGTCCGCGAATCGCCGGAGCGCGCCTGATGTTTTCCCGCGCCTACAAAACCGTTGTCACCGTACCACCGCTGGCTTGGGTCACGGTCTTTCTGCTCATGCCGTATTTGCTCCTGTTCTGTTACAGCTTCTGGTCTGTGTCTCCGGCGCAGACGATCGTGCATTCGTGGAATCTCGACAACTATCATGAACTCTTGCAAAAACCGCTGTACTGGCAGACGCTGCTGCGCTCCATGTGGATCGCCGCGCGCGTCATGCTCTTCTCTTTATTATTAGGCTATCCGCTGGCCTACTTCCTGTCGTTCTACGCCGGAAAGCGCAAAGACCTGCTGTACCAGATGGTGATCATTCCTCTGTGGGTCAGCTATCTGGTGCGGGCGTACGCGTGGAAGACGATCCTGGGCTCCGACGGCGTCCTCAACACACTGCTGCAATATGTGCACGTGACCCGGCATCCGCTCGATTTCCTGCTCTATAGTCCGTTCGCCGTGGTGCTGACACTCACGCACATCTATACGCCGTTCACGATTCTTCCGATTTACGCTGCACTCGAGCACATCCCGCGAAATCTGGTGGAGGCTTCGCACGATCTCGGCGCGACACCGGCGCAAACATTCTGGAAAGTGATTTTTCCACTCTCCATTCCCGGCGTCGTCGCCGGAGCGACATTCGCCTTCGTCTTAAGTCTCGGCGACTTCCTCGCGCCGCTCCTGCTCGGCGGACCGAGCGGCATCATGATCTCTAACATCGTGGTCAGCCTGTTCGGCGCGGCCTACAACTGGCCGCTGGGAGCAGCAATTTCGTTGGGAATGCTGGTGATCGTCGTCAGCCTACTCTTTCTGTCGGAGCGACTCGAGAAGAAATGGAGCTTCTCATGAGCGGCGCCCCGAACCAACGTTCCGCGCTCACACTGGCTCCTCATCCATGCGACGGCGGTGTTCGCCTTTCTTTATCTGCCAATCGTCATCCTTATTCTTTATTCGTTCAACGGACAAGGTGTCGGCGGATTTCCTCCTCACCACCTGACGTTCGACTGGTACCGCATCTTGTTCGCGGACGACCTCATCTGGGATTCAGTCCTTAACAGCCTGCAAGTCGCCTTCGCTGCGATGGCGATCTCTTTGGCTTTCGGAATCCCGGCAGCACTCGCGCTCGATCGCGCGCAGTTTCCCGGCAAGGCACTCTTTCGTCGACTGGTGCTCTTGCCGCTGATTCTGCCGGGCATTATCACCGGCTTGTCATTGCTGATGCTCTTCAATTTGACCGGAACAAAACTCAGCCTGATGACGATTATTCTCGGTCACGGAACCGCCCTGATTTCCGTTGCAACCACCGAGGTCTTCGCAGGCCTCCAGAAACTTGATCGCGCACAGGAAGAAGCTTCTCTCGATCTGGGAGCCAATTACTGGCAAACGTTCTGGCGCGTCACCATGCCGAATCTGAAGCTGCCGATCATCGGTGCAGCGCTGTTGATCTTCACGCTCTCGATGGATGAGATCGCGGTCAGCTTCTTCCTCATCGGCCGCGACAACACTCTGCCTCTCGAAATCTGGGGGCGTCTACGCCGCGGCATTACCCCGGAGATCAATGCCGTTTCCACCATCATCTTTATGTTCTCGCTGATCACGATTGTTGTCTGGTATCGCTTGCGCGTACGGGCAGAAGGCAGCGCCGAAGTCGGGATCGAACTGATCGAGCCGACTTCTTAGAGCCATTCACCACCAAGGACACGAGGTCACACGACGGAAAGCTCAACGATTTCCTTCGTGATACTTCGTGTCCTTCGTGGTTAACGTTTTTCTTTCCGGACACTCACTCTCAACCACATCGCATTTCTAGGCCCTTTCCACCCCCGCATAGTAAAGTGGTAGTACACACAAATTCAGGAAGGATTCACTTTTGAGTTCAGGCATACGCAACATCGCCATCATCGCCCACGTCGACCACGGCAAAACCACGCTGGTCGACGCCATGCTGCAGCAAAGCGGCACGTTTCGCTCCAACGAGCACCACGTCGAGCGGGTGATGGATTCGAACGAACTGGAGCGCGAGCGCGGCATTACGATTCTCGCCAAGAACACCGCCATCCTCTATCACGACATGAAGATCAACATCGTCGACACGCCGGGCCACAGCGATTTCGGCGGAGAAGTCGAGCGCGCCCTGAAGATGGTTGACGGCGTCATGCTCCTCGTCGATGCCAGCGAAGGCCCGCTGCCCCAGACGCGTTATGTATTGGGCAAGGCGCTCGAGGCGAAATTGCCGCCCATCGTCGTCATTAACAAGATCGACCGTTCCGACGCTCGTCCACAGGAAGTTCTGAACGAAATCTACGACCTGTTTATTGATCTCGATGCGAAAGAAGACCAGATCGACTTCCCCGTTCTCTACACCAACGCCAAGATCGGCACGGCAAGCACCGACATCAGAGGTGGCGGCGAAGATTTGCGGCCGCTCTTCGACGCGATTTTGAAAACGATTCCTCCGCCAAAGGGCGACGCCTCCGGTCCGCTGCAGATTCTCGTCGCGAACCTCGACTATAGCGACTATCTCGGGCGCCTAGCCATTGCGCGTGTCTTCAACGGAAAGATGTTCACTGGAGAAGAAGTTGCCATCGCCAAGCTTGACGGCACTTTGCAGAAAACGAAAATCACGAAGCTGTTTTCTTTCTCCGGCCTGAAGCGCACTGACATTACCGAGACTACGTTGGGAGACATCGTTGCGGTCGCCGGCGTCGAAGGCATCACCATTGGTGAGACGATCACCGAGGTCGCGAATCCCACGCCACTGCCGCATATCGCAATCGACGAACCAACCATCGCGATGCTCTTCACCGTGAATACTTCCCCGTTCGCCGGAAAAGACGGCACCTACGTGACGTCCCGAAACCTGCGTGAGCGCCTCGAAAAAGAATTGCTCACCAACGTTTCGCTTCGCGTGGAAGACACCGGCACAACCGATTCGTTCAAAGTGCTGGGACGCGGCGAACTCCAGCTCTCCATCCTCATCGAGATGATGCGTCGCGAAGGTTACGAGTTGATGGTCGGCAAGCCTGAGATCGTCACCAAGCGCGTCGATGGCAAGCTGATGGAACCGGTCGAGCATCTCACGATCGACGTGCCGGAAGAATTCGTCGGCGTTGTGATGGAGCAACTGGGCTCGCGCAAGGGCGAAGTTACCAACATGCACAATCATGGCTACGGCCGGGTACGGATCGAGTTTCGTGTCCCCAGCCGCGGCTTGATCGGACTTCGTAGTCAGCTCCTCACCGATACGCGCGGCACCATCGTCATGAATTCGCTCTTCGACGGATACACACCGTGGCAGGGAGAAATCCCGCACCGTCTGACTGGAGCGCTCATCGCCGATCGTTCCGGAGTTTCGACCGCATACGCGCTGTGGGGGCTTCAGGAACGCGGAGAACTATTCGTCGGTCCTGGTGTCGACCTCTACGAAGGAATGATCATCGGCGAGAACGCGAAAGATACCGATCTCGACGTGAATGCCGTGCGTGAAAAGAAACTGACGAACATGCGCGCGTCGACTGCTGATGAAGCGATTCGTCTCGTCCCCTTCCGCCCGCTGAATCTCGAGCAGGCCATCGAATTCATCGCCGACGACGAGTTCGTCGAGATCACTCCCAAATCGTTGCGGCTGCGCAAAAAGACTCTGCAATCGAATCAGCGCAAGAAAAAGTCCTTTGCTACTGTTGAAGAGTCTTGAAACCGCGACGCAAATCCGACAAGAAGCAAACAAAAGAGAAGCCGGCACTGCGCATGTTCCTGGTGCCCTGCAGCTGCGGAACGACGTTCGCAGTGGAGGAGAACTACGATCATCAGGGTACCGCGTGGAGCCGCTATCTCATCTGCCCAGCCTGCGGAAAAAGACACGATCCCAAGAATCGTTTGCTGCAGATGGGATTTCATCCTGAAGGGTATTGGAAGGTCGACGATTGCTGATGCGGCGGCCCGTTTTATAACCCAAAGCCGATTTGACAAGTTGCCTTCCGGAAACCTGCTATACTGCCCCCCGCATTCGACTGTTGCTAGCTCCGGTTTCGATTTTCAGGAACGGTCCTCCCGACCTGCCAAGTCCGCCGAATTGAGCTCGCACTCCCGACAGCTCAATGCAGAGGCAGATGCGTGAAGAACATCTTTGTGGGGAACCTCAGCTTCAACACAAACGAAGACGAACTGCGGCAGATCTTTGAAGGTTACGGGCAAGTGGACCGTGTCAGCATTATGACCGACCGCGATACCGGACGCTCTCGCGGATTTGGGTTCGTAGAGATGGCCAGCAACGAAGACGGCGAAAAAGCCATTGCAGCCCTTAACGGCACGCAAGTCGGTGGACGCACCATCAACGTCAACGAAGCCCGGCCCAAGACCGAGCGCGCCGGAGGCGGTGGTGGTGGCGGCGGCCGGGATCGAGGCGATCGCGGTGGCCGAGGCGGTGGCGGCGGCGGACGGCGCGACCGCTGGTAACAAGAGCGGTGAGTAGCCGCGAGTGGTGAGCACGACCGAGAAAGCGTTTTCGCAGTTGTGATCCCTGACGACTATTCACCCACTACTGAATCCTGAATTCTGCTGCCTGATTGCTGCCCTTTCCTGCTCGCATGTAAACTGTAAATACCCGTGCGCCCGTAGCTCAGCTGGATAGAGCGGTTGCCTCCGGAGCAACAGGTCGGGAGTTCGAATCTCTCCGGGCGCACCATATTTGTTTGTTCCTTCCCTGTACTGCCGCAGTCCTTCTCCGGACGGCATTTTGATTCGACTTCAGGTGGACGCACAGATGCGGCTCTCACAAACTGTCCGGGCACTGGCGCGTAGGCAGCCGCGTTCATCGTTGTTCGCACTCCTCTTGCTCGCTGTGAGCTTTTCCTTTTGCGCGGCCGCTCAAGCGACATCCGACGATCCTTCAGCAATACCCTCTGCGGATTCCGGACTTTATCTCCGAGTGCGCTTGTCGAATCCCATCAAAGTTTCGAAATTGAAAACCGGAGACGTAGTACAAGGCGCGCTCTCGAGAAATGTCTATTCTGCGGATCGTCAGTTGTTTTCTTCCGGCTCCAAGGTCACGTTGCACGTCGACCATCTTGAACGAAGGCGGCGCACTCCAAACGATCACTGGCCCTGGGTGGTCAAAGCCTTCACGCCGCGTCACGAGAATTTTCCGGTCTTCAAGAGTGCAACGGTGTCGGATTCTATCGGCGATCATTCGCTCCAGGTCTCGCTTGTTTCGATCAGCCGCATGCGCGATGTTCATGCGAAGGCGAAAGACAAGAACAAAGATAAGTCCCCAGTTCCGCAGTCGGTCGAAGAAAGCCGTCCGGTAGAAGTGAATAGTTCAAACGGAAAGAAAACGCGAACGCCGACCATGATTCTCGAAGCGTTCGACGCTGCCGATGGAGGCGCCGAAGGTGTACGCGCTGAAAATCAGCCGGATCATCCCGCAGACGCAGAGTCGAACCGCCCCGACTCCCTCCCGGCCGGAACGCGTTGCAAACTCCTGTTACTGAATAGCGTCAGCGCGTCGAAGAGTAAGCCTGGAGATCCCGTGCATGCGCGGCTTCTCGAACCTGTGTTGATCGATTCCAAGATCGCGTTGCCGGCCGGCACTGTCTTCGATGGCAAAGTAATGAAGAAAACGCCACCGAAATGGTTGAGCCGATCTGGACTGCTATATCTAGGATTCACCGAGGTCTCATTGCCCGATGGCGAACGTTTTCCTGTCACCGCCTCGCTTGCCGGAGCGCAACTGGACGAACGATCCCACACCAGAATGGACGCAGAAGGTGGTCTCCACGGCGAACGTCCCGGCAAAGCCTGGATGGCGATCAATATTGGCGTAACCGCGGGTCTCGCAAAAGAAGTCGATGACACTGTTCAACTCATCATCGAAGCCGTGGTTTCGACGGCAACCGACGCTTCCACCGCGGGCACCGCTCGGATTGTTGCCAGTTGCGTCTCGGGTTTGTATATGGCCACGCGCAAAGGACGCGATGTAGTTCTGCCACGTTTCACTGAGATGGACGTTTCCTTGGATCGTCCCGCTTCCCTGCATCCGGTCGCTGCGTCTGCATCGCGCTCGCCAGCTTCGGCGGCGAAATAGAATCGCATTTGCGGCCTTCACCGATCGAGCCAACGAGATAAGAACATGATCAAGTGCAACCCGTTTACGCCTTGCCGGGCGACTGTTCCGCAAGCGATTTATCGGTAAGTGCTTTCCTTCGGAAGGTTGCGGCATTACATGTTGCAAATTCTTGCAGGGTCTAGCTTGAAATCTCGCGAGCTCGCTCAAAACCCTTGCTACTCGCCTCTTGACGCCCCTATGTTGCTGCAATAGACTTGTTTTCCCTCCCTGGTAACCCCCTGTCTCGCTACGCTGTTCAGATTCCGCTAGGGACACATCACGAAAATACGACTAGGCACAATTCCCGGGATTCGGTTGGAGGCTCGTATGAGGTCGCGCAATCTTCTGCTCACAGTGTTGGGCTCTCTTTTGTTCATCGCAAATACCGTGCCCTCCGCTGCCGCCACGAATTACAAGCTCAGCGTTTCAGTCGCTGGACTCAACGGCACGCTCGTCGTGGAAGATAACAAGACCGACACCCTGACCTTTACCACCAACGACACCCAGTCCTTTGCCAGAACCTACGCCAGCGGAGCGACCTATACCGTCCGGATTAAGACTCAGCCCTCCGGCCAAACATGCACGCTAAGCAGCAACGCTACGGGAACGATGACTGCCAACACCACCGTTACGGCTACGTGCACCTCAGCGGCTAACTACACAATCAGTGTCGCCGTCTCTGGGCTGACTTCGGGATCCTTGGTCATGCAAGACAACAATAACGATTTGCTGACCTTTACCACCAACGCTACTCAAACCTTTGCCAAAACCTATGCGAGTGGCGCTAGCTATACCGTCCGCGTCAAGACGCAGCCTTCTGGACAGACTTGCACGCTCAGCACCAATGCAAAGGGAAATATCACTTCGAACATCACGGTCACTGCGACCTGCGCTGCGAATACCACAAACTACAAGATCAGTGTTGCCGTCACCGGCCTCACATCCGGAACGTTGGTTGTGCAAGACAGCAAATCCGACACACTGACATTTACCAGCAATACGACCCAGACCTTCGCCTCGACCTTTGCGAGCGGCTCCACGTACTCAGTCACAGTCATGACTCAGCCGACCGGTCAGACTTGCACGCTGAGCAGCAACTCCAGCGGAACGATCACCGCCAACATCACGGTCACCGCAACCTGCACCGCTAGCTCAGCGAATTACAATCTCAGCGTCGCGGTCACCGGACTTACTGGAACGCTGGTCGTGAATGACAGCAAGTCCGACTCGCTGACTTTCACCACGAACAGTACGCAGACCTTCGCATCGACTTACGCGAGCGGATCGACGTACTCCGTGACGATCCAGACTCAGCCCACCGGACAAACCTGCACTCTGAGCAGCAACTCCAGTGGAACGATCACCGCCAACACGACCGTCACAGCCACGTGCGTCTCGAATTACACAATCAGCGTCGTGACAACCGGACTCACTTCAGGAACCCTTGTCGTGCAAGACAGCAAGAGCGACACTCTGAGCTTCGCCTCGAACAACACGCAGACCTTCGCCACGTCCTTCGCCAGCGGCTCGACATATTCGGTGACGGTCCAGACGCAGCCAACCGGACAAACTTGCACCTTGAGCAGCAACGCCAGCGGAACCATCACGTCAAATATCACAGTGACAGCGACTTGCGCTGCGTCTGGAAATAACCTCACCATCAGCGTCGCGGTCACAGGACTTTCCGGGACAGTCGTGATGCAAGACGATCAAGGCAACACTCTCACTTTTACGGGAAACACAACTCAGACATTCGCGAAGAGTTACAGCAGCGGCGCAACCTACACGGTGTACGTCACGAGTCAGCCCGCGAGTGAGTCTTGCCTCCCGGTTTACTCCACGGGAACCATTACCGCCCCCGTCACCATCTCTGCCAGCTGTGCCACCGGAGCGACTCGAGCTTTGGGAACAGTCAGCGGCGTCTCGAGCGTTTCTTGTTCAGGATCGATCAAAAACGGCGTCTGCCAGCAGATGACGGTTTCTTGCCCTAACGTTCCCGAGGTGCAGGCGTACGTAAAGACCAACACGCCAACCGGATCTTCGCTGGGAACCGTGACCTACAACACCGGAACGGACGGCAACGGCTTGTACGACAGCATCTTCACCTTCGGCAGCACCGCGGTTCAGAACGTATTGACCGCCGGCTTCACGACCGTGCAGATTTCTTGGGGAACGCCGTTCAACAGCAATCAGCCTGACGGCTGGGCGCAAGGCCCCGGAGGCGTGATGGCAGACGCCTGCCGATACGCAACCGTCACTCAGTGGATCTACAACAACATCCAGAACAACACGAGCCTCCCCTATTGCGCGACCGCAAACAGCGGCGGCGCGGGAGCTCTCGCCTACGCGTTATCGCAATATCCCAACAGCAACATTCTCTCGATGGCCGAAGTCACCAGCGGACCGCCAACAGGTCGTCTCGATTGGGGCTGCGGGTGCACGGAGGGTAAGTTGCCCGTCCAATGCGGGTCGAGCACTTCGCTCGGAACCTGTTTCGGCAAAGCGGACGCCCCGGTCTGGGATCCGGCGTACGATCCTAGCGGCGCCACTGCGGTCTGCAGCAATGCGGTCAACGGAACTCTGCCGCCAGGCGGATTGAACTTCTTCCTCGGAGACAGCGCGGAAGCGCCCGGAGCCAACTACAATTTCCCCAAGACGTATGTGAATCTTGTCTTCGGCGGTGCCGACAATAGCTCTGCTATTCCAATCGGCCAGGACTGGTTCAACAACATCACCAGCAATAAGGCCCAAGCCTGTGTCGCCGGTGGCATGCATTCACTGGCGAATACGCAAGCCGGCGCGCTCCAAATCGCCAACGACCTGATCAACCTCTGCAAGCTGCAGTAAAGCGAAAAAGACGATAGCGGTCGACTTATCTTACCGCGCTACACACGTACGAAGTCACGGTTCTGGCAATTTCTGTCTCTGGGCAGACGCATTTCCCGGGTCCGGGAAATCTCTCGTATCGAATAGGCGCCAGGATCGCCATCGAGGCTTCACCAGCAGAACCAAAGCCACTTCCGTCCGAGGTCCCTGAAAGTACGACACCCGAATGTAGTGCGCTCCCGCACTAAGTTGGACGTTGCCTCGCGAACCCTGTGCCGGGTGCAGAGTGTCATCGCTCACGATCAACTTATCGTCGATGTAGACCTTTGCGCCGTCGTCCGAGAGAAGATCAAATTCATACTTACCAGGTTTATCCACTCCAAAGACTCCCTGGTAGTTAATCCCGAACCATTCCGTGCGGCTGGTCACTCCCGGAATGCCCTCGGTAAAGAAGCGTGAATAAACGCCGAGAGAAGTCGAATAGATGGGCGCTACTGCGTCAATCTCCGAGAATCGAGGAAGATGCGTTGTCCAAGGAGCTAGTTGGTATACATCTCCGCACAACGCAAGCGGATTCGTCCGATTAGTTGTTCCAAACACCGACGTCGTTTTTCCTTCCGGGATCGGCGCCGGGAAAGAATTGTGGCTCAACGGAAGCAACAGCATTTCTCCTGAGCCCAATGCCCCCGTGTTACGATCGCGGACCACGATCCGTGCGGAGAGTGCCTGCGCACTCCCCGGTTGCTGCGCATCGAACTTCACTATGTGCGAGAAGCCTTGCGCGGCAATGACGTGGTAGTCTTCCGAATTTTTCCCGGCCAATACGGTTCCATCAAAGTGAAGAATCGGGTGTCCGTCGGATTCAAACGTGCAAATTGAAAAATCTAGCTGCGTCGGATGCGTACGCCCGGATACGGGAAGCGATGCAAAATAACTGCCCGGGACATCAAACTCATACGCCGAGCCTTGTTCGGAAATCGTCTTCTGAACACCCACCTTAAACGCGGTGATATTGAGTGTGTCGTAACACGCGATCATCGCGAGTTCCAGCTCCGGATGCTCCTTCTTTTCCGATTCCGCAACCAGCTGCGCTTCCCGTTGAAGTTTGCTTTGCTTGTCGGCAAGTTCATCGGCACTCAGCGCCGCAGGCCTGTCCGCTTCGATTCGGTATCCTGGACGAAAATAGAGCGTCAGGTCTTTCCGGGAACTTGTCACAGAAATGCGGTGCAGGCCGTCCTTTTGGCTCTCAGGAGAAAGATAGTAGGAAAGCTCATAGGCTCCGGTCAGTCCACAGAACGACTTGTGCAGCCAGCTCAATACAATTCCGCTGTCAGCACGCTGCTCCCTAGGTCCAGTGACGGCGCGAAACGAAGCAATTTTCTCAGGAAGCTCGCCCGAATCATCGATGGTCTCCGAGACAGTCAAATCTTCAGCCGTCAGGTCTCGCACCGGATTATCTTCGCGGTCTCGGGCGACCACCTCCACGACGACCATGCGAGTGACCACCTTGAAGGTGAACGATGGAGCTTCCGCAGTAGATTGCTTCGAGACCTCCTGCGGAGGGACTGGCGCAGCCGGCTGCACGCTTTGCTGAGGCTGGGCGAAACACAAGAAGCCGCTGGCGAAAAACAATAGGGCTGGAACTCGAGCGAGCAGAAACCATCTTCGTTGAAGCGGATGATCGTCGCGCATTTGCGGTCGATCATAATGCAAGGTCATGGCGACGATCACCACTTGGAACGCTACGCAGCAGGAGCATCTTACTGCATCTGTCCAAGCCGCCGCACCCAAGGTGCGGCTGCAACCAGGGCGAGCGGCCCCAGGATTGTTACTGCAATCGTTCCCCAACCGAGGCCTTGTGCGCGCATGACAACTCCCGAAACCACAATCGATGCCAGGCCATAGCCGGTCAGCACCATGCGTCCATATCGGTCGAGACCCGCGGACTCTTGACCCACCTTACGCATCAAGCGCTCCTCGAAATCCGAAGAAAGAGTCGGCGCGGGCGCATCCATCGAACGTCGCAACAAACGGTCGATTCCGGCTTCGTAGGGTTCCATTTCAGTCACAGGAATATCCTTTCTCCTTCAGCATGCCGTGCAGAATCTGTCGCGCGCGGTGCAGATATGATTTCGCAGTATTCTCGGGCACTCCGAGCAGTTCCGCCACTTCACCCACGTCGCAGCCGAGCCAATAGTAAAGACGCAACGCCGATTGATAGACCTCCGGGAGCGTTCCCATACAGTCGGCAAGAGCCTGGTTACGCTGAGCCACTTCAGCCCTCCGGTCGGGCCCAGGTTCAGGAGTCGCGACGTCATATAGAACTGTCTCGTCCGCGTGTGGGCTTCGGAAGCGGACTCGCGCTTTCAAGTTCACTGCTTGGTTGAACGTGATCCGGTAAATCCACGAGCTGAATTCGGCCTCGCCTCGAAATGACGCGATTGCATTGTGAACCTTGAGAAACACTTCTTGGGTCACGTCTTCGGCTTCCGGAATGAACTCGCGCCCCAAAATCGATACTGCGAGTCGAAATACTTGAGCTTTGTGCCTGCGAACCAGTTCCGCGAATGCCTGCTGGTCCCCGCTCTGCGCGCGGGCTACGAGTTGAGAGTCGGTTTCGACCAAGGGTTAGCGTCGAGCCGCACCCTTTAAGAAATGGAACGCGATCAACCCCACGCCCAAGAAACTGAATGGCAGCGGCGTTATCCAAAAGCTGTGCGAATCAGCGTCAAGCGTAATGAACAGCACAATCATCGTTCCAACCGAGAGAGTCAAAAGAACGATCCCCAAAATCGGCAGGACGGTCGGATCCGGACGCCGTTCCCGCACCGGTTCCATCGGAAACTCCGGCAACGGAATTCCCTTTTCCATCGCCGCCATCCGCTCCTGATGAATGATCTCGAGCTTCTTCTGCCGACCCAGATGTCTGACATAAAGATACCCAACAATCCCGGCCGCTACCGCGAATACCACGGTCCCATCCCCGACTGTGTAGCTCATTTTCTGTCACCTCAAAGATAGGACAGGGCGTGACGGCCCATCGGTTGCGACGAAATCAGGCAAAAACTGAGTGGAACAATACCACCAGTGGGACCCGGATGCGGGAAGGTCATACCCTCCCGTTTTTCCATCACTATCAAAAACCGTGGTTGCCCCGGTCCTTGCGCCGTTTGGATGCGCTGGCATCGATGATGCCGCACGCAGGCGGCAGAGGTAGAGGGCCATGGTGGCATCGATTGCTACGTTGCGAAAACTGGGCAGGCGGTCAAGCCCGCCCTCAACGACCTTCGGGGAGTTTCATGTTTCGTACGATTGTCTGATAGCGAGGTTCGGAGTGCAGGAAGTCGAACACCGGTTCGTTCGCAAGAAAAATCAATCTGGGTGAGTGCTCGCGATATGCGTTTTCCAGTTGCTGAAGCGCTTCGTCCTTATGTAGGGCCTGAGCGCACTCATAAGCTAGCCAGAACGAGGATGTATAGCTCTTGTGCGCGGCACGCTTCAGTGCATTGAGCCGCCATTCGGCGGCAGCGTGATATCCGCCAAGGTCGAAAGCATGACGCACGGCCGCGGCTGAATCGGGGTTTCCTTGTACCATATAGCTCTGCGCCCACTCTTCAACAGCCTCCTGATCCATTCCCAAGGCGTGATACGTATCCGAGAGAATATCGTGGAGAGCGCCGTTTTTCGGGTTGGCCAACTCGCGCAGGCGTAATTCGTTCAGCGCGGCATCGAAATGCCGTAAACGATAGTAGGTGTAGCCCAGAGCCCAGGGACGCGCAAACGGGTCTGCTTCCATACCCCTCTTTTGCGCTGCGATTGCCTCCGGATCACGGTTCAACACCATCAAAATGTACGAATAGATATGGAACGCTTCCGATAAATTCGGATTCAATTCGATTGCGCGCTTCGATTCCGACTCAGCACGCGCCAGATCCCACGCCGAAAAGAAATAGAATGCGGCCAGGGAATTGTGAGCGTCGGCGAGCGATGGGTCGAGTTCCAGGGCCTTGCGAGCATCGGTCTCCCAATAAAGGCTGGCTTCCTGCGGCGAAATTAGGCCTCCTACGGCGCGCCCACCATAAAAGTCTGCGATTCCGCTCCAGGCCGCGGCATAGTCAGGCTGAAGCTGTACCGCCTTCTGAAAATAGGTAAGCGCGGGGCCGTCGTTGTCGTTGAACCAGAAATAGCGTCCGTGCAAGTAAGCGTCGTGGGCTTCAGGATTTACGTGGCGCTCTAGGGACGGGGTCGAAACAGCCAGCCGCACTTCCTTCGCGATCGTTTGGGAGAGCTCCGTGGGCAGCGCAACCGCTTGACTCAGGTCCCTGTCGTAACTTTCCGCCCAGACATGCGTGTCGGTGGGCGCATAGATGAGCTGCACCGTCATGTGTACCCGTTTTTCTGATCGGGAGATGGACCCTTCGAGAATGCTGTCTACGCCAAGGTCGTGCGCGATGTCGCGCAATGGCCGATGAACCTTCTTAAATTGCATGGCGGAAGTTCGAGAGATCACCCGTAATCCGCTATTCTCGGCGAGAGCCGTGATCAGTTCATCGGTCATCCCATCGACAAAATAATCCTGCGACGAATCGCCCATGAGATTTTCCAGCGGCAGAACCGCAACGGACCGGATCGTGCCCGCTTTGGCCTTTCCTGCGTTGCGCACATAGAAGTTGCGCACATAGAAGAAGATGCCGGCGCCTGCTAGAACAAGAATCACGACCAACGCGGCGAACCGCCAGCCGAGCCCACGCTTCGCTGCGACTTCTGGATGCTGCGGAGGAGGCGCAACAACTGCCGGTGGCTTTTCACTCTTTGCTTCCAAGGGTACCGGGGCGTGCGTCGAGCCGCTCGGTTTGCTCCACTCCACCGAACCCACGAACCGGTAGCCGCGCCGAGGCACGGTTTCAATCCACTGCTCCTTTTCTGCCGTATCCGACAAACTCTCGCGCAGCCGCTGCACCGCCGAGTTGAGGCCATGGTCGAAATCAACAAACGTATCGTCCGACCAGAGCTGGCTGCGCAGTTCCTCTCGCGTGACCAGTGCTCCCGGACGCTCCATCAGCAGGATCAGGATTTTGAGCGGTTGTTCCCCGAGCTTGATCCGGATGCCAAACTTTCGGAGCTCTCCCGAACGCACGTCGACCTCATACGGTCCAAAGCGTGCGACTCCCGGCATAGTAGTCGAAGGGATCATGGCGTGCGAAGGGGCCCCAGCAGCCACGCACACAAACAGGGCGAGCGCTGAGGAATTCTGAACTTTACTCCTCTCCGCTGTCAAGCCCACGGGCAGGAAAGATCATTCATTTCATGATTTTGGGCCGTGACCTCCAAATGACTCGGGTGTGACTCGCTTTGTATTGCCCTTGCTCCGGGTCAATGCGATAACTCCGACCCTGGATCAACCGGATCCAAGGAGCGACATTCCAAATGAAAAGCGTTTCCAGAGCGGCACGATTCTTTCTGCTGCCAGGCGTGCTTGCCTTGGCAATTGCGCCTTCCGTACTTGCGCAAACGATAACCGTCTTCGCGACGGGGCTAAATAATCCTCGAGGTCTCAAGTTCGGTCCAGATGGCAATCTCTACGTGGCTGAAGGCGGTGCCGGAGGCACACTCTCCACGGTCGGGACATGCACGCAAGTTCCCAGTCCGGTCGGTCCTTATACGGGCGGATACACTGGCCGGATATCAAAGGTCGCCTCAGATGGAACTGTAACCACGGTCTCCGACAACCTTCCCTCGAGCCAGACCTCAGTGTCGCAAGGTAGCTTAGTCAGCGGTGTCGGGGATGTCGCATTTCTTGGCGGCAGATTGTACGCTGTGCTCGCCGGAGCTGGGTGCTCCCATGGACTCGTAGGCACTGACAACGGAGTGCTCCGCGTCCGTCCCGATGGCAAGCGCGTCGGCATCGCCAACCTGTCGGCGTTCGTTAAGTCACACCCAGTCGCAAATCCAAATCCGGATGACTTTGAGCCCGACGGCACCTGGTACAGCATGATCGGTGCTCATGGCTCGCTCTTTACCATTGAACCCAACCACGGAGAGTTGGACGAAATCACACCAGCCGGCGCGATCCACCGAGTCGCCGATATCTCGAATGTGCAAGGCCATATCGTCCCCACCGCTCTGGCATTCGACGGCCACAACTTTCTTGTCGGAAACCTCGACACCTTTCCCATCAAAGATGGCTCGTCGAAAATTATGCAGATCACTCCCGATGGGGCGATCACGACGGTCTACATGGGGTTCAGCGACATCGTAGGATTGGCTTTCGATTCCAAACACCGCCTCTACGTCCTCGAAAACACCACCGGAAATCCTTTCCCAACTCCGTTCACGGCGCAGATTCTTCGTGTGGACGGCAAGAACAATTACACCGTCATCGCCGATGGCACCACGATGCAGCTTGCTCTGCCGACGGCCATGACGTTTGGTCCCGACGGCAATCTGTACGTTTCGAACTGGGGATTCGGCTTGCCGGCAGGTGGAGGACAAATCTTGAGAATCACCGTACCCGATTAATCGTGGGAGAGAGCAGGGGCCGACGCATCAAGTCAGCCCAGCGTCAGAAAAGCCGCCCGTTAGATGGGCGGCTTTTCTGTTAGGCTGGCCAGCGCGCCTCACCAAAAGGATTCGGTATGAAATGGATACCAGCGCTGCTGCTTGGAGGCTCGGCGCTGATTGCGCTGGTTTACTTGGTTCGAGCAACCCTTGCTTTTCGTCGGGACCGCGGTCCTCGGCCGACTAAATGGAAACACTATGGTTACATCGTAGGTCTTTTGCTCTCTCACCTGTCATGGATTTGCGCCCTTGCAATCTTCACAATGGCTGAATTGAGGTGGGGCGACACTCTGCTCGTCGCGCTTTTTTGGACCGGAGTTCTTGCCTCCCCGATCGCCTTGGTGCTTGCCATCGTCACCTCCGTTCAGCCCGGTTATTTCTTAGCAAAATGCGATGCGGCGCAGGCATGTTTTTGGGTCTTATTGTGGCTCTCGCTCGGAAGGGGCGTGTAGCACTTCGCCGCCGCTGCCCAACCCAAAGCGTTCTCCCTTCATGAAGCGCGATGCCTGAGGTCGATGCACCAGACCCGGATGGCTGCGTTAAAATTCTAGCGACTTCTCGCAAATCTGTGCCTTAGGGAAAGCCCATGTATCCGAGTCCCATTGCGAATCAGTTGGAAACGGAACGATTGAAATCGACTCAGCACGGGGGACCTTCATTGCCGCTGTATTCTGATTTCGTATCGAAACGTGCAAGCTGAATGATATGAACCCGTGGAACGATCATGATTGGTGGGAGGCACTGTGCTCCGGCGCAGCGTGCCCGATTTGTCAGCGCCGGACCGGAAGTTCTTCACAGGCGCTGGATGGTGTGCAACAACGCGCTGGATCTGGTCAATTGTCCGTCGGTTCCAATCCAGTGGTTTCGTCCCGAGAAATTTGCTTGTTACTCTTCTGCTCGTACATCAGGGTGTCAGCTCGGGCTAACAGAGTCTCAATATCAGAATAATTCGGACCACTCGAAGCGATCCCTGTACTGAACGAAAGAGGATAGCGGCGATCCGCCGCAGCATTACAAATGGTCAAATTCTGTTGAATCCGCGTTCTGATTCCGGCGATCTTGTCCTCCACGGCATCCGCAATGAAAACGGCGAACTCGTCACCTCCGAGCCGGGCGAGAACATCCGATTCACGGAAGCTGTTTCTCAGCACATTCGCGGCATCCAGCAAAGCACGGTCCCCTTCTTGGTGACCGAACGTGTCGTTGATTCTTTTCAGGCCGTCCAGGTCGACGAAGGCTATGCAGAAAGGCTCTTCACTGCGAGAGGCCAGCTTTCGCCGATGCTCTGCAAGCGCAAAAAATCCCTTGCGGTTGTAGAGTCCGGTAAGTTCATCCATCAGGGAAAGGTTTTCTAAGACCGCGTTTGATCTGGCCAGCTCTTGCTCTGCGATCTTGCGTGCCGCGACATCATGTTCGAGTTCTTCGTTTGCCCGCATCAGCTCGGCAGTTCTTTCCGCAACAAGTTCTTCCAGGCGAGCCCGATATTTCTCCAATTCGCGGTCGACGCGTTTACGCTCAGTGATGTCGCGAGAAATGCCCATCGTACCGATGACATTTCCCTTGCTGTCGGTCAATGGCAGCTTGGTCGTGAGTACCCAAGTCTCACGCCCATCCGGCCATGTCTCTCTTTCTTCGGCCTCAACGATCGCCTTGCTCGTGCGAATGATGTTCTGTTCGTCGGCGAATGCCTGTTTCGCATGCTCTTCACTGAACATGTCAAAATCGGTTTTGTCGATTGCCTGAGATGGGTCGCTCAGTCCGAACCTGGCCGCCAACGATCGGCTGATGCGCACAAAACGGCTCTTTCGGTCCTTGAAGTACACCCCGTCCGGGATATGCTCAAGAAACGCGCGAAGCAGATCCTCTTGGATCTCTGGCATGAGCTCCTTTGGCACACTGGGCTCCTTGTAAAAAAGCTGAGACATCTTACTATTTTCGGATCGGCGGTTCATCCGCTGCTACATCCTGGCCGGACCTGCAAGCGGGACTTAAGGGCACCGACAGCTGAGATTTAGCTTCCGGAGAAGATCTAAAGATCAAGCTGGACCATCGCTCGCATACTCGCCTTGGCTGGCGATTGCCGCTGTTGCGGCGCGAAGAGGCCGTGACTGCAAGGTAGAACGAGCCTACGAGGGGATGGAGGCTGGCCAATTCTCAGAGTCATTGATGGATGTTAAATCGCCACGGCGCCCATTGGCATTCGCGGAGCCAAATCATGGCTAGGCTCATCCAATCGGGCAGGAGGATCACGAAAGATGCTTCACATACGCCAAGAGAACCTGCCTTTCGTTGGTAGTTCGCATGAATTTGTTGGAGCTGATCAGGGCGACACCAGCGTTTCCGTGTTCTTGTTCCATGGAAAGCCCGGTTCCGGGCCGGGTCCGCACCGGCATCCGTACGACGAGATCCAGTTCATCCGTGAAGGACGGGGCGTGTGGACCGTAAACGGCAACACCTTCGAGGCCGGCGCTGGAGACATCTTTGTTATCAAGGCCGGCGAGATTCACAGCTTTAAGGCGGTTGGTGATTCACCGTTGATACAAGTGGACGTTCACATCAGCCCCCGCTTTATCCAAGAGAACCTCTAGAAGCGGATGGTCCGCGTTTGAACTAGAGTGCTACACTGTGCATGTCCCTTTACACATCCCTCCGCCGTGCCCGTTCCGGGCGTCGGTTTTTTGTGCAATCCGATAATTCCGCAACGGAGGTCCCCAATGCTGCTGAGCAGCACGCAGGTCATGCCTAGTTTGCAACATCCTGAAGAAGAGTCTTCGTCGTTGCGACGGAGGATCGAGGAGTTGAACAGGAATACTGTCCTTTTGATTGCTGAAGCCGGGAAATTGATCCAAGGATCGAAACAGCTATCAGATCGACTAAGGTGCTTCGAAGACTCCAGCAAGCAAAAGGTTCGCTGATCGTTCGCGAATATCGCCGTTTCACGCGTTGAAAAATCAATAATAGCCAACGCCGTGGAGCGATGACTCGGGAGAACTGGCTGTCACGCGGGTCCAAACGTCGACTTCCCGGGACTAACTCACGGACCGCCTTCATCTCTAGGCCGCGTGCTCGCGTCATTGACCAATGATCACGAAGAACGGTTGGACTGACTCCCTACTGTGGCCGCGCCGAGCTTGCTTTCCGCAACTCGTCGGCGACTCGACTCGCTACCTGGTCCATAAGGTGCGAGACCAGAATTTCATCCGGTGATGAATCGTGCGCGTGGACCACGTCAGAAGTCCACACTCCAAGTTCTCCCGCCCGCATGACCCGGTACTCAACACTGGCCCTGTTTTCGTCGGACGCGTTTGCCCCAGGATCGCCCCGGGCGTTCCCGATCTCGACGGGTCGGGGTCGCGGCGTACCTATGTCAGTCGAACCAGAATGTACGAGTTCAATTAAATTGGTGTGCAAAATGAACTGACAGTTGTTCTCTCGTACGGCGGGATCGGCCTCTGTGTCTGATTCGAGCAGTACAGTTTCTATGCGTGCAACCTTCCCCTTTGTCACATCCTTGCCTTTGTTAATTCGTTCGAACGCCTTCATGAGTTGATTTCGCTGCCAGGTCATATCGAGAGCATTCAACGAACTATTCTTTAGTGTGGAAACGCACAGCCGGATAGGCTCCGGTTTGCTCTGTGCATACGCGATCGACATCAGGAAGATTGATAAGAGCAAAGCCGATAGTTGTCGCATCGACGATTCCCCCTTTATCGCAGGAGCGGAAGACCAAAGAGGAGCATACACCTGCGATGTGCGGATCTGGCGAAGTTGGACCCAACACCCAGGTTCACGCGCCGGACCACTCGCCCCTTGCGTTTTCTTTCCCTTCCACATCCGCGGGGTGCCCCGTCCTTGCGTCTTTGGCAAGGGCGGGTAGAAATGTCGCCGACACAAGTCGCTATTCCTCTCGTTAAAATCGAATGGTGCGGGCCGTGGGTTCCCCCCTCGTCGATGGCTAAGTTCTCTTGATTTCGTAACGCAACAAGACGGCATCGGGAACGGCACTTGGAACAAAGAACAGGACAAGGGTCGCGGAGCCGCCGGGATGCCGAAGCGATCCACAACTCCGATGTGACATCTGACCTTGACCCACTCAACAGACTAAGCAGATCATGGTCAAGGCGGAGGCGGTAGAGGGCTGGGCGTCGCAAACGTCCGCAACTCTTTTCTTTTCAAGATTTTGACCTCTAACTCCTACGGCCTCAAGATTTTGCAGACACTTTTTGCAAAACCCGCGCCAGTCGAGCCTTTCCAAGGGGTGGGGGGGAGGGGGGGGCCCTCACAACCCCGGATTTCCCGAAATGGAACACTCCTGAATCACCCTCTCGAGAGCTGTTGTCCCACTTTTTTTCGCGATTTATCCACAGGAAAAAACTTAGCCCACACGCATGAACTACGACGCCATTCTTGTTGTCTCCTTCGGCGGTCCCGAATCCAAAGAGGACGTGATTCCTTTCCTTGAGAACGTCCTGCGCGGAAAAAACGTTCCACGCGAACGCCTGCTCGCCGTCGCCGAGCACTACTATCACTTCGACGGAAAAAGTCCCATCAACCAGCAGACCCGCGAACTGATCGCCGCGATCAAAGACGAACTCGCGCAGCATGGACCCAAGCTGCCCGTCTATTGGGGAAATCGCAATTGGCATCCGATGCTCGCCGATACGCTGCGCCAGATGAACACCGATGGCGTGAAGCGCGCGCTTGCGTTCGTGACTTCCGCGTACAGTTCTTACTCAGGCTGTCGCCAATATCGCGAAGACATCATTCGTGCCCAGGTAGAAGTTGGCGCGGAAGCTCCAGCAGTCGACAAGATCCGCGCATTCTTTAATCATCCGAGATTCATCGACGCAACCGAAGATCGCGTGCGCGATGCTCTCGCGCAACTTCCCGCCGATGCAAAGCAAAATGTCCAGATTGTTTACGTCGCGCACAGCATTCCGCTCTCGATGGCGAACACCAGCGACTACGTTCGTCAATTGGAGGAAGTGAAGAAACTCGTCTCTGAGCGAATTGGCATCAAGAACGATGTGCTCGTCTATCAGAGCCGCAGCGGCGCTCCCGGACAGCCTTGGCTCGAGCCCGACATCCTCGACTACCTGCGCGAAGTGAATGAGAAAGATTTGGCCAGCGCCGTCGTGATCGCGCCGATCAGTTTCATCTCCGATCACATGGAAGTGCTCTACGATCTCGACATCGAGGCTCGCCATCTGTGTGAATCGCTTGCGCTGCCGATGGCGCGCGCGAAAACCGTGGGAGTTCATTCCAAATTCATCGCGATGATTCGTGAGTTGATTCTCGAGCGTATGGAAGGTGTCGAACGCCGCGCTTTAGGATCCTTCGGTCCGCGACAAGATGTGTGCGCGCCGGATTGCTGCCCCGCTCCGCCACGTCCGATGCGGCCACAAGCAACGCATGGTGGTTAAGTTTTCCGGTGATTTCTGCTATCGCGAGACTTGCACGTCCGCGTGTTCGTAGTCCGTTGCCTTCGGACCGCCTTCAACAATCCGCATCGTATCGAGGATCGTCTTCACCACGGATTCATTTCCCACCGCTGTATTCAGCATCGCATGGTAAAGCGATCGCGTCGGCCAATCGGCGTTGAAGTAGTGTTTCACGTACGCGATGCGTTCGCGGTCCACGGAATCGACGCGGTCTTCGGCTTCTTCGGCAGTGTGTCCGTCGACGATCGTGCGTCGGATTTTCTCGGCGCGAGGCGCGTACAAGAAGACATGAAACGTATCGGGGTTCTCGCGCAGGAAATACGGAGCGCCGCGTCCGACGATGACTGCGTTCCCTTCCCGCGCAATCCGGTTCATGATTTCCTGCATCATCTCCATCATGCAGTCGGTATCGAACACCAGATTTCCAGCCTTCCCGGAATTGCGCTCGTAGCTGCCGCGCCAGAAGGATTTCGCGAGACGATGTAAGCGGCTATCCATTCGCTCATCGCAGCGCCGCACGGCGGATTGATCTACATGGGCGAGACGAGCAATCTCTTCGGTGAGAAGTTGGTCCCAGAGTTTCCAGCCAAGACGATCGGCCAATTGCGCAGCAATGGAACCGGCGCCGCAACCATACTCGCGCTCGATGGTGACCAGGCGGAACATAGCGCGGTCTAGTGTACTGCCATTCCGCCGCCCGGTTTAGTTTTTTTGATCAGGAATACCATGGGAATCATGGCCATGATGGCAACCGCAAGAAACCAAAAGCAATCCAGGTAGGCGAGCATGGTCGCTTGCCGTTCGACTGTGCCCTGGACCAAGGCATAGGCTTGTTGCGTAGCCTGGGCCGCACTCGCGCCATGCGCGATCATCGCGCGCGATGCACCTTGAACCATCGACTGAAATGCGGCGCTGCCGGAGTTGAGATTGCCGGCAAGATTGTTCAGATGCAATTGCGTCCGGCGGTCGAGCATCGTGGTCACGACGGAAATACCGACACTTCCGCCTATGTTTCGCGCGAGGTTCATGAGGCCCGACGCGGCATTGTTCTTATCCCGCGGGAGAAACGCGTACGCCGCAGTATTAATGGGAACAAACAGGAACGCCATCCCAGCCGCCTGAATCATGCGCGCATTGGCCACGCTCTTGAAATCCATTTCAAGATTGAAGCCGGTCATGTGAAAGAGCGAAGCCGACAGAATTACGAGGCCTAGTAAAAGGAGCCATCGCGGCGTGTAACGCGAGAGCAGAAAACCTACCAAAGGCAATAGAAGAATGATGGTGAAGCCGCCCGGCATCAGCGCCAGCCCCGCCTGCTCCGCCGTGTAACCGAGCAGCGTTTGCGAGAAGAGAGGGAGAAGCAACGTGCTGCCGAGCAAAGCGAAGCCGAGCATGAACATCAGGAGATTCGAGACGCCAAAGGTTCGATCGCGGAACAGATGTAGATCGATGATGGGATCTTTGTGTCTCCACTCCCAGACGATCACAAAGAGCAAAGCTGACGTAGCGATCAGAGTCAACGTGAGAATGAAGTTCGACTCGAACCAGTCGTCTCTCTGGCCTTTGTCGAGAACTATCTGAAGCGCACCGAGGCCAAGCGCGACGAATCCGAGACCGACGTAGTCGATCTTGGTTTCACTCAGCTTGCGTCGCTTGAAGTAAGGAGGGTCCTGAATCAGGCGCGAAGTGAGCAGGATCGAAAGAATGCCGACGGGAATGTTGATGAAGAAGATCCAGCGCCACGTAAAGTTGTCAGTGATCCAGCCGCCGAGCGTTGGACCGATCGCTGGAGCCGTAACGACTGCCATTCCGTAAACGGCAAACGCCATGCCTCGCTTCGCCGGCGGAAAAGTGTCCGCGAGAATCGCCTGCTCGCTAGGCTGCAATCCGCCGCCGCCCGCACCTTGCAGGACACGGCAGATGATCAGCACTGCCAGGTTCGGCGCCAGTCCACACATGAAAGAGCTGATGGTGAACAGCGCCACGCAGCCCATGTAGAAATTCTTGCGGCCAACGATCGAGGAGAGCCAGCCACTCAGAGGAAGGACGATAGCATTGGAGACAAGATAAGAAGTAAGGATCCAGGTGCTCTCGTCCTGTCCGGCCGAGAGACTGCCCGCAATGTGCGGCAACGCGACGTTCGCGATCGAGGTGTCGAGCACCTCCATGAACGTCGCCAGCGTGACCGCCAGCGCGATAATCCACGGATTGACCGCGGGACGCCAGGCGTCGGCCTGATCCATTGTGGCCGCGCCAGCACTCATTCGCGAATACCCACCTTGGGCGTGACAGACATTCCAGGACGCAACTGGTGATCGCTATTCTCACCGGGATCGAGAACGATCTTGACGGGAATACGCTGCACGACTTTCACGTAGTTGCCGGTCGCATTTTCCGGAGGCAACAGGCTGAAGCGCGCTCCGCTGGCTCCGGCGATGCTATCTACTTTGCCCTTGTAATCTCTACCATTGGCGTCGACTTCAATCGTGACGTGCTGACCGACCTTCATGTTGCGGAGTTGCGTCTCTTTGAAGTTGGCTATGACCCAGATGTCATCGAGATTGATGATTTTCATCAGCTCTTGTCCGGGCGCAACGTTTTGACCGACTTCAACCGTTCGGTTGCTTACGATGCCGTTTACGGGAGCAACGATCTTTGTGTATTGAAGATTCAGTTGGGCTTGGTCTAGGTCGGCCTTCTTGCGCTGCGCTTCAGCCAATGCTGAATCGGCTTTGGCGCGCGTGATCTCCATCTGCTTGGGCGCAGTTTGAGCTTGACGCCAGTTCGCCTGTGCCTGCACGAGCTTGCCTTCCGCCTGTGTCACCTGCTGCTGAGCTGCGTCGGCGCTGGCTCGGGCTGCTTCTACGGCGGCTGCGCTGGCCTTCGATGCAGCAGTAGCCTGGTCGTACTGTTGCTGCGAGATTTCCTGCTTATCGACCAGCTGCTTGTAGCGACCGAGATCGTTCTGAGCCTTAACGTTGTTCGCGTCCGCTTCCTGCAACTCAGCTTGAGCGGCCTGAAACTGTTGCTTTGCGACTTGAATTCCCGCGCGAGCGCTGTTCACATCCGCTTCACTGGAGGAAACCTGGCTGCTGGTGTTCACCGATGTGATGGGAACTGTGACTCCAGCGGCGAGAGCAGCGGCCTGCGCATCAGCGAAATCCGCCTTGGCACGCTCGTAGGCAACTTGATAATCCGCGGGGTCAATCTCGACCAATACTGTTCCAGCGGTTACAAGTTGGTTGTCGTCCACGCTCAGCTTGGTGACGTGGCCTGTAATACGTGCGCTGATCGAGTTGATGTGTCCGTCGATCTGGGCGTCGTCCGTCGACTCATAGCTGGTGAAATAGCGATACGCGAAGAAGCCCACTACCAGCAAAACGACGATGGCAATCACGACAGCGATGCGGAAGCCGGAACTTTGCGTGCGGGACGGACGGGTGTGATAGTCCTTTTCGGTAGCCGGCAAGGGCTTCGTTGTGGTTTCCGGATTCTCGCTTGCGGGCCGTGATGCGCCGGAAGGAGGGCTCTGAGTCGTGGTTTGTTCCATACGCTATTGATTGCCTTTCAAATATCGCCTGACGCCCTGTTCGGCATCGCCGATGGAATACGCCAGCTCGACTTTTGCTAGATTATGAGCGTAAAGACTTTGAATATAACTCTCGTGGGCGCTGGCGACCGATTCCTGCGCTTGTACAACTTCCAAATTGTCAGCCACGCCTGCAGTAAATCGATCCTGCGATTGTGCTAAAGCCTGCTCGGCCAATTCGACAGAACTACGCGCGACTTCCACTTGCTCGGCGGCAGCATTCAAATCGAGGACAGCCGTGCGGACTTCGTAATCAATTCGTCCCCGAAGATCACCCAGTTGGGAACGCGCCTGCTTCAATTT
Source organism: uncultured Acidobacteriota bacterium (assembly GCA_963787685.1). Classification (GTDB taxonomy): domain Bacteria; phylum Acidobacteriota; class Terriglobia; order Terriglobales; family Acidobacteriaceae; genus Sulfotelmatobacter. Next base: position 848,363 of record CAWBED010000013.1, read on the forward strand.
GGCATCCGCTTCGAGGACGTCGGAGTGCACCCGGTTGCCGGCGAAGATCGGAATGTTGACGCCTCCATTGACCTGCCACGTGCCGTTCGACTGACTCGGGGTGACGCCGATATCGCCCAAGTTCGCATCGACGCCGATCGTAGGATAGTGTCCGGCCGAAGCGGCGCGCCTGGAAAGCTCGGCGCTTCGGACCTGAACTACGGCCGCCTGATAATCGGCGCGTCCATCGTAGGCACGTTGCAGATAGGTATCGAGCGGAAGGGGCGTAAGAGACTGATACGGGGCTTTTTCCGTCAGGACAAATGGCTGTCCCGGAGGCAAACCGATGATACGAGCAACGCTCAACGTCAACTTTGCAAGATCATTGCGCGTGACAATGAGTTGCTGCTGGCGGGTCTGCAATTCGACCTGCGCGCGAAGCGCATCGATCGCGGGAGTAAGTCCGGCCTTCAACTGGTCAGAGGCTTTATCGGATAATGCCTGCGCACTTTTGACTTGAGCTTCTGCGGTTTCAACCCGCGCAGACGCGGCAATGGCTTGCAGGTATGCGTTCCCGACCGCGAGGACCACCATCTCTCTCGCGTCTTTGTAGCTGAGTTGAGCTGCTTTCAAACTCTGCAATGAGGCCCGCTCACGCTCCAGATTGCCAAAATTGAAGAGCGACTGGCTAAGCGAAACACGCGCGTCGAAGTAGTTGAATGCTGGAGTGACTCGCGGGAATGAATTGGCACTGGAGCCCGAGGGGCCAAAAAACGGCAAAAGCTTGTTAAAGCCAAGCGCTGCCAGACTCTCGGTCTGAACGTTTTCCTGGACGCGAGCCCCAATATTGGGAAGCATTTCACTGAGTTGCTTCCAGCGCTCGCCGCGTGCGGCTTCGGTCTGATCGCCGGCGAGGAGCAAGCCTAAGTTGTTCCTCAGACCGCGTTCGATAGCTTCCTTGAAGTCGATTTGCAGGACTTCTTGAGTGGCTTGCCCTTCGGCAGCGCTACCCAGGAAAGGATTCTGGGGACTTCCGGGAAGAGAGACACTCGGAGCCGAAGAGCTGCTACCGCTGGTCGACTGGGAGAACAGACTTGGGGAAGCGCATAAAATAAGAATGAAGCAAAAAACTGCCGGTGCGAAGACTCTCAATGAGCATTGCATTCTTGATCGTGGGATCGTACCGCCCGAGAAACCTCTACAGAACGGCGGAACGTCCTTTCCGTCCTATAGCATAACTCGTAAGATTCGATTCCTTGACGGGAGTTTGCGATGCAAATGATTCTTTCCCAAAAGGAAGTGGCTTCCGGGAAAATCTTATCGAGCACAAATTGAGACAGAAATGCATTCAAAAGGGCAATACCTTCGGTACTTTGCCCGGTTTTCGCCGTGCCGTTAAGCTAATAATGGGTAGGAAAGAGCTTCGACGGTTATGCGAAAGACCTTGAAATTTCTGGCTGTAGCAGTGGCGATGACGGCCATTGTGACTACGTTGACGATGGCGCAAGCTGCTCCAGCGGCGGGTACAGAGCGAAAAGTCTCCGCGCGCGTCGCTCCGGTTTATCCCGAACTGGCAAAACGGATGCATATTCACGGCATAGTTCGCATCGAAGCGATTGTGCGGCCGAATGGCACCGTGAAGTCCACTCGAGTGCTTGGCGGCAACCCGGTGCTGGTAGACGCTGCACAAGAGGCGGTCGGGAAGTGGAAATTTGAGCCGACGCAGGCCGAAACCACCGAACCGGTCCAACTCACCTTCGACGGGCAATGATCCCGCTGAACTGCCCGCACACGGACGTATTTCAACGCTCTTCGGCTTAGAAGAACCCTTTGGGCCTCCACAAGTGACTTAGGTCATCTTGTCTGCCGGTACCGTTTGATTCAAGCTGGGCAAGGCGAAATTTCTAAGGAATGAAAGATCTGAACGCATGAGCGCGGCAACTGGAACGGACTGGACTCGAATTCTGTCGGACCCGGATCTGGTCCGCCAAGTCGGCAAGCTGCTGCAGACCTATCGCGAAGCTCCGGCGGAGAAGCGCGAAGAGGCCTTGCTCGAAGCCATGCGCGAGATTAAAGCGGGCTCGGCAAAGGCGGGACAAGCGCCCGCTGCGAACCAAGGCAAGTCTGCCCCGCAACCAGTTCCAACGCCCACATCCGCAACGCCTCCATTTGAGCCTGATTTCTTCAGCCCGAACTGGGGCAGCGACCGTCGGCGGCATCCGCGCATCAAGTGTTTTGTAGCAGTCGAGCTGCGTGTAGACGAAGCGTCGGCGCCGATCTGGGGCAATCTTTCGAATACGAGTGCGGGTGGATGCCTGGTGGAAACGGCAAATCCTGTGCCGCCCGGGGCGAAGGTAGAGATCGGTCTGTGGGTACCGAACGGAAAAATCTGGGTGAAAGGCTTCGCGCTCAGCGGAGTCGTCACCCGCAGTGGTCCCGCAAACGGAGTTCGCGTCCGTTTTGACGGGATGCCTCCTGCCGAGCGGGATAGCCTGCGGCAATTCCTGAAATTCATACAGGAAACGACGCGAGCCTCGCACAGCGAAGACAGTTACATCCAGCTCCTGAAGTAAGCAAAATTCTCTATTCCTTCCAGTTTTTCACCTGACCGCAATCCATCCCTGTGCGGAAATTGATACACTCTTGCGTATTGAACCCTTTCTTTGGGCAGTAACTCTAATTCTGAAACAAGGCAGTCGAGTGGCGCGATATTCAACCGACTGGAGGAGCGGAATCATATGGCAACCAGCGAACAAGTTTTAATGACAGGAACGCAACTGGACACGCTCTGCATCAACACGATTCGCACTCTGGCGATTGATGCTGTACAGCAGGCGAACTCGGGACATCCCGGGGCACCAATGGGATTGGCTCCCGTGGCGTACTGTCTGTGGCAGGAATTCCTGCGTTATGACCCCGCCGATCCGACCTGGCTGAATCGCGATCGCTTCGTGCTCTCAAACGGGCACGCGTCGATGCTGCTCTACGCGGTGCTGCACCTCGCGGAAGTACGGCAGGTTGACGAGGACGGCAAGGTCACAAGAGACCTGGCCGTATCGATGGACGCAATCAAACACTTCCGTCAACTGGGAAGCCGGACGCCGGGACATCCGGAGTCGCACATCACATCGGGAGTCGAGACCACGACGGGACCGCTAGGGCAGGGCGTCGGCAACAGCGTTGGAATGGCGATCGCAAGCAAATGGCTCGCCGCGAATTTCAACCGTCCGGACTTTGAGATTTTCGACTTCAATGTCTACGCGATGTGCTCGGATGGCGATCTGATGGAAGGGATCGGCGGCGAAGCGGCGTCACTGGCCGGACATCTGAAGCTTTCGAATCTTTGCTGGATGTACGACCACAATCACATTACGCTGGATGGGCCGGCGAATTGGTCGTTCACCGAGGACGTAGCCACTCGATTTATCGGGTATGGATGGAACGTTACTCGCGTCGCGGACGCCAACGATTTGGAGATGCTCGGTCGAGCATTCGAGACATTCCATAAAACCACCGACCGGCCGACGCTGATCATCATCGACAGCCATATCGGATATGGATCGCCGCACAAGCATGATTCGAACGAAGCGCACGGAGAGCCGCTGGGTGTAGAAGAAGTCCGGCTGACGAAGAAGTTCTACGGCTGGCCGGAAGACGCGAAATTCCTGGTTCCGGAAGGCGTGCAGGAACACTTCCGCGAAGGCGTTGGGAAACGGGGTCGTGAGTTTCGTGCGCAGTGGTCGAAGCTATTCGCGGATTACTCGCAGAAGTATCCGGAACTCGCTGAGCGACTGGGACATATGCAGCACCATGAGCTTCCGGCTGGGTGGGACAAGAATCTGCCAACATTCCCTGCGGATGCCAAGGGCGTGGCCACACGCGAGAGCTCGGGAAAAGTGCTGAATGTGGTGGCGCAGAACATTCCCTGGATGATTGGAGGCTCGGCGGATCTTGCGACATCGAACAAGACCACTTTGAAGTTCGAAGGCGCGGGAGATTTTCAGCCTGACGATTATGCGGGGCGCAACTTGCATTTTGGCGTACGCGAACACGCGATGGCTGCCAGCGTGAACGGGATGACGGTGTCGAACATCCGGGCGTTTGGCGCAACGTTCTTCAACTTCAGCGACTATATGCGCCCCAGCATCCGGCTGGCGGCGCTAATGCAAGCTCCTTCGATCTTCATCTTCACGCACGATTCGATTGGACTGGGTGAGGACGGGCCGACGCACCAGCCGATCGAGCAACTGGCGTCGCTGAGGGCCATGCCGAACTTGATTGTGCTGCGTCCCGGGGATGCGAATGAAGTGGTCGAGGCGTGGAAGATTATCGCGAACCTGAAACATTCGCCGGTGGCGCTGGTTCTGACTCGGCAGAATGTGCCAACGCTGGATCGGACGAAGTATGCTCCAGCCTCTGGCGCGGCGAAGGGAGCTTATGTCGTCGCCGACGCGCCGGGCGGCAAGCCGGAGCTCATCCTTTTGGGAACTGGAAGCGAGCTTTCGCTCTGTGTCGAGGCCTACGAGAAACTGAAATCCGAGGGCATCAAGGCGCGCGTGGTGAGCATGCCGTCGTGGGAGATTTTTGAGAAGCAAGATGCGGCGTACAAGGAGAGCGTGCTGCCGTCAGATGTAACGGCGCGAGTTTCGGTCGAGATGGCGGCGACTTTCGGCTGGGAACGCTATACCGGAAGCAAAGGCCGCAACATCGGTATGCACCGTTTTGGAGCATCCGCACCCCTCAAGGATTTGTTGAAGTATTTCGGGTTCACAGTTGAGAAAGTATTAGAAGCAGCGCACGCCGTTCTAGGCAAGTAACGGCGCACGCGTTCCGCAAGATTTGGTTCAAACTCAGTTCGTTTGTGCCATTCACCACCGGATCGTCATCCAACAGCTAGGGAGGTTTGCATGCAACCCACTGGAGTCATTGAAAATTCGAAAGCCACGAAAAATCCACTACAGGAATTGCTGAACTACGGGCAGTCGATGTGGCTCGACTATATCCGGCGCGACCTATTTACGACAGGAAAGCTCAAGCAGATGATCGCCAACGACGGGTTGCGAGGGATGACTTCGAATCCGGCGATTTTCGAGAAGGCCATCGCTGATAGCTCGCTGTACGACGATGTTCTGAAGTCACTGGCGTCGCGTAAAGATCTCGACGCGACAGGTCGTTACGAGCAACTGGCAATCCGGGACATTCAGGATGCGGCAGATACGCTGCGCCCGGTGTATGACGAATCGAATTTCCGAGACGGCTACGTCAGCCTGGAAGTTTCTCCGTATCTTGCGCGCAAGACGAAGGAGACGATCGAGGAGGCGCGGCGGTTATGGAAAACCGTGCAGCGCGAGAATGTCATGATCAAGGTGCCGGGGACAGCAGAGGGACTTCCGGCGATCCGGCAGCTGATCGGTGAAGGCATCAACATCAACGTGACGCTGCTGTTTGCGCAGGAAGTTTATGTAAAGGTTGCAGAGGCTTACATCGCAGGTCTGGAAGATCTAGCGGCTCGTGGCGGCAATCTCAAGAAGATGGCGAGCGTGGCCAGCTTCTTTATCAGCCGCATCGACACGCTGATCGACTCGATGCTGAATGATCGGATCAAGGGCACGTCCGATGCCAGCCAGCAGGCTCTGCTGAAGAGCGTACTGGGAAAAGTCGCGATCGCGAACGGCAAGCTGACCTACCAGCGATATCAGCAGATTTTCAGTGGACCGCGGTGGCAAGCACTGGCAGCCAAGGGTGCGCAGACACAGAGGGTCTTGTGGGCGAGCACCAGCACGAAGAATCCGGCGTATCGCGACGTGATCTACGTCGAAGAGCTGATTGGGCCGGACACGGTCAACACGATGCCACCGGCTACTATCGATGCGTTCCGCGATCACGGACTCTTGCGAAACAGTCTGACCGAAGATATCCCAGCCGCGGAAAAAGCAATGGCTGATCTGGCGCGCACGGGCATTTCGATGAAAGAAGTGACCGACAAATTGACGGACGACGGTGTGAAGTTGTTTGCCGACGCCTTTGACAAGCTGCTGGCTGCGGTGGCGAAGAGCACGTCGAAAGGATAAGACCGTGAGCCGACTGAAGACTTCCCTGCCCGAATCGCTGGCCGCAACAGTAAAGACAACGATTGCCGACTGGCAATCGGGCGGGAAGATGAAGCGACTGTGGGATCGCGACGCAAGCCTGTGGACCGGTGACGACGAGTCGAAGTGGCTGGGCTGGCTCGACATTGTTGAAGAGCAAACCGCCCATCAGGACGAACACGATAAGTTGGCCAAGGAAGTCCGTCAGCGCGGGTTCGAACACATTTTGCTTCTGGGAATGGGAGGATCGAGCCTTTGTCCCGAAGTCCTGCGGATGACTTTCGGCAGGATTCCACAGTTTCCTAACTTGCACGTGCTCGACTCGACAGACCCGGCACAGGTGAAAGCGTTCGAGCACCAGATCGATATCGCAAAGACGCTCTTCATCGTATCCAGCAAGTCCGGCAGCACGCTTGAGCCGAATATCTTCAAGCAGTACTTTTTCGAGCGAACGAAACAGACCGTAGGGGCTACGAAAGCCGGCAGCCATTTCATCGCAATCACCGATCCAGGATCAAAGATGCAGCAAGTGGCGGAAGGCGATCACTTCCTGCACGTTTTCTTCGGTCGCCCCTCAATCGGCGGGCGGTATTCGGCGCTTTCGAATTTCGGAATGGTGCCGGGGGCCGCAATCGGCATGGATACCAGGAAGTTTCTGTCGCGCGCGGCGGAGATGGTGCGGGCCTGCGGGCCCGGGTCGAGCGTCGAAGAAAATCCAGGGGCTGCGTTGGGAATCATTCTTGGCACGGCCGCGAATGCGGGTCGCGATAAAGTCACGATCATTACGTCTCCGGGAATTTCTGACCTGGGAGCTTGGCTTGAGCAACTATTGGCCGAGTCCACGGGAAAGATCGGTAAAGGAATTATTCCGGTCGATCGCGAGGCGCTTACTTCCCCCGATATTTACGGCAACGATCGCGTGTTCGCTTACGTGCGATTGGAAAATGGGGTCGATGCGGATCAAGAGGCAAAGGTAGCGGCCATCGAGAAAGCCGGACATCCCGTGGTGCGGATCACGATAGCGGACACGTACGAACTGGGCGCGGAGTTCTTCCGGTGGGAGATTGCGACTGCCGTGGCGGGAGCGATCATCGGAATCAATGCGTTCAACCAGCCGGATGTCGAAGCCAGCAAAATAGCGACGCGAAACCTGACGTCGGAATACGAGAAGACCGGATCTCTGCCGGCTGAAAAACCGATACTCGAAGATAGCGGCGTCAAACTGTTCACCGACGACAAGAATGCTGCCGATCTCGCCAAGGCGGCCGGTGGAGACAAGTCGTTGGTGGGTTATCTGAAGGCTCACCTCAGCCGAATCAAGGCGAGAGATTACTTCGCTGTTTTGGGCTACATCCAGATGAACGCGGAGCATGAGCAGAGCCTGCAAAAGATACGGCACGCGGTTCGCGATAAAAAGCATGTGGCTACGTGTTTGGGATTTGGACCGCGATTCTTGCATTCGACGGGACAGGCCTATAAGGGAGGGCCGAACTCGGGAGTGTTCCTGCAAATCACCTGTGACGATGCGGTCGAACTTCCAGTGCCCGGTCAGAAATACACATTCGGAATCGTGAAGGCGGCGCAGGCGCGCGGCGATTTCCAAGTGCTGGCGGAGCGAGGACGACGGGCGCTACGGGTGCATTTGGGGAGCAACTTAAAGGCCGGTTTAGCTACGCTGGAAGCTGCGGTGCAGAAAGCTCTTTAGTTCTCTCAGCAGAGCTGCGAGGCGAGACGCCCGAGCGACGGCCGACGCTGTCGATATCAGGCGCTAAGATTCAACGCTATTGTAAGGAGCAAGGCATGCAATTAGGAATGGTGGGTCTCGGGAAGATGGGGGCGAATATGACCCGGCGCCTGATGCGCGGTGGGCATTCGCTCGTGGTTTCCGATCTTAGTGCAGATACGGTGAAGCAACTCGGCGGCGAAGGCGCCACGGGATCATCTTCGCTGGAAGATCTAGTCAGCAAGCTGAAGGCTCCGCGCGCGATCTGGATCATGGTTCCCGCAGGCGGTCCGACGGAAGCGACGGTGCAGAAACTCGCTCAGCATCTTCAGGCTGGCGACGCCATCATCGACGGCGGTAATTCCTATTTCAAAGACGACGTACGCCGAGCCAATGAACTGAAGGGCAAAGGTATCCATTACGTCGACGTGGGAACCAGCGGCGGCGTTTGGGGTCTGGAACGCGGCTATTGCATGATGATCGGCGGTCCGAAAGAAGCGGTGCAAAGGCTCGATCCAATTTTCAAGACGCTGGCTCCTGGCAAGGGCGACATTCCAAAAACACCCGGACGTGAAAAACTGGGGGGCACCGCAGAGGACGGTTACATCCATTGCGGGCCTTCCGGCTCCGGGCACTTCGTGAAGATGGTGCACAACGGCATTGAGTACGGCATCATGCAGGCCTATGCGGAAGGCTTCGACATCTTCAAGAACGCAACCAGCAAAGAACTGCCGGAAAATATTCGTTACGATCTGAACCTACCGGATATCGCGGAAGTATGGCGGCGCGGCAGCGTCATCAGCTCTTGGCTGCTCGATCTGACGGCGATGGCGCTGACGGAAAATCCAACGCTGTCGGAGTACGAGGGATACGTGCAGGATTCCGGCGAAGGCCGCTGGACGATCCAAGCCGCGATCGAAGAGGCGGTTCCTGCCGAGGTGCTGACCGCAGCGTTGTATGTGCGCTTCCGTTCGAGGCAGCAACATACCTTTGCCGAAAAGATGCTCTCGGCAATGCGGCAAAAATTCGGTGGACACATCGAAGCCGGCGGACAAACCAAGAAGACCGCATAAACTGGACCTTTCCCCGAATTCATAAGGACTGACTCATGGCTGAACTAGCGGAACAACCAAAGACAACGGCAGCGCCGCCACGTATCGGCAAGCAGGGCGATCCTTGCGTGATGGTGATTTTCGGCGCGGCGGGAGACCTGACTGGGCGCATGCTGATTCCTGCGCTCTACAATCTGGCCCGGGCGGGATTGCTCTCCAAGGAATTTGCCGTGGTTGGCGTGGCGCGCACGCAATTGTCAAACGACGATTTTCGCAAGCGTGTGTATGACGACATCAAGGCCTATTGCGGCGAATGCGTGGATGACAACCTATGGGAATGGTTCAGCCAGCGGTTTTATTATTTCGCCGGAGATTTCGGCGACGACAAGCTTTATGCAAACCTCAAAGACTTCCTGACGAAGATCGATCAGGATCATTCGACGCACCAAAACGTCTTCTACTACATGGCGGTCGCTCCGAGTTTTTTCGGTCCCATTGTTGAGAAACTCGCGGCCAACGGATTGATGGAACAGAGTAACAACCATTGGCGCAGGGTGGTCATCGAGAAGCCATTCGGTCACGATCTGGAATCGGCCAAGCAGTTGAACCAGCAGTTGCTGAAAGTCGCTGATGAAAAGCAGATTTACCGCATCGATCACTATCTCGGCAAAGAGACGGTGCAGAACATCATGGCGTTCCGTTTTGCCAACGGAATCTTTGAGCCCGTGTGGAACCGGCGTTATATCGATCACGTGCAGATTTCGGTGGCGGAAACGGTGGGAGTGGAAGGACGCGGAAGCTACTTTGATCATGCGGGCACACTGCGTGACATGGTACCGAATCACATCATGCAGTTGATCAGCCTGACTGCGATGGAGCCGCCAATTTCGTTTGACGCGAACGCGGTCCGCGATGAACAGGCAAAGATTCTGCATGCGATTCAGCCGATGAGCGACGAAGAAGTTCTGAGCCGATCTGTGCGCGGCCAATATGGCGACGGGACCGAAGAAGGAAAGAGAGTCACCGCCTATCGCACGGAGCCCGACGTTCCTCCGGATTCGCGAACCGAGACATTCGTCGCGATGAAGCTCTCAATCGACAACTGGCGGTGGGCGGACGTTCCCTTCTACCTGCGAACAGGCAAGCGGATGCCGGTGCGGAATACCCATATCGTGATACAGTTTCGACGTGCTCCGTTTGTGCTGTTCCGCGACACCCCCGTGGAACACCTGATGCCAAACCAACTTGTGCTCCACATCCAACCGGAAGAAGGAATCTCGCTGCAATTTGCGGCGAAGGTGCCGGGTCCGGTGATGCGATTGGGCACGGTCGACATGAACTTCGAATACCAGGAGTACTTCGGCAAGCAGCCCAGCACCGGATACGAGCGCTTGCTGCACGACTGCATGATCGGCGATCAGACACTGTTTCAGCGCGCAGACATGGTGGAGGCGGGCTGGTCGGTCGTGAATCCCGTGCTCGATCTGTGGAAGGCGCTGCCGCCGCGCAATTTTCCGAACTACGCGTCAGGAACCTGGGGACCGAAGGAGGCCGACGAACTTCTGGAACGCGACGGCCGCCGCTGGAGGAACTTCGAGAAATGATTCTGGCCGGCGATATTGGTGGGACCAATGCCAGGCTGGCTTACTTCCAACCCCAGAATGGGCATCTTCAACTGGTGTCTGAGCGCGTTTTCCCCAGTCGCGAACACAAGGAACTCGGCGAGATTGTAAGCCAGTTTTTGGACGAATCAGGAACGCGTCCGGACGCGGCTTGCTTCGGAATCGCCGGCCCCGTACGCAACGGCCGGGTTGAAACTTCAAACCTGCCCTGGGTGATTGAGCAATCCCGTCTAGCGAATCAAATTCATCTGCCCGCCACTCTTTTGATCAACGATCTCGAAGCGAGTGCGTGGGGTATTGGTGCGCTGGCGGCGACCGATTTGGTTCCCCTCAACCATGTTTCCGGGCCAGTTGTGGGCAACCAGGCAGTGGTCGCACCTGGAACTGGACTCGGCGAGGCTGGATTGTTCTGGGATGGAAACCGTCATCACGTTTTTGCCTGTGAAGGCGGGCATACGGATTTCGCTCCGCAAAACGATCTGCAGATCGAACTGCTTCGCTTTTTGAAAGCCCGCTTTGGACATGTGAGCTACGAGCGCATACTTTCCGGTCCAGGGCTGGTAAATGTTTACGAATTTCTCCGCGACTCCGGGCACGGAGAAGAGTCGAATGAACTTGCGACAGCGATACAGAAGGGCGATCCGGCTGCGGCGATCTCGCGCGCAGCAGTTTCGGGGAATGATGCATTAGCAGCGAAAGCTCTCGATTTGTGGATCGCTGTCTATGGCGCAGAAGCTTCAAACCTCGCACTGAAGATCATGGCGACCGGAGGATTGTTCCTCGCCGGCGGGATCTCCCCGAAGATTCTTTCAAAGCTGACGGGCCCGGCATTTATGCAGGCCTTCCTGGATAAGGGCCGAATGCGTCCGCTGGTGGAGTCGATGCCGGTATGCGTGGTCACCAACGACAAAGCCGGACTATTGGGCGCGGCACGATGCGCGTCGGTCCGAGCATGTAAGGGTTAAGAGCTTTGAGTTCCTCACCTGATGTTCGCATCTTGACCACTCCGCAGGAGCTGTTTGCTGCGGCGGCGGAAGAGGTAATGCGTTCCGCGAATGAGGCCGTCGCCGCACGCGGACGGTTCACGATTGCGTTGTCGGGCGGGTCGACTCCCAAGAGCCTTTTCAATTTGCTGGCGACTAATGCGCGGACCACGCTGCCCTGGGATCGAATGTTCTTCTTCTGGGGCGATGAACGGCACGTTCCTCCGACGGATCCCGAGAGCAATTACCGGATGGCGGAAGAGGCCATGTTGTCGAAGATTCCAGTCGCACCTGGAAATGTGTTTCGAATTCCCGCGGAAAATCCCGATGCTGCCGCCGCGGCGGAAGAATACGAAAAAACGCTGCGCAAGTTTTTTCAGACGGCGCCCGATGAAGTGCCGCGATTCGACCTGATCCTTCTGGGCATGGGACCGGATGGCCATACGGCTTCGCTGTTCCCCGGCACTGCCGCTCTTCAGGAGAAGTCGCGACTCGTTGTAGCCAACTGGGTGGAAAAACTCAAGACGTACCGTCTGTCGCTGACACTGCCCGTGCTGAATGCCGCGCGCTGCATTGCGTTTCTGGTGAGCGGAACGGACAAGGCCGCCGTGCTCAAGGCGGTGTTGGAAGAGGACGTTCCGGGCGAGCAGTATCCTTCAAAGCTGGTGAAGCCGAGCAACGGGAAACTGATCTGGTTCGTGGACCGAGCGGCCGCGAGCGCTCTTTCGACGAAGCACTAACCTTCCGGTAGTTGCCTATCCGCGCCAGCCACCGATTTCCTTCAAACCTTTGCCTCGCGCGTGCTCGAACAATCGCACTCGATGGCGGGAGTGTTCGAACTCGTGGATGTCGGCCCAGACTTCGGCTTGCCATCCTTTTTCGTGAGCGGAGGATTCTCCGCAGGTCGCACAGCGCGTGTGCAGCGTAATGGGCGCAACTTCCAACCCGACAGGAGTGGATCCGGGGAGTTCGACGAAGATACAGCGCACTTCTTCGATCTCTTCGTTGGCGCCGAGGAGATGCTCGTAGCGCAGGAGATATCCAAAACCGAGTTTTCGAGCCTCAAGCTCGGCTTCATTGCGCGTGTGAAATGGGCCGTACTCCGCCCGCAGCTGCTCGGTCGAGTCGCATGCCATCCAAAACGTTTCTTTGTACGCCATCGCTGGTTTCGCCCCGGGTTGCGAAGCCGGCTCGTGGCTGCTGAGCCTGCTACAGACGATGGAGCAATTCTGAGGCCGGAGGCGGCGTCAGACAAGATACTCACCAGCAATGACTTATGCGCGAACGACTATTCAATTTCCACATCCCCTCAGAAAACTTTTGCAGAGTCTCGGAGGGGAGTGCGGAGAAATAATGCACCTCGGTTCGTCGGCGAGGAGTCGACTGCGCAGGATTCTGCACACCAGGTTGGCTACTCTAATCGGCGCCGACCACCTGGGTAAAGGTCTCTCCAACATTGTCGGATTCGGGCCAGTTCTTCCCGCCATGAGCGGCTACGTACATCGCTAATTCCAGCCGGCTCCACACGCCGAGTTTGTCGAAAGTGCTGCGGAGATGGTTCTTGATCACTTGCTCGGTGGTGCCGACTATCTTTCCGATCTCCCGATTAGTCAGCCCTTCCCAGACCAGGATCGCAATTTGAATCTCTTTGACGGTGAGATGGTCTCGGGGAGTCATGATTGCGCTTCCTCCTTGCTGAACATAGCGATCGCCAGCTTGACGCGCTTTCGGCCCTCTCGGATGCCAGCTCTGAGGAACAAGGTGCGCAAGTGCTGCTTCACCGTGCGCGGGCTAATGTTGAGCTGCCCGGCGATTTCTTTGTTGCTGCATCCCTGTACAAGCAAGCTCAAAACTTGCTGGTCGCGCGGGGTAACTTTGACTTCGTTCAGACTAATCATGAAAGATTCCCTCCTGCCTTGGGTAAGATCACATTTCGGTTTGGTGAAAGCACGCCTTTCGCCAATTGTTCGCGTAAAAGTCCGCTCATCCGGTAAGTACTTTCGCCTTGGGCACTTGGGGGCGGAGACCATGGTTTTCAGGTGTCTTTCAGGCGGGCCGTGGTAGCCTGTGCCAGTTCCGAAATGATATGTTCGCGGGCCTCACGATGAGATTGCGCTCATCTCCCTCAGGCGGGTGCAGCCCGGGTGGCTCGGTACAGAAATTGTCAAGGATTGCGCCGACGGCGCACCATGCCGCAATCGTCCTTAGATTCAGATACTTTCGTTGCGAGGCGATTGCGTTTCAAGGCGAGGTGACGATTGAAGCCCATCGAAATTGAGTCAGAAAGGTCCACCCACGGGCGCTCCCAAATCGGATGTAGCCCTCGATCATGCTTTCCCATTTTGGTTCTGCTTGCTCTTACGGCCTCAAGTTTTGCACAGGGAACTCCGTCGACTCCCTCGCAGGGCGCTCCGTTGACGATCACGTTGCAGGACGCTCTGCAGCGCGCTCGGATGAATGACCCGCAATACCGCTCCGCGGTCACCGATCTCGGGTTAGCGCGCGAAGACCGCGTACAAGCTCGCGCTGGATTGCTTCCGGGCGCAAACTACAATAACTCGTTCATCTACACTGAGGGCACCGGCCCAGTTCCTGCCAGCTGTCAAACCAGCACGTTGGGATGCCCGACTTCGAGGTTCATCGCCAACAACGGCGTCCATGAATACATCAGCCAGGCGAATGTGCATGAGTCGGTCTCCCTTACGAATTTCGCTGACTATCGGCGCTCTTCTGCCGCCCTGAGTCAAGCCCGCGCAAAGGCCGAAATCGCGGCCCGCGGATTGGTCGTGACCGTGACCGAGGCCTACTACGGGTTGGTCGTCGCGCAACGCAAGTACGCCACCGCGCAGCGCGCGTCCGCGGAGGCCTCAAGGTTTCTTGATATCAGCCAGAAACTAGAGAATGGCGGCGAAGTCGCGCGCGCCGATGTGATCAAGGCCAGAATTCAATCGCAGCAGCAGCAACGCGATTTGCAAGAAGCCCAACTTGCGATGGAGCGGAGCCGGCTCGATCTCGCGGTGCTTCTGTTCCCAGATTTCAACCAGGATTTTGCGGTAGTCGACGATCTTCAGACGCCGGAACCGCTGCCGGCATTTCAGGAAGTAGAAGCTGCGGGCAAGAAAAATAATCCCGATCTACGGGCGGCGCTGGCGGCGTACGAAGTGGCCAATCACGAAGTCACTGCAGCCTGGGGTGGACTACTACCGGCCCTTAGCGTGGATTACTTCTATGGAATCGATTCCAATCAGTTCGCGACCCGGACGGATGGAGTCCGCAATCTTGGTTATTCGGGCGTTGCGACCCTGCAAATTCCGGTCTTCAACTGGGGCGCGGATCGTAGCAAGTTGAAACAGGCAAAACTGAAGCGTGATCAAGCCCAGGTCGAGTTGAGCTATGCGCAACGTCAGCTACTGAGTCACTTGCGTCAGTTTTACAGCGAGGCGGACACAGCGCGCTCGGAAATGGAGTCGCTTGCGAGTTCCGCCGAAATCGCTGCCGAAAGCCTGCGGCTCACGACTTTGCGCTACCAGGCCGGCGAATCGACGGTGCTGGAAGTGGTGGATGCGCAGAACACATTGACGCTGGCCCGCAACGCATATGACGATGGCCAGTCCCGCTACCGGGTTGCGGTGGCGAATCTACAAACTCTCACGGGAAATTTCTAGATCGAATGAAGCGCATTGAAAGCTCATCCTGTTTAAGCCGCCATCGCGATCGAGGGCGTCTCGCTTCGGCCGGACTGTTGGCCGCAGCGATCATGCTCACCGGCGCCTGTTCGTCCGACAAAGGCAGTAAAGAACCCACGGTTTCGGTGCAGGTGGCCCCCGTAGAGAAAACCACGATTCAGCATGTTATCCGGGCGCAGGCAATTCTGTTTCCGCGGCAGCAAGCAGCCATTGTGCCGAAGATCAGCGCGCCCGTTCAGAAATTCCTGGTGAAGCGCGGCAGCGCCGTGCGCGAAGGAGAACTGCTCGCAGTTTTGGAAAACCGCGATCTATCTGCCGCAGCGCAGGACACAAAAGGCGCGTACGACCAAGCTCAGGCCACATACGAGACGACGACGGGTGCCAGCCTGCCCGAAGAGATCCGGAAAGCGGAGGCGGAGGCGCAGCAGGCTCAGCAGACGCTCGACGCGCAACAAAAAGTCTACGAAAGCCGCCAGCAGTTGTTCGATCAAGGTGCATTGCCACGTAAGGAACTGGATCAATCGCGCGTGGACTTCACGCAGGCGCGAAACCAGAGCGAGATCGCGAAAAAGCATCTCGAAGCGTTGATGGCGATCGGAAAGCAGCAAGAACTCAAAGCTGCCGCGGGGCAATTGGAATCGGCGAAGGGCAAATATCTTGGAGCGCAGGCGCAGCTCAGCTATTCGGAAATTCGCAGCCCCATCAACGGCTTCATTACCGATCGCCCGCTGTACCCCGGCGAGATGGCGTCGGCGGGAACTCCTCTGCTCACGGTCATGGATATATCCTCCGTGATCGCGAAGGCGCATATTCCGCAGGATGATGCCGCGGCGTTGAAACCTGGTGACAAGGGAACCATGACGGTGCCAGGAATCGACGAACCGATCGAGGGCAAAGTCACGATTGTGAGCCCGGCGCTCGATCCCAACAGCACGACCGTCGAAGTATGGTTCGAAGCCAAGAATCCGAAACATGAATTGAAGCCCGGTACGAGCGTACAGGTGTCTTTGACGGCACAAACCGTGAGCGATGCTCTGGTGGTACCGGTGAGTTCATTGATCACTGCGGCCGACGGCACGACGACGGTCATGGTAGCGGGGTCCGACGGACGCGCTCATCAGAAGCCCGTAAAGCTCGGCATCCGCAACGGGGATGATGTGCAGATCGTCGATGGTGTCGCGGCGAGCGACAAGGTCGTTTCCAACGGCGCTTACGGTCTGCCGGACAATACAAAGATTACGATTGCGACGCCAGCACCGTCCGACGAAAGCAAGCCGGCGGCGGAGGGATCGAAGGCTGGCAGTGAGGCGTCCGGTGAAAAATAACTGCTGCGGAGCCTCGGCGTGAACTCCGCGAAAACGGGTTCTTCTGGCCAGCACTGGATTGCCCAGCACTCGCGGCCCGTCATCTTCCTGATCCTGACGATGGCGCTTCTCGGGGGCTATCTCGCGTTTACGATCCCGGTATCGGTCTTCCCTTCCACCAATTTTCCTCGTGTACTGGTTGCGGTCGATAACGGCGTGATGCCGATCGATCAGATGATGGTCACGGTCACCCGGCCGATTGAAGAAGCGGTGAACAGCGTCCCCGGCCTGCTCACGGTTCGCTCGATCACCAGCCGGGGGTCGGCCGAAGTCGATCTCTACTTCCGCTGGGACGTCGACATGTTTCAGACGCTGCAGTACGTCAATGCAGCGATCTCGCGCGTGCAGCCTGAACTGCCGCCCACGGCCAAGATCGAAGCACACCGGCTGACCTTCGCGGCGTTTCCGATCATCGGCTACTCCCTTACTTCCGAAACCATGCCCCAGACAAAACTCTGGGAGATGGCTACGTACGAGATGAAGCCGCGTCTCAATCGTCTCGAAGGCGTTTCGACCGTGATTGTCCAAGGAGGTCAGGAGCCAGAATTTCAGATCATGCCAGATCCGGCGAAGTTGCTGACCGCAGGCATCACGGTTTCCGACATTCTGGACGCAGTTCGGCGAACGAATCTGATCGACTCTCCGGGCTTGCTGGAACGGAACCATCAACTCTATCTGGGCCTCGTGAACGGGCAGGTAAGGACGCCGGAAGAGATTGCCAACGCGGTCATCAAGAATACGGCGGCGGGCATTCCGGTACGTGTGGGCGATGTAGCGAATGTTTCTCCGAGCGTGAAGCCCATCTACACAGTGGTCACGGCAAACGGGAAGCCGGCTGTGCTTCTCAATATCAATCGCCAGCCGGACGGAAACACGGTGCAGGTTGCGACCGAAGTTCACAACGAGATCGAAAATATACGCAAAACTCTGCCGCCAGGAATCGAGATTCAGCCGTTCTACGATCAGTCAATTATCGTCAACGAGTCGATTAAGAGCGTGCGTGACGCCATCCTGCTGGGCCTGATTCTGGCTTCAATTATCCTCGTCGTTTTCCTTCGCGATTGGGGAACGTCGCTGGTTGCCGGCCTGGTAATTCCAGTCACGGTTCTGATCACATTCATCGCGTTAAAGCTGATGGGGCAGAGCTTCAACCTGATGACGCTGGGTGGGCTTGCGGCCGCAGTCGGGCTGGTCATCGACGATGCGATCGTCGTAGTCGAGAACATCGTTCTGCATCGCGATTTGGGTCAATCGCGGATTGAAGCGATCCGGCGCGCGCTGAAAGAGATCACGATTCCGCTGATCGGGTCCACGATTACACCCGTCGTCGTATTCATCCCATTGGTCGTTATCACCGGCGTCTACGGAGTGTTCTTCCGCGCTCTGGCGGTGACGATGACGGTATCGCTGCTCACGTCGCTTGGGCTGGCGCTGACCTGGACTCCGAATCTGAGCCAGTACTTCATTAAAGGACGGAAAGAGAAGGAACCGACGGAGGAGAAGGCCGATAACGAAAGCGAAGAAGACGATGCACGCAAGATGCTCGCCGCAGAAGAAAAGCATTTAAGCGGATTTTTTCTGCGGGTGGTCAACTTTCACGAGCGGTGGTTGCGCCGCGCGCTGGAACGTCCGCTGATGTTGGTGATTTTCAGCGCGGCCCTGATCGCAGTTTCTTTCATTTGCTTCAACTATACGGATACGGATCTTCTGCCTGAGATGGACGAAGGGGGATTCGTCCTCGATTACCTCATGCCCGCGGGCAGTTCGCTAGCGGAAACGAACCGCGTCGTCAGTCATCTGGAAAAGATGCTGCGCGAAACTCCGGAGGTGGAAAGCACATCGCGGCGAACGGGCCTGCAACTGGGACTGGCCGCCGTGACCGAGGCGAATTACGGCGACATCCTGGTGAAGTTAAAACCCAAGCGCGATCGCGACATTGAAGAAATCATGGCGGACATGCGCGCTCGGATCAAACGTGAAGAACCCGCGCTCGACATCGAGTTCACACAAGTCCTGCAGGACATGATTGGAGACCTGACGTCGGTTCCCGAGCCGATCCAGATCAAGCTGTTTTCCGAAGATCCAAAGCTCTTACAGGAGTGGGCAGAGAAAGTCGGGGATGCCATCGCGCCCGACGAGAAGACAGGCAAGGCCAAGATTGAAGGTGTAGTCGACGTTTTGAATGGAATTGATAACACGATTAGCGGACCAGCCGTGACATTCCAAGTGGATCCCAGCGTGGCCGCGCGCGCTGGATTCACGACAGAAGAGATCGCGCTCGATGCATCGGCCATTCTTGAAGGTGAACCCGCGCCGGCGCCCGTTGTAGTCAACGATCGCGCCTACACATTGCGCGTGCGCTTTCCGGCATCAAATCGAGCTTCTCTCGAAGCCATGCGCGACACGCTGCTTGTGAGCAGCACAGGACACACCGCGACCTTGGGAGCGCTTGCATCGGTCGTGGAGACCCCCGGACAGACCGAGATCCGCCGTGAAAATCTGCAGCGTGACGTCGCCATCACCGCTCGTCTCGAAGGCCGCGGCCTGGGAAGCGGCATGGACGCTGTACAAAAAGCCGTAGCCGATTTGCACATTCCCCCAAGCATCCGCGTGGAGTACGGCGGCCAGTATGAAGAACAACAGCGCAACTTTCACGATCTGGCGATTGTGCTCATTCTCGCAGTACTGTTGCTGTTCATTGTGCTGCTGTTTGAATTTGGAGCTTTCGCCGCGCCTATCGCCATTCTCTCGTCGGCATTGCTCTCAACGTCGGGCGTGTTCATAGCGCTACTGATCACCAGAACAACATTCAACATTTCGTCGTTCATGGGGATGATCATGGTGATCGGCATCGTCGCCAAGAACGGTATTCTGCTGCTCGATGCGGATCAGAAGATGCGAGTCTTGGGCTTGTCGGCGGAAAAGGCAATGCTGCAAGCCGCTCGCAGGAGATTGCGTCCGATCGTGATGACGGCGCTGGCTACGGTTGCAGGGATGTTGCCGCTGGCGTTTGCGCTCGGTGCTGGATCGCAGATGCTCCAACCGCTGGCGATTTCGGTGATCGGCGGCGTTCTGATTTCGATGGTCTTGTCCCTCGTCATCACGCCTGCAGTCTATTTTTTCCTCAGCCGAAGGAATGAAGCACAGGTAGAAACGCTCTCACCGCTAACAGAAACGGAATAGGAAAATTCCAAGGAAAGTTGCAGATGTCTGCAACCTCACGGTTACTAACCGGGTTACTACATTTGAATTTGCCGTCTTGAAGGGCTAAAGACGGGTACACAAGAAAGCTCGCCAGCCCGTCGCTTTGGCGGTAAACTATTGAAAGACTTGAGGGTGCCCTTGGCTCGGGTGACCCAAAATGCCGAAATCCCCCATACAGTTCAACTCCCCTGTTGCCAGATTTGGGCGCTCTGTGATGGTGCAGCACTTGCAATAGAATAAGTGCATTCCAGCCAGAGGGAATGCACGCCGCAGGGGACGGCTTCCACCGGTGGAAAACGGAATCGTGTCCGAGGAAAAACACAAACCAGTTCTCGACGAGCAGACGCTCGCCAAGCTGCTGGAAGCCGCGTATGTTCTCCAGGAACATAACCGCGAAGTTCGCGAGCTCGAGCTCGGCCTCGACTTAAAGCGTGATCAGATTGAGGCTGAAGAAAAAGCCAAGGCCAAAGCTGCATCGGCTGTAGCGGCGCCAAAGCCGCGCGATGCGGAACCGGCCGCGCAGGGCGATTACACCTTTACGCTCGCGCAAATCGTCGCCACCCAGCACCAGATTCAGATTCGCAATCTTGGATTAGAACAGGCCATGGCTCTGGTCGCCGAACGCGTGATCGAAATCGCGCGCGCCAGCGGCGCAGCCCTTGGAATGGTTGACGGAAAAAATGTGACGTATCGTGCGGTCGCGGGTTCGAAGGCTTTGAAATTGGGGACTCAGGTTCCCACCGAAAAGGCTCTTTGCCTTCCCTGCATTCGGAATGGGCAAGTTTTTCGATGTGTCAATGTCGATCCCGAGTTTCTGATCGATACCCAAGAGTGCAGGCGGCGGGGCATTCAATCGTTGATCGCGGTCCCGATCTTTCACGAAGGTGCAGTCGCCGGGGGACTAGAGCTTTACTACGCCAATCAGAATGGATTTACGGAACAAGATATCCATACCGGTCAATTAATGGCCGGCCTGATAACGGAAGCGCTGGCACGCGACGAAGAGCTGACGTGGAAACAATCGCTGGCCAACGAGCGCGCCGTCATGCTGGAAGCGCTGGAAAAACTGAAACCGAATCTCTCGGCGCTGGTTGAGAAAGATCCAGCGAAAACCGCGGCCGCGCCAGACGCCTCGACAGCGACTTTCACTTGCACGAAGTGCGGACACAAACTGGTCAGCGGAGAACAATTCTGCGGACAATGTGGAACGGCCCGCGTCGTTGTGGCCACTCACGCAGCCGCCGCGTCGCCTGCGCCTGTATTTGAGAACAAGATGCCAGCATCCACGGCAGCGGCAGGAATGGTTATCCCGGAATCGGTTCGATCGATTTCTGACACAGCTCGCTCCGAAGAATCCCTGCCGGAGTCGATCGAAGAAGAATTCCCCGATCTCTTTGGGGTTCCGGAACCCGCGCTCGATCAGAAGAAGGTCGCCAAGGAAGAATCTGTTGTTGCGCCGGATCCAGAACTCACGGGCGACTTGAGCCGTGAATTAGAAACCGGAATGCATCGGGAAGACGAACCGGAAAAGGTAACCGAACCGGGCGCAGAAATAGAGAACTTAGAGGACACGGAAGCAAAGGAACCGGAACAAGTCGCGCTTGTGAAACCGTCACATCCCGGGGATTGGAGTTCCGCACTGTCGGCTCGCGAGTTCCTCGAGCAGGTTGCAGGAGTACAGAAACGCGGAGGGCTCGCCCGGTTCTGGGAAACGCGCCGCGGCGATATCTACTTAGCTATTGCGGTGATCCTGGTGGCTTGCGTCGTCCGGTGGGGAATCTGGTCCAATCATCAAGTCAGCGCTACAAACGCCCCGCCGACCGCGGCAGCTGCTCACAAAAAAGCCGCACCCGACGCGGACTTGTCGCTCTTCGACCGGTTGCTCATTTCGCTCGGCATGGCGGAAGAACCCGAGACGCCTGAGGACAAGGGCAATCCGAACACGCGGGTTTGGATCGACCAACGGACTGCGTTGTACTACTGCCCGGGCGCGGACCTGTACGGCAAGACACCCAAAGGAAAATATTCTACCCAGCGGGATGCACAACTCGATCAATACGAGCCGGCATATCGGAAAGCCTGCAACTAACGCGGGGTTTCTCTCATCCGTATGGACGATCGGGTCTTTCGGTTGACAACCCCCGGGTGCCAGAGTGCAATCATAGATAGCGTTCCGTGCGATTGTTATCCTTGATCAAGCTGGAGTTTTCATTTGCCGCGCGCAAGCGACCAATCAGATTCTCATATGTCGGAAAGTTTCCTTACAGATCATTCATCTGTCACTCACTGCCCCGCTTGCGGCCACGAGAACCCGCCGGCGCACAAATTTTGTGGAGCTTGCGGCGGAGCGCTGGAAGACGAGCGCGCAGCATCACCGGTGGCGATTCGCGATCTAGACTTTCGTGAACGCAACTCTCAAGAACGCGAAGCCAACCCGCCTCGTGAAGTGAGTTCCAAATCATACGAGACCGGGCAGGCATTTGAGGACTCGATTACGAATCCTCACGAGCTATCGCTGTTCCGAAGCTTCCGCCCGGCAGGTTCCGACGACGATGAAGACTACGAAGAAGAATCGGGTTTTCGACGATACCGCGTGTATGTGGGTGCAATTCTCGCTGTGATCCTGAGTGTTCTCGGTTATATGGCATGGCGCAGCTCGCAAGCTGCATCGCAGAGAGCCCATGAAGCGCCTCTGCCACCACCAGTTACCGCGCAGCAGACACCCGCGCCCGCCGCGAACACTGCCCCGCGAACGATCCCTCCGGAGCAAAAAGTCACTGCGAGCAATGAACAGAACACGCAGAAAGCGGCGAAGAAGGCGAGTGCGAGTTCAAGTAGCGAGCGCTCGACTGCGCCGGTGGCGCCTTCAGGAGATTCTCCTGCAGCGTTAGAGGGGCGCGGATCCGCCGACAATGGGGACGAGGAACTGGCGATGGCCCAGCACTTTCTCAACGGCACCAGCAGCCAGGGCCGCGATAGCGCTGAAGCAGCGAAATGGCTCTGGAAATCGATCGCGAAACACAATTCAGCCGCGACCGTACTGCTCGCAGACCTTTATCTGAAAGGGGACGGGGTCTCCAAGAACTGCGATCAAGCGCGCGTGCTTCTCGATTCGGCGGCGCGCAAAGGATTCCCTCCAGCCGGAGAACGGCTGCGAAATCTTCAAGCTTTTGGCTGCCAGTAGCGCAAGAACGCAAACCAGCGGCCCTTCCCGCTTCCAGCCAACTACTCGAATGGACCGGCCTTCATGGGAAGGGGCCGCAAGTACGCGGCTAATTGGTTAACATCGCAGAAGGACTCCGGCGGGACTCATACCAAAGCGCGAGTTCCACACGGTTCCAAAGTCCGAGCTTATCGTAGATGACGCGCAGATAATTCTTTACGACGTGTTCCGTAGTGCCGATGGCCTCGGCGACTTCCTTGTTTTTCAGGCCTTCGGCAACAAGCTCGATGACCCGGTGTTCGCGTTCACTGGGGACACGGTTCCCATAACGTCCATTTGCAGACATGCTTGCCTCCGGTACAACAGGGTCGCGAGTTTAACTCGCTTGATACCGCCAGTAATTCCGAAACGTAGAAACAACCGGTTGAAATGGGCTTTCACCGTTCGCCGAGCCATCTTTAATTGCGTGGCTATTTCGGCGTTATCACACCCTTGCAAAAGCAATTCAACAATCTGCTGTTCGCGCGGACCGAGCCGAACGGTCTGCTCCTTCATTCCAACCCCCCTCATTTGATTAATCGCCTCCGCCCGAGCGGGCAGGGCTGACCTTTCTAATTCCATAGCACCCACATTGCCATTTTGAGACGGGATATGTCTGTGACGACGAAACATGCTTTTCCACAGGCACTTGCAGACCATTAATGCCAATCCGGGAATCGAAAGACGCCCTCCGCAAAAACGTCAACACTCATGCAGCGTCTCGTTCAGATCCTTCCGATGATGCAAATGCCTGCGTAGATACAGGCGCAAACCATCACTGCGGTAGATCCCTTGCCCGACGGCCATCCTGGAAGATCAGTGGCAACCAGCACTGAGAAGAAATACCCCAAGACGAGTTGCCCTTAGTTTGATTGATGGGCGAAACCGGTAGAAGAACAGCTTGAGGTGAACACCTTAGACGAAAGTTCCTGAGATACGGAAAACCCTGGGAACAAATTACACGATCAGACGGATAGTTGACCTTGGAGAGCCCCGGAAAACGGGCTTAGTCTGAGATTTCCACAGCAGAACTTCATGAAATAAACGTGAATTTCACGACGAAAAGGGGCATTTCACCCACGGTTAGCCGTGGTTACAGGGCGTATTTTTTCATCAAATGGCGGAATGAGCGGTAGGAGATGCCGAGCAGATCCGCAGCCTTGGTCTGGACGCCGCCGCTCTGGTTGAGGGAGCTTTGAAGAAGTGAGCGCTCGATTCCCGCGACGTAGCTTTCCATCCCTACTCCCTGTGGGAGAGTCAGATCAGTTCCGATTTCGGGCAACGTGGCCCCTCCGGCCGAAGCTGCTGCAGCGCGAGCTTTCGGACGCTCGACAGGCAATTCCACATGAAGTTCGTCCGTGGTTTCCAGCGCGACGGCGCGTTCTACAGTATTTTCTAACTGCCGAACGTTGCCCGGCCACTCGTAATCACACAGCGAGTCGAGAGAGGGGGCGTGCACGCGCAGGATGCCGCGTCCGGCTGCGGCCGCGTATTTCTTGAGGAAATGATTGGCGAGCAGCGGAATATCCTCGCGACGTTCGCGCAGCGGGGGCACGCGGATCGGGATCACGTTTAATCGGTAGTAGAGATCTTCGCGAAATGTGTTTTCAGTAACTGCCTTGTCGAGTTCTCTGTTGGTTGCGGCGATAACGCGTACATCGATGGAAATCTCGCTGGTGCTACCTACAGGGCGCACCGTGCGCTCTTGCAGCACGCGCAGCAACTTCACTTGCATGGAGAGCGTCATTTCGCTGATCTCGTCGAGGAAGATCGTGCCGCCGTCCGCCACTTCGAAGAGGCCTCGCTTGTTCTGATTCGCGCCGGTGAATGCACCTTTCAGGTAGCCGAACAGTTCGCTCTCGAGCAGCGTTTCCGGAAAGGCTCCGCAGTTTACGGACACAAATGCGTCGGTGGCTCGCGGCGAACACACATGCACGGCACGCGCGACCAGTTCTTTTCCGGTACCACTCTCTCCGTGGATCAGAACCGTGCTCGCGGTGGAAGCCACGGTTCGAACCGTCTGCTTGAGTTTTTCCATCGCAGGGCTCGAACCGATGATGTTATCCAGCGAATTTCGGGTTGCAGCATCACGCCGCAAGGCAAAATTCTGTTTGCTGAGAACCAGTTTCTCCAGAGCGCGGTTGATGGCCAGCTTGATTTCGTCCACGAGGCCAGGGCTCTTGCGAATGTAGTCGGTGGCGCCTCCAGCTTTTACCGCCTCGACCGCCGCCTCGTAGTCGTCGACTGCCGTGATGAGAATGACCGCGGAGTCCGGAGATACGCGATGGGCGTGGCGCAGCACTTCGATGCCGTCAATGTTCGGCATTTTGATATCAGTGATGATGACGTCATAGAGCGCACCGTCAATTTTATTCTTAGCCGTCTGCCCCGCTTGCACGGTTTCAACGCGGTGTCCCTCGCGGCGCAAGGAAATGTCGAGCATTTCGCAGATCGAACGTTCGTCGTCACAGACCAGAATGTTAGCCACGGGACCCTCCCGCAACAGCGGCGATCGCTGGTTGGGTGGCTGCCGTCTCCGACTTTCCAGCCTCGCCAGCGCCCTTCGAACTCGCGTGCGCTCCCTCGAGCCGGTGAAGCCTCAGCACCATCGTTGTTCCCTTCCCCACGTTAGAACGAGCCCACACCTTACCCTCGTGTGCCTGCACGATCTGATAGACGATTGCAAGACCCAGCCCAGTACCGCCTTCGAAGTTGGATTGAAACGGTTCAAATATTTTCTCGATCTGCTGAGCAGTCATTCCGATTCCCGTGTCGGCAAAAGAAATCTGCCACTCCTCACCCAGCGGTTCGACCGCAGCCGTCAGCGTGCCTCCGTTTTTCATGGCGCGAACAGCGTTCTCGCAAAGATTCCAGAACACCTGCTTCAGCTTATCGCCATCGGCCAGGGTCCAGGCTTGACGGCCGGCAAAGCGGCGCTCGACCTTGATGCCAGTCTTTTCTGCCGTCATCCGGTGGTCTACTAATGTCAACGTGTCTTCGACGAGCTGGATCAGATCCACGCGGTCGAAGCGATACTGCTTGGTTCGCGAATACGCCAGGAAGTCCGTGATGATGCTGTTGAGTCTCTGCGATTCGCGCGTCACAATGTCGAGCAGGCGGCGGTGGTCCTCATTCATTTCGGGCACGCCCGAAAGCATGCTGACCGAACCGGCAATCGAAGTCAGAGGGTTGCGAATTTCGTGGGCGATCGCAGCGGCCAGACGGCCTACCGCTGCCAAACGATCTTGCATGCGGACTTCGCGTTCCAGTCGCCGAATCTCCGTGAGATCGTCAAGAACGTAGACATATCCCAATTCACCACGCTCGGGGACTTCGAGAGCTGCGACGCGCACCCGCATCGTCTTGCGAAAACGGTTCGGGGCTTCCAAGCGGATTTCTCCATGAGCCTTTTGCGATTCCACCGTCGGCAGCGGATCCATGAACAACTGGTTCACCGGTGTACCGATCAGATCACCCGGTCCACGTTCGAGCAGACGTTGCGCCGCGGCATTGATCAACGTGATGCGGCCATCGAGGCCGGTGGTAATCAACCCGCTGCTGATGGAGTGAATGATGTTCTCGTGCAGGACCTGCAAGCTTTCCAGCGCGCCGCTGGCATCCTTCAGTTGGACGCCCACCTGACGCAACTTCTGGGTGAGCAGCCCCGCCAGGTACGCTACGGCGAAGAATGCAAACAGATTGACGAATATGATCGCCTGCAGCGCCTTGAGTCCCGGATGCGTAGTGCAATACGACGGAACCACGCCGTAGTAGTTCAGTTCCAGCACCGTCCCGTAAAGAATGAAGGCGAGTGCAGCCACGAGTTGCGCCCACATCCGCGACAACAACACGCTGGCGACGATAATGACGAGGGGATAAAGAAAGTTGAGAGAACTATCCCAACCGCCCGTCTCGTGGATCACGAGGCTGACCAGGATCAGATCGGTGAGCACCTGCAACGACGCCTGCAGGCGATGTTCCTGCCACAGCGAGAGCAACAGTACGTAGAAGAGAGACAGGCTGTACCAGAACAGGATCGTGCTGATGAAGAGCCGCATCGGCAGCGGCGATGGACTGAAGTTGGCAACCGCCAGCTCAATCGCCAGGAGCAGCGTCAGAATGAATATGCGGACGCGAACCAGCCAAACTAGCCAATTGCGCTCGTCGAACGTCGATTGCATTGCGATCGGTGACCTTAGAATGACGGACGGCAGCGACCAGTTCAGAGAGCCTTGTGCCCTGCCTTGAGCACGCGCTTGATTCTGAAGCTGGGAGGCCGCGCGTGCAGCCTCCCAACCCTTTCCAAACCGTTTCAGCTCTAGCCGGAGAGTTTCGCGATCATGGCGAACAGCGGCATGTAGAGCGAAATAACGATGCCACCGATGGTTACGCCGAGGACTCCGATGATGGCCGGCTCCAACATAGCCAGCATGTCTTTCGTCGCCGCATCGACTTCTTCTTCGTAGAAGTCAGCGATCTTCTGCAGCATGGAATCCATAGCACCTGTGGCTTCGCCGACACCGATCATCTGCGTCACCATGTTGGGAAACACGCCGCACTCACGCAGTGGGTCGACGATCGTGCGGCCTTCTTCGATGGCTTTCCGCACCTTCATCAGCGCTTCTTCCAGCACGGCATTGCCTGAGGTCCTCGCGGTGATGCTCAACCCTTCGAGAATCGGCACGCCCGAGGTGATCAAGGTTCCCAACGTCCGCGTAAAGCGGCCGACGGCAATCTTGCGCAGCAAGGTTCCCATGATCGGAAGATGGAGCAACATCTTGTCGAAGTAGTAGCGGCCACGAGGATGTTTGCGAATTTGGCGGATGCCGAAAAACAGTGCGCCGGCAGCCACGAACACCATCCACCAGAAGGTTTGCACGAATCCGCTGAGCCCCATAACGATTCGGGTCGGCAGCGGCAGATTGACGCCGAGTCCGGCGAACAAGTTGGCGAAAATCGGAACAACGAATTTGAGCAGCGCTCCAACGATCAACACGGCCATACCGACGACGGCAACGGGGTAGATCAATGCCGACTTCACCGCCGCCCTGAGGCGAACCGCCTTTTCAACGTAGGTGGCCAAGCGCTGCAAGATGATGTCGAGAATACCGCCGGTTTCGCCGGCCTCGATCATGTTGGTGGTCAGGTCGTCGAACGCGGCAGGATATTGCCGCATGGCATTAGCCAGCGTCGCGCCGCCTTCGACCGTGGTGCGGACTCCGTTGAGCACCTTCAGGAACGCTTGGTTTTCCTGGTTAGCCGCCAGAATTTCCAGACACTGCACCAGCGGAAGACCGGCGTCGATCATGACGGAGAACTGGCGAAAGAAGATCGCGATATCCTTGGTCGCAACCTTGCCGGAACCAAAGGTCGGCATGGAAAATTCTTTGCCTTTTTCGCGAATCGCGCCGGGCGTGATGCGCTCGCGCCGCAGGGCTTGTGCCAACGATTGCTTGTTGGCCGCCATCCGCTCCCCGGTGATCTTCTGTCCCGACGCGTCTTTGCCCGAAAATGTAAAGACTGGCATGGTTTAGCTTCTCCTGACTGTCTTTGCTGCCTGGTGAAAAACGTGTTCGTTCACAAATATGCGGCCTCCCTGCGCTAGTGCTTGGAGGCTGCTCCCTTGGCCAGAGTGGCTCCGCCCGACGTGGGACGGTTCAACAAGCTGGCACCGCGGTTAATCATTTCCTGCAGTTCGTCCACGTTGCTGGAACGAGCCATCGCAACTTCCAGAGAAATCTGTTTCTGGAAATAAGCGGTGGCCAGCGACTGGTTGAACGTCTGCATACCAAATTTTTCCTGACCGGACTGCATGGACGAATAGATCTGGTGAATCTTGTCTTCGCGGATCAGGTTGCGAACCGCGGGGTTCGGCACCAGGATCTCCATGATCATGGCGCGGCCCTTACCGTCGATCTTCGGCACCAGGCTTTGGCACATGATGCCCTCCAGCACCAGCGACAGCTGAGCTCGAATCTGCGGCTGCTGGTGGGCCGGGAAGACGTCGATGATACGGTTGATGGTCGATGTCGCCGAGTTGGTGTGCAAGGTACCGAAGGTCAAGTGGCCGGTTTCCGCAATACGCAGGGCCGACTCGATGGTTTCCAGATCGCGCATTTCGCCGATTAGTACGACGTCGGGATCTTCACGAAGAGCTGCGCGCAGTGCGTCGGTAAAGCTCTTGGTATCGGCGTGCAGTTCGCGCTGGTTGACCACGCAGTTCTTATTCATGTGCACGAACTCGATCGGATCTTCGATCGTCAGAATGTGATCGTGTCGCTCGCTGTTGATCTTGTCGATCATGGCGGCAAGTGTGGTGGACTTGCCGGAACCAGTCGGGCCGGTCACGAGGACGAGTCCGCGGGGCTTGTCGCACATCTTGCTGACGACAGGAGCCAAACCCAGCTGGTTGAACGACTTGATCTCGAACGGAATCAAACGGAACACGGCGGCGGTCGCGCCGCGTTGATTAAAGACGTTGGCGCGGAATCGAGCGAGTCCCTTCAAACCGAACGAAAAGTCGAGTTCGAGGCTTTCTTCGAAACGATGCTTCTGGGAGTCGGTCATGACGCTGTAGGCCAACTGCTTGGTCTCCGCCGGCGTCATTTGCGGCAGGTCGAGAGGCACCAAGTGGCCGTGCACGCGAATCTGCGGCGGCGAGTTGGTGGTGATGTGCAAATCGCTGCCGTTCATTTCCAGCATTCTCTTCAGCAAATCGCTTAACGACAAACCCATAAGAAGATTCCTTCCCCTTTAGCTAGTTGCAGCGCATCCCTATTAGTGAATCGTTTCGCGTGCGACTTCCTCGAGCGTGGTCATGCCCGCCGCAACTTTGATCAAGCCGCTGCGACGCAGCGTGATCATGCCGCGCTCAATTGCCTTCTTCTTTAATTCCACAGCCGAAGCGCCGACCAGAACCAGCTCACGGATCTCGTCGTCGACTTCCATCACCTCGTACAGACCGCAGCGCCCCTTGTAACCGGTGTTGTTGCAGACGCCGCAACCTTTTCCCTTCTGAATCTTCACCGTCTTCGACTCTTCTGGAGTAAATCCCGCGTCGATGAGTGTTTGCGGCGGCACATCTACGGGCTCGGTGCAGTCTTTGCAAACGCGCCGGACGAGACGCTGGGCGCAGATGAGATGGACCGAGGTCGCGACCAGGAACGGTTCAATACCCATATTCATCAGACGAGTAATGGTTTCTGGCGCGCCGTTCGTGTGCAGCGTCGAGAGCACAAGGTGACCGGTTAGTGCGGCCTTGATGGCGATTTCAGCGGTTTCAAAGTCTCGGATTTCGCCGACCAGGATGATGTTGGGATCCTGCCGAAGGAACGATCGCAGGGCAGCCGCGAAGTTCAATCCGATCTGCTCCTTCATCTGCACCTGGTTCACACCGCCCAACTGAAACTCGACCGGATCCTCGGCGGTCATAATGTTCGTGTCCGGCTGGTTGAGGCGGGAAATCGCAGAGTACAGCGTGTTCGTTTTGCCCGATCCCGTCGGCCCTGTGACCAACACCATGCCGTACGGCTTCAGAATGGCTTTCTCGAATTTCACCAGAGACTCAGCCTCGAAGCCGAGCTTGGTCATGTCGAGGCGCAGGTTCTCTTTGTCGAGCAACCGGAGCACGATCTTCTCGCCCCAGAGTGTAGGCAGTGTGCTGACGCGGAAGTCGAGTTGCTTCTTGCGTCCGCCGATGTTCATCTTCAGCATGATGCGGCCGTCCTGCGGCAGCCGCTTCTCACTGATGTCGAGCTTCGCCATGATCTTCAGGCGGGACGTGATCGCATCTTTCAGCTTCAGTGGCGGAGTCATGATCGACTGCAACACGCCGTCAATACGGAACCGGACGCGGAATTCTTTTTCGTAGGGCTCGATGTGGATGTCGCTGGCTCCTCGCTTTACGGCATCGCCGAGCACAACGTTCACCAACTTCACGACCGGAGCCTCATCGGCCGCTTTTTCTAGCTCCGCGAGTTCGAGTTGCTGCTCTTCCGATTGCAGTTCGACGTCAGACTCATTCATCTCCGACATCGACTGCATTACGGTTTCGAGGTCTTCTTCTTTGGTCGCCCCGTAGGCCTTATCAATCCCCGACAGAATCGAGCTTTCCGAAGCCACTACTGGCTCGATATTGAAACCCGTCATGAACTTGATATCGTCCATGGCGAAGACGTTGGTCGGATCCACCATGGCGATGGTGAGCGACGCGCCGACGCGGCTGAGCGGAAGAATCTGGTAGCGCTTCGCGGTCTCGAATGGGATGAGCTTGACGACCGCAGGGTCAATTTCGAAATAGGACAGGTTGATGGCGGGAACGCCATACTGGCGCGAGAGGAAGTTTGTAACATCCTCGTCCGTCAGGAAGCCGAGCTTCACCAAGGCAGACCCCAGGCGGCAGCTCTGTTCTTTCTGAACCTTATTCGCTTGTTCCAACTGCTCTGGGGTAATGATCTTCTCTTTGACGAGAAGGTCACCCAGCCGTTGAGACATACGCAGATCTCCTAACCACGCAAGTGGAACGATGCCTCACAGTTATGGAGGCATAGCGCGAAAGGCTGCCCTATCGTCGGGAGAGAAATGCAGCTCATCCGCGTTGACATAAATTGTCAACGCTAACGGATTACTGCACCACTTACTTTGGTACTTGGACTAAATGAGGATTCCTGGCTTCTATGGGTCATTTGCCCTCAACTCCGCGCCAAATGCTGATTTTCGCCGCGAATGAGAGCGTAATTGGAGCCTGAGTACATGCACTTCGGTAAGTCATAGCCAGTCTTCATACTCAGTTGGCGCCACAGGCTGGCCTTGTCCTAGACTCGACAAGAGGAATTTCACTTGTCGTCGCACACACCGGAAGACGAAATCCAGCAGTACTACACTGTTCTATCCCGGGCCTGGGGACCGCAGCATTGGTGGCCTGCGGAAACGCAGTTTGAAGTGATTGTCGGCGCGTACCTGACTCAAAACACTGCATGGACCAACGTCGAACGCGCTCTGGCGAATCTTCGTGAAGCTCGATTATTGAGTGAAGAAGGAATCCGGACAGTTCGGCTCGCCAGGTTGGAGCGGTTGATCCGTCCATCTGGTTATTTTCGACAGAAGGCGACGCGCCTCAAGATCTTCGTCGCGTTCCTCGACAAGCAGTACGACGGCTCTCTGGAAAAACTCTTCGCGCAACCGACTGCGAAACTGCGCGACGAGTTGTTGAACTTGAACGGCGTGGGACCGGAAACCGCGGACTCGATTCTTCTCTATGCGGGAAATCACCCGGTGTTCGTGGTCGATGCCTACACGCGCCGCATCCTCGAACGTCATGGAATCCTGCCGGAGAAAATGGATTACGAAGAGATAAGAAACTTGTTTCAAAGCGCTTTGGAAAGCGTGGCACAGCGACAGCAAGATGCGCCGCTCTCATTGGCATCGCACCTTGAGTCCGGTTTGCGAGGAGCCGCGCATGCTCCTTCGGCAATGAGCACAAGCCGACGCACCGCGCTCGTACAGGTCTACAACGAAATGCACGGCTTGATCGTCGGGGTCGGAAAGAACCATTGTGGGAAATCACAACCAAAATGTGATCAGTGTCCTTTACAGCCGTTCCTGCCCGACGTTAAGTGAAGGACATGCGCAGGCTGATGTTGTCGCTCTGGCTTTCTCTGGGTTTATTCTCGTCAGTGCTATTGGTGGTCGCTGTCTCAGCAACTCCGCCCGCAACGCTCCGACAAACTGCCGACCGAGCCCACCTGCTCTTTGGCGCGGCGGTTCGTCCGGGCCTTTTCTCGGAAGCCGCTTACGGAGCAACGCTCGGTCGCGAATTCAACATGGTCGAGCCTGAAGATGCGATGAAGTGGCAGGTTATCCGGCGAACTCCCGATGCTTTTGATTTCCATGCGGCCGACGAAGTGGTGCGCTTTGCTCAAGCGCACGGCATGAAGGTTCGCGGCCACTGCCTGGTCTGGGATCACAACAATCCCGATTGGCTGGCTCAAGGGAGGTTCACGCGCACTGAGATGTCGCGCCTTCTGCAGGAGCACATCACAACGGTGATGCAGCATTATGCAGGCCAAGTGTTTGCCTGGGACGTAGTCAACGAGGCACTCGATGAGAACGGCCAGTTCAAAGATTCGCCGTGGTTCAACCAGCCCGGCATCGGGCTATCGGGAAACGGAGCGGCTTATGTAGAGCAGGCATTCCGTTGGGCACATGAAGCCGACCCGCACGCCAAGCTCTTCTATAACGAGAATCAGTGCGAAGGTCTCAACCGCAAATCCGACGCGGTGTACGCCATGGTGAAAGATTTTAAGCAGCGCGGTGTTCCCATCGATGGAGTCGGACTACAAATGCACATTCCCCATCTTAATTTCGATGCTGCTTCAGTCACGGCCAACATCGCTCGTCTCACGGCGCTTGGGATTCAGGTTCACATCACCGAGTTGGACGTCTCTTTGCCTCTGGATTCGATGGGTGAGGCGAGCGAAACCGATCTGCAGCGGCAGGCTGAGATCTACCGCGAGGTCGTGAAGGCATGCCTGCAAAATCCCGGCTGCACGGCGATTCAGACTTGGGGATTTACCGATAAGTACTCCTGGATCGGCTCCCACACTCACGGAACCCGGGGCGGCGCACTCCTGTTTGACCGCGCCTACAAACCAAAACCCGCCTACGACGCAATGATCGAACGAGATTCTGAGCTCGCGAACTCGGCCCAACTAGGGCACCACTTCTCCAGGTTCCCGAACCTTCCAGCGTACCCGGGCTTTGCAGCGCGACGCCATCTGCTTGCATCTATAATGACTTGCACGTCCGGGCCCGCAGCCTCCTGCCCCGGACAGGCCAAAACCAGTGGCGAACGTTGCTTCAATCCGACCGCCAAAGACGTCCTACCGCAAGCAGGTCATCATCCTGTCGTCGGTTTCGGTGTTCCTGTTGCTCGCTATTCTGGTTTCGGAAACCGCATTCGATCTCAACTTCCTTCACCCCGGAAACAATCAGGACATAGTTGTATTCGCTGCCCTGTCGGCATTGATCTTCCTTCTTTTTGTCGCGCTCACGTTCGTGCTGATGCGCAATCTTTTGAAGCTCTTCGCCGAACGCCGGTTGGGAGTGCTGGGCTCGAAATTTCGCACGCGCATGGTGGCCGGCGCGCTCTTGCTGTCCTCTTTGCCGGTAGTGGTCATGTACTGGTTCGCTTACGGATTGATGAACCGCTCGATCGACAAGTGGTTCTCGACTCCAGTCGAAGAGGTCCGCGCGGACACGCACGCGATGGCGACATTGCTGGCAGATTATGCAACGCAGAATGCCCGGTCCGAAGCTGCCTCGATTGCGACTTCGCCCGAAGTCGAACACGCTTTTTCCGGACACGGATACTCCGACGTCGTTAACGAATTCCAGCTTCACGAACTCACGCTGCAGGGGGGATTTGCGCTCGCTCTCAAGGACGGTAATGCCGAAGCGGCTTTCAATGCTCCCGCGCCATGGTCAGTTCTAAAAGCATCGCTGCCTCTGTCCGATGCTGCTTTGGGACGTGCCGCGCCGTTCACGTGGCAAAACACGGAGTACACCGTGGGCAGTGCTCCCGTCGCGGGCGGAGGCACGATTCTCGTAGCCATTCCACTTCCCAAAGGATTTTCGGAGACGGTACGGCAAGTACAGGCCAGCCAGGATCGCTATTACAACCTGGCACGCGAGCGCCGCGTCGTGCGCCGAACTTATATGGGATTGCTGCTGTTGCTCACGATGATTGTGCTTTTCGTGACCACATGGCTGGCGTTGTTCCTCTCGAAGATTGTGACGCGTCCCTTGTCGGCTTTGGCCGAGGCTACCCAGGAAATCTCGCGCGGCCGTCTCGACTATCGTGTCGATGTCAGCTCGGCAGATGAGATCGGCGATCTGGTGCGCTCGTTCAATCGCATGGCCGAAGACCTCGAAGCCAGCCGGAAGCAGATTGAGACATCCAGCCGTGAACTGAGTGCGGCCAATGCTGAACTCGATCAACGCCGCCGCCAGTTCGAAACCATTCTCGAGAGCATTCCAACCGGCGTGCTCTCGCTCGACGCGGACCGCCGCGTCACCCATCTGAATCAGGCATTGCTGAGAATGTTTCATCCTGACGGGCATGACGGTCCGCCCCAGATTTTGATGGGCGCTGCTCTTGGCAGAAGTGTTCCCGACTGAAGTTCTGGAAGATTTCGAGCCCCTCCTCCGGCGCGGCGATCGGATGGGTATGAGCACCAGCCAGATGGAGATCCAGTTGCCCCGAGGTTCACTCAGCTTCGCTGTCACGGTCGCCACTCTTCGCCATCAAGGCGAGCGCTCGGGATACGTGGTCGTCTTCGAGGATCTCTCGGACTTGCTGAAGGCGCAGAAGCAAGCCGCATGGCGGGAAGTTGCGCGCCGCGTTGCACATGAAATCAAGAACCCACTTACTCCGATTGCCCTTTCGGCAGAGCGAATCCAGCGCCATCTGGATCGCGCCACACCCAGCGATCCTGCCTCGCTTGAAATCGTCCGTTCCTGCGCCGAAACGATTGAGGGTGCCGTCGAGACGGTCCGCCGTCTGGTTGATGAGTTCGCAACCTTGGCGCGCTTTCCAGTCGCCAAACCGCAGCCTTCCGACATTAACGGAATCATCGAAGACGCGCTTTCGATGTTCAACGGCAGGTTAGATGGGATTTCTCTGCATCGGTCACTCGCTTCCGATCTGCCGAAAGTGTTGGCGGACAGCGAAGCGATGAAGCGTGCCGTAGCCAACCTCGTCGACAACGCCGCGGAAGCTTCACAAGATGCCGTCGTGCGCGAGATTGGTATTTCGACCTCGCTCGTTGCCAGCCGCGACGCGGTTGAGATTACGGTCGCTGATACCGGACATGGCGTCACCCGCGAACTGAAAGAGAAACTCTTCCTTCCGTATTTCTCAACCAAGAAGCGCGGCACGGGACTGGGCCTGTCGATCGTTAGCCGCATCGTGGAAGATCATCATGGCTCCATTCGCGTGGAAAAAAACGATCCGGTCGGTTCCCGCTTCATCATCGAATTGCCGGTCGTTCCCGAATCCGCCACGACACCGATGATTCCTCAACATGCATAACATCCTGGTCGTCGACGACGAAGCCGGCATCCGCGAGACATTGGCGGGCATCCTCAAAGATGAGAACTACTCTGCCTCCACGGTGGACTCGGGCGAGGCCTGCCTTGAACTGCTGCACAAAAGCAGCTTTGACGTCGTTTTGCTCGACATCTGGCTCCCGGGCATCGACGGGTTGGATACGCTGCAGAAGATTCGGGAACTCGACGATCCCCCGGAGGTCATCATGATTTCCGGCCACGGAACCATTGAGACCGCAGTCCGCGCGACCAAGCTAGGCGCATACGATTTTCTCGAGAAACCACTGTCTCTGGAGAAGACCCTCATCGTTGTGAAGAACGCGATTGAGTCGGCGAAGTTGCACCGCGAAAACGTCGACTTGAAAAAGCAGTTGCAAGCCAAGAGCATCATCGTCGGCGACAGCATTCCGATGAAAGCCCTTCGGCAGCAGATCGCGCTGATGGCTCCGACTAATGGCCGGGTTTTGATCTACGGCGAATCGGGCACGGGGAAGGAACTGGTGGCCCACGCCATTCACGCGCAGAGCCTGCGCAAAGACGAGACTTTCGTCGAGGTCAACTGCGCCGCAATTCCCGAGAATCTGATTGAGAGCGAATTGTTCGGCCACTACAAAGGATCGTTTCCCGGAGCTTCGACTAACAAGGAAGGAAAATTCCAACGCGCGCACGGCGGAACCTTATTCCTCGACGAAGTGGGAGACATGAGCCTTAAGACGCAGTCCAAGGTTCTGCGCACGCTCGAGGAACAGCGCTTCACGCCCGTAGGGAGCGACGAAACGATCACGGTTGACGTTCGCGTGATCGCGTCGACGAACAAAGATCTCGAAGAGGAGCAGTCACGAGGTAACTTTCGTGAGGATCTTTTTTATCGCCTCAATGTGATTCCGTTTTTTGTCCCGCCGCTGCGCGAACGCAAGGAGGACATCCCTCTCTTTACCCGCCACTTTCTCAAAGAACTGGCGTCCACGTACGGACGGCGTCCTCGCGAAATCGGCGACGATGCCATCGACGTGCTGATGCGCTACTCCTGGCCGGGGAATGTACGTGAACTGCGCAACGTGATCGAGCGCATCGTCATCATGAACCCCACCACAACGCGCTTTGACAGCAAACACCTGCCACCGCTGGTTTATCGGGACGGCGCCCGCCGAGCACCCAAGAGCGAATTTTCCACGCTGCATCAAGCGCGCGACGCCTACGAGCGCGATTACATCCTGAAGAAGCTGGACGAGAATCACGGCAACGTGACTCGCGCTGCGGAAGTCCTGGGACTCGAGCGCAGTCATCTCTACCGGAAGATGAAGGCGCTGGGAATTGCGGCAAAGGAATAGAAGAGAGACTAGCGCTTTACCATGTGGATTTCGGTGCCGTTCTTGTGAAACTTCACTTCGTCCATCAACTGGTTGATCAGGAAAATTCCGCGGCCGTGATTTGAGTAGAGATTCTCGCCCATCGTACAACTGGGAATCGCAGCGGGATCGAATCCGGGGCCTGGGTCGCGCACAATGATCAAGATGCCACGCTGCTCGTCACAAGCCACCAGGCACTCGACGACCTTACTCGGATCTTCTTTGGCGCCATGAACGACAGCATTAGCGAGGGCCTCTTGCAGGGCGAGCTCGATTGCGTCTTCTTTGCCGTTCACGCAGTTCATTTCGCGCACGGCTTGCATCACCTGCTGCACAACCGGATCGACGGCCTTGCGGTCCGCCGCCAGTGTGACGCGCACGCGGAGGTTCAACTTTTGTGGATCGAAGTCGTACTCCGGGAAGTGTTCCTCGGCGGAATCCCCAGCATCCATGGTTCGCTCGTTGGTGGTCCTTACCCCAGTACTCAGCTACTTGATTCTAGTTGCCCCTATTGAAATGGGCAATGGCTGCCCGCTTCGAGGCGTTCGCTACCATATCACAACGTTAGTCTTCTGTGTGCGCAGCGGCGTCGCTAGAGTCCCTTTGCGGATCATCCTTCGCCTGCAAGGGATGTTCAACGCTCTGTTCCAGCATCCGCTGCTCGAGTTGCCGGCGCCAGTCGAGTTCATCCACAAAGCGCCGTGAATCGCGCCAACCCGCTTCGGCCTTCACATAAAGTTCGAGAAAGACTTTCGTTCCCACCATTCGCTCGATCTGGAGTCGCGCCGAGGTGCCGATCTTCTTGAGCATGCGGCCGCCCTTGCCAACCAGAATTCCTTTTTGTCCGTCGCGCTCGCAATAAATAATCGCCGAAATGCGCGTAAGCCGCTTTCCTTCCTCGAAGTTCTCGATCAGCACCGTCGTCGCGTAAGGAATTTCTTCGCTGGTGTTCAACAGCACTTGCTCACGAATGATCTCCGCCGCCATGAACCGCGTGGGCTGGTCCGTGATCTGATCCTCGGGAAAGTATGCCGGACCCGCAGGAAGAGCTGCGACGACTGCCTCGAGAAGCGCGTCGAGTCCCTTACGCTTGAGAGCTGAGATCGGGAACACTTGCGCGAAGTCGTACAACTTGCGGTACTCCTCGATCATCGGCAGAAGCTTCTCTTTGTCGTGGATCAGGTCGATCTTATTCAGAATCAAGAATGCCTTAATGCCGCTGCGGCGCAACAAATCGAGCGCAAACTGATCGCGGGGATCCATCTTCTGCCGGGCATCCATGATCACAAGAACGAGGTCGCATCCCTCCAAAGCCTCTCGGACTTCCACCATCATCTTGCGTCCGAGAGAACTATCCGGCTTGTGAACGCCGGGCGTATCGATCAAGACGATCTGCGCGCCGCCCTTGCCCTTTTGCTTGGGAATATGAACGATGCCCTGAATGCGGTTGCGCGTAGTCTGGGGCTTAGGTGAGATGATCGCCAACTTCTCGCCGACAAGCGCATTGAGCAACGTAGACTTGCCGGCGTTAGGACGGCCGAGAATGCAAACGAATCCGGAGCGAAAGGGCATAAGAGCTTCTCGCGGCAAACTCCTAGCTACAACAACTATGTTGCTAGGGGCTGATGCAGGCTTGTTTTCATCTTAAGCCACTTCGCAATAACGTGCTGATGGAAGACTAGAGCCAAGATGGGTTGGCTAGAAGCTAGAAGCTGCTTATATCAGTTTCATCTGCTGGGGCTGCACTGAAGTGACACGCACTCGCTCGACCTTGCGGTCTGTGGACTCCAGCACTTCAAAGCGCAATCCGTCCTCCTCGACGATCTCGCCCTTGCCTGGAATCCTGCCAG
Source organism: uncultured Acidobacteriota bacterium (assembly GCA_963787685.1). GTDB lineage: Bacteria > Acidobacteriota > Terriglobia > Terriglobales > Acidobacteriaceae > Sulfotelmatobacter. The sequence continues at coordinate 887,573 of CAWBED010000013.1, forward strand.
CGAGTTCGCTGACGAGTCCGGCGATCGTCGCGGACTCTTTCCCTTCAGGCTTCATTCCGAAGAGTTCATCCAGACGATCCACGTCCATGCCGCCGGAGACGATGAAACCGCGGTCGCCATCGCGGACGATCTCCGGTTTATCGCGCTCGTCGCGGATCTCGCCGACGATCTCCTCGACTAGATCTTCGATGGTGACCAATCCCGCGACTCCGCCATATTCATCGACGACGATCGCCATCCGAATGTTCTGCTTCTGCATCTCGCGCAACAAATCACTTCCCAGCTTGCTCTCGGGAACGAAGTAGACATCGCGCCGCATGATCGTATCAAGGTTGCGGGTGCGAGCTTCGGTGTCGGGCACCTGCAACACGTCTTGGGCGTAGACGATCCCTTTGATGTTATGGACACTCCCCTCATATACCGGCACGCGGGAGTAATGCTTGGTCCGCAGCATCTCGATAAAGCGCTCGACCGTTGTATCGGTGGGAACCGCGAACATCGCGGGTCGCGGCTTCATCGCTTCGCGCACCGTCTTGCCGCTAAACTCAACAACGGACTGAATCAGCGCGCGGTCACCTTCCTGAATAATGCCCTCTTCCTGGCCGGCCTCGATTAAAGCATCCACGGCCTCGGCCGAGGTTTCCGGCTGCTCCGTGGTGTTTTCATTGGTCAGCGATGCCACCGACTGAAGGAAACCGAGCACGATTGTCACCGGCATGACGAGATAGATAAGACCGCGTAGGCACAAGGTCCAGTGAATCAGCCACTCGCCCTTCGTGCGGGAGAAGAAAACGAACGGAAGGAAGCGGCTGCACAAGATCACGATCAACAGCAGCGCGACGGTCGCCTGTAGCACTTCGTAGACGCCCCACGACGGATCGCTGAAGAGCAGATAGCCAATCAGCATTGTGATGGAAGCCGTGATCAGCTGCGCGAGGACAGCCATCGAAAGCGAAGCTCGCATGCGGCTGACCTTGAGCCTCGGCTCGATCTTTTGCTCGAAGACATCGATGTTGTCCTGGAACTCGCGGGACAGGAACTTGCCGATTTCCTGGTAGACGCGGTCTACGTACGAAACCAGCATCAGCAATCCGGTCAAGAGGAACAGCGCAAGAGCGACAGCGATGATCATGCCGTCCTCCGCGCTCCTCTGACCGGCGTTCTGCGACTCTTCACGTGATATTTGTTGGTTTGCGCGCGCTCCGTCAGGCCGACGGGCAGCCTGAGAATCCGGCGTAATTTCGCTTCTTTCCGCGCCATCTCACCATTATCGCCCTCGTGATCGAAGCCCGCCAAATGAAGAATCCCATGGAGGATTAAGACTTTCACCTCCAGTGCAGGGGAATGGCCAAGTTGCACGGCGTTCTGAAGAGCGATATCGGCCGAGATTGCGACTTCTCCGGCCAACGCAGTGCGGCTCTGGTCGTGCAAAATTGACGGCTCGGAAGGAAAGGAAAGAACGTCTGTAGCCTTGTCCTTGCCGCGGAACCGGGAGTTGAGCGAGCGCATCGCCGAACTACTCGTAATGAGCACATTGACCCGGCCTCGCAGTCCAGCTACTCGCCGGGTGCGCGAGACGAAGCGGCTGAGCGTGTCGTCGCTCAATCCCGCGATCTTTTTCTCCAGTATGACCAAGCCTGCAGCCTCTAGTCCTCGTCTACCACTTCGACTGTTGCGTTCAAAAACAAAAGAGAGGGCCGCGTGCGAGGCCCTCTCTTCGGATGAGACGTCTACTGCTTCGATTGCGACGGCGCGGGCTTTTCCTCGTTCGCGTTCGGCAGATCCACACTCTTAGGCTCGGCGAGCAAAAGCATTTGTTGCTCGGCGGCTCGCGTTTTGTGTTCGTCGTAGGCTCGAACAATTCGCTGTACTAAATGATGGCGCACGACATCAGCTTCGTCGAAATTCACAAATGCCAAACCATTGACGTTTCCAAGGACATCAATCGCCTCAAGCAATCCGCTGCGGCGGGCGTTGGGGAGATCAATCTGCGTGACGTCGCCCGTGATCACGGCCTTAGAATTAAATCCGAGCCGCGTGACAAACATCTTCATCTGTTCGGAGGTCGTGTTTTGCGCCTCGTCGAGAATCACGAAGGAATCGTTTAGGGTTCGCCCGCGCATGAAAGCAATCGGAGCGATCTCGATCACGTTCTTTTCCAGATAGCGATCGACCTTTTCGGGATCGAGCATGTCGTAGAGCGCGTCGTAGAGCGGCCGCAAGTAGGGATCAATCTTGTCCTGAAGCGTACCCGGCAGAAATCCCAGACGCTCGCCGGCTTCCACCGCTGGCCGTGCCAGAATAATACGATTCACACGCTTCGCCAGCAGCGCAGAGATCGCCATGGCCACGGCGAGATACGTTTTTCCAGTTCCCGCCGGACCAATGCCAAAGACCATGTCGTGCTTTTCGATGGCTTCCAGATAGCGGCGCTGGTTGCTGCTCTTGGGCTGGACGGTGCGGCGCCCGAATGATCGCTGCTTGCCAGCGTCCGCGAGTCCGCGCAGCGTTGAGTTCGGGTCCGTCGTCAACACCCGCAGCATGCTGTTGAGATCGCCATTGCTGAACGTATGGCCCGAGCGCTGGAGGCTCTCGTAGTCGGCAAAGACTTGCTCGGCGCGAGCTACGTCGCGAGCCGCGCCCTCAAGTTCGATCGCGTTCGAGCGCAGGTTGATGGTGATATTGAAGCCGTCTTCGAGCACGCGGACGTTCTCATCCCGCGTGCCAAATAGCGCCTCGATGTTGGGAGCAACCCCGATACTCTTTTTCATGCTTGTAGATTCAGAAATGTGTGGATCCCAGTCTCAGACTCGAACCGGCCGCTCGCAGCTCGGCCATCTTGCGAGGTAGGTAAAAGACCAAACCTGCTCCATCGAAAAAACGACACAGAATTGTGCTTAGAGACGGGGACTGACGAAATTTTCGCGCCCATCGGGCGAACGACAACCATTGCCTAAAGCCTACCCCGTGTTGAAGTAAGCCGTCAATGGGAGGAAATCCACAGCGCACCCTCAGCTTGCGGAGCTCCCGTCGCGAGCAGATGCGGGCACGGCCCTCGTCTGTGCCCATTGACGCAATTCGTTAATCTCTTCGGCCCGGGTGGTCGAGAGGGGCACGGTTTGCCCCAGAGCATTCAGAAGCAATTGCGTCGTCAGGGGCGTCTTACCGGAATAGGCGGCATACATTGCGCCCTGGACGGCAGCATCGATCTCCGCGCCTGAATATCCTTTCGCTGCAGTGGCAGCTGCTTCCAGATCGAAGTCAGCCGGGTTGCGCTTCCGCTTCGCGAGTTGAATCGAAAAGATCTGCCGCCGTTCGGCCTGGTTGGGCAGATCGACGAAGAACAGCTCATCGAAGCGGCCCTTGCGGATCAATTCCGGAGGAAGCACCGTCACATTGTTGCAGGTGGCTGCGACGAATACAGGGGATTTGCGATCCTGCATCCACGATAAGAACGACGCCAGCAATCGCGAAGAAACACCGGCGTCAGCTGATGCGGAATCCGGTCCACTTCCGGCGAAAACTTTTTCCAGTTCGTCGATCCAGAGAACGCACGGAGCAAGGCCTTCGGCGACTTGAAACACTTTGCGAATCCGCTTCTCGGTCTCGCCAATGTATTTGTCGTAGACGGCGGAAGTATCAAACTTCACCAGCGGCAACTTCCATTCTCCGGCAACAGCCCGCGCGCAGAGCGACTTTCCGCATCCCTGCACCCCCAGAATGATCACGCCGTGCGGAGGCTCGAGCCCAAACGCACGCGCCCCATCTTCCCAGGCGCCGCGGCGCTGGGCGAGCCAGTGCTTCAGATTTTCTAATCCGCCCACCGCCGACATGCTGTCGGAAGCCTCAATGAATTCGAGCATCCCCGAATGCCGCAACAGTTGCTTCTTGGCTTCCAGAACATCGGTCACGGTCTCCGCACACAGCGCGTAGCGCGTGACTAGCGCTTGCGACATCGCGCGATCCGCCTCTTCCTCCGTCAAGCCTCGCAAGTTGGCCGCGATGGCATCGACCCCTGCGGCGTCGAGTTGTAGCTTCAGGGTGTAAGTCTTCGACAGCCGGGTAAAAGTGTCGTGGACGATATCGCGCAGGCGTTCGCGATCGGGCAGCGGAAGATCGAAATATTCGACCAACGTAGTGAGCTCTGCGGGAACGGCAAGCTCTGGCGCGGTGATGATCACTGTCCGGCGGTTCGCAGAGAATTTCTGGCCGACATCGCGCAGGCGGCGCACGACGACAGGATCGTCCATATGGCGATGAAAATCTTTGAGGATGAACACGGCCTCGATGGTCATCGACTCCATGTTGGCGAGAGCCTGCACCGGTTCGCGCGTGTTGTAGATGGAACCGCCCGCAGCTGCAGCGGCTGCGCCGGAACCCATCGAAGACATTACCGCTCGAGTGAGCCTCTCCGCTTCACTACCTCCGGGGCTGAGCGCCGTCCGCGACTGAGCTTGCGGCTGGCCGCCTTGTCCCCAGACACTGGACTGATCAGCCCGTGGCTGCACCGGAGCATTTGATCCCGAACGAAGTAAGGCCGTCGGCGATGCTCCATTCGAACGTCGCCATGTTGAGTGCGGTGCAGGCGGCGCGGACCATGTTGACCGCGCGCATCTCCTCGGAAGTCTCCATCACCACGATGGGCGTCGACGAGTTGATCAGCACTTTCAGGCGATCGAGTGTGTCGGTCATGTCTTTCAAACCTTTTCGCCACTAACTGCGCGAAGGAAAACCTTGCGACTGCTCTAGAGTTCGGCGACCGCAGCCCGCTACATCTGTTTGACCAGTCGAGAGTTGCTCCCCTATAATAAGTAATTCGGACCCACCCGAATATCTCGCAGTACACACGAAGGTAACGAACCAGACATGGCAAATCATCTTTCTGCGCAGAAGCGCGCCCGTCAGACCGAAAGCCGCACCACGCGCAACCGCGCCAACACCTCCAGCCTGCGTACCCAGTTGCGCGACCTGCGCGAGAGCATCGCCAAGGGCGATAAGGCCGCTGCCGAGCAGACGTACCGCAAGACCGTCTCCGTGCTCGACAAAGCCATCCAGAAGGGCACGCTGCACGAGAATACCGCCTCGCGATACAAGTCCCGGCTGAGCGTGCGCGTTAAGGCGATGAAGTAGGCTGTCAGCTTTTCAGCTATCAGAGACATTAGGTGGACCTATCGAGGTCCGCCTTTTTCTTTTTGGCGAGCGAAGGCTTGGACCTCCCGATTGTTCTGCTGCCTAGCAACCGGCCTTGTCAGATACTCCACAGAGGTTTCCTAGTCAGAAGATGGGTGGGATGCACACAATCCCGAGGCTGGTTTTGACTCGTTTCCCCAGGTCAGCGAAGCTGCGACGGCGGGGTCGCTCTCAAAGTCGACAGACTATACATGGTTGGCCGCTAGATGCCGTGGCTGGACCCGGGAAGGCGCCGACGGGCGAAGAAGGCAAGGGCTTAGACGACGAGGAAGGCTATCTGGAACGCCTTGCTTATTTCGCGAACGCGGCCATCGCGAGCATTACTTCCAGCGTCATCAAAACAATAGCAGTGCAGTAGCAATAGAGTCTGTCGTTCATGGCCGATAACGTTAGTCGCGGCGAGATTTGAGCGCTGTGATGCGCGTCACGGGAGGCAGTGATGTCAGACGAGGCTGGAGATATCCGCTGGATCGGCGTTATTCGAGACTGGGGTTGTCGAAAGCTGATAGCTGCATCATTACACCGGCAACTGTTCCTGCATCCAGCCGGGAGTTTCGAGCTTAGGCTCGGTGGTCAGGTCCATCACGAGCCGTTCGAGAACCATACGCTTGCTCACGGGATTCGAGCGCAACGCGAGATCGGCTTTCGCTACGAGGCGGATAGCGCGGGTGAGTTCGCGGCGATTTTTGTAGCGGCGCGCCTGCTTGATGATGTCATCGGCGGCAAACGGAGGCACGCGGAATCCCTGCCACAGGGCCGCCCATAGCATGCGCTGATCGCGCACGTTGCGCTCAAGAATCACCAGCATCTGGCGGAAGGTCTTGGCCAGCATATAAACATGTCCGATGGCTGCCTCTTCGCCTTCACCAGACATCAGGATCGCGTCGAGGACTTCCAGAGCGCGCACGCGATCCTTGCTGGAAATCGCGTCGGTTAATTCATAGAGCGAGCGCTGTTTGGCGGCCAGCACCATGGTTTCGACATCGCCCAGCGTGATGCGCTTCTTCTCCCCGACGTAGAGAATCAGCTTCTCCAATTCATTGGAGATCATCATCATGTCGCCGCCGAGCGCGTCGACGAGTTCGCGCGCTCCGTCAGCTTCGATCTTCACGTCGCGGCCGGTGCAGTAGTCGGTGATCCAGCGGACCGCTTCGCCTTCCTCTACGCGCGCCAGTTCCACAATCCCGCAGTATTGGCCCATCGTCTCGCGGATCCGCTGGTAGCGTTCCTTATCCTGCATCTCCATCTTGCGGACGTCGGCGGGAATGCTGATATGGTCGGCAACAAAAACGATGAGGGCGTCGGGATTCGGATTCTTGCAGTAGTCCTCGATGGCAGCAAGTTTCTCTTCGTTGGATCCGCGGCCGAATAAGTTCTTCACGCCTTTGACGAAGAAGACTTGAAAGGGCGCCATCAGCGAGGGCGTGCGGGCGCGGTCGAGCACTTCGGCGAGATCGTTTTCCGACAAATCAAATTCGAAGATACTGAAATCGCGCAGATCACTGGGCACGAGATGCTCGAGGATGGCGTCACGAAAACGCTTGCGGAAGAAGGCTTCGTCGCCCACGAACACGTAGGCCGCGCGCATCTTGCGCGATTCGAGTTCGCTCACGAATCGCTCGGCTTGGGCGAAGGCGCGCATTACGAATTTGTTCTCACGACTATGCTCATCGATTTCGACTTTAGCATCGAGTCTGCCGTCCGCCTAGTGACCCACTCGGGAACTTACAACCGGCTGAGGAATTGCACGATTTCCGGCTCGTTCCAGTCGACGGCCCCAACAAATTTCCGCCGCAGAACTCCCTGTCGATCGATGATGTAGGTTTCGGGCCATCCAGTTGTGCCATACAAGCCGGCAACTTTCTGTTGCGGATCACGAACTGTCAAGAAATTGATTCCCTGTTGCTTGAGAAAACGGTGATACGCATCCTGATCGACATCGATGCTCACACCTACGACAACGACGCCTCGTCCCCGCATGCGTTCTTGCATGGTCATGAGCGACGGAAGTTCTTCGAGGCATGGCGGACACCAGGTCGCCCAGAAATTCAGCACGACAATCTGCCCGCGAAATTGATCGAGGCTCACCTTGCGGTCGGAATCCTGAACGCTGAACTCTTTAGCGGGATTGCCAATGCGCGGAGGGCGAGTTCCGCTATAGCAACCCGCGAGCATGCTCGTCGAAAGCAGCAGCAAGGAGACAAAGCGTTTCACTATCGGAATCCCTCCAGATTAAAACCCCTCGAGCACATTCGCTACCAGAGTGCGGGCAAAGTCCTGCGAAAGACGGCGGAATGCGGGCGAATCTTCTTCAAAAAAACTCGATAGATCCTGCGAGACTTCATACTGCTCACGGAACAGGTACGCCGGATTCTGATACAACACCTTTCCGTTACGGTCCGTCAGTTTGACTTTCATGCTGACCACTACCAGCACGCTGGCAGCTCGTCCCGTAGCTGTATCGTAGGTCAGCGGAGACGCCGTGGTCGAGAGCACAGTTCCGAGCAACGTTGCATCAACGTCGTCCCCGGGTTGGCTCACGATGCGATATCGCGTGCGCGTGGTGAACTCACGCACGACAGAGGCGGTGAGCATCTGCTCGATGCGATAGGTGAGCGTCTCGTTCTTGAACGACGGGACGGCGATGGTCTTTATACTCTCGGGAAGTTGCGTTGCATGGCCGACGGTGTGGTAGCCGCATCCGAGACTGAAACAAATGAAAATCGCGGCGACGCCTGAACGACCTCGCCGAAACAGTTTCATTGAATTTTCCCGGTGGGGCGAGTCGCCGTCATACTCTCCGCGCACTCCACCGCAGTCACAGCCGAGACGCGGAGATTATCAACCGCCGCCCACAACCAGACTCCGTTCGGCTGCACTGGATCGGCTTTCAGCGAGAGCTGGATATCCGCTTGCCCGGCTGCACTCACATTGCTGGGGAAGTCGTCCTCGGATGCAAGAATCACATGATCTCCCGCCAAAGTCTGCGTGAGGTAGGGGATATCCACTGGGCTTTCCATCTCCAGAAAGACCGCCAGAGCGTGGCTGTGGAAGACGGGAGCCTGCAACACGAAGAGCGATGGCGCCGGGGCCTCCTCGGCGACAATCTTCCGAAAGTGCCGAAGAACACGCGCTTCGATCGAATCAAGCGTCGGCTGCGATTTCGGTCCGTAGCGCGCGACCATATTGAACGCTACCTGCGCGTCGAAAACGTCTTTAGGCAGCGGCTGAAATGACAGCAGGTTTACCGTCTGCTGGTGCAATTCGTCCATGCCGCGCTGCCCGTGCTCAGAGGCCGGCTCGAAAATCGTGGCCACGGCTCGACGAACGGCTCCTGCTTTTCTCGCGCGCAACAGCAGCAAGGCTAGAGTGACAGCCACGGGATGCGCCGTCACGCAGGGTCCCGGCTGCAATTCCGGAGGCGCGACCTGCCCTCGTTCGCGCTCGATCCATAACGAGCGCACGGTCGCTCCAGGCTCGTTTTCGAGAGCAGAAGATAGATCGATGATGGCGCTGCTCGCATCGCGGGCATCTTTCCAGCTGCGACGGGTGCTCTCCTGGTCGGAGGCGAAAAATGTGAAGTCCACATTCTCGAACTGCTCGGCGCGTACTCGCTGGATGAAGCTGATCTCGTCGCCCATCGCCTCGAGCTGGCCCATGGCTTCGTCGTCATCGAGAAGGCGTATATCGGCAGCCGGAAAATTACGTTCGTTCAGCACTTCGGCGACCTCTTTGCCTTTGAGCGATCCTGCGCCCACGATCGCGGCGCGGTAAAGCTTTCCGCGCGGGACCAGGGTCTGAGAGGTAGGGATCGGTTTTGCGGACTCGCTCATGATGTTTGCGAAGCCTCTTTGTAAGGCGGAGGCGGAGGATTCGGATGCCTGCGGAAGATCCACTGCAGTCGCCAGAACACACCCGAAATCATATAAAACAACGCGATCGCGAAAAGCATCCGGCGTGAGAAGAAAAAGATCAGGGCGAAGAGCGCTGCCAGCAGGACAATCAACCGGAATGGATGTCGAGAACGGAAGTCGATGTCTTTGAAACTATAGAAGCGCCACGTGCTCACCATGAGATAGCCCACGGTCGTAACTAAGGCGGACCACACCAGAGCCATGTACGAGGATACGAGCGGCTCGCCGGCTGTGAAATGGACGACGGCCGCAATAACACCGGCTCCTGCTGGAATCGGCATTCCCACGAAATATTTCTTTCCCGGACGCCCCGGGTTCGATGGCTGCGCGTTGTGGGTGATGTTGAAACGCGCCAGCCGGCTTGCTCCGGCAATCAGAAAAAGAAAGCTGGCAATCGCTCCCAGTTGCGCCAGCTTGATGTGCCACTGCCCTTGCGTCAGCCAAACCGGGGGCATGAGATGAAATCCCCAGGTCCAGGCAAGCATCGCCGGAGCCACCCCGAAGGTGATCGCGTCGGCGAGTGAATCCAACTCGCGGCCGAAATCGCTGGTGGTTCCGGTCATGCGCGCGATGCGACCGTCAAGCCCATCGAAGAGCACTGCAAATCCGATGGCGATGGCTGCATTGTCGAGGTGCCAGAAATCGATGGCGCTGGCGTGCATAACCTCGAGAATGGCGTAGTAGCCCAGCGCCATATTTGCGGTCGTAAACAACGACGGCAGGATGTACATCCCCTTGCTCATCCTGCGGCGCGGCCTTGGCATGCCTTCGTTCATGATCGCGCTCTCTCTGTTGCCGACGCGTTTCCGGTGGAGGCGAGCGCCACCTGGGGATCGAGATAAGCCAGCACGCTGGCTCCGCCTTTCACGCGGTCGCCGACCTTGACGTTGACCCGCGCCGACGCATCGAGCACGACGTCCACACGCGATCCGAACTTGATCAGACCGACGCGCTGGCCGCGCTCCAGACGATCTCCAACCTTAGGATGGAAGACGATGCGGCGGGCCAGCAATCCTGCAATCTGCTTGAAAACAACTGTCTGACCATCGCCTTCCACGGTGACGATGTTCTGCTCGTTCAACTCGGCCGAGGCCACATTCATCGCGTTCAGGTATTTGCCACGCTGGTAGCGTACGTCGCGAATTACTCCTGCAATCGGAGAGCGGTTCACGTGGACATTGAATACGCTCAGGAAGATGCTGAAGCGCAGGCGCTTTTCGCCTGCAACCGTCACTTGAGCGACTTCGGTGACTTTTCCGTCGCCCGGGGAGACGACTGCGCCCTCTTCAGAGGGGATCGCACGCTCCGGATCGCGAAAAAACCACAGAAAAAAGAACGCCAAGAGGAATGGAATGATCGCCCACGCGGGCGCGGTTAGCCACCCAAGCAGGACGCCGGCGGCGATTAGCGGTAGCGCGTAATAGTATCCATCGCGAACCATGGGGAGTAGTTCAATTATAGCTGGCGGCAGTTGCGCGAGCGCGCCCGACTCGCCAGGGACTTGCAAGTATAAATAAAAAAAGGCGCTCACTCGCGCCCTGCGGTAGGTACATCTCTCCCAGGCGGTCAAAGCCGCCGGGACGTCGGCCAGAATCCAATTACGCTACATTAACGCCGTACTGTTGCCGATACTCACGCTCGATCGATTCCATCTGATCTTTGAGGCGGAGTTTCAGCTTCTTGAGTCGCACTTCCTCAAGCTTTTCGTCTTCGCTGAGATAACGTTTTTGGGTGAGTGTTTCGAGACGTTGCGCGTACTGCGTGTGCTCCTGAGCCAGCTTGCGGAACTCCTCGTGGCTCGTTAGGAGTTGGTCTTTCGAAGTCAGCATCCAGCAGACCTCCAACCGGGATATGGGCTCACGTTAGCACAGCCCTTAGTGCGGTTCAATGCCAAAAAAACGGTGCAATCTCACTATGAGAACGGTTTAGCCAGAGTCACGCGGTACAGGATAGCATCTTCCAAAGGATTGCTGTAGTAGGACTTCCGCCGGCCGGATTGGATAAATCCGGATTTCTCATAGAACAACCGAGCCGCCTCGTTCGACTCGCGAACCTCAAGAAACACTGCCTCGCTGTTTGTTTTCCGCGCGGCGGCCAATAGCGCATCGAGAAGCCGCTTCCCAATTCCCATTCGTCGCGCACCGAGCAAGACAACAATATTCTCGAGTTCCCAGTCGGGTGCGATATGTAGTGCGACGATGAAGCCGAGCAGATTCTCTTTGATGATTGGCGCGTGAGGTGCTTCGTCGTTAGATGCCACCAACACTAGACGTTCTGGGCTGAGGAGTCCCCGATATTGAGGCTCGGTCCAGTGCGCCGACGTCGCCGAAGTGCGGTCCAATTCGATCATCAAAGGAATGTCGTCGACGGTGGCCTTGCGGATCTTCACGGGTGAATGGGCTAGGAGTTCGGCTTGGCGAAGATCTCGGCGTCTGAGCGGCGTCCGTAGTTCGCCTCCAACTGCTCGGGGGAAACCGTCGCTCCCTTCGATAACTTTCTCAACCCGAGCCGCGCAATCATGGCGGCAGTGATGCTCTCGATCAGCGAAACGGGAATACCGGCCGCACGCGCAATCTCCGCCAGGGCCACGTCTGGAGTCGAAATCACAAATCCCGGCGCCCCAGCCAACACGTCATCTTTCGAAAGCAATTGCTCTCGCAGCAGGCGAGCCGCGATCCCGGCAACCTCGTATTCACCGACATAGAATTCGCCTCGGCCCGCATTCAATGCAGCCAGAACTTTTCCTTGCGCGCCCGCAGCGAGGGCGACCACTTCAAGAAGCGACACGGGAACGATGGGCTTGTCAAGAATCTCTGCCAGCGCCTTGATGGCGGCCAATCCGACGCGGAGCCCGGTAAACGATCCCGGGCCGGCTACGACAACAAACGCTCCAATGTCCGACTTGTTGAGCCGATGCTTCCCCAGTAGTGAAGCGATCTGCGGGACCAACTGCGCGGAAAATGTTCCCCCTGTCAGCGCCGCTGATTCGATGACTTCCACACCATCCGGATCGTCGTTGGAGCGCGCCAGTGCGACACTACCTTGCTTGCCCGAAGTGTCGGTGATGAGAAGCAGCATCTTGATCTGTGAGAATCCGCGAACATCCGTAGATGGCTCTTACGACTGCACGAGTTCCAGTAGCACACCGCCAGTGCTTGCGGGATGCACGAACACATATTGATGTCCGCCAGCGCCCGTTTTTATTTCCTCGGAAACCAGCCGCACACCATCTTTCTTAAGGCGCTCAACTGCTTCGGGCAAGTCCGGTACCTTGAGGCAGACGTGGTGCAAACCTTCGCCCCGCTTGGCGATAAACTTTGCGATCGTGGAATTCTCCGATGTCGCTTCGAGCAATTCCAACCGGCTCTCGCCGACGGGAACCATTACAAGGCGAACTTGCTCGTGTTCTACGGTCTCCTCCGGCGACACGCTGAGGCCCAGAGTTTCGTAAATGTGTTTCGCCGCCGACAGCGATTTCACCGCGATACCGAGATGATCAATTTGGGCCATTACGCTCTTCCCTCCGCTCACACAGCAGACGAGTTCGTCCGCTCTCCAGCAGCAAAACTGTCCGGAAGAATGCCTTTCGCGCTACGTGCTTCTTGCCCGCCCCGCGATCTCTTCCACCAGCGTATACGGATCACGCTTGTGTTCAGCGACTTCTCTCGCCATCCCCGCCAGGTTGCCATTGCCGAGTTGCGCCCGCGCTTTTTCGAGCATCACGTCGCGAAGCATTTCGATCAACCGCTCCTGCCAGTTCTCAACACTCTTTTGCAGGGCCCGGTTCTCTTTCTGCAAATAGTTCTGATACTCACCGATCGCCAGGGCCAGCTCCTGCACGCCTTTTCCCTCGCTCGCCACCGTCTTCACGATCGGCGGAGTCCATCCATCGTGCCGCATCGCGAGCGACTGCAAGGCGCGGATTTCCCGCTCGACGCGTTCAGCTCCTTCACGATCACTCTTGTTGATCACAAAAATGTCGGCGATCTCCATGATGCCGGCCTTGATGGTCTGTACATCATCGCCCATGCCGGGCACGAGAATCACGACCGTGATGTCGGCGAGTCGCACAATGTCGACCTCATCCTGGCCGACGCCGACTGTTTCGATCAGAACGACATCGCGGCCCGATGCATCGAGCACGGTAGTGACGTCCGCCGTCGTTCGAGCCAGCCCGCCGAGCGCGCCGCGCGTCGCCATGCTGCGGATGTATATCCCCGGGTCGGCGAAGTGATCCTGCATGCGGATGCGGTCTCCGAGAATCGCTCCGCCCGTGTAGGGACTCGTGGGATCCACAGCGACGATTCCGACAGTGCGATCTTCTTTGCGGTAGTGACGCGCCAATTGATCGACCAGCGTGCTCTTCCCCGCTCCAGGAGCACCAGTCATACCGATGACACGGGCTTTGCCGGAGTGAGGAAACAAGGCCTTGAGCAGATCGGACCACCCGGGCGCACGATTCTCAACCGTGCTGATGGCGCGAGAGAGCGCCCGGGCATCTCCCGAGCGCACCGACTCAATCATTTTCTGAAGGCTATCGTTCAAACGAACAGTGTAAAGCAGGCGCGAGGAAGTGCGGCTAGGAATTGATGACTGTGCCGCCTGGCCCAATGCTTAGAATCTGACGCGCGAAGCGGCCAAGAATGGGATACTCGGCCCACTCTCCGCGCCCGGCCTTGATGCCGTAGACGATCGCGAGCACAAACTTGACCACCCACAGCCCCAAGAATCCCAGCCAAAACACGCCAAAGAATAAAAACAAGAACGGAGGAGGAGATGAACCGTGTGGAGGGGCCCAGCCGCCAACGGTAAAGCCGAGCGCAATTACAACGAAAAAACCTCCCATCACAAGCATCGTTAAGAACAGGCAAACGCCTTGGAAGAGGAGGACCTGAAGGGCGTGAAACGTAATGAACCGCGATTGGCGCTTCACGAAGAAGATGACCAGCGGAGCGATCCATCCGCCCACCAACTGCAGTACGTGAGCGAGGACAGCCATAGTACGCTCGTCCTGTGTGGTCGCGATCTCGGAAAACTGGCTTCGACTTGCCGATGCGTCTGGCATGCACGGAGGAATCTACCACAGGAACGAAACGCAGGAAAATCGCTGCAATCGCCTCGGTTTCGTTCAGACGAGCGTTAGATTCTTCGCTCCGCCTGAAGACGAGCCAGGCTTAGGATGGCGCGAGATTTTGTGGCTTTTAGTCCTTGAGCAACTGTCGTGCAATCACGAGCCGCTGTATCTCGCTGGTGCCCTCGCCGATCGTGCACAGTTTCACGTCACGGTAGAATTTTTCAGCCGGATAATCTTTGATAAACCCGTATCCGCCGTGAATCTGCACGCCTTCGTTGGCGCACCTTACCGCGACTTCACTGGCATAGAGCTTCGCCATCGACGATTCCTGAGTCGTCTTCATGCCGGCATCTTTCATCGACGCCGCACGCATGGTGAGCAGCATGGCCGCATCGATCTCGGTTGCCATGTCGGCCAACTTCCATTGGATCGCTTGAAAGTCACTGATCGCCTTGCCGAACTGGTGGCGCTGCTTGGAATATTTCAAGGCAGCTTCGTACGCTCCCTCAGCCATACCGAGTGACAACGCGGCAATCGAGATGCGGCCGCCGTCGAGCACACGCATCGCGTCGGGAAAGCCCTGCCCTTCGGCTCCAAGGAGATTCTCGGCGGGAATCACGCAGTCTTCAAAGATGAGTTCGGCAGTGTCGCTGGCACGCAGTCCCAGCTTGTTCTCTTTCTTGCCGGGACGAAATCCCTTCGTACCCTTCTCGACGACGAACGCGGAAATTCCGTGCGTGTGCGCCGCACGGTCGGTTACAGCCAGCACGACAACGACGTCGGCATAGTGCCCGTTCGTGCAAAAGGTCTTGGTACCGTTCAGCACCCAGTTGTTTCCCCTGCGAACGGCGGTCATGCGCGCACTGCCCGCGTCCGAACCCGACGAGGGCTCGGTCAATCCCCAGGCACCGATGAACTCTCCGGTCGCGAGCTTGGTGACATATTTCTTCTTCTGCGCTTCGTTGCCCGCGAGAAAAATGTGGTTCGAGCAGAGAGAGGTATGCGCGGCTACGATGATGCCAACCGATCCGTCGACACGCGAGAGTTCCTCGATCGCCGTGACATATTCGACGTAACCCATGCCGGCGCCGCCGTACTCCTGCGGAAAGACGACTCCGAGCAGCCCCATCTTGCCCAGTTCTTTGATCGTCGCCAGCGGGAACTCACCGGCTTCATCCCACTTCATGACGTTGGGCTTGATCTCGCGCTCGGCGAACTCACGCACACTTTTCTTCAACTGCAATTGCTCTTCGTTCAGTTGGAAATCCAAGATTCCTCCGGAGGGTGGCAGCTGACTGCATCAAGGCAGTCCACGTTGTCATTGCGGCCTGAAAGCTGATTAGAACATAGCGACTACGACAGCAAAAAGTTACCCTCGGGAAAAGAACGAGCAGACGAGATAACCCGCATGAACACTGGCGATTTCCCTATTTTTGGTCGGCTGCCCGACCGACCGGATGGTCAGGCAAAATGCGGTTCAGGCTTTGACCGGGACATCGGACGGAGCAATGAAGCGCTCGAATACTTCGTTGGAGAGCAGCCGCCCACGAGGCGTGAGCCGGATGAAATCGCTGTCCCGATGCAGCAGGCGGTCTGAGACGAGCTCTGCGATCGTGTGTCGTGCGCCTTCGACTCCCTCGGGCCCGAACTGCCCCGCGACTTCGCGCAGGTTGACCCCGCGGTTTAGTCGCAGTCCCAGAAAGAAGACTTCCTCGAGCGCGTTACTCCGGGAGACGGCACTTTTCTGCAGCGGAGAACCTGCAACATATTGCTCCAGAGAATCTGCAGAGCTGAAGCGAAAGCAGCCGTGGAATCATCGGTCGAAAGCAGCATGGAGTGTGCGTCCACACCGAATCCGAAATATGGCTGGCGAATCCAATATTTCAGGTTGTGCCGCGACTCGAATCCGGCGCGGGCGAAATTGGAGATTTCGTACTGCGCGATGCCCGCCGCTTCCAGCGCTTCGCACGCCGTCACATAAAAATCGGCCGTCGCATCTTCGTCGGGGACAAAGTGCGCATGATACCGCGTGCCGCCGGCGATCAACTCGCGCCCCAGGCGAGAATCGTCATCCACTTCGAGCATGTAAATGCTGACATGAGGCGCGCCGGTCGCAACTGCATCGTCCAACGACTGCTTCCAGCTTTCGGCCGTCTGATGCGGTAGCCCCGCGATCAGGTCGACGTTGATATTCGCAATTCCGGCCGCGCGCAAACGCGCGATGTCGTCGAGGACCGTCGAGCGCCTATGCAATCGTCCAACGGCTGCGGCCTCCGCGTCCACAAATGATTGCACTCCCAGGCTCACGCGATTCACGCCACAGCGCAGCAAACCCTCCAGCACCTCGGGAGAAAGCGTCCCGGGCGCGCATTCGACCGTAATCTCCGCCTCACGCTTCACAGAGAAGTGCTCACGAACCGCATCGAACATCCGCTGCAACTGCCTAACGTCCAACAGTGTCGGAGTGCCACCACCGAGGTAGATCGAATCGACTTCTCTCTCGATCCGCCCTCCCATCTCCGCGGCCGCGCTCGTTGCATTTGCGATATCGAGGCACACTCGGTCCACATATCGCTCAAACACCGCCCGCGAAAATACATCTGAAGCGAAGTTGCAGTAGCTGCACTTCGTCTTGCAAAACGGCACCGAGATGTAGATCCCCAGACTCATCGCTTCCATTATCCCATCCGCAAACCTTTTCCATCCTCACGCCCGCCTCCGCCATCTATTTGAGGTACCCTGTTGCATGGCGCGCGCAGCGCCTCCGCCCGCGAGTCCAACTGGATCAAGAGCATTTGATCAAGACCTGTTGATCGAGAACGAATGGCCCAAGAAGAGGAAGTACTCGGCAAAGCGTATGACAGCCGGCTGATGCGGCGGCTGCTCAGCTACCTGCGCCCATACCAGTGGCAGGTCACGATCGCAATTGTCTCGATCATCCTCAAGTCGTTCGCCGATGTTCTCGGACCGTACCTCGTCAAAGTGGCAGTCGATCGTTATCTGGCGCCAGTTCCCAGCGCCGCCTCGGGTATCTGGAACTGGCTCAGCCCGAGCCCTCTGCATGGGATCGCTCAGATTTCGACCATCTACTTCGGACTCCTGATTTTCACTTTCGTCCTGGAGTTTCTGCAGACCTATTTCATGCAGTGGACCGGACAGAAAGTGATGTTCGATCTGCGCAGCCAGATCTTTCGCCACCTGCAGCGCATGCACGTCTCTTTTTACGACAAGAATCCTGTCGGACGTCTGGTCACGCGCGTGACCACCGACGTCGACGCTCTGAACGAGATGTTCACATCGGGCGTAGTTTCGATCTTCGAGGACTTCTTCGTGCTCGCGGGAATTCTCGGAATCATGCTCTGTATGAACTGGAAGCTGGCGCTGATCACCTTTGCCGTGCTGCCCTTCATTGTGATCGCAACCAAACTTTTCCGTGATAAGGTTCGCGACTCCTACCGGCGCATCCGCACGGCCATTGCGCGGATCAATTCCTACTTGCAGGAACACGTCAGCGGTATGGTCGTGCTGCAACTCTTCAACCGCGAGAAGAAAGCGTACAAGCGCTTTTCGGAAATCAACCTCAGCCACATGGACGCGTACAAGGACGCGATCTTGGCGTATGCCATCTATTATCCGGTCGTCGATTTCTTCTCGGCCGTCGCGATCGCCTGCGTAATCTGGTGGGGCGGTCAGGACGTCATCCGCAAGCTCTCGGTCACGACGCTTGAGTTTACGCATGCACCGCACTTCGGATTGCACGCGGTCGCCGCCGTCGCATCGCTCGGCGTGCTGATCGCCTTCACGCAATACGCGATGCGCTTCTTCCGTCCGATCATGGACTTCAGCGAGAAGTACAACATCCTGCAGTCCGCCATGGCGGCGAGCGAACGCATCTTCAAGCTGCTGGATACTCCGGTCGACGTCACATCCCCGGCGGTGACAAAGAAGCCCGAGGGCCCTGGCCGCATCGATTTCGATCACGTCTGGTTCGCCTACCGTGAGGCGCCGGAAGAGGCCTCGGCCTCGAGAACTGGCAAAGACCTTGTGGGGACAACCCCCTCGGCTGTCCGGCCAGGGCAGAGCGCGGCCGCTTCTGGTAACGGCGATGCGGCATCGCAGCAGCCCGACTGGGTTCTCCGCGATGTCTCGTTTTCGATCGAGCCCGGTGAGACCGTTGCAGTCGTCGGCCACACCGGGGCCGGTAAGACCACGCTGATTTCCCTGCTGCTCCGTTTCTACGATGTCCAGAAAGGCGCGGTGCGCATCGACGGCGTCGATGTCAAAGACATGGACCTTGCCGACCTGCGCAGCCGCTTCGGCGTCGTCCTGCAAGATCCATTTCTGTTCACCGGAACGATTGGCGGAAACATCCGCCTGGGCACCGAGCGCATACGGGACGAGCACGTGCAGCAGGCTGCAGAAGACGTGAACCTCGCTGATTTCGTCCGCGGACTGCCCAACGGATTCAACGAAGAGGTTCGTGAGCGCGGATCGACGCTCTCTACCGGACAGAAGCAACTCATCTCGTTCGCCCGCGCCTTGGCCCACGAGCCGAAGATTCTGATTCTCGACGAAGCCACTTCAAGCGTCGACACCGAGACCGAGTTCAAAGTGCGCGACGCGCTCGGTCGAATGGTCGAAGGACGCACCTCGCTCATCATCGCCCACCGTCTGTCCACCATCCAGCGCGCCGACAAGATCATCGTCATGCACAAAGGGCAGGTCCGCGAAATGGGCACTCATCAGGAATTGCTGGCAAATCGCGGCATCTACTACAAGCTCTACCAATTGCAATACAAAGATCAGGAAACGATGGTGGCAGGTTCTCAGCAGCCTCAATCCACAGTCAGTGCTGACGACTAGTCTCGTCTAACCATCGATCTCCGTTGCTACAATCATCCCTTGCGAATCCTGATCTCGGCCGGTGAAGCCTCCGGTGAAATGTATGGCGCCCAGCTTATCGAAGCGTTGCACCGCCTCGATCCGTCGCTGGAATTCTTCGGCGTCGGGGGAGAGCGCATGCGCGCAGCCGGCTGCGACACAGTGGTCGACGCCAAAGACTTGGCCGTCGTCGGTATCACCGAAATCCTCAGCCACCTGCCGAAAATTCTTGGACTTTACAAACACCTGATCCGCGAGGCCGACCGCCGAAAGCCCGACCTTGCCATCGTGATCGACTCCCCGGCATTCAACTGGCGTGTCGCGAGACAGATGAAACGGCGCGGCATTCCTACGGTCTATTACGTCGCACCGCAGTTCTGGGCGTGGCGCCAGGGACGCGTCCGCCTGATTCGCGATTACATCGACAAAGCTTTGGTCATCTTTCCCTTCGAGGAAAAGTTTTACCGCGATCGCGGTGTGGACGCCACTTTCGTCGGACATCCACTCGCCGAGCTACCGAGCCCGACGATCGAGCGTGCCCACTACGCCACGAAGTTTCACCTTGATCGTACGAAGCCCTGGATCACCCTCATGCCCGGCAGCCGCGTCAAAGAAGTCCGCATGAACCTGCCGACCATCCTCGAGTCCGCGGCGCTGCTGGGATCAGAATATGAATTTCTTCTCCCGGTCGCTCCGACGCTCGACCGCGTTTTCTTGCAAAGTCTGATCGGATCACAAAAAATTACACTGGTGCCCGAAGCGCTCGCCGCGCTTTGGCATTCGCGCGCCGGAATCGTAGCCAGCGGTACAGCAACCGTGGAAGCCGCCATGATGAACACGCCTTTCGTCATGGTTTACCGGGTTTCGCCGCTCACTTATCTTCTCGGAAAACCGCGGGTCAAGGTGCCCCGCTTCGCCATGGTCAACCTGATCGCCGATGAGGAAGTCGTCCCGGAACTCGTGCAGCAAGACTTCACGGCGGAGAAAGTTGTCGCCAGTCTCAACGAAATATTGCGTGACGGCCAGCCGCGGGACCGCATGTTGGCCGGCTTGGCGAAGGTAAAGGCGCGTCTGCGTGCCCCAGCGACCGCGGGTGGCTCCGGAAAACACCCGGCTGACCGCGCCGCCGACATCATCCTTACCCGGGGCAACCCGCGCGCATCCAATGTTTAACGGTACTAAAGTTATCGCACTTCTCACTCAGAGTGAATTAACTTGGAACAAAGGCATTAACTGGATGCTGACCCAAGTGGAGTGGTCTCAGCTGAAAACGAAGAAACTCACGGTATCCCGGCATCTGAAAACTGGCGCCCTCGCAGTACGGATTTACATGCCCAACTGTCCTCAGAACTCGGCCTCACCACGACGCCGCCCTCGCCTGCTCAGTGTTCACCTCTCCACATGGAATCTAGCGTTATCGGTTCTTGTCCTCGGAATCGTCTTCGTTTCCCAGTTGTCTCATGCTCAGGACAATTCCTCGGCCCCCGCGTCGATCACAGCACAGCCATCCACTGAAGGGACGGCCATTTCGACACCCTCCAACCCTGCGAAGCCAAGCAGTATCGCCGGCACGGTTGTCGACAAAGATGGGGACGTCGTCCCGAATGCCTCCGTCGTTTTGACCGCCGTGGGCTCGCCTTCTCGGCAATTGAAATCTGCGGGCGATGGCAGCTTTATTTTCGCCAATGTCACGCCGGGCGCATTCGAACTCGAAGTCAAATCCCCTGGGTTCGCCGCGCAAACCGAATCCGGCGTTCTGCAAGCTGGCGAAGATTACGTAGCTCCGCCGATTCAACTCGTGGTCGCGACCACTATCGAGGTCGAAGTCAACGGTAACCCGGCCGTGGTCGCCGAAGAACAGATTCATGTGGAAGAGAAGCAGAGGGTGTTGGGCGTCATACCTAACTTCTACGTCAGCTACGTGCCCGACGCAGCTCCCCTCAACACGCGACAGAAATTCCAGCTCGGCTGGAAATCCACGATCGACCCGTTTTCGTTTGGAATCGCCGCCTTCATTGCCGGCATTGAACAGGCGGACAACCAATTCAGCGGTTACGGACAAGGCGGACAGGGCTATGCCAAGCGCTTCGGCGCGAGCTATGCCGACCTGGTCTCGGGAACTTTTATTGGCGGCGCCATCCTGCCCTCGATCTTCAAGCAGGACCCGCGTTATTTCTACAAAGGAACCGGCAGCCGGAAATCGAGGTTTTTCTATGCCGTCGCCAGTGCCGTCATTTGCAAGGGTGATAACGGTCGCTGGCAGCCCAATTACTCCAATATGCTGGGCAGCTTAGCCGCGGGCGGCATTTCCAATCTGTACTACCCGGCTTCCGACCGCAACGGAGTAGGGCTTACCTTCGAAAATGCGCTCATTGGGATTGGAGGAAGCGCCGCCAGCGCAGTGGTTCAGGAGTTTTTCCTGCGTAAGATCACACCTCATGCGTCGGATCCATCGTCGGGCCGGAATTAATCATCACCTATCCGAAGAAGCGTGAGATGCCGAACTTGGCTGCCGCTCTAAACCTTGTGCTCCCAGCATCTTTTGCGTCAGAATCTTCATCATAGGAAATGGGTTATCATTTCCCGGAGACTCTCCTGAATGTCGATAGACCTGCGGCGCCCCCTGCGCGTCCTTACGAGTTCCCTGACTCTGTGCCTGCTCGTTCTGTTGGCGCTGCCCTCCCAAGCCGTCGAAAAGGCCCATTTGCGTGTCGATGACTACCAAATTGACGCCACTCTAGAGCCCCATCTCCACCAGATCACGGTCAAAGCCAAGGTCAAGTTCACCGCTCTTCAGGATTTGAGCGTCGCTGTCTTTGAATTGCACAATGACCTGCGGGTCACCAAGGTCTCCGACGAAAAGAACCAGGCGCTTTCGGCCGAGCGCGTGACCCAGGATTCCAGCATCCGGGTACCACTACCTTCCGGATTAGCCAAGGATGCATCGACCACCCTCACCTTCGAATACGAAGGTCGTATCGAAAATGCCGATAATAGCCCCGTTCCCGGCCTGAGCCTCGCCTACATTGGCGACGACACGACATACTTGCTCTATGCCGGACGCTGGTTCCCAGTCAACGGCTTCGGGCTGAATCGCTTCACGTCAACGATTCACATCACGTTGCCCGCGCACATGCTCGTAATTGGCAGCGGCAAAGTCACGACCGCGGACCATCCTGCTTCGAATAAGCCGAACGCGAGCGTGCTTCCGACCAAGACGTTCACTTTTGTCTCCGACAAACCGAGTTTTCCGGGAACCATCATCGCCGGCGTTTTTCAGGAGTACAAAAGCGATGACGCCGGAATGGATCTGCATGTGTTCTTCAAGCCCACGCATCAGAGCCTCGCTCCCGCGTACACGACCACAGCCGTTCAGGAGTTTACGTACTTCATCACGCTTTATGGCCTTGCCCCTTCACAGAAACTGAACGTCGTGGAAATCCCCGGCGACACACTTCCTTACGCGTGGGCGCCCGAAATTGTGGGCTTGGCCAGTCCTTCAATCACGGAGAAAACCAACTATCGATTACTCGCCGATGCCATCGCCCACCAGTGGTGGGGAGTTTCCGTGAACCCCGCAAGCAAGGACGACTGGTGGCTAAGCGACGGCTTCTCCCGTTACTCAGAAGCTTTGTACGTCGAGAACGCCGCCGGAGCCGCAGGCCTGGAAGAAGCCGTGAAAGACATGTCGGTCGGAGCTCTCGCCTACGACACCGTTCCTCTATCGAGTGCCAGCAAGCTCGACCTGTTCTCCACCGAGTTTCAGTCGCTCGCTACCGATAAGGGCGCAATGATCCTGCACATGTTGCGCTGGGTGCTCGGGGAAGATAAGTACAACAAAACCATGCGCGAATTTGCCGGCGAATATGCCGGAAAATCTGCGACGACCGATGACTTCCGCACCATCGCCGAGAAAAACTATGGCCAGCAACTCACCTGGTTCTTTTCACAATGGCTAGATTCTACCGGCGCGCCTGAGTTCAAAGTGAAGTACACGACTTATCGTCTGGGCGGCGCGGCCGCGCAAAACCCGAAGGAAGAAAAAACTCCCGGCTTCCGCGTGACCGGCGAAATCTCACAGGATCTGGATCTTTTCCGCATGCCGGTGGACCTGAGAATCGATACCGATGGCCGGACGGAAAACAAGAACATCGAAGTCGTCGGGACGAACTCGCCATTTTCGATCGAGACGTTCGGTCGTCCGCGCAAGATTTCTATCGATCCCGATCACCACGTACTGACGAATTCCAGTGATGTTAAATTGCGCGCTTCCATTCTGCGCGGGCAGGCCATGCAACAGCAGGGAGATCTAACTGGAGCGCTTACCGAATTCAACAAGGCGCTCGACCTCAACAAGAACAGCTCGCTGGCCCACTATCGCATCGCCGAGATCTTTTTCCTGCAACGCAACTATCAGTCTTCGGCGAATGCCTACCGCTCCTCCATCAACGGTGATGGCGATCCACGCTGGACCGAAGTCTGGAGCCGCATTCAGCTGGGTAAGATTTTTGACATCACCGGACAGCGAGAACGCGCAGTCAACGAATATCGCCAGGCTCTGCAGACCAACGACAATACTTTTGGCGCCCTCGAAGAAGCTCGAAAGTATTTGCAGAAAGCCTACGAGCGCCCCAAAGAAAAGCAGTAGTAGTCACAAACGACAGCATCTCCGCGTCTACGAGCTTACCCACTTCTCTGCATCTTCTAGAGACTCGAAAATCTCGAAGTTTTTCTCGCTGCGGAGAAGCTTGTGCATCCGCGCTGCGTGCCGCTGAGTGGTGGTTTGCACAACAAACGCGCGCTTGGCCTTTGGCGAAAAGGGATCGATCTTGTCCGCAAGTTTGAGGAAATCTTCAGCTTGCAGATCAATCTCTTCCACCTCCGTCAAATTTGCGATCTCGGAAAACTCGGGCTGGAATTCAGGATGGATTTTCAGTCGTTCCGCATATCTTGCAATGTCTTCGGCAGTCAGTTTCTTCCCGAATTCCACCGTTACCAGCCGCTTTTCCGGGTCGATCGACAAATTGTGCGCGCCAATTTGCAGCGAGTCCATTCGCCTTTCCAGAAGCGGAATTCCTACTTGCTGTTCCCGTTTCTGACATCGATGCACCTCTAGTCTCAGGCGTGAAGCCTACGCTCTCATTATCGGCCGGATGAAGAGCATTCTTGATCGAGACATTCATCGTTCCATTCTGAATTTCTGAGGTTCAGCTAACCTTTTTTGACCTCGCGGGGTCTAATTATGTACATGCCAGCGGGAACTTCTGAGAGTCCGGCTGCGTATTTCTGATCAGATGGTTGGGCGGGATTGAGACCCCTCGCCTGAACGTTACCCGGGTGCCCCCACGCTCCTCCCCGGAGGCGTGGGGGCATGATTTTCGGTCATCCCTTTATGCGCATGCTGCTCGACATTGTCCGCCAGTCGCTGGCGACCCTCTGGGCGCACAAGCTGCGTTCCTTCCTCACCATGTTTGGAATCGCCTGGGGCGTCGGCTCGCTGCTTCTCCTCGTGGGCTTGGGGGAAGGTTTCCGCAGCGGCCAGGAAAAGCAACTGGCCACACTCGGACAAAACATTATGTTTATGTTTCCCGGGCGCATTCCCGCTGTCGAAGGCAGCACACAATCCGGACAAACCTATTACTTCACTTACAAGGACTACCTCGCAATCCGAAGCGAGGCACAGTTTGTAGGCGCCTTGTCGCCTGTGCTGAATCGTGAGGACATTCGCGCAGTCAGCGATTATGGTTCCACCAATGGCCAGGTGTTTGGAGTCAGTGCGGACTACAACCAGATCCGCAACGTGCCGATCTCACCTGGACGGTGGTTCAATAATCAGGACAATTCCGAGCGGCGTCGCGTCGCCGTGGTTGGGTGGGAACTGCTGAAGAATATGTTTCCGGGACGTCCTGCTGTTGGCTCGACGATTCTGCTTAATGGCATCAACTTCGACGTGGTTGGCGTCGTCGCAAAAGTTGGGCGCGACGGAAATAACGGAACCAACTCACGCATCTTCATTCCCGTGGAGACCATGCGGGATTTATTCCCGCTGACCAAGGCCAATTCCGAGGACGCGATTTCATTCATCAACTATCAGCCGATCTCTAAAGACCTGCACACTCAGGCCAAAGAAGAGATTCACCGGATCCTTGCACGGCGGCATGGATTCAATCCCAAGCTGCAGGATGCTTTTGAAGACTGGGACACGATCGAGAACATGAAGCGGGTGGGCAGGATCTTCGACGCGATGGATTGGTTTCTGGGTGTAGTCGGCGTGGTGACGCTGGGACTCGGCGCGATCGGCATTATCAACATAATGCTCGTCTCGGTTACCGAGCGAACCAAAGAGATCGGCCTGCGCAAAGCGCTCGGCGCGACCTACCGCGCGATCCTGACGCAGTTCTTCATCGAGGGGGCATTCCTCACGGCATTCAGCGGCGGAATCGGATTGGTGATCGCGACTGGATTCGTAACGCTACTTGCGATGTTGCCATCGCCCGAAGGATTCGATACTCCGCGCATCATTCCGGCGTCGGCACTGGCAGCGATTGGATCGCTCGCGATTGCCGGCATCGCTGCAGGGCTTTATCCGGCGCGCAAAGCAGCATTGCTGCCTCCAGTAGAGGCATTGCGGCAAGAGTAGCAAGCTAATAGCTAGCAGCCAGGAGCTGTGTTCCAATGATCATCGATCTCGCCACACAGGCTTACAACGCGCTTCGCCACAACCGGCGACGAAGCGTTCTCACGATGCTCGGCATGGCGTGGGGCATCGCGACCGTCGTGCTGCTGTTGGCATACGGAACGGGCTTCGAGCGCGGGCTCTGGTCCGCGTTTCGTTCGTTCGGCACCAATCTGGTATTCATCTTTCCGGGACGCACCGAGCTGCAGGCAGGAGGCACGAAAGCAGGCACGCAGGTTCGATTGAACATCAATGATCTCGACTATATCCGCGCCGAAGTGCCGCTGCTGAAGCGGGTTTCGCCCGAGGCTTTCAAGAACTGCGTGGTCGCTTACGGTTCGCGCAGCGCGAACTACGGCGTGAGCGGCGTTTATGCGGCATATGGACGCATGCGCAAGCTGGATATTGCGGAAGGCAGCTTCTTCAGCGAAGCCGACGACTTCACTCATACGCGCGTCGCCGTGATCGGCTCCGACGCGAAGAAGAAGCTCTTCTCGGGCCAGAACGCTCTCGGCGAGAACATACGGCTCGACGGAATCTCATACCAGGTCGTAGGCATTCTGAAGCACGAGATTCAGAATGGCGACGACAATATCAACGAGCACGTTTACGTTCCATACAGCGCCATGAGCGATCTCACGAATACGTACTACCTGAGCTCGGTGGTGATGGAGTACGAAGGCGATCACGCCAAAGTCGTAAAAGGCGTGCGGGAATCCATGGGGTTTCACCATAGCTTCGATCCCAAGGATCAGCGGGCGATCTTCGTCTTCGATGTCTTCGCGGACTTGATGGATCTGCAGGTCATTTCCACCGGAATCAAGATTCTCCTCGGCTTCATCGGCCTGCTCACGCTAGGAATCGGCGGCGTTGGACTAATGAACATCATGTTGGTGTCGGTGACGCAACGGACTCGAGAGATCGGCGTGGAGAAAGCTCTGGGAGCGCATCGCTGGCATATCCTGTTCCAATTCCTTGCAGAGGCTCTGGTTATCACCGCTCTCGGCGGATTGCTGGGCGTGGTGCTCGCGTATCTTGTCTCATGGTCGGTCGGATCGCTCACGCTCTGGAGCGCGTTCGAGGACAATGCGAGTGAAGGCGACATTCACCTCTACATCAATGCGGCGACCTTAATATGGTCGACCGCGATTCTCAGCGTAGTGGGCATCATCAGCGGCATGCTGCCTGCGATCAAAGCTGCGCGGCTGAATCCGATCGAGGCGCTGCGCTACGAGTGACATCGGCGCTACTTCCTTCTTCCATTACAATCCTTGCTGTGCCGGAAGCCAGTAATCCTCGCCTCGAGCGCGTTCTCGCGCAACTTCGTCTCTACGAACATCCTCTGCTGACTTTCTCCGCGCGCGCCAAAGGCGACGGCGTGGAGGTCATCATCCAGTTCAAGGACGAAAGCGTTCCCGTGCATACTTACTACTTCGACCTGCACGCGCGCGATCTTGACGACCCGCAGTTCGAATGGAGCTTCCAGCGCCAACTCTACGACGCTCTGCACGATTATTTCGTGGAGATGTTCATCCGCACGCCGCAAGACCGCGCAGACCGCCAGAGAAAAGGCCTTTGAGCGAGCTGCGGCAAATCATCGAGCAAGAGATTCGCGAGCGCGGGCCAATTCCCTTTTCGCGATACATGGAGTTGTGTCTTTATCATCCCGAACTTGGCTATTACTCGCGCAATGCGGCTCAGTTCGGCAAAGCGGGAGACTTCTACACGTCGAGTGATGTTCACGCGGTGTTCGGACGTCTGCTCGCTCGTCAGTTCGACGAGATGTGGCGCGCGCTTGGATCTCCTGAGCAGATCGTGGTGAAAGAACTTGGACCGGGACGCGGACTCTTCGCGCAGGATGTGCTGGATTGGTCGGAGAAGAAGTTTCCGGGGTTCTTTGGCGCACTTCAATATCAACTCGTCGAACAATCTCCGTCTCTGCGCGAAAGGATCGCACAGACACTGAACCGACGGTTGGAGTCCGGAAAATCAGTGTTTTCTGATCCGAAATCCCCACTTCCGGCAAATTCGGCCGGAAATGGGGCACCCGAAACCGATGCGACGATTGTGTTTGCCAACGAGTTCTTTGACGCGCTTCCGGTAGAGATCGTCAGTGCGAAGGGATCGCTTCGGATCGATGCTCGTGACGGACGATTCGTGGAGTCATGGGTTGCATCGTCTCCCGAGGAATTGGAGTTCCTCGATCGATACTCGATTCATCCGGAAGAGGGAGAGCGGGTTGAAGTGCCGTTGCAAGGACAAACGCAAATATCTGGAGTGACGGATTTCGACCGCGGATTCATGGTCGTGATTGATTATGGATATACGCGCGAAGAACAACTTGCGGGTCGTCATCGCGGGACAGTAAAGGCGATCCGGCAGCATTCGGTGAGCGAGAATCCATATGAAGCTCCGGGAGAGCAGGACATTACTGCTGACGTGAATTTCACGGCGCTGGTTGCGGCTGCCGAAAGACGTGGGTTGCGCGCGGAAAAGCTCGTCACGCAATCACAGTTTCTGATGGGGATCGGCGAGGCGAATCAGTTTGCCGATGCATTTGAAGATTGCCGATTACCACAGGAGCGGGCGAAGGTCGCACTGCAACTCAAACATCTGGTTACTCCTGCAGGGATGGGCGAGAGCTTTCACGTGCTAGTCGCGAGCAAGGGGATCGAGGCGGAGAAGATTTCGAAGCTCGCAGGGCTGAATTTCGGTCGACGTTAGCTTGTTCGTTTTTGGGAAGTTTACTTTTTCGTCATCCCCACCCCCCTCCCCCTGGGTCTATTGGAATCATCGACTTAGAGGAAAATCGGCAAGTAATCTATGGGGCTCAATCAGTTGCGGGCAAAATCTTGAGCCACAAGGGGTTACAAGCGTTTTGTTCTCAAAGAGCAGAGGGGCTACGCAGTAGGATCGCGCTTGGGGCCTCGCGGAGTCAATGGGAAACGGGTCGGTAGACGCAGGGCAGTTCCATTTCGGGAATCGGCCTTCGGGCTGTTGCTCGCTGCGGCGGCTACACAATCGGTAGCTGAAATTCCCTGGCTAGCCAGTTGTCGTACACACGGGCATGGGGTCCTTCGCTTTGCTCAGGAGGACAGCTGTCACGCGGATGTGGTTGCGCCGTCTCACGGATCTGATCTGGCGACTTCGCCGCTTGCGCGGCTGGACGACGAGGGCGGCTGTCCCCACCTGCATCCGGCCAGCTTCCGGCTGATCGAAATCGGGCTACTTCCTCGTGGCGGGAGTTTCCGGATATTCGTAGACGCCTCGGCCGGATTTGCGGCCCAGGCGGCCTGCTTTCACGTATTGCACCAGCAAAGGCGCGGGGCGGTATTTGTCTCCGAGAGATTTGTGAAGGTATTCGAGGATGCTAAGGCGCGTATCGAGGCCGACGAGATCCACGAGTTCGAAGGGCCCCATCGGATGATTCAGTCCCAGCTTTAGCGCCTTGTCGATGTCGGCGGCGGAAGCAATTCCTTCCTGCAGCATGTAGAAGGCTTCATTGCCGATCATCGCATTGATGCGGCTGGTGATGAAGCCCGGCGACTCCTTGATCACGACGACTTCCTTGCCCATGCGCTTGCCGACTTCGACAACTGTGGACAGCGTATCGTCGTCGGTCTCGAGCGCACGCACAACTTCGAGCAGCTTCATCTTGTGAACTGGATTGAAGAAATGCATGCCAACGCATTTTTTCGCCCGATAAGTAACGCTCGCGATCTCGGTGACGCTGAGCGACGATGTGTTCGACGCAAGGATGGTAGCGGGCCGGCAGAGCTTGTCGAGGAGAGTGAAGATTTCGATCTTCGACTCCATCTCTTCGGGGACGGCCTCGATGACCAGATCGGCTTCGCGCGCGGCTTCTTCGACGGAGCCCGCATATTCCAGACGCTTGAACGCGGAGTCCGCATCAGGCGCGCTCACCTTACCAAGCTCGACGGCTTTGTCGAGGTTGGCGCGGATTTCCGTCTCGGCCTTGCGCAGAGCGTTGGGCAGTAAGTCTTCGAGGATCGTGCGATAACCGCCAAGAGCCGCAGCGTGGGCGATGCCCCGTCCCATGATGCCGGCGCCGATGACGGCAATCGTGTGGACCTGAGTCACCTACTTGTCCGCCTTCTCGAGGTCGGTGATGGCGGAGTTCACCTGGGATGCGGCACCACGCAGGGCCTCAGCGAGGCGCTTGCGTTCCTCCGGACTCATGGCAGGAATGTAAATGCAGATACGGCGTAGAGTGGCCGTGATGTCTTCGACATAATTCATCGCGCGAATGAGTTCACCGGTTACAACTGCCATGAGGAATCCTCGTTTCTGGATTGGAATCTTGTCTGTTGCTCGTTCTTGGAACCTGCGAATTTTCCCGATGCGGCTGGCTTGCCAGATGCTTTGTCGCCAACGCGGACCGAACCATCTATTTTGGACGCGCTGGGGAGTTTAGTAAAGCGAGGCCGATATTTGAGTGAACCTCGGATGCGGTCGTAGAAAGAGCAAACCCCATTCACCACGAAGGACACGAAGTATCACGAAGGACTTTGGGATGGACAATCGTCGGGCATCGCTCTACCGGATAGGGGGTGTCCCACCAGGTACGCGCGAGATCCTTCCCTCCGCCTGAAAAGCGGCTCCGGTCAGGATGGCGCCTTCAGTTGCTGGTAATCGAGTACAAAGTGAGCACGATCTTCGACCGAAGCGCGAGGGAGTTCGACTAACTCGTAACCTTGGGCTTTGTAGGTTTCGATCATTGCTTCATAGGTGCGAACGGCTTCGTCGAAGTCTTGTTTGCGCTCGTTGTCGTTCTGAAAAATTTCCTGCCAAGGCGGGGCGATGAAGACTTTGCGGTGGTAGCGAAAAATCTCGGCTGCCTGTTGCATGTGCGCGGGAATAGGCAAGTTCGCTAGATGGAGATATCCCAATACATCGGGAATGCCGCGATCGAAAAAGACTGGGCCCACACTTTTCTGCGCGATGCGGTAGTTGCGCATTTCCCAGACAAGCATCAGTTCCGCAAATTGCGCCCGATCCTCCCAGGGAAGAGCGTGGCCAGCGATCGCCATTTGATCCTGAATCACACCGCGGCCAGCCTCGACGGAGCATGCATAACCGCGCCTGCGTAATGCTTCGATGAGCGAACTCTTGCCGGAGCCCGGACCGCCGGTAATGACGAAGAAGTTGTCTGCGGTGTTAGTCACCATGTACATGCTCCTGCAATTGTTTACTGCAATCTTGCGGATCGCGCGAGCTTTATTCACAACGAGTTAGCGCAGCGGGCATATAATCGCCATCGATTCTTTTTATGGGGCATTCCGACAGCTTCAGGAATCGAATACGGATATGGCAGACAACGTTTTGAGGCGCTACATTTTTGCAAGCGATTTCGATCAGACGCTGACCTTTAACGATTCGGGCTACGTGCTGGCCGAGTTAGTGGGCATTCCTACGGAAGAGTTCGAGCGTAAGTCCAAGGGGATGGCCAAGATCAATCTAGTGCAGCAGGGCGCGGAACTGGCGTATCTCTTGTTGCACGATCCAGAGTTTCGCGCAAAGGTGCGGAAGGAACATCTACGCGAGGTGGGTAAGCGGATCCGGCTGAAGGGCGATATCAAACTGTTATACCAGCTGCTCGAGTCGGGGATCGACGGGCATCATTTTGATTTTTACGTGCTGTCGGCGGCGCCAGTGGAGATTGTGCGATCCGCGCTGGAGGATATCGTTCCGGAAGATCATATTTACGGCACGGAGTTTCGATACAAGCCAACGGGCGAACTCGATTCGATCATCCGTGCGACGGCTGGATACGGCAAGGTGGCGGTGCTCGACAAGTTGCTGGTCGATCGAGTGGCCGGGCCGGATCATGTGATCTACACAGGCGACGGCAGCTCGGATATTCACGTCATGCTCCACATCAACTCCCGCGATGGGCTGACCATTGCGGTTTCGGAGTCACCAAACGTTTCGCAAATCGCAAAGCGGACGGTATTGAGTACGAGCGCCCTGGCGGTGCTGGCGCCGATTCTCGAGGAAGTCGCAGGCTGGGAGCGCTACCGCATTCGCAGCTTTTTTGAAGCGAACGGCATGCTGATCCAGGAATGGGAGCGGGTACGGACAGATTGGCTGACGGTGCGTCCGGCAGCCGACCCAACTCCGACCGAAGGCGTATTGGGAGCAAACAACCTAGAGACTGCCAAGTCCTAGGGAAGTGCCATGCTGCGCGATAAGAGCCTGATTCCGCTTTCTCATCAGCACCAACGGGCGCTGGCGTTGTGTGTGCGCATCGATCGGGCTTCTCCGATTGACGAGTCGGGGTTAGGCGCGTGGCAGGCGGAGATCGGGCAGATTTTTCAAAACGAAATCGGAATTCATTTTGCTGCGGAAGAGCACGTCGTGTTTCCTGCGGCGCGCGCGTTCGCGGAACTGACTCCACTGGTCGATGAATTGTGTGCGGACCATGCGTGGCTGCGAGAACATTTTGCCGTCACATCGGGCGAGAGAGCCTCGGCGAGCGATCTGAATCTGCTGGCGCAGCGGCTTTCAGCGCACATCCGGAAGGAAGAGCGGCATCTGTTTCAGCGTATGCAGGAGTTGATGGATCCGGATGCCCTGGCGGTATTGGGCCATAAGTTGGACGAAGCCTTGAAGAATTCGACACAGGCGTGCGTTGTGCCGACGGAAGCCACTCGCTTACGAGCCGCCAAGTGACTGCGAATTAGACCTCCGCGAGTTGGTGAATGTTCCGGAAATTTGCTGCTGCCTCCCGGCCCATGTAGCGCTCCAACACTGCTGGTTCTGTTTGTCGCAGATCGACGACGACCAAGCCGTCGAGCACGTTGGAGAAGTTGCGGTCCACGTTAAAGCCGAGCAACTTGCCTCCGATTTTGGCGTATTGGCGCAAGAGGATCGGTAGTCCTTTGCCGTCGGCCTCGATGTCGGTGATCGGCTGCGAGAGTTCGTCGAGATCGCGAAGAGCGCGGCACATGCTGCGGCAATCCCAACGCCGCAGAAATCCAGGACGAAAAGGCCGACGGGGCTCGATCAATCCTGCGAGATCATCCTCCATCATGCGCGCCTCGAAAAAGCGGTAAATCATTTCGCGTGAAGCTTCGTTGTAGTCGTTGCTGATGCTGACTGCACCGAAGAGCACGGGAATCTCCGGGCGCTTGGCGACGAGGTGAGCGATTCCCTTCCATAGCAGGAGGAGTGGCGCGTATTGACGTTGATATTCGGGGCGGACGAAGGAGCGTCCGAGTTCGAGGGCGGGGCCAAGTTTCTGGAAAAGGCTTTCGTCGTAACGGAAAAGAGTGCTGGTGTACAGGCCCGCAAGGCCGCGTTCCGCGAGGATTTCGGAGGTGCTTCCGGCGCGATAGCCCCCGACCAGTTCGCGTTTTGTCTTGCTCCACAACAGAACGTGCCAGTAATAAGCGTCGAAAGAATCGAGGTCGCGGCGCTTGCCAGTTCCCTCCCCCGCGCGGCGAAAGGTGAGCTCACGGACACGTCCAACTTCCAACAGTAAGTTGGGAATCTCGCGAGCCGTCGCATGGTAAACGGCAAATTCTGTGTTCTCGGTGAGGCGGCGATTGGAGGGCAGGCTGTCGATTTCATTCTGGAGCAACTCGGTGTGCACAGCCGTGGCGACCGGCTGCTGTATCTTCGCGGCTATCCGCGAACGCAGCCTTACAGACCGAGGCGTTTCCATTCTGCTCCGGCGAGCGAGCAGATACGTCCGCGAACGGAGGTAGTTGATGGCTTCGCGATCGTCGTGGATGGAGTCGATGGCATCGGCTGGAATGGCGCTGCCAATGCGGACTTCGACTTCTTTGCCTTCCTGCTGAAGAAATTCCTGGAGCAGAAAGGCGCTGCGCAGCTTGGGGTGAATCATGCCGAGAAGTTGGAATCCGACGCTGTTGCGTCCACAGAAATATACCGGTAAGGCTGTGGCGCGAGTTCGGCGAATGAGGCGGACGGCGGTGTCATTCCAGGCAGGATCTGCAATCTGTGCGGCGGGCATTTGCCAGTGCGCGACTTCGCCCGCAGGAAAAATCGCTAACATACTGCCTTGCTGAAGCCATGCGACAGCCTCGCGCAGAGCTTTGCGGTTTGAGTCGGCAGGGCGATCAGTCTGGAAGGCATCGACGAAGATGCAATGCTGCTGAAGTTCAGGAATGTCGCTGAGCAGAAGATTGGTGAGGACCTTCACGTCGGGGCGGACGCGTGTCAAGAGAACCGTGAGGATTGCGCCGTCCAACACGCCGTAGGGATGATTGGCCACGACGACAACTGGACCTGTCGCAGGAATGCGCGAGCGATCGGCGTCGTTGAAGCGCAAGTCCACCCGCATTTCGGCGAGCAAGCCTTCCAGACGAAAACCTTCCGGCGAGCGCTGCACACGGCGATAGAGATCCCGCACCTTGCCGACTGGTGACAACTTTCCGGCCAGACCCGAGAACTCGGCGACGCGAGAGAGAACTCCGGCTGGTGTTTGATCGGACTGCGGCTGGACTGAGGGCATCTTCTACCGATATCGCAGGTGCGTTTCGGCAGCATGAAGACGAGGTTAAAAGCTGATGAAATGCGGGCCAGAAGAGTCTAGAAGGTAACCGGGAGTAACCAGAGGAACGACGGGGACTAGGTTTCGAGCCGGTAGCGGGTTTCGGCGAGAGCATACATGCGGCGCCAGACGAGGCGATTGATAGTGACGACGGTGGCGGCCATCATGATGGTGGCGGCAAGGAGCAGTTTGAAATCGCCGCTGTCGGTGGCCTGGCTGATGGTGGCTCCGAGCCCTACGGTGGTGTAGATCTGTCCTTTGAAATGGAAATATTCGGCGACGATGCTGGCGTTCCATGCTCCGCCGGATGCAGTGACGAGGCCGGTGACGAGATAGGGGAAGATCCCGGGAAGGATCAGCTTCTTCCAGCGCTGGATACCTTCGAGCCGGAAGATCGAGCAGCACTCTTTCAAGTCAGCCGGGATGGCGATAGCTCCGGCGATGACGTTGAAGAGGATGTACCACTGCGTTCCAAGGAGGAGCAATGCGATGGAGCCGATGCCTAGGCCTCCGCCAACGCGGATCAGCAAAAGGAGAACAACGGGGAAAAGCGCGGTGGCGGGAACTGAGGCGGCGATTTGCGCCAGCGGCTGCGCGATGCGGGCGAGTTTGGGATTGAAACCGATGGCGACGCCGGCTGGGATTGTCCATAGCGCTCCCAGCAGTAACGTCGAGATTCACGCGGAGGAATGTGGCGCCGAGACCGACGCCCGCTTCTTTTAGTTCCGCAGATTGCAGGCCACTGAGGAGCATTACGACACGAACGACTCCGTAGGTCAGTCCGGCAAGTAAGGCCACGGCGAGCAGGCGCGTGATCCACACTTTCGAAGCGCTGCGCTGCTCGGGTTCGTCCGTGGAGCGATGGCGGGAGAAATACATCATCAGGCGCTCGCCGAGCGGTTCAACGGTGCGATTGCGAAGCTGCGTCAAACCTCGAGAATGACGAAACATGTTGAGCACCCAGGAGCGCGGAGCGTCGGTGCTCTCGACCTGCTCGACTTTGAACTTCTCCGCCCAGGCGATTACGGGACGCCAGACGAACTGGTCGAGCAGCACGATGACGGCGATCATGGTGGCGACGCCCCACAGAATCGAGCGCGTGTCGCCCGCGCTGGCGGCGGTTTGGAGATACGATCCGAGACCGGGCAAGGCGAAAGTCGCGCGATCCGAGGACGAACATCTCGCAGGCCATCAGAAAGAACCATCCGCCTGCCACTGACATCATGGAGTTCCAGACAAGGCCGATCGCGGCGAAGGGCAATTCCATTTCGATGAAGCGCTGCCACCAGCTAAAACCGTAAATCTTCGCAGCTTCGCGCATTTCCTTTGGAATGCTTTTCAGCGAGGCGTAAAAGCTGAACGCCATGTTCCAGACCTGGCCAGTGAAGATGAGCAGGATCGCGCCGGCTTCGACGCCAAGCTGCCGTACCGGGAAACAGGGCGACCATCGCGAGCATCACGCCGGGAAGAAAACTCAGTACAGGAATCGATTGCAGAACGTCGAGCAGCGGGATCATGAAGCGCTCGGCGCGCGGGTTGTAGGCGGCAACATAGCCGTAGACCAGCGTGAAGGCGAGGCTCAGCACATACGCGATAGTGATGCGGAGAAGCGAGTATCCGGCGTAGGCGGGGAGTGCGAGGAGGCTGCGCGAGATCTCGACTTCTGGAGTGAACGGACCGAGCCACGCTCGGCCGACCATGAGCACGCCATAAAAGAGCGTGATCGCCGCAGCGAACATCAGCAGATCGGGCAGAAACGAGATCTCGAGGCTGGGCAACTGCGTCCAGATGCGGTACGCCGAGAATCCTCGCAGGCTGATGTTCTTTTTCATGCGGTTGGGGCTTTCAAGTCAAAAACTCTTCAGGATTTAGTGACGGAGTCTTGAGATTCTGCGGTCGGGGCCGGCGGTGAGCCAGACGCTTCCGCTTGCGGCGGTTCGGTTTGCACCAAACGTCCACTGGCGCGATCGTAGTCGAAGATTTCGGCATAGCGGCCCCAGTTCATGGCGGTTTCAAACTGGCGTTGGACTTCTTCTTCGGAGAAATGCTCGTCGAGAATGTCATGAAAGAATTCGTCGGCGATCGAATGGTCGGCCTTGCGCTTCAGAATGCTGTCGATCTGTTTCAGGATCGTGGCGTGTTCGAGCGCAGCCTGGCGGAATAAAACCTTGCGTTGCTGAATGTCGGCATCTGCAAACTGAATGCCTTGGGGAGTAATCTGCACGTCGCCCTCTTTCAGCCATGCGAATCCGAGAAGCACACAGGCTTCGAGAATCGGGAGGAGGTCTTCGACGTCCATGACCAATTCTTCCGAAAGGCGGAACAGGTCTTCACGGCCACCGCGATCGCGCAGGAGTTCGGTGAGGCCGGCGATGCCGCCGACGCGTGCGTGAGGCAGCATCTGATATTTGCCCGTTCGCAAGGGGGCTTCCTGCTTCTTCAAAATATCTTTCGTCAAGCCGCCGGTTGGCAGAATAATTTCGGCAGTGGCTTCGGCATCGGGCAGTGCATGCTCGACTTCAGGCTCGGTCATGACCTTATAGATGTAGTCGACCAATTCAACAAAGCGGGCAGACTTGCGGTCGCGTGGATGTTTCAGACGGATATTGAAGTCGGAGCGAACGCGCGCTGGATTTCTGCCGAGCACCATAACGCGGTCGGCAAGCATCACGGCCTCTTCGATGTTGTGAGTCACGATGAAGATAGCGCTGGTGGGCATCTTTTTGTTCAGCCACAACTCCAGCAATTCACCGCGCAGGTTTTCGGCGGTCAGAACATCGAGAGCGGAGAAAGGCTCGTCCATGAAAAGCACTTCGGGCTCAACGACGAGAGCCCGAGCGAAGCCGACGCGCTGCTTCATGCCGCCGGAGAGTTCCTTAGGATACGCGGTCTCGAAACCATCCAATCCGACGGTGTCAAGCGTACGCAGAGCGCGCTTGCGGCGTTCCACCGCCGGGACGCCTTTGGCTTCGAGCGGAGCTTCGACGTTGCCAAGAACGGTCAGCCAAGGAAAGAGAGCGAAGCTTTGGAAGACGATGGCGACATTCGGAGTTTGGCCGTCGAGTGGCTTGCCGTGCCACAAAATCTGTCCCGCCGACGGTTGAGACAAGCCGGTCAGGATGCGTAAGAGCGTGGACTTCCCACACCCGGACGGGCCGAGTAATGCGATGATTTTGCCCGACTCAACGGCCAGGCTAGTGGCGCCGACGACTTGAACGCGTGTTCCGTCAGGTTGCGGATAGGATTTCTCCACCGCGACGGCTTCGATGATGACTTCACTCACGTTCAAACCCCCGTTTATTTCTATACACGATCAGCGGGCAAAACGCCTACGCTGTAACACTGCGTTCACAATTAATTGCGGCAGGGGCTAAAGCCCGATCACGTTGACGTCATGACGCGGCCCTTAAAGGGCCGCTCTTCCACGGTGCTTCCCGACTGTCGGTGCAAGCCGCGTTCTGCCACGCGCTCCTCGTCTCTCTGGGGCTAAAGCCCGATTCCGTTGCACGCGCTGACGCGGCCCTAAAGGGCTGCTCTTCCACGATGCTTCCCGGTGGGTGTCGCTGACGCGGCCCCAAGAGCCTCTCTTCCACGGTTGTACACAGCCCGGAAACCGCGGTTTTCTCGTTAGTTTTCGCAGTCGCAAAAACTTGCTATGCGAAAAAGTTTTCTGTGGTCCGGGATGCGAACGGTTTCGGTAGGCGATCGCTTAGTTCGATAAGACGGGCGAGCTTTGCAGCGACTTCGCCGGTCAGTTGTCCGGCATTCAAGCGCCAGCGCCAGTTGCCGCCTTGCAGGCTCGGAGTGTTCATGCGCGCCTCGCTGCCTAATCCTAGAACGTCTTGTTGCGGAATGATGCTCATGCAAGCGGGCGAACATTGGGCCGAGCGAATGAAAGCCCAGTGAATGCCGTCGTCGCAGCGTCCGACATAGGCCTCGGCATTTCTGCGTTCATCTTCAGAAGCTCCCGACCGCCACCAACCGGCGACGGTGTCGTTGTCGTGCGTGCCGGTGTAAATGACCTTGCCGTTTGAGCGGTGAGGCAGATACATGTGTGCGCCTTCGTCTCCAAAGCCGAACTGCAGAACGGCCATCCCCGGAATCTGCAGCCGCTCGCGCAGCGCGTGGACTTCCGGAGTGATGTAGCCG
Source organism: uncultured Acidobacteriota bacterium (assembly GCA_963787685.1). Taxonomy (GTDB): domain Bacteria; phylum Acidobacteriota; class Terriglobia; order Terriglobales; family Acidobacteriaceae; genus Sulfotelmatobacter. The sequence goes on from CAWBED010000013.1 coordinate 925,996, forward strand.
AGATCTTCGGCGAAGAACGGCAAACCGCCGAGTGCTTCGCGAAGCTTTACGAACAGATCGTCGCGCGGTCCGTCGACCCAGCGGCCGTTGACGGCGGTGGCATCGCTGGCCGGAATCTCCCAGAACTGATCGAATCCCCGGAAGTGATCGAGGCGGATGTAGTCGCAGTTCTGCGTGGCCCAGCGCAGGCGCTGAATCCACCACATGTAGCCACGCTCCTTCATGACGTCCCAGCGGTAGAGAGGATTCCCCCATCGTTGTCCGGTCTTGCTGAAAAAATCCGGAGGCACACCGGCAACGACTTCCGGCTCAAGATTCTGATCAAGGCGGAAGAGTTCGCGATGCGTCCAAACGTCGGCACTGTCGTGGTTCACGAAGATGGCGACATCCCCGACCACACGGATGGAGCGTTCGGCACAATAACTCCGAAGGGCCCGCCATTGCTCATAAAAGGCGAACTGGAGAGCTTTTCGGATGCGGATGTCGTCCGCTAGTTCAGATTTCGCTTTTTCGAGAGCAACGGGCTCGCGGGCGGCGAGTTCTCGAGGCCAGCGATTCCAGGTCTCGAGTTTCTGACGCGCACGAAGCGCATCGAAGAGAACAAAATCGTCGAGCCACCAGGAAGTGTCTTTCTGAAAGGATTCGAATCGCCCGAGTGCGTCTGCGGAACCCGAACGGAGAAAAGTGCGAGCGGCCTCGAAGAGCAGAGGCATTTTCTGCGCGAAGACGCGGTCGTACTCTACGCTGGCGGACGCCGCCGGCAGGGCGTCGAGTTTAGCGCGATCGATCCAGCCTCGATCCGCCAGGCGATCGAGACTAATCAGAAGAGGATTTCCGGCGAAGGCCGAAGTCGCGGAATAGGGAGAATTTCCGTACCCCAAGGGGCCGAGCGGCAAGACCTGCCACAGGCCCTGGCGGGCGGATGCGAGAAAGTCGGCGAACTGGTAGGCGGCCGGACCAAAGTCGCCTACACCGCCGCGAGAAGGCAACGACGTTGGGTGTAACAGGATGCCTGCGGCGCGCGGAAAGGACATAGAACAGCCGCTACATTCCCGACTCGCTGCCGCTGCGCGTGAGCTGGTTCAGTTCCTCGTCGTTGCGTTTAATTTTGCCTGACTTCGTCATCTGGTCGACGATGTTGGTCACGAACAGCCCGAAACGCTGCTGCTGTTTCCCCTGCAGGAGCGAATCGCGGATCTGGTCGCGCTTGGCGGCGAAATCGGCGTCGGTCGGCTGCTGGCTGTCGAGAACCTGAAGGACCGCGCCATCCGCACCGTTGTTCAGCGGACCGCTGATCTCTCCGGGCTTCAAGTTGAAGGCCACCGAGGCCGGACCAGACATCGAGCCGATGTCCGGAACTTGGCCATCCGGAAGAACGAGGTCGCTGGTCTTGAGGGTTGCGCCCAATTCCTTGGCAGCACGCTTCAGATCGTGTTCAGATTTTGCCCGGTCCGAAAGTTCCTGAACCTTTTGCGCCAGCAGAACACTGGAACGCTCATTCAGGAATTCCTGCTCGACCTTGCTGCGAATCTCCTGGAAGGAAGGCGTGGACTGAGGCTTGATAGCCAACAATTGAAATACGGCAATGCCCTGCGATGCGGGAGCTACGTCGGGAGGAGCTTTGTCTTCGGCGGTGAAGACTGCATCCATGAATTGCTGCGCCGGTCCAAGTCCAGGCAGCATGTCTTTGCGAGAGATGAAGTCGGTGGTAACCAGAGGCACGCCGGCGGCTGCAGCGGCTGCGTCGAGACCTTGAGCGCGAGCCTGCTTCAACAAGTCTTCGGCTTTTTTCTGCGCGACCTGCTGGCCTTTCTGATGCTTGATAACCGGCTCGATCGTATCTTTCACTTCGTCGAGCGTCTTCATGTGAGCTTCCTGCTTATCGTCGATGCGGATAATGTGGAAGCCGTAACTGCTCTTCACAAGATCGCTGATCTGTCCCTTGGGAAGCGAAAACGCGGTCTTCTCAAACTCGGGAACGGTCTGGCCTTTGCCGATCCATCCTAGCGATCCGCCCTGCTTGGCGCTGCCGGGATCTTCGGAATATTTCTTGGCGAGTTCCTCGAAATTGGCTCCGCTCTTCACCTGCTTGAGCAAATCCTCAGCGCGGCGCTGCGCTTCAGCGACGCCTTTATCGTCAACCTTGCCGTCCGCACCCGGGAGCGGCGTCTTGATCAAGATGTGGCTGACCTTGACCTGCTCGGGTACGCGGTACTGATCCCGATGCTGATCGTAGTAGGTTCGCAGATCGTCGGGTGTGACTTGAACGCCGGATTCGGCTTTAGCAGTCTCGACAAGTGCGTATTTGACCTTGCGCTTCTCGGGAATCGAGTTGGCGTAGCTTTGCTTATGGCTGTCGTAATAGGCCGCCAGTTCCACGTCGGTGGGATGCAGCCCCTTTTTGATGTCCTCCTGCTTCAGGACGGCGTAGTCGAACTTGACCTTGGTGTTTTGCTTGATGAACTCGTCGTGAATCTCTGCTTCACTAACGCCCGCGCTGCCGGCAACCAGGGCCTGCAGTTTGGTCAGGAGAATTTCTTTGCCGATGGAGTCTTCAAACTTCTGTGGCGTGAGGTTGTACTGCTGCAGCATGTTCTCGTATTCGGTCTGCCCAATGAAGTTGCCGCCGGGGAAGAAGGTCGCGGCATAGCGGCCGTGCTCCAGTTCGTCCCTGACCTCTTCTGGGCTGACACGCAGGCCCATGCGATTGGCCTGGCTGAGGAGAGCCTCGCGGGTGATCAATTGGTCCGCCGCCGGCTTGATCGAATTCTGGATGATGAACGGCATGATCTTCGCCGCCATCTCGCCGTAGCGCTGGGCCTGCTGCTGCGCCATATTGCGAGCCGCCAAACGGACCTCATCGGCGGTCACGTCGGTGCCGTCTACCTTGGCAATGACGCCCTTACCGGGCGTGCCAGTCAATTCGGAACCGAGTCCGCCGGGAACGAAGGCGATCACCATGGCGGCGCAAATTACTACGAGGATGCCCCCCAGGACAAACTTCTTGAACGGCCCCTCTTTTTGCAGAAATCGAATCATTGTCTTATCACTCCGGAAGAGTAAGCGGAATTCTCAATTATAAACCAGGCGGGTTATGGCGTAACCGAACAGCCCGAACATGCTCCCGGCCCGATCTTCGATAATCCGCTATTGAAACGAATTAATAGAAGTGTTATCCATTCTGCGGGCTGATTTTCGGATTTGCCTACCCCTGATCGAGGACGCGTACGAATAGGAGCATCATGAACCCCCGCAAGCAACTGGCGATCTGTTTTTTTCTCGCAGTCTCATTCTTAGCTGACATCTTCTTCATATCTTGCGGCGCAAGAGAAAGCGCCAGCAGCAGCACCGACCTCAGAAGCCAGGATTTCCCTGCACGAGGGATGGACACTGCAGACCTCGGCGAAAGTCGAAGCTAAGGGAGAAGTGATCTCCACGCCGGAGTTTTCTCCCAAGGGATGGCACGAACTGGCGGTCCCGAGCACCGTCGTCGCCGCTCTGGTCAAGGACAAGACCCTACCCGACCCATTGTTCGGGATGAACCTGCGTAGCTATCCAGGGGTGAACTATCCGATTGGGGCGAACTTCTCCAATATCGCCATGGCACCGGATAGCCCGTACACCGTTTCATGGTGGTATCGCAAATCGTTCTCCGTGCCGGGGTCTTATAAGGGAAAGACGATCTGGCTGAAGTTCGACGGCATCAACTATCGCGCCAACATCTGGCTGAATGGGAAGCAGATCGCGAACTCGGACGATGTTGCCGGAGCGTGGCGGACCTATGAGTTCAACATCACGAGCGCAGCCAAGCCTGGCGCGGAGAACGTGCTGGCGGTGCAGGCGTACGCGCCAACCGAGCATGATCTGGCCATTACGTTTGTCGACTGGAATCCTGCTCCGCCTGACAAAAACATGGGATTGTGGCGCGACGTTTATGTGAGGACGAGCGGGCCGGTCGCGGTGCGCTATCCCACGGTTGTGTCGAAATTGAATCCTCCGGCGAATGACAGCGCACAACTCACCGTCACGGCGCAGGTGAAAAACGGCACTAACGCGCCGGTGAAGGGTAAGTTGAAGGGCAAGATTGAGAACGTCACATTCGAGCAGGATGTGGAACTAGCCGCCAACGAGGCGAAGGACGTAACGTTCACTCCGGATAAATTCTCTCAACTTGCCTTTTCGAATCCGCGGCTGTGGTGGCCGACCCAGATGGGAAAGCCCAATCTCTACAAGCTCACGATGGAGTTTGAAGTGGGAGGCGAGGTCAGCGAAGCGACACACACTGAATTCGGCATCCGCGAAATTACTTCGGACTTCAATTCGGTCGGAGGGCGCGCGTTTCATATCAACGGCAAGAACATTTTGATTCGCGGTGGAGGATGGACTCCGGACCTGATGCTGCGCGAGAACTCGCAACGGCTGCACGACGAATTCCGCTACGTGCGCGACATGGGACTGAACACGGTTCGACTTGAAGGCAAGCTGGAGACGCAAGAATTCTTCGATATCGCCGATCACGAAGGAATTCTGGTCATGGCGGGATGGTGCTGCTGCGATTTTTGGGAGCGCTGGCCGAAATGGAAGCCGCAGGATTTCGAGATTGCCAAACAATCGCTGCGCGATCAGATTTACCGCCTGCGCAGCCATCCGAGCCTCGTGATGTGGCTGAACGGCAGCGACAATGCAGCGCCTCCGGACGTCGAGCAGATGTATCTCGATGTCGAGAAGGAACTGTTCTGGCCGAATCCCGTGGTTTCGTCGGCGACCGGAAAAAAGACCAGCGTGACAGGCGATAGCGGCGTGAAAATGAGCGGGCCGTATGAGTACATCGCGCCCAGCTATTGGGAAGTGGACACGCCGGAGGGACAACCGGGCCGCAAGCAGTGTAATCCGGGAGGCTGCGGCGGTGCGTACGCATTCAATACAGAAACCAGCATGGGTCCTGCAGTTCCTCCAGTTGAGAGCATTCGCGCCATGGTCGGCAAGGATCACATGTGGCCGATCGACGACGTGTGGAACTACCACGCGGGCGGCGGCGAATTCAAAACCATTGGCGTATTCACCGAGGCGCTGACAAATCGCTATGGTAAATCGGACAACGTGGAGGACTTTGCCACGAAATCGCAGATGCAGACGTATGAAGGCGTACGCGCCATGTATGAAGCGTACAGCCGGAACAAGTACGTATCGACGGGCGTGATTCAGTGGATGCTCAACAACGCGTGGCCGTCGATGATCTGGCACTTGTATGACTACTACCTGCGCCCCGGTGGAGGATATTTCGGAGCCAAGCGCGCGATGGAAGCGCTGCATCCGATCTACGGCTACGACGATCATTCGATCTGGATGGTAAGCAGCCAGTATGAAGATGCGAAAGGGTTGAAGCTTACGACCAAGATTTACAACCTCGACGCGACAGAGAAATTCACGCAAGAAAACTCGCTTGACGCCCCGGCCGACAGTACGGCGAAGATTTTCACGTTGCCGGACGTGTCAGGATTAAGTCCCACGTACTTCGTTGTTCTGAAGTTGCAAGACTCAAGCGGCAAAGTTGTCGGATCGAATTTCTACTGGCTCTCCACAAAACCGGAGACTCTCGATTGGGCGAAGAGTAACTGGTTCAAGACGCCGACGGCTTCGTATGCCGATTTCACCGCGATCTCGCAACTGCCCAAGGTCAAATTGAAGGTCGCGGAACGCACCGAACACAAAGGCGAGGAAGAGATCACACACGTGATGCTGGAAAACCCGAGCAAGAACCTGGCATTCTTCGTGCGCTTGAAAGTCGACAAGGGTGCCAAAGGCGAAGAAATTCTCCCGGTCGTCTGGGAAGACAACTACATCTCCCTGTTGCCCGGCGAGAAGCGCGAGGTTTCGGCGACTTACCGTGCGAGTGAATTGGGCACGGCAAAGGCAGCGGTCGAAGTCAGCGGGTGGAACATCGAGTGAGGGATTGAAAGATTAAGCGATTGAGTCATTGCGCCATTGGGAAATCTCTAGACGTGCTCTGACACCGACAGGATGTTGCCGTCGGGATCCTTGAACCACGCCACTTTATCGCCTGTGGGCGCGGTCCAGATGCCGAGATCGTCCTGCTTGAAGAATCCGAAGATTTCGACGTGAACGCCCTTCTGCTGCAGCGCTCGAACGACGTCTTCGATGTTTGTGACCTGCCAGCCGAGAATGGTGAATTGCGCAGGAGTAACTTCTTTCATTTTGGCGGCGCGGATCATGATTCCGTTCGCCTCGAGTACCAGGGCAAATCCGTCGTCCTTGATGAAGCGCAGCCCTAGCACGCCCTCGTAGAAAGCTCGCGCCTTCTCAGAATCCGTGATTGGGACGAACGCGACAATATCAGTCGTTCCCAGCATTAGTTTCCTCCTTGAAACGTGAGGCATCGTACCGCGTTGCGCGTGCTACGCTGTTACGCTATTGTGACAATGAATGTCGAAAATACGACAACGCGTCCATGTTTGCCCGCCGCTCCCCTCGCCGGTAACGGCGCTCAGTTTTGATCTCAGCCACGGCCACGCCATTCCAGAGCACGTTCATCCTGAGGACCAACTGGTCTATGCGTGTAAGGGAGTAATGACGGTTCGCACGGACTCCGGAACATGGGTGGTTCCGGCGCAGCGCGCAGTCTGGATCCCCGCAGGGATTCCGCACAGCCTTGTGATGTCAGGAGCGGTTTCCATGCGGACTGTATATCTGCGAGCTCGTATGGCGAAGCGCCTGCCGCGCACGTGCTGCGTTATCAACGTGAGCGCGCTTCTGCAACATCTGATCCTTCACTTATGCACACACGAGAAACTGAGCCGGCGATTGAAAACGCACGCGCACCTGATCGACGTTCTCATCGACCAACTCGCGACCGTACACGCAGTACCCTTGCAGCTGCCTACTCCGGCTGATCCAAGAGCTGCGCGGGTTGCCGCCGCTCTGCATAGCGATCCTGGCGATTCCGTTTCACTGGAAACAGTTTGCCAAAAGGCAGGCGCGAGTAAGAGGACAATTGAAAGAATCTTCCTGCAGGAAACTCGCCTCTCACTAGGAAAGTGGCGCCAGCAACTGCGTTTGATGCGGTCGCTGCAACTTCTTGCGGCTGGAGAGAAGATCAGCCACGCTGCGCTCGAGGCCGGGTACAGCACTTCGAGCGCGTTCATCGCCATGTTCCGCAAGACTCTCGGAACCACGCCGCGGCGGTATTTTGCAGATATCTCTGCGGCTTGAATATAAAGTGATGCCTCTCGAAAGAAGCATCGCTACGAGTCCTCGGCGGGCAAGTCAAAGTTCACTAAGTCACCACGGAAGCCACGAGTCTTCCATGCGCCGAAAGCGATTCCGACGACCATCCAGATGCCGCCGACAATCCAGGCCTTCCAACTCAAGTTCTTCCAGAGGAAAAAACAAATTGCAAATCCAGCGAGCGGCGGAGTCCAGACTGCGACGATTGCTAGCCCTACACCTGCGGCCGCCAGTATTGTGAAGTTCGAACCCGGCCATAGCACAAGTCCGATGACCACCGCTGTCAAGACCAGCGGCGGCACGCCATTGTGTCCGCCCTCGCGCACGTAATAGCGCACAAAGGCCGCCATATTGACACCCATAAATGCGATGAGAGCGCCAAAGTTGAGCATCTCCGCACCCAAGCCGTAACTGAACAGACCGAAACTCACAAGGAGCGCTCCAACCAGAGCGATGGCGCCGACAAACAGAACGTTGTTGCGGGGTACGTGCCGCTTCGGATCGACCGTTCCGAAGAATGCCTGCGGTAAAGCCTTGCTGCGTCCCATGCCATAAAGCAGACGCGCCGCGCCAATCTGCGCGCCCATCCCTGATCCAAAGTTCGCCACTAGTAGGGTAAATCCCAAGATCGCGAACATCGGCTTCCAGGCGCGCCCGGCAACGAAGGTAAACGCCGTGTCACTGTTTGGGAATGGTTCGCTCGCCGGCCAAATCAATTGCGCGGCATAAACTTCTAGGGCCGAAAGAACTCCGATGACAAAGCAAGTCAGAACGGTGGCTAAGAGGATGTTCCGGCGGGGATTCTCTGCTTCCTCCGAAAGCGTTGAGATGCCGTCGAATCCGATGTAACTCAGTACCGCAATCGAGGTCGCGGCGAGCACCGCCTTGGAGTTCCAAAGCTGAGGATCATAAAACGGCCGAGTGAAGAAAGATGAGCCGTCGTGCGGATGACTGAACACATAACGAATCGCGACCATGAAGAAGACCGCTACTACCGCACCCATGCCCGCTGCCAACAGAGTGTTGACCCGAGCCGACGTCTTAATGCCCTGAAGATTCAGGAACGTAAACACCGCTCCAAAAAAGAGCGCCCATCCCCAGTATGGAATCCCAGGAGCAAAAACGAATGCCTGCTGGCTGCACCAGATGATGCAGATCATGGGGTTGAGGATGTAATCCATCACCATGCTCCACCCAGTGACATACCCGAGCGCTGGGTTGATCTCTTGTCCCACGTAGGTGAATGCAGAGCCGGCACTGGGATAAGCCCGCGCCATGCGACCATAGCTGAACGCGGTAAACAACATCGCCACCATGGCAATGAGCAAAGTGGTGACGACATGGCCGTGGCCGCTGTCGCTGAGCACGCCGAACACTGACATCGGCGCTACAGGCTGGATGACGATAATTCCGTAAAGAACGAGGTCCCAAAGAGTAAGTGTGCGCCGCAAACGCGGTGCGCTAGCGGAAGGGGCGGAGGAGGTTTCCATTGGCCCGGCTATTGGATTATGGAACGGCGGAAAATGTCAATATTAAAACGTTTCCATATAGTGAAAGTAGCCCTAGCGATTTTCCCCGTAATCGAACCAGTATCCGCGCTGTTCGTTTCCTGACATGTGGCGCGTGTTGTATTCGAGAAGATAGTTCACGTGCGCATCGTCGAGCGGGAAGGAATTCTTCGGCGAATATGGATATTCGCCCATACTCAGGAACGGAAGCGGCGCGACGAAGTTGCCTTCGGCGGCGTAGAAGTCCATGTCTTTTTCATAGCCGTTCGCGGCGAAGAAGTAATCGCGCACCCAGCCTTGCGGCAGCGCGGGAAGTTTCGATAGATCGAAGTCGAGACGCACTTCGTCGCCCGATCCGAAGACGAGCGAGTTTGTCATCCGTCGCCGTGAGCAGCGGCAGGACGTCACCGTAACGCGTGTAAGTGCCCATCGGGCGAGTGTAAGGGCCGGTAGCGCTGGTCTTTTCGTAGATGTATTGGACGTTGCCGGGGGGCATCCCTTCGATTTTGTAGGGATAGCCGTGGAATTCGAGGTCGGCGTTAGAGAGGGGAAGCGTTGACATTCGGATTTCTTGTCCACTGCTCGCAGGATCTTTCGCTTCGCCTGAAAGGCGGCTCCGCTCAGAATGACGTCCATCAACGGGTGTGACGGTTGGCTGATGCGCGCGGTCGATTTGAATGTTGTCCCAATAGATCTGCAAATTCGTGGTGATACGGATTTTCTGCGTGCCGTGCGGGAGCTTGCCGGTCAAATCGGCGGTCATTGTGCGCGCGCCACCGGCTGGGAATCCCATGTCATCGATCACGCGCTGCCAGTTGCCGTTCGCATCTTCCGCTTCAACATAAGGCGAGATCGCTTGAATTCCAGCTTGCGACGCGGCGTACATACTATTGGCAGAAAAATATTCGACCTCGCCGTGCAGCAGCAGCCACAGCGGGCCACCTTTATATGGCGACCCTAGATCGAGCGTCAAAGTATGCGGCTTGGCAAAGCCCTGGAATTGCGTCATCGCAAAGTCGCCGATGTAATGATGCGCAAGCAGGTCGGGAAGCACATTGTGGCCATGATCGTCCCAAGCACCGGCGGGCGGTTGCGCATTCTGACTCACGACAACTTTGAACGGAGGATATGGCGGGTTTGAAGCGAAGTATTCGTTGGGGTAGACATCGAGGCCCGCGGGGTGATCGATGGCGAGCAGTCGCACTTGATCGAGGTAGACGGCTTCTTCGAGCGGTTCCATAAAGCGGAAACTGAGCTTCCCATTTTTCTCACGAACTGAGTCGCGATTGATCTTGATGAACTCAACAGGACGCGGAATGTCGCGCTGGTTGGGGCCGATCCAGTGTCCGACAACACCTGCGCCGAGCATGTCGGCGACGAACTCGTAGCGCTCGCCATTCCACGCAAAAAGCGTGGGACAGGAGCTGCCGCGGCGGTCAATTTCGAGGAAGTTCTGCTGCTTGTCGCCGGCAATTTGAATTTCGTCTTGTAAGACGCCGGTGGGCCAGAGCATGCGGACGATGTCCGCATCTTTCGATTCGCCGAGGCCGACGACGATGTCGGTGGAATTCTGGCCGAGATATCCGTTGGAGCCGTAGATTTCGAATTTCTGCCGATTGCCGCCGGAGAAGACTTCAACCTTCGTTCCGATGGCGGATTTATTGTCGTTTAATCCTTTGAGCGAGAGGCGCAGCCAGTGATTCTGCGTGGCGCCTTCGTTGCGCAGGAGTACAGCAGGGCCATGATTTTGCGTGATTAGCAAATCGGTGGCGCCGTCGTTGTCGTAGTCGCCGGTGATGATGGCGCGGGGATCTTTGAGTTGAATCTTGTCGAGGCCGACATCGGTGGTGACGTCTTTGAATCCATCGGGACCGAGATTGCGGAACAGACGGACTTCACCCTTGCCGTCTTTTGTTTCTCCAACGGCGACGAGATCGACCCAGCCATCGTTGTCGTAATCGAAGGCAGCAACGCTGAAAGCATGAACCCAGTTCAGGGCGGGCAGGGGGACTTGCTCGAACTTCGCGTGATTGTTTTTCCAGAGTGTCAGACTCGGATTTCCTGCGTGAGAAAAGGCAAGATCGACCCAGCCGTCGTGGTTGTAATCCAACGCCGCTACGCCGAAGCTGGGACTTGGCATGGCCGTCGACCAGGGATGCTGCGCCTTAAACGCTCCCTCACGCGGGTTTTCAAAAACGGTACTTTCTTTGGCAGCAGAAACAATCAGATCGACGGCGCGATCATTGTTGTAGTCGGAACCAATTGCGCCAAGCGAAGCGCCTTCATTGAGACCCAGCGACGCCGTTACGTCCGTGAACGTACCGTCGCCGTTATTCCGCCACATGACGTTCGTCGGCGCAGCATCTTCCGTACGGAAGATCATTCCCGAGGCGGAAGACAATTCGTGGTTTTGGCTTAGACGTGTGACATACAGATCCAAATCGCCGTCGTGGTCATAGTCAATGAGCGTCAAGCCCAGAATGAGGCCATCCGTCTTGATTCCCGCCGCCGCCGTCGCGTCTTTGAATGTTCCGTTCTTTTCGTTGTGCTCGAGCAGGACGTGACCGTCGAAGCCAAGCACGAGATCCACAAAACCATCGTTATCGTAGTCACCCGCGGTGCAACCGATAGCGCGGACTGCCGGGTCAAGTCCCGCCTTACGCGTAACGTCCTCAAACTTGCCACCACCCAGATTGTGGTAAAGAGCGATGCCGCCCTCTGAACCTCCGCTGGCGAGAAAAATGTCGGGGCGTCCGTCTCCGTCATAGTCGAGGAAACACGCTCCAGGCCCCAGGAAAGTACCTAGGTCTTTCGACTCGGTGGTACTTTTCCCGATAATTCCCGCGGCTTTCGCGATGTCGACGAACTGAACCTTGATTTGCGCTGGCGGCTTCAGTGCGGCTTGTGGCGACTCCACTGCGCGCGAGTACTGGCCCTGTTCTCCATAGGCAAGGCTCATCGGAGAACCGATTTTGTTTTGCGTGATGTATTGGAATTTTTTCAGATGCTCGCGGGCGTGATCGGTGTCCGACGATTGCTGGTAAGCGCGCGACAATCCGAATTCCGCCGAAGCGTGCAGCGGATTGATCTTCAGCGCGTGTTCGAACGCATCGATCGCCTGCGGAAACTGTTTGGCCTGCACATAGGCGGTGCCGAGGAAATACCAGGTGTCGGCGTCGTTGGAATCGATCTCGAGGACATGCTTGAACGCGTCAATCGACGCCTGCGCATCGCCCGTATTCTTCGCGAGCAATCCGAGGCTGTACCACGCATTCGGGCTCTTGGGATCCTGCTTGAGCGCGTCTTCCAACGCGGTCTTCGCGTCGTCGATTTTCTGCAGATTCAGATACGCTACGCCCTGGTTCAAACGCGCGATGGAAAACTTGGGATCGACTTCGGCCGCTTGCTGGAATTGCTTCAATCCCTTTTCGAACAGCTGCTGATTCATGTAGGCGACGCCGATGTTGTTGAGGCGCGCAGCTTCGATTGGGTTCGGTTGAGACGTGAAGGCAAGCAGACCAAAAGCCGCGACAAGCGCGGCGACAAAACCTGCAGAAATTTTCAGATTCATTCCGTTAAAGATTTAACCACAGACGACATACGGGCTCACAGCGGATTTCGCTGAATTCGCAAACCGCTTTGAATAGGAATGCGGATACGAGTAGACGCGATTGCCTATGATTCCTTCCCTGCTTCGACAAATCGGGATGGTTCACCTCATCGGGGTGGTTCAGCTCAACGGCGGGATTCGCCACGCCTGGCACCGATTCTCAAGCGCGGCTGCGACCGTGAGCACATGCTCTTCCTGCCAAGGCAATCCTACGATTTGCACGCCGATCGGCAAACCCTCGCGGGAATAGCTGACTGGAACGACAGCAGCGGGATTCCCCAGCAGATTGAACCACTCCGTGTAGCTCCACGCATCGAGATAGTGAACAGTTTTCCCTTCGACAATCCAACTGCGCTCGCCGTGGCGGAAGGCGGGGATCGCTGCCGGTGGACAGAGCAGGATTGGGTGCTGCCGCATCTGGGCGAGGAAGCTGGCGCGCACAGCATCGCGCCGAATCCATGCATCGAGCAGTGCGGGGCCACCGAGTTCCGGTTCTGCGGCGGACCAATCCAAGTATTGCTTCAACATCGGGTTCGCATCTTGCTCACGGCCGTCGAACATCGGACGGATCAGCATCCCGCCCATCTTCACAAAAAACTTTCTCCAGAGGATGCGCGCTTCTTCGAGGCCTTCGGGACGAAATGGTTCGACTTGAAATCCAGCTCGACGCAGAGCCTCCGCGGCCGAGCGCACGGCCTGACGGATTTCAGGCGTTACGGGCGTACGACCGTCGTCTTCGAAGTAGCCGATCTTGAGGTCGCTTCACTTCGTCGTCGGCGCGGCCATCGGAGCGGCACCGGAGCGGCGCAGGTGTCCCCGTCATCCGGGCCTTGCATGACTTCGAACAACGCTTTCAAGTCGGCAACCGTACGCGCCATCGGCCCGACAACCCCGATCAACGCGAACGGGCCGCCAGATGGAGGATAGTGGCCGGTCGATGGAATTCTGCCCGGCGTCGGCTTCAACCCGCAGATGCCGCTGAAATGTGCCGGGACGCGAATGGAACCACCGCCATCGCTGCCGACACCACCTGCTGACATCCCTGCGGAGATCGCTGCAGCTTCGCCGCCGCTCGAACCGCCCGGCGTGCGTTCGAGATCCCAAGGACTGTTGGTGCGTCCATAAAGAAGATTGTCGGTCTCCCAAGCCATCAGCATTTCCGGCGTATTAGTTACGCCGAGCACGATCGCGCCGGCTGTCTTGAGTCGTGCTACCAACGGTGCATCTTGCGTGGCGATAAATCCAGCGCGCAGACGCGTACCAGCTTCGCACTTCATTCCTGCGACTTCTATCGAACTCTTGATGCTGATCGGCACACCGTGCAGCGGGCCTAGAACTCCTCCGCGCATCACCGCTGCCTCAGCTTCCTGGGCTTCGCGTAAAACGCGCGCGGTGTCCACTTGTACATAGGCATTCAGCTTCGGATTCAATCTCTCGATCTTGGCCAGATGAGCTTCGGCGAGTTCGACCGGAGAAATCTTCTTCTCGCGGATCTGGCGGGCCATCTCGACGGCGGGGAGGAATGTTAGGTCAGGCATGAACTATTCTGATTTCATTTCACACTCATTGCGCGATCCAGCGACCGTTTCTCCGCGGAAGTGAGGTGGCGGTAGGTTCCCTTCGCCAGCTTTCCAAGTTCGAGTGGACCGATCGAGACTCTTACCAGGCGAAGGACTTCTATATCAAACGCCTCCAGCATGCGGCGAATCTGGCGGTTCTTGCCTTCGTCCAGGGTGATTTCGAGCCAGCAATTTTTCTCGCCCGACCGCAGCACCCGAGCTTTTTTGGCGCGGAGAACATCTCCGTCTTCAGTTTTCGCTCCGCGCGCCATCGCCTGAATGAGTTGGTTGTCCGCAACGGCGCCGATCTGGACGTGATACGTCTTTTCCAGATGCGTCTCGGGAGCAGCCACACGCGCTCCCCATTCGGAATCATTGGTCAGCAGGAGCAGGCCCTCGCTTGCTTTGTCCAACCGGCCCACCGGTGCGACCCAGGGCAAGGGCTCGGCGGCCTTTTCCAGGATCGAGTAGACCGTCTCGCGGCCCTTTTCATCTGATGCGGTGGTCACCAGGCCGCGCGGCTTGTTCATCATCAAATAGATCTTCCGTTGACCTTCGATCGCGTGACCATCCACGGCAAAGCGGTCGCGGTCAATCCGCGCGGGATTTTCGGGATTACGCCGCACGACTCCATTCAGTTGCACGCGACCGGCGCGAATCAACTGACTGGCCTGGGAGCGCGAACAATATCCCATCTTCGAGAGCGCACGAGCCAGGCCAACTTTTCGCGCTTCGGTTCCTTTCACGTGTCCATGCTAATTGAAGCAGCAAATTCGCGCGTCTGGGAGCAAGGCTTGATACCATGATGACGCCCAAAGTGCAAAAGGAGTTTTTTATGGCCCACCAGCATCCTCCTCGATTTCTCAAGATAGTTGACGACGCGCGCTCGCGAGTTCGCGAGACCGATGTCGCCGCGGTGAAGAAAAGAATGGACCGAGGCGACAAGTTCCTTCTCGTGGATGTGCGCGAAGAGAGCGAGTTCGCCAAAGATCATCTTCCCGGTGCGATTCACCTTGGCAAGGGTGTGATCGAGCGCGATATCGAGGCGCGAGTTCCCGAGTTGGACACGGAAATGGTTCTGTACTGCGGCGGCGGATTCCGCTCTGCCCTGGCGGCCGACAATCTGCAGAAGATGGGATATACCAACGTGATTTCGATGGACGGCGGCATACGTGGCTGGCGCGAAAAAAATTATCCGCTGGTAAAAGATTGAGCTTGGTTCGAACGCGGCTCGTCGAACAAGGTGTCACGGCGGACCGCGCGGTTCTGTGGTAAGCTCCGCCTCTTAATCCCATGAATGGTCGCATCTTCTTCTGGTCGCTCACCTCGGCTCTTGCCGGATTTCTCTTCGGCTTCGACACCGTTGTTATTTCCGGCGCAGAAAAAACCATTCAGGCGCTCTGGGGACTGAGTCCCAGCTTGCACGGCATCGCGATGGCGTCGGCTCTTTATGGCACTGTCGTTGGCTCGCTGCTTGGCGGATGGCCGGCCGATCGGTTTGGCCGCAAAGCGACTTTGCTGTGGATTGGCGTTCTCTACTTTGTCGGAGCGGTGGGATCGGCTCTAGCCACTGGCGTTGGCACTTTCATCGCGGCACGCGTCATAGGCGGGCTTGGGATCGGCATCTCGACCGTCGTCGCGCCGATGTATATCTCCGAAATCGCTCCGCCGCAGCATCGCGGACGTCTTGCCGGGATGTTCCAGTTCAACATCGTTTTCGGCATCCTGATCGCGTTCGTTTCGAACGCGCTGCTGGCCGGAGTGGGAGAAAACGCGTGGCGATGGATGCTGGGCGTGGCCGCCTTCCCTTCCCTCATCTACGCGCTGTTCTGCCTCGGACTTCCCGAGAGCCCGCGCTGGCTTCTCAGTCGTAAAGGTGATCGTGAGACAGCGTTGCAAGTCCTGCAACGCACGGAGCCGGAATTATCGAAGGCGGAAATTGCGGCCCAGGCGGACGAAATTATGGCCGCGTCCACGGAGCAGGTTTCGTCCGGACATTTTTGGACCAAGCGTCTCCAGAAGCCCATTTTGCTCGCCATCCTGATCGCCTTCTTCAACCAAATGTCGGGGATCAACGCGATTCTCTACTTCGCGCCGCGAATCTTCGAACTAACCGGCCTCGGTGCCAAGGCAGCTCTTTTGCAATCAATTGGGATTGGCGTCACGAACCTCGTATTTACGTTCGTGGGACTTTGGCTGATCGACCGTCTGGGGCGGCGCACTCTTCTTTATATCGGCTCGTTCGGATACATCACTTCGCTCGGGCTGGTAGCGTGGGCGTTCTTTACTAGACATTTCTCGATCGTGCCGGCCTGCATCTTCGGGTTTATCGCAGCGCATGCGATTGGCCAGGGAGCGGTCATCTGGGTGTTTATATCGGAGATTTTCCCCAATCGCCACCGCGCGGAGGGCCAGACTCTGGGAAGCTTCACGCACTGGATCTTCGCGGCGATGCTCACAACATTCTTCCCGAAAATGGTTGCCGCATTTCCGCCGGGCTACGTCTTCTCGTTCTTCACGGGCATGATGGTGCTTCAGCTTATCTGGGTGAGGACGATGGTTCCTGAGACGAAAGGCGTACCACTCGAACAGATTCAAAAACAGTTGGGAATCGAACAGGCTTGAGCGCACGTTCGAAAGGATTGCAGAGATTCTTATGGCACGGGTTTTCGTTACAGGTTCTTCTGACGGCTTAGGGAAAATGGCCGCCCAGCTTCTGACGGAGTTGGGCCACAAAGTGGTGTCTGCACGCGCGCAACGATTCGCGAGGGCGGGCGGCAATAGCCGCGATTCCCGGCGCGGAGTCTGTGGTAGTCGGCGATCTTTCGAGCATCGCGCAAACTCGCGCGGTTGCGGATCAAGTAAACGCGCTCGGAGCTTTCGATGCGGTGATCCACAATGCTGCCATCGGCTATCGTGAACCCCAACGCATCGAAACCGAGGACGGTTTGCCGCAGGTCTTTGCGGTCAACACTCTCGCCCCGTACATTTTGACTGCTCTCATCCGAAGACCGAAGCGTCTCGTCTATCTAAGCTCTGGACTGCACAAGAGCGGAGATGCCAGCCTAAAGGACCTGTTGTGGAAAGAGCGTCCGTGGCGAGGACAGCAGGCATATTCCGATACCAAGCTGCATGATGTGCTGCTTGCGTTTGCCATCGCGCGCCGTTGGCCGGATGTCTTTTCCAACTCGCTTGAGCCAGGATGGGTGCCAACGAAGATGGGAGGTCCGGGAGCACCAGACGATCTGGACGAAGGTCATCGCACGCAAGTATGGCTGGCAGTCAGCGATGACAACGCCGCCAAAGTCACCGGCGAGTACTTCTATCACATGCAGCTGCGGTCACCGAATCGGGCAAGCCGAGAGAAAGCCGTGCAGGATAAACTGCTGGAGGCTTGTAAGAAGCTGTCAGGAATCGACTTACCCGCGTGAATTCCCTGCGGGGACAGTTCGGACTGTAGTTGATACTCCGTCCGGACTGGTTGACACTGGCCCGGTCCCGGGGTACCATCGCAGGCGGTTCTTCCCCAGGTGTTCCAACTCCCCTACCGAATACCTAGCCGTAAACAATGCGTACAAGCTCAGCGCGATTGTTAAGGGCCCTTTCCTTGTCTGGAAGTACGTATCGCACGCTCAGGAGGCGCTTTATGTTCGCCAGCCGCACCGGCTCCCAGGTTCAGTATCAGATTATTTCCACGGGTGTTTTTCGGGCTCTTCTCTGCTCCACTTTGTTTCTTCTGTTTCCGCTGTTCGCGCCAGCCCAGAACGTGCTGACCTATCACAACGACATCTCGCGTGACGGACAGGATCTGAAGGAGACAAAGCTCACGCTGACAAATGTCAACTCCACCAAGTTTGGGAAGAGATTCACGTTATCGCTGGATGGCGAACCGTTCAGCCAGCCGCTCTACATGGCTAACGTTGCCGTCTCGGGCCAGGGCACGCACAACGTGGTTTACATCACGACGGAGAACGACAGTGTCTACGCCTTCGACGCGGGAGGAAGTCCGACCACTCCGCTCTGGCATACCAGTTTTCTGATCAATGGGGCGGTGGCGGTTCCCTGCGGAAACTTGGGATCGTGTGAAGTCTCTCCGGTCGTTGGCATCACCGGAACGCCGGTCATTGATGGCACCAGCAACACGATGTACGTCGTAGCATTCACTTTGGAAGGCAGCAACTACGTACAACGGTTGCATGCGCTCGACATTACTTCTGGAGCAGAGAAATTTGGAGGACCGGTCGTGATTTCGGCTTCGGTCGCCGGGAACGGCTCAGGCAGCAGCGGCGGCACGATCGCATTTAACCCACAGGTACAGAATCAGCGAGCCGCTCTTTTGTTGTCGAAGGGCGTGGTTTACATCGCGTGGGCGTCGTTCGGCGACCTCGGCGCGTATCACGGCTGGGTCATGGGCTATGAAGCCAGCACGTTGGCGCAAGTCGCCGTCTTCAACGACACGCCAAACGGGTCGCAGGGCGGCATCTGGCAGAGCGCTGGTGGATTGTCGGCCGACAGCAGCGGCAATCTTCTGTTCCAAACCGGCAATGGTACGTTCGATGCGAATACTTCGGGAGGCATCGACTACGGCGACAGTTTCCTGAAGATGAGTACGAGCGGGGGATTGTCGGTCACGGACTATTTCACGCCTGACAACCAATCGACCCTGGCTGCCGATGACGAAGACTTGGGCTCCACGGCGGGGCTGATCGTTCCGAAGCAAACCGGTTCGTTTCCCGATGAAATTACGGGCGCCGGAAAACAAGGCATCATCTACCTTGTGAACCGCGACAATATGGGGAAATTTAATTCTGGAAGCAATGATTGCATTCAGACGATTAACGGTGCGACTGGCGGCTATTACGGGACGCCGGCTTATTTCAGTGGCGCGGTGTACTACTCGGGGGCGGGCGACAATCTTCGCCGCTACACCCTGACCAAAGGCGCTTTGTCGAAGACGGCTGCGTCCAAGTCGCCTAAGACTCTCGCGGCGGGTGGCACTCCGTCGATTTCAGCGAACGGCACCGCGAACGGAATCGTGTGGGTGATCGACGCCAGTCCGAAGAAATCGACTACGGCGGTTTTGCACGCTTACAAGGCGTCGAACGTTGCCTCCGAACTGTACAACAGCCAGCAGAATGCGACGCGGGACACTCTGGGAAGCGGGATCCGTTTCTCGGTGCCTACGATCGCGAATGGCAACGTGTATGTCGGAACGAAGAATGGATCGACGTACAGTCTGCTGATTTTCGGTCTTCTGTAGTGAGCCAGCGAATCTGACTTCGCGCGAACCTGCGCCATAGTCGGCTCGCTTCACTAAAGAAAATTGCCCGGGCGAGTGGAGATATTCCTCACTCGCCCGGGCTTTTTGGTCGGTCTTTGTTGCCGCTTCGACTAAAAGTCGTTGGCGGGGTTATAAACCAGCGTCGGAAATGTACCGATCACCGTCGGAATTGGAGTCGGGTTCGTTCTGCCGAAGTTCAGGGCGAAGGGAACGAAGCCAGCCATGGTTCCGGGAGAGCTTGCCGTCAGGGCAAAGTCATCCGTGGGATAGGTCGGGTTCGCGAACACCGGATTCTGAATCGAGCTTCCGGCATCTTCTCCGAACGACTGCCACTGGCTAAAGTTCATCCAGTTTTGACCGGAGCAGTTCGAACTCGTATTCGAGTAAAACGCTTTAGAGTCATTGGCCAGAGTTTCACTCGAGTTCCAGTACATGTTGCTGGCGAACTTTTGTGTTGACGTCGGCGACCCACCCGCAAAATATTCCGCCGCTTTTTGCAGACCGGTACCTGGCTTGGAAGAGCGCGACCGGTCCTGGTAGATCAGGTTGTTGGTAAAGGTAAACTGCAACAGCGGTAGCGACGCGGGGCATCCGAGAACGCCCACCACCGCTTGCCGCGCATAGGCCGAGATATTGTTGGTGAAGTTGTTCGCGAGTCCGTTTGATTGCGGCCCTTGGGTCATGTTGAAGGACACAGCGCTGACCCGGTAGATGAGGTTCTGCTCGACGTCCCACGATCCGGTATAGCTATCCAGATAAATTCCGTGTCCGCCGTAGCCGTCGGCATCCTGCGTCGAGGCATCGGAAACATCGTGGCACAAGTTGTGCGTCAGCTTGTTCCCCGACGCCGAGCCGCCCGAGATTGCGGTCATGGCGTAATAGCAGCCACCGTCGTCGGTCACGCCCTGCATCACATCATGCACGGCATTGTCGTGGATGTTGAGATTGAACGCGCCACTGGAGTTATTGGAACCGTTGCAAACTCCGGACGATGGCTTACACATTTCCACGCCGTCGTGGTACGAGTCATAGACGTCGTTGAACGAGATCTCGACATCATGCACGTCGCCGAGGACGATGCCGTCACTGCTCGGTAGGAACCGTCCCACCGACGCAATACCGTTCTGTGTTGCGGTCAGGCTGTGAGCAACCGTCGCATCCGTGTCGGACGCGGCAGGCGCTGTGCCGAACCGAATCCCGTAAGCTCCAAGGTCATAGAAGAGGTTGCCTTGGACAGTGACGTCGATCGAGGTTCCGACGACATCGAGGGCTACACCGACGCTTTGCGTAAATTGGTTCGAGTCGAACACGACGTTCTGGCAACCCGCGCAATGAACCATTGCGGGAATCGCCGGATCCAACTGTACCGAGGGATATCCGGACGTTGGCACGGTGTAGTTGTCATGCTCGAATTGCAGGCCCTGGAACGTAACCCATTGCAGGCCCGTCGCCGTGAGCACCTGAGCATTCTGCGGAATGATGACGGTGTCGGTGTTCGGATCTTCGCCAGGATTTCCCAGATACGTGAGCGTCCATGGAGATGCGGAGCGATCCAAGAACCATTGTCCAGCGAACTGCAGTGCGTTCTTGACGTTCTCGACGATGTAACGATGGCCGGCGATATATCCGTGGTCTTTGTTCTGCATGGTTTGACCGGTCAGATAAATGATGCCAGCCGACGTATCGATCGAAGAGATTCGTTCGATCGGAGTGGTCCACTTCTCAAAATCGATCAGCTCGACGTCTCCGGTCGGATAAGGCGAGGAGAGGTTCGTCCAAGTGCTGCTGATGGGGTCAGAAGAGTTGTAGGAGAACCGGTCGTAGCAGGTACCGCCATTGCAGCTCTGGACGGGGCTCTTCACGCGATAATACTGCCCCATCAAGTTCGTCGCAGTGCTGCCGAGCCGGGGACGGAATCGCCGCTGCCCGTTGTAGAACATCGCTTCAAAGTACGGCGTTCCCGATGCGAGCGTGACCTGCCAGCAGTTCGTGTTGCCGGCGCAGACGGAGCGGCCGTTGATGCTGGTCCATCCGGTAATCTGATGGCCACCGCTGAGAATCGGCGTCTCGCCCGGATAGTTCTGATAGAGAACTGGAACGGCGCTGCCGCAACCGCTATCGGCAGAAGTGAAGCTGAGAGCCTGCTGGGTATATAAGCCGCCGCGCAGCTGCACCACGATCGGCGTAGTACGCGAGCCACAGTGATTGGGCAGCAACACACTGCGAACTGTCGATTGCGCCTTGGCGAGAGATGCGAATGGCTTGTCGAGTGTGCCCGGATTGCTATCGCTTCCATTCGGCGCTACGTAGTAATCCGCGCCTGGACCGGCTTGGATAACCGGCGTCACCGTAATCGACGCGGTCGCCGACTTGGTCGGATCCGCCACGCTGGTCGCGGTTACTGTAGCCGCCGCGTTAGCGCTGACTGCAGGGGCGGTGAAGACGCCGCTGGCGGAAATCGTGCCCTGCGAAGCCGTCCACGTCACGGCAACGTTCGATGTGTTGGTGACCGATGCGGTGAGCTGTACTGTGCCTTGCGAAACCACCGTAGCGGTCGCGGGGCTGATAGTCACAGTCAATGAACCGGGTTGCACTACGGTCAGTTTGAATTCCTGCGCACCACCGTCGCCGCGAGCATCGATGACATGGACGGCAAAATCCGCAGTACCTACTGCGGTTGGGGTTCCGGTAATGGTTCCGCTCGTCTCTCCGAGTTTGAGCCCGGCGGGCAAACCTCCCCAGGCCATGCTGAACTTGTAGGGCGAAGTGCCGCTACCTACGTTGAGAGCGGCGTTGTAAGGGACACCTACCGTAGCGGTGGGTAGCGCTCCAGAAATTTTCAGATAGCGGCGAACTGACGGCGTGGGCGTCGGCTGCGTTCCTGTCGCTGACTGAGTTGGATTATTAGCCGCAAGCCCGGCTCCGGCACAACCAGTGAGGATCAACGAGAAACAGAGAATTGCGAGACCTGCGACAGCTGCGACGCTGGTATTTCGAGAAAACTCGTGCTTCCGCGCTTGGGGGGGAACGTCGGAAACCATCTAACCACCTCGATAATGAGTTCGGAATGACGCTGACTTTCGAGCGTCTTTCTGGACCTTATCGAGCCATTGAGGATGGAGGTAGATACCCAAGGACCAACGACGGTAATGTCCAAAAGTGCAGAAGGTAATGACCAAGCATGCGCAATGGACACACAAAGATAATCCTCATGATCGCAACTTAGCTTTTGGATATTGCCCACAAGGACCCGATTATTCGGGAACGCGCCACTGCGGGAAACGGCCCGTTTCTTGAGGTCTTGGAGACGAGCGTCGAGATAGTGATGTCACACCGCTGCGATTGACCCCTTCCGATCACTCGAAAGACTTGCTTTAAGCATCCACGAAATCATTGGCGCAACGAAGACCCTGAGCTCAGAAGCACGAAGAAAACGGATATGACGGAAGTCACAATTCGTTGGGCTCGATTCAAGTGAGTACGGGGATTTAACAAGAATGTGACCATTCTGTGACACGGTCGCCTACAAGCCGACGGTAAGTTTGTGCAACGACGTTGATTTCGCGACTACGGCGAGCACGAGTATGAACGATCGTCAGGAATCAAGGGCAAATCAGGTGGCGCAGTTTGGCGAGTTCTGTCTCGACTTCCGCACGATGGAGCTGTGTCGAGCCAACCAACCAATTCAGTTGACTGTCCGCGAGTTCAAGGTGCTCAAGTTCCTGGCCTCCAGACCCCGGGAAGTCGTCTCTCGCCGGAAGCTCATCGGGTCCGCGTGGCCCAAACGGAAGCGATCCAGTTATCGCACTGTCGACAATTGCATCGCGAAACTACGGCAGAAGATCGAGACCAATCCTGACTGTCCCGTTCTCATACGCACCGTTCATGGAGTGGGCTACAAGTTTTGCTTGCCTTGATCTATCAGCGCTGGTGTGCGCGGAGCCTCGTTCAGATGAAGCATCTCGGAGGAAACATGAGAATTGTAAGTTGGAAGAAAACGGGCATGCATCTCCTGATGCTAGGAACGCTTCTCGCATTTGTGCAGACCGCGCATGCGATCCCGGCCTTCGCTCGCAAATACGGTTTGCCCTGCTCCGCCTGCCATGAGGCGTGGCCCATGCTCAATAATTTCGGGCAGACCTTTAAGGACAACGGATATCAGTTGGGCAATGGGCGTGATGCTCCGATTTATCAGGAGCCATCCTATTGGCCGATCATGTTTCGGGCGACGCCATTCTGGCACCGGGAGAATAACAATCGTCAAGCGGTAGATGTAGTGGCGGGAAACCCTAGCAGTGGGCAAGTCGAATCGTCAGTGACGTCTTCAGGATTTGACTTGTCAGGGGTGGACTTGATTACCGCCGGCACGATCTACAACAACATTTCATTTTTTGTACAGCCATTCATTGGGAGCAACAGCATTACTCTTTCGCAGGCGTGGGCTCGTTTGGATAATCTGGCGGGTTCCCGTTGGCTGAACCTCAAGATGGGCAAATTTGAATTGGATGAACCAATCTCGCAGGAGCGCCAACTCATCCTCAACAACACAGGCGGGGTTTACTACAACTACTTCTTCACGCCCCCCGGTGACAAAAACTTTTTTCAAGGCATCGGCCTTCCGCAACTTGGCGTCGAATTGTTAGGGCATTCTGGAGATGACAGCACGCGATATTCCGTCGCCGTAGTCAGCAATAGCAATGGTCAGACGGGCTTGCCATCCAACCAAGCTTATGACGTTTATGCCAACTTCAATCAATCGTTCGAGACGCCATGGTTCGGGAGACAGCAAGTCGGCGCCTACGGATATGTCGGCGAGTCACCGACGTTCTTCCAGACCAGCGGCGGCAGTCCGATTCCGGGCACTGGGATGGGGAACCGGAGCTTCTACCGGCTCGGCGCGTACGGGCACTGGTTCGTGAACAAGTTCGATTTCTACACGTTCTACCTGCACGGATCGGACAATGTCTTCCTGGGAAACGGAGTGGCCGCGAACCAGCCGTCAAGTCTGCCCATTGGAGCGGTGGGGCCGGTGTGGAATGGCGGTTTCATCGAGGGGCACTACAACCCAACGCCTCGTTTGATTTTTACTGGACGGTACGAACTCAATCGCATGTCTCGACAGGCGAACCCCGGAATCCGCGCCGATTCCGGCAATCTTGATAGCTGGACGATTGGTTATCGCTGGTACCCGATCATGAGTCCGCGAGCGGGGCTGGCGTGGACGCAGGAATACTCCCGTGTCACCAACGCGGGTGCCGCACCTTTGTCCGGGAAAGACGACACTCACGACAGTTATCTGATGGGCTTTGATTTCGACTTCTGAGGGGACGCTACTGTGCACACAATCCGGTTATCGCATCTCGCCGTAGTTCTAGTCTCCCTAGTGAGCATGACCGCGTCGGCGCAAGAGAGCCACATCGACAAACTGACCGGCAATGCAAAGCACGGGAAAGCGCTTTATCAGCGGTATTGCATTTTCTGTCACGGCACCGATGGAGATGGAAGAGGCGAAAGCGCGCCGTATCTGAATCCGAAGCCGCGAGATTTTACCAAAGCGGTATTCAAGTGCAGGTCAACTCCGAGCGGAAGTCTCCCGCTGGACAGTGACCTATACGACACGATTACACGTGGGATTCATGCCAGCGGGATGCCGTCGTGGAAGCCGCTTCTCAAGCAAGAGCGCGCCGATTTGGTCGCGTATATAAAGACATTCTCTTCGTCTTTCCAAGAAGAGAAGCCGGGCGAGCCAGTAGTGATTCCCGCCGAGCCTCCGAGCTCTCCCGAGAGCGTGAAGCGAGGTGCGGACCTCTTTCAAAGCATGAATTGCTGGGCGTGTCATGGCAAGGATGGCAGAGGACATGGTCCATCTGCGGCCACGCTAACCGACAACCAGGGCAATCCGATCACACCATTCGATTTCACAAGCGGACGAAGCTTTAAGTGTGGAGAGACGGATCGCGACATGTTCCGCGACCTGGTGACGGGGCTCGACGGAACTCCGATGCCCTCGTTTGTAGGAGCGATGAGTGCGGATCAGAGGTGGGACGTCGTTCACTACATCCGCACCTTGAGCGATTCAAAGAAGCATTCCGTCGCCAAGAACGATGCCAGTGGACAGTAAGTTTGCGGGAGATGCTTCGCCCGGCGCGTAGGCGCCATTTTGCAGCAGCGCTGAGATTGATTGCGTTGCTTCTTTTGATTGCAGCAGTCCTCGACTTTCGGGGGCGGAAAGCCGGTGTTCTCATGAGCAAGAACTCTTATTGGTTGATCATTGCCGTTGTAGGCCTTGGTTGGGTAATTTCGAGCCGGATCTCAGCTGGTCCGAGCGCTCTGGCGGATGCGGGTTCCTCGCTGAAAGGCGAAGTGAAGTTTGAGGGAACGCCGCCGAAGGGCACGCGGATCGACATGTCTGCGGATCCACTGTGCGCCAAGACGCACCCGACACCGATCACCACGGAAGATGTCGTTGTCGGCGCAAGCGGTGGCCTGGCCAATGTGGTGGTCTATGTTTCGGACGGATTGACATCGCATAATTTTCAGCCCCCACAGGAAGCAGCGGTGTTCACACAAAAGGGATGTCAGTACAAACCGCACGTGCTGGCGATGCAGGCGAACCAGAAGCTCGAGGTCGTGAACGACGATGAGACTACTCACAATATTCATCCCAGCCCCGCTAACAATCGGGAATGGAATATGACGCAACCGCATGGCGCGCCGCTTGAGCAAACATTTGCGCGTGAGGAGATTGCGATCCCGGTGAAGTGCAACGTTCATCCATGGATGCGGGGCTACATCGCGGTGTTCAAACACCCTTATTTCGCCGTGACGGACAAGGATGGAAAATTCGAAGTGAAGGATCTGCCGCCGGGCACTTATACGATCTCGGCGTGGCAGGAGAAACTGGGAACTCAAACCCAGAAGATCACTATTGGGACGGGAGAGTCCAAGAGCCTCGACTTCTCGTTCAAGCAATAATCGCTGTAATTCGTTTCCGATGAACCGCGAGGTGCTCTCAGTGCTTCGTGGGCTCGTGCTGTTGGGAAAGGTGTAGCGAACAGACGCATTGGCGGCAGACTGCGTTGGTATCCACGTCGAGGCTTGCGCGAAAGTTCAGCGCTTCGGGACTATTGATGATGTCACTTAACGCCTGGCTGTGAATGTTTCCGATCACGGGATGGAAGAAGCATGGCCGGACGTCGCCAGATGCCTCAATGACTGCCGAGACCCAGGGTGCATTGCATCGCGGAGCGACGGGGGTCTCCTGTCCAAGATGAGCGCGGAAATGCTGAACGATCCGCTTGAGTTTGGCCGGACTCTCGAGCACAAACCTGGCATTTATCCGGTCTTCACGAATGAGTTGATCAATTTCAATTTCAAGCGCGTCGACTTCTTCGGACGTGAGGGCGACGCGGTCGCGGTGCTCGGGGCGCCAACCCTCGGGTCGGTTGAAGGCACTCGATGTGAGGTCAGCCGCGAGAAACGAGATCGAGGTTAGTTCGAGCCGCTTTGCGTGAGCAACCGTTGCGCGAAGCAGGTGGTGGTTCGCCTTTTGAACGGTGCAACGCGCGCCAACCTGCATGTCAGGACGGAGCTGCCGCAGGGCCGCGACACCTTCCGCAATTCGCTCCGAAGCGTCGGAGACGCGGCGAATGCTGTTGTGTAATGCCGGGGGACCATCGAGCGAGACGATTACGTCGTCAACGCAGTCAGCAATCGTTTGTGCTTGAGTCTTCAGCAACAGCCCCGCGGTCAGCAATGTGACTCGGCTCCCCGCCGCCCGAAGCATTTTCGCTAGTTCGCCCCACTTTTCATTGAGCTGAGGTTCTCCTCCGGAAAAAACAGCCCAGCGAACGCCGAGTTCCCGTAGCGCAGCCATTTGCTGTTCGAGGTCCGAAGGAGTGATTTGCTTTGCTTCACGTATGCGCCAGATATCGCACATGACGCACCGGCAATTACATTGATTGTGAGGAAAGATAACCAGAACCGGAAGGTGATGGATTCTGTGAACCACTTGTGCAGTGGGATGATCAACCGATGTGATCGAGACGAGAGTGCTCATCACTCCTGCGATTCCTTCTCAAGTCCGGTTTGTCGCCGCTCAAGCCGCACCAGCACATGATCTGCGAGTATTCGCAATCCAGGAATTCGACTGAAAGCGATGTCGGCTCGCTCACACATCTGCAGCAAGTGAGGGTGACGCCTCGCCCAAGGCTCAACGTAGCTCGGCGGCACTGCCACTCCAATGCCTTTCACCGACTTCAAACGAAAGTCCGGCGCAAATGCTTGCTTCAACTCCCGGACGGATGGATACCGAACTCGCACGAATGCGGCTTCGGCAATCCTGGCAGTGACTCCGCCGGACTTCAATCTCCGAAATGCTTTCTTGGTGTTCCCTTCCGCCAAATACCACAACATCTCCCACGCGCAGTACGGGCCCATCCAGCACAACAAAGCGCTGGCGCCTGGCTTCAGGAGCCTCGCGAGGCTATCCGCAAACGCAGGGAGATCGTCGACGCAGTTCAGAGCTCCGAAATTCGAAAAGACTCCATCGAACAGCGGATTTGCCCCGACCGACGAGAGGTTCTCCGCCTGGAGCACAATTGGATGAACCAGTTTTCCCAATCCTTCTTGCTGAACTCTGCGAGCCGTGACGGCGACCATCTGCGACGAACTGTCGGTCGCGACAACCCGCACTCCGCGTTCTGCCAGGAAGCACGCGTCTACCCCGGTGCCGCATCCGATCTCTAACGCGCGGTCGCCGGCTTGGAATGTCCCTGCCAGCTCGTTCCGGACAGCGCGCCGCTGAGCCCTACCGATTCCCGATAACGTAAAGGCTTCGTCGTAACGCTCGGCAACGGCGTCAAACGGGGCCGCATAAACTTGTTGTGTGGCGGCCATTGGTCAGGCCTCGACTTCCGCAATCGTGGCCTGCAGGCCCGCGCGCGCCTCGGAGATTCCGTCACGTAGTGCCGCAACGGAAGCTTCGTCCACTTCCGTTTTTTGCCCCAGATGCTTCAATTCGACTTCGCTGCGCAGAAGCTTGTCCGCAAAGCGGTAGAACTGGCGCGAGTGACGCTTGCGAACGCGGAATTCACGATCTGAGCTTTCGCTCCAAGCTTTGACGCTGTCGACTCGATCCGCGACCTCAGAGAAATAGGGCGTCCCTTTAATCGGATATGCGACGGTGGTAAAGAAGATGTCGGGATCAGATTTTTTTACATGCTCCACGGTGGCTTCGATGTCGGAAAGTTCTTCGCCCTCGTAGCCCCACATCAAGAACATTCCAGTCTGAATTCCCACCGACCGGCACAGAGCGACCGCGCTTTGAACCTGCTCCACGGTCACGCCCCGCTCCATCGCATCAAGAATGCGCTGTGAGCCGCTCTCCGAGCCGATCCACACACGAAAGCAGCCCATTTCCGCGAGTGTCTCTACGACTTGAAGATTGAGGCGGTCGGCGCGCGAAATACATTCAAAGGGAAGTTTGACTCCACGACGTTTGAGTTCACCCGCGTATTGATAAAGCCAGCCGTGATGAATAGTGAAAACGTCATCCGCCATCCAGGCCATCTGTGGCTGGTAGCGGTTGATCAACCATTCGAGTTCGTCGGCCACCGAGACCGGCTTTCTGCGCCGGTGCGTCTTGCCGAACACTTCGTGACTGCACCAGCGGCAGTGGTAGGGGCATCCGCGAGCCGTGATCAGCGAAACTGATCCCATTCCATGATGGGTACGCCAGGTTTCCACATAGCGGGCCATGTCGATCGACTCGCGGGCGGGCCATGGTTGGGCATCGATGTCTTTGATCTGTTCGCGCGGCTTGGTGCGCACGACTGATCCGTCAGAAGCAAGAAAGGCGATTCCATCGACTCGGTCAAGGTTGTTTCGGCCATGCGCCCTTAACGCTGGGACTAATTCTTCCAGCGTGAGTTCTCCCTCACCGATGACAACGACATCTGCTCCGGCCGCCAGATACTCGTTCACATAGGCGCCGGGTTCCGGACCCCCAACGACGGTTTGCCAGCCTGCTTCTTTTGCGACTCGCAGGATCTCGACCACATTTGGCCGTGTCATGAGGTTGGCATAGATTCCAATGACCGATGGCGGCCCTTGCCGCAGCATCTTCCACAAATCCTCTCGCGAAGAAAAAGTGGAATCGAAGACTTCCGCATTCACTCCCTTCTTTCGCAGGTGAGAGCAGATGTACAGGATCCCTAGCGGCGGATAGGGCTTCATGATCTGAAGCTCCTTGGGGTCTTCATAGAGGAAATATCCGTGAGTGAGGAGAATGTCCATCGTGAGAGTCAGCTCGCGAGTACGCTGAGAAGCTCGTCGAAACTAGTCGCGTAAACAGGCGGCTGCAGCTGTACCAACTGCCCGGAAGACGAGTTGTGCAGCACCGTGGGCCTGGGATTTCTGCACGTCTTCTCAAGACGCATCACGCGCCTCCACAGTTCCTCCGGTTCACCGTAGGCACCTTGCTCTTTTTGAGCGGTCGGAGCGGAACAGGAGTTCCAGTAATCCACCTGCGCATGCAGAGCATCGTGCAAAGCGCGATAGAACTCATTCGAATAGGCACCCTGAAACATCATTGCCATATCTTCACTGTCGGACCAGTTTGTCTTATCGCCGAGCTGCGCCTGCACGCGTTCGAAGAACTTGGTTCCGGGCAGGGGATATGAAACCGAAACTCCGATGTCGTCGGGCCGTGTGTCGCGCACCAACTTGATCGTGTTCTGGATGTCGTGCCAAGTCTCGCCGGGGTATCCGAACTGCAGGAAGTAGCAGGCGCGAATACCCTCATGGCGAAGGTTTTCGCGAGCCTTGGCAACCTGTTCCAGCCGAGTGCCTTTGTCCATAGCGTCGAGAATTTTCTGCGAGCCCGATTCGACGCCCATCCAGATTTCAGCGCAACCGGCGCGCCGTAATGAACGCACGTTATCCGGTGTCATCAGGTCCACGCGCGATTGCATCTTGAAAGGAATCGCTGCATCCAGCCTCTCGACTTCGGCGGCGAGTTGCCGGACCCACTTCGGTTTCAATCCGAAGATGTCGTCAGCGAACCAGAGGTGGTCAGCACCAAAATCGTACTTCAACTGGCGCATCTCCTCGGCGACCATGGCTGCAGATCGCACAGAGAAGGAATCTCCATAGATTGGCTTCGCACACCAGTTGCAGCGGTAGGGGCACCCGCGGCTGGAGACGATATTCATAGAAAAATATCCATGAGATTCCTTCCACGCGCGCTGGTACTGCTTAACATCGATGAGGTCGCGAGACGGAAATGGTAATTGATCGAGATTGCGCATTAACTCGCGGCGTTCAGTTTTCACCAGCCCGCCGGTGTCCGCATGCAAGTAGGCGATCCCCGGGATGGTATTCAAAGACGCTTCGCCATCATTCATGAGACGCGAAACCGTCTCCAGCAGAGTCAGTTCCGCTTCCCCCAAGAGCACACAACGGAAACCCCGACGCAGATAATCGAGTGCATGATCGGATGCATCCGAGCCATTTACGAGCACAGTCGCGCCCATGCGAGCCGACAGATCGACCATGCGGTAGGCAACCTCCCGCATGCGGGTCAGGCACATTTTTGTGAGGAAGTTGAAATTGTCTTCAAAAACCACCACGATCTTCGGTTGGTGCTGGTTCAGCGCGGCAGGAAAGCCCTCATCCGGATCATTCAGCATGGCATCGAACAATGCCACGGAGACACCTGCGCTTCGCAATAGAGCAGCCGCGTACAAAGTGCCGAGAGGCAGGTATGGCTGCATCTTCCGCGTCTGCTTGCGGTCGTAGTAGAGATGATACGAATGAGTCAGCAAGACATCAGTCACGTTGTTCGCCTCTGGTTACCCAGTACATCAACACACTTCTTGCGTCCGTTCCGCCAGAGCACGCCCCGTCAGAAGAGACCTCCGAGTTACCACCTTCTCCACTGCGTGCGATAGCCACAGCTCCCACGGAAACGAGTAGCTGCTTCTGCCGATACGCCAGCGGACAGGTGCACCCAAAATACGGCGCACACTGCGCCGGGCCCACGGAATTTTGTTGGTAGCTTTGCGAATCTGATTGTTGAGAAGAAAGTACTCGAGACTGCGACGCAACCTACGCAAGTCTTCGCCCCGTAACCACGGAAGGACATTCGTGCCGAGCGCCAGGGTCTCCCATTCCGCAAGAGATTGCGGCTCACGCACTCCCATCTCTTTGAGCTGGGGCCAGATCGGAATCCCCGGATACGGAGTAAAGATGTTGGGCGAAAAACTGACGTTGGGATACTCCCGGGCAATATCGCTCATGACCCGAAACGTTTCCTGGCGATGCGCTTCAGTCTCACCGGGATAGCCGAGGATGATGTTGAACACAACGTGAATCCCAGCCAGATTTGTCTTCCGCGCGGTTTCTACCATCTGTTCCACGTGCTGGAAGCGCTTGTTCATCATCGCCAGGACTTCCTGCGAAGCAGACTCGGTCCCAAAGCCGATGTGGTGAACCCCGCTCTCCGCAAGCAGCCGCACATCTTCTTCGTCCATGAGGGCGAGGAAATCTGTGGAAGTCTGGAAGTCCCACTGAAATTTGACGCCGCTCGCAATAATTCCTTTTGCGATCGCGACGGCACGACGCCGATCCACCAGAAAGTTGGAGTCGAAGAGAGGCACATGTTCGATGTTGTAGCGCGGCACCAATTCCGCCAATTCTTCGACTACACGCTCAACGCGATAGGCGTTGAACCGCCTCTTGTAAAAAACCATGTCCGTGCAGTAGTTGCACTGGTAGGGGCATCCCACACTGCTGGTATAGGCAAGCTGGCGCACGCCTGAGACGGCGGCGTAGATGCCCGGATCTGCGAGCTGGTAAGCGGGAGCCGGGAGGTCATTGATATTGGCCACCGGCCTTTCCGGTTCGTGGACGATCCTACCGTCTGGCTGCTTGAAGGAAAGGCCGCGAACGCCGTCCCAGTCCGCGCCAGTCGCAATTCGATAGACCAGTTCGAGAAGTGTGAGTTCGCCTTGTCCTCGTACGATTGCGTCCACAAAGGGTTCCCGCAACGTCTGGTCGGTCGCCAAACTCGCGTGCCACCCACCGAAAATGATCGGCAACTCCGGCCGAAGTTTCTTCACGGCGCGAGACACGCGAACAGCCGCCCCAATATGCGGTCCGGTCAATACGGAGATGCCCAGACAGAGAGCGTCTTCCGTTTCGCGAAGAATGGCTTCTTCGTAGTTCGGGCAAAGCAGGTTATCGACGAGCTTGACTTCAAATCCGGCCTGGAGCAGTGGCGATGCAAGACATAGCAGCGAAAGTGGAGCACCCAGGGGTGGCCCGTCGTACGGCGGATAAAACAATACGACTTTGTTCGATTCAGGCAAGGGCCGGTCGCTTTTCCAGTTCGATTACAGAACTCTAGGTTGGCGAGACCGTGTCATTTGTCAGTGGATTGTTAAATTCCTGTCACATCTCTGGTTCATGAAACACCAGTCAGGAACGGCAAGTATGGGTCGATTTAGCCGCGGCAATTTTGCATTACTTTGACAAATGGGAGACAAATCAGGGCCACGCACTTGGTAGTTTTGCTCGCATCCACATTCGCTAGATCAACGTGTCGGCTGCACGAATCGGCAAAAGAACGCGATGGGGAGTCGGGCGTCGAAAGATGATCCTTTTTTACAATCCAAAGGCAACGAGACCGCGCAATCGGCGTCTTCCATTGTCGATTCTTGCGATCGCTGCCGTTGTGGAGGGTAAAGAGGACTATGCCATCGTCGATGGCAACCTTGATCCCAATCCCACAAAGAGTCTGATCGACATCATCAAAAGACAGCAGGTTGAGCTTTTGGCGGTGACCGTGATGCCTGGACCGCAGACTGTAGGCGCGGTGGCCAGTTGCCGCGAGATCCGCGCGCAGTTCCCAACGCTGCCCATCGTATGGGGTGGATATTTCGCTTCGAACTACACTCAAGCGGTTCTGAACGCAGATTACGTGGACTACGCGGTCCGCGGCCAAGGGGAGCAAACGTTTCTAGAGCTACTGGAAGCGATTCGCGGGCATCGCGAACTCAAAGACATCGCCGGTTTGTCGTATAAGACTTCGGAGGGAACGCAACGCCACAACCCCGAGCGGCCGATGAGAGGTCTCGACGATTTTCCGTGGTATCCATACCATCGCCTGCCAGCCGGGGAATATTTTCTTCCGACATTTCTCGGGCGACGCACCGCTGTTCACCAGGCAAGTATCGGCTGCCCCTACCGCTGCAATTTCTGTGGAGTGGTTACTTTTTCCGGCAGCCGGGAAAAGATGGAATCCCCGGCCCGGACCGAAGCAATGCTGCGGCACCTTGTCCATACGTATGGAGTCGATGCTGTCCAGTTCTACGACAACAATTTCTTTCTCCGCGAAGG
The DNA here is from genome assembly GCA_963787685.1 of uncultured Acidobacteriota bacterium. Lineage (GTDB taxonomy): Bacteria > Acidobacteriota > Terriglobia > Terriglobales > Acidobacteriaceae > Sulfotelmatobacter. The sequence goes on from CAWBED010000013.1 coordinate 959,599, forward strand.
TCACACGCGCGAACTTGCCGACCGCCTTGCGCCGCTGAATCTGCGGTGGTGGTGTGAAGGGCGAGCCGACATCATGATGAAGTACTCGGACGAAACTTTCGAGGCCTTGCGCCGCGCGGGTTGCACCATGATTTTCTTTGGCGCCGAATCGGGATCGAACGAGCGGCTGAAGGAGATGAATAAAGATCTCCGCGCCGAAGATACACTTGCTCTCGCTTCGCGGATTCGCCACTTTGGAATCATTCCCGAGTTCTCGATCATCTTTGGAAACCCGAAAGATCCGGAAGGCGATACGCATGAATGTATCGACTTCATTCGGCAACTGAAACAGCTCAATCCGGACGCAGAAATCATCGTCGAGCACTATACCCCGGTGCCGCAGCGCGCGCGCATGTATGGCGACGTGGAAGATCAGGTTCACTTTCCGACGACTCCGGATGAGTGGGCGACCGACCATTGGCAGCGTTTCGCGACACAGAAAGATCCCCAGACGCCATGGCTGCGGCCCACGACCAAACAGTTGATTGACAACTTCGAGCTCGTTGTGTCGTCTCGCTGGCCAACAGTCCAGGATATTCGACTACCCAACTGGGGGCGACTGGCGTTGAAGGCATTAAGCAGCTGGCGCTATAAGCTGGGAGTCTACGGATCACCGTTGGAGTTGAGATGGCTGCAGCAAGTCATCGAGCTGCGAAAACCCAAGGCTGAAAGCTTGTGAGCAGTCCGGCCCACGCCTCGCAGCATGAGTTGACCCCAGACGGACGCGAGTCATCTCTACTCGTGTCTACGGAGGAGGGCTATGAGCGTTGGGCTCGAACCTACGATGACGTGCCGAATCCTCTCCTGGCCCGCGAAGAGCGCTACCTCCTGCCGTTGCTTGCGGCGTTGCGCGGTAAACCGGTTCTGGACATGGCATGCGGAACTGGCCGGTGGCTCGAAAAACTCGCCGCGAACGGAGGAGTTCGTTCAGTAGGAATTGATCGATCAACCGCGATGCTGCAAGTCGCGAACGAGAAGCGTGCAATTCACGGACGACTGAGTCAAGCTGCGTGCGAGAATCTCCCGTTTCGCTCCGCCGCCTTTGATCTGGCAATCTGCTCGTTTGCCGTAGGCCACATCCGAGATCTGCCGTCGATGGTCCGCGAACTAGCGCGCGTGGTTAAGCCTGGGGGTAACGTCTTCGTCAGCGACCTGCATTCAGAGGCATTCGGGAAAGGCTGGCGAGTTGGATTTCGGGATGAGCAAAGCGCAATCCAAATCGAGATGCAGCCTCGGACCGCCGAAGAAATTGTCCGGACGTTCTATGCGAACGGGTTCGAGTGTTTGACCTACATTCCATTGTGCCTGGGACGCGCCGAGGAGCCGATTTTCGCCCGAGCGGAGAAAGCTCATTTGTTTGCGGACGCGTGCAGGTTGCCGGCGATCCTGATTTGCCATTTCAAACGACTGCCAGTCCGTCGATTGAAACCCGACTAAGACATCCGGCGGAGGCCGCGCGGTGAGGAAAACTCCAGCACACGACATAATTGAGTTCTTGAGCTTTTCGAGCGCCCACGACGATGGCCTCACCAGACTTAGCGGGTTTCGCCAGCGCGAGTGGAAGCAAGCCCTAACATGGCTGGACGATACAGGCCTTGCATTCTACTTTCTTCAGAAAATCACAGACTTGCATGTTACCGATTCACTTCCACTTTGGGTGTTGTCTCGTCTCGAACGGAATTTCGCAGCCAACCGCGAACGCGTTGGTTACATGACGCAACGATTCGATTCGCTGAACCGCCGATTCGATGACGCTGGAATTCGATATGCGGTATTGAAGGGCCATTCACTTGTTCCTGACTTCTGCCCGGATGCTTGCCTCCGGTATCAAGCGGACTTTGACTATCTGGTTGAGGAGACTTCGCTGCAGCGAGCGAAGGAAGTGGTAGTGGAAGCTGGATACAGTCCAAAACCGTGGGCGTCGGAATCCAGCCAGGAATATATTTTCCTGACGCCAGAAACCGAGAACAAGTCTCGGGACCCCGATCAATACTCGGTTCGAGCTGGTCATGCGGTCGAGCTGCATCTGGATATATGGGACGCCGATCAGTTCGGCCTTCCGTCAATACCTAAGCTCTTTTCTGTAGACCGAACCAGAACTCAGCGGTGGAACGGCCTGAGTTTCCCCGTCCTCAGCAATGAGGACGCATTTCTCATTCAAGTTCTACATGCGTCGCACCACCTGTTCACCTACTGGTTGCGAATGTCATGCCTGTTTGAAATTGCGTTCTTCCTGAATCATCGAGCCTCCGACACTTCCTTATGGAACAAAGTTGAACAGAGGATCGGCGATAACCTGATGCTGAAGGAATTCGCTGTACTGATAACGGAGCTGGCAGCCGGCCTTTTCACGGCGCCGATTCCGCAGCGGATTCGCGTTTGGGGCGAACAAATTCGCCCGGCCACACGTGTTTGGATTGAAAATTACGCGCAGCAGTGCGCATTTTACGAGGTGCCCTCTTACGAGTTGTCCTTATTACCAAGGGCCAAACTCGTTTTGTTTCTACAGCAGCAGTATGACTGCGCCAGCGTCCCGAAAAACGCCGTGCGGAATCGGCTCATGAAGTTCTCGCGTTTCTCTCGCATGGCGTCGTCGATCAAAGCAGAACCTTTCCTAATCCTGAAGAGATCATGGTGGAAACGTCATCTTCCCCTGCGGAGAAGCCTCTTTCACATCCTTTCAGGAATTCGATATTTCTGCGAAATTCCTCGCTGGCACTGGCTGAATCGCGCGGCCAACCGGTCGCTTCGATTTGGTGAATGAATGCCGCACCTTCGACGTACAGAACACCGATTGTTGGGGCCGACAGTCTCGCAGCACCGAACGAAAGCGTTCGAGGCAGGTCAGACAGCTAAGGATCCTGAAATCTCATGAGCATTCCCAGCCTAGCAATCAAGAACGTTACGGCGACGTGGCTGGGCCTTGCGGTTCACGCACTCGTGGGTTTTTTCCTGTCGCCCTTCATCCTCCACCGACTCGGAGATAGTGCTTTCAGTGTGTGGATCCTGGTGTTCGCTCTGACTGGTTATTTTGGGCTGCTCGATTTTGGTATTCGCTCCGCAGTCGTCAAATACACGGCCAAACTCAGCGCACTGCATGATTCCGATCAACTCTCGCGCAACCTGAGCACCAGCCTGGCGTTCTACGGGTTCATTGCCATTGTCGTCATACTGATGACTGCGATAGGCGCGGCCTATCTGCATCTCTTTTTCAAAATCCCCCCGGGGTTGATCCATACCGCGCGCATCCTCTTCTTACTCTCCGGCGTCAGCGTCGCCTTCGCTTTTCCTCTCACGGTTTTCGCAGGCATTCTCGAAGGGCTGCAAAAGTTCTCGTCACTTCAGCTAAGCCAAATTGGCGTCTCGCTGCTGCGGGCCGTCGTCATCGTCATCGCGTTGATGTGTGGCGGCGGCCTGCTGACGATTGGAATCATCACGGTCGCTACAAGTCTGCTCAGCTATTTGATCTTTATGTGGATGGCGATGACGGTATTACCGACTCGCCTCGAGTGGGCGAACGTTGACATCCGAACTTTTCGAACAATGGCCGGGTATGGACTGTTCGCTTTCGCAATTCTGGCCGCCGAGAAGTTGCGCTTTCAATGCGACGCGGCCGTCATCGGGGCTCTGCTTTCGGCATCGGCGATCACGATGTTTTCTATCGGGTCGAAGCTCGTCGAGTATTCCAGTTATGCGGTCCGTGGCATGTCGCAAGTCTTTACACCCATGTCGAGCCATTTCCATGCCGCTGGAGACTTGGATCGTTTGCGGCGAACGTTCACTACGGGGAATCGAGTCTGCGCCTTGATTACGTTTCCTCTTTGCGTCATTTTGGTAATCCTCGGGAAGCCGATCATCGTCGCGTGGGTGGGCGTCCGCTATTTATCGAGCTACTACGTTCTGGTTCTACTTATGGTCCCTCGAAGCCTGTATCTCGCCCAATCCACTTCAACCCGAATCCTGATGGGAATGGGACGGCATCGCACCCTGGCGACTGTTCTCGTACTCGAGGGGATCGCGAACCTTGTGCTAAGCATTTTTCTCGCGCACCCTTTCGGCATTCTAGGTGTCGCGGCGGGCACGGCAGTTCCTCTGATTTGCACCAGCCTGTTCTTTCTGCCGCAGCATTTGTGCCGAGTTCTGAACGTGCCTCTGTTCAGTTATTTGAGGCGAGCATATGTGTTGCCCCTCGTTCTCTGTGTGCCCATGGCGGGAGCTCTCTGGTTTGTCGGGAGACAATTTCCAGCCGACAACTTCCCTCGATTATTGCTGCAGATCGCGTTCGGAGGATCGGTCTATGCCTTGGGATTGGGAATTGCACTACTCAAAGGCGGACTACCACAGACGAGGACGTTACAGGCATTTGCTCAATTGCTCGAGCCCAAATGAAAAGTGGAGAGAGACGCGCAAAGTCTCCAGCGATTGTCACAATTTCGCCACAGATTCACACAAGATATTTCAACTTACTGCACGGCCAATTTTGCACAGTTTTAACAATTTAGAGACAAACCTCCTACGCCGCGTTGATAGTTTCGAGCCTTAGGAATCCACAAAGATTTCGAGAGATCACAACTGGCCATCGTTGATCAGGAGTTGAAGCGAAAGGCACTTCCGTGAAATCGTCCAAGAAAATAGTGTTCTTTGTAGCCTCGTTCTCGAGCATCGAGGCGACCGCTCCCCTCGGCATACTCGCAATCTCCACTCCCCTCCTCGACGCCGGATATGACATCCGCATCATCGACGCTTCGATCGCGCCTGACTACAAAAAGCGAATTCTCGAAGAGGTGAAGGACGCGCTGTGCCTGGGTATTTCTCTGGTGACCGGACCGATGATTCGCGAGACCGTCGACGTCGCCAAGGCGATCAAAAAGTGGGACCCTGACTTTCCTATTATCTTGGGCGGTTGGCACCCATCTTTGCTGCCTACTCAGACGCTTGAGGCGGAATACGTTGACATTGTGATTCGGGCTCAAGGCGAAGAAAGTATGCTCGCCGTTGCAGACCGACTGCAGGACGACGCCGCACTCGATGATGTTCTTGGGATCGGATTCAAGCGCGATGGCAAGCTAATCTTCACTCCCGAGCGACCGCTCAGGAGACTGGAGGAGATGCCGGCCAAAGCTTATCAGCTTGCCGACTTCGATGCGTATGAGAAGATCTGCGGGCGCCGCTGGGCGATGTACGTATCCAGTCTTGCTTGCCCGTTTAATTGTGCCTACTGCACAAATGCCGGAGTGTACGGGCGTAAGTGGAATGCTTTGCCGGTCGAGCAGGTGGTCGAAGAGACGATTGCTCTTACCCGACGTTATAAGCTTGAACTGTTGTGGATGGCAGACGACAACTTTCTGGTGGACCTCGATCGATCACTCAAGATTGCCGAGGGACTGATCCGCCGTGGGGCGAATTTCAAGTGGAGTGTACAAGCCACAACGAATTTGACCGCGCGGCTCAGCATCGATGAGTTGACCGTGCTGCGCCGCTCGGGCCTGCATCAGATCTGCCAAGGTATCGAAACGGCGTCCCCTACCGTGATGAAGCTGATGAACAAAGATTTTCAGGTTCTCGGCGACATCTACCAGTCCACGGAGCGTTGCATCGGAGCCGGCGTGATCCCATCGTTCAACATTATTTTTGGATTTCCGGGCGAAGGCCCTAAGGAACGCCGCGAAACCGTCAACTTCATGATGGATATTTGCCGCAAATTCCCTGGTGCTGAGTTCTGGACGAACATCTTCACGCCATACCCGGGATCACCGATCTTCAGCCAGGCCGCGAAGCTTGGAATTGAAGTACCGAAATCCCTGGAAGGCTGGGCGGACTACTTCCCGCGCTATACGGTGCTCCCATGGTTGAAAGGCAGCGATCATCAGCGCGTGCAGACGATGCGGGATTACTTGCGCATCGCGTTCGATCGCGAGCCCATCGCGACTAATGGGCATGGCCGATTTGCCAAGGCTGTGCAACATCTGACAGCGTATCCAGCCCGCGTCCGACTGAATTACGATTTCTACAGTTTCCCCGTCGAGCTATGGATCAACCGTCAACTGAAGAACATCGTGAAATTGCCCAAACCAAGCATCGATGCGAAGCGATTGCAACCGGAGACGGCGCCGAGTTGCTAAGGCTCCCTCGCAGGCCGGTGCATTCTGAATTAGTGAATCAGCCGCACTTCCGTCAGTGCAGTTAATCCAAGCCCCCGTCCGCAGTCGGTGGCGTAGACAATGCGCTTCGAGTCAGTAGTCCACGCTGGAGCGAAAGAGTTGCAATCGGCGTCGGTCAACTGTCGTTCCTGCGTCCCCTCCAGTGTCATGACATGAAGCTGCCAACTGCCTGCTTGTTCGCAGCTGAAAGCGAGCCATCGCCTGTCCGGAGAGACGGCGGGATATCGAGCCGAGCAATCCGGCGTGCTCAACTGTTCCACCTTGCCCTTCAGCGTCGCCGGATACAGAACGAAGTCTTTCTTTGCGGAGTCGAGCTGAAAATCAAGCCGTTGACCATCGAGCCAGGTCACTTCTCGAACGTCGTACTCTCTGTCCCACAAGTTCTTTTTCGTTATTTGTTGCGATTTCAGCGACTGCCTGACCGATTTCCTTCACCCATAGACTGTTCCTGCCCTTTACGCTACGCAAGAACGCGAGCGAGTGACCATCGCGAGAGACCGATGGCTCTTGGGCATTCTCGGCCTCGACCGTAAAGGCGGCAGCGTGACGCAAAATTGCCCGTTGGCAACTGAACAATGCGTGAGTCCTGGCGTGAGGCCTCTTCGGCCCATGCAAGGCCAGCCGCAGACGTCGGATGAAAAAGATCACCGCCTTGGCTCGGGAACTCAACAGGCATCCCGCTGCGTAGCCGGTCGACTGTGTAACCTCGTGGGATCATCTTCACGAATAGAATGCCGTCTGCACTCAACGCGGGATCAGACGCGAACAGATTGTCGGGGATCGTCACAACCCGATGCGCATAATTATCAAACTGGCCGCGGAGGTGTCGCTGGGTCGAGATGAAACCGACTATCGTCAGCGCTACGAAGGCTGCGCAAGTGACGGCCATATTTCGGAGACCGAACCGTTCCCTGAGTTTTTCCCGATCCCGCTGCAGAATCACCCAGAGCAACGCAATTCCCAGCGATGTCATGAATGCGAGCCGCGAAAAGAACAACAAATTTCCCCAACCAATCGGAGTCGCGCCCGGAATGTGAATAACGGGGCCGCACACGAGAGCGTAGACGGCAATAACGATGCCGGCTGAAATGTTCTTCCCACGCGCAAGAAGGTCATCAATGACAAAAACCGCAGCCGGTATCAGTGCCACGAAATGATAGGAGCCTGGCTGCGATGACAAGAACAACAGCAGGAAGAGGAAAACCGCCCACTCGACCTTCCGATCTTCTTTGCGCGCCTGCCACCCCATCGCCCAGAGAAATATCACCAGCAGGAAAACGTGAACCATAGGTTGAAGCAGCGCGTAGAGCCACGGCAAGTGCGCCACTGGAAACGGATTTAATTCGGGCTCTGCAATAAAGAGGCGTCGAAGCAGTGCGGTCCACGAATTCCAAGCAGGGTTGTACGGATCGATTGTTTCCCCTCGGAGGCCGGCAGGCAGTATCTGCCGCACGTAGAGCAAACACGCGCTGCTCCCGAAAAGATAGAGACAGGCAGTTGCGACACCGAGTAAGCCAGACACCAGACCGATCGCGGCACGCCACTGCCTTCTCCAAAGAAAGTAGATTAGGAACAATGCGGGATAGATCTTCAATGCGGCAGCGAGTGCCAGGCTCATCCCGGAAAGAATCGATGACTCTCGAAAATAGAACCACGCGGCGAACGTAATCAAAAGGAGCACGAGAATATGCATCTGCCCCAGAAGGAAATTTTCGCGCAGCGGCACGAAAGCCAGAAACGCCAAGAGTGCAACGCGTATCCACCCCACGCGGGTCATGCGGCTCAGCAGCAAAAGCGATAGCAGCAGAAAGGCAAGGTTTGCCACTAACCACCAGCGTTTCGCTTGAAGCGGAGGAAGCGAACTCACCGGCAGCACAGCCAGCGCCGATGGCAAAGTAGACGGAATGAAACTGACGTGGTTCCGTTCTATTCCCTCGTGATCCTTCTGCCTCTGCAGCCATGTCCAGTCGTAGACACGTTCGAGCGGATATCCGGCGCGATACAGGCGCGCGATCAAGTAGTAGTTAGGGAAATCGGAATTCAGATGCTGCCACGCCGGCAAGAACGCTTTCACTGAGAAAGTAACGATCAGGATCAGGAGGATAAGACGTTCAGCCCATCTCCCCAGTGCGGAGTTCCATTGGAGTCTCTGGGGAGGAGCTCCGAGCGAGATGACTCCCCGCTCACCGGAAGGAGGTGCAACACCGGTCACTGTGCCTGTGGGCGGCCGCAAAGAAAAAGCAGATTTGGTCCACGGAACGCGCTCGCTCATTCGCCAGCCCTTGAATTCTCAGTAGATGCCGGGAAGCACTTTTGCTGTGGTTTCAGCGTAAGACTCGTACGGGTGACCAAACGTCTTGCGCAGATGTTTTTCTTCCACTTCTATCTTGTTCAGAAGCAAGAAGCCCCACGCAATGACCAGAAGCCAACCGAACACGCTGCCGAAGGTCAGCGCCATCGCGATCTTTCCGAGGATTGCGGCCCCATACCTCGGGTGCCGCACGTATCGGTAGGGTCCGCGGTTCATCGGCACGAGAGGCGCATCGTGCTTGTCGAAGTAATGGGCTAGGTAGGCGTCAGTCCATATCTGCCAAAGTGTAACGGCCACGTAAAGCGCGATTCCGATCGTCTGTAGTCGGGGCTGCAAGAGCCAGGGAGTCAGCCGCCAGTGTCCATAGTCGAGGAACACAACCAAATCGAATGCCATGAGCAGCATTACCCATTGGGGACCTTCGGGATCCGAATCCAGCGCCCACCACTCCGTTCGCAACGGCCTTGAACGGAAAGCATCAAGACTCGAAACGATCGAATGAACGGAGCCAATGAACCGAAGGGCAAAGTAGCTACCCGCAATCCAGTCCAAGCGAATCCAATGCCGAGACCCCTTCCACTGCACCACGCATGCGATTGCAACTGCGAGATAACCAAACGATCCGGCGAGGGTCTTCCAGAATATTTTTTTCACAGTAGCATCTTCTCGATACAAGCAGCGGCGATCTTCGGATCACTCCCATACCGTAGGTGGTAAACCGGGCTTTGGACGAGAGCCGTCAGCGCGGTCAGAATTTGACCGTAGAATTTCGGGCCTTCCTCGAAAAGCGTACAGTCCTGCAGTCGCAAAATGGCCTCTTCGGCCGCGAATTCCCGTAGCTCTGGCTCCCCTGTGCCTGTCCGATCCAGAAAGACACTGCACACCGGCGTCACGGGACTTGCCCATCGCGATTGCATCCCAGACTTGTCGTAGTAATAGAACGAAAGATCACCATAGGTGGACTGACGCGCCGTCTGACGCAGTTCGGGCAAGAAGTCGAGCGTCTCCGGACGGAACACGGCGGGAAAGGGATCGCCCCAGGCGCGGAGGTTATCGCCCCGCGCATCAAGGAAGACAACTTGATCCGCGTGAAACTCAAAGCCGTGTTTCGACGCGAGGTAGGAGGCGGTGGTCTTGCCTGAGTTCGGTGGCCCAAACACCAACACTCCCTTTTCGCGCGTGCCCACGCAACCGCCCGATAGGGGCGTCAATCCCAGACTCGACGCAGTCATCGAAAACAATATGTCCAACGGAGGTCGATGCCTCAGCCGGGCATCCGCTTCTACGAACGACTCCGCAAGAAAAGCAACTCCTTCTCGCTTTTCCAAATCCACCGCGAGAAAACTTCTTTGACCGATGTTGACATATCGAATCCCGCCTTCCGAAAAAGCGGACAAGGGCAGACCGTCAGACTGCGTTTTCGAATCAGGTTCCGTCACGATGCGCCAACGAAATTCGGGAGCTGTGGAATTCCCATATTGATGGCGTTCAAAGTATTTCAACGCCAAGTCCACCATTGAGCGGTTGTTAGTCTCCAGTCGAAGCGTCCTCTGCATAAGCCGCAGATCGACAGCGTATGGAGTCGCGGTAAAGCGGCGCAGCAAGTCCTGGCGATTTTGTGAATCACCAGCGCCATGAGCGAACCGAGGCTGAACCTCGTTCGAAGTTGGCTCAACATATTTTGGGAACGTTTCCACGTCTGAGTCCATTTCGCTCCTGAATCAGAGCCCGAATGCGGCCGGCTCCAACAAGGAGCGGAGAATCTGCTCGGCGATAACCTGAGGTCGGGTTCCCCCGTATTGCAGCCGCCAGCATGGGAGCGCCAAAAGAGCATCGATCACGCGTTCTTGGCTTTTGATTGCCCGCGGAGCTTCCGCCATCACATCCATCTCGATGCAGTGCCTCGCGTCGGCGTGATCCATCGGTATTGCGCGAAAACCAGGCGCCTCTTGCCGTTCAAGAAACAGAACGGCCCGGGGTTCGCAGGACGGCGATGTCTGTTGTGTAGCGGGTTCCTTTGATTCGATGTAGTAGACGCTCTCCTCGCCTTGACGGTCCATGTGTTTCACCGCGCGAGCTTGTTGAAACCACGAAACCGCGTCTCGTCGTAATTTCAACGGTCTTGACAAACCAAAGGCGAGTAGCCCGTCTCGCTGGACTGAAGCGAATACGCGATCGTCGGACAGCAATCGAAATCCCGCCTCAACGAACGCCATGGCAAGAGTCGACTTGCCGGAATGCGAAGGTCCAACTAATACGACACCCTTCTGATCTCTCGCGACGCAAGATGCATGCAGTTCCACAAGACCAATCGACCCCGCTACGATAGAAAACAGGATCGGAAAAACCACCGTTCTCCAGTACCGAGAGTCGCCGGCCAACGCGGGGGAGATTCGTCCGATTATTCGCCGCTTGCGGAGATCGGCAAGGACCGAACTCCGGGAGTCGAGTCCGACAAATACCAATTCATCTAATCCTCGGACGTAAGGCTTTGGCCAGGGCGGCCGCGCAGCATCGTCGTCGTCCACCCAAAATCGGAGAGCGAGATCAGCCGGCGATGAAGGGCCTTTCAGGGGTGAGAAACTTTCGCGCGCCGTCGCATGCAACCGTTCAGAATTAGTTGCCAGGCTGCAGACGAGTCCACCTACCGTGTAGCGTTCGCACAGCGGTGTCTCTGCATGCGTGCGCAAGAAATCTGGAGAGCCCATATCGACAGAATCTTCGCGAGAATCGACAGAACTGACGTTCGAATCAGTTAATCTTCTTCAAACCACTCCGAAGCCTTGTCATGATCTTGTCAACAAGTTGTAAATGTTCTAGTCGAGCCGACCGCGCGACGTTCTGATTTACAAGTTACGAAAGCCAACTTCCCATACTGGTGGGATGTCCCGTCGGTTCGGCGTTCCCACCTGTCGCGTCCGGTAAAACTTTCGTGCATCCACGTGTGAAACGATTCCCTCGCGTCGACCACTATTTAATCGAGCGCAGTTCGGAATGTTCCGACGCAGAATTGAGAGGACCATTCGCGACCTTGCCTCGAGTGCCTAGTCTGATGGCTCTTTAAGACTGGAGCACGCATCGTCACGCGCTGCGGGTCACGGCAGCAACTCTGAACACAGGTTAGCGGTATTGCGGGAGGTGGAAGATGGTCGCTTCTGTCCGAGATCTTACGAAACAATCTGGCTTTGTGTTCGAGGGTACCGTCCGGCGCATCGGTGATGTAACGTCACCAGGAGTTCAAGCAACACCGTCGACTGCAGTCGTGCACGTCGAGAAGGTGCTTAAGGGACCTCAGGTGCTGGCGCGATTCGCTGGCCGGGAGATCACTGTCTTATCTGGCGAGCACTCGGACGCATCCTCGAGAAAGCGCGCGGTATTCTTTACGAACGCATTTCACTACGGAGAAGGGTTGGCCGTACGCGAAGTAGGCCGTATCGATTCCACCGGGGCTGAAGTGGAGCGCGAGGTACACGAAGCTATGAAGGAATCTGACGACGAAAATCTGCAGCGGCAACTGCGCAACGCGCGTCTGGTAGTTCGCGGTATCGTGACCAAGGTCGCACCAAGTGAACATCGCGAGCGCATTGGCAGCGAGCACGATCCCGAATGGTGGGAGTGCGTCATTGAGGTCGAGGCCTTCGAGAAGGGGTCGGCCAAGCACGAAAAGAACAAGAGCGGCAAGCTTCACATCACTGCATTCTTTGCCCACAGCACCGATGTTGCCTGGTACAAGTCTCCGAAAGTTCAAGTCGGCGACGCAGGCGTCTTCATCCTGCATGAGGGCGTAGTACGCTCCCGTCAAACGCCCGGTCCTGCCATGGTCCACCCGCTCGATTTCCAGCCAGCCTCAGAGGCCGAGCGCGTCCGCACACTCATCAAGCGCATCGCGCAGTAGTTCCAGCGAGGATATCTCCATGAAAGTCTTTGTCGTTAATATGGTTCCAAAGTCTCTGAGCGCAGAGACGAATCAGGATAGCGAACCGAACGTTGCGGTGGATCCATCGGAACCGCGTCACATTGCAGCCACCGCGTTCACGTCTGATCCAGGCGGCGGCTCGCTCGCGCCGATCTATGTATCTTCGGACGGCGGCCACACATGGGCGCTGAATTCCATCGTGCCAGGCGGCAGTTCGACGAGTGACATCACGCTGCACTTCGGATCGACCTCTCACGTGCTCTACTGTGGCATCCTCCGTCAGGACGACCTGGATCTGAATATTCTGCGGACGCCCGACTTCAAGAGTTCGGCCACGATGACGATTCTCGAGGACCGCGCTAACGAAGATCAGCCATGGGTGGACGCGATCACGGCGAAGAGTGTGCCTGGACGTCCGGACAAGCTCTATGTCGGCAACAATAACTTCAACACCACGCCAAAGTCGGCAACGATCGATCTTTCGCAGGATGCTGCCACCGCTCCACCGCCCGCTGGCGTCGCCCCGCAGGGCATCTGCAGTCGAACGCCCGGGTCGCAGAATGGACCGCCGACTCGCCCGGCCTCGCATCCGGATGGCACAATTTATGCCGCCTACGTCGATTGGCATCCGGCATTTTTTGGAAATGGCAATTACCCGAGCGATGTTATTGTTTGCCGCGATGACAACTGGGGCCAGGGGGGCACGCCATTTACTGCGCTGGTGGACCCGGGCGACCTCAAAGCCGGTTTTCGCGTGGGGTCCAACGTCACCCTGCCGTGGCAAAACCTCGTCAATTTCATAGGCCAGGAGCGCGGCGGAAATCATGTCGCCATCGCCGTCGATCCGAGAGATAGCTCCACTGTCTACCTGGCATGGGCCGATTTCCCAGGGGGTAATCCTCCACTGACGGTGCACCTGCAGCGTTCGACCACGCGTGGAACATCATGGTCGAGCGATCTGCGGACGATTGACAACTGCATCAATCCCGCTCTTGCGATCGATGAAGAAGGACGCGTGGGATTTCTCTATCAGACGCTGACGAATTCTGGTAGCACCTGGGAGACACGCGTCGAGGTATCGCACAATGGCTTTACAGGTTCGTGGTCGACCCATGTCCTTTCGTCGACTCCATCAAACGCGCCCGCCCGAACCTTTTTTCCTTATCTCGGAGACTATGTTCGACTCTTGGCCGTCGACCGGACGTTCTACGGCGTGTTCTGCGCAAACAACACGCCCGATCACAAGAATTTTCCCAGCGGCGTCGTTTATCAAAGGAACGCCAACTTTACGACGCACACTTTGCTGGAACTTGACGACGTTACGCCGGTCCCGATTTCGATCGATCCCTTCTTCTTCAAGTTGATGAATGAACCGCCGCGTCTAGTGACGGCAATCGCGAGCGCTGGCGCTTTTGGAAATGCTTGCCAGGGATCATTTGCGGACGAAATCCTGACTTTCAACAACGCCGGATCAGATCCGCTTTTCATTACGAATATCACCGCGTCGTCGTCATTCCTGGTTCCCGATGTCATTTCGTACCCGATGAAGATCGACAAAGGCGAATCGGCTGACGTGGTCATCCGCTTTCAGCCAGGAAGTTTCGGCGTGGTGAGCGGCACGATCACGGTGTTCAGCAACGATCCGTCTGGCCCACACAAAATCGCGGTTTCGGGTAACTGTCCACCGCCGCGGTTGAGCCTGATTCTGGCTAATAAAGGACGCTTTGGCAAAGTTTGTCGTGGATCTTTCGCGGATGAACCGTTGATTCTGAACAACAGCGGCAAGTGCACGCTTTCGATCACCAGCATCGCCGTCGGTCCTGGAGAATTCCACGTGCCCGAAGTGCTGTCGTACCCTCTGACCATCGCGGCGGGCGACTCTCTGGCGGTTCCGATCCGCTTTGAGCCAACCGCGATCGGGCCAACGAGTGCAACGATTACAGTTACAAGCAATGATCCGTCGAGCCCTCTTGCGGTTCGTGTCTCAGGAGACGCACCGTCCGGCAAGCTCGCCGTCACAGGGTCGCTGTGTTTCGGTGGAGTGAAGGCTTGCTGCCGTGCTGAGCGCACTGTAACCATCTGCAACGTGGGTGACTGCGCCCTACACGTGAAGAGCGTTGGCTTGAAGCGTAAGAGCTGTTTCTGGAAATTGATTAATAACCCGTTCCCCGCGGCACTGCACCCTGGATCGTCCCTCGGAGTCGTCGTTCGGTACAAGGCCGAGGAGAAGTGTCCGGTCGCTAGCGAACTAGTTATCACGAGTGACGATCCCATCACTCCCGTCAAAACCATGGATTTGATGGCTTACACGATCTGGAATAAAGGTGGCTGCAAGTGCGGTTGTGATGATTGTAAGAAAGATTGCTGTAAGTGTGGCGACGAATGTTGTTGCGAAGGATGTGCTGACGATTGTTGTCAGGACGAGGATCACGATGAAAAGGGCGAGGTCTGAGGCCCGGCTATAGCGTAAGCATTCTGTTACTAAGACCGCGATATCGCAGAGGAGAAGACTATGAATTTTATTGAACAGCTCTTTGGATTTTCACCCGACGGAGGCTCAGGGGTGTTCGAGTTCCTGCTAGTAGCGGTTCCGATTATCGCCCTGTCAATCATCCATTGGACTCGATCCGCACGAAGTAAACGAAAGGCTTAACGACCCCGGGCTTATGTCATCCGCGCATCTCAGGAGCCGGCATCTACGGGGCTGGACTGTAGACAGGATGCGACCGTTGCGCTTGGAGCGAAGCCAAGAAACTTTTCGAAGATTCGATTGCGTTAGGTGCAGTCGGGAATCGGAAGTGCGATCCGCCACTCCGTTTCTCTGCAAGAATCCCGCTCAACGGCTACAGTTTTATACCGATAGCAAGTCTTCCTCCGACAGATCACAATGTTCCTAGATCGTTAGGGCAGTCATAGGTTAGCGTTGGTGTCCAAATTCCCAACATTCAGACCTTCACGACTGCCCTCGTTTTTTGCCTTGGACAAAGAGGATCGAAATCAATGGCTACTCAAAGTAAGAAATGCGCCCACATGCCTTGTGTTTGCATTCCTCCCGAGGGAGAGAAGTATTGCAGCCAGTTCTGCAAAGACGCCGGCTCTGAAGAGGAAGAGATTGCATGCGATTGTGGACATCCGGCGTGCGAGAAATAAGGGACTAACGAAAGCGCCGCAGATAGTGTCGAACCCGAAGCTCAAGCGAGCGAATCGCCGTTCGTTTAGGTTTACGATCCATCCGATATATCCTGACGCAATTCCTGCAGGTACATTTGAAAAGCGGATTCCCCGGTAGAACAAGATGACCGCAGTGGTCGCAGAAAAACCAATCGTCGCCTTTCTGCTGCGACATTGCCAGGAAGTTATCGATTTCTACGCAATACGGGCAGCGGATGGTGCTGGGTTTGGATGGCCTGGTTGTCCACTGATGCAAAGTGAGCCCTCGGGCAGAGAATGACATCTCTCAATTTCGATGAGGCGTATTCATAGCAGGAATTCGAGCTAACTGTATATCAGGATTGAGCTGTAGAAGAACCAAAATCGTAACTTCGACGAGCGCATACCCCCCGTCCCTCAGCACGTTCGTGCCATTCCGATTCTCCGTGATTCACAATATTTGTATAATGCGCCGGGACCTCGCAAGGTGCGAACCACGACTTATGGCGGAGAATAATGGAATGGAATGCCGGACCAAAGAAGAGCTCGAGCAACACCTGTCGGACATTCGTAGACTTGCTGCACTTCCTACCCTCGGCCCCGCAGAAAAGGATGCCGCTGTTCGGGCAGAACGTTTCGCCATTACGCTGCTGAAGGAGCACGACGCCTCGGGTCACGATGGCAAGCGTTGCCCCTTTGCCACGCGACTCTAGCCCTGTTTTCCCTCGACAATGGACTGCTCCGTCCGAGGATGCTGACGTCGAATGTGGTCGGCGAACTCCTTCGCCAATCCCTTGCGAGTCTTTGGACCCTCAAAAGTTGCTGGACATACCGAGCATCCGAAGGTCGGAGGGTACGGTTTGGCGAGGCGAAGGTGGGGAATCTTGCGTCCCTTCATTGTGAAACGATAGCAAGTGAATGTGCCGCCCGCAGTCGGGGAAATTCCTAAACCAAGGTGCATATTGGCTTCTCCTCCCCGGCACTTTCCAAAGAAAAAAGCTCCGGAGAAACGGCTTGCGATGCGGTTGCCAAGTGCTTCCTACCAAGAACCATGTATGGCGGCCCACGCCTCCGCATGCTTTCCTGATTAAGCCATGGGTGGGCGTGCGCCAAATCGAAACCGCTCAAATGCGGAGCGTTCGCCAAGCGACGGAATACGGTTTATAGCTGCGCTATAATGCATGGCTCGTCTTTCATTCATTTGCGAATTCAGTCTTTCGTTTGCCAAGGCATAGAATCTGAACTCTTGAGCTGTTCTTACCGTGCCGGTAGATGCACGGTCGGAGGGCAATTTCTGATATGAGCGAGATCCAATCGAATCGAAACCACAAGAATCTTGCCGGAGTCTTCGGGCGAGACTCAGACAAGATCGTCACTGAGTGGCTCAATGAAATGAGCGGTTCCACCAGACGCGGTGACCTCATTCGAGAGTCGGATTTGCGAGCTGAGTGCTCGCGGTTCCTTCAACTCATGAAACAGGCAACTGAATCGGATTCAGCTAACTTTCAGTCGCCAGCGTTTGACGCAGTGAGAGATATGTTGAGCGAAATCTCTCGGAGCCGGTCTCAGAAGGGATTCAAGCCGTCAGAAACCGCCACCTTCGTATTTTCCCTTAAGCGTCCTCTGTTCAATGCGATCCAAAATCAGCACCGAGGTGACACCGACACGATGGCGGCGGAGATTTGGTCGTTAAATGAACTGCTGGACGCGATGGGACTCTACACAATGGAAATCTTTTTAAAGACGAGGGAGGAAGTGGTCCGGCGCCAGCAGGAAGAACTCCTCGAACTCTCGACTCCTGTCGTGAAGCTCTGGGATGGAATCCTGGCGCTGCCAATCATCGGCACCCTGGATAGCGCCAGAACTCAAGTTGTTATGGAGTCCCTGTTGCAAGCTATTGTGCAGACCAATTCGCGAGTCGCCATTATCGACATCACCGGCGTGCCGACCGTGGACACAGTGGTCGCGCAGCATTTATTGAAGACCGTGACGGCGGCCCGATTGATGGGAGCGGATTGCATTATCAGTGGAGTGCGGCCCCAGATTGCCCAGACGATCGTCCATTTAGGTATCAACCTTCTGGATGTCACCACCAAGTCGACGCTCGCTGCTGCGTTCTCTGTGGCCCTGCAAAGATTAGGTATCAGTTTCGTTCGTGAAACCGCGAAGGGTTAGGAGCATCATTGGAAAAAATTCCTATTTTGAAGATGGGCGAATTCTTGCTGGTCACCATCCAGGTAGATATGCATGATCGCTTGGCGATGGCACTGCAGGATGACCTGACCCGGACCATCAGCCAGACAGATGCACGAGGGGTTTTAATCGATATCTCAACCCTTGAGATCGTCGACTCCTTCATTGGCCGAATGCTCAGCAACATCGCGGCGATGTCTCGCGTGCTTGACGCGGAAACCGTCGTGGTCGGTATGCAGCCCGCCGTAGCAATCACTTTGGTGGAGTTGGGATTATCGCTTCCTGGGGTGCGCACGGCGCTGAATGTAGACGCCGGCATGGAACTGCTAAGAGCTTCTGTCAGCGCCAACAAGGAACTTTATGGCAGTCGTATCCTCTGAGAACGTACCCATTAAATCTGAGCCGGATGTGGTGACGGTGAGGCGGCGCGTGCGTGAAGTGTCCGGCCAGCTTGGTCTAAGTTTAGTGGATCAGACCAAGATCATTACGGCAGCCAGTGAGCTGGCGCGCAATACCATTATTTATGGGGGCGGCGGGTCCATGCAGATACAGACGTTGAATGGACCGCGAGTAGGACTGCGTCTGACTTTCGAAGATCAAGGCCCAGGCATTCCCGACGTCGAATTGGCACTGCGTGACGGATTCACGACGGGTTCCGGACTGGGACTCGGGCTCGGAGGATCTAAACGCCTGGTGAATGAGTTTGACATTGTTTCCCGACCCGGTGAAGGAACGCGAATCACGATTACCCGCTGGAAATAAAAGCATGATCATCGAGGTTAGAGAGTCGAGCCAGGCGGGAGAAGCACGCCGAAAGGTGGCTGAATTCGCCCATGATCTGCAGTTGGGCGAAGTGCGCTCCGGCGCTGCAGCGTTGGCCGCTACGGAGATGGCGACCAATTTGGTGAAGCATGCGGGAAATGGGACCTTGCTTTTGCAACGAGTTCACGAGAATGGGAACTCCGGATTGCGTCTCATCGCAATCGATAAAGGACCTGGAATTGCCGACGTGGCAAGAGCTCTGCAAGACGGGCACTCCACGGCGGGATCAATGGGAAGCGGCCTGGGTGCTGTACGCCGTGCGTCAGACATTTTTGAGGTGTACTCAGCAACTGGAGTCGGAACGCTGATCCGCTCCGAATTTTGGGAGGGCAATCACCACCATCCGCCGGTAACTGGGACTTTGCGTACAGCTGCGATTTCCGAGCCCATTCACGGCGAAGAGGAATGTGGAGACGGTTGGGGACTTCGCACTTTCGCAGATTCGTTAGTTCTGATGGTAGTCGATGGGCTTGGTCATGGCATACATGCGTCTGAAGCAGCCAGAGAAGCAGAACAGGTTCTGGCGCGGGCGCAATCTGATTCGCTACTCGGTATTCTGCAAGATGTGCACGACGCGTTGAAGAAGACGAGGGGAGCCGCAGTCGCAGTTGCTCGAATTCAAGAAGCGAAAGGATTAATTACCTTTTCCGGTGTTGGCAATATCTCGGCATCGATCGTCTCGCCGGGAGTAAGTCGCAGCATGGCTTCTCACAACGGTACCGTAGGCCACCACATGCCAAGAGTTCAGGAGTTCACGTATCCCTGGAATGCGGACAGCATTGTGGTCATGCACTCTGATGGGTTGGGTTCTCGTTGGGATTTAGAGCGCTATCCGGGTATCTGGGGCAAGCACCCCAGCCTTATCTCAGCGATGCTACACCGGGACTTTTCCCGCGGCCGGGATGACGTTACGGTTTTGGTTGCCAAGACGCTTTAGTTCACGTGTGTTCCATGACTCTGAATCTGTTCAGCATCGATATCCGGCTTGAAAATGACGTAGTGCTCGCGCGGCAAAAGGCGCGCACGATTGCCGCGGCCCTGAAGTTCGAGCCTCAGGATCAGACCCGTATCGCCACGGCCGTATCCGAAATCGCACGAAATACATTTCAATACGCGGGCGGAGGTCGAGCCGAGTTCGCCATACAAGATCACCCAGACAAAATGCTCGTCATCACTCTGCGCGATCAGGGGCGTGGCATCGCAAATCTGGAAGAGATCATGGGCGGCAAATACGTATCCCAGACGGGCATGGGTTTGGGCATCGTTGGCGCCAAGCGGCTGATGGACCACTTCAAGATTGAAACGAATGCTCGCCAAGGAACAACGGTTGTACTGGGGAAAAAAGTTCCTCGCCGTTTTTCGCGCTTCAAGCCCGGAGAACTGGACAGCGTACTTTCCAGCATCGAACGGGCATCGCAGGATCCTTACGAAGAACTGAAGCAGCAAAATCAGGAACTCCTAAACACGCTCCAGGAACTTCGTGCGCGCCAAGAAGAGTTAGCAAACCTCAACCGCGAACTCGACGAAACCAATCGGGGCGTCGTCGCTCTGTACGCCGAACTCAACGACAAAGCCGATTTCCTACAGCGGGCCTCTGAATTGAAGAGTCACTTTCTGTCCAATATGAGCCACGAATTCAGGACACCCCTGAATTCCATCACGGCGCTGAGCCAAATTCTGTTGGATCGTTTGGACGGTGATCTGACCGTCGAACAGGAAAAACAAGTTAAATTCATTCGCGGCTCGGCGCAAGACTTAACTGACCTCGTAAATGATTTGCTCGATCTGGCAAAAGTAGAGGCCGGCAAGGTAAGCATCCGTGCCTCGAGCTTCAGGGTTGATGGCGTCTTCGCGGCATTGCGCGGTATGTTGAGACCCTTATTGAGTCAAAACTCTTCTGTGAATTTGGTGTTCGATGAACCGTCCGACCTGCCCGAACTCTACACAGATGAAGCCAAAGTGTCGCAGATCCTGAGAAACTTCATATCAAATGCATTGAAATTTACAGAGCGTGGCGAAGTCCGGGTTTCCGTAGAGCGTGGTCATGATGAGACCGTGGTATTCGCTGTCGCGGACACTGGAATCGGAATCGCAGAAGAGGATCGCGAACGAATTTTTCAGGAGTGGGTGCAAGTCGAAGGCCAGCGGCAAAGGGCGGTTAAAGGAACCGGGTTGGGGTTGCCTTTATCTCGTAAACTCGCCCAGTTGCTCGGCGGGAATGTTTACGTCAAGAGCCAGGTGGGGATTGGATCAACCTTTTTTGCTGCCATTCCGATTCGCTTCGCGGGAGAAGTGGAGGTCTCTTATGTTCCCGACGTCAAACGCGAACTAGACGCCGATAAATTGCCAGTGCTCGTTGTGGAGGATAATCGCGAGGCGCTCTTCATCTATGAAAAATACTTAAAAGGGACGCAATTTCAGGTTATCCCTGCCAAGGATCTCAAAGAAGCTCGCCAAACCTTGCGAGAGTTCCGTCCATTGGCAGTGGTATTGGATGTACTGCTTCAAGGAGAACACTCGTGGGAGTTGCTGCAAGAGCTTAAACAAACTCCCGCAACCGCCGGCATTCCGATATTCGTCGTCACCGTCGTGGACAATCAAGAAAAAGCTCTCGCGCTGGGTGCGGACGGATTTCATCCCAAACCGGTCGATCGGGGCTGGCTGATTCATCAGCTCGACACAATTGCGAAGCGCCTGACACAGCGGCAAGTCCTAATCATTGATGACGATGAGGTTTCCCGATACTTGGTCAAGTCTGTATTGGGGCAGGCGGAACTGAGGTTCTCCGAAGCAAATGGAGGCCAAGAGGGTCTACGGCGGGCCAGCGAGGGTAGCCCGGATTTGGTGATTCTTGATCTGGCGATGCCGGATCTATCAGGGTTTGAAGTGCTCAGCAAGCTCAAGGAAAATCCGCGGACTGCGAAGATCCCGGTCATTATTCACACTTCGAAGGTACTGGATGCGCGGGAGCGGATGTTGCTCTCAGACGCGGTAGCAATTGTCTCCAAGGAATCTCGGTCTCGGGAGCTGTCTCTGGCACATTTTGCCGATGCTTTCAGCAAAGCAGGATTTCCTCTCAATCTGGTATCGGGGAGAGTGGCCGGTAATGTCTGACTCCATCGAGATGAAAGACTCCGCCCGCTGGGAAGCATTTCGGGTCGACCCGCCTGGCAACGAAACCATCCGGATTCTTACGGTCGACGACAATGATGCGCTCCGCTATTCGGTTGTTCGTTCGCTGCGCGACGCCGGGTATCAGGTAATCGAAGCGAGAACCGGTGCGGAAGCACTTGCCCGTGCCGCAGAACTTCCCGACCTGATCACTCTCGACATCAACCTGCCTGACATGAACGGCTTTCAGGTTTGCCGAAAAATAAAAGCGGATCCCTTCACCACCCACATTCCGGTACTGCATGTTTCCTCTACGTTCGTCGATCCCCAATCGCGAGTTCAGGGTCTTGAAGGTGGGGCGGACGCTTACCTGGCGGAGCCCATCGATCGCGCAGAATTGGTGGCCACCGTCGGCGCGCTGCTTCGACTGAAACGGGCCGAAACAACCGCGCGCCAGCAGGCTGAAGCCGCGGAAATAGCTCGTCGCGAACTGTCACAACTAAACACCACCTTGGAGATGCGGGTAAGTGAACGCACGGCCGAACTCAACATCGCGAACGAAGGTCTTCGAGAACTTTCAGGCCGTATTTTGCAGTTGCAGGACGAGGAACGAAGACGGATCGCGCGGGAACTGCACGACAGTGTAGGGCAATTGCTTGCCGCCATTAGTATGAATATGGCTGTCCTCGAGTCGGAATTGTCGTCGCTAAGTCCGCAAGCAAACAAAGCGTTCCTTGAAAATCGGGCCTTCGTCCAACAGATTCTTCAGGGCATTCGGACAATTTCACACTTGTTGCATCCGCCTCTACTCGATGAAAGGGGACTTCCTTCCGCTCTTCGTTGGTATGTCGAGGAGTTCAGCCAAAGAAGCGGCATCCAGGTCAGTCTTGACGTTTCGCCAGGCTTCGAACGATTTACACCCGAACTGGAGACGGCCGTATTCAGAATTGTGCAAGAGGGGTTGGGAAATATTCATCGACACTCGCAAAGCCCCACCGCCACCATCCGACTAACAGCGGATCCGATTGCTTGAATCTCGAAATCCGAGATGCCGGGCGCGGAATCCCTAAAGAAAAGCAACAGCAGATAAAACTGGGAATCCGCACTGGCGTCGGATTGCGAGGCATGCGGGAACGGGTCACGCAAATGGGCGGAGGACTGACTATCGAATCCGACAGCGGCGGCACAACTATTCTCGTTACCTTCCCTTGCGCACCCGCTGAGAGAGCCGCCGAAATCGTGGCATAGGATAAGCCAACCCATTATTTTGTTGGGCCGTCGTCTTGCTCCAATAATTGCCGAAGAATCGCAATCAAGGGACCGTTCCCTTTCCCGTCTCGAAAAGTGTGGTCAAAGAAGCGAGCCGCTGTGCTCCTTCTGGAATCTTCCGAGCAGAGCGCTACGATCGGCACACGTGGACGAATTGAATTCATCTCCGCACGCAAGGAGTTTTTCTTTCCGTTCCCTAAACGCAACTCCAATAAAACTGCGTCCAACTCATGGGAGATAAAGATCCTCAAAGCTTCTCGTACGTCATTTGTTAGGACGACAGCGAACCCCGCTTCTGCCAGGGCGGCTGCACGCTCTTCTCTTTGAGCGCCTTCACGTTCCACACAGAGAATAGTCTTCGCCCCTGGACCCACTGCCTCTATCCCTCGGTCGACGCTGGTGAGCGCAACTTCGTATGTTGCCAGTGGAAGGAGAAAGAAAGTGTCGGGGATTTTCCTAATTTCTGTAAGGTATCGAACAAACTATGGTTGGAGTTTTGTGCGCTTCTTGCCAATCGTGAATTTCTCAGAAGACAGGAGGCCGAGATTTAGCGCATACCGCACGATCTGTGCCCGTGATTTCAGGCCCAACTTCTCCGCGAAACGGGCGCGATAGGTTTCCACCGTTTTTGTGCTGATGTAGATTTGCTCGGCGATTTCGCGGCTACTGAAACCTTCGGCGACAAGCTTCAGCACTTGCAATTCGCGATCGCTCAACACGCTATTCGCTGCGGAGCCGGCGATGTCGTCTTTGCTAAACGCATCGCGAACCAGAATTTCTGCAAGTTCAGAGTCAACATAGGTTCGCCCTTTGGAAACGGCCCGAATGGCGGACAACAAGTCAGCATCCACACTCTTCTTCAACACATAACCTGATGCTCCTGCGGCCAAAGCGGTCCTCAGATAAGCAGGCTCCTCGTGCATCGTGAGAAGCAGAACCCGGGTCGAGCGATTTCGCGCTGCAATGTGCTTAATCGCATCTAATCCGCCCGATCTCGGCATGGTCACGTCGAGTATAACGACGTCAGGATTTACTTTCTGTACCGCTTGCACGGCCTCGATCCCGTCCTCTGCCTCTCCCACGACTTCCATGTCTGGCTGGGCGTTGATCAGCATCCTCAAACCAGTTCGTAGAATGGCATGATCATCGGCCACCACCAGTCGAATTTTCCCAGTTCTAGGCATCAGTTATTGAGAGACTTTCCATTCTTGAGATTGCTTCTCGAATTGCGGAAGAGCCAGGTGCACTTCGATCTGCGTACCTTTGTTAGGCTCAGAATTGATGTGAAACGTTCCTCCCAGCATGGATGCTCGTTGTCGCATGCCTTCGATGCCCAGATGATTCGACGGACGGTCTCGTACTTCCCGCGACCTGAAGCCTGCGCCATCGTCGAGGATCCGCAAACGGAGAGCCGGTTCCTGCCAATCGAAGACGACTGAAACTGTTCCCGCGTGTGAATGACGAGCAACGTTCGTCAACGCTTCCTGGATGATGCGATAGAGACCGATTTGAGCGGGTTTATCCAGTCGTGGAAATGGAGTCTGACCGAAATCCAAATTCACCCGAACGCGATGCGCTGCGGCATAGTCGCGGATGAACCGCTGCAATGCATCTCTTAGACCAAGTTCGTCGAGAACACTGGAGTGCAACCCCCGCGCCAGACGGCTCACTTCTTCGATTGCCTGCGACGCAATCTTTCGCAGCGCTTTGGCTTGAGTCTTCGCGTCTTTCAATTGCCGAGCGTCGCTGACTCCCCTTAACCCCACCAGGAGAGATGTCATCAGTTGACCGGCCTCGTCATGCAGCTCGCGTGCGATTCGTTGCCGCTCCTCTTCTTGAGCCTGCAGAACGCGCTCCAGCAGTAGGCGCCGCATCTCTTCCCGCCTTCGTGTTTCCTCTTGTTTCAACTTCTCAGATACGTTTTGGACGATGGCAAGTCGGGCGTCGCTCCCGCTAAGGTGTAGCGGGGCCCATACTTCCTCCACGTCGATCAATTCGCCGGTTTTCGTCTTGTGTTGAAGCGCGGTGGCAGAGCGAAACGGGGGCACTTCGGACCCGATCCGGTTCGCCCACTCCTGTGGACTTATGTCCCCGAAACTTAGCGTCATGAATTCTTCTCGTGAATACCCGTATTGTTTTACCGCCGCTTCATTCACAGCAAGAATCTTGAGATCCGATGTACTGAAAACCCAGCACGCAAGAGGGTTGGTCTCAAAGAAAAGACGATACTGCTGTTCCGATTTCCACAATGCTTCTTCGGCTCGCCTGACACGCAAGAGCGCTCGAATCGTAGCGATCAGCTCATTCGGCTCCACGGGCTGAACCAGATACGCATCGGCCCCGCCTTCGAGACCCGCTACTCTGGCATCCGTCGACACCATGGTCGCAGAAAGATGCAGGACCGGAATTCGCGACGTCGATTCATTCCCCTTGATCTGTTTGCAGACGGTAAAGCCGGAGATATCGGGTAGGTTCACGTCCAGAATCACGAGGTCGGGAAGGTCCCCGACCATCTCCAACGCTTCTCTCCCCGTTCTCGCTTCAAGCACCTCAAATCCGGCATGTAGCAGCATGCGGGATATCGCGTACCGTTGCGCATCCGTGTCATCGACGTGAAGAATTGTGGGCCCGGTCCGCCCTTGATTTGGTTCCGGATGAGTTGGACTGTTCATGAGAAGGAAGAATTTCGTTCGGGCTCGAGTATGACCTCACATTGGGGGAACCGTATTTTGTCGACGGAGAGTGAGTTCTCGCCTGTCAGGGATTTCCCTACCCAACAAGCGTAATTGGACAGAATTCCTGCTTCGCGATTTGCGGCCATCAGGCAACAATTGTAGCTCTAGAAATCAAGAGTAACGGTGCCATTCGCATCGTGTGGTGCCCAGGAGCCTTTATGACAGCCGATTATCCCTGGCTGCCGTCTTACGAGGCGGCCATTTTGGAGACGGATCGCTCCAAGTTGCCCAAACACGTTAAAGCGGCAGAACAGGCGATCACGTCCCGCATACAAGAGCTCAACAGAGATCACGGTGGGACGGAAGAGGAGCGAATGGCAATTCGTGACGCCTTGTCGGGTCTGAATATCCTACGGAATGAGCTCTCTGAGAGCATTCAGGAGGGCAACTCGCGGACCCGATTCCGGGACAGGCCTCTCCCAAACGATTCAGGGCTGAATGAGCAGGACCATGAATAGGAGACTAGCCAGCCTGTCAGCCAACTCGTCCAATTTTGAAAACTCACCGCCTCCAAGCCTGCCTGCTTAGGATATGAAGTTTCAAAACACGTAAGAAAGGAGGCATTTGGAATAGAAGCGTTCTTTACCCGCCTAGCCTTCTCAATGGCATCATTTTCATCCACATCTTCTGCACATTCCCACCTCTTATTTCAAAGATTTCCAACGCCGATGGGGGAGGCCTTCATCAAGCTACTCGGAATTCAGAAGATGAAAACTTTTGCACCTGTGGCTCTCCAGAATGCGAGCGTCTTCAGGCGCTTTTTAATCCCACCGCGCGCGACCGTTTTCGAGTAAGCTTTCTGAGCACCTGAGCGCATATTTGGTTGAACTGAACCCGCAGAAACCTCTCCCCCCGTCTTCCAGACGGCAACGCTGTGGGCGATTGCATCTAAGTTATCGGCGGAACAATTAGGGCCGACCTGGGTTTTCAGATTCAAATCGGAGCTGTCGTATGGAAATCAGGTTAAGGTTGCGTCCATTTTTGATCGCGGGAACCTTGTTGCTGAGCCTTGCTGCCTGCGCTGGCGCCACGGAAGCCGCTTCAGCGCCTTCTCGCTCTTCGTTCACTGGTTGGACATGGATGAGCGGTTCCAACAGCATCAATCAGTTGGGAGTGTATGGTACCCAAGGTGTGGCGTCCCCTGATAACACTCCCGGTGCGCGCGTGAGCCCCGTGAGCGCCGTCGACTTGTCGGGCAACTTCTGGCTCTTCGGTGGGTACGGCAACGACTCAGCCAATGCGCAGGGAGGGGATTTGAATGACCTCTGGGAATATAGCGATGGAGAATGGACGTGGGTCAGCGGTTCGAACTTGACGGAGCAATCAGGAACTTACGGAAGTCGCGGGATTGCCGCACCAGGCAATGTTCCAGGAGCGCGCTATCAAGCCCTCAGTTGGATCGACAAGTCCGGTAACCTCTGGATATTCGGCGGACTCGGAATCGATTCTACCGGGGCTCGTGGAAGACTCAATGATCTCTGGAAATATAGTGCAGGCGAATGGACGTGGATGAGCGGAGCGGCAACGGCAGATCAAAAAGGCGAGTACGGCACGAAGGGTGCCGCGGCGGGGTCCAATGTTCCGGGGGCACGCGTCAGCGGTTCCACGTGGACCGATGCCGCCGGTGATTTATGGCTCTTCGGCGGGTTCGGTTACGACTCAAATGGAAACCTTGGAATTCTCAATGATCTCTGGAAATACAGTGGCGGAGAATGGATTTGGATCAGCGGTTCGAAGGTTTTCAACGCGTTCGGGAGGTACGGAACCCTGGGAGACGCTAGCACTCACAACGTTCCGGGAGCCCGAAGCGACTCAGTCGCATGGATCGACGGGTCCGGAAATCTGTGGCTCTTCGGCGGACAAGGTAATGATTCGAACGGAGCGCTTTGCCGTCAATCTGGAGGAGCACTGCCTTGCAGTCTCAATGACCTCTGGAAGTTCAACGCCGGGCAATGGACATGGATGGGCGGTGCCAAGGTCATCGCCCAACCAGGAATCTACGGCACGTTGGGCAAGCCGAGTCCAAATAATGTTCCCGGAGCGCGTACAAATGCTCTGAGTTGGACGGATTCGTCGGGGGCTTTCTGGCTCTTCGGTGGATTTGGGTTTGCCTCGGTCTCCACCACCTTCGGCGATCTTAACGATTTGTGGAAGCTCAGTGGCGGCGAGTGGACCTGGATGAGCGGAGCCAGTTCGACGGACCAACCGGGGCACTATGGAACAAAAGGAACGGGAACGCCAAGAAATGTTCCCGGAGCCCGTGACAGCTTAACTGGTTGGATCGATACAGCCGGAAACCTTTGGCTTTTCGGCGGCGGCGATTATCTGTCCGTCGCAGGCGGCGGAAAGTTCAATGATCTTTGGAAATATACCCTCCCAAAAACTCAGGCATCGCAGGTAGCGCCTTCTGATGGACAATGAGAGAGTGGGTTGCATCGGAGCTCGGTTCTTCCCTTCGAGGCCGAGTAGTCCATCTTGTCCTAGTGATAGCCTTTCAAAATGCCTAGCTTTCCTGATCCGGCCGCTCGCCTTTTAAGACCGGTTCGATCCTATCGGTTCGCCGCGCTCGCTCTGATCGTCGGGATATTCCTCGGGGTACTATCAGTCGGCTCGGTTGGGTGGGTGATGCTGTCGCGCAGTTCGGGCCGCGAGCTGTTGAGACATGCATGGTCAAGAGTGACTGGTAGAGCTCTCACTATCGACGTGAGCCAGCCTACCGTCGTCGATCGTATTCAACGATTGCAGCGACTGGAGACCGTGGTGTACACGATGGACAAGGTGGTGACCGGCGCGAAAGAAAACCCCATCCTCCCTAATTTTCTGGCAGGAGATCGCCTGCTGATGTTGGTGCATGGCGAAGTGGTTGCCGGAATCGATTTCACAGACTTGAAGCCCGGCGACGTCAGAGTCAATGGCAAGCAGATTCAGTTGCATCTTCCGGCACCGCAAATATTTCGAACTCGAATCGACAGCACGAAGACACGAGTGTATTCCAGGCAAACCGGGCTGCTGGTACCTACCGACCCGAATCTGGAAACGCAGGTGCGACAAGAGGCAGAACGTCAGCTGCAAGAGGCTGCATTGTCCGATGGCATTTTGCGAACCGCCCAGCAAAATGCAGTTTCTACGATCGACAGTCTGCTGCAAGGTTTGGGATTCGAGAAGATTGACTTTGACTAGGACTAATGCTGGCGCATCGTTGCTATGAGTGCCCCGACCTCACCTCGTATCGCGCTCGCCTCGCTGTCGACGAGAAAAAGCCGGGCTAATCACAACGCAGCGAGATTAAAGGGTCAATTCGAGCGGCGCGTTGCGCTGGAATGTAACAGGCGAGCAGCGTGACTATCGCCAGCAGGAAAGAGGTTCCGGCAAAAGTGATCGGGTCAAAGGCTTCCACGCCGAATAGGAGGCTTCGGATCAGCCGCGTGAGCAGGAAAGCCGCGGCTAAACCAAGCATTACGCCGGCGAAAGCGAGCACCATCCCCTGCCGGACGACAAGAGTCAGAATGTTGCGCGGTGAAGCACCAAGCGCGATTCTGATCCCCAATTCGCGAGTTCCCTGATTGACCAGGTATGCCATCACTCCGTAGATGCCGATCGTAGCGAGGGCGAGAGCGACGCTCGCGAATACTCCCAGGAGCAACATAGAAAAACGCCGCTGGGCCAGCGATTCGTTCACCCGCTGCTCCATCGTTCGAACAGAGTACATCGGAAGATCCGGATCGAGGTTCCGCAGCTCCTTCTTGGAGGCCGCGAGCATAGCGGCTGGATCTGTGCGGCCGCGGAAGGCTACCGTCATGGCCCTCGTGGGGAATTGCGTATGGGCCAGGTAGAAAGCGATCCTCGGGTTAGAGTCAAGAGAATCCTGCTTCACGCGTCCGACCACGCCAACAACCGTCTGCCATGGATCTTTCGACTCGAGTTGGACGATATGAATTCGCTTACCAATCGGGTCCTGTCCCGGCCAGAGTTGATCGGCCATGTATTCATCGACGATAACCGCAATCGGCTTTGTCATGTCGTCTTGTTCGCTGAAGAATCGTCCACGACGTAGGGGTATTTCCATCGCTTCAAAATAGTGTCCGCCAACAAGCCGCTCATCTGCGTTGAGAAATTTCTCCCCGGGAAGTGGCATCCTCCCCTCGACGGTAATCGGCGTCCAAGCAAAGGCCTCGCTCAAGGGCATTGACGTAACTCCACCCGCCGCGATCGCCCCTGGCGAATGTTCGAGCCGGTCCCAAAGTTGGCGATAGGTATTCAGCACTGCTTTCTTGTCGTCGTATCTTTGACCGGTCATCGTTAGGTCAAACGTAAGCACACCCTGCGGGTTGAATCCAGGCGATACATTCTGCAGGCGTGTGAAGCTTCGAATCAGAAGTCCCGCACCGATTAACAGGACTACGCAAAGTGCAAGCTCCGACACGACGAGCAACCGCCGGAAATTATTGCCGCGACCCCAGACCGCACTCGCTCCTGCCGAACCCCGGATCGTATCTTTCAGGGTCGAATTCACATCCAGCCTGGAAACGCGCCAAGCCGGGACAAGACCGAAGAGAACGGCGGAGCAGACCGAGAGCAGCAGCGTAAACAGGAGCACGCGTCCATCGATTCCCACGCCCTGCAGTCGTGGGATGCTTTTTATTCCCAAGACGTGGATCCACCTCATGCTGAAAAGGCAGATGAAGATGCCCAGCGCGCCACCGCTGAGCGAGAGCAGCAGGCTCTCCGTCAATAATTGGCGAAGAATGTGCCATCGGGTTGCCCCCATGGCTGTCCGCACGGCAATTTCCTGCTGGCGCGCCACGGCCCGCGCCAACATGAGGTTGGCGACATTGGCACATGCGATCAGCAGCACAAAACCGACTGCCCCAAGCAGCACCCACAATGAGCGACGCACATTGCCAACGACCTGTTCAAGAAGCGGCACAATGCTGAACGTCAACCCGCCGTTGGGAGGGTAGTTCTCCGGAAATTCGCGGCGTAACCCGGCCGTGATGGTATCCATCTCGGCTTGAGCTTGCGGCAGTGAGACGTCCGGCTTCAGCTTACCGACGATGTTGTAATCTTCGTGGTCCCGAACCAGCGAGGCCGCGGCCGGAGTCAGTGGCAACGGCAGAAAGATTTCGGCCTGCTCCGTTCCGTCGAGCAGTGGCAGAACTTCCTGAGGCAGAGAAAAGCTCTGAGGAAGGATGCCGACGATTTCATAAGATTGTCCATTGATGATGACGGACTGGCCGAT
The DNA here is from genome assembly GCA_963787685.1 of uncultured Acidobacteriota bacterium. GTDB lineage: Bacteria > Acidobacteriota > Terriglobia > Terriglobales > Acidobacteriaceae > Sulfotelmatobacter. Next base: position 990,545 of record CAWBED010000013.1, read on the forward strand.
CGTGTGCGGATCACGGCCGAAACGTCGCGCCCACATTCCGTCGGTCAGAACAGCGGTAGACGGACGCCCCGGCGAATCTTCATCCGGCGTCAGCAATCGGCCGAACGCTGGACGAGCGCCGAGCATTTGAAGAAGATTCGATGAGACCCGCATGACGCCCACTCGTTCCGGATCGCCTTGCCCGGTCAAGTTGTAATTGCCGCCAATCGCAATCGCGACCTGCTCGAACCCGTGGTGCCCTGTCTTTATGTCGAAATACTGCGCGGTGGAAAACCAATCTTGGGTAATGCCTAGGCCGGGTGAACCATTCCACAGGATTACTAATCGGTCGGGACTGTCGTACGGCAGAGGTCGGAACAGCAGCGCGTTAGCAACGCTGAAGATGGAGGTGTTCGCTCCAATACCGATCGCTAGAGACAACGCTGCTACCAGAGTGAACCAGCGGTTCTTTGCGAAAGAGCGAAGAGCGAATCGAATGTCCGCCATCCACGTGCTCATGGAAAGTCATGCTAGCACAGCCAGCCAGCGGCCGATGCTATCGGCCTCTCACGGAGAGAAGCCAAATCGCGAGCGTTACCCGAAGCAAGTTTACCTGCGACGGAATCGGCGAAAGACATTTTTAATCGATGGTGAGCAACTAACCGATTCCGAATCACTCCGCGAATAGGCGTTGGAGCATGCGGCTCCGAGGCGAGGTTGTATCGTTCATCCTGCGGACTCAACCGGCATCCCGCTTCTTACTCGTAGAACTTCTCCGATGAGAAAGAGGTCAGTCAGCAGTGCTCGCAGGTGGATCGATGCATTGAGGTTATCGATTAACTGAGAACTGATGGTGGGCTGGGCGAGGACCAACTCGACGGCAGCGAGAGAATCCTGCGCGTCGCGATACAGGACCGAGACAAAAGCCTGATATCGTTGTGCGGCCTCCAATCGTTGCTCCGTCAACGCGATCGTGCAGCTCTGGGCAAGTCCGGTGAGCGAGTCAGCCGCTCGCTGCAAGTACCCGCGTATCTGGCTCCCTGCCTGGCTTCCCTCGTCGGTCGGCAATCCCTGGCCGGCATAAGCCAGCATGAACTCGTAGCACTCTTCGATGACATCACAGCGCTCGAGAAATTCAATCGCCATCGGACATCCCTCCCTGAGCGCTGCCTAGAGGTTTCACAACCCATCTCCTCGGGTCGTGCTCCTTCAGATAGAATTCGCGGCTCATCGATCCTACGATCATCGAGGCGGTGATCGGCAACTTCTCCGGGCGAACAGCAAAGTAGATGTGAACAATCACCAGGGTGATGAAGCCGACGCCAGCCAGTCCATGCAACACATACATCAGGCCCCAGGTCATGTCGCTGAACAGATAAGGATTGCGCGGGAAGAAGATGGTGCGCACCCGCAACATCATGAAGACTCCAGTGATAATCGCGGCGAGTCCGGTCAGCATAACGACACCATGATAGAGCTTGTTCTCAAGAGGATACTTGGCAAATTTGCGCGGGAGTGGGGCGGGCTTTCCGAAGAAACTCAGGAGTCGGTTCCGCGCGTCTTCGAGATCCGCGCGATCCGGCCAGATCGACCAGAAGTCCATAAAGAAGCTGGCATGGACAATGTGAAAAAGGATCGAGACGGTGAGAACTGTGCCGGCGATCCAGTGGTAGACCACCCAGTTAAATTGAACGCCAACTTTCGGCAGGAACGCGGTAAACAATAAAACGAGCATGGACGCGGCCATGATCCAGTGAAAAAGCCGAGCGGCCAGCGAATGCCGCGGGATTCGAACGGGTAAATGTGCGGCGGATGGTGGAAGTGGGACAGCGGCAAATTCCTTTTCCTTCGCAAAGTACCGGACATAAATCGCGTGGACTACTAGAAACAGCATCCCTGCCATCAACGCCACCCAGATCAAGACCCAAGCAATGTGGATGGGGACGCTCTGCCCCAGCGGACTTGTCGCCCACTCTACGATGCCCATGCTGCCTCCTGCACGCCGCCGATCGCACGTTTCACAAGATTTCTCATTAGAGGAATTTTGTAGGCATTGAATTGCAGCGGGATCGCTCCCTGAATCGCGAGTTTCCCGGCCGTTTCGCCGGTCGAAGCGCTGCGTTGTTTGCCGCGGACGGAGTCTTCCACCGCTTTGAGCCTAAGCGGTCGCGCCGCGACTGCATTCACCGCGAGGCGGATATCCTGAATGGAGTCGCCAGTGATCTTCATTGCCGATGCCACGTTCATCAGCGGAAAATCCCACACGTTGCGGTCGCGCACCTTCTCGAAGTAGAACTGCGCACCGGCCCACGTGCTCGGAATTCGGATCGAGGTAAGCAGGTATCCAGGCCGGAGAATATTCATGTGAGTGATGTCAATCTCGGGACCGAGGAAATAGTCTTCTGCGTCGATGACTTGCTGGCCTTTGGGAGTCTGCACGACAAATTTGGCGTCGAGCGCGATCAAAGCCGGCGCAGTATCGGATGGATTCACCGCGACGCAGCGCTCCGCATGCAAGATCGCGTGCTCGCGATTCCGGCCTACGGGCGTGTCTGCATAACAGATGTTGCCGCCCGCGCGATAGCACGGCCAACCGGCGCGATAGTACCAGCAGCGTGCGTCCTGCGACACGTTGCCGCCAAGAGTTCCCTGATTGCGAATCTGCGGCGATGCCACGACTTCGGCGGCCTGCGAAAGCAGGCTATATTTTTCCCGGATCACGGGATGCTGCACAACTTGAGTCAAGGTCGTCATGGCGCCGATCTCGATTCCGTCCGCCGTCGTGCGGATACCGCGAAGTTCTTCGATGCCGCTCAGGTCGACCAGAACCTTCGGCTTCTTAATGCGATCTTTAAGCCAATCGAAGCTGTCGAGGCCGCCCGCCATCACCCACGCGTCGCCCCCATGCTCTTCAAGAAGCTTCCGCGCGTCCACGACAGAACTTGGCTGGAACAATTGAAAGGCCGGCATGATGTCCCGGATTACCGCCATGGTTCTCTCCCTTTCACCGCGTTGCTTTCACCTGCTCGATCCGCACGATTAGTTTGCGAACGTCTGTCCACCGCCGCTATATAAATGCGGTCAACGGATCCTGCATCGGGCGGCCTGCTTCGAGCGATGTCAGAATCGTGTCAAGGTTCACAGGCGCACGGCGATAAATTTCATCGCCGAGGGCATCCGAAAGAGCATTTAGAATCGCTCCGCAACCCCCACCCACCGGAGGCTCGCCGATGCCGCGGGCCCCCACCGGTGTTTCGGGATCAGGAATGTCGAGAGCCGCCCACTGCATGTTGACGGGCGTGTCGAGAATTGACGGGGGCTTCGTGTAGTAGAAGCGCCTAGACATCATGTGGCCATACTGCGGGTCGAATACCCACTTCTGGCCGATCGCGTGCCCAATCCCTAGGGTTGACCTGCCGAGCACCTGTCCGCCAAGAGCTTTGGGATGGATAACCGTCCCAACATCGGCCACGGCGAGAAAATCCGTGATGTAGTATTTGCCGGTCTCCAGATCCACTTCCACTTCGGCAAAGCTGGCAACGTAAGAAAATGTCTGGCCATCGTGGGAATATTTGTCCTTCGCCGCAGCAATCAAACCCTGACCCGCGAGCGCCGCGATGGATGCCTTGGTGTACTTGTTGACGTCTTCGGGCGCCTCGTGGCCGTCGTAAATGCCGCCCAGTTGAATCGCGTGCTGCGCGGCTTGTGCGAGCGTCATGCCCTTGCCGCCGCTCTTGCGATAGACGCGCTCGTTTCCCACTTCGTATTGTTCCGGCGTACCGCCGTATGTTTTGGCTGCGATTTCCTGGAGTTTCTTTTTCCCGTCGGTGGCCGCGGCGTGCGCAGCCCGAGTCATCGCATGAGTGGTCTGGCTTCCCCCAGAGACACAGGTCCAAGGCAAGTTCTTCGACGTGTTGCCCCACGTAACATCACACTTTTCCCACGGCACACCCAGCACTTCGGCGACAACCCGGTGAACGTCGCTGATGGACTCTGTTCCGAGATTGCCAATGCCGGACTGAATGGAGATTCGGCCGTCGGGCCGAATGATGAATAGTCCATCGTATCCAGTGGAACCCGCATAAAAGCCGCTGGTCGAAACGCCCACTCCACGCACCTTGCTCCCGCTTCGTTTCGGACGCGCGATGCGCTCTTTCCATTGGAACTGTTCCGCGCCACGATCGAAAGCCTCTTTGAGGAACGCGCTCGTCGAATGGGCTCGCTTGCCGTCTCGCACAGGTCCCCATGGCGCCTTCCCTTCCGGACAATTGATTCGTCGAATGTCGACCTGATCGAGAGACAACTGCCGTGCGGCTTTGGCGAGTACGGGCTCCATCATGATGATGCCCTGCATTCCACCCGGTGCGCTTTGCGCCCCGCGCGGCGGCGTATTTGTCAGAACTGTTACGCCTCGCCAGCGCATGGCCTGCGGCTGATAGAGCAAGGAAACGATCATGCCGGATGCACTTGTGTCACCAACGGCATCGTAGGGACCGTTGTTGCAGATTGCGTACATGTCGACAGCGATAATCCGGCCGTCTTTGCCGAATCCGACTTTCATACGGCCTTGGAAGCCAGGCCTGGCCCGTCCAATGAAGAGTTCTTCCTCGCGGCTGATCCGCATCATCACCGGAGCGCCCGCTTTCTTCGACAACAAAGCCGGGATAATCGCGAAGACATAGCCGGTCGCTTTACTGCCAAATCCCCCGCCTGTGTATTCGCTGATCAGCACGATCTGATTGGGATCCATGTTCAGCCATCGGCCCAAGCTCGCGAGCGTCTGCACCGTGCTTTGCGTGCCCATGTGTACAAATACTTTTCCGTTCTGCCAGTAGGCCAGAGCGGTGCGTGGTTCCAGAGTTTCGTGGCTTGTGTCGGGTGTCGCGAAAGTTTCGTCAAGAACGAGAGCCGCGGCTTTGAATCCCTCCTCGACGTCGCCGAAGCTCCATTCGTCTTGAGGCTTACCCATCGGCAAACGCCCATGCCTCATTTCGGCGAAATCGTCATGTGTCCACTTCAATTCCCCTACATGCGGCGGTGGAGGACTCGGCGGCTTCTCGCCAGGTTTTGCGGCCGGAGGAGGATCCTTGATCCAGACATTGCCTTCTACTCGCGGATTCGGTCCGTCGGGACGCAGAGAGTCAAGCGGATCCAAAGCAAAGGGCAGATGTTCGAATTCGATATCGATCTTTTCAACAGCCTCGGCAGCCGTGAGTTCATCCACCGCCGCAACAGCGAGAATGGGCTCACCCTGATAGAGCGGCTCCATAGTCAGGGCTTTCTCCCCCTGCTTGTTCGCTTTGATGGTTACACCCAGATCGGTCACGCTGTCAGCCGGCGCAGGCAAATCGTCCTGTGTCAGGATGGCTTTCACTCCGGGCATGGCAAGAGCTTTGCTGAGGTCTAGCCGCTTTACGCGGCCGTGTGGGACGGGGCTCAGGAGCAGCTTGCAGAACAACATGCCCTCGGCTCGAAAGTCTTCCGCATATTTCGATTTGCCCGTTACTTTCGCGTAAAGATCTGGCGTGGTGTAGTCCCTGCCAAGAACTTTGTACTGCGCGCCGAATTTTTGCTGGTTCGGCTTCCATTCGCTAGGCATGGACGTTCCCCTTCCTCAGATTCTCAGCTCCACGCATCATCGCGGTAAGAATCTTGTCGTAGTCCTGGCAGCGGCACAGATTTCCGGAGATTCCATGAGCAAGTTCCGCGCGCGTGGGGTTGGGATTCGTTTTCAGAAATCCAACAGCCGACATGATGAAGCCCGACATGCAGAAGGCGCACTGGAATCCCTGCTCGTCGATCACTCCCTGCTGGACGGGATGAAGCGTTCCGTCGGCACTGGCCAGGCCTTCGATGGTCAAGACTTTCTTGCTGCGGACAGTATGGGTCAGCACCGAGCAGGAGTAGTGCGGAACATCATCGATCAGAACCGTACAGGCACCGCATTCGGCGCGGTCACATCCGAGTTTGGTTCCGGTGAGACCCAATTTGTAGCGGAGCGTCCACGCCAAGGTTTCCTGTTTCATCACGTCAACGCGGCGCTGTTGGCCGTTAACATTGATCGTGATGAGTCGGTCGCCGGTGCCTCCCGGCTGTCCAAACAGACTGGAGGCACGGAAGAGATACCCTGCTGAGGAAACGGCTGCTCCGCCGCAGATGACGCCTTTGATGAAATTACGGCGGGAAATACCTCGTGCTACTTCGTCGAGTACGCTATCGATTTTGTCGTCCATGCTGCACCAGCTAGTCGTTTAATCGTTACCTTCCCATTCTGCACCCTGCAACCGTCCTAGCGTAAGAGTCAAACGAGAATTTTCCAAGAAACATCTTCAGCACTACCGCATAATCGCGTCCCGGTTACACTGCCGTTTTCCCACATCATAGGTACAAGCAGCTCGCGTGCAACATCTGCAGATTCCGCCACATCGTTCTCGCGAATTTGAAGTTTTCCTTTAATTCTTCCCGCCACGAGCAGTCTTGACACGTCCGTGCTCAGACCTTAAAGTCGCGCGGTGCGCCGAACTCTACTTAAAGATTGATGAGGTGAAACATGCAGCGGTTGCTCTCCAAACTTCTCCTGATTATTTCGGCGCTGGCCGTCGCGCAGGACACGGTTCCAGACGGATTTCAGCTTTGGACAGTGGCATCTCTCACGCAAGTCGAACAGCAACTCAAGACCGAAGCCAGCACGAGCCCGCACCACCTTGCGACAAGACGGTTAGCCGATTTTCCGAACGATACCTTTATGCTCTCGCGCCGTGAGGCGGATGGAGTCGTTGAATGGCACGAAAACCAAGCCGACGTCTTTTTTGTGCAGTCCGGCTCTGCCACGCTGGTCGTAGGCGGCACCATGGTAGGCGGTGAAACCACCGAGCCGCACGAGAAGCGCGACGGAAGAATCGAGGGTGGCGTGCACCGGACCCTCGCTGCTGGAGATGTCGTACGCATTCCGGCGAAGGTGCCGCATCAAATCCTGCTCGAAGGCTCGAAGGGATTTACGTACTTCGTGATCAAAGTAAAAGGGTATTAGTCAACTGGCGCCAAGCGAGGAACCGCCGTGTGAAGATTTAGTCCTCTGCCTCACCCGGTCGGCGCTTTAGACTTCTCTGGCCGTTGAAAGTAAGCGACTAGAGCTTTTCTACAACGTCTGCTCCTGGACGTTTTCGAGATGCGTATCGGGAAACGGCCTCGTCTGGTACAGATTGAAGTCTGCCACATTTCTCAAGGCAAATACCGGGACGCCATTAGCATGCGCCATCTTTACATGCGTGAAGTCCGCCCCGGCGACATCGTCGAGCAGAACCGCTGGACGGGAGTCCTCTTTTTCGTACCGGACTTCAACATCGCGAAAAGAAATTCCTTTCACATGGCGAACGAAAAAACCGTGGCACGGCATAGCTCCAAACCGGTTGGGATCGGGATAGTCTTTTTCCAATTCTGGTGGTTGAATCTTCGCGCTGTCCGCCACGCCTTCACCCTCGTGCTGCACCAGAACGTTGTCGAATGACAAATCTTCGATCGGATGACCGGGAATCCCAGTGATGATCGAGGCCTGCCGCGAAGCTGCGCCAGAAACCACAACATCGCTGATCTTAACCCGGCGTAGTTGTCCAACCGCAACTCCGTCCGGACCTCGCATGCGTCTTCCGAGTCGAATAAAGAAAGGTACATCGACAGGTTCTCGCATCGTGATGTTGCTGATTGAAACATCCTCGAGCAGGGCTCCGTCTACGGACTCCAAAGCGATTCCTCGACAGAGTTCGATGACGCAATTGGAGACGGTAATATTTCGGAAGCCGCCGTTCGACTCGGTCCCAAACTTGATCCTGCCATTTCGCGGGGCCTTGTCCGGGCTGATCCGCTTGTAACTCGCATCTAAGAGAGAGCCTTCCTCGTAGCCACCAGTCACATAGCAATTCGTAACAGTGACGTGATCAGTCGATCGGGCGTAGCCGAGTCCAAACGAACTCTTCAAACAAATACCGTCGTCCCAGGGAGAATTCACACTGCAATTCGAGATTCGGACATTGCGGCAACAATCGACGTCGATGCCATCGCGATTCGTATCGATCTTAAGATTATCAATAGTCAAGTTGTCGACGCCCGTCGCGAGAATGGCAAAATGCCCGCCGTGAAGGATCGAAAAATCGCGAAATGTGACATTGCGGCAATTCTTCAAGCTGATGGCTTTGTTTCCCACGCCCGCATCCAGCGCTCTGTCGCCAGTTCCGCGGCTGAGTCCCTTCCCCCAAATCAAGCCGGGACCCAGAATCCAAACGTTTTCGAGATCCTCGCCCCACATCAAGCTGTTCCGCCAGTGGCTGTGGCCGAAATCCTGATACTTGTCCCAAGCATTTGGTTCGGGAGCATCGTAGCCTGCGCCGGTTCCGGCGGCCGGCGACTCGGCGGCAACAATCGTTGCTCCAGCACCGAGATGGAGGACAACATTGCTCTTGAGATGGATCGAATAGCACAAATATTGTCCCGCGCTGAAGGTGACAGTCCCCCCGCCCGCTGCGGAGGCTGCTGCAATCGCTTTGTCGATGGCTGAGGTGTCGAGAGTCTTGCCGTCGCCAGCTGCTCCAAATGTCCTCACGTCGAACTGAATCGAAGACGCGGGCACCGGCACTGCAGTTGCGGCAATTGCTAGAGATCCCAATGCCATCCCGGCAGCGCCGGAGCCACCAAATTTCAGGAACTCCCGTCGCGCTGCATTATTTATCGACATGTTTTTTCTCCTTGCGAATTGCGCAGTGGCCGCAGGTAATTCGTGATTGATCTGCAGAAGAATAAACCGCAGGCCGCAGGTCACAAAGAGGCAAATCAACTGCCGCTATAAGAACCAAATCATGAATTCTAAGCACTCGTTTCAGGAGCGCTAACGCTGTACCCCTCATCACGCGCGGTTGTGCCACGCGTGATATATTCGCGCATTCGATCACGCATTTACACATCTACGGACACGACAATACATGACCATTCACGTCGGGCTGATCGGTGCTGGAAACATCAGTGGAACCCACGCGCGTGCAGTTGGTGCGATTGCCGGCGCAGAACTGGTTGCCGTATATGGCACCAATCCTAGCAAAGTTGACCGCCTGGCTTTCGAACATGGGGGGACACCGTATAACGATTTCGGAGCATTCCTCAATCACCGCCCGATGGACATGGTTGCGATCGGAAGCCCGTCTGGCTTGCATGGCCTTCACGGGATTGCGGCTGCGCATCACGGACTGCACGTGCTGACTGAGAAACCGATTGAGATTTCAGTAGAACGGGCCGATGAACTCATTGAGGCGGCGCAAAAGGCTGGCGTCAAATTGGGAGTGATGTTCCAGGATCGCTTCAAACCAGACATTCGAAAGTTTAAGAAGTGGATCGAGGACGGCACAATTGGCAACCCATTGCTCGTCGATGCGAAAGTAAAGTGGTATCGGCCGCCCGAATACTACAGCGGCTCGAAGTGGCGCGGCACCTTGGAAATGGATGGTGGCGGGGCTCTTATTAACCAAGCCGTGCATACAGTTGATCTGCTGCTCTGGTTATTCGGCGACGTCGCTCGCGTCCACGCTCGCACTGCGACAAGCATGCATCACATCCAAGCCGAGGACACTGCGATCGCTTTGCTGGAATTCTCAAGCGGTGCGCTCGGCACTCTCTTAGCCACCACGGCGGCTTTTCCAGGCTATCCGAGGCGAATCGAAGCCACGGGAACCGAAGGGACTGTCATTCTCGAGCACGACCGAATTGTCGCTGCGGACTTACGAACGGCCCGCAGCGAAGTGACCGTGAGCGCTCCTTCTCAGGACATGGAGAGCATTGCCTCTCCAGTTGTAAGCGACTTCACGGCGCATCAGGCAGTCTTTGAAGACTTTATTCGCGCGATCAAAGAAAACGGCACTCCTGCCTGCGATGGCCGCGAAGGCCGGCGAAGTATTGCGCTCGTGGAAGAAATCTACCGCGCTGCGCGCAACGACAGCGGACAGTAGACGATCTATTCGGACCGCTACGACCCTATATCTATTGCTCCGTCCAACCGCTCGGCATATTCACATAGGTTCGATCCAACTTGCGGACCGAATCGCAGCCGAGCAATTTCAGCGTGCGGTCCAAATCGGTACGAAGAATCTCCAGAGCGCGCGTAACGCCAGCTTCACCGGCAGCAGCCAGACCATACGCGTAGGCTTTTCCGCAGAGAACAGCGCGTGCTCCCAGGCACAGAGCCTTTACTATGTCCGTTCCACGGCGAATGCCACCATCGAGCAGAACTTCAGCTTTTCCATTAACCGCCGCAATAATATCCGGCAGCACGCGCAACGTTGCGGGAACACCATCGAGCTGCCGACCTCCATGATTCGAGACTACGATGGCTGCCGCGCCGTGATCGAGCGAACGTTGAGCATCTTCTGCGGTGAGGACACCTTTAACGACGATCGGCCCATTCCAGAGATCGCGAATCCATTCCATGTCCTGCCAGAAGAAGGCTCCTCGCTTCATCGAAGTATGCGCATCGCCAACTCGTAACGGACCTTTTTCTGGAAGCACAACGTTGGGCATGGACGGGAGCCCGCCGTCGAGCAGAAATCGGGAGAACCACCGTGGGTGCGTGAATAGTTGCGGCATAAATGGAATCTGCGACCAAATGCTGCCGCGCAACAGCTGATTCATTCCGTCGCGTTCCTCGCGTTCGCGCAAACCGATGACAGTCGTATCAATGGTGACGACCAAAACGGTGTACCCAGATTCCATGGCACGATGCATGGCTTGCTCCGCAGCGGCGCGGCCGCCTGTCAAATAAAGTTGGAACCAGACGGGCCCGGAAGATGAAGCCTTTACGTCCTCCAACCTATGCCCAGAAACCGTGGAGAGGATGTACGCCGTCCCGGCCTTTCCCGCAGCTCGAGCAGCGGCCACCTCACCTCCTGGATGCATCACCCGGCAATAACCGACAGGTGCAAGCAAGACGGGCATCGACAATTCGATGCCGAGGACACTGGTACGCAAGTTGGGGTCTTGCACCGCGACCGCATGACGCGGGCGGAAGGTGATGGCATCGAATGCACGACGGTTTTCGCGCAGAGTTTGCTCACTCTCGGCGCCTCCGTCGATATAGTTAAATACGATCTTCGGAACGCGGCGTCTGGCAAGCGCTCTCAAGTCATCGATGTTTACAACCCGAGGTGAGGCGACTGCTCGCGAGGTCCCGCTCACCGCGACATCCAGGCGCCGCGGCTGGAACTCGTCACCAGCAGGTCCTTGCCGTCGAAGCGAAATGTATCGAACATCATGGGAGCGATCCGACATCCACGGGCTCGAGACGGGGACTGAGGGCTTGAACCAATCCGAGTGCCACTAAATATGCCGACCCGGCGATCACGAAGGGAATCATGTAACTTCCCGTCCACTGCAACACATAGCCTACAATTTTCGCCATCAACATTCCTCCGATGGCGCCGGCCATGCCTCCGATTCCCACGACTGATCCAACTGCCTGCGCCGGAAAAATATCGGATGTCAGGCTGAACAGGTTCGCCGAAAACCCCTGATGGGCAGCGGCTGCAAGTCCAATCAACAATACCGCACCCCACAAGCTTTGCATCCGGTAGGCAAATACGATGGGAACCACACTCAACGCACACACCAACATTGCGATCTTCCGTGACGCGTTCACGCTCTTGCCATGATGAATCATCGACGAGGAAAGCCAACCGCCCGCGACGCTTCCGATGTCGGCAAGCACATAAATCACCATGATCGGCAAACCCAGTTGCATCAACTTGAGGCCATGATTGCGCTGCAAGAAATCCGGAATCCAGAACAGCAGAAACCACCAGATTGGATCGGTTGTGAATTTGCCGATGACGAAAGCCCACGTCTGACGGTACGAAACCAGATTGGCCCACTTGATCCTGGGAGAAGATTTCGGACGATCACTCACGATGTATTCCAGTTCGGCCTTCGACAATCGCGGATGCTCCTCAGGTTTCCGATATAGCATGAGCCAGAACACCAGCCAGATAAATCCGAGAGAGCCTGTAGCGACGAATGCCGTTCGCCAGCCGTAGTGGATCGTGATCCAAGGCACGATCAGCGGAGTCAGAATCGCACCAACGTTTGACCCGGCATTGAAGATTCCTGTCGCCAGCGCGCGCTCCTTCTGCGGAAACCACTCCGCCACGGTCTTGATGCTGGCCGGAAAGACTCCTGATTCTCCCAACCCCAGAGCGGAACGAGCTACAAGAAAACTGAAAAACGAACCAGCGGCAGCGTGCGCAATCGAAGCCAGGCTCCAGAAAATCATCGACAACGCGTAACCCAGCCGCGTGCCCAGTCGGTCGACAAGTTTTCCGACGATGACCATCCCTACCGCATAGGCCGCTTGAAACGCAAACACCAGATTGCTGTAGTCGATTTCGTTCCAGCCGAGATCGTGCTGGAGAGTGGTCTTCAGAACACCCAGGACCTGGCGGTCCATGTAGTTCTTGGTCACTCCGAATAACAGAAGAGCGCAGATTACCCAGCGGAAGTGGCCGACTCGCGCCGAGATTCCATGAACCAGGTTCGACGATACCTGGGGAACAGACGTTTCCACCCCGGACTTGGCTGCGGGATCCATGGAGTCATTCTATTTACTGCGCTATCGCACAAGCCGCATGAATACTATGAAAACATCTCGATTCCCAATCGCAGGGCGCAGTCTTGCAATATTTCCTTTTCCCACGATGGACGCTTGGGACTCGCATCGTGCGTCCGATCACTCGGCGCTCTACCCATCAAATGCAAGAAAACCGCTGCCGAATGTTTGTAAGCCGGAACTGGCTCCCGGAATGCGATATTTCCCAAGTATTGCAGTGCATCGGACAGCGCGTAGTAGCCAGCATCTCCTAATTCCCACAACCGGTCGCGTTCGGCAAATTTCTCCGGGGCGAACGTTGCGAGACCCAGGAGATAGTCCGACCCGTATTCGATCATGTCGATTCCCAGATCGTTTCCTGTATAGATCCGGAAGTCCGGACGCACGGAATCCCGCACTTGAAGTCGTCCCAACTCAAGCAGGCGGTCGAGCGAAGAATGCTTCATCCCTTTGATCTCGGGAATGTCCAGCAAGCGCCGAAAGGTCTCGGCATCGAAGATTTCTCCGTTCGGAGCGAACTTTGCACTCAGCTCAAACGCCAACACCTCAGGATAGCCTTCGGACACAGCCCGATAAACATTTGCCTTTTCCTGCGCTGATCGCCCGTGCAGCCTTTCGGTTTGGAAAAGAATCGGAATTCCACCGACAGCAACAATCGCATCCATCTGCCGCCGGTAAAGAGTAATGACGTCTCCGCCTTGGCCCTCGATGTAAGCGCCGGCTACGAACCGAGTCGTCGAACCGAGACAGGCTCGCGTCCACTGCAACACGTCTTGCTTCTCAGCATCGGTCAACAGATTTACATAGCCGGTATCCATATTTACCGCGTTCATTAATCCAGCTTGATGAGTCGCAAGAAGATGCTTTTGAAACGCCTCCACCGCGATTGTTCCTCCGGCCTCATACGGCAACAACGCCGCGGCTATGCCCTGCACCTTGCGCCGAAGTTTCTTTCTCCCAATTAGCGCGTCAATAGTCGTTTTCTGCATTGAACTGTTTGGTGCACAAGCAGCAGGAACCTGTATCAGAGACTCTCAGGCTTTCTCGCCTCGATGCCTTTCACGATGTTGAGACGCTCCGCCATCGGGGAATTCTTATAGTAGTCATCCAGGGGATAGCACCCGGAAGGAAGTCCGTTCCGTGGAGCGGTCGTGCAATCGCTGAACGTCCGGCAAATTCGCTTGCGTTGCAATGGCCGCCCGTTCGTCACATCCCAAAGAATCTCCGGATACGACAACACCATCCGACCCAGACCGACTAGATCGGTCCACCCTTCGCGGATCGCAGCCTGCGAGACTTGCGGAAGAAATTCTTGGAGGTAGCTGTACGCTGAGCCCATAAATACAAGATTGGGAAACTGCTGCTTCACTCGCCGGGTCGCAGCCATCTGTCGCGCCACACCTGCAAGAGGATCTTCGGGCGGTTGATACCCATCGGACGGCGGGTAAAGCGCGGGACGTTGTACATGAGGATTGTAGTAAGGACTCCCCGCAGTCACATTCACAAGACGGATTCCCAGTTCCTCCAGCAGAGAAACGAAACGCATGGTTTCAGCGAGATCCATTTCTATTGGACATTCCGTGTTGACTCCGAATCCCCATCGGTATGGGACCACGCCCGTCACACATCTCGGGAATGCCGCGCCCTGGCTTTCCGTCGACCGAATGATCCGGATCTGGATGAAACGGTATCGTGTCGAACGCCGAAACCCTCACAGCAATTTCTAAACCTGGAGCGACCGAACGAACTCCCTGCACAACTTCCCGCAGAAATCGGGTTCGATTCTCAAAACTGCCTCCGTACGCACCGGGACGCGTATGAGCGCTCAGGAACTCGTGTGCAAGATATCCATGGCAATGCTTGATATCGACAAAATCGAAGCCGAGCGTGGCAGCCTCGGCCGCGCCGCGATGAAAATCCTCAATGATCTGCTTGATTTCTGAATCCGAAAGAAGCGGATAGTCGGCAGTGAGGCCGAGCCGACGATCAAGAATCGGATGATGATACAAAATGCGCGGCTCATTACGATGCCCAAGATTTGGTCGGCAGTAGCGCCCAGAATGCGTGAGCTGCAAGCCTACGATCGGCGTTTCGCTGCTCCCGGCAACATTCTTGTGTTCTTCGAGCAATGTCGTTCGCAATTGCGCGAGGCCGTGCTTCGTGCGTTCCGCAATCACGAGCTGGTTCGGATTGGCACGTCCCGCATGACAAACGGCCACCGCTTCCCCGCCCCAGATCAAGCCCGCTCCGCTCCGTCCGAAATGTCGCCATCGCCGGATCGTGTGTTCCGTCGGATTTCCGTCAGCAGTTCCGTCCCAACCTTCCATCGGCTGCACCGCGATCCGGTTGGGGATTGTCATCCGGCCGCACACTACAGCCTGCCGAAGCGGGGAATCTGGTCCACTTACAATTTCCTGGTCGCAGGGAATCGTCAAACCAAGGGCCCGCATATGCTCCCGAAAACGATCCACACTCTTCAGGCTCGCAAGGCGCACGATGGGTTGTGTTGTCATGCGGATTCTGTCGCTTTCGGTAGCGCCATCACGGCCGCGGCGCCCAGCAATGCCATGACCACTAAAGCCAGGCAGCCATTCTGATAACTGCCACTCGTATCCCGCAAACGGCCGATCCACCAGGGCGACAGCGCTTCCGCAACTCCGCCCATTGTCAAAATCACGCCCATCAGCCGGCCAAGAATCTCTACCCCAAAAATCTCTGCCGTCATCAGCGGAATGATCATATAGTCGCCGCCAAGGGCAATCCCGAATAGGGCAGCAGCCGTTGCGATAATCGCCGGACTTCGACCGAGAAACAAAAATGGAATCGCGATCGCAACCATAAGATAGATCGCAACCATGACATAACGCTTGGAGAAGCGATCTGCCATCCACCCCATCAAGATCCTGCCAACAATACTGAATGCCAGCACAAGCGATAGAATCTGCGCCGCGGCGCCCTGCGTGTAGTGCCGATCGAGACTGAGAAACAGTTTCAGATTCTGCTGCGTTCCGCTCACCGCGGCGATGGAGCACATGCTCCCCAGCGTGAGTAAGAACAAAGACAGAGTCTTGAACGCTTTCTTCATATCTGCCGAAGTATCGCGGCTGTGCTTCACATTCCCGCGCGGCGCTTCCTTCATCAGTACGGCCAATGGTAGGGCAAGGACAACGATCAGGATCCCGAGCACGCGCAAAGCGGTCTGCCAGCCGAATCGCGACACCAGTAGATGCGAGATCCAGGGAACTAACGCGCCTCCAAATCCAATGCCTAGATACGCGAGGCCCATCGCCTTCCCCCGCGATTCGACGAACCATCGGGACACTACAACCTGCGCTGGCAGTGGACCTCCACACACGTAGCCCAGAGCGTTGACCATATAAAAGAAGTAGAACCACGGTAGCGTTGAAATGCTACCCAAGCCAATCACGGCGACGCCCGCCATGAGGATGCCCGCGATCATGAGGCGCCGTGGGCCGAAGCGATCTACCATCCATCCAGCCAGAAAACCAAAGACCGGACCGACTACCAGCCTGCTGAGAGCGTTTCCCGAGGTGACCTGCGCTCGCGTCCAGCCGAATTGTCGAACCATGAAATCGTAATAGAACGGCAGCCCCCACAGCGCAATCCCCACAACGCAGAACAGCGCGAAGAAAGACGCACCGAGTGCCAAAGCTGCCGCGCGCCTGTCCGACGGATCCCCAGATCCTTGCTCGTTGCCGCCTCGGAATTGTGCCGATAGTGCGAACTTAGTCTCAACTGTTGGCTGAGTCATGAGTTGGGTATACGGTCGGTTCGTGCAGAAGCGAGTCTCTCACGGCGCGTCGCCTCAGGCCTGCGTATCTGCACCCGGACCGATGGCCACAACATAGTAATTCGCCGTCGTCGTACCAACATTGCGAATTCCGTGCTCCTCATTGGATCGCACAAAACCCAGCCCACCCGGACCCAGAACGTGAACTGAGCCGTTAATGGTAAGTTGCACCGTACCTTCGCGGATCAACCACATCTCCGAATGCACGTGATGATGGGGAGGGTGCGGAAACCCATGCGGAGGAAGTGTCGACTCATGTACTTCAACCGATTCTCCGGTCACCAACTTTCCTTTCATGATGTGCCGAAATTCCGCATGGTCGTGCTCTTCGACCGGTAATTTATCAAACTCAAACGTTGCCGAGGGCAGGGACTCGCCCTGACCAGCCGATACCGGCAATGCCGACGCCATGGGTAGGAGTACGGGCAGCAGGCAACAAACTTCCCTTCGCGTGATCGACATGGACTACCTCGCGGTGAGAATAGGAGCGACTGGCGCGCCTCGCATACACTGCTCGATGCGCCTGCCGTTTCGAAACGACTGAGCTTGTTTTTACGTTTGTACGTTGCACGGTGTCAAATCAAGAGTGATAGACAAATCCTTTAGAAAGCTAAATTCTTTCCCGGAGGTAGTTCCTGTACTGTGGATTCGCTCGCCGGTTTGAAAAGGTCTGGAAACAAATAAAACCAGTTCTCCGACCAGCCTGCACAGCTTTAACTACCGAGGTGCCTCAAGGGACTGCGGCACGTGGTTCTCGTACCGCCCTGGAGGGAGTTGTGCATCGCAGCACTCGATGCCCAGGATCCCGATCAGTTGATGCAGATCCTCGAGGAACTCAAGAAAGTCCCGAAGCATGAAGAACAAGTTCGTCATGATTTCAGGCACGCCGCAAACGCAAACGGGCCTCCCGAGGACACCCGGGAACATCGGGCCTAGCTGACGTCACGAGGAAATCAAATCGAACCGCGCCTCTACGGGCGAAATAGCATCGCTCGGCTCCACAAACTATGCGAACGATCAGTCACAACATTTTTGAACAGAAACCTGCACGGAAATGAATCTTCTTGCCTGCCGTTTGAATCTGGTGCAGGAAGACCGGAGGACAACAGAATGGGCGTGGTCCTGACTTTAACTTGTATTGTTGTGCTCGTAATATCGTTAACGACATTCTTTTGGATGAGACGGAGCAGAGCTGAACGAAGGACGATGGAGCAACACGCCATCTCTCCCGAACAACTCCATTCCCTGTTAGGTTCACATCAGGATGTGGCCCTCTTTGATGTCCGACAGCCGCTCGATCTGTTAGCTCACTCTGAAATTATTCCGGGCGCTCGAAGAATTCCCCCGGCGGACGTGTTGGCGACGCCCAGCCTTATCCCTAAGGACAAAGAGGCGGTCGTTTACTGTACATGTCCCGGAGATAAAACAAGCCTGGCCGTCTTGCGTCGAGCCTTGGAGTTGCAGTTTTTCAAGATCAAATTCCTCAAGGGCGGCCTCGAAGCTTGGAAAGCAAGGGGCTATCCGGTCGAGCCGTATCGGGAGGTTTTTCATCTTTATACTCCCAGCCTTGTTCGGCAATGACAGCTGTGCGGTAGGCGGTATTCACATTCTGCGGCAGGGTAGAGCGCGGAAGGAAAGAGCTAAGTCAAATGACATCTCACGAATTACCGGTGAAAGTGGCGCTCAACTCCTGGGGGCTCGTCGTGGACAGAGCCGACAAGATATTTTCACGACTTACTGAAGATCAACTCCTCGGCGAAGTGGCACCGGGAAAAAACCGCATTATTTATCTGTGGGGGCATCTTATTGCGGTTCACGACAGAATGTTTTCGATTCTCGGACTGGGACCCCGGCTGCATCCGGAGCTGGATGCCATATTCATAGAGAATCCCGATAAAGCGGTTGCAGAGATACCCTCCGCAAAACAGTTGAAACAATATTGGGACGAAGTGAATGAGCAGTTACTGTCTCAGTTTCAGAATCTTTCTGCGGACGAGTGGTTGATGCAGCACAGCGCCATGACCGAGGAAGACTATGCCAAAGATCCAACCCGGAACCGATTGGCTGTCTTGCTGAGTCGAACCAATCACGAGTCTTACCATCTGGGTCAGGTGACGTTGGCTCTCAAATAGCCTGATATAGTACCCCACCCATCTTCCCTAACTGCCACGCAGGTCCGCGGTGTTCTACTCTTGTCTTCAACCCATTCCTTGGGCCTCCGTTGCGCATAGCTGCGTTCAGTGGCGAATATAACTGTCGAAAACTCCTTCCCCGATCTCCCTTGTAGGGCTAATGTGCAGCACTCACCGTTGCTTCGTCAGCAGCAAGAGCATTTAATATTTGGGCGAACTGAATCTCCCGACGGTCTGGCGCCATCCTAAGAAGAGGGTTGCTATGAACTCCAAAGCTGGGAAATTGCTAGTGGTGGAATCCGATGATGCTTTAAGGGAGCAAATCGCCGCCGTACTGCGCGATGCGGGATATACAGTTTCGGGCAACTACCGGCAAGGAATGAAGGCGGTCATCGCCTTCGATCCCGACGTAGTGGTCCTTGGTGCGGATCCACCCCAACTCGATTGCTGTGACCTTCTCTCCGAAATCAAGGGTTCCGAGCAAACTCGCCATATTCGCGTCGTGATGCTCTCGCCGGGAGGATCCGCCGAGCGTACTCGTGGCCTTGATCTTGGTGCCGACGACATATTGTCGCTGCCCTTCGACTCCCACGAATTGCTAGCGCGTGTGCGTTCCCAGCTGCGAGATAAATCCCTTGCGGACGGATTTCGCGAGCGGCTGCGCCTTGCCGAAGAGAATCGAAACTCTACCCAGCAGGTGGTGACCGCGGTCAACGAGGAACGGCGGACGCTCCGGTTGGGCGGGCTGACAGCAGTCGCCGTCCTTGTAGCCGCAGCGCTGGTCTTCTTCCTTTCGTATCGCCACAACCAACAACAGAATACCCGGGTCTACGCTGCGATCACTCGATTGCAAACCGGCATGCTAACCGAACAACGGTTGATGGAGAGCTCGCGCCGGGGTCTTGAGGCAAGCGAACACGGTCGCATCCCCGGCGAGCGATCCACAAGAAGTGCAACTTCAGAAAAAGAGCGAGGACCTGCGGTCGCAGATTGCAGCCAGTAAAGACGAGAATACGTCTGCTTTGCAAAATCAGTTGTCGGCAGTAGAAACCCGTCTTCAAAAGCTCGAGACCGAGGGCAAGGTGGCGCAGACGATCATCCAGTCTTATGAGCCCAGCGTCTGCCTTGTCCACATTGTGCTTGCCTTCAGAGAGCACACAACCGGATTGAGACTCCACTACGCTGAGATGACCAGCAGTGGCGTCCCGAAGACTGACGAACATGACAACCCGCTCTTGAGCCTCACTGGCAGCGGACCGGAAGTACACCTGGATGCTTTTGGTACGGGATTTCTCGCTTCCATTAATGGACAAATCCTCACCAATCATCACGTAGCCGAACCATGGTGGCAGAACGATGACTTGAAGGAGATGCTCGATCAAGGGCTGGAGCCAGTGACGGTGGAAATGACTGCGTATTTCCCGGGCGTCCCGCATGGCATCACCATCAGCACCGAAAAGATTTCCTCTGCGGCTGACGTTGCAGTCCTAAAGGCAGATATTTCACAACTCGGGATCAAACAGATAGCCCTTGCCGATGGCCGCCGTTCGGCAGTCAGTGGCGGTCCCGTCGTGCTGCTTGGGTACCCTACGGCTCTCAATGCAATTCTGGCTCGGGCAGGAGCGGAGACCCTCGAGTCCATCGCCACCGCATCCAAAGGTGACTCAAAGCAGGTGATGGAGGAACTGGCCCGTCGTCACCTCATCAGACCCATCACCACTCAGGGGCACATCGGCGACGTACTGCCTGACAAGATCGTCTATGACGCCCAAACCACCTCGGGCGGCTCGGGTGGCCCACTTTTCAATGACGAGGGCAAAGTAATCGGAATTAATTTTGCCATGGTGCGCGAGTTCGGTGGCTCGAATTTCGCGATTCCTGTTGGTTACGGGAAGTCACTTCTGAAACCATAGTCCCAAGGTTCCGGCAGGCGCGAAATGACTACGTTCGTTGCAGCCGATTAGGTATTCCGACGAGTGACGGCACAAGATGTTATCCGGTGCTCACCGTCAGGACTCTAGGTAAAACTTGGCTTCGGCGGCGTGCATACCGAGTCAAACCAGCGGCTGATGTACACCTCGGCATGAGCCTCGCCGCAGTAGTGCCTTGCTCCCGGCGCGTTGGCGGTTTCAGAATTCCACCGGTACACAGTGAGGTCGGAATCTCCACATCGAATCACAAACCAGTGTGTAGGGGTGGTCGTCACCAGTCCACAGACTTCACATCTAAATTCCTGTAGAGATGTCATGCGCTCCATAGCCACTAGTTAGTCATCTGAACTTTCTTCACTTTGCGATCGAGGCCGGTCGCAGCTTTGGCGTTAGAATCGTCATTTCGCCGACTTGTTCCTTCTTAACGGTACCACGCAGGTGGGCGTGATCCATCATCCAAACCTCGGGGATGATTTCGCCCACAAGCTTTCCATGGCAGAAAAGCCGGACCACCGAACTCTCAGAGACGACGATTCCCACGGCGTTGGTAACTGCGCTCATGTTGGCTGCAGCGATGTGACGGCTGCCGAGTCCCAATGGCACGTCCACTTGCGCAGCCACGGCATCGAGATAGCGGCATGCGGAAATGACAATTCCGTCGTGACTTACTACAAAGCCGCCGTCCAACTGCGCCAACTCCTTGATAGTTCCGCGGAGATTGAGATTTGTGACGTGCCGCGAAGACTCCGGATGCCCCAGCAACGGATCCAAAATCAATGGCCGAGATTTCGCGAGCACTGCCTTCTCATCCCCGAGAGTGAATAGCGTGCCAACCCGCCTTCCCTCTCGGCCCTCGCGAGCAATTTCGACTGCGAGCCCAATCAGGGACTCTAGAACGTCAGGATCATATTCCGTTACTTGGCAAAGAATGCTCTCAAACATCCATCGAACTCCTCGCTTTCGCTAAAGTGCCACAAACATAGCCTGAATGCACTGTGTTTTGGATGAAATCCTCCTAAGGAGGATTCAGACAAGAGGATCGTCAGTACTTCATATTCGTCAAATCTTCGATCAGTCCTGGTCCGGTCGGATGCCAGCCCAGCGTCTTACGCGTCCACTCGCTCGAAGCCGGCATGTCCAGTGTTGCAAAGTGCGCGAGCCATCCAAAGTGCTCGCCTGCCTGATCCGGAGGGATGGATTTCACCGGTATTTTCAGTCCCTTGCCGATCGTCTCCGCGATCTGCCGCATCGACACGCCTTCCTCCTGCACCGCGTTGTACACCGTCACTCCCGGCCCCGTTTTCTCGACCGCGAGACGATACAAATGCGCCACATCCTTCAGCGGAGCTGCAGCCCAGCGGATCGCGCCATCGCCCACATACACCGACACGCCCTTTTCGCGCGCGGTCTGGGTCACCAGCGGCACTAGCCCCTGCTTGCGCGTGTCGTGCACCTGTGGCAGCCGCACAATTGCCACATGCACACCCTTCGCCGCGACAGCCTGCGCTGCCTGCTCCGGCCTGCGCGGAATCATCGGCGAATCCACCGGAGGATCACTCTCCGTGCGCACATGGCCCGGCGCGCCGCTCGTCATTCCAACTCCCGAGGTCACCACTAGCAGCTTCCCGGGTTCGAGCACCGAACCCAACGCCTCAATGGCCTTGATCTCGACTGCGGCATTTTCCGCAAACTTTGAAAAATCGTGGCCGAACGCCAGGTTCACCACAACATCCATCCCTTTGGCTCCGCTGCGCAGACTGTCGAGGTCCTGCAGGTCCCCGCGATGAACTTCCGCACCTACCGCCTTCAACTGCTCCACGCCGGCATCGCTGCGCGTAAGACCGCGCACCTTGTGTCCTGCCGCAATCAGTTCTTTCACCAGTTCCGTTCCAATGAAACCCGTTGATCCTGTCACAAATACACGCATGTTTGTCCTCCTGCTGTGATGACGCAACCCATGAAGGTCGCGCCAGAATTCGGCATAAGTGTCCCCGGCTACTAAAGCGGAGACAGTCTCCGAATATGAGATAAGCGGAGACTATCTCCGGTTGCAAAATTTTTCCTGTGAACTCGAGTCACGAGTGGACTGCCGGCTAAACGTATTTGTTCAGAAACGGGCTTCGCGGAGGTCAGCGGCGATGTCCCCGAAGCCGACTTCTGGCCCACATCGTTGAGAAGTCTGTTGCCGCTCATCGCTTGCCGATTGCCCGTGATCCATTCCTATCCTTTAACCTGTCCTCATCGATACAATCGTTCGACACTCGATATCCCTGCTCCTTCGAAACTCGATTGAATTCGTACGGGCGTGTGGCTCCGTATAGGTCCGGGAAAAAGGGACTGGTTTCTGATCTCGAACCCCATGGCTGGAGGATTTGGATGCAATTTCGGTTAAGACTTTCCTTATTGTCGCTGGCCGCGTTGGCGGCCGCCCCTCTCGGGCTTGCTCCAATGTCAACTGCTCAGCAGATGAGTGGCAGGGTCGCACTCGCAGTCGCGGATTACCAGCGTGCTGAAAAGTTCCTTCCCTACAACACACGGCCGCTTGTGTTCCATGAAGTGCGAGCCACGTGGCTATCTGGGGATCGATTCTGGTATCGCAACACGGGACCGAATGGAATTGAATTCGTGATTTATGACGCGGCTCGGGGCACGCGCCAGCCCGCATTCGATCACGCGAAGGTCGCTGCGGCGATCTCTGCCGCGGCGGGGAAAAGCTACGACGCGGGCCATCTGCCCTTTATGACTTTCGAATTCTCCTCGGACGAAAGGGCGATCTCGTTCCCGTTGCTCGCACAAGATTGGAAATGTGATCTACAAGCCAATAGCTGCACAGCGGAAGGAAAACGGGGCGATCCGGGACGCGCGTCGAACCCCAGCGCGAAATCTCCCGACGGCAAAAGCATCGCATTCATTCGCGACTGGAATCTCTGGTTGCGCGACATTGCTACCGGCAAGGAGACTCAGCTGACCACCGACGGCGTGAAGGATTTCGGCTACGCCACCGATAACGCAGGGTGGATTCATAGCGACAATCCGATTCTGCTGTGGTCGCCGGACTCGAAAAAAATTGCGACATTCCAGCAGGACCAGCGGGGTGTAGGAGAGATGTATCTGGTGGAAACAAAAGCTGGCCATCCCAAGCTCGAGGCGTGGAAATATCCCCTTCCCGGCGACGAGGTGGTGACCACGATTCAACGTGTCGTCATCGATCTGGATGGCCCGAAGGTGATCCGCTTGCAACTCCCGCCCGATCAGCACCGCTCCACATTGTGCGACGACCTCGAGTGCCGTGGCGGCGATTGGGCGGACGTGCAGTGGAGCCCGGACGCCAAGCATCTGGCTTTTGTCTCGACCTCACGCGATCACAAGCACGAGCAATTGCGAGTGGCCGACGCCGAGACCGGCGCAGTGCGCGACGTGCTGGAAGAAACCGCGGCGACCCAATTCGAATCAGGCCAGGGCCGCTCCAACTGGCATTACCTGCCGGCATCGAACGAGGCGATCTGGTGTTCGGAGCGCGACGGTTGGTCGCACCTATATCTCTACGACCTCGCCACCGGCAAGATGAAGAATCAAATTACATCGGGCGAATGGGCCGTGACGCAAGTGTTGAGAGTGGACGAAAAGAATCGACTGATTTACTTTCTGGCCGACGGCCGGGAAAAAGGCAACCCATACTTCGGCCATTTGTACCGCGTCGGATTCGATCGCAACAATCTCGTACTGCTGACTCCGGAAGAGGGCAACCATCAAGTCGAAATGTCGCCTTCTGGGTTATTCTTCGTCGACAGCTACTCGACGCCGGAGGTACCGTCAGTCACGGTTGTTCGCAACGAGAGCGGCAAACTGGTATCCACGGTTGAGCGAGAGGACATCTCGCACTTGACCGCCACGGGATGGAAGCCGCCAATTCCAATCACGGTGAAAGCTCGGGACGGAGTCACTGATTTATACGGGCTGATGTATGAGCCAACCAATCTGGATCGCAGCCGGAAGTACCCGATCATCAACAGCATTTATCCCGGGCCGCAGGGTGGAAGCGTGGGGAGCTGGGCATTCTCTGTGGCGCGGGGAGATTGCCAGGCGCTGGCCGAGCTAGGATTTGTCGTCGTGCAAATTGAGGGAATGGGCAACCCACTGCGGTCCAAGAAATTTCACGACTTCTACTACGGCAATATGGGCGACAATACGCTGCCCGATCAAGTCGCTGGGATGAAAGAGTTGGCTGCGAAGTATCCGTGGATTGACATCGACCGCGCCGGGATCTGGGGCCACTCGGGCGGCGGTTTTGCCACGGCGGACGCAATGTTCCGCTATCCTGACTTCTTCAAGGTGGGAATTTCGGAATCCGGCAATCACGACAACCGTGAATACGAGGACGACTGGGGCGAGCGCTACCAGGGACTGCTAGTGAGGAAAGCAGACGGCACGTCGAACTACGACGACCAGGCAAACGAGAACCTCGCCAAGAATCTCAAAGGGCACTTGCTACTCGCGCACGGCACGATGGACGACAACGTTCCGCCCTACAACACACTGCTTGTAGTGGACGCCCTGATCAAAGCAAACAAGGACTTCGATCTCTTGCTGTTGCCGAACCAACACCACGGTTACGGTGCGGAGAGCTACTACATGACGCGGCGCCGGTGGGACTATTTTGTGCGCTACCTGCTGGGTGTGGAACCTCCTCACGAATACGAACTGCATCCACCTCCGTCTGCATTCGGACCGCAGCAATAGAATCGCCAACCGCTCGTTCACTTTCGTGGTCTGGCCTGCGCGGAAAATGCGGCGCAGTTGCCCGCTTCGCCCAGAACTGCGAACACGTTGACTGGCCTAGACCCGGTCCTTAAGATGAATGCTCCGGCGACAAGCGCCTCCCATGATCGGCCAAACCATCTTGCACTATCGCATCCTCGAGAAGCTGGGCGCCGGCGGGATGGGCGTAGTATTCAAAGCCGAGGACACCAAACTCGATCGCTTTGTTGCGTTGAAGTTCTTGCCCGACGAAGTGGCCAAAGATCCTCAAGCCCTGGGCCGCTTTCGCCGTGAAGCAAAGGCCGCTTCTGCTCTGAACCATCCCAACATTTGCACAATTCACGAAATCAACGAGCAGGATGGGCAGACGTTCCTCGTGATGGAGTTTCTGGATGGCGTCACACTCAGGCATCGCATCGCGGGACGACCATTAGAGACTGAGACGCTGCTGGAGGTAGCCATCGAGGTGGCGGATGCGCTGGACGCCGCGCACACCGGAGGTATTGTTCATCGCGATATCAAGCCCGCTAATATCTTTATCACCAAACGGGGGCACGCCAAGATCCTGGATTTTGGGCTGGCCAAAGTTTCTTTCCTGCCGAAAGCGCAGTCGGTCGGGCCCACAGCAGCCACCATCGCTGACAGCCATGAGCTTCTGACCAGCCCCGGCGCGGCGGTTGGCACCATCGCTTACATGTCCCCGGAGCAGGCCAAGGGCAAGGATCTCGATGCCCGCACCGATTTATTTTCCTTCGGGACAGTGCTGTATGAGATGGCCACAGGAGCTTTGCCTTTCCCGGGAGAAACTTCAGCAACCATCTTCGACGGTATCCTCAATCGAACTCCGCTGCCGCCGATACGGTTGAATCCGACAGTGCCACCCAAACTGGAAGACATCATCAGCAAGCTGCTGGAGAAGGATCGCGAACTGCGCTACCAATCCGCAGCCGAACTTAGAAGCGATCTCAAGCGGCTCAAGCGCGACACCGAATCAGGAAGGCTCCAGGTTCAGGATTCTGTTCAGGATTCCGCGGCCGTTCGCGTTTCGAGTGCAACCGTGCCCGTCGCAGGAGCCGAGCGCGGCTCCAGTGGTTCGGCCCTCGCCGCTGCCGCGCGCCAGCATAAAGCCGGCGTTGGAGTCATGGTCGCCATCGTACTGCTACTGATCGCCGCGGCTGCATTCGGCATATACAGCTTGTTTTTCTTCGCCCGCAGCCAGCCTTTCCAGAGCATCAAGATCACCAAGATCAGCGGCACTCACAATGCGCGGCTCGGGGCCATGTCTCCCGATGGAAACTACCTGGCCTACGTGTTGAATAACGAGGGGAATGAATCATTGTGGCTGCGCCATCTGGCCAGCGAAAGCAACGTGCAGATCATTCCGCCAGAGCATGTGCAATACTCCGCCCTGCGCTTCTCTCCCGATGGCAGCCACATTTACTTTTCGCATACCGAATTGGTCAGCGGTCCTGCGTCTCAGGAGTACGATCTGTACCGCATCCCCGTGCTGGGTGGAACTCCACAACTTCTGGTCAAGGATATAGACACGAATCCAAGTTTTTCTTCCGACGGGCGGCGCTTCGCTTTCGTACGCGCCAACGATCCCGACCCTGGCAAGTACCACCTCCTCATCGCAAATGCCGACGGCAGCAACGAAAAGAGCATTTTCGCCGGTCCAATGGCCAATGTGATGTCGGATTCAGCCTGGTCGCCGGATGGAAAGGCGATCGTCGGTACGATCCTCGATCAGGCGGAAGACAGCATAAGCGCAGTGATTTCGATTAGATCCGGACACCGGTGCCCAAAGGACGATATCCAGGCCGCCATACACAGTGCTAACCAACGTGTCCTGGCTGCCCGATGGAAGAGCCTTGGCAGTAATTTACTCAAGCATGGAAACAAACTTCAGCCGGCAGCAGGTTGGGCTGATCAGTTATCCGGATGGCAAGTTTCGTCCAATTACCGCCGACACCAATGACTATGCCAACTTGAGTGTCTCCGCCGACGGCGCGACCATTGCCACTCTCATGCGCCAGTCGGTGCGCGACGTCTATGTGAGTTCAGGCTTAAAGGCCGATTACTCCGACGCCAGGCAGGTTAGTTCGGGAGACGCCGTGCCAGTGGTCGCGTGGGCGAGAGACAACAATCTGCTGACGGAGCAGGGGTCATCTATTCGGGAGATCAGCCCGAACGGCGAACTCAAGGGGGAGATCGCTTCCGAAAAGGAGTCTGCGGCGATGCAGCCTAACGGCTGCAGCGACGGCCACCTTGTTTTCGCGCGCGGGATGGTGAAAACCCTCTCGGTGAACATCTGGCGCAGTGAAGCGGATGGCACCGGATTGCACCGTCTCACCGAGGGCAAGAGAGATATGTTTCCGATGTGCTCCCCGGATGGCAAAACCGTCTTTTATATGGATATGACCGTTCCTGCCTATATGAAAGTGTCCATCGACGGAGGTCAGCCGGAACGAGTTACAAAGGATTTTGCGGAATTCAACGCCGGTTTTGACGTTGCCCGCGACGGAAAGACGGTTGTGCTGGGCACCTACGATTTCAAAGCCCAGAGGCCAACGCTCTCCCTGGTTTCTCTTGATTCCGGCCAGATCCTGCGAATGTTCGAGTACGACCCGCGGCATCAGGGGCAACCCCGCTTCAGCCCCGACGGCAAAGGCATCGTCTACCCTGTCCGTGAAAAGGGAATCGACAATTTGTGGCTACAACCGCTGGACGGCGGCCCCGGCCGACAGCTGACGAACTTCGGTTCCCTCAAAATCTACTCTTATCAATGGTCGCCCGATGGCAAGAGCCTGGCCCTGGTGCGCGGAGATTCTCCTTCGGATCTGGTATTGATTCAGAATTCTCCAGTGAAGTAATCAGAACCCGCTTTGGCCGACTCCGGGAATTGAACAGTCGGCAGACTGTCGGTCAGTCCGTGGCGAGCAAACTTTTGAGATGAGTCGCTCCGGCGGAGTGCTCGATTTCTCTTATTCCATCCTTAAAACCCGCATTGGGTCCAGCCGAGACGCCCGCCATGCCGGAACCAAGCAGGCCAGCGCCGCTGAGGCCATCAGCAATGCTGCGACGGCCGCGAAAACTCCGGGATCGAGTGGCTGGGTTTCATACAGCATGGATTTGATGAACTGCGTCGTCGCGGCGCTCGCCACCAATCCCAGCAGGAGTCCGATGAGCGCCGGGCGCAGCCCATCCGCGAGCATCCCTCTCAGCACCTGCTCTCGTTGGGCGCCGAGCGCTATGCGGATCCCGATCTCACTCGAGCGCTGAGCCACAATGTAGGACAACACACCGAAAAGGCCCGCAGCCGCAAGCAACAGTGAGAGCACAGCCGCGTATCCGCCATTCTGCGAAACAGGAGCATACGGACCCGCATCCTCAATTGATTGAGCAACCGCATTGCATCTCCTTAACCATCAGCCCTTAGTTCTGAGCCTTGCCGCGTTCCATCTCCGGGGCCGATAAGCAATCAATCGACGCCGCTTGGATCACACCTCGCTTACGACCAGGTTGATCGCAGTGGAAAGCCGCTTCCAATCTGCTGTCTCGGCTTCCAGTTGCTTGCGCCCGGCCGCGGTTAGCGAATAGAACTTGGCCTGGCGGCCGGTTTCGCTCTCCGCCCATTTAGCCTTGACCCAACCCTGTTGCTCCAACCTGTGCAGCGCCGGATACAGCGACCCCTGCTGCACCTGCAGAACTTCGCTTGAAATCTGCTGAATGCGTTTGGCAATTGCCCAGCCGTGCATGGCTTGAAGCGAGAGTGTCTTGAGAATAAGTAGGTCGAGCGTACCCTGGACGAGATCGGTAGGTTTACCCATACCATGATTATCTACAATACATGTTGTAGATAGTCAAGGTATAAGCGGCAAAGCAGTTTTCTATCAGAAAGCAATCGTTATGTTATGTGCCGCGAGTGTGCCACATTCACCGGCTCGCGAGCTAGGCAATGGGCTGTTCCGCAATT
Source organism: uncultured Acidobacteriota bacterium (assembly GCA_963787685.1). Lineage (GTDB taxonomy): Bacteria > Acidobacteriota > Terriglobia > Terriglobales > Acidobacteriaceae > Sulfotelmatobacter. Next base: position 1,019,766 of record CAWBED010000013.1, read on the forward strand.
GGGGGAAAGAATTGACATTCGCGTACACTTTGATCATCATATATCGCTATGCAACATATGCGAGTGAAACTATTTGACCAGCAACTGAAGAAGGGCAGCGCGGAGCTGCTCATCCTGTCGTTGATCGAGCATCGTCCGCGGCACGGCTATGAGATCAGCAAGCTGATAGAACAGCGGTCGGATGGTGTCCTCAAGTTCAATGTCGCTTCCTTTTATCCCCTTCTTTATCGCCTCGAAAATCGGGGATTCATTTCAGGGCGGTGGGTTGAGAAGGCCGGTCAACGCAGGCGGCGATACTACCAACTGACCGCGCAGGGTAAGACAGTACTAAAGGAGCAGCGCAGTTCATGGGTCGATTTTGTTAACGCGATGAATCGAATCACGGGAGGAGAGCATGCCTGATTGGACAGAGGAAGTCCGCTCCGCGATCGCCAAGCTCAACATCGGTCCCACGCGGGAGGCTTCGCTCGTCGAAGAACTGTCTCAGCACCTAACCGACCGTTACAACGAGCTGCGGGGTAATGGAGTCGAGGATGAGCAGGCTTACCGATTGCTCAAGGAGGAACTGAGCGACGGCAGACTCGTTGCGGAATTGCGTCCCTTGCTCTCGCCTTCGCCAGAAGCCCCAACTCTCGGCCTTGACACGCGGGAACCACTCTTTGCGGGAATTGGAAAAGACCTTCGCCAGGCAGTGCGATTGCTGCATCTGAACCCCGGTTTTGCAGTGGTGGCGATTCTCTCGCTGGCGCTTGGCATCGGCGCCAATACTGCCATTTTCGAGCTGATCGATGCCGTTCTGATGCGAACATTGCCCGTGCCTTCACCGCAGCAACTCGCCGACATCCAGGAGATTCACGGTGGGCGGATCGGAAGCACGGTTGCCAGACAAAAAGAATTCTCCTTCGCCCTCTGGGATCAGTTGCAGCAACAGCAGAGGGCCTTTTCCGGGATTGCTGCCTGGAGTACTGAGCGGTTTGACTTGGGACAAGGCGGCGAGGCGCGCTACGCCGAAGGGATGTGGGTAAGCGGCAGTCTCTTCAAGGTCCTTCAGCTACAGCCCATGCTGGGCAGGCTGATCGCACAAAGCGACGACTATCGAGGGTGCGGCATCCGCGGAGTGGTTATCAGTAACGCGTTTTGGCACCGGGAATTTGGCGGCCTCGGTAACGTGATTGGGAGCAAGCTCTCGCTCGACGGACATCCCTTTGAGATCGTTGGGGTGACGCCGCCGAGTTTTTACGGTCTCGAAGTGGGCCGGAACTTCGATGTTGCGCTGCCCCTTTGCAGCGAACCAGTGATTCACGCAGAGGGAGCGTGGACGGCCGACCCTATAACGTGGTGGCTGGCGGCGATCGGCCGCCTCAATCCGGGATGGACTTTGAAGCGAGCATCCGCACAACTGGCCTCGATCGCGCCGGGAATTTATGCGGCCACTCTCCCCGCAGAGTATGACGCCGCCGCCAAACAGGACTATCTGCGTTTCTCTTTGAAGGCTGAGCCTGCTGCCACGGGCGCTTCTCCGCTGCGAAAGCAGTATGCGGATCCGCTCTGGGTTCTGCTTTCCATCTCGGGACTGGTATTGCTCATTGCGTGCACGAACCTGGCCAACCTTATGCTGGCCAGAGCGGGCGCTCGGCAGCGCGAGATGGCCTTGCGGCTTACGCTCGGCGCCTCACGTCTCCGGCTCATCCGTCAATTGCTGGCCGAGAGCCTGCTTCTCGCTCTGATTGGGGCCGCGATCGGAATCGCGCTGGCGCAGGTGCTGGGCAGGCTCCTGGTGGCATACATCGGGCATATGCAGGATCCCGTTTTCCTTCCGCTTTATCCGGATCTGCGGGTGCTATCTTTCACCTTTGGAGTTGCGCTGATCACCTGCGTGCTGGTCGGAGTCGCTCCCGCCATCCAGGCGTCGAATGCCGATCCCGGCTCGGTGATGAAGGCGAGCGGACGCGGCCTGACCGCGGGACGGGAACGATTCCTGCTGCGCAGAGGGCTGATCGTTACACAGATCGCGCTGTCGCTGGTATTGCTCGTGTCAGCTCTGCTCTTCATTCGAACATTCAAGAATCTGCTGGCGCTCGATGCGGGATTCCAACAGGACGGTGTTCTCGTCGCTGATTTCGATTTTTCGCCGCTCAACGTTGCCAGCCCGAATCGCCTGGGATACAAACGCGAATTGCTGGAAAGGGTGAAAAACACTCCCGGTGTACTATCTGCTGCGGAAACCTCGGTTGTTCCATTAAGCGGCGATGGATGGAACGAATTCATCGATATTCCGAGTGCGTCGATCTCTCGAAAGCTGGTGTACTTCGATGCCACAAGCGCAGGGTATTTTCAGACGTTGCAAATTCCGATGCTCGCGGGCCGTGACATCAATGAGACTGACACGCCGGCTTCCCCGCGTGTGGCGATTGTCAACGAAGACTTTGCCCGGAGTTTTTTCGCGGGCGCAAATCCGGTGGGCAAGACCTTCGGCCGTCAGCAATCGGGAGGGAAGCCCGATGAGGTGTTCCAGATTGTTGGTCTGGTAGGAAACACGAGGTACCGCGACCTCCGCGAGAATTCAGTCCCGATCATCTTCGTAGCCCAGTACCAAATAGCTGACCCCGGCACCGACTCCACGTTCCTGATTCGCTCCAACGAAGCTCCGTCCGCGCTGATCGCATCGTTTAAAGATACCGCGGCAAAAGTAAGCCCAGCCATCGTTCTGAACTTCAGCGTACTCAGAACATCTGTGCTGGAAAAGCTGACGCGGGAGCGATTGATGGCCACGCTGTCTGGTTTCTACGGCATTCTCGCGGCCGTCCTCGCCATGGTTGGCATTTATGGAATCATCTCCTACATGGTGGTCCGGCGGAGAAACGAGATCGGCGTCAGAATCGCGCTCGGAGCCCGGAAGGTGAACATCCTCGGCATGATCTTGCGCGAAGCCCTGGGTCTGCTTGCGATTGGTCTGGTCGCAGGAACCGGATTGGCTGCTGCCGCGGGAAACGCGGCGCGCTCCATGCTCTTCGGCCTCAATCCGACTGACCCGGCTAGTATGATTCTTGCGGTCGGCGGTCTGACAATTGTCGCTATAGCTGCCAGCTTGCTTCCCGCCATGCGCGCGACCGCGGTTGATCCCATGCACGTATTGCGAGAAGAATAGGACACGGCGTTGTCGAGACATCAGTGGGTATCAGAATTGAGCAAAGGCTCAGCGATCTAATGCCCGCCTAGTCGGCTAAGCGGAAACATCCAGAAATGGGCTTCCGAGTCATGCACTCATGATCTCCTCGAAGCTGACTATCAGTAATGATCCGCCATCAATAAGTGCACGCGATGATTCGCTCATTGAAAATGGTTGAGCGTCTCCCACCTTTGGTCCCGTGCTTTTGCGTGGTAATCTCCAACACTGTTTCGGAAATAGTATTTCGGATGTATCATTCAGCTCATGGTCAAAACATCCGACTCTCGCGACCTCTTTGCCGGCGCTCTGGAATTGATGATCCTGCAAACGTTGAAACGACATCCCATGCACGGGTATGCGCTCGCACAGCACATCAAGGCCGTATCGGACGATCTTCTTCAGATCGAGGAAGGCTCGTTATATCCAGCCTTGCAGCGCCTCTTGAAGGCGGGCTTTCTGAGGTCTGAAATGGGACTCTCGGCCAGAAATCGCCCGGTGCGGGTTTACAAGTTGACCGCGGCCGGCCGTAAACGTCTCGACGAAGAACGATCGAGCTTCGAGAAGATGTTCGCCGGCATCAACCGTGTTCTCGCGGTTGCGCAATCGTAGGAGGGTGACGAATGCAATGGCTCAAACAAGTGCTCACGCGTCGCCGTCGCTACCATGAACTCTCGCAGTCGATCCGCGAACACCTCGAAGAAAAAATCGCCGATCGGATGGATGACGGGATGACCCGGGCGGAAGCAGAACGCGCTGCCCGCCATGAGTTCGGCAATGTTGCCTTGATTGAAGAGCGTAGCCGCGAGGTATGGCAGTGGCCCACCTTCGAATCCATTTGTGCGGATCTGGGATACGCCGCACGCAAGCTGCGCAAATCGCCGGCGTTTACACTCACCTGCTTGTTCACGCTTGGAATTGGAATCGGCGCGAACACTGCCGTATTCAGCACCATCAATACGATTCTTATTCATCCTCTGCCCTATCGGGATCCCGGCCGTCTGGTCCTGATCTCTGAGAGTCTTCCCCTGGAGGGCAGCGACGATGTCGGCGTCTCGGCGCAGGAGTATCTCGACTACAGTTCTCAGAATGGCGCCTTCTCACAAACTGCCGCGTTCGAGACGGCTGACTTCAACCTCACCGGCACAGGCGAGCCGCGGCGCATCAACGCGGCCCGCATCTCGGCATCCGCTCTTCCGCTGCTTGGGGTTGCGCCTGAACTTGGCCGCAATTTTACGCCCGACGAAGATCGCCACGGCTCAAACCCGGTTGTGCTCTTATCCCATGCGCTCTGGCAAAGCCAATATGCATCTGCGCCCGATATTGTCGGAAAGACCATCCATCTCGACGAAACGCCATATACCGTTATCGGAGTCATGCCCGCGTCCTTTCGCTTTCCACTCGATGCCGCGCCACCCTCGGAACGTCCCAGCCTCTGGCTGCCAATGGCATTCGCGCCCAATCTTCTCGACCCTGACAATCGCACTATGGAATTCGGAGTCGGACTCATTGGCCGCCTGAAGCCAGACGTTTCGCCTCAACAGGCACAGACAGAGATGGAACAAATCGCGAACCGTTTCATGCGGCAATACGGATATAGCGGAACGGTCCGCGTGGCGCCCCATGTCTATCCTTTCTCGGCTCACTCTGTTGAGCGCGTCCGCCCGCTCCTGATTCTGCTGGCGGCATCGGTTCTTTGCGTGCTGCTCATTGTTGGCGCCAACATTGCAAACCTGTTGCTGGCTCGCGCAAGTACTCGTACACAGGAGATGGCACTCCGGGTGGCGATCGGGGCAAACCGCCCGCGCCTCGTTCGTCAATGCCTTGCGGAAAGCTCATTGTTGGGCTGTCTCGGTTCTATCGCCGGGATTCTGGTAGCCATCGCGCTGATCGCTGGACTGAAGCATTTCGGTCCAACAAGCTTGCCGCGTTTGCAGGATGTAGCCATTCACCCGGTTGTCCTGCTCTTTGCCGTTGCGCTCTCGCTGATTACCAGCCTGTTCTTTGGGTTTGCTCCCGCATGGCGTCTTTCCCGTGTTGATCCGCAGGCATCTCTGCGCACCAGGCAAGCCAGTTCAGACCGCGGCAGTCAGCGGCTGCAGAATTCCATTGCGACCGCTGAAGTCGCCGTCGCTTTTGTGCTGCTGATTGCAGGAGGCCTCTTGCTGCGTAGTTTTACGCGTCTGCTCGATTCGCCTTTCGGGTTCAACCCGCAAAATGCCTTCGTTGTTCGCACGGTATTCGACCACGTGCGTTATCCCAATGCACTCAAGCGAGATGTTATCCAGGAACAACTGCTCGATCGGCTTTCGCGCCTCCCGGGGATCTCCGCCGTTGCCGAAGCGAGCCACTTGCCATTGAGTGATACGCGTCAAATTGGATTTCGCCTGGAACATGCAGCCCAGGATGATTTTCACTGGGCCGAGAACTCGCTCGTCAGTCCGGGCTACTTTCATGCGATGGGCATTACTCTTGTTGCGGGCCGCGACTTCTCGCCCGATGATCGCCGCGACTCTCCCCCTGTCGCAATCATTACTCAGGCTCTCAATCATCAGTACTTCCGCGGTCAGAACGCCATAGGACAACACTTGCAGTGGGGTGACCGTGCAATCTTCACAGTCATCGGCGTAGCCGCGGACGTACACATCTCATCGCTCGACTCCGATCCTCCACCCATGATCTATCTCGATATGTTCCAGATCGAAAGCGGCGTCAGCGGCAAAACTGCTTTCATTCTTCGCGGCCAGGCTGCTGGCCCCGAACTTCTATCCGCAATCCGCTCAGAGGTTTGGTCCGTGGACAGCGAACTGCCACTCTACGAATCGGCGACTCTGCAATCACTGATTTCAGAATCGCTTGCCCAGCGCAGTTTTACGCTTGTTCTGCTCGGCGCTTTTGCCGTGACTGCCCTGCTGCTTGCGTCGGTTGGAATCTTTGGTGTGATCTCGTATCTGGTCACTCAACGCAGTTCCGAATTCGGGGTTCGCATGGCGTTGGGGGCCAACCGCTTCCAAATCGCTAATCTGGTGCTCTCGCGCGGCGCCACCATCGCCGTCGCCGGTTGTTTGGGCGGCCTCGTTCTTTCCGCCTTTGCGTCTCGGCTCCTGATTACTAGCCTCTACCGAACCGACTGGTACGATCCCCTGATGCTTTGTCTCGTACCGCTTCTCCTCCTTGCGGTAGTCTTGCTTGCCTCCTGGCTGCCAGCTCGGCGGGCAGCTGCCATCGATCCTATGCACGCTCTGCGCAACGAATAGCGCAGATCGCCAGAGTTTCCGCGAATTGTTGTTAACTGTTGCGAAAGGCCTATGCAACGCCCGTCCAACCAGGCTTGGCTCTCTGCGGATCAGTATCGTTATACGTCCTTGTGGTTAGCCAACGGTTGACGTTTTGTTTGTTGGCCATAAACCGACTTCTTGCCAGCATCGTTGAAAGCCTCTTCCGTGGCCTGACTTCAGCGTAGGCCGTCACTCGGGAGTAACCGCGTCTGTCGGTGAACCGACCGAGTAAGCACTTTCAGTTCTCGCCGCACAATCTGCGAGGCGAGACCGCGACGCGTCCGTGATTTACGTTTTCCGGCCCGAAAACGGCGGTTGCGTTGCCCTCCTTATATTAGTTAGATTGAGCGCGCAGTGAGCTTGCAATGTACGGAGGGCGGCGATGGCAATAGCAGTACGATGTGTCAACCGGGGGATCCGTTGGAGCGAGGTCCGCGCTCGAACGCCATGGAACTGGGCCGTGATCGTTATCACTCTCTTATTTTCAGTGGCGCAGAGCGGAAGAGGCGCCGCCCAATCCATTGCAGACAGCCCGGTAGAGCAGTCGTCAATCATTCGCGTCGATGCGACACCGGGGCATGTCATCAATTCGTTCGATCCGGATAGCGCATTGGGCAGCTCGATCGATGTCCTGTCCCACGACGGCATCGACAAGGTCTACACTCCACACATCATCCAGGAATCTTTGTCTGCGGGATGGGGGCCAATCTCCTATCGCAACAACAGCGAACTCCGCATGGCCGCCTGGCACTGGACTGAAAATGGAACCTGGAGTGACCCAGTTCACAAAAGTGGATACTTCACCGGCAGCACGGAACTTAAGGAACCGGTGCGTTACATTCTCTCGTATGCGCTCCCGCACCGCGGATTCTCGACCAGCGGCGACCGACCCATCATGGGTCCGAACCTCAGTTACTGGAAAAGTAATCCATATCTGACCAGCAAGTTCACCGGGGAAAGCGACTCCCTGCATCCGCAATGGGTCATCGTCGATCTTAAGGTCGAAAAGCCGGTGAGTGCGATTCGCATCGCGTGGGCCAGCCCGTACGCCACGACCTATCAAGTGGAGTACTGGGTGGGAAAGCGCGCGCTCGATTTTGACGCGGGACCGCAAGGCGAATGGAAAGTTTTTCCCTCAGGCGCGGTAAAAGGCTCGCAAGGCGGCACCGTGTCGCTTAAGCTCGCTGATACTCCGGTCTCAACTCAGTACGTGCGCGTCTTGATGACGGATTCCTCGAACACCTGCGATGAGCATGGTTCAGACGACATTCGGAACTGTGTCGGATACGCGATTCGAGAGATTCGCGTCGGAGGCACGGATAGTAGCGGCGCCTTTGTTGAGGTCCAAAAGAACCTTAGCGAGCGGCCCACTACCTATACGTCGTCCTCCATCGATCCCTGGCATTCCGCGGCCGATGCCGACGTCAATGCCACAGGGAGTTATCAGCACAGCGGTTTCGATCTTTTCTTCACCAGCGGACTTACTAACAACTTGCCCGCGATGATCCCGGTGACCATGCTCTACGGTACACCGGACGATGCGGCCGCCCAGATTGCTTACATTGAGAAGCGCGGCTATCCCATCTCATATATAGAGATGGGCGAGGAACCCGACGGCAAACACGCCATGCCAGAAGACTACGGCGCGCTCTATCTTCAGTGGGCCACTGCCATTCACAAAGTTGATCCCAAACTCAAACTGGGAGGGCCCCGTTTTCGAAGGTGTCAATGAAGATATTCGGGTATGGCCTGATGCCCAGGGACGCACCTCGTGGATGGGTCGATTTGTAGACTATCTGAAGGCGCACGGTCGACTCGCCGACCTGGCCTTTGTTTCGTTTGAGCACTATCCGTTCGAACCGTGCGATATCACATGGAAGAGTCTCTACCAGGAGCCCGTGCTGGTGAAGCACATTCTCCAGGTCTGGCGAGATGACGGCGTTCCCAAAGAAGTGCCTCTCATGATCACCGAGGATCACCTCGCCGCCGGCCTCACCGGACCGATGACAACGATCTTCGCGGCTTTATGGCTCGCCGACAATGTAGGCGCGTTCTTCGAAGGGGGCGGCGCTCTCTTCACTCACTCTCCCATCCAGCCGCAAGGAATCCAGAACACTTGTTTAGGTTGGTCCTCCTGGTCGAACTTTGTATCGGATGAGGAAACTCTGGAAATCAAGGGATACACGTCGCCCTACTTCGCCGCGCACATGATCAATCTGGAATGGGTGCAGCACAGAGCGGGCGTGCATTCCATGTTCCCCTCTTCCGTCAACATCAAAGACAGTGAAGGCAATCTCCTGGTGACGTCCTATGCGGTGCAACGTCCCGATGGCAACTGGTCGTTGATGTTGGTCAATCGAGACGAGACCAACCCTCACGCCGTGCGGGTTGTTTTCGAGGACGCCAAAAGCAAGCGGGAAGCAAGTTTTTCAGGGCCGGTCACCTTTGTGACGTTCGGCAGCGAACAATATGTGTGGATCAACGACGGGCCCAACAGCCATGCTGATCCCGACAATCCGCCGGTAGCGACCACAATAAAGGGAGATTCAGGAACCATCTTCACTCTGCCCAAAGCTTCAATTACGGTGTTGCGGGGCAAGGTAGGCGCTCTGAAGAACTAAGCTGGTCAGTCAGGCCTACCTTTCATCAAAGCAACGACTACAAGGAGAGACTCTATGAGAATCAACACGCGGCGAAATTTCTTTGGAAAGCTCGTAGCGATGGCGGCTTTTGTAACCGGCGCGCCGAAACTCTTCGGCCAACAGGCTCCCGCTGCGGGCACATCCGATATTGGCGGCACACCAAAGAACGGGCCCAGCGAAGACACTCCTCGTCGGCCCGCCGGAAATAACCACACACTCAACGGGATCTACTATTTCTCTGGGACAGGTTCTAATGATGGTTATTCCAAAGAAGATCACGTCCTGGTGACTGACCCCTTCGAAAAGCACGTCACTCGCACAATGGAGGCGCTCAAGAAGTCGGTCGAGCGTGCCGGCTGCACGATGGATAGCATCATCCATCTCCAGGTCTTTCTTTGCTTACCTCTTGCAGACGCTCCTGCACCGACCGGCAAGGCGCGCTTCGACGCACATAAGGCGCAGTACGATGCGTTGAATAAAATTTACGGAACCTATTTCTCTTCGGGCAAAGCTCCGTCCCGTGCATGCATGGCTGTCGAATGGATTCCCGGCGATTCGTTAATTGAAATCGTCGGCAGCGCGATGGTCGTCAATCCGCCCACACCACCTGCGGGTCGATAATTGGGAAGCGAGTTGAAAGGTCGCTGCGCATGAATCTGAAATTTGGTTGGAATCGCCGATCGTTCCTGGCCGCGGTCGGGGCCATATGGGGAGGGTTGTTCGCTCCGGGCGAGCTGAATGCCGCGGGAATCTCTGGCAAGAAGCGCAAATCTTCCCTGCCGCCAGTGGACGGCAGCCCTATCGTCCCCATCACAACCGGCCTTGGCTCTACCGGCGACATTTACGCCGAACTGGGAATCACACCTCTGGTCAACATCAATGGCACGCTCACCGTCATTGGTGGATCAGTCATGAAGCCGGAGGTCATGGAGCTCATCCGAAGAGGCAACGAGCACTGCGTTTCGATCGACGAACTTGAGATCGCAGCCGGTAAGTTCATTGCGAAACTGTGCAAATCCCCGGTCGGCTATACCGGTCTCGTGACGGGTGGCGCAGCCGCGGCCATGGTCGTAGGCTATGCCGGCATGATGACCGAAGACCTCGAGCCCCGCATGCGAGATATTCCCGACGTAAGCAGTTTTCCCAGGAACGAAGTGATCATCCAGAAGAGCCATCGATATCCGTTTGACCACCAGATCCGCCAGACCGGCGCGAAGCTGGTCGAAGTTGAGACGCGCGAAGAGATGATTGCAGCCATCAATCCGAAGACGGTGGCGATACACTTCACGAATATCCTCTCGGACAAGGGCAAGGTCAGCGGCCCTGAGACCGTCGCTATTGCCAAAGCCCATAACATCTACACCTTCAACGACGCCGCTGCAGACGTGCCGCCGAAAGAACGCCTCTGGGAGTATCCGGCAATCGGCTTCGATATGGTCACATTTAGTGGGGGCAAGGACATCCGCGGACCGCAGGCATCCGGCGTACTGATCGGCAAAGAGGAGTTAATTCGCTACTCCCTGCTGAACATGAGCCCGCAAGAAGACCGCATCGGACGTTGCTGCAAGGTCGGCAAAGAGACTATTTTGGGGCTGCTCAAAGCTCTTGAGATCTTCGTGAGTCAGGATTTCGATGCCGAGTTGCGGATGTACGACGCGCGCGCGCAGGTGATTACCGATGCGGTGAAGAAATTTGGAGTGACGCCACTGCCCCGGGAGTTCAACCCTCAGGCTCTCGGTAATGTCACGCCCCGTTACTCCTGGCGTATCGATCCGTCAAAACTCAACACTACCGGACCGGAGGTAATGCAGAAATTGGCCGATACCCGGCCAATCGCTGTCGGTAGCATGGGCGCGGGGGCGAGCGGTATGCGAGGACGCAATCCGGACGCGCCTGCGGTCGACGATCATAGCAGTCGTCAAGGTCATCCCAGGGACCCGAATACCTTCGGCTTTGCTGTCTGGCAACTCAAAGAGGGCGAGGACAAGTTGATCGCGGATCGCTTGGTCGAAATCTTCAGCGCAGTTCCAAAAGCCTAAATCTTCATGGAAGATGAACGACTTACTGCCTTACTCCCCCCTAAACGAGTGGCGGTATCGCCCCTTTCCGGCTTAAAGTAGTGTCTGACGCGGCCCGGAGTCGGCGCTATGAAATCGGGCTGCGACAGGACATACCTCGACTTCTCGAAGCTAATAGGGCCGGGAAGGACAATTCATGGAGAGAGCAATACAGTTTCCCGCAAAAATCCTATCGCGCGACGCACCGTCGGAACACGAGTTGGGTCTATTTTCGACTGAGTCTGTCCTCAATCTGCAAAAATTGATTTTTGCGGGCTCTCCGCTGCCCGAAGTTCTAGCGAACATTGCTCAGTTGGTTGAATCGCAAGCCCAGGGCATGTTTTGCACGATTTGGCTTCCCGACGAAGACGGCAAGGAAATCCATTGTGCCGCTGCGCCCGGCCTTCCTGGATTTATCGCTCACGTAGGAGCCATGGCTGTTGGTCCGAAAGGCGGATCTTGCGGCACCGCCATTTATCGGAAGGAACCGGTGTACGTAACCGACATCCTGACAGATCCCATCTGGGAGCACTATCGCAGCCGCATGTTGCCTTATGGAATTCGTTCCGTTTGGTCACGCCCGTTGTTCACGAGCGAAGGTAAAGCTCTCGGCACATTTTCTATCAACTATCGTGAACCACGACGGCCAAGTGCCAACGAACTCCAGTTGATCGAGAATGCCAGCCACATCACTGGGATCGCCATTGAACGCCACATGATCGAACAAGCACTGCAGCGCGAACGCGATCGGCTGCGATTGCTTCTGGAAATCACAAGCAGCGTCACGTCGAGGTTGGATCTCCGGCAAATGGTTGAGGCGCTGTCGACGAATTTGTTCCGGGTGATGCAATGTGACGTGTCCGCTCTGCTGATACCCGACTCCGAGAGCGGCGCGTTGCGTGTCACTATCTTGCACAATCCGGACGCTAGAGGACCATTCCGCGCGGGATCGTTGGTGCCGATGAATGGTTCGATCTCGGGTCAGGTATTGCGGAAAGGCAAGAGCATCCTTATCGAAAGCTTCGAACAGGTCCGCGACGATCCCGAAATCTTTGGGAATCCTGACGGCCGGCTTCTTTATGAGCGCGTGATCCAGGAAGACCTCAGAACAGGGTGCTATCTTCCGCTCATAGGCCGCGATCGCGTGGTTGGCGTTCTGATGCTTTGTCGGCGTTCGGACAATAATTTCGCGAAAGATGATGTCATCTTGCTTGAGCAAGTGGCCTGTCAGGTAGCGATTGCCGTTGAGAACACATTGGAGTACGAACAGGCGACAAAGGATCGAGACAAGGAGACGAAACAAAGACGCTATCTGGAAGAGGAAATTCGCGCCGAAGTAGGAGAAATCGTCGGCGAGAGCCCAGCATTGAAGACCGCGCTGAGCATGGTATCGGTCGTTGCCCCTACGGATTCAGGCGTGCTGATTCTGGGAGAGACGGGCACCGGCAAAGAACTGGTTGCGCGTGCGATACATAAGCTGGGCAGTCGCAGCGAAAAGGCATTCGTGAAACTGAACTGTGCCGCAATCCCCCTCGGCCTCCTCGAAAGTGAGCTGTTCGGCCATGAAAAGGGAGCATTTACCGGCGCAATCGCCCAAAAGACGGGACGATTCGAACTCGCCGATAAAGGCACGCTGTTTCTTGACGAGGTTGGCGATATACCTCTGGAGCTTCAAGCCAAACTCCTGCGCGTGCTGCAGGAACAAGAATTCGAAAGGCTCGGCAGCAACCGTACGCATAAGGTTGACGTGCGCCTGGTCGCAGCCACACATCGCGACTTGCCCGCCATGGTCAAACAAGGGACGTTTCGCGAGGACCTTTACTATCGTCTGAAAGTATTCCCGATCCAGGTCCCAGCCCTTCGACAACGCACAGGGGATATTCCCAGATTGGTGCGGCACTTCACGGCTCTCTACTCTCAACGTATGAACAAACGAATTGACGTAATCCCCCCGGAGACGATGGATGCGTTGGTGCGATACCCATGGCCCGGAAACGTCCGTGAATTGCAGAACTTTATTGAACGCGCGGTGATTCTTTCGCCACAATCGGTACTACGCGCACCAACCTCCGAACTGGAGCCGTTTCAGTCGCACGAGGGATCCAGTGTCGCCACTATGAATGGCCTCGCGGAGGTGGAACGGGATCATATCCTTCGTGCGCTGGAAGCGAGCAACTGGGTGATCAGTGGCGCGGCCGCGCGTTTAGGGATGAAGCGGACCTCGTTGGCCTACCGGATGAAGAAGCTTCGCATTCGCCGGCCTGCCGCGGACCCAGAGAAGCGCAGAGCCTGCGACGCTGCTGGTGAGAACTCTCTTTCCTAACCGCTATCGCACCCACCTAGCATTAGCAGTGGATCCGAAGCAGTGGATCCGACGGAAATCCGTCACCGGCGGACATCCGTCAGAAATTTGGCAGCCACGCTTTGAGATCCCCTGAAACTCCTTCCTGACGAACTTCAACTGCCAGAGTGATTTGCGCTGAATGTGCTCTTTTCGACTGAGCTGTTCCTCTTTGGTATCCCACCTGCGCTAAGCACCACAGTAGTGAGGAGAGGATTATATGAGTGATGCGACGTCACGAACAGCGACAAAACACCCAATCCCGCGTCAGGACGATGCACGATTCAAAGTACCCACTACCTCCATCCATAAGGTCGAAGCCGATGGTGTGCAGGTGTTTTACCGCTCGGCCGGCGAAGCAAACGCACCGGTCGTCCTCTTGCTGCATGGGTTCCCGTCCTCATCTTTCATGTTCCGCGAACTCATTCCTCGCCTGGCTGATGACTACCGCGTCATCGCGCCAGACCTTCCGGGTTTCGGATTCACCGAGGTTCCGTCTGAGCGGCAATATTCATACACCTTCGATCGACTCGCGCTCACGATCGATGCCTTCACA
>CAWBED010000014.1:0-621941 GCA_963787685.1 uncultured Acidobacteriota bacterium
TCGCTTTCATGCTGCATTGTTCGGAATGCAGTTTTGCCGCCTCCACGTCATGGTGAGCCGCGTGCTGACTGTGTCCGTGAGCAAGGTATGCGTGATGCGCCGCCTTTTCGTGCTCTTCGGCCTGGTCATATTTCGCTGCTTCGTGGAAATGGTGAGCCGCTTTCTCATGGTGATGAGCGGCGTGATGATAATGTTCCCAAGTCTTCGACACGAATCTCCTTTGTTAAATGCAGTCTTAACCTGCACCAGCCTGCGCGCAGACTCGCGCCACTCGGTTACGAACCAATCGTTCGTCGACCACTCACTAGGTTGATGATCAGCATGACTAGTCCCACAACCAGCAGAATATGAATCAGGCCTCCGCCGATGTGCAGGCTGAAACCCAGTAGCCACAAGATCAAAAGAACTGCAACAACTGTCCGAAGCATGGCAATCTCCTTTCAACGCTCAAAGTGACTAATGGGAATAGCCCAGTTTCGCGGTTCTTACCTCGGGTTATTTCCCTTTGCTTTGTCATCTGTCTTTTCCACGGCGACAGCTTGGGTTTTTGCTCGGTGAACTTCAGCAACGAATGGCTGAACAGCCCTCTCCCAGCAACACTCGCTCGAATGAAGACCATTCCTGTAGCGCTTACTTCTTCGGCTGCTCTCGGTTTGCCGGTTGTTGTCGCTGCTGCAAGTGTTGTTGCTGCTGTTCGTGTTTTTGTTGTAATTGCTGCGTCTGTTGCTGATGCCGCTGCTCTACCTGCTGCTTTTGCAGTTCGCCGGCATTCTGTTTCGCTAGTTGCTGGTGCTCCTGGTCTTGTGTCTGCTGGAGTTTGTCTCGCTCGATTTGCTGCTGTGCGATCTGTTTATCTTGTTGCTGCGTGTACTTCTTATCCAGCTTCGGTTTGCCGGTATTGGGAACGTCTCGTGCAAATTGCGGAAGATCATGAGGATGAACCGCGGCACTGGATTGAGTCGGCCTGATTTCTGAAGGTGGCCGATCTCCGCCACGATTGGCTGCCGAATATGCCGCCCCTGCATCTCTGGCGGGAACCGCACCACGGTCGTTAAAGTCTCCCGGTCTCGGAGTCGCGGCAACACCTGGCTTTCCCATGTTTCCCGAGGCGCGTTGTTGCGGATTGGCTCGGGCCGCTTGCACGTGTTGGGTTTGAGTTGCTACTGGTGGAATATGTCTCTCACGCGCCGCCGCCTCGTCTTCAGGGCGCGGACGAGATGTGATGCCGCCTCTTCCACCGTTGAAGCTGACACGGTTCACGTTATTGTTAATGACGGTTGTGTTGTAAACATTGTGAATGTTGACGACGTTTACATTGTTTACAGATCGGTTGTAGAAGAAGTGCCCGCTGTCCCAGCGCCCGCCTTCGTAACCTTCTCCGAAATAGCCGAAGCCGTAATTGATGCCACCGTAGAAGCCTACGTGCGGTCCCCAATAACCGTCATAGAAAACGAACTCATCACCGCCCCAACCCCAATAAGCAGGAGTCCACAGGAATCCAACTTCCGGGGCCGACACCCATGTGCCTGGAACCCAGTAGTAATCGCTGACATCGTAGTCGTAGGCCCAGTAGCCCGGTGTCCAGAGATATCCGTCGCCAGGACAAAGAGGCTGCTCATAAACTGGCAGGGGCGGTGGGCCGACTGTAATAGCCACCCCAATCTGCGCAAACGATGCTGCCGACATGCACAACACGACGAGCGTGAATAATACGGTACGAATGAAACGAATTTGCATTGTGATTCCTTTGGTCATCTATCCCTCGCTTGCTCGGCTAATGCTGTGTTGATACGAGCTGCGTGGATCGGGACCGATCTTCGGACGAAGGCTAACTGCATAGTCCGTTTCGCTGAAAAGTGTTTCTGCTCGAACTCTCTCATCTCGGAGAGGACAAAGTCTGTTCAAAAGAGCTCAACTGATGCAGGCGGCCTTTCCGTGCTGGAGTAAGAATGAAGAAAAGGATTCTTTAGCTAGTTCGCCGAGGGCGAACACAAATTCCTGCGCTTGAGATAATCATTTAAATCCGCTAGCGAGCACTAGCGGCGTCTTCTTCGAAAGGCATTGGATGTTGCTCGCGCCTGGGAGAAAAGCTGGGAGAAAAAAGGCCGGCCCCCCTTTTATGGGTCCGGCCTAAAACTCTATCCCTGATATTACGCGGTCGTGAGGGTCTGAATGGTCGGTGTCCCGCCGCTAACCCATGACCGCGTTTCAAGCTTACAGACTAGAGACACAGTACCTCTTGACGTTCTCAATGACTGTTCTCTTTTGCACATTTCTCATAGTAAAGCTGCGCCATACTAAAAGTTGCTCGTGACGAGAGGTTGTGATGTATGACTCCAACCGAACCGACTGTTGCTCACAAGGCTTTGCTTCGAGTTTTGCTTGTGGATGACGATGATGCTGTCCGCGACATGATGACTCTGACTCTTGAGTATAAGGGATTCAAAGTGGTCACTGCGGCCAGCGTGCCGGAAGCCTTGAAGTACATCGCTACCGAGGGCTTCGACGTACTGATAACCGACCTCAACATGCCCAACGCTGGTGACGGATTCACGGTGGTCACCGCCATGCGCCACTCTCAACCTGAAGCCTTTATTCTGCTCGTTAGCGGATATCCCGACATTCCGAGAGCCATGGCCGCCATCTCTCTCGAGGCCGATGAAATCATCGTGAAGCCATTTGATGTTGGCAAGCTTGCCGATCTCGTCCGCGAAAAGACTCTGAACCGTACGCCCTCAATCCGGCCGGAAAAGCAGAGGGTGGGCACCATACTGCGGCGCTGTATCACCAGTGTTGTTGAGGATTGGCTGACGCGAGCCAAGCAGAGTAAGGAACTCAATCATGTTTTGCTTAGCGACAGCGAGCGTACTGGTCATCTTCCTAAGCTCGTCGAAGATTTGATTGTCCGCTTGGGCAAGTCCAGCGCGACTGCGAAGGACAGCGATGCTGCCTTTTCGGCCACCGCCAGAGCCCACGGCAAGCTGCGGTATGAACAGGGCTACACTCCCGCCATGCTGGTGCACGAGTCCCGAATACTCCAAGTGACTCTCTTCGGCACATTGCAGAGCAATCTGAGCTTTCTGGATTTCAGCCTCCTCTTGCCGGATGTCATGACGATCGCCGACGAAGTCGACGCGCAGTTGACTCAGTCCATGGACGGCTACATGGGAGCAATGCAAACCTCTTCCGCGGCTTAGACAAAAGTGAGCTTTGTTGCTCAGACAAACGGTCGCACTGTTGTTAACGTCGAGTCGCCAACACGGCAACGAAACGTGCGCTCATGGTCGTTCTCACGAACGACGGAACCGGTGGATGAAAACTGGAATAGTTGACGGAGCGGAACGTGCAATTCCAAACCCAGTTAAAGACTTAGGCTCGCCACACAAGAATGACAATCGGAGAGGGGAGCGTGCCAATGCCATCAAATTACAGAGGGTCTCGAGTTCTCATTCTCTCGCTCGTGTACTTCTTTGCCGTTGCCGCCGCTGCTCCCAGCCACGCTCAGCCGCAGGCTGTCGAAACCAATGCACAATCTCCCGCAAGTGCGGTGAGTGTGCCGTCCTCCGAGGCTTCGAAGTATGTGGGAGCCGACACCTGCAAAACCTGTCACGAAGAAATTTACAGCGCCTGGGAGAAGACACCGCACTGGAAGACCACCTTAAATAAGAAGGATGGTCCCGCGAAGCAAGGCTGCGAAGGATGTCACGGTCCTGGAGCCGACCACGTGGCAGGCGGCGGCGACAAAACCAAGATATTTGTTTTCGAGGGGAAGTCGCGGCAGGAGTCGAGCGCTCGCTGCTTAAGCTGCCACGGTGAAAGTCATCAGCAGTCCCATTTTACCCAATCCGCGCACGCCAGTAGTGACGTCGGATGTCTTGACTGCCACTCCCCGCATCACGCCAAAGAAGCGCAGCATCTGCTTGTCCAAGACCAACCCCAACTATGCTACGGATGCCATATTTCGGCCAAGGCAGATTTTGCCAAACCCTATCACCACCGGGTCAACGAAGGTCTGGTCCAATGCGGTGATTGCCATAACCCGCACGGGACGGCTACCGTTCGCCAAGTGCGCGCCCTGCCAAGCGGAGATGCCGTTTGCTACAAGTGCCACGTAGACAAGCAGGGGCCTTTCGTCTACGAGCATGTGCCGGTGAAGACCGAGGGGTGCAGCAGTTGTCATACGCCTCACGGCTCAACCAATCCCAGGCTGCTCAAGGTAATGCCGGTGAACATGCTCTGTCTGCAGTGCCACACGTTCTCGAGCCAGTTGACGGCCGGAGGACCAGCCGGCCCCGCGCACAATCAGTCGGCGAAATACCAGGCTTGCACAATGTGTCACACACAGATTCATGGCTCCAATTTCAGTGATGTGTTTTTCAAGTAGGGAGCGCCGATGAAGCCACCAAGACAACACGCCCTGCCAGTTGAGCGAAACTGGGCCGCCTCCGATTACGGCAGACTTCGAATCGCGGTCCTGGGGATGATCTTCTGTGCGATTGTCATCGCATCACCAGAAAAGGTCTTTGCCCAAGCTCCCGCCGCGGCCCCGGCCGCAGTCCCGCCCGCCGTTCCCGATGGCGTGATCCGCGGCGGCTATCAGATTCACTCCTCAGTCGAACTGGGCTACCGCTCTACCGACGTAATCGGCAGCGGCGATATGTACGATACGCTGGTGAATCTGCAGACAGGCCCGCGCATACTTGACCAATCACTCACGATGCAATCGGTCGATCACCAGGGCTTACTATTCGACAACCTTTACCTTAATAGCGCGGGCTGGGGCGGTGACCCCAACAACTATGCGCGCCTTCGCGCCGATAAGAACAAGTGGTACAACCTGCAAAGCAGCTTCCGTCGCGATCGGAATTTCTTTGACTACAACTTGCTGGCGAATCCGCTGAATCCGCCAACCTCCACGCCATCGGTTCCGGTACAGAACTCTCCTCACTCGTTCGATACGACACGGCGCATGAGCGACGTCGATCTCACGTTGCTTCCGCAATCGAGTGTCAGTTTCCGTTTGGGATATTCGCACAACAACATGACCGGGCCCTCTTACAGCAGCATCCATGAGGGTACGGAAGCGTCGCTCCTGCAGAACTGGAATACCACCATGAATTCATACCGCGTGGGGGTGGATTTCAGAATCGCGCCGCGAACCGTCCTCAGCTACGACCAATTCCTCGACTACTATAAAGGAGACACGGACTACCAACTAAATCCCATCAATGAAGCCTTCTTGCCGACAACCCCGACCGGCTCTGTGTCGTTGGGCTTGTCCTTCGACACCGCGAACAAGACGCCGTGCGCCGTGGTGCCGCCGGCAGCCAGCCTGATCGTCAATGGGACGCTGACCAATGTGACGTGCAGTGCTTACTCCAGCTACTTGCGAAACCAGCAAATCCGAACTTCGACTCCCACCGAGCGCATTAGCTTGAGGAGCAGTTACTTTCAGATGTTAGAAGTGCTCGGTTCTTTTTCGTATAGTTCGGCGACTTCAAGCACGCCATTGGACGAATCTTTTGTCGGCCTGATTACCCGCACCGGCACCCTCGCTTTCAACGGGGCCGGTACGGCCGCTGCAAACCGCATTGCTGACGTAGCCGATTTCGAGGCCACGCTGCACTTGACCCAGCATTTGCGCCTGATCGAGAAGTTCTATTTTTGGGCCTATCGCATTCCGGAGAACGGAAATTTCTCTGAGGTCGACAACAATTGTCCAACCACGATCCCGCCCACGCCGTGTACCCTGCTGACTTCGTTGAGCGCGACTATACCTACGACGACACCGACGATAACCCAGTCGTCCTTCAACCAGACCTGGACGAGAAATCAGACCGAACTCGCTTGGGACTTTTCGAAGAAAGCCGGGGCGCGCATCGGCTACCGCTATGGCGATCGGGACTTCAACCACTTCAACGATTATCTGCCCGGAGACGGGGACCATTTCGTCGGCTTGGAGAAAACCGCGCTTCTCGGGCTCTGGGCAAGGCCCATCCATGCCTTGCGACTGAACTTCGATCTGGCACACACAAATTTCAATGGCGTGTTCGTTCGCATATCGCCACGCAAAGAAGCGCGATACCGATTCCAGACGACCTATACGCCGCGCTCATGGGCAACTCTGGGCGGGTCGGTCAACATTCTGCAACAGTCCAACGCCGACGTGCAGACCCAGTATCTGGCACACAACCAAAATTATGGGCTGACCGCGTCTCTCGCGCCGCGGGAAAGCTTCGGAATGGATTTGGCGTACAACTTCAACAGCGTAATCCAAAATGCCCTGATCTGCTTCAACGACACACCGCCAGTCGGGGTGATCCTTCCCTTTGTGGCCAGTGCGAATAACAACAATTGTGCAGGCAACGATACATCCAATAATTTGATGGCTAACTCGTACTACACCAACCACACCAATTTCGGAATGGCCACTGTCAGGTTCAAACCAGCGAAGCGAGTGCTGGCCAACGTTGGCTATAGCATAACGAGCGTCGACGGCAACGTTCCGCAGTTCAACATTCTGCAACCTCTCGGCACATTGCAGTACCGGTACCAGCAACCGGTGGCCAACCTGAGCGTTGATATTGGCCATAAGCTGACTTACAACATGGGCTGGAATTATTACCAGTACGCGGAAGGTTCGTTTGTCGGCCCAACCGCACCACGCTATTTTCACGCCAACTCGCTGACCGAATCCCTTCGTTACGCATTCTGAGAATGGTTACGACGCGATAGATGCCGGCACATGATATTCCTGATGAATATCGGAACAGCGACGAGCGTGTCGCCTAAGTCCGGCTTCGACCCCTATTGCGGCTGCGCCGACGGGGGCTGGATTGACTGAATCGCGGTGGTTGCGGGTGTACCGCTCGAATCCGGTGTCTTGTTTGGCGGAATTTCGGTCCCGGCTGGGTAAATGACAATCTTCACCGATCCCCATCCGGCGTCCGGTTGCTTGCCTATTCCCAATGTTCTGAGTTGAGTATCGTCAAATCCAAACTTTTCGACGAGATACTCCCGCACAACCATGGCTCGGGCCTGGGTTAGTACCAGATCCTTCTGCGTGTCGCCTTCCATGCCAGCCGACACCACTACGACTGCGAATGCGAACTGATTACTCGCTAGGAACTCGCCACCGGCGTTCAAAGATTTCTGGTTTTTCAGCTTGGCTGAATCCTGCTTATCGAAAAGCTGTTTCGACGAATAGGTGAATTCTTTGATGGCAGTGCTCTGCGGCAGCCGGTCAATCTCATTCTTTGCCAGTTCTGCGGAGTCTTCGTAGCCGCGGCTCTTGAAATACCCTCGCAGAAAGAAATTGTGCTTCATCGCTTCCATATTCTCCTGGAAGTCGGTGACCCCGGCCTCCGCTTGGACCATCGTGTCGCGCATAGCACCCGTCGTCTGTTCGAGGTTGCTATAGAGTTGCTTGTCATTGACCAACGCTCCTGCGGTGCCTTGTCCTCCGTCAATCTTGGCGCTGATCGACTCTAAACTGGCGGTCGCTCGAGTGACATTCTTTATGGCAAGCTGGCTGCTATCCAGAATGTCGCTTGTCTTTTCAAGCAAATCCGCCATTTCGAGCGGGGGTTGGCTCGCGATGGTATCGCCATCCCGTACTTCGCCTGATCTAGCCGATCCAAACGAGATCGCGAGAAACTGATTTCCCAACAGCCCTTCCGTTTCTATGGTGACCACGGAGTCTTGCTTGATGATCTCGTGAGTAGACTTGCCGAGATCCATAATCACCGTGACTTTCTCGCCGGGCTTGTGCGGCAATGCGATGTCGTGGACGGTTCCGCTGTGAACGCCACCCACCCGCACATCGCCTCCTGCATCTAGACCTGCCACGTTGTCGAATTGAGCTTTCAGCTGGTACGTGGAGCTGAAAAGATACTGCTTGCCTCCGATGATGAAGACACCGGCGACTAGAATTGCCAGTGTCAAAACGATGAAAGCTCCCAACCGCGCTACTCTCGACATGTGTCCTCCTACGAATACTTTAAAAATTCCCGAACAAAAGCAATGTCACTCTTCTGAAGCTCTTGAAAGCTGCCTTCGATCACCACATTTCCCCCGTTCAGCAGGGCCAGACGATCGGCAATCGTTTTCGCGCTGTGCAGATCGTGAGTCACCACGATCGATGCCATGTGATGTTCCTCCTGGAGCTTGAGAACCAGATCATCGATCTCCGCAGAGCTGATAGGATCAAGACCGGCGGTCGGCTCGTCGAGCAGCAAAATGTCTGGCTCCAAGGCCAGAGCACGCGCAAGTCCTACTCGTTTTTGCATGCCTCCGGAAATGTCTGCAGGCATCTTTGCAACCGCGCCTTGCATACCAACCTCCGCCAACAGCGCGTTGACTCGGTCCCGCTGTTCCGACTTCGACATGCCTTTTCTGTGGTGCTGCAGCGGAAAAGATACGTTTTGTTCGACGGTCAGCGAATCGTAGAGCGCGGCATGCTGAAACAGAAAACCCATCTTCTTCCTGATTTCGCCGAGCTCGTCGAGGGCGAGGCCAGCGATGTCCTGGTCGTGGATGCGGACCGATCCTGAGTCAGGTTTCTCCAATCCAATGACTAGCCTTAGCAATACGCTTTTGCCCGTGCCGCTGCGCCCCAACACCGCCAGGGTCTCGCCCCGCTTCACCGCCAAGCCGATCCCGTTCAGAACTTTTTGAGTACCAAAGGACTTGTGCAAGTCTTCGACAATGACGACGGGCGTGCCGCCGCCTTGCGCTCCTGTGTCGGGCTTCGCCGCTATTCGATCAATCGTTTGCATACTTGTGCGCCAGCTTCGGACCAATTACGGGAAAAATATGAGGATGAGCTTCACCAACAAGACGTCCGCCAGAATCACGAAGAGGGACGACAACACAACCGAACTGGTGGCCGCACGACCGACCCCCGCTGCGCCTCCGCTTGTCCGCATTCCTTGAAAACATGCGATCAGCCCGATGATTAGGCCGAACACGGCCGTCTTGAACGTAGGAGGAAGGAAATCGCTGAAAGCGGCACCGTTAAACCCGCTATTAATGAATTGATGAAATGAAAGCGGCTCAACCAACGCTTGCGCGACCCATCCCATCACCAAGCCGCATGCATCGCCAGCCAGAGTCAGGAGAGGCAGCATCAGGATGCACGCCAGAATGCGCGTTGCAGCCAGCAAGCGATAAGGGTTTACGGCAGATACCTCGATCGCATCGATCTGTTCAGTCACCTTCATCGACGCGAGTTCGGCGCCAATGCCAGCTCCTACTCGGCCACTCACGACCAGACCGGTAATGATTGGCCCGGTCTCGTGGATGACAGAAAACACGATCGCGGCAGGGAGAAGAGATTTCGCTCCGAATCGAGTCAGGCTGTAACGGGCTTCCAGAGAGAGCACGACGCCGGTTGCGGCGCCAGCCAATGCTACTAGCGGAAGGGACTTTGATCCGATCTCGTCGAGTTGCCGAAACAGTTCACGGAGTTCAAACGGCGGCGTCAGGCCGGCCCGCACCACTTGCCAGAAGAATATTCCGAGATCGCCGAACCACTCGAAAAAATCGCTGATCAATCCCTGGGAAGGATTTACTGCGGGGAGCATGGGTGCGACCCGAAGCTCCGGCCCAGAAGGGCGAAGGCTGAGCGCTCTTGAATTCCCGTCGCTCACGGGTTTGTACCAGGATCCGGCACCCCACCTCCGTTATTGAGGTGCACGCGCGAAAGCAACGATTGCGGCCCTCGGTGCAGGAATTCGAAAGCGACGTTTCCAGCTGCATAACCCAGCAGGCTGTAGTTGCCCATGCAAAAGCCATCTTTGGCGTTGTATCGGCCGGGATACCATCTATAGACCGCAGTCATCATCCTGGCATGGGGGATGTATGTGATGCCTGGCTGCGTCGGTGTTGTAACTGCAACCACGCTGAGGGCCTCACTCAAATCTTCGATTGCCTGCGCATTTGCCGACAGTGGCAGGGCCACTAAGACCACGAACGAAAGCATGGTGAGGCGCATGTTCATTTCGAGGTCCTTTCTGACGATTTCCTCCCCGCACTCCCAGCGCCCGCAGTTCTCATACCGTCAGGGGGCATGCTCCATGGTCACATTGGCAAGCGATTTCAACTTCTTTGGATCCCGCTTCTTTACAGGCCTGACCGCAGTATTTTTCATCAGGGTGGGCCATGCATTTGCAGGGAAGGTGGGCACACTTGTTGTTCTCACTCGTCGTCACAATTGTTCTCCTTGAATTAAATTCCAAACCCAAACTTATGAGTTTGATTGGGCAGTCAAATTTTTTCTTAAAAGTGTTTTTCAGGCGCCGTTGGTGACTGGCCGGCTTCGCAAGTTGCGGCCTAGTCGCGAGTATCAAACTTCTGAGTGCGGAAAACTGGTCAGAATTGACCGGCTTGTGATCGAGCGTTGCTGTGGGAGAGAGCAAGGTATACACACGGGCAGCTCAACTCTGCGAGCCCCGGCGACAATTCCTCTTAGAGTCTTAAGGTGGTATGATCCCTTTGAGGTGGTTACCACCTTCTCCTCTTCAGGTTCCCTGAGCTAAGTCAGCCCATCTGAATCTTTTTCTCCTTAGGCTCGGGAAAGCCGTGACACATGCGTTCCACTGCAATCCTGCAAGAGGTTCAGCAGCTCTACAACGTGAGTGACCGTCTTGACTTGCTGGCAGAGCACCACCCTATCGTCTCAGAAGCGCTCATCGCGATCTCGGGCAGCGTCCGGAACACGGCAACTCTGTTGGAAGTGCTGGTCGCGACCAAAATGGGGCCCCTCTCGGACTAGATCCCGCCAATGCTTGATCTGCTTATCGCTGTCTGGAAGCGTTCTGCTCGTGGGTTCGCAAAGCCAACCCTAATCATGCAGGACGATGTTCAGAAGTGAACTATGAACCTGCAGTCCGTCCTTCCCATAGTCGACGAAGCCTAGCTCCCTGAATCGATTCATAAAAAAACTGACGCGCGACCGCGTTGTACCAATCATCTCGGACAAAGTGTCCTGACTGATCTTTGGGATCACGGTCTCCGGAACCCCTTCTTTACCGAAATGGGCCAGCAGCAGCAAGAGCCGAGCCAATCTCTTTTCGCTGGAGTTGAAGAGTTGGTCCACCAGGTCTTCTTCGTATCGGACGTTTCTTGCCAGGAGGTAGGAGACGAATAAGTCGGACAACTTATGCTCCCTGTGAAGCGCAAGCATCATTGCCTTCTTGTCGATACGAAGAAGCTCGCAATCTGACATCGCGGTTGCGGATCCCATACGTAAAGACTGTCCGGCGAGGCTGCCTTCTCCGAAGAACTGTCTCTCATTCAAAATGCCCAAGGTTGCTTCTTTGCCAATCTTTGAAACAACGGTGAGTCGAACCTTGCCTTTCTGGACATAAAAGACGGAGTCGGCCGCGTCCCCTTGCGCAAAGATGGTTTGTTTCTTGCGGAACGAAACAACTCTTCTGCCCTCGCCGATAGTGCCGAGAAACTTCTGTGGATCAAAATCGTCCTCTTTCTTGGCGGATTTCGTTGGAAGCTTCAATGGAGATTCCTCGCGGTACACTCCCCAACATTATCCTCAATGGCGCGAAACACATGATGGTCAATTTTGATCAGTGTTAGCAATAAACAGGCGCATCGCATTCCTTGTCATTCATCTTGGCGAAAATGAGCAAAACTGAACATTTTTACGATTCTGAACCATAGCATGATGCAATCGTGAAGACCAAAGAGCTCACGCCGAAGCAAGTACTATCCGTGGCCTGTCCTACATGCGGCGCAGCGACCAAGGAAGTTTGTGAGCTGCACACGGGTGCTCCTCGTACGGAACCGCATAGGGATCGGAAGCTGTCCGCAGTCGAAGCCGTCGAAGCGAGAGTCAGCAGCCGATAGTGGGATTTCGGGACGAAGAAAGTACGACCTGCCCGTCTCTAATCTGAGCGCGGTTGACACTCCTCTCCCATGAGACTAGGGTTGGAATCGAGGTGGTTTCCACCTTCTCCTCATTTCAGGTTCTCTGAACTAAGTCAGCCCATCTGAAGTTGTCTCTCTTAGCAACCCCAACCTAAGGAGGTTGCCTATATGTATGCCCGCAATGTCTCATTTCATCTGAAATCTAATACGCTCTCCGACTACTCTCGAACCTTTGAGAAGGAAATTCTTCCCATGCTTCGTCGTCAAAATGGCTTTAAGGACGAGATCACGCTAGCTGGCCCCGGGGGGTTGGATGTGAGCGTAATTAGCCTGTGGGAAAAGAAGAACGACGCCGATACGTACAACACGAATGCTTATCCGCAAGTGTTGAAGACGCTGGCGAAATTCATCGAGGGTACGCCCCAGGTACACACCTTCGATGTGGTCGCCTCGACCTTCCAGAAGCATGATGTGCACGTGGCTGCATAGAGGAGACGGTGTAAACGGTTTGGTCAGAGGAGGCGGAGTAGATGCCCGCCTCCACTGATCCGTTACTAAATCTAAAGAAGAAGCGGTTCGATTCTCCGTCCTTCCGAAAGCTAAGCTCCATTGTTCGCCGTGGACTCCCCACGCGGGGCTTTGCGAAGGAGGGCGGCGCTCCTTTTGGGCGTTAACAAACTTCTCATCTTCATCTTTGCCCTATGAAGCTGCGATTTAGAATTGCCGATGGAGCATTCCAGCAGTTCTGCGATTTCGTGATGGCGGTACCCATGAATTACATGAAGAGCGAGGATTTTCCTGCAGCCGGCAGGGAGGTCTCTGATCGCTCGATGAAGTGAGATGCGGTCGAGTGCCCCCGAAAGGTTCGGGTCACTCTTTCCAAATTCGAGCCGAAGTGATGGCGAATGTGGCGATATAGGCTCGTCGAGCGAAAGGATGGGTGGGCAATTTCTCCGGCGACACTTCATCAATACCGTGTTCATTGCGACGCGGTACAACCACGTCGAAAAAGCTGAGTCACCACGGAACATCGCCACCTTTCGAAACGCCTGAAGGAAAGCTTCCTGGGTCATATCTTCTGCGTCAGAAGCGTCTTTCGTCATCGACAAGCACAGGCCGTAAACCCGCCCTTTGTGCAACTCAAAGAGTTCAGCAAACGCATCTCCGTCCCCTCGCTGTGCGCGCTCGACTAAAGTTGGTCTATTTGTATCCGGTCTATTCTTGCAGACAGAAGGTAAGTTCGCCGCAGATGCGGAAATCGTGGAGGTCGCCACTGGAGTCTCCTTAGGATCTTTCCTTGGAGACTACGGTTCTGCGGATCAGCAGTCCGCGAACGATTACTTCCCAAGGTCCAGTCAGTCTGCCATTTAGACCAGTCCCGTGCTGATCAGAATTGCTCATTGCCGAGCGCGTCCAGCGTATTGTCATCGGAGTTGAAGGTTCAAAGTTCCTGCATGGAAATCAGGGTCCGATTAGGGTCCGATACGTGTTCCTGATGATTACTTACAACGCCAAAGGTGGCTGCCAGTGCCGTTGAGTTTCAATCAGTTACCGTTGAACAGGGCCTTGACACGGTAGAGGTCAGGAGTTCGAGTCTCCTCGTGCCTACCATTTACTCCCTTGAATACGCTCAGTCGCGAGCGTTAAGTTTTTCGGTCCCGCAATCGCACTCCGTTCAGCGATACCTCCCCCCTCCATCAGCATTTGAAGCCGCACTTTTGGACGTCTTCGAGAGGCGCCGCCATTAGGTAAGGATACGTCGGCTGTTTTTGGTTTCGACGTTCCGATCAGACAGGTCACATGCTTCGCGTCGGAAATGTTCAAAGGAATCGTTAAATGGCTCTGGCAAACCGAATGATTCTAAATGAGCTTCGCTTACTGAAGCGCAAACTTCCTCAGCTGCGGAGTGCGCACGACACATAACTTTTAATAATTTGTGAAACATTTCGATCCCAAAATTCTCATAACTCTTAGTGGTTTTCCGCACTTGAATCGTGATCGCAATTTTGTTAGAAAGCTAGTACCGGACTTCGGGCCCCCTTCGTCTATCGCATTTCTGCTTGGGGAATAAAACTGAGGCAACCGCCTCCCGAACTGTCTGTCTCTAAGAGCGGACATTCTATCGGCGTTCGGTGCTCGCTCCTCGACGAGTTGCACGGACGTAAGACTTGGCTCTCAACCAAGTGTTCTTGGAGTTCCGATGTTGCTGGTCGGCAGATCTGAAGTTTGCTGGAGAACTGCTTCTTGCTGCGGCACGAGCGTTTCAGGCAACTTGTGCCTCGACCAGTTTCGAACCCCGCCCGCATTAGCCAACTCCAAACCTGGGTTCAGATAAACAGTTACACGCCGGAGGAAGACATGGCGACACATCTCGTAAACATTGAGAATGACTCGGAGATCAAAGAGCGTCTCGCGGCAGAGCGCACCCGTCTGAGAAAGATTGCCGGACTCGATCAACCCACGCACTTCCATCGTCCCGTTGAACGCGCGTTCATGGCGGAGGAGCGAAGCCGCGTGACAATCCTATTCGGCGGTTTCACCTGGAAGCACGAAGACTTGATTCGCGCCGTGTTTCAGGGCTGCGGATATCGTTGCGAGAAACTGCCGGTTCCCGATGTACCTGCTTTTCAAACCGGCAAGGAGTTCGGCAATAACGGACAATGCAATCCCACTTATTTCACGGTCGGCAATCTGGTTCAGTATCTCCAGTTTCTCGAGAAAGAAGGATTACCGCGCCAGCAGATTCTCGATAACTACGTTTTCTTCACCGCGGGCTCATGCGGTCCGTGCCGCTTCGGAATGTACGAGGCGGAATATCGCTTCGCCCTGAAGAATGCGGGGTTCGATGGTTTCCGCGTGCTCTTGTTTAAAGACAGCGACGGCATCAAGGCGGCTTCCGGCGAGCCCGGATTGAAGTTCACCATCGACTTCGGTTTCGGGATGCTCAATGCGATGCACTTGGGCGACGTCATCAACGATTTGATTTACCAGATTCGTCCCTACGAAGCACAGAAGGGTCAAACGGATCGGGTATTTCGCGAGATGGTCGACGGGCTGTGCGAAGACTTGAAAGATCGAAAGTCGTTTGAGATTGAAGAGCGCGCGCCAGATTGGGCGAAGCCAAAGTTCAAAAGCAACAAGATCCTTCGCAACACATTCAACGTCTTCGGCAAATGGCACGAGCACATGTGGGGCAAGGACTATCTGAGCGCCCTGCACAACGCGCAAGAAAAAATGAACGCAATCGAGGTCGATCGTACGCGGGTGAAGCCCTTGGTGAAGATTACAGGCGAGTTCTGGGCCCAACTCACCGAAGGCGACGGCAACTTCCACATGTTCGACTTCCTGGAGCGCGAAGGCGCACAGGTTCTGGTCGAACCGATCGCAACCTGGGTGGCTTACTTGATGTATCAGGCTAAGGCGCACGCGATAGCGAAGTGGCCGGTCAATCGTCCGCATCGCAACCCGGAGTGGTACCAGGTGAAGAAGCAATTTGCCAACTACATTGGACTGCGAAAGAAGCTGTGGGGAATCGGCGCGGGTGAACGCATGTGGAACTTCTTCTATCACCGAACGATTAAGAACATGGGTGGTATCACGCATCATCTCGCTCCACAAACGGAATTGGCAGAGCTGGCGAATCCGTTCTACAACCAGTTCGCGCGCGGGGGGGAAGGTCACCTCGAGGTCGGCAAGAACGTGTACTACACCGTCCACAAGATGTGCCACATGGTGCTCGCGCTGAAGCCCTTCGGGTGCATGCCGTCATCGCAATCGGACGGCGTCCAGTCGGCGGTGATCAATAAATTCAAGGACATGATCTTCCTTCCGATCGAAACTTCCGGCGAGGGCGAGGTCAATGCTCATAGCCGCGTGCAGATGGCACTCGGAGAAGCCAAGGTAAAGGCCAAGGCCGAATTCGAGCAGTGCCTAAAATCTACCAGCAAGAGCATGACGGAAATACGCGAGTACATCGACGAACACCCAGAACTGAAGCGGCCGTTCTATCACGTTCCTCACACCGAAGGCGTCGCTGGAACCGCGGCACAATTCATCCTGCATGTGGGGAAGCGGATCGACCGCGATACGCACTTCTGGAAGCGATCGAGAGTGCGTGTAGAAACTGTGCCTGCAATGTCCGGCGACTAAACCTGATTTACCGCCGAGATCACCGGGGCCGCGGAACCAATACTTTTGTTTGTCTCTGCGAACTCCTCGATCTCGGCGGTCAGAGTCTCTGTTGTTTCTGGAAGAGAGAGGACGTAATGCACGATCATAAAGGCCCGCAGCTCATCCAAATCGCCGGTGTCCAGGCAACAGCTTCGTCGATCCAGCGAAATAAGCACGCGCAAAAACCTCATGACCACAACACCCAGTTCTTAGTGGGTCTCGATGTGGGATCGACAACAGTAAAGGCCGTGGTCGTGGACGCTACCACGGACCAGGTCCTGTGGCAGGACTACCAACGCCACGAGACGAAGCAGCCCGAGAAGACTCTGGAATTCTTGAAGCGCATGGAGGCTGAGGTCGGGATCAGTCGCCATAACACGCGAATGTTTCTCACTGGCTCTGGCGGCACCGGTATTGCTGAGCAGATTGGCGCGAAGTTCGTACAGGAAGTCACGGCGGTGTCCCTGGCAGTTGAAAAGCTGCATCCCGAGGTGTACTCGGTGATTGAGCTCGGCGGGCAGGATGCCAAGATCATCGTTTTTAAAGATGACGACGAAACTGGTCGCAAGAAAAAGATCCCCTCGATGAACGACAAGTGCGCCGGGGGCACGGGCGCGGTGATCGACAAGATCAACGCCAAGCTGAAAATTCCAACGGACTTACTGGCGGAACAAAGGTATCACGGCATCAAGTTGCACAAAGTAGCCGGCAAATGCGGAGTGTTTGCCGAAACTGATATCAACGGTCTTCAGAAGGTGGGAACTCCCTCGGACGAGTTGATGGCGTCGTTGTTTGAAGCGATCGTATTGCAGAACCTCAGCGTACTTACTCGCGGTCACACCCTGCGTCCACATGTGTTGCTGTTGGGAGGTCCAAACAGCTTTATTCGCGGCATGCGGGAGGCTTGGCAGGCAAATATTCCGCGCATGTGGCAAGAACGCAAAGTGGCCGTCCCCGATGGCGCTAAGCCTGAAGACCTGATCAAGGTTCCACAGAATGCCCAGTATTTCGCCGCTCTGGGTGCAGTCGAATTCGGCCGCAGCGAAGAAGATTGCATCGGATGCTATTGCGGATACGAGAAGCTGATCCACTACATCGAATTCGGCCGCCAGGAGGAAAAAGCGAAATCGGGCGGCAAGGGACTAGTCGAGCGTCCGGAGGACTTGGACATTTTCAGGAATGCCTACCGGGGGAAGAAATTCATCCCCGCAGTGTTTCAGAGCGGCACAACGGTCGGTGGCTTCATTGGAATCGATGGCGGATCGACGTCAACCAAAGCCGTCTTGCTGGATGAGAACGGCAACATTCTCTGCAAGTCATACCAACTGTCGAATGGCAACCCGATTCAGGACACGATCGAGATGTTCGAGAACTTGCGCGGTCAGGTCGAAGCGCAGCGCGCCAAGTTGGAAGTTCTCGGCGTCGCGACGACTGGTTACGCTAAGGACATTTTGAAAGACGTCCTCAATGCCGATGTCGCTCTGGTTGAGACGGTGGCGCACACAGAGTCCGCGCTCAAGTTCTACGAAGATCCGCACGTTATCGTGGATGTGGGCGGCCAGGATATCAAAATCATCATCCTGCACAATGGGCGCGTGAAAGATTTCAAGCTGAATACGCAATGCTCTGCCGGAAACGGATACTTCCTGCAATCGACGGCAGAAGGCTTTGGTCTGACCGTAAATCAATACGCCGACCTGGCCTTCTCTGCGCAATCCATGCCTGTTTTCGGGTATGGGTGCGCGGTGTTCATGCAGTCGGACATTGTGAACTTTCAGCGCCAGGGATGGAGGGCGGAAGAAATTCTCGCCGGGCTGGCGGCGGTCCTCCCGAAGAATGTTTTTCTCTATGTCGCCAGCATTCCAAACCTGGCAGCGTTAGGGTCGCGCTTTGTTCTGCAAGGTGGGACGCAAAATAATCTCGCCGTGGTAAAGGCAGAGGTTGATTTCATCCGGAACAGCTTTCGGGCAACCGGCAAGCAGCCTGAGATTATCGTCCACGAGCACTGTGGCGAATCGGGAGCGATTGGTGCGGCGCAGGAATCCCTGCGCCTGTGGCGAAACGGTCAAACGACTACGTTCGTTGGACTCGACGCCGTGCGAAAGATCGAGTATCGGACGACGCGCAACGAAGAGACGCGTTGCCATTTCTGCAAGAACGACTGCTTGCGAACTTTCATCGATATTCGGACGCAGCCGAAGAATGATCTGAGCTTTGTCCCCATCCAAAAAGTCACGAAGGTTCCGTTGATGCATGGCGAGCAGCGCCTGATTATCGCCACCTGCGAAAAGGGCACGGTGGAGGACATCAATGACATGAAAGAAATCAAGGCCGGACTCGACACCATCCGCGCTGCACATCCGAATTTTGTCGATTATGCCTCGAAAGAAGTGTTCCGCCCAACCAATGCAAAGAGCGTAGCCGATCCGCTTCCGACACGCGGATGGGCCGGATGGAGCAAGGGATCGAAAGAGCGACGTGCCCTGATGGAGAACCGCAAGAAGCTGCGCATCGGAATCCCGCGGGTGCTGAATATCTACACCTACGCTCCGCTGTTCAATGCTTACTTCGAGAGTCTCGGCATACAGCCAGAGAACATCATCTACTCGGACTATACGAGTTCGGAACTGTACAGGGCAGGGGCGAGCCGTGGCGCCATCGATCCATGCTTCCCCGCCAAGATTGGGATCTCGCACGTTTACAACCTCATTCAAGAGAAACACCGCAAGAAACCGCTGGACGCGATCTTCTTCCCAATGTACGACGTGTTGCACTCGCCACTGGTGAAGATTGTCGGCGCAAACGCATGTCCCACCGTGACGGCGACTCCGGAGACGGTTAAAGCGGCGTTCACGAAAGAAAACGACGTTTTTGCCGAGAATAATCTGAAATACATCGACCCGGTGCTGAACTTCGCGGACCGAAAGCTATTCGCGCATCAGATGTTGACTGCGTGGCAGACGACTCTGGGCCTGTCGCTGGAAGAGAACGACCGCGCGGTGGAGTCTGGATTCGCGGCCTTGAGCGGGTATGAGTCAGGTATTCGGCACAGGGCTCGGAAGGTGCTTGACCAACTCGAGCAAGAAGATCGCATCGGTATCGTTATGCTGGGCCGGCCTTACCATCACGATCCGGGACTCAACCACGAGATCCTGGAGGAATTCCAAAAGCTCGGTTATCCGATTTTTTCGCAGAATACCCTTCCCATCGACGACGACCTTCTCGAACGCCTGTTTGGCGAAGAAGTGCGAGCCGGAGTGGTAACGAGTCCGCTCGATATTACGGATGCATGGAAGAATTCTTATTCGTGCAGTACCAACCACAAAGTTTGGGCGGCAAAGTTTACAGCGCGTCACCCCAACCTGGTAGCGCTCGAAATCTCAAGCTTCAAATGCGGCCACGATGCTCCGATTTATGGAGTCATCGAAGGTATCATCGAGCAGTCGGGGACACCGTATTTCTGCTTCAAGGATCTCGACGAAAACAAGCCATCCGGCTCGATCCGCATTCGAGTCGAGACGATCGACTACTTCCTCCGTCGCTATCGCGAAGAGGTCATTCGCAAGCGCAAAGCTGGCGCCGACATCGAATTACAACTGGCGGCTCTTGAAGCCGAGCTGCGCAGCGAAAAAATAAATGTCGCGGAAGAACCGTTGCCCGACAAGAATTGGGAGCCGGAAGCACAAGGAATGGCTGCGGACTAATTCAGATTGACGGGCGTCGCTCGTGAACTGGGAGTGCCGCTCCGATTCTAGTCTGAGGCTCAATCTGACGGCCCCCGCGGGCAATAGCGGTCCGAACCTATCGCGATTTATCACCACCCAGGAGCCAACCTCGGCTACACTGTGACCCGACTTGGGCCCTTCGGATCTCAGCGTCATCACTCAAATTGAAGCGTGCGGCAAACGGCTTTTCCGGCAAGCGCCGCGCCGATAAAGGACATTTATGTCTACGCCATTCGTCACCGCCCAGCATGTCGGCCCATCGGTATTGGAAAAAGAAACGAGGACGGGAAACGAACTCAAGAGGTTCGTGAACCGGCATTTCTATTTCTTGATGTCGCTGCTATTTGGTGTGCTGGTGGTTTGGGGCTTCAGTCGCACGGTCAACGATAATCTGTTCCATGCTGCCCCTCCGAGGCCCTTTCTGCTCTGGATTCATGGGGCTGCATTCGCGGGTTGGGTCATCTTCTTCATCGCACAGTCCGCGTTGGTCCGCGTGCACAAAGTGAACTGGCATCGCACCATGGGATGGGTTGGAGCGGCGCTCGCCACGGTGATGGTTGTGTTAGGCATAGTCATCGCCATCAGAATGGCGCGTTTTGACGCGGTCCAATTGCATCAGGGCAACACGGGTGCTTTTTTGTCGATCCCGTTTTACGACATGCTCGCGTTCGGCGTGATCATTGCCCTTGCCATCTATTGGAGGACGAAGCCTGAGTTTCATCGTCGGCTCATGTTCCTCGCAACCGTCGGCCTCATGGACGCACCCGTGGGCCGCTTCGATTTCTTGTTTAACCATAACCTCTTCTATCTTTGTCTGGATCTTCTGATGGCACTCGGCATCGGGCGCGACCTGATTGTTGATCGGCGCGTGCACAAGGTGTACCTGTATGTTCTGCCCGTATTGATTGTTGGCCAAAACCTGGCGGTCTACATGTGGCGAGTCAATCCATCCTGGTGGCAGGGGATGCACCGCGCAATCTTGGGATAGTGTTCGCTAACCGCCTTAAGTAACTCAAGCGGCGTTGTCGTTGATGGTGACAGAGAGGGCGGAAATGTTTCACGAGGTAAATTATTTCTCAAGGAGCAAGTGGAATTCGCGGACACCATGTTGCGTGACACGCAGCGCGCGGGTTTGAGGTAGTGTCAGTGCGCAAATGGCAGTGCTTGTGCCGAGATGATTCCTTTGCCTTCCTGAACGGTGATGAATTGGTTGGCTTTGACGTTGGAGACGAAGTCTTTGTGGCCGCTCGGCCAGACAATCTCCAAACTTACCGTCTTTCCCGCTTCTGGCTTGCCCAGACCAAACGTCAGCGGAAGTTCACTCTGCGATAAGTAGCTGGATCCTGTTTTCACCATGCCAAAGAGATGAGTACCGTTCGCGGTTGTCACCGTGACTTTGGCGCCGATGCCGTCGCGGTTCGAGCGCGTGCCGACCGTCTTCACACGCAGCACGTCATTCTTATTTCCATTGTCATTCCTCAACAATCGGGCCGTGCCGTTATTGGCGGTGATCACTAAATCGAGATCACCGTCGTTGTCGACATCAGCGTAGGCCGCGCCCCGGCCCACGATCGGACGCGGCAAGGCGGTTCCTACTTTTGTTGTCACCTCCTCAAATTTGTTGTGACCGAGATTGCGGAAGAGATGGGGTGGCTGCGCGTACTTGACGTTTGGCTGCACGACACTGATGTCATCCGAAACGTGGCCGTTGACGGCGAGTATGTCGGGCAGTCCGTCGAGGTCGTAATCGAAAAAGAATGTACCAAAAGTCAGTGACTTGTTCGACATGGTGGCGATGCCGGTTTTGGGGGCTTCGTCCGTGAAAAGTCCCGAGCCATCGTTGTGATAGAGCGACATGCTCTCGTTGGTGAAATTGCCGAGGACGAGACTCTGCCAGCCGGAGTTGTCATAGTCCGCCGCGTCGGTACCCATGCCCGCGCGAGCCGTGCCCGCTTCGCCGTAGGCAAGGCCGGCGGCAACTCCTACATCGGTGAAAGTGCCGTCGTGATTATTGTGGTAGAGCTTGTTCGGCTCGGTATCGTTTGAGACGAAGAGATCGAGCCATCCGTCGTTGTCGTAGTCGAACAGCGCGACGCCGAGCGCTTTGCCGGTCGGATCATAGAGACCTGCCTTCTTCGTTACGTTCTCGAATACTCCATTGCCTTTGTTGTGGAACAGTGTGGAGCTTTGTCCCTTGAATCTCTGCGGAGTGCAGTAGGACTTGTTCTTGTTATCGAGGGAACAATATTGGTCGGTATCGATAGACCACTCGATGTAGTGGGTGACGAATAGATCGAGTTTGCCATCATTGTCGTAGTCGAACCAGACGGCGCTGGCCGAGAATCCAGGATCGGCGACTCCGGCCTTAGCGGTCACGTCGGCAAACTTCCCGTTATGAAGATTGCGAAAGAGGTGATTCGAACCGACCGTAGTGATGTAGATGTCGTCGTACCCGTCATTGTCATAGTCGCCAACGGCGCAGCCGAGTCCGTACATTTCGACCGCAAGTCCAGCCTGCCGCGTGACATCGGTGAACGTGCCATCTTTATTGTTGTGATAGAGAGCGGGATACGAGTTGCCGGTCTTGTGTCCCGGCCAATCCATGGAATTGATAAGAAGGATGTCCTGCCAACCGTCGTTGTCGTAGTCAATAAAGCACACGCCGCTGCCCATGGTCTCCGGGAGATACTTCTTTCCGAAGGCGCCGGTGTTGTGCTTGAAGTGAATACCCGCTTGGCCGGTTATGTCAGTGAATTCAATCGGTCCGGCGGGACGTGCGGGAGTTGCTGGGCCGGGCGAGGATTGAGTCGATGTCGGAATTGGCGCTGGCGCCGGAGTGGATGCGGGTTGCGCCGGACGAGCAACTTCGACTGGCGCGGGAGTGGCTGGTCTCGTTCGTGGGTTCCTTCTTACAGCCCACCAGAAAAGAGATGCCCGCAATGAGGCACAGTGCGCCGCTGCGGACGAATCCGAAATTTCTATTTCGATGCCCCGAAATCACTAAACGGCAACCGCCTTTGCCGAAGTCTCGCGGCGGGAATCCAGCCAAATCTCCACCAGCATCGCCGCCGGTCCCACGATGAAAAGAGCGTAGAACGGGGCGTAGACGACTTGCCGCAAGCGCAGCACCATTTCCAGCAGAGCCACCAGAAAAACCACGATGCATTGTCCGCGCTTCGATCGAACCGTGGTTTTGGGATCCGTGATCATGAAAAAAATGAACAATTGATACATTGGCCCGGTGATGGGCGCGACTTCGGACTGCCATGGGCTACCAGTCATCCAACTGCGCAGAAAGGCAAACGCGAGAAACGATGCGACATAGATTCCCGTGATGTGAAAACGATGCAGGCGCGCAATAATCACCGATCCCAGTACCCAGATGACGAGCATTGGCAACAAGTAGTTGCCCCATTGAATGCTTAGGCTCGCGACCGTATCTGCAGCGAGAAACAGCAGGACCGAGATGCCGAAGTTAGACGGATTCCAGATGTGGCGACCCTTCACCCGAAGCACATATTTCGATGTGATGGAAATCGCGGCGCAGAGAGCATAGGGCCAGTACGCAGGCGAGCGAACGAGGATGCCGACGCTGATTCCGGAAATGTATGCGCTGGCGGGATTGAGCCATTTGTGCAAGAAGATGCGTCCGAGCGCCAGCTCCAACGCGATGCTGGTGACGATGGCGAGCAGAGTCTTCGGGTAACTCTCCAGAATGCCGAACGACAAGTGGCCCACGAGCAAAATGCACGTGATGAACGCCGGAGCTATGTAGCGATTATCGAGACTGAACCACGACTTGCGCTGGACCGGCGCCTGCGTAGGAACGAGCGTCTCAGTTGTTGGACTCATACAGGCTCCTTAATCTTATGCAATTGACGCGGAGCAGGTTGGTCGATCGTCTGAACCTTGCCCGACGGCCAGCGGATCACAGCCTTTTCGATCTTCGGAGTCTTGCCCAGCCCGAAATGCAGTCGCCGATCGTTCTGCGCAGAGAAGCCGGTCCCACCGGAAACTTCTTGCGCCTGCTGCTCGCCATTCCAGAATAGAGTAACCTTCGCTCCGATCGCGCTGCGATTACTGGCCGTGCCTTCCAACTGAAACTCAATCCATTCGTTCTCTGGCGCAACCGTATTCTTGTAGACGAGCAGCGGTCCCTTTTGATTTGCGACCACGACGTCGAGCACTCCGCGATTCCACAAATCAGCGAGGGCTACGGCGCGCCCGTCATAAGTATCAGTGACGCCTACTGCCTGCGCGACATCGATGAACTTACCGGCACCATCGTTCAACCAGACGCGCTTATTCTGATAACCCGACAGGCTTCGGCCCTCGAAGGCCGGCCAGTTCTTCGCATCGCCGATAATCGTACTGTTGCCTCCGGCCACTTTAGAAAAGTCATACCAGTAGCTGCGGTTGCGGTCTAGCGAGATGTATCCGTTTGCCAAATAGAGGTCGAGCGTTCCGTCGTTATTCAGGTCGCCAAACTGGGCGCCGAAACTCCAGCCACCGAGCTCCACACCAAAGTCGCGCGCGAGATTCTCGTACTGAATCGCTATCTCCGGTGGTTCCTTGCTTGGGCACCCACAAGTTATTGCCTTGGATAAGAACACCATCCTCGGAGATGTTGGAGACATACACGGCATATTGTCCCTGATTGAAAATATCGCCGAAGGCGGCATTCATCCCGCTCTTGGGGGCGAAACCGATGCCGGTCTGCTTGCCGACTTCGTGGAATCGTTTGCCGTCGTTGAAATAAAGCTCCGAAACTCCGTAGTCGTTGGCGACGAAGAGATCAGGATGGCCTGTGCCGCGCAAGTCTGCAGCGGAAGCAGCCAAAGCCCACCGATGACTGTCGATGCCGACTTTGGCGCTGACCTCTTCGAACTTTCCGTTGCCCAGATTATGAAAGAGATATTTCCGGCCGCCGTTCTTGGCGTACTCGAAACTGTCGGGCATGATGCGCGTCGTCGTGAGATGCCATAGATCGATGTCTTCGGCGTAGTAGCCCCCGACGAACAGATCGAGGAGTCCATCGCCATCGTAGTCGAACCACACGGCAGTATCGGCATTGATCCAGGGCGGCAAGCCCGCTTGTTCGGTGACGCGCGTGAATCCGTGGCCCTGATCGTTGTGGTAAAGCTCGGGGCGTCCCCACTTGATCAGGAACAGATCTTCGTAGCCATCGTTGTCATAGTCTCCCCAGACCGCGCCGGTAGATACTCCGGTACCAGGCAGATTCACATCAGCAATACCGAGTTCGCCAGCTACGTCTCTGAAAGTGCCATCGCCCATATTTCGGTAAAGGCAATTCTTGCTGCCGATGGCGCTGTTCACCACATAAATATCCGGCCATCCGTCACGATCGAAATCGACGATCGATACGGAAGCGCCCATCGAAGCGACCTCTGGCATGATGGGCTCGAGTTTGGGATCGAGCGCCGGAGCTTGGTGAACGAAGTTAATCCCTGCTGCGTGAGAGACTTCTTGCAAATAAAAGCCGTGACGAGCCAGTGCCGTGGCAGAATCGAAGCCCACTCGATTCGGATCGCGCCGCGATGAGATCCGCTTGATCACCAGTGGCGTGATTATCAGACCGACAAAGAAAATGCTTAGAAGTACTCTCGCGATGCGATTACCGGTCATTGGGCCTGCGAACTCCCGACAGGTTCACGAGAACTGCGATCTCGCAAGGCATTCTTGAAGACTTCCGGCGTTACATAGCGCGTGTGATAGTTCTTCCAGTCGTCGGGATGCTGACGGTACGTCCACTCATCTTCCAGCGCACCCGGCCGCGCCGTGTATTCATTCTTCGCGTGGTAAGGCAAAGGCAAAACGGTCTTCGAGAATGTCGAATTGTAATCGCCGTCCTTGATCCAGCCATCGCCCTTGATGACGAAATCGCGGACCCAACCTGCGGGGGGCGGAGCTTGCTCGGCGAAGCGCATGGAAAGTTCGTCGCCTGAATTAACAATCACGTAGCGGTCATCAATAGTCTTCAGCAGTTCGCGGACGTCGCCGTAGCGCGTGTAATAGCCGATCAAATCGCGCCAACGCTGCTTGGTCCCTTCGATGACGTTGTAGTCGGGAACTTCCGGAGCTCCCGCTCCCACTGGCATGTGCATCACTGAGTAGCCGCGATAGTGCAAGTCGGCCACCGTCGGATCCAAAGTTACCTCTTTGAGCGGCGTGTCGGGTGCTCCTTCCGCCCAGTGGATTGCGTCCCAGTATATTTCCAGATTCGTGCGCAGGCGCACGCGCCGCGGCGTTCCGGGACGGAAGATATTCGTGAGATTGAAAAGAATAGTCTTCTTGCGGCCTGCAGGAAAACCGAGATTGTCCTGCGCGGTCGACCCAGCCACCATGACCGTCGGGCACCTGGACGCTGAGTCCGTGGGCGCGCCAGCGGTTGCCTTGGGTGATCGCGACGTTCACCGATGACTCGGTGTCGTGGATGGAACCCTGCGCAATGAGATAAAGAGGGCCGCTCTTCGGCGCGTCGTCGCCGAGATCAAGCTCCAGATAGTGATCGCGCGTTACTCCCTGAAACTGTCCACGGCCAAAGCTGCTCACGGCTTTGCCATCCAGTTTGCGGAGAAGCTCGGTCACATCCTGGCCAGTGTCGTCCATCGCATGCGCGATGTCATGTGGAGTCGAGACCGTGGTGATGCCAAGCTTCGCCGGAGGAATTACGAATCGCTCATCGACGAAGATTTCCGTGCCTGCGGGGTGGTCGATGGCAGTGAGCGCCAGATAATCGTAGTAATAAACTTCCCAGAGTTCCGCCGTTACGCGGATGTCATAGTAACCGTCGTGCGGGACGAGCTGGTCGCGGCCTATTTTGTACCATTCTCCCGTGGCTGCGATTTGCGCCGAACCGAGCGTGTTGATCCGCAGGCCGATCGCGGAACCCCACGGAACCGCATCTTTCACAAATTCCATCTCTTTTCCGTTATAAGCGAATAAGAACGGGCAGGAGGCTTTGAGTCGCTGTTCGGTGACCACGTCCTGATCTGCTTTCACGTCAAACTCGGCGCGCACCGTGCCATTCGGCCACACGACGCGAACGACTTCTGCTTCTGTCCGCTCCCCTAAACCGAAGTGAAGTTGTGGACCAGTAATGGGTTGCTTCTGAACGAGCAATCCCGAGCGGACTTCAATTTCTCCTCCGACTCCAAAGGGGTTGATGCGTTGGTCACCCACTGCTTGCACAGCGTGGGGACGGACCACCTGCCAGTGATAATTCTTTGAACTTTGATTCATTGCCTGGATGGGTTGACCATCAGCAGTCAAGCCGAGCAGATCGAGGTGGCCGTTGCCGCGAAAGTCCGCGGCGGCGAAAACCGATGCGGATCCGACCGGACTGCTGAGCGGCGTGAAAGCACCTTTTTCATCGCCGAGCCAGATGAGCGCGCCGCCACCCCCACTTGTCTGTGAAAGGATCAGATCGAGTGCGCCGTTGTTGTCGAGATCCGCAATATTCAAGCGAATCTCGCCTGCGAGATTCTGAGCAGCATCCGGAACTCTTGCGATTTCGGCGGTCTCCCAGCTTTCGCCTTCGTTCTTGTCGGAAATGCGGAGGATCGCTCCGTCCGTTTGCACTACCAGCAGATCGAGAATGCCGTCATTGTTCGCATCGGCTACGGCAATCGCTTTCGACGGAAGTGATGTTTGTTGGCAGCGGCCGTTCGCGGAACTGGCCCTGGCGTTCATTCATGAAGACATGAAGGTGGCTCGCGCCGTCGATGATCGCCGCGTCGGGGTTACCGTCACCATCGAAGTCTGCCCAGGCGAAGCCGCTCAGACCAGAGATTCCAGAAAAAGGATGGATCGCAAGGAACGTGCCGTCGCCATTGTTTCGCAGGACAGTCGGGACGCCATCTTTCGATCCCAGAACGATGTCGAGGTCGCCGTCGGCTTCGATGTCGACGGCCCAAGCTCCCGTGTACGAGGCATTGATCACGGACTTCGGCAGCTTGCTCTGCGCCGTCACATCGGTGAAAGCGCTCGGACTGTCCTGGCGCATCAGGCGCACGCCGCCTGCACCCGCGAGCACTAAGTCCGTCTTGAAATCGTAATTGAAATCGACGGGTACGACCGCTTCAGGCGCTGGTGGAGTGGCGGATGGTCCCCCGGGAAAAGGAAATTTCGCTCCGCTCGAGAGTTGCACTTGGCGACCATTCGCTTCCGCGACCACGGGAGCCCCCGCGCTTCCAAGGGGGATAGCTCCGATCCAATTCCAGTGGACGCCACTTGCATTTGGCAGTGGCTGCGAATTAAACGACAGCGCCAAATCCGGAGCCGCTGGGCGGAAGACCGGATTTTCGAGCAAAAGGAAGTGAGTAAAGGGCTCGGCCTCCTCCCCGGGAGCGGCCTTGATCACCCTCAGACTGAGACGGTAATCAGGCACTCGCATCAGGACGTTGCGGAGAAAAGTCGTTTGCGTCGCCGCAGCGCGGAGATCGCCGCCGGAAACCGCGGCCTGAACTGCGGCCAACTGGCGCTGCACTTCAGGCGGCCAGCCTGAAGACTGTGAGCTGATTTCGGCGACCGCTGACTTTACCGTGGCGGCGTCCCCTTGTTTCGCCGCGATGCGACTCAACTCGAGCAAAGCCGCCAAATTTTTCGGCTGCGACACCAGAATCTTCTGCACGAGTTGCTGAAATTCGGCTTCACTGTTACTCGCTCCCTGGCGCTCGGTTTCTTCGGCGAGTTGATAAAGCGCACGCAAATTGTGCGGATTCAGCTCGACGGCCTGGTGTAAATCGGCCAGAGCCTGAGCAGAATTGCCCCGCTGACTTTCGAGCAGCCCCATGAGGCTGTACAATCTGATCATTCTTGGGAACCAGATCGCGCGCCCGCTGAAATCTCTGCGCCGCCGCATCATAGTTTCTTTGGCGCAGAGAGAGAATGCCCCAGTTGGCCCATCCGGCGGGTTCTCCGGGCACCAGGCGGGTCACCTCCGAGAGCTTGCTCTCGGCGTGAACGTCATCACCCACCTGCAACGCCGAGAGTCCTACGTAAAATGCCGAAACGACGTCGGCGTAGGCCTTGGAATTCTTCTCGGGAAATTTGGGCGCCGAATGACACCCGGGAGAGAGCACGATCAGTGCTCCTGTGAGCAAGAGAAGTATTGCGTTTTGAAAACCAATCCATCGACCCAATCGCATGGCTAGAAATGGCGTGCAGACATTATGCGGCCTGCAAGCTCCCGTTCTTTCTTTTGTAGCGGCGACGCCGCGAAATGCCCCAAAACCACAAAAAAGCGACTGCCAGAAACGGTAAAAGGTAAAGCAGAAGATCCCATCGCCCATAGCCAGGAGGAGTCGCTTCGACACGCGAAAGAACTTCTTCCGTTCTTTGCGCGCTGTGCAAGACGAGCCGCACGCGATAGAACTCGTCGCGATCAAACTCGGCCGAAGCGTTGTATTCTACCTGCCCACGGCTGTCCGAGCGAACCGCTGCGTACATCACTTCCGCGAGGCGTCCGCTTTCCGGTTGAATGCCGATTTCGATCCTCAAGTCGTCGGGAATCTTGCCGCCTGGAACCGGATCCAACAGTACGAAGAACGTTCCGGTCCCGATGTCGGGATGCGTCCAAAGGGAGACACTGCATCCTGCCATTTTGTGATTCTCAATGATGGGGAAGGGAGGCCCATTGTGGGCTTTCGCAGGTGCCACGGGAAAGAGCACCAATGCAACTATGAAGAGCAGGCCTGCAATCGAGATGGAATAACTACTCGACATGGTTGAAGAGAAGTTCGAGCTAAAACCGATGATTCCGTCCGCCTTGTCGTGCACACTAACCACTCATCAGTGTTGCGCGCATTTCCATGGGCTGGAAGATCAGCCAGAGTGACGCACTGAAAAGTAGAGCACAAACCACGGCCCACGGAATGAATGCCCGCAGTGGCTGCTCCGGAGAATCCTCTTCAGCCAACCCGTGCGCTACTGCCAGGGAGCCGGCAAAACCGAGCAACAGGAAACCGATCTCAATCACTTGCACCGCATTCGCAGGCAGGCCAGTCAGGGTCCAACGTGGCTGTCCCAGCAAGGGCCAGCCCAGACTCGCAAACACGTTCTGTGTCACCGGAATGATGGTATAGAGTCCGGTCAGAAAGTGAAAACCGTAGTGCGCGAGCCACATACCGAAACCAATCGGAACCAGCGCATAGGAATAACGCACAACTAGCGGCAGGAATGCGCGCTTTACTCCACCCAAGGCGCGCGTCCACCAAGCTGCAGCCCCAAAAAGCAGCAAGGGCTCGAGAATCAGAAAGGCCGCAAAAATCAGTCCGAGCACGGGAGCCTCGTGCCGTACGTGCAAGATTCTGCCGAGCCAGTTCTCGACGGCGTACACCGGGCTGACCATTCCAAAGGCGTTCAAGAGAGCGCCGAAAGTAAAGACTATTACAAGCGCAGCGAGGTCCTTGCGGTTGGAGAAATAACCGATCCCCGAGCGCAAAGGATCGCCGAGCAGTTCGTTCCCCGGCAATCGGCTCAATATCCCAACATTGTCATGCGGACAGGCATGGATGCAATCGAGACAAAACGTGCAATCCATGTTGCCGACTTTGCGGGGCTGGAACAAAGCCAGTTCGCAGCCGCGGATCAAGACCAAGTCGGAAGAAAGCATCACGCCTGCCGCGGATGCAGTCTTTGGTCATGCATCTCGTACAGATGTCCTGATCCCGAACCTTCACTTCAAATGGTGAAAGTGTGGAGGCTACGAAGTTGAACTGCCCAATCGGGCATACGAATTTACAGAACGATGCGTGCTTGAAGAGTCCGTCGACCAAGAGCGCGTAAGGAAGTAGCCGATGATGAGCCATGCGGTCCACCAAGGCGAAGACCAGAGGTCGAACAATTCGTAGGTAAAGAGGATAAGAACGAAAAAGTGCGACAGAGACCCACTTGTTTCGTAGCACCCGAGGCCAAGTGAACCTGGGCCGAAAGAAGCGCCGTGCCGCTTGCCGCACCAGCATGAACGGACAGGCCAGACAGAAAAAATTTCCAGCGCACAGCAGCACCAGCACGAGCACTCCGCGAAAATGCAGCCAACT
The DNA here is from genome assembly GCA_963787685.1 of uncultured Acidobacteriota bacterium. Classification (GTDB taxonomy): domain Bacteria; phylum Acidobacteriota; class Terriglobia; order Terriglobales; family Acidobacteriaceae; genus Sulfotelmatobacter. The sequence continues at coordinate 30,845 of CAWBED010000014.1, forward strand.
TAGGGTTGTGGCTAGGTTCTTCGGAGCCAGAGATGGCCCGAACAATCCATGCAGGATCATGGCGACGCTGACGACAAGCAAAGGAGCCTGCAGGAAAGGACGCGCATAGCGCCAGCGGAAGAGAGATCCGAGAACCGGCACATGCATCAGATCGAATGGCGGGGACTCGATAGCCGGTTCTGACGGGATGATTGGTTGATTCACAGCGTGCCTAGTTCGGCCGGACATCTCCTACATTGAACTGCCGCTCCAGCTTTTCTCCGTTAGGCAGCGTGCCGTGCAACAGTACGACCCAATCCCCAGCCATCCCGAGGGAGAGTTGGGACTGATACTGTCCCGCCCCTACTTCCTTCGATGGTGCAAATACCGGGCTCATTCCCGCGTGGGACATGTCGGCCTCGACGGTGATCTGAGCCCCGGTCAGCGGATGAGTGGCTATGTCGGTCAACGTGAGGGAGATTTCGACTGGACCGACCCGTACCGGCTGGGGCTTGATCTGAAACTCAACTTTTACCCCGCTCGATGCGTTGGACGGCCTGTGACAACTAATTCCGAACATGATCGCGAGCACAACCAACGTGAGCCGACGACACCTCACACGCGCGACCCCATGGGACACGAATCAGGCTGCGCTGGGCAGTTCATTCCGGTGCCATGCGCAAGTGCACGTTGCCCGTTCTTTTTGATCGACTGGCGGGAATACGTGGTAGTACATCGCAATCATCATGGGAATGAACACGATCGAGTTGTAAAACAGGTGGAGCTCAACCCGAGGAAAGACGAGTTGCAGAACACTGCAAGGAACCGGTCTTCCCCAGAAATTATGATGTGTAGTCGCCTGATAAATGAGCAGAAAATGCTCGATGTGATGCCAAAACTGAATCCAGAACGCCACCATCCACCATGTGTGTGAAACTCCGGTGAAGCCTTTTCGCAGGAACCACAGGCAGATCAGCATCACTAAGGCATAGCCATAGTGCAAAGTCTCAGACTTGATCAGCCACGGATACCACAGCCCGAGTATGCCGTTTGCCTTCGGGCGCGGCCATCCCATCACGTAGATCTGATAGGCCTGAACGAGGTGTTCCGCCCAATGCGCAAGCACGATGAACATAAATACCTGAAGAGCGCGTTCGTGCCATTGGGAGTTCAGTTTTTCGAGAAAGCTCTCCCCTCCAGACGAGGCGACGGAGACATTAGGTATCGTGCGACTGGCTGTCATAGGAATCCCACCCCCATTTGTGGGACTGCGAAAACGATGGTCAAGATGATCCCACGGCTGGAAAGGGAGGTTCAATAGTAGATTTACATTATTGTTTCCTCAATCGCCCGCCGTTAGCGTCTCCATGCGAATCTTGGGAGCCCCGCCGTCGTCATCTGAGATGGCAATTCATGGGGCTTCGGAATGAATCTGGTAATCGAGGGAACCGGGATCATGCGACTGCTAGAGGGATTGCCTGAAAACAGTTCCCCATCGTTGAAATCGTTCCGTCCCCCAATCGCTGATTCCGCAGCCGGCACATCTTCTTCCTTTCAGCTTGCCTGCCTTGTGGAGCAAATTCAGCGAGCCACCCACGAGGCCAAAAAGCTTGTATTCGTACGCTCGGCGCACGACCTCACGAGCAGGTTGGAGCCAGGTTCGTGGTGTGTCGCGGAATGCCTGGACCATCTCGCTCGAACTACGCTCTGGTTTCTTCCGGCAATCTCGAAAGCTACTTCGATCGCTCCCAAGCTCACCACGAACCGTCCGTTCCGGACAGGGACGATCGCGACGCTGTTGATTCGCAATCTCGAACCGCCTTATCGGCTTCGGTACAAAGTCCTCCCCCAATTGGTTCCGCAGGAAAAGAATTTTGAGCCAGCATGGTCGGCGTTCGAAGAGTCACAATCCCGGCTCTCGGAATCGGTACTTTCTGCCACCGGGCTTGCCATCGACAAAGTGAAGGTTCAGTGTCCTGCGTATGCGCGCATAACCTACAACGTATATGGAGCCTTCCGGATGCTCATTGCTCACGAACGCCGTCATCTATGGCAGATTGAGCAGATTCTTAAAGCACTCGACCGAAGAGGGGCGCTGAAGGCTGCGGTTTAGGGCCGGCCGGACGCACCGAAATCCCGCAACGGCGGGAACCAATCCTGCGACAATATTCGAAACGTCTTAAGTTAGGACTGAATGAATGCCTCCTCAAGCCCCCACCAGCGCTTGCGATGTAGTTGTTATCGGCGGGGGTTTGGCTGGTAGGGCAGCCTCGCTTCATCTCGCAAAAGCCGGGCTGAGCGTCATTTGCCTGGAACCCGAGGCCACACGACCGCCGGTCGGGGAATCGCTGGACTGGTCTGCTCCCGACTTACTGAAAGCGCTGGGTCTGCCGATGGAGCAGCTGGTGCGAGACCGCATCGCGACCTGGAAGCGCCACGTGACTCTGCAACTCCGCGACGGCTGCTCGGAGCAATACGTTCCCTCGGACTGGCTCGCTCGCGCGCCATTCCGTGTCGAACTCCGGACTCTACACGTGGATCGATCGCGGCTGGACGAAGAGCTGTCCAATCTGGCGATAGCCAAGGGGGTCAAGTTAGTCCGCGACAAAGTGGTCGGTGTGGAGCGGGAGAAAAACAGGATTCTTTCTGTCAAAACCGTCGACGGTTCGACCTTCTCCGCTCGCTGGTTCATCGATTCCTCAGGACTCGCGGCGCCGGTTCTGGCGCGTGAATTCAAACTGCCCGCCATTGAATTTGGACCGCCCAAGGTCGCTGTGTGGACATACTTCAGAGTGAAGGAAGCGGTGGAAGGAACGACCCTGTATATGGATCCCGCGCCCTCGGAATACCTGGAATGGGTTTGGGAGATTCCGATCAGCCCAGACACAGTGAGCGTCGGATATGTGACGACGGGAGCCGCAACTAAGGTGAAACGGGAACAAGGCCTTTCTGTGGAAGACATTTTCCAACAGCAACTGAAGAAGTTCACCCACTTCGAGCCGCTACTGAATGAAGGACCTCTCACTTCCCTGAACGTCACGTCATTTCGATGCAGGACGCATGTTGGAGTTGCCGGTCCGAACTGGCTGATCGCCGGAGAGGCTGCGTCAATGGTGGATCCCATCACAGCCAACGGAGTGACTGCGGCCTTGCGGCATGCGGAGGAGGCAGCCTCGCTCATTCTGAAATTTCGGAATCGCGGCGAGCTTCCAGCTCTGGCGAGAACTTTGTACAGTAGCCGAATCTTGCAGTTTGCCAAGTTCTTTAACAGCGGAATCGAGGAGATCGTTTACGAGCCGAGCGTGAGAAATCGTATCGGAGCACGCCAGGCGGGAACGGTCTACACGAGCCCGGCATGGACCATGAATCTGGTTTACGCCCGTCTCAAACCCCGAGGCGTAGTTTCTACATTTCTCTTCAATTCCGTGATCGGATTCCTTCGCTTCAGCGCCTGGGCCTTCTATCAGTTTTGCCGCCTATTCAGAGAGACCTCGAGTACGTCTGGCTCGGGCGGTGCGGTCGGAGTTCAAGTCTAACGATGGTTGCGGGAAGGGCACGGATCATCGCCTGTCTCTGACTCAGATCTGAAGCACATCTCCCTCGCGCGCGACCATTTCGTACAACACCGGGTTGACGAAGAATCCGATAAACAGCCGCGAGATCAAGCCGGCGACAATGACGATGGCGAACGGTTTCTGAGTGTCGGAGCCGATTCCAGTGGAAAGCGCTGCTGGCAGCAAGCCCAGACACGCGACCAGGGCCGTCATCATGATCGGACGCAGGCGAAGCAGTGACGCTTCGCGCGTGGCATCACGGATGCCCATTCCTTCCAGACGTAGCTTGTTAATGTACGAAACAAGAATGACTGCGGTCTCGACTGAAACTCCGAGCAACGCGAGCAATCCCAAAGCGGAAGAAACGCTAAACGGAGTATGCGTCAGCTTCAGCGCAACCAGGGCGCCGACCGGTTCAGTCATGATCACTCCCAGCGCGATCGTGACCGGGAACTTGAAGTTTCCATACAGCGCAAACAGGATCATAAAAATCAGCACAACGGCCAGGGGTCCGACGAAGTACATCTGGGACCGAGCTTCGAGGAACTGGCTATATTCGCCGCCCCAACTCATTCGATAGCCTTGTGGCAAAATCACCGCTTTGTTGACGGCCGCTTGTCCGTCGTGCACAGCGGTCTCCAGATCGCGGCCCTCGATGCTGTACTGCACCCCGATATAGCGCGAATTATTTTCCCGGTAGATGAATGAAGCGCCGTTCCCCTGTTTGATGTCTGCGAGTTGACTGAGAGGGATTTGCTGCCCATCGGGCGTTCCGACCAGAAGGTTTCCGATCTCGTGAGCGCTGCTGCGGAACTGTGGCTGCATGCGGACGACAAGGTCAAACAACTTTTCTCCCTGAATGACTTGCGTCACCGCTTGACCACCAACCGCCGCCGAGATTACTGCTTCGACGTCGGCAACATTGATTCCATAGCGTGCAATCTTGTCGCGGTCGACATCCACAAGCAAACTCGGTTGGCCAAGTTCCCGGACGACGGTGAGGTCCGTAAAGCCAGGGACGCCGATGAGAGTGTTTTTGATCTGGATGGCCTTGTCTTGAAGAATATTCAGATCCTCGCCGTAGATCTTCACAGCCAGAGAACTCTTCAATCCGGTCAGCGCTTCATCGACTGCATCCTCTGCCGGTTGCGTGTAGTTGAAGATAATTCCGGGGAAGGCGGTGAGCTTTTTGTTCAGCGATTCAATCAGCTCTTTCTTGTCGCTGACGTCGCCGTGCCACGACTTGTCTTTGTAAGCTTTCAACCCGACATAGAATTCGCAGTTAAAAAATCCGGTCGGGTCGGTGCCATCGTCGGGACGTCCGAGTTCCGATCCGACCAAGGTGACCTGTGGGTAAGACATTAGGATGTCGCGAATCTGCGGAGCGATCTTGCTGGCTTCCTCGAAGGAGATCGTATAGGGCATCGTGGCGCGTACCCATAACGCTCCTTCGTCCAAATGCGGCATGAACTCTCCACCGATGAAGGGAACCAGGATCAGCGTCGCGCCGAATATCAGCGTTGCAATGACAATTGTGGTCTTAGGGCGATCGAGGGCCCAATCCAGTTGAACTGCATACTTGCGCTTCATCCACTCATAAGCGCGATTGTGTTTCTCGCGGACGCCGCCCCGGAACCAATAGGAGGCCAGTACAGGAATCAGCGTCAGGGTGAGGATGAGCGCTCCGACTAGCGCAAACGACATCGTTTCCGCCATCGGATGGAATAATTTTCCCGCAGGCCCGCTCAGCGCATAGATCGGGAGATAACCGGCGAGGATGACCGCTACTGAATAGAAGATTGGCCGGTCGACATCCTTCGCTGCCGCAAGGATCACTTCGTTTAGTTGGTAGTCTTGTCCCTCCCGCAAGGCGAGTTCGCGGTAAATGTTCTCGATCATCACCACTGTGCCATCGATGACAATCCCGAAATCAATGGCGCCGATCGAGAGCAGATTCGCGGCCACATCGTGCGCGTGCAGCACGATGAATGCAAACAGGAGCGACAGCGGAATCGTCAGCGCAACAATGATGGCGGCGCGGAAGCTGACCAGGAAGAAGATCAGCACGATCAACACAAGCACCATGCCACGAAGCAAATTGTTCTCGACGGTGTCTGTGGTTAGGTCGACCAAGGTCGCTGCGGTCGTAATAAGGACGAATCTTTACGTCCGGAGGAAGAATCTGGCGATTTAGTTCCTCCGTCTTAGCTTCCACTCCCTTGAGCACGTTCTGCGTCTGCTCACCGCGCAACATGAGGATGACGCCTTCCACGGCATCATCATTCTTCTGAAACCCGAATTCTCCCAGGCGAGGTGCGTGGCCAATGGTTACGTCGCCGACATCGCGCACACGAATCGGCACACCTTTATTCGCGCCGACAACAATATTTCCGATGTCATCGGTATTGCGAACAAGCCCAATCCCGCGGACGTAATAGAACTGTCCGCCTTGCGAATAAAAACCACCGCCTGCGTTGGCATTATTGGCGGCGAGCGCAGTCGTCACTTGCGGGACCGTCAGGTGATATCCGTAAATTCTGGCTGGATCGAGCAGCACTTGATACTGCATGACAGTGCCGCCGAAGCCGGAATCATCTGCGACGCCGTGCACCGAGCGATACGCGCGCTCCACCACCCAATCTTCAATCGTCTTCAGCTCCTGCGGGGTGCGATCAGGACTCTCCAGCACATAGCGATACACCAGGCCGCTCGGGCTGAATAATGGTGCAAGCGATGGAGTGACTCCGGTCGGAAGTGTCGCCTGCGCAAGGCGTTCAAAAACGATCTGGCGGGCGAAATAATCGTTCGTATTTTCTTCGAACGTCAGAATGATGTCGGAGAGCCCATACAGGGAGATTGACCGCATCACCTCCATGTGAGGAACGCCGTTCATCTCCAGCTCCAGAGGGAGCGACACGAGGCGCTCGACTTCTTCGGCAGCATGGTCCGGCCATTGCGTGATGATCTCAACCTGTGGAGGAGAGAGGTCGGGATATGCGTCCACGGGCATCCGCTGGAACGACAGGATTCCGGCGACGGTGATGAACGCGGTCATCATCAGCACCAGAAACCGCTGCCGCAGAGCCGCTTGGACGATTCGATGGATCATTCAGATGCGGTGATGCCGTCCTTACTCGATCAGATTTTCGTTCTGCGCGACAGCATCAGCGCTGAAGCGAATTCGCGAATTGCAGGAACAAGCTGCCGTCTCCGATCACCTGATCGCCGGGATTGAGGCCGCTCGTCACTTCGGTCTGACCGTTCAGACTTTCCCCCAAGGTTACCGAACGCCTGCCGAACTGGTTTCCAGAGGTTGCTGCGTAGACGAAAGGTTGATTTTCGGCGTCGCGGAGAATCGCCGAATCCGGCAGTGCGATCGCATTCTTAATCGTTCCCGCGTTTACCGTCGCTACCACATACATGTCTTTCTTTAGTTTCTCGCCTGGGTTGCTGGTCTCGATGCGCGCCTGCAGGGTGCGCGTCGATGGATCGAGCGAAGCTGCAACATAGGCGATCCTGCCTTGAAATACCTGCGAGTACGTATCTGTCTGAATCGTGACCGAATCTCCGACGCGAACATATGGCAGGTCTTTCTGATAGACGTTTACCAATACCCAGACGGTGCTCGTGTCGGAAATCATGAAGCATTGCGTAGCGCCCGGCTGGATAAGCTGTCCGGCGGCCACATCCTGCTCGACGACTTCGCCGTTGATCGGCGCTTTGACCGGAACTTCGTAGGAAGGTGGACTCTGGACCAGCGCATCCGGATCCGTGATTCCCAAGACCTTGAGAGCAGCGAGAGCCGCCACCAAGTCGCCGCCAGCTTGCGTCTCCGCCGATTGCGCCTGCTCCAATGTCTGCTCGGCAATCGCTTTGTGGTCGTACAAATCCTTGGCGCGCGCGTAGGCTTTTTCCGCCAAGGCATATGCGTCTTTGGCTTTCAAGTAATTCGTACGTAGCTGCGAGTAATCGGGGCTGGAGACGAAGAGCAACGGCTCGCCTTCGTGCACATGCTGACCCGGGACGACGACGATTCTGTTCACCGGCCCGCTCACCTGGGAGATCACAGGAATTGTCCGGAATCCGTTGTAGGCGACGGCTCCTGTAAGGCGAAGAGATCGAGTGAGCGTTGTCGGCTGAACTTTCAGCACCTGCACGTGCGACATCTGCTCGGGAGGAATGCTGAAAAGTTCGGCATTGGCCGAGGTCTTTGGGTTGACGGAAGCATTGGAACCAGCTCCCTCGCAACCCGCAAGCGCCAGCAGGCCGGCAAGAATAGCTACCCATACTAGAGAAAGTTGCCGGCGGTTCTCAGCCCTGCGCCTGTTCATGGCAGGTTCCTCGTTCCCAGTGCTTCCTTTAATTGCTCCAATGCAGTCATATAAGAGGCTAAAGCTTGACGATAGGCCAACTGCGTAGACCTGAAGCTGCGCTCTGCGTCGAGAAAGTCCAGCAGGCTGGCCGCGCCGCGCTTGTAAGCATACTCGCTGATGTCGCGCGAATCCTGCGCTTGTTTGAGATAGCCCGAGGTATAGAGCTGCACGACTTCATCATTGCTCTTTACAGCCTCATAAGCATTGGCTACGTCAGAGAGAACCGTATCGCTGGCCATTTGTTCCTGCTCTTGCGCCTGGGTCAGCGCGTAATTGGTACGCGCGATTTCTCCCTGGTTCCGATCGAAAATCGGCAGAGCAAAGTTCGCGAAAATTGATGCAGTGTTCTCGCCGGAAACGTGGGTGAAATCGTACGTTCCGGTGACGTCAACCTTGGCATTTGCTTTCGCCAGTCCCACCTGGCTCTTGGCGGCGGTTATGCCCAATTCTGCCGCACGAAAATCGGGGCGTTCTCGCAACGCTTGCGCTTGCAGATCCTCAACTTTAGCCTTAAGCGGCTGATATCCCAGATCGCCAATCACATCAAAATTGGCCGGCACAGCGTCATATCCGAGGAATTCCCGAAGCCCCACCAAAGCTTGCACTTTCGCCAGCCGGGCTGACGATACATCCGTCTGAAACTGCAGCAACTGCAGACTGATCTTCAGGTAGTCGCCTTCTCCGATGTACCCAGCCTTGAGTTGCTGCTGGCTGATGTCGACGGTCTGTTGGAATCCCTTCAGGTCATCCAAGGCAAACTGCAGAGTCGATTCCGCCAGCAAAACGCTGACGAACTGTTGACCGACGTTGAAGGCCAGGGTCCGTTCTGCGTCCGCAACCTGGGCCTTGGTGACGGCCGTCGCATCCCGGGCTGCCTGCAGGCGATGCTGGCGTTTGCGCCCACGCTCGAACAGGTAACTGATCCCGATATCGAATTGCTGCGTCTGATCGAGATTCTGGCCGGAAAAATCTTGTGGACTGAAAAACGGCACGAACTGCGTGTCGACGCCTAAAGTGGGGTTGGGACGCAGATTGGCAGTAATTTCCTGCGCTTGGTTTTGCAGAATCTGGGTTCTGGTCGCGCGCAGCGCATGATTATGGGCCAACGCCAAATCGATGGCTTGGTCCAGAGTGATCAGCGTAGGACCTTGCCCAAGAGCCACCCCTCCCGCCAGGGGGAGGAGCATAGCCGTCGCGGCAACTCTCAGAAAGAGCCTGGAACGCATAAGGTCAAATCAAATTATGTCATCTGGGGCTTCCAGATGGGCACCGACGCCAAAAGCTCTTAAGCAGCAAGCAGCGTGCGGAGCCGCAACTTCCATCCCCAAGCTAGAAATTTGACCCGCTGAACCCATTGTAAGTCCGGAGCGGCGGCCGGAGACTGTCAAGTTAGATGCAGAGCCAGAACCGTCACGAGCCGGATGTACAAGGCTTTTTACAAGGTCGGCACGGCCCAGCGGACTGTGTCGTGAGCGCGACGGCGTCCTTCCCAGCACACAGCAATCTGCGGGTGTGTAAGCGACTAAGCCCTTTTCCCACATCAAGAATTGGTTTGGAACCGACCTTGCTTCTTAATTGATTCGCAGACCCGGGCGCCAGGTTTATAGTTCACTGTCCCGGCAAAGGAACCATGAAGCGGGTGTCGAGAATTTCCGTGACTGCGGTGCTTGCCGCAGGATTGGCTGGTGCGGCCCTTCTCGCCTTGGGGGTAATGTGGCGCAGTTCTAGGGCGATCCGGAACGCTGCCGAGGATGTGCGTGCCCAGCATGAGTTCCGCTTTGCCGTCCGCCGCTTTGAGCCCGCCCCCAATCCTGGATTCGAACCTGTTAGCTCTCCTCAAGTTTTCCTGCAGGCCGCCCGCTTCCAGGATCGTCTTTACGTGGCCGGACCGGCTGGCCTGACGGAATATGACGCAGGCGGATCCATGCTTCATCAATACTCAGCTGGCAGCGAGCTTCCCGGATCCCCTCTGGTCGCTCTCGCACCGGCGGTATTGGCTGATTCCCGTGAGCCTGAGCTCATTCTCGCCACAGCGGGCGAAGGACTGCTGGCTTTCAACGGCCGCGATTTTCGCCAGATTCTGCCGGAGAACGCTGAGGCCCGCGCCATCACTACCATTCTGCCTTGCGCGTCCGGTCATCTTTTGTTGGGCACCAAAAAGCGAGGAGTCCTTGTTTACGACGGAAAGAAGCTGACTGTCCTCCACTCGATGCTGGACGGTGTCTATGCGACCGCACTGGCCGGCAGTGAGTCCGATTTTTGGATTGGAACCCTAAATCGCGGAGTACTCCATTTTCACGCAGGCGAAGTTGAGTCCTTTTCTGAGGCCGAGGGCTTGCCTGATCCTCAGGTCGAGTCGCTGGCCATTTCGGGGGATACCACCTACGTGGGCACGGCCACGGGCGTTGCGGTGTTCGATCGCGGCTTCTTTTCGCGAGTCCTGGCACCCGGAGTCCTTGCAACCGCACTGCTCGCCAATCCCACAACGCTCTACGTCGGCTCGGAGGATCAGGGCGTGATCTCGATTCCGCTGCAGGGCCGCCGGCCGAATCCAAGCCTGCAGCCGGGAACTGAAATCGCTGAAGTTAGGCAAATATTTTATTCCGGAGACACGGTCTTTGCCGTCGGTCGTAGCGGCGTATATCGCCAGTCCCCTCACGCATTCGGCTGGGAGCGCGTTTTGCAGACGACCCCGGCCATTCTGAGCGATCGCAATATTTCCGCGCTGGCTGTCGACGCAAGCGGTCAGCTCTGGGTTGGATTTTTCGACCGCGGACTCGATCTGCTTAACGCGGCCAATGGCCAAGCTCGCCACGTCGAGGACGAGCATGTGTTCTGTGTAAACCGCATCCTCGCAGAGACAAAAACTGGATCGATCGACGTGGCTACCGCCAACGGACTCGTGCGTTTCGACCAATCCGGCGTTGAGCAGCAAGTCCTGACCCGTTCTGATGGGCTGATTGCCGATCACGTTACGGACATAGTGGATTATCGCGGCGGACTGGCGCTAGCCACTCCAGCTGGGTTGACCTTCCTCGATTCCGGCGGCGCGCGCAGCATGTATGCCTTTCACGGCCTCGTGAACAACCACGTCTATGCGCTCGGCGTTTCAGGTGACGACCTCTTGGCCGGAACCCTGGGCGGGATATCTCAGCTCACCCAGGGCGAGGTGCGTGTGAACTATACGACGGCCACCTCCAACCTGAAGCACAACTGGATCACGGCCGTCGTCCGCGTCGGTCAGGAATGGATGGTGGGCACTTACGGTGCAGGTGTCCTCGGACTTGATGACGCGGGGCGATTCCACTCGTCGGAAGAAGCGTCAGGACCAGTCGAGATTAATCCGAATGCAATGCTCGTTACGTCCAGTCACGTGCTCGCCGGAACATTGGGAGAAGGATTGTATCTCTACGATCGCTCTTCTGGACGCTGGTCAGTAATCCGGAATGGACTGCCTTCTCTGAACGTCACCGCCTTCGCCGTGGCAAACGGCTACATCTACATCGGCACGGATAACGGCCTGGTCCGCATACCAGAGCAGAAGTTGCGCCCATGAAACGCGCTTTAATCCTCTCGTTTGCTGTATTGCTGATGTCGACACTGATCTTTGCCGACGCGGGCGTCCTGATCCCGCGAGACAAGCAACAGCCGAATCCGGCCATTCTCTCGCTCGAAGAAATGGAAATCACGGTTCACATCGACAACGGAGACGCCCGTGTCTTCGTGCGCCAGATCTTCGCGAATCACACCGCCGCGATTGAGGAAGGGAATTACGTTTTCGCGTTACCCAGCCATGCGACCATCTCCGATTTCGCAACCTGGGACGGTCCGGTGCGCCTGCCTGCTGTCATCCTGGAGCGCAAGCGTGCGGAAGAGATTTACAACCAACTCAAACAACAGTCTGTCGACCCCGGCCTGTTGCAGATGGGCGAACGAGGCGCCGAGGAGGCGAAACGCAGCTCCGTTTTCAGCGCTCGCATTACTCCGATTCCAGCCTGGGGAACAAAGCGATTGGAGATTGAGTATCACGAATCGATCCCCGTCGAGAATCTGAAGTCTTACTTCGCAATTCCGCTGCGGCCCGACGCCTACGCGGCTCAATCAGCGGCTCATTTCCGCATCAATTTCGAGCTGCGCTCTGCCCACGCCATTCGCAACTTCCAGGCCCTAGCGAAGACGTTTCCTTTGCAACTCGATCAGAACACGCCGCATCTGGTGCAGGGACACTTCGAAGGACAGAACGTCAATTTGGGCGAAGATTTCGTCGCGACGTACGAACTCGACCCCGCCGCTTCCGACACGCTACAGCTGCTGACCTATCGAAACCCGGTCAGCGCACAACCGTCTCCGACGGAAACCGCGCCAGTCCGCAGTACCAACGAACCAGGTTTTTTTGAGGCCGAAGCGCTGATTGGGTTTGGAACGATGAAATCTCAGAGCCCATCGAGCGGCGCACCAAAAACGGTGATCATCCTTTTTGATACATCCTTGTCGATGCAGTGGGAAAAGCTGGAGCGGAGTTATCAGGCGTTCGAAACCCTGCTCCACACGTTGCGGCCGGCAGATCACTTTGGCTTGGTGCTGTTCAATAGCGAAACCCAGATTACGCCCGTCAGTTTCGCGGATCCGGCCAACATTCAGCGCGCGATTGATTCGGTTCGCTCCAGCCGCCTGCGGGGAGGCACCGACGTGCAACGCGCCCTGCAGGCGGGGTTACAGCAGGCAGCCGCGTCCGGGGCAACGAATTCGTATCTGGTAATTCTCAGCGACGGAGGAGCCACCCGTGGGCCGATTCTGAACAGGAAGCTGTCAGCCTGGTATGCCTCCGCATGGAAGCAACTTCCCGAATCGCAGCGCCCCCGCACTTACATCTTTGCCGTGGGCGACGATGCCAATCTTCCACTCTTTCGCATGCTGGCGCAGCAGGATGGAGTACTCGAACAAGTCCTCTCAACGGAACCGATCGAGTTCAAGCTCAACTCATTTCTTTCGAAGATCGGCCGCAGCCCTATCGGGCAACTGGATCTCTCGATATCTCCCGAAAGTTCGGTAGATACCGTGTATCCGCTCCAGGCAGCAACGTTCTCCGGTTCTCTGGCCTCATGGGTCGGACGCTACCAGAAGCCCCAAGAGAACGTCAATTTCACCGTTCGCGGGGTACGTGACGGCATTCCAGTGGAACTCTCGGGAAAGACGACCTTCCCACGAGAATCATTCGATCATCCGCAATTGCCGCGCCTTTGGGCACGCGCCCGTGTGGACGCTCTGTTAGCCAAAATCGAGCGTGATGGCGAGGATCAGGCTTCTGTCGACGAGATCATCCGACTTGCCCGCCAATACAAGTTTGTCACTCCATACACGTCGTTCCTGGCTGTTCCACGGGCGTTGCTGCGTCCAAGAGTCATTCGGCCCGGTGATCCGATCCTCCGCGTGAAGACCGACGAATCAATCGTGTCCGTGGTCGCACTGTTTCCGTTCGGGCTGGTACAACCGCTGCGTCATCTTTCTTCCGAAGATGTCTGGCAAACCCGCTTCCTCGCGCCCACGGATATGCAGGATGGAACTTACACGGTTCGCCTTATTCTCCGTGACCAAGTCGGTCACACGTATCGCGAGTCCAAGACATTCGTCATTGCGAGCAAGCCGCCGATCGTCCAGGTGAAAGTCGATCGCAAGCGCTTTCAGCGTGGAGACACCGTCAATTTGAGAGTCAGCGCGTCGGAGTCGACGCGCACTTTGGTGGCGCGCATGGACGGAGCCGTGCCAGTTTCGCTCCGGTGGGATCCGAGAGTCTCTGCTAATGCTGGTGAGCTCATGATTCCCGACGCAAGCCATTCCCGGCATGTACAAGTTGACCGTCACCGCCGAGGACATCGCGCACAATATCGGAACAGGGGAGGTGCAAATTGAAGTCCTTCCTTGATTTTCGAGCCGTTGCCTTGCGAACCAGGCCCGCTCGCGCGGCCATGCTTGCAGCTTTCCTGGCGATAGGCGCCGCGATTGCTGCAGTTGGCGAACTGCCTTCGTGGATTCGCAACATTGAAGCCAATACGGCTTTGGAAGCGGCTTTCTTCCGCATGATGTCTCTTCCGAGTGGCGCGGTCGCATTCCGGCGTCCGCCGCGCGAAACTCGTCCGGCGCTTGGGGAAATGATCAAAGCGCAACCACATCAGGCAGATCTTTATTCTTTGCGCGCGCTTGAAGACGAACAGCAACTCGACTTCGCCGCTGCTGAGTCTGACTGGAAAGCTTACGTCGAACAATTCTTCCGACAAGATCGATGCGCAACTTGACGCTCGCCGATTTTTACCATCGCCGCGTGCGTCCAGTCCGATGAAATCAAGACGCTGTCACTAGTCGCAGTATCTCCGCCCACTGAGGATGAAAAGCTCGTAGCTTCCGCACAACAACGTTCCTGGCGCGCCTTTGAGAGCATTTTCGGAGTGATTCAAGCGCAAGGATTGCCGAAAGACGTTTCCATCGCTCAGTACCGGGCCTGGATCAAGCGTTATCCCGCCGAACCTTCGCTCTACGGTCGGTTCATGGAGTTTCTCGTCGCGCAAAAGGAATATTCTGCCGCAGCAAATCTCGTAGACGACTACCACAAACAATTTCCGGACGATCCCATCTTCCCCGTGAAAGCAAAAGCGATGGTGGAGTATCGTCGTGGCTCAGTGCGGGAAGGGCTTGCGGTTTACGAGCAAACCTTCCAGCCGCTTTGGGACCCGCAGCTGGTGAAAAGTTACTTCGACCTCCTGCGCGACACGCAGAACCTGCGCAAATTTCGAGACGAAGCGCGTGCTGCGCTCTCAGCCGATCCGCAAGATCTCAAAGCCACTGCGCGCATCTTTTATTACTACCAGCAGCAGGGCAATATCGAAGCGGCGCAGCAGGCGATCACTGACTTTCGTCTTCACAAAGAAGCAAGCAATGCAGCATGGACGTCGCAGGAACTCTACATCTGTGCGCGCCTGCTGGAAGAGATTCACTCGTACCCAGAATCCGCGCGCTATTACTTCGCTCTCTACAACAGCAAAGATCTGCCCGACGCGCAGGAGACGGCCATTGCAAGCCTGACCAGCATCTTGCTGACGGCCCCCGAGACTCCGATTCGCCTGGGCTCCGGCGAACTTTCCATGTATCGCGATATTGCGACGCTGGATCAGGGCCCCGGATATCTGAACGGAATCATCTCTCTGATCCTGAACACCACTCAGCCTGCGTCTCAGTACTCGGAGGAAGAGCAGCGGGCCATTCCGTATTTCCACCGTTCGCGCGCCGCCGAGTTGCTGGGTCTGCTCGACACGAAGTTTCCAAATGCTCCGCGCCGCCTCGAGCTGCATGCACAACTGCTCGACTTCTACGCAAATTCAGGAGAGAGCGATGCTGTGATCGCACAAGGCCGCGAGTTTCTTGCCAGTTTTCCCAATGCTGCAGAGCGCACTTCTATCTCTCTGCTCATGGCCGATGCTTACGCGCGCAAAAATGACGCCAAGGATGAATTCGTCCTCTACGACGCGCTGCTTCAAGAACTGGCAACCAAAGCGCAAAACATTCCGTTGGGGACCGCCGAGAATGCTTACGAGTCGACCTATCAATCCGCTCGCCTGCCCAATGAGGCTCCCGCGGTCGCTGATGCCGACGGAGAGCCAGAGTACGAGCAGGAAGCGACCTCGTCAACTGCCGTAGTTTCCGCCCGTCGAACGAGTCAATCATTCCAGTTGAGCACGGCTGCTTCGCCCATCCAGCAAGGCGGCCCGCGTTCGCCGGAGTATGCGCGGGTCCTGGATCGTTATCTTGCGCGTCTTTCGGAGATGAAGCAAATTCCGGCGGCGCTTGGAGTGCTGCGCCGCGAAATCGATCGCAACCCTCAGGATCCCGGTCTCTATGAACGTCTCGCGGTCTTTCTCGATCAGAATCGGCTGGGCGCCCAGCAGGAAGAGGTCTATCGCCTCGCGATATCGCATTTTTCCGATAAATCCTGGTATGACAAACTCGCCCGCTTCTATCTTCGCCACAAACGGAATGCGGAGTTTGAACAACTGACTCGAGACGCTATTTCTAAATTCAAAGGGAGTGAGCTCGAGCAATATTTCAATAACGTAGTCGGAGGCAGTCCCGCGTTGTATTTGCGATTGAACCTCTACGCAAACCAGCGCTTTCCGCACAATCCGGTTTTCGTCCGCAATCTTCTGACGGCTTATCAGACGCCAGATACTCACGATCCCGTCGCATGGGAAGCGCTGTTGCGCCAGCATTGGTTTGAAGACGCCGGGCTGCGCAATCGCTTCTTCGAATTTCTCTCCAGTCATGGCAGGTTGGAGTCGGAGTTGAGCGCGATTCACGCAAGCGCTCCAGACGCTGATGCTTGGGATAAGAATCCAGCTGCCGCCAACTTCCTTGCGTACGCAAACCTTTGGCGATCGCATTTCGAGGAGAGCGCTCCGGTATTAAAGTCACTCGCCGCACAATATCCTGCCGAAGCCGAGCTCGTTCACACTGCGGCTTCCGTCCACCGATCCCTCGCCTATTTTGAGTCGGCAGACACGGCCATCGCCGCGAAGATCGAAGACAACTTCCTCCAAGCGAATCCTGGCGATACCGAAACCATGGCGCGGATTGGCGACATCTACGCCGACCGCGACCTATTTGCCCAGGCCTCACCTTATTGGGAGCGAATCCCACAAGTCTCCCCCGGACAGTCTTCCGGCTATCTGGAAGCCGCTACGATCTACTGGGATTACTTTGATTTTGAGAATGCGCTGCGATTGCTCACCAAAGGCCGTGAACGGCTTTCGAATCCATCCCTGTACGCCTATGAAGCTGGCGCCATTTATGAAAACCAGCGCGATTATCCACGGGCCATTAGCGAATACCTGAAAGGAGCGCTGGCAGCACCCGAATCGTCCGCTGAACTCCGTCTTCTGCATTTAGCCCGTCGGCCAAAACTTCGCGATCTTGTCGACCAAAGCACGGCGAATATTGCCGTTCTTCCAAACCCGTCAATGTCAGCTGTCAATCTCAGAGTCAAGGTGCTCGAAGCGCAGAATCGTAAATCGGAAATCGAGTCCTTTCTCGACTCCATTGCGAACGCCACGACTTCCATCGATCAGGCTGAGGAGGTCGAGACACTAGCGCAGCAAAAATCCCTTGAAGCGGTGCGCCGGCACGCCATCGAAAAGCAGGCGTCATTGACCTCCGATCCGGTCACGCGTCTCCAATTGCGTTATGCATTAATCCGGCTCGACGAAGAACGAAAAGACTTTGTCTCTGCCCAGAAGAACATCGAAATCCTCTACCGAGAGAATCCGAAGATCCTCGGCGTCGTCCGCTCGACGGCAGATTTTTATTGGCGCATGAAGATGCAGCCGCAGGCTGTCTTCGTGTTGCTGCAAGCCTCTAAAGATGCTTATCCAGCACTTAGTGTGCAATTCATCTATGAAGCTGCCCGCAAGTCGACAGAGGCAAAGCAGTTTCAAAAGGCTCGCGAGCTACTCTCCGGGTTGCTCAACGCCGCTCCCTATAACGGGGAATACCTTGCGGCCATGGCCGATACATATGCGCAATCGGGTGATGACCGCGGTCTGCAGCAGTTCTACCTCGACAAGATCGCCGCGTTTCGCAATGCTCCCCTTAGCACGGACGAGCGCAAGACGCAGATCGCAACCTTGCGCCGCGGGCTCATCCCAGCTCTCACGCGTATGAATAACAATTCAGGGGCAATCGACCAGTACATCGAATTGATTAACAACTTTCCAGAGGATGATGCACTTGTCACAGAAGCAGCTCTCTATGCTCTGCGATGCGCGCGGCAGCAACAGCTCGTCGACTTCTACACGAAGACGGTGGCGCAATCTCCGCGCGACTATCGTTGGTCGATGGTGCTGGCTCATGTGCAGACGAACCTCGAAAACTATCCCGCAGCAATCGATACGTATGCGAAGGCCATCGCGGTTCGCCCCGACCGCGCCGATCTTTATACCGCTCGCGCCGAACTCGAAGATCGCCTCATGCGCTTCGATGAAGCCGCAACGGACTACGAACGTATTTATCAGCTTGCCTACAAAGATCCGCAATGGATGGAGAAAGTTGCTGCGGTTCGCGCCCGCCAGGGCCGGACAAAGGACGTCGTTTCTTCCCTTAACGCTGCTTTGATCGAAGGCCGTCCGGAGAATGCGGCGAACTACTTTGAAGTTGCCCGGCGGTTGGAAGGCTGGGGGATGCTCGCCGAAGCGCGCGGTTTCGCAGAGCAAGGTACCTCGAAGGCCGGCCCTGAACTTCTGGCCGACGCTGAAAATCATAATGGAGCCAAGATTTACGTCCGTATCATGACCCTCCTGCGCCAGCAAGAACAGGCATATACCACGCTGCAGAGAGCGCTCGAGGATTCGGCCAACAGCCTTCCCGTGTTGAAAGAGCAAGTGCAGAAGCAAGGTTTTGCGGCGATTACGGACGCGCAATGGCGCGAGAATCTCCGCCGTAATCGGATCGAAATCGCGCGCACCGGCATGGCAGCATCTCTCGCGGAAATGGGCAGCGCAGTGACCACATATTTCACTCCCGAGGAGCGGCTGGCATTCGCTCATTTTGCTGAATCCAAGCGCAGCGCGATGACTCAAGACGACGCGGAAACATTCGCGATTCCGCTCGCTGTCAGCGCCGAACTTGCAGATCAGGAAGCTCACTGGCGCTTCGAGGCGCTCATGCGTCATGCCGCGCTACCGAATCATAATTTTAATTATCAACCCCTGGTTGATTTGCAACGGCGTCGAGGTCGCTTCGCCGAACTTGGCTCACAGATGGAGCAGCTAGCGGCCATCGTTTCACCGCAACAGAAGACGTTGCCCTTAATTGCCGCGGCCGATGCCTATCGAGCAGCGGCCGATGAGCAAAGCGAATTGCGGGCGCTGACGGCTATTTCTTTCTTGAATAATCTCGACTCAAACCATCAGCAACGTTTCTTCGAATTGCTTCTAAAGACTAAGCCGGACGAACTTGTTCGCATCTCTTCTGTCTGGCCCTCTCCAGTGGGACAGCAGGCAGCCGACTATGTTGTCGCTCACGGAACGGCAGCGCTGGCTCATGCGGTGGTTCTCAGCCGCGGCAAGTCCAGACCGCCGGTGTGGGGCAAAGGCTACAACGCGCTCGTCGGGCTCTACTTCGCCGAGCCGACGCCCGATGTCAACAACGCGTTCATCGCTGCTCTTAATGATGACCCAATCGGCGTACGTGTCAGCAAACCTATCGATCGGGCGCAACAATTGGCCGGAGATACCTGGTTCTACTATGGTTCGCGTTACGGCGAATATCTCGGTGTGTCCAAACTCGCCGATCCCGAAGATTTTCTACCTGCGATCCTTGAGCAGAGTCCCGTGAGCGCGTCGGGCTATCTCACGCTTGCGGACTATTACGCGGGTGCCGGCGACACGAAACGCGCGATCGCCGACTATGGCCACACTCTCGAGCTGTCACCCGATCGGCCGGATATCTACGACAAACTTGCAGTCGCCTACTACAAGCAAGGAGATCGAAGCGAGGCCCTGGCCCAGTGGAAGCAAGCATTCACCGTGTTGTCGAAGCAACTCGACAGCGCGCGCGTTCCCGAAAGCTTCTGGCGAGACTTCGGGCGCACTTGCGACCAGCTTCGTTCTCGGCATCTTTTCGCCGAGTTGAAGCCGGACGCGGATGCGATTGTCCGCGCTTACCTTCATCGCAACGGAACCTGGCTCTCGAACGCGATTCTGCATCCAGCCTTCGCTGCTCAGGGAGATCCCGCGGTGGCGACCGCATGGCTTCTCGACGTCGCATCCGCTGCGCCGGATCCGGCGCGCCTTCTGGGCGATGTCGTCGATATCTCATGGATTCCGTCGGCTCAACGCACGATCGTCTACCAGCGCATTCTTGAGCTAAAGGAGAATGCCGTAGAAAAGCTCGACGGTATCGAGCGTCAAAATGCTCAACAAGAGCTCGCTACATGGCAAGTACGCTGGATTCAACATCTGGTCCGGTCGAAGCAATACGCAGCCGCCCAGGCTGCGCTGTCCTCTCTTCCGCAAGAGACGAAGGATGCGCAGAGTAGTGCTCTCGTACCTCTTGACCTGCAAGCGGCAGCGCAACTCGGGACCTTAGACTCGATACTTGCTTCATATAAGACGAGCCCGGAGAGAGCTCCGGCTCCGGATGTTCTTCGAACCGCGGCACGCCAGCTCTTCGAAGCCGGCGATAAGCAATCCGCCCGCAAGATTCTCGAAATGGTCTTTGCGAATGAGATTGCAGAGCATCGTTTGGTTGCCGCGAACTTCCTCGGCCTCGCGGATATCCGGCTGGCTTCGGGCGATACTGCGGGCGCTCTCGACGTTCTGCGTCGTTTAGTGGTGGCCGTCGGGAGTCCGTTTGAAAATCTCGATCCCGCAGCCGCGCTCCTTGAAAAAACCGGGCATAACAGAGAAGCCGTCGAATTTCTCGAGCAGCTCGTCAAGTCCGCTCCGTGGGATGCTTCGTACCGTCTACGCTTAGCGAAGGCAAGACTCGCTGCAGGCCAGGATCAAGCTTCGGCGCCTGAATCGCTCTCGTCCATCGCAGTCTCAACAATTGTTTCGTATGACTTGCGTCTCAAGGCCGCCGCCGCGCTCGGGAGCCGCCCTCATCCAAACCTGGGAAGCGACGAGCTCAACCTTCTTGCCGGTGAGGGTACGATCAGCTTGGCGGCCGCCGATAAATTCTACTTCTACGAGGTTCGAATCAAAGCTGCCGAGCAGACTAGTGACCTGCCAACAAAGAAGCAGTTGCTGAGCCATTGCGTTATTGATTTCCCGCGTCGCAATGCTTCTCGTGTTCCTCTTTTTGAGGCAGCTACCCAAACGGGTTCCGACGCCTACGCCCTCGGAATTATTGAGCCGCTTCTTCAGACGCAGTTTCTGCGCAATCCGTCTGTAGAGAGTTCCGACGAGGAAGAACAGATCTCCAGCTTTGAAGACGAACGAGACAGCGGACGCGATGCGAACTTCTTGGGTGTGGACGGCATGCGGTTGTCACGAATTCAGCAAGCGCAACTCGCACAGATGATTGCCGGCGCTATGTCCCGCCAGGGCCGTCTCAGCGATGCTCTGTCCTATTACCAGACTGCTCGCGCGATCGAGACCTCGCCATCTCTTCGCAAAATGTTGGCTGACAAAATCGCCGAGACGAAATCCACGCTTTCAATCGAACGTGAGAATGCATCTCGTCAGCCGCTTCTGCACGAAGCGCTGGAGCAGGATCGCGTTGTTCATCCACGGCTGTTGGCTCGAGGTGGTCGGGCGTCTCGATCGGCAGCCGCTAAAGGAGATATGAAGCCATGAAGCGCATCGCTCTACTCCTGTGTCTCGCTCTCGCCTGCGTTGGAATCGGCCGTGCAGCCTACCAAGCTGCTGCGCCTCGCGACGTGGCGCTTTCCAAATTTGTTCCCGCAGGTCCCCTTTTTTATCTCGAGGCGAAGGACTTCTCGTCGCTTATCGGCGATTGGAATTCTTCGCCGCAGAAAAAAGAATGGATTCGATCCGACAATTACGAGATCTTTTCGCGTTCGCGACTATTTTTGCGGTTGAGGGGCGCCGGAGATCAATTCGCTGCGGCAGCGGGTCTCCCGCCCGACATGAATTTTTTGTCCCAAGTGGCTGGGAAGCGGAGTGCCCTGGCCCTTTACGATATTGGCAAGTTGCAATTTCTTTACGTTACCTACCTGCCCTCGGCCCGCTCCATGCAAACAACGTTATGGCAAGCTCGGGCCAAGTTCGAGCCTCGCAATGCGGGAGGTGTGGACTTTTACCTGCGACGCGATCCCGAATCGCAGCGCGAAGTTGCTTTCGCAGTTGCCGGCGACTACTTGTTGCTCGCCACGCGCGAAGACTTGATGGCGGCTGCTCTGCAACTGATCTCGGGCAAGCCGGACCGAACCGTAGAGGACGAAGCTTGGTGGGCGCAATCGACAGCTGCTGCGGGACCAGCCGGTGATCTCCGCATGGTTCTCGACATGCAAACTCTAGTTCCTAACGGCTATTTCCGAACCTATTGGGCGCAGCAGAATATCACAGACCTTTCTCAATACTCAGCGGCTGTTTCTGATCTGTTCCGATCCGCGAAGGAATATCGCGAAGAACGCGTGTTAATCCGAAAGCTGGAACCTGAGCGGAATTCTTCACCCGAATCCCTGTCTGCCGTTGCAGGCCTGTCCAATCTGGTCCCGGATGACGCCGGCATCTATCGGATCTCCGTCGATCCCACTCCGGACGCGAGCTTTGCTTTGCTCGAAACGAAACTCCTGGCTCCGCGTTTAGGGCCGGCTCCGGCTTCTCAACTTGCGCCGCAAGTGCAGCTGACATCGGGAGAGCAGAGCTCTACTTTCGCCCTTGAGACTCGGATTGATCAAGCTCCGCCCGAGAACTCAACCGGACCTCAAGCTGGATCAGAGCTGAAAGAGTTGTTGCAAAAAAGTCCGATTCTGGCGTCACTTCAACTGCAATCGACTCAACGGGATTCCGCGGAAGTCTTCGTGAGGATGCATTCCGCTGTAGTTCTGGCCGCTGCGTCGGATTGGAATCTGTCGGAGGTTCAATCCGCGATCACGGACTTGATCAGGCCAGCGCTAACAGCAAGCGAGCTTGGTGTCTCTTGGCAAGCCAAATCTGGTTTCGATCAACTCGATGGACTATGGCCTCTCGCAGTTTTTGTTCGTGGAAAGTACCTCATAGTCTGCGACGATCCTGCGTTGATGGAAACGGTGCTATCCAACTTCAATCGTAAGTCCGCTCACCCCACGGCGGATTTCATTGCCGGATTTAATCATCGACACGAGCGCGCCAACTTTGCGCAACTTGCCAATCTGATCGATCGACCGAATGCGAGTAGTAGCGGAGTCGGCGTAGTCCGCCAGCCCCAATTCTTCTCCGGAAATATAGCCAGCCTGAGCAATACGTTATCGGATGTATCGTCAGAGCGTATCGAAATCCACAGCGAAGGACGCAAGGTGCGGCAAACCGTGATCTACGAATGGGCCCAGTAAAATACATCGCGCTGCTGTTGGTGCTTGTCGCTTGCATCCCCCAGTCTGCGCGCAGTCGGCCTGGCGACTACAAGTGGGATTCAGCCCCGTCCTCTCTCTTCGCGCAGTCTTCTACCCAAATCCTGGACCGGGAGTTTCCCGGCCACGATATTTCTTATTTGCTGCTCGACGCCCGGACGGGTCAATTACTCGCTTCGCGGTGGGAAAAGTCCGAGACTCCAATTCCGCTTGGCTCGTTGACGAAGCCTTTTGCCGCTCTCGCCTACGGACGGCAACACGACTTCCGCTTCCCGGCATATACCTGTCGCGGGTCGCAAACTGGATGTTGGCGTCCCCAAGGGCACGGTGCCATTGACCTCACGTCTGCCATCGCAAATTCCTGCAATTCGTATTTCCGCATGCTCACCGCAGATCTGACCGCGGCGGACATGTGGTCGACCGCCGACGGCTTCAACATCGAGTCTCCAAGTCGTGAGGTAACCGGAGCCGAACTCGCTGGCCTCGGTCCACGCTGGCGGATTTCTCCTTTGCGTATGGCTCGCGCATATGTCGAACTTGCGCACCAACGACGGGTTTCCGGAGTGGAAGAAATTCTCGACGGAATGGCGCAATCCGCTCGCTATGGAACCGGAGCCGAAGTCGATCGTGCGTTGCGGATTCCCGACGCGTTGGCAAAAACCGGTACCGCGATGTGTACTCATTCTCCGCGCGCACCCGGTGACGGTTTCACGATTGCCATTGTGCCTACCGACGATCCGAAAATTCTGCTGATGGTGCGCGTGCATGGAGTTCCCGGTGCCGAAGCCGCTAGAACTGCCGGCCAAATGCTGCACCGGATCGGGGAATAGTCGATGCGCATCAGATTCGCGAATTTGGCAGGAAAATTCGGCCAACTGGCCGCGGTCCTAAGCCTTTGTCTTCTTTCGATTTCCAGTCAGCAATTTGCATCAGCATCCGGAGTTGCCCGCGAAGGATCTGCAAGAACCGTTCGCGTCGGCGTGCTGGGGCTGTTTCATCCGCGCGAACTTAGAATCACTCCGATCGCAGGACAAGCTCTCCTTCTACAAGCTGGCAGTCGCTTGATCGTTCTCGAGAAAAGTTCGGGTGTCGATTCGGCAGCAGTACAGTTGTCGCCAGCTGGAATAGCGGTCACTTCGCATAACAGTACCCTTCGCGCATCGGTGATCGCCGTCGGCGGCCGCAATGGAGAGCCGATAGATTTTGTGCTCGCAATCCCCGGCAAAATCACTCGCCGTTATCACGGCACCCTCGAAATCAAGACTGATTCAGAAAGCTTGATCCCAATCGTTTCCATGGATTTAGAAACTGCCGTGGCCTCAGTTGTCGCAGCAGAGAGCGCACCGGATACGCCAGTGGAAGCGCTCAAGGCGCAAGCGATTGCGACCCGCTCATATTTCGTATCGGGTCGCGGACGTCATCGTGATTTCGATTTTTGCGACACCACACATTGCCAATTCCTGCGCGAGCCATCGCCCGCCGGCAGCAAAGTCATGCAGGCCGTGATCGAAACTCGCCAGATGATCTTGGCCTACAACTCCAAGCCCTTTGCAGCGATGTACACCCGCAGTTGTGCTGGTCGCACTCGTACTCCCGCGCAACTCGGACTCTCTCCGGTTTCGTATCCTTATTATTCGGTGGATTGCCCATTTTGCCGCTCGCACCCGGCACGCTGGACCACGCGGATTTCCCTCGCCGATGCCGCAGCCTTGCGGAGTTCCGACGAGTCGTCTCGACTCAACCTCGGCCGCTTGCTTGGATGGAACGCGGTTCCTAGCAATGACTTCGTCCTCAAGCTGGACGGGAATGAAGTAATCCTGCAGGGCACGGGAAACGGACACGGCATCGGTCTCTGCCAGTCAGGCTCGAAGGCGATGGCGGAAGCGGGTTCTAATTTCCGCGAAATTCTCGCGCACTATTACCCGAACGCTACCGTCATCATCCTGCCTGGCGCCGATAGTGCGGGTGTTTACGCTGGTTTCTGATCCGAGAAAGTTTCCGAACGCCCATCCCAGAAAATCTTCTTCCCCGTCCAGTACGACTCAGCTGCCATCATGCACGCGACCGAGTGCGCGAAGCCCGCGTGTACCGTCGCATGGGGTTGCTGTCGTGATCGCATGCACTCAAACCAGTTTGCCATGTGCTCCAGGCTCAGATCATCGATGCCCATCGGAGGTAATCCCGTCTGGCCCGGTACTTGAATGAACTCTGATGTTCTCTTCTGATCGATGTCGGAGTCATCCTCATGCGTGCCCTTTTCTTCGATCAATTGATAGCGCGGGCTGCCTTCTCCGCCGATATTAATCAGAGTCGCCTTCTTCCCCATGTAGCGCGTAAAGCTGGGGGCGTCGTTGCCGAAGCTGGTCGAATAACTCACCAGAAATCCTTTCGGATACTCGAGCAGTGTCTGGAATGTGTCGGCCGTCTCGCGCCCGTCGTGCCATGCGAAAACGCCTCCATGCGATACCACTGACGTCGGGTAGTTGTCGTCCATAAACCAGTGCACTCCGTCGATCGCGTGGCTTATCCACTGGTCCGGAATGCCGCTGGAAAATTCCTTATACAACCGGAATTCGAAATATCGCTGTGGATCGAACGGCCGCGCCGGCTTCGTCATCAGCCACGCACTCCAGTCGGTATCCTGCTCGCGAATCTGCTTTACCTCCGGACGTCCTCGCCACCGCGGGCCGTGATAGTTCCAGACGATCTCGACTTTGCTGACATCGCCGAGAGCGCCGCTCTGCGCCACTTTTTGCGCCGCTATTTGATATGGTTCGCTGCGATGTTGGGTGCCAACCTGAACGATCGTCTTGGCCTGAATCACCGCATCCCGCGCGGACTTCACTTCCGCCAGAACGTTGCCCATTGGCTTTTCCACGTACGCGTCTTTGCCCGCCGCCGCCGCGAGCTTCAAGATCGGCGAATGCGTATGTTCCGGCGTAGAGATCAACACTCCATCCACGTCTTTCAGGGCGAGTAGCTCTTCAGGATGCTGCAGCCCGCGCGGAGCTCTCCCGTAATAGCCGGAGTTGGTAGCCACGGCCTTCGCACGGTTCACCGTCCACAGGTCGCAGACGGCGGTCATCTCAACGTGATGGCTGTCTTTAAGCTTCGACGCGATCAGGTCGAGATCGTGACCGCGGTTCCCATTGCCGATATGCCCCAGCGAAATGCGATCATTCGCGCCGACAATGTTTGCGTAAGACGAGGCCGTGCGAGGGAGTATGGCACTTCCCGCAATCGCGACAGCGGATTTACCGAGAAAGTCTCGGCGGTTCATCGACGACGGATCGCTCATAAGTGGCTCCAGGAAAACGCAATTGAAATAAACAGAAACTAGCTGCGAACAAACCGCTGCGCGCCCCAACGAAGCTAATCTACCGCTCTACTACGAACTCACCTTCAGCCCGTCCGGCACAAGAGGCAGTCCTCGTAACCGCACGCCAGTCGCGTCAAATATCGCGTTGGCTATCGCGGGAGCAAGACCGATCATAGGACATTCTCCAGCGCCAACCGATGGAATATCCTTGCGATCCAGAAGAACCGTTTCCAGCACCGGAACATCACTGAACCGCGGCACGCGATATTCCGACAACCTGCCGTTCAGAATCTTTCCGTTTTCGAATTCAATGGCTTCAAATAAAGCTCCGCCCAGCCCTTGCACGTTCGATCCTTCGATTTGGTTGCGAAGCCCATCTGGATTCACGATCGCCCCGCACTCGAACGCAGAGACCACGCGAACCACCTTCACATCGCCACTGCTACGGTCAACGTGAACCTCGGCAAATGTCGCGATATTCCCAAGCTTTTCGTAACCGCCCCCCATGCCGAATCCTTGCCCAGCGGTCTTGCTCTTTCCCCAGTCAAACTTTTTGGCTGCCGCTTCGAACACAGCGCGCAACCGCTCATCTTTCAGATTCTTCAAGCGGAATTCCAGCGAATCCATTTTGACCGCATGTGCGAGTTCATCCATGTGCGACTCGCGAGCGAAGTGATTCGCGGTCGCTGCCAGCGCTCGATACGATCCCTGCCTCAGAGGCGAGCGCACGGCGTGAAACACGATTCGTTGATTCGGAATTTCATAATACGTACGAATGCCGGCGGAACCCGAGTTGTAGTTGTGAAACTCCCACGCGGTTATAGTTCCGTCATTGCGAACACCGCTGCTCACATCGATGACGCCCGCCGGGCGGAAATAGGCCCACGAGAACTCCTCTTCCCGCGTCCACACAACCTTCACCGGACGCTTCGCCGCACGGGCCAATCGAGCTGCTTCGATCGCAGTCTCCCCGGTGTGCTTGCCGCCGTATCCTGAGCCCGTATCCGGCATCAAAACGCGCACGTGATCTTCGGGGATATGAAACGCTTCGGCAAGCTGTCCGCGCACGCCGAACGGCCGTTGCGTTCCCGTCCAAACCGTTAATCGATCCCCATCCCATTTCGCCAGCGCAGCGCGAGGTTCGAGCGGAACGTGCGCGATGTAACGGACAGTGTAGGTTTGCTGCAGCTTGTGATCCGCGGAAGCCATCGCCTGGTCCACTGCGCCCACATCGTAGCGATCGCCGTCCCCCGTAGGATCTTTACCCTCGGTCGTGTTCTTGCGCAGATAGTCGAACAATTCCTTATTCGAGGGCTGTGGCTCGGATTTCCATTCTGCGTGGATGGCGTCGATCGCAGAGGCAGCAAGTTGCGAACTCGGCGCGGCTACTCCTACAAAGTTGCCGTCGTGTACAACTAGTGCGCCCATCTGCTCTGCCTTCTGCGTGTCCGCGGATACCAACGTAGCGTCGAAAGCCGCAGGACGCAGGATCTTCCCATAAAGCATGTCAGGCAGCTTTTGGTCTGAGGGATAACGGTGCCGCCCAGTCACGAAGTCCCGGCCGTCGACCTTCCGCGCGGATTGCCCCGCGACTTTCCACTCCGTCGCAGGAATCAGAGCCTGCTCCGACGTTACGTCCTGCGTGATCTGTTGTCCTTTTGTCAGATCCGCGTATTTAACCGACCGTCTACTCTTTGTGTCAGTGATCCTGCCATCATCGGCGATCAAAGCCCTTCGATCCGTATTCCACTGTTGGGCTGCGAGTCCGATCAACGTTTCGCGCGCGGCCGCTGCAACTTTCCGGAGTTGCAGGTTCATCGTTGGAGTGGTTCGGCTCCCGAAAGTTCCCATGTCAAACGGAGTGAGCTGCGTATCGCCCATTACCAGTTCAATATGGTCGATCGGCACATGAAGCTCTTCTGCAACCGCCTGGCTTAGAGATGTCCGGATGTTCTGGCCCATCTCGGCTTTACCGGTGTACACGCTAATCTTGCCGTCTTCTCCGATATGAAGCCATGCCCCGATCTCTTTTGGCAGCGACTCTCCGCGTCGTTGGCCGCCGCCCGATTCCTGCGCGAGGACCGCCGGTTTTCGAATGGAAACAACGAGCACTCCGGCGCCCAGGAACTTGAAAAAATCCCGCCGGTCCACATCGAATCGGTAGGGAGCCGGCGCCCTGAGTTCGTAGCGCTCGGGCTCTAAATAGAGTTGCGTTTGTTGTCTCTCGCTCATCGGCCGGCCGCTTTCTCGACCGCCGAACCCGTTGCCGCAGCCTTCTGAATTGCGCTGACAATTCGCGGGTAGGTTCCGCACCGGCACACGTTGCCATCCATGAAGTCAACAATCTCACTCGCACTCGGATTCGGGTTTCGCTTCAGCAGCGCGACCGCCGACATGATCATCCCCGACGTGCAGTATCCGCACTGCATGGCTCCCACTTCCAGAAATGCCTCCTGCACCGGATGAAGATGATCTCCGGTGGCCAGCCCCTCGATAGTTGTGATCTGCTTTTGAGCCACCGCTCCGATTCGCGTAATGCATGAGCGCTGTGATTTTCCGTCGATCAAGACGGTGCATGCCCCACACTGTCCTTCTCCGCAGCCATATTTGCTTCCGGTCAGATCCAGTTGTTCCCGCAACACACTGAGCAAGCTGGTTTGAGGCTCGGCGTCGACCGTATAAGACCTTCCATTGATCGCCAGTTGAATCGTAGCCATGCCAAACTCCAGAGCGAAGAGACTGCTATCGAGGAGATCTTGAGAACTGCCTTACAAGAATGATATACCCGCAAAAACGCCGAAGCGGAGAGTTCGACACGAAAGAATCGCTGTGCTTTCCGGAAGAACGGTCCTGTGCGACTACGAAACATTCAGGATAAGAAAACCGAGCAGAAGCGGAAGAACCGTTTCTGCTCGGTCGAAAACGAAGACCGCATCCGTCTTTCGCGTCTTATGACTTGATGGTCTTCGACGCCGCGTCCCACGTGACAGGCTTTTTACGGAAGTACGACTCGTTCGCCATGTGGCATGCGATTGCCGCGTTATTGCCGAACACCGCGTCCTCGGTTACCGGCTTGCGCGACTTTACCGCTTGGAAAAATACGTTCAGGTGCGGTTTCAAGTCGTCCCAATCGTGTCCCTGGTAGAGCACGTTCTCGCGGACCGGCTCTTTTCCGAGTGGCGGATCATGTTCCGCATGCCATTGCGCTGCGTACTCGGCTCTCATCTTCGCCGGGAAACTGAAACTGTAGTAGCTCGGATCCAAATCGACACCGGGCTGCTGCGAGTGCTTCAGTTCCAGCTCTCCGGCTTCGAGCAGACCTTTCGGGCCCATGAAACGCGCCAGTTCCGGCGTTTCGCAGCCTAAGTCGAGCCGCACATAAACCGGAATGCCGTGATAATCGAACAGAACAGTATGAAAGTCAGGCATGTCGCGGCCATCTTTAAACCGGAAGATCCCGCCCATAGCAGTCGCCGAAGTCGGAATCTCGTTCCACCCCAACGTAAACATCATGCCGCTGATCAGATGCACCATCAGATCTCCGGCGACCCCCGTGCCGTACGCCCTCCAGCAGCGCCAGCGCGCGAAATGAAGCGCATTGAAATCAATCTTGGGAGCGTCGTTGAGCCAGGTGTCCCAGTCGAGTGTCTTTGGCGACAAATCGAGTGGCGGCGGATACTCCCAGGCGCCCGTCGGATCGTTGCGGCCGAGCGTCAACTCAATCATCTCTACATCGCCAATCGCGCCGCCGGAGTAGAGTTCACGAGCCTTTTCGCAAAGAAGCGAACTCACGCGTTGCGATCCAATTTGCACGATCCGGTTATTTTTCTGTGCGGCCTCCACCATGGCCAATCCGTCGGCCACATTGTGTGACATCGGTTTTTCGCAATAAATATCTTTGCCTGCATTGCACGCGTCAACTACGACGCGCCGGTGCCAATGATCGGGCACGGCCGCTACGATGCAGTCGATGTCTTTACGGTCGAGCAGTTCCTGATAATGGCGTGTTGTCGGCAGGTTCGGATTGGCCGTGAGCTCCTTGGCCAGCGTGTGGCGTCCGTCATACAAGTCGGCGGCTCCAACGCACTCGACGCCCGGAATACTGATTGCCGATGTAAGCAATCCGGAGCCTTCCATTCCGATTCCGATAATGCCAAAGCGCATGCGGTCACTCGGAGCGACGGCCCGCGCCAAGGGCTGAGCGGAAAGCAGAACGGTTTTCCCCACCAGAACACTGCTTGCGGCTGCTGCTGCACTACCTTGCAAGAATGCACGTCGCGAAAAAATGCGTTTCATGCCAACCCTCCATTTGGAATTACTGTGTTTGCGGTTGAGCGTCCTTATTTTTTCAGTGGCTTAATCGCCACTTCCTTGAAAAACACAATGTCATTATCGCTGTGATTTTGCAGTCCGAAATACCCGAAGTTCGGACGCGGCCCGCGCTGCGGTTCAAAGTCAAACTTGCGGTCGGGTACCGGATCGCCATCCTTATAGTCCGTAACCTTCACGCCATTCAGCGTGACAATCGTCCGCGATCCGTCCAGTGTGATGTCCATCGTGTTCCATTCCGGCCCGGGCTTCCATGCTTTTGCCAGCGGCTTGGTCAGCGAATACAGCATGCCGGTCGAATGATATTCGTCTTCGCCCGATGTCTCCGGATGATTGTCGATCTGCACTTCGAAGCCGTAGTGCACCGGCATCCACTCCTCACGCGGCTCGACCGGAATGCGGACGAATACGCCGGAATTGTCGTTCTCGTCGCGCATCCGGTAGACGACGTGGATCTCGCAATTCCCAATCTTGCCCCCCGTCCAGTAGAGCAGGCCCATCCCGCCGTGCGTATGGATCAATCCGTCCTCGACCGTATCGCCGCCGGGGCCGACGTGTTTCCATCCAGTCAAATCTTTTCCATTAAAAAGTTGTTGCCACGTATTTGGATCGCCCTTGCACACATTTTCGTCCGCCGCATACGATACCGCCGCAAAACTCGCGAGCAGAAAAATACACACAGTAAATCGTTTCAACATTGGGAATCTCCTGGATTGTTCCGCTTGCCTGCCATGGGACAGACCAATCTACTCGCACCCGGGCCCGGAATCAATCGGGACGGTGGGGATTAATCCCGGAAGGGGACAACGGGCCGGATTCTCCAAATTGCTTGACGGTCTGTGAGTAGAATATCGACCTTGCTTTCGTAGCCCCAGAAGTTGTTGTAAAAACGATGGCGCCTCCCCGCAGCGGAGAGGCGCCAAAATCTGCAACGATCACTCTGAACGCTTTGCTAATCCATCTCCCGGGTTTCGAGCCCCAGGAATCGTGCTCCTGCCCCCGCTCCCGATCCGCCCTCAGCCTCGCGCTTCTTCTGCCAATCCGCCTCGGCCAGTACGGCAATCGGTTCCGCCTTTTTCTTTTTCAAGCCTGCATTAATTCCCGGAAGCTGTTTCTGCGTCAGCTTCTGGAAATCGTCGATCACATCCTGCAATTCGTGCGCGAGCGAATCGGCGCGAGCGACCTGATATTCCGCCGGACGCCCCTCATACCCATTCACCGTGCCGTAAAGTTGGCCCAGCAGTTCGCGGATGCGTTCTTCTCCCGTGACCATGCCGCCTTCTTTTGTGGCGACAATCTTCGACCGCAGTTCGTCGCATTTGGCCGCGAGATCTTGCAATTGCTTCCGCAAGGGATCTTTTTCCGCCAGTTTCGAAGCTCTTGCATTGGCCGCGTTCCGAACTCCCTCGATCGCCTCGACTCCATACGTCATATGTTCGATTGTGTGATAGATCTTCATCGCCAGTTCGAACTGTGCCTTGCGATCGTCCTCCGAAAACTTCACCCGCGGATCGAGAATAACGTTGAGCTGTTCGGTATAAACGTTGTCCCCCTTCGTCATCTTTACGGTGTAGGTGCCCGGCAGCACCCGCGGTCCTTGTGCCGCCTCAAAGAGCGCCGATGCCGCCGGAGGTACCG
Organism: uncultured Acidobacteriota bacterium; assembly: GCA_963787685.1. Lineage (GTDB taxonomy): Bacteria > Acidobacteriota > Terriglobia > Terriglobales > Acidobacteriaceae > Sulfotelmatobacter. The sequence continues at coordinate 63,095 of CAWBED010000014.1, forward strand.
CTGGAGCCTTGACTCGCATCGGCCAGTTAGCGCGGTTCAGACCACGATGCTTGCTGCCCGGTACCGTATCTACCAGTTTGCCGTTCTGATCGAAAATTTCAATCTTCAGGTCACCAAAGATGTGGCGCCCCTTCTGGTAATACGTGATCTGTGCTTCTGACGGCCGGTTCCGCCCGCTGAAAGTTTCATCTCCTTCGGCCCAGCCGCCGAATGTATCGAGATACTGAGTCGCCCGGCCCGGAAGCAGCGTCGCTTCTTTTGACATCAGGTCGGGCGTCAGCGCTCGCAACGCCGAAATGTCGTCGATAATCCAGATTCCACGGCCATGCGTTGCCAGCACTAGATCGCTTTCGCGAGCCTGTACCGCGATGTCGCGCACTGCGACCGCCGGGAAATTGCTTCCTTTGTATTGCGCCCAGTGTTGTCCGCCATCCACCGAAATCCAGAGTCCAACCTCAGTGCCCAGGAACAGCAGATTCGGATTGACCGAGTCTTCCTTGATGACGTGCGCATATCCCCGGACGCCGCTCGCCTGTAGGGGGAATGCATTCCACGTCTTTCCGTAGTCTGTCGTCTTGTAGGCATACGGTTTCATATCGCCGAACGTATGGCGATCAAATGTCGCGTATGCCGTTGCCTCATCAAAGCGGCTGGCTTCAACCGTCGAGACCCAGAATCCCTTCTCCACGCCGCTGACGTTCCCGGAAACGTTCGTCCAGTTCTTCGCTCCATCGCGTGTGATCTGCACGTTCCCATCGTCCGTGCCGACCCAAATGATCTGCCCATTCTTCGGCGATTCCGAAATTGAGTAGATGGTCGTGTACATCTCGGCCGACGAGTTGTCGACAGTCACGCCGCCCGATTCTTCCTGCTTCTGCTTCTCTGGATCGTTCGTCGTCAGGTCCGGCGAGATGCGGTCCCAAGATTGTCCGTGATCTCGTGAGCGAAACAGGAACTGCGAACCGATGTAAATCGTTCCTTTCTCGTTCGGACTCACGTGAATCGGCGTATTCCAATTGAAACGTAGTTTCTTCTCGCCGTAATTCGGCAGCGGTTTGATTCCCCGGATCTCATGCGTGACGCGATTAACGCGCCCGATCTCTCCGCCCTGCGCTTCCGCATAAATGTAGTTCGGATCGGAGGGATCTTCGAACATCCAGAAGCCGTCGCCGCCAAACATGTTTTCCCAGCGCGAGTTCGAAATTCCGCCCGGATACGATGAATCTCCCACCCACGAACTGTTGTCCTGGAGGCCGCCATATACGTGATAGGGGTCCGCGTTGTCGGTGCTGACGTGGTAAAACTGCGAGATCGGCAGGTTCATCTGATGTTTCCAGCGGCTGCCGCCATCTTCGCTGCGCCACAGGCCGCCGTCGTCCCCAGCGATTACAATGTTCGGATTCTTGGGATTGATCCAGACGTCGTGGAAGTCTCCGTGCGCTCCGCCCGAAACCACGTTAAAGGTCTTCCCGCCGTCGGTGCTGTAAAGAAGAATAAGATCTGGCTTGAAGATCTTGTTTTCATCTTTCGGATCGACAATCAGATTGCCGAAATAGAACGGACGCCACACCATGTAGTTGCTGGCATCCAGCTTCGTCCAGTTTGCCCCGCCGTCATCGGAGCGGTAGAGTCCTCGTCCTTTTTCCGCTTCGATATTCGCGTAAACCACCTGCGGCTTGGAAGGCGCTACGGCGACTGCGACTCGCCCCCACGGTTTGGCCGGAAGTCCCTTGGCATTGCTGTCTTGAATCTCGCTCCAATGATCGCCACCGTCCGTCGATTTGAAGAGACCGCTGCCTGGTCCGCCCGACCGGAAGGTCCAGCCCTGCCGCCGGAAATCCCACATCGATGCATACATCGTCTTCGGCTCTTGACGGCTGGTTGCCATGAGCGCGCAGCCGGACGAACCGTTCGCGCCCGCCAGAACTTTCTTCCACGTCTTTCCGCCGTCCGCCGTCTTGTAAACTCCGCGCTCGTCGTTGTCGTCCCAAAGATGCCCCATCGCGCAAACGACAACGTTGTTTCCATCGTTCGGATCGACCAGGATCTTCGCGATGTGCTCGCTGTCCTTTAGCCCGACATTCGTCCAGTTCTCGCCGCCGTCCGTCGACTTGTAGACGCCATCTCCCACGGACACGCTGTTGCGCACCCACGCCTCTCCCGTGCCCACCCAAACCGTCTTCGGATTCGAAGGATCAATCGTCACCGCGCCGATCGACTGCGCACTCTCGCGGTCAAAGACAGATTTATAGGTCGTGCCGCCGTTTACCGACTTCCACACGCCGCCGCTCGCCGCGCCCACAAATACCGTAATCCGCCCATCCTGCTCGACCGCATCGACCGCAGCGACTCGCCCGCTCATCGTTGCCGATCCGATGTTGCGCGCAGGCAATCCCGAAACCGTGGCCGCGTCGTATTTGTAACCCGTCTGGGAGTAAGCTGCGTTGGCTGGAAGCATGCACGAGACAACCCAAAGAAACATGCTCAACTTCGGCAGAAGGAAAAAATGACTGCGCATCGTATTCATCAGTTTGTTTCCTCGTTGCGGTTCAAGATGTCGCTTACAGCAGCATACGATTCAACTGGTTCCAGCACTCCGCCGTACATCAATGAATCCCGACCAACCCGGACTTCTTCTCTTCAGGTTTCAGCGACGCAGGCACGGCGAAGTCCGCGGGGTCGATATTTATATTCACTTCAATTTTCTCAACGGCGGTGGTCTGCGCTGACGGGTTCGCCTTCGATCCTTGGGAGATCGAATATGGATACATCACCCCCGCGACGGGTTTATAAGAGCCCATTTCCAGAACAGTCTCGCGAACTGATCCCCGGATGAACTCCTGCACTTCCTTGCGGATCTCCAGATACGTGTCGGGATCGAGGAAGTAATAAATGATGTCGCCGTCCTTCAAAGTCACCTTCAGACGCAGGGCATCGTCCCCATCGACGACATCGTGGCCCATGAACTCAACCGTGTTTCCTTTTTCTTTGTAATCCACCAGCGGCCCGTCGAAGTCGGCATCGAGAAGCAGGTCCTTCAGGTCGTCCTCGCCCATTAATTCAGGATCCTTTTTTCCTCCGAAGGGCTGAATTTGCCAGCCCGTCGCGCCGTCGTACGCCGTGACGGCTGTCATCCCCTGCAGCGAGAACGTCTCGCGCACTAGATTCGGCCGCTGGTTTTCCTGCAATGTCGCCGCGGTGAAGCCGCCGCCGGCAATCAACTTGCCCGTAATGCGCACTGACTTGATCGCTTTGATTTTCTCGATCCCGCCCTTTGCCTGGATATTTTTATCGACCAACTCCTCGGCGGTTTGTGCCTGCATGAAAACCGCGAGGCACGAAACTGCTGCCAGCACTATCGCTGCGTGACGCATGGAAGAGGACTCCTGTTGTGTGGATTAGATCTTGGGACTAGGCGAAACAGTACTCTACTCGGTAGTAGACGCGCTTGCCAAGCCGCCGTTAGCGCAATCTCAACGTGGAGAGCAACATAACATATGTGTCGGCAGCCGCATATATGTGGAGACAGCCGCCTCGGCTGTCCCGCGAGGCACGAAGTGCGAGCGGGACTGAATGAAAAATGTCAATCTACGAAGATTTTCGTTGACACTACGAATTCCTTCGTAGTATTGTCCCTCGCATGACGCACTCTCCGCAAAAACCCACCGCTTCGGAGCTGGAAATTCTTCGCGTCCTATGGACTCGCGGGCCATCGACAGTTCGCGACGTACACGACTCGCTCAGCGAAAAAAAGGCTCTCGGATACACGACTGTCCTGAAGCTCTTGCAAATCATGACCACAAAAGGCACCGTGCGGCGAAACGAAACACAACGCGCGCACGTCTATGAAGCATGCCTGCCGGCGGCTCAAACCAAGCGTCAGCTCGCCGGCGATATGTTGCAACGGGTTTTTGAAGGATCCGCGAGTCAATTGATGATGCACGCCCTCGCGGGACGCAAGGCCTCGCAGGAAGAGATCGAAGAGCTTCGCCAAATGCTCGATGAGTACGAGAGGAATCGCCGATGACGAACACAGTGACGACCGACCTCATCAACTGGATTTCTCCTAGAACAATGCAGGCTTTGGGTTGGGCGCTCCTGCACTTTGTGTGGCAGGGAACTGCGCTTGCAGCATTTGCGGCATCGGCAATGGCAATTTGCCGGCGCACGCAGATGCGTTATTTGATAGGCGTCGCAACGCTGGGGCTGATGTTGCTCGCGCCTGTCGCGACGTTTACTTTCTACCTGCAGCAGCGCGCCGCCCTTCCAGTCACCATGGCAGCGCCGACTGCGGTTCATCATGCGGCGGCCGCGAGCTACGAAACCGAGACCAGCGAATCTGCAAAGGCTTCTTCGATTCGAACCTCCCTAGATGCTTTCTCATGGCTCGTCGAAGCTTGGCTTCTCGGAGTAGCGTTCTTCAGTCTCCGTTCCGCGGGTGGATTCTTGCTGCTGGAGCGCGAACGCCGGAAACAGTCTTCTATAGTGGCCGATGATGTGCTCGAAATCTGCGATGCGATCCAGGAACAGCTGGGCATCCAGCGAGCCATTCAATACTGCGAATGCCTGTGGCTGCAAGCGCCCGCAGTGATTGGATGGTTTAAGCCGGTGGTGTTTCTTCCAGTGAGCGCGCTGACCGGACTTTCGGAAGAGCAGTTACGGTCCGTTATTGCACACGAGCTCGCGCACATCCAGCGGCTCGATCCCTTTGTGAATGTATTCCAGGTCGGTGTCGAAACGCTTCTGTTCTATCATCCTGCAGTCTGGTGGTTGAACAAGCGCATTCGCGCCGAACGCGAGCATTGCTGCGACGAAACGGCGGTCGCGGTCTGCGGCAACGCCGTCGAATACGCGCGCGCTCTGACCATGATGGAAGAGTGGCGTAGCGCTCCGGCATTGGCGATGGCTGCGAATCGCGGACCGTTGACCGAACGCATCGTGCGCGTGCTTGGGCTTAAGCAACTCGGCACAGGAATTCGCGGCATCGGAATCAGCGGCAGCATCCTGTGTCTTGCAGCTGCGCTGATCGCAGGAAATGCGCTGCTGGGAATTGCGCATCCGAAGGCTGCGCTTGCGGCCATCGTGGCTCAGGCTACGCCGAATTCGCCGAGCGCTGCGCCCCAACCTTCGCGGACATCAAGCTCTCCGGCTCCGAAACCTTCTCCCGCGCATCGGCAAAGCGAAGAGCAGACTTCGGCGGTTTCCTACATCGATGGGATGAAAGCCGCAGGCCTCGGCGATCTCACGATCGATCAACTGATTGCGCTGAAGACGCAGGACGTTACTCCGGAATATGTGCGCGAACTCCGCGAGCAAGGATTGCATCCTGACGCGAACATGCTGGTCGCAATGCGCGTCCAGGACATCACTCCGGGATACATCCAGGAACTGCACGCGGCGGGGTTGAATCCGGATCAGGGCCAACTTATTGGCATGAAGGTGCAAGGCGTCGATGCTGAATACTATCGCGGGCTTAAGGAAGCGGGCATCGATGCGGATGTTAACCGTTTGATCGGGCTCAAAGTGCAGGGAGTGACTCCCGAATATGTGCGCGAGCTGCATTCGGCAGGGCTCGCAGTCAACGCTGACCAAGTCATCGGCATGAAGGTGCAGGATGTCACTCCGGAATATTTCAAAGAGTTGCACAATCTCGGCTTGCAGCCAAATGCAAATGAACTGATTGGGCTGCGCGTGCAAGATGTCACTCCAGAATGGATTCGCGGAATTCAGGCGCTCGGCCTGAAACCGTCGGTGAATGAACTCATCTCGATGCGGGTGCAGGAGGTAACGCCTGAATACATCAAGGCGCTGCAGTCGGCAGGATTCAAAGTCGGAGTCAACGACATTGTCCGCGCCAAGGTGCAGGACGTTACGCCTGAATTCATCGACGAAGCCAGAAAGCACGGCTTCAAGGATCTGACTCTCGACAAACTGATTCAACTGCGGCAGTTGGGGATTCTCGACTCCAAGGCTGACCTCTAAAACCCGTTTAATGCACCACGTCGTCTGTATGAACGCGCGAGGCAGCGTCCTCGCATGGACGGAGAAGTACGTCCGTCGCTGGTTGAACTAATTCTGGTTGAATTCACTAAGGAGATCGCTTTATGCGAATGCGTCGAACTCTTGCGTATCTGGTATTTGCATCGTGCGTGCTTGGAGTTGTAATCAAGAATCGTGCGGCTGAAGTGCGCAGCGGCGATTGGACGATCAGTAAGTCCGACAATCCGGGCAAGGTAGAGTTCTCGCTGATCGAGCATCATCACGGCGGATCGTCGAACCACCAGTCCGACTGGCCTGCGACTTCGTTTCAGGGCGTTGACTTGTCAAAGGCTGGGCGACAAGACGTTCACTTCACGATCACGCGCGACGCGGGCAAGATCGATTGCGAGGGCTTTCTGAATGATGGCGAAGGCGCGGGACTGTTTCACTTCCAGCCTGACCCAAATTATCCGCGCGAAATGCAATCGCTGGGATTTTCTGTGGACGACGAGAAGCAGTTCGGCATGGCAGTGCAGGATGTGAGTCTGGCTTTCGCGAAAGAGATGAAGGCTGAGCATCTGAGCGATCTCGACGCGGACAAGCTAATCGCATTCCGCATCTTCCGCGTGGACTCGGCGTTCATCGAAGCTCTGCGCGCGGAAGGCCTGAAGATTTCAGACAGCGACAAACTCGTGGCCTTTCGCATTCACGGTGTGAGTCCGCAGATGGTTCGCAGTTTGCATCAGGCTGGATATTCTCCGGACGAAGATACGCTGATCGCGATGAGAATTCACGGCGCGACTCCAGAGTGGATGGAAGACTTGAAGAAGCGCGGTTACGATCACATCGAACTCGAGAAGCTGATCGCGTTTCGTATTCATGGAGTTTCACCGGAGTTCATCGAGAAGGTGCAAGGACTCGGGTACAAGCATCCTGATCCGGATGAATTGATCGCGATGCGGATCCATAATGTGACACCGGAATACATCAGCGACATGCGTTCGCGAGGAATCAAAGACCTGAGCATCGATCAGTTGGTGAGCATGCGAATTCACGGGATCGATTAACGCTGCCGCGAATCGAACCGGGAATAGGAGCCGCTCCGATGGAGCGGCTTTTGTTTTTACGCGTGTGAAGATCAGGTTCTTTGCCCAAGGTCAGATGTCACATTGGGCTGTGGATTAGTCGGGTCGCTGCGCTGTCATCGGTAGGGATTCCCACCCCGTCGAAAATCGCGACGGGTGGGGCAGTCGGTCAATCTTTTACCTTACTACTGAGAATCTTGAGCGTCTGCCGTTAATTGGAGTTGCAGGTTCTGGTTGGCGCCTTCTTCGATATGAATTGATTTGCCGGCGCCTTCGTATCGCTGAAGGAAGGTAGGGTCCATGACGGTCTCGCGGTCTACATTTTCGAATGCAAACAGGGAATAGTCGCCGGGGGGAACATTCGCGAGCGTGAATTGTCCTGATTGATTGGAGATGGCCACTCGATAGTATTCCTCATTCGAGCGGCGCGTGGCATCAGGAACAAGCGCGACGGTAACCGAAGGGGCAACCTGCTGGTTATCGGAATCCTTGTAGACCGTTCCTTGAATGCGAACGGCGCCGGGCCCGATATGGACTTCTGACGGGCGGAGCATGGCCGTGGCTGACGAGGATCGCGGCAGCAGGCGTGTCGCGTGTGCTCTTGACGTAATATCCGTCGGGTAGCGGGGAGACGGTAACTCCGTATTCTCCTTCGGGGACGTCGTGGAACGTGAACGATCCGTCGGGCTGTACGGCAGCGCTGTCGACACCAGCACTTGCGTCAGCGGAGACCGGCTTGAGCGACGCCATGGTTCTCGGCAGAGTAACCTTGCGGTCGCCTTCGATGCGAAGGTGGCCAGAAATAGTTGCGCCGGGAAAGAGAACCAAGTCGGGGACGTCGACCGGGGTATCGCCCACGGAGATGGAAGCGCGTCCCATTTGCAAATGGCCGGACATGGAGTTGTCTGAGGACTGCGAGACGATGGAATACGGGCCAGGAGGAACCGCAGCCAGATCGAAGCGACCGGCAGGATCGGTTTCTACCTCGAGGGAATATCCGTCGCCAGCAAATTGAGACAAAGTCACATCGGAGCCTTTGGCGGGGACGCCGTTTGAAGTGAGGACGCGGCCTTTGACGTGAACTGTACGCTGCGCAGGGAGACTGAGATTGATGCCGCTCAATTCTTCACCGGGATGTAATTCGATCGACTGGGACTGCGCGGGATCGACGACGCCGGGATAAAAAATTGGTACATAAACCTGGTTGGGAATGGGACCGCGCTCTGTGAAGCGAGGATTAGTTGCCTTGAGAAAGTACTGGCCGGGAGCAAGACCCCAAACGCGAAACTCTCCACGATCGTCGGTGAAACCGGTGCGGGCGTCGGAGAACTCGCGATGGCCGCTACCATAGGAGGCCTTCATCGTCTGCACGAGAACGCCGGGCATGGGTTCGTCGCGCTCGTTTGTGATGTGTCCGGTGATAACGCCAGTGGGCATCAGGCGGACGACGACGTCATCGACGGTCTGTCCGGCAGTCAGTGACACGGCGCTGCCGGGGGACTGTGCGCCGGCGCGCGGGCGTCGCGCCGAACTGACGTACCCATTGTGGGTTGCGGAGACGCGATAACTCCCGGGCAGCAGATTGCGGAAGAGAAAGCTGCCGTCGGCGGCGGTTGTAGTAGCGGAATTCATTCCCGCGGGCCTGCCGGATTGCTGAAAATTCTGCAACGATACGGTGGCGCCAGCTAGTGGCTGAGAGGTCTTTGCGTCGACGACGGTGCCGTGAATGGAACCGGTGTTGCCGGATTGATCCTGCGCGAACGAAGGAACAAAGCTGACGAGCAGAAGCGCGAGGAGAAACGAGCAGCAGCGAATCATAAGTTCACAACTACACTGCGATTGCGGTTCCGATATTGCGGATCTGATTCACACCGGAACCCGCATCACGAAATGTACATCACTTGCAGCAGATTATATCGAGGGGAATCGGTCAAACGCACGAGTCGATAAGATGCGGAAGAAGTTTGTGCGGCGTTAGGATCACTATGCAAGTTCTTTCATCTTGACAGCAGCCCGGCAGGTGAAGGATTCTCCGCAGAGCGAGAAGAATTATGCCGCGCAATAAGTCTGCCCGCCCGAACGTGCCTGTAGTTTCCAATCGTGTTGATCAGCAAATGAAACTCTATTCCGCCGCGGCCATGGCTGCCGGCGTGAGTATGCTGGCGTTAGCACCACCGGCGCAGGGCGAGGTGGTGATCACAAAGAAGACGATTCCGATACCGGTCTCGAGCTACTTCTTTCCTCCGCCGAAGCCTGTGCTGCTCGACCTGAATCATGATGGCGTGAACGATTTTTCGTTCTCGCTGTATAGCTTTGCCTATCACTCGTTTCAAATCGCTCTGACGGTACGAGCGCTGGACGGCGGCGACGTGGTGGGAGCGGCAAATAAGGAAGGCGGCTTCTATGCGTCTGCGTTAGCGCATGGAGCGAAGATCGGGCCGTCGGCCCATTTCAGTTCCAGGGGCGTCGCCGACATTGAACGTGCTAGCGGCACGAACGCCTCGAATCGGTATTCACGCCGTCTTTATGGCGATTGGGGTAACAATCCTGCCAACCATTATGTGGGCGTCAAGTTTTTGATCAAGGGCCAAACGCATTACGGATGGGTGCGCTTGACGGTGACGACCCAGCCGAAAGGCTTTTCGGCGGCGATCACGGCGTATGCGTATGAGACCGTGGCGAACAAGAAAATCTCTGCTGGAGCTGCTGCGACGGCGGCGAGTGAAAATCAAGCGCAGAGTCGGATGGATCCGGCGGGCGCGTCTTTAGGAATGCTTGCTCGCGGCGCCGATGGATTAGCATTGTGGCGGCGCGACGAGGCGTCGATTCTCAACTAGGGCCTTTGCTGTATTGAGAGCAACAGTTTTCACAGTTAATGTTCGTTTTTCTCCCCCGGGCCCAACAGCTCCACTTCTCCACTCCAAAACTAACGGAGGATTCTTATGCCTCGCGGCTGGCGCAACCGTTCTGCAAATCAGGCAATCGAAAATATCCATCAACATTTGAATCTATATTCCGCAGCCGCCATGGCTGCGGGCGTGAGCATGCTGGCGCTGGCTCAGCCGGCCGAAGGTTCGGTGGTCGTTACGAAGACCAACGTTACGCTAGGGCGTTATTCCAGTATCGCGATCGATCTTAATAAGGATGGGACTAACGACTTCGAGCTGTCGATCACGGGAGGCGGTTACGACCATTCTTTCTATCGAACCTTCGTGGCAAAGCCGCTGGCGGGAGGAAAAGTCGAAGGCGGGCGAAGCCGTGGTTCGTTAGGGCCCTATGCGTCGGCTCTGGCGAAAGGCGCAGACATTGGTCCGTCCGCTCATTTTTCGAGTTCGATGGCCCGTGAGCAACTCATTGTGGAACGTACTGCAGGATTTGAGTCCGGAGTCAGCGGGCATTCCTCATACGGAAAGTGGGGAAAAGTCTCTAATCATTACCTGGGCGTGAAGTTCCTGATTAAGGGAGCGACACACTACGGATGGATACGCATGACTACTACTTGGAACTATGGTTTGACCGCGACGATCACAGAGTACGCGTACGAGACCATAGCGAACAAAAAGATTGGGGCAGGGAGCACGACCGACGCAGCAGTGGAAGCAAAAACAGTGTCAGCTGGAAAAGATTTCAGAGCCGTAAAGGGTCCATCACTCGGCATGCTGGCATCGGGGGAACGGGGTCTCGCATTATGGCGACGCGACAATGGCGTGTCACCGACATTGGACGCAGTCGAACCCAAATCTTAACTCGTGCGTGACCGGGGAATTCGGGTTGATGTTGGCCAGGGAGGAATGATCGATGCGATCTCAAAAATCTTCGCGGATAGCAGTTATGGCGGTATTCTCAGCGATGCTGCTGGTATTGAATGTAGTTGCGCTGGCCCAGACAGAAACCGTGATCCACACGTTTAGCGGAACGGATGGCGAATTACCAATCCTCGGATTGACGTTTGATTCGGCAGGGAACCTGTACGGTGTTACAGCCCAAGGCGGCAGCTCGAATAACGGAACAGTATTTCAGTTAGTGCCAAACCCATGGACGCTGACGACACTGCTGTCTTTCAACGGCGGGGCAGGTGGATCGACGCCTTCGGGTGCAGTTATTGTCGAAAGTCCCGGCAAGATTTATGGAACGACCAAGCTCGGCGGTTCCAACGGCGCCGGCGTCGTTTTCGAATTGTCGGAAGCGACTTCTGGTAAGTGGACGGAAACTGTTCTGCATAACTTCGGCAGTGGCAAGGACGGGCAATACCCGTGCGGGAGCGTGGTTTTCGATTCGGCGGGAAATATTTATGGAACGACGCAGGCTGGCGGTGCTTACGGCCACGGCACGAACACCACCGGCGGCACGGCGTATAAGCTCACGCCGAAATCGGGAGGCGGATGGACCGAGACCGTGATCCACAGCTTCGGCGGCGGCACGGACGGAGCATTGCCAAGGGCGAACCTGGTGATCGACTCTGTCGGAAATCTATATGGCACGACCTACGCTGGTGGCCAGTACGGTAAGGGGACCGTGTTCGAACTATCACCGCAGTCGGGCGGGGGGTGGAAGGAACAGGTACTGCATACGTTCCAAAACAATGGCGTCGACGGGTTCGAGCCGATCGCCGGATTGATCTTCGACTCCAACGGCAATCTTTACGGAACGACTGTCGATGGAGGGTCTGGCTATGGAGGCACAGTATTTGAACTATCTCCGCAGTCAGGAGGAAGCTGGACAGAAACGGTGCTCTACAATTTCTATTGGCTCTATCCTGACGAACTGCCGTATTCGGGGGTCGTTTTCGATAGCGCGGGCAATTTGTATGGAGCGAATCTCGGACGCCCAAATTACAGCGGCGAGTATGGGGTCGTATATAAACTGACGCCGCAAAGCGGCCCGTCTTGGCTTGAGAAGGACCTGTACACATTCGACGGGCCGCACGGCTCCGAGCCCGCTATCGGTTCCCTGGCAATCGATAGTGCGGGCAATATTTACGGAGCGACGCAGGCGGGTGGCTCCAGCAAGGACGGAGTAATCTTCAAGGTAACACCTTAACCCAGGCGTGGTGGAAGAACAGCGCTGTCGAAGTTTTCTCGTCGTGTGGCGTGTAGGGGACGACTCTCAAGAAATGAACACCAAAAGTAGACGGAGGAACTATGTCACGGAAAGGCGCCCTTGGTACCGACAATTCTCTCCCAATTCAGGTGTCGCGAGATTTCTGGGACGATCACGGCGTACGCTTATGAAACGGTTGCGAATAAGCCAATCACGATTGGCAGTACTACCGAGATGGCAGACGAGCCACAGGCGCCGAATCCTTCGCTCGGGATGCTGGCGATGGGAACCGATGGTTTGACGCTGTGGCGGCGCGAGGAGCATACGATAGCCGAAGCGCGAGCATCATCGATTAAGGACTACAAATCATATCCCCCGGAAAGCGACAGGTATCCGTTTGGCGCAGCCGCTAGCTAAGAAAGTTCTGTTGATCGGCTGGGACGCAGCCGACTGGAAAATTGCGAACCCACTGCTGGATGCGGGTTTGATGCCGACATTGGATGGCATGATCAGCGAGGGCGTGATGGGGAACATCGCGACCCTGCAGCCGATCTTGTCGCCGATGTTGTGGAATTCGATTGCGACTGGAAAGCGACCACATAAGCATGGGATCCATGGCTTCATGGAGCCCGATCCGCACTCGGGCGGAATCCGTCCGGTCTCGTCGACTTCGCGGAAGGTGAAGGCTCTCTGGAATATTCTTACGCAGCGCGGTTACAAGACACATGTGCTGGGATGGTTTGCGGGGCATCCCGCGGAGCCGATCAACGGAGTGTCTGTTTCCGATCTCTACCCGCACGCCAGCGCACCGCCCGATAAGCCGTGGGATCTTCCAACCGGCGCGGTGCATCCGGAAAAATTGCGCGATACATTTGCGCGGCTGCGGATGCATCCTGGCGAGCTTACGGAAGAGGCGATTCTGCCGTGGATTCCGCGAGCGGGTGAGGTCAATCAGGAAAAAGATCGCGGACTGAATACATTTGCGAAGATCCTCTCAGAGAACTGCTCCCTTCATAACGCGGCCACGTGGATTCTGAAGAACGAGCCGTGGGATTTTCTGGCGGTGTATTACAACGGGATCGATCACTTCTGCCACGCCTTCATGAACTATCGCCCTCCGCGCATGGAAGGGATCCCGGAAGATCGGTACGAGATTTACAAAGATGTTGTCGACGGCGCCTATCGCTTTCACGACATGATGCTGGAGACGTTGCTTAACTTGGCGGGACCCGAGGCGACTGTGATCCTGGTGTCGGACCATGGATTTCATTCCGACCATTTGCGTCCGCGAAGCATTCCGAATGAACCGGCAGGACCGGCAGTGCAGCACCGGCCATTCGGAATTTTCTGCATGAAGGGGCCTCACGTCCGGAAAGACGAGCGGATCTATGGCGCTACCCTGCTCGATGTAACTCCTACGGTGCTCACGCTGTTCGGCTTGCCGGTGGGCGCGGACATGGATGGACGCGTGCTGGTGCAGGCGTTCGAGGAGACTCCGGAGATCGAGCGGATTCCGAGCTGGGAAAATGAAGCTGGCGAATGCGGTATGCATTCGTCGGATATGCGAATGGACCCGGCTGCGGCGCAGGCGGTGCTGGAGCAGTTTGTGGCGCTGGGATACGTTCAGCCGCAGACCGAGAATCAGGAAAAAGCCGTGGCCAGCGCGGTGCGCGAGTGCAAATACAACCTGTCACGCGATCTCATGGATTGCCGCAAATATCAGGAAGCGCGGCCGCTGCTCGAGGAGTTGTGCCGCGAGAAACCGGAAGAGATGCGCTTCAAGTTGCATCTGGCGCAATGCTACGTTTCGCTCGGCAGAAATGCGGAGTCGAGAGTTCTGCTGGAAGAAGTTCTGAATTTTGAGCCTGAAACTCCGAAGAAAAATGGAGACGAGCCGCCGGAGTCTAAAGAGCCTAAGGAGCCTAAGAGCGAGGCGGATAAGGCGAAGCGCTCGCGTCCTTGGGCGGATTGGCTGATCGGCACGATCGAGCTTGCGGATGGAAATGCGGAGAAGGGATTGGCCTCACTTCTTCGTGCTGAAGAGGGCGAGCCGCATCTGCCGAATCTGCATCTCCGGCTTGGAGAGACGTATCTGCGCTGCAAGCGGGTGGAAGATGCTGAGCGTGCCTTTGAACGGGCGCTTGAAATTGATGGCGATAGTCCAGAGGCGCATGTGGGACTGTCGATGGTGTATCTGCGGCAGCGGCGCTTTGAAGAAGCGGCGTCAGAGGCGTTGATTGCCGTGGGCCTGCAGCATTTCTCTCCGCTCGGGCACTTCAACTTGGGGATCGCTCTGGCGCGACTCGGGCAGAGGGAGCGAGCCATCCTGGCGTTTGAAACCTCGCTGACGATTCTTCCCGGATTGGCGGCGGCGCACCGGTGGCTGGGTGTGTTGTACGGACAGCCGGGAGGAGATGCGGTGAAGGCAGCGCGCCACCGGTATCTGTTTGAGCAGTTGCGGCGTCAGGGGCAAGAGGCAATGCGCAAGCGGGACGAAGAAAGGAAGCAAGCGGCGCCGATCAGCGCGAATTCGTAGTGCGCAGGCTAAAACCGTTACATCTAGCAGCCATCAACGGCATGGCCAAACACTGATACGAAGCAAATAAAAACGCCCAAACATCGCAAGATGTTTGGGCGTTTCTTTTGCGAGAACTACTTCGAGGTGAGGAAAATCGGCTTGTAACCGATTGACACGGTATTGCCACTCATCGAAGTCTTGGTGCCGTAGATATCCGTCTGCTTGCTGTATTGCGACGGATAGTTGTACTTGGAGGTGGTGCAACCGCTGTTGCTGCAGGATTGCGCGGTGTCCCAAACGATCTGGCCGTCGTCCACATTACAGGTGTAGACGGTGCCACTGGCTACGCAAGGGCTGATGGTGTGGCCGATGAGCCATCCGGCAACGGTATCCCAAGCGGTTCCGGACTCGTTACCTTGAAGTCCATCGCCTCCGCCCTGATCCCATGTGTATACGTATTGACGTTGCAGCCCGACTCCAGCGCGAAGGGCGAGGGAACGAGCGACGTAGCCGGCGAGCTCTTCGGTGTTGCTGAGTTCGTTCTGCTTGATGCCGTGCTCGTCATCCCAGATCGGATCCTTGGTGAGATTGCGTTTCTGAACTTCCGCAATCACATCGTTATACATCGTGAGGAAAGCCTCGGGATCCTTGTTGGTGGATGTGGTGCCGCGCATGTGGGCGTTGACGATGTCGAAGTTCGGCGCTCCGCCTGCCGCAACATAACCATCGAACCAAGTCGCCATGGTTGGACCGTGGGCGGATGGGCTCAGAATCTTCGCATTTTTGTCCATCGAGCGGATGATGGCGGCGGCGTCTTTGCCCATGCGCACGATCTGGGCATTGGTGCCGCTCCAGAAGCAGGTGCAATCGGGCTCGTTCCACAATTCGTAGAACGCGATCTGACCTTTGTAGCGGGTGACCAGCGCGGTGATGAAGTCGGAGAAATACGCGTCTGCGCCAGTGCCACTGGTCGTCACATCGGTAGGAGCGGAGCAGCTATAGGCTCCGTTCGGGCCGCAGGGACTGCCCTTAGGAATAGAGCCAGCCCATTTCGGGGTGTCGCCGATCGTATACAGCACGTCCAGGTGCTGGGCTTGCGCCTTGCTCATCCAGTTGTCGAGCTCTGCCCAGTTATAGACACCCTTGGCCGTTTCGACCTGGGCCCACTTGACGCCGTCATCCCAAAGACGGATGCCGCCGAGGGTAGCGATCTGCTTCTGACCATCGGTCGGGGGCCAAGTGCCAAAACCGTTAAAGCCCGCGCCAAAGAAGGACAGTTGAATCCCGGAGCTGCTCGAGTTTGAGGTGGTGTCCTCGGGGGCGGCTGCCTGCTCCGCAGGGCGGATGACAACAGAGGCCACATCGGACTTGCCAGGATCGGCGACGCTGGTCGCGGTCACTCGCACCGTGGTATCGGCGCTGACTTTCGGCGCGTGGTAAAGACCCGTGCTGGAGATCGTTCCTGCGGAAGCGGACCAAGTGACTGCCACCCGGGGCGTGTTCTTTACCAGAGCAGTAAATTGGACCGCTTCTGAGGATGAGAGCGTCGCGGTATCCGGGGAAACATGGATCGCGACGGCTGAGCTGGAGTCAGTCTGTCCGAATAAAAGTCCGGGACAGAATGCGAGTGCGGTGAGCAAACAAACTGTGGGGGAGAATCTCCTCATAACTACTATGCCTCCAAAAAGATTTCAGATCGCAAAGGAATCTGGCCAGTGACGACAGCGCTATCTGAGTTTGATCAGGCGAAGTGGCTGAATCCAAAATCCGAACAAATGAGGTGGATAAGTCCTTGTAAAAGAAAACACAAAACGTTGCAATTGGGCGAACGCCCTAACTCGGAAGTACAGCGTTCGCACTTGCCGGAGACGCCGCTTTCTTCATGGGTATGATCCGGCTTTCGAATTTTAAGGACAAGGTCAGATATCACAATAGGCCTGTGGATTTCCTCTTTTTGAGGAATAGGAAGGGCAGGTTCTCGGAGGAAAGTAACGCTCAGGCCCCCAGATGATCACAAAGAGGTATGGCGGAACCTCCCTTCGGTAACTTTAGGAGCGCCGAGAATCCCGATAAGTTAGCAGTCAGAGCAGCTGCCTTTGAGGTCATTTCTTTGATCATCCTGGCGTTTTTCCTGGGAATTTCGCGGTTTCGCCGCCTGTATTTAACAGCAATGGTCTTGTTTCTACTCGTGACGGCCTGTGGGAGGGCGGCCGCCGAAAGGTCGAACGCCCCGTCCTCGACGTGCGGTCTCAGCGATCAGGAGGCGGCCGGGCTAAACGGCGACCCAGTCACCGATGTGAACGCCATTTCTCACTATAAAAAAGCAATTTCAGAGCTGCTCATGGCCCAGAAGTTCAAGGAATTGGACTGCCTGGCCGACTCGGCCCGGTCCAGCAAGGCGACCTTCTCGGGAGGGATGTGGGTTGTCCACACCATCTATCTGGCGCTCGAGAAGCCAGAAGTACATCCGACGGAAAAGGATTGGAAGACCCATCTCGGGCGGTTGGAGCACTGGGCCGGGAAAAATCCAGATTCGATTACTGCCCGGGTTGCGCTGGCCGAAGCATACCTTGACTACGGGTGGAGTGCGCGCGGTCAGGGAAATAGTGACACGGTCAGCAAGACGGGGTGGAGTTTCTTCGACAAGCGGGCAGATCATGCAAAGAGGATTCTGGATGAGGCGTCGAGTCTTTCGACAAAATGCCCCGAGTGGTATGCGGCGATGCAAAAGGTGGCCCTTTCACAAGATTGGAATCCCAGTCAAAAATGGGCCTTATTACAGAAGGCAGTGGCGTTTGAGCCAGGTTATTACTACTACTACCTGTACTACGCGAATTCGCGTCTGCCGCAGTGGGGCGGAGCCGAGGGCGAGGTCGAGGAGTTTCTGCAGAACGCAGCGGACCAGGTCGGCGGGAGCGCGGGAGATGTTTTGTACTTCCACGTCGCGGATTGGCTGCTGTGCTGCCAGGACGAACCGCTGAAACTTTCGTGGCCGCGAATCGTGAGGGGGTTCGACGCGCTTGAGAGGTTGAATGGGAAATCCCTGCTCAATTGCAACATCATGGCGCTCATGGCTACGAAGTCCAGCGATGTGGCGACGACCACCGGATGCTTGCCCGGATCGGCGACCAGTGGAGCGATGAAGTTTGGCAAACGCATGGATACTTCGAACAGGTCCAGAAATGGGCGAGTCAGGTGATCCCGTACATCAATGCGAAGACACCAATGGAACAAGCAGCCGACGCGAACCTGCTTACGGTGGAAGGTAAGACATACAGCGAGATGGTTTTCGGAACGATTCGAAGTTGGATTCCTGACTGTGTGAAGGCGTCGTCAGGCGGCGTTTCCTCCGCCGGGTTCAAGTTCCTGATCAAGATCGGAAAAGATGGATTGGTCGACCAGTTGGTCACGGTCGGTTCGAG
Source organism: uncultured Acidobacteriota bacterium (assembly GCA_963787685.1). Lineage (GTDB taxonomy): Bacteria > Acidobacteriota > Terriglobia > Terriglobales > Acidobacteriaceae > Sulfotelmatobacter. The sequence goes on from CAWBED010000014.1 coordinate 81,139, forward strand.
TGCCGTCGGGAATTGTGTGAGTGGCAAAGCGGTGTCGCGGAGTCACTCTTACCCGCTGCCTCCGCACCCGGACTACTGGGTGGCCTTCGAACTGAGCCCTGAGGAAGCATCGGGTGGGACGAAATAGCCGGGCTTTAAAGCTCTGTCATTAACGTGCGTCTAACGCGGCCCTAAAGGGCCGCTCTTCCACGGTAACGCCGGCTTCTGTGGTGAAACGTCAGCGGCGAGAGCTCTCACCGATCGCCCGCCACCGCTTTAGCTCTCAGTTCCCACGATCAACTGTCATCTAATGCGTGAACGAGACGTTCAGGCCTGTCGTGAAAATGAGGTCATTCTTCTTGGATCCGATGGGCGGGTTGGAGACATAGATGTCGCCGAACTGATTTTGCCACCCGAACCATTTGCTGATCTTCGTGACGGTGCCGAGGTTGAACGTTCCGCGGTACTGGCCGGTCTGCTGCAAGTCGGGATAGAAATCAAAGTTCTGCGTCAGGACAGTGCTCTTGCCGAGTTTCTGGCTGAGTTCTTCCCCGAGCGTGAGAGCTACGAACCGGTTGGTGACACCGTAGGACACATAGACCGGCGGCGGGCCGACTTGCAGCAAGGTTCCGTTCGAGTAGGTTTCGTGCGTGTAGTTCACGCCCCCGAGGAAGTCGAGAGTCGTCGCATCGGACTTGATGGCGTGGTAACCCAAGCCTCCGGTATAAACCTGGCGAAGATCGAGGAACTGGAGGGCGTTGCTCATGAAGTCGCCGGATGCGAAGGCGAAGAGCTTGGGATTGATATTGCGGTCATAGCGAAGTCCGCCCTGTATCAGGTTCGCGACCGTGCTCGGCGTGGCCAGGTTGTTCTGGGTGTCGATCGAACTCAAGTAGACAGTGATTTTGTCGTTGAGCGTGGGATGAATGGCATTGATTGCGAGCGCGAGGTTCTCGGTCTCGCTATTGCCGCGAGCGACGGAGAAGCCGATGTTTGCGCCGCCAGTCCATCCGTGCGCGAGTCCGGGATGCAGCGATTTGTCGTACGCCATCTGCTCGGCGTCGTTGCGAATTTGCGTGACATCGTCTTTCGAGGCTTCGACAGTGCCGGAGGCCTTGGTGGCGATTTCGAGTTTGCCATCGGTGGTCGTGACCGGGCCGACCGCGGTCTTGCCGCCCTTCAGACTCACGTGCAGTTCAGCATCGGTCTTGATCTCCTGGATCGCATCGAATTTCAGAGTGACGTCGCCGGCGGCGTCGGTGTTCAGAACCAACACCTTGCCGTCTGATTTCACGACTGTACCGGTGAGGCGGTCACCATTTTTTAATGTGACTTGATCCGCGAAGAGAGCCGATGAAAGTCCGAAAAAGACAATGAGGGTCAGTACTTCGAGTTTACGCAACACGACCTACCTCCAGCTGGCAGAGTTTTTAGAAGCTAGTTGGGAGCCCAGAAACGCTTAGAACAGAAATAGGGAAACAGAGACAAAGGGGCGGAGTATGCTGCCCGCGACGCTACTCGACGAGGAGTCGGTCAGCTCTTGACGTCAGTTTTCTTGGTCTGATCGGTTGAAGCCTGTGCTGGGGGATTATCTTTCATGCCATCTTTCAATGCACGAATCCCTTCACCCAGACCTTTACCGAGCTCAGGCAATTTTTTCGGGCCGAACACCAACAGGGCAATAAAGAAGATCACCAGCAGGTGCATCGGTTGAAATAGACCTTCCAACATCGGAGCCTCCGAAGAAACACTAGCGAAGTTAGATCATACGCTATCGGGCGGGTAGAGGGAAAGGTCAAGCCAATCCATCCCCAGTTCGGATAGCATTTTCAATGTTTTACCCCACATCGGGCGGGGCTGCGGTGAAGCCTGCCACGGCGAGGCGTGATTTCGATCACGCCGCGGGAGCGGGACTGGATGCGATTCTCAGAGCATGGAGGGGTCCCAAAGTTACCTCCGTGACCTTACCTCCGGGATCACTGGCGGGCTATGTTTCTGAAGGGCTTTCCGATTTTGTGGTTTCGGCCACTCCTTGAAAAGCCGCTACCCGCAAGCCAATCCAAGAGTTTGGGGAGTCCGGTGAGAGTCAAGGCGTCGTTGTTCCTTCTTCTGTCCGTCTTCGTTATGGCGTCGGTGTTTGCTCCGGCTTCCTGCGCTCAAATCTCCGATACTCACCCTGTTACTACAACCCAGCTGGTTGCGTGGCTGGCTGGCGGCGTCCCCAGTAGCCGTTTGACCCTATTGGTTGCGGAACGCGGGCTGGCGACTCTGCCTACTCATGCTGAACTGCGACAACTGGAATCGGCAGGCGCTGGAAAAGATCTGATGCATGTGGCCAGTTCTGGAAACGTGCAGTCTGCACAAGTTGGACCGGCGATTCCAGAGGCTTTGCTGAAAGCCGCAGTGGACGTCCGAACGCAGCATTATCACGACGCAGAGATCGAATTGCGCGGCGTCGTTTCTGCGAACAGCCAGGATCCCGCGCTGCACTTTGCTCTGGGACAGACACTTCGTCAGGAAGATCAATTCGACGATGCTTATGACGAGCTGGAAGCTGCCGTGAAGCTGATGCCGGAGCTTCCAGAGAATCACAGCGCGCTGGCATACCTCTTCTACCGGCTGGATGACGGTCCAAATGCCATTGCCGAGGCGCGCACCGCGCTGAGCATCGATCCGAAAAATGCCGAGGCTTATCAATATTTAGGGCTTGGACAATATTCTCTCGGCGATTACCAGGCGGCGATTCACGCTTATGGCGAATCGCTGCTACGCGACCGCGACAATCCTGATACCTACTACGACATGGGTATCGCGCTGCATGCCGCGGGAAACCTGCCGCGCGCGATTGCGGCGTACGAGCAGGCGATCCGGCTGAGGCCGGCGTTCTGGGAAGCGCACTCGAATCTGGGGCTGATCCGGCACGAAGAAGGCAATTTGCCCGCGGCCACGGCGGAATACCTCGAGGCCAAGCGCATCGCTCCGCAAGAGGCATCGGTCCGAAACAATCTGGGAAACACGTACTGCGACGAAGGAAAGTTTGACGCTGCGATCACCGAAATGAAGGAACTGTACAAGCAGCATCCGGAGTGGCAGCAGGGACATGCTTGCCTGGCCAGCGCGTACATGGCGAAAAACGAGTATGACCAGGCCATCGCCGAAATGCGGCTGGCGGTGCAACAAAATCCTTCGAGTGCCAATGAGCACCGCATCCTCGGCCAGGCGTTGCTGCTCAATAATCAACCGGAAGAGGCGCTGCACGAGCTGCGGATTGCGGTATCGCTCAATCCGGATTCGGATGTTGCGCATCACCTGCTCGGCACGGCGTTGTTCCAGCAGCAAGAGTTGCATGCAGCAGAGAAGGAGTTCCGCGAGGCGCTGCGAGTGAATCCTTCGGCGGATAACCATTTTTCATTAGCGGCGTGCTTGATGAGCCTGGACCGGTATCAAGAGGCGCTATCAGAGCTGGAAGTGGCAGCAAAACTCGATCCAGAGCGTTCGCTTTACCGGGCGCGGCGGGAAGAATTGTTGAAGTTGATGAAGCAGAACAGCACTCGGTGAGTAACGCGGCGAGATTGTCCGTTTGGCCACTGATGGTTGTTGACCGATGGTAAATAGGCGAAATTGCAGCTCGTACTTAGACTGATGAGCGGGCGGATTCTGAACCGAAGGGAATTACGATGGGCGCGAACCTAACTCAATCCCAGCAAACTAGCGGCGGCGCGGCTCATGCGGCGTTGGCGAAAGAAGTGGTCGTACGCAAAGCCGAGACACAGGCTCCTGCGGCTCCCAGAAAGCCCTCGGGATACGGATTGCCCTGCTCGAAGTGCCATCTTTATTATCCCGCCGATATGGACGTTTGCCCGACGTGCAAACATAACGAGCGGGTTTCGCCCGTAGCGCCGAAAATTGCTCCGAAGCCGTTGCAGAATGCGGCAGAGCTCGTACCGGACACTGCCGTCCTGGAGCAGGAACGCGAAGAATTTCTCCGGCAGTTCAAGGCTCAACTGCGCGAAGCGCACGCGGACGTCGCGGAGCCCGCCGAAGCCATTTGCAAATTTGGGGAGAACCATCCGGGAGAAACTGCGCCGGCTGAGATCTGCACCGGTTGTTACGAACGAATCCAGGAACGCGCCGACGTCTGCGAAGCTGCCCTGCACATGGACTTGAAAGAAGCGGCTCAGATTGTTTATGACGCGGTGTGGGCCGACTCTTCAGATCCGAACAAAACCTATCAGAATGCCGCCAGCGCTTTGCTGACCGAGTTGCGTAAACGCGCTGGGATTACCGCGGTGCGCGGACCATTCCAGCCGCTGGCGCACTAAAGGCGGGAGTAGTCGTCTTATTAAGCTGCGCGCACCTAAACCCTTCAGCGCAGCTTTATTCCACTTTGATCTGAATCGATTTCTTTCCGGCGTAGAGTTTGTAACCCGCGCCATCTTCCACCAACTTCAACGGAACAGCGTGCTGCAGAGCTGGATCGGTCTGCGATGCCTCGCTCAGCACGTCGTTGTTTCCCACGTCCATGACCACGAACTTGCCGTCCGAAGTGAAGCCGAAACCGTATTGGCCGGGGGCGAGGGTCGAGTTGCCGATGGATAGTTTCACTTCAGTGATCAGCAATCCCTGATATTTCTGCTGGATGGCGGTGGAGTAGCCGGAAGCGTCGACCAGCGCCGCTATCATCATTTTGCCGTCGGCGAGTTGGAATCCGACGGCGTTGCGAAGTTGCACCGGCGCTTTTTGTCCGCGGAAGAAATATTCGGCGGGAGTCGTTTTCTTCACTTCATCGCTGCTGAGTACGTGCTTGGAGGCTTGCTGGGCCGAGGCAACGGCCGCGATCATCAGAATCAATACGCCGACAGTGACACGGCGAGCATTCTTCATGGAGTTGGATCCTCAAGTTTGAGATCGAAATTTACTGTGGGGAACTCTAATTGTTCTGTGGTGCTGGCGCAAATGAGATCGGTGTGGGTGACATCGTTGCGGGCGGAGAAGCAGATACCGCGCTTCGCTCGGAATGACAAGGCGTTTTTGTGTGAAGCAGATTCCCCTCGCTCGGAATGACAACATCTTCCCTGTATTGACGACGAGCCGGCACCTTTCTGAACAAGTGAGCGATTTTGGTTTGAGCGCAAGATTCGGATAGTCCTCTTCGCGAGTGCGGCTTAGGCTTTCATTACTATGACGACCAATGCCATACTCGCAACGGAAACGCTCGAGACTATGTCCAGTACAACGATCTCATCGCTGAAGCGGCGGCAGCCCAGGCTGCACCTGATTCGCGCTGGGTCGCGGTGTCCTATCGCGCGACGCGAAACGGGACGGAGAGTTCGTGTTTGCGGTCTCGTCGACGGGCGTGTACTGCCGTCCATCGTGTGCCGCGCGCCGCCCCCGCCGCGAGAATGTCGAGTTCTTCTCGCATCCCGAAGAAGCGGAGCATGCGGGATATCGCGCCTGTCTGCGCTGCCGTCCCAAAGCATTTCGTGGAAACACGGAATCCGATGGCGTGAAGGCGATGTGCCGCTTCATCGAGCAGCATCTTGACGAGCCGTTGACGCTGGAGCGCCTCGCGAAAGAGTTTCATCAAAGCCCGTTTCATCTGCAGCGGCGCTTCAAGGCTGCGGTCGGCATCACCCCGAAGGCCTACGCCGACTCTTGCCGTTTGAAGACTCTCAAGCGAAATTTACAGGCGGGCGATTCGGTAACCCGCGCCATGTATGACGCCGGATACGGCTCGAGCAGCCGGCTGTACGAGCGCACGGCTTCTCAGTTGGGAATGACTCCGGACAAATACCGGCGAGGTGCGATTGCAGCGACCATCCGATATATGTGTGCGGATTCTCCTCTCGGACGCATGTTGATTGCGGCCACCGAACGCGGAATTTGTTCGATTCAATTCGCTCGTACCGATGGCGAGTTGCTGGAAGGCCTCAAGCGCGAGTTTCCATTCGCTGCGCGCAAGGAGGATAAGGGCGGTCTGCGGACGTGGGTGGACGCGCTCCTGCGGCATATGCAGGGGAAGGATCTGGATTCATCTCTGCCCCTGGATATTCGATCGACCGCGTTCCAACGCAAGGTGTGGGCCTATCTGCAGTCGATCCCGTTCGGAGAGACGAAGTCATATAGCCAGGTGGCGAAGGGAATCAAGCGGCCCACGGCCGTGCGGGCGGTTGCGCGGGCTTGTGCAACGAATCCGGTAGCAGTGGCGATTCCCTGCCATCGCGTGGTTCGCGAGGATGGCAGCATGGGCGGGTATCGTTGGGGCATCGAGCGTAAGAAGGCGCTGCTGGCGATGGAGCGGCCGTAGTCAGTCCGCTGAGCGCGAGCGCGACGTCAGCCGCCGCTATGTACGGCGAACGAGCAGGTAGTTGAGCAGCGCGATTACGACCGTTGCTAGCAGGACCAACGATTTGCTGAAGTCTGCCCCGGTGAGCAGAACCAGACAGATGAGAACACCCAGGGCTGCGAGTCCCGATCCGCCGGGAAGACGCAACCATGCTGCGCCGGGTTGCTTCCGTCGCAAAACCGGCACGGCGGCGCAGACTGCTCCGTAGTAGAAGAGGCGAGAGACTGCGGAGAGGGTTACATTCCAGGTAAAGCTTCCCGCCAGCGCCAATATCCAGCAGAGGGCTGCGAAGATCACGATTGAGACATGCGGCGTCTTAAATCGGCGATGCACTGCCGCAAACCAGCGCGGGAAGTCTCCTTGCTCGGCAAAGGCAAAGGTGACGCGTGGGCCGGTAAGGAAGTTCGCGCCGAGATATCCGTAAACGGAAACCATCGCTGCGAGGGCAACCAGCGAAGCGCCGCCGCCTCCCAGAAGAATCCTGGCAGCTTCAGCCAGCGGGCGTTCGGTTTGCAGTGATGCCGGCAGAACTCCGATCACGATCCACTGAATCAGGGTGTAGATGATCGTGATGATCGCCAGAGCCACGAACAGGGCGAAAGGGGCGTCCCGCTTGGGATTCCGAGCCTCACCCATGGGATTCATCGCCGCTTCGTAACCTCCATACGCGAAGAAAAGCAGCAGTAGGGAATTGCGCCAGCCGACGAAGTTGGTGTGGGGAGCGGGCAGAGTTGCTGCCGCATGCGTGGCCAGGTAATAGCCTCCGGCCAAAATGACGATAACCAGCGGCAGGAGTTTTGCAGCGACGAACGCGTTGCTGACCAGAGTTCCGTCGCGGACTCCGCGATAGTTCACGAGAAGCAGAATTCCCAGCAGAATGGTGACGATTGCCAAGCGCGGCAAGGGTTGCGTGGCTTGCGGCCAGAGTTCTCCGAGATAGATCACGAGCAGATTCGCATTAGCGGCGCAGGCGGTGAGGCGAGTGAGCATCATCATCCATCCCACTTGCAGGCCGGTAAAGCGTCCGAAGGCGGCGCGGCAATAGATATAGGTACCGCCAGTCTGCGAAAACTGCGATGCAACCTCGGCATAACAGGCAATGATGACTGCCATGGCCACGCCGGCGAGGAGCACGGCCAGCGGGCTGAGCTTGCCCAGGGCAGCGGCGATTTTGGAAGGCAGACCAAAGATGCCGCTCCCGAGGATGCTATTGATGGTGAGCGCGACGAGGCTCCAGCGTCCGATGGCGCGAACTAATCCTTCGCTGGACGTTACTTCCTGGGGCGTTGCGGGCATCGGGAGTTTGTATCACAAATTGTCGAAACGCTGGGAAGGCCGCGCCAGACAAGGGTTTGTCACGACTGGTGACCTTCGCGCGGACCAAAGTAACGAAGCCTTACGAAAGCGCATGCCCGTGGGACATCTATTCGCGTGGCTTTGCCGATGAGATGTTGGTACGGCGAACGAGAATGGCTATCGAAGACATGGACGACCTACATCTCCGAATTGCGCGCGTTACCGACGACTTACGCACCATTCAGCAAGAGCTGAATTGCGCAGCTATGCAGGCTCCGAGCGATCCCGAGCTCATGGAAGCCCTGAATTCCCTTTCGGAGACCGAGCCGATCGAAACGCTGCGCGTGGCGCTCGATCAAATGCGTCATTTTCTATGGTTCTATTCCGAAGTCATGAATAACGATCCAGAACTGGGCGATAAGTTGCGGCAGGCCGGCACGGCCACTGCGCCGAGCGACGACAGCCCTAAAACTGGGAAGGCCTTTCTCGACCAGCTTTCGCGCGTGGATGAGTTGATGCTGCTGCATCATCTGACGGAAGCGAAGCGGCGGAAGCCCAACTAGATCGGTAGAGAGAGACGTACCAAGTAGCGTCGCTCCGCTAGAAGCCTTTGCCCCCGACGATTGTCTTGATTACATTTCCCTCGGAACTTAGAACGTTGAAATCTGCTCTGGCTCCCGCGGCCAGCACTCCGTAATTTCCCGACAACCCAACTGCCTTTGCTGGATTAAAAGTTGCCGCGCGCACAGCATCGCGCAGCCCCCAATTTGAAAACTTGGTTACGTTGCGCACGGCGCGGTCCATGGTGAGGACGCTTCCGGCGAGACTGCCATTGGCAGTACATTTTCCGTCTTTGACATCGACTTCGATCGGACCAAGTTTGTATCGGCCATCGGGCATGCCGGTGGCGGAGATCCCGTCGGTGATCAGAACGGCGCGCTCCGGCCCTTTGGCTTCGAGGAACACCTTCACCACTGCCGGGTCAACGTGGATTCCGTCAGCGATCAGGTCGGCGGTGATGCCGTCGTCGCTGAGCACCTCTCCGATAATGCCCGGCTCGCGGTGATCGAGCGGACGCATCGCGTTGAAGGTGTGAGTCGCGTGCCGCGCACCGGCCGCGACCGCGGCTTTTGCGATCGGCATTTCAGCGTCGGAGTGTCCGATGCTGACGCAGACTCCGCGCTTCGCTGCTTCGGGGATCACTTCCATCGCGCCGGGAATTTCCGGAGCGATCGTCAACATTTTTACGTGGCCGCGGGCAGCCTGCCATAGGCGATCAAAAATTGCGATCGTCGGGTTGACCAAGTTCTCGGGCGGATGCACTCCGCGACGCTTGTGGCTGAGAAATGGTCCCTCGAGATGAATGCCCAGGGGCCGGGCTTCAACTGAATCATTGGCGCCGCTTTCGGCCGCTTCGATCGCGTTTGCCAAATGATCGAGCGCCTTGCAAGTTGCGTCGAGAGGCGCGGCTACCGTGGTGGGGAAGTATCCAGTTACGCCGTGAGTGGCGAGAAATTTCCCGAGGCGCGGCAGTTCGGACGGAGCAGCAAGCATGACGTCGAGACCAGCTCCGCCGTGGATGTGGATGTCGAGGAAACCGGGAGTGAGCGTAGCGTCGCCGAAATCCACGAGAGGGAAGTTGTGGTAAGAATTTGTTCCCGAGAGCGAGAACAGTTCGGTGACACGCCCGTCTTCGACGACGAGCATGGGATGTTCGATTTCTTCGGTGGGAGTGAAGAGGCGGCGGGCGGTGAATCCGGTTTTCATGAAGGTTGGCCGGTGAAGAAACATGGTAGCTGGGGCAGATGTTTCGCACAACCGGCTGGCGGCACGAAGTGGAGGAGTGGTTATTTCAGCCGGCGGAGACGCGTGCCGAATCCTGCGCCGGAGCGCGTGTCGCGAAGAACGTCGGCGTGGTGTCGAATGTTATAATGCTCGGGTACGTCAGCAAGTTCCCAGACGCGCTAGCATTCCTTCCGCGTCCTTGCAACAGTCGGGGAGTGGCTCAGCCTGGTAGAGCACCTGGTTCGGGACCAGGGGGTCGGAGGTTCAAATCCTCTCTCCCCGACCAAATTTTTCTCAACGGCATGCGCGGCCTTAATTCCAGACAGTTCTGATCATTACAACGGCAAGGTTGTAAACTCACCGGGGAAACGTCAGGCCTGTCCCTGTTTCCCATCGTAGGATGGGACGTTTCGCGCCGTTTAAGAACTACAATCCACCTAATCCTGTCTCGGATGAGGAGTCGCCAGTGGAACGCAGTCGTCATACCGCAGGTGCCGAAAAAATATTTACGATCCTTGGCATGTCGCTGTTCGCCCTTGTCATCGTTGCGGCTCTCGTGGAAGTGTCAGCTTTTATAGCCCTTCACGCTTATCGCAAGTTTCACCGCGATCCACTCGCACCGCAAAAAAGCCCTGTGTACGATAGCGAGAGCTGGGGTCGTGAGTTTTGGGCCGAACAGACTTCCTTCTGGGCCAAAGCACGAAGTACTTACCAACCCTTTACTGTTTGGGGAGTGAGGAAGTGGCACGGAAAATACATCAACACCGATGATACGGAGCTAGGGACTTGGCGCAGGACCGTTCAGTTCATGGGGCACGATTGTTCGAAGTCAGAAGTGCGGAAGGTGTGGGTCTTCGGCGGATCGACAATGTTCGGCGTAGGCGCCCCGGACTCGGCGACGATCCCTTCCTACCTGTCCCGAGACCTGAATGTTCATCCCACCGATTGCGTTGAAGTCACCAATCTCGGCGTCGAGGGATTCGTCACCAACCAGGAACTGATTCTCCTTCTCCAGCAACTGAAAGCCGGGCATCGCCCTGACGTCGCGATTTTTTACGACGGCGTCAATGAATCGCTCGTTGGAGCATTTTCACCCGGAGTTCCGACCGCGCATTGGTACTTTGAGCTGATTCGATCCAAATTTGAAGCCCCAAGCCAGACGCGGTTGACCTTCCTGCGCCAGCTTTATTCGGCTCAACTGATCGGTCTCCTGATGGAGAGATCCGCAACGCAGAACCAAGCCACAATTTCAGACGGCGAACTAGCCGCGAGAGCACTAGCGACGGTAGAGAATTATGAGGCGAATTTGAATCTGGTACAGCTTCTCGCGAACCAGTACCGGTTCAAGGCATACTTCTTCTGGCAGCCCCTGTTGGCATACGGAAACAAGCCGCTTGTGCCCTTTGAGCAGAAGCTGAAGGAGGCTCGCACCGAGGAACTGCAGGGTCGCGTACACCGTGCGCTGCGGGCCGTTTATGAGCAAGCGGAAAAGGAATCCGTGGCCTCACACAAATTTGTTTTTCTGGGGAACGCTTTTGAAGGTGTGAAAGAACCGATTTATGTCGACGAGTTTCATCTGGATCCCCGTGGCAACGAAATCATCGCTCACACAATTGCTGAGCTTGTAGAACCCGCTATTGGCGCTCACTGATCGCCTCAAGATGCCCAGACAAAATACGAGTTTCGCGGGCTCACTCGCGATTTCTCGATCCAGAAATTCTCCAATACAACCGAGTCCATTTCGCTGTTGGAGAATGTGTTGAACGCATCGGCGGGCGTATTTACGATCGGCTCGCCTTTTAGATTAAAAGATGTGTTAAGAACGACAGGAACTCCGGTTGCTTGCCCGAAACGCTCGATCAATCGGTAATAACGCGGGCTCTGGTCGCGGAACACCGTTTGCAGCCTGCCCGTCCCGTCTATGTGAGTAATCGCTGGCAGAGCGCCGCGCTGATTTTCGCGGACCGGAACGACGTAAAGCATGTACCGTGCCGGATGATGGCATTGCGCCTGAGGTAAGTCGAAATACTTTTCTGCACACGGAGCAAGAACCGAGGGCGCAAAAGGACGATAGGGCTCTCGAAATTTGATTTTCGTATTGACGATATCTTTCATTTCCGGGTTTCGTGGATCCGCGAGAATACTTCGGTTCCCCAACGCGCGCGGGCCCCACTCGAATCGCCCCTGGGACCATCCGATCACAGAACCTTGTGCCAAGCGCTCGACCATGTGGTCAAGTAACTCGTCATCGTCATCGAAATGCTGATAGGGAATATTGTTTCGCCGCAGGAAGTCAGAGATGTCGGCATCTGAATTCGACGTGCCCCAACAGGCGTGCTCCATGGTGAAGCTGCGAGGTTTCCCCAGCAAGCAGTTGTAAGCCCACAAAGCCGCTCCCAAAGCTCCGCCTCCATCGCCCGCGGCGGGCTGCACAAACAACTGTTCGAAGGGAGTCTCCTTCAGAATGCGGGCATTCGCGACGCTGTTCAACGCCACTCCGCCAGCCATGCAAAGGCGATTCAATCCGGTCTCGCGGTGGAGTTGATTCGCCATGTTCAGCAGTAGCTCTTCGGTTACGCGCTGAATGCTGGCGGCAATGTCGGCATAATACTGGTTTTCGTCGCAGAGTTCGTTGTAGTTGCCCGGCCGAGACCCGAAGTAGAGTGGGTAGCCGGTCGCTCTGGTAAAGAACTTGGTCTTGTTCGATCGAGGCGGGCCAAAAAGGCTTACGAACGCCTGGCTGTAAGTTTGGTCGGTCGAGTGATGAAAATCGAAGTAGTCCATGTCGAGCGAAAACGAGCCATCTCGATTCATCTGCGCCAATCTCCAGACCTTATCCACGTAGCGAGGTACGCCGTAAGGGGCCATCCCCATGACCTTGTATTCGCCCTCATTTACTTCAAAGCCGAGGAATGCGGTGAACGCGCTGTAGAGCAATCCAATTGAGTGCGGAAATTCCATCTGCTTTGAGAGCCGGATTTCGTTTCCCCGGCCAACACCGGAAGTAGTAGTGACCCACTCGCCTACGCCGTCAACCGTAAGAATCGCCGCTTCTTCAAACGGCGAGCACAAAAAGGCGCTGGCCGCGTGAGAGAGATGATGCTCGCAGAACAGAATCTTTTCTTTGCTTACACCGAGCTCGGACTGGAGCGTTGTGCCGATCCAAAGCTTGTCGATCATCCACGAGATCATGGACTCGCGAAACACTTTCCATGACTTGGGATAAGTCTGAAGAACACTCATTAGAATGCGATCAAATTTGCGGAAGGGTTTCTCGAAAAAGGCGACGTAGTCGAGATCCTTGCCTTCGATACTCGCCTGATTCAGGCAAGATCGGATCGCATTCCTGGGAAAGCGGTAGTCGTGCTTGACTCGCGAGAACCGCTCTTCCTCAGCCGCTGCGATCAGCACACCATCCTGCAGCAGTGCTGCTGCGGCGTCATGGTAATAGCAGGAAACCCCGAGTACATACACAGTTCACTGCCTTTTGGCCCACGGCAGATCGCGGGTTTCGTCAGGATGGTCGAGCCAGCGGGTAGGCCTGGACTTGATTCGCAAAGGATCTGTGAACCAGCGTGCAAAGAGTCCAAATGGAAGGACGAGAAAACCGTAGAAAATGGTGAGCAAGACCCTTGCCTGGAAAGTTCCCACTGCATGGGCAATTCGTTTCCAGCCCTGCCAGGCTCGCTTCAGCACATTAGTGTCCTAGAACAGCGTGTAGATGAAGGGCGCGATCGCGGAGCTTTGCGCCAGCACGATAAGGGTGCCGATGAGAAAAAGGGCGACCAGCATGGGTACAAGCCACCATCTCTTGTTACTCCAAAAAAACGAAAACAATTCGCCAACGATCCCGAAACGACCCGCGGCGGTTCGCGCAACGCTCATCATGCCCATCGCGATCTTCCTCCGCTATGCCGCGATTGAGACCTTCGCACGTTACTCGTGCCTGCACCGTCGATCATTGGTCCTCGTCTCATCGCCAATGCTAAATCAAGCAAAGTTAGAACGGCAGACTTCAACAGTTGTCACCGTTTTGTAATAACCTCGTAAATCGCGGGCGTGAGTTGAGGAGCGTTGGGCGCTACTTCGAGAGGGGGCTGGCCCATCCTGTCCTCGATAAAACCTACAGATTTGGTTGCCCCACCCTTCCCGCGTTTTTAGCGGGAGGGTGGGTGGCCGACTCGAGCCCGGTTTTGGCTTGAGTGGGGAAGTTCTCCCCGAGGGCCGCGCTTTTCATTCGTTCAGTCTTTCTCTGTGACTCCGTGCCTCCGTGGTGAAAACCGGACGGCCGCTGCGGATGTTACGACAACTATCCGTAACAGCACTTTTCTCGCCGAGCATTGCAATCCGTTTCACATTGACGCGAACGGGGATTGAGCGGACAATGGCAGCCGTTTTTGGGGACAAGAAGCAAATTCCGGGCGAGATAAACGGACGCAAGGAGAGCACCATGATTCCCAAAATGTTTCGCATCGCTTTAGCGATTGTTCTTTCCTGCTTTGCGCTTAGCTCCGCCGCTTTGGCGGCGACATGTTCAAACGCCTCTCTGAGTGGCATCTACGGGTCTTTGGGTGAGGGCACGAACCCCGAGGGTCAGCCCGAGGCCAACCTCTTCCAGTTCAAACTCGATCCATCCACAGGCACGTTTACCGGAACGGATGAAACCGGCACTCCTGTGAGTGGAACATACCATGTCGCTTCAAACTGCACTGTCACGGGTACGACCACGAAAAGCGGAAGCACTCACCCTTTCTCTGCTGTGGTCACTTCCACCGGGTTGCAATCAGTTAGCGGAAACCCAGGTGCCACCAATGGAGGTTTCTGGGTGGCGCAAGGCTCCCCGACCTGCACCAATGGCGGAGTTAAGGGTAGATTTGGGTTGGCACTGAGAGGGAGCTTCCTCGCAGGAGCGCCGTTCACGGGTCCACTGATCCTTGTCGGCGAGTTAGGATTACACGTTAACGCTTCCGGAGATGGAGTAATAAGCGGACACATAGCAGGTAGTGAGAACGGCACGATTCTCACCTTCGCCGAGGAACCAGTCACAGGATCTTACTCGATCGATGCGAACTGCAAGGGCACACTTACAATAACTCCGAAAGGCGAGTCCGCATTGAATTTCAGCGTCGTGATTGTCGATCGTGGGAAAGAAATGCTTGCTATTGAGACGGACGCAGACACGGCTGTCACCGCAACCCTGCAGCGGTAAGTTTTCGATCCCGTGGACTGGGAGGGTGGCCCACTCAAGCCCGGTTTTGGCTTGAGTGGGGGAGGCCAGCCCGAAGCCGCGCCTTTCATTCGTTCATTTTTTCTCTGTGCCTCCGTGCCTCCGTGGTGAAAACCGGACGGCCGAAGGGCGCGGAACCCATGCCTTTGATCTCGCGAGCATGATCGACACGGGGGGCATCCACAGTTTCGGAACGGGAACGAATAGACCGGGAACTCCGAGCCACCCGCCCGATCACACTCATTGAGAGTTCGTCGTCTGGGTCAATGAGCATCATTCCATGGAGAAAAAAGCGCCGGAAGATTCCCGGCGCTCGAACGATAAGCAAGTGATTTGGACTAATAACTCATCGAAGATCCCTTGGCCGCGGGTACATCCTTGGACGTCATGTCAAAGGTGAGCATGAACCCGTTTGTTCCCTTGAACTCATACGGCTTGGGTCCCTCCCTGTACGTTTCGATTTCGTTCGGCATCATGACAAAGCCGTCATTGCGCGGCGTGCCCCAATACTTGACGTTCTTAAGTACGGCGGGCTCGTCGGTCATTCCCTGAAATCGTGCCAACTTGATCTCCGCCGTTTTGCCGCCATTTAACGTGGCGTGGGCGTGATCTTTGTCGAACGTCCAGGTATCGATGTTGCCTTCGGAGATCTGCAGTGATTTCCACTTCACCGGAAACACATGCCCGATAATTTCCCCGAGCGCCTGCCGCTGCTCGCCGGTTGTTCCTTTATCGAACGTCACCTGCGCCCAATCCATCTGACCCTGCGAGAAGTCACCACCCAGATCCCCATTGATCCAAAACTTGGCCCCGGTAAGATCAACGTTGCCGTAGTGTCCCTGGTTCACTTTGTAAGCATTGTTGAACTTGCAGAAGTGTTCCATCTTGCCGTTTTCTTGATGAGCGGCCGGATGCGAGTTGAAATAGCACATGCAGAAGTGAGGACAGCTGCACGCCTCGATTGCGGTTGCATTGATCGCCCAGTCCGCTGCCGGCTCGCCGGAGTGACCAGCGCTGACGGTGAGCACGGCAAGGAGAAGCGGTAAAGCTATTCTGTGCATAGAGCACCCCCAAAATAAGTAGGAGAAAGCCGTTATTAAACAAAACCTACGAGCATCATCTGGCCCAGCGCCAAGCCCTTCAGACTGACCCGGAGCGTGTCAGGTGCTTCTCCTTATCGCTTGCAGAGCGCCCGACGGTCAATGCTCCGACACTTCTCCTTCGATACCCTCGCGATCCCCTGATAAGTCATCTGTTTGCAATGCAATGTGGGCATCCCATTGTGTTCGGTTGCGTGCTAGACTCTCGAAAATGTGAAGGGCACCGATGCCGTCTACTCTCCCATCACTGGTACGTTTCGCAAATTTCGAGGTAGATCTGCGGGCTGGCGAGTTGCGAAGAGAGGGCAGCAGAGTCCGGCTCCAGGAACAGCCGTTTCTGCTTCTGACCGTTCTCCTGGAATCCGCGGGCGAAGTCGTCACTCGTGAAGAACTTCGCAAGCGCCTCTGGGCGGAAGATACCTTTGTCGATTTCGACCATCGCCTGGCAGTGGCCGTCAGTAAGCTAAGGGATGCGCTTCGAGACTCGGCCGACAAACCAACGTTCGTTGAGACCGTTGGTCGACGCGGCTATCGGTTCTTGGGCCACGTGGAATTCGATTCATTGTCTGCGGATTCCAACGGGGAAAGATGTGACACTCCTGTAGCTTCTTCTCAACCTGCCGAGCGAGCAGAGCCCCCAAAACTGGCGCATTCGCATCCGACGCAATCTCGAATCTTCCTATTCTCCATCGGATTCGCCATTCTCGTGGCAGCGATCGCCCTGCCGAAGCTCCTTCACATTCGATCCGGGAAAGCACCGACGACGGCTCCCCGGAGTTTGGCGATCCTTCCCCTCCAAAATCGCGGCGAAGATGCAAGGAGCGACTTTCTGGGATTGTCACTGGCGGATGTACTCATCACGAAATTGGCTTACGTGAGTTCCCTCAGCGTCCGCCCTTCGGCGGCGATTGAGAAATATCGGGGAACGGCCATCGATCTTCAGAAAGTTGCCGCAGATCTCAAAGTCGACACGCTGCTCACGGGAAGTTTCATTCGCGATGGCAACAACTTGCGCATCACCTACCAACTGGTGGACGCGAAAAGCGAAAAAATTCTAGGCCAAGGAGTGATCGACCTCAAATACGACAATCTTCTTGCGGTCCAGGATAAAGTTACCGGCCAACTGATTTCAGAACTGCAACTGAACCTGTCTCCAGTGGAAGCGGAGCATCTAAAATCGGAATTGTCCGTCAGTCCGCTCGCCTATGAATATTTTCTCCAGGGACTTGATCTTTACGGGCAGCACAAGTTTCCCCTGGCGATCCAAATGTTCGAAAAGACCACCGAGATCGATCCCAACTACGCTCCAGCGTGGGCCTACTTGGGAGCTTCCTATAATTCGGATGCGGCATTCGAGCTTGGTGGGCGGGAGCAATACAGCCGTGCTCAAGCCGCGTACGAAAGGGCCTTGGCGATCCGGCCAAACCTCCTTGACGCACAAATTTTCCTGGCGAATTTCCTGATTGACACGGGAAAAGTTGAGCAGGCCGTGCCCTTGTTGCGAAATGCCTTAAAGACGAACGGCAATTACGCCGCCGCCCACTGGGAACTGGGTTATGCATACCGATTCGCTGGAATGTTGGACGAATCTGTGGCGGAATGCGAACGTGCGCGTCAGCTGGCTCCCTTCGTGAAGGGTAACGGGTCAGTGCTAAACACCTATCTCTATCTGGGGGAATACCAGAAGTTTCTTGAGAGCCTCCCGGTCGACGATTCCTCGTTCACCCTGTTTTACCGTGGCTTTGGAGAGTTTCACGAAAAGCAGTTCGACCAAGCCGCAAGTGATTTTGATCGCGCGTATCAACTCGACCCGAATTTGTACACCGGAATTGGAAAGGCTCTGAGTGATTCGATTCAACAGCACGGAGCAGACGGCTTGCTGCTGTTGAGTGGGCTGGAGAGAACGGTGAGAGAGCGAGGGGTCGGAGATCCGGAAGCCACATACAAAATCGCCGAAGCTTATGCCGTCTTGGGTAACCAAAGCTCCGCTTTACATGTGCTGAGGACTAGCGTTGAATCCGGTTTCTTCAGCTATCCTTATATCGACAAAGACCCGCTGCTGAATGCTTTGCGCGGCGAACCCGAATTCGCTCAGATTTTGAACATAGCGCATCAACGACACGAGGCATTCAAGAATTCTTTCTTTCGCTAAGACGAGCCTTGCCCGAGAAGGCGCCGCTCCAAGAAGCTGCATAAGTCGGGTGGCCCACTCGAGCCCGGTTTTGGCTTGAGTGGGGGAGTTCGGCCCGAAGCTGCGTCTTTCATTCATTTTTTCTCAGTGACTCCGTGCCTCCGTGGTGAAAACCGGACGGCCGAACCCGTTGCTTTTGATCTCGCGAGCGTGACCGACACAGGCGGGTGCCCCGTCCTTGCGCTTTTTGCAAGGGCGGGAACCACGAACGCTTGCAGCGAATGTTTAGTGTAGCGAGACTCTTACGCCACATGACCATGAAGCGATATCGTTCCATGATTGCGGGAGATGTGATGCGAACCGCTGGGCATGGGCGGGTGGCCCACTCAAGCCCGGTTCCGGCTTGAGTGGGGGGAGTTCGGCCCCGAGGCCGCGCCTTTCATTCATTTCTTCTCCGTGACTCCGTGCCTCCGTGGTGCAAACCGGACGGGTGAGCCGTTGCTTTTGATCTCGCCAGCCCGACCGACAGAAGCGGGTGCCCCGTCTTGCGCTTTTTGCAAGGGCGGGAACCACGAACGCTTGCAGCGAATGTTTAGTGTAGCGACACTCTTACGCCACTCGACCATGCAGCGATATCGTTCCCGCACCTGTTCGAAAATCGCCAGGCATCGGTCGCGGTTGCGGAACCCGGTTCAGAAATGGCAAACGTAGATGACAGGAGCAAGTTAATGAAGCGCAGGTGATGATTGCGGCAGGTATGATGCGAACCGCTGGGCATGGCAAGTCTTATGCTATCGACAGCATCGTACCCGCCCTGCAAAAGGCGCAAGAGCGGGGCACCCACAGTTTTCCGGAACGGGGGAAAAGGCCGAGAACTCCGGGAATTACGCTCACTGAGAGTTCGTCGTCTTGGTAATGGGCGCAATCGCGATATTTCACCAGTTACGCACCGGATCATCATCGCCCCGATGGTAACTCCTTCGTGAAATGCATTACGAGGTCATCATCAAGCACCACTTTTGCGCCCTCTTTCACAAAATAATTTCGGTACGTGATGCCGCGACCATCTGGGATGTAGCCACGCTTCACATAAAGCCGCTGGGCGGCGTTGTACCCCGGATGCAGTCCGACAGCGATGCCTACGACACCCGAACGGCGGGCTGCTTCACCTTCTGCGCGGTCAAGTAAACGACGAGCGATTCCTTTTCTGCGATATTTTGCCAGCACATTGAGATCTTGAATCTCGGGAATGCTCAGATCAGCAAATCCGGTGTAAGCAGGTCGCCAGTTTACCGTCACGTATCCGGCGAACTGCCCGTCAATGATGCCGATGAAGCACGTTCGAGTGCCCGCCACCTGCTCACGCAAGTAGCGTCGGTACTGGGCCTCAGGCTTGTTCCACCCCATGTCCGTGAACGCGGCAGTGATGCTCGGAGGATCGCTTTCTTCGAGAAGCCGAATCTGGACAGTATCCGCAATTTCCATGTGCAACACTTTATGCCCAAACGCGCCGGGTTTTGAAGCTGCACATTCATTGAGGTAAGCAGGCCATTTCACTCATTCAGGAATCCGGCGATTTTTCCCCAACTGTCGATGGTATTATCGTCCTCGCTGCCGCGTGGAGATGATGTAACTCGCACCACTCTATTCTGTTTACTTGCGGCATTCGTGGCGGTTTCCGTGGGTGGCCCACTCAAGCCCGGTTCTGGCTTGAGTGGGGGAGTTCGGCCCGAAGCTGCGCCTTCCGTTCATTTTTTCTCTGTGACTCTGTGCCTCCGTGGTGAAAACCGGACGGCCGAGGGGCGCGGAGCCCGTTGCTTTTGATCTCGCGAGCGTGACCGATACAAGCGGGTGCCCCGTCCTTGCGCTTTTTGCAAGGGCGGGAACCACGAATGCTTTCAGCGACTGGTTTGTGTAGCCAGACTCTTACGCCACGCGACTATGCAGCGCACATCGCCGTTGGCTGAGGGGAAGCTAGGCCGCACGTTCTAGGCGGCGCCACCGCTGGGCGGGTGGGCCTTCTCCCACTTCTCCTTGCAGTCGCCGATGGGATGCAGATATCCCATGACGGCTCCATGTTCATCCCTCACCTCACGCGACAGGTACGGAGGCGGACCTACCGGCTCCTTGCACTGGCGGGTGGCCCACTCAAGCCCGGTTTTGGCTTGAGTGGGGGAGTTCGGCCCGAAGCTGCGCCTTTTCATTCATTTTTTCTCGGTGACTCTGTGCCTCCGTGGTGAAAACCGGACGGCCGAGGGGCGCGGAGCCCGTTGCTCTTGATCTCGCGAGCGTGACCGACACAGGCGGGTGCCCCGCTCTTGCGCTTTTGCAAGGGCGGGAACCATGAACGCTTGCAGCGAATGTTTAGTGTAGCGAGACTCTTACGCCACCCGACCATGAAGCGATATCGTTCCCGCACCTGTTCGAAAATCGCCAGGCATCGGTCGCGGTTGCGGAACCCGGTTCAGAAATGGCAAACGTAGATGACAGGAGCAATTAATGAAGCGCAGGTGATGATTGCGGCAGGTGTGATGCGAACCGCTGGGCATGGCAAGTCTTATGCTATCGGCAGCATCGTACCCGCCCTGCAAAAGGCGCAAGAGCGGGGCACCCACAGTTTTCCGGAACGGGGGAAAAGGCCGAGAACTCCGGGGATTACGCTCACTGAGAGGTCATGGTCTTGGTCAATGAGTGTTTAACACCAACTAATTATTACTGCACGAAAGTTTTGCTTCCACCTCAACTGGCTTATCAAGGATCAGATAAGGCTTGAATATCCACTTTCGCGCCGAGTCTTCGCATGCCTTGTAGCCTTCTGCAGGGCCGGAGACTGCATGAGCACTTATAACGTGCCCGTCCTTTCCGATCACAACCTCCGCCGTTACGGTGAAATGCTGCGATCTTAGCGAGGCTGGCCATTGAGGGAAGCCCGTTTTGATCGGTACTGGATGCACCCCAGATACCCGGTCACCGAGCGGACCAATCGCGGTAGGCGGAGGTACAAAGTCCGCGTCGTCAACGTGCGAAATCAATTCAATCGTTGCCACGCGCAGCTTCAGGTATGGCTTGCCGCCATCAGTCACCTCTACCGCCTGCGCGAGACTTCGTCCCTGAAATGGCGCAATGTCGTTATAGACCGTCTGGAACCAGCCGAACCCCTTGCTATACCGAAGTACCGAACCATCAGGTTCAAAACAGTATTGTGTTGGATTGCTGATCTCAGAGTCTTTTTCAAGCACCACGCACTGAAACTGATAGCCGCTGAAAGTTCGCTCGACAGTTCTTCCGCGAAAACCCAACAGCGTAGCGG
The DNA here is from genome assembly GCA_963787685.1 of uncultured Acidobacteriota bacterium. Lineage (GTDB taxonomy): Bacteria > Acidobacteriota > Terriglobia > Terriglobales > Acidobacteriaceae > Sulfotelmatobacter. The sequence goes on from CAWBED010000014.1 coordinate 102,313, forward strand.
CGTAGGAAAACGGATCAACTATCTCACTCCGAACCTGTAGCTGTGCCCGGTCGGGCCATTGCTGGTCTCCGAGACGATACATGCCTTTCTCCGTGGCATAATCCGTCGCGTTAAGATTGTCGCTCTTATAGATTCTCTTGTACTTCTTTGCCCCTGCCCAGTATTCCTCGTACACGCCACTGTGCACATTGTCGCCGTCCTCATCAAACTGATCGTAGGTCACAACGATGTGCCACGGCTGCAAGTCTGCGGAATGCAGCCCGTTCAGAGCAGCCTCTTTGCTGAGCCATGCTGTTAAATCTACGGGGTCCGCGCCAACACTGTGTTTATCGTTCTCCAGATTAATTGTTACAGACGCAATCGGCGCTATAGCAATCGCAGCATCCGATTTCGCCTCGGTTGCGACCACCAGAGTCTTCAGGTTCCCGGTGTGGTTTGCAGCGGGAGTCTCTTGCGCAGCTACAAATGCGAGCAAACCAGCAAGTGAGATAAAAAGCAGCGGGACGCGAAAAGGTTTTGGCATTTCCTTACCAGCGAAGCATTATATGTCTCAACTGTCGCCATCAAGCGATTTCACTCATCAACGGGGAAGCAGGTTGAACCTCGTCAAAACGTCTACCGCGACGAGCACCAGCAAGCCAATGCCAGCAAGTCCTAAGATTGGCCTGAACTCAGGAGACACCCGCCAATTGCGGCCCTTCGTAACTCCAACACCCCGAATCGCGGCCTCCAGAAACGAAACAGCCAACGCCAGACCAACAAAATCCAACAACGAGGCTCCCCATATCCACATGGTGTTGGATTGTAGCGCTGACCCCCGTCACTTGTTGGAAACAGGGCGGGTGGCCCACTCAAGCCCGGATTTATTCATTTTTTCTCGGTGACTCTGTGCCTCCGTGGTGAAAACCGGACGGCCGAGGGGCGCGGAGCCCGTTGCTCTTGATCTCGCGAGCGTGACCGATACAGGCGGGTGCCCCGTCTTTGCGCTTTTTGCAAGGGCGGGAACCACGAACGCTTTCAGCGACTGGTTTGTGTAGCCAGACTCTTACGCCACGCGACTATGCAGCGCACATCGCCGTTGGCTGAGGGGAAGCTAGGCCGCACGTTCTAGGCAGCGCCACCGCTGGGCGGGTGGGCCTTCTCCCACTTCTCCTTGCAGTCGCCGATGGGATGCAGATATCCCATGACGGCTCCATGTTCATCCCTCACCTCACGCGACAGGTACGGAGGCGGACCTACCGGCTCCTTGCACTGCAGACAAACGAGCGGCAAGTTGACTCCCGTTTCTCCCTGGTTGCGGACCGAATACGCCATTGCGTTGCTCCTCTGGAACTGGGATTTTCCACACCCAAAATCAAATCCTTGTGACATCCAACCTTGACCGTGGCCACCAAAAGCGCACAATAGATGAGTGCGCATTGCACCGCAGAATATTCCGCTCTGAGCTTTCAAAGGCCCAGGCTGAACGGCCCAGCTAAGTCCTTATTTCGGAATATTTTACGTGTAAGTCCTTCTTTGACAATATTTTGCGAGGCATTGCGGCGACGCTCATCGCGTAACTCGATTGAAATCAATATTTTGCGGAAATCAGCGAATTCTCAGACCATCAAATTCTCCGCTAAGTCCTTATTATGGAATATTTTGCATGTAACTTGTTTATTTTGAATATTTTACCTCGAACGACACGAGTCAGGAACGAGCAACTCCTTTAAATAGAATATTTTACGCCGATCAGCCAAAAAACGACTGAAGCGCTCATCCGCTTTCCTAGACCCCGATTCCTGCTGACCGGTAGATCTCGCTGATGTAGCGCATGTCGCGCAGTCCTTCTTCTCCCGGCGACTGCGGGTCCAGTCCGTTTTGGATGCAGTGAGAGAAATGTTCGGCTTCGGCCTGGAATTGTGAAGGGTCACGCGCCGGGTTGAGTTCGTCGAGTTTAGTGCCGGAATATTCGGCTCGCAGCCGCAGTCCTTCGTAGACGAACGCGGAATCGACTTCGAGCCAGCCCTTCGATCCGTGGACGCGATAGAAGCCTTCCATGTTGGCGCCGTAAGTCGTGTTGCAACTGGCGACGATGCCGGAAGGGAACTTCATCGTCCAGGAAACATTCTCTTCGACTTCCTTGAAGCGGCCGTCGTGATCGATGACCGAAGCATTCGCCTGGATGTGCTCGGGTTCTTCGCCGGTCAGGTAGCGGCATGCGTTGAGTGAATAAATCCCGACATCGTAGAGCGGTCCCCCACCGGCCATTTTCTTGCTGAGCCGCCATTCGCCGGGACCAATGTTGAAGCCGAAAGTGCTCTCGATAGCCTGCACTTGTCCGAGCGCGCCATCGCGAATGAGTTGGATCGCCTTCAGGTTCGTGGGTTCGTAGTGGCAGCGATAGGCAATCATCAACTTGACGCGGGCAGCCTTGCAGGCCGCGATCATCGCCTCGGCGTCGGCTACGCTGGTCGACATCGGCTTCTCGCAGAGTACATGCTTGCCGGCTTTGGCCGCGCGGATGGTGTACTCGGCGTGCATCGAGTTGGGCAGAGCCACATACACCGCGTCGATGGCCGGGTTATGCGCGATTTCATCGAAGTTTTCGTAGTTGTAGATGGAGCTTGCCGGAATGCCGAACTGCGCAGCGACGCGATCTGCTTTGTCACGGTGGCCGCTGACGAGGCCGGTGATCTGGGAATTCGTAGTATTGCGCGTGCCTGGCATGAAATGGCCAGCAATGCGGCCCAGGCCGATGACGCAGTAACCGATTTTGCGAGGGGCGGCCGCTTGGGCAACTAGTTTGGGAGTAAACCGGGCCGCTAAAGCGAGTGTGCTAAGTTTCGCAAAGTCTCTACGTGTGAGATTCATGATGGGTTCTCGCTCTCGATATTGGGTGCGCCCCGGCCCACTATACCTCAGCTCAGGATCATGGATCGATGGCCGGAACGGTCGAGAAGAATTGGTTTTCCGCTCCACTGAAATAGTGGGCAAGCACTCGCTGACGCGGCGAGGGGACGGTTTCGAACTCGTCTCCCTGCGACACCTGGTCCGGCGAAAGAGTGCCGAGCGAGAAATTGGGAAGGTGTCCAAGCGCCAGCCAGAGGGCAATCTGTTCGATGATCCAGCCGTTGCAGGAAGGATACGGAAGAGCATTGGCGCGATCGGAATCGGTGATGGCATCCATCGCGGCGGGGTGAATCCGCGGATCGTGCAGATTGTATTCGCGACCGCTCAGCTCCCGGCCGCACAGTAATCGCCAGGCCAGATTTAGATAGGTGTCGCGCAAGCCGGTCAACCTATTCCAGATGCCGCGATTCAGCAAGCAGACGCCGGAGTTGAAAGGCGGCACATAATTCAGGCCTTCGCAGCGTGCAATGTATTGCAGAAGCAGTTCGTCGATGTGATTCGGGTTGTAGCCCAGATGGCTCCGCGTCGATCGGGTTTCTTCGCGGGCATACCAGTCGTGCGTCGAATGCTCATCGAAAAGAAGATTCACGTCGTCAAAGAAGAAGGTGTCGCAATCGAGGTAGAGGAGTTGCTCGAGACTTGGCAGCGGAAGATGTTTCAACGTCAGAAACTTGTGAAAGGTTGGATAGAGCGCCAGGACAGAGCCGTGAGAATGTGCCCGCTGCAAGAACTCCTGGTAGTCGCCGAGGAGTTGCACGCGAACGTCGCGCTGTTCAGCCTCGCGTAAAAGTTCAGGGCTGGCGCCGTTGAAAAGAAGAAGCCAGACGGGAATCGACGGGTTGTAACGTCGCAAGCTGCGAATGCTTTGAATCCATTGGCGCTCGCGGCTGTCGTCCGGAAAATTGGCCAGCGAGTAATAGACTAGTCTCACGCTTCACCAGATTGTTGCAAAGTCCCGAACTTCGGAAATCGTAACAAGAAATAAAAATTCATTTGCGCGACGAACGATTGAGCTTATGATGTTAAGGCCCAGCGGTGGTCCTACTTCCCCTCAAGTAATCACTTGCTTCTTCCAACGCAGTGAGGCATTGCGCGCCGAGGCACTTCAGCGCTTGCGCAATTCCATGGGGGATCAGTGTATCCGCGAGTCAACCTTCTCGACGCCAGCATCGTCGGCATGGAATGTTCGCCCATGTCGTAATCGATGCGATCGTTGGAAGGATTGAAAGTGCGCCGTCCGGCTCAACTCAAGCGGAACTCCGTCCGGAGTCTTGGTCTCTCCTAAACCTTGGCTGAGAGCGAACCCTCACTAGGAATGGAGAACTACCATGAGCGATATAAAGAGCAGATCATCTATCAGTCTAGCCGACGATTTCTTATTCGGAGAACTTCGTCCGGATCATAAGGTGCCGGCCACGCCTGCACCGCCGCCGCCGCTTGGCCCACTCTCCGCATTCGTCGGAGATTGGGTCGGGAACGGCTTCAACACCATCTTCCGCCCGGATAGCACCGCTACTCCGACTCCACTGCCGAACCCAGTGCCGCCGCCACCACCTCCGCGTGACAATATCCTCGAGCTGAACCTGACTTCGGAGACCCTATCTTTTTCGAAGACCCTTGGATCTGTTCCGAATCGCGGCACAGGGACGCAGCCTGACGCGTTCCTCAACGGAGTGCCGTATGTGCAGACGATCAACGACATCACGATCCACGGCGAAAAAGTCGGGATCCACTTCGAGCCAGGAATGTGGATTCACGTGCCCTCAACTACGATTCCGGCATTGGGCGAAACGGTCACACGCATGGCATCGATTCCGCACGGAACAACGATTGAGGCGCAAGGGCTGGTCACGCCCGCGCAGGCAGGGCCGCCGAACATCGCTGCGGTGGACATCACGCCGTTCCTGACTGCGAACAATGCCACCAAGATCAAGTTTGCCAGCCAGACCGCGAGCAATGCGAACACGCCGAGAATTCCGCAAGACCTGGGTCCATTCATTACGCGCGGCACCATCACGCAGGCGATGCTGGACGATCCGAACAGTTTGTTGCGGGCTCACATCAGCAAGCAAACCATTCTCAGCACAACCACCATTTTTGTTTCGACTGCCCCGCCACCACCGCCTGGTCTGTTTGGCGGCGGAACCGACAACATTGCATTCCTGCTGGGACAGGCTGCGGCTACCGCGCCCAACGCTCAGTCTACGCAGATGATCGCCGTCTTCTGGATCGAGACGGTGCAGGCCGTCCTGGAGGTCGGACCTTACAGGGTCGGTGATCCGCCAATCCTCGTCAGGGCCAAGCCGAGTATTGCGGGTCAGAAAGTAGCAAGGTTTTCCGTGACGCCGCCGTTCGATCTCGATGCGCCACGCAAAATTACGGTGACGTTCACGCAGATTCAGTACACGCAGACTGTTCTGCTGAATTTCGCTACCCTGACTTGGCCACATGTCTCGGTCAACACGCTGGTGCCCGAGGACGACATTATTGTTCCGGCATCTGTGTGGAAGTGAGCTGATCCGTTTCACGGCGGCGGTTGCGTGTAGGGCCGCCGCCGTGCCCGGAACCGGGACGATCGGTTGCGGGTGCGTGACGGCTGCGTCGCTACCCAGTCATTTTTTTACTTCCGCGGGCCAGTTCGTAACTAACTGGAGCGGAGTCTGGGCTTCTTCCTCGGATTGGTTCACCAGCAGACGTTTTCCATCTGACGAGGCGTCGTACGGTACGCCGACTCCCGGTGTCGGCGCATGGAAGAGATGTTGTGGCGCTCCGACTTCGATCTCTGAGCCTTTCGAGTTCACCTGGCAGACGAAGAAGTCACTGGCAAGACCGATGTAGAACAATTCTTTTCCATTGCCCGTCCAAGCGGGATAAGCGCCGCCGCCGGACGACACTTTCCATTTACCTTTTCCCTCGGGGAAACTCGTGAGGTAGACCTCTTCTTGCCCGGATTCGTCGGAAACATAAGCCACCCAGTGGGAGTCAGGCGAAATTCGATAGTCATGCAAATTGAATTGTGCCGAAGGCGGCTGCACGATTGCGATCGGCTTGCCTTCTCCGCCGACAGGCCGTATCCAAAGGGAAACCATTTTTTCGCCGTCGCCCCAGAGGTAGGCAACGTATTTTCCGTCCGGAGACCAGCTCGGGTAGTGATAGTTGTTTTGTTCGGCGAATAGGGGCTTCTCGGAACCACTGCCATCGGCGGCTTTGGAGCGGATTTCAACATTTCCGCCGCCCGAAGTGACCAACGCCGAAAACGCAATCGTCTTGCCGTCCGGAGACCACGCAGGGTCCTGCACCACTTGCGGATCGAAGGTGATTCGTGTTTTCGTCTTGCGCTCGAGGTCGAGCGTCCAGATGCCTAGCTCGCTGGCGAACGCCAATTTCTTGTTGTCCGGAGAGAGCCGCACATCCCGAACGTCGACCACCGTGGGCTCGTGCGGGTCGTACTCGGCGAGCGCCTTGCCCGAGCGATCGAACCAGACGAAACGGCTCTTTGCCGAAGTGGCACTGCCTGCTTGATAAATCAGGAGTCCGTTTTGCGAAACGGAAAAAATGCTGCGCCACACGCCAACATCGTTGCGAACGCTATTCACCAGGGCGGTCACCGATCCTGACAAGGTGCCAGTTTGTGGATCAAAGGGCTGCGCCACGAGCGCGGTGTTCGCGTGGTAGAGAAGATATCCGGATGAATATTGCGCCGCAGAATCGGTGGCCACGACCAGGTGTGTTTCGGTATTGTCGATAGAGCCGAAGTAGATTCCGTTTTGTTTGGGATCGCCGCCAGTGTGATTGGTCGCGAAGTAAATAAAATGTTTGCCGTCGGGAAGAAACCAGGGCCAACGATGGGTGTCGTGTTTCGTTTTATCGAGCAGCGTGGCGGGAGTTGACGTGCCACCTTGCCCGCTTACCTTCACCAGCGCATTCTGAAAATCTGCCGCGAAGACGATTACATCATTCGAACTCCAGGTTCCCCCTCGCGAGTTGGGAGCATCGGCGACGACGGTGACCGGTCCGCCACCGGCGGCAATTTTCAGCAACTTACCGCTGGCAAAAAATCCGATGTAGCGGCCATCCGGCGACCAGAAAGGATGCGCTGCGCCGGTGGTACCTTGAAGCGATTGCGCCGAGTCGCTGCTGAGGGGCCGCACCCACAGCATTTTGGTTTCGCCAGAATGTGCCACAAAGGCAATCTTGTCACCTTGAGGAGAAAGTACGGGCATGCCGCCGGCGTCGCCCGTGGTATCGAGAGAAAATCTCTCGGGCGGTGCGATTTCGGCGTGGATTGCCAGCGGCTCTTCCGAAGATTTCGCCCAGCGGTATCCAACGAATGCAGCGAGAGCGACGAATACGAGGACAAGCGCAGCCAGGATCGCGGCCCATGACCTATTGAATGACTGCGACGGCTTGGCGGACTCGGCGGATGCGGAGTCGGCAAGCCAGCGGAGATCCATCGCTACGTCGTGCGCAGATTGAAAGCGGTCGGCGGGATCCTTGGCTAAGCATGCACGAACCACGCGCTCCAGCGTAGGCGGAGCGAGTGGCTGAGTTGTCGTGATCGGCTCGGGATCTTTCTCGAGAATCGCGGTGAATACGCTGAGCTGCGATTTGCCTTCGAACGCGCGGCGGCCGGTGATCATCTCGTAGAGAACGCATCCGAAGCTGAAAAGATCGCTACGAGCGTCGGCTTCCGCGCCCTGCAAGACTTCCGGCGCCATGTATTGAAAGGTTCCGACGATAGAACCCTTCTGCGTGAGGGGCGAAGTGGCCGCAGTGAGAGACGCCAGATTCATCGTCGGCGTCGACGGAGTAAATGTGCCGACGCTCTTCGGCGCAATCGACATCTCCGGCTTCGCGAGGCCGAAATCCATCAGCTTGGCGCCGGACTTGGTCAGCATGATGTTCGCCGGTTTCAGATCGCGATGGATAATGCCTTGTTGATGAGCCTTCTCCAAAGCCTGCGCGATTTCTGTAGCAATCTTCAGAACTTGATCGAGAGGAAGCGGGCCTTTCCCGAGGCGTTCCGCGAGAGTCTGGCCTTCGAGATACTCCATGACCAGGAAGTCGGTGCCGTCCTGTGTGCCGATATCGTGGAGCGTACAAATATTCGGGTGCTGAAGCGCGGAAATGGCCTTAGCCTCGCGCTCCATTCGCTGTTTCAGTTCCGGGTCAGAAACCAGATGCGAGGGCAGGACCTTAACGGCGACGGTGCGGTCGAGGCGTGTGTCTTTGGCGCGATAGACCTCGCCCATGCCACCTGCGCCAATGGCAGATACGATTTCGTAGGGGCCTAGTCGCGTGCCGACAGAGAGAGCCATGGGCGTCCGCAATTATAGCTGGTGCCAATCGCGGGAGAAGATGTTGACTGTGCTTCTCGCGAGGCGCAGGGAGTCAGCGGGATTTCGCTTGCGCGGCTGAGATGGTGCGGCTCAGCTTGCGGACGTTGTCTTCGAGCACTTCGGTGCGCTGATATTCGCGACCTTGCGCCTTTCCGAGAGAGACGCGTGAATTGCGATGGACCATTGGGCTCATGACCGGAGTCGCCAATCCAACATGAATCTCAGAAACTCCGGTGCGCTCGATGATCGTGTTGGCATTGTTGTGTCCGATGCCGCCGCCAGCCAAGATCGTGATTCGACCGCGTGCGGCTTTGACCAGCTGAGCCAGAGTCTCGATGCCTTGCAGGCAGGATTGTTCACCGCCGGAGGTAAGGAGCCGATCGGCTCCCGTGGCGCAGACGTCATCCAGCGCGCGGAAAAGATCGGCGGCCATGTCAAAAGCCCGATGGAAGGTGACGGAAAGAGGGCGCGCCAGTTCGACGAGTTGTCGGGTGCGCTGCACATCCACGTTGCCCGCCGGATCGAGAATGCCGAGAACCACACCGTCGGCGCCTGCATCCTTGGCGACCTCGATATCGCGGCGAAGGATATCGAATTCTTCTTCCGAATAGCAGAAGTCACCGGGGCGCGGACGAATGATCGGATGAACTCCGATCGACAACCGGGAGCGGACAGCCTCCAGCAGTCCAACGCTGGGAGTAACGCCGCCTTCGAGCAAGTCGCTGCACAACTCGACACGTTGTGCGCCGCCGCGCTCCGCGGCCACCGCAGAGGCAACCGAGTCGACGCAGACTTCGATGAGCACCTGTTCTGTCATGATCTGCTGGTTACGAAGCCTGCACGAGCTGTCCACTGAGCGTGCGAAAGCGCTCGTGGTTCTTTTTGTTGGCATTGACGGCGATGCGGTCTGATTCGGGGACGCCCCGCCTAAGGTTCCAGGAGTCTACCAAAAGAGACCTTGGCAGACTCCTGCAACTTGGATTGTTAGAAAGCGTAGTGCAAGCTCAACTGAATCTGGCGTGCCGGTGAGCGAACGCTGCTGATCTGACCGAAGTTGCTGTCTACAACTCCGTTGTCAGGGTTTCCATAACTAGCGATGTTGAAGATGTTGAAGAAGTCAGCGCGGAAGCCGACCACCTGTTCACGCCAGATGTGGAAGTCCTTGAAGAGTGACGTGTCGACCTGACGATAACCGGGAGCACGTTCGGTGTTGATAGCTGCGGTACCGAAAGCGGGCAGGCCGTTGTTATAAGCCACTCCGTAGGCGCACACCCCATTGTCAGCTCCGCTGCAGCCGACGGTGGAAGGATCGGTTCCCCACCAGTTGTTGATCGAGCGGTTGTGCACAACCAAAGGCCGGTATTGGTTGGCTCGGGCCTGACCGTAGGAATTGGTGTTGCTGTTGTTCGGACCGTTGATGGTAATAGGGAATCCCGAATAGAGGAATGCAGAGGTGGACAGCTTCCATCCTCCGAGTACCGCGTCGAGAAAACCGTTGGCGCCGCTGCCGAAGGTTCTACCTCTGCCGTAAGGCAGTTCGTAAACACCAACGAAGTTCAGGCTGTGACGAATATCCATGCCGGACGGACCGTAGTCGGCGTGGCTGTTGTAGCCGTCCTGATAGGCGCCGTCGGAGCCGTTAATGTTCGGCGTGCCGTAGTTGCCCGACGAGTTTGTCATCGCCTTGGAGTAGGTGTAGTTCAGCGTGTACTCGAGCCCGTGATGTGTACGCTGGCGAAGAGTCAACTGGCCAGCGTTGTAGTTCATGATGGCTTCCGACTCGGTGATCAGCAGGATTCCGCCTTGTCCAACGAGTGGAGCGTAGGGGGCGGCCGCTGTTCCGCCTTGCGCGATGGTGATAGCCTGCGACAACGTCAACTGGTTGCCGTTGCGATAGTCGGCAAGATGGTCGCCAACTTCTCCCAGATAACCAGCGCTTAGAGACAGTTCGTGGGTTAGCGCGTACTCAGTTGTGAGGCTGAACTCATTGATGTAGGCGGGTTGCATGTTCTGCGGCCAGGTTGAGTAAGTAGTTTGAGGAGTGAATTGCTGGGCGAAGCCGTCTTCCACAGTGAATGGACTGCCCGAGTTGGTTCCGGTCGGTGTGGTGGCATTAACGCTGCTGCCCAAAGCAAACGGAGGGCTGGATGTCAGCCGCTGATTGAATGCGTTGCCCTCGAAGAAACTGGTCGCGCCGTATCCGCCGCGAATCACCATTTTCGGTGTTGCCTGGAAGGCGAAACCCAGCCGAGGCATGATCTGCTTATAGTTTGCGTTGTAACAGGCGCGCGTCGGGCAAACGACGGCACCGGGGACCGCTCCCGCGGGCACGTGACCGGCATATTCCACTGTACCGTCCGGCAAAACGTTGGCGGTACGGTTGTTCACTTCGTACCAGGGCTGATCAAATTCGTAGCGCAGGCCAAGATTGAGTGTGAGCCTTGAAGAGGCTTTGAAATCATCCTGAATGTATCCGGCAGTGCGCCATTGGCGGTTGCCGACGAGACCCACTGTCGATCCAATCTGATTGTTGTAAACACGGTCGAGAACAAAGTCTGCGGGACCGTAGCCACCTCCGCCGGTGGAGACATTGGTGTTGCTGGTGAAAACTCCACTGTAGTTAAAGGTTCCGAGGAAGCCGAAATTGGAGGCGTTCAGGTAATTCTGCTGGTAGCGAGTTGCTTGCACGCCGATGGAAAGGAAGTGTCGCCCATGCTGCCAGGTGAGGTTGTCGTAGTAGTTGAAGGTGTTGTCGCGAAGAATCTGCGTGTTGGCGCTGGTTCCGAGGTAGCTGGCATTGTTGTTCAGACTTTGTCCCGAAAAACCCGGATAGAGCTGAGTGCCGACGAATGGAATGCCGACCTTCTGGTCGCCCGTGAGGCCGAAGTTGCCGGAGGGATCGGTGGGGATGCTGTTATCCCAACGTACGCGGGTGAAGCCAAAACGAGCTTCGTTGACGATGGTCGGCGAGAAAGTGTGTACCCAACTGCCGCCGCCGACGTGCGTCGGATACACATTTTGCGAGGGGAAGAACACCGGGATGATCGCCGTGGATCCATCTTTGCCGGTGCCCTGAGAGTAGAAACCGCTGAACTTGTTTACGTTCCCAGGAGTGAAATCGATTTTGAAATCTTCCTGGTTGTTCTTGACGTAGCTGGTCTGGTGGCCCTGGTAATTATTTTGGAGCAGTCCATCCGTGGGCGTCGCATTGGGAAGCGGATAAAGATTGGGATGGGCGAAGAGGTAGACGGCCACCGGATTTATCACCGGCAGGCCTTGGTCTCCCACATAGGGCGCGAAATTGTTTTGCGTGTCGTAAAGCTGGATGCTGTTGCTTCCCTGGGCGAGAAGGGCTGAAAAATCTCCGTTGCGCATAGCCTGAGTCAGAACGCTGGCGGACTGGATACCGCCTTTGTGGTAGCGCGCGCCTTCATAGTCGCCGAAGAAGAAGAGCTTGTTCTTGATGATTGGGCCGCCGAACGTGCCTCCGAAAATGCTCTGGGTGTAATCGTTATTGGGAGTAATCGGGAAAGTGTGGTTGTTGCCCCAGGAGTTAGCGTCGAGGTTGTGATTTTCGAGCAAGCCGTAGGCGGAGCCGTGGAAGCTGTTGGAGCCAGACTTAAGAATGGTGATGATGGCGCCACCGTTGGCGTTTCCGTAGGTCGCAGGCGCGTTGGCCGATATCACGCGGACTTCGTCAATGGCGTCAGGCGCAGGATTGTAGGCGATGAGGTTATTCTGCGGTTCGTTCAGGTCAGCGCCTTCGAGAGTGTAGTAGTTCGCCTGGGCGCGATTGCCATTGATCGAGGCGGTGCCGTTGTTATAGGTCTCACGCTCGATCGCGTTGTTGCCGGTCATACCCTTGAGGATCGGTGTCGATGGCTCCGGGCTGATAAAGCGTCAGCGACGAAAAGTTCCGGCCGTTCAAAGGGATGTTCTGGATCTCATTGGCCGAGATCGTGTTTCCCAGAGAAGAGTCGGTGGTATCGAGGATCGGATGAATCTCTTCCTGAACCACGACCGTGGTGGAACTTCCGATCTTGAGGGTCGCGTTGAGTTTCACGGTCTGATCGATTTCCAAGGCAAATGGAGATTCATGCAGCGCGGTAAAGCCTGCGGCTTCGATGGTGAGTTTGTAGGTTCCGATCGGCAGGAAGCGGATGGAGTACACGCCCGAGGCGTTGGTCTGCGCCGTGGTCTTGACCGAAGTGGCCGTGTTCTCGGCCGTCACTGTGGCGCCCGAAATGACTGCGCCACTCGGATCGGTTACTTCGCCGGTAATAGTGCCGGTGACGGTTTGCCCGAAAGCTGGCGACAGGGAAAACAAGGCTAGGAGACAGACTCCAACAAGGCATCGGAACGTGGTTGTTCTCATGGAATTTCCTCTACAGGCCCTAAGCGGGCTTTCCCGAAGGGCAGAATCGAAACCTATTTCAGATGGGCTCGAAAGGGTGACGCTAAACAGGATGGTTGAGCACTGTCAAGAATAAAATGATCGTTTAGAGCTAAATCGATCATTTACTATGCCTGATTTGGCGTTATCCGTCCATTTGTGTGATTTCCGTTGCATTTGGGGGAAAGTAGGATTTTCCTCCCGGGGCCAAGCGAAAGGTGCTTCGGACAAAAAGAAAGCCCGATCCGAAGATCGGGCCACTTGGGGGAGGCTACTGCTTTCGATCGAGGTTAATGTTGGTTGGGTTTGCATCCCTGACTGACGTTGGTCAGGGTATTGTCCTTCGATGTGATGTGGCAATCGTAGAACCGGCCGCTCGAATTGTAGGTTGTGTACTCCTGCGTGCTCATGGCCGGACTTGTATCCGTGGCCTTGCCGGAATCGTTGACCGAACTGAAGACATTCAGCGATCCGTTATGCATGATGCTCTGGCTCAGGCTGTAGTCCTGCGTCGTGCTTACGGTCTCTCCGAAAAGCGAGTCGGTGACCGGGTAGGTAAAGTCCACGGTGATCGGGAAACTGAAATCGGAGTGAGTGACTACTGATCCGCCGCGCGCCGAAACGGTGGTGACCGACGAGACTTTGTTTTCCACGGACGTCTTCTGGTCAAGCACAGTGAAGTTGACAGTGTCGAAGTCGATGGCTTGCGTGCTGTGGAAGTGCTGGTGTTGTTCCACAGTCGTCGAGACTTTTCCGTGCGAAGTGTTCACGTATCCGGCGATGGTGAATTTACGATCGGAGACGACGCCGATCGTTCCCGTCACGGTGGATGTGCCCTTCAGGTTTTCTTTCACAATTGGCGAGGGAGCGGTCAGAGTGTTCTGGACCACGGCGCCGGTGACCTTGGCGGATCCTTTGTCGAGAAAGAGCAGGAGAGAAGCAGTCTCGGCAAAGTAGCTGTCGTCGTTGAACAAGCTGATGGAGACCGTGTGCGGGTTGCCATCGCTCAGCAAACTGGCAAACGGAGTGAGGTCGACCCGATAGGGCACGAAGTTGAGCGTTTGGATTCCAGGAGACGGCACCCATTGGTCCGGAAGGAAGCCGGTGTATACCCAAGCAGAGACAGGAGAGATGCCGGCGGGCTGACCATCAATAGTGATTTCGGTCTCGCGGAAGTCGGTGTTGCCGCATCCGTAGACTTCATTGATGGCGCTCAGGTCGTTGGGGAAGCAGGCGTACCATTGTTCGTCAGTGGACTGGCTTTGCGAGATCACGTCAAGGTAGGCGCGTTCCACATTGGTCGGCAGCGTGAACGTTGTCGAAAACTGATCTGTGGGCAAGAAAACAAAAGCGGGAAGATTGAAGCCGCCGCTGCCGTTCGACTGTTCAAGCGGAAGCACCATGTCGGGGATTCCCTTGGGCGCGGACTCGCCCTGTTCGACCGGATAAAACTCGAGGTCCGCGTTCACGGTGAAAATTCCATTCAGCAAAGTGTTGTAGGGAGGCGGGCAATCGGTGGTGCAGTTTCCGAGAACAATCGTCCCCGTCTGCGGAGTCGCCAGCAGAGCGGAGTAGTCGGTTATGTCACGCTCGACATGCCACGTATTCGTGAGAACCGCGAGGGGTTCGGGAGTGGTTCCAAAGTAGACGTTCGTGTTGTTCAGAAAAATACTGGCCGTGCGATCGAACTGGACGCCGCCGTTTTCACTGAAGTCTGCTTCGAATACGACCTTTTTCCAAGGCCCGGTGCAACTGGATGGAGGAGCGAACGGGAACGTTTGCGTGGTGTCGGAAAAAAACGCGAAGGTATAGCCGGTGAAAAGCTGTACTTTGCAAGGCTGCCCGTGAGGCCGCGGAATCACCGGGTCGGCCGTCACTTCAAATTGGGTGCCGATTTGCCGGTTCGTGCTCTGGGCGGTTGCGGCAAAAGGAATGACGAGTAGTGAGAGTGCAGCAACGATGAGGGAGCTTCGAAAGCAGAGACTCGGGGGATTCATAACCGACTCCTTGAAGCAGATGGGTGCCCAGAGGGGAAGTACCTCTCACCCCGGGGGAATCACTTATCGCACCGAATGTGGAAGATTGTCAAGAAAAGATGATTGCATTAGGCTGATCCGATCATTGCGGTGCTTCCGAAGAACGATTTTGCACATCGACGGTAGGAAGACGAAAGAAGAATTGAGGCTCGGGTGAAAGCACGGAATCGAGCGGACCAAATCTTGCGAGAGTTGCGGCAGGAAGGCAGCGTTTCTCTAGAAGATTTGCTGGCGCGACTGGGGGCTTCGGCGGCGAGCGTACGGCGCGATCTCGTCAAGCTCGAAGCTAAAGGCCTGGTGCGGCGGACACATGGCGGCGTCACTCTGGTCGAGCCGTTGCTTTACGAGCCGTTCCGCTACGACTCGCTCTTTCAAAACCGCGAGCAGCACCGCACCGCCGAGAAGCGCCGGATCGGCCTCACCGCAGCAGAACTTATTCAGGAAAACGAAACAGTCGGGTTTACCGCAGGAACGACCGCGACTCACGTGGCGCGGAATCTAAGGAACCGGCACAACATCCGCGTGATCACCAACGCCATCAACATCGCGATGGAACTGAGCAATTGTCCGGGCCTGAAGACATTCGTTACGGGCGGTTTCGTGCAGTGGGCCGGATCGTTTTCGCTAGTGGGGCACGCTGCCACTACTTCGTTGAGCGACGTCTACATGGACAGGGTGTTTGTCAGCGTCTGCGGAATTGATATCGCTCGCGGCATCACCGTGATTGAGCCCGAGGAGGGCCTGACGTTCCGTACGATGATTCAGCAAGCGAAGCAGACCGTCGTTGTGGCCGACTCAAGCAAGATCGGCATTGTGAATCCTGCGCTGATCTGTCCTTTATCGAGCATTCACATGTTGATTACCGACACGCGCGCGACGGATAAGGCGATTGCGCCGTTCGTCGAGCGCGGCATTGATGTGCGGCGAGTCTAGCTGAGTGCGGGCGCATTTATGCGCACGCGCTAATGTGGCGTGTCTTCTAAGCGGAACAACTGGAACTCGCGGATGTGCGCTTCGGCAGATGAAGAGAGAATATTTAAGCGCACCCGAGTCGCCGTCACCGTAGCAAAGTGATCGATCTTCTTATGCCCGATCGCACGCCCTCGGGCGACTGCGGTCCACTTTCCTTCCTTGAAGACTTCAATGGCATATTGCTGGACGTGCTGCCCGGCACTTAGCCACTCCATTGTGAGCGCTTGATCGAAGGTGATCGGCTTCTCGAAATCTAATTCGAGTACGGCATGATGGGATCCCGCAGGTGCTGACCAAAAAGTATCCGGGTTGCCATCGAGCGCGAGTTCCTGCTCTGGCGTCGACCTGACGTGGTTCAACGCGAGATTGTGGCCGTAGCGCTGGCGAATGGCCGCCCCAAATTCCTTGAGTCGTTGGACGTCGGCTTCGGGTAGCAGTCCCCGGCGATCGGGAGCGATTCCGAGCACGAGTTGTCCTCCTCGGCCGACGGTTTGTTCATATGTCGTGATCAGCTCCGGCAGGCTCTTGAGGCTGGCCTCGTCATTCGGATGCCAGAACCAGTGTCCCTTGCGCAAAGGAGTGTCGGCTTCGACAGGGCGCCATCGCAAGTATCCATGGCGGTCGATGACGTTCCAATTTTCGTACGGAATCTTTCCGTCTTCGTTTCCAACCCAGCGAATGTCGCCGTATTCGAAAAGACCGACGTCAGCAAACACGAGCGCGTTGGGTTGATAGGTGCGGAGCTCTTCGATGATGCGCGGGAAGTTGTAGACGTGACCTCCGCTGCCGGCGCCATCGAGCCAGAACTCCTCGAGATCGCCGTAGCCCTGCGCCAACTCATCGAGTTCGGCGGCATAATACTTGTCGTATTCGGCGGAATTGTTGTAGCGGGGCTCGTGACGATCCCAGGGCGAGAGGTAAACGCCGAACTTGAGGCCATGTTTTCTGGCAGCCTGCTCGACGCGTTCAACGACGTTTCCCTGGCCATTTTCCCAGGGGCTGCTCTTGACGCTGTAATCGGTCTGCGACGTGGGCCAGAGACAGAAGCCGTCGTGATGCTTAGCGACGAAAATTACATATTTCATTCCAGCCGCTTGCAGAGCTTGCATCCATTGTTCCGGATCAAATTGGGTTGGATTGAATACTTTCGGATCGGCGGTGCCGTCGCCCCATTCGCGATCAAGGAATGTGTTTGGGCCGAAGTGGATGATCGCGCCCATCTCCAGATCCTGCCACTCGGTTTGTTGCGGAGAAGGCTTGAGGTCGACCGCATTCTGGGAGAAGAGCGGAATGCAGAGAAGGGTGACGAAGAATAAAACATGGCGCAAAGGCAGCATGGCGAAGAGCGTAGCATTGCCGCCGGACGGATGCATCTATGAAGCGCACGCTGACTGCGATTGGCGACCGAGAATATTTCTTCGATACATTTCCATGCAACGCACGACCGATATGTGAATCCAACTTCTGCCAAGGAAGGGCGACGTCATGAGCGGCTTTTTTCAATCGAGGCGAAGCTTTCTCAAGACTGCGGCCGTTTCCACGGGATCGCTTTTGGTGCCGCGCTCAGGTCGATTTTTGCCAGCACAGACCGGGAACAGACCGGAATCTTCCGAGTCGAAGCAAGCGGATTACACCTTGCGCATCCGGGTGTCTCCGATCGAGATCGGAAAGGATCGCATCATCTCGATCGCGAATTACAACGGACAGTTTCCGGGTCCGCTGATCCGGCTGAAAGAGGGTCAGCCGGTGACGGTCGACATCTTCAACGACACCGATGTGCCCGAACAGCTGCACTGGCACGGACAGATGGTGGCGCCGGATGTGGATGGGGCGTCGGAAGAGGGTACGCCGTTTATCCCAGCGCATGGCAAGCGGCGGATCACGTTTACGCCCCGTCCCGCGGGCTTTCGCTTCTATCACACGCACAACCGCGCAGGCGCGAATCTGGCAGCGGGGCAATATAGCGGACAGGTCGGGCCGGTGTATATCGAGCCCAAGAGCGAACCTGGAAACTATGATCGCGAGATTTTTCTAGTGCTGAAAGAATTTGAACCGACCTTCAGCCGCGGCGGTGATATGGCGCAGAACTTTTTGCCTCCGGTTACGAACAAATCGCTGGAAGAACAGGGCGAGTCTGCGATGAAGGCGTCGCTCGCCAAAGGAATGCCTCACGGCTACGAGGTTGGCTACGGGTCATTCACGATCAACGGTCGCATGCTCGGACACGGTGATCCGATTCGCGTCAAGCAGGGTGAGCGCGTGCTCTTTCATATTCTGAACGGGAGCGCGACGGAAATTCGCAGCCTCGCTTTGCCCGGACATTCATTTCGCGTGATCGCTCTCGACGGAAACCCCGTACCGAATCCCGCTCTGGTGCCGGTGCTTTGGCTGGGAACGGCGGAGCGCGTCTCTGCGATCGTCGAGATGAATCATCCCGGAGTCTGGATTCTCGGAGATCTGGACAAAGACGACCGGCATCATGGAATGGGGATCGTCGTCGAATATGCGGGGCAGAAGGGCAAAGGACAGTGGATCGAGCCGACGCCGTTTCATTGGAACTATCTGCGATTTGCAAAGCCAGGCGCGGCTGCCTCGGTTCCGGATGAAACTTTCGACATGATCTTTGTAAAAGAGAACGCCGCCGAGGAAGGATTCAATCGGTGGAAAATCAACGGAGTGGCGTATCCGATGACCGGCGAAACCACTCCCGCTTCATTCCACTTAAAACAAGGAAAGCGTTATCGCATACGCATGCGGAATGCGAGCGACGATATTCATCCCATTCACCTTCACCGTCATAGCTTTGAGCTGACCAAGATCTCCGGCAAATTCAGCGCTGGAATTTTCAAGGATGTAGTAATGCTTGGTGGGTATCAGGAGGCAGAGATCGACTTCGTCGCCGACAATCCCGGGCTGACGCTATTCCATTGCCATCAGCAGTTGCACATGGATTTCGGATTCATGAGCTTGTTCGATTATCCGTGATCTGCCGAGCTCGGCCGGAGTTACTGTGAATGTGAGAGTCTGTCCCGGGATTAACCCAAGGATTTACACAAAAAGAGCGATCCTCGTGCTTCGCAGAAGCATCGAACAATGTATCCCGTAGGTGTGAGATATCTGTAGCGCCACGGGCAGGCGGCCGATAATGAGAAAGACGATTTTCTGCAATAAGGTTTTGTCCGAAGCCATTTTCTTGGTTGCTACTCTGCCGGTTATTGCGGCGCCATCGTTCGCAGTGCCGCAGGAACAGGAGCCCGCCTCTCCGCCTTCGCCTCCTGCCCAAACCGAAGCGCAGCCTCCTGCCCAAACCGAAGCGCCGCCTCCGGAGCAACCGCAGAACGCCCAGTTGACTGAGCAGCAACTCGAGCAACTCCTGGCGCCGATCGCCTTGTATCCGGATGCGTTGGTGGCCCAGATCCTCGCAGCCTCCGCGTATCCAACCCAGATCGTTGAGGCCGAGCGGTTTCTTCAGCAGAGCCCGGACTTAAAGGGCGAGCAACTCGCGGCTGAAGTTGATAAGCAGGATTGGGATCCGAGCGTCAAGGCGCTGACGCAGTTTCCATCGGTGCTGGCCAATATGGACAAGGATCTTTCGTGGACGTCCGAGGTGGGAGACGCGAATTATAACCAGCAGGCGGATGTCATGAACGCCATCCAGTCTCTGCGTGCGAAAGCGAAGCAAGCCGGAACTTTGAAGAGCACGCCCCAACAGACCGTGACCGATCAGGGAGATAACATCGATATTCAACCGGCGGATCCCAATGTGGTTTACGTTCCGGTATACGATCCCGGGCTCGTATACGGCTATCCGATTGGGCTCTGGCCAGGCTTCTATCCGTGGTGGGGCGTGGGAGGGCCGTATATTTCCTTCGGTGTCGGATTCGGGATCGGACCGTTTTTTGGGTACGGGTGGGGCTGGAATCACTGGGGATATGAATGGGGACGCCGAGGAGTCCTCTACGGAGGCGGTCCGTACGCGTTTCATAGCCACGCGTTCTACGATCGGAATGCATATTTTCACGGAAACTACCGCGGGGGCGCGGCTTTCGGCCGAGGAGATCGCGGGATGCGCGGATATGGAAATCCTGGAGGACGCGCAGTCGCCCCAGGTGGTCGTGTCGGTGGAGGCCGGCCAGGCGCTTTTGGTGGAATCAGCCGTGGCGGCGACGCGCGCGGCTTCTCTTCGCGGGGACAAGCAAGCTTCGGCGGAGGGGGCGGGATGCACGGCGGAGGCGGGCACGGAGGCGGTGGTCGCCGTTAACCGTGGTGATCGTTTCACAGCAAAGCGACCTAAGCCGCCCGTGAGGAGATAGCACAATGTTCGACGAAAGAAATACGTTGCATACGTTACAAAACATCGCCACGAAATTCGCCGCAGTGGCGATTCTCGCCGGTGGCTTTGCATGTTTTCCAAGCCGTGTGGCCGCTCAAGAGCCCGGCGAAAAGACATTTTCGTCTGCTGGAAAGGCGTGCCACGCGCTACTTGAGGCTCTGCAGGCACAGGACGAGGCCGCTCTCTTAAGTATTCTCGGACCGGACGCAAAAGAGATTGTTTCCTCCGGTGATCCGGCCGAGGACAAGCAGAACCGAGATGAGTTTGTCCAGAAATACAAGCAGATGCACCGCATGGTGAACGAGCCGGACGGAAAAACCATTCTCTACATCGGCGCAGAAAACTGGCCGACTCCGATTCCGTTGGTGCACAAAGGCAGCGAATGGTATTTCGATACAGCTGCGGGCAAGCAAGAGATCTTGTACCGGAGAATCGGCCGCAACGAGCTATCGGTGATTCAGGTTTGTCACGAACTGGTTGATGCAGAGAAGGAATACTATTCACAGCCGCACGATGGCGAATCGGCCCGGCAGTATGCGGGGAAGCTGTTCAGTGAACCGGGGAAGCACAACGGCCTTTATTGGGAAGCGAGTGCCGGGCAGCCTGAGAGTCCAATTGGCCCGATGGTAGCTGCGGCGGCCGTGGATGGTCTTCCGGGAGATGCGAATCAAGAGCCGAAGCCGTTTCAAGGTTATTACTTCCGAATCCTGAATGGAGAGAAGACGAGCAGCGGCGGCAAAAGCTACGTCGTCGATGGGAAGATGACTGGTGGCTTTGCGGTTGTGGCGTTCCCGGCTGAGTACCGCTCTTCCGGTGTGATGACGTTCATCGTCGACCAGGATGGAGTCATCTACGAGAAGGACCTCGGTCCGCGGACAGTCGTCGTCGCGAAGAAGCTCGCTCGATATAGTCGCGATGCAACCTGGCGTCAAGCTGACTAGGAGCCTCTCATCTAAGCGTCTTTCCGATTCGCCGTTGGCAGAGAGGTTGCGAGCGACATCTCTACGATGGATTAGGGTTTCGGAGTCGGCGCCGTCAGTAGATCGACGAACATGTCGTAGAACTTCTTAGTGTCGAGATCGACCTGGATCTCGGCCATCGGCCCAACGATCTTTGGCTTGTCCCCGTCGTTCCAGCTCAAAGTATTCCCATATCCTGCGCCGCGATTGAGGTCTACATCGAGGTAGCGCGTGTCCTTTGCGGTGATCAGGCTGGGATCGAGCCAGGCGAGCGCCGCGAGTTCGTCCCACAGATAGTTGTACTGGCCGCGAATGTGTGAGTACGAGCCGATGTAGCGAGCCGCGGGCGACGATCCTTTCTTCACGCGGTCAATCAGATCCTGCGTCATTCTCGTCTTCACCGAAATGTCGACCGTGGTGCAGACGATCTTCTTCCACGGCGACGTAAGCACGGTGTGCGAGGCCTCGGGATCGAACCACAGATTGAATTCGTGGCGCGGAGTGTTGGCGAATTCCGGATCGTCGGTCCTCGGATTCAAGCTTCCGCCCATGAGCACTAATTCTTTTGCCAGGCTCGGAAATTCCGGATCGATGGTCGTGGCGAGGGCAAGATTCGTCATCGGTCCACCGGCGTAGATCGTGATCTCGTGGGGATACTTGTGGACCATGCGCACCAGGAAGTGCGCGGCATCTTCGTCGAGCGGCTTCGTGGTGGGCTTGCCTTCCGGCATTTGTCCGAGTTGGTCAGGAGGGTGATAGAAGCGCGGAGTCCAGGCTCCGACCCATGGCACCGAGCCGTACTGTCGCTCCCACAGTTCGGTATCTTCTTTGCGGCGCACCAGCGGATACTCGGCGCCGGCCACGACCGGAATGTCCGTGCGTCCTATGAGTTCGAGCATGCGGAGCGTGTGCGCGACTTCTTCCTTGAGCCATGCGTCGCCCGTCACAACGGTCACGCCCAGCACTTCAGTTTGCGGCGACTGGATCAGCAGCAGGATCGACTGCTGGTCCGTTCCGCCCGGGCCAGCGGCGTCCTGATCGATGATGATCTTGCGCTTTCCAGATTGTTGCTGAGCGACGGACGACAGGCACAATCCGACGATCGTGAAGAAAATCCAAGTCAGTTTAGGCATTCGATGAGTTCGCATCGTTTTAGATGGTTCGACACAAAGCATTGCATTTTATTGATATCAGAGGTTGAGCGCCAGCACTATTCGCCGCTCAGCCTAACCCTTTCACCACGAAGCACACGAAGTTCCACGAAAGGATTGAGCAGCGATCCATTGCCGAGTGCGTATGCGGCGAATAGAATTCACGCTTGGAAGTGCGCCTGACCTTCATGAGTCTTCTCCCAACACGATCACGATCGGACGTTGGTGCGCGCTCTCGCAATGCATATCGAGCCATACTCGCGCTGTTTGTTTTTTCCTTTCTTTGCTCTCCCCTGCTCTGTCAGGAAGCCGAGGATACCGCTTCGTTGAGCGGGACTGTACATGATCCGCACGGAAACGCGGTTGTGAATGCCACGGTTAAGTTGAAGGTAAAGGATAAGGTTCAGCTGCTTACGGTGCAGACGGACGCGGCAGGGACGTATCATTTCGCAGCATTGCTTGGTGGCGTCTACGTGTTGAGCACCGCTATGAGCGGTTATCAGGATGCGCAAGCCCCGCCGATATTTCTCGCTCCAAAAGAAGCGAAGACGGTTGATCTGACGCTGGGCGCACCCAAAAATCCGAACAATTCAACCGCTGACATGCAACCTCAGTTTTATGACCAGCCGCAATTTACCGTTGCCGGCGTGATGGACACCACAAATCTCGGAGGGCACGGTTCCGATACAGTCGTCCGAACTCGTGAAAAACTTGCCGAAGAGACGGTCACACTCGGCAAGGCCTCGGCGGGATCGTCGAGCGCTAATCCTGCGGAAGAAAAATCGCGGCGAGAAGATGTGGCGCGCGAACCGTCCAGTTTCGACGCGAATCATCGTCTGGGCCAAGTGCTGATCGAGAACGGGAAGGCAGTCGAAGCGATTTCGTACCTCGAGAAAGCTGACAAAATCAAACCCGGCAATTACGAAAACGCGTACGATCTCGCACTCGCCAATGCCGACGCCGGAAATTTCGAGCGCGCGCGTGAGAGCGCGAAGAGTTTGATTGTGTCGCGCGACAAAGCCGAACTGCATCATTTACTCGGCAACGTGGAGGAGAAACTTGGAGATCCGCTCGAAGCGGTTCGCCAGTACCAGCGCGCTGCCGAACTCGATCCCACAGAGCCCTATATGTTTGATTGGGGATCAGAATTACTGCTACATCACGCACCGGAGCCGGCTATCGAAGTTTTTACCAAAGGCAATCATTTGTTTCCGCGATCGGAACGGATGCTCATTGGACTCGGAGCCGCGTTGTTCGCGCATGGTTCCAACGATGAGGCGGTGAAGAGAATCTGCCAGGCATCAGATCTGAATCCCGACGACCCTTCTGCGTATCTTTTTCTGGGAAAGATGGAACGTGCCGAGTCGGCGCCGTCGGCAGAAGTTGTCGAGAAACTGCACCGGTTTGTGGCGCGTCATCCCGAGAGTGCCGAGGCGAATTACTACTACGCCGTCGCACTGTGGAAGTTGCGGAAAGCTCAGCCAGGACGGTCGTCCGGTTCGGAGGTGGAAGCGCTCCTGCACAAATCGTTGCAGCTCGATCCGAAGATGGCCGCTGCCAACCTGCAACTCGGGATTGTTCACTTCGAGGGAGGCAGTTATCCGGCGGCAATTTCGGACTATCAACGTGCCATCGAGATTGATCCTCACATGGAAGAGGCGCACTATCGTCTTGCGCAGGCATACCGTCAGTCTGGCGAAGGCGACAAGGCGAAGGAAGAAGTGAAGCGATACGAAGAATGCGTCAAAGAATCCGCGAAGGAGACTGATCGGGAGAGGCACGAGATCCGGCAGTTTGTGTACACCTTGCGTGACCAGTCTTCGCCCGAAGTCCGCTGAACTCGCCTGCCCACCGTGGTTCGTGCTCTTGCCTTAAATTTTGGACTGTGTATAATCCCGCTCCGTGGTTCTGTAGGTAAATTGTCATTTGAGAGTTGCAGTCCCCGGGGGGATCAATGCCTGAAACACAGCAAGACAGCTCGGCCAGCCGCGTTGCGACTTACTTCGTGTTCATCTTTCTAGCTGCCGCGATCATCGAGACGGCGATAGCCACTTTCTACAGATAGCCGGGGCAATACACCGGGTCGCTCTGCTAAGCCTCTCCTCTTTTGAAAGCCGGGCGCGTGCCGTGGATCGCGGCTGCGCTCCGTGCCTGCGTGTGTTACACTTTTCAATTCTAAAAACAAACGGTTGCAGGCGACGCGCTCAATCCAACCATGCTTTTTTCCAAAGAATATGTGGGCTATCTGGCCCGCGAAGTGACTAAGAAGTTGATTGCCGGAAAGTTCATTGAAACTGCGGCTTTGCCTGCCGTTACCGAGCGGGTGAACGCCGCATTGGTGGACGAGCTCTCGCTCGAGGACCGCATCAACGACGAAGTACGCGTCATTCTGGAAGCCTATTCTGACGAGATGCGCAACACCGGTGCCAACTACCAGGAGATGTTCCGCAAAGTGAAAACGGAGCTGGTCCGCAAGTACAAGGCGGTGTTGTGAGACTGAGCCGAGACAAAGTGAATGTGCTGGCGCGGGCGGTTTCCGATGTTCTCAAGCAGATGGACGAAGTGGAGTTCATCGAGGACCCCAACACTATCCGCCAGGAAACCCGCAAAATTCTCGAAGACTTGCTGATGCAAGAAGCCAGAATCGACGTTGCCGCCCGCCAGAAGATCGACTCTCAAAAACGAACCATCCTTGAAGGATCCCAGGAATGGGACATCTTGTACCGCAAGTACTACAACGAGGAAGTGAAGAAACTCGGCGTGTAGGAAAGTCGCGGTAGAATCTCAACCGAAATACATGCTTTGGTGACCGTCGGCGAACTTCTCCGTCTGTAGCTGAGGAAGCGGAGGCTTTGATGAAGCTCAATTTCTGCCGTTTTGTGATGCTCGCCTTGATGTTCGTCGTCCCCGTGATTTCTCCGGCGCAGGATCTGACGCCGCCAATCCCGAAGAAACTTACGCTGCACTCGAATGTTTTGAACGAAGATCGCGTGATCTGGATTCGTACGCCTCAAGGATATGACCAGGGCACATCGACTTATCCCGTGCTGTACCTTACCGACGGCCCCGGGCACATCAACGAAATCGGCAGCACCATCGACTTTCTGGTTGGCAACAATCGAATGCCGCCGCTCATTGTGGTTGGTATCGCTAATACGGACCGCACCCGAGATCTGACTCCCACGCGTTCGGATGAAAAGGCTCCCGACGGAACAGTCGCATTTCCTACCAGCGGCGGCGCCGATCATTTTCTCGATTTCATTCAGAGCGAATTGATGCCAGAGATCGATAAGCAATACCGCGTCGCGCCTTACCGTATCTTTTCCGGGCACTCCTTCGGAGGTCTGCTGGCAATCCATATTCTGACCACCCGCCCAGACATGTTTCAGGCGTATATCGCCGTAAGCCCGAGCCTGCAATGGGACAATCAGGGCGCGCTTCACGACGCACAAAAATTCTTTGTCGCGCACACCGAGTTGAACAAGATACTGTTCTTCTCTTTGGCCAATGAGGGTGCGACTCCGAACCCGATGGGAGACGGTTTCGAACAGCTTCAGAAGACGCTGAAGGTCAGCGCGCCGAAGGGTTTTCGCTGGGACTCCGCACGTTATCCGGATGAGGACCATGGATCGACGGTCTTGCGCGCCCACTATGCCGGTTTGCGCACGATCTTTGCTGACTGGCAGGTTGAAATCGATCCCCGCACTGGAATTCCTGTCGGAGGCTTGGACAGCATCGATAAGCACTATCGCGATCTTTCTGAACGTTACGGGTATCAGATTCCGCCACCCGAAAACCTTCTCAACCGAGTGGGGTACGGGCTCATGGGCGCGAAGAAATTCGACGATGCAATCACCGCGTTTCAGCGAAACGTTGCCCTTTATCCAAATTCAGCCAACGTCTATGACAGTCTCGGCGAAGGATACGAGAGTGCCGGTAAACTCGATCTGGCGACCAGTTCATTCCAGAAAGCCATTGAGGTAGGCACAAAGGCCAACGATCCGAACCTCAATGCGTACACGGACCACCTGAAGCGCGTTACAGCGGAAACGAAAGCTGCGTCCGACAAGGCTGCTGGACATAAGTAAATTCGGCCCGCCAAACAACAGATGGTTAATTTCTTGTCCACTCGCATCGAGGAGTTACGATCTGTTGTTCTGCGCGCCGCCGCAGATGCCGGATTTGATTTAGCCGGCATTGCACCTGCGACGGATAATCGCGAGCTCGAGTATTTTCCGGAATGGATCGCCTCCGGACGAGCCGGCGAGATGAAGTACCTCGAATCGCGAGATGATCAAGGCGCGCTCAAGCGCTCGTCGCTTTCTCGCGTGGCACCGTGGGCGCGAACTGTGATGGTTTGTGCTATCAACTACAACACTGCGCACCCATATTCCACGCAAGTGCAAGACCCGGATCGCGGATGGATCTCTCGCTACGCCTGGAGCCGCGAAGACTATCACGACGCTGTTCTTCGACGATTGAAACAGGTCGAAGGCAAAATTCATGAGGCGGCATCCGGGCTCGAACCGGCGCTCGTCACGCGCAGCTATGTCGATACGGGTCCCATCGTTGAGCGCGTCTTCGCGAAGTATGCCGGTGTGGGCTGGATCGGAAAAAATACCTGCATCATTAACCAGAAAATAGGCTCCTGGCTGTTTCTCGGAGTGATTCTTACTTCCCTGGAACTCCGCCCCGACCTGCCTGCACCTGATCGCTGCGGCACCTGCACTCGTTGCATCGAAGCGTGCCCCACCGATGCTCTGCTGGAGCCTTATCAACTGGATTCCAACCGGTGCATCGCCTACTTGACGATCGAAAAACGTGGCTCGATTCCTGAGGACATGCGCGCCGGAATCGGCCGGCACGTGTTCGGGTGCGACATCTGCCAGGATGTGTGCCCATGGAACCGAAAGGCTCCAGCCTCGACAGCGCCCGAGTTCCAAACTCGCCCGGGTCTCGTCAATCCAGCACTTGACTGGCTCGCGGAAATGTCGGCCGAAGAGTTCCGAGAGACATTTCGGGGATCTCCCATTCGCCGTACCAAGCAGTCTGGCTTGCGGCGCAACGCCGCTATCTCCATGGGAAACAGCGGGAAGAGAGAGTTTTTGCCAATTCTCGAGAAAATGTCGGCAGACGAGGACCAAGCGGTCGCCGAGAGCGCTCAGTGGGCGATTGAGCAACTACGAAACTCTGCAAAGTGAAGAATCTAATGCACCTCCCGGCCAGACGATGATCTCGATAATTTTCGCTTAATATTCGCTATTTTAGCCCTCAAGAGTTTCTGAACTTCCGTAACTCGCTTTTTCGTTTAATAGCAACTAATCTTGCGCTAAAGGGTTCTAATTAAGCGGGTTAGACTTAACGGTAGAGTCTCCCTGGGGTAATGGTCATTATGGTCTTACGCCACATTCAGCCGATGCGGCGCGCAGTGGGTGCCTGGTTTGTGCTGGTGCTGGTTTGCGCCGGCATGGCCCATGCTTCCGCCACGCTCCTTCTCGAGGAGCCATACGGCAAGCTGGGATTCTTTACGGCGACAGGACATGCTGCGGTGTACCTGTCTGGCGTTTGCGCGGACAATCCGCTCGTCCTGCGCCGCTGTGCCCCCGGAGAGACTGGAATCGTTCTCAGCCGTTATGACGGCGTCGCCGGATACGACTGGGTTGCGATCCCACTCCTCCCGTACCTCTATGCGGTGGAAAGCCCCGAAGATATTCCTTTGTTCGCCGATTCAAAGATGACGGCATTTCTTCGCGACCGTTATCGCCGGCAGTATTTGGAAGACATTGCACCCGATACCAAAGAAGGCGGAGCGCCAGGAGGCAACTGGTACGAACTGGTGGGCTCGTCCTACGACCGAACGATCTACGGTTTCGAGATTGCGACCACTCCGGCGCAAGATGCCGCTTTGATCCGCAAGCTGAACTCGTCAGCGAACGAGTCGCACTTCCACACGGTTTCGCGGAATTGTGCTGATTTTGCCAAAGACATTCTGAACTTCTATTACCCGAAGTCGCTGCATCGGAGCGTGGTCGCCGACGTCGGCATTACGACTCCGAAACAGATGGCGAAGATGCTGACGAAGTACACGGTTCGGCATCCTGAGCTGCAGTCTTCACGGCTTGTGATTTCGCAGGTGCCAGGCAGCATGCCGCGGAGCTCGGCTGTCCACGGCGTTGTGGAGTCCTTCTTCAAATCGAAAAAATATATCGTACCCAGCGCGGTAGTAAGTCCCATCTTTGCGGGCTGCGTCGCCGCTGTTTACGTGGGAACGGGAGCCGGCCATTTTGAGCCTGGCCGCGGCGCAATGGTATTTGTTCTGGGTAGTGATCCCGAGCCGCCATTGGATCGCGAAGACTTGCGAGCGTATCGCGAGGAACTCAAACACGTGCTGGTTGGCGCGTCTCCCGATAGTCCTACTGAAAACAAGTCTTGGGAGAAACTGCAGTCCAAGTCGACGGCAACGGTTGACGCAAAGGGACGACCCGTTCTTCAAATGTGGGTGGGAGACGATCTAGTAGAGATTGGAATTTCGGCTGAGAATGTTTTCAATGGACAAGCTCCTCCACAACTTATCCGGCAGCTTCTGGAAGCACGGCTGCAATCGGAGCTAAGCGGCCGTTCCGCACGCGCAGTCACCGAAACCGGGGTCGCGCGCGACTGGAAGCTCTTGCAGAGAAGCATGGTGGACGGCAGCGACTCCGCAGTGGCGAGCCGATTTACTCCGCATTCCGAATTGCCTCGCGGGAACCGTCCGTAAATTGCAGACGACTGTCTGCTGTGGGTCAAACCTTCCAATAAGAGTCATTCCCAGCACACATTCGCCGCACAAACAAAATGGGCCGCACCTTAGGCGCGGCGCCCATTAATTTTTGTTGCAGCTATTATTCTTGAGGCGGATGCGGAACCGTGCCCGGAACCGGAGGTTGGCCCGGTTGCTGCTGCTGTTGTCCTTGCTGGATCATAAGCTGCCGTTGCTGCATTTCTTGCAGCATTTGCTGCGGAGTCTTCACGGCAGGCTGATCGGGATTCGCCGCCGGTGGTTGTTCGGCCTCGGCAGCCTGATCACCGTTGTCTTCGGCAGCATTGTCGTCATTCGAATCGGCGTCATTAGCGTCCGCCTGAGGATCTTGATCCGGAGGTGGCGTATTGGCGGCTTGCGCGGCAGGCTGACCATCGGGCGTAGGCACCGGCGGAGCTCCAGCGTCCTGCCCAGTCTTTGGTACGAGCACAACTCGCGTCAATATCGCGTCGTTTCCGGGAGAACCCAGCAACACATAGTTAAAGCGGGAACCGTTCAGCAAGTCGGAGAGAACGTCACGAGCCGGTCCCGGTCCCAGATGCGTGACAACGCGCTCAGGGGCGGCAGGGATCTCAATATCGGCCCCGGTTTGCTTGCGCACTGCGCGCAGAATATCGGCCAAAGTCGAGTTCGGTGCGACGATTGTCAGCTGTTTATCCTGATAGCTGACTTGCGGTGGAACTGCTGCGATCGAATCCAAAGGAATCTGCTGGACGGGGCGGCCGGTTGGGCCTGAGGGCAACGGAGGCAGCTGAGGTTTCTTGGCTTTCGTCTTGTGATGGGTTTGGGTCTGCACAGAGTCCCCATGCGACTCGGCGACACCGCCCACACACAGGACCGCAGCGCTTAGTAGTACGACGCCGCTCAGCTTGTTTAGTCTCCGTCCCGTGCTCATAACGACTCCTGCAAAACGCCTGGTTTCTGGGAACACCACAGACCGCCTTACCGGAATTCTAGCACCGGCGTGGCTGGAGGGAACTGGTGGCCTCTAACTCTTCACCAGATGGAACGTATTGAGGCTACTCTCTTGCAAGCGCCAGACGGAATAGCACGAACGGGGATTCGCGTAAGCCGATTACAGTCAACCATTTCGGGCCACATAAAATCTTATCAAGGTAGTGTTGGCAAGCGTACACTGTGCCGAGGCGTCCAACCCTCTGAAAGTAAAGGCGGAACATGATGAAACTGGCGCCATATCGTCTTCAAAGCTGTGCGTTTTCGATTGTTTTGTGCTCTCTGGCCTTCTTGAGTTCGAACGCGGACGCTCAAAGCTGTCAGACGTCCGGCGAATTAGACGACGCCACGCGCGCCGCTATCACCGCGGCTGGCCAGCGTTTCTTCGATCTCGCCGCTAAGGGTGACGCTGCGACGATGCGGCTGAATGCCATTCCGAGCCTGGCATCGGACTTCGGCGGAATCGAGACGACGGTTAAGGATCACCAGCCGGATCTGACGGGAGCCCAGGCTACGCTCAAGTCATCCTTCGTGTTGGACGCGTCGAGCGGCACTCCTGATCCGCATGCCGAATTCCTGTGCGGAGTCTTCGGCAAAAACGGTCAGACTTCTAACAGCGCCGCCTTTTATCTCGACAACCTGCCTCCCGGAAAGTATGCCGCGGTCCTGTTAAATGCGAGCTCTCCGAAGGGCAAAACTATGTTTTCGGAAATTCTCCAGCAAACTGGTTCCGACTGGAAACTCGCGGGGCTTTACATCAAGGCCGCCGACATTGCGGGTCACGACAGCAACTGGTTCCTGGACCGCGCCCGCGATTACAAGACTAAAGGCCAGACGCATAATGCGTGGTTTTTCTATCTCGAGGCTCGAAATCTGATCTCTCCGTTGTCGTTCATGAGCACGCTGGCAACCGACAACCTGTATGACGAATCTCAAAGTTTGCAGCCCAAGGACTTGCCAACGGGAGGAAAGCCAGTCGATCTTCCCGCAGGAACCGTAACGTACAAAGTCACTGCGGTGTTTCCTGAGGCTGTAGGGAATGATTTGGATTTGATTGTGAGGTACCAGACGGCCGATGCCTCTAATACCACGCAGGCTTTCCAAGACAATACGGCGGTGATAAAGGCATTGGTCGCAAAATATCCGGAAGTCAGGGAAGCGTTCGCAGCGGTGGTCGCGCGCGCCGTCGATGCCAGCGGCCGAGACTATGGAACGCTGATGGCGATGAAGGACATTAAGTAGGTACAAGCAATTTCCCGGAATTCAGAAACAATTTCGATAACGCCTGGCGAGACATCGATGGCTGCGTTTCGAACGAACATACTTCGCATTTTCTGCCTGCTCTGCCTAACGGACATTGCTGCGACTCACGCCCTCGCCCAGGATTCACCTCCTGTTGAGACATCACCGCGAGACAAGATCGAACAATTGCTCTCGAGCAGAGACCCACGCCTCGTCGCTTGGGGCGCCCACTACGCTCTTGCAACGAAAGATCAGACTCTCGTACCTGAAATGCTCTCTTTAGTGGTGGAATGGGAGGCCCTTCCCGCGCCGCCAGACGACGACAGCGCCGACGGCGGCCTCACATCCTTTCAACTGGACCAACGAGACGCGGTGGCCGCCACGCTTGACACTTTGATCCAGTTGCAAGCCGTGGTTTCTGCCCGGACGCTGCAGAATCTTGCACGGGACTTTCCCAATCAGGTTGCCATACTGCTCACGCGGTTGCCGTTGGAGGAGTCTCAATCGCTCGATCTGGAGTTCTATCGCTCGGCTCCCAAAAACCTCGGTGAACACAATCTGCAATACATAGGCGCAGCTTTGCTTGCGCAAGCGCCTCCTGCGGGCTTTGCATCCGACTTGCTGTCGAGCATTCATAGTCGCGCCACTATCACAATTACGAGTCCTACGTCCAAAGCCGAAGCCCTCTATGGTGGCGGAATGTCCGGCAGCTGTTCCGCTGACGACACTCACAAGGACTGGCCGAAATTTGGGGTGTATGAGTTGTCGGAGGGAAAGACACGAAGCGGTTTTATTCTGATTTCAGGCGAGGATCCGATTTATGCGCTCCGCTCCGAGACGAGACACTACCCGGGTAATCGTTGCGAGAATTTCACTTTCCTGGTGTTAGGTCCCGAGCAGCGACGCAGCTTGATCGCGCGCATGTTGGCGATTCCGCAGGACGATATCGAGTGGGAGATCGAGACTAAAGATACGATCCAATTCAAGTCGAACGAGCAGTTCTACCGCGAGCTTCAGGAATTCATCAGCGCCGAGCAGGAGAAGTATCGGGACACTGCGTCCGCGCTCCTTGCGAAGAATCTCATGACTGCCTCCGAACAGGAGGAATCGATTCCGCATATCGATCTTGCGTTCAAAGACGAGAGAGGCCCTGATTATTCCCCAATTCCTCCTCCGCCTTCGTTGCCGGCTCATGTAACGTGGCCTGACCTGCAGTAACGAATACCGGTCTCGGATATCCAGCCCAGCGAAAAATTTAAGACTTCGAATCTGACGGCTGCTCGGCCACGTCTTCCAACAGGCATTCTTTCGGGTCTTTGTCGTCCCGCAATCCCAGGAATACGGGCGCGCGCAGTTTTGGACCACTGCCCTCGTTGGTTCCACCTGTCCATTCGGCGTATTCGATTTCGGCGACGAGTTCCGGCTTCACCCAACTGACTTTCCGCAGCGCTTCGACTTCACCATGGAACGGGTTCTTCTTGGTCTCGAGCTTCTGCAGAGTTTTCCAGATTTCGCCCAGCGATTTCTGATTGAATCCGCTTCCCGCCTGTCCGACATGAATCAGCCGTTCCTGCTTGTCGTAGAGTCCGAGGACCAATGAACCAAAATGCGTGCGGCTGCCCTCGGGCTCGGTGAAGCCGCCGACCACGCACTCCACGCGATGCCGGATCTTGATCTTCAGCCACTCGCGGCTGCGACGCTCTTCATAAATGCTCTCTCGCTTCTTCGCGACAATGCCTTCCAATCCTTTGGATCTTGCGACCTCAAATAGCGACTTGCCTTGCTCTGCGTAGTGGTCGGAATAACGGAGCGAGTCTCCCGTCTTAACGATGGACTGCAGCTTCCGCTTCCGTTCTTCGAGCGGAACTTTGCGCCAGTCTTCTCCATCGAGGTAGAGAAGATCGAATGCGTAATAGAGCACGGGAACATCCGCTTTGGCAGTGGCGCGTTTGCCGCCCGGACGGAAGCCGGTTCGCTGCTGCATCAGGCTGAACGAGGCTTTTCCTTCATCATCGAGTGCTACCACTTCGCCGTCGAGGATGACATTCTTCCCCTTGACGAATTGGGCCATGTCTTTCAATTCGGGATAGCGCGCGGTCAATTCGTTCTGATTCCGGGATACCAAACGAACTTTGCCGTTTTCAATAAAGGCGACAGCACGATAGCCGTCCCATTTGATTTCGAACAACCACTCGGGTCCGTCAAACGGCTTGTCGATGGACTCTGCGAGCATTGGATGGATCGCCGTGGGCATGGGACGCTTTACAGGGCCCGAAATTAGCTTCGGGGCGGCGGCGGTTTTCCGGGAGACGGCGCCAACTGCTTTCACCACGGAGGGCACAGAGTTTACAGAGGATTTCGCTCTAGATTGTTCTTTAGCTTTTTCGCTGCGTTCTTCCGCGTCGCCGGTGGTCAGCGTGCTTTTTTTTTCTCGACGCGAGCAATCGCGTCGGCGAGCCATGGTGCTTTCAATTTTCCTCGACCGGCGGGCCGGCTCTTCCATTCCCGTGATCCGGCGTCGCCGGCGATTTCGTCCATGCTTCGCTTGCTTAGCACCGACTCGTCAATATCACCTGCGTCGTATCCCTCAACGACATCGTCGTCGTGCTTCTTGATCATGAGCCATTCGTTGCCCTTGCTTCCCGGACGACGGCCCTTCATCTTGATCAGCGCGAAGTCACCTTTCAGTCGTTTTCCCTTCAGCCGGAATTTCAAGTCTCCCTTGGCCAGCATCGCCGCAGCCTCGGCTTCCGTGCCCGGAACGTATTTCCCATTTACCTGCACTGGAGACAAGGGCTGCCACGTGCCCACGTCCCACACCATGACGCTGCCGGCACCGTAATTGCCTTCGGGAATGTTTCCTTCGAAATCAAAGTATGAAACAGGATGATCCTCGACCTGCATGGCCAGACGCTTATCCGCCGGATCGAGCGAGGGCCCTTTGGGCACCGCCCACGATTTCAGTACGCCTTCCATCTCCAGCCGGAAGTCGTAGTGCAGGCGTGTCGCATCGTGCTTCTGGACCACGAAGCGATTACCCTTCTTTTTCTCCACCTTTGGCGGAGGTTCGGGCGTGTCTTCGAATCTGCGTTTTCGCTTATATTCTTCGAGCGCCATAGCTGTCTTTCCGAGCGCCATTCTAGCAAGCCGAATGGGCAATTGGCGTACGATGTCCACCTTAGGTGCGTGGCAGGCGGCCGCTATAATCGCGGGTTTGGATCTTCAATCCGGATGGTTGGGCTTTACTGAGAAGTGAGAACTGAGAACCGAGAACTGGGAACTGAGAACTTCTTCGTGAAACGTGAATTTCCCGAATTTCCGTTAGTGGGCGTCGGCTCGATCATCATCGAGGACGATCGTGTTCTGCTGGTCAAACGGGCCCATCCGCCGATTCAAGGGCAGTGGTCGATTCCCGGAGGCGTCCTCGAGGTCGGAGAACTGGTGCGAGAGGCTGCCGTGCGCGAGGCGCGTGAAGAGACCGGACTTATCGTGGAACCCGGAGACCTGCTCGGCGTCTACGACCGCATTCTGCACAACCACGAGAAGCGCGTGCAGTATCACTATGTGCTGATTGATTTCCTCTGCCGCCGCGTGGGAGGAGAGCTTCTTGCTGCGAGCGACGCCGCCGAAGTTCGCTGGTTCACGCGCGAGGAATTGCCAGCGCTGAAGTTAGCCGAAGACACGCAGGATGTGATCCGAAAGGGATTTGCAAAGCTAGGACAGTGAATCATTCGTTCCGTCATCATCCCACTCAGCATCACAGGAATGGCAGCGCCATCCTTTGCGCTGCACCGGCATCGGAACTTTAAGAAAAGCGCTGAGATAGGCAATCGGACGGTCGAGTTCGCGAAAATTCACGTCCAGCGACTGGCACTTGGGGCAGCGAGGCTGCTCGTACAATCCCACGTCTTGCACATACAATCCCTCGAGGATGGGCTCGTCGAGCAATTTCTGGGCGGTCTCGGCGTCTTCGGACTTCACGCAAAGTTTCACGCCCCCGACAAAATTTGAAATGAACCAGTCGAGCCGAACCAGATTGTCGTCGCGCAGAAAACATTCGATGCCCGCCGACTCGAGGCTGCCTTTCGCCAGGAGAGCTTCGGGAAGATCCCGAAATTGCCGGATCGTGACCAGAGTTCGCAGGTCGAGCTCTGGCTCAGGATCGAAGGTATGTGTTGGAAGCTCCAGATTTCTGCGGTCAAGTTCCTCTTCCAGCGTCTCCCACGCTGCTTCCGTTAAAGACTCTGGATCGCGTGCAAGATGTTGGAGCTCACCGTCCGTCATCCCAGCGTAGGTTCCGGCAAGACGCAGTCGCTCTTTCGATTCGTCGAGATTCGACACTCAGGCAGAATACTTCGAGCGGTGCACCGCTGTCATTTGCGTGTAATACAGACGGGGAAGAAATCAATCTTCAGAAAATAGAACGGCCCGCAAGCACTTGTGAGAACAAGGCCTGCGGGCCGCCCGGTGGACTGTTTGGGATTGACCAAGAGGTGGTCACTCTAACGTGGCCTCTTCGGCAACTCCGGGTCCCTGATAGCGCTCTCGACCGACCTGCGTCAAGCGCGTCAATCCTTAATCACCGGTAGTGTGCGGGCTGTAGCTCTCGGCGCAGTCCTTGCGAATTCCGCGCCCAAAGCCCCGCTTAGAGCAACCGCTCTAAGTCTCAGCCACCTCACCTGGTCTTTGGATACATCTACAACTGCCTTCAGAAATTGTCATCCGACCACCTCCTTTCCGGTGTAATCGCAGATTAGTACGGAATGCGCCGCGGCGTCAATCAGGAGAAATTGCAGAAGCGCAAAAGTTAATAGCGGCGGTGAAGCCATGCGGTTTCCTTGAAAAAAGCGAGGAGAGTGACTTGCGGGACCTGCCACATCGGGATTGCCTTATCGATTCCCCAGGGTCGAAATTTCTCCCAGCCCCAGCAAACTGGCATCTGCCGTGACTAGCGTGAGATCGAGTACTTTGGCGGTTGCTGCCAGGAATCGGTCGGCCGGATCGCGCTGCGGCAACGGAAGGCTTCGCGCGGTTGCAACCATTTCGTGGGTCAGCGGGGCCTGGCGGAATGGTCCTGTTGCTTCCGCCATCCACCGATCCAGATCATGCGCCAAGTACACTCGACCTTTCTGGTGGAGGATGAGCGCCTCCCATGTGCTAATGGGGGACAGCCAAAGCTCGTTTTGCAAGTCGCGCAACTCCCTACGTACTCTCGCGCCGAGCCGATCTGTCTGGTGGAGACTCCACAACCATATGTGTGTGTCCAGCAGAAGTTTCAATCTCGAAGTACCTCCCAATCATCTTCGTCATTTGCGGGGGAGATGATGTCACCAAGAATCTTCATTTCCTTCATCGAACCGATCCAATCCCTATTGTTGGTCGGCGCAGGAGGGGCAACCTCCGCGATGGGACGCCCGCGCCGAGTCACCCGAATCGGCTGCTTGGTCTTCTGCACCTCATCAAGGATTGCCAAACACTTGGCTTTGAACTCGGAGATAGCTATTTCTCTCATGACGTATATAGTAGACCATAGTCCATTCAACTGGTCAATATCACGGAAGCCCAAAAGCGTAAACGGCGCTTCCTGCCGCGATGGCTACATATTCTTTTCCGTCGACTGCAAAAGCCATCGGGGGCGCATAGACCGCTCCGCCCATCTGGAAGTGCCATAGAGGTTTACCGGAAGATGCATCGAAGGCGATGAAGTTTCCTTCGGCGTCGCCACTGAAGACGAGACCTCCAGCCGTCGAAAGCACGCCAGACCATGTCGGCGAAGTGTGCTGGAACTTCCATTTGACTTCACCTGTTGTTGGATCGATCGCCTTCAAAAATCCCAGGTACGGTCGGGCCTCTTCGGATGGAAAATACGCGCTGCCATAGAACGCGTGTCCGGCCTCGTACGGCTGCGGAGCGGTGCTGAAGATGTCACACTGATCGCGCGCAGTGACGTAGAACAACCCAGTCTGCGCATCGTAGGTCGGCGCCATGAAATTGGTCGTCCCCAGCGCACCGGGACAGACGGTGTGGCCTTCGAGCGTCGGCGATGCCTCTTTCTTCGCTATCGGACGTCCTTCGGCATCCTTGGTGTCGCTCCATGTCTGCTTGCCGTAGGCCGTCGCGGAAAGCAGCTTTCCATTCATGCGATCGATTACGTAGAAATATCCATTGCGATTGGCTTGTGCGATCAGATGTTTGCCGCCGGCTTCGACCATCACCGGAACCTGCGTTGCATCCCAATCATGCTCATCGTGCTTGGTGAACTGGAAATACCAATTCATCTTGCCTGTGTCGGCGTTGAGCGCGAGCAGGGAATTGCTGTAAAGATTGTCTCCGGCGCGCCCCTCGCCGCGATTCGAGGGCGAAGGATTGCCCGTTGGCCAGAAAATCTGGTTTGTTGTCGGATCGTACGTTCCTGTGTTCCACGCAGGAGCTCCGCCAACCTTCCATGAATCGCCTTCCCACGTATCGTGTCCCGGTTCTCCGGGTCCGGGCACGGTATAGAGGCGCCATTTGAGCTCGCCGGTGTCGGCGTCGTAGGCGTCGATGAATCCGCGTACGCCGTACTCGCCCCCGGAAATTCCAATCACGATGAGATTCTTCACGACCAGCGGCGCGACGGTGAAGCTGTGGCCGGTGCGATAGTCCGCGGCAGTCGCGTCCCAAACAACATTGCCAGTTTTGGCGTCGAGAGCGATGACGTGGGCGTCCAGCGTTCCCATAAATACTTTGTCGCCGAGAATTGCCAGCCCTCGATTCACGTGCCCGCAGCATGGACGAATGTCGCTCGGCATTTGCCGCTGGTACATCCAGATGGGGCGACCAGTGCGGGCGTCGAGGGCGAAAGCGCGATCATCTTGACGCCGTCGCATAAAGAATTCCGTCAACCGCGAGCGGCGACGTCTCAAGCTTTCCCGTCGCGCCAGTCTGGTACACCCACTTCGCGACCATCGTGTGCGCGTTCGTCTTATTGATCTGGTTGAGCCCGCTGAAACGCTTTCCGGAATAGTCGCCGGAATAGGTCATCCAGTTTTGCGGCTCTTTCGCAGAATTCACGAGGCGCTCGAAGGTGACTTGGGCGCCAGCAGGGATGATCGTGATTGATAGCGCGATCAGTCCGGCCACAACCGCGCTCTTGGACCAGCCGTGGAAGAGCGATCCCTCGAGGGCTGCGTTAAGGATGCAAAGGATGATGGCCTTCAGGCCTTGTGTCTTGGCGCGTCTCCTCATTTCGCCCCCACGCTGACCAGGAAGGCCAGGATGTCGTCCAGATCTTTGTCGCTCAGAGTGCTGTCGGCATAGCGAGGCATCGCCGACTGGCGCGTCTTCTGAAATGAGCGCAATTTGTCTTTCTCCAGCAGATGAATCCGTTCGGTTGTATCCATGATCTGCACGGTGAAACTGTCTTCATTCAGTGTGACGCCTTTGATCTCTTTCCCGTCGGCGGTCACGGCAGTGACGCTCTCATATTCCTGCGGAAATTCTTTCGTCGACTCTGTCAGGCCCCACGCCAGCCGGTTGCTCGGATTGCGGACCGAGTCGATGAGCGCCGCACGCGTTCGCGACGATCCGACGGCAGTCAACTCGGGCCCGAGTCTTCCGCCTTTGCCGTCGACCATGTGACAAAGCGAGCAATTGGCGTCGCCGTAAAACAATTCTTTCCCGTGCGCCGCATTGCCTTGTGAATTGACCGGAGCTTTCACTTCCTGGCTGCGGATGTAGGTAATGATCTGCCAGATCTCTTCATCGGTCATGCCGACGCCTTGCCCGTTGGTGCCGTTCGCCGGCATCGCAGTGCCGGGAATCCCGTTGCTGATGACCTGAAACATGTCCGCGTCGGAGTGCGTGTGCTTTTTCTGCGCGCGGGTAAGGTCGGGGCCGCGGCCTCCGCCGTGAGCACCCAGCCCGTGACAGAGGGCGCAGTTAATGCGGAATTCGTACTCACCGGCTTTTGCCGCCTTGGCATCGCCGGCGAATGGATTGCGGTCATCCGCGGCGTGGGCCAAAGTCCCCAGAAACACGAATCCGACCAGTGCTACGAGCCAACGTGTGAGCATGGATCGCCTTCCTCGGAAAGTTGCCGCATTCTACGATATCGCCCGCGGATTGCAGCTTTGGAAAACTCAGGCAAATCCGCAAAACCAAGGCGTCCCCGGCCGTACATGTCCGGGGGGTATCTGCCTCCAGCACTTTTGGGTATCTACACTGAAATCCTGCCCCGCGCACGCCGATGACTGTAATTGCGGGGAAGAGAATTTCTTAGGCAGGCAAGTTATTGATCCGTCAGCCTTTCCAGTGGAATGCTTGAGGCTGCGGAAGCCCCAGATGAGCCAGCACACGGTAAGCGAATTCGCGCGCCATCTCATCTAATGAAGCAGGACGGTAGTAGAACGCCGGAATCAGAGGAAAGATTGTGGCTCCGGCATCGGCCGCCCGGTACATGTTGCGGATGTGGATTTTGTTGAGCGGCGTTTCGCGGACGCAGAGCACCAGCGGACGTTTTTCTTTCAGAGAGACGTCGGCAGCGCGCTCGATCAGTTGAGCAGCGACTCCGTTTGCGATGCGGGCTAAGGTGCCCACGCTGCAGGGGATAACAACCATGGCGTCAGCGGGATAGGAACCGCTCGCGATGTTGGCTCCGATGTCAGTATTGGCTTGAACTTGAATTTTGCGGGCTGATCGGTTGCGGGAATTTCCGGAAGAAGTGCCGAGAATCCGGCTAACGAGATTGGAGCGGCCTTTGAGGCCAAGCTCTTCGGCCATGACGCGCAGAGCGCTGTCGGAAGCGATGAAGTTTATCGTTTCCACGCGCCTGTCGCGTTCCACGGTTTGCAGGAATTGCCGGAGAAAAATGGCTCCACTGGCTCCGGTAGTCGCGATGGTCAGGTTCTTCGGCGAGTAGTTGGGCAATGTTGCCTCGAAGTTGGAGCATAGGGAGGCGCTGCTACAGAAGTCAAGAAGGGTAGGAAGAGAAAGCTAAGAAGTCGTAAAAATGGCGTCCATGTCCAATCTCCGGTCTCGCCGCAGTGCAGCGCAACTCCACGCGCTCGCGGGAGTGGAGCGCGAAATCCGGGTGCAAGATTCGCATAACCGCCGCAAGTATCTGCGGGATTTCAATCAGGCGTTTCGCAACTACGAATCTGTACTGGACGCCCAGCAACTCCGCGACGCTGTGCGAGGCGCTGACGTCGTCCTCATTGGTGATTACCACGCGCTACCGTCGGCACAACGTCAGGCTGCATCGCTGATGGAGCAGCGGGCACTCGCCGGAGACCGTCCGGTGGTTCTGGGGGTAGAAACTATTTTCGCGCGCGATCAGCACATTCTCGACGAATGGTGGCGGCGGGAGATCGATGAACAGGAATTCCGCCAGCGTATTCGCTTCGATCTCGATTGGGGATACGATTGGGCTCCGTTCTATGAATTGCTGGTAACGGCGCGCGATCACGCCGAAGCCCTCTATGGCCTCGACTGCATGCCGCGCGAAGACCTGCGCAAAATTGGCGCACGCGACCGTCATGCTGCAATCAAGCTTGCCGAAATCCGCGAGCGGCATCCCAACGCGGTCATCTTTGTGTTATTCGGTGAATCGCATCTCGCTCCCGCGCACTTGCCGCGTGCGCTACAGGAGGAAATGCCGGGCGCCAAGGTTCTCACAGTTCTGCAGAATATCGATGCCCTCTACTGGCGCGCTGCTGGTGAACGCGCCGATAAGGTGGAAGCCGTTCGCGTCAACGACGACGTGATCTGCGTATTCAACGCCACGCCGCTGGAAAAATACGAAAGCTATCGCCTGTTTCTCGATCAATGGAGCCGTTGCGATGATGGTCCGGATTTCGCTCCGACCATCTACAACCTGATCGACAGCCTGGCTCGATTCCTCGAGATCAATCGCTATTCGCCTCACAATGGCACGCAACCCAAGTTTCTTGTGGATATGCTGCCGGAAGTCTACGGCGGGACATCTGACGCCATGTTGGGCCGTTTGCTTTCACGCAAGGGCATCAGCGAGCAGGATCGAGAATCCCTGCTTACCTCAGTCGAAGAGCGAGGCAGCGCTTATCTGCCGCAGGTGAATGCCTTCTACATCCGCGAATTTCAGATGATGCACGCGGCGGAAGATATCACTCGCTTTCTCCATCACGCGTGCCAGGGATTGCCGAGTCGTTTGAATGGCCAATCCATGGAAGGCCTGATGGCCGATCCAGATAGTTCGCAAGCTCCAAGGACTGATCGCTTCTATCGTCACGTGATCGAACATGCCGTGGCTTTCTTCGGATCGCGCGTGTTGTACCCTTCGCGCCCCTCGCCGTTCGAGGACAACGCGCCGCAACTCTCTCGCGCGGGCTGTGAGAAGGCGGCTCAAGCAGCGATCGAGGCAGACGCGGAGAAGTTCGAAACGACGGCCGAGGAGTGGGGATATCGCATCGGAAGTCAGATTTACGACGCCTATGTCGCCGGCAAAGTGGCTCCCAGCGGCGTGCGCCGTCTCTTTCTCACTCATCTCGATGAGCCTGGAATAGCACGTAAGATTTGCGGCACAGTGATCTCCAAACTTCGTTCGATCGCCCGTCCACAAGCACGCGCCGCACATGCCTAAGTTCTTTTCCCTGGTTTCTCCGTGACATCTCGGGGTGAGATCTTCTCGGAATGCTAATCTAGAACTCGCCCGGTGAAGACCGAAAGCCGGGCTCTGAGTTTTCCTTGAACGCCGAATCCATTCGCAAGCTGTTCGAGCAAGTACGCAAACGAACGCTCACTCCCGACGAAGCAGTGGATCGTCTGCGCCATCTGCCATTCGAAGACCTCGGCTTCGCCAAAGTCGATCACCATCGCGCCCTTCGAGCAGGTATGCCGGAAATTATTTTGGGTGAAGGGAAGACTCCCGCGCAGACCGCAGCTATCTTCGCTCGCCTGGCGAAGCATGGCGGAAATATTCTGGCGACGCGTGCCAGCGAAAAACAATTCGCTGCCGTGAAGAAAAAAATCCGCGGCGTTGAATTTCGCGAACTAGCGCGCGCGATTGTCCTGCAGAAAGACTCCACGAAATATGGCAAGGGAGTGATTGCCGTTGTCTCAGCGGGAACCAGTGATATTCCGGTTGCCGAAGAAGCAGTCGTCACCGCTGAGATGATGGGTAACGAAGTGGAACATTTCTACGATGTTGGGGTCGCCGGAATCCACCGTCTGCTGGCAAATCGTGAGGCGTTGACCCGGGCGCGCGTGGTCATCGTCTGTGCCGGCATGGAGGGAGCTTTGCCCAGTGTTGTCGGAGGCTTGGTCGGTGTTCCCGTCATCGCTGTTCCCACGAGCATCGGCTACGGCGCGTCGTTCAAGGGAATGGCCGCGCTACTCGGCATGCTGAATTCGTGCGCCTCGAACGTGAGTGTGGTGAATATTGATAACGGATTCGGAGCAGGCTACGTCGCTTCGCTCATCAACCGCTTACCTTGATTCGATAAAGGAGTACAGATGGCTGTCACACTCTCTCCAGAAGTAAAGCAGTTGATCGACCGTCCCAACTTCGCTCATCTCGCGACACTCATGCCCGACGGCTCTCCAAACGCGACGCCGGTCTGGATCGGCCGCGACGGCGACAGTGTCATCGTCTGTACCGGCGAAAACTCGCTCAAAGGAAAAAATACGCGCCGTGATCCGCGCGTGGCGCTGTCCATAGTGGACTTCAAGAATCCGTACGAAGAGGTGCAGATCAGAGGCCGTGTGGTCGAACGCCGTCCTGATCCTGATCTGAAAGTTATGGATCCGATCTCACAAAAATACACAGGCAAACCCTTCCCCATGCGCCAGCCTGAGGGACGCGTCGTCCTCGTGATTGAAGTAGAGAAAGCGCGCTACACGAAGCTGCCGTTTGAGCACACGCCACCTGAGAAATGAAAAAGGCGCGGCTCGTGGCCGCGCCTACTGTTCAGCATGAGTGATACTTACGATTTTCCTGCCACTTGCAGTTTGTTCTCCACGCTGAACGCGCCAAAAATCTGTCCGGCACGGATGCCAGCGATGTTCTTGTCGGCATTGTTGTCGACCTCGCCGTACAGCGTCACGTGCCCGTTGGCAACGATGATGCGGATCGGCCGCGCTGGATCCATGGCGTACCGGCTCAGCACCGGGTCCCGATAGATCGCTCGCATTGCCCGCAAGCGGATGCCGTCATCGAACATCGAGACTGGTGCGATCGAGACATGGTCGATCACGTCCTTGACTCCGGGCATGTTGGCAATATCAGCCATGGCCTCGTCGCGGCCAATGCCCGTCCGATCCTGGCCTTCCACCGTGACCACGCCATCCTTCACTCCGATTGCGAAGTAATTGAATGCGCTGTCATAGCCCGCTCGCACGTACGTCAGCTTCGTCGCCAGTTTGTCTTCCAGTTGGGCATCCGAAACGTTCGGGCCGTCGACCATGATCAGGTTGCGCACGCCCTGCACGTTGGCAGTTTTGCGCGCCAGCTTGGCGGCGTCCAGCTTGCGCTGATAGAGATCGACCGTGCCGGTGAGCGTTACGATTCCGTCTTCCACGCTCGACTTCACGTTGCCGAACTGCTTTTTCGCCGCCATCTTTTGCGCGACGACATCTTGAATTTGTCCGTCATAACGCGAGGCTGCTGCGCTCTGAGCCATGAGCGTTGCGCTCAAAAGCCCCACCGCCAACAGCGACCCCGCCATCGTCATCCAGCTCTTCTTTCTTTGAACAGTCATAAAGGTCACCTCCGACCTTGACGAATCTTTACTAATTAACTACCTGGTTAATTCTTGGATGCGGAGGGATATGCGTGAGATGCATCTTTGAACCGAAGCGCCGCCATTGATCGCGATCGATCCGAAAGCGCAACTTTTGCAGATGAAATGGGTTTATGAAATCAGCGTCGAGATTGGGTGCGCCGCTGTTTTGTCTTTGCTCGCCGAGCCGTTTCCTGAAGTGTATTTACTTCCCCAAGCCCGACCAATCCGTAAGCAAAACCGGTTGCCCGTTTTTCACGATCGTTGCGTAAACGCTATCGAATCCTTTGTGATCCGACGGGCTGTAACTCAGAATCAGCTTCGGGCCGAGCCCGATATTCATTTCGTGAATCGACTCAATGCCCGAAACGAATTTCTCTCGTGACGGATCCTTGCCCGCGCGTTTCAGTCCTTCCACGAGTACCATCGCGTCCACGAATCCCTCAAAGCTAACAAAGCTCGGCGTCGCCGACGGATTGTATTTCGTCAGATATTTCCGGTACAGCGCGACTGTGGGATAGTCCGTTCGATCGTACGGAGGTATCACCTGCGTGATGATTGTTCCCTCAGCGTCCGGTCCGGCTTCTTTAATGAATTCCTCGGTACCGACAAACGATACGGTCAGGAATTGTGGCCGCCATCCCGACTCGTGCGCTTTTTTGACTGCCGCCGCCACCGGCGAATACGGACCAACAACCACGACCGCCTGGGGATGCGCCGCCATCACATCTCTGAGCCCCGCATCCACGTCGGTGGCGTTCCGCTCAAACGTTCCTAATCCAACTGGCGTAGCGTTGTGCTTCTGCAGCGCGAGTTTGACGCCATCGAGCACCGTTTTGCCGAACGCATCATCCTGGTAAAGCACGCCGATCTTGTGGATGCCGTTCTCCCACAATTTGTCGACTTGCTCTTTGGTCTCGTCGTAATAACTCGCGCGCACGTTGATTACGTAGTGCTTGAGAGGTTCATACAGCATCTGCGCGCCCGTGAAGAGTCCGACGACCGGAATTTTCTCCTCTTGTGCCATCGGCACGTACACCTTCGCGGTCGGAGTTCCCACGAAGAACCCCAACGCGAATACGCCTTCCTTCGTCATGCGCTTGAAGCATGCGGGCGCTTTTTCCGGATCGTAGCTGTCGTCGAAGGCGAGAAGTTGGATCTTGCGGCCGAAAATTCCTCCCTCGTCATTGAT
The DNA here is from genome assembly GCA_963787685.1 of uncultured Acidobacteriota bacterium. GTDB lineage: Bacteria > Acidobacteriota > Terriglobia > Terriglobales > Acidobacteriaceae > Sulfotelmatobacter. The sequence goes on from CAWBED010000014.1 coordinate 147,309, forward strand.
TGCGTGCAAATAGACGGTCGCTCCCATCACGGTCTGCTGGCCGAGGAAGTGCGTCGGACCATCCAGCGCCGAGCAAGAGCCGATCAGAATGCTGTTGTCGGTGACTCCCGGCGTCTGCGCGAGCGAAGACGAGATCGCGATTGTGAGAGTGAAAAACAGCAAAAGCGCCAAGCGTGAACCAAAAGCGACAGCTCCCGTCCTAAAGCGGCACATGTCTAGCTCCTCTCGCCAAGAAGTTCCCCCGCACAGGGTTGCACTTGTCGAGGCTTCCAAATTGTTACGTCGTGGCGCCATTGTGGCATGTGAAATAGCCAGGCGCTATAACAATGAGACTACCCAAAGTAGTTGTACTTTCAGCAGGGTACAAATACCGTCCTCTTGTGGAGCGCGCCGTTTTGGGATTACCCCCGTAACTTTCGGCGCAGTGACCTGCGATCTACGCTATTTACTGCGATTTTCTGAGGGGGGAATTCGCAGATGGGCGATCGTGTCACTCAAAACGGACAGCAGGACCTCGCTCACGCGAGTCGCCTGAAAAGGGCCCTGGAGAGCGGCGCTCCGCCCACCCTCCTGCCTCCCGGAACTTCCACTCCGAAGGCCAACGGTTCCTGCTCGGACGTTTCTTGCCCCGCCCCTCCGTTGCCGGGCCCAGCGCAACAAGTAAAAAATGCGGTAGCGCATTCTCAATTTCTCGAACAGATGTCGCAGGCATCGCCGGATGCTTTATGCATTGCGGATCTGAACCATCGCATTCTGTGGGCCAACTCAACGTTCGCGCAGATGTTCGGCTACGGTCTTGCTGAGATCCTTGGGCAGCCTTTGGAAAATCTTGTCGTTCCACCCGATCGCCTGGCGGAGGCGCGATGGATTTCCGAAACCCTCGCCAAGGGCGAACGCATCACACTCGAGACCAAGCGGAGAAAAAAAGAGGGTGCCTTGTTGGACGTTTCTGTCTCCTGCGCGCCCCTTCTGCAGGACGGCAAGTTCGCCGGCTTTTACGCGGGATATCACGACATCTCCGATCGCAGGCGTGTCGAGGCGCTCAGTTCCGCGCTTTATCGGGTCGCCGAGAAAAGCAGCAGCGCGCACGATCTGCAGCAGTTCTTCGCCGCCGTTCACGGCATAGTCGACGAATTGATGTATGCACGGAATTTTTATATCGCGCTCTACGATCCGGCCACCGAGTTACTCAGCTTTCCCTACTTCGTAGACGAACAGGACACCGCCCCTGCTCCGAAGAAGCTGGCACGCGGCCTCACCGATCATCTCATTCGCACCGGGGATTCTCTGCTGGCCACTCCTGAAGTGCTGCAGGGCATGGAGGATCGCGGCGAAGTGGCGCGCAACGGATCGCGATCTCTCGACTGGATGGGCGTCCCGCTCCGAGTGAACAGCCATACATTTGGCGCCCTGGTCGTGCAGACATATTCCAAAAACATTCGGTACGGCGAGCGCGACAAGGAGATTCTCACGTTCGTCGCGCGCCAGGTCGCAAGTGCCGTAGAGATCAAGCGAAACGAGCAGGCATTGCGCCGTTCCGAAGCCCGCTACCGTTCCCTGGTGCAGAGCTCGGTGTACGGCATCTATCGTTCCAGTCTCGAAGGGCGGTTCCTCGATATCAATCCTGCGCTCATCACGATGCTTGGGTATGAATCCGCGGAGGAGGTTCTGCTACTCGATCCGGAGAAGGACGTGTTTGCGCAACCCCAGGAGCACGCGCGGCTCATCGATGAATTCCGCCGGACCGGCCGCCTCGATGGAATCGAAGTGAAGTGGAAGCGCAAAGAGGGGAACACAATCACGGTACGGATCAGCGGCCGTGCGGTCAGCAGCGCCGACGAGCCCGCCGATGTGCTCGAGGCAATCGCCGAAGACGTCACGGACCGCCGCGCCCTTGAGGATCAGTTTCGCCAGGCGCAGAAGATGGAAGCTGTAGGGCGTCTGGCCGGCGGTGTCGCCCACGATTTCAATAATCTTTTGATGGTCATCAGCGGATACGCCGAAGTTATTCTCGCCAAGCTTCCACTCGATCATCCACTTCACGAAAAAGGACGCGCAATCCAGTTGGCGGCAGACCGCGCAACCACGTTGACGCGGCAATTGCTCGCCTTCAGTCGTAAGCAGTTGCTGGAACTGAAAGTCGTCGACGTGAATGCGATCGTGCAGGACATGGAGCGCCTTCTGCGCCCGCTGATCGGCGAGAACATTGAGCTGGTAACGGTTCTGGCTCCCACCGCGCCGCACACCCGAGCCGATGCCGGGCAACTCGAACAGGTGCTGATGAACCTGGTGGTGAATGCCAAGGATGCGATGTCCGGCGGAGGTAAGCTCACCATTCAAACCCAGAACATTGTGATGGATGAAAGCCATCGTCGCGGCCAGCAATTCATCCGCCCGGGTGTTTACGTCATGCTCTCCGTCAGCGACACGGGGACGGGCATGGACAAGGAGACTCAGTCGCGAATCTTCGAGCCGTTCTTTACGACGAAAGAAAAAGGCAAGGGAACCGGGCTGGGCCTCTCCACTGTATACGGGATCGTGAAGCAAAGCGGAGGATACGTCATGGTCCAGAGCGAACAGGGACGCGGCACTTCTTTCCACATCTATCTGCCACAGGTGGAAGGAACGGCTGAAAAGCACACCACGCCGGCGCCGGATCCGGCTCTGGGCGGCACTGAAACGGTCTTGTTGGTGGAGGATGAAGAATCTGTCCGTCAGCTCGTGCGCGACACCCTCGCAGCGAAGGGCTATCAAGTACTCGAGGCCGACAGCGGAGAAGCTGGCCTGGCGGAGGCCGCGCGCTATAAAGGGACCATTAGCCTAGTCATCACCGACGTCGTCATGCCGGGAATGAGCGGCCGCGAGCTGGTGAAACATCTCGCGCAATCACGCCCGGAGACGAAGGTGCTCTATCTTTCCGGGTACACCGAAGACGCGATTATCAGCGACGGATCCATTGAAAGCGGCACTGCCTTCCTGCAAAAACCTTTTAGCCTGCAGAGCCTTTCGCGAAAAGTCAGGGAAGTGCTGGGATAGCACTCTCTTGGTTGTAGCCGCATTCGCAGGGAATTTCTGCCCAGCGAGCCTCCCGTGCAACTTTTTTACAATCTAAGCGTCCTATTTGATTGAAGATAGTAGTTGGCCGGAATCCATCGACTGCGGATCGGCGTACACATACTGGGGTTGCTGATGCTCATCAAGAAGACGCAAGACATTCGCTCGTCGGAGATCACTCCCAAGAGCTTGTACTTTAACCGGCGCAAATTTCTGGCCAGCGCTGCAATTGCCGGAGCTGCTGCTGCCACGGGCATTGGACTTCGCGAAACAATTAACCCTACTGCCACAGTTCTCGCGGGAAACAAGATTAACGGCATCCAGAAGAGTTCCTTCAGCACCACCGAGACCATCACGCCCTACAAAGACGTCACCCACTACAACAACTACTACGAGTTCTCGACCGAAAAGGAAGAGCCCGCCGAACTGGCGAAGAACTTCCGCACGCGTCCGTGGAAGGTGAAGATCGACGGCCTGGTGGACAAGAAGCAGGAACTCGATGTGGACGAGATCATCAAGATGGCTCCTCCCGAGGAGCGCATCTATCGCCATCGATGCGTCGAAGGCTGGTCGATCGTGGTGCCATGGGTTGGTTTTTCGTTGAGCGAACTGATCAAGCGCGTGAACCCAACCAGTAAAGCGAAGTACGTCGAGTTCACCACGCTCATGGATTTGCGACAGATGCCGGGCCAGCAGCGTGCAGTTCTTCAGTGGCCCTACGTCGAAGGTTTGCGCATGGACGAAGCCATGCATCCACTCGCGTTGCTTTGCTTCGGCATGTATGGCGAGGATCTTCCCAACCAGGACGGCGCGCCCATCCGCATGATTTTGCCCTGGAAATACGGTTTCAAGAGCGCGAAGGCGATCGTTCGTATCCGCTTCACCGACAAGCAGCCGGAGAATACATGGAATCTCTCCGCACCGCGAGAGTACGGTTTTTACGCCAACGTGAACCCGAACGTGGACCATCCTCGCTGGAGCCAGGCCAAAGAACGCAGGCTCGGCGAATTCTTCAAGCGCCCCACATTGATGTTCAACGGCTACGATCAGGTCGCGAGCCTGTATAGCGGCATGGATTTGAAGAAGAATTTTTAAGGCAGTCGCCAGTGACAAGTGGTAAGTGAAAAAGTGGTGAGCTACCGCTGGCATTGATCACTAGCCACTAGTCACTCCCCACTGCTTTCAAATGCTTCGCTACCTCAAACCCGTCCTGTTCCTCGCGTGCCTTGTGCCGCTGGCACGGCTTGTGTGGCGTGGATTTCATGCCGGGCTCGGCGCGAATCCGATTGAAGCCATCACGCACAGCACCGGCGATTGGACGCTGACTTTTCTCCTCGTGACGTTGTCGATCACACCGCTCCGAAAGCTCACGCGGCAGTACTGGCTCATCAGCTGGCGGCGCATGCTCGGGCTTTACGCATTTTTCTATGGCACGCTGCACCTGATGACCTACGTCTGGCTCGACAAGTTTTTCGACGTCCACGAAATGTTGAAGGACATCGCCAAGCGCAAGTTCATCACCGCGGGCATGACCGCCTTCGTGCTGATGATTCCGTTGGCTCTGACCTCGACGAAGTGGGCGATCCGAAAGCTGGGGAAGCGCTGGCAGATGCTTCACCGCCTGATTTATTTCAGCGCCGCCGCCGGAGTCATCCATTACATCTGGCTGGTGAAGGCAGATTTGAAGAAGCCGTTGGAGTACGCGACTGTGTTGGGCGTATTGCTTTTGTACCGCTTAGTCGCGTGGATCGCCGCCAGTGCAAAGCGTGGATCGAGTGTTGGTGCGGCAACCAAGGTTGGAATGTCTGAGACATAGGGCAGTCGTGCGATAAAGAGCAAAGAGTCGGAATAAAAAATAGGGCGCGGCTTGAGGCCGCGCCCTTTGATTTGTTGAATCTTCAGCGATTGCTTACTTCAGCTTCTTGAATGACGACTTCGCCCTGATCAGCGGCCTCACAACGAACATGTGGGGTTTGGCCACCGCGGAGGAAGACGCGCTGGGATTCTGCGCCAGGAACACTCCCATCGCAACTTGGCCTGTAGCGTTGTCTGTTTCAATAAACGGGAAGGTTGTCCCGTCTACGGTGTAGTACGTAATGCCAAAGCCTCCGTTGAGCGTACTGTTCGAGCTAGTGCCCGCGTTGGCTGCGATTTGACCTCGCCCGTTGGAGTCCGGTGTTGTATAAGTCCCGCTGAGGGCCAACCCGAAGTTTGGTCCGACGCCAGCCGCGTTTTCGTCAATCACGCCAGTTACAGTGGCTCCGCTCGCGCTAGTCGCGAACTCGGCGATGTCGTCCACCTCCGCGCTGTCAGTCTGATTGAAGCCCGAAAGGTTCAATCCGTATCCTGCTGACGTCGAAAACGTGGAGGGCGCCGTTTGAGTGTAAGCCGCGCCGGACATGAGGCCAGAATCGTCAATTTCCAACAGCAGTGTACCGCCGCTGGAAGGATAGGCTGCGTATTCCGTGCCGCCGACAAATCCCGCGAGGTTGGTTAGCGTATAGCGTCCGGTCTCCCCCGATGCAGATGCATATTGTCCAGAGAAAGAAACGGGCGCCGTGGAAATGTTTCCAGCGTCATTCACATCCTCGGTGGACGCGGATGTGATATTGCCCGCCCCGTCGGTAACCATGAAGCCTCCCGCAGCGACCGGAGCCGAGATACCCCCCGCCAATGTGAACGCCAAAGCTCCAGTTGGTATCGTAGTGCTCGATTGCGAGTACGCATCACCGTTGAACGTTGCAAATGTGTCCATCTCAATCAGCTTGAGATGAGTCGCATCGATGGCGAAGGCGTCGAAGGTGAGCGTGCCGAATGGTCCGGTGGTCAACGTTGTTGATGGCGCAGAAGACGGTCCAAGGACTACCTGACCTGTAAGCGCTTCATCCGGATAAGCGAGACCGCCACTGTTGGAATCCTCTAGCCCGGTGAACGTACCGCCGCTTCCTACCGTGAAGTTTCCAACCGTAACGAACGAACTTCCACTGCTGTAGGAAGCTCCGAACATACTGAACGCATAGGATCCAGCTGGCGAAACACTGGCAGTTTGTGCGTCTAGCGTTCCGCTGCCGGTTGCGGTGTTGTCAAACTCCGTCACCAGTCCGTGCGAGCTGTCCTGCAGCACAAAATCAAGAACGATACTGCTGCCAAGAGGAGTAGTGACGTTTAACGTCGCCTCTCCTCGTCCGTCGACGCTGACCTTGTAAGTGCTGTTGCTTCCGACAGCAAGATTGGGCACGGGCGCTGAAAACTCCACATCGTTCATATCAATCGCGCCGCCTGTAATGCCCCCTGTTCCGTTCGCGGTGATGGTCCCGGCAGCCGCATAGGGCGCTCCGTTGGCATCAACGCCCGAAACCGAAAATACATACGTGCCATTCAGATTGCTGGCGCTGAAGCTGCCGCTCGGCGGCGGAGTTGGATTGACAATGCTGGAAGCGTTGCCGCAGCCGGCGAGAGCGGCGAGTGCGGAAAGTGCGATCGAAAGAGCGATCGGTAGAATGATGCGATTGCGAAGCGACATTGGGGTCCCCCTCAACGAGTGGTTGCGCAGACTCGGGTCTTCTGATTTCAGATTAGCACGCTTAAGTTGCCGCCTGAGTTAACCCGAACCTGGAGAATAAGTAGCGGAGAGAGGCCCGGATTTCCGGGCTTTACATCTTTTTACGATCGGGCAACTTTTTCTGACAAAACGTCAACCACGAAGCGTTACGGATGGACTTCGGCCTCTTGTCCAGCCTGCTGGCGAAGTGAATCTTCGTAAGGTGCGCGCGCGATTCCTTTTTCCGTGACGATTGCCGTCACATATTTTGCCGGGGTCACGTCGAAAGCGGGATTCTCAACTTCCACCCCGTCCGGAACCATCTGCTTCCCGGCGATGTGGGTTACTTCTTTGCTATTACGCTGTTCGATCGGAATTTGGCTGCCGTCGACGCACGCAAGATCGACCGTCGAGATCGGCGCGGCCACGTAGAAAGGGATCCCGTGTTCCTTTGCCAGGATCGCGACCGTATACGTCCCAATTTTGTTGGCGACGTCTCCGTTGGCCGCGATGCGATCAGCTCCGACCACAATGGCGCCAATCTTGCCCTGCTTCATCATCGCACCCGCCATGTTGTCGGAAATTACGGTGGTCGGGATGCCATCTTTCATCAACTCCCAGGCAGTGAGCCGCGAGCCTTGCAAGAATGGCCGCGTCTCGTCCGCATACACATGAATCTTTTTTCCCTGCTCCACGGCCGCGCGGATCACGCCCAGCGCAGTCCCATATCCCGCAGTCGCCAGCGCGCCGGCGTTGCAGTGCGTGAGCACTCCACCTTCGTTCGGCATGAGCATCGCGCCATGACGTCCCATCGCCTGGTTGGCCGCGATGTCTTCGGCGTGCATGCGCTGCGCCTCTTCGATCAATCCCTGCTTCAATTGTGGAATCGGCCGGATACGAATGCGTTCGAATTTTTCCTGCATGCGGCGAATGGCCCAGAAAAGATTCACCGCGGTAGGCCGCGTCTTGCCGATGAGATCGCAAATCTGGTCGAAGTCGCGCTTCAGGTCGCCGGTCGATTCTGCCTTCGAATTATTGACGCCAAGCGCAATCCCCATCGCGGCTGCCACGCCGATCGCCGGAGCGCCGCGCACCACCATGTTGCGAATCACGTCGGCTACCTGCTCGTGCGTCTTGCAGGTCACATAAACTTCTTCGGTAGGCAGCTTCGTCTGATCGATGAAGCGTACCCCTTTGTCGGTCCATTCGAGAGTTTGAATCATAGGAATTCAGTCATTCAGTGATTAAGTCGTCGAGCGATTGAAACGCCAAATAGCTCAATGGCTCAATCTCTCAATTCTTATGCGCCTCGCACCGGCTCCGTGGATTGTTGGTCACGGCTGGCCTGCCACATACTTCGCAAATCGACGACACGGCATAGAGGCTCGGCTCGGTATCGTCATTTTGCAGTACATGCTCTTTTCGCACGTCGTTGGCGGTAAAGATGGAAATGAATGTTGCCGGAGCCGCTGCCTTCTCAACATTCGGGCGCCCTTTGGCCTCTTCACGCTCGACCAGGCACATCACCCCGGCGATTTCGAATCCAAATTCGCGAGCCGCTTCGATTGCCTGAACGGTTGATGCGCCCGTCGTGCAGACGTCGTCGACAATCACCACGCGCGCGCCCTTTTCGCGGAAGCCTTCGATGCGCTGTCCCGTCCCATGCTGCTTCTCGGATTTGCGCACCAGGAAGCCGTCAACCTCGCCGCTCACCACCGAGACCGCCACGACGATCGGGTCGGCGCCCATGGTCAGTCCGCCGATCGCGCGCGGCTTCCATCCGCGCTGCCGGATCTCCTCCAGAAAAACTTCCCCCGTCAGACGCGATCCCTTGGCATCGAGCGTTGTGGTGCGGCAATCGATGTAGTAGTCGCTGGTCCCGCCGGAAGAAAGTTTGAACTCACCCAGCCGAAACGACTTGTGAGCCAGCGTGGTGAGGAGTTTCTGTCGCGCAGAATGCATAAAAATCTACGATACCACGTGTTAACCTGAAGTTTTCGGGCTATTCCACGACCGCCGCCCGTCGGCCTCTGGCCGGATTCTGAATCGAGGTACGACATTGCACGCTGTCCTCAGGCTTTTGCATTCTTTCCGTTTCTTTCTCCTCTTACTTGCTGTTTGTTTGCTTCCCGCGCTGCTGCTCGCGGAAGGCACGCGCACATGGGAACAGTCCAAGTTCGATGACCTGGTGAAAGGCACGACTGACGGGATCGCCATTCGATCCACTGGCGGACTCGAACTCGCTCCGTCGTTCAAGCTTCTCTATGCGACACCGTCAACATATATCTGGGCGGTTGCGGCAGACGACGCCGGAAATGTTTATGCCGCCACCGGATCTCCCGCGCGCGTGTATCGCATCACGCCCGACGGAAAATCGTCCATCATTTTCGAGCCGCAGGAACTGCAGGTGCAAGCGCTCAAGGTCGGCCCGGGTGGCGTGATTTACGCCGCGACGGCCCCCGATGGCAAGGTCTACAAAATCGAGCACAAGCCGGGCGAGAAAAGTGATCTCGCCAAGTCTGAGAACAAGTCCGCGGACTCCGCTCAGAAAGATGCAGCCAAGCCAGCGTTGGATCCTTCCTGGAGTTCCTCGGTCTACTTCGCTCCCACCACGAAATACATATGGGACCTCCTCCTCGACAAGCCCGGCAATCTTTATGTGGCGACCGGAGATCACGGCGAGATCTACAAGGTCAGCCCTAAAGGCGATCACTCGCTCTTCTTCAAGAGTGACGAGACCCATATCCGCGTGCTCGCTCTGGACTCGCAAGGAAACGTGATCGCCGGTACCGATGGCAGCGGGTTGGTCTACCGCATTTCTCCCGCAGGGGAAGGCTTCGTGCTGTACAGCGCTCCGAAGAAGGAAATCACCGCTCTCGCACTCGATCGCGAGGGAAATATCTATGCCGCGGGAGTCGGTGAGAAGCGCGCGGGATCTTCGTCCTCAAGCACAACGTCTCTGCTGCTCACGCTGCCCACAACGCCGACTCTGCCCACCGCAAGCACCGGCCCTGTGCCTCTCGTCTCCTCGACCCCGGCCATACAGATCCCGTCTTCGGGATCGGGTGCGAGCGGAGGTTCCGACGTGTATCGCATTGCCGCGGATGGATCGCCCTTGCGGCTTTGGTCCTCGCACGATGACATCGTCTACGCGCTTGCCTTCGACTCCCACGACAAGTTGCTGGCAGGTACCGGAAACCGAGGCCATGTCTTCGCGATTGACGGTTCAGACGAGTTCACGGATTTACTGAAGGCTCCCGCGTCGCAGGTCACCGGTTTTGCCAAGGCTCCGGGAGGCGGACTCTACGCCGCAAGCAGCAATCTGGGAAAAATTTTCGTGCTGGGTCCCGGTCTTGCCAGCGAAGGGTCTTACGAGAGTGACGTTTTCGACGCCAAGATTTTCTCCCGTTGGGGACGCGTCGAATTTCGCGGCGCCGGCAACGTCGATCTCCTGGCGCGCAGCGGCAACGTCGACAATCCCGATCGCAACTGGAGCCCATGGAAGCAGGTGGATCTAACCAAGAGCGCAGATATGGCAGTTCCCGCGGCGCGCTACGCTCAGTGGAAAGTTGTTCTTCATGCGGGCAATACCAAGCCTGCGGTCGATACCGTCACGTTGAATTATCTTCCGAAAAACGTGGCGCCTGAGATCGACGACGTCACGGTTCAGATCGGCGTTCGCTATCAGACTCTCTCAAAATCTACTGGACTTACGCTTGGAACGGACGTCGGTGGATCATCCGGCACTCATTTTGATTCTCCCGTACCGAGCAGTCATGACCGCGATTCGATCGGCGTGAAGTGGAACGCGCACGATGAGAACGACGATCAGCTCGTGTATTCCGTTTACTATCGCGGCGACGGCGAATCGCGCTGGCTTCTGCTGAAAGACAATCTCTCCGACAAAGCCTACTCCTTCGATGCCAGCCTGCTGCCCGATGGAGGCTACACGGTTAAGGTAGTCGCTTCGGATTCACCTTCGCATTCACCGGGCGAAGCTCTGACCGCTTCGCGAGAGAGCCGACGATTTGAAGTCGATACAACCGCTCCGCGCATCGAGAATCTGACGGCTACGCTCGAAGGCGCTCAAATCCACGTCCACTTCCGCGCGGAAGACGGATTCTCTTCCATCCGCCGCGCCGAATTTTCCGTGGATGCTGGCGACTGGAAGTACGTCGATCCCGTCGGCCAACTCTCGGACGCAAAGACAGAAGACTACGATTTCAAAGTTCCACTTGAAGCTGAGAAGGACGCGGCTGCTGAGCACGTCGTTGTTGTCCGCGTCTACGACAAATACGAAAACATGGGCGCGGCCAAGACGGTGCTGCACGGGAAATGAAATAGAAAAAAGGCGGCCCAGAATTTAACCAGATATCTTCACTCCGGCGTCGTCCTGAGCGTAGCCGCTGTTCAGGCGGAGCGAAGGATCTCGCGCGAATCAGCACAGCATTTTGATCTGCAACTGACCCGCGCAATCACGATCCGCTCGGCCGAATCGCTCACCCAACCTAGAATCGGGACATGTCCGAAAGGCCTCTTTCCGTCAGGCAACTCATCGCGCACAATCATTCTCGTGATGCGAGGCTCCGGATCAGGCTGGAAACTCCCCCTGTTGCTCTCGATTCTGTTTACGCAGATCGTTTGGCTCACGGCCTGTTCCGGAATCTCAACTTCTTCGAATAAAAGCGGTGGGAATGGCGGCACTGGAAGTTCGGGTGGAAATAACGGGGGTACGGGCGGCAGCAATCTAGCCTGTAGCGTAATGTCCACCGGCCAAACGGCCAGCCTTAACGGATTCGTTCCCTTTGCCAGCAGCAGTTTGTGGAACACCGACATCTCTTCCGCGCCCGTCGATCCCAACTCCAGTACGATCATCACCAATTGGGTCGGCTCCGTAAATGTGCATCCTGACTGGGGCACTGATCCCACGTATGGCATTCCCTACGTGGTGGTCAATGGCAGTCAGTCTCTGGTGAACGTGAATCTCGGAGCCTATCCGGATGAAAGCGATCCCGGCCCGATGCCGGTTCCGGCGAGCGCTCCCGTAGAAGGCGGCTCGTCCAGCACCGGAGATCGCCACGTCTTGGTGCTCGACAACGGCAACTGCTTTCTATACGAACTCTATAACTCTTCGGTGAATTCGGACGGCAGTTGGAACGCCGATTCGACTGCGGTGTGGGATCTGCTCGGCGACGAGCAGCGTCCTTATACCTGGACTTCCGCCGACGCGGCCGGCTTGCCAATCTTTCCTGGCCTCGTCCGCTACGACGAAGTTGCTTCCGGCAGCATCAAGCATGCTTTTCGCTTTACCCTCCCCCAAACCAGCGCAGCATTCACTCCCCCAGCATCCCACTGGGCGGCGACGTCGAGTGATCCGACGGCGCCACCCATGGGGATGCGGCTGCGCTTGAAGTCCAGCTATGACATTTCTGGCTTCGACTCGCAGATGCAAGTCATCCTCACGGCCATGCAGCACTATGGCCTGATCCTCGCGGACAACGGAAGCTCTCTGTTTGTGACGGGAGTGTCCGACAGTCGATGGGGTTCCGATCTCGATTCGCTCAAGACCGTGCCGGCGTCGGCGTTTGAAGTCGTGCAGATGAGTCCGGTCTACACCAGCGCGAATTACCCGACTGGCGCAGCGCCCACCGTCAGCAGCTTTACGGCATCCGCCTCGCACGTTTCTTCGGGAGGGAGCGTGACGCTCTCGTGGACGGCTGGCAGTGCCGATTACGTAATCGTTTCTCCTGGACCGGGCGCAGTGCGCGATACGAGCGTGACTGTGAATCCAACGGCCACCACCACCTACACCCTTTACGCGACCAACCAATACGGCCGGACGACCGCAACCGTCACCGTAAGTGTGCCGTAATCCTACTCGGCCGCGAGATACACATAGCGGAAGACAAACAATACGGTCAGGATCCAGATGACCGGACTCACCTCACGAAACTTTCCGGCAGCAACCTTCACCAGCGTGTAAGAAATCAATCCCAGGCTGAGCCCGGTAGCGATGCTGAATGTCAACGGCGTTGCCACCAGCGTGACGAATGCCGGAATCGCCTCGGTGAATTCAGCCCACTCGACGCGTCCAATCGATTCGGTCATCAACGCGCCCACCAGAATCAACGCTGGCGCAGTCGCATATCCAGGAATTGCCGCCGCCAGCGGGGCGCAGAACGCCGCCAGTAGAAACAGAGCGGCGGTAAAAATGTTCGCAAGCCCCGTCCGTGCGCCGGCAGCAACTCCAGCAGCACTCTCGATGTAGCTTGTGACCGTCGACGTTCCGGCCAATGCTCCAAAGACTGTTCCCACCGCATCCGAAATCAAAGCGCGGCCCACTCGCGGAATCTTCCCATCCTTCACGAATCCGCCCTGCTCGCAAACGCCTACGAGTGTTCCAACGTTGTCGAAGAGATCCACGAAAAGAAACACGAAGATGATTTCGAACAAGCCCAGGTGGAGCGCTCCGCGCAGATCAAGCTGCAGCCACGTCGACGATGGGTGCGGCCAGGAAAAGATCGATTCCGGCAATTTCGACATATGGCGCAGAATCCCAATGCCGGTCGTTGCCAGCACTCCGATTAGAATCGCTCCGGTGATTTTCCGCGTCATGAGGATCAGCATGATTGCCAGCCCAAGACACGCAAGTTGCGCTTCGTGATTGCCAAAGCTGCCAAGGCTGACGAACGTCGCGGGATTTGCCACCACCAGGTTTGCGTTCCGCAGACCGACGAAGGCGATGAACATGCCGATCCCGCCCGCGGTCGAATGCTTCAGGCAGTTCGGAATCCCATTCACAATTTGCTCTCGCACGCGCGTCACCGTGAGAAGCAGGAACGCCATGCCCGAGATGAAAATGACGCCGAGCGCCGTCTGCCACGGAACGTGCATTCCCAGACACACTACGTAGGTGAAGTACGCGTTCAGCGACATGCCCGGAGCCAGCGCGATCGGATAATTCGCGTAAACACCCATGACCAGGGTCGCGAGCGCGGCAGAAGCACACGTGGCGAAGACGACGCCCTCGATCGGCACTCCCGCTTTCGCCAGAATTTGCGGATTCACCACCACGATGTACGCCATGGTGATGAAAGTGGTCAGCCCGCCGAGAAATTCGCTGCGGATGCTGGTCTGATTTTCTTTGAGATGGAAGTAACGTTCGATCAAACGGGATCCTTCCCGATGTTGAGTGACGTTGAATGAAGCCGCCATTCTACGGCATTCCTACGCCCGTACCGGAAATCGATTTCCTTTATGACGGCGATCAGGAATTGCGGGGTATGTGGGGACAGCCGCCCTCGGCTGTCCGGTCGAGCGAAGCTCGACAGCTGAGTTCCTCAAGGGTACCTATGTAGGAAGGCTTTCGCCCTCTGCCGTGTTCTGCGAGGCTTTTGGCGGGCTCTCGGTCGTGATGGCGTGAAGCTCGCCCGCATTGCGCAACTCGGGGAACCACCATGCCCAGAGCCCGATGACGATCAGCGTACCGATGCCACCCAGAACCACCGCGTGTACAGTTCCAAACCATTGTGCGGTGACGCCGGACTCAAACTGCCCGAATTCGTTCGACGTTCCAATGAAGATCATATCGACCGCGGTCACTCGACCGCGCATCTCGTCAGGAGTTGCAAGCTGCGTAAGCGTGGCTCGAATGATGACGCTGATCATGTCGCTCGCGCCCAGCAGGAACAACGCGATTAGAGAAACCGTCAAGCTGCGCGACAGGCCGAAGATGATGGTGAAGATTCCGAATCCCCCGACCGCCCAAAGCAGCGTATGTCCAGATTTCCCTCGCAACGGTCGATGCGCCAGAAGAACCGCCATCACCGCCGCGCCCGCTCCCGGAGCGGTACGTAACAATCCCAGTCCCCACGGCCCGGTGTGCAGGATTTCCCGCGCATACACTGGGAGCAGCGCGACGGCACCGCCCAACAACACGGCGAAAAGATCCAGCGAGATTGCGCCCAGAATCAGTTTCTTGTTCCAGATGTAATGCAGCCCGGCGAAGACTGTCTTTGCGGTCATGGGCTCGCGCGGGCGCGCTTTAACTTCAGGCTTGATGCGGAACGAAGAAATCGTCGCCCCGATAGCCGTGACCGTCGCGATGACATATACCGCAGACGGTCCGTGAAACGCCGCATACACAATGCCGCCAAACGACGGCCCGAGAATCGTCGCCGCCTGAAAAATGGTGGCATTCCACGCCACGGCGTTAGGGAAATGTTCCGTTGGCACCAACTGCGGCAGAATCGAACGGCTGGCTGTGGCGTTAAACGATCGCACGATGCCGATCAAAATCAGAACGACATAGATCGACGTGATCGCAGGGCGTACCTCGTTCGGACAATATCAACAGCAGCGCGAAGCAAACCGCGTATCCCGCGTAACACGCCGAGAGAACCTTGCTGCGCTGGTACCGGTCTGATATGTGCCCCGAGATCGGAAACAGCAGAATTCCCGGCAGAAACTGCGCCAGCCCAACGTAGCCGAGATCGAGAGGACGCTTGGTGATCTCATAGACCTGCCACCCGACGGCGACTGCCTGCATCTCGACGGCCGCGACGATGAGAAAGCGCGCAATCTGAAACAGCACAAACCCAGGATGGGTAAAGGCGGCGCGTCCGGCCCTGGCGTCGTCGGTGGCTGGCATCTATATCTAATGTGACATAGAAATCAAAAGCTGTGCAGGGCCGTGCGGAACGAATAAAACGCACAGGACAACACTCCAGTTCGTCGTGGTTGATCTTGATTTCGGTCTTAAGTTGCGCCGTTCGGTCGGGTCACGCCACAACGGGAGCATTCGAGATCCCCGCCGTCCCGAACACTCGACGGTACCGCTCCACTTCAGATGCCGGTCCCAACGCCTTGGCATAGTTATCGGAAAGCTTCACCGCCGGACGCCCTTCCACGCTCGATACTTTGCAGATCAAGCTGATCGGATCCAATCCATCGCCGCCATTCGGGTTGCATCCCCGGAAATCATTCGTCAGTAGCGTTCCCCATCCGGCGCTGAAGCGTATGCGGCGGTCAGATGTCCATTTGTTGGCGTCGTGAAAATCCGCCGCGCTTTGAAAATCCTCCATCCGCACACCCTTCGCCAGTGCTCCTCCAAAATATGCATGCAGCCCGAGAATCGCATCCACATCCAGAGTGTCCGACGCAATCAGCAACTTCTCCCGCGGATCTCGTCCCCGCGCCTTCAGCCACTCGATATATTCGTCGCCAGCGACAAACGGATCCTTGCTGTCGACGCGTTGTCCCGTCCAGTCAGCGGCCCAATCCGGCGCACCTGCCAGAAACTGCGTTGTGCCGAACGTGTCCGGCAGCATGACGCGCAACGCCCCTTCGTAGCTCTGCCGCCACAAGTCGAGCACTCGGTATTGCGAATCCTTCAGCGCAATGTCATCCGGCGCCAGGGCCGCCATTACCATTGGGATCTCGTGCGCATTGGTTCCAATCGCTTCCAGATCGTGTTTGTGCGCCAGGAAAGCATTCGAAGTCCCGATAAAATTGTTGCCAAGATTCGACGCCATGGCGACGACGACATACTCCTGCCACAAGAAACTGTGACGTCGCCGCGTGCCAAAATCCGCCACGCTCAACCCGGGCACACCGCGTAGTCGTTCGATTTTGTTCCAGAGCTTCGTCTTGGCCCGCGCGTATAAGATGTCGATCCCGAACTCGCTCAGCGTCTTCAAGTGCGCCCGCGTCTTCAATTCATCAAGAATGGCCAACGCGTAGAGCTCCCACATCGTGGTCTCGGTCCACGCGCCCTCAAACGTCAAGTTGATCTGCCCATCGCTCACTCGAAGCTGATAGTCCGACAGCTGGAAGTCGTTCTCGAGCCATTCCAGGAACGCCGGTTCAAAAATGCCGCGACGTCCGTAAAACGTATTGCCCGCCAGCCACACTAATTCGGACTTCCGAAACCTCCTCCCCCGCACGTGCTGCAGTTGCACCTTCAGTTCTTCAACATGAACGATGTCAGCCATCCGCACCGAAGGATGTCGGTTATAAAGCGAAAACGTCACGCGCGTTTTAGGAAAATGTTTCCAGATGAACTGGAGCATCAGCAGCTTGTAGAAGTCCGTATCCAGCAAGGAGCGGATGACCGGGTCGAGTTCCCAGTTGTGGTTATGCGCGCGTTCCGCGAGGTTGATGATCATCAGAAGAGTAGTCTCAAGACAACTAGAGAATAAGGGAAAATGGCGGTTGCAAGCTACTGAAGTGAACGTGACCGGGATAAGGTTCATGTGGGGACGGCCGCCCCGGCTGTCCGCCGAGTAAAGCTCGGCTTCCCAATCAGGGTGAAACAGGGCGACGCTAGCTCTTGATCGCTGCGGTCGCCTCCAGGCCTTCAAACACTTCTTCAGCCCTCCGCAGCGCGTGCTGCACGTTATCGCAGATGTTCTCTTTGCCGATGACTTCCGCGAACTCCGCCTGCTGAATCAGTTGAGCCGGCTGTTCACGCGCCCCGCACAAGATCAGCGTCCGCTTGCTGGATTGCAATTCTTTGGCGACTTCTTCGATGGCGAACAGCCCAGTCGCATCGAGCGCCGTCATATTTCGTAGCCGCAGAATCACCACGGGCGGCAGACGGTGCAGATTCTCCGTCACCGCATGAATTTTGTCTGTCGCGCCAAACAGGAACGGCCCATGAATACGGAAGATCGTCGCGTAATAAGGAATGTCCTTGTCCTGCAGAATGTGCACGCGTCCGTCTTCCACGTAATCGTCGGTCACCTGAGAAACCGTCGTGGTCGAAGCCACGCGGCTGATGAACAGCAGCGCCGCCAGAATCATTCCCGCCTCGACTGCTACCGTAAGGTCCGCGAAAACGGTCAAGGCGAACGTCACCAGCCAGATGCTGATATCGGTCTTCGTCAATTTCAGAAGTTGAGGAATCTCGCGCCACTCACCCATGTTGTAAGCGACCACCATCAGAATTCCCGCCAGCGCCGCCATCGGCACATAACTCACCAGCGGAGCGGCGAAGAGCAGAATGCACAAGAGCGTGAGTGCATGAATGATTCCGGCTACCGGTGATTGTGCTCCGGAACGAATATTTGTCGCGGTTCGCGCAATCGCTCCCGTAGCCGGTAGGCCACCGAACATCGGCGAGAAAACGTTCGCCACGCCCTGCGCCATCAACTCCACATTAGGATTGTGCCGGTCATTGCTCATGCGATCGGCGACGACGGCCGACATCAACGACTCAATCGCGCCCAGCATCGCCACAGTGAATGCGGGTCCTAGAAGTCCGTGAATCAGGTCCGTCCGGAATTTTGGAATCTGCAGATGCGGCAGCCCACTTGGAATTCCGCCGAATCGCGTTCCTATCGTCTCCACCGGAAGTTTAAAGAAGTAAACAGCGGCCGTAGCCAGAATCAGCGCGACGATCGGTCCCGGAATGCGCGCCGAGACGCTGCGGCAGATGATCAGCGTCAGCAGCGTGAACACCGCCAGCGCCGTTGCTTCGATCGACAGGGTATGAAAGCTCCCGGCCAGCGCCTCCATGCGAAGCCAAAACACACCCGGAACTTTGTCGAGATGGAGTCCAAAGAAATCTTTGATCTGCGTGCTGGCGATCAACACAGCAATGCCGTTCGTGAATCCGATGACGACCGGTCGCGGAATAAACTTCACTGCCGTGCCCAGTCCCGTCAGTCCCATGATGACCAGCAGCACGCCAGCCATCACTGTGCACATAAATAGGCCGTCGACTCCGTGCACCGCGATGATGCCTGCAACGACGACCACGAACGCACCAGTCGGACCGCCGATCTGCGTCTTCGATCCCCCCAGCGCTGAGATCAGAAAGCCCGTGACAATTGCGCAGTAAATGCCGGCCTGCGGCGTCAGCCCTGATGCGATGGAAAATGCCATCGCCAGCGGCAACGCCACCAGCCCTACCGTGACTCCAGCGATGAAGTCCAGCAAGAATTTGTGTCGATCGTAAGTTCTCAGGCAGAGAACCGACTTCGGAAGCCAATTTTCGTTGAGGAAAATACGCCCCATTCTCACAGTATGGCAGGCTCGAAGGGAATCAGGTATATCCCGGTGAGGTGCAGGCCGAATCGAGAGACCATGCACCGCAGAATCGCTGCGCGACTAGAATCGCACCATGCACCTCGTTCGCATCTTCGGATGGCTGGCGTGCGTCGTCTACTCCACCATCCCTTCGTTCTGGCTGATGGTGCATCCCCGCGCTCATCGGTGGCGCGCCCGCGTGCGTTCCCCGTTCCGCGTCCTGGTCCCGGCGTGGTTCACTATGTGGCTCGGGATCGGAGTTCTGACGGGTCCTTGGCGTAGCGTGACGATCTACTCCACTCCATGGAGTTGGATTCCGGCGGCCGGGCTCTTCGCGACAGGCATCTTCATCTATTCCCGCGCCGGAGCACACTTCAGCTGGGCGCAACTGGGAGGCTTACCCGAAGTGCGCGCTGATCATGACGATGATCGCCTGATCACAACCGGTATCCGTTCCCATGTCCGTCATCCTATCTATCTGGCACATCTCTGCGAGATGCTGGCTTGGAGCACCGGTACTGGTCTTCTCGTCTGCTGGCTCCTGACTGCTTTCGCAGTTGTCACCGGAGCGATCATGATCCGCATGGAAGATTCTGAACTAGGGAAGCGCTTCGGAAGCGCACATGCCGTTTATCGCCAAAAGGTCCCGGCTGTTCTACCCAGATTTCATGAGTGATTCGGGTCGGCGCAGTCTCTTCCAGATTCCGCGTCTATATAATGGAGAAGTGCCATTCACGCTCTCTCACGCGGCTGCCGCGTTGCCCTTTCGGCGTTTTCCTCTTATCCCCTCGGCTCTTGTGATCGGTACTCTCGCCCCGGACTTCGAATATTTTCTTCTCCTCATCCCAATGGACCGCTACGGCCACACTCTCCGTGGCCTTTTCATCCTTACGCTTCCCGTTGCATTGGTCATCTTGTGGATGTTTCACAACTTCGTGAAGCGTCCTGCCAGCATGCTCTTGCCAGACTCCATCCAGCGCAGATTGGCCGATCACCTCGACGAATTTCAATTTCGGGGCCTCGGACGCTTTCTCCTCATCGTGATCTCGATCCTCGTGGGCGCATTCACCCATTTGTTGTGGGATTCATTTACTCATCGAACCGGCTGGTTCTACCATCACTGGGCTCTGCTGCGTGAAATGGTCCACGTTCCTGTTCTCGGGACGCTTCCGTATTACAAACTTTTCCAGCATGCCAGCACGGTCCTCGGCATCGCAATCCTGGTGCTGTGGTTCGTATGGTGGTACCGAAATACCAAGCCCGCTGATCATCTAATTGCAGGCGCACCCTCGGTGTCGCGCCGGATAGCCACCGTTGGCGTGCTTGCCGCCATCGCGTGTGCGGGAGCGGTAATTAACGGCACCCTTGCCGCGAGAGGTCCTGCCGGGCACTTCAATTTCCGCGAGTTCGTGGTCGAAGCCGTGGTTACCATTACGGCTCTGGCGTGGTGGGAACTCGTCGCCTACGGAATCTTCTTCCAATGGACGCGGCCGCTTCCGACCCAACCTGTCCGCGTAGAGCCGGACTCGCAAGAACGGCCTGAACCAGTTGGAAAATCATCATCGTTTTAAAGACTCACGATGACCTTATAATCCGACTTGGCTGAACGCCGATAGCTGACGGCTGAAACCTCTTCATGCGCTTTGAACTTTTCATAGCCCGCCGCTATCTCCGAGCGAAGCGAAGACAAGCTTTCATCGGCATCATCACCGGCATCTCCGTTGTCGGAGTCGCTGCCGGAGTCGCCTCGCTCGTCGTCGCCCTCGCCATCAATAACGGATTTCGTCAGGACCTCCAGCAGCGCCTGCTGGGATCCACGTCGCACATCACCCTGCAGCGCATCGCCGACGACGGCATCAAAGACTGGCCCACGCTCATGGACCGCCTGGCGAAGCAACCGCATGTCGTCGCGGCGGCTCCGGCCATCTTCGAGCAAGTTCTGATCTCCCGCGGACCTCGCGCTCGCGGAGCCGTTCTGAAAGGCATGATCCCTCAGTACGAACGGAAAGTCGGAGATCTGCTGAACTCCGTGACC
This sequence comes from uncultured Acidobacteriota bacterium, assembly GCA_963787685.1. Classification (GTDB taxonomy): domain Bacteria; phylum Acidobacteriota; class Terriglobia; order Terriglobales; family Acidobacteriaceae; genus Sulfotelmatobacter. The sequence goes on from CAWBED010000014.1 coordinate 167,969, forward strand.
GAAGGCTCCGCAGCGCCGCTCGAAGAAAAGAATCAGCCGGATGCGACAATCCCGCCACCAGCCGATCAGTCTCCGGACTCCCTCGAAGGCGTGGCCCAGCGCGTGGCCGCGATGCCGCCAATCGTCCTCGGCAAAGACATGGCTGACAACCTCGGCGCCACCGTCGGATCGGTGGTAACGCTCGTTAGTCCGCAGGGCGAACTTACCCCGTTCGGAACTGTCCCGAAATACACCCGTTTCCGCGTCGTTGGAATCTTTCATTCGGGCTTTTTCGATTACGATTCCAGTTGGGCGTTCACGCGGCTCTCGGACGCCCAACGCTTGTTTGGACTGAGCGATCTGATCTCGGTTCTTGAGTTCAAGATCGACGACCTCGATCAAGCGGATGCGGTTGCCCGCCAGATTGAAGATGCCGCCGGCCCGGGCTTCATGGCCACGAACGCGCTCCGGCAGAACAGCGCCCTCTTCAAAGCGCTGAAGACTGAGCGCTTAGTCACCTTTATCACCATCGGACTCATCGTCTTCGTGGCAGCACTCAACATTCTTATCAGTCTGATCATGATGGTCATGGAGAAGACAAAAGACATCGCCGTCCTGCTGTCGATGGGCACGCGCAAAGCACAGGTGCGAAACGTCTTCATCGCCCAGGGAGTGCTGATCGGCGTGATCGGCACCGTAATCGGGCTGGTTCTCGGGTACGCCATCTCCTACGCTGGAGGACATTTCCACGTCATTCAGCTCTCGCCCGAGGTCTACTCCATCGATTACGTCCCATTCGCACCGCGGATCGTCGACGGAGCATGGGTGGCCTTGTTCGCGGTGCTGGTTTCCTTCGTGGCAACCCTCTATCCATCATGGTCGGCATCCCGCATTCTTCCAGCGGAGGCCCTGCGCTATGAGTGAATTGAGGCGCGAAATGCTCGATCGCCGGTTGTTGGTTTTTGATCGTAACAACCGTGATTTGAGTCACATGACGACCATCGCAGCGCATATAGAGTTTCTGACAGGTAGAAATCGACCAACCCGTTCTGCGAAGCCGGCGACCTCGATCGATACTGCCCGGACTGTAGCCTTGCATCTCGCAATCCGCACCTCGACCGCCCTTTGGAACGAAAGAGACGCATTGTGCATCTAACGACTAGTGATTCAATGCTTCGCGTGGAAGGCCTGAAGAAGGTTTTCCGGTCCGGCGAATCGGATCTTGTGCTCTTTGAAAATCTGTCGTTTGATGTGAAGCGGGGAGAAATGCTCGCCATTGTGGGCGAATCCGGAGCGGGAAAGAGTACACTGTTGCACATCCTCAGCGCTCTTGATCGCGCTTCTGCAGGTGACGTATACTGCGCCCACTTGCGAGTGAATTCGTTGTCTCAGGATGAAGCCGCGGCCTTTCGCAATCGGGAGACTGGCTTCGTATGGCAGTTCCACTATCTGTTGCCGGAATTCACGGCGGCAGAGAACGTTGCCATGCCGCTCTTGCTTCGCGGCCAGACATGGCAACAGGTCGAACCGGAAGCTTCACGCTGGTTGCGTGAAGTGGGACTCGAGCAGCGTGCGCATCACCGCTCCGGAGAGCTTTCCGGCGGCGAACAGCAGCGAGTCGCCCTGGCACGAGCGCTCATCACCGGGCCCAAGTTGTTGCTCGCCGATGAGCCAACGGGCGACCTGGACGGACAGACGGCGGAAGCAGTTTTCACTTTGATTGCGCGGCTACATCGCGAGCACCAACTCACCTCCCTCATCGCTACGCACAACTTATCGTTCGCACGACGCTGCCACCGTGTTTTGCGGTTGCAGCGAGGCCGCGTAGAGGAGATTTCGCCGGAGTCGTTGCCGGCGTGACCTGGTCGAAGAGCAGAGGTGACCTGGTGGTGAGCAGACATGAGCTGGCGCAGAGCAGACATCAGCTGGTGGAAGAGCGGCCCTTCAGGGCCGCGTTAAGACGCTCGGATTTCTTGGGGCTTTAGCCCCCGAAGCTGGAATGACAACATTCGTTAGACAAAGTGCAAGAATATGGCAGGAAGCAGGAATCGAAGGAAATCCACAGGCGTTCCTTCGGTAACGTGATTAAAGGGTTAGAGAGCCGTTTCAGTACTTGGGTTTCGCGGCCCTTTGATTGCATAATGTAGGGATTAATAAGGTCGGGCCACGGTTCAGGTCGGGCAGACAAGTCTCCCCGGCCGGGAAGGTTCAGGGGGAAGGGCAATATGTTTGAACGCTATACGGAGAAAGCCAGGCGCGTCATCTTTTTCGCACGCTACGAAGCCAGCCAGTTCGGATCTCCTTATATCGAGACCGAGCATCTGCTCCTCGGACTGCTGCGCGAAGACAAAGCCCTCACCAACCGGTTCCTGCGCTCCCACGCGTCTGTCGAGTCCATCCGCAAGCAGATTGAAGGACATACCACGATCCGTGAGAAGGTTTCGACCTCGGTCGACCTGCCGCTCAGCAATGAATGCAAACGGGTTCTTGCTTACGCCGCAGAGGAAGCGGAGCGCCTATCCCATCGCCATATTGGCACCGAGCACCTGTTGTTGGGTTTACTGAGAGAAGAGAAGTGCTTCGCCGCCGAGATCCTGCACGAGCGCGGCTTGCGCCTCTCTACCATTCGTGAGGAACTGGCCCGTACCACGCAGGAAAAAGCTCAGCCCCAGCGCCAGCGTGAAAGCTCGCTGCTCGCGGAATTCTCGCGGGATTTGACCCAGGCTGCCATGGATAGCCAGCTCGATCCGTTAGTTGGCCGTGAGGGCGAAGTCGACCGCGTGATCCAGATTCTCTGCCGCCGTACCAAGAACAATCCGGTGCTGATCGGCGAGCCCGGCGTTGGAAAAACAGCCATCGTCGAGGGACTTGCCCAGCGCATTGCTGACGGTGAAGTTCCGTCGTTCTTGGCCGACAAGCGCATCCTGGCTCTGGACCTTTCCCTGATCGTTGCCGGAACCAAGTATCGCGGACAGTTCGAAGAGCGCCTGAAGACCATCATGAAGGAACTGATGGAATCGCAGAACTCCATCATCTTTATTGATGAGCTTCATACCTTGGTCGGAGCCGGATCCGCCGAAGGTTCGCTCGATGCCGCCAACATCCTGAAGCCCGCGCTGTCTCGCGGAGAGATTCAGTGCATCGGCGCAACCACGCCTGGCGAATATCGCAAGTCGATCGAGAAAGACCGTTCGCTCGAGCGCCGCTTCCAGGCCGTAAAGGTTCCGCCACCGAACGAGTCCGACGCAATCAAGATTCTGTTCGGGATCAAGGACCGTTACGAGAAGTTCCACGCCGTCACCTACACGGACGACGCCATTAACTTCGCGGTCTCGCACTCGAACCGCTACATTCCGGACCGCTTCCTTCCGGACAAGGCCATCGACCTGGTCGACGAAGCCGGAGCGCGCGTGAAGCTGCGCCAGACTTCGCTTCCCGAGGAACTGACCGAAGTCCAGAAGCGCATCAAGTTCATCGTTCACAGGATGGAAAATGCCATCGCGAACCACGAGTTCGAGAAAGCGCGTTTCTATTCTGACGAGGAACGCAAAGAGCGCGAGAACCTGCGCGCTCTTCGCGAAAAATATCATCTCGACGAGTCCTCGACCGGCGTCGTCAACCGCGAAGACATTGAAGATGTTGTCTCGCGTTGGACCGGCGTGCCGATCACCTCAATCAAAGAAGAAGAGACGCAGAAGCTGCTCCGCATCGAAGAAGAGCTGCACAAGCGGATCATCTCGCAGGATAAGTCGATCAGTGCCCTGGCTCGCGCCATCCGCCGTTCGCGCGCCGGTCTGAAGAACCCGAACCGCCCCATCGGCTCGTTCCTGTTCCTCGGTCCCACGGGCGTCGGCAAAACGGAAGTCGCGCGCACGCTGGCGCAGTTCATGTTCGGCACCGAGAAGGCCCTGGTCCGCTTCGATATGTCCGAGTTCATGGAGAAGCACTCGGTCTCGAAGCTGATCGGTTCGCCTCCGGGATACGTGGGCTATGAAGAGGGCGGACAGCTCACCGAACGCGTGAAGCGCGCTCCTTATTCTGTGGTCCTACTCGACGAAATCGAGAAGGCGCATCCGGATGTTTTCAACATCCTGCTGCAGGTGTTTGAAGACGGCCAGTTGACCGACGGACTCGGCAACACGGTCGACTTCAAGAACACGATCATCATCATGACGTCGAACATTGGCGCCCGTCACCTTCAGAGGCGCGAAGGCCTGGGCTTCGCATCCACGAAGGAAAACGATATCGCCGACAAGGTGGAAGAGCTCGTGAAGAACGAGGTCAAACGGACCTTCAATCCCGAGTTCCTCAACCGTCTCGATGAAATCATCATCTTCATGGCTCTGGGCGAAACGGACCTGATCCAGATTCTCGAGCTTATGGTCAATCAGCTCAACCAGAACCTGGCTCAGAAGTCGATCACGGTCACGGTTGCGGACGAAGCCAAGAAATGGATTCTCAACCAGACTCTGACTGATCGCAGCTACGGAGCTCGTCCGCTGCGTCGCGCGTTGCAGAAATACATCGAAGACCCGCTGTCGGAGGCGCTGATTCAAGGCACTATCACCACGCGCCCCGCGTTCATCGAGGTCTTCCTCGAAGACAACAAGCTCTTCTACCGCCCAGTCGATTCAGAAAAGGCGGAAGGCGTTTTGTTGTACGAGAACTAAGTCGTGGATTGAAATAATGTGGGGATAGCCGCCCTCGGCTGTCCGCCGAGCGAAGCTCGGCATGTCTTGAAAGCCGTCAGCGTAAAGCTGGCGGCTTTCTTCGTGCAGTCCGATCGAAAGATGGCGCATCGCAATATCTCTATTGCGATTCCTCCATCTGATCCGGGCTGCAATCACAGCTAGCCTGTTACGCTCCTGTACAATTTTCCTGTGACCCTGCGCGCGATACTTCGTCTGGCTGCGGCTGTCGTCGTATCGCTGGCTATCTCCGCATGCGCTGAACCGGTCAAGCAGCTCAAGCCCACCGGCTACGTCAATGATTTCGCCCACGTCCTCAATCAAAGCACAGCGAATCAGATCGAAGACATCTGCCGCCAGATTGACGACAAAGCGCACGCGCAGATTGCGCTCGTCACCATCAACAGTCACTCGATGGCTCCGACATCGAAAGCTATGCTGTCAACCTCTTCCACCAGTGGGGCATCGGCGCCAAATCCACCAATCGCGGGGTCCTGATTCTCTACGCGATCCAGCGATCGTCGTGACGCGAATCGAAGTTGGCTATGGATTGGAGCCGATTTTGCCCGATGGCAAGGTTGGGAGGCTTTCGCGCGAAGCCATTCCGCTGATGAAAAGTCGGAGATTACAGTCAAGCCCTTTTACTGGTCACGAGCCGAGTAGCTGACGTGATCGCGACCGACGCAGGGATTCAACTCACCGGTTCTCAGCCCCGCGCTCCCGACCAACGACCCGAGCCCAAAGGAGGCTTGTCGTTTGGCGGCATCATCGTAATCGTAGTCGTTATACTCATCATTCTTTTCACGCCGCTTCGCAGCATCCTGTTCTGGATCTGTTCTCCAATATCTTCGGCGGAGGCGGGCGCGGTTTTGGTGGTGGAGGAGGCGGCTTCGGAGGATTCGGTGGCGGCGGAGGTGGTGGTGGAGGCTTTGGCGGCTTCGGTGGTGGCAGTTCGGGTGGCGGCGGCGCCAGCAGCAGTTGGTAGCGAACGAGGACTCAAATGGTTCCTGACGACAAGATCAACGAGTTTGTGAAACGAGCACGCGAAGCCTGCGGACCGAACCTCGAAGCCATCCTTCTCTTTGGGTCGGCGGTCTCGGGAGATTTTCACCCGCGTCTCTCGGATGTAAATCTGTTCTGCGTTCTGCGCGACAGTTCGTTTCAGAAATTGCAATCGCTGGCGCCGGTCGTGAATTGGTGGGCCAAGCAGAAACAGCCGCCTCCGCTCTGCATGACGAGGCAGGAACTGGAACGCTCCACCGATGTTTTCACTATTGAGTTGCTCGACATGGCGCAGCATCACCGCGTGCTGTTCGGCGAAGATGTGCTCCAGGGATTGCAGATCGATACCCACCTGCACCGTGTCCAGGTGGAATACGAGTTGCGCGAGAAGCTCATTCTGCTCCGCCAGCACATACTGCTCGCGGCGGAGAATCGCTCGAAGTTGTACGATGTCCTGCTGCACTCGGCGCCGTCGTTCGCCACGCTTTTCCGTCATGCATTGATCGTGCTGGGAGGCCAAACGCTTTTGGGGCGGCGCGAAGCCATCGACCAGCTATCGAAACAAGTGAACTTCGATGCGTCCGCGATCCAGCAGGTGCTCGACATACGCGAAGGCAAAGCCGACGCCAAGAAGTTCGACGTGAACGATTTGAGCGCCCGTTACCTGGCGGCGATCGAAAAAGTCGTAAGCGCAGTCGACAAGGCTGGATGAGGCAAAATCACTCGTGTAGAGGCGGACCCAGTGGTCCGCCCGCGAGCGTAGCGAGCTAAGGGAAACAAGGCAGCCTTCGGACGAATGCATCCGGGGCTGCAAGATTCAATTAAGGAGAACGTCATGAGCAAAGGATTGATCGCGGTTATCGTAGTCATCCTGGTCATCGGCATTATCGGATTTGCCTTCTTCGGACAGTACGTGAGCGTGAAAAACACGCTTGTCACCAAGAATGAAGCGGTCAAAGCTGCCTGGTCGCAAGTCGACATCGTCTTGCAGCGCCGCGCCGACCTGATCCCTAACCTAGTCGAGACGGTGAAAGGTTATGCGCAGCAGGAGCAGACGGTTTTCGGTGACATCGCCAAGGCTCGATCGGCGCTGCTCTCTGCCGGAACTCCGCAAGAAAAGATCGCGGCCAATGGACAGTTGGACGGAGCGCTGGGTCGCCTGCTCGTGATCGTCGAAAATTATCCGCAACTCAAGTCCAACGAGAATTTTCTGCGTCTGCAGGATGAACTCGCGGGCACCGAAAATCGCATCGCCGTCGAGCGCAAGCGCTACAACGACACCCTCCAGGACTACAACACCTACGTCCAGCAATTTCCGAATAGCCTTTTTGCCGGATGGGCCGGCTTCAAAGCCAACGACGCCTATTTCGCTGCAACCGAAGCATCGCGCCAGGTACCTAAGGTGAACTTCGCCAACCCGGCTCCGCAAAGCACGCCGCAGCCCGCACCGGTACACTGATATCCTTGTTGGAGAGCTGGAGGCCGCATGACAAACTTGAAATATATGAAGTCAACTCTAATTCTCGGTGTGGTTCTCCTGATCTGCACGCCGCTCGTCTCGGCTCAGACGCAGCTCATTTGGCAAGGCCACACTTGGGCGGTGACGTTCGGCGGCATGGCAGGGCTTGCTCCCGGAAGTCCGCGGAATGTTTCCGTCGATTCCAACGGCTATCTTCACCTCACCATCAAGAATCGGGCCGGCAAGTGGACGGCCTCCCAACTGTTCACGGTCGATAATCTCGGTTTCGGAACCTACCAGTGGGTCGTGGAGGGCGATGTGTGGAACATGGATCCAGTCACCGTTCTCGGACTGTTTCCCTACGGACCGGAAAACGGGATCGGCATCGACGGCTCGAACGAGATCGACATTGAATTCTCTCAATGGGCCAATACCTGCGCGTGCAATGCCGATTTCACCGTGTACCCTCCCGTCTACCATCAGGGGCAGTCGAGCTACAACCTCGATTTCACCGTCGATAAAGGAAAAAATCTCACGACCGCACGCATGCAATGGAGTTCCAGCAGCGTGATCTTTACGATCATGAGCGGAGATCAACCCATCGGCACGACGGCCAATGTGCTGCGGACCGCAACGTTTCATCCCTCTGACACGTCTGCCATCCCGCAGCATCCACTTCCCGTAGGGATGAATCTCTGGGCATTCAACGCTTTGCCGTCCACGGACCAGTCCGTCATCATTCGAAGTTTCCAATACGTTCCGTAGCCGACGCGGGCTACCGTCTTCCGAAACGCATGGGACGGATGCATCCGTCTTCCGCCAACTTCTTGCGACCTTTTCTTGGCGGCAGCAATCGGATTCTTATGCACAAGATCAACATCGCCGAAAAATTCTCGAAAATTTCCGAATACTACAAGCCGCATATCGCCGGCGAGCTCAACGGACAGATGATCAAGCTGGTGAAGGCCAACACCGAATTCGTATGGCATCACCACGACCACGAAGACGAGATGTTCCTGGTCGTCAAAGGCCGCTTCCGCATGGACTTCCGCGATGAAGCCCTTCGCGAACGCCATGAATGGATCGGCGAAGGCGAATTCATCATCGTCCCGCGCGGCGTCGAGCATAAGCCGGTCGCCGAAGAAGAGTGCTGGATCATGCTCTTCGAGCCCGCTTCGACGCTCAACACCGGCAACGTGGAAAATGAGCGTACACAGCACGACTTGCAGCGGGTATAGAGACATCGGCCCAACGTAACTCGACTCAGGGTTTTTCCCCTGTTGATCCGGTGTGCTCATGTGGTTAAATTTCATTAGCCACATGGAAGTCACCGTCTATTCCGCCTTCTGGTGTCCCGACTGCCGCGAAGCCAAGCGCTTCCTGGCCAAGAACAACATCCAGTTCAAAGAAGTCGATATCGAATCGACTCCCGGCGCGGCCGAGGAAGTGGTGAAACGCACCGGCAAGCGCGCCATCCCGCAATTCGTCATCGACGGCGAATGGGTGCAGCCCTATCGCGCCGGCCACGGATTCCTCTACGAAGAAATGTCCAAGCGCCTGGGGATCAAGTTGTAGCTTTCCCCTGTTTTGTGCACTTTGTGGTGAGGTTTTTTTCAACTTCCCTCTCGCGGCATGCCCCCCTCTTTCGTGCCATGACCCATGTTCATCCCCCTCCGTACCGTGGCAAACCCGCGCCAGACAAGGGAAGATGAACACTCCAAGTTAGTTCGGCTTGTCTGATATTGAAGTGCCAATGAGCTGAAAACGAACGACTTGGGGAGTTCCAGGAAACGCCGTTTCGAAAGCCCATGTCCGATACCCAGATCAACGACTCTGTCTCGAGCGACCCCGACCCTGCGGAAAATACGTCCCCGCAGGAATGCAATGTTTCTGATAGCTGGACAGAGGTGATCCAGGGAGTCCTCGGAGTTCTGTTGCTTCTGGGCGCCGTTACCATGGTCTTCTATTACGCTCCCATGGCTGTGCAGAGCGTTCCTCCCGACGATCTTCAAAAACAAGTTCACGACCTGACCGCGCAGGTGGAGCAGTTGCAGCAAGAGGAGTCCATGCCGGCGGTCGTGCTGAACCGGTATCGCAATTCGATTGGCTACATCTACGGCGTCTACCAGGTTGGATTTCCCAATCAGCGCCCTGAGATTCGCGCGCGTGTCTCGGGCACAGGATTTCTCGTCGGCGATGGCCTGGTCGCGACGAACCGTCACGTGGCCCAGCCTTGGTACGGAGACTCCGAAGCGCAAAAGCTCATTGATCAAGGAGCTACCGCCGGACTCGAAAGCCTCGTCGTATTTTTCCCCGGCTCGCCGACTCCAGTGAGCTTGTTGCCCGCTTCGGCTTCGAAGACTTCGGATTTGGCCGTGCTTCGCGCCGAAGATCCTGAAGCGGTGCGCGGACTTGCTGTGCTGCCTCTGGCAAGATCCGCCGGAGCGCCAGGACAGCTTGTCACCGTCATCGGATATCCGATGGGCATTGCGGGCATGGTCGCCAAGTCGCCTTCGGGAATCTACGAGCGCCTTGCATACCGTCATAACGACATCAGCGCGGCCAGCGAACTCGCCGCGCTCTCGCTGATCCGTCCGTCGACCACTTGCGGACATCTCGGCGACCTGGTGGGCGACAAACTGATCTACGACGCGCCCACCGCCCATGGCGGCAGCGGCGGCCCGGTCTTCAACGTCAAGGGAGAAGTAATCGGCGTCAACTCCGCCTACATGGACGGATTTACTGGCGGCACGCTCGGTGTCTCCGTCGATTCGCTTCGCCCTCTCGTGCAAGAAGCCCAAAGCGCAAAATAGGTGGCGCGTTTTCACCGACCTGGTTTTTCTGGATATGCCTCCGCGAGTTTTTTTTGACCAAATTTCGCAAAATCTTGATTCCATGATGTTTATGCCGACTGAAGCCTGCTTGATCCGCGCAAAATCTTGCATTCAAACGAGTTAGAGGTAAAATATTCAAAAATAAAGAGTTAGCTCGGATACTATCCGCGGATAGTACGGCTTCCTGCCTTGCTCCCGACTCGATTCCCGGAAGTTGCGCACATGCTTCTAGTGTGGACTTTCCATTTCCTCAGTCAAGGTTGGATGTCACACGAAGGCGATTTTTATTGTGGAAATGTCGGGGCCACGGTCCGGGACGATCTACCGTGTGAATTGTTTCTTGCTTGGAAAATACTATTCCCGCTTTATCTCGGCCAGGCGTCCCTGAACGCTGCTATCTCGTCACTCAGTAAGATGTGGGATAACTGATGAAGATTCGCCGTCACACTTCTAGTCTCTCAATGAGTGTAATCGCGATTTATCGACAGTTGAGCCTCGGCGTGGGCACGAAAATTCCCCGCTAACGTGTGGTATCCCTAAAGGCTCGGAACATTTCCCGTGCTCCCCAGATGAAGAACGGGAGCGGGGCCAGAAAGGCCACCCCTCTGATTCCCATAGCCGCCAACCGATGGGTTGCGACGGAGAAAATGATAAGCATCGCCCGCCCAGACAACGGAGCAGAAAAGAGCTGCGACAAAAGACGCTAAGGAAGAACCACTTCATCTCAATGAGTGTAATCGAGATCGTTTACAACAACTGAGCTGTGGTGGTCGCCTAGTTGCTCGTGCTTTTCCAGACTTGGACAGACCAGACCACGCCGTTGCGAAGCACGACATACACGGTGTTCGATGCAGTAAAGGGTTCATTGCGGATAGTCTCTTGGTGTTCGTGATCGAAGACCAGCGTATTGCGACGTTCGGAGGTAGGCGTACCTAGAATCCTATGCACTTCGGATTCCGGTAGACCGATGGCAAGCTGGATCGGCAACTCTATCTCAATAGGTTGTGCCTGGCATCGACGATCTATGGTTGCCTTTTCAGCTATTCGCTGCCAAGCGAAACCATCGACATTGCCGCCGCCCATTTCATCGCTTTCGAGCCAGAGCGCCCATCGCCCTTTCGCGTCCGAGCCGTTGAAACAGAGCCATTGAAGCGACTCACTCGCGTCACCGCTTGCTCCAATGGCTCCGCCAAGATTCTTCTGGACATCACTAAGCGGCGTCTCTTTCGAGAATGATCTGCATCTTTGATACGCGCATTTTCGTGATCATTTCTTTGGCAACGGTCGGATGCGGAAGCGTGTCTGGAAGGTCCAGAGTGGGGGGTTGCCAGATGGTCCGATCGGACTGAGCAAACGCAGCCGCTATGGTGAGCAATATACATATGACGATACGTCGCATGCCTAATTCTAGAACACGCCCGAATGGTCACTGTTGTTAACAGGCGATTTCACTCATTGAAGAATCCCGCCATAGGTCAATGAGTGTAACCGGGATGTTTCGCCAACTGGCGTTCCAAGTGTGATCCCACGAGTCCCCACAGCCTGAAGTCCGGCTGATACCATGACTCTTAATTGATAGCGTCACACTGTAGGAGGAGCCTTTGTCGGTGGCTGGTACATCGCGCTTCAACGACAGATACCGGATTCGATCATCGCGTGAATGGGAAGTTCTTGGCTCGCGCAGGTGACGTATTGGAGGCTCTTGCCAAGAAGTCCGGGGTTGTACCACTCATGGCCTTTTCCAGCGCTACGCCAGACGAGCTAGCAGGATTCGCTGAAGATCAGGGACTGAACGTGGAAGATACTCCTATGAAGCTGCCGCAGGAGAAATGGTTCTCGGCGGAAGAGGGTCTCAGGACTGTGAACGCGCTCAAGCAAGCAGTAACCCAGCAAGACATAGAGGGGGCAAGCAAAATCATGCAGGATCTGACGGAATTCGAGAACGTATTGGAGATTGCTAGAGCCAACCAAATCGACTGGCACCTTGCCATCGACTTCTGACAATGACCTTTCTCAACTGACGCTATCAGGCGATTTCACTCATTGACTACAGCCGCTGCCTACCTGTGATCCCGGCATAGAGAAGGAGCGCTCCGAGCACAAAATAGAATGATCCTGCAATCCATCTCAGGATGCGAGCATTTTCGCTGCGACCCCAGATCAGCATAGCCGTCCAGCCGCTGGGTGTGAACTCCTTGTTGAAGAGACCCATTCCGACACAGACGAGGCCCATCAAAACTTCAACAACTCGCCAGAACACGAAGCAGCCTCCCTGTACAACGGGACCAGTTATCGCAAAGCTGAGTCAGGTTGTTGTTAACAGGCGATTTCACTCATTGAGAATTGGGTAGCCCCACTCCTGGGGGCCGAGCGTTAGGTCGAACGTCGCTGCTTCTGGTCGAATGGGTCAACGAAGTAGTAGATCGCCCCAATTACGGCAAGAATAATCGGAAGACCCGAGGCGACAGCATTGTCCAGCTCATACTCCTGTTTGTTCATATATGTATAGGTACCATGGTTATTGAGTGGATAGATCCGACCCTCAGCAGGCACCGGAGACGACGGAATGCTTGGCCAGAAATACATGGAAAGGTCAACAGCAAACGCAGAAAGGAACACTACAAACAGGGAAACGTAAAGAATTCTCCAGAATGTGCGCATTTCGCTGAGGTTCTGCCTTTCAACCCGTGGGGGATAGCGTATCGCGAACTCGCATCCAGAGGGGAGTTACGGATGTGCGTTTTAGGTTTGTGTCTTGTCAGTTGGTGAAACCAGGCGTTTACACTCATCGGCGTGTATTTAGGATTCGTGCACCCACCGAAACAAGCCCCAGACGGAGACTGCGCCCACGGCGAGTGCGGCCGCTATACCGGCCTCGTAGGTGGCACCGCCCCGGAATGGATTCCAGCCAACACTCACCAGCAACACGAACGCGACGAAAGTCGATATCAAGAAAACCGCGAGGACCAGGAGCAGACCCCACACCAGATCAAGCTCGCGCATTCTCCTAACGTCGGTCGCGTTGATATTATGCGCCAAGGCATTCAAACAAAGGCAAGAACTGTTGTTAACAGGCGATAGCGCTCATTGACGGGTTGATGAGTGCTATCGGGGATTTTTCAACAGTCAAACGAGAGTGAGACTGTTCTCTAAGCCTCAATCTCGTTGTTGGGATTGTCTTACGGACGAACCGAACTTTCTTCCCGCCGCCACAGTGGCATGCTTTCTGCTCCCGCCGCCAGCATGCCTAGGGACGGTCCAACTTGCTTCTGTTGGTTCTCTCCCGAAATCTCGGCTGTTGGCATCGCCGCCGTTCCCGCCGTGATCGCCTTGTTGGCCACGGTTTCGTAGGCGTAGGCGGTAATCTTCGCCCTCATGAATGGCGCTTGCCGCTGTAGATCTATCGTCGCGGTCACTCGTATCCAGCCGTAGTGAGTTTCGCCGTTGAGTATGAAGCGCACGCCGAGATAGTGGTCTTTGAGATTCTCGCCCCAATATCCACGGGAATATCGACCGGTATTCCCGGTTTCAGTAGCCTCAATGAGGACGGTGTAATTGCTAAAGTCCGCAGAAGGACCGATCTTGGCCCCACGCGGCAGTGCCAACGCCTTCGCGTAAAAATCGCCTCCCGCGATCACTCCGTCGCCCTTGGTTGCGCCCGCCACTAAGAAACCTCGATCGGAAATAGCTTTGTCGTTATAAAGCCAAAAGGAGAAATCGTCGATTCCGTTATTGGCCACAGAAAGTTTTACCAAGTCAGGCGTGCCAAAAGGAGAGATCGGGATTGGGATCGTTTTCTTGGTCACCACAATCTCTCCGGCAGCGGGTTCGGCTAGTGCCAGCAAGCTCACGCCCGCCATGGCGGCTGCCAGCGAATAGAGTGCGGCTTGGCGATTGAAGTTGTTAGAAGATGTTTTACCGGCAGAGTCGTTAGGCTGAATAGACACGGAGTCCTCCATCGAAAATCGAGATTGATTTCCTTGGGCCCAAGGGGAGGAGAGACGCTTGAGAATATGTAACTGACTTATGCAATTGTCAAGCTGAAACAATCTGCACAGCTTTCACGATTGACGAAAACAGCGTTTACACTCATTGAGGATTGGCCGTCTGGGCCTAATGAGTGAGATGGCGATTTTGCAACAATAATCCCTGGAGGTTATCCGCATCCCTGCGTCAATCGGCTTATTGAACGCTTAGCTGCGACCGAAGAAGCGTTTGGGATTATCTACGGTGATGGCGTGGATTTGCTGCTGGGATATGCCGAGTTGCATCAGATAGGGAATCGTCTTGCGGGTGTTGAATAAAAACCCATCCGGGTTCATTTGCCCCCGTTCGAGTTCCCAGTCGTTGGAGAGGAAAATCTTGTTGCCGAAGCCTGCGTCAATGAGCTGCTTTACGTATCCTGCCCGTTTATGCCATGGCACCTGGCGGAGATAAGTAACGTATTCTGGCTCGCCCTTCGCAGCCTTGGTCGCTCCGTAGAATACATGGTCGATCCCGATGGTGTATCCACGTTTGGCGAGACCGATAAGGTAATTCACGTCGTCCGTGTCATCGCTGTGCCCTAGAGATACTCTGGCGGGATTGACGCCCTCGGCTTCCAAGATCTTGGCCTGCGCATCACCGCCGCGGTGACGAGCATCGGTATGAGTTTCAATGGGCACGCCAGTGGCCTTGCTCGCGCGCGCTGCGGCCTTGATACCTTTTTCTTCAGCGGGAAGGACTGCTCCAGATTGAGAGGCAACCTTGATTACACCGGCTTTAACGCCCGTATCCTCGATCCCCTGCTCGATCTCGCGGATGTAAACCTCAGCGATCTGCTCCACCGTCTGGTCATTGTAAGATTCGTGCGGAAAGCGAAAACCGGTAGCGGCCACGATTTGCATTCCAGACCTGCGCGAAACCTCTTGACCGAAGCGCACGTCGCGCGCGGCGTCAAAAGGGGTGAGATCAATGATCGTATCAACGCCGGCAGCCTTCGCCTCCTTTAGCTTGTCAACCATCCTGTCCGCAGCTGCCGCCCTGTCGCTGAAGAGCCCCATCGGGATGTAGCAGACATGTTCGTGGCTAAGAGTGAAACCGAGCTTCGACACATCGAGAGGTCCGAGCACAGTTTCAACTACACCAGCACCGGCGACCCTTGGCCCATCTTTGCTGGCGGTAGCCTTCGCAGCATGAGCGATCCGTAAGGATGCCGCCGCTACGACCCCGGCACCCGTGGTTTGCAAGAGAAATTCCCGGCGCGTCGTAGTCATAGAAGGTTTGCGATAGTCCATCGAAACAACAGCACGCCCGAGGGCACTCGACTCCTCAGCCAATATTATGTTGCTGGCGATTGATGTAATCATGCGATTTCACTCATTGACCATAGACCTGCCGGCTGTACCGCTTTGCCCAGAGCGTTTGCTTGCGTGACGGAATTCGGTGTAGAGCATTCGTCGTCGTCGTTCTTTTGCGAGTATAGTGTCGGGCATGGCGACCGTCTCCCGACCGCTTTCTTCTTCAATTCCTGCGGGCACAATAGTCAACAAGCCCGCGTCCAGTCGCTTGATGTCGCTCGACATCTTTCGCGGCCTCTGTGTCGCGGGCATGATCGTGGTGGATAATCCCGGGAATGACACCAAAGCCTATTGGCCCATCATGCACGCCGACTGGAACGGGTGGACGCCTGCCGATTTTATCTTTCCTTCGTTTCTTTTTCTCGTCGGGATTTCGCTGGTCTTTTCAACTGCGTCGCGCTTGCAGCGCGGACAATCTCGCTCGCGGATTCTGGTTCATGCTCTTTGGCGCACGCTGCTGTTGATTGCCATCGGTCTTCTCGTAAATGCGTCGCCGATTGTCGGCTTTGATATTCACACGTTTCGTTTCGAAGGCGTTACCCAGCGCATTGCTCTCTGCTATCTCGCTGCCGTGGCGTTGGAACTGTGGTCAGGGCGTCGCGGGCAGGTGATCGCGCTGGCGGCTTGCGTCATCGGATATTGGGCCATTATGCGCTTTGTGCCTGTTCCTGGTTATGGCGTGCCCGGGCGCGACATTCCATTCATGGATCCCGATCGCAACCTTGCCGCATGGCTCGACCGCAAGCTGTTCATGGGCCATTTGTATAACGTCACTCGCGATCCGGAAGGAATTCTTCACACCATCCCGGCGATTGGAACGACGCTGGCGGGCGTGCTGACCGGGCACTGGCTGCGCTCCGTGAAATCGCAGGCGGCAAAAGCGTGGGGGATGTTTTTGGTCGGCATCGTGGGCGTGTGCGCAGGTTTGCTCTGGAACCGGTGGTTTCCCATCAACAAGAATCTTTGGACGAGTTCCTTCGTGCTTTTCACGGCCGGATTCGCGCTCGTCTTCCTGGCGTTGCTGTATTGGATCCTTGAAATCCGGCAATGGCGCGGGGCGTGGACCATGCCGATCCTGGTCTTAGGTATGAATGCCATCACAGCATTTGTTGCCGACGCGGTAGTGTACGGACCGGGATACTCCTTCAACGCGAAAGGCCCCAACGGGACCAGCATGCCCTGGCACGAAGCCGCGCAAGCCTATCTTGAGTCGTTTGGATTGAGCACACCCACCGCCTCGCTGATCTACTCTCTGGCGGCCCTGTCGTTCTGTTGGTTTCTGCTTTGGCTTCTCTGGCGGAAAAGAGTCTTTATCAAGGTCTGATGCTATTACCGAAATGCTCAGAACGACTGCCAAGGCTGGCCTACCCAAGTCAAATGACGTAACAGGCGATAGCACGCTTTGACCTGATGATGAGTGTAACTAGGGATGTTACATCGACCAAAAACTACGAAGATTGAACGGCCCCCATGCATCTGTGCGTGACTTCTTTACCTGGAAGTCAAGGTTTCTTCGCGCCGCCACAGTGGCAAGGCTTCGGCGCCAACGGCTAGCATCCCAAGAGAAGCACGGCGCGGAGGTTCGGTCATCGTCAGAGCTTGATCATCGGCGGAGTTGGTTGACGCCAAGCCCGCGCCGAGACTCTTGTTGGCGATAGTTTCGTAGCCGAATTCCGTGATAGTGGCGGACATAGCGGGCAACTGAGTGTTCGTTGCGTTGGGTTTCACCGTTATCCGTATCCACCCAAAATGAGTCTTTCCGTCGATCTTGAATTTCACTCCGAGAAAGCGGTTCGGATGATCCTCTCCCCACTTGCCATAAAGCGTTTTCTTGGGAGGACGCTGATTTATTGTCGACGAGTAGAAGCGGATAAAAGATTTCTCAATGGTCTCTTTGCCCTTCAGAAAGTGATCCGAAGCCCCAATCTCTGCCCCGCGAAGCAGACAAGAGGCATACGGACCGTGCTTGTTGGTCCCGGCAGTTCCAGTAATGCTTCCACCATTCTGCCCAACCACGGTCAGGAGACGAGAATTCCAAGTCTGATTGACTGATGAGAGGAGCGAAAACTTGACGTCATTTATCCCGTCGCCGTTCAGGTCGATCGAAACAGAACATGGAAATGGTATAACGCAGAATGGAACAGGAATGTTCGTGTTCGTGATCACGACTTTTGCATCGGCGGGTTGCGACAAAGCCAATGTGGTGACGCCGGCTGCGGCCGCGGCCAACGAGTACCATTTCATGTGATCACGGGTGGCTTCGCTGTCGGGATAGGCGAGAGGGGTGCGCAACATAGTCCAAGCCTCCAATGGCCGCCAAGTTTAGCCCAGTTACGTCGCCTGTCAATATGAAATTTTCTGGACCTGCATCCCCGCTGGTCAGGCGGCCAAACACGCTACTAGGCCGAAGTATCGCGAACTGGATATTTTCACAAGTGAGCGAAAAGAGAACGGTTTTTACTGCTGGTTGATGAGTGTAATGGAGATTTTCACCAGCTGCGCACTTACTGGCGTTGACCCGGCCTAGTTTGTGGCACAGGCTGTGCTTATGCCGCGTCGCTACGTAAGGCTTTTTCTCCGGACCGCGTGATTTCAGCATCAGTTGCTGGCTGCACTTTGTCCTTCATTGCCCGATTCTCATTGTCTCTGAATTCAGCAGCTCGAAACCCAGCTTTGTATGCAATGTGAAAAGCCTTAAGTCTTTCCTCTCGAAGTGCTTCTTCAAAGGCTTCCTGCAAGTCTGCCATAGTTCCTCCGTACCGCTGATATAGATGGCGCTCACTTTCGGGCGGTTGCCCCATAATGCTGAGCGATCTCGCCATGTGTGAAAGTGGCGTTGACTGACGAAATCTGGCGATTTCACTCATTGACCTACGTGGGGATGTAGCTCCACAAGTTGGTGCAGATACTTCCCGATGTTCCGCCCGCACTCGGGACACTTCACCGCTCCCGGCGTTTCTTCGTTCATCAAGACTCCGCATCCGGGACAGAACCACTGTCCTCCGAAGCGGTAGCCAGCCCTCGTAATGCGGAAGTCTTCAGGTTCTTCTGTCTTGCTCACGAATCCTGAGTGCAGGCGCTCCGCCATGAATTGCGATAATTTCATCTGTCCGCGCTCGCAAAGGAACACGCCACCTTGCTCCTTCAGGAAATCACCACACTTCGGACAATACATTTCGGAGATTCTATCGTCAGTTGGCGTAAACAGCCACACTCGTTAACACTCATTGAGGTTTGGGCGCTGGCTGATCGAGGTCAATGAGGGGAATGATTTTTCGACAGTCTTGTTCACGCAGTACCCGAAACAGCTACGCGGCAAGGTCCACGATTATGTCAACCTTCTCGCCATTCAAATAAACGTTTCCGTCGTTTGCGAGCGAGAAGACCAACGTCTTTGGCTGTTCCGAGAGTGTTCTCGCTTCAATCCAATCGGCCATGTAATAGTCGACCTCTGGACCGAGTCCTTCCTGCCGATTGGATAAAACTCGGGTTACGACCGCTTTCTGCCTGAACCCTTTATCTGCATGAATCGCGAACTCGAATTGCTGGCCGATCTTGATCTCTGATTCCATGTCTATCATCCTTTCCGCTCTGCCTGTCGAGGAGACGAGCATTCTACCCCAGGGCCTAAACCCTCAAATGGTGAAATCAAGGCAGTTCTCTCACTTACGGGGACGATGCCATCGCCAAGTCATCAACAAGCTTTGCCAGAGCACCTGTCGAAACACGGGAACGTTAGATTACCCGCTGGGTTATTGCCGCTGAGGATAGAAGTGCACTGTCTCGCTCTTCGTCCTGGGGTCATAGTGCGTGAAGGTGACGCTGTGACCGCCTACGGCAATCGGTACAACATCGGCGGGGATGATCCAGAGTTTACCCGGGTCGATGGGGAAGCTGTTGTCGTAGAGGATCGTCTGGCGATCAAACCTTGATTTGCACTTGTCGCGCTCTTGGGTTGCGGCCTGCAATGCGGCCTTCGTGGTTGCCAGTTGAGTTTCCACCGGGTTCTTGGCGAGGTCAGCGGAGAATTTCTGTTGCGCTTGCTTTTCAGCGGACGCAGCCGCAGCACGCTTTGCACTTGGTATGAGGAATATGTTGAAGATCAGCATCGTAACGAAGGAGCCTGCCGCGAAGCAGAGTACGTATTTCTGCCACAGAACCTTTTCCATCACATCGGTAGTACCACTGGTTTCAAACATTTTCGGCTCCCGTTCGCGAGGCATTTAGGATCGCACGAATGGAAAACGGCCGGCACTATTTTTGCGCCAAGGAGGCATCTCAAGGGGGAATTGCAGGCTGTTTATCACCAATCGCCCCTTCCGAGAGTCGTACGGCAACGTGAGCCCTATCCTTTTCTGGCTCAATCTCTCTAGCAAGGCTGAGGTAGACCAACTCTTCGTACAGCGGAAGGCCGCGCAAGCGAAGATCGTTTCCGAGCCGGAGGACAAACCGTGGAAGCTGCGCGAGTTTACGGCTGCCGATCTTGATGGCAACCTCATTCGTGTGTTCTATGACTTCCGGCGTGACACGTAAAAGAACGATGCATCGCACGGCTCACTGGCTTCTGTTCAATGCGGGTGCTAATTCTGGTCACTGTCGATGTGGCGCGACCCGCGACGGGGAGAAAGCCGGAACACAAAATTTGCACCCAGTCGAATGCCGTTCTGCGGCTGCACTGCAGCGTTCGAACCCAAAAAGTGTGTGCGCAAGTAATCGACATTGAAGCGAACAGCGTAGGAGGGGGACAGGTTGCGTTCAACTCCGGCTCCAACTGCCCAGGAGAAGCGTGATTGCCATCCCCTGTAATACACCTGGTTCACCGGAACGGAGCCATCCACCATGCTCATGCCCCCAAGAGCACGAACGAGAAAACGGAAATGATGTCTGCTACCCGCAATAAAAACCGGGCCTGCGAAGACACTCAGGACGGAGCTGGTATGTCCGGAGGCGAGATCCCTTCCGGCACGAACATAGCTGGAATCCAAAGTCGCCGCCCAACTCGGATTCAAGTTGAGCGTTCCGCTAGCCTCAACGCCATTTAAATGGACTGCCGGCTTTCCTGAAAAACCCAAGTTGAGGTAGCTGTAGCCTACAGCGATGTCACCCGGAGTGATTTCGGCGGCGGGCGCGGGACCGCTGCGGTCATCTTGCGCGAATAAATGAGTAACGAGCGCGACCGAGAGGATGGTCAACTTTAGTAGAAGCCGCAAATCACTCCTTTGCTCTTTCAATGCCATTTTCAGTGAACGCTCAGAACAGCGGTTCCGCTCACATCTTGTATGGTCGCGGTCACAACGGATCTGCCGGAGTTGCCGCTTTTTGCCACGCCTCCGGCCAGAGTCGCCACGTCTTGCTCGGAGGATGTCCAAGTGACCCAGTTGGTCACATCCATGGTCGTGCCATCGCTGAAATCAGCCACGGCCCTGAACTTGGTGGAACCGCCCAGTTTCAGGGCGGCAGCCGAAGGCGATACGACCACCGAGATGGCCTTTGCGGTTGTGACCGTCAGCTGGGCTGATCCACCCTGCCCATTGAACACTGCAACAATTGTCGAAGTTCCAGGCGCAAGACCGGTGGCATTGCCGGCGAAGATGGTCGCGACCGAGGGCTGCGATGACGTCCAGAACGCGAATCCTGTCAGGTCTTGAGTTTTGCCATCGGCGAACGTTCCCGTCGCGGTGAAAGCGACGCCCGTTTGCGCAGGGATGCTGGCAGTTGCCGGTGAAACCTGTATCGACGTTAGTTGAGGGTTGACCACAATCGCGCTGGTTCCCGTAACTCCGCCGAATTGGGCGGAAATCGTCGCGCTTCCTCCGGCGACCGCGGACACATTGCCGCCATTGTCGACCGAGGCGACTGCCGCATCCGAGGAACTCCAGGTAGCGTTATCCGTGATCACTTGTGTCGTGCCGTCACTCAGGGTGGCGGTGGCGACGCAGCTCAGCATAGTATTAGGCGCCATTTCGGCAGTAGATGGGGTGACGGCGATCGAAGTGATCGTCGCAGTCGACACGGTGAGCGGCGCTGAGCCAGTGACTCCGTTAAAGGTGGCGATAATGTTGGCTGTGCCCGGACTGACGGCAGTAGCGATAGCGTTGACATCGACTGTGGCGACGGCTGTGTTGTCCGAGCTCCAGGTGGCATCGCTCGTGATGTCCTGAAAGGTGCCATCGCTGAAACGGCCAAGCGCGCTGAAATCGAGCGTGGTCCCGACTGCGATAGTCTGCGACGCCGGACTCACAGTAATGGACACGATCGTGGCATTCGTAACGGTGAATGGGGTTGATCCAGTGACAGTCCCTAGTGTGGCGCTGATGGTCGTAGTTCCCGGAGTCAGACCTCTCGACATACCACCGCTAACGATCTGAACCACGGCCGTGTTGGAGGATGCCCAAGTCACCTGCCGGGTCAGATTCTGAACGGATCCATCGGAGTAGTTACCGAGCGCATGAAACTGCTCGGTCGTCGAAAACGCGATGCTCCCGTTTGCCGGCACGATCGTGATCGAAGTCAAGGTAGAAGACTGGACGGTGACCGATGTGCTGCCAGTGATCGAGTTGGATGTCGCCGAGATCGTGAGCGAACCAAGGGCGAGAGCCGTGACTAGTCCGCCACCGTTGATCGACGCCACGTTCTGGTTCGAGGAACTCCAAGTGACAGATCCAGTAATATCCTTCGTGCTTTGATCGGAAAATGTTCCCGTGGCCGTGAACTGATTCAGCGTGCCGAGAAAAACCTGTGAATTGGCTGGGGTTATGGCAATCGAAACCAGAACCGCATTGGTCACCGTGAACGTGCTGCTGCCTGTGACTTTTGACAACGTTGCCGTGATCGTCGACGAACCGGTCGAATGGCTGGTCCCCAAACCAGAACCTGAAACTGTCGCCACGTTGGTGTTGGAGGAAGACCATGCGACCGAAGCAGTAATATCCTGCGTTGATCCATCACGGTAATGGCCGGTCGCCGTCAATTGTTGGGTTTCGCCCAACGGAACCGAAGGCCCGGACGGCGTGATGTCGATCGATTTCAGGTTTCCACCAATACCCGGGGCGAAGGCGCCGGAGCCGCAACCGCTCAACAAGCCGAGGCACAACAAAGCGGCGCAGGCTGCATGCGTCTTCATGAAGTCTTTCCATCTGTTCGATCCGGAAAATCTGGGCATTTCAGATGAAGGGTCGGGAATCATTATGCGGGCCAAAGGCTTCGGCAGAAACCTGTCAAATCAGAGATCCTGTTCCACCCCAGTGATGGGCGGCGAGTCCTGTTCATTGTAGGGCTGGCTGGTTGTGGCAAACAATTGCACGAACGTGTACGTTACTTCGGATTTTCGAAGGATTTCTGGAGCCTTTCGCCCCTATCTCATTCGATCCATGGAGCTGGAGGGAAGTCTTTCGTTTCCCTCTTAACCCTGGGAAGCTTTTTCGGTGCCTAAACAGACCAATCCTAGGAAGATAACTGGCGTAATGAAGGCATTAGCACTCAAACCCGTTTCTGGGGCAACGATTGTCATGCCGTGGCACGTGCGCATCTGAATTCACGGTTTGGTTGGTTCAACAGTGATGCGTGTTTCTCCATTTTTAAGCAAGTCATCCGCAATGCCGGGCCATCGGTCGTGGGCTTTGCCGCCTTCGCTTAGTTCGGCTGCGGTGAATTTGGTGGGAGATAGATCTTCGCCATAGATGATCATCAACTCCTTGCGCTTTTCTTTATCCAGCAGGTGAACGAGGCGCACATACATCATTGCGTCCGGCATCCGATAACCCTTGGCACGTACGAGGGCCTCGATATGTTCGCGGTCAGAGCCCGATTCTGAGGGCGCGTCCTTTGCCCGCACCCAAGTGTCGACATAAAAATCCAAGCCGCCGATCGTCGCATGCTTCGGCGAATCGTAGGTGTGATGCAGATCAGGACGACTCGCCAAGTAGCCCTCGAATTGCACCCAATACAGCCGCTGAACTTTCTTTTGAGCATCTGCTTCAACGAAAGCGTGCAGTTCACAGTCCGCAATATCGTAAAGCACCCAGCGGTCGGCTCCGACATATTGAACAGACTTTTGGCAATTCAATTCGTACCGCCGGATCGCGCTCTGAAGTGACCACGTTGCCCGTGACTTTGCGCTCAGGAAGCGCGGTCTGGGCTATCAGCGTGGCGCACAAGAAAGACAGCATGACAACGGTCGGTCGAAGCATCGTTCACCTCAGGTGTGATTCTTTACTCAAACGATGGATGCGCGTTTGCCGGTTTAGTTTGGCAGTGGTCATTTTACGAGAGCAAGCCTGGTTTGTTCGCGGCCTTTGATTGAACAACGCCCACTCAAATGAGCGCCGGGGAGTTAGAGTATGGGAGATGCGCCGCCACCTCTGGTCTATCTCGTTGCCTTTAGCTCTTCTGTTTCTCGCGATCATCGGCTTCGCTCAAAGCCCTCAGCAAGCAACTCCCTATTGGGCCTATGCTCTGAACCCGGCTTCCGGTGCGTCGGCTCCGCAGACGGATAACATTCCCCGGCATGTGCCGAGCAGTGATGCCACGTTCACGGTCGCTCAGACCGAGGATCTTTTCTTTGTTCCCGATTGGCATCCGTCGGAACATCCGGCAATGCCGGAGATCGTCGCTCACGGCAGAAAGCCCGAGGTCTATGCGTGCGGCTATTGCCATTTGCCGAACGGGGAAGGACGCCCGGAGAATGCGAACCTGGCGGGATTGTCCACCGGATACATCGTTCGCCAGATTGCCGATTTCAAGAGCGGCGTGCGCAAGAGTTCGGAGCCGCTGCACAAACCCGTGGCGGCGATGATCGCGTTCGAAACCAAAGCCACCGATCAGGAAATCCACGCTGCCGCGCAGTATTTCTCGGAGTTGCATCCGAAGCCGTGGATCCGAGTGGTTGAAACCGCGAAGGTTCCCACGACCCACGTCGCGGGATGGATGCTGGTTCCGTCGACACCCGCTGCCACCGAGCCGATCGGCCAGCGGATCATTGAGACGCCGGAGAACGTGGAGCGGACCGAACTGCGCGACGACACTTCTGGATTCGTGGCCTACGTTCCAGAGGGCAGCATTGCGAAAGGGAAACTGCTCGCTACGACTGGTGGCCACGGCAAGACGGTCGCATGCGCCAAGTGCCACGGTCCAGGGTTGCGCGGCAGCGGCAACGTTCCAGGCATTGCGGGGCGATCGCCCAGCTACATCGTTCGGCAAATGTATGACATTCGATCCGGCGCCCGTGGCGGAGTCGCCTCACGGCAGATGCGACCGCAGGTGGCGAAGCTAACGCTTGACGACATGATCGCCATCGCCGCCTTCGTATCATCGCTAAAACCGTGACGGAATATCTTCCTTCCAAAATAAAAGACCCACTCTAAACGTCGCAGAGTGCGCGACGTTTAGAATGGGCCACCCTTTTCGATCCGACCTGTCGAGCTAGAACGCCCAGCGCAATGAGAACTGAATCAGACGCGGGTTGCCGTTGGTCTGCACGATTTTGCCGAAAGGGCTGCTCGTGGGATTCGCCAAGTATTGCTCGATATCCGTGACCGTCGGATCCGCGAAGTTGACGTGGTTCCAGATGTTGAAGAAGTCGGCCGCAAAGCGCACATCCTGCCGCTCTCCAATCTTGAAGTGCTTCAGGAACGACACATCCCAGTTCTGCTGGAACGGACCGTGATAGAGATTGCGTCCTAAATCTCCGAATCCGGTTGTGCAAAAGTTTGGATCCAAAGCGCACTGCGTCGGATACAGCAACGGCGCGGGCGTGAATGCTGTCGGATTCAAGTATCCATTCGCCACGCGTTGATGCAGATCGCCGCTCGCCAAGCCGCTGGCAATCGTTGCACCGGGCGCCAGGCTGGCTCCGAGCAGCGGAGTGCTGCCTTGTCCCAGGAATGCAGTGCCCGCGCTCGAATCGTAAATCGAGAACGGCAAGCCGGTCTGGAAGATCGTCACGCCGCTGACTTCCCATCCGCCAAACGCAGCTCGTGTCATGCCAGTGGCGTGGCGGAAAATCGGCAGATCATACGCGTAGCTGACCGAGAGCCGGTGCGGGCGATTGAAGTCGGAAATGCCGCGCGACGCATTGATGTTGCTCTGATCGTTGTAGGCAGTATTGAACGCCGTGTTTCCTGTCGACGTAGCGTCGATGTTCTTCGAGAACGTGTACGCCGCCTGGAAATAACTCTGGTTCCAGCGCCGCGACAGCGTTGCCTGCAAAGCATGGTAGATGGAGTAGGCATCGTTCGCGAAGATCTGATATCCGCTGTAGCCGTTCAAGCCGGGCGTCGGCGTGCGAGCGATCGCATTGGCAAACGTGTTGGTGGTGATCGTGTAGCTGTTACCGCTAGTGTCCTGCACCGTGAACGGATTGGTCGGACTCGCATTCACCGACTGAATTGCGTCACGCGTTTCGCGCAAGTGGATGCCGCGAGTGCCAACATATCCGACTTCTAAAACCCAGTTCCTTCCCAGTTCGCGTTGTGCGGTCAGGTTCCACTGCTGCGTGTTCGGCACGACGAAGTGCCGCGGCACCTCGAGCACGAATAAGTTCTGCGTGCTGTTCACGCCCGGCCCGGTGCAGCCTCCGTAGGTTGCCGCGCCGTTCGTGTCGGGAAAGCTTGTCAGCTGCGCCAGGCAGGGCAGCCATGCTCCCGAGAGCTGGCCAGCGGCTGGGACTGCGTTCGGATTGACTGCAGGCGTTCCGGTGAAGAAGTTCGACATCGTGAATCCAGGCGTCTGCCCGAAGAACACGATCGGAATGAATGGGGACTGGAAGCTCAACTGATCGACTGCGCCCACGTCTTCACGAACGTAGTAAATGCCGTAGCCGCCGCGGACGGTGGTGGTGTGGCGTCCCATGACGTCGTAAGCAAATCCCACGCGCGGTCCTAAGCCGGTCGAGACGCTATTCTTGAACGTTGATCCAGCCGCGGTACCGGTGAGACCGCTGACGCCCAACTTATCGACGCAGCTCGGATAGATGAACGGATACGTTCCCGATTTCGTCAGATCCGACTCGATATTTCCGATGTGGCAATCGCCGTCGGTCCACGCGCCGAGAAATTCCGTGCGCAGTCCAGCGTTGATGGTCAAGTTCGACATGGCCTTCCAATCGTCCTGCGCGAAGATGGCCGAGTTGCTTTGCTTGTAAGAATGGTTATAAACGCCGCCGCCACCGAAGCTGAACTCCGGCGTGCCGCCGACGAAATTGCCGAAGTCTGAGGTCGCTCCGGTCTGGGTGAAGAAAAGCTGTCCGTTGAAAACCTGCGGGAATTTTTTGTCGAGCCGGACGCGAACGTATTGTCCACCAAACGTCAGCGTGTGCGTGCCATGAACCCAACTCAAGTTGTCGACGAAGTTGTAATTGTTCTGATCCTGCGACTGGTTCGCCTGCGGCGTCGGGCCGAACTGAAATCCCGAAGTCGAAAACGTGAATTTGTAAATGCTGCTGGTCAGGTTGTCGGTCGGACGGTCGATCCCTGCATCGCTCACCGTCACGGGATTTATGTTAGTCGCTGTGTTGTTGATGTGAACCAGGCCAAAGCGGAAATCATTGACCAGCCTCGGCGTGAAGACGTGCGTTTCCGAGATGATGAACAAGCGATCATGGATCGGCAGCTGATAGGGAAAGTTCAAATCAGTCCCGCTCGCCGGCGCGCCAAGAGACGCCTGCAGACCTCCAGCGCCGAACGGGATGTCCTGCTCCGAATCGGAGTAGAAGAATCGCGCTGCAACCGTGTCCCTGGAGTTCCGGAAGTCGTGATCCCAGTTCGCTGTGAATTGGTCGTCGGTGAACTTGCCGGGCTTGCTGACCGTGAACTGCACCAGATTTCCGGGTAATGTTCCAGCTGGAACAGAACTGGGAAGAGGGAAAAGATACCCGTTCGCGGGTGCGCCAAACTGGTCGCTCTGAAACGCCAGCAGGCTCACAGCGACGGGATCCGCGGTGGGAACTCCGAAGTCCGCTGCCAGACTGGCTTCTGCGGCGGGACTGGTGCCTCGATCCGCCGCCGGAACGTAGGGGATGAACGTGCTGATCAGCGTTCCCGGAGAGTCACCGCTGCGCTGCCGCGTGCCTTGATAATTGACGAAGAAAAATCCCAGCTTGCCGCCCGGACTCACCGGGCCGCCGAGACTGCCACCAAAAATATTCTGCTGAATGACCGGTCGCGGCGAGCCGCTGCCCTTCAAGAAATATTCGTTCGCGTCGAGGACCGTATTACGGAAGAATTCGTAGGCGTCGCCGTGGAAATCGAGCGTGCCCGGTTTCAGAATCGCGTTGATATTGCCGCCGCCATTGCGTCCCTGGCTGGCGTCGTAGAGTGAGGTCTGGACTTTGAATTCCTGCACCACGTCGGGATTGGGCAGAGGCGTGTTGGTAAGTTCCGCGACGTTGTAGTCGGTGACGCTGATGCCTTCGATGAGGTAGTTGTTATTGTCTTCGCGCTGACCGTTTACCTGAATGCGGACTTGGCCGCGTCCCAGTTGAGCCGCCGCATTTAGTTCGCTCTGCGCACCTGTGGACAGAGTCAGCAACTGCTGAAAGTTTTGCGTCGCCAGCGGCAAAGCGCGGATCGTGTTGCTCTCGATCGCCTGTCCCGTGGTCGCATCGCTCGTATCCACAGTCTGGACTTCGGCCTGCACTTCGATTTTTTGTTGCACCGACTGGGTTGTCAGCTTCGCAGTCATGTGCGTGGTCTCAGTGACGCGCACCCCGACGTCCGAGAATTTGCCTTCGGCGAAACCAGAGGCCTGGATGCTCACGCTGTAGGTTCCGACCGGCAGCAGCGGAGCGATAAAGGATCCGTCAGTTCCGGTCTTCACCGATCGCTCCAGCACATTTGTTTCCTGATTTGTGATGCGGACGTCGGCGTTGGCGACGAGCGCGCCGCTCGGATCCTGCACGGTCCCAGCAATAGCGCCCGTGGCTCCGCCTTGCGCGAAGACCTGCACGGTCAGCGCCAATGCGATGAGACTAAAACCGATGAACCTGATCGAAGAACTTGCCATGATCTTTCTCCCCCACTGCCAAATGCTGGAATTTCGTTTTTTCTACTGGAGCGTTCTGAACGGCAGGCACCGACAACAACGGGACGAGTTTGGCGTGGCAAGGACGTGCGCCGGCCGCTTCCGGGCGCGACTTCCGGGAAAGAACAGTTCTTCTTTCGCCATAGCCTTATGGATACAACTCTCCCTGTAAATGCCTTCGTGGAATTGAGGAAGCTTACCGAATCGGACTGGCGGTTTTCAAGTGCAGATCTTGCACGAACGTAATATCGAAGCTCTTTTGTTAATAGGACGTGTCCGGCGGTCACGCGCGCCGTGGACGTCGGATGCTAACCTTCTCCAAACTCGCGGTATCGCGCGAGCACGTTGCGCTCAGAAACTACTCCCTCCAGCTGCCGGAAGTCGGCGCGGCTCACGACCGGCACGAGCGGCCATCGGTCGACATACCGCAGGGCTGTTTCCAGAGGGTAATCGGGATGAAGGTGAGGGACTTGAAGAATTGGCAAAAGTGACCCGAGGTTCGCAGCGCCTTTTCCCTGGCTCGACATGGACTCGAGCTCTTGCCTGGTCACGATGCTCCAGCCACTCGGACTCAATCGAACCAGCAGTTGGTGGTTCTTGGCGCGCGCCGCTTTCTGCAGCGATTGATCGACGGTCTCTTCCCCATCGAGCACGGGATCTTCCACGGGCTGCATCGCGTCCTCGACGTGCAGGACATCTTCTTCGCGCTGCTCTTCCATGGACGGCAGATCGAGCCCATCCTGGCGGGTCAACAAGTCAAAAATTGCGATCGGCTGCAGACCGCGCGCTATGACATAGGCGAAGGTATTCGCGATAATGACGGGCACGATGATCGAATAATTTCCGCTGACCTCCAGCACCATGAAGACCGACGTCATCGGCGCTCGCAGGAATCCGGCGAAGAGAACGCCCATACCGACGAGAGCATAGGTTCCCGGTGATCCTGTCAGATGCGGGAGGAGCACGTGCTGTGCTCCGCCCACGGCCGCACCCAGCATCGCGCCAATAAACAACGTGGGTGCAAACATTCCGCCGGGCGTTCCGCTGGCAAAGGAAAGCAGCGTTGCGATGATTTTCAATCCGGCCAGAATCGCGAGAAACTGCCATGTGAACTGGCCGTGCATGGCCTGATCCATGTATTCGTATCCAGCGCCCATTACTTGTGGAAAGCCCAACACCGCGATGACTCCAATCAGCAGCCCCGCTATCGCTGGCTGAAAATACTGTGTCCACCGTGGCAGCGATTTGCACCACGGGCGCAGCGTCGCGATGCCACTCGAGAACGCGACCGAGGCGAGTCCTCCGACAACGCCGAGAATCGCGTATGCCAGCAGCTCTGATGGTCGCTTCAACTCGACAGCCGGAATCCGAAAGAGCGATTCCGATCCCAGGAACCAGCGCATGACTACGACACTCGAAACGGCCGACAAGACGACAGAGCCCAGAATCCCAGCCGTCCACCGCCCGATGACTTCTTCAATAACGAATAGCACCGCAGAGATCGGCGCATTGAAAGCTGCAGCCAGTCCGGCCGCCGCGCCCACGGGAGCGATCAGCCGCATGCGGTCGCGCGACAGCCTCATCTTCCGTCCCAGTACCGAAGCGAGGCATGCGCCAATTTGCAGCGACGGATCTTCCGGGCCCAGCGAGTGTCCCGATCCAATCGCCAGCGCGGCGGTGATGAACTTTCCAATCGCTGTTCGAAATGGGATATGCCCGTTGTAGATGTACAACGCCGCTTTGGTCTGGTTGACGCCGCTGCCGCGCGTCGCGGGAAAAAAGTGAATGACCAGAAACGCGATTACGAGTCCCGCCAGACTCGGCGCCAGCAACAGACGTGAAGTCGACAGCACAGCGCCCGTTCCCAGCAAATAAATCCGGGCCCAGTCAATCGCAAACCGGAAACACACTACCGACAGGCCGGAAAAAACTCCGATGAAAACCGACAACACGAGAAAGAAGCGGTCTTCGCGAAAGACGCTCCGCAACAACGCTTTCCTGGTCCAGAGCGGCATCGCTGGCTGCTTTGGCAATGGGACTTTCTCTTCCAGAACTTCAGTCTCCGTATTCGATTGCAAGTCCACTCTAAAATCCTTGTGTTTTTGCTATTAGGAGCAGCGCCATATCCGGTCCTGTCGGAGGCCCGCACAGAATATTCGTTTGGCGTTCGATGCGGAATACAAGGTCCATCGCCGAGTCCACTAGTTCCGGATTTCCGCGCAGCCTCGTCTCGTTGATCTTCGGCTTCATCGCGGCCCATTCCTCGCTCAAGCTGTCCTGCGACCCACCTCCCAGCGGAGATGCGCTCTTGGGCACAGGACACGCTTTCAATCGCTGGCCGGCCGTCGTGAAAGCGTCGATGACTGTCTGGCTTCGTTCCTCTGCCGAAATCTGCCGGCGGAACGGATCCATGTGCAGCACCATGTTCGTCATCTTCAGGCGCTCGGCACTTTCCGTGTCTTTCGGATCGTAGGCGACCGCGGCTTCCAGATAGTGTTCCGCCGGAGAATACTGCCCCAGCTCAAACGCGGCATACCCGGCGCCCGCCAAGTCAGCTTCGTTGTGTCGGTCCGACCTCAAACTGACGCGGTAGGCGGCCAGCGCATGGTCGTAATCCTGTGCGCGAAGAAATAAGTCACCGATGCGCTCTTGTTGCGTGGGATCGTCGCCCACATTTTCTGAGAGCGCAATCAACTCCGCCTGGGCCTGCGCCTTATCGCCAATCTGGAGCAAGAGTTCAATGAGTTCGAATCGCGCGTCCCGCCGTTTCCATTCCTGATCGCTGGACCAGGCCGCGTAGACCGCATCGTGGTAATACCGAACCCCTTCTTTCGTCTGCTTCTGTTGCGCCGCAATGCGCGCCAACTCGAGGTTGACCAGTCCGTCCTCAGGCTCACGTTCCCACAGGTTGAGCAAGTACGCTGACGCTTCCCCGGTATGCTTCATCCCGATCAGAGCCTCGGCGAGGTTGAGTTGATATTGGTAGTCGTCGCGCGAATAAAGCAGCGCTGTGCGAAATTCCGTGACCGCCGCGGCAAAATTCTGGGCATTTAGATCGGCAACACCGCGGTTAAACCAGCGGGTTCCGAGCGCCTGCCGCTGGGCGTGATACGCCTGCGACAACCCAGTCACGAACAGGAAGAAAATCACCAGCAGCACGGATAGCGACGCCAGCATCACCGGCTGTTGGCGGAGATAGTAGCGGAGATTGAAATACCTTGTCTCTGGCATTTCGGGCCCTTGCAATCCGAGTTCGATGAATCCACTCATAATATGCGGAACCTAATGCGGAATCTCCATCCGCCAAAGAAAATGGGGGTTAGCTCGCGGATGCGCGCGGTTGCTGAGCGATGGCCTAGAGAGGGTTCGGGAAGGGAATCAGCAGCGAAGGATGGAACTGCTTTCGGCAAGAGGACAGGCCGACTGTTCTTTTATCAATACGACAGCAGTCCAGAACGTGAGGAAAAGTGCCGAAGTCAACCAGACGTGCAGCGCGTTCAACGCTGCGTGCGTGATCGTCGCTCGCAGGTTACCGGCTGCCCTGGCCGATAAGAGCGCGGTGACCGGCCCGTGGACCGCCGAATAGGGCCCTTGCATCGCCGGAAAAAAGAAAACCGCCAGCACGCAGATCGCTGCGACTACGGCCAATACACACGCGATTCGTCCCCGAGTCATCGGATATGAAGATTATACGTGGTCAACTGTCATCGTCACCAAGCCGACCATCCGCCGCCTGGAAACGAAACTACCCGGTGCTGCCGCGCCTGGCGGGGACAGCCACGCGCGAAGCGCCATTTTTCCGTGGAAGAAAAGGCCATTCAGTAGACTATCGGAGCACGATAGAATCGGGTCATGAAAGAACTCTCTCTGGCGGATTATCAGGCTCTGGCCCGGTTCCGGTATGAGATTCGCGAGTTTCTTAATTTCAGCGAGCAGGCGGTGCGCGCAGCCGGAATCGAGAAACAGCAATACCAGTTCATGCTTGCGATTAAGGGGATGCCGGAGGAAATGCGGCCACGGATCCGGGAACTAGCGGAGCAGCTGCAGATTCAGCACCACAGCGCGGTCGAGTTGACTAACCGGCTCGAGGCAAATGGATACGTGCGGCGAGAGCGGGCGCAAGATGACCGTCGCGAAGTCTTGCTGTCGCTGACGCCGAAGGGAGAACGGACGCTGGCCGAGCTCGCCCTGCATCATCATGAGCAGTTGCGATCGGCCGGGCCGAGGCTCATCGAAGCTCTGCAGCGTGTGCATACCGGGAACGGTCGAAAGCGAGCCGGCTCAAGGAAACAAACGAACAAGAAATAAAACGATTCCACGGCGCCAGCGGTTTCTTCGCGATCAACTTCTGTTTAACAATTATATCGTAGGACGATATAATATGAGTCAAACGAACCGCGAGCGGCCGCGATCCGCCGAGGGGGCGATCGCGGAAGCCCCACTTCGTCACGCATTTTGGGGGAAGTGGGGTTTTTGTTTTACCGGTGTTTAGCTCCATGTTCCTGTGGTGAGTGGGCGCCGCCCTAGCACGATTTCCCGCCATCCATTTAGAATCCTTAGTCCACACCGGACAGGAGCCCAACCGTGATTCCCCGCTATACCCGTCCTGAGATGGCTCGCATCTGGAGCGACGAAAATCGCTTCCGCACCTGGCTCGCCGTCGAAGTTGCCGCCACCGAAACCCTGGCGGAAGCCGGACTCGTCCCGAAGGACGCCGCCAAGGCCATCCGCGAGCGCGCCGACTTCCGGGTCGAACGCATCCACGAGATCGAGGCCGAAGTCCGCCACGACGTCATCGCCTTCACCACCGCGGTCGCCGAGATCGTTGGTCCACACGCTCGCTGGTTTCATTACGGACTCACGTCGAACGATGTGGTCGACACCGCGCAGGCCCTGCTCATCCATCAAGCGTCGCAAGTCATCGCGCAAGACTTGCAGCGTCTCTCCGAGGTGCTCGAGCGCCGCGCTTGGGAGTTCAAAGACACGCCCATGGTCGGACGCACGCATGGCATCCACGCCGAGCCCATCACATTCGGATTCAAGCTGGCGAACTGGTATTCGGAGACGCAGCGCAATATCGCCCGCTTCATGGCTGCAGCCGAAGACATGCGCGTGGGAAAGTTTTCCGGCGCGGTGGGAATCTTCGCGCACCTCACGCCCGAACTGGAAGAGAAGATCTGCGCACGCCTTGGACTGAAGGCCGCCGCAGTCTCTTCGCAGGTGATTCAGCGCGACCGTCACGCGCACTATCTCAGCACGCTGGCCGTGATCGCGTCGACACTCGACAAGATTGCGACCGAACTCCGCCACCTGCAGCGCACCGAAGTCCGCGAGGCCGAAGAGTTCTTCAGCGAAAAGCAAAAGGGATCGTCCGCGATGCCGCACAAGCGCAATCCCGTGACGCTCGAGCAGATCAGCGGCCTGGCGCGCGTCGTTCGCAGCAATGCGCAAGCAGGTTTGGAGAACGTTGCCCTTTGGCACGAGCGCGACATCTCGCACTCGTCGGTCGAACGCGTCATCCTGCCGGACTCAACTACGCTGGCGGATTATCTTCTGACGAAAACCACCCACGTAATCGATACGATGTTCGTCTATCCCGAACGCATGCGCGCGAATCTCGAGAGCACGCGCGGCCTGATCTTCAGCGGACAGCTCCTGCTCGACCTCGTCGAAAACGGTGTCAGCCGCGAGGATGCATATCGTCTAGTGCAATCCCACGCTATGCGCGCCTGGAAAGAAGGACTGGACTTCCATCAGTTGGTGCTTTCCGACAAGACCATCACCGACAAGGTGCCGCGCAAGCAGATCGAATACGCCTTCGACCTCCCGCGGCAACTGAAGAATATCGACAAGATTTTCGCGCGGGTGTTCGGACAGACGAAACCAAAAGGGAAAACGCAGAAGAAAACATCCGGGAAACGACGCTAGGAAAGTCGGGACGGTGGAGGATCGCGCTGATCCGCGGCCGGAAATAACCTGCTTAATCCTAGTCAGAGTTGCTGTCGCCGTATTGCGACAATCTCATCCGGCGCTCCATAGCCGCGAACATGAGCCGGAGCTGAAACTTCGTAGGCCTTCAATTCGTCCCAGGTCCAACGACTATGGCTATGAGGCGAACCGCAGGAGCAGTACAGCGTCCACTCTTTCCACGAGCCGCGAGCCATCGGTATCAAATACGAGCCGTTCCGGTACGGACTGAACCCGACCAGATAACGCATGCCGCATTTTGGACACTCAATGCAATGACGAACACGCCAAGCCATGACAAGCACCAATAAAGTGGTTAGTGGCCGGTGGCAAGCAAATAGTGACTAGCCGCTGGTATTTGGGGACGAATCACTGGTTACCACCGACGATCTCACATTCATTTCTCCCCGACCTTAGCGAAATGGATGCCGGCAGGATGGACGTTCGCGGACTTCGATCCCATGCGTTTGGACGTTTCCGGACCTCGCTCAGGGTCTTGCAAAATCGATCCTTGAACGCGGTCCGAAAACGTCCAGCATTTGCGGGGTCGTCGACTATGATGAACCGGCGGAAGGATTTCATGACTCTGGACTGGCAGGTATGTTCGCGCGCGAGGCTCTCGCGTGATCCGCGCTTCGATGGCAAGTTTTATATCGGAGTGGTCGGCAGCCGCGTGTACTGTCGCCCCATCTGTCCTGCGCCCACCGCGAAAGAAAAGAACGTCCGATATTTTCCTAGCGCGGCCGCGGCTGCCGAAGCCGGGTTTCGCCCGTGCCTCCGCTGCCGTCCCGAAAGTTGTCCGGGAACGCCGGCATGGCTCGGCACTTCGAACACCGTTTCGCGCGCTCTGCGTTTAATCGATGAAAGCGGACTCGAAGATGGCGGTGTCGAACTTCTCGCCGAGCGCCTCGGCGTCGGGTCGCGTCACCTGCGCCGCTTATTCATTCGTCACCTTGGAGCGACTCCCATAGCGGTCGCTCACACTCGACGCTTGCACTTCGCTAAGAAGTTGATCGACGAAACCAAGCTGCCGATGCATCAGATCGCCATCGCTTCTGGATTCGGTTCCGTACGCCGCTTCAACGCCGGCATTCACAAGGTCTATCACCGCACGCCAACGCAAATTCGAAAACTGGCGCGGCAGACGGCCACGCAGACGGGCAACCAATATCTCTTCCGCCTTCATTTCCGCCCGCCATATCACTGGCAGGGCATGCTGGACTTTCTCGCCGCGCGCGCAACGCCCGGAGTCGAGCAGGTCGAAGGCTCCGCGTATCGTCGCACGATTGCGGTTAACGGATACGAGGGATCCTTCGAAGTGTCTCCCGATCCATCCCGCGATGCGCTTCTGGTGCGTATCGATTTCCCCGAGCCTCGTTCACTCTTCCACATCGTCGAACGAATTCGGGCGATGTTCGACCTCAACGCTGATTGGACGTCCATTGTTAAGAGTCTGCGCAGCGAGCCAGTGCTGGCGGCGAGCGTGCAAGCCGACCCCGGAATTCGCGTGCCCGGTTGCTGGAACCCGTTTGAACTTACAGTCCGCGCGATCCTCGGCCAGCAGGTGACGGTAAAAGGCGCGACCGCTCTTGCCGGACGCTTGACCAGCGCTTTTGGGAAGGCGTTCGCCGGCCCGCAAGGATTGACACACCTTTTTCCTTCTCCGGAGAATCTATCGAACGCCAAGCTTGCGTCCGTGGGCTTGACCGGCGCGCGAGCCGAAACTATTCGCGCACTCGCTCGCGCCGTTGTAAGAGGCAAGGTTAAATTTGAGGGCGTCGTGGACTCGGAAGAATTTCTGAGCCGCCTCTGCGAGATTCCCGGCATCGGTCAATGGACCGCGCAATACGTTGCGATGCGAGCCTTGCGCGAGCCGGATGCTTTTCCCTCCAGCGATCTCGGACTGTTGCGTGCTCTTTCGTTGACGAGCGCGCGCGAGCTTGAGCGCCGCGCCGAACCTTGGCGTCCCTGGCGCGCCTATGCAGCCATGTATCTTTGGCGCATCCCAGTGCAGCAGAAGCGAGCTTCACAAAGCGCCAGTCATCCCAGCGCTGAAAAAATGGAACCGTGGAAGAGCGGCCCTTCAACGCCGCGAACAGGCGTCACCGCAAGGACAGGACTTTAGCCACAAGCCCTCAATCCAACAGTGGTCGCGCCGATCCGCCAAGCAGCGACGTGTTCATGTTGAAAATGTTGTGATGTCCCTCGGGCCCGCCCCAGGCAAACATGATCGAGACCATGGGGAAGCCGCCGGCCCGCAGCGTCAATCCACCTGCGTAACTGTGGCGAAAGTGATCGAATCCCAAATCACCTCGCGTGAGTGCGACGCGCCCTTGATCCGCCATGAACTTCAGTCCGAATGGCCCCCAGATCGAGTGCTCGAAGCTTTCCTCGAACAACAAAAGATTCGGAGCACGGAACCTGTAGTCCTGATAGCTGCCAAGCGACATCGCTCCGTTGATATCCGACCCGCCCAGCGTCTGCTGGAAATAGAACGGTACAGCGCTGGTCGCCGAATTAATGGACTCCGAAAGCAGCAGCCGCAAATTGATCGACCCGTTCAGATTTCGCGAGTGCGAAACTGCCGCGCACGTGGCGCCCGACGGCGCGCACGAGTCCGGACCAACACCGTCGGTGCTCTTCGCCGCCGACTGCGTGTAGCCATAAAAGAAGAGCGTGTGATTCAGATCGACGGTCCAGCGTTCAAACGAATTCTCTGAACTCGACGGCGCGAAGAACTCCTGAAAGTTCCCCGAGTAATTCAGCTGAACGTAATCCCCGATCACCGGCTTGATGCGAAGCCCTTCGCCGAGTTGGATAAATCCCGGCTGGCTACTCAGTCCTGGCGCGGTTGCGTTTGTGTAGAGACTATAGATCGACGGAACCGACTGCCCGCCTTCTCCGCGGATATTCACGAAGCGTCCATTCGCTTCGCCGAGGAGAGCAAGATTCAGCTTGCGAATCGAGGACCATTCAAACACGGGCTTGATCGCGTTTGCGCCGACGATTGTTTGCCTCATACCGAAGACCGATGCGCCGGATAATGCCGTGTCGTTGCCGAGTCCAAAGTAGTTCAGCTTGTTGAGCGAAATCGTCTGCGCGTAGAGATTGAAGACGGTGTACGGATGCACACGCCAGCGTTGGCTTCTTCGGCTTCTTTGATTCGCTCGCCGCTCCTGAAGTCGCGGATGGTGGCGCGGGTTCCAGCACTTTGATTGTCACCGCGGGAGTGTGAATGAGCGTCATGTAACCGCCGGCGCGCCAGGAGCCGTTCGTAGAGCCGACTGCATCCGCGTCCCAGTTCATCCGCCAGTTCTGCGTGTTCCGCGACTCAGAGAATGCGAGGCCCAAGCCGAACCCGTTTTGCGGCGGCATGCTTCCCGCCGCAATATGCAAGGGATGGTCGGTGAACAACTCAATCGCGCATGCCGGCGCTGCCTTGAATCCGCCTTTGCACGCGTCCGCGACGCGCTCGCTCTCGCGCCGGAAATCGGCCTGCAGCCAGTTCTCTTGTGCTGTTGCACAGGGAACAAGCGCGACCATTGACGCGAGCCATAGCAGCACCATTCCACTCCACCGCATACTTCCTCCTGCGATCGCGCGATTATTCTTTACGACGGTGTTTCGAGGCTGACTTCTTGCCGCCGCTCTTCTTCTTAGTGCGGGTGGCGAGCTTGTGCTCCGCTTGTTCGTCGGCGACGGCGGCGAGCTCGATCGCGCGCTTGCGCTTCGGGACAACTCTCATCCGCGCGAACGCCGCTTCCAAGTGCGCCTCATGGATCGCCTCCGTCACGTGACGGATATACTTCGCCGCTTCCCCCTCGGTCTTGACTGCATTGATGTAGATCTGGCTGTGGTAGCGCGAGGGCAGGCGCTTCTCGGCCTCGTGCAGGTATTCCATCTGCGCGACCAGCAATGAGGAAACAGGACGGTTGGGATCGAAGGCGCTCTTCGGCGGCTTCGGTACTTGAATCAGCATGGTCGTTACTCCTTCGGGCCCGCGTTGACCGCGTTGCTGCACATCGTTGCTATACGTCCTTAGCTAAACATCGAAATCCGGACAATCGGTCCGCATCACATCCAGCGACAACAGATTCCGCGTGGGATCGACCGCACCCGAATTCGGCTCGATAAACACATCCGCGTTGGTCTCGCGTGGTGACCTCGGCGAATAATCTCCCAGGAAGAACTTGGTTATGGTTGCGGGAATCGAGGCGTGGTCGAAGACGCGATTGACCACGGTTCCAGCGGGAATCCACGGCGAGACAAGAATCGCCGGCACACGCACTCCGAGGCGATCGAAGGCAAACGGCATTCCGGTTCCCGTGTCGTTGGCCGACGCCGTGAACTGATCTGGCTTGCATGCCGGGGGCACAACGTGGTCGTAGATCCCTCCGTGCTCGTCGTAGACGATCAGCAGTGCAGTGTTCGGCCACAGCGGTGAGCTCTTGATCGCGTTATATACCTGGGCAATGAAAAGTTCCCCGGCTTGCACGTTGTGGTCGGGATGCTGGTCGTTGGCGACTTCCTCGCCGCTATCTCCCTCATGATCGTTGTAATTCGGCTCGATGAACGAATAGTCCGTGAGATTGCCTTTGGCGCAGTCGTCGAGGAATTGAGGAAAAGTTCCGAACAATTCGGGCTGATTCTGAAGCAGGTTTGTAATCTCCATGGTCGAGCTGGTCGTGTCGTAGTAATACAACTTCGAGGTGTGCTTGGGCGTCGCGCCGATCAGGCGGTCGTAAATGCTCTTGAACGGCTCGTTGAGGTAGATCAGATTCATGTCGACGCGGCCGAACGAAGTGCCGTAATGCGCGAAGGCGCGGTTGCAGATCGTGGGGCCAGGGATAGACGCGAACCAGCGGTTGAACACCGCGAACTGCAGCGCGAGCGTCGTCAGCACAGGCAGCTGATTCTGCGCGAAGTAATACATGATCTTTTGCGAGTGCGCGACATCCTTCTGCTGGTTGAAGTAACTCTTCACGAAGCCCTGCATGTTGGCGACGCGGTTGGGATCGGTGCTTCCGCCGAAGATCTGCAAGTCGACCGCGGGAAAGTGATGATCGGGATCGGGCTGCAACTGAGCCTGGAACTCGGCCAGCGGCTGCGCCTGCACGGCATTGCCGTTCGTATCCGGATTGCTCAAGTCGGGAGTCACTCCGTCGATCTGCGGATTCACCGCTTTCAGCGATCCCAGCATGTGATCAAACGATCGGTTCTCCATCATCAGCACAACGATGTGCTGTAGTTGCTCGAGTCCAGGGGGCATTGAGAACACTCCTCGGGTTAATGATGAATAGTGCGCTTGAATGTAGAAACGTTTCCTGGAGCTATGGGGAAGTCAACGAGTGGCGAACACAATCTCGACGAACAAGCGGTGCGTGCCGCAAGTTTATCGCGGAGCTGTGAAATCGGGACGGGATTTCGGGGAAAAGAAAGGCGGGAGTTTCGGATTGGTAAACAGTCGAAAAAATTGTACCGGTGAGCTCGGGAACAGTTTTGGGAGCATTTCGCTTCGGAAAATTCCCGGCCGTTCCGCGGATCGCCCTTCCCCCTAGCCTGGGAAAGCCTTGACTGGCGCGGTTCCGCAAAAATCCTCTGCGAATCTTGAGCGCGTGGGAGTTAGAGGTCAAAATCCTGATAACAAATAGCTTAAGGGCTTTGTCGGGGGCCCTGCCTCCACCGCTCACGCCTTGACGATGATCCGCCTTGTTCCTTGTTGGGCGCAAGGTCAGATGTCACATCGGACTGTGAATAGCGCGAGGCACAGCCTGTCTCGGTTCCGCTGCTACGTCGGGACCTTCGCCTCCGCGAAGTATCGGAAGTTGCGGAACGTGGCTTTCCCTGAGCCGCAGGCGAAGAGGGCGGGCCGCACGTCGAGGAAGCCTCCGAGCACATTGTGGTGCATCCCTGAAATTTCTGCGGACTCCGGCATGCGCTGCCAGGATTTTCCAGGGAGGCGAAAATAGAAATCAACTTCCTGTCGGTCGTTGACGACGCGCAAGGTGGCGCGGGTCGCGCCCTTCTGCTGGCGCGTCGGGATATATCCGTTCGCGATCCGCACGCCAATGCCGTCGCCATCGAGCAAAATGCCGGCGGCGTGGTCGGGACTATAAAAAAGCAGCAATCCCGATTCGCAGCCAGGCTCGATCTCTACGTCGATCTCAACCGTGTACGAGTGTCCGCCGACAGCGGTTGTCAATACCGACGTGTCGGCTAAAGATTTTCCGCGCGCCGCCAGCGTAAGTGCGCCATCTCCGACAGCTGAAT
Organism: uncultured Acidobacteriota bacterium; assembly: GCA_963787685.1. GTDB lineage: Bacteria > Acidobacteriota > Terriglobia > Terriglobales > Acidobacteriaceae > Sulfotelmatobacter. The sequence continues at coordinate 208,524 of CAWBED010000014.1, forward strand.
CGCGTTGGATCGTACTCACGCCAGAATCCCCACTGCAAGCCGAGTTCGGACGCAGTGAAATCGTCCGAAGGATCGGCGAGAGGCAGTTGGCTTGCGCCGGGGACAGGCACTTCAATCGCGGAGTCCGCTGTGATCCCCTCAGGCACGCGGAACCATCCATCAGCGGTCCACTCGATCGGCAGCAAGAGTAATTGGCGGCCGAGCGTGCGATAGCCGTTCTCATACGAATGAACCGTCATGTACCACTTGCCGCCCGGAGTGTCGACGAGCCTCCCGTGGCCTACGCTCATCCAGCGGTCTTCGCGCGAAGCGGTGCGCACCACCGGATTGTGCGGCGAGAATTCCCACGGCCCATCGGCATGGCGGCTGCGCGCGCTGATCACCGAGTGGCTGGTCGCAGGTCCGCCGGTGCCGCCTTCCGCGACGTTCAAATAGTAGTAGCCGTTGTGCTCAAGAATTTTCGGAGCTTCGAGACAAGTGCATTCCATTCTCGGTGGCGTGGGCATGGGCCATGGCTCGAACACAACGCGCGGAGCCGTCTTTACCGCGAGTCCGTCCGCAGTCAATTCGGCCATCTGCCCGCCGGCCATGTAGAGAAAGCGGCGTCCGTTTTCGCCAATGTGCGCGGGATCAATCGCGCTGATGCCTAGATCGACGGGATCGCTCCACGGCCCCGTCGGATGATCGGCGTGCACGACGCGCAGCCGGTTGTCGGCGGGAAAATAAATATAAAAGCGGCCCTGATATTCGCAGAGATACGGAGCCCACACGCTGCCATGGTAGCGGTGCAGCGCGGCGGCCACCGTGCGCCAGTTGATCAGGTCGCGCGAGTGCCAGATCAGCAGTCCGGGCGCGTAATCAAAGCTGGAGTGCGTCATGAAAAAGTCGTCGCCGACTCGGATGGGGCTCGCGTCGGGATGGTCGCCACCCAGAATCGGATTATGGTAGGTAGCGGAACCGGCCTGCGCGAACAGGCTGTGAGGAAGCGCGAGCGAGGCAGAGACGAGGGCAGAGTTCTGTACAAAACGGCGGCGTGTGATCATCGCGGCGCAAGTCTATCCGCCGCGTCGGACGGAAGTAAAGCGATCGAATCCGAATATCACCGCGCGCTTTCCCCGCGTTTCATTTCATCTGGAAAATTCGCGAATCCGCTGCTAGCATCCGGCGCATGTTCAAACTACTGGCTGTGATGCTGAGTTTCCTGGCCGTGACTTCTTCGGCGCAGGATCTCCCGACCCGCAAGCACTTGAACCTGGCGACAATAAAGACGATGGTCGCCGCGTCCGAAGCCGAGGCCAAGCGGCTCAACGTGGAAGTCACCATCTGCGTGGTGGACGAAAGCGGCAACCTGCTTTTTCTGGAGAAGGCCGATAACGCGTCCCTAAACACGATTCAGTTCGCGCAGAAGAAGGCGCGGCACTCCGCGTTCTACCAGAGTCCGTCGAAAGACGGCGCCGACGCGCTGAAGAAAGGCAATCTCGACGTCCTCGCCTTTCCGGATTTCTTTCCCAACCAGGGAGGACTGCCGATCAAAGTAGACGGCCAGACCATCGGCGCAATCGCGGCCAGCGGCGCCAAGTCAGAGATCGACGAAGCCATCGCGCAGGCAGGGATTGATGCGGTGTTTAAGAAGTGAGAAGCGGAACGGTACATCGGGCCTGAAGGCCGCGCTACTCCGTGTCACGCAACGCGGCCCTCGAAGGGCAGCTCTTCCACGGGATCACGGGCGCCACGATTCGTCGCGACGGGAATGCCGGCGTGGAAGGTCTAGAAGAGCGGCGTTTCAGCGCTCCGTGAACGCATGAGTGAGGCATACGACCGGCGTTTCAGAGTTGCACGAGCGGAAGGACGGTGCTTCGGCTGCGCGCGAGAGGTCGCATGCCGTGACGTGAAAGAGCGGCCCTTAAAGGGCCGCGATAGAGGCGTCATCTAGGGAATAGGGCTTTAGCCCGGGTGGCAGGGCATCGAGTCGAATCACTCCCGCCGCAGACGAATACGGATAATCCTCCGGCCTCGCAGCCAACCGCGCCCGCACAGGATTCTTCCAGATGTACTCGCGATGATGCTCATAGTCTTCCAAATCGCGCACACGATGATTGGTGAAACTAGCCTGCCACACGGGAGGCCGGGATTTCAGTCGGTACGAAAATCCTCCCTTAATGAACTGCACGGCCCGCTCGAGAGAAATCTCCGGCGCAGGCGTTAGCAGCGCATGAATGTGATCCGGCATGATGACGAATTCATGCAGAAGGAATTTTCGTTCTTCACGATAGTGCGCGAGAGTGTCGATCAAGAGTCTTGCTGTTGTCTCCCGGCCAAAGATCGGCTGGCGTTGGGCAGTGACGGTGGTGATGAAGAAGGTGCGATCGCAGTCCATTTCGAGATGGTCGCGGGGACGGGAGAGCATTGTCTGTGCGAGATGTCACAAATCGTGAGCATGGGATTCAGAACGGGAAAAATTTGGGATCGAGAGATCTGACGAACTCGTAAAGAAGCTTGCAGCGCCGTGGAAGAGCGACCCTTCAGCACCGGGGGAGAACCTTTATCCGCGACGAAGCGAATCCCATAGGACGAGAGAGACGAAGCCCCACTAGGAAAATCGACTCATTAAGTGCCGTGGAAGAGCGGCCCTTCAAGGGCCGCGATAGATGCTTGCGCAAAGGAATAGGGCTTTAGCCCCTGTTCTCGGGAGACGCGCGCGATGTTTGTTCGGCCTTCCGAGAAACGGTACCCAGGGCCTGAAGGCCGCGCTACTCTGCGCCACGCAACGCGGCCCTCGAAGGGCCGCTCTTCCACGGGATTATCGGCGGCAGGAGTTCATGGCCAATGTCTTGCGGCATCGATTTGTGGAAGAGCGGCCCTTCAGGGCCGCGTCACAAGCGAGAGAAAGAGGAACCGAGTCCCGCAGGGAGGGCAGAAACGCCGCGTGAGTTCAAAAAAAACCCATCTGCAGCATCGCTACCCGCCCTGAAAAGAGCGCAAGGACTGGGCACCCGGCATGAGTGAGGCATGCGACCGGCGTTTCAGTGTTGCACGAGCGGAAGTACGGTGCTTCGGCTGCGGGTGAGAGGTCGCATGCCTTGACGTGAAAGAGCGGCCCTTCAGGGCCGCGATAGAGGCTTGCGCAAAGGAATAGGGCTTTAGCCCCTGTTCTCGGAAGACGCGCTCGATGTTGTTCGGCATTCCGAGAAACGGTACCCAGGGCCTGAAGGCCGCGCTACTCTGCGCCACGCAACGCGGCCCTCGAAGGGCCGCTCTTCCACGGGATTATCGAGGGCTGTTGCTCGCCGCGATCACATTGCTAGAGACCGCAATGAGGATTCCCATGCAATGCAAAGGGCACGGCTTTCGGCCGCGCCCTTTGAAAACTCCTCTCAAAGCCCTACAGCAGATTCCTCGGTCGCGCTAAATACGCGCTCGGTCGGAATGACAATTCAAAAGCAAGGACGGGCGAGATGCCCGTCCTCACACGAACAGGATCTAGCTGCAGCCGCTGGTGCTGCCGCAACTTCCGCATCGGTAGCAGCTGCCGTTTCTGGTCATGATGCTGCCGCAGAAGCTGCAGCTCGGAGCGTCGCCCAGATCGATCAGGCTTGCCAGTTGATCGGCGGCGTGAACGGATCCGGAACCAGTTCTCGGTTCCCGATTCTCACTTCTCAGCGAGGCCGAGGAGCTTTCCGATTCCGCGATCCCTTCGGGCGCCGGTGCAGAGGATGCCCTCAGTCGCAGGTTTTCGAACAGCATCTGCTGCTGGCCGGTGAGGAAGCGCAGTTGGAGCCAGCGGAAGATGTAATCCATGATCGACTTGGCGTAGCCGATGTCCGGATTGCCGCTCCAGCCGCTGGGTTCGAAGCGGGTGTGCGCGAACTTCTCGCAGAACAGTTTCAACGGCACGCCGTGTTGCAGCGCGATCGAGACGCCCAGGGCGAAGCTGTCCATCAGGCCGCTGACCGTCGATCCTTCTTTAGCCATGGTGATGAAGAGTTCGCCGGGATCGCCGTTGGGATAGAGGCCAACGGTGATGTAGCCCTCGTGATCTCCGATCTTGAATTTATGCGTGATCGAAGCGCGCTCTTCCTGCAGCTTGTGCCGCATGGCGCGCGGAGGAGCGTTGAAATCCTCTTCTTCGACCTGAGGAGCGGCCGCGATGCGCGCGTCATCTTTCGTGGAGTTCGCAGTCTTGGATCCGGCGGCGCTCAGCGGTTGCGACTGCTTGCATCCGTCGCGATAGATTGCGACCGCCTTGATGCCGAGCTTCCAGGCTTGCAGATACGACTCCATGATGTCTTCAATCGAAGCGTTGTTGGGAAGATTGACCGTCTTCGAGATCGCTCCGGAGATGAACGGCTGCGCGGCCGCCATCATGCGGAGATGCCCCATGTAAGCGATGGAGCGCGTGCCCTTCGCCGGCTTGAACGAGCAATCGAAGACAGCAAGGTGATCGTCCTTCACATGCGGCGCGCCTTCGATCGTGCCCGTAGCGTCGATGTAGCTGACGATCGCGTCGGTCTGCTCGTGCGTGTATCCGAGCTTGAAGAGCGCAGTGGGCACGGTATTGTTGACGATCTTGATCATGCCGCCGCCAACCAGCTTCTTGTATTTCACCAGCGCGAGGTCCGGCTCAATGCCAGTAGTATCGCAGTCCATCATGAAGCCGATGGTGCCGGTGGGAGCTAGCACGGTGACTTGGCTGTTGCGATAGCCGAACTTTTCGCCGTGAGCGAGAGCTTCATCCCAGCACTGCTTGCTGGCTTCGTAGATATTGCTTGGGACATTGTTCTTGTTGATGCCGTTCACGCTTGCGCGGTGCATGCGGATTACGTCGAGGAACGGCTCGCGATTGATGTACCAGCCGGGGCAGGCTCCGCCGGGCATGACGTTCGATCCGAGATTGGTCTCGGAAAGATTTTTCTTCGTCGGTTCAGTGGCGGGGACCAGCGGCTCGCATTGTTCTGCGATTCTGCTGCTTTGCAGGTAAGCTTCGCCGCACATAATGGCGGTTACGCAGGCGGCGTAGTCGCGTCCGGCGTCGGAGTCGTAGGGAAGTCCGGCGGCCATCAGCAGCGCGCCAAGATTCGCATAGCCCAAGCCGAGCGGACGATAGTCGTGAGAGTTCGCCATGATCGCTTCCGTCGGATATCCGGCATTGTCGACCAGAATTTCCTGCGCGGTGATGAGAACGTCGACCGCATGGCGATAGGCTTCCACGTCGAACGTGCCGTTGGGCGCGAACTTCAGCAGATTGAGGCTGGCCAGGTTGCAGGCGGAATCATCGAGGAACATGTATTCGCTGCAAGGATTGCTGGCGTTGATGCGAGCCGTGTTCTTCGAAGTGTGCCAGCGATTGACCGTGGTGTCGTATTGCATGCCGGGATCGCCGCAATGCCAGGTCGCTTCGGAAATTTTGTGCAGCAACTCTTTGGCTTTGTAGGTCTTCACGACCGAGCCATCGGTGACAGTCTTCGTGGAGAAATCGGTGTCGCGAACCACGGCGTACATGAAGTCGTCGGTCACGCGAACGCTGTTGTTGGCGTTCTGGAAAAAGATGGAAGAGTAGGCGTCGGAGTCGGGATGCGAGCCGTCGTATCCCATGGAGACCAGCGCGTGCGCCTTGGCTTCTTCTTTCTGCTTGCACTCGATGAATTCGATGATGTCGGGATGATCGACGTTGAGGATGACCATCTTGGCTGCACGGCGAGTCTTGCCGCCGGACTTGATGACGCCGGCAAAGGCGTCGAATCCTTTCATGAAGCTAAGCGGGCCGCTGGCGGTACCACCGCCGGAGAGCGTTTCCGTCGATCCGCGCAGAGGCGACAAGTTCGTGCCCGTGCCGCTGCCCCACTTGAAGAGCATGCCTTCGGTCTTGGCGAGAGTCAGGATGGAGTCGAGCGAATCTTTCACCGAGTTGATGAAGCAGGCAGAGCACTGCGGCTTGGAATATCCGGTGACACCGAATTCGACGCTCTGCGTCTTGGGATTCCAGTGCCAGCTGCGTCCGTCGGAGTTGGGCTCGATGCGGTCGCATCCGACGTTGAACCAGACGGGCGAGTTGAAGGCCGCGTACTGTCGGACGAGGATGTGCACGAGCTCGTCGTGGAATGTCGCGCCGTCGTCGGCGGTCTTGAAATAGCCCTGCGCCATTCCCCAGTCGCGGATGGTTTCGGCGACACGGGTAACGAGCTGGCGAACTCCGGTCTCACGCTCACTGGTGCCGAGCTTGCCGTGCAGATATTTGCTGGCCACGATATTGGTCGCGGTCATGGACCAGTCTTTGGGGACTTCGACGTCCTTCTGCTCGAAGATCACGTTGCCCTTGGAGTCGGTGATCTGAGCGAGGCGGAGATCCCATTCGACTTCGTCGTAGGGCGAGACGCCCGGCTTGGTAAACAGGCGGCGGAAGGAAAGACCGGGGGCCTTCTTCTTCGAGATGGCGGAGTTCGGGACAGCGGAGTTCGCGGCGACGGGGGAAGTGGCAGCGGAGGTTTCGGTAGTGGTTTTCAGTTCGGGCATCAGGTCTCCTAATTAGATTCTATGGATGTTGCTGCCGATTCGGCCGTCTGGGGACGTGGGAATCGGGTGAAGCGGTCGCGTTCATTTTTAAAGATCGTTGGTTCTTCAGGGGCAAAGCCCTTCAATTCTGGCTACTTACGCGGCGCGTCAAACGCCGCTCTTCCACGGTGCCGCTTAAAAGCGCCGCGACACTCCCCTAATGGCCTAAAAGCCGGAGGGGAATGGGGTCGGACAATGAATATTGGTGGCGGCACCGGAGTCGAGATGCTGGGCCGTTGACGGAGGCGAAGCCGATCTGGCGGCGTCGGCGAGCGGAATTGTCCGCTCCACGAGAGTCGGACGCAGGGGGCGCGCTGCGTTGGTTTCGTCGAACAGAATGCCCTGATTCTCGTCGCGCGGGATGAACTCGGTGGCGGGAGTCAGCTCCAGCGAGGTGGCGAAGTGAGATCCGATGCCAGTCGCGCGTTCGGTCGAAGAGACCATCCATTGATTGAGCGCGCCGGCGATGCTGCGGCGCTGGGAGACATCTTCAATAACGACGAAGCGGACGAAATAGCGTCCAGACTCGAGCTGCTCGCGCATCGGATTCTGGCGCGAAAGCATGCGATCGAGAACGAAAGCCATGTCATCGGCTTCAAAGAATTGGGTGACGGCCAGCATGCGGGCGGGAGTGGCATCGGATTGCCGAATATCTATCACCTGAGCACTCTGGTTCCGCGTAGAACCGCTCGCTTCGCTTTGCGGTCCGGCCCCTTCGACTACGGTCATTCCAGGCTTGGCGGTCGTCGCCACATGAGCGATCTCTTCCGCCAGGGCGAAGACTCCGGGCTTGCTGGGGACAAACAGGAGACTGTGATGGGACTCGCAGCGGAACCAGCGCGACCAGTGAAGACGCCGATAGTCGAGGGGACGATCGAAACCGTGGCGCGCCAAAGATTCTGAGACGAGGCGAGTTAAACCTTCCATGTTGGGCTCCTGGTTCTGCTGCCGCGCCGGAGAAAAGAAGTTCCCTCATCTTCCGGCGTGCAGGTACTCGTACTGATTTCTACTGCGGATGTACCGCAATGTGTCGACTCCGGGGGAGGGACGGAGACGGCCACCGCACTTTTTCGGCTTCTGGCTTCCAGCGATTGGCTTGCGGAAGACAGAAGGTTGATTGTGATATTTAGGTTTCGGCGCCGGGCTTACGGATCAAGAAGCCCGAGCGCCTGAGCCTGTCTGCCTGCGGAGATGCCGAGTCACCTCTGGCTGGCACCGGACCGCAGGAACTACCTTCACTTTTTGAAATTTCGACCCCATTCCCGTGGAGCGAAATTTCCTGCTTGGGATTGCAAAGTTACTCCCGCCTGTAGGGCCTGTCAAGAGGGAAACACAATAGGTTGTATCCCTAGCAATGACGGGCTTGGTGCGCGGATTGAGGACGCGTTTTCCACATCGGAATGAACGGCGGCGCCGTGATTTGTTGCGAAGGGGCCGGAGTTCGAGTGTTTGAGTGCTGGTTAATGGCGTTTTTCCACAGCGGCTAAAGCCGCAATTCATTGAACGGCGTGGGTGGCACGACTAAAGTCGTGCCCTGATACGAACCTTGCATCGGCACGACTAGAAAGCTGCCCTGATACGAACTTACGACTAAATGTGCCCTGATCATGAACCTCACATCAGGCTCATCCGGGTTGACGTTGCGCGAACTGGCTGGGGGGATTTCCGGCGAACGCGAGGTGGTCCGTCGTTAACGGGCTGGGGCGAATCGCTGTGTGCGTTAGTGGAGATCGAGACGCCAAGTCGCGATGGGAATCGGGCATCCTTCACTTTCTCGATCTTCAGGGTCTCGATGCGAATGCCGACCGGCCCGAAGAGATTCTGTCTGATTCTCTTCGCTGCAAGGCTGATCCGAGATTGATGGTTGGTCAACAATGTCCTCAAGCATGGTGACGTAGATGTCCTCGAAAATCTGGCGAGGAGCGATGCTGAGAACGCCGTCGAAGGATTCGACCAGGTAGTCGCCCTTGCGGCCACAGTGCTGGCGTCCGAGATGGTCGGTGAAGCTGAGACTGGAGCTGAGTTGTTTGGCCTTGACGAGGAACCGTGTGCGATACGTCTTCCATTCCGATGATTTCATGGCGCGCTGAACCCGACTACGTTGGTTGTAAATTGAACGACTGATGCTGCTGTCCTTGCCGCCTGGGAACCGGGACTGAGCAGCTAATTTTTAGTGAGGGCGAAGGTGACTGTACGAGCGAAATGCGGCGTGGTCAATTCAGTATTTTTGGTGCAATTGAGGAAAAACGCGGCAGACGATTCTCGCGCATTTTTTGTGGGTCAAGAGAATTGTTTGAGCATCCGTGCGATGCGTCGGTGCGAGCTTTTCTGCTCGTGCGCAGCTGGCGAAGAGAATCTGTTGACGCTGAGGGGCGGGTTGTCCACAGGGTGTGCACAGGAAATGCAGAAACAGTTCTCAGTTCTCAGTTCTCAGTTCTCAGTTCTCAGTTCTCAGTTCTCAGTTCTCAGTTCTCAGTTCTCAGTTGGGATGCCACGGACCTTTCAAGTGTTCGCCGGAGATTATGGTTCCTTCATCACTTTCGCACCACTACTTCGATTACAGGAATTACCCGAGCGGAAGTTGGGTGCGGCGGGCAGAGAATTTCTTTCAGCACGCCAAATTTCTTTGAGAGGTGGAGTTCATGACCATCGATCCGGTATGTGGCATCAAAGTGGACGAGAACAAAGCTGCGGCGCAGACGGAATACAACGGGAAGACCTTCAACTTCTGCTCGGAGGACTGCAAAAAAGATTCGATCAGAGTCCGGAGCAGTACGCGCAGCGAGTTGCGTAAAGATACGGCTGCAAAAAAAAGGCCCTTGCTTTTCGCAAGGGCCTCATCTCTTCTGGCCTGTACGCTAGCACGACGAACGCTATACGCAAGTTGCACAGGTCCTTCGCTTCGCTCAGGATGACAACGTTTGCGATGGCGATCGCGTCTGCCTAGCGATGCGCTAATGCCGGTTCGTGCGCGCTTTTGCCGGCTTTGAAGGTGGCGAAGCGCTTGTTGATTTCGTCCCAGTTGACGACGTTCCACCACGCGCTCAGATATTCGGGGCGGCGGTTGTTATATTTCAGGTAGTAGGCATGCTCCCAGACATCGTTGCCGAAGATGGGATAGAGGCCTTGCGAGATCGGGCTGTCCTGATTGGGCGTGGAGAGGATCTGAATTTCGCCGCTCGATTTGCCGGCGAGCCAGACCCATCCGGAGCCGAACTGCTTGACGCCGGCGTCGTTGAACTTCGTCTGAAAGTCCTTGAAGCTACCAAAGGATTTTTGGATGGCCTCGGCGATGGGGCCGGTGGGATCGCCGCCGCCCTGAGGCTTCATGATCTTCCAGAACATGGTGTGGTTGACGTGGCCGCCGCCGTTGTTGCGGACAGCGCCGCGGATGTCTTCGGGGATGGCGTTGAGGTCGCGGATCAGGTCTTCGGCGGATTTGCCGGCAAGTTCGGGATGCTTCTCGATGGCGGCATTCAGGTTCTTCACATAAGCGCCATGGTGCATGTCGTGATGCAGAGTCATCGTCTGCTTATCGATGGTCGGTTCGAGCGCGTCGTAGGCATACGGTAAAGGGGGTAGTTCGTGAGCCATGATTGATCATTCCTCCAAGCTGTTGAGATGACAGGAGACGGAGATTCGATGCAAGGGTTCGGTGGAGATTATAACTCGGGTCGGGTTGTTGATGGCTGGCCTCGTACCTCTGGCGGCGAAAAGCAGGTTCCTCGCTGCGCTCGGAATGACAATGCTGGCAGGTTCCTTCGCTCGGAATGACAACGCTGCCCGGCATTTACAGAGGCCAATGCGAATCTCACTGGCTTGGAATGACAAATCTAATCGTGGGTTCGCAGCGCGGTCACTTCCTGCCGAGCAGGCGGATGCGCGAGGTGAAGGCGCGGCCAAGACAGGCGCTGAACGTGGGTTCCGGGTGACTGACGGGATCGATCACATTGTTGACGACGAAGGGATCGCAGCGTCCCGTGATGTTGTCGAAGCCGCCTCGGACCGCCAGGTAGTAGCCGAGGAGATGGAAGCGCTTTTCGAGTTGGAGATTGAGAGAGGCGTAGTCGGGAAAGCGCTCGGCTCCGGGCAAGCTGATCAGTTGCTGCTGGGGATTGAGCAGGTTGAAGGGGAATCCGGTGCGTACTTCCATGGAGTAGGCGACTTCGAGCTGATGAACTATCGGCAGCTTGAATAAAGGAAAGTATCCCCAGGATAGAAAACGGTTGGGGGTATCCCAGGGATAGGGTCCAGGGAGCTGGCTGCTGAGAATTGGACTGTCAACGTTGAAGTCGAGAGCCTGATTGGAATGCGCGCTGGAGCGAGTATAGGAGCCCATCAGCGCATAAGCTTCGCGGAAGTTGCGGCGAAGGGTGATCTGGAAGGCTTTGTAGCGGTCGTCGCGGGTGTTCTCGAGGACGAAGTCTCCGCTGGCTGTGTCGTTGCGCGTGTCGTAGACGAATCCACGGGAGCCGCGGCGGTCGAGATATTCAGCCTTGACGTAGATCGAGGCAGGAAGCTTCTTCTCAAGACCGACGCTCCAGTTGATGAAGCGCGGAGAATTGAGCGCGTTGGCGTCTGCGCTGAAAGTGGTGGCGATGGGGCCGGTCGTGGTCACGCATCCGGTGCTGGTGGTGCAGTTTGGGTTGACGGAGAAGAACGTGTCTTCACGGCCTCCAGCATAGGGCCGGGCGATCAGGAAGATTGGCGTTTCTTCGTAAATCAGGCCGATGCCCGCGGAAATCTTGGTGTGCCCGGAGTTGTCGAGGACATAGGTTCCGGCAAGGCGTGGAGCGAATTCGGCGTGGCGGACGATTTCGTCCCAGTCAAGGCGCACGCCGGGTTCGATGAGAAGGCGGTTGCGGATGCTCCAGCGATCTTCGACATACGCGCTGAATTCCGCGTTGTATTGCTCGTGAAGCGGGGCGGGCGTAAAGGTCGAATACCGCGTGCAGGGGAAGGATGAATCCTGTGGCGCAGTCAGGCAGAGATCCGGCGAGGTGAGCGTGTCGTTTCCGCTTAAATAAGAGACGGGAAGCCGCGCGAACTGGGCGTCGTAGGAGATGCGATCGAGATCGGCGCCGAATTTGAAATCGTGGCGGCCGAGCCACTGCTGCGACGGAAGAAAAAGATTCACCAGACTCTGAAATCGGCTGGCGTTCGTGTGCAGGTCGAGATAGTAATTTCCGCCGGCAGTGTCGACGTTGAGGAAATAAGGCAGCGTGCCGTAAGGAGCCAATTGCACGTTGTACTGATCGAAGCCGACTCCGGTTTCCAGAAGCTCGCCACCCTTGAAATAGTGCTGGTCCTTGATGCTGGCGATGTAAGCGGTCTCGATGTCCTTGGGATTCGAGAGCTGCGGGCTTTGCGGCGAGAGAAAAGCGTATTGGTCGTGAAGGTAATTCAGCAGAAAACTGGTGGTCAAAATATTCCGGCTGGTGAGGTTGCTCTGAAACTTGGTGAGATCACCGATGCGGAGAGAATGATCGTTGTCGGCGCCGACGGGGAGCTCGGTGTAAATCGTGTTGTCGTACTCGCCATCGAAGGCGTTGTAAAACCAGATTTTTCCTTTCTCGATCGGGCCCGAGAAAGTGAAGCGCGGAAGAAATTGGTCGAAGCGCAGTCCGTGCTTTTCCTGCACGGAGGGAATGAAGTCGGTGGCGTAGAAGCGGAAGTGATCGTCGCCGATGCCAGTGTTCAGGCTGAGAAGACCGCCTGGCCCTTTGCCGGCTTCGGCGGGCTCGCGCGAAGACTCGACCTGGATCGAGCGGAAGGCGTCGGTGCTGACACGGACAAGAAGCTGTCCGTTGCCGGGCTGAGTCACGTTGAAGCCATCGAGCAGCGTTTCTGTCTGGTAGGTCTGGGCGCCGGCGACGTGGGGCTGGCCGCCTTGATCCTGTACGACTCCGGGAATGAAGTTGATGACGTTGCGATAGTCGTTGGTGCCGGGATAAACGATGTTGATGACGTCGAGTCCGCTGATCGATTCCTGGGATGAGACCTGCGCGGGATCGATCGCGAGCGGGGATTCGTGGACGTCGACTGTCTCGCGAACTTCCTGCTGATGCGAGATGGCGACTTCGACGACGAACGTCTGGGTAATTTGCACCAGCGGCTCATCCACAGCGTAGTAGCCTTCTTTCTCGACGCGGAGTTGATATTGGCCGGTGGGCAGACCGGGGAAAAGGCAGCGCCCGGTGAAGTCAGTCTGGCAGTGGATCGTGGGCACTTGCGGGGATTGCAGGGTGACGCGGGCGGAGGAGACGGCGACTCCATTTTCGTCGACGACTGTGATCGTGGGCGCGGGGACCGACTGCGCCGCAGCAGTGCAAATCAAAGCGATTATGAAGACCAGAGCACGCATGCGGTAAGAGTCATTCTACGTTCGTTTGGGTTGCGTAATTTCTTCAGCTTTTTGAAAACCCCGGTGCGGGTTGCATGGTTTGAGCCCCCCGGAGTTCTGCTTAGATGTTAATGACCGGGGCACTGTTAGAGTGTTCACTGGTCGGACGAGTCCGATTCCCTATGAAATCGTCACAAGGCAGAATGTTGCGGGTCATTGCAGTATTCAAGTTCCTGAAGGCGGCGACGCTGGTTGTGGCATCCTTGGGCGCGTTACGTCTGCTGCATAAAGACGTGGGCGCGCTTGCCGAGCATTGGACTCGCGTGCTGCACCTCGATCCGGGAAATCGGTATGTCGAAGCCGGGCTGGCCAAAGTTTCGCGCTTGAGTCCTGCGCAAATCAGGAATTTAGGATTAGGCGGATTGTTCTATGCTGCATTGTTCCTCACCGAAGGAGTAGGCCTCTGGCTGCGCAAGCGATGGGCGGAATGGCTCACGACAATTATCACCAGCACTCTTGTGCCGCTGGAAATCTACGAAATTTGGCGCCGTCCCACAGCTATGAAGGTTGTGGCGACCGTGATCAATGTGGCAATCGTGGGATATCTCATCTACCGGCTTCGTCATGAAGACAGCTCACGGTAGCGCAGTGCGAGATTGGAAGCATACGCGAAGCTCGCGAGGCATTGACTATCCGCGTCCAGGCGGCGGGCGGGATGGGCGAAGTTTATCGGGCGCGGGATACACGGCTGGATCGTGCGGTCGCCATCAATGTTCTGCGAAGGTAGGCTTGCGGAGTGGTTCCGAGCATGGTCCGGAACATTTGAATGAAGGCGCTGACGCTGTCATAGCCCACTGCAATTGCGGTGTCGGTGACCGAGTTTCCCTCGGCAAGCATTTCGAGTCCCGCGAATAATCTCGCTTGCTGACGCCAGCGGCCAAACGGCATCCCCAGGTCAGAAAAAAATGCGCGCATGAAGGTTCGGCGCGCCATTCCTGCGAAGCGCCCCCACTCGTCCAATGTGCGGCGGTCGGAAACATCCTCAAGAAGAGCATGAGCGACTTTCACTAATCTCGGATCGCGCGGGAGCCGCAGACGGAGAGGCTGGTGTTCCGGACGACCGATCTCATCGCGAAGAACAGAAACCATACGCGTGCGCGCCGGGGTGAGCGGCTGATACGGATCCCAGTCGCGAATCCGGTGGACGACTGCGAACAGCAAATCCGAAGAGTTGATCAGACATGGTTCCTTTGGCAGCCCGCGACAGGCTTTCGGCGAGAGATACACCATGGAGCCCGCGGCCTTTCCGACCGAACGCGCGGCATGCAGGCAGTCCGGAGGAATCCAGGCACAGCGGTGCGAAGGAAACATCCAGCGCTCGTTGCCGGCTTCGATAACCACCAGACCCGCAGTCAAGGCGAAGAGCTGACCGCGAGCGTGGCTGTGAGGAGGCGCCCAATTTTCCGTCTTGCCGCGGTTGAAGGCGAAGGCGAGCACCGGCACGCTGCTCTCGGCGAGATGGCGGAGTTCTTCCAGCCGGATTGAGGCTGAAGTCTTGCGGCAATCAGGTTGGCCCTTTTTCGTCATAAATCGCCATGATCTCGTTAGCAGGCAACTGCGGCTGCCGTTAGAGTACGAGGCACGGTATGAGAAAAGCAAGACTGAAAAGGAGTGAACATCATGAAAGCAGCCGTGCTTCACGCGACAGGAAAGCCACCGCAATTCGAACACTTTCTCGATCCTGTTGCGCAAGAAAACGAGACGATAGTAACGGTCCGCGCGGCCTCGCTGAAGCCGATCGATAAGCAGATGGCGAGCGGTTCCCATTACGCAAGCTTCCGGGAATTGCCGGTCGTGTGCGGCTTGGATGGAGCCGGTTGTTTGGACGACGGCACTAGAGTGTTCTTCGCCAGGCCACGGTTGCCCTATGGCGGGATGGCGGAAAAGACGGTCGTGCCAAGAGTGCAGTGCTTTCCGCTGCCAGACGCCATCGACGACGCGACTGCGGCGGCCGTGTTCAATCCTGGACTGTCGGCGTGGGGAACGCTGGCATGGCGGGCGCAGTTGGCAGCCGGGGAAAGTGTGTTGATTCTCGGCGCGACCGGAGTTACTGGAAAGCTGGCGATCCAGACCGCAAAGCTTCTCGGAGCGGGCCGAGTTGTGGCGGCAGGACGAAACGAAGAAGTGTTGAGCAAACTGCATGAGCTCGGAGCAGATGCGACCATCCAGATTGGCGAGTCGATGACGAAACTCACCGAGGATTTTGTGCGTGAAGCGGGAGAGCGAGGGTTTGATGTGATTGTCGACTATCTCTGGGGACGTCCGACCGAGGCGCTGCTGGCGGCGATTACGCGGAACGACTTCAAGGCGGCATCCTCGAGAGTGCGCCTACTGCAAGTGGGCGAGAGTGCGGATGCGACCATTTCGCTTCCGGCCGCGGTATTACGTAGCTCGCGGCTGGAGATTCTTGGCGCGGGAAGTGGAAGCGTTCCGGCTTCTCCTGAAATGTGGAAAGATGCTATCGGGCGGCTAATGGCGAACGTAACGAGTGGTGCTCTGCGAATCGAAGTGGAGCAGATTCCCCTGGCAGAGGTGACCGAAGCGTGGACGCGCCGGACGCCGGGAAGCAGAATTGTTCTGATCCCGTAGCTCCACTGCATTCTTCAGAGTGCGGGAAGGTTGTTCGGCGAGTGACGGCTTAGGATTTGGTGGCCAGATACTGGCAGACTCGCTCGATGGTGTCGCGTTGTCCGCTGTTCAGGGTGAGGAACTCGAATCCATAGCGCAGACCCTGGCGGTAGCGAACGATTGCGCGCACTTTGATGGGATAAGGCGTCAGGGGCAGTGGAATTTCGAGAGTGACGATTTCCCCGGGCTCGAGGCTTCCGGTGAGCGTGGCGCCGATGCCGTCCTGTCCCATTTCCGTG
Organism: uncultured Acidobacteriota bacterium; assembly: GCA_963787685.1. Classification (GTDB taxonomy): domain Bacteria; phylum Acidobacteriota; class Terriglobia; order Terriglobales; family Acidobacteriaceae; genus Sulfotelmatobacter. The sequence continues at coordinate 224,343 of CAWBED010000014.1, forward strand.
GAGCGTCCCCAGCACGAGCGAAATTCTCCGGCCTGAAACATCTTGACCTGAAGACGGACGTCGATCGTGAAGCGCGGAAAGCGACGGGTGTAAGTGACTTTTGAGGCGGAGGACGAGTTTGCGGATTGTTTGCTGGGTGCGGTATCGGCACCCGCACCTGCGGCCGCAGCTTGAGCTTTCTGATCTTTACTCATTCCGATATCGACTCGCTCTTCACTCACTCAAACGTCGGCTCTGCAATTTGATCCGTTAATTTCCGTGCAGCAGGTATCCGGGTTCCAGAGGCAGCTTGCCGCCAATCTTTACAACGGAGACGCTGCTGTTGATTGCGTAAACGTCGACGACGCCAACGGCGCCGGGAATCGAGGCCACTTTGTTGACCAGGTCCTCATCGGAATCCACGACCATGATGGCGGGATGCCCCATCCGGCCATGATTCGCGGTGGTAATGATGTCTTTCACTTCGCCTTCCGGCAGTTCGTAAACTTTTTCCAGCAGCAGCTTCATTTCCGGAGTCGCCGGCGCACGCATAATAAAGGTGACGGATTTGCCGTCGGGCCACCGGTTGGTTTGGCCTTTGGACACCTTCACCAGATCGGGCACCGTGATGGCAGAGACTCCGTTGGCCTTGTTGGAAACCAGTGCAAGGTCGCGCGCTGCCGCCAGTGAAGCAGCGGACGCTACAAATAAGGAGACGATCAGGATTCGACGGTAGAACACACTCGCTCCCCACAACGGGAAATCGGCTATCTGATTTTCGCGGAAATTGGTCATCAGCTCAACGTAACTAAGGTCATGTACGGACGGGCGAGGCAGGCGTTGTTGATGAAGGATTCGCGGTGCCGTCCCCGACGGAATTTTGTGTTTTTCACCGAGCCCTTTCGGAGCCACTTACGTGGCAGGCTGGTGGATTCCGTCCTTTCGCGACTTCGTGCTGACAAAATCCTTATTTTTCTCGATTTTCGGGCCAATTCTTTGGGTTCGGGCATCCGGTTTTTGGGGGATTGGCAAGCAGCGGGGGGATGGGGTAGGCTAGTCGTTCTTATCCATACGAGGATCATCCCCCAATGACGAATCGTGTCGCCTACGCTCCACAAGATTTCCAGAGAATGTGCAAGCAGGCCGAAAGAGACCATGAGTCGAAGAAGTTGATCGTGCTGATGGAGCGCGTGAAACGGCAGATTGCCGAGCGCGAACATCCTGGTCTCAACATCGATGGGCCGAAACATTCAGTGGTCAACAGCGAGTCCGGTGTTTTGCGGCTGCCCAGCCGCTCGGTACCTTTCGAAAGATAGCAATCGGAGAATTCCAGTAGGGCCATCCGTTTTTCAAATGCAATCGAGGAAAACTTTTCTCTTGCCACGCGCCGATTTGCGCTAAAATAACCCAGCTGACGTATCGAAATTCGCCTTGAAGTGGGCGAGTGCGGGATTTCGGATTGCCTTCCCCCAGGAGGTAGTAGATGTACCGGCCTTACTCGAGTTCACAAGCGGATTTCCGTCCGCTTGCGGATGTGCAGTCTCAGCTGCGCGACCTCACCCAGGATTTCACAACTTCGTTCAACACCGGCAACTACGATCAAGCCGCAACCCTGTTCGCCAGTGATGGCGTGCTGATGGCTCCTCAATATGAGGGCGCTTACGGACAGAAGGCAGTCGAGCGGTTGCTGCGTCAAATGGGGGAGGCGGGATATAGCGACTTGCGCTTGGAAACAACACGCGTGGATCATTCCGGGGATATGGCGATGGAACTGGGGCGCTTCTCGGTAGTGGTACACAAAGCCGACGGAACAGTGATTCCGGAGCGGGGAAAGTACGTGAAAGTGTGGCGGCGGCTGGGAGCGTGGTTGATCCTGGCCGATTGCTGGAGCCGCACGGCGCAGGTCGCGAACGACCGCGCGGCATAACGGGCTAGTTACTTTTCACCGTGGGCTTGAGAGTGGCGAGCAGAGAAATGGAACTCTGCGCTACTGACAGTCGTGTCTAGACCACGCACATGAACCAGGAACAAAGGGCGACGCGCGCCAACGAGGGCGCGCATGGGGCGGGAGCGAAAGCGGCGGACCCCGGGCAGTATTGTCCGACGTGCTCGGAAGAACTGCACGAGAGCCGCTGCAAATTGAAGTGTCCGCAGTGCGGTTTCTATCTCAGCTGCTCGGATTTCTACTGAGAGAGCGCCATCAACTGTCAGCGATCTGCTGTCAGCACAATCAAAATAACTTTTATTCTCAGCGGTCGCCATTCATCCCTCTGCGCGCGACAGCTCTGACTTTTTCCGTCTACAATGGATTGAAACTCAACTGAAATCATAAAGAGGAGAACGTCAATGCAACGCAAGGCGAGCGCGGTTTGGAAGGGTGGATTGAAGGATGGTAAGGGCACGATTTCGGCTCCGGGCGGGGCGCTGAATAATACGCAATATTCCTTTACGACACGCTTTGAGAATGCTCCGGGAACGAATCCCGAGGAGTTGGTTGCGGCCGCGCATGCCGGATGTTTCTCGATGGCGCTTTCGGCCCAATTGGGCAGCGCGAACCTGACTCCGGAAAGCATTTCGACGACCGTGACGTTGTCGTTTGAGAAGCTGGATTCCGGATGGACGATTACGGAGAGTCACATCGACGTCGTGGGGAAGGTCCCAGGCGCAGATGAAGCTACGTTCCAGAAGTACGCGGAAGCTGCCGAGAAGGGCTGTCCCGTGTCGAAGGTGCTGAATGCGAAGATCACGATGACCGCGAAGCTAGGGTAGCGGTTTCCAGCAAGTGGGAGCCGAGCGTCGCCGATTTTTGTCGAGAACGTTTCGGATTCCTTCCAAATCGAGTGGATTGTCAGCGACGATGGCTGAAGAATCTGGCTCAACAACGCAGAGGGCGCCTCGCCGCAATAGTCGTGTCTTCGCTGCCGGGTGGATTCTGTGGGTCGTGATTTTCTACCTGCAGATTCCAAGAGTCGCAGCGCAAGATGTGCGTGTGCATGGCCTCTGGGTCTGGAAAGGGCCTGCGATTCTTGCTACCCCAGGGGCTGCCGGCAAGCTGCGGAACTTCTGCAAAGAAGAAGGAATCAACGAAGTTTACGTTTCGATCTCGTCGCATGGCGAGATGATGGCGGAAAGCCAGATCTCGCGCTTGATCGGCGTTCTTCATGGCTCCGGCATTCGGGTGGAGGCGCTGATTTCCAGCGGAGACGCGGACGAACCGGGCAAGCATCGCGAGAAGCTGCTGAGCCATGTTCGCGAAATTGTTGCATTCAATCGGAATCACCCCAAGGATCGGTTTGATGGTGTCCATCTCGACATCGAACCGCAGCAGAGGCCTGAAAATAAAGGTCCTGGGAATTTAAGGTTTCTGCCGGGTCTTGTGGAAGCGTATCGAGCCGTCCGCGAAGTCGCCGAGCGTGCGGGTTTAACCGTGAACGCTGATATTCAGAACAAGCTGCTCAAAGCTGATCTTGAACAGCGCAAGATGCTTCTGTCATCTCTTCCCCGGCTTACGCTGATGCTTTACGAGTTGAGCAGTCCCGACGATGGAGAAAGTCCGGACGCCAGAACGAAAAAGCTTCAGGACGCGAGCAGGAGATTCCTGAACATGGCCTATGACGGTTTGCGCGATCCTCATCTGGCGAAAATGGTGATCGGGCTGCGCACGCCGGACTATCGCGAACAGCTGCCGAAAATGCTCCACGTGTTGGACGAAGCGAATGGTGCGGATTCGCATTACGAAGGATGGGCTCGGCATTCCTACAACGACTGGCTGGCCGGCGACAGTAAGTGAAGACGTGAAGCGGTTTTGACAGATCGGGGCGGCATTGTAAGATAGTGAAGTAGTCTTCCTGATACGGCGGCTTTTAGGTCGCCGCTGCAATGAAAGTCCACTTGCCATCGTGGCGGAATTGGCAGACGCGCATGGTTCAGGTCCATGTACTCGCAAGGGTGTGGGGGTTCGAGTCCCTTCGATGGCACCAAAAGTAGAGACCAGTGGGCAGGGATCAGTTTTGTCAAATCTACTTTTGGCGATCCTATGTCTTAGCTAAAGATTTTCTCGATAGTTAACTAGCACTCCGATTCAGCAATCCAATCCAGTCCCTTGTTCGCGACTTGGACACTCCACTGACAACTAAACCCTGACTGCTGACCCCTGTTTTCGTCGTACCGTACTATCTCTATGCAGAAAGGCGGAAATGGGGCACAATGCAGGGCGGAGTGCGGAGGCGGACTGATTGAAGATTTCTCAAAAAGGGCTGTACGCGCTGCAGGCGATGATGACGCTGGCGCGGCGGCATGAGCAGGGAGCAATCAAGATCCGGGAAATTGCGGCGGAAAGTGATCTGCCGGAAAAGTTCCTGGAATTGATTCTGCTGGAGTTGAAGAATGCGCGCATCGTCGATAGCGTGCGCGGGGCCAGAGGCGGATATCAGTTGCGCCGCGATCCGGCGGACATTCCCTTGAGCGATATCATTCGTCTGGTTGATGGTCCGCTGGCTCCGATGGGCGATGCTGAGCAACTGCGGAGCCTGATCGCCAAGGATGCCGACCACCGGGCGCTCTACGAAGTGTTTCTCGCGGTGCGGGACGCTGCGGCCAAGATTCTCGAAAACACAACCATCGCCGACATTATTCAGGGGCGTGGGCCGAAGGGCGTTCGGAAGCGCGCACAGCCGGAAGAAAAAAAGAAAAGGGCAGAATCCTAGAAGACCTTCACGGGTTCAGCTTCGCATTCCAGTTGAGTATCACCGACATGGGTGTCGCTTCCGTCTTGAGTTGCGTGTTGATCAGGAATCTCTGACCATCGCTGCTGACGTCGTATGAAAACAATTCGGACGTCGCGACCATCTCGCGCGGATTGGCCTGAAAGAGCGGCACCGGCGCGCCGGCATCAAAGTTAGTTCCAGTTTTGACTGATGCTGCCATGATCTTGCTGTCGGCGGAGAGATAGAAGAGTTCTTTGCCGTCGCTGCGCCACCGCGGCTGATCTCCACCCGTGTTCGACACCTGCCATTTGCCCTTTGCGTCCGGGAAGGAACTTACATAAATTTCCCATCGTCCACTCTCGTTCGAAGAGTATGCGACCCACTTGCCGTCCGGTGAGAAGCGGCCGCTCTTTAGCGTGGAACTTGCTTTCAGAAACTGGGTTGCCTTGAGTTCCGGAAACGACAAATACCACAAGTCCGGTCCGCGCCCATAAAGCACATACTTCCCATCGCGTGACCAATCCGTGGGAAATCGGTCCGGGCCATCCTGAGGAATGACCTTCTCGTCTTGCGCCCCATTGGTGTCTTTCAAATACAAGTCGAATTTGAGGTCACGATTGGACGCGAAAACAATTCGATTTCCATCCGGACTCCAAATGGCCAACGAATCCAACGAAGGATCAAATGTCAGCCGCCTCGCACTCCGGTTTTCAAGATCGTAAGTCCAGATGTCGGTATTCTGGCTGGCGGGATCGGTCGTATCCGATGCCAACGCCTTCCCGTTGGGCGACAGCATGACATTGCCGTAGATGCCGGGGTTGAGCGCGACGCCAATCTGCTGGCCTTTGCGATCGAACCACAACACTTGAGAGGCGCCCGAATCTGCGTTTCGTTGGGCCACCAGCAGGCCAACGCTGGAGGCGGAAAACACTGCTTCCGAAATTCGCGGAAAGAATTGAACATCGGTAAGCAGGGGGACAGCTTCTCCGCTCAGTTCGAGCTTGTTTGTGTCGAAGTGTTGCGCGAACAGAGTCTGGTCTCGATAAAAAATAAGAAATCCCGGAGCGGCATAGGCCGCGTTGCCCTTGGCTTTGACGACGAGCCGCTTCTCATTCGAATTCAACGAGCCCACGTAGATGGAATAAAGATCCGTCCGGCCTGACAGGTTGATCGCCGAATACAAGTAGTGAGTTCCATCTGGGAGGAAAACGGGCCAACGGTGGCTGTCTTCGGACAAGTTCTTATCGGGAACCGTGACCTGCGTCGGTGTTCCTCCTGCGGCCGAGATCTTGTAGAGCCCGACACCCAGCGTTCCACTTGGCGTGAAAAGGATAACGCCATCTTTGTTCCACGTTCCGCCGCGTCCCGTGGATGCGTCACAGAGAGTCTGTACCGGTCCGCCCGCCAAACTGAGCTTCTTCAGTTTTCCATTGGCGAAGAACGCGATCGATCCTCCATCGGGTGACCAGAACGGAAAGTTGGCGCCTTCGGTATTGGCAAGGCTGGTCGCTTCCGGCGAGCCCGGTTCGTAAATCCAGAGAACATTATTTCGGCCCGAGTCTTTGTGCCCGGCAATCGCCACCGTATGCCCATTCGGAGCGACAGCGACCGAGCGAGCGGCAAATGTCAGCGGCGCAGAAAAATAGGTCGTCTGCGCGGGTACGCGCGATGCCCGCCACCAGATCAAGAAAGCTATAAGCAGAAGAGCGAGAGCGCCGGCGATTGTCCACGCTAGCAGCGCGTATTTGCCGCCCCCTTCTTCCTTCGATCGTGGCGCCGAAGTTCCGCTTTGTGCGATCCATTTCAATTCCAGGGCGACGTCGTGTGCGGTCTGAAAGCGGTCGTCAGGATTCTTGGCGAGGCAAGCGGTTATCACGTGCTCCAGCGCAGGAGGAGTGAGAGGCTGCGTGACAGAAATCGGAGCCGGTTCTTTTTCGAGAATGGCACTGGCCACGCTGATCTGGCTTTTGCCTTCGAACGGTCGTGCGCCGGTCGTCATTTCGTAGAGAACCGCTCCCAGCGCGAACAGATCGGATCGCGCATCGGCCTCTTTGCCCTCAATCTGTTCGGGCGACATGTACTGGATGGTGCCGATCAGCGTGCCGGCGGCCGTGAGCGGAGAAACCGGACTGGCCTGGCTCACGGTTCGCGCCGCCGATAAAAGAGGAGCCGTCGTAACGCCTGCGGCCGTGCCGGTTGTCGCAGCCTTGGCCAGACCGAAGTCCATCAGCTTGGCGCCGCTCTTCGTCAGCATGATGTTGCCCGGCTTTAGATCGCGATGGACGATCCCTTGCCGGTGTGCCGCCGAAAGCGCTTCGGCGACGGCGATTCCAATCTTCAGCGTTTCGTTCAACGGCAACGGGCCTTTGCGAAGGCGCTCCGCAAGAGTCTCTCCTTCGAGAAACTCCATCACCAGATAGTCTGTGTTGTCTTGCGATCCGATGTCGTAGAGATGACAGATGTTCGGATGGTTCAGCGCGGAGATGGCCCGGGCTTCGCGCTCCATGCGTTGTTTCAGTTCCGGAGAAGAGGAGAGATGAGACGCCAGGACTTTGATCGCGACGGTTCGATCCAGGCGGAGATCCTTTGCGCGATAGACCTCGCCCATGCCACCCGCGCCCAAAGGAGATTGGATTTCATACGGGCCGAGTTTCATGCCGGCAGCAAGAGCCATAGGTGGGCGCAATTATAGCTCTCAGCAGCGGAGGGGCAACCCGGAAGCGCCGCTAGCGGCTTAGGCGGCACCGCCCGCTGCGATGCCGCCTCCCAATGTCTTACGGCCGGGACGGCGTTAAATCATGCTCTCCAGCCGCACATAGCTCGCTTCCATGCCATGTTCCATGCCGGTCGCCAGCATCGCGGCGCGGGTCTGCGTGTCGGGCAGAGTCATGCGCATTGTCATCAGCGTGCCGGAGCCATCCGGCTCGAAGCGTGTTTCGACGTGATTGTCGGGCGTCGGATCTGGCAGGTGCATGCGCTCGACGTGGACGATCTTGCTGAAGGGCTGGAGCTCGACAAATTCACCGGTTATATAAAATCCCTGACCTTTTTTGTTCGACCATTCGTAGCGAAACTTGCCGCCCGGCCGCGCCTCGTTGATGCAGACAGGCATGGTCCAGCCTTCGGGGCCGAGAAGCCACTGCTGGATGATTTTCGGATCGGTATGCGCGCGGTAGACGGCCTCGGGGGACGCAGCGAAGTGCCGCGTCACTACGATGTGTGTATCGCCTTCGGTTTTCAGCGTCATCTTCGTCGTTGTCATAGTGTTCATCGTCTTTTTCCTTTTGAATTAGGTTCCATGGCGGCTAGAACCGCATCGAGCCGGTCGTAATTTTTCTCCAGTGCCTTCCGCAACATCGCCAGCCACTGATCCATCGCGTCAATGCCGGCTTTTGCGAGCCGGCGAGGGCGCCGTGTGCCGTCGACTCTCTGGACGATGAGTCCCGCCTCTTCGAGCACTTTCAGATGCTGCGAAATCGCGGGTTGCGTCATCTCAAACGGCTGCGCCAGTTCATTCACCGTCGCTTCTCCCAGAGCGAGACGCGCCAGGATGGCTCGGCGCGTGGGATCGGCAAGAGCTGAGAAGGAGGCGTTCAGATCGAAGCTGCCTGACATAAGTAACAACTTATATAAGTAAGTAGTTATTGTCAAGAACATTCTTCAACTTCAGAGCAACTGAGCCGCGTTGCACATCTCCTTTGCGGGTTTTTTGTTTTCGTGGCCCAAGAGCGGCTGCCATCCCGCCCTTTTTTTGTTTTGGGTCAACGGACATGTTGTGCAAATGCCCGTCTGGCGCGGGAAGTCCGCGATTTTCACAGTTCAGTATTGATCCTTTCCTTTGCGAGAAAAATTGATTTCCCGCGATCAATGCTGCGTAAAGCCGCACCTGGCGCGGCTTCTGCGAAAACTGCATCGGCGGTTTGCACCATTTCCGGTCACGGGGCTGTGAACGGCGTGCACTCGACTGAAAACACGTGTACTTACAAACGCGTATTTTTCGTTGACGGAAAAATTAGAAGGAGTACAACAACATTGTTCTTTGACAGCTTCTTAAGTTTTTCCGGTTGGTGCGGCGTCCGGGGCTCAAGCGAAGTCACCTTCTAGACCGCGAGGTAGAGAAGGAGGGCAAGCAAGGGTCTATAGCAAAGCGCTGGTCGAGGCGAACGAAGAAGAAATGTTGAAGGCAGGATAGAGTTCCGAGGCGTAGGGTAGGTTTATCCGGTTGGCGGTGAGCCCGGAGCCCAAGCGAAGATCGCGCGTTGTGCCCCGCAAGGGAGGCAACGAAAGCAGGTCGAGCAAGGGTCATTAAGCGAGCTACTGGCCGAGACGAATGGACCCCACACCACCTCGGAACTCTCTTACTTTTTGGCGATGGGCCCTGAGCTCTGAGCTATCCCTCCACGCGAACCTTCTCCTGCATACATAGAGAGCAACGCTCAACGCTCTTCACTGTTCGCAAAAAATTGATTCGCGAAAATCCGTGTGAATCCGTGGCGAAGAAGTTGTTCTTCGTTACTTCTTGGCAATTCTTGGCTAGCTCACAGCCTTCTTCTCGAATTGCCGCAGTCCGACGACGAGCAACAGAATATTGAAGAAGCACAGCACGAGGAGAATCGCCGTGGTCGAGAGATGCGGAACCTGCGGCACCAGAGCGGCGCGCAGTCCTTCGCTGGCATAAACGAGAGGGTTGATCAGGACGGCCTTCTGCAGGATCGGAAAATTCTGCAGCGCGCTCCAGGGAAAATAAGTGCAGCCGAAGAAGATCATGGGCGTGATGACCATGCTGAACATCAGCCCGATGTGTTGCTGATTCATGCTGCAGCCCAGCGCAAGGCCTCCGCTCGCGGCGAATAAGGCGACCAGCAGGATCATCGCGACAAATTTCATCGGAGCGTGGATGCTGATGTCGACTCCGTGTCCCAGCACCAGCCATGCGAGGGGCAAGACCACCAATCCGGCTACGATCGCCTGGATCATTCCTGCGACGACTTTCTCGATCGCGATCCAGGCAATATCGATGGGTGCAAGCAGTCGATCTTCAATCTCGCGCGTCCACTGAAATTCGGCAATCAGCGGCATCGCGACCGCCCAGATTCCGGTGAACACCATGCTGATCGCGATGATTCCGGGCAGGAGAATGCTCTTGTAGACGGCGGGCATGTAGCCGCTGCCGACCATGACGCGGCCGAAGATGAAGACGAAGAGCAACGGCTGCAGAAACGTCTGGAAGGTGATCTGAATAATATTGCGCCGCGCCACGTGGGCATCGCGGGCGAGCATCGCGCCAAAAGCTTTCCAGTTCAATCGCGCAAACTCCTTCCAGTGTGGTGCAGAAACAAATTCTCCAGGCTCGGTTCGGAAATGTGAACGTCGCGGAGTTCCGCTCCGGCAGCGACGGCGACCGCGGCAATTTCTGGAATGAGAGAGCCTCCGCGGTCGGCATAAACGTCGGCGCCGGTAGTATCCAAGGGGCGAACTTCGCGCACGCCGGCCAGCGATTGCAAGCGCTGCAGCAGTTCTGCCGTCGGCTTGCCAAATTGCAGGCGGAGCAGATAACCGCCAGGGATCGACCGCTTCAACTCTCCCGGAGTTCCAACGGCAATAATGCGGCCGTTATCGACGATGGCCAGCCGATGGCAAAGGGAATCGGCCTCTTCCATGTAGTGCGTCGTCAGCAGAATCGTTTTGCCGAGCTGGTTGTACTCACGCACGATCTCCCAAAGAAGGATGCGCGTCTGCGGATCGAGCCCGGCGCTGGGTTCGTCGAGGAACAGAACTTGCGGATCGTGCATCATCGCACGCGCGATCGAGAGGCGCTGCATCATGCCACCGGAAAAGCCGCGCACCATCTGGTTGGCGCGATCCGTCAGTTTGAATTTTTCAAGCAGCGCGTCGGCGCGCTCGTTGCGCGCCTTCGATGCGATACCGAAATAGGCCGCGTGAAAAATTAGAATTTCGCGAGCGGTGAGGGAGAAATCAGGATTCGGGCGCTGCGGAACCACTCCGATCAGCCGCTTGACCTTGGCTTGCTCTTGCCAGACTTCGTGATCGCCAACCCACGCATGGCCGCTGGTGGCGCGCACACGCGTTGTCAGAACGCCGACTGTGGTCGACTTGCCGGCCCCGTTAGGGCCCAGCAATCCGAAAATTTCTCCGGGACGAACTTCCAGGGATAACCCGTCGAGCGCGGCGATCTGCTGCTTGGGCTGCTTCGAGTCTTTCGCGTCGGAACGAGCGATAAATCCACCCGCAGCGGCCATAGGGGGAGCGGAGTTGTAGACCTTACGCAGATTTTCTGTACGAACGCCGACGGCCATGAACGAGATCCCAGATGATGGGTGAGTTTTGAAAGTATATCGCAGTGTCACGGAGGGGCGGACGAGGCGTCCGCCCCGAGTCGCGAAGCGACGAGTGTCAATGGCCTGAAGAGGCAATGACGTCTGTGGTCGATCGAACGGCCGACATGGCGCGCTTTCGCGCGGAACCCCGGACGAGGCGTCCGGGGCTACACGGTCAGTCGACGTGCTCACCCTCTGACATGAAACTTTGTTCCGAAGGCGGCAACCGGTCCCCTGGACGAGCCCAGAACACGTACAGCGTCGGCCACAAGATCACGCTGACCAGCAATTCCACGATCAGTCCTCCGACGATTACGATGGCGAAAGGTCTTTGCGAGTCGGATCCGATTTCGTGCGACATCGCCGCAGGCAGCAAGCCCAGCGTGGCCACCAACATCGTCATCATGATGGGCCGCAACCGGAGGGCCGCACCTTCCTTTGCGGCTTCGCGCACGGGCATACCGCGAGTTCGCAGCTGATTGATGTACTCGATCATGATCACGCCGATCTCAACGGAAACGCCGATCAACGCCAGGAATCCCAGTCCAGACGAAACGCTGAAGTGCGTCCCCGTGATCAGCAAGCTGAGAAATCCCCCTAGCGGAGAGAGCGCGACCACTGCCAGGATCAGCATTACCCACTTCCATGAACCGAATGCCGAATAAAGGATGAAGGACATCAGCAGGAGCGTGACCGGCACAATGATGGCGAGGCGGCGATTCGCGCGCTGCTGGCTTTCGTATTCACCGGTCCAGTCAAGATGATAGCCCTCGGGCAATTTCACCTTCTGTCCGACTTCATCGATGGCTTGCCGCACGGTGCTCCCAAGGTCGCGGCCGCGCACGCTGTACTTGATGGCGATATAGCGCGAATTGCCTTCGCGATAAATCGTAGACGCTCCGTCATCCAGCGTGATGTTGCAGAGTTGTCCCAGCGAGACACGCTCGCCGGATGGAGCGAGCAGACGAATGTTGGAAATATCCTCGACGGTTCCGCGGTATTGAGGTTGATAGCGGACAGTCAGATCGAAGCGCTGCTCGCCGATCAGAATCTGGCTGACGGCTTTGCCCCCGACGGCGGATTCGACTGCATCCTGGATATCGCTGACGTTGATGCCGAAACGATCGGCCGCCGCGCGGTCAACGTTGAGATTCACGTTTGGCTGTCCGCGCACCTGAAACGTACCCAGGTCGGCGACTCCGGGAATCTGGCTCATGACGCCCTGAATCTGATCGGCCTTGTTTTCGAGTTCCTTCAAATCGCGGCCGAACAACTTCACGGCTAGCTCGCCCTTCACCCCGCTGACCGCTTCTTCGACGTTGTCGGAGATAGGCTGCGAGAAATTCCAGTCCACGCCTGGAAATTGCTGCAACTTCTTATCCATGGCGGCGATGACCTCATCTTTCTTTTCATGAAATTGAGGTCGCCACTCTTGGCGCGGACGCAGGTCGACGAAGAACTCGGTATTGTAAAAGCCGCTCGCATCGGATCCGTCGTCTGGGCGTCCGACCTGGCTGACCACCTGCTTCACTTCCGGAAAATCCGCCAGGACCAGGCGGGCCTGCTTCGACATCGTGATGCTGGCGGATGGGCCGGTGCTGGGAGCCAGTGTTCCGCGCACCCAGATTGCTCCCTCGTCGAGATGCGGCAGAAATTCAGAGCCGATAATTCCGCTCGTTGCCATGAAGATCATTACGCCGAGCGCGAGCAAACCCATCCCCAGCGTCAACTTCATATGATCGAAGCACCAGTCGAGTGATCGTCCGTAGCTGCGATTCAGCCATTCAAGGACTGGATTGCGCCACTCCTTGATTTCGCGGCTGAAGAGGAAGTTGCAAAGCACGGGCGCAATGAACAGCGCGAATATCAACGCACCCAGCAAAGCAAATGCCACGGTCCACGCCATGGGACTGAACAGGCGTCCCTCGACGCGCTGCAAAGTGAAGATAGGCAGATAGGAAACGATAATGATGACGCGCGCGAAGAAGACCGGCCTCTGCACTTCGTGCGCCGCGATCGAGACGATTTCGAGAAACGATTTCTTCTTGTCGCCGAACGAAGTATGCCGCAGGATGTTCTCGACCATTACGACCGAGCCGTCCACGACCATTCCAAAATCCAGGGCGCCGAGCGACAGCAAATTCGCTGGAATGTGACGCAGGTCGAGAAGAATCGCTGCAAACAAAAGCGAAAAAGGAATTGTGACCGCAACAATGAGTGCGCTGCGTACGTTTCCCAGAAACAAAAAGAGGATCAGCGTAACCAAAATGACGCCGTCCGTTAAATTGCGCAGCACCGTGTGAGTCGTGAGGTGCATCAACTCGCTGCGATCGAGGTGCGGGACAAGCTTCACACCAGCCGGCAGTAAGCCGCTCTTGCCCTTGGCGCCGTTCAGTTGATCGATTTTTTCGTGAAGCGCTGCCAGTGTGGTTTCAGCGACCGCTCCTTTGCGCAGTAGCACGATCCCTTCCACGACATCGTCATCGTTGAGGATCGCCCCGTCTTCCTTGTGAATGGTCTTTCCCAGTTGGCCGAGGCGGACTTTCGGCGCTTGCACGACGTTGCCGAGATCGCGCACGCGCACCGGTGTCCCACTCTGCACTTTGACGACGGTCGCCCCGATGTCGTCGGTTGTCAGCATGAGCCCGACGGCGCGAACATTCAGTGCCTGCTGGCCGCGTTCAATAAATCCACCGCCGGCATTGATGTTGTTCGCAATCAACGCCTGTTCAACCTGGGGGACGGACAGCGAGTAGGCAACCAGCTTGCCGGGATCGAGCTGCACCTGATATTCGCGGGTCGGACCGCCGAAGGGATTCACGTCAACAATGTTGGGAACCGACTTCAACTGGTTGACCACGAACCAGTCGTTGAGTGCCTTGAGTTCCATCACGTCGTATTTCGGATTCGTGCTGGTCAGCGTGTAAAACATGATCTGCCCAGTCGGGCTGTAATCGGGGCCAATCCCTGGATTCACCCCAGGAGGCAGGGTGACCATCTGCAGCCGGTCGAGTACTTCCTGGCGTGCGTTGAATGTCGTGATGTCATCGTCGTAAATAATTGTGATGATCGACAGTCCCATCAGCGAGACGGAACGCAAGTGCGTGAGATGAGCGACTCCGTTGAGTTCCACCTCCAGGGGAACCGTGATTTGCTGTTCAATTTCTTCGGCGGCATGACCGGGCCACTGCGTGATGATCTGCGCGTAGGTGTCGGCGACGTCGGGATAGGCTTCGATCGGCAATGCGTGAAACGAAATAATTCCCCAGACAAAAAGAACGAGCGCGCCACCGAGCACCAGCAGCGGGTTGGTCAACGCGACATCGATGGCTTTACGAAGCATCGCTAGTCCCCCGACCGTTTTTCGGCAACTTCAGTGGAAAACTCCAGAGCGTTGGCGACGACTTCGTCTCCTGCCTTTACGCCCTCGCGAATTTCCTGCATGCCGTCGGGAGCCAAGCCATCGGCTTTTATCTCGATCTTGCGAAATTGTTTGTCGCCCTCTTTGCGGAACACCCAATCCTTATCGTGCAGACGCATGATCGCCGTAGACGGAACCACGATGCGGTTAGTCAGCTTCCGCGAGTGAAATGTGGCCACGGCAAACATCCCAGACCGCAGCGCACCATCCGCGTTGCCAAGCACGATGCGGACTTTCGCACTGCGCGTGTTGGGATCGAGAACGCGGGAAATATCGGCGACCTTTCCTTTAAAAACACGCTCGGGAAATGCATTCAAGCGGATCTCGGCAGCGTCTCCCACATGCACTTCGCCAAGATCGTTTTCGAATACATCGCAAACCACCCACACCTCCGAGAGATTGGCGATGGTGAAAAGATTCGGAGTGTTGTCGAGACTTTTGATTCCTTCGGACCCGGCGACGTTTTGCTCCACGATGGTTCCAGAGACCGGAGCCTTGAGTTCGATTAGGGGACTGGAATGAGCGGGATCGCCGCCGAGAATGCGGACGTGATGGTCGGCGGTGTCGACATCGACTTTGGCTTTGTCTTCCGCGTCCTGGGCGACTTCGAGATCTTTTGTGGCAATCGCTCCCTTGTCGTAAAGCGTCTGGGCCCGATCGAGTGCTTTATGGGAAAGGGCTTCATCCGCTTTTGCTTTTTCGTAGTCAGAGAATGCGCTGGAGATATCCGGGCTCGAGATCACCAGCAGGGTCTGTCCTTTCTTGACAGCGTCGCCCAGTTTTGTCCTGAGGTCGACGACCCTTCCCGCGCCGAGCGAGGTCACGTGGATCGTGCGGTTCACATCGGGAGTAACGGTGCCGTTTGCCGTGACTTGTGTTGGAAGAAGGCGAGCCTCGGCTTTCGCGGTTTTGAACAACTCCGGATGATCTGTGTCGAAGACGTCGGGATCCAGGGTGACTGCCGGTTTGCTCGCAGCCACCGGGGTCTCCTTCGAGCAAGCCAGTCCAGCGGCGAGCACGGCAATGATGAAGACGAAAGCGGCCGCTCGATGTCGAAAGTGGATCACCGACGCAACGTCGCGCCGATCAAGAGAAATGTTGCTCATGGAATTACCTCGCGCCCTACCGCTAGGTTCAGCTGTGCCGCCGCTGTCAGATACGATCCGATCAGGTTGACGTAATTCAACTCGACGGTCCGGTAGTCACTCTCTGCGTTCAGGAAGTCCAGCAATGAGGCGCCCCCATGCTGGTAGGAAAACTGCACCGTGTCGCGCACGCGCACGGCCTGTTCGAGATACTGGCGTTTGTATGGCTTCAGAAGTTCGATGTCGCTGTTAACGACGGCATAGGCGGAGTCCACATCGCTGTAGACCTGCGTTTCCGTGCCCTGGCGCAATTTCTCGTTGCGGTTGATGTCGATTTTCGTGCGTAGCTTCTCGCCCTGGTTCTTGTCGAAGATGCGCAGCGGAATGCTCACGCTGGCGCCAAGCGTATTCAACGCATCGGGATTATTGAACGAGCCATTGTGGGTGAACCAGACTCCGATCGTGGGATCGGTAGAACCGTCCGCCTCAGCCAGTTTGTAATTGGTCTCGGCCTGCTGCACAGAGAGCACCGCGGCTTTCAAGTCGGGACGCGCATCGAGCGCTTCTTTCCGGTAGTCCTCGAGTCCAAGTAAATCCTCGCGAAAATCGAAAACGCCATCGACGTCGTAGCTGTCGACCGGACGGCGATCGTCGAGCAAAGCCAGCAGATTGATTTTCGTCGTGCGCAGGTTGACCAGCGCGGTCTGCTCATCGGACTCGTATTGCAGGCGCTGCAACTCAAGTCGATCGAGATCGATGCGGGCAATGTCTCCGGCGTCGAAGCGGTCGCGGCTGACCTTCAAGAGCTTGTCGTAGTACGCCAGATTGTCTTGTGCCAGCCGGAGCACGGCCTTGGCTTGCAGCACTCCGACGAAAGCACTGCGCAGATTAAAGAGGAGATTGCGCTCGGAGTCTGAGGTCTGCGCCGCGCCAATTGCCGTCCCTTGCTTCGCGGCTTCGTAGCGTAGGTTGCGTTTGTTGCGGCGTTCGAAAAGATAGCTGACCCCCGGCGACACAAATGTTCCCGCGAAGGGCTGCCAGACTCCGTGACTAGGCGCGACCTGTGTTCCATCGGCGGAGAGCGTGAAGTCCGGATTCGGACGCAAGTGGGCCGTAATCTCCTCGGCCTTCAATTCGTCGATGTTCAGTTTCCCGGCCATCAGAGTGGTGTTGTTCAGTTCGAAATTTTCCTTCACCTGATCCCAGGTCCAGACCTGAGTCGTTGGAGCGGGCGAAGGTGTACTCTGTGCGCGCAGAAATGCGACACCCACAATGAGGACTAGCGTTAGATTGAGCGATATCCACCGCATCAAAAACTCCGGCCTGTTCGAGTTGCGCGGAAAGGCCAAACGCCTCTCGGAAGGTTCGAATGCCACTGCGTGTTGCCCGCAGCATTACTATCCTGTTTCCCGCGTAAGAATTGCGTAACGGAATAGAGAGGATCGCCGTTGATTTTCTTATGCTACTGGTCAGCGATCCGGCGACTAGATAAGACAGATTGGTGGGGAACGGCCCGCGCGCTCGACAACGGGCGCTGCCGGCGTAGGGCCCGTGAACGACTTCGGCATGGCGCCAATCTTCCTGGATCGCGAAGCCGGAATTCAGATTTATAGCCAGGTACGGTTGGCTCTGCCATTTCGACGTCGAAGGTCCGTCGCCGCTGGCCTGGCGGACATTGTGCTTGTTGCTCGGCGATTCCTCCATCTCGGTGCGCATGGCACGGAGATCGTCGGTCGCGGAAATCACCGGGAACAGGACAACCAACGTACATCCCAGCGTCAGCAGGCATTGGGCCGAGGCGAACCGGCGGCTCTTTCGCACACCTCTCGAATCGCGCCACAGCCAATAGGCCGGCAGCGCCAACAGGAGCCATGCGAGATTGAGCAGCAGTTCCATTTGCGAGCAAACATCCCGGAGACACGAACGCACTAATAAAGATGCACCGGAAACGTTAGTTTTTCAGAAATACCGAAACCTAGTCAATGTGACCTCGGTGACAAAGGACGGCGAGGGCTGCAAGATCGCCTTCCGGCAACATTCCTATACGGAAGCGGGGAAACTGTGGGAAAGTAAGGAAACAGGCTTCTGCGGTCGCCAAAGCCACACGACTTCAACTGCATGGGGCGGGAGAACTCAATGGGGAAAATTTCACTCGTTCCGCGGATTCCAGCTGCGCTCATTCTCCTCGCCTGCGTGATCTCGATGGCGGAATGCCCCCTCGCTCTGTCTCAGACAGCGACTCCGCCGGCCGATGGCGAACAATCAGGGGCGACGCCGCCAAGCGAGTCCCCACTCATCATTGAAAATGATTCCGAACTCCCGGACACATATCCTCGCGCTCATTATGAAGTCCGATTCCACGCGCGTGGAGGGGTTCCGGTCCTCCACTGGCGGCTGGAGAAAGGCGCTCTGCCGCCCGGATTCAAACTCGACGACAGCGGCCTGCTGCACGGAGAAGCCGAACGGACCGGCGAGTTTCAGTTCACCTTGGCTGTGAACGACGGTGGCAACCCGCAACAGGCCGTCCAGAAGGGGTTTGTCCTGCGCGTGCGATCGGCACTCACGCTGAACTGGAAGAATCCGGCGCGCGTTGCCGGAAACCGGATCCAGGGCAGCGTCGAGGTGACGAACACGACTCCAGACGATATGGACCTGACTTTTGTCGTGATGGCCGTGGCGGGCAATGGCCGGGCTACCGCGATCGGCTACCAGCACTTCGTCCTGACACGCGGAACCATCGGCATGGAATTGCCCTTCGGCGAGACCCTGCCGCAAGGCGGGTACATGGTCCACGTCGATGCCGTCGGAGAAGTCGCCGCCAAGAACCTGATCTACCGCGAACGTATGCAGACGCCCGGGGCCCTGCACGTGAATGTGGGCCCGTAGGCCCGTTGGCCGTAGCCAAGGACCTTCCCTCGAGGGCCTCCAAACCTTGGGAACCGTGCCGAGGTTATCGAAGTCACGACTTCGGGTGATCCAGATCACGCACCGCTGTGCGGGAAATAACCCAAAACCTCACCCACCCGCGTCGCATAGAGAATCAGGTTAAAACGCCAATATCCATAAGCCCTGTGTTTCTATCGCTTTATGAGGTCCTAAGTTGGGCTGTAAAACCTCACGACATTGGCGCATGAGTTGCCATTCCCTATGCGTGGGCTGAGGCAAGGAACTGACGAGCCGCCGCCCCGGGGAGGTTTCAGATGCGGGCTCCTTATGGACTGAACATTCTGGACAATTGCTTGACTTGCCCGGTACGTGGCGAACATCTTTTCTGCAATCTTTCCCCCCAGGCCGGTCAGCGGCTCAACGACATTAAGTCCACAGCCGTCTATCCCAAGAGCGCGATGCTCTTTATTGAAGGGCAGCAGCCCCGGGGCGTGTTTGTGCTCTGCGTGGGAAAGGCGAAGCTTTCGACTTCGTCGCGCGAAGGCAAGACGATCATCACCAAGATCTCCGAATCCGGCGACATTCTCGGGCTCAATGCCGTGATCTCCAACCGGCCGTACGAAGTGACTGCCGAAATGATGGAGCCCGGGCAGGCCAACTTCATCCCCCGCGATTCGCTGATGCACTTTCTCAAGGATTATCCGGAAGTCGCGGTTCGCGTCGCGCAACAGCTCAGCCGGAACTACTACACAGCGTACGAAGAGATCCGCACGCTGGGTCTGTCCGCTTCCCCCTCGGAAAAATTCGCCAAGCTGCTGCTCTCGTGGTCGAGTAAGACGATGCAAGACGATGGTTCGTCGCAGGTGAAACTCACGCTCACGCACGAAGAAATCGCCGAGATCATTGGGACCACGCGCGAGACCGTCAGCCGGCTGTTCTCGGAATTCAAGAAGAAGCAGCTCATGCAGTTGAAAGGCGCGACCTTGATCATTCGCAGCCGCGTCGCGCTCGAGAAACTGGTCCAGTCATAAATTGTCCGGTCATGGAGTCGGATCGTTCTGCATTGCGCTCGTGGCGATGCCGGATGTTTAGCGGGGAATGCAAGAAGCATCAACCACGAAGGGCACGAAGTATCACGAAGGCTTGATTCCGATGTTGTTTTCCTTCGTGTGACTTCGTGCCCTTCGTGGTTGATGTTTTTTCGACCCGATCCGACCATCGTAATCCGCCGTTTTTTGACCCTTTCCGCCGCTCGCGTATAATCGCGCCCGATGGCGCTCACTTCTGGAACCAAGCTCGGGCCGTATGAAATCCAGTCTCTGATCGGTGCGGGCGGTATGGGCGAGGTCTATCGCGCCCACGATTCGCGGCTTGATCGTACTGTCGCAATCAAGGTGCTCCCGGAATCCTTCTCGGCTGATCGGGAGCGCTTGCAGCGTTTTTCGCAGGAAGCCCGGGCAGCCGCCGCGCTTAATCATCCCAACATACTTTCTATCTTCGATATTGGCGAGGAAGCTCGCGCTCCCTACGTCGTATCTGAGCTGCTCGAAGGAGAAACTCTGCGCGAGCGGCTGAGGAACGGCGCGCTGCCCGTTCGACGATTGGTGGACTACGCGATCCAGGTAGCGCGAGGCTTAGCAGCAGCGCACGAGAAGGGCATCGTCCACCGCGACCTGAAGCCGGAAAATCTTTTCCTCACGAATGACGGCCGCGTAAAGATTCTGGATTTCGGCCTGGCGAAATTGATTCGTCCCGAACCGAACCCTAGCGGCGATGCTCCGACCATCCAAGTCGCGACCGAAACCGGGCTGGTGATGGGAACTGCCGGATATATGTCTCCCGAGCAGGTGCGCGGAAAGCCAGCCGATCATCGCTCCGATATTTTCAGCTTCGGCGCAATTCTCTACGAAATGATTTCCGGCAAGCGCGCCTTCCATGGCGAGAGCGCCGCCGATACCATGAGCGCCATCCTGAAAGAAGAAGTGCCGGAGCTTTCGGAGACTGCGCGCAATGTGCCACCCGGACTCGACCGGATTGTCCGGCACTGCCTGGAAAAGCAGCCGGCACAACGCTTCCAATCGGCGGGAGATCTCGCATTTGATCTGGAAGCCTTGACCGAGCTCTCGGGAGGTGGAAAGTCGGGCGCACAGGCCGTCGTGGCACAGGCCGACGCCGCTGCGTCGCGTTTTCGATTCTGGCTGGTCGCCGCTGCCGTGGTTCTCGCTGCCGGATTGCTCGGCTTGGGTTGGTGGCTGGGCCATGGACAAGGCGCGTCCGCTCCGCCGGAATATCAGCAAATCACCTTTCGCACCGGCTCGATCGGCAATGCCCGCTTCACTCCTGACGGCAGCATCGTCTATAACGCGGCATGGGACGGCGGTGACGACCAACTCTACCTGGCGCGCACCGACGACAATGGCGCGCGCGACTTGGGACTGAAAAACGTCGACCTGCTTTCCGTCTCGAAAAGCGGAGAACTCGCAATCCGTCTCAACACAGCCTTCTCCGGCGGCTTCGCCCGACTCGGGACGCTTGCCCGCGTTCCTCTCAATGGCGGTACTCCGCGGGAACTGCTCGATAATGTGCAGGACGCAAAATGGGCGCCGGACGGCGAAAACATGGTCATTGTTCGCTTCGCGCGCGAGACCTCCCATTGGCGGCTGGAATATCCGGTCGGCCACGTTCTTCTCGATGGCATCAACTGGATCAGTGATCCGGCGATTTCCCCCGACGGCAAGTGGATCGCATTTGCCGATCACGAGAATCCCGACGGCGACGATGAAGGATCCGTTGCAGTTGTCGACATGGCCGGACACGAAAAGAAACTTTCCTCAGGCTTCGTCTCTCTTGAAGGAGTCCAATGGTCTCCCTCCGGCGACGAAGTCTGGTTTACCTCGACTCGCAGCGGCAGCGCCACCAACCTGCACGGCGTGACTTTGTCTGGCAAGGAACGCCGCATCACCAACGTTCCCGGAGGCATGTGGCTGGAGGATATGCGTAACGGCATGGCGCTGATGATCACGCACCAGCAGCGAATCGGCATTCGTGGATTGGCGCCGGGCGCGAAAGAAGAAAAAGAATTGGGGTGGTTCGGTTGGTCGCTTGCCCGTGACTTCAGCGAGGACGGCAAGAAAGTCCTGTTTGAAGAAGAGGGCGAGGGCGGTGGTCCGAACTACACGGTCTTTCTCCGCGACACGGACGGATCGCCGCCAGTGAAGATCGGCGAAGGCAATGCGATGGCGCTTTCGCCTGACGCAAAATGGGTAGTAACTCGGCCATCGAAAGGCGGCCCGCTCAAGTTAGTGCCGACTGGAGCCGGCGAAGCGCGCCAGTTGACGCACGACAACATCAGCTATGCCACCGTTCGTTTTCTGCCGGACGGCAAGCGACTTCTCGCCGCCGGAATCGAATCCGGCCATGCCGCGCGCGACTACATCATTGATTTGAGCACTGGGGATGCCAAACCGCTTACACCGGAGGGAATCCGCGGCGTCTCGCTGTCGCCCGACGGCCGCAGTACTGCCGTGATTGGGCCGGAGGGCAAGCGCGGCATCTGGCCGATTGAAGGCGGCGGATTTCACCCGATACCGGATCTGGATCCGAAATACGCTGTTGCTGGCTGGTCCCCAGATGGGACATCGCTTTACGTATCGGTCAATCGGATGGCTGAACGAACCGCGAAGCTGTCGCGCGTGAACATCACCACGGGCAAGATGGAACCGTGGCGCGAGTTCGGGCAAGCGACCGCACCCGGAAGCAGCGCCGGGCCGCCTCATTTCTCCCTCGACGGGAGCGCGTACGAATACATTTACGTGCAAACGCTATCCCAGGCGTTCGTAGTGCGGGGATTGAAATAAGCTGATGGAGATAGGCTCTTCCCCGCATCTCGAGCGACCGGGTACATTCCGGTAACTTTCTACTCCCAGATCATCCCAGATCAAAAGAGTTGATCTACGGTTTCTTCCGGAACCGCATCTCACCTTGCGCTTTATGGCTTTGGCCGCCGCGCATTTCCGGCTCACGACGACCATCCACGTTGGCCACGTCTATGGGAAGACTTGTTCAGATCGCGATCTGCTTGATCCTGGGATGCGCGGCCGTGATCTTTTCCTCGGCGCAGGCTTCGACCGATATCGAAAAGCCGCAGCACCGGGCCTGGGACATTCTGTTGACGGCCGTCCTGTCCAAACAAACCACCGAGCGCACCAACGGAGTTCGCGCCCTCGGATTGCTGCCCGACGAACCCCGCTTCCGTGAAGTGGCGGAGGCAGCTCTGAGCGATCCCAGCCCGGACGTGCGCTCAGCCGCTGCTACGGCGTTAGGCCAGATGCACGCCACAGAGTCGATCCCGAAACTTCAGCACGCGCTTTCCGACGCCAAGATCCCGGTGGTGATGGCTGCCGCTCACTCGCTGCGCTCACTCAAAGACGATCAGTCGGCGTACGAAGTTTATTACCAACTGCTCACCGGTCGTCGCAAGGCGAACGACGGCTTGATCGCGCAGCAACTTGCCACGTTGAAGAATCCGAAAGAGCTCGCCATGATTGGTTTTTCCGAAGGAATTGGTTACGTGCCGTTTGCCGGAATCGGTTGGGATGCCTGGCGAACCATGCATAAGAAAGATCCGAATCCAGCGCGAGCCGTGGCTGCAACGTTTCTCGCGCACGATCCTGATCCTGCCTCGGGACAGGCACTGGTCAAGGCAACGAACGATAAAGACTGGATCGTCCGCGCTGCCGCAGTCGAAGCCATCGCGCAGCGCGGAGACCCGTTATTGTTGCCGAAAGTTCAACTGAAGTTTTCCGACAAAAATCCCAAGGTTCGCTACAGCGCTGCCGCGGCGGTGATTCGCCTCAGTGAAAAGCAGCAAGTGAAAACCGCAAGGAATAATCGTTGAGCGTACGACTCCGCTGACGTGCGTCACTGCTCGCGCTTCAAGCTCCCGCCTTCGCCAGCGTAAGTACAATCACCCGATCGATTTCATCTTTGTTTGCCGCTGGAAGCTTCAGGATCACTCCATTCGCATTCTGCGTGAACTCTGTCGCCGTTCCACCCACCAGCATTTGCGCCGAAGCAATTTTTCCCGCGACTGGCGAAAGTGCCAGCAGCGG
The DNA here is from genome assembly GCA_963787685.1 of uncultured Acidobacteriota bacterium. GTDB lineage: Bacteria > Acidobacteriota > Terriglobia > Terriglobales > Acidobacteriaceae > Sulfotelmatobacter. Next base: position 247,869 of record CAWBED010000014.1, read on the forward strand.
CGCCGACCAGTTCAGCACGTGAACGTAAATTTTGTTGTCCTTCTGCGTGGTCACTCCCCAACCTCCGGGAGCGATGGGCCCGCCGCGTGTTCCGTAGATCGATTCTCCATACTTTGAGAGCCATTCGCCGACTGCTTGCAATCGGGTCACGAACTGCGGATCGATCTCGCCGTTCGGATACGGTCCAATATTCATCAGCAAATTCGAATTGTTCCCGGCCGTGCGCACCAGACGGCTCTCCAGATCGGCAGCGCTCTTGTAATTGCTGTCGCCGATATTGAATCCCCAGTTGTCATTCAGCGTGTCGCAGCTTTCCAGTGGAAGCTGGTTGCTCACGTAGTTCGTGTTGAAGCCGGCAGTATTCTGGCCCGGTAGATCCCGCTCAAAAGTCTGGACATCCTCGCCCGGGCGCGGCGTCTGGTGATGATTCGGAATAATCAGCGCCGCCGGCTGCAGCTTGTGAATCAGCGCGTACGTTTTGTCGAGATGCCAGTCGGCGTCAGGCTTGTCCCACATGCCGTCGAACCATATGCCGCCGATCGGGCCGTAGTTGGTCAGCAACTCGGTGAGCTGGCCGTCCATGTAATTGTCGAGGTAAGCGTTCCAGTCGCCGTGATCGGGGCGTCCATTCTTCCAGTCGGTTGCGCCCCGCGGATAGTAATCCGGATTGTGCCAGTCCAGTTGCGAATAATAGAAGAAGAGCTTGATCCCCTGCCGACGACATTCCTCGGCCAGCATCTTCAGCGGATCCTTCTTATAAGGCGTGCGCTGCACGATATTCCAGTCAGACACTTTCGAATCGAACATCGCGAAGCCATCGTGATGTCGCGAGGTGATCGTGATGTACTTCATCCCTGCAGCCTTGGCCAGCGAGACCCAGGTCTTCGCGTCGAATTTCTCAGGATCGAAAAAAAGAGGCAGGCGATTGTATTCGTCCACTTTCAGCTTGCGATTGTGGAAGACCCATTCGCCGTCACCGAGCACGCTGTACACGCCCCAGTGAATGAACATGCCGAATTTCATGTCCTGAAATTCACGGCGCGCCTGAAGGTTTTCAGGCGACGGCTGGTAGGCAGTCTGAGCCGTAACGCATTGAGCAGCGAAGCCGCAAACTAAAAGCGCAAAGACGAAAGCAATTTTCCGATATCGATTTGCCATGAATGAGTCCTCTATGGTCGCAGCGTTTTCCCTATGTAACCCTATGCCCTCTGTGGTGAGTCCAAGAAATTCCATGTGGATATTAGCACTCGAAATGACCGTTCGGCTGTTTCCCGATAAAATCAAACCTCAATCTCGACCGTAATAAAGAGGTGCCGATCATGGCAAACCAAACCGGACTAGTTCAAGTGCCCAGCCGCTATTCCGTCGACGAAACCCTCCAGCGGCTGCAGTCGGCCTTCGCCGAAAAAAACCTGCACGTTTTCGCAATCATCGATCACAGTGGCGAAGCCGAGAAAGTCGGCCTCAAGATGCGCCCGACGAAAGTCCTCATCTTCGGCAGTCCCAAGGGAGGCACGCCGCTCATGGTGGCCGCTCCGAGTCTCGCGATCGATCTACCGCTGAAGGCTCTCGTCGCCGAGGCCGCGGACGGCGCAGTGTCGGTCACCTACAACAGTCCCGAATATCTGCAGCAGCGGCATGGCGTGCCCGCCGACCTGATCAAGAATCTTGCCGGAGCCGGCGCCGTCATCGCGAAGGCTGTGGAATAATGCTGGCTGCATCGGAGCAGGCTTGAGCGACGCGAATCTCAATCCGAATCGGGCGCGCGATCATCTCGCGAACGAGCGCACGTTCCTCGCATGGGTGCGCACCGGCGCCGCAATCGTCGTCTTCGGATTCGCCATCGGGCGATTCTCCATCGCGATCCGCCAGTTAACCGCGCTGCAAGGACACGGCGTGCGCACCGCGGGACTCTCCGTTTGGATCGGATCGGGCACGATAGTTGCCGGAGTGGCGCTGGTGATCGCGGGCCTCGCGCGATACCGGAAGACCAAGACACAGCTCGACGCTGGCACATTCGAACCGGCCGGCTTCCTGTTGGATTTGGTTACGGCTTTGACCGTCGCGGTGGGACTGGGCCTGGCCGCATACTTGATCTACACAGAAAACGTTCTGGGCTAGTTTAGAGACGTCCCACCCGTGGAATCGTTCGGCGGGTGGGATTTTTATTCGCAGGCAACAGACTCAGGCTGCGGCTTGCTGTTGAAACGCAGGAACGAACGACTCAGCTACGAACGCCTCGTAAGTCGTCGGTGTGGTGTTCTTGGATGTGCGTGGTTCAAGCGCCCGCATCTTGCCGGCATTGAGTGACGCAGTCATCTCCAGGAGTAGCCGCGCAAATTGATCGGACATTCCCATTTGCACCAGGGCGGCCCGAACCTGGTCGTCCGACAAGTGAACGTATTTAAGATCCGTCTTGCCGATCCCCTTGCCAATGATTGCTGCCACCTCGGTGTACGAGAGTTCTCGCTGCCCCAACAATTCGCGAGTTTGTTTGCCACCATTCGATGGATGCAACAAAGCGTCAGTGGCTGCCGCGCCGATATCACGCGTGGCAACCATCGGGACCTTCAGATCCGGACGAAGAGGTCCGACCATGTATCCCATCTTATGAATCGCTCCCACTTGCGGAAGCGTGTTCTCCATGAAGTAGCCTGCGCGAAGGTAAAGCACATTCGCGCCGTTGATCTGGTTGAGTTTCTGTTCAAGGTTGTGCAGGCCGACAACGGGACCTACGCCGCTGGCCTGTTCGGCGCCAACACTGCTGAGTGCGACCACATTCTTGGTTCCCGACTTCTGCACGGCGGCGGCAATCGCATCGCTGACTCGATTTGCATAGCCAAGCGGATCGGTGCTCGTCGGATTCGGCGGAATCATGACATAGGCCGAGTCCGCCCCGTGGAAGGCTTTGGTGAGAGCACCGGCGTCGGTGACGTCGCCGGTAAAAATCTCCGCACCTTTTCCGGCGAGAGTTTGTAAATGAGCTGCGTTTCGGCCGACGACACGAACCTTCTGTCCCGCAGTAAGAAGATTGCTCGCCACGACATGTCCGGTATTTCCGCTTGCTCCCAATACGACAAACATAGAGTTACCTCCTTCCCAGCTTGGATGTCTTCGTTTGCAATTGGACTCAGCAAAGCCGGAGGCAAATCGAAGCTGTCGTAGCGGATCGATTCAACGACAGAATAGTGTTTGATGGATTTAGATTTCTCGAGAAAGCAAGTAATCGGCTGCCCCATCCGTCGCGATTTTCGACGGATGGGAATTCCTGATGTCTGCATCGAGAAGTCAAGGCGGAACGCCGGTCAAGTCTCAGAATCAATCTGAAAACATAAATCTGAGGATCGCGGTGAAGTGCGCACCATTCCACTGCAGCCGCGAAGCGGCGGAATGAGATAGCCCAGGGCGTAGGTCACTTTGCTAAGGGCGGACTCGAAATAACGCCACGTGACCGCAACTGGTGCAGGCGAAAACCTCAACCTTCTTTAGCTGAATGTCTTGTTCCTTCCAGAACCGCATATTGACTGGACCGAAGCCCTCCGGCTGATATTCTCCATCGCCACAGACATGACAAGGCCTAGGAACATCATTTTGCAGTAGCTGACCACCCTGCTCAAGTACACTTACGAAAGCGATAACCATTGCCCGAAGGTCGTGAATCCCCACACAGTCTCGCTGTTGCTCGACGACGCACTTCTCAAGAATCGTGTTGATCATGTGGGCGTGCGGATCGTGTCGGAAGGTTACCGTGACGTCATTTTGCGGCCGTCGGAACCATTCCCGCTGTAGGACCAGACGGCCTGACACCATGCACCACAGCAGCTTTCCGAGCATGTACACGTCAAAGTTCGTGTCAACCTTGTCAAGGCGTCCGCCGACCTCTCCCCACGGGGGCATGTAATCGTGCGGGCCGACGCTCTCATTCGTTCGCGTAAGTCGAACAGGTTGATCAGGCAGAAACACAATCCCGAAATCGCCGAGAACAAGCTCATCAATTTCTTTGACGAATACATTCGCGGGCTTAATATCGCGGTGGATTATGTTCTCGTCATGAAGCTCAGCTACCGTGTTCACCAGCGACAAGAATGCCCTGAGGGCAAGAGCAGGGTTGCCTCTGTACTTCCCTATGTTGTCCTCGAGCGTGCCTCGAGGAAAGAACTCAGTCACGATCCAGCGCTCGGATTCGTTTGAGTCTAAGAGCTTAGGCAAGCCGTGTCGGTTTTGCTCTAGAACCTGAAATTCCTGCCTCAGGCGCTGAATTGCCTGTTCCTCATCACTGCCGGTTCGGATCTTAAAGATTTTCTTGGCTCCTAGTTCGTCGAGCGACTCGGGCCGGGAATACTCCCACATCGCCTCTGCCAAGTCTGCTCTTTTGTCTCCGTCCAGAGCAGTTCGGATCGTTTGTAGGCACACGGACCTTTGCACTGCGCGCCCCGGAGAACGCACTAGAAAGACGTCGCTTTGCCCCCCTCCTCCGAGACGCTTAATCTCTTCCCACTCTGCAGTCTTCGGAGTCCGGCCCTGAGTCGTAGCTGGTTTGGAAGACGTAAATCTCTTGAACCCTGCCATAACTTTGTCCCACTGGTTTTCGGGATTTGGCATGTTCGTCACCGACTCACTGATCTGAAACGAATAAACCTCAGTTTCCTCCGGTGGCCGGAATCCAAAACTTGAAAGCACATTCAAGTCCGCGGCGAGATATAGCCCAAGCTTGAGCTGATCATCTTCGAAGATTTGATTTGGATAGATTTGGGAGACGTGGCTGTCAAGATCCTCAAACACATAATTCCCCCTCTTCGGTTCTCCAATGAACATCTGCTGTAGAGCATGAAGCACAACGGCGGCGGCACTTCTTGCCTCCCTGCGAAGTCGAGGATCGTCACAGAGTTCAAACGCCGCAGCCATCGGTAGGTATTCTTCGTCTGCTGTAGCTACACCCTGACCCTTCCTGCGAATGACGCGCCCGTCGACAAGGTCGGCGATAGCCCCCATAGTTGGCTGGTTGATGAACTTAATCAAAAGCGCGCGCCGACTCGTGCTCTGCCTAATGTGAGCAAATCTGTTTACGATTTCCGAAACAATCTTTAGTTCAAGCTGCTGGTTTCGCATACCTTCCTGCCGTGCAACCAGCACTGTAGCATTGCCAGCGAAGGGCGGGCATTAGCCCCAGTGCAGACGACGGAGTCATAGGGCTGCCCATTGGGTTTTCCCACAGCTTTATTTCACAAGATGTGACATCCAACCTTGCCTTCGGCCTCGCCGCCGTCCGATCATGGCGAAGCCGAGCGTGGAGGCCTAAGAATCGTGGTGCGGTGTAACTCCTTATTTCGCAATATTTTACGTTTAACTCCTTGCGAATCAAGATTTTGCGAGGGGATGAGGCGTCCCGCTACGCTTAACTCTCGTGAATTCAATATTTTGACTCGCAACGACGAAAAACGACTGCAGAATTCCCGCGCCACTAACTTCACTCTTTTCAAGATTTTGGCGGTAAAATATTGTGCCACTAGGACTACTCCGCGATTTTCCGCTAAGTCGATGATTTCAGTAGACCGGCGGGGAGGGGGATATCCCTTCGACGAAGATTTTCCCGCGCTTCGCTCCATGCACACATGAGCGTCGCGCTCCGAGGCTGAATGGCGAACGATCAGGAAAAAGAGGCGGCGGCTCGCGCCAGCCTGCGCTTTATTAAGGATGGACAAGTCGTCGGCCTCGGCACCGGTTCGACCGCCGCCCACTTCATCCAGTTGCTCGGCGAACAGGTGAAGCAGGGCCTGCGCGTCCGCGGCATTCCCACGTCGGTCCGTTCGAAAGAGTTGGCCGAAAGCCTGGGGATCCCGCTCACCACGCTCGACGAATGTCAGGAGATTGCCGTCACCGTCGACGGCGCCGACGAGGTCGATCCGCAGTTGCGCCTGATCAAAGGTGGAGGCGGCGCGCTGCTCCGGGAAAAAATTGTGGCTTCCGCGACCAAGCAGTTGGTCATCGTCGCGGATGCGTCGAAGCAAGTGAAGATGCTGGGGAAATTTCCGCTGCCGGTGGAAGTGATTCGTTTCTCGCAAGCACTCGTTTCCAAGCGGATCACTGCCTTGGGCGCGAACGTGCAACTGCGCGTAGACAATTCCGGCAAGCCCTTCGTGACCGACGAGAACAATCACATCTTGGATTGCCACTTCGGCGAGATCCGCGATCCGGAAGCGCTGGCGCGGCAACTCAGCGACATGCCAGGAGTGGTCGAGCATGGATTGTTCATCGGGATGGCCAGCGTGGCTTTGCTGGCGCGCGGCAGCGAGATTATCGAGTTGAAGCGATGAGAACGGCAACAGCAGATTCCTCGCTTCGCTCGGAATGACAGAGTGTCTGCAGATTCCTCGCTTCACTCGGAATGACAGAGCGTTCAGCAGATTGCTCGCTCGACTCGGAATGACAAGGTTCGGTGACGCTGAATAATTGATGGCATCGGAAGCTCAAGTTCGGGAATGGACGGGACCTTCGCGGCGGCGTGTGCCACGCTTCCGCGCGCAAGCGCCCGTCGACGTCACCGTCATGCGATCGGGAGTTCCCGACAAGGTACCCGGACGATCAGTGAACGTCTGCGAGCGCGGTATCGCAGCGATGCTTGCCGGAGAACTGGAACCGGGTCAGACCGTGGAAGTCGAGCTGATGCTGTCGCCGGAAGCCGAGCCCTTGCGCGCTAACGCAACCGTGAAATATCACGACAAGTTGCGATGCGGCTTCGAGTTCGTCGAGATCTCCGCCGAGCAGCGCGTCGCGATCCGTGATTGGGCGAAGGAAGCGAAAGCAGAAACCGAAGTCGGAGCGATTCCCAACGCAAGAGTGAATCGCGTGGTGGTCAAGCACATTCCGACGCATCAAGGTTCGTTCGGTGGAGGCGGATCATCGGGCCAGCGGCAGAGGAAGTCGCTTCTCATCGCAGGGATGGTCGTATTGACGCTGGCTGCGTTTGTAGGCGGTGTTTTCTGGTGGAGATGGACCAGTGGCTGGGAAGAATTGGAATCCGGCCGCAAGGGATCGAACAACACTTCGACAGCGCGGTTGAAGGTTCCGACCGAGGCAATGCAAAAACTGCTCGTTCACCGCGTCGATCCGGTTTATCCAGCGGAAGCGAGACAGCAGAATTTGCAGGGCATCATCGCTCTCGACATCGTCGTAGGGCCCGATGGTTCGGTCGTGAGCACTCGACGCGTTGAACGGTCCCGACGTGCTGGCGCGCGCTGCCGTGGACGCCCTGCGCTGGTGGAAGTTCCAACCCTATCGCGTGAACGGCGAGCCGGTGACGGTGGAGACCAGGGTTGCGGTGGAGTTCAAGCGCTAGACGGAATCAGCTGCTCTTTTTGCGGAGAGCGTGCAGCACAACCGCGCCGCTGACACCGAAGCATCCAACGGCTCCGAGCGCGGCGACGAACATCAGGTTCGCGCTGAGATGAAGATAGTCCGCAAACACCGCGGCCACCGCGAACAGCAGCCCGAGCACGTTGAGCCACAGCGGAGCGCGAATGGGCTTAGTCGGATCCTTGCGGATCCGGAGTTGCAACAAGAGCGCGGCTAACCCGATCGCGGCCACGACGACCAGCGCCAGCGGACTCGAAAACGCAGGCCGGCTCGTAAATGTCACAACCAGCACGAGCGCCAGCAAGAGCAGTCCAGCAGCGACGATGCTCCCGCCGCGGGGCTTGGGCGATGCCGGCGAATTGGAAGGATCCTGGGACAAGGAGTTCCGTCCCAAGTTATACAAGCAGAGTCCGCGGTTTTCAAATCCGCGCGTAACGTTACTCTGGCGACGAATTCCGCCGCCCCGCTGTGCCGCTTCTTCTTCGTTTCCGTCGAATCTTCCTGCCTAGGCGCCCGCGAGCCACTCCGCCTGCCGCGGATCTCCGTTATGAACTGCGTAGAGGACAAGTTCGACACGCGTCGAAATGCCCAGCTTTTCAAAGATTCGAAAAAGATATTTCTTGATCGTATGTTGGCTGAGGTTGAGCTCGGTGGCGATCTGGCGATTGCCGAGACCTTCGGCAACGAGCGCGACCACCTGCTCCTCGCGCGGGGTCAACAGGCGATCGCCGCTCGTGTTGACCACGCGCAGCGAAGGAACTTCTGAGATCAGGTCCATTACGTAGTTGAGTTGCTCGGTGTTGACCCAGATCTGTCCACCGGCCACGCGGAGGATGCATTTGCAAAGCAGGCGAAGGTTGGAGTCGGTGATCGAGAAGATGCCTCGAACTCCCGAGCGAAACGCTGTGACCACGAACTCGCGATCAAACGAGTCGGAGAGCAGAACTTGCGCGATTCCGGGATGAGAAAGATGCAGGCGACGCAACACTGCGACCGTCGCAGAGAGAGTGGCTGGCGTCACCGAAAGGAGCGCAACACGGGGAAGGCTGGCAATGACAGCCTGCGCGATGGACATCGTGTCCATCAAGCACGTAGTGAGGTGGAATTCCGGATGGCGGCGTAGCGCGCTTGTGAGCAGTTGAGCCTGCATGCGATTGGAGTCGGCGATGAGGACACCAATCGCGTCGGAAGTGGCGGCGGACAAACTCATACGGCGTTTCTCCCTAAATCAGCAGAGAGACTCATGGGGCGATTGTAGGAAGGAGGAAAACGATCCACAAGGAAAGCGGACACAAAATGTGGGTGCGACTCTCAAAATGGGAATTGAAGATTCAGTCCAAGATTCGAGGATGTAAAGCAGGCTTCGCTGTTGAAAAGTTAGAAGTTCGAAAGCGTCGAGTTGGTGTGCTGGATCACTCCGGTGAGTGTCCGAGAAAAAACGATTCGCAAAGTCCCGATTCGAGATGGGTTGTGGCGACGCGGGTCGAATTCACGACTAAGCGTTCGTTTTGGTTTTCTGAAGGCCGTTTCACTCTGTGTGATCTGGTGAACATGCAAGTCCACTTTTGTAGGTCCTTCCAATGGGTACATCCTCGAACTTCCCGATCGCGGAATTTGCTCCAAACCTCCCTCAATCCAGCGGCAGACAGCTCTCCCGCATGAGGAACGATGTCTACTTTCGTGGACCCAACGTCCCACATCTTGTTGGGCCCTGCGGAGTCGGATAAGTTGCGCGTAGCAATTGGACGGTGATTTGGAAGCGAATGCAGCACGGTCCGCAATGAAGATTATTTTCACATTCGTGCGATGTGTCGTCATGGCGTCGCTGTTGCAGTATGGCTTTTTCGCATTCGCACAGGAGAGAACAGACCTGAGCGGAAGCCAAGAGGCTTTTCGGTCCAGCGTAACCGGCGCTGGAACGGGAAGCGACAGTAGAACGGCAGCAAAGTCTGGAGGAGCGGACGGTAAGGAGAACCTCCTGCTCGGAGGGACCCGGCGTCCGCTCTACCGGCTGCGGCCGAGCGACGTGGTCGAGGTGAGTTTTACAGTTGCGCCGGAATTCAACCAGTCGCTGACGGTTCAACCGGATGGCTACGTGATGCTGAAAGATGCGGGCCTGGTTGAGGCTCAAGGGCTGAATCTCGAAGAGTTCAGCCGTGCGGTGGAAAAGGCTTACCAGGGATATCTGCACGATCCACAGGTCGCGGTTGCCCTGAAGGAATTCGAGCACCCGTTTTTCATCGTCGGAGGCGAAGTTGGAAAACCGGGGAAGTATGAATTGCGCTCGGACACAACCGTGATGGAGGCAGTAGAAATTGCCGGCGGCCTGACTCAACAGGCAAAGCATTCCCAGGTGGTGTTGTTCCGGCGTGTCAACGACGACCTGGTGGAAGCGCGGCTGCTGGATTTGAAAAAGATGTTGAAACAGACCAGCTTGAAAGAAGATTCGCATCTTCGGCCGGGGGATCTGGTGTTTGTTCCGCAGAACACGATTTCGAAGATTGCCCGCTTTCTGAGCAAGCCTTCCGTGAGCATGTACATGAACCCAAATCAGTTCTAAGACTCTTCCTTCACTCGCGTGTCAGACGAAGACCCAATTCGCGGGCGGATCCAGCCCACAGTGCCGACTTTGCGTGAATTGGCGACGGTGCTGTTCCGCCAGCGAAGGGTCTTCGTCTGGGTTTCGGGATTGATATTCGCGGCGGCGATCCTTTATGCACTCGTCGGAACAAAATACGAAGCGAACATGAAGATTTTGGTCCGGCGCGGGCGAGCCGATGCCCCGGTGAGTGCCGGGGAAAATGCTCCATACGATTTGACGAGGACGGCGACAACCGAGGAGGACTTGAACTCCGAAGTGGAGTTGCTGCGGGACGACGAGGTCCTGCGGAGAGTGATCGAGGAGACAGGCGTTGGTGGCCGCGACTGGTTTCACCTACTCCATCTGGGAGAGGGACGCTCGCAGCGAGTCGAGCGGGCGGCGCGACGACTGGGGAAGAAGCTGAACGTTGAAGCGATGAAAAAGACGAATCTGATCGCGGTGAGCTATCCAGCGGATGATCCGCAAGTGGCTGCGAAGGTATTGCGGTCGCTGTCAAAGGTCTACATGGAGAAGCACATGACCGTACATCGGCCAAATGACGAATTTCATTTCTTCGAGCAACAGACGGTCGAGTCAAGGCGGCAACTGGAAGAGTCACAGGGGAAGGCTAATGCAGTTCGCAACGAAACAAGGGGTTATCTCGGCGTCGCAGCAACGAGACTTGGCGCTGCAGAGATTGGCCGAACTCGACGTCAGCGCCCGGCAGACGCGAATCGACCTCGCGGAAACTCGGCAGAAAGTGTGGGAACTGGAGCAGCAGGAGTCAAAGCTTCCGGAGAGAACGACCACACAGGTTCGGATTGCAGACAATCCCGAATTGCAGAAGGCGCTGAAGGCGAGCCTCTTGGATTTGCAACTAAAGCGGACTCAGTTGCTGACGAAGTTTGAGCCAACTCACCGGCTCGTGCAGGAAGTAGAGCAGCAGATCGCCCAGACGCAGGCGGCGATTGCGGCGGAGAATGTGGCGCCTCTCAGGGATGAGACAACCGACAAGAATGCGAACTACGAATGGGCAAAAGGGGAATTACAGAAGGCCCAGGTGCAACTAAAAGCCCTCGAGGCGAGGGATAGAGCCACTGTTGCGCAGTCGGCGACGTACCGAGCGATCGCGGAAAAGCTTGGCAAGGATGCGATCACCCAGGACGATCTGATCAGCTCGGAGAAGGCGGCGGAGGAAAACTATCTTCTGTACGTGAAGAAGCAAGAGGAAGCCCGCATGAATGACGCCCTCGATGAACGCGGGATCGTGAATGTGGCAATCGCGGAACAACCGGCTATTCCTGCATTGCCGGTGTGGTCGGTTTGGTCCGTGTTGGCGATCGGTTTGATGGCCGCGGGAACGGCCGGCGCCGGAGCCGCGTTTACGGCGGACTACCTTGATCCGGCATTTCGCAATCCGGACGATGTGCTGGCCTACCTCGATGCACCAGTTTTGGCGTCGCTGCCTCGAGAGACGCACCGGAGGCTATCCGCATGAGGAGCGAGCGATGAGCATCGGGCTAGGTATCAGCGGCTTTACACAGGATGCAGAGGGCGAGCCTATCTCGCCTGAAATTCGACCCATTCGATCGCCGAATGCATGGAATCCGGAGAGATTCGCGCGAGAACAGATTCGGGGCCTGGTGCGGCAGGTGTTTTTCTCCAATCTGCTTCGGCCCGTGCGGCATGTGATGTTCACTCCGGCCGAAGCGGAAACAGATGTGCGGAGCATTTGCATGCGAGTGGGAGAAAGCCTCGCGCTTGAGACGATGGGGAGCATCGCGATCGTGGGAAGACATCCACACTTGGTGGCCGCAGAACAAATCGGCCGCACAAGGATGCCCGGCATTGCGGACGACAATCTCGCAGCGCGGCTGCGAGGGGCTGCGGTGCGCTGGCGAAGCAATGTGTGGCTGGTGCCCAATCGAGAGAACGATGAAGACAACGTGAGTGCGGCGGCGTTGCATAAGTACTTGGCGCAGATTCGCAGCGAGTTTGAGTACGCGATTTTGGAAGGACCTCCGGCCGCGGGATCGAACGAGGCGACCGCGATGGCCCAGTTTGCAGATGGAGTTGTTCTCGTTCTGTCGGCGCAACGCAGCCGGCGCGCGACTGCCAGCCAGATCAAGAAGATGTTGGAGGAGTCGCAAGCGAGGCTGCTTGGAACCGTGCTGGCCGATCGGGAGTTTCCACTTCCAGAGAGGCTCTACCGGCGGCTTTGAGCGTAGGTGTGGTTCGAAGAGACGAAGTGAAACGGAGCTGACGTGTCAACCGTGCTTCTCAATCGCAGACAACAGAAGACAGAAGAGGTCGAGTGGGCGCGCTTGATTCCCGGCGAAGCTCCGGCGTTTCGCCGCTCCAGCAGAAAGTCTTCGCAATCAGTGAAGCCGTTTGTCTTGGATAAGGAAGCAACGGACGAGGGCGCAGAGACTTCGCCGGAAAACACTTTGCAGTTGCTCGTGCCCGGACCGTTGCAAAGGCGGACGGGGGCGAAGTGGCTGCGATCGATGGCGGCGGATTGCGCATTGGTCACGATGAGTTGGCTCATGGTGGGAGCGGCGTTGGTTCCACTGCGGTTGCTGTTTCCACGAGTGCATGGATTCGCGTACGCGGCCGGGGCGCCCATCTCGCTGTTAGGGATCGCTCTATTGCAAGCCGCGTTGATCACGCTGATGGGCTATTCGGAAGGGCTGCACGCAGAAGATCTCGATCTACGCGCGCAGGCGGCGATCCTGGGGAAGTCTGTGCTCTGGTCGACGGCGGTGTTGTGCTTTGCCTACGGATTGCAGGGCGCTCCGTGGACTACGGGGGGACTGTTCTGCATCACCGGCGTGGTGGATTTCGGAGCCTTGTGGGCGCGCAGACGGTGGAATGAAGAGCGGACCGGTGATGCGTGCGGACACTCGGACTTGCGGAATGTGTTGATCGTGGGAGCGGGCAGAGTCGGCAGACGGATCGCCTTGAACGTCGAGAAGCATCCGGCCAGAGGAAGGAACGTGTGTGGATTCCTCGATGATGAGAGTCCGATCGGCGATGGAGTGGTCGGGCGAGTGGCGGATTTGGCACGAATGGCCCGCAAACTGTTTGTGGACGAGGTGATTTTGGCGGCTCCGCAGAATCGGGATGTAACGCGCTGGGTTCTGGAGGAGTCCATGCGACTGCGTCTCGATGTGGAGATCGTCCCTGACTTGTTTGGGTACCAGCCCGTGGAACGCGAGGTGGAGCGAGTGGGTGGATCACCCTTTATCTGCTTGCATGCCGAAAGACTACCGGCGGCTGGATTGATCCTGAAGCGATTGGTGGACTTGAGTGGGGCGGTGATGGCGTTGGGTTTCCTGAGTTCGTTGCTGGCAGCGATTGCCATTCTGATCAAGCTGGATTCGCGCGGACCCGTTCTTTATGCAGCGAAAAGAGCGGGAAGGAAGGGCCGGTTATTTCGCTGTTACAAATTCCGCACGATGGTCAGCAATGCGGATGAACTCAAGAGCCGCCTGCGGCTGGAGAACGAGAGGTCAGGACCGTTTTTCAAAATGGCCAGCGATCCGAGGATTACGCGGGTGGGACATTATCTGCGCCGATTCAGCCTGGACGAATTGCCTCAACTCTGGAACGTAGTGAAAGGCGAGATGAGTTTGGTTGGGCCGAGGCCGCACCCGCTGGACGATTTTGCGGGATATGAGATTGAGGATCTGGGCAGGTTGGATGTCACTCCGGGAATTACAGGATTGTGGCAGGTGACGGCGCGACGGGATCCATCGTTTCGGCGGGGCATTGAGTTGGATCGCGAGTACATCCGCACGTGGAGTTTGGGGCTCGATTTGCGAATCCTGCTGAAGACGTTTCGAGCGGTGGTATGCGGGAGTGGGGAATGATGCGGGATTCGGCAGGAACGGCACCATCGTCATGGGCCGGAGAAGAACTCGCGATCTGGGGCGCCAAAACTGTTCTACGTCCCCTGCAGATGTTGGTTGCGGCTCCCTCGATTCTTTTCTTGGCTGCTCTGATTGCGATGCTGTTGAGGCATCCGGATGTGCAGTTCTATGAAATCGACCGCGTCGCATTTGGACTGCTGGTTGTTGGTGTGGTGGTCCGGGCGGCAGTCACGCGAAGAGTTATGTTTGTTGCCGAGCGCGCGACCTGGCCGATGATCGGCTTGACGCTGTTGGCACTGGCGAGCATTGCCGGACAGCCATTCGATCACGAGACGTGGAGTTTGCTGGCGTCGAAGTTCATCGTGCCATTTGCATTGTTCCACCTAGCGGGATTGATCTTCACGACGGAAAGCCGCTTCCGGCAGTTCGAGATTTTTGCGCTGATCGTGCTCGCGTACTTGAGCTTTACGGCGATTGCATTTCTGGTGGGAGCGCGCTCGCTAATTTTCCCGCGATTCATCCTCGATGAGAGTCTGGGTTTTCACAAGGACCGTGCGCGAGGTCCGCTACTGCAAGCAGTGGCGAATGGCGTATCGCTGAACATGCTGGCGTTGCTGGTTCTGCAAGCGTATAGACGCGGAAGTGTGCGGGGCCTGAAGGTGCTCATCGTGCTGGCATCAGTTCCCCTCGCCATTCTGGCTACGATGACGAGAGCTGTGTGGCTGGCATTTGCCGGGTCGGCGCTGGCGATGATTTTTTTATCCAGGCGGCGCGCGTTCTGGCGTGCTTGCCTCGCGCTGGGCATGGCCGCGGTCGTCGGGGGAGGCATCCTCCTGAGTTGCGATCATTTCGCCGGAGCGCTGAGCGATCGCCTCGAAGAGCGCGGTCCCATCGACTATCGCGAGGCGGTCTACGCGGGTGGGTGGGAGATGTTCCTGCAGCGTCCGTGGTTGGGCTGGGGATTTCACCAGATGCCGGCGGAACTGCCGAGACACGTGAGCGGGTACAACGAGAAGATTCTTTATCCCCACAACACCTATCTCGAACTGGTGGTCGAGCAGGGATTACTTGGGCTCGCGCTGTACGTGTGGCTTATGTGGGAGTTGTTGCGATTGGGAGAAGGTGCGATTCCGCCTGGTGAGAGAGGCGGGTTCCTGAATCAGAATTTTCACCGGATGTGGCCGATCTTACTGGCAGTGTACTGGGCGAATGCTGCGATGGTGGTGATGAGCTACCAGTTCGTAAACGGATTGCTATTCGCACTGGCAGGGATGCTCGCCGCCCAGCGACGGCGAGCTCAGGAGTTGCAGGCGTGAGGACGATTGCGTATCTGGCCAATCAGTTCCCGTGTCCGGTAGAGCCCTATGTCGGCGAAGAGATCGAGGAATTGCGGAGTCGCAGGATTCAGGTGGTGACAGGAAGTGTACGGAAACCGCCGAAGGGAGCAGAGACTCCGGACATTGTATTGCAGTCGCTGTCCGGAATTGTGGCGGCGAGGGCGGCGTGGTTGTGCGTTCAGCGGTGGAACAAAGTCCTACCTCTGATTGTGCGGGCGCTCATCAGCGGGAGAGAGAATCCGTGGCGGCGACTGAAGGCGCTCATACACACGTTCCTCGGAGCCTGCTATGCAGTGCTTCTGGAGAGCCGCGGGGTAGAGCATATTCACGTTCATCATGGATATTTCGGTTCGTGGATCGCGATGACAGCCGCCGAATTGATGGACGTCGGATACAGCATGACACTGCATGGATCCGACTTGCTGTTGCACGGGACTTTTCTGGATGTGAAGTTGGAAAGGTGCTCTTTCTGTCTGACGGTTTCCGAGTACAACCGGCGTCACATTCTGCAGCATTATCCAAAAGTCGATCCGCGAAAGATCGTGGTGTCGCGATTGGGAGTTGACGCGCCGGCGATCACAGTTCCTCGATTTCGCAGGGCCAAGGCACAGAGTGAGCCGTTCACGTTGCTGGCGGTCGGGCGGCTGCACGCGGTGAAGAATCATGCATTTCTCGTGCGCGCTTGCGCAGTCTTGCAGGCGCTCGATATTCGATTTGAATGCTTCATCGCGGGAGATGGACCGGAGCGCCGACGCCTGGAGTCACTCATCCGAAAATGCGGTCTTGAAGGGCTGGTTACTTTGCTCGGCCATGTACCGCGCGAGCAGATGGACTCGCTGTACGGACGGGCCGATGTTGTCACGCTGACGAGCCGCAGCGAGGGCATTCCGCTAGTACTGATGGAAGCAATGGCGCGCGGGAGGGTCGTGCTCGCGCCCGCGATTACGGGGATTCCAGAGCTCGTTGTCCCGGGCAAGACGGGATTCCTCTACGAGCCCGAATCGATGGAGGATTTCATCGATCGGTTGCTTCTTGTTCATTCTCTGTTACGGGCGCAAAGCAGCCGTGCTTCGCGTCGTTTGTATCCCCATCTTCGTTCGGCGGCGAGATTACTCGAATGGGTGCGATATGGCGCCCAGGTACAGGTTCGCCACAACTTTAACCGTGAGAAGAATCTGGAGTCGTTCGGAGACGTAATCCTGCGACGGATCGCAGAGCGGAGCGAGAGCATCCCTCATGAGAATTTTGTTCTGCAACAAATATAACTTTCCATTCAGCGGTACCGAGGTTTACCTGTTCGAACTCATGGAACTGATGAGGTCGAACGGCCATGACGTCGCACTTTTCTCGATGGCCGACTCGCGTGGAGAAGCAACTTCGTATGATCGGCATTTCGTGCCGCACATCGACTTTAAGGGACAGCATGGATTGGGAAACAAGGCGAAGCAAGCGGCACATGCGATCTACTCCACCGAAGCGCGCCGAAGAATTCACGCGATGATCCAGGATTTTCGGCCGGACGTCGCGCATATACGCAACATTTATCACCACCTCTCGCCGTCGATCCTATGGGAATTGAAGGCTCAGGGAGTTCCTGTCGTCTATCACGTGAACGACTTCAAGCTGCTGTGTCCGAGCTACAACCTTGTCTCGCAAGGGGAAGCGTGCGAGTTGTGCAAAGGCGGAGCGTTCTGGCATGCACTGGGGGCGAAATGTTATCCGGGATGGAGTGCTCGAACAGGTTTGACCGTAGAAGCGTATGTGCATCGATGGCTGGGAAGTTATCGGAAGTGCGTGGATTTGTTCCTGGCTCCGAGCCAATTCGTGCGTGAAAAATTTGTAGAACATGGGTGGGATGGGGTTCGGTTTGAAGTGTTGCCGCATTTTCAGCAGGCGCGAAACGTTGGGGAGGAGAGCGCTTATAGCAAGGGGTCGATCCTTTACGTAGGCAGGCTCTCGGCGGAGAAAGGCCTTCCCGATCTGTTGCGGGCGATGCAGCAAGTTTCCGAGGTTCGTCTCGTGATTGCCGGAGACGGGCCGCAGCGCGGGCCATTGGAACGATTGGCGAGCACGTTGGGTTTGTCGAATGTCGAGTTTGTCGGGCAGGTTGGAGCGGAGCAGCGGGATTCGTTGATTGGGCGTTCTAGATTCACAGTGATGCCATCGCACGCCTACGAGACTTTGGGCAAGACAATTCTGGAATCCTACGCGCAAGGGCGCGCTGTAGTAGC
This sequence comes from uncultured Acidobacteriota bacterium, assembly GCA_963787685.1. Taxonomy (GTDB): domain Bacteria; phylum Acidobacteriota; class Terriglobia; order Terriglobales; family Acidobacteriaceae; genus Sulfotelmatobacter. Next base: position 265,243 of record CAWBED010000014.1, read on the forward strand.
GTCCGATCTGGGATCGCGCCGGGAACTGGTCCATCAGGGAAAAACCGGCATTTTGTACCGATGCGGCAACGTGAATCAGATGGCGGAGGCGATTCGAAAGTTGGCTTCCGATCCAATATTGGCGCAACAGATGGGGAGCGCCGGCAGGGAGTGGGTGCTTCAACATCATTCGCCCGAGACTCACTATCGGAAACTGCTGAATTTGTACCAGGACTTGGCTGCGCGAAGGAAGGTTCGGGAACCGCGGTCTTCGAAAGGAAAATTATCCTGGGCAAAACTTCCCGGCCATTGGGTTCATCCGTTGCGAGACCTGGTTCCCGCAGCACAGCGGCCGAGGCTTCGAGTCGCTTTCATCGGTGGACGAGGCGTGATCTCGAAATACAGCGGCATTGAAGCCTACTACGAAGAAGTGGGGAAGAGGCTGGCAGAGATGGGGCACGAAGTCACCGTCTACTGCAGAAACTATTTCACTCCCGCTCTGGCGGAACATAACGGGATGCGACTGGTGCGCCTGCCGACGATTCGGACAAAGCATCTGGAAACCGTGGTTCACACGATGCTGAGCACGTTGGATGCTCTCACGCGGCGCTATGACTTGATTCACTTTCATGCGCTCGGACCGGCGCTATTTTCCTTTATCCCCCGGATATTTGGCACGAAGACCTTGGTCACGGTGCAGGGATTGGATTGGCAGAGGGGGAAGTGGGGAAGAACGGCCGCTGCCGTCCTCAGGCTTGGAGAACAGGCTTCGGCGCGGCTTCCGAGCGCGACCATGGTCGTTTCGAGAGTGCTGCAAGAGCATTATCGCGAGATGCATGGCATCGAGAGCTTCTATGTGCCGAATGGGGGAGTGCTTCGTGAACGTAGCGCGCCGAAAAAAATCCTGGAGTGGGGATTGGAACCTGGGAATTACGTGCTGTTTCTGGGACGATTTTCGCCGGAGAAGGGATGCCATCTCCTGGTGGACGCATTCGAGCAGATCAAAACCGACGTAAAACTAGTGATGGCCGGGGCTTCCAGTTACTGTGACGATTACGGCCGCGAGTTGCGGAAGCACGCTAATGAACAGATCCGAATGCTCGATTGGGTTTCTGGCGAGACTCTAGACGAATTGCTGACCAATGCGATGATCTTTGTGCTGCCCTCGGAGATGGAGGGTCTTTCCCTGGCTTTGCTCGATGCGATGGGAGCGAGCCTCTGTGTTCTGACGAGCGACGTACCGGAGAACCGAGAAGTCGTCGACGGAGCTGGGTTCACCTTCCAGCGCGGAAATGTTGCGGATCTCGCGGACCGTCTACGCTTCCTGATTGCGAATCCTGTACTGCGAGAAGCATCGGGAAAAGCCGCCAGGAAACGCATTGAAATCCAATATCAGTGGCAGACCATTGCCAGAGAGATCGAGGCCGCCTATTTCGAAGTGCTCGGTTGGGAGGTTTCCGATGTGGGGCCAAAGAGAGTTAGCGCAACGACTAAACCCGCTGAGGAACAGGAGATGGCCGAGCGCAGAGCAGGATAGTCTCGAGGTTTGCGGCTTGTGGCCATTTCGCGATCAGGTTCCAGGCCGCGAGCGAGGAACATCACGAAGCTAGACAGGGACGGGCCAAGCCCGTCCTTTTTTATTACAATTCAAGTTCGACTCGTTTCTTGCGAGCGGCGGCATCGTGCGCCAAGGAGCAGCTATTTTTCCTATGCAGGATCGGATACTGGTCACGGGCGGCGCCGGCTTCATCGGTTCGAACTTTGTTCTGCAGCAATTGCGGGCGGAACAGACGTCGGTCATCAATCTAGACAAACTGACCTACGCGGGCAATCTGCACAATCTGGAGAGCATCGGAGACGACCGTCGGTATGAATTTGTGCACGGTGACATTGCCGACGGCGAGCTGGTAGGAAGTTTGTTGAGGAAGCATCAGCCGAATGCGATTGTGCACTTTGCGGCGGAGAGCCATGTCGACCGGTCGATCCGGGGTCCGGAAGCATTCATCCGGACCAATATCGATGGAACTTTTGCCTTGCTGGAAGAGGTTCGTGAATATTGGAATGGGCTGGGGGGCGAAGAGAGCAAGCGGTTTCGCTTTCTACATGTGTCCACCGACGAAGTGTACGGTTCGCTTGGTCCGGAGGACGCGCCGTTCAGCGAGACAACTCCGTATGCGCCGAACAGTCCGTATGCTGCCTCAAAGGCTGCGTCGGACCATCTTGTACGCGCCTATCACCATACATACGGGCTGCCGACCCTGACGACAAATTGTTCGAACAATTACGGGCGTTTCCAGTTTCCAGAGAAGTTGATTCCGCTGATGATCCTGAATGCGCTGGAGGAAAAGCCTCTGCCGGTTTACGGGGACGGGAAAAACGTACGGGACTGGCTTTATGTGGAAGATCATTGTGAGGCGATCGGGATCGTGCTGCAAGGCGGGCGGCTCGGCGAAACGTATAACATCGGTGGCTGGAACGAAAAGCCGAACATCGAAATCGTTCAGACTGTTTGCGATCTTGTGGACGAGATGTCGCCCAAGCAGGGCAAGTCGCGGCGCGAGTTGATTACATTTGTGAAGGATCGTCCCGGCCACGACCGGCGCTATGCCATCGATGCACGCAAGATCGAGCGAGAATTAGGATGGAAGCCGAAAGAGACGTTTGATACGGGTCTCCTTAAGACGGTGCGTTGGTACCTGGAAAACCAGGCGTGGGTTCGCGATGTAACGAGCGGAAGCTATCGCCAGTGGATTGCGACGCACTATTCCGGTTAGCTGCGGACATCTCCGAAATCACGGACAATTGATTCAATGATGAAAGAAAGCACGCGTTACAAAGGCATCATTCTGGCAGGCGGATCCGGGACGCGTCTCTATCCTGTGACGCAGGCGATGGGAAAGAGCCTGCTTCCCGTATACAACAAGCCGATGATTTACTACCCGCTGTGCACACTGATGCTGGCGGGTATCCGTGACATCCTGATTATCTCGACGCCAGAGGATCTGCCGAAATTTCAGTTGCTGCTGCGAGACGGAAGCCAATACGGAATTCATCTCCAGTATCGCGCGCAAGCGCGGCCCGAAGGCATCGCGCAGGCGTTCCTGCTGGGCGAGGAGTTCATCGGAGGGAGTCCGTGCGCGCTGGTGCTCGGTGACAACATTTTTTATGGGCATGATCTGGCGAAGGATCTCCGGGACGCGGCTGAGAAGGCGCAAGGAGCAAGGGTTTTCGCCTATCCCGTACACGATCCGGAGAGGTATGGAGTAGTCGAATTTGATGCCAACGGTCGAGCGTTAAGTATCGAGGAGAAGCCGAAACAGCCGAAGTCGCGCTATGCCGTCACGGGATTGTATTTTTACGACAGCCAGGTGGTTGAAATCACGAAATCGCTGAACCCCAGCACGCGCGGCGAATTGGAAATCACCGACGTGAATCAGACATATCTGAGGAAGGGGCAGTTGGAAGTGGTCGTCATGGGGCGCGGGATGGCCTGGCTCGATACCGGGACGCACGAATCCTTGATGGAGGCTGCGCTCTACATTCAAGCGATTGAAAAACGGCAAGGGCTGATGGTGGCGTGTCCGGAAGAGATCGCCTATCGATCGGGGTACATTACTGCGCAACAAGTGGAGCAGATCGCGAGTGCGATGAAGAACAGCGGCTACGGGATGTACCTGCTGCAATTGCTAAAGGAAAGGGTATTCTGAGCGGGAGTCACGACGCCCGTCTGCTATGGACGCAATCAAGAAAATCTCAACATCTTTGCCGGAAGTTCTGGTGCTGGAGCCTCGCGTCTTTGGCGACGAACGTGGATTCTTCCTGGAAAGCTACAACGAGAAGGTATTTGCCGAAGCGGGAATCAAAGGACGGTTTGTGCAGGACAACCATTCTTTCTCGACCAAGAATGTGCTGCGCGGATTGCATTATCAGATTCGGCAGGCGCAGGGGAAGTTGGTGCGGGTGGCGGATGGAGAGATCCTTGACGTCGCCGTGGATCTCCGGCGAAGTTCTCCGACGTTCGGAAAATGGGAGGCGGCGCGATTGTCCGGTACGAACAAGCGAATGATGTGGATCCCCGCTGGATTCGCGCACGGGTTTCGCGTCACTTCAGACACTGCACACGTGCTGTATAAAGCGACCGATTACTACGCACCTGAATTTGAGCGCACTCTGGCCTGGAACGATCCGGACCTGAAGATTCAATGGGAATTGGAAGGCCAGCCTGTCGTGTCCGCGAAAGATCAACGCGGCGCTGTTCTTCGGGATGCCGAAACCTTTGAATAACTTCGGAAAACCTCTCTAATGAAAGCAATGATCTTTGGCGCCACGGGGCTTTTAGGCAAGGCTCTGACGCACGAATGGAGCGGCGATGAGGTTGTGGCGCTTAGCTCGCGCGATGTCGACATTCGCGACGGAGAGCGCGTTCGAGAAGTTGTGAGAAAAAATGGCCCGGATTGGATTGTGCTCTCGGCGGCGTACACCGATGTTGATGGCTGTGAAAGCAATCCTGATAAAGCATTTGCGGTGAACCGTGATGGTGCGGTGCACGTTGCCGAGGCAGCGAAAGCGGCTGGTTCGAAGATGATGTTCCTCAGTTCCGATTACGTGTTTGATGGGAAACGCACGAAGCCCTACGAAACGGAGGATCCCCGAAATCCGCAGAGCGTGTACGGACGATCAAAGGCAGAGGCTGAGGTGCGCTTGCTCGAAGCTTTGCCGGATTGTTGCATCGCGCGGACTTCATGGCTGTTCGGTGTGGGAGGGAAGTGCTTTCCGGACACGATTCTGAAACTGGCAGCGACCCGGCCAGCGCTCGATGTAGTGAATGATCAACGCGGTTGTCCTACCTATGCGGGAGATCTCGCAAATGCGATCGTTGATCTTTGCCACAAGAACGCGAGCGGAATTGTGCATGTGACCAACGCTGGGGACTGCTCGTGGTTTGAATTCGCGCAGGAAATTGTGAAGGATGCCGGTCTATCAACGGAGGTTCGGCCAGTCAGCAGCCAACAGATGTCGCGTCCAGCGCCGCGCCCTGCGTACTCGGTTCTATCCCCAGCCAGCTTGCGGCTCTGCGGCGTCGAAATGCCGGAGTGGAAGGACGCGTTGCGGCGATATTTGAAAGAACGAAGTAGTTGAGCGCTTCCATTGCGCCGCTCGAAGCAGACTGTTAGGATTCCGCGGGGTTCACGCCGAGTGAAGGTCATCCAGAACTACATCGATGGGAAGTTTGTGCGAGGCGGACGCGAGTTTGCCGACGTGAATCCTGCGGATGGAAGCGTCATCGCGCAGGTGACCGAGGCTGATGCGAGCCTCGTTGACGCTGCGGTCCAAGCAGCGCACAAGGCGTTGCGGGGGGAATGGGGACGCATTGGCGTCCGCGAGCGAGCGGCGCGGTTGTACAAGATTGCCGAAGTGATCGAGGCGCGGTTCGATAGTTTTGTCGCTGCTGAAGTCGCCGACACTGGAAAGCCGATATCTTTGGCGTCGAAACTGGATGTTCCACGCGCCGCCGCCAATTTCCGCGTCTTCGCCGACCTTATCAAGACTGCAGGCATGGAGTCGTTTCAGACAGAGACTCCAGACGGGAAAAGCGCTTTCAACTATGCAGTGCGTAAACCGCTAGGCGTAGTGGGAATCATCACGCCGTGGAATCTTCCTCTGCTCTTGCTCACCTGGAAAGTCGCGCCCGCGCTTGCTTGTGGCAATGCAGTGGTGGTGAAGCCTTCGGAAGAAACGCCGGCGACCGCGACATTGCTGGCGGAAGCGATGCAACAGGCTGGGATTCCGGATGGAGTCTACAACGTAGTGCACGGGTTTGGTCCGAAGTCGGCGGGCGAATTTCTCACGCAGCATCCCGACGTCAATGCAGTGACGTTCACGGGAGAATCTCAAACCGGAGCTGCGATTATGAAGACGGTTGCGGCGTCGGTTAAGCCTGTTTCCTTTGAACTCGGTGGCAAGAACGCGGCGATTGTCTTTGAGGATTGTGAGTTCGAAGACGCGGTTCGCGGAATTAGCGAGGCAGCGTTCCTGAATACAGGGCAAGTGTGCCTCTGCGCCGAGCGAGTGTACGTGCAGCGTCCGATCTTTGACCGGTTCGTCTCGGCTCTGAAACAGAAAGCCGAAAGTATGCGGATGGGTTCCCCGCTCGACACGGCCACGGAAGCGGGACCGCTGATTTCGGCGCAGCATCGTGAAAAAGTACTGTCGTATTACCGGTTGGCGCGAGAGGAAGGCGCCACGGTGATTGCCGGCGGAGGAGTGCCTCAATTTGGCAACTCTCTCGATGAGGGATTCTATGTGCAACCAACCATCTATACTGGACTGACAGAATCCGCACGTTGCGTGAAGGAAGAAATCTTTGGGCCCGTATGCCACGTCGCGCCATTCGATACGGAAGAAGAAGCCGTGAACATGGCGAATGACACGAAGTACGGCCTGGCGGCTTCGATCTGGACGACGAATTTGAAACGCGGCCACCGCGTTGCGCAGCAGATGAATGTGGGCATCACCTGGGTCAATTGCTGGTTTCTGCGCGATCTGCGGACGCCGTTTGGAGGGGTCGGACTGTCAGGAATTGGGCGCGAAGGCGGCATGCATTCATTGAATTTTTATTCAGAGTTGAACAACATTTGTATTCGATTGTGAGCGTCGGCCCGCGCGGAATCGGGATATGGGGAAAACGGAAGCGAAAGTAGTAAAGGGAAAGGCGGCGCCGCGCGGCAAGTATCCGCACATCAAGCGCGCCGGCGATTTTCTGATTGTTTCCGGCACAAGCGCGCGCCGCGCGGATAACACTATTGCCGGCGCGGAATCCGACGAATCGGGAACGACACACCTCGACATTCGAATACAAACGGCCGCCGTAATCGAGAATATTCGCGACATTTTGCAATCGGCAGGCGCGAGTCTCGCGGACGTGGTGGAGGTGACGTCTTATCTGGTGAGCATGGACGATTTCGCTGGGTATAACGAGGTCTACGGACAATACTTTGATCACGACGGGCCTGCCCGAACTACAGTCGCCGTACACCAATTGCCGCATCCGAGTTTGCTGATCGAAATTCGCGCAGTCGCGTACAAGCCAGAGAAATAGGAGCCGCTATGCCGTCCATCAAGGAGTTGAAGGCCTTTAACTTTCAGCGCTGGATCGAAGAGAACAAGGAAAAGTTCAAGCCGCCCGTGGGCAATGCGCAAGTGTGGGAAGACGGCGAGATGATGGTGACCGTAGTTGGCGGGCCAAACCAGCGGCGCGATTATCACGACGATCCGACGGAGGAGTTTTTCTATCAGTTGAAGGGAGATATTTTTCTCAGACTGATGGAAACGCCGGGAAAGCCACCGCTAGAAGTTCCGATCAAAGAAGGAGAGATTTTTCTGCTGCCAAAGCATATGCGGCACTCGCCACAGCGGCAGGCTGGAAGCATCGGTGTGGTCGTGGAGATGCCGCGACCCGCGGATGCGGTCGATGCGTTTGAATGGTACTGCCAGAATTGCCATCAGTTGGTCCATCGCGCGGAGGTGAGACTGAAGAGCATCGTCCGCGACTTGCCTCCTCTGTTTGAACAGTTCTACGGCAACGAGAACCTGCGCAAGTGCACACACTGCGGAACAGTTCATCCGGGCAAACAATAAAGATGCCAGTCATCGATATTCATAATCATTTTTTCCCGCGGACTTGGCCCGATCTGGCGGCGCGGTTTGGCACGCCGAACTGGCCGTGGATCAAGCACACCGAACCGGGGAAAGCGGACATCATGGTGGGCGATCAATTCTTCCGCCATATTTACTCCGCGTGCTGGGATCCGGAAGTCCGCTTGCAAGAAATGGACCGCGACGGTGTTGATGTGCAGGTGATCTCGGCGACGCCAGTGCTATTTGCGTACGATCGTCCGATTGAGTACGCACTCGATTGTGCACGTTTGTTTAACGATGCTGCCTTGGAACTTTGCGCCCACGGCAAAGACAGACTGAAAGCGTTGTGCCAAGTTCCTCTGCAAGACCCCGATGCGGCTTGCAAAGAGCTGAGCCGATGCATGAGAGCGGGACATCTGGGCGTGCAGATTGGAAATCATGTTGGCGAGAAGAACCTGGATGATCCGGGCATCGTGACTTTTCTGCATCACTGCGCTGACGAGGGAGCGGCGGTACTGGTCCATCCCTGGGACATGCTGGGGCAGCCGCGCATGCCGAAATACATGATGCCGTGGACAGTCGGCATGCCTGCTGAGACTCAACTGGGAATCGTCGCGATGATTCTCAGTGGGGCATTCGATAAGCTGCCGCGGAGGTTGCGGATCTGCTTCGCGCACGGCGGAGGAAGTTTTGCGTTTTTGCTGGGACGGCTGGAAAACGCGTGGCAACACCATCCTGTCGCCCACGGCTTCTGCGAATTACCGCCCAGCCAGTACGTGAGCCGCTTCTCAGTGGACTCTGCCGTGTTCGATCCACGCGCGCTCACTTTCCTCGTCGAGACTATGGGAGCGGAGCGAGTGATGCTGGGTTCGGATTATCCATTTCCTCTCGGCGAACAGAATGTAGGGTCGTTGATTCGCTCGAGCCATCTGACAGCCAATGCCAAGGAACAGATGCTGGGTGGAAATGCGGCAGCGTTTCTAAATCTTAAGCACGAGAACCGTGAAGGCGTATCGGCGAGTGCGGTAGCGCCCGTCATGCCGCAAGGCAACCAACTCACTTACAGTTCCTATCTGAAGGTTCCTGAGTTGCTCGAACTGCAGCATCCGCAATCTTCGCCCCAGCATCACGACGAACTGCTTTTCATCATCGTTCACCAGACCTACGAATTATGGTTCAAAGAATTGCTGCACGACCTGGACGCGGTAGTTCGAAACCTGCGGGCAGCAGGCGAGAGTTCGCAATCGCAGGATGAAGTTTACGAGGCCGCACGCCTGCTGCGGCGGTGCACAGAAATCACGCGCGTTCTCGTCGAGCAATTCACTATTCTTGAAACGATGCTGCCCACACATTTTCTGGCGTTTCGCGGAAAACTCGAGCCAGCCAGCGGGTTCCAATCGGAGCAATTTCGTGAGTTGGAATTCCTGTGCGGTCTGAAGGACGAAAAAATGCTGCGCTACCACAAGCCGACTCCGGAAGCTCACGCCCAACTTGAACGCAGGTTGCGGGAGCCTTCGCTGCGCGACGTATTTTTCGGAGCGTTGCGCGCGATCGGTAAGCTTCAGGTTGGCGCCAGCGCGACCGAGCAAGAAGGATTTGAAGCCCGGGCACGGGCGGTGCTCGCCTTGTATCAGGATGAGCACAGCAATCGTCATTGGATTGATGTTTGCGAGCGGCTGACGGAGTTCGACGAACTGGTTGTCAGTTGGAGATTGCGCCACATTCAGCTCGTGGAGCGCGTCATTGGAGCGCGCATGGGAACAGGTGGAAGTCCGGGATCTTCGTACCTGAAGCTTACGCTCGATAAGAAATTCTTCCCGGAACTCTGGGAAGCCCGAACGCTTCTGACGGAATAACTAAGGTCGGGAGCTCTTGTTGGTCTCATTTTCTCTCCATGAACCAGAAATCTCAGACGATTACGTTGATCGGCGCTGGCCTGAATGGACCACTGCTCGGCCTCGAGTTAGTGAAGCGCGGCTTCGATGTTGAAATCTATGAGCGGCGGCCGGATATGCGGCGTGTCAATATGAGTGCCGGCCGATCCATCAACCTGGCGTTGTCGACGCGCGGCATTCATGCGCTGAAGGAAGCCGGGTTGTGGAGTGAAATGCAGAAGATCATCATCCCCATGAAAGGGCGGATGATGCACTCTGTCGATTCCAAACTCACGTTTCAGCGGTATGGCAAAGACGATTCCGAGGTGATCAATTCGATTTCACGGGCGGAATTGAATATCGCTTTGATGAATGCGGCCGAGTCGCGAGGCGTGAAGATCCATTTTCAACGACGATGCACCGGTATCGATTTAAAGTCGCGAACCCTTCAAGTTCTTGATGAAGAGACCGGGGAGCGACGAACGATCGAGTCGAGCGTCGTGATTGGGTGCGATGGGTCCGCCTCCGCGATTCGAAGTGAAATGCTGAAGCGAACTCGATTTAATTTCGCTCAGGAATATCTCGATTATGGATACAAGGAACTGACCATTCCGGCGAGCGCCGGCGGCAAACATGTTCTGGAAACAAACGCCCTTCACATCTGGCCACGCGGCAACTATATGTTGATCGCACTGCCCAACGTGGACGGTACGTTTGCCTGCATCCTGTTTCTTCCGTTTGAAGGAGCCGATAGCTTTGAGGAATTAGCCACCGAAAGCCTGATCGTCGAGTTTTTCCAGAAGCGCTTTCCGGATGCCAGTTACGCTGATGCCAGATTTGGCCGCCAATTTCTTTGCCAACCCTACCGGTTCCATGGTGACGATCAAGTGTTCACCGTGGCAAGTAGAGGACACGGTGCTCCTGCTAGGGGATGCGGCACACGCAATCGTCCCGTTCTTTGGACAAGGAATCAATTGCGGATTCGAGGATTGCACGGTCTTTCTGGAGTTGCTGGACCGGTATGGCGCCAATTGGGAGAAAGTATTTCAGGAGTTTGAGCACGTACGAAAAACCAACACGGATGCAATCGCAGACATGGCCGTTGAAAATTTCGTGGAGATGAGGGATCGTGTGGCAGATCCACGATTTCTTTTGCGTAAGAAAGTTGAGCTGGCTCTCGAGGCCAAATATCCAGGTCTTTTTGTGCCTAAGTACGCGATGGTGACGTTTCATCGCGTCCCGTATGCGACCGCGCTACAGCGCGGGCAATTGCAGGACCGGATGTTGGAGAAGCTCTGTGATCGGATACAGCGGGTCGAAGATCTCGATTGGAATTTGGCCGATCGTCTGGTTTGCAGCGAACTTACTCCTTTGGAGTTAAATTGAGCGTGCCCCGGTTTGAACCTGGCCAGGAATTCGCAGTTGCGATGGATCAGAGCGATCCGCTCGCGCATTTTCGCGAGCGCTTCTGTATGCCAAAGATCAGCGGTGGCGAGGAATGTATCTATCTGTGCGGGCATTCTCTGGGCTTACAGCCCAAGAGCGCACGTGACTTTCTCGAACAGGAATTGCGTGACTGGGCGGACTTGGGTGTGGAAGGCCACTTCCACGCGAAGAATCCTTGGATGCCGTATCACCGCTTGCTCACCGAGCAAACCGCAGCGTTGGTGGGAGCGCAGCCGGCGGAAGTCGTGGTGATGAATTCGCTGACTGTGAACCTGCATCTGATGATGGCTTCCTTCTATCGACCGACGGCGGCGCGGCACAAGATTGTGATCGAGCGCGGGGCTTTTCCGTCGGATCAGTATGCAGTGAAGTCGCAGATTCGCTTCTACGGATTTGACCCAGAAACCTCGCTCATCGAATTGACGCCTCGCGAAGAGGAATCGTGTTTGCAGGATGAAGACATTCTCGCGTTGATCGAGCGCGAAGGCGATTCGATCGCACTGATCATGATGGGCGGAGTGAACTACTCGACAGGTCAAGTGTTTGACATGGCGGAAATCACAAGCGCGGGACATCGCAAGGGATGTGTAGTTGCATTTGATCTCGCCCACGCCGCCGGGAATATCCCGTTGCAGTTGCACGACTGGGGGCCGGACTTTGCGGTTTGGTGCAGTTACAAATACCTGAACGGAGGTCCTGGATGCGTGGCAGGATGTTTTGTCCACGAACGTCACGCACAGTCATCCGACCTGCCTCGCTATGCCGGATGGTGGGGCCACGAGGAAAAAGTTCGATTTCAGATGGAGCCGGAGTTTCGTCCGATGGCGGGAGCGGAGGGCTGGCAGCTGAGCAATCCACCGATCCTGGCACTGGCCCCGTTGCGCGCCTCGATGGACATTTTCGCCGAGGCGGGGATGGATCGCTTACGGGCGAAGAGCGTGGCTCTGACGGGCTATATGGAATTTCTCTTGCGTCAGGGGTCATCGAACAAATTCTCGATCGTCACCCCGAGAGAAGAAAATCGAAGAGGCGCCCAGCTTTCGCTGCGGTTGCGGCACCATGGGCGCGCTTTCTGCGAGAAATTGGCGGCTGACGGAATCATCGGGGATTGGCGCGAGCCCGACACGTTCCGAGTGGCCGCAGTGCCGCTATACAACTCATTTGAGGATGCCTACCGGTTTGTTCAACGGTTTACGAGCGCCATTTCGTAACGACGGCGTACCACTTTCGTCCCTTCGGACCCGATTACTTCCGTAATCCTGCGGTGTATCTCCGTACAAATAGAATCTGAAACGTGGGGAGTGCTGCGTTCCAGAACGGCCGGAAGTGGCTGGTTGGGATTGGTGCCGTTGTGTGCGTGCACGCGGCGCTCTCGGTTTTCGCACCTCGCGGTTTCGCTCTCACGGCTTTTGGCGACATCCTGCAAAATATTGTCCTGTTGTGCGCGACGGTCGCGTTTCTTGCCAATATTCGAATTGCCTCCCAGAAGTCGCGGATCTTCTGGGCATTGATGGGCTTGGGACTGGCCATGTGGCTGACTTCGCAGCTCATGTGGACGTATATCGAAGTCTATCTACGGCACGAAGCGCCCAACCCGTTTGTCGGCGATGTCATCCTGTTTCTACATATCGTGCCCATGATGGCCGCGGTGGCGATTCAGCCGCACCTGCAAAAGGACGATCGAACGATTCGCGCTGGGACGCTCGACTTCGCGCTACTGCTGACGTGGTGGCTTTTCCTATATCTCTTTGTAGTGATCCCGTGGCAGTACGTGCATCCGTCGGAGGCGGTGTACGGACGCAGCTTCGATCTTCTTTATGTCAGCGAAGAACTCGTGCTCGCAGGAGGCCTGCTACTGGTTTGGCGCCGAAGCCAGGGAGCGTGGCGGCGTACCTATTTTCATCTTTTTGCGGCAACGTTGCTCTACTGTGTTGCTTCGTTGATGGCCAGCGAAGCCATCGATTTGCACTTGTACTATACCGGGAGCCTGTTCGATGTGCCGCTGGTGGCCGCGATGGCATGGTTTGTGAGGATCGGATTCCTCGCGCGAGAATCTGACGAACAGCATCCTGTCGCGGAGTTGCCAGTTCGTGGATTCGGAATCTGGAAAGCGCGGCTCGCGATGGTAGCCGTCTTCGTGACTCCATTGATGGTCGCGTGGGCGCAATTTGGCGGGGATGCTCCGCAACGAGTTCGTACATACCGCCTGTTCCTGACCGTCGCAGTAATGCTCGTGATGGGAGTGCTCGTATTCTTCAAGCAACATCTGCTGGATCAGGAACTGCTCAGCCTCTTGCGATCGTCGCGGCACAACCTCGACGAAATGTGCAGGCTGAAGGATGAATTGGAGAACAAGGAACACTCGCTGCGTTGGCACAGCCTGGAGCTGCAGAGAAAAAATATGGAGCTACAGGAGATCTCTTTCACCGATGTGCTTACTGGCATTTGGAACCGGCGATACCTCGAAGAGATTTTGACGTCGGAAGCAGGACAGGTTCTGCGAAATTACCAACGCGCTAACGGCACGGAAATCCGAAAGATGGATCATCGCGACCTGGTGTTCATCATGGTCGATGTCGATTTCTTCAAGCAGGTGAATGATCTGCACGGGCATCCCGCAGGGGACCGGCTCCTGCAACTGGTAGCGCAGCGGCTTTCGACTGTGGTTCGTAAGTCAGACGTACTGGTTCGCTGGGGCGGCGAAGAGTTCCTGATCATGAGTCGGTCGACAGATCCCTCAGGGACGCCAGCTTTCTGCAGCCGCGTTCTGGAGGTGATGTCGTCCGAGCCATTCGATCTTGGTCACGGGATTTCGGTGAAGAAAACTTGCTCGGTCGGTTGGTCCGCGTATCCATGGTGCCGCGCGTCATATGAATCGTTGTGCGCGGAGGAGTGCATCGCCCTTGCCGATGCAGCTCTTTACCGAGCCAAAGCGTTTGGCAGAAATCAAGGAGTCGGAATCGTGCCGAGCCAAGCGTCCAGTCAAAGCTCCGCCACGGTTGATCTTCTCTCGGTGCGCGAAGGCAATCCCCCACTAGCCCGGATGATCCGAACCGAGTGTCCCGAACCCGGTTCTCCCGGATTGATAACAGATTCAGTCGAATCGACATTTGACGTGCAGTAGCCGATTCCAGCCACTGCTGGCCTGCGCTTGACCTGCGTGTGCGCCTTGACTACATTGGGTAGCCGGCTCTCATGCCTTGAGGCACAACTTTTCATGACTGCAAAGACCCCTTCGCGGAAGACTGGCCTTCGTCAGAAGGCCCAACTGATGTCTGCATCGGAAATCGAACGGACGATGGTGCGACTCGCCTATGAAATCGTCGAAAAAAACGGCGGAGTTGCCGGATTAGGACTCGTCGGGATTCGCCGGCGCGGCGTGCCCATCGCGGAACGCCTCGGCAAAATCATCACGCGTATTGAAAATGCTCAGGTGCCGGTAGGTACGCTCGACATCACTTTCTATCGTGACGACCTGTCGACGCTCGGTCCAAAACCGGTCGTGCAAGAGAAAGAGATCGGGTTTGAAATCGAGGACAAGAATATCGTTCTGGTCGACGACGTCCTGTTTACCGGTCGCACAACTCGAGCGGCGCTGGACGCCCTCTTCTCACATGGCAGGCCGCGGCGGGTGCAGCTGTGCGTGCTGGTAGATCGCGGACATCGCGAGATTCCGGTGGAGGCAACCTATGTGGGACGGCACGTACAGACCACGATGAACGAAGTGATCGAGGTGAAGCTGACCGAGATCGACGACGCGGAAAAAGTTCTTCTGATGGAACGATAACAAGCCCTAGCAGGAAAACCGAGGACGGTGGATTTCTCCACCGTCCTTTTTTATTTGCCGCGTCAGGCTTCGCCCCGTCAGTCTAGGCGATTCGCGTGCAGACTGCTTTGGTTTGGGTGTAGAGGTTGAGGACGTCGTGTCCCATTTCACGTCCCCAGCCGGATTGTTTGTAGCCTCCGAACGGCATCGCCGCGTCGAAAATGTTATAGCAATTGATCCACACGGTGCCGGCGCGAAGCTCTTCCGCCATGCGGTGCGCTTTGCCGATATCGCGAGTCCACACTGCTGCCGCTAAGCCGTAATCACTGTTGTTGGCGCGTGGGATGATCTCCTCGGGATCGGTGAATGGCATCGCCGCCACCACCGGGCCAAAGATTTCTTCCTGTACGACCTTCATGCTCTCTTGGGTGTCAACAAGCACCGTAGGCTCGACAAAGTATCCGCGATCGCCGGCCCTGTGTCCGCCAACGACAGCCTTTGCGCCCTCCGAGACTCCTGACTCCAGGTAACCGCAGACACGATTCAGTTGCTCTTCTGAAACGAGCGGACCCATCTGCGTGTCCGGTTCGAGTCCGGAGCCAACTTTGATTTTCTTTGCCTGAGCCGCGACGCCCTCTACAACCTGGTCATAGACGGCTTTTTCGACGTACAAGCGGGAACCAGCACAGCAGCACTGTCCGTGATTGAAGAAAATTGCGCTCGCTGCTCCCGGGATGGCCGTCTCCAGATCGGCATCTTTGAAAACAACGTTGGGAGATTTCCCGCCCAACTCGAGTGAGACTTTCTTCAAGTTCCCCGCGGCAGCGTGGACGATCAGCTTGCCCACTTCGGTGGAACCGGTGAAAGCTACTTTGTCGACGTCGGGATGCGCAGCCAGTGCAGCGCCCGCGGTTTCGCCATATCCCGGAACCACATTCACGACGCCCTCGGGAAAACCGGCCTCCATAATTAAGTCGCCGAGACGCAGCGCGGAGAGCGGCGTTTGCTCTGCCGGCTTGAGGACGACTGTGCAGCCTGTCGCCAAAGCTGGTCCGAGTTTCCATGCAGCCATCAGCAGCGGGAAGTTCCACGGGATGATCTGCCCAACAACTCCGACTGGTTCCCGCAACGTGTAAGCGAGATATTTCGCGCCGGGCGTGTACGGGACAGAGAGTGGGATCGTGTTGCCTTCAATTTTTGTGGCCCATCCCGCCATATAGCGGAACAGGTCGACAGCGAGTGGAACATCAGCTGCCTTGGCAATACTGAGCGGCTTACCGTTGTCGAGGCTCTCGATGTAACCGAATTCTTCCGTGTGCTGTTCGAGCAAGTCGGCGAGTTTCCAGATCATGCGTCCGCGCTCGGAGGCCGTCATCTTTCGCCACGGGCCGTGATCGAAGGCATAACGAGCCGCCCTGACCGCGTGGTCAATATCTTCGCGATCACCTTCGGCGACATGAGCGAGCACTTCGCCGGTTGCAGGATTGTATGTTGGAAAAGTTTTGCCGGACGCGGAATTGACCCACTGTCCGTTGATTAACATCTTTCGAGGTTTGTCGATGAATTCTGCCACTTGCGGATGGATTTGCGTGGAGACTGCGATGCCCATAGTTCCTCCTTGGTCGACATGGACTTGCGAGAGAGAATGATGCCGGGCTGAATGATGACTGCGGGTATGCTAGCGCTGGAGAGAAACAAAAGCAACGCCGGGCGGTTGGGATAGCCGATGCGAAGAAGTGCAGATCAATTTCACGAATCGCGAGCTGCTATTCGCCGTACGGAACCCAGATATTCTTAACTTGGGTCGCGTGCTCCAGGAACCAGCGTCCCTCAGCAATTTTCGGGTCGAACCAATCGATGATTCGCCCTTCGTTGGTCCAGACCTGTTTCAAATTTCCAACCGACATGGCCTTCGCGGACGCTACAGTGGCTTCATCCCCATAACACCAGATGGCATCTACGTCGTCGTGTTCAGCGATGGTCTTGAGAAGTTGCGAAACGTATCCGGTAACGATGTTCACAACACCGCCAGGGAGATCACTTGTATCGAACAACTGATAAAGATCGCCCGTGATGAGTGGGTACTTTTCCGATGGCACGGCGATCACGGTGTTGCCCACCGCCAGCAGCGGCATTACGAGGGAGAGAAATCCCAGCAACGGCGCATCTGACGGGCAAATCACTCCAACCGTGCCGATGGGCTCGTTCATCGCAATCGCAATGTTGCGGAACGGTGGATTGTGAACGGCGCCATCGAATTTATCCGCCCAGGCCGCATAAGAAAAAATTCGCTCGACGCTGAGGTCGACTTCTCTATCTGCTTGCTTCTCTCCGACGATTGCCGAGAGGCGACTGGCGATTTCATTTCGTCGCTGCGCGAGATTTTCCGCGCAGTAATAAAGCACCTGGGCGCGATTGTGCGCAGTCGCCTTGGCCCATCCTTCGGCTTTGCGGGCGGCTTCCACCGCGTTGCGAATGTCTTTGCGATTTCCGAGCGGGGCTTCGCCGAGCAGCCTGCCATCGGAAGAACGCACTTCCATGCTGTACCCCGAGTCGGGACGAGCTTGTTTGCCTCCGATGTAAAGCTTTACGGTGCGGTCGATGGCAGGCGCGCTGGAGTCGGGCGTTTCATTCACTTGGGGAACGGCAGTTGAGTGCGCGGCAGGAAGTCTCGCAGCCTGCTTGAACCACTTCGGCTCCATGTATTCCCGTAAGCCTTCTTGACCACCTTCGCGGCCGTAGCCGCTCTCGCGGTATCCGCCAAACCCGCAAGCTGCGTCGAATAAGTTGGTGCAATTCACCCAGACGACGCCGGCCTTGATTTGCGCTGCGACATGCAAAGCGACGTTGATGTTTTCGCTCCAAACGCAAGACGCGAGTCCATAGACCGTGTTGTTCGCGAGTTCTACGGCCTCTCGGGGTGTGCGGAACGTCATGGCTGCGAGCACGGGGCCAAAGATTTCCTGCTGCGCCACGATCGAAGTCGGATGCACATTGCTGAGAAGCGTCGGCGGATAGTAGAAACCACGCGTGGGCAGCACGACTTCCGGCTGCCAGCAAGTTGCCCCGTCGGCGACACCTTGCGCCACCATTCGCTCGATCCGATCCAATTGGACCCGCGCGACGATTGCCCCGATATCGATCGCCTTATCGAGCGGAGGCCCGATGCGCAAGGTGCTCATGCGCTGCTGAATTTTAGAAATCAAAGTTTCCGCAATGCTCTCCTGCATCAGCAGTCGCGAGCCGGCGCAGCATACTTGCCCCTGGTTGAACCAGATTCCGTCGACGAGTCCCTCCACAGCGCTGTCGAGATCTGCGTCCTCGAAAATGATGAAGGGAGACTTCCCGCCAAGCTCCAGGGAAAGACGCTTGTGGCTGCCGGCCGTTGCCGAGCGAATCGCACGACCGACTTCAGTCGAGCCGGTGAACGCGATCTTATCCACGTCGGGATGTTTGACGAGCGCTTCGCCTGTCGTCCCGTCGCCGGTGATGATGTTGACTACTCCGGCCGGCAAGCCGACTTCCTGGCACAATTCGGCGAACAAGAGTGCGGTCAGTGGAGTGAATTCGGCTGGCTTCAAAACAACCGTGTTTCCCGTGGCAAGAGCTGGCGCGATCTTCCACGCCAGCATCAGGAGCGGAAAATTCCATGGGATGATCTGCCCAACAACTCCGCAAGGCTCGTGGTCGGGAAACTCTTGCTGCAACAATTGCGCCCATCCAGCGTGATAGTAGAAATGTCGCGCGACCAGGGGAATATCGATGTCGCGGCTCTCACGGATAGGCTTTCCGTTATCCATCGTTTCGAGGACGGCAAGCAGTCGCGAATGCTTCTGCACGAGACGCGCGAGCGCGTAAAGATAGCGCGCGCGGACATGCGGTGTAAGAGCTTGCCATTTCGGAGCAGCGCCGCGCGCTGCGCGAACCGCGGCATCCACGTCAGCCGCACCGCTTTGCGCAATGCCGGCCAGCTTTTCGCCGTTTGAGGGATCGAGCGTATCGAAATATTCGCCTGTCGCGGGCGCTTGCCATGCACCATCAATAAAAAGCCCGAAGCGACGGCCGTGACGCTCCAGCCAGGCAACCGCTTCCTTCGAATCCTCCGGAGCAGGTCCGTACTCCATGCTGACGAATTTTTCGGCAATGCTCATTCGATCTCGGCTCGTTTCTAGGAATCTACAGCATTGCGGCTAGGCGATCGGATGGCGGTACTCCGCCGAATAGCGGCCCGTCACGTAATGATCGAGTTGCCGTTCGATGTCTCCCAACAATCCGCTCGCGCCGAAGCGAAACATCTCAGCTCGCATCCATGAGTCTCCCAATTCCTCTTTCATCATCGCCAGCCAGTCGATGGATTGCTTGGCCGTCCGGATTCCTCCCGCGGGTTTGAAGCCAACAGCCATTCCGGTCTGCTGAGCATATTCGCGGATCGCCCGCACCATTACGAGACTCACGGGCAACGTGGCGTTGGTCGGCTCTTTTCCAGTGGATGTCTTGATGAAATCCGCGCCGGCCATCATGGCGACGACGCTCGCTCGCGCGACATTTCGCAGAGTCAATAAATCTCCGGTTCCGAGAATGACCTTCATATGCGCTGCGCCGCACGCCTGCTTGAACGCGGCAACTTCGTCATAGAGCGCCTGCCAGCGCCCTCCGAAGACATGAGCGCGGGTGATTACTACGTCGATCTCGTGTGCCCCGGCTTCCACTGATCTACGAATCTCAGCCACGCGTTCAGAGAATGGCGAGAGACCAGCGGGGAATCCAGTGGAAACCGCAGCGACGTGGATGCCGCTTCCTTCGAGCGCGTGGAGCGCCGTCTCGACGAAAGTGTGATAAACGCAAATGGCCGCGACTTTGATCCCCAGTTCCTGGACCCCAAGTCTCTCTGCCAGTTCGCGCTGAATCGGTTGACGCCCCTTCGCGCACAAGCGCCGTACGCGCTCGTCCGTGTCATCGCCTGAAAGCGTTGTCAGGTCCATGCAAGAAATCGCCCGCAGAAGCCAGGCAGCTTGCCATTCCTTCTTTACGGTCCGCCTGGCGGTTTGCGACTGAGCGCGGCGCTCGACCGCGCTGGTGTTCACGCGAACTTCCTGCACCCAATTCAAGTCGAGAGGGATGCCTGCGTTGGGCAGGAGCGCTCGTCCCTGGAGCGATGCGATCGAGTTTGCCGCGTAAGGATCGCCGCTTGTGATCTGGCGCCCGCCGCCGCGCGCGAGGTTGGAGTGATCGTGATCGCCCGCCATGTTGTGCCTTCGAGTGTGCGCAGCCCGGGAAGGGGAAACGCCTATGTTGAATTGCAATTGTACGGCAGGCGCTGCGACAACGCGAGTTTCATGGAGGCGTTCGCGTTCGGAACATCTTCGTACCAGAAACACGAACTCGTGGGCAGGGTTTACAATGGCGCACGATTCGCGAGTCCCAGCGATTCACCAAACTCATATGGCACGATCGTCAAGTCGGGAGCCTGCTGTTACCGCGAACATGCGGAAAAAACTGGAACAGGCGGCCACCAAGGTTATGAAGAACGCGCACGCTCCGTATTCGAACTTTCATGTGGGAGCGTCGATTCTGCTCACGAACGGGCAAATTTTTTCTGGATGCAATGTGGAAAATGCCTCTTACGGAATGACGAATTGCGCAGAGCGCACGGCTATCTTTTCGGCGGTCGCCGAATTAGGCCCGAAAATTGAGATTCGGGCCGTCGCGGTAACCAACGATCATGGCGTGGCCTGTTCCCCATGTGGGGCGTGCCGCCAAGTGATCTATGAATTCGGACCAGACGCGACTGTATTTTTCCAAGGTGCTAGCGGTCCCAAGCAGGCGCACATCACGGAACTTCTTCCGGAAGGATTTCGTCTCCAGTGAGCCCATCGAGTTCTTCGCCGCAAGCATTCCGCGCGATCGACGTCATCCGCAAGAAAAGGGACGCGATCGAATTGTCGCGCGAAGAGATTGAAGGACTCGTCAATGCCTATACCAAAGGCGACATCCCTGATTATCAAGTCTCCGCGTGGCTGATGGCGGTCGTGCTGCGTGGCATGACAAGACCCGAGACCGCAGCGCTCACCGACGCGATGTTGCGCTCGGGAGAAGTTCTTGATCTGTCTTCGCTGCGAGCGAGAAAGGTAGACAAGCACTCTACGGGCGGTGTCGGCGACAAGACTTCCCTGGTTCTTGCGCCACTGGCCGCGGCGGCCGGCGTTGCTGTCCCGATGATTAGCGGGCGAGGTCTCGGTCATACAGGCGGAACGCTCGATAAGTTGGAAGCGATTCCTGGTTTCAGTGTGAATCTTCCAGTAGCAGAATTTCGAAGGCTGCTCGAAGTGTGTGGCTGCGCGATGATCGGGCAGACCGCGGAGATTGCTCCAGCGGATCGCAAACTTTACGCTTTACGAGACGTCACCGGAACAGTCGAGAGTCCATATTTGATCTGCGCTTCCATCATGAGCAAGAAGCTGGCGGAAGGAATCGACGCACTTGTGCTCGATGTGAAGACCGGCTCCGGCGCTTTCATGAAGAGCGAAAAGGATGCGGCGTTTCTTGCGGAGTTGATGGTGGAAACCGGCGAGCGGATGGGTAAAGAAGTTGTCGCGCTGATTACCGACATGGATCAACCGCTCGGAAACATGATCGGCAATGCGCTCGAGGTGGTCGAGGTCGTCGAAATATTACGCGGCGCCGGACCGGCAGACCTGCGCGAGCTCTGCATTGAGTTGGCTGGCTGGATGCTGCATTTGGGCGGCGTGGCGAAATCGGTCACAGAAGGAAAAGAGAAGAGCTCCGGCCTGATCGCATCGGGTCAAGCGTTAGAGCGATTTCGGCAGATGGTCGAGTTGCAGGGGGGCGATCCTCGGATCATCGACGATACGAAGCGGCTTCCCCAGGCGCAGCACACGATGCAGATTCCAAGTGACAAATCTGGCTACCTGTTTTCGATGCAGTGCGAGCATATCGGAACCGCATGCGTGATCCTCGGCGGAGGTCGTGAGCGGAAAGAAGATTCGGTCGACCCGGCGGTCGGAATTATCTTGCACAAGAAAGTTGGAGATCGAGTAGCCGCTGGCGAACCGCTCGCGACGATTTACTACAATTCCGAGCCGAAAGCGGAGAGAGCGCGGCAACTCATCGTCGCTAGTTGCGAAATCTCCGAGTCTGCGCCATCGAAAAAGAGGCCGCTTGTCCACAAAGTTATCGGAAAGTCCGGGGGAGCAAACTAAATGGGACGATTCACAGGAATTCTTGGCCTCCTGACGATGTTGGGGCTGGCGTACGTGTTTTCCACGAATCGTCGCGCGATCCGCGTGAAGACGGTCGCGTGGGGCCTCGGGCTGCAGATCGCGTTCGCCATTTTTGTGCTGCGGGTTGATGTTGGCCGTCGAATGTTTCAAGTCATTGGCGATGCCGCCAACAAGGTGCTCAGCTACTCGTTCTTCGGTTCCGAGTTTGTTTTTGGGCCGCTGGGTACCCAGGGTTCAAACATCGGATTTATCTTCGCGTTTCAGGTTCTGCCGGTCGTCATTTTCATCTGCGCTGTTTTCGCAATTCTCTACCACATCGGTGTCATGCAGATCGTCATTCGCATCGCAGCCTGGTTGATGATCCGGATCATGGGTGCGAGCGGCGCAGAGTCGCTTAACGTTGCGGCTAGTATTTTCATGGGCCAGACAGAGGCGCCCGTGACGATCCGGCCATTTCTGCCGGATCTAACCCGTTCCGAGCTCATGACCGTGATGACCAGCGGCATGGCGCACGTTTCCGGTTCAATCATGGCCGCGTATTTCGCATTCGGCGCCGAGCCAAGACATGTGCTCAGCGCGGTCATCATGACCGCGCCGGGAACGATCTTGGTCTCGAAAATGCTTGTGCCTGAGACTGAGCAACCCAAAACAGCCGGCACTGTAGTCATGAACCAGGAGGAAGAGGAGCGAGAGAAACACGAGAACTTGCTGGGCGCCATCGCGCGCGGCACCGGCGACGGTTTGCACATGGCTCTCAACATCGGCGCCATGCTGATCGCATTTATCGCGCTGATTCACCTGCTTGACGGCATGATGGGTGGTATTCACAACCACTTAACCTGGTTTCCGGCTAGCATTGAAGGAATTCTCGGCGTGATATTCTCGCCCATCGCCTGGGTGATTGGCATCGCACCGAAAGACTGCCGGGCCGTCGGCAATCTGCTCGGCACGCGCATGGTGCTGAACGAACTGGTGGCGTTCTCCATGCTCGGCCCGCAAAGAGCCACGCTCGATCCGCGCTCGTTCACTATTGCGACGTTCGCGTTGTGTGGCTTCGCCAATCTCAGTTCAATCGGAATTCAGATCGGCGGGATTGGAGCGCTGGCGCCGAGCCGCAAAGGCGATTTGGCACGACTTGGTTTTCGCGCGATGCTCGCTGGCACGATGGCCAACCTGATGTCGGCCTCGATTGCAGGCATGTTGCTCTAAACTTGATTGACTCTATTTGTTTTCCAGAGAGGACTCTTCTTCGTGAAACGGTATTTGGTCGTATCGCTTGCAATGCTCTTGGTCGTATTTTTCTATTTGGGCAGCGCCACTGCCGAATCGATACAGCGAGTCGTCATTGATACGGATCCTGGCATCGATGATGCAATGGCCATCCTGCTCGCGCTGAATTCTCCCGAGCTTAAGGTTGAAGCCCTGACTGTCGTTCCCGGAAACGTGGACGGACGTCAAGGTTTAGAGAACGCGCTAAAGATCACATCGCTTGCCGGACGTTGCGACGTCACCGTTGCCGGCGGGGCGCAGCATCCTCTTAATCAGAAACTGATCACGGCGCAATACTGGCATGGTCCGAATGGTCTGGCGGGAGTCGAGTTGCCCACCTCGAAATGCAAGGCCGACTCGCGCTTCGGTCCAGATCTCATCATCGAACTGGTACACAAGTACCCGCATGAGATCACGCTGATTCCCGTGGGTCCGCTGACGAATATCGCTATAGCTATCTCCAAGGATCCTTCCATTGTTCCGCTGGTCAGAAACATCGTGATCATGGGAGGTTCGATCACGGGTGGCAATGTCAACGGCGCAGCCGAGGCGAACATCTACGGTGATCCTGAAGCTGCGGCGATTGTTTTCAAAGCCGGATGGATGGTCACGATGATCGGCTCCGATGTGGGAGAACGCACTCTGATTACGCGCAAGCACATCGCAGACTTGCAGTCTCACCGTGGCGCAGAGAGCGATTTTATCGCCAAGCTTGCGGATTTCTATCTCACGCGCTCGGAGAAGACAGGCTACTCTGGAGCGGCGATGTACGATCCTCTCGCGGTTGCAACCGCAATGGATCCGACCCTGGTGACGCTGAAGGATATGCACGTTGATGTGGAATTGAAGGGCGAATTCACGCGCGGCGAGACCGTCGGCAACCGCATGGGCTCAGACGAAAACAATGTGCTCCACGGCGATCACTACGAAATCGACGGCGTGGTTCCTTTGAAGCCGAATGCGCGTGTTTGCACGGCCTCAGACGCGGATCGTTTTCTGAGCCTATTCATTAACCGCCTGAAGGGAAAATAATCTTCGGTCCGCTTTCAGCCGTTTGAGTGCGCCACCAGCAGAATCGCGAGCGCGTAGAAGACGAACATCAGACCAAGATAGACCTTGGCTCGCGAACCTGCGCCAGCGAACTCTTTCCATGCGAAGATCCCCCAGAGAGCACCGACCATCGGCGCAGATTGCCCGATCGCGTAGGAGATCGCGAAGCTCGTAGACTTACCTGCGACAACGTTGAATACCGTGCCGATGCCCCAGATGACTCCGCCCAGAAGACCCAATAGATGGCCGGAAGGAGCGGCGCTAAAAAATCCGCTGAAGCCCACAGGTTCTCCAGCGAGCGGTCGCTTCATAAAGTAAAGATTCCAGATAAAACAAGAAAGAAGCGCGCCCAGCGTTAGAAAAACTGCTGAACTGTACGGCGTGAGAGGATTTCCGCGAGTGGCTCCGTAGGCAACAAAGGGATTCCATAATCCCATCAACACGCCCGAAACAATGCAGATGATGATGCTTTTGCGCGAGGCGGAACGGCCGCTACCCAGACTCCCAAATGCCTTTCCGTCAAGGATGACCGCAATCAGCGCACACACCACACCGAGACCCAGATACAGCGCGATCCCCTTGGGTTGCAGAATGTAGCTCAGCACTACGCCAACTACGAGCGCTATGCCGATCGAGACGGGAAGGGCGACCGCAAGACCCGCCATGTCAATCGCAGCGACGAGAAGAAGATTCGCAAGATTGAAAATTGCGCCACCAACCATCGTCCAGAGGATGTTCGAGGTATCCGCAGAGTGAACGTTATTCAGAAAGCTGGAGGAGTCGTTCCCAGTGCTTCCCATGGTGAAAGCGAGGACCAGGGAGATCAAAAAGATGCCGATTGCATAATCCCAGTAAAAAAGCTCGAATCGATAATTCTTGACGCCCTTGTACGTATTGGCCCACGAACCCCAGCAGATGGCGCTGGTAATCATCATCAACAGCGCAACAGTCAAACTCGGCGGCGTGAACATTTCGGTCTCCCTTGGAAAACGTGTAACTCTACACTGCTTTGCTGCGGGTCACAAGTCGGCTCGATGGATGCCGGTCTGCTATCCTTACGCGCGTGACTCGCACTTTCTTGATCGACACGGACACCGCTTCCGACGACGCCGTCGCTCTGATCATGGCTCTGCGCGCGCCGGATGTTCGCGTCGCTGCTATTACGGTGGTCGCGGGAAATGTTGATGTGCGTCAAGCGACGCGCAACGCCCTTTACACTGTTGAACTTTGCGGAGCGAGCGTTCCTGTTTACTCCGGCGCGGCCAAGCCTCTGCTTCGCTCTTACCAGAATGCAACCTGGTTTCATGGACGCGATGGATTGGGGGATCACGACTATCCCGCGCCGCGGCAATCCGCGGAGTCCAAGCACGCCGTCGACGCCATCATCGAGACGATCGAAGCCAATCCTGGGCTTGTCCTCGTAACTCTCGGACCACTCACCAATGTCGCACTGGCTGTCTCGAGAAAGCCGGAAATCGCGGCGAAGGTCAGCCGTTGCGTCGTCATGGGTGGTAACCCGTGCTGCGAGGGCAACGTAACTCCAGCGGCCGAATACAACATCTGGGTCGATCCTGAGGCGGCCAGCATTGTGATGCGTAGCGGTCTTCCCATTGAGTTGATCGGTTGGCACTTGTGCCGCGGAGAGGCCATACTCGGCGGCGACGACATCAAGCACGTCGAGGGATTCGGAACCAAGCTTGCGCACTTCGCCATGGAATGCAACAGCCATGCCCGTGTCGCGCTGAAAATTCAAACCGGCGAAGACGGAATCTGCCTGCCGGATCCGGTCGCTATGTGTCTCGCCCTGGATCCCACGGTGGGAGCAGATTGGAGCGCGCATTACATTGAAGTGGAAACGCAGAGCGAACTAACGCGAGGAATGACGGTGGTCGACCGGCTCAACGTCGCCGACGACGAACGTAACCGCGCAGTGTGGGAGCCCGCGATCAAGAAGGGTCGCGCGAAAGTCTGCTGGACGATTGACAATCAGCGATGGAAGCAGGATCTCTACCGCGCGTTACGCTGAATCTTAGCCGTTGACCTGCGCATACGTTGCGCGCCGCAAGAATTGACCTTGACCAGCACGGCCGAAAAACTTATCGCCTTCCACAACGACGTTGCCGCGCGACAGAACGGCATCGGGCATGCCCGTTACTTCAATACCTTCGAACATTGAATAGTCCACGCGCATGTGATGTGTCTTCGCGCTGATGGTGTGTTTGCGCTTCGGATCGAAGATGACTAGATCGGCATCGCTGCCAACCGCGATCGTTCCCTTGCGTGGATAAAGTCCGAACAACTTCGCAGGAGTCGTCGAGACCAATTCCACGAAGCGATTGGCGCTGAAACGTCCGCCAGCGACACCTCCGGAATAAATGAGGCTCATGCGATGCTCGACTCCAGGGCCGCCATTGGGGATCTTTGTGAAGTCATCGCGCCCCAATTCTTTCTGTTCCTTGAAGCAGAAGGGGCAATGATCCGTTGACACGACTTGCAGGTGATCTCGCTTCAAGCCATTCCAAAGTTTCTCCTGATTCCACTTTTCGCGCAGCGGCGGAGTGAATACGTACTTCGCTCCTTCAAAACCGGGCGCATCCATGTTCTCGAGCGACAGGTACAAATATTGAGGGCAAGTCTCGGCGTAGACAGGAAGGCCGCGGTCCCGCGCCTCGCGCACTTTCTCGAGTGCGTCATTACAACTCAAGTGGACGATGTAGATCGGGGCGCCAGCCATCTCGGCGAGCGCGATAGCGCGCGCGGTGGCTTCTGCTTCCGCAGTTGTTGGCCGAGTGAGCGCGTGATACTTCGGGGCTCTCTTTCCCTCCGCGAGCGCTTGCTGCACGATGACGTCGATCGCGCTTCCGTTCTCAGCGTGCATGCAAACCAGGCCGCCATTTTTTGACGTTGTCTGCAACGCTTTGAAGATGCTGCCGTCATCGAGCATGAAGACGCCGGGATACGCCATGAAAAGTTTGAAACTGGTCACGCCCTCATGAACGAGATCGTTCATCTCCCCGAGCTGTCCACCGGAGACGTCGGTCACGATGCAATGGAATGCATAGTCACAAACGGCTTTGCTCGAAGCTTTGCCCATCCATGTGTCGAAGGCCTGGCGCAATTGCTGGCCTTTGTACTGGATGGCGAAATCGATGAGCGTTGTCGTGCCGCCGAATGCGGCGGCGCGCGTGCCGGTCTCAAAATCGTCGGCGCTCGTGGTACCTCCGAACGGCATGTCGAGATGAGTGTGGACGTCGATGCCTCCGGGCAGCACGAGGCGGTCCGTCGCATCTAACACCTTGGAGGCGTTCTCGAGCGGCAGGTCCGATCCGATCGCGGCGATCTTGCCGTTCGCAATCGCAACGTCTGCTCTATATGTGTCCGTCGCGGTCACCACGGAACCGTTTTTGATAATTGTGTCGAAGCTCATGAAGACCTCCGTCGCTGTCCGGAATGAGAAGAGAACTATGCTACACTGCCGCCCTTTAGTTCTTCACGATCAGCTTCCCGGACTTCTTCGCGAAAGGGACCAGCCATGCATTTCGGTATTACTTTAAAACCCGATATCTCAGTCGAGCGCATCGTGGGCTTGACGCGTCAGGCAGAAAGCGCCGGATTCGAATACGGCTGGATCTTCGACTCCCACGTGTTGTGGAAAGAATGTTATCCGCTGCTGACGCTGATGGCGACGAACACGCAGCGGATGCATCTGGGAACGTGCGTTACCAATCCCGCGACACGCGACATGACCGTAACCGCCAGTCTGTTCGCAACACTGAATCTGATTTCTGGTGGACGGATGGAACTCGGAATTGGCCGCGGCGATAGTTCGCGACGCGTGTTAGGAAAGAAGCCGGTGAGTTGGTCGCAACTGGAAGCGTCGGTCAAAGAATTTCGCGATCTCACTTCCGGCAACGAAGTCTTGCATGACGGACAGCCGACGCGTCTCACATGGGCGAAAATTTCTCCGCGCGTCTGGATCGCGGGATACGGGCCGAAGGTGCTTCATATGGCTGGCAGAGTGGCCGACGGCATCATTCTGCAGTTCGCCGATCCTGCGTTGATCTCGTGGTGCATGAGCTTTGTGAAAGACGGGGCTCGGGCGGCCGGACGAGATCCAAGTCAGATAGAAGTGATGGCGGCAGCACCGGTATGGGTTTCAGACGATCTGAATGTCGGTCGCGAGCGAGTGCGGTGGTTTCCGGCGCTAGTGTCAAACCACGTCATGGATTTGATCCGGCAATACAAACCCGAAGATCTTCCACCAGAGCTAACATCGTACGTGCAAGATCGCGGGCACTATGATTACCAGCACCATTGCGAAGTCGATAGCGACAACGCGAACTTCGTTTCAGACGAGGTCGTCGATCGATTCTGCCTGCTTGGGCCGCCCGCCGCGCATCACAAGAAACTGCGCGAGCTTGCCGCTGCCGGCGTGACACAGTTCAACATCTATCTCATGTGCGGGGATGAAGAGCAGAATCTAGAGTCGTATGAAAAAGAAGTGCTGCCTGAATTCCTGAAAGCAAAAAAGAGTTAGCGTCGGTTCTATGCCGCCGCGGTCGGCGCTAAAGTACGTTGCCCCTGAAAACGCATCAAGCCGTAGTACACAATGAACGAGACCGCGAACCCGACAAACCATGAATAATCGTAGAGGGCGCGAAGAGAGGGAACGCCCAAGCCTGCAAGTGCTGTGCCCGCTCCCAATGCCAGCGCCAGGACTGCGTTCCAGTTAAATCCGTGGCGATATTCGTAGAGGCCGCCTCTTAGGTAGAGATCGTCTACATTCAACACTCGCCGCCGGATGACGAAGTAGTCGCAAATCATGATTCCAGCCACGGGCCCGAGAAATGCCGCATAACCGCCCAGCCATCCGAGGATGAAAGTCCGGTAATTCGACAGCAGCCTCCATGGCATCATCGCCACGCCCATGAAGCAAGTGATGATGCCTCCCGTCCGAAAGTTAATTCCTTGCGGCCACAGGTTGGAAAAATCATTGGCAGGCGATACCACGTTAGCGCCGATGTTTACGTTCAGCGTGGCGAGAAGAATCGCGATCAGGGAGATGACTACAGCGATAGGCGAGTGAAACCGGCTGAGCAGTTGGACGGGATCCCAGATGGCTGTTCCGTAGATCACCACAGTCGCAGAAGTGACGACGATCCCCACAAATGCATAGAGTGTCATCGTGGTTGGAAGTGCCAGAGCCTGACCAATAACCTGCTCCCGCTGGTTGCGAGCGAAGCGCGTGAAGTCCGGAATATTCAGCGACACGGTCGCCCAGAAACCGACGGTTCCGTTCAGCGCAGGAATTAGAAACTTCAGAAAATCGGGAAAAGTTGTAAAACGAGACGGGACCGAAAACATCGGACCGAATCCTCCCGCCGCGTGATAGGCCCATCCCAACAAGAGCAGTCCCACGGCGAGTAGAACCGGTGCGCTGATGCCCTGCAACATCCGGATGTATTCGATTCCTTTGAGTACGACCAGGAGGTTGATCACCCAAAAGATAAAGAAGCAAACGGCCGCACCGTGAGGAAAGTTTTTCCACGAAGGGACGAGTGTCGCTAGCAACGTGCTGATCGCTTCGCCACCAATCCAGGCCTGGATACCAAACCATCCACACGCGACCAGCGCCCGCAACACAGCTGCAATATTCGCGCCGAGCACGCCGAACGACGCTCGAGCCAAGACGGGGAAGGGAATTCCATACTTCGCGCCGGGGTGAGAATTCAGCAGCATGGGCGCCAGCACGATGACGTTTCCGATGAAGATAGTTGCGACCGCTTGTCTCCAATTCATCCCGCCTTGGATCAAGCTGGCCGCCAGCATGTAAGTGAGAATGTTCACGGACATCGAAATCCAGAGAGCGGCGAAGTTGTAGGTTCC
Source organism: uncultured Acidobacteriota bacterium (assembly GCA_963787685.1). Classification (GTDB taxonomy): domain Bacteria; phylum Acidobacteriota; class Terriglobia; order Terriglobales; family Acidobacteriaceae; genus Sulfotelmatobacter. Next base: position 295,392 of record CAWBED010000014.1, read on the forward strand.
CCAATGCCGTTGCTCCGCGCTCGCCGGGGCGAGGTCGTGGTTGTACAGTGGGCTGGATTCGATTCGGGCGCGGAGTTGAGCGGAATCAGGAGTCGTCATCAGTCTCTAGAGGCCGAACCTGCGTCGATCAGTCGGCAGCGGCCGAGCTTGCACTCTGGCTGGTGATCGGGCCGTAACTTTCCGGCCGGCGGTCACGAAAGAACTGCCAGACTTTGCGTACTTCGGCAATCATGTCGAGATCGAGATCGGCGACGACTACTTCGTCCTTATCGCGGCTCGCCTGCGCAATGATCTTGCCTCGCGGATTGCAGAAGTAACTCTTCCCGTAAAATTCGCCGATGCTCCACGGCTTTTCAACGCCCACGCGATTGATCGCGCCGACAAAGTATCCGTTCGCAACCGCGTGAGCGGGTTGTTCCAGTTCCCACAAGTATTCGGACAAACCGGCAACTGTCGCCGATGGATTAAACACAATCTCCGCACCGTTCAGTCCGAGAATGCGCGCGCCCTCAGGAAAGTGCCGGTCGTAGCAGATGTACACGCCGACGCGTGCATATTTTGTCTCAAACACCGGATAACCCAAATCCCCGGGCGTGAAATAAAACTTTTCCCAGAACCCAGGGTGGCAGTGGGGGATGTGATGCTTGCGGTATTTGCCGAGATATTTTCCGTCCGCGTCGATAACCGCAGCAGTATTGAAGTACACGCCCGGCATGTGTTCTTCGTAAACTGGAACGACGATCACCATCTTGTGCTTGGCCGCAATTTTCTGCATGAGTTGCGTGGTCGGGCCTTCCGGCACGCGCTCGGTCAGTTCATACCAGCGAGCGTTCTGTTCCGCGCAAAAATAAGGACCGTAGAAAAGCTCTTGCAAGCAGAGGATCTGTGTCTTCTTGCGCGCCGCCTGATCAATAAGCTTCATATGCTTGTCGAGCATGGCCTTGCGGATTTTGTCGAGCGGGCGCTCGGTGCTGAGCGCGTTGCTGGCTTGAATCAAGGCGCACCGGACAATGCGGGGCATGGCATCCTCCACGACTCAGTCTAGAGGAACGAAACTATAGCAGAATCGTTCCCCCGACTCATCCGATGACGATGCATGCCGTTGACACGGCGCTGCGTGCTGAATAGACTCGGCCTTCCAGTCCGGAACAACACCTAACGATCATGGCGAAGCGCCCTCGAATTGCAGTAGTTGGCAGCGCGAACATCGACCTCACAACCTTCAGCGACCGGTTCCCAAAGCCTGGTGAAACGATCTTTGGCCAGAGGTTCGACTTGGGCTTCGGAGGCAAGGGTGCGAATCAAGCGGTCGCCGCGCGCCTCTGCGGGGCGGAAGTATTTATGGTCGCACGTGTCGGCAGCGACTTATTTGGTCCGGCGACCATCGAAAACTTTCGCAAACAGGGAATTGATCCCACTCATGTCAAGCAGGTAGAGGGTTTGTCGAGCGGCGTAGCTCCGATTTTTGTCGAGCCGAACGGGCAGAATCGCATCCTCGTGGTGAAGGGAGCGAACGATGCTCTGAAGCCGGCCGACGTGGATGAAGCCGCCGAAGTGTTGAAAGCGGCCGACTGCATCGTCCTGCAGTTCGAGATTCCGGTCGAAACGGTTTATTACACGATCGCGTTTGCCCGCAAGCACCGAATCCGGTGCATCCTAAATCCTGCGCCCGCCCAGGCGATCGATATGGCAGCTTTGAAGGGTCTCGATTACTTCGTTCCTAACGAAAGTGAGGCCGAGACGATTACGGGCTCTCCGGTTAAGACGGTCGACGATGCGAAGAAATGCGCCGAAAAATTATTGGACGGCGGAATTCGACGCGTAATTATCACGCTAGGGGCGAACGGATCTCTGCTGGCAAGCAGTGAAGGCCACGAACACGTACCTCCGTTCTCAGTTAACAGCGTCGATAGCACCGGCGCGGGCGACGCTTTCATCGGCAGCTTCGCGGTGTTTCTCGGTGAGGGCGTTCCCGAGAAGGAGGCTGTTCGTCGCGCGAATCTTTATGCCGGTCTGTCTACGACCGGCGTTGGTACTCAAAAATCGTTTTTCGACCGCGCGCGTTTTGATAGTGAATGGTCGAAGCGGTCGTGAAACATTCGCCCTGAGTTTTGTGCGGATTGAACATTTGCGGTTGAAGGGCTCTCCGTGTGTCCTCAGTTTCTCGACCGTCGCGGAGGTTAAGACCGTGAAATTCACAGGGCAGTAACAATGGCTCTCTCTTTCTGCGCTGCGACATGGTCGCCTTCCATACGAAAATTCTTGACTTACCGTAGATAAGCAATTTATAAGCCGTGTCTGCGGTCGGGTAGACCTCCCAGACTTCACGGGAAGGGGGAGGCTCTTTTTCTTTTTGGGGCAGACCGCCGAAAGGCAACCGAAATGTCGAGTAAAAAGACGCTCTTTGCGTTGTATTGTTGCGCGCTGATAAGCCTGTTAACTCCGCTTCTTTATGGCCAGACGACGGGAAGTTTCGCAGGCACGGTTTCAGACAATTCGGGCGCAGTCGTTGCGGGAGCGAAAGTTACGGTAACGTCCCAGGAGACGAACATTTCTCGTGACGCCAAGAGCGACGACTCAGGGCACTATATTGTGCCTCTACTCGGCGTCGCCGACTACACTATCAAAGTCGAAGCCTCCGGCTTCAAGGTTTCTGAAGCAAAGGATGTGCGCCTCCAGATCGACGAGCATCGCGAACTCGACTTCAAGTTGGTTCCTGCCTCGGTCAGCACCAGCGTCGAAGTCAACGCAACGGAAGTTGCGGTGCAAACTTCGAATCCCACACTGGGCCAGGTGATTACGTCCCAAGAAGTGTCAGAACTTCCGCTGAATGGACGCGACTTCGTCCAACTGGCGACGCTAACTCCAGGTGTGACGCAGGAAACGAATCCCAACAGCTTCTTCAACGGCGGTCCCAGCAGCGAAGTTTCGGCTCGCGGAACGTATTCGCTTTCCGTCGGCGGTTCGCGCGCCCAGAGCACGGACTGGCTGCTCGACGGTGTCGACAACAACGAGTTGACTGCCGGTGGCATCGCGATTCTGCCTTCGATCGACGCCATCAATGAATTCAAAGTCCTGACCTACAACTACTCGGCGGAGTGGGGCACGCGCGCGGGTCCGACCGTCCTGGTCACGACGAAGTCCGGTTCCAACCAGTGGCACGGATCGTTGTTTGAATTTTTCCGCAACACCAAGCTGGATGCCCACACCTACTCGTTCGGTATTTCGTCTCCGAAGGAGCAGTTCAACCTGAATCAGTTCGGCGGCGCTCTGGGCGGCGCAATTCAGAAGGACAAGACATTCTTTTTCCTCGACTATCAGGCCAAGAGACAGCGCCACGGAATTCCTTTCGCCGGCGTTGTTCCGACAGCCGCGATGATGGGTGGCGATTTCAGCGCCGATCCATTTGGCGTTGCTCGGCCCGGAACTTTCAATGGCGCCACCAATGTGGATAATTACGGCGACCTCGCCAATCCCTACACCGGTACGCCTTTTCAGTGTGATGGCTCTGGAAATCCCCTTCCCACGTCGGATGGAACACAGGCTGCCGGAACGTCGTGCAACAAGATCCCGATCGCTCTTGCAGGCAGCGGCGGTATGGCCGATCCCGCAGGCTTAGCGATGATTCACCTCTATCCTCAAACCAATGCGAGCAATGCTGGCTTGGGCTTCAACTTCACGAACACTCCGGTAAGAAAGCTCAATGAAGGCGAGTTCGATATTCGCCTTGACCACAATTTCTCGAGCAAAGATTCGATGTTCGCCCGCTTCAGCTACGACCAGGCCGTCTCTTTTGTTCCGGGCGGTTCGCCGGGATTTGCCGAAGCTGGAGCATTCGCCAGTACCCAGGACATTACCAATCACGGTCGCAACGTGGCTGTTTCCGAACAGCATATTTTTTCTTCCAACACGATTAACCAGTTCACCGCGGGCTTCAATCGGATCTTCAACCACATTTCTTCGTTCGGCACCGGTACCTGCGAAGCGGCGCAACTTGGAATTCAAGGCGCCGACCTCGGCGCTGCCTGCGACAGCATCACCGGTTACCCGGCCAGCCTGAACCAGTCCTCCAAGGATTGTGTCGGCTGCGGCCTCAGTTCCACGCAGCTCACCGGATACTGGTCACTCGGCGATCGTGGTTTCTCTCCATTCCAGGGTGGAACCAACGTGTTCTCCGTGTCTGATGCGGTCGACGTAATTCGTGGCCGTCATCACTTCACGTTTGGCGGCGGGATCCGTGCCAACCAGATGAACGTTTTGACTAACGGGTTTGGTGACGGATATTTCCTCATGTTTGGCGGAACCGGATCGTTCACCGGGGATGATGCGGCCGATCTGCTCCTTGGGCAGGTGGGCGGATCTATTCATGACCAGACGTTTCTCGGAGCCACAACTGGGCGCCGCTGGAAGATGTATCGTCCGTTTGCCGAGGATGAGTGGCGCGTTACTGACAATTTAACCTTGAGTCTTGGGCTTGCATGGTCCCTGACCACGCCCATTACCGAGGCTCGAAGGACGGCAGGCTAACTTCGACTACACGACCGGACAGTATCTGATCGCCGGCTCTGCGCCGGGAATCAGCGGTTGCACGAATTGCGTCCGGACTGGCGGAAATGTGGGCGTTCAGTTCGACAAGACGGCGCTTGAACCCCGCATCGGCATTGCCTGGAAGCCGTTCGCCAGTGGGAAAACCGCGGTTCGCGCCGGATACGCCATCTATCACGACTCCGCGTGGAGCCAGGGTGCGCAAGGTCTCTGGCAGAACCCGTCGTACTACGCAGAAGTCGACAACTTCAATTATTTCCCGGGAGCTCCTTGTCCTTACGCAAACGCGCTCTCCGCCGCGCCACAAAACTGCGGATTGCAATTGAGCTTCCTGCAGCCAAATCTGTCACCCATTCTGTCCGCTCCCAACCCGGATAGCTTCACAGGAACAATTCAGACGCAGCCGCTGAACTTCAAGCAGGGAATGGTGCAGCAATTTAACATCAACTTCGAGTACCAACTGCCTGGCGAAGTAGTTGTGACCGGCGGGTTATGCCGGTGCCCGCAGTACGCACATCCTGAACGATGGCCTTAACCAGAACATCGGTTCTCCCACCGCTTGCGCGGGAGGGCCGAACGCACCCCGGGTTACACTCTCGGCTGCGGTCCTGGAGGAGCTTACTTTCCTGCTCCGTACGGCGAGTTCACTTCGATCGATAACAACAGTGACAATGGCCGCGCTCGTTACGACTCGTTCCAAGTTAAAGCAGAGAAGAATGCACGGCACGGGCTTTATGCTCTGTTGAGCTACACCTATTCGCGGGCATTCGATTCCGGTTTTCCCGATGGCTTGGGAACGCTTCCCGGTGCCATGTACTGGCCGCTGCCCGGGGCTCAGAAACTGGATTGGAGCCTTTCGCAGATCAATCTCAACAACCAGTTCACCGCCAGCGTGCTCTACGATTTGCCGTTTGGTAAAGGCAAGAAATTTGGAAGCGGCTGGAATGGCGTGACCGACGCGGTTTTTGGAAACTGGAAGTTGAATGTAATCGAGAAAGCGACGTCCGGGTTCCCGCTGTTTCGTGGTAGCCAGCAACAACGGCAACTTCAGCGGTTCTGGCGTAAACTTCGCCTGGAACGGCAATAGCTCTGAACCGTCCTAACGAAGTGGGCAATCCGAACGCGGGTGGTCCCGAGGGTGGACAGCACCGACTGCCCGGCGCAGGTTCACACTCTGCAGAATTGGTTCAACCCCTGCGCGTTCGCGGACGCGCCGACCGGCGAACTCGGGGACGCGTCGCGGGCGCCATTGTACGGACCTCGCTTCGTGAATACCGATTTTTCCGTGATCAAGGATTTCCCGCTCTCCTTCCGAGAAGGAACCTTCGTTCAGTTCCGCGCGGAATTTTTCAATCTCTTCAACCATCCTCACTTCTTCCTGCCGGGTTCCAGTGCTGCGTCGATGCAAGACGTGGATAGCCCGTCCAGCTTTCGGAGTGGTGAACAGCACGTTGAACGATCCCCGATTCATTCAGTTCGCCCTGAAACTGATCTTCTAAGGGCGAGTTGATAGGCCAGATTCACGCGGGCAGGCTGAGCGATGCTCAGTCTGCCCAAGTTTTTGCGTCACGATTTCGAAGGGAGAACTTCATGCCACAGATCCGCAAGGTGCGGACGGTCGCATCTGCTGATTGCTTCGTTGGCTTCGTCTAGCGTCAGCGCAGAAGATCAAAGTCATCGTCGACCAGGATGCCCGCGGTCCTGGAACCAGCGACCAGCAGGCGATTCTCGTATTCCTGCAGTCAGAGAAATTCGACGTCTTAGGCATCACCACGGTCAGCGGCGATCAGTGGGTGAAGGAAGAGACCCAGCACGTGCTTCGTCTTCTGGAAATCTCCGATCGTACCGACGTCCCCGTTTACCAGGGCGCGGTGTTCCCGCTGATCAACTCGAAGGAGGAGTCCGAACGATGGGAGGCAATGTACGGCAAGTTCGAATACAAAGGCGCATGGACCGACAATTTCAAAGCGAATCGCTCCATCATTTTCGAAATGCCGTACCACGACCCCGACGTTGTTCCAACAATGCCGGAAGGTGAGCCTCATCTTGAAGCCCACCCGGGGACTGCCGCTGAGTTCATCATTCAGATGGTGCACAAGTATCCCGGAGAAGTCGTGCTCTGGGCAGGCGGACCGCTGACGAACTTCGCTCTGGCTCTGAAACTGGACCCGTCGGTCGCTACTCTAGCCAAAGAGTTTGTGCTGATGGGCGGCGGTCTGTACGCCGACAAAGGCGCGATCGACAAGGGTGCCATCGATGCGCGGCGCGAGTTTAACTGGTGGTTCGACCCGGAAGCGGCGCGGATCGTTCTGCGCGCGCCCTGGAAGAAGATGACGATTACTCCGATCGACATCTCCGTGAAAACCCGCTATACGACGGAGATGAAGGCGACTATCGCGAAGGCGGGTACGCCGATCACGCAATATTTGGATAAATACTCTTTGCCCGGCTACATGTGGGACGAAATTGCGGGCATCGCCCTCATCGATCCCTCGATCATCACGGGACAGAAAAAGCTGTACATGGATATCGATATCGATCACGGCGCGAGCTACGGGAAAACGCTATTTTGGGATGCGTCGGCTACCGTTCCGCCATACGAGCGCCTTGCGAATGTACAATTCGACATCGATGCCGAGAAGTTCTACAAGATCTATACGGACTTGATGACCCGGCCTCCGGGCAAGAAGTAAGAATGTGGAAGCGTGGCGCTTTCAGGCCAAAAACGTAAATCGAAAATGAAATCCTCTCTGTTCTCGTTCCTTTTGATTGCTACGCTGTGCTCCGCCCAACCGCGGCGCAAAGTCATCATCAACGAAGATTGTTCAGGCCCCGGCGGAAGCAATATGCAAACCCTGCTATTGCTGATCCAGTCTCCACAAGTCGAAGTGCTCGGGATCACCGTCGTCAGCGGAGATCAGTGGCGCGATGAAGAGCTAGCGCACACGCTGCGTTTGCTAGAGATCATCGGCCGGACCGATATCCCGGTAGTTCCCGGAGCCGGTTTTCCTCTGGTTCGCACGCGCGAGGAATCTCAACTCTGGCAGGAGCACTATGGCAAAGTCGCGTATGCAGGGGCTTGGGACGACCGCTGGTGGCACGAATCGTCAGTCGTGCCCCCTCTTCCAGAGGGCACCCCCACGACGAAGGCCGCCGACGAAGATGCCGCCCACTTCCTGATCCGCATGGTCCGCAAGTACCCGCATGAAGTGACCATCTACGAAGGTGGCCCGATGACCAACACGGCGCTCGCGATCGCTCTCGATCCCGCATTTCCCGAACTAGCCGAAGAGTTGGTGTTTATGGGTGGAAGTCTCAGTCCAGAGACGGATAATCCGGAGTTTCTTAACAATCCGAGGCACGAATTCAACTTCTGGTTTGATCCCGAAGCGGCCGCTGTTGTATTGCGCGCGCCGTGGAAAAAGATTGTTTGTACGCCGACCGACGTTTCGGTCAAAACTCACATGACTGCCGCACTGGTTAAGGAGATCGAAGCCAGTGGAACTCCGACGGCTCGTTACATTGCCAAGTTCGCGATGTTGACTGCCGGCGCCGACATTATGTGGGACGAACTTGCCGCAGCCGCGTGGATCGATCCCTCGATCATTACGAAAAGTGAAAGTCGCTACATGAGCGTCGATCTGGACCATGGCCCCGGATACGGAAACACGCTGACTTGGTCCGCCACCAACCCTCCGCACCCGGCCACACAAAAAGTCGAAATTCAGTTCGATCTCAATGCGGACAAGTTCTATCGCATGTTCGTAACCCTTATGACCGCGCCGACTCCGCATTGAATGCCCGCCGTTGGCGCTGGCCGGGAGAACGGCATACAATAAAAGTTTGCAATTCTTGGAATATGTCTCCTATACCTGACGATCTCTGCACAGTAAAAGACGACATGATCGCCTTCATCGAAGGCCACGGCATGCGCCGTTTTCACGGCTTTGTGGACTACGAAGAGGTTCAGTGTGTCATGTGGGATACCGGGGACAATCCCGACGGCTGGAAAGATTTCGTCGAACTCGCGAAAGCTGCTGGCGCTCCTTTTCTGACGATGCATGCCTGGACTCTCGAGCGCACCGAGCTCGACGAGATGGTGCAACGGCTCACAAACTCCGAATTCACCGACGGAGACGATGTGGAAGACGCTCGCTGGCTCCGTGCCCATGTCGGCAAGGTTGGATATCTTCAGCTCGGATGGGCCTATCAGGGATCGATGTTCCTCTGCGAGGTCAGCACAGAATGGTATGAACGCTACCAACACCTGCTCGAGGTGTCGGACGAATTCGGCGGCCTCACCATGGACGAACCAGACCAGGACGAAGAAAACTAGCCTCGATCTCCATAGTAAACTTCTTCATACTTGTCATCCTGAGCGAAGCGCAGGATGCAGTTTGCTGCCGAATGCAGAGATCCTTCGCGCAGAAAACGCGCTCAGGACGACGGTCCTCTTCTATGCGATGGCTTCAAAGGACGACAGACGAATCGCTAGCTGGGTCCCTGATCGCCGGACTCCGCAGCGATCCGGCTCTTCACGGAGTCGCCAACGCAGCACATATTCTGGCGCCCCTGTTAGTCCGCCGCGGAATTACTGACCCGGACGCCGCGCAACGTTTTCTGACACCTTCGATTGCTCATCTCCACTCTCCGGAACAGATGACTGGCCTGCGCGCCGCCGTCGATCGCCTCGACGCCGCGATCGAACGCAAAGAGCCAATCCTCATCTACGGGGATTACGACGTCGACGGCACCATGGCGGTCATCATCCTGAAGACCGCGATCGAGCTCTGCGGCGGCACGGCAGACTTCCACGTCCCACACCGCATTCGCGAGGGCTACGACATGCGCGACGACGTGATCGAACGCGCCGCCGCCGCTGGCATTCGCCTGATCGTCAGCGTCGACATGGGTATCCGCGCCTTCGCTCCCGCCGAAACGGCGCATCGGCTCGGCGTCGATCTCATCGTGACCGACCATCACCTGCCCGGTCCCGACGGCGTCCCCAATGCTTTGGCCGTCATCAATCCGAATCAGAGAGGCTGCGAATATCCTTACAAGCAGCTTTGCGGAGCTGGAGTCGCCTTCAAACTTGCGCAAGGACTGATGCAGCGCCGCCTCGACTCAAAAGACCAGAACAAGCTCTTGCTTTCGTTCATGAAAGTTGTAGCGATCGCGACCATCGCGGACGCTGTTCCGTTAACTGGAGAGAATCGAGTTTTTGCTTCGCTAGGCCTCGACGCATTGCGGCGCGCGGTCAATCCGGGGCTCAAGGCTCTGCTGGAAGCGGCGCAGATTTCTGCGAACCGTCCGCCTACTTCGGGTGAAGTCGGTTTCCGCATTGCTCCCCGCATCAACGCTGCCGGCCGCATGGACGTGGCGCGCGATGTCATCGAACTCTTTAGCGTGAAAGATCCGGCACGCGCTCGCGAGCTGGCAGCCAAACTTGATCAGCTAAACACTGACCGCCAGGAAGAAGAGCGAAGGATACTCCGCTCTGTCGAGGAGCGATTCGCCGGCGACCCCACCTTGTGTGACTCCTTCTGCATCGTCGTCGACGGCGACGGATGGCATCGCGGCGTCATCGGCATCACCGCGACACGCATCGTCGAGCGCTATAACCGGCCGACGGTTGTCATCTCTCGCGAAGGAGAGGAAGCGTTCGGTTCGGGCCGGTCGATTCGAGCGTTCCATCTGCTCGAGGCGATCGAGTCGTGCGGAAGTCTGTTTTCCCGCTACGGAGGCCATTCTCACGCCTGTGGCTTCGCCATGCCGACCGCCAATGTCGAAGAACTTCGCAAGCGGCTGGACGAGTTCGCACGCACCCGGTTGACCCATGCGGACTTCGATCCGGTTCTCGATCTCGACGGAGAGCTGAATTTGACCGACGTTACGCACGAATTGTTCCGGGCGCTCGAACTTCTTGAGCCGTACGGTATGGGCAATCCCGAGCCCATTTTCTCCGCACGCTGGACGGAACTGGCTGCGCCTCCGCGAATTCTCAAGGAAAAGCACATCAAGCTGAAACTAAGGGCCGGGCAACCGCCGAGCCAAGCGGTTCAAGAACAACCGGAATCGGATCCCTCTGAGCTCGCTACGGCCGCCATTTTGGCCACCCCGCGCTGTCATCCCGACGGCGCAACCATCCGGCGCAGCGAAAAAAAGATCGCAAGTGTAGAAGGCCACGCCGTTCCTCCAGACGGAAGCCGGGAGCTGAGAATGAAAGTTGTCTTCGACGCTCTGGGCTGGAACATGGCTGAGCGGCTACAGCAACGGCCGCTCCTGGCGGGCGATCGAGTCGACATCGCGTTTACGATCGGGAAGAACGACCACCCTGAGTATGGCGGTCTGGAACTTTCCCTGCGCGATTTCAAACCGCCCGCCGAATGACTCGAACGTGGTTCCGGCGCTCCCGATTTCTGGCTGTCATCACTCCCCCGTTGTAGAATCGCCGGTTCTCGCAAACGGAGGTGGACGTGCCTCGCTCGATTCTGCTCCTCGCAATTGCTTGTCTCACCTACAATTCGTTCGCACAGAACAAAACCGATCAGGCCAAGATCACCCGGCCCCAAGCTTCCGCCGAGGCCTCACCTGACTCGTCGTCTCGTCTGCCCGTAAAGCGGGTCGTGCTGTACAAGAACGGAGTCGGCTACTTCGAACACACTGCGCACGTCCACGGCACGCAGGATCTCAGCATCGATTTCACCACCGCTCAACTGAATGACGTCTTGAAATCACTGACTGCAGTGGACCTCGGTGAAGGCCGGGTCTCGTCTGTTCGCTACAACTCCATTGCGCCGCTGGACGAGAGGCTGAAGTCGCTTCGCCTGCCATTTGGCGAGCAAATCACCCAGGCCGAATACCTGACTGCACTGCGCGGTGCGCGGGTCGAAGTTCGTAGTGGCGCAGCGTCTGCAACCGGCCGCCTGTTGAGCGTGGAGAAGGTTCGTCGGCAGCGCGCGAAGGACGATTTCGAAGATGTCACTACCTTTTCCATCGTGACCGATGCGGGAGAGATGAAGAACTTCGACCTCGGCGTTGGAACATCTGTTCGAATTGCCGAGCGTGAACTCACCGATGAAGTTGGCCGCTATTTCGGCCTGATCAGTTCCTCCCGCGCTCGCGATGTGCGGCGCATGAGCTTCACCGCCTCAGGCACCGGTGACCGCGACGTTTTCGTCAGCTATATCAGCGAAGTGCCGGTCTGGAAGAGCACGTATCGCATTCTTTTCCCAGAAAAGCCGAATGAGAAGCCACTGTTGCAGGGTTGGGCGATCGTCGACAACACGATTGGTGAAGATTGGAAGGATGTGCAGCTCTCACTCGTGGCGGGGTCTCCGCAGTCCTTCGTTCAAGACATTTCACAGCCGTTCTATGCACGACGGCCCGTCGTTGCGCTTCCTGAGTCCGTTATGCTGACGCCGCAATCGCATGAGGCGACTCTCGAGCAATACGCGAAGCTGTCGGCAGCACCTCCTGTTCTTTCGCAAGCGATGACGAGTCTGTATGGCGTCGTCAAGGATCCATCCGGAACTCCGGTTCGCGGCGTACGAGTAACCGTTCGCAACGAAGAGACTGGTTCATCTCAGGTGACAGCGACGGATGCAAAAGGAGCCTATCGCTTCAACGACATTCAGTCGGGAAATTCGGCGCTGTTTGTTTCGGCCACCGGCTTTCAGCGATTCAATCTGGCCAACATCTATCTCGGTATCGGCCGAAACAATGAGATCGACGCGACTTTGAATCCGGGAACCGCGAATGAAACAGTTGAGGTCCGGGGAGAAGCCCCCGCGTTGATGGCGACAGAGACGGCCGCAGTCTCTAGTCGCGCGGAAGGGCAAGGAACTGAAGCCGAGGGCAAGTCCGCCGGCGACTTCTTCGAATACAAGATCAAGCAGAAGATTACGATCGGGAAGAATCAGTCAGCTCTCGTGCCGATTCTGCAAGCGCATATCGAGGCCGAAAAAGTAACGCTCTGGAATCCGGAATCGGCGCCTCTGCGCGCCCTTTGGATCAAGAACACCAGCGGCCAGGTACTCGATGCCGGCTCATTCAATGTGCTCGAAGCCGAAACCTTTGCGGGCGAAGGTGTCCTCGAGACCATCCATCCCGACGAACGGCGGTTGCTCTCCTATGCGGGCGATGCCGCAGTGCATGTGAAGTACTCTGAAGAATCCAGCGAAAAGCCATTCAGCCGCATTCGCATCGCCAAAGGCGTCATGCTGATGCTTAAAGAAGAGCACAAGACGAACAAGTTCACGATTCGCAACGCCGATACAGACCCTCGGCAAGTCGTCGTGGAATATGCTGCAGAAGAAGGATGGAAGCTGTCTCCGGGAACGCCTCAGCCTGAGGAGTCGACTGAGTCATACCACCGCTTCCGCGTTCCAGTCGATGCGGGGAAAACTGTGGAACTGACCGTCGAAGCCATTCATCCGGACGAAAGCCGCGTCGAGTTAACCAACCTCGATGAGGACCAGGTTGCTGTTCTTACCCAGCAGAAGCGGGTCACTCCGGCATTGCAGCAAGTCTTCGACAGCATCCTGAAACAAAAGCTCAAAGTTGGAGCAATAGCTGACCAGATCGCGGACCGTAAGCGCACGTCGGATCAAATTGGTGTTGACCAGAGCCGCATACGCGAGAACATGAAGGCTCTCAAGGGAACTTCTGAGGAGAAGGCCCTGCTGCAACGATACGTAGGCCAACTCGATTCGCAGGAGAGCCAGTTGGCTGCACTGCGAAAGGAGAGTATAGATCTAACGGCGCAACAGAACCAAGCCAAAGAGGAACTCGATCGGATGATCATGACTGTAAATCTGGACGAGGCCTTTAATTGATCTGACTCGGGATCGGTTTCCGGTTCACCACAAGTGGTAGTGCCCGTCCCGCTGCGCCATCTGAACATTGACGCCGAACAACGCCGCCAACCGTTCCACCTGGAGAATTTCTTGCTTCGGACCGTCCGCCACGATCCGTCCGCGGCTCATCAGCACGACCCGCTGAATCTCCGGAACAATATCGGCCAGTTCGTGCGTCACCAGAATGATCGCCGTTCCTGCCTTCGCCAGCGCGCTCATCGTGTGGCGGACGGTTTGTTGTGCCGACAAGTCGAGCGAATTGCATGGCTCGTCGAACAGCAGCGCCCGCGGCTTGTGGACGAGCGCCCGCGCGATCAGCACGCGTCTCGCTTCTCCGGACGACATCTCGCACACCGGCCGATCCGACAGATACGAGATCTTCAACTCGGCCAGAGCCGCGTCGGCCAATGCTGCCTGCTGCGGATCGACTGTGTGATTCGGGTAAATGGCTGTGCTGCTGAAGAAACCCGACAGCACCACGTCTCGCCCACAAGAATCTCCGGTGCACGACAGCATCAGGTCGTTCGACACAATACCCAAACCGGCGCGCAGCTTGAATACATCCCACATCTCTTGTCCGCAGATCGACATCGACGACTCCGGCCGCGCCACCGGATAGCATTCCCGCGTAATCGTCTTGATCAGCGTGGACTTCCCGCAGCCGTTGGGCCCGAGGATCGCCACGTGTTCATCGGCTCCGATGCGCAGGGTGAAGTCGTCGAGAGCAATCTTCTGCCCCCGCATCACGCGGATGTTGTGAAAATCGAGCAAAGACGGACTGTTCGAGAGGCTCATCGCATCCAAAGTGAAGATAGAGTGTAAATGAGGCCAAAGCCGCCAAGAAACCAGAACCACCCGCAGACCACTGAGAACTGAGAACTGAGAACTGAGAACTGAGAACTGTTCTACCATTACACTGAAACCAGATGCCGCTGAAGATCTACCGTCTTCGTCGCTTGCTGGCCGCGACCGCCATACTGCTGACTCTGGTCGTCACGGCGATGTATTTCTACGCGCGTTCCCAGGCGACGAATGTCTTGAAGACGATTCCCGGCAAGATTGGCTTCGACATCAAGCAAACCGCCAACGGATTTCAATATCTCCCAGTCCGACGGCAAGCGAACACTGTTCACTGTCCAGGCCAGCGACGTAAAGGAATTCAAACTCAACGGCAATGCCGAACTACACAAGGTCAGCATTATTCTCTACGGCCGAGATTCCTCTCGCTTCGACCAGATCTACGGCGACGATTTTGCCTACAACCAGAAGACGGGCGACGTTACCGCGAAGGGCGATGTCCAGATCGATCTTGTCGCGAATCCCACAGGTCAGACCAGTCCCGATCAATCCACTCCCAAGGAACTCAAGAATCCGATTCATCTGAAAACGCGCGATCTGGTTTTCAATAAAGAAACAGGGAACGCCTCGACGGATGCTCGCGTTGAGCTGCGCACGCCGCAGGCGAGCGGATGGGCCGTGGGCGTCCAATACGCGGGTAAAACGAACGTGTTGACTCTGTCTTCGCAGGTGCATGTTGAACTGAGCGGTCCCGACGCATCGGTTCTCGAGGCCGAACACGGCATCGTCACCAATGATCCCCGCACGATTGTGTTGGATCATCCTCGCCTGAAACGCGAATCTGGCACGATGCACGCCGATCAGGCCACGATCTACCTCGACTCTCAAAACGAGGTCGAACGCGTGATGGCCTCGGGGAACGTCACCTCGGAAACGCGGGCGGGCAAAGCGGTCGTGCACAAAGACGATGCCAAGCCGCCGGCAGAAATCCAAGGCCGCGCAGACCATGCCGACTTCGAGTTCATTCAGGGGCAAGAACTGGTTCACACCGCGACGCTAACCGGCAACGTTCACATCGACCAGGCTGGAGCCCAGCCCATCCACGGCGATGCCGGACGTGTCATCCTCGATTTCGCCGGCGACAACGAATTGAAAAAGGTTCACGCCCTCGACGGTGTTCGCCTAACGCAGACGGCTGCTGGCGACAATAGTCCGACTGAAAGCAAAGCAGGGAATTCGCCGCAAGAATTCCAACTGACCGCTCCCATCATCGACTTCGACGTCGCAGAGGGGAATCTCTTGCGTCACGCCCAAACGTCAGGGGCCGCGCAGATGACCATCACGCAAACTCCCCAGGTTTCTGGCTCTGCTCCAGCCTCGAAAGCGGAACGGACGGTCGTGACGGCTGGAAAGTTCGACGCGGATTTCGCCGCGACTGACGGCCACAATCAACTAACCAGCGTTCACGGAGCTCCTGACGCTCGCATCGTCAACTCGTCTGACGGACAGCCGGAGCGCGTCAGCACCAGCCAGGCTGTCGACGCTTCATTCCTCCCGCGGGGTGGCATTCAGTCCGTGACTCAGACCGGAAATGTTGTCTATTCCGACAGTCAGGCGACCGACAAGAAGATGCAGGCTTGGGCAGACGTCGCCCGCTACACTCCCGCCGACCAGATGCTTGTCCTGACTGGCAGTCCTCGCGTTGCGAATGGCGGCATGCAGACGACCGCCAACAGCGTCCGGATCAATCGCGCCACCGGCGATGCGCTGGCCGAGGGAGACGTCAAAAGCACTTACAGCGAGCTCCAGGAACAACCCAACGGAGCCCTGTTGGCGTCCTCATCGCCGATTCATGTGACCTCCCGCACAATGACCGCTCACAACAACACCGGAGTCGCTCTCTACACCGGCAAGGCTCGTCTCTGGCAGGATGCCAACGTGATCGAAGCCCCTTCGATTCAGTTTGATCGGGATCATCGCTCCGTGACGGCACAGGGCACTGCTGCACAACCCGTCCAAACCGTTCTCGTCCAGACCGAGAAGCCAGGGGAGAAAAGCGCCAAACCATCCGAAACCCAACCCGCGAAGAAGTCGGCGGCCTCGGGCGAATCCAGCCCCATCTCGATCACTGGGTTGAAGCTGACCTACGCCGACGCCGAGCGCCGGGCGCACTACGAAGGCGGCGTCATCGCAAGGGGCTCGATGTTTACCGCGTCGGCCAAGACCCTGGACGCCTACCTTTTGCCCCACGGCCCGACGAACAAGAATCAACCCGCTACCGGGCCAGGCCAGCTTGATCACATGGTGGCTGAGGGTGGGGTGGTGATCCAGCAGCCCAAGCGCAGGGCAGAGGGCGAGAAGCTGGTCTATACGACGGCGGAAGACAAATTCGTCCTGACAGGTGGAACGCCTAGCATTTTTGATGCCGAACAAGGCAAGATTACGGGGGTTTCGTTGACTTTCTTTAGACGCGATGATAGGGTGCTCGTAGAAGGCGAAGCAAGCACTCCTGTGGTAACGACGACGCGAGTGGCACAATAATTGCCTAGGCATTGGCTCGACAAATGCGTACCTTGGCCACCGAAGAGATTGGCAAAAGTTATCGTGGCCGCCGCGTAGTCAATGGGGTCAGCCTGAACGTCGAGCAGGGCGAAGTTGTTGGTTTATTAGGCCCTAACGGCGCAGGTAAGACCACCACGTTTTATACGATTGTCGGCCTGATCCCTCCTGATTCCGGCCGCGTGTTATACGACGGTCAGGACATCACTGACGTTCCCATGTATCTCCGGGCGCGCCAGTATGGCATCAGCTATCTCCCGCAAGAAGCTTCGGTTTTCCGAAAACTTACAGTCGAAGAGAACATCCTCGCGGTCTTGGAGGCGCAGCGGATTTCCTGGCACGAGCGCCGCGAGAAGATGGAAAAGTTTATCGACGAGTTGGGTCTGGAGCACATCCGCCAAAATCGCGGATACGCTCTTTCCGGTGGAGAACGCCGGCGCGTGGAAATTGCCCGCTGCCTGTGCATCAACCCCACCTTCATTTTGCTGGATGAACCATTTTCCGGGATCGACCCCATCGCCGTACTCGACTTGCAGAAGATCATCAGCAGCCTGCGAGCCAGCGGCATTGGAGTTCTGATCACCGATCACAACGTGCGCGAAACGCTCACGGTTACCGATCGCGCGTACATCATCGATGACGGCCGAATTTTCCGTCAGGGAAAGCCGGAGCAGCTGGCCGGCGATCCAGAAGTCCGAAGAGTTTATTTGGGAGAGAGCTTCTCGCTAGTGTGACCAAGTAGAGGTTTAAACCACGAAGCAGACGAAGTATCACAAAGGTTTCTCCTTCGTGAACCTTAATGTTCTTCGTGGTTGATGGTTTTGGATCTACTGAAAATCGGTCGAATTCATGGTCTTACTGCAGCACAAACTCAGCGTAAAGCTCTCGCAGCGCCAGATCCTCACTCCGGGTCTAGTGCAGATGGTCTCCGTCCTCGCGCTCAACAAGCTTGAGCTCAAGGACATGATCAACGCCGAGATGGTCGAGAACCCTGTTCTCGAGGAACTTGAAGAATCGGTTCCTCTGCTCGACGAAGTCGGCAAGAAGGAAGAAGACCGCGAGCGCGCCGCTGTTGCCTCCAACGAAGAAAATCCCATCTCTGCAGTCGAAAAGAAAGACCCCTTTGAAGAGATCGATTTCGGTTCCTTTTTCCAGGACTACCTCGATCCTGGTTATCGCACTCACAGCGAGATGGAAGACATCGAGCGCCCGTCGTTCGAAAACTTCCTTTCGAAGCCGAGTAACCTGACCGATCACTTGGCCTGGCAGCTGGGTGCTCTGAGTCTGCGCAGCGAAGTTCGCGAAGCCGCAGACCTGATCATCGGCAACCTGAATGAAGACGGCTACCTGATCGCAAGCGATGATGAGTTGCTGGGAGTAACCCCGCCGGCGACGCCGGAAGCCGACGCCGTAACCGCCAAGAACATCGTTAGCGAAGCCCAAGCATTGGGAATCGCCGAACCTGTGTTGCACCCGGAAGTCGAAACGGCTGAAGCGGAACCTGCAGAAGCGGAAGCTGCAGAAGGTGCTGCCGCAACCGACTTTACGGAGTCGCCCGATTCGGACTCCGCATTGATTTCTGATGCGGCGATCTCTGACGCGGCCCTGGCCGGAAACATGACATTAACTCCGGCTGCCGAACCTCGCGCGGAAGCATCTTTCTTATCGGCATCCGGAAATGGAGCTGCAGCCGTTGCTCCCGCGCCTGAATCCCCTGTCCGTGCCGTTTCCACTTTCAAGCCGAGATTTACCCCCACGGATTTGCACGAGGCCTTGCAAGTCGTACAGCAGCTGGATCCTCCGGGTGTGGCCTGCCGAGACCTGCGCGAGTGCCTGCTCGCACAGCTTCGTTTTCACCAGGTGCAGTTGGAGCAGCACAAAAACGTAAACGGCACAGCTCAAGTGCTGCAGGACGCCATGGCCGTTGTCGATAACCACCTGCGTGGCTTGCAGAACAAGCAGCACAAGGAAATCGGCAAAGCCATCGGCCGCCCCATCGAAGCCGTGCAAGCAGCTCTCGACTACATCCGCACGCTCGATCCACGACCCGGCCTGCGCTATAACAAAGTCCAGGCGCGCCTCATCGAACCTGATGTCGCTTTCGTGAAGCACGGCGACGAGTGGCTGGTCATCATGAACGACGAAGACCTGCCTCAGCTTCGTCTCAACCCCGCCTACAAGAAACTGGTCACCCGCGACGGCACCAACGAAAAGAGCACTCGCGATTACGTGAAAGAGCGCTACAAGAGCGCCATCCAGCTCATCAAGAACATCGAGCAGCGCAAGCAGACCATCACAAAAGTTTGTTACTGCATCGTCGCTCGCCAGCAGGATTTCCTGGAACGCGGCATCGATCAACTCAAACCCATGATGATCAAGGAGGTGGCCGAAGAAATCGGCGTGCATCCTTCCACGGTAAGCCGGGCTGTCGCCAACAAGTACGCCCACACACCACAAGGCGTATTCGAGCTGCGCTACTTCTTCAGCGAAAGCGTTCAGGGCCCTGAGGGTGGCGGCACTTCACTGCTCATCCTCAAGCGCCGCGTCAAAAAGCTGATTGAAGAAGAAGATCCCAGCCGCCCGTTGACCGACGAGCAGATCACCCGCATCCTGCAATCGCAGGGCATTCAGGTGACCCGCCGCACGGTGGCCAAATACCGCGAAGACATGCGCATCCCGAGCACGCACCAGCGCCGAGTCAAAAAGTAGTCGTTAGCCGTTCGTCGTTGGCAAGTCTGCCTGCAGCTATTCGATGTCCGAGCAAACGACGAAGGACCAACGACCAACGACGAACAACCAAATGCAGTGCCCGATTTAACTCGATACAAGAATTTCTAGGAGGGGCGCTCATGAACGTGGAATACACTGGACGACAATACGAAGTCACCGCTGCCATCCGCAAAGAAGTCGAAACCGGCCTCACTAAGATCCGCAAAATCCTCGGCGACAAGTTCGAAACCAAAGTCATCCTCGCGGTTGAGAAGCACCGTCATAAAGCTGAAATCACCATTACCCCGCGCAAGGGCCCGCTTGTCGGCCTCGCCCAAGCCAAGGACATGAGCATCGCGGTCAATGAGGCACTCGGTCACCTCGAAAAGCAGGCGATCAAGTACAAAACCCGCTGGCAGTCGAAGAAGCGTTCCGCCCGCAAGAGTGAAGAAGATAAGAAGTGGAACGGCCAACATTCCACGCAAGAAGACGTTCAAACCGTAGTCGGACTCTCGGAGAAAACTGCGGTTCCGGTGATGGTCCACAAGTATCCCGCCGTCGCCAAGACGACTGAGGTTCACCTGATCCGCTCTGACGAATCGGTCGCCATGCGCCCCATGACGCTCGAAGAAGCCATCAAGGAAGCCCACTTCAAAGATCGGGATGTCTTCGTCTTCCGCGACCCGAAGGGCAAAGTGATGGTGCTGCACCGCGCCCGCGACGGCAAAATGCAGCTGATCGAAGTTCCGTAAGAAGATTCAAGACGGGTGCCCCACCCTTGTCGCGTTTTGTGCGACAGGGTGGGGATTTTGACGTACTGGCCCATTCTTCTCCGCAAGCGTATGATCCTCCCGCCGTTTAACCCACCTAAATTCAGGAGATCACTATGAAGAAGCTCTACGGGCTCTTGTTTGTTCTTTTCTTGGCCCCGGCTCTGTTCGCGCAAGAGCACTACACCGAAGGGCCAATTTGGCGCGTCCAATTAATTCGGGTCAAGCCCACGCAGATGGATGCCTATCTCTCCAGTCTCCGCCAATCCACCAAACCTCTGATCGAAGAGGAAAAGCGTCAAGGGGTCATCATGGACTACAAGGTCTTCCTGAAGGAAACCAAGGCCAGCCCCGAAGATTGGGACATTGCGGTCGCAATCGAATACAAGAATCATGCTGCGATGGACGGTCTGGCGGCAAAAGGCGAGGCTGCGCGCGACAAGATCCTGGGCGGGAAACAAGCTGCGCAACAGTTGGGAGAGAAGCGCGCCGAGATCCGCGAAATCATTACCTCGGATCTTCTGCAGGAGATTTTCCTGAAATAGCTATTCGCATATTTCTGGAACCGGGTGCCCCACCTTCGTCGCGCCGTGTGCGACAGGGTGGGGATTTTGATTTTGGGGTCTGAGCTTTCTGATGCGGAGCACTACTTGTTCTTCAAGGTAATCCCATCCGCCGTCACGGGCGTTCCGCACTTCCCGCCGCGCAGGCCATCCAGAAACGCCTTCGTTTCGAGTAGCGTCAGGTTCTCCGTCATTCCGGCGAATCCTACCCCAGCAAAATTCATGTGCGACGCACCCTCGATCACTCCCAGCCACTTGCATCCGGCAGGCAGGCTGTCGTAAGGAATCGTGCGTGTCTTCCAATCGCCGTCCAGAGATCCGTCGCGCGTTCCCGTCAGCATCAGTACAGGCTTCCGGATTCCGCTCCATGCATCTTTCGGAAACATTGGTCCCGGACCATCCGGCGACAACGCCACATACGCGTCGAATCGATCCAGGCTCTTCACGCCCAAGGTATTCTTAGCGCCAGCCTCAACCATCACCGTCCGCGCGCCCATGGAATGCCCGAGTAACGCGACAAAAGGCGCCTTGCAAGTACCCGCCGCCCACTTCAATGCCGCGTCAATATCCATCATCCGTGCGTCGTACGCTTTGGGATCGTTCACCAGTTCGTTCAAGCCCTTCTTGAGCCCCCCGGCGTCTCGCATGTCGGATCGCAATGCTCCTCCGCCGCTCTCCTTGTGTCCGATTACGATCGCTCGCCACCCGTCCGACTGCATTCCTTCCGCCAGGTACTTGTATCCGTCCTCATTGCCACCTGCTCCCGGCGAGATCAGCGCGAGCGGCGCGCACTCAGCGTTGCTCGGCGAATACACGCGTAACGGAGTTTGTGCTCCATCCGATCTCGGAGCCTGCACCAACTGCTGCGCGCATGCCACCTGCACCATTGCCGCAAGAAGACCGGCAATAAATCTCGCCCTTGGATGCATTCCCCTCAATCGCCTCCCGACGTTGTCGTCTGCACGACCGCACTCAGGATAGAACACTCACCCGTTGTTGGCGTTGCACATTTGTGTACGCGAAAACTACGAAAGATACGCTGTATTCACACGTTTTAATAGATCTACTCTCCGTGCTACAATCCGCCGCCGAGGAGATTCCCCATGAATGTTCGCGCCTATTGCACTCATTTTTTTGTACCGGTTCTTCTAGCCGCGTTTGCATTCCTCGGTGTCGCGCCCGCGACTCATTCTCAGGCTGCTCCGTCCAAGCTCTCAGTGCATTGGGAAGAACTCACAGCGTCCGATTTTCGTGAGGGCATCCAGCGTTCTCAGGGAACCTGCCTGCTGCCGTTCGGAATACTGGAAAAACACGGCCCGCATCTTCCTCTTGGCACCGATCTCCTTGACGTCCGCTATGCCGCTCTTCACGCCGCCGAGCAGGAATACGCGGTGGTTTTTCCGGAATACTATTTTGGACAGATTGCAGAGGCGCGCCACGAGCCTGGGACGATGGCGTACAGCCGCAGCTTGCAGCTCGCGCTGCTCCAGGAGACGACCGATGAGATGGCCCGCAACGGTTGCAAGAAAGTCCTCATCGTCAATGGTCACGGGGGAAACGAATCTCTGCTTCCGTACTTCGCGCAAACGCAGCTCGACAAGCCCCACGACTATGTTGTCTACGTCTTTGACGAGCGCACACCCAGTCAAGGAGGTCCGGCAAAGAAGTCGAAGATCGACATGCATGCGGGCGAAAGCGAGACTTCGAAGATGATGATTTCGCGCCCAGATCTCGTCCATCAGGATCGTGCCACCAACGAATCGGGCGCCGATCAGGCTCGCCAGAAACTCCCCGAAGATGTGTATACCGGCATCTGGTGGTACACCCGCTTCCCCAATCACTACTCAGGAGAAGGAGCAGCTGCGACCAAAGAGCTGGGAGAATTTCAGATGAGTTGGTGGATCGATTCGGTAATAAAAGCGATCAAGGCGGTGAAAGCCGACGACGTCAGCCCCAAACTTCAGAAAGAGTTCTACGAAAAGAGCACGCACCCGCTCGATACGCAGCCGTAGAGACTTGGCTTTCCCTCATGCGCTGCGGGAACCGGTTCCGCTAACCGCCGTATTTTCCGATCAGCATGCCGGTGATGAATACCAGCACGCCGCCTAAGCCTACCTGGAGTGCGGCGGACACCCAAGGCGTGTCCATATAGCGCTTGCGGATCCAGGTGATCACGCCCAGTTCCGCCAGAACCACCGCGCCCGCGGCCCACAGCGCCATACGAAAGTCCCGAATCAAGAATGGCAGCGTGTGTCCAATACCACCGACCGCCGTCATCGCGCCGCAGATCAATCCGCGTACCCACGGATGCCCACGCCCCGTCAGGCTGCCGTCATCCGACAGCGCTTCCGCAAAACCCATGCTGATGCCCGCTCCCGCCGATGCGGCCACTCCCACCAGAAACGCGTCCCAGCTTTTCTGCGTCGCAAATGCCGCGGCAAACACCGGAGCCAGCGTCGACACAGACCCATCCATCAGTCCTGCCAATCCAGGCTGCACAATCTGCAGCACGAACAGCCGGCGTTGCGCAACTTCCTCGTCTGCCTTCACATGGTCGGGTAGCTTCTGCTTGTCCAGTTCTTGAGCCCGCTCTTCGTGTTCGCGCTCTTCGAACGCGAGGTCATCGAGCAGTCGCCGGATGCTGGCATCCTGCGTGCGTGCGGCGGCCTTTCTCATAAAACCTCCGCGTCTCGACTTCCATCGTCGATGCTTCCTTGCGCACTGCCTCGATTCGCAGCGGGCGTACCAGCCACAGCGCCGGACGGTCTACGAACCCGCGCACATCCTGTCGCCGGATCAGCGGAATGTGTTCGCCAAATTTCTTCTGGAAGAGTTCCAACAGCCGCCGCCGGTGTCCCGACTCCTCTTCGCGCATCCCATCAAACATCGAGGCCGTCGCCGGATAATCCTGCCGCAATCCTTCGGCGAAATCGGCATATACGCGCTCGTCCTCCTCCTCAAGAGCGATTGCCAGCGCCAACACTTCCCGTTCCGTCAGCTCTTCGAACTTTTTCATGACGCCATAGCTTACAGGCCTCACCGCGCCGGACACAATCTGCATTTCTGATTCTTGAAGCAAAGCAAAGGCGGATTCCACTCCGGCAGTATCTGGGTGAGCACTCATCGCCCGAAACGGCGACGACCCTTCGATGCTACTATCCAGTAAATGAAGCCGCGGAAGTCCTCTGGCTCCGTCCGAAAAGAATCAAAGAAAGCAAAGAAGTCGTCTGCCCGTACGCCGGAACTCGTCATCATCACGGGGATGAGCGGCTCTGGGAAGGCTTCCGTGCTCAAAGCATTCGAGGATCTCGGCTATTACTGCGTCGATAATTTACCCGTTGAGCTGATCCCGAGCTTCGCGGAACTGGCGCTGCAGTCGCGGGATATTCGCCGCACGGCCTTGGTCGTGGACGTCCGCGAAGGATCGAAGCTCGAAAAGCTTCCCGGAATCCTGCAGTCCGTCCGCAAGATGATTCCGACGAAAGTTGTTTTCCTCGAGGCGTCCGACGCAATCCTTCTGCGTCGCTTCAGTGAAACTCGCCGGCCTCATCCTTTGGGTACCGATTCGCCCGTGAAAACCGCCCTGAAACAGGAACGTCGGCATCTAAGCGCCATCCGCCGTTATGCCGACTTCGTCATCGACACGTCGAAGTTCAATGTGCACGAGCTGCGCGCGCACATCAACGAGCGTTTTCACGAGCAGTCAGCGGAGAAAAGCATTCTTGTATCCTCCGTCAGCTTCGGGTTTCGCCAGGGAGTTCCTGAGGATGCCGATCTCGTTTTCGATGTTCGCTTTCCTGCCCAATCCGCACTTCGTTCCCGAGTTTCGTCCGCTGACGGGCCGCGATCCGAAGGTGGCAAAATATATTCGTTCCTTCCCCCAAACGCGCGAGTTCATCTCGCGCATTTCCAATCTTCTCGTCTATCTGCTGCCGCATTACATCCACGAAGGAAAAAGTTATCTTACGATCGCTTTCGGATGCACCGGTGGACAGCATCGCTCCGTGATGATCGCCGAAGAAGTCGGCAAGCACCTTCGCCGCGCCGGATACCGCGTCAAAATCGCGCACCGCGACAGTCCAGAATAGAACGAATATCTCCGCGAGACGGCCTGATGCAGGACGATGAGCCGTCCTCGTTTAGACAACTCAGGGCACCGGAAACGTCATTCTCCCAGCTCCCAACTCAAGTAAAATAAGTCCTTGCAACTCACTTCAATTCCACCGGCGGCAAGCGATTGCGGCCCGGCGCCCGCGGGAGTTCCATGCGGCAAGTAATGCGCCTCGTCCGCTACGTGCTTCCGTTCCTCCTGCAGTTGTTGCCTGGTGTCTTTCTTCTGGCGGCCGTGGGCTTTCTCGAGGCTTTCCGCCTGGTCCTTCTGAAGCCAGTCCTCGATCGTGTGCTGAACCCCTCATCCGGTTCGGAAAATATCGTCTTATTCACGATGCCTCAGACAGGTCAGCCGGTCTACCTTCAGCGTTTCGTTCCTACACACTTTCATAACGCTTGGACCATCGTTGCGTACGCGCTTGTGGCGTCGACGGTCTTGAAAGGAATCTTCGATTACACCGGAACCTACCTCGTGAATCACGCCGGCTTCGGCATGATTACGAACCTCCGCAATGATCTCTACAACTCGGTCCTGCGACGCTCAGCCGCTTTTTTCCAGACGCACGCTACCGGAACTCTGATCTCCACGATCATCAACGACATCGAACGCGTCCAGTTCGCCATGTCGAGCATCCTTGCCGAATTTCTCCAGCAGTTTTTCACCTTCGTCTTCACCGCGGTTCTGGTCGTGATTCTTGGAGGGAAGCTGGCCTGGGTTTTGGTGATATTCATCCCGATCATCATTTTCTCGGCTGTGCGCATTGGTCGCCGTGTGCGCTCGACGACGCGAACGGGGCAAGACCAACTCGCCGATGTCCAGAACATCCTGCACGAAACCATCACCGGCAACCGGATCGTTAAGGCCTTCGGCATGGAATCGTGGGAAGTTGCGCGCTTCCGCAAAGCTGCGCAGCGCTTGTTTCGCGCGAACCTGCGATCTGTGGCGGCCGCCGCGATCAGTTCGCCGCTGATGGACATCTTCGGCGCCATCGCCATCGCGCTCTTGCTTCTATTAGGCCGCGCGCAGATCGCGCACCACGAGCTAACGCTCGGAGCTTTCATCGCCTTCGTCGCGGCCGTGCTCAGCATGTACAACCCGGTGCGAAAGTTCGCCGTATTCAACAACAGCTTTCAGCAGGCGCTTGGCGCCTCATCGCAGTTGTTCACCTTCATGGATGCCGAGGACGTCGTAATCGAGAAACCGCGAGCGAAAGCGCTGCCTCCGTTTTCACAAAGTGTTCGCTTCGAAGGAGTTTGCTTCTCCTACCAATCCGACGGCGAAGATTCCCGCGAAATCCTGCGCGGCATCGACCTCGAAGTGAAACGTGGCGAGATTCTTGCCGTCGTCGGCTCCAGCGGCGCCGGCAAGAGCACGCTCGTCCATCTGCTTCCCCGGTTCTTCGATGTGACTGCCGGACGCATTCTGGTCGACGGCCACGACGTGCGCGACGTAACCCTCGCTTCTCTGCGCTCGCAGATCGGCATCGTTACGCAAGATACCGTCCTTTTCAACGATACGGTGCGCAACAACATCGCCTACGGACAACCTCACGTTCCGCTGAAGGACGTCGAGGGCGCCGCCCGCGCAGCGCTCGCTCACGACTTCATTCTTGCCCTCCCGTCGGGGTACGATACTGTCATCGGAGAGCGCGGCGTTCGGCTCTCAGGCGGCGAACGCCAGCGCTTGGCCATTGCGCGTGCGCTGCTGAAGAACGCGCCCATCTTGATTCTGGATGAGGCTACTTCTGCTCTCGACAGCGAGTCGGAGGCGCTGGTACAGTCCGCCTTGCACAATCTCATGAGCGGACGCACGGTCTTTGTGATCGCTCACCGTCTTTCAACCGTGCGCCGCGCGAACCGAATTGTCGTCATCGAGAATGGAACCATCGCCGAAATTGGAGCGCACGAAGAATTGATGCAGCAGGTTGGCACTTACCGGCGGCTTTACGAATTGCAGTTCGCCAATGCCGACCTGCCTAAAGCGGTTGCAGAAACGTAAGAACACGGCCCACTATGCCCATACGCTCGATGACTGGTTTTGCGCAGGTTCGCGGAGAAGTCAACAGTGCGAGTGCCCCCTCCAGTTCTGGTGGCAAACTGGCATTTGTGCTCTCGCTGAAATCCGTCAACCACCGTTTTCTCGATTTGCACTTTCGTCTTCCTTCCGGCACCGATTCGCTCGAAATGCAGCTCCGCCGCCTGCTCAAGGAAAAGATGGCGCGCGGTCACGTTGAGGTCTCGCTAAGCCTGGAGCGTACCAGCAACGAGACATTTGCCATGAATCGCGAAATCGTGGGTGGATATATCTCTGCCTTCCGCGCGGCCGCCGCCGAGTTTTCCATCGCCGCCGTGCCCGATCTCAATGCGATTCTTCGTCTTCCGGGCGCACTCGAATCTGCGAATGAAAGCGCCGACGGAGAGATGGAGTCCGCCGTGATGGCTAAAGTCGGCGATGCCCTCGACCGGCTCAATCAAATGCGCGAAGAAGAAGGCCGTGGCATCGCCCGCGAGCTTCGCGATCGCATGGTTCATTTGTCCGAAGCCAGCAAGAGCGTCCATCAGCACCGTCGCGCCATTCTCCAGAATTATGCCGAACGGCTGCAATCCCGCCTGCAGGAGTTGCTTGGAGCCAGCATCGACAAAGAACGCATATTGCAGGAAGCCGCCCTTTTGGTCGACCGCAGCGACATTCAAGAAGAGATTGTCCGGCTCGAAACCCACGTCCAGCATTTCCTCGGATTGCTCGACCAGGGTGGTGAGATCGGAAAGAAGATGGATTTCCTGCTCCAGGAAATGAACCGCGAAGCCAATACGTTGCTGTCGAAAACGTCGGGCCTCGCCGGCGAAGCCCTTAAAATTACGGAGGCAGGACTGGCCATGAAGTCAGAGATCGAAAAATCCCGCGAGCAGGTGCAAAACCTGGAATGACCGCAAATCGCAAGCCACTCGTCTATATCATCTCCGCCCCTTCTGGTTCGGGAAAGTCCACATTAACGAACGAGCTTCTGAAGTTGGTCCCTAACCTCGTTTTTTCTATTTCCTACACCACGCGCTCCGCACGGGGCAGCGAGCAGAACGGCAAGCACTATTTCTTCGTCTCGCGGGATGAGTTTGAGCGGATGATTCAGGCTGGTGAACTCCTGGAGCACGCCAACGTGCATGGCAACTTCTACGGCACCGGACGCCAGTTTCTTCGCGACGCGGGCAGCGAAGGTAACGATCTCGTTCTGGATATCGATGTGCAGGGCGCGGCTCAAATCAAGCGGAATCTCACCGACGCGATCAGCATCTTCGTGCTCCCTCCGGATCGCAAAACGCTGGAGTGGCGCTTGCGCAATCGCAGCGAGGATCCGGAAGACGTGATCCAGCGCCGCTTGCTCGCCGCCATCGGCGAGATCGCCGAATACGACAAGTACGACTACGTTCTGATCAACGACAGACTGGAAGAATCTGCGGACAGGCTTGTGTCCATCGTCCTCTCGGAACGGCTGCGCCGCGACCAGAAGACATTCTCCGAGCAGGAGACTGCGATCCTACAGCGCGCCGAACGCTTACGTTTGGCCAACATGAAGCAGAAGGTACAGCGCATCCTTGCGTCCTTTCGTGATCCCCCAGGCTCGGCAGACTCTTAGGTTTCGCGGTATGATTTCAATGGCGCAGGGAACGAGCGCCAGACCGGAAAGATAGCCCGAAGCGGAACACGCCCGAAAGTTGGTCCTGTTCTGCGGAACTCATGGACGGATGTTCGGCTCTGATTCGACTTCGAACTTGTTTTCTAACGGAGAGTCCCAATGAAGTTGATCGAAGGCTTCGACAGCAACTACCGGTACATTTTGGTCGCGGCACGCCGCGCACGCCAGCTCCAGTCGGGCGCGCCGCCAGTCGTAGATACCAACTCCCGCAAGCCCTGCCGCATTGCGCAAGATGAAATTCGCGCCGGCAAGGTGAAATGGGAGATTCCGCCGATGCGCACCGCCGCCGAGCAGGCCGCGGAAAATCTCGACAAGGCTCTCGGCCAGGACTAACGAGGGGTTGTTGATTGTGGTTGTTGACGGTCGACTCATCCAACAGTCGGATGGGCTGTTCAATCAACAGTTAAGAATCATCAATCAATCGATATGAAGATTGCCCTTGGCGTCACCGGTGGAATCGCGGCATACAAAGCGGCGGAAATCGTCCGCCTGCTGCAGGACCGCGGTGTTCGTGTGCAGGTCGTGATGACCCGCGCCGCGCAGGAATTTGTTAAGCCTCTTACCTTCGCGGCCATTTCCGGTGAAAAAGTCATCACCAGCATGTTCTCTCCCGGCGAGGAGCACGAGCCGAATATCGATTCGGCTATTGAGCACATCGCCGTCGCGCAATCGATTGACGCCCTCGTCGTCGTTCCCGCCACCGCCGACGTTCTCGCCCATTTCGCGCAGGGAATCGCCTCCGATTTCCTGACCACACTTTTTCTCGCGACCACCGCCCCCGTTGTCGTTGCCCCGGCGATGAACGTAAATATGTGGAATCATCCCGCGACGCGGGCGAATCTCGAGATTCTTCGTAAGCGCGGCGTAAAGATCGTCGAGCCGGGCACTGGGTATCTTGCTTGTGGCATGACCGGCGCCGGACGCTTGGCGGAGAACGAAGCCATCGTTGCCGCAGTGCTGGAAACTCTCGGCGCTTCGCAGGATCTTCAAGGCGAGATTGTGTTGCTCACCGCCGGTCCCACTCGCGAGAAGATCGATCCCGTCCGCTATCTCACCAACCGTTCCAGTGGACGCATGGGATACGCACTCGCTGAATCCGCCTTACGTCGTGGTGCCCGCGTTCTTCTCATTAGCGGCCCGACTTCGCTGACGCCGCCTTCCGCAGCTGAAGTCACGCGAGTCGAGTCTGCCGAAGAGATGCGCGATGCCGTTATGAATCTGCTCCCGCAAGCCACCATCGTCATCAAGACCGCCGCTGTCTCCGACTATCGCCCCAAGTCGGCTGCTGGACAAAAGCTCAAGCGCAAAGGTCCGATGACGCTGGATCTCGAAGCCACGCCCGATATTTTGAAAGAACTCTCGCTCAAGAAAACCTCGCAGGTGATCGTGGGTTTCGCCGCCGAAACTGAAAACGTCCTCGAAAACGCCCGTCAGAAGCTGGTTTCGAAGAATCTCGACGCCATCGTCGTGAATGACGTTTCCCGTGAAGGCGTCGGCTTTGATTCTGACCGCAACGCCGTTACCATCATTACCCGCGACGAAGTCGTTGAAGTCCCGGAAACCACCAAGTGGGAAGTTGCCCAGCGCGTTCTCGACCAGGTTGTCCGCATCCGCCAATCTCGCAAGTCCCCCGTCAAAGCGTAATTTCGGCTTTTAGTCTTTATCATTCCGATAAGTGCAACCATCTCGGCTGCGGTTGTCATTCCGAGTCAGCGCAACCCCATGAGTGCATTGTCATTCCGAGTGGAGCAACCCCTGGGAGTGCGGTTGTCATTTCGAGAAGCGAAGCGACGAGGAACCTGCTGTTCTTCGCCGCTACCACGAACACGTCCGCCTCGCACTGCATTACAATCGATCCACCGATGCCTCGCACTCTAGAGCATGATCTGCGCCGCGCGCTCGCTGAGCGAGTTCGCTACTGTCACGAGATGGGCATCTACGATTTCTATCGCCGCGAGTCGCCAATCGTTCAAGAGGCGGAGCCCACGGCCGAAGTTGAAGAACCCGCGTTTTCGCCCACATTCCAGGAACAGCGAGAGGAAATGACCGCAAAGAGATCCGCCGTAGTTCCCAAGGCCGCCAACGAAACAATTCTTGAGACGCTCACTCCAAAGCCCGAGCAGGGAGTTTCCGACCCCATCGCTGCGCTCAAGATGATTCGCGAGGATCTCGGCGACTGCACACGCTGCAAACTGCACAAGCAGGGCCGCAAGCAAATCGTCTTCGGCGTCGGCAATCCGCATGCGGATTTGATGTTCGTTGGAGAAGGTCCCGGTGCCGACGAAGATGCACAGGGTGAACCTTTCGTCGGTCGCGCCGGCCAACTTCTTAACAACATGATCAAGGCAATGGGTATCCGTCGCGAAGACGTCTATATCGCAAACGTCGTCAAATGCCGTCCGCCCGGCAATCGCACACCAGAGCGCGATGAGTGCGAGACCTGCTCCCCATTCCTGATGCGGCAGATTGCCGCAATCAAGCCGAAGGTTATTGTGGCGCTGGGCGCAGTCGCAGCAAAAAATATGCTCGCGATCAACGCGCCCATGTCCGAACTGCGCGGCCGCTTCTACGACTTCATGCCTTCCGGCGCCCGCGCCAGCGATCCTTCCTGGCAGGGATCCAAGCTTGCGGTCACTTACCATCCTGCGTTTCTTCTCCGCGATCCACGCCAGAAAGGCGAAGCCTGGAAAGATTTGCAGATGGTCATGAAATATTTGGGACTCAAACCTCCAAAAGCTGACGCGTAGGGACGGACGTATTCGTCCGTCCAGCGAGCGTAACGAGCCGGCGCCCAGACGCCGCGAGCTGTGGTTTATCCTTCCAACCGATGCCCGAATTTTGCGACGTAGCCCTGCCCGTGCCTCTCGACATGGTCTTCACTTACCGTGTCCCCGCAGAAGCTGCGCCAATCGTCGGCGGACGCGTCCTCGTTCCTTTCCGCCAGCAGCGCCTCACTGGCATCGTCGTTGACCTTCACGACCGCAAGCCTTCTGTCGCTACTAAGAATGTTCTGAGCGTTCTCGACGCTGCTCCGGTCCTCGATGATCAACTCTTGCGTCTGGGACGTTGGATTGCCGACTACTACCTCGCCCCCATCGGAGAAGTGTTCCGCACCATGCTTCCTCTCGGCGCGGAGTTCAAGCGCGTCGTCGGATACCGCATCACCGAGCAGGGCCATATGGCGCTGCATCTCGCGGGAATGTCCGGATCGTCCGCACGTTCCCAGCGCACCCCCGAAGATCAGGCAACAGAATTCCAGCGTGCTCGACTATCTCTCCAACTCCGATGGCGAACTCGTTCGCGAGCAAACCCTCCGCTCTGCCACGCGAATTTCGAGACCTGTCTTGGCCGGCATGGTCCGCAAGAAATGGCTGGCCCGCGAAGACGTCTCCGCTCCGCAGGATGCAACTCGCACCATAAAAATCGCGCGGCTCAAATCTTCCGAAGGCAAGCTGAACGCCAACCAGCAAACTCTCATCGACACGCTGGCCGCGGCCGGAGGCAACGTTTCCGTCGAAGTTCTGCAAGCTCTCGAAGTCCCGCGAACGACGCTTGCCACGCTTGTTAAGCGCGGTCTGATCGAAATCAT
Organism: uncultured Acidobacteriota bacterium; assembly: GCA_963787685.1. Classification (GTDB taxonomy): domain Bacteria; phylum Acidobacteriota; class Terriglobia; order Terriglobales; family Acidobacteriaceae; genus Sulfotelmatobacter. The sequence continues at coordinate 327,585 of CAWBED010000014.1, forward strand.
TGAAGAGCCCGCCGGATTCACCGTGTCCCGCGCCAAGCCGCGCCCGAATCTGTTCGACTTCAATCTGAGCCACCCGCAGCAAGCCGCTCTCGCCCGACTTCGAGAGAGCGTAGCAGCACACAAATTCTCTGGAATGCTTCTGCACGGAGTCACCGGCTCCGGCAAGACTGCTGTTTATCTCGCGGCGATGCGCTCAGTCCTCGAAGCTGGACGCTCTGCAATTCTCCTCGTCCCTGAAATCGGCCTCACACCCGCAGTCGCAGCCGATCTGCATCAGATCTTCGGCGACGAAGTCGCTATTCTTCATTCTGCGCTCTCCGACCGCGAGCGCGCCGAGCAATGGCACCGAATCAAGCGCGGAGAAGCGCGCATGGTCGTCGGTACGCGCTCGGCCGTCTTTGCCCCGGTTGCCGATCTCGCTCTGCTCATCGTTGATGAAGAGCACGACTCCTCCTATAAGCAGGAAGAAACGCCGCGTTATCACGCCCGCGACGTTGCGGTAATGCGCGCCAAGATGGCGGATGCCGTGGTCGTGTTGGGCTCCGCCACACCTTCGCTTGAATCTTATTTCAACGCAAAGAAGAACAAGTACGCGCTTGATCGAACTCCCGGATCGTGTCGAAAAACGTCCGCTACCCGAAGTCGAAATCGTGGACATGCGCCTCGAGTTCCAGGAAACGGGCCACGAGCAAGTCATCTCCCGCAAACTCGCCGCCGAGATCAAAGATCGTCTTGAACGCAAAGAGCAGGTCATGGTCCTGCTCAACCGCCGCGGATATTCCCCGGTAGTCCTTTGTCGCACCTGCGGCAAAAAGCTCGAGTGCCAGAATTGCGCCATCGCGCTTACCCACCATAAGCGCGAGCACAAGATGGTCTGCCATTATTGCGGATACACCGCGCCCGTTCCCAAAGCCTGCATCCACTGCGGCAGTGAATACGTATATTTCCTGGGTACCGGATCAGAAAAATTGGAAGAGTTGCTGCACGGCATGTTCCCTCAAGCGCGCATCGCCCGGCTCGATCGCGACACGGTCCGCAGCCATGAAGATTTCGAACGCGCGCTCAGTGGTCTCAACGAAGGAGAACTCGACCTGCTCGTCGGCACGCAGATGATTGCCAAGGGCCACGATATTCACGGCGTCACGCTCGTCGGAGTCGTCGGAGCCGATGTCGCTCTCGGCCTCCCAGACTTCCGTGCCGCCGAGCGCACTTTCCAATTACTCACCCAAGTCGCCGGACGCGCCGGGACGCGGCCAGACCCCGGGCAAGGTTATTCTTCAAACTTACTTTCAGGATCACTACGCCGTCCAATACGCCGCACGCCACGACTTCATCGGCTTCTACGAAAAAGAGCTTCAATTCCGCAGCTGGATGCACTATCCGCCATACTCAGCCCTTGCCAATGTTCTGATTCGCAGCGACAAGCTTGACGACGCCCTGCAATGGTCCGGAACACTCGGGAAGTGGTTCGATCAGACGCGGCACGAAGGCGTCCGGGTGCTCGGTCCAGCCGCCGCTCCCATCATGCGATTGAAGCGCGACTACCGCTATCACTTTGTCTTGAAGTCGCCGAGCCGCAAACAACTTCACACGACTCTGCGCGCCATGCTTGACTACGCAGTTAAAGAAAAGATCCCCCGCACGCAAGTGATCGTCGACGTCGACGCTCTCTGGCTAATGTAACGTCGCCCAGGTCGGCTCCAGAAGTCGATCAATGCGAGCCTACGGCTCCTCGAATCACAACCACCGACGCAGCCGGCACTTCATACAACGTATCTTTTCCCGCAGTCAGCTTGGTGCGTGCAATGCGGCCCATCCGGATCCGCCCAGCCTTTGGTATAAGCAACCACGGTCCTCTCGGCGGCATGCTCCGCGTGCGCTTCAAATCGCGTGTGCGAAGGATGCCACTGGTACTGCGCGCTTCCAAACGTTGCGACGTCCACGGGTCCAGCAAAGCTTTCTTCGTGCGCAGATTCCCCGCGAAACGCCACTCTCACTTTGTGCGCAGTTTCCTGATCGCGATTCACCAGCATCAGCGACCACTTCCCATCCGGACGCTTCACCGCATACGCCGTCACCAAGTCATGCCCAGCGCCATCTTCGACATCGCTCTTTGCCGCATACACCTGGTGCGCCCCACCGTCCGGCTGCACCCAATCCAGATTAATGAGTTGCGCCACGTAAAACTGCGCCAACCGCTGCTGGATCTCGTAATTCCCGTTGATAGTGAACATCCCGAATGTTCCCGGAGAGCCGTTGCATCCCGGCTCCATATGCAGCGGCAGATAGTGGAAGAAGTAAACCCCGTTTCCCCCTGCGTTCAGGAACGATCCGATATAGTCCGCCAGCCATACCCCGGCAAAAATATCCTGAAAGGTTTCGCTCGCTCCCGACGAAAGATTTCCCTCGGTGATGAACATTGGCATATCCGCTGGAATCCCGTCGTCGTGCCATACCTGCATAATGTGGCTCACGAGTTCCGGTTCGTCATAGAGCATCCCCCACGGAATTCGGCATGGATCATACGGATAATGCTCGAACGAAAAGAACGCTAGATCGTTCATGCGCCCGTGCTGTTTGAGGTAGTCGACGAAACGCCCAAGCCACGAGACTTTCCCGTTCGCGTCCGGCCACACTTCAATGTCGCGATTCACTCCTTGAAACGACGGTCCGCCCAGCTTCAACGCCGGATCAACCTTGTGCAGCGCCGTTGCCCACTGCAAGTAGAGCGCCGCGTAATCTTCTGGAAGCATGTACTGGCCGTCGGCCTCTTCTCCCATCTCCACATACGAAACCGGATAATTCCGCTTCTTCAAGTACGCAAGTTCTGCCGCGGAATTTTCCGGCGTCTCGTACAGCATCGCGACGGGAATCATCGCCGGAAGCCCGCGCGTTACGCCGCTGGTAAAGAACAGGTCGAATCCCATCTGCGCCTGCGTCGTCGCGCCGATGTCCGAAGCCTGGTGCCACGGATCTACGGACGAGCAATACGTTGTCGTCTGCTCCTGGTCTTGCGTGTGCCGCAAGAATGTCGTGGAACGCTCCATCCTTCGTCATCGTGCCGAGATAAATCTCGCGAATCGCATATCCTACGCAATTCCGCGGATCGCCGGCTCCATCCGCATCGCACGTATTCGACGATTCCGTCATCCATATTCGGACGAAGCGCACTGGAACCGTGCTTCCCATCAACCGCAACGTCTCCGTTCCCCCTTTTCCCGCTTCTACGGCGCCCTGAAGAAACGTCTGCCACACTCCTCGCGTCGGCGCATGAATCGGGTCTTCGCCACCCGTCCAATACTGCACCTTATAGACCTTCGCGAAAGGTTCTCCCCACGCGATCCGGATGCTGTCCACTTGCTGCATTTGCGCGAGATCGAGCAGCGACCCACTGTGGATGCAACGCGTCACTCTCTCCCGTGAATCGCTGCGTGAGATAGGGGTTGCTTTTCCAAAAAGATGCGAGATCGCCATCCGTCAGCCGCGAAAATCCAACGTTCTCTGTGCCGTCGTTTCGCGTGAAGCCGCGCCGCGGCAACCCATAGCCATAAGAGTAGCGAAGCATCTCCGTCGGATTCGCTGATCCGACGAAATATCCTTTCCCCGCCGGATCGCTCCACGTTCCTTTCGGATTCCAATGCCACGCCTCGATCGCCAGTTCCGTATTCTGCCGGTACGTCACCGGCTGCCATCCAGACTCCTGCGTTTGACTAAGAGTGGGTTGCAGCAGATCTTTATCGATTGCCTCGACTGAAATCCGGTCGACTCCCGCGCCCAGCGTATCTTTCGGAACGAAATGATTCGTGGCGTGAGTGGTGTCAACTTCCACCACTTGCGCGTGTGTGAAACTGACTTGGAAGAAAGCGAGAAGAACGGCGGCGAGTAGGGCAGGTCGATTCATGGCGCAGCCATATTAAAACGTTTGAATACCGTAGTCCAGTGCGCATGACGCAGGGCCAAAGCCTGCCCTACCTCCAACTCATTTCAAAAGGAGAAACCGTGAAGGTCAGCGCCAGCATGACTCCCGCCAGCAACGCGAGAATCCACCGGTTGCCCGGAAGGGAAGGGAAGTCCGGTGCCTGCTGCTGCCGGTACGTAAGGACATTCATCACAATGATCAGCCCCGCCCACACGCGCCATCCCACGTACATACGTCCCAGGAAGACAAGCACGATCACCGTGATCCACGAAATCACTCGATGCGCGCGTGGTGCCAACGCATAAACAATATGGCCGCCATCCAACTGGCTGCTCGGCAGCAAATTCAGCGCGGTCGCAAACATGCCCACCCACGCTGCAATTGCCGTCGGATGCAGATATACCCGCCCCAGCGGCAGTGACGCAGTTGCGTGGCCCGGTACAAAGCTGCGCAAAGCATCGTGCACGAGATAAAAAATTTCCGGATATCCCAAGCCGCAAATCTGACGGCCCCATCCCCGGCACTAGCGGCTTCGAAATCGTCATCGCCACCGCCAGGGTCGCAATGGCAACCACAAATCCCGCGATTGGCCCCGCTATCCCGATATCAAACAACGCAGCCCGCGAACGAATCGGCGCCTTGATTCGAATCACCGCTCCCAGCGTTCCAATCAATGTCGGCGCGGGAATGAAAAACGGAAGCGTCGCGCGCACTCCGTAATACCTGCAGTACAAGTAATGCCCCATTTCATGCGCCAGCAAGATCGTCAGCAACGTCGCAGAAAACGGGATGCCAAGTAGTAGTCTCGAAGGCCGCGCTAACACCCAGCCGATGGGAAAGAACGGTATGTATTCATCCCCGGCTGCAAACGGAGGCAAATTGTGCAGGAAATTAAACTCCATCCGCGCTCCCACCACCAGCGTCGTGAAGCAGGTTGCCACCAGCAACAAGGCGTGTAGCCAGTAGTGTTCTCGCGGAGGCGGCCCTTCCGGGACTGGAAGCGCGTGGTAGAACTCGATCGTGGATGTAGGAATCGGGGGGCCAGGTTCAGACATGCAATTCTTCGGGCGTACTTCAAATCAAGCTATCTTCTGATGCTACTACGATCGCTGAAAATCCGTGATTTCGGCCCCGGCTTCATGCAGTACCCGATAGTTATCGCCTATCCGGGCCATTACGAACGGGCTATTTCGGGTGTAACAAAAATGACCTAGAATTTACAAACGTTAGGCGCTGTTCCGGGCCTTTTAGCCCGATCCCCAACGGCAAAGCCTGACGCCGCTGCGCCGAAAACTCCCTCCTCGGTAAAGCGATCCTCCCCGGCACTAATCCTCCCCGAACTTGGTCTCTCAAAATGAGTCTGGCTGCCCCGATTTCTGCCTTCGAGGTCCGATCGACGAGTGCGCCAATTTCTGTCGCATGGTCGGAACTTACCCAGCAAGACTTGCCTCGCTGGAACAATATTCTTCGCAAAACCGACGCTCCGATCTACCAGTTTCCATTCTGGAATGAGCCCTATCGTCGCATGTGGATCACTCCCCGCTACCTTTTCTGGGGTGATGAGCGCGATCCTTTGGCTCTTGTGACCATCCTTTCCATAGGATTTGGTCCGACCAAAATCGGCCTCGTCTTTCGCGGTCCAGCCCGCATAGCTCCGCATTTTCCGCTCACTCGCGGGATGTTCCGGCAGCTCTTTGCCTGGGCAAGCTCGAACGGCTTCATGTTCCTTCGCTTCACGCATTCTGATCCGGAGGTCTTGACCACCATCGCCTCCGCCGGAAATGCAATCGATTCGGACGCCTTCCCGTACCTGTTGGACTATCCCGTCCTGTCCGAGGACTACATCGTCAACCAGCACGATAGCGAACAAGAAACATTGGCCAGCTTCGATCGCGAGGCGCGCCGCAAGATTCGCCGCGGCACCGAGGCCGGATATCAATTCCACTCCACCGACTCTCCCGCTGCCCTGCAGCAGGCGTGGCCGCTCTTCCAGGATTGTGCCGAACGCAAGCACTTTCGCCTGGAACGACCTCTCTCGTTTTACTCGGATCTCATGAGCGAAGCGCAACCCTACAACCGCGCCCGTCTCTACACGGCCACTCTCGATGGCAAAGTCGTGGGCAGCACGCTCGTGTTCCGCGACCGCACGACAGCCCATTGTTCCTTGGCTGCATTTGACGGGGAACACCGCAACTCAGCCGCGTTCCTGCACTGGCATTCGATGCGGGATATGTACCGCTTGGGGACGAGCCGCTACAACTTTGGCCCGGGGCCGGGCTCGCTGGCTCGTTTTAAGAGCGAATTTTGTCCATCCCCGGTTCGCTATCCGGGACCGCTCACGATTGTGTTGAAAGAAGTAGCTTTTCGTCTTGTGGGGAAAGGCGTTTGTTCCGATGGCGAAACAGCTTCAGCCCGTGCTTCGCGGTCTCGCCTTCCAGCGCGCAGCGTTGTCGCGCTAACGCTTAGTCGATCGACTGCAGCTCTTTGCCGGGCTTGAACCGTACGGCTCGTCCCGGTGGGATCGACACTTCCGCTCCCGTTCGCGGATTCCGCCCGATGCCCGTCTTGCGCGGGCGCACGTTAAACACGCCAAAGCCCCGCAACTCAATGCGGCTTCCCGCCGCCAGCGCCTTCTTCATGCTTTCGAAGACGGTTTCCACGGCTAACTCCGCCTTGGTCTTGGTGATACCGGTTTTGGCCACCACTTCATTGATGATATCGAGCTTGATCACAAGAGGCTCCCGCTTGCAGGGTCAAGTTGATCCTTCAAGTGATTGATGCTATGGGAGATAAGTGAGATTGTCAACCCGAGCATCTATCCCGTAAACTGGCATGCACCCAGCCAATCGAATTGAGTAATTGTGGAATCGGGCTAATTTTGTAGATTTGTGTTGGCAACGACCCATCTGCCGAGCCCGTGAGCTTTTCAATTACCCAATTGCAAAATTACTCAATCACTAAATTCTTCCAAGGAGCTTCATGCTGAAGAGCGACCGCTGGATCCGCAAGATGTCCCAGGAACACGACATGATCAATCCGTTCTCCGAGAAGCAGGTGCGTGAGGGCGTGATCTCCTACGGACTTTCCTCGTACGGCTACGATCTGCGCGTGGCGGACGAATTCAAGATCTTCACCAACGTAAATTCTTCAATCGTCGATCCGAAACACTTCGACGAAAAATCTTTCGTCACTGTGCAGACCGACATCTGCATCGTTCCGCCCAACTCCTTCGCTCTGGCCCGCTCCGTCGAATATTTCAAGATTCCGCGCAGCGTCCTCACCATCTGCGTCGGCAAGAGCACCTACGCACGCTGCGGCATCATCGTCAACGTCACGCCCTTCGAACCCGAGTGGGAAGGTTTCGTCACTCTCGAAATCTCAAACACGACGCCGCTACCGGCGCGCATTTACGCCAACGAAGGCCTCTGCCAGATTCTCTTCTTCGAATCCGACGAAGTCTGCGAAATCAGCTACGCCGATCGCAAAGGCAAATACCAGTCACAAAAAGGAATCGTCCTGCCAAAGCTTTAGATTTAGATTCGTATCAGGGCACGGCTTCAGCCGCGCAGAATGGGGATTTCCCCGCGCTCACACCACACTGCCGCGACACCTGCCAAAAGGAAATGTGTATGCGGCGACTGAGCTATGTCGTCTGCGCAATCGTGCAGTCGGTGCAACCGGAAGTCCGCGCAGCCGTGCTGCTTGTGCAAACGCGCTGCCTGCGCAACCGTGGAAGAGCGGCCCTTAAGGGCCGCGTAAGAGTGCTCACGCATGACGGGGCTTTAGCCCCAGGGATGAAAGTAAGTAAAAGGGAGAAATCTGAGAAGGCCCACCCTACGCGATTTTCGTAGGGTGGGAATGCCAAATGTTGAAGAGTTCGTTAGAAACCTTGAAACGCGAAACTTTGAAACTAAAACTGCCTACTTCAGATTCTCGCCCTCTTTAAACATGTACTTAATCGCCGGCTTATAGATCATCAAATTCGGTTCGCCGCTTTCGCGATTCACCTTGATGCAGTTCCGGTCATACCATTCGATGATGCCGTGAACTTCTTCGCCATCGCGCAGCACAATCACCATCGGCGTCCGCGATTGCATCTGCTTCTGATAATAAAAATTCTCGGCATTGGTCTGCTCCGGAGGCGCTGCCTTCTTTCCGCCGGGGCCGCTCATGGCGCGGTCGCCTCGATCGGGACGCTCTCCCCGTTCCATGCGCTCGGGACGATCATGCCGCTCTGGCCGTTCACGGCGTTCCTGCGTCTGAACAGGCGCTGCATTGTGGTTTCCGTGATTTTCCGGACGGGGCAACGTTGGACGAATCAGCTTGCGGTTGGCGAAGTTTTCTCGGTCGACGGATTCACCGCTTGTTACGGGATCCATAGTGATTTCCTTCATGTGGCGCTACCTTGGATACACGCACTCGCGCTGATCAATTTGATCGTTTGGACCCGGTGAATGCAACGACGAAGGCGTGGGATTTACCCTAAACGTACCATAGGAATCTTTCTCTGACAATGATTCCTTCGTGCCATCCCGCGAGTATGCTAAATCTTGCATACCCCTCTACAATATCGATTCTCCATCATTAACTTGTGTTCGAAAGATCGGCTCCGCGCCGCTCTTTGCCGCTCGCTGTGACCACCGCGACCAGCGAAGCCACCAGCAAAACCGTCCATGCCAGCATGGGAGGAAAATAGCCGCCATATCTCGTCTCTACTAACTTCGCTTGCAACACGCCATTCTTGGAAGCAAGAAGATTTCCCAGCTGATATGCCAACCCTGGAAATGTTCCGCGCACCGGAGCCGGAGACAATTCATTCAGATGTGCCGGAATCACGCCCCACGCACCCTGCACCATAAACTGCATCAGGAATCCACCCAACGCGAGCATCGGAATTGTTTTCGAATAAGCCCACAGTGGAATGACTGGAATCGATAGCAACGCCGCAATCACAATCGCGCGCCGCCGCCCAATCTTCTCCGACCAGCTCCCAAATACAACTCCCCCCACGAGTGCTCCGATGTTTGCAATCACCGCCACTAACATCACCGCATGCGGCCCGAGCTTATGTCCCTTGGTCAGAAATGTCGGATACAAATCCTGCGTACCGTGGCTGAAAGAATTGAATGCGAACATCAGCACCATCATCAGAAGAAACGGCCCAAGAAACCTGACGACACTCTTGCCAACCGCGGGCTCTGCTTTCTGCGCAACGCGACCATGCAACCACGCTGGAGATTCGTCGACTTTCGTTCGGATATAAATCACCAGAAACGCCGGCAGTGCGCCGATCACGAACATGCCTCGCCATCCCACATACTCGAAGGCGATTCCATAAACCAGCGCGGCCATCAGGAATCCGACCGCATATCCCTCCTGTAATAAGCCAGAGAAAAATCCGCGCTTCTCCGACGGCAAAGTTTCAAACGCCAGCGCCGCGCCCACGCCCCACTCTCCTCCCATCGCAATTCCAAAGAACGCCCGCGTGATGATGAACACTTTCAACGATGGCGCGAACGCCGAAGCCAGCTCGAACACCGAGTACGCAATGATGTCGATCATCAGCGTGACCCGCCGTCCAAAGCGGTCCGCCATCAGGCCAAACAGAAATGCTCCCACCGGCCGAAATGCCAGCGTGATAAACACCGCTTCCGTCACCGCCGAAACCTTGGCCTGGAATTGCGCCGCCAGCGCGCTGATGCAGAAGGTCAGAATGAAAAAATCAAACGCGTCCAGCGCCCACCCCAGAAAGCAAGCGATGAAAGTGTTCCGCTGTACCGTGGTTAGCCGACGAAAGTTCCCAATAAATTCCATGTTGGAATCAGTCCAGTAATTCGGTCTTACCCCCTGTGAAACCCCGTGCCCCCTGTGGTGAGAAGCTTCCCCCGCCACAAAGTCCAGCGGATGCTAGCATAAGGTTTTCATTCAACCATCAAAAATCAGCAAGCGAATTTCTCATGCCCGAACTCGATCTTCCCCAACGACAGGCCACCGATACCTTGATGCTGACAGGTTTCTGGTATCGTGCCCTGCCTGCCGACCGCGTTCACCGCAACCAACTCCATAAGGCGACTCTGCTTGAGATCCCTCTCGTCATCGGCCGCGATCGCCAGGGACATCCCTTCGCCCTGCGCGACGCCTGTCCCCATCGCGGTATGCCTCTCAACTGCGGCAATTTCGACGGAGAAAACCTCGAGTGCGTTTATCACGGCTGGCAGTTCGACGTGCACAACGGACAATGTCAGTCGATCCCTTCGCTCACTTCCGATCAGACCCTCAAGATCGACCGCATCTATGCCGGCAGTTACCCGTGCGAGGAGCGCGACTATTTCATATGGGTCTACATCCCTGATCCCGGCCCGTCCGGAGCAGGTTTTGCCAAGCCGGAAGAAGCTCCTGACGCCGCTCCGCAGATCGAAAAATTCAGCGACAAATATAAACTCGCTTACCTTCAGGCAGAGATGCCCGTCAGCATCGACCACGGCATTATCGGCCTGATGGATCCCGCACACGGACCCTTCGTCCACCAAGCCTGGTGGTGGCGCACCCAGCACAGCATTCACGAGAAGAAGAAACACTTCGAGCCTATCCCCAACGGCTTCCGCATGAGCACGCACACACCCAGCTCAAACTCCGCGCCCTATAAACTTCTGCGGCTTTATGCTGAACGCCGATTCCATCACGACGACCATCGATTTCGTTCTGCCCAACATTCGCACCGAAACCATCCGCGCCGGCAAATACTGGTTCTCCAGCCTGACCACGGTTACCCCGATCACGCGCAATCAATGCCGCATCGACGTCGTCGCCGCTTGGAACCTTTTTCGATGGGTCCCGTTCGTGCCCGAGCTTCTGAAATTTGTTTTCGGAAAATTCGTCGAGCAGGATCGCCGCACCATGGAACTTCAGTCGGAAGGCTTGAAGCACAACCCGCACCTTATGCTGATCGACGACGCAGACCGTCCTGCCAAGTGGTATTTCCAATTGAAAGCGGCGTATCAGGAAGCAAAGCGTACCGGCCAACCCATGAAGCACCCAATGCAGGCTCCGGTCACCCTCAAGTGGCGTAGCTGAACGGCGCTGGATCGAACTCACCGTCCGCATCGAATGTCGGTGCCGGATAAAAGCAGCCTTGCCTTCACTCCCGTCATCGAACCAGGATGCGCAAAGCACGAACGACCTTCTTCCACCGCCACTCCCTGAGTCTCGTGACCAGCCTCGTCTTGCTCGCCTGGATCATTCTCTATATTCGATCCAATCCCAGCACGCATCTCGGATCTTTCTTCGGGAACGCGATCGCCGACTGGTCCGGCCTTCTCGTTACCGTGCTCGCCACCAAATATCTTTTCGAAATCGGTTCAGTCGAGAGCCGGCGGCCTCCGAATCATTGGCTCACGCCGCTGCTCCGCGTGCTGCAAGATCATTCCCTGAGCATTTTTCTGGCAATCACCGGCATCGGCTGGGTTTGGCTGTTCGCCAAGAGCGATCCCAACTCGAAATGGGGACAAGTGGTAGGAAACATCGTCTCAGAATGGACGCAGATCTTCGGCATGGTCCTGCTCACCAAGAAATTATTGGAATCGCACTCCAAGGAGAGTCGTTAGTCAGGAAGCTGCAACCGAGAACCGAGAACCGAGAACTGAGAACTGAGAACTGAGAACTGAGAACTGCTCTTACTCCACCAGCCAATCCATCGCCTCTTCTCGCGTCTTGAAGATCGGCAGCTCTCGTTGCGAGAAGCTCTTGAAGTTCTCGTAGAAAACATGCGGCAAGCTTTCAGTCCCGGTCCACGCCGATCGCTTCACGAAGGGCCGGTCAAGCACCAGAACCTTCTTGATCTTCGTGGCGACTTCCTTATCGATCTCGGCTTCCGTAAAGTCCCCCAGCGTCAGCATCGAACCCGGCGCATGCCGCGCGATGTGAGCGTGAACCTGGTCGAGCAGCAGCAGGATCTCCTTCGCCGGACATTGGCTGAAGTCGATCATAAAAATTGCCTGCCCTTTATGCTTGATGAACCTCAGCCGCTCTTTCACGGCCTCGTCGGAAATCACGCGAGCAATCCCTCCACCACGCCGTAAGCTCCATCCAGCGCGGCATCCAGCGCGGACGCATCTTTCCCGCCCGCCTCCGCCAGATCCGGACGTCCTCCGCCCTTGCCGCCGACTTTCACCGCTACCGGGCCGATCACCTTTCCAGCCTGCACGCGCGAAGTAAGATCTTTGGTCACGCCCACAATCAGCGCCACATTTCCATTCGACGCCGATCCCAGCACCACCACGCCCGATCCAATCTTGTCGCGCAATTGATCCACCAGCGTTCGTAGCTGCGCCCGCTCCAGATTGTCCACGCGATGCGCCAGCACCTTCACGCCCTTCACTTCCTTGATCTTCTCTCCGACATTCGCCGCCGAAGACGAAGCCGACTTCATCCGCACCTGATCCAATTCCCGCGTCAGCCGCTTGATCTCCGCATCTTTCTTCTCAAGCTCCGCCTTAAGCGCATCGGCCGGAGAGAATTGTTTTTCGCTGTCGAGATCTACCGGAGAAATGGGTGCCCCATCCTTGCGCGCCTTTTGCGCAAGGGTGGGAGAGACGAACGATGAAACAACGTTCTCCAGTTGATGATCCTTCCGGAAATGTTTCAGCGATCCCTCGCCGCTAATTGCCTCGACTCTCCGCACCCCCGACGAAACGCTGCCTTCCTTCAAAATCTTGATCAGCCCGATCTGTCCAGTCGCACGCCGTATGTGTTCCGCCGCAAAGCTCGGTCGAGAAATCGCCGATCTTGACCACGCGCACCTTGTCCCCGTACTTCTCTCCGAACAGCGCCATCGCGTGATACTCGTTGACGGCCACATCGATCGGCACATCCACAATCGTATCCACCTTCCGATCGCGCAGCACTTCCTTATTAATGATGTCCTCAATGTCCTGCAGCTCTTCATCCGCGACCGCAGTGAAGTGCGAAAAATCAAACCGCAGATGCCCCGGCGCCACCAGCGACCCCGCCTGCTTCACATGCTTGCCCAACACTTCGCGCAATCCAGCGTGCAACAAATGCGTAGCCGTATGATTCCGCATCGTCGACTCGCGGACATCCGTATTCACGATGGCGTCGACCTTATCCCCAACGCGAATTGGAGACTTCGCCACAACTTGATGTGCTCTCACTCCCTGAATCGGGTAATAGCATCCCTTCACTTCGGCGATCACCGTGTTGTGATCGTCCGAATAAAACCATCCACGATCTCCCACCTGTCCGCCAGCCTCCGCATAAAACGGAGTGTGGTCGAGAATGATCTCGCCCTCTTCTCCCGCCTTCAACTCTCGCACGCCCTGCCCGTTGTGCCCGCCTGACTTAGAGATGATCGCCAACACCTCACAGCCGTCAGACCGAGTTTGCCGGTATCCCTCAAACTCGGACTTCGGTAGCGACTGGTAAGCCGGATTTGCCGTCTGCTTCGCCGCGCCCTTCCACGAAGCCCGAGCCCGCGACTTCTGCTCCTCCATCGCATGATCAAAACCAGCCCGGTCAAATTCGATTCCCTGATCACGCGCCGCATCCTGCATGAAGTCGAGCGGCATACCGAACGTGTCGTAGAGCTTGAAAGCATCTTCTCCCGCTAGCTTCTCGGTAGAACTCTTCAGAAGCGTCTCCAGCTTTTCTAACCCGACATCCATCGTATGTGCGAACCGAGTCTCTTCCGCCTGCACCGCTTTCGAAACTCGCTCCGCCGTCTCATCCAATTCCGGATACGCATCCCGCATCAAATCCCGCACCGCAAACACCATCTGATACAAGAACGGCTTGGTCTGCCCGAGTAATCGTCCGTGCGTAATCGCTCGCCGGATAATCTTTCGCAAGCACATATCCGCGACCTTCATTCGACGGCAGAACTCCATCGGAAATCAGAAATGTCGCCGCCCGCGAATGATCTGCGATCACGCGCAGAGAAGCCGCCGCCTTGTGATCGGAACTGCCACCGCTCATGTGGGGACGGCCGCCATCGGCCGTCCGATCTTGTGTGGGGACAGCCGCCCCCGGCTGTCCGGCCGAGCGAAGCTCGGCTCCCGTCAACTCCGCCGCCCTCTTAATCAGCGGCGTAAACAAATCAGTGTCGTAATTCGAAATCACGCCCTGCAGCACCGCTGCAGTTCGCTCCAGTCCCATGCCCGTATCAATCGACGGCTTCGGCAGCGGATTCAGTTTCCCCGACGCATCCCGGTCAAACTGCATGAACACCAGGTTCCAGATCTCTACATACCGCCCGCAATCGCATCCGAACGCGCAATCCGCATGTCCCTGGTCCGACGCCGCCACGCCCATGTCGTAGTAAATCTCGCTGCATGGACCGCAAGGGCCGGTGTCGCCCATCTGCCAGAAGTTATCCTTCAACCCCATCTCGAAGATGCGCTCTTTCGGCACGCCTTGTCCGAGCCATAAGTCGTAAGCCTCGGCGTCGCGCTGCAATCCACCTTCGCCGTTGAATACCGTCACATAGAGCTTGTCCTTCGCGATTCCAAACCACTCCGGCGAAGTGATCAATTCCCACGCGTAGGCGATCGCATCTTTCTTGAAGTAATCGCCGAACGAAAAATTCCCCAGCATCTCGAAAAACGTGTGATGCCGGTTCGTGAATCCCACATTCTCCAGATCGTTGTGTTTCCCGCCGGCCCGCACGCACTTCTGCGAAGTCGTCGCGCGCGAATAATCGCGCTTCTCCAGCCCAAGAAACACGTCCTTGAACTGGTTCATCCCCGCATTGGTGAACAGCAAAGTAGGATCGTTAGCCGGGACAAGCGAGGACGAGTGCACCTCCTTGTGCCCCTTCTGCACAAAGAAGTCCAGGAATTTTCGGCGGATTTCAGAACCTGTCAGCATGGAAACTTAATTCTAAACGATAGCGCCCAAATCAAGAGGGCACCGGGAACTCAGAGAGATCGTCCCTCTGTGTTCCTCTGTGCCCTTTGTGGTGATTCTTTTCCCGCGCGCGTTACTTCACCGCATCAACGGTCTTCTCGGTGCCCTTCTTCACATCGTGGCCAACGTCCTTTGCACCCGTCTTCACGACGCTGCCCGTCTTCTTTGCGACGTGCTCTGTAGCCTTGCCTGTCTTGTCAGCGGCTTTCTCGGTATCTTTCCCAGCGACTTTGGCGCCCTTCCCTGTATCCTTGGCCGCGACCTTCGTCGCATGTCCAGTCTTCTCGGCGGCCTTTTCCGTATCTTTTCCTGCGGTTTTGGTCGCGTCCTTCATCTCCGTGCCCGCGCCCTTCTTATCAGTGCTCGTGTCCTGCGCAATTGCGAACGGCACAGCACTCAGTAGAGCGGTCACAAGTATCCCTGCCAACTTGGTCTTCATAAGTTTTCTCCTTGTGTTACTGAGGATCGTTTTTGGAGTATGCACGATTTCCGAGGCTGGCGCAATCAAGCGAGAGGTAAGGCGGAAAGTCCCATGTGCGAGTTGAAAACATGAGCGACATGAAAATATGAGCGTTCTCTGTTTTTGTTGCTTTCCTTCGTGTAACTTCGTGCCCTTCGTGGTGAAAACGATCTCGATTGAGTCGCAACCCAGTCATCCTTCGCTCGTTTCGC
Source organism: uncultured Acidobacteriota bacterium (assembly GCA_963787685.1). GTDB lineage: Bacteria > Acidobacteriota > Terriglobia > Terriglobales > Acidobacteriaceae > Sulfotelmatobacter. Next base: position 343,096 of record CAWBED010000014.1, read on the forward strand.
TCTCCAGCACGCTCAACGTCTCATCATCCACATCCCACTTCTTCAGAATCGAAAATATCGTTTTCATCCCGAAGCCCGCCCGCATCATTTGCCGGAAAATCCGCGCCGTCTGCTTCTGATCCTTCGGTTTCTGCATTCGCTTCTTGCGAAGATATTCCCGCGCCTGCTTCTCCTCGCTCACGCCGTCATACGCGGACTCGATCGCTTTCTCAATCACCGTCCCGTGGACACCGCGCGTCTTCAACTCGGTTTCGACCCGCCGCCGCCCGAATTTCTGATTGTCCCGGCGCATCGACGAGTAATACGCCGCATACTTCGCGTCATTCAGATATCCCTGATCCTTCAGTCGCCGGATCACCAACTCCACCAGCGTCTCCGCATATTCTGACTCCGGCTCTTCCACCCGCGCCCGCATCAACCGCTTCAATTCCGCCACTGTCCGCATACGCCGCGCCAGCGCTCCCACGGCGTACTCGTACATTTCGTCCTCAGAATACTGTCGCCGCTTCGGCCGCGAGAAAGCCATGCCGTAACGATAGCGCAAATCGCCCCAAAGGGTTTCCCCCTGTGAAACCCTGTGTCCCCTGTGGTGAAAGGTTTCTTGTTGGACGAACGGTGGAAAAAAAAGAGGGCACGCAACCTGCGTGCCCTATCCAAGGAGATAATCGAACCAGAAGGTGATATTCCGAGCTTTGAAGCGTGAAACTGTGAAACGTGAAACTTTGAAACCTGCCCTACCGTCCCCCAAACCCTGCCGACTGCATCGATTGCCGCGAAATGTCCGCGGTCGAAGCGATGCCCGCCATGCGCAGCTTGAAGTCGTCCGCGTTCGAAGCGTTCTCGAGCGCCGTTTCGTAATTGACCAGCCCAGCCTGGAACAGATCCCACAGCGACTGATCAAATGTCTGCATGCCGTATTGCGAAGTGCCTGCCGAGATCGCGTCGCGAATCGACCGCGTCTTTTCCGGCACGAGAATACATTCGCGAATATAAGCTGTATTGATCATCACTTCGACCGCAGGCACGCGGCCTTCAGCATCGCAGCGGCGTACCAGCCGTTGGCTGACGATGGCACGCATAACCGCTGCCAGCTGCATCCGAATCTGCTTCTGCTCTGGCGGAGGGAAAATCGAAATCACGCGGTTGATGGTTTCCACCGCGTCCAAAGTGTGCAGCGTCGAGAACACCATGTGGCCCGTTTCGGCCGCATGCAGCGCCGTCGAAATCGTTTCCAGGTCTCGCATTTCGCCCACCAGGATCACGTCCGGATCCTGACGCAGAGAAGCGCGCAGCGCCGCTCCGAACGAAGGCGTATCCACGCCGACTTCACGCTGGTTGACGTATCCCTTCTTATCGCGATGCAGAAATTCGATCGGGTCTTCGATCGTCACAATATGTTCCGCTCGCGATGAATTCACGCGATCAACCATCGCCGCCAGCGTCGTTGACTTACCGGAACCCGTAACTCCCGTCACCAGGATCAGCCCGCGTGGCATATCGCAAATCTGTTCGACGACCTTCGGCAGGAACAATTCATCCAGCGCGCGAATCTTCGTCGGAATGACACGAAGCACCAACCCCACGTTGCCGCGCTGCTGGAAGATGTTCACACGGAAGCGTCCCAATCCGGCGACGCCGTACGCCATATCGATTTCCGTGGTCTCTTTGAATTTCTGTTTCTGCCGCGCCGACATCATGCTGAAGGCCATGTTCAGCATGTCTTCCGCGCTGATGCGCGGCTGGTCCGTCAGCGGCACCAGTTCACCGTCAATGCGCAAGTGAGGATAATTTCCCACCTTCAAGTGCAAGTCGCTGGCTCGCCGTTCCGTCGCTATTCGCAGCAGGTCATCAATATTCATGTAGGGAGTCTCACAAGCCATGTCGGCCGGATCTCGATCCGCCGAGCCGAGCGAAAGCTCAGCCGACAACTCGCGCCGCCTTCACAGCTCTCTCTCAGCATGATCGCTCGAATCGTCACCTTCCCCAAGATGACCTAGGTAATGCCCCACCCCCGGCAACCGGACCACTCCCTTTGGAGCGGTACTCCAGTATTCCCCGTGGGACCCTGTGGTGAGCTTTGTTGTTTGCCTTAATCGTCGAACTCCCATTGGAAGCCGTATTTCCCTGTGTGACTCTGTGTCCCCTGTGGTGAGTTTTTTTGACTTTAATCGTCAGGCGTCATCCCGAACGGAGCCGCCTTTTAGGCGAAGAGAGGGATCTCGCGCGTACCGCTCCCGCCGCTGCCGTGAAAGAGAACATCGCCACGAAAGCCCGCACGACCGAAGAAGAGCGGCCCTTCAAGGGCCACGTCAGAGCGTCCAATGAATCCGGGCCTCCGCCCCGGAGTCGGACTTCCATGAAAGCCGTATTCCCCTGTGAGACTCTGTGTCCCCTGTGGTGAGTTTTGTTGTTTGACTTTAATCGTCAGGCGTCATCCCGAACGGAGCCGACTTTCAGGCGAAGTGAGGGATCTCGCGCGTACCGCTCCCGCCGCTGCCGTGAAAGAGAACATCGCCGCGAAAGCCCGCACGACCGAAGAAGAGCGGCCCTTCAAGGGCCACGTCAGAGCGTCCAATGAATCCGGGCTTTAGCCCCCGGTCTCATTCCCCCTTGCACGAGACCGACCCGTCCTTCAAACCGTACTCGCATCCCCATCGAAACCCGTTCGCATCGTGCCGTCCGTATCCCCACACTCGAAGATGAAGCGTCTCCTTCTCCAAACTCGATGCCTCCACGAACACATGATCATTTTCCCGGAGCGTATCCCGCAACTCTACCGGAACAAGCTGGATCAAACTTGGCTGATCGATCACAAGAATATTTTCTGAATCGCTCACGGAAAAAACCAGCGCCCTCGAAGTTCTCTTGCTCAAATACTGTGTGACCAAAATGAAATCTCCGGACCACGCCACCGCCGCCACTCCCACATAATCGCAAAGCTTCCGCGAACGCCCGCTCGCCCTGTCCATCAGCCACAACGAATGGAACGTTCCTACGAACTCCGACGCCGACCCCTCCCGTCCCGCCTCCCGCACCGCAAATCGCCCATCCGGCGAAACCAATTCGCCCGCCTTCGGAAACACCACAAACGGCCCGGCGGCCATCATGGCCACGGACATCGCTACCACCACGCATATCCCGAACACAATCCGAAAAAGGCGCACGTGTCCCCCCGTTCCTTTGCTGTTCCCATTTCAGTTCCTTACCATTCCGGGAAGCAGTGATCCTACGCGCGCTCTCGTTACGTTGGTTTGTCCGGGCACTGCTCAACAGGAGAAAAAGAAGGGCCGCAAGAAGACACAAGAAGACACAAGAAGAGAGAAGAATGAACTAAGAAAGCGGAACCCTATGCATGCGCGCTCGTCCGCCCCGCCCGCTCTGAATTCCCATGTCCCGTTGGACTTCGATCCTTCGCCATTCCACTTCCGCGCCAGTCCCTCTAACTGTGCCAATACCTTCTCGATATCTTTCATCCGGTCGGTAATTCCGTACGTCACCGCTGGTGGAATCGTCGGTTCGTAATGCCGGAACACGAATCCCTTGTCTTCCAGCGTGCGCAGCCTCTCCGTCAGAACGCGCGCGGAGATCCCGGCCACGTTCTTCCGCAGTGCGCCAAAGCGCATCGGTCCATTAGTGCTCAGCGACCACAGGATGTGCATCGTCCACGGCCGGGTCAGCAATTCCAGCAGTCCACCAATCACACACGGGGATGGAGTTTGAGCAGAGCGTCTCATAGGTATTTCCTGGATACTAGGTTACTCCAAAGTACCTGATATGAAAAGAGCTGATAGTTATTTATTGTAACCACCGTGCGCACCCACTCATCCAAGGCAGTGAAGTCGGACAGAGCAAGCCAGATTCTATGCATAGCAAACAGGCTTCGTATCAGGCGGTGCCTTCAGGCACTGCGAACGAGCTGACTGATAAACGCCGCCCTTAGGCGCCGCACCATCAACTATTTCTTATAGAAGGAGAAACCCATGGCAACCGCCGCACTATCCCATCGTTCCCAATCTCTGACGCAAGCTCCCGCGATCTCCGCGCCCATCATTCTTCTCGGACGCCTGTTCTTCGCACTGATCTTCCTCGCCGCCGGCGCAAATCATTTTGCCAGCCGGACCATCGCCTTCGCCGCCTCGCAAGGCGTTCCACTGGCTTCGATCGCGGTCCCGCTTTCCGGAGCGCTCGCCGTCATCGGTGGACTTTCCATCCTGCTCGGCTACCGCGCGAAGATCGGCGCCTGGCTCATCGTCCTGTTTCTCATCGGCGTCACCCCGTTGCACAAGTTCTGGGGTATCACTGATCCCATGATGTTCCAGATGCAGTTCGCAATGTTCATGAAAAACATCGCCATGCTCGGAGGCGCGTTGCTCATCACTCAATTCGGCCCCGGCCCCTGGAGCCTCGACGCGCGCAACAAGTAGCGAGTGGAAGAGCGCGGCCTCCCGCGAGATGCGCTCCATCGCTTGAAACAAGAGCCCGCTTCTTAAGAAAGCGAAGGCTGGTCGCGGCGAAGTGGAAGAGCGCGGTCTCCCGCGAGAGTGCGCTCCATCGCTTGAAACAAGAGCCGCTTCTTAAGAAAGCGAAGGCTGGTCGCGACGAAGTGGAAGAACGCGGTCTCCCGCGAGATGCGCTCCATCGCTTGAAACAAGAGCCCGCTTCTTAAGAAAGCGAAGGCTGGTCGCGACGAAGTGGAAGAGCGCGGCTTTAGCCCCGCGATCAGAGCCCCATCATCGGACGGGCTTCAGCCCCCGCGCACGAAAAAATTCGTAGCAGCGCAGACACTCTGTCATCCTGAGCCGCAGCCTTTAGCGGCGAAGGATCTCTGCAATCGGCCCTCGGCAGTCTAAGCGGTCGCCAAGATCCGACTCTTTCGTTTTTCGGGAATTTCAACCGCGGTCTTAGCCCTCCTCATTAACTTACGTTATTTCCTACGACTGTTCGTAGTAACTAGAAAACAATCGGCATCGCGCGCGGGGTGTTACAAGCTCTGTTCCAACTTTGTAACTTCGTACGATTTTCCTTGCGTTCATCGATCACAAAAAGTTACAAAGCACTCACTCGCTGCACCGAGTCCCAAACGTTTTCAAAGTCGGTCGCAGCCTTTCTGTATCCCGCGCCATTCTTTACGCGCCATTCCGCACGCGCCATTACGCCTGCCTTAGCTGTCTCAACTGAACGAACCCAGGAGGGATCATGCTTTTTTCTGCCAGGCTAGCGGTTACTCTCACCTCGTCCACTCTGCTCCTTGCCCCCTTCATCAACGCTCAAACCGATCCGGGAGTGCAAAGCGCCAGCCGCGGTACGGGTGCGGCACTTTCTTCCGTGTTAGCCAACGACAATTCCGGAATTCTCGGCTTCTTCCAGGATGGACAGATGCGCTTCCAGGTCGTCGAAACCGTTTCTGGAGGCACCAACAACGGTCTCGGTCCTCGCTTCAATGCCAACAGCTGCAGTTCCTGCCATGCTCAACCTGCTGTCGGAGGCTCTGGTCCCGCGACAAATCCTCAAGCCAGTTTCATCAGCAGCGGTGTCTCGCCCAAAGACCAGATGCCGTACTTCATCACTTCCACAGGACCTACTGTTGAAGCCCGATTCCCGTTCTACTTCAACAAAAATGGATCCGCGAATCTGAGCGCGCCCAACGGCGGCGTCGAAGATCTCTTCACTGTCTCCGGACGCTCCGACGCCGGCACCTGCAGCCTTTCGCAGCCCAGCTTCAGCACTGCGCAGGCGGCCAATAACATCATCTTCCGCATTCCCACGCCGACCTTCGGCGCAGGACTGCTCGAAAACCTCGATGAGTCCACGCTACTAAGTAACCAACTCATCAATCTCAACAATCGTCTCGGCATTTCGGGATCGTTCAATCACAACGGCAACGATGGCACGATCAGCCGCTTCGGATGGAAAGCGCAGAACAAGTCGCTGCACATGTTTTCCGGCGAGGCCTATAACGTCGAGATGGGAATCTCCAATCTCCTCTTTCCGCAGGAGCGTCCGCTTCCCGGCGAAGACGGCGGAGGCGGCAGCGGCCTCACCGGATTTGCCTCCAACTGCCTGAACCTGAGCGGCACCGGGTACCCCGAAGACGCGAGTAATCCCGCACAAACAGGCCCCGCTCTGCTTGATGATGTCTCAGCCTTCTCCAACTTCATGCGAGCGCTCGCTCCTCCACTTGCTGGATCGGTGATCTTGAATGGTGCAACGGTCGCTTCCAGTTCCATTTCCAACGGAGCATCTCTGTTCAGCTCCATCGGATGTGCGATCTGCCACAATCCCTCGCCCGGATCTACGCAAAAATCCAATATCACCGGCGGCCTGAGTAATGTTCGCGTCAACGCTTACAGCGATCTCGAGATTCATCACATGGGTACGCTGCTCACCGACAACGTCGCGCAAGGCGGCGCTGGCGGAGATCAGTTCCGCACTGCTCCCCTCTGGGGACTGGGCCAGCGGATCTTCCTTCTTCACGATGGCCGCACGAAAAATCTCCTGACGGCCATCGAGGACCACGAGAGTAAGGGCAGCGAAGCATCCACCGTCGAAGGCAACTTCGGTGCCCTCAACTCCAGCCAGCAGCAGGATCTGCTGAACTTCCTGCGCTCGCTGTAACCAACATTGCTTGTCATCGGTGCCCCATTTCTCGCGCGTTGTTTGCGCGAGAAGTGGGGATTTCCGAGCCCCGAAAGATCGCGGCCCGCGGCGCAAGCCGTCGGTCCGGAAAGAACACCAGCAGGAAAGGGCCCCATGCATCTCCGTTTATTCCTTCCCGTCGTTCTCGCATCCACACTCTTCGCGCAAACGACCAAGCCGGCGCCACCTGATGGCGGCGACTTCTCGAACGCAAAGACTCCGCCGGTCAAGGTTCCTTCAGGTGTCATTCTCGTCAAGGGAGCATGGTCCAGCGCCAGCGACAAAACCACACCGATCCCGGAAGGCGGATCGATGAACGGCAACATCTACTCCAACGACTACTTCGGAATTCGTTACCAACTGCCTGCCGGATGGACACAACGCTACGAAGGGCCTCCGCCCTCCGACTCCGGGCGCTACGTCCTCGCTCAGATACGGCCCGTCGACCGCAAGGGACCGGTTCGCGGCACGATTCTCGTCACCGCGCAAGATCAGTTTTTTTCTCCGCTGCCCATCGCCGACGCGCAGCAGAACATGACCTACGTGACGGACCATCTTCAGGCCGACTACCGTCTCGATCGTCCTCTCTCGCAAGCTACTATCGCCGGACACTCATTCGGATTCTTCTCCTACTGGTCCCCCAGTGCCTTGCTGCATTGGTATGTCGTCTCCACCGAGATTCGTTGTCACACGATCGAATTCGTCCTCAGTAGTCAGGACACCAAGCTTCTCGACAACTTGCTGCAAGGTTTAGGGGGAATGACTTTGCCCGCCGAAGCCGGCCTTGGCGCAGGCAAAGGAGGAGGCAACGTCCCGGTTTGCATCAGAGGCTTCGCTCACGGAGAAAACCTTCTTGAACACGTGAGTCCCATTTTTTCGGAACCAAAGTTCAATCCGGTCCCGGTCCGTATCATCATCGACAAAAAGGGTCGCGTGAAACACATTCATTTCCTGAGTGCCTTCCCGGACCAAACCAAAGCCATCACCGATGCGTTGGCCCAATGGCGCTTCAAACCATACATCGTTGACGGACACCTGGTTGAAGTCGAAACTGGCGTGATGTTCGGCCGCTCCCCGCGCCCACCCGGCTCTCAGCAGCCCACAGATTCCGTCGAATGAATTCGAGTTGTCATGCGAGCCATTGGCGACGCATACAATGCACGCTTGTCATTCCGTTTCCGCGCACAAAAAAGCCGCCCCTCGCAGGGCGGCTTCCCAGAAACAAAAAACCTACGCTGCTGTCTCCTCTGCCACCGGAGGCATAAACGGCTCGTCATAGCTGCCGCCGTAAATCGAAGGCACCTTCGATCCCATCGGCCGCAGATACGTCGCCAGTTCACCGCGGTGATGGATGCTGTGGTTATTCAGAAATCCGAGATACAGCACCGCCGGCAGGTTGAACACGCCGAAAAAGGCAACCGGCGTCATCAACTGCTCCGCCGTCATTCCGGCCACGCGCGCGCATCCTCGCTTGATGTTCTCGTCATACCATGCCACGACTTCCGCCGACGTCTGCGGCTTGCTTTCAGGATTCGCCATCCCAAAATTCATGTCGGCGATGCCATCCAGAAACTGAATATCGGTATTGGCGATGTGCCACGCCAGGTCTTTCGCCGTGCGGCCATTCGGATCATGCCGGTAATCTGATTTCTCGTCAGGAACCGCGGCGATCACTCGTTTCGTGCATTCTGCTTCGCGTTGAATGCCATCGAGCATCATCGCGCGATATCCAAGGGCAAATTCCGGAGTCATTCCTTGCTGGGACATGTTTTCTCCTTCTCAATTGTGACGGTTGTTTTGTTTTTTCGGGGCCTGGAAGTCAAAAGGGGCGCCGGTCGTGTTCGCACGCCGCGCCCCACTTATCGAATTGACGAACGGATTATACGCCGACCGGCTGCTTGCTGCGTACTGGAACCGGCGTCAGCCATCCATAGCGGTCGTTCTTCTCGCCGCGTACGATTGCGTAAAACTCCTTCTGCAACGCCTTCGTGATCGGACCCATTGTGCCCTTGCCGACCTTGATCTTGTCGACCGACCGGATCGGCGTTACTTCCGCAGCCGTCCCTGTGAAGAACGCTTCATCGGCAATGTACAGAAGTTCTCGCGGGATCATCTGTTCGATAATCGGAATGTTCAGGTCGCGCGCGATCTGCAGCACCGAGTCACGCGTGATTCCCGGCAGCACCGAGTTCCCCAGCGGCGCCGTGATCAGCTTGTCGCGATGCACCAGGAAAATGTTCTCGCCCGAGCCTTCGCTGACGAATCCATTCTTGTCGAGCGCGATGCCTTCCACGTACCCGTTGGCAATCGCTTCCATCTTGATCAGCTGCGAGTTCATATAATTCGCGCCGGCCTTGGCCATCGCGGGCAGAGTATTCGGCGCCAGCCGCGTCCATGACGACACGCACACGTCGCACCCTTCGCTCTCGCCGCCCAGATATTTTCCCCACGGATAATTGCAGATATAAACTTCGACCGGGCAGTTCAGCGGATTCACGCCCGCATCGCCGTATCCGCGAAACACGATCGGCCGGATATAGCACGGCCATGCCCCATTATGCCCAATCGTTTCGACCATGCCGCGCACCAGTTCTTCATGGCTGAACGGCACATCCATCCGGTAAACCTTCGCCGAATCAAGCAGCCGCTGCATGTGCTCGTTGGCGCGGAAGATCGCCGGCCCCGAGGGCAGTTCGTAGCAACGGATGCCTTCGAACACTGAAGAGCCGTAGTGGATGACGTGCGACATCACGTGGATCTTCGCGTCGTCCCAGTTGATGAGCTTGCCGTTGTGCCAGATTTTTTCCGTCTTTTGGATGGGCATTCCAACTCCTTCAGGGCATTAAAGTGCGCAACGAGGCGGATGTTCCTTCAGCAGGGGAGCGAGGTTGAACCCAACCCACGTTACAGACCATTATATCCGACGCCCCTCGCGCCAAAGCCGCCCTCCACTTGCCACGAGTCGCTGCACTGAAGAACTAATCCCTGCCCCTGCCCCTGCCCGTTACTCGCACCGCAACGCCACGATCGGATCGACCTTGGCCGCCCGTCGTGCCGGGATATAGCAAGCCAGCAATGCGGTCGTTACCAGGAGCACGATCACGACCGCAAACGTCACTGGATCGGTTGCCGTCACGCCAAAAAGCAGCGACTGCAGCGTCCGCGTAATGGCGAAGGACCCGGCAAGTCCGATGGCGATGCCGATCAGAATGGTGCGCAGCCCCTGGCCCAGGATCATCGTGACAACGTCGCGCGATCGTGCGCCCAGGGCGACCCGCACGCCGATCTCGCGAGTGCGGCGGCTGACTGAGTACGCCATCACGCCAAAGATCCCGACCGTTGCCAACAGCAGCGCCAGCACAGCGAAGCAGCCGACGAGAATCGCATTAAATCGGCGCGAGCCCAGCGAGGCCGAATAGATCTGCGAGAAGGTCCGGAATCTTGGTGGAATCTCGGGATTGAGCTCGTGCAAAATTTCACGCGCCGACGCAGTGACCATCCGAGTGTCGGCATCGCTCAACATGCTTACCGTGATTGCCGGTTCGGGGCGTTGAAACAAATTGACGTAGACAGTGGGACGGGCTGGAACATCGACACCGTATTCGTGAACATCTCCGACGATCCCCACGATCGTCAACAATCGCAGATCGCCATCAATATTTCCGAATTCCATTGTCAGGCCGATCGGATCCTGACCCGGCCATCGAGTGCGAGCGAGCGACTCGCTGATTAACGCCGCGTGCGGCGAGTCCGGGGCGTCGCGCTCGTCGAACATGCGTCCTCGAATCAAGGGAATTCCGAGCGACTGGAAAAATCCCGGCGTGGCCGCGCAGAAGTCTGCTTCTCCCTGATTCTGCTTGTCTCGAAACAGCGAATCGAACAGACGACTCATCGCGTCGAGAGTGTCGGGAATTTTAGGAGCTTGGTCTGGCCTCATGAGCAAGAACATGCCGTCAGGCAGCCCGCCATCCAGAGGAAGACCGTTGGTCGCACCGACTTCGCGCACGCCCGGAATCTGCTTGAGTCGGTCCAGCAAGTTTCCGTAGAACACTCCCTCCGCCGCCCTTGTTTTGTAATCGTTCCAAGCCGGCCAGGGCAGTGCAATATCCATCGTGACGATCTTGTCGACGCGAAATCCGGGATCGACTTCGAGCACTTTCATCAGGCTGCGGCCCAGCAGGCCTGCTCCAATCACTAACACGAGCGTGATGGCGATCTGGCCGGCGACGATGCGAGGACCGATTCTTCGGCTGTGCGAATTTGACTGCCCGCGTCCGCCCTCCTCTAGCTGGCTGCGCAAATTGCGGGAAGTGGCCCGCCATGCGGTAAACGCGCCCAGCCCCAGAGCGACCGCCGACGACAGCAGGAATGCAAACACAAGAACTGGAAGATTCACTGAGACGCTGCTTGCAGACGGCAGATTCTCGGGCACCAGCGCCAGCAGCGTCGAGACGCCCCAGAAGGCTCCGAGCACTCCGAGGCCGCCTCCGAGCAGCGCCAGCAATGATGTTTCAGTAAGAAACTGCCGGAACAGGCGTCCCCGCTCCGCTCCGAGGGCGCTGCGAATCGCAAGCTCGCGTTCCCGCACCGAGGCTTGCGCGAGCAACAGGTTCGCAATATTGGCGCACGCCACCAGAAGAAGAAATCCGACGGCTCCGAGCAGAACCAGTAATGCCGGTCGAATCTGGCCCGTCATCGAATCCTGCAGCGGGACCACCTTCGCATCCTTGAGCAGATAATCATTTTGATCGCTCGATGCGTCGCGGATACGACGCCCAATCGCGCTGATTTCCGCGTTTGCCTGCGCGACAGTCGCGCCATCCTTCAGGCGTCCGACCGCGTCGTAGTTATGTGAGCTCCGGCTCTGGTTCTCGCCCTCGCGATCAGCCGCTACCCACAGGTCCGTGCTCGCAGGAAACTGGAATCCCGGCGGCAGCACGCCGATCACGGAAAAATCGGTGCTATCAATTTTTAAATGCAGCCGCGATAAATCCGGCGACGACCCGAGCACCTGCTGCCAGTATCCGTAACTGATGAGGACAACGGGTGCAGCGCCTTTCGTAGAATCAGCGGCATTAAAGTCGCGGCCGATGATTGGCTCAACACGAAACACCGGGAGAAAGTCAGGAGTCACGTGGGCAACCGTCAAACGGCTCGGCTGCGCAGTGCCCGAGACCGGGGAGACGTAGGCGCTGTACTTTGCCATCTTCTGAAAGCTGTGGTTTTGATCGCGAAAGTCGTCGAAGTTCGGATCGGCGAGACGGTTCAATGTTCCCTTGGGCGTGACCTCAAAAATCGCCATGATCCGGTTGGGATCGCTATACGGCAGCGGCCGCAGGAGCACGCCGTAAACGACGCTGAAGATGGCTGTCGTGGCGCCGATGCCGAGGCCGAGCGTGATGATGGCCACCAAGGTGAATCCCGGACTCCTGCGCAACTGGCGCAGCGCGTAGCGAAGATCCTGAGCGAGTGCTCCCATCTCGAGTTCCTCCTCCGACTCCCACCGCCCTGCCATGATGCGCGGGTCACACACCAAGCAAAACGATCAGGGATCATGTCTCGCGAGCACGATGCCCTCCAATCGGGTCCGAATCCTAACTCCTTAGCGCGAAAGGCAAGAGAACTTCGCACACGAAACAACTGTGCTTAAGAATGTGTCCATCTCCGCCATTAGATGTCCGGAAGCGAACAGGCCGCCGGGGAAGGCGACCCCGGGCGGACGGATAGGCGTCACAAAGCAACGCTTCCCGTCATACGCAAACCGCATGTCATCCTGAGGCGCGGTTTGTGCGCCGAAGGACCTGTGCAATCCTCGCCGTCAAATTTTCTTTCGCCCCTACGGGCTTGTTACTTTGTCTCGTGATTTACCCACGGCTTGCGCCGTAAGCTGCATTCTTTCGCTCCTTCGGAGCTGGGGTCGCGCTCAGTGGCGGCTTGCGGGGAGATTTGTTGGCGTGCGAGTTCGCATGGTTGCCCGAGTTCACGCCGTTGGAATTCCCAGCCGTCGAAAGGCGCGACGGCTGGGGCAGCCTTTGCGGTGCCGGTGCTTGCCCTTGCGATATCACTTCTCGCCTTTGTGGTGAGGCTGTTTTCTTTTCTTCTTCTTTTTTCTCTTCTTCTTGTTTCTTGAAATCGTGGGGCGGGACTGACGCTTCTGGCTTTGGGATCTTGGGGCCTGAGGCTACGTTTTGTCCGGCGCGGATCAGGGAGGCGCGGATCGCGGCTTGGCGGTCTTGCTCTACCTGATCTTTGGCTTGCTGGCGGATCTCTCGCTGGCGCTCGTGCGTGGGATAGGGAGGGATGGCGGCGCTGTACGGCATCTCGAATTCGGAGTCGGGGGTTGTGGTGGTGGCGGGACTGCGGCCCGGTACTTCTGGGCCGCCCGGGCGGACGAGGGCGTCCGCCCCTACATTTTCTGTGGCCGCGGCGTAGTCGGGGATTTCTTTTACTACGTCAAAGGTATTGTTGAACCTGGCGCGGTGGGCGTTCTTTACTGCGATGTGGAGAGCGCGGATGATCAGCTCGGCGCGCTTGGTGTCGATGGTGTCGCGGATGAGCGCGTTGATGACTTCCATCAGCGAGGCCTGAATGGCCTCTTCGCTCTCGAGCTGAGCGATGGGATGAAGACGCGAGCGCGGCGGAGTGCGAACGCCGCGAATCATGCGCTGGTGAAAGTAGCAGAATTGCTCTCCGCGGAGAGCCGGGGAGTCACAGCGGACTCCGGTGACTTTGATATGAGTGCAGGTGCGGGTATTGGGCATGGAGGTCCTATCGATGATTTTTTGGTAGTTGGAAGCTAAAATCTTGGCTTCATTGGAGTTAGGGGCGGAGGCGATGACGACATCCGCGTAAAATCTTGGAAACAAAGGGTTTGTAAGTAAAATATTGCGAACAATGGACTTAATGGGGTTTTTCGAGATGGGAGGGAGCTTCGATTCGGGGATCCAGGGGTCGGAAACGGCCTCACCACAGGGGACACGGGGTTTCACGGGGGAAGTCTGGGCTTCGCGTAAGATCTCTCCGCCCGCTGGTGAAAGCGCGGGCGTTCGGGATGACGCATCTTTCTTGGAGATGGCAGTGGCGGAGTTGGGATCTTGGCCGGGCATAATCCCAATGTCGCTGGTCTAGATTTCTCAGTAAAGGTTATGCGTCACACGAATGAAATAAAGCTGTGGAAAACTTTCTGCGAATGCGGTTGGTAAATGTCACTGTCTGATGAATACCTCACCTTGCCTCGTTACCGGGCGGAGCTTGGGTTTAGGGAAGCGGTGAAAGAAACCGCTCCAGAAACGCGGAAATCGGGCGAATAGACGGCGGAAGCTTGTGCTAACGCCTGTCTTCGCCAATCGAACATGTAGTCTGATTGTTCCGCTATCTCGGAGTAGAATCTAGGCGTAACTTGGACGGGCGGGAGAAGCGCATGGGAACGGCCAGCCAGTGGCTATCGGTTCTTTTATGGGGTGGGCTTTGGGGTGCCTTCATGGTGTGGTTGGTGGCAAGTCCCCAAGACGCGAGTCTCCCGCGCAGAGAGCGCATTCTGAGTCTGGCAGTCTGCGCTCCAATCGGAGTGAATTTTGGTATCGTGACTACCTTCGGCTGGCAGGCATGGCATCGGCCACTTGTGTTTGTAACTGTTGGATTGTTCTTAGGCATATTCCTCGTGTGGTGGGTCTGCCGCAGGAAACGCGCTATCGGCATCACAGAGCGCAGTTCCTAGGCACTGTCTGTTTGGCCAGTTATTGATAAATCCCCGTTACACTCAAACCCGCTTTGCGGCTCAAAGCGTGAAATCGCCTGTTAACAACAGTTGGCGTATGATGCTGTGCGCAGTTTCGCGAGTGCGGCGTTCATCCAGAGACCCGCTAAGCAGAGAGGAGGTGAGATGGAAGATTCCCGTATTTCTCGACGCAGGTTTCTGCACGGTTCTGCCGCCGTTGTTGCCGGTACGCTGGCGGCCGACGTGACTGGTGCGTGGGGTGCGGATGCGAAGTCAAAGCCTGGTGTGCAGATGTACATGGTGTTGGCGGATCTCAAAAAGGACCCGGCGGCCACGCTGGCGAAGCTGCATTTCATCGGCTACGGGTATGTTGAAGCTTTTGCGATGCCGGGGGTAATCAGCGACATGGCGGAGTTCAAGAAAATGGTTGGCGACGCCGGGTTGGAGTGTCCATCGGGGCATTTCGCGTTTGGGTTCTTCCCGCCGGAGAAGCTACTGGACGATGCCGGAACGCTGGGACTGCATTATGTTGTCAGTTCAGTCATGCCCGCGCCGACTGACCTACTGAAGAATGACGATCTGAAGCATGGCAATGACGAGGCGATCATGCAGCTGTTTAACCATCGGACGGCGGATGATTACAAGCGAATGTCGGCGCAGGCGAACGAGATCGGCGAGAGCGCAAAGAAGCGTGGACTGGAGTTTGCGTATCACAACCACAATGTGGAGTTTCGCAAGCTCGAGGGAGGAACAACTGGGTACGAAATTCTGCTGCAGGAGACCGACCCGACGCTGGTGAAGCTGGAAGTGGACGCGGGTTGGATGGCCGTCGGCGGGGCTGATCCCGCGGCGCTCATTGCGGCGAGTGCTCCCCGGGTGAAGTTGATACACTTCAAGGACTTCAACACAGTTACGCCGCCTATCACCGAACTGGGACGAGAGGCAGAGGCTCGCATCGTCGATCTGGGGACGGGCGTGGCTCCGCTGAAAGCTGCCTATAAAGCGGCACGAAAGGCGGGAGCGCGCTTCTTCATCGTGGATCACGATCCACCGTTCCATGGCAAGACTGTGCTCGAGACGGCGAAGGTGGACTATGCGTACGTGGCGGGGTTGATGGGGCTGTGAGGCATCCATCGAACGATCTGCTCCCTGCCCTCGGCCACCATCGTGATTCGGCGTTATGGTATCGGTCGGCAAGCTGTATCCCCGAAACCCTCGACACCGACTACCCCGGCCAGAAGACGAGGCTGTCTCGTTGCCGCCAAGAGTTCTGACGCCAATAACACCTGTACTAGAGTAGTTGGCGAAAAATCCCGATTGCACTCATTGACCCCGGACGGCCAATCTCAATGAGTGAAATCGCCTTGGTTGCAGCAGTTGAGGCAAAATCGTTATGACATCCAGACCGTTGCTGTATTGATGATCTTCCATTTACCGTCTTGTTTGCCGAGAAGAAGTAGCGTTCCTCCCCCGCAAACCGGACCACAGGACTCTCCCATATAAAGCAACGCGCGATTGTGTTCGCGATTGATTCCAGGGCGCGATATGATGGCCAGGATTGCCCCTCCCGGATATTTCTGGTGAAATTCTTCCCAGCCATTTTTGCGATACAACATTTTTTCGGCCTCTTTGTCGCTGAGGGCGAGCGTCTGAAACGGAGTCTTGATCTTCTCTGTGTCCAACTCTACGCGAGTTCTGTTGCGGGCTTCGAAGTCGTCCTTTGCATCCTTGGGAACATCATTGTAGAAGGCTTGAACCTCGTTCCTCCTGACGCCGGTCGTGGCTGCGAGATCCGGCGGGTATCCGGTCGCAGTGTGGTCGAGCAATATCACGCTGTTCAGCTTGTGATTGCCATCCTCGCCTTCGAGTGCGGCTGAAAAGATCGCGTAGTCTTCATCGGTGCAGCCCCCGGAGCGCTGAGGAGTGGAAGTTTGGGTCAAGCTAGACGCGGCAACGAATAAGAGCGAACCGGAGATAATCCATAACCGACTCACGGTGCGCGATTCTATACCCTCGGGCGGTTGACGATAAATCGCCTCTCACTCATTGACCCCGTTCATGGAGTTTTGAGCTTAGTAGGTAAGATGCCGGTGTGGAGTGGGCATTCGGGATCGTCATCGCTTCGGTTCTTGGCCTTTACGTTTGGTCGCACGTATCGGCTGGTCATCGAATGGGCAAAAGACTCCAGCCCTGGGTCGATGATTTATTCGGTATGACGCCCTCCGTCAAACGTGAGAGCGAAGAAAATCCCGCTGCGAATCCGAAAGCTGACCGATGACTTCGAACTGACCCCTGCCCAGACTGTTGATCATCCTGACTACGCTCATTGACGCGTTTTGCGCTCGCTGGAAGCAGATTCCTCGCTGCGCTCGGAATGACAAAGCGAGTTTGCTGGCGGGAAGTGCATAGGTCCTTCGGCGCAAAAACCGCGCCTCAGGATGACAACTAAGAACTGCGCCTCGGGATGACAACTAAGAACTGCGCCTCGGGATGACAAGCTGGAAGCAGATTCCTCGCTGCGCTCGGAATGACAAAGCGAGTTTGCTGGCGGGATTTGCATAGGTCCTTCGGCGCAAAAACCGCGCCTCAGGATGACAAGGCAAACCCCGCGCCTCAGGATGACAACTAAGAACTGCGCCTCGGGATGACAAGCTGGAAGCAGATTCCTCGCTGCGCTCGGAATGACAAGGGTGTGACTGATGACAAATCGCGCCCGAATTAATTTCGGGACGGACGCTCGCGTCCGTCCCTACGGTCGTTCGGCAGCGATCGTTTAGGCGGCGATCTCGGTGGTCTGCCATTCGGGCTGGTCGGCGGTGAGGCGGAACAGCGGCACTCCGGCTTCTTGAATCAGCTGGACTTGGGCGCCTCCAGGGCCGGGATAGGTGACGAGCAC
Organism: uncultured Acidobacteriota bacterium; assembly: GCA_963787685.1. Taxonomy (GTDB): domain Bacteria; phylum Acidobacteriota; class Terriglobia; order Terriglobales; family Acidobacteriaceae; genus Sulfotelmatobacter. The sequence goes on from CAWBED010000014.1 coordinate 360,345, forward strand.
GCTGTTGATGTTCCAGTTGTCGTCCGTTTCGAATCCACTGTCGTGAGACTGCAGGCGAATGCCGAAGCGCTTGATGTTCTTATCGGTGACGCCCGGAGGCAGGTTCCAGAGGATGGGTCCGTTGGAACTGTTGTTGCCCCAGCTGGGATCGGTCTCTTTCTTGAGGATGGTGGAGTATTCGCGGGTGTTGCCGCCGTGCGAGACAAGGATGTAGGCGGTGGCAGTGCTGTCGCCGCGGAGATCGTCGTCGCCGGTGTTTACAGTGATTTCGAGCGTAGGAATGGGGTGAGCCATGTGGGTGTTCCTTTCAGATCGGATGGATTTGCTTACAACTTGCCTGAATGGTGAAGGTCGGGGCGGGAACGTTACAGGGATTCCGGCGGCGCTATAAAAAGCGAAAACCCCACTTCTCGCAAAGTTCGCGAGAAATGGGGCACCCGGTTTCGATTGCCGGTTTTGTTTGATTCGCTAGCGGGTCAGAGCTGCCTGCACGGTTGGGGCGGGCATTTCGTCTCCGCGGAAGTATCGAGGATTGTCTTTGGATCTTTCTTTTGAGTTGGGATCCGCTTTGAGGTTGGCGGCCTTCATTTCCGGCATGGCTTCATAGGGTTTCGAATAGTCGTTGGCGGCGTTCCAGAACAAGAATCCGTCGCCACCTTTGGTCTTGGCAGTTTCCACCTGGATCTTTATGTATTCCGGGGAATAGGTTTTCGTGCGCCAGTGGAAGGCTTGCAGCCAGGGACGGATCACGACGCCACTGCCCTTGGTGATGAGCTCGAAGCGGTCCATCGATTCGCCGATGAAGTGCGCGGGCTCGTCGCCGGGGTGAGCGATGCCGTCCATGCCGAAGAAGTGCGATGGGTAGATCATCGGGCTGAGAACGTCGCAGTAACGGGCCATCTGGACGATGTCTTGTCCGGTGTGGGACAGATCAACCTGACGCTGCCAGGCCATCACGCCGAATACGTCGAGCGAGAGCAGGACTCCGGTCGGGTGAAGCTCGGCATAGGCCTTCTTCAGGAATCCGGCGATGACGTCGGAGCGCTGGGGGCCGTGATTGGCGACTTGGCATGCCGATTGTTTCGACGCGGCGGACTTTCGCGCCTTCGCGGTTGGCTTGGCGTCGGCGGTTGTGCCCGGGGTGCTCGGCTTCGCCTCGCTTGGACGGCCGAGGCGGCCGTCACCACATGAGGCTTGCTGGGCTTCAGCTTGAGCTGTTTCCGGTTGATCTTTCTGGAAGACGAACTGGGCGTCTTTCTGGTCGCCTTCGGCCGGGAAACGGACGTAGTCGAACTGGATCTCGTCGACGCCGAGCTGGGCTACGTGCTTGGCCAGGGCGATGTCATAGTCCTGGACTTTGGGGTTCGAGGGATCGGTCCAGACCAGCTTGCCGTTCTCGCGCCACGCGGTGTGGTTCTTGCGGGACTGGACGGCCAGTTCGGGATGGGTCACGACCAGGTGCTCGTCGCGGAACATGGCGATGCGGGCGATGGCGTGCATGTTCTGCTGGTGCAGGAAGTGCACGAACTTCGGCACGTCATGGATATAAACCTTGTGCTCGCCGAGCAGCGGGTGCTCGAAGGGGATGTTGACGCTGCCGTCGGAGTCCTTGATGTCGAAGACCACGGCGTTTCCGCCGACTTCCCGCCAATGCTTGATGATCCGCAGGCCGTGATCGCTGGCCGCCATGACTCCGGTGAGGTAGATGGCGCGGACTTCAAAGTCCCGGGAAACGGGGATCGTTTTTTCTGTAATCGGGGCTGGGAGGATGCCGGGGATGATGATATTCTCGTTGGCCTTCAGGATATTCGACGACTCGGATTTGTGATTCACGGCGCGGATGGCGTCGGACAGTTCCGAGGACGTCAGATACGAAGTCTTACCAAGATAATGACGGGCAATCGTCGGGATCGCTTCTCCGCGTTTGGCGGTATAGAGCTCGGTGCCGGAAGCGACGACGGGCCTGGGATCGGGGATCGAGAGCTTGGCCGATCCGGCTGTATCGCTGGTGGTACGGAGCTGAGCCGATGATTGCGACGACGCGATGACGGGCTTAGCCGTCTGGGCTTGGACAGTGAATTCTGAAGCGGAGTGCGGAGCCAGGTGCCAGGCGGCGGCTCCGAAAAGAAGACAAGAAATTCCCGTGATGACGCGAACTGACGAGTGACGCAAGCGATCCTCCCCCTACCTGAGGCGATCGTAGATTGAGGTTTGGGAGGTCGCTAGTTACGCAGGGAGGCGTACGAATGGGAGGCGCGTGGGGGCTGTCGTTGGTATCTGGACTTTGGTCGTTGGTCGGTTGTCGTTGGTCATTGGCTTCGGGTTTCGGCATGTGGGAGGTCGCGGGGTGAGTTCTTGCGATGTGGCGCTTGCTTCGCATCGCTTGGACGGCCGAGGCGGCCGTCGCCACATGGTGCCGTCGCCACATGGATGGCTAGCATGTTCCTTCCGCGATGGTGCAAAGGTTTTCGCTTATGGTGCGCGGGGGTGCGGTGCGGGGGCTGAGGAATTGTTCCCGGGTGACGCTAAGCCGTGCAGATGCAGCGTTTGCGCAGAGTCACAGAATCGGTCGGAGCGTGGCCAGCCATTTGCTTATTTACGGAGAGTCGGACGCGTCAAAAGCTGGAAGGGTTTTTGGGGGACTTCCAGAAAGCAGGCATCTAAGGAGTAGGTGAGCCTGCAAGATCCGGCGATAACCATAGAAGAGCCGAAGAAAACGGCCGAAAGGGAAAGCGTCCGGGGGACCGGAAACGATCTTATGAGAACCAACCTCGCAACAGTGCTCGATCCGAACCGTCGCAGCAACGATGCTGGAGAGTTTGATTCCGCCCTGCGCCGCCGCATTGTAGGACAGGATGCGGCCGTGGAGAAGGTTGTTGAGATCTACCAGATGTTCCTGGCCGGTTTGAATGCGCCGGGACGTCCGGTGGGGAACTTGCTGTTCCTGGGACCGACGGGATCGGGCAAGACAAGAGTGGTTGAAGCGATGGCCGAGTCGCTGTTTGGGGACTCGCGAGCGTGCATCAAGATCGATTGCGCGGAATTCCAGCATTCGCACGAGATCGCGAAGCTGATTGGTTCGCCTCCGGGATACTTGGGACACCGCGAGACTCATCCGCTGCTGACGCAGGAAGCGTTGAACCAGTGGTTCACCGAGAAGCTGAAGCTCTCGATCCTGCTGTTTGACGAAATTGAAAAGGCTTCGGACTCGTTGTGGCAGTTGCTGTTGGGGATTCTCGACAAGGCGACGTTGACCTTGGGCGACAACCGGCGCGTCGATCTTATCGCAGTGCATCATCATTATGACTTCGAACCTCGGCGCGAGCGAGATGACGAGCTTGGTGGATGGCGGGTTCGGATTCGCTCCGAAGGCAGTTGAGGTCGACGAGTCGTTCGACGACAAGATCCAGCGGACGGCGGTTGAAGCGGCGCGGCGCAAGTTCACGCCGGAGTTCATGAACCGCATCGACAAGACAGTTGTATTCAAGACGCTGCGCGATGAACACCTGTCACAGATCCTGGATATCGAACTGGGCATGGTGCAACAGCGCGTGCTGATGGCCGCGGGCACAAATCAGTTTGTGTTCAACTGCACGCCGGCCGTGAAAGAGTACTTGCTGAAAGAGGGAACCGATCCGCGGTATGGAGCGCGTCACTTGAAGCGGGCCATTGAGCGGAACCTGGTGTTTCCTCTGGCGAACCTGGTCGCTACCGGACAGGTGAAGCTAGGAGATTTTGTTCGCGTCGACATGGCTTCGGAAAACAAGATGATCTTTGTGAAGGAAGCCGAGAACGCGATGGCGCCGGTCCTGCTGGAGCGGTACGGAGCAGCGGCGTCGAATCAGCCTACAACGCGTGCAGCGCGCACGGCGGTGAACAATCGCCGCGGAGATTTTGGCGCGAGCCCGTCGGTGGCGGAGAGCAAATAGAGTTTTCTCGATATCGCTTTGCGGACCACGCATCCTGCAAAGCGAACCTCGTAGGCGCCGGTCCCTTCCCGGCGCCTTTTTTTATTTCCGTTCATTTCGAAAGGCGTGGCAGGGCTGCGTCGGCGACGACTTGTTAATTTGGGCCATGCGCTGGGTTTTTGATATCGTGCCGCATGCCTTCAGAGTTCCCTCCACCAACCATCCGGCCTGCACCGATCAATCCGGCACCGATTAATGAAGAAGGACTTCGCCACCAGCTTTCTGCCGGGCAGATGGCGATGGTGGGCGTGGGAGGCTCGATCGGGACGGGGCTTCTGCTGGGTTCGGGGGCCGCGATGGAGATTGCCGGCCCCGCCGTTATCCTTAGCTTCGTTATCGCCGCATTCTGTAATTGGACATTCGCGATGGCACTCGGCGAATTGGCATGCGCGCATCCGGCCGCTGGATCGTTCGGAGTCTATGGCGATCTCTACCTCAACCGGTTCATGGGTTTCCTGGCGCGGGCCGGATACTGGGTCGGCATCGCTTTAAACATTGGAGCGGAGATGGTCGCTGCGGCGACCTACATGGCCTACTGGTTTCCCGGCGTGAGTTCTTACATATGGATTCTGATTTTCCTCGCGCTGCTTCTGTTCGTTAATCTCCGCAGCGTGGGTTCCTACGGCCGATTCGAGTTCTGGTTCTCGATGATCAAGCTCATCACTATTGTTGCGTTCATCGTGATCGGTGCTTCTCTGCTTCTCGGCGGCCGCGTTGCACCTCAGTACACCGCGCAGGGCGGATTTTTTCCAAAAGGACTTTGGGCGCCGCTGATCGCGATGACCTATGCCGTTTACAGTTTTGGAGGGGGAGAAATGGTCGCCGTGACTTCGGGTGAGTCACGTTCTCCGAATGAGATCCGGCGCGCGGTGTGGATTACATTACTCACGCTGACGCTGGTTTACCTGTGCGCGGTAACGGTTCTGGTTGGCGTTATGCCTTGGAATCACGCGGGCGTCACGGAAAGCCCGTTCGTCACAACCCTCCGCTTCGTTAAGATTCCGCACGCCTCGGCGGTGATGAACTTCGTTGTGCTGACCGCCGCGCTCTCAGGTGCGAATGCCGCTCTATACGCCGGTTCGCGCGTGGCTTTCTCGCTCGCCCGGACCGGATGGGCGCCGGCGCGGATTGGCGTTGTCAATCATGAGGGCTCGCCGCAGGCTGCGGTTGTGGTTACGTCGTTCGGAATCTTCGTCTCACTGGCGCTGGTTCTTTGGGTGCCGGGGAATGCGTTCCGCTACATGATCGGAGCTTCACTCACGGGGCTGCTGCTCTCGTACCTAATTTCGCTGGCTGCTCACGTGAGCTTCCGGCGGCGCGCGAAACCGCAAGAACTCTCAGCGTTGCCGCTGCGATCGCCATTGGGGATGTGGGGATCCGTTGCAGGATTTATCGGAATGTTCGCCGTGCTGCTGCAGGCATGGATGCATCCGCTGGTGAATCTGTGGAGCGGCTTGGCCTGCCTGGGGGTGTTGACCGCCGCGTACCTGGTGTTAAGGAACAGGGCGGGGGAGCGAGCGTAGCCGGGGGAAGGGCTGCTTTTTGGCCGCGTCTGTGATGCCTGATATGACGGGGGAACTTTGGGCACGTTACTGCCGTGCCACCCACGGAGTGGCCATTTTCAAAGATGCGTTGTTGAGGGAAACTGGATTCACGTTATGGCAGCCGAGACACCAACGCGCAAAGATACGCTGAAGGTCGAGAAGCTGTCGCTTCTTGTGCTGACGCTTTGCGTTGTCGTGCTGGTGTACCTGCTGATTTTCCGGCCCTTCTAAACAAACTTCCAAAAATTCAATCTACTTGCGGCTTACCGCGTGCGTTTCATGGCTTGCACTGGGGCGGATCCTGGGCCATGTGTTCGAGGAATGATTTTGCCTTGCCGTAGTCAGGATTGAATTCCAGAACGCGATCCACAAATTGGTGAGCGACATCCTTCTTGCCAGCGATGCAGAAAACGATGGCCAGATCCATCCCAACCGCGCTTCGGTTGGGCACTCTTTCGAAAGCACGGCGCCATAGGTCGACCGCCTGCTGAAGATGTCCGGAGCGCGCTTGGAGAATTCCGAGATCGGTAGCGGCGTCGTTGAGAAGCGGATCGATTTTTAGCGCGCGCTCGTAAAGATCCCGCGCGTCTTCGTCGTGCTGGTGCGCCTGTTCAACGAACCCCATCGCGGATAAGAGGACGGCATCGTCGGGGCGCTCACTCACCGCCTTGCGCAGATAATCCTCGGCCGCTTGCGGAGCGCCGTCGAAGCCGCGCTGCGCGAGCGTCTCCCAGGCGAGGGCGAAGTCGCGAGTCGTCGCGAGCGATTCATCCGCGGCCGGAAAAGAGGTTAGCGGTTTTCCGCGCAGTTGCAACTGAGGGAGCGGCGCCTCATTGGGATAGCGCTGAATGCGGTGATCGGTGGTCTGCGTGTGAGCGACGTCTTTCGACGGCAGCGCTGGCATGTGACAGTGAGTGCAGTCGGGCTTATCCGCATGATGTTTGGCAGCGAAAGCTTCTCCATGGCAAGCGAGACATTTGCTTCGGTAATAGGCGACCTTTTCTTCGGGCGCAGGGTCGCGGTGGGCATCGTGACAGCTGCCACACCACATTTTGTCGCCGGATTGACGCTTGCACACGCTCTGCGAGAGCGCCTCATATTGGCTGATGGCGCGCGGAGCCTGTTCGCGATTTCCGTTGAGGACAAAATAATGGATGTAGTCGGAGAGGCGCTCGCCGGGCTGGAACTGATAGAGGTGTTTGGCGGGTTGCTCGACGGCGACCGTGCCTTCGAAGTGACACTCCATGCAGATCGCGTCACGACGATCAGGCGGAAGTTTGGCCGGATTGACGATGGCGCCTTTGCCGTCGGCATGATTGGTGTCAGTGCCGTGGCAACGCTGGCAGGTAATGCCGCCGTGTGAGAAAGGTTTCCCGGAGAATTTACTATCGGTGCCGGGGACCGGCGGCCGCATCCCGCTGGTGTGGCAATTCAGGCAGTCGAGATAGGCCGGCAGGTTCAGCGGCATTTCTGACGCTTCGGTGTAGGCGGGCGTCATATTCCAGCGCTTCTCCTGCGAATACCAGTTGATCGGGGCTTCGAAGAGAAATCCCTCGTCCGAGAAGAGATAGGTTCGACCCTTCTTGCCGGAACCGATGAAATACAAAAGTTCGCGCTGACCGCGAAGGCCATTTTTCCCGGGGCGCTCGTAACTCATCCAGACTTTGCCGTCTTGCTGGTAAACGCGATAGTGAATCTTAGAATCTTTGTGATCGAGTTCGCCGGTGGTGAGGCCGTCGGCCGCAGCTCCGCTGGCGGTCGCCATCGGGGTGGTGGCATAGGATTTGTAAATGTCCGCGTGGCAGGAGGCGCAAGCTTCGCTCGCGGTTGGATCACTCGATGGCGGGTGCGGAGCGGTCCTACTGCTCTGCAATGCAATTCCGGCTCCGAGGATGGTCGTGAGGAACAGCAGCGCCGTGGATGGCTGGGGGAACATCGAAAGAGATTCTATAACTGGTCTGGAAGGTGTGCTGAGAACGGCGGGTAGTGCAAGAAAATTACTGGAAAAACCCTATACTCACATCGCATTTTCTCTTAGAAAATCTAAGGCAAGGCTAAAACCAAACTTCTAACTCGTTTCCCAGGCGGTCTTGCGCCATTGGGCCGTACTGGAACTCCGCTTGTGTCTTTGACTGCGGAGGCTCTTCAAGAGTCTCTCCGCCCATTTGTTGTTGGCGATGTACCCCGAGTGTATTCCTGATCGACGTTCGCTCCTCAAAGCGCCAGCCGCTTTGAGCGAGTCCCCTCATATGTTGCAGTTACCCCCGGAGGAAAATCTGTATGAAGTCGCAGTCTGATTCCATTCGCTTTGCCCTGACATATGTTTTGGCCCTGTTGCTTGCCCTTGTTTTGCCTAACATTTTGTTTAGTCAATCGCTGACTTCTGGTGGCGTCGATGGGACGGTCACCGATCCAAGCGGCGCTGCAGTTGCCGGCGCGACGGTCACTCTGAAGAACCAAGATACGGGAACGTCCCAGACGGCTACATCGAACTCAACCGGAGCATACCGGTTCTCGCTGCTGAATCCCGGGAACTATAAAGTGTCCGCGGCAGCGCAGGGATTTCAGGGATCGCAGCAGGCGGTGTCCGTGGCAGTCGGACAGAACAGCATGGTCAACCTGCAAATGCAGGTGGCGACCGCCAGCCAGACGGTCGAAGTTACGGCCCAAGGCGGAATCGTTCAAACGGACAACGGAAATGTTTCCACCACGCTGAGTCCGGAGATGGTGGCGAACATTCCGAATCCCGGGAACGATCTGACGTATTACGTGCAGACGTCACCGGGCGCGACGATGAACACGCAAGCTGGGTACGGGAATAGCGCGACGTATGGCATCTCGGCCACGTCGAACTTGTTTACCGTCGATGGCATGAATGAGAACGATCCGTTTCTTAACCTGAGCAACTCGGGAGCGACAAATCTATTGCTGGGATCCAATGATGTTTCGACGGCGAGCGTCGTGAACAACGGCTACTCTGGAGAGTACGGAAGCCTGGCCGGCGCGAACGTGAACTTTGTCACGAAGTCGGGCACCAACAAGTTTCACGGGAATGCCGAATATTTTTGGAACGGTCGCGTGCTGAACGCGAACGACTGGTTCAACAACAACACGGGGACGCCGCGTCCGTTTGACAACGCCAATCAGTGGGCGGCTTCGATTGGCGGACCGATTGTGAAGGATAAGACGTTCTTCTTTATAGATACCGAAGGCCTGCGACTGCTTATCCCGACGGCTCAGCCGGTAAATATTCCGAGCCCGCAATTTCAAGCGGCTACGCTGGCGAATCTGACGGCGACGGGAAACGCGGCAGAGATTCCTTTCTACAACCAGATGTTCGGGATCTACAACAACGCGCCAGGAGCCGCGCGGGCTGCCAACAGCCTTCCCGGCGGTGGTTGCGATGGATCAGTTACGCTGGCGGGCGGGGCGCCGTGCGCTCTCGTGTTCCAGTCGAATATCAACAACCTGACGACCGAATGGCTGATGACGGCGCGGGTGGATCAGAACTTCGGCACTCGAGATCGTGCCTTCATTCACTTCCGCACTGACCATGGACTGCAGGCGTCGTTCACCGATCCTCTGTCGCCCGTGCTCAACGCGCAGAGCGTGCAGCCGCAATATGAAGGACAGTTTCAAGAAACTCATCAGGTCGGAGTGAACGGCATCAATCAATTGATTGTGGCGGGCTCATGGTATGGAGCGGTTTTCGGGCCTCCCAGCATTTCAGCCGCGCAGAGCCTGATGCCGTATGAACTCTTGTTTTCGTCGGGCCAGTTCGCGACTCCAGGCGGTTCGTTTTACAGCACCTGGCCGCAGGGACGGAATGTCACGCAGTATCAGGTGTCCGACGATTACGCATGGCAGAAGGGAAGTCACAACCTGAAATTCGGAGTGAATTTCCGGCGCAATGACATTACGGACTACACGCCGGGAGGATTCAACGCGACATTCCCAACGGCGATCTTCAACTCCGAAGCGAGCTTCTTCAGCGGGACGACGGACGTTTTCGAACAGGGATACGCGACGCGTCCAACGCAGCCACTGGCGCTGTATAGCCTTGGCCTGTACGCGCAGGATGAGTGGGCGATCCTGCCGCGGTTGAAGATTACGCTTTCGCTGCGGGCCGAGCACAATTCAGATCCGGTGTGCGCGACGAATTGCTTTGCGCGTCCGGATAGTTCGTTCCTCAGCATGTCGCACGATCCGACGCAGCCTTACAACCAGGCCATCATGACTGGGTTGCATCAGGCCTTGCCGAACTACCAGAGCATCAGTTGGGAGCCGCGTATCGGATTTGCGTGGCAGCCTTTGGGAGATGGCAGGACCGTGATTCGAGGCGGCATCGGAATTTTCTCGGACATTTTCCCGGGAACGATCGCGAGTTCGTTCGATACGAATTCGCCGCTGAAGAATACGTTCCTTGCGTCGGGGCTGCTGGCGCCGGGAATTCCGGGGAACGCGCAATCGGTGACTGCGGCGTCGAATGCGGCGTTTGTCGGAGGATTCAACTCCGGGATGAATATCGGACAGATCGAAGCGTCGCTGCCAGCCGGAGTTCTGTTCAGTCCGCCAACGTTAACGACCGCGGCGAACCGAATCCAGTATCCGACGTATCAGGAGTGGAATCTGGCGGTGCAGCAGGCCATCGGTTCGAAAACTTCAATCACGTTGAATTACGTGGGCAATCACGGCAGCGACTTGGCCGCGACGAATCCCGGTGTGAATGCATTCTGCAACGGGCCCGCGACGCCGCTCGTTTATCAGCCGGGCGTTCCCGATTGCCAGTCGACGCTCGGGATCAGTTCGTTCGTCGGTCTGCCGACGGCGCCGGTCGATCCTCGTTTTACTACCGTGGCCGAAATCGGGAATCCGGGAGTCTCGAATTACAACGGATTGACGGCGTCGCTCACGCACAACGTCAATACATCACTGCAGGTGCAAGCGTCGTTCACGTGGAGCCATGCGCTGGACGATATTTCGAATGGCGGTTTCTTGCCGTTCAACTTCGATACCAACACGAGTATTTTGTCGGGGCAGAATCCCTACAATCTGCGGCAGTACAACTACGGCAACGCCGACTATGATGCTCGCAGACAGTTCAATTTGAGTTACGTGTACCACACTCCCAAGCTGCACAGCATGGTGTGGGATGCGCTGCTGGATTGGACGATCTCGGGCGTGATGTTCGCGCGCACGGGATTGCCGTTCACGGTGATCGATGGAGCGTCTACTGGAGCTCTTGGCGGCTATAACTACGGACCGGCCACAGGATTAGATCTGTTCGCGGATTCTTCGGTGGGAACGATCAGCTGCGGCTCGTCGGCGGCTTATAGCGTTTCCGGGACTACGACGCCGTGCTTGAACGCGAGTCAGTTCGCGTCGGCGGTTGGACCGGGAGGCGTAGGCGCGTTTGGCAACCAGCGGCGCAACCAGGTCTTCGGCCCGGACTATTTCGATACGGACCTGACTCTGATGAAAGACTTCCGCATTCCCAAGTGGGAAGGCGCGGAAATGCAGATCGGTGTTCAGGCTTTCAACATCCTGAACCATCCCAACTTTGATCAGCCGATCGGTGACGTATCGAATTCGCAGTTCGGCGACATCGTGCGGACGGCTGCAACCCCGACGAGCATCTTCGGATCATTCCTGGGCGCGGATGCTTCGCCGCGCGCTTTGCAGATCCGAGCTCAACTCAGGTTCTAACCACACTGGAGCCACAACGGCGGCCCGGTTCCCCACCGGGCCGTTTTTTTGTCTGGCAGATTTTGGATGATCGAATTTGAACCGAGGTCACGGTCCGAACGGGACAGTTAGGGAAAAACGATGCCGGAAAGGAGTTACAACGTTGCGGTGAAATGCTCCCACTGCTGCTTCTGCTGCGCCATGAATGCGATAAATTGCGGGTCTTTTCTCAGGTTATCCAACTGAGCGTCCTGCTCAAACAGCGGATAATTTGGAAAGCCCTCATCGGCGGTCACTCGCAACCATTTCATCGCTTGTTCTGGTTCCTTCATAAGAGCGTAAGCGGAGGCGATGTTGTACGACGTGTGATGGAAGTGAGCGTATCCCCGGCCCATGTTGATTGCGCGTTGGATCGTGTCTTCCGCTTCGTGCTGCTTGCCGGACTTCGCCAGCATCATGGCTTTCACGCTGGTCACCAGGCCGCCCTCGTCGTTGGGATAGTCTTTAAAGAATTGCTCAACGATCGCAGAGGCTTCCTCGTTCCGGCCGAGGCGGAATAAGGCTGTGGATGTATACGATGCCAAAAGCGAAGGACTCTTTTCGAGCGGGGTGGTGTTGAAGATCTGAAAAGCTTCGTCGTACTTGCCGCGGCACATGTCGATGACTCCGAGCCGATATCGCGCCAGGCTGTTGCCCGGATCGATCGCCAATGCCTTTTGAATTTCCTGCCATCCCTTGTCGAGCAAGCCGATGTGCAGGTAGACAAATCCGAGTTGGTGATGCGCTTCACCGAGATTCGGGTTTAATTCGATCGCGCGTTTGTAGGCCTGAACCGCTTGTTCGTGCGGGAACCGTTTGTAGGGCGTCCACAGGATTAAACCGCGAGCGAAATAGCCCTCCGCCAGATTGGGGTCGAGCGCGAGCGCCTTTTCCACGTCGACTTCGGCTTCCTCATTCAACTGCTTCTTCTCGGCTACGGGTGCGAAAAAACGCACTTTGATGCTGTAGGCACGGGCGAGTTCGGCATAGGCAGAGGCAAAGTTTGGATCCGCAGTGACAGCCTGCTTAAACAGTTGGATGGCATCTTGATTATCAGCTGGATTTTCGCTGCTGACCTTGACCATGCCGCGCATGTAAGCGTCGTAAGCCGCGGAGTTTGTGGACAGCACAGGAGCGCCCGATGTGACAGGATGCTTCCCGTCGCGCGACGAATAGACGTATACGCCGCCGGCCAGCGCCAGCACAATCGACGCGACGATCAATTCCATCCCGCGCTTTGAAATCCGGGATCTGCGGCCGTTGGCCTTTTCCGGCTGCGGGATCACGACTGCTGTCTTGGCCGCAGGCGCAACGCTTCCGCTTTCGTATTGGCTGCGGATCTGCTGCAGGTCGATGATCAGATCTCCCATGGTCTGGTAGCGCAGCGCCGCATCTTTTTCCAGGCATTTTCGGATCAGGCCTTCTTCTGCGGTGCCGCTGTGGGCGAGGCTCGATCGATTCATCGGCGGCGGTTGTTTGGTCAAGATCGCGGAGATGATTTCCGCCGAACTCTTGGCTTCGAAAGGCCTCCGGCCGGTCAGCAACTCGTAAAGCACTGTGCCGAAGCTGAAGATATCGCTGCGGCAATCCAACTCTTCGCCGCGCACCTGCTCCGGGGACATGTAGGGAACGGTGCCGATAATCATTCCCGGAATACTCAGCATGGTCGCGGTATCACCCTGGATGAGGTTCGGATCGCGTACGAACTTCGCCAAACCAAAATCGAGTACCTTGACCTGGTTACGCGCCGTGAGCATGATGTTGTCCGGCTTGATATCGCGATGAATGATGCCACGCGCGTGCGCTTCGTTGAGGGCGTCCGCGACTTGCAGTGAAATCGCGAGCGTGTCGCGGAGATCCGGCAGTTGGCGCTTGAGCCGCGAAGCCAGGGTTTCCCCTTCAACATACTGAAGGACGATGAAGCTGTTCTCGCCCTCCTGCCCGACCTCGTAGATGGCGCATATATGCGGGTGATCGAGAGTGGCTGCGGTCTGTGCCTCGCGCAGGAGGCGTTGTTTCGCGCGCTCGTCGGTGGCGACTTCTTTGGGCAGGAATTTAATGGCGACTTTGCGGCCGAGCTGCGTGTCCTCAGCCAGATAGACCTCGCCCATGCCGCCGCGCCCGAGTTTCTCGAGGATGCGGTAGTGCGAAATAGTCAGCCCAATCACGTCGCAAAATCTTATGTCTGGGAAACTCGCAAGTCAATGAAAGCCTCGCAGCGCGGAGTGGGTGAATTTGATTTGGCCGCGGGGATGACCACCAGACTTGGTCATCGAACACGCTTCTGCGGTGATTTGGAGATCAATAAACAATCCCAGTTGACATACTCTATGCTCCGTCCACGATGTGGGCACGAGTAGACACTATGGCCCCGTTGAGCGCGGGGCTTTTTCTATTTCAACTTTGCGCCAATCCGCCAAAGCGCCCGCGACACGACAAAAGCACCAACGAATAGGACGGCGAGGACGATCAAATGCATTGGTTGTAATAGTCCCTCGAGCATAGGCTCCTCCGATATTGTCCTATTCTCTCGCCACTCCCGAAGTCAGCGCAAGGCAAATTCAGCTACTACACTCGCAGGGAGTGCCGACGAGAGATTGTCGGGGGAACAGCGTGCATGTTTGCGACTCGAAGCCTCCTTTTATCATGCCCGCAATTGACATCTAGCGGCTATTCCCAGCACAATGCGTTTCCATTCCAAGGAGCCGCAAGGTATGCGTTATTTCACGCCCGCAATTCTCTTGATCGCTGTCGTGGTCGCCACTTCTGCCGTTGCTCAGGACCGCACGAACGCGCGCAGCATGGTGATCTCGCCTTACGGCATTGTCGCGACTAGCCAGGTGCTGGCTTCGCAAGCGGGCGCGGAGATTCTGGCGCGTGGCGGCTCAGCAGTCGATGCCGCCATCGCTGCGAACGCGACGCTGGGCGTGATGGAGCCGGACATGAACGGCATGGGCGGCGACCTGTTTGCGATTTACTGGGACGCCAAGTCCGGGAAACTTTATGGCCTCAACGCGAGCGGATGGGCTCCGAAGGGCCTGAGCATCACCTATCTCAAGGCGCGCGATGTCAGCAAAATGCCCTCCGAAGGTATCGATTCTGTGACCGTGCCTGGCGCGGTCGAAGGTTGGAATAAGCTGCACCAGAAATTCGGACATCTTCCATGGAAGGACCTTTTTTCTCCGGCCATTTTCTATGCGCAGAACGGATTCGGAGTCCAGGAATTGATCGGCATGGACTGGAGCAGTTCGGTTCCGAAGCTGAAGTCCGATCCGGAATCGCAACGCGTATTCCTCGTGCACGATGAAGCGCCGAAGATGGGAGAAGTATTCAAGAATCCGGACGTAGCCAAAGCGCTGCGGCTGGTTGCCTCGGAAGGTCCGCAGGCTTTTTATTCGGGAGAGATTGCGAAGGCGATCCTCGCGACCGAGCGCGAACTTGGCGGCACGATGCAGGCGGACGACCTGAAAGAATTCTCTGCCGAATGGGTCGAGCCGATTTCGACGACATATCGAGGCTGGAAAGTGTACGAGCTGCCGCCCAACGGACAAGGCATGGCGGCGCTTGAAATGCTGAATATTATGGAGCAGTTTCAGCCGGCGAAGGCGGGAGCGCTGAGCGCGGAAGAGATTCACACGCGGATCGAAGCGATGAAGTTGGCGTATGCCGATCTGGCGCGCTACAACGCGGACCCGCGTTTCGCTAAAGTTCCCGTCGCTGGTTTGCTGTCGAAGGATTACGCGAAACAACGCGCACAGCTGATCAATTCGCAGAAAGCCAATTGCAGTCCGGAAGCTGGAGTTCCTCCCTCAAGCGACACGACATATCTGACCGCCGTGGATCGCGAAGGAAATATTGTGTCGCTGATCCAGAGCAATTTTTCCAGTTTCGGCTCGGGGATCACGGTGCGCGGGATGGGGTTCGTGCTGCAAAATCGCGGAGCGCTGTTCATGCTCGATCCATCGAAGCCGGACGCGCTGGCTCCGCGCAAGCGTCCGTTTCACACGATTATCCCGGCATTCATGGAACGAGGCGACGACCACATCGGATTCGGCATCATGGGCGGTGCGAACCAACCGCTGGCGCACGCGCAATTCGTGTCGAACGTTGTCGACTATGGCATGAATCTGCAGGCCGCGATGGAAACCGCGCGCTTCACTGTGCGCAGCAATTTCGATGTCAGCTGCAAAATTCTGATCGAGGACCGGGTTCCCGCGGATGTGCGCCAGCAGCTTACGGGCATGGGGCATCAACTCGATCTGCGCGGTGATTTCTCACTGTTCATGGGACGCGGCCAGGCGATCGATCACAACACGAAGTCGGGGATGAACTTCGCGGCTTCGGACGCGAGAACGGACGGCTCGGCAGAACCAGAAGTGCCGCCGGCGTTGCGCTAGCTATCTCTCTTGATACTTACCGGGCGAGGGCCAGTGAGATAGAGTGAGAACACTTCATGCCCTCCTTCAGTTGGAGTATTCGCCGTTGCCCGTTGCTGGTCGCACTCCTGTTTGTGACCGGGTGTAATTCGCTGAATCCCCTTTGCGGCAGTTCGCGTCCTGCACCCGTGCTGCAATCCATTTCACCGGCCACGATGACCTTCGCGACACTTCCAGCCAGCTTCACCCTGACGGCTAATGGCAGCAGCTTTGTTTCTTCGTCCGTCGGAGTGTTTAACGGCGCGACGCTCGCGACGACCGTCGTCAGCAGCTCTCAACTTACGGTCACCGTTACGAATACGATGATTCCTGCGGCAGGAAGCTTTCCGGTCACGGTGAATACGCCGGCAGGCAATACAGGAGACGTTGGCTGTTCCAGTGGCGGCACAAGCAGCGCGCAAGACTTGACCGTCAACTGAAGCGATCGACGGTTAGTGCTGACCCTCAGTGTTGTTGATCACGGTTGCGTAGGAGCCGTCTCCGGTCGCGCCGGACTGACCGGGCTGTCCCACCGCTTGAAAATATGGGAGCTGGTCGGCGGGAGGCAGAGCGATGATGGGAATCTGCACGCTGCCGGTGCCACACAATCCATTTGCCGCAGGTAAGACGCAGTAGTTCGGATCGTAGGCGAGCAGCGCGTCGAGCGAATAGAGCTCGAGAATCGTCATGTGGCGTTGCACGGCGAAGGGCAGCAACGGGCGCAGATCGCCGGTTGCGCTGTTGGTGCCAGAGATCGCAACGGGCGCGGAGAGCCCAGCCTGCTGAAGTTCGAGCGGGATGCCGGAGCTGTAGTAATTGTCGAAGACGGAGCACCAGTCGGATGTGCATCCACCGCCCGCACTGTAGTTCGAGATGTCACTGGACTGCAGTCCCTGGCTGCCAATTCCGTTCGTCTGTCCGGAGGCATTCTTGTATGTCACCGCCGTCTGCGCTTCCTGCGAGCCGTAGCTGGTGACCGCGCTTGGGCCGCTTCCTGCCTGATTCAGAGGATCGAGAATCTGCATTTTTGGATTCTGCGAGGAAACGAATTGATCGATGTTGGAGTAGTACTGCATCCATCCGGACTCGGTGTAGGTGTTGGGCGCAGGAATCTGTTCCAGATTCGACAGGCACTCGGGATAGGCCTCGCCACCAGCGGCGCGTCCCACGCGCATGTAGGAAATCTGCGAGAGATTCGCTGACGCGTTGTAGTGCATGATCGCCGCAGCCACGAATGATTCCCAAGCCGTCTTGTACGGCGTTTCGTAGGGAACTGGCCACGACTGTTGCTCGCTCACGACGGTTCCGGGAGTTGTGGCGCTGCCTGCCGTCGTAACTGCGGTCTGATATTGGAACGTATTGGTGGTTGCGTTTTGAACGGCCACGCCCAAGGGATTGGCGGTTCCAGAAGTTTCTGCCGTCGGACCGTAGTCGGCATTCGCAAATGTTGCGGTGAATGAAGTCGAGGTCGCACTCGTGATGGTGACCGTCTGTCCGTTCAGGAACGTGGCCGCGCCGAGATTCTGAAATGTAACCTGCATGCCAACGGGAAAGCTGTTGGTCGCGGTGATGGTCAGCGTCGACGTTGCAGAGACCACTTGGACATTGGTCACGCTCTCTTGGGCGATATTGAAATTCGAGGGAGTGGTGCTTCCGATCCAGATGGTGTCTCCGTTCGAGTAGCCGTGATTGGCTTCAGTGACGGTGACCAGCCCAGTTGCACTGCGCGTCATCGAAGTGGCGATCAATCCGAGATAATTCGTGCAGCCATCTTT
Organism: uncultured Acidobacteriota bacterium; assembly: GCA_963787685.1. Classification (GTDB taxonomy): domain Bacteria; phylum Acidobacteriota; class Terriglobia; order Terriglobales; family Acidobacteriaceae; genus Sulfotelmatobacter. The sequence goes on from CAWBED010000014.1 coordinate 377,771, forward strand.
ATTGGCGTTGAGCAGGTCTTCATTTCCCGACTGGGTGTGGGCTGCCCAGCTTGATGTGGTCACATAATAAGGAGTGACGGGATTGATGCACGTGTTGTCGAGCAGGCAATTGGAGGCCGCGTCGCCGATGCCCTCGACAATGATATTTACTTTCTTCGATCCTGACTGCGCGGAAAACCATCCGGAATTGGAGCTGTCGATCGTGGACCAATCATAGGTGTGCGTCCATCCGAAGGCATCGAGCTGGCAGGTGTCAGTACCCGTTGGACTGCAAGTGCCCGGACCCGGCGTGCCGGTCTCGGCTGAGAGCCACGCGCTGCCGACGGTCACGCCTTCAATCGCTTTCTGCGGCATCACGGTGTTCATGAAGTGGGAATAGTTGGGATCGGTGGTCGAGGGCGGAAACACGACGTAGACGTGGGTGAACTGTCCTGGTCCGGAGCTACCACTACTCTTGGAGCCACCGCCGCAAGCGGTGAGCAGGCCGAGCATGCAGGTGGCACATGAGAACAACAGGATGCTTCCGCGCAATCGCGACACAGACGACTCCAGTTTTAGTGTTTAAGAAATAAAGATGATGTGTTCCAGCGTTAAGGTTGGAAAGCCCAGGGAAACCGCTCGTTTTTATTAATGCGGAGCGCCGGGCAAGAGTGCAAGCTCTTCGCACCGGCGATCGATGCGGAAGTCTCTCATGTCCTTGTGCGATCTAAACCCGGACACAAGAAAAAGGTTTCGCGAGCGCGTGACTTTGTTGAGGCAATCGTTGAGGTGATCGAAAAACGCAAGGAGCTTGTGTATAGTTTCAGCTTTCGCGCGGTTTAGAACCCGCACTAACTGTTAGGGAAAGGGTCATCGTGGGACGAGTCCTGAAGCGTTCGATTTATTTTTTGCTGTTTTCATTTCTTCTGACGGTTGGTTCGCTATGGGCGCAAGGCAGCGCCGGTGAACGAATCTTGTTTCATGCCAAGATCTTCACGGGTGATCCGGAAAATCCTTACGCGGAAGCAGTCTCGATTCGTGGAGACAAGATTGTTGCTGTGGGCACTCTGCCGGAAGTGTTGAAGTCCGTTTCGGCGGGAGCCGAGCGCGTTGACCTCGAGGGCAAGACTCTTTTTCCGGGCTTCATCGATTCGCACAGTCACTCGATCGATGGAGGACTGAGTCTCATCGGCGCCGACGCGACCGACAAAGTCGATACGCTCGACCAGCTTCCCGCATTCGTAAATGAAGCGAAAAAGGCGGGGCGCGGGGTGCGTGGCGATATTCTCGAGATTCAAGGTTTGCCGCTCGCCTTCTGGTCGCACCCTGATGTGCTCAATGCCGACTTCAGCGTGGGGGCCTACGCAAATCAGCAAGTGCTGCTGCGGGGCATGGATGGGCACACGGCCTGGGCGAACCGGGCTCTGCTGAAAATGGCGGGTATCAATGCCGAGTTCCTGAGCACTCTTAGTCCGGACCAGCGCGCCTACTACGGGCACGACAAGAACATGCAACCGAACGGATTTCTGGTTGATGCGGGTCTGGAGCGAATTGAACCGCTTGTGCCGCCGCATTCACGTGAAGATTTGCTGGCCGCGGGACGCGCCGCACTGCAATACAACTACGGCCTGGGCATCACTGCATGGCTCGATCCTCTGGCGTCGGCTTATGTTCTGCAGGCTTACAAAATGCTTGCCGACCACGGTGAATTGACATCGGAAGTGGTGGCGTTTCCACAAGTGCTGGCGAAAAATCCCACCGCCGAACTTGCCACTGTTCGGAAGACGCAAGAGCTATACAAGGATGTCCCTCATCTTCACGTCACCGGGATAAAAATCTTTGCCGACGGTGTGGTGGAATTTCCTTCGCAAACCGCGCACCTGACGAAGCCGTATAAAAACACGGGGCACAACGGCGACCTGCTGTTCGAGCCTGAAAAATTCGCGGAACTTTGTGTTGCCGCTGACAAGCAAGGACTAATCATCCACGTCCACGCGATCGGGGACGGAGCGGTGAAAGCCGCACTCGACGGCATTGCCGCCGCCCGCGCCGCGAATCCCTCGTCTCAGTTGCCGCATACTCTGACGCACGAGCAATTCGTCCGGCCTGAAGATTTTCCGCGCTTCCGGGAACTGGGCGTAATCAGCGCGCTGCAATTGTTCTGGGCCGAGGCGAGCAACGACACGATTGAGATCCTGAAGCCTTACGTGGATGCGGAGATCTATAAGTGGCAATATCCGGCGCGATCAATTCTGGATAATGGAGGGATTATCTCCGGAGCGAGCGACTGGCCGGTGTCGACGGCAAATATTTTTCGCGCGACATATCAGGCGGAGACGCGCAAAGGAGACGAAGGTGTGCTCGATGCCTCTCAGGCGATGCCGCGCGAAGCGATGTTCTACGCGTATACGCGCAACTCTGCGAAAGCGATGAACGTGGATTCGATCGGGTCTATTGCTCCCGGCAAGCGCGCGGACCTGGTGCTGCTCGATCGCGATGTGCTCACTGTTTCGCCCGAGGAAATGCGGGACACAAAAGTGTTATGGACGATGGTGGCGGGAAAGACTGTTTATCGCGCAAAGTGAGCGCGACTCGGTTTTGCTTTTTCCGCGACGCGCCTGGTTGAGCACGCCGCGGAAAGTTGCAGAGGGTAGAATCCTACTTCAGCAGCCCATACACGACCAGACTCTTCTGAGTCATGATGAACACTTTGCCGTTCGCCACCGTCGGCACCGAGAACTTGATGGCCGCTCCCGGATTGTCCCGCGTAGCTTTCGTCTTGCTGCTATACAGTTGCTTGGCGAGATTGGTCGCGTTGTAGGCAATCAGCGTGGCTTGGCCGGTTGTGGTTTTGTAAGAGGAATTGTTGAGAGCCCACACAATTCCGTTGGTCGTCCCATTGGATGAAATCGATACGGTAGTTCCCGGATAACCAAATGCTGCGGCAGTTTTTGAAGCGGGCTTGGTTGAGAGCAGCCCGGTCAAAGGATCGAGCGAGAACGCTTTGATCGAGTCTGCCTGGCCGTCGACATAAATATAGTTGTTCCACCACGAGGGTGAACTCCACATGCCCTTGGTCGCGTCCGAAATCGACTGCACGATCTGGTTGTTGTTGTTGGAGTTGTTCTGTCCCATGTTGTCGCGATTGATCACATAAAGATCTCCCGCTTTGTCGCCCTGCACGAGCAGGTGGGGATAAGCTCCGGTCAGATCCGGCAACAGCGTTAATCCTGATGATCCGACATCGAGATCGGTGATGTTGTAGGTGGTGCCGTTGTAGGGGGAGAAATAATCGAGAATCGGAAAGCCACCTCCTGAGGGCGGACCGACCTTCACGACGCTCTGGCCATAATCGCTGTCGCCAGTGTCGACGTCAAAGGTGCCGTTTCCGGTCGCGACGAAGGTGTTGAACGAGGCGTCTCCCGCCACGCCGTTGCCGCTTTGCCAGATGCCGCCCTCTTCTCCATCTGGTGTAGTCAGCCATACCGCGCTTTGGGTTAACGTCTGGGCGTTGTAAGCCATTACCCAGCCGTGATAACTGCCGTAGTCGCAGAGAGAAGCCCAGCTGATATACACAAGCCCGTTCTGCAGTAGCAATGCAGAGCGCTGACCTTCTAGGAGAGGATTGAAGGTGATCACGCCCTCTCTCGAGCCTTTACCGCTGCCCGTCGCCGTAGCCACGATTGCCACCGGGCCACCGAATTTCTCTGCGCCGGTGGTGATATCCAGCGCATGCAGCCGCTGGAAATAGGTTCCCGTTTCCACTGTGCGCACCAGAACGTAGAGTGTGTTGGTCGTAGGGTCTATTACCGGTGTTGACATGATGCCAACGTGGGTGGTGATGGCGTCCGGGCAATGCAGGGCACTCGTCGAAATCGTCGTGATTCCCAGGGACGGATTGGTGAAGTTTACCTTCCAAAGCGGTTGCGCGTTGGTTCCAGTATTGCTGTCCGCGTCAAAGGCGTAGACGCTGTCGTTCATCGTGGCCACGTAGACCACGTTGTGCGTGCCATTGTTGGGAATCGCCACGTTCGGCATGTATAGGGGTTGGGAATACGAGTAGCCATCGACTGATTGAGAAAAGAGCTTTCCAAACGTGTTCGCATTCACGTTCGTCGTCGTCAGAGTCACTTCTTGGAGGTTCTGGCCAGTGCGGCCGTTGTCATTGTGATACGTCGTGACACTCACTTGCGCTGCGCAGGGATTCGCACACGCCGGCAAAAGCGCCGCAGCCATCAGGCTCGTCAACACTTGGATACGCATAGTAGCGACCTTTCGATTCAGAGCATTCCAGGACAGGGCCGAAGATCTTCTAACCGAGGTGCCAGGAGCCGAGACAGCTTCCCAAGATCGGCCTAATTTCGAAACCTAGGAGAAGCACGTAGGGGGAATTACCGGGGGGAATTCAGCAGAAACACAAGTCCGCACAAGATCCTGCTCATCTGGAATCTAGAAGTGCCCGAAAGGGCTGTCAAGATGAAATTACGTGCAGGTTTCCGTGCATGGTCTTGGTTCAGTCTCACGTCAGTTCGAACCGCTTTCCGTCGTTTTTCAGAAATCAAATGAGTTACTAAAGTTATTGTCCGCTAGGACTTAGCATTGTTACGGTCTGCGAGCTGTGATGTGATCGAATTTTGGGGCGAGCCCGATTCCCGCGTGATCTGCCCTTCCAAACGGCTTCTGAGGTGGTTCACTTGACCTGGTATTTTTTCTTCTTCTTCGTATCGGGATTCTGCGGAATCCTGTACGAGATCGTTTGGCTGCGGTTGTCGATGGCCCAGTTCGGGGTCACGAGTGCCCTGGTTGCGATCGTTCTTTCCATGTTCATGGCCGGGCTGGGCGTAGGGTCATGGGGCAGCGGACGTTTGATGCGGCGGTACGGAGATCGGGCTGGCACTCTGGGTTTGCGGCTCTATGCGCTGGCTGAGTTACTCATCGGAATTTCGGCGCTGCTGGTGCCTCTCCAGTTGCAGACGGGTCGTGCGCTGCTGGAGCATGCGGGACTGCCATCGTCAGGCAACTACTACCTGGCATCTGGGGTATGGATTGCGCTCACTCTTATCCCCTGGTGCGCTTGCATGGGAGCAACGATTCCCCTGGCCATGGAAGCGATCAAGAACAGCTTCAAGGGCGAATCATCCGGTTCCTTCAGCTATCTCTACCTGGCGAATGTGGTGGGTGCAACGGCGGGGGCAATCGTCCCATTGCTTCTGATTGAACTGTACGGCTTTCGCGGAACCCTAAGAATCGGTGCTGTACTGAACGGCTTGCTGGCTGCGACTGCGTTTGCGCTTTCGATGCGGGTTGGTGTCAGGGGAAAAACTCAGTCTTCGCAAACAGACGCCGCTCCGGAGGGATCTCGAAGTCAAGGAGGACAGCTGGCGCCCTCTTGCCCTGTTGTTCGCAGGTGGTCTCACGAGCATGGGGCTTGAAGTGGTGTGGATCCGGCAGTTCACCCCGTATCTCGGCACGATGGTGTACGCCTTTGCCGCGATTCTAGCTTTGTACCTGATGTCTACTCTGATCGGATCGAAGATTTATCGCAGCTGGAACAAGAAGCATACGAGTGAACCGGAACTGATCTGGCTCGGTCTGGGCTTTTGCGCAATTCTCGCGTCGGCGGCTGGTGATCCTCACTTCCGTCTCTTTACTGCTCTGCGGCCGATCATTGGGATTGCGCCATTCTCGATGGTTCTGGGATTTGTCACTCCCATGCTGGTTGATCGATGGTCCGGTGGAGATCCTGACCGCGCAGGCAAGGCTTATGCGACGAACGTCGCTGGATGCATCCTGGGCCCGTTGCTCTCGGGCTTTTTGCTATTGCCTTTTGCCAGTGAACGCCTGGTGATCTGTATTTTTGCTCTCCCCTGGCTTGCGGTCGGACTGAATCCCCAATGGCTCAGCGCAGCTCCGCGTAAACGGCAGCAAAGCTGGGTGGGTTATGCTCTCGTGCTGTTGGCCCTGCAATTAGCATGGGTGAGCAAGGATTACGCCACGCAATTTCCCAACCGTGAAGTTCTGCGGGACAGCACAGCCACCGTCGTTGCTACGAGTAATGAGACGAGAAAACTACTGCTGGTCAACGGAGTCGGTATCACCTCGCTGACTCCCATGACAAAGCTGATGGCGCACTTGCCGATGGCCTCTTTGAACCACGCGCCGCGCAATGCGCTGACCATTTGCTTCGGCATGGGAACGAGCTTTCGCTCTCTGCTCTCTTGGGGCGTACCCACGACCGCTGTGGAGTTAGTGCCCAGCGTTCCCCGTGTATTTGGCTTTTACCACGCGGACGGTCCTCGACTGCTGCAGTCGCCGCTGGCGCGGATCGTGATCGATGATGGACGCCGCTATCTGGAGCGATCGTCGGAGCAGTTTGACGTGATCGTCATTGATCCGCCTCCACCGATCGAGGCGGCGGGATCGAGCATGCTTTACTCCAAGGAGTTCTACACGATCCTCCGTCCGAGGCTGCGGCCAGATGGAATATTGGAGCAGTGGCTGCCGGAAGGCGACTCGGTTGTGCGCAGCGCGGTCGCCCGCGCTTTGGCTGAATCCTTTCCTTACGTCCGCGTATTTCAATACTCCCCGACCTGGGGTTTTCAATTCCTTGCAAGCAGTCAACCGATTCCCAGCCGGACGGTCGATGAGCTTGTAGAAAGAATGCCGGAATCCGCAGTCCGCGACATTATGGAGTGGCCGTTTGCACCTACGCCTCAACAGGAACTCAACTACGCGGTGCAAAAAGAAACGTCCATGTCTTCGATAATCACCGACCCGAAAACACCAGCAATGCGGGACGACCATCCTGTGAATGAGTACGTGATATTGCGCAAGTTTAACGAGGGGAAATTCCAAACCGGTTCCCTGGTAGCGTGGTACGAACACACCAAGAACGATTGAACTGTCCGGGGCTAGTGGCAGCGTTGTAGGGGGCTTCAGGCAAGGTCAAATCGGATCACTCGCGATCGCGCGTATGCGCACGGCTGTTAATGATCACTTTCCCAGATATTTTCCTGCGAGACGGGCGCAGGCCTCCACAAATTCCTGTTCGCCCTTGGTGAATGTGCCGGGAAAGTAGCTCTCGACATCGAGCTCACCGAGAAGTTTGCCGTTCACCGAGATCGGCACAACGATTTCGCTGACGACCATCGAGGATCCGGCAAGGTAACGCGGATCTTTCCTGACATCGTCCACAATGACGGTCCGCCCGGTACTCGCGGCCGCACCGCAGAGGCCGGTATCGAGCGGGATGCGGGCGTTCGGAGTGAAGCTGCCGACGTAGGGTCCGACCACGAGAACGCCTGAATCCGCGGGATCGACGAGATAGAAGCCCACCCAGTTGTACCGAGCCATCTTCTCGTGGAGACGGCGCGTGATGTGCTCCATGACCGCCTTGCCGGTCGAAGCCGTCTTGGCGTAATCCTGCAGCTCCCGGAGAAGTTCGTCTTGCTCGCTCGTCATATTCGGACCTCGCCCCAACTCCCTGAAGAATTTGAACGATACAGTCTATCTGTACCTTGGGTTGCATTGGAATTGAGTCTCGAAACGGAGTCAGTGACTGATGTCACTGGCGGACGATGCGGAGTAATTGCGCAGTTTCGGCTGCGGCGGATGCGTTCGATCACCCGAGCGGTAGCCGGGTCGGTGCGGAGATTCTGCCAGATTTATTTTGGTATAGTTGTGGCTGCAAGTCAGGTTGCATCCCGTCCGCGGAAAGGGAAGATCCCACCTGAGCGATTCCTGATCGTCGAGCATGAACTTCTCTTCTGCCCGAGATAGCGGACACCGGGCCATAGGAGGAGTTATGTCTCGCCAGCTACCTGAACAACCCAATCTCCAACATCTCAAGAAGCAAGCCAAAGAATTGCTGCGCTCCATGCGGCAAGGGAAACTCGCGGACGCGCAACATGCGATCGCGAAGGAGTACGGTTTTGCCACATGGGCAAAGCTGAAGTTGCACGTCGAAAGCCTGGGCCTCAGTCCGGGGCAGGCGCTGAAAGCGGCCGTGTGCGATAGCGATGCGTCGCGCGTACAAGCGTTGCTCGAACAGTTTCCGGAACTGCGGGGGAAGATCGATGATCCTCTGCCGGACTATAGTTTCGGGATCAATGCGCTCTACGCGGCGGTGCAGCGGACCGATCGGGAGACGATCGAGGTGCTGCTGCGTGCAGGGGCAAATATGCGGAAGAGGACTGAATGGTGGGCCGGGAGCTTCGGCGTGCTGGACGAATGCGATCCGAGCCTAGTCGAGTTTCTGATACAACGCGGCGCGGAATTGGATGTGCATTCGGCCTCACGGTTGGGAATGATGACGAAGTTGCGAGAGTTCGTGGCTGCGGATCCAGAGGTCGTTTACGCACGCGGAGGAGACGGGCAGACGCCGCTGCATTTCGCGTCGACCGTGGAGGTCGCAGAGTTTCTGCTCTCGCATGGCGCAGATATCGATGCGCGCGATGTGGATCATGAATCGACACCGGCGCAGTACATGCTGCGCGTTTCGCAGAGAAGGCATTATCCAAAAGATCGCCAGGATGTAGCACGTTACTTGGTGTCGCGCGGATGTCATACGGACATCCTGATGGCGGCAGCGCTCGGCGACATCGGTTTGGTGAGGCGGCTTTTGGACGAAGATCCAAACTGCATCCGCATGCGCGTGTCGAAGGAGTGGTTTCCGATGAGCAATCGGCGAGCGGGAGGACCAATTTACCTGTGGACACTGGGGGGCGGGCGGTCAGCACACACCGTGGCGCGCGATTTCGGGCACGAAGACGTTTTCCAGTTGTTGATGGAGCGGACACCCGAGGACTTGAAGCTCTCGTTGGCTTGCGAGCTCGGAGATGAATCGGCGTTTCAGCAATTCCTGGCAAAGAATCCGGATGCGGTGAAGACGCTTTCTGAGGAGGATGCACGAAAGCTCCCGGCGGCGGCGCAGAGCAACAACACGAAGGCCGTTCGCCTAATGCTCGAGGCAGGGTGGCCGGTGAACACTCCGGGAGAAATGGGAGCGACGGCGCTGCACTGGGCGGGATTCAACGGAAATGCGGAGATGACGCGTGAGATATTGCGGTTCCATCCGGCGCTGGAATTGAAATCTCGGGAGTATGAAGGGACCGCGCTCGGTTGGGCTGTGTTTGGGTCGGGAAACGGATTTCATCGAGAAAACGTGGATTACGTGGGGACGGTGAAGGCGTTGATGGATGCCGGGGCCACCGTTCCTCCGCATGCGGAAGAGCTGGAGCCGAGCGAGGCTGTGCTCGAGGTGTTGCCATGAGTGGCGAAAAGCGGCCGCTTGCGGTGACGGTCGTCAGCTGCGTTTACATTGCTGTGGGCACAATCGGCTTGGTTTATCACTTTCATGAACTTCTGTCGCGACCCGACGGGCTCAGGGATGCCATGTTGGTCGAAGCCGTCGAGCTCGTAGCGATCGTCTGCGGTGCGTTTATGTTGCGGGGCCTGAACTGGGCGCGATGGGGGGCGCTTGCGTGGATTGCTTTTCACATCGTGCTGAGCGCGTTTCACGCGGTTCAGGAGTTCGCGATGCATCTATTGATCGGGGCCTTGATTGCATGGGCGCTTTTGCGTCCGGAGGCTGCGCGGTATTTTCGGGGGGTGCGAGGCGAGGGTACTAAGGGTTGATGGTGGGCCAGACGGACAGCAGGTTCCTCGCTTTGCTCGGAATGACAAGCAACCGGGAGGACAGCAGATTCCTCGCTGCGCTCGGAATGACAAGGTGCTGTGGAGGACAGCGGATTCCTCGCTTTGCTCGGAATGACAAGCAACCGGGACGGACAGCGGATTCCTCGCTTTGCTCGGAATGACAAGGTGCTGCGGGTGGCGACAGATTGAGGGGGTGACCTTCGTAATCGCGAGGGGGCGTTACCGCATTGCTGGGGGTCGGGGGCGCTCCTAGAATCGAAGAAGGGTTTACTCCGCCCGAACTGTTCATGCCTGAGCTTACAAAACGATTGGACCGAGCCGAACTGGGGAAGCGCGTGGAGCGCGCGGAAAAACTCCTGCAAAAGGGGAAGACCGCCGATGCCCTCGAAGAATATCTGCTGGTGCTGCGGGATGATCCGGAAAATGATGTAGTGCGGCAACTTGCGGCCGATTTGTGTCTCTCGTTGAGCCGCAATGCGGACGCCGTAAAGCTGCTGGGTGAGCTGTTTGAACGGCAGGTCGGAGCCGGGGACGCGACGCGCGCCAGCCTAACTTATAAGAAGCTGGCCCGCCACGGCAGTCCAACGTGGCAGCAGAAATTCCGCTTCGGACAGCTGCTCGAAGGATCGAACAAGAAGCTGGCGGTTGGGACGTATGAAGCCGCGCTTCAAGATCTGGTAAAGCTTGGGAAGAAGCAGGAGGCAGCGGAGATTCTGGACCGCGTTGTGGCGATCGAGCCAACGCAGGCAAATCTGCTGCGAGTGGCGGAACTGGCGTCAGAATTAGGAAACCGGAAAGCAGCGGCGCAAGCTTTTCAGCGGATTGCTCAGGTTGCCGGTGCTGAAGGCGCGGACGTCACGCAATGGCATGAGCGGGCATACCAGGAGGATTCATCGGATCCGGGCATCGCGCTGGCGTATGGAAGGAGTCTGCTGGGTCAAGGGCAGGCGGGCGCCGCGATTTTCATTCTTGAACCTCAACTGAATTCTGGGCAGGTCACTCCGGCGTTGCGTGAAGCCTATGCCGATGCCCTGGTGGCTGCGGGGCGCTATGCCGAAGCAGAGCCGCTGGTTTGGCAGCTGTTTGAGCTGAATCCGGCGCGGGTGCAGCAAGTCATTGCGCTGATTGGAAACTTTCTCGACGCGCAGCAGGACGATGCAGCCGTGGAGCTGGCGCGCAAGCTGGAACAATTTCAGCGGCGGCGCGGGGAACGGCGTCAGTTTATCGCCATCATGGAAGACATTACGGCGGGGCATCGCGCGTCGCCGCAGATTCTGGAGTTCCTCAGCGAGCTCTATAACTCGTCCAACCGGGAAAATGATTACTGCACCACGCTGCTGAAATTATTCGATTTGTATTGCAGCACAAGCGAATTTGCGAAGGCTGCGGAGTGCCTGGACCGCGCAGCGGAAGTAGATCCGTACGAGCCGGGGCACCTGAAGCGGCTGGAGATGTTGAAGGGAAAGATCGACGACTCGCGCTTCAAAGTGATTGCTTCGCGGTTCAGTTCGGCTGCCAAGGCTCCCGACGAGCCGACGCATTCAGAAGGGCCGACACTGGGAGCAGGAACGCTGCAAGACCTGATGCTGCAGGCGGAGATCCTGGTGCAGTACGGGATGCGGAGCAAGGCAGTCGAGCGGCTGCAAAGAATTCAGGAATTATTTCCGCGCGAGGAAGAACGGAACGAAGATTTGCAGCGGCTGTATCTGGCCGCGGGCGTGACGCCGCGGTATGCGGGCTCGGCTCCGTTGCCGCCGGCGGCGGTTGCGGCTCCGGTTGCGGCTGCGCCGGTTGCAGCGCCTGCACCGGATCCGGCGGCGGACGTTCGGAGCTTCACGCGGGTAGCGGAGATCACGCGCAAGCTGTATCACCAGGGCACGGCGCCGGCGGTGCTGAGTACGGCCGTGAAAGAAATCGGGACGCACTGGGAAGCGACGCGCTGTGTTGCGGCCATGGGAAAGCCCGGGATGCCGCCGAGCGCGATGGACGAATTCTGCGCGGAGGGAATCAAGAAAGCCGGATCCGCGGTTCTGGGCGAGTTGGTGGCGTGCCTGCAACAGGCGGTTGATGGGCATGAACCGTTGTCGATCCAGGATGCGCCGAAAGCGTCGGCGTTGCAGTCTGTGAAGAAACTTGTTTCCGACCTGGGGGCGTCATCGATTCTGGCGGTTCCTTTGAGCGACGGAGAGGAAACGGTTGGGATTCTGGTGCTGATCCACAACCGTCCGCGGGTGTGGCAGCCGTCGGACATGGTTGTGCTGAAGACGCTGGCCGAGCAGATGGTGATCGCCCTGAATAATGCGGGCCTACGGCGGCTGGTGAAAAATCTTTCGGTCACGGACGAGAAGTCGGGGCTGCTGAAGCGGGCTTCGTATATCGATCTGCTGCTGGCGGAGAGCAAGCGTGCCGTTCAGAATTCGTCGGCGCTCTCGGTGGTGTTGCTGCAGTTCGGCAAGAGCTCCGCTTTGATCAAGGAATATGGCGAGGCGGAAGTGCAGGCGATGATTGAGCGGGCGGGGCAGTTGTTCGCCGCGAATATCCGGTCGAATGATCTGGCATTTCGCTACGACGCTTCGACGATCGCAATTCTTCTGGGCGAGACCGCGGAAAAGGAAGCGATGCTCGCCATCGAAAAACTGCGGAAAATTATTGCCGACGTTCGGTTGCCGGGAAAAGACGGCGCGCAAGGGCAGCCTGCGCAGTTCTCAGCAGGCGTGGCCGAGGCGGTGATCCGGACGGAATACGATCCCATCGATGTGGTGACGGAAATTATCAATCGCGCGGAACACGCCCTGAGTCAGGCGATGGCGCAGGGACCGGGCAAAGTAGTGGCGCTGGGTCCGGCCGCGCTGGCTGCGACTGCCGTCGCGTAGACTCTTTTCACCACGGAGACACGGAGTCACTGAGAACTTCTAAATTCTTGACTACGGTCCCTGCAGTTCAATTCCCTTAGAATTCGACGTCCTTCTCCGTGCCTCGGTGCCTCCGTGGTCAATTGGACCGGTGTTCTGGCGAATCTTCTTCTCGCACTGCTACACTATCAAGTTTGGCGAATCGGCTCTGACCGGGTCCGGTTGGGGTTCTGCGAGATCATCATGTTAAAAGCCGGGGACATTGCGATTGTCAGTGGGGCGCGTACGCCCTTTGGGCGGTATTGCGGCAAGCTGAAAGATTTCACTGCGCAGGAGTTGGGCGCGGTGGCGGGCAAGGGCGCGATCGAGCGCTCGGGGATCGATCCGAAGGAATTCGATCATGTGGTGTTCGGCAACGCGCAGCAGACCTCGGGAGACGCGCTGTATGGGGCGCGGCACGTGGGATTGCGGGCGGGGATTCCGATTGAGACTCCGGCGTTGACCGTGAACCGGCTATGCGGGTCGGGCATGCAGGCCATTGTGAATGCGGCCCAGATGATCCAGACCGACGAGGCGAAGATCGTGCTCGCAGGCGGCATGGAGGCGATGTCGCAGGCTCCTTTTACGATTCGCGGGCGGGATGGGTTCACGCTGGCTCCCGGTGGGAAACTGGAAGACTCGCTAATGGTGGCGTTGCTCGATTCGTATTGCGGATCGTACATGGCGAACACCGCGGAACTGTATGGCGAGCAGCACGGAATCACGCGGCAGGCGCAGGACGAATTCTCACTGCGGTCGCAACAGCGGGCGGATGCCGCTTATAAAGAAGGACGCATCCAGGAAGAGTTGGTTCCGGTGCCGCTGCGCAATCATAAGGGCGAGGCGACGGGAGAGTCGCTGACCGAGGATGACCACCGGCGTCCGCAGACGACGATGGAAGGGTTGGCGAAATTGAAGCCTGCGTTCGGGAAAAATGGAACGGTCACGGCCGGGAATGCAAGCGGCATTGTCGATGGTGCGGCGGCGGTTGTGATCATGTCGCTGGATGAAGTCCGCAAGCGCAACATGGAGCCGCTCGGACGGATCGTGAGCTGGGGAGTAGCGGGAGTGGATCCGAAGGTAATGGGACGCGGTCCGGTGCCGGCGACGAAGATTGCGCTGCAAAAGGCCGGGCTGAATCTGGACTACATCGATCTGATTGAAGTAAATGAAGCCTTCGCGGCGCAGTATCTGGCGGTCGAAAAGGAACTGGGACTCGACCGCGAGAAGGTGAATGTGAATGGCGGAGCGATTGCGCTGGGACATCCGCTGGGCGCGACTGGGACGCGGCTGGTGATCACGCTGCTGTACGAGTTGCGGCGGAGACATAAGAAGTATGGGCTGGCAACAGCTTGCATCGGCGGTGGGCAGGGGATCGCGATGGTGGTGGAGAGCATGAGCTAGGTTCTTCCGCCACGGATTTGCGCGGGTTTTCACGGATGAAAGAACGAAGGGTTCCCGTCTTTAATGGGGAATGTCAATGAGATTAGCGGAATTTGCTGTGGCGCTGGCATTGCTTATTAGTACACCTGCGTTCACGCAACAAAAAGGGCGAGACGGCCAAGACTGCGATAAGCTCAAAAAGCAGGCCGCACATTTAAGTTCCAAAGAAGCGTTGGATGCCGCACTGCAAAAAGGGATTCCACCTGCGAACAAAATCTATCCCGACGCAGAGATAATCTGGACTGTCCTCGTCAACCAGGATGGATTCATCGATTGCGTACTCGATAACTCGCCCGCAGAGTCGTGGGGCCGACTTTACCTAATGATCAATTCTGCGAAAGCACTCGATGACTGGCGGTTCAAACCCTATATCTCCAATGGTAAGAAGCGTTCGTTTATCACGAAACTGACATTTTTCGACGACGGCAATAAAGTCACTGTCAAGTAAGTTAGTGTGGCCTAGACCAGATGCGCGTTGTCGTCCTTAGCGGCGGATTTTTCCGTGAAGGATCTATGCGGTTTGCTGGCGCCGGCGATGTGCATAGGTTCTTCGCTTCGCTCAGAATGACAAGATACTTTTGTACGAGAGAGTCATGTAGATAACGAGGTTTCAGTAGTCGGTGGTGGCGGTCGGGTCGCTTGGTGCGATGGTCGTGGAGAGCATGAGCTAGGCTGTTTGACGCAAGAGAACCCGTGAGAGCCGTTTTATGCAGCAGGAGCTAAATCCCAGCGAGATGATGCTCGAATCATTACGCGGATCCTCCGTGACATCTGTGGACCACTATGCAGCAGATTCCTGGCGACTAAACTTTGAAGCGGCCGGTCTGAACATCCAGTGCCCCTGGAGGATAGTCAATAACGACACGGTGGTTCTTGGCGGATCGGATCACGAGCAGAAATTCGGTTTGCCCCATGCGATAGACGTTACCGCAGAGGCATTACAACTCCTCAATGGAAAAATTGTGGAGAGCGCTCGCATCGATGGGCAGACAGCGGATCTGTGTCTGACCTTCACGGGCGGCATTCGAGTTGACGTGTTCAATGATTCGAGCGGTTATGAAGGCTGGACGTTCGCCGACGAGCGTGGTACTTGGCTCGTCGCGCAGGGTGGCGGCCAGACGGCGATCTGGAAGCCGACGACAGGTAAAACGTAATCGAGGTCGATATGGAAATCAAGAAGGTTGGGGTACTTGGTTGTGGGTTGATGGGGTCGGGCATTGCGCAGGTTTGCGCTATGGCTGGATTCGACGTGACAGTGCTTGAGGTTGAGCAGAAGTATCTCGATAAAGGGTTTGCAGGGATTGAGAAGTCCCTGGCGAAGTTCGCCGAGCGGCCGGTTGAGAAGGGTGGCATTACGGCGGAACAGAAGGATGCGATCCGGGCGCGGCTTCATGGGACGACGAACCGATCCGACCTGGCCGATTGCGACATAGTGATTGAGGCCATCATCGAGAATGTCGAAGAGAAGAAGAAGATGTATGCGTCGCTCGATGGCATCGTAAAGAAGGACGCGATCTTTGCTTCCAATACTTCTTCGATTTCGGTGACCGAGTTGTTAACTGCGGTTAAGCGGCCGGAGCGGTTTATCGGGCTGCACTTTTTTAATCCGGTGCCGCTGATGAAACTGGTGGAAGTCGTGCGCACGATTGCCACGGCCGATGATGTGTACGAGTCGGCTTACGCGTTTGCGAAGAAGCTGGGCAAGGTTCCGGTGCGGACCTCGGATAAAACGGGATTCATTGTGAACCGGCTGCTGGTGCCGTATTTGCTCGATGCGATCCGCGCGTATGAAGAGGGCGTGGGATCGATTGAAGATATCGATAACGCGATGAAGCTGGGTTGCGGGTATCCGATGGGGCCGTTTACTCTGCTGGATTTTGTCGGGCTTGATACGACCTACTACATCACGCACGTGATGTACGACGAGTTCAAGGAGCGTCGGTTCGCGTCGCCTCCGCTGCTGAAGAGGTTGGTGATGGCGGGGTGGTACGGGCGGAAGTCGGGCAAGGGATTTTATGATTATGCGGATCCCGGAGAAGCCGAAGGCGCAGAAGCTTTAGCCACGGATGTGCACAGATTCGCGCGGATCAAAGAATGTCATCCTGAGGAGGGCGCAAGCCCTTCGAAGGACCGTACGTCGTTTATCGTTATCAAGACGGCCTGACAGGGTCGCCGCGCTGTCTGCGCCGTGGGAACTCCTCTCGACGGCATTGGCGCTTTCGGCTTTCGTAGGGTCCTTCACGCCGGCTTTCGCCGCCGTTCAGGATGACAGGGTTTTGAGATCCGTGCAGATCCGCGTGAATCCGCGGCAAGGAATTTGATCTTATGAACTTTGAAAACATACTTCTGGAAAAGAAAAATGCGATTGCTTACGTCACCGTCAACCGGCCGAAGGTGCTCAATGCTCTCAACATGGCGACCATGGAAGAGCTGCGGGCAGCGTTTCATGACATTAAGAACGACGCGGCGATTCGTGTCGTCATCTTCACCGGGTCGGGCGAGAAGGCGTTCATTGCCGGCGCCGATATTGGCGAACTGTCGAAGCACGATGCGGTTTCCGGGAAGGAATATACGCATCGAGGACAGAACGTCCTCAATCTGATCGAGAATCTTGGAAAGCCGGTGATCGCCTGCATCAATGGATTCGCGCTGGGCGGAGGTTGCGAGATTGCTATGGCGTGCACCATGCGGCTGGCCAGCGAGAACGCGAAGCTGGGACAGCCGGAGGTTAAGCTTGGGATCATCCCGGGATACGGCGGCACGCAGCGATTGCCGCGGCTCGTTGGTAAAGGGATTGCGATGCAGATGGTGCTGGCGGGCGAGATGATTTCGGCGCAGGAGGCGCATCGCATCGGGCTGGTGAATGAGGTGCTTCCAGCGGCGGAATTGATTCCGCGCGCGGAGGCGATTGCGGCGAAGATCATTGCGAACGCTCCGCTGGCCGTCCAGTACGCGATGGAGGCCGTGAACAAAGGAATGGAGATGACGCTGGCCGAGGGACTTTATCTCGAGGCGGTGCTGTTTGGCGTTGCCTGCGCGACTGAGGATAAGACTGAAGGCACGAAGGCATTTCTGGAAAAGCGGGCGGCGCAGTTTAAGGGGAAGTAAACTTCTTTGCCGCGGATCTCGCTGATCTCGCGGATCGAAAAACTTCAAAGGCTTTCACCACAGAGGGCACAGGGGACCACAGAGGAATGAAATTGAAGACTGAGTCTGTGCCGGAGGCCGCCGTGCCGGCTATCGAGGGAAAACTGGACGCGTCCGGGAAACGGTTCGCGATCGTCGTTGCGCGGTTCAATGCGTTTATCACGGAGCGGTTGTTGCTGAGCGCTTGCGACGGACTGGTGCGGACTGGCGCACTCAAGAAAGATATCGATGTCGTGCGCGTGCCGGGGGCGTTTGAGATACCTTCCGCTGCACGGACTTTGGCGGAGACAGAAAAGTATGACGCGATCATCTGCATTGGATGCCTGTTGCGCGGCGATACTGCGCATTACGACGTCATCGTGAACGAAGTGACGCGCGGGATTGGGCAGTCCGCGCAGGAAACTGGAGTGCCGCATGCTTTCGGTGTGTTGACTTGTGACACGCTGGAACAGGCCATTGATCGGGCTGGACTGAAGATGGGGAACAAAGGGTTTGAGGCGGCGCTGGCTGCGGTGGAGATGGCGGAGTTGCAGAAAGGGATCAGGGGTCAGGGGGCTGGTGGCAGGGAGAAGCAGGTTCCTCGCTCTGCTCGGAATGACAAGACCGAGAGCGCTCGGAATGACAAGACTAGAAGCGCTCGGAATGGCAAAGATTCAACGCAGGTTCTCCCTTCTCGCTCCGAGAGTCGTCGGAATGACAAGGCTTCAAGGAAGAGTGCGTCGAAGACACGCAGATAGTTCCTTTCCTCAAGTAGACTGGCCCTGAAGTAAACTGACACGACAGCAAACGGGCGACGAGTCAGACGCGGGCTTTGCCCGCGGGACGGACGAAGGCGTCCGTCCCTACATCACGCAATGGGTACACGACGCAAATCTCGAGAGCTGGCGCTGCAGATGCTTTTCCAGTCCGACATGGGGAAGCAGGACGCAGAGCAGGTACGGCGGACGTTCTGGGCCGAGCACGGGTCCGCGAGCGCGGAGGTACGAGGCTTTGCCGACGATTTGTTTCGCGTGGCGACGGATCGCGTGGGCGAAATCGATGGGTTGATTGAGAAGCATGCGGAGCACTGGCGCATGGAGCGGATGGCTGCGGTCGATCGCAATCTCCTGCGGGCGGCGGTGGCTGAGTTGCTGGCGTATCGCGACACACCGCGCGCGGTCGTCATCAATGAGGCGTTGGAAATTGCGCGGAAGTTCTCGACCCCGGAGTCCGTGCATTTCGTGAACGGCGTGCTCGACAGCGTCGGGAAAGAGTTGGAGAGCACTGGAGTTTGAGCGGTCGCCCGATCGTCGGGCGGTCCCCACGGGATTCGTTTAGCCTCTTGCGGCTACCCCGAACTTACGTTCGGGGCTAATGAATGCCGCCCTTTCGGGCTGCTGTCGAGGCGCTCTGGCCCGATGTTTTTCTTGCCTGATTTTATCTGCCCGCGACTCGTCCTTTTGAGTCGTATTCACTTCACCAGCAGTGCGGAATCCCTACGGCTTGGTGAGAGCTACGTTCAGCGCGCAGGGGCCCGAAGTTGGCGAGTACGTACAGAATGCGTTCAGGTAGTTGGGAATATTTGGGAACGCGAGTTGGACCTGATCACTGCCGCCCGCAGACGTCGTGATTTCGTGGAGCATGCCGTCGCTGCCGGCAATCAAGATTGTCCCAGCATCCACCGACATCGTGGCGTTAATTGGGGTCGCATTGTTCAGGAGGGGGATTCCGCCGATGACGGAGCCGACGAGAAAATTGTAGACGAAGATCGTAGAACTGCTCGAGTTGACGACGTACAGTTGCGAGCCGTCCGCGGAAGGGAAGAAGTTCACAGGCTGCAGAGTGCCCTGGCCTAATTCAATCCTCTGCGCGAGCCGCAGCGGATCGTTGCTGATGAAGGTTAAGCCTTGCGGACAGAGAGTTCCGGTCGCGGGCGGGGAAACGGTTGACGTCAGGATGTCGAATCCGGTGGCGTCGAGCACGAGCACGTGTACGCCATCAGGAATGGAGTTGCCGTAAGAGTCCTTGCCGTCGAGATGAACGTTGGGCAGAACCTGCATAAGAATGGGATTTGCCGTAAGTGGAACCGTACCGGCGACTTGATTATTGCAGTTGGCGAAGGCGGTTACGTTGGCGGCCGCAGCGCCGTTGGCCGCTTCGGCGACGTAGGCGAAGCCTCCATTCGGAGAGAAGGCGATGGAATTCCCCGCTCCAGATAAGGCGATCGGTCCTTGCAGGGCCTGAACGGTGGAGTAGACGTAGAGGGAAGTCGCCCCCGTGCCCCCCACGACCCAGGTTTTGAGGCCGTCGGGCGAGAATGCGGCGGCCGCTGCGCTGGAGATATTCAGCGGAACGATAGCGGGCGTCGTCGTATTGACCGTGTTGACGATATATACCTGGTTGGGGGTGTGGACGGTGTCAGAGAACGCGGCGGCAAATCCATTGGTCGAGACTGCCAGGACGTTTCCGGTCACCGTGCCGATCGAAGTGAATGGATTGTTCGTTGTGCCGAATTGAGCCGGGTTGATGATCTCCGCGCCGAAGTCGCTCCCCATATAGATTTTGTCGCCCCCAAGATCAAATTGGAAAGAGTTGGGAGGGACAGGGATTGGGGTTGCCGCGCCGGGAGCAGCCTTGGCCGTCGATACATAGTAGGTCGAGGTGCTGCAAGTGGTGGGAATCACATGGGCACAGTTGGTAGTGGTTGCGAGCACAGAGGCCGCGCCCGGCGTTCCGGTGACAACACCCGCGATGGAACCGGTCGGCGGGGTTAACGTGTTGTTGCCCGAGGGCGAAACAAACAGCGGAGTTGCATAGACAGGAACCGGGATGAGTTCCTGGCAGGTGAAGGCTTTGTTCGGTGCAGTGGGCTGGAAGAACTGCGTGCAAGTGGTCAACTGCGTGGTGGTTGAAAGAGTTGCAGGAACGAACGGGAATCCAACGTTACAAGTTGGAGGAGAACAGGCAGCGGTAACCGTTCCGGCTCCCGGAGACGAAGTCGAGACGGCGCAGGATTCGGAGCAACTGCTTCCGGTCGGCAAGACCCCGGGTTGCGAAGAGGTCCAGGTCAGAGGAACTTTGCCGAGAATAACGGCGCCGTTGGTATTGGGGAGGGAACTATTTCCCATCACGTCGGTGAGGGTGGCGATCACGGTTTGCGGAGTTCCCTTGGCAGTTACAAAGGTGGTTTGTCCAGATCCTGCAGTTCCGACTTCAAGACTAATGTTCTGGATGGGGCAGGTCGAAAAGAAATCGAGGATCGGCGAGTTGGCGCCCTGTGCGTTCGCATACTGCGGTTGTTGGAACGAAGTGCTCGTCACGCCGCTGGCTGTGGCGTAAATCTGCGTGATGCCAGGAACATTAGCGACCGCTGTGGCCTGATTTGTGGGGAAGTTGTAGGCCGTGTTCACCAGCGGGATGAGGTTGACCACGGAGGGATTGTTCGCAGTCCAGGTAAACGGTCCGACGGAGGAAGTGACATCAGTCCCTTGGCTGAAAGCATGCGCTTCAACGGTCATCGATTGGGTCTGGGAGAGACAAGGTTCTTGCACCGGAACGCCGGTGATCAGAAGTCCGGTAACAGTAATGTTGTCGATCACGGGATGAACGAAAACCCAAGTCGGAACGCTGTTGGCGCCGAGAGCGCTGGCGGTGACGGTTACAGGGCCGGTTGCGCCGGGAGTGCAAGTGGTGAAGGCGACATCCCAATGGCCGGCGCAAGCGATGCCGTTCGGGGCGATATTCAAAATAGAGGTGTCGCTGGAAGTGTAGGTAATGGTCGTGCTGATATTCGTTCCGGAGGCGGATTGCGCTGATCCGCTGAAGACCAGCGTTCCCCCCAGGGCTAGGGAGGTGTTGGTGGTCGGGGTGAGGGTGATGTGTCCCGCAAATAGCGCGGTGCCGCCCTTTTTACTGCCGCCGCATCCGGCAAAGGTGATGAAAGAAAGGATTGTAACTGCCAGGAACAGACCGCGAAAACGGAACCTACCCATGCACCCCTCTTCGCACCTTGCGACAGCCGACGTTGGAACTTCACGCAGGCGGGACTGTTGAATGAACTGGAAAACCAGTAGTGTAGAGGCTGAGGGCGGAATCAGCAAGCGTCAGCGGTATTTCGCTGGATGAATGCTGGGAGACTTTTGCAAATTCCGTTCTCAAACCATCCGAAACGTGGGATGCAAAATCATCCGTTGACGATGTTTGCAAGTAGTTGCTATAGTAGTTTGGTTCCGCGAGTTCATCCAGGCTTGCTGTGTGCTGTCGGTTTTCTGCAGATTTGAGCAGAGAGCTTCCAGTGGAGCGGTTGACATGCGTTTTCGAATGCTGAACTGATTCGAAGACTTTCCTCGCTGAAACGTTCCTGCGGTGCCTTCCGCCCTTATGCGGAAGGATATGCAGGGCAAGGCTGACGAAACGGAGTGCCCCCGGAATTAGGGCCGGGCGCCACCGTCGGCGGCGTAAGTCTTAAGGGAATCCAGAATCTCTGCGGCGCTGGCTTGCAGTATGGAGTTGCGCGGCGAGAAGTAATGGCTGGTTCTGAACCTGCCATGCCCGCGGATGCGCGTCAAGAACAGTGGATTTGAGCTGTCGCTGCCTGTGCGATTGCAGGTGAGTGTGCGGCCAAGGAGCGGTAAGAGTGCCTACGTTTAACCAATTAGTGGCGCAGGGCCGAAAGAGGCCCCGATACAAGACGGCCAGCCCTGCATTGCAGGGATGTCCGCAAAAGCGCGGTGTTTGCACGCGCGTGTACACGCAGACCCCCAAGAAGCCGAACTCGGCTTTGCGGAAAGTGGCGCGTGTGCGGCTGACGAACGGCATTGAAGTCACCACGTATATCCCCGGAGTTGGACACAATCTGCAGGAGCACTCGATTGTGTTGATCCGCGGCGGCCGCGTGAAGGATCTGCCGGGTGTGCGCTATCACGTGATTCGCGGAACGTTGGACGCGGTCGGTGTTGCGGGCCGCATGCAGGGACGCTCGAAATACGGAGCGAAGAGACCGAAGAAAGGCTAGTGGCCAGTGGTTAGTGGCCAGCAAAGCTCAAGCTAGAAGCTATGAGCTAGGAGCTAGAAGCTGAATGCCTCGTAAA
This sequence comes from uncultured Acidobacteriota bacterium, assembly GCA_963787685.1. Lineage (GTDB taxonomy): Bacteria > Acidobacteriota > Terriglobia > Terriglobales > Acidobacteriaceae > Sulfotelmatobacter. The sequence continues at coordinate 399,957 of CAWBED010000014.1, forward strand.
GGACATATCGCAAAGCGGACCGTTCCAGCCGACGCTGTGTATCAGTCGGATCTGGTGACGAAGTTCATCAACTCGATGATGTGGCAGGGTAAGCGGAGCACGGCAGAGGGCATCTTTTATGAAGCCCTGAAGCGCGTTGAGGCCAAGGGCGGAGACGAGGCCCTGAAGCTTTTCAAGAAGGCTGTCGAGAATGCCAAGCCGCTGCTCGAAGTGAAGACCCGCCGCGTCGGTGGTGCGAACTACCAGGTGCCGGTCGAGGTGAATGCCGACCGCCGGACTTCGCTGGCGATCCGCTGGATCATTAGTTATGCGCGGTCCCGTGGCGAAAAGGGAATGATCGACAAGTTGAGCAACGAGTTGCTCGATGCCGCCACAGGAAAAGGCGCCGCGATCAAGAAGAAAGAAGATGTGCATCGCATGGCGGAAGCCAATAAGGCGTTCGCGCATTACCGCTGGTAAGGCGATTTTGTAATTTGGTAATCGGGTAATTTTGTAATTTGAGAACCCGGTCTTTGAGAGATTTCAATTACCAAATTACCCGATTGCAAAATTACGAAATTAGTCATTCGGAGCCCAGAAAGAGTTAACGGTCGTGCCTAGAACAGTTCCATTAGAACGCTGCAGAAACATCGGCATCATGGCTCACATCGATGCCGGTAAGACCACTACGACGGAGCGCATCCTGTTTTATACGGGCCGCACGCACCGCATCGGAGAGGTGCACGAAGGCACGGCTACGATGGATTGGATGGAGCAGGAGCAGGAGCGCGGCATTACGATTACGTCCGCCGCGACGACCTGCACCTGGCGCGACATTCGCATCAACATTATTGATACGCCCGGCCACGTCGATTTCACAGCGGAAGTCGAACGGTCCCTGCGCGTGCTCGACGGCGCCGTTGCTGTGTTTGACGCCGTGCACGGCGTCCAGCCGCAATCGGAAAAAGTCTGGCGGCAGGCTGATAAGTACGGTGTTCCGCGCATTTGCTTCATTAATAAAATCGACAAGATGGGTGCCGATTTCGAGCATGCCGTCGATACCATCCGCAAGCGCCTCAGCGCCAAGCCCGTCGCGATTCAATTTCCCATCGGCCAGGAAGACAAGTTCAGGGGCGTCATCGACCTGATCAACATGAAGGCGATTGTCTGGCAAGACGACACGATGGGTGCGGAGTACATCACCGAGGAGATTCCCGCCGACCTGAAGAAGAAAGCCGAAGCGTTTCACGCGCAGTTGGTCGAGAGCATTGCCGAGAACGACGACGAAATCCTCCACAAATTTCTGGAAGGCGAAGAGATTACGGCGGACGAACTGCGTGCTTCGCTGCGCAAGTCGACGATCGCGTTGAAAGTATTTCCGGTGGTGGTGGGGACGGCATTCAAGAACAAGGGCGTGCAGCCGCTGCTGGATGCGGTGGTGGATTACTTGCCTTCGCCTCTTGATGTGCCGGAGACGCACGGCTTGAATCCTGACAACGGGGAAAAGATTTTCCGCCATGCCGACGACAAGCAGCCGTTCTCCGCTCTGGCGTTCAAAATCATGGCCGACCCGTTCGTCGGGCAGCTGACATTTATCCGCGTCTATTCTGGTCAGTTGAAGACTGGCGATTCCGTGCTGAACGTGCGTACTACGAAATCTGAGCGCATTGGGCGTTTGCTGAAAATGCACGCTAACAAGCGCGAAGAGATCAGCGAGATTCTGGCGGGTGACATCTGCGCGGCGGTTGGTTTGAAGAACGTTGGCACCGGCGACACAATTTGCGACGAAGACCATCCGATCGCGCTGGAGTCGATCACGTTTGCGGTTCCCGTGATTTCGGTTGCGGTCGAACCGAAGACCAAGGCTGACCAGGAAAAGATGGGCATGGCGCTGGCGCGCCTGGCCCAGGAAGATCCCACCTTTAAGGTTCACACCGATCCCGACAGCGGGCAGACGATTATCAGCGGAATGGGCGAGTTGCACCTGGAAATCATCGTCGACCGCATGATGCGCGAGTACAAGGTCGAGGCGAACGTCGGCAAGCCGCAGGTGGCGTATCGCGAGACCATTCGCAAGCACTCCGAAGCCGAGGGTAAGTACATCCGACAGACTGGCGGCAAGGGGCAATACGGGCACGCGAAGATTTATCTCGATCCTCAACCGCCGGGGACTGGTTACGAATTCGTCAACGATATTACGGGCGGCTCGGTGCCGAAAGAATTCATTAAGCCGATTGATCAGGGTATTCGCGAAGCGCTGGAAGGCGGAATTCTCGCGGGCTATCCGATGGTCGATGTGAAGGCCACGCTGTACGACGGCAGCTATCACGATGTCGATTCGAACGAAATGGCATTCAAGATTGCCGGATCGATGGCATTCAAAGAGGCAGCCCGCAAGGCGTCTCCGGTACTGCTCGAGCCGGTGATGGCGGTCGAAGTCGTGACGCCGGAAGATTATGCCGGGACGATTATGGGCGATCTGAGTTCGCGTCGCGGGCGCATTGAAGGCATGGAGCATCGCGCAGGATCTCAGGTGATCAAGGCGATCGTTCCACTGGCGGAGATGTTTGGTTACGCGACCCACATGCGTTCGTCGACGCAGGGACGCGCGGAATACTCGATGCACTTTGCGCGCTATGAGGAAGCTCCGCGATCCGTCGCGGAGGAAATCATTGCGAAGGTGCAGGGAACCACGAAGTGAAGTAGGGTTGTGGCCGTGAGGGTGGGGTGGCAATCCTCTCGGTCGCAATGGTGATGTTGACTGACGCACGGTCCCTCACCCGCGCTTTGCGCGCGCTCAGGATGACAAGGGTTTGAGCTAGAAGCTTAGGAGCTAGAGGCTGGTTATGGCGAAAGAAAAATTTGATCGGACAAAGCCGCACTGCAACGTAGGGACGATTGGTCACATTGATCACGGGAAGACGACGTTGACGGCGGCGATCACCAAGGTGTTGTCGAAGCACAATCCGAAGAACACGTTTCGGTCGTTTGATTCGATCGATAACGCTCCGGAAGAGAAAGCGCGCGGAATCACGATCGCGACGGCGCACGTGGAGTACGAGACGGCGAACCGGCACTACGCGCACGTGGATTGCCCGGGCCACGCCGACTACATCAAGAACATGATCACGGGTGCGGCGCAGATGGATGGCGGCATTCTAGTGGTGGCGGCGACGGATGGTCCGATGCCGCAGACGCGCGAGCACGTGCTGCTGGCGCGCCAGGTCGGTGTTCCGTATCTGGTCGTCGCGCTGAACAAAGTTGATGCGGTGGATGATCCGGAACTGCTGGAGCTGGTGGAACTGGAAGTGCGCGAGTTGCTGAAGAGCTACAAGTTCCCTGGTGACGATGTGCCGGTCGTGCGGGTTTCGGCACTGAACGCGCTGAATGGAGAAGCAAAGGCGGAGGCGCAGGTCGACGAGTTGATGGCGGCGGTGGACAAGTATGTTCCGCAGCCGGCGCGCGAGTTGGACAAGCCGTTCCTGATGCCGATTGAAGATATTTTTTCGATTCAGGGACGCGGCACAGTAGTGACGGGACGTATCGAGCGCGGCAAGGTGAAGGTAGGCGAGGAAGTGGAAATCGTCGGTTTCCGCGAGACGCGCAAGACGGTAGTCACCGGCGTCGAGATGTTCAAGAAGCAGCTGGATGAAGGCATGGCGGGCGATAACGCGGGACTGTTGCTGCGCGGCATTGCGAAAGAGGACGTGGAGCGCGGCATGGTGCTGGCGAAGACGGGATCGATCACGCCGCACACCAAGTTCAAGGCAGAGGTCTACATCCTGACGAAGGAAGAAGGTGGACGACACACGCCGTTCTTCAAGGGATATCGGCCGCAATTCTACCTGCGAACGACGGACGTGACGGGCGTGGCGGAGTTGCCGGCGGGCACGGAGATGGTGATGCCTGGGGATAACGTCAGCCTGGTGATCGAACTGATTACACCGGTAGCCATGGAGAAAGGCTTGCGCTTCGCGATTCGCGAAGGCGGCCACACCGTGGGAGCCGGCACGATCGCGGAGATTATTCAGTAGTCAGGAAACGGCGGAGCTTCGCTCCGCAGACAGCCGAGGGCGGCTGTCTCCACATAAAGCAAGACCAACGCGGCTTGCGGCTTGCCGCCAGTTCTTTCCTCCCGGGTTTTCTAGTGAAGATCGGCGGGAGGGGTTAGAGAGATGAAACAGTGATTGGAAAAGAAAGAATTCGCATCCGGTTGAAAGCTTACGACTATCGCATTCTGGATCAGTCGACGGGCGAGATCGTGGAGACGGCGCGGCGTACCGGCGCGCAGATCGCGGGACCGATTCCGCTACCTACGATGAAGAACAAGTATTGCGTGCTGCGTTCGCCGCATGTGGACAAGAAATCGCGCGAACAGTTCGAGATCCGCACGCACAAGCGTTTGCTCGATATTCTCGAGCCGACGCAGCAGACGGTGGATGCGCTGATGAAGCTTGATCTGCCCGCCGGCGTGGATGTGGAGATCAAGGCGTTCGGGAAAGAACATAAATAGCTTCGAGCTTTGAGCTTTGAGCTACGAGCAAGTTTGCTCCCCAGCCAATAGCTAGCAGCCACGCTGGGCATGGAGAGGGAAATGGCAACGAAGATCGCGGGAATTCTGGGCAAGAAGGTCGGGATGACGCAGCTGTTTGACTCGAAGGGCGACGTTCGCCCGGTCACAGTGCTGCAGGCTGGCCCTTGCGTGGTGACGCAGCATAAGACGGCTACAAAGGATGGCTACGAAGCGGCACAGATCGGCCTGGTCGAGTTTGTGAAGGAATCGCGGCTGACCAAGCCCGCCAAGGGACATCTGGCGAAGAACAATCTGCCGCCAGTGAAGTTCATGCGCGAAGTTCCGCTCGAGGTCGAGCCTTCCGCCGAAGGCAACGGTGCGGTAAAGGTCGGCGATCGCGTCCTGGTCGAGATGTTCGACGGTGAGAAGTTCGTCGACATTGTCGGAGTCAGCAAGGGAAAAGGGTTTCAGGGCGTCGTGAAGCGGCATCATTTCGGCGGTGGTCCCAAGTCGCACGGTTCGATGTTCCAAATTACCGGTTCAATCGGCTCGTCGGCCTTCCCGTCGCGCGTGTTTAAAGGCATGCGGATGTCGGGACATATGGGAAACCGGAACGTGACGGCGCGAAATCTGCGCGTGCTGGGCGTCGACAAAGACGAGAACCTGCTGGTGGTCGAAGGCAGCGTACCCGGACCGCAGGGCGGATACCTCGTTATCACGAAGGCAAAGAAACCGCCGAGAGAGCGCCGTGGATTCGCGGGTTCGGCGACGGTCGATCCGTTGAAGGCGGCGAAGAGAGCAGCGAAGAAAGCTTAAGTCAGGGATCAGTGGCCAGGGGTCAGTGATCAGGAATGCAAAAGATATGGCAACGATTGACATACACAATTTGAGCGGCGAGAAGGTCGGGACATTCGATCTCGCCGATGAGATCTTCGGCGCGGTGAATGAAGACCTGCTCTGGGAAGCGGTGAAGCACTACCGCGCCGGGCAGCGCGCCGGAACGCACAAAACCAAGGGCCGCTGGGAAGTTTCCGGTTCCGGCAAGAAACTTTGGAAGCAGAAGGGCACGGGCCGGGCCCGAATTGGATCGATCCGATCGCCGCTGTGGCGGCATGGCTACACGGTGCATGGTCCGCAACCGCGCTCTTATGACTATTCCTTTCCCAGGAAGAAATTGCTGGGTGCATTGCGTTCGGCTCTGGCTGCGAAATTTGCCGACGGAAAGTTAATCGTAGTGAACTCGTTTGAACTGAAAGATCCGAAGACCAAGGAGTTCCGCAAGGCGTTGAACTCCCTGAAGGTGGATTCGACAGTTCTGATTGTTGAGGCGCCGCAGCACGAGAACAAGAATTTGGAACTCAGTGCGCGCAACATCGACGGACTCGAGTTGGTGCGGGGCAACGAAGTTCATCCGTATCATCTGCTCCGGTACGACCGCGTGATCTTTTCGCATCCGGCGATCGAAAAACTCCAGCTTACGTTGAAGGATACTGTCTCGAAGCGAAAGCACAAGTCGGGCGCGGACGAGGCGGCGAAGAAGCCGACGCACGAACGGCGACGCCGTCAGCGTAATGAAAAAGCGGCGGAGGTGGCGTAAATGAAGAGCGCATACCAAATCATTCGCCGGCCGGTGATTACCGAAAAGGGCCTGGCCATTAAGGAAAACCAGAATACGCTGGTCTTCCAGGTGGCTCCGAAGGCGACCAAGACGGAAATCAAGGAAGCGGTGCAGTCGATTTTCAAAGTGAAAGTGCATTCGGTGCGCACAGCTACGTATCCGGGAAAAGAGCGGCGCCGCGGAAAGTTCGCGGGATACCGTCCGGATTGGAAGAAGGCGTACGTGCGGTTGCGGTCCGGTGAAAAGATGCCGGAGTACGCGCAAAACTTGTAAGACCGCGACAAGAAGCAGGTTCCTCGCCGGCAAAATGCGCCGGTTCGGAATGACAAAGCTGAAGCAGATTCCTTGCCGGCAAAACACGCGGTTCGGAATGACAAAGCCAAAGAAGAGCTGATTATGCCGATTAAGACATATAGACCGACGACGCAGACGTTGCGGTATCGCACGACGATCGTCAACGACGACATTACGACGAAGAATCCGCACAAGCCTCTGCTTGAGCCGAAGCCACGCACGGGCGGGCGGCGCAACTCGGGCGATATGACGATGCGCTTCATCGGCGGCGGGCACAAGCGCAAGCTGCGCATCATTGATTTCAAGCGCGACAAGGCTGGCATTCCGGCGACCGTGACGACGATCGAGTACGATCCCAACCGTTCTTCGCGCATTGCATTGCTCGCGTATGCGGACGGCGAGAAGCGTTACATCATTCAGCCGGAAGGTTTGAAGGTTGGACAAAAGGTTGTGAGCGGCCCCGAAGCCGACATTCTTGTGGGCAACGCGCTGCCGCTGCGCAACATTCCGCCAGGCACGCAGATTCATAATCTGGAGCTCAAGCCGGGCAAGGGTGGACAGATGGTGCGGTCGGCGGGCGGTTCGGCGCAGCTGATTGCAAAGGAAGAAGAGTACGCGCTGGTGAAGCTGCCTTCCGGTGAGACGCGCAAGATTTCGCAGGACTGCATGGCGACCATCGGGCAGGTCGGCAACATCGATCACGAGAATGTCACCATCGGCAAAGCGGGGCGGTCGCGGTGGTTAGGCAAGCGTCCTCACAATCGTGGCGTTTCGATGAACCCGGTCGACCATCCGCACGGCGGTGGTGAAGGAAAGACGTCTGGCGGACGGCATCCGGTAACTCCGTGGGGCCAGCCGACGCGTGGATACAAGACGCGGAACAACAAGCGCACGGATAAGTTCATTGTGAGCCGGCGCAGCAAGTAAAGCAGATTCCTCACCGGCACAGAACGCCGGTTCGGAATGACAAGATTTGGGTTTTGCTAAGAGCTAGAAGCTTAAGAGCTAGAGGCTGAATTTCTATGGCGCGTTCAACGAAAAAAGGCGCATTCGTCGATACTCACCTGATGACGAGGGTGGAAGGCATGAATGCGCGCAACGAGAAGAAAGTGCTGCGCACGTGGTCGCGGCGTTCGACCGTGGTCCCGGAGATGGTGGGGCACACGATCGCGGTGCACAACGGGAAGAAGTTTATTCCGGTGTATGTGACCGAGAATATGGTCGGACACAAGCTGGGCGAGTTCAGCTTCACGCGCACCTTCAAGGGGCACTCGATGAAGGCGGCGACGGAAGTGGCTGCGAAGCCGGCGGGCATTCCGGGCGGTCCAGGAGCCGTGGCTCCGGCAGCGCCGGCGGCGCCGAAGGCATAACGAGCCGCTAGCTTTGAGCTGCGAGCTACGAGCAAGCGAGAACTGAGATACGACTATGGAATTTCGAGCTGAAATGCGTTACCTGCGCGTCTCGCCACAGAAGGCGCGGCTGGTGCTGGAATTGATCAAAGGACGGCGCGTGGAAGAAGCGCGCAATACCTTGATGTTCACGAAGAAGCGTGTCGCGTCGCACGTCGGCAAGCTGCTGCAGTCGGCGCTCGATAACGCGAACTTCCTTGCGACCGAGAAGGGGTTGGATGTCGAGATCGACAACCTCTACGTGAAGCGCGCGGTGGCGAACGACGGACCGCGAATGAAGAGGATTCGTCCAGCACCGCAAGGGCGCGCATACCGCTATCAACGGCGTATTGCGCACATCGAACTGGTGCTGGCGGAGCGCGGAAAAGAAAGTGGTCCGGTGGTTCATGCGACGGACGGAGATACGGCTCCGGGCGCGAAGGTGAAGAGAACCGCTCCCAAGGCGAGAGCGGCAGCGAAGCAGTCCGCGGGCAAGAAGAAAGCAGCCGCGAAATAGATTCGAGTTTGCGGGCGAATATGCCGCGCACATAGTTTTGATTTAGGAGAAGCAATGGGACAAAAAGTCCATCCTTACGGGTTCCGGCTTGGGTTTACGAAGCCGTGGAAGTCGCGCTGGTTTGCGGAGCGGGACTACGACAAACAGTTGCACGAAGACGTAAAGCTGAAGAATGAGCTGAAAGAGAAGCTCAAGTCGGCGGGCGTCAGCTCGATTGAGATCGAGCGTCCCGGCAACAAGCTGCGGATCATTATCAAGACGGCGCGGCCGGGAATCATCATCGGGCGCAAGGGCGCGGAAATCGACAAGCTCAAGGGCGAGCTGCAAAAGCGCACCGGCGGCAAGGACATTTTTGTCGATATCCAGGAAGTGCACAAGCCTGAGCTCGATGCGCAGCTTGTGTCGGAGTCGATTGCGCTGCAACTGGAAAAGCGCGTGGGTTTCCGGCGCGCGATGCGCAAGGCGGTTGATTCGGCGCTGCGCTTCGGATGCAAAGGCATCAAGGTTCGCGTGAGCGGACGTTTGAACGGAAATGAAATCGCGCGCTCGGAGTGGTATCTGCAAGGGCGGTTGCCTCTGCATACGCTGCGCGCTGATATTGACTACGGATTCACCGAGGCGCGGACGACCTATGGCGTCATCGGTGTGAAGTGCTGGGTGTACAAGGGCGAAATCCTGCCGCAGAAGAAGCGCGAACCAGCGGCTGCTGTAGGTGGATTCTAAATAGGGAAGCGCGCCTGACGCGCATTTGAGTAATCTCGCAAAAAGCGCGAGATTGATTGCGCGGCGCGCTCAGGTCCTTCGGCGACAAAAGCATGTCGCCTCAGGATGACAAGAGAGAGCTGATTTTATGTTGATGCCAAAGAAAGTGAAGTATCGGAAACAGCAGCGCGGGCGCATGACCGGCAAGGCATGGCGCGGGTCGACGCTGTCGTTCGGCGATTTCGGGCTGAAGGTGCTTGAGCCTGGATGGGTGACCGACCGCCAGATCGAAGCGAGCCGCGTGGCTATGACGCGTTTTGTGAAGCGCGGCGGGAAGATCTGGATTCGCGTGTTCCCCGACAAGCCGGTCACCAAGAAGCCGGCTGAAACCCGTATGGGTAAGGGCAAGGGCGCGCCGGATCATTGGGTCGCGGTCGTGAAACCGGGAAAGATTCTGTTTGAGATGGAAGGCGTATCGCTCCAGGACGCGAGCGAGGCGATGCGGCTGGCGTCTCATAAATTGGCGCTGCGCACGACGCTGGTTAAGCGCGAAGGCGTGAGGCACTAGGAACGGATTATGAAGGCAGACAAAATTCGAAACTTGACGGAAGAAGAGCTGGGTCATCAGGAGCGTGAGCTCGCGGACCAGCTGTTCAAGCTGAAGTTCCAGCTGAACATGGGCCAGACCGAGAGCCTGAAGAAGATGCGCGGCCTGCGCAAAGACATTGCGCGGGTAAAGACGATCGCCGCCGAGCGCAAGCGTTCGGCCGCAACGGAGAAACGATAATGGCGGAAACAACGCAGAAGGCGCAGGGCCGCCGCAAGGAAGTGGTGGGAGAAGTCGTCGCCAACCGCATGCAGAAGACGATTGTGGTGCTGGTGACGCGCAAGAAGGCGCATCCGTTCTACGGGCGCGTGGTAGCGCGCAACAAGAAGTTTTATGCGCATGACGAGACCAACCAGGCGCACGTCGGCGATGTGGTGCGGCTCGAGGAGACGCGTCCGTTGTCGAAGCTGAAGCGCTGGAAATTGAAAGACATTGTGCGCAAGGCGACGCTTGTGCCAGAAGCGGTGACGGAAGTCGCAAGCTAGCGCGAGGTTTGTGCTCGGGCCGAAGGAAGCAGGTTCCTCGCTTCGCTCGGAATGACAACCGAATTGTTATTGCTAGGGAGATTGCCATGGCTGTGATGATGAGATCGATGCTCGAGGTCGCCGATAACTCCGGCGCCCGCAAGCTGCAGATGATTCTGCCGCTCGGCGGCTCGACCGGACTGAATGCGGGGCTGGGCGACATAATCACGGCGGCCGTGAAAGAGGCGGCTCCTGAGGGCCAGACGAAAAAGGGAGCGGTGGTCAAAGCCGTGATTGTGCGCACGCGGAAAGAGTCCCGGCGGCGCGATGGAACCTATATCAAATTCGATTCGAACGCGGCAGTGCTGATCAACGATGCGGGCGAGCCAGTCGGGACGCGCGTGTTCGGTCCTGTAGCGCGCGAACTGCGCGAGAAGAAGTTTTTGAAGATCGTATCGCTGGCGCCGGAAGTGATCTAGCGCAGGTTTCAAAGTTTCAGAGTTTCAAGGTTTCAAGGATCTTGAGATTCGGAAGCTGGGCGACGAGTGATTCGCTTTGAAACCTTGGAACTTTGAGACCTTGAAACTTTGACTTTATGAGAACTGTAAGCACTGCAAACAAGCGAGTGGATCTCCGGCGGAACGACACCGTGAAGGTGATCACCGGACGAGACAAGGGTAAGGAAGGGCGCGTTCTGCGCGTGTTTCCGAATGATGCGAAGATTCTGGTCGAGCACGTGATGATGGTGAAGAAACATGTGCGGCCGAATCCACAGCGCAACGTCAAGGGCGGCATCGCCGAGCAGGAAAGCCGGATTGCGATTTCGAACGTGCAACTGGTTTGTTCGACCTGCGGGCCGGTCCGGATTGGGCACGAAGTGCGCGGAGACCGCAAAGTTCGCGTGTGCAAGAAGTGCGGAACGACACTGGACAAATAGTTATCAGATTCTTACGAACCGGTAACCACTCCGAAACCGTGAGAGGAAGTTGAAGAGAAATGGCAAAAGACAAAGAGAAAAAAGGTCAGAAGGAATCGCAGGAGCAGAAGGCTCCGGACCAGGCGCGGCATAGCGCGAAAGAGCGTCCGCGGCTCCGTTCCAGATTCGAGAAGGAAGTCGCTCCCGCGTTGTTGAAGGAACTGGAACTGGGGAACGTGATGGCGGTTCCGCGGCTGCACAAGATTGTCGTCAACATGGGCGTGGGCGAGGCGACGCAGAATGCGAAGGTTCTCGACCCGGCTGTGAACGAACTGGGTCAGATCACGGGACAGAAGCCAGTGGTCACGCGCGCGAAGAAGTCGATCGCAGCCTTCAAGGTTCGCCAGGGGCAGTCGATTGGCGCGATGGTGACACTGCGCGGCGATCGTATGTACGAGTTTTTTGACCGGTTGGTGAACATCGTTCTACCACGCGTGCGCGACTTCAAGGGTGTATCGACCAAGTCATTCGACGGGCGCGGCAATTACACGATCGGCCTGCACGACCAGTTGATCTTTCCGGAGATTTCTTACGAGAAGGTCGACAAGCTGAAGGGCATGAACGTCACGATTGTGACGACGGCCGCAAATGACAATCAGGCGCGAACGCTGCTCAAGCATATGGGCATGCCGTTCCGGGCATAAGGCAAAGTTTATAAAGTTTCGAAAGATTCAGGTTTCAGTGAAGGATTGAATGGCGACTACAGCAAAAAGAGTTAAAGACGCGAAGAAGCCCAAGTTTTCCACGCGCAAGCACAACCGATGCAAGCGATGCGGACGTCCGCGCGCATTTCTGCGGAAGTTCGGCATGTGCCGCTTGTGTTTCCGGCAGCTCGCGCTGCTGGGCGAAATTCCAGGAGTTTCGAAGTCTTCGTGGTAAATGCGCCGTTGGCCGCTGGTCGTTGGTCGTTCGCAACGGCGGGTGAGCAAGCCAAACGACGAGAGATGAACGCGAACGATTGAAGAGCAAGCCGCTGCAGGTTCTCCGCTAGATGCGGAGCGAACGGGTGGCTGAAGGAGAAGCAAACGATGAGGTTGACCGATCCGGTCGCAGACATGCTGACGCGAGTGCGGAACGCACTCCAGGCCCGGCACCAAAAAGTTGATATTCCGGCTTCGCGGTTGAAGCTGGAGATCGCCCGCATCCTGAAGGAAGAGGGCTACATCTCCAATTTCAAGCCAACCGAAGAAGAGGGCCACAAGGTCATCCGGATTTACCTGAAGTATGGCGCCAATAACGAGGCGGCCATCTCGAAGGTGGAGCGCGTGTCGCGCCCGGGATGCCGTGTGTACGTTCGCCGCAGCGAGATTCCACGAGTGCTCGGCGGCATGGGGATCAACATCCTCACGACTCCGCGCGGCGTTATGACTGGCCGGCAGGCGCGCAAAGAAGGCGTCGGCGGCGAGTTGTTGTGCGAGATCTACTAAGTGCAGCTTCTGGCTACTAGCTTCTAGCTACTAGCTAAGGCGGCAATGTCGTAACAGATTTGGTTTGAAACAGTCCTGACAAGGTCAGCACTGAATCCCAAGCAGCCTAGCTAGAAGCTAGGGGCTAGAAGCTAGAAGCTTATGTCACGAATTGGAAAAAAGCCGATCGAGATTCCCAAGGGCGTCACGGTCAAGGTGGAAGGAAACACGGTCCTGGTGCAGGGACCGAAGGGCAAGCTGGACACTCCGCTGCCGACTGGAATTACGGTCGAGCAGAAGGATGGCCACATCGTTGCGATTCGCCAGAACGATTCGCAGTCGGCGGTCCATGGTCTGGCGCGAGCGCTGGTCAACAACGCTGTCGAGGGTGTGACCAAGGGCTGGACGCGGGAACTGGAAATCGTGGGCATTGGATACCGCGCCGAGATGAAGGGCAAGCTCACCGTGGTGTTCAACCTGGGCTACTCGCACCCGATTGAGTATCCGTTGCCAACCGGAGTCGATGCGGCTGTCGATCCGAAACAGACGAAGATCACTCTGACGGGCATTGATCGTCAGAAGGTTGGACAGGTCGCGGCCGAAATGCGGTCGCTGCGTCCACCGGATCCATACAAGAACAAGGGCGTCCGCTATGTCGGAGAGCGCCTGAAGAAGAAGGTCGGAAAGACCGGAGCGAAATAACGGTCGTTAGTCGCTGCCCGTTTGTCGTCGGCCAGCGGAGTTGTGATGGGCTGCAGAGTCGGACGTCTTGAGCTAACGACCAAGGACGGACGAACAAGGATAAGTTTCATGCTTACAAAAATTACGAAGAACCAAAAGCGCGGACACGTACACGACCGTATTCGCAAGAAGATGCAAGGGACGGCGGAACGTCCGCGGCTAAATGTGTATCGTTCGCTGAACCACATCTACGTGCAGGTCATCGACGACCTTCATGGCAAGACTCTGGTTTCGGCCAGTACCGCCGAAGGCAAGAAAGAAGACCGGCGCACGGGCGGAAACGTGGCTTCCGCGAAGGCCATCGGCAAAGCGATCGCCGAGCGCGCGAAGGCCAAGGGTGTGACCAAGGTCGTGTTTGACCGCGGCGGATACATTTATCACGGGCGCGTGAAGGCCTTGGCCGACGCAGCTCGCGAAGCGGGATTGCAATTTTAGACTTGAGCTTCGAGCTTCGAGCTGGTGAGCAAACCGGATTTGCTCAAAGCTCAGAGCTCACCGCTCGGACTTGGAAATTATGCCAACAGTGATTAAGAAACTCGATGCAGGGGCGTACCAGCTGAAGGACCAGGTGGTTGCCATCAACCGCGTGACCAAGGTGGTCAAAGGCGGCAAGAATCTTTCGTTCGCCGCGTTGGTTGTGGTCGGCGATCCGTCTGCGGGAGTGGTGGGCTACGGTTCGGGTAAGGCGAAAGAAGTGCCGCAAGCCATCCGCAAGGGAATTGAGTCGGCGAAAAAGAATCTGGTGAAGGTCAATCTGACCCAGACCAGCATTGCGCACCTTGTGCTCGGACGATACGGCTCGGGCAAAGTATTGCTGAAGCCGGCTCCGGAAGGAACGGGCGTGATCGCTGGAGGCGCAGTGCGCGCGGTCATGACTTCGGTGGGTGTGCAGAACGTGCTGACGAAGTCGATTGGGACCACCAATCCGCACAACGTGATCAAGGCGACCTTCGATGCGCTCAAGCAATTGAAGAACCGGGAAAGCGTCGCGATCATGCGCGGCAAGACGGCGCAAGAACTGTAGAAGAAACTACGGATGAGATTCAGGTCACTGGCCACCAGCCACTGACCACTGAGGTTTGGAAATGACGGCGAAGAAAACAAATTCGGGCAGCGGAAAGATTCAGCTGAAGTGGGTGCGTTCCGCGATTTGCGCCCCGGTCAAACAAAAGCTGGTGATCAAGGGTCTGGGATTTACCCGGCTGAACCAGGTAATTGAGCGTCCCGACACGCAGGCGATCCGCGGGATGGTGGCGAAGGTGCCGCACCTGGTGGAGTTTGTCGACTAATTGCAAGTTTTAAGGTTTCAGAGTTTCAAGGTTTCAAGGAGTGCATAGGGACTTGAGATTTTGAAACTTTGAAACCCTGAAGCTTTGAAACTGGGTTCACTTATGAATTTATCCAATATTCACGCACCGAAAAAAGCAACGACCAAGCGCAAGCGCGTGGGCCGCGGTATGGGCTCCGGCATGGGAAAGACTTCCACCCGTGGACACAAAGGTCAGCGTTCGCGCACCGGTTCGCGCATGATTCGCGGATTTGAAGGCGGCCAAATGCCGCTGCACCGCCGCATGCCGAAGCGCGGTTTCACGAATATCTTCCGCAAGGAATACAACATCGTGAGCCTGGAGCGGCTGGTGGAGCTCGGAGAAACCACGATTACTCCCGAAGTGCTGCGCAAGGCGGGAGTGATTAAGACCAAGCACCCGGTCAAGATTCTGGGCGATGGGGAACTGAAGACCGCTCTGACCGTGAGCGCGCACAAGTTCTCGAAAGCGGCGCAGGAAAAGATCACCAAGGCAGGCGGCAAGGTCGAGGTCTTGCAGTAATGTTTGACAAGCTGGCGAACATCTTTCGAATTCCGGATCTGCGCAAGCGGATTTTGTTTACGCTCGGGATGCTCTTTGTGTACCGGCTGGGCGGACACTTGCCGACGCCGGGAATCGATACCGCCAAGCTGGAATCGTTCTTTACGCAAGGCAGCACCAGCGGTTCTCTTCTGGGATTTGTCGATCTGTTCTCCGGCGGCCAGTTGCGCCGGATGACGATTTTTGCCCTCGGGATCATGCCGTACATCACGGCGTCGATCATCCTGCAGTTGCTGACCGTGGTCTATGAGCCGTTAGCCAAACTGCAGAAGGAAGGCGAACTCGGCCGCAAGAAAATTACGCAGTGGACGCGGTACATCACCGTCATTCTGAGCGCGGTGCAATCCTTTGGAATTGCGATCGGATTGGAAAAAGGCGGCTTCGCCCTGAACCCCGGTTGGGGTTTCCGGCTGATGACGATGCTGACCCTGACGACGGGCAGTGCGTTCATCATGTGGCTGGGCGAACAGATCACCGAGCGCGGCGTTGGCAACGGGATGTCGCTGCTGATCTTTGCTGGAATCGTCGTTGGCCTACCACGTGGTGTTGTGGATCTGATCGATAAAGCCAAGAACAATGCCTGGGGTGCGGTGACGTTTCCGCTCATGGCAGGCCTGATCGTTTTCATGATCGCGGTGGTGGCGTTCATCGTCTACGTGGAACGAAGCGAACGACGAATCCCCGTGCAATACGCCAAGCGTGTAGTTGGACGCAAGGTGATGGGCGGACAGTCAACTCACCTGCCGTTACGGGTAAACGCCGGCGGCGTCATGCCCGTAATCTTCGCGTCTTCGATTTTGACTTTGCCGCAAACCATCGGCTATGGCATGCGCAACAGCCGTTATTTCAGCGACCTGTTCCGGTGGCTGGGATGGGGTGAGCCGCTTTATACGGTGCTCTACGCCCTCGGCATTATTTTCTTCGCTTATTTCTATGTTTC
Source organism: uncultured Acidobacteriota bacterium (assembly GCA_963787685.1). Classification (GTDB taxonomy): domain Bacteria; phylum Acidobacteriota; class Terriglobia; order Terriglobales; family Acidobacteriaceae; genus Sulfotelmatobacter. The sequence continues at coordinate 415,970 of CAWBED010000014.1, forward strand.
GATCGTGTTTAATCCGAGCGAAGTCGCCGACAACATGCGCAAGTACGGCGGATTTATCCCGGGCATCCGTCCCGGCAAGCGCACCGCCGATTTCATTAACGAGGTTTTGACGCGCATCACGCTCGTGGGGGCCTTGTACCTGATCATCATTTCGTTCATTCCGGAATGGATGATTACCGGTATCCATCTCAACCATCTATATGGGCCGATCGGGCGAATGTTCGAGAACGCGCCGAACTGGGTTTTGAATGGTTTAGGTGTGAGCTTCTATTTTGGTGGTACGTCGCTGCTGATCGTCGTCGGTGTGGCGATGGATACGGTTACGCAGATCGAAGCGCAGTTGATCATGCGCCACTACGATGGGTTCACGCCGCGTAGTGGGCGTGTGCGCGGCCGCAGGATCTGGTAGGAATGCCGGTATTGGCTGTGGGGGTTGCTGCACCTCGGTGGTGTTTCTGGGGCGCCGGGGAGATTGAGGTCGGGAGGCTTTGGCCAGGCCGATGGCGCAGGAAACCTCGCGTGCAGTAGGTCCCGTGGTGCTGCTTGGACCTCCGGGTGCCGGAAAAGGCACTCAGGCGAAGCGCATCATGGAACGCTACGGAATTCCCCAGGTCTCCACCGGAGACCTGCTGCGGGAGAATGTAGTCCGTGGAACGGCGCTCGGAGTCGCTGCCAAGGCTGTAATGGCGCGCGGAGAGCTGGTTTCCGACGATTTGGTTTGCAACATGGTCCGGGAACGGCTGCTTCTGCCGGACTGCGTACGTGGCTATATTTTGGATGGGTTTCCACGCACCGCGGCTCAGGCCGGATGGCTGGATGCGTTGTTAGAACGGGAGCTCTTTGATAATTCGCGTCCGACGCGGGCCTGGCCAATTGTGATCCGGCTCGAGGTCGACTATAATCAATTACTGCTCCGTATTACTGGACGACGCTCTTGTCCCACCTGTGGACGGATCTATAACGTCCACTTTCAGCCGCCCCGCAAAGATGAAGTATGCGATGAACCGCACGGGACGAAGCTGGAAGCCCGCAATGACGATCGGTTGGAAGTAATTCAGCCCAGACTCACGGCATTTCAGGAGCAGACCCGGCCGGTAGCGGATTATTACCAGCGGACAGGCAGGTTGATTTCGGTGAACGGAGATCTGCCCGTCGATGAAGTGACAGATCAGATTTTCCGAATATTGGAAGATCATCACGCGTAAGTATGGCGATTGTGTGCAAATCGGCGAGCGAGATTGAGAAGATGCGGCACAGCGGCCACATCGTTCGCGAGGTTCTCGATTACGTGAAGAGCCTGGTGGCGCCGGGCGTCACGACGATGGATCTGGAGCGGGCTGCCGAGAAGAAGATCAAGGAACTGGGCGCGAAGCCGGCGTTCAAAGGGTATTACGATTATCCCTGCGTTTTGTGCACTTCGGTGAATGAAGAGATTGTGCACGGCATCCCATCTGAAAAGCGGGTGCTCAAAGAGGGTGACATCGTATCCATCGATTGCGGCGCGGTTCTCGAAGGGTACTACGGAGACGCGGCGATCACGGTGCCGGTTGGAAGCGGACTGAAGCCCGAACTGCAGAAGTTGCTCGAAGTCACCGAAGCTTCGCTCTATCGCGGAATCGAGCAGGCGCGAATTGGAAATTCGATTGGCGATGTTGGCGCCGCAGTGCAGGAGCACGTGGAAGCGGCGGGATTCAGCGTCGTACGCGAATTTGTCGGGCACGGTATTGGAACGCGGTTGCACGAAGAGCCGCAAGTCCCGAACTTCGGAGCGCGAGGTCACGGCGCCAAGCTGCGCGAAGGTATGGTGATCGCGATCGAGCCGATGGTCAATTACGGCAAGCCCGAGACGCGAGTGCTGGGTGACAAGTGGACGGCAGTGACCGCAGATGGAAGCTTCAGCGCGCACTTTGAGCATTGCGTTGCGGTGACAAAAGATGGTCCGGTGATTTTGACGCAGTGAGCTGCGAGATGCGAGTTGTGAGCTGTGAGCAAAACGGTTTTGCTCGAAGCTCATAGCTCGAAGCTCCGAGCTTATCTTAAGGAGTCGATGAGCAAAGAAGACGCGATTGAAGTCATGGCGGTGGTGCTGGAACCCCTGCCGAATGCCATGTTCCGGGTGGAGTTGGAAAACAAACATCAGGTGCTGGCCCATGTTTCCGGAAAGATGCGCAAGAACTTCATTCGCATCCTGCCGGGAGACAAGGTTGCGGTTGAGCTCTCGCCGTACGACCTGAATCGCGGACGCATTGTGTATCGCTACAAATGATCTTGTGGGGACAACTGCTGGGCGCTTTTGCTGGGAGTTGAGAACCGGGAACTGAGAAAAGTATGAAGGTTAGAGCATCGGTAAAGAAGATTTGTGACAAGTGCAAGATCATCCACCGGAAGGGTGTGGTGCGTGTGATCTGCGTGAATTCGAAACACAAACAGCGCCAGGGCTAAGAGGCGCTGAGCTATGGGCCGCGAGCAATCGCGAACTACTCTTGGCTCGTAGCTCAAGGCTCGAAGCTGAAAGCTACAAAGGTGTCGGAGGCATAAAGAAACATGGCACGTATTGCAGGCGTGGATCTTCCCCGCCAGAAGCACATCAGCATCGCGCTGACTTACATCTACGGCATTGGGCATCCGCGCGCCGGACGCATTCTCGACGAGGCGAAGGTCGAGCCGATGAAAAAAGTTTCAGACCTCAGCGAAGAAGAGGTCAACCGCATCCGTACGGTCATTGAGGCCGAGGGATTGGTGGAAGGCGACCTGCGCAAGGAAGTTTCGATGAACATTAAGCGTCTCATCGAAATCGGTTCCTATCGCGGATTCCGTCATCGCCGGAACCTGCCGGTCCGCGGACAGCGCACACATACGAATGCCCGGACGCGAAAAGGTCCGCGCAAGGGAACGGTCGCGCAGAAGAAGAAAGCGACGTCGAAAACCTAAAGGCAGTTCTCGGTTCTCAGTTTCCAGTTCTCAGTTTTTCGAGCGCTGGTTTAGCTGACAACTGAGAGCTGAGAACTGAGAACTCAGAAATGGCGAAACCAGCAGCAGCGGGCGGCGCAGCAGCCGCACCGGATAAAAAAGGCAAGAAGAAAACCTTCAAGAAGAAGGAACGCAAGCACGTCCCTCATGGGCTGGCGTATGTGCAGGCATCCTTCAACAATACGATCGTGACTATTTCCGACATGAACGGCAACGTTCTGTCCTGGAAGAGTTCGGGATCGCTGGGCTTCCGCGGATCGCGCAAAGGCACCCCGTTCGCCGCGCAGCAGGCCGCATCGAACGCCGCCAATATGGCGCGCGATCACGGCGTCCGCAGCGTAGATGTCCGAGTGAGCGGCCCGGGATCCGGCCGCGAGTCGGCTGTGCGTGCTTTGGCCGCAGCTGGCATTGAAGTGCGCTCGATTCGCGACGTCACCCCGATTCCTCACAACGGGTGCCGTCCGCCGAAGCGACGCAGAGTGTAAGAGCAAGTGGTCAGTGGCCAGGGGTCAGTGACCAGCAAAGCAGCACAAATTGGTTTTTTCTGGCTACTGATCACTGGCCACTGTTTTACCGTCCGGGACGAAGGGTGAAGCCAAACCCGTAAACCGGTCATCTAAAGGAGAAGAAACTTGGCGCGTTATACCGATGCAGTCTGCCGTTTATGCCGCCGCGAGGGCATGAAGCTATTCCTCAAAGGCGCAAAGTGCTTCAGCGATAAGTGTCCTATCGAGAAGCGCAACTTCGCTCCCGGACAACACGGGAAAGACCGCAAGGCCAAGATCGTTGGCTACGGTCTCCAATTGCGCGAGAAGCAGAAAGCGAAGCGCATTTACTTCACTCAAGAAGGCCAGTTCCGTAACTACTTCGAGAAAGCAGCGCGCTCGCAGGGCGTCACTGGTGAGAAGTTGCTGCAGCAACTCGAGCGGCGTCTCGACAACGTTGTGTTTCGCCTTGGATTCGCCCAGTCGCGGCGCCAGGCACGGCAATTGGTCCGTCACGGACACGTCGCCGTCGACAATCGAAAAGTGAACATTCCTTCGTATGAAGTGAGCGCAGGCGAAGAAGTCTCGATTCGCGAGAACAGCAAGAAGCTCGTCGTACTCGAACTGGCGAAGGAGTTTGCCAGCCACGGCACGCTGCCGAGTTGGCTGGAAGTGGATCGCGATAATTACAAGGCGCGTATCCTCTCGCTGCCGAAGCGCGAAGATATTCAGCTGCCGGTGAACGAGCAGTTGATCGTTGAACTGTATAGCAAATAGTCGTTCGTCGGCGGTCGTTGGTCGCTAAGGACCAACGACAAAACGACCAACGGCGATCTTGGTCCGTTACATTCGAGCCAGATCAGCCTTTCCTGACATCGACCTGAGTTGGACCACTCAGCGAGTCGGGATTGAGCCAAACGGCCGAAGGAGAAACACATGCTTTGGAAGGGTTTTCAGAAACCGAAACGTCTCGCAGTTGACACCTCCAGCCTCACCGACAAGTACGGCATTTTCTGGGCGCAGCCGTTTGAGCGCGGATTCGGCACAACCGTGGGCAATGCCCTGCGGCGCGTGCTGCTGAGCTCGATTGAAGGTGCGGCCGTAACCGCCGTGAAGATGGAAGGCGTGCTCCACGAATTCCAGTCGATCCCCGGTGTCGTCGAAGATGCGACCGACATCATCCTCAACCTGAAGCAGATTCCGTTCAAGCTTGCGGGCGATGCGCCGAAAGCGATTTACCTGCGCGCGGATCAGCCTGGCGTTGTCACCAGCGGCATGATCGAAGCAGATGGCGACGTTGAAGTCCTCGACAAAGACGTCTACATCGCGACGGTCAGCGAAGGCGGCAAGCTCGACATGGAAATGCGGTTGAAGCGCGGTCGTGGCTATGTTTCCGCCGACAAGAACTTTGACGAGGACCTCGGCATCGGATTCATTCCCATCGATTCCGTCCACTCCCCGGTGCGCAAGTGCAATTACACCGTGGAAGCGGCCCGTCTCGGACAAATTACCGACTACGACAAGCTGACACTCGAAGTCTGGACCAACGGCTCCATCACGCCTGCCGATTCGATTGGCCTGGCGGCGAAGCTGCTGAAGGACCACATGAACATCTTCATCAACTTCGAGGAAGAAATCGAAACCGGCACGTCGTCGTCGGACGATCGCAAGCCCGAGATCCACAACGAGAATCTAAACCGTTCCGTTGAGGAGCTCGAGCTTTCGGTGCGCAGCTACAACTGCCTGAAGAATGCGAACATCCAGACGATCGGTGAACTCGTGCAGAAGACCGAAGCCGAAATGTTGAAGACCAAGAATTTCGGCCGCAAGTCGCTGAACGAGATCAAAGAGATTCTGTCGTCGATGGGTCTGAGTCTTGGCATGAAGATCGACGAGCACGGCAATGCTGTGCCCGGACCGACTTCGAACGTACCGTTGCCCGCGTCCGCTTACGGACCGGACGACCAGCTCTAAGCTACCTGTAAGTTGAATCGCGGGCCCAGAAGGAAATTTTGAGCGGGTATTAAGGAGACTGCAATGAAAAGCATTCTGCGGACATCTCTTGCACTTCTGCTCTTGAGCGCGGTTCACTTGGTCGCACAAGACGTCGTCAGTGCGGTCCATGGAACGATTACCAAACTGGATTCGACCACTAAGACCGCTGTCGTTAAGACCAAGGATGGCACCGAGCACACCGTGAAGTTCGTCGACAAAACCACTGTCCACGGCGTTGATGCAACGGCCGCAGGTGGCAAAGACGCGTTCCACGGGCTGACGGAAGGCACAGAAGTGGTGGCGCACTACACCGCGAAGGGCACGGACAAGACGGCCGTCGAGGTCGACAAAGTCGGCAAGGATGGCATTAAAGCGGTGGACGGAACCGTCACCCATATTGATCGCGGCGCCAAGACCTTGGCGGTCAAGACGGCGGACGGTACGGAACAAACGTTTCGGCTGTCCGATCGCGCTGCGACCGATGCGGGCAAGGACATCGCAAAGGGAACTGAGAAATCAGCGAAGGTTACGGTGTACTACACCGAAGAGGCCGGCAAGAAGACTGCCCACTTCTTCGAAAAGATCGTAGAGTAACCGGCCACCTTGCTGGTTTTCAGAAGTTAGGTTTGAGAAGTAGCTTTGGGAAGGGCACGGTTTAAGCCGTGCCGCCAGAGCCATACAGAATCGGGGCTTTCGCCCTTGAGGGTTCGAAAATGCGCCACAAAGTTGCAGGATACAAACTCGGACGGAACACAGCGCACCGACGCTCGCTGCTGCGCAACCTGGTCACCTCGGTGATCGTGGAAGAGCGCATCGAAACGACCGTGCCTAAGGCCAAGGCGGCGAAGCCAATCGTCGAGAAGATGATCACGCTCGGCAAGCGCGGCGATCTGGCTGCGCGCCGGTTGGCCGCGGCTTACCTGATGACCAATGAAGCCGTCGTGAAGTTGTTCGACACGGTTGGTCCGCGCTTCGGAGATCGCCAGGGCGGATACACCCGCATCATCCGCACGCACTGGAATAAGGGTGATGGCGCCGATAAGGCTTTTCTCGAGTTGCTGGGCAGTGAGAAGGTCCTCGACGAGAAGAAGGAAAAACGCACCGAAGCTCGCGCCAAGAAGGCCGCCGAAGCCAAGAAGGCGATGGAAGAGGCCGAGGCGCAAGCCGCGCAGGACGGCGGCGTTGAGCCCACGAAAGAAGAAGACAAGAAAGAGAAAGAGTAAGGTTCGCCCTCCCGGTTACAAGGCACGGCCTCGCGCCGTGCCTTTCTTTTTAGATTCCAAAATTAGGATGATACTTAGGCATTCGCGGTTCGCATTGGTTTATCCAGCGGCTGTGGAGGCGGACCGGCTATGGAAAGTTGCGTCAGACGAAATGAAAGCAGGTTGAAACCTTGCGATTCCAGCCTCGCCTTGGCGCACTTATTCATTTCGGCTTCAATAGCGCCTTGATTGGCTTTTAAGTCTCCGCTTGCCCGCTGATTCAGAACAGCGCGACTGCAGACTAGTAAAACGTAAGCGGGGACTTGGCTGAAATTCTGTGCTGAGTAGAGGGCTTTGCGTGCGTCCCGTACTTCGGCGCTTGCGGAGAACCCATAAATGGCTGTCTGACCATCTGTCAGGGCAACCGCGCGATTCTCAAAACTGACCGGAATCGTGCGGGTGTCAACGATGATCACTTTCTCGACGCCCGCCCACACGCGCACCCTTCCTGGGCCCACATCCCTGACTGGCAGTCCTTTTCTGTAAAGTGTTCCAGCCTGATAAGGCAGGAGGTTGACGGTCGTGGGCCAACCCAAGTGGCGGCGGATCAAACTGATCGCAATCACGCACACCCAGAATGCGACTGCAATAGCGCCCATAGTCAGTTGGCTCCCATCATCATGGGTGGGTTGATAGTGCGCGACCACAGTTCGGTGACTTCGACATTCTGCAAGCGGATACCGAACTTGGAGAGATGAGTGTTGAGGCCGGCAGCGATGTCCGCTTCCAACTTGCTTCGAGCTTCCGGCACTGAATCTGCGATTCTTTTGGACACGATTCCGCGAAGTTCATCGCGAATGATAGCGATCGAATCGTTGACGAGGTTCTTGAGCTTGGTGATGGCTTGGCACGGATCCGCGATCACCAACTCGGCTCCAATGCTAATCACTGAAGGAGCCTGCGTAGCGTCCTGATAGAGAACACGTTCCACTATGATTGGCTGCGGTCTTATGTCGACGACGGTGATCTGCTCGCGCTTGCCGTTAGGATGGTAACTGCCGGGCCCCATCACATCCACAAATGAACCGTCAACAAACCTCACGGCGCGCTGGTAATCAGGGAGAAACAGCGCTTTATTTTTCCGAGCGGATATACGCATCGCAACCATTGCAATTACGGCGCCCAGAAAAACAACTGGCCAGATAGTGTCTGCGTTCATCCCTGCCTCAGTTATATTTACGCCCGTCCGTCGATGGCAACTGCAAAATAGATTTGCTTGTTACTCGTTTCTCGCCCACTCGTACATGTACGACCGTGTCTTCCACTAGTAATCTTGCCGCGCTGTGTACTGTTTCCCTAAACTTTCCTAATGGCTTTCACCAAGACACAAATCGGCATTGCCGTCGGCGCCGGCGCGCTGCTGGTGATGGTGTTTGTGGGCTATCTCTGGTGGCTGAGCAATCAGGGGCCGGTGCTGGCCCGCTCTGAGGATCACGATCCCCTGACCGGACTGCCAGTCACCATCAAGATGAACCCGCTGCGCGACCGTTCGACCGAGAAAGCTGCCAACGCCTTTCTGCGTGATTTGCGCGATGGCCACTGCGACGAGTTGCTCGCCAAGTGGGAGCACGATTACCACAAGAAATATGCGAAATATATCTGCCAGTCGGAGACCCAGCATCCGCTGCTCTCCTGGCAACTGGCGGATTGGGAAGAAGCTCCGCCGCTGGTGATTCTCCACTACCGCGGCAAGCGCCCCAGCAACGCGGCTCCCAACCAGCCCGGGATCGATCAGGATCAGTTCACTCTCACCGTCGAGAATGAAGGCGGTCGCTGGGTGGTGACGAAATACGACGCGATGTACTGAGGCAGTCGTTGGTCCCTTGTTGTTAGTCGTTAGCTTTCCGCTCTCAACTCCATTCTGATATCCCGCTCCGTGCCTCAGCGCCTCCGTGGTAAAAAGTTCTATGCAGGATCCTCCTCCCGAGCCTCAGACTTCCGCCGCGCGCAATATCTATTCTTTCGGAATCACTTCATTCTTTAATGACACAGCCACGGAGATGGCCTATTGGGTCCTTCCGGCATTTCTGATTTCGTTAGGAGCTGGACCCGCGCAGCTAGGGGTGATCGAGGGCATTGCTGAGAGCGTTGCGTCGTTTGCCCAACTTTTCTCTGGATATCTCGCCGACCGTCTCGATCGCCGCAAGCCACTCGTCGTCGCCGGATACTTTGTCGCGAATGCCGTAAAGCCGTTGCTTGCGATAGTCACCGCGTGGTGGCACATTCTGCTCATTCGCTTCACGGATCGTTTGGCTAAAGGAGTTCGTGGAGCGCCACGCGATGTGATGGTCGCGGAATCGGTTGGGAACGAAGGGTTAGGATCCGCCTACGGCCTGATTCAATCCCTCGATTCAGCGGGAGCTATCGCGGGCCCGCTCGTCGCGCTTCATAATGCTCGCGCATTACGGTATCCGCAGCGTTTTCTGGGCAGCCGCCGTTCCGGGAGCACTGACGGTGCTGGTGGCTGCCTTCGGAATTCGCGAGACGAAACGCCGCACCACTGACGGAGCTGATCTCAAATCAGGCGAGAACAATTCAACCACGGGAAAACATTCCCGTGCCGCCGCCGCATCGACGAACCGATTGCCGATTGCGTTTTACATGGTCGTCACCGCAGTCACGCTGTTCTCGCTGGGGAACTCGAGCGACATGTTTCTGGTGATGCGAGCGCAGAATGTCGGCATCGGTGTATCGCTCGCGCCGCTGTTGGGACTGGTTTTCAATGTGACGTACACGCTGGGATCGTGGCCCGCAGGCTGGTTCAGCGATCGCTTCTCACGCCGCGGCCTCTCCCGACGATGGATTGCGGCGGTGGGCTACATGATTTTCGCCGGCGTTTATTTTGTCTTCGGACGAGCACCGTCCACGCTCGCAATCTGGATCACGATGGCGGTTTACGGCCTTTATTACGCACTGACGCAGCCGGTATTGAAAGCGCTGGTCGTGGAAAGCGTGGCACAGGAGGTCCGCGGACGGGCGCTCGGGACTTATTTCTTTATCACCAGCGTAGCGACGCTGGCCGCAAGTCTGATTACAGGAGAACTGTGGAAGCACTATGGTCCAGCGTTTCCGTTTTATCTGTCGGCCGGCATAGCAGTAATTTCGGCAGCGCTCCTGCTCATCACGCCGACAGGGAGGATATAGTCAAAAGCGCCTGAAGGCTGCCGTCCAACTCAATGCGGACGCGGCCCTCAAAGGGCCGCTTTTCCGCGATAGTGTCCATGTCCAGGATTGTTGAGGAGGGATTGCTCTTGAATCTATAGAGAGGCTCCGCCTCCGCCGTCGGACTCGGGTTGGGCTTTGCCGTTCTTGATTGCTTCGTCAAGCAGTTCTTTCATCTGCTTGTTGGCCTTCTCGGCGAGTTCACCCTGCTGGCGCCCAAGCTCTCCTTGTTCTTCGCCAAGCTTACCTTGCTTCTCTCCGAGCGCACCCTGCTCTTCACCAAGTTTTCCTTGTTGCTCGCCGGCTTGAGATTGAATTTCCCCAATCTTGCTCTGCAAATCTCCGATCTCTGACTGCAGATCGCCAATTTGCTCCATGGTCGCGCTGGGACCAAGCTTCAGCAGTTTTGCTTTCAGTTTGTCGAGAGCAGCGGTCATGTCGGGGACGTTCACCCGAACCTGCTCCATCTTCTCGCCCAGAACTTCCTGTTGCCTGCCCAGGGCCTCTTGCTGTTTGCCGAGTTCTTCCTGTTTCTTTCCAAGTTCCTCTTGAGGTGCCCAAAGCTTTCGGGCGCGATCGACCGTCGCCTGGTCGCGAATGATGTAGGACTTCTCGTCGAGTTGAAACCAGATGAAATCTCCGGGAATTTGCTTTCGCAGCTTCTCGACGTGACGCGCATCTTCGCCAGAGCCCGACATCGTGAACGATTCGTTCTTGCCAGTGACGATCACAAATCGCTGATCGTCGTCGTAGCCGAAACTGTAGGAAAAGCCGTGACCGTAGTTGGATCTCCCCCCGTCGTCTTGTGTGGACCAGGAAGCAACCGGGGCCGGAGGCATGGGTGGCGCCACGGGTGCGACCACACCCATGGGCGCGATACCGCTGTTGGAAACGATGCCGGCCATAGGCGCAGCGGGAAGCGGAGGTACTGTCGCAAGCGCCGCCGGCGGATCGAGTGGGGCGCTCGCCGGTGCGGGCGGTGCCGGTTCTTGCGCGACAACTGTGCCGAGATTCGATGGGCGCACCGCGGCCGTCAGATAAACCACTGGGACTGCGAGCGCGATGATGGCGATAACTACGGATTTCTTGAGATTCATGACGACAGCTCCTCTCCACGCAAGAATTCTTTCCACTCTTTGTTCGGCCTGTCCTGCCTTGGCCATCGAAACTCCCTGCCACCACACGCGCCCCGGAGCGGCGTGCAAAGACTCGAAAAATCCCAGCAGCGTTCGAGCGTAGTCGGTGCGGTCGGCACCGCCGGCGAGCGCGGCTTCGTCGCTAGCTTCTTCGGCCAGGATGGCGAGGTGACGGTCGAGCCACCACGCGAGCGGGCTGAACCAGAAGATCGCGCGATGCAGCAAGGAAACGCACTGGGTTAGAGCATCGCGGCGCGCGACATGGGATATCTCGTGCGCCAGGACGGCATTCAATTTCGCGTCATCCCAGTCGCGCCAACTTACCGGCAGCAGGATCGTTGACCGCAGCGCGCCAACCGTGACCGGCACCGAGATCCATTCAGACTCTGCAATTCTCGGAGCTGATGAAAGTCCGACAGAACGAGCGCGCGAGGCGAGCCTGTGTGTGATTCGCGGGTCGTTTATCGTTTGGGCTGCGTTCAACAATCGCCGCGCGAGCACGATCCCGATGACAAAGCGTACGAGAAGAAACAGGGCCACAGTCGCGTAGAATCCTGTCGCAACGGCGGTCCAGGGAATCGGAGCCTGACCGAACGGAAGAGCCGATGCGCCCGTTGTAGGAGCCACAACGACACTGTGTCCGCCGCGAACGTCAGAGGCGTTTTTCTTGGTGGCCTTAGGCGCGACGGTGGTGTTCATCGTTAGCGACGCGCTCGTTGCGATCGACGGCGAATTCACCTGGGTCACGTCACTCGCTACAACCTGCACGCTCTCATGGTGAAGAAACTCCGGCGTCGGAATCGACAACGGGGGCAGCAACCATCCGAGGAATGGCATGGCGAGAGCTGCACAGAGCACCGTTTTCCAGGCAAACAGGCGCAAGGATGTCGACTTAGAGCGCAGCGCGGCCAATCCTAGCCCGGCAATTCCTGCCAATGCGAGGGATCGCAGCGCTGATGTACCTAATGCCGAAATCACCGGCGTAAGCCAGGAAACGTGAATGAAATGAGTCACGGTTTTCTTTCCTTTTTTCCGGATGGAATTTCTTCGGCGGATTGTTTTTCCGCAATCTTGCGTGCAAGACGTTCGAGTTGCTTTCGGTCAAGAACGGCGTTGTCCACCATGCCAAGCACAAGCTGTTCGGCGGAGCCGCCGCAGAAGCGATCGATGATGCCCTTCACGGCGCGGACCGCAACATTCTGACGCGCATCCGACGCTTTGTAGATGAAGGTCCGGCCGTCGACCTCGTGTGAGAGATATCCCTTTTCCTCGAGGCGGCGCAGAACTGTGCGTATGGTGGAATCCTTCATCGGCCGGGACAAGGCCAAGCCTTCGCGGCAAGCCTCCGCCGTCGACGGGCCGTGTGTCCAGAGATAATCCATCACGCTCTGCTCTACCTCACCCAGGTTCTTTAGACGTGCGATCCGTGTGTTAGTCATTGTAGCGTTACAATGTGTAACATTAAGCCACATGATCGTCAAGCGAAAATTTGGCGGCGAGGCTGGGATCGATGTTCCGTCGAGGCGCAGGTTCGAGAGGAAGGCGGAGCTTCAGAACCACGTGGAGTACAGCAGCAGCAGCAACTGAACGCCGATTCCGGCGCAAGTGTCGAGCACCACGTCCTGCCATCGTCCAGTGCGCGACGGCAGAAAGCTCTGGTGCCATTCGTCGAGAGTCGCGACCAGTGCGGTTCCGAGTACGGCGAAGCTAGCCCATCGCAGAGTCCACTTAGGATCGCCGCGCGCCGGGAGCGTCTCCCGCCACGCCCGGAAAAGGAAAATACACAGCAGGGCATAGCCGACGACGTGTCCTGTCTTTCGGATAAAGAAGTTCCAAGGTTCGAATCCCGCGCGATCGACTCCAAAGAGAAAATGGATGATCGGATAGAGGAACCGACTCGTGTTGTGCGCGGACAGGTACGTCGTCGATTCGATGGCGATGACGATCAGCCAGAGTACTGCGGCGATCCACGCCTTTAGAACGTGGTGCTTGTCGGTGTTCAAGCGGGTGGAAGACCTGTCGAGGCAGGTTGCGGTGCGGGGACAACGTTCCCCCGCACCAGCCGGCTGAACGCCAGCGATGCAGCGTTATTCGATTGCATAGTTCGGAGCTTCCCGGGTGATCATGACGTCGTGCACGTGCGACTCTCGTAGGCCTGCGCCGCTGATTCGCACGAAGCGCGTCTTCTGCAGCAGTTCTGCAATCGTCGCGCAGCCGCAGTAGCCCATACCGGATTTCAGCCCGCCAACCATCTGATAAATAATCATCGAGACGGAACCGCGATAGGGAACACGGCCTTCAATTCCTTCCGGAACCAATTTCGCGAGACGGTTCGATTCGCCGTCGGGAGCAGAGACGGAAGAACTCGAATCGCCGCCGTCGGTGCTTTGGAAATAACGTTCGCTGGATCCCTGTGCCATCGCCCCCAGCGATCCCATGCCGCGATACGACTTGAACGAGCGGCCTTGATAAAGGATCAGCTCGCCGGGGCTTTCATCGGTCCCGGCAAACAGAGATCCGATCATGACTGCACTGGCTCCGGCGGCCAGAGCTTTCGTGACATCGCCGGAATACTTGATGCCGCCGTCGGCGATGATGGGAACGCCTGAATCTTTCGTAGCTCGATACGCTTCAGCGATAGCGGTGATCTGCGGAACTCCTGCGCCAGTTACGACGCGGGTCGTACAGATGGATCCGGGGCCTATGCCGACCTTAATTCCGTCCGCTCCCGCGCGAGCCAATTCACAAGCTCCATCAAATGTAGCGATGTTGCCTGCCAGCAGTTCGATATGCGGCAGCTTCGATTTCACCAGCTTCACCGCTTCCAGCACTTTTGATGAGTGGCCATGAGCGCTGTCGATTGCGAGCACGTCCACTTTCGCCTCGGCGAGTTCTTGCGCGCGTTCCAGAAAATCTCCCGTGGCGCCGATCGCCGCCCCAACGCGCAGGCGACCCTGCGAATCCTTCGCGGCATTGGGATACTTCAGTTTCTTTTGGATGTCCTTAACTGTGATTAAGCCTTTGAGGTTGTACTTGTCATCGACCACCAGGAGTTTTTCGACGCGATGCTCGTGAAGAATTTTCTCCGCGTCTTCGAGCGTGGTACCGACCGGTACGGTGATGAGATTTTTCTTGGTCATCACCTTGTCGATTGGAATGTCGAAGCGGGTTTCGAAGCGCAAGTCGCGGTTAGTGAGAATACCGACAAGCTTGCCGTGCTCCGTGATCGGCACACCGGAAATCTTGTACTTACGCATGACCTCGAGCGCATCCGAAACCTTGTCGGTGGCATGCATCGTCACCGGGTCGACGATCATGCCGCTCTCCGAACGCTTGACCTTGTCGACTTCATTGGCCTGCTGATCGATCGTCAGATTACGATGAATAATCCCAAGTCCGCCCTGCTGGGCCAGCGCGATCGCCATGTGTGATTCGGTGACGGTGTCCATGGCGGCGCTCACGATCGGAATATTCAAGCTGATCTTGCGCGTGAGCTGCGTCTGGGTGCTCGCAGTCGCGGGGACAACGTCCGAGCGAGCGGGCAGCAGAAGGACGTCGTCAAAGGTAAGAGCCTCAGGAACGGGAAAATGAATCATAAATGTCTCGGAATTCCCCAGCCGTTTGGGTGATTCTTCATTCTAGAGAGGGCGGGGGATTGAGGCAAATCGGGGGCGAGGAAGCAATGCGGGGAATTATGACGGTGCGATAGCGACTAACTTTGTTTCTCCTCCAAGATAAACTCTCGCGTTATCATTTCGGGTCATGATGATCGTAAGAAGGCTTCGAATTCGCTGCATGTCGGCAGCCGTTATGTTGACTGCTTGTTTCGGTCAACAGATTACGGAAACATCGGTTCCGCTGGAGAAGGCGCTCGACCATGCTCTTGAGCAATCGGCTCTCACCGGCCCGAAGGCCAAGCCTTTTCACTTAAAAGTACACTTGTTCGAATCGACAAACCCACCCTCGCCATATCGGGCGGACATCGAGGAGTACTGGATCTCTCCAAAACAATGGCGTCGGTCAATCGACACGCCCGAATTCAAGCAGACGCTGACTGCAAACGGCGATCAGATGAGCGAACAGAACAACGGCGACTACTATCCCTTGTGGCTAAAGAACTTCATAACCGCCCTCTTCGACCCCGTTCCGAACGCGGATCAGTGGAACAAGCTAAACGCCAGGATCACACAAATCACGCTCGCTACCGGGCAGCGTTCCGAGGCATGTGCACGAACGAAGTTCAAAGTCGGGACAGCCACAGTGAACAATGATGCCTTCGCCAATCTTTGCTTCGATGCTGCCGGCTTGCTGAAGTTTGTTGGTTCGCCTGGCTACAGCATGGAATTCCACGACTATCAGCGCTTCGGCAAGAAGATGATCGCGCGACGCTATCAGAACGATCCGGAATCTGGAACCGAACTGGTTGCAACCGTGAACCTTTTAGAAGAACTGAAAAATGCTGATGTGGCCTTGTACTCCATCGCGCAATCCACCCCGCCGGAACAAAGGCTCCAGTCGCTCTTAGTCAGTCAGGACGCTATAGAACGGGCAGCTGAAGGCCAACCTGCTCTCGCGTGGCCACCCGTGCAGAGCGGAAAGACAGCTGGCCTGCTAAGTATGTACGTCTCGGTTGACCGTCTGGGACGCGTCCGCGAAGCGTATCCTCTCAACTCAGACAATGCGGGATTGCAGGATGCGGCACGTGACCAGCTTTTGAAGTGGAAGATCAAGCCAATAGCCGCAAACGGTGTGCTGGTTCAGGCTGAGGCCCCATTGACATTCCGTTTTCAGACTACGTTAGCTAGCAACACAGCACAACCCACAACGCAGGCGATCGCTGCGTCATCCGCGTCGAACGCTGTTCCTTCTCCCATGGTGCGGGTGAGTCCGGGAGTCCTCCAAGGTTTTCTCGTAGACCATCCGGCGCCGGTGTACCCGCGGGATGCGAAGGAGAATCACATTCAGGGAAGGGTAGTGCTTGCTTTAACGATCGACAAGACAGGGGTTACGAGAGATATTCACATGCTCACTTCTCCAGATCAGGCGCTTACGGATTCCGCTGTCGCTGCCGTAAGCCGATGGCGATATCGACCATATCAATTGAACGGCTCCCCAATTGACATTCAATCCACGGTAGAAGTCAATTTCACACTTCCGTAAGCAGGGGTGTTGCCGCGACCCAGATCTCTCGGCTTTCCCTAGTTTGTCTTTTGGAACTGGCGGGCGTATATTAGGAATCTGAGAACTGCTGTGTACCGGCATTTGGCGAAGCACACCAGTGGGCGCAAGCCCACTTTTTAGTTGGAGCCCCGTCAGGTGTAGCAGCCATCCGCCAGTAAGTTATTGGATCCATGGCGCTTGACGTTGAACGTGTGCGGGAAATCGCGGACCGGGTCGCAGCTTCCAGAGGACTGGAAGTGGTGGAAGTCGAGTTCCTCGGGGGCGGTAAGGCGCGCATGTTGCGAGTGTTCCTGGACAAGCCCGCCGCGGGAAGCGATCCTCTGGCCGGAGTGACGCACGAAGACTGCGCCAACTTCAGTCGCGAGTTTGGCACAATTCTCGACGTCGAAGATGTGATGCCAGGCTCGTACACGCTGGAAGTTTCGTCGCCTGGGCTCGATCGACGATTGATCAAGCCTTCGGACTTCAGCCGGTTTGCAGGTAGCCGCTTGAAGTTGACGACGCGCCAGCCGGTGGAAAATAACCGCCACTTTGAAGGGCGACTGGAAAGCTTCAAGGACGGCCGTCTGACGTTGGACTTGAGCGTTGCCAGTCACAAGTCGCGCAAGAAGATGGGTGAGTCGGCCGGGCAGAAGATTGAGATTGAATTCGCCAACGTGGAAAAGGCGAATCTGGTTCCAGAAATTTAGAGAGATTGGGCAATTTTGTAATTGAGTAATTGAAACGCGGAATGCGGGTTTTCAATTACCAAACTATCAATTACACAATTACCAAATTGTTTTCTTATGGCTAGCGAGCTCTACAACACGATTGACGCACTGAGCCGGGAGAAAGGTATCGATCCCCAGATTGTAGTCAGCGCGGTCGAAGACGCCATCGTGATGGCGACGCGCAAGTACTACAAGTCGCAGGAAAATCTCCGCGCCAAGCTGGACAAGGATACCGGCAAGATCAATGCGTTCGCGGTCAAGACCGTGGTTGAAACTCCGGAGCAGGTGGAAGATCCGAACCTGCAGATCACGCTGGAAGATGCGCGCAAGGTTGATCCCAGCCTCGAAGTCGGAGGTGAGCTGCAGATTCCGAAAGTGACCGAAGGAATTCTGGGACGCATCGCGGCGCAGCTCGCGAAGCAGGTAATTTTCCAGAAGGTGCGCGAAGCCGAGCGCGACACGGTCTACAACGAATACATCGGTCGCGTGAATGAGATCGTCAATGCGACCGTGAAGCGCGTCGAAGGTCCGGATGTAATTTTCGATATCGGCAAGGCAGAAGCCCGCATGCCGCGCAAGGAGCAGTCTCGTCTGGAGTCGTTTGCCATTGGCGAGCGTGTGCGCGTTGTAATTGCCCGCGTGGAACGTGCGGCCAAGGGACCGGGAGTCGTTGTGTCGCGTGCGGCGCCGGAACTGGTGCAGCACCTGTTCCAGACCGAGGTTCCGGAAATCTACGACGGCACCGTTGTGATCCGCGCCATCGCGCGTGAAGCTGGTGAGCGTACCAAGATCGCTGTCATGTCGAAGGACAAAGACGTGGACGCGGTAGGCGCTTGCGTCGGCATGAAGGGAATGCGCGTGCAGTCGATCATCCGCGAACTGCGCGGAGAGAAGATCGACATCATCGAATTCCATGAAGATGCCGTCACGTTTGCCGAGAAGGCGCTGCAGCCGGCCAAAGTCAGCCGCGTGACTGTGATTGACAGCGGCGAAAAGCATCTCGAAGTTGTTGTCGATGACAGCCAGCTCTCGCTTGCCATCGGCAAAAAGGGACAGAACGTTCGGCTGGCGGCGAAGCTGCTCGGCTGGAAGATCGACATCAAGAGCGAAGAAGAGAAGCGGCAGGAAGTCGAGCAGCAGATGGCCGCGATGGCTCCGCAGGCTACGACTCCGCTTGAGAATGTTCCGGGCCTGGGTGACGGGCTGGTCGAGAAGCTCGGCGCTGCCGGTGTAACCACGGTCGAAGCGCTGGCGGATATGACGCCGGAGCAACTCGAGGCAATTGAAGGCATCGGGCCCAAGACAGTGGAAAAAATCAGCCTCGCGGTGAATAATTATTTTGCGAGCCTGGATGCCGGAGCGACGGAAGGTGTAGTCGCTGAAGGCGAAGTAGTGGCGGAAGAGGCAGGACCAGAGGCGGCCGAAGCGAGTTCCGAAGAAGCCGCACCTGCCGAAACGCCGGAAGCAGAAACTGCTTCCGCAGAAAATCCCGAGCATGAGCCGGAAGCCGGCGATGCTCCTGAAAAAACCGAATAACCATGGCACGCGCGAATATTTTCGAAAGTATGCGGGTGCAACAAGCTGACTCCGTGAGGGCTCCAATGAAGACCTAGCGCGGGGAAAAGAAAGGCCGGATGAGTAAGGTTCGAATCAACGATCTCGCAAGGGAGCTGGAAGTTAAAAGCAAAGCCATTCTCGACGCGCTACCGCTCGTCGGAGTGACGGAGAAGAAGACCCATTCCAGTTCACTTGAGGACCACGAAGCAGAAAAAGTGCGGGCCCACATCCGCGGCTCGGCTGAAGCGCAGAGCTCCTCCGCGCGTTCCGCGCGTACATTGCGCGGTGAAGAAGAAATCAAAACCAAGATCGATTTGTCGCACATCTCCCGTCCGGGCGATGTGCTGAGGGCAATTACCCAGAAAAAGGAAGCGGTCGCCGCGCCGCCCGTTCGGCCGCCGGCAGCGCCGACTATCGTGGCGAAGCCCGTGGTTGCGCCGCCGCAGCCGCCGAGGCCTGTGGCACCGCCCGCAGCAGCACCAGCGCCACCCTCCGCGCCGGTCGTCCAAGCGCCGCCTCCGCGCATGATCGTTCCACCGCTTGTGGCGGATAGGCCGACTCATACGGTTGCTCCGCCCGCGCCTCCAGCGGCCGTACAGCCACCGCGTCAAGCCGTGCCATCTGCGCCTCCGGCGGCTGTCGCCGCTCCGCCTGCGCCCACTGCTCCTTCGATCACAGCTTCGTCAGCGCCTCAGGCACCAGTTGCTCCACGTCCGGCCGCGCCTCCAGTTGTTGCTGGACCGCCGCAACCTCCTGCTCCGCGCATGATCGTTCCCCAGACTGGACCTCGTCCTGTTTATAAGGCTCCGCCGCCGCGTCCAGTTCCTCCGCCCGTGCAAGCGAGCGGACCTGTTGGAACCATGCGTCCCGCACCCGGGCGTCCTGTGCCGGGCCAGCCGATTTTTCAACGTCCGCGTCCGCAAGGACCGGGAGGCGTTGGAGCTCCGCGTCCGCCGCTGCGTCCTGGTGAGCGGCGTCCTATGCATCCCACGCGATCGGCTCCGACGGGGCCACGTCCGCTGGGTGTCGGTCCGGGACTTCCTCCGCCGGGACCGGTGCGTCCGGGTAGCCGTCCAGGAGCGCCTGCGCGCAGGCCCGGCCAACGCTATGTTCCGCGCGGTGTAAAAGAAGGCCCAATGAAGGGCTACACGCCGCCGCCGCGCATGGTGGTGTCGAATGAGCCGATGCCGATCACGCGCAATATCACGATCACGGAAGGCATCAGCGTTAAAGATCTCGCCGAGAAACTCGACATCCGCGCAAAAGACTTAATCTCACGGCTGCTGGGGCGCGGTGTTTTCGCAACGATCAACCAGACTCTTGATGCGGAACTGGCCAGCGAAATGGCTCGCTTCTTCGGTGCCGATACAAACGTGATTACGTTTGAAGAGCAGGCGTCGAAAGATATCGATGCGGCTGCGGCAGGTGGAGAGGATTCCGCCGTTGAAGTCACGCCGCGTCCGCCAGTGGTCACGATCATGGGGCACGTCGACCATGGCAAGACCACGCTGCTCGACTCGATCCGCCTTACCAGCGTTGCCGAAGGCGAAGCTGGAGGCATCACGCAGCACATTGGCGCCTACAAAGTTCGTATCACGGACAAGGAATCTCCGGCATTCGGTCGCGAGATTGTGTTCCTCGATACGCCGGGTCACGAAGCATTTACGCGTATGCGGTCCCGAGGCGCGAAAGCCACCGACATCGTCGTTCTGGTTGTGGCCGCCGATGACGGAGTCATGCCGCAGACAATCGAAGCCATCGATCACGCCCACGCAGCCGAAGTTCCAATTATCGTTGCCGTGAACAAGATCGATAAGCCGGATGCCCTGCCCGACCGTGTGAAGAAGCAGTTGGCTGATCGCGGGTTGGTGCCGGAAGAATGGGGCGGCAAGACAGTTTTCGTCGATGTTTCTGCGAAAAAGAAAACGAATCTCAATCTGCTGATGGAGATGATCTGCCTGGTTGCCGATCTCGCGGAGCTGAAAGCGACTCCCGAGCGCGCGGCGACCGGCGTGGTTCTCGAAGCGAAACTCGATCGCGGCCGCGGTCCCGTCGCTACCGTACTGGTGCAGAATGGCACGCTCGTTGCCGGAGATAACTTTGTAGTGGGCAACGTGTTCGGTAAAGTCCGCGCGATGTTCGACGATCGCGGAGCGGCGCTGCAGTCCGCGCCTCCGTCAACGCCAGTCGAAATTCTGGGTCTGGAAGGGCTGCCGCAAGCTGGCGACCAGTTCGTCGTTGTTGCGGATCGCGACAAGGCCCGCGGCATCTCCGAGTACCGCGAGCAAAAGGCTCGCGAAGCAGCTCTCGCCAAGAGTTCTCGCGTTTCCCTCGAAGGACTTGCGGAGCAGATCAAGTCCGCCGGCACCAAGGAACTGAACATCATTCTCAAGGGCGATGTGCAGGGGTCGGTCGAAGTGCTCAGCGATTTGTTGTCGAAGCTTTCCAACGACAAGGTACGCTTGAAGCTCTTGCGATCGGGCGTTGGCGCCATCACCGAGACCGATGTGCTGCTCGCGTCCGCATCAAACGCGATCATCATCGGCTTCAATGTTCGGCCCGAGCGCAAAGCGCAGGAACTGGCCGAGCAGGAAGAAGTCGATATCCGCTTGCACTCGATCATTTACGAACTACAGGACGAGATCAAGCGCGCCATGAGCGGCTTGCTCGAGCCGACGATCAAGGAAACCTACCAGGGTCGCGCGGATGTCCTCGAAACTTTCCGCATCCCGAAGGTGGGAACGGTTGCCGGCTGCCGCGTGAGCGATGGCTTGATCAAGCGCGATTCCGAAGTTCGCCTGCTGCGCGACAACGTGGTCGTATTCAAGGGCAAGGTTGGTTCGCTGCGCCGCTTCAAGGACGACGCAAAGGAAGTCACCAACGGAATGGAGTGCGGTATTTCCATTGCCAACTACGGTGACATCAAGGCCGGCGACGTGATTGAGGCCTTCGTGACGACGCGAGTCGCCGCGGAAGTGATCGCTTAAACATACTGGCTAGTCATCAGTGGCTGGTGGACGGTGGTTTGCTACCCACTGACCACTAGCCACTTTCATTTCATGCCCATCGCTTTTCTCACCCTCGAACTTCACATCGAAGCCGCACAATCGATCAAAGATCGACGCCAAGTCGTCCGGAGCCTGAAAGACCGCCTGCGCACTAGCTTCAACGTTTCGGTCGCCGAACTCGATTCTGCTGAGCTCTGGAACCGCGCCACCATCGGCGTGGTCAGCATCTCGCCCTCGCGCGATTATCTCGACGGTCTGATGAAAAAAGTAGAAAGCGCGGCCACGCGCATCGCCAACAATCACGGCGCAGACCTCGCCGATTCATTCGTAGAGTATTTGTAGCTGCTCAGATAGAGAACAGTCTCCCCAGCCGTTCCGCCTGAGCGAAACTCGGTGAACGAGCACGGCAGCCGGGGCAACGTGGGTCTAACGACCAGCGACGAACGACCCCAACAACTCCTAACACATTGTTACCTCCGTACTTACCTCGTACCCGCCCAAGCACGCGACAATAGCGGAGCGCGGTCACACACGGGGGGCTGTTTTTCTGATATTCTCAAGCGTTTTACCTGAGGTGGAAAGTGGAGAAGCGCGGGCTGAAGTACCATCGCGGACGGGTTGGCGAAGCTCTGCGCGAAGAGATCGAAACGCTCGTCGAAGGCGAGCTGGCGGATCCACGGATCGGCCTGGTTAGTGTCACCGCCGTCCACATTGCCGACGACGGGCGTTCCGCGGAAGTCTGGGTCAACGTCGAAGGCGACGACGCGGATGCCGATCAGAGTATCGAAGGTCTCGAAGCCGCGCGAGAGTATATCCGGCACGAACTGGTGGAGCGGTTGCATTTGCGGCGCGCGCCGGAATTGTATTTCCGCCTCGACCGCGCGGAGCAGGACAAAGCTCGAGTCGAGGAATTGCTGAATCGTTCGAAGAAGCGAATGAAAGCGCGCAAGGATGCCAGTGGAAAGAAGTCATAGCCACATGCTCGAGGATGTCCTCCGGCAGATCGGACAGCACGAGCGCTTCGTGCTGACGTCGCACGCCCGTCCCGACGGGGATGCGGTCGGATCGGCACTCGCTTGCTGCCAGGTACTCCGCGCCATGGGCAAGCAGGCCGACGTTGTGCTGCACGATGGCGTACCCCGCATCTATCGCTCGCTTCCATTTGCCGATCAAGTTGTGCAATCCAGCCGCGTCATCGGAACTTACGAGGCGGCAATCATTCTGGAGTGCGACAGCATTCACCGCACGCGCCTGGAAGGTCTCGAAGATCGATTCCTGATCAGCATCGACCATCACGTCAGCGGACGCCCCTTCGCACATGTGAACTGGATCGATCCCCACGCTGTAGCGACCGCGGAAATGGTCTTCCGACTGGCGCGCGAAGCGGGCGTGAAGTTCTCTCCGGAAATAGCGACCTGCCTCTATACTGCGCTGATGACGGACACCGGCTCGTTCATGTTTCAGGGAACGAACGACAATACTTTTGCGCTTGCCCGCGAGTTGGTGCTGGCGGGAGCCGATCCCGCTCACTGCGCGCGAGGAATTTATTTCGCGCATTCGGCCGCTAAAATTCGGCTGCTCGGCGAGGCGCTGCGCAATCTGAATCTCGAAGGCCACATCGGATATGTCTGGGTGACGCAAAAGCAGATGGAACGTTGCGGCGCGATCGAAGAGGACTGCGAAGGACTGGTGAATTACGTTCTCTCGATCGGCGGAGTTGAAGTGGCTGCATTTTTCCGCGAGTTGCCCGGCGGACGGTATCGCGTCAGCCTGCGCAGCAAGGGCAAGATCGATGTGGCCAAGGTCGCGGAAACCTTCGGCGGCGGAGGTCACGAATGCGCCAGTGGTTGCTCACTTGATGGGCCGCTCGCCGACGCGGTGCGTGGCGTGATTCTGCAAATCAACCGCGGGCCTTCCGTACAATAAATTGATCTTGAATCTTGGGTTGACCGTGCATTGTCTTTCAGACGCGACCCTCGGCAATCAAATCTAGCAATCTCCCGATGACCGCTCGCACCCGCACCGATCTCCTACTGCTCGCCGGCTTCTGCGCGTTCCTGTTCTTTTACGGGCTTGGCGCCTTCGGCCTGATTGGCGCGGACGAGCCACGTTATGCCCAAGTCGCGCGCGAGATGCTCGAGCGTCACGACTGGATCACGCCTGTTCTCGGCGGACAGGTTTGGCTCGAGAAGCCTCCGCTTTATTACTGGCAGGCGATGCTCGCCTACAGCATCTTCGGCGTGAGCGATGTCGCAGCGCGCATTCCGTCGGCGCTTGACGCAACGTTGCTGGTCATTGCTGTATATCTTTTCTTTCGCAAGTTTCGCCGCGGAGTCGAGGTCGATGCCGCGCTGATTACTGCCTCCTGCGCGGGAGTCATCGGCTACGCGCACGCCGCATCTATGGACATGGGACTCGCAGCTTCTTTTGCCATTGGAATGCTGGCGTGGTGGGGTTGGCGTGAGAACGGAAGCCGAACTCTTCTCGCCGTCTTCTATCTATGCATGGCGTTCGGCATGCTGGCAAAAGGACCGGTCGCTCCGTTTCTCGCTGCTGTTGTGATCGCATCTTTTGCGGCGGCAACTCGTGAATGGCGCCTCGTGCTGAAGACCCTCTGGCTGCCCGGGATTGTACTCTTCTGTGCTGTCTCGCTACCCTGGTACGCGTTGGTTCAGGGCCGCAATCCGCAATTCTTTCGCGAATTCATTCTCGAGCACAACCTGGCTCGATTCTCAACCAACCTCTACCATCATCCCGAGCCCTTTTGGTACTACATTCCTGTCACTGCCATTGCGCTCCTGCCGTGGATCGTTTTCGTAATCCTCGCATTTGTGGAATCCGTTCGCGCGTGGTGGGGAGAACGCAAATCAGTTCAGACTGAGCCTGATCTGGAATTGGAATTTCGAATCTTTGCCTGCTGCTGGCTCGTCGTGCCGGTGGTCTTCTTTTCGATCTCGCAATCGAAACTCCCGGGCTACATTCTCCCCGCAATTCCCGCAGGGGCGGTCCTCCTCGCCGACTATTTGCTGCGGCGTTTGGAGCGCGAGCAGCCCGTTTCGAAATTATTGGCGATCTCGCACGCGCTCGTCGCCTCAGCACCGGTTGTGCCGGCAATGGTTATTGGTTTCATCGTGATGAAACACGGCCTTCCGAAGGGACGCCCGATCGTGTTCGCAATAGCGATGGCTTTCATACTATGTGTCGCCATCGGGCTGACGCTCGTCAGCCGCTTCCGCCTTCGCATGTTGCGCTTCGTCACCCTTATTCCAGTCGTGCTTGCGGTTGCAGCGGTATTGAAACTTGGAACCGCTGCCATCGATCAGAAGCTCTCTACGCGCCCGCTGGCCATGGAGCTCGCCAGCGTGGAAACGCACAAACTCCCGATCGCTGTCTTTGGCGCCTCGCGCGAAATTGAATATGGTCTGGCGTTTTATCGCAACCAGGTGGTTGCTCGATATGAATCAGGAAACGTTCCCAGCGAAGAACATCTGCTGGTCGCTCCGACGACATGGATGGACAATGTCGCGCACCAGACTGCAGGACGACGTGTGTCGTTCCTCGGACACTACGCGCCGCAGGGGGTGGATTATTACTGGGTCGCCGCTGCGGGAACGATGCGGTAGGGCGAGTTCCTACTCGCTTGCGTACGTCAGCTCTTGCAACCCCTGCCTTGGCGGAGCCGCTGCCAACGCCGTTTTCCCGTGTTCCAGTCCTTTTTCAAATGCCTTCAGATTCAGCTCCCGAAAACTTGGAGGCACCGAGTCCGCCACGGCCTTCCGTACCGCATCCGCAGCTGAGGAGATTTGTGACGGCGGTGAAGAACCCAACCATCACCGAGTTCAGCACCATGCGTTTGCCCAGTTCTTCGGCAATGCGTGTTGCAGGAATGCTGTAAACCTTGGGATCGCCCTTCAGATCGGAAACGCGCACCAGATCTTCCTCCACGATCAGCAGGCCTTCCGGCTTCAGTTCATGCGCGAAACGGTTGTACGCCTCCTGCGACATAATCACCATGATGTCCGGCTGAGTGACATACGGATAGAGCACAGGTGCATCCGAGATCACGAGCTGTGCGCTGCACGCGCCGCCGCGCGCTTCCGGTCCGAAGTTTTGCGTCATGGTGGCGAAGCCGTTCTCGTAAATCGACGCCGCCTTGCCGATTATTACTGCCGACAGGATCACTCCCTGGCCTCCAAAGCCCGCAACACGAATTTCCGTTAGCCGCATACGCACTCCGTTTCTGCTTCCTCAATATAGCGTTCGCCGAGCGACTCGACGTATTGCGCACGCATCATGGATTGATAATCCGGCCGGTCGCGATCGACGAACTTGCCGACGGCGATTTCGCCGTTAAGCGTCAGTCCGACTTCGCTGGTGGGCGCGCCGTTCTTCACCTTGCTCTTTTCCTTGTAGTACTTCATCGTGTCGAGGCCGTCGCCCATCTTGTTGCGGCGCTGGTACAGCGTTGGGCACGGAGAGATCACTTCGATAAACGAGAATCCTTTTTTCTGAAACGCCTCGCTGATCGACCGTGCCAGTTGCCGCACGTGAAATGTCGTCCAACGCGCGACGTAAACCGCGCCGGCCGCCTCGACCAGGTGTGGCAGATTGAATGCCGGTTCAAACGTGCCATAAGGATTGGTTGATGTAGTCGCGTGGCCCGGTGTTGTCGGGGCAGTCTGGCCTCCTGTCATGGCGTAGATCAGATTGTTGACGCAGATGACTTTCAGATCGATGTTGCGCCGTGCGGCATGGATCAGATGATTTCCGCCAATCGCTGAAAGATCGCCGTCACCGGAATACACCACGACATTCAGCTTGGGATTCGCCAGCTTCAGTCCTGTGGCAAAGGGAATCGCCCGGCCATGAGTCGTATGGAACGAATCGAGCTTCACGTAGCCGGCAACGCGCCCTGTGCAGCCGATCCCTGAGACCAGGGCCAGCGAATCCAGGTCGATCTTGGACTCGATCAATGCCCGCGCAAAAGAATTGACGGTCGTGCCGATGCCGCATCCGGGACACCAGATGTGTGGCATGCGGTCGCTGCGCAGAAACGGTTCGACCGGATTCACCGTCTCGTCGTTCAGAATATTCAGCATCGGCTCGCCTCCACGATTGCATTCAAGATTTCGTCAGGATTGTGAACTCCGCCGCCGGCGTGCGATACGGCGAACGTCTTTGCCTTGCCATCCGCAGCGCGCTGGACCTCACGCACCATTTGCCCGAGGTTGAGCTCGGGCACCACAAATGCCTTTACTCGAGTCGCCAAGTCCGCAATCTTCTTTTCGGGAAATGGCCACGCGGTGATGAGCCGAAGCTTCCCGACCTTCAAGCCCTTCTCTCGCGCTGCATCGATGGCCCGTTGCGCGACTCGCGAGGTGATGCCGTAGGAAACGACCACCACGTCCGCATCATCCAGTCGTTCTTCTTCGAACAGGCAAATGCGATCCTCAGCGGAACGAATCTTATTCTGCAGGCGGCGCACCAGCTTGTCCTGCGTCTGCGGCGTCATGTTGGGATAGCCGCGCTCGTCGTGTGTCAGGCCGGTGACATGAAACTTATAGCCTTCCCCGGCATGCGCCATCTCCGGGACCATATCGCCATTCGTTCCGTACGGCAGGTAGTCTTCCACCGATTTGTGCGTATGCTTCCGCGGCACCACTTCGATCTGATCTGCAGGAGGGATCACGACCTTTTCTGTCATGTGTCCCACCACTTCGTCCATCATGAACATCACGGGCACGCGAAATTCTTCGGCCAGGTTGAAAGCTTTAATCGTCAGATCGAAACATTCCTGCGGGGAGTTCGGACACAGCGCGATGATCTCGTAGTCACCATGCGATCCCCAGCGTGCCTGCATCATGTCCGCTTGGGCCGGCAGCGTGGGCAATCCCGTCGATGGACCGCCGCGCTGCACATCGACGAACACGCAGGGCGTCTCGGTCATCGCGGCATAACCAATGTGCTCCATCATCAGAGAGAAACCGGGGCCTGAGGTTACCGTGAACGCTTTCGCTCCGCCCCAGACTCCGCCCTGCAGCGCGATCGAGGCCGCGAGTTCGTCTTCCATTTGGATGAAGCAGCCGCCGACCGTCGGCACTCGCGAAGCAAAGCGCTCCACAACTTCCGTCGACGGCGTAATCGGATACCCCGCCGCAAACCTCGCTCCCGCGGCCAACGCGCCTTCGCAGCAGGCGTGGTCGCCATCGATAAAGTGAGTCCCCGTCAAGACGCCATGAGGATCGGCTTTCATTTCTTTCCTCCGTCCCTTTCCGCTCCAGCAGTTTCAACAGGCTTTGCCGCCACTTTGTTGCCGTAAATTGCGAAGTCAGGGCAATACATCCCGCATAAATCGCATCCGCTGCATTTTTCCGGATGCACCACATGCGGCGGATGGTATCCCTTTGAATTGAAAGCGGAAGAGAGCGCCAGCACGTGCGTGGGACAAAACTCCACGCAGAAGCCGCAAGCCTTGCAGCGCTCCACGACGATCGAAACACGTCCTTTTGCCACGCGATCCCCCAGCTAGGAGCAACCAGCACTCCGGAGATTCAGTAACGCAGGATGTGATTATGCGTTTGGACGAGACGAATGCGGTGTGATGACCGTCACATAACGCCGTGAGGTCGAGCACGACGGTTTCTAGCCGTACTGTTAGTGCAACTCAAAGCAGGCAAAAGAGTTACGCTGGCGCGATCTGGCACTACGTGCTGCTCATTACACGTGCAGGCCGCGATCAAAGTGAAATAGATCACCTACAGCTGTGACGCAGAGCACCATGAAGAGAAATCGCCGCTTCCATGTTGCCGCCCCGTGTTCGCCGGGTTTGCCTCTGTTCTTCGAACCAACTACACTCGGACTTTTGCCGCGATGTTGGCCGCTGCCCGGCTGCCGCAGCAGGAGCCCCTTGGAGATTCTCGACCTCAGGCACTTCTCCTCCGTCGATCTGCGTTCGTTGCTCGAAGACGAGACGCAGATCTGGTCGCGCCTGCTCTCCTGGGACTACTCCGGCTCCGCGGAAATGATTCTGCGTTATGTCGATGCGAAGATCCTGCCGGGATATGCAGCCGTCGATCGCGGCCGCATCTTTGGCTATTCATTTTTTGTCTATGAAGGCAGCAAGGGAGTGATCGGCGATCTTTACGTCACGAACGGCACGCGACTCCCCGACGCTCGGCCCGTCGAGATTCGCCTGCTCACCCACGTTATCGAAACTCTGCAGCAGTCGCCCGGAATTCACCGGGTCGAAGCGCAACTACTGGCTCACGAAGCCAATGCGGTTTCGCGTCCGTTTCTCGAAACCGGATTTCAGCGTCATCCACGGCTCTTCATGGTGCTAACGCTGGAGAAGTCTCCGCCTCAGAAGCCGGTTCTGCATCCCGAGGTCGAAATGCGTCCATGGGCGGAGAGCGATTACCAACCCTCCGCCGCCGTCATTACCGCGTCCTATCGCGGCCATGTCGACGCGCAGATCAACGATCAATACCACACGCTGAGCGGATCTCTGAGATTCCTCAACAATATCGTCCGTTTCCCAGGATGCGGCGTGTTCGACGCCGAGTCCTCGTTCGTGGCTCTCGATCGCAAGACGAAAAGTCTGATCGGGTTGATCCTGTGTTCCCGCGTCCGCAAGGATGTTGGCCACGTCACCCAGATCTGCGTTTTGCCGGAGTATCGCTCGCGCGGGATCGGCGAGTCTCTGCTAAGCGCGACGAACACAAATTTGCGGAAGCGCAACTTCTCACTGCTCTCACTGACCGTTACCGAGGCCAATACCAAAGCGGTGGCGCTTTATCGCCGGCTGAACTTCGACTCGAAGCGAATCTTCGACGCGTTCGTGTGGGAAGGGTAAAAGGTCTGGCCTTCAGCTCTTGGATATTAACTGGGGGAAGTTATAGTCCACGTAAGAAGTCAATCTCACCGTGCAAGCTGAGAGCTGACGGCTGAGCGTTGACAGCTATCTGCGTAAAATCCACATTGCCCAGCCCGCAACGAATATGCCGCCGAGAAACATCGCAAAACAATAGATGCCGTAGCGTAACATCTCCCGGGCGTTGTCGCGGTGGGTGATGCCGAAGACGATGGAAGTACAAACAGCAAAGACCAGCGCCGCGCTGAAATGATTCAAAGTGATCGTCATTGTTTCTTCCCGATAGCGATGTGATAGGCGTCGGCCACTGCGATAAAGTTCAGCAAGCCCGCCACGATCATGAATTTTGTACCAAAGTCAGCCGTTGCGAAGGCGATGGCGCCCTGTCCCCAATCATTCGCCAACGTCAGGATGTAGAGCCCGCCGGCGCCCACATCGCCGACAAAGCCCAGCATTTCGAGAATGTCCCCGCCGTTCGCTTTATAGATGCGGCCTTGCATCGCCAACCCCAGGAGGAATAACGTCACGATCGAGACAAACAGCAGCGCGCCGCGAATCCAGCGTTTCTGAATCAGGTGTCCCGCGCCCGGAATCAGCCAGCCGACAGCGGGAGCGAGCACTGACATTGCGTTCACGGTTTCGGTCGGAGCGGCTTTTGCTTTTTCTGTAGTGGAATTTGCCATTTAAATCGTCACAATCTCGCGCTGAATTTTCCCGGTCACTTCTGCCGACTTGGCGCGCACCAGCACGTTGACCTCGCTGCGCACGCCAAACTCCGGCAGATAGATGCCGGGCTCAATCGAAAAGCAGGAGTTGGGAAGAATCTGCCGCTCGTCGTGAATCTCGAGATCGTCCATGTTCGCTCCATTGGAATGGACGTCCGTCCCGATGGAATGTCCCGTGCGATGAATGAAATAGTCGCCGTAGCCAGCCTTCTGGATATGCCCGCGCGTGGCGCGATCGACTTCCCATCCCGCGATACGCCGGCCGGAGTTGATGGCGTCCAGCACCGTCTTCACGCCGGCATCCCGCGCGTCGCGAACAATGTTGAAGACATCGTGCATGCGTCCCGAGGGCGCTCCACCAACGAAGCCCATCCAAGTAATGTCGTAGTACACCGCGCCGGGAGTGTTTTTCTTCCCCCACACATCGAGCAGAACGAGATCACCCTCGCGAATCGGAACCGGATGGCTGGCGTGCGGCTCATAGTGCGGATTCCCCGCATTGGCATTCACGGCCACAATCGGCGGATCGTCCGTTAAGAGATTTTCCCGCGCGAATGCTTCCATGAACCACTGCTGGATCTCGTGCTCTTTCGTCCCGCCATTGCGGACGCGTTTACCGATCTCTTTGAATGACTCCGCGACAATGGCGTCGACGCTGTCCCGCGCTGCGAAGTGCGATTGAATCTGCTCTTCGGTCCACGTCGATTCAAACTGCGCAACTAGATCCGCTGAGCTGACCACGTTTTTTCCCAACCCGCGCAGCAGGTCAATCGTGCCGCCGTCGACTAGCGAAATGGTGAAAACAATATTGTTCGGTGAATACTGCAGGGCCAGGTCGCGATGGTTCGCCAGCATCGCCTTCAGCTTGTCGAAAAGTTCTTGCCATCCGGAGTATTGAGTCTTCTTGCCTGGCAGGGAATCCAGATGCCCGGCTTCGATCTTGTGTACGAGCTTGAGCGGCTCGCCTTCGGCAGGAATCAAGTAGAACCACCGCCGCGTCACCATAAGGCCAGCAGGCAGGCCAAGCACACGGTACGCAATGGGATCGCGATGATGGTGGTCGCAGAAGAGCCACGCGTCGATATTGCGTTCGCGCAGCGCAGATTGAATCGCAGCTAGGTCCATGGGCAAACCCCTATTGTAAACAAGGGGAAGACTTTCGGCGAATCAGAGAGGTTTTACGCCCCGAAAAGCAACGGCCCCGAAAACTCCGGGGCCGTTACGAACTGTTAAACACAGCACTCTGTCCAGCTACAAGTATGGGGAGCCAAAGCACGCTATGTCAAATTGCGGAGGGATTATCTCTGCGTTCTCCCTCCACGATCGTCTCCTCATCGTGCCTGCGCACCCGGGAGATGGACCCGGCGGGATTCGAGCCCGCACCTGCCACTTGGACAGAGTGCTGTGCTGCCGTTACACCATGGGCCCTCCCACTATGTGAGCACCGTGACTTGGGAACCGTAAGGACTTGAAGCCCGCCGCCTCACCGATTTTCCCAAGCGGGAACAAATGGCTATGAAGAAGGTGCGAGAATCTTTTTCTTCTTCGTCTCGGGCAGAGTTTCGCAAGCGGTCCTCAACACCAGTCGTGAGGCACGCTCGCGAATCTTCATCAGATACGGGACCGTTCGCTTCGCATCGAACTTCGCCGTCTCGCGCAGTAGCCATCCCAGTCCCTTCTGCACCATGTCATCCGGATCGCTCAGGAGAAGGTCCGAGAGCTTCACAATTTCAGGGAAGAACATCCTGACTCGTGTTCCTCGGATGAGCGCCACGCACGCAGCCCGTCGGTGCCACCGCTTCTTCGCCTTCGCCCAGCGGAATGCATCTCTCACTCGCGCCGGTTTGGCGACCATCATCGGCGCGATCAAAGAGTGCACGAGCGCATCGTGGTCAGCCCAGCTGCTGATGCGGTCCAGCCACTTTTCGAATAGTTTGAATTCGCGATCTCCGAACTGAGCGTCCAATCCCTCCAACAGGAAAACCGCAGCGACTTTTTCTTCGAGCACCTTGCCGGAGAAAAGTTCGTCCGCCACCTCGACCAGAAAATTGAAGTCACGCTCACTCAGAATCTCGCGGCGGCACTTCCGGACTGCACGTCGCAGCGCAGCCGTGTACCATCCGTGCGACTTGATCTCATCTTTGAAGAACCACTGGACCCCAGTCGAATGTTTGGCGGAGCCGCCTTCTTTCAGTGCGCCACGAATCTGAGCAGCGACATCCCTTGGGCTCGACTTTCGGCTTGCCATTGAATTCAATTCCGAGATCAAAAGAAGGCGGCCCGGGCGGGCCGCCCCTGGTCGATCGTTCGTCGTGGTTAAGCAGCGCGAGTGGTGGCCGTCACCGGACGGTAGCCGCAATCTCTCGCCTTTTTCAGCGCCTGCATGGCCTCTTCTGGGGAAATCAGCGGAGTGGTTTGCACCGACTTGCATGCCCCACCCGAGGCGAACGCCATCGCAATCGCTGCGGCGCTCACGTTGTCGGGCATGTCTGCGATCACCACGATGTCGTAATCTCCAAAGGAGAACCACGCGGCCTCAATCTTGCCACCCAATTTTTCGATGGCGGGTCGCACCGCTTCGATCCGGTCCTGCGGGTTCGCTACCAGGGCCCCCCAGCCTTCCTGGGAATACGCAACTTGCTGCAGGTAATGTGGCATAGAGCCTCCTTGCGATACGCTAACTGCGGGCGAATGATCCCAGAGGCTGAGTCCGGAAGTCAAGCCGTGGCGCTCTTGTCCTCGCGAATGACCCGGTCATAAATCCAGAGAAGGAGCGTCGTGGCGACGCCAACCGCCGTTACGGACCACCAGACCATCTCCGGACGGTGCAGTTCTTCCCCAAAGTGGTGCATAAGCCACCCGCTAAACGGTCCAGCAACGAACGATCCGATGCCGAGCGGAAGGAAGGCAAATCCCATGTACGTTCCCTGTTGCCCCGGAGGAGCAAGCCGGGAAATATAGTCGTAATACCGGGGCGCCTGGATGATTTCGCCAGTCGCAATCACCACGAGTGTGACCACGGCCATCCATACTGACGGATGCAGGATCAGAGGAATAAAACCCAGGCTCGTAATCAGCGTCCCCAACACGACCGCGTGAAACGCTTGCATGCGCTTGGTCAGAAATCCAATCACCATGGTGAAGCAGATGACCACGATCGGATCGGTCGCGAGAATGCGCGCCGTGTCGGCCTTGGGATCGATGTAGGCCGATATGTAAAGCGGCAGAGCGATAAATTCCTGCCAGAAGACGATCCAGTATCCCGTGAAGATCAGTAAAAACAACATGAACCGCGGATTCGAGACAACTGTAACGAAGTTGATCCCCACCTGCCGGAGGCTCGCCTTCTCGCCTTCGTCGGCGCGGCGCGGTTCTTTGAACAGTAAGAGTACAAAGATGAGCATGAGGAACACGCTCAACGCGGCGATACGAAAGACGTTCTCCACGATTCCGTGACTTTGTGCCCACGAGGCGAGCAACGGGCCCGCCGTGCTGCCCACGTTGACCAGCGTGTAGTAGATGGAATACCCAACCGAACGGACATTTTCCTTGGACGCGCGAGCCGTGGTCCCGACCACACTGGGTTTCACGAGAGCCACTCCCAGCGCGGGCAGAATCAGGATGAACGCCACTAGTCCCACGAGCGGCACATGGCTTCGCAAGGGAGCGAGCCAAGGCGAGCCGATCGAACCCATTAGAAAATAAGCCAGGCTCAGAATCAGATAGGCCAGAGACAGCGCTCGGCGAAAGCCGAGTCGGTCCGCGACCGCGCCGCCAATGACGGCCAGGAACCACACCCATCCGCCAAACATTCCGGTCAAGCTGCTGGCGCGCTCGACATCGAAATGCAAACCTTCATGAAGATAACGAGCCAGTACCGCGAAGACCGCGTAGTAGGAGAGACGCTCGAAAAGCTCGCTGATATTTGCGACCCAGAACGGCCGCTCAAATCCTGTTCGAATTTCCTCGAAGCGTTGGGAAAAGGTCAAAGTCGCTCCTGTCGTGTTGCGCCGGCGCAATGCCGCTCTCCGCGAGGGCATCTTGTCCTCGCAGGCGGCCTCTATCCAATCGTCTTCCGCACTTCGGCAGCTGAAATCCCTGCGACGCGAATCACCTTATTCCGGCTGCTCTGGCCGGACGCAATGGTAACGGAAGATCGCGGCACCTTCAAAAGTTTCGCGAAGAATTCGATGCAAGCATCATTCGCTCGTCCCTCGATTGCAGGCGCGGTCAGAGAGACTTTCAGCGCATCCCCGAACTCGCCAGTGATGGCATTCTTTTTCGCCCGCGGATGCACCCGAACCACCAAGCTGACCCCACCACGGCGCTCACGAATTTGAAACATATCGATGGATGATTGTCATCCTGAGCGAAGCGAAGGACCTATGTAAGCCTGTGGCTTCATCGCCGCAGCATGAATAAACTCACGCCGCGATCATTTCGCCTTTGCTCTCTCGCCGAAAATAGCCGTTCCCACTCGCACGCAAGTCGATCCTTCTTCAATCGCAATTTCGAAGTCGTGGGACATTCCCATGGAAAGCATGTCCATCGGGTACTGAAGGCAGCTTTCGTGCTGCAATGGAATCTCGCAATTCTCGTAGCTTCCGAAAGTAAGGCCGCGCCAGTTCTGGATCATCCGTGAATGGAGGAACGGTCATCAGTCCACGAAACACCAAAGCCTCGAATCGCGGCGCCGCGAGCAGCAATTGCTCCAACTCCGTCGAATCCGCTTCGACGCCGCTTTTCGCGGATTCGCCGCCGACGTTCACTTCAATCAGAACGCCCAGTTTCTT
This sequence comes from uncultured Acidobacteriota bacterium, assembly GCA_963787685.1. Classification (GTDB taxonomy): domain Bacteria; phylum Acidobacteriota; class Terriglobia; order Terriglobales; family Acidobacteriaceae; genus Sulfotelmatobacter. The sequence goes on from CAWBED010000014.1 coordinate 450,824, forward strand.
CCCGAATTCTCGTGCGGCCGAGTCTAGCTTCTCGGCCAGCTTCACGGAGTCGACCGAGTCCACGGTGCCAAACAACTCCGCGGCTTTGCCGGCCTTATTGCTTTGCAGATGACCGATCATGTGCCATGAAGCGTCGTTGAGGTCGGCAAGAACGCCAGCCTTCCCGGCAAATTCCTGCACGCGATTCTCGCCGAACAACCGCAGTCCCGCGGCATAAGCTTCTCGAATGCGCTCCGGCGGATGCGTCTTGCTCACCGCCATCAGCGCAACTTCCTCAGCAGGCCTGCCCGCGCGCCGCGCCGCCGCGGCAATCCGTTCGCGTATCGCCGCAATGTTCTCAGGAATCGACATAATTGAAACAAAGACTACTAAACCACGAAGGACACCAAGTGCCACGAAGGCCTTCTTGATTTTCCTTCGTGCAACTTCGTGCCCTTCGTGGTTAAAAACTACATGATCGCCGTAGGCGGCGCCGGTTCGTTCGGGTCACCAGCCGCGGAAGGCGGCACAAAGATCATCAGCGCTGCCAATCCCACCAGAACGATCATTCCTCCCACCAGGTACGACGGGTTCGAGAAGATTTGCGGTGGATGATTCGGTGCGCCCCAACTCGGAACGAATTGCAGTCCCGCCCAGACCAGCCCTAACAGCGCCTCGCCGGCGATCAGGCCGGACGCGATCAACACCCCGGCATTCTCGACGCGAGCTTTTTGAGCAGCATTGAAGCCGCGGCGCTCCGCAACCCAGTCGCCAAGTGAACGAAATACTCCGCCGACAAAGATCGCGAACGTTGTGCCGAACGGCAGGTACATTCCAACAGCTACCAGCATTGGGCTCTTCACCTGCATCATGATCATCGAAATTCCGAACAGAATTCCGACAACCACCAGTGACCACGGCATATCGTGCCCACGATGCCCGATGCTAACGTCGCCATCAATCCGGCTTGCGGAGCCGGCAATTCCGGGCCACCGAATCCCACGCCACCAGCTCGAATGCTGCCCTCATGCAGCAACATCAACGGCCAGTACATCACCAGGCTGGCAACCACAACCGCGATCAATTCCGCGGTCTGAATCAATTTTGGAGTGCCTCCCAGGATGTATCCAACCTTAAAGTCCTGTAGCAATTCGCCTGCGACGGCGGACGAAACGCAAACCACCGCCGCCACGCCCAACACTGTAGCGACTCCCGATCCGCCAGAAACTCCCAGCGCAACCATGAGGAGCGCTGCGATCAGCAAGGTGGAAAGGGTTAATCCAGAAATCGGATTATTCGACGAGCCAATGAATCCGACGAGGTTGCCGGAAACTGTAGCAAAGAAAAATCCGACCAAAATCATCACAACGGCCGCGAGGATTGCGGGCAGTACCAGCCCTGAAATCTTGATGTACAGCAGACACATCAAAACAAACATCAAGGCAATCAGCCCGAAAACGATTTTCGAGCTCATGTAACGTTCGGTGCGGGCCAACTTTGCCTGTTGTGCGGCTGTCTGGCGCAGGTCAGCGAATGCCTTTCCAATTCCGGCGGTTAGGCTCGCGCGCATTTTGAATAACGTATACGCTGCGCCGACCAGCATTCCGCCGACCGCAATCGGCCGCACGATGTATCGCCACACCGCATCCGCCATATTCGCCCAATTGTCGGGAGTGTCCGCAGGAATGTAATTCCTGAGTTGAGGTCCCAGGAAAAATATGAAAAGCGGCACCAGCAATCCCCACGCCAGCACGCTTCCGGCGAACTGAATCGATGCCAGCCGCACGCCGATTATGTAACCGACGCCGAGATAAGCTGGACTGACGCTCGGCGCTGCGAATACCGTCGTTCCTCCGGTCGCAACAACGTGCGTGCTTCCCGCCCCGCCCAGTCGAACCTGGCTCCGTCCGAGGCTTCCCACGCCAACGTGAAGATCCGTGTCGGCGGAGAACAACCCAAATTTTCCCAGGATGTAGACGACGCCTCCAATCCCGATATTCCAGAACAGATATTTCGCGGCCTGCGCGCCCCGTTGTCCTGCCTTGTGGATCTCCGACGCCGCCAGCGATTCGGGGAATGGCAGTTCGGGATCTTCCACCATGCCCCGCCGCACCAGAGAAATAAAGAGAACGCCGAGAATGCTTCCCACCATGATCAGCGCGGTGGATTTCCAGTACGCATCCTGAGGGCGAAACGAAGGCCACGCTTTCGACAGGAGGAATGCAGGAATCGTGAAAATCGCTCCCGCCGCCACAGACTCGCCGATCGAGCCCGCGGTTCGAGCGATGTTTTCTTCGAGCAGCGATCCCTTCCACGCACGCATCGCTGCCATCGCAATGACCGCTGCCGGATAGGTCGCGGCAATCGTGATGCCGGCCCTCAGTCCCAAGTATGCGTTGGCTGCGCCCAACACGATTGTCATGAAGAGCCCAAGCAAAATCGCCCGCAGCGTGAACTCCTTCATCTCCATGGTTTCGGGTACATAGGGCACGTGCTTCTTTGTACCCGGGAGTTCGATTGGCACGACTGCTCATAGATGAGTCCTTTTGGCGCTGTGAATGAAAGTACGATCGACGGCTTCGACTGGCCGATCTCAAACGAAACAGTAGAACGGCGCACGTTAGCACGCGGCAAGCCCGAATGACAAGTCAGGACAGTAACTTGAGCGCTCCACCCGTGTCGCGTCGTTTGCGACGGGGTGGGGAAGTTGATTTTGTTTTCACTCAAAGACCGTGTCCCTTTACTCCCGACCGCCACGTTCGGCGATCAATTCCATCGCCTCCTTGCTGATCCACGTATGGCCCGGGGAGCCTGGGCCATGAAACCGCTGACCCCAAGCCAGCGGAGTGACGTCCCGATATTCGTGCATCGTCTGATCCGGCACAAACCGCAACTGCTTCCGCAGCGACGCGCGCGCATTCGGGTCCGCCCCATGATCGAGCAGCAGCCGCGCAAACGCCGCATCCCTTTGCCGCCCGCACAAGTAGGACTGTGAAACCACGCATCCGAAAAGCGGCGTGTGCCCGCCGAATCCCTCAGCATCGACCTCGGCCTTGGCATTCACATCAGCGCCATGCTCGACCAACCATCGCGCAATTTCGATCTCATCAAAATCGACGCAGATGTGCAGCAGTGTCGTCCCTGCCAGCGGTGTGCCGTGCAGCCCGTACGAATAGTCAGGACCACAACCCAGTTCGCGGGGATAGATTTCTTCCAGCGAAAAAGTGCGCCTTGGCAACTGCGGATCTCTCTTCAGATGCGCTTCGAGCAAATCGATTCGTCCGCGATGCAGTGCCATCACGGGCGTATCGGGAAGTTCGACGCCTTTTTTCGACACCAGTTCGAGACATCGATGTTTCGGCTGAGGCCCGCGGCAATAGGTTTGTAGAAGCAGGGCGACCGGTGCAAGACGATCGCCTTGCTCATCGGCAAGTTCTGCGCCCAGCTCGAACAAAAATGCCAGCCCTTCCGGATTCAGCGTCTCGCACGGTCCCATGACACAACCTGGAAGCGGGTGCGCTCCCATCGCATGAAGGCGTCTTGCAGTCTCGATTTTCCCCTGCAGACAGGCGCGGTCGAAGGCATGTTGTACGTCTGTCGCGCCCATCGCGCCCAGCATGGCGATGATTTCGTTCTGACCCACGTTCGCCGCATACGACATCGGAGGTCCCCAATTGCTGTCCGCCAATCCGCGCGCAGCTTCGTGCAACAGCTTCGGATCTTTCACGATCAATTCGCGCACGGCCTCCACATCGCCGCGCCAGATCGCGTCCGTCATCCGGCAGGCAGTCACCAAACGCGGCCAGCTCGCCAGGCCGTAACTGCGAGCCAGGGCGAACTGCGCGTCTGCCAGCTTGGCCGCTGCCGGGTCGAGTTCCCGACGGTGTTTGCGCAACTCCTCGACAGCATCGGAGTCACCTCGCCGAATTGCCCGCAGCAAATCTTTTGCCTGATTGCGTAGTTGATCGAGGTTGGGACGAACAGGGAAGTGACGATCGTGGAACAGCTTCGGCATAACGGACCTCCTTTTAGGTCACGCCCGGGGTCCGCAGCAGCGGGCAAAAAGGAGATTCGTTGGAGCTTTAAATTTAGAATTCATCAGGTGGACTCTGTCCTCTCCGCGGACGGGCGGCGTCCTGTACGCCGATGGCAGTATACGCCACGCGAAAACCTCGGCCGGGTGTAAAATGAGATCAATCTTTTTCGCCCCTTCGCGTTCTTTCGTTCCGAGGTGTGATGTATGAGTGTCTCCCCCGATCGGCCTTTTTCCATGCCATACCAGTGCCGCGATTGCGGTAGCGAAGTCGGTTTTCGCTCGCGGCGTCGAACCTTGACCGAGAGGTTTATCCTGCCCTTGCTGCTTCTTCAGCCCGTCCGCTGTGGAGAGTGCTTTCGCCGGGATTACCGCCTGATTTTTACCCACGTGAGCAAGCGGTTGTCGGAAGCCCCGCGGGTCATGCCGTCGCGGCAGCCGGCGCCGCCCAATCGCAACGTTGCCTAGCGGCGCTCGTCGCCGCTATACTCTGTTGTAGAGATCGTGTTCGGCCGCGGCGAACCCTCTCCGCGGATTGAGGAGGCCGTCTTCAGCAGTAGTGAGGACCGAATCCGGGCTGACCAGGCCACAACCGCAGTAGATGGGCCTTCTATTGTTTCCGAAAACCCTGCGTCGTTTTCTGCGACTTGGATTCGACGCGCCGCCGAGGGTCTCTTCTCCGTTCTCTTTCCCTCCGATTGCCGCATTTGCGGACTTCCTCTCCTGAACATTTCCCGTCTGCCAGTGTGCCCAAACTGCCTGACAGAAATTCATCCTGTACGCGGGAAGGTGTGCTCAATTTGCGGAGAGCGGGTCCTGACCTCCTACGCGGAGTGCGATGAGGATGGTCTGCGTCGATGCCCTATTTGCCGTCGCATCGATCATCCCTTCGATCGCGCGGTTTCTTACGGCAGTTATGACGGCGGGTTGCGCGAGCTCATTCATCTATTGAAGTACAACAGCGTGCGCCCAGCAGCCAACGTACTCGGTCGCATGCTGGCCGAGGCCGTGGCCACTCTGGAACCCTCATTCGAGCAGGCGACCGTCCTGGTCGTCCCGGTTCCGCTGTTCAAGGGCAAACGGAGCCAGCGCGGATTCAATCAAGCCGAGCTGATTGCTCGTGCCGCGCTCAAGGCATATCCCGGGCAACGACTGCAACTTGCCTCCGACATTCTCGTGCGCACCCGCGAGACTCATTCGCAGATCGGATTGACCAGCCATCAACGCCGCGAGAACCTGCGCGGCGCCTTCGCCGTCCCGCGTTCCCAGGAAGTCACTGGCCGCGAAGTCCTTCTCGTGGATGATGTCTATACCACGGGGACCACAGCCTCCGAATGCGCCCGGGTGCTGCGCCGCGCTGGAGCCTCCAAGGTATGGGTCGCGACCGTGGCCAGAACGCTCAAACTCGCATCTAAGTATCAGGAGATCGAGCGGGTTGACGGGGGAGATTCGAGTTTAAGAGTTTCAGGCTCTCAAGGTTTCGCTGGAGAAGTCGTAACCCAAGCGTCGCGAGATCGAGACCTTGAACCCTTGAAACATTGAAACTTAGAACTTTATGTCCCTACGGATGCAACAACACGACGCAATATCCCGGCACGCCGCTGGCCTGTATCCGGTAGCGCCGCATCGCGCCGGAGACGGCCATGCTCTGCTTGCTCCCGTGCTCGTGCTGAACGCCTCCTACGAGCCGATCAACGTGTGCGCCGCGCGGCGCGCCCTGGTTCTTGTGCTCAAGGGCGTCGCCATGACCGAAGAAGAGAACGGACACTTCCTGCATTCTGCCCGCGTGGCTATGCGTCTGCCCTCGGTCATCCGGCTGCTCGAGTATCGCCGCATCCCGCACCAGAGTCGCGCACTCTCGCGGAAGAATATCCTGCTGCGCGATCGCAATACTTGCCAGTACTGCGGCACGATCCTGGCTTCGGGCGAACTCACGCTCGACCACGTGATCCCTCGTTCTCGCGGAGGCCTCTCTACCTGGGAGAACCTCGTCGCCTGCTGCCATCCCTGCAACCGCCGCAAAGGCAACCAGTCTCCTACGGAATCCGGGATGAAGCTGATGCGCGAGCCCCGCGCGTTCAATCTCCACACCAGCCGCCACATCATGCGCCTCATGGGCCGCAGCGACGACAAGTGGCGCAAGTATTTGTTCTACTAGCGTTCCCCTACGTACTAGGGCTCCCCCATGGCGAGCGAAGTAAGTGCAAGAAACCTTGTCATCCTGAGCGAAGCGAAGGACCTATGCACTCGTCGGCAGCGCGGATGCGGTCTGGAGTTACAAATATCCTCCGCCGCCAAGACCGCGTCTTAGGATACAACCCTGAAACCTTGAAACCTGTCTACTGCGGCTTGTTCGCATCCGGCTTGTTGGGCTCTGGCTTGCTCGGGTCCGTCTTCTGATCTCCCTTAGGAATTTCTTTCCCCTGGTACAGAATCTTGACGTTCGATCCGAACCGCTTGTAGTCCTCGTACTTCACGATTTCCTTGATGTGCACGTCTTCCAACTTGAAATGCAATTCATCGTCGGCCTTGGTATAGACCGGGAACCAGTATTGCCCATCGATCTGCTGCCGCCATGTGGTGAACTTGGGAAACAGATTTTCCTGATCGCCATGTTTCGTGCGAATGTCGGGCACGGTCTTGCCATATGTCTTCACGATCTGGAAATCGTGGTCGTCGACCCATACGCGTCCCTGAAAATACCGCTTCTTGCCCTCGATCTTTTTGGGAGCGATGTCGAAAACGTAGCAATGTAGCTCGTCTTCCTGCTGTTGACCTACATAAAGAATGTTGTATTCCGGCAGGTCCTCTGTCGTGAGCACGAACGGCAATTTGTGCCGGATGTCCTCCATGTCTTCCTGCGACATGTAAATCTTCGTGAGGCTCGACGCCGGAGCGAAGACCACATTCTCGATGCGGTGTCCTTTATCGTCGAACATCACGTCGAACACTTCGTGGTACTGCCCGTCGACCGTCTCCCCGTCGAGTGTTTCGACTCTCACATCCTGACGGTACGTGTACTGGTCGCGCGCTTTGGAGAACTCCGTCTCTTTCTCGGAGAAGCGCTTGATGATTTCGTCCGGAGTGGTGTCTTTGGGGGGATTCGTTTCGAGCGCGCCTTCTTGAGCAAGCGCGGGCAGACCCGCCAACCCGCAGATCAGCAGCGCGAGGCATAGCGAAAAACGGCCGAATACCTTCATCGGACTAGTTTATCGAATCTGGAGAGAGTTGGTGCAGAGACGTAACCAGCAACTCCCCTGTTTGACCAGGGGCCAGCAGCAAGTCACGTCTCCACTCTGTGGCAGAAGACCGCGGCGACCCCGCCCTCCGGCCCCTCTCCGCTCAGTGAGGTCGGAGGGAAGGGGTGCTGCAGTTCTGCCACTCAGTTGGATGCCTTCATCGATAAGAGGTTGCCGCCCGGATCGCAGCACTTTTGTAAAGGCAGAAAAGCTTGTGGAGTTTAAAGCTTTGTCATCCTGAGCGGCGCACTTTGCCGCGAAGGACCTATGCACTTGTCGGCAGCGCCGACGAAGCCGACGAGCGCTCGTACTGTTGCGCCTCAAAATGGCGGTTTTGCATGGGCGCTTTCGATCATGCATCCTGCCGAAACGCATTCCGCTGGGACCATGTTTGAGCGGATTCTTGAGCACTAATCAGATTTGGAACCCAGACGATTTGTGCGGCGTCCAGTCACCCAAAAGCCCTGTCATCCTGAGCGGCGCACTTTGCCGCGAAGGACCTATGTACTCGCAGGCGTGCCGACGAAGCCGACGAGTGCACGTTCTATTGCGCTTCAAGGTAGCGGTTTTGCATGGGCCACTTTCGCCGTCGCATCCGGCTGAAATTCATGCCGCTCGAACCACTCCAAACTCAAATCCCGCCAAGCGGGATTGATGGAAACGATCAACGCAATCTTCTTAATTCTCAACCAGCCCTTGATTTCTTTCTCGCGTTCAATTGCACTGTGTACATCCTCGAAGCGCTCGAAGTAAACGAGACGGTCGACCTTGTACTTTGCGGCAAACCGAGATCCACTTCCCATCTTGTGCTCGCGCACGCGTCGAACGAGGCTATTCGTGACGCCGGTGTAGAGCGTCTTCGAACGATTCGATATGATGTAAACGAAGTACGTCTTCGGCGAACGCATACTGATTCTCCGGGCCTGAGCGTGGCACAGTCCACTAGCCCGAGTCTGTGACGAATGAACATCCGCTCTGTGCAAGACTTGTGTCTGCTGGGAAAGTGAACCCTAGGTGCTCTCATCCTGAGCCGCAGGTTTTAGCGGCGAAGGACCTATGCACTTCTCGACATCATCGTTGCTGATGGCGCGTACAGAGGTCCTTCGCGGCAAACGAACGCCGCTCAGGATGACAATGAACGTGGACTGGGTGCCGTGTACGGCGGTGTCGTGTACCACTCCAAAGCGCTGTCATCCTGAGCCGCAGGTTTTAGCGGCGAAGGACCTATGCACTTCTCGACATCATCGTTCCTGACGGCCCGTGCAAAGGTTCTTCGCGCCATAAGAACGCCGCTCAGGATGACAACGCTCGTTTGCTCGGGCACGAGTTTTCCACAACAAAAATTCACTCCGTGTGACGAACGACCTTTACTAGAACTTCACAAAACGCCCAGACTGAATGCATGCGCGCGATCGCCGGGAAATCGGATCGATATCTCCATTCCGGCACCGCTAACTCCTTATTCCGTAATATTTTGCCTCTAAAGCCTTTGTTATTAATATTTTGCGGCCCAACAAGGGGTCTCCTTGGCCGTAAAGCCAATGAAATGAAGATTTTGCAGATTCGTTCGAAAAATTGCCGAACCCGTATCTCAACCCTCGCAACCAGCCTGCTACACTCATCCGTTTGTCGCAGGGACGTTGCTCGCAACGTCTCGATGCATTTGAAGGAGCTCTTCATGCGCCGTCTTCTTCTCTCTCTTCTCGTGTTTGCATTTGCTCTTCCGGTTCTCGCTCAAGCCAAGCACCCCTTCACCTTCGACGACATGATGAAGCTCAAGCGCGTCGGAGACCCGCAAGTTTCTCCGGACGGCAAGTGGGTGATCTTCAGTGTCGTCGACGTTGATCTCGCGGCGAACACGAAGACGCCCCACATCTGGATCGTGCCATTGAATGGGGAGAAGATGCGCATGTGGGAACGGCCGCCCCCGGCCGTCCAGCCGAGCAAAGCTCGGCAAGCTCTTCCGCGGCGGAAAGAGTTCTGATCGCCGATCAAGACGGCGACCGTCCGCGCTGGGCCCCGGATGGCAAGCGGTTTGCGTTTATCTCGAATAAGGGCAAGACGTCACAGGTTTGGGTTGCCGATTTCGATGGCTCGGCGGGAGCCGTCAGTAAACTTCATCAGCTCACGTTTATCGCTACTGAGGCGGGCGGGGAACTGTGGTCCCCGGACGGCAAGACGATTCTTTTTACATCGGATGTTTATCCCGAATGCGAGGGAGCCCCAGAGGGCGCGGCCACCTGCAATATTGATAAGCTCAAGGAAGCCCGACATTCGAAGGTCCAAGCTCTAGTCTTCACACACCTACTTTACCGTCACTGGAATGAATATAAAGAAGGCAAGCGGAGTCACATTTTTGCAATCCCCGTGAACAACGTCTTGCCGCCTGACGCCAATAACGAAACTCCTCAACACGAGGCCGTTCCACCCGTCGACCTCACACCCGGCGACTACGACGCGCCGGTGTTCTCGCTTGGCGGGCAGGACGACTATGCCTTCTCGCCTGATGGGCAGGAGATTTGCTACGCCTCAAATCACGACAAGAATCCGGCCGCTTCCACCAACAACGATCTGTGGATCGTCCCGGTCAATTCCGGATGGCCCTGGCGAAGAAAAACATCACCGCCGACAATCCCGCCAGCGACACGTCGCCGCTCTATTCGCCCGATGGACGCTACATCGCCTATCGCGCCCAGCAGCGCCCGGGATACGAGAGCGACCGCTTCCGCCTCATGCTCTTCGACCGCAAGACCGGCGAGAAGAAAAATCTGACGGAGGACTTCGATCAGTGGGTGGGCACCTTCATCTGGAGTAAAGATTCAAAGACGCTCTACTTCAGCTCCGACCATAAAGGGCACTCGCTGATTTACGCGCTGGATGCCGCGAATCCCGAGACATCACGCCGCATCATTATCGGCGGATATAACGATGACCTCGCTTTCACCCCCGATGGAAAGACGCTGCTGTTCACACGGATGTCGATCTCAGCACCGACGGAGATTTACGCCGGCGATCTGTCCGGCCCGGGCTGCCCGGCGCGCAGCGGGAACGTCGATGCTGGCAAGGAAAGTTGTTCGCTCAACAAAGATTGGCCCCTGACTCACTTCAATGACCGACTGCTCGCGCAGATCGACATGAGCAGGATCGAATCTTTTTTCTTCACGGGGGCACATGGGGACGAAGTCGAGGGCTTCCTGGTCAAGCCGCCGAACTTTGATGCCTCCAAGAAATATCCCGTGAAGTTCCTCATCCACGGCGGGCCGCAAGGGGCCTGGGGAGACGACTGGTCATTTCGCTGGAATCCTGAACTGTTCGCCGCGCCAACTTCATCGACGAGCAGCGGATACGTCGTCATCATGATCAACTTCCACGGCTCGACTGGATACGGGCAGAAGTTCATCGACGCCATCAACGGCGACTGGGGCGGAGCTCCGTATGAAGACCTGATGAAGGGCCTCGACTACGCCGAGCAGACCTACCCGTTCATCGACAAAAACCGCGAGTGCGCTCTGGGTGCGAGCTACGGCGGATACGCCATCAACTGGATTCTCGGCCACACCGACCGCTTCAAGTGCCTGGTGTCGCACGACGGCATGTTCAACGCCGAGTCGGCGTGGGGTACGACCGAAGAACTCTGGTTCAACGACTGGGAGTTCAAAGGCACGCCCTACGACAATCGCGCGGGGTACGAGAAGTGGTCGCCGCACCAGTACGCCAAGAATTTCAAGACGCCGACGCTGGTCATCCACGGCCAGCGCGATTACCGCCTCGACGTGAGCGAAGGCTTCCAGCTTTTCACCACGCTGCAGATGGAAGGCGTGCCGTCAAAGATGCTCTACTTCCCCGACGAAGGCCACTGGGTGCTGAAGCCGCAGAATTCGCAGCTCTGGTACAAGACCGTCAACGACTGGGTCGATCAATGGACGAAGTGAGCCTGGACGCGAAGTCGAGGCTGCCTATCGCCACAGCTCATGTGGAGACAGCCGCCTCGGCTGTCGGCCGCTCTTACCAGAGCAGCCCGATTGGATGTCGATCGAATGGCGGCGGATCGATTTCCGAAGAATGATTTCCGCTGCTCACCGCCGGCAAGACTTGCAGCGGATCATCGATCATGGCGGCGACACCAGCAGTGACCGATACGTCCACTTCCAGCGGTGGACTGAAACCTCCGCTTGACGGCACGATACTGGCCAGCCCGTTCCCGTTGGTAATTACGCTGCTTTGGCTGACCTGAAGGATCACCGGCATCGCCGGGTTACTGGGATTCGTTTCTCCGTCACCGCTCGCAGGCGACGTTCCACCCGGACGAAGCACGGTTTCCAGGAACACGACTGGAGCCGCGATGACAGCGTTCGGCGGCGTGGCCGAATCCGTGACTTCGACCACGACCGGCTGTAGAGCTTGGCCCGTCGAAACCTGCCCCGCTCCGGAGATTTGCGCGAGATGCTGCTGCGCCAGCGGAACCGGATTGATGTAGAACGTCCCGCACGGAACATTTCCCGGAGCGGCGCACGCCGTCACCTGCGCCATTGCAGTGAATTGCGTCACCGTGAGGTTCACCGTCGCATAGCCCTTGGAATTCGTTTGCGCGCTCGCAGCGCTCAGCGTTCCGGAACCATTTACGACTGTGTAATTCACTTGCACGTTGTTCCGTGCCACTCCGTTGCTCAACAGTTGCGCGGTCAGCGGGACGCTGACGCTGGCTCCCTGCGAGATCCAAACAAAGGGCGAGACGATTCCAATGTCAGACGATGTTTCGGTTGCATAGAGCGTCGCGTTGACGGATTTCGACGACGTGTACGATGCTGGAGCCAGAGTCGCGGTGATCGTCGCGACTCCCGTCTTCGCCGGGGTCAGCCAAGTCGTGGCGTCTCCATTCTGATCGCTGGTTACCGAGCAAGACGACGCGTTGGCACAAGCCGAGAGTTGCAGAGAATTGGTTGCGCTCCAAGCGATGGTCGCACCACCGACGGGAGTGACTCCATCGGCCGCGAGCACGCGCACGCTTACCGGGTGTGCTGCTTGTGCGCCAACGGGAGTCGACGTGTTGAGTCCGTAAAGCAGAACAATGTTGTCAGTGGAAGCCGCGCCGTACGTGAGCGCTGCAGTCATCGTCGTCGAAGAACCGCTGACCGGATCAGTAATCGTGATGTTCTGCGTTCCGTCGGCGTGCACCGGCGCGGCAAGAATCATCTGGCCGGCGTTGACGGATAGTTGCGGAGCGGAAGTAGTTCCTATTGTCGAAGTGAATCCAGGAGCGAAGCCGGTGCCCCGCACGGTAACCGCTCCGCCAGTTACTCCAACGCGTGCCGGAGAAACACTGTCGGCGTAGAGGACGTGCGCATGATAGCGGTAGTCAGGGCGTCCATCGCCGCGCAAATCGGCGATGCCGATCAGGTAGCTGCCGGTGGCAAGAACCTGCGTATCCAACCGCGTCATGCCGAAGGTCGTCTGGTTAAACGCCGATGGTGTGAACGTTGGAGGAGCAGTTCCTTGTGGATCGGATGCAGCCCACATTCCGATGACTGGCTGCATTTTTACTTCGCTCGGGTTGCCGGATTCGTCCAACGCCGTTACGGCTACCGACAGCGTCCGATTGGCCTGCGCGGGTAAAACGAAGTATGGGATGTTGCCGTAGTTGTTCAACGACGAGATCCAATCACCGCCGAGTGGCAAGTCCGCGGGCATAGTCCAGGATGAAGGCGATTGCGCAATCGGCTGTGCAGTTGTGCTCATCAGGATGTCTTGGGCAACGTCACTGCCCGGCGTCACTGTGACAAGTGATCGTCTGAGCCGATCCCGAAGGTGAGACCGGGCCTGGCGAATATGGCTCAACCCCGGGCGACCAGGTAGGGATCGATGGCTTCCACCGAGAGTTGATATTGCGCACTGCCTCCATTCGGAAGCTGCAATCCCGCGAGATCGAAAAAGCCTTCCACGGCTTGGTTGTTCGATCCCCACTCGCTGAATGTGTCACCGGTTGAGTCGAGGTATCCGGTGATCGGATTTCCCGCGTTTCCGGTGAAAAGAAATCCTGAGACCGAAGTTGCGGCGTATCTGCGAGAAGGCAGTCCAGTGGACGGATCAATCCAGCGCGCGACAACATTGACACCCTGCATGGGCTGCGTGGCATTGCCGTGCGTGTCGGTGAACCAGACGGAGCCGTGAATGCGAGCGGTGACGGCTGAGAAAACTTGCTTGCCGGGAAAGCTGGATTGATTTTGCGATGTGACCGGATACAGGCGAGAGATGGCAGCGGCATCGTCCATCGACAACTGGTAAGGATTCGGATAACAGGCGGTGATGGGTACGCAAGATCCACGAATCCTGAAAGTGCATGACCGGAAATCCCGCATAATCATCCGATGTCGGACGAGGCGATCCTGTCTGCACGTTCAGATTAAGCTGCGACCACCCAAGGCCCAGTACTTCGCCGATCACGCGCACCAGACGATATTCGACATCAGTGAGCTGCGAAGATTGTTGCGCGCACTGACCATTGATCACGATGAGAGCGTGCTGGTAAACGGCGAGAGATCCGTAGTTGTCGTTGCCGCCGAAGACGGCATTGAAGAAGCACTGGCTTGCGTCGCCTGCGCCCGCACCTAATAAAGCATCCGTCACCGAGCCGTCGGCGTCGTAGACAACGCCAACCGGAGTTCCGGTCGCGGTGGATTGAATGTCTGCCGGCATGGAGATGGTTCCGTTGGCGTTTACATAGACATTCGTTCCATTTACGTCTTCGCCGAGCTGGCCACCGCTGGTCGCGGACAGGGCAGTTGTCGAAACCGACGTCCACTGGCCGAAGGCGCTGGAAACGAAACTGTTGGCAGACGCATTGGGCAGGATCGGACTCAAATCGCCTTGATCGGTGTAATAGGTGATGACTCCTTGTGGCCACACGAGCGGTTGACCGGACGTCGTCGAATCGAAGTAACTCCATCCCGCTACGCACTTCGGACCGCCCGCGCGCAGCACAACAGCGCAGGCAGAAATGAGAAAGGCAGCGAAGGCCAGCCTGAGGAGAAACAAGCGAACCGTCAATGCCATGCTGGTTTCATGGTCACCTCGTCTCATGCTCATTCCTCCTCACTGGCCCGCCGCACCGCCAAGGCGAAATCGCTGAGCCGCACGCGCGATTTCCCACCAATGACGGGGTCCTGTTGGAAAGCGGAAAGATGTTGGGCCGTGAACAGAACCCGGCCCCAGGAATCGATGTCGAATCTCCCCATCGGTCCTGCGACCGAACTGGTCAGGCCCAATTTGCTGGGTGGATATAGAAATACGAGAACACGTTGGCCAACACGGTAGCGCTGGCCGCCGGACCAGAGGCCAATCCATTGCGAGATGGTGAGATTCTCGCCGGGCGTCGCGCCCCGAATTGCATCCTCAACGCGGAAGGTGACCGCAATCGTTTCGAGCGCCTGGCCTCGAGCTGCCGGGCGGCGTTCAATGGCTGTGACACGCCCGGAGAAGATCATTCCCGCTGCGCGGGCGATCTGGGGCAGGCCAACCCTTGCGGGAGGGCGAACCGGAAAGCGAGGGACGATCAGGCGCCGGTTCTGGGATCGGAAACTCGCCGATGTGTGGCAATTGCCGCGCATTGGGAGGAGTATCGCGGAGATTGGCGGAGTGCGTCTGTCCGCTCGATGGCAACGGAGCGGACATCAGCAAAGAGAGTGCGAGCAGACAACGACCACTTCTCCCAAACATGGGGAAGACCTCGAAATTGGACGTCTGCTCGGAGGGATTACCGGAAACGTGCCAGAGTAGTCCCCGTGGAATTATGAAGTCAGTGACGGATGTCACAAGGGGTTGTGGATTTCATGGGCGAAACTCACGAGCGAATCAGTCTCGTAAGTTGGAACTTTATCGGGCGAGCGTGAGTTTGGTTAGACTAAGACTCCGAATCATTGCCAGCGATTATGGTCCCTGGTTTCGGGATATCAACGGAGTATCAAAAGGACAGAATGTCGACTCTTGAATTCACGTTGTTTGTTTGCGCTGGTTCTTTGCTAGCCGGGCTGGTGGGCGCGCTCACGGGCTTGGGCGGCGGTGTCGTGCTGGTTCCGTTTCTGACACTGCTGTTTAAAGTCGACATTCGATATGCGATCGGGGCGTCGCTCGTTTCGGTGATTGCGACGTCGTCCGGTGCAGCGGCCGCTTACGTGAAAGAAGGCATTTCGAATATCAGGATCGGAATGTTTCTTGAGATTGCGACGACGCTGGGAGCGCTTCTCGGCGCGCATTTGGCGGCGCGAGTCTCGACGCACGCGATTGCAATCGTATTCGGCATGGTGCTGCTGTTCTCGGCATACTTCGCGCGGAAGCCACGACCACTCCACGAACGCACACTGCCGCCGGATCCACTGGCTACCCGCCTGCGTCTGAACGGAAGTTTCCCGGACGCGGAAGGCGATCGTAGTTATAACGTTCAGCACGTGCCGGCGGGATGGACTCTGATGTTTGGCGCAGGAGCCTTGTCGGGTCTGCTGGGAATTGGCTCGGGAGCAATGAAGGTTCTCGCCATGGATCAGGCGATGAGGATTCCGTTCAAAGTTTCGACGAGCACCAGCAACTTCATGATCGGCGTAACTGCGGCGGCGAGCGCGGGCGTCTATCTGCGGCGAGGATATATCGATCCCGGGCTGGCGATGCCGGTGATGCTCGGAGTGCTAGCCGGATCGCTGGTCGGAGCGAAGCTACTGATGCGAGTACACACGAAGTGGCTGCGGCTTGGATTCAGCCTGGTCATCGCATTGCTGGCGCTCGAGATGCTCTATAACGGGCTGTCGGGGAGAATCTAAATGCCGATGGAAGCAAACTGGACCGATCGAAGAATTGAAGGTGCAGTCGGCAACCTGCTGCGCGGGGGAGTGTCGCTCGCCGCGCTGATCGTGTTTCTTGGCGCCATCATTTACCTGGTGCGGCACGGACTGTCACCGGTTGAATATCACGTGTTCCGAGGTGAACCGGCGGACCTGCGGACGGTTCGCGGCATCTTTCGCGACACGTTTCATCTGCGAGGACGGGGAATCATTCAGCTGGGACTTCTGGTTCTGATCGCGACTCCGGTCGCGCGAGTGGCGCTTTCGATGTTTGGTTTTGCCGCGGAACGGGATCGCATGTACGTGTACTTTACGGCGGTCGTCTTCCTAGTTTTGCTTTACAGCCTCTTGGGATCGCCGAACTGAAAACGTCTCGTTAGCGGGATAGTCGGGCGGCGTGTCTCGTTGACTTGAGTTTCCCCGAACCCTAAGATGTCTCACCTGCTCTTCGGGCCGAGCCTGGGCGGCTATCGCACCATCTGCTCACAAATCAACAAATGATCGGCCAAACCATCTCGCACTACCGGATCGTCGAGAAACTCGGGGGCGGAGGGATGGGTGTGGTTTACAAGGCGGAGGACACCGAGCTTGGCCGCTTTGTGGCGCTGAAATTCCTGCCCGATGACGTGGCTGGCGATCCTCAGGCGCTGGAGCGCTTTCGGCGCGAAGCAAGGGCGGCTTCAGCCTTGAATCATCCCAATATTTGCACGATCTATGAGATTGGGAAAAGTGGCGACCAGTCGTTTATTGCGATGGAATATCTCGACGGCGCCACGCTGAAGCACCTGATTGCGGGTCGTCCGATGGACATTGAGACGATTTTGTCGCTGGCCATAGAGATAGCAGATGCGCTGGATGCGGCGCACGCGCAGGGAATTGTCCACCGCGATATCAAGCCGGCAAATATTTTCGTGACGAAACGTGGGCATGCGAAGGTTCTGGACTTCGGTCTGGCCAAAGTCATTCCAGCGGCGGGTTCGGCCAGTCAGATTGCGGCAGAGGACACGCAGACCCGGACGTCGGATGAAGCGCATTTGACGAGTCCGGGCACGGCTGTTGGAACCGTTGCTTATATGTCGCCGGAGCAAGTGCGGGGCAGGGAGTTGGATGCTCGCACAGATCTGTTTTCGTTTGGAGGAGTTCTCTACGAGATGGCGACCGGACAGTTGCCGTTTCGTGGTGACACCTCGGGGCTGATCTTCGATTCGATCCTCAACCGAACTCCTACTCCTGCCGTGCGCCTCAATCCCGATTTGCCGGCGAAGCTGGAAGAATTGATCCAGAAAGCGCTGGAGAAGGATCGAAACCTCCGATATCAGCACGCGGCCGATATTCGGGCGGACTTGCAGCGGCTGAAGCGAGATACGGAATCGGCGCGGATGGCCATCCCTGTTGATTCTGGAAAGGTACGTATTCGATGGCAGCTGATCGCTCTTGCGCTTTGTATCGTGCTGGCATTCGTCGGACTAGTGGTGGGGGGATATCTCAAACTTCATCAAAGAACCAAATTAACTGTAAAGGATACGGTTGTCGTCGGCGATTTCGCGAATAGCACGGGAGACCCAGTATTCGATGACACGCTCAAGACCGCACTGGGCGTGTCACTCCAGCAGTCACCATTCTTAAACGTGCTCTCAGACGACAAGGTTGGAGAGACGCTGAAGCTGATGACGCGTCCGACGAACACGAAGCTGACACCCGAAATTGCCCGGGAGTTGTGCCAGCGCGCGGAGAGCAAGGCATATATTGCAGGATCGATTGCCGCCCTCGGAACAGAGTACGTTCTGGGACTGAAAGCCATTAGCTGCGAGAGCGGAGATACGCTGGCACAGGAACAGGTCACAGCCTCTGCCAAAGAAAAAGTGCTTGATGCGCTGGGGAGCGCGGCTTCAAAGTTGCGCGGGGAGTTGGGTGAGTCGCTTGCGACTGTACAGAAGTTTGATGTTCCACTCGAGCAGGCTACGACGTCGTCGCTGGAAGCTCTGAAGGAATTCAGCCTTGGTGAACGAGCATCGCGCGACAAAGGACCGATCGACGCCCTTCGCTATCATCAACGCGCCGTGGAGTTCGACCCGAATTTCGCGATGGGTTATTGGGCTGTCGGATATGACTTCGTGCACGTGGGGCAAGATGCGAAGGCGACTGAGAATTTCACAAAGGCATTTCAGTTGCGAGACCGCGCCAGCGAACGAGAAAAGCTGGCGATCGCGGGCACTTATTATCAAAACGTCACCGGCGAAATCGAGCGAGCCGGCGAGATCTATGACCGGCAGATCGAGATTTATACGCGGGACGCGAGAGCCTACAACGATCGAGGATATGTCTATGCTTTGCAGGGAAAATATGACAAGGCGCTTGACATGGGGCGACAGAGTCTTCGACTGTCGTCCGACAGCGTTAGCCCGTACGAATTTATCGGCGTCTATTTGCTGGCATTGCAGCGCTTGGACGATGCGCGACAAATGATTTTGCAGGCGCAGAGCCGAAACCTGGATGACTACCTGCTTCACAATCTGACCTACACTCTGGCTTTTCTTGCGAACGATTCGTCGGGGATGAATGATGCACAGCACAGTCTTGAGGCGAATCCCGAATACCAGCAGTTTGGGTTGTCGCTGGCCGCTGACACCGAGCTATACGCAGGACGAGTTCGAAAGGCTAGGGAGTTGACGGAACGATCCGTGCAGTCTGGGTTGCGAACGGTTGGTAGCGAAAATGCGGCTATCTGGCTGGAGAACGCTGCCATCGCGGAGGCTGCCTTTGGAAATGTGAAGGAGGCAGAACAATTAGCGGCGAAAGGAGCAGAACTCGGTCCCGCCCATCGAGGCAAAGAGGCCGAAGCCGCTCTTGCTTTTGCCATGGCGGGCGACGTGGCCCGCGCTGAATCGACCGCGCAAAATCTAGACAAAAGCTTCCCGCTAGATACTTCGATCCATGCGCTGTGGTTGCCCGCGATTCGAGCCCAGATAGCGCTCGATCAAAACAAATCCAATGAAGGCATTGAGCTTCTACAAGCTACCGCTCCGATGGAACTGGGCTCGATTAGTTTTGTGAACAACGTTTCCTGTTTGTATCCCATTTACATTCGGGGGCAGGCGTATCTCGCAGCCGGGCAGGGCACTGCGGCGGCGGCCGAGTTTCAGAAGATTCTCGATCACAGCGGGATTACCTGGAATTGCTGGACCGGCGCGTTAGCACATCTTGGAGTGGCACGAGCTAACGCTCTGGAGGCGAAAAACGACAAGGGAACTTCCAATGATGCCCGGGTGCGGGCACTCGCCGCCTATAAGGAGTTTCTCTCGCTCTGGAAAGACGCCGATCCCGATACGCCTATTTTGAATCAGGCACAGTCGGAGTATGCCAAGTTGTCAGCAGCGGGATCGTGAATGGCGGGATCTAACAGACCCATCCTGTCGTTGACTTGCCTCCGTTTGCGCCCTAAGATGGCTCACCGGAATTCTGGGGATTCACCTTGCGCGCTGCGCCCTTGCGGACAAAATGATCGGTCAGAACATCTCTCACTACAGAGTGATCGAAAAGCTCGGCGGTGGCGGGATGGGCGTCGTTTATAAGGCCGAAGACACGCGCCTCAAACGCTTCGTTGCGCTGAAGTTCCTTCCTGAAGATGTGACGCGAGATCCCGGCGCGCTCAGCCGGTTCCGGCGCGAGGCGCAAGCCGCATCAGCGTTGAATCATCCCAATATCTGCACCATTTATGACATCGGCGAAGAGGGCGATCAGGCCTTCATCGTCATGGAATATCTTGAGGGCGAGACCCTGAAGCACCTGATCGGTGACCGGCCGATCGAACTCGATAAGCTGTTCGGGATTGCCATTGACGTGGCGGATGCGCTGGACGCGGCGCACTCGAAGGGAATCGTCCATCGCGATATCAAGCCGGCGAATATTTTCGTGACGCGGCGCGGAGCGAAGATTCTCGACTTTGGATTGGCCAAGGTGACGCAGGAATCGAGCCGCGCACTGGATCCATCGGAAGCAACCAAGACCGAAGGCGAGGGCCCGCAACATCTGACCAGTCCGGGATCGGCCTTGGGCACCGTCGCGTATATGTCTCCGGAGCAGGTGCGGGGCAAGCCGCTCGATGCCCGCACGGATTTGTTTTCATTCGGAATCGTGCTGTATGAAATGGCGACGGGGACAATTCCGTTTCGAGGCGAGACTTCGGGAGTCATTTTCGACGAGATCATGAATCGGGCGCCAGTAGCGCCGGTCCGGCTGAACCCAAAGCTCCCGCCTAAGCTGGAAGACATCATCAACCGTGCCCTGGAGAAGGATCGCGATCTTCGCTACCAGCACGCCGTGGACATCAAGTCAGAATTGATGCGGCTGAAGCGGGATCTGGAATCGGGGCGAAGTTCGGCGGCTTCTTCTTCAGACGCGCACGCGGTCTCTCCGGCCGACTTGCCGTCCTCCCCTGCTTCAGCCCAGAAGACGAGTGGATCAGCTCGCGTTGCTTCGTCCTCCGGTTCTGTGGAAACCGTCGTGAAACGCGCTTCTCCACGCAGTTGGATCAAATGGGTGATCCCAGTCGCGGTCGTGTTGGCACTCGCCATCATTGCCGGCGGATTCTACATGCGCAAGCGCACGACCGTGCAGCTCACCGACAAGGATCAACTCATCCTCGCCGACTTCACGAATCAGACAGGCGATGGAGTGTTCGACTCGACGTTGAAAGAAGCGCTGGCGATTCAGTTGGAGCAATCCCCATTGCTGCAGTTGGTCAGCGATGCCGAGCTGCATACAAATCTGCCCTATCTGGGGCAAGTGAAAGATCAGAAGATCACTCCAGAATTGGCACAGCAACTGGGGCAACGATTGGGAGTTAAGGCGTACCTGGCAGGGAGCATCGCCAGCCTGGGAACGTCTTACGTAATCCAGATCAATGCCGTAAACGTGGCGACCGGCGAAGTGTTTGCGCGCGAGCAAGTCACGTCTCCCGACAAAACTGGAGTGCTGCAGGCGGTGTCGCAAGCAGCGACGGCGATGCGATCCCGGCTTGGGGAGTCGATGGCGTCGATTCAGAAGCTGACCACTCCGTATACCAACGTGACGACTGCTTCGCTGCAGGCGTTCCATGCATTCTCGCTTGCCGAAGATGAGCATCGGGTGGGACACGACTTTCCGCAGGCAGCTTCGTTGTACCAGCAAGCGATCGAGCTCGATCCCGCCTTCGCGATGGGGTATGCGCGATTAGGCGTTGCCTATGGCAACGTGGGATCCATTTCGAAAGCGCTCGAAAATCTAAAGAAGGCTTATGACCTGCGAGAGCGGGTGACCGAACGCGAACGGATGTATATCGAGTCGCAGTACGCGCTGCAGCAGTACGACATGCCCAAAGCGATCGACTCCTACAAATTGTTCGTCGCGACGTATCCGCGCGACGCCGCTGCCTGGAACAATCTGGCGAGCGCGTATGCGGGCATTGGAGATCTGCAGCAGGCGGCACAGGACTTTGTAAAAACCTGGGAAATCGCGAAGTGGGATAACGTCGCAGCTCAGAATGCGACTGGGGCGTTCCTTGGAATTGATAAATTGCCGGAGGCGGAGCGTTATCTGAAGGAAGGCCTGACTCAGGGCGGAGAAGACGACTCAAGCTATCAGCAAAATGCGCTGCTCGTGGATTTCGCAGCCGGGCGAGACTGGGAAAAGCACATGCAGCAGACGGCCGGTCGTCCCGATGGCTTTGTGGTCGAGGGTGGCGCTGCCACTGTTTATTTGTACCTCGGCCGAATGCACGAGGCCGACGAACATTGGGAACAGTCCGCCAAGAGGGCCGAGCAACAACACCTTACTGACTCGGCAGGCGGCCTTTATGCGATCAAGGCGTTGGACGATGCATTGGTATCCAACTGCAATGCCGCACGCGATGCGGCGCATAAAGGTCTGGCGGTCGATCACTCCATCGCGACCGTTCCGAATGCGACGCTTGCGCTCGCGTTGTGTGGGGGCGGGGAAGCGGCGCTCGAAGAAATTCAGCGGGTAGCCACCGAAGCTCCGACGAACACTCTCATCAACGAGATTTATGTTCCGGAGGTAAAGGCGGCAATTGCGCTGGGGCAGCACCATCCAGAACAAGTTGCAGGATTGTTGTCGGGGGCGATGTCGTATCCGCTGGCTTCGAAAGGCGCGCATCTCCTGGGGCGCGCCTCGCTGGAATTGAAAAATGCTACTCAAGCCGTGAGCGATTTTGAGCCGGGCATGCGTTACCACAACTTAGCGTTAGCCGAAGGCGGCGTGGGCGGCAACGGGTTGTACCAGGCGCCTATTTATCCTCTTTGCCTGCTAGGAACGGCGCGGGCACAGGCGCAGTTCGACAAAGCGGCGGCTACGAAAAGCTACCAGCAGCTACTCGACATCTGGAAGAATGCCGATGCGGACTTCGTCCCCGCACAGGAAGCGCGGCGTGAGTTTGCTGCACTGGGTGTTTCCGCCAAGAACTAATACCCTTCACCAACAGAAAGCACAGGAGTTCACAGGCAAACCCTTGATCTGATCTCGGGAGTCTCCGCTTCGATTGCGTTTCTACCTCTATCGGTTTGCCGATCCCTCACGCCCGATGGGACAATAGACGTCTATGCAAAAATTGCTTACCGCACGCGTTATACCTGTGCTGGCGGCTGGGATCGTCCTGCTGGGTTATGCCCAGGCACAGGGAACTCCGGCATCCGGTTCCACCTCATCCACGCAGCCGGCTACCGGACAATCGACAGGCACGGCTCCGAAGGCATCGACTGCCAAGAAAGCCCCTGTGACCACGAAAAGCGCGACTACCTATACGCTGAAGACACAGAAGGACAAAGCCAGCTATGCGCTGGGAATGAAGATTGGCAACGATCTCCGCCGGCAAGGCGTGAATGTCGCGGTGGATCCCGCGGTTGTAGGGCGCGGATTGAGAGACGCGCTGGGGGGCAGCAAAACGCTGCTAACCGAGGACGAGGAGCGCGCAGCCCTAACGCAGCTCCAGAATCAGGTGCGCGGCCAGCAGGAGGCCAAAGCGCACGAAGCTGGCGGAACTGCCCGCAAAGAGGGTGATGCATTCCTCGCAGTGAATAAGGGCAAGGAAGGCGTTACCGCGCTGCCCGACGGCCTGCAATATAAGGTTTTGACGCCTGGATCGGGTCCAAAGCCGACCGCCAACGATACGGTGACTGTGAACTATCGCGGGACGCTGCTCAACGGCAAGGAATTCGACAGTTCGTACAAACGCGGCCAGCCGGCTACGTTCCCGGTGGGCGGCGTGATCAAGGGCTGGACCGAAGCTTTGCAGTTGATGCCCGTGGGTTCGAAGTGGCAACTATTTATTCCCGCGGATCTGGCCTATGGCGACCGCGGCGCGGGAGGCGATATCGGTCCTGGAGAGACGTTGATCTTCGAAGTGGAGTTGTTGTCGATTGGAGATCAAAAGAAGTAGTTCACTCTCGTACGAGTTCGAGAACGGCCGTTCTGCGCCAAGCGGACGGCCGATTTTCTTTTGCATTGGATATGAAGGATGGTGAGCGACGCTCTGCGATTTAAGGCATTAAAGCGCGTGGCCGAGATGTTCTTCGGCTGAAAGATTTGCGCCCGCGAGAAGTAACAATCCTGAGAGAAATGCCCAGAACATCAGGCTCACCGAGAGCGCGAACGGGCCGTACACTTCCTGAAAATTCAGCCAGGGCAGCGCCAGGATGTAGGCATACTTCAGCGCTTCGGAGAGCAGTCCCATGATGATGGCCGAGGGTAGGACTGCGCGCGCTGGAACCTTGCCGTTGGGCAAGAGCCAGTAAATCAGAAAGAAGATTGCGATGCTGGCCGCGATGGCGAAGACTTTCATCATCAGGAATCCCACTAGCCGCACAAAGCCAGTGCCGTACCCGCGCAGCAGGAATTCCAGAAATCCGACCGGGACTGCGGTCAGCGCGATAGAGAGCAATGCCAGTGCGCCGCAGGCGAACGCGAGACCCAGAGAGATCAGTTGATTGCCGAGATACGAGCGGTTCTTCTCGAAGCGCCAGATGCGGTTAAGAGCGACTTCGAGAGGCAAGAACACGCCGGAAGAAGTCACGAGCAGAATCGCGAGTGAAAGAAATTGCACTCGCTGCCTGGAGTCCACCATGGAGTTCAGATTGCGAATCACGAACTCCTGGCCCGCCGGCAGATAGTCCCGCAGCAATTGGAGCACAACCTCATACATCACGCGCGAATGAAAGACGCGGCGGATCAGGGTCATCATCAGAACGACGAACGGGAAGAACGACAGAATCGAATTGGCGGCGACCGAGAATGCAAAGGTGTGAACTTCGGTGCGCAGCAGATATCTGACGGTCGAAATCACAAGGCTGGGAGGACGGTGGCGGAGGCGGCGTGCTGGCAGGGTTGACGGCTGTTCCGCCGCCGGAGCGGCCGGAATTGGGCTGCTGGGCATGTAAAGGTAAATCGTATCAGAGGGGACCCCCGAAACCGGGAAACCGAAGTTTCGGCGGAGGTTACGGGTTATTTCTTAATCTTAGTTAAAGTTATCCAGGAGTGACCTCTGGTCACCTTTCGATTCCCTTCTAATTTCTCTTGCGAAACGTTTTAATACTGCTTATTATCTTCTGCTCAATACCGGGAATTGGTCCGGTGGTGAGACCAAGTAAGTGGTTGACGTTTGTTGGGTGTGGTGGAAACGAGCCAAATTGCCGGACTCCAAGGGTTCTCGCGAATGCTCATTACATTCGGGGGAGCTGAGGGGTCTTTTCCTTTTTGGAAGTAATTCCCTCTGCTCATCATAGACGCAACCGAAAGTTCAACCGGTTTCTTTGAGGGGGGCTTCAGCCGATCGAAGCGCGATCCGAGAAACTGGAGAACTATTCTTCGCGATTGGTGAAAGGAGTTTTTCCGTGAGAGAGAAAGGTACAGTGAAGTGGTTCAACGGGGCGAAGGGATATGGATTTATCCAGCGCTCAACGGGGGAAGATGTGTTCGTACACTTTTCCGCGATCCAAGAGAACGGCTACCGCACCCTGAATGAGGGGGAGACCGTCGAGTTCGATCTGCTGAAAGGCCCCAAAGGCTTTCAAGCGGCCAACGTCGTCCGCGCGTAACCTGCGAACCATTCCAGAACCCTCCCTGTCCCAGCGGGAGGGTTTTTTATTGGGGAACACACCGAGTTGCGCAATCCCATGCTGGAGCGCATTGCTGGCACTGCCAGAGAGTAGGACGGGGCGTGTGGAGATCGGCAGTGAAGCGATTCTTCTGCGAGATCGCTGAAACCTATTGCTGCGGCGAACTCAACGCATTTCCAATGAGACGAGATCTCCGTCAGTCGAGCCGTTCGGTTTGTAGTTGACGGTAACTTGGCGATTGCGCCAATCGCAGGAGAAATTGTCGGTCCCGATTAGCAACAACGATCGGTAGTCCGTAGCGTGAAGCTTCAGAACACCTGCCTCTGAATTTACGGTCAGGATGGCCGCTGGAGCATTCGAGCAGTCCACCGCAACCAGGCGGCCCTTCACAAATTTCGTGGTGCGTTTGTCCCCGGTGCCGGGATGGGCTTTTTCCGCGGCTTCGCGTTTCGCTGCGTCTTCGTCAAGAATATCGAATGGTGTTTTCTGCGCTTCAAACTTCGGTTGGGCCGAATCTCCGTTTACAGGAATTCCATACTTGCGCTCGGCTCCGGACTTCGACTGTAGTTCCGTGACCTCGGCGACGATCTGTGGATTGTTGCTGGCCTTCAGGCGCCCGAATAGTGCATCGGCAGCTTCCCATTTTTTGCTCGCAATATAAATCTGAGCGAGATGCAGGGTGTATCGCTCGTCGCGGGGACTGAGCGTGATGGCGGCGCGCTCGGCTTGCATGGCAGCCGTGGTGGTACCTCCAGCATTGCGGGCGACACCCAGAAGATCGTAGGCGTCTGCCATTTCTGGATTCCACTCCAACACAGCTTTGAGATCGAGCAGCATGTTCGCGAGCCCGGTAATCTCGGTATGCTTGGCCTGCGCCATCCGATACTTTGCGGACGCGAGATAGTAGTGCGTCCACATGTCGCGGCGGTTCAGAGATGCGGCGTCTCCGATCTCGACGAACGCTTCGTCAAACTCGCCGTGCTGAATGTGATCCCATGCAAGGATGCGGTGAGCTAAGGCGTTGCCTACGGAGTCGGTGGGAAGTTGGTCTGGATCCTCGCCGACGCGCTTCGTCTGTTGTTTCACCGCGGCTTTCTTGTCGGCTTCTGTAGGAGTCGTAGCTAAGTCGTTTAACGTTTTGAGACCGGAGTCTCGGCGTTCCGGGATACGAACTTGAATTCCAGCGTACAGAGCGCGAGCGTCGGGCTCAGGCATCGGTTTCGATGTGATCGACGAATCCTCGGGACTGACAGGAACCGGCGAGTGGTCAGCCAATCCTGACGCAGCGCGAGTCTGGAAATAATCTTTCACCGCCTTTCCAAGCTCCGCGGAACTGATCCCATAAGCTTGTTGAATCGCCTCATTCGGATTCGCGTGCTGGATCAGGACCAGGCCGAGATAGGTGCCTGTCTCCGGCAATTTGTTTTCGTGGATCAGGTAGTTCATGACCATCCACGACTCGGCTTCGTAGATTGCCGGATGGGGAGTTTGCCCGCCGATCGATGCATCATGCTTGGTGGCGAACAGGTCAGGAAGAGAGAGCCACGTTTGCGACTTCAGCAGTTCCGTTAATGACTGAGGATCGCCGCCGATCTCGAACTGTTTGTTGTCCACTCGAATCGAACTGAAATATTCGCTCAGACCCTCATCGAACCATCCTTGAGCGGGGGGATAGTTCCAATCCAAATACATGAGCGCAAAGTCACGCGCGACTGCACGCCAAGCTTCCGGTTCGGACAAGTTCAAGACGATGTAGTCCTGGTCTTCGCCCGGCAAGAAGAAGCCGGGTGTGTCGATCGGCCGTCCGTCGCGCAGCGGAGCCGCCTGGTAATAGGATTTGTCGTTCTGGAATGCAAGGATGGTCAGCGGAATCGCCTGGTTCAGGCGGTCCTTGGACAGCAGGATGGCGAAGATCGACCGCATCTGTTCAAAGCGAAGCGCGACTTCGCGGCCTCGGTTCTCGCCTGCATCCGTGACGACGGTGAAATGGGTGGAGTGGATTTCGAGCCAGGGCGAGCTCTCAGCGCCCTGCGAGTGGACGCAAAACAATAACACCAGGAACGCGGTGAACAGCGCGATGGAGCGGGTGGTAGGCATGGAATGCCGCGAGGGGAGAGGTCTTCAAGGAAATGCTATCACGCCAGATCAGGGTAGCGTGGTGGAATAGGAGGGTTCCGGTAAAGGTGCGTACAACCACATTTCAGTCGGACGGCGCCGTCGAATATTGTGAGCAGCGGCTTCAGAATCATCAGCAAGACGGCTGCCACGTCGCGGGAGATTCAGTTTTCCATCAAAGTGATCTACTAACCCGGAACAAGTTCCCTAGTCTATCCGTAGTGACAGAGGGAGGGCTCTGCCCATGCGGATTCACTGTCTCCTAATGGTTATGCTTCTGGCTGGAGCCTCATCCGCGCAGAGCGTGCAAGCCGACCCTCCTTCAGAGCCCCTGACTGCCGATGCCATCATGGCGCAGGTGGCTGTGAACCAGGATCGGAGCGAGGAACTTCGGAAGCAATATGTCTATCGCCAACACACGCACA
The DNA here is from genome assembly GCA_963787685.1 of uncultured Acidobacteriota bacterium. GTDB lineage: Bacteria > Acidobacteriota > Terriglobia > Terriglobales > Acidobacteriaceae > Sulfotelmatobacter. The sequence continues at coordinate 478,550 of CAWBED010000014.1, forward strand.
TCGTGAGCCACAAACCGAAAGGCAGACTACTGCGCGAAGAGACTGCGGACTACGACGTGACCCCGACGCCAGATGGCACGCAGAAACAGCTCAAGCTTCTGACGGGCCGCTACTGGAATAAGGGGAGGTACGAGACTTTTCGAGGTGAGCCCGCGCCTGGAGCCGACAGTCTCGATGGTAGTTTGATCCACAACTTCCGCGAGGATATGTCGAACGAGAAGACCAAAGACGGCTTGGCCAAGGACTTGTTCCCACTGACTACCGAGGGGCAGAAAGATTATGCGTTCACCCTGCTGGGGAAGGAGGTTCAAGATGGGCGAAACGTCTTCCACATTGGTTTTCGCCCCAAAGACAAGAATGACATCAGCTGGGCCGGGGAAGCGTACATCGATGCTGCAGAGTTCGAGCCGGTGCGAGTCTTCACGAAACTGTCGAGGCGGATCCCGTTCGCGGTGCGTACCTTCCTAGGAACGGATGTGCCGGGCGTGGGATTCAACGTGGTCTACAAGCGCCAGGAAGACGGAGTGTGGTTTCCGTCGACTTTCGGGACGGAATTCCGAATTCACGCGTCTGTTTTTCATCAACCGTGAAGTATCGGTGTCGCTGGAGAACTCGGCGTTCGAGCATACACACGTGGAGAGCAAGATGAAGGTGGTGGGACCGGCGGACTAATACCGGATTGCAGGTGAAGCGACCCTGTCAGACGGAAATCAAAATGGATATAGCGAAGAGTGAATCACGTGACGGCAAGCGCCCTCACGACAGCCGGAAACATGCTGGCGCTACTCCCAGGGCTAGTCGCCGCTAGCGTGATTCTGCGTCGGCACTAAAACCAACCGCGGGCGGGACGGTTCAGCCTGAGCTGGGCGTCCGAACATGGAGATGATTCCAAAGACTGCTACGTAGGCGGCCAGGACACCGAAGCCAACCGAGGCAATGACGGTGAAGCACAGGACGAAGGGCATTAAGAGCGAATTCACGATCAACCAACCTTATTAGTGAGCTGTTATCAGATGCAAAGCCCTTGAAACCGTATATCTGTCTTCTGCGCGGTCGGGCCTCGCGAAACCCCAAGGGCTTCTCAAATCTACCCGCGTTGACGCTCCGCGCTATTGACGACTAAGATACGGAGTAGAGCTGTGCATACCTACTTTCGGACAATTCTGTTGGCCTGTCGACATTACGGAAGGCGCTTGTCCCCGGACAGATAATGGCCATTACTAAAATCTCCGTCCGGGGGGCCCGGCAGCACAATCTGAAAAACATCAGCGTCGAGATTCCGCGTAACACGCTGACCGTGGTTACCGGGCTGAGCGGGTCTGGGAAGTCGTCCCTCGCCTTTGACACCATCTACGCCGAAGGCCAGCGCCGCTACGTGGAAACGCTGTCGGCCTATGCCCGGCAGTTCCTCGATCAGATGGAGCGTCCGGATGTAGATGGAATCGATGGACTTAGCCCGTCGATTTCGATCGAGCAGAAAACCACGAGTCGCAGCCCGCGGTCGACCGTGGGGACCATCACCGAAATCTACGATTATCTTCGCCTGTTGTTCGCCTCGATCGGTGTTCCGCACTGCCCCAAGTGCGGACGGGCAATCAGCCGGCAGTCTGCGGACCAGATTGTCCAAAGGGTCATGGCCCTGACGCCCGAAGATCGGGTCATGGTGATGGCTCCGATCGTCCGCGGACGCAAGGGTGAGTTCAAGAAGGAGATGGAGACGCTCGTCAAGCACGGCTATACGAGGGCGCGCATCGACGGGGAACTCGTCAACCTCGATGACGATGTCGCCATCAACCTCGACAAGCGGAAGAATCACACCATTGAAGTTGTGATTGATCGCCTGCTGGTGAAGCCGGGCATCGAGCATCGCCTGGAAATGTCGGTCGGACTGGCGATGAAGCTGGCCGGAGGGTTGGTGCAGGTTGCGGTCGTCGGCGGAGAAGAACATCTGTATTCAGAGAAGTTGGCGTGTCCAGATTGCGGGATTAACGTACCGCAGCTCGAGCCTCGCTCTTTTTCTTTTAACAGCATGTATGGAGCCTGCCCTGAGTGCCACGGTTTGGGGAGCAAGTACGATTTCGATCCGGCGAAAGTGATCAGCGACTGGTCAAAACCTCTGCTCGATGGCGGCTTGGGACCGGGATCGGCCTCGCAGAATCTGATTCATCAACTGCAGATCGTGTCGGCCGCGACCGGAATAGACTTGAGCACTCCGTTTGAGAAGTTTTCCGAGAAGACACAGGACTTTCTGCTGAATGGCGAACAAGGGCGCGGTGGTAAGACCGGCTTCCACGGCATCTTCGGGTATCTGAAGCAGAATCTGGAAGAGTCGACGTCGGAGGGATATCGCGACTGGCTCATGGATCACATGTCGGCAACGGAGTGTCCTGCGTGCCACGGCAAGCGGTTGCGGCCGGAGAGCCTCGCGGTCAAGGTCAACGGAATGTCGATTGCCGAATTCACAGCGATGCCAGTGTCGCGGGCGCTGGAAGTTGCCCAAGGCATCAAGCTGGCTGGCCGCGAGTTGGCGATTGCCGGCCGGGTTATGCACGAGATCGTGGAGCGCCTGCAGTTTCTAAATGCGGTGGGGCTGGGTTACATCTCGCTCGATCGTTCGGCGGCCAGTCTCTCTGGCGGGGAAGGGCAGCGTATCCGGCTGGCAACTCAGATTGGATCGAAACTGCGCGGAGTGCTCTACGTGCTCGACGAGCCCTCGATCGGGCTGCACCATCGAGATAATGGACGACTTCTGAATGCGCTGGAAAACCTGCGCGATCTCGGCAACACAGTGCTGGTGGTCGAGCACGATGAAGAAACGATTCGCCGTGCGGATTACGTCGTAGACCTCGGACCGGGAGCGGGGCGGCACGGCGGAAGCCTGGTGGCGCACGGGACCCCCGCTGAGATCATGAGCGCACCCAACTCGCTGACCGGCGCTTATATTTCCGGGCGGAGTTCGATCGAAATGCGTTCCGAGCGGCGTCATGCGAATGGCGCGGCTCTAACGATTCTCGGGGCGAAAGAGAACAATCTTAAGAATCTGGATGTCACGTTCCCGCTCGGCGTGATGACGGTGGTGACGGGAGTATCTGGCTCGGGCAAGTCCACGCTGGTGAATGACATTCTCTATCGCGCGCTGGCTCGGCAGTTGTACCGCTCTCGCGAGAAGGCGGGCGATCATAAATCGATTTCGGGCGCGGAGAATATCGACAAGGTCATCCGCATCGATCAATCGCCGATTGGCCGGACGCCCCGCTCGAATCCGGCGACGTATACAGGAGTGTTCACGGCGATCCGGGATTTGTACGCCATGCTGCCCGAGTCGCGCGAGCGTGGCTACAAGGCGGGCCGCTTCTCCTTCAACGTTTCCGGTGGGCGCTGCGAAGCCTGCCAGGGGGAAGGGCAGCGCCGCATCGAGATGAATTTTCTGCCCGACGTGTACGTGCTTTGCGAAGTCTGCGGCGGGCGCCGCTACAACCACGAAACGCTGGCGGTGAAGTACAACGGCTACTCGATCGCGGATCTTCTGGAAATGCCGGTATCCGACGCGCTGCCGATCCTCGAAAACATTCCGCAGGTGAAGCAGAAATTACAGACGCTGGTTGATGTGGGTCTCGGCTACATTCATCTAGGACAGTCTGCGGTCACGCTTTCCGGCGGCGAGGCGCAGCGCATCAAGCTGGCCCGCGAATTGAGCAAGCGCCAAACGGGCAAGACACTCTATCTGCTCGACGAACCCACGACCGGGCTGCACTTCGATGACGTAAAGAAACTTCTTGATGTGCTTCATCGTCTAACGGACTTGGGGAACTCGATCATCATCATCGAACATAATATGGATGTGATTCGCAACGCTGACTGGATCATCGATCTCGGCCCGGAAGGTGGCGAAGAAGGCGGACGTCTTGTCGCACAGGGAACGCCCGAGCAAGTTGCGCGGGTGAAGAAGTCGTATACAGGGCAGGCGTTGGTGGGTTATTTTGCGAAACCAGTTCTCAGTTCTCAGTAGTCAGTTCTCAGTGCGCAGATATGACTCCCGCCGGATACATGGCAAAGCACGTGTATAGGAAATCCGATTGGATTAAAGCATGCAAGAATCGAGTGTTCCTTGAAGGTGCACCACAGGTCATAGACGTGTACTCGGCAAGCAATTGTCTATCAAAAAATTTCGCAGACTACGTCCCATACTGGAAGCACAACGGCTACTGGTTGTTTGACTCTCCGGAAGCGATAGAGAGCGTCTGCAAGGAAAACTCAATCGGACTTGAAGGCACATCACTGTTCTACTACGAAGCGCATGAAATGGAGTTTGACGAGGGACACTGGCGCATTTGGTCTCCAGACCCTTCATTCCCTACAAATGTTGCGGTTGCTGCAAGAAAGCAGCTTGAAGGATTTGACGTTGTTACGTTCTACGCCAGAAGCACACCGGAATGCTCTCCCCTTTCGTGTAACTCGATGGCGGAGGAAGTCCGCACGAACGCTCATTGCCTGTTCGAGTCTTTTGACGAAGCTGAGACGAGTCTCAACAACGGTCTATTTAAGGATGCTGAGCCCGGACCTTGTCGAATATTCTCGGTGTATTCCGTAGACTGGTCTTAGTGACGCGTCGATTCCGCCAAGAGGAAACTTACTTTTGTCATCTTCCGACAATCCACAGTTTGAACAGCAGCCGGGCTTGAGCGTCGATCCAGGCGTAGCCCCGGAAAATGAGCTTCCCAGTTTGCCGTTCGAGACACTCTCGCTGACGCCGCCTCCGCCTCGTGATCCCGTGTGGAGTGGCTGGGACGTCCTGCTGATTGCCTTTCTCACGATCGTCACCATCATCGTGGCGGAGTTCCTGACCGTCTGTGTGGCATGGGTATTCTTCCATCGGCACAGCGGCTTTCGCGAGCTGCTGCAAACGCCTTCCCTCGATCTGCTCGGAGAAATCTTCGGATATATCGCCGTCGCGCTCTACATGATCATGTTGGTCGAGGGCAAATATCATGCGCCCTTCTGGAAGGCAATCCGATGGAACTGGAACAGCCGGGCGGTTCCGAAGTTGCTCCTGCTGGGGGTGTTCACTGTGACGCTCGACCTCCTAGGCCGGTATCTGCCCATGCCGAAGACTTCGCCGTTTGAGCAGTTTTTTGCGCGGCCGAGCGACGCGTATCTCATGGCGGCTTTTGCCGTGACATTTGGACCGCTGATGGAAGAGTTGTTCTTTCGCGGGTTTCTTTATCCGGTGCTCGAACGAAGAACAGGAGTGACCCTCGCGATCCTGCTCACTGCGCTTCCTTTTGGCCTGATGCACTATCTGCAATATAGGTCCTGGGGCGCCGTGCTGGTGATCACCTGCGTGGGCATTGTTCTGACCACAGTGCGTGTGGTAACAAAGTCAGTGGCCGCAAGTTTCCTTGTTCATGCCGGCTACAACGCGACATTGATGTTCTTCGCCGCCGTCGCGACCGATGGTTTTCGGCACATGGATAAGGCCGGATACTGAAGTCTGTCTTCTCCGATACTGTGACACTCAGGCCGAATTTGACGTATAGTAGGCCGTCTGACGTTCCCGTTGTGCCCCAAGGAAATCTATGCTGTCCAACCCGAAGATCATTGCGGATGCGCTCTTGTCTACCTCCATCCTGGAGGCGATTCCAGATGCTGTTGCCGCGGTGAACCAGCAAGGCGTCATGATTCAGGTCAATTCGCAGATCGAAGCGTTATTCGGCTACACGCGCGATGAACTGATCGGGCAGAAGATCGAAATTCTGGTGCCGGACCGCCAACGTCCGCAGCATCACCTGCACCGCGAGCACTTCCATCAGCAACCCAAGATTCGGCGCATGGGATCGGGACTCGACCTTTACGGCAAGCGGCGCGACGGCTCGGAATTTCCCGTGGAAATAAGCCTTAGCCCGGTTCCCGTCGACGGTGGTTTCATTGTTCTTAGCGCGATACGAGATATTAGTGATCGAAAGAGAATAGAAGAAGAACTCCGCCACGCGAATGAGGAGCTTGACCGCCGAAAGACTCGCGAACTCCGCGACTCCCAGAACCGCCTGGCCCTGATCGTAGATTCCTCGCAGGATGCCATCATTGGCAAGAATCTCGATGGCGTCGTTACTCACTGGAACAAAGGCGCCGAGGAGATTTACGGGTACACAGCGCAGGAAATGATCGGGCAGCCGATTTCTGTGCTCGCCCCGGCCGAGCGATCGGATGAGATTCCAAAGATTCTTGAAAGAATTCGCGATGGCGAACGCGTTGAGTATTTCGAGTCAGTTCGAGTCACGAAGGACAAAAGAACGCTGAACATGTCGATCTCCGTATCGCCGATTTATGACGCGGATGGCACTGTCGTGGGAGCATCGACGATTGCGCGCGATATTACATCACGGAAAAAAATCGAAGACCAGCTCAAGCAATCACAAAAGATGGAAGCGGTCGGACGTCTGGCTGGCGGCGTCGCTCACGATTTCAATAACCTCCTCGGAATCGTGACTGCTTGTTCCGAGCTGCTGCGCGATCGCGTGGATGCAGGCAGCCTGGAATACATTGACAACATCCGCGAGGCAGCCAAGAGAGGTTCGTCACTCACTCGCCAGTTGCTCGCTTTCAGCCGCAGGCAACCGGCTCAGGTGCAAGTTCTGGATCTGAATGACCGCCTGCGCGAGGTCAGCAAGTTGCTCCGGCCGCTGATGGGAGATGATGTCGAGATAACTCTATTGCCGCGTTCCGCGAACGCGATCGTTGAGGCCGATCCTGGGCAGCTAGACCAGATCATTGTGAACCTTGCCGTCAACGCGCGCGACGCCATGCCGCGCGGTGGCAAGTTGATCATCGAGACTTCCGTCGGTGATTTCGATGAATTCTTTGCAAGAGAACATCCGCCGATGACAGCTGGACGCTACGTCATGCTGGCGATCAGCGATAACGGTGTTGGAATGGACGAGGGCACTCGGGTCCGCATTTTTGAACCCTTCTTCACCACTAAGGAAGTGGGCAAGGGAACTGGGCTTGGATTGGCAACTGTGTACGGTATTGTCAGGCAGGCCGCCGGGCACATCTTGGTCTACAGCGAACCGGGACGAGGATCAACTTTCAAAATTTATTTTCCCAGCGCAGACACAAAGCTCGAGATTGCTGCGGATCGGAAGGAGGAGGCTTTGCCGCCGCGACGCGAGGGAGTGACGATTCTCTTAGTGGAGGATGACACTCTTATGCGCCACCTTACCCGCAAAATGCTCGAGGATCACGGTTACAAGGTGCTTGAGGCCGAAGATGGGAAGGCCGCCCTGAAAGTGATCGGTGCGAGCGCCAAACCCGTGGATCTTACCCTCACCGACGTCGTCATGAAGGGGATGACCGGCCCTGAATTACTGCTCCGATTATCGGACTCTTACCCGCGAATGAAGAGCGTTTACATGTCAGGCTACACAGGTGAATTGGTTGCAGGCCAGGGATTGGACAGCAGTGTTCGCCTGCTCGAAAAGCCCTTCACCCGGGTAGCGCTCCTCAAAACGTTGGATGAAGTGCTGGGATAAACTACTGCTGGTCGTAGCTGCCCTCGGCTGCTGGTAAACCCTAATTACTTTGTCGTTGCTCTTCCTTCCGGGCTTTGCGATACTCCTGCCGTTATGAAAGGTAATCCGAAAGTTCTAGCTGAACTGAACAAAGCACTACGAGAAGAGCTGACTGCGATTAACCAGTATTTCTTGCACGCAGAAATGTGCGAGAACTGGGGATATCACAAGCTCTCTGAATACATCAAGAAACAATCCATTGGCGAAATGAAACACGCCGAAGTGCTGATTGAGCGGATTCTGTTTCTCGATGGTAGCCCGTCGATGATGCCTCTGGAACTGAAGGTCGGCGGAACGGTCAAAGGAATGCTCGAGAGCGATCTCGCATTAGAAGTTTCCGCAGTCAAGCAGTACAACGATGCGGTGGCGATCGCGACCAAAGAAGGCGACAACGGCTCACGTGATTTGCTGGTTCAACTGCTTAAGGATGAAGAAGACCACGTGGATTTTCTTGAAGCGCAGATGCACCAGATCAAAGAGGTTGGATACGAGCGCTACTTGAGCATGCAGATGGGCGAGAATGAAGAGTGACAGGAATTGAAAAGCCCCATTTTCTTTGCAAAGCGAGAAATGGGGCTGATGCGATCGATTCTGTTATTTCACTGTCACGGTGAGCAACTGCGCTCCGCTGACCACGTAGTCGAGTGACGGGGTAGCTGTCTCATCCACGTTCGATTCGCCGCTCACGATCATTTCCTGATTCCCGCGCATTCCATCCATCACATTCATGACAGAGAGAGGCAACGTTGGCATGACTTTGTCCGCAACGCGGGCCTCTGGATCGGCCTCGAGCAGCGATACATAGAGCCGGTTGTTGGAATGTTCTTTATTCAGTAATGCGATGGTGGACGCGAGGTCGAGCTTCCGTCCAAACGCTGGATTCGTGTGGCTGGCTCGATCGAGCGTTTCGCCGTCGCTCACTAGGATGCGCAACGCTCCCTTGCTGGCAGACGTTGGAATCTTTACTGGAATCTGCCGCACGACGCGCTCACCGCGATAAGGAGCTAGCACGGTCTCAACCATGATCTGATCGCCGGGTCGGGCTTCGCTGACGTCGGTTCGGGCGCTCTCCAGACGTGCCCAGCGTCGCTCCCGAACCAGATCAAAATCAAGCTTTACGCTGTTCACTGCCGGCGCGTTATAAGGATTGTCATAAATCCGTCCAAAGCGCTCTCCGAGAGAGAGCGCCGCCGCCATCGCTGCCGGTTGTCCATTCTCCGTGGGGACGAACATGTTGCGCAGGCCGACTTCGGGAAATCCTTTTACGTCGATGCTGCCGGTCAGCCGGTAAGTGATTTCCTCGCCGTATTCATTGACGCCATGCAGAGCATTGAACACGGTTGCCATAATGGCCACCGGACTGAGCCTGGGGTTATTCAGAACCTCGTAGTGGAAATCCTTCGTACCGGTCCCGCTGTGGATCGACAGGGTCACCGGGATCATGTCGGGCTGCTTGTTGAAGACGCCCATGATTCCCGTATGGCGGTCCTGAACAAAGACTCCGGCGCGTTCGGTGGTGTTCACAATTTTGAAAGCGTTCAGTGGCGAAGGCAGGGTCGCCAGTACCTGAGCCTTGTTCATCGGCAGATCGACGGAGCCAAACTGTAGCAGCGGATGGCCGCATGCCAGCAGGCGCTGAGGATCGATGTAGGTCACGGTACAGGTGGCGGCGATATCCATATCTCCGCGGACCAGGATCGCGCTCACGGCTGAGCCAGCTTCGAGAGGTTCGGGCTGCTTTTCTTCGCTGACCGAACCAGCGCCCATAACCGGTACAACGCCGGCAGCAGCGAACTGCGGAGCGAACTGCCGCACCGCATCTTCCGAGAATCCGTTGAAAACTAGCGGCGCGTCGATCGGCTTCAGGAAATTGGCAAAATCCTGGACCGAACCCGGAAGGGAACTGCCGTCTCCGGGAGACGAGGTTTTTCCGGCAGCATTCGTAACCGAAGGCTTGACTGCCGCCGCTTCCTCGGCCGGCGTTTTGTCCAGCCCATTGATCTCAAGCATGTCAGCAATGGGAGTGACCCCAGCAATGGGTTCCTTGGAGAACTCGCCAATGCGGAACGCGAGCGCACCCGCCAGCTTGCCGTCGAGATAAACCGGGCTCCCGCTCATGCCCGCGACGACGCCGGTGTACTCGACTTTCGGCCCATGCAGCCGCACCAGAATAATGTCGCCCTTCGGTCCGTTTACATTGCGCAGAACGCCAAGTACTTCCACGTCCATGGGTTCCGGCTTCACGCCCTGAAACACGGTGTAAGCCACCCCCCGCATTCCGGCATGGATCTGATCCACGGGGATCGTGGGCTGCGATTTTTGGGCGTTCAGCGTTGCTGTGGATAGGGATATAGCTAGGACGAGAAGCGCGAGAACAACTTTTCTCATGTAAAGCCCCGACAGGCCCGCCAACGGGCCCACCTTAAAAAATGTTAGATCCGGACCAACTGCGACTACGTTGCCAGGAGGGAGAGTTCTGGGACTGGCAAAACATCCCAATTGCGAATCCTTGCGTCTATACTAGCACAGAGGTTTTCGGGGTTCACTCATGTTTAATCTATGGACAAATAAGACTTTAAGGCAGAATTCACGCAGGAGGGTTTGGCCGCTTCTGGCAGCCTTAACCTCCCTGGTTCTCGTATGTGGGACGTCCCCCTTGTTCTCGCAGGACCAATCTTCGTCGCCCTCGCAGTCATCCACTCCTCCTGCCACCGATAACGGGAAGCCCAAACAGGATGTTCCCGACGAAGCGGGTGGTCCAACCGACAACGTCGGTCCCTACGCCATCCCGAAGAAAAAAGCGGAAGATGCGCCGCCTCCGCCGCCGGTCACCCCGAAAAAAGTCGAGGATATGCCCGATTATTCTTTGAAGGTGAACGTACCCCTCGTCAACGTCGACGTACTGGTCACTACGAAAGACGGGCAGTTCGTCCCTGGTCTGAAGCAGGAAAATTTTCGTGTGATGGAAGACGGCGTTCCCCAAACGGTGAGTCACTTCACTGTGTCAAAGGCGCCGATTACCGCGGTACTGCTGGTGGAGTTCGCGTCTACCAACTATGTGTTCATGATGCAGGCTCTCCAAGCGTCCTATGCCTTCGCCAATACACTCAAGAAAGAGGACTGGGTGGCCGTCAGTTACTACGACATGCAGCCGCACATTCTTGTGGACTTCACGCAGGACAAGCGAGCCGTCTACGGAGCGCTGAACGAGTTACGCATCCCCGGCTTCTCAGAAACAAATCTGTTCGATGCGCTGTTCGATACGCTGGACCGGCTCGATCGAGTGGAAGGAAAGAAGTACATCATTCTCGTCACCACCGGAATCGACACTTTCAGCCGGCTGACACTCGACAAGATCATGAAGAAAATCAAAGATACGAAGGACGTGACGATTTTCCCGATCAGCGTGGGTTTCGTTGTGCGCGAATACTGTGACACGCATCCGGGAGGCTGCCGCAATGCCCATGGTATGGGTATCCCCGTCGGACACATGGATTACCTGCAAGGCGATAACGAGATGCGAACCTTCGCGGCGATGACGGGAGGACGTGCCTACTTCCCGCGCTTTCAAGGCGAGTTGCCAGAGCTGTTTGGGGACATCTCCAACGACATCCGCAACCAATACACAGTTTCTTACGCCCCCACGAATACTAAGCTGGACGGTACCTACCGCAAGGTGAAGGTGCAGATCGTCGCTCCAGACGGGGGTCAATTGAAGGTCAAAGATCAAAAGGGCAAGGACGTCAAGATCGAGGTCGTCTCGCGCGAAGGTTATACCGCCAAACATAGCGTGGACTAGAGTTCGCCCGCTGATCAGATTTCAAGCCCCCAAAGATGGGGGCTTTTTTTCTGCGGGAAGAAAATCAAAGTGCATGAAATGCGCGATCGAGAAGGAAGAATAAGGCTGCTCCGACGAAGACGAGAAGAGCCATCTTCATAGCGGGTTCCTTGTTCACTTCCGGAATCAAATCGGAAGCTGCGACATAGATTGTGACCCCTGCCGCGAGCGGCAGCCCTGCACCCACGTGATGGCGAAAGATTGCCATCGTTAACACTCCGGCGAGAGTCGAGCCTCCCAAAACAACCGACGCGCCCCACGCTGTTCCCCGGCTGCGCCCGCTCGCCAGCATGACTGAACTCACCGTGAAGCCTTCAGGAATTTTATGCAGGAAGATGGCGAGGAAGATCAGCCATCCCAGCCAATTCGAGACCAGGAATCCGGAGGCAATGGCAATTCCGTCGAAGAACGTGTGGATGATTAGACCGAATAGAACGGAGTATGACTTATGCGAGTGAATAAACTCGTCCCGGTGTGTCTCTTCTCCGAAATGAAAGTGGGGCGTGACCGTGTGCTCAAAAAAATGGATGATCAAATAGCCGAGCAAAACAAGAAGCGCCGCACGTCTGCCTTGCAGTTCGAGACTCTCGGGAACCATCTCAACCAGAGCGGTAGCCAGCATGAATCCCGCGCCGAGAGCCACAAAGTAGCGAAGATAACGCCGCTCCCAGTGCCGCTGCACAATGATCGCTCCGCCGAAAATATTGGCAGCAGCGGCAGTCAGGCCCAGGAGAACACTGGTAAGGATGGGGTTCATTGGAATCGGGATGATATCAGTTCTCAGTTCTCAGTTCTCAGTCAAGATGCATGCGGGGCGGCTGCCAGATGCACCGTTTCGGGAAATCAACAGAACGAATAGGAGTTGAATTGTTCAGTTGTCACAGAATATTTGCGCGCCCTTGTGCAACGCTTTTGCGAGCAGAGCTGCATGGGAGAATCCTATCGAGACTTGATTGCATGGCAAAAGGCCATGCATCTCGTGACCGACATATACGACGCTACGCGAGAGTTTCCTTCCGATGAGCGGTATGGACTCACGAATCAGCTCAGGAGAGCGGCTGTCTCAGTGCCAAGTAATATTGCCGAGGGTCAGGCTCGGTTCTCATCGAAGGAGTTTCATCATTTTCTCAGCCTTGCAAGGGGATCGTTGGTGGAGATTGAGACCCAGCTGATGATTGCCGAGAATTTGGGGTATCTGCCGTCAAATCAGACTCGAGCCTTGCTCGAGGGAGCCGCCGAACTAGGCAGAGTTCTCAACGGACTGATTGCGTCGATCAAGCGAGCAGCCTAGACTTGCGTTCTCGTCCGAAAGGTTTAGCCTTTCTGAGAGCTGAGAGCTGAGAGCTGAGAGCTGAGAGCTGAGAACTGAGAACTGAAGATTCATCCGCTATGGCGGATATGCATCACGTCACCGTCCTGCACGATATAGTCTTTGCCTTCGAGTCGGAGTGTTCCCTTGGCGCGGGCGTTTGCCTCTGAGCCGGCCTCGAGCAACTGATCCCAACGGATCGTCTCGGCGCGGATGAAGTGCTTTTCCAGATCGGAATGGATGGCTCCGGCCGCCTCCTGCGCGCGTGAGTTGGCGGGAACCTGCCATGCTCGGCATTCGTCTTCGCCAGCGGTGAAAAATGAAATCAGACCGAGCAGCTTATACGTCGTCCGGATGAGTCGCACCAGCCCGCTTTCCTTTAGCCCGTAGCTCGATAAAAACTCGGCCGCATCGGCATCACTCATCTCCGAGAGTTCGGCTTCGACTTTCCCGCAGATCGCGGTCGCGGCTGAATTCGGCCGAGCCGCGATTTCTGTCAGCTTGTATTTCCCGACAGCCTCGTCGAGTTCTTTGCCAAGTTCAGTCGATTCACCGATATTCAGCACGTAGAAAATCGGCTTCTCGCTCAGGAACATGAACCCGCGAATCCGTTTCTTGTCCTCGGGAGTCATTTCCATTTCGCGCAAGGGCTTTTCCGATCCCAGATGCGTATTCGCGCGCTTGAGCAACTCGAACTCTTTTTCGAGCTCCGGGGTCTTCATCTTCTTGAGATCTTTTTCCAGCCGCTCGAGGCGTTTTTCGATCTGTCCAAGATCACTCACCATGAGGTCGAACTCGACATTCTTAATGTCGCGCAATGGATCGATCTCGCCCACATGGGGAATCGCGGGATCATCGAACACCCGAACCACGTGCGCCAGCGCGTCTACCTGCCGCAAATGGCCGATGTAAGCGGATTCCTTCAACGCGTCCTGGCCAATCGCGCCGACATCGACGTAATCAACCGACGTGTGCGTCAGCTTTTTCGGGTTATACAGTGCGGCCAGCCGATCGAGACGGTCGTCGGGAACTTTGGCAACACCGACATGGGCTTCACGGGGGTTCGCCGATTGGGCTGAAAGATGCGCCTTGGTCAAAATGCGGAAAAGAGAAGTCTTGCCTACTTGCGGCAGTCCAATAATGCCTGTTTTCATAAGAAATGTTCGTTCGTCTGGCTTGCGGCTCCGAGCGTTGGCTCAAATAATCGTCCGAGTTCAACCCAGGCGGACCCGACGGCGCGGAGCAACTATTCAGAATAACCCATGAGATCGGAGATTGCCCAAACAGGCTTCCCCGTTGAGGCAAACGACTGTCTGTGATTCTAATCACATTTAAAAGTGATACCTCGAATAGAAGCCATTTCAACCCAGTCTTACTCTCCATGCAGAAGGAGTTCCACCGAGCTGTCCGGCTAGCCGCGGGGAATTTGTTCAATGTCTGAATGGAGGTGCTGTATGTCCGTTAAGCCCGCAGCCAGTTGGTATCACAGCAATCAATATAACGAGCAAGCGACCTGCGAACACTGTGGTGGAGTCGTGCGCCACGAGAAGTGGTGTATTACTTGTGATCCTCTGGTGCGGTACGCCTATGGAGCCGTGTTGGATTCGGAGACGCTGACGCTCCGCGACCGGTTGATCCTGCACGCGCTCGGTGTCTCGTGGGATGAGAATAGCTGCCAGGGATTGTGCCAGAATACTGCTCGGATCTAGCGTCCGGCAGCTTGCCCCGCTGCGGCGGCAGGAATCGAAATCTTCACCAAATCCGGCTGCGTCCAAACTGCGGTTCCGGTTGAAAAGTCCACGCGGTTCATCGTGATTGTTACCTGCTGGCTGCCGACCTCAACAGACAGGTAGTGATAGTTCACTTCCTTGCTTTGAAAAGGATCGTCCGGCATTCGCTGGATAGGATACGCGTGCGCCCCTCCACCGCCCGACACAAAGTAAGTGATGCCACCATGTTCGTGCCGTTCGTAGTTGTGAACATGTCCCGAGAAAACGATGATGCGGAAAGCTGCGTGCGCCTGTCGTTCCTCTAGCATTTTCGCAAGCGCTTGTTCCGGAGTGCGCGCCGAGTGTCCTCCACCGCGCATCTTGTCATCCGACGAACTTGTGTACGGAGGATGATGAAACATGAGAAAAACGAAGTCCACGTCCGACGGAATGTGATCCAGTTTGTCCGCCAGCCATGCCCCTTGTGCTCCCGTAGCTTCTTCTTGCGAACTATCAAGTGCCAGCAGCAAGGCATTGGCCGCGCGCACCGAGTAGTAGCGGCTGTCCTTCAGTTCGGGAAAGCGATGAAAGTAATTTCCTAATGCCACTTTCACGTCGCCATGGAACTCGTGATTGCCGAGCGCCGGATATACCTGAATCTTTTTCTCCCGCCATACGCTCGTTTCACTGTCCCAAACCCTCCAGTCGTTGCTGTCGAAGCCGTTGTAGACGAGGTCTCCCGTAAAGCAGATAAAGGCCGGCTTCACTGCTGCGATCGCTTGAACCAGGGCAAGTCGCGCTGTAGGATTTGCCGGCGCTGTATCGGCAGGATCGTGGAAGCGCGTGTCACCATAAGCTACAAAGCTGAAAGGCGTTTTTACATCAGCGTGGAGATCGACCGCAGGTGTCTCCGCGCTAGACTTCTTTGTGCAACACGTGAGGCTCAGGGCAGCAGCCATCGCGAGCGTCACGGCTACGGTCGTAAGAACTGGGCGATGCGGAATGATCATGTATATAGGTTTCGGAGTGGGTTCCTATTTTCCCACCACCAGGACTTCAAACTGCCCGCTTTCGACAGTCGAAAGGAAAAGCCTGTGCGTCTTCGGGTCGAGCGCCATCGTCTTAGCACGCGGCACAGTCTTCACTGTTTCGACAACAGAGTATTTGTCGGGACTGTCCTGATGAATGACCGTGATCGTGCCTTCGCCATTGGAATTGAAGATCAGTTTCGTTTCCTGATCGAAAGCTGTGGCGTCGACGTGATCTCCGATGGGCACGGTGGTGACGACCTGTCCGTTGTCCGCATTTATGACTGCCATGACTTTGCTTCGGCAACCGATAAACAA
This sequence comes from uncultured Acidobacteriota bacterium, assembly GCA_963787685.1. Taxonomy (GTDB): domain Bacteria; phylum Acidobacteriota; class Terriglobia; order Terriglobales; family Acidobacteriaceae; genus Sulfotelmatobacter. Next base: position 494,320 of record CAWBED010000014.1, read on the forward strand.
CCGCCGGTTTGCCCGATCCATGGCCATGCTGCTGGGAGACTTGCAGGGCGCGGTCGGCCAGCGCTGCTCCACCTTGAGTACGCGGGAATTGATCTTTAAGACCTGGCTTTCATCTTCAAGATTGTTGAAGACGTAACCGTTGGCGTCGGCAGCTGCGAATTCAGGGCCGCCATCCAGATTCACGGTACCTGCAACCTTTCCGGTAGCCGCGTCGATCACGGTCGTGCTGTTGCTTCCTCCGTTGAATGCGAACACTCGTGAAGTCGCCGGATCATAAATAATCGCGTCGGGCTTCTGCCCTGTCGGGACCTCGCCAATCGGCTTTAGGGTTTTCAGATCGAAAATAGTAACGGTCGATGCCTGGCCGTCGCTGACGAATCCACGGCCGGTTTCGGATGAGATGGCAATTCCGTGAACGCCTGCGGTATTCGGAATCTTGCCGACGATGCTCAGCGCATCGATGTCGAGCACTTCCACCTGTGTTCCATGCGACACATATAGACGCCGCGCGGCCTCATCCACCGTGAGGTAGTCGAAACTTCCCTGACCGGGGATAGGAATTTTCTTGACGACCGAGTAGCCGCCCTCGGCAGCCGCTGCCGCGAACATCGCAGAGCTGAGGGACAACGTGATGACCAGATACAAAATACGACGAAACATGTTCTTTTCCTCGTGCTCAAGCCTAGAGGAAGTCTCTGAAATTTGTCTGAAACAAATGGCTACAAATCAGAACTTCACACGCACCATGAACTGAAGCTGCCGTGGAAGACCCGTACCGGTGTTCGGGGATGCAGCATTGTCATTGTTGTTGTTGAAATTCACGGTGGTATCGATCAGGCCAAAGCCACCCTGAGGCGTCAGGTAGCCTGTGCTTGAGGCGGTGGGATCGTAAACAAGGTTCAGCGCGTTCGGATCGCCGAATTGCACATGGTTGAAGATATTGAACGCTTGCACGGCAAACAGCAGAGATGCTCGCTCTGTGAGCTTTGTTTCCTTGGTCAAGGCAAGATCGATCTGCCAGTACGGCAACGCACGAATGATGCCGTTCGGCTCATTGCCAAACCGGGTGAAGTTTCCGTTTGCGTCAACCGGGGGAGCCTGAAACGCAGCCGCGTTGAGATATGGCGAACCCGCACTGCCTCCTACCGCTGGCTGCTGGTGAGGCAACGTAAGCGGAACTCCCGGAATGATGTCGGGACGCTGATTCGTCTGATCGTTACCATCCGGAAGAAGATAGGTGTAGGGTAGTCCGTTAAAAGGAGAAGTCGGACTAGTGATGCTGTTGCTGAGGTCCATGAACACCGTCAACGGATGTCCGGTGTGCCAAAGGCCAATGCTACTGAGTTGCCAGCCTCCGAACACCTTGCCGAGAACTCCGGGACTGTTCAGTAATGGCTTTTCCGGGCCCAAACGGCAGTTCGTACACGGCATTGACGGCGACGTTGTTTCGCACATCGAAAACGCTCGGCCCTTTATCGCACTCGAGGCAGTTCACATTTTCCGGTCCGCTTGACTCGCCACCACCCACCGATCCGTCATTGATTGAGTGAGCCCATGTGTAACGCGCTTGGAATTCCAGTCCTGCGCTGAGTCGGCGCTCCAGAGACAAGCCCCAGAGCGTTGTAGGTGCTCGATCCGATATCACTTTTGTAGTCGACCGAACCGAAAGGGTTGCCAGCTGGATAATACTGGTCCAAAGTTCGGACGCAATCACCGTCCACCGGGTTGAATGTGACCGGTTCGGTACAAAGGTTTACCGCTCCTCGCGAAAACAACCGTACACCGCGGCTGCCGAGATATTGCGCCGAAGCTAGAAAATTTGCGGGCAGCTGATGCTCGACGCTTAGAGTCCAAGTCTCCACATAGAGATCCCGCCGCCCTTCTCGCTGCAGGCCCCGAGGATGGTTTGCTTGCTTGCTCAGGCCGCTCAGCCCGGCGAACGTCGGATCCTGCTGTTCGAATTGAGTCTGTAAATTCGGGCAAAAAACATTTGCGCATGTCGAGTTGAAATTATTGACGAGGACACGAAACGTATCGCTTTCCAATCCAGCGTTCAAATCGTCATTCTGAGCGGCGCCGTGATAAATGCCGAAGCCGGTACGGATCACTGTCTTTCCCTGCATCGCACTGGGAGCCCAAGATAAAGCCAATCGCGGATCAAAGTTCACATAACTCGCGTTGTACAACGCTGGATTCGCGGGACAAGGCGAAGTGTTAATTGGGCCCGGACTCGGAGCTACATTAAAGGATCCTGTCCCCAGACACACGCCGTGAAACTGATTCAGGTCGAACACGGTCGTGCGATTCGTCGCCTCGTGAGCCACGCCGTAGTAATCCCACCGCAGACCGGCCGTAAGGGTGACCGTTGGAGTTGCTTTCCATTCGTCCTGGAAATACGGCATAAAGAAATTGCGCCGTAACCGGTGGCAGCACCACGGCGCAATGTAGTTGATATTGGCAAGCGAAGCCTGCGACAACGAATAGTCATCGCTGAACGTCAAATTGTTATTGGAGGTCTGTCCCTGGTTCAGCCGCACACGCCGGTACTCCATTCCTAACTTGAAAGTATGGCGCCCGTGCGACCAGATCAGATTGTCGATCAGACCGTATGTGCTTCCGACTTCGATGTCTGCGCTGTCATTGTTGAGGCCAACGAAATCGTTGGTACTCACTGCATACGGCAGCGCGCTCGCTTGCGGATTGTGGAATGGGGCGCGATTGACGTAGAACTTTACCTCGTTGAAGAGAGTCGGTCGGAAGGTGTGCTCCAGCGCCAACATGTAGTTCGCCGGATGATTAATTGTCTGGAGCTTGTCCGATTGCAGGCTGCTGCTTCCATTGGGAGCATCCACCAGGCTGATGTCGCGTTGTGCGCGACCGTAAAGCAAGGTGTTTTCGCTGATCTTGTGATCGATCCGTACTAACCACGTATCCTCATGAACCGTCGTCGGAGCAGCGAACGTAACCTGGTCCTGGTTCCCCCCTTGATACTGGAAGGCACTATCGGGGAAAACGAAACGCGGTGTGCAACCGTCGATGGAGCCGACAGAAGTTCGCCAGGCGAACGCCTGCATCACTTGGCACATCTGTGCCCCGTAACCCAGGCTCGTTGACTGATCCAAAACGTATTTCTGATATGGAGTCGTCACCAGACCCGGTTCGCCAGTTCCCGTGAAGTCGCCACAGCACACCCCGGCGGGCACGATGACTTGCTCCGTGGTTGACTGCAACTGCCGGATCCCTTCGTAGCTGATGAAGAAAAATGTGTTGTTCTTTTTGATCGGACCTCCAAACGTCATTCCGTATTGCCCGAGTCGAAAGGGAGGAATCGCAGGATTGCCAGCGAGGTTGTAATCGTTGTAGTTTCTGGCGTCGAATACCGAGTTTCGGAAGTAGCCGAAAACCGTGCCGTGATAGTCGTTCGTTCCGCTCTTGGTCTCGACGTCAATCTGACCTCCGCTTTGCGTGCCATATTCCACGTCATATAGTGCGCTGTTGACGCGATATTCCTGAATCGCATCCTGGGAGATTTGCAGGCGAGTCTGCGATTTCTGAGCCTGCTCCTGGATGCCGCCGGCATCGACGCCATCAATCGAAAAGTTGTTGTCGTCGCGCGCCCGGCCGGCGAAGCGGATGGTGCGCTGGTCTCCGCCCCCGTCATCCTGGGCGAACGGGGCAAGCAGAGTGAAACTGGCCCAATCGCGTCCGTTGTTGGGCAGGTCCGAGATCTGATTCTGGTCGATGACCGTTGCTGCCTCGGCAGAAACTCGGTCTGTAGGAGCCATGGTCGCCTGGACTTCAATTTTTTCTCTGACTCCGCCGACTCCAAGTTGTACATCGAGTGTGCGGGTCTGTCCGACGCGAAGAATGACATCGTCAACCGCTTTGGTCTTGAATCCGCGGCCGGCGGTTGTTACCGTATACTTGCCAACCGCCAGGCCAGGAAAGCGGTAATAGCCCTTCGAATTCGTTTGCTGTTCTTCGCTGAGGCCCGTATCAGCCGCCAACACTTTCACGCTGGCACCCATAATCACGCCTCCCGAAGGATCAGTCACAGTGCCTTCGAGTTCGGCTCGATCGACCTGCGCCAGAGCGCGAGGTGCTCCGAACGCGAAAGACAGAACGATCACGAGCGAGAGAAAGAATTGGGGCAAGAGTTCTGCCGTCGAGCAGAGGGTAGGGCGTTGCAGTCATGATACTCCTTGCGGCCTCAGAAATGCTGATGAGCACCGAACCTTCGAAGCGGAGGTCCATTTGCCCGAGATTCGCATCTCCGGCCGCAGTTCCGTTGAGGTGTACGAATGACTCGGAATCCTAGAGCACCACGTATGACGTGGCAATGAACGTCGCGTTAATATTTTTTCAGATTGGCGTAGTCGAGCCTGCCCGCTCTACACTCGGGAAGGCTGCTCGCAGGCTGCCGAACTTCGAGACTGAATGAAACTGCTGATCGTGGAAGACGAAGCTCGCATGGCGGACCTTCTTCGCAAAGGATTGACGGAGGAAGGACACACTGCGACCTGTGCGGTCTGATGGCGCAGAAGGGCTGGCTCTGGCGAAGTCCTACGAATTCGATGTCATCATTCTCGACGTGATGATGCCCAAGCTCAGCGGATACGAACTTGCCAAACGCCTGCGCCAGGAAAAAGTTCGCACGCCGATTCTGATGCTGACCGCGCGGGATTCCGTGCCTGACATCGTTCGCGGCCTCGATCTGGGAGCTGACGATTACATGACCAAGCCGTTTTCGTTCGACGAACTGGTTGCGCGATTGCGCGCGGTCAAACGGCGTGCTCTTGCAGCCGAAGATACTCACCTGCAAGTGGCGGATCTCACTTCTGGACCCGTCCAGCCGGGAAGTGTTGCGCGGAGACGATCGCGTTTCACTCACCCGCACCGAATACAATCTGCTGGAGCGGCTGATGTATCGCGCCGGGAAAGTCGTATCCCGTCGCTCATTGATCGAGTCCGTGTGGGGATTCGATCGCGATATCGAAGAAAATACTCTCGACGCTTTTATGCACTTGCTCCGAAATAAGATCGATCCGCCGGGCCGCCAGAAACTGATCCACACCGTGCGCGGTATCGGCTACATGATTCGTCCGGACGGTAAGGCATGAAGAGGCTTTCCATCGGCGTACGCCTGATGTTGTGGTACCTGGCGATTTTCGCTCTGGGCAGAGCTCGTCTTCGGGGCCGGCATGTGGTTCATCCTCCGTCAGAATCTTTACGATTTGGTCGATGATGGAATCGAGAGCCAGGCCGACGATTTGAAAAGCTTCCTGGAGGCGCAAAAAAAGGATGCCACTTTCGCCAAGCTGCAGGAGGAAGTGAACGAGAGTTACTCCATTGAGCACACCGGGGATTACCTTGCGCTCTACGCAGAAAATGGCGAACTGATTTATGAGTCTTCCATCTTGCGGGCACACCCGTCCGTGCTGATGCCGCCCGATCAGGTAAAGCGTCCCACTGAACAGAAGCCGACGGATCGACGACAAGCCATTCCGATTCTTCTTCCAAAAGCTGCAGCGTCAACGGACACGTCTTCACCGTGGAAATGGGAGCTCCCGCCGATGACGCGGTTGAGACTCTGCATCTGTTCCGCTCCTATTTGTTGATGTTCGCCCCGCTGCTGCTGATCGTGGCGGCAGGTGTGGGCTACTGGATGAGTCGACGGGCTCTCTCCCCCGTGGATGAGTTGGTACGGACCGCGAGGGAAGTTAGCGGAGCAAATCTCAGCAGCCGTCTTCAGAAACTGGAAACCGGAGATGAACTACAACGTCTGTCCGACACACTGAACGAGATGCTGGATCGTATCGAGGCAGCCTTTCTGCGCGTCACGCAATTCACAGCCGACGCATCCCATGAGCTCCGAACGCCCGTCTCTCTCATCCGCACCGAGGCAGAACTGGCTCTGCGGCGCTCCCGCGGAGAAGCCGAATACCAGGAAGCGCTGCGCCACATCTTGCTCGAGGCCGAGCGCACGACCATGTTGCTGGAACAGTTGCTTTCGCTGGCTCGAGCGGACTCGGGTCGCGAGACTCTTCAGATGCAGCCTGTGGACTTGCGATCGACTGTTGCGCGGCGTGGTCGACAGCTGGCAGCAGGTCGCGTCAATCCGAGGGTTGAAGTTTTCCGCCAGTGTCGACGATCCCGATGCCTTCGTCATGGGTGACGAAACGCTGCTCCACCGTTTGGTCGACATCCTTCTCGACAACGCGTTTAAGTTCACTCCTGCGTCCGGGGCTCGGTGCGATTGTCGCTTGCGTCCAAGGCGGACAACCTGCGGTTAACGGTCGCAGGATTCCGGAGTCGGCATTCCCCAGGACGAGCAGAGTAAAATTTTCGAACGCTTTTACCGCGTCGACAAGGCTCACAGCCGTGCGCAAGGTGGCGCAGGCCTGGGGCTCGCCATCGCACAGTGGATCGCCACTCAGCATGGCGGCGCGATTACGGTAGAAAGCAGTCCGGGTGCGGGGGCGGCGTTCCGCGTGGATTTGCCCAAGATTGCGGCGCCAGTCTCAAATCCTCAACCGGCATAACCAGTATTCAAAATCGAGAACGGCTGCCGTACAATAAGGAACGCCTTTCCAAAGCCGGGATGGCGGAACTGGCAGACGCAGCGGACTCAAAATCCGCCGACCTTCGGGTCTTGGGGGTTCGACTCCCCCTCCCGGCACCATTTCAAAAACCCATGGAATACGCGGCTACCTGGGCTCGCTCTCCGCACGCGATCAACCTGTGCAGCAGACGCAGCGGACTTTGCGCCAATATATAACCAACGAGCGTTAGTCTATCCAACTGAAAATAGTAAATTTACTTACAAAGTGCTGTATTGAGCACGGCTTACACACCTCTTCCACACCCTTAAGGATCCCCTGATCCTCGACCATCGAGCTTGGGCTGGATCAGAAGAGTCGCGGTGCAAAATCCTTCAGATCGCGGCGCCATGTCTGCCATTCATGGTCGGTGCCCGGGGATTCGTAGAAGACGTGCTGGATGTTTGCTTCCAGTAAGCGACGTATGCAGTCTCTGGAGTCCTGTGCGCATTCTCTCCGGTTCATTCGTCCCCACGCCAATCCAGAGCAAGTGCACTTTCTTGCCGAATGCTGCCGGATCAGCGAACACTCCGTTGTAGTCGGTCTTGGGATCCAGTTTGCGATTCCCGAGAACGAGCATCCCGCCCGCTCCACTGAAGCCGCCGATGTAAGAGAAGAGATCGAGATGATCCAGAGTAATCTGGAAGGTCTGCATGCCGCCCATCGAGAGGCCTGCCATCGCACGATGCTCGCGGTCGGGTAACGTGCGGAAGGTGGAATCAATGTAGGGGATGAGAGCTTGCGTCACATCATCTTCGAACGCCGCTGCCATGTCCTGCATGGCCTTCAGCATTTCTGGTGATCCAAACCCTTTTGCGAACAGATCGACAGGCGCCTCGCCCGCGCGGTGCGCGTAGCCGTAGGCCATCACCACGATCATCGGCTTACAACTCTTGGCCGCGATCAAATTATCCAGGATGAAATTGGCGTTGCCCTGACGCACCCAACCGGTCTCGTCCTCGCCGGCGCCGTGTTGTAAATAGAGCACCGGATAGCGCTCTTTGGTTTGCGTATCGTAGTTCGGCGGTAAATAGACCAGCGCATGCCGCCAGGTCCCCGTTACCTTCGAGTTGTACCAAACCTCCCGTACCTGGCCGTGGGGAACGTTCTGAATCGAGTAATAGGTTGAACCCGGTTCCGGAACCTCTACGCCGCTTGCAGGTTTTCCTCCTCCGAAGAAGGCGTGAGTGTTGGGATCGCTGACCTCGGCGCCGTCGATGATCAGCGTGTAATAGTGAAAACCAGGAACCAGCGGCGTAGTGGTGACCGTCCAGAATCCGTCCTGCTGTTTCTCCATGTCCACTTTCGGGCCGCTCCAGAAGTTCAATCGGACTTTCGTAGCATCTGGAGCTTTCACGCGAATCTGTACTCTGCCGGCACCGTCAACCCGCGGATACTCCGCTGCCCATACATTCGTCGTAGAGGGTTGAAAGCTGGCCGATTCCTGTGCCCAACAAAAACTCAAAGATAAGAAGACCAGTATTACGAATCGCCGCATGTTTTTCTCCTTCGTTGTCACCGAAATTGCTATCGAATGTGAACCATAGCGCAGGCCCGGCGATGACTTTGCAGTTTCAGACTCGCCATCCGCCGGATCAACCTGGGAGCGTCACTGCTCGACTGAGAAGACAGTTATAGACTTAGGCTCCAATTTCAAAGTCAGCTTGCCACCCTGAACCTTCGCTGAGATCGGCTTGGGTGTGACTGTGTTAGCTGCGTCGAAAGTATTGACACTGTCGACCTTCGGCGCGGTCAGAGTTTCTCCGCTCGCTGATTTCGCCGTGATGCCCGCCAGAGCCTGCCTCGACTTCGACCGGTTCGTTGGGATCGAGATTGGTAATCTCCAGCCACAACTTACCGTTCGCGTCTTTCGCCGCGATCGCGTCAACACGCGGCAGCGCTACGGCTCCATGTGTGTACCAACCCGCGTCAAATGTCACTGGCATAAATGTGGCGTCCTGGAATGGCACATACATTTTGAAGACGTAATAGGTTGGAGTCAGGACCATCTTCTCTTTGTCTGTGATGATCATCGCCTGCAGCACATTGATCATCTGTGCGATGTTGGCGCCGCGTACGCGGTCGGCATGGCGAGCGAAAATATTAAGGTTAAGGGCCGCGAGAATGGCGTCGCGCAGGCTATTCTGCTGGACCAGAAATCCCGGATTGCTGCCCGGCAACGGCGCGTACCAGCCTCCCCATTCGTCGACAAAGAGCGCTACCTTTTTGTCGGGGTCATACTTGTCCATGATCGCCGAGTGCTTGCTGATGAGACCTTCCATCTCCAACGTGGATTTGAGGATCTGGCTGTACTCGGTTTCACCAAACCCCACGGATGCATAGGAAGGTGGCCAGTGCGGCACCGTGTAGTTGTGCATGGAGAGACCGTTGATGTCCCAGCTCCATGTATGTTGCTGATAGGCCTTCATGACGGTTTCCGTCCAGTCGGTCCATCGCGGGCCGTCGCCGCCCGGACCCACGGCGATCTTCAGCATCTGCTGCTTGTCCTGTTGCGCCGGATTGAAGTTCCTTACAAAGCGGCTGTAGATCTTCATCTGGCTAACGTAGTAGTCGGGCGTCATGTTGCCGCCACAATCCCAGCTTTCGTTACCGATGCCGAGTAAGGCGACTTTGTATGGAGCTGGATGCCCGTTTGCGGCACGTTCTTTTACCAGCGTCGTCGGTGCTGCGGCCGTCATGTATTCCAGCCACTCGGACGCCTCCTGCGGAGTCCCGGAACCGACATTGACCGAGACATACGCGTCCGCCCCGATCTGATCGATGAAGTCCATGAACTCATGCGTGCCAAACGTGTTTGCCTCAGTCACTCCGCCCCAGTTGGGGTTGAGAGTTACTGATCGTTGAGGGCCGATGCCCTTACGCCAGTGATACTCATCGGCGAAGCAGCCACCGGGCCAACGAACGTTCGGAACCTTGATCGCTTTCAGGGCGCCCACAACATCATTGCGAATGCCACGAGTGTTCGGGATCTTGGAATCAGGCCCCACCCAAATACCTTCGTAAATGCCGTGCCCGAGATGCTCTGCGAATTGCCCGAAAATGTTACGGTCGATCTTCGCGCCGGTTTTGGATGCGTCAATCGACAATTCAATTTTCTGGGCAGCCATCATCGGCGCCGTGATAGCACATAACGATCAGCGTGAAGCCGACAAAAAGTGAACGCATAGAAGCAATGTCCTTTAAGCAGAAGTAATAAAATTTAACGGCACTCGAAGTTGGCTGCGTTTTCCGTGTCTCCTTGCCCCTTGTATTGTGCGTGCTTCGGATAAGGACACAGCGGCCGGGTGCGCCCAGGGAAGGCTTTGCCGGTCGCGATCACTGATGTAGGCGTTGTTCCCTTCTCGACCCAGTTCACCATTGCGCCCAAGAGATCAAACTGATCCAGCGCCTGCCCCCCTCCACAATGGCTCATCCCCGGAACGAAATAGAACTGACTCCACTTCGAGACGGCATCGAGGCTCCCGTTTGCAGCCGCCATCTTCTTGTAATAATCGAAGGTGTCGAGAGGCGAAAACCACGGATCGCTATCGCCGTGGTAGAAAATCAATTTCCCTCCGTGCGCGGAGAAGGTCGTCAAATTCGTGGACATCGAATCCACAAGCGGTTGGCTGGCCGACAGAGCTTCCTTATCAACGTCCATCGTCATGTCCGTCGTCGCAGGCCCGAAAATGCCGGGTCCGGGTGAGAGCAATCCTCGGAACGGCGGCCCGTTCGTGATGCCCGAGTCGTAAAGGAATCCAGCATAGACTTGGGTTCCACTCGACGTCTTCGGCCCTCCCATGGCCTTCTTGATGGCAGCCGCTTTTTCTGGAGCCAGGCAGGAGTTATTCGTTTCGCCTTTACACGCCAAAATCTCAAGGTCGAAGTCACACCCGAGCGGATCGGAGATTAAGCCGTCGGCGACACCATCCTTGGCATCGCACTTTTTGATGAGAGCATCCCTGATCAACTTGCGGTCATTGTCAGTGATCGACTGCTCGATGATTGGTTTTCCGTTTGCGTCTTTCGGAGCAACTTGATTGAAGGCAATGGGAATCCATCGGCCGATCGCGAGATTGGAAAACCCAGTGCGCATCGCGGGGTCGCCGGAGATGATGCCATTGAAAACCGTTGGATAACGCTGCGAAAGAATCATGCCTTCGCGCCCGCCGGTGGAGCATCCAGAAAAGTACGAAAAGGCCGCCGGTTTGCCGTAGTGTTGCGCGATGAGTTGTTTGGCTAATGCAGCGACCTCAGCATTCGCGAGGTAAGCAAAGTCCAGATACGCCTGCTGATCGCGCATGAAACCGAAATCAAATCCCGGATGGCGGCTCTTATGACCTGTATCCGTGCTTACAACGGCGAATCCGCGTATGAGTCCAGGCGTGTCTCCAGCAGCATTCAATCCAAGGGGCGCAAGTACAATGCCGTTGCTACCGCCCCCACCTTGCATCAGCAAGTCGCCATTCCATTGATCGGGCATGGCCAATGCGAAGGTGATTCCAAACTCTTCTCCGTCGACTCCGGTGCGTCGATTCATGACACCTTCGACTCGGCAATATGCAGGTAGAGGTGCGCGTGCGAGTCTGGCTCCAGGGAATGGTCTCGGTGGTTCCGGCAGCAATGGCCGCCGCTTTGGTGATTTCAACATTCTCGGCTTTGAAGTTTGTCAGCTTCGCGCAGGAGTTCGGTTCTTGCGCCCACGCAGAACTAGTCGAGACAAACAGCAAAAGCATGTTTCTAAAGAATTTGGTATGCATATTGCCTCAATCTCTGAACCGCTCGTCAAAGCTCGCGTGCAACATTTGCGCATCCCTTCGCTATCAGAGCTAGCGCAACAACTATTCCGGCAGAATGATTTGTCCTTTGACTTCAAAATTCCCGTTCACTGAAGGAACTCCTGTTCCGGGTTGGCCGCTCCCAATTGAGAGTGTGTACTTGCCTTGCGCCACGATGATGTCGCCCAGATCGGTGACCATGCTGAGATCGCGCGGGTTCAACTGAAAGTCGACCTTCTGGCTCGCTCCCGGCTCCAGATGGACGCGCTGAAATCCGCGGAGTGCGCGCCGCGGCGCACCGGACACGTCGGGAAACTGCAGGTACAGCTCGACGACTTCGTCTCCGGCAGCCTTCCCAGTGTTCGCGACTGTGACGGAGGCGTGCAGGGGATCACCTGCGTTGACGGCGACTTCCGGCAGCATGAGGTCGCTATAAGCGAATGTTGTGTAGCTGAGGCCGAATCCAAACGGCCAGAGTGGTTCGCCCTCGAAGTAACGATAGGTGCGTCCTTTCATTGAGTAGTCTTCGAAATGCGGAAGCTGACGAACATCTTTGTAGAAGGTGACAGGAAGACGTCCAGCGGGATTGTTCTTGCCGCTGAGGGTTTCAGCGATAGCGGCTCCGCCTTCTTCGCCGGAGTACCAGGATTCGAGGATGGCGTTGGCATGCTCCTTCGCCCAGTTCACGCTGAGTGCGCTGCCGTTCATCAGCACGACTACGAGTGGCTTGCCACTTGCGGCGAGTGCCTCAATCAGATCCTCTTCAGGCATCGGCAAATCGAGGCTGGTGCGGTCGCCCCCGGAAAAGCCGGGCTGACTCACAGGCATCTCTTCGCCCTCAAGGCGACTGGTAATGCCGACGACGGCGACGACCATATCAGCGTTCTTCGCAGCCGCTACTGCCGCAGGATCAGGCGCATTGTTTACGCGTGTCCACAGACAGCTTCGCTTCTGGCTTGCCCTCTCCGGTGCGGCCGTAACGGACCTCAAGCTGTACGGGGTGACCTTTTTCGAGGTGCACGGGGCTCAGATTAATGTTCTTGCCCCAGAGCGTCGTAATCTCCCTGCCATCGACTGACAGGCGACCGAAGCCGTCGACCCTGAGTCCCAACAGATAGTCGCCGGTTGCCGTGGGGTTGAGAGATCCCGTCCACTGCACCGAAAGACCGGAGATTCCTTTCGCCTGTTCGGGGACATTGCTCTCGTTCAGATTTACGGAGGACTCGACCCGCGAGGTGAGAGGAGTCGGCTTGGCATCGAAGGAGGGGCGCGAACTGTATTCGGCTTTGAGGCCGGGCTTGCCATCCGGAGTGGTCAACACAGATGCCGGCACGGGGTCTGCCTGATTGGAAAGAAACTGTGTGCCGGGCACGTAGGTGATGTTGGCCAGCGGGAACTCGGCTTTCATGCCTTCCAGCACAGTGACTGTGTGTGAGGTACTGCCGTTGTAGTTGCCGAGAAGGACAGCGGTTTGATCGGCGAGCGGACCAACGATGGCGATGCGCTTGGCAGACTTCAGCGGGAGGGTGCCATCATTCTTCAGCAGGACCATCGATTCGTTGGCGATGCGACGCGCAAGCTCGCGGTGAGCGGGGCTGTCGAGTTGCTTCTCGTCGATGTTCATGTAGGGCACGGTCGCGGGTGGATCGAACATGCCGAGACGGATGCGAGCCGTAAACAGACGAACGAGAGCAGTGTCGACCGAGCTTTCCGGAAGATATCCCTGCTGCACAGCCTCGATGTAGGGTTTGTAATCGTGATCATCACTTACTTTAGCGAAATCGATGCACTCGTTGTCCATGCCGCGGATCACTGAGATTGCCGAGGCCTGTGGCTGCGTCGGGCGGTAGTGGTGGCCGTTAAAGATGTTGCGCACAGCATCGCAGTCAGAAACGACATAACCCTGGAAGTCCCAAGCGCCGCGAAGGGTGTGCTGCAGCAGGAATTGACTCGCGCACGCAGGCTCTCCATTGATCGCGTTGTAGGCACACATGACGGAAGCCGCCTTGCCCTCGACGACGGCTGCGCGAAATGCAGGTAAGTATGTGTCTTCCTCATCGTGCTTGCTGACGTCCACGTCGGTGAAGTGGCGGATGGGCTCAGGACCACTGTGAACGGCATAGTGCTTGGGTGTAGAGATAACACGGTAGTAGTGGGGATCGTCGCCTTGCATGCCGGTTACAAACGAAACGGCTAACCGAGCGCTCAGAAAGGGATCTTCGCCATAGGTCTCCTGGCCGCGTCCCCAGCGGGGATCGCGAAAGATGTTGACGTTCGGCGCCCAGAAATCGAGGCCTTCGAAAATATTGGAGTGTCCCGCGCGCTCGTGTTGAGTGTGTTTGATTCGCCCTTCAATGCCGATGGCCGTTGCCATCTCATGAATGCTGGATACATCGAACGTGGCGGCCAGACCGATGGGTTCGGGAAATTCGGTAACACCATCGGAAATGACGCCATGCAAAGCCTCGCTCCACCAATCATAAGAAGGAATGCGCAAACGCGGGACGGCGCGTGCCTGATTCACAAGCTGTGAGGCCTTCTCTTCGAGTGTCATGCGGTGGACGAGATCGGCCGCGCGCTCTTCAGGAGTGAGCTTGGGATTCAAATAGGGATAGCTCGAGGACTCCTGCGCAATCGCGGGACAGATCATGAGGACGAGGCACGATATCAGAATGGCGCCGACGAGTCCTTCGAAACACTTCATGTACGCCTCCTAAACCGATGCGAGTAGAAGATGGACCGAGATACCACGTGGTCGGCGCTGGCGGAGCTTGAAAATGGGATTGATTTCTTACGGTCAGGCCGGAAGGCGACGATGACGGCGGGGCAGCTGTCACGACTTCGCGGGCTCGGTCTATGAGTCACTGGTAAAGTTAGCTGTAAGGTATCGCTAACTGTAACGAACTCCGCGGCAAAATGCCAGACGGCGGCCATTCAAACGTGCTGATGATTTTGGTTTCGTTTGCCTCCTCCTCGCGCCTTTCTTGAAACGTTCTTACCCGCGCGCCGTTGTGTCGATTCGCGCGCGATCAACTCGGGCTGCAGCACCAGAGTTTCCGGTTTTGGAGGCATTTTCGAGTTCAGAATTCGCAGCGCAATTCGAGCAGCCTCTTCTCCGATTTTACGGCTCTGCTGGTCGATGCTGGAGAGTGGGACACGCAAGGAATCGTCATAGTGGAGATTTCCGCAGCCTACGACCGCCAAATCTTCTGGGATTCGAACTCCGTGATCCAGCGCATAGTTCATGGCGCCCATCGCCAAAGGATCGTTGAAGCAGAATAACCCGTCAGGCCTGGGATCGAGATTTAGGAGTTTGTGCATGGCTTCTGCACCGCCTTGTTTGGTCCCGACATCTCCCTTGCGCTGCGTGATGATGTAATCGTCGATGATTTTCATCCCGGCTTGCGCGAGCGCGCGTTTATATCCTTCCATCCGGCGAATTCCAGGACTGATCTTCGGTCCACAAATGTGAGCAATCGTTTTGCAGCCGATATCAATCAGGTGCTGAGTGGCGAGCATTCCCACCAATTCATCATCTACGCCGACGAAGTTCGCCGAAAGACCGGGCAAGCATCGATCAATCAATACATACGGTGTGCTCTGTCTTTCAATGTGAAAGAAAACGTCTACGGTCGTGCGGCACGATGCAATGATTAGGGCGTCAAGACGGCGTGCCAGCAAGTGATTGATCTCGACCTCCTCAAGATCCGGATCTTCGTCAGACGACGAGACGATCAGATAGTAGCCGCCTTGTCGCAAGGCTTCGGAGAGAGACTTGGCAATTTCCGCAAAGAAGGGATGCAGCAGATCAGGAACAACCAGACCCACAAGATACGAGCGCCCGGTCACCAGGCTACGGGCAGCGAAGTTCGGACGATAGTCCAGCTCTTTCACGCGCGCGAGAACTCGCTCACGGGTCTCATCTCCTATGTCCGGATGATTTCTCAGGACCTTGGAAATGGTGATCAGGGATACTCCAAGGTCTTTGGCGATGTCCTTCATTCGTATGTTCATAGGCAGCCCGTCACTCTAAGAAGCTCAGATCGCCCTTTTGGGCAGCAAACCATCGAATCCAATAGACTCTTGCCGCAGTAGCCAGTTTCTGCGTCCCGAGCTTCTGTGGTTGACATCGATAACTTTACCGACTATTTTCCACGGAGTACAGACATGCGAGCGCTTGTGCTTTGCAAACCAATGCTTTCACCTCGTTTACTCTCAACTCTTAAAGCTGGCACAATTTTGTTACTGTCGGTTGCGGTTTCTATGGCGGCCGCGCAGAGTGCCACGGCTCCAACCGCCACTCAGGAGCCGGCTAGCATCGATCAAATCTGGCAGAAAGCGAGCAGTAAATACGATTCAGAGCGCGCCACCTTGCTGAGAAAAGTCGACATCGTGGATCAGCAGGGTCCGTTCAGGGCGGACTGGGAATCACTTCAGAAGTATGAAGTGCCCGAATGGTACAAGGACGCGAAGTTCGGCATTTTCATCCATTGGGGAGCTTACTCAGTGCCTGCTTTCGGCAACGAATGGTATCCGCGAAATATGTACGTGCCGGGATCGCCGGAATATAAACATCACGTGGCGACCTACGGTCCCCAGGACAAGTTCGGCTACAAAGATTTTCTCCCTATGTTTAAAGCCGAACACTTTGATCCAGCTGCGTGGGCGGAGCTTTTCAAGAAATCTGGAGCAAAGTACGTCGTTCCTGTGGCAGAGCACCACGATGGCTTTGCCATGTATGACAGCGGATTGAGCGACTGGACCGCAGTCAAAATGGGCCCGCATCGCGACACCACCGGAGAACTGGGCAAAGCGGTCCGGGCTGTAGGACTGCGCTTTGGAGTGTCGTCGCATCGAGTCGAACATAATTTCTTTCTCGGCGTGGGCCGCAGCGTTCCCTCGGATGTAAATGATCCCCAATACGCAGCATTCTACGGGCCGGCTCACAACTGGTTATCTGCCCCCTGGGGCGTGCCTCTTAACGATGACTTCACTTACGTTTCTTCTGAATGGGCCGACGACTGGCTTGCACGCGGCGGGGAACTTGTGGAGAAATATCATCCCGACATTGTCTACTTCGACTGGTGGATCGGACAGGCTTCGATCCGGCCGAATCTCGCCAAGTTCGCTGCCTTTTACTACAACAGTTCTCTGAAATACGGTGATCACGTTGGAGTGATCAATTACAAAGACTATGCCATGCAAGAACGCTCCGGCGTGCTCGACCTCGAACGCGGACAGCTTGGCGATATCCGTCCCCTGTATTGGCAGACCGACACTTCTGTAAGTAACAAATCATGGGGTTATATCAAGGACGACACGTTCAAGTCGCCTGAGTTCGTGGTCCATCAACTCATTGATATCGTCAGCAAGAATGGCAATTTGCTGTTGAACATCGGTCCACGATCGGATGGCACCATCCCCGAAGAAGTGCAGCAAGTGCTTCTCGATGTCGGCGCGTGGCTGACTGTGAATGGGGATGCGATCTACGGTACTCGGCCGTGGAGGATTTATGGCGAAGGCCCAACCAAAGTAGCGGCGGGATCGTTTCACGATACCGACACTACGCGCTATACAGCCGAGGATTTTCGTTTCACGACCAAAGGCAATGTGCTGTACGCGATCGGGCTCGACTGGCCGACCAATGGCGAGGCTGTAATTCGCTCGCTCACCTCGACCGTCGGCACCGAACATGTACAGTCCGTAACCTTGTTAGGCAGCGATGCGAAACTGCAATTCGACCAGCGAGCCGACGGTCTCCACGTGCGGATACCAGTCCAGGCTCCAGCCAAGTACGCGTACGCGCTTCGAATAATGTTCGACGACTCCTCGCATAGGGCCGGATCTTAGCTTCAATTAACCCCAGCAAGAGAATAGTGAGGGGTGTATTATTTTTCGTCAGATGTACGCTAACTGTACCGATAACTATGAGTGATGGACTGACACTTCGGGAAATCGCGCGACTGGCCAAAGTGTCCACTGCCACAGTGTCCCGCGCAATTAATCGCCTACCCACCGTCAACCCGGTTCTAGCCAAACGCATTCGGAAGGTGATTGAAAAGGAAGGCTACTTTCCGAACACAAACGCTCGCGCGCTGGTGCACGGACGCAGTCGTAGCCTCGGCCTCATCGTCTCCGAGATCACGAACCCCTTTTTCCCAGAGATCGTGCAAACCTTCGCGAAGCTGGGCGCTCAGCACAATTACGAGATCTTGTTGAGTTCTATCGACCACGATCCACGATTGTTGGAGATGGCGGCTCGGCAAATGATTGAGCGTAGGGTGGGAGGAGTCGCGGTTCTAACCTTTGGCGACGAGCTGCCTCTCATCGAAGCCCTAACTGCACGAAACGTGCCCGTATTCGCCGTCGATGCGGATTCATCCGGACCGTGGCTAAAGACCGCCCAAATTGATTATGAGCACGGAATCCGGCAGGCTGTGCAACACCTGGCGGCATTGGGACACGAGTGTATCGCCTTCATCGGCGGCCAAAGAGACTTGAAAACCGCCACGATACGCAGATCTGCGGTTGAAAAATGCATGGAGGAGATCGGTTTAGAGCTTCGTTCGGAACTGTTCGTCGATGGGGATCATTCGATTGAAGCCGGCATGAAAGGGTTGTCCTTTCTCGCCGCCATGCCTGATCGCCCTTCCGCAGTGCTCTGTTCAAACGATATGACGGCCGTCGGCGTGATGCGAGCGGCATTCGACCTTGGTCTCAATATTCCGCGAGACTTGTCGGTCGTAGGATTCGATGACATCAGGCTGGCCCAATTCATGGCGCCACCACTAACCACAGTGCAGATGTCGCAGACCGAGATCGCGCAGTTGTCATTTTCAGCGTTACTCGATTCTCTGGAACCGAACCGCCATGGAAATGGGCGGCAGTTATATTCGATGAAGACGAACCTCGTACTTCGACATTCAACGGCCCTCGCGCCCGGTTGCCTTGTGAACAGAGCGGCAACCGCACGCTCCGAGCAGATATGGTTCTGAACCTTGCGGAGAAGACCATGAATCATCGAACCTTCACCCTCTGAGCCGAATCGAGCAAGACTATTCCTGCTCCAGCGCCCTTAGTACTGGGCCTACTTCGATTCCCTAATGATCGCGTCCGCGGCGTTGCCGGCCACGACCCAGCTTGCCGACCCGGCTACGACGGCTTCATCCTCAAACCACAGAAATCCGAAGTTGTCGATGCACTCCGGAAAATCCGGCTTGATGATGATGTATCCGGGAATCACGGCGCCCGGGATGTAAGCATTGTCGGCGCGATTGTTGCTGTACGTCATCGTCTTCGAGACTGTACCAACTCCAGCCACATACGAAGTGCTCGAAACCGGGTGCGTGCCGAGAATGTAGTTGACGGCGCGAAGTGTGTATTCGGAGTTCACGAGATCCGGAAACGTCTTGTGCAGGAAATACATTCGGATCGCCATGTCGACTACAGCGCCCGATCCGCCCCAGGTGCCGAGGCTCGGGGGGACGCCGAACGGGGTCTCGTCCAGCCGCTTGTCCAAACCCGCCATGTATGTCTTCACCGCTTCGCGCATTTGATCTTTCGCGCTCGCATCCAAGTAAGGCAACGCCCGGATGGCTTTCCAACCATTGAAGTCCATCTGCTCGGGAGTGATCATCTGAGGGAACAATTCCTTCAGGCGGGACCTGTAGGGCTCGCCGCCATTTGTGGCGATGGTCAGTTCCAGAGCCGCGGACCAGTCCATGCCTACGAAAGATCGGCTCCGACCGGAGCCAGTGGGCGGAACTGCCGGAGCGGCTGGCGCGCCAGAGTTTGTTGGGGTACCCGGACTGCTCTTTGGCTTACGACCTTGCGCGCCAGAGACCATACCCTGAGACGCAGCGAGCACACCACCTGCGGTAGCCTCTCGGTCTGGCCCGGCGCTTGTCGGATACAGCGTTGGATTTGCCGTCGTGTCCTTCCACGCTTTGATTGCGGTCTCCAGGCAGTCTTTCGCTAATGCGTCATCCCATCCTTTCAGCGTATCAGCCGCTGCAGCCAGCGCTGCGATGGCATTCCACTGGAAGAACGAATTGTTCGTAGTGAAGATCCAGCGATCGTCCGGCTTGCCCGAGTAGTCGCCCTTGGTCTCGTTCAGGCCGAGCTTCGGGTCGTAAATGCGGCCGTCAGTTTTCGACGCTCCGTCGCCCACCTGTGTGTACTGGCGCAGATCTGGCTCGTGAGTGCCACGGATGGCGTGGCCGATGTTATGGAACTGCGCCAGGATGAGCAGTGCACCGTGCTTTACTTGCTGCACCGTATCCGGCACGCCATCGGGACGATGCATCTCAACCTCACGGGCGGCTTCATTCACCGTAAGCTCGTCATACTTGAGATTGAATTCGCGATACGCCAGAGCGAGGCTCTGAATCAGACTCAATTGCGCAGGCTCTTCGAGGTCGAAGTCGCCGGCATCGTACCAGCCGCCAACATTCATCCCAGGAATGTGATCTCCGCCTTTCCACTTCCCATCCGTTGCCGTTGCTTGGTTCCAGCCGTCGAATTGCTCCCCGACCACTGGCGCCATACGGCCGTCATCGAGGTGCGACGCGCCATGCCACATGCGGTAGCCTTCGCGAACGGAAACGTGATCCATCTGCGCCGCGATGTGATGGTCGAGGCTGTCCTGCCAGATGTTGGTGTAAGCGTCCTTAGAGATAGGGAAGGGTGCCGTACGCTGGTCTGCGTACTCGATAACATAGAGTCCGGGGTCGTTCACGGGGGTGAAGTCGAATTTTGAGTAGACGTAGCGCAGCCATGGTGCAGAAGACGTGATCGGTCCCTGGAATACCTGCGTATAGGATCCGTCTTCCATCAGGCGCAGCACTCTGGCGGTCTTCGGGCCGTTGTACTTCGGGTCGAGTTCGAGCACCGCCACTTTTGAGAAGCCCGGCGCATAACCGACCTGACTGTGCGCGATCACCGGCGGCCGCGTCCAGTTCGGAATTACGTCCGGTCTGATGTGCCACACGACAGCGCCGGTGGTCTTTCCTGCAGGGATCAGCGAACGCAACACGAACCAGCCATTTGGTGCGCGGTCACGTCCATCGAACAGCATGAGGTTGGAAGTATCCGATACCACATTCACGCGGGCCAGCGCGTCGTCCACTCCTAGGGTAATGCTCTTGCCTTCGGCGAACGGCAGAGGCTGTGTGTATCCCTTGGCTTTATCCCAGTCCTCCAGGTAGTACGCCTTTTTCGGTTCATCCGGCAGGGGCAAAATCTTCGTCATCGGATCGTTCGGCGTACGCGGGAAGATACCGGCTGTGGCTCCGTCCACCAGATAAGCCTTGCCCATGTAGATCGAGGGCAGGAACTCCAAATTGAAACCCGCCCGCCCGGCCAGTTTCGGCGGTAGCGGCTTGTCGAGATTGATGCTGACCTTCACGCCGCCGGGTTCTGCTGCCACTTCCAGTGTGTAACTGAAGTCGAACGTCGGGAACGCGAGGTCGGCGCTGAGCCGGTTGTTCGCCTTGTCGGCATGGCGATCTTTGAGAGTTGCCACCAGGTCCCACTGCTCGGGCGTTGGCATCAGGCGCACGTCGCCGTTGGTGGCGATGCGCTGGCCGTGGAGAATCATCTCCATTGCTGTGTTCTTTTGGTCCACAAAGACCGGATGGTACGTGCTGTCGTAAAGAAAAACGCTGAAACCTTGAGTATCGAGGTAATTCTTGTCGGTCACCTTCATGGCAAAATCGGCGCCAGATAGGCCTTGGGCCGAGATCAGGGTCAAGAGAAGACAAACTATGAATCGCGTGAACATAAATTGGGATGAATGCTGCTCCTTTGCCACAACATGATATGACATGCCCACCGACGGGGAGCCACCTGTTCTCCATTCGCGGGAATTTCTGAGCGGGGGTGGGGTGCGGAAGATACCCAAATACTGACACATTCACTTAAACAGTTTTAGAGGAGTTCCTAGCTAAGCTGTTCATTATCAATGCTGAACTGGCAGACGCAGCGAACTCAAAATCCACCGACCGGGTCTTGGGGGTTCGACTCCCCATCCCGGCACCTAGCCCTAAATTCCACAGAATAGGCGGCTAGCTGGTGCTAGCTCCCGCATGAGATGCACCTTTGGGGCAAACGCAGCGGATTTCGAGTCATATATAGTTGCGAATGAAAAATCTATCACATTGAAATCCCTAGGTTTATGGACACGTATTGTAGGCTGTGGCTTACACGTCAGTTACACATTTTCAGATTCGCACCGCTTTTCAATGGAATAGAGATGGTGGGACTACGCATCAACCTTGACTGCAAGCTATTTCGATGAGGACGGGAGCCGCTGGTAGCGGTATCCCCGGGGTTTGAGCTGCTGATTCACGTAGGTGCCTTTGGAATCGGCGGCGAGGAATGCGGTGTATTCCTCGGCGGGCACGTCAAAGTATTGATAGACCTCGCCCGATTGACGAAACTCCAGTTCCAGCACGCGTTCCTGGGAAGCGTAGCCGATGCTCGCGATACTGCTGGACTCCACCGGAACTCTCTGCATTCTCGAATCGAGCGCTTTCCGGGCGCGCTCTCTCCTTGGATGCGAATGACCCTAAGGAAGGAACTCGCCTACTTGTCTAGACGGTCACAACCGGACGCTTACACACCTTCATCCCTACCCCCGAAGACCGCGAAGATTCGAGTTACGCCCACAAGTAAGACAATGGCGCAGCAATAAGACGGTCGCCGAAGGGGACCGGCCTTCCGCCATCGTAGAGAACCACTCCCAGCTTGAAGTTATCGCCGCAGGCCTCGGCTAACTTTCGAAGTCCCTTGAAGTCGCTCGCATTCACGGTAGCGCTCGCCTTGACTTCGACGCCGACCAATGCGCCACTTCCCGTTTCAATCACAAGGTCAACCTCGTCCTGATCTTTGTCCCGGTAGTGGTATAAAGCGCAGCTCTCATCAAACCAAGACGCCTGTTTCAACACCTCAGAGAAAACAAACGTCTCCAGCAATGGTCCGAACATTGTCCGGTCTTTCGCGACCCGCTCCACACTAGCTCCTAAGAGTGCGCCGAGCAGGCCGGAGTCAAGGAAATGCAGCTTGGGTGTCTTTACCAACCGCTTCAACTGGCTCCGAAACCACGGTTCCACCCGACGAACGAGAAACAACTGCTCCAGGATGGCCACGTACTTCCTTGTGGTCTTGTCGTCAAATCCAACTTGGCCGCCTATCTGCGTGAAATTGGTGAGCTGGCCAGAATGGTGTGCAAGGACCTGTAGCAGACGCGGCATTTGGTCTAGTTTTTCCACGTCGGCAACCTCGCGCACATCCCGCTGCACGATGGCTCTTATGTAATCCCGTGCCCATGTCTGGCGACGCTTTGGATCTTCACGTCGCAGCATTTCGGGGTAGCCGCCAGTCAACACGGCTTGTACTAGGTCTTTGCCGATCATTGGCTCCGCAGGTTTGCCAAGCTTGCTATCGAACGCTGCTTTGAGGAAGCCCGGCTTCTTACCTCGGATTTCGGACCGTGAGAGAGGTAGAAGGCCCACGATCTCCATCCGGCCGGCTAGACTCTCTGAGACCTGAGGCAGAGTCAGGATATTGGCTGAGCCCGTCAACAGAAACTGGCCGGCCCTACGATCATCATCGACCGATTTCTTGATGGCCCGGAGGAGGTCGGGCACTCGCTGTACTTCGTCAATCGTTGTTCGGTCAAGAGCGCGCACCAACCCAGTTGGGTCGCTGCGCGCTGCGGCCAGAACTGTGTCGTCGTCCATGCTGATGAATTCGCGCTTGCCCCCTACTAAATCGCGGACGAGCGTCGTCTTGCCGCACTGGCGCGGCCCCGTAACCATGACGACCGGCGTGTCCTTGAGCGCGGTAGCCACCAGTTCGGCGGAAAAGCGAGGAAAGAGGGCGTGATCGGTATCGGCCATGCCGGGTGAAGGCCCCGTCTAATTCGGATTAATGTCCCGTCTATTTCGGATTATAGACTCGTCTGATCCGGAACGCTGGATATGTACTGGGGCTCATTCCGGTTCGTGGCGCGTGACCTGGGTGTGAGGTGCACGATGGCGCCTTCCCGAACTCGATCCGAACTTGTATCTCGGCGGCTTTGCGAGTATCTCCGTCAGCTCCGTAGATGTTGGATTTGGATTCATCTTCTCTGCTGCGTGGCTTCTAGCTGCGACGAAGACAGAAAACCTTCAAAACCGGCGATACGCAGCGGACTCAAAATCCGCCGACCTTCGCGTCTTGGGGGTTCGACTCCCCCTCCCGGCACCGTGATTCTCGTTGCGTTTTCGATAACCTATGTCTTCAACTGCATCGAACGCATCGCCATGGCCCGATGGCGAAAAATCCCCACTGTAGCAGCCCTGCAGTTTTCGAATGACACTCGAACAACCGAACGTGCTCGTTACCGGCTTGTGAATGTCGGCCGCGCCTTGGGCAGACCGCGAACCTTAATAAGCCGGATGGATCGAACGGGTTTCCTCGACGGTGAGCCGAGAAGAATCGCAATAGCCGAATCCCTTCAAACAGGCCGCGTAATTGCGCTTGTGCTCGGCGTCTGCCAGACCCTTGGTTTCCGAGACAGTCAGCTTTGTGTAGTCACAAGTTTCCCTGCCGTCCGTGCACGCCGCCAGATTGCGCTGATGTTCTGAATAGGCTGTTTGTTTGGCTTGCAGCAGGGAGAGTTTGGAGTGGTCGCACTCGTCCCAACCATTTTGACAATTTTGGGCGTTGCGCTGGTTTTCTGCGGCGGTTGTGTCCTTGGTTTGCGAGGCGCTTAGTTTGGCGTGATCGCATCGTCCAGAACCGTTCTCACAATCAGAGGCGTTCAGTTGGCGTGCAGCGACGCCTACTTGCTCAGTTTCCGCCGAAGTCAATTTGGAGTGGTCGCAAGCCCCGCTCCCCTCTTTGCAGGCAACGAGGTTGCGCTGTTGCTCCGCAGCACTCATCGCCCGAGCTTCGGAGGGAGTGAGCTTGGAAGGGTCGCAAGACAACATTCCGTCATTGCAATCGGTCACATTCCGCTGGTGATCGGCGATCGCTAATGCAATTTTCTCCGGTTCCGATAGTTTTGAGCGATCACAGGACTCGTATCCATTCCTGCAGTTCGTAACATCTCGGCCATGCGCGGCGAGAGCGACATCCGCCGACTGCGCGGCAGTCAACTTAGACCGGTCACAAGTCTGACGGCCAGACTTGCAGGCGTCCAGATTGTCGCTGAGATCCGATGACTGGGCCAACGCAATGACCGGTACGAGACACAGACCAACAACGGCGACTAGTTCGCCAAGAAGTTTTCCAACATTAGCCTTCATATTGTCCTTCTCCTGAAAGATTTATCCCACCAGCGCGTTTGTTGGATCGGGCCGAAACCAAGGTTCGGTTCCGGCCATCCAGAAGATCGTCGTCGCTGAGCTTCTTAGTTACTTCGTGCCTTCCTTGGCTTCCGCGACCTTCGCTTGTTGGCCTGCTTCAGACACGGCTTTCATGAACGCATCTGCACTGTGGGGAGTCGCTGCTTTCCCTGAAAGGATGTTGCGAAACATCATGCGCTTGCCATATATGGCGCGAGTTGAATCGTTGTCTTGCTCAACGACTGCACCTTCCAGCGTCAAGCCGGCGAACACGCCTTTGGAGCGCGAGTAGGTCAGCATTTCAGTGTTCATCTTCCAATCCGTTCCGGCGGATGCATGACGTCCGACCGGGCCAGCCGCGACGGATCCCTCACCGGTGAGTTCGAATTTGCTGGAAAGCAGATGCTGGAAACCCTGGTCATTCATGACAAGCATGACGAGATCCACACCTTCAACGCCGATCTGCAATCCCCAACTCCCGCCGCCGATGGAGACAAATGCAGGCGCGCTCCAGCCGTCAGCCGTGCGGCACGTTGCCACACCTCGTCCGTGCTTGGCGCCAAAGACGAAGCCGCCTTTAATGAGGTCCGGTACGACCAGAATGCACTTGGCATTGCTCAGTACTTCCTCCGGGATGCCTTTGTCCGGCGTGGACATGATAGCGTGCAGAACATCGACGGACTTTTGCAGACGGTCCACGGTGTCTTCACGTCCCGAACCGGCAAACGCGTGTGTGCCCACCATGCCGACGACACTCATCAATAACAGTGACATTGTTTTCTTCATGAAAGTTTTTCCTTTAGGAACTGCCAGAACTAAGAGGAGAGAGCTTCAGATAGCTGACTTAGTTCAGAGGACCTGAAAGAGAGAGAAAGAGTGCTCATCTCTGTAATCATGATCGCTTACCCGGGAGGCAATAGATGGTCTGAATTGCTCACTTGGGGCTGAAGACGCTATTGGCTCATGAATACAGGGCTAATCTAGATTTTCGAAAATTGCGAGCAATCTTGCACAGAATCCGCGGGTGCAACGTGTAAGGATGGGAATCGCGCGCGAACGTGAAATCCTATATGACTTCCAGCTCACATTCGTTTCTGGCCCAGATTCGTAGCCTGGGCGCCTTCCTTACTGCTTCGCTGCGGAGACTCTTGAAGATGGAGCCGCACGACGGTGATTTCGCGTCACAGCGTATGTGTCCGTTTTGTGGACTCATCACGCCGCGGCACGAATCATGCTGCTTGGAATGTGGCAGAGCGTTCAAGCCAGCCTAGACGTTCGAAGGGGCGCTGCGAACGTCGCGCCGAGGCCCTCAGGGCGCGCTCGTAATGGATGGCTGGATGAAGTAACGGTTCGTGCTGAGACAAAAGCGGCACGGTATCTCGATGGCATCGCTTTTGCTTTCTTCCAGCAAGTTCATCGGAAAAGCCCGTAGGCACTCCCTGCAGGTCAGCACGACGTAAGGCATTCCCTGGGAATCGTTGCCGTTGCGCGAGACCCAGGTGGGGGCGCACTCCCGGGATTGATCACTGCGTCGAACCGAAGCTGTGCTAAGTAACCCCTGAATAGCTGCGAGGAGGTTTTTCGGTTGTCCTCCTTTGGCGACAAATCCGTCCGCGACTACTCCGACGGGAACATCGCTGCCTAAGTACGCGCCGCTCATCGCAACGGTTAAGACTTGGGGAAAACGCCGACGAATCACGGACAGCAGTTCAAACCCCGACATCCCCGGCATATCAAGGTCGGAAACCACAACATCGGGTAACGACTTGCGCAACTTCGAGAGCGCGCCGAAACCGTTGTGGGCAACGACGACGTCGTGTCCTGTTGCGGTCAGCGACATCGCAACACTTTCTCGCACACTCGAGTCATCGTCGACCACGAGAATCCGACAAGTCGAGGGAGGCGGCATCGCAGCTTCCACAGGTGTTAGACTCCGCGCTCCTCGCTCCTCCAGTTGGGGTTTTAATTGCAGCATCGAATGGAGCGTCGCAAGCAGGAAGTGAGGCCCATCGGATTTAGTCACGAGTGCATCTACAGATTTCAGCGCGCCATGAGGTAAATCCACACTGTCTGCGAGCATGACGATGGGAAGCTGCGGCCTGATCTGCTTGATCTCATCCGCAACGACAGCGCCATCCAAAAGGCCCAAGTGATACTCGAGAACTACGGCATCGACGGACTTCGACATCAAGAGCCGCAACCCTTCGCTTCCGTTTCGCGCCGTGACGACTCCGTATCCCTTCTCGTGCAAGAGGGACAATTGATTGGGGTCTCGATGTATGCACAATACTGTATTGGTCGCCATATAAGAGGTATAAGTGAAAGTCCTTTGCCGGTCTGTTCAAGATTGCTCATGACGGAGAGAGGTCTCGGAGTGAGCAATTGTGATCGGACAAGAACCAGTCGACAGCCTAGGATTTTCTTTAGAGGCGATTTCCTCAAAGCAGGGTCCAAATGAAAAAGCACTATCTCCATCTCTCGGTCTATCGCTGTGACAAGTGCGAAGGGCCAGTCGTGGCCGGATCGGTCGCTACCCGCGAAAACGAAATATCAAGAGAGACTGAGAAACGAGAAGTCGGCGCAATCTGTCTCTCGTGTGGTTACCGACAAAGTCCGACGTCCGACGGAGTGCCGGTGCGTCATGTGTTGCCAATGGACTGGCCACCTGCAGGTGGAACCCAACCTAACCAGTTGGTTGCTGCTTTCGCGAAAGCACTCAATCGCGCAGAACTGCATTAGCGGAACTGAACGCGTGGCTGCGTCGGGCTTCGGGCGCAACTACAGCATCACGCGCGATCCGCAACGAACAAGCCGGAAGAGAAGAAGTATCAGGAAGAAAAAAATCGAAGCAGCGGATGGCGTTTAAGTTGAAGACTTCAGAGGAACAGCGATGACTGAAAACCCGAGCACCACTTTGGCTGGGACCGTAGAAAAGATCATTAAACCCATTGTTCCGAGTGAACCTGAAAGAGCGCAGATTGCCGTCGACGGAGCCGACCATCTATATAAGGAACTCCGCATTGAAAACAGGCTCACCGATGCAAGTGGCAATGAGGTCCATCTGAAACCGGGGGCGAGAGTGGAAGTCACTGTCGAAGCCGTTGCAGGGAGTGACTACGAGGAGCGATCACAAACATTGAGGACGGGAATCTAATCCTCGGGGCATCCTGTGTTTCGGGGTGCCCTTTTTCTTTGTCGACTCTAGTCGTGCAGAACCACATTCAGCAGCGAGCTGTGAACCTGTAGCGCGCCTTCCGAGCCGCCAGCGTAGTGAATGAAGCCCAGCTTTCTGAAGCGGTTCATGAAAAAGCTGACGCGTGAACGCGTCGTCCCGACCATCTCAGCTAAAGTTTCCTGGCTGATCTTGGGGACCACGGTTTCGGGGATCCCTTCCTTGCCAAAGTGCGCGAGTAATAACAGGACACGTGCCAGGCGTTTTTCGCTGGAATTGAACAGTTGATCGACGAGATCCTCTTCGTATCGGATATTTCGGGCCAGCAAATAGGCCACGAACATTTCGGAAAGCGCAGGTTCGCGATGAAGCGCTTCCATCATCGTCTTTTTCTCAACCCGCAAGATCTCGCAATCTGTCATGGTCGCGGCGGATCCCATTCTTAAGAGCTGGCCCGCCAGCGCACCTTCTCCGAAAAAATTTCCCTGGTTCACGATCGCGATCGTTGCTTCCTTGCCGATCTTGGATACAACGGAGAGCCGAACTCTGCCCTTCTGCACATAAAAGATAGCGTCGGCATCGTCCCCTTGCGCAAATATCGCTTGCTTCTTAGGAACTGCAAGGATCTTCCTACCCTCGCCAATCGTCGCGAGAAAGGTGTTGGGATTGAAACCGCCGTTCTTCTTGACTGCCACGGAAGGAGGCATCTTCTGTGAGTATAGTCCCCGGAGGACAGAATCCTATGGAATTGCAGTTTGGTCCAGGTTGTTGAGGAATGCACAACAGGAGTGCACAAGCAGTACTATGCCGCTACGGTGGTCACTTTTGAACAGTTTTTGTTCGCCGCAAAGTCCACCCTTGGTGCAGCGCTAGGACAGACAACTTATGCCAAGCACAGTTAATGTCGGCACTATTTTGATGAAAGAGTGGGCAGGAATGCCGGACCGCCTTGGTCTTGAAATCGAGCCGTGTTCCGGAGATTGGAGCTCGATCAAAGCACTGGACGGCTTTGCACTCGATCACAAGATTCACGCCGCAGGATGGAATTTCTTTTTCATGGCGACCGAGGTCAAGGTCATGTTCTTTGGAGCGCTTGGGGCCGTGAAGATCCAGAACGCCTTGAGACGTATCCTAGCCAAGGTGAAATCTCAAAACTTCAACAGCCTCGAGGTGACGGCCATCGTTGCACGGAGTTTCCTTGGCGTGCCCTATGTGACCGTCTCCGCGCACTGCCGGCATATGCAACAGAGCTGCAACCTCGACAGCCACGACGCCCGCCGAGCCTCTCAGAGCAACGCTGCTTGGGCCAGGGGCTGACAGATCTCAGAGGAGGGATTGTGAATTCTGACCTGAACCCGAATCTCGAGCGAACGCTCGAATCCGCAGTCGTGATGTGCTGGAAAGACTTGATGCACGGGGCACAAGCTGGTGTGATCCATATTGAATACAGCTTTCTTCCAATCGGCTCACTGGATTACTTGAAGATTTGGGCCTCTGTTACGCGAGGTCACTGGCTCTTGGCGTGTGAGTATTGGGGATCGGCGAACACGTTCCACGAAACCGGAGTCCGGTTCGACAATGGCTACGAATCCGAAGAATTGGCGCACATTCTGGAACCAGTGATGCAACATCAAAACTCGTTTGTGCTCCCTGAGAATCTCGGTCGGCAGGGATTACTCCAGATTTCGACTCCTACCTCAGAGGAAAGCACAGCTGCGGCGAAGATGATCAATGACGCACTCCGCCATCTCTCCCTGCCGCTCTTAAAGCCTGCCGCCGCGTAAGCAACTCGGCGACAGATTAGGTTTCCTTCGACGCTAACCGGCGGTCTCGATGCGGTTCGGTGCGGGGCAGTCCCGTACTGAGTTCGCACTTTTCGCCCCGTTTCGCTCCGCATGTCGGACAACTTACGCGCAGAGCTTGCTCCGCTTTGTCTTTTTTGGCTTTCATGGCTACACCTTGCATGGCTGCTCGCCAATAAGATGGTCAATTTTGACCATCGCGAAATCCCAGGCAGGGCGCATCATCGAAAGAGATGGAGTGCAGGTGTAGGTTGTGGTCCGGAACCTCCGTGAGGGCTGGGTTCCCGGCTTCGAGACGAGTTTGTACAGGAGCAATGAATGTTCAATCAAGTGCCTACCGCTGCAGACAAACCTCTGGAACCACTGTTGCCCGAAACGCCGTATGAGCCTTACTCCGAGAAGCCTGCGTTATCTGAGCCTCCTTACCAGCCATACGCCGAAAAGCCTGAGCGCGGATCTCCCTACGAACCTTATAAAGGTTTATAGCCGCGGATCTCGCCTGTCATTGTCCTTATCCTTTGAGTGAATAGGAAAAATCATGAACAACATCAAATTTCTTGTGAAAGTAAATCATCGCGGAACCCGTGCCCCTGCTTACGTACAGAGCATTGCTCGGGTGCCTTTCCAAATGACAACCAATCTCAAGCTGGCTCTCATGATGGGTAAATTTGCGGCCGAAGACGCTGCGAAGGTCGTCCAGAATTCTCAGCGCACTCCGGAGTTGGTACCAGTACGGGTGCATGGCTAGTCACATCAGGAGCTGCGCCTCCTGCGGAATTGATCAACCAGCATTTCCAATTTCAGGCGGCGACTGGTCAATTTTGACCAGTACTCAGGTCCACTGCCGTTGAATACTGGCAACAGAAGAAATCCACCGGTGGGTGCAATACAGATCAGGAACAAACGCACTGAGGCCAGTCATCTGGTCTTAAAGGCAAGCGCTCGCTTGCCATGATCGGGAGAGCGGCCTTTTCGTCGCGGCTTCCCAAACAGCTCTTAGAGGGAAGATGTCTCTACCAAACACAGTGCATCCAACGGTTCTTCTACAAGTTGTCGGCCCGCGTCCGCTTATTCGCGAAGAACCCGCACCGCCTAGGCCTCGACCGCTATCGAAGGTATCTCTGCCCAGTCGAATCGCTGTGGTGGGCAACTATCTTCCAAGGCATTGTGGAATCGCCACATTCACCACAGATTTGTGCACCGCCATCTCAGCAGAATATGGCACGGCACGACTGTTGGCGCTTCCCGTCAACGACACCGAGGAGGGCTACGACTATCCCGCAAGGGTGCGATGGTCGCTCGCCCAAGACGACCTCACCTCGTACCAGCAAGCTGCTGAATTTCTTAATTTCAACAACATCGACATGGTGTGTCTGCAGCATGAGTATGGAATCTTCGGTGGTCTGGCCGGTAGCCACATTTTGCACCTGCTGCGCGCCCTGAAGATGCCAGTGGTGACAACGCTGCACACGGTTCTGCGCGAGCCCGACCCTAACCAACTGATGGTGATGGAGGAAATCGCAGCGCTCTCGGACCGGCTTATCGTCATGAGCCAGTTGTCGTCGCAATTCCTGCAGGAAATCTTCAAAGTCCCGGGCAACAAGATCGACATAGTGCCGCATGGAGTCCCAGACCTGCCATTTCTGGATCCAAATTTCTACAAGGATCGATTTGCGGTCGAAGGGAAAGCGGTTCTGCTTACGTTCGGTCTGCTTTCACCGAATAAGGGAATCGAGAACGTGATTCAAGCATTGCCGCAGATTCTCTCGAAACACAAGAATGTTGCGTATGTGGTCGCGGGCGCTACTCATCCCCATATCCTGCGCCGTGAAGGCGAAAAGTATCGGTCTAGTTTGCAGGCGTTGGCAAAAGAAATCGGAGTGGAATCGCAAGTGATTTTTCACGACCGATTCGTCAGCCCGGAGCAAATGGTCGAGTTTATCGGCGCTGCGGATATTTACATCACGCCCTACCGTCACGAAGCCCAGGTTGTTTCGGGAACGCTCGCCTATGCCTTAGGCGCCGGCAAAGCGATCATCTCGACTCCATATTGGCACGCGATCGAGTTGCTGGACGATCGCAGAGGAGCGCTCGTCCCCTTCCAGAATCCCGAGGCGATCGCACTAAAAACAATCGAACTCCTTGATACTCCGGCGGTTCGTCATGCCATGCGCAAACGCGCCTATCTGTTTGGACGCGAGATGGTGTGGAAACAAGTAGCGCAGGGCTACATGGAAAGTTTTGCGCGGGCTCGCAGCGACCGCATGGAAGTTCCAAGAGTTCAGTTCTCAGCCCGAATGATTTCCAAGTCGTTGGATCAGTTGCCGGAGTTGAACCTAAATCACCTGAATCGCATGACCGATGACACCGGGATGTTGCAGCACTCGATCTTCACAATCCCGAACCGGCGGGAAGGATATGCAACCGACGACAACGCGCGCGCTCTCATTCTTGCGGTGCTGCTTGGGCAAATGGAAAAGCATCAAGGCGGAAGCGTGAATCCATCCACGGAAACATCTGCTTTGCGTTATGCAGCATTTCTGGAGCACGCCTTCAACCCCTCGAAGGGCAGATTCAAGAATTTCCTTCGCTATGATCGGCGTTGGAACGAACCGGTTGGTTCCGAAGACTCCCATGGGAGAGCATTGTGGGCCCTTGGAACCGTTCTAGGCAGATCCCAAGATCAGGGACTGAGGGGAGCTGCTGGCCGCCTGTTCGAGTTTTCGCTTCCTGCGGTGTTGGAGTTTCACAGTCCAAGGGCGTGGGCGTATACGCTGCTCGGTGTTCAGGAATACCTCACTTCGTATCCGGGAGATCGCGACGCACAGAAGATAAGATCCGTTCTCAGTCGACGGCTCGTCGAAATGTATGACTCTGTCCGGCGGTCGGATTGGAAATGGTTTGAGAACATTCTGGCTTACGGAAACGCGAGATTATCCCAAGCCTTGCTGCTCGTCGGCGCAGCGTCCTCGGATGACCACATGGTTTCACGCGGCCTGGAATCCCTGGATTGGTTGCTCGAAATGCAGCGCTGCGAGGCCAATGGCCATTTTGTCCCGATCGGTTCACAGGGTTTTTGTCATCACGGTAGTGAAAAAGCTCGCTTCGATCAGCAACCGCTTGAGGCCGCAGGTGCGGTTTCCGCTTGTTTGCAGGCGTACCGAGTGACGAATGACAATCGCTGGCGCAGCGAAGCATGGTCGGCGTTCAACTGGTTCCTCGGCGACAACGATCTGCAACTTCCTCTTTATGACTCCGTCACTGGCGGTTGCCGGGACGGGCTGCATCCCGACCGCGCCAACGAAAACCAGGGAGCAGAATCAACGCTTTCCTTCCTGACAGCACTCCTGGAAATGCGCTCACTGCAAGAGCCCGAACAAAAGGACATCCTTTCATGACTGTACCCGTAGAAAAGCCAGTAAGCGTTCTGGGCACTCGCTTCGAACCGTTGCTCCATCGCCATCCCGCGAACCCGATCCTCACGAGTAAAGATTGGCCCTATCCCATCAACAGCGTCTTCAATGCCGGCGTGACGCTACTCGCGGACGGCACGACACTGCTGCTCTGCCGAGTAGAGGATCGACGGGGCTTGTCGCACTTTTGCGCTGCGCGCTCTCCCAACGGCGTCGATGGATGGCAAATCGATACTGAGCCCACGTTAATGCCCGATCCGAAGCACCATCCGGAAGAGATCTGGGGCATTGAAGATCCTCGTATCACGTTCGTTCCTGAGCTGCAGCAGTACGTCATTACCTACACGTCCTATTCGCGCGGCGGACCTGGGGTGTCGTTGGCTCTGACGAAAGATTTCCGCACGTTCGAGCGATACGGCGTCATTATGCCGCCCGATGACAAAGATTCCGCTCTGCTGCCGCGGAGAATCGACGGATGCTGGGCCCTCATTCATCGCCCCATGACAACGCTGGGTTCGCACATGTGGATTTCATACTCTCCTGATCTGCGCTATTGGGGCAGGCACCGGCTGATGCTGGAGGCGAGGCGGGGTGCCTGGTGGGATGCCAACAAGATCGGCCTCTCGCCGCCACCCATCGAGACTTCCCGAGGATGGCTTGTTTTCTATCACGGAGTACGCCATACACCATCGGGCTGTCTGTATCGCCTGGGCTTGGCCCTTTTCGAGCTCGAGAATCCGGCAAAATGCCTGCTCCGCGGAGACTCATGGATCTTTGGGCCTGAAGCCGAATACGAACGCCACGGCGACGTGAACGATGTCGTCTTCCCGTGCGGATACACCATGGACGCAGACGGCGACACGCTCAACATTTATTACGGAGCTGCGGATTGTGCGATTGCCCTGGCGCGGGCTAGCGTGCGCTCTCTGCTTGAGTGGCTGGATGCTAACGGAAGTTGCGAACGACGACAACGCGCGCAGGATTTATGAAGTTCTTCTGGGGCATCTTCCAGTTCCTTTTTGGCTGCAGGCATCGTCATCTGAGCCGTGTGTTCACGATCAAGCATCGTACATACAAGGTCTGTTTCGACTGCGGGCGGGAATTCGATTTGCCGACGTCGCATGCGCCCATTCGGCCCGATCGCTCCCAAAGCTCTGGCGTGGGAGCGAATCGTCATCGTGTAGCCTGAAGGTTTGCGCGCTCGCAGCCTAATCGTTGCTCGAAACATCGACTGACCGATGTGAGCTATCTTGCTCAGACGCGTACTTCCAGACCTGTCATTCTTACTCTACTGAGTGTGAGTACGAGCCGCGACATCTGATTCGCTGCTCTCATTCTTAAGCTGGAGTCGAGGCCAATCAGCCTTCTTCATGCGTGCATGCCGCCAAACCTTGCGGCGGAACACGATTCGACTCTAAAAGTTCAAATCGAAATCGAGGCTACAACCCCTGCAGATGAGGGCGTCAGTCCGCGCAGCTTAGCTCGCGAAAAAGGAAGGTCAAGGATCATGCCTTTAATTCAACTCCTGGAAGTTCTCATCGTGGTTGGTGTTCTGCTGTGGCTGGTAAATCGCTTCATCCCCATGCAGTCATCGATCAAGTCAATCCTGAACGGCGTAGTGGTCATCGCCGTGGTGTTGTGGCTCCTGAATGTATTCGGGCTCTTTCATTCGCTATCCCGGATCCATGTCGGAATGTTGCTGCTCTCGTAAGGGAGATCCGCCACGACGCTGAATGCGCGACGCAAGATCAATTGACGAAGTAGGCAAGTATCTGCCCCAAGGAGTCATTGTGAAATCGAAGCTGATATTAGCAGCAGGCATCACCCTCAGTTTGAGCGCGTTTGCTCAAACCAATTCCCAAAACCTAACCGTCGAACCCATGAGTACGACGCCCACCTTCCGGGTCACCGTGATCAGCCGCAGCGTGCAGGCCATCAACTATCAACATCGCAGCGGAAGCTCGAAGCTGGATTTTGCCGGAACCGACCTGATGCCATCAGCGAATGGTGTCGCCCAGATCAACAGCAAGCGCGGTTCCATCGCGATCGAAGCCGAGTTCGGCGACCTGCAAAAACCGACGACGTTTGGTAATGAGTATCTGACTTACGTCCTGTGGGCGATTTCGCCCGAGGGCCGCGCTGTGAATCTGGGTGAAGTTCTGATCGGCGGCAACCATCGCAGCAAGTTGAACGTGACCACCGATCTGCAGGCCTTCGCGCTGATCGTTACCGCCGAGCCTTACTATGCGGTTCGCCAGCCGAGCAACGTAGTCGTGCTCGAGAATGTGATCCGTGAAGATACGAAAGGAACCAGCGAGGCGGTCAATGCAAAGTACGAACTGATGGAGCGTGGCGGATACATCCCCACTGGGTATAAGTTCGACCCCGTCGTTCTGAATGCGAAGCTGCCACTGGAATTCTTTGAGGCGCGGAACGCGTTGCGTATCGCTCAATCCGAGGGAGCCGAGCAGTACGCCCCAGATAGCTATCAGCACGCCGTCAAGCTGATGGATAGTGCGGATACCGATGCCACTAACAAGCACATCGACAAGAAGCCGCTAATCGCTACCTCGCGTGAAGCAGTGCAGACGGCCGAAGACGCTCGCGAAATCGCAGTCAAGAAAATGGACGACGTACGCCTCGCCAATGAGCGTCGTGATTCAGCTGACAGGCAGGCAAGACTGCAGGGCCGAGCCGACGAAGCACTACTTCGGAAACAGCAAGCTGAGTCCGATACGGCAAAAGCTCAAGCTGCCAGAGATCAGGCTCAATCTGACACCATGAATGCTCAAGCTGCCAACGCTCGGGCCCAGTCCGATGCTGCCAATGCACGCAATGACACTGCGGATGCACAAGCAGCGACAGCGAAGGCTCAGTCGGATATGGCAGCCAATCAGGCTTCCTCAGCTACCGCACTCTCGGCAGCGCAGGCGGATGCGGATCAATCTCGTGCCACCGCACAGCAGGCGAACTTGAATGCACAACAGGCAGAAACCGATAAAGCGGCAATGCGCGCGAAATTGTCCGAGCAGCTGAACTCGATTCTTCAGACTCGCGATACCGCACGCGGATTAATCGTCAGCATGTCCGACGTGTTGTTTGACAGTGGAAAATACACGTTGAAACCGGGAGCACGCGAGAAACTGGCGAAGGTCGCCGGCATTCTGCTCGCTTATCCAGGACTCAACATTGCGGTCGGCGGCTACACCGATAACGTGGGCGGCGACTCGATGAATCAAACCCTTTCAGAAAATCGTGCCGGTTCGGTTCGTGATTACCTCGTCCAGCAAGGCGTAGCAACGAATTCGGTTTCGGCCAGAGGCTTCGGTAATACGTTGCCCGTAACCTCCAACGACACCTCTTCTGGACGTCAGCAGAACCGGAGAGTCGAGCTTCTCGTGTCCGGAGAGGCGATCGGCAGTCCAGTCAACCCGACAACAGGCAGCTTGCGGTAGGCCTCAGGTATAAAACGATTCGATAGATGGAGACAAATTTTATGAAACTCGTTGGAGCTATCAGTACAGCAGTTCTCACTTTGACCCTCGGAGTTGGAATTCCGGCATACGCGCAGCAGGAACAACACGATCAGCAGGAAGAGAACAAAGACAAGCCAGCCCAGGAAAAAGAGAAGAAGGCGCAACCCGAGAAATCCGCAAAACCAGAAGAAAAGAACGCTCGGCAGGAAGAACCGAAGAACACGAAACCTGAAGAGAACAAAGCCCAGCAAGAAGAAAACAAGAACGCAAAATCCGCAGAGAACAATGCGCGGCAAGAGAACAACAACAAGGAAGAAAAAAACGCGCAGGAGCAACACAGCCAGGAAGCCAAGCCTGCAAAACAGGACCAACATGCCAGCGGTAACGGCAATGGCCGCATTCCCGACGATCGTTACCGGGCGCACTTTGGAGAGCAACACCGGTTTCGCGTCACTCAGTCCGACTACAGCAATCGCCGATTCCAGTACGGCGGCTACTGGTTCGGATTCCAGGGCGTTTGGCCAAGCAATTGGCTGTATACGCAGGACGTCTATGTCATCGAAATTGATGGCGTGTACTACCTGTGTAACGCGAACTATCCGGGCGTGAACATTATGCTCAGTGTCACGCTTTAGTTTCACATCCACCGTTCATCGTCAGCGCGGGCCATTTTCAGGCCCGCGCTTTTCTGTCGCAGAGTATTGGCGAATGGGGAAACATGGCAGACAAGATTTGGACCGTGAAGGATCTGACCGACGCTTTGAAACGCTTTCCGCTTGACGCTAAGGTTTATTACGAGATGGGGCCAAACGGGCCCGGAGCGATAAGCAAAGCCCTATATGTGAAGCCTTGGGGCGAGTCTGAAGAAATGGCAGTGTTGTTGGATCGATAGTCTCCAGGTTATCGAACTACGCTTCCCTGAAAAGTCGGGGTGTCACCGCGTGTCCGGACCAAGCCACTTCCGCGAAGGGTAGATCGTTTCCGGCCGACAATGTGCACTGCGGAAAACTGATAGTCTTGTGGCCAAGAAGGGCTCCAAAGCGATCAGGACGCGTCAAAACAAATTTCTGGATAGCGATTATAGAATCGGGTAGATTAAAGAACTTGCCTAACGGTTCGGAACCCACCGCGGAGCTCGAAATCCGCCGACCTTCGGGTCTTGGGGCGATTTCCCCTCACCGCACCACGAGTCATGCCTCAGATCCTTCAGGCTCAAAGAAAATCAGGGTTTCAGGAAATAAGGACCGCTCAGAAACCTGGAAAACACATCGAACTCAGTCATTTTAAACATCATGAACTGTCGCGCAAACCTCTGGAGAATTGCTGCTGTCGCAGGTCTTGTCCTTTTCATAGCGTTGACCGCTTCGTCCGACGAATGGAAATCTTCGCACGGACTCGTCTCCGTGACCGGGGTGATGAACCTTACCGAACCGCCGCCGCCCAGCGAAGTGTTTTTCTCCGGCCCCGACAGTCCTGCTCAAACTGCCTCATGGCTCGAAGGTCTCAATGCATGGCGCGCCGATCGCCGCGTCCGCTTGCGCTATCAAGGCACTCAATATGAGCGCCCCGATCTCGAGTGGACACAGCACGTTTTCCTGCAGGTGCAGGTTCTCATCTGGGATCGCAGTCTCTACGATCCGGAAAAAGGCGAATACACCGTCGACCGCTTCCTGCACGAAACCGAACAGCGCCTCGGCAAGGTTGACGCCGTTCTGATCTGGCACGTCTATCCCAATCTCGGAATCGACGATCGCAATCAATTCGCGCTCCTGCAGGATCTCCCCGGAGGAATCTTCGGCCTGCATCATCTCGTCGAGCAATTTCACAATCGCGGCGTAAAAGTCTTCTTTCCATTTCTCGCATGGGACACAGGCACGCAGGAGCAGCGCGACCTCGCGACCGCCCTTGCGCAAGAAATGAAAGACATCGGTGCTGACGGCATCAACTTCGATACGCTCGAAACCGTTCCGGCGTATTTCCGTCAGGCTTCCGACGGCGTTGGCGCGCCACTGGCCCTCGAGCCGCAATTCCAGCCCCGCGATGAATCGATCGCATGGACGAATATTTCCTGGAACGACTGGGTGACTTGGGAAGGCAAACAGTACCCCTTCATTCCCATGGTGACCAAGACGAAATGGCTGGAGCCGCGCCACATGGTCAGCGTGACCGACCGCTTCACGCGCGATAAGACTGACAGCCTGCAACACGCCTTTTTCAATGGCGAGGGCTATGCCGTTCTCGAGAATCTTTGGGGCTTCTGGTACGGCATGAACCCCAACGATGCCGAAGCCGTGCTTCGATTTACGGCTATCGAGCGTGCGATGGCCGCGAATCTTCGCAGTCCCGAATGGCAACCTCACATCTCCAACGCTGCAAGACGGCGTCTTCGCCAGCCGCTTCCCGAACGATTCAAGCGCCCTCTGGACGATCGTGAACCGCAATGAATACAACGTTGCCGGCCCGCAGTTGCGCATTCCAGCGCAAGCCGGCACTCATTTCTTCGATTTGTGGCACGGAATCGAACTCAAGCCCGAACTGAAAGGAAACGAGGCCACGTTGAGTTTCGACATCGAAGGCCGAGGTTTCGGCGCTGTCCTGGCGACGGATGAGTACCCTGCGTCAGGCGAAGTAAAAGGCCTGCTCGACTTCATGGCGCAGCGTTCCCGCCGTCCGCTCGCATCGTTTTCTCGCGAATGGAAAGCCGTGCCGCAGACGATGGTCGAGATCAAACCAACGAATCTCGCGGCCGCAGCGCCCCCCGGGATGATTCTGGTTCCCGGCGGAGAATTCAACTTCCAGGTGCGTGGAATCGAGATCGAAGGCGGCAACGATCCCGGAGTCGACGTTCAGTACCCCTGGGAGGACTCGCCCCGCCGCAATCACTCTCACCCCTTGCACGTGCCGGCCTTCTACATCGATCGCACCCTCGTCACCAACGCCGACTTCGCCAAATTTCTGGCTGCGACTAACTACCATCCGAAGGACGATCACAACTTCCTTCGCGACTGGAAAGACGGTCATTATCCGGAAGGATGGGCTCAAAAGCCGGTCACATGGGTCTCTATCGAAGATGCTCGCGCTTATGCTGCGTGGGCCGGCAAGCGGCTTCCTCATGAATGGGAGTGGCAATCCGCGGCTCAGTCTGCGGACGGCCGCATCTATCCGTGGGGCAACGACTGGAACGCGCAAGCTCTGCCGCCACCCGATCACGGACGCACCATCTCGCCGCTGCCGAATGTGGCTACATTTGCAGCCGGAGCGAGCACCTTCGGAGTCCTCGATCTGACAGGAAACGTCTTGCAATGGACCGATGAATTTCGCGACGACCACACTCGGGCCGCAATCCTCCGCGGAGGCGCTGCCTATCAGCCCCGGGGATCCATCTGGTATTTCCCGCAAACTTACCGCTTGGATGAGCACCAGAAGTATCTGCTCATGTCCCCCGGCCGCGACCGCGCTGCAACCATCGGCTTTCGCTGTGTCGTCGACGCTGAGCAGGGCAGTAAACTCAAATAGCGAAGTTTCGGTTCCCCTTCACAAAGATTCGTAGCCGAACTAGCACGACGGTAGTAGAATCCTCGCCACTTGCACGTTAGGAGGCGGTGGTGAAGCTCACCCTTACGATCTCTGTCGTGCTGTTGCTCGGGTTAGTCTGCTTGTCCCAAAGTCCTCGACCACTTCCGCCGCAGATGCGGCACTCCCAAGAGCTGCAGGCTCAGAATGAATCTACGACTTCTTCGCGGCTAGTTGTCGATACTGTCGCCATGCGCGGCGAAGCCGAGCAACTCGCGAGCCTGGCTGCGTCTGTACCACCAGACGTGCAGAACGCCAACAAAGGCCTGATGTCCAAGGATCTGATCCAAAAACTGAAACAGATCGAGAAGCTGTCGAAGCACCTTCGGAGCGAGTTGGGGCATTAGCGCTGTGCGTAGCGAAGAGAGTGTTTCAGCCTTTGACTGCCGATCTTATCTTTGGCGTGCCTGAGACGGCGCTCTTCGCCGCCGCATCGGTTTCGATCAACTCCAGCACTTTCCTGGTCATCTCCTCGTCAATGTCCGGCGCATTCCGAATCTCGACCGGATAGCGCACCAGCAATTCCAGTCCAGCGTCGGCGAACTGCAGGCGCGCTTCGGGACGCGGGATCTCAAGCTGGAAATCGACACGCCGCTCAATGCCGGCATGTTGACGCTCGATCTCGCCGCTGTATTGCGCGTACACCGAATTCACGGCGGCGACCAACTTTTCTTGCGCAACTTTGTGATTTCCGCCAGGAGCGATCATTACGACAACTTCGTGCCACGAATACTCGGTCCCCGGAATCTGCTTGAAGAGCGGCGTGCCGGCCTGGAAGAGAACGGAATTCGAGAACACCACGATTCTTCCCGTCGGATAGAAGTCCAGCCCGGTACCTGCTAATTCGATGAGATACAGCCGGACCAATCCGATATCGACCACATCGCCCGTGATGCCGGCGACG
This sequence comes from uncultured Acidobacteriota bacterium, assembly GCA_963787685.1. Lineage (GTDB taxonomy): Bacteria > Acidobacteriota > Terriglobia > Terriglobales > Acidobacteriaceae > Sulfotelmatobacter. The sequence goes on from CAWBED010000014.1 coordinate 535,368, forward strand.
CTGATCCGGTCGCCCACGCGTATCCCGTAGCGCCCGATGATAAAGAAATACGCCGCGACTGAAAGAAGGACAGCTTGCAATCCTACGGCGATACCTGCCGTGATGAATCCGGCAAACGTCGCAAGTGAACTGAACTCGCTGACGAAGCCCATGATCAGCACAACCACAATCAGAAAGCCGATGACGACTCTCCGCATGACTAAGAATTGCCGTCGCCGGCGCGGATCGCCGATATAACGGAAAGTGACGCGCCGCCAGATTTCCGACAGAAACAGAATCACTCCCAGTGCCACGACAATCGCAAGAACGCGTAGCAGTACGGATCGAAGAATGTATTTCGATTCGCGCTCGATCGAACTGCGCCATTCCTCGAAATTCGTCTTGCTGTCGTTCAGCACAATCATTTCTTGACTGAGCGGCATGAGCGCGCCGGAAAGCTGCTTGAAGCGTTCGGTGATTGCCTGGAAGCTCTGTCGCTCCACTTGCAGTTGTTGCGGATCGGTGGCGGGAGGTTGATTGGCGAGTTGTTGGCTCTGCTGGATCGTCGCTCGCAGTGAATCGCGGAGTGGTGTGCGTAACCGATCGGCCACGTCGCGAACGTAGTCGGTTTGCTTGACGATTCCCTCAATCTGGTGAGCCGCGCTCATGTAGTCATAAAGAGTGATCGCTTCGCTGATCAGGCCTCCACTGTTTGCGAATGAAGGTTTGGCTGCCGCCGGGGCTGGAACCGTTTTTTGATCTTTCTCCGGAGTACCGAATACCTCCGGGACCGACTTGGATAGCCGGCTGATATCGCCTTCGAGACCTCCCGCCATCTCGCCGTTCGATTCCACGAATGCCGCCATCTTCTGAAGCGCGTCGAGAAGCGACTTTTGCAGCTCGAGTTCACTTTGTAACGCATCTCGCTGCGATGTGAGGCCGACGCGTTTTGAGGCCGAGGTCTTCTCGAGCTGCGCATTCAATGTCTGGATTTGCGACTGCAGTTGCTCAATCTGAGCCGAAGTCTTTGCCTCCATCTGCGCCAGATTTTGCGCTTGCGTCGTTTCGCTGGACGCGCGACTTGCAACACTCTTCTGCTGCGCTTTGATCAGCGCGCTCTCGGCCTTTGCGGACTGAAACGCCAGTTGCACAGCTTGCGCTCCAAGGCTCTTCAGATTGTCTTGATAGATGGCGTCGCTGGGCAGCCCGACCGATTGAATCCCCGTCGTGGCGTGACGATACCAACTGATAACTTCATTCAGGTGATGCAGCGCCGCTTCGCCATCGACGTCAACGGGAGGCAACGGATTCGCCGGTGATTCCGAGTTCTGCTGCGTCGGCGCTTTTGCCGGCTCCGGCTGTTTCGCATCTTGTGCCAGCGAAACCGTCGCGCCGACCGGAAGCGACAAAACGATTCCAACAATCCAGACTCTCGAAAATTGAAGCTTCAATCGATAGAGATTCATCATCGTTTCATTCTTTTTCAAATTGAGTCGGTTGTTTGACGCAATATTTCACTCACTGGGCGAGAAATTTCTTGCCGAGGGACGAAGAAACTTTCGGATCCAGGTTTCATACCGAGCGCAACCACTCTAAAATAGCCCACAAGAATGAAGAAAGAAAAACGCTCATCGGAATCTTCGCGACTTTCCAGGTCTTCCCATTGAGAACTCCACGCATCGTTGTCGTGGGCAGCTACGCAACCGGGTTGACGATGAAAGTTGAGCGAATTCCCGGGGCCGGCGAAACCCTGCTCGGCAGCGGCTACCGCGTCGACTTCGGCGGCAAAGGTTCCAATCAAGCCGTAGGCTGCGCCCGGCTCGGTGCGCATGTGGACTTCGTTGCCCGCATTGGTAAAGATCCCTTCGGAGACATGGCGCTCGATTTGTATCGCCAGGAAGGCATCGATACCCGCTTCGTCAGCCGCTCGGCCGAGGCTCCGACCGGCGTAGGCTTCATCATCGTCGAGGCTGGGACTGGACAGAATTCCATTGCGATTGATCCGGGTGCGAACGAATTGCTGACGCCCACCGATGTGTCGCAGGCCGATCTTGTTCTGAATTCAGCCTCAGTGGTTCTCACCCAATTAGAGATTCCGGTCGCAGCTGCTGAAAGCGCGCTAGCGCGAGGGCGATCCGTCGGTGCCGTCACTATTCTGAATCCAGCTCCGGTTCGTCCTCTTGCTCCTTCCGTTCTCAGCCTTGTGGATGTACTCACTCCCAACGAGACCGAGGCGAGAGTATTGGCCGGCCTCTCTCCCGACGCGGCGGCAGAGCCTGAGGTCGTTGCGGAAGTACTTCTTCGCCTCGGAGTGAAGCACGTGGTCATGACACTCGGGGAGAAAGGAGCTCTATTAATCAGCGGCAAGCACCACCAGCATTTTTCCGCAATTTCAGTGCAAGCCGCTGACACGACCGGAGCTGGCGACGCCTTCAACGCAGGCCTTGCCGTCGCCCTCGCTCATGGGGATAGGATGGAAGATGCCGTCCGCTTCGCGATCATTACGGGAGCCATGGCCGTCACGAAAGAAGGAGTCGTCCCGTCCCTGCCTCGATGCGACGAAGTTCGCGCCTTCTGCCAGCAACATAAAATAGAAATTCCGTCGTGGCTCGGTCGGATTTCGAGTGGGCCAAAGCATCAGCGATAGCGTGTCAGCGCAGTTATAAGGAGCAGCGTGCCTCACAGTGAATTCCAAACCAACGTGCCCCAGTCGAAGTCAGCGTCAGCCGACGTCGAAACGCGCAGCTTGGCCCGGCGCATCCAGCACACATTGATCTCCAACGTTCTAACGGAAGCTCTCTGGGATACGCACATTTCCGAGTGCGAGCGCTATCAATTTCATGCCGCCATGATTCCTCCCGCTTGGGTGAAGCGAACCGCGGAACGCTTGCGCGGCACCGAGATTCGAGTCGCGTCATTCATCGACTTTCCGTATGGCACGATGACCAGCGCTGCGAAGGCGCATGAAGCCAAACTGCTGGTCGACGACGGAGCCCAGGAAATCGACCTCATGCCGAATGTTGGTTTTCTGCTTTCCAGTATGGAGAAAGAGTATTTCAACGACATCGAAGGCGTCGTGCGCGCTGCGGGCAAGATTCCGGTGAAAATCATGCTGGAGTTGCCACTGTTGAATGAGCCGCAGCGTGATCGCGCGATTGCCCTCAGCATCGACGCCGGCGCCAGTTACTTGAAAAATGCGAGCGGAGGCGCAGTCGGTGTGGCCACTCCCGACCAGATCCGCTTCCTGCGGGCGGCAGCCCCGCCTCACATCCGAGTTAAAGCCTCGGGCGGAATCAAGACCGCGCAGCAGGTCCGAGATTTGCTGGCGGCCGGCGCCGATCTTGTAGGAACAAGTTCAGGCGTGCGAATTATGCAGGAACTACTTCCACAAGCGACAGCGCCAACAGGCAAACCATCTGATTATTAGCCGCGCTGCCCTTACCGGAACTGATATCCCGGCTTCAATTCACACCGGAAAACTCGCGTCCGATCCGGGTTCTCGCTCGCACTGCAATTAGCCCAGCTGAGAATAAGAGCCGGTCCGAGAGGGAAGAATACTCGCTGCTGATCGACATCCGCCTCGATCGTCACTCCCTCCACCGCAGCGGGCAATGTAAAGCTCAACTCTCTCCCGAAAATGACCGGGAAAAACTCGTGCGCGGCTGATGTCGGCATATTGTGCAGCACTTCCGCTTCCAGCAGGAATGTCGCGGTCGTAGACCAATCGCGGGCCGAAACCTCGATGATCTGTCCGCCTTTGTTAGAGTGCTCCGATTCAATCCTGGTGAAAGGGCATGGTCCTGCAATGCACGAAACTCGTGCGTCCCGAAACTCGTTCCCGGTTCCCGCATCCAGTGTGGTCGAGCCGATCGTCGCCTTCCACTTTCCATCCGGCGAGCACGGGTGCTGATTCTTGCAGGGCACGTTCCCCTGATTCTCGACCTGAAAGGTCTTCACAGCGCTTCCGATATTTACGTCGGTAACGGTTTTAACCGTGTATCGTACAGTGACATTTCCCACGTTGGTTGGTGGACGGCCTTCGCTTGTGGCACTCGTCGTCCGCGGTACCATGTGGACGACATAGAGCTTGTCGCCCACGAACTCCGGCAGATCAAGCAGGAAATAATCCGGATGCCGGAATTCGAGCGTTATTGGCTGTCCACGCTTCGTTCCTTCGTGCAATGGAATCAGGAAAAGCCCGGAAGAATCAGATTTGACCGTTTCTATCTGTAAACTGTCGATGGCGGTGACTTGGACGCCGGCGATAGGTCTCTGCTTGCGGACGTCGGAGTCTTTCACCATGATCGATCCTTGCAGGACGATAATCCTGTGGCTGCGCCAGCGGAAATACGCAACGGTGCCGATCGCCAGCGCGATCACGACGATCACGATCAGGCCGAATCCGAGTATCCGTTTGAGGGTCACACCTGTCACGCGGTTACGTCCGCTGATTTAAATTAATGAATGATGGTAATTTAAGCAACGATTGCTGCACCGCAGGACGTCAGGACGACGGCATCCATCAAGCCGTAATCCGCATCTTTCTTGGTTGCCGTCTTGCCCTCGTTGTTTGTCTAGAATACGACGCGGATGACAGACGTTCACGCTAATCGATTGTCGCGCCGGCAACTGATGCGGCAGGTTCTGGGTGCAGGCTTGTGCTTGCCTCTGGGCCGTCCTTTGCTCGCGCAAGGCGCTGCGCAGTCCGCTCCTCAGAATCTTAAAGACGAAAAGGATCTCCCTCCCGGACAATTCAGTCTCTCTCCCGAAGACGATCAGTTTCTCAACGAACTCGAATCTGCCAGCTTCCTTTTCTTCTGGGAGCAGCAGAATCCCAAGACCGGCATGATTCAGGATCGGGCTAGTCTGCAGGGCGGAACCCCGGGGCTTGTCGCCAGCATCGCCGCCACCGGCTTTGGTCTCACCGCTCTATGCATCGCCGAGAAACGTGGATTGGTGACGCGGGCCGCCGCTTTGGAACGTCTATTTGCGACACTGAATTTCTTGTGGAAGAAATTGCCGCAGCATCGCGGATTTTTCTATCACTGGGCCAACATCAACACTGGCGAGCGAGTTTGGGAATCTGAGATTTCCTCGGTCGATACCGCGATTCTCCTTTGTGGCGTTCTGACCTGCCGCGAACACTTTAAACATTCTGCCATCACCCAACTTGCCGACCTGATTTTTCAGCGTGTGGAATGGACTTGGCTCTCGGAAGACACCTCGCTGCTTTCTCACGGCTGGACCCCCGAGGTCGGTTTTCTTGCTTCTCGCTGGGATTACTACAGCGAACTCATGATGATGTACTTGCTGGGCATGGGATCTTCCTCGCACCCTCTCAAGCCGGAAGCTTGGAATGCCTGGAAGCGCCTGACGTTTGAATATGACGGCCTGCGCTACATCGGGTCATTTGCGCCGTTGTTCGTCCATCAATATTCGCAGGCATGGTTTGATTTCCGCGGCAAGCGCGATAAATACGCTGATTACTTCCAGAATTCCGTGATCGCCACCGAAGTGCATCGCCGGTTCTGCCTCGAACTGGGCAAGAAGTTTCCGGATTACACCGACGATCTGTGGGGCATTACCGCGTCCGACGGCCCGAACGGCTATGTCGTCTGGGGAGGTCCTCCCGCCGTCGGTCCGATCGATGGAACGATCACTCCCAGTGCAACCGGTGGCTCACTGCCGTTCGCCCCGCAGGCGACCCTCCGCGTGCTGAAGAACATCCGCAACCGCTACGGCGCCGCGTGGAGCAAATACGGCTTCGTCAATGCCTTTAATCCCCTCAGCGGTTGGTACGATCACGATGTAATCGGGATTGATACCGGCATCACCATGCTTATGGCTGAAAACTTGAGGACTGGTTTCGTCTGGAATACGTTCATGAAGACTCCAGAAGCTCAGCGTGGCATGGAGCGCGCCGGTTTCGTTAAAGATTAGGCCTCGTGCGCCCGTCCACGAGGGATTCTGCCCAACCGTAAGTATCGATTTTTCATCAAAGAACGCGTTTCAAGAAGGGGATTTCCGGTGTATATTCGGTGAACTCCAGTCGCTGGAGCTCGACGGCGGCCGTGTCCCCCATGGAGTACGTTCTCGGAACGACCCAATAGATTGAAACTAAAGGCTTTAACCGATGTCTGATCGGCAAACCTTCTTGAGCAGCTGGCGCGAGCGTCTTTCCGCTTTGCGCAACGTTCCGCCTGTGCTGAAGATTGTCTGGGAATCGGGACCGGGAGTCGTGCTGTTCGGCATCGTGGGGCGCGTTCTCGCCGCACTCCTGCCGCTTGCGCTGACTTACGTCGCGAAGCTCATCATCGACATCGTCGCCAACGCTCTGAGAACCCAGGCCGTCCCAACCCGGCTCTGGTGGCTGGTCGGAATCGAGTTCAGCTTGGCCGTGCTGGGCAGCATCCTTACCCGCATGATCGATTATTCCGACGCTCTCCTTGCAAACAAGTACACGAGACACGTCAGTATCGAAGTCATGAAGCACGCTTCAGAGCTGGACCTGACCGCGTATGAAGATCCCGTTTTTTACGATCGGCTGGAACGCGCGCGGGTGCAGGCCACCGACCGCCTGGTGATGATTCAGTCCATTGGACGCCTCGAATTGCAGGTGATTACCGCAGTCGCGTACTCAGCCGCGGTGATGTTCTATTCCCCGTGGCTGATGTTGTTGTTAGTTCTCGCGGTCGTCCCGGCGTTCCTCGGAGAAACGCACTTCGCCTTTCTCGGTTACGCGAAAAATTTCCGTCAGACTCCGATCAAGCGTCAGCTCGATTACTTGCGCCAGGCAGGAGCCACCAAGGAAGCCGCGAAAGAGCTCAAGCTTTTCAATCTGGCGGGATTTTTCACGCAGCGCTTTGCGAAGCTTTCCGACATCATTTACGAGCAGGATGTCGAACTCGCTCGCAAGCGGCTTGGCATTGGCTCCATCCTGTCGTTCATCAGCACGGGCGGCTACTACGGCGGCTATGCCTACGTGATTTGGCGGACTGTCGCCGGTCGCCTGACGATCGGTACTTTCTATTTCCTGATCACCGCCATCATGCAGGCCAGCAGCAACATCCAGCAGGTTTTCTCCACTCTATCGGGGATCGCCGATCAGGCGTTGTTCCTGACCGACCTGCTGGCTTTCTTCCAGATGAAGCCGACGATTCAATCGAAACCGAACGCGCTTCCGGCTCCCCGGCCGATTCGCCGCGGATTCGAGTTTCGCGACGTTTCCTTCCGCTATCCCGGTAGCAGCCGTCTGGTCGTCGATCATCTGAATTTCCATCTCCATCCCGGAGAGCGGGTTGCCTTGATCGGCGAGAACGGTCAAGGGAAGACGACTATCGTCAAGCTCATCACGCGCCTCTATGATCCGACGGATGGGCAGATTCTGCTCGATGGAGTCGACCTTCGCGAGTACGACCTCGAAGATCTTTATCGCGAAATCGGAGTGATCTTCCAGGATTTCATGCGCTATGAAATGACGGCGCGGGAAAATATCGCAGTCGGAAAAATTGATGAAGTGGAAGACCTCACGCGGTTGCAGGACGCCGCGCAGAAGAGCTTGGCCGATGAAGTGATCGCCCGGCTTCCAGGAAAGTACGATCAGATGCTCGGCCGCCGCTTCGACGGTGGCGTCGATCTCTCCGGCGGCGAATGGCAAAAACTTGCGCTGGCGCGCGCCTATCTGCGTAATTCACAACTTTTCATCCTCGACGAGCCGACCGCGGCCCTCGACGCCCGCAGCGAGTTCGAAGTCTTCAAGCGCTTTGCCGAACTCACGACCGGCAAGATGGCGCTCTTTATTTCGCATCGATTCTCCACTGTTCGTATGGCCGATCGCATCATAGTGCTCGAAAATGGCCGCATCGCCGAAGAAGGTAAGCACGACGAATTAACTCATCTCGGCGGCCGGTACGCTGAGATGTTCGAAATGCAAGCCGCTAGTTATCGATAAGGGACCTCATGCCGCTCAATACTCACGATAAGCCCGTCCTTGCCGAAGTTATCCGCACGCAGACTGTCTCGGGCGAGTCCACGGAATTCGACACTCTTTACGCCAACGCGGAGCGGATCGCCTCGCAGTTGCCATGGTTGCCCCGCGTGCCTTCGTCTCACGTTTTCGACAAGCGCGTTCGCGCCGTCCGCAACAAGCTCTTTCCGGTTCTTGCCGCGGTCGATGCTTCCTTTAAGAAGGGCCCTCTCACCGATGACGGTCGCTGGCTCCGCGACAATTCCTCCCTTGTGTACTCCGAATTGTCGACTGTCCAGGGCGATCTGAAGCTCCTCCGAAAACTTCCGCACGTCCGCAGCTCTGCCTCTGACGTGCTGCCCCGAATCCTCGCCTTCGCGCAGGGCTATTTCCAGGAAACTTCCTATCGCTACCAGGATCAGACCTTTATTTCCTACTGCCGCGGCTACCAGCGCGCGACGCCTCTGGAACTCCGCGAATTTACGGTATTGAGTGCCGGCTTAAAGCTCGTGTTGCTCGAGGAAATCGCGGTCCGCGGTCGCAACGCCGTGGATCGACCCGACGGCCCCTCGACCGAAGTCGGCGTTTGCATTCAGAGCCTGCGCGAAGTCAGCCAGACTTCCTGGCACGAATTTCTTGAGCCTCTGATTCTCTTCGGCGATGTCCTTCGCCAGGACCCGGCAGGCGTTTACGCTCGAATGGATCCCGACAGCCGCCATCTCTATCGCAAGAAGGTTGCGGCCTTGGCGGCTCAGTCCGATTTCACCGAAATCCAGGTAGCGCAGGAGGCCTTGCTCCTCGCGCAGCAAGCCAAGTCTCGCGCGTACCCCGATCCGCGGATCTCCTATCGCGAGTCCCACATCGGCTACTACCTGGTCGCCGAGGGCCGCGAACATCTCGCGCAACGAATTGGCGCCCGCCTAAATCTTCTCAACCAGATTCGCGCCTGGATGTGGCGCGACCCCGATGAGTTTTTTCTGCCCGGGATCGCCATCCTCACGTTGTCGATCATCACCGCGACTTTGTTGTATGTAACCACGCGCGACAGCTCACCGCTGCTCATCCTCTTTGCGATGCTGCTGTACCTTTTTCCCGGTTCGCAATGTGCCATCCAGATCATCGACACCATCATCACCGAAGTCCTTCCCGCCGAGATCCTGCCGAAGCTCGACTACTCAAAAGGACTTCCTGCGGATTGCGTGACTCTGGTCGCTGTTCCCACGCTTTTGTTGAACGAAAAGCAGGTCCACTGCCTGATCGAGGATCTCGAAGTCCGTTATCTCGGCAATCACGATCCGAACATTCACTTCGCCTTACTTTCAGACCTCGCGGACTCCGATCACCGCGCCAGCGAAGAGAATCCCTTGATCGAGCTGTGTTCTTCGCTCATTCAGGAACTTAACCAGAAGTACGCGGGGGAAAAGAAGGGGTCGTTCCTTCTGCTGCATCGCCATCGCATCTACAACCCGCGCGAGAAAGGCTGGATGGGTTGGGAGCGCAAGCGCGGCAAGCTGATGGACTTGAACAAATTTCTGCGTTCGGAATACGACAGCTTTCCGATCAAAATTGGCAACCTCTCGATTCTCTCCAAAGTTCGGTTCGTCATCACCCTCGATTCCGATACTGAGCTTCCTCGCGGATCGGCGCACCGCATGGTGGGAGCGCTCTCGCATCCTTTGAATCAGGCGATCATCGATCCGGATAAAAATATCGTTGTCGCTGGCTACGGCATCCTGCAGCCGCGCGTCGGCGTGAGCGTCCTCAGCACTGTTCGTTCGCGTCTCGCTGCTATCTATGCCGGTCAGACCGGGCTCGACATCTACACTCGGGCCATCTCCGACGCCTATCAGGATTTGTATGGCGAAGGCAGCTTTACCGGGAAGGGAATTTACGAGGTCGACACGGTCCATCAGGTTCTTGATCAGCGCTTCCCGCGCAACGCACTGCTCAGCCACGATCTGATCGAAGGTGCCTATGCGCGCGCTGGATTGGCCAGTGACATCGAAGTCATCGAAGATTATCCCTCGCACTACAGCGCCTATAACCGCCGCAAGCATCGCTGGCTGCGCGGCGATTGGCAAATTGCTGGATGGCTTCTTTCGGACGTGCCGGACGAAACCGGTGCTCGTGTTTCGAATCCCATCTCTCTGATTTCGCGCTGGAAGATTCTCGACAACCTGCGCCGCAGCCTGGTCGAACCCGGGACTTTCATTCTTCTCGTTTTTGGCTGGCTCGCTCCCGGCGCTCGCTCCGTTCGCTGGACCGTCGCCACAGTTTTCTTGCTCTTTCTGCCTGCCATTTTCCAGGTAGTTTTTGGTGTCATCAAGGCGATTGTCGAAGACAAAGCTAGCGTAGCTCGCGACGCGGTACACGCCTTCCTGACCACGATCATTACATCTACGCTCACGCTGACTTTTCTCGCTCACCAGACCTTGCTCTCGCTCGACGCGGTGGTCCGCGCTGTCGTTCGCAAGTCGTTTACTCGCCAGCGCCTTCTCGAATGGGAAACCGCTGCCGAAGCCGAACTCACCACTCGGATGGGACCTGCGGATCGTTATCTCAACTGGATTCCCGTTCTTTCCATCGCGGTCGGTGCTCTTGTGTGGTGGATCCAGCCCGCGTCCTTGATCGTCGCTCTGCCCATACTTGCGTTGTGGGCGTGCAGTAAACTCGTATCCATCTGGTTGAATCGCCCCACCGGCGTTCCTCGCAAGGAATTGCCGCGAAAAGAAATCTTGTTCTTGCGCAATTCTGCTCTTCACACCTGGCGCTACTACGCGGAATTCTGCACCGAAGAGCATCACTGGCTGATTCCCGACAACGTTCAGGAAGAGCCGCCCGCGGTCGCAGCCCGTGTCTCGCCGACGAATCTCGGATTGCTTCTCAACGCGCAGCAAGTCGCCTGCGAGTTTGGCTACCTCACCGTCCCCGAACTTGTGACCCAGACGAAGCGCACGGTAGCCACGCTCTCCAGTATTCCGAAACATCACGGTCATATCCTCAACTGGTATGACACGCGCACTCTCGAGCCTCTGACGCCGCGCTTCGTTTCTTCTGTCGATAGCGGAAATCTCGTCGCTTCTTTGTGGACGCTCCAGCAAGGATTGCTCGCTCGCATCAAGCAGCCTCTGCTTCAATCCAGCTTGGCGGAGGGTCTCCTCGACCATCTTCGCGCGCTCGCTGATTTGAAGGCGTTCCCTCGCAAGCATCTCACTCGCTGTGAGGAAGAGCTCAAGACCGAGAAATGGTTCTCGGCCCTCGTCAATTTGTTCGAAGGCGCGGACGACGTCCAACCTTCTGGAGTGAAACCAAGCGAGGCGGCTGAAATTGAATGGTTCGAAAGCCAGACTCGCGCCCGCATTCAAGGCATTCAGGATCTCGTCCGCTCTTACGTTCCCTGGGAGCTTCCGGAATTCGCCTCGGTGCGCAACGACATCAATGTTGGTCCCGAACTTGAGGAGAATCCATCCCTGCGACAGTTGCCTCTCTTCATCGACGACCTCCACGCCCGCCTGGATCGTGCCCTGCCTTCGATCGCCAGAGGAGATCGCGGTCTCTACGAGAATTTGCAGGCCATGTTGCCGCAAGCTCGTTCCAATGCGCTACGCCTAATCGAAACCTTGCGCAGCATCGCTGCTGAAGCTGGAGAGCTTGCCGAAGCGATGGATTTCGCCTTCCTGCTCAACCCGCGCCGCAAGCTGATGTCGGTCGGCTTCAATGTCGAGACCCAGAAGCTCGAGCCTGCCTGCTATGACCTGCTCGCTACCGAGTCGCGCACTGCGGTTTTCGCCGCCGTGGCTAAAGAAGACGTTCTGCAGGAATCCTGGTTCCGCATGGGCCGCACCCATACTCTCGCCAACGGCAATCCCGTGCTGCGCTCCTGGACGGGCACGATGTTCGAATACCTGATGCCCACGTTGTGGATGCGCTCCTATGCCAACACCCTGCTCGATCGCAGCCGCATCGCCGTCGTCGATTTCCAGCAGACCTATGGAAATCGTAAGGGTGTGCCGTGGGGAATTTCCGAGTCGGCCTACTACAAGCTTGATGAATCCGGAAACTACCAGTACCACGCGTTCGGTGTTCCTCAACTTGCCATGATGAAGGGCGAGCTGAATCTGCTCGTGATCTCGCCCTACTCCACGTTCCTCGGACTCACCGTCAACGCGACCGAAGCCTTGCGCAATCTGCATCGCATGGATCGCCTCGGTTGGTTCGGCCCCTATGGCTTTTACGAAGCCATCGACTTTGGTCCAACTGACAAAGTGCGCCGATCCGGCCAGGTCGTCCGCTCCTGGATGGCTCACCATCAAGGTATGAGCATCCTCGCGCTCGCCAATTTTCTCTGCGATAACGTGGTCCAGCGCTGGTTCCATAGCAATCGCCGCGTGCAAGCGACTGAGCTGTTACTCCACGAGAAGCCAATCTCCCACGTGCCCAAAACCCGCGTCCCGCGCGCCAACGCTGCATGAGGCGAGGTCGAAGCAGTCATCTTTGGTAGGTACTCGAACAACCCGGGTTCCCCTGTGTTTCCCCGTGCCCCCTGTGGTGAAAGGTTTTGTCGGCGCCCAGAGGGTCACAGGGCGAACGATCCAGTCGATGTATACTCTGACTTTTCACGATCTGGAAATCTGATCATTTCAGGAGACCACCATGCAGAGCCGCATCACCGGCACAACCATGCCTGTTCTGGAATTCGCCCTCGAGCCTAACGATTCCATCATCTCCGAGGCCGGAGAGCTCTCATGGATGGGCAGCTCGATCCAGATGACGACTCATACCCAGTTCGCCGGCGGCGGAGGTCTCTTCGGCGTCCTCAAGCGCGTGGCGGGCGGTGGATCGATCTTCATGACGGAATATCGTGCCTTCGGCGCGGCTGGAGAACTGGCCTTCGCCACCAAGCTCCCCGGCCACATCGTTCCCGTCGAAGTTTCTCCGGGCCACGAGTACATGATTCACCGTCACGGATTCCTCTGCGCTACTCCGCAGATTCAGATCAGTGTCGCGTTCCAGCAATCGCTCGGCGCCGGAATCTTCGGCGGCGACGGCTTCCTCTTGCAAAAGCTCAGCGGACAAGGCACGGCCTGGCTCGAACTCTCCGGCGAACTCGTTGTCCGCGATCTTCAGCCGGGAGAAACACTGCGCGTCCATCCCGGCCACGTCGGCGCATTCCAGGCCAGCGTCTCCTTCCAGATCACCACCGTGCCCGGCATCAAGAACATGATCTTCGGCGGCGATGGACTTTTCCTCGCCTCGCTCACCGGCCCAGGAAGAATCTGGCTCCAGACCCTTCCCATCGCGAAGCTCGCCCACGCCATCGAGCGCTACATCCCTCGCGAAGCCACGAGACGCACTGTGGAAGGCGGCGTAGTAGGTGGCATCGTAGGATCAATCCTGGACAACATGAAGTGAAGAGAAACGTGGGTTCCTCTGTGCAACCCTGTGTCCCCTGTGGTGAGGGTTTGAAGCAGTGCGCACGAAAGTAATGCGTCAGCTAGGCAGCGACCCAGCAATCGACAGCCACCCTTCGGTTAAACTAAAGCCAGTCTCCCATGATTAACGGCAAACGCATCGCGGTCGTCATGCCCGCCTATAACGCGGCCAAGACCCTGGAAGCCACCGTCGCGGAAGTTCCCGAGCTCGTCGACATCTGCATCCTGGTTGACGACAACAGCAGCGATAACACAGTCGAAGTGGCCCGTCGCATGGGATTGCTCGTCTTCCAGCACGACCGCAACTATGGCTACGGGCGCAACCAGCAGACCTGCTATCGCGAAGCCCTGTCCGCCGGCGCCGACGTCGTGATCATGCTTCACCCCGACTACCAGTACACGCCACTGCTCATCACCGCAATGGCCAGCATGGTCGCCTACGATGTCTACGATGTCGTCCTCGGATCCCGCATCATCGGCGGTCGCGCCCTGCTCGGCGGCATGCCGTTATACAAATACATCTCAAACCGAGCGCTGACCGCTTTCGAAAATCTGTTTCTCGGCGTGAAGCTCTCCGAATATCACACCGGATATCGCGCCTTCAGCCGCAAAGTTCTCACCGAACTGCCGCTGCTTGAAGACTCCGACGACTTTGTCTTCGATAACCAGATGCTCGCACAGTGCGTACATTTCGGTTTCCGCATCGGAGAAGTCTCCTGCCCCACGAAATACTTCAAAGAAGCGTCGTCGATCAATTTCCGCCGCAGCGTGAAATATGGCTTCGGCGTGCTGGCCACCACCATGGAATTTGCTCTTCAAAAGATGGGGCTCATCCATCTGCCGCGCTTCAGTGACATTGGGCGCAAACTTGAAGACGAACGCGAAACCTACTACGCTCCTCGCACGGAATCCGGACACACCGTTTAACGTCTCCGGCGTTCCCGACTGGAATGCAAGCAAGCCCTAATTCTTCCGCGCAACGAATCGGCCGCGACGATTTCTCCGCCCGAAATCTGTTCGCGCTCGCTGGTCTCACCGTATTTGCCTTTTTGCTGATGGGCTACCATCCCGGCCTTGAGGATGATTCCTTCTATCTCGCGGCCATCAAGCGCGACCTAAATCCCGCGCTCTTCCCGCACGATTCCGATTTCTTCCGCTTGCAATTTCAAGCGACAATCTTCGATAAGCTGATCGCTCTTTCGACGCGACTGACCCACTTGCCCATCGCGTGGATCGTTCTTTTGTGGCAGGTCGCCGCGATCTTTTTCCTTTTGCACGGTTGCTGGCGAATCGCCCGCCGCTGCTTCGTTACGCCCTGAGGCCAGTTGGGCTGCGACCTCTCTGATCGCGGCTTTGTTGACGCTGCCGCTGCCAGGGATCGCCATCAATCTTGCCGATCAATATCTTCATCCGCGCACACTCGCGACAGTTGCGATTCTGGCGGCCATCGTCGCGATCTTGGACCGCCGCCCGTGGCTTGCCGGGTTTTTCCTGGCTATCGCCTTCTCGATCCACGCCATCATGGCCAGCTTCGGAATTTCCTTCTGCGTGATCCTGTGGTGGTCGTTGCGCGAGACCAGGCAGAGATCGGCCGTGCCAATCGCCGCCGCCCTCGTTCCTTTGGGATGGCTCTTCGAGCCCGCCTCCGACGCCTGGCGACAGGCCGCAGCCACTCGCGGATTCTATTTCCTCACTCGCTGGCATTGGTACGAGTGGTTGGGAGTCTTTGCCCCGCTGGCGCTGCTGTTCGCAATTCGCCAATTCCTTCAATCGCGGCGAGATCCGAACGACGGCTCCGCGCTGCTCCCGCTAACGTCTACCCTGATTTACTACGGCGTATTTCAAACGATCGTCGGCCTCGCGATCATGCTCCCGCCAGGTCTCGAGCGCTTGCGACCCTTCGAGCCCATGCGCTACCTGCATCTGCTCTATCTGTTATTTTTCCTGATCGTTGGTGGACTGCTCGGCCGCTACGTTCTTCAGAGAAGTTTCTATCGTTGGCTGCTGCTCTTCATTCCGCTCGCTGCCGGTATGTTTTACGCGCAGCGTCAAATGTATCCCGCGTCAGAGCACCTCGAGATGCCTTGGACCGCGCCGAGTCAATCCCTGGCTGCAAGCCTTCGCCTGGATTCGCGCCAATACTCCAACGGATGCACTCTTCGCGCTCGATCCCCACTACGAATCGCTCCCGGGCGAGGATGCCCATGGCTTCCGCGCTCTGGCGGAGCGCAGCGCTCTCGCTGACTATGAAAAAGATGGGGGCATGGCCGCTCGCGTTCCTCGTCTTGCCCCGCGCTGGCTGAACGAAGTTACAGCGCTGAATGGCTGGAAGGATTTTCTGCCAGCAGATTTCACTCGTCTGAAAAACAATCTCGGTGTGACGTGGATTGTCCTTTCGCGTGCAGACGTCGGATTCTCGGTCGCGCATCCCGAAGGTATGGCCTGCCCGTATACCAACGATCAAGTGCGAGTCTGCCAGCTATACTGACTCTTTCAACGAGCCATCTCTACCAAACCGAATGCCCACACCCCCATCCTCGACATCGCGCACCCAGCCTTATGTTTGGATGGTGCTCGTCGCCCTGGCGATCCGTCTGGCTGTCATCCCGTTTGTTTATCGCGACTGGCTCGATCCTTTCGTCCTGGAGCATTGGGCCTTCGGACTGATCGCGCGCTCCATCGCCTCCGGACACGGCTTCGGGGGCCCGTTCGCGCCCACCGGCGCGTCGGCACTGTTGCCGCCTGTGTACTCGTATCTTCTCGCCGGAATCTTCAAGATCTTCGGAATCGAAACTAAAGCTTCCATCCTCGCAGCGCTCTCGTTGAACAGCGTCTTCTCAGCTCTCACATGTGTGCCCGTTTTTCTTCTCGCGAAGCAGGCTTTCGGAGATCGCGTTGCGAAATGGGCTGGATGGGGATGGGCGTTCTCACCCTACGGCATCTACTACGGCGCAGACTGGGCGTGGTCCACTTGCCTCGTCACGCTCGAACTCGCTTGCTTGTTCTTGTGGGCCTGGCGTCTGGAAAATTCAACGCGCACCCGCGACTGGATTTTCTTCGGCCTCTTCGGAGGCATCGCGGCGCTCACCGAGCCGGTCGTGTTGTCTGTCGTTCCACTGCTCGGCCTCTGGACCATCTACCGCCGCTACCGCATGAATCGCCCGTGGAAGGTTCCGATGGCCGCGGCAGCACTCGCCGCGCTCGCTGTGATGTCTCCATGGCTTGTCCGCAATTACGAACTCTTCCACAAGTTCATTCCCGTTCGCAGCGGCTTCGGACTCGAGCTCTACATCGGCAACAATGGATACTCCCAGCGCTGGGTCAACAGCAGTTTGCATCCCAATCATAGCGACGCCGAGCTTTCCGAGTACGAGCGTGTAGGCGAGATCGCCTACATGGATCACAAGGCGCAGCAGGCCAAGGTCTATATCCACGCCCACCCGGTGTGGTTCCTATGGATGACCGGACGCCGCATCCTCTATATGTGGACCGGTTACTGGAGCCTCGATCGCGCCTATTTAAAAGACGAGCCGCTCGATCCGCCGAATATATTTCTCGATACGACGATGACTTTGCTCGGCCTGTTCGGATTATGGCGTCTCTTTCATCGCGATTCGTCCATGGCCGTTCGGTTCGCCATCATCCTGCTCGTTTTTCCTTTGCCGTATTACATCTCTCATCCGGAGACGTATTATTTTCGTCCCGTAGATCCACTGATCGTAATTCTCGCGGCAATCGCAGTGGCAGGTGGCGCGAGCCGTCACAAAGCGCCAGCATAGCTTTCTTTGAATCGTTCCCGCTCGAACAAGGGTCTAATTTCCAGTTTTACTCAGAACAGGTCTATTGAAAAGATGAGTACGGTTCTGGTCACAGGCGGCTCCGGTTTCATCGGCAGCCATACGATTCTGCAACTCCTGGCTGCAGGACATCAGGTCCGCACGACTGTGCGCAATCTGAAGCGCGAGCCTGACGTGCGCGCCATGTTGAAAGTCGGCGGCTGCGAATCTGACGGCCGTTTGTCTTTTTTCGCCGCCGATCTGGAAAGCGATGCCGGCTGGTCGCAAGCCGTCGCTGGCTGCGATTACGTGTTGCACGTGGCCTCACCGTTTCCCGAGACTCTTCCTAAGCACGAGAACGAATTAATCGTTCCGGCGCGCGAAGGTGCGTTGCGGGTACTGCGAGCATCTCGTGAAGCGGGCGTCAAGCGCGTGGTGCTAACGTCATCCTTCGCCGCGATTGGCTACGGTCACCCGCCTCAAGCCGAGCCTTACAACGAGGGAGACTGGACCGATCCCGAGGGCGAAGGCGTCGCCGCGTACGCAAAGTCAAAAACGCTCGCCGAACGTGCTGCCTGGGATTTCATCGATCACGAAGCCCGCGGCCTCCAACTCTCCGTTGTTAATCCTGTCGCCGTATTCGGCCCGGTCCTTGGACCAGACTATTCGACATCGATTCTGCTGGTGCAGCGCCTCATGGACGGTGCCGTTCCGGGTCTGCCGCGTCTGTGTTTTGGCGCGGTCGATGTGCGCGACGTCGCCGACTTGCATATTCGTGCGATGACTCATCTTGACGCGAATGGTGAACGTTTTCTCGCCGTCGCCGGCAATTTCATGTCGATGCAAGATATCGCCAAGGTGCTCAAAGACCACCTGGGCGAGGCTGCGACGAAAGGTTCCAACGCGCCAGCTACCCGATTCGCTCGTGCGCCTCGCTTCGCTGTGGGATCCGGCCATCAAGCAGATTCTGCCGGAGCTGGGCAAACAGAAGAACGCCAGTAGTTACAAGGCCATTCGAGTGCTGGGTTGGAAGCCGCGGTCGAACGAGGAATCCATCATCGCAACGGCCGAGAGCCTCATTCGCCTAGGCCTATTGAAGGATAGCCAGCAAGAATTAGGCATTCGCGACAGGTAGCAAGCTGCACTCCGCACCCCCATGCCGCATTGCAGGGTCCACGGAACGGGGTTTAACATCTAACTACTCACGATGGCAATTGCCACATCTTCACCGGTCACAACCCAACGACGCTTCACGATTGGCCTCAGCGAGATCCTCAATTTCGCTTACGACGCGTTCTCCAGCAACAAACTTCAATTCACGCTGACGTCGTTGGCCATGGCGGTGGGCACCGCTTCGGTGATTCTTGTCGTCACGATCGGCATGACAGGGAAGCAGTACATCCTGCGGCAGATTCAATCCATCGGCGCGAACATGATTTACGCCGACTACCAGGGCGGACTGCAGCGCATCGATTCCACGCCCGATCCGATGACGGTTGACGATGTGAAAGCGGTTCGCGAGCAGGTACCCAGCGTTGTCGCTGCTTCTCCGACGATCGCTCTCAACGATCGCATCAGCGTCGGCGGAGGCAAGCAGCGTGACATCCTTGTCCTCGGCGTCGACTACGAGTATCGAAGAGTCCGCAATCTATTCGTTCTCGCCGGCCGCTTCTTCGATTCCGAAGACACCGCCGGCCGCAACAAAGTGGGCGTCATCACCGACGAACTGGCGAAGAAGTTGTTCGGCAGCCCCTCAGCGTCCATCGGCCAGATCATCAAACTCAGCGGTGGCTTGCCCTTCACCGTGATCGGAGTCTTTAAGGAGAGCGTCGATACGTTCGGTCAATCCGAAATTCAGGAAGACACGATGCTGATCCCCTATACAGTCAGCCGCTTCTTCACTCCAAGCGCTGCGGTCTACCAGATCTATTTTTCCGCGGCCAGCCCGCAAGATGTTATCCCCGCTACAGCGGCCATCAAGCGCGTCTTGCAGTCGCGTCACCGCGCCGAATCGGTCTATAGCGTGCAGAATCTCACGCAGCTTCTGTCGGTTGCGGGACGAATCGCCGACGCTCTCACCGTCGTTCTTATGCTTGTCGCGTTCGTGACGTTGCTGGTCAGCGGAATCGGCATCATGAACATCATGCTCGCGACGGTGACCTCGCGTATTCGCGAGATTGGGATACGCAAGGCGATTGGCGCCACGACCCGCGAGATTCGATTTCAATTTCTCGCAGAAGCCATCTTGATCTCACTTACGGGAGGCATCACAGGCATCGTCGCCGGACTCGCGCTCCCATTCTCCGTGCGCTTCTTCACCGACTATCACTTCCCAATTTCTGGACTGTCGGCCATCATCGCCATCATCGTCTCGTCAATCGTCGGAATCATCTTCGGCACCGTCCCCGCGACCCGCGCCTCGCAGCTCGACCCAGTCGAGAGCCTGCGTTACGAATAACTTGCAAATTTGATCAGTCCCTTGAAACCGCAAAGTGTTCCTATAGGAACACTTTCATGTACAAACATGTATGTACATTGCAAAAATAAAGCGTGGCCAAGGTCCGCTTCGGGCGGAATTCCACCAAGAGCTGACTAATGTATCCGGTAAACTCCCTTGCACGGAGAAGATCGATGCCGACAATGGCTGGCACAACCAGATCGCAAATCGTCGTTCTGTGGGTGTCTCTTTTCGTTTACGCGCTGGGGCGTATTTGCCAGCTCTATCCGGATAAGGTCCCGGCTCTTCTAATTGTGATTCTGCAAGTCGTGCCGCCTGCAGTCTTTGCGCTGGTTCACGGAAGCATTCTTTATCGCGTCAAAGGGATGGCGGTCTTTACAGGGTTCTGCCTTGGAGTTGCGTCCATTTCCGAAACTCTCGGTCTCCGGACCGGCTTTCCGTTTGGGCATTACCACTTCACCAGTCTGATGGGGCCTAAACTTCTGCAGATGCCAATCCTGCTGGTCCTGGCATATTTGGGAATCGGCTACTGCTCCTGGGTGCTCGCTCTACTCATCCTCAGAAACCAAGGCAAGCCCCTCATGGGCGCTGGCGTCATCACACTTCCTCTGCTCGCCGCTTTGATCATGATGGCCTGGGATCTTTCCATGGACCCGATCTGGTCGACCCTAGACCGAGCCTGGATTTGGCAGCGACGGCGGGATGTTCTATGGCGTTCCGCTCAGCAACTTCTTCGGCTGGTATCTGACCGCGTACCTGTTCTATCAAGCTTTTGCGCTCTATTGCAGAGCCAATCCGGTCCAACCGGTCCCCACGTTTCGCTCTTACTGGCGGTGCGCCGTTGTTTGCTACGGCATCTGTGCTTTCGGAAATCTCCTGATCTTCAGAAAGGGATTGTTTCCTCCAGCCGCAGCCGACGGTTCGGGGAGGCTTTGGCTCACGCAGGACATTCTGACTGCCTGCGTGCTCGTCTCTTTATTTGTAATGGGGCCGATGGTTCTGCTGGCGTGGCACAGGTTGGGGCTTCAAGGAGCGCGATCGGATGGAAGGGAATCAACCGCCTAAAAACCACAAAGCCGGGCTGGTTTGCCCGGCTATCCTTTTGTGGAGCTGGTTCGATCGGTCTTGTTTCGAGCGTCGACCCAGAATGTCGTTTTACTGAATCCTCGTCCGCGCCGCCGAGGCTTTCAACCCAATCTCCTGAGCAGTTTCACTCAGCTCTTGGTTCAACTATTTCTATTCGCGCGGGATCACCGCTACTCGATTCCTTACATCACCATCGCCAGGTTCTCCAACTCGAGCTGGAGGACTGGCAGGGCGCAGCCGGCCATTTCGACGCGGCCAGCAGCGTCCAGCGCCGCTTTCGGCGAAACCCCATACCCACGGCCCATCAGAAACACCTGGAGCAATTCGGCTGCTTCGTACGAATCGATCATGCCCCCCTGGAGCAAGTCGTTCCGCAGAGCCGCCAGTTCGGTCATTGTGAATCTGTCTTTGTCGTTCATCGCTTTGTCGATCATGGCCGTCATCACCTCCGATTCCGACCTCGTCTTGCTTTACGCTATTAGACTCATCGGCAGTTGTCTAAGTTGCATGCAATTCGTCTGCCGTATTTGCCTTAGCTCTTTAGTACGATCCCCAATCCCCGTCTGGATGTATTAACCCCCTTGGATATCGGAAGTTGCAGGAAGGACTGTAGGGGGTAGAACCTGGCCAAAGTGCCCTTGGTACCCAAGAGTAATCCCGAACCTGACACAATGTGTCGTTTTCGGACAGACAAAGTCCAAAGTACGGCGCTCGGCCGTCGCGGGATGTGGCCCGAAAGTGGGGGTCGCTGGAAGGAAACTAACGAAGCTTACGCGTGGGCCAGTTCTGCAGCCGCCTGCGTCTCATAAAACTGGAAGAATTGCTCAACTCGAGTCACCTGCAGTGCGTCGCGCACACGCTTGGTGACACCTACGAGCGCCAGGCTACGGCCATCCTTCTGATGGTTGACGTAGGCGCCAACCAGCGCCCCAATCCCGGCAGAATCGATGTAGGGCACCTGCGTGAGGTCCAGAATGAGGTGAGTCGACGTGTTGCCACGGACCAGCGACTGAAACTCAAAGAAATTCGAGATCGTGACCGGTCCACTCAGCCGGAGAACTCGGCGGCCTGCTGCCGATCCAACGGCATCTTCGATGTGCAAGGGCTCCTGCGGCATCCGCAGATGGTATTACAGGAATATGAATGGAGTGTTAAAGCCGAATCCCTGGAATCCAGATTCCGAGTTCAGCCGCTCGCCCGGAATCGCCCTAAGGCTCGATCGTCGCCTCATCGATCAGCATGATGGGGATGTCGTCTTTCACCGCGTAGACCCGGTGGCATTGCGTACACTTCAAAGTCTCCGGATTTTGGCGGTATTCGAGCGCCTGCTTGCACGCCGGACAAACCAGGATTTCCAGAAGGTCTTTGGCAATCATGACCTGTGAATTGTATACGACCGCAGCAGCCTGCAGCTTGTCACTCACCGAATAGTAGGACACGACTGGAGTTACCCGCCATTTCCACCGCAGAAATCGCCAAGTGCACCGAGTAGATCCGAGGAAGGTTATTCCTCCGCGCTCTCGGCGTGCTCGGCGGTGTAAGATTTTAGTGGCCGAAGGCCATAAATCATGTCAGCTCTCATTCTGGATGGAACCAAGATCGCGCAAGAAATTCGCAGCGAAGCTGCCGCGGAAGTGAAAGCTATGGCCGCCGCCGGGGTTCGTCCCGGTCTGGCCGTCGTCCTCGTCGGGCACAACCCTGCGTCGGAAATCTACGTTCGCGGCAAAGTCAAAGCCTGTGAAGAGGTTGGCGTCTACAGCGAAAAGCTCACGCCACCTGAGTCCATTACGACCACCGAGTTGTTGGCTGTCGTCGAAGACCTCAACCGCCGCGACGACATCGACGGCATCCTCGTACAGCTTCCCCTGCCGCCGCAAGTCGACTCTAAGAAGGTGCTGCTGGCAGTCGATCCTGCGAAAGACGTCGACGGATTCCATCCCATGAACGTCGGCTTCCTTTCGACGCAGCGTCCCGGACTCGTGCCCTGTACGCCCGCCGGGTGTCTCGAGATTCTGAAACGCAGCAACATTCCGATTGCCGGACGGGAAGCCGTCGTCGTTGGCCGCTCTGACATTGTCGGCAAGCCCGCAGCCATGCTGCTGCTGAACGCCAACGCCACAGTGACCGTCTGCCACTCGAAGACTCATGATCTGCCCGGCGTCTGCCGCCGCGCCGACATCCTGGTTGCCGCCATCGGCCGGGCTGGCATGATCACCCGAGAGTTCGTCAAACCCGGTGCCACCGTAATTGACGTTGGAATGAATACCGTGACCGATCCGGCGGAATTTCACCGGTTCTTCGCTGGCAACGCCAAAAGGGAAGAGACCTTCCGGAAAAAGGGATCGACGCTGATCGGCGACGTGCACCCCGAGGTCGCCGAGGTCGCTGGCGCGTTGACACCGGTACCCGGCGGTGTCGGCCCGCTGACAATCGCGATGCTGATGTTCAACACAATCAAAGCAGCAAAGATGCGGCGGGGAAGCCGCATCCCGGAGCTCTCCCGCGCCTAACTCCACAATGACAACTCACCCCCGAGGCACAGAGTCACAGAGAAAACACGTATCTCTTCAGCCCTCGTTTTCTCTGTGTCTCAGTGCCTCCGTGGTGAAGTCGCATTTGGAGGATTCGTGCTGAAAGTCGGCCTCACCGGAGGCATTGCCGTCGGAAAGTCGGTGGTCGGAGAGATGTTCGTCGCGCTGGGCGCGCACCTTGTTCAGGCGGACCGTATCGCTCACTCGCTCATGCAGCCAGGTGAGGCCGTCTACAACGAAGTCGTCCGGCACTTCGGCCGCGAGATTCTCAACCCGGACGGTAGCATCAACCGCGCCAGACTCGCCGAAGCCGCGTTTGGGCCTGCCAACGTGGACGAGGGCAAACGCGCCTCGCGCATCGACGAACTCAACCGTATCGTCCATCCTGTTGTCATCCGCAGCCAGGATGAATGGATGCATGACGTTGGCTTGCAGGATCCGCACGCGGTTGCGATTGTCGAGGCCGCCCTGCTGCTCGAAGCCGGCGCCGCCAAACGCTTCGATCGGCTGATCGTCGTTACCTGCACCGACGACCAGCGCGTGGCCCGCTTCGCCGCCCGCCAGAAGATGGACCTCGAATCCGCCCGAAAAGAAGTCGTCCGTCGCATGGCTGCCCAGCTTCCCGATGAAGAGAAGATCAAGGCCGCCGATTTCGTGATCGACAACTCCGGCTCGCTCGACCACACTCGCGAGCAGACGCGTGAAATATGGGAAAAGCTGACCACAGCGGCAGAAACGTCCTGACTTCTTCAGCTTTGTCATCCCGAGCGGCGCTGTTTGCCGCGAAGGACCTCTGCAAGTGTCCGGCAGCCCTTCGGTCTTTTGCCCTCGTTTGACCGGCGAGGCGTGCTCAACCCTCCGCCATTGTTTAGAATTGATTCAGGGACCTTTCTACTCCCCGATGCCGTACTAATTGTTAGCTGACAGGATCGTCGAAATTATGAAACTCGTACGTCCGTTGATCTTTGCCGTGGCTCTGGCTGGGGCATTCTTTTACTTCACAACTTGGCGTTCCAACGCCCGGGAAGAATCCCACTCCTCGAACTGGTTCGGCCGCCCCGATCATGTGGAGATCACCGAAGCCGCTCCCGGCGAGTCCCTCGATGGCGAAGAACAGAACAATATCTCCGTCTACAAGAAGAACATCCCTTCGGTAGTGAATATCACGTCGCGCGCCATGACTTTCGATTTCTTCTACGGTCTGGTGCCACAGGAAGGGCAGGGCTCGGGATTCGTCATCGATAAAGAAGGCCACATCCTGACCAATTATCACGTGATCGCCGACGCCCGGCAGGTCGAGGTCACGCTGCACAACCGCAAGAAATTCAAGGCAACGGTCATCGGTACGGACCCGCCTCACGATCTTGCGGTTATCCAAATCAAAACGCCGGATCTCGTTCCGGCGGTCATGGGCGATTCGCGCAACTTGCAGGTCGGCCAGAAAGTGTATGCCATCGGAAATCCCTTTGGCTTGGCCGGTACGATGACGCGCGGCATTGTCAGTTCGATCCGCCCTGTTCGCGAACCTAACGGAGCCATGATCGACGAAGCCATTCAGACCGACGCCGCGATCAACCCCGGCAATTCCGGCGGTCCGCTGATGAACGGCCACGGCGAGGTCATCGGCATCAACACCATGATCCTCTCGAATTCGAACCAGAGTGCGGGCATCGGCTTTGCCATTCCCATCAATACTGCCAAAGCCGTCTTGAACGATCTCATGACGCTAGGCCGCGTGCGTCGTCCCGCGCTTGGCGTGCGCACCATTCCGATCAGTCCTGAGCTCGCGGATGAAATGAGTTTGCCGGTCGATTACGGATTGCTGATCGTGCAAGTCGTTCCTGGAGGATCGGCGGATCAGGCAGGCTTGCACGCTGGTACCGAGCGCGCCTACCTGGGAAATATTCCCATCATGCTCGGCGGAGACCTGATCATCGCCATCGACGACCAAAAGGTTGAATCCGAGGAAGATCTCTCGCAGATGATGAACGACCACCGCGCGGGAGACAAAGTGAAGATCACGATCTACCGCAACAAGAAAAAGATGGATGTCAGCGTGTCGCTAGGCGAATCCCGCCAGCAGGTGTGAGGATCCGAACTCCTTACTCGGCTGCTTAATCCGCGGGCTTGATTCCGACCGCGGTGTACAGTTCACCGCTGTCGAATAGCGTTCCGTCTTTCATCACCATGCGGCAGCGGCGGATGTCGCTGATCCGCTCTGCTGGATTTCCTTCGACCAGCAAGAAATCCGCCCGCTTGCCAGGAGCAATCGAGCCCAATTCCTTGTCCTGCTTCAAAAGCCTTGCGGCATTGTAGGTTGCGATCTGGAGCGATTTCGCCGCGGGAATCCCGGCTTGCACTTCCAATTCCAGTTCGCGGTGCAACATGATTCCGGCCGTGCTGTCGGTGCCCGCAAGGATCGGAACTCCAGCGTCGTACATGCGCTTCGTCATCGCCAGCATCGCCCGATAGGAATCCTTGTAAAGCTGATCGTTGGCCGCAGTGACGGGCAGTCCGCCTGAATACGCTCCGCGCTGTACCTGTGCCGGAAGACGGCTCAACACCGGCGCTATGTCGGGCGAAACCTGTCCCGGTCGCTCCGTGAACATTCCCTCGAAGGCTCCCAGGGTGACATCCACCGTGGTGTGATGATCGAGCAGCAGCTGGATAAAGTCGTTGACTGGTTTCGACTGCAGGTCGAGCTTGGCAGCGTTGTCGCCAACCGCGGTGAAACGCTCGGGGGTGCGCGTGTCTTTTACCTGGGCCGCAAAGAAATTCAGGAAGATAAAGTTGATGTGCTGAATTTCGTCGGCGCCGTCTGTCACGAATTGCGCAGCGGTCATCCCATTCGGAATATGCCCGCTTACCCGCAATCCCCGCGCGTGTGCCGCTTTGACCACCGCAGGAACGAATTCGGGTTTCAGCGAGCTGTAGAGCTTGATCTGAATGTACCCGAGATCGGCATAGCGGTTGACCGCAGCTACCGCCTCAGCCTCGGTATCCGCATAGAGGCCGGTCGGAGCCTGATATTCGCCGTGCCCATCGATAAAGCCTGCTTTCCAAACGCGGGGACCGATTGCCGTGCCCTTCGTCCATTGATCCTGCAGACGCTGGAGATCGGTGATGTTGTTCCCCATATCTCGAATAGAAGTCACTCCGCTCGCCATGTTCATGATGCCGTCGACGGCCTGCGCGTGGGAGTGCATGTCAAACAGCCCAGGAAGGAGCGTTTTTCCCCGGCCATCGATCCGTTCAGCGTCGGCGGGAACCTGCACACTGCCAGCGGGCCCAATTGCAGAAAATCGGTCGCCGGTTACGACAACGGTCTGATCTTCGCGCATTGTGGCCTGTTCCGAATCGAACAGGCGCACATGTTCAATCGCGACGGGATGGGAGGGATGTTTCGCCAATTCATGGGCCAGCCGTGCATAGCGCTCGTCACGCGCTTTCAGGTCGAGCGCATAGAGTTGATCGTTCGTTTTCTCCCAGCCTTCGCGGAGCAACGAGAACCACGTTCCCGGCACTCCGAAGAAATGATTGTCGTCATCCACCCATAACGTCTGGGGTTCGAACGAAAGCCCAGTGATGCCGAACTCCGTCACGTGCAACTTCTGCCCATGATCTTCGAGGGTGAGATCGGCGAGCCGCTCGAGGCGCGCCTCGCCCGCGGGAAATAGCCGGAGCGGCGCACCATTCGCTTTCTTAAGAGCTGCCACCAAAAACGCCTGCTCGGCCGCCGATCCGTTGTTGCTCACATAGAACGCGCCCGCGGTGGCCTGTCCTTTCTCCGTCGTGCTTTTCCAGCTTGCGATGCCACTATTGATTTCGAAATGCTCGTCGACCGGCGCCTTGAGATAGTCGTTGC
This sequence comes from uncultured Acidobacteriota bacterium, assembly GCA_963787685.1. GTDB lineage: Bacteria > Acidobacteriota > Terriglobia > Terriglobales > Acidobacteriaceae > Sulfotelmatobacter. The sequence continues at coordinate 562,461 of CAWBED010000014.1, forward strand.
CGGTTTCGTCGACGCGCAGCGGAAGACTTCCAGCGTCGAGCCAGTACTTTGCCGATACCTTCGGACCCCGCCCGCGATCGTTAAACTCGAACGTGCTTTCCACGCGTCCATCCGGGAAATAAGTGTCGACTTCACTCCCTGCAACTTTTCCATTGGAGGCAATGGTGTAGCGGATCACTTGTGCTGCCTGTGCTACCACATGCGGTTGCAAGGAGCACAAGAGAAGACACGCGATAGCCAGAGTGCTGAGCGGAGAGCGAAATCGCGACATGGGCAGATAGTGTGCCACATTCCAGAAGACTGAGTTAGACTTATCTCCTGCCTATGACTGCCGTCCTTTAATTCGGCTTCTGCATCCTGAGCGAGACCTGCGCGGAGGTGTGCGCAATCTGCTCCTGTCTCTCGTTTCATCAAGCCGCTTTGATAAGGAAAGGAATCCCCCATGCAATTCGTGGATAAGGCATTCGCTCGCCGGCTGGAGTCGTGCGAGGAGATGCCGCAGGTGTTCTACGCGCGTGAATTCAAGAAGACACGGCCCGAGATCGGCGCCGCCGAAGAAGAAATCTGCGGCGGCCACATGATCTTTGCCGGCCTCGGTTCGCCGATCGGCCGGGCAACCGGAGTCGGACTCGATTGCCCGCTTACCTCAGACGATGTCAACCGCATCGAAAAGTTCTACCGCGAGCGCAAAGCTCCATCGCAGGTCGATCTCTGTCCCCTGCATGGGCCGGAAGTTTTCGAAATGTTCAAGGATCGCGGTTATGCAATCGCGGAACTCAACAACGTCCTCTACCGCAAACTCGATCCCGGGGAGAAGTTTCCTCCGCCTCCCGATCACTGTCAAATTCGCCGCAGCCCTCCAGAAGAGGCCGACGTAACTGGAGCGATCGTCGAGAGCGCCTTCTTTCCTGACGGTGCGCCTGAGCCGTTCCGGGGCCTCATCGCGCCGCTCTATCAGATGGAAGGTGCCCTCGCCTTCGTCGCAACCGTCGACGGCAAACCAGCGGCTTGCGGCACCGGTCTCGTCATTCCGCAGCACAAAGTCTTCGCTTTGTGTGGAGCGGGCACGCTAACCGCATATCGAGGAAGAGGATTCCAGACGGCATTATTCCGTGCACGCATGGCAGCCGCTGCCGAAGCTGGATGCGAGTACGCGGTCGTGGTCACGCAAGGCGGTTCGGCCTCACAGCGGAATGCCGAACGCCTCGGCTTCCGCGTAGCCTACAGTAAAGTCACGGTAATAAAACACACGATGTAGCGTCCGCCCCAGAGCGGCATTGCTCTCTACGCGTCCCAAATTGCATAGTAAGGAGGTGATGTCTACCGAAAGTTTCACGCTGCAAGGCAAGCACATTCGCCTCGAACCGCTGGAGAGCAATCACGCCGACGGACTGGCCCGCGCATCAGCGACCGATCCCTCTTTGTACCGCTGGAGTCCCGTTCCCCAGGGAGTGTGGGAGGCCAAGAAATACATCGACACAGCCCTGGCCTGGCAGCAAGCTGGCACCGCCGTCCCGTTCGCAATCGTTCGCGCGCAGGACGGAGCCGTGATCGGTTCGACGCGTTTCTGGAATATCGAACGGTGGGCTTGGCCGCAGGGGCATCCCGCCCACGGACGCGGTTTCCCCGACGCCTGCGAAATTGGTTATACGTGGTTCGCGAAGTCCGCGATTCGTACCGGTGCGAATACCGAAGCCAAGCTCCTCATGCTGAGGCACGCCTTCGAAGTCTGGCAGGTCCTTCGCGTCTGCTTCCACACCGACGCGCGCAATCAGCGTTCCCGTGCCGCGCTCGAGCGCATCGGAGGCCAATTCGAAGGCATCCTCCGCGCCCACCGTATGGCCGCTGATTTCATCCCTCGCGACTCGGTCCGCTATTCGATCGTCGCCTCAGAGTGGCCGACCGTGAAGCAACGCTTGATTCAATTCGTCGATCAATAGCAAATTCGCTTTGATTACGCGATTGTCTTGGGCTCGAGTCCGTACGCCTTGACCCACGCATCGTAGTTCTCCTGCGTCGCCGGCCACTGAAAGCAAAGCCCATAACCATCCGGATCGCGGAACCACAACTGCTTCATTCCGTAGGGTGCGACTTTCGGCTCCTTCAGATTGACTCCGTGAGCTCGCAGATGCCGGTAGGCCGCATCGAGATCCTCGCAGCCGAAAAATAGGCACGTATCCTCGTGCGCCGCGATACGCACAGGGTCTGGGGCTGCCGGGCGCTGATCAGCTTCATAAGCCGTATTCAGCATCACTTCCGCGCCGTTCAGTCGCAGCCCCGCCCAATTGCAGTCGTCGCCCGGCTGGGATGTGCTCCAGACCGTGAATCCCAGCACGTCACGGTAAAAACGGATCGACGTCGGCATATCAAAAACCTGAATGAGAGGGGCAACTCCGTGAATGTCCATAGCTGCAAGTTCCTCCTGCGAGGCGGGAAAAATATATCAAACGGCAGCAGATTCCTCGGAGTTGCGCTCAAAAGTCATACCACGAAGGACACGAAGTTGCTCGAAGGGTACTCTTCACCAGATTTTACTTCGTGATACTTCGTGCCCTTCGTGGTTGAATTTTGCTTTGCTGTTAGACCGCGGTCTCGGCAAAGAACTCGGCAATCTCCAATACTTCATCACCACTGAGATTCAAATCGCCCGCGCGCATCACCCCCTCGGCCTGCTTGGCATTACGCGCTCCCACGATGGCTCCGGTGACCGCTGGATTTTTCAGCGTCCATGCGATCGCTATTTCTCCCGGCGAACGTCCGTGATGTTTTGCGATCTGTTGCACGCGCTCCACCAGCGCAAGATTCCGAGAAAGATTGGGCTCGTTAAAATCCGCATGCCCCTTGCGCCAATCGTCTTTGGGTAACTCGGAAATTCGCTCGCGCGTCATCGCTCCAGTCAACAAACCAGACGCCATTGGCGAATAAACAATCACTCCAAACCCTTGCCGTTCGCAGAAGGGAAGAATTTCCCCCTCCACCTCGCGATGGACCAGCGAATACCGCGGCTGCAGCGAAGTCACCGGCGCGATCGAAGCCGCGCGCTGCAGTTGCTGCACGTTGAAGTTCGAAACTCCGATCCACCGCACTTTCCCTTCGCGCTTCAGGTCGGCCATCGTCTGCCAGCCTTCTTCCAACTCAGGAGAGTCTGGATCGGGCGGCCAGTGAATCTGATAAAGATCGATCACGTCGACGTCCAGCCGGCGCAAGCTGTCTTCCACCTCGCCTCGAATTGACTCTGCCTTTAGAACCTTCTGCACCTGTCCGCGCGAATCCCATCGCAGCCCGCACTTGGTGAAGATATAAGGTCGCGCTCCAGTCCAACTCTTGAGCGCCTTGGCGACCACTTCTTCCGAATGTCCGAGTCCGTAAACCGCCGCCGTATCGATCCAGTTGACGCCCAATTCAAGAGACCGGTGAATGGCTGCGATCGAGTCATTGTCATCCTGCGATCCCCAGGCGAATTGCCAGCCCGACCCGCCGATCGCCCACGCGCCATAGCCCACAGGAGTAATGTTCAAATCCGAGTTGCCAAGAGTGCGAGTTTCCATTCCAATCTCCTTTCGAGCTTTGATTCCCGGCCCACGGCTTCCGATTCAGAAGAGGAACTAACGAATGAACGCCGAAGAAATTCGTAAATATTGTATGGCGTTTCCTGAAGCCAGCGAGAATCTTCAATGGGGAGATGACCTGTGCTTCAAAATTCGCGGCAAAATTTTCACGATCGTCAATCTTGACAATCCGCGACTCTGCTTCAAGTGCGCGCCGGAAACCTTCGCCGAACTGATCGAACGCGAGGACATCCATCCCGCTCCCTACGTCGGCCGCTACAAATGGGTGATGCTCGATCGTCTCGACGCCCTCGGACACGAAGAACTGCGCGAGTTAATCCGGCAATCCTACGAACTGGTCGCGGCGAAGGCGCCCGGCAAAACCGCAAAGGACAGTGGCGCCAAGAAATCCGGAACAAAGCCCAAGAAGAAGCGCCCTGCCGCACAGAAAAAAGGAAAGAAAAAGCGATAATTCCCGCGCCACCCGACTTCAGGTTTCGGATTTGACTCTGCTCACTTCACTCGGCTAGCCTCAAGAGTCCTTGAGTTACCGGATTCCCGCAACCCTCACATGCGATCTCCACACAAATTGTTGATTTTCGCGGCCTTACTGGTTTTCGCCTCCTACGCCTCAGGCGCGACGCACCCGGTCCATTCCCAACACGGCATGGTCGTCACCGTGCACTCGATCGCGTCACAGGTAGGATCCGACATCCTGCAATCCGGAGGTAACGCCATCGACGCCGCCGTCGCTACCGGATTCGCCCTCGCCGTGGTTCATCCCCCCGCCGGAAATATTGGCGGCGGCGGATTCATGCTCATCCGCATGGCCGACGGCAAGACCCACTTTCTCGACTATCGCGAGAAGGCCCCCGCCGCCGCGACTCGCGACATGTATCTCGACTGCGCAGGGCAATGTCATCCCCGGAGCCAGCGAGATCGGATACAAGTCTATCGGAGTTCCCGGTTCGGTCGCTGGCATGGTCTATCGCCGAGCAGAAATATGGAAAGCTGACCCTCAAGCAAGTGATGGCACCAGCCATAAAGTTGGCCCACGACGGCTATGCCCTCACCTGGGGCGAAGCCGCTGACATGCACGACGAAGGCTTGACGAAGTTCGAGGAATCTCGCCGCATCTTCCAGCGAAACGGCGATTTTTATAAAGCTGGGGATATCTTCCGTCAGCCCGATCTGGCCCACACGCTTGAGCGGATCGCCGAGCATCCCGACGACTTCTACCACGGCGCTCTCGCCCGCGAAATAGCCGCCGCGCTGCAAAAGGGCGGAGGGCTCATCACCGCGGACGATCTTGCCCACTACGAAGTCAAAGAGCGCGAGCCTATACGCGGCACCTACCGTGGATACGAGGTCATCAGCGCTCCTCCTCCGTCTTCGGGCGGCACCGTGCTGATCGAGTCCCTCAACATCCTCGAAGGCTACGACCTTGAGAAGATGCAGGATCGCTCCGCACAGTCGATCCACTACACGATTGAGGCCTTCCGCCGCGCTTTCTTCGATCGCGCCGAGTTTATGGGCGATCCCGATTTCGCCAAGATTCCCGTCGCCCAGCTCGTCGACAAGAAATATGCAGCAGCCTGGCGCGAGAGCATCGATCCTCACCACGCCAGCGCCAGCAATGAATTGAAGCGCCCCGCGGTATTCAACGAACTGGAGCAGTACGCCGCGTCCCATCCGCCGGCCATGACGCCGCACGAATCCAATCACACCACGCACTACTCGGTGATCGACGCCGAGGGCAACGCCGTTGCCGTAACCACCACCATCAACGACTGGTTCGGATCTCGCGTCACTGCCGATGGCCTGGGATTCCTTCTCAACGATGAAATGGACGACTTCTCCGCCAAGCCCGGCGTTCCTAACGCCGACGGCCTGATTCAGGGTGCGGCCAATGCCATCGGCCCGGGCAAGCGTCCGCTCTCGTCGATGACTCCCACGATCGTCGTGCGCGACGGCAAGACTGTGCTGGTTCTGGGATCGCCCGGCAGCTCGAAAATTATTACCACTGTCGCGAATGTCCTGATGGGCGCCGTCGACTACGGGATGAACATTCAGGAAGCGGTCAACGCTCCGCGTTTCCACAATCAGTGGCTTCCCGACGTCGTAAACGTAGAAAAATGGTTTTCTCCCGACACGCTGAGTGCCCTACGCGCCATGGGATACAAAATTCAAGTCGGCCTGGACGCCGCGGGCGATTCTCCCTATTGGAGCGATGCCGAATGCATCGCCGTCGATCCCAAGACAGGTGACCGATTGGGTGCTACCGATGGACGGAATAGCACTGGCAAGGCTGTAGGATACTAGTGAAGCATTGTTGATGGCTGAATCGTATTCAGCCACTTTCGAGGGGCTTGCATGCAGAAAGCAGTCTCAACCTATCTCTTCGTGAAAGAACGTCTGCACCCGGGCATACTGGACGGACTCGCCCGCAGCGGTGTGCAGGCCATCGAGATATTTGCCGCGCGGCAGCACCTCGACTATGCCAACCGCAAGGCCCATGTAAAGGAAATTGCCGACTGGTTCCGCGGCAGCGGCATCCCGCTGAACTCCGTTCACTCACCGCTTTACGCCGACTACGAGTGGGGACGCGCCGGTGCGCCTCCGATCAACATCGCTTCCACCGACCGCGCCGCTCGTGTCGAGGCGATGGACGAGATCAAACGCGCTCTCGAAATCGCTGAGCAGATTCCATTTCGATTCCTGGTGCAGCATCTGGGTGCGCCCAACGAAAGTTTCAGCGAGAAAAAATTCGAGGCAGCGATGACCTCGATTGAGCACCTGCGCGCCTTCGCCAAGCCGCTCGGCGTCCGGATTCTGCTGGAGAACATTCCCAACGATCTCTCGACGCCTGACAAACTCATCGAGATGATCCACAGCGCTCATTTCGACGACGTCGGCGTCTGTTTCGACTTTGGGCACGCACACATGATGGGCTCGGTCGCTGAGGGATTCGAAATTCTGCGCAGCCAGATCTGCTCCACGCATATTCACGACAACGACAAGATGAAAGACACGCACTTGTGGCCGGGCCAGGGAACCATCAACTGGAAAGAAGCCATGGAATTGCTCCGTTCGGCTCCTCAAACGCCGCCTCTCCTGGTGGAATTGGCGGAAGACGAAAAAGTAAATTCGCTGGAAAAGCTGCCGGAATTATTCGACAAGCTGGAAAGTCAGTAAGGATTTGAGAAATTGAGTAATTTGAAAACTGCCGTGCAATACGATTTTAAATTGCGCAATTACTAAATTCTTACCCAATTACCCAATCAAGTTATGTCCTCACCCGTAACCACAATCGCAGAAATCGGCAAACACGACGGCCAGTCGGTCACCATCCGCGGCTGGCTCTATAACCTGCGCGAAAGCGGGAAGCTTCTTTTCCCCCAATTCCGCGACGGCTCAGGAATCATTCAAGGCGTCGTCCCGAAAAACGCCGTCACTCCCGAAGTCTTCGATGCGATCAAGACTCTGACCCAGGAGTCGAGCGTGATCGTTGAAGGCAAGGTGCGCGCGGATAAGCGCGCCCACGGCGGCTACGAACTCGACGTCGCCAACGTGCAAGTCGTCCAGCGCGTGCCCGAGTCTTCGCCTTACCCGATCACGCCCAAAGAGCACGGCACTGACTTCCTGATGGAGCATCGCCATCTCTGGGTGCGCTCCCAGCGCCAGGCCGCGATCCTGCGGGTGCGCGCTGAGATCATCAAGGCCGCCCGCGATTTCTTTGACGAACGCGGCTTCACCCTCACCGATCCTCCGATCATCACTCCTGCGGCCTGTGAAGGCACGACTACCTTATTTCCGGTCGACTATTTCGACGAGCAGGCGTATCTCACGCAGTCGGGCCAGCTCTACGTCGAAGCCACTGCGATGGCGCTCGGCAAGGTCTATTCCTTTGGTCCAACGTTTCGCGCGGAGAAGTCCAAGACTCGCCGCCATCTCACCGAGTTCTGGATGGTCGAACCCGAAGTCGCTTACGCCACCCTCGATGACGTGATGGACCTTGCTGAGGGGCTCATTACATTCATCGTGAAACGCTGCCTCGAAAAGCGGCGCGCCGACCTGCAAACCATCGGCCGCGATATTTCGAAGCTGGAAAAAATTGAAGCTCCATTTCCGCGCATCAGCTATGACGATGCGGTAAAGAATCTGCAGGAAGGTCATGCTAGCGGCAAGCTGGAATCCAAATTCGAATGGGGCGGCGATCTCGGCTCGCCCGATGAAACCTATCTCTCCGCCCAGTTCGACAAGCCGGTCATGGTGCATCGCTATCCGGCGAAGGTGAAGGCATTCTACATGGAGCCCGACCCGCAGCGCCCCGACCTCGCCCTTTGCGTCGATGTCCTCGCGCCCGAAGGATACGGAGAAATCATTGGCGGCTCCCAGCGCATGGCCTCGTACGAACTTCTACTGCAGCGCATCCACGAGCACGGCCTCCCGGAAGAGGCCTTCAAGTGGTATCTCGACCTGCGCAAATTCGGCAGCGTCCCGCACGGTGGCTTCGGAATGGGCATCGAACGCGCCGTAGCCTGGATCTGCGGCCTGGAACACGTCCGCGAAACTATTCCGTTCCCCAGAATGCTGTACCGCCTGTATCCGTAAAAATTTGGTAATTGAGTAATCCGGCAATTTTGTAATTTGATCGAGCGTCCGGCCTTCAATTACCAAATTACAGATTGCTAAATTACGAAATCGATATCTAGTCCATGATGACTACAACGACTGCCCCTAGCATTTCTCCCCGCAAGATTCGCGTAATCGGTGTCCCACTCGATCTCGGCCAATCGCGCCGCGGCGTCGATATGGGACCGTCTGCCGTCCGCGTCGCCGGACTCGAAGCCCGCCTCGAAGCTCTCGGCCACGAGGTCGAAGACGGTGGCAATGTCGCGGTCGCCATCCCTGAGCAGAAAAAAGAAGGCGCTGCCAACGCCAAGTACTTGAAAGAAATCACCGCGACCTGCACCAAGGAAGCGGAACTCGTCCTGAAGACTCTGGAAGCCGGACGCGTCCCTCTTTGCCTCGGAGGGGATCATTCCATGGCCGCCGGCACCGTTTCTGGGGTCGCCGAGTTCTACCATCGGCAGAATCAGCGCGTCGGCCTCATCTGGATCGACGCCCATACGGACATCAATACGCCCGATTCTTCTCCCAGCGGCAACGTGCATGGAATGCCGCTCGCCGCGCTCATGGGGCTGTGGCCCGGGGACCTCGCCAACATTTATGACTTCACTCCCAAGGTGAAGCCCGAGAACTGCGTGCTCGTCGGAGTCCGTGACATCGATGCTGTCGAAAAAGAAAATGTCCGTCGCGCCGGCATCGGCGTCTTCACCATGCGCGACATCGACGAACGCGGCATGCGTACCGTCATGGAAGAGGCCCTCCGCATGGCCGGACGCGGCACTGCTGGCTATCACATCTCCCTCGACATGGATTGGGTCGATCCCGAAGACGCTCCCGGCGTCGGCACCCCCGTCCGCGGAGGCGCCACCTACCGCGAGGCCCATCTCGCCATGGAAATCATCGCCGACCACGGCCGCATGCTGAGTTTCGAAATCGTCGAAGTGAATCCCGTCATCGACGAACACAACCGCACCGCCGACTTAGCCGTGGAGTTGGCCCTCTCCGCCTTCGGCAAGAAAATTCTTTAGCCACGAATCTGCGCGGATTCTCACGGATAGAAGACGACAGAAAAAGGTTAATCCGCGAAGGTCGGTGCGGATCCGTGGCCGCTTTCCCCTGTGCACCTCTGTGCCCCCTGTGGTGAGTGGTTTTCCCAGAGAGGTAACCTGTCCGTCCTCCGCAACAAAATTCGGTAGCGCCGGATGTACGCGGATTCGGAACGGATAGAAAAAACAGAAAAAGGTTATATCCGTGGAGATCGGTGTAAATCCGTGGCCGATGGCTTGTGACATTACTTACGGAACCTCCGCTGTGATTGACGTGCGACTCACCCCGCGTCCAAACTGGATCGTCATGGAAAAGCTACGAATCGGCATCCTATTCGGCGGGCGCAGTGGAGAGCACGAAGTCTCCCTGCTCTCAGCCGCCTCCGTCCTGAACGCGATTGACAAAGATAAGTACGAGGTCGTCCCCATCGGCATCACCAAAGACGGCCGCTGGCTCACCGCCGAGCACGCCGAAAATCTTCTGACCGGCAAGCTGGTCCTCGAGCCTCGCAACCTTCGCGCCGGTGATCCTCAAAACACCGAAGCTGCGGCCGTCCTCGCTCGCGGAGAAGCCGTCGTCGTCCCGCCCGAGCCCGTCCACCGCCAGAGTGGACTCGTCCCTTTCCAGACCGATGCCGCACTCATGCGCCGCGCCTCCGATCGCGCCATCAATGTCGATGTGATCTTCCCCGTGCTCCACGGCACGTTCGGCGAAGACGGCACAATCCAGGGTCTGCTCGAACTCGCCGACATCCCGTATGTGGGCGCCGGTGTTCTCGGTTCGGCCGCTGGCATGGACAAAGACATCATGAAGTCCCTCTTCATCGCCGCCGGAATCCCCATCGTTAAACACGTGACCGTCCTTCGCAGCGCTTGGGAGAAAGATCCGAAAAGAGTCGAGAAGCTCGTCTCCAGCAAACTGAAGTATCCGGTCTTCGTGAAGCCCGCGAACCTCGGCTCTTCCGTCGGCATCAGCAAGGCGCACAATCGCAAGGAACTCGGTCCCGCCATCGAAGAAGCTGCCAAGTTCGATCGCAAGATCGTCATCGAGGAAGGAGTCGGCGGCAACAAAGCCAAAGCCCGCGAGATCGAATGTTCCGTTCTCGGCAACGACGAGCCAGCCGCCTCCGTGCCCGGTGAGATTGTCCCCGTCAAAGAGTTCTACGACTACAACGCGAAGTATCTCGACGAAGGCTCGCAGCTAATCATTCCCGCGAAGCTCACCAAAGCCCAGACGAAGAAAGTGCAGGAGCTGGCGATCAAGGCCTTTCAGGCCGTGGATTGCACCGGCCTCGCGCGCGTCGATTTCCTGATGGATCCCAAGACCGGCAAGATTTTTCTCAACGAGATCAACACCATGCCCGGCTTCACCGCCATCAGCATGTATCCCAAGCTCTGGGCGGCCTCCGGCCTCGCCTACGTTGACTTGATCGATCGCCTGATCCAACTCGGCATCGAGCGCCACACCGACAAAAAGAAAAATCAATACAGCCGTTGAAACAAAAAGTGGCGAAGTTGCGCCGCGAACGCGGCGTCGTTTTCCCTTCGTGATCCTTAGTGCCCTTCGTGGTAAATGCCTTTGTTTCCGCACAAGAGAAAAAGCCCACGACCGAAGCCGTGGGCTTGATTTACGTAACAACTAACTGACTACGGCTGGAACTCCCACAGGTCTTGCAGGGAGTCGAAGCCGGTGTGCAGGTTCTTCGGCTGCGAGGCCAGCGAACCTAGGCCGAAGCCGCCCATCAGCCATATATTGCCGCTCGCGTCAGGCCACGCGGCGCCCTGCTGCCGGCTGCCCGGAGCCAGTGTCGACGCGGTTCCCGTGTAGATGCCCAGCTGATCACTCAACTCTGAGCCATCCATCCACGTCCATTCGCCTTGGCTGTACTTCCACAGATCGTTGAAGTAGCGCCCGCCGACTCCGGATCCGCCCAGGATCCAAACATCGCCATTGGTAGCCTTCCAGCTTGTGGCGAAGCTGCGAGAACCGGGGACATTGGTCGAGTCCGGAATGCCCTGCGTCCCGAAGTTCGCTCCAGCCTCGTTCGTCTGCGAGCCGCTTACAAACGTCCAAGTGCTAGTCCCTGGCGTGAACTTCCACAGGTCATTCATTACTCCGACATTGCCATTCACGTCGTATGCCAGACCGCCGAAGAGCCAGAAGTTGCCGGACGAATCGAACCACGAGTTCGCGCCGATTCGGGCTCCCGGTACCGCGCCTGCGCCGGAGTAAACGCCCTTCGCCTGGATGGTGCTCGATCCGCTCATCCACGTCCAGGTCGTGCCATTCCACTCCCACAGGTCGTTAAGGTAGTCCTCGTTTCCTGCTGAGTCGGCACCGAACCCGCCAATCATCCAGAAGTTGCCGGCCGCATCCTGCGCACCCGTCGACCAGTACCGCGATCCGGGCGTTCCGGCACTGCCAATGCCGTTGTATATGCCGGCTTGGTTCCCCACGCTCGACGCCAGCGGTCCTTGCCACACCCACGTATTCGTCGACGGCGTGTATTCCCACATGTCGTTGAATGGATCGGCACTCGGACAGAAGCCTGTAACGTTATCCGCGACATATCCGCCGAACATCCAGAAGTTGCCCGAAGCATCGGTCCAGCTCAAGTAATCGGACCGAGCGCTGGGCGTTCCCGACTGACCCACAGCGGTCGGATACGCAAAGCACTGGCCTCCCTGAGACTGGCCGTTCTTGAAGTTCCAGTTCGTGCCGTCAAACATCCACAAGTCGCTCAGAACCGACTCGGCGCCGCCTCCCGACGTCTGGTTCACTGTCGGCCCGTTGATGTCGTAACCGATGCCGCCGAAGAGCCAGAAGTGACCCGAAGCGTCGATCCAGGTATTTTCTCCGTATCGCGTTCCCGGTTCCAGCGGGGGCGTGCCGTAGTCCCCACCTACGGCCACTACATCCGCCCCATTGATCCACGTCCACTCGCTGATGCAGACCACGACCACGTTCGTGACGTTCGCCGTCGCGGTTCCGGTGCCATTGCTCACCGTGCAATTCTGATCAGGTTTCGTTGGCTGGGTGAATACGGTCACGCTGTAGGTCGCGCCGTTCGCGATCGCCGTCGCAAATGTGAAAGGTCCATTCGTCGTCAGCGTCAGATTGTCCGTATTGTTGTCCTGCAACACGACCCCGGTGCTGGCAACGTTGGCCGAAAGATCATAAAGAGTTCCGCCGATCGTTACCGTGCTTCCGGTGGCGCTGCAGGTTGCCGTGACCGTTACATTCGCCGTGATCACTCCCGTGCTGTTGGCGCTAAGCGTGCAAGTCTGCCCCGTTGGCTGCGTGAGAACAGTCACCGTGTAGGTCGCACCGCTCGCGTAAGTGTTCGAGAATGTCTGCGGTGCGTGTTGGTGGTAAATGACAGTTGCTGCGCTCTGATCGTCTTGCACAACCAGAGTGCCGCTCGTCAGACCCGAGGCTGTGACGCTAACCGTGAGAGGAGTCGTCGCCCCGCAGTTGACCGCCACATTCGTGACATTCGCGTTGGCTGTTCCGCTGCCGTTGGTGACCAGGCAAGTCTGTCCCGCTGGCTGCGTCTTAATCGTTACCGCGTACGTCCCGCCCGCCGAAATACTTTTCGCGAAAGTGAAGCCGCCGTTCGCTGAAAGCGACAATGTGTCGAACGTGCCGTTATCCGATAACACAATTGTTCCAGTGGTCAGACCGGAGAGTGTCCCGCCGATGGTGTAGGTCGTCGCCGCGCACGCTACAGTCACGTTCGTGACGTTCGCGTTGGCAACAACGCCGCTCCCATTGGTAACCGTGCAAGTCTGTCCAGCAGGAGCAGTCGTTACCGTTACTGCATATGCACTTCCGGAGGCAAGGAGCCGGTCGAACGTGAATGCACCGTTCGCTGCGATATTCAAACTGTCGAACGCGCCGTTATCCGCAAGAGTGACCGTAGTGCCGTTTGGAAGTCCGCTTAGAGTTCCACCGATGCTGTAGAGCGGAGCGCAGGTGACTGCCACGTTGGTGACGTTTGCATTGGCTGTACCAGTCCCATTCGCGACCGTGCAATTCTGGTCGGTCGGCTGGGTCAATACTGTCACCGCGTATTGGCTGCCCGCGGGGATCGCTGTTGCGAACGTGAATGGCGTATTCGCCGAGAGCGTCAGCGTGTCCGTCGTATTATCAGCGATCACCACGGTCTGGCCTGTGGCCAGCCCGGTGAGTGTTCCGCCAATCGTATAGGTGGTGAGCACCGGAGCGCAGGCGACACCAACATTGGTTACATTCGCGTTGGCCGTTCCAGTACCGTTAGTGACCGTGCAAGTCTGTCCCGCTGGCTGCGTCAAGACCGTCACTGCGTATGTTGCGCCCGCAGCAAGAGGAGTGGCGAAGGTGAATGTTCCGTTCGCACTCAGCGACAGATTGTCGCCGCCGTTGTCCTGCAACATGACCGTCCCGCTCGTCAGACCACTGAGCGTTCCGCCAATCGTGAAGCCGGGAGCCCCGCAAGTCACGCTGACGCCGGTGACATTTGCGTTGGCCGTGCCACTGCCACTCGTCACCGTGCATGTCTGGCCGGAAGGCTGCGTCGCGACCGTGACGTTGTAAGCACCGCCCGCATTAACTGCCGTCTTGAATGTGAACGCGCCATTGGCTGTAAGGCTGAGGCTGTCGGAGGTGTTATCCGCTAGGACGACGGTTGCACCACTGGCGAGACCAGATAGCGTTCCGCCGATCGTGTAGGTGGTTGTGGTTTTTGTGCCGTTAATACTGCCGCCGCCACAAGCCAGGGAGAACAACAATGCCACCATCACAACCGATAGCAGAGGTATGCGGGAATTCATCTCACCCTCCAACCCATTCCTGAATCTTTTGTTTCGAACTTATTTTGTCGCGGAGTCTACCTCAGGTGACCTGATGGGCCAGAACAGGGGGGATACAAATGACGCCTGGAATCGTTGGGATCTCAATACTGGCACAACTTGTAATAAGACTCGCGGCGGGAATTTTATATGAGTTGTCACTTATAACAATGGCCAGAAAGTGGGGGACGAAGAAACAACGAACGAGTTGTCATCCGTCGATTTTCAACCTCGACCGGTCACTGTTCCCTGCCCCTGAGCCCTAGCCCCTGGCCCGACCCCTGACCCAGATCTTCCTCCAACTCCTGTAACTCGAACCGAATCAAACCTCAGTCAAAACAGGAGGCTACTCGAAAATGCCAGACGATCAAACACTCGCCACGATCCTCGCGATCTGCGACCTGATGGGAAACCGCAACGCCAACGCGAACGCTGCCATAGCCGCCTACGAGCGCGCGATGAGCGAAGTGTTGCGCTATCGCAAGGACGCGGGCCTCACCGAGGTGGGTGGATATCCTCAAAAGTAGTGGGTGCCAGTTTTCCACAATCGCCGGCGTTGGCATGTGACATCTGCCCTTGTGCCAGTGCAAAGGGAAGCGCATCCTGGTCAAGGCGGAGATGGTATACGAAGCGAGAATGAAATCCCGCGTAAGTCTTTTGGAATCAATATTTTGACCTCTAACCCCTACGCGCTCAAGATTTTGCAGACACATTTTGCAGAACCCGCGCCAGGCAAGGCTTTCGCAGAGGGTAGGGGGAGGGGGGTACCCAAAACCTAAGCCGATTCCCAAATCGAAACCTTCAGAAAAGTCCCGCCGCAATCGCAAGTTCAAAAAATATTTTCAGTTTCAGATCTCAAAGAAAATCTTGTCATTCCGAGCGAAATCGAGGAACCAGCCCCCAAATTTTTTGTCACTCCGAGCGAAAGCGAGGAACCTGCTTCTAGGTTTTGTCATTCCGAGCGAAGCGAGGAACCTGCTGTTCCTCACCACGAGCACTGCCGAGATACCCCTTGACGTCCCCATCCCGATTTTGTAGCATCGTAAGGACAAGTTCGCTCTTCGGAGCGGACCTGAATTTCATGCAGAGTGGCTGAGGGACGAGCCCTGAGACGCCACGGCAACCGATCCAGGATCATATATCCCGGATGCTTGGTGCCAACTCTCTCCTGGAAACAGGGAACATGGGATTCGGCATGCGCACTGCATTTTATTCGCATTCCGATAGCCTCTTTTCCTTTTCCTGGAAAAAGAGGCCTTAGTTTTTTAAGGCCAATTTTTCCGGCTCGTCTTCGGCTATTCGCTGCTTTGAAAGAGAACAAAGCAAGAAAGCGAGTAGCGACATGTCTCATTACGAACTGCGGTGCCGCGAATGTGGACGGACTTGGGGAAACCAGCCCCGCTCCATCTGCGACGATTGTTTCTCCCCCCTGGAAGTGGCTTACGACTACGACGCGCTAAAAGCATCGATCAGTCGTGAGCAGATCGCCCAGCGGCCCACTAACATGTGGCGCTACTCCGAGCTGTTGCCCCTCCCCCAAGGCTATACACCGCGGTTGCCGGTCGGATTCACTCCGCTCTTTCAAGCTCCGCGATTGGCGAAGCAGTTGAGTGGAACGGCCGCTGCCGCGGGTAATCTCTATCTTAAGAACGACGCTGTGTGTCTGCCCACGCTGAGCTTCAAGGACCGCGTCGTCGCCGTCGCTCTGTCGCAAGCCAAGGCATTCGGCTTCGATACGGTTTCGTGTTCGTCGACCGGAAATCTGGCGAACGCCGTGGCTGCGCACGCCGCACGTGAAGGCCTGAAGGCATGGATCTTCATTCCCTCCGATCTCGAGCCCGCAAAGATTCTCGGCACCAACGTCTTCGGCGCGAAGGTCGTCCGCATCGCCGGCAACTACGATCAAGTCAACCGTCTCTGTTCTCAGATCGCCGACGAACATCGATGGGGATTCGTGAACGTGAATCTGCGTCCTTACTACGCCGAAGGATCGAAGACAGTCGGATTTGAAATTGCCGAACAACTCGGATGGCGCTTGCCCGACAACATCGTCTGTCCGATGGCAGGCGGATCGCTGATTGTGAAAATCAAGAAGGCATTCGACGAGCTGATCAAGCTCGGCCTGGTCGAGCCCAAAGAAGTGAAGTTCTTCGGCGCCCAAGCCACAGGATGTTCGCCGATCTCGACAGCTGTGAAAACCGGCGCCTCCGAGATTGAGCCGCAGAAGCCAAATACCATCGCGCGCTCGCTGGCGATCGGCAACCCAGCTGACGGCCACTATGCGATCAAGACCATCAAGAACAGCGGTGGATGGAGCGAAGACGTCAGCGATCCTGAAGTGATCGATTCGATCAAACTGCTGGCGGAAACCGAAGGCGTCTTCACCGAGACCGCCGGCGGAGTGACGGTTGGAACGGCAGGGAAGTTGTATCGCCAAGACCGCATCCTGCCTGACGAAACGACCGTTCTCTGCATCACTGGAAATGGATTGAAGACGACCGATGTGCTCGCCGGCGCTTACGAAGTGGAGCGTCCGATCGCGCCGAAGCTGACGGAGTTCGAAAACTATCTGCAGCAGACACTGACACCTGCGGAAATCCGCGGAGTCATTGCAGAAACCGTAGGAGCGTAGCCATGCCGATCACGGTTCAGATTCCGACAGCATTGCGCCGTCACACGGAAGGCGTGAAGTCCATCACCTGCGCCGCATCAAACCTTGGGGAACTCTTTTCGGTACTGGATGAAAAGTTTCCTGAACTGAAGCCGCACATCCGCGACGACCAAGGCCAGATTCGCCGCTTTCTGAATATCTACGTGAATGAAGAGGACATCCGCTTCCTCGGCGGACAAGCGTACGCTTTCCAGGAAGGCGACGAAGTATTGCTCGTTCCATCGATCGCCGGCGGCAAGAACTAGATTTCAGGATTAGAAGCGCAATGGCGGTGACATAGACGGTCGCTCGTTACTAATCACTATTCACTAGCCACTGCTCATCAGCCACTGCTCTACTGCGGCACTTCGGCCGACACCTGCCCAGTCGACATATGCAGTTCCTTCGTACGATCAATCACCCACTGCGGCATTTCCGGAGCGCCCAAAGGAATCTTTCCCTGCGTGATCGCCCAATGCTCGATCCAGCCTGTGCCTTCTTCACCGACATACGTATCGGGCAAGCTGTACGCCTGATCGCCTAACGCGTCTCCCAGCGTGATGAAGCGATAGCCCCGTTTGCGCAGAAGGCCGAGCAATTCTCCGATGTGATCCGCTTCGAGGTTGCTCGCGTGCAGCAGCAAGATCTGTTTTGGTTCATAACCGAGCACCTTCGTCGACAGTTGCTCTGCGTACGCGATCGAGGCATCGTGATGCGCAAGATACTCCTTCACGATCTGCTGTTGGAGCGTCACATCGTTGCGCTTCTTCGCGTCTTCGTAAAGTCCGGCGAACATCCAGTCCCAACCGTCCAGCGTGATCGGAGCGATGCGGTATCCGCGCTGCGTCAGGAATTCTTCTGCCTTGCGCCGCGTGGCCAGATCGCGTCCGGTATCGAGATAGGGATGCCGGAAAGTAGCGCAGCTTCATCTTGCGCTGCGCGAGCAGCATGCGCGTCACACTCTCTCCCTGCACGACTTCGTCTTCCCAATCCTTCAACTCGATCTGGTTCAAAGAGGCGTGGCTGAAGGTGTGGTTGCCGAGTTCAAAGCCGTAGTCGAGCCACATCTTCAGGACGTTGATGCGCGCATCGACTTCTCCTGGCTTGTAGAGCTTCTTCTCGTTGACGAAGCCTACGACGGGAATCTTCTGGTCGCGGAGCGTAGTCAGCAACTTCGTGGTCAACGCTGTGATATCGGCAGCGGGCAGGTGGTCGGCCATTCCAGCCGGCAGATCGTCAATCGTGACCGCGACCTGGCGATCGATCTTTACGGTTTGTGCGCCCAACGATACTGAGAGCAGACAGTAGACGGCGGCAGCAAAGAATGAGGACAAGGTTTTCATGCGGCTCCTGTTCAAACGGAAGGGATATTAGAACATGATCCGCGCATCGACCGAGTTTTGCAGCCGAAAGAAGGAAACGACGACGGCGATCGGCAAAAAGATATTGAAGCTCTTGACGCATGCGGTATAATCTAACTAACTGGTTAATTAAGCATGCCCCGACATCCCCATCGAACGGAACGGCGCGTACGGAAGGAAGAGCGCCGAGAGTTACGAAAACAGGTGCGCCAGCAGCGGCACGATATCCGCCGCATGGGCTCCCGGGGCCAACCGGAGGAGAGCCGGGCTGCCATTTTGGCGGCGGCCGCCCATGAGTTTGCCCAGTATGGTATTGCCGGCGCACGCACGGACGCGATCGCACGCGAGGCAGGTGTAAATAAGGCGCTTCTCTATTACTACTTCCAAGATAAAGAAACGCTTTACGGAGCCGTGCTGGACGAAGCCTACTCGGGTCTGAAGACCACAGTGCTGCGAGTGCTGGATGGAGAGCAGTCGCCGCGCGAAAAAATCATGGCTTACGCGGGAGCGTATTTCGATTTCATCGCTTCCAACCAGCTTTATCCCCGGCTGATGCAGCGCGAAATGATGCGAGCAAAGGAAGGCCAGTCCCCGCACATCGATAAAGTCATCAAGACGTACATCCAGCCAATTTTTATGCGAGTAACCGAGGTCATGAAAGAGGGAATCGCGAAAGGCGATTTCCGTCCGGTCAACCCTGTGCATTTTGTGCCCTCGATGGTGGCCATGATCGTTTTCTATTTCAGCAGCGCCCCGATGATGCAAAAGATCGTCGGGTTCAACCCGCTGACGCCGGAGCGAATTGCCGAGCGTCGAGCCGCAGTATTGGATTTCATCTCCGCCGCGCTGTTCCGTCCCAGGAGCAACGGCACGCAAGGAGCACGCTCATGAGCGCGCGCAACCGTTTTTTGATTCTTCTCGGTATTATTTTTGTAATTGCCGCCAGCTACTACTACTTTTCGACGGATCACTCGCGCGACCTCGTGCTGATCGGCACCGTCGACGCCAATCAAGTGATCGTGAGCGCCCAGGTCGAAGGCCGCATCCAGAAACTTCTCGTGGATGAAGGCACGCCGGTGAAAGCCGGAGACCTGATTGCCGTGCTGGATCCGTCGGAACTGCAAACGCAGGAGGCCGCGGCGACAGCGACCATCGCCAGTCTGCAACATAAAGTCGCGGAGATGCAGCATACGGAACAATCGACCTCCGGTTCTACAACAAGCGATGTGGCGAACGCGGAAGCCAAAGTGTCTTCCGCCAAAGCGCAGTTATTACAGGCGCAGGCGGCACTCGACCGGACTGAGAGTGATAGCCGTCGAACGATCGAACTGGCTAAGGCGGGAATCGATTCGGATCAGGAGCGTGTGCAAGCGGAAACGAATCTGCAAGCGGCGCAGGCGACGGTACAGGCGCAACAGGATCTGGTCACCGCGGCTCAGGCTGATCTGAAATCCGCGATTGCCCGCACCAACCAGGCCAACGCCGCAAAGAGCACTGTGGCCTCCACCGAGGCCGACCTGAAGAATGCGATCGCGCAGAAGAATCAAGCTGCTGTCCGTCTTGGATACACAAACGTGTATGCACCGGTCACCGGAACGGTTTCCGTGCGCGCAGCGCGGCAGGGAGAAGTGGTGAATATCGGCGCGCCGATCGTGACCATCGTGGACCTGACCGATACATGGGCACGTGCGGCGATTCCCGAAACTTATGCCGACCACATCGGATACGGCGATGTGCTGCGAGTGCGCTTACCCGGCGGAACGGTGACGCAGGGAAAAGTCTTCTTCAAGGGCGTGGAAGGAGATTTTGCGACGCAGCGCGATGTGAGCCGCATGAAGCGGGACATCAGGACCATCGTACTGAAGGTCCGATTGGATAATCCGAAGGGCGCATACGTTCCAGGCATGACCGCCGAAGTGCTGGTCGCTCCGGATCAGATCAAGAACAGCAGCACGCAGTCTGCGAAAGCTGCGGAGTAACGATGGCGACCGAAACGAATTCCAAATCGAATTCAGCGAGCGCGTCTTCCCCGGTTGCGCCGGGCTCCATGCTGGAGAAGCCGATCTACGATCCGAACGCGCCTTCGGCGATCGAAGTGGACCACATCATCAAAAAGTATGGCGACTTCACCGCTGTGAATGACGTTTCGTTCAGCGTGAAGGAAGGTGAAATCTTCGGACTGCTGGGACCGAACGGCGCCGGGAAGTCGACGCTGATCCGAATGATGACTACGCTGATCCCGATCACGTCCGGGCATGCGCGCATTGCCGGACACGATGTTGCGAAGGAGCCGAATGCGGCGCGGCGCATGATTGGCGTGATTCCGCAGGCACTGACCAGCGACCTCGACCTGACGGTCGAGGAGAACATGAATATTTATGCCAAGCTCTACGATGTTCCCGCAAAAGAGCGGAAGAAATCCATTGAAGAACTTCTTGAGCTCGTCGATTTGACGAAGTGGCGCGATGCGGCGACGAAGACGCTCTCGGGCGGCATGCGTCGGCGGCTCGAGATCGCGCGCGGGCTGGTGCACCATCCGAAGATTTTCTTTCTCGATGAGCCCACGACCGGATTGGACCCGGTTTCACGCGTCGCTGTCTGGGAGATGCTGGGCAATATCAAGGAGCACCGGCAGCTGACCATCCTGATCACGACGCACTACATGGATGAGGCGGATCGCCTGTGCGACCGGATTGCGATTGTCGATCACGGCAAACTGGTTGCGCTCGACACTCCCACTGCACTCAAGGCGAGTGTGCCGGGATCGAATGTGATTGAGGCGCAGTTCGAAAATCCTCCGGCAGATTGGGAGCAGAGGTTGCATGCTCTCGGGGATGTCACGTCGGTGCAGCATGAGGGCGCGGGCATGTATCGCGTGCTCACCGGAAATGGATCGCTCACGACAACTCAACTGGTCGAGATGTCGGTGCACAGCAAAGTGCCGGTAAAGTCGCTCTCGGTGCAGAACACGACGCTCGACGATGTCTTTGTGCATTACACCGGGCGGCAGTTGCGCGATGAATTGCAGAAGTCGTACGCGTTTGTGATGCCGCAGCGGCCAGGATTGCAGCCATGACACGTCCTCGGAGCGTTGCATCTCAGAAATTCAAAATCCTCACCACAGGGGACACAGAGGAACACAGAGGAAAGGCTTGGAGCTAGTCGCATGAATCGAATGATGGCGATTGTCGAGCGCGAGATGCGCAAGTTCTTCCGGTCGCCGGCGCTGATGCTGGCATCGATGATCTTTCCTCTCGTCCAGTTGATTATTCTGGGCAACGCCTTTGGCGGAAAGATCCATGATGCGCGGGTCGCGATCGTCGATCAGGACGGTGGTCCTCAGGCATTGCGCGTCCGTCAGGCGTTTGATTCCGTACGCGCGAACATCCGAACGTTCGTTCCGATTTCGTACGACAGCGACCGACAGGCGATGGAAGACGTGCGTAACGGCAAGCTCGAAGGCGCAGTGATTATTCCGCCGCAGTTTTCACGCCGCGTGTATGAGGAGAATCATCCGCGGATCGCGCTGGTCGTCGACAACAGCGACAACTTTATGAGTTCGGCTGTCGAGTCAGAACTGACAGACCTGACCAACGCGCTCAATCAGCCGACAGTTTCGCCGCGCATCCTGCAGCAGACCGCGCTCGATATCGTCGAACTCTATCCGTACATCGAATACATGAAGTACCTGCTGCCGGGGTCGCTGGTACTGGCGATGTTTGTTTCGGTGATGATCGGCGGCGGCATGCTTTACATCGATGACAAGGCGCGCGGCGTGCACGAGGGCTATCTGGTCACGCCGATTACGAAACTCGAGTTGGTGCTCGGGCTGAATCTCGCGGGCGCGATTAAAGCGGTGATGACGGGCGTGATCATCGTGGGAATCGGATCGATGATGGCTGGCGTAGGCACGATTTTCAATCCCGTGACCGTGTTCGGGCTGCTGATCATGATCGTGCTGACCTCGCTGGCCTTTAACACGATGATGTTTCTGTTGATGGTGCGGATTGAAGATCCGCTGGTGCCACGCGCGATGTTCGGTATTCTCAATACTCTTCTGTTCTTTCCCAGCGGCTCGGTGTATCCCATTCAGGCGTTTCCGCGGTGGCTGCGGGCGATAGCGAAGTGTGATCCGTTTACGTATGCGGTGGACGGCTTCAAGTGCCTGCTGCTGAAAGAGACTTCGCTCTCGGCGGTTTGGGGAGACATGCTGTTCCTTTCTATCTTTGCGGCAGTTACGCTGGGGATCGCGATTCCGTTGTTCAAGAGAACTCTCTGAAGATTGAACAATTGGCAAATCGGGTAATTGTGTAATTGAAAACCAAAGGCGTGCTTCCGAATAGCCTGGGTTCTCAATACTCTTCTTTTGGGAACTTTTGCGTTCTTCGCCGTGTCCGTTATGCTAGAGAGGTATGACTCTTCTGGACGCTGCAGAGTACGACCCCGAAAAAGCGCGAAAACGGACGCGCAGAATCGTTGCAAGCATCGCTATAGTGCTTGATCCTGGCTGGACTGGGCTGGTGGTTTCGCTATTGGCCGGAGGAGCGCATCGTCGGCCATTTCTTTGACGCGCTGCAGAAGCAGGATTACAAGACGGCATATGGGCTGTGGATGCACGATCCGGACTGGTCGCAGCATCCGGACAAGTTTCCGAAATATCCGTACGGCGACTTTTACCGCGACTGGGGTCCGGGCGGCGAATGGGGATTGATCAAGACGCAGAAGGTATACGGAGCAAGCACCTGCCCAGGGCCAGGCACCGGCGTAGTGGTCGACGTGATCGTGAATGATCGCGCGGAACACGCGCAAGTGTGGGTGGAAAAAGCGGACAAGACGCTAAGCTATCCGCCCTGCGAATTGATTTTCCACTGAGGTTCGCTAAGCGGGAGCTTTTTCGAGAGCTTCCAGCGTTTTCGAAAGAGACGCGTCGTCGCCAACGTTCAAGCAAGTTTTCGAGCGGTCAATCTGCCGCATCAATCCGCACAACACTTTTCCTGGCCCCACTTCGATGAAGCTCTGGGCGCCCTGCGCGATCAGCAGGCGCATGCATTGATCCCACTTGACAGCACCGGTCACTTGACGCACGAGCGTATCGAGCGCGCGCAAATCGTCGGTCACTAAGTCGGCATCGACATTGCAAGCGACGGGGTAAACGGGCTTGTGTCTCGCAAGTTTCTTTAGATCGTTCTCCAGACGGTCTTGCGCCGGTTTCATCAGCGAACAATGGAAGGGAGCGCTGACCGGCAGCAGCTTGGCGCGCTTGGCTCCGCGTTCATCGGCGA
This sequence comes from uncultured Acidobacteriota bacterium, assembly GCA_963787685.1. Classification (GTDB taxonomy): domain Bacteria; phylum Acidobacteriota; class Terriglobia; order Terriglobales; family Acidobacteriaceae; genus Sulfotelmatobacter. The sequence continues at coordinate 585,810 of CAWBED010000014.1, forward strand.
GTTTCGCGGCGCGTTCGACAGCGGCCGTATTGCCGGAAATCACGATCTGCTCGGGCGAGTTGATGTTCGCGGGAGAGCAGACTTCATTCTGGGCGGCGTCCTGGCAGACGGCTGTGACTTTCTCCAGGTCCATCCCGAGGATGGCCGCCATCGCACCGACCCCGACCGGGACGGCTTCCTGCATATACTTTCCGCGGTTGCGAACCGTACGGACGGCGTCGGCAAAGGTGAAAGTTCCAGAGGCAACGTGGGCAGCGTATTCTCCGAGGCTATGTCCGGCGACGTAGCATGGCTTTGGAAGACGCGTCTCGAGCACGCGGAGAGCGGCGATCGATGTGGTCAGGATCGCAGGCTGCGTAATCTCGGTGAGGCGTAGTTGATCTTCCGGTCCCTCGAAGCACAACTGGGAGAGCTTGTAGCCGAGTGCGTCGTCGGCCTCTTCAAAGGTCTGACGAGCCACCGGATATTTGTCGGCCAAATCTTTGCCCATGCCGACGGCTTGCGAGCCTTGGCCGGGGAAGAGCAGTGCGATGGTGGTATCAATCATGGGATCTGTTCAGTTGGACTGCGTTACTACTTCGCTCGTTGCCGGATGAAGCGCTGCCAAGCCATTCTCGATCGACTGGTTGACGCTGCTTTCAGAAAATTCCGCGGCTACGCGTACCGCGTTTTTCATAGCGTTGGCGTTCGACGATCCGTGAGTGATGATGCATACGCCCTTCACGCCCAGCAGTGGCGCACCGCCGTACTCGGTATGGTCCAGCCGCTTCTTGAAGTCGGTGAAAGCGCTGCGTGAGAGTAAGGCTCCGACCTGGCGGGTGATCGTTGCTTTCAGCGATTCTTTCAGAGCAGTGCGAACCAGATTCGCGACACCTTCGGAGATTTTCAGCGCAACATTTCCGACGAAACCGTCGGCCACGATGACATCGACTTCTCCGTTGTAGAGATCGCGTCCTTCGACGTTTCCGACAAAATTCAGCGGAAGCTGCTTGAGAAGCTGGAAAGCTTCACGGGTGAGATCGTTGCCTTTGGATTCCTCTTCACCGATGGAGAGCAGCCCGACGCGGGGTCCGCGAGTGCCGGGCTTGCGGCCGAACATGGCGCGGAAATAGACGTCACCCATCACGGCGAACTGTTCGAGATTCTGTGCCGTGCAATCGACGTTGGCGCCGACATCAAGCAGCATGGCGGGATTTCCTGGCGCGGTGGGAAAGACAGCGGCGAGTGCGGGACGATCGACGCCGGGAACTGCACCTAGGACAATCTTGGCGGTCGCCATGGCGGCGCCGGTGTTTCCGGCAGTGACGAATCCGGCAGCCTGACCCTCGCGCACCATGCGCAAGCCGACCCGCATAGAGGAATCGCGCTTGGCGCGGATCGCCTCCACCTTGTCGTCCATGGTGATGTATTCGCTGGCGTGGACGATTTCGATGGGCAGGCGCCGGGCAGCCGAGTGACGCTCGAGTTCCGCCTTGACGACGGTCTCGGGACCGATCAGCAGAACGCGCACGCCGTATTGGCGCGCGGCCTGAATCGCGCCCTCAATTTCTGGCTTGGGCGCGCGATCGGAACCCATCGCATCCAGCGCGATGACGCTAGGCATGGTGTGTGATGAAACTAGCTGGCTTCTTCAACGTCGAGTACTTCGCGTCCCTTATAGTAACCGCATTTCGGGCAAGCGCGATGGGGCATCTTTTTCTCGTGACAGTTGGGGCACTCGGAGAGGCTGTGGCTTTTCAGAGCATCGTGGGCACGCCGGGTAGAGGTGCGCTTTTGGGAGTGTCGCCGTTTTGGATTAGGCATGGTCTTCGATTCCTTCTTGCGGCGTTTCGTCCGCCGCTAAAATTTCGATAAGTCAAAACCTCATCCTGTCGCAAAATCCGCGACAAAGATGGGCACCCTCACTTTTGGGTGCTGTTTTCAAAATCAGTGATCAAGTCTGCCGCGGACTTCTTTCAACGCCGCCCAGCGCGGATCCTCGACCGCAGTTGAGCAAGAGCATTGTTCCTGATTCAGGTTCTTGCCGCACTGCGGGCATAATCCCTTGCAGTCTGGGCCGCAAGTAACTTTCAGAGGCAGAGCCAGCAAAACCTGCTCGCGCAGTACATCTTCCAGCAGAAGACCGTCGCCCTGATAATAGCCGATCTCGGCCTCCGCGTCGGTAACAGAAAGCTCGTCGCGGCCGGCGTCGGCACCGAGCGGACGGTACAGCAATTCAAAATCGCGCGTGACGTCTTGCTTTACCGGTTCGAGACAGCGCGCGCACTGTAATTCAAGCCCCGCCGACAAATGTCCTCGCAGGCGTATGTCTTGAATTATCTCGTGCTTGCCATGATGCTCCTCGATCACTTCGGCATGGCCGGAGGCCTTCAGCGGAGTCCGCTGTCGAGCGTCGGGCCCCAGGTCGATGACACCGGGCTGGAACTCCTCCTCAAAATCGAGAGGATGGCGTTCCAAATCTTTGATGTCGAGGAACATGGCGAAATCTCCGCGGCGATCGCGCCGACTACGGCCCGCGGAAGCACGCCAAGAGGCGTAAGTACCGCAAGGAGCAAGACTTAGGATAAAGGGAAGAGCGCTGGAGTGTCAAGGAATCCGCCCCTAGTCGCCGAGCCGCAGAACTTCTACTGCGCTTGTCGGCACTTCCTCGAAGATAAGTCCTTTTTCGATCTCGATGGATGACTGCGCCATCCGATGCGGGATGTACCAGAACATAGCTGCTACCGGCACAAAGAGGGTCATGCGAAGTGGTTCCGACAGCGCCCATGACTCCATTTGGGGTGTGAATAGGGCGAAGAGGAAGAATCCGAAGAGCGATCCCAGAAGAGTGACGATGGAGTGTTGCTGAAAGACCGGCAAAGGGCAGGTGAATGGCAGCTTGCGGAAGCGAATCAAGACCGCTTGCGTGAGAAGCACGGACCAGGCTGCGACGAGAAGCGTGTGCAGGCCGGCAACGATCCAGCCATAGAAGTACGTGTAAAGAGGAAGTGCGATCAGCACGAGCCACGGGACGATGAAAGTCAGGATCACATTCCTTGCCAGCGCGCGGCATTCGTGTTGCTCGGCGTCGAGGGTAAGCCGGAAGATCCAGTTCGAGCGCACGTCAACTGGAATTTCGAAGACCAAGCGCACGCCGATGACGATGAAGAATACGAGGACGAATGGAATGGCGAGCGCGTCGGCCGATGGAGCCGATCCGCGCACGGAATTCTGGACCGCGGCGGCGAGGAACTGCGAACCCAACACCAGGCCAAGACCAGCAATCGCAGCAAGAGCCAGACGCTGAGCCTCGCTGCGGAACAGCGTTCTCCATACAAAATGGAAGCAGCCGCGCTGGAACGGCGTACGCAGGATCAATCGATCAAACCAACCAAGGAAGGGCAACGCTTTACTTCCTCGCCGGTTGGAAGGAATGTCCGCTATTTCCGGAATGCGAAGAAAGTGACGGCGATAGCCAAGCGCGTAGACGCAAAAAGCGGCAGCCAACGCCACCGCGAGACCGGGAAGCGCCAGCCGTCCAAGCGCGGCGAGGGCCGGACTCGAGGCTCCGTGCAGCGACTGCCACATGCCTAGAAACCAGCACGAAGGCAGCAGAGCCACCCACTCCTGAGGATCCAGCGGCAGTCGTTGCAGTTTCTCGGGAACGGCGAAGCTGGTGCTGAGCATGGTCATGAAATACATCACGACGAGAACGCGGGCGTACGGTGAAATCCTGCGGAAAGCACGCGGAGGCAGAACCACGAGAAGGAATCCAAGCAGTGAGAGGACAGCGAGGAAAGCGAAGATGCTGGCCAGTCCAACAATCAAGACGTGAACAAGAGCGAATTTCACGAAGAACAAGAACGATGTCTGCGATGCTCCGACGCCAAGAGGGAATAGAACCGAAGAAGCAGCGTTGACGTCGATCGAAATGAGGCTCGCCAGGAAGAGCACGGCGAAGAGATTCGCAAAGAAAATAGTCCAAGTGGAGATCGGCTGCGGCACCAGATTCATGTAATCGCGGCGATCAGGGAAGAGTGCATCCCAGCGCCAGACCGCGACCGTACCGGCGACTGCCATGGACAGGGCAATGAAGAAATATTCATCCGGCATGGCGACCGCAAGCGGGTTGACGTTGGGAGCGCCGCGCATCCAAGACAGGAAAGTGGAATACTTCACGAACATCAGAACGGATACGAATCCTCCGGGCAAAGCCAGCAGCGTGAGCACGAGGCCGACGCCGAGATCGAGGCCCTCGGAGTCGGAATCGCCGCCTCCGCGGAAAATGCGCGCGACAAAAATTCGAAACAGCCGCCAGAATGGCCGCTCGCGATAGTAGCCCCACCATTGGCGGAATACTTCAACTGGGGAAGTCATGCCGCGCTCATCACGGAAACGATGTCGCTGGCGACGCGCATCGTATCCACGTCGTCGACCAGATGGAGGAACGTATTCTCGAGGGATTGTCCGAGAATCTTACGGATGTTGACCACCGAGTCTTGCGCGATCACCGCGCCCTTACGAAGAATCAGCACGTCGGTGCAAACCTTTTCGACGACCTCGAGGACATGCGAACAATAGAAGACGAGTTTTCCGCTGCGGCCGAGTGCCTGGACGAGGTTCTTGAAGATCAGTGCGGAGGTGACGTCCAATCCTGACAGTGGCTCGTCGAAGATGAAGATGTCGGGATTGTCCATGAGGGCCGCGATGAGCAGAATGCGCTGCCGCATGCCCTTGGAATAGCTACCGATGCTGGAGAAGCGGTGGGGGTGCATCAAGAAGAGTTCGAGGAGCGAATCGATCGTGATCGCGAGCCTCGCCCGGGGCATGCCGCGAAGAGTGGCGATCATTTCCAGATATTCCCAGCCAGTCAGGTAAGGATAGAGATGAGCTTCCTCGGGGACGTAGCCGAGACGCTTTCGGAATCCGGTTAAATCATGTCGAATGTCCTGGCCGTAGACTTGCACGACGCCGCGCGTGGGTTCGAGCAAACCGGTGAGCATTTTCACGGTCGTGCTTTTACCGGACCCGTTCGGACCGAGACAGCCGAGGACTTGTCCTGGACGCAGCGTGAACGACAAGTCTTGGACGGCAGGAAGGGAAGCGTAGCGCTTGGTGAGATGCACGGCTTCGAGCATGGCCAACCTCGTCAGCGGAGGGTTCCGGATCGTGGTGCCTGCAATTGTAGAGCGCGGAGTAAACCCGGTTTCTTAGACACCGCAGAAGGTCAATAAGTTTCTTCAGAAATAAACTGTTGAACCCATCAATTTAGCTGGCAATTCGGAAAGCTGTCGATATTATCTGTGCGTGCCGTTGCCATATTTTCTGCGCTATTGTTCCGCTCTGATTCTGGCATTTGCCGCCGTGAGTTCTCCGGCGGTCAATCCGAGCGCAGAGCAGTCCCGCACTTCATCGTCCGACACGACCGTTGCCCACCTCGTCAGTGAAGTGCGCGCGCGAGCCAAGGCGCTCGAAAGCAGTTCTGGAATGCGGCTCAGCTTTCAAGCGTTTACATCTGCCTACAAAATTCCCCCGGACAGTATCAGCTACTCAGATTTTGTAATTGTGAGACTGCTCTACGAGGCCACGCGAGACGCGGGATTCTGGAATGTTCATTGGACGATTACGAACATGCCGCCGAATTCCGACCAGGTCTGGAAGCAGTGGAAAGTGCTTCGAGAGGTTTCGCTGGCCTCGCCGACGGCTTCTGCCGAGTGTGACGAACTCTCGGCCCTGTATGCGTTTCTAGTGGAGCGTGCGGGTGTGAGGAGCGTCGGGCTATTCTGGCCGTACCCGAATCATACGGTGGCCGTGTGGGTGATCCATCCTCGAAATGGAGCTGAGGTGCGTGTAGTCGTGCCAACGTCGCAGATTTTTCTTGAGGTGAACGATTCGTTTGGTACGAAGAAGTTCAATCCGTGGCGCCAGAAAACGATATTCGAATACAAGCGCCGAGACGCACCGAATAACTTTGAATTGCCGGAGCCTTTGTTCAAGTTCTTCCTGCAGCAGATGGACAGATATGGAGGCGCTACGGATTCCACCTTGCAAGAGATCCGATACCTGCGAGAGGGAGTCTTTTTGAAATATTGGACTGCCGAGATAGCTGCCCAGGACGCGCTGGATCGAAAGAACGGCTTAGGATCCGGGCCGGCCGAAGATCTAGCCGCATTTCAGAACTTCGCAATTGCGATGAGGCAGCCTGTTCCTCATTAAAGTTGTACGGGGCACGTTCGCGGCTTCAGGGCGTCCTCAACCCCAGCGCCTTCACCGTGTCCGCATCCAGCGTGTTTTTTCCGTCCTTCTTTGTGACGACGCCGAAGCTGCCGGAGTAGTCCCACATCGCCCATCCGATGTTGTGGCGTTCAAGCGAGGTGTGAACGTCGCTGAGCCACGCGAGACGGTCTTGCGGTTGGGCGTGGCGGTAGACGCCGAATTCGTTGCACACTAGCGGAACACCGTTTCGCTTGCCCCAGTCTGCGGCCTGATTGATCTCGGCTTCGACTCGCGCAGCGTCCCAATGATCCTGGCCGTAGCGGACCACGTAGAGGCGATCGATCGCTTCCGGAATGTTTTCCGCCACCTGTGCAGAGTTTTCCGGATTCGAGGGGTAGCGGAGGTCCTTCACCCAGTTCCAGTAGTACGGTCCCCACGAAGCGCCTTGATGAGTGAAAATGTGCGGCTCGTAGAAGTGGAAGACATAAATGACGTTGGGATCGCGCAGCGGCTCCATGAAAATCATGTCGTCGTCGTTATCCCAGTGTGCTCCTGGAGCGAGGATCGTGTTCAATGGCGCGCCCTGTCGAATCGCTTTCGCCAGTCTTGTGGCTACACCCTGCCAACGGTAGGCGTCGTGCATCTCCGGTTCGTTCAGGATCTCGAAGAATACGCGCTCGGTGTCCCACGAGGATGTCGAATAATGCTGCGCGACCGTGCGCCAGAAGTCGGCGAAGCGCTCGACGAAATCATCGTCTTTCGCCAGCTTCTCCTTGAATTCGGAGTCGGGGTGCATGTCGAGTTCGACGGCCAGTCCCGCGTCAAGAATCATCTTCATGGCTTCGTCGAGATAGCTGTAGTACTCCGCGCTACCGTTGGGACGACGGGCTGCGTCCATCATCGGCTGCGGATTGACGCTGAGGCGGACATGATCGAACCCAGCGGACTTGATCAGGGCAATGTCCGCCGAGGTCGTCCAGGTTTCGAAGTGTTCCTTGGTGTATCCCTTGGGATCGTAGACCTGCGCGAACCATTCGCTGAGATTGACGCCGTGGCGGATGTGGACCAGGCGTGAAGACGGCACCGAAGAAGTGGGAGTGGTCTGGGCGAGCGAGATCGCAGAAAAAAGTAGAATTGCAGGGATGCACTTGCGGAACACGGGCCCTCCTGGGTGAGACGCCGGCGCTACTCTGGCCTGCGATATGCGCCGGATCAGCTAATAATCGGTAGCGCTCTGATACGTTTTTTCGTCGCTGCGTAAATCGCATTGCACAGCGCTGGGGCGATCGGCGGCACAGAGGGCTCGCCAATTCCGCTCGGAGCTTCCGCGCTCGGAACTGCGTAGACTTCCACCGTCGGCGTTTCTTCCATTCGCAGGGGAGCGTAGTCGTCAAAGTTGCCCTGGACGACGCGCCCTTTCTCGATGGTAATTTTGGCGCGCAGCGCATTGGCAAGACCGTAGACGATCCCACCCTGAATCTGTTGTTCCAAAATGCTCGGATTAATAACCTGCCCGCAGTCCACGACGGCTACGACGCGATGCACGCGCGGCTGATCGTTTTCCATGGTGATCTCCACGACTTCGGCCATATAGGACGCGAAGCAGCCGAAGCAGGCAATGCCGCGGTAATGGCCAGCGGGAAGCGGCTTGTCCCAGCCTGCTTTTTCTGCGGCGAGCTGGAGTACTCCACGCATGCGAGCGGTGTGCCAGGTGGTAGTGAAGTACTGCAGGTCCTGATCTTTTGCCAGCAAGTGCAGGCGATACTGGAAAGGATCTTTCCCGGCGGCGCCCGCGAGTTCATCGATAAAGCTCTCCAACGCGAATGCGGCCTGCAGCGCATATACCGAGCGCATCCAGCCGAGAGGTACGGGCGTTTCGGTCATCACATATTCGATCGAATAGTTCGGAAGGCCGTAGACCGGACCGGCTTCGTCGGGGAGGTCGGGATCAACTCCATTCGGCACCGGCAGGCCCTTCTGGCCGCTGATTGAGGGCGCGATGATGCGGTGAGTCAACGCGGTGGGGAATCCTGAGCCGTCGACCTTCGCGCTGATTTGATGCAGGCTTGCAGGGCGGTAGGTGGAGGAACGCATGTCGTCTTCGCGCGTCCAGAGAACCTTCACCGGAGCGTTAATCGCTTTCGAGACCAGCGCGGCCTCGACGGCATAGTCATGTTCGAGACGCCGGCCGAAGCCTCCACCCATCAACGTGACGTTGACCTTCACCTGATCGGGGTCGAGTCCGATGGCGGGTGCGACGGAGTCGCGGCAATCTTGCGGGACTTGCGTGGGCGCCCAGATCTCGCATTTCAACGTCTGATAGTGTGCGGTGCAGTTGCCCGGCTCCATGGGTGCGTGCGCCATGAAAGGCAGCGTGTATTCGGCGGAAACGGTTCGTCCTGAAGCTTTCGCAGGATCGCCTGCCAGGTACATGCTGGCGGGTTTCTTCGCCGCTCCTTGTTTCAACGAAGCCATCACAGCGGCTGTATTCAAGTCTTTGTTGGGGCCGTCGTCCCATGTGACGTTGAGCACGCGTCGGCCTTCCATCGCGCCCCACACGCTATCGGCGACGACTGCAACGGCTGAGTCGCTGATCTTGCCGACGTAACTCACGCCGGAAATCTTCTTCGAGTCTTTGTCGTCGAAGCTCGAAACCTTGCCGCCAATCGTAGGACAGCGCGAGAGCAGCGCGTATTTCATTCCGGGCAGTTGAAAGTCGATTCCGAAGGTGGCTTCGCCTTTGACCTTGGACGGAGAATCGACGCGCGGCAGACGTTGTCCGACGATCTTGTAGTCTTTGCTCTGCTTCAGTGGAACGTCAGTCGGAATGGGAAGCGTTGAAGCTTTGGCGACAAGATCTCCGTAGGCGACGCTGCGGTTGGTGGCGGCGTGCTTGATATGGCTATTCTCGGCCGTGCATCCGGATCGGGGAACATTCCAGGTGAGGGCCGCGGCGGAGATGAGCATCTCGCGGGCAGCAGCACCAGCTTTGCGCATGGGATCCCATGTAGTGCGAATGCTCGCGCTGCCTCCGGTCGTTTGATCGCCGAAGAGAGTGCTGGCGCCGGCTTGCTCGATCTCGATCTGCTTCCAGTCCGCTTCGAGTTCCTCCGCAAGAATCATCGGGAGCGCGGTGCGGACGCCTTGGCCCATCTCCGAGCGCGCGACGACGATTGTGATCTTGTTGTCGGGCGTGATCCGCAGATAGGCGTTGGGCGAGAAGAATTCTTTTTCCGAACGACTCCCATGCGGCAGGTAGAAACCGATGACGAGACCGGCTCCGGCCGCAACCCCGACGGTGACGAATCCACGACGCGTCATCGGGCTCATCGTGCGCCTCCATTCGTCGCAGCACGGTGGATCGCTTTGCGGATTCGTTCGTAGGTTCCGCAGCGGCAGAGGTTGCCGTTCATGGCTTGGGTGATCTGATCATCGGACGGATTGGGAGTCTTCGCCAGCAGCGCCGCGGCCGACATGATTTGTCCGGTCTGGCAATAGCCGCATTGTGGAACTTCTTCCTCAATCCAGGCCGCTTGTAATACATGCAGCCCATTTGCGGAGAGGCCTTCAATCGTCGTGATGCTCTTGCCGGAGACTTGCGAAACGGGAGTTGAGCAGGAACGGATCGCGCTGCCTTCGACGTGGACGGTGCAAGCGCCGCACAATCCAGCGCCACAGCCAAATTTCGTGCCGGTCAGGCCCAGCGTGTCGCGCAAGACCCAGAGCAGAGGAGTTTCGGGAGGAACGCTGACTTTTTTTTCACTGCCGTTGATGCGGAGTGTGAGATCGGCCATGTGGGTGAGTTCTGAGACAGCAACATGGTATCAGGGAGCAGGGGTCAGGGAGCAGGGGTTAGGGGCCAGGGATCAGCAGTGAGAGTCGGCGCTTTAGTGCGAATCAGTGATGAGTGAATGGTGATGGTGACTTGGCGGTTCGACGCCACGGCTAGCGCTCTCCGAACTCGCGCCGCTGATCTCTGGCCACTGGCCGCTATTTCAGCTCTGCTAGCTTTTCCGTTGCCAGCTGTCCAGCTTCGTTCGAGGCATTGTCTTTCTTGATTTGCTCGTAGAGACGCTTGGCGTCAAGAGGTTGGTTCGAGCTCTGATAGGTCTCCGCCAACTGCAACTGTGCGGTCACTTTACTGACAGAATCAGTCGGCTTGTTGATCAGTTCCTGGTAGAGCACGATGGCATCCTTCGGGCGGCCGTTATTGGCATAAAAAGCGGCTAACGCATCTTTGGCGAGAGACGAAACCTGGCGGTTTCCGTTCGAGATCACTTCCTTGAAATTACGCTCGGCACCCGCTTTATCGCCGAGACTGACGGCGGTCACTCCCAGAAAATAATGTGCCATGTCAGCGGTGCGGGTGTGCGGATACTTGTCGACGATAGTCTGAAACTGTTTCTGCGCAGCTTCAGAGCGTTCCTTCGCTGAGGTGAAGGTCGGGAAATCGGGCTGCGCCGGAGTTCCGGCGGGGCGCAGCTGGGTGTCCATGGTACGAACTGCTTGGGACAGCTCCAGACTGGCTTTCTGGTCCTGCGCGTTCAAGTAATACCAGCCGCCAACCACAGCACCCAGGAGCACAGCCACAACGATCGCAGAAATGACAATCGTGGTCCGGTGTTCGACGGTCCAATCGGCGGTTTTTTCAGCGGCGCCGATTGTGACTCGGCTGAATGCGTCTTGCTTGAGTTGATGGCGGGTTTCTGCGCGCACAAACTTCCCTTCTGATAATAACGGTGGGCTGGCTAAATTGTTCGAGACAAACTAGCAGTTTAACAGGGTGAAAAGGGGGCGTCAAAAACGAGACCCGCGTCGAACAACGCCAAAAGCACCCATACAAACATTTCTTCACTGTTATGGCAGTGCCGCCGACCGTGGCTCCAGCACCGACCCGCCCGTTTCGCCTTTCATAAAGACACGTCATTCTGCTACTCTGCGCTTTCCGTTCTGGGGAGGAATCAAGGAAAAATGCATTCGCACAAGCGATTTATCTCGACCCTTGCGGTCTTGTTGTGTATCGCTCTCTTCTCATTCGCAGCCGACAAGAAATCCAAAGAAACGAAAGCCGACGACAGCAACAAGCCGTCGTACGAACTGCCACAGCCGGCGAGCGAGAATCTCGACTTCGCCATGTATCAGCGAATCCGGGAAGAGGGCCTGGAACATTCGCACGTGATGGAATATGCCTCCGGCCTGGCGGACGGGATTGGTCCGCGGCTCACTGGATCTCCAAACTTGAAGCGCGCGAATGAATGGACGCGGGATCAACTCACCGCGATGGGATGCAGCAACGCGCATCTTGAGGATTGGGGAGAGTTCGGCATGGGCTGGCGCCAGCTTAATACTTGGGTCAGAATGTCCGCGCCCGACACCGCCGTTTTCATTGCGCAAGCATTGCCCTGGTCGCCCTCGAGCCACGGTCCGGTGAGCGGCCGCGCAATTTGGATCGACGCGAAAGACGAAAAGGATCTGGAGAAGTTCAAAGGGAAGCTGGAAGGGAAGATTGTTTTTTTCGGTCCAATGCGTGACGTAAAGCCAGTCGACAAGCCACTGTTCGAGCGTCGCGATGATGCGAACCTGAAGACCACTACGGAATTTCCTGTGCATGTGGGCGAGCCGCAAGATGGATTCGCGGATTTCATTAAGCGGCTCGAGTTTCGCGAAAAAGCAGGACAATTCTTCGCGGCTGAGCACGCTGCGGCCATCGTGATTCCGAGCCGCGACGGTCGTAATAACGGCGGGTCGGGCGGTACGATCTTCGACGACGGCGGAGCCGGCATGGGGTGGTTTACCTACAAGCGCGAGCACGCAGAGGCGCTGCCAGTCGTGGTCACCGCTATTGAAAATTATGGCCGCGTGTACCGATTACTAAAAGCGAATGTTCCCGTGACCGTCGAGATGGATGTAGAAACGGAATTCACGGGAGACCATGAGCATGGCTTCGACACAATCGCCGAGATCCCAGGCACCGATCCCAAACTGAAGGACGAAGTTGTGATGGTCGGCGGCCACTTGGATTCGTGGGCATCCGCGACTGGCGCTACGGACAATGGCGCAGGCACCGTCGTTGCGATGGAAGTGATGCGTATCCTGAACGCGCTGCACGTGCAGCCTCGCCGCACGATTCGCGTGGGCCTTTGGACCGGCGAAGAACAAGGCGAGTTCGGATCGTACGGATACGTCAAGCAACACTTCGGATTCGTTCCGCTCTCAACCGCGCCGGATCAATTGTCCCTGCCCGATTTTCTCCGCAAACCCGCCGGCCCGGTTGAGATCAAACCGGAGCAGGTGAAGATCTCTGGATACTTCAATGTCGATAACGGGTCGGGGAAAATCCGCGGCGTCTACCTGCAAGAGAACGCGGCAGTCGCTTCGATTTTCCAACAGTGGATTCAGCCGCTGGCCGACCTTGGTGTGGGCACCATCACGATGCGAAACACCGGCGGGACTGATCACGAAGCCTTTGATTCTGTCGGCATCCCAGGCTTTCAGTTCATTCAGGACATGTTGGATTACGGATCGCGCACGCACCACTCCAACATGGATACCTACGAGCGCCTGCAACCTGACGATCTGGCTCAGGCGGCCACAGTCGAGGCCATCTTCGTCTACAACACAGCGATGCGCGACCAGATGCTGCCGCGCAAACCGCTGCCGCATCCAGAACTAAACGACCAGAAGAATGCCCCGCTTAAGAATGTGATGCCCGGAGCCGAGGCCGCGCAGGAAGAAATGAAGAAACCGGGAAATTGAGGAGTTTCTTCGTCGAGCCTTGGAGTTGTCATCCTGAGCTGGCCTTTGCCGGGAAGGATTTCTGGTGTCTGTCAAGGAATGCATAAGGTTCTTCGCTCTGCTCAGGGTGACAACGACCTCGAAGTGTCTAGGTTTTTCAATTTGCTCAGGCAAACATCTTTGGGTTAGCCTCGTCTAACGCTGTATCTCCGCTGTGGAGTTCCTCCATGAGTGCAATCCAGCTAGTGATCAACAACAATTCCCATCAGGTAGAGATTGCTCCCGACACTCCCCTCTTGTGGGTGCTGCGCGACAAGCTCAACATGACCGGCACGAAATACGGTTGTGGCATGGGGCTATGCGGCGCGTGCACGGTGCATCTGGATGGAGAGGCCGTGCGTTCGTGCCAGACTCCCGTTTCTTCCGTAGGGTCGAAAAAGATCACGACCATCGAAGGATTGTCTGCCGATAATTCGCATCCGGTGCAGCAGGCGTGGATCGCCGAGCAAGTGCCGCAATGCGGATATTGCCAGCCCGGGCAGATCATGTCGGCTGCGGCACTATTGTCGAAGACTCCCAAGCCGACGGACGATCAAATCGATTCCGCGATGGTGGGAAATCTCTGCCGCTGTGGCATGTACCAGCGGATTCGGCGGGCCATTCACCGCGCAGCACAGAGCGCGGGGGAAGGAGCATAGCCATGTCCATCAATCGCCGAACATTCGTAGTACGCGGCACCATCGCCGGGGCAGGATTGGTTCTGGGCTTGCGTCTTTCTCCAAAAGCCCTCACTCAGGAAAACGCGAAGGCACGAAAAAAGCCTGTGGCCAATCCGTTCGATGCTTGGATCCACGTGAAGCCCGACGGGAAAATTTCTCTGATCGTCGCGAAATCCGAGATGGGGCAGGGAATCCGCACCGGGTTGGCGATGATTCTCGCCGAAGAGGCCGAACTCGACTTCAACGCGGTGACCGTCGAGCAAGCAGACACTCGACCGGATATTTATGCGCACATGGGAACCGGTGGAAGCGGCAGCACGATGGAGAATTTCACGCCGTTGCGGCAAGCCGGAGCAACGGTGCGCGAGTTGATGATCACCGCGGCTGCAACCAAGTGGAAAGTTTCCCGGTCGGAGTGCGAAGCTCAAAAGGGAGCCGTACTGCACGAGAAATCATCGCGGCGCGCGACCTACGGAGAACTGGTGGAGGCGGCGGAAAAACTGCCGCTGCCCGATCCGGAAAAAGTCGAACTCAAAGACGAAAAGGAGTTCGAACTCATCGGCCACGCGACCCCAAGAGTCGACATCCCTTCGAAAGTTAATGGCAGCGCGCAGTTTGGCCTCGACGTGCGTGTCCCGGAAATGGTGTTTGCGGTGGTGGCGCGCTGTCCGACGTTCGGCGGCAAGCATGCTCAGTTCGACGATGCCAAAGCGAAGGCCGTCCCTGGCGTGCTGGAGGTGTTTGAAATTCCCGCGCTCGGACGTGACATGTTCACTGCCGGAGGAGTTGCGGTCATCGCCGATTCCACCTGGGCCGCCATGAAGGGCAGGGAAGCTCTTCAAATCAGCTGGGACAACGGGGCTGCCGCTTCGACAACAACGGATGCTCTCCGCGAATCCTTGCGCGCTGCGTCCGCCAAGCCGGGAAAGCATATTCGCAACGACGGCAACGTCGATGTAGCGCTGCCTGCCGGAGTTCACCGCGTTGAAGCCGTTTACGAATTTCCGTACCTGGCGCACGCCACCATGGAGCCGATGAACATTACCGTTCACGCGCGAGATGGCGAGGCCGAAGTCTGGGCGCCCACGCAGTCTCCGGATTGGGTGCAAAGAACCGTTGCGAAAATCCTGGAGCTGCCCGATAAAAAGGTCAAAGTTCGAACCACACTCATGGGCGGAGGTTTTGGCCGGCGTTACATGGCGGACTATCCCGCCGAAGCTGCCCAGATTGCAAAGGTGGTGCGCAAGCCGGTGCAGTTGGTGTGGTCCCGCGAAGATGACATGACGCACGACTTTTATCGTCCGATGGCGTGTCACCAGATGCGCGGGGCTGTCGACCATGCGGGGCGTCCGGTAGCGTGGTCTCACACAATCGCATCGACATCGATTGGTGCCTTCTGGGATCCTCCGAATAAGCAGGCACCAGAGAAATCGGAAGTGGGCGGCGCCGAGCAGATGCCTTACGCGATTCCAAACATGCGGCTGCAGTACAACGTCGCAGCAAGTTCGGTTCCTCCGTTGTGGTGGAGATCGGTGGAGCATTCGTTCAACGGATTTGCGGTCGAGTGTTTCATCGACGAGTTGGCGGCCGCGGCGAAACAAGATCCGGTGCAATTTCGCCAGAAGTTGCTGGTGAAGCATGCGAACTGGAAGCCGAGGTTTGAAGACGATCCAGATCCCGCGCGCCTTCTCGGTGTTTTGAAATTGGCGGCAGAGAAATCTGAATGGGGAACGCCGCTGGCTGCCGGCAAAGGGCGAGGCATTGCTTCCTACCACTCTTTCGGAAGTTATATTGCCGAAGTCGCCGAGGTCACCGTGCAAGGCAGCACCTTCAAGATTGATCGCGTCGTCGCTGCGATCGATTGCGGTCAAATTGTGAATCCCGAGTCGGTGCGGGCGCAGGCCGAGAGCGCGATTATCTACGGACTGAGTGCTGCACTGAAGAATGAAATCACGATTAAGAACGGTGCGGTCGAGCAGACGAATTTTGACGCGTATGACCCGATCCGGATCAACGAGGCTCCGCCAATCGAAGTGCACTTGATTCAGAGCAAGGAAGATCCCGGCGGGATGGGCGAGCCGGCATTGCCACCGATCGCGCCCGCAGTGGCGAATGCGATTTTCGCGGCATCGGGACAGAGGCTGCGGAAACTACCCTTTCAGTGGAGGGCGTAAGTCGCCAGGCTGGCGCCCCGCATCTTCGCAAAGCAAAAACGCCGCCGATCTCTCGGCGGCGCTTTGGCAAGCCCAGATTCTACCGCGGAGCTTCCTCCAGCAATCCTTGCTCCAGTTTTTCCTGGCACTCAATGCAGTGGCGCGTCCACGGCACTGCCTCGAGGCGCTTCGCATTGATCTCTTTGCCGCAATGAATGCATTCTCCGAAGCTGCCTTCGCGAATGCGGAGGAGGGCGCGGTCCACCATCTGCAACAGCTGGCGCTCGTTGTTGCTCTGGCTGAACAAAAATTCTTTGGTGTAAGAACTCGCCGCGCGATCGGCGATATCCTGCGCCGTGTCTTCGTCGGCGGAGCGGCCATCGGCCTGCGTCCGATTCACCGTATGACGCAATTCCTGTTGCCGCGTCTCTAAACGTTTCTTGAATGCTTCCAGTTTCTTCTTATCCATAGGTTCACTTCGAATCCTGAAAAGGCCTTATAACTTTTAGGACGCCCCGCAGCGGAGGCGTCCGTGGTCATGAGGCCAAACGAAAATGATAAGCGCGGGAATTAAGATGCGTCAACCGCTCAAAGGGCTGTCGACAGACCGCAGCGGTGCCATGTGATCCTAATCACACGCTTTATTCCTAGGTTAGAAACCCGCCATCGCTCCCGATGTTGCGAACGCAACGACGAGCCTTTTTGGAAAGGAGCCTCGACCTGCACCATTATCGGGGCAGAGGTTCTCTCATGTCCGCCAGCGCGTATCCCACCACCGCCATCGCGGCGGCATTCTCGCGCAGTTCGCTTGGGACAATCTTGTCGAGCGTGTCGGCGGCGCTATGGTGATAGTTGAAATAGGTTCGGCCGTCCTGCCGCAGCCCAAGCGCGGGGACGCCTGCTTCGGACATCGATGAAATATCCGCTCCGGGAGGATAGCTCGTGGGCTGAAGAGCAGTAGCTCCGAAACTTTCCAGAACGTTCAATGCAGGGCGGAGCAGATCGGCGGCATTTGCTGACATGCGGATATCGAATCCCAGCGGATGCGCCGCTCCGGAATCGCTTTCTATCGCTGCGACATATTTTGGGAAATCACTCGAATGATCCTTCGTATACGCCTGACTTCCGGCGCCGCCGCTCTCCTCATCCATCCATGCAATCACACGCAGCGTACGTTTGGGGTGGAGATGCAGCTTCTGTAGCACCTCGGCTGACTCCATTGCGACGGCAACTCCGGCTGCGTCGTCGATGGCCCCGGTGCCGAGGTCCCAGGAATCCAGATGTCCGGAAACGACGACGACCTGCTCGGGATGCTCGCTGCCTTTCAAGTCGGCAATCACGTTGTAGCCGATCGCGTCGGGAAGCTTCTGCGGAGTCAGAGTGAGGTGCATGCGAACTCTGCCTTGTGCGGCGAGGTGAGCGATGAGTTCGGCATCTTCGGACGTAACGGCGCCAGCTGGGATTCCCGCCGGAACGCTGAACCCGGTGTGCGGCAGACGGTAGTCGGCGCTTTCCACTGATCGGACGAGTCCGGCAACGGCGCCTAGGTCCGCTGCGGCCTTGGGTCCTGCCGCTCGGTAGCGAACGGTTTCCCCGTAAGCGATGAAGGCAATGCCCGCCGCAGCCTTTTGCTTATCGAAGATTTCGTTAAACAAAACAATCTTGCCCGCGATATGTTCGCGTCCGAGTTTTTTCAACTCGTCGAAACTGTTCACGACAACGACATCTGCGTTGAGTCCTTCAGCCGGCGTTGCACTGCTTCCGCCGAGCGCCGTGAGGACGATTTTCTGACTCGTTCCTGGGACCTGTCCCGCATATTCCACAAGCTCCGCGGTCTCCGCACCCCGTACCCAGTGTGGAACTTTCACCTCTTCGAGTTGGACGTCGAGCCCAAGTTGGCGGAGTTCGCCGGCAACGTAGTCCACAGCGGCCTTGGCCTGGGGCGAACCGCTGATGCGCGGTCCGATGTTCTCGGTCAAATGCGCGACTTGATGGTAGGCGTAGTCGTCGGAGAGAGCAGCCGTCTTGATCTCCGCCAGCTGGTCGAGCAGCTGAGCGGAATAATTTTCCTGCTGCGCCTGCGTCATTTGCGGAGGACCGCCGAACGGATTCGGAGCTGGTATAGGAGGATTTTGGGCTACACCAGTTGTTGAGAGCGCGGCTAACAGAAGGGTGATGAGGAGTGTTGGGCGAAAGGCGATGCTTGGCATGTCGCACGACAGTGTATCTGACCTGCAAAGGAAATGAGAACTGTGGGGCCGCAGTGAAACAAAAGAGCCTTTACCACGAAGGACACGAAGAGCCACCAAGGTTGAGAGGGCACTTCGTTCCTTCGTGATACTTCGCGTCCTTTGTGGTTGATGGTTCTCGCGATTTGAGCGGATTAAAAAATGGCCCCATTGCTGGGGCCACGTTTCAAGAGGCTACGATTGGTGGGCGATGTCAGGAAAGGCGATGCAAGATGCCGTTCTGCAAGCCTGAACGGCACTTCGGGAAGTGACGCGTAGAATCGAAGAGGATGAAGATCATGGAGTGTGCGGCCTCTTTCTACATCTGACTGAAGCACTTGCCGCGCCAAAATGTGGAAATCCTGTGATTAGTATCACGCCTATCTGTAAGTGTATGACTTCACGGTTGTTATAAGTAAGGAAAACGCACGGATAGTTATCCCTCTTCAAGACAGAGGGCAAGCCGCAAGTGCAGAACAATGCATATTCAATGCAGGGCCATGCCAAACTCAAAGCAAAAGCCCATGGCGGAATGCCATGGGCTGTGCAAGACGAATAAAGACTAGCTGTTGCCGGCCACCGTGCGCAGCTTGCCGGGCAGGAAGTGGTAGGGAGGCCATGGACCGCTGATGGCGACTTCGCAGTTCTTGAGCTGCTTAGCTGCCGTGCTGTAGCGGTTCTGATACTTTTCCACGCTCTTGGAGTCGATCAGGTGGGCGATATCGATCAACATGCCCTCCGGCGCGACCTTCTTGCAGCTGACTTCTTCTTCCAGCGGATTGAACAGCTTATGAACTTGAACCGAGAGTGCACGAGCTTTCGTCTGACGCTCGCGTTCTCTCGAAGCCTTCACCTTCAGCTTGGACAGATAGTCCCCGCCGACGGTATCGGGCAGCTCGATGTCGATCATCGCCTCGCGCAGGGAACCATCGCGGACGACCAGCTTGATGTGCATTTCGGACTTGCCGCGCAACTTCGCGACACTCAGGCCAAAAGCGCGCCGGTTGACCCGGACGGCCTGGCGAAGGGCGTCGTCGCTATCGAAAATTGTGCCGAATTTGAAGGGTAGGACGGTGGAATTACGGAAGCAGTTGCTGACGACTCGCGCATGCTCAATCGCGGCTTTATGGTCGAGCTCGCCGGCTGTGTGGTCGTATTCGCTGACGATAACGGCGAATTCACCACTGGGATAGCTCAGAACAGCAGCCCCGTTGACCCCTTGCACGCCCTCAAGAAGGAAAGGACGTCGGGTGCGGGTGCCATTTGGGAGGGTTTGATGCTCGGTAAGACAGTACGCGTACCACGCCATGTTGAACTCTCCGAACCGGGATCGAGGCGGACCAAGCCGTCTCTCACGTCGAGTTATTTCGCCAAAAGCTTGTGAACTGCGAGTTTGGAAGTAAGGAACGGGCGGTACTGGGCTAACCGGAAGCGTTTACAGTCGCGCTTCCTGTATGCATCTTACTTTGGGCACCTTGTAAATGCAACTTTTTCTTGCAGTGGAGCATCGGCAGGTGCTTATTTGGCGATCGTTGCATGGTTGGCGCGCTCCTGTTGGGCCAGGAGAACGACTCGCAGCATCTCGTCCCAGGGCGCCGGTTTGCCGGTCCAGATCTCGAACTGGCGGGCCGCCTGGTGAACGAACATCTCAACCCCTGAAATGACTTGCGCACCCCGCTCTTTGGCCAGTTTCAGAAGCCGCGTTTCCGCCGGATCGTAAACCATGTCAAAGACATAGCGGGCATTGATCTCTTTGTCCTGAAGCGGCGTTTCGCGGGTGTTTCCCATCCCAACCGGAGTGGCGTTGATGATCACATCGAAAGCCATCTTCTTCAGGTCGGGACGCTTCATGATCCGGGCGCGTGCCTGATGTGCCAGCTTTTTCGCGTGGGCTGCACTGCGATTCAGAATGTAGACTTCCGCTCCTCGTTCTTTGAGGCCGAAGACTGCAGCGCGCGCTGCGCCTCCTGCTCCGATCACTAGAATCCTGGCGCCCTCAATGGTGCTTAGGCGGCGTTCCAGTGGGCGAACCACTCCAGCTGTATCGGTGTTGAAGCCGTAGAGTTTGCCGTCCTGTGCGCGCACCACCGTGTTACAAGCCCCGACCTTGGTGGTGTGCGAGTCTGTGTTATCGAGGTGCGGTAGGATCGCTTCTTTGTACGGCATGGTCACGCTGATGCCGTGAATCGGAATCTCTTTGACGCAGGTCAAGAGATCCTTCAACGTTTTGGCGTGCAGCGCCAGGTAAACACCGTTAACGTTCTCGCGGCGGAACGCTGCATTCATAATCGCCGGAGAGAGCGAGTGCGCTATGGGATCACCAACGACTCCGTAGACTTTGGTCGCGACGTCCACTTGATCGATGCGATAAACATTTCGCAGTTCCTGTGCCGTCGCCTGTCCGGGAGCCGTTTCCTGACCTGCGCTGGCCGACGCGAAGGTAAACAGGCTTCCCGCCCGCACTCCCAAAACCCGGCTGATAATTCCTTGCTCGCCCATGCACATGCCGACGAGGGAATGGCGGTCGCCTTCCCGTGCCAGGAACTTGATCATGGTCACGTTGTCGGAGAGCGTTGTTGCCGTGCTGACGACTTTGTAATAGTCCGCCGGATACGCGACCATTTTCTCTAGGGTCTCATCCAGTTTCTTGGTCGCCCGAAAATCGTGGAACGAAAGGATCAAGCCAGCGCGGGAGCGGAGCTTCTGCAATTGGGCAGGCTTACACTTGCTTGCGGTCTGAAGCTCAACATCTACCAGTTGACAGCCCGCAGCGATTGCTTTGCCCAAGACGTCGAGTTGCGAGGCGATGGAGCCGCGGAACTTGCCTCCGTTGGCTGCCCGGCGGCAGGTGGCAATCACCACCGTGCCGGGATAGCTTTCGATGAATCGCTTGATGCGGGGAAGCGCCAATGCCGGCTTGGCGAGGTAGTCTAACCTGAACTCCAGAAAAGAGTTATCCCGGGCCAGTCCTTCAGCCTTCTCGGCCATTTCATTGGCGTCAGCACCAATGACAGCCACACAGACTCGCGGCAGCCGCAAGGGCAAAAGGCGTGGCGCGAACGGGGAGGTTGAAATCATCATTCTCAGTTCTGTCCCCGGTCAAACATACATCGGGACGAACGGCGAATTATTACAGGCACTTAATTACTTATGCAACAAGGGATTAACATCCGGAGCCAAAAAACTTCTGCTCCGGGGTGCCCAACACCCTCGTAACCTTGACCCTCCCTTACCCGCTTGTTACCTTCCGCTTGAAGCCTTTCTTTTCTGGCATTTAACAAGGGAGAAGGACCGCGAAACGGCTCCCCGGAGGTAACATGAAGAAAACAGGATTGTTAGTGTTGGTGCTCGCGACGGCAGCTTGGGGACAATCGGCAGACGACAGCGCCGCAGCAGCGGCGCCCCAAGGGACTGTCCCGACCACGGAGAGCTTTCCCACCGAGCGGGTTCAGACCCCAACGTATTCCGACCTTTATTGTGCCGGCTTTGTCAGCAAGCACATCCTGCCCGACGCCAACTTTGTCGCCGGCGGGTTGCAGACGCCGACCACCACGAAGTTCACACGCGGCGACATCGTCTACCTCGAAGGAAACGGGTATACGGCAGGCGCCGAGTATGAAGTCATCCGCGAACTTCGCGATGTCAACGAGTACGAAATGTACCCTGGTCAGAAAAAGCTGATGAAGGAGACCGGTCAGCCATACGAAGAAGTGGGCCGGGTGAAGGTTATTGATACTCGCAACAAAACCGCCATCGCGCAGATCGAATACGCGTGCGACGGCGTCAACCCTGGCGACACGACGATTCCGTTCGCTGAGAAGCCGGCGCTGAGCTTCCACACTCCGATGCATTTCGACCGCTTCCTGCCGGCCAGCAGCAAGGTTTCCGGCCGCATCGTGATGGGCAAGGATTTCGATTCAGAACTGGGAACGGGCCAGAAGTTGTATCTCAACATCGGCTCGAACCAGGGCGTGAAGATCGGCGACTTCTTCCGTGCCGTGCGCTCTTATGAAGCCGACCTGAAGGATCCGGTGGATTCGCTTTCGTTCAAGGCTGCCATTGCCGAGGACACGCAGAAGAAAGTTCCTTCAGTCGATCCGGCTATGTTCACCAAAGGAAATGGTCCCGTAATTCACGTGCGCGACCTGCCCCGCAGAGCTGTATCCGAGATCGTGATCATCGGGGTCACCGACACGACCGCTACGGGCATGATCGTCTTCTCGTTAGAAGATACCCACGCTGGCGACAGTGTGGAGCTCGATCAGACCAACTAGTTCGCTGTAGTTCTGCCAGTCCCAGACCGGGAACGGGAAACCGTTCCCGGTTTTGTTGTCCTTGTGCTACACATATGTATGTGTGACAGTCTACACATGGCAACCAATCTTGCGATCGATGATCGGCTGATCGAAGAAGCACGGAAATCCGGCAATCACAAAACCAAGAAAGAGGCCGTGACTACGGCGCTGCAGGAATACATTCAGCGGCACCGGCAGCAGAGGATACTCTCCGATTTTGGCACAGTCGATTTTGATCCGGAATACGACTACAAGTCGGATCGTCGTCGAAAGCGGACCTAAATGGTTTTGGTCGACACTCCGATTTGGTGCCTTTCACTCCGCCGCAGCTCCTCCGACTTATAGGCCGACGAAAAAGATCTCACTCAAACTCTTTCGGAACTTGTGAGAGGCGGACAGGTCCAACTCCTGGGAGTGACTCGACAGGAGATTCTTTCAGGAATTCGGGAAGAAGCCCAGTTCCGCCGGATCCGCGATCATCTCCGCGATTTTCCCAACGTCGAACTGGACGCGCAAGACTATGAAGAAGCGGCTAGCATCAGCAATCGCTGCCGACGTTCGGGTTTGGTCAGTTCATCCGTCGATATGCTGATTTGTTCGGTATCTCTGCGGCACAATTGGAAGATATTCACGACGGATCGGGATTTCACTCACTACCAGCGCGTAGTGCCCCTGCGGCTTCTTGTTCCATCCCGATAGCCACTGTTTGCAGGTGAGAGGCTCAGTGCTTTTCGCCAAAAATCTCAGCCGTGAAAGCTTCAACCGTTGCGCCATTCCGCCATGCGTCCATTGGCAATCCCGCTTTGCGGCAAGTCTGATTAAGGAATGTCTCTCGATCCCAATTGTGCTCCAACGGGACCTGCGGCAGAAGGAGGCCGCGATGCCCGGCCATACTAACGAGCAGCCCATGGCGTCCAATCTCGATCGATTCGGGGGCAATCGGCTGCGGGAGAGAAAGGACGCTAAGCTCGACTTGAAGATGGGGCGCCTCATCGATCTTCACCGGCGGAAAGCGGGTGTCTTCGAAAGCGGCGGCCCGAGCCGTCTCCACCACCGCGCGATATACGGAACCGATCGGCAGAACGTAACCGACGCATCCTCGCAACGCACCGTTCAGATATAGCGACGTGAAAACCCCGCGAGGTTCTTCCAGGTGATTGGTCGGAGGTTCGAGCGGAATCTCTCGGTTTTCGAGCGTGGAAAGAATCGAGTCGTGGGCTAGTTGCAGCAGCAGAACTCTCTCGTCTTGCGAGAACTCGCCGCGGGAGGATTGCTCGACATCAACGGGACTAGGTCGAGGCTGCGACATCAGGATCGGCCGCTGGGCGTGCTGGCTTTCTTCGACGGCTCAGGATGAAAGCACGACGTCGGCGTTTGACCACGCGCCGGTCAATTTTCGACCAGAAGGCCACAAAGTAGTCGATCGCCGACACTAGCGACACGAACACCATAAACCAGATTGCGAGATACGCAATCCAGTGAATCGGAAAAAAGTAGGTTCCGTAGACCGGCAATTCTTTCCAGCGATGATCCAGAATAACCGCAACCACGGATACAATCTGCACGACCATCTTCAGCTTGCCGAGTTCGCTCGCTTCAATGGTGAACCCTTCCGACGCCGCAATGGAACGCAGTCCACTGACCAGAAATTCGCGGCCAATGACGACCACTGCAATCCAAGCAGGAACCAGGCTGGGATTCAATTGCACCAGTGTCACAAAAGCAGCCGCGATGAGAAGTTTGTCGGCGAGGGGGTCCAACAGAATGCCGATGGTTGTGATCTGTCCGCGCCGGCGCGCTAGATAGCCATCAATTCCATCGGTCATGGAGGCAGCGATAAAAAGCGCGGAAGCCAGCAGCTCTCTCTCGCCGCTGATCCCGTTGAAGCGTGGGCTGGAAAGAATCCACATCAGCAGAGGAATGCTGAAGATGCGAATGAGCGTGATGGAATTCGGTAGGTTCACACGACTACGGGGGATTCCGGTGGCCAGCCGGCAACCAAGTTGATTATCCTCCTCAGCTAAAGGGAACGCAATGGAGAGAGTCACAAAGGTTGGAATGGGGACGAATTCTTTTTCCGTCCCCATCTGAGTGTAGATTTTAGCTGTCGGTACCAGTTTTGCTGAGAGAAGAGAGGAGGCTTTCCCCCATCTGCAGCAGGTTGGAATGTTCAGGAACGGCTCCGTTGGGCGACAACTTGTCCATCACAGTTGGGAGCAACTGCGAGAGAGTTGCACTCGCCTGCTCCGGTGAAACGCCTAACTTCTGCGCAAATGCCTGCACCGGGCCGGAGCCTAGTACCTGCTGAATCTGCGCCGGGCTGATGGACTGGTTTTCGCCCGTGCCGATCCACGAGTTCACGAGCCCGCCCAAACCGTTACTGTGGAAAGTTTGCACGAGGCCTGAAACTCCACCAGGATGGTTTTGGATCATCTCCAAGACCGCAGCGGCTTCGGGGTTGCTGCCCGCCACTTTGCTTTCTGCCATATTTTCCAGATTGTCCAACAAACCCATAAAAACTCCTTTCAAACGGACCGAGCGTTACAGAGCGGAGCGCGAAGGTCCGGAACCTTGCACAGATTCCAGACCCTCATGCCTCATTTTTGCTTGGCGATAATCTTGTCCTTGATCTTGTTGTAGGTGGCCTGCGGAAGAACTTTCTTCCTGACCAGATCAGTCTTGGCTTTGTAAGGCCGGCCGTCGATGATTTTCTGCGAATACACGGCACCGATGCCGGGAAGCGCATCGAGTTGATCTTTCGTGGCAGAGTTGATGTCGAGCAAGTCAGCCGATGCAGAAGCGGTCGCACCTTTGCTCGGGGCCATGGTGCCTGCGGCTTGCGCCATACTCAAACAACTCAAGAGCGAGACGGCAGCCAGAATAATGAGAATGCGCGAGATCAGATTCTTTCTTGTCATGGTTCCTCCTTGAGATTTTGAATTAGTCGGATTGAGAGGCCTTGTAACCGGCAGCTTTGGCTTCGGCCTCGGTCATAAACTTGCCGCTCTTGGTCTTGCCATACCAACGTCCGCCTTTGTGATAGACCTTCGAGTCCATGTTGACCCAGACTTTGCCCGCCGACTTTGCGGAGGCAATGTCTGCGTCCGATGCGGCAGGAGTCGCTGCTGCCTTTGGCGCCGCTGCCTTCTTCGCAGGAGAGGCCGCAGGTGCCATCGTGTTGGTTGCCGCCGGTGCGGGAGCCGCCGCCGGCGCAGGTTTAGGGGCAGGAGTCGGAGTTGCCGCTGGGGCTGCCATCGAATTCGCAGCTGGTGCAGAGGGTGCAGTTGCTGCCGCTGCCGCTCCAGAACTCGATTTCTTGCTCTTCTTGGAAGGCGTCTTGCTGGCGGAGGCATCTGCAGCGGGCGTGCTCCCCGAAGCTGCGTCGGTCGTCTTGCTTGCCGCGGAAGATTTCTTGGCATCTGCAGCGGGAGCTGAAGACGCGTCTGTTGCGTCACCCTTCTTGCTCTTCTTGGATGTCGATGACTTCTTTGTGCCTGATGTGTCAGTGGCCGCGGCCGAACTGTCAGTTCCAGCCGCTGCAGCTTTCTTGGATTTCTTCGATTTCTTGGTTGTGGTGGTCGAGCTTTGATCCGTCGGAGAACTGGTTTGAGTTTGCGCCCAAGCCGAGTTGCAAACGATCGCTAGAGACAGACACACAAATACACACCATTTCGACAGTGAGTCGTTTTTCTTCACAGGTTTCTCCCGAAAATTGTCAGTGAGGCCGAGCGCGCCTCACATTCTTTGTGGAAAGATTTTTGCGCAAACGCGCCGAACCCGAGCCCAAGTAGCGTGCTACATAATGACAAGGCGGGTGGGAATGGTCAAGCAAGAGAAAGGGCCTCCATCGAAATGGAGGCCCGGAGCCGCGACAGTCGAGATCTAGGCGTAGATGCCGCGCTGCCGAATTGTGTAAGCCACGCGATCGATCGCCAGCATGTAAGCGGCAATGCGATTATTCACGTGATGAGTCTCGGCGTAGCGGACAACATCTTCAAACGAGGATTTCATGATCGCGTCGAGTTGCTCGTTCACGACCGACTCTTTCCAGAAATATCCCTGACGATCCTGCACCCACTCGAAGTAGGAAGTGGTCACGCCGCCGGCGTTAGCGAGAATGTCAGGAATCACGAAGACTCCCTTGTCGGTGAGGATGTCGTCGGCCGCTGAAGTCGTCGGTCCGTTCGCGCCCTCCGCCAGGATGCGGCACTTCACTTGATCGGCGTTGCGGCTGGTGATGACATTCTCGGTCGCAGCAGGAATCAGAATCTCGCAATCTTCCACAAGCAAGTCGGCAGTCTCGGCTTTTTCTGCGCCAGGGAATCCGTGGACCGTTCCGTTTTTCTGTCGGAAGTCGACAAGCGCTTTCAGGTCGATGCCGTTCTTGTTGTGCAACCCGCCACCAACTTCGGCGATGCCAATTATTTTGTAGCCCGCTTGATGCATGAGCATGGCAGCATTCGATCCCACGTTGCCGAAGCCCTGCACGATCACTCGCGTTCGAGTGCGATCGAGGCCCAGCTTCTGGCACGCCTCATCGCAGACGATCATCACGCCGCGCCCGGTCGCTTCGCGGCGTCCGCGAGAGCCGCCGATATTGATCGGCTTGCCGGTCACGACCGCGGTCACCGTCTGACGCATGTGCATGGAGTACGTATCCATCATCCACGCCATGATTTGCTCGTTGGTATTGACGTCGGGAGCGGGCACATCTTTTTCAGGGCCGATGAATTCGATCAGTTCCGAAGTGTATCGGCGCGTCATGCGCTCGACTTCGCCCATCGACATTTTGTGCGGATCGCAGATGACTCCGCCTTTGGCTCCGCCAAACGGAATGTTCACGACTGCGCATTTCCACGTCATCCAACTGGCCAATGCTCGCACTTCATCCAGCGTGACATCCGGTGCGTAACGAATGCCGCCTTTGGCAGGTCCACGCGCGATCGAATGCTGCACGCGAAAGCCGGTGAAGACTTCGAGATGGCCGTCGTCCATCTGCACCGGAATGTAGACCGTGACTTCACGGTTGGGATAGCGCAGGACCCGCCACAAGCCCTCGTCCAGATTTAGTTTCTGAGCGGCCAGGTCGAAGCGCGCACGCTGCGACTCCCATGGATTTGTTTCTTTATCCACATGCGGGGGCGTTGTGATCGTCGTCATAAAAAGGTTCTCCGGAATGATTGCAGCTAGCGATTGAGGGCGGATGTCTGCCATTGCCGGACGATTTCCGGCGGTAGGCGGCCAAACGTTCAGAGTATATGAGGCGGGATGGCCGGGAAGCAAGCCGCAGAGGTTGATCACGGTGGTGACTTGCAGTTCGTTCCGAAAGTTCAGACGCGATCCCGGTGCTACGGCATTCGAACGAGTTGCAGATTCGTCGAACGTTATTCGTCGGGCTCAGGCGATGGCTCTGCGGTCGCGTCAGTTTTCGGATGGGCCGCAACGATTGCCTGCCAGTTCAGAATCGCGTTCCACAGCAACCGTTGGTCGCCGCGATTCAAGTCGCGGTGCATCGGATTGAAATTGAAACTGACGACGTGTCCTTTGCCCACGGGCATATCGAAGATCGCGGGGCGGCCAATCAGATTGTCTTCTCCCCACGCCTGGCCGCTCACTACGAAAGGTTTGCCATCGGAATCGCCCCACTCCATCACAACTCCGCTGCGGTCTTCGGGGCCATCGAGACAAGTCGTGCAGTACGCCATGCGCAGCCAGCGCCGCGGCGTGTTGTAGAGCGGAAAATTCTGCCGGAAGACATACGTGTGCGCGGGATATCCGTATGCAATGGGATGATCCGGGCGGTCGAAGGTAACGCGGACATGCGCTCCGGGCGTGCGCGTGCCCGCTTGCTGCGACGCAGCAGACGAGGCGCTACCCCCTCCGGCCGCGCTGCGCGGAACTCCTCCGGAAGATCGCCGGACGAAGCGCACGAGTCCGCCTTCGAGCGCGAGCATACTTCCGCTACCCAACGTGACCATCAGTCCGCCGTCGTCGATGAATCGTTGAATCTGCGCCAGTCCTTCGTAGCCGATTCCTCCCGTGATGTCGTCCGATTCCGCCGGCGTTCCAAAGCTTGGCGTTTGCGCAGTTTTCTTGAAGGGCATCGGAGACCATATCTTGGGTAAGCCTTCGATCTGCTCGGCGAGTTCGAGATCAACCTGGCCGTAGAGCAGCACGTCAATGCGCGAGCGCAGATTTCCCGCGCGAATGTCTTCGTCGCGCAAATACGTGTATGGCACCTCGCGTTGATCGAGCGAATAACGAATCCATCCGATCGAGTCGGTGTCAGCCCAAGGAACCCACACTCCAATCCGAGGCGCTTCTGCTTGATGCGCGGCGACGTTGGGTGTGGCAGAAATTTCTGTGAAGTCGAGATCAAGATCGCTTGCTGCAGATTGAATCGCGTCGTGCAACCCCGGTTGATCGCCGATGATCCACGACCCGGCAGGAAACTTCGCGCGATTCTGCTCAAACTCGTGCTCGGCGATTTGGATTTCGAAATTCGCCAGGCGATAGCGCGCTGCGAGCAATGATTCCTGGCCCGTATCCTTCAGCAGATAAACAGCGCCACTTCCTTTGACATGTCCTGTGACGTGCGGCGTCTCCGTCAGAGCCGTGAGTGATGCTTCACGAATCGATGCATCAGAAGTGGGAATTGCGTCCAGATGATAGTGCGCCGGAAGCTCCCATGAAACGTCGTCATAGGGAGCCTCACCGTCCTTCGGATAATTCTGCGGAGTGAGCAGATCAACCGCGTAGTTACGATACGGCTGGTCGAGCCGAACCACATACGTTCCTGCTGGATAGCTTCCATCCTTCAGTTGAATGGCATTTTGCGCGCGCGAAACTTCAATATGCTGCGCGATCAATCGTCCTACCATTTGCGCCACGCGCGCCGGATCGCCCTGATCCTCTGGGATCAGAAATGCATAAGGCGGTTGTGTGAGCCCTTTCTGCCAAGAGTCCCATCCTTTCTTGTAGAAATTTCGCAGCATTTCTTTCGACTGGCGCGCGGTTTCGTCCAGCGCGATCAGGGCGCCCGTTTCCTGATAATTCAGATTGTCCCTCGCTGACCATGTCACCTCGCTTGGCGCAGGCACGAGTTGGTACCACTGCATCCGCGTAGCAGACGGAGTGATCGATCGCTTCTCTGTCTCGGCGCTGCCGTTGCCGAACGTTTCGTATCCGCGCCCAATGCTGTTGTGATTCATGGCCACGGAATCGAGGTACAAGTGTGCGAAGGCTTCCCCAAAATTCCACGTCGAAACACCGGGCATGCCGAACGCCGTCATAGCTTCCACTTCGCGAAAGCTGAGCTCGAGAAACTCGCTGTAAGTAATCGGATCGATGTTCGGGTTATACGGGCCGGTTCCGTTCCACGTCATCATCAGAGGCACGCCCTCGTGCAGGTCGTGAACGACGGTCGGATGCCACTCATGAAACATCCGGTGAACCGCTTTCGTCGTCTCGTGGGTCTGCTGGTGCGTGTCTCGATTGATGTCGACGAATGTGTATTTCGACCAGTACGGCGGCGACTGCCGAGGCAAAGTCGCGCGGTCTGTTTTCCCCTTGAGGTAGCGATAGAACCAGTCCACCATCTTGTCGCGGCCATCCGGATTTGAGATCGGATTAATCAGAACGACGAGTTGTTCCCGAACCTTGCGGATCATCGACTGCTCCGACACTGCCAGCCGGTAAGCGAGTTCTAGCATCGCTTCGGTGGATCCGGTTTCATCCGAATGCAGCGCCGCGTTGAAGTAATAAATGGGACGCGCTGTCGTGATTAGTTTTTCGGTGGCGTCTTGGCCGGTACGCCTTGGGTCCGCCAGCGCCGCCGTGGCGGCTTTGAGGCGATCAAGATCGCGGATACCCGCCTCGTCGGCGATAGCGAGCATAAGAATCTCGCGGCCCTCTTCGCTGTGTCCAATCGTAAACACACGCACTCGCGGACTTGCCGCGGCGAGGGCATGGGCATAGGCGTATGCCTTCTCTGTGCCGACGAGTTCTCCGGGAGCGCCCATAATCCGGCCGAAAAACTTCTCTGGCGAAGGGACTTTATCGGACTGCGGAACATACGAGACCAAGGGAGAAACAAAATGCGGGTCCGTGGTTGCCGCTGCGATCGCCTCAGTCGAGCCGCGCTCTGCCACATCTGGACTTTGTGCAATCGCAGTTGCTACGAGCGCAATCGACAGCATCCACAAATATGCCACTCGGAACATGAGGCCCCCTCGGCTCGGATTGGGGCGAAGTTTAACACGCAGCGCTGAGTCAACTCCGTCCAGAATGTTCAGAGCGAATATGACTGCGGGTCGTTGCTGCGCGCTTCCTCCTGTGATGAAATCCTTTTATGAATCGCCGACATTTTCTCGGTCTCTCGGCCGCCGCGTGCGCGGCATCTTTTCCTTTAACCGAGCATTTGCAGAAAACGATTCTTCAGTAAAGTTGCGGCTCACGCTCCGTCCCGATCGCTTGGGCAACAAGATCGGCTCGGACTTCACCGGACTCAGTTACGAATCGGCGCAGTTGGGGAATCCGAACTTCTTTTCGGGTGAAAACACAGCGCTCATCGGATTTGTGAAGCGGCTCGGTCCCTCCGGCGTTATGCGAATCGGAGGCAACACCAGCGAGTATTGCTATTGGACTCCCGATCCCAATTCCCAGACGAAGCTTCCGAACGATGAAAACATGCGCACGGGAGACAAGGCGAATCCCATAGCTTTTGGACTCGCCGTGGGGCCTGATACCGGACACCACGCGCCTGCACCTGTGAAGATCACTCCGGCGGCGGTGCGCAATTTGCGCGACTTCCTCGACGCCACCGGGTGGAATCTCATCTATGGCCTGAACATGGGAACAGGAACCGCGGAAGATGCAGCCGCCGAGGCTGCCTACGTGACGGACGTCGTGGGCTCGAAGCTGATCGCGTTCCAGCTGTGCAACGAGCCCGATCTTTTCTTTCGCAACGGAATTCGCAAGAAAGATTACGACGCCGCGCAATTTGGCGATGAGTGGAAGCATTTTTATGACGTGATCCGCGCGCGAGTTCCTAACGCGCCCTTTGCCGGACCCGACACGGCCTATAACAATTCCTGGCTGGTTCCGTTCGCACAGCGATTCAAGCACGAGGCGAAATTCTTGTCGCAGCACTACTACGCCGAAGGACCGCCGACTGATCCTTCCATGACCATTGAGCGCCTGCTCAACCCCAATCCGAAATTGCAGGAAGAATTCGAAGGCATGAAGAAGACCATGCATGAAACGGGATTGCCGTTCCGCCTGGCGGAAACGAACTCTTGCTATCAGGGAGGCAAAGCAGGAGTCAGCGATACGTTTGCGTCAGCGCTCTGGGGAGGCGACTTGATGTATCAACTCGCGTCCGAAGGGGGCATGGGAATCAATTTCCACGGCGGCGGCTACGGTTGGTACACGCCCATCGCGGGCACGCAAGACGACGGATTTGTCGCGCGGCCGATTTATTACGGCATGCTGCTGTTTGCGGAAGCGGGCGCAGGGCAACTGATCGAAACGCAAGTAGAAGGTTTGGATCAAGCACCACTGTTCACGGCCTATTCGTTGCGTGATGAACAAGGCCAAATCAAAATGGCGGTCTTCAATAAAAACCTCGATCGTCACGTCCGGCTTCACATAAACCCGGGCCAAAGAGTTCACAGTGCGAAGTTCCTGGAACTCCACGCGCCTCGCGTGGACGATACGACTGACGTGACTTTCGGAGGCGTTCCGGTCGGTGCGAACGGTGGATGGGAGCCTAAGTGGCTAGGTCCAGCGTCCGTGCAGAACGGGAGCCTAGTGATTGGCCTGCCGGCGCGATGCGCGGCATTGATCAGCTTCGAAAGCTGAGGGCCGCGCCTCGAGCCTGCATTCGACATCGAGCCTACGCCCGTTCGTAAAACCGGAAGAATAGTGACTGCTTTGAAACGGGCTCGGCCTTTTCGGTCAGCGCCGCCATCTGCTGCTGACTCAGGGGCGTGAACTCCCGCGCTAGTTGGACGTTCTCTTCCAGTTGCGCGATCGAATCGCAACCAATAATCACGGTGCTCACCGGCAGTGAGAGCGAGTAATACATTGCCTGACGCATTACGAGTGTCCCGGGAGTCGGCGCCAGCACCATGCCTTCCCACATGTGTTTCTGTTGATCGATCGGCGGTGGAGTCCACGTCGAGAGAATGCGTCCCCGCGCCGGAACTTTCATCCCAATGATGCCCATCTGCTTTTCGACCGCCAGCGGCAGCAGTTGCTCGGAGAAACTGAAGTGATGAGGATCGGCCGCATTCACAGCCATCAGAATCGTGTCGAATGGATAGCGGTGAATCGCTTCGATCAGGGCGTCGGGACGATAGTGCCCCGTGATCCCGAGATACTTCACAATCTTCTGGTCACGCGCCTCGAGCAAGGCTTCCATCGCTCCGCCCTTCGCGAAAATCTCGTTGATATCCGCCATGGTCCCGATATCGTGCAGCTGCCATAGATCAATGTGATCGGTCTGCAGCAGCTTCAGCGACTTCTCGAGCATCTGTTTCGAGCCGTCGCGAGTGCGTTCTTTGGTCTTGGTCGCGAGAAACGCCTCCGCGCGTCGGCTCTTCATGACCTTGCCGACGTATTGTTCGCTCCAGCGCTCTGGCCCGCCGTAGATAGACGACGTATCGATGTAGTTCACGCCGAGATCGAGTGCTTTCTCGATAATGGGAACGGCGACGTCTTCATTGTGCGCATGCTCGAGCGCAGCTTGTCCGCCGAGACTGAAGATTCCGACCTTGTATCCCGTCTTGCCAAGATTTCGCGTCGGCATCGCCTCACTCGCCGGAGCAGCAGATGGCGCTGCAGTGGACGCCGCTGCCAACTTCGGAATGGCGGCCGAGCCGACGGCCACCGCGGTCATCAAGCCACTGGATTTAAGAAATGTTCGACGATCGCTGCGATTGGATTTGCCGGCCGGGCTCTTGCTCATAGTCGCCTCCGAAAAAAATCGAAGGTCAATTGGACGCCCATTGCCGGGCCCGCGTCAATGATCAGAATCGCAACAGGAACGTTTTTCTGAAGGGGATTTGTGAAGCAGAAGATTTGTAAGGTAGAAAAGGACGGCGGCAATTACAACTTGATTTCCATGCCCTCGGCTGCGGCACGCACGTTGGGGTAGTAGCTGCGAGCGTCAGTCACGACTTTGTCGACGATCGAGTCGGTGTGATCCGGATCGTGATGGTAAAGAATTAATTCCTTCGCGCCGCTTTCCATCACGACATTTACCGCTTCGCGCCAGTGGCTGTGTCCCCAGCCCCGGCGGCGCGCTGCGTACTCCTCGGGAAGATACTGCGCGTCATAGATCAGAATGTCGGCGCCTTCGGCCAGCTTGCGAACGCCTTTATCGAACTCAGGATCGCCCGGTTCGTTGTCGGTTGCGTACACCAGCACGCCTTCTTTCGTTTCGATCCGGAATCCCAGGCACCCCTGCGGATGATTCAGCCACGCCGTCTTGATTCGAATGCCGTCTTCCATGTCGATGCATCCGTTTTCGATATTGCAAAAACTGCGTTGCGCGCGCATCTTGTCGAGATCCACCGGAAAGTACGGCGACGCCATCTGCTCGGCCATCACCTGCTGAATGTTGCGAGTCCGTCCGGAAGAATGAAAGTAGAACTGGCTCTTGGGATTGTCGTAAAGCGGCCGGAAAAACGGCATGCCCTGAATGTGGTCCCAATGAAAATGCGAGACGAACACATGCGCCGCAAATGGGCGCTGGCCAAACTCGCGCTCCAATTCGTGCCCGAGCACACGAAATCCCGTGCCGCAATCGAAGACGTAAATCTGGTCGCCGACGCGCACTTCGACGCAGGAGGTATTTCCTCCGTAGCGCATGTTGTCGGGTTGTGGAGTGGGCGTAGAGCCGCGTACGCCCCAAAACTTAACTCGCATACCTGTCAGAATTCGCTATCTATAACGTTCGATCCCGGGATGCTTTGCGATTCGATTTCTCCCGAGTCATGCGCGGAGCATTCGATTCGGAACGCCCCAAAATGCTCATAATACTCGGGATATTCACGATTCTAGCGATTGTCCACAGGGTAACAAGTGACGAAAGTTTGGAAGACAGGGGTTAGTAAACAGGGGCTAGGGGCCAGGGATCAGAGCAAGTGACGAATCACGAGTGGCTAGTGGCTAGTGATTCAAGGACAGCTAATCTGCTATCCACTATTCACTAGGCACTGATCACTGACCCCTAGCCCCTGCCCCCTGCCCCTGCACCCTGACCCGCACTCGTCCCCTATAATGAAGCACCCGTTCCCGGGCTCCGAAACGAATGCTGCAGCCTGATTTCAAAGAGTTTTCCCGACTTGCCAAGGAAGCCACGCTGGTTCCGGTCGTCAAGTCGATCAGCGCCGACCTTCTGACGCCAGTCTCCGCCTTCCTGGCGGTGTCGCATGAAGAGCCGCACGCTTTCCTGCTGGAGTCGATCGAGCGCGGCGAGCAGATCGGGCGTTACACATTTCTAGGCGCGCACCCGTACATGCTGGTCAAGGCGCGTCAGGGAACCGTGGAGATTCAGCGGGGACGTCGCCGCGAGGTGTTGAAAGACAACATCTTCCAGGTGGTCAAACGCCTGTTGCGCGAGCATCGCCCGGCGAGCGTTCCGGGCCTGCCGCCGTTTCTCGCCGGTGCCGTAGGATATTTCGCTTACGACGTAGTCCGCCAGCTGGAAAGAATCGGCGACCACGCGAAAGATGATTTGTCTCTGCCTGACGCGGAGCTCATGTTCTTCGATCGCCTGCTGGCGTTCGATCACCTGCGCCATCAAATTCACATCGTGGCTGCGGCCGATGTCGCCGCGGAGAGTCCGCGCAAAGCTTACGATCGCGCTCTCCGCGATATCGCCGCATTGGAACGAAAGCTGGCCGCCGGACTAAGCCCCGCGCTCTGGCGCAAATCTGCTAAGCCGAAGCCCGGCAAGTTGAAGATTCATTCCGGCACGAAGCGCGAATCGTTTCTGCAAGGCGTGAAGCGCTGCAAGGAATACATTTCCGCTGGAGATATCTTCCAGGTCGTGCTCTCGCAGCGGCTCGATTTCATTCCTGAAGTTGCGCCGTTCGATTTGTATCGCGCGCTGCGTCAGGTGAATCCCTCGCCCTATCTTTACTTCTTGCAGACTGGCGATGCCCAGATTCTCGGATCGTCTCCCGAGATGCTCGTGCGCGTGACCGGGCGCAAACTCGAATACCGTCCGATCGCAGGCACGCATCCCCGCGGTCGCGACGAAGCCGAAGACTTGCGACTCGAGCAGAAGATGCTCAACGACGAAAAGGAACGCGCCGAGCACGTCATGCTGGTCGATCTCGGGCGCAACGACCTGGGCCGCGTCAGCGAATACGGCTCCGTCAAAGTGAAAGACCTGATGTATGTCGAGCGCTACTCGCACGTCATGCATTTGGTCTCGGCGCTGGAAGGAACGCTCCGCAAGGATCTCGACGCGCTCGATGCCTTCGCCGCCTGCTTTCCCGCCGGAACGCTCAGCGGTGCGCCCAAAGTTCGCGCCATGCAGATCATCGAAGAGCTCGAACCCACGCGCCGCGGAATTTATGGCGGGTCGGTCCTGTACGCCGACTTCGCCGGAAATCTGGATTCCTGCATCGGCATTCGCACCATGCTCATGCAGGGGAAGAAAGCATATCTACAGGCGGGCGCGGGAATCGTCGCAGATTCCGATCCGGCAACAGAATTTCAGGAATCGATGAATAAGGCGCAGGCGCTGCTGCGAGCGGTCGAACTGGCTCGCGGATCGTAGGCTCAGATCCCT
>CAWBED010000015.1:0-269487 GCA_963787685.1 uncultured Acidobacteriota bacterium
ATTGGCGGTGCTGGTTGCGACGAAGGGTCCGAAGCCGATCTGGAGCGCAGCAGGCAGCATGCCCACGAGCCAACCGTAGGACATCGGAATGTTCCTGCGCGGTAGATGCGGAACTCGGCAAGAAAGGTCACTTTAATGAAAGCAACCAATATCGCTTTTGGTATGTTTATCGTGCTCCTGACGATCCTGCTGGCCCACTGGATGCGCAAGCTGAAACCACGGATCGCTGGGGTTCAATTACAAAGGATGTGCCCCTCCTGCGGATTGATCACGTCACGATTAAAGGCAAATTGCTTGGAGTGTGGCAAGCCCTTTATAGCGGTGGTGTACTCAACTTCAAAGAAGTGATTTGAAGTGAATGGCGTTTTCTTCAGGCTTTCTCAGAAAGGACTTAGAAATGACAAATATCAAGTTCGTTGTGAAAGTGAAGCGTGGTGGTACCCGAGCCGCTGAATACGTGCAGCGGGTTGATTCGACCCCATCCAGATGACCACCGACCGAAAGCTCGCACTGGTTATGGGCAAATTTACGGCCGAAGACGCTATCAAATCCCTCGCGAATTCCCGGTGCATTCCGGAGTTGGAATTCGTGCGGGTAAACGCCTAGCTATTCGCACCAAGAGTGGCCCGAGAACGCTACGAAGCAGAACAAACATACTAATAAGGAGTACCGCACAGTGAAAAACACAAGCCCCGAAGCGATTCCAAATCAAAGATCAACAGAAGTGCCGCAGCCCGCACGCGACCTTCAAGAGCAAATCCGCCTTCGTGCCTTCGAGCTATACGAGCAACGGGGACACGGAGGGTGCGAAGAACAGGATTGGATGCAAGCGGAGTCCGAAGTGACCAACCAGAAAGCAAAGGGAGTCGGTGTATAGAACTTGTCCCCGGAATTCTTGCTTTATTGCTGTGCTCAGCCGGGGATGGCGACGATGCTCAGAGCGGTACATTTCAGGGTGAGAACTCAAAACTAACAAAGGAGAACCGAATGGCTCAAAAAGTTATTGACGTGGTGGGAACATCCAAGGAAAGTTTCGCAAAGGCGGCGGAAAATGCTGTGGCAGAAGCCGCGAAGACGGTTCGGGGCATGAAGTGGGCATCGAGTGGCGGAATTGGAAATGGAACTGGACGGCAAGAAGATTGTTAAATACCGAACCACGACGAAGATTTATTTCAACATTGAAAAATAGGGATGGTCGATTGGCTACTGGAGAGCGAGAATCGAACAAGAAAGCCAAGCTGATCCAATCGGCGAGCAGGAGAGCAGGACCTGAGGGGAACTGGAGTGTGATGCGCAACCGTCTAGTCGAACTGATCCCGAAGGATGCACCGCATCCCGACGAAGGCTGGCTAGACCTCGACCCTATGGCCGTGGTCGAGGTCAAATCGGAAGACAAGGAATACCCGGTCGAGTCTACGCTAGTTTCGAGGGAAACCAGAGGCTGGCGTGCGCCGACTCTGGCGCTCAAACGATTCGGCTGCTCTTCGACCAGCCGCAAAGGCTCAGACGCATCGCACTCGTCTTCGAAGAAACCGAAACCGAGCGTACACAGGAGTTCATCCTGCGATGGTCTCCCGATGGCGGACACTCATTCCGAGATATCGTGCACCAGCAGTGGAATTTCAGCCCTCCGAACACGATCCGCGAGGTCGAGGAATTTCGGGTTGTCCTCTCCGAAGTCACGGTTCTTGAGTTGGCCATCGTCCCTGACATCAGTCGAGGATCGGCTAGTGCCTCGCTCAAGAGCATGCGGGTGTGTTGAATCGCCCGGCTCCGCGACCGCGAGCAGTATCCGTACGCAACCTTCAGAATGTGCGAAACACACGTCGATCTGGGTAGGGTTACACTGTGAGCATGGCGGACAGGACGCTCAAAGATATAACGTATATTCGCGGCATTCCCAGATATGGACGTTGCAGCAGGTGCGGGCAGCCATTCACCATGCCGCATGATGCAATAGCAAATCCGGAGAAGGCCACTCGGGATTTTCACGCTGCCTTTGATCTCCATGAATGCGCTGAAGGGTCCAGTCACCCCACCTCCGGAACCGTGAAAGTTCTACGGGACTAGCCAAATTCGCGCTGTCCCTTCTGACCAGCGACCCCGACTGCCAACTTCACTGAACGAAATGCAGCTCGATCAGTTCCTTGGATTCGGCGGCGGCGGGAGCAAATCTCCATTCCTTGACGGCGTACTGAGATGCCTGAACGAGCAAGGGGCTGCCACCGACAGGTTCGACCGTCTTCACAGTTCCGTCTGGGGCAACTACCGCGAACACCTTCACGGTTCCAGAAATGTTCATCTTCTTTGCCATCTCCGGATAGTGGGGTTCTATTCGACGGACCACCTTGCGCCTACTATCACTGCTCGGTTGCTGATCCTGAGCCAATCCAGCAAATCCAATGCAGCAAGAGACGACAAGAAGCACAATCAGACAACCGCGTGCCCTCATGTTGGACAACTCCTTTAGGAAAGCGGGATTCGTTTCCTAACCGCACTTCAGTTTGACCAGAGTAAGCGACTATAAAGGGAAATTCTCATAACCAAAGTAATTGGCAGCCGGTTCTTGTTGCTTCGAAAAACCTTGAACCGAGCCAGCATCGAGAATGTTTTAAACTGAGGGTATCGACAGGCAGAAACCTCCTGAGGGAACGCCTTTCAGCAATTGTTTATGCTAAGTGAACTGTCTGGGGAGCCAGAGGGCGCTCCCGAGTCCGATTTGAACGTACGGCGTCGAATTTGCGGGTGGTCTGACTGCCCACGAAAAGTTCATACATGGTTGAAAAGATCAACATCCTGATGGTGGACGACCAGCCGGGTAAACTGCTCAGCTACGAAGCCGTCCTCAATGATCTGGGGGAAAATCTGATCGAGGATCATTCTGGAAGCGAGGTCTTGAATCATCTCCTGAAAACCGACATCGCCATCATTCTCATGGATGTGAATATGCCGGGAATGGACGGTTTTGAACTCGCTGCCATGATCCACCAGCACCCGCGCTTTCAAGACATAGCTATCATCTTGGTGTCCGTACAAACTGGGGTCGGGCTACGCGGCATGCGAGAACGATTGCGCCGATTAGGCGGCACGCTGGAAGCTCACTCGGATGGGAAAGGAACATGAAGGACAGCCTTTTCGCTACCGCAACTCACTCTTCAGCGGACAACACAGTATTTGAGTTCCCGAACCAAGAAGCCTTTTGCACAGCCACGAGAATCCCTCCAATCGGCGAAGAGCCGCCGCACCCTAAAGGCAGCCCGCAATTTACTAGACGGCGACCCTACAGCTTTCTTCCTATATCAAACCAGTGAACGAGTTCTTACGATTCCCTGTATCCCTGTTTTCCGCGAATCTTGAATTCCGCAGCGATGCGCTAGATAGACTCTGTTATGCGCCGAACCGACACACGCGAAGACGAACACACCGACGATGCCAAGGTGAAAATTGCGCCTCCTGGCGTTTCTCAAGCAAATCGGCACACCAGCGAGGAGCCTTTTCGCTTTTTCATCGACAACGTCGAGGACTATGCAATTTTCATGCTGGATCAGGAAGGGCGAGTCGCCACATGGAATGCAGGTGCTCAGCGTGCGAAAGGTTATAAGGCGTCCGAAATTATTGGTCGGCATTTTTCCATTTTCTACTCTGAAGAAGACCAACAAGCGGGAAAGCCGAAGAAACTATTGGAAATTGCGAGGAGAGAGGGACGGGTTGCGGACGAAGGGTGGCGGGTCCGACAGGGTGGCACGCTTTTTTGGGCCAGCGTTACGATTACAGCAATCCGTGATGCAGTCGGCAATCTCGTTGGATTTGGGAAGGTGACTCGTGACCTGACGGAGCGGAAGCAGAAAGAAGAATTGCTTCGCCGAAGCGAGGAGCATTTTCGTTTGTTGGTCGAGAGCGTGCAGGACTATGCGATATTCATGTTGGACGAGAAAGGCCACGTCGCTAGCTGGAATATTGGAGCCCAACGCATTAAGGGTTATCGTCCCGATGAAATCATTGGGAAGCATTTCTCGACCTTCTACGCTGAAGAAGATGTTCGTTCCGGAAAGCCAGCGTGGGAACTAGTCGTTGCGGAAAAAGAGGGACGCTTCGAGGACGAAGGATGGCGCATTCGCAAGGATGGCAGCAGGTTCTGGGCCAATGTGATCATCACTCCGGTTCGCAACAATTCCGGGAAACTGCTGGGATTCAGCAAGGTCACCCGCGACTTCACCGAGCGATTGCTGGTACAGAGAGCCCTCGAAGATTCTCAGGTACGATTGAAGGAATCGGAAAAGAATCTCCGCGATCTCTCCCTCCACTTATTACGAACGCAGGACGAGGAACGAAGGAACATTGGCCGTGAAATCCATGACAGCCTTGGCCAATACCTCGCCGCCTTGAAAATGAAGTTAGACCTACTGGAACCATACGCAGTAACTGCCGAGGAAGTGGCAGCGTGTTCCGAACTCCTAGACCAGTGCATGAAGGAGGTTCGCACCATCTCCTATCTTCTATATCCTCCTATGCTCGAAGAGATCGGACTAAAATCAGCGATTCCGTGGTATCTGAAAGGCTTTTCCAATCGAAGCGGAATTGAAACTACATTCAATATTCCTGAAAACCTTGGACGCATGAGCCGGGACGCTGAACTCGTTCTCTTCAGAGTGCTTCAAGAATCTCTGACGAACGTGCAGCGACACTCGCAGAGCAAAACCGCCGAAATCGAATTGTGCCGTTCCGGTACTTCGGTGACTCTCAAAGTGATCGACCACGGCAAAGGTTTGCCCTCATCGGTGTTGGAACAAGGGCAACATGATTGGCTAGGGTCGCTCGGTGTAGGACTCAGAGGGA
The DNA here is from genome assembly GCA_963787685.1 of uncultured Acidobacteriota bacterium. Classification (GTDB taxonomy): domain Bacteria; phylum Acidobacteriota; class Terriglobia; order Terriglobales; family Acidobacteriaceae; genus Sulfotelmatobacter. Next base: position 4,837 of record CAWBED010000015.1, read on the forward strand.
TGAGCGAACGGCTCAGACAACTGGGTGGATCACTGACGGTTTCTTCGAGTGAAGGTCGAACTGAGATTGTCGCTAAAATCCCGACGACATCACGAGCCTAATACATATTTCTGAGGACGATATGGGCAAAACAATCTTGATAGTCGATGATCATGAAGTGTTACGGGAGGGAATGAGAACCTTGGTTGTGAAATCTCGGTCCAACTTGACAGTCTGTGGGGAGGCATCGAATGGAGAGCAGGCGATTCAGTTGGCCCAAGAGTTGAAACCCGATGTCATCGTCATGGATATAACCATGCCGGGGATGAGCGGACTAGAGGCTACAGCACGAATACGCGAATTGGGTATGGCGATTCCGATCCTAATTTTCACAATGCACGAATCCGAACGACTGGAAAATGATGTCCGGGAGGCAACGGCTCAGGGATACGTCCTCAAATCCCAAGCGGCACGCGACTTGATGTTAGCTATCGATACGTTATTGGCTGGTGGTACCTTTTTCGGACCACCCTCCCAAAAAGAGGTTTCAACGGCGGAGAAACCCAAACGAGGAAAACTGTTCTTTCGTCTGGTATTCGCCGACTGAGCATAGAAACCTCAGAGTTTCGCTGAAGCTGGGGAACCTATCTCATGGCTCTTACGGGTCGCAGTGAGAAGTGGGTTTGCTCGCTATCGCTCTCCTGAAAGACGTGCAGCCGTGTTCGCTCTTTCAGTTTGAACTTGTGAGGATTCTGAGGCTGGCATGGGCAATTCAGGCGTTGCCATTCAGGTGCCCCTGCTACGTCTTCGATGTACGCCCCGTTACTGTAGGTCAAACCAAAGTCTTTCATCAGGTACTGCATGTGGCAGCTCGGACATTCCACGTAAAGTCGGGTTCTCAACATGGTTTCCACCTCGTTCCAGATGGGCTTGCTGGTGACCTGCTCCCCTATTTCCGAACAAATCTGAGTATGATTTCGTCGAAGGAAAGGGGAAGGGGCATGTCGAGGAGCAATCACACGGAGGCGCAGATGATCGGGGCGCTGAAACAACTGGAAGCGGGTCGCAAAGCGGAGGACGTGGCGCGGGAAGTGGGGGTGTCGAAGCACACGATCTACGCCTGGAAGGCGAAGTACGGTGGGATGGATGTGAGCGAGGCGCAGGAAGCGAAGCAGTTGCGGGATGAGAACACGAAGTTGAAAAAGCTGGTGGTGGATCTGAGCCTGGACAAAGAGATGCTGAAGGCGCTGATCGCAAAAAACGGATGGAGCTCGTAGACCAGCGGGCGGACGCGGACTGGCTGCGGAGCGAGTATGCAGCGAGCCAGCGCCGGGTTTGCGGGCTGATGGGGATGGCGGTAGCGAGTTACCGCTACCGGACGACACGCAGCGATGAGCCGCTGCGCACGCAGTTGGTGGAGTTGGCGCGGTCGAAAGCCGCGCTTCGGGTATCGGCGGCTGCATGTGTTGCTGGGCCGCGCGGGAGAGCAGGTGAACCACAAGCGCGTGCATCGGGTGTATCGGGAGGCAGGGTTGATGATTCGGCGGAAGAAGCGGAAGCATTGCGTGCGCGAGGGAAAGCCGCTGCTGGCGCGGACTTCGGCGAACCAGGAGTGGGCGCTGGATTTTGTGCACGATGCGGTGGAGTGCGGACGGGCGATCCGGGTGCTGAGCGTGGTGGATGCGTATACGCGGGAGTGTTTGGCGTTGGAAGTGGATACCAGCTTTGCCAGCCGGAGAGTGACGCGCGTGTTGGATGCGATCGTGGCGGAGCGCGGAGTGCCGCAGGCGATCCGCTGCGACAACGGGCCGGAGTTGACGAGCCGGCATTTTCTGGCGTGGTGCGTGGAGCGGCAGATCGAGTTGCTGCACATTCAGCCGGGCAAGCCGACGCAGAATGCGCGGGTGGAAAGTTTTCACGGACGGTTGCGGGATGAGTGTTTGACGGTGAGCTGGTTTCAGAACCTGTTCGATGCGCGGCGGAAGATCGCGGCGTGGCGGATCGAGTACAACGAAGAGCGTCCGCATAGCAGCTTGGGATACAAAACCCCGAAAGAGTTTGCCGCAGGCGCAAGCAGCAGGCTTCTACACAGCTGAGCGAGAGGCAAGGGACTCAAACGCCGTCCCTTGCCCCTCGCGCTCCCCCATCCCGGCTCAAACCCGAGATGGAGTAGCTGAAAGTTGTCGTATTCTTACGTGAACGAAAATTGGGGGCAGGTCACTGGAATGTGTGATTGGTATCATTAGAGCATGCGTATTCGGTTGAAACCATGGCTCCGACGGTTGATTATCAAAGTCACGTTACCACGTGTGGGCTAAGGAAACTTTGAGCAAGCCGCGGTTGCACCAGTTGCAACATCAGGAAGGTTCTGGGATTCAAGCGCTGGGACCAGCGGATGCAGAAACCCAAACAGTGATCCCCACCTACGTAACCCGCTCGTCACTCTGAGTAGCCCTCGTCTTGTGTGCCATCGTCGTTCTCTTTGTCGTCTTCTTCCTCTTCGTCCTCATCCTCGTTCTGCTCTTGCCGCAGGAGGACATCGGCCGGGAAGCGACGATTAAAGGAGCCGGGAGTAGCTTCGATGGGCATAGTCTCTTGGAAGTATGGTGGATCACAGACTTCCCAAACGAGACCTGCGCGGCTTCCGTCCGGCGCAATCACAAACGCATCTCCGGTTTCGCAGGGCTCCGCTTCCCAATCGGTGATCTTGCCAAGCGTGAAACCATCGACATTTACGTCGTCGAGAACGACGAAACCGTAGTACACGGGCGCACCGTCCGGGCGGGCGATGAAGGCTGGTTCGGTCGGAGATGCACTCCGCGCCTTGGGGTCGATAGCCAGAGGGCGTCCATGCTGGGCACATCGTCCATCAGAGTCTCCCTTCTGCAGCCCATCTCCCGACTTCATCCTCTACCGAAAATATTCGACGCGGATCGGACGCAAAGCGACCTTCGAGAGTGTATGCATTCACTTCTAACGGAATCGCCTCGTAGCTGCCGCCATTCAGGAATCCGCGAACGTAAAGTTCGGAAAAGCGCGGAATGCCAAGTTGCCGATACTGCTCTACGTGCACGAGTTCGTGAAATAGAAGGCCATCCGAGAATGGCTCGTGCGAGACCACAACATCGCAGAAAGTGATCGCTCCCATCGTGGATTGGTCAGGCAGATTGTTGAATCCCAAGCTCTCTCAGCATCGGGTAGAAATCTGGGTTGCCAACTCGCTCGCCTTCGGAGCACAAGCCGCGTGACACTGTCGATAACTCTCGCGCAAAGAATGGTTCATGGCAGCTTCGCTGTTGTGCGGACAGCGGGATCAGCGCGGGGCGCATACTTCTCCCGCTGTGCCGAAATGTACCGGCGACGAGTCCAGACACTTGGGCGATTTGGTCAGGCGTAAGTTTTGGGGTCGCCGATGTGCTCCTCAAAGTCTAAAGTCGTGATCAACGGGCTCGCTTTCCAGCGCCAATACGCCGAATACGCACTCATGCACACGTCGCAGCGGTTCGCGCTCGACAAACCGATGCAATGCTTCCAAGCCCAAGGCAAACTCCCGCAGAGCCAGTGACCGCTTCGTGCCAAGACCTCTGGCGCGAAGGCGTTCGAGATGTTCCGGCGCGGTGTATTCCGGCCCGTAGATGATGCGAAGGTATTCTCGCCCACGGCATTTCACGGCTGGCTGGATCAAGCCCTCGTCGGTCTCTCGCAACGAACTGGAGAGGCTTTACGACCATGCCTTCGCCTCCTGACGCGGTCAGTTCTTCCCACCAAGCGATGCCTTCCTGCTGGCTTGCCTCGTCGCTCGAGATCGACAACTTTGTAAGGTGTCGCCAGAAGGAGTCTCGGGTCGGCAGCGCACAGGCGAGCCAGCAGTCGTCATGTGCCACACGTGATCTTTATCCGAGTGCACCGCGCCTTCGCTTGCCAGCAAATGAAAGGGCGCAAGCTTCAGATCTGCCAACGAGTGAACCGTCCAGCAGTAGCGGCGATAAGCCTCGACATATTGTTCCGCCATCGCCCGGCGTTCTTCGTAGCGTCCAACAAGTTCGGAGGCTTCTGGCACATGCTTGCTGGCTCGTCCGCAAGGCAGCTATCGAGGCTGCGAGACCAGCGCGAGCAGCCGCGCCAGTCGGAGCGTATTGCTGGCGAAGCAAGTCCTGCGCCTTCGATGACCACGGCATCAGTTCGCAGTCGAGGCACAGCCAATCGGTCGCAAGCTCGTCCCACAGACCCGACTTCGTTACCGCTGCCTGAATGCGACCGAGGAATTCCTTCTCCAACGCCGCGTCGTTGAAGAAGCGCCTGCCCGTCCTCGTATAGCAGACGCCGATCTCGTCCTGCTACGACCCCGAATCGACTGCAACGCCGCATCTCGGTCGCGGCAGACGATCACAACCGCACGCGAGCCCATGTGCTTCTGCTCGCAGATCACCTGCTCGACATGCTCTTTGCGGTAGTAGGCAAATGCCTCAGCCGGGTGCTCCAGCAAGTCCGGCTCGCTTGCTCGTCTCGCTCGGCGACATCGTCGGCGGCAGATAGATCAGCCACTTCGGATTCGTGGCGAAGCGACTCATCACTTCCAGCGCGGCGATGGCATTTTCTTCGCGGATCGGTGAGATTCCCGTGAAGCCGCGTTTCGACGATCCGTTTGCCGATGACATCGTCAATGTCGAGCACATCGTCTTGCTCGTGCTGCTGCGACAAGCGCCGGTCGTCGGCTGGCGCTGGCACGAAGCGGCTTCGCGGGTTCGTAGTACGTCCGGTGCGCTGGCGACGGAGACGAATTCCTTTTCCGGGTAACGAAGCGCCGTCAGCTTCCCGCCGAACACGCATCCGGTGTCGATGTTGATGGTGCGGTTCAGCCATTGCGGCTCGGCAACTGGCGTGTGCCCATACACGACCATCGCTTTTCCGCGATAATCCGCCGCCCAGTTGTAGCGAACCGGGAGGCCGAACTCATCCGTTTCTCCGGTGGTCTCACCGAACAGCGCGAACGACCGGACCGCTCCAGAGCCGCGCCCCTGCATCTCTTCCTTCATCCCCGCGTGGGCGACGACCAGCTTGCCGTCATCAAGGACATAGTGGCTGATGAGACCGTCGAAGAAACTCCGCTACTTTGCGTCTTGAATTCCGGTGATCTCGCGCTTCAAGTTGAGCAACGGAATCGGCAAGTCCATGCGCGATCTTCACATCCTTGCCGCGCAGCTTCTGCAGCAGCTTCATGTCGTGATTGCCGGGCACGCAGAACGCCGTCCCGGCTTCAACCATGCCCATCACCAGCCGCAGAACTTCAGGAATTTTCGGCCCACGATCGACAAGATCGCCGACGAAGATCGCCTTGCGGCCCTCGGGCGGTGTGACTCGATACCCGTCGCCGTTCTTCTCGACCGAATAGCCAAGGCTGTCGAGCAATTCGCTGCAGCTCATCGAAACATCCGTGCACGTCGCCGATGATGTCGAACGGCCCATGTTCGCTGCGTCGATTGTCCACATGCGGCTGCCGCTCGATTTCGAGCCCCTCCAGTTCCTCCGGGGTCTTGAAAACGTGAACGCCGCGAAACCCTTCCCGCTCGAGCCCCCGCAGAGACCGCCGCAACTGCTGCGATTGGTTGCGGACGACGTGCGGGCCGAAGTCGCGGTCCGGGCGGTTTCGGTTCCGCTCGTGGCAGAGCTTCTCCGGGAAATCGAAGACGATGGCAATCGGCAGCACATGAAACTCGCGTGCCAGAGCCACGAGCGGCTTGCGCGAGTCCGGCTGCACATTCGTGGCGTCGATGACGGTCAGTCGTCCCGCAGCCAGCCGCTTCCGGGCGATGAAATGCAGGACTTCAAAAGCTTCTTTCGTCGCCGTTTGGTCGTTCTCGTTGTCAGACACGAGGCCGCGACAGTAGTCGGAAGACAGGACCTCTGTCGGCTTGAAATGCTGCCGGGCAAACGTGGACTTCCCGCAGCCGGACGGGCCGACGAGCAAGACCAGCGAGAGTTCGGGAATAGTGATCTTCATTGCGCGGAATACCCCCATCTGCGTCGGTGCGCCGACTTGCTGATCCTCGTCGCCCACGGGCTTGAACTCGACCTTGTATCCGAACCTCTCGCCGATTCCGTTCGCCCAGTTCTGAAACTGCTCGCGTGTCCACTCGAAGCGATGGTCACGATGGCGAAACTGTCCAGCAGGAAGAGTCTCGAATTTCACGTTGTATTCGGCATTCGGAGTCGTCAGCACTACCGTTTGCGGACGGGCGAACTCAAACAGCACCCGCTCGAACGCCGCCAGCCGGGGCTCATCAAGATGCTCGATGACCTCGACCACGGCGGCAGCATCGAATCCCGCCAGCCTTTTGTCCCGATACATGAGCGAGCCCTGAATCAGCTTTATCCGTTCCTTCTGCTTCGGCGGCAGGGTGTCTAGGTGGAGCCGTTCGGCGGCTACTTCAAGGCTCCGGTACGAAACATCCATTCCGACGATCTCCTCGAACTGTTTGTCCTTCAGCAGTTCGCGGATTAGCTTGCCCTCTCCACAGCCGAGATCGAGGACGCGCTTAGCCCCGCTCGCCTTGAGTTCCGATGCGACTTGCTGGAGTCGGGCATCGTGGAGCCGAATGGAGCTTCAATAGCTTGTTCCTGTTCCTCCTTCGTTTCCTGCTCCGCATCGGGGTCGAGGGATTCATCTTCAGTGAGCCGTGCCAGTGCTTCCCGTCGTCAGCTTTCGGAATCCGCGCAGATAGCGGCTTACGATTGCCTCGCGCTCAGGATGCGACTGTAGCCATCCTTCGCCGTGCCGAAGCAGTTTTTCAACCTCATCTTTTCCCACCCAGTAGTGCTTGTCGGCATCGAGCACCGGGATCAGAACGTAGAGATGTGTCAGCAAATCCTGCAGCGTGACCTCTTTGGTGATTTCGACCGTGTAGTAGGGGCCTTCACCCCATTCAGGGAACTTCTCATCGAGCGGGTGATGCTCGGTCGTCACCTGATACCCAAGTGGCTCAAACAATCGACGCACGAAATCTTCACCGCCACGGCAGGGCAGAACTGCGATACGCGCCGATGAGAGGCAGAGGCACGGTTGACGAGTTCCGGACGACCCTTGCTGTTTCCCGCCAGCGCGGAATTGAATATCCGAGCGATGGCGACACTCATGAACGACGAAGCCACGTAGGGGCGGTCGTTGACGTACTGATCCAGCATCCCGCCTTCGCCCGAGGGCCCTCGTCGTGTTGCGGACGAGACCGACCGGATCAACATCGAGCAGGAGCGCAGCCGTGCAACGGTCGGCTGATGCTTCGGGATAGAAGACGTGCGCTTTCCCGAAGGAAAGCTCGAACGATTGCACGCGATTCGGGTTCTTATGGAGCAGATAGCCCAAATCGGTCGCCGGGGCTCTTCGTATTAGTGATTGTCAGGAGCATGGCTGAACAGCCATTATGCCTGAAGGGCAAAGATCGTTCTTAGGCTGGGAATGCCATTGCTGGACAATCCAGCTTCCTCTGTGCGTCAAGATGAAGAAAGTTGCACAAGTTTTCCAAGAGTTTTCCTGTTGACCGCCCTTGTTCGGCAGTTCAGAATGTCAGGGCGTTGATGAGGGGACAGGATGGGCTTACGAGCGCTACGTTTGGTTACATTCGCAATTTCCCTATGGACGTTACTAGGTCCAGTTACCGCTACTGCACAAACATACACTGACCTTCACAATTTCAATTGCGCTACCGAGGGCTGCGGGCCCACGTACACGTCTCTGCTTGCCCAAGGGAGAGACGGTAATCTCTATGGAACTGCGTCTTCCGGTGGTACTTACGGGGACGGTACGGTTTTCAAGATAACACCGAAGGGAGTAGTGACAACGCTCCATAATTTCGACGGGACGGACGGATACTACCCCATGGGTGGACTGGTGTTGGGTACAGACGGCAATTTCTACGGAACCACTCAGTTCAGTAATACCGGCGCTGGAACGCTGTTTAAAATCACACCCGCGGGCGTGCTGACAACGCTCCACACTTTTGCCGGGGGTTTGAACGATGGAGCCAGTCCCCTTACAGCACCCACGTTGGGGAACGATGGCAACTTCTATGGAGCGAGTGGAGTCGATCAAGGCACGAATGCAGGAATTAGCTATAAGTACAGTGCTCAGTCCGGCTACACAGTTTTGAGCACCCTCGGCCAGACAGTTCCGGGCTCAGGTTTTATCGCTCCATTAATACAAGGAATTGATGGGAACTTCTATTCGACAAACTACGGTGGAGGCACTAACGGAGCGGGGACGGTTTACAGCCTGTCAACTACAGGAGGGGCTAACGTCATCTACAACTTCGATACAACTCACGGAGGGTGGGGTTACGCGCCCCTTGTCCAAGACGCGCAGGGGAACCTCTATGGCACCGAGGCGCAAGGAGGAACACTGGGCGGTGGAGTTTTTCAAAGTCACGACTGGCGGACATCACCACACTCTACAACTTCACAGATTATTGTCCGGGCCAATCGTATGGATGTGTTCCGTCGGGCGGCCTAGTTTTAGGCAGCGATAAAAAATCTGTACGGCTCAACGTATCGTGGCGGTGCGAACAATGATGGCGTCTTGTTCAAGCTCACGACTTCGGGCGCGTCTACGCAACTGGCTACTCTCGATGGCTCTGACGGCGCGGCAACTGAAAGCACGCCGATACAACTCACCAATGGCACTATTTACGGGGTGACCTCGACTGGAGGGGCATATGGAGGTGGAGTCCTATACAGTCTCAATGCTGGATTGAAGCCGTTTGTCGGTCTCCTATTTAACACCGGTAACGTTGGCATGACGGTTGGGGTGCTCGGTCAGGCTTAAAGAACAAGTCCGTCACATTCAATGGGAAGTCCGCGACGTTCAAGGTGATTTCTAATAACTACTTGACCACCATGTTCCGAGCGGAGCGACCACGGCTCTGTAACCGTTAAGACATCAAGCTCGACTTATGAGAGCAATCGGCAATTTGTCGTGGGTGTGAATCCCTAATTCATTTATGAAGATTCTTTTCCCCCGAGCCGATTGTATGGTTGGTGAATTGAGGCCTCGCTAGTAGCTGGGTCTTTCTCCTCGTTCCTCGCTTCAAGTCCGACTCTTCACTGGTAAAACAGTCGATCCGTGAATCTCCGAGAGTCCCCCGGCGTTCAACATCCCTTGTAGTCATTCCTCACGCTATCGTTCTGACCTGCCCCCAATTTTCGTTCACGTAAGAATACGACAACTTTCAGCTACTCCATCTCGGGTTTGAGCCGGGATGGGGGAGCGCGAGGGGCAAGGGACGGCGTTTGAGTCCCTTGCCTCTCGCTCAGCTGTGTAGAAGCCTGCTGCTTGCGCCGCCGCATACTCCTTCGGCGTGAGGTAACCCAAGCTGCTGTGCGGACGCTCTTCGTTGTATTCCGTCCGCCATGCTGCGATCTTGCGCCTGGCATCGAACAGATTCTGAAACCAGCTCACGTTCAAGCACTCTTCTCGCAGCCGCCCGTGGAAACTTTCCACCCGCGCATTTTGCGTCGGCTTCCCCGGTTGAATATGCACGACCTCGATCTTCCGCTCCATGCCCCAGGCCAGAAAATGCCGGCTGGTGAACTCCGGCCCGTTGTCGCAGCGAATCGCTCCCGGCTGGCCCCGCTCCGCCATGATCGCCTCCAGCACACGCGTCACTCTGCGGCTGGCAAAACTCGTATCCACTTCCAGCGCCAGGCATTCCCGCGTATACGCATCCACCACGCTCAGCACCCGGATCGCTCGCCCGCACTCCACCGCATCGTGCACAAAATCCAGCGCCCACTCCTGGTTCGCCGAAGTCCGCGCCAGCAGCGGCTTTCCCTCCGAACGCAGTGCTTCCTCTTCTTCCGCCGCAATCTCAGACCCGCCTCTCGATACACCCGATGCACGCGCTTATGATTCACTGCTTCTCCCGCCCGGAACAGCAGCACATGCAAACGCCGATATCCGAAGCGCGGCTTCTCTCGCGCCAACTCCACCAGCCGCGTGCGCAGCTCCTCATCGCTGCGTGTGGTTTGATAGCGGCAACTCGATACCGCCATCCCCAACAGCCCGCAAACCCGGCGCTCGCTCGCTGCGTACTTCGCCCGCAGCCAGTTCGCATCCGCCCGCTGGTTTACGAGCTCCACCCGTTTTTTGCGATCACCGCTTTCAGCATCTCTTTGTCCAGACTGAGATCCACCACCAGCTTTTTCAACTTCGTGTTCTCGTCCCGCAACTGCTTCGCTTCTTGCGCCTCACTCACATCCATCCCGCCGTACTTTGCCTTCCAGGCGTAGATCGTGTGTTTGGAAACTCCCACTTCTCGCGCCACATCTTCTGCCTTGCGCCCCGCTTCCAACTGCTTCAGCGCCCCGATCATCTGCGCCTCCGTGTGCTTGCTCTTCGACATACCCTCTTCCCCTTTCCTTCGACGAAATCATACTCAATTTGTGCGGAATTAGGGGAGCAGGTCAGTTCCACACTGATCGTTTCCGCCGCGAAAGTCGATAGCGCTCGCGATGGGGAGAATTATGGCAGATCGGATAGTGTCACGATTATGGGAGTGTGGTCAGAGGGCTTTTCCTGTGCTCGCTGGGTCCTTTGTCGATTTCGCAGCTTTCGAGTCGATCTGCCAGCGTTGGGGATAATAAGAAGTGATCGATTCGTATGCCTCGATTGTTTTGGAACGCTTGCCGAAAGTAATCCCAAAATGTGAAGTGTCCTATTTCGCCCACGTGCAACGACCGGAATGCATCCGTATAGCCCAGACTCAACATCGCACGATAGCGGGCTCGCGGCTCGCCTCACGGGTTTCTTGCGCTTTCGATGACGTGCCAAACGCACCGATGACGCGATCTGCGATTGTTTGGTCATAGGGCACCGAACCTGTCAGTTCCAACTGAGAATAGAGATCGCAAATATACTCGAACGTGCGATGCCGAAACCAGACAAGGTTCGGCTCGTGAGAAATCGCGCTCAAGTAAGCATCGCGCCATAGGGAAGGGAGACGTTCATGCAAGAACAGTGCCGTGTTTGCCGTACCCCGCCCACTGGACTCGGACAGCACACCTTCGTAGTCGATGGAATACTTAGTGGGCAGCATTCGAGGCCCTACGTCGATAATCCACCTTCCATGGAGTTTGGACGGTGTAGGACGGGGTTGCGGTCACGTTCGCTTTTGTTGATGAAATCAGCTTGCGGTGGATCAGCCAAGCGACCGCACCCTGAGCGGAGCTTTTCGAGACACCCACAGATTCAGCGAGGTCGCTGTAGCTGATACTCACTGGTTTTTTCTGCCGCTGGTGTTCAGCAGCTAGCCAAAGATAGACGAGGTAGTCACTGGGTCTGCCGGTCATGCCCGACAAGATCGCGCATCAGGCTGTCGAGAACATATTCATCAAGCTGGATCATGCTATACCGACCAATAATATAGCAATGCCTCACACATTGCACAATCGCGAATGAGGCGCTATGTTGCGATTGTTCGTCTCGGAGGAAATGCCCCGAGCCTTCAAGAACTGGTTCACTCGGATGAATTTCGTGTTGGCGGTGCGCCGGGACTTCGTGGGGCTGTGCTGATAGGCCCAACCAGCGTAGTTGAGCAAATCGAGTTTCATGAGCTGCGACAGCGCTTTCTTGCCCGTACCCTCGCACCACGCTTGGAACTCCCGCAGGATTTGCTTCGATGCGCTGTCGCGTCCTCGGGCGCTTGCTCCCGTTTCCGACCCTCGCCTGAAGCTCCTCTAGATGTGCTCAGTGACTGCCTCGTCTATCGTCCCCGTGGTCTGCACCTTCTCGGGTCGCTCGACAATACCGTGTTCCATAGCCTTGAAGAGCGTCCGCTGGCGCTCCGCCGCCGCTACAGCGTCCGCTGGCTTGGGTCCGCATTTTTGCCAAATCAGGCTCGGGTTGTAGAAGGAAATGACAGTAGCCGCCTTCGGTGTGACGCTCTTCGTGTCCTTTGACCGTTACCATGTCAGCGACCATCTTGCCCTTGGCGTCGAGCACCGGGCGGCAATATCGCCATTTCCCATCTCCGACACGGACGTGCTTCCAAATGCTCACTCTTCTGTTCAATCGCATCGACCTCTCCTTCCAAATACTGAAATTGGAGAGAATCGGGGCGAAACATTAGAAAGAACATTAGAAAGGAATGTCGTAGCCCTGCGGAGTCAGCGGTTTACAAAAGAATGGCTCCTCAGGTAGGACTCGAACCTACAACCCTTCGGTTAACAGCCGAATGCTCTGCCATTGAGCTACTGAGGAGTGTAACGGCGAACGCTGACGGCTCGCCTGATTATCGTCATCATCATAGCATCTTCGATGCGCGCTGAAAACAGTTCCCCGCCCCGGATTCTGTTACGCTGGAATTTCGTTTGAGGTGGGTATGGCGGGAGGGCGATTGCTGCTGGGTCTTCTGATTTCTTCTTCTTTATTATTCATCGCCGCAGCAGTTTTTGCGGGGGACTCCAAGGCCTCTCACCCGAATGTTCCCGATGGGCCACCGATCGCCGAGCCCAAGCCGGTAGCCGATACATTCCACGGAACCAGGGTCATCGACAGTTACCGTTGGCTCGAGAAATCAGATTCTCCCGCGACGCAGAAGTGGGTTGCCGACGAGAATGCGTATACACGCGCGCTCCTCGATCCTCTTGCTGGACGCGACGCGATTCACAAGCGGCTCACCGAACTGCTCTCGATCGGCAACGTCACTCCGCCGGCAATTGCCGGACGTCATTATTTCTATACCAAGCGCGAGGGCATGCAGAATCAGCCCGTGTTGTACGTACGCGACGGCCTCGACGGCACCGACCGCGTCCTCGTCGACGCGAACCAGCTCGCTGCCGACGGCACCATCGCTCTCGACTGGTTTCAGCCCAGCGACAATGGCAAGTATGTCGCGTATGGAACTTCCCAGAGTGGCTCGGAGATGTCGACGCTGTACGTCATCGAAACCAAGACCGGCACGATTCTTCCCGACACCATCGAGCGCACGCGCGCAGCTTCGATCGCATGGCTGCACGACAATTCTGGTTTCTACTACACGCGCTATCCGAACAAGGGCGACGTACTTCCGGGGCAGGAGGTGTACAACCGCCACGTCTTTTTTCACCTGCTCGGAAGCCCTGTGGACAGCGACGATCCCATCTTCGGCGAGGGCCGCGATCCCGAGGACTGGCCGAGTGTGTCTTTATCCAATGATGGGCGCTGGCTGCTGATCAATGTCTCGCAAGGATGGACGAAGTCCGAGCTCTTCCTGCAAGACCTCAAGTCGGAGAAGCCTTCCAGCCGGCTCACCACCGGCAAGGATTTTCTCTACAACGCCGACGTGTACAACGGCAAGGTGTACATCACGACCAATGAAGATGCGCCGCGCTATCGTGTCTTCGTCACGGACGCAGGAAATTTCGAGCGCGAGGCGTGGAAGGAGATCATCCCGCAATCAGACGCCGTTCTGCAGGGTGCAGCAGTCTTCGGGGGAAAGCTCTTCGCGCAGTACGAGCAGAACGCCAGTTCGCAGCTTAAGATTTTCGATCTCGACGGAAAAAAACTCAGCGATGTTTCGCTTCCCGCGATCGGCACCGTGTTTGGCAACGGGGGAAAGTGGAATCATGACGAGGCGTTCTTCGGATTTCAGTCGTTCACAGTGCCGCCGAGCATCTATCGGGTCGATCTTAAGGGCGAGCCTCAGGGGCTGAAGCCCACATCATTGTCGGATAGTGACGGCACGGCTGGAAGCCGTGCCCTTTCAAAACCGCACGATCCTTCTAATCCGCCGGATCTCTCAAAACCGCACGACGCTGGCAGCACGGCTCAAATCGCTTCCTCCCAAGAGATCGGGGTTAAAGAAAGTCAAAATCCCCACCCTAAACTCGCAAACAACGCGAGTTTAGGATGGGGCACCCTCCAAAGTGTTTCTAACGACATGCAGCCTATTCTCTGGACTAAGGTCGACACGCCCTCGATCGATCCTCCGGCGTACGACGTCGCGCAGGAATGGTTCAAGTCGAAAGACGGCACGCGGGTTCCGATGTTTATCGTGCACAAAAAGGGTCTGGCAAAAAACGGCAAGAATCCCACATTGCTCACCGCGTATGGAGGCTTCAATGTCAGCCTCACGCCAACTTTCAGCCGCACCGCTTATTTATGGATGGAGCATGGCGGCATCTTCGCCGTCGCCAACCTGCGCGGCGGCGCGGAGTTCGGAGAAGATTGGCATCGCGCCGGCATGCTCGACAAAAAGCAAAATGTATTCGACGACATGATCGCCGCGGCAGAACACCTGATCTCAGAGAGATATACGGACAAAAATCACCTCGCGATTCAAGGCGGCTCGAACGGAGGCTTGCTGATGGGCGCCATGATCACGCAGCGTCCCGACCTGTTCCGCGCCGTGGTCTGCCAGGTGCCGCTGCTCGACATGCTGCACTATCAGGATTTTCAGATTGCCAAGCTCTGGATTCCCGAGTATGGCAGCTCGGAAATCCCCGAGCAGTTCAAGTGGCTCTACGCCTACTCCCCCTATCACCACGTAAAGACAGGCGCGGAGTATCCCGCAGTCTTATTTATGACTGCGGACACCGACACGCGTGTCGATCCCATGCACGCGAAAAAGATGGCCGCGCTGATGCAGGCCGAAGCAAGAAACGGATCGAGCAAGACGCGCCCGATACTTCTGCGGATCGAAAGCAAGGCTGGACACGGTGCCGGAAAGCCTGTGACCAAGCAGATCGAAGAGTTCACGGACGTGTATTCGTTTTTGTTCTGGCAGTTAGGGATAAAGCAGTAGGGGGCAGGGATTGGGGGCCAGTCAAAAGTGACTAGTGAATAGTGAATAGTCGCTGGCGCGAATGACCTATTCAGTAAGTGCGCGGCTAGCCGACATTTGGCCACGGCTACAGAAATTTCCTTCGATACATCTATGACTAAATTGTCGAAAAGAATTCTCCTCCTCGCATCGGTGTTGTCGGTGCTCGCTCTGACGGCGCTGTCGCAATCTATGAATCACGATTCCGACTGGCATCAGCGTCTCCGGGAAGAACTCCCTCTACTCGGCCACCGCAACTGGATCGCGGTGGTCGACTCGGCGTATCCACTGCAGACGAGCGCCGGCATCGAAACAGTCGAGACCAACGCCGATCAACTCGACGTCGTGAGAGCGGTTCTCGATCAGTTTGGCAAAGCGAAGCATGTTCGTCCCGTCATTTTTACGGATGCAGAACTCAAACTGGTTCCCGAAAGCGATGCCAAAGGAGTGACCGCCTATCGCGAGGCGCTGACTTCCCTTCTGGGAAAAACCGACGCGCAATCGTTGCCACATGAGCAGATCATCTCGAAGCTGGACGAAGCGGGAAGGACGTTTCACATTCTCGTGTTGAAAACGACTCTGACCATTCCGTATACGTCGGTGTTCATTCGTCTGGATTGTGGTTACTGGACCGACGAGGACGAGAAGAGGTTGCGGGAGAAGATGGCGGGAAGGTGAAAGTGATTGTTCAGGTGGAGTAGTAGGTAAAGGCAAATTCCCAAGCGGCGAGCAGTGCGGATTCCCACCCTTTCGCAAAGAACGCGAAAGGATGGGGCACCCCGGCACCCGACTTCTCTCTTCGGAAACTTTCTGCCGTCCCTACGGGACTTGGTTCCTTTCTCCTCCACATACCCCGGACTTACGTCCGGGGCTATCTTGTTTCGCCGCTTCGCGGCTGGAGCGGCGACGATACTGTCGGCGCGGACGAATCCAGCGTTTGTCCTAGATCACCGCGCCTTTTTTGGCGCCTTCCGGGCTAGCCGTTTCATATGCCTTCGGCATCATCACGCCCACCCTTTCGCAAAATACGCGAAAGGATGGGGCACCTTGGCCAGAACGAGGGTGGACAGTGCGTGTTTGCTTTGAACCGTCCTTATCAATTATTTTGTGGGATTTTGCTGCGTGGAAGTTGTGAGACGTTTGGTTCCGTCCGAGAGAGGCGTTCTTCCGGCGCCATCCAACACCGCACGAATTTTCGAATGCATGTGATCCTGCCTTTCGACCAGGCGGATCAAGTCGGTCTGAAATTTGTCAGAACATGCGACCTGAAACTCTTGTACCTCGCGATCCTCGAGCCACGCGTTAATTAGGGCCCGCTTCGAGAATGCATTTTTATCTTCACACCCTACCCAGGTACCCACAACGTGAGAAATGGAATTTTCCTCGCGGGTCAAGAATGCTCCTGTTAGAAATAAGCTTTTATCGTCTGGATTCTCTGCCTTCCTGAATTCATAATAGACGACCCCCAACCGATCCGCTTGATCTCGTTGGGTATTCGGTTGTTTGCTGTCGTAACGCTTCCCATCCTTCGACTTCCAGAAATAGCGCTTCCCGATAAACGGATAAGAGATTCCGTCTTCACCGAATAAGTGTCCGAATCTCGATCCGAAGCTTCCATGAGTGTCGCTGGAGTCGAAGTTAGCCTGCAGTTTGCCAGTGAGGGAATTTCTCTCGACTCGGTAGGTCTCGCCCTCGATAGTGAACGACTCGGAAGCGCGAGAGCTGTCGATCTTGAGCCAGGATGTCCCCACAACCTCGCCGTCATGAATGACCGCTGTGATCCAATAGCCATTCACATCTCTTTGCACATGATTAATCTGTATCGCTTCTTTGCGGTGGGATCTTGCCTCTATCAAAATGATCAAACCAAAAGCGAGGAAGAAAACCAGCACTCCCAGTCCCACGTTGATGAGCCAGGTGGGCAGGTTCGGGCCTTGGGGCCGCAGCCAGTGGTACAGAGGATCGGCCCAATCGCGGACCTTCTCGGACGCGAGAAGCACGAATCCGATTGCACCTCCGACCGCCGCGTGACGAATGATCTCCCACTTTTCCTGCGAAGGCATGGGGCCTCCTTTGATTAAGATTATCGCGAGACCCGACTTTCGAGAGCAGAAGTATATGTCCAATTTGATGGATTGACCTTTAAATCTGTCTATGTAGGAAGCCCGGGCGGTACCCACCGTTAGAAAACCGCGACGGGTGGGGCAGACAGACGATTTCCCTTCGATCGTAATTCGAATCACTCTGTGTCGTAACTGGCGTCACTGCGGACTGGGACACGGCATTCCTATTCTTGAATATCTATCCTGAAAATCAGGTTGGGATGAATTCTGCGTGTGGCGGGCGCGGATGGGGAGGGGTGTCTGTGGAGTTGGTCATTCGGAAAACGGAGCATGGGTGGAAGTGGGTGGTGGAGAAAAGTTTCGGCGTGGCGGAGTTTCAAAGTATCAGCGACGATGCTCATCACCCTCGAGAAGAGGTAGGGGATACGGAGAACGGGGATCTCGTACCCTGGTTGTTTGCGGCGGTGGATCCACAGGAGAAGTGGTGGGAGCGGTTACGAGGGAATCCGAAGCGGGCGGGAGAAATTTCGCAAGCGGCGTTTTTGCTGAAGGCGGAGATGATGGGATTGCATGTGGCGTTGCCGTGGGGAGACAGCGAGCGGTACGACTTTGTGGTGTGGTCGCAGGATGCGCGGAGAGTATTTCGTGTGCAAGTCAAGGGGACGGGCAGATTGTACCGGCGAGGGTATGAAGTGCAGCCGGTGCATTCGACGCGGAAGGGCGGGAAGAAAAGATATACGAAGAAAGATATCGATGTGATTGCGGCGCATGTGCAGCCGGCGGATGCGTGGTATTTGATCCCGATCGAGAGAGTGGGCAGAGCGAAAAGCTTGCGGCTTTATCCGGGGATTGAGAGCCGTCAGACTGTGGGCCGGAAAAAGCGGGCGCGGCGGGAGCCTCGGGAATGGGAACAGTGGCGGGATGCGTGGGAAGTGCTCGGCGAGGGAAGTTAGCGACGAACCGGTGGCCCTACGCTGCTAAGCCGATTCGTGGCCTTGCATGTAGGCGCGTAGAATGGCGTTGATGCGGGTTTGGTATCCGCGTTCGCGCCGGAACCAGCGGAGCAAGTCAGCGTCGAGGCGCATGGTCACGATCTCTTTGGGCGTCGGCATTACGACTTTGGCGGTTTTCCAGTATTGAATGTCGGTGGGGCGAGCATCAGGATCAGCGGCCAGTCCTTTTCGAATCGAGCCACTGCTCGCTTGGCGCAGGCGCGCCCAGTCCGTGGCCGCGGCGCGCTTCGGAGTTGCTCGTTTCTTCCGTGATCCGTTGGGCTTCATTCCATTAACCCTTCCATGCTCCGCCAGTAGCGGCGGCGTTCATGGGGCTCCGACCGCCACGCCGAAATAATGCGCCGCTCGTCATCTTTCCTCCGTGTAGACAACTGTGATCTCCAGCCCGTTGACCAGCCCGAGCGCGTAAATGCGGCGCTCTCCGTAGTCGAATCGGTCATCGACTCTCTCTACGGTTGGTCCCTCAGAGATGCGAACCGCGTCTACAAAAGCGATGCCATGCAGCCTGACATTGCGCCCGATTCTTACTCTCGGTCCAAGTGTCAATCAAATGTATTTACACAATGTAAATATAGAAGAGAATTATTTCACTCCCCGATCATGACAATAAACTCCTGTCAGCCAGTAGAACGGTTTTCATACAAAATCGTGGTTGTGGGTTCCCGTTTCGGTCCGCCGAGGCCGCCGCGTGATATATCCCTGATCAGCTTGGGTACGGTGTGGATCTAGAGATAGGCTGCCCCGTTCGTCGCGGTTTTCGACGGATGGGTATCGGCGGTGCCGGCATCGTCGGATAGCTCAGAGGCAAGAAACGGGGATTGAGGTCCGTGGTTCCCACCCGTCGAAAATCGCGACGAGTGGGGCCAGCCGATTTCGTTGCGGCGGTGTCGAGTTTCTTCAGTCTCAACGCGTCCAGCTAATTCCACGTCCTAGCACGAAGATGAACAGCAGGCTGGCGATGGCTCCGCTCACGATCCATCCTGTGCTGCGCAGGATGATGATGGGTTCGTCGCGATTGGAATCGCTCATCAGGCTGGGCAGGCTGAGAAGGCCGGCATTTGCTCCCAGCGTGGACGGCAACGCGGACGCGATTACGTAGAACAAGCCTGCCGGATTCAGAACGCCTGCTACCGCGGCGAGGAGAGCGTCGGTGAAATAGGGAGTCCAGCACACGGAGCGAAGCATGTGCGAGTGCGGATCATGTTCCTTGAATGGCCGTATCTTCGCGGCGACGAGAAGCATGGACGCGTAATACGTAACGACTCCCAGCACGATGAGACCCACGCGCCATATCCAGTGCGGATGCAATCCGGCGATCACCGCGGCCCAGTCTCCAAAGTTGGCGACTCCAGAGAAGAAAAAATAACCGGTTGCGGTGAACAGATTTCCAGCGAGGCACAACACGAGAAAATAAAGAGTCACCGGGCGGTAGCGTTGCGGCCGCAGCAGAAGAATCCAGAAGATTGCCGCAGCTAGAAGATTGACCAGCGTGCCGTTTGCCGAAATCCAGCGCGTCTCAATGTCGCTCTGGAGCGCGACAGTGCTCATCGTGATCTGACGAGCTCCGCTGAGCCACGCGGTCACGCCGTGGCCGAGGCCCTCGTGCAGGACATCTTGCAGGATGCAAGCGAGCGCCGAGACGGCAATCATGGTGGGCAGGTCGTTCTTGGCGGGAACCGGACTGTCCGACATAAGGGACAGTTATAGCACTGGAAATGTCGCTCTAGGGCTCGGACGCTAGGAAAAACGGCGGCGGGAAAGGCCTCCCCACCCTTCGCGTCGCCACGCGAAGAGTGGAGCAAGCGGGCATCGTGACGATGCGGCGAACCTACTGGATGGAGCTGGCCACGTTCGAGAAGACGTTGTTCGCGTTGGAGCCGACCAGCCGGACCGTCCCCACGACGATCACGAGAATGACGGCCAACATAACGGCGTACTCGGCGATGTCCTGGCCCTCTTCGTCTCTCCAAAGCTTGCCCAATAGAGCTGACATAGTGCTTCCTTTCGTGCTGCTAAAATTTCGATCGTGGCTTGGGAACCATCCCCGCGCCGGAACGTCTGGCCCACGACTCTTGCCCGTGACGCTTAGCCTGAAGAACAACTGCATTGTCAGAGTAGGCGGGAATCTTACGGTTTGATACATCACGCCCGTAATGGCCCGGGTGGTGAAAGTCATGGCACAAGCGTGGGGTGCATGGAATTCGGGTTGCACCGAGGCAAATGCAAATCGTTTCACGGCATCTGATCTGAGGTGGGTTCGCGCAAGTCGGCGAAAGAGTGTCGACCGGGGTGTCGTTGGGGGACGCAGGGTGCGGTTTATCCGAAAGCAAGGATTGCACAACCCGATTTCAGCGTGGCAAAGGCACGGTGTTGGGCAAATAGCGCGGGCACAAACGCTGATTGTCGGGGTGGCATTGGCCGGCCTGCTGGTGGCGCGCAGCTTTCCCACTGAATTCCCCAGCGCTCCCAGAGCGCACACCGTCATCAGGGTTCACTCCACCCATGATCAGCGTCCACGTTTTGACACTGCAGGATGGCAGTTTAGTATTCCGATTACCAGGTTCGCGGGCATTCCTCCAGCGAGCGAGCACGACGGAGCAAGCTTTGCGACGGCTCTAGCGGTCCCGTGCCGCATCAGTGGCTCACAGTACACTCGACCTCCTCCTGTCAGCTATCCCTTTCCTCAATATTCCGCGTAACCAGCAGCAAGGTTGGGTACATCCGCCGATTTCGCAAGAAAACTGGAATTCTGATTGCGATCGATGGAGGCATGAATCCGCCTCGCGGCGGCAGCCGGCAAAAGTGGAGACGGCGATGGCAATGCTTGCCGATATTCCGCGACCGATCAACTCGCAGCGCAGATTCACTCGGGCAGGAGCCAGGATTGAGTTCATGGCAGCCGGAGTGGGATTTATCGCGCTGCTGGTGACCGAGTTCATGCATTTCCTGCTGGTGCCCGACCTCGGACGGAGATGGGAGCGACTGTTGGCCGAAAGCGTGTCTGCGGCTACGGTTGCGTTGCTGACTGCGATGCTGATGAAGGCAGTGCAGCGTCACCGGGCGGCAATCCTGCTGCGACTGCAGGTGATCTCCGAAATGAACCAGCACGTGAGGACGGCGTTGACAGAGATATCGGTGACAGTGGAATCCATTGAGAATCAGCAATGCATTCAGAAGATTTCGGAAAACGTAGGTCACATCGAATGGGCACTGCGAGAGATCCTGCTGCGTCCTTCGCCCATCGCGGAGACCGCAGGCAGCGACAACTGGCCCGGAAGGAAGAAAGGAAAAATACATGACGAACAAAGAATTCAGAGAGCTGCGAGAAAAACTGGAAGTTCAACGAGGAGAACTACAACTACGCCTGACGAGCCTGGAGCAGGAAACACGCGCCTTGGATCTGGACATTCCTCAGGACAGCGGCGACCGGAGCGTGATCAATCTGTCTAAGGAGACGCTGTTCGAGCAGGGGAGCCAACGAAGAGGACTTCTGCGAAGAATTGAAGGAGCGATCGACCGGATTGACGACGGCTCGTTCGGAACCTGCCTAGGATGCGGGCAGGAGATCGCCGTTCGCCGGCTGCAGGCCCTGCCGTGGACGCAGTATTGTCTGCAATGCCAGGAAATAATCGAACGGGGATCGGAGCAGGGGTTGTCGGCAGGGTCAGCGCCGCTGAGGCGAGCAGGATGAGACTCGCGGCGACAAAGTCGTTACATGAATTAGCAGCGAGGTGGTGCTATGAAGACGTTTGGTTTAGTGATCTTTTTCTTGGTCGCGGCGTTGTGCTTCGCGCAGGAGAGCATTCCGGCGGGAACGATACTTCCGGTGCAGCTCAATTCATCTCTACGATCGAGCAAGTTGCATTCCGGCGAGGCGATCAGCGGACGCGTGATGCAGGACGTCCCGCTTGGATACGGCCTGAGGATTCATGCAGGAGCAAAGGTGTATGGAAAAGTAGTGGAGGTCACGCCAGCCGCGTCGTCATCCCCGGGGGAAGTTGCATTCCAGTTTGACACTCTGACAGAGGGGAAACGGCATGTTGCAGTCTCGACGAACCTGCGAGCCATGGCGAGCATGATGGATGTGGAGGAGGCGCAGGTCCCGGCGACCGGACCGGACCGCGGAACTCCCGAATACTTCTGGACGACCGAACAAATCGGCGGAGAAACCAACTATCACGGTGGGGGCCCAGTCACGCACGGCTCGGAAGTGGTGGGCAAATCAGTTGCAAACGGAGTTCTGGTTCGAGTTTCGTCCGCGGAATCAGGATGCCGCAGTGACGGAACGGGCTCCAACGGCACTCAGGCGCTGTGGGTCTTTTCGTCTGACGCCTGCGGGCTTTATGGATTCCCCGATTTGACGATCGTGCATTCCGGCCTGAGAGATCCCGTGGGGGAGATCCAGATTCGTTCGAATAAGGGAGACGTGAATATCCGAGCTGGCAGCGGAATGCTGCTGCGCGTCGACAGGAGGTAACGGTGAGCGCTACTAACTAATTTTTGAGAAGCGATCCCGCGGGACCCAAGCAGGCTGTTTAGCCGCGTATATGCAGCTTTCGACAAATTGAAACCCTCTACCCGGGCCTGCATGTTACGTAGCACGTAATAAAGATGAATGCAGCGAGGTCACTACTATTTTCCCTAGTGGACGTTTTGGCCCTGATTGCATCCAAGTGGCTGTACAGCTGCGTCTTGGGGCTCGGGGAGACTACAACTTGCACGACGGCTCGATGTATTTCCGAAGAATTCTCCTGTTCACGTGTATGGGCACGTTGTTTTCACTGGCCGCGTTCGGTCAGAGCGGGCCTTTCCAACCTTTATCATCGTCGTCCGATGATTCGCCCTCAGTAGCGTCGGAACCGAAGTTTAGCGTCGACGCGTTTCCAGCGGGAACGTTTGACGAGGATGCCAGCACTGAAACTACTGCGCAGGACTCGGAGCATCATGGGTTCGCTTCGCGCATGGTGAGACGCGGGCTCGAGGACCAGAAGGAGCTGTATCTGGCGCCATTCAAGCCATCAAACTTCAAGTGGGATGCGTTGGTTCTCGGCGGCATGGCGGGACTCTTAATTGCGGACCGGCACATCGAGAACCACTTGCCCGACGGACATCAAAGGTTTTATCAGGATAGTTCCGACATCGCGATCGGAGCATTGGGCGCGGTGTTGGCCGTTGACTGGCTGCATGGCATCAAGACCGATGATCCTCATGCGAAAGAAACGGGCGAGTTGGAGCTGGAAACGCTGATCAATACGTTTCTGATTTACACGCCGATGCAGCTCATCGCGGGACGGCAGCGTCCGGGAGAGGGCAACGGGCATGGAGATTTCTTGCGGCATCATGCGATGAATACTTCGTTCCCCGGCGGGCACGCGATGTTCGCGTGGGCGATGGCGACTGTCGCGCTGCATGAGTATCACAAGCCTTGGGAGCAGCTGCTGATCTATTCCGCCGCGTTGACGGTGACAGCGGGACGATTTCTGGGCCGCGATCATTGGTCCTCGGACATGTTTGTGGGAACGGCGCTCGGCGTCGGGATCGGGACGCACATCTTCTATGCGCACTGCGATCCGGAGCTGACCGAGTCGTGCAAGCACAAGCACAATAAGGTCGAATATCGAGAGGATCAGAAACGCGCGGATTCGAGATAAAGCGCTCTCATTCGGATTTCATTTCCATAAACCAGGTCAAAGTCTCCACCCTGTCTCTGCAAAACCGCGGAGACAAGGATGGGGCACCCTTGTTTTGGATGCACGAGATAAACTTGTTTCGCCCCGGCCACGGGTGGTACAAGCTCTTGTGGATCCGAACGCAAACTTGCGTGAAGGAGTTTCGATGAATATGCTTCGTCCGGCCTTCTTCTGTTTAGCTGTGATTCTGCTTGGCGCTGGTTTCGTTGTCTCTCAGACAAATAGCGCGCCGCTGGACTATCCCAAGGCGAAAACTGTGGACCAGGTGGATGACTACCACGGCGTGAAAGTGGCAGATCCTTACCGTTGGCTCGAAGAGACGGACTCGGAGGATACCAAGGCGTGGATCGAGGCGGAGAACAAGCTGACGTTCAGCTATCTCGATCAGATTCCGTATCGAGGAGCGATTCGCGAGCGGATGACGAAGCTTTGGAACTACGAGCGGTTCACGGTTCCCGAACAGGAAGGCGGAAGATATTTCTTCGAGCATAACAATGGCTTGCAAAATCAGAACGTGTTGCTGGTGGCGGAGTCGCTGAATGCAGAGCCCCGAGTATTGCTCGATCCGAATACGCTCTCGTCTGACGGCACAGTGGCACTGTCGGGCAGAGCGATTACTGATGACGGCAAGCTGATGGCGTACGGAACGGCCGCGTCGGGCTCGGACTGGCAAGAGTGGCATGTGCGCGATGTGGATACCGGAAAGGATCTGCCGGACCTCATCAAGTGGGTGAAGTTTTCCGGCGCATCGTGGACGAAAGACGGAAAAGGATTTTTCTACAGCCGTTACGACGAGCCGAAGGGCACTGCGTTGCGCGACGCGAACTATTTTCAGAAACTGTATTACCACAAGGTTGGGACCGCGCAGTCAGAGGACAAGCTCATTTACGAGCGCCCTGACAATAAAGAAATGGGCTTCGGCGGCTCGGTTACCGATGACGGTCATTATCTGATCATCACGGTATGGCAGGGGACGGAACCCAAGAACCGGCTCTACTACAAGGATTTGACGAAGCCGGATTCGCCGGTAGTGAAGCTTCTCGACGACTTCGACGCGCAGTATGCATTTATCGACAATAACGGGCCGGTGTTCTGGATCCAGACGGACAACAACGCGCCACGGGGACGGCTGATCGCCATTGATCTGGATCGCCCGGATAAGGATAACTGGCGAATCCTGGTGGCGGAGACGAAGGACAAGCTCGAAGCAACAAGCGCTGTCGACAATGTGTTCCTCATGAGTTATCTGAAAGATGCGCGCACCGAGGTCCAGCTTCACGACTTGCATGGCAGGTTCTTGAAAAACGTGGATCTGCCGGGAATTGGCACGGCGACAGGATTCGGCGGAAAGAGGAAGGAAAAAGAGACGTTTTACGCGTTCACCAGCTTCATCTCTCCGACGACGATTTACCGGTTCGATCCAGCGGCCGACAAGAGTACGGTATTCCGGCAGCCGAAGGTGGACTTCGACGCTTCGCGGTACGAGACCAAGCAGGTGTTCTACAACAGCAAAGACGGCACACGCATACCGATGTTCCTGACTTATAAGAAAGGATTGAAGCTGGATGGTCAGAATCCGACGCTGCTGTACGCGTATGGAGGATTTGACATCTCACTCACGCCGGCGTTCTCTGTGCCAACGATCGTCTGGCTGGAAATGGGAGGCATCTACGCGCAGCCGAACCTGCGCGGCGGCGGCGAGTATGGCGAAGAATGGCATAAGGCGGGAACGAAGGAAAAGAAGCAGAACGTATTTGACGACTTCATCGCGTCGGCGGAGTGGCTGATCTCGAACAAGTACACGTCTACACCGAAATTGGCGATTCGCGGTGGAAGCAATGGAGGATTGCTGATTGGGGCGTGCGTGACGCAGCGTCCGGATCTGTTTGGAGCGACGCTTCCGCATGTAGGCGTGATGGATATGCTGCGGTTCCAGAAGTTCACGATTGGATGGGCGTGGACGTCAGATTATGGATCGTCCGACAACGCGGAGGATTTCAAGTATTTGTACGCGTATTCGCCTCTGCACAATTTGAAGCCGGGGACGAAGTATCCGCCAACGCTGATCGCGACGGCCGATCATGACGACCGCGTTGTGCCGGGACACAGCTTCAAGTTTGCGGCCACGATGCAGGCGGACCAAGCGGGATCGGCGCCGGTGCTGATCCGAATCCAGACCAAGGCCGGACATGGAGCGGGCAAGCCGATCTCGAAGGTCATTGAGGAGACGGCGGATGAGTGGGCATTTGTGGCGAAGAATTTGGGGATGAGTGGGACGATGGAGTAGATCAGTGACTTGTGGCTAGTGAGTAGTGTTCACTGAATTGTCATTCGTGCTCTGCTCCTTGTTGGGGAAATCCCCACTTCTGGCAAAACCGGCCAGAAGTGGGGCACCCGGCACTCCCTCATTCGCTTTGTCGCCAGGCCCTTTTTTCGTGATAGAATCCTCGCGTTTTGGCTGGATGCCGCGTGCGGCGGGCTATTCCAGTCTTCGGTCTTCTCTTCCCGGAGGTCTCCAATGGAGTCTCGTTCCCTTCTCTCGACTTGTCTCGCTTCCCTTCTTACTCTGACTTTGATCGTGGCTGCTTTTGCGTTGAGCGCGGGCGCGCAAGCGTTGCCGAACCATCTCACTAAGCGGGTCGTGGGGGACTACGGATACTGGAGCAAGTATCAGGTGCCGGCTTATGGGGCGGCGCAGATTCCGTATCACGAACTGACGCACATTAATCATGCTGGGGTGTCGTTCGACGCCAGCGGAGCGCTGTCGGTGCCGGATGGATTTCTGGAGCCGGAACTGAACGACATGGCGCACGCGGCCGGAGTGAAAGTGCTGCTGCTGTTGGGAGGCGACTTTCCCGGACTCGAGGCGAGCGGCCTAAAACAGACGCTGGTCGACAACGTAGCGGCATTCGAGAAGCAATATGGATACGACGGGCTCGATATCGATTGGGAGTATCCGGAGACGAGCGGAGACCGATTTTTCCTGGGTGCGTTGATGGCCAAGTTCCGGGCGTCGAATCCGGATTACGTGTTGTCGGTGGACGCGGCACCGTGGGGCGGATATGGATATGATCTGCAGCAGCTGACGCACTCGACCGATTACATCAACATAATGATGTACGACTGCGCAGGTCCGTGGACACAATACGGACAGCTGAATTCCCCGATCTTCTGGGACAATCATGATCCCGCACCGTGGGAATGCCAGCCGGGCGGGAGCGCGTTCAACGCGATAAACCTTTTTCTGATGGCGATGCCGGCCAAACAACTCAACATGGGCACGCCTTTTTATGGCTATCAATACCTGAACATCAACAAGGAGTATGGGCTGTGTCCGAACAGCGCGTGGACACCGGATGGCGATTGCGACAACGCAGTGACGACAGGAAATTACGGAACGAACTATAAGCAACTGATCAATAAGCGCGGATGGCATACGGTGCGCGATCCCTTCGCGCTGGTGCCGTACATGCTTAAGGATGATGGGAGCGACGGATATATCACGTACGATGATGCGACCTCGACGTATTACCGCGTGTGGTATTCGGATTGGGTACGCAATCTGGGTGGAACGTTTATGTGGTCGCTCGATGCGGACTACGACGGGCATTCGCAGGATCTGATGGACGCGATGTACAACGCGTCGGTGAGCCACTAGGACGGGGGCTAAAGCCCGTCTATCTTTGGGGACGTTTACGCGGCCCTATAAGGGCCGCTCTTCCACGGTGGTGCCCGGCCGTGTTTCCTGATTGTGCGGCCGCTTACCGCCGGGCCGCAGACCCGCGGTCGCTTCCGCGTCGCGCCGAGCCGCAGACCCGCGGTTGCTTCCGCGTCGCGCCGAGCCGCAGACCTGTGATCGTGAGGCCTCTACTTTCGTGTTCGAGTTGGCGCAATTTTCGAGGCTCAAACCCAGTCCATCTTGTCGGCTCGCCGGCTTAGTGGGGCCGTAAGTGCTAGAAATAACGATTATTTGCCCGATTTGGGACGGGAACCACAGATCCAGCTTCTGAGGGTTTGACCCGCCTCATCCGACGTGTTATAAATGCCCGTTTTGCGTAGGGATGCCGGAGCTAGAGACTTACTTCTCTAGTCCCCTTTTTAAACGGCATGTAGCGAGGTCGCCCTTGCGCAAGATCCGACGCGGCCAAGCTCCAACACTCCTTAGGTCTTGCGGTGGAAGCGTGTTCGGAAAAGCCTGGTATCTCGCGATCATGGCGAGAACTGGGCACCCTGTTTTCCGGAATGACAGTACCTAAAACACGTTTGTAATCCCTAAAACCGTTCTAATTCGGAGGACTTTTATGCGTACCTGGCTTGCCACTGCTGCGTTCTTTAGCCGCCGCATGGCGATGAAAATTTCGGTTGTAGCTGCGCTGTTTACCGTCGGCGCCGCTGTAGCTTTCGCGCAACCCAGCGAAGCTGGTGGAGAGGCTTCACTGAAGTTGCCTGATCTCTCACAGGTTAGCTTTTTCAATGGGGCAATCGACGGGCACAAACTGCTGCTCATCGGGATTCTGTTCTGCCTGTTCGGGCTTGGGTTTGGCATGGCAATTTTCATGCGCCTGAAAAATCTGCCTGTACATCGCTCGATGCGGGAGATTTCGGAGCTGATTTACGAAACTTGCAAGACCTATCTCGTCACGCAAGGCAAATTCATTCTGTTGTTGTGGGCATTCATTGCCGTCATTATTGCGGCTTATTTCGGGTGGTTATCGCCGGTGCCGGGAAAATCGGTTGGACTGACGCTACCGATCATCCTGGCGATTTAGCCTGGTGGGCATTGCAGGCAGCTATGGAGTGGCTTGGTTCGGGATCCGAGTAAACACGTTCGCGAATTCGCGGACGGCGTTCGCTTCCCTGCCCGGCAAGCCATATCCGGTCTATCAGATTCCGCTTGAGGCCGGAATGAGCATCGGCATGATGCTGATCTCGGTGGAACTGCTGATCATGTTGTTCATTTTGCTGTTTGTCCCGGGAGACTACGCAGGACCGTGCTTCATCGGATTCGCGATTGGCGAATCGCTGGGAGCGGCGGCGCTGCGTATTGCCGGCGGTATCTTCACCAAGATTGCCGACATCGGGTCGGACTTGATGAAGATCGTCTTCAAGATCAAAGAGGACGACGCGCGCAATCCGGGCGTAATTGCTGATTGCACTGGCGACAACGCTGGCGACTCGGTTGGTCCTTCGGCCGACGGATTTGAGACGTACGGCGTGACCGGCGTGGCGCTGATCACGTTCATTCTTCTGGGCGTGAAAGATCCGAGCGTACAAGTGCAATTGCTGGTGTGGATCTTCGTGATGCGCGTGATGATGCTGGTATCGAGTGCGCTGTCGTACTTCATAAATGGCGCGATTGCCAAGGCGAAGTATGGCTCGGCAGACGAGATGAACTTCGAAGCGCCGCTGACGTCGCTGGTGTGGCTGACTTCGATTATCTCGATCGGCATGACCTATGCGATTTCCTACTACACCATTCCGCAACTCGGGAGTGACACTTCTCAGTGGTGGAAACTGGCAACGATTATTTCGTGCGGCACGCTGGCAGGAGCGCTGATCCCAGAACTGGTGAAAGTGTTCACTTCGACCGAGTCGCGACACGTGAAGGAAGTCGTCAGGTCCGCGGAGGAGGGAGGAGCGTCACTGGGAATTCTTTCAGGATTCGTGGCGGGCAATTTCTCCGGCTACTACCTGGGACTTGCGATGATGATGCTGATGGCGATCGCCTATTACATGAGCACGATGGGACTGGCGGTTGCTGCGGGCATGCTGGCTCCAGCGGTGTTCGCGTTCGGACTGGTGGCGTTCGGATTCCTTGGGATGGGACCGGTCACAATCGCGGTCGATTCCTACGGTCCGGTTACGGATAATGCGCAGTCCGTCTACGAACTGTCGTTGATCGAGGCGGTACCGAACGTTGAGGCCGAGATCAAGAAAGATTTCAGCCTTACCGTTAACTTTGAGCGCGCGAAGCACTTGCTCGAGGCCAATGACGGAGCCGGAAATACCTTCAAGGCAACGGCGAAGCCAGTGCTGATTGGCACGGCCGTGGTGGGCGCCACGACGATGATTTTCTCGATCATCATGGCGTTGACCAACGGACTTACCGATGCCGAGGGCGTGGCCAAACTCTCGCTGTTGAACGCGCCATTCTTCTTGGGTCTGATCACCGGCGGAGCGATGATCTACTGGTTCACGGGCGCTTCGACGCAGGCCGTGACCACGGGCGCTTATCGGGCTGTCGAGTTCATCAAAGCCAATATCAAACTCGAAGGCGTGGAGAAAGCTTCCGTTGCCGACAGCAAGAAGGTGGTGGCGATCTGCACGAAGTATGCGCAGAAAGGCATGCTGAACATCTTCATTGCGGTGTTCTTCGGGACGCTGGCATTCGCCTTCGTCGATCCGTTTTACTTCGTCGGCTACCTCATCTCGATTGCGATCTTCGGTCTCTATCAGGCGATCTTCATGGCGAACGCTGGAGCGGCATGGGACAACGCCAAGAAGATTGTCGAAGTCGAGATGAAACAGAAGGGCACACCGCTGCACGATGCAACAGTAATTGGCGATACGGTCGGCGATCCGTTTAAGGACACGTCGTCGGTGGCGCTGAATCCCGTCATCAAGTTCACGACGCTGTTTGGGTTGCTGGCGGTCGAACTCGCGGTGAAGCTGGCAAGCGATCAAGGCACGATGATGACTCGAGTCCTGGCGGGAGCATTCTTCGTGGTGTCGTTCACGTTCGTATACCGGTCGTTCTACTCGATGCGGATTAAGCAGGGCGCAGAGTAGAAGAAGCAGAGGGGTCAAACTGGAACGCCATCCGTGAAACACGGATGGCGTTTTTATTTCGAAGAGATTGGGAGCCGAAAGGATCAAGCGCAGTTCGACTCTCACCCTCACTGCTGGACAGCCGAGGCGGCTGTCCCCACACAACCAATCCCGTCAGAAGGACTGCTTCATTTTTGATTTCACGCTGTGCGCGAGTTTTTCGATCTGCTCGGCTTTCTTGATGGCGTCGAGCGACATGACTGTCTGGTCGGATTTCAGAAGATACTCTTTCAGTTCTTGCGTGAGTTCCGCCATTTTTTCAGTGTCACGGCGAATCTCCTGCTGACGCATTTCGTTCGCTGCAATGGCCTGCTGCTTTTGCGCATCGCTGCCTGTAGTGACGGGCACGTCTCCCATGCCCGGACCTTGCGCGATCGAGGGAGGAAGGTGGATCTGTTGTGCGGGTGCGAAACTGGCGGCGCCCATCACGGCGCATAGAACAACGATTAGCGAACTGGCCCTGGACATATCAGCCTCCTAGTGCGATCCCCAAACTGTCCCCAGCAGGAGAAACTGTTGGGCGCATTATGGCGCGGATGGAAGGGGGATACAACAGGATTTGGTGGAAAGCAAAAATCCGGAGGTAGGAATGGCGTCGTGAACGATTACGGAGGTACAAACTTCAAAGAACTCACCACAGGGGGCACAGACGAAATCCGCTGCACCCCCGCGGTTCTTCAAAACTAGTGGCGATCCCAGTAGAGCTCGCGGCGATCCTGATTCAGATCGCGATATTCGCGTCGGATTTCCCGGCGCTCGTGGCGAGCGGCAGCGTAGTTGCCATTTCTGAGGTCGCGGCGCAGTTCGTGGCGGTCGCGAGCAATCTTGCGCTCGTCGTGACGGATGTCGCGGTGCAGGCCGCCGTCATAGGCAAGCGCCGGCGCAACACCCATTCCTAGTAGCAAAAGAGTTCCAGCAATCGCGCGTTTCATGGTTTCCCTCCGATCCGCTAACTTGCGGGTCTAGGGAATCAAACACTCAGCTGGTTTGGAAGTTGCTGCCGGCGAAGGCGCTCACCACAGGGCACAGGGTTACACAGAGGAAACCCTTTTGTGCCATACAACCTTTCTTGGTTTAGTTTGGGCCTTTCATCTTGTCTTTGACGCTCTTGGCGAGTTTCTCAATCTCGTCGGCTCTCTTGATCACGTCGAGAGAGAGGACGTTTTCGTCCGACTTGTCCACATAGGATTTCAGCTCGACGGAGAGTTTCAACAGTTTGTCGGTGTCGGTCCTCAAGGCAGCGACCCGCTCCTTGGCTGCTTTCTTCTCCATGTCGTGAGTGATGCGCGCGCGGGCGTCGTCACCGTCCATGATCGGCGGGTTCACGTCGTGGCCGATTTGTGGGGCCGGATTTTGAACTGGCGTCTTCTGCGCGAAACATAGGAGAGAGAAAAGAAAGATGAGGAAGACAATCGGTGTGTAAAGTTGGGATCGCACGGGTACCTCGCAGAGAGTCTAACGGGCACTGCTCGACAAAATTATACTTCCGGATTATCGATGTCAGAAGCGGCTAGAACCTTTCAACACAGGGGGCACGGGGGAACACAGAGGAAAAAAGGCCAGAGCTCTTGGCTCCGGCCCTTTGAAGTTTCTAATTCTCTGACTTTACAGCGCGCTCATGTTGGCGAGGAACTCACTGTTGCCGCGGGTTTTGCTGAGCTTGTCGATCAGCAATTCCATTGCTTCAACGGGAGAAAGCGGGTTGAGAACTTTCCGCAACACCCAGATGCGCGAGAGATCTTCCTTGGGAATCAGGAGCTCTTCTTTTCGCGTGCCGGAGCGTTGAATATCGATGGCCGGGAATACACGCTTATCGACAAGTTTGCGCTCGAGGATGATTTCGCTGTTACCCGTGCCTTTGAATTCTTCGAAGATCACGTCGTCCATGCGGGATCCGGTATCGATCAGGGCCGTCGCGATGATCGTCAGGGAACCGCCTTCTTCGATGTTACGAGCAGATCCGAAGAACCGCTTCGGGCGCTGCAAGGCGTTGGAGTCGACACCGCCGGAGAGCACCTTGCCCGAGGGCGGAACGATCGTGTTGTAAGCACGAGCGAGACGAGTAATGGAGTCGAGAAGAATGACAACGTCGCGCTTGTGCTCGACGAGACGCTTCGCCTTTTCGATCACCATTTCGGCGACCTGGACGTGACGAGCGGCGGGCTCGTCAAAGGTCGAGGAGATGACTTCGCCTTTCACCGAGCGCTGCATGTCGGTAACTTCTTCCGGGCGCTCGTCAATCAGCAGGACCATCAAAACAACTTCCGGATGATTCGTGGTGATCGAGTTGGCGACGTTCTGCAAGAGCATGGTCTTGCCGGCGCGCGGCGGAGAAACGATCAGGCCGCGCTGCCCTTTGCCGAGGGGCGTAAGCAAATCCATGACGCGGGCGCTGGCGTTTTCGCGGGTGGTCTCGAGTTTGAGGCGTTCCTGCGGATACAGCGGCGTCAGGTTGTCGAACAGAATCTTGTTGCGGGCTTCGTCCGGCGACTCAAAGTTGACGGCCTCAATCTTGACGAGCGCGAAGTATTTTTCGCCTTCGTGCGGAGGGCGTACCTGGCCGCTGATTGTGTCACCGGTTTTAAGATCAAATTTGCGAATCTGGGACGGGGAGACGTAAATGTCGTCGGGGCCCGGAAGGTAGTTGTAATCGGGAGAGCGGAGGAAACCGTAGCCATCGGGCAGGATTTCGAGAACGCCTTCAGCGAAAATGTGACCTTCTTTTTCGCTTTGCGCCTGCAGGATTTTGAAGATCAAATCCTGTTTGCGCATACCGCTGGCACCGGGCAGATCCAAGGTCCTTGCGATCTTGGTCAGCTCGGTGATGTTCTTTTCTTTCAGTTCAGCAATGGTCATGATTCACCTGAACCCGTGCACTAGAGCTTATTCGGTAGTGTCAGCGGGAGATTTTCAAAAGGAGGGGACTCAGGAAAGACGCAAGTACAACTGCCGGGCAGGAAAGGCGGGGCTGGGTTAAGCAGCCCGCCGTTGTGCTTCGGCTACGTTCTCTGGTTCCGACAAAACTTCTTGCCGCTCCGAGTCAGCGATGCGGTCCAACACGCCATTCATCGTTTCCTGGATTCTGGTGCTGGGCCGGTGGAACTTGCGCGTGGCCTTGGAGGCAAGCTGACACAGCATATAACGATTCCGTAAAGTCTGTAAAGCATCAAAGACACGATCAGAGCGCATGTGTCGTAGTTCTCCTTACTTTATGATTGTGGCCTTCCGCCTTCTTCTTTCCGCCACGGGAGGGTGACTGGAAACCCCAGAGCTCGACCTAAGTCACTGATTCCGAGTAGGTTGTAAAGGAGTTAGCGTAAAACTCACTCTTGTTGAATAGATGCGGGACCGGACCCCGAAGATGCTCGATTTTCTAGGCTTAGCTTTTCAAGGCAGGTACATCGATTTCGGCCCGAAAGCTTCCGGATGTCCCTTGGAACACGTAAATCTAGCTGCTAGGGGCCGGGAGGTCAAGCATTTATTTGTAAAGGGGCTGAAATATGATCCGCAGTCCTAACCATTTTGGTACAAGATGCTCGCAGAAAAGGAGTTAGGGGAAAGAATCCCATGCGGATGATGGGTTCGCGGCCGGCGATTCCGGCGGGTTGGCCGCACAGCGAAACAGTTTTCGAAGGAAATCCCGGTGCTTATAATCGTCGCCTGGATTGTGGGCCGCAACGATCCTAATTCGGACGACGGCATTAGGACAACGATGCTGGGGGGGTAACGGAATGAACGGTATACGGATCGATGCCTGGCTGTGGGCGGCCAGATTCTTCAAAACGCGGACGCTTTCGAAGAAGGCGTGCGACTTGGGACGGATCGTGTCGAATGGGCAGGTGGCCAAGGCTGCTCGAGAGGTGCGAATTGGCGACATGCTGAAGATATCGAATGACGGGGGAGAATTTGAGATCGAGGTGCTGGGCCTGAGTGATGAGAGAGGCCCGGCACCGGTGGCGCAAGCACTCTACCGCGAAACTGAGTCGAGCAAAGAGATGCGGTTGAAGGTCGCGGCTGAACGGAGGGCTACGAGGGAGTTCGAAATTTTGCCGCAGGGTCGTCCGTCGAAACGGGACCGGCGGAGGATTATTCAGTTTCGGGGGCGAGGGTAGCCAGGCTTTGCATGGTTGAATTTCAAAACGACGGCGGCCACATCGCGGTGGCGGCTACAGCCCGGGGCTAAAGCCCATTCCATCATTCGTCATCTTACGCGGCCCTTGAAGGGCCGCTCTTCCACGGTTATCCCATCGGTCTGGATGATTGGGTCCCTGCGTGGTTCCCTTTTTCGGGTATATCCGATTCCGGATTTTGCTTCATTATTGAAACAATCGTTTCATTTATTGTACGATCTGCGGATGAGTCGGCCCGTAAACGAGAAGCGTCCGGAGGAATTGCGAGAGGCGATTGTCCGATTCCTGATGAAGCACGGCCTTGCCGATCTTTCGCTGCGTCCGCTGGCGAAGGCTGTGGGGTCGAGTCCGCGGGTACTGCTCTACTACTTCGGGTCGAAGGAAAAGATAGTTGTCGAAATTCTGGCGGAGGTTCGACGTCAGCAACTCGCCAGCTTCGGCCAGATCGATGCCGCGACCTTTGCAGAAGCATGCCAGATTGTCTGGAAACGCATGAGCGCTCCAGATTCCGAACCGATATTCCGACTGTTCTTTGAGGCTTACGGAATGGCATTGCGACGTCCGAAACAATTCAAAGACTTCTTGCGGGCAACGGTCGAAGACTGGCTGACTCTGGTGGCGGAGCCCTTGGTCCGCGAAGGGCACACGCGGCGGCAAGCTCGGGCGTTCGCTACGGTCGTGTTGGCAGGACTGCGAGGATTCATGCTGGATTACTGCAATACCGGCGATAGAAAACGCGTGGATGATGCGGTCGGTATGTGGCTGGGTAGTTTGGATTCGATGCTAGCAGCAGGAAAAAAGGACAAAGTATGAATATCGAGAGCTATCACAACATTTCAATCACAACCTCCAGAACGAGTTTCGCCCTTTCGGCGGTAGTGTTCCTGACCATGCTCTGTGCCCTGATTCCGGCTGGGGCGCACGCTGAGATCACGCCCGGTTCGATGAACGTTCACTGGGATGAGGGCGCGGCGGATTGCAGCAAGAGCACGCAACCGCGCCTGCAGGTACATCCGTATAACGGGCGGACGTTCATCCTCAGAGAGAATCTTTGCGCGACATTCGAGGCGCCGTTCATGTACCTGCTGGTTGGATCAGCGAAAGCGCTGCTGATCGACACCGGTGACATTGCGGATCCGAAACAGATGCCGCTGGCAAAGACTGTACTGGACTTACTGCCTGGGGATGGTGCTGCGAAGCTGCCGCTGCTCGTCGTGCATACGCACCGGCACTATGACCATCGTTTGGGAGACGGGCAGTTTGCCGGCCTGCCGAATGTTCAGGTTGTGGGATTTGATATCGACAGCGTACGCCGCTTTTATCCGTTCACCGACTGGCCGAACGGCTTGGCTCAGATCGACCTGGGAGGGCGGGTTGTCGACGCGATCCCAACGCCAGGCCACAACGAAACGGAAGTGTCGTTCTACGACCGCGACACCGGACTATTCTTTTCAGGCGATTTTCTGATGCCAGCGCGGTTGCTGATCGAGGATACTTCTGCGGATCTTGCCAGCGCGGAGCGCGCAGCCGCATTTCTGAAAGACCGGCAAGTTAGTCATGTTCTGGGCGGGCATGTTGAGATGGACGCGGAGGGCAAGCTGTTTCCGTGGGAGTCGCAATATCATCCGCACGAACACGCGCTGGAACTGTCTAAGGGCGATGTGCTGGCATTGCCGGACATGATCAGGAAGTTCAATGGCTTCTACACGGTCACCGGCGGCTTCTTGCTGATGAATTCGATTCGGATCCTGATTGTCATGGCTGCCGGAGTGGGGATTCTGCTCATCGCTTTGTTGGTGATGATCATCCGGTTTATGCGGCGCCGCCGGCGTCGGAACGTCTTGCAGCGCAACTAGCCCCAAAAGCGTAAACCACGAAGGTCACGAAGTATTACGAAGCAAGTTAGCACCACTATTCGCTGCGGCTTATTGCTCTCGCAATGAGCGTATCGGATCGATGTTGGCGGCGCGAAGTGCGGGCAAGATGGCGGCAATCATCGAAACCAGCAGGAGCGTCAAAGCCACGATCAGAAATACAGACCGATCGAGGGGAGCTACTCGGAACAGGCTGCTGGTTACGAGTCTTGTTGCGAAGATTGAAGTGATGGCTCCGCCGCCGATCCCAAGCACCGCCAGGATCAAGGCGCGGCGCAACACCATGCCGAGCACGTTGGCGCGCGTAGCTCCCAGAGCCATCCTCAGACCAAGTTCGCGCGATCGCTCCGCGACGATGTAAGAGAGGACAGCGTAGAGACCTAGAGCGGACAGGAGTAGAGCGATTGCTGCGAAGGCGGAAATCAGGAATACTTCGCACCGCGGCTGAGCAGACTGCAGAGCGATGTTCTCGGCAAAGGTGTGGTAGCCGAATTCGGGATCGTCCGGGTCGAGAGTCGCAGCGATCTTGCGAACTGCGTTTTCATAACCGTGGGGGTCGCCCGAAACCCGCATCACGACGTCCGGGCGCTGGTGTGATGGGTCCTGGGCGTAGGGCAGATAGAACCGCGGCTGGGGGGCCTCCGACGGGTCGTCGGTCCTGGTATCACCGACAACGCCGACAATCTGGCGTGCCAGAATCGGCTCCGTGGTGTGCTCGAACGTGGGCGTGAAGTAGCGGCCGACGGGATCTTCCACGGGGAAATACTTGCGCGCGAAGGACTGGCTGATCACGGCCACCGGAGCCGCCTTGGGATCGTTGTCGCGGGGGACGAAAGTACGCCCATTGAGAAGAGGAATAGAAAGCGTCTCGAAATAGCCCGGAGTAGCAACGGCCGCAGTAGCGGCGGGCGGATCCTGAGGCGAAGCTACGAAACCCGGAATCGTGATAGGGGTCCACTGGCTCCATGCGGAAGAGTCGGGGCGCGGATGGCCGGCTGCGACTTGTTCGACGCCGGGCAGCGCAGCAATTTGCGGAAGAAACCTGTCGTAAAACGCAACCTTGTTTGGAACGGGATAGCGTTTGTTGGTAAGCGCGACATCGAAGAATAGGGTCCGCTTCGAGTCAAAGCCCGGATCAAGGTGAAGAATCTGAAACATGCTCTTGATGAGCAATCCGGAACCGATGAGCAGGGCGAATCCCAGCGCGGTTTGCGCGACGACGAGACCGTGATGCAGGCGGTTGCGACGACGGCCGGGCGTGGTGTTGGATGAAAACTCTCGCAGCGCGTCGGCTGGGTCGGGACGCGACATTCGCCACGCGGGAAGCAGCCCGAAGATGAAGGCGGTCGCCGCCGAAAGCGCCACTGCGAAGACCAAAACCCGGCCATCCATCGTGATGTTGTAAAGCCGGGGCAGGTCTTGGGGAATGACATAAAGCGCGACCCGCAGGAGGACGACCGAGAGCAGAACGCCGGCGACTCCGCCGGTGAGCGCGAGCACCAAGGCTTCAACTAGAAGTTGACGCACGACACGAATGCGGCTGGCGCCCAATGCTGTGCGCAAGGCAACTTCGGGACGGCGCCCGTTGGCGCGAGCGAGGAGAAGTCCGGCGACGTTGGCACAGCCGATAAGCAGAACCGCTCCCACCGCGCCGAACAAGAGAGCCAAGATCGGGCGCACCTCGGACACGGCGCGGTTCAATAGTGGAGCGACGGATACACCAACCTTGTCGACATCTTCCGAATATGTCTGCGACAGGCCGCGCTGGATAATGTTCATCTCGGCGAGGGCTTGCTGCTGGCTCATTCCGGACTTAAGGCGTCCGACGACATCCAGGCGGTCATCTGTCGCGGAGCGAGGTGCCTGCCTGCGGACCTTCGGCGTCGATTGAGAAGGTCGACCAGTACAACGCCGGCTGCCCGATCGGATAGTGAAACCCGTTCGGCATGACGCCGATTACGGTGTAGGGCTCATCGCTGATCTTCACGGTTTGGCCGATCGCGGCCGGCGAGGCACCGAAGTCCTTCACCCATAGCTCGTAGCTCAGCATGGCGACGCGATGGCCGGGCTGTTCTTCGTCGATAGTAAACGTGCGGCCGAGGGCGGGAGGCACACCGAGCATGGGGAAGAAATTCGCGGAGACGCGTCCGCCTTCGATCACTTCGGCATCTTCGCCATTCGCCTTGCTGAACAGGCGATCAATGACGTTGTAGGAGGCGAGCGATTCAAACGACCGGACTTGACGCCGCCAATCGAAGTAGTCGGGATAAGAGGTTTGTAGCGGGCTTGCGGTGGCAAGATTCGTCGGGGATGTGCCCGGCGGTATTTCCAGAGTGTCGATCGCGACGAGGCGATCCGCGTGCGGGAACGGAAGCGGGCTCAAGAGGATGCCATCAACGAGACTGAAGATGGAGGTCGTCGCGCCGATTCCGAGCGCCAAAGTCAGGATGACCGTGAGAGTGAACGCAGGGCTGCGGCGAAAATAGCGGAGGGCAAATCGCAAGTCCTGCAGCGCCGACGGGAACATGGCGTGATTATGACAGGACAGGGCTTCGCGGTTAAGTGTTTGGAGGTGTCTATCAGACCCTGAACCACAAAGGGCACGAAGGTTCACGAAGGAAGTCACTCCCACCAAGGCCGCCCCGATGGTTGACCGGAAATCGTGAACCACCTAGTATTCGGCTCAGTGAGCGGCTCGCCTCAATTCATCGGCCAAACCATCTCGCACTACCGCATCGTCGAGAAGCTCGGCGGAGGCGGGATGGGCGTGGTCTATAAAGCGGAGGACATCAAGCTGGATCGTTTCGTCGCAATCAAGTTCCTTCCCGAAGACGTGGTGAAAGATCCACAGGCCCTCAGCCGCTTCCAGCGCGAAGCCAAGGCCGCGTCGGCGTTAAACCATCCGAATATTTGCACGGTACACGAGATTGACGAAGAGAACGGGCGGCCGTTCATCGTCATGGAGTTTCTCGACGGCGTGACGCTGAAGCACCTAATCGGGAATCGCGCGTTGGAACTGGACCGGGTGCTGGACATCGGCATTGAGGTGGCCGATGCACTCGATGCCGCCCATGCGCAAGGGATCGTTCACAGAGACATCAAGCCGGCCAATATTTTCGTGACCAAGCGTGGTAACGCGAAGGTTCTCGACTTTGGTTTGGCCAAGATGACGCCGGAGAAACTTGAAGCGGCGGGATCTGCGCCAACCCTGACCGTGGCTGAGGAACATCTGACCAGTCCGGGAAGCACTCTGGGCACGGTCGCGTATATGTCTCCGGAGCAGGTGAAGGGGCAGGAACTCGACCGGCGCACGGATTTGTTCTCGTTCGGAGTGGTGATGTACGAAATGGCGACGGGCAATCTTCCATTTCGCGGCGACACCTCGGGAATCATCTTCGATTCGATTCTGCATGGAACGCCCGTAGCGCCCGTTCGGCTGAATCCGGACGTTAGCGCGAAGCTGGAAGACATCATCTCGAAGTCTCTGGAAAAAGATCGGGAAGTTCGCTACCAGTCGGCCACCGAGCTGAAAGCCGATCTCAAGCGGGTAAAGCGGGATAGCGAGTCACAGAGGGTTTTGGCGTCGTCTGGAACGCGCTCGGCATCCACAACGGGAGGAAAGAAGCGAACAGGATGGTTGCTGGCTGCCGGAGCCGTCATCGTCTTAGCTCTCGCTCTGCTGGGATATCGGGCCTACGACAATGCGGCCCACAAATCGCAAACCAGCACCGTGAATTTGAAGTCGACCACCGAAACCATCGCCGTTCTTCCCTTCCGCGACATCACAGCTGCAAACGCCGACAGTTGGGGCATCGGGATTACGGACGCCATCATCAGCCGGCTCACGTCGTTGCAAAACTTGGCCGTCCGACCGACCACATCCGTGTTGAAGTATGCGAAGGAAGCGCCGGATCCGGTAGAAGCGGCCAAAGCCCTGGGCGTGCAGAGCGTGCTGGAGGGAACGTACCAGCGTTCTTCAAATGTGATCCGTGTAACCGTTCAATTGATTGACGGACATACTGGGACGACGAAGTGGTCGCAACGCTATGACCTGAAAAGCGCTGACATTCTCACCTTTGAAGATGAGATGGCCACGAAGGTGGTCGAAGGATTACAGATCCAGATCTCCCCCACAGAGCAGAAGGCGATCCAGCAACCGGTAACTACTAATGTAGACGCTTACAACGATTATCTGCAGGCACGCTTTTACTTGAACGAATATTTCGTGTACTCGGGGGTCGACAGCCTTGAGAAAGGGAAGCGACTGCTCTTGCACGCGGTTTCACTGGACCAGAATTTTGCGGATGCGTACGCGTTGCTGGCGCAGATGTATTCCCTGCAGAGCGCAAACTTCTTCGTGGAAGCGGGTGCGAACGTAAAAAGGGGCGAGGAGGCAGCAAAGAATGCGCTGCGCATCAATCCTCAGTCCATAGAGGGAATGGTCGCCCTGGGAGGGATTTATAGCGAGGAGGGCCGCGAACAGGAGGCGATTCGTATCACGCGACAGGCGGTGGCTCTGGCTCCAAACAACGAGAATGCCTGGCAGATGTTGGGATATTCGTATTACTACGCCGGTCTGAACGAACTCGCGGAACAGGCGTACGGGCGGCTCTTACAACTCAATCCGACGCTTCTTCAGCCACGTTGGATGCATGCGCGAATGCTTCTATACGGAGGGAAAACCGACGAAGCGGAAGCGGAAATGCGGGATGTGGTCACGAAGAATCCGAACCAGTTCAAAGCTCTCGCGTATTTCGGCTGCATTCTGTACTACCAGGGAAAGCTGGATGAAGCGGAATCGAATCTGAGCCGAGCTGTCGAGCTGGAAGGCAATTCCAGCGATAATTCCGCACGCATGCTGGCGGCGTTCGTCTATGCTGCGCGCGGCCAGCGCCAGAAGATTGATCCGCGGCTCTTCAACTATCGTCCCGCGGAGGTCATCGACGGCGACGCTGCTTACTGGCTCGCGGGCATCCACGCTCTGCTAGGAGACAAACCGAATGCCCTGCTCTGGCTCAAGCGAACGGTGGAACTGGGGGATGTGAACTATCCGTGGTTTGAGCGGGATAAGAATTTTGAAAGTCTGCGGGCCGACCCCGAGTACAAGGCCATCATGGCCGGGATCCGACAACGGTGGCAGGGGTATAAGGAAGAGTTTGATGCGGGTCGGTGAAGCGCGGACGGGGGCACGAATCGGAGCATAATCACGGATCAATGAGTGCAATCGATCCTGTTAGATCAGTGGAGATCGCCGCGCGATGCAAGACGCCGGAGTATGATCCTTATCATGATTCGGCATTTTGCGATCGCTTTGCTGATGATTGGAGCGATCTCGGGTCAAGCCACTAAAGTTCCGAAGATAAGGATTGTTTTCCATTAGAGCTCTTCGGACAATCAGCCGATCCAACGTACGAGTTTTCATTTTCCGCAACGACGCTGGGTAGTGTAAGAGTACTCGCCAAGACTGCCTTTTCCTTGCCTTGACCATTGAGGCAAGGGCTGGATCTACTCAAGGCATTGGTGTGGGCGTCTGGATGTCAGATGAAACATTTCGACGTAACGGTTGACAAGCCCGATCTCGAACTGCAATTCACCTGCGATCCTCTCAAGACGGTCCCATTTCAGGGGCGAGTGCTGGGCGTTAAAAGTCGGCGAAGGCGAGCG
The DNA here is from genome assembly GCA_963787685.1 of uncultured Acidobacteriota bacterium. Taxonomy (GTDB): domain Bacteria; phylum Acidobacteriota; class Terriglobia; order Terriglobales; family Acidobacteriaceae; genus Sulfotelmatobacter. The sequence continues at coordinate 46,867 of CAWBED010000015.1, forward strand.
AATCTCAGTTGCTTACGTGTCACTCATGACATTGTTTTGGTTTTACGACTGGAAGCAAAGTTTCGGCTCTTCTGATGCGCCGAGATTCCGAGGTGGCTAGGTACCAGTTCTCTGACGGCACTTTCAAGATGCAACTGTCCGACTTAAGTGTCGACCCTATAGCTTCACGTGAGTCGTGGGCATGACTTGAGTTTCGAATCACCGGAGGAAAGCACCATCAAAAACTAGGCCCCCAGGTCGCTAAAGGGATCGGAACCCGCGGGGAAGAAATCAAAGTTGCGCCGTCTTATCCGGTGGAAGTCACCTTTTTGACCGCGTCTCATCGAGACTAGACGCACACGAAATGCTTTTTCCGGTGGAGCGCGCCTAACCGTTGCACAATGGCCCTTGCACAATGGTACAGTGCGGCAGTAGTGTGCGGGTCCCAACACGAATAGCTCCTACGCAAACTGGGAACGCTGGCGGATCATTGCGTTCCCGGCACCGTTCTTGCCGAAAATCCTGTCAGTGCGGCCGCCACACTCATTGTGATTGAAATCACAGATCATCCCTCATCCCAAGCGATACCGTTAAGGCGAATCACTTTATAGATTTGAGGAATTCGCCATGAGTATTGCCTCTCCGACGACGACCACGCGCATTTTGAACCCTAAACTAGAGCGAAAGATCATGAGCGCCGAGACTGCGGCGGGACTGATTCAGTCGGGCGATCAGATTGGAATGAGCGGGTTTACAGGGTCGGGTTATCCCAAGGCGGTGCCGCTGCAACTGGCGCATCGCATCGCGGATGCGCACTTCCGCGGAGAGAAATTCCAGGTCAGCGTGTTCACGGGCGCTTCAACCGGGCCTGAGTTGGACGGGGCGCTGGCGATGGCAGGCGGAATTCACCTTCGGCTTCCCTACCAGTCGGATCCCGAGACGCGGAAGCGCATTAATGCGGGCGAGATGGATTACATGGATATCCATCTGAGCCACGTGGCGCAGTTCGTAGAGTATGGATTTCTTGGCAAGCTGGACGTGGCTCTGATCGAGGTCACGGCGATCTTGGAGGACGGTCGGGTCATACCGAGCTCTTCGATCGGCAACAACAAGACGTGGATTGACTGCGCCGACCGCGTGATCCTCGAAGTGAACTCGTGGCAGCCGATGGCGCTCGAGGGAATGCACGATATTTACTACGGGCTGGAGCCGCCTCCGAACCGTAAGCCGATTCCGCTGGTGAGACCGGGAGACCGCATTGGATCTCCGTATCTCAACATTCCCGCGGAGAAGATCATTGGGATCGTGCTGACCGATTCGCCGGACCGGAATAGCGCATTCAAGGCTCCAGACGAGGCGTCGAAGAAGATTGCCGGGCACATCCTTGAGTTTCTGAGCTGGGAAGTGAAGAAGGGGCGGATGCCGGCGAACCTGCTGCCGCTGCAGTCGGGCGTGGGCAACATCGCGAATGCGGTTCTGTTCGGATTGGAGGAAGGTCCATTTGAGGGGCTGACTTCGTATACGGAAGTGATCCAGGATGGAATGATCCGGCTGCTGAAGTCGGGCAAGCTGACTTCTGCGTCGGCGACGGCGTTTTCGCTGAGCCCCGACATGCTCAACGAAGTGAATGCGGACATGGCGTCGTATCGCGAGAGAATCGTGCTGCGTCCACAGGAGATTTCGAACAATCCGGGGATCATTCGGCGGCTCGGCGTGATTGCGATGAACGGAATGATCGAGGCCGACATCTACGGCAACGTGAACTCGACGCACGTGATGGGATCGCGGATACAAAACGGGATTGGCGGCTCGGGAGACTTTGCGAGGAATGGATACCTGTCGATCTTTATGGCGCCGTCGTTCGCGAAGAAAGGTACGATCTCGACGATTGTGCCGATGGTTTCGCACGTGGATCACACGGAGCATGATGTGCAGGTGCTCGTGACCGAGCAGGGCTTGGCCGATCTGAGAGGACTTTCACCAAAAGAACGAGCCAAGCTGGTGATTGAGAAGTGTGCGAGTCCAGAGTACAAGCCATTGCTCAAGGATTATCTGTCGCGAGCGGAGCAATTATCTTATGGAAAGCACACGCCTCATCTGCTGACGGAGTCGCTGGGCTGGCATAGCCGGTATCTGCGCAGCGGGAACATGTTGCCGAAGGAAGAGCAATAGGAACAAACCTCTCACCACAGAGGGCACAGGGTTCCACAGAGGAAAGCTTACTCGGTGAATCCATGTGCACTCTGTTTTGAGATCTTTTTGCTTAGTGCGGCCAGAGCCAGCCGAACGTGCCTGCGGTCAGCAGCGCGTAGACCAATCCATCGATCGCTTCCAAGGTTACGAAGCCCCACGGCATACCTTTCCAGATGGCATTGGCTAGCGGTCCCAGACCGTACACGAGAAACGCAGCTGTTCCAACGACGCGAAACACCGCCAGATAATCGGTGCCCGTCGGTACCGTATGCGCACTTAGGTAGGCAACGAAAAAAGAAATCACCAGGCAGTATCCGAACCACAGACCGAGAAACTTCGGGATGAAGGGCGGGCCGCTGGGGAAAACAGTCATCATGCCGACCGGACCCTGCTTGTATTTCTCGATGGCTTCCGGCGTTTTCATTTCCTTATGGGTGCAGAACGGAAAGACATATAACCCGCGCTGCAGCCCGCCGGCGCGAAGGGCTGGGAGAACCTTGTCTTCATCCGGCAACTTCTTGTAGTCATTACGGTGGTAGGGGAGAACCGTGTGCATGACGGAGCTGGCGATAAAGACGATGACCGCCGACAACAGGATCGGCAGCCAGAGAGCGGAGAGTAGCGGCATACAAGCCTCCTTTGAGGAGTCTCGGACCAGTGACTTCGGGAGGCTACCTTGCCGGATGCAAGAGGTCAAGAGTTTCGCGTTCTGGTAAAAACAGTCTGCCACGGATTTACACGGATTCTCGCGGATGTCGCGTTTTCAAACTTCTTCTTATCCGTGTTGATCCGCATCTGCGGCAAAAGAGTGGCCTCAGGCGCTGCAAGTGCATCTAAGAAAACCATGACAGCCGAAGCAAATCCATCCCGCGTGCAGGTCATTCATTCGGAAACTCGAACCGATGCATCCACCCAGCTTCGAGAATGGCTGGAGCATTTGCTGTCTCGCCGGGGCAGCGACCTTTTACTGGTGCCGCAGGCACCGCCCGCAATTCGCATCGAGGGTGCGTTGGAGGCTATTGGAGAGCGTGCGCTTAGCGGCGACGAGATCGAGGCCGCGGTAGTGCCTGCGATGGCGGCGCACGCGCGCGAAGAATACCGGCTCAGTGGCATTGCAGATTCTTCATATCGAGTCGAGGGCATCGGACGGTTCCGCATCAACTTGCACCGCGAACGCGGGCGCGCGGCGGCCACGGTAAGAGCGTTGCCTTCGGCAATTCCAAGAATTGAAGACCTGCGCTTACCCGCAGGAGTGGGCGCGCTGGCTAAGTTACGGCGCGGACTGGTGATCATTGGAGGAGCAACGGGTTCGGGGAAGAGTACGACGCTGGCAGCGCTGGTAAACGAGATCAATCGCAACGAGGCACGGCATATCGTGACGATCGAAGATCCAATCGAATACGAGCATGCACATGACCGGAGCCTGATCGAACAAGTGGAAATAGGGATTGATGCGCCGGACTTTCCTACCGCATTGCGGGCCGCGCTGCGGCAGGCGCCGGATGTGATTGTCGTCGGCGAGATGCGCGATCCGGAGACGGCGCGCATTGCTTTGTCGGCGGCCGAAACTGGCCATCTTGTATTCACGACGCTGCACACGACAGACGCGGCTTCGACGGTCTCACGCATCGCGGATTCGTTCCCGCAGGAGCGGCAGCACTCCGTGCGCGCAGAGATGGCGATGGCGCTGGCCGCGATGCTGACTCAAACGTTACTTCCACGTCGCAATGGAGGACGCGTGCCGGCGGCAGAGCTGTTGATCGTGGGATATGGGGCGCGGCAGCATATCCGGAAGAATGCGCTGCAGCATCTGCATCAGGAAATCACGATCACGCGAAAGCAGGGATCGTTCACCATGGAAGAATCGCTGGCGCAGCTGGTGTTTCAGCAGGAGCTCAGCCGCGAGGAAGCCATGACACGAGCGCTGCATCCAGACGATCTGGACACAGTGCTAAAAGCGAAGGGATTCTAGGACTTCTCGCGAAGTCTCTAACGCTTTAGCTCAAGTGCCTCATGCAACACCGGTTCAGGATTCTGGCTGATGGCAACCGCCTCGGAGCCGAGTTGCTGTTCCAATTGTTTGCGAGCTTGGCCGGCGGTCGCGACTTCCGCGCCGTTAACGTCCGAAGAGAACAATGATTGAGACTTGAGCAGACTCGCGTAGGCGAATCGTGCCGGGAAACCATTTTCCCGCAAGAACGTCGCGTACATATACCAATCGACAGCCTCGCTATGACGGTCGGCCAGACCGGGCGTCAAGTTGAAGCGCTCGCTGATAGAGCGGCAATGTCTTGCTGGTATCTCCGAGTCTCGCCTGCAATGAAGCCTCCCCGACGTCGGCAAGGCTTTCCAACTTCATCTCTCCTGTCCGAGTGGCGAGAGTTCGTGCCATTTTGTAATCTCGCAAGGCGAAATCAGTGTGATTCGCCCGGACGTTGCTATCCGCGAGTTTCAGCGCCACGGTGATGACCGTGGCGGCGGGCGGAACATTAGATGGCGAACGTTGCGCCACTTTGCGGATGAAACTTTCGTAGTGACTGATGGCGTCGTCGAGTTTGCCCTGCCTGTCCAGGTCCGCCGCTAAGTACAGATCGGCCTCAGCCTGCGAGGGATCGAGTTTGAGAGCCTTTCGCCAATTCTCTTCCGCTTCGTCGGTATGTCCGAATTGCTGGGCCAGGATTCCGTGATTGAGCAGCAGCGCTGCGTCCCTGGGCGCTAATTGCAGCCATGCGCCAGTCAGCTGATAGGCCTCATCGAAGCGTTTTTCCTGGGTCAGGTATCGAAGCCAGGCATCGCGCGGCGCCGGATCAGTTGGGTTCGCCTTGATCGCATATTGCCAGGCAGCGACCGATTCATGCGGATTCCCATCTTCTAGTGCTTTGCGTGCCAAGCGGACCTCAACTGGAGTGTCATAGGGAGCCAGCGAAGCGGCACGCTTCAGGTCGGCCAGACTCGATGCTGTGCATGCCGAAATAGTAGTGCACTTGGTCGACACAGCCCCAAATGAGCAGAAGCGCGGCGGACCCGACTCGGAGAGCGCGAGCAACTGGGCTCGGTCCGGCCAGTCCGCGTAATGCCTTCATCGTCCGGCTGCCAGCCTCCATCGCGCCTTCCGCAATCTGTGCGCGAGAATTTACTAACAAGGCAGCGATGCGCCCGTCGCGCAATTTCCAGATCGCTCCATCCAGGATGAAGTGGTGAATGTTCACCAGCGCCGTGAAAAGCAGGAAGCTGCGCGTGAAATCAAAATGGAAGATCAGGCTTGATATCCAAGGCCCTGGAACGAAGAGTGCAATGCCACCAACGACGAGAATCGCAAAGTACGAAAGAGGACGCCACGACCGGTTAGGATTGGTTGCCGCTTCTCGCTTCGCGTAGTAGCTCGTTATCCATAGATATTGCGCCGAGTGCATGATGGCTAGAACGCCGGTGCTATAGCGGCTACGCGGAATCTGGAAATGTTCCAGCAACGAAAGCAGGGTTGGCACCAGAAACCAGACGCATTGCGTAGAAAACAAGGTCAACGAAGGAACCATCAGGCGGATGCCGGACCTGTCCGATGAGCCGGGACAGTCCGAAGACGGAACACACCAGAAATGCAATGGCGAGGGCAATCTGGGCGCGCGAGCTGATAACCGCGGGGATATTCAGAGAAACGAACAGAGGATCACCCGAAGGTCCGGTGTGAAGGCTCAGCAGCAAAACCGCGTAGGAGATCAGGAATGCTAAATATAAGGCACGCCGCTCGGTGGGCGTCAAGCTGGGCGCCAGCCCGCCGGGCAAACATCATGAAGAGCCCGTAGTTCTGCCCGCTGTAGTGCCAGGGACTCGCGGTCAGATATACGGTAAAAATCCAAGGGAGGGCGCGAGGCCAAAAGTGCGCGAAAACCACGGTCAACGCTACGAGCAGAGGTGATATGGACCGTGAAGATGCGGTATTTCTCAAAATCCGCTTTCGTGTGGTAGGCGCGATAAATCGTCGCCATGTAATGCGGATAGTTGAAGAACAACGCCAGCACATAGAAGAAGACCGCCCATGTGAGTGTGCTGGCGGCCGAAGCAGAGGTACGCGAGCCAGCAATAGCGGAACCGACCACGCACCACATCCGACGGCTAAGTCCACCCAGGGGTTATAGATCCAAACGGATTCTCCACAGATCGCATTGTTTTTGATTTTTGGCATAGGAACTGGGAGGCGCGTCAACGGGACGGAACCATCATCTTTAAAATTGTAGGGGGAACCTTGCCCGCGCCGGGTACGCAGAGGCGTTCGGATGGTTCCGGAAGTAACCTATCGCTGCTGTCCCAGTTCGGTCGAAATCCTTCAGCCGGGGTTAAGATTGGCCCGGAAGGCACGGTGTTCAAAACTCTAGCCGTCGGGTTCTCGATCTTCTTCCTGATTGCTTTCGGAAAGTGTGTGAGGGTTTCGAGTGGCCACATGGAAGCGGTCAGCGTCTCGCCTGACGGGAAACTGCTGTCTGGGGTGTACGGATACCAAGACGAGCACGGCGTATTTATCTACAAAATTGCAGTGGAAACTGGTGTGGCGACGCGTTTGACCGAGGCAAAATCCGGCTGGGAATCGAGCGCTACGTTTTCGGCTGATTGGAAGCAGATCGCATTTTCCTACGAAAGTGGAAATGGCGAACAACCCGGATCATGATTGGGGACAATTCATCCAGACGATCTGGACACAGTGCTAAAAGCGAAGGGATTCTAGGACTACGGCGTAGTGCCGTGAAACTCTTCGTCCATCCATACTTTAAAAGCATCGAGGTTCTGAGGGCGCCCAAGGAAACTGCGGACCAACTCCGTGCCCGGCTTCGATCCTCCCGGTTCAAGAACCGTTCTGCGATAGCGCATGGCCGCTTCTCCTGCTAATAGATTGTTCTTGTCGAATTGGCTGAAGAAATCGATGGCAATCACTTTGTCGAGCACATACGTGTAGTAGTTGGAGGTATAGCCCATGAGATGGCCGAAACCGGCGTAGAAGCGATTGCCATCCACGAACGGATAGGGGTAGAAGCGCGTGTAGTCGGTGCGGAGCATAGCATCGAGATCGATCTGGTCGGGGGCGTGGTCGTGCAGATCGAGCGAATAGGTTGAATAGAAGAGCTGGCTTTGCACCCATCCGGCGCGGCCAAAAGCACTCGCACGGTTCATGCGGTCGATGAGGTCGAGTGGCAGAACTTCGTTCGTCTGGTAGTGCTTGGCAAATGAGCGCAGAATTCCGGGATCGCGGAAGAATTCCTCCAGCATCTGCGAGGGCGCCTCGACGAAATCGGTCTCGGTAGAAAACCCGGTGATGCCGCTCCACTGCTGCTGCCCGCCAAGAATGTTGTGCATCAAGTGTCCGAACTCGTGGAAGAACGTCACAACATCGTCGTACTGCATCAGGCCCGGATCGCCGGGCTTGCCTCCAGCAAAGTTGCAGATAAGCGCGCCCTCGGGCAACTGGCGTCCCTTGATGCCGGGCACGACCGGGCTTGAGCTGAACCACTTGTCCTTGCCGTCGCGAGGATGCATGTCGAGATAAATGCGGCCGACCAACTGACCGCCGTCAAAGACACTCCAGGCAGAGACAGAAGGATCCCAGACAGGAGCATCGGGCGCGGGCTTGAACGACACATGGAAGAGCTTCGCCGCGGTGTCGAGAATTCCCTGCTGGACACGGTCGTAGGTAAAATACGGCCGCACGGATTGAGAATCGAAGTTAAGGGTAGTTCGCGCGTACTGATCTTCCCAGTAAAAGCGCCCGTAGGCTGGAATGGCACTGAGACCCGGCTGCTTCTGGCGGGCAAAGGCCAGCAGCATATCGTATTCGCGATGCGAGGCCGGGCGCGAGGCAACATCCACGTCGTTCAAGAACGATTTCATATTGGCGGCCGTGCCGATCATCTGGTCGGCGGTGGCGAGATCGGCGAAAGTCGGATAGCCAAGAATCTTGGCCAATTCGTAGCGCGTCTTGAGGACATCGAGCAGGACTTCCTTATTCGCGGGGTAGGCTCGCGTGTTGTACGCGAGGTACATCCTCTTGCGCAGATCTTCGCTGGTCGCGTAAGTCATCACCGGGGAGTAGTCGGTTTCGTCCGTACTCAAAGTGATCGATCCGTCGGCCGCTGGCGAGTGAGCCGCGATGAAGTCCGCGGGGACTCCTGCCAATTCGGCTTTATCCTTCACGACGACGTGGTTGGGATTCTCCTGCAGGGTCCGACCGAACTTGAGCGCCTGTTCAGTGATGTGATCCTGAAATTTCTTAACCTGGGCTCGTGTGGCCGCATCCTTGTCGACGCCAGCCAGCCGATACTCGAGCAGCGTCCGTTCCACATAGTGCCGAGTAGCAGGATCCGCGGAAGACAAATCAATTGCTGCCAGCGCGTGGTAGGCGTCCTGATTTAAGTAGAGAACTGTATTGGCCTGCTGAACCTGCTGCGCGAGGGCCTGTCCTGCGTCCCGCACGTCTTTCTGCGGAGCCACGGCAAACATCAAGTAGGCCTCCGAGCCGGCAATTCCTAACTCGTTCTGAGCGTCGTCGAAGGGCCGCAGCGTGTTCTCGATCGTGTGCGCGGTTTTCACTGCCAACAACGCGTCGACATCTTTCTGTTCCTTGGCGAGATGGTCACCAACCCACTTTTCCGCGGCAGGACGGTCAAGCTTGCCTATCCAGATGTGAAGCGGATCACTCTGGGAAAGGAGGTGTGACTGCGTTGAAATCAGAAATAGACCAATCCAAAGGACACAGAGGAACAAACGATTGAGCGCTGCGGAACGATCAGGAGATGGCATCGCAACCTCTCAGAGAAGGTTAAGGATTGAGAAATACTGTTCAGACAAAGACAATGGATTATAGCGTTTCACAGATGCTGGACGAACATTCGATTTTCCGGCGTCCTGGAGTGTGGTTCGGAAGTTGCAGCCACGGGTCGACACAAGCGGGAAACACCTGTTGCTTCGGACAGCAGAGGAGTATCTCAACTCGTTGTTCTCGTTCCGCTGCAACGACTGAGGGGAGGAGGCGCAGGCCCATCGAAGGTACGATGTGGCCTATGCACGTTGGTTTGAGTCCCATGAGGCTGGTCGAGGTTAGGATTGCATTGGGTGGAGATGGGATGTTCAGGACCCTACGAATCGGCCTACTGGTTGTATTGCTTACTCCCTGTGCCATTTCTGCCGGCGTCCCTTCTGGCCACATGGAAGCGGTCAGCGTCTCGCCGGACGGAAAACTACTGGCTGTGGTGTACGAATACGAAGACGAGCACGCCGCATTTATCTATAAAGTTGCAGTAGAAACTGGTGTGGGGACGCGCTTGACGGATGCAACGACTGGCTGGGAATCAAATCCTACGTTTTCGGCTGATGCGAAGCAAATCGCATATTCGTATACGCCCGGAAAGGGTGAGCATTCGCGAATCATGATTGGAGACGTGAACGGGTCCAATTTTCACGTTTGGTCGCCGTCGCAAAGCGAGAGCTTCCGGCCGCTCTTCTCTCCGGATGGCAAGACCATCATTCTCGCTCACTCCGGCTTCTTTGGCAGCTATTCACCCATTGCTCAACCCCATCCGCATGATTGGAGCTTTTACGCAGCGGACCTTGACGGTTCGAACGTGCGGCAACTAACGAATGAGAGTTTTTATATGGCTTCGGAAGCATCGGTCTCGCCCGACGGGAAGAGCATGGCCGTTGTGACGGAAGGCCTTGAGAGTCCGACACAAATCGCAATCTATTCTCTAGACCACCCTGGGGAGCCGCACCAATCCCTGCAGCCTCACGTTCCGAAAGAACCCGGCGAACCCATATATAACAGTCCCAACTTCTTGGCGAATGGTACGAGCATTCTGTTCTTGGCCGCGAGAGACGGCATTTATCACTATGACTACGACGTGTACCGCTTAGACTTGGGAACAGGGATAGTCGAAAAGCTAACGACCAAGAATGGCTATGCCACGAATCTCAAAGTGTTTGCTGACGGAAAGACAGCGGTATTTTTCAAGTGGCACTCCAACTGGCGCTCGATACCGGTGAAGAGTGATCTCTATTTCTTAGATCTGGAAAGTCACAAGTTGACGCCTTTTAAGGTCATTGGCCTCAACTGAAGACATGGGATTGAAGTTTGCACTTGGGCACTGGGCAGCTGAATCCAGATCGCTGTTCGTCGGCATGTTGCGTTGAACGGCAGCGCCTATCTGAAAATCAAAATTCCCACCCTCTCGCATAGAGCGCGAGAAGGGTGGGGCACCCGGATGCTTACGCCCAGTACGTGCGATCGAGGCTGCGGTATTGGATCGCTTCGGCGATGTGCTTGGGCTCGAGGTTTGGAGTGTCTTCGAGGTCCGCGATGGTACGGGCTACTTTCAGGATGCGGTCGTGGGCGCGGGCGCTAAGACCCTGCTGAGTCATGGCGCGCTCGAGGAGGCGTTCGCAGTCAGCGGACAGTTCGCAGAAGGCGCGGATGTGGCTCGAGGACATCTGGGCGTTGCAGTATATCTTTTCGCGCGAGGAAGCGAAACGCGCCAGTTGTTTTTGGCGAGCCTGCATGACGCGCCCGCGGATCTTGGCGGAGCTCTCGGGTTCATTCGTCGAGCGCATTTCTTTGTAATTCACCGCTGGGACGTCGATGTGAATATCGATGCGGTCCATCAGCGGACCGGAGATTTTCGAGATATAGCGCTGGATCATCGGAGTCGTGCACTGGCAGTCGCGGGTGCGGTCATTGTGAAAGCCGCAGGGACAGGGATTCATCGCGGCGGCGAGCATGAAGCGCGCGGGGAAAGTCAGCGACATCGATGCACGAGCGATACTCACCGTGCCGTCTTCCAAGGGCTGGCGCAAGACTTCGAGGACATTGCGGGGAAATTCTGGGAGTTCATCCAGAAATAGCAGGCCATTGTGCGCGAGTGAGACTTCTCCCGGCCGAGGGATGACTCCTCCACCGATTAATCCTGCGTCGGAGATGGTGTGATGCGGAGACCGGTAGGGGCGCGTCCCGACTAGCCCTGTGCCTTGGTCCAGAACACCGGCCACGCTGTGAATTTTGGTCGTTTCCAGCGCTTCTTCGAAGGTGAAGGGCGGCAAAATCGTGGGCATGCGCTTGGCCAGCATGGTCTTGCCAGAGCCCGGCGGCCCGATCATGAGGATATTGTGGCCTCCGGCGCAGGCGATCTCGATGGCGCGCTTGGCGGTCTGCTGTCCGCGGACGTCTTTGAAGTCGACGAAGAACTGCTGGGACTCGCGCAACAGAGAATCGGCATCAGCCTTCATCGGAAGGATGCCGTTGCCGGAGTTTACAAATTGGATCACGTCAAGCAGCGAGCGCACGGGGTAGACATCAACTCCGCCGACCATGGCCGCTTCTTTCGCGTTGGCTTCGGGGACGACCATGCGAGAAATCTTTCGCCCGCGTGCCTCTATAGCAATGGGCAGCGCTCCGCGGACACCCCGAACGCCGCCGTCGAGCGAGAGTTCTCCAACGAACAGGCAATCCGGCACTTCCTTCTTGGTGAGTCCGCCATAGGCTCCAACAATGCCGAGCGCCATCGGCAGGTCGAAACCGGATCCTTCCTTCTTAATGTCGGCCGGGGCGAGATTGATGGTGATGTGAGTGGGCGGGATGTCGTAGCCGCAGTTCTTGAGCGCGGCGCGAACGCGGTCGCGGCTTTCGCGCACGGCTGCATCGGGAAGGCCGACGGTGTGGAAGTGGTCCTGATCGCACTTGATACCGGAGCAGTCGACTTCCACCTGAATAATATTGGCATCGATGCCGTAGACGGCTGCGCTGAGAGTTTTATAGAGCATTTGTAACCGCTGGGACCTCCGCGCTTCCTGCAATCAAGTCGAGAAACCGCCTGGATACACGAAGTCCTGAGCTGCCAGATACCCACCTTACGGATTTGGGTCCATGAAGGCTGTGACGGATGTCACCACAAGCTGTGGAAAACTGGGATGCATTCGGCTGCGCGAATGGCACGCTGGCCCGCGCTCGTCGTTGGCAGTTGGTTCCTCTTTTGGTGTCGCCCGTTGTTCCTATGTACCAGGAAGTTAATAATCTGGTTGTTTCGGCAGAATGTAACCAATTAGGATGGCTTTCGCCCAGTATCGATAAGCCTTATGACTCAGGACCCCAATCAGCCCCCGCGCGTCCCCCAGGGGAATCTCGACCGAGAGGAATCGCAACTGTGGCGATGGGCGCTGATGTTCATGATCCTGCTCGCGGTCGCGTTAGCGGGCCTGCTATGGGAACGCCTCGAAAACATTCCCTTCCAACTGCGCGCGATTCCAATTGGGGTGCTGGTGCTGTCGATCCTCTTCGCCGTCTACGCCTACGGACGACGCCGCGAGGTGAGCGAACTGAAAGGCGTGCTGCGCGGGCTGCAGGAGCATGTAGGCGCCGCGCCGTCGGAAGAGCAACTCGACCAGCTCAGCCAAGTCATCATGCGCTCGCAGCGCAACTTCAAGGAGCTGATCGATTCCTTTGACGACCCGGCTTGCGCAGTCGCACTCGACGGGACTTTACGCACCGTCAATAAGCGTGTGACCGAACTGACGGGCCTCACGTACTCGGACTTAGTAGGACGCAAGATCTACGAATTCGTCGAGGAACCGACGCGCGAAGAAGCCGAGAGGAGTTTAGGGCGTTTTCTGGAGAAGAAGCGATGGGCCGGCACCGCGCGTTTGCGGCTAAAGAGCAGTTCGCGACCGCTCTACCTCGACTGCGTCGTCAACGGCATCATCAAGGGCGGCGAGGTCGTGGGCGCGAGCGTACTGGGGCGGGACGTCACCGAGCAGCGCGAAAAGGAACTCCGCTTCACCGAACTGTTCGAAACTTTGCAGGAGGGCGTGTATTTCAGCACTCCCGACGGGCACTTACTCGATGCAAACCCAGCCTTGGTCAGCATGCTCGGATACGAGGAGAAAGGCGATCTGCTCGCGGTTGAACCCGCTGCATTGAACTTCGATCCTGGGAAACCGGTGCTGGGTAGGGCCGTCGACGATCGTGGAGGGTTGCGGACGCGCGAGATCCGACTGAGGCGGAAGGATGGAAAGGCAGCCGTCTTCCTCGATTCGTCGCGCGCGGTGTGGGACACGTCGGGAAACATCATCCGCTACCAGGGCACGCTGGTCGACATCACCGACAAGCGGAGCATGGAGCGGCAATTGGAGCAGCAGGAGGAATTCCGACGCCGGCTGCTGGAGAGTTTTCCGGATCTCATCCTGGTGGTCGACCTCGAGGAACGGTACACGTTCGTGAGCTCGCGCGCGCATGATCTGTTGGGATACGAACCGAAAGACATGTTGGGGAAGAAGATCACGGACTTGGAAGATCACTCTCCGGAGCTGGCATCGCTGTATCACGGCGTCGTTTCGGGGCAGGAAGCATTGGCATCGGCAGAATTCGGAGCACGCCATCGGGATGGCAACTGGCGAACGATGCGCGCCTCGGGAAGCCAGCTAGTCGACGCGGAAGGCAAGATCACAGGCGTGATTATTTCCGTACGGGACATCACGATCGAAAGAAAGCTGGAACAGCAGGTCGTGCAGAGCGAGCGTCTGGCGGCGATGGGAGCGATGATCGGCGGCGTCGCTCATGAATTGAATAATCCGCTGACAAGCATTCTGGGCGTCAGTGAACTGCTGCAGGACACCGAGACCAACGAAACTTCGCGCAAACAACTGGCGATGCTGCAGCAGCAGGCGCGGCGCGCGGCTGAGATCGTGCAGAATCTGACCTACTTTGCGCGGCCCCCGGCTCCCGGGAAGAGCAGGATCAATCTGGTCGAAGTGGTCGAGCGAACGCTGAACCTGCACGCTTATTCGCTGCGCAAGAACAACATCACGGTCGACTTTCTGAAAGAGCCGGGAGTTCCTTATGCCCTGGGTGATCCGCACCAATTGATGCAGGTGTTCCTGAACCTGATCGTGAATGCGGAGCAGGCCATTCGCGAGGCGCGAGATAAGGGCACACTGCGGATTCGCCTGGGCAAGGGCGACAATTCTGTCTGGGTCAGCTTCCATGACGATGGCCCGGGGATCGCGAAAGAAAATCTCTCCAGCATTTTCGACCCTTTCTATACGACGAAACGGCCGGGTCGCGGGACAGGCTTAGGCCTGAGCATCTGCAAGTCAGTAATGAAGGAGCACCGCGGCAGCGTGGAAGCAGCGAACTCTACTGAGGGCGGTGCGGTGTTTACGGTGACGCTGCCGGTGTCGTCCGGAGCTATGTAAGGCCTAGGGGCGCTTCTCGGCAGTGTAAGTCATCTTGCTAGAGCGTCTCTTGTCTGAGGATTCAACTCGCATTGACTTGCCGTCTTTGGATACGGTCATGCGGGCAACTGTCGTAACTTTTCCGTCCTGCTTATCAGTCTCCTCGATCGTGCAATCATCGATGAGTTTGAGCCGAACCGTGGAGTGGGCGTCACCGTCTGCGGGATAGTCCTTGCCGTCAAACTTTACCTCGTAGCTGACGCTTCCGTCGGAGATCTTCATTCCATTGGCGATGCTCTGATACGTAGTCAGAGTGCCGGCGCTGGTCGTGTTCCTGACGGTCTGCATGGTCCACTTGCCCGAAAGCGCGTGCGAACCCGGAGGCCCTTGGGCGAGGCGAGTGAATCCCGCTTTTCCGGTAACCGTTTCGGATTCTGCCGTATTGGTGAACTCTTCCGTCATCGAGCGGTCGTCCGACGAAACCGTTTCGATGCACTCGAACGTCGTCTTGCCATCTTTCTTCATGGTGAACTTGAGCGAGTAGTTGTCCAGGATTCGCACCGCGATTGTGTCGTAGGGATGGCCGGTCACCTTGTGATCCATTCCGTCGGTTTCCACGTCAACCTTTGGAACGCAGGTTTCGCAGTGGTACACACCTTTATCGATCAGATAGGCTTCAGGCGGACCGGAAAACTGCAGGGTGTCCATCTTCATTTCCCATGTGCCGTTGAAGAGGCTTTGGGCCGGCAAAGTAGAACTGGTCAGCAAGAAGAACGCGACTGCACAGCAATTCTTCATGGAGGCCTCCACTGATCACAGACCATTGGATGCGGGGACAGAGCTTCGTGTACCCTGACGGCCGACGCGGCCGTCGCTACATAAGCTTCTTAGCGTTCCACAGCCATCGCTACCGCATTTCCACCGCCTAGGCAGAGTGCTGCGATGCCGCGCTTCACGTCGCGGCGGATCATTTCGTAGATCAGGGTCACGAGTACGCGCGCGCCGCTGGCCCCGATGGGATGGCCAATGGCTACCGCGCCGCCGTTCACGTTGACCTTGTCGGGGTTCAAGCCCAACTCCCTCATCACCCCCAGCGCCTGCACCGAGAATGCCTCGTTGAGTTCGTAAAGATCGACGTCTTCGTTCTTCCAGCCAGTCTTTTCCCAAATGGTGCGAACGGCACCGACGGGGGCCATCATGACCCACTTGGGCTCGACGCCGCTGGTAGCCTGCGCGACGATCCGAACCATGGGTTTCGCGCCAAGCTCTTTCGCACGCGAAGCGCTGGTCACGACCAACGCGGCTGCTCCATCATTTACTCCCGGAGCATTGCCGGCGGTGACGGTGCCGTCTTTCTTGAAAGCCGGCTTTAGAGAACGCAACACTTCGATCGTCGTGTCTTCGCGTGGGCTTTCATCCTTATCGAAAATCGTTGGAGGTGCGCCTTTCTTCTTCGCTGGAATCTCAACCGGAACGATCTGCGATTTGAAACGGCACTCCTTAATCGCAGAGATCGCCTTGCGATGCGAGTTCACGGCGAACTCGTCCTGCTCTTCGCGGGTGATGCCGTATTTTTCAGCAACATTCTCGCCCGTGATCCCCATGTGGTAGTCGTTGTAGATATCCCAGAGTCCATCGTGAACCATGGAGTCAACGATCTGCGCGTTGCCGAGACGGTATCCCTTGCGCGCTTGCGGAAGAAGATAAGGGGCATTGGTCATCGATTCCATTCCGCCGGCGACGACGATAGAACTGTTTCCGGTCTGAACCGCTTGCGCTGCGAGAGCAACGGATTTCAATCCAGAGCCGCAAACTTTGTTTATTGTCATGGCACCTGTCGATGGAGCGAGTCCGCCAAAGATTGCGGCTTGCCGCGCGGGATTTTGGCCAAGTCCGGCGGAGACGACGTTACCCATGATGCACTCGTCAACAAGCGTGGAATCGATGCCGGCGCGCTTAACTGCCTCGCGCACAGCGATGGCGCCGAGCTGCGGCGCGGTAAAGTCCGAGAGACTTCCCTGAAATTTTCCCACCGGTGTGCGGCAGCCGGAGATGATGACAACATCGTCAAAAGAGGCCATGAATCAAGCTCCCACGAAGATTTCGCTCGCATCATTATAGATGCTCGCGGGAAAGATTTGTTTCGCGCCTCCAGGTGTTGCGATGAACGTCACGCCGGTCTCGATGAATCGAATGTGAGTTGTGATTTGCCAGATCGCGGACGAAGAACATGCGTGCGGCATGAATTTTCGAGGAGAGATTGCACGCTTCACGCAACAATTTGGTTGACAATCGCCACAAGAATTCTTCCTTCGTGACTTTGGTGTCACGACTTGCGCCAATCGATCATCATTTTTTTCTTGACTTCATTTTTCAATAACTCTATACATCAACTAGTTGCAGTAAAACACCGCTGCACATTTTCCATGAAGAATGGAAGGGAGAATAGGAACAATGGCAACCAAGAAAAAGGCAAAGAAGAAAAAGAAGCACTAAGCAAGTTCAGTACGAAGTCAAAAAGGGGACGCTCAATGCGTCCCCTAAGTTTTTTGGGTGGAGCACTTGCCTCGCGATTTCCGCGTCGACGTGGACCGAGCTCGCGATTAGAAATTCCCATTCGAGCATCAGACACTGTCCGCGGGTATGGGTTCTTCGCTTCGCTCAGAATGACAGATTAGTTTTGATTTGACTGGGCGGTGGCCGCTTTTGGCCGCCGTGGAATGCGCTTCTCTTTTTCCGGACACAGGCTGCGGTACGCGCAGAAATTGCAATGAATTCCAGGCTTCGCGTCGAACACCTGCTCCGCGATTCCTTTTGCTGCTTCCTCAACCCGCTGCCTGGCTGCGAGTAGCTCAGCATTGGTTCGCACGGTAATTACCGGAACATTCTCTTCCAGGTTGTGAAAGATCAAGGCACCGACGTCGTATCCCCACTTCTCTTTCGCGGCGATGGCGTAAAGAGACAACTGCAGACTTTCGTCCGCATCTTCCTGATCGCGGGCCTTGCCGGTCTTGTAGTCGATGATGGCCACGGTTCCGTCGGAACGGCTATCGATGCGATCGATTCGTCCTACCACCGCGGTGTCTCCCACGCGAATCTCGAATGACTGCTCGGTATGCAGGACCTGTGCCGCCGGAATTGACCGGACCGAAGCCAGGAATTCCTGCAACTGAGCGATTCCCTGCTGTTCGTAGAGCTCGTGCTGGTAGGTTTCCTGAATTTTCGCGTCAAGCAGGTCTTTGCGGAAGAGATCGATCAGTTCGTCGTCGGATTTCGGCCGTCCCAAACGGATGGAATCAAAGTAGGTTTTCAGAACGCGATGGATCGCAGCGCCATATTGCATGGCGGCCGCAGGCTTGGCGGGAATACGCCAGTCGCGCTCTAACTTGAAGCGCAGGCCGCAGCGTTCATAGGTGTCGACCGCAGAGGCACTCAGCCGCCGGTGCAATCCTTCGAGCACCGGCAGTTCGAACCATAGGTTCGTTTGTGATTGGTCCGGATATAGAGGAGACGCGGCGGCGGCCATGTCGAGCGTTGCCTGAGCGCCGCCGGCCGGAATCGCGCGGAACCAGGGGGCAACGGTACGGTTCGCGATCAGCTCGCGGATGTACCCGGCGGGGGTCTTGTCGAGTTTGCCCGTCCCCTCGCGTGCATATATCCGCAAGGTGTCGCGAGCGCGGGTCATGGCAACGTAGAACAGCCGACGCTCCTCTTGATTGTGCAGAGTCTTGTCGTCTGCCTCGGTCAGCGAGTCCTGGTCTCGCAACTCGCGCGGGAAGGCGACCAACGTCTCCCTGTAGTAGCACGGAAACGCGCCTGAGTTCGCGCGCAGAATAAACACGTGCGGGAACTCCAACCCCTTGGCGCCGTGGACGGTCATGAGGCGGACGGCGTTTTCGGATTCATTCGCAGGCAAGGGGATCACGCCGCCCGCTTCACGGAAGAGCGCTAGATAGTCGACCAACTCCTCGAGATTGGTGGTCTTATTGACCTTTTTCAGTTCCCAGGCGTCGACGAAGCTCAAGGCGGCTTGCAGGATCGGCGAGCTCACGTCCAGCACAAACTGCCGCACGATGATGTCGAGAGCTGCTCGAGCCTTCGCGCCACGTCGACGAATCTCCTCCCGGGCACGTTGCAGGGCAGCTACGACTTCTGAGCCACCCGCGACCCGGTCGAGCGCGGAAGAGAGCGGGATCACCTGGCCTTCCCGATTGTCCCGGGCAATAGAGCGCATCGTCTGCCGCAATTGCTCCGGATCGACGTGGAAACAAGGCAGCGCCGCTACGCGGAACAAACTGACGTCGTCTCCGGTGGAAATCACCGCGTTCAGGCAAGCGAAAAGATCGCGAGCCTCGGGTGTATCAGAGACGTCCATACTCTCGATGACGAATGGAATATCGGCTTCGGCCAACTCCTGGACGACTTCGTCCCGCTGGTAGTGCGAGCGATAGAGGATGCCGAAATCGGACCACTTGCACTTTGCCTTCTTCTGGGAGCTGCGCAAGTAGCTGACCAGATCGGGCCCCTCGGAATCCTTCGTCGTAAGAACGATCGCCGAGACGAGCGGGCTCGGCAGATGTTCACCTGTCCTCTGTGCTTCCTCTTCGCGCGCCGATTGAAGCGGAGAGCGCCGGTAGGCTAGCGCGCCGTCCGCGTGCTTTGCAAAGACTGGCGGATTTTGGTCGATGAGAGCAAATGCGGTTCGAAGAATCGGCGTAGTTGACCGGCGATTCTTGTCGAGGACGACCAGTTTCGCCGCAGGAAAGTTGCGGTGAAACAGTTCGAAGGCCTCGCTCGATGCCCCACGAAAACGATAAATCGACTGGTCCGGATCGCCGACTGCAAACAGGTTTCCGCCTGGCCCGGCAAGGCGCGCCAGAATCTTGATCTGGGCGAAGTTGGCATCCTGAAATTCGTCGGCCAGGATGAAGCGCGCGCCGCGCCGAGCTTCCGCCAGCACGCTGTCATCGCTGGTAAGCAGGTCGTGCGCCCGCGTAATCATATGGCTGAAGGTGCCCAGATTTTCTTCCTGCAGCCAACGCTCCATGGTCGTGAACACGCGAGAGATCTCGCGGCAGCGGCCGAGAATCTCGGCGTCATCGAGCGCATTCTTGGACTTGGCCACGCGGGGCATTGGAACCTCGCCGCGCTCGAGCCGCTCCACGTATTGGGCGTATCGCTCTGGCGTGACCAACTCGTCGTGACAGCGGCTCACGAACTCCAGCAGATCATTTAGGAACTGGCCGATGTTGGCCGCACGGATGTAGTGCTCAAGATGCAGGTCGCGAATCCGGCGGCGCAGGTAAATCCACAGATCCTTTTCGTCGAGAACGCCGAAATCTTTATGTACGCGCTGCAGCAATTTGAGGCAGTAATCGTGAAAAGTAACCGCTTGTACGGCTCTGCCGCCCAGTAACTTGCGCACGCGCTCTCGCATTTCGTCGGCGGCGTTGATGGTGTAGGTGAGCGCCAGAATCTCGTCCGGATGCGCATGACCATCCGCGACTAATCGCTCGATGCGATGCGTGAGAACTGACGTTTTGCCTGTGCCGGCTCCAGCCACGACGAGCATGGGACCATCGACGTGCGCGATGGCCTCGCGCTGGCGATCGTCGGGGGTAAACGGCGCAGGACGAAAAGTGGACTTCGAGACCGGCATTGCGGCCAGAATATCACTTGCCGAGGATGAGGAAGTCTGTGCGGAAAGCGGAAAACCTAGACTTCCCTCTTCGGTTCGTTCAACCGCGGGCTACTTTCCGGCGTTTTCGTCGACTTCGAAGATCCCAAATGTATTTCCCTCAGGATCGACGAAATATCCCTGCCAGCAAGTTGCGGGAACGGCGAATTTGGGCATCGCGACGATTCCGCCTAACTGACCGATGGTCTTCGCGGTGGCGTCGAAGTCCTCGACTTCCAGCGAACAGACAAATGCGTTTGTGCCGCTCTGCGGCGGAGGCGTCTTCGCGGGACGTTGCAACAGACCGCCGCGCGAACCTCCAGTCTCGATGGTCCAGTAGGCGACAGGGAGGCCCTTCACCTCGTTGAACCTCCAGCCAAATGTTTTGGAATAGAAATTGATAGCGCGATTTGGGTCGTCGGCCTGGATTTCAAAATAGATATGACCGGGTTTCATACGCCGATTTTCTCGCAGCAACGGGTTACGCCGCAACTACTTGCCGAGTTCTGAGATGGCGATGGCAGTGGCCGCGATGGCGGCGGTTTCAGCGCGCAGAATGGTCGGGCTAAGGCTGGCGGAGGTCCAACCTTGCTCCTGAAAGGCGCGCAATTCATCTTCAGCCCAACCCCCCTCAGGGCCGATGGCGAGAAGAATCTCACCGGACTGACCATTTCCAAGGAGGTCGCGAAGCTGCGTCTGCTGTTCGGACTCGGATAATACGATCCGCACGTCGCCGGGCAGGCTCAAGGATTCGCGCAACTTGATCACCTCGGCGATTTCGGGCGGCGAGGAGCGCCGCGATTGCTCTGAAGATTGCAGTGCGATGCGGCGCCAGCGCTCCACGCGCTTCGACGCCGCAGCCGCTAGATGTGCATCGGTGCGGCGCGCAATGACCGGGACAATCTTTCTGACGCCTAGTTCCGTACACTTCTCGATCGCCCATTCCATCCGATCGAATTTGAAAATAGCGAGCAACAGAGTGAGGTTTGCTGCGGCCAGGGCCGGAATCTCCTCACCGAGTTCGAATTCAACCCGGCCCTCCGCGACGCTTATGACACGGCCGCGGCGCACAGCGGAGTCCACCGCGATATCAAATTCCTGCCCTGTGCGGACGCGCAAGACTCGAATCAAATGATCGGCATGCGCACCGGTAAGGGCAGCTTGATTTGCGGAGACTTCATCGGCGATCCATCGGCGGCGGGTCATGCGAGTACGGAGTGCCGAGTCGTGAGTAGCGATCGAACGCGCACGATTATTGGAACATGTCCTTCATTTTGCCGAGCAGGGATCGCAACATCGGTTGGTTATCAACTTTGGAGAGAGCATCGAGTTCCTGCAGCAATTCCTTCTGACGCTTATTCAGTTTCGTGGGAACCTGCACCCGTACCTCGACGAATAGATCGCCCTTGCCGTGACCGTTCAGCACAGGAACGCCTTTGTTGCGAACGCGAAAAACCGTTCCGGGCTGAGTACCTTCGGGAACTTTGAGCGCATGCTCGCCTTCCATGGTCGGCACACGAATCTCGGCACCCATCGCAGCTTGGGCGACCGAGATTGGGACCACGCAGTGCAGATCGTTGCCCTCGCGCGCGAAGAACGGATGATCCTTCACATGCAGGACGACATATAAATCTCCCGCCGGCCCGCCGAACTGGCCAACTTCTCCGCCTCCCGCAAAGCGAATGCGAGTTTCGTCTTCGACTCCCGGAGGAACCTTGGCGTCGACGGTGCGCTGGCGCAAAAGACGGCCGTCGCCCTTGCACTTGGGGCAAGGATCCGTGATAACGCTGCCGCTTCCCTGGCAAGTGGGACAAGTGCGGGCGATGCTGAAAAATCCCTGCTGGTAGCGGACCTGTCCGCGGCCGTTGCATGAGCGGCAAGTGGTTGCGCCCTTGCCGGGAGCTGAACCCGTGCCGCGGCATTCCTCGCACGCCTCATGGCGGCGAACCGTGACCCGCGCTTCGGTGCCGAAATAAGCCTGCTCGAATTCGAGCGTCAGGTCCTCGCGGAGGTCGGCGCCGCGCTGGACGCGGCTGCGGCGTCCGCGTCCGCCACCACTTCCGCCGAACATGTCGCCGAATCCGAAGAACTCGCCGAAGATGTCGCTGAAGTCCTGGAAGACCGTCGGATCGAAGCCCGCGCCCTGACCAGCGCCACCGAGTCCGGCGTGTCCGAAGCGGTCGTAGGCCGCTCGTTTGTCGGAATCGGCGAGGATGGCGTAGGCCTCACTCACTTCCTTGAATTTTTCTTCCGCATCCGGATTGTTGGGATTACGGTCCGGATGGTATTGGAGCGCGAGTTTGCGATACGCGCTCTTCAATTCCACTTCAGTCACAGTGCGGCTCACACCCAGCACTTCGTAGTAGTCGCGTTTTGCGTTCGTCGTCAAAGAAACCTTTCGTCAATGAACAAAATGAGGGCTAACCGGAGCCGGATTGCCGGAAATTCGAGCCCTGCTATTTTCCGGGATTCTTCGCGACCTTCACCATCGCGGGACGCACGAGGCGGTCTTTGAATTTGTAGCCCCTTTGCCACTCCTCAAGCACTTCATGATCAGCGGCGTCAGGAGTTTCCACCATCTCGATCGCTTCATGCACGTGCGGATCGAACTGTTCGCCCTTGGAGGCAATGGCTTTAACCCCCAGCTTCGAGAGCACATCCTGCAGCTGCTTGTAGATGAGTTCGACCCCGGAGCGAAAGTCAGCGGGATCGGATTTGGCCTGCAGGGCGCGTTCGAAGCTGTCGATAACCGGCAGCAGCGATTTGATCGCGTCGACGGTCGCGAAGTCGCGGAAATCCTGCTGTTCCTTGGCGGCGCGCTTTCGAGCGTTGTCGAATTCGGCTTGCGCTCGCGCGAGGCGGTCGAGCAGCGAATCGCGCTCGGCTTTCAGCCTCTGCAATTCCCCTTCGACGCCGGAAGCCTCCCTCGCCGCAGTTACTCCGGACTTCAATTCAGGCGAATTTTCGTCGCCCTCTCCGGCAGGAAGCTCGTGCTCGAGATCAATTCCTGCCACTTCTTCCTGTTTTCCGTTTATTTTCGCCATAACTGCCTGTTACTCCGATTCATTCAGAATTTTGTCGAATAAGCGCGCAATGTACGACACCGCGGTGATGGTGTGTTGATAGTCCATGCGGGTCGGTCCAATCACCGCCAGAGAACCCATGACCTCGTTACCGGAGTGCGCCGGAGCGCCGATCAACACAAAGTTCTGCATCGAGGGCAGCGTCTGATCGAGCCCAATCACAACGCGCACCGCTTCCTGCTTCACGTCCAGATAGGCGCCGAGGAGCTGTACGACCTTTTCTTTTTCTTCCAGCGTCTTGAGCATCTCCTGCAATCGCTGGCGGTCCTGCTCATCAGTCACTAGATTGGCCGCGCCTTCCACGAAGACCACTTGCGATCCCTGCTCGTGCGCGAGCGCGCCTTGCTTGTAGAGCTGCTCAATTGAGTTCATCAAGCGGTCGTATTCGCTGCGCTCATTTTCGATGCGGCGAGAAAGTTCCGAGCGCATCGATTCCATCGTCCATCCGCGGAAATTCTCGTTGATGTAGCGCGCAGCCAGATCCAGATCTGATTGCGGCAGATCGAGCCGCAACACACGATCGCGAACCAGTCCCGAACGCGTAACCAGGACAGCCAACACTTTCTGATCACCGAGACGCGAGAAATAAACATGCTCCAGCGCATTCTTGGGACCGCTGGTCGCTACCGTTACCCCAACATTGCGTGAGATCAGCGAGAGCACATGCGAGGTGCGCTCCATGAATTCCTGCACGTCGGTGATGCCCGCCAGCGAGTCGGAGATCATAGTCTCCTCCTGCGGCGCGAGGCGTGCGCTCCCGGAGATCTGTTCGACGTAGTAGCGATAGGCCTCAGTTGTTGGCACACGACCTGCAGAAGTGTGCGGTTGCTCGAGAAATCCAGCGTCGGAAAGATCCGCCATCACATTGCGGATCGAGGCTGGACTCAAGCCTTCGCGGTTCGAGCGAGCGAGCGTACGCGAACCGACCGGCTCGCCCGTCGAGATAAACGTCTCGACGATAGCGGTCAGAATTTCGCGTTCGCGATTCCCGATATTGGGGTCAGCGGGCATACGGTGTTATGTCAGTTGTCTCAGTCCGAGCGGCTGTGGCCGGGGGAGAAACCGCTTCCGATTCATTTTACCTAACTATTTTAGATGCAGAAGGTTGGGTTTGGGAGCAAAGTTGGTTCCTTGGCCGCCAGGCGGGAACCCGGGAGGAAGCGGGTTTCAAGGTTTCAAGGTCTCCAAACTGCTTAGACCCATTAGACCGAAGAATAGGGCCTCCCCGCACTGCCGAAACTTGGAAGCTTGCAACCTTGAAAGCTGCACCACTATCCTCTTTATCTTCATCTCATGAAAGCCAAACCTCACATCGCAGTCATCGGCGCTGGAGCCTTCGGTGGATGGACTGCGCTGCATCTTCTCGAACGGGGCGCTCGCGTCATGCTCGTCGACGCATGGGGGCCCGGTAATTCCAGAGCGTCCTCCGGCGGAGAGACGCGGGTCATGCGCGGAACGTACGGCCCTGATCAGCCTTATACCGAGATGGCGGCGCAAGCGCTCAAGTTCTGGGTGAAGTATGAGCGGCGCTGGAAACGGCAATTTCTGCACCGTACTGGCGTCTTGTGGATGGCTTCGGGGCGCGACGATGCCTTTGAGCGAGGATCGGTGAAGATGTTGCGGGAGGCAAAGATCAAGTATCAGCGAACTCACTGTGCCACAGATGAAAAAGCGATGGCCACAGATCAACTTCGAGGGGATCGAGTGGGGCATTTTCGAGCCCGAATGCGGATATCTTGAGGCACGGGACAGCTGCCAGGCGGTAGTGGAAGCGTTCGTCGCCGCAGGAGGCAGTTACTGGCAGGCCGCGGCTTTGGGCGACGGGTTGGACGAGGGTCCGCTGAAGAAGGGCCTGGCGCTATCCGATGGATCGCGGCTCAAAGCTGACAGCTACGTCTTCGCTTGTGGTCCGTGGCTCGGCAAGCTTTTTCCGCAAACGATTGGAGATCGGATCGTCGCCACCAAGCAGGACATCTTTTTCTTCGGCGCGCCTGCTGGAGATGGGCGCTTCACCGATGTGCACCTGCCCGTGTGGGCGGATCATCGCGGACGATTCCGCTACGGAATCCCAGGGAGTGACCGACGAGGATTCAAGATCGCGGACGATACGCGCGGACCCGCTTTCGATCCCTCTAATGGAGAGCGCGTCGTTAGTCCGGAAACGCTGAAAGATATTCGTGAGTACATCGCATTCCGCTTCCCGGCCCTGAAAGATGCTCCATTGGTCGAGACGCGCGTGTGCCAATACGAGCAAACTCCAGATGCCGGCTTCATCGTGGATCGACATCCTTCGAATGAAAACGTTTGGCTGTTAGGAGGAGGTTCGGGGCACGGTTTCAAGCATGGTCCGGCGGTTGGAGAGATGATGGCGGATTTGATTCTGAAAGATCGCGAACCGGAGGCGATTTGGAAGCTGGATAGATTTAATACCGAATAAACAAGAACACGTTGTCATCGCGACCGACAGTTCATTGTCATCCTGAATGGCGGTTTTCGCCGCGAAGGACCTTTGCATCCTGCGGGCAGCATGTGCGCTGTCGGCAATTGCGTAGGTCCTTCGGCGCCAAAAGCTGCGCCTCAGGATGACACAGGCGTTCGTTGTCGTTGCGCACTACTGAATCTGAATTACGTTCGCTGGCGCGTTCGCCTTGATTTCCGTCACGCGAGCTAGCACATTGCGCGCGAATTCGTAGATCGACTTTGCGTGTGGCGAATTCTCACCCTCCAGCACCACAGGCTTCCCTCCGTCCCCCGATTTGCGGACCTCGGGATCCAGAGCAATGCTACCCAGAAATGAGACGTCGAACCGCTTCGCCATCAACTCGGCTCCGCCGCGCGAGAAAATATCGACTTCGTGCTGGCAGTGCGGGCAGGTGAAATAGCTCATGTTCTCGACCACTCCGACGAGGTCAACCTTCATCTGCCGGAACATTTCGATCGCCTTACGCGCGTCCTGTAGAGACACATCGGAGGGCGTCGAAACCACAATCGCTCCGGTCAGCGGCACCGTCTGGACCAGTGACAGCGCGATATCCCCCGTGCCCGGCGGCAGGTCGACGACCATGTAGTCAAGGTGTCCCCATTCGACCAAACCGAGGAATTGACGGATGATCTGGTGCAGCATCGGTCCACGCCAGATGACCGGCTTGTCGCCGGGATTGAGAAATCCCACGGAGATGACCTTCAGCCCGAACGCTTCGATCGGCTCAATACGGTTGTCGCCGATCATGCGCGGCTGGGAGTTCACGCCCAGCATCAGAGGAACGTTGGGCCCGTAGACATCGGCATCGAGCAACCCGACTTTGTGTCCCATCTTTGCCAGAGCAACGGCAAGGTTGACCGAGAGAGTGGTCTTGCCGACTCCTCCCTTGCCCGACCCGACGGCGACGATGGCGTCAACGCCCGGCAGCGGCTGCGGCCCAGGCTGCGCGGGTCCTTGTCCATGCTGATGCGGTGTATGTGCGTTCAAAGGATCACACTCCAGATTCGAATTAGCGAAGAAGAAATCGCGAAGATGAGGAAGAACCCCAAAAGTCGATTATACAGGCGACGGAAGGCCCGAGCCGACTCGGGAGATTCTCGACCGGAGTAACTTCGCCACGGATTTCGCGGATCGTACGGATACATCGCAACAAAAACTGAGAAATTTTGACCGTGATCAGCCGTGAATCCGTGGCGCCGTCTTCAGTACCCTTCGCCCTCTAAGCGCACTTTACCTTTGAACATGCGGAACAGGAAGAAGAAGTATCCAAGGGCGAGGATCATGCCCAGGATCCACCAGGTGAGTCCGACAGTCAGGCCGTGATGTCCGGCGGCGGTGTTGTAGATCGTCAGATTGCGCGCGGGATCGGTGCTAGCCGGCAAGACGACGGGGTATAGCCCGAATGCCGCTCCAACGAGCATGCCTACGATGTAGAGCGCCGATGCGACGAAGGCGATCTTATCGCTGTGCCGGATCATGGCGTGCATCATGACCGCGAGCGCGCCGAAGACCAATACCGGGATGACGAATCCGATCGCATGCTCCTTGTAGTTGTCGAGCACGCCGGGGCGGATGGAAACGGTCGCGATCAGTCCGACAACAGTTAAAAGCAGTTGCACGGGCCACGCCCACAATGCAGTCGTACGAGCGCGGCGGTTGAGATCGTTTTCGGCCTTGGTGGCAACATAGAGCGAACCGTGAACCGTTAGGGTGACCAGCGCGATTACTCCGGTCAGAACCGTGTACCAGTCGAGGATGCCGTTGTTCGTTCCGGACATTCCCTGGTTGACTCTGAAGTTTGTCCAGAGCGGCTCGAAGAAATATTCATCGGCACTGAGCGGAACCCCGCGCACTACGTTGCCCAACGCTGCGCCAAAGAAGATACACAACAACACGCTAGAGACCGAAAAGATGACGTCGAAGAATCCACGCCACACGGGATTTTCCATGTGCGATCCGAGCTCAATCCCGATGCCGCGCAGCATCAGCAACCACAAGACCATCATGAGCGGCAGGTAGAAGCCGCTGAAACTTGACGCATAGAGCAGCGGGAAGGCGAAGTAAAGGGTGCCGCCGGAGGCGAGCAGCCAGACTTCGTTGCCGTCCCAGACCGGACCGATGGCGCGCATAATGGTTCGACGCTCGCCCGGAGTTTTGGCGGCTGCGAGATAGATGACGCCCGCTCCGAGATCGAAGCCGTCGAGGACAACATAGGCGGCAACCATAACTGCGACGATCATGAACCAGAGTGTTTCCATAATTCCTCGAATCAATCCACGCTATAAATTTTGCTTGTCATCTCGAGCGGCTTCTTGCTGACGACGGCAGACAGCAGGTTCCTCGTCGCTGCGCTCCTCGGAATGACATGAAGTTGCTGTGCTCATCGGAATGACAAATATTAATGTCCCCGCATATTAGTGCCCCGCCACCGCTTCTGCTTCCGGCCCTCGCTCGATTTCACGGCGTATCAGGAACAGGAAGAAGATGCCCAGGACGGTGTACATGCCCATGAATCCGAGCAATGTGAACATGCCGTTTCCAGCCGAGACCATCTTCGAGTAGCCATCGACTGTCCGCATGAGCGAGAACACAAGCCATGGCTGGCGTCCAATCTCAGCAGTAATCCAGCCAGCGGTGTTGGCGATGTAGGGGAACGGCAAGGCGAGGACCAGAATCCAGAGCATCCAGCGGCTCGCGAACAACTTGCCGCGCCACAGCAGCAAGGCCGAGATCACCATGATCGCGATGAACACGGTGCCCAGTCCCACCATGATGTGATAGCTGTAGTAGAGAAGCTCGATGTTCGTCGGCCAGTCATTCTGAGGGAACGCATCCAGGCCTTTCACTTCCGCTTTCCACGCGCGGTAAGTCAGGAAACTGAGTGCGTTGGGAACGATCACCGGGTTATCGATCTTCTGCTCTTCGACGTTGGGTTGGCCAATCAGAACTAAAGGCGCTCCAGGCTGCGTAGCGAAGAGAGCCTCCATGGCGGCGAGGGTTACGGGCTGATTCTCGGCAATCATCCGTCCTTGCCCGTCACCGGTTGGAAATAATTGCAATACACTGAATATCAGGCCAGATATGACTCCCACTCGAACGAAGATCCGGCCGTACTCCTCAAACTTCCCCCAAAGCAGATAGAAGGCACCGACTGAAGCCATGACGAAGGCCCCGGTGATGACGGCTCCGCTCATGTTGTGCGCATATTGCCACCATGCCCAGGGATTCAGCACCAACGCCCAGAAGCTAGCTGAGTTGAGCCGATCCGTCCGCGGCCTTGGTGTATCCAACCGGATGCTGCATCCACGCATCGGTGGCGACAATAAAGAAGCCGCTCAGCCACGACCCGAGAAACACGGCGACCGCCGACCACCAGTGACCGCGGGGCCCGAGTCGCTTCTCGCCATAAAGAAAGAGGCCGAGGAAAGCGGACTCCAGGAAGAAAGCGAACATCCCTTCCATGCCCAGTGTTTGGCCAATCACGCCTCCCGCAAAGCGCGAGAAGTGTGACCAGTTCGTGCCGAACTGAAATTCCATCGGGATGCCAGTCACAACGCCGAGAACAAAATTGATCCCAAAGATGCGAGCCCAGAATCGGGCAGCACGGTCATAGGTTGCATCGTTGCGGCGCAGAGCCAGCGTCTTCAGCACCACGATCAGCGGCGCTAAACCCATGGTAAGTTGGGGAAACAGATAGTGGAACGTGATGGTAAAGGCGAAATGAAGGCGATGAACTAAGAGGGCACTTTCCATGAAGGAACCTCACAAACGAGGAGAATAAATGCTTCCCGGAGGGCTCCAATGTGATCGGGATCACATTTGGTCGTGAAAATCTGCACGGACTATCGCCGTCGCCGATGCAATTCGGCGCGACGAATCTCACGGCGCCGTCCGGCGTCGTCGTAACGCCGCCGCTGCTCCTCGGTCTCGGGAATGACGGGAGCGACTTTCAACCGCTTGCCCGCTGCATCGACAGCCACAAAAGTAAGGTGCGCCGAAGCTACGTGCTGCGCGGTATCGGCGATGTAGTCCTCAACGAAGACTTTCACTCCCACTTCCATCGAAGTCTGGAAAACACGGTTAACCGAAGACTTAAGAATCACGAGATCTCCAACGCGCACCGGAACCAGGAAGTCGATGTGATCGACAGACGCTGTCACGACATAATTACGGGAGTGACGATGCGCGGCCATGGCTCCCGCGAGATCGATCCAGTGCATCAGACGTCCGCCTAGGAGTGCAGCCAGCGGATTGGCATCGTTAGGGAGTACGATTTCCGCCATCTCGGATTGCGAATCTCGAACAGGGCGCGGAGCAAGGTTGTCTTCGGACATTCGTCTTTCCTTGTTAGCCGTGGAGCGGGTTCTCGAAGATGAATGCTCAACTCTTCTTTTTCAAGTAGGTATCCAGAAAACACTCGGCCATCCTCTGCACGCGTGCGTCTCTGTGCTGGCGCAGCCAGGTTGCACCCGCAAGGTCAAACTGCAGTTCACCATGTTCTACGGGAAGATGATCGCGTTCGCAGACGTAAAGCAAGCGAAGAGTACGCACAGGAGCGCTCGGTTGCCAGTGTGTTGCGCTTTGGGTCGGCCGGCGCGGCGACCGCAAACCGTACCGCGTCCCAGACGCGTTGTGGCGGAGCCCAACTGCAACTGCTGGCATAGCCGAGATTGCAGAAAGCCTGCAGAATGTCGTGAGCTGGAGTTTCACCTTCGTGACCAGGCGCAGTGCAGTTGCCGCTCCATCCGCATCCGAGGGGCAATCGCGCAGGGTGAGGCCAGTTGCCACTTTCCAGCTTGGATACCGGCATGAAATACGGACAGGCCAAATCAGTTTTGCCTCGGATGTGGAATTGCAGGGAAACGCAATTGTAATCAGTCCAGGACAGTCTGACCAGCACCAGGCACCCGGGAGCGAGCGGGTTGTAGTAATCTGCTTTGCAGGCACAGTCACTTTATGGATCGAATCGCGACGCTGAACGAGATTTTGACCGAAAATCCTAAGGACGCGTTTGCGCGCTACGGACTCGCGATGGAGTACTCCAAGCAAGGCGACTTCGATCGGGCGCTAGCCGAGTTTTCCATCCTCATCGAGAACAATCCGGACTACACGGCGGGATATTTCATGGCAGCGCAAACGCTGGTGCGGGCTGAACGCTCAGACGACGCGAAGAAGATGCTGCAAGACGGTATCGCTTCCGCACGGCGCACAGGGAACTTGCATGCGCAGTCCGAGATGGAAGCCATGATGGCGGAGTTGAGCTGATCGAAGCGGTTGCAGTAGCCGACGGGCTATTCGGCCATCTTGACTCATTGCCCATTCCACGACTGCCGGAAACAATTGATAAATCTTGACCGGCACGTGCATGGTCCAGGGAACGATCACTTCACGCTTCTGCTTCAAATATCCTTGCAAGCGTCGCGCGAGCGACGCGCTCGGCTGTAATGCCGCGCACCTTCGCCGGGCGGACCCGCTTCATTTCGGTCCCCTTCACCGCATTCTCCCCGAACTCTGTTCGAACATATCCGGGACAAACTGTCAGCAAATGAATCCCGTCTTTCTTGAGTTCGATATTTGCAGCCTTGCCGATTGCGTTGAGGGCAAACTTCGACGCGCTGTAGGTCGCGTGAAACGGCAGCGGGATATGGCCGGCGACGCTGGAGATGTTAATAATCGCGCCGCCTCCCTGCTGGCGCATGACCGGAATGACGGCCTGCATGGCAGAAACAGCGCCGAAGAAATTCGTTTCGAAAAGGTCGTGGCAGGCGTGCATATCCACCTGCGCGACGGAGTCGAGCAGGCCGTGCCCGGCATTGTTGATCCAGACATCGATGTGCTTGAAGTGATGCAGAGTAAGTGCGAGAACGCGGTCGATCTCTTCAGAGTGGCGGATGTCGCAGGAGAGAGCAACGGTCCGTTCGGCGTGCCCGATTCGCATACGAGCAGCTTCAGCACGGGCAGTGTCGCGTGATAGCAGGATCACGCTTGCGCCTTCCTCGGCAAACTTCTTTGCGATCGCCTCGCCAATGCCCATCGAGGCGCCGGTGACTACGACTACCTTTCCGTCGAGTTCCATGCTGGCGTTGTAATCGGTGCGGCGCGGCAAGTCAAGGCGCGAGCGAACCTATCGTACAATCAAGCTACTTTCTGTCTCGCGCAGCTTTCCTGTTTCGCGACGAATTGGAGACTTCGTGGCCCTGCTCCCGTTGTTCCCGCTCGAGGTGGTTCTGCTCCCAGGCACTCCCTTGCCTCTGCATATTTTCGAGCCTCGTTACAAAGAGATGATTGGCGAATGTCTGGCCAACGACGCGCCTTTTGGCGTGGTGCGCGCGTTGGATGAAGGAATTGCGGAAGTGGGATGCACGGCGGAAATTATTACGGTCACGAAAGAGTATCCCGACGGCCGGATGGACTTAATCGCGGAAGGACGCAAGCGCTTCGAGGTGCTGGAACTGAACCAGGAGCGTTCATTTCTGCGTGCAGAAGTTTTGCTGGTGCCGGACGAGCCGAACGCCGCGGCGCAGGAAGAGAAGGTGCGGGCGATCCAGCTTCATCTGGAGATTCTGTCACTCGCGGGCGCAGTGCAGGATCTCTCGGCCGCCGATCAGAACCAGCTTTCGTTTTACCTGGCAGGATCGCTGCCTCTCGATCTCGATTTCAAACAGAAACTGCTGGCGATGCGCTCTGAGGGCGAGCGGATTCAGGCCGTCGCGGGGTATCTGGAGGGCATTCTGCCCAAGCTGCGCCGCGTTGCGCGGACGCGTGAAAAGGCAGGCGGGAACGGGCATGTACATTAATCTTGCATCGCCGCGTTGAGAAAACGTATTCAGTGATGCGGCGTATAATCGGGTCAAGTTTGTTTGTGGGGGGGTTCCTTTCATGAGTGTTCCGCGCACGCTGGGTGATCTGCGCCGCAGCCTTTTCTCCGAAGAGCGCTTACGCACGCGCCACGTTAAGGATGAACTCCGCGAAAATCTCATAGCGCGCCTGAGTGAAAAGGGTGACGCGGCGGTTTTTCCGGGCATTGTCGGATACGACGATACCGTTGTCCCGCAGATTATCAATGCAATTTTATCGCGGCATAATTTCATTCTTCTCGGACTTCGCGGTCAGGCGAAAAGCCGCATCCTGCGGGCTTTGACGACCCTGATTAGATCCGCAGATGCCGTATCTAGCTGGATGCGAAATTCACGACAGCCCTTATGCGCCGATCTGCAAGCGATGCCGCGAGGAAGTTGCGCGACTGGGAGACGCTGCGCCTATCGCGTATCTCACGCCAGATGAGCGCTATGTTGAAAAACTCGCTACGCCGGACGTGACCATCGCCGATCTGATCGGAGATATCGATCCGATCAAGGCGGCTCGTGGCGGACACGAATTATCGAGCGAGTTGACCGTGCATTACGGATTGCTGCCGCGCGCCAATCGCGGGATATTTGCGGTCAACGAACTGCCCGATCTGGCTGGGAAGATCCAAGTGGGATTGTTCAACATCATGCAGGAAGGCGACGTGCAGATTAAGGGATATCCGATTCGTCTGCCGCTTGATGTTGCACTCGTATTCAGCGCGAATCCGGAGGACTACACGGCACGAGGAAAAATTATTACGCCTCTGAAGGATCGTATCGGCTCGGAGATTCGGACGCATTATCCGGCGACAGTGGAAGAAGGCATCGCAATCACAGCGCAAGAAGCGTGGACGCGCAGGAATGGGCATGCGATGCACCTTCCCAACTATGTACAGGAAGTGATCGAGCGAGTCGCGTTTGCCGCGCGCGAGGACAAGAAAATTGACAAGCGGTCCGGCGTAAGCCAAAGGCTTGCCGATTTCTGCGATGGAGAATGTCATATCGAATGCTGAGCGGAGGCCATTCGCAACCAGGAAAAGCTGGTGGTGCCGCGCATCAGCGACATCTACGCGGCCTTGCCGGCGATTACGGGAAAGCTCGAATTGGAATACGAAGGCGAGATGAAGGGCGCGGATCACGTAGGACGCGAGTTGATTCGCGCGGCCATCGCGAAGACCTACGACGAGTATTACACCGGCGCCAACGTGCAGCAGATTGTGCAGTGGTTTGATCTGGGAGGCGAAGTACAACTCTCGGATTCAGTTCCGGCCGTCGAGGCACTGGAGAATCTGAAAGGGATTCAAGGGCTGTTTGACAAGCTTGGCCCGCTCGGCGTGACGCCGAAGGAAAGCCCGGAGCAGCAAGTGTCGGCGGCGGAATTCATCCTCGAAGGATTGCACGCCCACAAGCGCATCGGCCGCAGCGAAGAACGTGTCTTCAAAGCTGGGGAGAAGAAGCCCGAGGCTGTGAGAGAGAAGTCGTTTGAGCAGGATGAGAGGCCGTACCGGCCGAGAAGGCAGTTTAATTAAATCCTGAACTGCGAGTCGTCGCTGAGGAGTAGCGAAACACTAAAAGCTCGCGGCTCAGGGCTCGTAGCTAATAGCATGAAACGCATTCGTTATTCCAAATACGTGCCTGATGCTGCGGGCGAGATGAGCATGGAAGATCTGCTCGGAGCCCTATCGGATTACCTTCTGCAGAGTGGGTTTCAGGATTCCATGTGGTATGAGATGCCTCAGGGGGAGCACACCCTTGAGGACCTGAAACGCGCGATTGAAGAAGCGCTGATGAACGGCGAGTCGTTTGACGAACATTTGCGCGAACAGATCGAGCAGATGATGGCGGACGGGCAGCTCGACGAGCTGATTGAGCAGTTGATCGAGCGGATGCAACAGGAAGATTACATCTCGGTCGACGAGCCGCACGATCCATCGCGCCGGTCAAGCGTCGGTGGACAGACGGGCGAAGCGCAGCAAGCGAAGTTCGAGATCACCGATAAGAGCCTGGATTTTCTTGGATTCAAGTCGCTGCGCAATCTGCTGGGATCTCTAGGCAAATCGAGCTTTGGACGCCACGACACGCGCGATCTAGCCACCGGGATTGAAGCCAGCGGATCGTCGAAGACCTACGAGTTTGGCGATACGCTGAACCTGGACATTACGGCGACGCTTTCGAGTGCGATCCAGCGTGAAGGACTTACACTCCCGCTCAACATCGAATACTCAGACTTGCAGGTTCATCAGTGTGAGTACCAGTCGTCGTGCGCGACGGTACTGATGCTGGATTGCTCACATTCTATGATCCTGTACGGCGAGGATCGGTTCACACCGGCAAAGAAAGTGGCGATGGCGCTGTCGCATTTGATCCGCACACAGTATCCCGGGGATTCCCTGTCGCTCGTGCTGTTTCACGACTCGGCAGAGGAGATTCCTCTGTCGCAACTGGCGCGAGTGAAGGTGGGACCGTACTACACTAATACCCGCGAGGGATTGAGGCTGGCGCAGCGGATTCTGCAGCGACAGCGCAAAGACATGAAACAGATCGTGATGATTACCGATGGCAAACCGTCTGCACTGACGCTAGAAGACGGACGCATTTATAAGAATGCGTTCGGGCTTGATCCGTTGGTGGTGAGCCAAACGCTCGAAGAAGTTTCGAAGTGCAAGCGGGCTGGTGTTCTCATTAACACTTTTATGCTCGCGTCGGATTACGGGCTGGTGCAGTTTGTGCAAAAAGTGACGGAGATGTGCCGCGGGAAGGCGTATTTCACGACTCCTTATACGCTCGGGCAATATCTGCTGATGGATTACATGTCGAGAAAAACGAAGACCATCCATTAACGCTTTCCGCAAAAGCTTCACCACGAAGGACACGAAGTTTCACGAAGAAAAACCCATCGTAGCGTCCTTACCCTTCTTTGGTTTCTTCCCACCTTTGACTACTGATACTCTTTCTAAGAGATATGGCGAACTGCATTCGATGTGGACGGCAGCTTCCCGCGCTGTCGCTTAAAAAAATCTGCCAGTGGTGTGTGCAACATGAGGCGGCGCAGCGCGGCGAAGACGGCGAGGAAGCGAAACAGGTTGTGTTGCCGGCACCTTGGGTAAAGCGCGGCCAGAGCAGCATTTCGCTGACCCAGATCTTGTTCGGGGCTAACATCGCTGTCTTTCTCGCGATGGCATTTGCCAGCAGCGCGGTCATCGATTTTCCTGGACAAACGTTGGTGAGCTTCGGCGCTAACTTCGGACCTTACACATTGTCCGGAGACTGGTGGCGGCTGCTGACGTACATGTTCCTGCATGGCGGCATTCTCCACATCGCATTTAACATGTGGTGCTTGTGGGACCTTGGGGCCCTCGCGGAGTCGCTCTACGGTCGCTGGACCTTTGCCGCGATTTATCTGATCACGGGCATCGCGGGTGGATTGGCA
The DNA here is from genome assembly GCA_963787685.1 of uncultured Acidobacteriota bacterium. Lineage (GTDB taxonomy): Bacteria > Acidobacteriota > Terriglobia > Terriglobales > Acidobacteriaceae > Sulfotelmatobacter. The sequence goes on from CAWBED010000015.1 coordinate 82,760, forward strand.
AGCGTAGGCTGGAATCCAGGTGTGTTGAGTGTGGGAGCTTCTGGCGCGATCTTCGGACTTGCCGGGGCTCTGATTGCGTCGTTCTATTTGGGTGAGTTTTCGTTGCCCAGCGTCGCCATTGGCGGAACGCTGCGGAGTCTTTTGATCTTCGCCGGCTTCAATCTCTTTTTTGGCGGGATGTTTGGCGGTATCGATAACGCCTGCCACATCGGTGGACTCGTCAGCGGATTAATCCTCGGGGCGCTGATCGCCCGGGTTGCCCCTGACTACGCCAAACCGATGCGGCGGGCCGGGGTCATTCTTTTTGTGGTTTTGCTCGTGGCCTCTGGCGGATTTGGGATACAGCGATGGCGTGGATCGTCGTTGCACTATGGAAGAGCCATCCTTGATGCTCGAAGAAATGCTGAGCAGAAGATTTCCGGCCTTGAAAAGACGATTAGCCAGAACCCACAGGACGCGTCGGCGCATTACGAACTATCGCGCGAATACTTTAGAACCGGGCGGATGATTGATGGTGAGTCGGAACTAAAAAAAGTACTGGATATCCAGCCGCAAAACGTTAATGCCCGTATAGATCTGGGCGCCGCGTTCCTGAATCAGGGAGAGGCGAAAAACGCGCAGGAACAGTTTGCGAAACTAACGGAACTCGACCCGAACAATGCCCAGGCTCACACCGGACTTGGCATGGCGCTGGCGGACCAGCAAAATCATGCAGGCGCAATCGACGAATACAAGACTGCCTTGCGGATTGCTCCTCAGGCCGCGGGCGTTTACTACCGCATGGGTCTCTCTCAAGCGCAGCTGAAGCAGTACGACGACGCCATCGCGTCGTATCTGAAGGAACGGGAGCAGAACGGCGATGATCCCGACCTGGAGAATGCCTTGGCTGATGCGTACGAGGCCAAAGGAATGACACAGCAGGCGCAAGACGCGCAGACTAAAGCTGCGCAAATGAGGGGCGGGCACGGGGAACCATAGCGGGTGTCTCTTCCCCTCCCTCTACGTCTTTGTGATGTCCCCGACGGCGCGGTAGGCCTGGTTGATCGCTTCGTCGGTGTAGGCATAGGCTCCGGCGTCGGCGTTCGCGATTGCGATGCGCCCGTGGGGCTTGCGGGCAATCTCGCAGGGAGTCACTCCGCCTTCCAACCAGAACGGATCAAACAAAGAGTTGTATTCGTAAGCGTAGCCATGAGGCCACCGATTCACGGTGATGGCCGCGATGTCACGGGCAGGATCGAACCCGCCCGACCCCAGGGTGCGAGCTAGTTGATCGCGAATCTTACGCTCCATCGTCTCAAAACTCGTCGTGTAGAGTTCCATTCGACCGGCGCTGTGCTGCTGGCGCGCCGGAAGTCCGGGATGGCAGGCCGCCTTCATCATGTGAATGACGATCGGCTCCTGCGGCTTGCGCGCGCATTCGTATCCGCCGATGCTTACGGGTAAGTCGAGATTCACGCCGCTGTGATACATGCTTGGCGCGTAGATCGAATTCGCTCCGATTTTCTGGAATGACGTCCAGTTACGCAGGGCGACATTGGTGTACAGGAGCGGAACTTTCTGCGCGGAAGCGAGAGCTTCTTTCTGCGGGTCGGGCAACTCTTCGCAGATATAGGGAATCACTACGTGCCAGCAGGCGAGGACTGAGTTCTTCGCTCGAGCCGTATAGACCTTGCCTCCGCGAGCATAGGTTACCTCAACCTCTTTTGCGCTGGCAGCGTCGCCCAGGTGCTTCACGCGCACGGCTGTGCTGTTCAGACGAATGCGCACGGGCGAACTAGATTGGTCGAGCTTCGCATAGTTCGCTTTCGCTAGGATGACTTCGGCCATCCCACTGCCGGCGAGCGCATCAGGGATCAACTTTCGAACCAGCAGGCGCGCGATCGTCGCATTGCCGTCGGGAAAATGGAAGAAATATTTTTCGGCTTCTTCGTTTGGAATTGCGTCACGGTTCATGCCTTTGCCGGGCGTGGGATCGAGCTTCATACCGGAGAAGCCGGGCAGATCGAATCCCCAGGCGTCTTGCGCGGCGACAGCATCGATTCCAACTCCGAAGAGGCCGTGAGGCAGGGATTGATACAGTTTGATGATGTCCTCGTGAACGCCCGCAATATCCTTCAGGAAATTCGCATAGCTGATGCGTGCCAGCTTGGCTTTCTTTTCGTCTGAAGTCAGGGCCGGGAAATAGTCCTTCGGATCGTCGTGGAGGCGCTGCAGGTCTCGCTTCGCTTGATCGGCGATCGGCGCCTCGGCGAGGAACTGCTTCAGCAAGGACTGTGATCCGATGGCAGCGTCCTCGCTCTCGTTTCCGCCGTGGGGGCTAGGGATTGATCACAAGCTTGTCGACGCCGAACGTCTCTTTGTCGAAAAAGATTTTGGGGCGTAGTCCGAAAGAACGGTAGAGGTTCTTGTCGAAGTATTTCGAGTAAGACGGCACATCGATTCCGAGTTCTTCAATCACTCCCTTGGCCACGGCGCTGTAGGGCGCGGGGCTCTCGATGGAGAATGTACCGCCAAAACCCAGGCGGAAGGCACTGTTCACGCGGAACTCGTTGCGCTTGGCGTGTCCGCCGAAATCGTCGTGATTATCGAGAATCAGGATTCGTGCACTGTTACCCATCGCCTTGCGATAGAAGTGAGCAGCCGCCAGGCCGCTGATACCGCCGCCAACGACAATCAGATCGTAGGTCTCGCCGGTGTCTTCGGGCTTGCCGGCAGAGTCCCAGAACGTGCCGTCGCGAAGTGCATGGGCTGCGTCGAAGGATCCGGGATGGCTGCCGCGCATGCCCGTTAATGCGGGAGGGTAGTAGGAGGGAGATTTTTCCGGGCTCGCGGTATCTTCGCCAAAGAGATGCCACGGCATCATCGATGCGGCGGCGGTTACGGCCACGCCGTTGATGAAGTCACGGCGCGTGATCTTGCGATGCATGCCCAGTTCGCGGTCACGTGAATCGAACACGGATGTCCTCCGCAGAGTTCTTTCAAAGACGAAATTTTCTCGAGCTCACAGAAGAGCTGCGGCGCATTCGAACCGCTGCGCAAGATCCTTCAGGCTCTCGTGATCTCGCCGACAGCGCGGTAGGCCTGGTTGATCGCTTCGTCGGTGTAGGCGCGCGCACCCGCGTCGCTATTGGCAATTGCAATGCGCCCCAAGGGCCTGCGGGCCACTTCGCAAGGCGTCTCGCCGCCATCGAGCACAAACTTGTCCCACAGGCTGCTGTATTCGTAGGCATAGCCGTGCGGCCAGCGGTTGACCGTGATCGCCGCGATATCACGTGCGGGATCAAAACCACCCGGACCAAGAATTTGTGTTAGCTGTTCGCGGATCTTCCGCTCGATTCTTGCGAAACTTGCACCATAGAGTTCGATGCGTCCTGCTGCGTGCTGATCGCGCGCAGGCATACCGGGTTTGCACGGAGACTTGCTCATGTGGATGACAACCGGGTCGTCGGATGTTCGCGGACAGTGGTAGTCTCCGATGCTGACCGGCAAGTCCATATCGACATGAGTGTGATAACCGCCCGGGGCGTAGATTGAATTCGCGCCCAGCTTGTAAAACGACGCAGAGTTCTGCAAGACCACATTCGTGTAGAGCAACGGCACTTTTTGTGCTGAAGCCAGCGCATCCTTCTGTTTGCTCGGAAGCTCGTCGCAGATGTAAGGGATCACCACATGCCAGCAGGCTAAGACGGAGTTCTTTGCCTTGGCGGTATAGAGCTTTCCGCCGCGCACGTAGCTGACTTCCACTTGCTTTGCGGTTGCGGCATCTCCCAGATGTTTAACGCGCACAGCGGTGCTGCTCAGACGAATTCGAACTGGGGAAGATTCTTCATCGAGCTTGGCGTAGTTTGCCCGGGAGGTAACGACGTCTGTCGCCGAGTTACCGGGCACAGCCTGTGGAATCAAACTGCGCAACAATAGGCGCGCGATGGTTGCGTTCCCGTCGGGGAAGTGAAAGAAGTAGCTTCGCTCGTTGCTGAGTCCCTCCGCTTCAAGCCCCATTCCTTGGAAGCCGGGATAGCCAGTGTCTGAGGCATCCAGTGCTGCGATGGCTTCGATGCCGACACCAAACAATGGCTGCGATATCGTTTGATAAAGACGGATCACGTCAGCATGCATACCCGCAGCTTCTGTTAGGAATTGGGCATAGCTGATGCGAGCCAGGCGGTCTTTCTTTTGTTCGGAACTGAGCTGTGGAAGATAGTCTTTCTTTTCCCGGCAGAGGCGTGCTACGTCTTTGCGCGCTTGCTCCGCAATCGGAGCCTCCGACAGGAAATGATTCCATGCATCCGGGCCGGTCGCGGCAAGATCGAAAGTCTCACCACCGGGGAACGGGAATGGATCATCGACTAACTTGCTTGTTCCGAAAGTCTGCTCGTCGAAAAAGATCTTTGGCACTCGTCCGTCGGTTGTGTATAGGCTGCGCTCAAGATATTGGGGAAAGGCCTTTACGTCGATTCCCAATTCCTCTATCACCGTCTTGGAGACGGCGCTATACGGCTCGGGGCTCTCGATCGAGTAAGTGCCGCCGTATCCGATCAACGTCCTCTTCCCTGCCTGGAACTCGTTGCGCTTGGCATGCCCGCCAAAATCGTCGTGGTTCTCAAGAATGAGGATGCGCGAATTCTGACCAGCAGCTTTACGGTAGAAATGCGCTGCCGCCAGGCCACTGATGCCGCCACCGACAATGATCAGATCGTAAGTTTCGCCAGTATCTTCGGGCTTGCCCACCGATTCCCAGAAGGTTCCGTCGCGAAGGCTGTGAGCGACGTCGAACGATCCGGGATGACTGCCGCGAAGACCGGTTAGCGACGGAGGATAGTAGTCGGGCGACTTCTCGGGGTCGTTAGTTTTCGCGGCAAACAGGCGCGGAGGCATCAGGGATGCACCGGCAGTCACCGCAACACCGTTGATGAAGTCACGGCGAGTGATCTTGCGATGCATGCCCAGTTGCTGGTCCCGTGAATCGCGCACCATCCGCCTCCGGAACTACGAACCGCTATCGGCCTTCTTCACGGCGAGTTCTGCACCCTGGAACCCGATTTTGCTGTGGGTTCCATCGCAGAATGGCTTATTCACCGAGCCACCACAGCGGCAAAGAGAAAAGGCGGTCTTACCCGTGAGGTCAAACTGGTTGCCATTTACATCCACCAACTCGACCGAACCTTCCGGAGCCTCCACGCGAAACGGTCCATTCGGCCTGACGGTGATTTTCACTTGAGCCATAATTCCAAATCCTCCAACCTTACGGGTTTATAGTAAGCCTTAGAAAGATACCATTAAGATAGCGAATATGTCTTGCCGCGCGGGCGGGGATTTATGACTGGAAATACCTGCGGTGTTCAGGAAGGAAAGCGCAGCGAGTTTTCAAACTGGAATCTCAGGCTGCCATGGATCGTTTTGCGATCAGTCCGCGATAAAGTTGCAGACATTGATCAATCATGCGCTTGGTGGTGAAGCGCTCGCGGGCGCGGGTGTAGGCGAGTTCGGCATAGGCGCGACGCATCGCGCGATCTTCGTTCAGCAAACGAATATTTTCGGCAAGGCTAGCAGCGTCATTCGTGCGGAAATATAAAGCGGCATCGCCCCAGACTTCGCGGAAGCTGGGGATATCATTGGCGACGATCGCGCACCGAGAAAAGGCAGCCTCGAGTGCAGGCATCCCCAGAGGCTCGTATCGCGAAGTCGCGGCATATATCGCGGCGCGACTATATAGCGCGCGGAGTTGCGCGTCGGTCTGCGGGCCGCGAATTGCAACGGATGTCTGCTCGGTCGCCACTTTCACGTCCGCACGAATTGGAATGCGTGGAGGTGGCACAGTCTGCTCAGCCCCGACGATGCAGACCGGCAACGGATGCACTTGTTGCGTCAGCAGAAATACTTGCTTGCTGGCGTCGATCAATCTTCCCACCGACAGTACACAGTCGTCCTTACTGACGTAGGGATTGAAGAAAATCGGATTCCGTCCTGGATAAATCACCTCGCCGCGCGGAGGAGCGCCGTAACAGGCTGTAATGCGGTCGAGCATCCACACAGAAGGAGCTACTACGGCATCGGCGCCCATCAGGCCTTCGCGGACCGTTTTGCGATACCAACCGAGCGAGCGATCCGGCTGGGGCGGCCGATCGTGGACTGCCTGAGTAAAGGTGATTAGATCGCCATTGGCCATCACTACGCGGGGAACATCGACGGGCAGATTCCCGTAGCAAAACTGGTTGAGGTGCAACACGTCCGGACGAAGTTCGCGGATGAGTGACACCAGAAATGCCGACGATTCCGGAAAATCTTCTTCTGCTTCCTGCATCCACTCCAAGCGAAATGCAGTGGGCCGGTAGTCGAGGCCGTGCAGGTGATCCATCCAGGAGGTCTGATCGGGAAGAGGAATTTCGCCGAAGCTTACCAGCGTGACGCGCACACCGCGCGTCACGAGGCCCGTCACGAGTTCGCGCGCGTAGGTCCACGAACCGGAGAGCGAGTCGGCGGTGACGAGGACGTGCACAGAACCTCCGGGAGCACAACGGGAGCCGCAACCTGCGGCCGTCTCGCGTGCGTTGCCCTATTCTAGTGCGGATTCCGGGCGGGAGGACGGGCATTTTGACGGAAACAGGTGCAAAAAATTGCACTATCCGCCTCGGCGGATGCGGTCAGTTCACCTCCAGTCGCAACCGCAGTTCGCGCGCCAGATTATCGATGACGCGAATCTTTTCCGTGGCACGATCCGGCATGCCTGGGACTGACATTGCCAACTCACAGGAGAGCAGCATCGCCGTCAGCGTTTCATTCATCTCGCTGTGCAACTGCTCGGCGACGGCCCGGCGCGCAGTTGCTTCCTCGCGCCTGCGCCGGTGGAGTGCCGATCTCACCTCTCGCAGCAGTCGCTCCATATTGGTAACTGCGAAATTGATATAAACCGGAAAAGCTGTCCCAAGGTGTTCGATCATCTGGTCGCTTTCTTGCGGCTCGGTTTCCAATAGGAATTGGTCGATGACGGCCACCGAATAGACTTGCTCGCGGAGTCGTGCGGCGCCATCTTGAGGAGTTTGGGCCCAATGAACATCCTGACTGGTGGCGGCATGCAAGCTTTCGGCGCATTGAGTGCCGGTGGCGGATGACGTAATGAGTAGGATCATAACCTTCCTATAGCACGTCGGACGCCACCGCCTGCATGCTGAAAACACTATCCTTGGGCCGTCTTCAGCAGGCAGGCTTCCCGTTGCGGAACGCGCCGCCGGTAATGCAGTTTCGAATCGGGCTGGGAGGTCACGCTCCCTGCGCGGCGTAGTCCTTGAGCTTGCGGTATAGCGTAGTTTTTCCGATACCGAGCAGCCTTGCAGCCCGCAATTTATCGCCATTCAGCTCGGTGATCGCGTTGAGGATCGTCTGCTTCTCGAGCTCCGCGATGGGAACGATTTTCAGAGTTCCATTAGCGTTTCCATCGCCATTGGACGACTGGGGAACTGGTAGGTTGGCGATCTCACGAGGCAGATCGCTGACATGAATCAGCGGACCGCTGGTGAAGGCATAGCAGCGCTCGAGGCAATTCTCAAGTTCGCGCACATTGCCCGGCCAATCATATGCGAGCAGTGCCTTCAACGCATCGTCGCTCAGCATCTTCTCAAGGCTCGAGCTCCGCGCCATGCGCTCTAGAAAATGGCCAATGAGCAGAGGAATATCTTGCCGGCGCTCGCGCAGGCTGGGGATACGCAGGCTCAGCACATTGAGACGAAAGTAAAGATCGCGCCGGAACGTGCCCTGCATCACAGCCTGTTCGAGATCGCGGTTCGTTGCTGCGAGGATACGGACGTTGATCGGAACGCGGCGAGTGCCGCCTACCGGCCGAATTTCTTTCTCCTGGATGGCCCTCAGCATTTTTGCTTGCAGATCGACGGGAAGTTCTCCGACTTCGTCAAGGAAGATAGTCCCACCTTCGGCCATGGCCATGAGTCCATCTTTTGTTTGATTCGCACCGGTGAAAGCGCCCTTCACGTAGCCGAAAAGCTCGCTCTCGATCAGAGTCGGAACGAGAGATCCGCAGTCGACTGGAATAAATGGCTTGTCGCGGAATGGACCGGAATAATGAATCGAGCGGGCGACCATTTCCTTGCCGGTTCCGCTTTCGCCCAGGATCAAGACGGGATGAACGCTGTTGGCCGCCTTGGCGATGATGCGATAGAGCTTCTCCATCTCGGGCGCGCGGCCGACGATGCCGCCGAATCCCTGTTTGGATTTCACTTTCTCCCGCAGCAGGCGGTTTTCTGACTTCAGTTTCAAGTGGCTGGCAACGCGCTCGAGCAACATCTTGAGTTCGTCGACGCTGAATGGCTTGGTTACATAGTCGTAGGCGCCGTTCTTCATCGCCTGAACCGCTGACTGCACAGTTCCATACCCAGTTACGACGATGACCACAGCCTCGGGACGTCTCTCTTTGATGCGTCGCAAAGCATCCAGTCCTCCGGCTCCGGGCAGACGCAGGTCGAGCAGAACGGCGTCAAAGCTTTGCAGGTCCAGAGTTCGATAAGCCTGCTCGGCGGAATCCGCGATCTGCGCGGAAAATCCCAGAGACTGAGCAACTTCCCTGCAGGCCTCACGGATCGATCGTTCATCGTCGATGATGAGAAGGTTAAGAAAGTTGGCGGGTTCGAATTGCGGAGCGGTTGTAATCGGCCTTAGAGCTGCTGACGTCATGGCTATTAGTCCTCTTCCTTGGATAAAGGTGATTCCCCGATTTTGCTGGGATAAAAACTCTTGGTCTTGCATGAATCCGTAAGCGGCGCCGGGACAAGCGGCAGAATCACACTAAAGCGAGTGCCTCGACCCATTTCACTGTTCACATAGATCAGTCCACCGTTGCCGGTAACGATGTCGTGAACGGTGGCTAGGCCAAGACCGGTGCCCTTCCCTTCCTTGGTGGTGAAAAAGGGTTCGAACAAATGAGCTCGGACATGGGCGTCCATGCCGGCGCCGTTGTCTTCCACGGTAAGCAGAGCGCAAGGCAGGAACAGCGTTTTGACTTGGCTTATCGCCGGCATCAGCCAATACCTGGAGTCGGCAGTCGCTGGTTTCGATCGAGATTCGGCCTCCGCCTGGCATCGCATCGCGAGCGTTGAGCGCCAGATTCAGCAGAATTTGCTGAGCTTGGGTGGGGTCCATCTTGATCAGCCCCAGGTCGGAGTCGAGGGTGAACTTCAACTCGATGTTCTCGCCGATGAGTCGGACTAACAGATTGCGCATACTCTCGGCGATTTCATTGAGTGAGAGCAATCGAGGCTCGCTGCGAGTGGGTTTAACAATCGCAAGTAGCTGCCGCACGAGACCGGTGGCCTGAAGACCAGCCTTGCGGATTTCCTCAGCGTACTTTCGTGCTCGGTTGCCGGGCTCGAGAGTGGCCATGAGGAGGTCGCAGTAAAGCAACACTCCGGTCAGAAGATTGTTGAAATCATGTGCGACTCCACCTGCGAGACGGCCTACGGCTTCGAGGCGACCAGCCTGAAGTCTTTGTTCTCCTATCTGCGCGGGAGAACATTCTTGCGCTAACGCATAGATGTGATCGTCTGAAGCGTTGCCCTGCGTCGATCTCCAGACGGTCCAATGCAAAGTTTGGCCTCTCGATTCTGTCGTTGGTGACTCGATCTGGAAGCTGTTTCGATGGCCTTGCGATAGTTCGGAAATGAATCCGTTCGTGGCTGTGTGATCCGGAACGCGAATCAGGTCGGCGAGCCGAAGATGGGAAGCGGCTGGAGAACCGAGCATTCGTTCCAAGGCTGCATTCATCGAGATAACCCGGCCATCGGTTTGGCAATGCGCCAGTCCGAAAGGCGCATTCTCGAAGAGCATTCGGAATTCAGTGGGGAAATCTTCGGCCGACGTAATTTCTACTGCTGCACTCATATCATCACTCTGCGCGGAACCAATCCCGAAAGGAACCGTTGTCCTGTGCGGCCCATACCTTCGTTTTCCCGAAATGGGACAAAGCGCATACTCTGACGATCGTGAATTTCTGTCATTGCGGCCCACTATAGACAGGCGAGGCTGTGCTTGCTAAGGGCAGATGTCACTAAAACGGGAAATCTTTCTGTGGAAAACTAGGCAGGAAGAGGAAATTCAGAAGAATTAGCGAGCAACAGGTCCGACGCGATTGGCCGCGTAGACCGGTTCCCTGAGCCGAAAAGTTAGCTGCCGGCCCTTCTCAAGGCGAATTAGAGAGCCTGATGCGTCATCTTGCGGCGATTGGCGCACAAAAAGGCTGGCTGTTTGTACGGGCACATCTACCCCGGCAACGTTAACTGATTCCAGAGCCAAGCGAAGATAGCCACGATTGGGCTTCAGATTGGAAGTACGGGCTGACTCTACACGACCAGTGACAACTGCGCCCCGTGAGATCAGAATATTCCCGTCGATCACGACAGCTTCGTCCAGGCTCCCTTCAAAAGGCTCATGGACACCAGATTTTCCGGCCGAGATCGGATCTTTGAGTCGAACCATCAGCAGCGTGCCGGCGGGAAGGCTTTGAGAGTCGTGAAAGGGGAGACTCGCACTCGTCCGGCTATCACTGGAAGGATAATAGTCGGCCAGAGCGGCCGATGACGGCTGAGCGGTGTCGTCATGAAACGGAGTCTGCCCGGTTGGTGCGCTTCCCTCTTCCGTCGGGACGTCGACCGATCGCGAGCAGCCAGCTGCGACGAGCAGGGCTACAGCCAATACTCCAGTCCAAACGCCTTGCAATCCACAGAACCGGTTCATCTGAATCATCTTTGCGCCGCACTTCTTAAAAAAGGAGTGGCAAGACGAATACCAGACGCGATCTCATCGAATCAACGACTTGCGATCGCAGATTATGCAGTTCTGTGTAGATTTTTCCGTTTGAGAAGATCGTTCGTTCTCGGAATCGTAAACAACACAAGAAAAAAGCGGAGAGCCGATCATGCGCTCTCCGCTTCGAATTCGCTGCTATGTACAGCTACCCAAGACTACTGTTTCTTCACAGGTTTCTTTTTGGGAGCGGGTTTGGTTGCCTTCATCTCGCCCTCTCGGCCACCAATGAGAGTCAGCGCATCAGCAGCGTTGAAGGGGAACTGCCGGACTGAGGTTTCGGTCTGGCCGCCGGAGTTCAGAGTGATGTCAACACGGCGATTGCTAGCCATCCGGATGACCACGATTCGCGCCAAAGCTCGCTTGCGCTCTTCGGTAGTCAGTTCGGTGTTTTGCTCGATCGACTGTTTCACTTCTTCCGTCGTTAGGTTGTGTTCTTTGCCCAACCCTTTCGTGTCGATATCCCCTGCAGGAACTCCCTGCTCAATCAGGAAGGCCTTGACGCGAGATACGCGGCGTTCCGTAAGCGCCTGGTTGAACTCGACAGTTCCTCGATGATCGGCGTGACCTTCGAGGGTGATGTGAGCATCTGGCTTTGCTTCAAGGTATTTCTTGAAGTCAGTGGCGAGGTTGATCAGGACCTTCTGTTGTCCCGGAAGCAGACCGCCCTCTGGATTCTTCGGAGTCGGTTGAGCTGTCGGGAAGTAAACGCTGTGCAGCGCAAGCCGCGCTTCCAGAGCCTTGTCCACCGGTGGCGGCGGAGGATTCTGGATCGTGACCTGCGTCGTGGCTTGCGCATTCAGACCGCGCGAATCGGTGCAAGTCGCGTTCACCGTGATCGGTCCGGGAGGCAGACCGGCGGTATCCAGAGTAGCGGAAGTTCCGGTGCCAGTAACCGTGCCAGCTGAAGTTGTCCAGTTCGCAACCGACACTGGCACGCCATCAGGACTCGTACAAGAGGCTGAGAGATTGACGGTTCCGCCAGGTACCAACTCTGCAGGGCTTGCCGACAGAGACACGGTTGGAGGATTCTTGGGTGGCAGAGGCTTGATCGTAAAGGTCGCTGTGCAAGTCGCTTCGTTAGCTTTCTTGGCCTTCGGATCGGTCACATGTGCCGTAACGGTATAGCTGCCCGGGGCGGCGTTGTTGGTGTCGATGCTGGCGGTTGTGTCTTTTCCGGTAACCTGCCCGCCGTTGCCACTCCAACTGTACGTAACCGTGTGCTTCGGGTCGAAGTTGCTGGCCGTCACGGTCGCCGTGATCGGTTCGCCTACCATTACTTCAGTCGGCTGCACGGAGCAGGCAGCCGCGGGAGGTATCGCGGGAGCCCCACCCCAGCTGACGACAATACCGGTACGGAGACGTGCACCTTCTAAGCTCGGGCGACGCAGAGAAGGAAATTGCGAATCTGCATAACCTGCATAGTTGTGACGGGCATAAACGTAGTCGGCTTGAATCAGTCTCCACGCAAACATCTTCGAGAACGGAATATCGATGCCGCCACCGAGAATCGCGCCGATGCCATTGTTATCGTTCTGTCCTGCAGCATAGCTCACCCGATTAAAAGCAACTTGAGCATGCATGAAGAAGTTTGGTCCCGGATCGGTACGCCACATGAATCTCGGTCCGGCACTCACAGTCCATTCCGACGACGCTGACTGTGTGTCACGGCTGTAGCCCGCGTCAACTTCCGCTCCCCAGTGGGGATCAAAATTGTAAGTAAGAGCCGAACCGCCGCCGCGGGCCTCATTCGGCAGCGCATACGGAATTGGACTGGCGGGGTTGCTGGGCGTAAAGGGGACCGTTCCACCCGGAGCGGTAAACTGATATCCCGCGAAGAAGTCCCACTTCGGTGTGGAATCGCTCGACTTCGTTGTGGAAGAAGTCTGCGCAAAAGCAGAACTAGAAATTAGAACTGCTGTGATAAGTGCTATCACGCTGGACAATGTTCTGCCACACGTGCGCGTTGCTCTCCTACTTGTCATGGAAACTCCTCCAAAAATAATCGTTCGCCGGAACGTCTGCGAAACCAGACGCTTGATCGGCATCTGCAAAATGCGTTGTAAGTGAGACCTACCCCTCGGAACGAAAAATTCTATATCACCGCAGCCTAAAGCAAAAGCGTAGACTCCGTATAGCCGATTTACGACATCCAGCACCACCCCGGTTGTCTCAAATTGAAATTTTCAAATCTTGCGACCTCATCGTCGTCGTCCGGCGTCGTCCTAGACCTTGCCCGCAGGGAAGCAGGCCGCGTATCGTTGGGGTTCGGTCCAGTTTCAGCCTTGGCTTTCTGACGCAGGGACACGTACCAAGAGGGTAAACAACAAGACGATGAGCCACGAAAAAGTACTGATTGTCGAAGACGAGGAAAACGAACGTTCTGGCCTGGCTGAAATCGTCACTTCCTGGGGATTTCGCGTCGAGACTGCGCGGGACGGAGCCGAGGGTCTGGAAAAAGCGACACAATGGTCGCCTTCGATCGTGATCACCGATCTCAAAATGCCGCGAATGGGCGGCATCGAGTTGCTGGGACATTTGGCGGAACAAGCCCAGACTATCGCCGTGATATTGGTCACCGCCCAGGGAACAATCGACAGCGCGGTACAGGCGATGAGGATGGGGGCGTACGACTACATCACCAAGCCGATCGACACCAACCGGCTGAGGACGATACTCTCCAACGCATCCGCATTGCTGGGAACACGCGCGGAACTTGAGGCTACTCGGAGGCGGTTGCGCGACAGCGGATCCCTTGGCCGCTTGAGCGGTGCCTCCCGCAAGATGCAAGAGATCTTCCGGTTGATTGAAATGGTCGCACCCAGCACGGCCTCGGTGCTGATCACCGGCGCGAGCGGAACAGGCAAGGAACTCGTGGCCCGCACGATTCATGACCTTAGCCCCCGGAAAGATCGTCCTTTTGTTGCCATCAACTGCGCCGCGATTCCGGACACGTTGATGGAAAGTGAAATTTTCGGGCACGAGAAAGGTGCATTCACGGGGGCGCTGGAACGTCGCATTGGATGCTTTGAGTTGGCGGAAGGCGGGACGTTGCTCCTTGATGAAATCGGCGAGATGCCTATTGGAACCCAAGCCAAGCTGCTGCGCGTACTGGAGGATCGTAAACTGCGCCGCCTGGGCAGCAAGGTCGAGACCGCCGTCGACGTCCGCGTGCTGGCAGCCACCAACAAAATACCGGACGAAGCTGTCTCCCGGGGCGAATTGCGCGGCGACCTATACTATCGGCTGAACGTATTTAATATTCACATGCCACCTCTCCGCGAGCATAAAGAGGACATAGCCAGCCTGGTGCAGCTCCTACTCGCGGAAATGAGTGGGAAGCACGCCCGCAAGGTCAATGCCGCCAGCGAAGCCGTGCTCAACCAGTTCAACAATTATTCGTGGCCGGGTAACGTTCGCGAACTACGCAACACGATCGAGCGCGCCGTCATCGTCTGTGACTCAGGCATGATCGAAACCAAGCATCTACCTCCGGGTTTCGGACAGGCGCCGCTGCGAACCGCTGCCAACGATCCGGATGCAGTACGACTCGGTGTGGGCACGACCGTTGAGGAAGCCGAGAAAATGCTGATCCTGAAAACTCTTGAGGCTACAAGCAATAACAAGACGCGAGCGGCAGAAATTCTTGGGATCAGCCTTAAGACCCTTCATAACAAGTTGAAGGAATACGGAAGCGCGTCCGATGCCGTCACTGGCAAGGAAGAAGTGCCCAGCAGCTAAAGATTCGAGCCGTCCCACAACCGGCTCTCTTTAATATATTTCGTCTGTATATTCGTCATGCTGAGAAGGAAAACCATCATCGTGCTTGTCATCACCTTAATGGTCACGGTGATGGTGTCGGCTTTCTCATTTCTATACATCTCTCAAATTCTTCGCCTTCGAATTGCAAACGCCTATGAAACGGCAACGAGCCTGACCCATCAACTGGCGTACGCTGCGAGCAATGCAGTTCCCGATTTCAGCAGCACCTCGATCGACACCAGCGACCCGGTTGCGGTTAGCCGCGCCGTAACCGAGTACATGCAAACGGATGTGGACCTCAACAACCTGTTGCAGTCCGATCCCGGCGACTGGAGATTCATCTACGACGTCGCCATCGTCGACACCAATGGCAAGGCCTTACTCCATACCAATGCCAACATGGTCGGCAAAATAGTTCATCCTCGGCCTGACTTTCAGCAATTGGTTCGAGCACGATTTCGCGAACAGATCCGGCTGGTGTTCAGCCCGGCCGCAGTGTATGAGGTGACGTATCCGCTCGAATTGAACGGTGCCCCTTTCGGTACGATCCGGATCGGCGTGCAAACAGTCTTTTAAAGAGCGAAGTCGCTGCCCGCCTGATGAAGGCGCTCTACATTTCAATTGCCGTCGTGTTTGTGTCGCTCCTGCTGGCAGCGGGGATCTCCAATCTGGCTTTGGGGCCGCTGAAAGCAATCAGCCGCAATCTCGACAGTGTAAGCGCGGGGGACGCAGATGCGATTTCCGAGGAGGAGTCTGGCCACGATGAGTACGGGCTCGTCACTCTCAAGATCGCCAATCTTGGACGCCAGATTCGTGATAGCCGCGAGATCTTTTCCGCCCTCAAAGACAACGTAGACCAACTGATGGCGAAGTTGCAGGATGGACTGATGCTCTTCGCCCGCGATTCCCGCGTGGTCTTGGTGAGCGCTCCCGTCGAGGCTTTTCTTGGCCGCCCTCGCGGAGAATTGCTCGGCCACACAGTCCATGAAGTATTCGATCGCGACACTCTGCTGGGAACGGCATTGCTCGATGCGTTCGAGCGCCGCCGTCCCATTCTGCAAAAGGAATTCGAAGCGGCGGGAGGGAAACGGGTCCAGGTTTCACTCGATTTCGTGCAGGAGAAAAATTCGCAAATCGGCGCGCTCCTCATCATGCGCGATACTGAATCAGTGCGCAGGATCGGCGACGAGATCGAGATGTCCCGCCGGCTTTCAGCGAGTGGACGTCTGACCCGCGGCGTAGCGCACGAAGTAAAAAATCCAATCAATGCGATCGTCCTGCACTTGCAGCTTCTGCAAAACAAGCTGGCGCACCAGGAGCCCGATACGCGCCGTCACATGGATATTATCGATAGCGAAATCCGGCGGCTCGACCGCGTCGTGCAAACGCTCGTGGACTTCACCCGTCCTCGCGATCTGCACCTGGAGGAAATCGATCTCCGGCGGTTGCTGGACGACGTAGTGCTGCTCGCCACACCCGATGCTGAACAGCACGGAGTCTCAGTCGTACGCCATCGTGCAGAGCAGCGGCTTCCGGTAAAAGTGGATGTCGATCTGATGAAGCAGGCCTTTCTTAACGTCGTGATCAACGGAGTTCAAGCAATGCCCGCAGGAGGAACTCTTACGATCTCAACCCGAGCCGAGAACAATATTGTTGTCGCCGAGATTCGAGATGAGGGCTCCGGAATTCCGAAAGACATGCACGACAAAATATTTGAGCTTTACTTCACGACGAAAAAAGAAGGCAGCGGCATCGGATTGGCGCAGACTTATCAAATTCTTCAATGGCACTATGGGATGGTGGACTTCGAATCCGCCGAAACCAGCGGTACGATTTTCCGCTTCCAGATTCCATTGGCTGGACTGCCGACAGCAACTGCGGACCATGTTTCCGATACGGCAGCCCTGCAGCGCGGAGACTAAATGACAAAAATCCTCGGCGGCGGAATCCGTAGCTGCCGTCCACTTCGAGGCGTAAGATCAAGGAGCCGCAATATCGGGCCACTCGTGATCCCAGCATGACTCTGGCTGCAATTTTCCTGATCAGTCTGTTCAGTGCGACTCCTGTTATCGGAGGCGCGCCAGTGGACCTGTCTGCCCAGACCTCCACAAATTCTTCCGACGCCCAAAGTACGTCAGGAACAACGCAATCACCGTCTGCCCCAACCCAGACTCCAGCCGCACCGACGAAATCACCGTCCGCAAAACCAATTCACCACAAGAAAAAAGCGAAATCCGGCTGTCCCGCGGCTCCCGTGTCAGGTTCCTCGGCTTCAAATTCGAGCGACCCTGCAGCCACTGGCAGCGCGACAGGGCAAACGTCTTCAACTGGAAGCGCGAACAGTAATTGCCCGCCGCCGAAGGTCGTTGTCCGCCAGGGAGGGACATCGGAGCCTGCGATTCAGCTGGGCGGTGAAACGACCGGTGGGCAAGCAATCCAAGAGAAGGCTACCGCGACTCAGATGCTCGAGACCACGGATGAAAATTTGAAGAAGATCGTGGGACGGCAACTAAGCGCGACCGAACAGGATATGGTCACGCAGATCCGGCAATATATGGATCAGTCGAAAGCCGCGGTTAAAACCGAGGACCCCGAGCGAGCCCGAAATCTCGCGTGGAAGGCCCAAACACTTTCCGAGGATTTACTCAAGACTTTGCAGTAATTTCGCAACCAGTACGCGATGAGAAGTACCGGCCCAAGCCTATCTGCCCTTAGCCCTCGCGCTATTGACCTTCGTCAGCAAATCCTGCGACATAGCCTGCAGGGGACCGGGAATCTTAGCGGCCTCGGTGAGGACTTCGCGCGCCTCGGTCAGTTTGTTCTGCTTGGCGTAAGCGAACCCAAGACCATAGAGGGCGCGAGCATACTGCTGGTCGTCCTGCCCCTTGAGCAACCCCGTAGCAGTTTTAAGCTCGGGTATCGCTGATGTGGTCTTTTCCTGCTTGAGGTAAGCCCATCCGATCGTGCTGTGAGCCGCGCCGGCGGCCAGTTTCCGAGACTTGTCGGCATCCGGAGCATCGGCTTTCGCCACCTCAATCGCTTTCTGAGAGTAGCTGATCGCCTTGGCTGCACTGCCGGGTTTCGGATCGTCGGCGTAAGAATTCGCCAGCAGTAATAGCGCCGGGAGAGAGTTTGGGTTGGCGGCCAGTATCTTTTCTCCGTACGCCACCAGGCGCGCGTTGTCTTTCAGTTGGCTGAGTGATTCGAGGGCGAGACTCGAAACAGTTTCCTGATATTTTGAGTCCGGAAACCCATTGGTGAACTGATCAATATCTGCCATCCGCGCCTTTGCATCGGTCTCGCTGGAGATGACATTCACTCCCATGGTTTCCAGGAATTCGCAGCTGCTCTGGACCGACGCTTTGTCCTGCGATACCTTTTCGGCAAAGTTGTCGTCGCTCATCCCCTCGGGCTTCGGTTGCTTCGCGATGGACTGGCAGACTCCTCCGCCCTTCGCGACATAATCCATGAGCTTGGAATTGTTTTTCGCCTGCTGCGCTATGTTCGCCTGCGAAACGAGAATGTCGAGGTCGCGAGGAGAGCCGGCCAGAGCTTTGTCACCGTAGTCCAACGCTTTCGATAGGTCACCGGAAGCTTGATAGGTTTGTGAGATCTGCCAGTTTCCGTAAGCCACCGCCTGTGGATTTGACGAGAACTTCTGAACGAAGTCCTGGTACATTGCCAGCTTCTTCTGATTGTCCTGCTCACTGGTAATGGCTTGGAGTGCGTGGTCCTCGTCGGTCCCAGCCGCAATGGTGATGCGATCAACCTGGGCGCCAGCCCGGGAAATCGAAAATGAGATCGACAGAAGAACAGCCAGCAGAAGGGATCCCTTGCAGCGTCTCATAGCCCGCCTCCGCGTACTGCGAGAGATGACTACATTTCAATAGCACGCGCATGCTAGCGCCGAACGGCTTCCGGCGCAAGGGGTGGTGTCACGCCTGAGGATTTGAGGGTCAGCCACGGAAGATGCGATGGCATGCCTTCTTATTCCCGAATTTTCTTCGCGGCCTCGCACTTCAAGCCCTCCGTCAATTGACCGCGTCGATGCCGTTCGTGGTGAATTCCTCCCGCCTCGGCTAAAGTAGGAAGATGCGTGCCAGTTTCAGCCAGCGCCCGTTGCGTTTCGTTTTTGCCGCCAATCTGATCTCGATGGTGGGCAGCGGGATGAACTCGGCCGCAGTGGCGTGGTACATCCTAAAAGCGACGCACTCCGAGATGGCACTTGGAACATTTGCCGTCCTGCAAACAGTTCCCGCCATGCTGATGCTTCCCTTCACCGGCGTGGTGATCGATCGCGAAGACCGGCGGCGCCTGGTGATGTGGCTGGATGCGATCCGCGCCGTGATTATCGTTATCGTAGCCGTTCTTGCGTTCCAGCACCGGGTAAAAATCTGGCAACTCTATCTGATGAACACTTTGGTGGCTGCTGGCTTTTGGATGTTTTGGCCAACCATCACCGCGTTGATTCAGGAACTCACGCCCGAGGGACAGTTTGTGCAATCGAATACGTTCCTGCTCGCGGGCGTGCAGGGCGGATTTCTGATTGCCGGCGCCATCGTCGGATTCATTTACGACCACATCGGGCTCGGAGGAGTACTGACGCTCGATGTCTCGACGTACGTTGTGTCCTTCCTCTGCTACTTTGCCGTGAGAAAAGGCCGCCACATTGTTCTACGCCCGCAGGAATTGCGAGCCGATATTGTCGCCGCAGAAAGTCAATTCGAGATCTTCTGGCGCGAGATGCGCGAAGGCTGGCACTTTCTGCGGGATCATCGCCCCGTAGTGCTGCTCGGCATCAGTTGGGCATTGTTTTTGGGTGCGATGGTCACGGGGGTGGTCGTCACTCCCTCGCTGAGTGACCGCGTGTTTCATGCCGGTGCAAAAGGTTACGGCTGGCTCAATGCCGGATGGGGCACCGGAGCGTTCGTCAGTGCTCTTTATGCACCCCTCATCATCGCAAAACTGGGCGGGCGCCGGACCGTGGCGTTTTCCATGGCGCTCTTATCAGTCTCGGTTGCATTTGCTCCGATCTCAGGACTTCTGTTTCTCGCGATCGCAACCTACTTCGTGATGGGCTCGGCTCGAGGCGTCGGTGGCGTCGCGATGAATACCAGCCTGATGGAAATGGTGCCAAAACACCTGATGGGCCGCGTGCAGAACTCGTTCTACTTCGTCGGAACCTTCCTGCAACTTGTGCTTGCCGTGGTCGTGGGAGCAGTCGCACAGAAAGTGAGTCTCGTGGTCGCGTTTGCAATTCTGGGCTGCGTGTATGCGTTGTCATTCGTTGCTTCGAGCTTGCCGGTGGAAGCTAGAGTTCGCGAAGAAGTCGCCGCCGAATGAAATTGTTCACCATGAAGTTACGAAGCCACGCAGAAAACACTCTCACTTGCTCCATTTGTTGTTTTGCATTCTCAGGTCTCCGTGCCTCCGTGGTAAAAACGCATCTTCGGCTGTTATTCTTTCCCATTCGCTAAGGAGCTGACATGTCCACTGATCTGCAGGGCCGGAATGCCGTTGTCTTCGGAGTCGCCAACAAACGATCGATCGCGTGGTCGATCGCGCAGGGGCTGCACGCCGCCGGCATGAAACTTGCGATCACTTACCAGAACGAGCGCCTTGAGCAGGAGGCGAAAGACTTGATCTTGTCTCTGCCAGGCGCCGAGGGCTACATGTGCGATGTCTCCAAGGACGAAGAGATCTCGCGTCTCTTTGCCACATTGAAAGAGCGCCACGGAAAAATCCATACGCTCGTGCATTCGGTCGCCTTCGCCCCGGCCGACGAACTGAAGGGCGAGTTCATCAATACATCGCGCGAAGGCTTCCGCGTCGCGATGGATGTCAGCGTGTATTCCCTTGTAGCAGTATCACGCGCCGCAGCTCCGCTCATGGAAGACGGTGGCTCGATTATGACCATGACGTACTACGCATCCGAGAAAGTTGTCCCGCGTTACAACGTAATGGCGGTGGCTAAGGCGGGACTCGAGTGCAGCGTGCGATATTTAGCTTTTGAACTCGGCAGGAAGAAGATTCGCGTCAACGCGATCTCCGCTGGGCCTATCAAAACGCTTGCAGCGCGCGGCATTGCGGGCTTCGGAGATATGCATAAAGGACACGCCGAACGCGCCCCGCTGGGACGCAATGTCGAAGTCGCAGAAGTCGGCTCGACCGGAGTATTTCTCGCTTCCGACGCCAGCAGCGGCATCACTGGCGAAGTGATTTACGTCGATTGCGGTTATAACATCATGGGATTTTAGCGGCAGTATTCCTTACTCAGTTTCTTCGCTGGGCACAGGCCACAACGACGTTCGGCTTGAGCTACCAAACACTGCCCTCGTATACTCCTCAGCCATGACTCGCGTCGGCAGAATTCTTCCTTCATTTCTTTTGGGCGCTATTGCCTCGTCGTGGCTATTCGCTCCAACCATGGTTCTGAGCCAGACAGGGACTTCGCGCGGAGCCGCCATTCTCGACTCGATGCCGCGTGCGAGGCGAATTCAGCAGGCTGAGATTTCGCCCGACGGGAAGCGCGTCGCCTACATCATCGATGGCAAACTTACGGTCGCATCGCTCGATAACAATTCTGCGAAGACGATTGAAGTCGAAGGCCAACTTCCTCTTCGCAGTGTCGCGTGGTCGGCCGATTCCAGACAGCTGGTGTTCCTTGCCGACCTGCCCACCGATGCCCCCTCGGCGCAACTGTGGACCGCAGCGATTGACGCCGCTGCACCAATCAAGCGCGCGGATCTCAAAGGAAATGCGGACGCTCCCAGTTTTTCTCCTGACGGGTCGAAGCTCGCGGTGCTCTTTGTCGAAGGAATGCCGCGAACGGCGGGGCCTCTACAGCCGATGACTCCACTGGCTGGGGTCGTGGGAAGTAAAGTCTATGAGCAGCGGGTTGCGACCGTCGATCTCGCCTCGAACACGCTGACTCAAGTCACTCCTGCCGACATGTACATCTATGAGTACGACTGGACTCCGGACGGGCAAGCTTGGGTCGCTACGGCGGCCCATGGCTCCGGCGATGCAAACTGGTACATTGCGCACCTTTACCGCATCGAGACGCGCTCTGGAGAGATGCATGACATCTACGCGCCGAAGCTTCAAATCGCAGGACCACGTGTTTCGCCTGATGGCAAGAGCGTTGCATTCATCGAAGGCCTCATGAGCGACGAAGGCCCCACAGGCGGCGACATCTTTGTCGTTCCCATTGCGGGGGGACGGTCCGCGCAATCTGACCCCGAAAATTAATTCTTCGCCCTCGGCAATCGCTTGGACCGCGTCTGATCGAATCACGTTTGCAGAAAACATCGACGGAGAATCGGGCCTGGCTACAGTCAGTGCCGGCGGAGGCTCGGTCCAACATCTGTGGCACGGAGAAGAATTCATCGGCACAAGTCCCTCGCCCAGTGCGTCGTTCTCTCGCGATGGAACAATTACAGCTCAGGTGCGGCAATCAGGAGCAACTCCGCCCGAAGTCTGGGCCGGTTCGATCGGCCATTGGAAGCAAATCACAACGATCAACGACGGCATCAAGCCCGCGTGGGGCGAACTGCGAAATTTTCACTGGACGAATGGCAATACACGTCTTCAGGGCTGGCTCATGCTTCCCAAGGATTACGACGCCGCCCAAAAATATCCACTCGTAATCAACGTGCATGGAGGACCATCGTCAGCGTGTGGCGCGCATTGGGACTCTCGCACGATGGGGTCTGCGTCTGCTATGGGCTACTTCGTCCTCTGCCCGAATCCACGCGGCAGCTATGGACAGGGCGAGGCGTTCACGCAAGGCAACGTGAAAGATTTCGGTGGCGGCGACTATCGCGACATCATGGCTGCCATCGATGCGATTGCGAAAGAATATCCGATCGACCAGCGGCGTCTTGGTATTCGCGGGCACAGCTATGGTGGCTACATGACCATGTGGGCTGAGACGCAGACTCATCGCTTTGCGGCCGCGGTTGCCGGAGCGGGACTCTCTGACTGGGTCAGTTACTACGGAGTGAACGAGATCGATGAATGGATGATCCCGTTTTTCGGTGTCTCCGTCTATGATGACCCCGCCGTCTACGCGAAGAGCGATCCCATGCACTTCGTCAAGAACGTTCAGACCCCAACGCTCATTCTGGTCGGAGACAGCGACGGCGAGGTACCGATGGAACAGTCCGTCGAGTGGTGGCACGCACTCACCACAATGAAGGTGCCTACGCAGCTCGTGGTCTATCCCAACGAGGGGCACGTCTTCGTCAAGGCCGCAGACGCGCGCGATTACTTCGTTCGTTCGCTGGACTGGTTCGACGAATGGTTTGCGAAAGCTGGCGACGGAAACCAGGAAATAACTCGGGATCGGCGGGACTAACTGGTGATTCGAATTCGGCGGCTGCCTTCGCCTTCGCGCTCTAAAGAGATCTCGAGATCGCGCTCGCGCAGCAACCGAGGAAACTTTTCTCCCCACTCGATCAGCAAAATGCTGTCTTCAGAACGCAAATCGTCTAAGCCGAGAGTTTGCAACTCCCGCGCAGTATCAATGCGATACAGATCGATGTGGAAGAGGCTTGCCCGTGGCCCGCGGTACTCGTGCACCAGCGTGAAAGGTTGGGCTGGTAACGTCTTCTTCCGCAGCCGCTTCAAACGTTGCGGCGATCCCTTTGACTAGCGTGGTCTTCCCCGCACCCAGATCGCCGCGAAGCAGCACAAGCTTCGGGGGAGTCAGCAGTTCCGCAAGCGTTCGCCCGAAGGCAATCGTCTCCTCGGCAGAGTGCGTGGTGATCTCTCGCAGCGTTCCTTTGATACCGATCTGCCCGTTCACAGGAACCAGTATAGCGAGAGTCCACGACCAGACGAGCAGGAACAGCCGGCTTCGGCTGTCCGTCGGGCGCTTCGAGAGGGCTGGTCAGTTCGGTTGAGGCGCCAACACCGTTCAGTAGGTCGAGAACGCGCTCGTTTTGATCCCGAGCACACTCCGCGCCGCCACGTGCTCCAGAGAGCTGCGCAGACGCCGGTGATCGTCGTCTTCGATCGCGACGAAGCGAAACGGTTGCAGCACGCCATCCGTGATGTTTCGCATCGGGCTAAGGATTTCCGCCATCCCGTGTACTGGTCCCGCCTGCGTCTGAAAGGCAACTTCGACGAAATCGCCCTGACCCAGCGAATGGGACATGCGCAGGAGGCCACCGGTAGCGGAAATGGCTTGGAGTTTGGCTTTAGTGCGGCGGCCGTCTTCTAACCGAATCGCAGCCAGGACGGAATCTCCTAGCTGGACCCGGGCCGCGCGCCGCGAAGGGTGCGGTTGGGGGAAGTGGGTCATAGGCAAGTTCAATATGTCACTCGCCCCCATTTAGTAATAGATTACTGAAGCCCGTCGTCCGGATTCCGCACTGCGCACGGGAAGTGGTGGGTCGCATCATCCGTTCTTCGAACGACTTAGCGCGATGTTAACTAAGTGATTAATGTACGAGCGGACAGTCAATCCGCAAGCCCAGCTCCATCTATTTTGCACAATGCGTCGAATTGTCTATTCTTACTTGGCTCAAGGGAGGAATTCATGTACCGGAATCTGTGCCTCGCACTCATCTCTTCGATGTTTCTCTGCACGGCCTCTTTCGGCCAAACCGCGTCCGCTCCCACGCATGCTCCGCTCAGAGTTGGAATCGTCGGCCTCGTTCACGGACACGTCTATGGATTCCTCGACCAGTCGCGCAACAGTCCTGAAATCTCGATCGTGGGTATTGCCGAACCGGACAGGCAACTGCTCACTCTGGCGGGGGCCAGATACGGCTTCGATCAGGCGATGCTATTTTCGGATTTAGAACAGATGCTCGCAAAAGCACATCCGCAGGCGGTGCTCGTCTATACAAATACGTTCGACCACCGGCGCGTTGTTGAAATCTGCGCCCGTCACGGCGTGCACGTCATGATGGAGAAGCCGCTCGCGGTCAGCCTCGACGACGCGTTGGCGATTCAGCAGGTGGCTCGCAGCGGCAAGATTCACGTGCTCGTGAACTATGAAACTTCCTGGTATCCCAGTAACCATGCGGCCTACGACCTGGTTCACGGAGGTGATTTGGGAGACGTCCGAAAAGTCGTCGTGCACGACGGGCACCGTGGCCCCAAAGAGATCGGCGTTCAGCCGGAGTTCCTGGCTTGGCTGACTGATCCCAAACTCAACGGAGGTGGGGCTCTCTTTGATTTCGGGTGCTACGGTGCGGACCTGATGACGTGGCTTATGGACGGCCAGCGCCCTTTGACCGTTACAGCAGTCACGCAAACGATCAAGCCGGATATCTATTCGCATGTCGATGACGAGGCCACCATCGTCCTGACGTATCCCAAAGCGCAGGCCATCATTCAAGCTTCATGGAACTGGCCTATCGACCGCAAAGATATGGAGGTCTATGGACAGACAGGTTATGCGATTACCGTGAAGCGCGATCACGTCCGCCTGCAACGAGCGGCAGACACAGATGAACACAATGTCGCCGCGCTGGTAGTTCCCAAGCCTTATGACAATGAGCTTTCGTATGTTCGTGCAGTCATTCTCGATGGCGCAAAAGAGGATGCGCTGTCTAATCTGGACACGAATGTGACCGTCACGGAAATTCTGGACGCAGCGCGGCGTTCCGCGGCGCAAGGAAAGACGATTCAACTGCCGCCGAATCGATAGGCCTAATCTTCCCAACTCACAAATGTCTCCTTGGCAGCTTGGCGCGAACGATGGAACGCTTCCGGCAATCCGCGGAGTAGGTCCGTCGCGACCATCGAATGCTCGCCGACGCTTTCTCGCATCACGTCTCCAGAAAGCCCGTGTAGGTAGACTGCAGCGCAAACAGCCAACATGGCGTTTTTTGGATTCTGCGCAATCATCGCCGCAACCATTCCAGTAAGAATGTCGCCTGTCCCGCCGGTAGACATTCCGGGATTACCTGTAGTGTTGACCCACGCCTCACCATCCGGCTGCACGACCAGAGTTCGGTGTCCCTTGAGCACAACGATCAGATCATGTTCCCGCGCGAAATTTCGTGCCGTGTTCAATCGATCTTTCTGGACATCGGCGATTGAACAGCCCGCCAGCCGTGCCATTTCACCGGGATGTGGCGTAATCACCAGGAGCCTACCCGTGCCACTCAATTCATCGGTTTTGCCCTCGAACGCATTCAAACCATCGGCGTCGAGAACGACCGGAACGTCGGCGCTTTCGTACAAGAGTTCGAACCAAGTCAGCAGTTTCGGGAGAGCGTGAAATTCCCGGACCGATTGCCAAAACGCTCTTCCCTTTCGCTAGCTCTTTAATCTGTCTCTCCGCAGTCGCGGAAATTGTTCCGGCCTCGGTTTCGGGCAAGCCTTCCGTCATCACTTCGGGATGAAATCCCGCAACGGTTGGCAGCGCGGACTTCGCGGTAGCGACAGTCGCCAGCCCCGTCACCGGTCCGCAGCGCGGAAATTCCTGCCATAGCAACGGATCCTGCTTTACCGACCGCTCCTCCGACGACGAGCACGTGCCCGTATTTGCCTTTATTCGACTCTGCTGGCCGCGGCCCGATCAAAGATGCAAAATCGCGTGGGGCGATTACGTTCAAATGAAGATCGGAGGCGACTGCTTGGTCCGGCGATCCGATCTCAGCCACGACGGTCGGCCCGTTTGTAAGAGAACCGAATACGTGCGCCGGACGAGGAGCCGTGAATGTCACGACCGAATTCGCCCGCGCAATCGTTCCGTTTTGCGGAGTCACTCCGTCCGCATCCGCACCCGAAGGAATATCCACAGCGACAACCGGCTTTCCTGTCGCATTCATAAACTCGATCGCCTCGGAGTAGAGATCGTTGACTGGTGGCCGAAAGCCGGTACCGAGTATTGCGTCGAGATACAAATCCGCCGCCAATATCGGCTGAATTCGATCACTCTTCAATCCGTCGACCGATTGCACCACGATGGGAGGTAGCGGTAGTTTGCTGAACATCGCCTCGGCATCGCCATGCAAGTCGGCGGGGTCCGCAAGCAGAAGGATCTCAACTGTTTTGCCTTTTTCGTGCAGATGACGGGCGGCCACAAAGCCGTCTCCGCCGTTGTTTCCTTTGCCGCAGAGCACAACGATCTTTCGCGCGGCGGGATAATGTGAGAGCACGTGCTGGGCGACGGCGGCTCCGGCATTCTCCATCAAAGTAAGAGAGGGGACGCCGAAGCGCTCGCTGGTGGCGCGATCAATCGTCCGCATTTCTGCTGCACTGACAATTTTCATGCTCTTTGGATTCTCATGAGGAAGCAGCGGTTTGCTCAAGCTGGCGCAATTGCGAGGGCTCGCCCATGGCAATAAGGCAATCATCGGGTTCGATTCGCTCGTCTGGTGGAGGATTGAAACGCATCGCCTCACGGCGCTTGATGGCCAATACGATCACGCCACGCTCTTGACGAATGCGCGAGCTTTCGAGTGTCTTACCCGCAAAGGTCGAGGAGGATTTGATGTGGATCTCTCCGATTTCCAGATCCATGCCGAGATGAGTCGTAGCCGTGTCCAGAAAGCTTACGACATGTGGTCGCAAGAGCGATTGTGCGATTCGCTGTCCTGCAAATGAATAGGGCGAGACGACCGAATCGGCGCCAGCCGTGAGCAGATGCTTTTCCGCGCCGTCTTCGCTGGCTCTGGCGATAATCTTCAAGTGTGGATTGAGCCCGCGAGCGGTCAGGATGATGTAGAGATTTGTTGCATCGGTCGTCGTCGCAGCGATTAATCCGGCGGCGCGTTCAATCTGTGCGTCACGCAGAGTTTGTTCCTGCGTCGCGTCTCCAGCCAGAACGAGCCAGCTTTCTGTCGAGAAGCGCTGGCGCTTGGCTTCGGCATTGTCGATGATCACGAACGGGACGGGCTTCCTTGCTAACTCCCGAGCGACGCTGCGACCCACGCGTCCCATGCCGCAGATGATGAAGTGGCCGTTGAGACGCCCGATTTCCCGCTCCATGCGCCGCCTTCCGAAGAAGCTCTGCAGTTCGAATTCTAGCAAAGCCTGGCTCAACGCTCCGACGCCCAACAGCAATAACGAAACTCCGGCCAGAATTACGAAAACGTTGAATACGCGGCCCGCATGCGAGAGCGGATGCACTTCCTGATATCCGATGGTCGTCAGCGTCGTGACGACCATGTAGAAACCGTCGAACCCACGGCCAGCCTTCGATGTAGTGATACCCAGCGGTGCCAATTGCCATCACGAGGAGCAGGAGCGCGCCGATGGTTCGAAGATTGCGGAAGGCTTTCATGGAAGTGTAGCGGTTGGTGGCGAGAGTTTGGTGGTCAGAAAAACTGACTGAAAAAACCTAAATCTCGCCGATCACTGGCCGCTGAGCACTGACCACTTTAGAACAATAAGGCCCTCCGCGCCGTGCGGAGGGCCTTGGAACTAAACCATCTGTTAATTTTCAGGCTTTCTTCCTGCGGCTATGGCTTGTACTCGACTGTGCTTCTGACCATAACTGAAATACACAACTAGTCCGATCGCCAACCAGATAAACAGTCGCGCCCAATTTACCCACCCCAGGTTGTACATCATGTAACCATTCGAAATGACACCGAGAATCGGCACCAGCGGCACCCAAGGTGTCCGAAAAGGTCGGGGCTGATCGGGGTTCGTGCGTCGCAGAACCATCACGGCAATCGACACAATCACGAATGCCAGCAGCGTTCCAATGTTCACCATCTTGCCGATATCGTCGATCGGAGTCACGCTTCCCACCACTGCGGCCAGCAGTCCCACCAGAATCGTGTTCTTCCACGGCGTGCGGAACTTCGGGTGGATGTCGGCAAAGAACTTCCTAGGCAACAAGCCGTCGTTGGCCATTGAATAAAGAACGCGGGTCTGGCCGAGCAACATCACAAGCATCACGCTCGTCAGACCTGCTAAAGCGCCGAGCGTAATAATGTTCGCCGCAGTCGTCAGGCCCCGGTCCAGGAATGCGACGGCGACTGGCGCTTCAATATTGATCTGTTGCCAGTGCACCATCCCCGTAAGAACGCCGGCCACTGCGATATACAAGACCGTGCAGATTGCCAGAGAAGCGATCATGCCGATCGGCAGATCGCGTTGCGGATTCTTGGCCTCCTGCGCCGTCGTTGAAACTGCATCGAAGCCGATATACGCAAAGAATATGTACGCGGCGCCTTGCCAGATTCCTCCCAACCCGTGCGGCGCGTAGGAGTGCCAGTCCATACCCCAATTCACGCGGTTGATGTAATGCGATCCGAGAGCAATCACGAAGAGTACAACGGACACCTTGATCACGACGATCGTCGCGTTGAACC
This sequence comes from uncultured Acidobacteriota bacterium, assembly GCA_963787685.1. Classification (GTDB taxonomy): domain Bacteria; phylum Acidobacteriota; class Terriglobia; order Terriglobales; family Acidobacteriaceae; genus Sulfotelmatobacter. Next base: position 111,616 of record CAWBED010000015.1, read on the forward strand.
TTGCGCTCTCCTTGATGCCAACGACTAGAATCGCCGTAATCACAAGCGCGATGAGAAAGGCTGGGAGGTTAAACCCGAATTCCATCCCAAATAAATGCGGGGCACCCAGCAACTCGTGCGCCCGCTGCAGCAACTCTGCAGGCTGTGCCGCCACAATCCCACTCACTTTATCGAGAAAGGCTTGCGTGCCCGACACCAAAGAGGGGTCCGACGCCACCGCCATCTGGCGCGCCACGATGTTTTCTGCGGTCTTCAGAGCCGTCCAATGATCGTAGGCGAGCCACAACGGCATCTTGATGTGAAAAATATTCAGCAGTTCGATGAAGTGGTTCGACCATCCCGAAGACACGGTGCTCGCGCCCATTGCGTATTCGAGCGTCAAGTCCCAACCGATGATCCACGCGAGTAATTCCCCCAGCGTTGCATACGCGTAGGTATAAGCGCTGCCCGCCAGAGGAATCATTGCCGCGAACTCCGCGTAACAGAGCCCGGCAAAGGCGCATCCCAGCCCGGACAGTACAAACGACAAGGTCAACCCGGGACCTGCATATTGCGCACCCAATCCCACCATGACGAAAATGCCGGCGCCAATGATTGCGCCCACGCCCAAGGCAGTGAGCTGAAAGACTCCCAGGGTTCGTTTGAGGCTGTGTTCGCCCGTTTCGCGAGCCTCTTCCATCAGCAGGTTCAGAGGTTTGGTTGCCAGCAGATTTGCCATCCGTTTGGTTTCTCCTTGGGAACTACACCGAAGCGCGGGCCGCACTCCGCGACCACGCGTAGTAGACCGGGATTCCCAGCAGCACCACGATCAGCCCCGGCCACGTAAATTGCGGTTTGTAGCGCAATAGTACGACATCGATGAACAAAGCCATCACAATATAAATAATAGGAAGAATCGGATAACCTACGGCACGGTACGGCCGATTGGCGTTCGGATGAGTTCTCCGCAGCACAAACAGACCGACAATCGTCAGGATGTAGAAGACCAGCACGGCGAAAATGATGTAGTCGAGGAGCTGCCCGTAGCTGCCGGAAATGCAGAGCACACAAGTCCAGACCATTTGCACCATCAAAGAAATTGCGGGCGTCTTGTAGGTGGGATGCAGCTTCGCGACATTGCGAAAGAACAGTCCGTCTTTCGCCATGGCATAGTAAACGCGTGCGCCGGACAGGATCAGCCCATTGGCGCAGCCGAAGCCGGAGATCATGATCGCGGCGGCCATCAGCAGGCCGCCAATCGATCCGAACATCTGCGTCATGACAGCCGTACCCACGCGATCTTCGGCCGCATGCGTGATACCGCGAGCGAGAATCGTCGCTCCGCCTTCCGCGCCTTCTAACGGCAGCGCGCTCAGGTAGACGAAGTTGCACGCGATGTAGAGCGCAATGACGACGCCGGTCCCAAGGGCAAGCGAAAGCGGCAAATTGCGACTTGGATTCTTCACTTCCCCGGCGGTAAACGTCACGTTATTCCAGGCATCGGCGGAAAAAAGCGAACCGACCTGCGCAACCGCGAGAATCGTTAGGGTGCCAACCATGACGGTCGGGCCGCCGACTCCGACCTGAACCGCATGCTGAGCGCCCAATCCGGCGTTGTGCCAGAAATTGGCTCCGAAGTTTGCCACCAGCGCTTGCGGATTTCTCCCGAAAGCGAATCCGAACGCCGCCAGCCCGAGCAAAGCCGAAACTTTCGCCGCAGTGAAAACATTCTGAATCGCCGCCCCTGTCTTCACGCCGAAAATATTGACGATCGACAGAAAGATTACGAGCAAGATCGCCATCAGGTTCTGGGTGTTGATGCCGACTTCCATGTTTCCCAAAACCATAGGGCCGACATGGATGGCAGGAACTTTCCACAAATGCAGCAGCCAGTGAGAAGAGGAAATCGATGGAACGAACACTCCGAGGAACTTGCCGAAAGCTACACCGACAGCCGCGATGGTGCCAGTCTGTATGACGAGGAAAAGAGTCCAGCCGTAGAGAAATCCCCAGAGCGGTCCAAGTGACTCGCGCAGGTAAACGTACTGGCCGCCGGCTCGAGGCATCATGGCAGCCAGTTCTCCATAGCTGAGAGCGGCAACAATCGTCATGAATCCGGCGACGGCCCAAGCCGCAATCAACAGCGCCGGCGAACCCACTTCCCTGCCGATCTCCGCCGAAACAATAAAGATGCCGGAACCTATCATCGAGCCCATCACCAGCATGGTGGCGCTGGTCAGGCCCAGTCCTTGGACCAGTTCCTTGTCCTGATGGCTATGGATTTCCCAGTCGCTGCCAGCGGGCTGCGTTGTCGGTGTGCTCAGGAAGCCTCCGAAAGAAGTCGTCGGTCGTCGGTCGTTCGCATCAGAGAGAAGGTCGAGGCCGTCAGGATATGGGGCCGACGACCAACGACGAGCGACCAACGACGATTACCTTACCTCAAGATGCGGAAAAATTCCTCTGCAGATTTGCGTGGCTCTGGTAACAGGTCCGATATCACCGCCACCGAATCAGCGCCGGCTTCAATGACGGAAGCGGCATTCGCACGCGTGATGCCCCCAATCGCTACCAGAGGCCTTTTTGTAAGAGCGCGAGCGCGTCGGACGCCCTCAAGGCCCACGACGGGATCAGGATTCTCTTTGCTGGAGGTCGAGAACACCGGTCCGATAGCCAAATAGTCGGCGGAGGTCAGCTCTGCCTCACGCAGTTGCTCGGGATTGTGCGTAGAAACACCGAGCCATCGGTTCGGCCCGATGATCTTGCGAATGCATTCCGGCGAGAGATCGTCTTGCCCGACATGAACGCCATCGAAGTCAGCGGCCAGGCATAAATCAGCCCGGTCATTCAAGATCAGCCGAACTGAATTACCGAGATATCTCTTCAGTTCGCGCGCCTGATCCAACATGGCGCGCGCATTCCCAGACTTGTTTCGATATTGCAACACGAGGCAACCGGCGCCAGCCAACTCCTTCACAAACGGAATAGCTTGTTCGCCCGAGGCAATAGTGGAAGCGTCAACGATGGCGTAGAGACGAGGAAGGACGATCATGGTCCGAGCAATATAGTAATGTGAACGGCGCTCAAAACGATTGGGCCTGGCGCTTGTATCCTGCGAAACCGGACTAATCTGCTGCGCGAGGCGCAGTTCGACCACTCAATGTCCTGCGTTCTTCCCATTCTTCACCAGGAACCGCTCGATGAATCCCGTATCAAAATTACCTGCCCGGAAATCCGGGTCCGCCAGAATCTTCCGGTGCAGCGGAATCGTCGTGTACACACCTTCGACAATAAACATTTCGAGCGCGCGCGACATCCGCGAGATGGCCTCGTTGCGGTCTTTTGCACGCACGATCAGCTTGGCAATCAGTGAATCGTAATATGGTGGAATAACTCCTTCGGCATAAGCCGCAGTATCCACCCGCACACCCGTTCCGCCCGGGGGATGGAACGTCGTTATCTTCCCTGCTGACGGCGTGAACTTTTCCGGATGTTCGGCATTGATGCGGCACTCGATGGAATGTCCGCGATGCACGATTGGTCCCAGGAGCACGTCGCTCATCTTCGCGCCCGCCGCGATCATGATTTGGCTTTTCACTAGATCCACATCCGTGACCATCTCGGTGACCGGATGCTCCACCTGGATGCGGGTGTTCATCTCGATGAAGTGCAGACGGCGGTCCTGGTCCATCAGGAATTCGATCGTGCCGGCGTTCCAGTATCCGATCGCTGCCAGAGACTTGCACAGCACTTCCCCGATCTCTGCTCGCAGCTCTGGAGTCACCTGCGTCGAGGGCGATTCCTCAAGCAACTTCTGATGGCGGCGCTGGATCGAGCACTCGCGCTCTCCAAGGCTCACGACGCTGCCGTGCTCGTCGGCCAGCACCTGAAACTCAATGTGCCGGGGATGTTCGACGTACTTTTCCATGTACAAATCGCCATTCCCGAACGCCCCTGCCGCTTCCGACTGCGCAGCTTTGAAGAGGGCGGGAAGTTCTTCCTCCGTGCGGACAATGCGCATGCCGCGCCCGCCACCTCCCGCTGAGGCTTTAACGATTACCGGGAATCCCACTTGGCGCGCCCACTCGATAGCCTCGCCATCTGAACCGATAATTCCATCGGAACCGGGAAGGATTGGCACTCCCGCCCGTTTCATCGCGGCGCGAGCCTTCTCCTTCTCGCCCATGAGCCGTGTAACCTCGGGCCTGGGGCCGATGAACTTGATCCCGCTCATCTCGCATACTTCTGCGAAATTCGCATTTTCTGCCAGCAAACCGTATCCGGGATGGATGGCTTCCACATTCGCGATCTCGGCCGCGCTGATTACGGCAGGAATGTTCAGATAACTCAGTGCCAGCTGGGGCGGTCCGATGCAAATGGCCTCATCGGCAAAACGAACCGGCAGAGAATTGCGGTCGGCCTCGCTGTAAATCGCGACCGTGCGAATGCCCAGCTCCTTGCATGCGCAGATAACGCGCAGTGCAATCTCTCCGCGATTGGCAACCAGGATCTTCTTAAACATGAAATTTTGTATTCAAATACGTGGTATCGAGCCGATCTGCCGCACGGAATCCGGCTCCCCGCTCTGCTCTTTCGCTAAACACAAAAAGGCGCGCGAGAAGCGCGCCCGGAAGTCCTGCTGTCACTTCTTCGGCCGGATCACAAACAATTCCTGGCCATACTCGATGGGCTGGCCGTTGGCGGCCAGCTTCTTCACAATCTCTCCGGCAACATCCGACTCGATCTCGTTCAACAATTTCATCGCTTCGACAATGCAGAGGACTTGACCTACCTCGACGGTATCTCCGGGTTTCACAAACGGGGGAGCACCCGGCGACGGAGCCTCATAGAACGTCCCCACGATTGGGGACTTCACCGTGTGCAGTCCTTCTTCCGGGGCCGGTTGCGCGGCCGCAGCTGGCGGCGCGGGCGAAGGTGGCGCTCCCGCGGTAGTTCCGGTTTCGTGCGACGGCCCGGGTGCTGGAGGCACCGCGTAAAAGCGGGGTTCACCGTGAGCATGCACCACCGTATGCTCGCCGGCGCGCTTGATTTTGACTTTGACGTCGCCGCGCTCCAACTCGAACTCGGCGATATCTTTTTCGATTAAGAACTCGATTAGTTCTTTCAGCTCTTTTTGATTCATTCTGATCTTTGAACTGACCTACGGTGGGACCACTCCAACATCCCGACACGCACCCGGTGAGGCGCGCGAATAAGCCGGGCTTGGAGCCTGCCGGCTGATTTAAGAAGACTAGACTGCCAGAAAATCCTTGCTGGTCGGGGTCAGCACTTCACAGCCGCCCGGCGTGACCGCCACCATGTCCTCGATCCTTACTCCCCATTTGCCGGGGAAGTATACTCCGGGCTCGATGGTGATGACCATCCCAGGCTGCAGAATCTCCGGCTGCCCGTTTGCAACACGTGGGCTTTCGTGAATCTCCAGCCCCACCCCATGTCCGGTCGAATGCGTAAAATAGCGCCCTAAGCCAGCCTTTTGCAGTGCCTTACGCGCCGCGGCATCGACTTCGCCGACCGGAATTCCCGGCTGAACGGCTTCGATCGCTGCGTGCTGTGCTTCGCGCACGGCATCATACGCCCGACGCGCATCCTCCGACACAGGGCCGACCCATACAGTGCGGGTCTGGTCCGAACAATAACCTGAAAGTATAACACCGAAGTCGCAGACGACGAATCCGCCCGCACGGATCTGCTGTTCCGACGCACGCCCGTGAGGTAAGGCTGACCTCGGTCCTGAGGCAATGATCGTGGGGAAAGACATCGCCTCCGCCCCGGCCTGGCGAGCCGCCAACTCCATCTCCGCAGCAACGTCTACTTCCTTCAATCCCGGACGTAAAACTTCGACGGCCCGGTCGAAGAGCTTCGCACCCAGAGTAACGGCTGCGCGCGTCCGCTGCAGTTCGTCCTGATCCTTCACCATACGAGCCCGTTCGACAATCGGAGGCGCGTCCTTCAATGCCACGCCGGATGGAGTCAGCTTCGCGAACCGCTTTTTGTCTGCGACGGTGAAGTGTTCAGCCTCGATGCCAATGTTCCATGCTTTACGGCGACGACGCCGACGGCCAAGATGGTCGCCGATCGCCTGCATCACTGCTTTTCGTGCGATCACGACCTTCGATGCCTTCACCTCTTCGTGCGCCTGGATGTCGTAGCGGACGTCGGTAAAGAAGACGCTGCCCGCTTCTTCGACGAGCAGCAGCCCGGCACTGCCGGTAAAACCGCAAAGATACCGGATGTTGGGGAGATGGCTGATCAGCAATCCGTCGAACCGGGTCGTGGCGAGGTGCTCCCGGAGTTTGGCCTGGCGCGCAAGGAAATCCATTACCGCTGAGTTTAGCAAGAACTGCAGGGGGCGGGATATCGGGTGAGTACTTGGTCAGGTTGAGAGTATTCGACAGCAGCCGGATGGGCAGTAAAAGCAAAACCGCCGGTTCCGGGACAGGTTCTTCGCGGAAACCGGCGGCTTCAATCTTCGAACTACGCTGCTATGTCTGAATGATTCGCGGCGTGATGAAGAAAATCAGCTCCTGGTTCGAGGTGTTGACCTGCGTGTGTTTGAACAGGTTGCCGAGGACCGGAATGTTGCCGAGAAGCGGAACCTGCGTGATGTTGATCGAATTCTGCGTCTGGATCACGCCGCCGATCACCACCGTGCCGCCGTCGGTTACCAGTACCTGCGTCGTTGCCTGCTGCGTGATCAGTTCGGGGTTGCCCTGAACTTCCTGACCGAAGTTCGGCGTGGTGTTTTCCACGTCGACGTTCAGGAAGATGGTGTTTTCGGACGTGATCTGCGGAGTCACCGTCAACCGCAGGAACGCGTCAACGTAGGTCACGGTCGGAGGACCACCCAACTGCGCCTGCGTCACGATCGGCACGCGCACGCCCTGTTTTACCAGAGCCTGGATGTTGTTCTGGGTTACGACTCGCGGACGCGACAGCACTTTCAACAAGCCGCGCGATTCAGCCAGCGAGAGCACCGCGTCGATACGCACGGTGTTGCTGGCGTTCAAGAACGTCAAGCCGCTCGTTGGAGCCGTCGAGCCCAAGTTGGAGAAGAGCGGAATCGACGAACCATTCGTTGAACCGCCATTCGTGCCGGGAACCGTGACGTAACCAGGCGTCAGGCCGCTGACCGTCGTTGGCGAGGAGCCTACAGCAGAAGCGCCACCGATAGCGCTGTGGCCGTTGCCCCAACCGAATCCGAGCTGCGTGCCGATGTCGCGGGCGAACTGCCGGGTTGCGGCAACCACTCGGGCTTCGATTTCAACTTCCTGCGTCTTACGGTCCAGCTGCGTGAGAAGGCGATCGATGATCGGAATCACCTTCGGAATGTCATTGACGATGACAGCATTGGTGCGGTCATCGGCTACAACATCGCCACGCTGCGAGAGGAACTTCTTCACCGTGATCATCACGTCCTTGGCCTTGGCATAGCTCAGGAAGCGCGTCACGGAAACTTTTTCGACGGCCAGTGCTTCGGACTCAACCTGCGCCCGGCGACCGTCAGCTTCGTGCTTCAGCGTGTCGACAGTCGCGATGCGCAGAACATTGCCTTCCAGTTCACGCGCCAGGTCGTTGTTCTTCAGAACGATGTCGAGAGCCTGGTCCCACGGCACATCATCTAGGACGATGGTCAGGGTGCCATGTACGGTCGGATCGAGAACCACGTTCAGGCCGCTGATTTCGTGGATCAGACGGAAGAAGTCTTTCAGGTCGACGTCTTTCAGGTTGACCGAGATCGGCTCGCCCGTGTACTTCGGCCCGGTTGTCGAAGCCTGTTGGCCAGCCTGAGCCTTTTGCTCCGCCGCCAGATTCACTGCCGGCTGAATCGCCGGGGTGGCATTCTGGGCCTGAGCCGCATGCTCGCTGACCGGAATCAGGTCTGCCGCAGTCTTGTCAGAGAATCTCGCTGCAGCTTCCTGCGCGCGAACCGTCGGCTCGTCCGCAGGTGCATCAGCCTTTGCTTCGGTCTTCGCCTTGTACGAAGGCTCGACAAACACATAATCGGTTGGCGAAGCGGAAGCCTGGGCAGCGGGCGTCGCAGCCGGTACATCGGCCTTAACGGGCGCCGGCGAAGTCGCGGCCACCGTCTTGGTCTCGGCAGCAGCCTGCGCCACGGCGTTCGCATGCAAGGTCAATATGAGCTTGCCGGCGGGTCCGGGCGTCAGATCGTACTTGCACGCCTTCTCAAGGTCGACCACCACGCGCGTCGCGGGATGCGCTTGGCCGCCTACGCCAATCCGCACGTCCTTGACACCAGCAGCGTCAACCGCGATGTTTTTCTGCTCGGTCGCCTTAACCGTACCGGGCAAGTCCACCACGATGCGGGCGGGCGAGTTCAGAGTGCTGACCTTCGGCGTGACTGCGCCTTGGGAGCTCATCTCGACTCGGATAGTGTCCGTGTCCCGGACTACGTTGACTCGATCGAGCTGGCTTGGCGTTTGGGCAGCTGCACCCACCGTCAACAGCAACGATACGAACATTGTCAGTTGTTGCTTTCGCATTTCGCCTCTCCCCACCCGCGGGCCTGGCCCGCGTGTCCTTCTGCAACTTGATTTCGGCGCCCCGGTTTCCGGAGTCGGCCGCCCTGCTTAAACCGCCGGAGTAAAGATCTTCTTCACAACTTCCCGCGTAAACGTCTTGCCGAGCTTGTCCTGCACGGTCTCCTGGAACGTCACCGAATCACCCGTGATCTTCACCACGTAGCCGTTGAACACCGGGTCGTTTTCCCGCAAGAAATATGCTTTGTTCAGATTGTTGGTGACCACGGCGATAAATCCGGTATCGGACTTGATCACGCCGCGAAGATTGATGGCTCCGATCTCGAGGCACTTCTTGCCGGTCGAGCAACCGGATCCGCCCTGCTGCACCACTGGGCTAAAGAATGGATCGCGTTTCCCATTCATCGCCCACTTCTTGTCTTCGGGTTTGGGAGCTTCCGCGGCCTTTGCCGGAGCCGCAACCGCAACCGGTGTGCTGACCGCAGGCGCGGCCTTCGCCGCGACTACGGTCTTAGCCTGCTGTTTGGGCTCCGCCTTAGCGGCAACAGGAACTGGTTTCGCATCGGGAACCTTCGCGACTGTAACTTTGGTTTCCACAGGTTTCGCTGCCGCTACTTTCGGAGCCGGTGCGACCTTGGCAACCGTTTCTTTCTGGGCCACTGGGGCTGGAGCTTTCGGCGCCGGAGCTTTTGCTGCCGGAGCCGGGCTGCTCTTCGCGACCGTCGTCGCCGCACCGTCAGTGTGGAGCGTCAGGATCAGCTTGCCTGCTGGTCCTGGAGCAATTTCATAAGCCAGAGCTTTGTCGAGATCCACTACGACGCTGGTGGTCGGCGGATTCTTGCCGTCCATGCCGATGCGGACACCCTTTACTCCGTCGCTGCCGACTGGAATCTTGTTCTGGGCGCTCGCGACTACCGTTCCCGGCAACTCGACCACGACGCGGGCGGGCGAACTCATCTTGCTCACCCTCGGAGTCACGGCCTCGCTCGAGCTGATCTCCACCTGAATGGTGTCCCCGTTCGGAACCACATTCACCTTCTTGAGCTGGTTGTGCTCAGAAGAAACCGGCGCCGCAACTGCTGCGACGGGCTTGGAATTCGGAATCGTCGCAGGCTTCACCGCCGGGGCTGGTGCTCCGGGGGCCGGCTTGCTCGAACTCGGCGTCCCCGCAGCATTCAGTGCCGCATTGCTATCGGTTGCCTGCTTGCTCTGCAGCGATTTTGCAATGCTGCGCGCTTGATCGATGGCGTCGGTGCTCTGTGCTTGACTGGCCACAGATCCGCCCACCATCATTGCCGTTGCCAAAATGCCTGTCGTCAGCTTCATCGCCGTCTTCATAAGGTTTTGCCTACTTCGCCGCCGGCGTTCCGGGTTTAACTCCGGCGCCTGCCGCGGAAGGTGTCAAATCGTGACTGAAATAAGTGGTCGCAGTGAACGAAGCAACTACACTCTCGTTCGGCGCGTACTGATACGTGTGCTTTACCTTCGCTCCGCTCGGCGTCTTGGTCGTCGACACCGTGAGCCCACCAATGTTGACGATGCGCTCCAGCTTGCTCACACGGTCGAAGAAGCCCAGCATCGAGTAGTACGGGCCGTCCAGTTCCATGTCGAAGGGAACTTCTGTGTAGTACTGCTGTTGCTTGAGGTCCTTGGCGGCGTAGCGGCGCAGTTCAACCCCCGCTTTCGTCGCTTCGCCATCGAGCATCTGAATGAACCCGTCAACTTTCTTCTCGTCGGGAACGATGCGCTGCTCGATTTCAAGCTGCTGCTTAAGCTCTGCCAGCTGCTGCTCGATCTGTTTCAGCTTGGGCCGGTAAGACTCGAGCTCGTTGTTCTCCCGGATCTTCTCTTCCAGGGAGTGCTGCGCAGCTGCGTTCTTCTCGTCCTGACTCTTGAATACGGTGAAGTACAGGGCGGCCGATACGATGGCTCCTCCGAGAATCACCGCACCCCACTGCTTAATTCCTGACAGTTCGCTGAAGTTCGCCATAGGTCTGTCCTTACGACTTTCCCTTCTCGCAGGTCAGGGTGAACTGGAACGCCTGCATGTCTTTAATCTGGTCGTCCTGGAAGGTTTCCTTCACCTCGACGGTCTTGAAGTACCCCGTCTTCTGCAGATTGGCAATCAGGTTCGCGACTGCATCCGCACTTAACGCTGTGCCTTCCAGATTGACCGACGCGCCTGTGTCGTCCATCTTGCTCAGCCAGACGGCTTCGGTACCGTTTACTGTCTCGCCCAGCATGGCCAGTAGATTCACGGGGCCAGTCTGGCTCTGGCGCAAGCCGTCAATCACATCGACGCGACGCTTGTAGTTGTTCGCCTGGGTCTGGCGCTCGAGGAACTGCGCCTTCACGTCAGCCAGTTCGCGGTTATGCTTCTCCGCGGCTTGCATGCGAACTTCGATCGCCTTGCTCTGACGATCTAGGTGGTACCAGTACATCAGGTTGGCCAGTCCGAAGATCACAAGTACCGCCAGGACCTTCAGTTTGGGCGACCCCATATCGCCCATTTCCATCGTGGGCATCGACGGGCCACCGCCACCTCCGCGTTTGCCCTTCCCTTTGGAATTTTCGAGCAGGTTGATTTTGATCATAGGGATTCAAAGCTCCTCAGGGCCAAGCCCACCGCTACTGCCATCTGGCCAGGGTTCTGTTCCACCAGCTCCGCTCCATGTCCTTCGACCGGAGGCGTCACCCGCTGGAAGGGATTCAACAGTTCCACCGGCATCGAGAACTCTTGCCGCAACGCTTCCATCAAGCCCGGCACTTTCGAAGATCCGCCTGCCAGGTAGATCTTCTCGATGTGCTCGCCCGCCGCACTGGCGCGGAAGAAGTCGAACGTCTTCTGAATTTCCAGCACGATGATTTCAGTCACCTGCTGCAAAATCGGCTGCTTCGCGTCTTCGCTCACCGTGCCCACCTTATTCCCCAGCTTGAGCGACTCGGCGTCTTCAAAGCTCAGATCCAGTTCCTTTTGCAGAGAGTCGGTGTACTGATGTCCGCCCACGCTGACGTCGCGTGGGAACAGCGGCGTCGTGCCTTTCACGATGTTGATGTTCATGACGCTGGCGCCCAGGTTCAAAAGCGCCACCACCTGGCCCGGTGCCGGCTGGTAGTTGTACTCGTAGCAATTCTGCAGAGCCAACGCATCGATATCGACGATAGCCGGGGTACGCCCTGCCATCGAGAGTACGTTGGTGTAATTCAAAATCTTGTCCTTCTTGACCGCGACGAGGAGAACGTCCATCTGCGGAGTACCCACTTCGTCGGACAGAATCTGGTAGTCCAGGCTCACATCGGCCAGATCGAAAGGAATATGCTGCGCTGCTTCTTTCTCGATGGTGTCGGCCAATTCCTGGTCGCTCATCGAAGGCAGCGAGATCTTCTTCACGATCACCGAGTGACCGCTCACCGCGGTGGCCACGGCCTTGGTTTTGATCTGGTTGTCGATGAATAGCTTCGAGATCGCGCTCGATACCGTGCCCGAGTCCACAATCATCGAATCGACGACGATGTCGGACGACAGCGGCTCCAGACCGAGGTGCGCGACTTCAATCTGCCCACCCTTCTTCTTGAGCTCCACCGCCTTAATGCTCGAGGAGCCCACATCCAGGCCAACAATGGACTTCGATCCCAATCCAAACATGTGCCCACCTTTTGTGTGGCGCGGGCATTTCCGCCCGCGACGTTTTTGTTAACTCTGACCCGCTGCTTTCGTTGCCGCCTTCGGTTTCCGCCTTACTGGCGATTCCATCTCACTCGACTTCTCTTCCATCCACTGGTCCAGCCTCGATTTCTTGAAGCGCCAGCGATTGCCCAGCTTGAACGCGGGAATTTTCTGTTCGCCGACGTACTTGTACAGCGTGTCCGGACTCACGCCCAGATACTGTGACGCCTGGCGAATGTTCATCACTTCTCGCGAGTCGGCCATAGTTCCTTGTGCTCCCTCTGCTTCGTTCTGCCTGCGCACCGTTCGCGCACAGCTTTGCTTCAGGAGACTGCCTTACCCTCAATATCGGCTCCGAGGGCTTTCGGTGTCCCGAGCATATATCAGCCCCGAAAAACCGCAGGTCCAAGCGAATCTCCGCGTTTTATTGGGTTTTTTGCCTGTTTTTTGGAATTCGCAGAACTGCCGATGAGGAGGGATTTCTATATATGGTAGCTAACCGAAATGGCACCACTACTGGCGGTATACACCGCGCAAAGGGAGGCGGGTCATGCGTAGAGGGGTAACTGAAGTACTAGGCACGGTACGGAGGTACTGTATCTGTCGCCGAACTTGTTGTTTCGGCGGGCCTTGTTCGACCCGCCGAAACCGTTCCCTTGTTACTGCACGTCCACAACTTTGCCGTTGAAGAACGTCACTTTCAGGTCCTTGTACACGTAGATTTGCTTGGGACCGAGGTTGACGATTTTCTCTGGCGTGCCCAAAGAGCTCTGCACCTGATCCATCGTCATGCCCATCTGGATCGTCTGCGGTTGAGCCTGCTGCTGCCCTTGGCCTTGCCCACCCTGTCCTTGGCCTTGCCCCTGGCCCTGGCCTTGATCCTGGCCTTGCTGCTGACCACCCTGATCCTGCTGCTGCGTGTCATCGCTGATGGCAAGCAGTTGCCCGATCGTATCTTCCACGTCGCCGGCGCTAGCTTTCGCTAACGAGCCTTTCGGGAATTGAAAGACAACCTGCGCCTTGTTGGCGGAAGGAGGATCAGTCTTGTTGCACGTGTCGCAAGCCACAATCAGCATCGAAACCGTGTCTTTGTCGACGTTGACGTCGACTTTCGTTGGGTATGCTTTGTCGCCGATTGCAAACAATTTCGTCGTCTGTCCCTGCGACTGCGTAGTTGCGAAATGTCCAAGCAGCGATTTTTTCCCTGCCACCATGAGCGCGCTCGGCGAATGCACCGTTCCGCCTTCATACTTGGTGGTTAGAGGAGACTTGTCACGAGCCGGGCACGCCAAGAATGCCCCCCTTCTTGACTTCCAGCAAAGTCCCCGGATCGGTCACCGAAACTCCGTTAGTATCCGAACCCAATTTTGCCAGCTTGTATTGCGCCGCCAACTGCTCCTGAAGACTGGGCGCCTGCGCTCCGGCCTGCGCGATCATCATGAGGACCAGGGCGATTCCTGGAATAAGAGCCTTCGACTGCTGCCACATCGTGAAACCCTCCCGCTGAATCTTTTTCGTCTGGACTGCACCACTGCGATATTTCTCGAGAGGGAGCACCACTGTGGATGCTCCCTTCTCGATCAGTGTTTCAGCTGTTACTGACTTCCACCACCCGAACCAGCTTCCTGCTTAACCTCAGACTCGGTCTGGTCAGCAGCCGTCTGCTGATCCTGCAGAGTCTTCTCGGCGTTTTTGTCTGGCGGCGGAGCCGGGACATCGCCATCCACCGTGCTGGTGTCCGGCGCTTTCGGCAATCCGCCCGTACCTTGTTTCTTGGCTAGTTCTCCCATTCCATCTTTCAGTCCCTCACGGAAGTGGTTGTACATCTCTTGCAGATCGTCCGTTGAGACTGGCCCTTCCTTGCCAACCGCGCAGTCCGACTTCGTGCTGGCAACGACCTTTACGTTCACGTTGCCGTCGCCGTCCGGCGTGTCGGTCGTGCGCTGAATGACGTCTCCTTGCGAGAGAGGACACTCGTCACCGTCCGCCACCAGGCTCATGTCCGAAGCAACCATGAACGTCTTGAAGTTCGGATCGAGCGCGGGCGGAGCTTCGTTGGAAGTCGCGGCTTGCCCACCCGAGCTAGCTGCATTGCCCTTCGACGCTTCCGCCTGCTCGGCCGCAAGCGTTGTTTTCACTTCGTCTGACAGGGCTTGCTTGACCTCGGGACTGAGCTTCGCGGCTTCCGCTTCTGCCGGCAGGAACGGAGTCAAACTGGCTACGAGGTTTCCGTCATCCGGTAACTGCAGCCATCCAGTCGCGTTCGCTTGTGATTCATAAGCAGCCTGCAAAGTGGCTGCGATCATGAAGTCCGTCAGCCAAAAAGCTGCGGTCGGGTACACCGGGTACGGCGCATAATATGGGCCGTAGTAGCCATACCACGGCGCCCCGCCCCATCCCCAGCCGTAAGCGACCGGAGCCGGCCACGGATTGTAGGCCCATCCGTAGTAAGCGGGGCGATAGTAGTAAGCCGGATAGTAGCCGTAGTAGGGCCGGCCCCCGTAGTAGTAGCCGCGATATACGCCGCTGCGGTAGGCACCGTGATAGTAGTACGTGCGCGAGTAGTAAGAGTGTCCACCGCGTACCACGTAGGCACGCTGCACGTATCCACCGCGTCCCGTCGTAACAACGCGAGCTCCGTTATGCGTGGCAATCACCGTTCGGCCGCCATGCATGCCACGGTTAATCTGCATTCCGTTGCGGTTCACGGATCGAATCTGACCGTTTGGTCGGATACTCGCCGATCCTCCGCCGCGAAGAGAAACCTGTCGGCCCGGAGCAACGTGACCGTTCGCTCCGCGACCTCCCGCGTTCATGTTGCCACCGGGGCGTCCCATCGAGTTGTTCGGGCCGGTCCGTCCCGTGTTGTTCATGCCGGTGCGGCCATTGTTGTTGCCGCCCGGACCCGTGCGACCCGTTGTATTGGCACCAGGTCGGCCTGTCGTATTGGTTCCAGGTCGGCCCGTGGTGTTTGATCCCGGCCGCCCCGCCGCGTTCCCAGGTGCCGTGTGGCCTTGTGTCGTGGAATGTTGTGCCGGCCCAGAATTGTGCGCGGGCGCGCTTGCATGTGGCGCTGGCGCACTCGGCTTCGGAGCCGTCTTCTTCTCCTGAGCGGCAAGTAATGCCGGAACCAAAACCAACATCATGATCACGGCATATTTCTGCAGAGACTGTTTACGAACCATATCCATCGTCCACTCCATCGGAAGCTCCTCGGCTCAAAACGTTCATAGTTGCCAGACTTCGGTAGGGACGCGCGAGCGATCCACGCATTCGTTTGCGAAATTTTCTGGGGCCCGGGACAAAAAGAAGGCCGGTAAAACGTGCCTTGCGGGGGACGAGGCTGGCGTTTTACGGCGAACAAACGTTATCAAAACTGCAACCCCCGCGCAATCGAATAATCGGTCTTGTGTACCACGGACTGCGTTAATCTATTCGGTCCTTCGGGAGGAAATTCGTGCGTTATCTCGATCGCTTGCAGCCACTGGCCCTTCTCGTCATGCGTCTCGCGCTGGGTGCGGTCATGGTAGCTCACGGCTATCAGAACCTTTTCCTTCATCTCCATGAGCATGTGCGCTTCGTGGCGAGCCTCGGAATTCCCGCGTGGCTCGGTTATGTTTCCTCTTTCGCAGAGTTCGCGGGCGGTTTGCTGGTTTTGGTTGGACTCTTCACCCGGGCCGCCGCTTTCGCGCTTTGCATCGATCTAATCGTCGCCATCTGGAAGGTGAACTGGCACAACGGATTGACCGGCGATCACGGATACGAATTTCCTCTTGCTCTCGCTACTCTGGCCTTTGCGCTTATCTTCCTTGGCGGAGGGCCGATCGCGATGGACCACGTCTTTCACGGCGGGGGCGGCGGTTCCGGCAAGCGGTAAAACCTATCGGCACCGCAACTCGCCATCCAGAGGATCCCGGGGACATAGGGCGCAACTTTCTGCACAGTCCCGGGTTTGGATTCGTACGCCCCGGAGCGCCTGTTCGCTCGCCCGGTCAGGGTTCGATTGGGTTGAAGGCTAAGGTTCGTCCGTTTGTAATTCGGTTCCAGCTGAATTTATCATGGACCTAGAGCACCCAGGCACTTGCATCCAAAAGGTTTGGCGATGGCATCTTATTCGCCAGCAGGCCTAATCCACAGGAGGTTCGTCTTGAGAAAGTTTGCCTTCCTCGCCGCCATCTTCATGTTTCTTGCTGCCGCCAATTTCGCTTCTGCCCAGCAAGCAGATGCCATGTTTGGTTTCGGTACCGTCATGTCCCCCGGGGCTGCCGATTGCGGCGCATCGGGATTTGTCAATCTGGTTTGCCCGGAAAAGGGTGGCCTTTATCCCAACATCAGCGCGGATGTGATCTTTCACAAGCGCATTGGGTTTGGCTTCGACGCCTCGTGGAGAGGCAGCCAAGGCGACTTCGCTGGACTCGGTCAGCCTTATCGCCCGATCCTGTTCGACTTCAATGGCGTCTACCAGCCCCGCTTGAGTAAAAAGGTCGGAGCCGATCTGATGGCGGGCATCGGCTGGCAGAGCACGCGTTTTTACGGATATCAGCCAACCAGCAACTGCGTATACTTTGGCGCCTGCTATAGCAGCAGCAACCATTTCCTGGTCGACATTGGCGGCGGTATCCGCTACTACGTTTGGGGACACGTGTTCGTCCGCCCTGAAGCGCACTACTATCACATCCTGAACAACACCGATTTCTTCAGCTCCGGCAACGTCATCCGGGTTGGCGCATCAATCGGTTACACTATCGGTGGTCCAGAGTAGATTGCCGTTGGGCTGACGGCTGCTGAATTGTCCCGGGCGCACGGTTCGCTTCTCGCTCACCCGTAGGCGTCTGTCCGGCCTGCTTCACGGAATTGCCGATCACGCTCTTAGGGGGGCAGGATTGAGAAGGTTCTCTTCGTTCGCATTCGCATGCGCGCTTTTTATCACCGCGAGCATGGCGCGCTCACAGACAGTGGACGTTGCGGTGGGCGGCAGCACAATTTGGTCTTTCAAAAACCCCACCGCCTCTGTCGGATTTCTTCCTCCCGCTGAGAAAGGTGGGGTATATCCCGGCGCCAGCGTGGAATATATCCTGCCGAATCATTTCGGTCTCCTCGCTGAAGGCGCTTTCCGCTACCACCAGGGAAACTACAACGACTTCCAGCCTTATCGCGCCATCTTCTACGACGCCAACGGCGTGTACACGAGCCATCTCGCGCGCAAGACTCGCGGCGATTTCATGGCCGGCATTGGCGCCGAATCATTGCTCTTCTACAACCAGGCCAACGCTTGCAACATTCCCACTGGAGGCTGCAGTACTACCCTCAACAGCAACCACTTCCTTCTGCACTTCGGCGTTGGCGTGAAGTACGCCCTCTGGCGAAATTTCTTCGTTCGTCCTGAGGCGCATTGGAACTACATCATCAACAATCACGAATTTCATTCGAACAATGTTTTTCGCGTCGGCGTCTCCCTTGGATATACCTTCGGCGAGCATAAGCCCGCGCCCGCACCGAAGCCGGCTGCTCCCACCCAACCAACGACCCCAACGACGACCCCGCCAGCCACACCACCACCGAGCCAATAAAGAAAAAAGGCAGCGTCCAAAGACGCTGCCTTTTGTTGAATCTCCTATTTTCGATCCAGCTCTACTTCATCGATTCGCAGATCTCGGCTTCGTGGATCGCCATGTCTAAGTGCTTGATCGCTTCCATGCGATGTCCGTCGAAGTCGTGTTCTGCGCTCTCGAGATGATGCTTGGCCGCCCGCATTGCTTCCAAAGCCTCGTGGATGTGCGGATGCGGAGGCGCCGGCATGGCGGCGGCAGGTGCCGGAACCGGAGCCACTAGCGGTGCTGGAACTGCTGGAGCCTTAGGTCCGGCTGCCGCTGCCGGAAAGGCCAGCGTAAAGAGAACCGTTGCCATGATAAGCAGAGTTAGAAACCCAGTCTTTTTCATATGTTCCTCCTCGTCCGAATTGCGGCTCGGACGCAGCCGATGTAATTCCTTGCGCTGCCACGGATAATCGCCCCATCGCCCCGAATGACCCGCGACACTTCGGCACAGTATAGCCTCACACTCTGACCCTTCACCCTCTGTAAATGGTTACTTCCCAGATGCTGCTCCGTTCTCGCTCCGCTTCCGCCACCAGACCCAGATCGCAGCCAGCACCACCACGATTGCGACGGCCACATCGAATCGTTTGATGATTCGCTCCAACCGATGCCAATGCTGCCCGAACAGATATCCAGCGGCCGAGATCACAGACACCCACAGGCCAGCGCCGAAGAAATTGAAAATCAGAAATTTCCGCCACTGCATTCGCAGCACACCCGCCATCGGTCCAGCGATAATGCGCATGCCGAATACAAATCGCGCAAAGAAGATGGTTGCCGCTCCGTACCGATCGAACAACTTCTCCCCTCGCTCCAGCGTTGCGGGACGAATGCGGAAAATCGACTGGTAACGCACGAGCAGCGGACGCCCTCCGTAGTATCCGAGGACGAATCCCAAGTTGTCTCCGATCGTTGCCGCGATCGTAGCAACGACGATGATCCACGAAAGCTGCAGTTCGTGCTGGGAATAAGCCAGGAAACTGGCCATTAGCAGGATCGTTTCGCCCGGCACTGGGATGCCGGCATTCTCCAGCAGCAGCGCCACGCCCACGGCCCAATATCCATAGTGCACAATCGCATTCCGCAACAATTCGAGAATGGATTGAGTCATGCGGTTCCGTAGGTACGATTCCAGAAGCGCCGGCGCCCCATCGGAGGTGGCGAGGACGCTTCGCACTCGCCTCGATCAATCAATTTGCAACGATTCACTGTGTCAGAAACTTGATTAGCGCCCGATTAAACTCCTCCGGACACTCTTCGTACGGCAGATGTCCCACGCCGGGGAAGACGACCGTCCGCACATTGGAAAAATGCCGAGCCAGCGGCTCCATTGATGAAAAGTAGACGGCCGGATCCTTCGTCCCCCACATTAGAAGTGTCGGGATCGGTGCGAGTTTCGGCAGCAATCTTTCAAGTTCTTCCAAATCGGCGCTCCAGGTCTTCACGATGCTTAATCCGTGTTCAAACAGACCGGGCATCGCAAGCGGCGCTTTATAGCCCTCTAAACTGCCGGGAGGAATTTTCTTTGGGTCACCGAACATTCGCCCATGCCAGTAGGGATAGAGTTGCTGCACGCGACTCATCCGCAATCCAGCACGAAACAAGCCCGCACCAAAAAATGTTCCAAAAAATGGCGCCAAACGCTTTCCGTGTGCAGAGTATGGATTCACGGGGCAAGCGAGCACCAGCCGCCGCAGCCAAAGTTTGGAAGCATCCCCGCTGACGCATTCAGCCGCCGCGCACATCGCCACGGCCCCACCTCGCGACGTTCCGAGCAGATCAAAGGTCGACAGTCCCAGCTTTTCGGCGAACTGCAGAACCCGTAGTGCCGTGCCCCGCATCGAGTGGTTGATGCCTTTGGGTCGATCCGAGAACCCTGCGCCCAGCAGGTCGGGGGCAAATACCGTCGCGTACGGCGCAAGAGTGGGCATGGCATAGCGCCATGAGAACGAATATCCCAGTAACCCGTGAAGCAGGATTAGCGGAGGCCCGGAGCCCGCACGCAGGTAGCGCATCCGCGCTCCGTCCAAGTCCATCCAGCACTCTTCAATACCCTCGCCCAGAATCGGAGCAACATTCGCCGGGATCTCCTGAACTTGGCTCATTCCGTTTTACAATCGCCCGAAAATCTTCCGGCCTCAAGGACAACTCTTTCCCACTCGCCGTACTCTATTTAAGTGAAACAACGCCTCTGTCGCTTCACTTTGGGGAGCCTCGGCTCCCCGTTTTTTCGCCTGTCATCCTGATGCGAGCGCACTTTGCTCGCAGAAGGATCTGGGCGAGCCGCACGATGGGTCGCGCTCTTTGCGACGCAGCGATGGCGCGATTGGCTCGCTTCCCTATTCGCTTTACGCTGCGGCCTTCCGTTTCTTCCCCAGCAGTTTCTTCAGCACGCGAATCCCCTTATCTACGTGCTTCTCCTCCATCAAGAACGGAGGCAGAAAGCGCACTACCGTGTCCTGGGTGCTGTTAAATAAAACTCCTTCAGCGAGCCCGGCATCCACGATCGGACGCGCAGGAATCTCCAGCTGAATTCCCTGAATGAATCCGCGCCCACGCACTCCGATCGCGGCTGCCTTCTTCTCCACGATCTCTTTCAGTTGTTGCTGCAGATAGGCACCGACCTTATTGACATTCTCCAGCAGCTTTTCTTCTTCCACGATCGCCAGGAATTCCAGCGCAACACGGCATGCCAGCGGCCCGCCGCCAAACGTTGTTCCATGCTGCCCGGGTGAAATCGCAGTCGCGAATTCTTCCTTCGCGATAAACGCGCCGAGAGGAAGTCCCGCTGCGATCGGCTTTGCAATCGCCACGATATCCGGAGTAACTCCGAAACTCTGGAACGCGAAAATTGTTCCCGTCCGGCCCAGGCCGCATTGAATCTCATCGAAGATCAATGCCGCCTTATGACGATCGGCCAGCGCTCGGCACTCGCGCAAGAATTCCACCGAACACTCGTAGATTCCGCCTTCGCCGAAAATCGGCTCCAGCACAATCGCGCAGGTATTGTCGTTCACCGCTGCTCGCAGACCTTCCAAATCGTTCTGTTTCACAAACGTGACGTCGTCGAGCAGAGGCTCAAAGCCCTTGCGATGTTTTTCCTGCCCGGTGAGCGAGAGCGCTCCAAACGTACGCCCGTGATACGAACCATCCAGCGCCACTAACTTGCACTTCGCTTCTCCACCCGCGCGATGCCCGGCGAGCCGCGCCAGTTTGATCGATCCTTCAATCGCCTCCGTTCCGCTATTGGAGAAAAAAGCGCGGTTCAATCCGGATAGCGTGCACAGCTTCTCTGCCAGCGGTCCCTGGTACTCGTGGTAGTAGAGATTCGAAACATGCACAAGCTTCGCCGCTTGGTCGCGGATCGCCTTTACAATCCGCGGATGCGCATGGCCCAGGGCATTCACGCCCAGCCCGGATACAAAATCCAGATAGCGCTTCCCATCAATGTCAAAGAGGAATACGCCTTTGCCGCGGCTCAGCACTACGGGATACCGGCTATAGGTCGTTAAAAGAAACTGGCGCTCACGTTCTGCAATTTGTTCGAATGTATTCATAAGAAGTTCTGATTTTACCGGAATGTGCTCAGGAAAACGGACCATCGATCCACTTTCCGCGCGAAAACATCGGGACGGAGAATCCTGTCGTGTACTTCCCTCATACGGGATTTCATCCGATCATCTGAACTGCCGTCTCCACAAAGATTTCTCAATAGCAGAAGAGTGCGGGCTCCAATGCTCCCGAACGCAGAATCCTGTGCATCAAAGCACGACAAACGCACGGATCAAGGCTGGAGATGTTTCCTGAACGTCGCAGTTGTGTCCGACATAAAGTCAACGGTCCTGTATTCGCCAGCTTCGATGGCGTAACCGGAGGAATGATTCTCGATCTGAGTGAGCAGGGGCTGTCCATGCAAACCGTGACCCCGCTCGACACCGGACCTCAAGCGGACCGCCGCCTCCATCTTCGTCTTGACTTGCCGGATTCCGACGTACATCTCGAAACTACTGGCTACATCGCATGGGCAGACGCTCTGGGGCGGGCCGGAGTGCGCTTTTCAGAACTTCCGGAAGAAGCCCGCCGACGGATCGATCACTGGCTGGCGCTCAATGACCAAGCCCCAAGCCGCAAGGCGCCCAAACTCACAGTCGACCGAGTCCTGGGAACGAGTACAAATCTCTCGGGCACTACCCGCGCCAAGGAAACTCGATCCATTCGCCTTGAAGCCGCCTCGGGCCAGGAGCAAAGAGATACTCGTCCGCCCGTTTCGACGTCGGTTCAGTATGAGTTCCAGTCGCTCGGGCCTGATCTCAATGCGGCGCTGCGTGTCATCAGCGATCGTGCGCGAACTCTTCTGCGAGGAGGTGGTGCCGCCATCGCCCTAGTGGATGGCGGACCCATGATGTGCCGCGCCAGTGTTGGAAGCGGAGGCCCTCCTCTCGGAACACGAGTAGATGTCAATTCTGGGTTTTCAGGGGAATGTATCCGGTCAGGAAAGGCTTTGCGCTGCGATGATGCCATCACCGATCACCGAGTCGCTCCGGAGACATGCCGCAAGCTGGGAATTCGTTCGATCGCGGCCGCGCCCATCCGGTACGAGCGAAGCGTGGTCGGGCTGATTGAAGTTTTCTCTCCGCACAGCTTCGCGTTCGATGAGGGCGATCTCGCCGTCCTCGAACGGCTGGGACAAACAGCCCTGCTGATGGTCAGTCAGTCACATGCATTTCGACACATCGGACCTCCGGCTCCGGCCTAGTTCGACGCTTACGGCCTCTTTTCTCGCCGGCTCCAATTCCATAACGGCGCACCCCACGCGCCGATTGCCAGTAACGCTCCGAACAGGATCACGGCATCGATGCTGCTACGTCCTTGGCTCGACCAGTAAACATCCTTCAGATTCAGCCAAAGCGCGAATTCGTCGAGCGTAAGAGCCGCCCCGACCCCATAGAGGATGGACATGAGACGTCCCACAAAAATCGATGAGCCATCCGTTCCGACGCCTACTTCGCATAACCATCCGTATCCGACCAAGAGAAGAATCAGTATCCCGAACACGAGATGGTGAATGTGCCGTCCTTCCATCTGGACGAAATGAAATGGCGGAATCTTGTGAAGGACCGCGTAGACCACCGCCCGCACTCCCGCGAATGTCATGAAGAAACTGACTGAGGAAATAAATAATCGCCGCCGCGGACGGTCGCGAATCCCCTCGTGCAGTGCTTGCCCGAGGGATGTTCCATGCAGAATGAGCATGCTCAGCGCTGTGCCACAGATCGCCAAGCAGAAGAATGAACCACGTGTAGGCCATGCCGCATTAAAGCGCAAGAATCAACCTCAGCGCCAGCACGCTGAGCAAGCCCCATTCCTCTCTGGGTGTCAAAGCAGATTTATTTCGGAATGCCGGCTGCCACCGGCACCGTATAGAAGGTGTACTTGTATGCCCAACGAGATTCGTGGCCGGCAGGAACATTGATATTCACAAACGGCTCTGGCGCAACAACAGTTCGCACCGCCCAGACTCCCACATTCGCCAGCGCCCGATCTCCTGTGATCAAGACGGCGCCGCCGGATTGATGGTTCTCCACGCGGATCTTGTAGTCGGATGCATCATTGCTGAACCCCGCGAACTCGGTGTAGAACGTGTCACTGCCCTTCAGATCTTTCGGAAACCGGAGCTCTTTCCCCCGAATCTCGCCGAGGCCACCCATATCGAGCGTGGACCGAAGAGCAAATGAAAAGCTCAGTACTACGGATGGCCCCGTCTGCTGATGATCGATCGACAGGAAATTATGGTCGTAGACCTGCGTCTCGACCACCTTCTTGCCTAAGTTCACGAACCGATGTTCGATCGTCATGACAGGATCGTTCTTCAGAAAGCGAATCGTCTTCGTATAGCGAAACTCGTATCCCGACCCACACTTGACTTGCTGTGTGAACTCAATCCAGTCACTGCCACTTTTCACCGTGCGCTTACCGCCGTCGACGATCGGGTATATCCGATATGAGCTGTAGGCTTCGTTGTCGGGCTTGCGCAGCGATCCAACACCGATCTTGCAGAATGTCTCGCCAGGCTTCGCCTCCGAATATCCGAGAGCGGATCCGTCTTTCCCGATGAATTCTTCGACAGGCCCGCTGGCGGCACTGTTTACACCCGCAACAACGGGATCGCCTATCATGACGTCGGGCACTGCTGGGTCGAACTTCTCAAAGAACGGCCCGTAGTAGCTATGGCCTTCGTATTCCAGGCTGCCGATGACACCGGCCCAGTCGAACCGCATGCCGCGGTAAAAGCCCTTCTCAGCGTCGGGCAAATATACCTTCGCGCGCAGCACACTATTGGAGATTTCTGCCTGGGGATAAGACTGACCGGGATAGGTCTGTGCCGCGAGCGGAGTTGCAACCAGCAGCACCAAAGCCAGCGCCCACGCCATCTCATTCTCCATTTTCGCCACGCTTGCCTTTCAGTACAGTGACTTCTCTCCCTCCGGACGCGTCTTCCAGCGCCGGTGTACCCACAGCCACTGATCCGGATATTTCCGCACGTAATCTTCGATCACCTTCGTGAACTTCTGGGTGTTGGCGACGATGTCCCCTTCCTGGTCGCCTGTGCGAATCAATTCAAGCGCCGGATCGAATCGTAACCTGTACTTGCCCATCGCCTCATCCCAGATCGTAAACGTCGGCACCACCGCCGCATCGGTTCGCAGAGCAATCCGCGCCAGTCCGCTCGCCGTGCATGCAGGAATTCCGAAGAAGTCGACGAACACTCCCTGCGGCGGAGTCATATTCGTGTCCATCAATATTCCGACGGTCTCCCCCGCCCTCATCGCTGCCAACAATCCACGCACAAAATCGTCCTTCGCGACCGTTTTGTTTCCGTGCATAGTACGGTAGTGCTCGATCATCCGGTCTAGATAAGGATTATCCATGGGCCGCATCACGACGTGCAGCCAGTAGCCGTGCAGCGAATGCGTGAACGCCGAGAGCTCCCATCCCCCAAAGTGAGCCGTCAGAAACAGCACGCCCTTGCCGCGCGCGCGAGCCTGAAGATAGTTGTCGAGCCCGTCATACACGACAACCTCGTCGACGTTTTCGAGGGTGTAACGCGGGAATTGGCACAACTCGGCGAGTTGCCGGCCCAGAGAAGTAAAGACACCGCGCACGATGCGCTTCCGTTCGGTATCGTTTTTTTCCGGAAGCGCCAACTCAAGATTGCGGAGGCCAACGCGCCGCAACCGGCCATGGCACACATAGACCACCTGACCCAGGCCGATCGCAAACGCACGCGCCATCGGACGTGGCAACGCGCCCAGAATTTTGATGAACGGCCACGCTGCCGCGTATTCAAGTTTCCGCCGCATCAGGGATGAGGGGTCAAAGATCAGGCGTTAGCAAGAATGAAGGCCGGGCGGAGACTGTCCCATGCGCCCGGCCCGTGTTAGCTATTTCGCTGCTTGCTGCGCCCACTTGGCAAGTGTACTGAGGAATGGATTCGCCGCCGCCGGCGGGTCGACTTCGCCCGTCAACGCCGCCTTGAATGTCACCATGTGATCGTAAAAATCCCGCGTACTGTCTTTGTCTTGTTTGATAACGGCACCGTTCAGGCTGACTCCGGCAAAGATTCCGCGTGCGCGCGAATACGTCAGCACTTCAGCACGCATCTTCCAGTCCGTGTTGCCTTCGGCATGGCGCCCGACCGGACCCGCCGCCACCGAAGCGTCAGCGCCCAGGGCAAACTGGCTCGACAGCAAATGCTGCATACCGTTCTGGTTCATGATGAGCATGACCAAGTCGACCGCCTGTCCGCCGATCTGGAATCCAAAACTGCCTCCAGTCACGGTAAAGAACGCGGGCGCGCTCCATCCCTTCGGCGTGCGGCAACTTGCCAACCCTCGACCGTACTTCGCTCCCACAATGAATCCGCCCTTCAGCATCGACGGCACCACCGCAACACACTCCGACCTGCTCAGAATCTCCTCCGGGATACCGGAGTCCGGGGCCGATTCGATCTCGTTCAGTACGTCCGCGGCAGCCTGCACACGGTCCGTGACCTTCGTATCTTTGGTTTGATCGTCCGCCGCCAAGGCATACGAACACAGCGACACTGCAAGCATCAGCAACACAAGTTTTTTCATTGTCCTCACCACGCAACAGTACTGGGATCTGGTAGCTGAATTGTAAATGAATTTTTCGAGTTGCACGGCCTCGTGCCTCAACTCAACCCTCAATGCGAAAATGGATTGCGATGAATCCAGACCCGACCCCCGTTCCCCGTAGCTTTCGCATCGTCGCCAAGACCAAAATCTTCGATCCCCAGGACGGATTTTTTCCGCTCGATGATCCCGGCAATGTGACGGACTGCACGATCGCCAACCGAGACGGAAAGTGGTGGATGTATCTCGCCGGCACCGTCAACGGTAAACACGGAATCCATCTCTTCAGTGCTTCTCTTCCCGATGGTGCTCCGCTGTCACCAACCGGATGGGCCTTAACACCCGACCCGATTAGTCCAACTAAGATCGGCCTTCTCGCCGGATATGAAGCCAGCGCTCCGTGGGATTTAAAGGGCGGCCGGCACTGCCCATCTTACGTCAGAGGCTGGGACCCAAATCGTCAGCAGTGGGTCGAGCGGATTTATTATGCCGGAGGCGCCGAACAGGTCTGGGGTCCATACACCATCGGCTATCTCGAATGGGACGGCAATCGCTGGGTCGATCAACCTTCTCCTGTCTTCCTCCCAGAGGAATCATGGGAGCACAACAGCGTCTACGAACCAAATCTGATCTACGCCGACGGCAAATGGAAGATGTGGTACGTCGCGGGCTCCAACCAGGAGGATTACCTCGTACACGGTTTTTCCGAGAGTGCCGACGGCCGATCCAATTGGACGAAGCACAAAATCTTCGCCCCGCAAGAGCTCAAGCTTTTCGATTTCCGTGTGATCCCATCGAAAGGCGGCTATGAAGCCGTCTTCTCTCGCGTGTGGCTAGCGCCATCCGCTCCGCCACCCGAAACCGGACTGTGGTTTTGCCGTTGCGATCAGCCCGCCGACGAGCTATCTCGATGGAGCGAGCCCGTCCAGATCATGAACGCCGAAGATCACGGCTGGCACACCGGGCCGTGGAAGCCCTCCATCCACTACAGCGAGACCGAAGCCGAACCGGCTGCTCGTTTTCTTCGACGGAATCTATCGCAAGAACGAACCCGGTCCGTTTCCGTTTGCCTTCACTTTGGGGTGTCTTGAACTCGAATGGCTGGGTGCCTGAGGACAAAAAAATGCGGGGCTGAAAGCAGTGACCCTAATCGCCACTCTCAACCCCGTCTCCCAGGTTCTGTGGTAGGTGAGCCGAGTATGCTTTGGGTCCAATAATCCGACAAGATTACGAAGGTAAGTGGCCCGAAGTTACGGCACCTGCATAACGCAATAAGCGATGAGCCGCGAGCAATGAGCAGTCAGGTTCGGCTGGCTCGTCGCTCACAGCTCACCGCTTATTTCCTACCTACTTCGTCGCTACCAGTGAATGCGTGATCGCATGCACGGACAACGCAATCCGATTCTGCACGCCCACTTTACGCATCAGCTTTGCCACGTGCGCTTTCACCGTGCGCTCTTCGATTCCCAACTGTGCGCCAATCTCTTTGTTCGAGCGTCCGGCCACCAGCATCTCGAGAACTTCCTTCTCACGGTCGGTGAATGTCACCCGGCCCGCTGGGAAGATCCGTCCCGGTGCCGACGACACACGCTCGATAAACATCGAGAGCACCTTACGCGGGGCCCATACCGATCCCTGGTTCACGATCCGTATAGCCTGCGCGAACTCTGCTGGTGTCGCGGCTTCGTCCACGTATCCTTTCGCCCCGGACGCAATCGCTTTCAGAATGGTTTCTTCATCGATGCCAGAGCCGGTCACGATGATCCGCAGATCCGGCCGTGTAGCTTTCAAGCTAGCCATCACGTCGAACAGGTTTTGCCCGGAACGGTTACCGAGCAGGATGAGATCGATGCCTTGCAGCGTGCTGATTTCGGGTAGTCCAGCGGAGATCAGCTCGAACTCCGGTTCGGAGTCAAACAATGCGCGGAACCCGACGAATCGCAATGGATCGCTTTCCACCACCGCAATTCGGATTACTGGTTTTTTAGCTACGGCTGCTTTCATTAGTTTTCCCTGTGGCCCTCAAGTCTTCTACTCAGCATAGTAATAATTCGTCACAATGCAAAGAGAAGGTGACCGGAGGGAAATTACGGGAGTAACATGGAAATACGCGGCTGCGAAGCAGTTTCGCGACGATTTGGACCCCGCGCACAACCGCTACTTCGGCTTCGCTAAAATTAACGGCTTGGGAGAGTC
Organism: uncultured Acidobacteriota bacterium; assembly: GCA_963787685.1. Classification (GTDB taxonomy): domain Bacteria; phylum Acidobacteriota; class Terriglobia; order Terriglobales; family Acidobacteriaceae; genus Sulfotelmatobacter. Next base: position 139,724 of record CAWBED010000015.1, read on the forward strand.
TGTTCGCATGACATGTTTGAAGCAATTCGGATTAACGCAGTTCGGTTCGAAGCACTTGTGCTTTGTCCTTACCGGGATTTTGCTCGTGGCAACCACGTCTCTAGCGCAAGATCCTCCACCCGGAGTCGGCGCTGCGCCTCAGGTGCCGCCCACGACCTACACACCCAAGTTTAAAGGCGATCCCGCTCGCTCCGATTCTGAAGCCGCAGCTCTGGCCTACATGCGCGTCGTCATCCGAGCCGAAAACCGGTTCAACAAGCAATACGGACATTACGCTCTCACGCTGCGCGAACTCGTCCATTCCGGAACGTTCACTCAACGCATGGTCAATACGGACCGAGGCGATTACACCGCGAGCTACAAGGGAAAGAAAGATAGTTACGTGCTAACGATGACGCCCAAGACTCTCGACGCTCAACACCGTTCCTTCTACGCCGAAGACGACGGCAAGATTCACGGCGATGAATCCAAGCCCGCCGACGCTGATTCGCCAGTAGTGAAGTAAATTGAAGAAAATTTTGTAGGGTGCCCCGCCCTTGTCGCGTTCTGTGCGACAGTGCCTGCCCTGAGCGTAGTCGAAGGGGTGAGGTTTTTGACTTCTTGACGTTGTCAGATACAGAACTGGAACTGTTTCAGCAACCGAAACTATTCGTTCTCCGCCACAGGGATCACATTCACCTGCACGCTCTTCCGTTCACCATCACCAACCTTCAGCCCGCTTCCCTGCCCCTCATAGCTCTTGAGAAATTCCGGATTGAAATACGCGTCCCCTTCAATGCTCTCCCACGCAAACAGCGTGTAGTCTCCAGGCCGGATGCCTCGCAGTGTGAAGTGTCCGCTCTGATCGCTGACGGTTTTGTGATACCGGTCTAGCCTTGTGCGCATCCGCGGTTCGGGAACGGCCACGACGACGGTATTTTCCACCGGATTGCCTTTGCTATCGACAACCACTCCATCCACGATCCCACCGTTGGCGCTCAGGAGTAGATCGATCCCGACCGCGCCGCCATTGACGCTAATACCCGAATCACTGACCTCGTGTCCGCTCGCTGCCACTGATTTCACGAACCAGTCTTCGTTGCCACCACTTTGACTTAGGAGTTCGATGTAGTAATTTCCCGGTGGAACATCTCTCCATTCAAAGCTTCCGTCAGCGGACACATGGGTGAGATTGCTGAACCGGTCTCCAATCGCGGCAGCTCCCGCATCATCTTCTCCATTGATCGTCTGCAACGTAAGAAAAATTTGGCCTGGATCGAAGCCCCGCACCGGTCCTCGGCTCTCCAGTCGCAGTCGGCCTCTCAAGAACGCTCCCGGTTGCGGAGACAATCGCAGTCCCTCGACGTTGGTCGAGCCCACCTGCAACGATTGCCTCGCCGTCATCGGCACTGGCGCCCCGTCCACCGACGCCACAATCGTGTAGTTGCCCGGAGAAACATCGTGGATCACGAAGCTGCCATCCTTATGCATCTCCGCGCCGTTTTGTACCAGGCTGAAATCGCGCGACTGCAACATGATCGTCGCCGAGGTGCGCGGAGGAAGGTTTACGACCGATCCTTTGATACTCAATGCCGGACTCGGCGTCAGCGAAAAATTCACTGGAAAATCGTCACCCGCGTGCAGCGGAATCGGCGCTGCCTGGCTCCGGTCCGTCGTCCCGGGATAATACGTCGTCTGATACGACGTCGCCGCCTTGTCCGAATTGCGCGGCTCACCCGCCGCGACGCCAGCCGCTTCAATCAAACTCTTGAAGTCCGGCGGAGGACTGACCGAAACATAAACATTCCCCGCAGGCAAATTCGCCACACGGAATTCTCCCAAATCATTTGTGCGTTCGGCTCCGGCCTGCTCCCAATGGGTATGCCCCGCGCTGAAAGTCTGCCGCAGCACCGTCACTTCCGCATCCGGCAGTGGATCCCCATCCTCATCGGTCACGCGACCGCGAACCACGGCAGCAGCTTGTAATCGGAGATGGATGTCCTTCAACTCTTGCCCGGGCGTCAGCGTCAGCACTCGGCCATCGGTGCGCGAGTGGCTCTTGCTGATGTCCAGCAGCCCTACTCGTTCCGCGAATAGGCGATAGCGCCCCGGCACAACGTTTTCGATCCGGAACCCTCCGTCCGCTCCGGTCACGGCCGTGTAATCCCCTCCCTCGGTCTGATTCTCGGCAATCAGCTCGATTAGCGCTTTTTTCACTGGTTGGCCGTCGGGATCCTTGGTGACAATCCCTTCCACGGCCGCGCGGTTTCCATTCACCGATCCGGCTGGATTCTGCGCAAGCAGGGTCGCCGCGCACAGCACGATCAGCGTGAATGTCAGAACCGGTTTCATAAGGTTCGTTCGCGGAGGCATTGCCGAGAGGTCATTTTGAACTGGGGAGCGGATCGCGGCAGCTCTATTTTATCCTCTATCCTCTTTCGCCAACCCATCTCACCTGCAAGACTCCTTCCGCGGCTTGACAAACCTGTCGCTGGTGCTGTATTTAGATAGTCATCTAATTATATGACGCTCTAATTATGTCCCCCTCATCCAATGCATTCAAGGCCTTAGCCGATCCCACCCGCCGCGAAATCCTCCGTCTTCTGCGTCGCGGAGAAATGACGGCAGGCAATTTGGCCGAGCGTTTCGACATGACTAAACCCACCATGTCGCACCATTTTGCGGTCCTGAAGGAAGCCGATCTCCTCACCAGCCGCCGCGAAGGACAAACCATTTGGTACGGGCTTAACACGACTGTCGTGCAGGATCTGATGGCCTGGACCATGGACCTGATTGGCGGGACCAAAGAGGATCCCGAAGAACAGGCTTCGCAAAAGGAACAAAAGCTATGAAACTGACGAGCAATCAGAGCTACTATCTGGCCGCCGCGGTCGTGATTCTCGCCACGGCTGCAGGGATCGTCGTCGCCTACCCACGGCTCCCTCAGACTGTCCCCATCCATTGGGATATTCACGGCCAAGTCAACGGATGGGGATCGAAGTCGTCGCTATTCCTTTACGGCCCGGGCTTGATGGTATTGATCGTCGGTCTGTTTGCTGCCCTGCCATGGCTTTCTCCGAAGAAGTTCGAGGTGGATTCGTTCCGCACGACCTACCTCTACATCATGATCGTGAGCGTCGGGATGATGGCTTACATCCAGATCTTGATCCTGGTCTCGGCTCTTGGCGCGCCGCTCGACATCAGCCGTGCCATCGAGGGGTGTGTCTGCCTTATGACGGCGCTAATCGGAAATGTACTAGGCAAGGTGCGCCGGAACTTCTACGTTGGCATTCGCACTCCGTGGACCATCGCCAGCGAACGCGTCTGGAACAGGACGCATCGCCTCGCCGCGAAAACATCGTTCGTGGCAGGACTGCTCGGATTAGTCGAAGTGCTCCTGCGGGCGCCGTTCTGGCTGCCGATTGCGACAATACTTTCTGGTCCGTTCATCCCAGCGATCTACTCACTGGTGTACTACAAACAACTGGAGCATCGCGGCGAACTGAATTAACCACATCTTCGCCCAAGGAGGGCGCCTGAATGAAACACGTCACGATTATTCTGCTATTCCTCGCGGCCGCAACATTCGCCCACGCGCAGGATGTAACTGGCGACTGGCAGGGTACTCTCAGTGCCGGCGGAAACGAACTGCGCCTCGTGCTGCACATCACCAAATCTGCCGACGGCGCGCTGAAAGCCACGCTCGACAGTGTTGATCAAGGTGCGAACGGCATTCCAGTCAACGCCGTCAATCTAAAGAATTCCACGCTCAACCTCGACGTCGCTGCTGTCCACGGCACCTACGAGGGCAAAATTGCTCCCGATGCCAAGACCATCACCGGAACATGGACACAAGGAAGCCCACTTCCCTTGGAATTCAAACGCGCGGTCGCGCCACAGTAAGACCGAACACAAACCCGCGAAAGCCATCTGACATCGACGGGACGTGGATGGGTTCGCTCGACACGGGCGCACTCAAGCTTCGCGTCGTCTTCCACATCCTTAACACCGAAGATGGACTGACCGCCACGATGGACAGTCCCGATCAGGGCATGAAAGGACATGCCTGCAAGCTCGGTCACGCGCAACGGTACTTCGGTGAAGATCGAGGCGAAAGGAATCGGTGGCGTCTTCGAAGGAACGATTGCCGCGGATCAGTCTTCGATCGACGGAAACTGGAGTCAGGGCGGCAGCTCACTTCCGCTTCTGTTGAAGCGCGTCAAGGATCAAGCGGAACTGGAACTCAAGCGTCCTCAAGTTCCCAAGAAGCCGTATCCCTACCGCGAAGAAGAAGTCACCTACGCCAACAGGACGCAGAACGTAACGCTGGCTGCAACCTTCACCATTCCGCAGGGAAAAGGCCCATTCCCTGCGGTCCTGCTCATCACCGGTTCAGGACCGCAAGATCGCGATGAGAGCTTACTCGGCCACAAACCGTTTCTGATTCTCTCCGACTATCTCACGCGCCACGGCATCGCCGTTCTCCGCGCTGACGACCGAGGAACGGGAAAATCCACCGGAGTCTTCAGCGGCGCCACAACTGCCGACTTCTCGACCGACACCGAAGCTGGCGTCGCTTACCTGAAGACGCGCCCAGAGGTCGATCCACACAAGATTGGATTGATCGGCCACAGTGAAGGAGGAGTCATAGCTCCCATGGTTGCCGCGCGCAACAAGGACGTCGCGTTCATCGTGATGATGGCGGGAACCGGCGTTACGGGCGATCAGATTCTGCCAGCGCAGGCAGAAGCCATTGCAGTCGCAAGTGGCACGAATCCGGACGAGGCTGCCAAGAATGCAGCTAAAGAAAAAGAAATGCTGACGCTCGTCGAAACTGAGAAAGACCAGAGCGTCCTCGAAAAGGAACTGAAGGAAAAAATGGCGGGGGATGTTCCCGACGCGCAGATCGGAATGCAGATCCTGCAGATCACTTCGCCGTGGTTCCGTTACTTCCTGACCTACGATCCGGCGAGCGCGCTGCGAAAAGTCACGTGTCCGGTACTCGCGATCAACGGGTCATTCGACAAGCAGGTGCTTCCCGATCAGAATCTCCCCGCAATTCGCAAAGCGCTCGATGAAGCCGGGAACAAGCGGGTCGAGATCGACGAACTTCCGGGCCTGAATCACCTGTTCCAGACGGCAAAGACAGGTGCTCCGACGGAGTACGCCGAGATCGAAGAAACAATGTCGCCCGTCGCTCTAGAAAAAATTACGAGCTGGATTTTAAAGCAGTAAGCTTAGAGGATTATGTGGCGACAGCCGCCTCGGCTGTCCGTCGCGCAACGCGCGACAAAGTGGGTCGGCGTACTGTCCGACTGGATTCGTCAGCTGTCCTTGCGGTAGAGCAAATTCTTCATCGCCTCGCGACGAGCCGCGTTCGCTCCCTTGTCCGTCTTTAGAACATCCGCAGGCTTCGACTTCGCTTCAGCCTCTTCTTCGCTGCACGAAGGACACCGGTTAGCGAAGCCCGGCTTCCCGGGCTTCAACTCGAATTCCTCGCCACACACAACGCAGGTTTTGATAGGAAATGCCACGCCCTTATTCTCGGTGGAAGAGCGGCCCTTAAGGGCCGCGTAAGTTCTCTTAATCTCAAGGGCTTTAGCCCCTGAGACATCATCGCCAATCTAGTTCAAGAAATATTGCCGGTACAACGTATCCCGCTGCGCCGGACGGAAGCCCGCATCGCGGATAATCCTCCGCAACTCTTCTTCGGTCGTGCAGTTCGTAACGCCCGCCGCGCGAACGACGTTCTCCTCCAGCATCACCGAGCCGACATCGTTGCCGCCAAAGCGCAGGCCCATCTGGCAGACTTTCAATCCCTGCGTCACCCAGCTCGATTGCACATTCAGGAAGTTCGAAAGATAAATCCGCGAGATCGCCAGCACTTTCAAATACTCGACCGCGGTCGCTTCATCCCAATGCCGTCCGCCAAGCGCAGTGTGTTGCGGCTGAAAGCTCCACGGGATAAAGGCTGTGAACCCGCCGGTCTCTTCCTGCAATTCGTACAGCTTCTGAAAATGATTGATGCGGTTCTCGTAGTTCTCGCCGACGCCAAACATCATGGTCGCCGTCGTCCGCATTCCGATCTGATGGGCGGTGCGATGCACGTTAATCCAGTCTTCGGTGAGACATTTCAACCGCGCGATTTTGTAGCGGACTTCGTCATCGAGAATTTCCGCGCCGCCGCCGGGGATCGAATCCAGTCCAGCGTCGCGCAGCCGAAGAATCGTGTCGCGGATCGACAGCCCGCTGTACTCGGCGATCGCGAGAATCTCGGACGCGGAGTAACAATGCAGATGCACCATCGGAAAGCGTTCCTTGATCCCGCGCAGCATCTTCTCGTGCCAGTCAATCTTGAGGTCTGGATGCAGTCCACCCTGCATCAACACGCCCGTACCACCGAGTTCGACCGTCTCGCGAATCTTGTCATAGATCACGTCGAAGTCGAGGATGTAGCCTTCCTTCGCCGCTGGGCCCTTCAACGGCCGGTAAAAGGCGCAGAAGGTGCAGTACTCGGTGCAGAAATTGGTGTAGTTGATATTGCGGTCGATGATGTAGGTGACCACGCCTTCGGGATGAAGCTTGCGGCGAACCGCATCGGCTTCCATCCCGATGCCGATCAGGTCATCAGACTCAAACATCTCCAGCGCTTGTGCTTTGCTCAGGGACATGGGGGCTCACAGAACCAGACTTACAGAACCAGACTTTATTGTAGCGGAGAAATCCGCGCGAAAAAATTCCGCGCATCGTGCTGAGAACTGCTTTCTCACGCAGGTCGATTTCGGGAAAGATCGCGGATGGGGTGGTACCCCCCTCCCCCCAGCGTCTCTCAGAATCATCGACTTAGCGGAAAACTGCAAAGTAATCTATGGGGCACAACCACTTAGGGGCAAAATCTTGAGCCCCAAGGACTTAGCGCAACTTCCGACGATCCGCCTAGAGGTATTCCAGTTCGGGTTGCCTCCGCGATGATCGCGCGAACCGCGCCTGTGCGGCAAGGTCAGATGTCACATGGTTGGAGATTCCGGCTGTGGAAAAATCAGCGGACACCGGAGGGTTGAACCATCTATCTTATCTGGTCGAGCGCAGCTGCGGCTTGGTGATTCCCGTTGCGCGCTGCCGTCTGTAACCACTTCTCGGCCTGTTCCTGATCCTTTGGAGTTCCATCGCCGGTGGCATAGCGCAGCCCAAGATTGTATTGAGCAGCGGCATTCCCGGCTTCGGCAGACAACGTAATCCACTGGGCAGCTCGCGAGCAGCTTTGGGGAACCTGGCGTCCAATTTCGTAGGCCATTCCTAAAGCGAGCGCCGCGTTGTCGTCCCCGAATTGCGCCTGACGCCGGACCGTGCGCATCTCGTAGTGGCTCAGGTCGTCGACGACGAAGGATGCGGATGGATCGGTAACACGTAGATGACTCGATTCCAGCAGCGAATCCCACGAGCCTTGCACGGTGGCAGGAGGGGGCTCACTCGAGGCCTTGACCGACGTCAGGCCGGCACGATGACTGAACATCTGGAAAAGAACAAAGAACAGAACGATCAGCAGGACGACGACGGGTCCGGTATAGGCTCGTGCAGCGCGGGTGGTCTGGCTTGGGATGATTACTTTGAGCCGCGGAAGAGCCGCTTCCTTTGCCTTCAATTTCGCCAAAACGAGCGCCGTTCCCTGGTTCAACTCGCTTACGAGGACTGCACTCCAAGCAGGCTTCTTGACGACCTCTGTAGCTGGAAACGGAATCGCACCCTTCTTCTTCGGCGGCCAAGGACGGAATGGAGCCAATGCCAGCGACCCGTCAACTTTGTCTGGCGAAGACACCGGAGCCGCCATTGACAAACTTGTCATCGGTGGAAGAGGTCCGGCCGGAATCGGAATCACGGGATCAACCGGCTTCGCGGTCGGTGCTGGGCGCGAATTACTCGAGGCTTCCGCCAGTTCGGGAACAACTTCCGCCGAGACCGGCGGGACACTCACCTGCAAAGGCTCGATCGTCGATGAGCCCAACCCCGGCGCGGGTTCTGAACGTAGTTCACTTTGCTCGCGGTCGCGCTGGCACTGAATCACCCAGGCAGCATTCAACAATTTCTGAAAGGAAATCACATCGAGGGCAGGTCGATGAGTCATAAAAAAGAATGGCCAGGCGGGAGGCCAAACTGCTGGCGAAGTAGTATACCTCGCCCTGTCCAGTCCTGACAGTAAAGGAATTCCGGGTAGGACCCGAAAGCTTACTGGGAGAGTAATTGGTCGGCGACCTGCTGAGCCCGACCGAGGTCGCTAGAATGCTGTTCGGCCTGCTGGTGGGCGCGTTGGGCGTCTTGTTCGTGGCCGGCGCCGCGCAGGGCCTGTTCCAGCAAAAGGAAGCCGACGTCGCTAGGCTGGGCCGCCAATGCGTAAGCGTAATATTGGGCCGCCAGGTTCCAGTCGCCAGTCTTTTGCGCGAGCAGACCCAACTGAAGAGGATAGGGATTGTTCAGCTTAGCCGCGGACTCAAAGTTTTCGCGGGCGCGGGCATAGTCGTGTTGCGAAAGATAAATCTGCCCGAGATTGGCATAGGCGGAAGCACGAATCCGGCTGTCGGTGGCGAATTGCAATGCCGCCCCGTACCTTGAAATCGCTTGCTGGATATCCCCGTGCTGCTGGGCGTACACGCCAAGATTGAGCTGGCTGACCGGATCATCCGGCTCCAGAGCGGAAGCTATGCGCAGATGCGCGACGGCTTCTTCGATCCGTCCCTGCTGGGCAAGAATCGCACCCACATTATTTTCGGCAACAAAGTTTGGCGGCGTAACCGAAAGCGTGTGCGTCCACAGTGTGAGATCGTCGCTCCAATAGGAAATTTGAACATGGGTGACCGCAGCCAATGCTACGACGATGCAGACGCCGACCGCAGCCAGTAACGGCGAGGACGCCCGGCGCTCCGGCATTGGCACTGTCTCGGCCGCTGGCCCAGCGGTTGTCGGAGCCACCAAGTCGGCCACGCCCCAAACCGCCATCACGAAAATGCCGAGTAACGGAAGATACGCATAGCGATCGGCCATCGCCTGATTTCCAACCTGCATGAGGCCGATCATGGGAACCATCGTCCCCAAGTACCAGAACCATCCGACCGGAAGGTAGCGACGTTCGCGATACTTCACCACCAACGCGGAGACCGTGATCAGGAACAGCGCCGATAGAAGTACCTTCAATAACGGCAAAGAGTGCGGATACGGATAGAGAATCGCGAGCCGCGACGGCCAGACTGCCTTCGACGATATACAACGCGTAACTGACGATCGCATTTTCCAGGCGCAGCCCGGGAGCATTCACCAGGTTGTGAGTTATCGCCCCTCCGGACCTTTGCGCCGCGACTGTCACGATCGCACTGCCAAGCGACATGGCCAAGAGCGGCACTTTTTCCAGGCAGAGCCGCCAGATCGGCAATCGGCTGTAGTCGCTCGAAGCGTTCAACTGAAGATCATCATGCTCGGAACCAGCCACCCTCCGTAACGGCCAATAGTCGAGCAGCAACAGGGCGAAGGGCAGAGTAATCGCCATCGGCTTCGACATCAGGGCCATGGCGAATGAAAGGGCGACGACCGTGTAGCGACCGACGCTCGGCTTGCGCCCATACCAACCATAGGCGCATAGCGTCAGCAGAAAAAACAGCATCGCAAGGACGCTCTTGCGTTCAGCGATCCACGCCACCGATTCCACGTTGAGCGGATGCACGGCGAACAGCGCGGCGACCATCAGGCTGCGACCGATCGAGCGTGTCACTTTTGCTCAACAGCAGGAACAGCAGCAGAACGCAAGCCGCGTGGAGCAACAAGCTCGTATAGTGATGCCCTGCCGGGTTTAGCTGAAACAGCTGGCAATCGAGCGCGTGCGAAAGCCAGGTCAGCGGATGCCAGTTCGCCTCATCGAATGACGTGAACGCCCACTTGATGGTGGACCAGGTCAATCCCGCGCGCACGTGCGCGTTGGTCACGACATAGCGGTCGTCATCGTAATTGGCAAATCCGTGGCCGGCCGCAGGGTTATAAAGGGCGAGAGTGATGGCCGCGAGCAATAGACAGAGCACAAGCGTCAGCTTGGCAGGAGAGCGAAAGATCTCCGCAGGCCCCTTCGGGGCAAGAACCGGCTTGGCGGCAGAAGCGGGCATGATGCGCTCTTGAACGTTCACCTCAGCAGCTGAGAGTCTCTCGTCATTACAGCACAGTGGAAAAGGAAGCAATGGAAAGCAGACGACTTAGATCGGCACGGAAGTAACTGCGCTCGGGTGGTCGGGAGTGGCCGGTTCCGCCAGAATTCTGAAAACTTACTTTCCCCTTGACAGCTTAGGAGTAGCAAGCTACCCTCCTAAGCATCTTAGGGGGAACGGTGACCGACCAAGCTCAGCTCCTTCCCGGCACTCTCGATCTCCTCATCCTGCGAGCGGTCTCGCTCGGCCCGCTGCATGGCTACGGCGTCCTACTTCGAATCGGACAAATCTCCGGCAATGCGCTTGCTGATTGAGCAGGGCGCGCTCTATCCCGGGCTGTTTCGCCTGGTAAGGCAAGGACTGCTCAAGGCGAGTTGGGGCACGTCGGAAAACAATCGCCGCGCGAAGTTTTATGAACTTACGGCCGCAGGCCGCAAACGCCTGCGGGAGGAAACCGAAAGCTGGAATCGACTAGCCACAGCGATCAGCTCGGCCCTGGGCGCGCAACCGGAGGAAGTATGAGGTTCGAAGCGGAAAAGGAGATTCCGGTATTGAGCACTGCTGTCGCGACGAATCGGATGACAGACACCTGGCCACGGGTTTACGCCAGGATTGCCGGTGCCCTCTACCTGCTCGTCATCGTCGGAGGGGCATTCGCCGAACTCTTCGTTCGCGGCCGGCTGGTCGTGCATGGAGATCCCTCGGCGACAGCGCACAACATCCTGTCGCATGAATTGCTGTATCGGCTGGGCTTTGTGGTGGAAGTTTCGTACTGCGTATGCAACGTGCCTTTAACGCTGATCTTTTACAACCTGTTCAAGGTGGTCAACAAGAACGTCGCCTTGCTCATGGTGTTGTTCGACGTCTCGGTCAACGTCATTGAAAGTGTGAGCCTGCTCGGGCATGCCGCGCCTCTGGTCTTTTTGGGGAGCGGCCACTATCTGACCGCATTCACACCCGAACAACTACAGGCTGCGTCTTATATCTCGCTGCAGTTCTTTGAACTTGGATTCGGAATCTGCCTGCTGTTTTTCGGCTTCGATTGCTTCACGATGGCATATCTGATTGTGAAGTCGACGTTCTTTCCGCGAATAATCGGCGTGCTGTTGGCGATCGAGGGAGCAGGTTACATCATCAACAGCCTCGCGCTCTTTCTCGCGCCCGCGCTGCAAGCTCGCATCTTTCCTTATTTCATGCCCACGGTGATCGCGGAAATAGCGCTCGCGCTTTGGCTCCTGGTGATGGGCGTGAATGCTCAGAGATGGAAAGAGCAGGCGGCGGTCGCTCGACAACCGTCAGAACTGAACTCTCCGCAACCCACTGAAATTGCTACTAGTTGAACGTGTTCAACTTTTCTCTTGACCCACATTCAAGCCGGGCTTATAGTTGTTTTGAACATGTTCAACATCCGCAAGGAAGGGAGAACATCATGGGAACCGCCAATAACATCATCGTCGCTACCTACCTGGTTTATCTGATGATCAGTGTCGCGCTGACTATCTGGGTTGCACGCACGCTGTACAAACGCGGAGGCATCTTTCTAGTCGATGCATTTCATGGAAATACTGAGCTCGCCGACTCGGTCAACCACTTGCTTGTGGTGGGCTTCTACCTGATCAATATCGGATTCGTTTCTCTCGCCCTGAAGACGGCGGACGTCATCAACACCTCCCGCGCCGCCATTGAATTGCTCAGCGACAAGATGGGGATGGTCCTGCTAATCCTCGGCGGCATGCACTTTTTCAACCTCTACGTTTTCTCCCGGATCCGCAAAAGCGCGCGAGTGCCGCGGCCGCCGTTTTCGCCCAACCCGCCAGTTGCTCCGGACGCGGTTCTTAAAGTTGCCGTACCCCGGTGATGAAACATGCGGCGACGCGATTAACAGGCGCTGATCGCCGCTAACCACGAAAGAAGGAGGTACGCATATGGAGAAACTTTACGTGCTCTACGATCCGAAGTGCGAACTGTGCTGCCGGTTGAAGAACTGGATCCTCGTGCAACGCTCATGGATCGGACTGGCGCTCGTGGAACAGGGATCAGAAAAAGCGAAGCGCCTATTCCCTGAGCTGGAGAAAATCGCAAGCAAAGAAGATCTGGCTGTCATCAGCGACGAAGGCGCCGTGTACTTGAACGATCGCGCATGGATCATGGTTCTTTACGCGATGGTGGAATACCGCGACTGGGCCGCCCGGCTGACGCACCCGCTATTGATGCCGCTGGCGCGCCAGGCCTTTGCCGCATTATCGAAGAATCGTCACACTCTATCGCGCTGGCTGACTGCCGAAAATCCGGAAACTTTGGCGGACGAGTTGCGACATATCGAACTTGAACCTTGCGCCTTTCCCCCGGCAGGCCCCCCGTCGTCGAATGTTCGGGAGTTCTTACAATGACCAATCCAACGCTGAAGAACAGAATCACGGCGCGAGCGGAAGACACGCGCCGCAAAATCTACGAGGCCGCGATGGAACTGTTCCGCGAAAAGGGTTTCGAGGAAACCACCATGCGCGATATCGCGGCCAAAGCGGGCGTAGCACTCGGTGGCGCCTACTACTATTTCTCTTCCAAAGACGCCATCGTGCTGGCCTTCTATGCCGAGATGCAGGAAACCAGCAACGCCGTCGTTCTCGAAGCTCTCGGTGAGCATAGGAAGCTGAAGGAGCGGATCCGCTGCGTTCTCGAAAAACGCTTGGAATTGCTTGAGCCGAATCGAAAATTCTGCTCGGCGCTCTTTCGCCACGCGCCCGATAGCACGGATCCTCTTTCTCCTTTCAGCGAAGAATCGCGCAGCATTCGGGAAGCGGCGATTGAGCACATGCGAATTGCACTCGAAGGCAGCGACGCGAAAATCCCGTCGGATCTGAAGCCGCGTCTGCCTTACCTACTCTGGCTGTATCAGATGGCCGTGATCATGTTCTGGCTCTACGATCGCTCTCCCAACCAGGAGCGAACGCAGCGTCTGCTGGACAAGAGCTTGAGTTTGCTGGTCAGCCTGCTGAGGATCTCTGCCCTTCCGCTCATGAAGCCCTTGCGGAAGTCAGCGCTGGAACTGGTGGAGATCGCGAGGTGAATCGGAAGGAGCAACCATGCGGCAAGGGAGAACACCAATCGGTACCGTCACCATAACGGGAGCATTTAGCTACACGGGCAGGTATGCGACGCGCTTGCTCCTGAACCGCGGATTTCGCGTGCGCACTCTGACCAACCACCCCGACCGAAAGAATCCTTTTGGCAATCAGGTCGAAGTCTTTCCCTATCGTTTTGAGGATCCCGATGAACTCAGCCAAACTCTTCGCGGCTCATCCGTTCTAATCAATACGTACTGGGTACGCTTCGCGCGTGGAAAATCCACGTTCAAGACTGCCGTCCAAAACACTCGCGCGCTCATTGCGGCTGCCAAGAACGCCGGCGTGGAACGCATCATACACGTCAGCATCGCAAATCCTTCGGCCGAATCTCCCCTTGGCTACTACCGCGGTAAGGCAGAACTGGAACAAGCGGTGATGGACTCAGGCCTTTCGTACACAATCTTGCGACCGACGGTAATATTCGGAACCGAAGACATACTCATTAACAACATCGCCTGGTTTATCCGTCACTTCCCTGTCTTCGGCATTCCCGGAAATGGCCAATACCGCATTCGCCCGATCTACGTCGAGGATATAGCACACTCAATTGTTGAAGCGGCGGGTCAATCCGGAAACTGTGTGCTGGATGCCGTCGGTCCCGAAACATTTACGTTCGAGGAGTTGGTGATGCTCATTGCTAGAAAGGTGGGCCGCTCCCCGCGTCTCATTCACATGCCGACTATCCTGGCATATCTTGCAACCATGGTGACCGGATGGTTTGTACGAGACGTCATTCTTACGTGGGACGAGTATCGGGGTTTGATGAGCGACCTTCTCGCTCCTGATGGGCCTGCTTTGGGTCAGACACGTCTTAGCCAATGGCTGACGGAGAACCGCGAAAAGGTGGGAACGCAGTATGCCTCCGAAGTCGCGCGTCACTATGCCGCGGGCAGCAGGGATCGCATCGACTCACTCAACTACGTTTGACACCCTTCCCCGCCTTACCTAGACTGCCTGTGTAGGGCTTCGCGAGGACCATTCATGGCCTGGCTGCAGAACAAGTTTGAAAAGAATTTCCTGATCTCGACCGTCGATTACGTCTTCAACTGGGCGCGCAAATCAGCGGTATGGCCGATGACCTTTGGACTGGCGTGTTGCGCGATCGAAATGATCGCTTCGTCCACCGCGCGATTTGATATTGCGCGCTTTGGATCGGAAGTCTTTCGTCCCAGTCCACGGCAGAGCGACCTGATGATCGTCGCCGGCACGGTCACGCTGAAAATGGCGCCGGTCGTAAAGCGCATCTACGACCAGATGCCCGACCCGAAGTGGGTCATCTCAATGGGCGCGTGCTCGTCCGTCGGCGGACCGTTCAATACGTACGCGGTGCTGCAGGGCGTGGACAAAATCGTCCCCGTAGATGTCTATGTCACTGGATGCCCGCCGCGTCCGGAGAATCTCTTTTACGCGCTGCTCAAGCTGCAGGACAAGATCGATACCATGACGCTGGCGCGTAAGCCCACCGAAGTTCGCCTCGATCCCAATATGATGGAGAACTTCAAGCGACAGGTGATGATCGCGCAAACGCTGCAGCCGAAATGACCGCGCTTTGCGGGCGTGAGCGAAGCGGGAGCCCGCTGCGGTCATCCTGAGCAAAGCGAAGGATCTCGGAGCTGAGCCGCGGCACAACAACTATGTGGGGACAGCCGCCCTCGGCTGTCCAGCCGAGCAACGCTCGGCAGCATCTCACCACGGAAAACCTTCGATGCCGACATTCACGAAACTCGCCACCCAGTCCGACCTTCCTTCCACCAACGAAGCTAAGGAATTCCAGTGCGCCGGCAAAGAAATCTGTGTCGCCAATATCAACGGCGCGTACTCTGCGATGGACAATGCTTGCCTGCATCGCGGTGGCCCGCTCGGCCAGGGCACGATCGAGAACGGCAAAGTCGTCTGCCCGTGGCATGGTTGGGCCTGGGATCCGAAGACGGGCGAAGCTACGCACAACGCCAATGCAAAGCTCGCGGTTTATCCATTGAAGATTGAAAACGGCGACGTGCTGATCGAGATCTAGCTTCCTCTAGTTTCTAGGATTCCCGCGTGGAATGACGCCGATTACCTGATCCACCAACTTGATGATGATCTCGACTACTTCCTCTGCCGATCGCGTGCTGCCCGCCAGCGCGTCGTAGGTTTCGAAACTCGTCAGCATATGCAGGGTATCGATCGCAATGGGCTCTTGCACCGGCTTGAACATGCGATAGACCCTTCCGTAGCGCTCAAGGATCACGCGCAGGCCGTTGCGCCGGCGCTCATTGCGTTCGAGCAAACCTTTACCGATTTCGGCATCGATTGCCCCCAGAGCGTGCAAACGCCGGATGACGGTGCGATCTGAGTTCCAAAATCCGGCAAACACGCGAATGAATTCGTGCAGTGTCTGTAGTGGATCACTTCCACGCCGGAATATTTCGGCGAGATTCTGCATCGATCCGCGTTGGGCGATGAAGTTGTACAACGCCTCCAGCAATCCCGCTCTCGATTCGAACTGATGGTAGACGGTCAGCCGCGTAACACCTGCCGCTCGGGCGACAGCTTCCATGGTGAATTCCGAGAAGTTCCTCCCCAGCAGCAATTTCCGGGTGGCCATCAATATGCGTATGCGCGTGCGGTCGGCCGCAACTTGACGCTGCCGCATCTGGTAGGGACGGGGGCTCAAATCTCGCGCTCTCCGACTTTAAGTATTTAACTATACATAGTGTATACTTAAATTGATTTTGTTCGTTGGAGTTCCACGATGTCAGTATCAAGATCTGCAACTCGTTTCGTCTGGATCGCAGTCTGCCTTCTGGTAGTAATCGGAGTCGCCGCAGTCACCCGCCGCACCATCGTTCTGTTCTTTCCCGGGAGCCTCGGCAGCGGTTCCTCTACCCCGGCTGCCGCACTGGACGGGGGGTTCGCGCGCAACGGAATTCTGACGCTGATCCACATTCTGCCGGGAGCGTTGTTTCTCGTGCTCGCAGCGTTCCAGTTCGCGCCCAGCATCCGCAGAAAGCATCTGCAGTTTCACCGCTGGTCGGGGCGAGTTCTTGTGGTCACGGGGCTTATCGTCGGCGTCTCCGCTCTGGTGATGAGTTACAGAATGAATATCGGCGGGCCAAATGAGACCGCGGCGACCACGCTATTCGGAATCGTCTTCCTGATTTGCCTGATCAAGGCCTATGTGTACATACGGCGAAAGGAAGTGGCACGGCACCGCGAGTGGATGATTCGAGCCTATGCCGTTGGATTGGGTGTGGCGACTACGCGTCCGATTGTCGGCATGTTCTTTGCCTTTCGCCGACTCACGCCACACGAGTTCTTCGGGATCGCGTTCTGGCTGGGATTTACGATCACTCTTCTTGCAGCAGAGGCGTGGATCGACTACACGCGATACCACGGGTCGGAGCGAATGAGGAATGCGGAAGCACCTGACTCCAGCAACATCATTTGCCGCGTAAGAGGCACTGGCAAATCTATCCAAGGTAGCGCAGAAACCTGCCCGGTTGACTGTCGAATCCTGGAAACACCCCGGCAAGATCCTTGTTGCCCATGTGGCGGACCACCGCCTCGCCGATGACTTGCCGGAAGTCGGTGGTGAGGGCAAGATCACGGCCTTCGTAGAGTTGCGATTGATCGAGGCCCGGCCAGTGTCCGTAGACTTTGCCACCCTTCACCGGACCGCCGAGGACGAACATGACGTTGGCATGACCGTGATCGGTGCCGCGGTTTCCGTTCTCGTGCGCCGTACGGCCAAACTCTGACATCGTCACGACGACGGTGTCTTCGCCAAGGTCGCCAAGATCGGTCCAGAAGGCAGCGAGCGATTGCGAGAAGTCGCCGAGCACATTGGCGAGTTGGCCTTCGGTCGATCCTTCGTTGACGTGATGGTCCCATCCTCCGATATCGGCGAAGGCTACCTGGACACCGAGGTTGGCTTTGATCAGCTGCGCCAGCTGGCGCAGGCTGTCGCCGAAGCGGCCCTTGGGATAATTCGCGCCCACCGAGGGAGTGTATTTGCCGGGATCAGCCGCCTTCAGCATCTTCACCGCATCGAAAGTTTCTTCGCCCGTTCCATGCAACACGCTGTCGGACGAGTGATCGTACATAGCCTCGAAAGCGGTCGCTGCGGGCGATGGCTTCGGACTCCTGCCTCCGACCGAGAAATCGTTGATGTTATTCATCGCGACGGCTGGTTCGGCGCCGCTCAGAATGCGCGGCAGCGATGGACCCAGCGCGATCGCACGAAACGGAGAGTTCTGCGGAGTCGGCGGCAGATGATGGAGCGAGCGATTCAGCCATCCATCTTCGGTGATCTTCACGCCCGGTGTGCCGGTTTCCATAAAATCTTGTGCATCGAAGTGGGAGCGCGTCGAGTCGGGCGAGCCGGCCGCATGCACAATGGCCAAATGCTTTTGCTGCCAGAGCGGCTGGAACGAAGCGAGGGATGGATGCAATCCGAAGAATCCGTCGAGATCGATCACAGACTTTCGCGGAATGTTGATGCTGGGCCGCATCGCGTAATACTGCGATTCGGCATGAGGTACAACGATGTTCAGTCCATCGGCGGCGCCACGCTGGAAAATCACAACGAGCCGCTTGGTTCGGCCGCCATTCTCAACCGCGCCAAAGGCCGCTCGGGTAAGAAAGCTTGGAACGGCGGCCGTCCCGACGACGGCGAGGGCGCTGTTGCGAAGAAAAACGCGGCGTGTAATGGACATGTGCACCCCAGTTCTCTCAGTTCTGTCAGCTTGCTCACGTTGTCCGTGCTCAGTTAGCTGAGGCGACCGACAGCCGACGGCTATCTTCTCTGAAACTCCGGCGACCCCAGCAGCAGGCCGGCGATCATGTTGGCGTCAGGCGGCTTCTGCTGTGGAAGTTTGTTGCCCTGCCCCGGCGCGCCGTTCTTCGGCGGTGAGGATACCTGGGCAACGATTGAATCGTGCGTTTGTTTCGACACGTCTGCCGCAAGCATCGTCGCCTCCATCGCGGAAAGCGTGGCATTCGCGTCTGGAGGGGGCGGAGGCGTCCCTTCCAGTTGCACCGCGTCGACTTTGACACCGCGCACTTTGCCGGCGGTTAGAGCCAAAGCAAAGTTCATGCGGTTGAGCAGCGCGGACGAACTCACCCACGTATCGGCCTTCATGGAATATCCCGTCGGCGGCTGCGCCCCATAGAGCGGCATGCCCATGTTGTTCAACTGACGCGCAAGAGGCATTGCATCTTGCACATCGGCTCCAGTCGCGCGTACGGCTGAAGCGACGAACTCGAGAGGAGTCTTCACCTTTGCGCGATACGAAGCGTCGTCCCAAAATTCGGGCGAATGGAATAGCGTCTCGAGAACTTCGCGGATGTCGCCCTTTTTCTTCTCGAACGTTTTCGCCATGCGGTCGACCAGCGCGGGCGGCGGATCGTCAGACACGAAGCGCTGCGCCAGTTTCAACGAGATGAAATGCGCAGTCTGCGGGCTCGTCGCCAGCAGGTGCAGCACTTCCTTGCCTTCGTCCTCGCCTTTAGGCTTGATGCGATGTCCGAGAACGAACTTCGGACCGGGCTCGTGCATGCGTGGCTCGTAGCGGAATCCGAGGCCTTCGAACGGCTTCTCGATCGTCCATCCGGTAAAAACTTTGGCGACCTCGGTGACATCGCGCTGCGAGTATCCGCCATTCACGCTGAGGGTGTGCAGTTCCAGCAATTCGCGACCGTAATTTTCATTCAGGCCGGCATTCTGCTTGCGCCGCTGATTCGGATTCGGCGGGAAACGGCGCGGGCGTCCGTACGGGCCATATCCCATGGGCCTCGCGGGGATACCTTGCGCCTGCATCGAGTTCGGTCCCACGCTCATCCAGTTGTCGAGATAGAAGAGCATCGCCGGACTTTTCGCGGTCGCCACCAGCAAGTCTTCGAACTTTCCCAGAGCGTGCGGGCGGATCGTCTGTTGCTCGTAGTTTGTAAGCAAGAGGCGCTCGGGACCTTTGCCGACGAAAACATTGAAGTGATTGAACCAGAAGTCGGTCATCACTTCCTCGAGCTGGCGATCGCTGTAAATCGCGCGAATCAGCTTGGCCTGTGCCAGTTCTTCGGCCACAACAGCTTGCGGATTGTTCATCGCCAGCAGAGTTTCCTTCTGCTTCGGATTCATGTCAGCGAGAAACTCCTGGCCCTTGCCGCCGCGCAACGTGTCGGCGAAAGCGATCTGTTCCTCTGGCTTCATCGCCAGTACTTTCTTGTAGCGCTCATCGGGAGGCAGGTCGACGAGCGACTGCACTTTCAAATCGGCGTAGAGGCGGTCTTCCCGGGCGCGAGCTTCGGCTTCTTCTTCCGGAGTTGGCTTCGCTTTTGTGGGAGGAGCCATCGCCATGTCATTCGTTGATCCGGCGGCGGCATCGCCGGTGGAACCGCCGCTCGTCGAATTCATGGAATTGTCAGATGCCGGAGCGGCATCGGGACTGGCGGCGGCCGCGGCGGCGAGTTCTTCGGCGGTCTTCGCGCCTTCCGCAGCTCCCGGCTCAGCGGGTGTGCCGGCGGGCGGAGCGGCAGCGAGCGTGGCCTCTTTTTGTTTCAGCTGTTTCTCGTCTTGTTTTTCCTGCAGCCGCGCCATCTGCACTTGATAAATGGCTCGCCGAGCCGGATCGGAAGGCAGCGACTTCTTGCCATCCAACACTTGCTTCACCATCTGGTTGTCGGGAAATTCTTCGACGATTTCTTTCGCGCTCATGTGCAGCGTACGCAGAGGCGCAAGGCGCGAATCCATGGCATCGTCTTGAATCTTGTCGGGATGAAGT
The DNA here is from genome assembly GCA_963787685.1 of uncultured Acidobacteriota bacterium. GTDB lineage: Bacteria > Acidobacteriota > Terriglobia > Terriglobales > Acidobacteriaceae > Sulfotelmatobacter. Next base: position 159,770 of record CAWBED010000015.1, read on the forward strand.
TGCAGATCAATCCAGCGGTCGACGCCCATCGCCACGACTTGCTGCACATCGCCCGGCCGTGGACCAAACGCGAGACGATTGAGCGCATGCACCGCGCGCTTCTGCTCGTTCGTGCCAGTATCGGAGGGCTGGTCTTTCTTTTTCGCGAGCAATTGCGGGACTGCGCAAGCCAGGCCCAGACAAAGCAAACAGGCTGCTAGCTGGGCAAATTTGGATCTCATGGAGACTCCCGGATGGAAAGGCTCTCCTGATTATGAACCCTTGGGGGCGAAAAAGTTGCTATTTGCGGTGGTTCCGGGAACTCCGGAAGTGATTGTGCCAATGGGAGTTGCACGAAGCCCGAAATCGGCCCTCGGCTTTATGTGAGGTAGGTTTTGCCGCGTGACACTCTGTGTTGCAAAGTGGCGGCGAGATGATCGATATCCGTGGCGGCGATATTCACCGACGTCGTGTCGAGCAACGGAGTCCGGCTGCTCCCGACAGCGTCGCGACGCACTTGAATCAGCAGCGCCTGCACGACGCTCGGATCAAACTTATCGGGAGCCATCCGCACGAGATCACTGAGCGCGCTTCCCACTGAAAGCGGGGCGCGGTAAGGGCGAGCGCTGGTCATGGCGTCGAACGAATCGGCAAGGCCGACAATGCGCACGGACATCGGAACGTCTTCCTGCAAGAGATGGTCGGGATATCCAGAACCGTCGCTCCGCTCGTGATGCCAGCGGACTGCCTCAGGAATCTTCGGCCAGGGAAATTGCACGGTGCTGACGATCTGGTGGCCGACCGTCGTATGGTCCGCCATCTCGCGAAATTCCTCGGGATCGAGCGCTCCCGGCTTCCCGAACAAACGTCGGTCGACTGCGACCTTTCCGATGTCGTGCAGATATCCTGCACTACGCAGAGCTGCAACCTCGCTCGGCTCCATGCCCATCGCGTCGCCGATTGCTGCCGCGTACCGACCAACACGCAGCGAGTGTCCATGAATGTTCACATGCTTTACGTCGATTGCCGTGGCGAATGCTTCGAGAGCATTGTCGTAGAAGCCATGCAGCGAGGCCATGAGCCTGAGATTCTCAGAAACACGCTGCGCGATCGTCTGCGTCAACGCGTGATTCTGCACCGCCAATGCCACATAACTGCAAAGCAGATCGAGAGCGTCGAGTTCGCTGTCTTCATAGAGCGAGTCGCCTGGGCGACGTCCCAGACCGACCACTCCCGCTAGGCGTCCTCCGGCTTTCAACGGCGCCAGGCATTTAAACAACTCCGGGGCAACGTTGCCGTTCGAACTCAAGAACACTGAATACGTCGAGGAGTTCAGAACGATCGGCCCGCGCGCCGCCGACAATGCGTGCACGTGCTTGGGAAGGAGAGGAATGAAGGCGGGATCCGGCATAAGCGCGAATCCCAACGCCGTCGCGGAGGTCAGCATGGCAGGCTTGTCGTTAAACAGAAAGAGCACACCTTCGCGCGCGCCTGCCGCTTCCATAATGGCAGACAGCATCAGGCGTGAAGTTTCCGAGAACTCGCGCTCGGCCGTCAGCGCGGGCCCGAGCTCGGAAAGCGCCTCGACTGTGTGTAACAGCCGCCGTAAATTGTTTGTCTGAATCGCCACTGACGAAGTGGGAGCCAGATCGCAGAGCAGAATGAGCGTACCATGCGGGAAATGCTCAGAGCTATGCCCGTTGTTGGTTAGTTTGATGCGGTAGTAACGAAGATGAAACGATGGTGACAGTGCTGATTCCGGGTCACATTGAAAGAAGTTCTTTCACTTCTAAACAGACCCTTCAGAAGTGTTCGCGCAGTTCGGCGAAACTGCCGACGATGAGGAGTTTTTGCGAAGCGGGGGCGGGATTTAGCTCTTCATGTTCCAGAATCCATGTGTCGCCGTGAGGGACAAAGACGGCGTGCAGGCCGGCGGCCATTGCCGGATTGATGTCGGACTTGGGGCTGTTACCGATCATCCAGGTGCAGCCACGATCGCAATCGTATTTCTCCACCATCTCCGAATAGGTGGACGCGCTCTTCTCCGCAACGATCTCGGTCGCGGCGAAATACTTCCCGATCCCCGATCGCTCGATCTTCCCGCTCTGCTCGGCGATTGCACCCTTGGTTAACAGAATCAGACGATGGCGCTCGGTGAGGTATTGCAACGTCTCGCGTACTTCGGGAAGGAACTCGATGGCGTGGTTTTCAATGCTATGGGCAAAGCTCATCACCTGCGCATGCAGCTCTGGAGTGATAGGCCTTGGGCTCAAACGCTCGAACGTTGCCACCAGAGCGTGGGCGAAGCTGTGCAGGCCGTACCCGTGGGTAACGATGCATTCGCGCTCGACATCATTCAGCACTCCACGAACTTGATCCGCCGAGAATTCGTGGTGATTCAGGAAAGGGATAAAGCGCGCGATGGCGCGCTCGAAATAGATATTGTTCTCCCAAAGCGTGTCGTCGGCGTCGATGAGGAGGGTTTGGGGCAGGCGCGTGAGGGATTCGTGGCGGTTGGCAATGTCTTTCATTGCGCAGTGAGCTATGAGCGAGCTTGGAGCAAACAGGCTCACACGCCTCGCAGTGAACCGTAAGGAATCAGGTTAGGAATTATGCACCACGGAGCGCCCGCCGCTCATCGCTCGCAGCTTACGTCTAAACCCAATCCACTTTCGCTTCCGGACCGATGATCCCTGCCTTGTGTCCCATATCCAGCAGGCGGTGCACCGCTTCGCGGCCGTCCGCGCCGTAGTCGAGCGTGCGCTCGTTGACGTACATCCCGACGAACTTATCGGCGGACGCCGTATCCAGATCGCGGGCGAACTGCATGGCATAGGCAAGAGCTTCTTCGCGATGATCAAGGCCGTACTGGATGCTCTCTCGCAGGGCCGCAGTAACCGTCGACATGAGAGGCATCCCCAGCTCGCGGCGGATCGCATTGCCTCCGAGCGGCAGGGGCAGGCCTGTCACCTTCTGCCACCACTTTCCGAGATCGACAATCCGGTGCAATCCCGACTTGTCGTAGGTCAGCTGGCCTTCGTGAATAATGAGTCCGGCTTCGTACTTCCCTTCCAGAACCTGCGGGATGATCTGATCAAACGGAACCACTTCCGTCTCGATGCCGGGAGCGAACAGGTTCAAGGCCAGATACGCGGTTGTCAAAGTTCCCGGGACCGCGATTTTCTTCGTCTTGATTTCACTTGCTGTGAACGGGCGCGGCGACACCACCATGGGGCCGTAGCCCTCGCCGACACTGCCTCCACACGCCATCAACGCGTATTTGTCTTGCACGTACGGATAGGCGTGGAACGAGATCGCAGTCACGTCATAGACGCCTTCGCGCGCCTTCTGGTTCAGCGTTTCGATGTCGCAAAGGGTATGGGAGAAACGCAATCCCGGGGTGCGAACCTTATGCGTCGCAAGGCCGTAGAACATGAACGCGTCGTCGGAGTCGGGGCTGTGCGCGACCTTAATTTCGCGAAGGTCGCCAGACACCGCGGCGGATGGCGCTTTATTAGTTTCGGATACTACCGTCATCGGAAAACTCCAGGAAAATCTGCCCTTCTAATTTGTGTCGCGACGCCAACGAGTTGCAATCGCTGCCGCGAACATAACCTTGATCACTTCGGCAGCGATGAACCAATACAGCCCGAAATAAGCCGCCTTGGCCAGCGAATGCGTGAAGAAGTAAAGCCAGGTCAATCCACCGGCGAACAAGAGGATTTCGGCGGCCACACCGGCGAGAGCGGCGCGCGCGAACGTTTTGGCTCCGCGATCAAAAATGTAGCCGGCCAGAAACGCAACGAATGGATAGGCAATCAAGAATCCACCTGTAGGGCCGAGCAACTGAGCAATCCCGCCAAGTCCCGTGGGACTAAAGACCGGAATACCTACCGCGCCCTCGGCCAGATAAAGTGCGAGCGCGGCGAATCCGCGGCGGCTGCCAAGCAACAATCCAACCAGCAGGACGCCAAGGTTCTGAACGGTCAGAGGAACCGGAGTGAGCGGCAGCAGAGGGATCGTGATGCGTGCGCACAGTGCGACAAACAAGCTCCCGCCCACAACCAACGCTACCTGCTTCGAAGCTTCCAGCATCCGCTCTTGCGGAGTAGCCAAGGTTTGAACTGCAACTTTTGCCATGAACAAGTCTCCCAATCTCACGAATTCAGCGGTCGATCTGATCCGCGCGCCGCTCACCTTCCACGCCGCCAACGATTCCATCGTGCGAGGCGTGCGCTTTCTGCAGATTTCGCCGCAGGTGCATATAGAGGGCGAGCACCACGCACACTACGACCAGCGTGCTCACGCCCAGGATCAGAAACCACCAGATCATTCGCACAGCCGATTAGGATAACAGAACGGGGATGGAGGCCGTGCTGTCCGGTTGGCGCAATTGCAACGGGCAGCAGCAGATTCCTCCCTTCGGTCGGAATGACAAAGCGCTTTGGATTTCGTGCAAGAGACTACGACTTGGCTTTCTGCTCGAGGACCCGCTGCCGCATCATTGCGACGCGCTTGATCATGAATTGGAGGCGTTTCTTGCCCCACTTAGTGCGGGTCACAACTTTTTCGATGCTGAGGAAGAATTCCGGATCATTCAGCTTTTGCCGCAGTTCCCCCACCAAAGGATGAACTTTTGAATAAATGAGGAATAGTTCTCCACTGAAACCGGGCTGCAGAAACAGGTCTTCGCTTAATACACCGTGTAAAACGAACGACGCCACAATGTTCCAGTAGCCGCTGACCTGCCGCAGCCAGGCATTCTCCTGCGTGCCCAGAGCCCACGCCACTTTGAGGAAGTCATCCGCAGTCTGCGGATCGAAGCTAACCCACCAGGCGCGTGCTTTGCGCATTTCCGCTTCGCGGCGCAAATCATAGAGTTGCAGGATCAGTTGGGCATCGGCAGTAGTTGGCTTCTTGGCCATAGACTCCTCCGTGGAATCCGGGAAGTATGCGGGCCGCTCAACGGCCCGCTTTTCGGAAGATTAAACCTTCAGGAACTCGCCGTCTGCGCGCTGGTGGCCGCGGGCTCGGCGGGCGGAGGAGCAGCCCGCTCGTAATCGCATTCCTTGTTCGGGCAGGCGATCACCGGACCGGCCTTTAGATTCTTTTCCACGAGATACTCGCTGCCGCAGCTCGGACACTTCTCCGGAATCGGCTTGTGAGCCGAAGTGAACTTGCACTTCGGATAGTTTCCGCAACCGTAGAAGGTGTTGCCCTTGCGCGCGCGCTTCTCGACCAAGTCTCCGTCTTTGCAGTCCGGGCATTTTACGCCAATGTAGTTCTGCTTGACGTACTTACACTCGGGATATCCGCTGCACGTGGTGAACTCACCATAACGCCCGTGACGGATCATCATATTGCGCCCGCATTTCGGGCACAGCTCGTCGAGGGGAATATCTGGAACCTTCTTGCCTTGATCCAAGCGCCGCGTGGTCTTGCAATCGGGATATCCCGTGCAAGCCATGAACTGGCCGAAGCGACCGCGCTTCAGAACCATGACCCGGCCGCAGTTCTCGCAATATTCTTCCTGCGTTGTTCCTTGCACGTCCGCAGAATCGAGATCCGGCAAGTTGATCGGATTCTCTTTAGTGAACGTGCAGGTGTTTTCGTCTTCCTTGTCGTAAGTGCTGCAAGCGTAGAAGGAACCATGCTTGCCCCACTTGATCACCAGCGGCGCCCCACACTTTTCGCACTTCTCATCGGTGGGCTTTTCCATCCGCTTGATGTTTTCCATGTGCTTCGCGGCATACTTCAAATCCTTCTGGAATTTCTTGTAGAACTCGGCCATGGCGTCTTGCCACTTCTCTTTGCCTTCTTCGATTTCGTCGAGTTCTTCTTCCAGACGGGCCGTGTATTGCAAGTCGAAAATGTCGCGGAAGTTTTCCACCAGCAGATCGGTGACTACCAATCCGATTTCGGTGGGGACGAACTTTCCGCCGATCTTCTGAACGTACTGCCGCTCTTGAATGGTGGTCAGAATTGCCGCGTACGTCGACGGACGCCCGATGCCGCGCTCTTCCAGTTCTTTCACGAGCGATGCTTCGTTGAAGCGCGGAGGAGGTTCGGTGAAATGCTGCTCCGGCTTCAGTTCTTTCAGAGTAAGTTTCTGTCCCGCTTCGAGCGCAGGCAGCTTGTGCTTCAACTCCTCGTCTTCCTCGTCTTTGCCGTCCTTCGACTCTTCGTACACTCTCAGGAAGCCGTCGAACTTCAGTACTGATCCGGTCACGCGGAACCAGAAAACCTCGCTGCCGCTCTTGGCGTCGATATCGACCGTCGTCTGATCGAAGACAGCGGGATTGATCTGCGATGCAACGAAACGCTGCCAGATCAACTTGTAGACCTTGAACTCATCTTCCTTTAAATACTGTTTGATCTGATCGGGATGCCGCATCGCCGAAGTCGGACGGATCGCTTCGTGAGCTCCCTGCGAATCCTTCTTCTCTTTAAATGTGTTCGGCGACTCGGGAAGATAGGTTGGCCCGTATTCCCTGCCCACGTACTCGCGCACTTCCTGGATTGCCTCAGGCGCAACCCGCGTCGAGTCGGTGCGCATATAAGTAATGAGGCCGACCGACCCTTCTTCTCCGATTTCCACGCCTTCATACAGGCGTTGCGCGATCATCATGGTGCGCTTCACGCTGAACCGCAGCTTGCGCGAAGAATCCTGCTGCAACTTGCTGGTTGTAAACGGAGGCGCGGCGTTTCGGCGCCGCTCTTTCTTATCGACCGAACGAACGACCCAATCCGCTTTCTCGAGCGCGACACGAATTTTTTCGGCGTCTTCGCCGTTCGTGACTTCAATCTTCTCTTCGCCCTTGCCGAGAAATCGCGCGTCGAAGGCCGGAGGCTTGCTCGCGGCCAGGTTCGCATCGATCGTCCAGTATTCTTTCTTTTCGAACGCCTTGATTTCGCGTTCGCGTTCGACGATCAGCCGCAACGCAACGGTCTGCACTCGTCCGGCGGACAGACCGCGGCGCACCTTGTCCCACAACAGGGGCGATACCTGATATCCGACCAAACGGTCGAGGACGCGGCGAGCCTGCTGTGCGTCGACCAGATTCTGATCGATCGCCCGCGGATGTTCGAATGCGGCCTGCACGGCTCGCTTGGTGATTTCGTTGAACGTCACGCGCTGGATGCGCGGCGGAGGCTCGACTTCCCCCTTCTTGAGTTTCTTGGCTTTCTTCTTCTTGCCGCCACTATCGTCGAGCTCAAATGCAAGGTGCGCGGCAATGGCTTCGCCTTCGCGGTCCGGGTCAGGCGCCAGATAGATGGCGTCAGCCGACGCGGCCAGCTTCTTCAGCTTGGCGACAACCTTCTCTTTGCCAGGGATAACGATGTAGTCGGTCTCGAAGTCGTTCGAGATGTCGACACCGAGCGTGCTCTTGGGCAGGTCCCGCACGTGCCCGAACGAGGCTTCGACGGTAAATCCCTTACCCAGATATTTCTCGATCGTTTTCGCCTTGGTTGGCGACTCGACAATGACTAAACCTTTAGACAATGTGTCCTCAATTTCTGCAGAGTTCGTTTCGAAGCTAGCACGAATGGGCGGAGAGCAACAAGTTACCGGGTGCAAGCTGTAAGCTTTCAGCCATCAGCTCTCAGCTTTTGCATGAGCGACGCCAGCATCCGCTTCACCTCGACTACCTCTTCCGAAATTCTCTGATAATCCGACACTTTCATAAACTCAAGATCATTTGCAAGAAGCAGGTGATACTCCAGTTCGCTGGCGGAGCCCGCTGCAATCTGGAGAAAGCGAGCGAAATCTACATCCCCTCTCCGACAAACTCCCTCAGCGATGTTGGCACCAATCGACACTGAGGCTCTTCGCATCTGACTCGTCATCCCATACATTTCATCCCGAGGAAAAGACTTGCTCACCCTGTAAACATCGAGAGTCAAGGCATGCGCCTTCTCCCACACCTTCAGATTCCTGAAGTCCTGCATATTTCCTCCTCGTTGACCCAAACGCTGAAAGCTGACAGCTCATAGCTGATAGCTTCAGAAGCTTTTGACAAAATTCTTCCCCGGCATCTGGCGGATTTTGTTCGATAGTTCCAGCTCGAACAGGGCGGCGAAGATTTCCGATGAAGACATGTCCGCTTCCAGCTTCTCGACGATTTGGTCGATGTGCGTCGCTTCGTCAGCTTTCAGGAGGCTCAGGATTCGCTTTTCGTGAGGAGGGAGCCCTTCGTCCGGAAATAGAGATGCCGGCGAAGAGCTTTGGGATTCAGGCGTGGAGGCGGGCGTCAACGCAAGTCGTACTTCTGTCGGGAGATCTTCCCAAACATCTTCCCACGTCGCAACCAGCTTCGCGCCCTGCTTGATGAGGGTATTCGGCCCCCAGGAGTTTTTGTTGGTGACATTGCCTGGCACGGCGAACACGTCGCGATTTTGCTCGAGCGCGAGCCGCGCCGTGATGCGTGTGCCGGAATATTCCGCGGCTTCGACGACCAGCACTCCGATCGACATCCCGCTGAGTATGCGATTTCGAATGGGAAAATTCTGCGGTGCAGCGAAGCTCCCCATCGAAAATTCGGAGATCAGCGCGCCGCCGAATGCAAGAATCTGCTCCGACAGCCGCGAATTCTCTTTCGGATAAATGACGTCAACGCCAGTCCCAAATACCGCAACGGTCTTGCCTTTAGCCGCTATCGCGCCGCGATGGCTGGCCGTATCCACTCCACGCGCCATCCCACTAATAATGACGAGCCCTTGGCCAGCAAGATCGCAGGCCAGGCGTTCCGCCATGCCGGAACCGTACGGCGTCGGATGCCGCGTTCCCACCATCGCAATCCCGGGATTCGCTAGCACTCCCGGCTCGCCGCGCACATAAAGGATGAGCGGCGGATCATAGATTTCTTTCAACCGCGATGGATACAAAGGATCGTCCATCGAGAGCACGGTGACGCCCGCGTCCGCGGCTCGCGCCAACTCTTCACGCGCGAGCTCCGCCGACTTTCCGGTGGCAATCGATTGCGCAGAAACCGCTTGGACGCCCGTGCTTTCCAGTTCGGTCAACGAGGCGCGGAAGACAGCCTCAGCCGATCCAAAGTGCTCAACGAGTTTGCGGGACCGGGTCGGTCCCAAGCCTGGAGTAAGAGATAGTGCCACCCACTCCAAAGCATGGGCGGCAGAGGGCACAGCGACGGCGTTGCTCAAAATGGACTCCGAGCGGACTCTAATTACCGCTGAAGAATGGTGTCAAGGTCACATGTCACAAATGGTTTGTTAATATTGTGGAAATAATGAGACGGCTTCGTATTTCCGCCATTTCCTACCTGAATACCGCTCCTTTAATGTGGGATTTCGAGCACGGTCCGGCGGGCCAGCAATTCGACATCGATTACACTCTGCCTTCGGCGTGCGCACGAGCGCTGGCGGCGGGCACGGCTGATATCGGCATCATTCCTGCAGCAGCCTATACGCAAATTCCGGGCTTGCAGATACTGCCCGATGTTGCGATCGCTTCGCGCCAGCCCGTGCGTTCGATTTTGCTGGTCAGCAGGCGTCCTATGGACAAAGTCCGCAGCGTGGCGCTCGATACGTCTTCCATGACGTCCGTAGCACTGACGAAAGTGATCTTCGAGAAATGGCTAGGCGGCGGACGTACTTATACTCCGATGGAGCCTGTCGATTGAGCAAATGCTGGAGCAGTGTGACGCCGGCTTGGTGATTGGAGACCCTGCGCTCCAGATTGATCGCGCGCATTATCACACGCTCGACTTGGCGGAAGAATGGATTCGCCATACCGGCAAGCCGTTCGTCTTCGCCTTCTGGGCCGTACGCGGTGAAGCGCTGAAAGAAGCCGACCCGGCTCTCGACCTTTCTGCGATCTTCCGCAATTCTCGCAATCACGGACTCGAGCCAGCCAGTCTGAACGCAATCGCTCGTGAGTGGGCGCCGAAACTTGGCCTTACAGAATCTGATGTTCACAGTTATCTGACCAGGAACATTTATTACCATCTGGACGCAGCCTGTATCGAAGGCTTGCGTCTGTTCTATCGCTACGCTACGCAGATTGGCGCATTGCCCCTGGCTCCCGAACTGCAGTTCGTGGACTCCGTACGCGAAGCCGTCCGCTAGAATTCACGAGTTCTCCATGAGCCTGTTTCAGCCCGTTCCGAACGCTGGAAATACGGCGGACTCCACGCGCCCGCTGGCCGACCGTATGCGCCCGCGCACGCTCGACGAATATGCCGGCCAGGAGCATCTGATCGGTCCTGGAAAACCATTGCGCGTGCAGATCGAGCGCGACGACTCCGGCTCGCTCATTTTCTGGGGACCTCCCGGGACTGGTAAAACAACTCTCGCCAAGATCATCGCGAACATGACCAAGGCGGAGTTCATCGAATTCTCCGCGGTCCTTGCCGGGATCAAAGAAATCAAGCAAGTGATGGCCGACGCCGAACGGGCCAAGCAATACGGCACGCGCACGATCGTCTTCATCGACGAGATTCATCGCTTCAACAAAGCACAGCAGGACGCCTTCCTGCCCCACGTAGAAAAAGGAAATATCCGGTTGATCGGCGCGACCACCGAGAACCCGTCGTTCGAGATCAACTCGGCGCTGCTCTCACGCTGCCGGGTTTACGTGCTGCATCCGTTAAGCGAAGAGCAGATCGTGCTTTTGCTGCGCCGCGCATTGAACGACCGCGAACGCGGACTCGGAGCAATGAACGTTACCGCCTCCGACGATGTGTTCAAGACCATCGCCAGCTATACCAGCGGCGACGCCCGGAGCGCCTACAACGTGCTGGAAGTCGCCGCAGGCCTGGCACAGAAAAATGAGCACGGAGCATTAGAGATTACAGACCCCGTCGTCCGCGACGCCCTGCAGAAGCGCATTCTGCTTTACGACAAAACCGGCGAAGAGCATTACAACCTGATTTCGGCGTTGCACAAATCTGTGCGCAACAGTGATCCTGACGCCGCCCTCTACTGGCTGGGCCGCATGCTCGAAGCTGGCGAAGATCCGCTTTACGTCGCCCGCCGCGTGGTCCGCATGGCCGTCGAAGACATCGGACTGGCTGATCCGAACGCTCTTTCTTTATGCATGGCAGCCCGCGATGCGGTCGACTTTATCGGCATGCCCGAAGGCAATCTCGCGCTGGCGCAGGCCGTCGTCTACCTTTCCGTCGCGCCAAAATCCAATGCGCTTTACACGCGCCTATAGCGACGTTCAGCAGGATGTTGAACGCACGGCAGCCGAAGCGGTTCCTCTGCACCTACGCAATGCGCCGACCAAGCTCATGAAGGGACTGGGCTACGGTTCCGGATACCAGTACGCACACGATCTCGAATCCAAGGTTGCTGACATGCAATGCCTGCCTGACAATCTGCGCGATCGTGTGTATTACCGCCCGACCAATGAAGGTATCGAAAAGCGCATCCACGATCGAATGAACGAGATCAAACGGCAGCGCTCCGGCGCCGCCGATCCTCCCTCCGAGCCTCGAAAAAAAGAATCATAGCGGCATAACCCAGCATCTCTTTCGTATCTGGAAAAGTTCTCCAGAGGGGTGTGTTTTGGCCGCACTACCAAATCTCGCCGACCTTCAGACTTCCCCGCCAGTTCTCACGGCGGAGCTCGTCGAAGACTTGCAGCGCCTGCAAAAGGCCGCGCAGAAAATCACCTCGATTCTCGATCTCGATCCGCTTATCGACAGCGTCGTGAGCGAAGTTACAGCTTCGTTTGGCTGTACCGAAGCCAGCATTTATTTGCACGACGAAGAGCGAGGGGAGATGGTGCTCGCTGGAGTCGAAGGTTGCGACGCTCATGACAAGGGGTATCGCTTGAAGATCGGCCATGAAGGCATGGTGGGTTACGTCGCTTCCACCGGCCAAACGCGCTACGCGCCCGACGTTCGCAAGGATCAGTACTACATCGCGTGCCATGCGGACACGCGTTCCGAGGTCGCAATTCCCCTGCGAGCCGGCGACCGTCTGGTTGGAGTTTTTACAGCGTCCCATCCTGATGTCGACGCTTTTCCTTACAAGCAGCTGAGGCTGCTGCAGGCGCTCTGCGAACATGTCGCGGTGGCGGTTCACAACGCGCGACGGTTGCAAACGGAACGCGCGGAACGTGTGGCTCTCGATCGCGAGGCGGACGAAGCCCGTGCGATTCAGCAAGCGTTGCTGCCGAAGAGTTCTCCATATATTCCAGGCTTCGCGATTTCGGGACGCAGCGTTCCCGCCCGTGCCGTCGGCGGAGATTGGTACGACTTCATTCCCTTCCCTGACGGCCGCTGGGGACTTGTTCTTGCCGATGTTTCGGGCAAGGGCACGGCCGCTGCGCTGCTCATGTCGGCCACTCGCGGCATGTTTCGCTCGCTGGCGGAGGCGTGTTGCAGTCCAGGGGAAGTGCTGACGAAGCTCAACCAGCTGCTGGTCGACGATTTCCCGGCTGGAAAATTCGTGACGATGGTTTACGCCGTTCTCGACCCCGCGACTCGAACAGTCGTGTTCGCCAATGCCGGCCACTTGCTGCCGCTTTTCATTGATGACGAAGGAGAGCACTTCATCGACGTCGAGCGCGGGTTGCCGCTAGGTGTAGCGAGTGGAGACTATTCAGAAACCGAGGTTTCGTTGTCCCCCGGATCGCGGCTGGTGTTCTATAGCGACGGCATCACCGAAGCAGAGAACGCGAACCAGGAAGAATATGGACTCTGCCGTCTCGCCGAACACGCGATCCGGCCCGATGCTTCGGCCGTCAGCATCGTGGATGAAGTGCGCTCCTATGCCAACGGCTCGGGAGTACGCGACGACGCCAGCGTAGTTTTCGTGGGCGTGAACCGCTAGATCCTCGCGCCAGTCGAGATCGTCCGCCGGTCGTATCGGCTTATCTTCAACTGACCATCGCGCTGTGCTCGGCCATCTCGCCGTAACGAGCACGGGGCAGCGTGAACACAATAATCAAAGCGAAGATCGCCAGAATTGCGAGGATAAAGACGCTGCCTTCAGGACCGGTAGCTCCACCACTGAGAAGTGGCGGGCCCGCAGGATGCGTCGCAAAGAGGTGATGTTGCGCCATCATTCCGCTGTCGGCAACGCCATATAGAAAGGATTGACCCCAATCCCACGAAGTATGCAATCCGATGGCGAACCACAACGAACCAGTGCGCCATAGACTAAAGCAGAAGACCATGCCAGCCAGGCCAGCGGAGAGCAGCCCAATCGGCGATTCACCCGGATTCTTACCGTGTCCGAGCCCAAAGAGAATAGAAAGACACGAGAGCGGAGGTCCAGAATCCCAAGGCCTTGCTATGCCGCGTTTTAAAAGCCAGCTCATAAAGTCCTGCAAAGCCGCGAGCGAGCGTGTATTGCACGAAGCCTCGCGTCAGGTACTCCTCCAGCAGGCCGACCAGAAAGAATCCGAACAGCCATATCGCTCCGTAGCGAAAAACATCGCTGCCAAATAGCAGGCGGTTGTCGAAGACGAGATGCCCGGTCTTCACGAGGGTGAAGATAAGCAACGAGAGACAGACAACTCCCCAACCAAGTCCAGCGAAGAAGCGCCCGAATTTACGGTTGTCTCCGAGACCATAAACGCCGACCGGCCGCCGCTCAATCTTCGACATGATCCAGGTCACGAAGACGGTTACGGCAAAAGGGATGCCCTCGGCGAGGAACAAGAAGCGCGGTGGGAATCCTCCGGCCGGCATCGCAGCCTTAGGGTCGTGCGGAAGATATTTTCGCAGTCCGAAGTTCACGCAGAAAATGACGGCGGCGAAGATAGCGATGAAGATCAGCAGGCTCCAACCCGCGCGCAGCCCGTCTTTGCCGAAGAATATTTTTCGCGCAGTCGACGGTTGATTGGGTAGAACTGGTTCGGTCGGGACAATCGGTTCGGCGGGCAGCACAGGTCCGTCAGGATTCAAAAAGCCTCCTCGGATGGTAAGGGTCGATCTCGCTCCGTTAGTTGTACGCAGCCAAGCTTGGATAAGTTCCGGACTCTGAATTTATGACAAACGGACCCGATGTTCCTTCAAGATGCAGCGATCCATCACCACGAAAATGCCGGCTGCGCGCGCTTTTTCCGCAGCTCTTTGGTGGACAACATCTTCCTGCATCCAGATGGCCGGAACTTTCAACTGGACGGCCTGATTCACGACTTCCTCGACAAATTCAGGCCGCCGAAAGATGTTGACGATGTCGATCTGCTCCGGCACATCCAGCAGCGACGCATAGGCTCTTTCGCCGAGACATTCGTCGATATTCGGATTCACCGGAATAATGCGATACCCATGGCTCTGCATGTAGGCCGAGACGCCGTGGCTGGGGCGCATGGGATTGCAAGACAATCCGACGACTGCGATGGTCTTTGATCGCTTCAGCAAATCAGCGATGGGATCGGATTGCGGCTTTGAAGCCAAGAACTCCTCCAGCTTATTTCTTGTTCGCGGCGTCCATCTTCTGCTTGTACATTTTCAGCGCCAGCTTGCGAATCGTTTCTGAAACTTCTTTGTTGGAGGAAATATTCTTCAAGTCCTGCGCCAGCAGATTCTTCATCAGGCCCAGGCTGAGATCAATCGGCGTACGCGGATTCGCTACCAGATTGCGCACGACGATGTAGTTTTTCATGAAGCGCCGCTTCAGCGGAATCTGGCGCAGCACCGCTTCCAGGACATTTTTCTGGCTGGCAAATTTTTCGACTTCGCCGTCCGCAAGCTTCGGAGCCTCAAGCACTGCGAGCGCGACCACCTTGGTACCGTCGCGAATCAGGATGGAGCGCTCTTCCTTGTTTCCCTTCAACGCAAGCTGGATACGGCCCTTCACATCCAGCGAGTTGATCTTCTGCATCGTGTTCTGGCGTTCCGCCACCGGCTTCTTGGCCTCCAATGCAGGCTGCGGTTTGGACGCCTCAGGTGCTGTCGCACTGGGAGCGGGTGCAGCGGGCTGCGCGACCTCGGCGTTTTGCGTCACCGGAAAAAAGCTCTCCCCCAACAATTCGACGACTCCGCCGATCGACTGGAATGGTTTATCCCCTTCGGCCGCGATCGCGGCGGCATGTTCTTTCAAGTAAGCCGCAACCGCTTCCTCATCTTCCGGGCCGGGAGGTTCAGGACCTTCCTTCACATCGGAGTGATGGACATCCGGCTGTGCCTCCGCATTCAGCACCGGCGTTGGATCTTGGTTCGCTGGAGCCACCGGACTTGCGGGCGCGGCCGACACAGCTGGTTTTCGCAACGCCTCGGCTTCCTCCTTCTTTAGATACGGATTCGACCTCAGTGCCTCCAGAACTCTGCCCAGCTTGTGTACACGCTCGCTCTTGAGCATCGCTTCGATCGTGTCTCGCATGGCCGAGACCGCAAGCTTCGCGATCTGCTGTTCCGGGACCGAAGGATTCTCGAGCAACGCCGGCAGCAGAGCGGGCCGTACGTTGTCGCCAGAGATCATGTATTCCAAGACTTCCGCAGGACTCTGCGGATCCGCCGCTACGGCCAATGATGACTTCTCGTCCCATCCGGCCAGCGTCATGCGGGCCGTGTCCCCAAACACCTTGTTGTGCCGCGCCAGATGCACGAGGATTTCGATGTTCTCCGCCGCCGCCACCTGCAGCGCTCCGCGCGCAGCAAACTGCATCATGTTGGAAGGTAACTTCGATGCGCGGAGTTGATCGATCATGCGCGCCATAACTTCATTCCTCGACCGAAGAAAATTGATTCGAAGCGTTCGAAACCTGATTGGCTCGAGTCATTGACTCCAGTTCCTTCACTGCCAAGTCGAACTCCCGAGTGACGCGATTTGGCTTGTTCCGCAGAAATTCGTCCCGCAAAGTCCGATAGTACCAAAGAGTGCCGTCGCGCCCTCCGTTGAACCGTGACCACACCGATTCGCCGATCGCGCGGTAATCGCTGATGATGGACCGAATATTGTTGAGCTTATCGGAGGCTGAAACCAGGCGCGTGTCGGCGGCTTCCGTTTTCAGTCGCCGAATGTATTTTTCTTTCCGCTCGCGCCAGGGCGGCTTCGGCTCGGTATCCGCGTCGGTGCAACCGTCGACCATCTCTGCGACATGTTTGCCAAAGCGCCGCCGCACTTCTTTCAGCATCGGCGCTCCACCGCAATCTTCGACGACATCGTGCAGCAGCGCGGCGATGGCAATGTCCTCATCGCCTCCAGCTTCCAACGCCAGAGATGCTACCCCCATCAAATGGGCGATGTACGGAATCGTCGAAGCTTTGCGAGCCTGCCCGGAATGTTTTTCGGCGGCAAAAAGAAACGCTCGCAAGAAACGAGGCCCCAGTCGCACAGCTTTCTTAGGTTTCCTTCGTGATCCTTCGTGGCCTTTGTGGTTCAAGGTCTTCCGCGACGCCTTCATTGTTTCTCCCCGCGCCGCGCCAGCAAATAAGCGCGAATAAATGGCTGCAGATCCCCGTCCAGCACGCGATCGACGTCTCCGACCTCCGTCTTCGTTCGATGGTCTTTGATCATCCGATAAGGCTGCAAAACGTACGAACGAATCTGCGATCCGAATTCGATATCAAGCTTCGAGTCTTCGATCTTCTTCGTGGCCGCGCGCTTCTTCTCCATCTCAAATTCATAGAGCTTCGACCGCAGCATGCTCATGGCACGCTCTTTGTTCTTGTGCTGCGAGCGTTCATTCTGGCAATTGGCGACCAGCCCCGTGGCGATATGCGTGATGCGCACCGCAGAATCCGTCGTGTTCACATGCTGACCGCCCTTGCCGCTGGAACGGTAGGTATCGATGCGGATGTCTTCCGGCTTGATCACGATCTCGATGCTGTCGTCGATCTCCGGAGAGACAAACACGCTGGCGAACGAAGTATGCCGCCGCTTCGCCTGATCGAAGGGAGAAATGCGCACCAGGCGGTGCACGCCGATCTCCCCCTGCAATAATCCGAAGGCGTACTCGCCATTCACTGCGAATGTAGCCGACTTTAGTCCCGCTTCTTCGCCCGGCTGATAGTCATAAAGGACGGTCTCGAAGCCCTGCCGCTCGGCCCATCGCAAATACATGCGCAGCAGCATGTCGGCCCAATCCTGCGACTCGGTGCCGCCCGCGCCGGGATGAATGGTCACGATGGCATTGCGCGCATCGTTTTCGCCCGAGAGCAGAGTCTCAGTTTCCAGTTTGTCGATCAGGTCGCGCAGCGATCCAATCTCGCGCTGTAATTCTCCGTCGACATTTTCGCCTTCCTTGGCAAGATCGAAATACGCGGCAATGTCGTCGCTGCGGCGCGCCAGGTCGGCATCGGTGGCGAGCACGTGCTCCAGCCGCTTTTTCTCGCGCATCACGCGCTGGGAGTTTTGCGGATTCGACCACAGATTCGGGTCGGCGGACTGCTTTTCAATTTCGGCTAGTTGCGGACGGAGCTTGTCCGCGTCAAAGATACTCCCGAAGTTCGTGGACCTTCTTGCTCAGCTTCTCGTATTCCTGCTCGTGCTCTTGAATCATGAGGGGATTTCAGCCTTCTTGCGGTTTTTACGATCGAAAAATGATAAGCGCGACAACAGCGCTGCTATCGAAATTATCGCACAGCCATACGCGAACCAGTCGCCGTTCCGCGTGTAGAAAGTAGTGACGGAAGTGAGGGCATAGGGTGCGACCAGCGTTGTCCGCTCCTTGCGGGGGATCCGCGCGACAACTCTGCCCCAGGGATCGATCGACGCTGTGACGCCCGTATCCGTCGTACTCAACAGCCATCGATTGTTTTCGATCGCTCGCATACGTGTTTGGTTGAGATGTTGCGCGTAAGCGCCACTGTCGCCGTACCAGCCATCATTTGAAATATTGACGAAGACCTGCGCGCCATTCGCGGCGAATTGCCGGACGTCATCCGGAAACACTGATTCGTAGCAGATGAACACGCCGAGTTCCTGTCCACCTGCGTCGAGAGGAGCACGCGAGGTCCCATGCTCGAATTGTCCGACCTCTTTGGTCAAACCTCCCGCAAACGAAAAGATACTCGGAAACGGAAGATACTCGCCGAAGGGAACGAGATGCACCTTGTCATAGCGCGCCTTCCATTCTCCGTTCGGGCTGACCAGCGCCGCGGAATTAAATATTGCGCCGTCCGAATTTGGCGTTGGAGAGTTGCTTCCGATCGTGCCCGTGACCGCCCATGCGTTCGTCTTGTGCGCCATCTCGCCCACCGCACCACGGACTCGCGGGTCATTGGTGAAGAAGGGTGCCGGTGATTCCGGCCAAACTACTAATCCAATTTTCGCAGCGGGGCTATTCGCGACCGTTTGCTCGGTGAGGTTCGTGAGATCGCTGAGCGTTTGTTGAAAATAAACGGGATTCCACTCGGCTGAAACCGGGATGTTCTGCTGCACCAGTAAAGCTGCACGATCTGCTTTTGCTATGGGTGCCTCCACCAATCGGCCGGCCTGCAGAACCGCGGCGGCTGCAAGCGCCGCCGCCAGCATCGCTCCGCGTTTCGGCCGCGGCACTAGAAACGCCGCAGCCAGTGCCACATTCACCAGAACGATTTCAAACGAGATTCCGTAAACCCCCGTCCATGCTGCGATGCGCGATAGCGCAATGTTATCGACCTGCGAAATTCCCAGCAGTTCCCACGGAAATCCCGTGATGCGTGTCCGCGCCAGTTCCACAGCAACCCACAAGAAAGGTGAGGCCACCAGCGCTCGACGATAGTCGCGTGGCTCGGCAAGCAGGCTGACCAGTAATCCAAAGAAGCCGTGATACAAGCCGAGATAGCAGCAGAACAGAAACAACACCAGCACGGCCATCGGCTCGTTCAGGCCGCCATACTGGCGCATCGTGTCGAAGATCCAGTAACAGGTGCCGGCGTACCACAGAATGCCGCAAACGTAGCCCAACAGAAATCCTTGCCACGGAGATGCCGGCTGCAATCGAACCGCGCCCGCAACTTCGAGCTCTCCCGCAGGACGCGCCCGCAACAGCGCCACGATCAATGGAGCGATCGCCAACCACGACAGGATGTAAACGCCGGGGAGAGGAAATATCAGAACCTGCAAAACGGCCGACAACAACATCAACAGCCAGGCGCTGGAATGGATTTGCCGCACGCCCAAGGATAGCAAAGCGGTTCTCAGTTCTCAGTTCTCAGTACTTAGGACTGTCATCCCGGGCGAAGCGAAGGACCTATGCAATTTACCGCCAGCCCAGCGTCCGGACTGGGTGCATCCGTCATTCCACGCGCAAGAATCTCGATGCTCACGATGACACTAAGCTTGCGAGCTTCGAGCGGACATAATCGACGATCTCGCGCGTAACGTACTCTGGCGGCTTGATGCGAAATATCGGCCGGTCCGCCACCGGCTTCAGCGATACCGACTGCCACGCCGCACCGCCAGACGCATCGTGCAGGATCACCGCGTCGGCCCGATCCAGAAATTCCCGCGCGGAGTTCTTGAAATCCGGCGTCGCCGGATCAAGCACCGTCAAATACAAATCGGGACGCACAAACTTCAGCACGCTATTCGATTCCAGGATCACGTTGCGCGCTTCTTCGAGCCGGCGGCGCAACGTAGGCATCGCCTCGGCGAGCCTTCCCTGCTCCGTTCGAACCCAGAAAACTTTCGCCGCACCGGCAAGCAGAAAGCGCGAAGTGTCCGATTCTCCGGAACGGTCGCGCTCTTCGCTAATCGCCCACGAATGATCGCCCGTCGCGCAGTCGCAGGCCTCGCCATTCGCCGAGCACACTCCGTGGCCATATTGCGTGATCTTCGCAGCGGTCCATTCAAACTCCGGCAGCGCCGAAATCAACCCGGCCACCACGCTGGTCTTGCCGACGCTCCGCGAATGCCCGCCAATTACGACCAGTGCCACGATTAATCCTTTTTCGCGAGACGCGCCAGCGTCGCCAGCTGCTTTAGATATTCGCGGAGCGGCTGCGCTGGAGTTCCCCAGAACGCCACGCCCTTGCCCCGAAGAACTTTATTTGGCAGCACGCCGCCTTGCCCGCCCAGCATGACGCCTTCTTCGATGCGGGCATGCTCGCCAATGCCAACCTGTCCGCCGAGTATGACGCCGTTCTCGATCACGATGCTTCCCGACAATCCGGTCTGCGCCGCAATCACGACGTTCTCGCCGATCTGGCAGTTGTGCCCAATGTGAACCAGGTTATCGATCTTCGATCCTCGCCGGATGCGCGTTTCGTCGAGCGCTCCGCGATCGATGGTGGTGTTGGCGCCGATTTCGACGTCGTCCTCTATCACCAACCGCCCCACCTGCGGAAACTTTTCATACTGCCCACTCTTCGGATCGCGGACGTAGCCGAAGCCGTCGCTGCCCAGCACCGCCCCCGCATGCACAATGACGCGATCGCCAATCGTAGTCCCGGGATAAATCGTGACGTGCGGATAAATTTCGCATGCGGAACCAATCACGACGCCCTCACCGATCGCGCATCCCGCGCCGATGCAAGTGCCTTCATCGATCTGCGCGTCCGCGCCGACGACCGCCAGTTCCTTCACGCAAACACCGGGTCCGAGCACCGCGGTCGCATGCACCACCGCTGACGGATGCACGCCCCCGTGCCAGTCTTCCATCTGCGAACCTTCGGACAGCATCCTCGCCGCCCGCGCGAACGCAAGTTTGGGATAATCGCTAATCAACACCGGACGTCCGCACGGAACGGAAGCCGCAAACTCTTTCGCAATCAACGCTCCCGCCCGTGATTTCAAAGCCGCAGCCAGATGTTTTTCGTCCTCGACGAACACCAGGTCGTCCGGGCCCGCCGACTGCATGCTCGCGACACCGCTTACGGCAACACTGCCGTCGCCGATCAGGCGGGCGCCAACCCCTTCCGCGATTTGCTGTAGCGGACGCTTCATGGCTTTCACTGTATAGCAGCGGGACGAACGGAAGGAAGAGCCGAACGCAGCTCACGCCCCAACGCGGCAATCGGAGTTATCGAAAGAAAATCCTCAGCCTATGGAGGTGTACAAGTGCTGGTGCCTTGGCACATGATGAACGTTCCCGCGGCGTTGCAAGACGAATTACTGCTGCTGGCCAGCTTCCACGTCCCCACAACAATTCCGTTGCTCAAAGTGCCGGTAGTGGAGGTGGTGCCGTTGGAGGTGCCGGTGAGGCCATCTACGCTCGTCAGGGTCAGGACGTTTCCCGGGATCGTCGTTGAAGTCACTGTATAGGTTAAACCACCCGTCACCGCCCCCGAGCCCGCAGTGTTCAGCGTCGCGGTACCGGTTTCCGTCTCAGCATCGTTGCCGGTAGCAAAGCACGCCCCTTCGTTAAAGAATCCGAAGCCGGTAATGTCCAGTGGCTGCGGAGTAAAGCCCGTGGTGCTGGTCACGTTGAAAGACGTCACGAAATTCAGACCGGGTCCCATTCCGCCGATCATCTGGGCTTCCCAATTACCGCTCGTGCTCGTGGTCACCGTAGTTAACCGCGTATTATTCCCGCAGCCACACACCGCGAGTTCCAGCGCCAGCACGATCAGGACAAGCTTCTTCATGTACCTTCCTTCGATTGAGATCCTTATGAGAATAGAGAGATGCGGGCAGGGCCGTCAATGGATGTAAGGGAGGGAGCAGTCTAGCCTTTACTGTCAGGTCGAAGTCCGAAGGGGCGCCTAAACCAGATATACCATTTTACAAACCTAAAGCCGCCGGGATTTGCTGTAGAGACACGTATCTCATCGCATTTTGCAAGCATCGGAACGCCCGTGCTCCCGGTGGAAATGACGTGATATATACGACGGTCGATATCATGTGATATACTCTGGTATCGACCGGAGGATTAATGTCGCAAACTGCCAAACTTTTCCGTAACGGGCGCAGCCAGGCTGTTCGGCTGCCTGCCAACTTCCGGTTCTCCGGCTCCGAAGTCTATGTGCGTCGTGATCCCGCGACTGGAGATGTCATCTTGTCGCGCCGCCCTGATTCGTGGGAAGACTTCTTCGACTTAACTGCGAAGATCGAGATTCCCGAGGATTTCCTTTCGAACCGGCGTGACGCTGCCCCGCAAAAGCGAAAGCTCTTGTAATGCCTCTTCGCTACTTGCTGGACACAAACATGGCCAGCCATGTCATCAAAGGGAATGTTCCGCACGTGCGGGAGGTTCTCCGACGAACCCCTATGTCGGAAGTGGGTATTTCGGTCGTGACCGAGGCGGAACTGCGGTTCGGCGTTGCCCGCAAGCCCCAGGCCGGCAGCCTACAGTTGGCGGTCGAGGAATTTCTGCTGCGCGTTGAAATACTGGCGTGGGATTCCGTTGCCGCTCGATTCTATGCCGCGCTGCGCAGTTCCTTGGAGGATTCGGGCACGCCAATGGGCAGTCTTGACATGATGATTGCCGCGCATGCTCTCGCCCTCGGCGCCACCCTTGTGAGCCACGATCGGGTATTCCACCGGGTCAAGCGTCTGAAGTTGGAAGACTGGACCAAGCCTGCCTGAGCTCGCCGATAAAATTCGGGCGGCGACCTGGAATTCGCGAGTCGCATGCTCGGTTCAATCAGTCAGTTCGTCAGTCTTCGCGATCGACCCACGACTCCGGCGATCATGAACACGATCGACATCCCGATCAGAAAGCCGCCGGCGAATTCCGTATAGCGCCCGTGTACCCAGTTATGCAGGATTAGCCCGCCCGCCAACATGAGCAGGCCAATTTGAATTAGACGATTGAATTTACGATGAAGCACACGTACCTCCTTTGAAAGCAATATGGATCGGACGCGCCGATGCATCGAGCGAAGGCGTCCGCTGAAAACCGGCGTTCTTATGCGCCGCGCTTGCTCTTCAATTCCGCCAGCAATTGCTCAATGCGGTCTTCTTTTTCGAGCGCCGCCAGTCGATCTTCAATGTTGTCTGACGCGATCTCCGACTTGGCCTGGCTCACGGCTTCCGAATGCGCCACCTTGCGTTTCATGCGGTCAAACGCCGCGGCCTTGGACCCGTCACCCGACGCCATGCGGGCATCGCTGGCCTTGCCCACAGCCCGCGCGCGGCGATGCTGCGCAATCAGCACATCCGCCTTGGCCTGCGCCTCGGTCAGCTTCTGCTCCAGTTGCCGCAGGGCCGATTTCAGGTTTTCGACTTGCGCCTTCTGGTCCGATACCTGCTGCGTAAAGTTCTCGCTCAACTCACGATAACTTTCCACGCGCAGCAGCGAAGCTCGCGCCAGGTCGTCTGCCTTCTTGTCGACCGCAAGCTCGGCTTTGCGCATCCATTCGGCGACTTTCTCTTCGTTTTCTTTCTGCTTTTTCTCGAGCAGGTGCTGGTCGGCTATCGCAATCGCAACCTGCGTTTTGACCTGCAGAAGCTGGTTCTGCATGTCGAGAATCACCTGCTTGATCATCTTTTCCGGATCTTCGGCCTTATCGATCAGGTCGTTGAGATTGGCCCGGACCAACGTGGAAACGCGCTCAAGTAATGCCATGGTGAACCCCCTTCGTTGATTTTCTATTGTCATCCTGAGGCGATATCTTTTCGTCGCCGAAGGATCTGGGCGCGCCGCGCGAATCGTCCGCGTTCTCTGCGGGCGAACAAATCGCGCGTTTGGCGCGCTTCCTTACATCCATCCATTCGTAAAATCAGGCGCGCTCGAAAAATGCTCATCGAGCCAGACTGATTCCCGGAAACAATTCTGCGCATGACGGCTCCAGCCCTTCGTTCGTCGTCACGACGTCCTCCGCTGCTGCACGGCCGCATGCGACTGATGCATCTCCGCGCACTGCGGACATTCCGGCCTTTTCTGGCGGATCGATGCGCCCAGCACCATCCCGATTGCAACTCCAATTGCCAGCCAGGCTCCAACGTTTCCCGCGATTACTCCAAACACCGCGCCCAGGGCCGCTCCTAGCGCAATTCCCAATCCTGCGTGCTTTGATTTGCCTGTCATAACCGAACTCCTGAAGCTCTTTTACATCCCGGCCGCAACCGTGAGATCACGGCCGGATCCCTGAACCAAGCGGGAACGAGCCCCGGCCCGTTCCCGCACCCCTCGCTAGGCTTTCGGCGCATCGCCCGGTTTCAGGCTTTTGTCGCCGATCTGCCGTACCTTGCCCAACAACTCGCCCAGCGGCATGCCAGACAAAGTTTCAAACAATGCGGGCACCTGAGCCGCTATCTTGGTAATGTCGCCGGTGATCTTGTTCATCCCCGACGCATCGCCGTTTCCAGTCGAGACAATCGTGATCTTGTCGACGTTGGCCAGGGGAGCTGCCAGCGCCCTCACGATCTCCGGCATGCCTGTGAACAGCTTGTCGATCACGGCCGCCTGGTTGTACTCCTGATACGCCTCGGCCTTCACGTTCATCGCCTTGGCTTCGGCCTCGCCTTTCTTGAAGATGATCTCGGCTTCGGCTTCACCCTGTGCGCGAATCGAAGAAGCCTGTCCTTCGGCTTCCGCGATCAGGCGTTGCTTCTCGGCTGCAGCGAGCGTTTCAATCCGTTGACGCTCGATCTCCGCCCCTTTCAACACCGTCGCGATCAATTCCTTCTCGCGGCGATTGATTTCCGCTTCCTGCACCTTGACCTGTTGCTCTTTCTCGATCTGCTGCACCTTCACCTGCTCGGCGATCACCTGCTGCTGCATGATGTTGGTCTGTATGTCGTACGCCTTGTCGGCCTGCGCCTGCTGCCGCTTCGTGACTTCGAGGAACTGCGCTTTCTTCACCTCGAGATCGCGTTGCGCTTCCGCCTGCTTCGCCAAGGACAACGTCTCTGCCAGCACTCGCTCCTGATCGGCCTGCGCTTTCGCGACCGCCGATTCCCGAGTTGCCAGCGCGCGCTTGATGGCTGTATCGCGGTCGGCTTCGGCCGCGGCCACGTCTGCGTCACGCTTGATGCGCGCCACATCCGGACGCCCCATGTTCGTGATGTACTCGTTCTTGTCACGAACTTCTTTGATCGTGAACGAGATGACTTCCAGTCCCATCTTGTTCATGTCATCGGCGCACGTGCCGCGCATGCGGTCGGACACCATCTCGGGCTGCTTGACGATTTCTTCCACCGTCAACTGGCCGATGATGCCGCGCAGATGGCCTTCCATCACCAACCGGATCAACCCCTGGCGTTCGTCATCGCTTTTTGTCAGGAACTGTTCCGACGCGGTCAGAATCGATTCCGTATCCGACTTCACTTTGATCTGCGCAACGGCTTCAACGGTTACGGCCACGCCCTGCTTCGTGTAGAGATCCTGCTGCGGAGCCACGTCGAACGACATCAGTTCGAGCGAGAGCTCCCGGCAGACCTGCACCATCGGCAGTACAACCGTGCCGTGGCCTTTGACCACGCGCGTTCCTCCAAGCCCGTACACGATGAGTGCCTCATGTGGACCAGCTTTGCGATAAAGCCTCGCCATCCCATTGATCAAGAACAGCAGGACCATCACTCCCAGGCCAACAAAGACCCAAATGACCACAACGTTCGATACTCCTGCGAACATAACGCCTCCTCTGAAAGACCTCAGACCTCAATTGCAAGTTCTCAGTCAAGTTCTTCTGATTCTTCGTCTTGAAAACTGAGAACTGAGAACTGACAACTGAGAACTAATTTCCCGGCCTCACCAACTCGGAATGGGCCGGCTGCGCGTTCAAACTAAACTTGATGATCGAGTAGTTCCCGTACCAACAAAAACCCAAGACCACATAAAACACCACCAACATCGGCCAGAACGCGCTCGGCTTCTGCGCACTCGCGATCAAGCCTGCCACCGTGAAAAGGACCAACAGCACTGCCATGATCCCCAGTCCCAACTCCACTGCCCCCTCTTTCGATGTGTATCCATTCGGCTGCCAGTTCGCGTCGAAGTGCACCGCCACCCGCGCCGGCAATTGATCCCACGCATTCCGGTAATTCAGCGCTGTGCTCACCAACGCCACCCACATCAGCCCGATCAACGCCTTGTGCCAACCGCGGCCGGAAGATTCCTTTTGTGAAAATTCGGCAGTGCTGCTCGTCATCGCGATTCCCTCCCCGCTCGTCGCAAAGCCCGTCACCTGATTCAAATCCCGGACAATTTTTTGCGGATCGCTGTGCCCCAGGTAAACGTCGCCGTTCGTCGTCTTGATGTGCACCACCTTGTTTCCCCAGACATACGCCCGACTGCTGCCGATGCCGCGAATTCCATAACCGCGCGGTAGTCCCCACGACTCAATCGAATAGCTCACAATCTGCTGCCGCGGAATCGTGCGCAGCCGGATTCCCACCGTGCTGACTTCGACTCCATGCCGCAAAAAACGATATTGAAATCCGCTCAGCACCAGGCCCAGCGCGCCAGTTGCCACCACGGCCGTAAGCACCATGGCAAACCGCGCCTGCGCCGTCGGATAAATGATCACCGACACCACCGGCACAATCAGCGCCGGGAGTATAAGCAAGCTCCAAACGCGTCCTGCATGCGTCTCTACGGCCAGCACGTCGTTTTGTAGGCTGCGTGTTTCCATGATCGGATCCTTGCGCTGTTCGTTCGCGATCTCTACTCGTTCGCCATCTCTTCCCACAGCCGCACGTACGCAATTCCTTTCTCGTAGCGCGTGACAACAACCTCGGTCCCTTTCGGAATCACAACCCCCTCTTCGCTGCGCGCCCCACACACGCGCCGAGTTCCCATCTGCGAGTAGATCAACTCGCCGGTCCCGCCCTCGCGAATCGGCACCGACAGCTTGCCCAGCACGCCGACCATTTCAAAGTCAGCCGGATCGAGGCACTCTTCGTCGGACATCAGCACCTTGCTAAGGAACAGGAAAATAATTCCTCCACCGACCAGGCCGCTGATCACCGACAGCATCAATCCCATGCCGACCCAAACCGCCGAAAAGCGCGTCAGCAAATAGCCCGTCCCTCCAAACCACGCCAAGAATGCCGCCAACACGGGCGGATTCAGCGGCGACACACTGGAACCATGCTGCCGGTCCACTCCAGTCGAGTCCGTCCCATTCGCAACTGGCGCGTGCCCGCCTGCCGCGGGAGCATGACCAACCGGACCATGCGCCGCCGGCAAATGCGCTACGTGCCCGTGAAAATGCGGCAGATGCAACCGCCCAAAACGCGATCCGCCGAACAAGAATGAAAAGAAGCTGAAGCAAAAGCCGACTGCGAAACAGATCAAATAGAAATCAGACCAGGTCATCGGATTCGCCTCCCTTCCCCACTCGCCGCGTGCCGATGGTTGCCCGCGTGCGCCAACTCCGGACGTAATGCATCGAGCAGCCGGTCCGCCAGGCCCGGCGTGTCGAGAATCGCGCCGAGCAACAACAAACAGCGCCGCGTATCTTTTTCCCGCGCGGCTTTGATCAGCACGTCGCTCACTTCGGGATCACTCGCAAACTTCTCGGAACCTTGCAGCAGCCAAACATCAATCTGTCCTTCAGTCGTGCGCAAGTCCGAAGTCAGCTCCGTGTGATAGCCCTCCGGATCGTCCACAAGAAAGCCCGGATGCACTTTGAAAAACTTCGCCAGCAGAGCGCTCGCGACGACTGCGTCATATGCGGCCGCGCTCCATTTTCAATCTGCGAGAGATATGACTGGCTGATGCTGTTGCCTTTGCCCATCTCGTCGCGAATCGCGCGCACCAACTCTTGCTGCGTCATCGCCCGCCCCAAACCGCGAAGCGATCCTTCCACCTCGCGCAGGTACCGGATTTTCTCGCCCAGCTTCATTGCCGTCTCAAGCTGCAATTCCAAATCGAAATAGTTATATTGCAATTTGCGATGTATGTCAAGATTTGTATAGCCTGCAGCATCAATGGGTTACGACCGGGAAATGAGGACCAGCGAGCCGTGAGCGACGAGCAGACCCGTTTTGCTCAGAGCACGCGGCTCATCGCTCGCGGCTCAAGAAAAAAGCCCCCGGTCGGCCCGGGGGCATGTAGGGACTATTCTGTGGTGTTCTTTTTTTGCCCTTGGTGAAAGTCGTTACTGGCGGCGCCCGTTGTGCTTGTCGCGATAGATCTGGCGCGACTGCCGATTTAATTGCTTATTGACCTGCTTCTTTTCCCCCGAGGTCAATTTGCCGCCGTTGGCAGCGCGATCGTTGCGCACTTCGTTGTTGATCTTCGATTCGTTGTTCTCAAGATGCGCGGCTTCACCGGCCGTCAGCTGTCCGCTTTTGATTCCCTGCCCGATCCGGTCCTGCTGATTCTCTTCCCGCTTGCCGACTTCGCTCGTCGGATTCGTGTTCTGCACCGCGGAGTTGTGCTTGTCCTGATAAATCTGATTCGAGAGCTGATTCTGCTGCTTGTTGATGAGCTGCTTGTCGCCCGTGGTCAGCTTGCCGCCATTTTCGTTCGACATCGCGTGCTCTTCTTTGTTGATGTCGGCTTCTTTCTTTTCCAGGTTGGTCGTTTCGCCGGCCGTGAGTTGTCCGCTATCCACGCCCTGCGCGATGCGGTCCTGCTGGTTTTCTTTCCGGCCTTGAATGCTTTGCGCCGTCACTGGCGTCGATGGAGTAGCGGGTGCGTTCTGTGCCACAACCGGCAGCGCAAGCAGCGTGAGCGCGGTGCCGAGAAACGTGATCTTGAGAGTGCTCTTCATGGGGATGTCTCCGTAATTCCTAAATTCGTCCGATCCTTCAAATTCAGTTCTTTATTGTGGCCACGGCTGAGAAAACACGATGTGTAAAGAAATGTTGCGGAAAATATTGTCAGGCTGAGACAAAAGGACTTAGCGCCGAATAGTCGGAACTACACTCTTCGTGATACTTCGTGTCCTTCGTGGTGATGATTTTGGATTTAGCGCAATGAATGCGGAGAGAGGAACAAGGCAACTAGAGCCCGGCCTCAATCCGTGAACGCGGATCGAGATAGTCGCGCAGCGCGTCCCCTATGAAGTTAAAGCTCAGCACCGCCAACATCACCGCAAGCGCGGGAAAAAGCACAAGGTGGGGAGCGTCGAACAAATGCGCTCGTCCGTCGTTGAGCATGGCCCCCCAACTCGCCGTTGGTGGAGGCACGCCCAGTCCGAGAAAGCTCATCGTCGCTTCTGCAAGAATGGCTCCGGCCATGCCGATCGCCGCCTGCACGATTACCGGTTGAATAATGTTGGGAAGAATGTGCCGGACAATAATGCGCAGATCGCTGGCGCCCAGCGCCCGCGCCGCTTCGACGAATTCGCGTTCGCGCGCCGCGAGCACTTGTCCACGCACCAGACGCGCGTAACCCACCCACCCGCCGAGTGACAGCGCGATCACCAGATTCAAAATTCCGGGCCCGCGAAACGCCACAAACGCAATCGCAATCAGGATTCCTGGAAACGACAGAAACGCATTCATCAGCACGACGTTGACGAAGCGGTCGATGCCTCCGCCGTAATATCCGGCAATCGAGCCAATGATCAGTCCCAGTGCAAGCGATGTCAGCACGACGCAACTGCCAACGAGCATCGAGATCCGCGCACCCCAGATGACGCGCGAAAAGATGTCGCGACCCAGTTCGTCGGTGCCAAACCAGTGCGCGTGTGAGGCTGGATCGAGGCGGGTAGGCAGATCGATCGAGGCGGGATCCTGCGGTGCAATCCATGGAGCAAACACCGCGAATATTACAAACACTAAAACCAGCACTACGCCGATCGCCGCCAGAGGATTGTGGCGGGCATTTCCTGCAACTCGTCGTCGAAACGTGATGGCAGCCGTAGACATGAATTCGATCTCCAATCTTATACGGCGACTTGCATTCGTCCAATTCCTCTTGCACACGCACCCGGCTGGCTGCGATCATTCTTCCGCTTCGAGTCTTACCTTTCGACACGAAGACCCAATTATGCGCACTTATCTCACTTCTTTCGCTCTAATACTTTCCTTCTCCCCTCTCTCATTCGCGCAAAAACCCGCATGGGAGCCCGCTCCGGGCCATGTGACCCTGAACCTCTGGCCCCACGGCGCACCCAGTGCTCCGCCGAACTCTCCCCCCGAGGTCAACACGACGACCACCAAGGACCGTGTGGTCGCGGGCAAACCGGTCATCCGACTAGGAAACGTGTCTGTGCCAACGCTTACGGTTTATGCGCCGACAACGAAGAATACGGGCGCTGCGATCGTCGTATTCCCAGGCGGAAGCTATCAGATCCTCGCCATCGATCTCGAAGGCACCGAGGTTTGCGAATGGCTCAATTCGGTTGGCGTCACCTGCATTCTCGTCAAATATCGCGTGCCGAACTCCGGGCCGTATCCCAAATCATCCGCCGCGTTGCAGGACGCTCAACGCGCCGTCGGCATCGTGCGCTCTCACGCGAAAGAATGGCAAATCGATCCCGCTCGCATCGGTGTCCTGGGATTTTCCGCCGGAGCCCACCTCTCGGCCGCGCTCAGTACTCACTTCGATCAGCGCCTCTATGACCCAGTCGATGATGCGGACAAGACAAGCTGCCGCCCTGATTTCGCCGTCATCGTCTACCCCGGGTACCTGGCGCTATCGGAACAAGGCATGGCGCCGAATCCCGAGATCCACGTCACCAGCCAGACTCCGCCGTCGTTTATCGTTCAGGCCGAAGACGATCCTGTGCACGTCGAAAATTCCACCGTCTATTTCCTTGCTTTGAAGAATGCGAACGTTCCGGCGGAACTGCATCTCTATGCCAAAGGCGGCCACGGCTACGGCCTGCGCCCCACCGAACTTCCCGTCACGGCCTGGCCCAAGCTGGCAGAAACCTGGCTGCAGACGATCCGTGCGATACCAGCGACCCCGTAGCTATATCAATTGAGCTCTGTCATCCCGACCGAGTCAGTTGATCCGCAAAGGGGATCAACTGGCGAGTGGAGGGACCTGCTTTTCCGGCTGATACATGTGCCGTGTAAACCATTCGCGGTCGTTATCACTTCACTGCCGGATCCTCGGGTTCGCCACCGAGTAGAGCACATCCGTCAGAAAGTTCACCGCGACATACGTCAACCCAATCGCCAGGATGCAGCCTTGCACCAGAAAATAATCGCGGTTCGAGATCGCGTCGATCGTGAGACGTCCAAGGCCCGGCCACGAGAAAATCTTTTCCGTCACGATGGCCCCCGCCAGCAGCGCGCCGAACTGCAGGCCCAACACCGTCAGCACCGGGATCATGGCGTTACGCAGCGCGTGACGATATACAACCGTGCGCTCCGGCAATCCTTTCGCTCGGGCCGTGCGGATGTAATCCTGGCTCAACTCTTCCAGCATCGACGTCCGCACCATCCGCGTAAGAATAGCCGCCAGTGCGCTGCCCATTGTGAGCGCCGGGAGAACAATGTTCGCGAATGATCCCGCACCAGAAACCGGCAGCCAGCCCAGCTTGATCGCAAACAGCAGGATGAGGATCGGACCGAGCGCGAAATTCGGGAATGACAATCCGAACAGGCTGACAACGGAGAGCAGCCGGTCATCCCATCGATTCCTTCGCCGCGCAGATCGAACCCCCGCCGGGATCGAAAGAATCACCGCAACGAGCAACGAAGCCAGCGTGAGCCGCAGCGTGTAGGGATAACGTTGCGCGATCAGCCTCGTGACCGTCTGGTTGTACCGGATCGACCGCCCCAGATCGCCGTGCAGCACGCCCTTCCAATATCGAATGTATTGTTCACCCAGCGGCGCATCCAAACCATAGAGGTGACGCGTAGCCGCAATGTCCGCCGCCGGCGCTCCTTCGCCAAGCATCTGCGCAATGGGATCTCCCGGAACAAGATGGATCATCAGAAACACGAGACTGACCACCAGCCAGATGACGGGGAGGGTATACAGCACGCGTTGGAGAAGTGGTTTCAGTTCTCGATTTCTCGTTACGAGCTCGTCATCATTCTGAAATAAACCGTTGTCATCCAGAGCGGAGCGCGCTCAAAAGAGCGCGCGGAGTCGAAGGATCCGATGCATGCCTTCGCTCCCGGTGGCATGTCAGGGCGTTTCGGCACAGACCCCGCATTTTCAGTCCCCGCCTTGCTTGGCGACTTCGGCCTCGCCTTCCACCTTCGCCATCTTTTCAATCCGCACGCGCGCGATGCGGTGCCCTTCCAGTTCTTCCACGGTATATCGACGCCCCTCGTACTCAAACGAATCCCGCAGATTCGGTATCCGCTGCAGGCGCGCCAGGATAAATCCCGCCAGCGTTTCAAATCCAGCGTCGCGCGGCAGGGTCAGCCCATATTCCGTTTCCAGGTCGCGAATATTGACCGACCCTTCCAGCACCAGCACGGACTCATCCTCGAGCGCCGGCTCGCTCGGCGACACATCAAATTCATCTTCTATATTGCCGACCAGCTGCTCCAGAATGTCCTCGACCGTAATCACTCCGGCGGTCGAACCAAATTCGTCCACCACCACGGCCAGATGTCGCCGCCGCTCCTTGAACTCCGCCAGCAACTCGGCCAAAACCTTTGTCTCCGGAACCACCACCACGTCGTGCATGATCTGCCCAATGTGCATCCGCGAAATCCGTGTCGCGCTCGACTGTCCGAGATTGCTCAAACGCAGGCGCATCCACCGCATCAGGTCCTTGTAATAAAGGACGCCGACGATATGCTCCGGCCCTCGCAGCGGATCATAAACTGGAATCCTCGAATGCTGCCCTTCTACCACCCGAACCAGCGCATCATCGAGTTGCAAGTCGGACGGCAGCGAAAAAATATCGGGCCGCGCCACCATCACCTCCCGCACCGTGATGCTGTCCAATTCGATCGCGCTATGGATCATCTCTTCCTGAAACTCGGGGATCTGCCCGAACTGGCGGCTCGCCGTCACAATCAGCTTCAGTTCATCCGGAGAATGCACCGCCCCGCCGCGCCGCGTTGCCTGCGCCCCGAACATCCGCAGCACCAGCCCGCCCGATCTCCGCATAAAGAAGAGCACCGGCCGCGTGATCGTGAGGAATGCCTCCATCGGCGCCGCCACGGCGAGGGCAATCTGCTCGGCGCGCTGCAGGGCCAAAGTCTTCGGCACCAGTTCGCCGAGGATCACGTGCATGTACGTGATCAAAGTAAAGGCAATGGCGATGGCAATGCCGTGGGCGTAGATTTCCACGTGGGGGAGCCGCTGTACGAAGTGCAGGCTGCCGACCAATCCGGCAACCATCGGTTCGCCGATCCAGCCTAAGGTCAGGCTGACCATGGTGATGCCCAGTTGGACGCCGTTCACCACCTCATCCAGATGCTGATGGAGGCGTTGCACAATGCGGGCGCCGATGCGTCCGGATTCAATCAGTTGCTGAATGCGGGTATCGCGGACGCTCACCAGGGCGAACTCGGCGGCCGCAAAGAACGCATTGGCTGCCACCAGGAGCAGAATCAGAAACACCCGGAGCAGCACAAAGGCGATCATGGAACCGCAATTCTAACATTTGAAAACAGTTGCTGGCGCTGTTCTGCTGCCCGTGCGGTTTCAACTTTCTGGCCTTATGTACGCTCCGTCACAAAAATCCGCCTCCGAATCCGCTATCCTTTTATAAGACGACTGGTCTAACTGTTGGCGGCAGATGATTTAGCAACCGCCGGTCCAGTTTGAACCCAGGGTCGAACATCATCAAGAAGTCCGGAACAAAAGCAACTCCGGCCGCGTATCAACCCATGAGGGCGGCGGAATGGCTTCCCATCTCCACTTGGTGACATCTATAGGAGGCGTTGTGAACGGTAACAGCACTAATGGCAAAAAGAAGCGTCGCAGATTAATCATCTGGGGAAGCATCGTCACGGTGGTCGTCCTGCTCATCGCTGGCGGAGTCTTCGCCGCTACCCGCGGTGGCACCAAGATTGATCCCTCCAAGCTCGCCAAGGTCGAAAAAGGAGATCTTGCCAAGAGCGTAGTCGCGACCGGCAAGGTCACGCCGATCACCAAGGTCGAAGTGAAGTCCAAGGCTAGCGGCATTGTGAAAAAGCTCTACGTCGAGTACGGCGACCGGGTGAAGAAGGGTCAATTGCTGGCCCAGCTCGACAAGATCGAAATCGAGGCGCAGGTAGAGCAGTCCAAGGCCGGACTGGAAGCTGCGGAAGCAAGCTTGAAGAGTTCGCAGGCGGACTACGAGCGCGCCAAGGTCGACGCCGAGGGGCCGGATGTCCCGTTGTTGAAGCGCGCCTACGACCGCGCCATCGGCATGGCCAAAGATGGAGTCGTTTCTGCCTCCGCGCTGGATGACGCCCAGAGGAATTATGAACTCGCCCTCAACAAGCAGAACGTCGCCAAGGCGCAGGTCACGGTTCTCAAGGCCAAGATCGCGCAGTCGCAAGCCAATGTAATGCAGGATGAAGCTAATCTGAAGCAGCTCGAAGAACAGCTCAGCTACACCGACATTACGTCGCCAATTGACGGCATCGTGCTCTCCCGCGACGTCGAAATGGGAGACGCCGTCAGCTCGATTCTCGTCTTAGGCTCGTCCGCCACCCTCGTCATGACTCTCGGCGACACCAGCGAAGTCTACGTCAAGGGCAAGGTCGACGAGAGCGACATCGGCAAGGTCTATCTTGGACAGCGCGCCCGTATCAAGGTCGAATCATTTAAAGACAAGACCTTCGACGGCAAGGTAACCAAGATTTCTCCGATGGGCGTCGAGAAGGATAACGTCACGACTTTCGAAGTACGCGTCTCCATTCAGAACCCCGGCGGCGAGCTCAAGGCTGAAATGACCGCCAATGCCGAAATCATTCTGGAAGAGCACAAGAACGTGCTCCAGATTCCGGAAGGCGCGATCCTCTACGACAAGGACAAGAAAGCTTCCGTCGAGATTCCCGATCCGAAGGGCAAAGAAGGCAAAGATAAAGTTGCCGTCAACATCGGAATCTCAAACGGCGCCAAGACTGAGGTGTTGAGCGGCCTGAAGGAAGGCGATCAGGTCGTTCTCCAGTAACTGCAGGTTTCCGAGGTTTCAAGGTTTCAGAGTTTCAAGGTCTGTTCCGCTTATGCGAATTCCTTGAAACTTTGTCACTTTGAAACCTTGAAACTTTAGGGCTTCACCATGACGCTCTCCGAAATTCTTCGACAAGCCGTCGCCACCTTCCGGGCCCACAAGATGAGGACCTTCCTCACCATGTTCGGCCTGGTGTGGGGCATCGCCTCCGTGATCCTGCTCGTAGGACTCGGCCGCGGCTTCGTCGTCGATCAAAAGAAGCACATGGAAAGTCTTGGCAAAGACCTCGTCATCGTCTGGGGCGGCCGCACCAGTTCACAGGTCGGAGGCCGCGCCGCCGGCCGCGAGATTCATCTCAACGTCGACGACGCGGAGTTAATCCGCGACGAGTGCTACCTGATCAAGAACGTCAGCCCGGAATTGCGCCGGACGATCCCGGAAGTGAGCCAGTACAACCTGGCCAACCGCGGCATCGTCGGTATGTGGCCCTCTTATCAGGATTTCCGATCGCTCAAGGTTTCCGAAGGCCGCCTCATTACCGACGACGACGAGCGCGAAGGACGGCGCGTCCTCGTTCTCGGGTCGAAAGCCTACCGCCAGCTTTTCCCGGGACAGCCCGCAATCGGCGCTACGGTCCTAGTCAAGAGCGTTCCTTACTCAGTGGTCGGGGTACTCGAGGAAAAAAAGCAGAACTCGAACTACAGCGGTCCAGATAACGATTATCTCTTCGCACCCTACTCCGCTGTTTCGCGTGACTTCCCTCCTCCGGAAAAACCCGGCGCGGGTGTGACGCGTGGCTATCTCGACGACATCGTCTTTGAAGTCGCTGATCCTGAAGCGCACGAGGAAGCCGTATTCCAAGTTCGGCGCGCCATCGCGCGCGTGCGCCACTTCGATCCGCTGGACAAAGATGCCTTATTCATCTGGGACACCATGGACGGCGCCAAGCAGTTGGCAAAAATCTTCGGCGTCGTCACTTTATTCTTCGGCTGCGTCGCCATCGTCACGCTTTGCCTTGGCGGCATCGGTGTCATGAACATCATGCTGGTCTCGGTCACCGAGCGCACGCGCGAAATCGGAACGCGCAAAGCGATGGGCGCGACCAAGCGCGACATTCTCCGCCAGTTCTTCGCCGAGTCCGCCATGCTGACCATCGCCAGCGGCATCTTAGGATTCTCCTTCGGCCTGGGAACCTGCATCGCGCTCGAAGCACTCCCGCTGCCCGACTTCGTTCCGCATCCGATCATTTCTCCGATCTCCATCGTTCTTTCGATCCTCACCCTTTCGTTAATCACCGTGACCGCAGGCATGTATCCTGCCCAGCGCGCCGCGGACATGACACCTGTGGAGTCACTACGCTATGAATAAAAATCGAGTTCTCTCCTCATCTCACTTATCCAGCCGCCTTTCACTGTTCGCGGCGCTGGTCGTCCTTTGCGCCTCCACCGCCGCATTCGCCTCGACGCCGCAAGGCACCTTCGAGAAGACGCTGCAGGTCAGCGGCCCGGTCGATCTCGAAGTCTTCACCCACTCCGGCGATGTTACCGTGCGCGCCGGTTCCTCCGGCTCGATCTTCATTCGCGGCAAAATTTATGTTGGCGATCGCTGGTTTGGCGGACGCCGCGACGACGACGTTCACGCCATCGAGCAGAATCCGCCCATCCACCAATCGGGCAACAGCGTTCACATCGATTACGTGAACTACCACAACATTTCGGTGGACTACGAGATCACCGTTCCCGCTGACACCACGATCCGATCGCATACAGGATCGGGTGATCAAATCCTCGAAGGCACGCGCGGTAACGCTGACGTGCAAACTGGGTCGGGCGACGTGAAGCTCTCGAACATAACAGGCGAGATTCATCTGCAGACTGGCTCCGGAGACGTCCGCGCCCACTCGATCTCGGGCGCAGTTCATGGTGGCACCGGCAGCGGCAACATCGAAATCGAAGAGACAGCGTCGGGTGACATCGACCTGCACACCGGCTCGGGCAACGTCACCGCACGCGGCATCAATGGGGGATTCCACGGGGAGACCGGCAGCGGCGACGTCACCGCCGAAGGCACGCAGACCGGAACCTGGGAGATTCGTACCGGCTCGGGTAATGTGCACGTGCGACTGCCCGGTAACGCTGCGTTCGAAGCTGATATTTCGACCAGTTCTGGCAGCGTGGATGTTGGTGCTCCGATCGAGATGACAGTGCAGGGCCGCATCGGCGACGTTCACAAATCAGTCCACGGCAAAGTCCGTGGCGGAGGCCCATTGCTCCGCGTCCGCACCGGCTCCGGAGACATTCATATCGAATAGGGAAACAACTTCATTCGCCACGGATTTACACGGATGAACGCGGACAAAAGAAAATAGGCTCAGCTCCCGCACCATGGCCGATTTTGCTTTTTCAATATTTAGTTTTGCAGATTGATCCGTGAGATCCGCGTGAATCCGTGGCAAAGAAGTCGTTAGCTGCCGAGCAAAACCATGTTCCTGAAGGAACTCATCTCGCAAGGCTGGCAAGCTCTGATGCGCGACCGCACGCGCTCCGCGCTGACCATGCTTGGCATTGGCTGGGGCCTGGTCTCCGTTGTGCTTCTGCTCGCCTACGGCCAAGGCCTCGGCGGATGCGTTCTGAACGCCTTCCTGAACATGGGAAACAACGTCATCGTCCTCTGGCCCGGGCAAACCAGCATGCAGGCTGGCGGTCAGCGAGCCGGAAAGAAAGTCACCTACGAACTCGAGGACGTCGAAGCGATCCGCGACGAAGTTCCTCTCGTTCGTGCGGTCAGCGGCGAAATTGATCGCGACTTCGGATTCAAGATCGGCACCCGCGTCGTCTCCATCATGGTGCGGGGGGTCGACATGCCCTATGGCCAGATGCGCAAGCTCACACTCGCCGAGGGACGTTACTTCGACGAAAGTGATTTCGCCGATCATCGCCGCGTCGTCATTCTCGGCTACGAGGCGGCGAAGAAAGTCTTTCAGGGAGCGCCCGGCGCCGGGCAGCACGTCGAAATCGGCGGACTTGATTTCGAAGTCATCGGCACCATGCGCAACAAGATCCAGGATTCGATGTATCAAGGTCCTGACAACGAGAACGGATTCATCCCCTTCGCCCTGATGCGCGATCTCAAAAACATTCGCGACCCCGACGAGATCATCATTCAGCCCGCCGCTGCCGAGCTGAACAAGAAAGCCCTGATGGCCGCGCGTGAAGTCATCGCCCGCCGCCATCACTTCGATCCCAAGGACGACAAGGCCACGCCCGAGTGGGACACGATCGAAGACCGCAGCATGATCAACGCCTTCTCTTACGGGCTGCAAGCCGTGCTCGGACTCATCGGCATCTGCACTCTCGCCGTCGGCGGCATCGGTGTGATGAACATTATGCTGGTCTCCGTCACCGAGCGTACCCGGGAAATCGGCCTGCGCAAGGCGATTGGCGCTCGCCCGCGTCACATCCTGGTCCAGTTCCTGCTCGAAGCTCTCGTGCTCACCTTCGTCGGAGGCCTCGTCGGTATGGCCGTCGCCGAATTGCTCACCTGGGTCATTCCGCCCATGCCGCTCTACGACGAGTTCTACAAAACCGCCGACCACGAGGGCGCAATTTTCCTGCACGCCTCCATGGGCGTGATGGCGATTTCGTTCGTCATTCTTTCCATGGTCGGTGTCGTCTCCGGCTTCTTCCCCGCGCTAAAAGCCTCACGACTGAATCCCATCGAAGCCCTGCGCTACGAATGAATTTCTCACAGTCTTTTGTAGGATTGTGTCTACAGTCCATTCAGCGATAACTTATTGCTGACAATTTCTGCGTTAGAAGTGAACCAGATGCTTCGTTACCTTACTGCTACGGCTCTCTTTACGGCGCTCATAATAGTTCTGCCATGCCTCGCCGACGAGGGCCATCATCAGCACGAACTCACCGCCGAGCAATTAGGCACCGTTCACTTCCCAACCTCGTGCTCTCCCGAAGTTCAAAAAGATTTCGAACGCGGAATCGCCCTGCTTCATTCCTTCGCCTTCGACACCGCCGAGCAGACCTTCCGTCAGGTTCTCGCAAAGGATTCCTCGTGCGCCATGGCTCACTGGGGCATTGCGAAGAGCAAATGGCGTTGGGACACCGACGTCCCGCGCCGCGAGCAAGGCGCCAGCGAGGTCAAGGCTGGACAGCATCTGCATCCTCCCACCAGCCGCGAGCGCGCTTATCTCGACGCCATGGGCAAGTTCTATGCTCACCCCAAAAGCGAAAAATATAACCGAGGCGCAGCCTTTAACCACGCGATGGAAAAACTCATCCAGCAGAATCCCGACGACCACGAAGCGCAAGCCTTCTATGCATGGTCCCTCATCGACACCGACGACGATGATCACGCCAATCGAAAGAAAGCTGCCGCCATCCTCGAAAAACTTTTCGTTGAAGAACCGAACCATCCCGGCGTAGCGCACTACCTGATTCACAGCTACGACGTCCCCGGAATGGCCGAGCTTGGCCTTCCCGCTGCTCGCCGCTATGCGCAGATCGCTCCCGCAGCACCTCACGCTCTGCACATGCCGTCCCACATCTTTGCTCGCCTCGGACTCTGGCAGGAGGACATCGACTCCAATCTCGCATCCATCAAGGCCAGCCGCGCCTCGACAATGCACGGCGACGACGAGGGTCATCAATTCCACGCCATGGAGTTTCTCGTCTATGCCTATCTCCAGTCCGGCCGCGAAGCTGAAGCCCGTAGCGTGATCGAAGAAGTCAAGACTCTGCCGAAGATGCACAACATGTATGGCGCCGACTACGACCCAAACATTTCAGCGATCGTCGAATATTCCGCGGGCTACGTCACCGAGCTTCACCAATGGAAAGACGCAGTCGCTCTGCCCCTGCTCACGAAAGAAGATGACGGCGACAGTTCCTTGACTTACAAAGCGCGTGCGATAGGCGCCGTTCACCTCGGCGACTTGCAAACGGCAAAACAGAATCTGCAAGCCATCGACAAATTGCATGCCGTTCTAGTCGAGCAAAAGAAACCTGTCGAGGCCGGCGCCGTCGACCAAGACCACCGCATAATTCAGGCGTGGATCGACCACGCCGAAGGCCACAACGACGACGCTTTGAAACTCCTGCAGGAAATTGCCAAGAAAGACAACGGGATTTTCGCTGCCGATGGCGACACTCCCGCCCACGAGATGATGGGCGACATATTGATGGAGATGAACCGTCCCGAGCCCGCGCTCGCAGAGTACGAGGCCGAACTCAAGGTCAATCCAAACCGTTTCAACTCTCTCTACGGTGCCGGGCGCGCCGCAGAGGCCGCCAACAATCCGTCCAAGTCCGCTTCGTACTATCAACAGTTATTGAAAATCTGCGCCGCCGGAAATTCCACTCGCCCAGAACTCATGCACGCGCACGAATTCCTCTCCACGATTGCAAAAACAGAATTAGCAGTGGGATCAAACAGGCGGAACTTACCGCAGAACAATTATCTGCGAGTATCAGGCCTCAGCGCAGCTGTGCTGTCGGCCTCCTGCTGTGCCTTTGTTTCTCGAACTTCCAATTCCGCCTGGCGCACGAGCGTGGCCTCCGCGGGATCGGTTCCAACTTTCTGATCGGTCTTCTCGATGAAGTAGCGCCAGCCTTCGTGGCGATCCGAAGAGATTTGTGACTGCTCCAGCTTTTTTAATTCTGATTCCGCGTTCAGCTTTCCCTTGATCACTTCCACCACTCCGGCGGACTGATACGTCCGCACGTTGTGCCGGATGATGGCGTACGCAGAATTTTGTTCGTCACGCGTCATAAGAAAACTCAGAATGAAATTGGAAAAGGCGACATCCGCGGACATCGCCTCTCCCTGAGATTCGCCGGCTTACAGCGGCTGAACGTTTTCTGCCTGCAACCCCTTGGGCCCCTTCGTCACGTCGAACTGAACGGTCTGGCCCTCCTGCAGGCTCTTGAAACCGCCCGCTTGGATCGCTGAGAAATGCACAAAAACGTCTTCGCCACTCTGACGGCTGATGAAGCCGTACCCTTTGGCGTCATTAAACCACTTTACTGTTCCTTGTTCTGCCATGTTGATACCGGTGTTCCTTTCAATCGATTTACGCTGGATGGAATTCGGAGGTACTGCGGGGCAGGTTACTGGCTGTTGAGGCAAGAGCTGCTCACGACCGATTCGGTCTAACGCACACGTCGCATCCTACGCGGATAATCGACAATTAGCAAGCTGCTTCGCCGCCAGCTCATTCACCGCGAACGAGATTCCGTGCTTAACGACCGTTGTTCTCCGCACTCCTTTCGTGTCCGCAATGTTTCACCGCGATCTCACCAAACCGCGTATACTGAAAACACCAACCTCGAAGCCACGCCGTTCAAGCACCTTGCGCCTTCGCGATTGAGAGATCGAGAGGCGTTTGAAACCAACACTTTACGCCCCGACCGGGCGCAACTGCAGCCGGAGAGGTACGCCATGATCCGGTTCGTCACTCTCATCGCCACCGCAGCCCTTGCATTCGCCGTTTTGTTTAGCACTTCGCCCGACTACCGGATTGTGATCTGCGTCATCGTTTCGCTTGCCACCGTCACGCTTTCGATTCATAGCTTCTTCACCGGCAGGCTCGTGTGGGGACTGCTTTTTCTGGGAATTCTTGGTATCTTCACGCCGTTCCAGCGTGGCCAGTTTTCCCAACTGCTCATCTCTGTGCTCGACATGGCAACGCTGGCGCTGTTTGCGGCCACGCCTCTGATCCTCAGAAAGACGCAAAGGCCGCTGGCTTAGCGCCTCGGTTCAAAAGTTCGCATTGCCCGAAGTTCGCCGTCACAACGGCAGGAGCTCATGATGTCCAAGATCAATGGTGACAAGTCCAGATATCACCGGGAACGCAAGCAGAAAATCGCCCGCCGTCAGCGTACCCGCGAGCTTCTGAAGCAGGCAACGCAACCCAAACCTGCCGCTGCGCCCAGGTCGGTGCCGGCATGAATACTCCCGTCGACATTTCGCAGTTGGCAGCGCCCATTCCGCCGCTCGGTGATGCCAAGAAGAAACGCGTTTTGCTGATCGACACCTCGAATGCAAAGCGCGATCTGCGCGCCGAGGTCATGCGGAAACTTGGCATCGACGTCGACATCGCCGCCGATATCGCCGAAGCCCGCTCCTGGTGGCGTGCTGCATTGTATGACCTCGTCCTCGTCAACATGGAAAAAGGGCGCGGCCATCGCGACCGCTTCTGTGATGATGTCCGCCGCGCCACGCCGCCCCAGCAGCTCGCCTTCCTCGTCGGGAAGCCCGGATACCTCGCGCACGCGCCCAATTCTGATGAAGAATTTTCAACGGAGGAGACGAACGGCCACAGCTTCTCCGGAGACGTCAAAGCCGCACTTTCTGCCGACCTTGGAGGCTTCTCCCAGCGATGGGGCATCCTCGAAGCGTCCCGCAGAATCTCCGCCGTGCGCTCCGCTTCTAACGCGCGCACCCAGGCCATGCGCAACCGGCCTTTGCCCCCGCGCGATCCTGAAGGACTACCCGAGCGGCGCCCGTCTTCCAGCACTACCCTCGACGATCTGCTTAGAGAGGAATTACGATGAAGAATCTGTATGTTGGAAATTTGCCGCACAGCGCCACCGAAGCCGAAGTCCGAAACGCTTTTGAAGCGCACGGAGCCGTCGAAAAAGTCACGCTCGTCACTGACCGCGATACCGGCCGCTCGCGTGGTTTTGGCTTCGTGGAAATGACGAACGCCGAAGAGGCCGACAAAGCAATCGCCGCTCTCAACGGCTCTGATATGGGTGGACGCCCGCTGACCATCAACGAGGCTAAGCCAAAGACCGATCGTCCTCGCGGCGGTGGTGGTGGAGCAGGCGGCGGCCGACGTTTTGGCGGTGGTGGTGGCGGCGGACGCGACGACTATCGTGGTCATCCACGTCAGCCGCGCGAGCCGCGCTGGTAGAGTTCGAACGCGTACGTTGCGTTCATTCGGGCCGTACATAGCCCGAGAGAAATAAAAACTATCTTGGGGGATCGATATGCCGAGAGGTCAATCGACGTTTACAAAGCGCCAGAAGGAACAGACACGACAACAAAAACAACGCGAGAAGATTGAACGCCGCGCCCAACGCAAGCAGGAAAAGCCTGCCGAAGGTGGTGCTGCGACTGACGATCTTGCGGAACTGCAGGCTCACGCTGCCGAGCAAGCAGCCCTGTTCAACGTAGGTTTTGAGGATTCGGATACTTCCGACGATTCTTCTTCCGGTACCCGCCGCTAATCGCAGAATTCTGGTGGCCCGAGCCTAACGCTCCGGCCACCAGACTTTGCATCTCTACACAAATACTTCGCCCGGCAAAGCAGTCAGTGTCCGCGACGCAAGCGTGTTCTGAATCGCTCGTCGAGGCGGCGCCGCCGAATCCGCATTCGCCTGCAGCCGTTCGATCTTCAGCTTGAGCGTCCGCTCGATCTGGCGCAGTTCCACGACTTCAGCTCCTGCCACCAGGCTCGACGCCCGTCCCTGCAGTCCAGCTCGCCCGGTGCGTCCCACGCGATGGATGAAGTCTTCTGCCATCTTCGGCAGGTCGTAGTTGATCACATGGGCGACATCATCCACGTGCAGTCCGCGCGATGCTACATCGGTCGCGACCAGCACCTGGTAACGTCCTTCCTGAAATCCGTTCAGCGCGGCATTCCGCTGTGACTGCGAGCGGTCGCCGTGGATCACGCCGGCATTGAATCCGTCGCGCACCAGCTCTTTGGAAAGCCGTTCTGCTCCACGCTTCGTCCGCGTGAAGATCAGCGTCTGCCCTTTTTCTGCATACAGCAGCTGCCGAAGTAGGTCGATCTTCTCGCCCGGCCGCACTTCGTAGGCCGTGAGTTGCACGCTCTCGGCCGGCTTGAGCACCGAACCGAGCGCAACCCGCACTGGATCTCGCATGTATTCGTTCACCAGCCCTGCAACGGACTGCTCCATCGTCGCCGAGAAGCACAGCGTCTGTCGCTTCACGGGCAGCAACGCCAGAATCCGCCGGATCGCCGGAAGAAATCCCATGTCCAGCATGCGGTCGGCTTCATCGAGCACGAGGATCTTGACATGCCGTAGATCAGCAAACTTGCGGTTCATCAAATCCTGCAACCTTCCCGGAGTCGCAATCACCAGCTCCGATCCGGCTCGCAGGCTTTGAATCTGTCCCTTCTCCGATACTCCACCGATCACCAGTGCCGCCTTCGGCATCTTCGGGGAACGCAGCTGTTCGTACTGTTCGTGAACTTGCATCGCAAGTTCCCGCGTCGGCAGCAGCACCAGTGCGGTCGTATGCTCCGAGGGTTCGTGCTCCAGCATCTCGATCAGTGGGATGAGGAATGCCAGGGTCTTTCCGGTGCCCGTCTGGGCGGTCCCGATCACGTCTCGTCCTTCAAGGGCAGGAGGAATTGCGCGCTCCTGGATCGGGGTAAGGTTTGTAAATTGAGCTGCCGCCAGCTTCTTCTGCAACGCAGAAGTTAGGGGCAGTTCTGTAAATGTACTCATTCGATTTTGTTTCTTTCTGGAGGGGCCGTTTGTCACGCACACTCTGACACACGTCAAGAGCCGCAACGCCGCTCACATTCAATGTTCTTGGGTTTCACGCAAATAAACGGCGGGCAGGATATGCGGAGATGAATCTGGTCAAAAGAAGTGACCACCGCGCGGCAAGCAAACCGTGGCAATAGCGTCAACATCAGTATAGCAGAGAAAGAAGCACCCTCCAGTTACGTCAGTTACAAGCAAGATGCCGCCCGTCGCGATTTTCAACGGGTGGGAATCTGTGTTGCTGTCACCAAGAGATCCAAACTCACAATTCACGGCGCGCTCGACGCACCAAGCTCAGGCAAAAGTCCGACTCCAGCCGCGAAGCGGCGAAAGAATGCAGCCCACGGCGCAAGCCGTGGGTAGGTCAAGAAAAACCGAGAACTCAGCCCCGAAGGGGCGAAAGACCTGGCCGCGGCTCCGTCAACAGCGGTGACAACGCCTGTCTTTTGAACTCTCGAACGGCAATATCCACAGCCCTCTGTGACATCTGCCCTTGCGTCGCACAATCGATTCATTCGATCATGGCTCCGCGCGCGGCTTGCAATAATCAAGGGCAAAAGCAACAAGTCCTTACGGCTCAAGATTTTGCC
Source organism: uncultured Acidobacteriota bacterium (assembly GCA_963787685.1). Taxonomy (GTDB): domain Bacteria; phylum Acidobacteriota; class Terriglobia; order Terriglobales; family Acidobacteriaceae; genus Sulfotelmatobacter. Next base: position 204,590 of record CAWBED010000015.1, read on the forward strand.
CCTAAGTGATTGCAGCCCATAGATTACTTTGCGATTCTTCTCCAAGTCGATGATTTCAATGGACCCAGGGGGAGGGGGGGTGGGCAGTACTAAAAGGTAAACTCCGATCCAAAACGGGAAAAATTCCGCGGTCGGTCGTAAGGTCAGAAAAAAATATTTAACGCGAGCGATTCACACCACAAGCGTCAACGATCGCGTCGCCATTTCCTATTACCTGCGTGCCTTGACGCACGACTTCCCTGCCAATTAAGTTCGCAAGTACGTAGTACTTTGTCTTCCAGCGAGGAAAATTTGCCCCATCGTCCGATTGTTACTCTTACCACCGATTTTGGGACCAACGATCATTTTGTCGGCGCCGTAAAAGGCGTCATTCTCGACATTGTCCCCGAAGCCGCGATCGTCGACATCACCCACGCCATTCAGGCCTTTGATGTCCTCGACGGCGCGATTGCGATTTCGCAAACTTATTCTTATTTCCCGACCGGAACCATTCACATGGTCGTGGTCGATCCCGGAGTTGGCACAACGCGCCGTCCCATCATCGCCTCCAGCGATGGATATCACTTCGTCGCGCCCGACAACGGTGTGCTCTCGATGGTCTATGCGAAGGAAGAGCGCATCCACGTGCGCCACGTGACGTCGGAACATTATTTTCGCCAGCCCGTCAGCAACACGTTTCACGGACGCGACGTCTTCGCTCCCGTCGCTGCCTATCTCGCAAAGCTCGTCGACTCGCACAAGTTCGGAGATGAGATTGAGGACTACGTAAAGTTCGCGGCCCCAAAACCAAAGCCCGCGGGTGACAATCGCTTGCGTGCAGTCGTGCTGAAAGTCGATCGCTTTGGCAATCTGATCACGAACTTGACCCCGCAGGATGCACCCAACCTCTTCGGCGCGGATCCTGCCCCTTTCAAGATTGTGGTTGGCAGCAAAGAGATCACCGACATCCGCACAAACTACGCCGAAGGAGCTCCCGGAGAAGTCTTCGGGATCCTCGGAAGCATGGGCTATCTGGAGATCGTCGCCAACCGCGCTCCCGCCGCGCAAGTCACCGGCGCTGGCAAAGGCAGCGAAGTCAGCATCTTCTTCGGCGAAGCCGCAGCAGCGGGAAAAGGCGCGTAGACCATTCACCACAGAAGACGGAGACATTCAAAGGGGTTCGTCTGTGAAACCCCGTGTCCTCTGTGGTGAAAGGTTTTCGACTAAGAACTCTTCGGCTTGGGATGGACCCAGCGCTCCATCTCGCCGGTCCATTTCAGAAAGCGCCACAGTTCGCCGCGCTCGCGCCACATGAATTCCCAGAACTCCAGAAATCCAATCTGCGTCATCTTTACGCCCGTGTAGGTTTCAATGCGCCAGAGAAGATACGGACTCCGCCACGGAGCGAGCCGATGCCCCTTCGTCGCATTCCACAGGAAGCGGAGCTTGGTGCGCATGCACGCATATCATAACCACAAAGGACACGAACGTACACGAAGGAATCCAACAGACATCCACCCTCGCACCTCCATGCTAGAATCCGAATTCCGCTTGGGAAACTCTCTTCATGTCTGACGCCAACGCCCGCCAAAAGGCCGAAGATCACTACTACGCTGCGCTCGATCTGATGGCAGACGGAAAGCTGGAAGACGCCGTCGCTGCGTACCAGCAATCGCTCGCTGCCGATCCGACATTTACCGAAGCCATGCATGGACTCGCGCGCGCGCTCCAAGATCTGCAGCGGTACGACGAGGCAATCGAAGTGGCGCAACGCATTGCAGAGGTCGATCCCGACGACGTGCTCGCGCATACCAGCTTGTCGGTGCTCTATCAGAAAAAAGGAATGATTCCCGAGGCCGAAGCGGAAGGCGCGAAGGCGCGCGTATTGGGCTGGAAGCAGCAGTTGAAGAAAGGCAGTTCCTAGCTCTTTGATCGTTCGTCGTTCGTTGACGGTCGTTCGCCGATCATCGCCAGCCGTTGGAATGGAACGGTCCGACATCAGATTCACGGCGTATGGAAAGCTCATCTCTGAAGATCTGCGGAGTTTGGGACGCGTCGCTGAGTGCGGCTCCAGCCGAGCTGCCTGCTGAAGCTGTGCATTTGTGGCAGCGCGAATTGCACGAATCCGCTTCAGATCTTGAAGCGTGCCGAGAATTGCTTTCAGCCGAAGAGCGCGAGAAAGCGATGCGCTACCGTATCGAACGCCCGCGTAGCGATTACATCCTCACGCGCGGCACGCTGCGTTTCCTGCTCGCCCAATATCTTCATCTGACCCCGCAGTGACATCTCGTTCGGTTACACGCAATACGGCAAGCCGTTTCTCACCCCTGAGAGCGACCTGCGTTTTAACGTCTCGCACAGCCACGGACTTGCCCTGATGGGATTTGTTCGGCGTCGTGAGATTGGAGTCGACGTCGAGCAGGTGCGCGCGCAAAGTGACGCCAAGACACTCGCCGAGCGTTTCTTTTCGGTCCGCGAACGTGAGTATCTGCGCGATCTCTCTGGCGACGAACTGCACGCGGCCTTCTTCCGCTGCTGGACGCGCAAAGAGGCTTACATCAAAGCTAAAGGCGAAGGACTTTCCCTGCCGCTGCATCAATTCGATGTATCGATTGAACCCGATCCGAAGCAGGCTTTGTTAGCGACCAGGCCCGATCATTCCGAAGCCAACCGCTGGAGCATCCTCAACGTCTCTGCCAAATCGGGTTACGCTGCCGCGTTCGCAGTCGAAAAAGAAGTCGAACCCTCGAAGTCACCACTGAGAAGTTACTGAAGATTCGCCGCCCGCGGACCCCGCAAGAGAGTTGCATATTGCCTCGTTGCCGGAGAGAAAATGCTTCCCAGTCTGCGCAAGGGTTTGCACATTTGGACCAGAACTAGCTGCTTCCACGGGAAAAATCGAACTTTAACCTTTTATCCTTATCAGTTTACAGTACAATGGCTCAACCCCTCGTCGGTATGGCACGTGCGTGCAGTAAGCATAATGAATTCTGTGGTGTAAACTGAGATGAATCAGGGTCATAGACCCGCAGGAAGTTGTAAGTCTCGTTAGCATGTCCCCCCAAAAGCATGTTCTGGAAGTCATCACCGATTCCTTCTGCGAGACATTGAATTTTATTTGCAATAAATAAATCTAGACGAACCTGGGAGGTTCACACGCTTGTCTGCTTCCATTAGCCATCTGATTGCTCCGCACGGCGGCGAACTCGTCAATCTGCTCGTGACGCCTGAAAAAGCCGCAGAACTGAAAGCCCACTCTCGCGAGTGGCCGTCCTGGGACCTAACAGCCCGCCAGATTTGCGATCTCGAACTATTGATCAACGGTGGTTTCTCGCCGCTGACCGGCTTCATGACCAAAGCCGACTACGAAGGTGTTTGCAAGGACATGCACCTGGCCAATGGCGTTCTCTGGCCAATGCCGATCACGCTCGACGTGACCGAAGAATTCGCTAAGAAGCTGACTCCCGGCTCCAGCAAGGTCGCCCTGCGCGACGGTGAAGGCGTCATGCTGGCTGTGTTGCATGTTGAAGAGATCTGGACGCCCGATCGCGCCGCCGAAGCCAAAGCCGTATTCAATAGCACCAGCAAAGCTCATCCCGGCGCCGACTACACCATGAATAAGGCGAATCCGGTGTATGTCGGAGGCCGCATCGAAGGGCTGCAGATCCCTTCGCACTACGACTTCCGCACGTTGCGCCTGACTCCGACCGAGTTGCGCGCCGAATTTGCCCGTCTCGGATGGCGCCGTGTCGTTGCCTTCCAGACCCGCAATCCTATGCACCGCGCCCACGTGGAACTCACGTTCCGAGCGGCCAAGCAAGTCGAAGCCAACCTTTTGATCCAACCAGTCGTCGGAATGACCAAGCCTGGCGACGTGGACTATTACACCCGCGTCCGTTGCTACCAGTTGCTGAGTTCGAAGTATCCGCAGGGAACGCAGAAGCTTTCGTTGCTGCCTCTTGCCATGCGCATGGGCGGCCCGCGTGAAGCGATCTGGCACGCGCTGATCCGCAAGAACTATGGCTGCACGCACCTCATCGTTGGCCGCGACCACGCCGGACCGGGCAAAGACACCGACGGCAAGCCGTTCTACGGCCCCTACGAAGCGCAGGAAGTCTTCAAGAAGCACGAGTCAGAAATCGGCGTCACCATGGTGCCCTTCAGCATGATGGTGTACCTCGAGGCCGAAGACCGCTACGTTCCGGACGACGAAGTCAAGAAGAGCGATAAAGTCCTGAATATTTCCGGCACCGAGTTGCGCGACCGCCTCAACGAGGGCCGCGACATTCCGGGATGGTTTACCTATCCGGAAGTGGTTCACGAATTGCGCCGCAGCTTCCCGCCACGGGCACGTCAAGGCGTGACGATCTTCTTCACCGGACTTTCGGGTTCGGGCAAGTCGACGATCGCCAACGTGCTGCTGACAAAGTTCCTGGAAGTCGGGGGACGTCCGGTCACGCTCCTCGACGGCGACCTGGTCCGAAAGCATCTTTCGTCGGAGCTGGGTTTCTCGAAAGAGCACCGTGACATCAACATCCGCCGCATCGGCTATGTGGCTTCGGAAATCACCAAGAACGGCGGCATCGCGATTTGCGCGCCCATCGCTCCATACGATGCGACGCGTAAGCACGTCCGCCAGATGGTCGAGCCCTACGGAGGCTTCATCCTCGTGCACATCGCCACTTCGGTGGACGTGTGCGAGCAGCGCGATCGCAAAGGCCTGTACGCCAAGGCGCGCGCCGGCATTCTCAAGGAATTCACCGGGATCTCCGATCCCTACGAAGTTCCGGCAGACGCCGACGTGACCATCAACACCGGCGAACTGTCCGCTGAAGAAGCCGCGCAGGAAATTATTCTGCATCTCGAACGCGAGGGCTTCATCGGTGTAAATGGAGCGGCAGCAGTCTAAGACGAACACGGGGCAACTGGGGTAACCATGGAACTTTTAGTAGCCAAAATCCTGGTGGGCTTTGTTGTCGGCGTTCTCATCGGTCTGAGCGGCGTGGGGGGCGGCGTTCTGCTGCTCCCCGTGCTGATCTTCGGCCTGAAAGTCCCCGCGATCGTGGCTGTCGGTTCCGATGCCCTGTTTAACTTCTTCACGAAAATCCCTGCCAGCCTGCTGCATCTGAAAAAAGGCACGGTGAAGGGGAAAGTCGTCGCTGCACTGGCCGTGGGGAGCATTCCGGGATCGTACTGCGGCGTCAAGATGTTGATGCACATCCGCCATCTGTACGGCGATGGCGTCAACAACTTCATCAAGAGCGCGGTGGGCATCCTGCTCATCATCGTTCCGCTGTTGTTGCTCTTCCAGAAGCGTATCGAAGAACGCGTCTCTCACCGTCCTCCGACGATGCGAGGCTTTGCCGGGATGTCGTTAATTGGCTTGGTTGCCGGCTTCCTGGTGGGTATGACGTCGGTTGGTTCGGGCAGCATCATCATGATGTTGCTGCTGCTCTTCTACAGTTTCCCGCCCAAAGTCAATGTTGGGACCGATATCGTGCACGCCGTTCTTCTCACTGGAATGACCGGATTGATGCATTTCCGGCTCGGTAACGTCGATTCCAGTCTGGTGATCACACTCTTGATCGGTTCGATCCCCGGCGGACTTATCGGTTCGCACCTGGCCACCCGCTTGCCAATGCTCTGGCTGCGCCGCCTGCTCTGCGCCTTACTGCTTATTACCGGCGCCCGCATGTTGTGGGCATAATCCTCCTTACCGTATGACTCAGGAATCCATGAACTCATCTGCTTACGCTGACATTCTCAAGCGCATTGAGGCGGGGATCGAAGCCGCCCGCACCGTTTTTGCCCGCTTTACTCCCGGGGCCATCGAGACCGAATACAAGATCGGACATGACCCTGTGACCGAAGCTGACCGTGCCGTCGATGCCGTGCTTCGGCAGAATCTGCTGCGCGACGGCGAGGGCTGGCTCTCTGAGGAAACGGTGGATGACCTCTCACGTCTCGACAAGAGCCGTGTCTGGGTCGTCGATCCGCTGGATGGAACGCGCGAATTCGTCCAGGGAATCCCTGAGTTCTGCGTTTCGATCGGCTACGTCGAAAACGGCCGCCCTGTCGCAGGGGGCATCTGCAATCCCGCAACGAACGAGACAATCATTGGCGCCATGGATTGCGGCGTCACCTACAACGGCAAGCCTGCGAAACCCAGCCATCGCACCACGCTGAAGGGATCGTTGATTCTCGCCAGCCGCAGTGAAGTGAAGCGCGGCGAGTGGCAGCAGTTTCAGAGCGGTGAATATCAGATTCGCCCGATGGGATCGGTCGCCTACAAATTGGGATTGGTCGCCGCCGGATTGGCCGATGTCACCTTTACGTTGACGCCGAAGAACGAGTGGGACGTCGCCGCGGGCGCGGCGCTGGTCGCAAGCGCTGGAGGCTTCGTCAGCACGCTCGAAAATACTCCGTTGCAATGCAACCGAAAAAACCCTCTGCTCACGGGATTACTGTCCAGTGGACCGTTCCTCCGCGAGGAACTACTGGCGGCCGTGCAAGGTCATCTTCCGGTTGCGGCAGGCGAATCCAGCCACAAATAAGGTTCGCGGCGGAGTCGTTCCGTCTTTACGGTGTTGATGGCTGCGAATCCGGTCACGGTTCGGGGATCTCCGGCTCCGTCAGCGCATACTTTGCCAGGCAGAAAAGCGCACGGAAGCCGTCTCTCCAACCAATCTTCTTCCCTTCCGCATAGGTGCGTCCTGCGTAGCTAATTCCCACCTCGTAAACGCGGAGCTTCCGCTTCGCAATCTTCACGGTAACTTCCGGTTCGAATCCGAAGCGATCTTCCTGAAGACGAATCGACTGGATGACCTCGCGCCGGAAAACCTTGTAGCAGGTTTCCATGTCCGTCATATTCAGGTTCGTCAGCATATTCGAGAGCAGCGTCAGCACAGAATTGCCGACGGAGTGCCAGAAATAAAGTACGCGATGCGGCCCGCTCCCTAGAAACCGCGAGCCGTAAACGACATCGGCCTGCCCCGACTCCAGCGGGCCAAGCAACTGCTTGTAGTCCTTGGGATCGTATTCCAGGTCGGCGTCCTGAATAATGACGTAATCGCCCGTCGCTTCTTGAATTCCGCGGCGCAGCGCTGCACCCTTCCCCATGTTTTTCGGCTGGAGAATGACCCGCATCTGCGGCCACTGCTTTTGCAGGCCCTCCAGAATCTCGCGGGAGCCATCGGTCGAGCCGTCGTCGACGCACAACATTTCAATGTCCAGCCCCACCGAAAATACGCGCTCAACGACCTCGCGCAGGGTTGCGCGTTCGTTGTAGACGGGCATCACCACCGACAGTTTCATAAGCGGAGATTTTGATTCTACCGGAGGCGGGTCGGATTGGGATGACACGCGTGCGAATTCCCGGGCATGGCGCAGCAATGCGCAACGGTGAGGAATATCGAATGCGCGGAACGGGAGGAGCAGTTAGTCCGCGGCGACGTCTTTGGCCGCAGCCAGAGTCTGCTTTGCGATGCGATTCGAGGGCAGGCCCGCATCGCGGATCTTGTACAGCAGCGCGCGGTAGCTGATGCTCAACGCCCGCGCCGCTTGCTTGCGGTTCCAATGGCAGTTCTGCAGGACCTTCAGGATGACTTTCCGCTCCAGCTCGCGTACCGCTTGGCGCGTCAGCTTCTTCAGCGAAATCTGCCCGTCGAGGGGAATTTCCGTGTTGAAGAAATCGGTGGGGCGCGGCGTCAGATCGGCCGAGATCACATCTTCGCTGCCCAAAATCACGTACCGCTTGATCAGGTTTTCCAGCTCGCGGATATTGCCCGGCCAGTGATACTTGCGCAGCTCGGTCATCATGTCGGTCGAAAGCGCCTTTGCCCGGCAGTTGTACTTGCGGTTGTGATACTGCAGGAAATAATCGACCAACTCAGGAATATCGCTGGCTCGCTCGCGCAATGCCGGCAGATGCAGATTCACGACATTGATTCGATAGAACAGGTCAGAACGGAAGGTGCCGTTCTCGATCTCCTGCTCCAGCTTGCGATTGGTCGCGCAGACGACGCGCACTTCAACTTTCTTGTCTTCCTGCGCGCCAATACGGCAGAACTGTCCGTCTTGCAGTAACTGCAGCAGCTTCGACTGCAGGGACATGTCGAGTTCGGAAATTTCATCGAGAAACAGGGTGCCGCGGTGCGCCATCTCCACGCGACCCGGCTTCACGCCGTAGGCCCCGGTGAAGGCTCCTTTTTCGTAGCCGAAGAGTTCGCTCTCGAGCAGCGTCCCGGGAATCGCCGGGCAATTCACTTTCACCCACGGCCCGGTTCTCCATGGCGAAGCGGTGTGGATCATGCGGGCAATGATGTCCTTGCCCGTTCCACTCTCTCCCTGGATCAGCACAGGAACATTGGCACCCGCCAGTTTCGTCAGGCGTTCACGGACAGCTTGCATGGCCTCGGTCCGACCAAAAACGATGTGGTCGGGAGGCATCTCCCCTAAGGGTTGGACGAGCGTATTCACACTGCCAGAGGTCATGGATGGTTTTTACCAATTGGGGGGAGAAACCCTTATGTAGCATCCGGAGCGCCAATCCTGCGTGGCTCCAGGGGAATCATCTAAATGTAGACTATGTCGTTGAGGAGGATCAACTTACCAAAGAGCCGAGGAGTCACACGCCAGTAACCAGTGCTTAACCGCAAAGGTAACTGGCATCCGTAACCCGTGTGAAAAGATTTTCACACAACGGAAAGAGCTTTCTTCCTTCGCGTACCCTCTCGGGTCAACAATAGGGGGCGGGAGAACTTAATGCCGACCAGGTAATACCCCTGCGCAGGCGTAATGCGGAGGGTTCGCGCCCGCAGGCTCCGTGAAGCCCTGGGGAGAGGTGCAAGCTCCGCTACGGGCGAACTGGGGATCTCCAGCCGTATCTGAGCAACGGCGGACAACACACGGCGGATCGCCACCAGCATTCCACCGGCTCCGACGTTGAGGGCGGTGGCAAATTCCAGGAACTCCTTGCCTTGCTCGTCCCGGCCTCGAACGAAAACGGGAATCGCCAGCGGCAGCCTGGTCCACCTGCGCCGCTCGGTTTCCGGTTGAGCCCCGTTTATACGGATATTCATGGTCGTTCGACTGTTTCAAAGCACATCAGTGGCCATATTTCGGGCGATTTCCCCTTCAAACTTGATGGAAAATCCGACGCCGCCTCCTCCGAGACGGCAAAACCGGGAAGAAAACCGAAATTGCCGCGTATTGTATTCGCTTTATATTCGCCATACATCGACGGCCACTGAGACTCATCTGGCCGGCAGAAGTGCAAGCTTTTGCTACACTTGGGTAATTTCGGTGTCCTTTTTCGTTGACATCAACCCCCCTCTGACATACGATTTTTCTTACCAGCACTCTGGTTGGCAGTATTGAGTGCAGTTGTCCCTCTCCCCCGTGTCAACCTGTGGTTTTTTCCGTATGGCCTCGAACCGTAAGAATTCGTCTGCTTTTGACGCTGGAACGGCAACTGAGCCCGTGGCTGGCGCAGCCCTTAGCGTCGACGCCGATGTACCCGGCCCCGAGCACCTGCTGCAGGAGTACAAAGAGCTCCGTGAGCGTCTGCATCGCACAACGAATGCTCTCGGCTCTGCGGCGCACGATCTGAAGACGCCGCTCTCCATCCTGAACGGATATATCGAACTTCTACAGAGCGAAAAGCTGGGACCGATCAGCGAGCGCCAGCGCGAAGTTCTGGGCGACATGCGCGAGAGCGGAAAGCGCCTGCAGCAATTCATCCAGGATTTCTTGACCTATAGCGCGCTCGAGACCGGCGGCCTGCGGATGAAGTTTGACACCGCCAACATCAACGATTGCCTCTCCGGCGTCTGCCGAATCTGGTCCAATCGCTTTCAGGAAAAAGGAATCGCGCTGTATTTCCTCGCGAACGACAAGCTTCCGATTTTTCCCTTTGATACTCCGAAGCTCGAGCGCGTCATCTCGAACTTCCTCGAGAACTCGTACAAGTTCACGCCGCAGGGCGGAACAGTCTGGCTTCATGCCGAGCCGTATATGTGGGAGCGTCGCGCGGAGTCGATGCCTTCGAGTTCTGAGCGCCGGCGCCAGAATCTTGCGCATCCCAACTCGGTCAAGGTCAGCGTCTCCGATACTGGGCCCGGCATTCCACCGGAGTTTCATCTAGAAGTATTCGACGATTTCTTTCGCCTTCCCGGAACGGAAAATCAGGAAGGCATGGGATTGGGCCTCGCCATCGCTCGCCGCCTCGTGCAAGGCATGGGCGGTAAGATCTGGGTAGAAAGCGATCCCGGCGCAGGCTGCAAATTCTCGTTCATCATCCCTTTTAAACCTGCTGTTGCCGCTGCCAGCAAGGGGAAAAATTCATGAAGCAAACTGCAAAAATACTGCTGGTAGACGACGAACCGGGAATGTTGCGTTACATCAAGACACTGCTCGAGGTCGACGATTACAAAGTTGAAACTGCGACGACCGGCGAAGAGGCTCTCGAGAAAATCGATAAGGGCCTTCATCCCGATCTCATCTTGCTCGATGTCCTGATGCCGGGCATCGACGGTTTGCAGACGCTCGAGCAGATTCGCCAGAAGCAGCCGGGAGCCAAGGTCGTGATGCTGTCCTGCGTCAACGATACTCGCAAGGTAGTTCACGCCATGAAACTGGGCGCGCAGGATTATCTGACAAAGCCTTTTCAGAAGGCTGAACTCGACGCAGTCATCGACCTGAGCCTCGGTCAGGGAAAACAGACATTCAGTGGAGAAGTCGAGGAGCTCGCCGACGATGTTTTCTTCATCGCAGCCAGCCCGGCTATGCGCAAGATTCGTTCGCAAGCCGCGCTCGTCGCGAACGTCGACATTCCGGTGCTGCTGCTCGGTGAGAGTGGAACCGGCAAAGAAGTTTTGGGCCGGCTGATTCACAAACTCTCTCCGCGCGCTCATCGAACGTTTCTCAAAGTGAACTGCGCCGCGGTTCCCGCCGATCTGCTCGAGAGCGAATTATTCGGCTACGAGCCCGGAGCTTTCACCGGCGCGACTCACGCGAAGCCGGGAAAGTTTGAGCTCTGCAACAAGGGGACGATCTTGCTCGACGAAATCGGCGAGATGCCGCCGCTTCTGCAGGCCAAGCTGCTGCACGTTTTGCAGGATCAGCAATTCTCGCGCCTCGGCAGCCGCTCGGTGATCAAGGTCGATGTCCGCATTCTTGCGGCGACCAACATCAACATCCCCGAAGCGCTTGCCGCCAAGCGCCTGCGCGAAGATCTCTACTACCGGCTCAATGCCTTCACCTTGAGCCTGCCGCCACTGCGCGATCGCAAGGAAGAAATTCCGATCCTCCTCAAGCACTCGATGACGCGCATGGCCGAGCGTTACGCTCGCAGCCCGCTGCCGCTTTCTCCGAATTTGCTGCAGGCCTGCCAGAATCACTCCTGGCCGGGCAACCTGCGCGAGCTGAATAACTTCCTGAAGCGCTACCTGATTCTGGGCGATGAAAGTCTTGCGGTCAGCGAGCTTCTGCCCAAGTTGGACGGCAACGGTGGCGTACAAGGCGATCCGTCCTCGCGGGGCGGCGATGCGGGTGGATTGAAGTCTCTGGGCCGCACAGCCAAAGACGAGGCTGAAGCGGTGGCTATTACGCAAGCGCTCGAGCAGACGAACTGGAATCGCAAGCAAGCCGCAGCGATCTTGCAGATCAGCTACAAAGCACTGCTCTACAAGATCCGTCAATACGGCATCGCCGAATCCAAGGGTGGTCATCACAAGCTTTCGGCGGGAGCATAAGTCTCAGCCCCCTTCTCTTTCTGCAAAATTGAAACGCCCACGACATAAGCCGTGGGCGTTTTTCTTTCCCGGAAGTTAGCGAGTCGTTTACGGGACCGTCAGAGTTACGGTTTGGCTCTTGGAATCGGTGCTCGCTGCCGCCGTCACGGTAATTGTGTACGTCCCCGCTGGAGTTCCGCTGACTGGAGCCTGCGTGCTGGTATGGCTGCAAGCCGGCAACAGCACCAGCAAGCCGAAGACTGCGCACAGCATGAGGACGCCTGCGATGCGTCGGCGTTGGCGGCCGCCCGAGCACATCACGAGCCCAGGAACTACCAGCCAGAGCCCGAGGAACCAGCGTGGGAAGACGAACGCAGCGGGCGTCACAATCGGCCGCGCCGTCGTCGAGATGCTCAGCGTCGCGGTCGCCCCGCTGACACTTTGCAGAGTAATCGAAGTCTGCGGAGTGAAGTTGCAGGTCGCGCCAGTCGGCTGGCCGGAGCAAGAGAGCGCGATGGGGTAGTTGTAGAGAGGATGCGGTGTCAGGTTAACCTGATAGGTGGCGGTGTCACCCGCCGCTGCCACCGAGAAATTGTTGGGGCCAACCGTCATGGCGAAGTCTGACGTCTCAGCCGGAACCGAAGTTTGCGCGAATACGATATTGCCCTGCCCGCTGACCTGAACCGTGCCGCCATTAAACTCGGCCTGGCTTCCGGTCGTGTTTGGTGTAGGCGTCAACGAGATCATGACCGTGGCCGTCGATCCGGATTGGAGTGAGGGCAGCGTACATGTGACGCTGGCGTTGGTTGAAACGCCTCCACAGGTCCCGCTGCTGATAGATGCCGAATCAAATAACACGGGAATACCTGTAATCGCCGTGCTGAAGTTGTCGGTTATGGATAGATTGCTGGCCAGGTCGGGACCGTTATTCGTGATGGTATAGGTAAAGGTCGCCGGGGTTCCTGCCGGGATAAAGGTCTGGTTGGGCCCGAGACTGAGCACCCCAGAAATCGAAATGCTGACGGCCGTTCCGAGTTGCGTGACGAACGCATCGTAGCCACCATTATTCTGTGTGCCTGTAACCGGTATCGGCTTGCTTAAGAATAGGTCTGTCGAATTGGTTTCGCCGGCCACATACGTGTCCTGGTTGACGTCGAGCGCAATGCCCGTGCCGGAATCGATTCCTGTGCCGCCAAAGTAGTTTGCCCACGAGGCAGACGTCGATTGCCCGATCACCGCCGCCGTATTCAGCCGTGCCACGAATGCGTCCTGCGTCCCGTTCAGAGAGCTTTGAATGGAGTTGGGGTACGGAGACACGGGAAAGTTCCCGGCCGCGCCGACCGTAGTAAACGGCGATTGAGTCGATCCTGTGATCAGCGCGCCCTGTGCGGAGTCGACGGCGATCGCCAGCCCGGCTTCGTTGTTGCTGCCGCCGAGATACGAGAAATATCCGAGCGTTACGTTCGTCGGCACTCCCGTCGCTTTCGCCGGATTGCTTACGCGCGCGACAAACGCGTCCGTGGGCGCCGGGTCAGTTTGGGTCGTGCAAACCACCCCTGTGGTCGTCGCAGGTAGGTTGTTCAAACACTGCTGATACGATGCGAACGTCGCGAGAGTCGTCGACGCCACGAAATCCTGCGAATTCGTCGTGCCCACTACGTACACATTCGCGGCCCCTGTATCTAAGGCCACGCCCGTACTGGAATCGGTCTGCGAACCTCCGAGGTACGTCGACCAGATGAGCTGCTGTCCCTGGGGTCCATTCGGGTTCATCTTCGCCACGAAAGCGTCAGAGGCCGTCGTCGCCGTGCTCGCCGTACAGCTTGCCGGATTCACAATGACGGTCGGCGGCGCGGTGTCGAGGCAAGGCTGGTACGCATTGAGGATGGGGAAATCTGTGCTGCCGCAGCCCGAGCATCCGGTGTACGTGAAGTTAGTAGTCCCGCTAAAGTAGACGTTGCCCGATGTATCGACGGCGATGCCGCCACCCACCGCGATTGGCGTCGGCGTATCGAAGTTCGCACCGCCGAAATATGTCGAATACGAAATGCTGCTCGCCCGCGAAGCCGTCGTGTTGATCTTCGTCATGAAGAACTGAATCGCAGCGTTCGAAATGATCTGGAACGCTTGTCCATCGGGCAGCGTGCTGGCCGGAAACTGAATGCCCGCGCTCGCATTGGCAACGTCGGTCGAGGTGGTTGTTCCGGTCACGAAAACATCGCCCAACGCGTCAATCGTCATTCCACTGGCAACATCTGTTCCATTGCCCGACAGGTAGGTCGAATACAAGAGTTCTGAAGCTGCCGTTGGCGTTGGTCCGCTGTTCAGCTCCGATACAAACACGTGCGACGTGCCTGTGCTGCCAGTCTCTGGACCGGTCTGGTAGGCGGTCGTCGAGGTCGTTGGGAAGTTCGTCGACGAAGTCGTTCCCGCCACGAACGCGTCCCCGCCACCATCCACCGCGATTCCTACGGGACTGTCGGTTCCGTTTCCGCCCAGGTAGGTCACATAATCGAGAACTGCAACGATCGAGCCCAACGGCGGAGTAATCTTGGCCACATAAATATTCTGCGCGCCGTTCAAGCCAGTCTGGATGACGCCCGCGGTAAAGGGCAGATTAGGAGAAGTCGTGGAACCGGTGATGTAGATATTGAGGCTGCCATCGACTGCAACGGACGTCGTGTGCTCGTCACCGCTGCCGCCAAAGTATGTCGAGAAATTGAGAATCGGATCGATGATCAGTTCACGAGAGCGATCATAGGCTCCCACCGAAAAACCGACATGATTCTTTCCGCGTAGAACGAAGCGGCCTTCCACCATCTGCTTCTTGCCGGCAATTTCCTGATACACCTGCGGAGCCTCGAGGCGGACGCTATCGGCGTCGCTGCGAATGACCAAGGCTCCGTCTTCCACTTCGAGTTTCTTAGCGCCGTTAAATTCGAGTTCGGCCTGGGCCGGATCGGCGCCCGGAGCTACTTGAAAGTCATACTCCAGCCGTCCCTGGTTTCCATAGAAAACGAGATTGATCCCCGGATAAACATCCTGATACCGCACCCGCGCAAACTGCGGCACCGCCCGCCGCCATTTCGACGGATCATTGCCGATCAGGTAGTTACTCTTTCCCGGCAACGGCTCAGATGCGGTCGGATTAAGGTTCGCATTCGCGCCCGCCAGCTTCATTTCAACCGACTCGATCAGGGTAAGCGTTGGCGCCGTCTTGTCCTTGTCTGCAGATTTGGGCTGATCGCGCGACACCAGGCTCAGAATCGCTCCCTGAGTACCCAGAAAGAGGCTGTAGCCGGAGCCGTGCGCGACGAATTTCGCCCGGGGATCGACGGGATCGAGGTTCCCCTGCCCTTGATTGGGTTCGAAGGTGAGCGGCAGTCCGGCAAACAGCGAACGCGCTTGCCGCTGCGCCTGTCCGCCGATGGAGGAAGTCAGGCTCGCGGGCAGAAGGCCGGGCGCTGATTCAATGCCTCCCGCCGTGGGAGTTTTTGCAGCCGTCGCCGGGGTCAGCCGTACGTGGGCGCTCAACCCGAGAATTCCGCATCCTGCCACCAGCAATACCAACCCGGCGGCCAGAACACGACCCCGTACCACGGATGTTTCCCACCAACGGCGATCTACGTTCACGCGTTCCTCCGATGATTCAAATCAGTGTTTCGCTCAGTTCTCTTCCGTCCAGCCCGTTTTTCGCCCGATCAGTCGTGAGATGAGAAATGGCGCACGAGTTGGTCTGGACCTCGCCTCGACGTATTCCTGAGGCGAGCCTCGTCCGCAGCTTGCTGGTTCACTGGAACTGGCGGAAAAATAAATAACTACTTAAACATCTGACGGATAGACAAGTCAAGCCGACCTCGGCTCGCGACCTGTCGCTGTTTCGAGGAAGACCCCGCTCGACGCTCATTTCCGGCTCCATGATCGAGCAAAACCGGTAGTTCCATCCGTCCGACTGGGCAAAACAGAGCGACGCCCGCCTTCGACCGCTCCAAAATTCGTCAGATGCGTCGGCTTCCGAGGAAAGATGCCGCCGGGTCTCAATAAATGCGCAAAAGGATGCACGCCGGCGGTGAAGAATCTTTGGCGATCTTCTGCAATGCCTTGCACGGCTCAACGCGAGAGTGATCGAACACCTTCGGCAAGCCACTGACTCGAATCAGAAAACCTACAAAGATGAGCGCATTCTTATGGCAGTGGGATTGCACCACTTTGTCTGAGCCCTGCCCACAAGTGGATCATTGTTCGGAAGCGGAGCGAACTTTGTTCCAAATTCCGAACAGATTTGATCGAGTCAGTCGAAGTCGCATTTTTGCTTGCAAAGTAGTGGTTATTCTATAGATTGAGGGCAGCAAGAACGCTGTCGTCTCTCGCACTACTTGGGCTGTCGCCATGCTCGCTTTGGACTGGACTTCTCGTTGTCGGGACGATAATGCCGGTAAATTCACAAGAACGGCGGACGATGCGGCGCTTCGACATGCGCCTTCCCGCCATCGTCCGGCTCGAGGGCGCCAATGAGTTCCATACGGAAACGCAGAACGTCAGTGCCCGCGGCGTGTTTTTCTATCTTGACCGCCCTGTTTCCGCTGGAACCAAGCTCGAAGTCACTCTAACCTTCCCGCCCCACATCACCCTCACCGACGCGGTCCGCGTCCGCTTCACCGCCCGCGTGATTCGCGTCGAAAATCCTCTGCCCTCGGCACGCGTCGGAACAGCCGCCATGATCGAGGACTACGAATTCCTCCGCTCCAACGGCAGCCCAGATTTCCTGGCCGCGCTGCAAACAGGATGGAAGGCTACGAATTAAGGTGTCGAGCATCGCATCCCGTTCAACTCCGCCTCCACCTGCGTCAACTCGATTCGTATCAGGGTATGGCTTCAGCCATGCCAGGAGCGACACAAATCTCGACGGGCTTTAGCCCCCGAGGTATCGCATTGCGGTCAGAATATCGAACGGCGATGGACATTCCAGCGGCTAAAGCCGGTCCTAAAGCTCGTGTCAGTATCGGCACGCCTGAAGGCGCGCCCTGATACGAGCCTCCACTTCGAACGGCGTCGCGCATGTGATGACAGCCACTCAGCAGGAACTTTTTTTCAGATCAGGACCGAAACGGAACGCCATTTGGTCTTTGGATCTACTCCCGTTGAAATTACGTGTCGAAGGAGAGATTCGGCCGTGGCGTCATCGCATTGAGAAGCGCTTTAGCCATACTGTCGGTTTTACAGATTCATATCAGGGTATGGCTTTAGCCGTGCCGGGAGCGAGACAAATCTCGACGGGCTTTAGACCCCGAGGTACCGCATCCAATTCCGTCCCCGGATACGCCGACGATGCGGAAACGCGCCGGCCTCCGCCACTAACCCACGCCTCACAGGATTGTTTCTTATATATTCCCGAATCTGCCGGTAGGCTTCGCTATCAAGTACTCGCACTTCTGAGAAACCCTTTTGCCACACAGGGGCCCTGAATCCGAGTTCCTTTCCCGCACGAAATGCGAACCCGCCTTTGATAAATTGCACGGCCTTCTCAATCGTCATGTTGCATCCAACAGTCAGCAGAAGATGAAAATGATCGGGCATCACAACAAATTCATGCAAACGATATTTTCCTTGCGCACGATATTCTTGAAACACCCTTATGAAGAGCCCCGCCGATCGATCGGATTGTAAAAGGTTTCTCTTTTCGGCGATGGACGACGTGACGAAGAACGTTCGGGTCCCGGCAACGATTCGATTCGGGTCGGAATATCGAATGGGAACGGACATCGCAGCGGCTAAAGCCGACTCTAAAGCTCGTGTCAGTATCGGCACGCCTGAAGGCGTGCCCTGATACGAGTCTCTACTCCGGATGCACACATGGATGTGACGAATGTTACCGGGGAACGATTTTTTAGCGGTGTGGTTCCAAAACGGAACGTTTTGTTGCCTTGAGGTGTAGTCGCAGAAGCGCTTTAGTCATACTCCGACTTAGAATCATGGGCGCTTTAAGCATGCTGTCAGGTTTAAAGATTCGTGTCAGGCTATGGGTCTAGCCCTCAGCAACACAAATCTGGGAGGGGCTTTAAGCCTTGCGGCCTACGTCCTTCAGCTGCTGGCGCAGCTTGCTGAACCTGCGGACCAGCGTGCCCAGGTAGACTCCGTGAATCACCCAGGTCGCGATGTAAGCGGCAAACAGAAACCTAACAGCGTTCATCTCGCACCCCGACTCAACGGCATGCTGGCCTTCGCAGTAACTCCAGACCCAACCAGCGATTCCATCGCGTGCGCTTCTTCAACTTCGCGTTGGAGCAATTCCAGGCGGAAGCGCGACCAGCAAACCAAAAATGCAAAGCACAAAAATGCCATCCAGCTGATGAGCAGCGTTTGAAGCATACGCGGATCCATCGATCCGCCGCCTCCGATCACTGGCTGAGGATGCTGCGTCCGGAAAAACCAGATTGAAAAATAAACTAGCGGCACATCAAGCGCGCCGAATACCGCAAGCGCCGCCGCCAGCATTTGCGTCTGAGCGCTATTTGAGAAGCGCCGCAGGACCAGATAGCTCACATAAATCAGCCACAGCACCAGCGTCGAGGTCAGCCGGATATCCCCCGGCGCCCACCAGATTCCCCACACCGGCCGCGCCCAGATCGGTCCCGTCACCAGGACGATCGTGCAGAACACCACGCCCACTTCGGCGCTCGTCACCGCCAGCACATCCAGACGCTGTCCCGGAAACAGCCAGCCGATCAGAAAATATGCCGCTGGAATAGCCAGCACCGTTGTCGCCACCGCGCTCGGCTCCATCCCCGCAGGAATCAACCGCTTGATCGGCGGCAGGTACGTCGCAATCACGCCGACCATACCAATGGCAATCACGATCCACTTCATGGCTGCCCGCGCCGAAGGCTTGTTAGTGACCAGGTATTGGATCGAAGCAATGAAATTGATGAAGAACAGCAGAAACGCCGTCCATGCGGAAGGCACGTGGTAATAAATGATGCGGTAGACCTCGCCCTGCAACGCGTCCGCGGGGGCCACCACCAGCGCCCGGTACAAGGCATACGCCAGGAACACCGCCGTAAGCACTGCGAGAATCGGGAAAAGACGCTTCATTCTGCGTGGAGAATCGTGTCGAACAAAGCCAGACAAGCTGTAGTAAACACTACATCGTAGGTGAGAAGCAACACGATGTAAAAGTGCGCTGACTCCTCGCCCGTGAGGATTGAAGTCGTACCCGCCACCATCGCAATCACGGCCGGAATCGAAATCGGGAACAACAGCAACGGCAGCATTAATTCGCGATTGCGCGTGCGAACCGACATCGCGGCGAAGAACGTCCCATTCACCACCAGCGCCCACGTTCCCAGCAGCGCAATCGGCAGCAACTGCCACGCCGGACCCAGCACGCGGAGGTTATAGAAGATCACGAAGAGCGGCACCATCAACGCTTCCAGCACGCTGACGAAAAGAAAATTTCCAACCGACTTCGCCAGGAACAGCGCCGTCGCCGGCGCCGGAGACACCCGGTAGGCATCCAACACCTGATTCCGCAACTCCCGCGCCCAAGTCTGATTCAGCGCCACCACCGCCGCGAACAGGAACGCCACCCACACCAGCCCGCCGACGATATGCCGCGACTCCTCCGCCAGCGGATCAAACGAAAACACAAAAATCACGACCACCAGCAAAGAGAAGAACAGCATCGAGTTGAGCGCATCCTTCGAACGCCACTCGAGCCGGATGTCTTTTACCAACGTCGCCCGCATCACCTTCCAGAGCGAGTTCATTGCACGCCCCCGGGCTCATGGCTCTTGGCGCTCGCAGTCCGATCGACAATCTGTCCGGCTTCCATCCAGACGAATTCGTCGGCCACGCCTTCGAGCAGCAGCGCCTGATGCGTCACGACAAAGATTGTCTTCCCGGCGTCGCGCATCCCGCCGAGCAATCCGACCATCTCCCGTGCCGAATGCACGTCGACATTCGAGAATGGCTCATCGAGCAGCAACACTCGTGGATCGTGCAAAATCGCCCGCGCCAGAGACATTCTCTGGCGCATGCCTTGCGAATATTGCCCCACGGCGCGAGTCAGCTCTGGGTCCAGCCCCACGGCGCGAATCACCTGCTCGCAGCGCGCGTCACCTTCAATCCCATACAGCCGCGCAAAATAGCGCAGGTTCTCCATCCCGCTCATCTCGTCATAAAGCAGTGATGGATGCGCCATATATCCGAGATCGCGGCATGCCTCTTTCGGACTTTTCCCAAAGATCTCAATTTCCCCGCGCGTTGGATTGGCCAATCCCGCGAGAGCGCGCAGCAGCGTTGTCTTCCCAGCCCCGTTGTCGCCCAGAATTGCGTGGAATCGTCCCGCATCAAACTCCGCCGTCACGCCCCGCAAGGCAGCGAAACGCCCAAACTGCTTGATGACATCGCGGACGGTAATGATCGAGGTGCTGGCGTCGGTCACAGGCTTGAGAAGAACTTGCGAGGCTTTGCCCCAGCCCTGAGTCTACCGGACGAAAGAACTGCGTGGAATTATCCCGCGAGGATCAACTGATTTTGGTGAGAAGCATGTGAAGACAGCCGCTATCGGCTGTCAGAAGACAGAAGCTATAGAAGCTAAGGTTTGCCCTGTGAACCCCTGCGCCCTCTGTAGTGAAAGCTCTTTGCGGTTAATTCGAAACCCCGGGCGCCGGACCAGGCTGACCCTGCGTCAGACTCTTAGCAGGCTCCGGAGCCTGCATCCCATTCGCCGGAGTGCCCGGCTGCTGCGGAGCATATTTCGACGCGCACTTGGCCTGCAGCTGCTTGGCATGGAATGTTCCGTCGTGGTCAAACCGACCATCGGCCAGCGCCTGCGAATCGTCCTTGAACGTATCCGGAGGCGCTTCGGTCCCGGTATAGTCCACGGCCAGCGTTTGATCCTCTTCCACCAGCACAAATTGCACGTGCGTCCCGACGCGCTTGATCGAGCCCGGCTTCACGTTCCCGGCTACGCGCAGTCGCTTCGAATACGCGCCGTCGCCCATCTTGTGCAGCTCTTTGATGGTGACGTAATAGCTCTTGCTGTCCTGCACACCGGTATAGGCGAGGTAGCCCAACAGCAGGAAAATCACTACTGTAGCTCCCCCGAATTTCAGATAGGTCTTAGCTTGACTCGACATAATGCGCCCCAGAGGAACAATCCCCAGCCTTAAACTCTACGCGCTGCCAGTACGGGAATCAAGATTACCGAAAAAGCCAGTCCCGGCTTCCAAAAGCAGCCGCTGGGATCAGCGGATCCCCCTCGTGTTCCTTAGTGCCCTTCGTGGTCGAACATTTTTCTCCGATGTTGAAATCGGGCCTGAATGACTAGAAAAACCGATTTAATTCAGCTCTCCAAGGTTTACACTTCTCCCGGCTTGAAAGCGCAACGCACGAACCACGATCAAATTGTTTACTTCCGAATGAAGGAGACGCAACCCATGGCCGGCCTTTTCTCGAATCATAAATTCTCCCGTTCCATCGTCTTGATCGCAGTTGCGCTCTTCTATCTGCCTCTTGGCTTCGCCCAGTCTCATCCCGACGCCAAAGACCTTCTTAAGCAGATGACGCTCGAAGAGAAGGTCGCCCAGCTTTCGCAACTTCCCGGCTTCCCTATCCGTGAATTCAAGGAGCAGGACGGAGATCCCAAGGACGTCCTGCGAAAATATGGCGCCGGCTCCGTTCTTTGGGTCCGCGATCCCAAGGAAATGAATCAATGGCAGCACATTGCCGTTGACGAATCCCGTTTGCACATTCCGGTTATCTTCGGCCTCGACGTCATCCACGGCTATCACACAATCTTTCCCCGCACCGATCGCGATGGCTTCCTCTTGGGATCCCAAGATGGTCGAAGCCGCTCAAACCGTCGCCGCCCGTGAAGCCCGCGCCGCCGGAATCGCATGGACCTTTGGACCGATGGTCGACATTGCCCGCGACGCGCGATGGGGACGCATGGTCGAGGGCGCCGGTGAAGATCCTTATCTTGGAGCCGCGATGGCACGCGCCCAAGTCCTCGGCTTTCAGGGAACGCAGCCCGGAGCGCTCGACCGCGTACTCGCCTGCGCCAAACATTTCGCCGGATACGGCGCCGCCGAGGGCGGACGCGACTACGACTCCTCCTACATCCCCGAAGAACAGATGTGGAACACCTATCTGCCGCCGTTTAAAGCAGCCGCCGATGCCGGCGCTGCCACCTTCATGAGCGCCTACATGGATCTGAACGAGGTCCCAGCCACCGGCAATCGTTGGCTCCTCCACGATGTCTTACGCGAGACTTGGAATTTCAAAGGCTTCGTCGTGAGCGATGCCAATGCCGTTCACAGCCTGATCACGCACGGGTACGCGCGAGATGGCGATGACGCCGCCTACAAAGCCTTCAGCGCAGGTCTCGATATGGACATGGCCAGCGGCACCTACTTGAAATATCTCGCGGACGAAGTAAAGAGCGGACGCATTTCCATGCAGCAGATCGACGCCTCAGTCCTCGCCGTTCTCGAAGCAAAGATCCGTCTCGGACTCTTCGAGCATCCTTTCATCGACGAATCCAAGATCGACCAGGTTCTAAACAATCCAGAGCACCAGCAACTGGCACGCACGGCAATACAGCGATCCGTCGTTCTGCTGCGCAACGAACTAAACGCGCTCCCGCTGGATAAGTCCAAAATCAAATCGATCGCCGTAATTGGCCCGCTGGCGGACGCTCAACTCGACCTGCTGGATATGTGGGGTGCTCTGGTGAAGCCGGGGCCGACGGTCGACATCGTGCAAGGAATCAAGAACAAAGTAGGCGGCGCCGTGGAAGTGGGATTCACTCATGGACCGAATATCCGGCGCGATATCCCATCGGCGTTCGAGAACCAACCAATCGTCACGGTCAAGGAGCAGCCCGAACAATCTCCTGAAGAAGCCCGCAAGGCTTTCGACGATGCCGTCGCCCTCGCAAAGCGCAGCGACGTCGCCGTGCTGGTACTCGGCGAGATCGCGCTCATGAGCGGCGAGGCCGCATCGCGCTCCTCACTGAAACTCTCCGGCGGTCAGGAAGAATTGCTCGAGGCAGTCGTCGCCACCGGCAAGCCAGTTGTGCTCGTTCTGGTCAACGGCCGTCCACTCGATATTTCTTGGGCTTCCGAGCACGTCCCAGCGATTCTGGAAACTTGGTACCCGGGCAGCCAGGCCGGCAACGGGATCGCCGACATTTTGTTCGGCGACGCCAATCCCGCTGGACACCTTCCCGTGAGCTGGCCTCGCAGTGCCTCCACACTACCGCTTTACTACAACCACACGCGGACTCACGATCCGGAAGATGCTCCCAAATTCAAGTCGCGCTACTGGGACATCCTGAGCACTCCGCTCTACCCCTTCGGCTACGGACTCAGCTTCACGAATTTTTCTTTCGACAATCTGAAGCTGAGCCAAACAGAGGCGAAAGTAGGAGCCAGCCTGGATGTTTCCGTGGATGTGTCCAACACCGGCAGCCGCGCTGGAGACGAGGTCGTACAGCTCTACATTCATCAGCAAGCCGGAAGCGCGTCGCGCCCCGTCCGCCAACTGAAGGGATTTCAACGGGTGAACCTCGCCGCAGGTGCGAAGCAAACGCTTCATTTCAAGCTGGGCCCGGATGAACTGCAATTCTGGAGCCCGACGAAAAAACAGTGGGTAGTTGAACCTGAACACTTCGACGTGTGGGTCGGAGACAATTCGCAAGCCAAACTCCACTCCGAATTCCATCTCACGCAATAGCTTTATGACTCAGGCTGCCTCATCCCTTGTCGCATAGTTTGCGACAGGGTGGGGTTTTTGACTTTCGTTAAAAGCGGTCGCGTCCCCACGCATCGCATCGAGTCCCTCCATTAGAATGTTCATTCACGGAGAAAACTACACCCACGTATGATTCATCCCTGGCACGACGTCACTCCCGGCGACAAACTCCCGCAGGAATTCGACTGCGTCATCGAAATCCCCTTCGGCTCCAGCGTGAAGTACGAGCTCGACAAAAACAGCGGCCTCATCCGACTCGACCGCGTCCTCTATTCGGCCGTCTACTATCCCGCTAATTACGGATTCATCCCGCAAACCTTCGCCGAAGATGACGATCCGCTCGACGTTCTTGTTCTCTGCCAGGAAACCGTCGTTCCACTGACGATCATCCACGCTCGCACGGTCGGATTAATGACCATGATCGACCAGGGCAAGCCCGATCATAAAATCATCGCCGTCGCCACAGAGGACCCGGAATTCAACCCCTACCACGAGGCGTCCGAGATGCCGCCGCATCGCCTCTTGATGCTCCGCCGCTTTTTTCAGGACTACAAACAGCTCGAAGGCAAAGCTGTCGAGGTCGATGATATCCGTCCAGCCGGAGAGGCCTACCCCATCATCCTCGATGCCCTGCACCGCTACAGCGAACAACGCCGCAAAGGCTTCAAGGGACCCAAACACTAGCGACTCCGGGCGTATTACGGCTGCTCCCACGCTCGCAGATGAGGCCACCACCGGCGCACGTTGCGGCAATATTCTTCGTAATCCTTACCGAACTTTCCGCGTAACGTTGGCTCTTCATAGAAGACAACGAAAAGATGAACTCCCAGCGCGACGGCTGTCACGGTGGCGATGGCCGCCGTGTTCGCGTGTCCGAACACGATCCAAAGCCCGATCCATCCGGCGGCAAATCCTACATACATGGGATTGCGAACATAACGGTAGAAACCCACGATCACCAATCGTTGGGGAGGAATGAAAGGAGCCGGCGTGCCGCGACCGGTCCAGCCAAAATCCCATACGCACCGCAATGCAACCGCGAATCCCATCACCGACGGAATAGCGGCCAGCCAGCGCCAGCGCGCCGCTCCTGCAGTTTCCACGCGGAATCCGAGCCATCCTGGCAGCAGCCAGAACCACAACGCGAAAAACGACGCTCCGACCGCGAGCGCCAGTGCAGCGCTGGCCCATGCATCCGATCGAGGACTCTCCGGAGTTCTTTCTGCTTGTGCATTCATGTGCGAACCTCCTTTGCGAAACGATTACAACCTGCCGTTCCCAAAGACCTTTACAAAATTTCCCAGAATTCACTTGACATGGTGTACTAGTTCTATAGTACATTAATTCACATGTCAAGGATCAACAGGAACGGCGCAGCCTTTCAACTCGCGCTCGACCTGCACAGTGGCGTCCCCGTTTATCGCCAGCTTATCGATCAAGTCCGCGGCGGCATCGCCTCTGGTTCACTGATCGCCGGTGATCAATTGCCGACCGTCCGCCAGCTTGCCGTGGACCTTGCAATCAATCCCAATACCGTAATGCGCGCCTACCGTGAGCTGGAACTTGGCGGTCTGCTCGAAACCCATCAGGGAACAGGGACATTCATCAGCAACAAGAAGCCCGAAAAGAAATCCGCCGAGCGCGAACGTCAGCTCGGTCAGATGGCCGGGGAATTCGCAGCCCGTGCGGGAGCCGCCGGATTCACCCTCGAAGAAATAATCGATCGTTTGCGCGAATTTTTGCCGCATCCTGCACAAAGGAGATAGTTATGGCTCGAATCCGAATCAACGAATTCAACGGCGTCGCCCTCTTGCTGTTCACCGTGTGCCTTCTGGCGGGACTCGCCATCGCGGAACCGACGCACCAGCCCGCCTACGCCATAGCCGGAGCCGTAGTCGGCCTCTACTTTCTCTTCGCGATCAAAATTATCCGCCAGTGGGAGAAGGTCGCAGTCCTGCGCCTCGGCCGCTATGTCGGACTGCGCGGACCTGGCATGTGCCACATCGTGCCGATCCTCGAGACGCTCAGCCCTTACGTGGACCAGCGCGTGCGTGTCGCCAGTGTTTCCGCCGAATCCACACTCACGCGCGACACCGTTCCGGTCAACGTCGATGCGATCATCTTCTGGATGGTCTGGAACGCGGAGAAATCCATCCTGGAGGTCGAGAACTTTGTCGACGCGATCAACATGAGTGCGCAAACCGCTCTGCGCGAATCTATCGGCCGCCACGAGCTTGCGCAAATGATCACTGAGCGCGAAATCATGGGACGCGAATTGCAGCGGATTCTCGACGAGAAAACGAATCCATGGGGAATCACGGTGCAGTCGGTCGAAATTCGCGATGTGAAGATTCCATCCGGTCTTGAAGACGCCATGTCGCGCCAGGCACAGGCCGAGCGTGAACGACAGGCCCGCATCATTCTCGGGCAGGCGGAAAAAGAAATCGCCGACAGTTTCGTACAGGCGGCCGCTTCGTACGCCGAAAATCCTGTCGCCCTGCACCTGCGCGCCATGAATATGCTCTACGAAGCCATCAAAGAAAAGGGTTCGATGGTCATCGTGCCCTCGTCCGCTGTAGAAACCATGGGCCTCGGCGGCAGCCTCGCCACCGCCGCCCTTGGCGGAGTCAAACCGTAATTCTGTCCCGGAGGGACAGTCGACCATAGCCCGGCGTTTCTCACGCCGGGTACCGAACCAACCCCACATCGCGTCCTGAAAGGACGCCTGAATGTTCTCGTCTGCTCAGATTCAACTGAGCATTCGAGGAAGGAGAACTCTTATGAATTACTCCGTGAAAAACAGTTTGAGACCTCTGGCGCTCGTTGCCTCTGTGGCCTTGATGCTCCTCTTCGCCATCGAAATGAACTCCCAACAACTGCAAAAGGGCATCAGCGTAGAAATGGCCCCCACCACCAACGCGTCACCCATGCCCGCCGCGGACAATCTAAACGCGTGGATCGTCACGGTAACCGCCGACGGCCAACTCTGGTTCGGAACGAATCCCGTTAGCCGAGACGATCTGGTCGCAGAAATGATCCGCACACCTCGCAACCGCGACCAGGATCTCTACATCAAGGCCGACGCGCGCGCTCCCTACGCCGACGTTGCTTCCGCCTTAAAAGCCGCGCATACTGCGAGGTTCGAGACCCCCATCCTGCTGACTGCCCAAAGAGTGTCAACTCAGCCGGGAACGATGGTTCCTCCGCAGGGCTTAGAAGTATGGATTGGGTCGGAAGCCGCGTCGGACCGGAACCCGGTGCTCGTCGAGATCGCGAGTGCAAAGCCAGATTCGCCGACGCTCAGAATCAACGGTCAAGCAATCTTTTGGAACAATGTGCAGACCGCCATGGAACAACTGTTCCATGGACGCACCGAAAAAATCGTCCTGCTCAGAACGGACGGCACCGTGCCCTTCTCACAGGCTGCGCACGTAATCGACGCCTGCCATTCTGCCGGAGCGAAGGTAGTTCTGCCGACGCCGGAAATCTAGGCTAAGAGGCCTTCCGCGAAGGACGCGTGCAACGCGAAGAAAAGCTTACGCAGCACTCTTCGTGATGCTTCGTGTCCTTCGTGGTTCAATGTTCTTGCGTGGTTCAATGTTTTTTCCAGCCAGTGTATTCTGACGTGGACCGCGCCAGCCGCCCATGCCGCAGAAAATCGCGATCCTGATTCCCTGCTTCAACGAAGAACTCACCATCGCGAAAGTGGTGTGCGACTTCCACGCCGAACTGCCGCAAGCAGAAATCTACGTTTTCGACAACAACTCCACCGACCATACGGTTGCCCGCGCTCGCGAAGCCGGAGCTTACATCGCTTACGAACGCCGCCAGGGCAAGGGATTCGTCGTGCAATCGATGTTCGCCCAGGTCGATGCCGACATCTACGTCCTCGTCGACGGCGACGACACTTATCCCGCCTCCGAAGTCCACAAGCTCATCGAGCCGATTGTTCAAGGCAAGGCGGAGATGGTGGTTGGCTCGCGCCTCATGCCCTCGTCCGAGAGCGAGTTCCGCCTGCTCAACAAACTCGGCAATGGATTTTTCCTGCAAGTCATCAATTCGATTTTCAAGGTAAAGCTCTCGGACGTTCTCTCCGGCTATCGTGCTTTCAGCCGCGAGTTCGTGAAGAGCATTCCAGTTTTTGGCGGTGGATTTGAAACGGAAGTGGAGCTAACGGTCAAGGCCTTGGCTCGCGGATACCGCATCACCGAATTGCCCGTGCGCCTGACCTCGCGTCCGGAAGGCAGTTTCTCGAAAATCCGTATAGTTCAAGACGGCTTCGTCATCCTGAACACGATCCTCAGCCTCGTCCGCGACTACAAGCCGCTGACGTTCTTTGGCGGCATGGGCCTCATCTTCATTCTTCTCGGTTTCGTGCCGGCAACCGTAGTGATCGTGGAATTCATCAAGACGGGCCTAGTCCCGAAACTCCCCTCAGCAGTATTAGCAGTTGGCTTGGTACTGTCAGGGATGCTCCTGATCGTGGTAGGCCTGGTTCTGCACACGATTACGCGCCGCTTCCAGGAACTAGAACATCAACTAAGGCTCCGCGACAAAGAATAAGAAAAAAAGAATTAGGTATCGTTCCTAAGGCGAAGGCTCCCCACCCGTCGCGATTTTCGACGGGTGGGTGTTTCGTAAGCGTGTGCGAAACTTGCCCAGGGTTTCCCCTGTGTTCCTCAGTGCCCCCTGTGGTGAAGGTCTTGCTCACCACACGTGGCAAGCGTTTTCTGCCACCATCGGCTGCCCGGCCTTGCAGGACCATGCCTTCTGGAACTCCGGCATGTTCTGCACCACGCCGTCCACGCGGTACTTCCCTGGCGAATGCGGATCCGTCAGCACCCGCATCCTCGCGACCTCCGGACGCCGCTTCTCGCACCACACTCTCGCGAATCCCAGGAAGAACCGCTGCTCCGGTGTGTACCCATCGATCGTCTGGCCTTCTTTGCCGGTCTTGTCTTCGGCAATCAGACGCTCCAGCGCCGCCAGAGCGATGCGCGCTCCTCCGTTGTCCGCCGTGTTCTCGCCCAGCGTCAGCCGCCCGTTCAGCTTCAAGTCGTCAACGGCAACGAAGTTTGAATACTCGTCCGCCACACAGCTCACGCGTTTTTCAAATTCTTTTCCATCTTCTTCGCTCCACCAGTCGTGCAGGTTCCCATGCGGATCGAATTTCCTTCCCTGATCGTCAAACCCGTGCGTTAGCTCGTGTCCAATGACGAGGCCAATTCCGCCAAAGTTCACCGCATCGTCAAGCTTCGGATCAAAAAATGGTGGCTGCAAGATTCCCGCCGGAAACACAATCTCGTTGTACGACGGATTGTAATAAGCATTCACCGTTGGCGGAGTCATGCCCCATTCCTTCCGGTCGAGCGGCTTGCCGATCTTCGCGATCTCGCGCTTCGACTCAAATTCCGTCGTACGCTCGAGGTTCCCTACCAGATCGCCCGGTTTGATCGTCACCGAACTGTAATCGCGCCACACCTCCGGATACCCGATTTTGTTGCGGATCGCTTCCAGCTTCACCTTCGCTTCCTTCTTCGTGTCCGGGCTCATCCACGACAAATCGTGGATGTCGGAATCCAGCGACTGCTCCAGCGCGTCGACCATCTTCAACATGCGCGCCTTGCTCTCCGGACCAAACGTTACATCGACATATCGCTGCCCAAGCGCCTCACCGAGTTGGCGGTCCGTCAAACTCACGCAACGCTTCCACCGCGCCTGGATTTCTTTCTGCCCGGTCAGCACCTGCTGGAACTTGAAGTTCGCATCGACGAACGGTTGCGACAGCCACGGCGCCGCCGCATGCAATACGTGCCATCGCACGTAAGTCTTCAATGATTCCAGGGACTCCGTTTCCAGCAGAGCATTCATCTGCTTGAAGTAGTCCGGATTTCCAACGTTCAACTCGCTGAACGATGGCGCATTCACATCCTGAAAATACCGGTCGAGATGAAAATTCGGAGCAAGCGCGACGGCATCCGCGCGCGACATCTTGTGATCGCGATTCTTCGGATCGCGTCGCGCCGTGCGATCCATCTGCGCCTTAGCGATCGCAGTTTCAATCCGCAACACAGTCTCCGCGTCCTTCGAAGACATAGCGTCCATGCCCGATGCTGCTCCCGATTCCCCAGGCTTCGCCGCGGCCAGCACGAACACTCCATCCATGTATTCGACAAAATGTTGCCGGATCCCCTTCATTTTCTCGTCGTCTTTCAGGTAGTAATCCCGGTCCGGCAGCGTCAACCCGCCCTGATCGATGTTCGCGATCACCTGATCCGCATTGTGCAAGTCGGACGACGAATAAAAATTAAACAGCGGATTCGGCCCGACCATATGCACGTGCGCGATCTCGTCGATCAACGCCTGCTTGTCTTTCACCGCGTCGATGCGGTCCAGTTCCGGCTTCAGCGCCGCGATCCCTTTGCTGTCGACCGTCTTCTCGTCCATGCACGAGCCGTAGAAGTCGCCGATCTTCTGATCGATGGCGTTCCGCTCTTTCCCGCCCGCGGCTGCCTTCTCCAAAATGTCCTTCTCGACATTCCGGTTGCGCTCGTTGAGCTCGACAAAACTCACCCATTGCGCCTGGTCCGGAGGAATCTCCGAATTCTTGATCCAGTTGCCGCATGCGTACTGATAAAAATCGACGCACGGGTCGACACTCTTGTCGATCGTATCGAGGCTGAACCCCGGTGCGGGCTTAGCAGTTGAAGTCGATTGGGAAAAACCGGCGACAGAGAACAGCGTCAAAAAAATCAGCGCAAGGCGAAAGGAACGCATCAAGAATTTCTCCTCAACAAAAGCGGAATCTGCAGGTGACGATTAGATCGTTGAGATTTTATGCTCGCAAGCGGAGATCAGCAAACCTCGATACAAAACAATTGCTGCCTGTATCGCATATCTCAATGCCGGGTTCTGGGTAATAATTCGAACCAGCATCCGAATCCGAGCGTATCTGTAGTACGGCGCGACATCATGTCTCAGCTCGCACAAATTCCGCCGGGTCGCGCAGCGTTTTCGGAGCCTCAGTCGCGCTTCGTCACGCCGCTCTGGTGGACGATGCTCATCTTTTCACTCGCCGTCGTCGCCTACGGCATCACCTATTTTCTCAGCTCTCCGCGCGACGACCACTTCGGCCGCTACATCTTTACTTTGCGCCTTCACATCGCTGGAGGCATGGGCGCATTGCTCGCCGGCCCTTGGCAGTTTTCGCGAAAGCTGCGCGCCCGTAGGCTCAACCTCCACCGCTGGATGGGACGCTTCTATCTCCTCTCGGTGGCCCTCGGCTCGATCGCAGGCTTCGCGATGGCTCTGGTGTCGGAGCAGGGCCTGCCCACCCATTTTGGATTCGGCATCCTTGCTGTGCTTTGGTTCGCCACGGCACTCCAAGCCTATCGTTCGATCCGGCGTGGTGAGATCGACGCGCACCGCCAATGGATGATCCGCAACTTCGCGTTGAGCCTCGCCGCCGTCACGCTACGCATCTACATGCCATTGATGCTGGGGATATTCCACTGGCCCTTCCGCGCCACCTACATCACGGTTTCTTGGCTGTGCTGGATCCCGAACCTGCTCATCGCCGAGTGGATCATCGCGCGAGGCGAAACTGCGTCAATCTCAAGATGAAGTGAATCCCCCGTGTTCCTCTGTGCCCCCTGCGGTGAAAGCTTTTGTTTTTGCCTTTGTCTTTGACCTCGCTCGACTCGGATTCGTCGAGCAAGCATCCCATCTCCCATCGCGGTTATAATCGGAATCATCGAATTCCAGAAAAGGTTGGCCTGGCAATGACTCCCACGAACGGCTCGAACGGCAACGGCTACACCGTCCCCAAACCCCGCGCGGAATGGCTCGCGGAGCGCAAGAAACAAAACAAGGACGGCAACTTCTCGCAGATGCACTACGCGCGCCAAGGTGTCATCACCGAAGAGATGTCATTCATCGCGCATAAAGAGAAGATCACGCCCGAGCTCGTCCGCGACGAAGTCGCCCGCGGGCGCATGATCATTCCAGCCAACATTAATCATCCCGAGCTCGAACCCATGGCGATCGGTGTGGCCAGCCTGTGCAAGATCAACGCCAACATTGGGAACTCTGCCGTTACGTCCGAAGTGAACGAAGAATTAAAGAAGCTTCACACCGCAGTCCACTACGGCGCCGACACCGTAATGGACCTCTCCACCGGCGGCAACATTCACGAAATTCGCGAAGCCATCCTTCGCCACTCGCCCGTGCCCATCGGCACCGTGCCCATCTATGAAGCCATCGCGCGCGTCAAACGTGTCGAAGACCTCAACGCCGAAGTCATGCTGGAAGTGATCGAGGAGCAAGCCGCGCAAGGCGTCGACTACATGACGATCCACGCCGGCGTGCTGATCCAGTATCTGCCGCTGATCTCCAAGCGCATCACCGGCATTGTCAGCCGCGGCGGCGCGATCCTCGCGCAATGGATGGCCTACAACCACAAACAGAATTTCCTGTATGACCGCTTCGACGACATCGTTAAGATTTTCAAGAAGTACGACGTCAGCTTCTCCCTGGGCGACGGCCTTCGCCCCGGCTGCGTCGCCGACGCCAGCGACGAAGCCCAATTCGCCGAACTCAAGACTCTAGGCGAACTCACCAAGAAGGCATGGGAGCATGACGTCCAGGTCATGATCGAAGGACCCGGCCACGTCTCCATGGACAAGATCAAGGAGCAGGTCGAAAAAGAGGTCGAACTCTGCTACGAAGCTCCGTTCTACACGCTAGGCCCGCTGGTCACCGACATCGCTCCCGGCTACGACCACATCACGAGCGCGATCGGTGCGGCCATGATCGGATGGTACGGCGCCGCCATGCTTTGCTACGTTACGCCGAAAGAGCACCTCGGCCTGCCTAACGAAAAAGATGTGAAAGACGGCATCATCGCCTACAAGATTTCCGCCCACGCGGCCGACATCGCCCGCGGACGCCCCGGAGCCCGCGATCGCGACGACGCCCTCAGCTACGCGCGCTACAAGTTCGACTGGGAGAAACAGTTCGCGCTTTCGCTCGATCCCGAGACCGCCCGCGCGATGCACGACGAAACTCTGCCGGATGACTTCTACAAGGAAGCTGCTTTCTGCTCCATGTGCGGCCCCAAGTTCTGCTCGATGAACTACTCCTCGAAGGTGGACGAATACAACAAGCAAGTTCACGGCATCGAAAAGAAGGACTACTCGGAGCTTGTAGACCGCTTGGTTACCCTGAAATAACCCGCCTAACCGCGGACGCATTCGTCTGCGTATTCATGAACGAACCAGTGCCCCATTCTAGCCGCGCACTTTGCGGCCAGAGTGGGGCTTTTGACTTTACGGAAGCGTTAGACGTCCGGAGGGCCTCAGGCTTAGGTCTTGCCGCGATTCGCAACCCTTGATTACAATCCAACCGTTGTTCCCGGCCCTGGATTCGGCGCGTTTAAGGAGTCCTTGTGCGCATCACTATCCGGCTTTCTAGTTTGCTCGTGTCCTGCCTGCTTTGCGTTCCCGCAGTTCTCTCTCAGACAAATCCTCCACCACCCGACCCGCACGAGTTGGTGACACGGGAACCGCGCACGCTCTCCAAGGTGGCCGATCGCTCCGTCGCTGTCGATCTGATGGATCGCGCCCGAAAGAACCTCGACCTGCACAGCATCTCAACTCCCTATGTCCTCAAGGTGTCTTTCGAGACCAGCGGCACCGCACAAAATGAGGGCGCCGGCACAATGCAGGAGTTCTACGACGGCCACTCAGGCTGGCGCTGGACCGAGCAGTTTCAGAATTCGAATGTAGTTCGCATTGGTGCGGAGGGCCGCATTTACGGCACCAATCCCGATGAGCCGGTGCCCCTGCGCGTTCAACTAGTCCGTTCCGTTCTGATGCGGCCGGTGGTGCATGATCTGGCTTCATTCGAAATTCGAGCCGCAAACGTGGAGCGCGACGGTAAGACGCTCTCCTGTTTACTCCTCAGCCATTCGCTGCCGCCGAATCCGGCGCCGCGGTCCTGGGTTGAGAGAGAAGACTGCATCGATCCCGTGACCGCCTTGCTACAAAGCTGGTCCGAAGCTCCGGGGATCTTTGCGCTTTACGATTACACGGGTGCGGCGGATTTTCATGGCCACATCCTGCCGCGGCAGATTTCTATCTACGAAGAAGGGCGGCTCACGGTTCAGGTACGCGTCGAGAGTCTCGAAGACGCACCCAACCTCGATCCTGCGCTTCTCAAGCCAACGGCAGAAATGGCGGACGCCGGCGAATCCTTTGCCTTGTCCCCGCCGAGCCGCCTGCCCTTGCGCGTCGACCCTTCTGATGCACCCACTTCCCGCTTCTTCCAGCCCGTGATCATTCACGCGACTCTAGACGCGCAAGACGGAACCGTGCTCGAAGCCGAGCCTCTCCAGACCACGGACCGCGACCTGAGCCGGCAGGCGATGGACATCGTACGCAGCACATCTTTTGATCCCACGGGATTCCAACAGGAAGTTTTTATCAATGTCCAGTTTCACTTTCCCGCGACGCGCTTCGGAGGCCCGCCGATCTACCATCCGACCGTACGCTGGGTCATCGTGGATCATCACCCCAGAATTCCAATAAGAAAGCCCATCGCGACCAGCCCGCCAATTCATCACTAGTCAGACTCAAGCAGATGAACACCGAGGGTGCTCCGTTCTAGCCGCGCCTTTTCCGGCCAGAATGAGATTTTGTTTCACTAGCCTTCCGAGTTTCAAACTCTCAGTCCCCGTCGAGATGAATATCTCCCACCCCTACGTGCGCCCTTAATTCATACTTACCGTCCCCGTGATACTTCAACGACTTCCCCAGCCATCCGCTGGTCTCTCCGTAACCATCGCCGTGCACATCCCCGATGCCAGTATTCGCATTCACCAGCCGGTATCCTGAATGCTCGGTCGAGATCCGAAGATCACCGACTCCCACATCCAGATATTTGTCGCCGTCGATCTTGTCGATCGTCACGTCGCCGACTTTTTCGTGCACATCCAGATTCGTTTTCTGCGGGACTTCCATCTCAACGTCAAACTGAGTATTCCCACCCGACGGCGCGTGAAATTCGATCGTGGCGTTGTTTCCCTGGATATCGAAATCCACCCTCGCCTCCTTGACATTCTGCTCGTGTCGCGACTTCACCGTGTACTCGATCCGAATCTTGTCTGTGTCGCCGCGCTTGATATGTACATCTCCAACGCTCAACCGCACGTGGATGGAACCGCCCGCAGCAAAATCCCGCGAATCATGCCGCGTGTCTTCATAGTTCCAGTCACTCGCCGCGCAAAGTGGAACCAGCGCCAGACACAACAGAGCCACCTTATGCAGTTGCGTTGCTTGAAGAAGAGACCTTCCAGGCATGGAACACCTCTCGGCGCAGAAGCGCCTGTATGGGATACGCAGGCCGACGCCTGATAGTTCCGGAAGTTTTAGCTCCTGAAGTCTGCCACGCCATCCCAGACCAGTTGCACGGCAATCGCAAGAATGAGGAATCCGAAGATCTTGTTGATCGCGCCCACCGCGCTCGGACCCAGCCTCCGCACCAGAGGTCCTCCCATCCAGAAAAACAGCGTCACGCTGAGCGCAATACCCGCCACGCCAATCACCATTCCCAGGTACGCTGCGATGTTATCAACGTGAGCGGCGAGCGCCATGACCACGCCAATCGCCCCCGGTCCCGACATCAGCGGCATTGCCAGCGGAGTCAGTGAAATATCTTCCTTGTCCTGGGCTTCGTTGCTTTCTTCGGGGGTGATGCGAGCGTGCGACGTCACCATGCCCCACGCCGTGTTCGCGACAATCAGTCCTCCGGCAATCTTCAACACGGGTAGAGAAATGCCGAAGAAATACAGCACAAATCGTCCAAAGAACAAAAACGTCACCAGGATGATGAACACCCACATCCCCGTTTTGAACGCAGTGCGCGTGCGGTCGCGTGCAGTCCACGTCGAGGTCATCGTGAAGAAGATCGGAATTCCGCCAAAGGGATCGACAATCGGAAAGAGCGCGAGAAAAGTAGCTGCCGCCGAAGCTGGCAACGTTCGCAGAAAGTGCCCGAGAGCGTGCGCGGTATTCATACGTTAGCGGTATCCCTCGAGAGCCCTCGCCGAGCGTTCCAGGGCGGCCGCCAGTGCAGCCAGTTGCTGACGTGCTCGTTCGCCATCGCCTTTGTCCAGTGCCTCATTCACTCCCGGAATCACGACGGCGGCGTAGCCAGTGTATTCGCCTGGCGCATAAATCGCGTGCCGAAACCACGGACGATGTGGCAATCCCTGCGGCACCAACAACGCCCGCTCCGCGTTGAGCAGCGCCTCGTTCAGCTTGGCCACATCGCGCGGCGGATTCTTCTGCTTCGCCAGCACCTTCGCTCCCGCAGACTGAAAATGTCGAGCCGCCGCATCGACTGCATCGAAGTCTAGCGTCCCCTTGCCGAACTTGTCTTCCGAACGCCTGTGCGCGGCATCCAGATACGCGGTCACTTCCTTGCCGTACTCTTCGTAGTCGTAAGGCAACACATCGGCATCCGCCATGCGCAAGGCCTCGAGCCCCAACACCCGCGCAATCTCCTGCTCGTAGACGAAATCCGGATCGGCGAACTTCTTGAACCACGCGAGATTATCGAACACAGAGTGGTAAACGCCATAAGAGCCGCTCGAACTGATGTCGCTCGATGGAACTCCCGCATGCTGCAGAAACGCCGTGTAATCGGAACCGCTGCCCAGATCGCCCACGGGCACGTCACCCTTCACTTGCGCCGCTGGAGTTCGTCTGCTATCTCCAATCGCTTCGGTCGGTGACTGCGTCGAGGGCGCGTCCGGCAACGCTGATTTCTGCCAGGCATCGTAGAGCGTCCCGCCTTTCGGATTCGGCACGACTTTAGTGAGGTCCCGCAGAAACTGTTTCAAGCTTGGAACGGACGACGCACCGAACTTCGTCCCCGACACCGCAACGTCGACGTTGAAGTAAGCCGGAGCGTGGCGCAATTCGGCCTCGTGCTGCTCCACCCACTCGGTCGAACCCATCAGCCCTTCTTCTTCGCCATCCCAACTGCAGAGGACGATCGTGCGCTTCGGCTTCCAACCGGACTTCAGTAGTTCGCCCACGCCGTGCACGCTCTCGAGCATGGCCGCCGTTCCGCTGTTTGGATCGACCGCGCCATACACCCAAGCATCGCGATGATTGCCGACGACTACCCACTCCTCCGGCAACTCGCTGCCTTTCACCTTGCCGATCACATCCCACAGCGTGCGGAACTGATAATCCTGCTTGAGATGCATCTTGATGCGCGCCGGTCCTGGACCAACGTGGTAAGTAAATGGCAGCGAGCCTTGCCATTCGCGTGGCGAGTCGGGTCCGCTGAGATGCTGCAGGATTGGCCACGCATCGTGATACGAAAGCGGCGTGACCGGAATCTTCGGCATCTGCGGCGACTTCTCCGGAGAGATTCTCTCCGACTCCGGCAGCGACGCCACCGACGCAACGCCCGGCGTCGTCGGATCGCCGGGAAACTCGAACATAAATCCCGTTGAGCCGCGCTGCACGCCTGTGTCCGGCCGCCAGGGCCCATCCGGATATTTATCGCCGCGCCTCCACCCATCGTCCGCCGGGTCGGAATAAATGATCACTCCGGCTGCGCCGTGCTCCTGCGCCGTGAACACTTTCACTCCGCGAAAATTCTGGCCATAGCGCACCAGCACGATCTTTCCGCGTACGTCGACGTTCAGCTTCGCCAGCTTCTCGAAATCGTCGGGAGTGCCGTAGTTGGCGTAGATCACATCCGCCTCCACGTCGCCCGAGGGCGACATCCCGTTGAACGGCATCACCACGCGCGGATCGTCCTGATACGGGTCTCCGTCGACGTGCTCGCGTGTGGGCCCATGCATCTCCACGCTGGCGGGCGCCGTGAGATCGACGTTGATTTCTACCGGATAGTTGATCCACGCCTTGTACTCGACGATTTCGGTGTCGAGTCCGGCGTCGCGAAACTTCTGCGCGACGTAATCCGCAGTGGCTTTGTCCTCTATCGTGCCCGCCATGTGCGGAACTTTACTGAGGGTATTGAGATGTTCCTC
Source organism: uncultured Acidobacteriota bacterium (assembly GCA_963787685.1). GTDB lineage: Bacteria > Acidobacteriota > Terriglobia > Terriglobales > Acidobacteriaceae > Sulfotelmatobacter. The sequence continues at coordinate 242,126 of CAWBED010000015.1, forward strand.
GGCGAGCTTCGGATCTGGCACGGCCAGAAATCGCGCTTCCGTCGCGGATTCAGCAGCGGCATCACGAAAACCGAAGATGGCTGGAGTCGGTGCCGCGGTTGCTGAGGGATTGGCAGATGGTTTCGATGGCGCCGATGAACCGGAGAATAAGAGGGCAGAAGAAAGAAGCGCTGCGGAAACGAGTTTCATGGGCTCCGAGGTGAAAGTTAGTAAGGTAGCACAGACGCCGGATTGACCATTACCACGCTGCTAATATTCGTCGTTTGTTCGCCTTGTTCACCAATGTCACCATAATCACCATGTGGTGACAGTTGATGATACAATGTCTTCATGAAGCGAGCCACGATGACATTTCCAGACGACCTCGCGCAGGCCGTGGAGGAGTATGTGCGCGCGCAAGAGGCCCCTCCCGCGCTCACTGCTGTCGTCCAAGCCGCCTTGCGGGAATACTTGCGCGAGCGTGGTTTTTTAAGAGCACACAAAACCTTAAAAATTAGACCTGCGAAAAAGGGCAGCGTGCGCAGCGACGTCAGTCAGAACCATGACCTCTACCTGGCGGGCATTAAGAGATGATTCGGGCCGTGTTGGCGGATACAGGCCCCTTGTACGCCGCGGTTGACCCGGAAGACGAACACCACGCTCGCGCCGTCCAAGAACTTCAGAAGTTCGACCGAAACCGACGCGAGGTCATGGTTCCCTATCCGACCTTGCTCGAGGCTTATTCTTTGATCCTGCTCCGGTTGGGAAAGAATGTGGCCTCAGACTGGCTTACCGACATGGGCAGCGCTACTCTCGTAAATCCGATGCCTGAGGACTACAGGCTCGCCGGAGAAAGAATTCGATCGCTTGCCGATCAGCCGATCACCCTATTCGACGCCGTCACGGCGGTCGTGGCCGTTCGCCTGAAAGTCGAAGTGTGGACCTACGATTATCACTTCGATGTAATGCGCATTCCAGTTTGGCGCTGAGCGGGAACCCGAGCGGCCCCTCGATGGTATCCTCATCGCGGTTACTAGCAGGGCGTTAGAACGGCAATCGCAATGGCCTTAGCGATGATTCTGTTCTCCGGCCCTATCTTCGGGGCCATCGCATGGGCGACTCGTCGCAATCTTCAAAAGATCGAAAAGGCTCGACTGGAACGGCACCACCCTCCGCGATGACGTGGGTCCCTTCGTGTAACTGCGTGTCCTTAGTGGTTGCCCTTAAACGTTAGTGATTTGAAGACTAAGAGCGGAAACGCCTGCTGGCGCAGGACGTCACTTCCTTACCTGCCCTGTTCCAATAATCTCGTACTTCGATGACGTCAACTCCGCCAGCGCGAAGGGCCCGCGGCAGTGGAGCTTCTGGGTGCTGATACCCATTTCTGCGCCGAAGCCGAATTCGGCGCCGTCGGTGAATCGGGTAGAAGCATTCCAATAGACAGCGGCCGAATCGACGCCGCGCAGGAACTTGCGGGCATTCGCTTCGTCCGCAGTGATAATGGAATCCGAGTGCTTGGTGGAATATTTGTTGATGTGCGCAATCGCCTCGCCCACATCAGCAACAACGGCGATCGCCATACACAAGCGCAGGTATTCTTCGTACCACTCTTGCTCGGTGGTCGGACCGACGGCGAGCGAACCGGCAAGCGATCGCGCCTTCCCGTCCCCGCGTACCTCGACGCCCGCATCGATCAGCTTCTTCACGATGCGCGGAATATACTCGGCCGCCACTCTCTGATGAACCAAGAGCTTCTCCGCCGCGTTACAAACTGACGGACGCTGCGTCTTCGCATTGATGACGATCGGATCGGCCATGTCGAAATCAGCCGACTCATCCACGAAGATGTGACAATTCCCTGCCCCCGTCTCGATTACAGGAACCGTAGAATTCTCCGTGACAAACGTGATCAGCCCCGCCCCGCCCCGCGGAACGATCACATCCACCAGTCCGCGCGCCTTGATCAATTCATGCACGGACTGGCGGCTGCTCGAATCCAGCAACTCAATCGCACCTTCGGGCACGCCTGCCACAGCGGCCATAATTTCCACCAGTCGTTGATTGCTGAGTGCCGCTTCTTTGCCGCCTCGGAGAACGATCGCGTTGCCGGTCTTCAGCGCCAGCACAGCGGTATCGACTGTAACGTTCGGGCGCGACTCGTAGATGATTCCAACCACCCCGAGAGGCACGCGCACTTTGCGGATGCGGAGACCGTTGGATTTCGTCCACTCCGCCAGCGTCTCTCCGATGGGATCGGGCAATGCGGCCACATCCCGCACTCCCTGCGCCATTTCCTTGATTCGCGCTGGAGTCAGCAATAGCCGGTCACGCATCGCGCCTTCAAGTCCGGAGTTCTCTACATCGGCACGATTGGCTGCAAGGATGCTCTGCTCGCTGCGCTTCGATCGCGTCGGCAATCGCCAGCAGCAGGTCATTCTTTTCTTCGGTTGAAAGCAGAGCCAGCTTCGCCGAGGCAGCACGGGCGCGCAGCAACTTCTCCTGCGTCGATGCGGCAGCGGTAGCGAGAGTGGCAGCCATCTTGACTTACTTTGACGTCCTAGTCTTCACCGGCGGGAAATAGGTTCCGATCTTGCGCGCCATTCCTAGTGTAATCGCTTGCGGATGGCGGCCGTTAACGATCGCCACATTTACTCCACCTTCGCTGGCGTTGGACGCAGCCCGCAGCTTCGAGATCATGCCGCCGCGTCCCAGCGAGCTTTTCCCGTTGCACTGCGCCTCGATCGCAGGCGTCAGCTTGCGGATCACGCGCTGCAACTTCGGCTTCTTGCGCCCGTTGGGAACCAGAAATCCATCGACGTTGGTCAGTAACAGCAACCAGTCGGCCTTCACCGCGGTCGCCAGCAGTGAGCTCAATTCATCGTTGTCGCCGAACGCGCCTTCCAGTTCGCGCACCGAAACACTGTCGTTCTCATTCACGATCGGAACCGTACCCAGCGCGAGCAATTCCGCCAAGGCATTCTTCAAGTTCCGGTAGCGTACAGGCGAAGTGAAGTCATCGCTCGAGAGCAACAACTGCGCGACAACCTTCTTGCCGAAGAACAGGCGCTCGTAAGTGTGCATCAACTTGCTCTGGCCGACGGCGGCACAGGCCTGCATGCCCGGCACATCCGTCGGACGGGTTTCGAGGGCCAACCCCGACATTCCCGCGGCAATCGCGCCCGAGGTCACGATCAGATATTCGTTCTTCGACAGATCGAACTGGTCGACCATGCCGCGCAACAGGTTGATATCGATTTGCCCGCCCGGAGCAATGAGACTGGTGCCGACTTTGATGACGACGCGCATATTTTGTAATGGTTACGCCCGGGCGAATTCACCTTTCATTCGCCATCGCATGGTTTGTTCGGGAAAAACCCGGCATCCCGGCGGGGAAGGACAATACCTCTATCCTGCCGTTAGAATGGCTTTCTGGCAAGTTGAAAAATCTTTCGAGGTTACTTCAGAATGCCCGCTGCCAACGCCACCAGCCGCTTCTCCGATCGCGTTGAAAACTATGTGCGTTACCGGCCAGGATATCCCTCGGAAATCCTGCCCGTTCTGAGTACCGAGTGCGGCCTGACCCGCAACCACATCATCGCCGACATCGCCTCGGGTACTGGCATCTGGACGCGCACCCTTCTTGAGAATGGCAATCCGGTCTACGCCGTCGAGCCCAACGTGGATATGCGCCAGGCCGGAGAGCGGCTGTTGGCGGATTTTTCGCGGTTCACGAGCGTGGCGGGAAGCGCGGAAGCGACGACGCTCCCCGATGCAAGTGTCGATTTCGTGACCGCCGCGCAGGCCGCGCACTGGTTCGATCGACCGCGGACGCGCCGCGAATTCGTGCGGATTCTCAAGCCGCAGGGCTGGTTGGTGCTCTTGTGGAACGAGCGCCTCACCGACTCCACGCCGTTCCTGCGCGCCTATGAACAACTCCTGCTCGATTACGGCACAGACTACGCCGATGTTCGCCACGAGCGCACCACCGATGCCGTGAATGAATTCTTTGATCCAGCCCCGTATCGGGAGCGCACATTTCCCATGCGGCAGGAATTCGATTACGCCGGGCTGGAAGGACGGCTGCTCTCGTCGTCGTACGCGCCGGGGCCGGGACATCCGAAGCACGCGCCGATGCTGCAAAGAATTGAAGAGGATCTTCGACGCGCACGTCTCCGGCGGCCGAGTCGCGTTCGACTACACGACGCGGGTGTATTTTGGACGGCTGAAGTAACAACATGAGCAGCAGTAACGAAGTTCCGGAGACTTTCGATGAGGCATGCCAGCGTTTCTGCAAGTTTCTGGGAGAGAATCGCTACTCGGAACAAGTAATTTGGGTAGACCAAACCGACGTAGTGTGGGATGGGCATCAAGTCTGGGTACGAGTCCGTTCCGTACAAACCGTCCTCGAGCAAGCCCGCAAAAAATACGAGGGGGGAGCGATAAGCGGGTTCGGCGTCGCACTCTTCGCTTTTTCCGATCTCGCAGGGTCAACAATTGCGACGCTTATTCTGCCCGAAGACGAGGATCAGGCTCAGCGATTCCTGATGCCGCGCCCCGGAGTGAAGCTATCCGCCCGGGTCGAGAAATTCCCGGCACGTGTAGTAGCAAATCCTTTGACTTGGCTGATCTTGTCAATGCTGCATCGGAAGTTTTCGCGATCATTCAGAGCTGACTCTCTTGGTTGTTCCTAGCCATGCTGGTTGGAGGCATAGTGTCCGACGAAAAATCCTTTCACATGACGCCAGACGAATTCCGTCGCTACGGCCATGCTGTGGTCGACTGGATCGCCGACTACCAATCGCGCATCGAGTCGTTTCCAGTGCTTTCGCAGGTGAAGCCGGGGCAGATTCGCAGCTCGCTGCCCGCGAATCCTCCAGCACAGGGCGAAGCTTTCCCGGCGATCCTCGGAGATATCGATCGCTTGATTCTGCCTGGCGTCACGCATTGGCAGTCACCGAATTTCTTCGCCTACTTTCCGTGCAATGCCTCAGGCCCGGGCATTCTCGGCGACCTTCTTTCGTCCGGCCTCGGCGTGCAGGGAATGTTGTGGTCGACCAGCCCCGCGTGCACGGAACTCGAAACTCATGTCATGGACTGGCTCGTCGGAATGCTCGGTCTGCCCGAGAAATTTCTTTCGTCGAGCACGGGCGGAGGCGTCATCCAGGATACTGCTTCGAGCGCGGCTCTATGCGCGCTGCTCGCGGCCCGTGAGCGGGCCACGGGCTACGTCAGCAACAAGAAGGGATGCGATGGAAAGCTCGTGGCCTACGCCTCAACGCAGACCCATTCTTCACTCGAGAAGGCCGCGATGATCGCGGGCATGGGCGTCGACAATCTTCGTCTGATTGAAGTCGACGAGAACTTCGCGATGCGGCCCGAAGCACTGGCGCGGCAGATCGAAGCGGACCGCCGCGCTGGCCTGACTCCATGCTTCGTATGCGCGACCGTAGGCACGACATCATCGAACGCGATGGATCCGATCGGCGCGATTGGCGAGATCTGCAAGAAAGAATGATCTCTGGTTGCACGTCGACGCGGCGATGTCCGGAACAGCAATGCTTTGTCCTGAGTTCCGTCATCTTCAGAGCGGGGTCGAACTTGCCGACAGCTACAACTTCAATCCGCACAAATGGATGTTCACCAGCTTCGACTGCAACTGTTTCTGGGTTGCCGATCGCAAGGCCCTGATTCAGACCTTGAGCATCCTGCCGGAATACCTGCGAAATCAGGCGACAGAATCTGGAGCGGTCATCGATTACCGCGACTGGCACATCCAGCTGGGCCGCCGCTTCCGATCACTGAAATTGTGGTTCGTGATCCGGCATTATGGCGTCGAGGGATTGCAGCATCACATCCGCGAGCATGTGCGGCTGGCGCAGCAATTCGCGGATTGGGTTCGGCACGACGACCGCTTTGAACTCGCTGCTCCCGCACCATTGAACTTGGTTTGTTTCCGGCACAAAGCCGGAGACGCCGCCAATCAGGGCATCATGGATCGCCTGAACCGCAGCGGAGACTTGTTTCTCACCCACACCAAGCTTCAAGGTAAGCTCACGCTGCGGCTGTGCGTGGGCCAGACGAATACGAAGACGCGGCATGTGGAGAACGCGTGGAAACGAATTCAGGAAGAAGCGCAAGCAGTCGATGTCGCGAAATGAACGCTGACACGTTTTCCGTGTCGTGGCCAAAGTTCGTTCTCCTCTTCTCGTTGTTGCTGGCTTTGCCGTCCGCGCTGCACGCGGCGACCATCTCTGGAACCGTCAAAGATCCTTCGGGAGCCGTCATTCCTGAAGCTCGCGTCGAAATCGCCGGCGGCGATCTTCCTCAGCCCATCGAGCTGACAACCGACGGCCTGGGCAGATTCTCATCGTCCGATCTGAAGCCCGGAGAGTATGTCGTGCGAGTGATCCACGAAGGCTTCGAGCCGCTCGAAAAAGCTGTCGACCTCCGCGATCCGATAGACCTTGTGCTCACGCTCGCCATCGAACGCGAAGAAACCAACATCACCGTGCAGGGACAAGCCCGCGCGTTCGCGAATTCCGATCCCGTTTACCGCCAGCTGCGCGCGGTTGGATTCGGAGAGACCTTTCGCTTCGACAATTTCACGCTTCATTCCGACGTCGCAACCTTTCAGTTTCAGAAAGGTACGCTGACCTGGTTGAGGCCCGTCGAGGGCGTTGTTACCGGTGCGATCTTCATCGGGGAAGGACATTTCCATCTCAAGGCTGTAACCAATCTCGATGCCCACGAAATCAGCCGGCGTACGGGCGCAGAAGAGGTCGACGAAGATTTCACGGATGTAGTTTTCCGCTTCACCGGAGACCAACGCACGAACTTGATGCCGGGCTTGGGAGATCGCGTCGAACCCTCGTCCGACGCCGGAGTGGTCTTTGAGCGCTGGAAGGAGCACGTCCGGCGCCGCCATGAGTTTCCGCTAGGTTTCACGGAATCCATTCTGCACAACGAGACCATGGACAACGTCGACGCCGACATCCTTGCGGCTGTCTACAATCGAGCGCACCCTCCATTTTTCAACGCGTATATCCATGGAAAGAAGCGCAAGGATCTCCGCTTCTTTATTAGGACCCGCGTGGGGGCCCTTCCCCAGCTCGATTCCCCCGAGGAAGTCGCGCTCATCAACTACGATCCGGAAAGTCTCAGCGACGGCGTGTGGTATCTCGCGCATTTGCAGTCGGAGTACGCAAACCGTACCGCCAGTTCCCAGGAAGATCGCAGAATCTTCGCCACGACCGGCTACAAGATCGAGACCGTCATCGCAAAGAACGATCACTTATTCAGCAGCGCCACCGTTACCTTCAAGCCATTGCTGCCCGGCGAACGCGTCCTTAAGTTCGGACTGCTGCCGTATCTGCGGGTCACGCGTGTCGCCGACGAACAAGGACAGAATCTCCATTTCATTCAGGAGAGCCGCAAAGAAGATGGATCGTTCTACGTTGTGTTGTCGCAAGCCTCGCCGGTAGGCAAGGAAACTTCCATTACCGTCGAGTACGCGGGTGATCGAGTTCTCGAAAGCGCCGGCGACGGCAGCTTTTACTTCCGGGCGCGCACTTCCTGGTATCCCAACCTCAACGGATTCGGCGAGCATGCGCTCTACGACCTCACCTTCAAAGTTCCGCACAAATACACCGTCGTTAGTGTCGGCCAGTTGAAGCAGACCTCGATCGAAGGAGATTTCGCTGTCAGCCACTGGGTCACGCCGATTCCCGTGGCCGTGGCGGGATTCAACTACGGCGAATACACGAGACTCGAACTAGCCGACGACATCACGCACTACCGGGTTTCCGGGTATTACCTCAAGGAACTCCCAGACCGGCTGCGTGGATACAAAGCGTTGCAGACAATGGCTCCCGGCGCGATGACGAAATACGCGCTCGAGCAAACGCGGGCCCAGTTGCAGCTGTGCACTTACTACTTCGGCAAGAGCCCGTATGAAGACGTCTATATCACCGAGCAGCCCGATTTCAATTTCGGGCAATCGTGGCCCAACCTGATCTATCTTCCGATCTCCGCCTACACCGACTCGACGGAACGTTGGCTGCTCTTTGGACGCATCGACAACAAGTTCACCGGCTTCACGCAAGAAGTCACGCCTCATGAAGTCGCTCACCAATGGTGGGGCCACACCGTGGGATGGGCTTCGTATCACGACCAGTGGCTGTCCGAAGGCTTCGCCGAATTTTCCGCCGCGCTCTTTCTGCAAAACGCCATGGGGCCCGACTGGCGCAAAGACTACGTCCAGTTCTGGGATCGCCTGCGCCAGCGCGTTCTGGAGAAAAATACTTTTGGCATCGCTCCCAACGACGCCGGTCCCTTATGGATGGGAACGCGACTGGTCTCTCCACGGACAGAACAGGCGTACCAGAATGTGACGTATCCGAAGGGCGCTTACGTCCTCGAGATGCTGCGCTCCGTCATGTACAGCCAGGATGACGGTGACAAGGCCTTCATGGCGATGATGCACGACTTCGTCGACAGCCATCGCGATCATCCGGCATCCACCGAGTCCTTCAAAGCGATCGCGGAAAAGCACATGACCAAGTTGATGGATGTCCGCGGAGATCACCGCCTCAACTGGTTTTTCGACGAGTGGGTTTACGGCACGCAGGTCCCCCGCTATCACTTTGAATATCAGGTCACGCCTGTGGATGGAGGCAAGGTCAAGCTGCACATGACGCTCACCGAGAGCGACGTCGACGACAAGTTCGTCATGCTCGTGCCCATCTTCGCTGATTTCGGCAAGGGATGGACCCGGATCGGTCAGCTCGGTATTGGCGGCAACATGACCCGTACCGCGGACGCGGAGCTGCCCAGCGCTCCGAAGAAAGTCGGCTTCAACGTCTACAAGGAAATTCTGGATCGATGAAGATGAAAGACTGGAAAGCCCAGCCTCAATCGGCCGGCATCGGCGCAGGCCGCGGAACTCCGGACACCGGCTTTGGGGCAGGTGTGGCCTGAGATGTCGCCTCAATCCACTTCCGTACTTCCGGCAACGCCGCCCGCATCGCGACCTCGCCCACACGGATCAGATCGCTCGCGCGCTTAAAGTCGTCGTAAGCAAATCCGGCAACGTCAGGCTCGATCACCAGGTCAGCTGCGCTTCTCCAAACGCTCGCCATCGCGTCCTGCGCAATCGCAAATGATTGTCCGATCACGTCGAATAGATTCCGCGGCGCTCCGCCGTTCGACCACGTTCCCTTCAAATGCACGGCGAGCACCCGGTCCGCCCCCATTTCGCGCAGCGGCCGCGTCGGCACCGGATGCGACAACATGCCATCCACCAGATACCGCCCGCGAATCTCCACCGGCAGAAACATTCCTGGATAAGCGCAACTGGCGCGTACCGGATCGACGATCGATCCGGAATGAAACACCACGCCGTCGCCGGTATTAAAATCCGTCGCAGTCACTCCGAGCGGAATCTTCAATTCTTCAAACGTACGAACCTTCAACACGCGATCGAGGAACGAAACCATGCGGTCGTTGGACGCGAATCCAAAACGTGAAACCGTCCAGCGCGCAAACGTCGTAAAGCGGCAGTTGCGCGCGATCTCTTCCAGTTCCTCGATCGAAGCGCCACTGCAATAAACGGCTCCGATAAGCGCGCCTACGCTCGTTCCGGAAACCACCCGTACCGGAATTCCTTCTTCTTCGAGGACCTTCAAAACTCCGATGTGCGCGATGCCGCGGGCGAAGCCTCCGCCGAGCGCAAGGCCAATGGAAGGAATCGGTTCAAAAATCACAGGGGAATTCTTGCGGGAAAGTTCGCGGCCAAAGGCCTGCACCGAGCGGATGATGTTCCCCAGACGCTTCACGGCCAACCCCACGTCTCTGGCCCACAAACGGCCGAACTGCTGAACCCCTACTTGAAATATAAGATGCCACAATTCCCCACAGGGCTGTAAGGGCACAATCGTGCCCCGTTGCAAGACTTTGCATAGCCTTCACGTGCAGGTAACTATTACTGTCAGGCCAGCAGCAGGTGACGGGATTCCCGTATTCCTGCTAACTTGCGGACAGTATGGTGCGCGAGATTTCTGCTGGCGGCGTGGTAGTCCGCAACAAAGACGGAGACTGGTGGATGGCCGCCATCGAGCTGCCAACCAGTCCTGCCGTGGCCGCCGCGCCAGCCGATCGACCCGACAAAAAGCGACGGACCCCACGCGCCAAGAACAAGACAGTCCTGTGCCTCCCGAAAGGCCTGGTCGATCCTGGCGAGAAAGCGCTGGAAGCCGCTCTTCGTGAGGTTCGCGAAGAAACCGGCATCACCGCCGCTCTTGTCACCAAGCTCGCCGACATCAAGTATGTCTACGTGCGCTCCTGGGGAGACAACGAGCGCGTTTTCAAGATCGTCAGCTTCTATCTTCTGCGCTACGAGTCCGGACGCATCGACAATATCTCCGAAGACATGCGCATCGAAGTCGCGCACGCCCGCTGGGTCAAACTGGCAGAGGCTCCAAAGCTGCTCGCCTATCGCGGCGAAAAGCAGATGGCCCGGCAGGCGTTGGAATACGTCTCCAGCCATCCCGACTTGTCGGCGTCTTCCGATCACGACCCTAGATAAATCACCCGCCGTGCGATTACCATTGGCAGTTCACCGTTGTCGGCTCCCACGCGCCCATGTCCTCATTCAGCGAAAGTTTAGTTACTCATCTTCACTGCAGTCGGAACGCTTTCTCCCCGAGGCCTCATGATGAAGCGCATTAATAAAGTTGCCATCCTCGGCGCCGGAACCATGGGCGCCCGCATCGCCGCACACTTTGCCAACGCCGGTGTTCCCAGTTATCTCCTCGATATCGTTCCTCCCGACGCCGACGCCCCAGCGCGGAACAAGATCGCCGCCGCCGGACTCGATGCTGCCAAGAAATCCAAGCCCGCCGCCTTCATGGAGCCTTCCCTGGCGCGGCTCGTGACCATTGGCAACTTCGAGGACGATCTTAAAAAGCTCGCCGAATGCGACTGGATCATCGAAGCCGTGGTCGAGAATCTCGACATCAAGCGAACCTTGCTGAAGAAAGTCGAGGCGATCCGCAAGCCCGGCACCATCATCACGACCAACACCAGTGGCCTGCCCGTCGGCAAAATCGCCGAAGGATTTTCCGACGATTTCCGTCGCGCCTGGTTCGGCACGCACTTCTTCAATCCGCCGCGTTACATGAGGCTGCTCGAAATCATTCCCACTCCTGAAGCCGACAGGACCGCCATCGACGCGATCTCGCACTTCTGCGACGTCAAGCTCGGCAAAGGCGTCGTCATTGCCAAAGACACCCCCAACTTCATCGGCAACCGTATCGGAACATTTTCTGTGTTGAACGTGATTCGCCTCATGCAGGAAATGGATCTGAGCATCGAAGAAATTGACGCCCTCACCGGGCAGGCTGTCGGCTGGCCGAAGTCTGCAACCTTCCGCACCATCGATCTCGTCGGCCTCGACATCCTCGGCCATGTCGTCAGCAACATGACCGCTAACGTTCACGACGAGCGCAGCGACCTGCGCCTGCCAGATTTCTTCCAGCAGATGCTGCAGAAAAAGTGGCTGGGGGACAAAACCAAGGGCGGCTTCTACAAAAAGGTGAAAGCTGGAGAAGGAAAAGAAGATGAGCGCATGGCCCTCGACTGGAAGACGCTCGAATACCACCCGCGCCAAAAGCCGAAATTCCCCGCCCTCGACATGGCGAAAAATATCGAGGAGACCGGCGCTCGTCTGCGCACGCTGCTCGGCCTCGAAGGCACGCCGCAAAAAGGCGACAAAGTCGGAGCCTTCCTCTGGGCTGCGCTCTCCGATCTCTGGACCTACTCCGCGAACCGCGTACCGGAAATTTCCGACTCAATTGTAGAGATCGACCGTGCCATGCGGCTCGGCTTCAACTGGGAACTCGGCCCCTTCGAACTCTGGGACGCGGCCGGCGTCGAAGCGACTGTCGCTCGCATGAAGAAAGAAGGCAAGCCGGTAGCGGCCAATGTCGAGAAGTTGCTCGCCTCGGGACAGAACTCCTGGTACACCGACGATCCGAAATCACCCGCCGGACGCAAATATTGGGATCTGAAAACCGAGAAGTCGGAACCGGTCCAGTGTTCCTGCGGGCGTTTGGTCCGTCACCGTCGCCAAGAAATCGAACGGCGTCGTTAAGAAAAATTCCGGAGCGTCGCTCGTCGATCTCGGCGATGGCGTGGCTTGCCTCGAGTTTCACAGCAAGATGAATTCGCTGGGCGCCGACATCATCAATCTGATCACGCAATCGCTCAAGCCCGGAGGTCCCGGCGACAACTTCGACGCCTTCGTCATCACCAATGACGCGACGAATTTTTCTGTCGGCGCGAATCTCATGCTCCTGCTCATGAGCATTCAGGAAGAAGAGTGGGACGAAGTCGATCTGGTCATTCGCCAATTCCAGGGAATGACGCAGGCCATCAAATTCTCTCCCAAGCCCGTCATCTCTGCTCCATTCGGCCTTTGCCTCGGCGGCGGGACCGAAATCTCTTTGCACGCCACGGCCCGCCAGCCGCACGCCGAGCTCTACACCGGGCTCGTCGAGGTCGGCGTTGGCCTCTTGCCCGGCGGTGGAGGCTGCAAGGAAATGCTGTTGCGCGCCATCGACACTGCCTCAGCCTCGCGCGGCAAGTCTTCGGGAGAAGCGCTCGCCGGCTCCGTCGAAATGATGGAGGCGATGAAGAAAGCTTTCGAAACCATCGCCACCGCCAAGGTTGCAACGTCGGCGCACGAAGCGCGTGGCCTGGGATTTCTTACGGACTCCGACCGCATCACTATGAACCGCGAGCGCGTACTCTCCGACGCCAAGGCCCGCGCTCTGGAGATGGCCCGCGCGGGATACGAACCGCCGCAGCCGCGGAAAGATATTCCTGCACCCGGCGAGAGCTTGCTGGCCGCTCTGAAGATGGGCGTGTACCTGATGCGGCAAGGCGACTTCATTACCGACTACGAAGTGAAGCTCGGAGGCAAAATCGCCGAAGTCCTCTGCGGCGGCAACGTCACTCCCGGCACTCCGGTCAGCGAGCAGTACATCCTCGATCTCGAACGCGAAGGCTTCAAGAGCCTCTGCGGCGAACGCAAGACTCAAGAAAGAATTCAGTACACGCTGAAGACGGGCAAGACGCTGAGAAACTGACGTCGCGCAACTCGCATTGCAGAACCCGAGAACAGGCAAAGACCAAGAACCTGCGCAGTGAATCGTATCGGACTACGCTTTCGATCGGAACGACAACGAACTTCCCGCCCAACTCCGTCGCATCCGCGTAAATTAGCCTTTGTGCTCAGTGTAAAACTATACATTATCGTACACTTCTGGACAACAGATTCGTATCCAATATACACTTGCGGCTTCTGTCCCAAACCACTGATTTTTCGAGGTCGAGATGCGCAAGGCTTACCTGTTTATTGCAGCGGTTGGTTTTTTTCTTTCATCATCCTTGATCTTTGCTCAGGGCACCCCCGATCCGTGCACGAGCGGACACGAGTTTGCCACCTCCGATTGCGCACTCACTTGGCACGGCATCACGCTGTACGGTGCGTATGACGTCGGCATCGGCTGGGTCAGCCACGGCTTACCGGAAAACGGCTACAACTATGAAGGCGCATCTCTGGTGAACCGAAACGGATTTCAGCATCGATTCCTCGTCGCACCGAACAACCTCCAGCAGACGGGTCTGGGCATCAGGGGCAAAGAAGAGTTTCTGCCCGGCTGGTCGGTTGTGTTCAACGCTTCCACTGGCATCAATCCGCAGTCCGGCCTTCTCGCCAACGCATCCAAGACTGACATCATCAACAACGGCCTTCCCAGGAGCAGCTATTCGTACGCCATCGACGGCGCGCGAGCCGGCCAGCCCTTCAATGACGAAATCTATGGCGGTATATCGTCGACGCATTTCGGCACGTTGACCTTCGGTCGTCAGCGCTCTCTCGGTACCGATGCGATGCTCCTTTACGATCCGGCGGGCGGCAGCTACGCTTTTTCGTACATCGGGTACAACGGCACGATGGCAGGCGGAGGCGACACCGAGAACAGCCGCTGGGATGACGCCGTGAAGTATCGCCTTACCGTTGGCCCCGTCCATTTCGGCGCGATGTATAAATTCGCCGATGGCTCTGCCGGCTGCTACTCGGCTTCCGCCACTTGGACTGCCACGACCTGTACCGCGGAATCGGCGCATAACAACGCCTATGGATTCGACCTCGGCGCAGGCTTCGGCAAGTTCTCTGTCGACATCGTCCCCCAACATTACAACCAGGCGATCAGCGTGTTGAATCCCCTGCTGGGTCCGCAGAGTCCGACGCAGCCATACCAGTCGACGACGAACAGTATCAATACCAACCCCATCACCGGCGGGGTCAATCTGGTCGACCCGAACGACACCGTCTATGGCATCGTGACCGACAATTACGCAGTTATGGTCGCTGCCAAGTATGCGTGGGATCGATTCAAGCTCTTTGCCGGGTATGAATACGTCTGGCAAAACAACCCGAAGAATCCGCTGGGCGTCGGCGCTTCGGACCAGGGCGGCTATAACATGAGCGGGGTCGAAGACGACAATCTTGATAATGAAAAGCTGCTGAATATCTGGTGGACAGGTGCGAAATACGCCGTCGACAAAAAAACCGACATCACTTTCGCATGGTATCAACAGCGGCAGAACGACTTCCGTTCTCCGCCGACCTGCTCGCCCTCAGCCGGTTTCCGCAGTTCCTGTGCAGGCACCCTCAACGAGGGGTCGCTCTATGCGGATCATCACTTCACCAAGCGTTTCGACGGGTTTGCCGGAATTGCGTATTCCTACGTTAAGGGTGGTTTGGCCATCGCCATCCCTCATGGTCCCGGCGTCCCTTATAAGTCCAACAACAACTTTGCTCCGACAGTCGGTGGTCGTTTCGTTTTCTGATCGTTTCCGAGCGCTACTCTGCATATAATCTGCTGGAAATGATGGGGACCCACTCCCATGAGAGAACTCACTGCAGACCTTTTCATTTCACTTGATGGCTTCGCCTCAGGCGCGCATGAGGCTGCTTATTTCGGTTATTTCGGCCCCGAACTTGGAGATTGGGTGCGCAAAAATCTGGACGAGCGCCAGGTCATCGTCATGGGGCGAGTGACGTATGAGATCTTGGCCCAGTTTTCGGCATCGGCAACGGATGAAGTCAGTGTCCGAATGAGCGCACTCCCTAAGGTGGTCTGTTCAAGCACCCTACACGAGCCGCTGGCTTGGAAAAACACAACCTTGATAAAGGGTGCCGTTGCAGATGAGATCAAGGCACTGAAACAGCAAAAAGGAGATCCACTTCGATGCATCGGCAGCATACGTTTGGTCAAGAGTCTGGTGAAGCTGGGACTCGTCGACCGCTTTCGGCTGATGGTCTTTCCGTTAATACTGGGAGAGAACGGGAAGGAGCCCATCTATGCCGATTATCCACGGCTGCCCCTTGAATTAGTCAATACAACAGTGCTTGATTCCCGGCTCCTCTTACTCGAATACCGTCCCTCATCAAGAGCCAGTTAGGCCGGGCTGTCGACCAGCATTTGCCCAGGTGTTATAGGCCGTCGATGGCACAAGCGAGCGAAAGGAAAACAGTTTTGACTATTGGTTGCTGAGTGAAACGGCGATTTTGCAACAGTTATACTGCACGTGTACGAGACGACGATGATACGCGGATTGCTACACGTGCTCACACTCCTGTTGATTCTCTGTTTGTGCAATGGGGATGCTCAGACACGGGCACCTTCTCTATCGGCTACGCCTTCGGAACAAAAACCTGGGGTAAAAATACAGCACGTGTCCTTCGCAACCGAGGATGGTGGGCTCATCTACGCCGACTTGTACGGAGAAGGTGATCGGGGCGTGGTGCTTGCGCACGGCGGGCGCTTCACAAAAGAGAGCTGGCAACCACAGGCGCAGCAGTTAGCGAGAACGGGCTTTCACGTCCTGGCCTTTGATTTCCGCGGCTTCGGTCAATCGCACGGCCCGGGCGATTCAGATATGTTTACAGCCCCGATGTGGCTCGATGTGCTAGCCGCAGTTCGTTATCTCCGCAAGAACGGCGCAAAGACAGTTGCAATCGTGGGTGGCAGTTTCGGCGGCGGTGCGGCGGCAGACGCCTCCGTTGCCTCACAACCCGGCGAAATCAGCGGATTGGTGCTGCTCGCGGCAGATTGGAATGGTCCCGCGGAACGAATCAAGGCACCTTTGCTAGTAATTGTCGCGCGGGATGACGGAAACGACGAGGGACTGCGGCTCCCCCGAATACAAGCTTGGTTTGACAAGGCCCCGCAGCCAAAAAAGCTGCTCGTGCTCGAGGGTTCTGCTCATGCTCAGTTCCTGTTTCAAACGGATCAATCCGATCGTGTAATGAGAGAAGTGCTCCAATTCCTTTCCGCAAATCAGCGCAAGTGACAAGCGTTGACTGACGAAATCGGGCGTTAGCGCTCATTGACACCCACGAGGGGCTGCCAGAAGCTCAATGAGTGAAATCGCGATTTTTCAACAACGATGCTCCTACGGCACTCGGACCAATGGTATTTTCGGCTTTTGAGAGCAGTGCTCGCTGAAATAGCGAGCCCATTCCACATTCAGAGCCATCAGTTTTTTCAAGAGTTCCGCGACTTGCTCATCCGATCCGTCCGTAACTCCAATCTCTTGTTCTAGCTCAGCAATTCTCCGCTTTAGCCGTCTTGCGTTGGCTATCGGCACTCCCCAGACTATGTGGCCGCACCATGTCACCCAGTCGCGGTGCGTGCAGACCCAGTGCGGCGGAATTACGCTCTTGAACCGCCGACGTTTCAGGGCTGTGACTAGAGCACTGTATTCAGCGGCATCGAGTTCAAAGGGCTTCCATCGGCAGTTTCCGCCACTCATGCTCTGGTCATTCGCCGCAGTGGTCAGAAAATTGTTTACCACAGACACCGGGGGAATAGCCCGCGCTATGAAGAAAAACGGGCAGTGTAAGAGAAGAGACAGTACATCCCCAGTTTCGGTCGCAGAACTGCCATTATGGCCGATCAATTCATAAGTGACGCGGTGCAGTTGCCGTTCTTGCTTTTGTGGTTTCATCCGAAGAACTAAACACAATGCTAGCTCATTCGCGACGGTTGGATATAAACGGTGGTAACTTCCGTTAACAGGCGATTTCACTCATTGACCCGGACCGGGGAGTGCCCGAAATCCTCAATGAGTGAAATAGAGATTTTTCAACATTTATTGCGCTACTTGCACTGTTCCCACCATTCATTCATCGCCAGTGTGACCAAGTACCAATGACTTTCCAATCGACGCACTCCATCCACGTCACACGGTATTCCGCTGACTTTTCCCGATGCTCGGCTGCGCCAAAGTGAATCTGTTGGGTCGAAGACAAGGTAAACAGTCCAATCGCCCACCGGAGTTCCGCCCCAACCGTCCCACTCAATATGCTTCAATTGTCCGTTGACGCTGGATTGTGCCAGAACGTCGGCTTTATACCGACGTGATGATGCGAACCATCTAGCATTGCTGCGGATCGTGTGAGAGTTCCAAGCAATGGCTGCCGCGATGACGAAGACTGTCCCAAGCGCAGAATACAAGAACACCCTGCTTCTCGGTCGTTTGGTCTCCAATTGTGGTTGCACCGAAGCACTTTACGCCCAAGTCAGATGTAGTTCCAGTCAACTGTTGTAAACAGGCGTTTACACTCATTGACCTCGGGATGATGAGTGTAATCGCGATGTTACGCCAATTGACCCTTCGGAATGCGGAAGCAACTCTCTCACCCTCATTGACTTGCCCCATCTCAGCCCTAAGATTTCAGCCCAATGATTGGCCAAACCATCTCGCACTACCGCGTCGTCGAGAAGTTGGGCGGCGGCGGGATGGGTGTGGTCTACAAAGCCGAGGACACCGACCTTGGGCGTTTCGTCGCTCTGAAATTCCTTCCTGACAACGTTGCCCAGAACCCGCAGGCCCTGGACCGCTTCCGCCGGGAAGCCCGTGCCGCCTCCGCGCTGAACCATCCCAACATCTGCACGATCTATGAAATCGGCCGTCACCGAATCGGCAGACAGACCGCCAGTTTATCGCCATGGAGTTTTTGCAGGGCGTAACTCTAAAGCATCGCATTGCCGGACGCCCGCTGGAGATGGAGGCTTTGCTGCCGCTGGCCATCGAAATCGCCGACGGACTCGATGCCGCTCACGCAGCCGGAATCATCCACCGCGACATCAAGCCAGCGAACATCTTTGTCACTCAGGCAGGCCACGCCAAGATTCTCGACTTCGGACTGGCGAAGATGCTAGCTAAGCCAGCCTCGGCTGGAAGCGATTCGCTAACCGTTTCGCTCGATTCCGACGCCTCACAACTGACGAGCGAGGGCGCGTTGTTGGGCACGGTGGCTTACATGTCGCCGGAACAGGTGCGGGCGAAGGAACTGGATGCCCGAACCGACTTGTTCTCTTACGGGGCGGTGCTGTACGAGATGGCAACCGGCAAGCCGCCGTTTGATGGGGCGAGCGCCGGGGAGATATGCGGCGCGATTCTTCACGAGGAACCGGTTCCGCCATCGCAGATCAATGCAAAGGTTGCGCTGGCTCTGGAAGCAGTGATCCTCAAGGCGCTGGAGAAGGACTGCAGTCTGCGCTACCAGCACGCTGCCGACATCCGTGCGGATCTGCAACGACTGAAGCGCGACTCGGAGTCGGGAAGGGTAACGGCGGCGCAGAACCTGAGCGGAGCGAAAACCACTCCGCATCCTCGTCCGGGCATCCGCAAATGGATGATTTTGGCGACTGCCTTTGTGGTCTTGGCCGCAATCGGCGTCGGAATTTACAAATACCGCTCCCGCTCGCTTCTGCCCGCGAATGGCCGCGCGCCACTGTACGTCGCGGAGTTTACCAACTCCACCGATGACGCCGTCTTCGACGATGTGCTGCGCGCCATCGTGGCAATGGAATTGAATCGCTCCCCGGCTGTTCAAGTTGTGGATTCCTACGGCCGAAGACTTGTGGAATTGTTGCAGAGCGCGGGAAAGAGTCCGGATGAACGCTTCACTCCGGAACTCGCCCGGCAGATGTGCGAACGCAATAAGGGGAGGTTCTTCACGGATGGAGAAATCAAGCCGCAGGGCAACGGTTATGTGCTCGATCTCTCCGTGCGGGAATGCGGCTCAGGCCGCATTGTGGCCCAACAACACGGCGAGGCCAAGAAGCAAAGACGACGTGATGCATGCGGTGAGTCAGCTTGCTGCAGCCATCCCGTCTCCAGCTTTCCGGTAACTCCGCCAACTCTCCTCGGCAACACGCCGGCACCTTTGCCTACCGCTTCTTTGCCAGCCCTCAAGGCTTACCTGGTGGGCGATAGGCTCTACGAAACCCAGCTCAAGCAGAGTGCCGCGATGCTCCGCCGCGCGACCGAGCTCGATCCCAATTTTGCCGATGCCTGGGGGCCCTGTCGCTTGCAGGATCACAACCTGCACGAAACAAAGCGAGCAGCGGACGACCTCAAGCACGCCTTCGCTTTACGCGAAAAACTTCACGACAACGAAAAGGCGAGCGTTGAAGCGCGTTACTACCTGGAAGTTACCGGGGAGATCTATAAGGCGGTTGAGGCTCTTGCAAACCTGGGAAAAACTGCAGCCGAACGAGTTTTCACCCCACAATCTATTAGGGCTGGTTTATTCAGACACTCGGTCATGTACGAAAAAGCGAATGTTGAGTTTCAGCAAGAACACAGACCTTTTTCCCACCTTGCCGCACGCAATCTCCAACTTGTCGGTCGTCCTGCGCGCACAAGGCCGCTACGACGAGGCAGAAGCCCTCCTCCGGCGCATTCCTGCCGATCAGGCGATAAGTCACCATGACCACGTAGAGCGTTACGAGTTGGCAATGCTGCGGTCCGATCAAGCGACGCTCGAAAAAGAGCGGAATTGGATGGAACAGAACGCTGACGACCCATCTGTGATCGCTTTCCTGGCGACGATCGACCTCCACGACGGGCGGCTGGAGAGCGCCCGTCAACGGGTGCGACACGGTGTGAACATTTCGGTCGGATCTGGCATGTCGGAGTCCGCGGCCGACATGCTGCTCGATCTCGCACGAGGCGAAGCTCTGTACGGTCAAGGTTCCGCCGCCACGCAAACCCTCAGCCAGGCGCTGCAGTTGTCCGATTCAAAAGAAATCAAACAACGCGCAGCCAGAGTCATGGTCCTCAACGGCCAGGAGCGCGAAGCCCAGAAGATTATCAATGACCTGCTTCACGAGTATCCCGTTGATACGTTTCTGAACGAATTGGATGCGCCGCTTGTCCTCGCGGCTTCCCAGTTAAGTCTTGGTCAAGCCGACGCCGCCTTGCGCACCCTTGATCGGGTAAAGCCTTTCGAGTTCGGCACGATGGCCGGGTTCCTTCCAAACTACATCCGTGCGTTGGCTTACCTTCGCCTCCGGCGCCCTGAAGATGCCGCCGGAGGAATTCAGCGCGATTCTGGCGCATCGCGGAGTGTCCCCTTTGAGCCCGATCCTGGTAGTGTCGCAGCTGGGCCTGGCCCGCGCGTACGCGCATGCAACGAGACGTTGCCAAAAGCCGCGCCGCCTACGAGGCCCTTTTCGCGGGGTGGAAAAATGCCGACCCAGACCTCCCCATCCTGAAGCAAGCCAAGGCCGAGTACGCGAAGCTGCAATAGTCAACTGACGTAATCAGGCGTTAGCACTCATTGACCCCGGCCAAGGACTTGGAGGGGTGAGTGCAATCACGATGTTTTAATAGCTAATCTCCGTACCTCACCCCATTCAGGTCAACCCTAACCGCGATCATGGTGCTGGCGGGAATGCCGAGGAATATGTGCCCTTACTGACGATCTTGGGGTCGCCGTTGACGTGCCATACTTCCGCAGGGGGTTTCCCTGAAGACTCAAGCAGTACTGTCGGGCTGTCGGTTGGGGACCTATACACGTTGCCTTGGATTATCCGCAGAGCCACGTCCTCGCCAATCGCTACTGAAAATTGAGAGTCTGTCGATACCTGTCCAACACCTCGTTTTGACCATCCATTGATGGTGATATCGCTATCGGATGAGAAATGTTCCAGACCGCCTATTTTCCTTCGTTCTTCCGACGAAGCGGGATCGAAACGTTGGCCATTCCATTTGTAAACAGTCCCCTCGGAGAACGCATAAATGGATGTGCCGACTGGTGTGAAGAAGTGGGGAGGAATACTCAGTGAATCCGGTAGCACTTCACGATGTCGTTCGACTCCAGACCGTGTAACGTGAATCACTGTGAACAGAACTTTTTGATCGGATGGCGCGGGCGGTGCATTCAGCCACTGTTGGAGCGCTGCCAGAGCATAGCTAGGCCAAGTCAAGTGATACCCTCGCCTCTCCTCGGTCATGAACAGGTATGCTTCGTTGTCGTTCCACAGGATTGTTCCTCCGTTGTCGTCACGGATGGTATACACGTGGAACATGTCAAGAAACAAAGCGATACCCAATGACAAGATAATGACAACCGGAACTACGACCCTCATGGCTTTCAAGGGATTCCCGGCCACAGACAATGGGTGAACTCGCATACGCTTATTAAACAGCAGTGGTCGTTGTGATTCGGTTGACTTTGGTAACTGATGTAACCAGGCGATTTCACTCATCGAGCGGTCGCAAAGAAGGTATCAGGAACAGCTAAAGTCAGAATAATTGTCACCGCACCCGCCATCATTAACCAATCCCAAGGCTCAATGTCGCGGCGTCGAACGATAGCATAAGGAATGGCGATCAGCAGCCAAAGTGCGATAGCGAGCGAACCGAGAGTTCCGGCGACGGCAAAACCCGGATAAATATGCCAGAGGGCAAATCCGACCATTTGGGGTCCCTTTGACCAAGTCCAGATAGTTTTTTCCCAAAGGATTCGTCCCGCGAACAAAAATGCCAATGGTGAGACCAAGACCCACCAAACCTTGAGGACATTGGGTAAGGCTCCCGGTATCTGCATCGCCCTAATTTTAACGCTCGGCGGGTCAGTTGTTGTAAACAGGCGATTTCACTCATTGAGGTTTGGGAGGGGTCGATTACTCTTCTTCTCCACCAATCTTTCCGGATGCAGTTTCGCGCGGATAGTTGAAGAAGAGTTGATTGCCATCAGGATCATCGACCACCAGAAGGCGGTATCCCCACGAACCATCCTTAACCGGAACACCCTTGGCCTCGAGTTCCGCGCGCAGCGCGTCCAACGCGGCGACTTGGTTCTCCGGCTCGGCGTTCAGCGAAATGAACATCAGCCCTTTGCCAATCTTTTCCGGCCACGTGTCGGCCAGGATAAGCGCGCAGCCCTGCCGGTCGACCTGTGCGACATGCGCTCTGCCATCCTCGTCGTAGCGCCATGGGCTCGTGAAGCCAAGCCGGTTCATGTAAAAAAGCAGCGAGGCCTCAACATCGCTCACATGTAAGACGGGGCGTGCAAACCAGTCTGTCATAGGCTACATATCCTCCAATTAAGATGACTTCTTCCTGGATTTAAAAGATCTGGATCAGTTTAAGAGATACGGTGTCACCGTTTCTTGACCCCCAATAATTTGAAATCGGGATATCACGTCCACTAAGCAAGGCCCAAGAGTAACCTCGACGAAAGAAGATTCAACTGTCTACGATAGGGGCATATCCATGGTGCTCGGCACGGATTAACGTGCATCGGAGTGTTCGCTGTTTTGGATACACTCATTCGCCTGCGGCGCAAAGCGCAAAGATGGCGCAATGGCCTTTGACCTTGTCGATAGTCTGTACACTTATCCGCATTCCAGACGGCAGTCTCGCTCGAACGCATTTGTTTTCATAAGGTTGCGACGGTAGTCCGATTGCAGCTTAATTTCAAGAACGGGCTGGGCACCGGTGCGTCGCACCGTAGAT
Source organism: uncultured Acidobacteriota bacterium (assembly GCA_963787685.1). Classification (GTDB taxonomy): domain Bacteria; phylum Acidobacteriota; class Terriglobia; order Terriglobales; family Acidobacteriaceae; genus Sulfotelmatobacter. The sequence goes on from CAWBED010000015.1 coordinate 264,989, forward strand.
ATGAATTCGAACCGAGTTGCGATGACCTCGAGCGTCGAACCTTATACGAATCACAGCGAGTCTCCGTGCTGCAGTGAACTGGCAGCGGCGGCTGAGATCGCGTGCCGGCCTGAGCTGGACGAATCACCGTCAAACGCGACCGCTGTTGAGGCTTGCAATTGGCGCGATATCCCGCTCTATAGGCAGTTGTTGCTAGGTTTACTCTTCGTCGGCGCATTCCTGATCCTGGACGGTTCGTCGACAGCATCTCAGGGCTGGGAGGGTGCGCCTCCCTGGTATTTGCCGGTAGGTCTGACTCTCCCTTTGCTTTTGTGTGGAGGCAGGCGCTATGTGCCCGTCGTGCTTATCTCCAGCCTGATCGCAGCCGTAGTGAACTACCACCGGCCGCTTCTTTCTTGGTGCGGCATACCGGGGGCGATCGCGATATATCTCGGCTACGTGGGCGCTGCGGCAATACTGAAACGGCACTGGCGCATCGACCTCAAGCTGGGCACTCTGCGCGACGTCGGACGCTACGTCGTAATTTCTCTCGGCGCGGCGATCCTCAGCGCTCTGTTCGGAATCTTGACCCTCTTGGGAGACGGCCGGATCAGTCGATCCGACGCTCTCAGAGCAACCCTGGATTGGTGGGTCAGCGACTCGCTTGCGATCATCGCCTTCGCTCCTTTTATGTTGGTGCATGTAGCGCCGCTGGTGGGTGGCTGGTTGAGTTCCGGAAGCCGGATTCGCCTATCACCGGCTCCGCGAGTTCACATTTCGGCAACTGAGATCCTCGAACTGACGGCACAATCTGGATTTGTTGTATTCGGTATCTGGTTTGTGTTCGGTTACGCGCCGGCGATTCCCTATCAGCCTCTTTATCTACTGTTTGTTCCGGTCATCTGGGTTGCTGTTCGGCGTGGTCTACCGGGAGCCGTCGCGACCACATTCGCCGTCAGTGTAGGAATGATGTTCGCAGCCTGGATCAGTCAGGCGCAACGAGGGACGCTCCCGAGGTTGCAACTCGCCATGTTGGCGCTGGGATTGACGGGTCTTTGCCTGGGAGCTGTGGTGACCGAGCGAAAGCGGGTCGAGCGGGCCATTCGCAAGTCGGAGAAACGCTATCGCCTGCTGTTTGAGCGCAACCTGGCGGGTGTCTTTCGCACCACGCTAGCCGGACGCGTCGTGGAGTGCAATAAAGCCGCTGCCGCCCTGTTCGGTTATGACGCTCCTGAGGAAGTCATGGCCCTCTCGGTCGCTAGTTTGTATTACACCGCCGCCGATCGGGAAGCGTTCTTAACAAAACTGAGTTCCGAGAAAAGTGTTGCTAATCACGAGATGAGGTTTCGACGCAAAAATGGTGATACCGCCTGGGCGATGGTAAATGCAAGTCTCGTCGACGAAGATCCAAACATCCCTGGCATTGTTGAAGCAACGCTGGTCGATATTACCAAGCGCAAGTTCGCCGAGGAACGGGTTAAAACCCTCGCCTACTATGATGCTCTGACCGGCTTGCCGAATCGGACTCTTCTCGGCGATCGATTGTCAACCGCTCTCGCCACTGCTCGTAGGCAGAAGCACAAAGTTGCACTTCTGTTCTTGGATCTCGACCGCTTCAAAATCATCAATGATTCGCTCGGGCATTCCGTCGGTGACCTCCTTCTGCAGGACGTTGCAGCACGCCTGAAGACCTTTACGCGTGAGCAGGACACCGTTGCCCGACTGGGCGGAGACGAATTCCTCATCGTCCTCACAAATATTAAAGACATTCCCAGCGCCGCGGTTGCCGCGGAGCGCTTTATGGACGCGATGACGACTCGGTTCGTCATCCAAGGTCACTCTCTCAGCGTTGGCTGCAGCCTCGGGATCAGCATCTTCCCCGAAGACGGTGCGGACAACGATACCCTTATCAAGAATGCCGACGCTGCTATGTATAGCGCCAAAGACGGTGGGCGGAACAACTTTCAGTTCTTTACTGCGGACATGAACGCTCAGGCCGTTGAGCGATTGACCCTGGAGAACGGCTTGCGGCAAGCACGAGACAAGAAAGAGCTCTTTCTCGAGTACCAGCCGCAGATAAATACTGTCACTGGAGAGATCATCGGGTTGGAAGCGCTCCTCCGATGGCAGCACCCGGAAATGGGCCTCATTCCCCCCAATCGATTCATCGGAATTGCCGAGAATAGCGGCCTGATCGTGCCCATCGGTGAGTGGGTACTGAGGACGGCCTGTTCTCAGGCGCGTAAATGGCAAGCAGAAGGGCTTCCCGCCGTTTCCATAGCAATAAACGTATCAGCGGTGCAGTTTCGCCAACAGGGCTTCTGTGAACTTATTCGAAGAGTGCTGCGTGAGACTGGTCTCGCTCCGCACTATCTCGAACTGGAACTGACAGAAAGCCTGCTGCTGGCAAATGTGGACGTCACATTGTCAGTGCTTCAGGAATTAAAGGCCATGGGGTTGACCCTGGCGATTGACGACTTCGGAACTGGCTATTCCAGCTTCGCCTATTTGAAACGGTTTCCGATTAGCAAGGTGAAGATAGACCGTTCGTTCGTTCGAGATGTCGCCGTGAATCCTGATGATGCGGCGATCACAACCGCAATCATCAGCATGGCCAAAAGTCTGAATCTCAAGGTAATTGCCGAAGGTGTCGAAGATGAAGCGCAAATGTCATTCTTGCGCTCACACCAGTGTGACGAGATTCAGGGCTACTATTTCAGCAAGCCTTTATCGGTCGACAAAGTCGCCGACAAATTCCGAGTCGTCCCCGCATCATCACGAAACCAGTGCTCTGTGATCACTTCTCCTCGAACCTAGATATCTTCATAGCGGCGTTAGAACGAATTCGGAGCGCAGGCCGCTTCTGCTGGTGCCACGATGTCGGTTTTGTCTCGAAGGGCTCGTAACCGTTCTCGAGCAGTCTAGACGCTTACGCGCCAGCTGCTATCACCTTGGCGGTAATCTGCTCCTTCAATTCCGGCGAGCACTTCAAGGTTAACCCACAAAGATTACAGCGGATCAGGAAGTTGCCGCCGAGCGGGATCACTGGAATAAAGAACAGGGTGAACCAGCGCTTCGATTCCATGGCGGTGAAAACGGTCGTCCGGCTGCACTTGGAGCAGGGATATTGGATTTGCTGGATAGGTTTCGACTTTGTTCGCACACCAAAGAGAAAAAACATGCCTCTGCTCCTTGCTCGATTCTCTGAGTCAATTCGAATGGCACGATAGCATGGACCCGTACGATTAGCTGCGGTACGAAAGTGACGACCCTGTCGGTGCACTTAGGCGTCCGCGGTGGACGAGTGGAATCCCGATTTTTCACCAACTGATCTTGCGTGAATCCTTTTCCGTTTGTAACGTAGCTGCGATGGGACGGTGGGAACGCCGAAATCAAGAAATCACAAGCCTCCGCTCGTCCCGGTCCAACGACTTTTTGAATTTGCCCATTGACTCTCAGGGTAGCCGCAAACTTCCTTCGCGTCACGAGTGGTGACAAACACCCTCAACTCTTGAAATCAGGCTTTCACACACCCCCCCCGCCCATGCGCTCGTTCCTACTCCAAAGCTCGGTCCGGAGTCTTTACGACTTTCTTATAAAATTTAGATTATCTTCACGCACATAGCTCCGGTCCTGCAAGGACTGTCCTCCCCCTATCCTCGGTTCCTTGCAGGTCCGTAGAGCTATTCACCGGGGCAAATTCCAAGGCTGCAAAACTACTTAATCCAGCTCCTAGACGCTCCGCAGGCGCATCACACCAGCGAGCGAAAAGAAAACGGCTTTGACTCTCGGGAGATGAGCGTAATGGGAGTGTAAATGGGGATCTTTACCCCAACTGACTTGCTTACGCCGTCGAGCACTGCAGCCCAAAGCGCATACACTACTTCTTGGGATTGGACACGCTCATCGGAGTGGTAGCGATTAGATACTTGGCTTGGTCGCTGTCGACGGCGCCAAGAAACAAGATTGGCTCGGCTTGTTCTCCGTAAACGATTCGCGCATCGAAGTAATACACCATTCCTACCTGCGCCGTGAAATGAACGAGCCCCACGCGATGCCCCCTGAAGGACTGCACATTCGCGCACACATGATGCTCCCCGGGGTCGACGGACACAGCGAAATAGGAACTGTTCTTGTTCGCGCCTACCCATGTTCCGTCTAATCCGATCTGGGTCGTCACGCCGAAGCTATCCGCGGCCTTTTCCTGAATGAAGTAAACCAAAGCCTTCCCCGGTTCGGGTTGTGCCAGCGAGTGTTGGGAATCGTCCAGCTTCACGTTGAAGTTGCTGTTCTCGGGTCCGCACGCTGCGGTAGAAGCGGTAGGCGGAGCCTGGGCGAATGCAGGTGCTGCGAAAAGTAATGCAAGGAGAGCGACTTTCATGGGATCTCCGTTTCAGGCCCACTTTAAATGAATGTCTGCTCGTGTAAGGCAAGAGCTGTCTTGCGGGCCTTTCCCTCACACTCCGAGGTATAGCACTGTCCGTTCACGCCGGAAAGTAAAGTGTTGTAACCAGCGTTTA
>CAWBED010000016.1:0-13254 GCA_963787685.1 uncultured Acidobacteriota bacterium
AAGGCCATAAAACTCGCTTGTCAGTAGCCCGGCCAGAAGATTTCCGCCAGCGCTGCCACTTTGGCTATCAGTGAACAGAAATCAAGGATCGCACAATTCACACTTGACATTGACTGATAATCCACTACCATATGGTTGTGGATAAATTGGGCACGACGTTTGCGGCTTTGTCGGATCCAACCCGGCGGGCAATGATCGAACGACTCTCCCATGGGCCTGCATCTGTGCATGGATTGACGGAACGGTTTGCACTTTCGCAGCAGATGATTTCAAAACATATTGCCTACCTGGTGCGGGCGCGGATTGTGATCAAGACTAAGCGTGGACGAGAGAGTGTGTGCTCGCTTAGGCCAGCGGCGATCAAGACAGTCAGCGACTGGGCGATTCGCTATCGCCGATTCTGGGAAGAGAGCTTCGACAAACTGGATGCAGTTGTAAATCAAATGAAGAAAGAGGAGATCAGAGATGACAAAAAGCACGGTGAACGAGACAGAGCGGATGGTCGTCACAAGAGTTTTTGATGCCCCGCGCGCATTGGTTTGGAAGGCGTGGACAGACCCGAAGTATGTGATGCAGTGGTGGGGGCCGAAGGGTTTTACTGCGCCTGTTTGCAAGATGGATTTTCGCGTAGGAGGAAAGTTTCTCTGGTGCATGAGAACGCCGGATGGTCAGGAGGGCTGGAATGCTGGTGAATACCACGAGATTGTTCTGCACGAGAAGATCGTTTTCTCCATGTACTTTTCCGACCCGCAGGGAAACAAGGTTGAGCCTGCAGAATATGGAGTTGAACATGAGGCCATAGACGATGCGCAGAACGTCGTTATTTTTGAGGATTTTGGAAACGGCCAGACGAAACTCACCCTCATTGGAAATGAAACCATGGAGAACGCAAAAAACAGCGGGCAAGCAGAGGGCTGGACTGAGCAACTCGATAAAGTTGCCGCAGTTGTTGCGGGGCTAGCGCAGGCGAAATAGGAAGTTGATGCTTTGATTGCGAAATTCAATCGTGGAGAAAGAAATGAAAAACATACCGCTTCTCGCTATCGTCCTGCTGGCATTCGCATTTCCTGCCCATGCCCAGGACGCGATGAAGAAAGATACAGCCGTCAAGCCTGCCGACCCCGAATTAAAAGTCGTGCTCGATTCCTGGAACGAGGTTGGCCGCAAGCTGACTGCGATGGCCGAAGATTTTCCCGAGGACAAATATGACTTCAAGCCGACGCCCGCGCAGCGGAGCTTCGCAGAGCAATTGCTGCATGCTGCGGGTTCAATGTATTACTTCACCAATCCCGTGACGGGGAAGAAGCCTCCCGCGGCAGAAGATCCGAAGCGCGACCAGTACAAAACAAAGGCCGACATCGTCGCATTCGTAAAGAAATCCGTTGCCGACGGCGCCGCTGCCATTCAGTCAAAGGGCGAGAAAGACCTGATGCAGACTGTCGTATACGGTGATCAGAAAGCGCGCGTTCTCGACATCGCATACGGCATCATCGAACACAGCGGTGAACACTACGGCCAGCTCGTTGTGTACTACCGCCTCGCAGGTCTTGTGCCGCCGGAGTCGCGGCCCAAGAAGTAAAGCTCAGGAGACCAGATACCCCGTCCTTATCGCGCGCCGTTTGCGCGAATGGGCGGGGATTTTGGTTTTTGGGACCTTCAGTATTCAATGCGCCGCGCGGCGTATGGATATCTCTGGCTGGGTGACCCGGCCTTCAAACTGTAGAACCCACCACAGCAGCGGGTGCCCTGTCATTCGCGTACTTTGCGAAGAGCGGGTACGGCGACGGCATAAGCAACGGGTAGTGTAGAACGGACAAAAGTTGCGCCGGCAACATCGCCGCCCAGCCTTGCAAAAACGCAAGGATGGAGCACCTCCGTAGCAATGGTGCAATTTAAAAATGGGCTACCTGCCTCCTTTTTCCTTCTAAGCTGTAAGCCCATATCGTATTGCCGCTTCAAGCGTATCGATGTTTATATCCTTTAGAGCTTTAAAGCGAATGCAATATCCGGTCACGCTCGCCTTGCCTAGTTTTCTTCCATACGTTTTGGCTAGGTACTTCTTATCTTTGAGACCAAGAATATAGACAGAGATTCCGGTTTTGTTTCCGCTCACACCAATTTGAAAAAACTCTCTACTTTTTCCGTTGGCATATTTTATTGTGTGAAATCCATATCCAATCGTAGGGTTGGTAACAGCATGATTATTGCTGTCTTTACCATCGAAGAACCATAATTTGCACTTTGGTGACGCTTGCAGTGTGAGTCGATGCAACTCTCGCATGTCACTGCGTTTTGACTCCGGTTGGCCGGTAATATACTTCTCGATTTGTTCTTGCACGTTCATATGTTCTGCTCCCCGGTTTCGCGCATGAGATTATACGAAATTTAATCCTCCCTCCGTTGTCAGGGAATGCGAGGACAGACGGGACGTTCCCCGACATGTTTTCTTTATGTTAGCTGTCATGACGATATCGTCTTCCCTATTTCGTCATGACGTTGTGTTCCTGCCGGAACACTTCGCGCTGGTAGGATTACGAGATGCGGAAAGGGTTTACGAGAAAACCACAACCGGACGCCCCCACGACGCCGGTCAAGAACTACATCACGCCGAGCGGACTTGAGCGTCTCAAAGATGAACACCGGTTTCTGCTCACCCGGGAACGCCCGGCCGTGACGGAGGTCGTGGCGTGGGCGGCCAGCAACGGCGATCGCAGTGAAAACGCCGACTATCAGTACGGCAAGCGGCGGCTGCGGCAGATCGATGGGCGGATTCGTTTTCTCACCAAGCGAATCGAAGCCGCGGAAGTGGTCGACCCGGAAGCTCGAAGATCGGGGCAGGCGGCGGCTAGGGCATTCTTCGGAGCCACCGTTCGCTATGCCAATGCCGCAGGAGCGGAGCGAGTGGTCAGCATCGTGGGCACAGACGAAATCGATCTCAGCCGCAACCATATCAGTTGGGTGTCACCTCTGGGGCGCGCGTTGATGAAGTCAACAGCGGGTGACAGCGTAGTCCTTCAATTGCCGGGCGGCTCAGAATCGCTGACCGTGCTGGAAGTGTGTTACGAGCGCATTGCTGTCGAGCCGTTCCGTGAACCACCTGGATCCGAGGCCTCGGCAAAGGGACTCCCTCGCCGACGCTAAATCCACCTGACGAAAAAAGAGACGAACCGTCACAGGTGGTGAAAGAGCGGCGGCCGTAATAGAGCGCGATCGGCTTTTGGCAAGCGACAGGAGATGAGTTGAGTCCTCATAAACGCTCTTAGCGTCAGTTGGCGGTTGCTGACGAGAAGCCGACTGATGGCTAGGGTCGTTGAGAGTCCACCCTGAGCTTAACTACCGGGTTGCCCGTGACTCGTCCATCTCATCCGATAAACGAACTGGGTTGGCATAATCCGGATGCTCGCCCTCGGCGAGCGCGAGCATCCGGATTCTGCTTCAGCGGAACCGGAATTCCAACGGCGGATGCGGTGGCGTCAGTCAATAGCCAACGCCCGTTGATCTTTTTCGCTTCACCAGCAAGGCTTACGTGGCTCTCGGCTGTCCAAAACGGCTGGTCGGTGGCTGGATTCAATGACACGTCGAAGTAATGGCATTCGAAATACACCGATGATTTCCATCCGCCGTCAGCATCCTTTACCGGGACAAACTTCGTTTTGTACGCCGGGGAAAGCGACACATACTTATTGGCTGCCTGTAACCCGCCGGAAACATACTTGAAGAACGTGCACAGCGTGCCCTGTTGACCGGTGGCAGACGTATCGCCCGAGGGTGGAGGGCAACTTGCCGGATCATCCGGATCGCCCTTGCCGATATAATTTCCTGCCGTGGTAGTGAGTTCGGCATCTTCACTCCAGATCGAAAGTGCTTCGCGGATTCGCTGAGTTATCACCGCAGGCGAATCGCCATTCACTGGATCGTGCACGCTCACTGCCGCGTGAAAAGTTGCGTGAAGCTGTTCCAGTTCAGCTATTTGGGCCAGTTGACTGTCATCATGCCGCGAGCCTCCTCCATGGGCGGCTCCTGATTGCGCTACAGCCGTCGCCGTCAACAATGTTCCCGCGAGAAGCACGCTGAATGGCGCTATCATTTTCCTGAATATCGATTTCATGTCCTTTTCTCCTTTGATTTTGGCCGCGGTTGTCGTTCTCACCGCGCCTGTTAGCTTGCCTTCACTCCATATAGCGAAAATCGCAGCGGAAACCTGTAAGTCGGAAAGAAACTTCTGGGGCACCTAATCCTGAAACCGCTGGGTAGTGTGGTAATGTTTACGGCAGTTGGCTACTCCTCCGGCCCAGGGATTTGGATGGACGACGCCCTCGAACACGAGATCACGCAACTGCTTCAGGCCTGGCGCCAAGGCGACGAACGTGCTCTGGACAAGCTGACTCCTCAGGTTTACCGCGAACTGCATCGGGCCGCCCGCCGTTGCATGTCAGGGGAACGCGACGGCCATACGCTTCAGACGACGGCGCTGATCAATGAGCTTTATCTGCGTCTATCCAATCTGAAACCGATTGACTGGCGGAACCGGGCGCACTTCTTCGCGCTTTGTGCGCGACAAATGCGGCGCATTCTCACCGACCAGGCCCGTGCCCGGCAATCGCACAAACGTGGCGATGGAGCAAAAGCGATCTCATTGGACGATGCTCTGATAATCTCCCCGGAACCCACCGCTGATTTGGTCGCTGTAGACGATGCGCTCAATCAGCTGGCGAAAGTGGACGACCGCAAGAGCCAAGTCGTAACAATGCGCTTTTTTGGCGGCCTTAGTGTCGAGGAAACTGCGGAAGTATTGAAGGTTTCACCCGAAACCGTGGCGCGTGATTGGCGGTTGGCCAAGGCGTGGCTTATGCGCGAACTGAGTGGAAGTAAATCCGATGAAGCCTGAGCGATGGGGAAAAATCGAAAGCATTTTTCACAAGGCTCTCGAGGCGAACGAAAGCCGGCGGGGCTCAGTGATCGAGGAGTCGTGCGCTGGCGATGAAGAACTGCGCCGCGAGGTGGAATCGCTGCTGGCTCATCACAGCGACTCCGCGAGCTTCATCGAGAAACCAGCATTTGCGGACCTGATGAACACCCATAGCGCTCCTTCCGCCACAACCGCAGCAGCGCCGCGACCTGACTTGAAGGGCGTGACGGTTGGACACTATCGCATTCTCGAAGAAATCGGCTTCGGCGGCATGGGAGTGGTATATAAAGCCGAAGACGCTAGACTCGGCCGCCTGGTCGCGCTTAAATTCCTCCCTGAACACATGGCGGCGGATTCCGTCGCGCTAGTGCGTTTTCGCCGCGAAGCCCGTGCCGCTTCATCGCTGAACCATCCCAATATTTGCACGATTTACGATATCGACGTGTACGAGGGCCGCGAATTTATCGTAATGGAATATCTAGATGGGCAGACGCTCGCTATGTATATTGCGGGCCGGCGAGCCGTGGGCACTGAGCTCGTCGCAAAATTGGGAATGCCCATTGCCGAGGCGCTCGCAGCCGCACACTCCAAGGGAGTAATTCATCGCGACATCAAGCCCGGCAACATCTTCGTTACTCAATCGGGACTGGTGAAAGTCCTGGATTTTGGTGTGGCCAAGCTGGTGCAGGAGAGCGACAAAACCGCCGTAACCACGTTGACCGAAACCAACACGATCACAGGCACACTGCCGTATATGTCGCCGGAACAGTTGCGTGGTGAGAATCTCGACACTCGGTCTGATATCTACGCATTGGGGGTCGTGCTCTATGAGATTGCCACCGGGCAGCGCTTGTATGGTTCCTCGCTGCATGCGCGGCTGGTTGATGAAATTCTGAATCGCCCTGCTTCTCCGCCTAGCAACGTAAATCGAAACCTCTCGGCGAAAGCTGACGACATTATTCTCAAGTGTCTCGCCAAGGACCCGGAAGACCGGTACCAAACTGCCAAAGAAATCGCAGTCGACTTGCGCCACTTGAGCACACAGGCAACAAGCGGAGCCGTCTCAGCCGGGACAAGCAGCGTACGAACACCAAGGAATGCCTGGCTGCTTGCTGCTGCTGCGGCATCTACGGCCGCACTTCTTGTCTTACTTCTTGTCAGCTTGGGTGGATCTCGCGGCCCAACTGCCCCACTGGAGATGCAGCAGATTACCTTTACAGGCGACAAAAAAGACGGGGGAATGGTTACCGACGGCGCAAGGCTTTATTTTCAAAGCGATGGGCACCCTGTCGAAATGTCTGTAGCCGGGGGCGCCACGCAACCGCTGCAGGCCTCTGTCTCAGGAATGAAGGTTTCTGACATCTCTCCTGATGCTTCTCAGTTGCTGATGTCCAAGTCGGATCCAAACGACGAGACAGGAGGCACCACTCTATGGACGATTCCGGTTCTGGGTGGCTCACCACGAAGGTTGGGGAACCTGACGGCGCACGGCGCGAGTTGGTCTCCGGATGGGCACTCGCTCGTCTATGCAGATTTGCACTCGGTTTTTGTGAGCGATACGAACGGTGCGAATTCCAGAGAAATCTGGAATACGAATCGCACGATTGCGTGTTGTGTCCGCTTTTCGCCCGATTCGAAGCGAATTCAGGCGACGGTGGACGGAAAAAGCTCCAGCGATCCAGTTCGAATTTTCGAAATGAACGCAGATGGCAGCAATGTTCACGCACTCCCTCTCGATTGGCAGTCGGACGCCGGCCAATGGAACGGTCAGTGGACTCCCGACGGCAAGCATTTCGTTTTCACTTCGGACCTTGGCCGCTTGAGCAGCACTTACGAACTAGTTTCTCCGCCGTGGTTTGAATTTTGGAAGAAAGCCTCGGCCGTACGTCTTACGCCGGAGCAAATGGATGTGCTGGACTTTACCCCGAGCCGGGACAGCGCCAGCCTGCTTGTGATCGGTCGGGTCACCCAGGGTTCGATGCTGGCTTACGATTCTAAAGAGCAACGTTTCATCCCTTTCTTGAATGGACTGGCCGCCTCGAGTTTCGTGATTTCTCCTGACCGCCAGTGGATGGTTTACGCCGACTACCCCCGACATTTGTTGTGGCGCAGCAGGCTTGACGGCAGCGAAAGGCTCCAGTTGACAGACATACCAGCATGGATGCCGGAATGGTCTTCCGACAGTAAATGGCTGGTGTTTTGTAATTTCAAGGCAATTTACCGCGTCCCTGTTGATGGCGGCGTTCCCGAGCAGCTCACTTCGGAAGGTGAACTCGAGGTCATGCCCACCTGGTCTCCAGACGGGACATCCATCGACTTCAGTGACATCCCGACTCCTGGACACTCCGTTGGTATCAAGATTCTAGATCTCGCGAGCAAGAAGGTGTCTGTGTGGCCGGGCACGGAGGGTACTTATATCCCTTCTTGGTCGCCTGACGGCAAATATATGGTTGCAATAGCAAATCCACCTAAACGGGTTGTCGTCTATTCTCGAGAAACGAGAACCTGGAGAACCTTGAAACAAATTGAGGCTGACTGGGGCTTCTGGAGGTGGTCAGGTGATTCCAAATCCATATTCATGGCCAAGATAGCTGCTGAGCGGGGAGAGCAACCGGGAGTTTACCGATTGAATATTGCTGATGGCAGGTGGACTCTGGTTGCTCTGTTTGATGGGGTGACCGTTAGCTCGAGTCCCTTCGAGAACTTTCTCTCAATCACATCCGACGGGCGACCCGCCATGATGAGCGACACCAGTGTCGTACAAATCTATTCAATGCGGTGGAATCCGCAATAGCTTCTCCGGTTAGCAGAGGGCCATCGCAATATCCAGAAGTTTCCTCTACGGCCGAGCAGTGCTTCGCAAGCACTGGAAAGAAACGGTGTCACTGGCCGCCTTGTCGGCAACTCTGAAGTTGGGGTTGTCCCCCAGGAGTCCCCAACTGACGGGTAGCCCGTGATTCAGGAGCTAGAGCGGTTCTTGACCATCTAGAAACTTCGCAACTCGGGTCGGATCGTTGACGCGTCCCTGACTGCAAACTAGGATGGTGCACCATCAGCGGGGGGATGCAATGCAACGACGCGTCGGAATGCTTTTCGCGGCAGTGATATTGATCTCTGTTGTGCTGGGTGCTTCCATGACACGCACAGCATCAGAAGAGGACGAAAAGAAGGCAGCCATAAATGTGGTTCTGGCACACGAGCAAGCTTGCCAGACGTTCGATTTCGACAAGTTGGATTCCTTGCACACGGCGGATTCGCGTGGGATCGAGGAGTCCTATCCTGGCCCGACAGAACCCGGACTTCGCCACTTCTACCAAGCCATGAAGGACGCGGGTGTCCGCATCGACTATCGTCCCCAGGACGCGGTGGCCGAGGTACGGGGCGATGTTGCATGGGTCACCGTGACGTTGCACAGCGTATGGACGGCCGATAATCCGGTGGGCCGGGCCATGATTGGAGGCGTGTGGCATGTGACTTTCGTGGAGAGCTTCATCCTGGTGAAAACGCCAGAGGGTTGGAAAATCACGCTCGGTCATACCTCCCAACTTCCCCCCGATTTCGGTGTCGACCCTGATTACAAGGCGGAACACGGTGGCATGAAGTTAGTTAAAGTGCCCGAGGATGGTCCCGCAGGCAAGGCAGGATTCAAATCCGGCGATGTGTTGATCGAATACGGCGGAAGGGAGATCGACAACTACATTGACTATGCCAGGCTCGTGCATGTCTACTCCGAGGGCGAAAAGGTAATGGTCACCGTGATGCGGGGACACGACAAAATCACCAAGGAAGTGACCCTGGAGGCAATGAAGTGAGCCAGTCCGGTGAGCGGAGTGTTGGGACGTTGGTCCCTTAGCTCCCGGAAAGTCGGCAAACAGGAAGTATCCAGAAACCGGCCTCAAGGAAGTTGAGCAGATTAGTAACGATAAGTCAGCGAGTAGAAAGTGATACCGGAAGTTCAATCTCGACGGCTAAAACGAAGCGTTTACACTCATCATCCAGCCGTTGGCATCAGCCGCTACAGCCCGAAAGTTTTCCACAGCCCGCCCATGTTCATCCAACCTTGACTGAGAAAACTCTATCCCCCACACTCGGCTCATGAACCGCATTCATCCAGGCAAAACAATCCCGAGGGTGCCCCACCCTTGTCGCGTTTTTTGCGACAGAGCCTGCCCTGAGCCAAGTCGAAGGGGTGGGGACTTTGACTTTCATAAAGGGGAAATAACACACCCCAACTCCTACTCCCTCAAGATTTTGCCCGTAACTGATTGCAGCTCATAGATTAATTCATAAATTTCCCCTAACCCGATGATTCCACTAGACCACCCGGGGAGGGGAGGAGGCACTCATGTCGAACTATCCCAATCGTTGTCAGCACTTAAAAATCAATGGCACTCAGTGCGGATCGCCCGCGCTCCGCCGCAACCGTCTCTGCTTTTTTCATAAACGCTTTCAGGACGAGCGCATCAAGCTCGCTGTCGACCGCAAGCGCGCTCCCGCTACCTTTATTCTTCCCGTCCTTGAGGACGCCAACTCCATCCAGATCGCGCTCATGCAAGTCATGCGCCTTCTGGTCTCGCAGCAGATCGAGCACAAGACCGCGAGCCTTCTTCTTTATGCGCTGCAAACCGCAAGCACAAACCTGCGCATGACCGAGTTCAAGCCGATCCCCAACGAAGTCATCCTAGAACCTCGCAACGCCGGCAACACACTCCTTGGCGAGAGCGTTTGGGAAGACGAGGACTTCGAAGATGAGGACGAAGAAGACGAGGAAGAACCAGCGCCCAAGCTCGATCCCGCCGAAGCCCTGTATGCCAAGATGCGTGAAGAGCGAGTGGAAAACGGCCGCAAGCGCGGCGAGAGCGAAGAGAGATTGAAGATGTGGGCCGCGCATCATCCGGAAGCGCAATTGGTCCGCGACGAATACGACTGCCTCAAAGTTCAGTACAAAGATCGGCCCGCAACCCAAGCACAGCCACCAGCTCCGCCGCAGCCCGCCGAGAAAAAGCCTGCTGCAACGTTCAAGCCGGCAGAAATCGGAGCGCAACTCGCCGACATGGTTCGCAAAAGCGGCTTGGTCGAAAAATACGGATCACTCGTGCAGCCCAAACCGCAGCCGGACAAAAAGGCCACCTAGAATGATTGCTCGAAACGCCGGACCCCTCACTTCGCTTATGAAAGTGGAAGAGGACGGTCGGCTCGGGTAAGTAACACCTCCGCCGTGGGGCGCGGGATGAAGAACGTTGTGTTGTTGGAAGGCACGGAGAAGCGAACATAATCCCGCAGGGGAAATTTTGCCTGCGAATATTGCAAGCGATTCCACGGGATCAAAAGCGGCGTGCGGAGGACGTAATAAGGATGACGCCACGTCAGCCATTTGTTGCGTTGAATCGCTTGCGCAGACGAAGAGAGATAGAGGCCTTCGCTGTTCACGCCCAGCACACAATCGGTCTTCGTTTCTCCGGCGGGAAAACGGATCAGGCAATTCTCGAGAGGTCCGTCAAAGGGCGGCAGGTGCGCGAAATCGCGCTTGAGCCTCCGCTCATCGTTTCGGTACCACGCATAGAACCACAAGCCGAGCACGGAAGCAATCACCAGCACCTTGAGGATGCTTACCGATGCCGATCGAGTTATCGAAACGACAGCGAAGTTGACTTGCATGGAGATGTGCCTTGTTCGAGTGGTCGTGAAGCTTTAGCATATTTTGCATGCCGGGGGATCACTAGTGTCGGCGGATGAACGTCCGCCGCGCTGGAAGTAGGTGGTTCGCAATGGATTGGGCAAACTATCAGTCCCAAGTACGCTTTGATATTCGCGCGGAGCGTGGCGAGTACAAGCGGTTGTTCCAGCATCCGGCGAGAGTGCTGCAAGATCGGCTGGCGCGGCGCGGGCACACAGATCGAACCCGGCGGCCTGCGATGCCCGAGTGGGAGCGGGCGTACCAAGAGCTAGCGCGCGAACGCAGATTGCTGCATCAAGCGCGAGTGCTGAGTTGGGGAAAAGAGAAAAAATATTATTTCGCGCACAGGCCGGTGGATAGGGATGACCGACTCACCGTCTCAAGTCGAATCGTTTTGTGATGCTTTACGGCACCGATAAATCCGTGGCCTTCGCCGCGACTCTTACCAGACGCGGCAGGCCTTAGCGGAGACCATCGGCTGGCCTGCTTTGCAGCTGAAGGCTTTGCCGAATTCGGGCATGTTGACTAAGACTCCGTTGGCGCGGAAACGGTCGGGAGAATGCGGATCGGTCGTGGCGATCAGGCGCTCGAGTTCGGGACGCCATTCAGCGCACCAGTCCTGCGCGAATCCGAGGAAGAGTTCCTGCAGCGGCGTGAAGCCGCTGGCAGTTTTCTTTTCGAGATCAGTTCCCTGCTGCGCGGCTCGCGCGAGGAACGCTATGTAAGCGAGACGGAGTCCGCCGTTGTCGGCAGTGTTTTCGCCGAGCGTGAGCTTGCCGTTGAGCTTGGTATCGCCGACGCTGAACTGAGCGTACTCGTTGACGATGCATTCGGCTTTTTCGTTGAACTTGTCGGAGTCTTCTTTGGTCCACCAATCGTGGAGATTGCCGTGGCCGTCGAACTGGCGTCCCTGATCGTCGAAGCCGTGCGTGATTTCGTGGCCCATGAAGAGTCCAATGTGGCCGTAGTTCAGAGCGGGCGCAGACGGAGGATCGAAGAACGGAGACTGCAGGACTCCCGCGGGAAAGTTGATGTCGTTCATGCTGGGGTTGTAATAGGCGTTGACGGTCGGCGGAGACATGCCCCACTCATCGCGATCGACGGGCTGTCCGATCTTGGCGAGCTGGCGGTGAGATTCGAATTCGGCGGCCCGAAGGTCGTTGCCAAGAGCGTCACCACGTTCGACGGTGAGTTTTGAATAGTCGCGCCAATGACTTGGATAGCCGACCTTGTTGGCGATGAGATGAAGTTTTTCCTGCGCCAGCTTTTTGGTTTCCGGGCTCATCCAGTCGAGGCTGTCGATGTCGCGGCCGAGAGCGGACTCGATGTCGTGAATCATCTGCATCGACTGCTCTTTGCTCGACGCGGGAAATTGCTGATCGACGTAAGCTTTGCCGAGAGCTTCGCCAAGCGCGCTATCGGTAGCGGCCACGCAGCGCTTCCAACGCGGCTCTTGCTCGGGAATGCCGACGAGCTTGCGTCCATCGAAATCGAAGCGCTCGTCGTCGAGGGCCTTCGGCAGAATGACGCTGGGGAGCGAGTGGACGAGTTGCCAGCGCAGATAGACCTTGATCGTCGCGAGATCGGTGTCGGCGATGACCTGGTTGAGACCTTTGAAGAAATCCGGCTCGGCGACGTTGAGCTCTTTGAACTGCGGCGATTTTGTAGCGCTATAGAAATGATCCCAGTTGAGAGCGGGAGTGAGCGCCTGCAGGCCGCTGTTCGGCATCATGTGATAGATGTTGTGAGGATCGCGCTGCGAGGTCACGTCGAGAGAAACTTTCGCAAGCGCAGTTTCGAGCTTCATGATGGCTTGCGCGTCGGAGGCCGCCTGTGTCTCGCTTGAGCCGAGAAGCTTGAGCATGTTGGTGACATGCTGGACGTATTGCTTGCGGATCTCTTCGTCTTTGTCTCCGGTGCGCAGGTAATAATCTTTCTCGGGCAATCCGAGGCCGCCTTGAGCGACGGCAGCGATTTGCTGCGTGGCGTCTTTGAAATCCTGTTGTGAACCGAACCCAAGAAAGGCGTTCACATTGATGAGCTGAAAGTGCGCCAGCAATTCAGGAAGCTGATCTTTGCTGGAGAGTGCGTTGATGCGATCGAGCTCGGGCTGGAGCGGCGCCATCGCTTTTTTCTGAAGGGCGGCTTCGTCCATGCAGCTGGCGTAGTAGTCGCCGATTTTTTGCGTGTTGGCATCGCGCGCGCTGCTGGGCGCGGCGGCCTTTTCCAGAATGGCATGGAGAACCTGGCGGTTGAATTGATCGAGATTGTAGAACTGGTCGGAGTAGGGCGAGTCGCTCGGGATGGGATGCAGCTTGCTCCAGTTGCCGCAGGCGTAGCGGTAGAAATCCACGCAGGGGTCGGTGGAAGGATCCATGATCTCTTTGTCGAGGCTGGGAATTAGTTTGAACGTCTGCGGAGCCTCAGCAGCCTGCGAGAATGCGAGGCTAGCGGCGAAGACGAAAGCGGCAGCCGGGATCGAGAGACGTATAAAGGATGAGCGCATGGTTCCTCCGGAGAAGAATGATATAACGACCGACGGGTGGGAGCGTGGGATGCGCTGACGAAAGTCAAAATCCTCATTTCTGGCGCACAGCACGCGCGAGAAAATGGGGCACCTTGGATCCATTAGTATCTTCGATAGAATGTTGTGCTGCTGTAAAGATTC
>CAWBED010000017.1:0-491947 GCA_963787685.1 uncultured Acidobacteriota bacterium
TCATTTTCTGGGTTGTCTAGAAGCCTGCCTGTATCGGACCTCGTTTCGAGAAACTGACCGGAAGTCGACTGATTAATAAATCCAAACTGGGCCACCCATGAACATACTCGATCTCGTTGTCGGCAAACCAATCAAGACCACTGACGAGCGGGCTGAGCAGATTGGCCCCGTGCAGGGGATTCCAATCTTTGGTCTCGACGGGCTAAGCTCCGCAGCTTACGGTCCGGAAGCGGCCCTCAGCCTCTTGATTCCTCTTGGATTGCTGGGTGTGCGCTACATCGTGCCGATCAGCGCCGCCATTATCACGTTGCTCGTGATCGTGTACTTTTCGTACCGACAGACTATTGCGGCCTATCCTTCGGGTGGTGGATCGTATACCGTTGCGCGTTTCAACCTGGGAGCGCCCGCTGGCCTGCTGGCAGCTGCCGCTCTGCTTGCGGATTACATTCTGACAGCCGCGGTGGGTATTTCCGCCGGAGTCGGAGCCTTGGTTTCGGCCGTCCCTTCTTTGCTGCCGCACACGGTAGTTCTCTGCGTGGGTATTCTCGTCGTCATCACCATTCTTAATCTGCGTGGTGTGCGCGAAGCTGGCACTGCTTTTGCGATTCCCACGTATCTTTTTGTGGGAACCCTGCTCATCACCATCGTGGGTGGCATTTTCCGCGTGCTTTTCAGCGGAGGTCATCCGACACCGGCGGTCGCCCTTCCTCCTCCGCCTCCGATCACTGAAGCGGTGAGCTACTGGCTGCTGCTGAAAGTTTTTGCCAGCGGTTGCACGGCGTTGACTGGAGTCGAAGCCGTCAGCAACGGCGTGAAGGCGTTTCGCGAACCGACCGTGAAGAACGCCCAACGCACCCTGACCGTAATTATTTTTCTTCTGGCAGTGCTGCTGGCGGGAATTTCTTATCTGGTGAAGACATATGGGATTGCTGCAACCGATCCCGGCCAACCTGGATATCAGAGCGTGCTCTCGATGCTGACCGCAGCGGTTTTCGGCAAAGGACTTTTTTACTACCTTACCATCGGCTCGATCCTTGTTGTTCTGTCTCTCTCCGCTAATACGGCGTTCGCGGATTTTCCACGACTCTGTCGCGCCATCGCGCAGAACAATTATCTTCCGCATGTCTTTGGCTATCGTGGCCGGCGCCTGGTCTACACCTACGGCATCGTCGTGCTGGCGCTGCTGTGTGGCGGAGTGCTTGTCGCATTCGGCGGCGTTACCGACCGGCTGATCCCGCTTTATGCAGTTGGGGCATTCCTTGCCTTCACGCTCTCGCAGGCCGGCATGGTTATGCACTGGAGGAAAAATCGTGGCCCTCACTGGCTGAAGAGCGCGTTCGTGAACGGACTTGGAGCCTTCGTCACCGGAGTCACAACCGTCGTCGTGCTGGTTGCGAAATTCGTTGAAGGCGCATGGATCACTTTGCTCTTCATTCCGTTGACGATTGTTTTCTTCTCTGTCGTGCGGCGGCATTACCACGCCGTAAAAGTCCTGACTACTTGCAAGGTTCCGGTGGACGCGCCCGGCCTTAACCAGCATCCCATTGCAGTCATCACCATCGACCGATGGAGCAACATTACGCGACAAGGAATCGAATTTGCGGCTCGCCTTTCGCCCACCGTGGTCGCGTTGCACGTCGAGCCCAGCGAGCATTCGGAACTTCTTAAAGACGATTGGGAGCAATACGTGGTGCAACCGTTCCGCGCAGAAGGCAGAGAGCCGCCTGAGCTTCACATTCTGCCGTCACCGTATCGCTTCGTCATCATTCCAGTGGTGCAGTTCGTCCTCGATCTTTCGAAGAAGAATCCGGGGCGCAACATTGTTGTTGTCATTCCAGAGTTGGTGGAAGACCGGTGGTACGAATATTTCCTCCACAATCAGCGAGGACGCCTTCTGGAATGGGTGCTTCTGGCGCGCGGCAACGAACGTATCCATACCGTTAGCGCTCCCTGGTATGTCCGGCACCAGTCTTAATTGGCGCTGCGGCGATTATTCCTCGGACTGCTGCCTCAGTGCCGTCGCGGCGTGAAGGCCTTGCGCCACTTCAGGGATAATACCCATCTGCGCGTAGATCGGACGGATGAGTTTCCTGATAGCGGGCAGTTGCAGCGCGAAGAGCGCCGCTCCGACAATGCAGATCGCACCGCCGATCATGAGCGTGTAGGGCGCTCCGATGCGGCTAGCGGCAGCGCCGGCAATCAGGCTGCCGAAGGGTGCGATCCCCTGAAACGAAATTGAGTAGAAGCTCATGACACGGCCGCGCTTCTTGTTTTCGACAATCGTCTGAAGGATCGTGTTGCTGGAAGCCATCTGCTGCATGAAGCAGAAGCCGGTGACGACTAGCAATAACAACGACAGCCATAATTGGCGCGATGCGGAAAAAGCGATCAGCGAAGCACCGAAACCAGCCGCCGTCATAGGAAGAACGCGGCCGAGTCCAAGGACGGTGGTTCGGGCCGCTAGTCTCACAGCTCCAATCAGTGCGCCAACTCCGACGGCGCCCATCAGAAAACCTAACGTGTGCGCTCCTCCGTGGAGAATCCGTCCAGCGAAAATCGGCATCAGCGCGGTGTATGGCATCCCGACCAGACTGATCACCGCCAATAGGAGCAGGATTGAAGAGATCGGGCGGAAGCCACGCACGTAATCCCATCCTTCGCGCAATTCGGCGAGCACGCTTTCGTGCACGCGAGTGCTCGCCTGGACCGTGACGACCATTGCGAAGAGTGAGGCGATGACGGCGAGATAGCTGATGCCATCGATCAGAAAGCAATAACCTTCGCCGACCACCGCGATCAGGATGCCCGCGATCGATGGGCCGATCAAGCGAGCGGCATTCACCAATGACGAATTCAGAGCGATGGCATTCCCTAGATCCTGCTTATCTTCGACCATCTCGACAAGAAACGCCTGCCGGGCCGGCATGTCGAAGGCATTCACCGCTCCCTGAAAGAGATTGAGAAGGATGACCTCGGTGACGGTGATGATCCCGAGAAGCGCCAGAATCGCCAGGGCGAAAGACTGCAGCATTGACAATATTTGCGTGAAGATGAGGACCCGGTGGCGATTGAGGCGATCGACCCAGACTCCCGCGAAAGGACCGAGAAACAAGATTGGGATCTGCCCGGCGAAACTGACCAGGCCCAGCAGAAACGCGGACCCAGTCAGTCGATAAACGAGCCAGCCGGTGGCGACGCGCGTCATCCAGGTGCCGATGAGAGAAATTCCCTGTCCGCCGAAGAACAAGCGGTAGTTGCGATGCCGGAGGGCGCGTACCAGCACGTTCCAACTGAAGCCGGTTCGGGGGCGGACTGAAGGTCGATCTGCCATGCGGTCAAGAATTACGCGTTCGATTGCAATGCCACCTGCCTGGATCCACCAGGTCAAGCGAACTCTTGGAGGCGCGGCGCCTACCGATTTTAATGGCTGGCACGCCTTCCATTAATGTCACGGTTTCTTCACCCGAAATTGACTTTTCAAGGGTAGAATGTCTCCTCCCGAGATGAGCGAAGGCGATGAAGTCACGTTGTTGCTGTCGGCTCTGACGCGCGGAGACGATGGCGCGGCCTCGAAGCTCATCCCGGTCGTGTACGGCGAATTGCGCAAGCTGGCCGGAAGTTACATGCGTAAAGAGCGAGTCGACCACACCCTTCAGGCGACGGCTCTGGTTCATGAAGCTTACCTGAAGCTTGTCGAGCAGCGGTCGGTCAACTGGCAGAGCCGGGCTCATTTCTTTGGAATCGCAGCGCAACTTATGCGGCGGATCCTGATCGACCACGCACGCGGACATACCCGGGAAAAACGCGGCGGCGAACAGAGAAAGGTATCGCTGGACGAAGCCTTCATCTTCGCCGAACAGCGGGCGGACGAACTGCTGGCAGTGGATGATTCTCTGAACCAGTTGGCGAAGTTCGATCCCCGGCAGGCCCGTGTGGTTGAATTGCGTTTCTTCGGCGGCTTGAGCGTCGAAGAAGCGGCCGAAGTGCTTGGAGTCTCCCCCAAGACCATCAAGCGTGACTGGAGCGTGGCAAAAGCCTGGCTCTATGCAGATTTGAAAGAGCGCTATGGAATTGACGCCGCAGCAATGGGAGAACGTCAAGGCGCTATTTGAGATCGCGCTCGAGAAAACGCCCGCCGAGCGCAACTCGTTTCTCGCCTCAGCCGCCCAGGACCCCCTGGTGCGGAGCGAAGTCCAGCGACTGCTGGCGCATCATGTCGAATCGGGAGGGCTGCTCTCGCGCGCAGCACTTCATGCGACTCCGTATTCGACTGTCTCTGCAGACAATCATGCGTTTTCCCCCGGCGATGTGGTTTCCGACCGATTTCGGATTACGCGATTCCTGGCGCGCGGAGGAATGGGCGAAGTTTACGAAGCCGAAGACACGGAACTGCACGAGCGGGTCGCTCTGAAGTCGATCCGCAGCGAGCTGCTGCATGATGCGCGCGCACTCGATCGCTTCAAGCGCGAGGTTCATCTTGCGCGGAAAGTCACCCATCCGAATGTTTGCCGGATTTTCGAACTGTTCCGGAATCCAGCTGGTTCGTCCGGAGATTCCAGCGCGGGCTCTGTAGTCTTTGTCGCCATGGAGTTGCTCGAGGGACAAACTCTGGGAGAATTTCTGCGCAGCCAGCCCAGGGTTGCAATCGAAGATGCCCGCCCGATCGCGCTGCAGATGGCGTCGGGATTGGGTGCGGCGCATGCAGCCGGAGTGCTGCACCGCGATTTCAAACCTGGAAACGTGTTGCTGGTTCCCGGCCCGAAGAAAGTACGCGCGGTCATTACGGATTTCGGGCTGGCGCTGCGTTCGAAACAGGATGTCAGCCTCGGAGCTTCAATTACGGGCGCAGGTGAAGTGCTGGGAACGCCCGCGTACATGTCGCCCGAACAGGTGGAAGGAAAAGATCTGACGCCCGCTTCCGACGTGTACTCGCTCGGATTGGTGCTGTACCAGATGGCAACCGGAACGAGAGCATTCGAAGATGCAACTCCGCTGTCGATGGCGGTGCGGCGCATCAAAGAGGATCCGGCGCCGCCGCACATGCTGGTGCCGAACCTCGACCGGCAGTGGGAAGCGGTCATTCTGAAATGCCTGCAGCGCGATCCCAAGAACCGGTTTCAGAATGGCGATGAAGTCGCCGAAGCGCTGCGCGGAGAGACCTCGCATCGCGGCGGGTGGAGTCTTAAGCGAAAGATATTGGCTGCATCGCTCGTGCTGGCGGTCATCGTGGTGGCGGGTGTCATCATCGCGAAGATGCGCCAACGCGCTCCGGTTGAATCAACGAAATTGACGACCGCGGGAATTGCAGTTCGCCCTTCGATCGCGGTGCTGCCATTTCACAATCTTTCCGGACGCACGGACACCGAATGGGTATCCACCGCGCTGCCTGAAATGCTGACCGCAGAACTGGCCGCTGGAGAAAAGCTGCACACCTTTCCCGGAGAAAACATTGCCCGCGCGAGCTCAGACCTTGGCCTAACAGGAAAGCAGACATTAGCGCCCGACACCCTCGCGCATCTTCGCAAATATTTGGGCAGCGATTACGTTGTGCTCGGCGCTTACCTGGATCAGGGAGTCGCGGCGGGGCAAGTCCGCGTGGACCTCTGGCTGCAGGACACGAAAACCGGCGAGATTGCAGCAACCATCTCGGAAAAAGGTAGCGAGAGTTCGCTGGACGATCTGGCAACAAAAGCGGGCACGGATCTGCGGCGCAAGCTCGGAGTGGGGGACATCACCCCGGGCGAGGCCGCGACTGTGCAGGCTTCGCTGCCCTCGAATCCTGAGGCCGTGCGGCTGTATTCCGAAGGACTGGCGAAGCTTCGAGTCGTGGATGCCATCGCGGCCCGCGATCTGCTGCAAAAGGCCGTGGCCGCCGATCCGAATTTTGCCCTCGGGCATTCAGCGCTCGCGGATGCCTGGCAGGCGATGGGCTACGACCAGAAGGCTCGCGAGGAATCCAAGAAAGCTCGCGATCTTTCGTCCGGACTCTCGCACGAAGAGCAATTGTGGATTGAGGGCAGAGACTGGGAGCTGAATCGCAAGTGGGACAAAGCGGTGGAGATCTATCACACGCTTTTCGAATTCTTCCCCGACAACATTGAGTACGGGCTGCGACTGGCGTCCGCGCAACGACAGGGGCGAACCGTGGATGAAGCGCTGGCAACCCTGGCCACTCTGCGGAGGCTGCCGGCTCCAGATCGTGACGATCCTCGCATTGATTTGCAACAGGCAGACGTCTTCGACGTTAAGGGAGCCTACAAGGAACAGCAGGCCGCGGCAGAAGCGGCAGCGAATCGCGCGCGTGATTTGGGAGCGAAATTATTGCTGGCACGCGCATTGAACCAAAGAGCCCGAGCGCTCGAAAAACAGGGCAAGCTGGAAGACGCGATCCGCGGCGCGCAGGAGGCCTCCAGCATCGCGGATTCATCGGGCGCGAGAACTGAAGTCGCCAAGGCGCTCACCATCATTGGGATCGTTCACTTTGATCAAGGCAACTTCACCGAGGCTGCCAAAACCTACGAGGCTGCGCTGAACATCGAACGCGAGACCGGGGACAACCGGGCCATCGCCACCACCCTCAACAATCTTGCAAACGCCTTGGGGGAACAGGGAGATCTCGCGGGCTCGATCAAGATGGCGAACGAATCGCTCGCGACGTTTCGCGAGGTTGGGGACAAGCACAGCGCAGCCGCCGTGCTGGGTAGTATCGCTGCCCGCACGCTTCAGCAGGGCGACCTGAAACAAGGCAAGAAGATGCTGGAAGAAGGGCTTGCTGCTTCGCGCGAGATCGGCGATCAGGAGCGAACTGGAACAGCTCTTTACAACCTTGGAGAGGTTCTCCGCTGGCAGGGCGATCTGAAGGGCGCGCGCAAGATGTATGAGCAATCCGGGGAGTTGTCGAAGCAGATCGGCGATCAGAGCGGCGTCGCGTATGCACTCTTCAGCGTAGGGGACGTGCTGACGGCGGAGGGTGATCTGGCAGGTGCGAAGGCTAATTACGACGAATCGATGGCGCTGCGAACACAGATGGGCGAGAAGGGCAACGCCGCGGAAACTCAAATGGCGCTCGCCGTCTTGCAAGTAGAACAAGGACACGCGGCCGATGCGGACGGCGCGCTGCGGCAGGCGAGGGACGAGTTCCGTAAGGAAGGGCTCGGCGACGATGAGATCCTCGCCGACAGCTTGCTCGCGAGGATTTTGCTATCGCAGGGACGTGTCGCGGATGCGGAGAAAGAAACTTCGTCCGCGCACGACTTGTTGGCCAAGAGCCAGGACTTTTCGGTGCGGCTGCGCGCCTCTATTGTTGGTGCGCAGGTACAGGCCGCCGCGGGAAAAACGGAAGACGCACTCCGGACTTTGCAGGAAACGGCCACAAACGCAGCGAGGCTCGGATACGCCGGATATGCGCTGGAGGCCCAACTGGCGCTCGGTGAAGTGGAGACGACCTCAGGAAATCGAACCGCCGGACGAAACAAGCTGACCGAGGTTCGGAAGGAGGCGCAGCAAAAAGGCTTCGGATTGATCGCAAATCGAGCGGCACGAGCACTGACTAAATCCAGCGAAACAAAATAGCCGCCATTCGCGGGAATGGCGGCCTTTTCATCCTCTAAAGTTTCGATTTCCCCTACTTCGTTCTCTGCGCGGCTAGCTGCACGCTGTCTGCAGCGGTCTTGTCCTTCTTTCCAAACAGGCGATGGAAGAACCCAGGCTTCTTGGTGCTGGCCTGCTGGGTCGAAGCGGATGGATTCTTGCTTGCGGGCGAGATCAGCTTCTTTAACTGGTTCTTTGCGGCGCTCGTAGCAACGCTCTTCGCCGAGTTCTTCGCCATCCCGCTCAGGTCAGGGATGATGACCGGCATCGAGGTCGTTCCGACGACTTGAAAGGGAACGTCGTTGGGCAAGTTCTTCAGACCGACATGGTTGAGTCCATAGCGGACCGCGCCATTGCTGGCCACATGCGCGACCATCTTGAATTGCAGATGATTGTTCGCGCTGATGTCTCCGTCACCGGTAATGCTGCCGATGCCTGCGAATACGCCGTCAAAGCCACCGAGGTGCGTGCCTTGCGGCCCGATACGCATTTGTGTACTCAATTTCGTGATCGAGAGCTCTGTTCCGCTCTTGGCCGCACTCATTCCCGGCAGGGATGACAATTTGGAACCGAGATCGAATCCTGCTAAGTGAGCATCGGCGATCTGGGCGTTGCCGGAGGTGACGAGGCGGTCCACCGGGCCGTCGAGTGAGAGCGATGCGGTTACTGTGCCACCGTGAATCTTCGAACCTCCCGGCAGCACGACTCCGATCGCCGGGAGAACGCCTTCCACACTGTCCAGAGGCAGTTGATTGCCCGAGAGCTTCACGTGGACGATGACAGTCTTCCCGTGGGCGTCATACGTTCCGGACACTGCAGCGGCGCCCTTGCCGGCAACGATTTCGCTATTTCGGATCACGCCCATCTTCTGCGCAACCGAATAGTCGGTTGCATAATGAAGTGAAACTTCCTGATGGGCCGGCTGTCCTCCAGACACGAGCCGCAGCTTGTCGGCGGTGGCTTTGCCTTCGCTGTGGATGGTGGCGCCGTCGGAAGTGACGGCTCCGTCGAGAGTCAGAATTCCCGCCAAGCCGCAGGAAACTCCAAGCGAGGCGATCTGCGCCAGATCCGCCTTGTTCGCCTTGATGTCTGCGTGGAACGGAGTCTGGTCGGGATTCGCGCGATTGACTGGACCGGCTTCTCCGCTGATCTCGAGCTTGCCGGAATCGGTGCGCGCCGACAGGACGAAGTTCATCGCTCCGTCAAATGAAACGTTCTTGAGATCCACATCGACGTTCTTCAAGATCGCCGGCTTGCTGCCCGGCTGACGGGAGGCCACTTCGATGGTGGCGTTGGAAATCTTCAACCGATCCAGCACGACCGACGTCACCGAGCTTGCCACGCCGCCCTTGGCGGGGTCGTCATCTGACTTGCTCGTACCGCCGAGGCTGGCGAAATTCCACTCGCCGGTGGCCGATTGGATGGCCGTCAGCCGTGGTTCATCCAGAGTCAGAGACGTAACGTGCAGCGAGCGGGAGAAGATCAGCGACAGGAAGCTAACTCCTACTCCCAGCGATTTCGCCTGAAGAAAGGTGTCCTTGCTATAGGAAGGATCGTCGGCGATGGAAAGCTGCTCGACGCGCGCGCCGCCGGAGAGCAGCGACAATTCCATGTGCCCGACGTGGACTTCACGACCCAGGGAAGAAGACATGCCCGATTCCAGCTGGGGACGGAAGCGGTCGATGTCGACCAAGTGGGGAAGAGCGACCACAGCGACGAACATGGCGGCCACCAGAGTCGCCGCGACCTTCATGCCTTTGCTTTTCATAACGCCTCTCCTTGAGAACCTGTGGGCCGGGATCAATCACCGGCCTTCACTCAGTAGCGCGACGAATCCCGAAAAAAGGGGTCAAAGAAAAAAGCCGCCTGTAAGAAGGCGGCTTCGGACGACTTCAGACTACGTTTTATGCTTCGGCTACTTTTCCTTCAGGCACCGGCATGGTCGGGCGGATCAGCTGAGGACCAGGGATCAAGGTAGCCTTGATGGCCTTCGCCTGGGAAATCTGGAACTGTTCGTCCCGAATCTGGCGCAGTCCTTGTTGTACGAGGCCGAACACCACGAACCAGCCAATCGCTCCCAGAGCAAACAGGTGGATGTCGAAGGGCGAGCTGAACGGCGAGTCCCAGGCCATGTGCAGAATCATGGGAATGAACATCGTCCTGAGAAAGCCGCCGTCGAACAGCATGCTCAACTGAAAAGGCCGATCCCCCTTGACCCGCCACAGCGCCCCGGCGGCGATGGCCGTCCAGGCAACGTGACCAAAGGGGGTAAGGATCGCGCGCAGCTGGATCACGCTGAACATCACGTCGAGCTTGCCGCTTTTTTCGAGGAACTCGAACGCGTAGCCTGCGCTCTCGAAGAAGGCGAATCCCGCTCCGACGGCGGCCCCGTAGAGAAGTCCATTCAGGATGTACTTGCCTTTGAATGACCTGGCTACGAGGATCACCGCCAGCAGCTTACCGACTTCTTCGACGATGCCCGCCTGCGAAGCGCCCAGCCAGCCGAGATCGGAGACGCTGAAGCCCACCAGGGCGACAAAGAGCGAGACGACGCCTCCCGACGCCACCAGCATCAGCACCCGGTTGAACGAAATGTTGCGCGGAACGTTCAGTTCGAAGAATAAGATCACCGTCGCCAGCGGGACCGCGAGCGACCCCATCATGATGAGTCCGGGAATCAGCTTGGGATTGCCGAATTGTTGAAAGGCGAAGTAGAAGCCGAGGTAGACCAATCCGAGAAAGAGGAGCACGCGGAAGAAAAACCATGGCTTGGGCCAGCTCGTTGGGACATCTTCGATCGAAGGTGTCGTGCGGCTGGTTCCCACGACGAAATAATCGTCTACCTCGCTGGTCTCGCGCTTCTTAAAGACTTCGGAAAAGAAGTCGCCCAGGCTAAAACCATCCAGCTGGTCGGTGTTGGCGAAGCTGGATATCTGGTTTCCGATCGAGTGCAGCACGCCTCCGTGCTTGGCCGGCGTGCTCGGAGTTGTCGGAGGCTTGGGCCCGCTGACTGGGCTCGTAGCCTTGCCGCAGCTAGCGCAAAAATGGGCTGTCTCTACGTTTTCTTTACCGCATTCGATGCAGAACATGTTGCTCTCCTCGACGAAATCAATGCCCTTCACCTGTACACGCGACGGGAACTTGAAAACGGGGTCATCTAAGGGTCCAGCTGCGCTCGACGGACAGCCGGTGGCGGCTGTCCCCACACAAATCTCCTACGAGAACAGACTTCGGATCGTCGCAACGACATCGGCATGTTGCGTTTCTGGAGCGGGTTTCTGCGTGACCACTACGTCCTGGGTCAGGTGGAACGCGACCACGGATTCGGCTGGCAGGACGACATCATGAGCAGTCGGCGTTGCTGCGGAGCCCACTGCCCCAGCCCCCGCGCCTGCAGCGGCGCCGATCAGGGCGCCCTTTCCTCCATGCACCAGAGCTCCGATCGCGGCTCCCAGTGCGGCTCCGCCTCCAGCAAATTCTGCGGTGCGCTTGCCTTGGCCCTTCGAGATGCGGACCACCGGAGCCGTCTGAATCGAATATTCCTGGCCTTCGAGCGAGAAGGAATTGAGGGAAACCCGCAGGGATGCGCCGCCTGCAAGGCGTCCCACTGGAACGGCTTGCAGCACCGTCCCGGAAAACTCGGTGCCTTCCGGCACAATCACTTGTCCGTTCAGCAGGATGGGCTTGGCCAGCTTGCCCGAAAAACGCTCCCCGGCGCTGCTGGTCTTGGAGCTGACGGCGTGGCCAAGGCGCAGTTCGACCGGCGTTCCCTGCGCCACGGTTACCGTGACGGGCTTTGGAGGAGCCGGCGGATGAGCGTGCACATACGCGGCAATCGCGCCGACGATTACCAGAACCAGTGGCCATCTTGCTTTGAGTGTTGTCATGTCGTTCTCCCATGTTTGGCCGAGATTGATTTCGGCTCTCAACAGGTAACGCGACATCGGAGAGAAAACGGGGTCACCGGAAGTTCGGCCCGTGGAAGTGGGGCAGGCAAGAGTTACAGCGAGTCGGAGGAAGGGTTCTTATACTGGCGGGCGCGGGTCCGCCGAACACAGCTAAATGCTTGAGATTATTTCCAGTTGGCAGGAACGCGCATCAATGGCGCTTCACGCCCTCGAGCCGAAACCTTTTCTACGGACTCGATCCGGCCATCGCGCACAATAACCGCAGAATCGAAATTGTTGACCGTGGGGCAGACGTGGCGGGGAATGAGCATCAGCGTCTCGCCGACTTCAGGCGTTCGCAGGGCGCCTGCCGTTTTGATCGGGAGATGTTCTTCGCTGGGAGAGAGTGGCTCGAGTCCCGGATATCCCATGACGACGCAGGTGGGAACGCCTGCATCAGCGGAAACGGCTTTGTGCCCTCCGTCGCAGGTGAGGATCCCATCATGGGGATGGCTGACTACTTGAGCCAGAACCAGCACCGCCGGGGCGTATCCATAATCGGGGGAAAGCTGCGCCAGACACGTGGCATCGCAATAGACAACGGTCCCCGGGGAGACGCGGTGAATAAACTCACCGCCGCGGAAACGCTCGTAAGACAGCGAACTCGGAAGCGTTGGCGTGCCCGCGGTGACGACCTCGGGAACGCGCGTCCCGCTGCGCCGAAGTTCGGCGACCAACTCCACCAGGCGGTCGTAACCGGCGTGGGCTGCGGCTGTGCGCTCGCCCTCCTCTACACCGCCGAACTGGCCGTCGTAGTAGTGCAAGCCGCGAAACTCGAGCCTTGCCGCATTAATCTCGCGGACTAGCGCAAGCAATTCGTCGCCCTCTCTTGCTTCGAGACCGGTGCGATTCATCCCCGGATTGATGTCGATAAATATCCCGAGGCGGCTTCCCTGCCATTGCCGTATTTGTTCCTTGTTTTCGGCGAGAACGCTGATCCTCACGTGAGGGAACTGGTCCGCGATTTCTCGCACGCGCCGGGCATTCGCACCCATGACCGGATACGCGACGAGCACATCATCAGCGCCGTTTTCGCACGCCGTCTTGAGCTCTAGAGTCGTCGCACATTTGAAATTCCGAACGCCGCGTTCGACGAGCATTCGCAGGGTGTAGCCGATTTTTGCCGTTTTAATATGCGCCCGCCAGCGAGTCGCATCTCCGCCAAGCAGGCGTAAGGTGCTGGCAATATTGGACGCGACAACGTCCGGGTAGAGCACAAGCGCGGGAGTCAGCACGTCCTCCGCGCCCGAGACGCGATAGCGCTCGTTCCAGGGGAACTCGGTCAGCATGAATTTCAACACGGCCATTGCGGAATAAATCATACCCGTTTGCGCGATGACGGACTACCCGCAGCCAGTTGACCACGCCAATCTCCGCGAGTAGGCTCTGAGTTCCCTTTTCCCATGCCCGACACCTCCGACAGTCATCCCGAACAGTCCGGCCTGGTGCGCGGACTTGGATTGTGGTCGGCAACGGCCATTGTCATCGGCGACACCATCGGAACGGGAGTGTTTCTGGTCGCCAGCGACATGGCGCGCATCGTCGGATCGTCGACCTTGGTTTTGGCAGCCTGGATTTTGGGTGGCCTCATCGTTCTGTTTGGTGCTTTCTGTTATGCCGAACTGGGCGCGGCGTTTCCGAGATCCGGCGGACCGTATGTATACCTGGGTCGCGGACTCGGTCCACTCTGGGGATTTCTCTTTGGCTGGATGAGTTCGTTCCTCGAACGCCCGGTGGCGATGGCAACCTTGGCGGCCGGGTTCATACGATTCCTCAGTTTTCTGTTTCCCGTCGTGGCCACGCCGCTTTTCACAGGTCATATCGGAAGCTATGAGTTCATTTTCACAACGGCGCAACCGCTGGCGGCCATGGTCGTCGCAATCGTGACGGCCATCAATTATTTCAGCGTGCGCTTTAGTGGCGGCGTACAGATCTTCTTAACAGCTTTGAAAGTCGGCACGATCCTCGTTATTGTTGTCGGAGGGCTGGCTTTCGGAGCAAGGCACGGCAACGACAATGCAACGCTGGCGCCGGCTTTAGGACTTGGCACTCTTGGCGCATTGCTCACGGCCCTGGTTCCGGCGATGTGGGCCTATAACGGATTCAACGATCTTGGGGATCTGGGCGAAGAGATACTGCAGCCGCAGAAAAACATTCCACGAGCGATCTTGCTCGGACTCGCAGTAGTCGGCGGTTTGTACCTGATGGCTAACATCACGTATTTCCGAGTGTTGCCGTTCGCATCGGCCGCCGTTTCGCAGCATATCGCGTCGGACGTGGTGCAGTCTTTCGCAGGCTCGCGCGGAGCTGCCTGGCTTACGATTGCAATGGCCCTGTCTGCACTCGGAGCTCTGCACGTGGTCGTGCTCACGGGTGCCCGAATCCCGTACGCGATGGCACGCGATGGCGTTTTCTTCCGATTCGCGGAACGCGTTCATCCTTCATCACACGCGCCGAGTGGCTCGCTGATCTTCTTGGGCTCGATCGCGGCACTGCTCGCTCTCAGCGGAACTTTCGAAG
The DNA here is from genome assembly GCA_963787685.1 of uncultured Acidobacteriota bacterium. Classification (GTDB taxonomy): domain Bacteria; phylum Acidobacteriota; class Terriglobia; order Terriglobales; family Acidobacteriaceae; genus Sulfotelmatobacter. Next base: position 14,058 of record CAWBED010000017.1, read on the forward strand.
AACTCTATTCCCTGTTTGTGTTCGCGGTATGGATCTTCTTCGCACTCATGGCAATCTCGCTATTCCGCCTGCGCTGGAAGGAACCTGATCTGCCGCGGCCTTATCGCGTCTGGGGATATCCGTGGACTCCGCTGATCTTCTTACTTGCAGCGATTGCGTTGACGATCAACCTGTGGATGGTCCGGCCCGTGCGATCGTCGCTGGGGCTGGTGGTGATCCTTGCCGGAATTCCATTCTTCTATCGCTGGCGTGGTCGCAATTCCTCATAGGTCGCAATCGCCCGATGGAATCGGGCTCCGTCGGGAGGGTCGCATTACATCCGCTTCCGCAGGTCCCAGATCAGCAGGGAAACGATCATCCAACACACAGTCCCAGCCGCGATAACTAGATAAGGTTGGTGGGTCGGGGCAAGCTTGCAAATCACCCAGGCAAACACGAAGAGCCCGACGCTTCCCATCGCGGCGCCGGCGGCATCCAGTCCGACCGCTTTTCGCGCTCTCACTGATCCGTTGAGTCCGGCTCGCTTTTTTCTTTCCCGTTCGTGTTTCTCGATTAATGTCGCGCTCGCCGGGAGGATCGCTGGAAAAGCCAGGAACAGCCCTCCGATAGCGGGGCCGTATTTCTTGGCGATCAGCCCAGTCGCGGCAGTCACCAAGCCACCGACGCAGAACCGGACTGCAACCTGATACCAGCGGGTTTCCTTCAGGGTCGAGAAATCAGCTTGGATTAGCATCGGCTTGCTATTTCAGAATCACGTACCAGAGTCCGAACGCTACCGCAGTCCAGACGCTCAGAAACGATGTCGATACCATGAGAGCGCCGCGAGTATGCCGCATCATCATCCAACTCACACAAGACGCGTAGATCAAGAAAGCGACGGCTGCCACCATCATCGACTTCGCTTCGATGGCTGCGTAATGCGCTCCTTCTTTCGAAACGGTAAGCGCCAAGGTGGCGAGCGCGACGGAGGGCGCCGCGCCAAACAAGCCTGCGAAACTCTTGGGCTTAAAGATGTCGCCTAACAATGCGAAGAATGACACTGAGACGCCGCCGATGAGAAATCGAATAAGAATCTCGGTCATAACTTGCTTCGTACCTTATAGCAGCGACTTCTTTACCAGCTTCCGCGCCTGGCGTGGGCCATCCATGCGGATAACCTTGAACTTCTTTCCCTTTTCCTTGTTATAGGTAATAAAGAATTGCTCAATTTCCTTGAGCATATTGGGATTGAGGTCGTCCAGGCTCTGCACGTCGGAGTAGTCCCGGCTGTGCGCTGCGACTGCGATCAGTCGATCGTTCCGCTCCGTTTTGCCCTTCTCGGTTTGGTCCGCCTCCATCACGCCGATCAAACGGGTCGGAACCACGCAACCCGTAAAAGTTGGTTCGTCCATGAGAATTAAGATGTCCTCCGGGTCGCCATCGGCGGCCCGCGTGCTGGGCACGAAACCAAAGGCATGAGGAAACACCATTCCTTCCGGGAGAACTCCAGAAAGGGCGAAAAAGCCGATCTTCTCGTCATACTTGAATTTGTTGCGGCTCCCGCCGGGAGTTTCAATCACCGCTTTCACGATCTCCGGCTTCGCCTTATCGAACGGGTCAAGGCGAGTCGGATCAGACGTCGTTTTCTTCTTCTTTCGCGATTTTGGCATTTGGAGCTAAACCTCTTCTGTCTAATGTCTAATCTTTATGGCCAGTTACGACTCCGTGTTGGAGGGACATGCTTGGGAAATAGTTGTTATTAATCGCCGGAAGGGCGCGGCTATAGTCCCGACGGGAGCGAAATACAGCGAAGACCGGATGATCAAATAGCGAATGCCAACGTTATAACTCCGAAAAAGGTTAAACCTATGACTAAGCGAGACGAATCTCTCGATGAGCGCTCCCCGGAGCGAAAAGAGGACCTCGAGGCGCAACTGGATGAGCTCGGCTCCGATCCTGGTCAAGTGGGCGTGGATAGTGCAGGACAGTCAGGCGATGCGCAGGGACTTTCCTCCGTCGCCGAGGCGAATGAAGAATCGGTCGAGGAGTTAGCCGACTCGGAGCAAGCTCTGGAGGCAGCTGCAGTTGAGGGGGTGGAAGATGCCGCCGATCATCCCGAGCGGCCTGCGCATACTCACGAAGAGTACGGCCATCCCGAGGATGTGCCGCGCAGAAAAAGCGGGAATGAAGCTGCGTAGCGCGATCATCGACCCCGTTCACAGGTTCGCTCGTGCCGCAGTTATTTGAACTTACGCCTCTCCGCAAAGACTTTCAGAGGAAGGAATTCCACAAAGGCAAGCTATGCAGCAGACGTCAAGCGCAGGCATTCCCGTCCGGCAATTCGGACACTCCAACGCCAAGATCTCTATTCTAGGTTTCGGCGGACATCACTTGGGCGAAGCTCCCGACGAGAAGACCGCCGTTCGCATCGTGCAGGAAGCCGTCGATGGCGGAATCACCTTTTACGACAATTGTTGGGAGTATCGGCGCGGCAAGACTGAGTTATGGATGGGCGCCGGTCTCAAAGGCCGCCGCGACAAAGTGTTCCTGATGACGAAGACTTGCCCGCACGGTCGCGACGCCAGTCTCGCCCTACAGATGCTGGAAGAATCGTTGCGGCGCCTGCAGACCGATCATCTCGATCTCTGGCAGGTTCACGGAATGGCGTTCGAGAACGATCCCGAATTGTTCATTCGGCCCAACGGCGCGGCCGAGGCCCTGACAAAAGCAAAGAAAGACGGCAAGGTACGATTTGTCGGCTTCACTGGACATCAGAACCCGATGGTTCACCTCGGGATGCTGAACACGGGATTCGAATTCGACTCGGTTCAAATGCCGCTGAACGCCTTCGACGCCAGCTTCACCAGAAGTTTCGAACGCCAGGTTCTGCCGGAGCTGAATCGCCGGGGCATCGCAGTCTTAGGAATGAAGCCATTAAACGGGCACGGCGAACCCATCAAAACGGGTGCTCTCACCGCCGAAGAAGCCTTGCGCTATGCAATGAGTCTTCCGGTCACGACAACGATCACCGGCATCGACAGTCTCGATGTGCTTCATCAGAATCTGCGCATCGCCCAAAACTTCAAACCGATGACGGCACAAGAAATGGATGAGCTCCGCGATCGGTGCAAACCGTATTCCGCCGACGGCCGTTATGAGCTGTATAAGTTGTCGCTGAAGTTTGACAACCCTGAAGCCCGCCTCGCGCACGGCTTTCCGCTCGATACGCAGCAAATCGAGGTGCAAGACATGCTGGGAGCGCAGGAAAACACAGGACATCCATTTCCGGAGAAAAAGTTCTAGAGGCAGCGGTGGATAAACGAAATTCACATTTCAGCCGGCGGAAGTTTATGCAGAGCGCGGCGCTGATTGGCGCGACGCCCCTGATGAAGACTCGCACGCTCGCAACGGATCAATCTATGTCATCGCAAACGACACAAGGCACAGTTCCAAAGAAGCCGCTGGGCCGAACTGGCGTCCAAATCTCGGCGTTGGGGCTGGGTGGCTATCATCTGGGCTCCGCCAATACAGATCAGGTCGCGAATGAAATCGTCGCCAAGGCGCTCGATCACGGAATCGATTTTTTCGACAATGCCTGGGAATATCACGACGGGTTGAGCGAGGAAAGGCTGGGCCGAGCGCTTCAGGGCAAGAGGCAACAGGCCTTTCTGATGACAAAAGTGTGCACTCACGGCCGTGACAAGAATCTTGCCATGCGAATGCTGGAGGAATCGCTCCGTCGGTTACGAACCGATCACCTGGACTTATGGCAGATTCACGAAGTCATTTATGAGAACGATCCTGATCTCATCTTTGCACCCGGTGCCGCAGCCGAAGCTTTACTCGAGGCGAAGAAGCAAGGAAAAGTCCGGTTCATCGGATTTACCGGGCATAAAGATCCAGAAATTCACCTGAAGATGCTCTCGCACGACTTTCCGTTTGACACGGTGCAGATGCCGTTGAATTGCTTCGATGCTACCTTTCGAAGTTTCGAGACGCAGGTCCTGCCGGAAGCGATGCGACGAGGCATTGCAGTTCTCGGCATGAAGAGCCTGGGCGGCAGCGGCGAAATGATACGACATGGAGGCATTACAGCCGAGCAGGGCTTGCGGTACGCGATGAGCCTGCCGGTCGCGACGACGATCAGCGGAATCGATTCGATGGAGGTTCTGGATCAGAACCTGTCGATCGCGGGTAACTTCCAACCGTACACGGCAGCCGAAATGAAAGATTTGCGAGACCGCTGCAAACCACTCGCTGCGGATGGCCGCTACGAACTCTTTAAGATGACCACGAAGTACGATGGCAAGGTCGGAAGGGAACAGCATCATTTCCCTGACACCGAGGCGTTGCCGCTCTAATTCAACGACAAGCCTCTATCGGTTTTACACCCCGCTCGACGAGCAAGGTAAACCACCTTACGACTTGCGGGAATCGCTGTATGTCTCGCCTGTGAAACGAGCAGGAGAATCCTTTAGTCGGATGATTCGCGCTGCGGGAGTTGCCTTGGATGGCAACTAGCGGAGTGAAAAGCATTCGACAATCAATCGTTACACGGAGGCTGCACATGCAGAAGATCATGCTATTCCTGTCAGTCCTGTTACTCGGTATGTCGTGGGCTGTCGCGCAAGATGCATCAAGCCAGAGCAGTCCGACTGCGGCGAGTTCCGGCCAAGCGGCACAATCCGGAGGACAAATGATGGTACAAGGGTGCCTCGGTGGGTCCGACGGAAACTACACGCTCAGCGACAGCAACGGTACGGTTTACCAACTCACTGGAGATACGGCGAAATTGAGCGCACACGTTGGGCACGAAGTGAAGGTTACCGGCACCAGCGATTCAGGGCGCGGCTGGCAGTAGCACTGGAACGCCCAGCGGATCGGGAGCCACAAGCGGCCACTCGATCCAGGTCAGCTCGGTAAAGCACATCTCGAAGAGCTGCAAAATGGGCGCCGCTTCCCCGAAATACTAGCGGACGATTCGCACAAAAGACTAGCCCAGCATAGTTGCTGGGCTTTTTCTTGCCTTGTTCTTTCAGTTTGGCGAATAATAGCTGACGACTTATCGCTCCGTCAGGACCTCTTCATGCTGCTCTGGACGGTGCATGCGCATGAACGGTTTCTGGTTTTCCGTGCGCCGGCCGATGAATTTCCTGCTGCAGATTCGGCCTGTTCTTTGAAATTAACTCAGGCAACGCGACCGATCGTTTGGTTTGGATCGATTCGTGGATCGCCTCGACGATTCGAACGTCGGCTAGGCCTTCGAGTCCCGAAGGCTCCGGCTCTTTATTCTTGAGGACGCAATCGGAGAAATAGGAAATTTCCGCGGCGAACTGATCCCGCTTGGGAAAAGACTTGGCTTTGGTCTTGCCTCCGATTGTTACCTCATGCTTGATACCTTCCGCGTACTCGTACGCCGGATCGGCTCGCAGCGAACCCTTCGTGCCAAGAAGGCTGTAACGGCTTACATCGGCCGCGCCAAAGCTACAGGTGAAAGTGGCGACGCGATCCCCAGGAAAGCGAAGCACGGCCGAAACCATTTCTTCCACTTGTTCAAATCTGGCCTCAGGCTTCGATGCTGCCATAGCAGACACTTCAATGGGCTCGGATCGAAACAAGTATCGCGCGGCATTGATGCAGTAGACGCCCATGTCATACAAAGGACCACCGCCTCGATCCGCGCTTTCCATGACGCGAACGTTTCCGTCGGCAACTTGCTGGGAGAATTCTGAGGTGAAGCACCGCAAGTCCCCGAGGCGTCCGCTTCGGGCCAACGCGATGGCCTCCAAGTTGCCGGCTTCGAAGTGAAGCCGGTAAGCGATCATCAATTTGACGTGGTTCTGGCGTGCGGCCTTGATCATCGCCCGGCAATCCTCGCTGGTTACCGCCATCGGTTTTTCACAGAGCACGTGCACTCCGGCCGCGGCGGCCCGTACCGCATATTCGCAATGAAGGTGATTGGGCAGAGCCAGATAGACCGCATCTACGTTTGAAAGAACCCGGCTGTAATCCTCGTAGGAGTAGAGATGCTCAATGGAGTATTTCTTCCCCAACTTCTTCAGCTTCGTTGGATCCCCAGAGACGAGCGCGAATAATTCTGAGTTGTGAGTATTCCTAAAAGCCGGCAGGACGGCTACCTGAGCAATGTGTCCCAGCCCGACGACTGCATACCGGATTTTTTTCTTCGATGAGGTCCCAGTCATAAGTATTCCGCCAGCACAGGTATCGCCGGGGCGGTAACAAATAGATGCATTTTCGCTCGCGGAGGTAGAGAACAAGATAACTCCCGGCGGCGCGGAGACTTTCGCATCGCCGATGGACTAAGGGAAAAGTTGTACGCGGCGGTGCAGGATGTCACCGTTTGGTCTACAGATTCGACGTGATGGTTCACAGGGAGCGATCCGCCTTACAAAATTGATGGCGAACGCAAGCCGAGGTACTCCAAGGACCCGGCCCTCCGCCAGGCGGTGAAACATGCCGGCCCCGTGGGATCTTGTCACCCTGGTAAGAGCCAGTCTTTCCCTTCTCTCTCTGTTTGGACTATTCAAAGCTACACTTCCTGCACAGACCGGCATAGATGACATACATATCGCGCCGAGGGCAGCGTCCGTGCGCACATCAGAAGCGGCAAACGGCCTTCATGTCATTCGGACCGGCGCTCAGCTTGTGCTCGTTCCAGTCAGCGTGACCGATTCCATGCAACGCTTTGTCATCGGGCTCAACCAGGAAAACTTCCAGGTTTTTGAAGGCAAGAAGCCGCAAACCATCCAGAATTTCTCCAGAGAAGATATGCCTGCATCGATAGGAATCATCCTGGACATGAGCGGCAGCATGAAAGACAAGATTGAACGGCTGCGCGAGGCCGTCACTCAATTTTGCGAAGCTGCGAATCCTCGGGACGAGTTCTTCATGATCGTCTTCTCGGATCAGCCCCGCTTGGCTATCGACTTCACGTCTTCCAGCGACGATATCGAACATGAACTCGTATTCACTCAGGCCCAGGGACGCACGTCTCTGCTCGATGCGATTCATATGGGGTTGCGGAAGATGGAGGAAGCGAAGTACGGAAAAAGGGCGCTGCTCATTGTCTCTGACGGGGGCGACAACCACAGCCGTCACAACGAACAGGATATACGGGCGCTGACCAAAGAGTCTGACGTCATGATCTATTCCATCGGTCTGTTCGATCGGTACGTGCCGACGGCTGAGGAGATGAGAGGCCCCGCATTGCTCTCGGAGATCGCGGAGCCGACGGGAGGCCGGGCTTACACGCTGGACAACCCCAACGAAATGCCCGCCTTGGCTCGGCGGATTGGCTTGGAATTGCGGACCCAGTACGTGCTAGCGTACCGCCCGCAGACTCTGACGGAAGACGGGAAATGGCACAAGATTAAAGTCAAGCTCATGCTTCCCAGAAAGTTCCCGTTCCTGCGGGCACGCGCCAGGACAGGCTATTACGCCTCCGCCGAACGCTAAAGCGCGCGATAAACTATTTCCGGGGTTGGACAGCCGAGCGGTTCGACAACTTCTCCTGATTGAAACGCATCACAGTTCGTCACGGGCGTGCGATTCGTCTCAGATCATCAGGTTCTTCTCTGTGCGGGACAATCAAACTTACGCTCGTTGAGAAACGGGTTCGGTGGCAGTCTATGCGCTTGTCGCTCTTCGCATTTTGGTTGATCAGCGCGGCGACACTCTTGGCGCAGCTTGCTCCTCAGGCCCCCCAGGTGGCCTACGAAGGTCAAAACGTCAGCGCCGTTTCCCTGATTGCGAATCCGCATCGTGACCTGGCCCCGCTGTACAAGCTGGTAACCCAATCCGCAAACTCCCCATATTCGGCCGATAAGATTCATCAAAGCGCCGACGCCCTCAAGCAAGCAGGCAACTTTGCCGACGTTCGGGTGGAGGTGGTACCCGATATTGCGGGGCTCCGCGTCAACTTCCTGCTGGAGCCGGCTTACTATCTCGGGGTCGTGGAGTTCCCCGGAGCCATCAAGCGTTTTTCTTATATCCGGCTGCTGCAGATCGCTAATCTTGCGGATGAAGACCCTTACGATCCTTCGCGACTCCCTATCGCTGAGAAATCGCTCTCGAACTTCCTGCGGAAGAACGGATATTTTCGATCGACAGTTCACGCGGAAACTGCTATCGACGACACGCACCAGCTGGTAAATGTGAAGTTCACTGTTGAGATAGGAGAACGCGCCCGGATTGCCTCGGTCCGGATCGACGGTCCCGATCAGCCTGGTACCGCTCAATTGCTGCACGCCATGCAATCCTTGCGCGCTCGATTTTCCGGAGCTCTGCTGAAAGAAGGGAAACCCTACTCCCCGGGCCGAATCACCGCGGCGACCACGCAAATGAAGAGAGTCTTGTCGAAGCAACGCCGCTGGGCCAGCAGCGTCCACGAGAATCCGCCGCAGTACGATTCGGCGACCAATCGTGTGAATGTGTCCTTCAAAGTAGAGGTCGGACCGGTGGTCACGGTGCGTGCGGTGGGCGCGAAACTTTCTTTCATTCCCTTCCTGGCCAATCGGCAGATGAAGAAGCTAATTCCCATCTTTTCCGAAGGAACGGTAGATCAGGATCTGGTCGATGAGGGCCAGCGAAACTTGACCGACTATTTCCAGAAGAAGGGCTATAACGACGTCAAAGTCACTACGGACTACCAGACTAAACCGGACCAGATTCTGGTCGTCTACACGATCGACCGCGGCGCGAAGCATAAAGTCGACCTCATCACCTTTCGCGGAAACAACGGCATATCCGCTAAAGAGCTGATGGCGCAGGTAACAGTGAAGAAGTCCCACGTCTGGACCCACGGAAGTCTCAGCGAGAAATTGGTGAAGCAAAGCATCAATAACATCGAGGCCTTGTACCGCGACCGGGGCTATGAAGAAGTCAGCGCCAGCGCTCACACGGTTGGGCGCAGCGGCAAGACTGAGGTTAATTTCGAAATCACCGAAGGTCCGCAGACAATCGTCCAGAACGTCACAGTCTCGGGAAACGAGCATATCGTTCTCGAACAACTAACCGCTTCCAAAGGATTCCAACTGCAGGCCGGAGTGCCGTTTTCGCCTCGCAAGCTAGCCAACGATCGGAATCGAATCTCCGCGACCTATCTGGATCGCGGCTATCTCAACGCCGACGTAAAGGCGACCGTGGAGCGCGAGCCCTCTGATCCGCAGCATGTGAACATCACGTACGCGATCACAGAGCACCAGTCCGTGCGCGTGAGCGAAGTGGTTTATCTGGGACAGGAGCACACGCGAGAATCGCTTATCGTCAAAACCGCGCACATTGCTCCCGAGGCCCCCATGCAGCGCGCCAAGCTGCTGGAAGGAGAAAGCCGCCTGTACGACCTGGGGATCTTTGACTGGTCCAGCATCGGCCCGCGAAAGCCAATTACTGACCAGTCGGATGAAATGGCTCTGGTCAAAGTACACGAAGCCAAACGCAACGAGATCACTTATGGCTTAGGATTCGAAGTGTCGCACCGCGGCGGCAACGTGCCGACCGGAACGGTCGCGCTGCCAGGCGGCGGTGGCACAATCGGCTTGGGCGGCAATAAGATCGCGCCCAGCCAGTCGACGTTTGCAAGTCCTCGGGGCTTGGTGGAATTCACACGCCGCAACATGCGCGGCCTGGGGGAAACAGCGAGCGCTTCGATTCTTCTTTCAAGACTGGATCAAAAAGCCCTTACAACCTATGGGCAGCCGCGCTTCCTCGGATCGCAATGGCAATCTCTAACCAGCTTTTCGTTGGAGCGCACGAGCGAAAACCCTCTTTTCACCGCGACGCTCGGAGACTTGTCGTTCCAAGTCGAAAGAGTAATCAGCCATAAATCCAACACGCGCCTGCAGTTTCGCTACGACTTCAACAAAACCGCGTTGTCGCACCTTCTGGTTCCGGAGTTGGTTCTGGATCAGGACCGGGACGTGCGGCTTTCGACCGTGTCCGCGACGATCATTCGCGACACCAGAGACAAGCCGCTCGACGCTCATCACGGCACGTTTTCCACGGTCGATCTGAGCATCACGCCGACGGCTTTCGGCTCGAGCGCGAACTTCGCGAAGCTCTTCGCGCAGTACGCATATTACAAGCCGGTCGGATCGATCGTCTTTGCTGACAGCATTCGCCTGGGCCTGGCGTCACCCTTTGTGGGCAGCTTCGTACCCACGAGCCAGCTATTCTTCTCCGGCGGCGGCACGACTCTGCGCAGTTTTCCCATCGACGAGGCTGGACCGCAGCGCCTGGTCCCGTTTTGTAATGTATTGCAAGGTCAGTCTGGATGTGTGAACGTTACCGTACCTGTTGGGGGGAAGCAGCTCTTTATTCTGAATTCGGAAATGCGCTTCCCGCTGCACATAAATAAGTCGCTTGGCGGTGTGATTTTTTACGATGGAGGCAATGTATATAGCGCAATCAACTTCAACAATTTCGTGAACAACTACACGAACACAGTGGGCTTCGGATTGCGCTATGCCACGCCGATCGGTCCTGTCCGTATTGATGTTGGACGCAACCTGAATCCGGTTCCCGGAATCAATCCCACGCAGTACTACATCACCATCGGTCAGGCTTTTTAGATCGGCGTGACGGTTAGCGAATTAAGAGATATATGAAGTGGAAACGCATCATCGGACGAACTCTGGCGGGATTTGCGCTGCTATTGATTGTCGCCGCGGTGGGCGGCTACTTCTATCTCAAAAGTAGCAGCTTCCAAAGCTTCGCTATCCGCCAGATCGTCGATCGCGCCAATTTAGCCACTGGCGGCAAGATTGAAATTGGCCGCCTGGACTTCGAGTTGGGGACGCTGACCGCGCATCTCCACAACATCACGTTGCACGGCACCGAAAGCGCTGACCAGCCTCCTTTGTTGCATGCCGACGAACTCACCGTCCGCCTGCGAATTATTTCCGCATTGCGTCGTCAGGTCGCACTGCGCGAGCTTTTGCTCGCTCGCCCCGTCGTCCACGTTCAAGTCGACCGCGATGGCAAGAACAATCTTCCCTCGCCTCCGCCGAGCCAGGGCAGCGGCAGCAAAAGCATCTTCGATCTCGCGATCGAGCACGCTCAGCTGACGGATGGCGAAGTCAACTACAACGACCGTAAGATTCCTCTCGAAGCCGATTTATACGATCTTGGCACCGACGTTCATTTCGAATCTCTCGCCAAGCGTTATTCCGGAGAACTTTCTTACAAAAACGGCCGTCTGCATTACGCGGACTACGCGCCGCTGGCTCACAATCTGGACCTCAAGTTCAGCGCCACCTCTGAACGCTTCGATGTCAGTCCTGCGGATTTTGAGATCGGCTCTTCCAGCATCACTCTTCATGCGCAGCTTCAGAATTATTCCAATCCGACTGCGGAAGGGGATTATCAGATTCGCCTTCACACGGCGGATTTCGCGAGTCTATCTCCCTCAACGAAACCGGCGGGAGACGTCTCGCTTGCCGGCAAACTACAGTACCGCCCTTCGGGCAACCAGCCGACCCTTCGGGACATTAGCGTCGATGGGCAGATTGCAAGCGATCTCTTCAGCGCTGTCACTTCCGGCAACCGCGTCGAACTAAGAAGACTGCAAGGAACGTATCGCCTCGCCGACGGAAATCTGGAAGTTAAAAACTTGAGCTTGGAATCGATGGGTGGGCGAGTCAACGCGTCAGCACAGATGAAGCATCTGGATACGACGCTGGAGTCGAGCGTTCAAGCTTCGCTCTCCGGGATTTCGCTGAAGGATGTCCAACGCGCTCTCGGTCGGCAGCAACTTCCGGGAGCCGCGCTATCCGGAACGCTTCGAGGACAAATCCAGGCGGGTTGGAAGGGTCCGATCAATAATCTGCGCGCGCGAGCCGATCTTCTTGTACAGGCAACGGCGAGCAGCCGATCAAATCCTGCAGCTTCGGATGTCCCGGTCAACGGGGCGATTCATGCGGCCTACGACGGACCTCGCCAAACGATCGAACTCAACGATACCGTAATCAAGATTCCGTCCGCCACGCTCACCGCTCAAGGGTCAGTCAGCAACCACTCCAACTTGCAGTTGAAAATGGTGGCGAACAATCTGCAGCAACTCGCGGCCCTGGCTGCATCGTTCAGCGCAGCCCAAACTTCCCTGCCATCGGTTTCTGGGTCTGCGACAGTCGACGCAACCGTACAGGGATCGGTGCAGAAGCCCGCCATCACGGCCCACGTGGACGCGGAGAATCTGGAGGTCGAGGGCAGCGCATGGAAGAGCGCCAAAATTGCGCTGCACGCGAATCCCTCCGGAGTCGTGATCGAAAATGCGTTGCTGGTCAACGCACACCGCGGACAAGCGACTCTGGCCGCTAACGTAGCACTGAACAAATGGGAGTACGACTCTTCGAACCCGATCAAGGCGCATCTTGAGGTCCAGCAGATGAGCATCTCGGATTTGCTGGATCTAGCCAAACAGCATTACCTCGTCAGCGGCGATCTTTCAGCTAACCTAAATATCGAGGGTTCGCAACTTCATCCCTCTGGTTCAGGCTCCGCGCAAATCGCGAATGCACATGCCTATGGGGAACCCATTCAAACTCTCTCTGCCAAGTTCCATACGGAAAACGACGCCGTCATCTCCACTTTAGCGGTGGCCACCCCCGCGGGAACGATCGACGGTGACATTTCCTACACTCCGAAGACAAAGGCTTATAAAGCGCGGATCAATGCCCCCGCACTCGTGCTGCAAAAGCTGCAAGCGGTGCAGGCAAAGAATCTCGGGATCACCGGCACGCTCTCGGCATCTCTCCGCGGCGAAGGCACCGTCGACGACCCGCAGTTGGAGGCGTCGCTTCGATTGCCGCAACTTCAAATCCAGCAGAATACGATTTCCGCTTTCGACACTGAACTTCACGTTGCGCAGCACACGGCGAATGTCACCCTCGACTCGCAGGTGGCGCAAGCTGCGATTCATGCGCGTGGAACCGTCGGCCTCACTGGGGATTTCCAGACAGAAGCGAACATCGACACCGGAACCATCCCGCTCGCGCCTCTCGTCGCGGCCTATGCTTCCGGCGCGCTGGACGGCTTTCAGGGCCAGGCCGAGATGCACGCGACGTTGAAAGGACCGTTGAAAGATGCGTCAAAGATCGAAGCGCACATTTCGATTCCAACCCTGAAGGCAACGTATCGTTCGCTCGAAATTGGCATCTCGCAGCCGGTTCGCGCCGATTACGCGGATTCGGTCGTCACCCTTCAGCCTGCCGAACTCAAAGGCACCGGTACTTCTCTGCGGGCGCAAGGGCGCATTCCAATTCGCGGCACGGCTCCGCCCACGCTCACCGCCCAGGGATCCGTCGACGTTCGCGTCCTTCAGATATTTGCTCCAACGCTCCAGAGTTCCGGCTCGGTGGCGCTCGATGTCCGTTCCTCCGGCTCCGCGATCAGTGGCCAGCTGCAATTTCAGAATGTCGCAATGGCGACACCGGATGCCCCGATCGGCGTTTCGAAAATGAACGGCACTGTCGACATTGCCAATGATCACGTTCAGATTTCGAAGATGACGGCAGAAATGGGAGGTGGGACGGTCTCAGTCGGTGGATCGGTCACGTACAAGCCGAACATCCAATTCAATATTGCGCTGCAAGGGCAGTCCATCCGGCTACGATATCCCGAAGGATTGCGTTCGCTTATCGACGCCAATCTCGCGTTCACCGGATCGACGCAAGCCTCGACACTGAGCGGGCGCGTGCTCCTCGACAGTTTGTCGTTTACTCCGGATTTCGATTTGTCGAAGTTTGCCGACCAGTTCAGCACAGGGAATCAACTTTCACAGCCGGGATTTGCAGACACCATCAAGCTCGCGATCAACGCACAATCGCAGCAGAGTTTGAACGCCGTCAGCTCCCAGGTCAGCATTGCTGGCCAGATCGCGCTCCAGGTTGGAGGCACAGCCGCCAATCCCGTGATCACCGGTCGCACGACATTGACATCGGGAGAATTGTTCTACCGCAACGTGCGTTACCAGCTGCAAAGGGGCTTGATCACGTTCGACAATCCGAACGAAACCCATCCCGTGCTCAATGTCTCGGTCACGACCACGGTGGAGCAATACAACCTGACACTCACGATGCGCGGACCGCTCGACAAGCTGACCACGTCCTACGTTTCCGATCCTCCACTGGCAACGGCTGACATCATCAATCTGGTTGCTCGCGGACAAACGACCGAAGAATCGGCGGCAAGCAGCCAGAGCACCGACTCGATGGTCGCCTCGGAAGCGGCGAGTCAACTCTCCAGCAGCGTCCAGAAGCTCGCGGGAATATCGAGCCTGCAGATTGACCCAACACTCGGGGGAAACTCGAATCCGTCGGCGCGGATCGCAATTCAGCAACGAGTCACGAAAAATCTGCTGTTTTCATTCTCTACCGACGTGTCGCAACCCGGCAGTGAGATCGTGCAGGGGGAATATCAGTTCAACAAGCGCTGGAGCGTCAGCGTGCAGCGCGACCAGCTCGGCGGAGTTGCGGTGGACGGGCGCTATCACACACGCTTCTGAAAATACCATTTCAGGAAAACGTCGAAGCCACATTCCTGAGGCGACGAACTAACGGCGAACTAACAACGAGAGTCGTTGAGATGTTTTGTCGCTTCCCGCGGTTGGCAGCTTTTCCTGCGCCAAGAAACGTCTCCGCTGAAGGTCAGGGATCACAGTGCCATCCTTACGGTGCCCGCAGTATTGTTCATCGCTTAGAACTTTCCCTAAATTAGAGATTCAGCTGTGACTCGAATTGTCTCGGCTGTTCCGCCCGGCTGCCCTCCGCTCTAGCCGCTGGTTTTTCTTTCGCATTGCCAAACCCGAGGTTGATGAAAACTTATGAGCGGTGATCTTTCCAATCGGATGCGAGATGTGTGTCGGGTGCTCCTTGTCGTGGTTGTCGGGTGTGTCATCGCAACTTCCTTGGCATGCGGCAACAGTGCGTCGAAGACGTCGACCGCCACCCCTACTCCCGCTCCCGCGCCACCAAGCTATCCATCCACGCCGCCGGTTGCGATCACATGGTCGCCGCAGACAAGTCCTCTGCCTGCTCCCACAGCGCAAGTTCCGCCGCCAGCTGGATCGAATGATTTTCCGTTGACCGTTTCCAGTCCGACGACCGGAGACTCCACCACTTCGCCGTTGAACGTCGTCGCCACGGCCACTCCGACCAATCCAATTTTCTTCATGCGAGTTTATGTGGACCAACTCGCGGTCTATTTCACTTTTACAAGTTCCATTAACACGCAGATCTTCGTCGCTCCGGGGCAGCACACGCTTGAAGTCATGGCCGAAGACAACCAGGGATACATTTCGGCGACGATCCTCAACATCACGGTAACGACGCAGTCGCAGACTACGATCAGTTCCATCCAGGCCATGCCCGGCTGGCAGTCCTGCTCTGCAATTTTTCCGACCGGCTCCGGGCGAGATGGACAAATCTGCGCCGCGGGACTTGGCACGGCGCAGTCTACGATGACCGAAAATCAATCGAGTCCCGCCATGGACGGCAAGTCTGCAAAATTCAGTATGGGCGGCCCGACTCCATACTCGAACATGCTTTACTTCAACCCCGTGGCCGGCGGCAACAACGTCAGCCACTTCACCTACGACCTGTATTTTTATATCGACAATCCCGACGCCGCGCAGGCATTGGAATTTGATATCAATCAAACCTTCGGCGGCAACCGTTGGGTCTGGGGATCGGAATGCAACTTCAACGGTTCAGGAAAATGGGATATCTGGGACGACATCAATGGATGGACTCCCACCTCCATCGCCTGCACCCCATTCCCCGCCAACACCTGGATCCATCTCGTGTGGACAGTGGAGCGCGTTGGAAACCAGGTTCACTACATCAGCCTCCAGGTTGGCGACCAGACATATAACGTCGACACCTACTTCCAGAACCAGCCCGACTGGACTCTGGAGGAGATCGACGTCGCATTTCAGATGGACGGAAATTATGAGCAGGAACCTTACAACGTGTGGCTGGATGAAGTCACGCTCACTGCTTATTAGTTAGTTTTGAGTTCGCGTTTTGCCCGGGACCGCATTTCTGTACCGCTCGCAGATGCTGTCGTCGAAATCAGTAGGAAGCATCGGGGGAGTGAATGCGGAGTGTGGCACCTCGCTGGAAGAAATTCGGCGGATGGATTGCCGGATATATATTGGCCTCGATTCTGGGCGGGCTTGTCGGCTGCCAGGGCCTTCCGAAAAATGTGGCGGATTGCTCAGTCACTCCCACTCCTCCCGCAAACACTTCCATCGTTCCTCCGGCACAGGAACCGCCCGCGGTTGCTCTTTGCGGATTTCCTCTCGCCATCAGCAGTCCATCAAATGGCGCGAGCGTTAACTCGCCGGTACCGATCGTTGCCACAGCCACTCCTCCCGATCCGATTTACACCGTGCGTCTCTACGTCGATGGATTCGCGGTGCTCTACACACCGAAGACGAACATCAACCAATTGATCTGGATGCCCAACGGGCAACACACAGTCGAGATTGTTGCGGAAGATACGGCGGGCTACATCGCAACTACATCAATGCAGGTCAATGTTACCGGACAGCAGCCCGGCGCGATGAACATTCAAAATTCTCCCCAATGGGTTTCATGTTCAGCCGTGCTGGCCTCCGGCGCAACCTGTGCGGCCGGCCTTGGCGTTGCTTCTTCCAGCCTGTCTCTCGATCAGTCCTCGCCCTCGCTCGACGGGTCCGCGGCGCAATTTAGTCTAGCGGGCCAGCAGCCTTATTCGAACGAGCTTTATTGGACGCCTATCGGCGGCGGCAACAGCGTCAGCCACTTCAGTTACGACCTGTGGTTTTACGTCAACAACGGTGACGCGCCGCAGTCTCTCGAGTTCGATGTGAACCAAGCCTTCGGCGGGACACGCTGGACTTGGGGCACGCAATGCGACTTCGACCAGACGCACGAGTGGGATATTTGGGATCCGCTCAACGAGGTCTGGAGACCAACCTCTGTTCCCTGCAATCACTTCCCCTCCAACACCTGGGTCCACCTGATCTGGACTTTGGAACGTGTCGGCAATCAAGTCCACTACATCAGCGTCAACGTCGCGGATCAGGACTACACCGTCGACACCTACTACACCGCGCAGCCGAATTGGTATCAGGAGGAAATCGACATCGCCTTCCAGATGGACGGCAACTACGAACAGCAGCCCTACAGCGTGTGGCTGGACGAGGTGAATCTGTTCGCGAATTAAAAGGACAGTCGCAAGTGGCTGGTGATCAGTGCCAAGGGCACTATCAGCTCGATACTAGCCACTATCTACTACTCACTGCCTCCTACAGCAACCAACATTCCTCCCTACAGCAATTTTTCGATGCCGTCCGGCCGCGACAAATACTAACTTGACCCAAAAGGAGGTCGCGATGCCGGAGAAAGAAACCATCGATCGGGCGCGTGAAGACGCACGCGAAGGCAAGTCTGCCAGTACTCAGGCTGGAGAATTTGTGCGCGAAGAGATGCATCACATCCGCGAAGGGAAACATGGGGCCGCATCCTCGAAGCAGGCCATAGCGATCGGGCTCTCGAAAGCCAGACGCGCGGGTGTCAAACTCCAGCCGCCGAAGAAGGGCAAAACATCCGCCGACACCAGGGAAAAAGCGGCTCACGATTATCGCGAGGGTCAGAGCGGTTCTCGACGAAAGCCATCGGTGACTCGTTCGCGCGCTACGACTCAGGCCTTGAAGAAAGAAAGCCATTCCGCTGCCTCTCGTCAGGCTCTATCGAAGCAAGCGCGATCGGCCGCGCGTAAGCGAAGCGCCAGCGCTCGCCACGAATCCGCAATGAAAGCAAGCCGCACCCGAAAGGCCAGCTAGTTTCTCAGGGAGGAGTCATGATCCGAAAATTGAAAGACGGCCAATATCGTCTTTACTCTCGTAAGAAAAATGCAAAGACCGGCAAGCGCCGCAATCTCGGAACGTTTTCGACCAGGAATGCCGCCGAGGCCCACGAAAGAGCAGTCCAATATTTCAAACATCACTGAGATTGTTTCTGGAGCAAAAATGCGGGGCCGAAACACGAAGCGATGGGTAGCGAGCGTCAAGACCGATTCGACGCATCCCCCCGAAGGTCTGTTCACTAAAGACGCCGCCACGGTCGCGCGCACTCTCGCCTCCAAACGCGTCTCGCCCAAAGGTCCGAGTTCTGGGATGCGGATGCTCAATTACTTCATCAACCGCGCGGGACGCGGCCTCAGCAAAACTCGCCGCGCCGAGCTGGAGAAAGCGAAAGCGCTTCTCTCGAAACGCATTCAGAAATTGAAGTCATCGGAGCGATCCGAAAAAGCCGCGTGATCCGGTGAAAACCGTGAATCCCCGCGTTTCTCAGGACTACTCAAGGCGCAAGGGGAGAATTCTGCTCACGCTGCATTCTGGTGCCGCCCACATCCAAATGACTTACGATATTGGCCAGGAGTAGTGCCCAACCGTCGGGCGAAGACGCGGCGCAGCACCTCGGCACTCTTGAAGCCGCTGAACTTCGCAACTTCTTCAAGACTTGCTGCTGTCGACTCAAGTTGATGGCGCGCCGCCTCAAGGCGAAGATCCTCGACGTGTATTCCCGGCGTCCTGCCAATTTCTTGCGTGAAAAGACGTGCGAAGTTGCGTGGACTCATGGCTGCCCGTCGAGCGAGCACATCGATCGAAAGATCACGTCTTATGTTGTCCGCAATCCATGCCAGCACGTCGCCTAACGATCGATGGTCCTGGCTCTGCGCTGCCAGCGTTGCGCTGAACTGGCTCTGGCCTCCCGGACGCCGCAGGAATACGACCATCATCCTTGCAATGCGCAGCGCAAGCTCACTCCCAAGATCCTCTTCCACCAACGCTAGAGTCATATCGATTCCAGCTGTCACGCCGGCAGAGGTATAGCAGTTTCCGTCCTTTACATAAATGGGATCTGGTTCCACGGTAACGCTCGGATAGTTCTGCGCAAGCTCATCGCACCAGTTCCAATGCGTTGTGGCCCGGCGACCGTCCAGCAGCCCAGCTTTTGCAAGGACCAGCGCACCAGTACAAATCGATCCGAACCGGCGTGCGCCCGTACACTGCCTCTTCAGCCAGTCCACAAAAGGCGGTTGATACCGCATCTTGCTCGCGCCATCTCCACCCGCAACTAACACCGTGTCGAATGAACCCGCCACCTCACAGTATGTCCGATCGGCTAGCATCAGCATCTTGAAGTGCGTATCCATCAACTTCTCCTCGCCGGAGGCAACAATCTCCACCGAGTAGACAGGATCGCCACCGCGCAAGCGGTTTGCATCGCCGAAGACTTCGACCGGACCAACTATATCAAGCGGCCGCAGCGGAGGAATCCCAACAATAAGAATTCGCATCGGCTTTCGGGAGGGCGGAGTGAGAGAAACCGCCCTCCCGTGAGATCGTCTTCTGTCTTGCTCAATCTTCTTCATAGGAGTGTTAGCCACACTCCTATGATACGGGTCCCGATATCATGCGGCACGGATCGGCGCTGGCGGCACGCGGATCTCCGCCGGCGGTACGACGATGTCAACGAGTCCGGTTGCCACATCATAGACGAGGCCTGATATAAGCCACGTCCCCGGCAACGCCGGAATTGCCCGCAGCAAAGCAACGTCGGCGGCAACCGCAGCGCGGGGATCGTTGACTGCTTTTGTCTTGAGTTCCCCTTCCTGTATTTGAAAATAGTGCGTCAGCATGGCGGGGTCGCCCACAAGGCGAGTGATGCCGCAATCGGTGTGCTGAAGTACGATGATGTGAAACTCACCGCCGCCTCCGGGAATCTCCCCGGCAACTTCCCCGATTCGCCCGAGTAGCGCCAACTCCTCCAACAACTCCGGCGTGATTCGGCCACCGATGTTACGCATCACGACGGCCTCGCCAGGTTTAATTCCAAGCACGTCAGCAGGGTCCACACGCATATCAGCGCAACCAATGATGATCGCCTTCACATTTGGCAGCGCCCGCGGAAGCGAGGGCATGAGTGTGCCCGCGGCAGACTGCTGAGCTGCAAACTTTTTGTTGCGTTCCAACATAGAGTCAAGACTGTTCATGTTCGTTCTCCTTGAGGGATGTTGCGTGACACGTTTTGGAATGGCTTGGTCGAGCCGACAGCATGAGCAAGTCGGAAGGAGTCCGGCGTATCAGACCGAAAAGCGCATTGTCTTCACCTGCTCTCAGCCGCTTTGATGGCGTGCCAGATCGCTCCGAATCACACGCCGAAAGACAAAGAACCCACCATTCCTGCCAAACGTTCGATTTCTCTCGGTATCGATCCCGGCCAACGAGATTTTATTTCCTGCTGAGATCATCACGCGTAAGACCGAAGTGAGGAACCATACAGGTTCCACCTCTCCGGAACGCAAGTGCGAAGTACACTCACTCCCTTCATCGAGGGCAACCCAACCCCTTCTGGTACTAGCACCAACGATTGCCCTTCTGTGCGCCTAATACATCGATTTCTCTTTGACTCTCAGGTAATCCCTGTATAAAGTGGACCCACTCCGCTCATAAGACTCCGTTCACGCCCCGATTCGAAGCGGGCGCCAGCGGCCCAGCACGACCAGGGTGTTTCCGCCTAACGACCGGTGGCTACCTCTGTTTTCAAGGCTTTACGCTGCCTTGAATCCCAAAACCAAGTAACCGGAGAACCGCCCATAATGAAGAAGCCTGCCCTCCTCTCAACGGCAATTTCCGTCTGCCTTTTTGCAAGTGTTTCCGCGTTTGCGGGTGTAAATGTAACGAGCCCAGCCAACAACAGCACTGTCGGAACTTCAGTCAATTTCGTGGCATCGGCGACGACCTCGTCTTGTTCCAAAGGCGTTGGATCCATGGGAATTTATCCCCAGCCCTACGAGTTGTCCTACGTAGCCAACGGAGCCAGTCTCAACACCAGCCTGAACTTCAATCCTGGAACCTATAACGTGGTCGTCGAAGCGTGGGACAACTGCGGCGGGGCCACCACCTCGACCGTGACGATTACCGTGAAGTCCGGAGGGACAACGGGCGTGTTTGTGACATCGCCCGCCAATAACAGCACCGTCGGATCGCCCACGAACTTCGTGGCCACCGCGACGACCAGTTGCTCTCTCGGCGTGGCGTCGATGGGGATCTATACCGCTCCGTCCCAGTTGGCATACGTGGTCAACGGAGCCAGCCTGAATACCAATCTGTCGCTGGGTCCCGGCACCTATAACACCGTCGTGCAAGAGTGGGACAAGTGCGGCGGGGCGGCTACCACACCCATCAAGATCACGGTCAGTTCCTCCGGTTCGACGTTCTGGAATCTGCATGACAGCGGCGGATGGAACGGCTACGCGCAGCAGCCTCCCACCTACGCCGACTGCAATAGCTGCACCCCAAGCGGCCCCGGAACGACATGGGCCATGTATCAGTGGGTGAAGTCGCCGACGCTTTCGGGCAATTCCGCGCAATTCAACATCGGCGGCAACATGGATTACTCCGACGTCCTCTGGAACAATCACCTGATCGGAGATTTCTCATCTCAAGGACTTCCCGACACCAACCACACTCTCGTTCCCTCCCTGCACAACTTCACCTACGACGTTTATTTCTACGGCAGCAATCTCGGAGCGTCGCAGGCGCTGGAGTTTGACATCAATCAATTCTTCGACGGCATGGGATTCACCTGGGGTCACGAATGCCGCATCGCCGGCGGCAACGAGTGGGACGTCTGGGATAACGTCAAGATGAAATGGACGCCCACCGGCATCTCCTGCTATCCCTTGGAGAACGCTTGGAACCACCTCACGGTCCAGGTCGAGCGAACCTCCAGCAACCAACTGCTGTATCAGTCAATCACCTTCAACGGTGTGACTCACACCCTGAATTGGACCTACGCTCCGTTCTCCGCCCCCGGCTGGTACGGAATCACCATCAATTACCAGATGGACGGAAACTACGAGCAGTCGGCCTACGACGTGTACCTCGACAAGCTGAACTTCACCTACCAGTGAGATGAAGTTCCTAAGTTGCTCCGCTCACGGCCTCGTTGACACTTTTGTAAGTCAACGAGGCCGTTTCTCATTACAGAACGAACATTGTCATTCCGACGAGCGAGCGAAGCGAGCAAGGAGGAACCTGCTGTTCGCGGCGCTCGCATCGATACAAGGATTTGGGTGCCCCATCTCCGGCCGATTTTGCCGGAAGCGCGAATTTGTCGGTCCGACCTCTCTTTTCCAAGATAGAAACAGTGATCAACGAACCAGCGGAGAAGGCAATATAAGGATGCATATGCGTAACCCATTGATACCTCACAAGATAAGTCGCGGACGAAAGCGAGCCCGGTCGGGCAACTCCACCATGCTCTCGCGCAACTAACAAATTAGTTGACGTTTCCTGGGTTCGTCCGTCAAACTATTAACGAATAAGGAGGAGTTCGGTGGCCCGTAGCAGATCCGCAACCCTGACCGAAGCCGAGTTGCGCATCATGAATGTTCTGTGGGATCGAGGCTCTGCAACCGTGCACGAGGTCCTGCAAGCGTTGCCCGTCCAGCCGGCACTCGCCTACAACTCCATCCTGACCATCATCCGCATCCTTGAGAAGAAGGGATACGTGAAGCACGAGAAAGATAAGCGCGCTCACGTCTACACCGCGAGCGTCGACCGCAAAGACGCCTCCCGCTTTGAAGTTCGCCATCTGGTCAGCCGGTTTTTCGGCAACTCCGACGAGTTGCTGGTCCTGAACATCCTCGAAGAAAAGAGCATCGACCCTGACGAATTGCAACGCCTTCGCGAGTTGATGGATAGGAGCAAGCCCGAATGACTGCGCTCCTCGACTTCCACTCCGTTGCCCAGTTCTCGTCGCTGCGCATCGTCGATTCGCTGGTTGGAGGCACAATCATCAGCGGCTTCGCAGCAGCGCTGTTGCGCGTCGCCCGCCGCTCGAATGCAGGTACGCGCTTCGCGATCTGGTTCGCGGCTCTGGTTGCGATTGCAACGCTACCTTTTGCCGGAGCCTTGTCCTCGCACTCCACACTGTCGACGATTCACCCGGCTGTCACCGTCCCGGATTCCTGGGCGTATTACGTGTTCGGCGCGTGGGCCATCGTGGCGACATTTTTTCTGATTGGTGTCGGGCGCGCGTTCTGGCATGTGTACGCGCTTCGTAGAAATTGCATTGAACTCGATTCGACGTTGCTCGATCCGGCTCTGCAAGAAACCATGCGCCGTGCCCAGCTGAAGCGTTCCGTTGCGCTCTGCACCTCCTCCGATGTGCGCGTGCCGACCGCTCTCGGCCTGATGAAGCCTGCGATCGTGATTCCGGATTGGGCGCTCACCGAGCTCTCCTCATCGGAGCTGAATCAAGTCGTGTTACACGAGCTCGCGCATCTCCGCCGCTGGGACGACTGGACGAATCTCGCGCAGCAGATCATTCGTGCACTTCTGTTCTTCCATCCGGCCGTTTGGTGGATTGGTAGCAAGGCAGAGCTCGAGCGCGAGATGGCCTGCGACGATGCCGTTCTTGCTGAGACCGAAAGCCCCCGCGCCTACGCCGAATGTCTCGCGCATCTGGCCGAGCGTAGCTTCGTGCAGCGGAGTCTCGCGCTAGCCCAAGCCGCAATCGGACATCTCCGCCAGACCACCACGCGGGTCGAACAGATCCTCGACGTGAACCGTCCGAAAGAAAGCAAGCGCTCGTGGAAGCCGGCCGTCTCCCTGGTTGCGGGATTCGCCCTAGTCTGCGGCATCGGCGTTTCCAAAGCTCCGAAGCTGATTGCCTTCGGCGATACGCAGTCGGCGCAAGCGAGTTCTGTGCAAAGCGCCGATGTCACTCCGGCACAGGACTTCCCGCAATTCGCTCCTGTGACTTCGGCCAAGCTCCGCGTTGAATCAACGCCGCGGCACGCGAATGTTCCGAAGCCCGCATCACACCGCACGATTCTTCGACCGAAAGCTGGACATCTCGTTCATCTGACCAGCATCACCGTGGTTCAGCCAGTCCCAGTCGCGCAGGCGCTCTTCGTCGTATTTCACGGCGACGACCTCTCGACGGCTCAGATTCAAATGTGGCGTGTAACCGTGCTTCGCTACGTCATCGCGCCCGTCGCCAGCCAGACTCCAGCAAAGAAGACTTAAACGCATGAACCCATGGAGAAACGCTCGTCGATCTTCAGTTCGATTAACTAACGAATTAGTTGTCAAAGAAAATTCTCGGAGGATGTAACTCAAATGAATGCAGCAAAGTTGTGGAACGACAGCACAAAAAAATGGACGCGGCGTCTCGCCTTGCCGGTGCTCGCACTGGCATTGATCGCCTCGTTCACAACCTATGAATTCGCAAAACCAGCAGCAGCCCGAGCATCGGAAGCAGCTCCCGCTGCCGCGCCGCTCGACGCCGATAGCGTGGGCGCACTGATGGCGCTCGACAAGGCGATGGAAACTTTGGCAGCGCGGGTCACTCCCGCCGTCGTCAACGTCACTGTCACCTCGCGCACCAAGCCCGACAACGCAAGCCAGCAGATTCCCGAAGACATGCAGCAGTTCTTCGGCGGTCAAGGCGGTCCATTCGGACAGTTTTTCGGGCCGCACATGCAGCAGCGCCAGGGCCCGCAGATCGAGCATGGCATGGGCAGCGGCGTCGTAATCTCGCCTGACGGATACATCGTCACCAACAATCACGTTGTCGATGGAGCGGTCGACATTCGCGTCACGACCAGCAATCGCCGTATCCTGAAGGCGAAGCTGATCGGCACCGATCCCCTGACCGACCTAGCCGTCATTAAAGTCGATGCCGGCGACCTCGCGAGCGCTCCTTGGGGAGACTCGAAAGCCGTCCGTCCCGGACAAACCGTTCTGGCATTCGGCAATCCCTACGGATTCCGTTTCACCGTCACCCGCGGAATCATCAGCGCTCTGAACCGCGCGAATCCCGATCCCAGCGATCGCAGCAAGCCCGGCCAGTTCATTCAGACCGATGCAGCCATCAATCCAGGCAACTCCGGTGGTCCGCTGGTTGATGCTCGTGGCGAAGTCATCGGCATCAATACCTTCCTCGTTTCCCCTTCCGGAACTTTCTCTGGAATGGGATTCGCTATCCCGAGTCAGATTGTTCGACCCACGGTCGAGACGCTGATTCGTGACGGCAAGGTCAGCCACGGCCACATCGGTATCGGAATCTCTGACGTGACGCCGGAGAACGCCAAGTTCTTCGACGACTCGAACGCCAGCGGCGCCGTCGTCACGCAAGTCGACCCTGATTCACCGGGCGGAAAAGCCGGACTTCAGATCGGCGACGTAATCACCGAAATCGATGGTCAGAAAGTGACCGACGCCGGCGAGCTGCAAGTCGTGGTCGGACAGAAACAGCCAGGTTCGAAGATCCAGCTCACGGTTCTTCGCAATGGCAAATCGATGGCGGTTCCCGTCACGTTGGAAGAGCTCGGAAAAAATACCGCCGAGGGCAAGTCCTCTTCAGGTGAAGGACAAGGCAAGATGCGCTGGGGAATCGGCCTGGCGAATCTGACTCCCGATATGCGGGATCAGCTTCAGGCTCCGCACGATATTCATGGTGCGGTGGTCGAGCAGGTCCAGCCCGGCAGTTCGGCCGATAACGCTGGACTGCAGCAGGGAGACATCATTCTCGAGGTCAATCGCCACAAAGTCCAATCCGCAAGCGATGTGCAGCAAGCGCTGGCCAGCGTTCCCAAAGGCCAGGATGCTCTCATCCTGGTTTGGTCCGCCGGCGGCAACTCGTTCCGTGTGTTGCACTCCCCCGAAGGCGCATAAGACTAACGGGAGAAGTGTTGCGCTGGGTGAATTAATACTCAGGGTGCCCCACTTCCGGCCGAAGTTGCCGGAAGTGGGGTTTTTTATTCCGATGTCATTCCGACACCCGAGCGTAGCGAGGAAGGAGGAATCCGCTCTTGATCCCGCACGGACGGGTGCCGACTTCCAGCCGACTTTTCCGGAACTGACCCTTGTCATTCCGACACCCGAGCGTAGCGAGGAAGGAGGAACCTGCTCTCGATCCCACACGGACGGGTGCCCCACTTCCGGCCGACTTTGCCGGAAGTGACCCTTGTCATTCCGACACCCGAGCGTAGCGAGGAAGGAGGAATCTGCTTTTCGTGTCGTAACATATTTATCTATGCCTCACTTGTTCGATCCCCTCAAGATTCGTGACCTCACCTTCCCCAACCGCGTATTCGTTTCACCCATGTGCGAATATTCCAGCACCGACGGATTCGCCAACGACTGGCACCTGGTTCATCTCGGCAGCCGCGCCGTAGGCGGCGCCGGACTCGTTCTCACCGAAGCAACCGCCGTTCTTCCGGAAGCCCGCATCAGCCCGCAGGATCTCGGCATCTGGAAAGACGACCACATCGAATTCCTCTCCCGCATCACTCGTTTCATTCACGATCAAGGCAGCATCCCGGGAATGCAACTCGCCCACGCCGGGCGCAAAGCCAGCACGTGGCGTCCGTGGGACGGAAGCGGCGCGATTCCAGCAAGCGCAGGCGGATGGAAGAAAGTTGTCGCTCCCAGTGCGGTGCCCTTCGCCGACAACTATCCAATGCCGCAGGCGCTCACGATCGACGGCATTCAAGAAGTCGTGAACGCCTTTACTGCAGCGGCGCAGCGCGCCTGGCAAGCTGGATTTCGCGTGATCGAAATCCACGCCGCCCACGGATACCTTCTGCACGAATTCCTCTCGCCGCTCAGCAATCAGCGCACGGATTCATACGGTGGATCGTTCGAGAATCGCATCCGGATCGTGTGCGAAACCGTAGCCGCGGTCCGCAAAGTGTGGCCTGAGCGCGCGCCGCTGTTCGTGCGCATTTCCTCCACCGATTGGATCGATGGCGGATGGGACATCCAACAATCCGTCGAACTCGCCCGCAAGCTTAAGCCGTTGGGCGTCGACTTGATCGACTGCTCCTCCGGCGGCAATGCTGCGCAAGCGAAAATTCCAGTTGGCCCCGCTTATCAAACTCCATTCGCCGAACAAATCCGCCGCGAAGCCAACATCCTCACCGGCGCCGTGGGAATGATCACAACTCCGACTCAAGCCGAAGGAATCATCAGCGACGGCAAGGCCGACGCCGTGATTATGGCTCGCGAATTTCTTCGCGATCCCTACTGGCCGCTGCGTGCCGCCCGCGAATTGGGTCGACCCATGTCGTGGCCCGTGCAATATCTCAGGGCTGGCCCGGATGGTTCAACGGCCCGCTTAGCGTCGAAGCCGGAATGAATCGCAATAGAAGGCAACTCCCGCTCTTGAATCGGGATCAATGAACGTAATTCTATTTCTGACGAGGCCTGCTTGAAATCCAGACTGCTCTCTGTCTTTTGTATCAGTGTGCTCGCCTCCAGCGCGGCGGTCGCACAATCTTCCAACAAGACACTCACCGACAATCCTGTCTATGAAAACAACTGTGCTAAGTGTCATGGCAAAACCGCCGAAGGACGCCACTTCGGCGGCCCGTCGCTCGTCTCCGCAGATGCGACAGCGATGTCGGCCGATGACCTGCGCAACATCATCACCAACGGCAAGCACCGTATGCCAAAGTACACGGGCAAGCTGAAGCCCGAAGAGATCGACGCTCTGGTCACCCAAATCAAATCCGGAAAATAATCCGTTTTGCGTTTGTCATTCCGAAACGGCGCGAGCCGTCGAGGAACCTGCTGTCGCTTGCGGCGCCGCAGGTGCCCGTAGAGAGCAGATTCCTCCCTGCGGTCGGAATGACAAGGTATAAGGCCCGAAATTTCCCCCGCAAGCCCCGCGCACTGCCCCGTTCCATTCACGTAGTCGAAACGGACGGCGCGCCCCGATCTGAGCTACGCCTGTAGCGCAGAAAAACCTCCTGGGTGCGCGGGCGCGCCCGTCCCATGCGGGAGGAGCGTTTATGAGTCCCAAGTTGTTTCTGGCTTTAACGGTCCTGCTGATTGTTGCCGGGCTGGTCTTCGTGAATCAACGCGATGCGCGCGCCGGAGAAGTTACGCCGGCTCCGGGATACAAAGTCCTCGATCCCATTCGCCACGGCAATCTCACCGTGTTCCCTGTCGTCGCTGCAAAGAGTTATCCCACAAACGAGTTTCTCACCTTGGATGAAGGCTTGCGCTCGGGCGAAGTCATCGTGAGCGAAGCCGGCAGCGTGCAAGGATTGATGCGCCGCCACACCACGCCCGCGATCCGTCACGACGGCGCCGAGGTGAATCGCCTCGTCCTCGTCAACAATTCCAAACGTCCGCTTCTTCTTCTCGCGGGCGAGATCGTCAGCGGCGGCAAGCAGGATCGCGTCATCGGCAAAGATCGCATCGTGCCCGCCGAGAGTGATCCCATCGATCTGAGCGTCTTCTGCGTCGAGCCTGGACGCTGGGTCGCGACCAGCGAACACTTCGGTGCGTCCGAAGCAATGTACGGGGGCAACGCTGGCGGTGTCGTCCACGGCACGCCGGGACCGCCTCCGATGGCCATCATGGCGCAACCATCAGTCCGCTCCAAGGCCATGGCGAATAAAGATCAGAACGCCGTTTGGGACGCAGTCACTGCCCAGAAGGAGCAGGTCACCGTCCAGGTCACTGCCGCTGCGCCCACCCTGAACACTGAAATGTCGCAGACTACTTCGTATGCGAAGCTGAATGAAAATGCTGAGGTGAAAAAGCAGGTTGACGCCATCGCCAGGCCGATCGAGCAAAACTACCAAAGCCTCATGCACCAGTTGCGCGATCGCAACGCCGTTGGCGTGGTCGTCGCGGTGAACGGACGCATCATCTGGGCTGATGTCTTCGCCAGCACCGATCTGCTCACCAAGTACTGGCCGAAGCTGGTGCGCTCTTACGCTTCCGAGGCGGTCGTCACGCGCGCTAAAGGAGTGGAAGTAACGATGGATCAGGCCCAGACCTTCCTTGCAGATATGGAGGGCCGCAAGGAAACCATCGAGAACGAGCCCGGAATCTATCGTCACACCGAAGTGTCAGGCGATGGCTTCAAGGCCTTTTCGCTGACATCGCTTCTGCCCAAGACAGGCTTCGACGTCCACATCGCAAAAATGGCGGAGTGAAAAAGCAGTGGCTAGTGATTAGTGCTAGTGGTCAGTGTTTGCTGGCCACTAGTCACTGTCCACTAGCCACTTGTTTCGCATACCACTCTCGCCACGCCGACGAATTACTCCCGAACGGCTGATGCGTAATATCTCCCAACGCCTGAAACGCCCACCCATGCGTCTGTGCATCGAGCGACGGATCATCCGTGTCCGCCAGTAGCTGCGGGATCGCGCTGAATCTCTGCTCCGGCGTAAACATACCCGACTCCGCCAGCCCGCACGCAGCCCTCTCGCGCACCACCGCCGACGGATCGTCATGCATCGCCTTCAACAGCGGCTGAATCGTCGAGTCGCTTCCGGCCAGCGCCAGTCCTTCCACTGCCCACTGTCGCGACGACACATCCGTATCCGACAAATGCTCCACCAGAATGCCGACAATCCGTTCCGTCTCTACGCCGCGATTCGCCAACAATCCCAATGCCCACAGTGCCCAAATCTTCTGCGCCTGATCCGGCGAATTGACTTGTTTCAGCACATACGCAAGGCTGCCAGAATTCTTCGGCAGCCCATATGCCGCCAGTTCCACTTCAATTCCAGATTCCCGCACGCGCATGTCATCTGAGTTCAGCGCTGCCGTCGTGAGAGTTGCGATCTGCGAATTCCACTGCACCTGCCCTCGCCATCCATTCACTCGTGACGAAATCTGCTCGGCCGCCCCATCCGAATGCGCCACCGCCATCTCCAACAATGTTTCCGCTTGCTTCTGTGGCTTCAGGCGGTCGAGTTCCGATGAGTCTTTTGCCGAACTCGGAGCCTTCTCGCGGCTCGAGAAAAAACTGGTGAAGTCCGGCCATGCCGGATTTCCCTTTGCCACCGCTCCCCACACCAGCGCTCCAAGAATTCCAGCAACGATCGCGATCAGATGCGCGGACTGCATTCCAGTCCCGCGCGGAGTCCTCTGAATCGGATCCGTGCCCGTAACAGAAATGTCCGATCCCGGGCCCAACGTTCCGTAGTCCGGAGTCGGCTGCATGCGCGGATCAGTGACCGGAGAAGTATTCCCCGGCTGTCCGCCCGAAGGTGGCTGGTATCCCTGCATATAAAGAAGTCTAGGTGTACGCCTAAAATAGGGTAAAGTTACTTCCGTTCGATGCTAGCGAGCGATGCCGCGCAAACGGGAAAGGGCCCTGTTTACGCCGATCGTTCAACCCAAAGGAGGAAATGATGAGTTCGAAGTTTAAGTGGTGGATACCAGTTCTCTGCCTGTCCCTTGCGGCAATATCGTTGGCCGCGGCTGCTCCGGGATATCACGTAACAACGACCTACAAAGTTGGCGGCGACGGCGGTTGGGATTACCTCACCGTCGATGCCAGCGCACGCCGTCTCTACATCTCTCGCGGAACCCACGTCATAGTGCTCGATACTGACTCCGGGCAAGAGCGTCGGCGACATCCCTGACACTCCTGGCGTTCACGGTATCGCCCTCGCTCCCGAGCTCGGACGCGGTTTCATCAGCAACGGCCGCGAAGGAACGGTCACAATTTTCGACATCAAGACTCTCGCTGCTATCGGCAGCAAAGTAAAAGCTGGCGAAAATCCCGACGCCATCCTCTACGATCCCGCCACCAAGCGCGTCTTCACCTTCAACGGACGCAGCCAGGATTCCACCGCCATCGATGCGACCAATGGCACCGTTCTCGGCACGATTAAACTCGACGGCAAGCCCGAGTTCGCCGCCAGCGACGCCAAGGGAAAAATCTTCGTCAACATCGAAGACAAGAGCGAACTGGTCGCGATCGATCCCGCGAAGCTCGAAGTGAAATCCAAGTGGCCGCTCGCGCCCTGCACCGAGCCCAGCGGACTCTCCATTGATCGCAAGCACCGCCGCTTATTCGTCGGCTGCGACAATAAAATGATGGCCGTCGTCGACGCCGACAGTGGCAAAGTCCTCGCTACTCCCGCGATTGGCGAAGGCGTCGACGCCACCGCATTCGACGACGAAACTGGCCTCGCGTTTGCCTCCTGCGGACAAGATGCAGTTCTCACCGTCGTGAAAGAAGAATCGCCCGACAAGTTCAGCGTCGCCGAGAATGTCAAAACTCAGCAGGGAGCCCGCACCATGGCGCTCGACTCGAAAACTCACAACGCCTTCGTAGTCACCGCCAACTTCGGCCCGCCGCCCGCGCCCACGGCCGACAACCCTCACCCCCGCCGGTCGATCGTGCCGGACACTTTCGTAGTTCTGGTTGTCGGAAAATAATCGAGGAACTCGTCTCGCAAGGGTGCCCCACTCTTGTCGCGCATTATGCGACAGGGTGGGGACGTTGACCTTCGTACTTGTGCACCTAAACCCATGTGGCGACGGCCGCCGTCGGCCGTCCGGCGACCGAAGCGAGCCGCGTCAGGCAGACGTCGCGATCACCTACACGACACCCGGTATGCCCAACCGCAAACGCGACCAGTTACAATGGCGGGTTCATCCGAAGCTGTGCCGAACGAATAACAGCCGAATAACGAACGACCGAACGACCACCTCATGACCATGAAAGTCCGCAAAGCCGTATTTCCCGCTGCTGGCCTGGGCACGCGTTTCTTGCCCGCCACCAAAGCTCAACCCAAAGAGATGCTTCCCCTGGTCGACAAGCCGATCATTCAGTACGGCGTCGAAGAAGCCATGGCCTCCGGCTGCGACCAGATTCTCATCATCACCGGACGCGGCAAGCAATCCATCGAAGACCACTTCGACGTCAGCTACGAGCTCGAAAAGATGCTCGAAGAGCGCCACAAGACCGACCTGCTCAACATTGTCCGCAATATTTCCGATATGATGCACGTCGCCTACGTCCGCCAAAAGGAAGCTCTCGGCCTCGGCCACGCTGTGCTCATGGCGCGTGAACTCGTTGGCAATGAGCCATTCGCCGTCCTTCTCGCCGACGACGTCATCGACCACACCGTCCCCGCCCTCAAGCAGATGGTCGATGTGTTCAACGAGAAACAATGCAGCGTGATCGCCGCCCAGGTCGTCGAGGGCAAAATGATCTCTTCTTACGGCGTCTTCGACGCTCAGCCTGTCAGCGGATTTAATGGCCGCCTTTTCGAAATCCGCAACATGGTCGAGAAGCCGAAGCCCGAAGAAGCTCCTTCCAATCTCGCCATCATCGGCCGCTACATCCTCACTCCTGCAATCTTCGACTGCCTCGCGAAAACTCCCACCGGCGCTGGTGGCGAGCTCCAACTCACCGACGGCATGCGCATGCTGCTCAAGCAGGAAAAAATGTACGCCTACGTCTACGAAGGCCGCCGCTACGATACCGGCGACAAGCTCGGCTTCTTGAAAGCCACGGTCGAATTCGCCCTTAAGCGCAGCGATCTCGGAGGGCCCTTCCGCGAATATTTGAAGGAACTCAAGCTCTGAGGCTAATCTCGCCGAAAAGGCTGTAAGTACCCGATCAATCAACTCGGTCTTATTGTGATGCGCACTCGTCCGGGATACTCTCGTACTCACTCCCTGTTTTCAAATCTGAACCTCATGACCCACAGCCGGAGGGCACGCAGGTAGATGGGCAAGCGCATTGAGCCCCGTTTGGATGTCCAGGTTCCGGTGCGCATCTTCGGCACCGATCGTACCGGCGCGGTTTTTTCCCAGAAAGTTGTCACCGTCAACATCAGCCGCCTCGGCGTTGAATTGGCCGAAGTTGAGGTGAATCTTGCGGCCGACGAGATGATCGGCCTCAGCTATGGGAACAATCGCATGCATTTCCGCGTGAAATGGGTCGGCGCGCCCGACACGCCCAAAGCCGGGCACGTGGGATTACTCAGTACTGCACCCGAAAAGCAGTTGTGGGATTTTCCGCTTCCTGCGCCCGCCTCCGACAATCACCGGCCTGGGCTTATCGAGAAGCGCAAGCACGCCCGGTTTCGCTGTCAAAACGCGGTGGAGATCCACATCGACAACGGCACGTCTTTTTGGGGAACTGTGGCTGATCTCAGCCTTGGCGGATGCTACGTCGAGATGCCGATCCCGTTGCAGCCAGGGACCAAGCTAAAAGTAGGCATCTGGATTGGGCAAACCAAAGTGATGGCGGAAAGTGCAGTCGCCCACCGCACACCCGGCCTCGGCGTGGGCATCCGCTTCAACCAGATCTCGAATGAAGACCTCGATGCCATCAGTTTGTTCCTCAGCAAGCTAGCCCCCTTCGCCCGCAAACCCTTCTTGAGAGCAACCCCGTAGCACGAGGGTGCCCCATCCTTGTCGCGCCTTTTGCGAGAGGGTGGGGATTTTGATTTCCTTCAACTGGAATCACGGGACTTTTGACTCTCTTGTCATTCCGACGCCCGAGCAGAGCGAGGAAAGGAGGAATCTGCTCCTCGATCCAGCGGGCGGCTGCCCCATTTCCGGCCGACTTCGCCGGAAGTGGGGACTCTTCATTCCCTTGTCATTCCGACGCCCGAGCAGAGCGAGGAAAGGAGGAATCTGCTCCTCGAATCCAGCGGGCGGGTGCCCATTCTAACGTCGCGCACTTTGCGACGTTAGAATGGGATTTCGACCTCTATTGTTTCTCCTTCAGCTTCTTCGACTTCTCTTCCACTCCGCGAGCCAGCTTCTCCTTATGCGCATGGAGTTTCTTCGCCATCGACGCATCGCCCAGCGCAATCATTTGCGCTGCCAGAATCCCTGCATTGGTTGCTCCCGGTTTGCCGATCGCAACCGTCGCAACCGGAATTCCGGCCGGCATCTGTACGGTGGAAAGCAACGAATCCATCCCATTCAAAGACGTCGAAGGAATCGGTACTCCAATCACCGGCAAAATCGTGTGCGCTGCGATCACGCCCGCCAGGTGCGCCGCTCCACCTGCTCCCGCGATGATCACCCGAATCCCACGATCGGCAGCCTTCTTTGCGAAATCCGCCGAACGGTCGGGCGACCGGTGAGCCGACGTTACATCAATCTCATACGCGATCCCGAAATCGTCGAGAGCCTTCCCCGCCTCTCGCATGATCTCCAAATCCGAATCGCTTCCCATCACAATCGAAACCAGTGGATTACTCATTGCACCTTCCCTCAAAAGTATGTTTGGATTGCTTGTCATCCCGAGCGGATTAATCTACAGATCGCGAAGATCAGGCAGATTCTTTAGAAACATTGAAACCTTGAAACTCTGAAACCTGTTCCGCTTACTTCTTCAGCGCCCGCCCCGCAATATCCTTCCGGTAGTGCGCTCCGTCAAACGTGATCTTTGCGCAAGCCTCGTACGCTCGATCGACGGCGGTCTGTAAGTCCGTACCCCGCGCCGTCACTCCGAGCACCCGTCCGCCGGCCGTGTAATAAATCCCGTCGCGCTTTGACGTCCCGGCATGAAACACTTTCACTCCCGGCACTTGATCGGCTTCAGCGAGCCCATCAATCCGTTTCCCCATCTCAAACGTTCCCGGATATCCTCCCGACGACATCACTACGCACACCGACGGATCTTCCGACCACTTGAAGTCTCCTTCACTCACACGGCCTTCGATCGACGCCTCCAGCGCATCGAGCAGATCGCTCTCCAGCCGCATTAGGATGGGTTGCGTCTCCGGATCTCCAAACCTGCAGTTGAACTCCAGCACCATCGGACCGCGCGCGGTCATCATCAGCCCGCAGTAGAGTACACCTTTAAACTCAGCCCCCTCAGCTTTCATTCCCGCCACCACTGGACGCGCAATGTGATTAACAAGCCAGTCGCGCATCCCAGCATCGACCAACTCTGCGGTCGAATACGCTCCCATGCCTCCGGTGTTTGGCCCCGTATCGCCGTCGCGGACTCGCTTATGATCTTGCGCCGCAACCAGCGGAGCCACTCGCTCTCCATCGCTGAACAGCAAGAACGAAAGCTCGTCCCCTTTCAGGCACTCTTCCAGCACCACGCGCGCGCCCGCATCTCCCAGCATGCGTCCGCTGAGCATTTCCGCCGCCACACTGGCCGCCTCTTCTTTACTCTTGGCAATCACCACTCCCTTGCCCGCCGCCAGCCCGTCCGCTTTAACCACCACCGGAAGATGAAAGTGCCCCAGCGCATCCCGTACCTGCTCGATCGAATCACAAATCGCAAATGGAGCTGTGGGGATGTGATGTCGCTGCAGAAATTCCTTTGCGAAGCTCTTACTCGACTCCAACTGCGCGGCGGCGCGCGTTGGACCAAACACCGGCCACTCGCGCCGATTGAACTCATCCACCACACCGAGCGTCAACGGCAACTCCGGCCCAACCACCGTAAGATCCGGCTGCAGGCGTACCGCCAGTTCCGTGATCGCGTCCAGACTCTTCAGGTCTCCCGGCAGGCACTCCGCTTCATCGGCAATCCCGCCGTTGCCCGGCGCGCAATAAAGCTTCGAAATGCGCGGCGATTGCCGCAGTTTCCAAACCAGCGCGTGCTCGCGCCCGCCACCACCTAAGACAAGAACTTTCATATTTTTCAGAGCAAATCAGGTTAGGGGTTCAAGAGGAAAGCTGTCAAACACGCAAAGTTGGTTGAAACAATAAAAGATGCTGCGTCGTCCTGAGCGGAGCCGCTTTTCAGGCGGAGCGAAGGACCTCGCGCGGGCCAATGATGCTTTTGAAAACGCCGTTCGCAGGGTCGCAACCCTCATTCGCTGGCGAGGGCCGTCACTTCAAATAAGCCCGTACCAGCGAAATCAGATCCTCCGTCAACTCTTCCGGAGAATCAGGCCCGCGCTCCGGATGCGTAATATGCAGCCGGATATGGTCTTCAAGAATTTCCGCCATCAGGCTGTTCACTCCACCGCGAATCGCCGCGAGCAACATTAGGATGTCCGCGCATTCGTCTCCGTCCGCGACCGCGCGTTCCACGGCCCCGATCTGTCCTCCCAGCCGCTTGATGCGCGAAAACAGCTTTTGCTTCTCTTTCGAGATTTCCGTCAATTTATCTTTCATGAGGTTGGTCCATGTTCCGCATTTTCTCCTTGAATATACCCTAGGGGGGTATGATATAAGAAAAATTAAGGCGGAGCAAAAAGTTCTCGCTGGGGCTCTGGTACTCGAAGAAGCGGCGGGTGTGATGCGATCGCAGGGCTTTGTCCCTTTCGATTCACCTCTGCTTTTCTACTCCGGCCTGTCGAAGTAACATTCCTGTAACCCAAGCGGTGTAGCGTGAATAGGCTCGCCTGTTGGTTTTGACGGAATTTGACCGCCGCCCCGGCCTCGGGGCGCGAGGTTTTCTGTTTGCCGGGTGATTAAGTTAACTATAGTTAACTGTTATAAATGTATTATAGTTAAGCATCAAACGGAGACGGCAGCGCCACTCTTTTGCAACAGATTACGTTGAGGCCATCGAATTGCACCTGAAGTTCTTCAACTCGAAAAGGAGTCGGTCCTCGGGCCTCAGCTTCCCGCTCGCTCTCATTTTGGTATTTGTCCACGCATTTCCTGCCCACGGTCAACAATCCGCATCCGAGTCGGCGCAACCGCCGCAAGCCACGCCCAAAGTCGACGCTGCCGCGACCACCGATCTCCCCGATCCGCCGGCGGATGACGCGACCGAGACTATGCTCCCGCACTTCAAGAGCACTCGATTCTGGCTCTCCGGTCAGGCGAACTTCATCTTCCAGACGCATCCCGATTTCCCCGCTCTCTACAGTGGTACGCACAGTCTCGGCCCAAACTACGAGAAGGCTACATCGCGCGTCATGACGCTCTACACCGGCGTTCGCCTGAACAATTCCACCGAACTCCTGGTAGATCTTGAAGAGGCCGGAGGCTCCGCCCTTAGCCTCGGATTCGGTCTCGCCGGCAACACCGATCTCGATATCGTCCGCAATCCGTTGCTCAGCAAGGCTCCTTATCTCGGGCGCGCAATGTTCCACAAAGTCTTCGCGCTCAGCGACGACAAAGTCGAAAATCAGCGCAACGCCTTCTCGCTCTTCGAAGAACTTCCGCGCCGCCGCCTCGAATTCCGCTTCGGCAAATTTAGTATGCCCGATTTTTTCGACGTCAATTCGGTCGGCTCTGACACGCATCTTCAGTTCATCAATTGGACCACCGACAACAACGGCGCCTGGGATTACGCCGCCGACACGCGTGGCTACACCGTCGGCGCCGTCCTCGATTTCGAAGACCGCAACTGGGGATTCCGTTTCGCCGAAGGCTTGATGCCCAAGGTCGCGAACGGGATCGATCTTGTCTGGAAGCCATGGCAGGTCCACGCTGAAAATTTCGAATACGAATTGCGCCGCGGCATCATCCCGAAAAAATCCGGCGTCGTCCGCGTTCTCGCCTATACCAACTCCGCCAACATGGGCATCTATCGCGATCAGGTCATCAAGGCCGCCGAAGACGGCACGAAGCCCGACATCACCGACCACCCGTGGAATGTCACGAGGAAGTTTGGATTCGGACTGAATATCGAACAGAATCTCTCGAAGTATCTGACCGCGTTCGCCCGTGCTGGCTGGGACAACGGCAAGACGGAATCATTCGCCTACACGGAAGTCGATCAAACGATCGCGGAAGGTGTCGGCGCCAACGGAGCCTGGTGGCATCGCAAGCAGGACCGCGCCGGCATCGCGTTCGTCAGCAACGGAATCAAAAAGGATCATCAGAATTATCTTGCCGACGGAGGTCTCGGCTTCCTTCTAGGCGACGGGCATCTCCGTTATGGCCGCGAAAACATCCTCGAATCGTATTACACGCTTCACGTCTGGCGCGGAATTTACGTCGCTCCGGGAGTGCAACACATCAATGATCCGGGCTACAACCGCGACCGCGGACCTGTCGTGGTTCCGTCTTTCCGGGCGCACGTAGAGTTTTAAGAACAGTGAATAGTGGCTAGTGATTAGTGGTCGGCTTTTTACGTTTATGACTACTCACCAGTCACTTCTCACTATTCACTGCCTTTCCTACTTTGCTGTACTGTACTGGCGAATCAAGTCGTAGCACTCGCACGCTGAACTTTCCAGCTTCTTCCGATTCAGCACTCGTACTGCGCCGTGCGTGTATTCGATAATGCGTTTTTTCTGCAGCGCTCCCGCGGCCAGACTCACGCTCGGACGATCGGTCCCGAGCATGGTGGCGAGAAAGTCGTGTGTTATGCGCAAGAGTCCGGACCCAACCCGATCCTGCGTCAGCAGCAGCCATCGCGCGAGGCGCTGGTCCAGGTCATGCAACCGGTTGCAGCCCGCCGTCTGGGCGACCTGCAATCCGTGAATCGCGGCCCGCTGGTTCAAAATCTCCCGCAGCCGCGGACCCGACTTCAACGCCGTCTCCAAATGGTCGATGCTTAATCGGAATCCTTCTCCACTAATCTGCATAATCGCCTGGTGCGGAGTGCGATGCAGTCCTGCCGCAGCCGACACCGGGGCAAATCCTTCATTTCCGACCACCCCGACTTCCACGGTTTCTCCTTCCCGCGTCGTAAAGACCAGCGAAATCATCCCTGAGTTCAGAAAGTAGACCGACTCCACCTTCTGGCGCGCTTCGTGCAAAATGGTGCGCTGAGGCAGCTCGGTAAGCTGCAAATGTTCTCGAATCCCGTTGAACTCTTCGTCGGGAATGGCCAGTAGGATGGAGTTCCTAACCGACTTGCCTTCAAAGTTCGTGCGCTCTCCCGCCTGCACCAACTGCTGCGGCTCCAGATTCGGCCCACCATCATTTTTTCTTGCTTTCCGCACCGTACCCTCCGCGCATCCTAAAGATTCCTTTTTCGCTGGATGAGATGCCGCAAAGCGGGTGAAAAGACGTGCAACCGGTTTTGTAGGAAGGGCGTC
Source organism: uncultured Acidobacteriota bacterium (assembly GCA_963787685.1). Lineage (GTDB taxonomy): Bacteria > Acidobacteriota > Terriglobia > Terriglobales > Acidobacteriaceae > Sulfotelmatobacter. The sequence goes on from CAWBED010000017.1 coordinate 52,812, forward strand.
TAAAACGCCGTAAAAGGATACAGACTTCCCTGTATTTCACGGCCCCAAATGGCCGTGCGTTAATTTGTAGGGCATCGAACAATCGCGAGAAAGAGAAGGGAGCGGGGCGCGACCGTTCAAGTATTGGGCCTACTTGCATGCCGCCTCGAATCCTGATCGCGGACGATAACCCGGTGGTCCGGACCACGCTCCGCCACCTGCTCGAAAGTCTGCAAGCATGCGAGATCCTGGAAGCCGAGGACGGGGAGGAAGCCGTTGCCCGAGCCTTGGAGCTTCATCCGGATCTCACCATCCTCGATCTGGCTATGCCCCGCGTCGATGGCCTCAACGCAGCGCGAAAGATTTCCCAGACGCTGCCCGCCATGCCGATCGTCATGTACACCATGCACTGGTCTCCACACCTTGAACTGGAGGCCATGAAGTACGGCGTGCACAAGCTGATCCTGAAAACGCGGAGCAGCGTTTTGGTTTCTACCGTTCAGGAGCTTCTGGCTGCGCGAGCCTCCGCGCCCCAGCCCTCACCCAACGTCTTGCCTCCCGTTTCGCTCGAAGGCGCACCGCCCGTCGAGCTGGCTTCACCCCCGCCAGCCGATGCCTCCTCCGCTGCTAGCCCCGAGACTCTGGAGGCTAACGCGCCGGATGATCCTCCTCCTGACCCGAACGCGGCCTGATTCTTCGGGGAAACAGCCTGAACTCGGAATTTGAGAAAAATCTTGTCAATAGGCAGAAATTACTCGATTTGCCCTAACTCGCTGAAAACATTTGAAATATAAAGTGCGAAACCCTTGCCGGTTTACCCCCGCCATTTTGATATTCTGGATATAGAGAGCAAATTTTAGGAAAACGAAGGCGCGGCCTATGGGTCGCGCCTTTTTTATTGGGACGAATCGGGGCGTATGAAGACGAAAGAATGGGAGCGTTTCAAAACTTTCAAGGAGCGCGGAGAATGGGTCGAATTGCTATTCATGGCCGCCGCCGCTCTGCACGGATACCACGTACTCAAACCCTGGGGAGAGTCTTTTGAATACGACGTTGCCATCGAACATGGCGGCGGCCTGACCCGGGTGCAGGTTAAATCAAGCTCGGTGCGGAACGGTGCCGGGTATGTTTGCCAGTTTCTCCGTAATCACGAAACTGAAAGCCCTTATAGTCTGAAGGAAGTCGACATCTTCGCGGCATATGTCATTCCAGTGGCCACGTGGTACCTGATCCCAGCAGCTGTAATCCTTAAGCCGACTCCGAAAAGTGGATTGACTTTCTATCCAATCGCCTCTCTACGGTCCGACCGCTGCCGATACGAACGTTTTCGCGAAGCGTGGGGATTGCTGGGAAAAGATAGCGGCGAACTAGCCCGCATCGCCAGGCACCATTGACTCTCCGGCACAAAGCCCGGGTGCCCCACTTCCGGCCGGTTTTGCCGGAAGTGGGGTTCTTCTTCCGGTAAATACGGATCTGGGAAACAACGAAGATTGATTTGAACCGATGCCAGCTCGCGTCGCTAAAAAGCCCGGCATCAATGGACGGCGACGGCCCTCGCAAAGCTATCCACGAAGCGTGGAAGAGCGGCCCTCAAGGGCCGCGTCAGGATGTTCGACACAATGGAAGGGCTTTAGCCCCTGTGCCAGGTCGATGCAAGCACTGCATTCTAGCCGCGCAGCGGCGGCATAAGATAGCCCCGGACGGAAGTCCGGGGTAAGCTACAAACACTGGAACCAGTCCGGAGGGACGACAGAGAAGTCGGCAGGCCGCGTTTACGCATCATCGGGCGGAACGCCAAACAGGAAGCTACCGTGGAATCCCACCCTTGACAAAGAACGTCAAGGATGGGGCACCCGGCCGATCTAATCCTCCCGACGGACCACCAATATCTACGCGCCCACCGGTTGCGGCTTCGTCGCCAACAACTGCCTGTAACACGTACTGCAGAATGCCGCCATTGGCGTAGTAGAGCGCTTCCTGCGGAGTATCGATGCGCACGACCGCGTCGAACTCCGTCGTCTTGCCGCCGGCCGTGGCACGCACTTTCACGGTGCGTCCCGCGGCGAAATGATCGACAACTTCGCGGATGCCGCTGATCTCGAACACTTCTTCGCCCGTCAGCTTGAGCGAGTCGGTGTTCTGTCCCGCCGGGAATTGCAGCGGCAGAACACCCATGCCGACCAGGTTCGAGCGGTGAATGCGTTCGTAGCTTTCGGCGATCACGGCGCGGACGCCCAGCAGCGCCGGGCCTTTTGCCGCCCAGTCGCGCGACGATCCCGATCCGTATTCTTTGCCGGCCAGAATCACGAGCGGCGTTCCGTCGGCGCGATATTTTTCCGAAGCGTCGAAGATCGACATCTCAGTATTCGTCGGCAGGTGGCGCGTGAATCCGCCTTCGGTCTGGACGAGTTTGTTCCGCAGGCGCACGTTGGCAAACGTTCCGCGCACCATCACTTCATGGTTGCCGCGGCGCGATCCGTAGGAGTTGAAGTCCGCCGGCTTCACGCCATGCTCTTGCAGATATTTTCCGGCCGGGCCGTCTTTCTTGATCGAGCCTGCGGGCGAGATGTGATCGGTGGTGACGCTGTCGCCGAGGACGGCCAGCACTCGCGCGCCGGTGATTTCCTGCACGGGCGTGGGCTTTATGGCCATGTCATCGAAGTAGGGAGCGCGCCGGATGTAGGTGGAATCCTGTTCCCACGCGTAGGTTTCGCCCTTGGGGACGGCGAGGCCGCGCCAGCGCTCGTCTCCCTGAAAAACTTCGCTGTAGGACTTCGTAAACATTTCGGAGGTGATCGACTGTGCCATCGCTTCTTCGACTTCGCGCGAAGTCGGCCAGATGTCGGCGAGATACACGGGCTTGCCGTCTTTGCCTTTGCCGAGCGGATCTTTGCGCAGGTCGGTGTCGATGCGTCCGGCAAGCGCGAACGCGACGACCAGCGGCGGGGACATCAGATAATTCGCCCGCACTTCGGAATTGATGCGGCCCTCGAAGTTGCGGTTTCCCGAGAGTACCGAGGCGACGACCAACTCCTTGTCGTCGATGGCCTGCGAAACTTCCGTCGGGAGCGGGCCGGAGTTGCCGATACAAGTCGTGCAGCCGTAGCCGACGAGATGGAATTTCAACTTCTCGAGATAGGCGAGAAGGCCGGCCTTCTCTAGATAATCGCGGACGACTTTCGAGCCTGGTGCCAGCGACGTCTTCACGTACAGCGGAACAGTCAAGACCTTTCTCAACCGCCTTCTTGGCGAGAAGTCCAGCGCCAATCAGCACAGAAGGATTCGAAGTGTTGGTACACGAAGTGATCGCTGCAATGACGACGCTGCCGTGCTTGAGCGAATCTTTGACTGAGACAGGAACATGCTCGTGAACGTTTGGATCCTCTACGCCGATCGCGGTAGGACTTCCGCCCTCCTGCTCCCAGTTCGCTTTGTTGGCGATCGCAGCGGGAGTAGCCGTCTTTGCCGCGGACTTCGGTTTGATCAGCGAAGGCAATGCTTTCTGAAAGGACTCCGCCGCTTGCGCCAATACCACGCGATCCTGCGGGCGCTTCGGCCCGGCGAGCGATGGTTCAACCGTCGCGAGATCGAGCGAGAGCAACTCGGAGTATTCAGCTTCAGGAGTCTTGTCGTCATGAAAGAGTCCCTGCTCGCGGCTGTAGGCTTCGACGAGGGCAATCTGCTCGGCACTGCGCCCGGTGAGCTGCAGGTATTTCAGGGTCTCTTTATCAATCGGAAAAATTCCGCAGGTCGCGCCGTACTCCGGAGACATGTTCGCGATAGTCGCGCGATCGGCGAGCGACAAGTCGCGCAGCCCGGGACCGAAGTACTCGACAAACTTTCCGACGACCCCATGCTTGCGCAACATCTCGGTGATGGTGAGAACAAGATCAGTAGCAGTCGCCCCCTCCCGCAATCGCCCCATCAGCTTTACTCCCACAACCAGCGGAATCAGCATGGAAACAGGCTGCCCGAGCATCGCAGCTTCGGCCTCAATTCCACCCACGCCCCACCCCAAAACCCCCAAACCATTGACCATGGTCGAGTGGCTGTCGGTGCCTACTAACGTATCGGGGTAGGCTGTGCGCTTGCCTGGGCTCTCGTGGACGAAGACTACCCGGGCGAGGTATTCGAGGTTGACCTGGTGAACGATGCCGGTGTCGGGAGGGACGATGGCGAGATTGCGGAAACCGGTTTGTCCCCAGCGAAGGAAGGAGTAGCGTTCTTTGTTGCGCTGGAATTCGAGGAGCGCGTTCATTTCGAGAGCGTTGACGGTACCGAATTCGTCGACTTGCACGGAGTGGTCGATGACGAGTTCGACGGGCTGCAGAGGATTGATGAGCGTGGCGTCTCCACCGAGTTGCTTCATGGCGTCGCGCATGGCCGCGAGGTCGACGACGCAGGGGACGCCGGTGAAATCTTGTAACAGGACGCGGCTCGGGGTGAAGGCGATTTCTTTTTCGGGTTTCGACTTGCTGTTCCAGGCGGCAATCGCGCGGATTTCTTCTTTGGTGACGTTGCGTCCGTCTTCGGTGCGGAGTAGGTTCTCGAGCAGAATGCGAAGCGAGAAGGGCAGGTGCTTGGTGGAGATTCCCTGCTTGTCGAGCGCGTCGAGACGGTAGATTTCGTATTCTTTGCTGCCGACTTTGAGGGTGGATTTGCTGCCGAAACTGTTTACAGACATGATGGCCATCCTTGGCGGGACAAATGCGCGCACCGGCGTGCGGCTCATTTAGATTGCAAACTATATAGTGTAATTCGTTCTTCCAGAAATGCGTAGTTGGGTTTCGGAACGGGATTTGGACCTCGTGGCGCTGACTTTAAAAGCATTCACCACTAAGGGCACGAAGGTACACGAAAGAAATACTTAGAGAATTGTGATGGACACGAATGAAAATCCCCACTTCCGGCAACACCGGCCGGAAATGGGGTACCCAGATCGAAATTTGGCATTCGCGTTACAATCTCAGCAAGACTGAATTCGCCTATGAAGCTTCATAACGTTCTGATCTTTGCGGCAGTATTGGCTTTTGGGTGCGCGGCTCCTGCTTACTCGCAACCTGTTCCGAATGGCGACGCACAGGCTCGCGCGGATGCGAAAGCGAACCGCAAACAGGCGAAAGCACAGAAGAAGTATGCGAAGGCGCAGAAAAAAGCTGAAAAGAAAATGCTGAAGACGCAGCGCAAGAACAGCTACAGCTATCCGACCCGCTCGAACTGAATTCCACTCACCGAAGTACGATGCTTTCTTCTTTTACTTGGCGCGAAGAAGCAAGACCGGCACGCTGATGCGGTGCTGAACTCGCGTGGCCGTCGTTCCCAGAAACAGGTCGCCGAGAAAACGGTGGCCGTGAGTGCTCATCGCCACCAGATCGCAGCCCTTGTTCTCCACCCAATTGATGATCTGCTGCGGAGGTTCGCCATACGCGAGTTCGGCGTCGGTGGGAATCCCTGCGGCTTGAAATTCCGCCTGAACTTTGTGGAGATACGCGGTGTCTTCTGTGATCTCGGGACTGACGGCATCCGGGCCATAGGTCCTGGCGGCCCATCCGTCGGCGACATGCAGCAACACCAGCCGGCTATGCGCGAGCTGAGCGAGTTGCTTGATGTGTTCGATGATGGCGCGGTCGCTAGGAGTGCCGTCGAGCGTCACGAGGATCGTGTCGTACATGGGGTGTCGTGAATCTCCTCCGTTTTATCCACCAATGATCAAATGCCAGGCAGTTTTCACGGAGTCAGGAAGGCCGTAAATGTCCATGCAAGTGATCAGAATAGCACTGGTCCAGCCGGCGGCCAGAAGGAAGTAGCCGTTGCGCCAGTTACCCATCCGCTTATGGGAACTGGTGAAATGAAGCAAGGGGAACATGGCGAACGGAAGTTGCAACGCGAGCACGACTTGGCTGAGTGTAAGCAGATCGGTGACGCTGCTGTCGCCGCGCAGGCCGATGATAACGACTGCCGGCAGGATCGCCAGAGAGCGCGTGATGAGCCTTCGCACCCAGGGCTTGATGCGCCAGTGCATGAAGCCTTCCATCACGACCTGGCCTGCGAGCGTTCCGGTGATGGTGCTGCTTTGTCCGGCGGCGAGGAGAGCTACGGCGAAGAGAGTGCTGGCAACGGCTGTACCCAACAACGGGGCAAGTGTGAGATAAGCGACGCGAATCCAGTCGCTATCGGGACTGAAAGCGACAAAGTGTCCTCCGGGGACGGCAATGCCTTTCTTGCCAAAAAACACAGTCGCAGCGAGGACCAGAATGGCGGCGTTCACAAAGAAGGCGACGGTGAGCGCGACCGTGGAGTCGATGGTGTTGAATTGCAGGGCGCGGCGGATCGAGGAGTCGTCCTTTTGCAATTTGCGGCTCTGCACCAAGGCCGAGTGCAGATACAGATTGTGCGGCATGACGGTCGCGCCGATGATGCCGATGGCCACGTAGAGCATGCCTGCCTGGCGAAAATGCGGCGTCAGAAATGCCTGGCCCAACTCGAGGAAATGCGGGCGCGTCTCGGGAAGAACGAATATCTCGACGAAATAGCATGCGCCGATGGTCGCGACCAACAACAAGACCACTGCTTCGATTGTGCGCATGCCAAAGCTTTGCAAGGCAAGAAGCAGAAGCACGTCGAGGCCGGTGATGATGACCGCCCAGAGCAATGGAATGTGGAAGAGGAGGTTGAGGGCAACGGCACTGCCGAGGACCTCGGCGAGATCGCAGGCGCCGATGGCGACTTCGCTCATCAGCCAGTTGGGCCAGCGCGTCCACGACGGGTACCAGTCGCGGCAGCATTGGGCAAGGTCTTTGCCGGTGACGACGCCGAGGCGCGCGGAAATCACCTGCATAAAGATGGCCATCAGGCTGGCGAGGCCGACGACCCACAACAAACCGTATTTGAACTGAGCGCCGCCCTGGAGATCGGTGCCCCAGTTGCCGGGATCCATGTAGCCGACGCTGACGAGGATGGCGGGGCCGACGAAGGCGCGCCATTGCTCCCAAAAGCTGGCCTCATGATGCGGAACTTCGATGGAACCGTGTACGTTCTCGAGCGACAAGTGGCTGCCGGTCGCAGCGATTCCTCTGGATCCGGGAAAAGCGGGACGAACGGGTTCTTCAGGACTACTCATTCAAATCAGGATCCCCAAACATGCTTCCCAGATAGGCTAGGTCTTAACAAGTGTACATCAGAATTGGTTAACTATAGTTAACTATTGTTGATGTCAACATCGGACTGCAAATTCCCACTCTAACGTCGCATAATGCGCGACGTTAGAATGGGCCACCTGATCGAGCCTGCGGGTTGAGGAGCAGATTCCTCCCTTCCTCGCTGTGCTCGGGCGTCGGAATGACATGAGAGTAAAAAGCCCCACTTCCGGCAAAACCGGCCGGAAATGGGGCGCCCACGCGCAATCAGGCACCCGACTATCTCTGTGCACCCAGACCAGGCTTATTAGGTTGTGGTGGTGCGGAGTTGCCAGAGGGCGATTATGCCGAGGACCATGAGGTTGGGAAACAGGAGCGGGGCCATGGGCGGGGCTCCATAGATGAAGTTGTCGAAGGCATGAACGGAAGGGCCGCGAAGGTTGCCGGAGGCGTGGAGGATGAATCCCCAGAGGCCTACGCCGGCTTCCAACAACAGGATGGTCGCGCAAAGATCGATGTATTGGCGCGAGACTCGCATGATGAGCGGGACAGTCATGAACCCCACAGCGATCGCACTGGCATAGACGGGAACCCATTCAAAGGGATTAAAGAATCCGTTGCCAGCGTGGTCGGCGAGGCTGAAGATGAAGTTTCCGATGAAGCCTCCGAGGGCAAGAAGCAAAACCCACTGGGCCCATTCTGTCGTTTCGGAGTCGACCATGCGATTCATGATGAGCAGGAAGCCGAGACCGGTATATGCCAAGGGCGCAGCAAAAGGGGCGGAGTACGTGAGACTGCGCAGGGTACGCTCGTAGAAGAAATGGCTTTCCAGATGGAGGACGACTCCTGTCAGACCGACCAAAACGGCGAGCCAGCCGACAAGATAGCCGAGATCTTTCCAAACCGCGGGCCATCGATTGCGAGCGGCGAGTGCCACGAGCAGCACGATGGGCGCAGATGCAGAGAAAAAGAGTGGAATGTACTCTGCTTGATTCCGGAACTGGTTGACAGAGTGCGCGAGGAAGATGTCGAAGGTGAGGAATCCGACGTTGGCGATCACGAATGCTTCGATCCAGAGCGTCGGTTGAAGCCACCAGCGTGGATCGGTTGCGCGACGCGCAGGATCCGCCGCTTCGCCTGAAGGGCGGCTGCGCTCAGGATGATGCCCAATTGGATTGGAGGAACTAAGACTCATTCACCGGCTCTCATTTTCCCTTGCCATGCTCTTTGCGCAGCGTTGCGGCCATGGATTGAAGTTCGACACTCTTCTGCAGCATGGGATAGTTGCCATGCCACTGCACGAAGTCGGCACCTCCCATAAACGCGCCATGTTTGCTGGTCCGTCCGTCGTAGTGCCAGAGATCGAAGTAGACAAAGTCGATAGGCTGCGAGAACGGAGGGCCGGTGAGCGTTCCGTCCTTGCGTAGTCCGTTAACCAAGTCCTGAGCCGAGCGGACGCGGCCGTTGGTCGAGTCCACAACCTGTTCGGCCTGGGAATACACGCGATCAATCAATGCCGGCGTATGGCACTGGGAGCACACCTGTTTCATCTTCGCTTGCGCCGCGGCATAGTTAGGACGCTTGTCGGTGATCGCATTGGCCAGATAGTAAGAAAGGCGCTCCGAGGGATCGTGAGTGACTCCGATACCATCGAGGCCGCTCATATGACATGTCGCGCAGGTGGGTACGAACATATCCCGCGTCGTCAGAGTCTTGGGAGGCGCGTCGAGGTTCAACAATCGTTCCTGCGCCTGGAACATGACGCCGTGTTTTGACTCTTCATAGATCTCGATCTGCGAATGATCGGGGCCCATGTGGCATTGAGCACAAGTGCTGGGCAAGCGCGCGATGCGGACAGAGCTAGTGTGACGGGTGTGACAGGAGGTGCAATTGCCGATGGTGCCATCGGAGTTGGGCTTGCCGACACTGTGGCATTGCTCGCAACCGCTAGTCATGGCGGAACCGCCCTCCAACTGCGCGAAAGGATGCGGCGGGCGGCGCGTGCCGCCGGGCTGGTAGGTTTCAGAGAAATTTACCTGCTCCGGAGTAAGCGCCTTTTCCCCGTAGATGGCGGCCCAAGAGGGCGCGGCGTGACGGCTGTGCAGGAATTGCTGATAGATATTTTCGTGGCAGCTACGGCAATTTCCGGCAGTGAGCTTGGTGGAAATCACGAAACCGTGATGGTCTTTCTTTTCCTGTCCGGCGGCGGGTTGGTGGCAGTCGAGACAGTTCACGCCTTTGCGGGCGTGAGTGCTCATCTCATATTCGTGGACGACTGAGTATTGCGTGCGTGCATGACACTCGGCACACTTTCCGGTGGCGCGAACGAGGTCTGCGCTAGGCTGGTCGGTCTCGACTCTGGGCCGCGCGCGGTTGATCAGGAATGCGGCAAGGATGAGGGCAAAAGCGATGACGACGGCGAGAAATACCGAGCGAAAAGACATGGACGACCTCTTAGAGCGCGAGTATCCCCGAGGTGTTATGCGGGGTCGATTGTAATGTGAAATTGAAGGGTGCGCCGCATTTCTCGAATCGTCAGGAAATCGGGAAGAATCCGACGCTAGCGGACGTGGTGGGCGTACCAGATGAAGGCGACCGATCCCAGACGAACTGTGATGAGAAGCGCTCCGAGGGCGACGGCAACGCCGAAGAGGATGTGCTCGAAACGGTTCATATGTGGTTCGGAGGTGGGCATATGGAAACCTCCTGCTGCCATTTTCACAATAAGGGATTGAACGGAGTTTCGCAGTGAGTGGGATCACGGGTTGGTCAAAAACCCTACGCACGCGGGATTGAGGAGCAGATTCCTCCTTCCTCGCTACGCTCGCGTGTCGGAATGACAAGAGAATAAAACCCCACTTCCGGCAATACCGGCCGGAAGTGGGGCACCCGGCTTCATATTTCGGCTTCACATCCAAACATTAGGAAGTCAAAGTCCTTACCCTCTCGCACAAACCGCGAGAAGGGTGGGGCACCCGGATCCATCTTCCGGATTCATGATTCTTTTCGCTTCTAGATGTGGATCCAGTTCACGAGGATCAGGGCTAGCGTGGCGGAGCCTACGATGACCCAGAGGGTTAGGCCTTGCAGTAAGGGACGGACGCCGACTTTCTTCAAAGTCTCTTTGTTGAGGCCGGTGCCGATGAGGAAGAGAGTTACGGTGAGTCCGATTTTGCCGAGGCGGCTGAATGTCGCGAAGGCTGGATTGAATGTAGGTAGGAGCGTGTTGAGTAATGCGGCGATGCAGAAGAAGCAGGATGAACCAGGGCCACTGGATCTTGGCCTTGCTCTTCAGAGTAACGGCGGTGGCGATGGAGAGAGGAACGATCCAGAGGGCGCGCGCGAGCTTTACCGTTGTGCCGACGGAGAGTGCGACCGCGCCGAAGCGGGCGGTGGCGCCGACGACGGAACTGGTGTCGTGAATGGCGAGCGCGGACCAGAGTCCGAATTGCGATTGCGACATGTGGAGCGCGAAACCGATGGCGGGGAACAGAAACAGCGCGATCGAGTTGAGGATGAAGACGGCGCCAAGCGAGACGGCCATTTCTTCTTCGTTGGCTTCGGCAATAGGACCTACGGCGGCGATCGCACTGCCTCCGCAGATGGCGGTTCCGGCGGCGATGAGGAAGGACGACTTCTTGCTCACGCGGATGACGTATCCGAGTCCCAAGCCCAGAAGCATCACTGTGGTGATACTGACGGCGGTGTAGAAAAATCCGGAGCGTCCGGCGTGGACGACTTCATGAAGATTCATGCCGAAGCCGAGTCCGACGACTGAGGCTTGGAGGAGAAATTTCGACAACTGCTTGCTTTCGATGTGAAACGGATGAGTGAGAGTGAGGCCGTAGATCAGACCTCCGAGAAGGGCGAACGGCGGGGAGATCAGGCCGCTGGCTGCGATGATTAATCCGATAAAAAAGACCCGCTTATTCACATCAAGAGTGTGGCGTAGAGCAGCGGTGCGCGTCCAAGCAGCAATTTCAATCGGCGATAAGAGGAACTTATCGGGAGGAACGGGACTTGCGGGAAGGGTTGGAGAGGAGACGTCCGCGGGCCAGGGCAAAGACGCGGAAGGCTTCGGAGGCGCCTTGCTGCTCGGGGCCGTTACGAGTCACAAGAGAAAAGTGGCGGGAGATCTGGAGACCGCGGATTTGCGCCGTGGTGAGAGCACCGAGCTCGAGTTCCTTGGAAATGGCCCAGCGGGAGACGAATCCGATGCCGAGCCCAGCTTCGACAGAGGATTTGATGGCCTCGGTGGAATCGAGATCCATTACAGACTTGAAGGCTTTGAGTTTGAAACCGCTTTTCTCGAGTGCGGTTTCGACGACGCGGCGCGAGCCGGAGCCCTGTTCGCGCATGAGGAGACTGCAGGCGAGAATTTGATGAGGAGAGAAATGCGCGGCTCCGGAATTTGGAGGCGCGATGAGGACGAGTTCGTCGCGCATGAAGGGCTCGACGTGAACTCCGCGCTCGCGGGCCGGGCCTTCGATGAGTCCGATGGAGACTTTGTCATCGAGCAGAAGTTTGACGACTTCTTCGGTATTGCCGCTGTGAAGAGAAAGCTGCACGCGGGGATGCTCGTCGAGGAAGGCACCGATCAGGCGCGGAAGAACGTATTGGGCGATCGTGGTGGAGACACCGAGGGCGAGGTCGCCGGAGGATTGGCCGTCATCGGCGGTCAGCTTTTGTTCGGCTTCAGCGGACAAAGACGCGATCTTTTTGGCGTAGCGGAGGAGGGTCGATCCTTGCGCGGTGAGCGTGACGCGGTTGGCGGAACGATCGAAGAGGCGGACGCCCAGATCGTTTTCGAGGGCCTTGATCTGGAGCGTGATGGCCGGCTGGGTCAGAAACAGATGCTCGGCGGCTTTGCGGAAGTTGAGATGCTCGGCTACGGCGCGGAAAACTTTGAGGCGGAAATTCTCCAGTTGAGCCACGGGATGATTATCTACTGAAACGGATTTGGAGGCGGAGAAAATCCCCGTTGTGAAAATCCCCGCTCTAACGTCGCAAAGTACGCGACGTTAGAATGGGCCACCCGCCGGAAGTGGGGCACCCATTCATGCGCGGAAAGTTTTATCTCGCGCTCAATGTTTGGCTCGGCTGGATTGAGAGAGCCAGACTCGCTCGGAGGCGGCTGGACCGAGAGACACTGTTCCTTCCGGAGTCGCCAGCGTCAAGGTCTGGTCGTAATTGCGCTCCATCACTCGCAGCTTGGCGCCCGGGCGGACGCCGCGATGTTCGAGAAATTCGAGCAGGCCGCGGTCGCGTTCGTAGATGCCGCTAACGGTGTAGTTCGTTTCGAGATCCGCGTCGGAGAGCAGGACCAGGCCGCGGCGGCGGCGGCTGGCGGAGCTTTCCATCTCGCTGAGATTGCCGTGAGGGCAAGCGCCACCGGATCCTAATTTCGCAAGCAGCTTGGCCTCGAAGTCGGGAGAGACGGCGTGCTCGAGGCGCTCGGCCTCGTCGTGAACCTTCCACCATTCCATGCCGAACATTTCCGAGAGCATGCGCTCGATGAGGTGATGGCGCAGCGTGAGGCGGCGAGCGATCTTGCGTCCTTCAGCGGTGAGGCGGACTTCGCCGCTGGCTTCGACGCGAACCAAGCCATCTTTCTTGAGGCGGCGCAAGGCCATGGTCACGGCAGGCGCAGAGACTTTGAGCAGATGCGCCAGGCGCGCGGCGATGACGGCTTCGCCTTCGGTTTCGGCTTCGAGGATGGACTTGAGATAGTCCTCCTTGGAGACGGTGATCATGAAGAAGTGATTATACGATGCGGAGTTAACGGTAGTTAATGCGGAAGGGACGATCGAGTCGAAAACCTTTGACCACAGGGGGCACAGAGGAACACAGGGGAAATCAACAAAGCAAAAAGGACAGCCCGGAGCCCCCGAGACTGTCCCCTCAAACCCTCCCGGTTAGAAGGGCAACTTGATGACCTCAAGGTACCGACGGGATGTTGCAAAGTGATTGCAGAACCATGAATATCTGGTTAATTCCCGGCGGTGAGCGCTGCTATAGTATTCGCTTGCATCCGCAGGAACTTTTGACATCTGTTTTCTCCGTGTCGAGAGGATTTGATGCCCACCAGCACTTCACGTAAAACCGAGCAGTCCAAACGCCTGCAAGAGCGGGCCGCGAGCATGATTCCCGGGGGCGTGAATTCGCCAGTGCGGGCCTTCCAGTCCGTTGGAGGGGATCCGCCATTCATCGTACGCGGCAAGGGATCGCACATCTGGGATGCGGACGAAAACGAATACATCGATTACATCGGATCGTGGGGACCGCTCATTTTGGGGCACGCTGAACCAAATGTGCTGGACGCTATCGTGGGCGCGACTTGCAATGGCACAAGCTTTGGCGCATCGACGCCGTCTGAGGCGGATCTGGCGGAGCTGGTGATCGGGGCGTTTCCGCACATTCAGAAAGTAAGGTTCGTCAGTTCAGGAACAGAAGCGACGATGTCGGCGATCCGGCTGGCGCGCGCTTATACGAAGCGTAAATACATTGTGAAGTTTGAAGGCTGCTATCACGGACATTCCGATGCGTTGCTGGTGAAGGCAGGATCGGGGGTGGCAACGCTGGGAATTCCGGGATCGGCGGGCGTGCCGGATGAATTCATTATGTTCACGCTGGCGCTGCCATTCAACAATCTGTCGGTGGTCGAGCACGCGTTTCAGAAGTACAAGCATCAGATCGCTTGTGTCATTGTCGAGCCGGTCGTGGGCAATATGGGATGCGTGCCTGCTGCAGATGATTATCTGGTCGGGTTGCGATTAATCACGGAGCGGGAACGGTCGGTGCTGATCTTTGACGAAGTGATGACCGGATTCCGCGTCGCGTTTGGCGGAGCGCAGGAGCTCTACAACATCAAGCCGGACCTGACGACGATGGGAAAGATCATTGGCGGCGGATTGCCGGTCGGAGCGTACGGCGGGCCGAACGAAATTATGGATCTGGTCGCGCCGCTGGGCCCGATGTATCAGGCGGGGACGCTGTCGGGGAATCCTTTGGCGATGGCTGCTGGATGCGCGATGCTCAAGCAATTGCGCGATCGCAAAGGCGAGATTTATCCACGACTGGAAAAGTTGAGCGGTGAGTTGGCCGAGGGCGTTTCTGCAGCGGCAAAAGAGGCGGGCGTTCCGCTCAGCCACAACCGCGTCGGCTCGATGTTCACGTGGTTCTTCCAGGACGGGCCGGTCACGGATTGGGATTCGGCTTCAAAATCGAATACGGAAGCGTTTGGGAAATTCTTCCGAATTATGTTGGACAGCGGGGTGTATCTTCCACCTTCGCAATATGAGGCGGCATTTCTGGGAGCGGCGCACTCTGAAGAAGATGTTCAGCGCACGATTGCGGCGGCCAAGCTGGCATTCGGGACGATGCGAAACTAACGCCGGGGCTAAAGCCCACGGGTTCTGACCCTCATCGCGGCGCTGAAGCGCCGCTCTTCCACGATCTTCGATCAGGCGGATTTACCAAGCAGGATGCATATGGTCCGGGCGAGTTCTTCGCGTGGCGACTTGCGTCGCGGCAAAGTGCGTCTCTTTCGGGACGCGGCCGGATCGAAGATCCGGCCCTACACAATCCGCTTAGACGCAACCCAGTTTATCTGTGGGAAGGCAGCAACGACCAGATCTCTGGGTTCTCTGAGCCCAGCACCCACGAGCAGAAGCCTTGCAGGCCGCGGTCGCGGACGAGGTTGAGGCGTTCCTGAAATCCGCGCTTGTCGGTGTAGAAAACCCAGTCGCGCATGTCGTCCTTATAGAAATAAAACCATGACACGCGATCGGTGGAGTCCCACTCCACGTGTGGGTGATAGGCGGCCATATATTCGTCGATGTCATCCTGGCCGATGTATTCCGCAGTCGGATTCGGCTTTTCGTCTTTACTGGGCTCGCCAGCGAACCAGTGATAGCCGTACACGGGAATTCCCATCGACAACTTTTCTTTGGGCACGAACTGCAACGCGTATTCCAGATTTTCGACGGTCCAGGGATATCCGGCGACGGGGCCAGGCATGGTCCAGCGCGTGTTCTGGTCATAGGTCATCAGGCAGATGAGGTCGGCAGACTGCGAGAGAGCTTTCAGATCGAAAGCACCGCGCCAGTTGGCATAGAGCCAGCGCGAGAAGCCGCTTTTGCCGGGAAAGCCAGGGGCGTTGGGAACCGTGGCAATGGTGAGTTGTAACTTCTCTTTGTGAAGTGCCGTGGCCGTCTCGGCGACCAATGCCGAGAGCAGATCACGGTCGGTCCAATTCACATTTTCGAAATCGATCTGGAATCCGCTGTAGCCGTGTTTTTTGCATTCGCTGACAAGAGCATTAATGAATGCCTGCTGAGCGACGGGAGTGACCATCAACTTGTGCAGGTCGAGCTGCACCATGAGAGCGACGATGGGCATGACAGGGACGTGGTGGTCGGCGGCAACTGTCAGGACATTGGGATTGGGACCTCCCGAGACGAGGCCGTTGCCATCGACGGAGTACCAGGCCGGGACGAGGATGTCGATTTTGTCGGCGTGCTCAGTAAATGACTTCACCGAACCCGGAGTGTCGATCATGTAGAAGAGAGATTTTGGCTGGGCTGTGGCCAGAAGTGCGGTGGAGAAAAGGAAAAGAAGAATACGTGTCATTCGAGAGTCCTCGTCATTTTCAAACCCCCACTTCCGGCAATACCGGCCGGAAATGGGGCACCCGGCCGACCCTATGCGAACTTTTCTTTCATCATGTGATCGATGGTTACGAATTTGTAGCCTTCGGTTTTATAGCGCGCGATCATGTGGTCGGTTGCGATTATTGTCTGCGAACGATCCGCACCCATTTGCTTGTGGCCGCCGTCGTGGAGGAGGATGACGTTGCCTCCGCTAATTTTTCTGGAGCATTTCTGCTGGATCTCGGCGGCCGGCGGCGCATTCCAATCGTAGCCGGTGACGTTCCACATGACCGGCTGCAGGCCCAGTTCGCGCGCGACGCGAAGTACAGCGGGACGGCGCCCACCGAAGGGTGGACGGAACAAGTTCGAGTGTTCGCCGATGGCATCGCGCAGGGCAGATCGACAATCGGTGAGTTCTTGACGCACATCGGCGCTGCTCTTAAGAGTCAGGAGAGGATGCGTGAAGGTGTGATTGCCAATGACGTGTCCGGCTTTGACGAGTTCGCGGACAATGTCTGGACGCTGCTTGGCATAACGACCGATTAGAAAGAATGTTGCTTTCGCGTCGTGGCGAGCGAGAACTTCCAGTAAACGAAATGTGTGGGGATCGTTGGGGCCATCGTCATACGTGAGAGCGAGTTGCTTTGCTCCGCGCGCGAGACCGGTGAAGGTGTGACCGTACCATTGTCCCGTCGGAGCCATCGACTGGTAGCCGGCGGTGACGATTGCGCCGGCAACGGCTGTGCCAGCGAGTACGGTGGCGAGCATGGTGCGATTGTAGCGGATTGAGTAAGGGGGATTTGGTAATTGAGTAATTTTGTAATTGTGGAATTGAAGTTCAACCCCACGGCATTGGGACTTTTTCAAATTACTCAATTACCAAATTCCCCAGTTGCAAAATGCTCTGTTAACTCTTCGCGCAATTGCCAGTGAGACGCATCCGAGATATCCTGCCATTTCCGAGAACGTCGTTAGCCCATGGCCAATCTTTTCGAACTCCCCCGGTATATCGCGGTAGAAGGCCCCATCCGAGTCGGCAAGAGCACATTGGCGCGGATTCTGGGCGAGCGGTTGAACGCGCAACGCGTGATGGAGCCGGAAGCAAATCCATTTCTGCATTCGTTTTATGAGGGAGAGCGAGGGGCGGCGTTTCAGGCGCAGTTCACGTTTCTGGTGCGGCGCTTTGAGCAGTTGCAGGCGCTCGATCTCGGCCCGCAATCGCAACGAGTTGTGGTCGCGGACTTTATCTTCGAAAAAGACAAGTTGTTTGCCTGCCTGAATCTCACCGATCAGGAACTCGACACCTACAACCGCTACTACAACCACTTCCGCGAGCAGCTGCCGACGCCTGACCTGGTGATTTACCTGCAGGCCACGCCTGAAGTTTTGAAAAAGCGTCTCAAGAAAAAGAACGCTCCGGGAGAGAAGGCTGTGAGCGAAGAGTATCTGGAAGAAGTGGTGAAGGCTTATGAGCACTTTTTCTTTCACTACACATCGTCCGATCTGCTGATCGTGAATACTTCGGAGATTGACTTTGTCGATCGCAATGAAGATCTGCAGGAACTCCTCCGCAAGGTGACCGAGCCGATCAAAGGGACGCAATATTTCCTGCCGCTGGGCGGGCAGGACGCGGTGGGCGCGTGAGAACTGTCGTTGGTCGATAGTCGTTTCGTTGGCTCTGGGTTTACTTCTCGTGGCGCGGCAGGGGATACACGGCCAGCGCTTTTCCCAGCTTTGAGAATTCCGGATCTGCAGTTACGAGCCATGCTGCTCGCTCGATTGCCAGTTCCGCGGCGAAGGCGTCGGCGTAGCCAAGGTTGTGCTTTTGTTTGATCGCGGCGGCTCGGGTTGCTCGGTCTAGATCGGCCGGGATGACGATGATGGGGAATCGTCTCAGGCTCGCTTCTACCTCGCGAGCCTTGATCTCGCCATGCTGGCGCCACGCAATGTAGAAGACTTCGCCCCAGTTTACGGCGGACAACAGAAGTTGCAAATCAGCGCGAAAAGCCTCTTCCAGCAACCGGCGGACTCGCATGGCGGTGACCGGACGATCCTCAACGAGGCCAATGACGGCATTGGCATCGAGAACATACCGCCGCGGCTTGCTGCGCGCAGGCGTCTGGATCACCGCTTCTGTCTCTCGCGCTGGCGCTCGCGTTCACGTTCTTTGAAATGTTCTTCAAACATCGAAGGCTCGCCGGGACGAGGCTTCAGAAATCCCTGGATCTCATCGAGCAGGCGTTCGGTGGGCATCAGGATCAGACGGCCTCTGTCTTCCATCCAAGTAGCTCGACTGCCCTTTTTGAGACCGAGTTGTTCGCGAAGCTCCGCAGGGACCACGACTTGGCCTTTCGAACTGATGGTGGTGTGGTAAGTCGCCATGTAGTTGATCTTACTATGAATGAGGAGTAAGACAAAGATGGAATCATCTTACTCTGGTAATCCTCGCTTCCGACCATGTAAGTCCAATGAAGGGAGCCTGTTGGCAAGGAACTCTTTGCCGTGGCTCGGGCCCTTTTTTCGAGCTACAATAACCCGAGCGTCATCTAAGTGATGTAGGACGCCAAGATGCGTGTACAGGCTCTATCCGCCCGAGGCGGAGGGGCACTGGAGGACATCATGAGCATCACCCCGATCGGCCGTCCCTTCGACGGGTCCGGCCACAAAGTCACGACCGCTTCTCTGCGGGAACAGAAACTCCGCCACGAACCCATCACCTGCATTACTGCCTACGACTATGCCGCCGCTCGCCTTGTGGACGAGGCTGGCGTGGACATGGTGCTGGTGGGAGATTCGCTGGCGCAAACCATGCTGGGATATGAGAACACGCTGTCGGTCACCGTGGACGAGATGCTGCATCACGTGAAGGCCGTGCGGCGCGGTGTGAAGAATGCGCTGCTGGTGGCCGACATGCCGTACGGGTCGTATCAGATCGACGCCAAGGATGCGGTTGTCAACGCGACTCGTTTCGTGAAAGAAGGCGGAGCCGAAGTAGTGAAGATCGAGGGCGGCGAGAAGCGCGCGGATTTGATTCGACACATCATTGACGCGGAGATCCCTGTGGCTGGGCATATCGGGCTGACGCCGCAGTCGGTCAACGTGATGGGCGGATATAAAGTCCAGGGAAAGAATCTGAGCGGGATCGAGCAATTGATGCGGGATGCTATCGCGTTGGACCGCGCAGGAGTGGCATGCCTCTATCTGGAAGGAATTCCACGCGAAGTGGCGGCAATGATCACGGCAGAAGTCAGCTCGCCGACCATTGGGATAGGCGCCGGTCCAGAGTGCGACGGGCAGGTGCTGGTGTATCACGATATTCTGAACCTGACGTTTGGGCCTCCGGCGAAGTTCGTGCGGCGCTACGGCGATGCAGCGGCTCTCATCACGAATGCCGTGCAGGCATTCCGCGCAGATGTACGGTCACACCAGTATCCGTCGGACGAGGAGTCGTATCATTTGCCGAAAGATACCAAGGCCGGGCTGGACACCGTGTTGGCGCGAAAGCGGGCGATGGGCCGATAGACTTCTTTTCCATTTCTTTATAGATTGCCCGGAATACGATGGCTTGGTCGAACGGAACTCCGCAGTTATGTTTTGCGTATCTTTAGAATGTGAGACGGTTGAGGACGAGTCGCCGGTTCACTCGCGCACGCGACAGTGCTAGGCTATATGAGGGAGGTGGCTAACTATGCTCGCAACATTTTTCTTCTTCCCATTCTTTTTCGGCTTCCCGCTGATTCTGTATTTCTTGCCATCGATCATTGCGCTGGCACGCGGTAAGCGAGATACGCTGGCTATCTTTCTGCTCAACCTGTTCCTGGGGTGGAGCGTGGTTGGATGGATCGTCGCGCTGGTCTGGGCGGCGAAACACGATGCCCCGGTTATGGTGAGGTAGACACGGCCCTGTGATCTCTCTACGCGCGCGCCTGGCAATGGTTCTGGCGGCAAGTCTCACACTTGCCGCTTGTTCGCACGAGAGTGCCGCTAAGACGCCGGACCCGCAAGCCATGTTGCAGGCCATTCCTGCGGCCAATTCCACGAAATACGAGCAAGTGAAAGACATGAAGAACTGGCAGAACCCGTATCTGATTGTGCGGGCGGACGGGATCGCTCTGCTGGACGTGGCAGACAGCGCGGAGATTATTCTGAAGCCAGACGAAGTACTGCCGACGCTGGCGAAGTTGCCGTCTTCAAATTGGCCGTACGGCCGCGTTGTCGCGGCGACGGAAGGCGGAGTGACCGTTTCCGAGCAGGACAAAGTCGCGATCCGGCGGAATAAGGGGATCGTCGGGGGATTGCTGGATGGGGCACATATTGCGGTTCGGTGGGTGCCGTCGGCGTAGTCTTTTGATGATCTGAGCGGGCTGGCCGCCGAGAAATCGAGCTCTCGCTCGACGGATAGCCCCTTCGGCTTCGCTCAGGACAGGCTCGGCAGGGCTGGTTCCACGATTGACATTCGACCTACCTTGAAAATCTACAGAACAATTGAAGAAATGCGGGCGGGGTCGCGGGCGATCCGGCGCGCGGGAAAGCGGTTGGGATTCGTGCCAACAATGGGAGCCCTGCACGAGGGGCACCTGTCTCTGGTGCGGGCGGCGCGGGCAGCGAGCGATGTAGTGGCGGCATCGATCTTCGTCAATCCGACACAGTTTGGTCCGAATGAAGATCTGGCGAAATATCCGCGATCGTTTGAACGCGATTGCGAACTGCTGAAGCGCGAGGGCGTTGAACTCCTGTTCGCACCGGCGGTGGAAGAAATGTATCCCGCCGGAGCCGTCACCTGGGTGACTGTTGAAGAGCTGAGCAGCAAGCTGGATGGACGCTCGCGCCCCGGGCACTTTCGCGGAGTGACGACGGTTGTCGCCAAGCTGTTTCATATCGTCGAGCCGGACTCGGCATTCTTCGGACAGAAAGATGCGGCTCAGGTGGCGATCATTCGTCAGATGGTGCGCGATCTGAATCTTCCGGTAGAGATTGTTGTGGGCGCGATCGTGCGCGAGGCGGATGGGCTGGCGATGAGTTCGCGGAATGCGTATCTCGATCCCGCACAGAGGAAACAGGCACTGGTGCTGCACCGGTCGCTGATGCGAGTGCAGAAGCTAGTCCGTGAAGGCGAACGAAATGCGGCGCGGCTGATTGCTGCGGGGCGCGAGGCATTTGCTGCGGAGAAGTCGGTCCGCCTCGATTACTTCGAAGTTGTGAATCCGGAGACTCTGGACCCGGTTGAGGATGTCTCCGGCGGCGCACTGGTTGCGGTCGCAGGGTACGTCGGCAACACGCGTCTTATCGACAATCTGCTGATCGAGTCTCTTACGGTCAAGCCCTGATCAAGCCTGTTGCCTCAAGCCGCGGCTCTTTCTAAGCGGGGCCTACGTTTGGCTCTTTCCGCTACGGGTTCGGGTAGATGTAGGCGGAATAGTCGTAGAGCCATGGGTTGTACCAGTAAGGTGGCCAAGCCCAGAATGGGCTCCAGCCAAATCCCCAGCCATAACCCCATCCCCAACCGAGGCCCCAGCCGCAGCAACCCCAACCGCCCCATCCCCATCCCCAACCGCCGCCCCAGCCTCCACGCCATCCCCCGCCGCGCCATGCAGCATTGCCTCCCACGAAGCCGGCGTGGTTGAACGAATTGCCGGAGACTCGACCGCCCGAGGCGAGGGTTGTCGCTCCGCGCGATCCGGCTGCAGCGCCGAAGGAATGGAAATTCCCGTCTGCGATCCGGGAATTGGAGGCCATGCTTGACCTGCCGCCTAAACCTGCATTACCGGACCTTGCACCCATTCCGGCACTTCCTGACCGCGCGGACATGCTGCCGGCATTGCCTGATCTTTCAAATCCGTGCCAGCCAGGCGAGGTATTGCGGACGCCGCGTCCCTCGGAAGACCAGGCACGGGAAGAGCCCATCGCGGATGATCCCCCACGCGATCCGCCGTAGGAACCGCGGCCGCCTTCCAAGCCGCGCCCTCCGCCGTAACCGGAGCCACCACCGTGATAGCCCCCGTAAGAGCCGCCGTGATAGCCACCAGAAGAACCGCCTCCGTGGAATCCACCTCCGCCGGAGAATCCGCCGCCTCCATGGGAACCGCCGCCACCACCGCCATGACCTCCGCCGCCGTGCTGGGCGAGGGCGGGAATCGGGGCGCAAATCAAAGTAATCGAGGCGACTGTCGCAAGAACAGCATCCGAAAAGGTGGGTTTCCGCATGAGAATTACCTCCACCGAAAACTGCGGCCGGGCCTGAGAGGGCGAACCGCGTCTATATAGATCGTACTCCTAAGTTGGAACCCTGATCCAGACCCGGAGTTGTCCTAGGAATACAAAAACGCTGGCAAAGGCCGCTCCTCGCCGCTCTCGAGGTCTCTCCTTGACAATCTAGGAGAGCGCGTTGTATTCCTAGACGGTCTAGGAAGGCTTGTATGGACAAACAGCTCGAGCTTTTGCAGGGCACTCTCGACATGCTGATCCCGAAAGCGGTCTCTCTCAGCCCGCTTCACGGATACGGAATCCTGTTGCGTATCCAGCAGATATCAAAGGAGCGGCTGGAAATCCAGCAGGGATCTCTGTATCCGGCGCTTTACCGGCTCGAACACCAGGGTTGGATCACAAGCGAATGGGGCGAGTCGGAGAACAAGCGCCGGGCACGGTACTACCGCCTGAAAGCGGCGGGAAAACGACGACTGCAGTCGGAAACAGATCGTTGGAACGAGATGACGGCCGTGATTGCCGGAATTCTGCAAACGACTCCGGAGGAATTATGACGATGTGGGCAAGACTTCGCTCTTGGACAGCGGCTATGTTGGGGCGATCCCGCATGGAACGGGATATGGATGAAGAGATGCGCTTCCATATCGAGGCGTATGCGGCGGAGCTGATGCAACGAGGTGTGCCGCAGCAGGAAGCGTTGCGACAGGCGCGGCTGGAGTTTGGCGGAATGGAAACGGCGAAAGAGGAATGCCGGGACGCGGTCGGCGTAAGTTTTCTGGAAACGCTTTTCCAGGATATGCGACATGGCATTCGAACCATGCAGCGGACGCCGGTCTTCACCGTAATCGCGGCAACAGTTCTAGCGCTGGGCATTGGCGCCAACACAGCAATCTTCAGCGTGGTTGATGCGGTGCTGCTACGGCCTCTCGACTATAAGGATTCGGGACGTCTCGTGACGGTCCTGATGAATGGCGATGCTCCGGTGGCGCCCGCGAACTACATCGATTGGCGGGATCAGAACCGCTCGTTCGAAGCCATGGGAGCGGCGGATTACTGGTCTCCAAATCTTACGGGCCTCGACTCGCCGGAACACTTGGTCGGGTTGAAAGTGACGCAAAATCTTTTTCCCATGCTTGGCATTGATCCGCTGATTGGGCGCCTGTTCATACCCGGGGAGGACAAAGACGGCGCCGACCGGGAAGTGATTCTCAGCTACCGGCTCTGGCAGCGCAGATTTTCGGGTGACCGCAACGTGCTTGGGAAGCCGATCGTACTGGACGGGAATGCATTCACGATTGTCGGGGTAATGCCACAGGGATTTCAGTTCGCTCCTTTCTGGGCCACGAAAGCGGAGTTGTGGGTGCCGAATGCGTTTGGAGCCCGGATTCACAGTCGGGGCGGCAATAGCCTAAGGATTTTTGCGCGTTTGAAAGATGGCGTGTCGCTCATGCAGGCTCGCGCCGAGATGGCCGCGATTACGGGACGCCTCGAACAGCAATATCCCGGAACAAATCGTGACGTGGTTGTAACGCCGCTGAAAGAGAAGGTCGTTGGCGAAATCGAAACCCCGCTGCTCGTACTGCTGGGAGCGGTGGGATTCGTTCTGCTGATCACGTGTGCGAACGTGGCGCACATGCTGCTGGCGCGGGCAGCAGCGAGGCAGAAGGAGGTCGCGGTGCGCACGGCCCTGGGCGCACGGCGCGGAAGAATCATTCGCCAGTTCCTGACGGAAAGCCTGCTTCTTGGCTGCTTGGGCGGCGTGGCCGGACTCGCGTTGGCAGCCCTCGGGACCAAGTTTCTAGTGGCCCTCAGTCCGGCAAACATTCCGCGCGTGCAGACGGTAGGGATCGACATTCGAGCAGCGCTCTTTTTGTTTGGCGCGACATTCGTGACCAGCATCGGCTTTGGACTGGCTCCTGCGCTTCAGGCGTCGTCGGTGGCGCTGAGTGACACGTTGAAAGAAGGCGGGCGCGGCAATAGTGAAGGGAGAGGGCGCAACCGCTTGCGCAACCTGCTGGTTGTTTCAGAGTTCGCGCTGGCGCTGATGCTGCTGATTGGAGCCGGCCTGATGATTCGGACGTTTGCCGCCCTCGAGGCCGTGGATGCGGGATTCAATCCACATCATGTGATTTCGATGGTGGTATCGGTCGCCGGATCGAAGGAAGCGGACCCGGCACGGCGAGCCGTGTTCTATCGGCAACTGATCGAGCGCGTGCGATCGCTGCCGGGAGTTGAAGCCGCGGGGGCCATCAATCATCTGCCGCTCGCCGGAGATCTGTGGGGATGGCCATTTGTGATCGAGGGCCGACCCAAGCCGCGTCCCGGCGAATATCCGGGATCCACTTACCGCATGGTGACGCCGGGATATTTCGCGGCGATGCGGTTGCCGCTGATTCGCGGCCGCGATGTCGCGGAAACCGACAACGTTACGGCGCCGGGAGTGGTCATCATCAACGAGCGTGCCGCGCATGAATACTGGCCGGGCGAGGATCCGATCGGGAAGCGGATTTCCTTTGACTCGGACAAGGCGAATCCACCGACCTGGCTGACTGTCATTGGAGTCGCGAAGGATGCAAAGCAATATGACTGGGCGGGCGAGGCCTTTCCCGAGACATATCTTGCGGCGTTTCAGAATCATGACTTCCTGGGAGATTCGGGATTGGAGGCCGCTTCGCATGTTTCGTATATCACGCTGGTAGCGCGAACGAGCGGCGACCCGGCGGCTTTAGCTCCGTCGATGAAAGAAGCGGCGTGGTCTTTCGACCGGAATCTGGCGATCTCGCAGGTGGTGACGATGGATGGAGTCGTTGCCGATGCCAATGCGCAGCCTCGGTTTGAAATGCTGTTGCTGACGATCTTCGCCGCTGTGGCGCTGGTCCTTGCGACGGTGGGGATCTATGGGGTGATCAGTTATTCGGCGTCGCGGCGCACGCATGAAATCGGGGTACGCATGTCTCTGGGGGCTTCCCGGTTCGATGTTCTGCTGCTCGTGGTGCGCCAAGGGGTGTGGCTGGCACTGGCTGGCTCCGTAACCGGCATTTTCGGCGCGCTGCTGCTATCGCGACTCATGGCGAAGTTGCTCTATGGAGTGAAGCCGACCGATCCGGCAACGTTCGTGGCTGTGGCGGCTGGGCTGGGACTAGTGGCGATGCTGGCCTGCTACCTGCCCGCGCGACGCGCGATGCGCATTGATCCAATGGCGGCATTGCGATACGAATGACAGGCTGACGGGAGCCGGGACTATTGCATCGGGATGGCGGCCACAGTGCCGGGTTCCGGCTCCATCCGCTGCAAAACCAGGTTGTCGATCTGGGACCACAGATGCGGATCGCAGTCGCTCTGCATGTGATCGGGAGTGAAGGTGCGGTCGAACCAGGAAGTACCTTGGCACTTCACCGGCCCCTGATGATAGTCGAAGCGGTAATTTCCAAGAATCTGTGTCTTCGATCCGTCAGCGGCAGCGATGTGTGCACGCCCGTGGATAAAACCGTGCGGCTGGTAGAAGTTCACGGCCGCAGCGACATTCTCGGGGATGACGCCGTCGTGCTGCCAAGGCTTGGCCACACTGTCCACTTGAACGGTCAAAAGAACGGGAATACCAATGCGATTCAGTTCGCGAGCCAGCAAGACGGTTGCGGACGCGCCCCAGCTGTGTCCGAAAAGGATGATGCGCGCTTGTTCTTTTTCCTCGTCGCTCAGCCGGCCATCATGATTGCTGTCGAGCAAATGAACGATGGTCTTATATGCCGTCCTGCGGTGCCGGTTCTCGAAAACATGAACGTAGGAATTCTTGGGAAGATTGCGTTGGGCGCGCTGGGCGAAGAGGACCGGTCCCTGATGCGGATTGTCGTGGCGGACAAATCCGCCGACAAAGCCAACGAGAATGTATGAAGGGGAAGGTGTCGAGTGTTCGACGATGCCGCCGTCCTCGGCGCACAAGAAGGGCGCAGCGAGCAATGTCGCAACGGCAACGACCAAGAAACGGGATCGCGTGAGACCGGGCACGCGGAGGCTCCTACCTTTTTCAGATGTTCGTGCTGCTGCCGGGGTTGCGGAAAAATCTTGGTGCGGGCAGCTTCCCCAAGCTGCGGAACCAGAAAGTTTAAAAGCCGCATCCAGCAAGGCTTTTAAACTCTCCAAACCCGGAGGACAGTCTACACCCGCCTGTCAATGGGCCGGAAGGTTTTAGGTCCGGAAACGAAGCGGTTGCCGGAGAGGATGTAGCGCAGGGGATTTTCAGCGGCCTTGGTGATGCCGATTCGGGGAGTGATCGCGATTTTGCGGGCTTTAAACCCTTCATCGCCGATCCACAGGCCGCTTGACTTCGAGGTGAAGTCAATTCCGTTGTCGCGTTCGCGTGTTATGCAAAAAGCTTCACACAGGCGGCCGGGGCCGCTGGTGAGCTTGGGTAAGTCCTTTTCCCCGTGTAGCGTTATTCCGCGGGCGGCCGCCATTTTATCTATACCGGTGAGCGGCTCGAGTGCACGGAAGAGGACGCCTCCGGCGCGACCTTCGGGTTCGCAGGAGACATTCAGGCAGTAATGATTTCCGTAGATGAAATAGACATAAGCGTATCCGGGAGGGCCGAAGAGGACAGCGTTGCGAAGGGTTTGGCCGGCAGCCGAATGGGCGGCGGGATCGTTTTCTCCAAGGTAGGCTTCAACTTCGACGATGCGGCCGGTGAGGCGCTCTTTGCTTGATTCGCGGACGAGGACCTTGCCGAGGAGTTCGCGGGCCACGCGGCGGGGGTTGCGGGCGTAGAAGGCGCGGTCGAGGGGGTGAATCCGGGCTGGGCTGGACGAGGTTAGCGGTGGCGGCATGCTTGAGTATGGTAAATCGTGGCACGGCAGGTTCAATGAAACAGTAATTGGTTCGAAGGATTCCTCCGAATCTGAAGGTCAACGGATGCCAGCTGGAAGCAGATTCCTCCCTCCGGTCGGAATGACAAGAATCAGCAGGTTCTGCCTCTGGTCGGAATGACAAGAATCCAACTCCGAGACATTTGATCCAAATCTCTAGATCGGGCGCGGCTCGGTGTTGCGGGCGGTGGTGACGTTGGACGGCGGATCGGCGAACGATTTGCCAGGTTCGTGCGCGACTTTCTCGTGCTTGCTGCCGACTTTGCGGATCGCGTCGTGCCAGCCGTCGTCCCAGGCGATGTGAGCTTCTCCGTCAACCCAGGTCCAGGTGCCGTGCTCTTCGCCTAGAGTCTTTTTCGCGTCGCCATTGGGTTCGAGAGTAATGAAGAAATTCCCTCCGTTGCCTTCGCCCACCTCCCACTTGCCGATGAAGTGATTGCGGGATGGCATCATGCCGGTCAGAGAGGGCTCGCCGAATTCGATGCGATCGACGGCGGCAGCCAGTTTTTCGTGATGGCCATCTTTGTAGACGACCTCGGAGGCTTTGAGATCGATGCGCGCGATCTGAGCCGAGGCAAAACTCTGGTGGTGGCCATCCTTGAAAACGATGACGACCATATCGTGGTCGTCCGGGGGCAAGGGCGCAGACTTTGCGGTGGCGATGGAGAGGACGAGAAGAATAAGAGAAGTTCCAACGATGGACGCAAAACCGCGCATCAGATCCTCCTGAACCAGCGAGTGGCGAGACAGAACGCCCCCAGCTTGTGATACGGACGGAAAACGGGAATAGTTCCCACGTCCTTGTCTTTAGGTCTTTGTCATCGTCAGTCCGACCAGAGGGAGGAATCTGCTGCCAGCCCGTCTCAGTGGCTCCGCAAGCGAAAAGCAGGTTCCTCAACGGCTGAACGCCGTTTCGGAATGACAAAGACCTAAGCTGCGCCCTTGGCCGATTCCTTCAGGTAGGCCAGCACTTCCTCGGCGTGGCCTTCGGGCTTTACCTTCTCGAAAACGTGCTGGATCTTGCCGTCTGGGCCGATGATGAAGGTCGTGCGCGCCACGCCCCAGACTTTCTTGCCGTACATGTTCTTTTCCTTCATCACGCCGAAAGCCTCGGCGACTTTCTTGTCCGCATCGGCCAGCAGGGTGAAGGGCAGGCTGAACTTATCCTGAAATTTCTTTTGCGCTTTGGGCGTATCGGGGGAGATACCGAGCAGCACGGCGCCGGTCTTCTGCATCTTCCTGTAAGAGTCACGAAATTCGCAGGCCTCGATGGTGCATCCGGGAGTGTCGGCGCGGGGGTAAAAGTAAAGAACCACGGTCTTGCCGCGCAAATCCTTCAGCGCGATCTCTTTTCCGTTCTCGTCCTGCAAAGTAAAGTCGGGAGCCTTATCATTGACCTTCATGGGAATTTCTCCGGGCAAGTCGAAGTCGAGCGCGGAAAGAGCGGGTATGCCGCCTTCCGTCGCAATCTCGACGATTTTACACCGCAGGATTTTATTTCGCGGGCGAGCGTTCGCGGCGCTTGCCGTGGGCGTGATCTGTTTTGCGGTGTGTGGCGCGGCACAGGAGGAGCGTCCGCAGATCACGCCCGGAGAGCGGAAAGTGTCGCAGAAGAAAGACCTTGGGCCGCGCGCGCTGGGCGTGCTGCAAATGGCGGAGAACGGGAAGACTTCACTGGTACCGATCGCCATCCTGATCGATGGGAAGTTCTGGGATGCCACGGCTTACAAGGCCGATCCGGTGCCGATGGCGCTGGATTCTGGGACGGTCTACGAAGGCGAGCGCGCCGGCAGTTCCCTGGGCCTATTCACAGTAGGAAGCGCGCTGCACAGCAATGCCGCGAACGCGCCAATTCCCTGGCTGGGGACTGGCGCGTGGCATCCGATTGGAATGGAGGAGCCTGCGAAAGCACTCAAGGCGAATATTACCCCGGTCGGCATCGACAGTACGGAAGGGCCTCCACGGCTCACACGCGATCCGAACGCGAGCAAGCCTTCGACGCCTGCGAATACTGCTCCTACCTCGGGCAGTGCTCCGGCTTCGTCAACCGCACCTCCCGCTAACGCACCCAAATCGACCGGTTCGGG
Source organism: uncultured Acidobacteriota bacterium (assembly GCA_963787685.1). GTDB lineage: Bacteria > Acidobacteriota > Terriglobia > Terriglobales > Acidobacteriaceae > Sulfotelmatobacter. Next base: position 81,728 of record CAWBED010000017.1, read on the forward strand.
AGATGATGACGATCGACCGCGGTTGACTAAGCGCGATTCGAGTCCTTCAACCGAACCCCCGGCGAGTTCGACTCCACCAGCTACAACCCAGCCTGCGCCGGGATCAGCTTCAAAACCCGCGTCGGGATCGAAGCCTAGCGATGCCAAGGCGGACGATCACGCGAATATCCCCACATCCGACAGCGGAGCAGGGGAAGGATTTCGTCCGAAGCTACGCCGTGGAAAACCTGCCGAATCGTTCGCGGATGAAAGCATTCCCGGATACAGCAAACCCGGAGAAAGGCCGTCTGCCTCAGCCACTGCGGGAAAGGTGGTCGAAACTGCTGCCGCCAAGAGCGATGTGCAACTGGTTCCTGCGATTTCCGATGGCGGGGGCCCCGCGCCGCACTCGTTCGCATACGAGTGGGTCAAGGGCGATGAACCCGATCGCCGGAAACAGCTGATGGACTCCGCCAAGGAACGGCTGCGCGCTTATGTGACGGCTCGAGCCAAGGGGCGCATCACGCCGAAGCCCGAACATCCTGTCGCCACTAAGCGCACGGCGAAGCCGGTCGAGCCGATCTTCGAGAATGTACAGATGGTCGCGTACGATCTGTGGAACTCGAATCAGGCAATCATCATTTTCAGCGCGGATGCGCACTTGCCTCCGCCACCTGCGGGAGCGCAGGCTGCCGATCCGAATCCGGATCTGCATTATTCAATCCTGCTGGTCGCTTATCCCGATATTTACAACAACCTGCACACGCTCTATGCCGGAGTGACCGACAAATTCCACCTCGACTTGACGCCACGGCTTGATCTGATTGACGCCGTCGATGCTGACGGGGATGGGCGTGGGGAATTGTTGTTCCGCGAAACCTCCGACGCAGGCACCGGATGGGTGGTCTATCGCGCGACCGCGGACAAGCTGTGGAAGATGTTCGACAGCCAGCGCCCGGAGTAAGCCGAACGCAAGTCCGGCAGATTTTTGTTCTGCGCCATCTGCTCTACTTCCACCAGTCGCTTTGTGTGAAAATAAGGCTGCCGCGACTTTGCAGTGGTCTATTTTTCAAGGAGCGACACTTCGTTTGGGTCCGACTCGCCGCAAATTCTTGCAGTCTGCGCTAACCGCAGGAGCGGTAGCGTCCCTGCCGGCTGCGTTGTTCACCGGCTGCAGCGTTTCGTCGAAGGCAGGCGCGTCTCCCGCAACGAAATCGCGGGCGCAGTTCGAAGCCTCTGGCAACAGTTCATTTCCCAAAGGGTTCTTCTGGGGCACGGCGACAGCTTCTTATCAAATTGAAGGCGCATGGCAAGAAGACGGCAAGGGCGAATCCGTCTGGGACCGCTTTTCGCACACGCCCGGCAAGATCAAGAACAGCGATACCGGGGACGTGGCGTGCGATTCCTATCATCGTTGGCGCGAAGATATCGCTCTGATGCGGACGATGAATCTCAACAGCTACCGCTTCTCGATTTCGTGGCCGCGCGTTCAGCCTTCGGGTTCAGGGGCGACGAATGCCAAGGGGATCGATCATTACAGCCGCCTTGTTGATGCGCTGCTGGAGGCTCATATCCGGCCGCTGGTGACGCTTTATCACTGGGACTTACCGCAGGCTCTCGAAGATGCGGGGGGCTGGCCCAATCAGCGATCTGGCAGGCCGCTTCACCGATTACGTTCAGCTCGTTACGCAGGCGTTAGGCGACCGAGTTTCCGACTGGATCCTGTTCAATGAGCCGGATGCGTTTGTCGACCTGGGGTATCTGGAAGGGACGCACGCACCGGGACGCAAGAGCATTCTGGATTTTCTTCGCGCCACGCACGTGGTGAACCTGGCGCAGGGTGCGGCGTTCCATGCGCTGAAGTCGGTGCGGCCGTCGGCACGAGTAGGCAGCGCGCTGAGCATGTCTCCGTGCGAACCGGCGACGAACTCGGAAGAAGACAAACTCGCAGCAGACCGGGCGCATGCTATTTCGAACACATGGTTTCTCGATCCGCCGCTCCGCGGACGGTATTCCGACGCGCTGACGTTTTTGCCGGAGAGGGCGATGGGTATCCAGTCAGGCGATATGGAAAAAACCAAGGCACCGCTCGACTTCATCGGCATCAATCTCTACTACCGCACCATTGCGTCCGCTCCCGGAACGATGGAGCGCTTCTCACATGCGCAGGAATGGTTGTTCCCTGTGAAGATGGATGGCGGACAGCAAGGACCGAAGACGGATTTCGGATGGGAAGTTTGGCCGAAGGCTCTCTATGACATGGTCATGCGCATCACGCGCGACTACAACCGGCCGGCGATCGAGATCACCGAGAGCGGATGCTCATACAACGATGGACCAGACCCTACCGGAGCAATCCACGACGGGCGGCGCATTGACTACCATCGGCAATATCTCTCAGCGCTGGCGCAGGGGATTGCTGACGGAGCCGATGTTCGCGGGTATCACGCCTGGAGCCTGCTGGATAACTTCGAATGGGCGGAGGGATTCAGTCAGCGCTTCGGGTTGTCCTACGTGGACTTCAAAACGCAGAAGCGAACGATCAAAGATTCAGGGAAATGGTACGGGAAAGTGGCCGCCGAGAACCGAGTGGGACCGGCCTGAGGTTGTGTTGGGAGTTACTCTTCGTTAGGTCCGCTTTCAAGGCTCTACTTGCCCTGCATCACAAGCTCGCCGTTTTCCACTTTCAGACCTCCGACGCCATCCGGAAGCTTCAGCCGGTCGCGTTGCTCGTTTAGTTTCTTCTGCAGTGCGGGATTGACCAGCGAAACCGGAACGCTCAGATCTCCGACTTTGAATTCCGTGGGATCGAAAGTGGCATAGCCGCCTTGATCGCCGAGGTGGCCTGAGATCGTGATCCAGACATCTTTGCCTGCGATCTCGGTGAGGAATTGTCCGTGGACGACGTCTCCATCGAAACTGACTTGCTGATCTTTGATGGTGGGGGCGGCGCTGCCGACATTGGAATCGGGGCTGAGTTCTCCCGCGCTGGCGCTCCCGAGTGACTGCGCCAATACTGCGCTGATTTCGTCTGAGTTGATGTGAACTTCGGGCTTGGGGCTGGACGATTCAGCTAGCGATTGCGCCGCATCGGGCTTCACTGGGGAGTTGGAGCCGGCGGTGGGCTGCGCCTGCTCGGTCGCTTGCTGGAAGTCCGCCATCTTCTGGTCGAATGATTGGGCATGCTGCGCGATTGCCGCCGGCGCTTGCGGCTGCGCAACCGGAGTCGGCTTCTTTAGCACCAGAATGATGGCAACCAGCGAGGCCACCAGCGTCAGGATGCTGATAATGCGGTCCAGCTTGAGTTTCATGCATCCTGCCTTTATGCTACCGCGGCGAAGGCACGGAAATCAGATGACCGAAGTCACAGTTCAGCGATGAATTTTGGCTATGGGGCCGGGTCCTGACTTGGCCCCACACATTCAAAATGCCCAGCTTCTTCGTTAGTAGCTCGTTCACAATCTGGGGGCTGGCCTGGCCTTTGGAGGCCTTCATCACCTGTCCTACAAAGAAGCCGAGCATGGTCTTTTTGCCGGCGCGGTATTGCTCGAGCTGCTTGGGATTGGCGGCTAGGATCTCGTCGATGATCTTTTCCAGAGCAGAAGTGTCGGTGGATTGCTGGGGCCGGCCTTCTTCTTCATACACGACTGGAAAATCCTTGCCTCGTTCGAACGAGAGATCGTAGAGATCTTTGAGCATCTTGCCGGAGATCGTGCCGGTCTCAACCAAATCGGCGGAGGCCGCAATCCCTGCCATCGAAATTGGAGATTGCTCGATCGAAATATTCTTAGCCTTGAGCCGGCCCATCAGCTCGCCTTGCACGAGATTCGCAACGCGCTTCGGATTCTTCGCCGCTTTCGCTGCCTGCTCAAATTGGTCGGCGAGTGATTTGGAAAATGTCAGGACCTGCGCGTCGTACTCGGTGATACCGTAATCCTTCACCATGCGTGCGCGCCGCGCCTCGGGCAGTTCGGGCAAGGCGCGAGCGATCTCTGCCTTCCACTTTTCGTCGACCACAAGCGGGAGCAAATCCGGCTCGGGAAAGTAGCGGTAATCATGCGCCTGCTCCTTCGAGCGCATGCTATAGGTCTTGCCTTCGTTCGAGTTGTAGAGGCGCGTCTCCTGCATAATCTTGCCGCCGGATTCGATGACATCGATCTGCCGACCGATTTCGTACTCCAGCGCCTCGCGAATGAAGCGGAAGGAATTCACATTCTTAATTTCGGTCTTGGTGCCGAATTCCTTCTGCCCGCGCGGGCGCACGCTGACATTGGCGTCGGCGCGGAGCGAACCTTCCTCCATGTTGCAATCGCTGACACCCGTGTACAAGATGATTTCTTTCAGGCGCGTCAGATATTCGTACGCTTCGTCGGGAGTGGCAATGTCTGGCTCGCTGACAATTTCAATCAGAGGCACCCCAGTACGATTGAGATCGATCGCGGTCTTCTTCGTCGGAATCCGGAAATCCCTCATGCAGGCTCTTGCCGGCGTCTTCTTCGAGATGCACGCGTGTGATGCCAATTTTCTTAGTTCTCAGTTCTCGGTTCTCAGTTCCCAGTTCCTTGATGCCATCACCGGCTTTCGATAAAGGAACTTCAATATAGCCGAACTCGGCCAGAGGCTTGTCGTATTGCGAGATCTGGTATCCCTTGGGCAAGTCAGGATAGAAATAGTTTTTGCGCGCAAAGATCGACGTCTCGTTGATACGGCAATTGAGCGCCATTGCCGCGAGCGTAGCGAACTCCACGACTTTCTTGTTGAGAACGGGCAGGGCTCCGGGCATTCCCAGGCACACCGGGCACACATTGGTATTCGGCGGAGCGCCGAATTTCGTTGAGCATGAACAGAAGATCTTCGACACCGTCAGAAGGTGGACGTGCACTTCCAGGCCGATGACTGGCTCGAACTTCGGATGTGCGGCTATCGATGTTTCGGCAGTGGAGGCCATAGAAGTAAAGATTATAAAGGGCGCAACTCAGAGCATGTTTGCCTTGGCACTCCTGCATGACATTTCGATAGGCGGCTTCGGCCGCGCAACCAGTAGCAGATTCCTCAACGGCCAGAGGCCGTTTCGGAATGACAAGAGATGCTGCGTTTAGAGCCTCACGGATTACGCGGCGCGTCCAGATATTTGTCAGTGGGGATTTCGAAATATAGGAGTTCCGTTCCCCTGGCATCGATGACTCCCGAGATGTCGATGTTCGCACCACGCAAAACCGAGTCGATGCCGCCAACGTCAAAGAACAAGAATCCCGATTGCGTGGTATGCGGCTCAACTGCTTTCGCCGCGAATTGCGAAGTCTCGATCTCATCCATCTCTTTCTTGCTGAGCCCACCTTTTACCTTGTGCGGCAGCGGAAGAGGACTGGGCCGCGTGCTGGATTGCGGATTGGAGAGCCGGCGATAAAGATCGTCGGTCGTCACCGGCGTCAGCTTCGAGTGATTCGCGGTGGTCAACATGATTTCCATATTGGCGATCGAGACCGGCTGATCGCCATCATTCGTGACGATAAAGAAAATCGGCATGAAGCCGTGCTCGGCAAAATTGGTGGAAAAGATTTTTGCCTTGTCCGGCTTGTCGTAAGGATCTGCCGCGATGGCGACCTTTTCGTCGCGATGGAAATCGTGAGCGGGATAGTTGATGGCTGACTTCGCCTCCGGCTTCACGAAGCTTTTGGAAGCCAGAACAACCGGTGCAAGGCAGACCGCGCAAAACGCGACGGTGAACAAACACCGGCTCAATCGCGAAAACATATGTCGCATTCCGTGATTATAGAAGGCGGGCGGTCGCGCTGCTGAACCGGCGGTTTAGAATGGCTTCAGCTTGAGCTATTTCCTCTACAGTCTGGCCCTGGCCTTAGGGATGTTGCTGAGCCTTCCCTATTGGCTTTATCAGGTCTTGCGCCACGGCAAGTACCGGCGCGGTTTTGCCGAACGCATCGGTAAAGTTCCCACGCGAATCCTGGCAACGGCGGGCTCGTCCCCATTCCAGACGATTTGGATTCATGCGGTCTCCGTCGGCGAGGTCTTGGCGGTGAGCGGGTTGGTCATGCAGCTGCGCAAGACGTTCCCGCAGTATCGGATCGTGATCTCCACCACGACCGACAGCGGCCAGAATCTCGCCCGCCAGCGCTTCGGTCCGGAGAATGTGTTTTACTTCCCGATGGATTTCGCGTTTGCGATTCGGCCCTATCTGCGGGCATTGCGACCCGAACTCGTCGTGCTGGCGGAAACGGAATTCTGGCCGAATTTCTTGCGACTCGTACATCGAAGCGGAGCACAGATTGCGGTCGTCAACGCTCGCATCTCGAACCGTTCGTGGCCGCGCTACGAACGTTTCCGCTGGGCGCTCCAGAGAATGCTGGTGCACGTTGACCTGTTTCTCGCGCAGACCCAAGAAGACAGCACGAGGCTGCAATCGATTGGCGCGGATCCTGGACGCGTGCAGGTCACGGGGAATCTGAAGTTTGATGTAAACCTGCCGCCGGCTCCTCCGATTGTCGAGAGCCTGCGTCGCTCGCTGGCGGCCGAGGGCGCTGGACCCGTGCTCGTGTGCGGCAGCACAGTGGAAGATGAAGAGCCGCCGCTGTTGAAGGCTTTCGAGAATCTGCGGGTAAGCCATCCCCATGCCGTCATGATTCTGGCCCCGCGACATCCCGAACGCTTCGATACGGTGGCGATCCTGCTGCAGCAGATGGGCATCCCTTCGCACCGACGGACGAAATGGGAGGGAGAGCCATTGGGCGGAGGAGTCTTTCTGGTCGATTCCATCGGAGAATTAGCGGCGCTGTACGCCCTGGCGGATGTCGCTTTCGTCGGTGGAAGCCTGGTTCCGCGCGGAGGCCATAACATCATCGAACCGGCCCAGCATGGCGTTGCCATCGTCACTGGAAACCACACCGAAAATTTCCGGGATATTGTCGGCTTGTTTCAGAGTCGGGACGCAGTGCGAATCGTGGGTCTCTCGGAATTACCGCTCACGCTGATGCACTTACTGGAAGACGATTCGGAGCGCCGAGCGCTCGGCCGACGCGCGAAAGAAACGATCCTATCGCAGATGGGCGCGACTGCGCGGACGCTGGATGCACTGCAGTCATTGTTGACGCAAGACCGTGGGTCGCGGTCGACTTCGGCACAAGCTCTACATACCGATTGAACCCCCTCGCATCTATTTACGGTGGTGTTGTCGGAACGCGTAACGCGCTATACGAGCGCAGGATTTTGCGTGCGCGTCGGCTGCAAGGTCCCGTAGTCAGCGTGGGAAATCTCTCTGCGGGCGGGTCCGGAAAAACTCCCTTCGTGATCCTGCTGGGAGAGCTTCTCAAAACGCGCGGCGTGAAGTTTGACGTGTTGTCGCGGGGCTATGGGCGCGAGAGCCGGGGCGTGCTCCTGGTCGATCCTGGCGGATTCGCGCAGCAATTCGGCGACGAACCATTGCTGATCGCGCGTAAGCTTGAAGTACCGGTCATCGTCGGCGAAGATCGATATGCAGCGGGACAATTTGCCGAATCCAGATTCGGCCCGCAACTGCATTTGCTGGACGATGGCTTTCAGCACCGGGCTTTGGCGCGCGACTTCGACATCGTTCTCGTCACGCCGCAAGATGCGACTGACCGCCTTCTTCCGGCAGGACGATTACGCGAGCCGCTGCGCTCGTTGAGCAGGGCCGACGCGGTGGTATTGTCCAGCGGAGCGTCCGCAGAATCATTCCCCCTCGAGAGAAAGTTGGTCTGGCGCGTACGGCGAGGGATCACGCCGCAGAACGTTCCGCCGCGTCCGATTGTCTTTTGCGGCATCGCACGTCCGCAGAGCTTTGTTCTGCAATTGCGCGCGGCGAACATCGATCCAGTAGCAGAAGCGTTCTATCGCGACCACCACGCGTACACCGAAAAGGATGTCCGCGAACTGCTCGAACTAAAGGGGCGCAGCGAGGCCGGAGGCTTTGTTACCACCGAGAAAGATGCCGTCAATCTGGGGCCATATCTTTCCGCGCTGGAGCCGCTATCGGTGGTTCCCGTTCGCATGCAGCTGGACGACGCAGCTAACGGACTGGATACTATCCTACGCATGATTGAAGAACGAAAGCGGGGCGCATGAGAGAATCGACTTCGTGGCGCAGCCAGGAAGCGCGGCGAGGGTAACTTCGCGCCAGCCGGCATGGTTCCGGCGCTACCTTCAGAATCTGAATGACCAAGCATCCCAAAGAAGGCGATCGCCTCAAGAAAATCGTCGAAGCCTTTCCGAAGATCACCGTGACCGTCTTAGGCGATCTGGTAGCCGACGAATTTGTCTTCGGCGAGATTTCGCGTGTCTCTCGCGAAGCTCCGGTGCTGATCCTGAAGCATCGGGAGCGGACAGTCGTTCCCGGTGGCGCTGCCAATGCCGCCAACAATCTGGCTGATCTCGGAGTGAACGTCCTGCCAGTCGGAATCGTGGGCGACGACGAACCTGGGCGCCTGTTGCTGAAGTATTTTCGACACAAAAAGATTGCCGTGAGCGGCGTGCTGAAAGACAAGAGTTACACGACGGTCACCAAGACCCGTATTCTTGCGGGGATGACGCACACGTCGCGCCAACAGGTGGTGCGGATCGATCGCGAACCGCAGGAATCTCCGAGCAGCCATCTCACGCGCGAACTTTATCTGGCGGCGCGAAATTATGCACACGCTTCAGATGCGCTGCTGGTCTCCGACTACGGCTACGGAGCGGCTACACCCGCGATCGTTAGTACGCTTCGAGAAAAGGGCAAGCTCGGTTCGGTTCCGATTGTGCTCGATTCGCGTTACCGCATGCTGCAGTATGCAGGCGTGACGGCGGCGACTCCGAATGAACCGGAGGTGGAAGAGGCGCTCGGCGTCCAGCATCGGGCAGGATTGGGGCAAGCTGCTGGTGGCAGGGGAAAAGCTGATGGCACACATGAAGCTGCAATCGCTGGTGATCACTCGCGGCCGCGACGGAATGGCGGCCTTCGATCAAAGGCACAAGCCGGTTGATATTCCGATCTACGGCTCGGATCAGGTGGCAGATGTCACCGGCGCCGGAGATACAGTGATTGCGGCATTCACTGCGGCTTTGGCTGCGGGCGCAACGACGGAAGAAGCAGCGCAACTGGCAAACTACGCAGGCGGAATTGTCGTCATGAAGCGCGGAACGGCAACGGTTTCGCGCGACGAGTTGTTGCGCGCAATTGAGCAGACGCCGCCAGCTACACGACCTCATTGAACGCAGATAACAAAATCCTGAGCCGCGACGAGCTTCGCCGGCGTGTCGAGAAATGGCGGCATGCGGGCGAGCGGGTCACGCTGGCAAACGGCAACTTCGACTTGCTGCATGTCGGACACGTGCGATATCTGCGAGGAGCGAAGGCTCTCGGCGGAAAGCTTTTGGTCGCGATCAACTCCGACGAATCAGTGCGCGCGCTGAAGGGCGAAGGGCGCCCCGTCGTGCCGGAGAACGAACGCGCTGAGATTGTGGCGGCGCTCGCCGACGTGGACGCTGTCGTGATTTTCCCAGAACTCGACGTGCGGGCGATCATTCGAGAGATTCGCCCGGATGTGCAAGCCAAGGGCACCGACTATACCGCCGAGTCCGTTCCGGAGCGCGATGTAGTCGCGGAATACGGGGGCCGCGATCGAGATTGTCGGCGACCCGAAGAATCATTCCACTAGCGAAATCCTCCGCTCGCGGCTCTCTCCGAGGAAATCTTGAGCGCTGCGGCCGGCGGTCTGACGAGCACAGAACGCATCCTGATCGTGCGGTTGAGCGCGATGGGAGATGTAATTCATACCTTGCCGGCGGCACAAGGCTGTGCGCGATGCTTTCCCGCACGCTTCGATCGGGTGGCTGATCGAGGAACGCTGGGCGGACCTGTTGTGCGCGCCGGGAACGTCGCGACGCGGAGAACGGTCTGCACAGCGGCCTCTGGTCGATTGGGTACATACCGTGAACCTTGTCGGATGGCGGAAGTCGCTGTTCACGATTCCGACGATCGAGCGAATTGTGCGGGTGTGGAATGACGTGCGCGCTGCGAAGTACGACGTCGCGATTGATCTGCAGGGAGCCATGCGTTCTGCCGTGCTAGCGCGATGGTCCGGAGCTAGCGTCGTGTACGGCGCAACCGAACCGAGGGAGTCTCCGGCGAGTCTCTGGTACAGCCGACGGGCAACCGCTCGCGGAACGCACGTGATCGAGCAAAACCTTTCGGTCGTCGAGGCGATGATAGGCAGGAACTTGAACGTGCCGCGCATTCAGTTCCCGCGCGATCCCGAAGCCGAGAAGCGAATTGAGCAAAGGCTGGCGGAGGCGGGATTGCGAAATTTCGCGATTCTCAATCCTGGCGCAGGTTGGGGTGCGAAGCGCTGGCCGGCTGAGCGATACGGGATGGTGGCGCGCGCACTCGCAGAGGGCGGTTTGCGGTCGATTGTTAACTATGGCCCGAGCGAGGAGAATCTGGCACGGGAAGCGGCCGACGCGAGTAGAGGAGCGGCCTTTGCACTGAAGACCACAATCAGCGAACTGATTGCGCTGACTCGTCGGGCTCAGTTGTTCGTGGGTGGAGACACTGGCCCGCTTCATCTCGCCGCAGCGTTACAGGTTCCAGTAGTCGCGATTTTTGGGCCGACGGACCCCGCGCGGAACGGGCCTTACGCGACGCGGAGCATGGTGTTGCGCAACCCGGATAGCCCGACGACTCACGCGCGCAATGCCGCAACCCGATGAGGGAATGCTCGGGATCGGTGTGGAGGATGTCGTAGATGCGGCTCGCTGCCTGCTAGTGAACCATCCGACGGAGGCTACGCATGGCTGAGTGGTCGCGCGTAGCAAAGCGCATTCGGGTGCCATTGGGATTCGTATTCGCTGTGCTGTACTTCTGGCTCGCGCGGCCCACGTGGAGATTTCTCGCGCTGGGCACAGTGTTGATCGTGCCGGGACTCTTGATTCGGGCGCTGGCCTCCGGGCATGTACGCAAGAACGAGTCGTTGGCCACTTCGGGGCCGTACGCTTACACGCGGAATCCGTTGTATCTGGGGTCGCTTCTGATCGGCGTCGGATTCGCGGTGGCGGCGCGGAGTTGGTGGGTCGGTGTCGTGCTGGTCCTGATGTTCTTTGCGATTTATCTTCCCGTGATTCGAGCGGAAGAGAAATTCCTGCGGGAGAAGTTTCCCGAGTTCGAGGAGTACGCGCGAGGGGTTCCGCGGATGTTTCCGAGAATCATTCCCGCGAGCACGTCCGAGGATGGTGGGAAGTTTTCGATCGATCTTTACTTGAAGCATCGCGAGTGGAATGCACTGCTGGGAGCGATCGCGATGATGGCGATCTTGGTCACGAAGATCGTGGTCCGCCGGTGAATACAAGCCGCGGACAGGAAATGCCTATTGAAAGTCAAAATCCCCACCCTGTCCTCCAAAGAATGTCGGACAAGGATGGGGCACCCCGCTTCTATTCCCCCGATCGTCTCTTCTCTCTCGATCCTCGAAGTTCTCTCCCCTCCGATGGTCTTATTCGGTGCGGAGGGCGTGCATGGGTTCGATGCTCGCAGCTCGTTTTGCGGGAATGAATCCGGCTAATGCTGCGAAGGCGGACAGCACCAAGACGGCGCCAGCCAGCGTGAGGGGATCGTAGGTGCGGACGCCGTAGAGTTGGGTGGACATCAAGCGTGCGCCGAGCAGGGCGACAGGGATGCCGATGGCAAGGCCTAGCGCAACCAACAGAAGCGCTTTCTTCAAGACGAGGGCTACGACGTTGCCACGATTCGCGCCGAGGGCCATGCGCAGTCCGATCTCGCTCGTGCGGCGGGCCACGGAGTATGCGGTGATGCCGTAGAGGCCGACGGATGCGAGCGCGAGCGCCAGAAGTCCGAAGAGTCCGGTAAGGCGGGTGATCAGGCGTTCCTGGTTGAAGTTGTCAGCAACCTGATAGTCCAGTGATTTGAAATCTTCCATCGTGAGATCGGGATTGATGTTCGACAACGTGCGCCGGGCCAATGATTCGAGAGCGGCGGAATCTCCGGCGAATTGAAGCGTGATCGAATTCGGAAATAGTGATCGGGTTTCGGCCGTCAACATTCGCTGTTCTTTGAAGGTGCGATTGAACTGGCTGAGCGGACGGAAGTACATGGGCCGAAAGTCGTCGCGGGGATTGTTGTATTTTGCGTCTGCGACGATGCCGACGATCTCGTAGTCGCCGGCGTATTTCTGATCCATAGTTCCGAAGTGTCTTCCGATGGGATCTTCCTTTGGGAAGAATTTTTTCACGAACGCCTGATTCACGACCGCTACCATGCGAGACGTAGCGGTGTCTTGCTCAGTGAAGCCACGGCCGCGAATGACGGGCTGGCCGATAGTGTCGAAGAAATGCGGGCTGACCCGATCCCAGGAAGAATTGTTTTGCGCCTCGGGTCCAGGCGCGGGGCGGCCTTCAACGTAAATCCCCTCGCCCCAATTATTGCCTTCAAGCGTGCTGTAGAGCGCGATGCCGACATTCTGGACGCCGGGAAGAGCTGAGAATTCGCGCTCCAGTTGCTGGTTGAAGGCATCGATGTGATCGACGTTGTATCCGGCTCCCATGGGATCCATATGAATGACGTAACGATTGGCAGTGGTGATGCCGAAGTTCTGCTTTTCGAGATTCCGCAGGGTCTGCGTCATGAGGCCGGCACCCACGAGTAGGACCAATGAAAGAGCTGCCTGCAGAACGATGAGAGTTTTTTGCGGCAGAAGGGAGCGGTCTCCCGTGGAACGATTCATTCCGCGCAGGGCTTCGGCGGGATCCGCATGAGAGGAGATCCAGGCAGGGACGATGCCGAAGATCATTCCAGTAGCGAGGGAGAGAAGGAACGCGAAGCCGAGCACGATTGGCGAGGGGCTGGCGTGGATCGGAATCTGCGTTGAGTCCGGAAAAGCGAGCGTGAGGATCATGCGAGCGCCGGCGTAGGCGATAGCGATCCCGATGATGCCCCCGATGACGGAGAGGAGGACGCTTTCGATTAGCACCTGGCGGATCAGGACTGAGCGGGCAGCGCCGAGCGCGGTGCGAATCGAGGTTTCGGCACGGCGGGCGGTGCCTTTGGCGAGCATCAGATTGGCAATATTTGCACACGCTACAAGCAAGACTAGGGCGGAAATCCATGTAAGCAGGTGAAGACCGTCTCCGGCTTCCTGCTGGAGGTTTTGAATGCCTGCACCTCCGGGAACGACGATCACGTGCTGCTTATGAATCTGCGTGTCGCCTCCGTTTGCGGTGTAGCCCGGTTGCGTTGCCAGCCATTGACGCAAGGTGTTGGAGAGCTTGGATTGCAGACTCCCCGGAGCGACGCCAGGCTTCATACGTCCGAGGACGTAGAGCCAGTTCGAATCGGCAACCTTCAAGATGCTGCTTGGGCCTTCAATCACTGGCTCCATGTGCAACGGAATCCAGATGGAAGGAGGATTGGCGTCAATGCGGTCGCCGAAAAAGCCCGGAGGGGCAACGCCAATGATCGTGACCGGCTGGCTTTGGATGAAGAACGTCGAGCCAACGACGCTGGGGTCGGCGGCGTGCGAAGCCTGCCATGCCGCATAACTGAGGACCGCAACCGGGGCTGCGCCGGGGACATCGTCGGAGGACTGGAGCATGCGTCCGGCGTAAGCGCCGAGGCCAAAAGTCGAGAAGTAATTGCCGGAGACATATTCGGTGCGCTCTGATTTTGCAGCGGTGTTTCCGACGCGGACATTCATCATGTTCCGTCCGGACTGGAAGGCGGCAAGTTCTTCGAACTCGGGAGTTGTATCTTGCAGCTGGCGATAAAGATCATAGGAGAAGAGATCGAAGTCGCCGTCGTCGTTGATAAATCCGCCGTTAACGCAGCAGTCATCGCGGTCTCCGACGCGATAGAGCGTCGCGGGATTGGTGACCGGCAGCGACTTCATCAGGATTGCGTGGACGAGGGTAAAAATTGCGGTGTTCGCTCCAATGCCCAGGGAAATGGTGAGGATCACGGTGGCAGCGAATCCAGGGGACTTGCGGAGCTGGCGTAGGGCGAGCTTCAGGTTGGTCATGGTCAGGGTTATGGACGGAGCAGGGAGCGAAGTGGAAGCAGGCGGGAAACAGATTCCTCCCTTTGGTCGGAATGACAAAATAACAGCAGATTTCTCCCTTCGGTCGAATGACGAGTTCAGCTCAGGAGCCGGGTTCTTTATAGATTGGCTACAGCCAAAACAGCGGGGCGAGTCCTGCGGCGGCAAGGGCTATCAGGAGCAATAAACTCTGTTTGCCGGTTTGGCGGTCGGCGAGGCTGTAGGAATAAATGCCTTTGATGAGATTGTTGCTTGCAGCCGCGATCAGGACGGCGGTGGCGGCAACTTTGAGTGGAGTGAGACTGCCTGCGGCCTGGGTCATGCCCATGATGAAGGGATCGACATCCGTGACGCCCATAACAGCCGCGAGAACGTTGACCCCTGCGCGGCCGAGGTAGGTGACGGCGAGCTGCGTTGCGACCAGCATGGCGAGAAAAAAAAGAGCAAACAGAAAGGCAGCCGTGAGTTCGAGAGGATTGCCGGGCTCGAACTCGCGCTTGATTGGGGATTGGACGGCATCGGCACGGCGGGACCAGAACCATCCGGTAGCGATGGCAGCTGCGGCCAGAGACAGGAATGCCGGGGCGAGCATGGCCCCTAGGTGACGGTTGAACAGAGCCAGGAGGGCGACGAGGCGCAGATACATGACGCCGGAAGCGATGAGAATTCCGCCAGCGAAAAGGTGCGGGCGCTGTTCGCGGGCGGCACGGCGGGACATTGCCACGGTAGTCACAGTGGAGGAGTAGGCTCCGCCAAGCAAAGCCATAAGGACGACCCCGCCACGCTCCTTTGTGACCTTCTGGAGGATGTAGCTCCCATAAGAGATCGTGCTTACGGCGACGACGACGATCCATGTCTTAAAGGGGTTGAGGTGGAAGCTTCCGAATTGCTCGTTCGGAAGGATCGGCAGGATCACTGCAGTGAGCAGAAGGAATTTGGCAAAGGTAAGAATTTCCTGCGGGGCGGCGCGATGGGCGAGAGCTTCGAGGCCTGCTTTCAATTCGAGGAGTAAGAGGCTCGCGACGCTAAGAGCAGTGGCGATCCAGAGGTGGTCATAGAAGACCAGAGCGCCAACAACGTAGGTTGCCAGACCGGACATTTCCGATGTGACGCCTGCGGTTTCGGCGCGCGAGAGCTTATGCCAGTAGGAGAGCAGCAGGAACCCGCCCACCACCAGGAAACCGAGGATCAACGGTAGAAGCTGGGTGCCAGAAAGAAGGGCGATCGAAAAGCCAAGCAATCCGATCAACGGGAAGGTGCGGACTCCGCCGAAGGAGTAGGATCCGGCGGCGGTTTTATGTTCTTCGCGTTCGAGTCCGATTAGGAAAGAGAGGAAGAGAACCAGAACGATCTTGACGGCGTCGGGTGGCAGCCAGTGGTAGAGGTCCACTTTCGGTTGGGCTCCTGGTGACGGAGCAGTATAGAACGCAGCGAAGGAAAACCCCAGTTCTCGGGTGAAGGAGCGCGAGGTTCGATTTCGTCAAATCTTGCGATGAACTAAAAAGCCCCTCGCTTGCGCGAGGGGCCGATGGGGGAAGGCTATGTTTTAACTCTCTGGTAGAGAGACGGTTCACAAAACCGTCCCCCTCAGAGGCAATCATTATTTCGGTTGCTGTGCTTGATCGCCGCTCATCGCAGGCGCTCCACCGTTGCTGGAGAGCTGCTCGAGGTCGTTCTTCAGGAGGCTGATTTCGACGCGGCCTCCGCTGACCCGCTTCGACTTCGCGGTGGTGTCATCGGTGGCGCTCGGAACCGGAGCATTTCCCATACCGACGAGGTAGATGCGATAGACCGGAATCTCGTGGTTGAGTACGAGGTAACGGACGACCGATTCGGCCATCTTCTGCGAAGTGGTAATGGCAGTCTGTCCCTTGCCGGACGAGAAGCCCTGCACTTCAATGATGTAGCCGCGCTGTCCCTTTACTCCGCTAGCCATCTGGTCAAGAGCGTCTTTGGCATTTTTGCTGAGGACGGTCTGGCCGGGGCGGAAGCGAATCTCGGTCTGGTTCGAGGCCTTGTACTGGTCGATGTTGCTAACCACGGTCTCGACGGTCTGAACGCGGGTCGTGACCTGCTGCGCGGACTGCTGCGCCATGGTCGCCTTGTTCCCAGCGTCGATAGCGTGCTGGTCGGCTTCGTTCGCTTTGTCGGAGGCGAGCTTGATGCCAGCCTGGGCACGAGCGTCGGTGTCCTTAATGTTCTTGCTGTTGGTCGAGGTCAGTTCGTCGAGCTCGTTGACGCGGTCGCGAATCGGCTCGGTCTGACGCTGCACATATTTCTTGCGCGCAAAGGGATTCACGCGTCCCCAGAAACCTTCGCGGGACGGCGGGGCCAGAGGCGCCTTGCCGGTAGCGTTGCCGTTGTCCGTCGAGGACTGAGCGGCAGCGGGTTGGCTTTGGTCGGTGCTAGACGAGGTGGTCTGCGCAAGGGCCGGAATGGCAAGTACCGCGGCCAAAGGCAGGGCGACGATGAGACGGTTGTTCATAATGACTTCCTCCAAGTTTAGGAGCGTTTGGGCTCCCCTACAGCACGCCGAAGCGTGCGTGAAATTCTGAATTGCGTCCCGTGAATACGGTGAAGAAGGCTTGCTGTTCGGCGAAGCCGGCCGGCGGTGACGCGGCGCCAAGCCTAGAAACCCGAGGCACCCAATTGCGCGGCGCCACCGTGTTCTATTACAGGTGGGATGCCAAATCCGGCCCTCGGGTTGAAGGGCTAAACGCTTGATAACTATAGCTATTTTAGCGATCTTTTGGCACGAAAGACAGATAGGAACGCATTTGCAGGGTAATTTTGGGAAACCTGATATAAAAACTGCGTGGAGAAGAAGGTTACTTTTGAGTGCGTCGTTGGCAGGTTTTTGATTCGTAGGTCACCAACCATTCCCAAGCGTCTTTTTAGGGCACGAAACTCGTTCTGCGCGGAGGTGTGAATCATGATTCGATCGGCCGTTGCGGCTGGAATCATCGTAGTTGGGCTGTGCGGTCTTATGGAGGGCGAAGAATCGGCGATGCCTTCCTCGAAGGTCCCTGCGGAGCATCTGCAACAGTATTCCGATCTGGCTGTGACGTGGATGCAGGAGTATTTGCGCATTGATACGACGAACCCTCCAGGGAACGAGATGAAGGCGGTAGCGTTCTACAAGAAGATTCTCGATGAAGAAGGAATCGAAAACCGGACGTTTGAATTCGCTTCCGGACGCGGGGATTTCTGGGCTCGGATTGCGCATACGACGTCTGAAGCGAAGCGCCCAATCATCCTGCTGAACCACATGGATGTGGTGACGAGCGACGCTTCACATTGGCGTGTACCTCCATTTAGCGGAGAAATCAAGGACGGCTACCTCTGGGGCCGCGGCGCGCAGGACATGAAAGATGAAGGCCTGGCGCAACTCGTCGTCATGGTGATGTTGAAGCGTGAAAAGGTGGTGCTCGACCGCGACGTGATCTTTCTGGCGGTGGCGGATGAGGAAGTTGCGGACTTGGGAACGGACTGGTTCATTACGAATCAGCGGGACTTGTTGGAAAACGCCGAGTTCGTGATCAACGAAGGCGGCGAGAATCTGCTGGAAGGCGGCAAGGTGAAGTACGTGGGCGTCGATGTTGGGGAGAAGACTACTTATTGGCTGCACGTAGTAGCGCATGGAAGGCCGGGGCACGGGTCGAGACCGAATCCGGATTCGGCGCCGGACCGGCTGGTGCACGCGCTGGACCGGATCCTTGCCTACAAGACTCCCCTGCGTGTGCTGCCGGTAGTAGACGAGTTCCTTCGCGACATGGCTCCGTACGAACCTGCAGAGCGGGCCGGCTATTACAAGAACGTTCGGAAGGCGATCGAAGACAAGAAGTTTCAGGAGGAAGTAGAGCGGGATGAGTCGCTGAACTTCCTGCTGCGGGACACCATCTCGTTGACCATGCTCGGCGGATCGCAGCAGACCAATGTGATTCCTCCGGAGGCGTGGGCCAATCTGGATGTGCGCATTCTGCCCGGAGGGGATCCGAAGGCGGTGCTGGCGGCGGTACGGCGGGTGGTGAACGATCCGAATGTAACGATTGAGCCGCTGTACGCGGAGTTTCAGGTAGCGAACTATTCGGGAACGGACAACTCGCTTTATGCGGCGATCCGTGCGGTGTCGGGGAAATATTTTCCGGGAGCGCCGGTCGTGCCGCATATCACGAGCGGGTACACAGAGAACCAGCGATACCGGCCGTTAGGAATGATCGCCTACGGTTTCAATCCTTATACGGCAACCGATGAGGAAGGAAACACAGAGCACGGGAACGATGAACGAATCCGCGTGGAGGAAGTGCGGCGCGGCCCGCGGATTCTGTTCGATGTCGTGGCGCGAGTCGCGGCAGAGTAGAAACTTCTTCCGCCAAGGATTTGCGCGGATTTAACTGATCGACTTCTTTTCGATTTTAAGAATCAGTAAGAAGTTTTCTTCGCGCCTCCGGTGCCCTCGAAAACCGCGCCTCGGGCTTCGCCCGGCGGACAGCCGGGGCGGCTGTCCCCACATGAATCACGTTTCATTGCTGCGATTTTATTGTTTATCCCGGATGAAGGTGGCGATCCAGTTGGGTTCCCATGTTCTAGCGCCGTCCGTAGAGAATGCCTGCTCGGTATGGAACGAAGTGGGCAATACCTGGTCGAAGACGAAGCGGACGAAGATCGATTTGTCGCCGAAGTCCTCCTGGTCAAAGAATTCACCGCGCCCGTTGGTGAACTCGCCGGTAGTGGCCGGCATGCTGACAGCTCCATTTTTGCTATTGGCCCAATACAGGCGCCATTGGTGCTCCTTTGGGTTATAGAGTCGCAAGGTAAGCCCTTCGATGTGGCTGGTGGAGTTCCCTACCTCGAATTCACCGAAGTTGGCACGACCATTCCATAGCTTCTTTACGACAGAGGTGCCGTCGTAGTCGATCCATGTGTTCGCTCCGGTCAAAGGATGTTCCAAGCGTTTGAGGTGAGACTTCCAGCTACCGAATTCGAAATCGAAAGCGTGCTGGCCAGCGTCTTGCGTATCGGCTTGAGTGTCGGCTGCCGGCGCGCTGGATTGTAACAGCGTCTTGAACTCATCTTCGCTCACACGCGTTTGATCGGTAATCCAGTTCACTTCCCACGTTTTCCCGCCATCGTCGGAAAATGACTGCTCGAAGTGAGCGGAGGTTGGAGTGATGCGGGACCAGATGAATCGGACGAGAATGGTTCTGCCATTAATGGGCTCCTGGTCGTAAAACTCTCCCACGCCATTCTTGAACTCGCCAATCGTGGGGACACTCAAAATCCCATTGTTGCTGGTTGCCCAATAGATGCTCCATTGATGCGAGTCAGGACTGTAGAGGCGAAGCGTCATGCCTTCGATATGTCGGGCCGGACTGTTGGTCTCAAACTGCTCGATGTTGGCGCGACCGTCCCAGACTTTCTGCGTGTACGTTGTGCCGTCGAATTCGGTCCAGGTACTGGATCCCGTCAAAGGATGGTCAAGACGTTTCAGATGGATTTTCCAAGTGCCGAGTTCGAAATCAAAATCGTGCTGGCCGTCATGCTTCGCGGGGGATTGCCCTGCCGTCGAACTCGAATCGGTCTGCGCCGAAAGCACCGCTGGGCAAAGGAAGAACGCCAGAAGACTCACCAAAACACTATTCCGAAACCTTTGTGCGACCTGCATCTTCGTCTCCGGTTGGAAGTCGTTTTAATCAACGGCTCCTGTTCGAGCATGATGCAGATCGTGGTATTTTTGTAGATCCACTTTTTATGCAATTGACGATACCACTTTCGAAAAGGAGCGGGCCACTCTTTCAGCAGGTGTATCGGGGATTGCGCGAGGGAATCCTGTCGGGAACGTTGCGCGAGGGACAGAAACTTCCATCGACGCGGGATCTGGCGGAACAACTGGGAATTTCAAGAACAGTCGTGCTGCTGGCTTATGACCAGCTGCTCGCGGAAGGATTTGCGGCCGGCAGGGCGGGCTCGGGAACCTACGTGCGCAGCGGAGTGTGCTTGGGACGTCCGGTATCGCCAGAGCATTCCGCGAAGGTGCGTGTGACGAAATTCGGGAGCCTTGGCGGCCTCGGCCTGGACAAGAATGAATTTTCCGGTGCGCCCGGCCCGTTCTCTGCCGTATGACTTTGCTTATGGGCGCAGCGACCTGGAAACTTTCCCGTTCGAAAAATGGCGACGCATTTTATTGCGGTGTGCACGGAGCGCGTCGGTCTCCGCATTTGACTACGGCCCTGCCGGGGGACGGACTGAATTGCGCGATGCGATCTGCAACCATCTGCAGCGTTCCCGCGCGGTCGTGTGTGATGCGTCGCAAGTGATCGTCGTGAACGGTTCGCAACAGGCTCTGGACTTGATTGCGCGAGTTTTGCTGGCGCCCGGAGAACCGGTGGGTATTGAGGATCCTAGTTATCAGGGAACGACCGAGGTGCTTCGCGCTGCTGGCGCACGCCTTCTCCCGCTGACAGTGGATCGAGAAGGGATCGATCCCACTCAGATACCGGCGAACGCCAGGATTGTTTTTGTAACACCGTCGCACCAGTATCCATCGGGAGCCATTCTCCCTCTGTCTCGTCGGCTGGCATTGCTCGATTGGGCAAAGCGCAGGAACGCGGTGATCGTCGAAGACGACTATGACGGTGAATTCCGGTACGAAGGACAGCCACTGGAATCACTGCAGGGTCTAGACCGGGAAGGGCGCGTCATTTATATCGGGACATTTTCGCGGACGATTTTTTCTGCGCTTCGAATCGGATATTTGGTTGTGCCGAAGGGACTGGTAACAGCCTTTGCGGCCGCAAAGTGGCTTTGTGACCGGCATACAGCCACGCTGGAACAGGAAACGCTGGCGGAGTTCATTGCGAGCGGAATGTACGAACGATACTTACGCAAGGTGCGTCGCGAAAATGCGAAGCGGCGGGAAGCATTGCTGGAAGCCATTCGCAGTCATCTCGGCGATCGTGTCGAGGTGACGGGAGATGGCGCGGGCGCTCACATTGTGCTGTGGCCAAGGCGGCGAGTGAGCGAAGAGACGATTATCGCTGGAGCGGCTGCTCGCGGAGTTTGCGTTTACGGAATCTCTCCTTATTTCTTGAGGAAACCCAAGAGGGCCGGGATCCTAGTGGGATACTCGCGGATGAATGCTGCGAGAATTCGGGAAGGGATTCGAAGACTTGCGGAAGTCTTCTAGTCTGGCATTTCTCGACGGACATCTGAGGCGGCCGTTCCGACGCAAATCATCTGCTTCTGGGAATTACGCTCCGCAGTATTTTTTGTATTGCTCGAGGATGAAGGGATCAGTCATTCCGGCAATGTAGTCGCAAATGGTGCGCGGGAGCGATTCTTCTTTGGCTTTTTCGCGATAGTTTCGGGGCAGTGCTTCGGAATGGTCCATCCAGAAACTAAAGAGTCCACGGACAATGCGCTCGGCGTCGTCTTTTTCGTCCGATAAAGCGGGGCTGTAGTACAGGTTCTCGTACAGAAAGTCTTTGGACTGTTTGCGGTCGGCCTCGACAGAGGGGCTGAAAGCGGCAAGGCGCTCGCTGTGCGCTCGAACATCTTCCAGGAGTTTGGATGGCCGCTTCATTCACGCGCTTCTGCGTGTTCTTCACTAAATCATCGACAAAACGGTTGAGGACACGCTTGAGGGCTTCGTTGAATTTCAGCTTGGCGGGAGCATCGGGATAGATTTGTTGAACTTCGCGGTGGAAACGCTCGAAAACCGGAACGCCTTCGCGAATTGCTTCAAGCGAAAGAAGATGCGCCTCGTATCCGTCGTCAAGGTCAGCGGTGTTGTAGGCAATCTCATCGGTGAGATCGATGAGTTGAGCCTCCAGCGGCGGACGCTGATCCAATAGATACTCCGCGAGTTCGGGATGGTCGTTTGCGTCGTAATCGTGGGAGTGCTTGATGATGCCTTCCCGGACTTCGAAGGTGAGATTCAGGCCGCGAAACGCGGCGTAGCGCTGCTCGAAATCTTCGACAATGCGGAGAGCGTGCAGGTTGTGGTCAAAGGAAAGTCCGTGCTCGCGCATGGCGGCGTTGAGTGCTTTTTCTCCAGCGTGGCCGAAGGGTGGGTGGCCGAGGTCGTGGACAAGGGCAAGGGCTTCGGCGAGATCCACGTTTAGGCCAAGGGCTCCGGCGATGGTGCGCGAGATCTGCGTAACCTCAAGAGTGTGAGTCAGGCGGTTGCGGAAGTGATCGCTGTAGCGGCTCGTGAAAACTTGCGTCTTGGCCTCAAGGCGGCGGAAGGCGCGCGAGTGGATGACGCGGTCTCGGTCCCGCTGGAAGTCGTTGCGGTAGGGGTGCTGAGATTCCGGGAAGCGGCGTCCACGGGAGCGTTCGACGTGCACCGCGTAGGCGGCGAGCATGTCTCGAAGTCTATCAAAGTGCCGAGGTTCGGGTAGCGAGTGTACGACGACAAGGTGGGCATTGCGAGAGGGGAACTCCTCTATGCACCGCTGGTTGTTGCGGTCGGTATGGAGTCCTTCGCTTCGATCAGGATGACAGGGAAGCTGCGCAGACGAAAACGGCCCTTGGCCGGGTCAGAGACCCGGCCCACACACACTCTATTCTTGAATTACTGCTTCGAGGAGTCTTCCTTGGCCAGCTTTACTTTGGCGGCGTCGAGCTTTTGCTGCACCTTGGCGAAGGCGTCGCTGTCCTGCTCCGCCGGGACCGTCTTGTTCCATTCCTGGACGGCGCGATCCCAATGGGCGGCTGCTAGTTTCAGGCGACCCGTTTTCTGGTAAAGATCGCCGAGGTGCTCCTGGACAGTGGGATCGGAGCCCATGTGAGCGGCGGCTTTATTTAAATTGTCTTCCGCCTGATCGTACTTACCAAGCTTGAAGTAGACCCAGCCGAGCGAGTCGAGGTAGGCGGGATTATTGGGCTCGAAGCTCAGAGCCTGCTTGATGTAGTTCAGCGACTCGTCGAGCTTCACGCCGCGATCGGCATTCATATAGCCGAGATAGTTGAGCGTTGCAGCGGCTTGCGGATCCGTTGGCGGCGTGGCAGCGAGAACTTTCTTGAACTCGGTTTCCGCCTGGTCGAAATTCTTCTGCCGCTGGTAGAGGTCTCCACGCAGGAAATAAACGTACGCCCTGTCATCTGCCTTGGTGGAGAGCTGCTCCGCCTTGGAAAGAGCCTCTTCGGCATCGCTCCAACGCTTGGCACGCGTAAAGATGATGCCAAGACGGACATAGGCGTCGCGATCCTCGGGACCGCCCTTGATCATGGAGCGAATGTCGGAGACTGACTGATCGACCTGCCCCATGTCGGCGAGTTGCGCATCGAGAACCATGCGGAGATCACGGTCGTCGGGCAGCTTCTGCACTGCTTCCTTGGCGATTTCGGTGGCCTGCGGCCACTGCTTGGCTTCGCGATATGTGTCGATGATTTCCTGATAGCCGCTGCGGGCGTTTTCGTCACCGAGCACCAGCATCTTGCGGAAGGTATCGACAGCCGCAGTGTAGTTTTCCTGATCGCGGTAGATCATGCCCAGGCGCTCGATGAAGATGGCGCGATTGTTGCGGTCGGCCTGGCTGGATCCGGTCTCGGCTTTCTCCGTCTTCTTCAGAAGATCCTGAAGCAGCTTGATAGCGTCGTCATAACGTCCCTGTGCCTGGTAGACAGCGGCCATGCTGTACGGAACGTCCATGGTGTCTGGGACGAGAGTATCGGCGCGCTTGAGATTTTCCAGAGCGAGGTCATACTTACCCTCACGGCGATAGATCTCGGCGATACGGATGTAAGTCTGTGCATCCTCAGGATTGGAGTCGGCGATGACCTTGTACTGTTCGAGGGCGGCATCGAGCTGGCCGTCGTTCAAATAATTTTCGGCAAGGCCGCGGATCGAATCGAGATTGTCGCGATCGAGAACGATCGAGTGCTTATAGGCATCGATAGCGCTTTTGTAGTCCTTGCGCTGCTCATAGGCGGCGCCCAGTGCGGCATAGAGCTTGGCCGAGCGAGCGGAGTCCGGAACCGAGCTCAGAACTTTCAGGGCGTGTCCGGTGTCTCCCTCGTCTGTGTAGAGCATGGCCAGGGTCGTGACGGCTTCTTCCGAGCTGGGATCGAGCTTGATCGCGGTCTTGAGCTCGGCTTCCGCCTTTTGCATATCGTTGTTGAGGCGATAGAGGCGGCCGAGAAGAAGATGATCGTCCACGCTATCGGGGTCGAGCTTCACGATCTGTTCGTATTGATCGATAGCCAGCTTCAGGATGTTGTCCGAACCATTGCCACCCGGCATGTCGCCGAGCGAGCGGAGGTAGATGCGGCCGAGAAGTTTGTGGGCTTCAAGATTCTTGGGATCGCGCTTAATGATGTCCTGAGCTTCTTTGACAGCGTCAGCGATACGGCCGGTCTTCACGTAAAGCTCGGCAAGGGCCGAAGTCAGGAATTCAGACGAGGGGTCGGCCTCAATGGCCAGACGGTATTCTTCCGTCGCCTTGGTGGCGAGGTCGCTGCGGCCGTAAGCCGTCACCATCTCCTCGTACATGTGCGCCATCGTGTAGTGGTAATAAGCAGCGGATTTGTCGACCTTACGCGGCGTCGACGGGGCGACCTTGGCGTCAGGCTGGGAGGCGTTTGCATCAGACGAGGACGGGCTGGTTTGCGCGACAGCGGCAGTTGCCATCGCAATCACTACAAAGAGGCGGAAAATTCTATTCATGCTCGACCTGACTGGCGCTCGAAGCGCGCTTCCGAAACTACAGTTTATTTGGATGCAAACCCGCTAGGCGAAAGGTGCTTTTATTCTAACCCGAGCGGCAGCGGGACGGAATTAAAGAGTGCTGGTAGTTTGGATGCCGCAGGAAACCGGAAGGACAGGGACCAGTGGGGTCGCTATGTCAAATTACGTAAAGACGTAGAGCGAAATTGTTGATAGTTTCGATTGAAAAATGGGCAGGCCTCATGCCCGAGGCAGTTCGTCCAATCATCACCACCCTGATCCCCTCAATGGCGGAAGTGACGCACTCCGGTGAAGAGCATGGCGAGTCCCAGACGATCGGCAGCTTCGATGACCTCCGGATCGCGCTGCGAGCCTCCTGGCTGGATGATGGCGGTAGCTCCAGCTTTGGCGATTTCTTCGACTCCATCAGGGAAGGGAAAGAAGGCGTCGGAGGCAGCGACCGTACCTTTCAACGGGAGTTGAGCTTTCATGGCGCCAATTTTGGCGGAATCCACGCGGGACATCTGTCCGGCACCCACGCCGACGGTCTGTCCGTCGCGGGCGTAGACGATCGCGTTGGATTTCACGTGCTTGCAAACCTTCCACGCAAATAGCAAAGCACGAGTCTCTTCGGGAGTTGGAGGACGTTTGGTCACGACTTTCAGATCGGACTCTTGGAGCACGCGAGCGTCCGCATCCTGCACGAGCATTCCACCGGAGACATTCTTCAATACCCATTTCTGATTCGCCGGGACGACTTCGACCAGGCGCAGATTCTTCTTCGACGCGAATTTCGCTTTGGCGGCCTCGTCGAATGATGGTGCGGCGATGACTTCGAGGAAGAGCTTGTGCATTTCTTCAGCGGCAGCGGCGTCGATGGGACGATTGACTCCGATGACTCCGCCGAACGCAGAGACGGGATCGCACTCGAGAGCCCGCTTGTAGGCCTCCGCCAAAGTCTTGCCGGTCGCGGTGCCGCAGGGATTCGTATGTTTGATGATGGCTACGACCGGCTCTTCAAATTCCTGAGCGAGATCCCAGGCGGCTTGCAGATCGACGATGTTGTTGAAGGAAAGTTCCTTGCCCTGCAATTGGCGGGCGTTTGCCACGCCTGCGCCCGAGCCGTCCGAATACATGGCTGCTTTCTGGTGGGGGTTTTCTCCGTAACGCAGGTCGAGAGTTTTGTGAAAAGAAAAGCGGAGTGTGGCTGGGAATACGCTGCCATCGGGATGGATCTGAAACGAATCGGCGCTGATACTTTCTAGCGTCGAGGCAATGGCGGAATCGTAGGCCGCGGTCATGGCAAAAGCCTTTTGCGCCAGACGCCATTTTGTCTGGTGCGAGAGCGCGCCCGACTCGCGCTGCAGTTCGTCGGCAATGGCATCGTAATCGGCAGGGGACGTGACGATCGCGACGTCGTGAAAATTCTTTGCAGCTGAGCGAATCATGGATGGGCCGCCGATGTCGATGTTTTCGATCAGTTCTTCGATGGCAACTCCGGACTTCGCGGCGGTCTTTTCGAACGCGTAAAGATTGACGACCACCATGTCGATCGGGGAGATGCCGTGCTCCGCGACTGCGGCGACGTGCTTGGGATCTTCGCGGCGATGCAGAATTCCCCCATGGACTTTGGGGTGAAGCGTCTTCACGCGGCCGTCGAGCATTTCCGGAAATCCGGTGAGATCCGAAATGTCTTTCACTGCGATGCCGGATTCGCGGAGCAGCTTGGCGGTACCGCCGGTGGAGACGAGCTCAATACCGAAAGCAGAAAGCTTGCGTGCGAAATCGACGAGTCCGGTTTTGTCGGTAACGCTGAGGATGGCACGGCGGACCTTAGACGGAGTGCTGGACATGATCGGCCTCGGAAACAGGGATGAGTGCGGAGTGACCAAAAATTCTAACAGCAACGAGCGGGGGTTTGTCGCTGGTCGTCGGTCGTTCGCTCAGATCATTTTCGGACAGCGTCGGAAGGAGACTCGACTCGTTTGCAGTTGGAGTGCAGATAAGGACGCGCAACGAATGACCAAGGACTAACGACTCGCTGCGCCTCCGCGCAAAAATAAGGCCGCGATTTGCTCGCGGCCCTGATTCTCGAAGCTGCCGAATTGTTTATGGGACCGAACCACGAGCGGCGGCAGCGGGAGTATTGGTGGTGAATGAGAACCATCCGGCCAAGCCTACGTCGCCGCCGATAATCGCCAGATTGGAAGCAGCGAAGACGCCGGTGAAGTCCGGAGCCTTCGTGTCATCCGAGGTGACCACGATCCAGTACTGGGTTCCGGCCATCACCGCGGTGGATTTGATGTTGACGGTGACCAGCTGACAGCAGGTTCCGAAGACGGGGATGGTAGAGGCATGTCCGGTGGAAAGCAGGGTTCCGACGACTCCGGCGTTATCGCTGTAGAGTCCGACATTCACCAGCGAGGTTCCCGACTCCCAACCCACCGCCACTTGCAACTGCTCGACGTGAGCATTCGCTGCGGGGATGAACGGAACACCAATTCCCTGCTCGGGCAGGCCTACGGAGTTATCTGGCCCCAACACGTAGTAGCCGGTGGTGTCGTTGTACGCATTGGTGGAAGTCGGTCCGAGGTTGCTAAAGATAGTTGTAAGTTTGGGCGAAGGCTTTGCGGAGGGCGTGATCGGACCTGAGTGAGTTGTGTGGGCTACCTTGAGATCGGAACTCTGGGCCAGGAGTACCCCGGAGGCGAGCGTCAATACAAACAAGCAGGTTAGTGCTCGTTTTAATACCATTTTCCATCCTCCAATCAGTTGAGTTGCAGCGTCGCCAAAGATCGTGGACTCTTCGTGGAGCCTTTCCACCAAGGCTGCATCGGGCTGGGGCCGGGTCGTGCGTGCCAAATGCCGTGAGCTGCGGAGGACATCTTATCCCCAGTTGGGGGGAAGGCCAGAGGGATAAAGACTCAGAGACGAAAGTCACTAGTGGATGGAAATCGGCTCGGGACGCGGTCTCCAGCGGAATCTGACGGAGTGACGCTTCAAGCACGAAAAGATTGACTGCTCTAGGTTTTTGCTTTGGCTTTTAGCTTGACGTGGCCGTCGGCGAGTTCGACGGAGTATTCGACGCCCTGGCATCCATACTGTTTGCGGATTTGTTCGGTCTTTTTCTGGACGAAGGTCGTGAACGAGTCGATGCTGCCCGTCACATTTTCGCCGGCTTTTTTCTTGGCCGCGACCAGCGTGTTATAGAGACGCTCGACTTGCTCTTTTTCTCCCTGATCGACACTGTGCAGAGTAAAGTGCGGAGCCGAAATCGCTCCGCCTGCTGCGGCGGCTGCGGCCTGGCTTACGCCATAAACGGGGTGATGGGGCTTGTGCTCTTCTTCGGCGACACGCACTCCCTGCACGGAGAGAAGCGCATCCTGCGGGCGACGGTAGCCTTCTTCGCGGATACGGGACTTCTTGCGCCAGAGATCGCTGTAGAGCGCATAACGCTGGGCCATCTCGTTATAGCGGTAGCGCTGGGAAAAGTTCATGCGTCCACCGTCGGAGAATTTGCGCAGCAGGCTGAGCACTTTCCACTCGACATCCGTCGGCGGCCGCTTGGTCGGATTGCTGAAGAAAATCTCGTACTCGATTTTCAGGCGGCGCAGTTGGGAGTCGAGAAGATTTAGTTCTTCGTCGGTGGTCACAGGAGTCTCCATGCACAGTTTAGTGATTAGCGACACACGAGGCGAGGTATCCCTCGGTCACTAAGGGCATGGAACGAAAGTAAGGGGGAGCTATGAAGGGCGAGCTGCGAGCTTAAAGAAAACGGAAGCGGTTCGACCTACGCTGCCCAGGGAACAGTTCGCGTACTGAGGTTTGTTCAGAGACTCACGCCTCAGAGCTCGGAGCTCAAAGCTTATTTCGCGGAATTCGACGCCATTTTCTTGACCATCGCGAGGACGAGTTTGCGGTCGCTGTCGTTCAGACTGGTCGAGTAGCGCCGGATCTGGCTGAGGAAGCGGACTTCGTCGTCGGAGAGTTGGGGCAATCCCTTCGAGCCGTTGCTGTGGCCGGGCTCGGAGAAAAATTGTGACAGCGGAAGCTCCATGGCACCGGCAATCTTCGAGAGCGTATCGAGCGAAGGAATCGTGTGACCGTTTTCGACGCGCGACAGATAGCAGCGCAGAAGGCCGGTTCGCTTTTCGATGTCGCCCTGAGACATACCTTTCTGGAGCCGGTAGTTGCGGATGGTCTCGCCGATATTCATCGTTGGGAGCATGTCAGGATGGGTCATAGTAACCAGAGGAGTAACTTCTGGCAAGTGGGAAATTTGTGCCATACGAGGGACATTCGTGCCATACGAAAAACGGACGGCGAAGAACAAATTTTCGCGCGGACTCGCCATTACTTATACATTGTTTAACTAATCGAAGTGCGCAGACGCACATACCTCACCAGCATTTGTGTGCTTAAAACCCGCGTGCACGGCGGGTTTCACTTCTTGAGCGTCGCGGCGAGAAAATCGATAGTTCTCTGCCACGCGTCCGCAGCATCGGCGGCGCGATAGCCTTCTTTGTTGTTCGGATTCTCGAAAGCGTGGCCGGCATCATCGTAGATTTTGACGTCGATTTTCTTGCCCATCTTGTCGAGCGCCTCGCTGAACTTGTGAACGTCGTCGGGTGTGATGCCATGATCCTGCGCGCCGAAGAGCCCGAGGATCGGCGCGTTGATTTTCTTCAACGCTTCGGGATCGGTGGCGAGGTGACCGTAGTTGATGACGTCGGCGGCAAGAGTAGGTTCTTGCAGCGCGACATCGAGCGCGTAGCCGCCGCCCATGCACCATCCGATGGCGCCGATGCGGTCTTTCTTAACGCTGGGCTGGGCAACGAGATATTCGAACGCTGCGTGCAGGTCGCGTTTGGCGCGATCTTCAGGAACTCCGCGCATGATCTCGTGTGCCATGTCGGGCGTGGTCGCGACCTTCCCGCGATAGAGGTCGATCGCGAGGGCTTCGTAGCCTTGATCCGCCAGTTTCGACGCCTGCTCTTTCACCCAATCGTTCAAGCCCCAATATTCGTGAACCACGATGAGCGCGGGGAACGGGCCTTTGCCCGCGGGTGTGTAAAGCATGCCCTGCACGGTTTCATCACCGCTTTTGTAAGAGACATTCTTGCCGTCCGCGGCGAAGGCAAGTGTTGTTGCCAACAGAACAACGAACAAGAGAATTCGCTTCATGGCTGGATTCCTTCGTTTCGTGCGCCGACATTGTGATTGAACTGATCTGCGATTACAAGAGGAGTTCCATGTAGAGCGCGCCAGCAATGGGATTCTCGCAGTAGGCAGGAATTTCGCGGAAGCCGAGTTTGCGATACATGGCGACGGCATCCTTCATGACTGGCTCGACGGTATCGAGTCGCATGCGCTGATAGCCGATCTGGCGCGCTTCCGCGATGACTCGGTTGGCGAGGACGCGGCCTAGGCCCTTCCCGCGGAATTCCGGGCGAAGGTAAAGGCGCTTCATTTCGCAAACACCATCTTCGAGTTTGTGGAGCGCGATGCATCCCGCAAGCTGGCCTTCGTATTCCGCGAGAAGCAGGCGTCCCGCCGGAGGAGCGTAGTCTCCCGGCAAGCCAGATAGCTCTTCGTCGAAATTCTGGAAGCAGAGGCTAAAACCGAGGGACTGTGCGTATTCGAGGAAGAGCTCGCGCGCCTGGTCGGTCTGGGTTGGGGACTCGGCTTGCGTAAATTCCAAACCTTTCACTACAGACGATACAGGGAACACAGAGGAAGGCTGCGCACCCTTGGAATTCGTTTTCACCCTGTGGCCCTCCGTATCCTGTGTGGTTGAGGCCCTATCCCATCAGCATGCCGCCGTTGACGCTGAGCGTGTGACCGGTGATGTAGGACGCTTCGTCGGAAGCGAGGAATGCCACGGCGCTCGCCACGTCTTCGGAAGTTCCTACTCGGCCCAGCGGAATCTGCTTCACCGCGTTCTGCTTGAACTCGTCGCTGAGGACAGCGGTCATGGCAGTTTCGATGAACCCGGGAGCGACAGCGTTACAAGTAATGTTGCGCGAGCCGACTTCGCGGGCGATCGCCATGGTGAGTCCGATGAGCCCGGCTTTGGAAGCGGAATAGTTGGCTTGCCCGGCCTGTCCCATCTGGCCGAAGACGCTGGTGATGTTGATGATGCGTCCCCAACGCTGTTTGAGCATGGAGGGGATGACTTGCTGGATGCAGAGGTAAGCCGAAGTTAGATTGGTCTGGAGGACGGCGTCCCAATCAGCCCGCTTCATGCGCATAACGAGTTGGTCGCGTGTGATGCCGGCGTTGTTGACAAGGATGTCGATCTTGCCGAATTGGGCTATGGCGGCCTTGACGGTAGTTTTGACCTGCTCTTCGTCGGCGACGTCGAGGGCGAAGGCGGTGGCCTTTCCGCCGGCGGCGGATATCTCGGCGACCAGTTCGTTGAGCTTTTCCTGATTGCGAGCGGCGACGACGACGGCGGCACCGTCTTTGGCAAGGCGCAGGGCGCAGGTACGTCCGATGCCTTGCGAGGCGCCGGTGACGAAGGCTACGCGTCCTGAAAGAGACATGAGAATTCTCCGGAATACGGATCTTAAGGATGCGAACGCAGAATTATACGCGGCAGCTGGTACGTTGCTGATGGCGAATGTGTCGAGCTTCGCTCGACGACCGGGTCTGAGACCCGGTCCCACACGAGCCCAGAGGTTCGTCTTTGATTCCAGTGGTGACGAATCGCATTGCTTATCCACAACTGCGCCGAGTACCATTCGGACACTCTTATGTCCCAGAATGCGAATGTGCTGACGATGCCCAAGCCTTCCAACAAGAACTCTGCCACCCCCGAGAAAGACTCAGGGCACCGCTCTCCGCTGCGATCGACGGGAACGGACGGCTCTGTGGCCGAGATTCCGGCTCCCGTTGCGGCAGAGCCGTCGACCGAAGTATTTGCCGTATTCGGCGTCGAGCCGGAGATTCAGGCTTACGCGATGGCGAAATATTCGCGCTCGGCGCTGTCGATGAAGGAGTCACTGCGCGAGATCAGCACCCAGAAGGCGGAAAAGTTTCTCAATACTTTCTACTTCCAGTACGGGCATCGGTCGATCGCCGATCTGGCGCACATCGCGCTCGCGATCGAACGGCTGTCGATTCTGGCGGCGATTGAACTTGCCGATGAGCAGCGCTGGGACGGGCAGGAGCGCTCGACGCGGTATCAGGATTTCAAGAAGAGCGGATATTACACACCGGATTTCGGCAGCGACGACGAGGGTCACAAGCTCTATCGCGAGACCCTGGATTTTCTGTTCGCCGAGTACGAGGCGCTGTCGGCGCACATGACGCAGTACCTGATCAACATCACGCCGAAACCGGCGGATATGAAACAGGATGCCTATGAGCGCACGCTGAAGGCCCGGGCGTTCGATATTACGCGGTACCTGCTGCCGCTGGCGACGAATACTTCGCTCGGAGAGATCGTCAACGCGCGCACGCTGGAAACACAGGTGGCGCATCTGCTGTCGCATACGCACAAAGAAGTGCGGACATTAGGCGAGTCGTTGAAAAAGGCGGCGACCGGCGCGGCTTACAACGTGAATGCAGAGTCGCTGCAGGATCTGGTCGCGCGGATTCGAGCTGTAGACGCGGAGTTGGGAGCGCGGGCAGAACAGGAATTGCTGCGCGAAGTGCGGGTGGCGCCAACTTTGGTGAAGTATGCGGATCCCAATGCTTACGAGATGGAGACGCGGCGGGAGTTGCGGCAGGCAGCGCGCGAAATGATGGCCGGTGAGGCCGTCGCACCATCAAAGGCGATCGTCGATTTGCTCGATGAGGAGCCGCTGGAAGTTGAGATTGCGACGACGTTGCTATATGAGCATTGCCATCACTCGTATCGCCAGATTCGGCAGGCGGTACAGGTAGCTGGGGAGAGGCGGCGGCGGGAGATCATCGATCTGGGGCTGAAGCATCGTGGACGGCACGACGAGATGCTGCGCGGATTCCGCGCGGGACAGCAGTTCCGCTTCGACATCCTGATGGATACGGGCGGATTCCGCGACATGCATCGGCACCGGCGCTGCATCCAGGTGATGCAGGGATTCACCACCCAGCATGGCTTCGAGATGCTTCTCGACATGGAAGATGCGGGCGTGCGCGGGCGCTATGAGTTAGCGATGCGGCGCGTGCAGACGGCGGTCGAGAAGCTGAGTGCGCGCAAGACGCCAGAAGCGGAAGAAAATGCGCAGTATGCGATTCCGCTGGCATTCCGCAAACGAGCGCTCTTCAAGATGGATTTCGCCGAGGCAGTTTACATCTCCGAGCTGCGGACTACGCCGGCCGGGCATGTCTCTTATCGGAATGTGGCCTATGCAATGTATGAGGCCGTGGCGAGGAAGCATCCAGCACTGGCGAAGTATTTCCGGGTGCATGACGTGACTGCGCCTGTGGATCTGCTGCAGCGGTAGGGCGCCGTTCTTGATTGTCATTCTGAGCGAAGCGAAGAACCTATGCACTCGCCTGGGATATCGGTGCTGCCGGCAGGTGCAGAGCTCCTTCGGCGCCGCAAGGAACGTGGGCTTCTGGATGACAAGGCTGGGATTCACGCTACCAGCGGACTGACCGCCCCATTTTGGAACCTTCCACAGGTTAATTCTCTTGATTCGCCTTTTCTTCGCTTCGATTCCTATGTATAATCCGGCCAGATTAGATTTCATTTAGTGCTGCACTTTCCAAAGGAGCCTCTTCATGGCGGACGAGCGGGGCAAGGCGATTGAACTGGCGGTATCCCAGATTGAAAAGCAGTTTGGCAAGGGATCGATCATGCGGTTGGGGTCGAAGGAAGCGATCGTCCCGATCTCGGTGATTCCGACGGGTTCGATCTCGTTCGATGCGGCGCTGGGCGTGGGCGGGTTTCCTCGCGGACGCGTGGTGGAAGTGTTCGGGCCGGAATCTTCTGGCAAAACGACGATCACCCTGCAGGTGATTGCCGAAGCGCAGAAGACCGGGGGCATGGCAGCGTTCGTGGACGCCGAGCATGCGCTCGATCCGGCTTATGCCAAAAAGCTGGGCGTGGACGTCGACAACCTGCTGGTTTCGCAGCCCGACTATGGCGAGCAGGCGCTGGAGATCACCGAAGCGCTGGTCCGTTCGAACGCGATTGACGTACTGGTAGTCGATTCGGTGGCGGCGTTGGTGCCCAAGGCCGAACTCGATGGCGAAATGGGCGACAGCCATATGGGACTGCAGGCGCGGCTGATGTCTCAAGCGCTGCGGAAGCTGACTGGGACCGTGTCAAAGTCACGGACCTGCCTGATCTTTATTAACCAGATTCGCGAAAAGATTGGCGTGATGTTCGGAAATCCGGAGACAACGACCGGCGGGCGAGCGCTGAAGTTCTACTCCTCGGTGCGCGTGGACATCCGACGCATCGCGGCGATCAAAGAAGGCGATGTCGTGACCGGATCTCGAACCAAGGTGAAAGTCGTCAAGAATAAGGTCGCGGCGCCCTTCCGCGAAGCGGAGTTCGACATCCTTTATGGAGAAGGCATTTCGCGGGAAGGCGATCTGCTCGATCTGGCGGTCAACAACAACATTCTGGAGAAGTCTGGATCGTGGTTCAGCTACAAGTCCGAGCGAATTGGCCAGGGACGCGAGAATGCCCGCCAGTTCCTGAAAGACAATAAGGATGTAACCGCTCGGCTGGATACAGAAGTGCGAAAGGCGCTGGGACTGACCGCGGCGCCCGCACAGCCGGCAGCAGCGCCTGGCCCCACTCCCGCTCCGACAGGCAGGGTCACGACCATGCCAAGCGCTCCGCCGGAAACTGTGAGAGCCCCGATCGCCGCGGCCAAGCGTTAACTTCGATTGCCTCCGGGCGGGGCACTTCTCACGGAGCCCTGCCCGGATCTCCCAACCCGCTTCACAGAACGCATTGGAACTCCGCTGAATCGACAGCCAATTCGGCCGTCCCATCCAACTGTTGCTCCGAGCTGGTAATTGCCATCCGTAGTCCCGCCCGCATAGAATCTCCTATTACGCACCTGCTGCTTCATTGCTGAACCCCGTCGTTCCGGTGAGAACCATTGAATAAGGGCAAGGCTATCTATCCCGGTTCGTTTGATCCGCCAACCAACGGGCACCTCGACCTGATCCAGCGAGGAAGCAAGATCTTTGAAGAGCTGATCGTGGCGATCCTACGGAACTCGGAGAAAGTTCCGATGTTCAGCGTGGGCGAACGACTGGAGATGCTGAAGGAGCTCACCAAAGACTTGCCCAATGTGCGGATCGATACGTTTCACGGATTGATGGTGGAATACGCGAAGTCGATGAATGCGATCTGCGTGCTGCGGGGAATCCGGGCCATCAGCGATTATGAGTATGAACTGCAAATGGCGCTGATGAATCGCAAGCTCGAACCCACGCTGGAAACCGTGTTCATGATGCCGGCGGACAAATATTCGTACGTGAGTTCGCGCCTGGTGCGGGAAGTTGCGCAGGCGGGTGGGCCGGTAAAAGGGCTGGTGCCCGAAGTGGTCGAGCAGAAGCTGCGGGAAAAGCTGGATCCAGCTTATAAGTTGCAGGAAACGAAGTTAATCGAAGTCCCCAAGAGAAGGAAAAAGAAGGCATGACGACCGCGACGACGGAAGCGCTACGACTGACGGAAAGAATCAACCGGATCGAGCCCTCGGCCACGATGGCCGTGGTGGCGGAGGCCGATAAGCTGCGCTCGCAGGGAATCGACGTGGTCGATTTCGGGGCGGGTGAGCCGCATTTTTCCACGCCGCAGCATATTAAGGACGCGGCGATTGCCGCGATTCAAGGGAATTTCACGAAATATACGGCTGTTGCCGGTACAGCGGAGCTGCGCGACGCCATCGCACACCGGCACAACGTGGACTTCGATTCCGATTACCGGCGCGAAGAAGTGATTGCCTCCACGGGCGGCAAACACGCGCTGTTCAATGCGATTCAAGTACTAGTCGATCACGGTGATGAAGTGATCCTGCCGGTACCCTACTGGGTTTCGTTCAAGGACATCATCCGGTACGCGGGCGGAAATTGTGTACTCCTCGAATCAGACGAGTCGCAGGGTTTTCGTGTCACGGCTGAAATGGTAGCGAGGCTGATCACACCGCGGACCAAAGCTATCATTCTGAATTCACCCTCGAATCCTTCGGGCGCCGTGATGAGCCCGGAAGACATGACTTCAGTGGTGCGGCTAGCGCATGAACGTGGAATCTGGGTGCTGTCGGACGAGTGTTACGTCTACCTGAATTACACGGGAAAGAATTTTTCGGTGGGCGCGTTACGCGAATATAAAGAAAGATTTGTCGTGCTGGGCTCACTCTCAAAAACGTATGCCATGACCGGATGGCGACTGGGCTATGCGATGGCCCCGGCGGCGGTAACCAGCGCAATGGCGAAGTTGCAAAGCCAGTCGACATCGAATCCTACGTCCATCGTGCAGAAGGCTGCAGTGGCCGCGCTGAAGGGTCCGCAGGAGTGCGTCGAGCAAATGCGGCGTGAGTATATTCAGCTGCGGGATCATGTGGTGCACGGGCTGCGGTCGATCCCAGGTGTCACATGCACTCTGCCCGAGGGCGCATTTTATGCTTACCCGAATATTTCCTCTTTCCTCGGACGAGGCGGGCTGAAATCCGCTTCGGACGTAGCGGGGCGACTGTTGCGCGAAGCGCACGTGGCGACGGTTCCCGGTGAGGGATTTGGCACGGGCGAGCATATTCGGGTGTCGTATGCCACTTCGAAAGCTGAACTGGATCGTGGGCTCGAGCGCATGAGGAAGTTCTTCGGGGCGCTGTAAAAGGTCCTCACCACAAACAGCAAGGTCACCGAAGAAACATTCAGATTGGTTCGGCAAAGGCCGTTCCGTTTGCGAGCGGTCTTTTTTGTGGGCGCACGGATTGCATGCAAGATCTTTATCCATTGTTGATGCTTCCGGGTTTCGATCCGCGGCCGTGGGGCACGGAGGATCTATCGCCGATTTATCCGAACCACAAGTTCGCCCAGAAGATCGGCGAAGCCTGGTTGAGTGGGGACGAATGCAAAATTGCCAACGGACCCCTGACGGGAAAAACGCTGGCTCAACTGAGCGAGCAGTACCAGCGCGAACTGGTGGGGGATGCGGCACGCGATCCCAAACGGTTTCCGTTATTGCTCAAGTTCCTATTTCCTCACGAAAAACTTTCGGTGCAGGTACATCCCGACGACCAGCAAGCGCTGCGAGTCGGACAACCCTGGGGAAAAACCGAATGCTGGTATGTAGCGCACGCGAAACCCGGCTCGCAGATCGGGTTGGGCCTTAAGCCTGGAGTTACCGCCGCGCAATTGGAAACGGCGATTCACGAGAATCGGGCGGAGGAAGCACTGAACTGGGTAGATGTTTATGCAGGCGACATGATTTACGTGGCGGGTGGAACGGTGCATACGCTTGGGCCTGGCTCCGTGATCGTCGAAACGCAGCAGCAATCGGACACGACTTATCGTTTGTATGACTACGGCCGTCCCCGGGAATTACATCTGAAAGATGGCATGGCCGCGGTAAAAGAAAAGGTTAAGTCGGGCAAGGTGCTGCGCCCTGCGCCCACGCAGAACGGGAAAAACCGTCACGCGTCTTTGATTGCGGCTCCTTATTTTGTAGTGGACATGTTTGAGGCGAAAGATCCGCTGCAACTGGCGACGAGCGACGATTCCGGGAAAACTTCCGTACAGATTCTGGTAGCTGTGGAAGGTTGTGGCGTAATCGAGGCAGCGGGAATGGATCCGGTGACAGTCGCAAAGGGAGACGCGGTGGTCATTCCCGCAACCGTTGGACACTTTGGAGTGCGTCCGCAATGGTCGATCGAATTCCTGCGCGCCTACGTGCCGGGAAAAGTACTGCCCGAGCCAGACACAAGAATGTAGTTTCAACTACGAGATTTTACCTTCGAGTTGTTGGAGATCGAAACATTCGTGGCTAAGAACTCGAACTTCTATCCCGTAATACTCGCTGGAGGGCGTGGCACGCGGTTCTGGCCGCTGAGCCGGAAGAAACGCGCGAAACAGTTGTTGGCGCTCGACGGCAAGCAGACGATGATTCAGCAGACGGTGGCGCGCCTGCTTCCGCTGGCTGCGGCAAAGAAATTCTGGATCATCACCAACGATGACCTGCAGCTTGCAATCGCAAAGCAGGTACCTAACGTCCCGAAGACACAGATCCTGGCCGAGCCCGCTGCTCGAAATACTGCTCCCGCGATTGGTCTCGCCGCGTTCTTGTTGTTGCGCGAAAACCCTGACGCGGTCATTGGGATGTTTCCCTCCGATCACGTGATCGCCGACGAAAAGAGGTATCGCGAAACACTGGAGCGCGGGATTGAAGTTGCGTCCGCCGGACCGAATATTGTGGTGCTCGGGATCCGTCCGAATCGCGCTGAGACCGGATACGGGTATATCGAGGCCGGAGAGCTGTTTCAAGGCGACGCGCTGCATGTGCGCCGGTTCACCGAGAAACCGAACGCTGAGACAGCGGCTGAGTTTGTCGCTGCGGGGAATTATTTCTGGAACAGCGGGATGTTCTTGTGGAGCGCGCAGACTTTAGCCGATGCGCTCAAAGAACATCTGCCGAAAACGGCTGCTCTTCTCGAAGAGATCGCCGCGAGTTATGGCACGCGCAAATTCGCTGCAACTTTCAAGCGGTTGTACCCCAAGTGCGAAAACATCAGCGTCGACTATGCGGTGCTG
This sequence comes from uncultured Acidobacteriota bacterium, assembly GCA_963787685.1. Classification (GTDB taxonomy): domain Bacteria; phylum Acidobacteriota; class Terriglobia; order Terriglobales; family Acidobacteriaceae; genus Sulfotelmatobacter. The sequence continues at coordinate 120,134 of CAWBED010000017.1, forward strand.
GAACCGCGCTCGGCCAAGGGCGAACATGCGGGGAACATTTTCTGTCTTCCGGCGGATTTCGGATGGAATGATCTTGGCTCTTGGACCGCTCTGCATGAGCACCACACCAACAAGAGCACTCCGCCAGAGGGTAATCTGGTGGCGAGTTCCGGAGTTTTCTTGCTGAACGCGCGCGGCAACTACGTGCATGCTCCCGGGAAGTTTGTTGCGGCTGTCGGTGTGAGTGATCTGGTTGTCGTAGAAACACCGGACGCTCTGCTGATCACTACGCGTCAGCACGCGCAAGATGTGGGCAAGGTTGTGAAGTATCTCGACGAGAAAAAGATGCATAAGCTTACGTAAGAGTGAAGAGTGTTGAGTGGCGAGTAAACAGATTCGGGTGTCTCGGGCATCTCGAAAGCATTCGCGGCTACACACTCACCCTTCAATCAAATGGCGCAAGAGATCAAATTCGGAACGGACGGCTGGCGTGGAATCATCGCCGATGACTTCACTTTTGAGAACGTGCGGCGTGTGGCTGGTGCCATTGCGTCGTACGTCCTGAAATATGAACGGGCGCAACACGGCGTGATCATCGGCTATGACGCGCGCTTTGCCTCGCCTCGCGCAGCACAGATCGTTGCGGAGGTGATTGCCGCCGCAGGGATTCCAGTCAAACTCGCGAACGACTACACACCTACGCCGGCGGTTTCGTATGCCGTGAAGCACCAGGGCGCCGCGGGCGGAGTAATGGTGACATCCAGCCACAATCCGTGGAACTGGAACGGCGTAAAGTTCAAAGGCAATTTTGGTGGATCGGCGACGCCCGCCATCATGAAGAAGATTGAGGAAGAACTGGCGTCGGGCGCGGCGCCCAAGGGAACTAAGGCCGCGATCGAAGAGGTCGATCTCAAGAAGGCGTACGTCGCCGCCGTCTGCGCCTTTGCAGACATGGATCTGATTGCGAAAACGAAATTCAAGTTCGCGGTCGATGCGATGTATGGCTCCGGTCGCGGCGTTCTGTCGGGGATCTTCGCCGAGCGCGGTGTGCAATACGTGGCTATACGCCAGGAACTCAATCCGCTGTTTCCGGGGATCAATCCTGAGCCGATTCAACCGCATACAGCACTCCTGCAGGAAACGGTCGTCCGCGAGAAGTGCGACGCCGGCCTCGCGACCGACGGAGATGCGGACCGGATTGGTGCAGTCGCCGAAGACGGCAGCTTTGTCGATTCGCACAAAATATTTTGCGTGCTGCTGCACTGGATTCTCGAGCGAAAGAAATGGCCTGGGGATGTGGTGCGCGCATTCAACACCACGCGCATGCTGGACCGCATTTGCGCAAAATACGGGCGCAAGTTGCACGAGACCTCGATTGGATTCAAGTACGTTGCTGATCTAATGATGGAGCGCGAGATCCTGATGGGCGGCGAGGAATCCGGGGGCATCGGCTATTCGCGATTTCTTCCTGAGCGCGACGGAGTGTTGAACTGTCTGCTGCTTGCCAATGCAATGGCCGAAGAGGGCAAACCGCTGGGGCAACTGGTGGCTGACCTCCAGCGTGAATTCGGCCCTCATTATTATGGTCGGCGCGATCTGCACATTCCGGAAGATGTAAAGCAAAACGCGATTCAACGAGCACGCGCCGAGAGCACACAAACTCTCGGCCGCTACCGGGTGTTGAAGAAGGAGCATCTCGACGGCGTGAAATTCTTTCTGGATGCGCCGACCAACGGGAATGGCGCTGAGGCGTGGGTGCTGTTCAGGGCTTCGGGGACGGAGCCGCTGCTCCGACTCTATGCGGAGGCCGCGTCACCCGAGTTGGTCAGCGAGCTGCTGGCTGCAGGCGAGAGCTTCGTGAACGCGTAAGCAGCTGAGTTCAGATGATGCGATACTCGTAGCCACACCATTGAATATGCCAAACGATCCAGTCGCGGCGCAGGCCGATTCGCCGGAGGCCCATCGTTACAACCAAATCCGGCGCTGGCTCGGTATTGCCGATTTTGCCATTGGGTTGGTATTTCTAATTGTGCTGCTGGTGACACAGTGGTCCGACTGGCTGCGTGACCTTGCTTACCGTTGGGGATTTCAGAACTACACCGTCTCACTCTTCGTTTACCTGCTCTTACTGCTGGGCATTAGCAAAGTTTTGGGAATCGGGCTCGATTACTACGGGTTCCGCGTTGAACGGCGCTTCAAGCTCTCGAACCAGCGATTTGGCTCATGGGCATGGGACGAGCTAAAAGGATTTCTGGTCGGCCTGGTGCTGGGCGGGATCGTTGTGGAGTTGTTGTATTTCACGATCCGTCAGTGGCCGCAACATTGGTGGCTGCTGGCGTGGGCTCTCTTCATGGGGCTGTTCATCCTACTGGCGCAACTCGCGCCGGTTGTGCTGTTCCCGATCTTTTATAAGTTCGAGCCGCTCGAAAATGAAGACCTGCGGCGGCGACTGGTTGTGCTGAGCGAGCATGCCGGAACTCGAGTCCGCGGTGTATATCGCTGGAAGCTTTCCGAGAAGAGCAAGAAGGCAAATGCTGCGCTTACCGGACTGGGCAGTACAAGACGCATCATCTTAGCCGACACTCTTCTCGATAACTACACGCCTGAAGAGATCGAAGCGGTTCTCGCCCACGAACTCGGACACCATGTGCACAAGCACATTCTTAAAAGCATTTTCGTGCAGGCCGGGATCACGCTATTTGGATTCTGGGCTGCGAACTGGACGCTGCACTATGCGGTCGACCAGCACATGTTCGAAGAATTATCAGATTTTGCGAATCTGCCGCTTCTGGCTCTCGTTTCGGTCGTGTTGTCTTTCGTCCTGATGCCGGCGATGAATGCGTACTCGCGATTCAACGAGAGACAAGCTGATCGTTATGCCTTCGAAACGACCGCGAGCGTCGAGCCATTTATCTCGTCGATGAACAAGCTTGCCGAACAAAACCTGGCAGAGCGCGCTCCCTCAAAATGGGTGGAATGGTTCTTCCATTCGCACCCGTCGATCTCGAGGCGGCTGGCCGCCGCTGAGGAGTGGGGACGCACGCAGGACGCACACCCACAAATTTGAGCCTAAGTTGGATCACGAGAAGATTTTTACCATGTCTGTTCCTGGTGCCGTTGATTGGACTGGCTGCCGGGCAGAGCAAAAGTTCGTCTTGCAGCCAATGCGCTGAGTGGAATCGTCCTCAGAAGCCCTTCCGTGTTTTCGGCAATACGTATTACGTTGGCCCTCATGGGCTCAGCTCGATTCTGATTACTTCACCAACCGGGCACATCCTGATCGATGGCGCGTTGCCGGAGTCGGCGCAGCACATTGCCGCAAATATCCAATCCCTCGGTTTTCGCATTCATGACGTAAAAATCATTCTCAACACCCACGTTCATTTCGATCATGCAGGCGGGATTGCAGCACTGCAACGCATGACTGGCGCACGCGTAATGGCTAGTGAGTGGAGTGCGGACGTGATGAAGAGAGGTGGCGTCGGCCGCGGCGATCCGCAATATGGAATTGTGCAACCAATTCAGCCGATTAGAAGAGTGAGTACCGTGCGTGATCGTGAGATTATCACCGTCGGCGAAGTTTCCGTGACAGCGCACCTAACGCCCGGACACACGCCGGGCGGCACGAGTTGGACGTGGAAATCGTGCGAGGGCGGCGTTTGTCACGAGATGGTCTATGCCGACAGCCTGACGCCAGTTTCTGCCTCCGGGTTCCGGTTCACTGGTAGCCGCGAGTATCCCCATGTGCTCGAGGATTTTGAGAAGAGCTTCGCGTTTCTCGATACAGCACCGTGCGATGTTTTGATCACTACCCATCCAGACACTTCGGCATGGTGGGATCGCGTTGCGGCACGCGAACGGGGAGCGAAGCCAGATCCTCTGGTCGATACGGGCGCGTGCCGGGAACTCGCCCAGCATGCGCGAGAGCAACTTCGTGAGCGACTCGCCGAAGAACGAAAGACCAAGTAACGACACGTCATCGTTGCTTCAAGATATCAATTACTCGCTGAAGATCTTCCTCGGTATCGACGCCGACGCTGTCATAGGCAGTCTCTCCCACGTAGATCTCGACTCCGTTTTCCAGAAATCTTAGTTGCTCGAGACGCTCACTCTTTTCCAGAGAAGACTCGGGCAGAGCAACAAACCGATCCAGCGCCGGTTTGCGATAGGCATACAGACCCAGGTGCTTGAAGTAGCGCGGCCCCGCTCCGTCACGGTCGAACGGTATCGTAGAGCGCGAAAAATATAGAGCACGTCCCTGGAGATCGGTCACCACTTTCACTGCGTTCGGATTGGGAATATCGATGGCAGCGGCCGGGGTCATCAAAGTGCCGACTTGCGCCGCCGGATTCTCCATCACCCGCAGCAGCGACGCGATCTGTTCGGGCCGCACGAGCGGCTCGTCTCCCTGCACGTTGAGATAGACGTCTGCGGCCTCACGGCCGGAGATCTCATGTACGCGCTCGGTTCCACTGCGGTGTGCGGAAGAAGTCATTTGCGCGTTCCAGCCGTGTTTTCGGCAGGCAGCCATGATTTCTTCAGAGTCGGTGGCAATGATTACGTCGGCCAGCAGCGATGAAGAGCGCACCGCTTCATACACGACGCCGATGAGAGGTTTGCCGTCGATCTGGCGCAACATCTTGCGGGGCAGGCGAGTGGAAGCGAGACGAGCCGGGATAACGGCGATTGCTTTCATAAGCGGTCAGATAGCTTTTTATCACGCCGCCCAGCTGATGCGTTGAGGGGAGCCCGTTTGACCTAAATCACGTGCGATCTTAGAATTAAGGATTGGACGCAACGCTCCCCCGGGTTCGTTGCTTCCATGCCGCGAAAGCGCTGGTTCCACGCCGATACGCAGGTTTCTTTCGCATCTTCCCTTTGCAGCAAGTGGCGGTGTAGCTCAGGTGGTTAGAGCGACGGTCTCATAATCCGTAGGTCGTAGGTTCGGGCGGTGTAGCTCAGGTGGTTAGAGCGACGGTCTCATAATCCGTAGGTCGTAGGTTCGAGTCCTACCGCCGCCACCAATTCCTTCAACAACTTGCAAGAGATCCGGAGGAATCCCCATTTCGCCTTGTTGCGCGGGAGTTGCGGATCGTTGCGGAGTTGTTTCGGCCTTTTCCACCAAGACCGCGTCGAGTCTGTCTACGAAATTAACGTTTGCACCGGGAATTAGGTGGCCATAGGTGTCAACGGTCACTTGAATGGAACTGTGTCCCATCTGTTCTTTGACGTAAATGATCGAGGCTCCGTTTTGAAGAAGAAGTGATCCAAAGGTATGACGGAGATCGTGCAGGCGAATCCTCCGAATGCCAGCCTTCGCCAGCACGGGCAGAAAGATTCGATGGTAGAGGTTGTCAGGGTCGAGAATTTTACCGTCAGGTGACCTAAAAACCAGTTCGTCAGAAATGTCGTTCTTGCCCTTCAGATAGGCCTCCAAGAGCCGTTTGTCTCGAAGCTCGACCAGTACTCTTCGGAGTTCCCGAGACAAATCCACTCGTCTCGACTTCTTGCTTTTTGTCGTTGTGTGTTCACGGCGCACGTAGTTGTGCTGCACCAGGATGAAGCGTTCGGAATCATCATCGGTGGCGCCGAGTTGAACGTCTCCCCACTGTACGGCCACCAGTTCGCCACGACGCAATCCGGCGCGAAGTGCCATAAGCAATAGCGGACGGTAATCCGGGCAAATTTCCTCAGCGGCCTTCAAGAACTGCAGGACTTCCACAGCAGAGAGCGAGGTTCCCTTCGTGTCGGGCGTCTTTGCCGAGCGGGTAAAACGACCCAGCCTAGCCGCCAGGTTTGATTCAATCAATCCCTCCTCGATCGCATAATTGAACATTCCGCGGATAACGCACAGCGCGTTGCGGATTGTGTTGCGTGAAAGATCTTTGTCGATCAGGTCGCTGATCAACGCTTTGATGTCCTCGCGCTTGATGTCAGTCAGTGGTTTCTTCCGGAATCGTGGCCGCAAATACTGGTCGAGAACCCCTTCGTAACCATTGGCGGTTGAGGTCTTGCACTCGATCCGTGCATAGTCTGTTAGCCATCCATCTGCATATTTGTCGAAGCTCGGCTTATTATCATTCGGGGTTTCAAAAATGGCGAGGTCTCCAAGAGCAAGCTTCGACTCGACCAGCCGCCGAATCTGCTCGGCTGCCTCCTGAGCACGTGAGCTGCACAGTAGGCCACAAAGTATACGAGCACAGCACCTGCGACAATCTGTTTCCAAGGGCGGTTTTGGCGCGAAGTCGTCACACTGAAGCCAAATAAAACTCGAACAGCCTTTTACTGATTTTATCAAGTAGTCCAAGCTTTCAGACATTTGACGGAATCTGGCGATTTCGGATGTCCGAGTGAGGTCAATGAGTGAAATCGCCTGCTCGCGACAGTTGACTTCCTCTTTGCCCCGTTATCCCTTCACTAGCCGCCCGCTAGTGGACACCATTAAATCGATAATGGACAGTGCCGCAGACAGTCCAGAACCCTCCCATCTTGTTAGCTGCTGACTACAAAGAGGTCGCGCTCAGCGCGCCAGCTGGAACCTTGCGTGCAACCTCCGCTAGGCAGCAGGAGTGCAATGCAAAACGTTCCGAAAAATCTGTTCTGTGTGTTATGTGTTTCCGTCTTGGCGTCGGTGGCCAACGCCCAGATCTCGCCGAACCTGCCCAATCCGACCGGGGCGCCGAATCCGCTGACGACGACGCTGTCCATTTTTCGCAGCAATATGCAAGACAAGATCATGAAGGCGGCGGACACGATGCCAGAGTCCAAGTACAGCTACCGGCCTACGAAGGATGTTCGCTCGTTTGGCGAGATCTTGACTCATGTCGCGGACATATCCTTTTTCTTGTGTTCAAACGCGAAGGGTGAAGCAAGCCCCGCCACGCCCACTACGAAGAGTTCGAAGACCGAGATCATTGCCTACCTCAAAGGATCGTTCGACTACTGCGATGGCGTCTACCCCAAGTTCACTGATGCGCACCTCAATGACCCGGCCGACTTCTTTGGGTTCAAGACGAACAAGATGTTCATCTTGACGCAAGCCGGAAATCATGACGCCTTGCATTACGGCAATCTCGTTACGTATCTGCGCCTCAACGGCCTTGAGCCCTCCGGGGGCTGGTTTTGAAGGGGCAGCGGCGAGTCAGTTCCTGGATTTTTGGCGTCAGTTGGTCGAGTAAGTCGAGCAGGTCCTGCCGCCGGCGGTTCGCCCACCGAGCCAGTGCGATCGACTCCAGTTCCTGCCGACCCGCCGCTCGCCATAAGGCTTTCTTGCGCCGCAGGCCTTCGTTGAGTGCCACCACGTGCAGCTCATTCATCACTCGGGTGCGCATCTGCACCAAGCGATGCCGATGCCACAGCAGTTGCCGCAGATCCCAATTCTCCGCATCGGGCACCCAGATTCGCGGAAAGCGCTCTTCGATCATCAGCCGCAACAACAGCTGCGCATCCTGCCGATCCGTCTTCTGCTTACGCACTCGCTTCGTCCGGATCTCCGCCGCGTCTCCGATCCACAACTCGAACTGCAAGTCGCACAACAAACGCTCGAACCAGCGCGAGTGTCCGCTGGATTCCATCCCCACCCGTACGGCCAAATTTTGTTGCTTGAGTTCTCGGTAAAACTGCTCGGCTTCTCCCGGGTGGGCCAGCCGACATTCATCGCACCCGCCGGTTTCTGTGTCTACAAAAGCAATTTGCTGGAAGCCCGGATGATAGTCACAACCTATGATCGACATGTTCGGCTCCTTTCCTCCGAGCCCTTTGGTTGGTTTGCGCCTCCAAAGTCTACTCGGGCCTGGGAGCCGACATTGTTATGGAATCATTTCACTCATTGAGTACGGCCAAAAGATCAATGAGTGTGTCAGCGTACACTCGTGGGCTCTCATCGCCGTTTGGAGAGAACGCGACGCGAACAATCTTGGCATGCCGGTAGCATACGAACGCCATCGGTTTCGGGCTTCCGGCTCGGCTCCAAGCCGTTCTGGTGTCGAACTCCACCCAGCCTGTCGATTGTCCAAAGACAGAAGTGATCCGTGCGACAATACGCGGGACTTGAGAGTCGGAATAGTCCTCAACATTTCTACAATACGTTGTGACTGCGATTAGATCCTTCACTTGGGAATTTCAGCCCTCGGACGAACTCGGCCAAAGAGAAAGCCCGCTCTGCTAGTGCAACTTTGCGTACTCCGCCTTGGCCTGTTTCAGGACCGGCACATCCGGATCGGCGTCTTTCCACAACGCGAGAAAGGTTTGGTACTCGACTCTTGATTTCGCGGAATCTCCCGAGAGAAGGTAAGCTCGGGCAATTCCCAGATGAGCCAGCGCGGCAATTGGTTCGTTTTGCACAAGTCCAGGATGGTCGAGAATCTTTCGAAACTCGGTGGCCGCCGCCGCATCATTCTTAGCTGCTGAATATGCCTGGCCACGGAAATAAACTGGGTAAAGTGTGAAGGTGACTTCTTGTGCGGTTTGTCCCAACTCGTAGGGAGTCGAATCGACTAGCGCCGCGAGTGCCACCTGGAAATTCCCATTTCGTAGCGCAGCGGCTGCCCGGATTGCTGGAAGAGAGTTGTAGGTCAAGGGCGTATCGTCCGGGAAGCGTTTACTTAGATCTTCCGCTAGATGAACGGCGGAGGAATCACCTGCCAGCGCCAGGGCAATTGCCGAAATAGCTGTCACATCTCTCCCATTCGAGAGCGCCAGTGCATATTTGGCCTGACGCGATCCCAGAGCCAGATTGCCGGCGAGAGCCTCTCGCACTGCCGCTTCGGCTTCATACTCTGCCGCAGTTTCTCTCTGCCCTTCTCGCAACGCGGAGGCTGTCGCCTGGCGAGTCAGTTCCCTTGCCTTCTTGAACTGACCTGCGTAAACAGCGGTGTCCGATCCGTAGTAATAGATGAGGTCTTCGAATCCAGGTTTTCCAATTACTTGCGTCTCTTCGAGCTCCATCGCAGCCGCATCATGCTTCAAAAACTGAACCAGGTAGAGGCTCGCGTGAACAAACGGAGAGTCGAGGTTGCGACTCTTGGCCTCGCGAGCAATGGATTCGGCTTCCTCAAGGCGATCACAGTGCAGATAGGCAAGAAGAAGATTCGAATAACTTTGCACAGCTCCGGGGGTGAGCTCTAGTGCTTTTTGAAGTGAGGCGAGACTCTTGTCGCTATCGCCGAGGTAACCGTAGATGGTTCCTAAATTGGTGTATGCGCTGGCGTCGCGCGGATAGATTTGAGTCGACAAAACCCCGGACTTTCGTGCCGCCTCAAAGTTTCTGGTGACCACCGCGTCGTAAAGGAGCTCAATCCCGAGTCTCCCGCGTTCACTCACGCGATCTCGCAATTGGTAGGCCTTCTGCACGTTTTCGGCTGCCAGTGATGTTTCATCCATGTTGAATTCGTCGACCCCTAAGCCCAGATAAGCCATCGCGAAGTTTGGGTCGAGGGTGATCGCGCGCTGGTACAACGCCACCGAATCTGCAGCGCGGTTCGATGCAAGGGCCTGCCGACCGAGACTGTAGGCCCTCAGGGCGTCCAGGGAGGGCGTAGCCACATCTTCAAGCGGGACGTCATATTTCTGGACTGAAGCCAACGATTCGCCCAGTTTCCCGCGGATCTCTGAAGCCGTCCTTCCCAAGGCATCGAGAACATGGCTCTTGTCTTTCGCCTCGGCTTCCGTGCTGGCCAGTAATTCTCCGTTCGAGCAGTTGACGGCATTCAAGGTAAGAAGGTAGCGAGTACCGATCAGTGCAATGGACCCATCGAGTGCGACCTTGCTCGCGGTGCGCTGGCACACCTCGCGGGCGAGTCCGTAGGACAGCTGGACATCCTTGGGCTGCGACATGAGAGCAAGTGTCTGCCTCGTGCGCTGATCAGAGAGCAGATTCAGGAACGGCGATTGGTCCAATTGCGCGGAGAGGCCTTGGCGCAACGTTCCATCGAAGACCGCATCTCCTGTTCGATTGTCGAAGTCGGCAAGAACAATGGTGTCTTTCTCCGTCAGCCTCGGCTTTCGCCGCGAATTCCAGAACAGTCCCGCCACGATCAAAATCCCAGCCACCGCCAGAGCAACCGGAACCAACACTCTCAGGTCCGTGCGACGGTTTCGCTCAATCACGACTCTGGACAACGAACGAGTTGCCACCACAATCTGTTCGTCGCTCTTCTGTTCCTCACCCTGATGTGCCTGGTCTTCTTCGGGTACAGTCCGCACCTTCTGAGCGAAGCGATAACCACGTCCTGGCACAGTAATTATGTACGTGTGATCTTGCGGCCGCTCTCCTAATGCCTTCCTCAGCTGAAACACGTGTTGGCCGAGATTCGACTCCTCTACGAAGGTGTCTGGCCAAAGGATCTTCATCAGGTCGTCCTTCGGGACCACCTGCCCGCCACGCTCGGTGAGGGCTAAAAGAAGATCGAAGGCTTTAGGAGAAAGGGGAACAGGCTCATGGTCGCGCAACAAAAGGCGCTGTTCAGGATCGATGCGGAAGGAGCCGAACTCCAGCAAGTGCTTGACCGGGCTGCCCATAGCGGTTCTTAAAAACTATTCAAACCTAATTAATCCCGTCTTAAGGACTTTGAAGCAGGTAGCGGGCAAAATTCAGCCCGTTCGTGGATGCGGACCAAGAACCGCGTAAACGTGGCAAGCAATTTATCACGATTTCGGCGCTGGGCAAACAAGCTGGTCGAGATCATGACGATCCATAAAAGAACCGAAATCACGGTCCAAACCGACCGCATTTTGATCATGCGTCGTCGCCGCTCGAAGCGAGTGTGGTGCGAGAAATGTGGCTGCGAAGTAGACGTTGTGAGTTTCGACGGCTCGGGCACTCTTGCGGGAAACCCGCATCCGATGTCTGCGACCGGCATGGTGCCAGACCGCTGGCACGTCTGTCACAACGATGGAGAGCAGTGGGTCTGTCTCGAGTCGCTATTGAGCTCTCTGCAGACAGAAAACGAAGGAGAACTCCGCGCCAAGCTCCTGCGGAGAAAAGTCTAGTCAAAGAATCACCACCTGATCGGAGAACCTATGAAAACTCGAATTGCAGTCGCATTCCTGGTGTTCACCACCAGCCTCGGATGGACTCAAACCCTATCCAACAATACGACCAACTTCCCGATGATCGGGATCGTCCGTGGGCAAACGTTGCAGATCAACGTTGCAGCATTCCCGCCCGACCCCTGTTTTGCGCAAATCGGTTTCCAGGATGCGAACGGCAATGCTGTGGGCACAAGTGTGAATGTCACACTGCAGGCGGGACAATCGGCGTCGCTGTCTGTGAACGCCAACACGCTAACCAGCGTGCCAGGACAGCGGATTGAAGTGCTGCCTACTGTCGTGCCGACCGCGGGTCTTGGGAACCAATGCGACGCCTCTGCAGAAGTCTTCGACAATCTCCTTGGGAGCACGAGCGTTGTAGTCCCAGGCGCGCTCGGTTACGGGCCATCCCCGGAGTTTGCGATGTTAGGGGTGACAGAGCTTCAGACCGTGCGCCTGAATGTGGTCGCGTATCCTCCTGACCCCTGCGTCGGCGAACTCAGTTTCGTCAACACCAGCGGTATTCAAGTCGGGAACGCGCTCAACGTCCAACTCGCCGCCGGGCAAGCTGCGTCGATCGATTTGCCCGGAAACACTCTCGTCACGAGATTGGGGCAGCGTGCCGAAGTGCGGCCCCTTGTGACAGCGCCGAACGGCGGATGTGTGGCTTCGGCTGAAATCTATAGCAACTTATTCGGCTTTACGACGGCATCCATCCCGCCTGATCCGTGTAGCCCTTCCAACACGAGTTGTATAGCTTTTCAGGCGCGAGCGGAGACGATAAAAGTAGACCGCTTTTGAGGCATAACGCCACGAGGCGCTTCCCGCCGATGTTGGCGCTACCAATTCCTCCCCGGCTGTGGGGGAACAGCCGGGGATGGCATTGGTTCGGTAGCTCAGGAGATTAAGACCAAGTTCTCCCATGAAATCAACAAAGGAGAAACAGAATGAAGCGCAATCACAAGATCGCGCAACCCAATCACTCTTCGACGGCACAGTCATCGGACAGTCTGCCGGACCCCAGCAAGGAGACTGCATGACACGTCACTTCTTGCGTCTTCTGGGTTCCGCACTAATGCTTACTCTTCTGATCCTCGTCTCCGCTCAAGCCCAAACGAGCCAAGCCAGTGAAACGGCCGCACCCGCGCCCCCGCCAACGACCACCAAATGGTCACCTCACTCCAAGCCCTTCGACCTAGTCTGGGATGTGAACAACGAAGACTATAATCTCCTCCCACGGAATCCGCAGTGGGCTCACCAACTGGAAAATTCAGGGCAAGCGCCCGACTTCACGAAGCAATGCGGGAAGGCGCTCTTTAACAACACGGGAAACCCTTGCGGATGGTTGGGAGAGGTCTGCATCTCAGGTAGTGGCGGCAACGCAATTGACAAAGACACGCTTGCCCGCGATTGTACTTCGCAGCCTACACTCCTGGATGTTGACACGTCATCTCTAGTCGGAGACTGGTTCTGGGCAAGTTTCCTTGGTGGCCCTGCGTACTGTACTGGCATTGTAGACGGCCACCTCACTTGGATGGTCTCCACTTACACCGGCAGTATAGCCTGGGAGGGGTGGTCTGGTGATGGAACGGAAGGCGACGGAGACTACAACTTACTATTGGCCCCTTCTGCCTACGCCCCGAAAAATAATGCAGGCTTCACGACGGGTAACTCCGTATCCCATGTACAACTGCCGCCGTTAGGCCAGACCGTGGCCATTGGCGAAGACGGTATGGGTCTGGAGTTCAAGGATACAGAAACCGTCAACAAAGCTGGAGGGCCCTGGTGGCAACAATTGCAAAACGGTGCCCAAAATGGCGGCCAGCCAACCCCGGAGACGATGTTCACCGAGGGCTACATAGGAGGGGCTGGTTCGTTACAGGGGGTCGTTACTGGAGTGATCGGTATCGATGGCGTACATGGCGCCTACACCGAGGTCCATCCTGTATTCGCGCTAGCCCTCAACACCTCGTCCACTACATGTGGGGAAGACTGCATTCAAGAGACTTGGGTCTACTTCGTACGCAATTATGGCAACGGCGGCGAGTGCAGCGAACACTACTATCATTGGCCAAGTCAATGGCCGAACAGTAGATACTTTGTCGAATTACCATCGCCAAAAGCCGCTGCGTCCTATTCGAAGGCGCTCGAGGGAAACTGGTCCGTATGGCCCAACGATGTGAAACTCGTCGGACAGGCTCAAGCCTGGTCCTGGAAACCCTGGAACGAGGGGACCAATGTGTCGGTCGGAGTCTTGGGCTCTGCAGAGACCATGGTTGAGGTTCAATTCCCGAATGACAAAGAAGACTTTGGGATGGACGGGCAAGTTACAGTTGAGTACCGGTTTCGCGGTGGCGTTTATCTCCCGCCGGGCAACGGTCAATGGTATGGAGGGTCTCAGGGCTCCGCTCCGCGGGGCCGACGCGTGGAGCCTCCCAGAAAAACAAAAAAGCAAGACGAGGGGTTCAGCCTGACAGATGTTGACTCACGGATTGCCGACCCTGCGCTAAGGGCCAAGTTCAGAGCAGACGCTCAGGACGCCGTCAAGCCATTTTGGATTCCGTCCCCGAAAGCAGTTCCGATTACCGTTCACACCGGCGTCCAGTTCAACTCGCATACGCCGGGAGCCGCTAGCCGGGGAGTGGGTACAGTAGCCCAGGTTTCCGCCGATCGCGTTAAGAAGCAGCTTGACGAGGCAATAAAGAACCTGATGGATACCTACCGGCCGCAACTTCGGGCAACTCAGCCGGTCGAAAAGAAAAAACCCTAGCGCAGAATGAGAAAAAACGGATTAAGACTCAGTTTAAGACTTCGGACTTGGCGCAGACGGAGGAAATCCTAGCGGTCGCTTGTACGTAAACCCGCAGGGAGCTTTGTTTGGCACTGCGTTCGAGGGTGGCGCTCACGCAGGTAACGGGACCGTGTTCAAAATTACCCAGTAGTCAACTTTTGATTCACCGCAGATGGCCCATTCAGGCCCAGCTGTTGGGCTTGAGTGGGCAGTTCTCCGCTGGTGCAAAGAGTACCGCGCACGCGTCACCGCGACTACAGATTCTGAATGGAAAGAGGCGGAACTGACGACAGCAGGAATGAATCGGCCGAGAAAGCTGCGAACCCACGTGCGACCGGATGTCGAAAACCGGCCGGGTCGCCCACCTTTGATTCTCCCTTGAGCCACTGCGACAATGACAGCGAAGAGTTCCGAAGCGCCTTTACAGCCGCCGGAAAGTATTGTTGTTGGGTGGAAGGATGCGATACGATCCCCTAGTATAGCGTCTCACGGCGATCGTGTTTTATGCAGGGAACGCATTGCCGGGACTAAGGAGTCTCATTGGCCGGTTTTGATATGCAAGTTTGAAAAGTAGGCGTCGGTCGTGCTGTAAGCCCAGATTCCAATCTGACCGTGACTGTCACCAAGCTTCAGATCGTTGACAATCAAGGACGGCTGATCCGCTCCGTTGACAAAGAGGCTCGCTTTCGTTCCCGACACCACAATCTTCATTTTAGTCCACTCTCCCGGCACAAGATCGCAGTACGATTCATAAACACCCGGACTCTCATCTCGCAAACGATGCCATGAAAAATCGGGCTCGGATTCATATTGGACGGAATGGTTGCGGCGCAACTGGTCATCCGCGCGGCCGTTGGTCGGTCGCAAATAGAAGTCCTCGGCTCTAGCGCCGTGCTCCTGCACCCGGAACAAAACACCGATAAAGCCCCGATCATCCGACGCAGCTTCCGGTCCAGGAGCACCCGCGACATCCACTTCGATGGTTCCATTCTGAAAGTCAAAGTTATTCACCAATGCAATCCGATTGGCAGGGGGCGTCGCTTGCTGCGACTTTGGGGCGGCCAAAGGAGCAAAGTGAATGGCGTGCTGCCGATGATAATTCGCCACCTCGGCTTGTCCATCAATCACATCCAGGCCCTTCAGCGAGTCGAGAGTCAAATTGACCTCGCGGGCCGGATGCGTCTGACCGTTCGCCGAAAGCGTGAACATCAGCCATGCTGTGAACAGACACGAGCTTGCGATCCTGCGCATGAGCCTCCTATTCTGATGCAAACTTCTCATTCGCTTTTCTGATCCCATATTCCAGCCAACCGTCCTCCACGTAGTTTTCGCAGTGGTCGCGCAGATACTGCAAGGTCTTGATCCGAACTCCCAACGCGGACCTATTTTTTTCATCTGACGCGAGAACAACATCGGTCAAGTGCAGAGCCTCAACCGGCTTGCCCCCGTCCAGCTTTTCCTGAGCCAACCGCACAACCGGTTCCGGCCCACCGGCGAGTTTGACCAAATCCGGATACACCGATGAGGGCGGCTCTTCGTACATGGTTGACGGATTCGTGTCGAACCATCCCGCGTATCCATCGTAAATTCCGCGCACCGACCAACTCACCTTGCCGAACGATTCGACCAGATTGAAGCGCGATGGCAGTTTGATCTCCTGCATCAGGGTAAACACGTCCTTGCCGGCGTTCATGCCCTTCACGGTTTCATCGTGGACGTACTGAATCGCGTCGCGATAGCGCGTGAGAAGTCGCGTAACTTCCTGGTTCCCGACGATCGGCTGACCATGCCCGTTCAGCACAATTTCCGGCTTGAGTTCCAGCACCTTGTCGAGCGAATGAATCCAATCGAGCGCCCAGCGAGGCTTGGTCCCACGAATGGCATAAAGGTTGGGAAAGGAATTTGGCTCAGGAATTCCAATGCCAGAGTAGTTGTCGCCAATGAAAGCTGCCTTGTAAGCGGGAATCCAGACCGTAAGGTGGTCAGGTGTTTCTCCGGGCGTGCTGAAGAGCTGAAATTTAATTCCGCCCAGCGTAAATTCGTACTTTTCGTCAAAGAGAATGGTCGGATCGATCTTCGCACCGTAGTTCCCCGCCCACGGACCTACCGGCTTCGGCCTCTTTCCGAACACAGCAGCATTGCGCGGGGAAAAGAAGCCTTCAAGCCTCTGCACATAGTTCACGAACTCCACGTAGTTCCTCTGCGCGATGATCTGAGTTCCGTCTTCCTTCCACAGCGAGATCCCACCGATGTGATCGGCATGGCCATGTGTCAGGATGATGTACTTCACGGGCCCCGACTTCTCCGCAGCCAGGAGTTTTCTCGCATCCCCCGCCATATCTGCAGTTGCAGTGTCGATGACTACATTTCCCGCCGGTGTACTCACCAGGTATACATTGCCAGAAGTAGGCGCCATATAGATAGAGTCGTTGATCTTGAGCACCTTCAAGGGCTCGTCCGCGGCGTACGCCGTTAGGCGAATACCTACACAAAGCAGCAGCAGAATCCTCATCAGTCTTCTCACTGGCATCCTCGGTTCAAAAGCAATGGCATTCCGAAGTGATGATTTCCTCACACAACGATTCTCAGTGCCAAAAAGCAGAAGACGGTATCGCAGTCATGCCTGCCGTCTCCTTCTTTGACTGAGTTCGATCGCGAAGGTTAGTCGTTGGCTCGTGATGAGCGGAAGCGAAATCGTTTTCTTCCTACCGGAAGCGATGAGGATTGCCACGAAATCGAAGAGGTTCAACCCAACGCGACGGTGTTCGTCCCAAAAACATGTACACACCAACAAGTGACATCGATTCGGAACTCCAGCCGCCGAGGTACGTGAACCCGCCGTTGTCCTTGCATGTCTCATACTTGCGGCATGGAATTCGCGCGGGCGCCATACGATCGCCTACCAGATGGTTTCGCGACGGTGACTGAAGCCCCCGGAGGAACCGCTATAGACTTGAATCTCTTCGCCGAGTTCGTGGCGACAGGAACCGAATTGACATCGGTAACTTGGAAAAACTGGGGCAGTCCAGCGTGTGTTTTTGGGTAAGGCAAGCCTGAGGGCAATCTAAATTTCAAGCCACACAATCTTCTCCTCACAGCGGTTCACATCCTGAAGAAGAACCATTCCAGTACTTCGCCTAACATTCGAGCATCCAGGAATGAGTCACATTGTCGTTCATCATAATGATATCTTCCGACGAGTCTTTTGCTTTTCTAATGCTTTTCTAAGCTGTTAAGTCACGTTTGAGATGCTTGCAGGGATCGACCCGCCGAGATCGTTGACGACTCTTGCCACCGGAAGTCAACTCGCGTTGGCCAAGCATTCGGTTCGTGATCGCCAACTGATCGCCTCAACAGATCATTTGAACAGGGTTCTCCCTCCGGCCTTCGGAGAATCGGCGATAGAAACGGCTTATCCTCAGCTAGCGGTGCGCTCTCTCCGCTCCTGTTTTCAGACGCACTATCGCAAAATGTGGGCGATTCTGGCTTGATTCTTGGGAGTTTCGCCAAGGATTCTCCCCACTCGAGACTGAGTGGTGAGGAGAGCAGGAATCGAACCAGTACCCAACTCTCTGAACTGCAAGTCCCGACGTTCGCGCTGCTTACAGCCTTCCATTCTCTTCAGAGAGGAATTTACTTTTATTTGAATAGAGAATCAGGCATTCGACCCCTATCTTTCAGCTCACCGCAATGGCGAACAGGAGTCAGCTTCAGGGCACGCTTTTTCCGTCCATTTCATTCATGATTTTTTCTACTTCGTTCAGTTCCGCCAGTTTGCGGCGCCGGAGCCAATCCGCCCAATACCAGATCACCGGATATTGCATGAGCACGCAGGCAACCAGCACCACCACCCAGACCTTAGGATGAGCCTTCACGTCCTGCCCGATGGTTGTCCAATTAGCAGCGGTAAGTGCCGCACAAAAAATAATCCAGCCGAGTGACACATAGATGGAGATCCGAAGCAGCCGGATTCGAGCCGTGACTCTTTTGTGCCAAAGTTCTACGAAGGCACGGGTTGACTGTGTCTGAGGACGCCACGTTCCGCGCAAAATCCATACCCGATATGCGGTCGATACGAACACTAAGACGCAGATGCCGGTCGCCCAGCCTGTTCCCATCCAGCGCGATCGATGCCGCATGAACACGGCGAAAATCAAAAGCCCGAGGAACGCGATTACCGTCAGGAGATTGCCAAGCACGAAGCGCCTTTCCTGGCGCTTGATCCTCTCCTGGACCTTGCGCTGGAACTCGGCTGGCGGCTCCGCGACGCTGCTCCATTGGTCGCGCCAGGTATCAAGTTCGCGGTCATTAGTCATGTTCTCTCTCCAGTCATGTCTCTCTCCCAACGTATCCTTCAGAGCTTTCCTGATCCGGGTCAAGCGCACCGCCACATTGTTTTCCGTAATGCCCATCACTTCCGCGATTTCTGCTTGCGACAAGCCTTCGAGCGCGAGCACGATCATCTGCCGGTGAGTCACTGGCAGAGACTGAATTGCCGACATAAGCCGCACCCGCTGATCGGTTCGCGCCATTTGCTCCTCAAGATGGGGCCGTGGATCAACTGGCTGTTCGGACTCTTCGAGTTCCTCCAGCGGCTGATGAGGCGGCCGTCGCCTCCCTACATGGGTAAGGCCGCGATTGTGAGCGATGCGGTACACGAATGTCCTCTCCGAGCAGTCGCCTCGAAAATGAGCCAATGCTTGCCAGATCGCCAGCGCGATCTCCTGTACCAATTCTTCCCTGACGCTGGCCACCGCCTCATAACTGAACGCCAGCCGCGAGATGGCCGCGCCATACTCACTGAGAATGCGAGCGAACTGTTTTTCCAAAGCTTGGCGGTGTTCGCTCACGATTGTGACCAGTCCAGCGCATCGATCTGTGACTGAATAGGCATAGTTCATTCGGGCCGCGAAACATAAAGGCAAAGCATACGCAGATCTTTGAGACAGCTATGACATCACGAGACCGTTACTGGCACCGACTGCGGCTCATGGACCTGATATCGAATCTCGCGATGATGACGGCTGAAAACCAGAGCTACCACCAGCAATGCCAGCGGCGTTAAGAAACTGGCCTCAGGACCAACCATCCCGCCGGTGAGCCACCGCGGCCCGCTTAAGGTGGAGCTGAGCAGATTGTGATAGGGCACGATGCCGCTGTCAGGAACTCCGTAGAACATTTGTCCCCAGTCGTAGCCTAAATGAAAGCCGACCGCACACCAGAGATTCCCGGTCCTCCGCAAGAAAAGGCAGAGGAGAAGCCCGAACATCACAACCGCCTCCGAGCCTACCGCATTTTCATTCGAATTGAAGGCGTGGCCCAAGCCGAACAAGGCGGACATCACGAACGCCGCCGGCCAGAAGCCGATTCCGGACGCGAGAGTGTACTGGATGTATCCGCGAAACAGGAATTCTTCAACCAGTCCGGCCAGGAGGAATGCGATGCCCCACCCGACAAGCGAAGACACAATTGCTGTCCCATGCAGAGCCAGGCCGGTAATACGGAACCCGTGGAGCAGGAACATCGTCAGTAGGGTGCCGCTGATCGCGAGAAAACCCGAGAAAGACCCGAGCCAGAAATCCTTTCCCAGGGCCTTACGCAGGGGTAAACCATATTCGCTGAAGTTGCGATGCTCAAGTTTGCCCATGATCAAGGCAGCTGCGCAGAGAAACAGCAAAGTGATGGCTTCTGACTCGCCCATAACAAGCGGCGTGATCGTAATGTGGCTTTGGTTCCTGTACTTCTCCAGAAAGCCTTGAGGGCCGCCTGCTCTGATGAGAACGAAACCTCCAAATAGAACGGCAAACAAGGCGAGGAACATGAGCAGCCGCCAGCCCGCCCGCAGACCGTTGGGTCCGACAAAAATTCGGCTTCAACCCGAATGTGAGACGAGAACTTGGTTGGAAAGCTTCAGTCGATAATACGGGCAAGTTTTCAGCGGCTTTGAGTCGATTTGCAAAGGTCATTTTTTCGCTCCTGGATCAGGAATGGTCCGGCCATCCAAGAAATCGAAGCCGCCAGAGCTGGAATCCGACGCTCGGATTGCGCTTCGCGTTCTCAGCCGTCCCTATTCAGGTAGTCTCAGGTGGGCAGAAAACCTTACAAATCGGACCTGCCACTCAATTGACAGTCACCGAAGTAAATCGCTTTCCTGGCGATTGGGGGTCGATGACGGGCAACTCTTACCTGATCCGCTAAGGTAAGGATTGCTGACGAGCCTGAACCTGATCAGTCTGACCGGATAAGTGATCTGTCGGCGATCTTCTGAAGCGTCTACTTGGCCGGGGATTTTTCGGGGTGCGGATACCAGTATGTCTGATGACAGTTTTCACACGCGTTGTCGAGGGCATCACCGCTCTCCAGCACTTTCGCGGGGTCCTTCGCGTCTACCGCATGTAGCGCCAGTGTCGCGGCGTCATGCAGACCATGAGTGAGCGTGATCCAGGCCCGGCGGTCCTGATTGATTAGCTTCTCGATCTGTTCAGGCTGGAGTTCGATACCCTGCTCGTTCCGCTGTCCGGGCATCGCAACATGACGGCCGGGAACTGAGAAGATTCGAGGCTTCAAGCAGCTCAATGGCGCTGCGGCGAACCGTCCCCCACTCTTCGTCGCTGTGAGGCCTTTCTCTTCTTTCCCTTTTTTTGTGATCGTAGTCGAGACGGAGTTCCAGATTGTGTCCGCCGCAGGATCGACCATGCCATCCATCAAGTCCCTGATCGTCGTTGTCGGACGGTATTCGGCCTCGGGCTCCTGTTCGCGTAGCTCACGAAAGCAACACGAAACCAACAAGGCCGAAACCAAGACGAAGACGGCGACCGGTCGCAACCGGCAGACTGTTCGTCTTCGCCTCATTGTCCCCCTGAAGGCTGCGCGGCCTTATCCGCTGGCACATTAATGGCAAGCACAAACCGTTGCCCGTCGTGGCTGACCGCGCCGAGGTTGTCTTCGACGGGGCCGGGGACCCTGAACAGCACTTTGGGCGCACCAACCTGGAACGTTGAAAGTCTCCACCTCAGCGGCCATCATCACTACGTCGTCGGAATCCAGTTCCTGCCCGCGGAAGAGAATCTCCATGCCGTCGTCGCGCCAATAGAGCATGGAAACAACGGCTTCGTTCGACATCCTAGGCACGCCATTCTTCGACACCTGCCATTTCTTCTCGTCCACAGGCTTGGCGGCATCGAAGGGGCGAACATAAACCTCGAAGCGTTCCGGCTTGGCCTCGTCCGACCGGTATGCGATAAAGCGGCCATCGAGAGATAGCCTGCCGGTCTCGTTATCAAACTCGTCCCGGAGATAGTCGACGGGGTTGCGCGCCGGCAGATCGTTCACCGTCAGCGGTACGAGCAGCACGACTCCTCCGGAGTCGCACACGAGAAATTTCCATCCGGGGAAATGTCACTGAGACCCACAAACGCGCCTGGCGTGTAGCGGAACACCAGTTCCTCTTTGCCGGTCCCGTCTGCGGCCTTTCGATAGACAGGCCAGTCGCCGTCCAGCAAGGCGGAAAAGAAGATGTACTTTCCGTCCGGCGACCACAGGGGTGTGACCTTAAGCCGCGTGTCGTCGGAGATGCGTGTGGCTTTGGCCGTGTCGATATCGATAACCCAAAGGTCCCGTTGGCCGGTCTTGACATCCTGCTTCATCACCAGCAGGCGATCGCCCTCGGGGGAAAAGGCTGGTTGGGAGTACAGAGCCGGCTCACCCACTTTCTTGACAGCCTGTCCTTTGCGATCGAAGATCGTGATCTGCTGGAGCTGCTGGCCCCGCGCCGGTGGAAGGACGAGGAATCGATCTCCGTCGCCGCTGATGTACATCAGGTCGTCTGGAACGGGAACAGCCTGGCGGAACAGCAAGCGGGGCTTCTTGAACGAGAATGATGGCGAAGTGCTGACTTCGGCGGCCATCATTGACCGGTCGCGGGCCATATAGTACAGCTCTTTGCCACCTCCACCCAGAATCCGGGGCTGAAGCTGCCGTCAGAAATTTGCCACGGGCCATCTTTCGCCGCGGGATCGGTGGAACGGACGAAAATCTCGCCCTTGTCCTTCTTGTCCAAGAGGAAATAGGACAGGTAGCGACCATCTGGAGAAAAGTGCGAGTCGAAAATGCGCAAATCGCTGTGAAAGATCTCGATCGGTTTGCGACCCGGACCGCCCTCAAGCTTCAGGATGTAGAGATCTCCTCCCTTAATGTCGGAAATGGAGAATGCCAGGAACCGCCCATCCAGGGACCAGTCGCTCAGGTCCATGAAAGCGCCGGGATTAACGTACAGGAGTTCCTCGGAGCCTTGGCCAGTCGGGTCTTGCGCATAGATCCCCTCCTTCCCCCCGCGCATGGCGACGTAAGCCAGCCTCTTGCTGTCCGGCGACCAGACGGGCGCAAAGACGAAATCTCTCCTGGCGCTGGTGGTGAGCCTTTTTCTGCGCCTGTCCCCACGTCGAAGACAAAGAGGTCGAAGCTCTCGTTGTCCAAGTCTTGCTGGATGGCGGCCACGTGCTTGCCGTCCGGAGACAAGACCGCGCTGTCATACATCGCCCGCTGGCCGAGCTTGCCTGTCTGCTTGCCATAACGGTCAAGGAAGGTAAGGACCGAGGCTTTGTTCTGGAATGTCTGGGCATTCCGCTTGGCCCTGGCTTCGGCCACGTCTTTGGATTTAGCCTCGGCGCTCAGGCCCTGGCCGACAACTTGACCGGAGTTTTGGGCAACACAAAGAGATGCAGCGGCTAGAACGACCGCAACGTGCGCAGAAATCTTCATAGAAACCCCGCTGCGCGCCCCGCGATGGGGCTTAACAGTTTTGCGGGCACGCTGAGACGATTTTTCCGTTCGCCAATGTGAAGGTTCGAATGAGCCCGGAGCGCGATTTGTCGCGCGCGCGACTGATTTCCACTGTTACCGTCTTTCCAACGCTGTCCTCGAAATCGGGCTTGCCGACATCGCGGATACGGAAAAAGCTGGGCGAGGGGCCCTCAATCTGCCAGCTGTCAATCGCGCCGCCGGCGGCTTTTGCTTCGACCGTGAAGTATGTGTGGGGATTGCGCCAATCGATCGTGGTCAACGTGCCTTTGACGGTGACCCGATCATTGAAGTCAAACACCGCAGTCATGTTGTGATGCGCCGAAGCCTGTCCAATCAGCAGTACGGAACACGAACACGAGTAGAAATAGTTTGGCCCTGGGAGTCATGCTCTACCTCCTCGGGGGAATCGGCATAGGATATCCCGTCTAGGGGACAAAGGCAATCGCTCGCCCACACCAGCCGACTCCGAACCAAAGCGTAAGCGAAAGAATGGCTACTACGACATTAACCAGCCGAGGACGAGCGACGGAGTCGGCCGCGGTAAATCTGCGCAGCACGCCGAAATGAAAAAGTAGGGCGCTGCAAAGTAGCACCATCTTGAGGCGAAACGGACGGCTATCCAGGTACTTTCCGGGGGTCGCCAGAAAGATCAGAATTCCAGATGACATCACGAGAAGGATCGCGCCCACCGTCCACGGCTTGAGTCGCCGCGCCAGCTTGCAGAGCCCGTAGTCGCTCATTACAACTCCGGTCAGGCGCAAATCTAGCGCGACGACTGTGGCCAGAAGCATCGTGAGTCCCAACAGATGGAAGGATTGAACCGCGGGCATGCCGTACTTGCTGTCGCGGATCAAAACGATCGGTCCCCAGTTGGACACGGATTGAAGAAGCGGCAGAAGAGGCATGTCAGAATTGATAAGCCATGGTTCGGCCGCATACAATGACGCCGATCCAGAGGACCAGCGAAAACGCGGCGCAGAATTTCGCGCCCGGCGGCACTCCGCCGACCGAATCCCACTCGCCCATTTTCGGATACAACAGTTTCTGATACACCACGGCATTGATTCCCGCCAGAAGAAGGAAAATCAATTTCGCCCGGAAGAATGGATTCCCGTAGGCTTTCGCCGCCTGCGTGATCAACAGAAGACCACCGGTCAGAAACATCACCGGAAATCCGATTCTGGACAGCCGCAGAAAGCTGGGCACGATTTTCTCCGTCGCCTCGCCGCAAAAGGCAAGTCCCAACAGGCGGAGATCGGCGATCAGGATCATGCCGACGGATAACGGTAGCGCCAGGATATGGCTGCCTTCAATCAAAGGGAACAGCCAGTCCGATTCGGTGATGGCGGTTGCAAAACGTGTGTGCTGTAGCCATTGACACCATTCAAGAGGAGACATGGCAAATTCCCTGTAGGTGCTCTGTGATCACAACCGGGAATGGTTGCTCGCTGGTGCGCCTACCGACGTCGGAAATCTGTAGCGAAAATGAAACTCATGTCCCGCGTCTTCCCTGGAAGAGTGGTGCCATGATGGGTGCTGAAGCGCAAGCATTCGACACTGCTTTCATATGTTCTGATGCTGTCGGAACGAGTGCTGCTCGAAGCGTTCCGTTCGTCGAACCATCTGGATCTGCGCAGTCTCTTACCGGAACAGTCTCCGCACTTTCGCGGTAGTTCTTGGTCATGCTCCAAGCAAACGAGACCGGGCGCATCCGTTCCACAATGAAGAGCTGCTGCATCTTCTGTGGCTCTCAGAGGTGGGACACTAGAGTGAACGACTATCAGCGAGCCCTCGGATAAAGCTTACTTGACTGATTTTGGGAATTCCGACTAGCGCCGCTGATGGCATATGGTGATGATCATGTCGTGTTGGTAACTCAGCTCGGGAGCGGCTGATCCATGGAAAGTGTGACGGCGACATGGTAGAGTCAAAGTGGAAGCTCATAGACCTAGCCTGTGAGCGGACTGGAAACCCCGATGAGAACGATTCCGGTGAAAAGCATGCTTCGCCGCCCGCCCGAAATCAAGGGGGGCGCGATCCTGGGCGTCTGGCATGAGTATCTCCGGAATCCTCCCGCGTTTTTAGAGAAGGCCGCGCGCGATTGCGGCGATATTGCGCGTTTTCGCCTGGTTCAACACCAGGCCTACCTGTGAATCACCCGGACTGGATCAAGGAAGTGCTGGTCACCAACCAGGCGAACTTCACCAAGAGCCGGGCGCTCGAGCGCGCGCGGGTGCTGCTCGGCGATGGTTTGCTGACCAGCGAAGGCGATTTCCATCGCCGCCAGCGCCGCCTGGCCCAGCCCGCGTTTCACCGTGATCGGCTCGCCGGGTACGCTCAATCGATGGTCGACTGCGCGGTCCGCTCGCGAGACGAATGGCGGCCCGGCGCCGAGTTCGATGTGTCGCAGTCGATGATGCGGCTCAGCATGGCGATTGTCGCCCGCGCCCTCTTCAGCGCCGACATTGATTCCGAGGCGGATGAGATCAGCGGGGCCTTGAGCCAGGTATTTGAGCTGTTCGAAGCACTGCTCATGCCCTTTTCCCAGTGGCTCGAAAAGCTGCCGCTCCCTTCGGTGCGGCGCTTCGAACGCGCCCGCGATCGCCTGGATCAAACCGTGTACCGGATGATTGCGGAACGGCGCGCCAGCGGCCGCGACACCGGCGACCTGTTGTCGATGCTTCTGCTGAGCCAGGACGAAGAAAGCGATTCCGACCCGTCCTCCCGTGGCTTGACCGATAAGCAGGTGCGTGACGAAGCGCTGACAATATTGCTGGCGGGGCACGAAACCACGGCCAACGCCCTGACCTGGACCTGGTATCTTCTTTCCCAAAACCCCCGGGGCAGAGGCTAAACTTCACGCCGAGCTCGATCGCGTTCTGGCGGGCGATTGCCCACGCTTGACGATCTGCCCCGGCTCCGTTACGCCGAAGGCGTTTTCGCCGAATCCCTCCGCTTGTATCCGCCGGCTTGGGCGATCGGCCGCCGCGCCATACAGGATTTTTCGATCGGCGAATATGTGATCCCGGCGCGATCCATCGTGCTCATGAGTCCCTGGGTGGTGCACCGCGATGCGCGTTGGTTCCCCGACCCACTGAAATTCGCTCCCGAGCGGTGGCAGACCGGGGAGATGGAGTCGCGGCCCAAGTTTTCCTATTTTCCCTTCGGCGGCGGCGCGCGCACCTGTCTGGGGGAGCGGTTCGCGTGGATGGAAGGAGTTTTGGTGATTGCGGCTCTGGCTCTCGGGTGGCGTCTGCGAATGGCGCCCGGTCTGCCGGTCGACACGAGAGCCCGCATCACCCTGCGGCCGAAGTATCCCCTAAGGATGATCGTTGAACCGCGAGCTGGTGCCCCGGAACTAGCTTCAAACTAACGCATAGTCTTCAAATGGAATGCCTTCGACACGTTTTTCGAGCCCCGCAACGTCTCCCAGGCTGGTGGCGAAGGCTTGGGACGAGAAGGTAAAGCGGGGAATCCATCGCACGAGGCTTCTGAGCGGATCCCGCTCATGCAATCCGAGCATCAAGAACGTGAATCGATGGCGGAAAGCTGGGTGCGGGCCAGAGCCAGCAGCGCCGCGAGGGCCGCATGGTGTCCATCTTCGCACGCGGCATAACGTACGCTCAGAAGCCGAAGCGCTTGCCCCATGCGGGGCACGGGAAAGCCGGGAAACGGTCGGGTGGCGACGCCGAGCAGGGCGAGTGCCAGTTTCAGGTAGCCAGGCGCATTCAGAAGCACATTGCGCTTCACTCTCCCGGTATCACAAAGAGTGAGAGTTGCGACCACCCACTGCCCTCGGCGCGCCACGAAGGTTCTCGAAATGGCTTCGAGACTTACGGAAAGTATCTGCGCGATCTCGTCCTCCTGAAGTTGCGGGGCGAATTGCCGAGCGCGATGGAAGCGATCGAGCAGGGCTGCGATGGCCGGCAGGTCCGCAGCCTGTGCGGAGTCAATGGTGTAGCCTTTCGCAGAACCCCGGAACGGCGAAGGCACCAGACCATGGACCAGAAAACGTCCCAGTGGAACCCATCGCGGGGTCCCCACCCGTCCCGCAAAAAGCGGCAGCACCCGGTGATTGCCGTTGGCGGCCACGCAAAAGCCTAGGTCGATCCCGGCGCGACGCATATCGGCCGCGAGAGCCTGGACCAGGCGCAGAGCCACAAGACTTCCAGAAAAGCTGGGATGCACCTTCATGTCGCCGATATAGGCAATGGTTTCCGGGGCCCCTGCAATATAGGCGGTCCGCAGCGCGACCGACAGGCAGCCGATGACTTCAGGTCCTCGCGCCGCTACGAAAACCTTGCTCGTCCCGCGGAGACGAAGCAATGCGAAAAAATCGGGGTCGCGATCGATCCGGAGCGAAATGGTGCCGGCCATGGGCGTAATTCGCGTGAGGGCGAGCAACCCTTGGTTGTCGGCCTCGCCGGCGGGGCGAATCTCGATGCGTTCGTGTAACGCCCTGGGAGCGGAGGGGACAACCAGATCGGGGTTCATCGGATTCTCTCCGGCGCGGCTCGAGCATTCGCGCCGGCCAGCCCCCGCCCCGACTGAGGAGGTCAGGGCCGATCACGATCCGGACTAGCGTCGCATCAATCAAGACAGCGACTGCCAGGGTGAAGCCGAGCATTTTTCTGAAGCCCGCGAACACGACGATCATCATGGCGGCGGCGCTCGTGATCGGGCCGGCTTTCTTGCCACCCTCCTGATCTTCTTCCCCCCCCCCCCAAAAAAGGCGTCGCGCCCGACCGGCCTCAGGCAATCAGGCGTGCTGTTCATGGGGCTCCCGATCCGGGATGACCTGTCCTTCGTGACGTAACGGAAGCGGGCCGGAGGCCTGGAAGCTTGGGGGCCAAGCCCTCTCAATCGGCTGGGGCGGAAGCCACTGTTCGAGGTAGGTCGCCAGGTACCCACGCTTGGGTGGCTCGGCCGCGATCTGCGGAAGATAGATCCACGGAACCCAAGCGGCCACATGGTGAGTCAAGTGATAGTTGAAATGTAGATAAAGCAGTTCGAACGGGCGCCAAAGATGGAGGTCGACCGCTCCGAGAACCACGTGGCGGGGGGTCCGCACATGATAGAGGTACTGCTGGCTCGCCCAGCAAAAGGCGAACGCCAAATAACACAGCGCGAGGTGGGAGAGCTTGAGGTGCAGAAGCAGCGCCGCCGATGTCCAAACCGCAACCGTCACCACGAGGTCCCGCCGGATGCGCGCGGGATTCACGCTATTGAGGAACTGCATGTAGCGCGAAAAGCCTCCAGCGTTTTCTCCTGGCGCCGCTATCGGGACGGAACGGCCAGGAATCATCGCCAGGGTCAGTAGCGCGAGCGGAGTCAAGAACCAGAACAGCCCGCAAAGGATCAAGTAGTAAACGGCGCGCTTCCGCCAGCGAATCTCGCCGGGCAGAACGTAGTCTTCTAACTCGGCGTCGGAGCGATTCCTGCGATGGTGGACCAGGTGGGCGATCTCAAACAGGTGATAACTTCCAGGAAATAGCGAATACAAAAGAACCCCAAGGCCCTCGTTGAGCGCAGAACTAGGGTGCAGCTTGCTATGCGCTGCCTCATGGGCGAGGCCGAAGCCAAGCTGCATCACGAAGGCGAATAGAACGGCCAGCAGTGCCGTCGCCCAGAAAGTTTTCGCCTGCGAGGCCGCTCCGAGGAGGGCGAACGACAAGATGATTTGCCCTACGGCCGAGCCCCGTTCAAGGTTCCGGGAATCGGGTACGCGGTCGAGTCGAATTGACGGACAAAGTGTCCCTGCGCTACCGCCTCCGAGAGCCTGAGTCGATCGGGATTGGGCGGAGCTGCGATGGGCTTTTTCCTGGGATCGATCCGGAATCGCCTCTCCAAGGAGAGGCCGGGGCTGATCCGACGGCACCCAGTATACGGATTCGGCTTTAGCTCCCCCGAAGAGATTACGATTGCGCCCCAGGCATGACACCCGTGCAGATATTCCGGCGTTCAATCAGATCGTCATCCCAGAATCGATAAGAACCAAGCTGAGATCATAAGAACCAAGCTGAGATCAAGGAGAAAAAGAACGGGGCTTTACGACGCTCCCGACAGATTTCGAGCGCCCGGAGACCCCCCCCACCCCACACGAAGACCAGACAGGAACACACGCGGATGCACGATCCCCCCTCCCCTCCTGCACACGCCGAACCCCCCCTCCCCACCACCACACCGATTCACCCTACCGACCAGGCCGAAGGCCGACCAAGTCCTCGTCGCTCTCCAGCCGCAGCAATACACTCACTACCACCCAGCGCCCGAACCCCTTCACACCCCCCCCCCCCCCGCCCCAACCTCCCCGCCCCCCTCTGCTATGGACGACAAAAGCCTGGATGCGCGAGTACACCAAAGAGCGATCTTCGGCGATCAGGTGGCGGCTGAGTTCTTCATTGAGTTCGATCTCGCTCTCGAGAGTTTCTGGTACACCGCGGGGCACCATTAGGTTGCGGAAGCAAACGCGCGCGCCGACTCGGGCAGAACGGCTCACCGCGGCAAACAGACGCCCGGTCTCTTCGGGACTCATTAACTCGCAGATATTGGAGAGGCTGAAGGCGTCGATGGAGCGGTTCGGCTGACGTCCTGACCAGACTTTGTGCATCGCAGGTCACAATCTCGATTCGATCCAGCCTTTGCCGCACGATCGGCAGATTTCCTCTCCGCAAGTATGCCGGCACAGCCTCCTCACTGCGGTAGCGCGCGAGCAGATACTGCGCCAGGAAGTAATTGGATTCAACCGGGATCTCGCAGATCGCGCGTCTGGCTCGCCCGAGGAAACTCTCCGAGAAGGATGACGATCCGTCGTCGAACTTGAAATAATCCGCAGTCAGTCCTCGCCGGGCAAGCACCCACTTGTTGGCGAACAGCTTGAAGAGCAATCGCCACTGCAAGGTGTTCCACTTCCTCTCGAAGTAGGCCTGCTGCTGCTCGAGGGTTTGGCAGCGGAACAACCCCTCGATGCGTTTTTTCCCCTGCAGCACTCCGAGAACCCGACTGAAGAGACGAATGAAGGACTCGTACTTGC
This sequence comes from uncultured Acidobacteriota bacterium, assembly GCA_963787685.1. Classification (GTDB taxonomy): domain Bacteria; phylum Acidobacteriota; class Terriglobia; order Terriglobales; family Acidobacteriaceae; genus Sulfotelmatobacter. The sequence goes on from CAWBED010000017.1 coordinate 149,767, forward strand.
CCGCGCTGACGACTCCGGTGCGCAGGGCCTCCGCGTTGCCCGTCCAATAGCGCTGGGCAGCAGCGGTGAGATCGCCCCGTAAGCGCTCGAAAACCCGCAGCCGTTGCTCGGAGGGTGCGAGCCCGAGAAAAGCGCGCAACTCGTTGTAGTCGAGACGGCGCACCGCGGCGCATTTCAATTCCAGCAGGTACGACTGCGATGGGTTGATGTCAACGGCGTAGACCTTGCCCGGGTCCTCCAGCAGCAGCGTAAGCGTGTTGCATGCACCGGAGGTGACGGTGAGGAGCGTTTCGCCGGTCTGGATCGCCAGGGCTCGCCGGTCTGATGCGGGATCTTCCCAACTCATCCCGAAGAGCAGATCAAACAGCTCTACCTGATCCTGCGATTTGACGCTCATCGGCCCATCCTTCCGTCCGCCAAGCGACTGGTTCCAGGGGTCCTTGTGCGTTATAGAGAGGCGCCAGATGGATTCCGTGGCGGGCCGCCAGGGTTTCGATCTCCTGCACCCGCTCGGTGGTGATGAACCCTCTTCCTTGGGAGAAGGGTTCGAATCTGCCCTCCAAGGCGAGCACCATACCCTCCATGAGACATCCTTGTCCCACATTCGGAAAGGGATGACGATGGAGCACGCGGTGCACATCGGGTTCGAAACTCATTCCGCCCTCGGACTGGCCAAGCCCTCCGAAAAACACCGTGCAGCCCTCCAACCCGTCGACCGGTGAGAGATTTTTCGGGTAGCCCGCGTCACAGATGATGGCATTCGGGCCGAGACGCCCGAGAAGCAGCGATGGCGACGCCAGGCTGGCCACGCAGATCACGATATCGGCCTGCAAGGAGAGCTGTTGCAGATCGGTCGTGATGTCAACCGCCCGTCCGCCGGCGCTCAACTCCTGCGCGAGGCCACGCAGGCGATCGAGGTTTCGCGCGTTGAGGACGACTCGCTTCACCAAAGGTGCCAGGCAGCGGGCGCATCCGGATCCGACATCGCCCGTGGCCCCGACGATGAGCAGCGTTGCTTGGCTCATGTCCCGGGCCTGGAAGGCGCACATCTTCTTGACGCCCTGCACGACGAAGGCGACGGTCAGCGTGTTGCCCGTGGTGAAGACTGTCTCGCCCTTTTCGGGAAGATGATCGGAGTCGCCTTCGATGAGGATGGAGCTGAAACCGCCGAGACTGACAATCCGCGCTCCCGCCTGGATGGCGCAGGTGGCGGCGTCGCGAACCCGAGCGATGTTTTCCTCTCTGTACTCGGGCCCAAGACGGTCCGGGGGGATGAAGGAATCGATGTAGATCCCATGAACGCTGTGACCAAGCACGGAACGGTGGTCGATGTGGCAGACCGCTCTCGGCGGGAACCAGGGAAAGATGTCCTTGAGGTCTACGTCTGGAATGGGCGCGCGGCCGGGCCCCCGCAAAACGGCGAGTACGTCCGCGGCCGCTCTCCAGCTTTCCTGATGTGCGATGAGCGCAAAATCGAGCGGCATCGGTGTATCCCGCCTTCCTAAACCGGTAGCTGGGTCGCCCAGGCGAGCGTCATTTCGCCCGCTAGGCCAAGCCTGTCGAGAGTCCTGAGGTAGTGCCGCAGAGACGCGCCTCGGAGTTCGGAGGTGGTGAGGCCAACCCCGGGGAGTGATGGCTTGACGCAGCTTCCACAGCAGAGCTCGCAATGGCCATCCGCGTCTTCCCGGGCAAACATCTCGGCCAGCGTGGTCATGACCTCGATGTGCAGCTGATGCACCTTGTCATCGAACCCTCGGACATTGAGCGCCCGTTCGGCTCTGAGGATCGACATGGCATGATCAATGTGGTCTTCTTCTTCGGCGGCAATCGCGGCGAAGGTGCTGCCCAAGCTGCCCGGCGCGACCTGTCCTACGCGCTTGTAGCTGGCGACGGCGAAGGATTCGAGCATGACCTCCTGGATGATGAGACAGCCGATGAAGTCGCGCGCCTCGATCTGGCGAAGGAACGCGTTGCGGAGGCGCTTCCAATACTTAGCGTTTACATTATTCGGCACCGCGATGCCCAGCTTTGCGCCCTCGGCGGTAAAGGCGGCGGCATGTCCCCGTTCGCTCTCCGCATGTTCGAGGGCGTCGGCTACTTCTTCGGGATCTTCACAGATCCCGGCGAGAGAGGTGTAGTTCAGCACCGCGACTAACTCTCCGGTGACTGCCTGGGCGAGTATGTCCTGCCAGATCGGTGCTATTGAGCAGGCCGCGTCGCATCAGACGTAGTTGCGCGCTTCGGACTCGTAACAACTTCCATGGTGCCCTCCTGGTATCGATCTAAGCCGATTCGCTTGAGTAACGAGAATGTCGGCGCGATTTCGCCGTCATCGCGCGCGAAGTGAAGGTGAAGGGTAGAATGCCTACAACAACACTTCTTAGTGCTCGCGCTCTTCAAATCCCGGGAAAGATAAAAAGATAAGGTGAATCTCCGTCGCAACGCGTCGACGTACGTCTGGGAATCGTCGAGGAATCTGCTCGCTTCTTATAGGGAGTAAGAAGCGCCGCCAGATCAGTCACCGACCCACGAAAACGGAACCCCGACAACCAATCGGATTGTACAGCGTGCCGAGATCCTCAGCCACTCCTAGATTCGCCCGATCCCACCGAGGGCGGCCGAATAGGTCAACACTCCAATCCCGGTTTTTCAGACTTCGGTAACTGGTCTTCCGGATTTCTAGCAACTAATCTTCTGCTAACGGTTTCTAAATCACGAGGTTACGATTTATCTGGGATAACTGCATGTCCAAAGGCGGCGCTTACGGAATACGGCGGCCTCTCTGCACGCTGATCATGCTGGCCATGGTGTTTGTCGCCCGAGCGGAGCCTCGGCCACGCTCCTTCTGGAAGAGCCTTACGGCAAGCTAGGTTTCTTCAGCCCGACCGGCCATGTAGCGGTATATCTGTCAGGTATTTGCGCTGATTCTCCGCTGGTCTTGCGGCCCTGCGCGCGCGGCGAGACTGGGATTGTGCTGAGCCGCTATGACGGCATCAACGGTTATGACTGGGCAGCGATTCCACTGATCCCTTACCTGTATGCCGTCGATCGGCCCGAGGAAATCCCGCTGTACGCCGACGCCAAGATGGTCGCGTTTCTCCGTGATCGCTATCGAAGGCAGCATTTGCAAGAGATCGCTCCGGACAAAGCGGACGGCGCAACTCCCGGGGGAAACTGGTACGAGCTTATAGGTTCCTCGTATGACCGCACGAGCTACGGCTTCAAGATTGAAACCAGCGCGGAGCAGGACGCGGCTCTGATCCGCGCTTTCAACACCTCCCCGAATCGTTCGCACTACCGCGGCGTCTCCCGTAACTGCGCGGACTTTGTGAAGGACGTTATAAATTTCTATTACCCCAAGGCCTTGCATCGCAGCGTCGTTGCCGATGCTGGCATCACCACCCCCAAACAACTGGCGCTGACACTGGCCCGGTACAGCGGGCATCATCCCGAACTGCGATTTTCAAAAGTGGTGATTCCGCAGGTCCCCGGAAGTTTGCCACGAAGCACAACGGTGCGCGGCGTGGTGGAGTCTTTCTTCACATCGAAGAAATACATAGTACCCAGCGCGGTGGTGAGTCCGATTTTTGCCGGATGTGTATTGGCCGTATACGTGGGCACCGGTGCCGGCCGATTCGATCCCTCGCGCAACGCGCTAGTCTTCGCTGCTGGAGGCGAACCCGAACTCCCTGTCGCAATTGAAGACCGCCGCGCCTACCAGCAGGAACTCAAAGAGTGGCTGGCCAGCGAGGATTCGGAAAGCTCGTCAGGACACATCCGCAAACAATGGGAGCAATTGCAAGGCAGGGCGCAGACGGAATTCGATGCCCAGGGCAGGCCGGTTCTCCAAATGCGAGTTGGAGAGCAGCTGGTGAACCTGGGAGTCTCTGCCGAGAACATTCTAAGCAGCGGCGCTCCTTCGCAGCTTGTGCGGGAACTTCTCGAGGCTAGGTTGGAGACGGAGTTAAGTAAAAAAACTTCCCGTACGGTCTCCGAAAAAGAACTTGCACGCGACTGGCAATTGCTGCAAGAAGCCACGAGTGTTGGACGGAAAGAACTGGCCGACGGCTTCACCCCGCGCCCGATTCAGATCCCTGCCTCTACTCGCTAGGACCAGGCCAGCGGAAAGCTGCCCTAACTTAGTTCACCCAGGAACAATTCCAGCGCCCCAAAAGGGAAGCATCCATTTCCCTCGACACAAGCCTGCGATCACTCCCATAGAACATCTGGAAGTCGTGCAGAGATGCGACGCCAGTGTGAGAATTATCGAGCCGGAGCCTTCCGCCCATGACTGACGACCAGACAAGTGCGATCCGCCAAAGCTACGACCAGATCGCAGACGAATATGCCCGCAGGATTTATCACGAACTCGAAGGCAAGCCATTCGACCGGGAACTCCTTAGCCGTTTCGCGAAGGCAGTTGGAGTGAAGGGCGAAATTTGTGACATGGGCTGCGGCCCCGGACATATTGCACGGTATCTCCAGAGCCTCGGTGGAAGCGTTTCCGGTTTGGACATCTCGCCCGCCATGGTGGAGCAGGCACGCCGACTCACTCCCGGCATCCGGTTTCAGGTGGGCGACATGCTGGCGCTCGATCTTCCAGACGGAACGCTCGCCGCGATTGTGGCGTTCTACGCAATTGTGAACATTCCAAAGCAGTCCCTACCCACCATATTTCGGGAGATATTTCGGGTGCTACAAGCGGGCGGTCTGCTCCTACTCGCTTTTCACATCGGAGATGAGGCCGCGCACTATGACGAGTTGTGGGGTCGCCCGGTCTGTATGGACTTTTTCTATTTTCAACCAGCCGAGATTCAGGGTTACTTAGAGGCGGCGGGATTCGCAATCGAACAGGTCACCGAACGGGAGCCCTATGCGCCGGAAGTGGAGCATCAGAGCCGGAGGGCATACACCTGGGCGCGGAAGCCCGTATCGGTTCGCCTACTCTAGGTGGAACGTTCCTGAGTACTCTCCGCCACGAAGTTTGTCATCATCTTGAAATTTTCAAAAATTCCGGTTCTCTGATTCATGGCATACTCGCCGGTTCACAGAGGGCCGCGCAAGTGGAATGTCGCCGAAGGAACTGTTCCGGGTGCCACTCTCAGGTGGGCGGGGGGCGGATTGATTGGCCTCGCACGAATCGGCGGGTAGCCCTGAGTCTAGGCGCTGGAGCTAAGCTGGGGGGCACCATTACAACGTTGAAAAGCGGTCGTGAGGGTCGAACGCTGGCGCTAACCCATGACCGCCAAGGTTCAGCGCAAACCTAGAACGAAAATAGCGCGGACATTATCGGCTCGCAATACGGCATGTACTGTATGTACGGTATCGAACAGTGCATCTAATGTGGCTGGTCGATGAACGAAGTCCAACGAAAACTCTTCAAAACACGGCTTGTACTCATAGCTGTGGCCCTCGTTGTCGCTGCCCTAGCATTAGGCTTGCACGAACTGATCCGATAGCCATTACAACAAAGCCATTCTTGAAGTTTTCTTCATCGCCGCCAAACTTCGTCGTGCTCGACGCATGAGAGATCATTGACCATGGACTCAACCGCCGTGCATTGGTCGAAAAGCTTGAACGCTGCATGAAATCGTTCGCACAGACAAAACCTAAGCCTGAGACATTTTGGAAGGTGGAATCGTTCGGGTGGTGGCGCTTTTTGCACTCACTGTAGGACAAATGTGCTCGCTTCTTCTGGAAATCCAGTGCCACGGAGCAAGCGAAGACTCACATTGCACAAGAAAGACGAATGGTACAGCCCGTGCTCTAGTGTAGGCAGAACAATGCTGTGCAGCCAACGCTGGGAGGAAGTCATGCTGAATGTAACCATCGCAAAGGTAGGTGAATTAGCTGTCGTAGGCTGCGAAGGCAGAATTGTACAGAGAGAATCCGCTTGTAAGTTGCGCGAAACCGTGACTTCGCAAACAGACGCCCGGATCATCGTCCTTGAACTCTCGGAGGTCCGTGTCATCGGAGGTGGCGGTCTTGGCATGCTCGCGTTTCTGCAGCGATGGGCGCGGGAACATAACATCCGCTTCCTTCTATTCCATCCTTCCAAGGAAGTTGAGCGCCAACTAAAACATGCCAAACCAATCGCAGAGTTCTACGTTGCTTCGCTCGAAGAGATGAGGGCACTTCTGGCCTATGCCAATAGCCGATATGCGCAAGCAGCTTGATTGAGCCGTCCAGTTTCCCTAGGGTGTGGGATGGCATACTTGGAAAGAAGGCGACCGCCGCGCTCGCCGACCCCACTAAGATTCAGGCTACTTTTCCGAAAATGTCGTGGATAACACTGATTAGCAACAGTACTTTTGTCTTTGAAATTACTTCTCGACACCCGCACAGCAAAGCTTCACGGGCGATTTCGGGGCTATCTGTAAACATTACCACGGGAAGATCAGGTCTGATCCGCGACAACTCGCGAGCAGCATCGAGTCCGTTCATGACCGGCATCGACAATCGAGGAGTACCAAATCGGGATTGAGAAGAGCCACCTTGTCTATCGCCTCGCGCCCATTCGAGGCTTCTCCGCCAACAACCCAATCAGGAACACTTTCGAGCATGAATTTGACGGAGTTCAGCACCGAAGTGCTGTCATCCACTATCAGAATGCTCTTCGGCATCTGCATGCGGGGGCGCTGGACTCTCATTATTCCAACGCTTTCCGCTTCCGTGCTTGACGAGTTTGCTTGTTCTTCCGCTGGGTAGTGTTTCTGGAAACAGTGGCCGTTCGCCCCACTGAGCAGCAGAGGAGCTGGTACGTGCCGGTCAACGGTGCGCGGTTGCCGAAACGGCCCTGATGCTCGATCGTTATTTGTGAGGAAGAAACATCCACGGTGGACGGCGGGCTATTCTCCTGCTGGGCTAACAGGGTCAGGGAACTGCCTTCCGCAGTGGTTACTATCACGTTGCCGTTCGACCCATTTGCAATCCGGTAGATAGCCAGATACACATCCAAGTTGCGAGTCGGTTCCAAGAACACGATGGTGGTGGATGATTCCCCTGCCGGAATTATCCAATTGACCGGGTCATGCTCACTAGCCATTTCGTCTCCATGCGCAGTCCGTTCCCGCAGTTTAAGAAACTATCGAAGGCCGGACGCTTACGGCTCCGGCCTCCCCGATGCGGCTTCCCGCTTCATATTGCGTCTCATGCAGATGTAAGCCGCGGCGGCTCCGAAGATTGGAGCGAAAGCCCCGGCGAGGTCCCCAGCGATGGCAGGGCTCGTGCCCCAGACGATAAAGAGGGCGCCAAGGCCGAGTCCCAAAACGGTGCCCCCGAGAATGTATAGCAGGTTAAACAGCTTCTGTTTCCAAGGCTTGCCACCTGCGATAGCGAGGACCGAAAGCACAAGGAACGCTAAGAAAATGATCCCGTTCGCAGGATTCATGGCTCCCCCGGCGACAAATCTTATTGCAACAACCAATGAATTACCAAGACAAAATCAATCTACTGCAATGACTTTCAGAGATATATTTCTTATCACTTGGGTCTTCGCGGCGTTCTTGCCACGTCGCATCAATCCTTGGGCTTGGCTTGGATGGCGGTCGAGAAGAATCATTCCACCGCGTCAATGATCTCTGATACCTCGCGCTCAGCCTTCGAGCGGGTCCAACCGAAAATCACCCGATCCCAGGACTTGGTCTTGCAGATCGTCCGAGCGCATCCGGAAGGATTAACGAATGCCGAGATCGCCTACTACATGGGATTTCCAATCAACCGCGTTACGCCGCGCCGGAATGAACTGGCGAAGATGGGCTCTTAGTGGACGACGGAATTCGGGAACGCCGGGTGACGCACTCTTCAGCGCACGCGTTTAAAGCGAAGGAAATTGTTTTGCCGCCGGCGTTCGAAAAGCCGCCGGAGCCGGTGAATGGGTCAAACACAAATCAATCACAACTCATATGAGAGAAATAAAATTCAGGGCGTGGCACGCAGGAGAAATGCAATATTCCAACGAACTTGGTAGCGACAAGTTCCACAATTGGCACGAAGTCTTTGAGGCAGTGAAGCCAATAACAAATCCCCCCATAATGCAATTCGCCGGCCTCAAGGACAAGAACGGGAAGGAAGTTTACGAAGGGGATATTGTGCTTTGCGGAGAGTTTGAAGACGATGGTCATGCAAAGAACTAGGAAATAGTTTACGGCGGCGAGGATGGAACTTATCCAGCTTTTGACCTTAAAGGATGGGACGGCGAAACAAATGGTCTTTGCTGGTGGATGAACGACGGGATAATCGAAGTCATCGGCAACATCTACGTGAACCCCGAATTGCTATCCACTCATTCGATTCGATAGTCGGAGGCGCGTACAGGAAATTGATCCCGATTCTGCGGCATCGGCAGGATGCCACAGAGGATTTTCTTCGGGTTTCACGAGCAAGGAGTGATTTCCTCGTTCCTTGAGCGCCGCGAGAGCAGTCCCGGCCAAGAGAGCATGATCGGAGAGATATGCGCGGACCTCCCACATTTTCAACGTGCGCTCTTCTTCCAGTTTTTTAATTTCTTCAGTCTTGTCAGGGCGAACGAAGACGGTTAGCGCCCCGGTCGTGGCATTCGCAGGGAAGATACTAAATATGGTGTCGTTCTGTTTTTTACTCATACATTCTCCACAGCACCAATCTACCCCTTCCGCTTCCACGACCACTTCTAGATCGTCACCAGTGTTTGGATTTTCTTTGGCGACGGAATTCTCTGAGATGCCATCTTGCAGTCGCGGTGAGTCACCAAGGAATTCACCAGATTGTAAGCGTCAGCTCCCCGCCCCTTGTGCTACCGTTCGCAGAACGGAGGAGCCCATGAGAAAAGAAATCGAACAATGTTTTGAAATGATTCGGGACAAGCGATACAACGACCACGCGGTATATCTCTATTTCGCCGCGCTCTTCCCCATTCCTTGCATCGACCCGAACCAGGAATACAACCGTGTGACGACCCTCATGGAGGACAAGCGGCCGAAGGTTCTGAAGGCAATCAACGCTCTCGGGAAGGCGCGGGAAGCCGGCCGGCACAAAGCCGCGTATTAACTTCTTGCGGAGTGGGAGACGCTGAGGAGTTCTTTGCAGATCTCACTTGAATCCCTTTCGAGTGAACTCCTGCCATGCCTTATAAGTACCGAAAGCCATGAGAAACACCATCGAGGACGTGTCGCATACTTCGGCGACTACGATGCGAATGTTCAAACACGTCTCGATTATCTGTTTCAGAGGCACAGTATACAGAGCACACCGGCTTTTTGAACAAGCCCCCTATCTAAGCAGGTATAGGATCTCAAAACGCGACGCCACATAGAGAAACACGAGAAAGATTACGGTTCCCGCAAACCAGAGGTCTTGCGGCGCGCATGCATCTGAGCACAGCAGATCAGCGAGTTCCGGGGAAATCTCCATTTTCGCTCTTTTCGGGTAGTTGCGCCTGGGTTGCGTTTTGTTGCTTGAAGTCTTCGGCCCTCTCACAGCTCTTTTCGTCCACATCGAGCCGATCAACAAATGAGACGGTTGCCCCGGGGATCAGGTGCCCGTAGGTGTCGACGGTGACCTGGATTGAGCTGTGGCCCCATCTGGTCTTCACGTACACGATCGATGCTCCGCTCTGGATTAGTAGCGAAGCCGAACGTCTTGTTACGGTGCGCTTCCATCATCCGCGCACACGGTGTCAATGAAAAGCCCCGCTCATTTTGGCGGGGCTTCCAGTTTTATTTGCACTGTCTAACAACCTAGCGCCTCCTCACCCGGCGCGGGGTTCGAACAGTCTGCTGGCCTGTGCACTGCAATATCATTTTGCGGTGAGGAAGATCGGTTTGTATCCGATCGAGACCGTACCGCCGCTCATGGATTTTTTCACGCCTGAAAGATCCGTCTGATAATGATAGGTCGTCGGATAGGTGTACTTGGAAGTGGTGCAGCTGCCATTCTTGCACGACTCAGCCGTATTCCATACGATCTGCCCGTCATCAACATTGCATGTATAGACGGTGCCCGAAGCCTTGCATGGGCTGATGGTGTGGCCGAGAAGCCATCCGGCAACCACGTCCCACGCCGTCCCGGCATCCTGGCCTTGCGCGTTTTTATCCCACGTGTAGAGGTATTGACGTTGTAGGCCGACGCCAGCTCGAAGGGCAAGGGATCGAGCCATGTACCCTGACAGTTCGTCCGGATCATTGAGGTTATCTTCGGGTTTGATTCCGTGCTCGTCGTCCCAAACGGGAAGATTGGTCAGGTTTCTCTTCTTTGTTTCCGCCGTCAAATCGTCGTACATGGCGAGGAAGGATTCTGGAACAACGTTTGGAGAGCCGTTTCCCTTCCCTCGCAAATGAGCATTGACGATGTCGAAAGTAGGTGCTCCACCCGCAGCAATGAAACCGTCAAACCACGTTGCCATCGTCGGACCGTGGGCGGATGGGCTCAGGATCTTCGCATTTTTGTCGATCGAACGGATGATGCTGGCAGCGTCCTTCGCCATGCGCACAATCTGCGCGTTGTTGCCGCTCCAGAAGCAGGTGCAATCGGGCTCGTTCCAGAGCTCATAGAACGCGATCTGACCTTTGTAGCGGGTGACCAGAGCGGTGATGAAGTCGGAGAAATACGCGTCTGCGCCAGTGCCACTGGTCGTCACGTCGGTTGGAGCGGAGCAGCTATAGGATCCGACCGGGCCGCAAGGACTGCCCTTCGGAATGGAGCCAGCCCATTTCGGGGTGTCGCCGATCGTATACAGCACGTCCATGTGCTGGGCCTGGGCCTTGCTTATCCAGTTGTCGAGCTCTCCCCAGTTGTAGACGCCCTTCGCGGTTTCGATCTGTGCCCATTTAACGCCGTCATCCCAAAGACGGATGCCGCCAAGGGTGGCAATCTGCCTTTGACCATCGGTCGGGGGCCAGACGCCAGCACCGTTAAAGCCCGCGCTAAAGAAGGATAGTTGAATCCCGGAGCTGCTCGAGTTTGAGGTGGTGTCCTGGGGGACGGCTGCCTGCTCCGCAGGGCGGATGACGACGGAAGCCACATCGGACTTGCCAGGATCGGCGACGCTGGTCGCGGTCACTCGCACCGTGGTATCGGCGCTGACTTTCGGCGCGTGATAAAGACCCGTGCTGGAGATCGTTCCTGCGGAAGCGGACCAAGTGACTGCCACCCGGGGCGTGTTCTTTATAACAGCGGTCAACTGAAGAGTCTGAGAGGACACCAGCGTGGCGGTGTCGGGTGTGATACTAACGGCGACTGATGAATCCACAGCCTGGCCAAGGCAAAAGCCGGATACAAATGTGAAACCGAGCGCAAGCACCGCATACACGCGGGGGGAGTGTAACCTCATGACAAATAGCCTCCGAATTCTATTTAGAAACACTAGGGAAGTGGCCAGAAAATCCACCCGAAATCTACAGACGAACAGACGAATGGCCGAAACAACCCGCACAAACAGATCAGGTTCTCGCAGAGTAACCCAAAAATGCGGCAAGTCTTTAGTCGGAAGTGCATTCCCCTGGTGAAGTGCATTACCTTAGTTTGGGTTGGAGAGAAGCCAGATGCTCGCAATGAATGTGGAGCGCAACGGCGAGATACGTGGGGTCTGTCGCTGCCGTCATGAATCACGAGGATCACTGCCTTTGTGTGGATCCTGCGCCCCTCTGACCTTCGAGCTCCCGTGACCGTGGTGAGCCAAACAGCCGGTACATGACAGTCTTCGGCCCATGTGGCCTAGGGATTCCTCTCGATTGACAATAGTACCGTCGAAGCCTACGGTCGTAGATAGCGATATCGTATTTCGTTCTTTCAGATTCTCTGGACTAAGTCAGCCCATCTGAAGTTCTCCGCTCTTAGAAACCTCGTCACCGAGGCGGTTCCCTACGTAGCAGGACTCCGCCCGTGGGCGCCTCAACCGACGACTCGATTCCGAAAAGTACACTCCATTTCCGACAGGAGAACAAATTTAGGCGGAAGACTCTTGTATCGGACTCACCCTTCGGTCACGGCCGCAGGAATCATTTGTAAGGAAAAGAGGGAAATGAATTTATGTACCACCATATAAAAAAGCTGATGTACACCGTAAACGTGGGAACGCCAGATCCCCGATTTGGCAATATGCTGCTGGAGCAGTTCGGCGGGGCGAACGGCGAACTTGCAGCGGCCATGCAGTATTCCATCCAGGGCCTTAATTGCGAGGATCCTGAACGTAAGGACCTGTTGATGGATATCGGCACCGAGGAGCTTAGTCACCTCGAAGTCGTCGGCACTCTCGCGCGCATGCACTTGAAGCCGCTAAAATTCGGTCGCGATGCTGCTGAAGTCGATCCGCTCATTGCCATTGCGGGAGGAGGAGGGGTCAGTCTCTCCAATTCAATGGGGGACGCCTGGACTGCAGATTATTTGAAAATCACAGGCGAACTCGACGTCGATCTGCGCAGCAACATCGCCGCCGAGGCTCGTGCCAAAATCGTTTACGAACGGCTGATTAACTTTACTGATGATCCGGGAACCGTCGACACACTGCAATTCCTGATGACGCGCGAGATAACGCATATGAAAGCGTTCACCGCGGCGCTCGAAAGCATGGGCAAGGATCCTTTTGCGATTGGCAAGATCGCTCCCACACCTGTGTTAGTCGATCAATATTTCAACGACTCAACAGGCATCGGCGATGCCGGTGAGACGGATGCGCGTGGTCCATGGAATGAAGGCGGTGACTGGGAAATCGTTGACTCTCCTGCCTTGGAACAAGGCGTGGAAAATCTCAGAGACGATGGAGAGCTTAACAAGGAGGCTGCCGGAGAAGCCAGGAAGTCCGGCATCCGAAAGAAGTCTGCCGGAAGCAGGGTGAAGTTGCGAAAACCTGCCTAGCAGATGCGCAGGCCCACATTGCGAAGGCCGACATCTGTCGGCCTTTGCCATCTCCGCCCGTATGATAAGGTCCAATGAAAACCAGCACCGATATTTGCCCACCACGCCGTCGACAGGCTGTACTGACTGAGCGGCGGCGACTGAAGATGGCCTGCTCAGCCCATTCCTATGTTCGCGGGAGCACTCTTAAGTTTTACGAGTGGCTGAGTTCGTCTAGCGCCCGGTCTCTGCCGCAGGGTCCGCCCGTCTGGATCTGTGGCGATTGCCACCTGGGAAACCTGGGCCCTGTGGCCGACGCCAACGGCCAAGTGAAGATTGCTATCAGGGACCTGGACCAGACCGTTATAGGAAATCCTGCCCACGATCTCATTCGCCTCGGGCTCTCATTGGCGACCGCCATTCGGGGATCGGACTTGCCGGGAGTCACGACCGCGCTCATGCTCGAACAGATGATCGAAGGATATGAGGGCGCGCTGGGCGATCCGAGCACAAATCCAAGAAAATCTGCCGCGCCCGCATCTGTGCAGCGCGTGTTGAAACGCGCTTTGAAGCGGCGTTGGCGGCATCTGGCTGAAGAGCGCATTGAAGACGTGAGGCCCTTTATCCCGCTCGGACAACGTTTCTGGCCTTTGACGGTGACGGAAACAAGAGAGATTCACCGAATCTTTGACCAGGCGGAAGTGAAAGACCTCATTACCTCCCTTAAAGATCGCGAAAAGGGAGACAGGGTGAAAGTACTGGATGCCGCGTATTGGATGAAAGGCTGCAGCTCGCTCGGTCGGCTTCGGTTCGCGATTCTCGTGCGTATCGGCGATAAGAAGAAGAATGAAAACTTCTGTCTAATTGATATTAAGGAGGCGGTTCCGGCGGCGGCACCGCATTCCGATAAAGTGTCGATGCCACGGGATCACGCGGAGAGAGTTGTCGAGGGCGCGCGGAGACTGTCTCCTTTCCTCGGACAACGTATGCTGCCGGGGCACTTTTCGGGGACTGCGGTCGTCTTGCGCGAACTCCTCCCACAGGACCTCAAACTGGAGATGGACCAGCTCACGCGAGCAGAGGCCATTGGAGCCGCGCGATACTTGGCATCTGTCGTGGGGCAGGCTCATGCACGGCAAATGGATAGCGCGGCGCGAAAAGACTGGCGGACCGCTCTCGGCCGGAACCGCACCAAGGGGCTCGATGCCCCTTCATGGCTGTGGGCGAGTGTTGTTCAACTGGTTGCCAGTCACGAAGCCGCTTATCTGGAACACTGCAGACAGTATGCTTTGGGCACCGCGCAGCGAAAATAATTCACTGCAGTCTGAAGCCTGGTTGACCAACGAAACGAAGACGCCGCTCCCGGGGCATCTGTACCCCGGGAACGGCGTCTTTTTTGCGGCGACAACCTGACAAGCGGGCTTAGGCTGCGTTGCGAGACTTCTTCTTCGTCACGGGTACTTCGTCCTCTTCGGAGGATTCGCTAGATGCGGCTTCGCCCTGATTAGCCTGCGCATTTATGTCACCAGCCATCTCAGTGAGCTTCTCGTCAGTTTCCTTCTCCTCTTCAAGCGTTTCATTGAGAAGCGAAACGTGCTTGGACTCTCCAAGTTCCTCAGCGAAAGCGATCACCGTTCCGTACCCCGCCATCTCATAGTGCTCGACCCTCTGCGCGGCGCCGATGAGAGCGGCATCAAGTAGACCGCCTTCATATTCCTCAATCGCTTCCGAGCCTTCTTCGATGAGACCTTCCATCCCTTTACACTTTTTACCTTTGGGGTTCTCACCCAACTGCTTGAAGATTGTTTCGAGGCGTTCCACGTGACCCTTTGTCTGTTCAAGGTGCTCCTCGAAACCGGTACGCAGATCTTCTGAAGTTGCGGCTTTCGCCATTTTCGGCAGCGCCTTCACTAGTTGGTTCTCAGCGCTGTAGAGATCCTTGAGTTCGTCGATATAAAGTTCCTTCAATCCTTCTTCCGACATATTCGTTTCCTTCCTGAGGATGTTTGTGCCGCCTTAGGATGCGGCTCGCTGGCAAAGGGCTGTTTCTGGTGGAGAATAGAGATGATGCGAATCAGCTTTCATGAGGCACGCGAGGCAGGCAGATCCTCGCGTCGGGAAGGACTGGGAAAACTCAGGTGTACCGAGGCGTGCTTCTGAGCCACGCCAAAGCCGCAGCTTTCGCGTCTTCTCTTGCGTTTTCCGAGTCATCAGACGCTGCCAGCTTTCTGTCTCGATGTGGTGTGTAGCGCACTCCACCGGAGGGTAGCCGACAGGGTTGCCCAATCTCGGCTCCGCACTTGGAACAGCGAACTGCGGAGACTTGCTGCGGTAAGGTTACGTTGTCCATATTGTCGAAGTAGCGCAATCTCATTTTCGTCTCGGTTAGGATCGCTGCAAATACGGAGAAGACTGCACAAAGCAACCAGAGATCCTCCACAGTTCCAATGCGAACCGAGGATGTGGCTGGTTGCCCAAGTCTGAAGCCAACACTTTGGATGGCCCAAGATTGAACTGAAGGATTCTGTCGCGTATCAGGCCGCTTGGATACTGCCGGCTAACAAGCAGGCATCAGGCATCGGGCGGGCGATGCAGCGCGGCCTGGACAAGCTCGACGATCGGCTTGGCGCAGTCGGGGGTTTCGAAGTGCTCTTTCAGCTCCGTAAAGAGTCCGAGAAGATGGAGTTCGAGTTCTGGTCCTTCCGTCCGGAGCACATTGACGCACAGCATCCGTATCTTCTCTTCCGAGGCCATAGTCGACCTATACAAATCCTTGCCCACCAAAACGATACGGCGAAAGATGTATTCCTTGACAAATCTTCAGGGAACCTTCAGGTCAGCGGCGTGTACTATTCTCCATAGTTTTGCGCGCGAGGAGACATCCCTGGGGCGGGAGAGATGGAATCGGAGAATTTCACCTGTCAAATTTGTGGCAAGCCACTGGACCTCAAATTTAGCAAGACCGACGAGAACGGCAAAGCGGTTCACCCCGATTGTTATGCGGACAAGGTGAAGAGAAAATCGCCTCTTCAGTTTCCCAAGAAGGCGTCGCCACTCGCAGGAAACCACACCGATGCTGACGATGAGGAAGGATGAAGATACGATCTGTCTGCGTCAGTCCACGCAGCTCGAATCGATACATTTAAGGGTTGCAATCGTCGTAGAGCAGTACATAAAATGCGCACCTGCACTCTAGAAAGTGCTATGGGAGGTCGCGCTATGCCCGGCGAGAGACCGTTCCTTTGCAGTATCTGCTTCCAGCCTGTCGAATTGAAAAATTGCAAAATTGATGCGGATGGCCGCGCCGTCCATGAGCAGTGCTATACCCAGAGGCTGCTTTACGAAGCTCCTTCCAAACGGCCGCACATAAGAAACCCTCCTAGTTTGAAAACAAGGCGCCACGTTGGGTGAAGGAGAAGTGCGAGGATCAGGCTGAAGTTCGTTCTTCCTTCGGAAGCCAAGGTTCCCTAATTGGCAATCCGACGCGAAACTGGAGTGAACGCACGCGCACGGTTGATTCGGCCCTAATCTGCAAAATCTATTGATTTTTCCGTAAGCCGAGCGCCATCACAACTACCCCGGCAGCCACCAATGCGACACTTGCCCCAGTAGGTATTTTGTCGCTGTGTTCCGTCTGGACGCCGATCTTCGTATCCCCGACTTTTACGCTATGGTCTTCGCTGTGAGGCAAAGGGACAAAGAAGGACAGTACCCCAAGCAAAAGGAGAACTGCTCCGACGCTTGCAATCATCTTCATTCGGATTCCTTTCCATGGCGCAGAAGGTGGCTGCCTACATTGGGCTGATTCGAATATCGTGCCGGAGAACGTCGGCTACGAACGGAGCCTCTAGTGCTTATCTTTGTCGTCCTGGTGCTTGTGTTTCCAATCGAAATATTGCTTCTGCTCGTCCTTGTTTCGCTCCTTAAAATCTTTGTGGTCGTAGTGGTTTTCCGTCTCCCACTGCTGGTAAGACACAGTCTCGTTATTGTTCCAGGTGTGATAGTCACCGTGATCGGCATCGTACGCACGGTAATAATGATTACCGCCGCAGCCAAGCGTTAAAGCGGGAACGGCCATCACGGCGCTCAACAACAGCGGGAAAAAATACGGTTGTACACTTCGCATTCTAAGTCTCCTTGAATTTCGATGTCACCACCGTCGATTATGGCGAAAGCGGGGACGCAAGACTGATCCGTTGTGCTCACAATCGCATGAAAGGATAAACTTGCGCCTCATGAGTCTCGGCCAAAAACGTGAACATGTGACCGGGGTCAAAACGTGCAAACCTAGCCTTAATTACATGCCGGGCAATGGATGCCGGCCACTACAACGGAGTTGCCGTCTATGCGCAAGATCCTTTCGATATCATTAGTTTTCCTACTTTTACTCGCGCCCTTCGCTTGGCCGCAGGCGACACAAACACCGGTCACCCGGCGGGGACCGAGTGTCGCCGTCGGCAGCCAGGGCGTGGTTGTTTCCGGCAGGCCTGCCGCCACTGCGGCCGGCATCAAGATTCTGCAACAGGGCGGAAATGCCGCCGACGCAGGTGCCGCCACTCTGCTGGCGCTGTCCGTAACCTATGTAGGCGCGTTCTGCGTCGGAGGGGAGGTTCCTATTCTGGTTTACAGCGCCGACCAGAAAAACGTGAAGCTGCTCGAGGGGCAAGGCGAGGCCCCTCGCGACCCTAAAGCCATCGCCTGGTACATGCAACACGGAATCCCCGACGGTGACGTCAAGGCCGCCGCCGTGCCCGGCACCATCGATGCGATCGTCTCCCTGCTGAAACTTTATGGGACCAAAAGCTTCGAGGAGGTCGTGCAGCCGACGCTCGCCATTCTCGACGCCGGCGGACCCAGTTGGTATATCGACACTGGCAGCGACAAGAAGATCGAAACGGGAGTGAACTGGCAGGCGGATATGGCAGTGACCTTTCGCAAATTGGTCGACTCAGAAAAGGCTGCGAAAGGTACGCGGGAACAGAAACTGCAAGCGGTGTCGGACCGCTTCTATCGCGGCGACATCGCCGATGCTCTGGAAGCCTGGTATATCGAAAAGGGAGGCTTCCTTCGCAAGACGGATTTGGCCGCACACAAAACTCCCGTAGTGGATCCGCTCAAAACCATGTACCGCGGCTACACGGTCTACAAGGCTGGTCCGCTGACTCAGGGTCCTTACCTCGCCCAGACGCTGCGCCTTCTCGAAGGGTTCGACCTGAAGGCGATGGGTTTCAATTCGGCGGACTACATCCACACCGTGATTGAAGCGGAGAAGCTGGCTCTGGCCGATCGCGACGAGTACTACGGCGATCCGAACTTTGTGAAGGTGCCGATGCAGCAGTTGCTTTCCGATCAATACACCGAAATGCGGCGCAAGCTGATCGATCCGAAAAAGGCATCTCTCGAACTGCGGCCCGGCGACCCCTACAATATGAAACCGACCAAGCCGCCCACCATCACCGGCCCATGGCATGGCGGAACCACCGTCATGTGCGTGACGGATAAGTTTGGGAACGTCATCGCCGCCACGCCCAGCGGCCTGTCCAGCACAGCCGGCGTTGCCGGACGCACCGGCATTATTCACGGAAGCCGGCTCAGCAGCCTGAATACGTTTGCGGGAACTCCCGACGTCATCGAGCCTGGCAAGCGGCCGCGAATTACGCTAAGCCCCACGCTGCTGTTTCACGACAACCAACCCGTGATGGCGATCTCCGTAGCGGGAGGCGACCAGCAGGATCAGGCAGCCATCCAGGTCATCCTCAACTTCGTGGATTTCGGCATGAGTCCCGAGGAGGCGTTTAAGGCGCCGCGCTTCTCCACCGAGCATTTCATCAGCTCCTTCGGTCAGGACCGTGCCAGCCTAGGCAGCCTCTCCGTGCCCAACACCCTCCCCGAAACAGTGCAAGCCGACTTGCGGGCTCGCGGCCACGTGGTCACCGTCAGCCGCGGCGGAGTGGGAGGCGTGGCTCTGATCGGCATTGACCCCAAGACCAGGCAGGCCACCGCCGTGGGTCCTGCCTCTGGAAAAATGGAATAGATACCGGGCGCCACGAAAACGCAATTGTTCGTATCCACTATCATTTGTTCTTGCCCGATTCTGGTCCATCTGCGTTGCGCAGCATCTTCGCCCAGCTCTGTCCTCGATGCCGATCCGCCAGAATTTTTCGATCTTCCATTTATTGGGGCTTCCCCAAGATGCATGACCTCTGTCCGACATGTGGTCTCCACTTCAATCGCGAGCCGGGATATTTTCTCGGTGCCATGTACATCAGCTATGGCTTGGCCCTCACCTTCATCTTTGTTCTTGGAGCTGCACTCTGGGCCCTAACTGCTTGGCGTTTGGATAAGATCGCTATCTGGGCGGTAGTGTTGTTCCTCCCCTTTGCCCCCATGTTGACGTTTCTTTCACGCGTCCTTTGGATTTATCTCGATCAGAAGATCGATCCCGAGCCCTTCTAGGCGCGTTTTCCAGAGCCTTGCCAACAGAAGATGCTTCAACGTGTCAGATGTCCTAGAGCATTCTTCTTAGAACGGTGAGACTGTTGAGCGCGTCTCTCAATTTAAGATGTTCCTTAGACTGCGCAATCGGCAATGCGCGTAACCGTTGATGGATCGCCTTCTCTGCCACGTCGATGCTCGCTGGCAACTTGGTCCGGTCGAATTCCAATGCTGCGACTCTATAATCTCTGAGCCAATCCCTGTCATTGTGCTTCATTGATGGCGTCTCCGCGCACGAACCTTCCACGTCGAGGAATCTGTCTTGGGGAACGGACAAACAAGCACCCGGTTGCCGAGAACCGTTCGGGTGGTTACCCGCGCTCATTTGCTCAGGGGAACGACCTCACTTCAGCTTCGGATTGTGTCGAAGCGTGGCGATGCCCCATAGTCCGCAAGCTAGGAACGAAATGAACGCGAATGCGCCCAACCCAAGCCAGCAGTCAAACGCGAATCGGAACAGAGGTTCTAGAACTCGCCACAACATAGTTCTTCTCCCGGCAGAGGTGGGGGAGGGTCATGAACATTGCTCGACGGTCGATCCCGAGGGATGGAGGTTAACTGTCTCTTCTGATGCCCAAACGCCCCACACCGAGCGTGGGAGGCAAACAGAAGTCACGGCGCTTCAGTCTGGCAAGTGTGGGGCAGTTTTGATGCCAAGTGCAATGCGCGTGAAGATGTGGCAGTCAGGAGAGTTACGAGCATCATTGCCTTTTCTTGTGGCAAGACGTGTGCACTTAAGCGCACATTTTCTGCTATCGGACGACTCTTAACGGTGCTAACCCTGCCAAACCTATCAACCACAAATTAACCCGTCCTCGTGCGGGAGCGTCGAGTTGGCACCGGAGCCGTTCTCCTGACAATGTTCGAAGAACTCTTCCCGACTGGACAGAAAGTATAATTCTCGTCGCTATGGACGATGAACTGCGTTTGATGCTTGCGAAACTTGCTCAATTCATCCTCGCTCTGGCGGAGGAGCAAACAAAGATTCGTGCCTCGATAGACGTTCTAAAATTCGCCGTGATGCACTTGAAAGGGATTCCCGAATCCGCTCTGCGTGAGTTTCTAGACAGTCTCGCCGACTCTGAATCACGATTGATATCCCAATCCCCAAACGACCAGACAGCTCAGCAGCTTCGCGCCATAATTGCGCGCCTTGAGAGCGGCCATGATCCCGGCAAATTAGACGCTTAGATCGCCCAGTTTGGAGAAATAGCGGACCTCACTGAGTTCCGGACGCAACAGAAGCGATCTTGAATACCAAGCCATCGAACATTTGTCCGCCCGATTCTGCGCCGCCATACAGGTTGCCTTCACTATCGAGAATCACTCCACCGGGGAAAGCGCCATCTACGCCACCAGTAAAGGCATGGAGAATCGACGTTTTCCATTTCGTTCCGGTAGGGGAAAGCTCGAAGACTACGCCACAACCCACATCCGTGAGCACCTGGCAGCTCTGAAGACCTCCTCCACCCGCGAAAGTGGCACCGTAGAGGTTGCCAGCGCTGTCCATAACCAACGCGGAATTCGGATAAGCACCATCGAGTCCGACACCAGTGAAGCTGTGAAGTACGCTTGTCTTCCACATTCCCGAGCTTTGCGACAACTCAAAAACCACGCCGAGTCCCTTTGCTCCGCCTCCCGTCGCGGTACCGTAGAAATTTCCAGCCGCATTCATCAATAGCGCCGCATCGGGATTGGCGCCGTCGCTTCCGCTAAAGTTATGAAGGACCGTTTCGCTCCATTTCCCCGAATCATTTTTTAGCTCAAAAAGGACGCCACAGCCTCCCTTGCACTTTGTACTGGTGCCTCCAAGACTGGTGGTGCCGTACAGATTGCCCGCAGCATCTTGAATGAGAGCGGCCACTTGCCCACCCGCTGTATTTATTGTTTCCGCACCGTCGCGACCCGTGAAATCGTACAGATGGGTTAGGGACCATCGACCCTCAGAGATGGAAAGTTCGAACACGTATCCGAGGTTATCGCGCCCGCCAGTAGCATTTGTGCCATACAAATTGCCCGACGCATCCAGAATCAGGGGGCTGGGAGCGTTACCGTCAAGGCCACCCGTGAATTCATGAAGGACAGTTGCCGTCCACCCTTCAGACCCGCTACGCGTTACTTCGAACACATTGCCGAAATAGGTTACGCCATAGAGATTGCCGGCTTGATCCATTGCCAGGGAGCCCATCGGAACGGCACAGTCCAAGGTTGTTCCGCAGTCGTAAAGAACAGAATAATTCCAACCTTGTTGCCCGTTCGGCGTCAGTTCAAAAATCGTCCCCCAATTGCCTGTGCCTCCGGAGGAGTTCGCGCCATACAAATTACCGTCCCGATCTGCGAGCAACCCACCGTAAGGAATTCCACCACCGGAGTCTGGGTTGAAAGTGCGAAGGGTCATATACTTTGCTGCCGCTTGAGCACAGAGGGTCAGCCAAAGTGTAGCGGCCAGTACTGCGATCAACCTCAACATTCTCGACCGGTAATTACTTTTCATGAAGTGTCCTCCTTGAACCAAAGGGGTTCCGGCTATTTGAACTGGAATTCTTGGCCTCGAAGAGCAGGCGCTAGAACGGGCAACATTCGGTGGTAAGACGATTCCATCCGCAAAGGTCATAAAGCCAAAGCCGAGCCCTCCGAGATGACCCTTTCTCGCGCATCCGGAGAATCACTGCAAGCCGAACGACCAAGCTTGCGCATAATAAGTTTGCGCGTCTGCAGAAATGGTTGCCTTTCATCAATCAAGGCGGTCAGCGGCTTGAGGGCTCGAACAGGGCAGTTTGGAAATGGGGATGCCGCACCGTTAGACGGTTGCTACCTTATCCTGGATCGTAAGACAAAACGGGTGCCGAGCGAACGATCGCCGAGATTGAGGGCTTTGGTGCATGTTCGCAGCGCCAGACATCAGACCGCTGAACACCAGCGACTTCGCGAGAAATATCGGTTTCACACCCAGGCGCGCGTTGGTATCCGACGTCCGCGGCAGCACTGGCGTAACTTGCACCAATTCAGTGAATAAAAGAAATTCTCAATAAGCCTTTCAGCCACGCCTTCGCGGTGTTGGCACTGATACACGCTGGACTTCAATTCGTTCTGGAGTACTTCTAGGTCGTGGATACTCTGATCACATACGGGATTGGCGGCATCATCTGTTTCTTCTTTCTGATGATCTACCTGAAGAGACTGAAGAAGAGGGAATCCCAGGCGCAGAAAGCCGCTGAAAAAGGCAAGCTGTTTTCGGAGGGACCGAAGGCACAACACCCACACATCGACACAGACTATTGCATTGGCTGCGCTACATGTACAAGCGTCTGTCCCGAAGGCGACGTTCTGGCGATGATCGGCGGAAAGGCGGTCATCGTCAACGGACATAAATGTATCGGCCACGGCCTGTGCGCGGATGCTTGCCCGGTCGGCGCTATCACGATGGTGCTGGCCAGACCGAGCATGGCGGGCGACATGCCGCATCTGACGCCGGAGTACGAAACCACGATTCGCAATCTGTTTATTGTTGGGGAACTTGGGGGACTCGCCCTCATCAAGAATGCCGTCAATCAAGGCCGTGACTGCGTGGACACGATCGCTACCCGCCTTAGAGCTGGCGGGACTCAGGTTGCTCCGGGCGTGCATGATCTTATCGTGATCGGAGCGGGTCCCGCGGGCATCAGCGCCTCACTCCGGGCCATCGAACAAAAGCTAAACTACCTCACGATCGAACGTGACGAGGTCGGGGGGACAGTGGCCAAGTACCCACGCCAAAAGGTCGTCATGACCAGCCCGGTCGAGTTTCCTATGTACGGCACGTTCAAAAAGATGCAGCTTTCGAAAGAGCACCTGCTTGCGTTCTGGGACATGATTTTGAACCGCTCGGATTTCAATGTGTCCACCAGCGAGAAGGTCGAAGACGTGAAGAAAGGCGAGGATGGCATCTTCACGGTCGTCACGGTAACCAATGAGTATCGTGCGCGCGCGGTCGTATTGGCGCTGGGACGGTCCGGCGAACCGCGCAAGCTCGGCGTGAGAGGGGAAGAGCTACCCAAGGTGATGTACCGGCTGATTGAAGCTGACCACTATATCAACAAGAAGATTCTGGTGATCGGTGGAGGTGATAGCGCTGTCGAAGCGGCCATGGGACTCGCCAATCAAGCGGGCAACCAAGTGACTCTTTCTTATCGTAGCGAGCGCTTCAGCCGCATTAAGGAGCGCAATGCCAAGCGCATGGAAGAGTGCATGCGAGCCGGCAAGGTGAAAGTGCTCTTTAACTCGAATTCAGTCGAGTTCAAGCCAGAGTCGGTCGTTCTGGACGTGGCAGGCAAACTCCATGAGATTCCGAACGATTTCGTATGGATCTTTGCTGGAGGCACTCCGCCGAATGCCTTCTTGAAGAAGATCGGCGTAGGCTTTGGAACACACGACGTAACTTTGGAAGCGAGCAAAGAAGCCAGGAAGGCAGATTCCGAACGCAAGCGACTGGCTCAGGCTGCATCCGCACCCTCTCGCTGAACTGCACTCAACATTGCTTAGAAGATTCAGAGCGAAGCTCACGATTCCGGAAGCGCCCATGCGAACATCACGCTACCGCTGCTGGTGAGGATATATTGTCGGCCGTCAAGCTCGTAAGTAATCGGAGAGCTGACGATCTGCGAGCCGGAGCCCGCGTGCCACAGGGTCTTGCCGTCGGTCGAATCCAACGCGAGGAAATTACCCATCGCATCACCTGTAAACGTGAGACCCGCATCCGTCGTTAGCACTCCGGCGCCCGAACCTCCCGGGCCAACCTCATGACTCCATCGAATTTTGCCGGTTTGATAGTCAATGGCTTCGATCACGCCTTTGCCCCAAACGTCGTAGTCCGCGCCCGGCCCAACCGTAGACTCCATCCGCTGGCTTGGCGAAATAGAGACTCCAACTCGGATGGGCATCGACTACGAATAAACCGTTCTTCGTATCGAAAGCTGGGAGAGCGGTAGTTCGTCATGCCGCCCTCATCGGGCGCGATCAGTCGCCCGTCAGGAGCAGGTTCCTTCGCTGGATTCGGAATCGGACGTCCCTCTTTGTCGATGCCCAGCGTCCAATTCACCGGCCCATATGGAACAGTCAGCAGATTTTTTCCATTCGTGCGATCAAGGACGAAGAAATATCCGTTTCGCGACGTCTGCATTAACATCTTCTTCGGCTCGCCGTGAAACTCTCCGTCGACCAGCACCGGAGTTTCGACGGCATCCCAATCGTGAGTATCGTGCGGTGAGACTTGGAAGGCCCATGCCAGCTTGCCCGTATCCGGGCTCAGCGCAACGATCGAACACGTATAGAGATCGTCGCCGGGACGCGTTGTTCCATTCAGGACAGGAGTGGGATTTCCAGTTCCCCAGTACACAAGATTCAGATCGGGATCATACGTGCCAGTCATCCATGTCATGCCGCCAGTCGTTTGATTGGGAGTTCCGGCCGGGGGAGTGGAATTCCATTGCCACTGGGTCGCCCCGGTCTCGGGATCGATCGCGCGGATATAGCCACTCAAGTTGTCGAAATCTCCGGAGACACCCACCAGCACGTGGTTCCCCACGACCAGTGGCGCCATGCTTGTCCAATACCCTTTTGAGACATCGGCAACTGAGACTTTCCAGCGAACGCTTCCGTCTTTCGCGTTCAGCGAAACCAAGTGCGCATCCGGAGCTGAGAAGAATAGATAACCCTTGTACATCGCGACTCCGCGATTCCCGATGTGCTCGCCTTCGCTTGTCGGCTTGTTGTAATGCCAGATCTGGTGCCCCGAGCGCGCATCAATCGCCCAGATATTGTCGGGAACCGTAAAGTACAAAATGCCATCAACCAATAAAGGGGAAGACTTAATGAGCGCACTCTGATTGGTTTGAAAAGCCCAAGCCAACGAGAGGCTGTTAACGTTCTGCGGCGTGATCTGCTTCAGGGAACTGTGACGCCTTCCGGAATAATCCCCATGATAGCCGGGCCAGCTGTCAGACTTCGGATGCAGAAGAAGTTGCTCGTCCGCGCCCTGGGCCCGCAGAACTGGCCGGCGTCGAGAGCGTCAGGAGCGCGCTTACGGCAATCAGAAATCCATTCCGCACAAAATTCATATTGGTTAGGGCCTCCGGACTTCACAACATCCAAGGTTCGCTAGTTCGCGTTAACGCAGCGTTTGCAAATAGGCCATCAAGTTGTGAACGTCAGCATCGGTGTACTTCGGAAACAATTCCACATGAGCGTCCAAAGCCGGATCGACTTTGTATTGCACATCGCGTATCCGCCACGAGTGATACGAACCGTCGGAGTCGATGAGTCCAACCGTAAACTCATCGAGATAGGCCAATTTGCCATCGACGGTTTGACCAGACGCAAGAGTGACCGAGACTTTGGGTTTCGCGTGCTTTGGATAGAGCATTCGCTCTTCGAGCTCAAGACCCTGATAGCGCGAAGCAACGCCAGCTAAATCGCCGGTTGGAGAATGGCAGCCTGAACATCCGCCTGCACCTTCAAAATATTTCTTGCCCGCTTCGACATTTCCGGTTTGAAGATCGGAAACATCAACGCCCTTCCGTCCGCCACTGCCCCGGCGACCGCCGGTTGCGACAGCATTGTTTTGTTGAGTGTGAATGAAGGCGGCGAGGCTGGCGATCTGCTGGTCCGTGCGATCAAACGGTGGCATGCCTTTGTCGGGCCGCCCGTTGCGAACGACGGGACCGATCTTGTCTCCGTCCACATCCGCCGTCACCAACTTCGAGCGCGTAAGATCTGGTCCACTTTCTCCTCCGCCGGCGTCGCGTCCGTGACAGAAAGAACAATCCTTCCGGAAAAGAGCGCTACCTTGCTGAACCAGTTCCGGTGGATACGATTTGGCCGCCGACGGGGCCGCGTTAGGCTGCTTCGTTGGTGATTGCGCCGCCGAAGACGCGAGTCCCGCGAAACAAACTGCTGCGAGCACAACGCTGCAATGTCGAATTGACTGCGGAAAGTTCATCGCGGAGTCCTTAGTGTTGATCGCCCGGCATCTGTGGACGCGGATGGGAAGCGGTACTGCCTTCGGTCATACCCAGAACCCACTTGATCGCCTCAAAATACATTTTTCTGATGTCGGGGTCGCTCCATGCCTCTTCGGTGTGGCCGAGCGTGGAATAAAAGACTCGCCCTTTTCCATACTTCTTGTCCCAAGCCACGGCAAAATCATGATCTGTTCGATGCACGCGAGGGTTGTTCGCGTAGTTCAGCTTTGAGGGATCGAGGCTAAGCAGCACGTTGACCTTCTCTCGCGACCACTCTTTGGGCTGATAGATCTCGTCGTATTTAAGGAACGCTCTTGGAAAGTGTCGAACAGCAGGGAAGCTGGGATCCTCATTAATGATCGGCGCATTGAAAGTGGACCATGGATGCTGATCGAACCATCCTCCGATCATCTCGCCGTATTCCGGCCATTTGTAATTCGTGTCGAGTGCAGCGTGAACACCGACGAAGCCCTTTCCATCTTCCTTGATGAACGACATCATGTCAGCTTTCTGGCTGTCGTCAAGATCGAGCTCTCCAGTCGTACTCACAAAAACGAGAGCATCGAAGTAGTTAAGATTTTTCGTGTTTCGGGCCAGATCTTTCTTCGTGATCAGCTCGACATCGGTGCGCAACGTGGCATCCCAAAGCCCACTGTCGCGGCCCAGGTTATAGATGGCGACCATCGCGTCGGACACCGAGTCGTGTTCAAATCCCTTGGTCTGTCCGATCACGAGGACATGCTTAAGGCGCACCTGTTTCTCGTGCGGCGGGGGCGGAAGCGAAGGATCGACAGCAGCCTGATTCTGCGCGGCCATGCAAACGGGCAATAACAGAAAGAGAAAAGAAATGATTCGAGCTGGACGCAAGCGATCTCCTCCCGACGAATGCGATACGCGAAATTGTCCAGCATAGATCTGCGCCGGACAGGTTCCCCTGATACCCGCAAAACCTAAAAGGTAACATATGGCGGCTGCGATAGAATGAGGCCGTTCAATTCAAGGAGAGAACAGGGTTATGCGCGTTGGAGTCTTTACTCCCCTGCTGTCACAGCTGCCGCTTCCGGTGGTCCTTAAGAAACTGGGAGCGCTCCATATTGATACCGTCGAACTCGCCACGGGAAACTATGTAGGTGATGCTCACTGCAAGCTCTCGATGCTGGAAAATCCCTCAGCTCTGGCTGAGTTTCAGAAGATTCTGGACGACCACGGTACAAAGATCAGCGCTCTGAGCTGTCATGGCAATCCACTGCATCCCGACAAGGACCGCGCCAAGCAGGATCGTGATGTGAGCCGCAAGACGATTCTGCTGGCCGAAAAGCTGGGCGTTCCGATGATGGTGGACTTTTCCGGATGTCCCGGCGATTCGCCGAATGCGACCGCCCCCAACTGGGTTACTTGTCCCTGGCCGCCCGACTACCTCAAGGTTCTGGATTGGCAGTGGAATGAAGTTGTCGCTCCATATTGGGTGGAGCACGCGAAGTTTGCCGCAGACCATGGCGTGAAGATCGCCGTCGAGATGCATCCGGGATTTGTTGTCTATAACCCGGAGACAATGCTTCGGTTGCGCTCAATCGCGGGAAACAATGTTGGCTGCAACTACGATCCCAGCCATCTTTTCTGGCAGAACATCGATCCGATCGCCGCCGTCCGCGTGCTCCAGGACGCTATTTTTCATTTTCATGCCAAAGACACGCAGCTTTATCCAACGAACTTGGCGCGCACAGGCGTCCTGGATACGAAGCCATACACACAGGAGCGCGACCGCAGTTGGATCTTCCGCACTTGCGGCTATGGTCACGGCGCGGAGTTTTGGAGCGAGCTCATTTCGACGCTGCGCATGTTTGGATACGACTATGTCGTCTCCATTGAGCATGAAGACAGCTTGCTCTCTCCAGAAGAAGGTCTGACGAAGGCGGCAAACTTTCTCAACGGCATTGTTATCCGCGAGAAGCCAGGCGCCGCCTGGTGGACTTAGTGTGATTGCCTCGCCTTGAATCGAGGCGGTGTTGAATGAATTAGGAGCGAAAGAGAGCGATGAAGCAGATCAGAACCGCGATTTTCGGCACGGGTTTCATGGGACGAGTACATCTTGAGGGCGTGCGTCGGGTTGAGTCCGTAGACGCAGCCGCGGTGGTGGGCAGAAATCTCGAGGCTGCGCGAAAATTGGGCGCGGGTTTTTCGGTCGCTACGATTACAACGGACTATCGCGAAGTCCTGCGCGATCCAGCTATCGATGCGGTCCATGTCTGCACTCCCAACGCGCAGCATTTCTCCATGGCGAAAGACGCGCTCAACGCAGGCAAGCACGTACTTTGCGAAAAGCCGCTGGCCACGACCGTAGAAGAAGGCGAAGAATTGGTTGCGCTGGCGGCACAGAAGGGCTTGCGAAATTGTGTTTGCCACAATTTGCGCTATTACCCGATGGTGCAACAGATGCGCAGTATGCGCGAAGCGGGAGATCTGGGCGACATTCTCGTGGTTCAAGGCACGTATTCGCAGGACTGGCTTCTCTACGATACCGATTGGAACTGGCGCGTCGAGACGAAAGCCGGAGGGCCTTCGCGCTGCATGGCCGATATCGGCTCGCACTGGTTTGACATGGCCGAGCACGTTACCGGCTTGCGCGTGAAATCGCTTTGCGCCGATCTGCAGACATTCCATCCCACCCGGAAGCAACCAAAACATTCCGTGGAGACATTTGCGAATAAGTTGCTCGGCCCGGAAGACTACATCGAAACCCCAGTAGATACGGAGGATTTCGGAGCGGTGATTTTCCGGATGGGTACGCGTACGCGCGGCAGCGTCACCGCGAGCCAGGTCTCCGCCGGACGCAAGAACCGGCTGAGCATCGAAATCTACGGCACAAAATCATCGGTCGCTTGGGATCAGGAGCGTCCTGATGAACTATGGGCTGGTCACCGCGACGTTAGCAATCAGATATTCATCAAGGATCCGTCGCTGCTGAAACCTGCAGCCCGCAGCTTCGCCGATCTTCCTGGAGGCCACAGCGAAGGCTATGACGACACATTCAAACAGGTATTCCGAAGATTCTATGCATCGATCGGAACTCCAGGCAGCGACGCTCTGAGTATCCACAGTTTGTCGATGGACTGCGCCAACTCAAGTATCCTGAACGCCGAACTGCAAAGCAATCGGACGCGAAGTTGGGTGGACGTTCCCGCGGCCGAGACAAAATGATGGTAAGACAGATCGGTCACCTCGGCACCCACTCCCGGCTCTGTATCAGGAACTTTGTTCGAACGCTCGCCGTTATCGCTGTCGCCTGCTCAATGTCGGCGGCCCAATCGGCGGCTCCTTCGAGGAAGCACATCCTGGTGATCGGGGAAGAAAAGGGATACCGGCACGAATCCGTGTCTCATGCCATGTCCGCGATCGAGCGGCTTGGAACCGAATCCGGCTTGTGGGACACCACACTTCGCACGGACACCGAGGCATTGACGAAGAAGAAGCTGGAATATAACGCTAAGAATCTCGATAACTTCGATGCTGTTGTCTTCTTCACTGGAGGCGATCTAGAGATGGATGCGCAGCAGAAGTCGGACTTTCTTTCCTTCGTCCACGACGACGGGAAGGGCTTCATCGGCATCCACAGCGCGGCCATCACTTTCGTCGACTGGCCGGAATATGGAGAGATGATCGGGGGTTACTACGACGAACATCCATGGGGCACGTTCGACGCGCCGATCCTGGTGGAAGATGCAGATTTCCCCGGAATGAAAAAATGGCCGGCGTCGTTTGTACTGCGAGAAGAAATCTACCAGGTACGGAATTACTCGCGTGACAAGGTGAGAGTGTTGATGCGACTTGATCCTGACAAGATCGATCTCAGCAACAAGAAAGTCCACCGGACTGACCGCGATTTCGCCGTAACGTGGGCGAAAATGTACGGAAAAGGGCGCGTGTACTATACGACGCTGGGACACGTCAGTGAAACGTGGGATAAACCAGAGTTCCAGGAAATGATGGTCGGAGCGATCCGCTGGGCAACAGGAATGGCGAATGCCGACATTACGCCGCGTTCGTTGCCCAATAAGAAATAGTTTCCATAATCCATGGCAGCCTCAAGAAACTTCGCGACGCATTCTTCGATGACGCGCAGAGAGTTCGGAAAACTGGCCTCGGGCGGACTCGTCGCCGCGGCCCTGCCTTGGCCCTCCGCAACCAAGCTCAACATTGGTATCGGCACCTACAGCTATCACAACCTCTCACTGGACGACATGATCATCCAACTGAATGCGCTAAAGGTCTCGGAGATCGAGATGTCGCGGGGAGAGTTCATGCTCATGAACCATCCTACGGATGATTTATTCCGCTCGGCTCGTACGAAGTTCGATCGCGCTGCAATCCGCTGTGTGTCCTATTACAGTGCGACAATCAAGGACGATCAGGATCTGGAGAACGCGTTGCGCTTCGCCAAGATTCTTGGCGCGCAAAACGTTACCGGTGATGCGACAGGCAGTATTCTCACCAGCCTCGATCAGCGATTTTCGCAGTCGGGAATAACGTTCGGCATCCATAATCATTTCTTTAAGGGCGAAAGATTCGCGTATGAGACCTCGGACGACGTTCTCAAGGCACTGTCGGGTCTTTCGAACACGGTCGGCGCGACCGCCGACGTCGGGCACTTCGCCTCGTGCGGGCAGGATCCCGTAGAAGCGATACGCAAACTCGGACCTCGACTGAAACTGGTTCATCTCAAAGACATTGAAGCTTCGGGTGGCGAAGTGAATGTCTTGCTGGGAAAGGGAATCTCACGAATTCCTGACGTTATGAAGGAACTCCATCGCCAGGACTTTGCTCATCTCGTCGCCATCGAATACGAAAAAGAAGGCGACGTGAACAACGACATGAAGGCAGACGTCGAGTATGCGCGGACCCTAGCATAAGAAGACCCCTAGAGATCCCTGAAAGGTCTGTGCGCGTGACAGTGGCAAAGCTTGCGGCGCAAGCGTATGTTGACTCGGTTAGGGAGGGACAATGAAGAATCCGCTTTCGTCCAACACCTCTTTCTCGGAATCACTTTCGCGGCGCGAATTCATCGCAAAGAGTTCAGCAGCCGCCATTGGCTTCACGATTGTCCCGCGGCGCGTGTTGGGAGGAGTGGGCTATGTTCCGCCGAGCGACAAGGTCAACATCGCCTTCGTTGGCGTCGGCGCGCAAGGTATGCGCGTCATGCTGCATTTTTTGAAGGAGCCAGACGTGCAAGGCGTAGCCGTCTGCGATCCGAATCGAAGCGCGGCGAATTATCCACAATGGAGCACGCACGAATTCTGTAATTCCGTCCGTAAGCTTCTTGGTGTCGACAGCGGCTGGGACTGGCTCAGTCCCGATCAGCCCATCCAATTGACACACTCTCTGGCCGTCACCAGCGGAGTCGCCGGTCGCGAGCCCGCTCAGAAGATCGTCGACGCCTACAACGGCACGCAAAATCGCTCGGGACAATCGCGCGGCTGTGCGGCCTACGGCAACTTTCGCGAACTGCTCGAGAAACAGAAAGATCTGGATGCGGTCGTTGTGTGCACTACCGATCATCTGCACGCGGTGGTATCCGCAGCTGCGATGAAGAAAGGCAAACACGTCTTCTGTCAGAAACCGCTGACCCACACGATTTATGAAGCGCGGCGTATCGCTGAGATCGCTCGCGAAACTGGCGTAGCGACCCAGATTGCTGTCGCTAACCAGGCATCAGAAGCAACCCGTCAGTTGTGCGAATGGATTTGGAGCGGCGCGATTGGTCCGGTGCGCGAGGTCAAGAATTGGTCCAGCCGTCCATTCTGGGCTCAGGGGATTGAGCGTCCGAAGGAAACCGAGCCCGTGCCTGAAGGGTTAGATTGGGATTTGTGGCTTGGCCCATCGCCTGTCCGACCCTTCAATAAAGCGTACCTTCCTTTCGTGTGGCGCGGCTGGGGAGACTTCGGTTGCGGGGCACTCGGCGACATGGGCTCCTACAGTTACGACACAATCTTTCGTGTATTGAAACTTGAAGCGCCTGTGAGCGTCGAATCGAGTTCCACCGATCGCTACGATGAAACTTACCCCCAGGCATCGATCATTCGCTATGATTTTCCCGCTCGCGGGGACATGCCTCCGGTACGCTTCACTTGGTATGACGGCGGGCTAAAGCCTGCTCGACCCGAAGAACTTGAAGACAATCGTCCGCTCAAAGGACAAGGCGAAGAAGATGAAGGACTCCTATTCATCGGAGATCGCGGCAAAATTCTCTGCAGTTTCAACGGGGCTAATCCAATGCTGATTCCGCAGTCCAAAATGGACAGTTACAAGCAACCGCCGAAGACGCTGCCCCGTTCTCCCGGCAACGAACGAGAATGGCTCGATGCCTGCAAAGGCAGCAAGATGAAGCCCGGTGGAAATTTCGAATTCGAAGGGCTCGTTACCGAGACTCTTCTTCTGGGAAACGTTGCCGTACGCTCGGGCCAGACGCTGCATTGGGACCGCGCCAACCTAAAAGCGAACAGTTCTGACTTTGCGCAAGACTACATCCGTCCGGCACGCCGCAGCGGGTGGGAACTTTAGATTCGCGTTCGTCGATTTTTAATCATCATCGGTTCAGGAGACCTCAATGTCTGCGATTTCCAGGCGAGAATTTTGCAAGATTGCAACCGCGCAAGCGGCGACTGCCGGCTTGCTTTCCGCCGGTGTGCTTTCTCTTCGTGCCAATCCGCTCGGCATGCCGATCGGGTGTCAAACTTGGCCCGTGCGGCAGATGATTGCTAAGGATTTTCCCGGGACAATCAAGCAATTGTCGGCGGCCGGTTTTCAGACGATTGAACTGTGCTCTCCGGTCGGATACGCGGATTCAGGGTTCGCAGGCCTCGCGAAATACAGCGGGGCCGAGCTTCGGAAAATTCTCGGGGATGCGGGCGTAAGCTGCGTAAGCTCCCACTTTGGTATCGAGGAACTCCGAAAGAATCAGGACGATCGCATCGCGTGGGCAAAAGATGTTGGATTAACGCAGATGCTTGTTCCCAGCCTCGATGCGGGCGAGAAACCAACAATGGACGATGTGAAGCGAGCGGCCGATGAATACAACAAAATGGGAGAAAAGGCTGCGAAGGCTGGCATCCAACAGGGCCTGCACAACGAAGGCTTCGAACTGTCGATGGTAGATGGCAAGCGCACTTACGACGTCCTCTTTGACCTTCTCGACCCCAAGTTCGTGAAGTTTCAATTTCAAGTTTCGACTATCAGCAACGGCTACGACGCAGCGGAGTATTTCACGAAGTATCCGGGACGTTTCATTTCCATGCACGTGCAAGGCTGGTCTGCGGCAACGAAGAAAATCGTGCCAGTCGGACAAGACACTCTTGATTGGAAGAAGATTTTTTCCGCTGCAAAAATTGGCGGAATCAAGAATTATTTCGTCGAGATGAATCTGGATATGATGAAGGCCAGCGTTCCTTACCTTCGCAACTTGCAAGTCTGAAGCAGAGACGAGGCGCTCAATCAGTGCGACGGAGTGTGGCCGAACCGGTAAGTAAGGCTAATACTGGCGTACGACGGAACGCGCACTCCCACCACCTCTTGAATCGCGGACGGGTAGAAATTCTCGGTCGTCTGGCCGGTAAATCCGCTGGCGATGAGAAAATTCACGCCCGCACCCAACCGTCCACTCAAGAATGACCTGACCAACGCTCCGCGAAATTCTTCGACCGAAGTTCCCGTGCATTGGGCGCTCAGCACGGGTAAGCAACCGGTACCAAGGGGCTTTGTTCCGACATATTCGAATTCCGCGCGCGCTTCGAGATGAAGCGGAAGCCTCTGTAACGTTCCCAACAAATCGAAGATCGTGCGGGGTGCTTCCGGAGTCGGATCTCCGGTCAGCAGATCACGAGCATCCGCTTTCGAAAATGTCGCCAGAAGCGATCCACCGCCAAAGGTCTGCTTCACAGTTACTGTCATAAATCGCAGCCGGCCCGGCCCTTCGTCAAATTGCAGCCCTGTGTCGGGATCGATCTTTGCCGGTGTCGCACTGGTCGTGACATGCCCGAGGGTGAGGCGCACATCTGTTTTTCGAATCGTTTTGCTGGCCACAAGCTGATAGGAGTGGGCCGAGCTGACCGGAGTTTCGAGAGACGTGCCGGTACCGATGCGAGGATCGTTGGTGAAAAACGCTTGTCCGAAGCTCAGCGATAGCAGTGGAACGAACCAGGAATCTTTCGGCAGAAACGATAGCGTCACCTTCGGCGAGTTCACTCCCACCCAATTTTGAAATGAGTGCTGCGGAACGAGCAAGTCTTGGTTGTTGAAATCAATCTCGTCGCGACGCCAACCTGCGTAATAGCGGAAGTAGCGAGCGACTGTTCCTTCGGCCGCGACATACGGTGACACCGACCCGATGGTGACGTTGTTCGCCGTGACAGGAGTAAACGGGCCGTAATAGCCGGGAGCCGCGGGATTGAAAAAGCCGTAGTGGTCGAGATCATCGCGGCGCGGAGCCTCGCGATTGTAGTCCGCACCGGCGAGCAGTGAGAAATACTCGGCGATCTTGTCGGTGTAATTTGCACTGGCGCCTGCGACTGTGCGGAATTCACTTTGCCGGATGAGTCCCTGCCCGAAGTCTGAATACAATGACAAGTTATAGCTCCGGAAAAATCCGGAAAGCTGCAGCTCTTGCGACGATCGGATTTTCCACTCGTCGTTTACGGCAATCATGGCGGAATGAGTTTGATCCTTCTGCCGCGGATCGATCGTGTCGCCAAAATTGACAACATCCGGATCGCCCGCATTCGGAGCGCGAAGCGGAACCAACCCGGGAACATAAGACTGGCCGTAATATCCCATGCCGATGACAGTGAACCGGTGCGCTCCTGCCTCAATGCCGCGCTCACCGTTGAACTTGTATTGTTGCCGATGCTCCAGACGACTGAGAAAACCATTCCCGCAAGAAGTCTCTAGTGCGATCCACGAGTTTGGAGTCGGGCCGAATCCGGTTACCACGTCGATGTCTCTGTAGTCTCCGGTGAGCATGAGGAACGGATCGAGATGGGAGCGCAAGCGGTAGGTCGCTGCGAGGTTCACCGAGTGATTTCCCTCTCGGACGTTGAACGCACCGCCGTCCACTTGCACGCTCTCGAGTACTTGAGGGATGAATACGTTCGGGTCAGCGTATCCATTGCCGTGAGCGTTCGCGGATAAATTGTTGGGCACGAGGTAGCTCCCAACACCGATATATTGTGCAATCGGCTCGCCATGATCTCCAGCAACTCCCGGCGCAAAGTACTGCGGAGCCTTTATCCCGCTAGAGGCAGTTTCGATGGGATACCCTGGAATCGATACCGGAGCACCGGGCCGACCGGGGTTAGCGTCGAGCATATCCTCAGTGATGTACACGCGCTCAGCTGGGTCGGGCGAAAGAATATCTACTTCCTTCACTCCGGCAGTGACTGTGATCTTCTCCTCATGCGGTGATAGTTCTCCCATTCGGATTTCGATCGGAACATTTGCGCCGACCCGGATTGTGACGCGCTGTGTGACCGGGCGGAATCCGTTCGCCACAACTTTGAGGATGTAATCTCCCGGGCTCTCGATCTTCAGCTGAAATCGGCCATCTGCGCCGGAGGTCGCTAGCTTCAGAACTTGGCCGCCTTGCAAGAGCTGCACTGTGGCCATGGGAAACGGATTATTTTGGGGGTCGACAACCCGGCCATTCAGAGACAGTTCTTCTGCTGTGAGATTCGCGGAGAAAAGAAGCAAGAATGAGACTAGAGTGAAGCCATGACGCCGCCAACGCTTCTCAACGCGCGCGGGTGACCTCGGCTCTAGCGAAGATTTAATCATGTTCGCGAATCCGCGTAACGGTCGTTCCAAGCCGCCAGTCTCGCCGAAATAGGCTAGAATACGCGGGCGCAGAGGAAAATGGACCGAGGGTACAGTCGATGGTTCTGGGCGAAGAATCTGCGGGTACCGCCGCAATCAAAGAAATCGACATTCTCTGGTTGACGGCGGGATTGAGTTGCGACGGGGATACGATCGCGATGACCGGCGCATCGCAGCCGAGCATTGAAGACATAGTAACGGGTGCCCTGCCGTGGATCCCGAAGGTCAAGTTCTACAATCCATTTCTCGCTTACGAAAACGGAAGTGAATTCGTCCGCCCTTTTCAGGAAGCGGCCGCAGGCCACGCACAGCGTCCATTCATTCTCGTCGTCGAGGGTTCCATCCCGAACGAGCATAACAAGACCGAAGGATATTGGGCTTCGTTCGGCACCGATCCACTGACAGGCCAGCCCATCACGACTTGTGAATGGCTGGATCGACTCGCGCCCAAAGCCTGGGCCATCATTGCCGCCGGCACCTGCGCTACCTATGGCGGAATTCACGCGATGGAGGGGAATCCAACCGGCTGCATGGGACTGCCGGATTATCTCGGTTGGAAATGGAAATCGCGGGCTCAGATTCCCATCGTGTGCGTTCCCGGTTGTCCAGTACAACCGGACAACTTGATGGAAACCGTCTTGTACCTCTTGTATATGGCGGCCGGCCGCGCGCCGATGATCAAACTCGACGAAGCGCTGCGCCCGGATTGGCTATTCGGCAGCACTTTGCACGAGGGGTGCGACCGCGGCGGCTATTACGAACAAGGACAATTTGCCGACGAGTACGGCTCGCCGCTGTGTATTGTGAAACTCGGCTGTTGGGGACCCGTTGTTCAATGCAACGTGGGTAAGCGCGGTTGGATGGGCGGGCTCGGCGGATGCCCAAATGTTGGTGGAATTTGCATTGGATGCACCATGCCCGGCTTCCCCGATAAATTCATGCCATTCATGAACCAACCCCCCGGGTCGTTGTTGTCCTCCCAAGCTGTGCAAACGTATGGCCGGGCGATCCACGCGCTCCGCAGGTTCACCCAAGCGTCTTTGAATAAGGAACCAACTTGGAGAAGCCGAAAGCAGACTCCGCAGGATATTTAGAAGGGCAACTGGAGTTTTTTGATGAGCACGTTCTGGAAGACGGAGAGCGCAATGGGCGGAGCAGGATCGGTCTCAAATGAGAGATCGCTGAGCCCGGAAGACGCTGAATCCATCCTGAGCGAGCTCGCTCAAACCTACCTGCAGGGGGCCGAAATCGCGGACTCGGCGGCGATTCATCATTCCTTCGGGCTTCCAGAAATTCCAGGCCAGGCGACGGCGCTTCCAAATCTGGAAGCGAAGTACCGCGCTCTGGTCGAGCAACTTCCCGCCGTCGTATTTATGGCCTACCTCGATCGCGGAATCGGAGAAGCCTATGTGAGCCCGCAGATCGAGGCAACACTTGGCTTTTCCCAGGCGGAGTGGCTGGAAGACCCGGTGCTCTGGTACCGGCAGGTGCATCCGGACGACAAAGATCGCTGGAGCGCGGAAGCGGCGGAGATGTTCATCTCCGGCAAACCGCTGCGGTCGGCATACCGCGTCATTGCTCGCGACGGACGCGTCATCTGGTTCCACTGCGAAGCCAAGATGATCCGCTATCCCGATGGCCGCCCGTGGTTTATCCACGGCGTCGGCTTCGACATTAGCGATCTCAAGCGCACGGAAGAAGAATTACAAAATGAACGCAACGTGGTTTCAGCCATTCTGGACACAGTAGGGGCGCTGGTGGTGGTGTTAGATCGAGACGGCCGTATTGTGCGTTTTAATCGCGCCTGCCAGCAAATCAGTGGTCGATCGCTTGAACAAACCGTCGGACAACTCTTATGGGACGTTTTTCTGATCGACGAAGAGAAACAACAATTCCAGAGAACCTTCCGGCAAATTTGGGAAAAGCAGTCGCGAACCGAATACGAAACGTCTTGGATTACGCGCGACGGCAGCCGGCGAACGATTTCGTGGTCCGCAGCATTGTTACCCGCCGCTAAACAGACGCCCAGCTACATGATCGCTTCCGGTATCGACGTCACTGACCAGAAGCGCGCGCAAGCCAGATTCCGCGGCCTGCTCGAAGCGGCGCCTGATGCGGTTGTCGTGGTCGACCAAAAAGGAAAAATTGTTCTAGTTAATGCGCAGGTGGAAAAGCTTTTCGGATATCCCCGCGAGGAGCTGTTAGGGACAGAAATTGAAAAGCTGGTGCCGCACCGCCTGCGCGGGACCCATCCGAGACATCGTAGAAATTTCTTCGCCGAACCGCGAGTCCGCCCCATGGGTGGAGGAGTGGAATTGTACGCGCTTCATAAAGATGGCCACGAGTTTCCAGTGGAGATCAGTCTCAGTCCTCTTGAGACCGAAGAAGGCGTTCTGGTTTCCAGCGCCATTCGTGATATCAGCGACCGCAAGCGTCTGGAGCGGACGGTCCTCGAAATCAGCGAGCGTGAGCAGCGCAGAATCGGCCAGGATCTGCACGATGGTTTGGGGCAGCATCTCACTGGCATCGCTTTCATGACTAAGGTGCAGGAAAAGAAATTGGTGGAACGGCAAGTTCCCGAGGCGAGTGACGCCGCCAAAATTGTTCAGCTCGTGAACGATGCCATTCTGAAGACTCGTGAACTATCGCGAGGACTGTTGCCGGTCGTTTCGGAAGCACATGGGCTGATGTCGGCGCTGCGACTCCACGCTTCGGAAGTGGAGGACCTGTTCGGCATCACCTGCCGTTTTGAGTGCGAAAACACAGTCTTGGTTCACAACGCGCCGATGGCCACGCACTTGTATCGGATTGCCCAGGAAGCCGTGAACAACGCTATAAAACACGCGCATGCCAACAACATTGTGATTCGTCTTTTTGGAGGCGAGCGCGAAGGAACTTTAATGATTAAGGACGATGGGATCGGCATCGAGCGTCCCCTTACGCCGCGCACCGGAGTTGGGCTGCAGATCATGAATTACCGCACGGGAGTAATCGGCGGAAATCTGGAAATTCGCAAAGAACTGCCGCGGGGAACGTCGGTGACGTGTCGTTTTCCCCTCGCTGGCGAGAAAGTATCGAGGTAGCGAACATGAACCAGAGCAATGGTGCGACTAAGAAAAATAAGGTTTTTGTGGTTGACGACCACCCCATCGTGCGCCAGGGGCTCACATTGCTGATCAACCGCGAACCGGATCTGGCGGTTTGTGGCGAAGCGGAAGATGCGCACACCGCGATTCAGTCTGTCCCCACGGTTAAACCAGACATCCTGATCGTTGATATTTCGCTGAACGGTCCCGATGGCCTTGATCTTCTTAAGGATCTTCGCATGCGATACCCGGACCTTCCAGTCCTGATTTTGTCGATGCATGACGAAGGAATCTATGCCGAGCGCGCGCTCCGTGCCGGCGCGCAAGGCTACATCATGAAACAAGAGGCCGCCGAGAAAGTTCTGGTCGCGCTTCGCCGGATTCTCAGCAAGGAAATTTATGTGAGCGAACGAATTGCCAATCGCATGCTGCAGCGCTACATCGGCAGCCGTGGTGTTGGCCGCCCCGCCTCCGTCGCCGATCTCACCGACAGGGAGTTAGAGGTGTTCCGCCTGATCGGAGAAGGTCATTCGACACGACGCATCGCGGAAGAGCTCCATATCAGTGTGAAGACCGTGGAATCCTACCAGGCCCATATTAAAGAGAAGCTCTCTCTCCGCAGCGCGCGCGAGCTGGTGCAGCATGCCATTCAATGGAGCGTCGGCGAAAAGTCGGCCTGACGACATTCGCTGATTGTCCCATTTAGCCGGGCTGATTCGTTTTGTTCACCCGATCGGGGCAGGGAATCCCTGATCCTCCCCTACGACTTAGTAGCAAGGGAAAAGAAGGCCCCACCCGCTTGTGGAGGCACAGCGATTTTGTCGATGCTGTGGGTCAATCATCCTGACAGGTGCTTGTGGGTACCTGCCCGGGTTTTCTGCGACCCGTCTTTGTAGGCATAGTGTGCGTTGACCAGGCCCGCTCCGAATTGTCCGCGCGCGAATTCAAACCGTTTTCACCGAAAATCGAAAGGAGACCAGCTATGGCAGCGGAGACAGCGCCGTACGGTCGTGTTACGCAACATCCATCGGCCGTTCCGGAAGTACACATAGTCTGGATGACAGCCGGATTAGGCTGTGACGGAGATTCCGTTTCAATTACCGCAGCAACCCAACCGAGCATAGAAGACGTCCTCCTGGGCGCGATTCCAGGATTGCCGAAGGTTCATCTTCACAATCCGGTACTTGCCTACGAATGCGGCGACGACTTCCTTAAATACTGGTATATGGCGGAAGAAGGGCGTCTGGAACCTTTCGTCCTCGTCGTCGAGGGCTCCATTCCAAACGAGAAAATAAAGAAAGAAGGCTATTGGGCAGCCCTAGGTACAGACCCGACCACCAAGCAGCCCATTACCACCAATGAGTGGATCGATCGCCTCGCACCAAAGGCGACAGCGGTCATTGCCTGTGGCACGTGCGCCACTTACGGCGGCATTCACGCGATGGAAGGAAATCCTACCGGATGCATGGGTTTGGCCGACTATCTGGGATGGAACTGGAGTTCCAAGGCCGGTCTCCCGATCGTCAATGTTCCTGGATGTCCTGTCCAGCCCGACAACTTCATGGAAACCGTCCTCTACCTCCTTTACCAATTGGCAGGACGGGCGCCCATGATTCCCCTCGATGATCAGTTGCGTCCCACTTGGCTTTTCGGAAAAACGGTTCACGAAGGCTGCGATCGAGCCGGCTATTACGAGCAAGGCGATTTCGCAGAAGTCTATGGCTCTCCGAAGTGCATCGTGAAACTCGGCTGCTGGGGACCCGTAGTCAACTGCAATGTCCCCAAGAGGGGGTGGATGGCCGGCATCGGCGGTTGCCCCAACGTCGGCGGCATCTGCATCGGCTGCACCATGCCCGGTTTTCCGGATAAGTTCATGCCATTCATGGATGAACCCCCAGGCGCAAAGATTTCCTCGGGTGCGGTCGGAGCGTACGGCCGGGCGATTAGTGCCTTACGTTCGCTGACTCAGGCCACCGTCAATAAAGAGCCGAAGTGGCGGCATGCGCGTGCCGAACTCACTACTGGCTACCATCCCAGATCCTACTGACCCGATCTCTACTGAGAGGAGCGATCGACATGAGCACGATTACTGCACCGACGAAAGAGGCCGCGACCAAAGGTAGGAATCTGGTCGAGATGAACTGGGACCCGATTACCCGCATCGTGGGTAGCCTGGGCATTTTCACGAAGATCGACTTTGCGAACCGCCAAGTGGCCGAATGTCACAGCACTTCGTCGATCTTCCGCGGCTACAGCATTTTCATGAAGGGAAAGGATCCGCGGGACGCTCATTTCATTACGAGCCGCATCTGCGGCATCTGTGGGGATAACCACGCGACCTGCGCGACTTACGCGCAAAACATGGCATTCGGCGTACGCCCGCCTGCCATAGCTGAGTGGATCGTCAACCTCGGCGAAGCCGCCGAATACATGTTCGATCACAATATTTTTCAGGACAACCTGGTTGGCGTGGACTTCTGCGAGCAGATGGTTAAAGAGACAAATCCGAGCGTGTTCGCAAAAGCGGAAAAAACAGCAGCACCCGGCGCAGCCCTGCACGGCTACCGTACAATCGCCGACATTATGCGGGCGCTGAACCCGTTTACCGGCGCATTTTACCGGGAAGCTTTGCAGATGAGCCGCATGACGCGCGAGATGTTCTGCCTGATGGAAGGCCGCCACGTGCATCCGTCGACTCTGTATCCAGGCGGAGTCGGAACGGTTCCGACGATCCAGCTTTTCACGGACTACATCGTTCGGCTGATGAAGTATGTGGAGTTTATGAAGAAAGTGGTTCCACTTCACGACGACATCTTCGACTTCTTCTACGAAGCCTTGCCAGGTTACGAAGAAGTTGGCAAGCGGCGTATTCTGCTGGGATGTTGGGGTTCGTTCAATGATCCTGCGCATTGCGACTACACATATAAGAACATGACTGAGTGGGGTCGCAAAATGTATGTCACGCCGGGGGTCGTGGTTGACGGAAAGCTCGTGACCACCGATCTCGTCGACATCAATCTGAACATTCGCATTCTGCTGGGCAGCTCTTTCTACGACGACTGGCAAAATTCGGAGACATTCGTGAAGAACGATCCGAATGGAAATCCTGTCGATAAACATCACCCGTGGAATCAGACGACAATCCCGCGGCCGCAGAAACGCGACTTCAACGGCAAGTACACATGGGTTATGTCTCCTCGGTGGCTCGATAAACGTACGGGCGACCATCTTGCTCTAGACACTGGTGGCGGCCCTATCGCCCGTCTGTGGGCAACGGCGTTGGCTGGTTTGGTGGATATCGGCTACATCAAAGCCACTGGAAACAGCGTGAAGATGTACCTGCCCAAGACCACCTCGCTCCCCGAAGTGGAATTCGAATGGAAGATTCCAAAGTGGAGCAACGCCATTGAGCGCGACCGTGCTCGGACCTACTTCCAGGTCTATGCCGCGTGTGCTGCGCTCTATTTTGCGGAGCAAGCTCTCGAGGAATTGCACTCTGGTCGGACCAAAACGTGGAACGAATTCAAGGTTCCGGAAGAAGCCGTCGGATGCGGCTTCCACGAGGCCGTGCGTGGGGTCCTATCGCATCACGTCGTCATTCGAAAGGGTAAGATCGCCAACTACCATCCCTATCCTCCGACGCCATGGAATGCAAATCCGCGCGATGTCTATGGCACGCCCGGTCCTTACGAAGACGCGGTCCAGAACACCCCGATCTTCGAAGAGAACGGTCCCGATAAGTTCAAGGGGATCGACATCATGCGAGCTGTTCGCAGTTTCGATCCGTGCTTGCCATGCGGTGTGCATATGTATCTGGGGAACGGCAAAACGCTGGAGACAAGGCACTCGCCGATGTTTGGGCTTCAGCCCTGATGGAGGTGCCATTACGTGGAGCGGGAGCGGCGTCCGTGAACTGGCGCCTGAGAGGGTCGCTCCCGCTCCCTGCGGTCTGGGAGGATGATTGATCGACGAGAAGGATTTCCAGAAGCGAGTACAGAAGATTGGCGAGCTGGTTCAGAATCTGGAAACCATCGCCGATCCGGCCGCCCGTGCCGGTGCGAAAGAACTCGTGCAGTCGTTGATGGACCTGCATGGCGCCGGTTTGGAACGCATCCTGGATGTTGTATTCCAGTCGGGGGAACCTGGAACCCGGATCATTGACGATCTCGGCCGCGATCCGCTCGTAAGCAGTCTGCTCATTCTCTACGGACTCCATCCCGAAGAATTACCCACCCGCGTCGAACACAAACTGCATCAGATTCAATCGAAACTCCACAAGATGGGCGCCGAGGCAAGCTTGATCAGCGCGGCTGAAGGCGATATACGCGTGCGAATCAGCATCGACGGCCATGCCTGCGGATCCACGGGACGAACAGCGCAAGCAATCGTGGAAGAAGCGATCTACGAAGCTGCGCCTGATCTAAAGACGTTGGTGATCGAAGGACTGGATGAACCTGCTACCTCAGGGTTTGTTGCCATAGAGAAACTCATTGGCACTCCCTCCGCAAGAGCGTATCCACCCGCTGCGTCTACACTTCGAGATCCGGCGATACTCATTAGCGACGGGATGGATTAAGAACGATTTGCCGGCTGGTCACCATGAAGATGGATCAGATTCGCGAAACGCCAGACGGATTCGAGAGTTTGCGCCAGTTCGCGCGCCGTCCTCGGCGCCAGGTTGAGCAGTGCGAGATGTGCAGCGCTGAACTTCGCACCGAACACCCTCATCTGATCGACCTGACCCAGCGCCGGATGCATTGTGCTTGCGACGCGTGCGCCATGCTTTTCAGCGGACGTGCAGGAACCAAGTACCGCCGCGTCCCGCGCGATATACGCCTTCTCTCAAACTTTCAAATCAGCGACGCCGAGTGGGACTCGCTGCTGATTCCTATCAATCTCGCCTTTTTCTTCCAGAATAGTGTGGACTCGCGCGTGAGCGCTCTCTACCCAAGTCCGGCAGGTGCCACAGAATCTCTTCTCCCGCTGGAAGCATGGACCAGCATCGTGCAAAGCAATCCGATTCTGAACAAAATGGAGCCCGACGTCGAAGCGTTCCTGGTCAACCGCGTAGGGCTCGCGCGTGGCGTGTCCGCGGCGGAATATTACATCGTCCCGATTGACGCGTGCTATAAGCTCGTGGGACTGATTCGGATTCATTGGCGCGGACTGTCGGGCGGGACGGAAGTGTGGAAAGAGATCGGCGACTTCTTCACCCAATTGCGGACAAGAGCGGAAGTAGTAGAGGACCGAATGCATGCCTGACTTGGGATTCAAGATCGAGGGCGCGGAGCCGGCCAAATTCTCGGCGTCTCCTCAGATCAATTTTAAGCTGCGCCTCAACAACGCCGACCCTTCGGAAGCCATTCATTCCGTCGTCTTGCGATGTCAGATTCAACTCGAGGTTACGCGGCGCCGCTATACCGCGGAGGAGCAGCGAAAGCTGCACGATTTGTTCGGCGAGCCAGAGCGTTGGAGCCAGACTCTGCGCAACCTGCTGTGGACTCACGTGAACGTGAATATCCCACCCTTTCAGGGGGAAACTGTCGTCGATCTACCGGTGCCGTGCACGTTCGATTTCAATGTCGGCGCCACGAAATATTTTCACGGGCTGGGCGACGGACAAGTGCCCCTCTGCGTTATGTTCAGCGGCACGGTTTTCTATGCGCGCGATGGCGGCCCGTTGCAAGTGGCCCCAATTTCGTGG
This sequence comes from uncultured Acidobacteriota bacterium, assembly GCA_963787685.1. Taxonomy (GTDB): domain Bacteria; phylum Acidobacteriota; class Terriglobia; order Terriglobales; family Acidobacteriaceae; genus Sulfotelmatobacter. The sequence goes on from CAWBED010000017.1 coordinate 194,718, forward strand.
GACAAGGAAGCTCGCTTCAACCTGCCGGTCAAAGTCTGGCACGACATGATGGACACGTACTATCCGAATAGTGCGTGGATCCGGTTGAGTCGCGACGTGTTTGACAGACTTTACGACTACAAAGTGCGGCATGGCATCCCTACGTGGGAGCAGGCTTTGGGACGAATGCTGCAGGCGGAAGAACTGGTGCGCTCATGAATCTGGCGCGCGTCGATCAGATCGCGAAGGCCGTGCTGTACGAGGGCTACATGCTCTATCCGTACCGTCCATCGTCCGTGAAAAATCGTCAGCGCTGGAATTTCGGGGTTGTGTATCCGCGAACATACAGCGAGCGCTCGGATGGCACTGAAGTTTGGAACACGCGCACTGAGTTTCTGGTGAGTGGCGACGCAAATACGCGGATCGAGACGAGGCTGCGGTTTCTGCATCTGCAGATTCGATCCACGCTGGTGTCTGCTCAGTCAGGCAGCGGGTCACTGCCTGAAGGCTGGCAGGAAGCTGTCGAGCGTGACGTTGCCCTTCCGGAAAGCATCATCGGCGAGCTATGCCGGAAGCCTTTCCGCCACGCGTTCGAATTCCCCGCCCAGAGGCTCACGAACTCAGAAGGCGGTGCGACATTTGAGCGACGCCAGGAAGCAGTTGTTGGGACAGTCGAGATTTCCGCCGCTGAAGTTCGTGAAAGCACATTCAAAATTATTTTGCGCGTGGAGAACAACACGCCCATCGACTCTTTTTCCGGCGATCGTGATGCCGCACTAACAACCTCTTTGGTTTCGACTCACGCAGTGCTAGGTGTCAAAGCCGGAGAATTTATCTCTCTGCTGGAACCGCCTGAAGGTTTGCAGGAAGTCGTGGCGACCTGTCAAAACGCCGGTTGGTGGCCTGTTTTAGTCGGGGACGTTGGCGAGCGAGACACGATGTTGGTTTCCCCCATCATTCTCTACGACTATCCCCAAATCGCTCCGGAAAGTGCGGGGGATCTATTCGACGGAACCGAGATCGACGAAATTCTCTCTTTGCGAATCCTGACCCTGACCGACGAGGAAAAGCGTGAGATTCGCCAGTCGGACGAGCGCGCCCGGCAGATTTTGGATCGCACCGAATCGATGCCCGCAGAGCAATTCATGAAGCTGCATGGCGCCGTACGCGGTCTGCGCCCACTCAAGGAGGATCGCCCGTGAACGAGTGGGAGTGGCAGTTGCTCGAGGACAAGACGACGGTCGATCGTGTCTTGATCGACGGGGTTGAAGTAAAGGTCGGGGATCGTGTTCGCCTGCGTCCGCGGCAAGGTGGTGATGTCTTGGATATCGCATTGGCGGGTCAGACCGCGATCATCGAAAGCATCGAACAGGACTATGAGGGCAAGAATCACGTCTGCGTCGTGTTGGAAGACGATCCCGGACGCGATCTCGGCATGCTTCGCCAGCCGGGTCACCGTTTCTTTTTCGATGCAACTGAAGTTGAACCCTTGCTGCCCGAAGAGGCGCAAACGACAGTATCGACAATACCTTCGAAAATCCTAGTCGCAGGCATCGGAAATATTTTCTTCGGGGACGACGCATTCGGAGTAGAAGTCGTAAAGCGGCTTGCTATCGCAGATTTGCCCGCAGGCGTCCGCGTGATCGATTTCGGCATCCGCGGCCTCGATCTCGCATATGCACTGCAGGATGGATACGAAACCACCATCCTTGTAGACGCATATCCGCACGGTCAGGTACCCGGTACGGTTTCGCTGGTTGAACCCGATCTAAGCAAGCTTGATGGGTTGGACCAGTCCATAATCGACGCACACGGAATGAATCCGTTGAACGTATTGCGCATGGCGAAGTCTATGAACCCGAATCTGAAAAACGTCTTGCTGATCGGTTGTGAACCTGCCACTTTGGGTGGTGAAGAGGGAACCATGGGACTAAGTGAACCCGTTGACGCCGCCATTGACGGAGCAGTGCAGATGATCGTGTCTTTGCTTAACAAAATCTTGAAAACAGAGCAGTGAGAGAACTCGAGAAATTACATTTCAACAAGGAGGGCGGCCGTGGAAAACGGTAACCATGTAAACGGAGGAACGGACAAAGACACCCTGATGATGCTGAGCGGTGTCGCGTTTATCGTGTTTGGAGCCGGATTGATTCTTTCCAATCCGCTTGTGCGGAAATATCTGGGACAGGTCGGCATCGGCAACCTGGCGCAAGCTGCGCTGCCTGATCTCGATCGGTATTTGAAGTTGCGGCAGATGTAGAAACCGATTGGTGGGGACCCAATTTCAGGGCGAGAAAAGGGGGACTTTCACCGTGGTCGAGAAACGTTCGGCCTGACGGTGGTCGAAATTTATGACACCGCAGAATGCAACAAAGGATCAATATTCGATCGATCCGAAGGCAAGTCAGTTTACAGTGCAAGCATTTGCCAGCGGCTTGATCTCGGCAGTAGCTCACAGTCCGAAAATCGCGATCCGGGGATACAAAGCTGACGTTAGTTTTGTCCCGGACACGCTGAGTGATGCAACGCTCAAGGTTGTGATCCGGTCTGGATCGCTCGAAGTTCTGGATGATCTTCGAGAAACTGACCGGCGGGAGCTGCATCGTGTTATGTACGATGACGTCCTCGAGATCAAGAGGTTTCCGGAAGTTGTCTTCGAAAGCTCCTACATCGGCATGGAGCGTCTCCGGGACAACTTGAATCGCGTGAACGTCGAAGGCAAGTTGTCGCTTCACGGCGTCACAAACGGACAAACGTTCTTCTCGCAAGTGGCTTTCGGGGTCGATTCGTTTCGGGCCTACGGAGAGTTCAGCCTTCTGCAGAGCGATTACGGAATTCGGATCGCTTCAATCGCGGGCGGCACGCTAAAGCTTCAGGACGAACTGAAATTTAACTTCTATATGGTGGGTCGGAAACAGATCCAGAGTACGCAGTCAGCCACGGCCACTTGAGAGAACAGGGGAAAAAATCATGCATGCGAGCGCGCCGCTCCCGGAGGATGCCACCGTCCGCCACGTAATCGACGCCAGTCAGAGCAGCTTCGCCGTCCAGGTTACGGCCACCGGTTTGCTGTCCGCCTTCGGCCACAATCCCAAGATTGTCATCCGCGATTTCGCTGGGAATATAGAGTTCATGGTCGGCGCCAGCCCGCTGGCAGGAGCACGCATGACCCTTACCATCAAGGCAAACTCACTTGAGGCCGCCGAAGGCGGGAGCGACAAAGACCGCGATGAAATCAATCGCAGGATGCGCCAGGAAGTCCTTGAGACCGATGATTATCCGGAGATTGTGTACGAGTGTACCGGTGTCACTGCCAGCGGGACTGGCGACCGCTATTGGGTTGCGCTTAAGGGAGAATTGACCTTGCATGGCACGACGAAATCAATGCCGGTGTCGGCGAGAGTCACAATCAACGGAACTTCCCTTCGAGCGAGCGGTGATTTTGCACTTCGTCAGAGTGATTTCGGCATTGCCCTAGTCAGCGCTGCTGCCGGGACGATTCGCGTCAAAGACGAAGTCAAGTGTACTTTTGATATCCTGGCTCACCGGCAGGAATGAACTCGGCGAGCAGCCGCTTCAATCCCTTCACTCCCCGGCCATCCGTACTGTTTCGCAGGATGATCCCTCACGCCTTCGTCGTTTGCCTTCGGTGATATCTTGGTGATGGATTGTCACCGCTGAACCGCGATGGCAGACTTCATGGACGTTCTCAATACTCTCTTCGAGCAGCATTTCCATTTCCCCGTCGAGCGGGTGCAGCCCGTTCAAGGAGAACTCGGCGGATCGGGCCGCAAGATCATCCGCCTGACCGGCAAAGGGACCAGCGCGATTGGCATTCTTTATGGCGTTCGTGAAGAGAATGTTGCGTTCCTCGAGTTCTCGCGCCACTTCCGCAAGCACGGCCTGCCCGTACCCGAAATTTATGGTCAGGATCTTGAACACGGAGCCTATCTCGAAGAGGATTTTGGCGACACCTCTCTCTTTGAGTTTCTCTCGAGAAATCGGAGTGGCGAATCGATCGATCCGCAGGTCGTGGAGGCCTATCGAACAGTCATTGCAATACTTCCGCGATTCCAGATCGAGGCCGGCCACGATCTCAATTACAAAGTCTGCTATCCCCGCGGAAGTTTTGATCGCCAGTCGATCTCGTGGGACCTGAATTACTTCAAATACTATTTTCTGCGGCTCGCGGGCATTCCCTTCAGCGAGCAGGCTCTCGAAGATGACTTCAGCCGGTTGACGAAGTTCCTGTTGAGCGCGCCGCGCGATTATTTTCTCTATCGCGATTTTCAATCGCGCAACATCATGTTGCGCGGCGGACAGCCATATTTCTTGGATTATCAGGGAGGACGCAAAGGCGCCTTGCACTACGATGTCGCGTCTCTTCTTTACGACGCGAAGGCCGATCTCCCTCCGGAATTGCGGCAGCAGCTACTCGATCACTACCTCGAGTCGTTGCGCGGATTTGCCGATGTGAAGCGCGAGGCCTTCCTGCATCACTATTACGCCTACGTTTATATCCGCATCATGCAGGCGCTCGGAGCCTACGGGTTTCGCGGATTCTATGAACGCAAGGTGCACTTCCTGCAGAGCGTGCCATACGCGCTGAAAAATCTGCGCTGGCTTCAACACAACGTCACTCTGCCGATCGCACTTCCCACGCTGCTGGAAGCCTTCCACAGCATGTTGGCCTCCGAGAAGTTGCAGGGGCTGGCGACCGACGCAGACAATCTTGTCGTCCGGATCGTTAGTTTCTCGTTTCACCGCGGCCTGCCCAAAGACGAGAGTGGAAACGGCGGCGGATTCGTTTTCGACGGCCGTAGCCTGCCCAATCCCGGCCGTGAAGATCGCTTCAAGCCTCTGACTGGAAGAGACGCGCCGGTGATCGACTATCTCAATCAGGAAGAAAGCGTGCACCAGTTTCTCGCGAGTGTGATGTCCATGGTTGATGCCAGCGTGAGGAACTATCAGCAGCGCGGCTTCAAGAACTTGATGGTCTCATTCGGGTGTACGGGCGGCCAGCACCGCTCTGTTTATCTGGCGGAACAAGTCGCGAAACGACTTCGTGGCAGAACCGGCGTGGAAGTCGTCCTGCAACATCGTGAACTGGAACGAATGGCGGCCGAGAACAGCCAGGCGGAGAAAGCCGCGAAATGAAGGCCATGGTTCTGGCCGCCGGGCTCGGAACCCGCCTGCGTCCACTTACTGATAATCGCCCGAAGGCCCTGGTGGAAGTCGCCGGCCACACGATGTTGGAGATCACCCTTCGCCGCCTTGCCTCTTTCGGAATTCGCGAAGTGATCGTCAATGTCCATCACTTCGCTGACATGGTTGTCGATTACTTGAAGAGGAACGACAACTTCGGCATGCGCATCGTGATCTCGCGCGAAGACGTTTTGCTGGATACCGGCGGCGGGTTGAAAAAGGCCGCATCGTTTTTTCTCGACGGCGGCGCCGAAGAGCCCTTCATCCTGCACAATGTCGATGTCATCAGCTCAATCGATCTGCTGCAAATGATTAAGGTCCATCAGGAACGCAAAGCTCTTGCAACGCTGGCTGTCCAGGCCCGAGAGACTTCGCGCTACCTGATGTTTAACAGCGAGAACGAGCTATGCGGCAGGCAGGCAGGCCGCGATGGACCCGTCGAGATGGTTCGATCAGCTGCAAAGACTCAGTCTCTCGCATTCTGCGGCATCCATGTGATTTCTCCCCGGCTTCTCTCGATGATGTCGGAGGACGGTGTCTTCTCAATCATCACGACCTACCTCCGTCTTGCTGGTCATGGCGAGAGAATTTCCGCATTTCGTGCTGATGACTATTACTGGCGCGATCTCGGCAAGCCGGAGAATATCACTCAGGCCGCTCAGGACATCGAGCACGGATTGGTTCGTCTCTGACGGTACTCGCCAGATTATCCCCGACTTTCCCCTTGCAGCACGCGTTTGGCTTCGATACCATCTCACCACCGCTCAAGAGATCTATGCATAACCGCGATCTACACCGAATTCGTGTCATGGTCTTCAGGGAGCAAATTATTGCCCCCGCTCCGGTGTGGAGGGAAGCAGTGAGCTGACAACAAAGAAATTCTGAAGGCTCCCGAATCCCGCCCCGCCAGAAACACTGGCTCGGTGGGTTTTGCGTTTTTGGGGCGACGGGCGGTGGACTTAGAACAATGGGAAGGTTGCGATGAAGGACAAAACGACTGGTAAAAGTATGACCGGCGCGAGCATTCTCTGGGAATGCATCGAGCGCGAAGGCGTGAAGCACGTGTTCGGCTATCCCGGCGGAGCGATTTTGCCTGCCTATGACGCGCTGAAAGGCAGCAAGATTCATCACATCTTGGTGCGCCACGAGCAGGGAGCCACGCACATGGCCGACGGCTACGCTCGTGCCAGCGGGCAAGTCGGAGTCGCCGTCGCCACATCCGGACCCGGCGCCACCAACATGGTGACAGGCATCGCCACTGCGATGCTCGATTCCTCTCCGATCGTCTGCATCACCGGACAAGTCGGCAGCAAGCTCATTGGTTCCGACGCATTTCAGGAGACCGACATCACCGGCGTTACCTTGCCCATCACCAAGCATAACTATCTGGTTACGCACGCCAGCGAAGTCGCGCGCACCATTCGCGAAGCCTTTTATGTGGCGCGATCCGGCCGTCCGGGGCCTGTCCTCGTTGACATCACGAAGGATGCCCAGCAGACGACGTGCGACTTCGATTGGGAAGCCGCAAAACCTCAGTTGCCCGGATATCGTCCCGACCTGTCGCCGGAGACGAAAGAATACGAGCAGGCGCTGGACTTGATTCACAACGCGAAGCGGCCCGTGATTCTCGCGGGACACGGCATCATCATCTCGGGAGCCATGCAGGAAGTGCGCGAGTTTGCTGAACGCGCGGGCATTCCGGTGGCGCTGACTCTTCTCGGAATTGGTTCGTTCCCGGCTGCACATCCTCTCAATCTTGGCATGATGGGAATGCACGGCGAAGCCTGGGTCAACCATACGATTCAGGAAGCGGATCTCCTTCTCGCTTTTGGCATGCGCTTCGATGATCGCGTGACCGGCAACTTAAAGACGTACGCTTCGAACGCCAAGAAGATTCACATCGAGATCGATCCTGCAGAGATTAACAAGAACGTCAAAGTGGATGTACCCCTGGTCGGCGACCTGCGCGAAGTGCTGCACGAATTGCTGCCGAAGGTGGAATCGATCGACCGCAGCGAGTGGCTCGATTTCATCGACAAGCTGAAAGGCGACTCTGCTGTGCGCGATATCCAAAACTTGCCCGATAGCGGGCATCTCTACGCTGCGCACGTGATCAACGATCTATGGCGCGAGACGCGCGACGGCGATACGGTCGTCGTAACCGACGTCGGGCAGCACCAGATGTGGGAGGCGCAATACTACAAGCACGAAAAACCCCGCAGCCTGATCACCAGCGGAGGCTTGGGGACGATGGGATTCGCTCTGCCCGCCGCGATCGGCGCGAAAGTGGCGCGGCCCGAAGCCGAAGTCTGGGTAGTGGTTGGCGACGGCGGCTTCCAGATGACACTCTGCGAGCTCGCCACCATCGTGCAGGAAAAGCTCAAGGTCAACATCGCCATCATCAACAATGGATTCCTCGGCATGGTCCGGCAGTGGCAGGAATTCTTCTACGATCGCAACTACGCGGCCACCCCGTTACTCAATCCCGATTTCGCGAAGCTCGGTGAAGCTTATGGTATTCGCAGCATGACGATCACCGAGCGATCCCAGGTTGTGCCGTCTGTCAGAGCAGCGCGGGAGCATGACGGTCCGGTGCTGATGAATTTCCGCGTAGAGCAGGAAGACACCGTTTATCCGATGGTGGCTGCCGGAGCTTCACTCAACGAGATGATCCGGCGGCCCAGCAAGATTGTTGAAACCGCCGCGGACGAATAGAGAGACCATGCTGAACACTTACGTCGTATACGTGGAAAACAAACCGGGCGTGCTGACGCGCGTCGCATCACTGTTCCGAAGGCGCGCATTCAATATCGATTCGCTTACGGTCGGACGCACCGAGAAGCCCGAAGTTTCTCGCATGACCATCACGGTCGAAGCTGACCACGATCAGTCGCGACGCATCGAAGCAAATCTCTACAAGCTCGTGAACGTGCTGCTCGTCGAGAACATCACGAACGAGCCTTCCATCGTTCGCGATCTTGCCATGATCAAAGTCGCGGCAACGCATGAAGCTCGCTCTCACGTGCTCGAACTCGCCAGCGTCTTCCGTGCTCGCGTGGTGGACGTAGCGCCGGAATCGCTCACGATCGAAATCACCGGAGCCGAAGACAAGATTGATGGCCTTCTTGAAGTCCTTCGCCCCTACGGCGTGCTGGAAATGGTGCGCACTGGAATCGTCGCCATGCGGCGCGGGAAAGCATCCACGACGGCTGCGACAACCACCAACGGTGGCGATCAAGATGTCGCTGAAGAAGACGTTTCCCACTCCGTCTGACGAACCCGCACCGTGGCCGGGGCTTTACTTCGGCGCAGTTTTCTGTTGAGCCAATGCCATGTCGCGAATCTGATTCAAATATCCAATGTAAATCGGAATCGGAATGTCGGGCGAGTCGCCATCGTTCAGAAAATGCGATAGGCGGATCTCCAGCGGTATCGAACGAATCACCTCGCCAAATCTCGGCATCTCCAGATACTTTACCTTCCAGATCTCGAGCATCAGCGAACGATATTCTTCGCTGATGAACCCCATCTTTCGGCCTTCCAGATAGACTCCGTCAAAATGGTGCTCGGCCAGGGCCTTCCGAATCGGATCTTCGGTCGGCGAAAAGAGGTACACCAAATGGAAAACGTCTGCAAGATCGCCCCACAAGACTTTTTCTTCGTAGGCTGTAAATCGGAAGGCCTTATCTCCACGCTGTTGAGCCGCCCGCGCATGTTCGTCCGTCCGCACTGATTGCTTCACCATTTCGTCTCGAAACCACCGAAGCCGCTCGGGCGTCAAGTTGTGACGCAGAAACTCGACCGCGTACGCATTCGGCAAATAGACCTTGGGATCGTCGTCCAGCCGTTTCAGCCACGGCCCCCATTCCCGGCGCTCCATCAGTCCGAGCAAATCCATCAATTCGGCGACCGTCGTATCGGGGTGATATTTCACGGCCTGCCAGAAGTGCTCTGTGGAGTCATACGTCGCTCCATAAAGTCCAATCCCTTCTTCAATCGGATACCAGTTCGAAAGCACCCGGCCCGGGATCGACGGTGATGCACTCCAACAATTCAATGAGTGCTTCCATTTCTCCTGCACGGCGAGAAATTCATCGGCATACCCCTCCGGAGTTGGTTCCTTAACCTGAGCCAGAGCCTGCTGGAGTTCGGCTCGCGTGTGAGTAATCAGCGTCTCTAGAGGGCGTTCGTCTGCCATGGAAATTACTCGACTCTCGATTCCTCGCCGCAACAATTCTCGACGGAGCTGACGACGGCCTGCCTCATCCAAGTCGCTGCTGGTCTTCCAGCGCTGGGCTTGCGTGTCGATGTAAGGAAAAAGTTCAGCCAGCGAGTTGAACTCGATAAAGCCATGCACCGCAAATGTGACTGGGTGGCCATCTTTTAGAATCACCGTCGAAGGCGTCACAAGTGACTGAAGAGAAAGGGGTTCTGCGTATAAGGAGGCGTGAAGCAGACCCAAGCAGCCGAAGACTGCCCATCCAAATTTAGCCAAGCTTCGCCGAGGCACGATAGCCGTCTGTCCAGAATTTGAGTGAATCTCATACGGGACAAATCATCCCACGTTTGTCAACCTCCCAAAGTCTTCAGAATGGTTACCGAAGTTTCTCGAAAGCTTCCCAAATCATTGTTTCTAAATGTCTTAGCTGATATTTATGGAAGGTGCGAGTCGTCTTCTCCCCGGCTCCGTCTCATTCGCTATGACTGGCGCAACCAGTATTGCCATTGGTCTGCCCGAGCACTCCCGCTCGTGGAAGGGACTTTCCTTCCCCGCGAAGCTGTTCATCACCTTGATGGTGGTAGCGGGGCTGGCGACGCTTCTCTACGGCGGCATTCACCAGAGCAGCAAGAATATTGCGGAGTTCATCTGCTACTTGGGAATCGCGATACTGGCATCGCGGCTCAAGGTGAACCTGCCGGGCATCACCGGAACTCTCTCGGTTAATTTCCTCTTCATCCTGATCGGTGTTCTCGAACTGAGTTTTACCGAGACACTCATTCTCGGCGCCATTTCGATGCTGGCGCAGTGCCTCTATCCCGAACGCCCCAAGGCCATTCAAGTCACATTCAACGTCTGCGCGGGATGCGTTTCCACCGCGCTCGCCTATCTCGTTTATCACCATCCCGTGATGAACCTGCTCTTCGGAAGCCATCCCGTCCTTCTCGGACTGTCGGCGACTGTTTACTTCATCGCGAATGCGGGATCCATTGCCGCGGTCATTTCGCTCACCGAGCGCAGGCCGCTCACCCGCATCCTGGTCGATTGCTATTTCTGGTCGTTCCCCTACTACTTGGTGGGAGCAGGAATTGCCGGAATCATCGCCTGGCTCAACCAGACGTTCAATTGGGAAACGTCCCTGTTGATTCTGCCTGCGGTTTACCTGATCTATCGCTCCTATCGCCTGTATCTGGGCAAACTCGAGGATGAGAAGCGCCACGTCGAGGAGATGGCGAACCTCCATTTGCGGACAATCGAAGCGCTCGCGTTAGCTATCGAAGCTAAGGACCACACCACGCACGAGCATCTCCAACGTGTTCGCGTGTATGCGATTGAAGTCGCGAAGGAATTGGGCGTCGATGGCCCGGAACTCGAAGCTCTCCACGCCGCCGCGCTCTTGCACGATATCGGCAAGCTGGCTGTGCCCGAGCACATCATCTCGAAGCCTGGTCGTCTCACTCCTGAAGAGTTCGAGAAGATGAAGATCCATACTCTCGTCGGGGCTGAAATTCTGGAACGCGTTCGCTTTCCCTATCCAGTCGTACCCATAGTGCGCGCTCACCACGAAAAATGGGACGGTTCTGGCTATCCGATGGGACTAAAGGGAGCCGAGATTCCTATCGGAGCCCGAATCCTCTCTGCCGTCGACTATCTGGATGCGCTGGCTTCCGACCGCCAGTACCGCCGCGCTTTACCCTTGAAAGACGTGATGCAGAAACTCGCTTCCGAGTCAGGCAAGTCATTCGATCCCAAGGTCGTCGACATCCTGCAAAAACGCTACCAGCACCTCGAACGCCTGGCCATTGCGAAATCGGCAGAAGATCCGAACGCTCTGCTGTCAACCGGCATCAAGATCGAGCGCGGGCTGGAGCCGGCAGCCGGATTCGAAAGCGCCCTGGCGCAGGATTACGCCGGACGCGAAAACACCTTCCTGTCGTCCATCGCGGCAGCACGTCAGGAAGCTCAGGCGCTGTTCGAGTTAAGCCAGGACCTGGGCGCTTCTCTGAGCTTAGGTGAAACTCTCTCGGTCTTCTCGGTCAAGCTGAAACCGATGGTGCCGTACGATGCGATCGCGATCTACATCAAGCGCGAACAAGAACTTGTTCCCGAATATGTGAACGGCGATAACTATCGACTGTTTTCCTCTCTCCGGATTCCCATCGGACAAGGCCTTTCCGGCTGGGTGGCGCACAATCGAAAACCCATCATCAACGGCAACCCGTCCGTCGAGCCCGGATATCTGAACGATCCTTCGAAATTCAGCACTCTGCGCTCGGCGCTGGCGGTGCCGCTCGAAGGTGTCGCCGGCATCATCGGAGTGCTTGCGCTCTATCGCGGCGAACGCGATGCCTTTACCTCCGATCACTTGCGCATCCTGCTCGCCGTTAGCGGCAAGATGGCACTGTCCATCGAGAACGCTCTCAAGTACCAGCAGGCTGAGAATTCTGCCGTCACGGACTACCTCACCGGCCTGCCCAATGCTCGATCCCTTTTCCTGCAGCTCGACCGAGAGCTCGCCCGTTGCAAACGCGACAACACATCGCTCACCGTCATGGTTTCCGACATGGACGGTTTCAAGCAGATCAACGACCGCTTCGGCCACCTCGAAGGCAATCGAGTGTTACGCCTGTTTGCCCAAGCTCTGAAGGATACTTGCCGCGAGTACGACTACGTGGCCCGCATGGGCGGCGACGAATTTGTGGTGATCGCACCCGGCTTGGTTGGGGACGCAGCCGGGAAAAAAGCCGAGCAAATGCGCTCGCTCGCTCGCCAAGCAGGAAGTGAAGTATGCGGGGAGGAGATCTTATCCCTCAGTGTCGGGCGCGCCGTCTATCCCGAGGATGGAAACGACGCCGAACAGCTCCTTGCCGAGGCCGATCGCCGGATGTATCTGGAAAAGCAGAAAGAGCTGACGTACAAAGATCGCCGCGCTCATCCGCGCCTTAAGTGCCGGGTCACGATCGAAGTGCAGATGGAAGAAGGTGGAGTTCCAGTCTTCGCGAACATTACCGATGTCAGCCTCGGTGGCTGCTATGTCGAAACGAGTACGATCCTGTCTGCAGGCAGCAAGATTAAGCTGGGATTCTCGATGGATGACCCGACTCTAACCGCCGACGGCGTAGTCGCACGATTGGATCCCGGCTCCGGCATCGCTGTTCAATTCCGCGAAATGAATCGCGAAGGCCGCGAACGTATGTTCCGCATTCTCGAGTTCGTGCAGAAAACAACTTCCTTCTACAACAAGCGCTATCTCGACAGCCTTAACCAAGACTTAATCCGGACATCAAGAAAGCGACTTCTTAAGATTGCGTTCGTGCGGCGACTTGCAGAGTCGTTGCGCGCACAATCTCCGCACCAATCTGCTGAAGCGGAAGAATCTTGTCGGCGAGACCGGCTTTCGCGACAAATCCCGGCATGCCCCAAACTACACTGCTCGCTTCATCCTGCACATAGATTCGCGCTCCTAACTCCCGCAGCATCTCGCATCCGCGGAGCCCGTCGTGGCCCATGCCGGTTAGAATGACCGCCAGAGTGCGCGCTCCATAGACTTCTGCCACCGAACGAAAGAGCACGTCCACCGATGGACGGCAAAAGTTTTCCCGAGGCCCCTGATGTGTGCTCACCCGGGGAGTTCCATTCTCTTGTCGCACAACCATGTGAAAGTCACCTGGAGCGATCAGCGCGCAACCCGCGCGCAGGGATTCGCCGGAGACACACTCGCGCACCGGTAGCGGCGATTTCGCGCTCAAGCGGGCTGCCAGCATCGCGGTGAAAATGGCAGGCATGTGCTGCGCGATCAGCAAAGGGACTGGAAACTCTGCCGGTAACGTCGGCAACAGTCGCGCCAGAGCATCCGGACCCCCGGTCGACACTCCGATCACAACGACGTGGACTGGCGACCACAACCGAGGACGAGTCGACAGAAACGCTGGCGGGAGCACCTGCTTGACTCCCGGAATGAGCTCGCCGCGGCCCGGTAACCGGCACAATGCACGGATCTTCGGGATCAATTCGCTCGTGATGGTTTCGAACGTCGCCGCTCCGTTGATGTTGCTCGGCTTGGCCACATAGTCCGTAGCGCCGAGAGCGAGGGCCTCCAGGGTGATCGAGGCCCCGCGCTCCGTCAGCGTGCTGAACATGATAATCGGAACGCGGGTATCGATTTTCCGCAGCTCCCGCACTGTCTCCAGTCCGTCCATCTCCGGCATCTCGATGTCGAGCAGAATGATGTCCGGTTTCGCTGCGGCGAATTTTGCCAGAGCCAACCGCCCATTCACCGCCGTCGCCGCGACTTCAAGATCTGGATCCTCCCCAATCGCGGTGGATAGCAACTTTCGAACCACGACGGCATCGTCGACGAGCAGCACCCGCTTTTTCTTGCCATGCATCAATGCCGCACCCTCTCTTCACGACAGCGAACTAAACGCACTACGACGCGGCCTGGGCCGCCCGCGCCTTCGCGTGTTCCTTTCCGGCAGCGCCCACTGCGTCGTTGTCGCTCAATTTGAACTGCTCGACCAGAGTACGCAGCTGCGTGGCCATCTCGGTCAGTTGTTGCGCAGCTTTCAGCGTGTCTTGCGCCCCGCGAGTGGTGCTCTCTGCAGCGGTAGCCACGCCCTGAATGTTCTGAGAAATCTCACCCGAACCCTTCGCCGCTTCCTGGACGTTGCGCGACATTTCGTTGGTGGTCGCACTCTGTTCCTCGACTGCGGTTGCGATCGTTCCCGAAATGTCGTTGATCTGGTTGATGATGCCGGTGATGCTGCCGATCGCTTCCACTGCCCGCTTGGTATCGTCCTGAATCGCCGTGATCTTCTGGCTGATATCTTCCGTCGCCTTGGCCGTCTGCTTGGCCAGTTCCTTGACTTCGTTGGCCACAACCGCGAAACCCTTGCCCGCTTCTCCAGCCCGGGCCGCTTCGATCGTCGCATTGAGTGCCAGCAGATTCGTTTGCTGTGCGATCGACGTGATGACCTTGATCACCTGCCCGATTTCTGCGCTTGACTCTCCCAGCTTGGCCACCGTCGCATTTGCGCCATTCGCGGTCTTCACCGCCTCGGCCGCCACTTTCGCTGCTTCACCAGCATTGCTCGAAATACTCTGCACGGTCGAAGTCATCTCCTCCGCGCCGGTAGCTACGCTGTTCAGGTTGGTCGTGACCTGCTGGGTCGCCGTGGCAACCGTGTTGGCCTGAGCCGACGTCTCCTCGGCATTGCCGCTCATCTGCTGGCTTGTTGCAGCCAACTGCTGCGATGAACTCGACAATGCCTGGGCGTTCTGCGCAATCGATTTCATACTGGACTGCAATGTGTCCGCCGTCTTATTGGTGGCTGCGGCCACCCCGGCGAGCCCTTCGATACATGCATTCAGGTTGTTCTTGATGGTGTTGAAATCGCCGTTGTACACGTCGGTGATCTTCACTCGTTTGTTCGAATTCGAGACGCGGCGCGTGTAGTCGTTGTCCGCCATCGACTGCAGAACTTCGCGCGCTTCTGTGAGTCCGACAGAAATGTCATCTACATATTTTGCCGCGACGTTCAACGGCCCGATGACCGCATCGAGTGTGCTGTTGACGCCTTCAACGACCTTTCGGTAATCCCCTTGATGCTTGCTCGCGTCGGCACGAGTCGCCAGCTTTCCCTCGACAGCCGCCTGAGTCAGCATCATGGCATCCGCCATCATCGCGTTTACGGCCAGTTTCTGCGATGTGATGTCGGTGGCGTACTTCACCACCTTGAACGGCTTGGCATTGAGATCGAGGATCGGGTTGTAAGAAGCCTGGATCCAGACCTCCCGACCGCCCTTGCCGATGCGCTTGTATTCGGCTGCCTGATATTCGCCGCGCCGCAGCTTCGCCCAGAATTCTGCATAGTCCGAGCTTTGCCGATAAGCCTCTTCTACAAAGAGGCTGTGATGTTTGCCTTTGATTTCGTCCAGCGTGTATCCCAGCGCCCGAAGAAAATTGTCGTTGGCCGTGATCACAGTTCCATCCATGTTGAACTCAATTACTGCCTGCGCTTTGCTAATTGCGGCGATTTGCCCCTGGTAGTCGGCATTGATCAGCTTCTGCCGCGTGACATCGGTCGCGTACTTCACAACTTTGAAAGGCTTGCCGTCGAGGTCCAGGATCGGGTTATACGAAGCCTGAATCCAGACTTCCTTTCCGCCCTTGCCGATGCGTTTGTACTCGGCTGCATCGTATTCCCCCCGGTTCAGCTTGGCCCAGAATTCCTTGTAGGCCGGGCTCTGCTTGTACGCTTCATCGACAAACATGCTGTGATGCTTGCCCTTGATCTCGTCCAGGGTGTAGCCGAGGGCGTTCAAGAAGTTGTCATTCGCGGTGATGATCGTACCGTCCATGTTGAACTCGATCACCGCTTGCGCCTTGCCGATTGCCGTAATCTGCCCCGTCTGGTCTGCGCTGGCGAGTTTCTGTTGAGTAATGTCCTGGAAATAGTTGACGACCTTGTAGGGCTTGCCGTCCGGATCAAGGACGGGGTTGTACGAGTAACGTAGCCAAATCTCCTTTCCCTGTTTTGTTGACCGCTTTCCCTCGCCCTGCTGCGGTTCGCCGCGCAACAGTTTTCCCCAGAGAATCTTGTGATCGGACTGGTATTGCGCGCTTCGCCGTGTCTCCTCGTCCACGAAGATGCTGATGTCCTTGCCGATCACCTCGTCACGGCTGTAGCCGAGCAATATTTCGAAGTTTTTATTGACGTCAAGAACTTTCCCGTCCATGTCGTAGTCGCTAATCGGCTGCGCCTTGCTGAACGCCTCGATCTGGGCGCGGTCGTCTCTTGTCTGCCGTTGGTCAAGCTTGCCTGCTTTTTTTCCCCGCACGCTATTCATTCCAATTCTCCTTACGGTTCACCGCGCTTTGGCGGGGCCGTGATGATTTGAATTCAAAATTCTCGGGTACCCTTTGTCTTCGTGAGGTCCGACAAATCCACAACCCGGTCAATGTCGAGCGCGAGAAGCAGCCGTCCGGAGAGTTTGTAGACTCCGCTGACCACTTCGCGGGCAAAGCCTTGCAACGTCTCCGGAGGACTTTCGAGAGTCTCTTCCTCAACCTCGATCACGTCGCCGATCTCATCCACCAGCAGGCTGACCGCGCCATCATTGGTGCGAACGACTACATTCATGGGCAGCTGGCCTTCTGGGCGCTCGGGCAAGCCCAGCCGCCGGCGCAAATCAATCGCGGAAACGATCTGTCCGCGCAGGTTGATCAGTCCGCTCACCACATCCGGCGAAAGCGGGACGCGCGTCATCTCCTGGTGCTGAATCACCTCCTGCACCTTCGGCACCGGAGTTCCAAAGACGTGGCCATCAAGAAAGAATGTGCAAAATTGCTGCGACGCACCCATTACTCTCCTCCTAGACTCCCGCCGGCTGTTCAGCAAAGCCGGGAATGACTTCGCGCACCACCCTGGGAACATCCAACAAATCCGTCACGCGTTTCTGAATGACGGAGGAGCCAGTCACTCCCTTGCGCTCGGCTGGATTCTGAACCACCAGCGTTTCGTCGACGATGTCGACGATGCGGTCCACAACCAGCCCCACGCTGCGCCCCGCCTCGGAGTACACCACCACCTGCAGGCGGCCCTCCGCCGTTGCGGCGAATTCCTTGCCTGCGTCGAGCACACGGGAGAGCCGGATCAGCGGCATGATCTGGCCGCGATATTGCGTGACCTCCTGCCCACCGGCCATTTCAATGGAAGTCGCAGGAAATTCTTCGAGGCGCGCTACCAGCGATAGGGGAATCGCCATGCGTCCTTGGGCGCCGCATTGCACCAGGAGCAAAGTCTGCCGGTCTGAACGTGACTCCTCCCGCTTGTTCACCTTTTCTTTGTCGCTAAGGGCCGACTCGCGCGCTTCGGAGATAACCCGCGCCCGCTGCGCCAATCCCAGAATGTCTAGAATCAGCGCCACCCGTCCGTCGCCCATGATGGTCGCGCCCGAATACGCGCTGATTCCCTTGAGCTGTTTGCCCATCGGTTTGACGACGATTTCTTCCGTGTCCGTAATCTCGTCGACCACCAGGCCGAACTCGCGCCCGTCCGCCTGGACCACCACGATATTGGTTGGGCGATCCGTGCGTGCGTTATTACCGCCAAGACCAAGCTGTAGCTCGCGATTCAGATACACCACGGGCAGCAACCGTCCACGTAAACGGTGCACCGGTGCCCCTTGGACCATCTCAATCCCCTTGTTACCCTCACCCGCTTCCAGCCGAACCAGTTCCAGCAGGCTGACTTGTGGAATAGCAAAGCGTTCGCCTCCTGAGGTCACCATCAGCGCCGGAATGATCGCCAGAGTCAGAGGGATCTTGATCTTGACGGTCGTGCCCTTCCGCGCCGTGGATTGCACATCGACCGTGCCGCCGATTTTTTCGACATTAGTCTTCACCACATCCATGCCGACTCCGCGCCCGGAGACATTCGTGATTTTTTCGGCCGTGGAAAATCCCGGCAGGAAGATCATGTTGAAGATGTCGCGGTCTGACATGCGCGCGGCCTGTTGCGATGTCACCAACCCGCGCTCAACGGCCTTCTGCCGGATGCGCTCCCCATTGAGCCCTGCGCCGTCGTCACTGATCTCAATATTGACCTGTCCGCCTTCATGAAATGCCCGGAGCTTCAGCACTCCCGCCGCTTCTTTTCCCGCCTGCCTCCGCGTCTCTGGCGTTTCAATTCCGTGATCGATGCAGTTGCGAACGAGGTGCGTCAGCGGATCCTTGATCGCCTCGATGATCGTCCGGTCCAACTCGGTATCCTGGCCTTCCATTTCGAGGCTTACGTCTTTGCCGCAGCTCAGGGCAAGGTCGCGGACCATCCGCGGAAACTTGTTCCAGACATTGCCGATTGGCTGCATTCGGGTCTTCATGACTTCTTCCTGCAGCTCGGTGGCGATCAGGTTCATGCGCTGGGAGACGGCTTGAAATCCGGCGTCCTGCGTGCTGTTGGAAAACTGCAGTAGCTGGTTCCGCGCCAGCACCAGTTCGCCGACCAGGTTCATGAGCCGGTCAAGAAGGTTGACGCCGACCCGGATAGTCTCCACCGCCGACTCCGGATTGCGAGCCTGCACGGCCTGCTGTGCCGCCGCGACGTCCTCGGGACGAACCGCCCCCTGAGCCACCAGGATTTCGCCAATCTTGCGCCGGCCGAGTTCCTGCAATTCCAGCGCGCCGGCAAGATCCTCGGGGCTCACGTGACCCCGCTCGACCAGCACGCCCCCGATCTTCCCCGGGTCCACCTGTTCTTGAACCGGCATCGAGTCGACATCGGCAACTTTTGTCGCTCCCGCTGGTGGAGGCGCACTGGCACTCTCCGAAACCACCCCTGACGGCTTCGCCGCGCCACTCTGCAGCTCCGTCAAATGTCCAATGAGGCTCGCGTGGTCGTCCTGGCCGTCCTGTCCCGAAGCCTCAATCTGGGCGAGCATCTGGCGCACTGCATCCACCATCGCGAGCAACCCGCTCGTAATTTCAGCATTGAGAGTCAGGTCGCCGTCGCGCAGCCGCGACAATAGACTTTCCCCAGCGTGTGCCAGCTTTTCCAGCCTGGCAAATCCGAGAAAGCCGCACGTCCCCTTGATCGTATGGATCGTGCGAAAAACTCCTGCCAGAAGCTCGGTGGACGAAGGCGCCCCCTCGAGCTTCACCAGATCCTGGTCCAAGCGGTCCAGATTCTCCGCGCTCTCGATAAGAAAATCCTTAATGATTTCGTCCATGCTCGAGGCTCCTGCCCTTCCCGTTGCAACCGTGCCGCCGCTCGGAGAGGGTAAGTGGGCTCGAAGGGTCGTACCCTTCACTCCTGGGCGCACAGAGGGTTATCGGCCTCGCTGGTCGCAACTTGAACATCCATATCGACTTCACGCTCTCTTTTTTCCCGTGGAGCGAGGCGTCCCTATTGCTCGGCTTGAAGCCCATCTCCAGCCCTCGTACACTTGAGATATGCACGTCCACGTTCACGGCGCGGGTGGCCCTACAAAGGTCCTCAAGATCTCGCTGGCTGTGACTCTGGCTTATATCGTGCTGCTGGTCGTGGCCGGCATTCGCGCCCATTCTCTGGCGCTGCTCTCCGAAGCCGGGCACAACCTGTCGGACTTCCTCGCGCTTCTGCTGTCGCTGGTCGCCGTCTACTTTCAATCGCGGCCCGCGAGTTCAACCAAGACCTACGGCTATCACCGTGCCGGAGTCCTTGCTGCCCTCGTCAATGCCAGTTCCCTCGTCGTCGTATCTTTCTTCATCCTGTACGAAGCCTTCCGCCGGTTGCAGCATCCCGAGCACGTCCAGGCCAGCGTGATGATGTGGGTGGCGGGCGCCGGCGTGGTCATGAACGGAGTGATTGCGCTACTGCTCTACCGTTCCGGCGGGGATGTCAATATTCGCAGCGCGTTGCTTCACGAAGTCGGTGACACATTGTCGACGGCGGCTGTGATCGCGGGTGGCTGGATGATTCTGGTTACCGGCAACTACTGGATCGACTCGGCGTTGTCAGTCGGAATTGGCGTACTGATTTTGTGGTCGGGCTTCGGCATTGTGCGCGAGACGTTGAACATCCTGCTGGAAGGAACGCCGCGGGGAATGAAGCTGGAGAAGATCGAATCCACGATTCGTGAAGTCGAAGGAGTCAACGACGTCCACGATCTCCACGTATGGAGCATCGGGAGCGAAACTCATGCGCTCTCCTGCCACATTTCCATTGCGGACATTCCGCCGTCGGTCAGCGAGCGCATCTTGCGCGACGTCAAAGACCGCCTTCTGCACGGCTTCCGAATCGATCACACGACCATCCAGTTCGAACACGTGATCTGCGAAACCGCCCACGGCTGCGTGATTCCGGTGGTCGAGAGCGCGGAAGAGCACCACCATCACCACAGCCACTAACAGATATTCGAACTACGAGTGCTGCTTAAGGTAAATCTCTTTCGCTCGCTCGATCGTATCCGCTTCTTCCGCCAACTTGTCCGGCCGCAGCCGCACAATCCTCGGAAACCGCAGCGCATACCCGCTCTCGTGCCGTTCCGATTCCATCATGTTATTGAACGCCACCTCGAGTACGATCTTCGGTTCGACCACGCGCCGGAATCCCTGATCTTCAACCGTGTGCTCCACGAACCACTTCGTCATTTCTGCGATCTCCGCATCCGTCAGCCCGGAGTATGCCTTGCCAATATTCACCAGCCGCTCGCCGTCCCAAACCGCGAATGTATAGTCGCTGAGCACGCCGATGCGTTTCCCGTGTCCATACTCGACAGCTGTCACGACGACATCAAGCGTCGCCAACTCCCTCTTCATCTTCAGCCAAGATTTCCCGCGTTTCCCCGGAGAGTACGGCGACTCGAGATCTTTGATCATCAACCCTTCGTTGCCCCGCGCTCTCGCGGCATCGAAAAGCTGTTCCAACTCTGCCGCCGACGCCGCTCGAAATGCAGGAGCACGAATGAGCTGAGCTTCCACAACAGACTCCTCTTCACCGAGGTCAGCGCCAAAGTCCAGCGATCCCTGAGCCTTACCCTGTGAAACTCTGTGCCCTCTGTGGTGAGGCGTTTCCCGCCGTGACGAAAGCAACCCATCCAAGATCCGAGCCCGCTCCCGCAGTGGACGATCAATCACCAACTCTCCATCCGCATACAAGATGTCGAAGACCAGAAAAGCAACCGGAACTTCCCGCAGCATCTTCTCGCTGACCTTTTTTCTCCCCAGCCGCTGCTGCAGCACGCTGAACGGCCGCGCCGATCCCAGATTCTCTGCCTTCGCCTCGCTCGTCTCCGAAATCGCTTCATCGACAATCGCCTTAGCATCTTCCAACTTTTGCCGGATATTCCCACGCCACAATCTCTCCATCCAGAATCGCATCCTGCGGAAGGCCAGCCAGAGCAGCCGGCAATTCCGGAAACGACTCCGTGATCTCATCTCGTGTGCGCGAAAAGATCTTCACCTCTTCGCCCGGAAACATGCGCTTGCGCCCGAATCCCGTCATATTTGTCCTCCACCGCCGCTTCGGCGAAATAGCTCAGCCCCTCTTCAGTCGATTCAACCGGACTCGCCAGCATGAATCCCAGCGGATGGAACAGCCGCATCCTCGCCTCACCCAGTTTGCCCTCCGCTGCCAGACGTAGCGTTCCGCCAATATCCCCGAGTAGCATGTTCGCCCGTTGCACTTCCGGAAGTGTGCTGCCGTATGCTTTCGCAATCGCTTCCTCGACCAGGCTTTCCTTCAATCCAATCCGCAGATCGCCCGTTATGATTTTTACGATGTACTTGGCCTCCAGCGGCGTGGCTCTCGAAAGCAGATCGCGGACGACGGCAGCTTTCTCCGCCGGTCCCCGCGTAGAAGCAATCTGCCGAAAGCTAGCTTCGACTTCCAGTACACCCAGACCTTGACCTACCCGTTCCGGAAGAAGCTCTCCCGCAACCGCTCCCAGATCGCCGAGCCGCCGGTACGCTGCTGTGACTTCGACATCTTCCTTACCTGCAAGTTCCGCAACAATTCTCCACAACCACCGACCGCCGATCTGCAGAGTCGCCTCTTCCCAGACAGGGAACGGACGCCCCGACAGAAACACGGCCGACACTGCCGCCTCATCCACGGTGCGCGACTGGAAATACTCCGAGACAAGCGACGTCTTCAGCAATTTCTTCGTCGTGCCGGCGATCGCTTCGCAAGTTGTCGATAGTCGTTGCATAAGAACAGTCGGTTTACATCGGAACGGCGTAACCATCGCATTTACTGTTAGTTAGCTTCAGGCCGGATGATCCTCAATCATCCGGCCCTGTGATACCCTAGATGGTGCGTCTTGCCCGGCTAAGGAGCATCCAATAGCTGTGCCTCGTTTTCTGAACTATCTCCGATTCCTCGCTGCCGTTCAGCTTCTTCCTGCTCTTGAGAGCGGAGAAGAAACTCTCGTCGGCGGCCAAGCCGTGCTCGAAGGCGTTATGATGCGCTCTCCGCACGCCTGGGCCATCGCCTGCCGCAAGCCTTCCGGCGAGGTCGTCACCATGACCGAACCGCTCGATCGCCCCTCCGAAAAGCATAAATGGATGGCGTGGCCCATCGTGCGCGGCGTGATGACTCTCGGCTATGCGATGACGCTTGGCTACCGCGCGCTCCGCTTCTCCGCCAATGTCGCCATCGAAGACATCATGGACGAAGGCACCGAGAAAAAGGACGTGGCGACGGCCACCTCGGCCGTCCCGCCAGCGCAAAGCGCGGCGGACTCTTCCCGATCTGCAGGCCGCGAAAAGGCTGCCACCGTCAGCAGTTGGCTGGCCGCGGTCAATATCGTAATCTCCATCGCCTTCTTCATCTTCATGTACAAGTACATTCCGTTGCTCGCGGCGACGGAACTTAAGAAGATCGACCCCGCGCTCGGCGGACGCGTCATCTTCAATCTGATCGATGGTGTCATTCGCCTCGCACTGTTTCTCCTCTTTATCTGGGGCGTTTCACTCTGGAAAGACATTCGCCGCGTATACGAATACCACGGTGCCGAACATAAAACGGTATTCGCTTTTGAAGATGGGAAGCCTCTCGAAGCCGCCGAGGTTCAGAAGTATTCCACCTTCCATCCGCGCTGCGGCACCAGTTTTCTGATGACCGTGATGCTGATCTCCATCGGCTTTTACATGCTGATCCCCTACACCACGTTCTGGGCGCGCTTCGCCTCCCGTATCGTCCTGCTGCCAGTCATTGCCGGCGTCTCGTACGAAATCATCCGCTTCGCGGCCAAGCATCGCGGATCGCTCTTTGCCCTGATGACGGCTCCGGGCCTGTGGCTACAGCGCATCACGACGAAGCCTCCATCTGATGAGCAGGCGCAATGTGCCATCCTCGCCCTCGATCAAGCCATGTCCCTTGAAAAAGAACGCGGCGGCGAATTGGTGATTGCGTAGGGGACCACCCCGATAACCAGTTCTTAGTTCCCAGCTCTCAGTTCCCACTGAAAACCGAATAGAATGATTCGTTCGCCTGCCGGCGAGCGTCTGCGGAATTGGGAATCTCGAGCTTGGCACTGAGAACTGACTACTGAGAACTGAGAACTCCAATGTTTGAAAGATTAGACCAAATCGAAACCCGCTACGAAGAGCTCACGAACGCTCTTGCCTCGCCGGATATCGTCAACGACTCGGCAAAATACCAGAAGACCGCCAAGGCCCACGCCGAAATCGCCCCCATCGTCGAGAAATATCGCGAGTACAAAGATCTGACGAAGGGAATCTCCGACAGCAAAGCGATGCTACTCGACGAAAAAGATCCCGAGATGCGCGCCTACGCACAGGAAGAGCTCGACAAGTTGCAGGGCCGCGTCACATCCGTCGAAGAAGAATTAAAAGTTCTGCTGCTTCCCAAAGATCCCAACGACGAGAAAAACGTCATCCTTGAAATCCGCGCCGGTACCGGCGGAGACGAAGCAACTCTCTTCGCCGCCGAAATCTTCCGCATGTACACGCGTTACGCGGAAACGCAGCACTGGAAAGTTGAGGTCCTCTCGTCCTCAGACTCCTCGGCCGGCGGCCTCAAGGAAGTTATCGCCATCATCGAAGGCAATCGAGTCTTTTCGCAGCTAAAGTATGAAAGCGGAGTCCACCGCGTGCAGCGCGTTCCGGCCACCGAGCAGCAAGGACGCGTTCACACCTCCGCCGTCACCGTGGCTGTGCTGCCCGAAGCCGAAGACGTCGACATCAAGATCGAAGCCAAGGACCTGCGCATCGATACGTTCTGCTCCTCCGGTCCCGGCGGCCAGTCGGTGAACACAACCTACTCTGCCGTTCGTATCACGCACATTCCGACGAACACCGTCGTCAGTTGTCAGGACGAAAAATCGCAGATCAAGAACCGCGAAAAAGGCATGCGCGTGCTTCGCTCCCGCTTGTACGAGATCGAAATGGAGAAGCAGCAGCAGGCTCTCGCCAAAGAACGCAAAGCGATGGTGGGCTCCGGCGATCGCAGCGAAAAAATTCGCACTTACAACTTCCCGCAGAATCGACTGACCGATCACCGTATCGGATTTACCATCCACCAACTCGAAGCCGTGATGGACGGCAAACTGCAACCGCTGATCGAAGCGCTTACCACGCACTACCAGGCCGAGAAGTTGAAGCAGGAAGCCGCCAGCGTAGTTTGATCTTATGTGGGGACAGCCGCCCCCGGCTGTCTGTCGGGCGAAGCCCGGCAGTGTGTGCATGGACCAGCATGAGTGACTTACCGATGACTCTCTCCACCGTTCTAGCCGACCGCTACGCCGTGAATGCCGCCCGCGTGCGTGAGCTTGCGGTTCCGCTCAGCGAGAAACATTTCTGGCAAAAGCCGTTTTCCTACGGAAACAGCTTCGGCCACCTCGTCCTGCACCTCACCGGCAACCTGAACTATTACATCGGAGCTCAGATCGCCCAGACCGGCTATGTCCGTGATCGTCCAAAAGAATTCAATGAGCCGAATCCTCCGTCAAAAGAAGAAGCGCTGAAGCATTTTGACGAAGCTGTTGCGATGGTCATCGCAACAATCAAGGCCCAGTCTCCGGAGGATTGGATCGCGGAATACTCTGCTACCGGCACACACGCCTCCAACCGTCTCGACATGATCCTGCAGTGCGCCGCGCACATGCAGCATCACATCGGCCAGATGATCTACATCGTCTACGAATGGAAGCGGCAAACCGACTCCAAATAGTCGCGGGCAACCCTGTTCCCGCGTGGCCGTCACCTAAGCCGCTTATGTCCACCGCAAGATCCCGATCTCTTCTCGCGCTCGCCGGATTCGGCCTCGCCACCGCCGGAGCCGCCTGGTACGGCGCGCGCTTCAGCCGCAACGGCAACCGCGATTCCTGGTACCGCGGCCTCAACAAACCCAGCTTCACGCCTCCCGATGCCGTCTTTCCGGTGGTTTGGACTACCCTTTACGCCGCTATGGCCTGGTCCGGCTGGCGAATCTGGAGCTCCGCACCCTCTCGCGAGCGCAACGCTGCACTCCGTCTCTGGGTCTCGCAACTCGCCGCCAATGCGCAATGGTCGAAGCTGTTTTTCGGAGAACGCCGCCCCACGCTCGCTCTCGCCGACGTGCTCGCCCTCGAAGGCACGATCTTTTCTTACATCGCTGCTGCCCGGAAAGTCGATCGCGGTGCAGCCAATGCTTTCATCCCCTACGCCGCATGGGTCGCATTCGCCACCGTCCTCAATGCCGAAATTCTTCGCCTGAATCCGCACGAACGCTGAGAAAAGATGTTCGCTCGGATTCTTTTATCGTCTTCGCGAGTCCGTGGTGAAATAGGTTTGTGCAACTCAAGCCAGCCTTAGCCGCGGCGATCGCGAATCTCACCTCAAACCACGTTCCGTCCCCGCGGTTAAACGCAGAGTTACTGCTCATGTTCGTTCTGAATTGCGACCGCGCATACCTGTTTGCACATCCCGAACGCGAACTCACAACCGACGAATCCGCCCGCTATGAAGCCGCGCTGTCCGAGCGCTCACGCGGTGTCCCGGCGCAATACATCACTGGACATCAGGAATTCTGGGGCATGGATCTCATCGTCAGTCCCGCCGTTCTCATTCCTCGCCCGGAGACCGAGCATCTGATCGAAAGCGTTCTCGCGCTTGACGGCCGCAAAGAACGCATCGTGGATGTCGGCACCGGCTCCGGTGCCATCGCTCTCGCACTGGCCAAAGAACTGCCTGACGCCGAAATACACGCCACCGACGTCTCATCTGCCGCCCTTGAGATAGCCCGCGCGAACGCTGCCCGTTATCAATTTCAATCGCGCATCCAATTCCATCAAACCGACTTGCTCGACTGCCTCACTCCGCCCTTCGATATCATCGTCTCCAATCCCCCCTACGTCGGCGAATGCGAAGAGGATCAGGTTCAGCTCGAAGTTCGCAAATTCGAGCCGCGATCCGCCGTCTTCGCTGGCCCGTTGGGGACCGAGGTCATCGCCCGCTTAATCCCGCAAGCACACGCATTCCTTCGCCCCGGCGGATGGCTTCTTCTGGAAATCAGCGGCACGATTATCGATCCCGTCCGCGACCTCATCGCCGGATGGAACGAAGTGGAAGTGACCCGCGACCTCCAGTCGATCCCGCGCGTCGTACGCGCCCGGAAGCCGCTCGTCTAGCGATGTCCCATTCAAAAAGCTTAGGGGCAGCCAATGAGGCTGCCCCAATTTCAACCTCTCATTCCGCGCGGAGCGAGAATCTGCAAATATCCCTGTCGTTCCGAGCGAAGCGAGGAACCTGCAAATATCCTTGTCATTCCGAGCGAAGCGAGGAACCTGCTTTTGGCTTGACCGCAGAGGTCGGCAACCTACCGCCGCGCCGCAGCCGGCAGAATCTCCTCGACATCAACAATGTCGGTCGGATACTTCCCCGTGTAGCACGCCGAGCAGTAAGAAATCTTCTCGCCTTCGCCGCAGGCCTTCTTCAGTCCCTCGAGCGAAAGATAGGCCAGCGAATCGGCGCCAATATAGTCGCGGATTTCCGCGATCGATTTATTAGCCGCAATCAACTGTTTCTTCGACGGCGTATCTACTCCGTAATAACAGGGCGAAATCGTCGGCGGGCATGAGACGCGCATATGCACTTCCGTCGCTCCCGCATTTCTGATCATGCGCACGATCTTCCGGCTGGTCGTGCCGCGCACAATCGAATCATCGATCAGCACTACGCGTTTCCCCTCGAGCAGCGATCGCACCGGATTCAGCTTCAACTTCACGCCAAAATCCCGGACGCTCTGGCTCGGCTCAATGAAGGTCCGTCCCACGTAGTGATTACGGATCAATGCGAAGCGAAAAGGAATCCCGCTCTCCGCCGCATAGCCCACGGCGGCCGTCACTCCAGAGTCCGGAACGGGTACGACCAGATCCGCATCCACCCCGTTTTCGATCGCCAGTTGCCGGCCCAGCGCCTCGCGGCTCGTCTGCACCGAGCGTCCAAACACCAGACTGTCCGGACGCGAAAAGTAAACATGCTCGAAGATGCAACTCGACTGCGGCGCCGAAGTCGAATAGAAACGCGAACTCACTCCCTCCGGGCCGACCACAACTAATTCTCCCGGCTTCACGTCGCGTACATACTCGGCTCCAATCAAATCAAATGCGCACGTCTCGGAAGCGAAGACCACGGTATCGTGCTTCTGTCCTTCAAGCGCGGGTATGCGCCCCATCGCCAGCGGCCGGAATCCGCGCGGATCGCGCACGGCAAAGATCCGGTCATTACTCATCATCACCAGAGAGAACGCGCCGTCAACGCGCCGCAGAGCGTCCGCCATTGCCTCCGGCAACGTATGCTCCTTCGACAATGCAATCAGGTGAACGATGACTTCAGTGTCGCTATTAGTCTGGAAAATCGATCCCTGACTTTCGAGCCGGGCGCGCACTTGGGTGGCGTTCACCAGGTTGCCGTTGTGCGCGACCGCGATCGATCCTTTATTCGACTGGACCAGGATCGGCTGCGCATTCAGCAGCGCCGAATCGCCGGCAGTCGAGTACCGCGTGTGCCCAATCGCAATCGTTCCGCGCATCTTCGATAGCACATCTTCGGTGAAGATATCCGCGACCGAGCCCATGGCCTTGTGCGCTCGTGACGTCAGCCCGTCGGACGTAACGATCCCTGCCGACTCCTGCCCGCGATGCTGCAGCGCATGCAGTCCCAGGTACGCCAGCTTCTCCGCCTCTGGATGGGCAAAGATCGCCACCACGCCGCACTCATCATGAAATTTGTCAGAAATCGCCATTTAGCCCCTGATTGGTATCCCTCTGTGAAACCCCGTGCCCTCTGTGGTGCAATCTTTTGGCTTCAATCCGCAGCCACTAACTCCGGATCGGTCCTCAAAGCCGCTTCCAGTGCGGATTCATAAGCCTGATTCAGCTCCGTCACTGTACTCGAAACCACGACGGTTCCATCGATTGAAATTTCCAGCTTCTCCGGAACTGTTTCTCCGATAGCTTCCGCAGTAATTCCATGTTTTCCGGCCACTTCTTTGATTCGCCCCACCTGCCCGGGGTCGCACGAGATCACGATGCGGCTCGCATCCTCCCCAAAGAGCACAAACTCGGGAAACAGTCCGCCAGAGGCCAGATTCACCCGCGCACCCACACTCTTCGGGAATGCCTTTTCGGCCAGCGCAACCGCCACGCCGCCTTCCGCGCAATCGTGCACAGAATCCACCAAACCGCTCTGGATCAGTTCAATCACAGCCTTCTGCAGCGCGGCTTCCTTCTCCAGATCCAACTCCGGCGGATAGCCCCACAGCTTCCCCAGAATTTCCTTGGCGTATTCCGACGACCCAAACTCGCTCTCTGCATCGGTGATATCGCCCGCTTCTCCCCCGCGCAATAGCACAATCGTGCGTCCCGAAGCTGCAAACGGCATCTTCGCTGCCTTATGCACGTCCTCAAGAATTCCCACGACTCCGAGCACCGGAGTCGGATAAATTCCTTCGCCCAAAGTCTCGTTATAAAAGCTGACATTGCCGCCGGTGATGGGAATCTCCAGCTCTTCGCAAGCTTTCGTGATTCCATCGATCGTCTGCGAGAACTGCCACATGATGTGCGGCTTCTCCGGATTGCCGAAATTCAGGCAATTCGTCGCCCCCACCGGAGTCGCACCCGAACACGCCACCTTCCGTGCAGCCTCAGCCACCGCGTGCATTGCGCCCAACCTCGGATCGAGATAGCACCAACGCCCATTCCCGTCGAGCGCCATTGAAAGTCCGCGCTGCGACCCCTTAATGCGAATCACGCCCGCATCGCCCGCGCCCGGTCGCCTCGACAGTGTTCGTCTGCACCATGTGGTCATACTGCTGCCACACCCACCGCTTCCCGCAGATGTTAGGGCTGGCCAGAAGCTGTTTTAGATTCTTTGTCATTCCGACGACCGAATGGGAGGAGGAATCTGCTTTTTGCCCGCCCGAGAGTCGAACTGTCTCCGGCATCTCCCGCGGCACCGGCGGTTCCCACCGCGCCAGCGGACGCTTGTACACCGGCGCTTCATCCGTTAACGCAGCATTCGGAATCTCCGCGACAACCTTCCCATGCTCGAGCACGCGCAACTGGTTCCCGCTTGTCACTGTGCCCACTTCGACGGCGTCCAGTCCCCACTTTTCGAAGACGCGAAACACTTCCTGCTCGCGCCCTTTCTGCGCCACCAGCAGCATGCGCTCCTGCGATTCGCTGAGCATAATCTCGTACGGAGTCATGCCCGTTTCGCGCTGCGGCACGCGATCCAGTTCGATCTCGATTCCTACTCCTCCGCGCCCGCCCATTTCGCACGTGGAGCACGTCAGGCCCGCCGCGCCCATATCCTGAATGCCGACGATCGCGCCTGTCTGCATCGCCTCCAGGCAAGCCTCAAGCAGCAGCTTTTCCAGAAACGGATCGCCCACCTGCACATTCGGCCGCTTCGCTTCGGAAGCTTCGCTGAATTCCTCGCTCGCCATGGTCGCGCCGTGAATTCCGTCGCGCCCCGTCTTCGAGCCGACATAAATCACCGGATTGCCTTCGCCCGCCGCCCGCGCGTAGAAAATCTCGTTCTTCCGCACCAGTCCAAGCGCAAACGCATTTACCAGCGGATTGCCCGAGTAACACGCCTCGAATTTCGTTTCGCCTCCAAGGTTCGGCACACCAAAGCAGTTCCCATACGAAGCAACCCCGCTGACCACACCATCCAAAATCGAATGATTCTTGTGGATCTCGCTTTGCGTGGGGACAGCCGCCCTCGGCTGTCCGGCCGACCGTAGCTCGGCTGCTGTGATTGGCCCAAACCGCAGCGAATCCATCACCGCAACCGGCCGCGCACCCATCGTGAAAATGTCGCGCAGAATCCCGCCAACGCCGGTTGTCGCGCCCTGAAACGGCTCGATAAACGATGGATGATTGTGCGATTCAATCTTGAACGCGCACGCCCAGCCGTCTCCAATGTCGATGATGCCGGCGTTTTCACCCGGCCCCTGCAACACATGCTTGCTGCGCGTGGGAAGCCGCTTCAAATGCACGCGTGACGACTTGTACGAGCAGTGCTCGCTCCACATCACGCTGAAAATGCCGAGTTCGGTCAGAGTCGGCTCGCGCCCGCCGAGAAGCTGCTTGATTTTTTCGTATTCGTCCGAGGTCAAGCCATGTTGCCGGAGGGTTTCCGGAGAAAAAGCAGAGGTCAAAGAGGTGGCCATGGGAGGAGCCTCTATTGTCGCATTTTGGGCCGCCTAGCGATAGGCCGCCTTGGCCAGCCAGCCCGCTTTCATTTGTCTAGGTTTCCCCTGTGTTCCCCCGTGCCCCTGTGGTGAAAGGTCTTCACCGTCAACGCCGAAGAACCGGGAATGAGTTTGTGAGGATCACCGCGCACACAGAAAGACAAGGGATGGGAACCGCAGACTGAAACCGCCGTGGAAGAGCGCCCCTTAAGGCCGCGTAAAAGTTCCCCGAAACTTGCCGGGCTTTAGCCCGATGTTTCTACACCCCCGTCCTGCTACGATTCTCGCAGCATGAAATCGATCATCATCGGGACGGCCGGGCATATCGATCACGGGAAGACCGCGCTGGTCAAGGCTCTCACCGGCATCGACGCCGACCGCCTCCAGGAAGAAAAGCGCCGCGGAATCACGATCGATCTCGGCTTCGCCCACATGGATATTCGTTCCGCCAACGAGGATACCCTTCACCTGGGATTTGTCGACGTCCCCGGCCATGAGCGCTTCGTCCGCAATATGTTGGCTGGCGTCGGAGGCATCGACCTGGTCCTGCTCGTCATCGCCGCCGACGAATCCATCAAGCCGCAGACCCGCGAGCACTTCGACATCCTGCAGTTGCTGGGCGTAAAGCGCGGCATCACCGTGCTAACGAAATCCGATGCCGTTGATACAGACACGCTTGAGGTCGTCCGCCTCGAAGTCGAAGACTTTCTGCGCGGGACTTTTCTTGAGGCGCCAAATTCCCCGATCGTCGCTTTGAGTTCGTTGACTGGCGCAGGACTCAACGACCTCAAAGCTGCAATTCTGGCGTCCTCCCGCGATGTCCAGCCCAGAGATTCGCGCTCGCTCGCCCGCTTGCCCATCGACCGCGTCTTCACCATGAAAGGATTCGGCACGGTTGTGACGGGAACGCTGATCTCCGGAACCATTCGCCGCGAAGAAGAGCTCGAGGTCTTTCCTTACGGACAGCGCGTTCGCGTTCGGGGCATTCAGGTTCACGGACAAGCTGCAGATCAAGCGGTTGCCGGGCAACGCACCGCTCTGAATCTTGCAGGTGCCACAACGGAAGACTTATCGCGCGGCATGACGCTGGCCCCGGCAGCGACGTTCTCAACCACGCGCCGCGCCGACGTCCGTCTAAGTCTGCTGGCATCCGCTCCGCGCGCTTTGAAGAACCGCGCTCGCGTGCACTTTCACTCCAACACCATGGAGACCGTGGCCGATATCACTCTTCACGGGACGAAGCAACTTGCTCCCGGCTCCAATGCCTTCGCCAGACTGAAGCTTCCAGAACCCGCTCTGCTTTTGCCGGGAGACCGATTCATCATTCGCCAGTTCTCGCCTGTCATCACCATCGGTGGCGGCATAGTGCTCGATGCCGCCCCCATCCCACGCACGCGCGAGCCAGAGGCTTTGCTGCAGACTCTAGCCTCGGCCGATCGCCTGTCGGTCCTCAAGGCTCGTATCGAGAGGCGCGGCCGCAACGGAATCACTTTGTCGCAGCTGATCGCCGAAACGGGATGGACTAAACAGTCTCTCGAGGCCGAACTTGCTCCGGAAATAAAGCACTCTCGGATCCTTCGAATCGTGGATCTCTTCGTTCATGGCCCCGCCGTCTCCGCGCTCCAGGAACTGATCGTAGCTTCAGTCACCGCCTTCCAGAAAAAAAACTCTCTGGCCGGAGGAATCGCGAAAGAGGAACTGCGCGAGCAGGTGAAAGCCTCACCGGAGGTATTCGCGGCCGCGCTGAATTTGCTCACCCAAGCACGGAAAATCGAGATCGCCGGAGAACTCGTGCGCCTCCCTGGGCAAGGAGTCGTTCTAAAAGACGATGAAGCCGAATCGAAAAAGAAAATCGAGGACGCTTTCTCGACCGCGGGCCTGAAGGTCCCCGCGCTCTACGAAGTGCTGGCTAATTTAAAGATCGACAAGGCTCGCGCCCAGAAAATCGTCACCCTGTTGCTGCGCGATAAAGTCCTGATCAAAATTTCCGACGAGTTGGTCTTTCACCGGACTGCCCTCGAACAACTGCGCCGCCTGGTTGCCACGCAGAAAACCAAGAGTCCAAAGATGGATGTCGCGACCTTCAAAGACCTGACAGGCGTCAGCCGCAAGTACGCCATCCCCCTTCTGGAATACTTGGACCGGGAGCATGTGACAAAGCGTGTAGGCGACGCCCGAGAAATCCTCTAACACGCATTGCGAAATTGTTGCCATTTGCACCTGTATCTGCCGCATCCGAGAGCCGCACGGTTTTCAATTACGCAATCACAAAATTTCCCGATTACTCAATTCCGTCAGATTTTTTCTTCGGGGAATTCCACTTCCAGCCCCAGCGGGTCGGTAAATCGATTCGTTAGATTCGCAAGCCCCGTGAGCAGATGAATGTCCACAATCTCCGGCTCCGAGAACGCCTTTAACCCGGCAAAATCCGCGTCGCTGATCTCGCGGGGCGAACGCGTCAGCTTCTCGACATACGTCAGTGCAGCGCGCTCTTTCTCACTGAAGCGCGAGTAGTCTCCCGCTTTGAGTCCGGCCCAATCCTCGGCCGTTAGCCCCACGCGTTTCGACGACGCCACGTGATGCTGCGTGCAGTAGTGGCACCCATTGATGAGTGAAACCCGCAAATAGATCAGCTCATATAGCTTGCGATCCAGTGAGCGCCCAACGCTGGCATAGAACGGCAGAAAATTCTTCAGCATCTCAGGACGGTGTGCCAAAGCCTTCTGCGCATTGCCGGGTTTACCGCGAAGCGCTTTCTCGTAAATCTCCTTCACTTCTGCAGACGCGCCTTCCGGCTGAATCAGATTGATGCGGGCCATCAAATCCTCCTGGTCTCAGACTCGATTTCCATCATAGTGCAACCTTGAACGATTTCGGAGCCGACACTGGCGCGGCGGGAGAGCCCATCGATGACTCGCCCCTTCTAACACTCCGCACCGTTCCTTCTGTCTGCCTACACTCGGCATAGAAACAGATACTTGTCTCTCGCGACCATCGTCACTACATTCCGGACAGGGAGTACCGCAGACTTATGAAACTGACAGGAATGTTGCTACTCTTTCTGTGCGCGGTCATACCCGCGGTTCTTGCGCAAAGCGATGCTGATGCAGCCACGCATTCGAAGATCGTCGCCCTCGAACAACTTTGGAATCAGGCTTACAAATCAGGCGACACTAAGGCGCTGGAGTCGATCCTCGACGACTCGATTGTGCTCGTAAACGATGATGGCTCCGTGCAGACCAAAGCGGAATTCCTGGCCAGCGTCAAATCCGCCGCCCCGCAACCGACGGTGCAGCAGCAACAGGTCGCGCCCGAATCCATTACGGTTCGAGCATTCGGCACCGTCGCCATTGCCACTGGAGTCATGCGCGTGAAAGGCGTCGAGGGTGGCAAACCCTACACGCGCCGCGAACGCTTCGTCGATACGTGGCTCCTCAAACGCGGAAACTGGGTCTGCATCGCCACAGACGCGACCCCGGTTTTACACTGATGGGATGCTTCGTATCCGTGCCGCCACCGTCAACGACGTTCCACTTCTCTGCGCAATGATTCGTGAACTGGCCGACTATGAACACGAGCTTGATTCCGTGTCTGTCGGCGAGGAG
Organism: uncultured Acidobacteriota bacterium; assembly: GCA_963787685.1. Lineage (GTDB taxonomy): Bacteria > Acidobacteriota > Terriglobia > Terriglobales > Acidobacteriaceae > Sulfotelmatobacter. Next base: position 228,908 of record CAWBED010000017.1, read on the forward strand.
GATCTCGCTCGCGACGGCTTTGGAGACCATCCAAGGTTTCGCGCCTTCATCGCCGAATGGAACGCTCTGCCTGCGGGGTACGCCGTAATCTTTGACTACTACTCAACCTGGGGCGGCCGCGGATTATTCCTGGAAGACCTCTTCGTTCGAGAATCCTTTCGTCAGCGCGGCATCGGAAAAGCCCTGCTGGCCGCCGTCGCACGCATCGCCGTTGACGAACACTGCTACGGGATACACTGGGAAGTGCTCGACTGGAACCAGAAAGCCATTGATGTATACGAATCGCTGGGTGCGGAATTTCGTAATCAGTGGCGCCCCGTTTTCCTGACGGGCGAAGCGCTGCGTCAATTGGCGGAAAACTCAAGTGAAGGCAAAAGTTAAAACTCCGGCCGCTCAGACTCGACAATTTGCCACCCAGTCTGTCTGGTCAGCGTGGCTCGAGAAGAATCATAAAAGCTCTCCGGGACTTTGGCTGCGCCTCGCCAAGAAAGGCTCCAGCGTGCGCTCCGTGACATACGGTGAGGCCTTGGAAGTCGCCTTGTGCTACGGCTGGATCGACGGTCAGAAGCGCGGCGAAAGTGAAGACGCCTGGCTTCAGCGATTTCTTCCCCGCTCCGCAAGAAGCATCTGGTCCAAGATCAATCGTGAGAAAGCGCTGGCTTTGATCGCGAACGCAAAAATGAAGCCGGCGGGCCATCAAGCCATCGATGCGGCCAAGAAGAACGGAACGTGGGAGGCAGCTTACGATTCGCCAAAGTCGGCTTCGGTCCCGGAAGATTTTCAGCTCGCGCTGAACGCGAACCCGCCAGCGTATGACTTCTTCCGCTCACTCGACAGCGCCAACCGTTACGCAGTGCTGTTCCGAATTCAAACGGTGAAGAAAGCAGAAACGCGGGCGCGGAAAATCCGCGAGTTCATCGAAATGCTGGAACGACAAGAGACAATTCACGAGCCGCGCCGTTCCCGTCGAACTTCAAAATAAACAATGCCGCCGATCAAAATCATTGGAGCTGGCCTCGCCGGCTCGGAAGCCGCCTGGCAATGCGCCCGCCACGGATTGGACGTCGAGTTATTCGAGATGCGTCCCGTTCGTTCTACTCCGGCCCATCAGACCACCGATTTTGCCGAGCTCGTCTGCTCGAATTCTCTGAAATCCGACAGCGAGAATACCGCGCCCTGGTTGCTCAAGGAGGAAATGCGGCGCGCTGGATCCCTGTTGCTCGAGATCGCGCGCGACTGTGCGGTTCCCGCAGGTCACGCCCTGGCCGTCGACCGCGTCGTATTCGCGGCTAAAGTCACCGAAGCGATTTCCCGCGAGCCGCGTATCACGGTCCGTCGCGAAGAAGTTTCTGCCGTTGATGAGAAGAACGGCCTCACCATCATCGCCACCGGACCGCTAACCTCTGAATCCCTCGCGACCGAAATTGCACGCCTTAGCGCACCATCTCCTGATCCGTCCGACTCTACCGCGCACACTCCGCACCTGTATTTCTACGATTCGATCAGTCCGATCGTGGAGGCCGATTCGATCGATATGTCCCGCGTCTACATGGCCGCGCGCTATGACAAAGGCTCCGCCGACTACATCAACTGTCCCATGACGCAGGATGAATACGGCAATTTTCTCGATGCGCTCGTAGCCGCGCAATCCGTCGAAGAGCGCGATTGGGAAAAGCTGAATTACTTCGAGGGATGTCTCCCAATCGAGGAGATCGCTCGCCGCGGCCGCGACACTCTTCGCTTCGGGCCCATGAAGCCCGTTGGACTAAAGGATCCGCGCACCGGCAAGATGCCCTATGCGGTCGTGCAGCTGCGGCAGGAAAATCTGCGCGCGGATTCTTACAATCTCGTCGGATTTCAAAATCATCTGAAGTTCGGCGAGCAGGCTCGCGTGCTGCGCCTCATACCGGGCCTGGAAAACGCGCGCTTCTTGCGCTACGGACAGATCCATCGCAACACTTATATCAACGCGCCCACTTTGCTCCAACCAACTCTGCAGATGAAATCGCACCCCAACGTATTTTTCGCCGGCCAGATTTGTGGCGTCGAAGGCTACGTCGAATCGATCGCGACCGGACTCTTAGCCGGACTTCATGCTGCCGCTCTGGCGCAAGGAACGCCGCTTGCACCTGCCCCGCGCGCGTCAGCCTTTGGATCCCTCACTCATTACGTCACCCACGCGGATCCCAAACACTTTCAGCCCGCGAACATCACATTTGATCTCCTCCCCGCACTCGATCGAAAAATTCGCGACCGCAAAGAGCGTCACCGCGTCCAGTGCGACCTCGCCCTGAAAGAGTTCGAAGCCTGGCAAGCCACTGCTATCTTAGGTTCCGTCCCGGACTCCAACCCTTTGTCATTCCGAGCGAAGCGAAGAATCTGCTTCTTTTTGTCATTCCGACCGAAGCGAGGAATCTGCTTCCCGCTCGCCCGATTTCCTGAACAAATGCCCCACCGAATGCGTATCAAACACTGAGCGACTCGGGGGATGACCTTCTCCGCCGGCCCCCGTCCAACAGACTGGCATGACGTTACGTGACCTCGTTCTCGACGTGCTTCGGACCCTCTGGGCCCACAAATTACGCGCCTTCCTCACCATGTTCGGCATCGCCTGGGGCATCGTCTCCATCGTCCTCATGGTCGCGGCCGGAGAAGGCCTGCGCAAAGGCCAGGAGGATCAGGCCAAGAATCTCGGTAAAGACGTGATGATTGTCTTTCACGGCCGCACCAGCCTGCAGGCCGGCGGCACGCACGCCGGACGCATCGTGCACTGGGAAGATGAGGATGTTCCTGTCGTTCAGTCCGAATCGCCCGACTGCGAATACGCCATCCCTGAGCTTGAGCAGGACACCGTCCGTACCCACTCCAACTACAACAACGCAGCGTTCACCGTCACCGGATCCTATCCGCCCTTCGGCTACATTCGCACTCTCGACGTCGGTGCTGGACGTTTCTACGACTGGGACGACATGCGCGAGGCGCGCCGCGTGGCTTTTCTCGGCTCCGACGCTGCCAAGCAGTTGTTCGCTGGCCGCAATCCAGTTGGTGAAAACATTTATTTGAACGATTTCCCTTACGTCGTCATCGGCGTCATGGCCAAAAAGAAGCAGGACTCCAGCTATGACGGCTGGGATGTGAACAAAGTCTTCCTGCCCTTTGCCGCGATGCGTCGCGACTTTCCCGACAAACCTCCGGGAACGGATTCCACTTTCGATCAGCTGTTAGTTACTCCGAAGTCGGTCGAACAGCACGAAGCGTGCAAACATGAAGTGCGCGTCGCTCTGGCCCGCATGCATCGCTACGATCCGCGCGACAAGGAAGCTTGCCCCATCTGGGACACCGTGCAAGAGGCGCAGGCCTTCAAAACCATGACTGACGGAATGAAGTTTTTTCTGGGCGCCGTCGGCATCGTCACGCTCCTCCTCGGCGGCATCGGCGTCATGAACGTGATGTTAGTCGCGGTCCGCGAACGGACGCGAGAAATCGGCGTGCGCAAAGCCATCGGCGCTCCAGCCGGAACCATTCTTCGCCAGTTCTTTATCGAAGCTCTGATCATCGCGCTTTTGAGTGGAGGCATTGGGCTCGGTGTCGCCTTCGGATTTTGTGCGCTCGTCAATATGCTCCCTATGCCAGACTTCTTCGCCGGTCTGATCCCGAGCTGGAGTTCAGGCCTGATTGCAGCGGCGTTGCTTGGAGCGATAGCGGTAGGCGCAGCCCTGTATCCCGCGCGCAGAGCGGCCTCGATCGATCCAATCGAAGCCCTCCGCTACGAGGCCGGAGGATGAAATGAAGAACAGGGTTTTCCTCTGTGTCTCCCTGTGCCCCCTGTGGTGAAAGACTTTTAGAAATGTTATTCGAAATCATTCTCGAAGCCTGGATCGCTCTCAAGCGGAATCTCACCCGCAGCTTCCTCACCATGCTCGGCATCGTCTGGGGAATCGCGACGGTAACTCTTCTCATCGCCTACGGCAGCAGCTTCCGCAGCGTTCTGGTGCACGGGTTCGACGCCTTCGGCAAAAGCGTCGTCATCTGCTGGCCGCAGCAAACCAGCGAGCAGCCCGGCGGACAACGCGCCGGCAAGAAAGTCGTTCTCGAGCAAGCTGACCTCGACATGGTCAAGGCCACGTCTCCGCTCGTGAAGCACGTCTGCCTCGAAACCGTTCGCCGCCCCGGCATCGCCTACGGCGACCGCATGGTCGGCACAGCGCCCGTGCGTGGCGTCTGCCCGGAATACGGCGAGATGCGCAACGAAGTCCCCTCCGAAGGCCGCTGGATTAACGCCGAAGACGAGCTCGAACGCCGCCGCGTGATTTTTCTCGGTGGACGATTGAAAGAGGAACTCTTCAGCGGACGTCCTGCCGTCGGCGAAACCGTGCAAGTCTCCGGCGTACGCTTCACTGTAATCGGCGTGATGGCGCGCAAAATTCAACTGAGCAACTATTTCTCCAGCGACGACGAATCCTCCTGGATCCCTTACTCCGCTGCTGGAGATTTGTGGAACACGCGCTACGCCGCCGTGATGCTCTTCGAGCCCATCGCTCCTCAATTCGAAAAGAAGGCCATGGCGCAGGTGCTCGCAGCAGTTGCCACGCGCCAGAATTTCTCGCCCACCGATCCCAAGGCCTTCCAGATGTTTGGTCGCGATGAATTCCGCCCCGTCATTGACGCGCTGACGATCGGCCTTCAGGTCCTGCTGACCTTCATCGGCACTCTCACTCTCGGCATCGGCGGCGTTGGCGTGATGAACATCATGCTGGTGTCCGTCGACGAGCGCATCCGCGAGATCGGTCTGCGCCGCGCCCTGGGAGCACGCAAGCGCCACATCAAACTTCAGTTCCTCGCGGAAACACTACTCATCATGATGCTTGGCGGCGCTATCGGAGTCATCTTGTCCTACATCATCGCCTGGTCTGTCGGCACGCTCCCCATGATGGGACCGCTCTTCGAAGACGATTCCGGCCAGGGCGATATCCATCTCCGCATCTCGATGATGACTGTCCTGCTCTCGTCTGCAGTTTTACTGGTTGTCGGAGTATTCAGCGGCCTCGTCCCCGCTATGCGCGCCTCGAAGCTGGATCCCGTAGAAGCTCTCCGCTACGAATAACCGAAAAGGGTGCCCCACCCTTGTCGCGTTTTGTGTGACAGGGTGGGGATTTTGACTTCCCGTCCTAATTGCAGGGTGGCCCATTCTAACGTCGCGTACTATGCGACGTTAGAGTGGGAAAGACGCAAGAGCTGGGATATCGACCCTATCGTCCGGGAAATCGATTTGCCCCGCATCCCCATTCGCAGTACCTTTCTCGTGAGAGTTCAGAGGTGAACTTTGCCGATCTCTGCCGTAGACACGATCACGCTCGCCTTCCAGCACACGAAGCGTCAACTCATTCAGCCCTTTCGCTTCTGGCAATGGACGCGACTCGCCTTCGTTGGTCTGCTTGCGGGCGAGATGGGCTCCGGCGGCAGTTTTAATTTCCCTTCCAACTTCCGCATTCCTCATCAAGGTGGCCCCTCGCGTCATTTCGCCGCACAAACTTTTCCCCACATTGATCCCGCCCTCGTCGGATCTCTCATCGCCGTACTGATCGTGACCGGCCTCGTCTTCTTCATCGTGATGCTCTACATCAGCAGCGTGATGCGCTTCATCCTCTTTGATAGCGTTCTCGCCAAAGAGTGTCACATCCGCGACGGATGGTCCCGCCGTCAAGGCCCAGGTTGGCGGCTGTTTCTTTGGCATTTGGGATTTTTGTTTGTCACGTTCGGGTGCATGGCTGTTCTCGTTGGAATTCCGGCGCTCTTCGCTTACGGCATGGGATGGTTTACCACGCCGCGCGAGCACATTGTGCCCCTCGTTCTCACCGGCATCATTGTTTTCTTTGTGTTCTTCGCCTTCGCTATCGCTGCGGCTGTAGTGCAAGTACTGACCAAGGATTTCGTAGTCCCGCAAATGGCGCTTGAAGGCATCGGCGCGATCGAGGGCTGGCGCCGCCTCTGGCCCATGATCCAACTGGAGAAGAGCGGCTACGCCATCTATGTTGGGATGAAGATAGTACTGGCAATCGGCGCCGGCATCGTGATCGGCATCGCGTCAATCATTCTCGCGCTGATCGTCGCCGTGCCCATCATAGGGGTCGCGATCGCGGCAGTCTTCGCAGGAAAGTCTTCAGGAATGACGTGGAACGCCTTTACCATCACTGCAGCGATTGTCGCTGGATTTGTCGTCTTCGCGATCTTCTTTTATCTGATCGCGCTCGTCTCAGTGCCCGCAATCGTCTTTTTCCCGGCGTACTCAATCTATTTTTTCGCTGCCCGCTATCGCCCGCTAAGCCTAGTTCTATATCCGCCGCCGCCCGGATACTCTCCGCCCTCGGAACCTCCTCCCATGTATCCAACACCGGAACTCGCGTGAGCAGAGCCGACTCACGACTTCAATACGGAAGAACTCATAGCTCAATGGAATGCGTCATCCCGACCGGAGCCGCATTTCAGGCGAAGGGAGGGATCTCGCGTGCATCTTCTCCGCACCCCTACGGCGCGCTCTGCATCCGCGCGCCCTTCCCGTGTGGCCACGAGAATCGTCGTCCGATGATGCACTTCACGATCAGGTGATCCGTCGATCGCGTCACGCCCCAGCCAACGCCAAAGTTGAACTCCCACTGCGGGCCGAAGTCGACATCGATCGTCGGAAAGAATTGCTGTTGCTGGTCCCTGAGCGGAGAGAAGCCCGTGATCGGTCCAACGGATCCGTAATACTCTAGTCCGCCCGCAATCTTCTTGGTGAAGTTGTAGCTGAATTTTACGTTCGGTGAAAACACAACTCCCTGATTCACGCTTGGCCCGTGAAACGACCGGTCGAGCGTCGGATTGAACGAGAAATACCAGGGACCGATCGTTTTATCGACGATTGGCCGGATTTCCCACGTCCACGTATCCGGCGAAAACGCCGCGCGCTGGTATCCAATCTCATTCGAGATGCTGACTCCCACCGGCCAGTGCCAGCTCTCCGGCGCACGCACCCGCGGACGAATGTGATCCCCCACCCACTGCCATCCATCATCCGGTTGAATGCTGGTAAATACGTAGAATCCCACCTCCGCCCAATCGTTGATTCCCTGCGTGATCTCGAGCGTTTCGTGCTCGGCGTGGTTCGTCGGCAACATGCCGTCGACAACCGTCTTGCTTCCGTCTACGGTGAAGTTCGAATGAATCTCCACCATCGTCGAACGCGGCGCTACCGTCTCCGACCCGTACACCTGGATTTCGTAGTTATCTTGCGCGCCAGCGAACGAAGCGCAAAGAACGAATGCAGCGAAGAAAAAAACGGCGGGAACAAGGGATCGCGACGAGTCCATGATGAGAGGCTAGGCCGCACGTTCCCAGCGACCACCTTTCCATCATGTCATCGTAGAGACGTCGCTGCAATGTCTCGTCCTTGTCATTTCGAGCAACGCGAGAAATCTGCTCGCGTTGTCATTTCGAGCGCAGCGAGAAATCTGCTGTCCGCGCAAAGATGTCTTCGACAGGGAACTCCGTCAGATCGCTCAGGTGTCTGATCCTCCAGACACGCGCGTGCCCGAGAGGAGCAACACTCATGGCTTTCTCAATGGCAGGCGGTGGTCCGTCCGGACCACAAATCAATGTCACTCCACTGATCGACGTTTTACTCACGCTGATCATCATGTTCATGCTCGTCGTGTCGATGGATCCCGAGTTTGGCGAAGAAGCACAAATTCCGCAGCCTCCGAAAGATCCGAAGTCTCAGTCGGCTGTCGAGAGAACGGTTGTCATCGAGGTGATCTGGACGACCAAAGATCAGCCGCCCACGGTAAAGATCAATCGCGAAGACGTGCCTTGGAATAATCTCGAAACTCGTCTGTCGCAGATTTATTTGACGCGGGCGGAAAAGGTAGCCTTCGTGCGCGCCGACGCTGACGTGGATTTTCAGTCGGTCGCCGATGTCATCGACGTGGCCCATCATGCAGGGGTAAAGCGCCTCGGACTTCTAACGCAAGATCAAATGCTAGCCACGGATTAAAGAGCTTCGCTATCGAGGAATTCGTGGAGCCCGCGTCGATTCGTGGGCCCCATCAAATCGTGGAGCCCCGGACGCCTTCGTCCGGGGCGCTCGATCCGAGAAAATCAGCGAATCCGTGGCGCGGTTTCTTGAAACTAAGCAGCTCTTCCCATGACCTGCTGCGTGCAGTGCGAACACCGCTTCGCCTCGATTGGAATCTCGCTCAGGCACTCGGGACATTTCCTCGTCGTCGGAGCCGCCGGAGCCTCCGGCTTGTGCATGCGCGCCAGGAGCCAGTTCATCGGTACGACCACAAAGAAGTAGACCGCCGCCGCGATCAACACGAATGAGATCAGGGCGTTGACGAACTCACCGACCGGGAAGGTCGTCGTCCGAACAACAAATTTCAGGTTGGAGTAATCCTGCTTGCCTACTATAAGTGCGATCAGTGGAGTCAGGAACGCCTTGGTCAGCTCCGTGACCACTCCGCCAAACGCGGCGCCGATCACCACGCCTACCGCCATATCCACAACATTTCCACGCAGGATGAATTTCTTGAAGCCGTCGAGCATAACGTAGCCCCTCCGAAATTGAAGTGCGGCAAATGTAAGTCAGGCAAGGCGAGAGGTCAAGCCGGTTCGCGTATTCGGAGGAAGGTCCCGCTGTAGACGATCCGCTCAGAAATTGGCGGGCAAAAGGAAGCTGAAGAAAGCTCAAAGAAACTGGAAGGAAGAAACGTGGAAGAGCGGCGCTTCAGCGCCGCGTTAAGATGCTCCACAATAGGGCTTTAGCCCCCGTGGGACGTCAGATCCGCATCGGCATCACGATATACCGGTACTTGTAATCATCCCCCTCAGCCGGACGCAATTGCCCGGCCGATTGCGGATCCTTCAACTCGAGGCGAACTTCAGCGCTGCCGGCTGCCTTCAGGAAGTCGACCAGATACTGCGCGTTGAACCCAATCGTCAGCGGCTCGCCGGTGTACGGCGCTTCCAGCGAATCTTCCGACTCGCCCGCTTCGGTCGACGAAGCCGAAAGCTTTACCTCGCCCTTTTCCAGCCGCAGCCGCACCGCGCGCGAGCGCTCATCGGCGAATTGGGCCACGCGAAGAATCGCGGCATTCAAGTCATCCGCGTTCAGCGGAATGATCTTGCTGTTGTCCTTCGGGAGCACCGCTTCGAAGTTAGGGAATTGTCCGGTGAGTTGCCGCGAAGTCAGCAACCGCGATCCAATCCGGAAAAACAAAGTTGATTCGTCCTTGGCAAACTCAATGCTGTCCGCGTCCGTCGAATCAAGCAATGACTTCAATTCGTCCATCGCCTTCTTCGGCACCAGTGTCTTCATTTCGCCTGAAACGCCATCAAATTTTCCACCGCTTCGTTCACAGTGCGCCAGGCGATGTCCATCGGTCGCCACCATCGTGATCGATTCCGGCTTCAGCAGCATCAGAGCGCCGTTCAGCGTGTATCGCGACTCTTCATTCGAAATCGCGAATCCCGTCCGCGCGATCAACCCGCGCAATACCTGCGCCGGAATCGTGATCGCTCCCGCCGTCGGAAATGCTGGAAGGCTTGGGAAATTCGACTTCGCCATCCCGACCATCTTCGTATTCGAGCGTCCGCAGCGAATGCTGACCCAGTGATTCTCCAGCAGCTTGATCGTGATGTCCGCATCCGGCAGCAGCTTCACATAGTCGTGCAGTTTGCGCGCGGGAATCGTGCACGATCCTTCCTTCTTCACTTTCGCATTGCACGACGTGCGCAGGCTCAAGTCCAGATCGGTCGCCGTCAGCGACAGCCGGTCTCCCGCCGCCTCAAACAGATAATTGGAAAGGATTGGAATCGTGGTCTTGCGCTCGACCACACCTTGCGTGGCGGTCAGTTCACGCAGCAATTCAAACTTGCTGACCGTGATCTCCATCGTCCCCGCGGCAACGGCGGCTTCCACCGGCATAAAATCCGTCTCCCCGAAAGTGCGACTTGCCGTGCTACTTCTGGTACTACCTTATATCAAATACAAAACCTATTAAACCAGCAGTAACAGTAGGCTCGGCGGAGAAGTGGAAATCTCAAACAACTTGCCTGTTGTCACCAGCTTCCCGCTTCACCCCTGATGTGAGAAATCGGTCCCATCCGCTTCGGAGCCCCTACTGTAACTTGCCCCTGATTCCGATTCCTGCCGCGCCTTGCACAACTTCCACATCTCATTCACAGCCACCTACGAGGAAGACTGTATTGAAAAGTGGAAAACGCCACCGCGGGTGCGATTCATCCGCCTAATTGCTCAGTCAATTTATTGATGAGCCTGTTCAAATCTTTATCGTTCTTGCGAACCTCTTCGATCTTCTCGACCGAGTGCAGCACAGTCGTGTGATGCTTGCCGCCGAACTGCCGTCCGATTTCTGGCAACGACGCCTCTGTCAAATGCTTCGCCAGGTACATTGCAATCTGTCGCGGATACACGATCGCTCGCGAATTGTTTTTCGCCTTGATCTCCACCAGTCGCAATCCAAATTGTTCCGCCACCATCTTTTGGATCGATTCGATCGTGACCTTGCGTGCCTGCGAGTCGATGAAGTTCTTCAACACCTGCTGCGCATAGGGAAGAGTGATCTCTGCTCCGATCAATGACGAGTGAGCCACCAACCGGATCAGCGCTCCTTCCAACTCACGCACGTTCGACCGGATGTTCGAGGCCACATACAGCGCAACATCGGTTGGCAGCGTCACCTTCTCCTGCTCAGCTTTCTTCTGCAGGATCGCGACCTTCGTCTCCAAGTCCGGAGGCTGAATGTCCGCAATCAATCCCCACTCAAACCGGCTGCGCAGCCGGTCTTCAATTTCGGCCAATTCCTTCGGGGACCGGTCGCTGGCGATGACAATTTGCTTCATCGATTCATGCAGCGCGTTAAACGTATGGAAGAACTCTTCCTGCGTCCGTTCCTTCCCCGCCAGAAACTGGATATCGTCGATCAGCAGCACGTCCACGCCGCGGAACTTATCGCGGAAGCTCGTCATCTTGTCGTAGCGCAGCGAGTTGATCATGTCGTTCGTGAACTTCTCGCTCGATACGTAGCAGATAGCTGCTTGCGGCATCCGCCGCTTGATCTCGTGCCCGATCGCCTGCATCAGGTGTGTCTTGCCCATCCCGACGCCGCCGTACAGGAACAGCGGGTTGTAGGCTTTCGAAGGGCGTTCCGCCACTGCCTGGCACGCCGCATGCGCGAACTGGTTTCCGCTCCCGATCACGAACGCGTCAAAGGTGTAGCGCGGATTGAGTTGCGCTGCGCCGTCCCAATCGAATCGCGACTGCGATGGAGCCGCCGTAGCCGGCGCTGCCGAAAGGCCGCCGTCGTGACGCATCGGCGTGGCCGCCGGATCATCCTCAGGCGTCACAAACTTCACATCGTTGAACCCGAGGCCCAGGACATCAATCGCTTCCTGAATCAAATCCGCGTACTTGTCACCCGCGTGGCGAAATTCAACTGTCGGCACACGGACGAACAGGATCCCGCCGCTCGAGTGGCTATACCTCGTCGGCTTTAGCCATGTGTCGTAGGAATGCCGATTGATTTTCTTTTCCAGCGCGTCGAGAATCCGTGCCCACGGATTTGGGGAGAGTGTTGTGCTTGGAGCTGACATATATGAAATATTTTCACCACGCAGCGCCCTGGCGGCTGGAGAGAGCGCCTGTTTAAAACTGCCGTTTTATGGAGAAGCTGAAACCGTTAATTACTGCGGAATGCGCCTGTTTTCTGTTGCGCTGCTGCCGCTAACCAAACGAAGTCAAAAAGCAGGACCAGTCCGGCATACTAGCACAAAATTTTTCGTAATGTGGAAATCTTCTGGCTGGATTTTTTCCGTGATGCTCATTCATCTACCCAATCCATCGCGCTGTCAAGTACCGCCCATATAACTGTCGCGCAGAATGTGCAGAAGTGTCGCATCGCCTACCAGAAATTTCATGAAATCCGAACGCAGAGAGAAATTTTTCAATGCACGAATTTCAAATTAGACATTTCAAATGTGCCGACAGCACATGGACACATGTGGGGACAGCCGCCTCGGCTGTCCGTCGAGCGCAACGCTCGACAGTTTTTTCCTCATTAAAGCTACATCTTCCAGTGTGCGCTATATAGGATCGAAATCACATTTCTTTTCGCGGTGATCCCATCGTAGGCCGGCGAGTTGCTTTGCTGCCAGTTCGCGAAACCGCAACTACAGCCTGTCAGGCACCGGTGAAGTTCGCAGTGCCGTGGAAGATTGGCCCTAAGGGGCTCCGACCCCCGCTGGCGAACTCCGCGCCTCCGCCGCGGTGGTTTTATATCTATCCGGCGCTCCCGGTTTGGCGCGAATGCTCCCGCTGATTTATACTTTCAGTTTGTCCTAAGACCGTCCAACTAGTCAGGAGCAGCTACTTTTCATGCCCAAGCGTACATTCCAACCCAACCGGCGCAAGCGATCCAAGAAGCACGGATTTCGCACGCGCATGAAGACCCAGGGCGGCCAGAAGGTGTTATCCCGCCGCCGCGCCAAGGGGCGCAAGCGGGTCTCCGTAAAACCTGGTTTTAGAGAATAGGGTTTTCGAGAATAAGCAACCGCTCAGCGTTCCATGTGGGGCGGACCTTCTTGTCCGCCAACCCGTGAGTCATGCAGACTTTTAGAGGCACCGTGACCGCCAGTGTGCCCGGAGAATCGAATCAGGATGTCGCTCCAACGGCGAAGGTAAGGTTTCCCCGCACCGCTCGCCTCTTGCGCCATGCCGACTTCGAACGCGTCTACAAGCAGGGACGCCGTCAATTCTCGGCATCGATGACAGTCTTTCTACTGGCGTCGGCCAGATGACGGAAACTGCCGGCGGCCGGATCGTTGCACCCGGGCTTCCGCGTCGGATTCACGGTGGGTCGTGCGCTCGGAGGCGCGGTGCAGCGCAATCGTATGAAGCGCCGTTTGCGCGAAGCCGTGAGGTTGACTAAACCGTCGCAGAGCACGAACGCTGATGTCGTCATCAACCCGAAGAAGGTTCTGCTGACCATTGATTTCGAATCAGTGCTGAACGAAGTTCGCCAGGCTTTCGTAGTCATAGAACAGAAGTTAGCGCCTTCAAGAGCCGCAGCCCCAAAGGGGCGGAACGTGAAAGCGCAGGACGTAAGTCCTGGGTAGGTAGCGAAGAGGGAACAAGTCCCGTAGGGACGTCACCAACACGTCTTCAGCCAGAAGAACATGATCAATATCTTCCAACGCGGAACGCTCCACTTGCTCCGGCTCTACAAATGGGCGATCTCCCCCTTGTTTCCGCCGGCATGCCGCTACGTTCCTACGTGTTCGGAATATGCGATGGAAGCCGTCGAGCGTTTCGGTGCATTCCGCGGCAGCCTAATGGCTTTGGCGCGGCTTCTCCGCTGTCATCCCTTTGCGAAGGGTGGATACGATCCGGTGGTTCACAATCCGCGAATGGCGACCGATCAATCTCTAACGACCCACGACGGACACGCATGCCGCCGCGCAATCTGAGGAACTCATAACACTTTGGCCGAATATCAAAATCCTCAACACGAGCCCGGCAGCGAACGCCGCCTGTTACTCATCTTCCTCGTCACCTTCGTCGTGATGCTGCTGTTCCAGCCGCTTCTGAAGAAATATCTCCCGGCGCCCGCAGCTCCTGAAAAGCAGCCAGCTCAGTCATTGCCTGCGCCTTCGAATACCGCCACAGCTACCACCTCGACCGCGCGCCCCGTGGCCTCGGCACCGGCCGCCGCCGCCGGAGTCACCAAGCAGGCGCCAAAAGAATCCGAGACCGTCATCGAGAACGATCTCTATCGCATCACCTTCACCAATCGCGGCGCTGAGGTAAAGTCCTGGATCCTCAAGAAATTCGACAACGATTCCGAAACCGGCCCTCTGGATCTCGTCAATCCCGCTGCCGCCACGCAGTTCGGTCATCCGCTTTCTCTTTGGGCTTACGACGAAGATCTCCGCGGCCGCCTCAGTTCGGCTCTTTATGTTTCCTCGCTTGAGGGCAATCAGTCTGCCCCGGCCACCATCACTTTCGAATACTCCGATGACGTCCTCTCGGTTCGGAAGACGTTCAGCTTCGATCACACTTACATCGTCAAGGTCGAAGCCAGCGTCACATATAAGGGCAATCCTGCTCCCGCACTCGTAGCTTGGCCCTCCGGATTCGGCGATCAGACCACGCCTCCCTTCTACGCCGCCGGACTCATCGACTATCAGTACAACAAGAACATCGAGCGCCTCCCGATCAAGAAGATCAGTGGAGGAGGCACCATTCCCGGGCCATTCCACTGGGCTGGCCCGACCGATCAATATTTTGCCGCCGTCTTCATTCCCGACGATCCCGCTTCCGCCTCGATGGTGACGCTGCGCAACACTCTCTCCATTCCGAAGGACAACCAGAAAGATCAGAAGGAACGAGTGAATGTCGAAGTGCTGGGAGCCGCCGTCGGCAATCTGCACGGCCCCACTTCCCAGCGCGTCTTCGTCGGCCCCAAAGAATTAGAAGTCCTCCAGAACATCCCCGTGCCCAATGTCTCCGGCGCCGACAACGACCTGAACGGTCTCGTCGATTTCGGCTGGTGGGGCATCATCGCCAAGCCGCTCTTCGTCTGGCTCAAGTGGACTTACCATCACGTCGTCCCCAACTGGGGATGGGCCATCGTCATCCAGACCCTGATCATCAGCTTGCTCCTTCTGCCGCTCCGCGTTACGCAGATGAAGTCCATGCTGAAGATGCAGCGCGTCGCACCGCAGATCAAATCCATTCAGGAGAAATACAAGAAGTACAGCCTGCGTGATCCGCGCAAGGCCGCCATGAACGAGGAGATCAGCGCTCTATATAAGAAAGAAGGCGTGAACCCCGCCGGCGGCTGCTTGCCCATGCTGATCCAGATGCCGTTCCTGTTCGCGTATTACCGAATGCTCGGCACAGCGCTCGATCTGCGTCACGCTCACTGGCTCTGGATCCACGACTTGTCCGCCGCCGATCCAATCTTTGTGCTGCCCATCTTGATGGTGATCAGCAGCCTGGTTACGCAGCGCATGACCCCGCAAGCAGGCATGGACCCGGCCCAGCAAAGAATGATGAACGTGATGATGCCGCTGATGATGGGCTTCATCTTCTTCCGTCTGCAGGCTGGATTGAATTTGTATTACGCCGTCGTCAACGTGATTTCGATTGCGCAGCAAGCCGTCATGAACCGCACCTCGCTCGGCCGCGAAATGCGTGAAATGATGGCCAAACGCGCTCGTAAGAAAGACAAGTGATCTGCGGATTGTCAGTTCTTAATTCTCTTGTCCACAACACTGTCTAGCGGGCAATGCAGCAGAGAATCGGCAACGCAGAGATCGAGAACGTAGAGATCGACAACGCAGAGATTTGAAACGTGGATCGCGAATGTGGAAGAGCGGCGCTTTAGCGCCGCGTCCGGCGATCAAAGACATTGGGGCTTTAGCCCCTGAGGGTTCAATACGCCCTCAATTTTTTAGATTCTCGAAGCACGAACTCATACTCCAAATCGGCCCTGCGAATAGCTGAAGGCTGATAGCTGAAGGCTGAATCCATGTCCATTCCTGACAAAGTCGCCGCCGCAAATAAAATCAACGGGTTCCTCCAGGCTGTCGTCAACCACGGCGGTCTCCGCCTCAAGTACCGCATCGTCGTCGATCCGCCTCTCCCGGAGAACCGCGACTGGGAGAAGCCTGAGATCCTCGTCGATTTCTCGGGGCCAGATTCTGCGATGCTGCTCGACCGCGGCGGAGAACTTCTCCGCGCCCTCGAACTCCTCGCGCTTGAAATGCTGCGCCTGCCTTCCGGCGAGCACGAAAAGATCTCGTTCGACTGCCAGAACCACCGTTCTCTTCGCATCCAGGAATTGCGCACCGCCGCATCCGTCGCCGCCGACAAAGTTCGCAAGACCGGAACTCCCTACACCTTCAGCCCGATGTCATCGCGAGAGCGCCGTATCGTCCACCTCGCCCTTCGGGAAGAAGCCGACCTGCACACCGAAAGCGAAGGCGAAGGTATGCGCCGCTGCCTGGTCGTCTACCCGAAGGACCAAAAGCCCGCAGGCCGCCCCGCCCCCCGTACTCTCCCGTAAGAGTTGCAGAGAACCTGGATTTTCATTTGAAGTTGCGTAGGGACGTCGAGCGCGCGCCGAAACCGCCGAATCTCTCCACTATCGCACACGTAATTGGAAAGAAAAGTATCCGCCGTCATAGAAAAGCCATGATTCTTGGCGCTGCTCTCCCACTGATTACTAACTGGGTTCTACCCGATCAAACGAAATGAGGGATAGCGTCCACTCCACTTTTCTCCGCGCAGTGTCCAAACGACAATCGTGAATGAGCTATCACAGCCCAATCGTTCCACCAGTTAACCGACCTGATTCCGCCCAAATCAGGATCGACTAGGGAAAAAGGAAAGGCGGCCAGAAAAAAGGCCGCCTTATTGGACGAATCACTAGTCACTACTCACAAGCCACTGAAACTGGCCCCTGGCCCCTAACCCTGGCCCCTGGTTCTGCCCTACCGTCCCGCCGCCGCTCCCGCAGCAGCTGGCACCGTACCGGCCATGCTCGCAATCTTCGCGAGCACGTTCTCGAGGCTCGCTCCGGTATCCGTGCAACCATCCACATACGGATGCCGCGTGCCATCGGCGTGCAACACGAGGATTCTGGTCTCGGTATTTGCCTTCTTTGCCATATAGGGCAGATGATGGCGGTCATTGCGGGTCAAAGACGCCCCCAGCACCACCAAGTCAAACTTGGATTTCTTCAAAGCCTCGTCTATCCCCTTGCGTCCCAAGGCTTTCTGGACCGTGTGTCCAGCTTTTTCGATCGCAGCCGCCTGGTTCGCTAAAACGTCCTCATCCCCTTCGCCATAAAGAATTGTAAGTTTTGCTTTTGACATTCTGCTCCGTCCTCGCTTTGGTACCCGACGCACCGGTACCTGCAATCGACGGTAGCAACCGTCCCGCCCCCATGAAACGTCACTTAAGACCCATGGCCGAAGGAGACTACCCAAATGGGCCATCGTCGCCAAAGGCAACTCCGACGATCACAATTGCCGAAGAACCTCCGCATTGATCATCGATTGAGGGATTGAGGACCCCAGCGATTGAAGCCCCAGCCAGACTATTTGTCATTCCGACCCCTTCGCGTAGCGAAGGAGAGGAATCTGCTGTCCCCAGGCGGCTACGCCAAACGCCAAGGGTTCACCCGGCCGGGTCCCCAGTGTTCCTCTGGCCCTCTGTGTTGAATGTTTTCTTCTTCAGCCTGTCTCTAATCCTCTTCCCCAAAAAGCCCTCGCGGCGCTACACTTCTGCGCGGAGGCTTTCCATCCCCATGTCTGCCACGATCGTCTGGAGAGCTGTACTCATATCGTTATTGTGGGCTCCCTGCCTGGCCGCACAGTCCGGCTCCGCTGCAACTTCCACCACCACCTGCAATCTCGACGACGGACGCCAAGTCTATGTTCGCTACGTTCCCGTTCCCAACAATAAAGAAAAGGTTTCGAACGGCAAGCCTTGGGCTCCCGGCGGCGTGCCCATGACTTTATTCACCGAGGCCCAACTTTCTTTCGGCAGCTCTCTGATTCCCGTCGGTGCCTACACGGTTTACCCGATCCCTGCTCGCGGCAACTGGACGCTCGTCGTCAACAAGAACGTTACTGCTGGCGCAGCCTACGACGAAAAGCAGGACATCGCGCGCGCTCCCATGGAGTCCGCTCAAGTCGAACAGCCTTCTGAAGCGCTCGAAGTAGCCTTCGCTCACGTCGGACCACGCTGCACTCTGCGTGTCTACATCGGCAAGACAGCGTCCTTCGCCGACTTCACCGCGAAATGACCGCAGTCGTGGTATGGTTCCACCGCTCCTGTGCGCCAAGCAGAAGTTAGAACCTGTTCCCCTGTGCGCCTCTGTGTCCCCTGTGGTGAAAGGTTTTTCTCGCCACGCGACAGCCGCGTGCCCCATTTCCGGCCGGTTTTGCTGGAAGTGGGGATTTGACTGAGCATCAAACCTCAAATCGCTGCTGAGCATTTCGAAGTCCCCGGTGCCCTCTGTGGAGAGAATGTTTTTCCTGCGTCCGACAATCCCGCGTGCGTCTAGCCCCGCTGTTAGCTCTAGTCTCTGCCGCTGTAGCAGTCGCTCGTGGTGTCCCCTGTGCGCCCCTGTGTCCCTGTGGTGAAAGGTTTTTTGTCGCCGTGCGACAATCCCGCATGCGTCTAGCCCTGCTGTTAGCTCTAGTCTCTGCCGCCGTAGCACAATCCGCGCAGATGCAAGACTCCCACTCCGCCGAGAGCTTCCGCGGCATCAGCGCCGTCTCGCGCAACAGCGCCTGGGCTAGCGGAACCCACGGCACCTACCTTCGCACCACGAACGCCGGGCGCACCTGGACTCCCGCTCAAGTCCCCGGCGCCTCCACTCTCGACTTCCGCGCCGTCGTCGCGTTCTCCGCCGACGAAGCCTTCCTCATGTCTGCCGGGCCTGGCGATCAGTCCCGCATCTACCACACCGCCGACGCCGGGCAGCACTGGCAACTTCAATTCACCAACATCAATCCCAAAGGATTTTTCGACTCCATGGTTTTCTGGGATCCGAAACACGGAATCGTCCTCGGCGATCCCATCCCCGACGAATCCGGCAAATTGAAATTCGAACTCTTAATAACTGACGACGGCCAAACCTGGCGCCCGATTCCGCCCGCTCAGCTCCCCGAAGCCGCAGAAGGCGAAGGCGCCTTCGCCGCCAGCAACACATGCATCGCGATCCTCCACTCGTGGAAGAATGACGACTCAAAGCTATATGAAGGGAGTTGGAACAGCGGCGCTTCAGCACCGCGAGAATCGTCGTGGAAGAGTGGCCCTTCAGGGGCACGTCAAGCGCCGGAAAATCCCCGGGCTTCAGCCCCCGCCGACCCCAACATCTGGTTCGCCACCGGAGGCAAAGCCGCTCGCGTCTTTCATTCCTCTGATCGCGGCAAGACGTGGGAAGTCTCCACGACTCCAATCCTCCATGGTCCCGAATCCGCAGGCATTTTCTCCATCGCTTTCCGCGACGCGCTTCACGGCATAATCGCCGGAGGAGACTACAAGCATCCCAAGGACGACGGCCCCAACCTCGCCTTCACAAACGACGGAGGCAAAACATGGCAGCTTTCATCCGTCCATCCTCAAGCCTATTTCTCCGCCGTCGCCTACGATCGTAAAGTTCGCGATCGCGTTCTTCTCGTAGCCCAGGATTTCCTCCTCGACCTCCATCCGCCTCACAATCCGCGCCGCATCACCCCAAACAAGCCGCCAGACGCCGCCTTCAACGCCATCGCTTCAGATCTCGAAGGCGGTGCGTTTGTCGTCGGAACAAAAGGTTCCATCGCTCATGTTCCATAGCCAAGAAAAGATGAGAGGGATCTGTGGTTGAGGTTATGTGGGGACAGCCGCCCTCGGCTGTCCCGCAAGCGCGCAGCTCGCGTGTCGTCCCCTGTGCGCCCCTGTGTCCCCTGTGGTGAAAGCTCTTTTTTTCAAAGAAGAAACCAACATGTCATCACTGCGCGAGGACAGCTCCAGAAAGATGACGGGCTTTAGCCCATGTTTCCGAGCGCATCCCGTGTTCCGCTCCCGTCATCTAATCGAAATCATCCGCATCCAAGAGGAACCATGCCCAAAGAGAAAGATCCGAACCAAGCTCTTCGCCAAAATCTCATCGATCTCCTGAACGGCGGCAATGCCCACGCCAAATTCGACGACATCATCAAAAACCTGCCACCCAAACTCCGCAGCGCCAAGCCTGAAAACTTCCCCCACTCGCCCTGGATGCTTCTCGAACATCTGCGTATCGCGCAAGAAGACATCCTCGACTTCTGCCGCAATCCAAAATACAAAGCTCGGAAATGGCCCGACGACTACTGGCCCAAGAATCCCGCCCCACCCAGCGATGCTGCTTGGACTAAAAGCGTCGACCAATTTCACGCCGACGCCAAGGCCATCACGAAGCTGATCTCCGATCCCAAGACGGATCTGTTCGCGCCTATCCCTTGGGGCGAAGGTCAAACCATCCTCCGCGAGGCCCTGCTGGTGGCCGATCACAACGCCTACCACCTGGGTCAGTTGTTGGACGTCCGCCGCCTCCTGGGCGCGTGGAAGGACTGAAGATCAAGTGTTGTTTTGCTTGAAGGAAATGGGATTCACCGGGTGCCCCACCCTTCTCGCGTTCTTTGCGAGAGGGTGGGGACTTTGACGTCCCGACCCAAAGTGGGCAGTTGCAAATTGGAGTTTCGTATCAGGGCACGCCTTTAGGCGTGCCGTCCAGCAAAGCAAGAACGGCTTTAGCCGCTGTCCGACGTTTCCCACCAATTTGACAAATCCCAACTCTCCCGCGAAACTCTTGCCCTGACTCAGGCCCAGGAGAAAACCCCCGTGAAAAAGTTGGCTGTCCTCTGGCTGATCGCACTCTTCCTGCATACACTCGTTTTCGCTCAAACCTCAGCGCCCGCGCCCGCCGCGCCTCCAGCCCCGAAAACAACCTACATCCTTGCCGGACATCTCTTCGACGCCACCAGCGACTCCGTCCGCCAGAACATGGTCATCGCCATCGAAGGGGAACGCATCAAGACCGTCGCACCCCGCGCCAGCGTGCAGATCCCGGCCGGAGCCACAGTCATCGATCTCTCGCAAGCCACCGTCCTTCCCGGACTCATCGATTGCCACACGCATCTCAGCGCGCGCGCCGACCGCTACAACGAGATCTACCGCTTCAAAGACACGCCCTTCGACCACGCTTTCTTCGCAGTAGTGAATGCGCGCAAAACTCTCGAGGCCGGATTCACTTCCGTTCGCGATGTCGGCTCTCCGCCATTTCTCGCGGTCGATCTCCGCAACACGATCAACGACGGTCTGATTCCAGGCCCGCGCATAGTCGCCAGCGGCCCTGGCATCTCCATCACCGGAGGCCACGGCGACCTCAACAATTTTTCTCCGCAAACTCGCGTCTCGATGTTTCCCGAGGAACGTAACTTTCAAATCGCAGATGGCAGCTGATCAGCTTCGCCACGTCGTGCGCGCTCAAGTGAAATATGGCGTCGACGTCATCAAAATTCTCGCCACCGGCGGCGTGCTCTCCAAAGGAGACAGTCCCGGCGCCCCGCAATACACCCTCGAAGAACTCAAAGTCGCCGCTGAAACTGCTCACATGGCCGGGCGCAAAATCGCCGCTCACGCCCACGGCACCGAAGGGATCAAGAACGCGATCCTCGCTGGAATCGATTCCATTGAACACGCCAGCCTCATCGACGACGAAGGCATCCGCCTTGCCAAAGAGCACGGCACCTATCTCGTCATGGACATCTACAACGACGACTATCTTTTGAATGAAGCGCCGAAATTTGGATTGCCTCAGGAAAATATCGAGAAAGAAAAAATGGTGGGCCGTTTGCAGCGAGAGAATTTCGAGAAGGCCGTCAAAGCCGGAGTGAAGATGGCCTTCGGCACCGACGCCGGCGTCTACCCGCACGGCGACAATGCCAAGCAGTTTTATTACATGGTGAAATTCGGCATGACCCCGGCGCAGGCGATCCGCGCTGCCACATCCAGCGCCGCCGATCTAATCGGACGCGCCGCCGACGTTGGTACGCTCGAGCCCGGTAAATACGCCGACATCATCGCCGTCCAATCTGATCCCATGACGGACGTCCGCGCCCTCGAACACATAGATTTCGTAATGAAAGGCGGCACCGTGTACAAAACTTCTCGCAACCAGCAGTGAGACATTCTTGAGCATGGGAATTCCGAAACTGCGGGGTGCCCCACCCTTCTCGCGGTTTTTGCGAGAGGGTGGGGAATTTGACTTCCTAAGCTGGCTTCGCAAAATTCTCCCCCGAAATTCTCCGTCCCTCCGCATCTCCGCGCTGAATTCGACTTCGCTTCCGAAACACAACGCGAACTCCCTCTCTCCACCGCTCGTCAATCCCGACGAACGCCCACTCAATCTCCGGCGAAACATACCGCAAGATCACATCGGTCGACGGATGCACATGCAACGCCGGCGCCACCAGAAATAACAACGGCGCCTCCGCCGACATTTCCCGTCCCCCAAAATATCCAAACTTCAAAAACTCTCCTCGCCCGTGATGCCACTGCACTCGCGCCCAATAATCCAGCCCTTGCAACGGCAAATGGATATCCTCATCCGCTTTCAACTCCACCACCGCCAGCCTGCCCTCGTGAGTCAGCGTCAGTACGTCGATCATCGCCCGGTCCGCCGCCGAAAATGCCGGAACCTGTTCGTACACCGACTCCGCCTCCAGATGCTCATCAATCACGCTCACATCCGTCATCACCAGCGACTCCAGCCACCGCTCCGGATGCATCCGAAACAGCCGCTCTCCCCGCGGTCCATACGGATGCCGCGCATCCCGCAAAGCGGTGAGTAGCTGAACAAACAAGGCCCAGTTCCGATCCTCCAGCACCCGCTCTTCCGCGCCCACTCCAAACACGATTTCTTGTTTGCTGCGAAACGTTACTGCTTCAGCCCCCATTCGCGCCCGCGCAAACTCCAACCCACGCCACCGAAACGAAATCTCCGCCGGAGACAACACCGCAACCTCGCAATTAGGAAGCACCGTTCTGATCCGCGCAATCGAATCCGCAAACCTCTCCAGCGCGGCGGACTCATTCGTCGCATGGACGAGTCTCGTTGCCACATTCCCCCGGTCCGTGCAATCCACCTCGACCACCGCATCTTGCCGCTCATCGAACTCGAACAGTCGCCACTTCGCCGCCGCCCGATTCAGATTCGCCATCCGCTCCCTCACCAGCGCCGAACAACCGACCGGTACAAATAAAAGAAGCCCCTCAACAAAGCACGCGCCCGGGTGCCCCATTTCCGGCCGGTTTTGCCGGAAGTGGGGATTCTCCTCGGCAAACATCCATCCACAGAATCCCAAACGTCAAAGCCGCATCAATCGATCCTTGCGTCTCCGACCCGTTCACGCCCAATACCGCGAACGCCGTCTGTCCCTGCCGCAGCACTCCGCGAGCGTACACCGGACCAAACGACTTCTCCAGGTCCACGCCCGACGTCAGCCGTGTAACCGAAAACCCCGGAAACTGCCGCTCCAAAGCCCTCTTGAACTTGTGCTCGTAACTCGCTCGCGCCGCCTTCTTCGCCGACGGAGACCGCCGGTCCCGCTCCCGGCAAATCTCCAGCTTCGTCGGACGCGCTTGCCCCAGCCTCTGCACCGCCAGCCGCAGCGTCCCGTTTTTCACTTCCGCATCCAGCACCCGCCGCACCGTATTCCGCTCCGCCGACCACAAATGCAGCAGGCACTTGTTATATTCCCCCGATATCGAATACCGCGCCTGCGCCAGGTCAAACGCCAACGCCCCATCCTCCAGCACCACCGCGCCAGCCGCCTCTGCCAGAAAGTCCGCCACGGTCCGCTCAAGCGTCTCAGGAGTCATACCGCGCATTGTTCACAAAAGCCCCATCCGAGTCTGTGACGAATGACCATCGTTATTCCCGTGCCTGTGGAAGCCTCGAATCCGAGCGACCGGATCGCGTCCCTGTGGGATAATCATAGGAACGGACCTGTATCACCACCGTGGAAGAGCGGCCCTTCGAGGGCCGCGTAAAAGAGCTCAGCCGAGAGGGCTTTAGCCGCTGTGGGCCTTTACTCTCTCAACAGGAATGCTGGCTGTCCAAACCTATAAAGGATTTGCCCCCGAGTCCCAACCAAACTCGCCGGCATCTAATCAACGTGGAAAAGACAAAGATTAATAACGACAAAGCCCGCTTCTTCTTCGAGCATTACGGACTCACCGAACACGACCTCGAGCGCTATCTCGCCGCTGCCCTCTCCGCTGGAGGCGATTACGCCGACCTTTATTTCGAATATCTTTCCTCGACCTCATTGATGGTCGACGAGTCGATGGTGAAATCGGCCAGTCAGGGGATCTCCGCCGGCTGTGGCGTCCGCGTCGTCTCCGGCGAACGCACCGGATACGCCTATACCGACGACCTTTCTTCGGATCGCATCCTGCACGCTGCCCGCACCGCCGCGTTGATCGCGAGCGCCCCCGCGAAGACTACGGTCACAGGCTTCCAGAAGTCGGCCGCACGCAGCCTCTATCCGGTAACTCTGCCGTCCGTCGACGCCGAAATCAGCGCCAAAGTCGAACTCGTCATGCGAGCCGACAAGGCCGCTCGCGCCTACGATCCGCGCATCAAAGAAGTCCGCGCCAGCTACGCCGACGAACTCCGCAACATCTTGGTCGTCGCCTCCGACGGCACCTTCGCCGAAGACTCGCAGCCGCTCGCGCGCATGAACGTCTCCTGCATCGCCAAGACAGAAAACAACTCCGCCCGCGGATCCTCTGGTGGCGGAGGCCGCGTCGCCCTCGACTTCTTCTTCGGCGACAAGAATCCCGAATTCTTCGCCAAGGAATCCGCCCGCCAGGCGATTCTGCAACTCGACGCCCGCGAAGCTCCCGCCGGAGACATGGAAGTCGTCCTCGGTCCGGGATGGCCCGGCGTCCTCTTGCACGAAGCCGTCGGCCATGGACTCGAAGCCGATTTCAATCGCAAGAAAACTTCCGCCTTCGCCGGCCTCATCGGAAAGCGCGTTGCCAGCGAGGGATGCACCGTCGTCGATAACGGCACCATGCCGTGGCGCCGCGGATCGCTCAACGTCGACGATGAAGGCAACTCGACGCAAGAAACCGTGCTGATCGAGAACGGAATTCTGAAAGGCTATTTGAGCGACAAGCTCTCCGCTCGCCTCATGGGAATGGCCAATACCGGCAACGGACGCCGCGAGAGCTACGAGCACATCCCGATGCCGCGCATGACCAACACCTACATGCTCGCCGGACAAGACAATCCCGAGGACATCATCCGCTCCGTCAAGCACGGCGTATACGCCGTCAACTTTGGTGGAGGCCAGGTCGACATCACCAACGGCAAATTCGTCTTCTCCGCCAGCGAAGCCTACATGATCGAGAACGGCCAGATCACCGCCCCGATCAAAGGCGCGACGCTGATCGGTAACGGCCCCGACGTTCTAACCCGGGTGTCGATGGTGGGAAATGATCTGAAGCTCGATGAAGGCGTAGGCACCTGCGGCAAAGATGGCCAGGCCGTCCCCGTAGGCGTCGGCATCCCGACATTAAAAATCGATCGCCTGACCGTAGGCGGCACCGCCAGAAAAGACCCCGGCGGCTTCATGCAGTAGATATCTTTGAAAGGGCGCGGCTTCAGCCGCGCCGGGCTGATTAGCTTCGCTTCTTGTCATTCCGAGCGAAGCGAGGAATCCGTTTTTCCTCTGTGCTCCTCCGTGCCCTCTGTGGTGAAAGATTTTCTATGACCCCAACTGAACTCGAAACGAAAAGCGCTAAAACCGAAACCAACTTGAAAGACATCGCCCAGGACATCGTCGCCCGCGCCATGAAAGGCGGAGCCACTGCCGCCGAATGCGTAGTTCGCGAAGGCGACGAATTTTCCACGCTCGTCCGCCTCGGCCAGGTTGAAACCCTCAAAGAATCCGGCTCCAAATCTATCGGAGTCCGTGTCTTCTTCGGACAACGCGCCGCCAGCACCTACTCCTCCGATTTCTCCAAAGCCGGTCTCGACCGCATGGTGAGCTCCGCGCTCGAGCTCGCGAAAATCACCTCCGAAGATCCCTTCGGCGGAATTCCCTCGGCTGATCAACTCGGTCAACTTAAAGGCGATCTCGATCTCTACCACGAAGACGTCTACTCGCTTCCCGGCCCCGATCGCATCGAATATGCGCGCCGCGCCGAAAAAGCTGCGTTAGATTTCGATCCGCGCATCAAGAACTCCGAAGGCGGATCCTTCGACGCCGCCACCGGACACAAAGTTCTCGCCAACTCTCATGGCTTCGTCGGCGAATATTCGCGTTCCTATTGCTCCGTGGCCGCCGTCCCCATCGCGCAAACGCCTGAAGGCGCGATGCAGCGCGACTACTGGTACTCCGTCGCTCGCATGCTGAGCAAACTCGACGCTCCCGAAAAAGTCGGCAAGATCGCCGCCGAACGCACGATCCGCCGCCTCGGCGCGAAAAAAGTGAAGACCGCCAAAGTCCCGATTGTTTTCGATCCTATGGTTTCGACTTCAATCCTCGAGCACATCTTCGAAGGCATCAACGGAGACTCCGTTTACCGCGGCGCCTCCTTCCTCGCCGGAAAGCTCGGCCAGAAAATCGCCGGCGACAACGTCACCATCATCGACGATGGCACCATCCCCGGAGGATTCGGCACCAGCCCCTTCGACGGCGAAGGCATCCCGACTCGCCGCACAATCGTCATCGAAAACGGCGTCCTCAAGTCGTATCTGCTCAATACCTACACGGCGAAAAAGCTAGGCTTGCAAACCACCGCGAATGCCTCGCGAGGATTGGCGGGCACTCCCGGCATCGGCCCCGGAAATTATTTTCTGCAAGCCGGATCGAAATCCCCGAAAGATCTGATCGGTGAAATAAAAGAGGGTCTCTACGTCACCGAATTTCTCGGTCAAGGCGCAAATCTCGTCACGGGAGATTATT
Organism: uncultured Acidobacteriota bacterium; assembly: GCA_963787685.1. Classification (GTDB taxonomy): domain Bacteria; phylum Acidobacteriota; class Terriglobia; order Terriglobales; family Acidobacteriaceae; genus Sulfotelmatobacter. The sequence continues at coordinate 255,488 of CAWBED010000017.1, forward strand.
CCCGCGGCGCCTCCGGCATGTGGATCCAAAACGGAGAACTCGCGTTCCCGGTGGAAGAAATCACCGTAGCGGGAAACTTGAAAGAACTTTTCTTCAACATCTCCGAAATCGCCAACGACCTGGAATTCCGCGGCTCAGTAGCCGCCCCGACCATCCGCATCGAAGGCCTAACCGTAGGCGGCGAATAACCAGCGTAGTGGACGGACGCGGCTTGCCCTAAGAGCAGTCGAACCGGGTCCGTCCGGTTAAGTATGAATGCGGCGGACAGCCGCCCTCGGCTGTCACCGCGAGCGCAGCTCGCGCCTGCCGTCCCCTGTGTTCCCCCGTGCCCTCTGTGTTGAAAGATTTTGACCTCGAAACCAATCCCTCTCCCACGCCGTCGTACACCAAGAGCCTGAAAGCACCGTGGAAGAGCGGCCCTTCAAGGGCCGCGTAAAGCGGCGAGAATGGAACCGGGCTTTAGCCCCGCGGTCTCTCTTCTGGCTAACATTCCTTGCGGCAGAAGCCTGACGAAAAACGCCGTTCCCCGTGTGTTCCCCCTGAAAGATTTTGCTCTCCGAAACCCATCCCTTGCCTTCGTCCGCAAAAAGGTTTAAACATTCCTTCGCACCGCACTCGGAGACCCCATGAACCGCCGCTCATTCCTGAAATCCGCCAATGTAGCCGGACTCGCCTTCACACTCCCGCATTCCACCTTCGCCGAAACCCAAAAGAAAACTCCAATCAGCGGACCCAACCCCAATACCCTCCTCCTGAAAGACTACCGCCCTCGCTCGATCTATAAAGTTCCCGTCACCCAAATCACCAAAGCAAAATTCCCCATCATCGACATGCACTCGCATCCCTATGCGAAGACTGACGCCGAAATCTCCACTTGGCTCCAGAACATGGACGCAGCCAATGTCGAAAAGACCATCATCCTCACGATGGCCACAGGAAAAGAATTCGACGACATCAACCAGAAGTACTCGCAGCATCCCGACCGCTTCGAACTCTGGTGCGGCCTCGATCTCACGCAATACAATCAGCCCGGCTTCGATTCAGCCGCAACCAAAGAGCTCGCTCGCTGTCACGACGCCGGTGCCCGTGGCATCGGAGAAATCCATGACAAAGGCAAAGGCCTCCAATCCGGCAAAATCAAAGCCCCCGGCATGCACCCCGACGATCCCCGCATGGACGCCGTCTGGCAAAAAGCCGCCGACCTCCACATGCCCATCAGTCTCCACGTGGCCGACCCCATCTGGATGTACCAGCCGATGGACAAGCACAACGACGGCCTGATGAACGCCTACGAATGGCGCCTCGACAATCAGCCCAACATCGTCAACCTCGCCGGCATGATTGAAATTCTCGAGCGCACCGTCTCCCGCCATCGCAATACAACGTTCATCGCCTGCCACTTCGCCAATCTCGATTACGATCTCGCGCACCTCGGCGAACTCCTCGACCGCAATCCCAACCTCCACGCGGACATCTCCGCCCGCTATGCGGAGACCGCGCCCATCCCCCGATTCACTGCGGCTTTCTACTCGAAATATGCGGACCGTCTCGTCTACGGCACCGACATGGGATTCGATCTCGACATGTACCACATCACCTTCCGCATCCTCGAATCGCAAGACGAACACTTCTACGAAACCGACCAGTTCTCCTACCACTGGCCGCTCTACGGCCTGGGCCTAAGCGACGAAATCCTCCAGCATGTCTATCGCGACAACGCCGCAAAGCTGCTAAAGGCTCGCGATTCCCAAACACGCTTGTCATCCTGAGGGCCAGCTTTTTGGCCCGAAGGACCTCTGCACTTTCTCGGCGCGGGTGCCCCATTTCCGGCTGATGTTCCCAGAGGTAGGACCTTTTCACTCTCGAATTTCTTCGTGAACCTTGGTGTCCTTGAGTAGTAAATGTTTTTCCCCTGTGGCCCTCTGTGTCCCCTGTGGTGAATGCCTTTCGCTTGCACGGCGACGTGTCTAAGAAGTTGGCAGGGACGATTCCTTCTCACCTACGCGCTTATGACGAGAACGCCAAGAAACTACTTGCAGCGATACCCAGATTCCTTCGTGATCCTTAGTGTCCTTAGTGGTAAATGTTTTCCTCCGTGAACCTCCGTGTCCTCTGTGGTGAGGCCTTTCGCTCGAAGTGTCAGAGACGATTCCTCCCTGTAATCGACAACGAAAATCCAACAGCCTACAATCTCCCTCATGGACTCCCTCGGCCAGCCGACCGCGACCGCCCCAGAACGCGACTCCAGCCGCATGATCATTGTCGTTGCGGTCGTCGTCGTCATCGGAATCGCTCTTGGCGCCGCGTTGCTCCTCCGCCAGCCTCCCAAGCCAGTCGTGGCCCCGTCGCCCTACATTGCGAAACTCAAACTCTCCGACTTCAAAATGTCCGCTGCCGAAAATTTCATCGGAGCCACCGTCAGCTACGTCGACGGCACCATCGCCAACAACGGAGACAAAACCGTCACCCACATCATGGTGCAAGTCAACTTCGAGGACTCCATGGGACAACTCGCCCAGCGCGAAGAACTCCCGCTCCGCGTAGTCCGCACCAACGGCGCCTATCTCGAGCCCGTCGACCTCAACGTAGCCCCGCTAGCTCCCGGCCAATCCATGCCCTTCCGCCTAACCTTCGACAGCATTTCCACTCAGTGGAACCATCAATACCCGGACATTACCGTCACCGACGTGACGGTGAAATAGACGTGACCGTGAAATAGAAGTGCGAGAGTTTGTTGTCATCCTGAGCGAAGCGAAGGACCCATGTAACGGCGCCCTGCAATGCCGTATCGTGTAATTTCGAAAGCGTTGTTTCCTTCGTGGACCTTCGTGTCCTTAGTGGTAAAAAGTTTTTCCTCTGTGCTCCTCCGTGCCGCCTGTGGTGAATGTTTTCCCGTCCCGCGTAGAATGGCGAAGTGTCAGAAACAAAATCATTCCGCCTAACGGAGTCTGTTAAAGCCGCGGGTTGAGCGTCCAAGCTGAGTCCGGCGGTGCTGGACACGGTGCTTGGGAAATTAGCCCGGCAACACGACCCCAACGTTCTAGTCGGCTTCGATCACGCCGACGACGCCGGAGTGTATCTGATCGCTCCCGACCTGGCGCTCGTGCAAACCGTCGACTTCTTCACGCCCATCGTCGACGATCCATACACCTTCGGACAGATCGCCGCCACCAACGCCCTCAGCGACGTCTACGCCATGGGAGGCCGTCCCGTCACCGCGCTCGCCCTCGTATGCTTTCCGGATAAAGCGGACATCGAAATTCTCGGACGCATCCTCGCCGGCGGTCTTTCGAAAATGATGGAAGCCGGATGCACCGTGATCGGCGGCCACAGCATCCGCGACGAAGAAACAAAATTTGGCTACTCCGTCACCGGTCTGATTCACCCCAAGAAAATCTACGCGAATGCCGGAGCCAAACCCGGCGACGCCCTGGTCCTCACGAAAGCGATGGGCACCGGCGTGATCTCCACGGCGATAAAAAAAGGCAAAGCAGAGCAATCCTGGATCGACGCAGCCATCGCCTCGATGACCACGCTAAACAAAAAAGCCGCCGAAGTAATCACAGCAGCCGACATCCAGGATGCTCATGTGGGGACGGCCTGGCCGTCCAGCCGAGCAGAGCTTGACAGCCCAAGGTCGAGCCAACGACCAACGACGAACGGCCAACGGCGCCTTCCCCATCAGCACCATGACCGACGTCACCGGCTTCGGCCTGATCGGTCACGCCAGAGAACTCCTCCTAGCCTCAGATGTATCAATCAAAATTCACGCCAGCAAAGTCCCCATCCTCGAAGGCGCCCTGGCCTGCATCCAAGCAGGTCACATCCCCGGAGGCCTCACCAACAACCGCAACTTCGCCGAATGTTTAGTCGAATACGCCCCCGACGTGCCCGACGATCTCCGCACCATCCTCTACGATCCCCAAACCGCCGGAGGCCTCTTGATCTCCACTCCCGACGGTGAAGCTCTAACCAAAGCACTCAACGCCGCCGGAGTTCCAGCCGCAAAAATCGGCGAAGTCCTCCCCAACACCAAGCCCCGCATTCAAGTCGTCCGATAAACCTGATCATCGCGAACGGCTACTCCCCAATCAACTCCAACATCCGCGCCAAATGATGATCATCATGCTCCGCCACAAAATAAAGATGATCCACCAGTCGCATCGGCGTCTTCATCCTCGGATGTAGCATCGTCCGCGCCAGCCCCGTAACCTCGATCTCGGCAACTCGCTCGACCAACGCCGCCCGCGCCCTCCGAAACTCCCGCAGAATCTCCTCCACCGGACGCGCGTTATGATTCGCCTCATGCGTCTTCGTATTTTTCAAATCCGCCGCCGTCAACTCCTCACCGCCCCGAACAAAATCTTCCACCCGCGCCAGCCACAGCGGCTCCAAATCGAGAAGATGCCCGGCATGTTCCTGCGCCGACCACTTTCCTGATTCTTTCCGCGTCAGAATTTCTCTCGACCCTCCGCGCAAAAACTCCTCCATCCGCGCCGGAGTGCCCCTCAACCGCGCCAGCAGATTCGGATACAACTCCACCGGAAACGTAAACTCAAACTTCCGCTCAAACCAAGCCGGTACGTTGCTCATAGTCCCTCATCGCTCTCGCAAGAAGAGATGCCCCAAAACTCACAGCGACTCCCCGAATCAAATAAAAAGTATTCAAGACTGTAATCATCGACATACTCCCGGGGTGCCCCATTTCCGGCCGCCTTTGCCGGAAGTGGGGATTTACGTCCTCCGGCGCAGCGTCCACCTGCACCCTCCACCGCATCCCCGCATCTATCAACTAGAATTCTTCCCGCAAGGAGCCATCATGCAATCTCGTACTCTCGGCCGCACCGGCCTCAAAGTTTCTGCCCAGGGCCTAGGCTGCATGGGCATGTCCGAGTTCTATTCCGGACGCGACGACGCCGAATCCGTCGCCACCATTCACCGCGCTCTCGAACTCGGCATCAACTTCCTCGACACCTCCGACGCCTACGGACCGCACACCAACGAAGAGCTCGTCGGACGCGCTATCAAAGGCAAGCGCGACAAAGTCGTCCTCGCCACGAAATTCGGTATCGTTCGCGATCCCAAGAATCCCACCGCTCGCGGCGTCAGCGGCAAGCCCGACTACGTTCGTCAATCCTGCGAAGCCAGCCTCCGCCGTCTCGGCGTCGACACCATCGATCTTTATTACCAGCACCGCGTCGATCCCAACACTCCCATCGAAGAGACTGTCGGAGCGATGGCGCAATTAATAAACGAAGGAAAGGTCCGCTACCTCGGACTCTCCGAAGCCAGCCCCGACACTCTCCGCCGCGCCGCGAAAACTCATCCCATCACCGCACTGCAAACCGAATATTCACTCTGGACCCGCGACCCCGAAGAAAACTCCGTCCTCTCCACTTGTCGCGAGCTTGGCATCGGCTTCGTCGCCTACAGCCCGCTCGGCCGCGGATTTCTCACCGGACAATTTCAGCGCTTCGAAGATCTCGCCCCCGACGACTACCGCCGTCAGAGCCCGCGCTTCCAGGGAGAAAATTTCCAGAAGAATCTCGATCTCCTCCGCAAAGTAAAAGAGCTCGCTCAAGAAAAGAAGTGCACTCCCTCGCAGCTCGCTCTCGCCTGGGTCCTCGCGCAAGGCAACGACATCGTGCCCATCCCCGGCACCAAGCGCAGAAAATATCTCGAAGAAAACGTAGCCGCGGTCGAAGTAGATTTGACGAAAGAAGATCTCGCCCGCATCAACGAAGTCTTTCCTCCAGACTCCGCCGCCGGCAACCGCTATCCCGAACACATGATGGCCCTGATCAACGGCTGAAATCTAAACGAGGGTGCCCAGACGAACTGGGGGGGATTTTGATCTCCGTGCAGTATCCCGGCCCCGGGTGCCCCATTTCCGGCCGCTTTTGCCGGAAGTGGGGATTCTTGACTGCGCATCGGACTCTAAAATCGCCGCTCAGCTTTTGGAAGTACCCTGTGTTCCTCTGTGTCCCCCGTGTTGAAAGCTTTTGTCTTTGATCGCGACCCAGATTTCGTCGTCCGGGTGCCCCATTTCCGGCCGCCTTTGCCGGAAGAGGGGATTCTGATCTTCCTGCCGCAATTCCCCGGGCTATTTTCCTTCGTGCAACTTCGTGTCCTTCGTGGTGAAAGAATTCGCGGTTAACAGAATTTGACTCTCCCCACCCGCTCCCCTATCCTGACTCCGAGCGCGAAGGGCGCCTCCAGTCCGCGGAAAGGGCCGTGCCCACCTTCACCAGATTTTCCGAAGGCTAACGAACCTTCTTTCAGCCTGACCTCGTGCGGACTCCAGGCATGCACCTGAAAGGAGCTTCGTATGTTCGCACCGCAAGACGCTCTCCCGCTCCCCGCGCTCCCCAATCTCGACCAATACAAAAAGCTCGCCAAGGAACTTGCCCGCGCCGCCAACTCCGCCGACCCATCCGCCCTTCGCGCCTGGATCACTCACTGGATCGACTCGCTTGCGAAATTGTCGAACCTCATCCTCACTCCCCAACTTCCCGTTCGCCTCGAACACTGGATCGACCAGCTCGACCGATTCGCGCTCGCAGAAAAGTCTGGCACAAAGTTAACTCTCACCAAATCTCAATTCATCCTCGCGCGCGCCCACGGTTTCGAAAGCTGGACGAAATTCGCCCGTCACATCGAATCCGTTTCTCGCGCCAACACGCCCACCTCGAATTTCGAGCAAGCCGTCGACGCCATCATCACCGGCGATCTCGAAAACTTAGCCGCGCTTCTCCGCAAGAATTCCAAGCTGATCCACGCTCGCTCGACTCGCCAGCATCGCGCCACGCTTCTCCACTACATCGCCGCCAACGGCGTCGAAGGATATCGCCAGAAAACTCCGCCCAATTCCGTCGAGATCGCAAAGCTTCTCCTCGCTGCGGGCGCCGACGTCAACGCTATCGCCGACATCTACGGAGGCGGCGCGACCACTCTAGCCCTCGTCGCGACCAGCATCCATCCCGAGCAAGCGGGCCTGCAGGAATCGCTGCTCGATCATCTTCTCGAACACGGAGCCCCTCTCGACGCTAGCGTGATCAACTCCTGCTCTCGCCAACGGACGCATCCGCGCCGCGGAATTTCTAGCAGCTCGCGGCGCGCCGCTCGATCTCGAATCCGCTGCCGGTCTCGGCCGCATCGATGAAGTGAAAAAGTATTTCGATCAGAAGGGAACTCTCGCGGCAAATGCTTCGAAAGCCAAATTCGATCGCGGATTTCTCTGGGCCGCGGAATACGGCCGCAACGAAGTTCTCGAATTTCTTCTACGCTACGGCGCCGACGTCGACGCCCAAGCCAACACCGGACAGTCCGCGCTCCACTGGGCTGTCATCGGAGCGCAACTTGAAACTATCAATCTGCTCCTCGCCCATGGAGCGAATCTCGAAGCCAAAAATTCCTACGGAGGCACCGCGCTCGGCCAAGCCATCTGGTCAGCCGCTCACGCGAATAGACAAAAAGAAGAAGAGGATTACGTCGCAGTGATAAAAACCCTAATCAAATCCGGCGCCCACATCGACGACGATTCCCGCAAATGGCTCTCCGCCCGCCTGCGCCTGACGCAGCCATGCGAGTGATAACAAGAAACGAATACTAAAGTTCTTTGTCATCCGCTCTTGCCGTTGTCATCCTGAGGGCCAGCCTGTAGGCCCGAAGGACCTCTGCACTCCCAGCCGCCAAAATTGGCATTGCCCCGATTTCCCACCCAACAACTGTCTTGATCCCCGATCCCCAGGGGTGCCCCATTTCCGGCCGTCTTTGCCGGAAGTGGGGGTTTTGCTGACGGCGCAGCGGATAACAAAATCGCCGTTCGAAGTCCCCCGTGTTCCCCCGTGCCCTCTGTGGTGAAAGATTTTGTCTTCAAAAGGTGACGAGGCGAATTGGAAACTGAATCACCGCGAATACTCCGTCACCTTCCCATCCACCACCACGCCCACATACTTCCCCGACGCCACATCCCGAACCTGAACCACTCGACGTCCTTCGCGCGCCAGCTTCCCCCATCGGCTCGGCTTCTCCGGATTCTGCTCGATCGCCTGATACTCTCCGCCGTCCATTACAAACCGCACCGTCCGAAATCTCCGCGCCCCAGTCCGCGTCACGCGAAACCTCTGCCCCGCGACGACGACCTCGTCCCCGCTCATCATCTGCTCCGCCATCAGGCTCAGCACGGAATGATCCAACGTACCCACCTTTTCCTCCCCCAAGTGATTTCGCGTTGTCATCCTGAGGGCCAGCCTTCGGGCCCGAAGGACCTCTGCACTCCCAGCCACGAAAACCGCAGTTCCATTCCACAATGAGCCCTGACAAGTCCACAGAAGCCATCTCACGATCAAAATCCCATACCGAATTCCCACCTGATAACTATCTTGATTCCCAAGGGGTGCCCCATTTCCGGACGCCTTTGCCGGAAGTGGGGACTTCTCGATTTATCGGACTCTAAATCGAGAGATCACTATTGTTCTGCCGCTGTGAAGTCATTTGTCATCCTGAGGGCCAGCCTTCAGGCCCGAAGGACCTCTGCACTCTTAGCCAAAAATCGCAGTTCCGTTTCCACAAACGAGCCCTGACAAGTCACAGAAGCCATCCCCCGATCCAAATCCCGTACCGAATTCCCACCCGATAACTATCTTGATCCCCAAGGGTGCCCCATTTCCGGCCGCCTTTGCCGGAAGTGGGGACTTTGACTCTCCGAACGTCAGCCGCCTACCCCTCATTCACCCCCGCCAGCAAAAACACCAGCGGAGCATTCCAGTTGATCGCGATCTCATTCATCGAATACGCCGCCTGCACATCCCGATACATTTTCATCGGAGGCCCGAGCGTCATCCCCTTCGCCGCCGGATCCGCCGGACGTCCATTCGGCCCGCCCGACAACAGTCCCGGCCACGGCGCCGAAATCCCATCCGCCCCGCTTGGCCGATGATGCGGATGCATGCACGCATTCCTCCCCAGCCCCGTCACCCACGACAGGTCCCAACAATTCCGCCCCAGCAGATAATGCAGATTCTCCATCGCCGCCGCGCGAAACTCCGGATTCTTCTGCAACCGGTCCGCGACGATTAACTGCAGCGACTGATTTCCCGCCACTCCATTCGATCCCCAAACATAATCCGCCAGCGCCATCGTGTTTCCATATCCATTTTCGCGGCTGTTCCGCACCAACTCTTCCGCCGCATGCGCGCTGGCCTCGTGGATCTGCGCCACCAATTCGCTCGACGCACCCTTTCGCTCCGCCATCGCATAAGTCCACAACGCCATCGCAGAAAGATCGCCCCATCCCGGAGTGTTGATCTTCAGGCCGCCATTCTCGCGCAAATATCCGATCCCCGCCTCGAACGCTTTTCGATACTCGTCGTCGCCCGTCGTCCTCCACAACTCCGCAGCCGCCCACAGCAACTCATCGCGGCAATCATCGTCGCCGTATCCGCCCGTTCGCACTCCCGCCGGATTTTCAAACCTCACATTTGGATTCTTGCTTGCCCACGCGTATGCCTGCTTCGCCGCGTCCGCACACTTCTTCGCGTACGCATCGTCATACGGCCCATAGCACCGCGCCGCAATCGCCGCCACCGCCGCCAGGTCCGCCGTCGCGCCCGTGCTTTTATACGGAGCGGCTCCCGTCCCGATCACATAACTTGTCATGTGATCGTCCTGCGGCATGATGAACGCGCAAAAATTCTCGCTCGTCTGCTTGTGCCACACTCCGCCATCGGCATCCTGCAAACTCAACATCCAATCCAGATTCCATTTGATCTCCACCAGAAAATCCGGCATCTTTCCGCCCGACTCCGGAATCTTCAAATCGAGTTTTCGCACCGCCCCATTCAATATCTCCCACGCCCAGAGCAGCGTTCCCGTCGATATCCCCGAATTCACTACATACCGTCCATAGTCGCCGGCGTCGTGCCATCCGCCATGATTCTTGAATGGACCACTCTTGCCTGACGATGCATGAAACGCCGCATCCAGGTGACACGGCGGATGTGCGTATCCATCTCCGAGATCGACGCTGCACCCGCATCGCTGTCCGTAATACGAACGCATCGTCAGCCACAACGCCCGCCGATAGACATCGCTCCCAATCTCAAACGGCGCGCTCTTCCTCGCTCCAGCACCGCCATCAATCTCGATGAAATATGTTCCAGCCGCGCGCACGGACGAAATATCGCAAACCTGCACCCGATCCCCCGACGCTGCATCCTCGCGCACCGCGCCCAACTTGTCTTTCAACACCACAGCGCCGTCCCGAAGCGCGCGAACCGTGAACGTCGCCAAAGAAGAAGATGATGAAGATGACGGGATTGAAGACGAAGCGGAAGAAGAAGACGATGAGAAGAAGGCAAAGAAGAAAGAAGAGAACTGCGAACAGTGACGATCTTCCGCGCGTCCGGAAGATATCCCAGCTGATTGAATACGATCGGGCCCGCCTCAACCGCATCATCTGCTGCCCACGCCCATCGGTCCGCGAATCCAAATCCGATCGGCAAGGCAGCCGCTCCACCACAAACCGTAGCCATCTTCAAAAACTCTCGTCGCCGCATGGAATCCTCCGCCGCGAAAATAATACGCCGCATGGAGCCACTGTCAGGACCACACATGGCTGACAAAGAGGTGAGGTCCGAGCCCGAAAGCGGCGAAAGAACTGGCACGCTGCCTATCCTGAGCTCGTCGAAGGGCGCAACCTGTGGAAATGCTGATGGCCAAACCGACGAAGCCCGGGAGGGACGAGAGAAAGAGCCAGAACCAAATCAGTAAACATCCGTGCATCAGGCTTAAATCGCGAAATTTGGTTCCAATCCCGACACCGTTATTCCACTACCACTCATTAATTGCCCCTCCCGTTCCACCCGGTAACTATGTTGGCTCGCCCCGATGAACCCAAACGTAAAAAGGCGGCCAAAAGGCCGCCTTCTCGAAACCAGAAACCCTAAACTCCCGTTACTTCTTCCCCCTCAGCATCTCCACGACCCGTTCATAATCATCGACAGTCGAATACTCAATCACAATCTTGCCCTTGCCCTTCCGGTCGCGAATGCGCACCCGCACACCCAGCATTCTCTCTAGATCCGTCTGCGCCGCTCGCACATTCGGATCCACCCACCGCGCTCCGCCTCCGGTTTTCTTCACTACCTGGCCCGGCATCCCCGGAAACGGATCGAGCAGACCGTTCATCGACAACACTAGTCGCTCGACTTGTTCGATCGACAATCCTTTCTTCACGGCATACAGAGCCGCCTGCGAAATCTGATCGTCGTTCTCCAGCTTCAGCAACTCTTTCGCTTGAGCAAAATTGATTCTCTTCTCCGCTAGCAACTCCATCACTTCGCGCGGCAGCTTCAGCAGTCGCATGTAGTTCGCAATGGACACGCGCGACAATCCAACTCGCTCTCCAATCTGCTGCTGCGTCAGATTGAAATCTTTGCTCAGCACGCGAAACGCTTCCGCTTGCTCGAGTGCGCTCAAATCTTCGCGCTGCAGGTTCTCGATGATCGTCATCTCGGCCGCTTGTTGCAGCGACACTCGCCGCACCAGCGCCGGGATGTGCGTCTTCCCTGCTTTCTTCGAAGCATGCAACCGCCGCTCACCCAGAATAAGTATGTAGCGCCCTTCGTCCTCGTCCGACGGACGCACCATGATCGGCTGCACCACTCCATTCGCTTTGATCGAGTCCGCCAGCTCTTCGAGCGCTTCGTCATCTCCGACATACCGGGTCTGAAATGGATTCTTGTCGATATCCGTGATCGCCAGGTTGACAACGATGTTCCCCGGCACTCGCGATTCCGCCTGCGCCATGAGCGTGATCGGCTCGTTGGATTCTGCGTTTCCAGGAGAAGTGAATGCGGGGCTGGAAGGAGAGGCGGATGTGGAGACGGAGGGAGAAGAGGAAGAATATGTGGGGACAGCCGCCCCCGGCTGTCCGCCCACGTCAGCGGGCGATTCAACAACAGCCTGAATCGTCCCTTCGAATCTCTCCCCCACAACGTTGTCATTCCGAACGAAGTGAGGAACCTGCTGTGCGCCCGCGCTCAAATCCGCAGCCGCCACTTGCGAAGAGGCAGCAGCCGGAGGCGCAACCGGTCGCGGCCCCGGCAACAGTGAAGCCAACCCCCGTCCCGAGCGCCCGCCGCTTCTCCATCTTCTCTTTCTCCTTCTCTCCAGAAGTTCCCGCCACATTCCCCGCCGCTGCAGTAGTCATCACTGTTTATCCTTTAGCGCTCGATGTGCGATGTTCAAAATTGTTCATAGCCAAAGATGCGTTGTCATTCCGAGCGAAGCGAGGAATCTGCTGTCCTCGCACCCTTATCGTCAGTTCTCCAGCCGGAGCAATCTACTCGACCGCCTCTGTGTTCCTCTGCGCCCTTTGTGGTGAAAGCCTTCCTCTTGAGGCCTGAAAGCTGCCGCTCAAGCAGATCGAAGTATATCGATGCTTGTCAATATAATACATAGACGCTTATCAATATACTAAGCGCTCTTATCCATCTCCCCAGCCGGAGCAATCTCCTCAACAGCAGGCTCTCCCCTGTGTTCCTCTGTGCCCTCTGTGGTGAAGCCTTGTTCTGACGGCTGAGAGCTGAGAGCTGAAGGCTGTCTCTCAATGATCTCCTTCGCTAATCGTATGTAACTCTCTGCACCCTTGGATCGCGGATCGTACACCAGCGCTGCCTTGCCATGGCTGGGCGCTTCAGCGAGCCGTATGTTTCGCGGGATGCTCGTGCGGCACAGCTTTTCGCCAAAGAAATTCTTCAGCTCTGCCATGACTTGCTGCGCCAGGTTGGTGCGCTCATCAAACATCGTCAGCACCACACCCTCGATCGCCAGATCAGGATTCAGCGCAGCGCGTATGCGTTCGATCGTGTCGAGCAGTTCGCTGATGCCTTCAAGAGCAAAGTATTCGCCCTGCATTGGTATTAGCACCGCGTCAGCCGCGACCAGTGCGTTAAGCGTCAGCAGGTCGAGCGCAGGAGGACAATCCAAGACAATGAACTGGAAGCGATCACGCAATGGCGCGATCGCCTCGCGCATGCGAAACTCGCGCGCCTCTTGATCGACCAGTTCAATGTTTGCGCCGATGAGATTCTTGTGCGCAGGAATCAGCCACAGCTGTTCGAGCTCTGTAGTGAGCAGCGCCTCTTCACCAGTGGCTGCGCCCATCAGCAGGTGATAGGAGCTGATACGGTCAGGATCCTTGACGAATCCCAAGCCGCTGGTGGCATTCGATTGCGGATCGCAATCGACCAGCAGCGTGTTAACTTCTGCAGCCGCAAAGGATGCGGCCAGGTTGATGGCAGTCGTAGTCTTCCCCACGCCGCCCTTCTGATTGGCAACAGCGATAACGCGTCCCATGGAATTGTCAGGAGAACCAGAGTCATTCGCAGAATAAGCCGCATTGCATTTCAAATGCAATGACGATCTGCTGTGCAAACCAGTAAATCATGTGCAAAACAGGTCCAATGTTCCTGCAGGAACATTCCGTGGTTGTCTTGCTGGCATGGAGTGGTCGAGTGTTCCTGAAGGAACATTGTCGCGGACTAACGCAGTGCGGCGTGAGTGGGTCGCAAAGGGAATCGAAGAGCGAGAGCTTGGAGCGTAACGTTCCTACGGGAACGCTTTAGTCAGAGCGGTGATGGTTGGAGGAGGCACTGGGAGTGTTCCTACAGGAACACTTCATTGTGTCACGAGAGAGCTGGCTTCGTCTGAATGTTCCTATGGGAACACTTTGCAATTGCCATTCCTTACCATGCTCATCGTGACGGTTGATTTCTGGCTTCGAGGCAGAGTCGATTTAATAGCGCGGTCATCAGGAAGCGTTCCTACGGGAACACTTATGCGAAAGCATCTTGCCAAGGCAGCAATCCGCTCTCACAAATGAGACGACTGAGTACAAATCGGAGATCGGAGAAGTGTTCCTACAGGAACACTTTGTAAAGTCTGGGTTCGCGGGATGTATAAGCTACGCAGATTAGGGGTAAAGCGAGACTTATTCCACTTATCTTGTATTATACGCCAAATAGTTGCGCCGTGCCCGTTTCGATTGAGTTGACTTCCCACTTTGCCTGGCAATTTGCCTAACTGTTAACCATTTTGGTTCATCCCTCGGATCCCTTGGCGGGCTATGGTCAGGACTCTGGAACGAGATTCGGGAATTGGGATCGACTCGGAGACATCGAACCCGGCCAGCATCTCCTCTGCATGTGGCAGTTGGGCCGAGCCAATCAGGAGGGCCAGGTGACCGCCGGGCGCGACCAGGGCGGCGGCCGTCGGAAGGATCGCGTCGAAGCGTTCCACTGCTCGAACCGTGACCACGTCGAATGAGGCTTGTGGCAAGGATTCGGCACGGGCATTTTGTATATCGACGTTCATCAATGTAAGGGTGCGCGCGACTTCGCGGAGGAAGATGGACTTCTTCTGGTTCGATTCGATCAGCGTTAGGGAGATCTGCGGGGCCCAGAGTTTGATGGGGATGCCGGGGAATCCCGCGCCGGAGCCGAGGTCGGCGACCGCGGGGGCTGAAGCCCCGTCCTTCGCGCTCTTGACGCGGCCCTGAAGGGCCGCTCTTCTACTTGGTGCGGTCTCGGTTAAGAGATCAGGTAGACCGCTTGCCGAGCTTTGCTCGGCCGGACAGCCGCGGGCGGCTGTCCCCACACTGGCGCCATTCGGAAACAAGTGCTGAGCGGCGAAGAGGCTTTCGCCGAAGTGGCGTCGCACGATCTCTTCAGGATCGCGAAGCGCGGTGAGGTTCATGCGCGCATTCCAGCGTAGGAGTATATCGATGTACGTCGATATATAAGGAGCGATCTCCATGGCGCGGAACTGCTCGGCGTCCGATGGAAGGAACGGCGACAGAAGTTTGACGATGCGCTCAACGTCCATGCGAGTCCCGATTGTAGATGGCTGTTACAAATTGAGGAACCGTGGAGCGTGCGCCAGCGAAGAGATCAAGGTTGTGGGATACTGGAATAAATCATCCTTTGGCATCCCCCCGCCAGAGGTGATGTGCCTCAAAGTGCCTGAAACAAAGTGCGTAAAGCTGGGCAACTTTGGAGTGACCCTGGGGTTTGGGAGTTCAATGTGGCGGCCAATTGATGGGCAATTTATGAAAAAAAACAGGGGGCCCTTCAACCCGAATAGTGCATCCCAATCAGGGATGAAAGCGTCGAAAAGAGAAATCTTTGACGAAGAGTACCGCGTGGTTGCGGTGGAAAGTCAGAGTCTGACCGTGCAGGGTGTGCGCAGCGGGAAAGTGCTAACCATCGTCAATCACAATCCGGAGACTCCGCTTACTCCGGAAGAGTATCCGCAGGGCAAGCTGATTAAGTTAAGCGATCCTTCCGCTTCACAAGCCAACTAGCGTTGGTCGGAATAGAAAATCTTTCACCACAGGGGACACAGAGGATCACAGGGATTTCTCGGTGGATTGGTCCCACCGGTCGAGCCGGGCGCGCCACTGGCATGGAAAGCAGGTTCCTCTCCTTCGCTGCGCGAAGGGTCGGAATGACAACGTCTCGGGGTGGTTCCAATCAACACGGACATTGATCGGCAGTCCAATATTTCTTCAATATTGTCGACCGGAAGTCTGCGTGACCGTCGCAGCGGCTTCGGCGTCGCGGCCTGACGACACCAGAAAATCTTTCACCACAGAGGGCACAGAGGAACACAGGGATTTCTGGCGGCCTTCTGGTGAGTTTTCCGACGAATCACCTCACCTTCAATCCGCCGCGCTTTGCGCTGGCGGGACGGCCGAGGCGGCCGTCTCCCCATCTTTTCGCGGTGCGCACCCTTCTGTACAAACTCCACTACAGACAAAGGTCTTAGAGTGCGGACGGAACGAAGGTAACGAGAAACCGACAGCATTGGAAATTAGGATGAGAGCGAATATGCGGAGGGTTTATGTCGCGTTCGGCCCAATGTGTTTCTGCGTCCGTGGTGACTTCACTCGCCATCTTCTTTTCTTTCATTCTTGCAACCACTCCGAGCATCTCGGCGCAGGCCAGTGCGAAACCCTTGCGAGCCAGCGAGGTGATGGCGCTCGAAGCCGCCGGCGTGTTCCCGGCCAATGTCGTTCATGATGTCAATGCCCGGGGATTGGCCTTCCAGCCAGATGCTGACTTTCTGTCATTGATGACCAAGGCGGGGGCAGATGCGAGCGTCATCTCGGCACTGAAAGCCGCGAAAGTTGCGGCGTCGGGGCAGGTGAATCCCGACATGGATCTTCTGCGGAAACTCAGCGACGCGGCAGTTCTGATGAAGGAGAAGAAATATCCCGAGGCGGGCGCGAAGTTGAGCGAGGCGCTGGATGCAAGTTTCGCACGTATGGAAACCGGTTATGTGATGGCAGAGCTGATGCGTGAGGAAGAGCAATATCAGGCGGCGTCGAATATTTATGCGCAAATGTTGCAGGAGGCGCCGGACTTTCCGGAGGTTCACACCAAGGCCAGTCTGGTTCTATACAAACTAGACGACGGAGAGGATGCGCTGCACGAGGCAAAGGCGGCTCTTGCGGAGAATCCGGATGACGCCGAGGCTCACAAGAATGCGGGACTGGCTTTGGACTCTCTCGGGAAGAGGGACGCGGCGATTGCGGAGTACAAGGAAGCGTTGCGCATTAAGCCGGACTACTCCTGGGTGCGATTAGACCTAGGCAATGTTTTTTACGGCATGCATGACTATGACGAATCGATCGCAGAGTACAAGAAGGCGATTGTGCTCGATCCGAACTCCGAGGATGCGCATTACAACCTGGGGAACGCTTACAAAAAGAAAGGCGAAATAGGACTGGCAATTGCGGAGTTCAGGGAGGCGAAGCGGCTCAATCCGAATGATCCAAAGTATCGACAGAACCTGGCGTCCGCGCTCATGACGCAAGCTCCCGCTGAAGCGATTACGGAACTGCAAGAACTGGAGCAAAAGTTCCCGAATTTCGAGATGTGCCACATCTGCCTGGGACGAGCGCTGGCGTGGCAGGGAAAGACAAAGGAGGCGGAGGAGGAATTCCGCAAGGCGAACCACCTCGGATCCCGCGGATGCGAACGGTGCGCAAAGGATTGGGAAGCATTCAAGAGCAGCAGAAGAACTACGACGCGGCCCTGGAGAACTACCGTCAAGCGGAGCAGATTGCGCCGGGAGATGCGGAGACACATCAGGACATTGGAAGAATCCTTGTGTTGAAAAAAGACTATTCGGGAGCGATCGAGGAGTTGAAGCAGGCGGAAGCGGCCGCGCCGAGCTCGTGGGAGATTCATGAGCTCTTTGGGCAAGCGCTGCTGGCGACCGGTCAGAACGATCTGGCGATCGGTGAGTTTAAGGAAGCGATCGCGTTGGATGCAACGCATCCGAATGTGGTGAGCGAGCTAGGCCAAGCTCTGGAAAAGAAAGGCGACTGGGTGGGAGCGCTGGAGCAGTATCGAAAAGGCATGCTGGCCAGCGAGGACGTCAAGAGGAAGGCCCTGCCCGGGACAGGCTTTCGTGGATTACAGCAAAGAATGTGGCGAGCAATACACCGCGGCGCAAGGGCGCTTCGCGGATTACCTGGGTCTCGCTGAAATCCGCGGGGCGCGGGATCGAAGCTGCTGAGTTGCAGAAAAAGGTAGCGATGCTCGACAGCTCGGCAGGTACGAAGGAAAAAGTGGAGATGGCGGTGAAGGCGGGCGACCAAGAGTTTCAGCAGAGGAAGATCGAGGACGCGGAGAAGTCGTACAAACAGGCCGTGGATCTGGCGCAGAGCTTGCCGCCGGGAGACGAGAACCTGATCGTCGCGCTGGGCCGGCTGGGAAATGTCTATGCCGTGCAGCGGAAGTATACGGAAGCGTCGGTGGCGTTCCATCAGCAACTGGCGATTGTTGAGAAAACATTTGGCGCCAATTCGGAGCGTTCCGTCGAATCGCTGCAGCTGTTAGGACGACTCGCAGCGTTTCAGAAGAATTACAAAGAAGCAGAGAGCTATCTGCAGCGGGCGCTCGCCATCGAAACACAAGGCTCGGGCGATAACAATCCCAGGGCCGAAGAGGCCCTGAGAGCACTGGCTGGATCTGTACGAGACGGAGAGCGATTGGCCGAATGCGGAAATCTATTTGCTGCGCGCAGTGAAAAGCGCGGAGTCGACGAACGAAGCAATGGTGCTTATTCCGCTCTGGGGGTTGTGCGACATGTATGACAAGTGGGAGAAGCCAGAGAAGTCGCAGCCGTGCTGGCACCGCGCGACACAAATAATGGCAAATCAGTTTGGGCAAGATAGCCCGAAACTGGCGGAGTCGCTGAAATTCGAGGCGAACGCGCTGCGCAAACTGGGACGCGACGGCGAGGCCGATCAGTTGGAAGAGAGGCTAGCGAAGATCCAGAGGACGTCGGCGTCGAACTAGAGCTACTCAAGCCAGGCATTACAACGACGCCAAGGCTGTCTCGGCATTTGCGGCGCAGAGGGGCTAGCCGTGTTTGTTCCAGATCATCGCGGTAGAAAAGATTGTAAGTGTCGAAGGGGATCAGGCGGCCATCGGGGTGAACGATGTGGACGCATGTCTCCTTGACGCTGCGCACGTCGAACGAGTGGGCGTCGATGAATTGCATGATGATGATCCGAAAAATATTTTCGTAGGAGAGAGAGGGCGCTGCGGAGCCTCGCTCCGGCGGACAGCCGGGGGCGGCTGTGCCCACATGTTCCGCGGCGGTGTTGGGGAGATGAAAATCCCCACCTTCGTCTGTCAATTTTGCGGACCCATCCGGGATCCAGATTTTCGGAAGACAGCAGAGCAACTCGCGCAGCGTGCCAGCGCTGCTTTGCGGGGAATGATTCGTCGCAAAGAGCTTGAATAGTTTGTCGCGGACTGCGGGCTCCTGTTCGTACAAAATTGTATTGGCAGCACCGTTGATGAGAACTTCCGGTGGGATCATGCCGGTGAGCGGAGTGATTTTTCCGTTTAGCTTCAGGGCATAGGCCATTGCGAGCGAGTCGGGATGACAAGGGACGGGGATGACGTCTTCGGGACGGAAGATACTCGTCTGTTCCAGGATTTTGCGCCGGACTTCCGTGAGGGTTAAGCGGTCGGTCGCGGGATTGAAGTTTCGGACGTACGTTCCTGTCTCGGGGAAATCCCCACTTCTGGCAACACCGGCCGGAAATGGGGCACCCATATCTGTTTCTTCATCTAAGGTCCCGGACGGAACGTCAAAATTCCCACCCTGTCGCAAACTGCGCGACAAGGGCGGGGCACCCTCATTCACCCACGTCTGCAGGCGGCCGGCGTCTTGGATCGGTTGGAACGTCACTCCGCGTACGCAGGGTTGCTGCAACGCGAAGTCGATGGTCTTGCCGATTTCGTGGTCGTTGAGACCCTTCTTTATGTGATCACCAAATTCGTGTGGATGTTGTAGCGGTTCAGATTTTCGAGCGCGTCTTGCCGGATGCGCCGGGGCTGGCGGAGATCCGCAGAGGCTGTCGAGCTTTGCTCGACTGGACAGCCGAGGGCGGCTGTCCCTACAAGCTCCGCGATTGCGTTGAGGAGGTCAAAATCCCTAGCCTGTCACAGAACTGCGCGACAGGGGTAGGGCGCCCTCGCAGCCGGTTGGGGAAATCCCCACTTCCGGCAAAACCGGCCGGAAATGGGGCACCCTATCTAATCTTCCGCCCGCTTGGAGCTTCTGATCCCCGAACTTTGGTTACTTGATCCGGCGTTTTCCAGATCAGAGACTTGTGGGATGAAAACATCTTTGGGGTGTGCCGTTTTTGTAACGATCGTTTCGTTCTCGATTTTCGCGCAGGGGCAGGATAAGCCACGCGTGTTTGTACAGGGCAAAGGGTCACAGGACGTGACCAGCTCCGGGTCGGAAGGCGGCGGAAAACACTGGGGAGCATGGGGATCGAGCTCCACCGCCGATTCGCACGACGAGAGCATGGAAGTCACCAAGGACCTGCAGAAAAATTGCGCAGCCGTGATGGTGACGCTCAATCAATCGAATGCCGATTACACGGTCATGCTGAACCGTGAATCGAAGAAGAATCGTGGACTGTTGCGATCCAACAGCCAGCTGGAAGTCGCGAACCGCGCCGGCGATGTGTTGGGAACGAATGCGACACACACGGTCGGGAACGCCGCGAAAGACGCGTGCCAGCTGATTGCGTCCGATTGGCAAACGCATGGACGTTTGCAGGCAGCGGGTCCCGAACCGGCTCCGAATTCTGCAGTAATCAAGCCAGCGGGAAGCCAGACGGATGCTTCGCAGCAGCCCGCGGCTCCGCAGCCCGCGCAGTTAGTGACGGTCTCCGCGCAGACGGCGCAGTCTGAGACGGTTGCGGCTCCGGCGCCAGCGGCGGACAGCGCGACGCAGACCAGCGCAGCGCCAAACAGCGACAGCCTGGCGGATGCGGCGAAGAAGGCGAAGCAGCACACGGCGTGCCTCGAATTGGCGAAGGATAATCCGAGCATCGTCTGCAAGTAAGAGGTCTTCGAATGAAACGGGGCTGGCTCCCTTCGGAGGCCGGCCCGTTTTACTGCCCGCTTTCTGCAGTAACCGAGTTCCTCCAATCCGCAGCTCCTTCGAGAATCGAGCCAAGAAAGGGCTGTACAGCGTCGTATATTTCAGTCTATACTGAACGTATTGATATGCCCGAACTGACTGGAGTCCAGAAGCAGTACATCCTTCATTGGGGAGAGATGGGAACGCGGTGGGGGATCAACCGGACGGTGGCGCAGATCCACGCGCTGCTGTATCTGTCTCCGAAAGCGCTGCCGGCCGAAGAGATTGCCGAGACGTTGAGCGTGGCGCGATCGAATGTGAGCACGTCGATCCGCGAACTGGAGACGTGGGGAATCGTGCGCGCGGTGCACGTGCTGGGGGACCGGCGCGAGCACTACGAGTCGATGAAAGATGTGTGGGAGATGTTCCGGCTGGTCATCGAGCAGAGAAAGCGGCGGGAGATCGATCCGACGCGGGAGATTCTGCGAAAGTGCCTGACCGATCTCGATCCGAAGGAAGTGGGTGCGGACTACACGCGCGAGCGGCTCGAGGCGATGGCGGGATTCTTCGAGGCAGTCACCGAACTCTACGACCAAATGAAGCGTCTGCCGACGGGAACCGTGAGGAAGCTGCTGCGCATGGGGACGAAAGTGCGCAAGAAGGCAAGCTAACGTTTGATCTCTCGCTGGCATGGGCAATCGAGCCTTTGACCGCAGGAATTCCTGAGATTGGAACAGGGGTTTAATTCTTCCTAGAGAGTTTGGGAAACACTGTAGACTATTGCCACCGCGCGATAAATGGCGGAAAATTGCGCGTAATTCTGTGACGCCGGAAAAATTTCAGTCGTACCAGTCAACGGGTGCTGCGCCCTCCAGGAGCTCCCCGATGGCGAAAGACTCGTCGGCCGGATCGCCGGATCCGCGTGAAGACCCGCCCCCACAAGAAGGCGCCAGCCGTTCCGCAGCGGACATCGATCGCGAGAGCGAAATCAATAAAGAACTGAGGCGGCTCAACCGCGCATTACGAGCGTTGAGCGCGTGCAATCATGCCCTCGCGATTGCCGGCAGCGAACAGGAACTCCTGCGGCAGATCTGCAACATCATCGTCGAGGTGGGCGGATACCGAATGGCCGGGATTGCGTACGCGGAGCACGACGAAGAGAAGACACTGCGTCCCGTGGCGCATGCGGGATACGAGAGCGGATATATGGAGACCATCGCGCTGCGGTGGTCGGATACTCCGGAGGGACGCGGGCCTTCTGGGACAGCCATCCGCGAGAACCGGGTTTGCCTTTTCAGCGACACGGCGAACGATCCTCTGTTCGCGCCCTGGCGGCAAGCGGCCCTGGATCGCGGGTACGCGGCGGTACTGTGTATGCCTCTGCGCGCAGCCGGGGCAGCCTTTGGAGTGTTGGCGATCTACGCGGGCCAGGTCGGTGCGTTCGAACCCGATGAAGTCGAACTGCTGACCGAGGTGGCAAACAATCTGGCGTTCGGCATCACGGCGTTGCGATCGCGAGAAGAAGGACGGCTGGCTACGGCGGCGTTGCGCGAGGCGGAGGCCAAATACCGGCAACTCGTGGAGCAGGTCCCGGCGATCTCCTATGCGGCGGAGGCTGGGGCGCAAGGGAGATTTCTCTTTCTCAGCCCGCAAGTAGAAACGATCCTCGGTTATACCCCGGAACAATGCATGGCAGATCCGTGGTTCTGGTGGAATCATCTGAATCCCGAGGATCATTCGATTGCGCTGCAGGAAGACACGTGGGAAGAGGGCCTGCCGTTCCGGGTCGAGTACCGGATGCGGAGGCAGGACGGGGAGGAAGTGTGGCTTCGCGACGAAGCAGTCGTGGTCCGCGATCCGCAGACGGGAAAGCGTCTGACGCGCGGATTGCTGATCGACATTACAGAACGCAAGAGCGCGAACGAGGCGCTGCGCGAAAGCGAAGAGCGGTACCGGGCATTCGTGGAAAAGAGCTCGGAGGGAATCTTCCGCATTGAGTACGATCCGCCGGTTCCGTGCCACTTGCCAGTCGAAGAGCAAATCCGGTTGGGGCACGATCGCGGCTACATGGCGGAATGTAATGACGCGATGGCGAAGATGTTCGGACGGCCCAACGCACAGGAATTGATGGGGAAGCCGCTCACGGAATTTCTGGTGTTGCAGGATCCCGGGACGCGGAAGTTCATGGAGAGATTTATCCGAGCGGGCTACCGCGCTACCGATCAGGAGTCGCAGGAAGTGGATGCGCACGGCCAGAAGAAAATTCTCCGCAACACCATGGTCGGAATCGTGGCCGGTGGATGCTGGGTGCGAACGTGGGGCATCTCGCGCGATGTGACCGACCGGGTGCATCTCGAGGAGCAACTGCGAAACGCGCAGCAACTGGAGGCCATTGGGCGGCTGGCGGGCGGCGTCGCGCACGACTTCAACAATATTTTGAGCATCATCATGGGTCACGGAGAACTGCTGCTGGCGAGCGGAGTGGATGAGCGCGCACAGACCGGGCTGGAGCAGATCCGGCGCGCCGCGATGCGGGCGGCATCGCTCACACAGCAATTGCTGGCGTTCAGCCGCAAGCAGGTTCTGCAACCGAAGGTGCTCGACCTGAATGAGGCCGTTGCGGATGTAGAGAAAATGCTGGCGCGCGTGATTGGCGAGGATATCGAGCTGATCGCAAGCCTGCATCCATCGCTGATGACGGTGAAGGCCGATCCGGGACAGATCGAGCAAGTGCTGATGAATTTGGCGATCAACGCGCGCGATGCCATGCCGCACGGAGGCCGCATCAGCATGGAAACCGCGAATGTGGAGATCACCGCCGAACAAGGACGCGATCTCGAACTCCCCGCAGGACCGTACGTCATGCTGCGCGTAACGGACAGCGGACACGGAATCGATTCGGCAAATCTGCCGCACATCTTCGAGCCTTTTTTCAGCACGAAGCCTCGAGGTAAGGGAACCGGACTCGGGCTGGCGATGGTCTACGGCATCGTGAAGCAAAGCGGCGGAAGTATCCAGGTCGACAGCGAAACCGGACAGGGATCGATTTTCAGGATCTACCTGCCCGCCGTGGAAGATACGGGCCCACGCACGGAGATGGACAAGAACGGGCAAATCGTCACCGTGGGCGGAGACGAGACAATTCTCCTGGCGGAAGATGAGCCCGACCTGCGCGAAGTGGCACGCATGTTCCTGCACAGCTTCGGATATCGCGTGCTGGAGGCGTCGAATGCCGAGCAGGCCATTCGGACTGCGGAGCTTTTTGCCGGGCCTATCCATTTGCTGCTGACCGACGTAATCATGCCGGGGATGAGCGGACGACAACTGGCGGAGAAGATTCAGAGCGGGCGTCCGCAGACTCGCGTGGTCTACATGACGGGATACACGGACGACATGGTGGTCGAGCACAAAGTGCTGGAGCCCGGCGTACAACTTTTGCAGAAGCCTTTTACGAAGGTCGAACTCGGGATGAAGGTGCGGGCGACGCTGGACGAGGGGAAGTAGTGAAGAGTGACTAGTGATCAGTGACTGATGATCAGTGAATCGTGGACCCGTCAACAGATTGCACAGTCACAGCCCGCCAGCACTTACCACTGGCCACTCACCACTTGCCACTCGTCGCTGTAAAATTGTTCTCGAATCTTTCATCGCGGTAAATTCCTATCTTAGGCAGTCATCATGACTCAGCAGGAAGGCGGCGGAATTGTGAGTGAAACAAGTGCAGAGAAAAAGATTTGGGTGACGTTGACAGGGCTTCCGCTGACGGTGAAGCTCGATTGGCCGTTTCATCAGTCGACGTCGGGAGCGGATTTCTGGGTGCTGCACGGCGACCTGCAATTAGAAGGCTCGGAGGGGTTGCATGCTCCAGTGGCGGTGAATCTATCGCAGACGGTGAAGGAAGTGATGCCGTCGCTGGAGCCGAGGGATACTGAGGCTCCGGTCGTCAATGCGCTGCGGAAGGAAGTCGACCGGCGGCAAATTGAATTTTTGAAATCGGGGAAGCTGCTGCCGGTGGCGTTTTCCAGCCGCCATTACGATTTCAAGCGGCAACAGTGGGTGTTCGGGAAAGCCAGCGATGAGGCGATGGCGGAATTCATCGAACGGAAAGTGTATTGGCAGACGAAGCTTGGAGGAAAATCCCCACTTCCCGCAAATTCGGCCGGAGGTAGGGCGCCGGGACGAGTGTGGATTGGAGACCCGGCCGAGGCGCAGTATTTGCAGACGAGTCCGCATCACATGATTGAACTGGCGGCGCGGCTGGTCGCGGCGCAGGGATTGTTGCGCATTGATGGCGAGTGGGCAGAGGCGACTCCGGGCTTGATGAATCAGGCGGAGCGGTTTGAAAACGCGCGGAAGGCAGCCGTCGAGGAGTTGGAGAAGAAGCACGCGTTCGAGCGGGGATAGACGAGAGCGCGCCTAGCGCGAGCGATCGAACCTGACTTCGACCTTGATCTCGACCGCAGCGGGCTGCCCATCGCAGGTGCTGGGCTTGAATTTCCAATGATTAACGGCGTGTATAGCGTTATCGTCGAAGCCCTTGCCTCCGGAGCGGCGAACTTTTACTTCTTGCGGTCTGCCATCGATACCCACGACAACAGATAAAAGGACGGAGCTTGTCTGGCCTTCAGTACCGGGAAACGTCGGGGGCGGCGACGATATTGGCACGGGCGGCACGGAGACCCCCGAACATTCGGCGCGCTCCACAGAGCCGGGCGGCGGCTTAAACAAGTCGGCGTTGGGCGAGGGCTCAGCGACGATGTCCAGCACTTTCGCGTCGAGCTTGTGATGTTTCTCTTCAAAGCAGGACATCTCCCTCGGGAATAAGAATTCGCCGAACTTCCGATAGACGCCATAGAGGCAGGAGTAGTTCACTGAATTCATCGGGCGGATATCGGGAGAGACTTCTTGAAGAAGAGCGTGACTCTTTTTCTCAAAACAGAATGCGGACTTCTCGCCTTTGGGTCCGGCTTTGGTGATGGCGCATTCGGCTGTGGCTGATCCAGCGGTGTCTTCTACGACAGATTCAAAGTCGAACGTGCGATTGCCCGGGGGAAACATCGTCATCAATTCGGAGACGCGACCGGCGGTGTCGGGAAAATCTGGAGCGCTGTCGAGGAGCCAACGGCGATTAAGGCCTCCGACTTCGACGCGGCGGATGTTGCTGACGATCGTTTCGCGCCACCACTGCGACTGCGAGACCCATACTTCGGTATAAGTGCCCTGCGTGCTGGCGAGATCTTTTCCGATGAAAGAGAAGGTCGCGGTCAGCCGGAATGCGGGTGCACCTTTCGAGCGGATGTCGGAGAGTTTGTGGGATTGCTCCAACAGCATCTCTGCGCGGATTTGAGCTTCCGATTTTGGGGGTTCTGGTTTCGGCGCTTGCGCCACTGCTCCGAGCGGGAGCAAAGCAGACAACACGGTCGAGAGAAGCGTAGCGCAGGCGTTCATGGTTACGGAATCAGGAACATGGTACTCCAGGCGGATAGCCGTGCGAGCTGTTCCCGGAGCGGATTCCGGCGGACGTCAGGGGCTAAAGCCCTTTCCATTCCCTGCTTCTCACGCGGCCCTGAAGGGCCGCTCTTCCACGCAAATCATTTCGCAAATGAACTCTTCCTATTCGTTCCACGAACAGTCTGTTCCTATTCTTCGCTTGCTGCGCTTCGCGAGAATAGTCCCCAGCAGAACTGCGGGGCGATGGCGTAGTTGATCTGCACAAGTACGATCGCGGCGATGCTGTAGTAGGTGTTCAAAAAACACAACGCGGCGCCCGCGGCGTAGAGGGATTGCGCGATCACAATGCGGCGAATGATGGCGGGGTGAATGTCGGCGGGTACGTCGTCGGCGAGAAGATGCGCACGGGTTGCATAGCTCCAGCTCCAGTAGAGGATCGTGCCGAGTAACAGAATATTGAACCAATAGACGAGCAGGGCTGTGCGATAGTGGATGAATTCGGCGAGCAAGGAGGTCGAGAACGGCGTCAACGTAATCGCGCAGAGAAAGCCGATGTGAATCCAGGCAAGATTGCGGTCGGCGCGGGCGAACTGGTTGAGTTGGGTCTGCTGGCCGACCCAGAAAATGCCATTGGTCATCACGCTCATGAGGAAGATGACCAGGCGAGGCGCGAGCACGGCGAGCGCATGCCAGAGATCGTGCTCGGAGTGAATGGCCTCCGCAGTCGGCACGCGGAGATCGAGCACGAGCAGAGTCATTGACACAGCGAAGATGCCGTCACTGAGGGCGGCCAGGCGCTCGACGCTTTGTCCGGCAACACGGTTGTAGAGAGCGCGCATCGAACAGAGTTTAGCGGGTGGCGGGGATTACCGGCAAAACGTGACTCAAAGGCCGCGATAGACGCGGAGGGTGAGACTCTTGCGAAAAGGCTGCTTGAGGTGGATCGGAGTACGCCAGATTCTCCTCTGTATTGGATTGTCGGCCATGATTGGCGGTCCGCTCCTGGCGCAAGATACACCGCCTCCTCCGCCCGCGACTCCATCCACGCAGGAGCCCCAATCGCCGCAAGGTCAACCGCCGCCTGAAGAAAAAAAAGATGAGAACGCAAATCCGGCCCAGGCCGCTGCGGAAAAAACCAAGGAAGTGACGATTCAGGCTGTCGAGGCGACCAAGGAAGCTGGCAAGCAGGCTCTGTTTAAAGCGCGCGACTGGGAGACCGGCTGGTTCACGGGAGCGTATGTAGAAAAAGGAAGAAAGCGGGTTCCGATGACCGCGCAGCAGCGGCTGGATATTTATCTGCAACAAACGCTGATCAGCCCCAGCGATTACATGAAGCGGGCGTTCGCCGCAGGGATTGATCAGGCGCGCGGAACGCCATCGCAATGGGGCGGGGGCTGGGGCGGCTACGGCGAGCGCTTCGCGTCGCGTGAAGGGCAATTTATTTCCGCCAACAGTTTGGCCGCGCTAGGCAATGCGGCGCTGCGTTACGAGCCGCGCTACGATCAATGCACGTGTTCGGGATTCTGGCCGCGAACCAAGCACGCGATCCTGCGGAATTTTTTGACCTACAACCGCACTGAGCAGGAATTGCGGCCACAATTGGCGCTGTATGGAGGAGCATTTGGAGGCGGACTGGTCTCGAGTTCGTGGAAGCCGCATCCGCGTGACATGTGGAGAGACGGGGCTTACGCGATGCTGGGGCAGGCTGGAT
This sequence comes from uncultured Acidobacteriota bacterium, assembly GCA_963787685.1. Taxonomy (GTDB): domain Bacteria; phylum Acidobacteriota; class Terriglobia; order Terriglobales; family Acidobacteriaceae; genus Sulfotelmatobacter. The sequence goes on from CAWBED010000017.1 coordinate 283,116, forward strand.
ACGGCGCGCTGCTGAATATCTTCATCGAGTTCGCCGGCGACATCAACCGCAAAATCGGCGCGAAGAAAAAGACCGAGCCTCGCCCGTAGGAAAATACACAGAAGTGCTAAGAACTTTCCTGCTTGGTTCTCTGGAGTTTCCCCCATCCGAGAACTCGGAAACGGCCTGATGGCGCGCAAGAACCATGAATGATTCAAATAACTAGGGGCAGTTCTCGGGTAAACATCATGCGGGGATCGCCCCCTCGTGTGGTGCGTCAGCCTGATCCGTACAATCCTGCCCCCATTTTTTCTTCAGAAAGTTTCCTTTCCACTTGCGGCGATCTCCGCGACGAAAATCCTCGGTGCGTGTCAGGTGGTCGAAGGACGGACGACCTGCGCAACAACGATCCCCAACGTGAACAGCGACATGAGAGAGATGATGCCCAGCGAGATCACGCAATAGATGCACCAGACGCCCAGGACGTGAGCCTCTATATTGGCCAGGTATAAAGAAAATGCCAGCCCTGCGAACGTGGGAATGACCAGCAGCCGGTAGGAACGAAAGAAAGCGAGCAGGCCCATGAGGATGTATCCGGCGATGCCGACCGCCGCGACCGGGATGGGGCCGAGCATGGCAAAACTGCTGTGATTGACCACGCCGCAATCCCAATGTTCGTTGATGCTGCACGGGGAATCCCCGTATTCGCGGTAGTGCTCTCGCAGAGCAAGCGAGGAGACAATGATGCCCATGAGGGAGAGGGTGAGCAGGAGATATTTCATGGATTGTTTTTCGCTCCTCTATAAAGGGTCTGTCAGGCGAGCGCGTTGAAACAGGCCGGGGCTAAAGCCCCATCATGACGCGCGATTTACAGCGGCGCTAAAGCGCCGCTCTTCCACGGTTACCGCCAACTAAGGCTTCTGCGCTCGCGCCAACCAGGACTTCTGAGCTCGTGGCCGATAGAAGCTCCGCGTGTCGCTGCTAAGACTTCTGCGCGGTGGCGGCGGCGTCTTTAATTAGATCAGAAACCTGCCAGTCGCCGCCGTGATACCACGTCACAATCTTTCCATCCGGGCCGATCACCGCGGTGCTCAGGTTATGAGTGATCAGTCCACCTTCAGGCTCAACCGTGAGCGCAAAGAAGGCCGCGATTTTCGGCAGGTCGGCAGTACGGGGCGCGGCGAACTGCCAGCGGCGGAACAGGGCAGCATCGTGCGTGTGTGCCACGGAAAATCCGTACTCGCGCAGAACCTTGGGCGTGTCGTGCTCGGGATCAAAGCTGATGCTTAACAACTGCGCGTGGGCAAGCGAAGGATTCTGCTCGAGCTGCTTGTAGATTTCGTCGAAGTTGCCGCTCATGCGCGGGCAGAAGTCAGGAAACGGACAACGCGTGTAGATGAAGGTGACAAAAACAACCTTACCGCGGTATTGGCTTAGCGAAATCTTCTTGCCATCCTGATCGGTGAAGGCGAAGTCGGGAACCTCCTCGCCCGGAGCAGGCATGTGCATTGAGTTCGCGCCCTGGGCTGGCGGAGCCTTCGCGTGCGCCGTGACCTTTACATTCTCGAGCCAGTAGTCGGACTCCGCATTTTCATCTTTCGGATTCGTCTGGACGACCACAACGACGGCGGAAATGGAATCTCCGGGTGAGAGGTCGCGCAGCGCGGACGGAGGCTTGATCTTGTAAGACATCGCCATGGCGTCCATGAATCCGGGAATGTTATCGCCATTGATGAAAGCCGATTGTGCCTGGTTGTCGATCGAGATCACGCGGCCGGTGAAGGGATAGCGTTTCGTGGCCGGAGCCTTCGAGCCATGGCAGGCAGACACAAAGAAAGCGCCGGCGCAGAGCAGGGCGAGAAATAAAAAGCGGTAAGTGCGATCGCTTGGATTGTTCACGTCGTAAACACTTTATCGCGGATGATGACTTCATTGCCACGCGACTAGGAGGCATTCGCAGCGAGCACAACAAGAAATGCTTGACACAGGTGTAAAGCGTGCTTTACATTCTGAAGTGTCAAGCATGCTTGACTTGGAGGGCTCGATGGACGGCAAGGGCAAACGCTATCTACGGGAATTTGGCGGTTCGATGGCCCTGTACTCGGTGATGGTCCCAATCTCGATGCGGCTGTTGCGCGGACACGAGCACACGCCCCTCGGATATTGCATCGCCTTCCTGCCGATCATCCCTTCGGCGCTGGCGCTTTGGGCGTTCATGCGAATGTTTCGCGGCCTCGACGAATTGCAAAGGAAGATCCAGTTCGAAGCAGTGGGATTCAGTTTCCTGGCCACGTGCCTGATCACTCTCACGTGGGCGTTCCAGCAGAATGCGGGCCTGCCTCGCTTCGACGTGAGTTGGGTCGCGCCGTTACTGATTCTGCTCTGGAGCCTCGGCCTCGGTATCGCCAAGCGGAGGTACGAGTGAAGAACAGCGTGCGCGACCTGCGCGGCGAACTGAACTGGACCCAGGCCGACCTCGCCGAGAAGCTCGGCGTCTCGCGCCAGACGGTGAATGCGATTGAGACGGAGAAATACGATCCCAGCCTGCCTCTGGCGTTCAAGATCGCGAAGCTGTTTCGAAAGCCGGTGGAAGAAATCTTCAAGGCCTAGGCCAGAGGTCGAATCAATTCTGGCCGATCAGCATTCCATCCTTGAAAGACAGAGTCTTCTTCTCACCCGACGGCAGCGTGACGACGGTCTGCAGCACGTCGCGGCCTTGCAGCGTGTATTCGTAGTGAATCGTCTGACCGTCGATCAGCAGCTGCTCGGAAACGCGGCCCAATAAAAATCTGTTGTGAAGCAGGACCTTCCCCTCGCCGTCGATCACAGACGTGAGCAGCCACGGATCGTGGTCGGCATCATTCATCAGAGGTGCGTATTCAAAGTGATATAGGACGCCGGATTCGGACGAGACGGTTTCGAGGTGTCCGCCGCGATCGTAGGAATATTTGCGAACGTGGCCATCCTCGTCGCGAGCCTCGGCGATGCGGTCGGAGAAATCGTAGTCAAAGGTAATCTTGTGGCCGCTGGGCGAGACGAGTTCCTGGAGGTTGCGAGTCTTGGTCCTGTGCAGCTCGATGCGATGGCCTTGCCCATCATCCATCGCGGTTGGCGCCCCTTGCGCGTAGGTTTTCGAGTAGTACGCCTCGGGAAAATAGATGTGGCGTCCGTCGCGAAACTTCATCGTCCAGCCATTGCCGTTCCACGAAATCATCGCGCCATAAAATTCCGACGAAGTCTGCGAGTGCCGGAAGACCGCATCCGCGTATCCCGTTCCTTTCGAAGCGCGCGGCATGTACACCTGGTACCAGTCCTCGAGATTGAGGTTCGTGTAGGTGTAGGGAAATCTCGTGCCGGTTGGGCAGATGTCGTAGGGATGATTGCCACCGACTCCAAATGCGCGGCTGTGATTGTCCCAGACGATATAGGTGCGCGTCAGGTTCAAGGGCATGATGTCGGGAACGAGAAGATCGGTTTGGCGCAGGATGAATCGTCCAGTGTGCAGGTCGACGTCGAACTCGTTCACCGGCTTGTCATGACGCATGGTCGGAGGAACCATCGCAATCGATGCCTGGAACTTCGGAGGCGTGGACTCCGGAACGGACGAAATCACGACGTAGGGATAGGATCCGTCCCACGATGGAGGGGAATCGGTGAAGGGCAGCAGTTCGACTTTCGCTGCGCGAGCCGGCCACCAGAAGATGGCCGCAGCCGCGGCAACGAGGATGGCGAACAAGGCCCACTTCCACGCCGGACTGCGCCAGAACGGATTGCTGCCTCGATTCACGCAAGCTCCTCACCCACGTATGAAAGAGCGCTGACACTGCGAAGTAATTCTAGCTCGGCCGGCCTTCGGCTCTAAGATGGGAGAGATGAAGCCTCGGAAGCAGGACAAGGTTTCTTTGCTTCGGCTGCCTGTAGTTCTTGCGGCGACCCATCTGGTCCTCTTTTTGATCACGATGCTCTCGGGATTGAAAACAGCGAGCGGCGGGAATCCTCTTTTCTGTGTCGACTTGCCGGTGTCGCTGCCTTTGGTCGGACACGACGATACCTGGACGGTCGTCGCCGTGGGAATTCTGGCAACGATCTGGTGGTTCTTCATCGGCCAGGTCGGATGGCTGAGCAAGCAGGGAAGAATCAGCCGCACGGTTTCCGCCGTGGGCGCTGGGCTCACGCTTCTGATCTGCGCGGCAGACGCCTATGCCATGATCAGCCAGTTCGTTCTGATTTCGCGCGAGCCCGATTTCTCGACGATCGACGTCGTGATCTATATGTTCGCAGTGGCGCTGCTGGCTGGGGGCCTGATCAGCGCCGGATATGCCGCACGGGCAGTGTTCAAATCCAGCGGGAGTTGAAGATCCCCACTTCCGGCAAAATCGGCCGGAAATGGGGCACCCGGAACCCAGGCATCCAGACTGCTTCGAATCGACCTCTACCTCTAATCTCAAGCCTTTTTCGAATCCCAAATTTATTTTGGATACCACTCCAGCAATCGTACTTCGATGCCGGTTCCTTCCAGCGCCTTTTGAAAGACGGAGAGATCCGATCCGCGGTAGTGATAGGGGATCACGATCTTCGGATGGAAAGCCTTCACGGCATCCGCGGCTTCTTCCGGCGGCATGGTGTAGGGCAGATTCATGCAGACGAACGCGACGTCGATATTCTTGAGCGCGCGCATCTCGGGCACGCCCTCGGTGTCGCCGGAGAAATAGAAGCGCTTGCCGCCATAGTTCAGGACGTAGCCGTTGCCGCGTCCTTTGTCGTGAAAAAATTTGCCGGGAGCGGGGCCGCGCTTCAGGTTGTAGGCGGGAATGGCTTCGATAGAAAACGCTCCCCAGACTTTAGTCTCGCCGTTGGCGATCGGCTTGGCGGTCGTCACAGTCTGGACGACGGCCGGTGCCGCGAAAATCTCGGTACCGTCTTTGCTGACGGCTTTGATCGAGTCAGGATCCATGTGATCGCCGTGAATGTCGGTGATGAGGATGAGATCGGCCTTCGGCAGGTCCGCGAGTTTCGCGGGCTTGGCAGGATCGAGATACAGGACTTTCCCTCCGGCCTCGATCAACGTGCTGGCGTGATTGAGGGGAGTGATCTTGACCGGCCCGGCGGAGGTGGGGAAGGTTTGGGTCTGGGCGGCAGCGGTGTGAACAAAGGACGCAAGCGCATGAAAAGAATAGCGAAAACGAAGCTGGCAGAGAAGGAGGCTTTCATGGGAGTCCTCGTAACGATACTTGTTTGTCAGAAATATACGCGACTCATCCTTGCTCCGCAAAGGAGTCGCTGCCTGAGCGGACGTGCTGATCGCGCATACAGGAGTTCACAGGGGAAACATCTACGACTGGAAAACCACATAAGTCAAAAGCCCCACTTCCGGCAAAATCGGCCGGAAATGGGGCACCCAGGAATTGATGAGAATCCAGCGGACCCTTCTCTCAGGAATCGAGCTGGCGCTCGACCACCTATTCTTCTTCTTCCTTCACCTCGCCGCGCTCGGCTTTTGCTTTTTCGATGATCTTTTCTTGCAACTGCCCGGGGACGACATCGTAGTGATGCATCTCCATGTTGAAGCTGCCGCGGCCTTGGGTCATTGAAGTCAGCTCGACGCCATAGGTCAGCATTTCGGACATGGGCACTTCGGCCTTAACGACGGTATTGCCGCCTTTGTTGTCCATGCCCTGGATGCGTCCGCGGCGGCTGTTGAGGTCGCCCATGATCGATCCAGCAAAATCGTCGGGCACCGTGATCTCAACGTGCATCACGGGCTCGAGCAGCGTGGGTTTCGCGGTCTCCATCGCTTTGCGAAAAGCGATGCGACCCGCCATCTGGAACGACATGTCGTTGGAATCCACGTCGTGATAGGAACCGTCATAGAGAACGACGCGGAAGTCCACAACCGGGAAGCCGGCGAGATGGCCGCGCGCGGCTGCGTCCTTGATTCCCTTTTCGATGGCCGGAATGTAGTTCTTTGGAATCGCGCCGCCGAAAATGTCGTTCACGAATTCGAACTGTCCACCGCGCGGTAGCGGTTCCATCTTGATCTTGCAATCGCCGTACTGGCCGTGGCCTCCAGTTTGTTTCTTGTGGCGTCCCTGGACATCGGCCTTGCCGCGAATGGTTTCCCGGTAAGGCACCTTGGGCGCCTTCAGAACTACTTCGGTGTGATAGCGCTTCTTCAGTTTCGCAACAACGACTTCAATATGTTGTTGTCCGGTGCCCGCGATCAAGAACTCCTGAGTCTGAGGATCGCGGAAGAAGCGGAGCATCGCGTCCTCTTCCATCTGCTTGTGGAGGCCCGGTCCGAGCTTGTCTTCGTCAGCGCGGCTCTTCGGCTCGATGGCAAAGGTGATCGCCGGTTCCGGCAGCTTCACGCGCGGGTATTGAATTGGCGCCGACTTATCTCCGAGAGTATCGCCGGTCAAAGTGTCTTTCAGCTTGGCAACGGCGCCAATATCACCAGCGTGCAATTCATTGATAGGAATTGCGGTCTTGCCCTGCATGGTCGAGATGTGCGCGAATTTTTCCTGCGGGCCGCGACTGTAGTTCACCAGCGTTGCATCGTTCTTTAGAACGCCGGAGAACACTTTGAAGTAGGAAATGCGGCCGGCAAACGCATCCGACACCGTCTTGAATATATATACGGACACGGGTTCTTCGTCGCTCTCGTGGCGCTTGGGAGCATCCGCTCCAGAGGCCGCCTCACCCTGTACCCATTCATGCTCGGAAGGCGCAGGGGTGTAGTCGACGATGAAGTCCATGATGCGGTCGGCGCCAATGTTGCCCAGGCCGGAGCTGAAGATCACGGGAAAAATCTTGTCTTCGCGAATGGCATTGTGCAGGGCAGGGATCAGATCTTCTTCGCCGAGCGTGCCCGCTTCGAAGAATTTTTCCATCAGCTTGTCGTCGCCTTCGGCGACCAGCTCGACGAGCATCTCGTGGGCTTCCTGCACTTGCGCGCGCATGTTCGCGGGAATTTCCGTTTCTTTGCCCTTGCCGCTTCCGCCGAGTTCGTAGGTGTAGGCCTTCATCCGGACGAGATCGACCACGCCCGTCAAATTTTTCTCACTGCCGATGGGCAGTTCAATAGGAATCACGTCGCGGCCGAAGGCTGCGGTCAGAGATTCGAGCACACGCTCGGCGTTGGCGCGATCGCGGTCCATGCGGTTGACGACGATCAGCCGCGGTGTTTTGTATTCCTCGCAATAGTTCCAAACACGCTGGGTGACGACTTCGACACCGGCGACGCCATCGACAACGACGATCGCGGCGTCCACGACCGGCAGCGCCATCTTGGCCTCGTGGACGAACATGCTGAATCCGGGAGTATCGAGGATATTGATCTTGCTCGTGCCCCACTCGACGACGGCGACGCCGGTCGAGATCGACATCTTGCGGGCGATTTCTTCTTCGTCGTAATCGGTAGTAGCCGATCCGTCGTCGACGTGGCCGAGGCGCGGGGTTGCGCCGGCGGTGAACAACATGGCCGATACCAAGGTGGTCTTGCCCGCGTGCCCGTGGCCGACCATTGCGACATTCCTGATGTTTGCTCCGGAATAGACTTTCAAGTTGGGCTCCTTCTGGCAGGCGTGGGAAGGAACGGCCTAAGAAGAGGATGAGAGCGGATCAGGCCACCCAGCATTCCCGCCAAAACAAAGGATGCTACCACGCGGGTAGCAGGCGCCTCAACAGCCGGGAGACCACTAGGGGCCGCCGGTCGCAAGCGCGTCGGTCAAAAGGGTCTATTCGGAGCGCAATGTGGAGGCCGGATCGATCCTCGCGGCGCGCCACGCTGGAACACCACAGGCAATCGAAGAAACCGCCGCCAGCAGAGCGATCACCGAGAAATAAGTCGCCGGATCGAGCCGCGAGATACCGAACAACAATGTGATGAGCGCCTGACTGGCGGCAAGGGCGCCCACGAGTCCGATCACGATGCCCACAGCCGTCAGCATCATCCCCTGGCGAACGACCATGGCGAGGATGTGGCCGCGAGTTGCACCGACGGCAACGCGAACTCCGATTTCCCGCGTGCGTTCAGAAACGCTTCCCGACAGAACGCCATAGACTCCGATCGATGCGAGAGCGAGAGCGACCAGGCCAAAGGCTTCGAAGAGCATCAGCACAAAGCGCCGTTGCGCCTCAGAGCGATCACGCAAGCTGTCCATGGTGGCAACGCGAACGATCGGCTGCTCGCGGTCGACTGCCCAGATCGCATTTTCGATGGCGGGAGTGAGCGCGGCGGCATCTCCGCGTGCGCGAACGACGAGCGACTGGGCGCGATCGACCCACGAAAACTGCGAGGTTGCGGTATAGAACGCATCGGTTTCGCTCGGCCCGAGCGAAACCTGCTTCACGTCGCCAACCACGCCCACCACGGTGCCCCAGGGGATATCGGCATGTGCAACGTCGGGGCCGACGCGTAGCCGCTGACCGAGCGGATCCTGATTGGGGAACTTTCGTTTCGCAAACGATTCACTCAAGAGCACAGCCTGGGGCGCTCCCTTGATGTCGTGCTCGTCGAGCAGCCGGCCGCGGCGCAGCGGAATGCGCATCGCCGTGAAATATCCCGGGCTCACGGCGTAGCGCAGAGCGGCATCGGAGCTGTCGGCGGCGTCGGATTGGAATTGCACGCCGTAGGATTCGAAGTCGCCGCTCAGCGGCAATTGACTGGTGAAGGCTGCACTCTCCACGCCGGGCACATGGCGGACGGCTTCGAGAGCCTGTTCAAAGAAACGGGCGCGCGCCACGTCGTCGTCAAAACGATGTCCTGCTTCCTGCACCTGCATGGTGAGGATCTGGGATGAGTCGAAACCCGGATTGATCGCGAAAAGACGCCCGAGACTACGCAGCAACAGGCCGGTACCGACGAGAAGAACCAGCGCGATAGCAATTTCCGCGACGACGAAAACTCGCCGCGTGAGCTGGTGGCCACCTGCGGTGCGCGAAGATATCTCTTGCGCTGCTGAACGCAGGTCGCTGCGGGAAGCGTAGCGCGCCGGGACCGAACCTAGGACGATGCCGACGAGGCAAGTGATCCCCAGCGCGAAAGCGAATACTGTGCCGTCGATCCGGATCGCATCGAGACGAGGCAATTCCGAAGGACTCAAGGCCACCAGCGTACGTACACCAATCTGGGCGACAAAAATTCCGAAGAGGCCGCCAAGGGCCGCGAGCAGCAAGCTTTCCGTAAGCAACTGGCGGATGACTCGCGAGCGCGAGGCTCCGAGGGCGGCGCGCACCGCAAATTCACCGCGCCGTTTAGCACCCCTGGCGAGCAAGAGATTTGCCACGTTCACGCAAGCAATCAGAAGAACCAGGAACACGGCTCCCACGATGGCCATCAGCGCGGGCTTCACGGGGCCGGCAAGATCCTCTTGCAGCGAGTTGGCGATGAAGCCCTGATCGAGCGATGCCCACGCGGGGCGGGGGAAATCGGCGATGCGGGTGCGTGCGATGCGGTTCAGATCGGCGCGAGCGAGATCACGGCTCACCTCGGGACGCAAACGAGCCAGCATGCGAAGGTGATGTCCCCACTCGCGGGTCTGCTGGGAAACAATGTTGCCTGCGTCGTATTGCAGAGGCGTCCAGAATTCGGCCGAGGGAGCGAGAACATTCTCGAAGCCGGCGGGCATCACTCCGATGACGTTGTAGTTGTCGCCGTCGAGCTTGATGTCGCGGCCGATGATGGCGCTGTCGGCACCGAAGCGTCCACGCCAAGCTCCGTCACTCAGGATGACGGCCCTCGGTCCGTTCAGAAGATCATCAGAGGATTGGAAATCGCGTCCCCTGGCGGGCGCAACTCCGAGCGTTCGGAAAAAGCTGGCGCTGACTCGTTGGCCCTCCACTCGTTCGGGCTGATCCCCGCCGGTGTATGTCGGCTGCCAGGGATCGGCGACAGCGATTGACTCGAAAGCACGGTTGCGTTCCGCGACTTCACGGTAGGTATGAAACGTCTCGGGAATGCGCGAGCCGTCGGACGTGGCGTACCAGATCATCATCAGCCTGCTAGCTTGCGGATAGGGGAGCGGCTTGAAGAGGATGGGATTCACAGCGCTGAAAATTGCAGTGGTCGCGCCGATGCCCAAGCCCAGGATTACGATCGCCGTGCAGGCAAAACCTGGATTTTTTCTGAGCTGCCGCAGAGCGAAATGAAAGTCTTGAACGATAGTCTTCATGAAACCTCTCTGGCCGCATCTTTCGATTCTTCACGCACGGCTTTCGCCAATCAAAAGAGCTACAAATCCTTGCGCATCAATACGATTTGCTGCCAGTAGCAATGGACTCTGTTCGGATTTAATAGAGTCTGTCCGGAACTGAACATTTCCGAAGCGGCCGGTGTATCATTCGGCGGATGCTAGGCAATCGCACCAACGAGCAGTGGATCGCGCAGTATTCGTCGAGCCACCAGCATCCCGTGAATCGAGCCTGTCACACGCTTGGCATCCCGACCATCCTCGTATCGATCGCGGTCTTTGCCGCATCTTTCTTCGTTCACCGCCTGTGGATGTATGCCCTGGGACTGTTCATCCTGGGCTGGATCTTCCAGTTCATCGGCCACGCTTTTGAAGGCAAACCGCCGGAGTTTTTTCAGGACTGGCGATTCCTGTTTGTCGGCGTCCGGTGGTGGTGGGCCAAGATCAACGGCAAGGCCTGAGCGGGGCGCTTCGCTATCCGATCGGCGTTTCGTCTGTGCTGTCATTGAGACGGATGGGGTGCCGAAGCGCCAGCGGCTGAAGCCGGCACGAGGATCTCCGCAGAAAAGGCACGCCTCAAGGCGTGCCCCGATACGAGTCTTCGAACGCACCGCTATGCGCGCTTGCCCTGCTTTGTTGTTTTCCTTTATGCTCCATCTAACGTTGGGGTTCTGCTTTACCGAAGACTCATGCAGCGACTGACCGCTCGACTTCTGTTGCTATTTGCGCTTGCCGGAATGTTCGTTCCGCTCGCGCTAGCGGCGACGGCTGCTCCACATGCGTGTTGCATCCGCAAGTCGGCGCATCAGTGTCACGGGACGGCGGCTTCTGAATCGGAGCAGCTTGCCATCCGTGGCGCGAGTTCCTGCAATCACGATTGCTGCCGCGGAGTAAGCACATCGCAGTGGGCGTATCCGCAACCTTCACAGTCGGCCATTTCGGCGCAGAACGTTGGCGTGCGCGAAGCTGATTCTCAGTCGAGCGTTCCAGCTACAGAACTCCTCTTTTCGCAATCCACTCGCGCTCCTCCTGCCTGCTGAATTCTCTTCTCTCTAATTCAAGTCTGTTGCTGAGGAAGTGAGCGCTCTCTCGCTTGGGCGTTTCCCACTCCTCGATGCTCAATGGACGCTTCGCCGCGCGTGAAAGCCGTGCCAGTGCGAAGAGTGATCCGGAGGCGAGATCACGGTCTCGCAAAACGCAAAATGTCTCGTGAACTCAAAATTGGATTATCGATCCTTCTTCTAGCCGTCGTCGGAGTGTGGCTCTCGAGGCTGGTCGGCAGCTATCCTGGCGCGCGTGGAGCGCCCACGCCGTCCGAGGTTGCGCTGGCTCGCAGGCTGCGTTCGTGGTCGATGCCGCGGTCTGCGCGCGACGGCAAGAATCCATTCACCAGCTCTCCCGAGTTGCTCCAGGAATCGGCTCGGCACTTCGCAGATCATTGCGCGTCCTGCCACGGCAATGACGGAAGCGGCGCAACTGAAATGGGACGCAACTTCTTTCCACGCGTTCCCGATATGCGGTCCGATGTGACACAGCGTCTCAGTGACGGCGAACTCTACTACATCATTCACAATGGCGTGCGCTGGACCGGAATGCCAGCGTGGGGCGATCCCGACAACGATATGGACAGCTGGAAGCTCGTGCTGTTCATTCGCCACTTGCCGCAACTGACGCCCGACGAAGTGCGAGATATGGAGCGCTTCAATCCGAAAAGCATCGCAGATCAGGAAGAAGAAAAAGAGGAAGACGAATTCCTGAATGGCGGGCCCGGCGCCGGCCGCGCCGAAGGCCCACACATCCCACTCGGAGAAAACAAAATGAAGAAGCTCGCGTTGGTTGCAGCCTCAACTTTATTGCTCAGCGCCCTGGCCTTTGCGCACGGCAATCTCGCGCACGTGATGGGAACAGTGGTCGCGGTCACCGATCATTCCATCTCCGTGAAGATCGCGGACGGAAGTATCAAGGTAGTTGCCTTCGATGGCGAGACGCACTTCCTCAAAGGCACAACGCCAGCCACGATCAAAGACGTTGTCGTCGGAAGCCGCGTCGTGATTCATGCCCACCAGAACGGCGATAAGTTCCATGCCGCGGAAGTGAAAATCGGCATTAACGCTGCTGGTGCCAAGCAATCGAGCGCGACTGCCACGGAGGCAAAATGAATTACCGCTCGGCTCTTGTCCTCCCAATGTTGCTGTTGACCAGCATCGCCGCCTTTGGCAACGTCTACGGCGCGATCCGCGGCGTTGTCCACGATCCCCAGCACCGTCCGGTACAGGGAGCGATGGTAATGCTCAAGGCAAAATCATCGGACTGGGGGAAGTCGGTCACGACCGATGCTAATGGCGAGTTCCAGATCAACGCTGTCCCGCTGGGCGACTACACCGTAAGCGTTGCCAGCCGCGGCTTCGCGCAGACCACGGAGGATGTGACCGTCATCTCGGGTACCGTGCCGGTGGTGCACTTTCAATTGCAGATCGCGACCGAGAATGCGAATGTCACCGTCTCGGCCGCATCCGAAGTTGTGCCGACGGATTCCGCCACTCCGATCACGATGGTCGATGCGCTCGACATCGCGCGAACTCCCGGCGCCGACCGCTCCAATAGCCTCGCGATGATTACGAACTACGTTCCGGGATCTTATGTGACGCATGACATGCTGCACATTCGCGGAGGGCATCAGACGACATGGCTGCTCGACGGCATTCCCGTCATCAACACGGCGATCGCGCAGAACGTCGGACCGCAGTTCGATCCCAAGGATCTGGAATACGTCGAGGTAAATCGTGGCAGCTACGGCGCAGAGTTTGGCGACCGCACGTATGGCGTGTTCAACGTGGTGCCGCGCACCGGATTTGAGCGCAATAACGAAGCAGAGCTCGTCCTTAGCGCGGGCAATTTTTATCAGACCAACGACGCTCTCAGCTTCGGCAGTCACACCGAGCGCTTCGCCTACTACGCGAGCGTCAACGGCAACCGCAGCGATCTCGGATTGCAGACGCCGGTTCCGCAGGTCGTTCACGATGCGGTGAATGGTGTTGGCGGCTTCGGTTCCTTCATCTTTAATGCCGATCCTTCCAACCAGCTTCGTCTGATGACCTCTGCGCGCCGTGATTACTTCCAGGTTCCGTACGATCCGAATCCAAACGATATCGAGAACGGAGCGATCGCGGCCAACGACTTCACTCCGCAATATCCCAGCATCGGCCTCCGCGACAACGAAACTGAAAAAGATGCCGGCCTTCTTTTCACGTGGGTGCACACTTTCAATTCGCATCTCATGACTACTGCCTCGCCCTTTTATCACTACAACAGCGGCGACTATGGCAGCCTGCCGACGGATAATCCCGTGGCCAGCACCGAGAACCGCAGCTCCACATACGTCGGGGGCCAGGCGAGTTTGGCTGCGAATTACAAGAAGAACGATCTGCAAGTCGGATTTCTGAGCTTTTATCAGAGTGACAACCAGTTCTTCGGGGCAGTGTTCAATCCGCTGAGCTACGATCCCGTGCCTTCGCCGATCGCGGACTCGGAGCATCCCACGGCGAATCAGGAGACTTTTTACATCGACGATAAGTTCACGCCTATTCCCTGGATCACTCTTTCCGCGGGAATGCGGCCCACGCGCTTTGCTGAAGGAAATTTTGCTGTGACATCGGCCGCTGCGCCGGTTACCGAAACAGCCATCCAGCCTCGCTTTGGCGCGACATTCACCGTTCCTAAACTGCATTGGACCTTCCGCGCGTTCTACGGGCACTACTATCAAGCTCCGCCGATCGAAACCGTCTCCGGCCCTGCGCTGATCGACTACACCGGACAACAAGGCCTGGGATTTGCCACGCTGAAAGGCGAGCGCGATGAAGAACATCAGTTCGGCGTGGCTATTCCATTTCGCGGATGGGTGCTCGACGCCGACAATTTCAAAACCAATGTCAGCAATTTTCTCGACCACAACAACATCGGCGCATCCAGCATTTTCTTTCCCATCACGGTTTCTCAAGCTGTGATCCGCGGATGGGAACTCACGTCTGCGCTCTCCGCGATTCGCGCACCGCGGGCAAGTGCATCTCGCTTATTCGAACCAGATCGCCGAAGGCAGCGGCACCATCACGGGCGGACTGACTGATTTTTCGTTCTCCCCGGGATTAAGTCCGCTCGATCACGATCAGCGCAACACGCTTAACGTAGGCGGAGACGTAATTCTCCCGTGGCGCGCCTACGCTTCGACGAATGTTTATTACGGGTCCGGTTTCAGCAATGCATTTCCAGGTCAACCCTATCCGGGCGACTACTTGCCCGCGCACACGACGTTCGATCTCTCGCTGGGAAAGGATTTCGGTGAGCGCTTCACCGCGTCCCTCACGGCTTTAAACGTAGCGAATCGCCGCGTCGAGTACGACAACAGCCTCACCTTCGGCGGATTCCACTGGAACAATCCGCGCGAAGTCTTTGTTGAGCTGCGCTACCGGTTTCACTACTAAATTCAAAAGCGCTTACCAGAGGGGACACAGAGGTACACAGGGGACTCCTCCCATGAATCGTGAATTTTTTGCCGTCAGGATTTTCCAAAATCCGAACTTTAAAGTTTTGCGGTTGATAATCCGCTTCGTTTTGATATGCTGACAAAACGTTTCGGGACCCATCTGAACGGCGGGACGAGCCCTGGAAACTTCCCTCGCCCATGCGATTCCCAATCGCGCCCAAGCCCTTGCCGGTCTGTCTCCCCCGAACGAAGGAGTAATCGTGAATTCCAATCGAAAAATGAGTGCCATTCCAGGCAGTGAGCGCCAGCCCGTTCGTGGAGCTCGCTTCATCCATAATTCGCATCCCGACCAGACCATTGAAGTTTCCGTCCGCATTCGCTCGAAAGCGGAAGCGCAGCGCGCGGAGCTGAAGAGTTCGCTGGAAAAACCCGGTTTCAAGCACATGTCGCGCCAGGAGTTCGAGAGCGCGCATGGCGCGGATCCCGCTGACGTCGAACAGATCAAGAAGTTCGCGCAGCAGTATGGCTTGACTGTGCGCGAGACCGGAACCGAGCTTGCGCGTCGCACGGTGATGGTCTCCGGAACCGTGAGCAACCTTCAGAAAGCTTTCAACGTTGAACTGAAGGAATACAGCCATCCGAAGGGAAATTTCCGCGGCCGGGTCGGCGCCATCAGCGTGCCGCCCGAATATGCGGACATCATCACCGGCGTCTTCGGTCTCGACAACCGCCCGCAGGCCGAGCCGCATTTCCGGCGCGCCCCGCAGCCTGAGAAGGGACGTCACAAGACGCCCGCTGCCAGTGCTTCACACGACCCAAACGAGGTGGCCCAACTCTATAACTATCCCGCCGGGGATGGGACCGGTCAGTGCATCGGGATTATCGAGTTGGGCGGAGGTTTTCAGCTCGACGACCTCAGCACTTATTTCGGCTCGCTGAATATCAAGGTGCCGCAGGTGATTTCTGTCTCTGTCGATGGAGGGACGAATAGCCCGACGACTCCCGACAGCGCCGACGGCGAAGTTATGCTCGACATCGAAGTGGCGGGCGCGATTGCTCCAGCCGCAAAGATTGTTGTTTATTTCGCTCCGAACACGGATCAGGGATTTCTGGACGCGATCACCACGGCGGTTCACGACAGCACCAATCAGCCCTCGGTCATTTCCATCAGTTGGGGATCGGCCGAATCGCAATGGACCTCGCAGGCTCTCACCAATTTCGATCAGGCTTTCCAGTCCGCGGCGGCCATGGGCGTGTCCGTTTGCGTTGCATCTGGGGACAACGGATCCTCCGACGGCGTGAACGACGGCCAGAATCATGTGGATTTTCCGGCGTCGAGTTCGTTCGCTCTGGGCTGCGGCGGCACGACGCTGCAAGCGTCGAGCACGCAGATCGTCAACGAAACGGTTTGGAACGACCAACCCAGCGGCGGCGCGACCGGCGGCGGAGTCAGCGACGTCTTCCCGCTTCCCTCGTACCAAACGGGGTTCAACGTTCCCGCGCCAACGGTTCAGGCCGGCGGCCGCGGCGTACCGGATGTTTCCGGCGATGCCGATCCGAACACGGGATACAACATTCGCGTCGATGGCGAGAATGCCGTCTTCGGTGGAACCAGTGCGGTTGCGCCTCTATGGGCCGGGCTGATTGCGCGTCTCAACCAGCAGATGGGAAAATCCATCGGCTTCCTGAATCCGGTGATCTATGCTCAGGCCGTCGAGGCCTCGGGCTTCCGCGACATCACTCAAGGAGACAATGGCAGCTTCGACGCGGCCAAAGGCTGGGATGCGTGCACCGGACTTGGCAGTCCGAACGGGGCGCAGTTGCTCACTGCTTTGACTGGACCGAACACCGGGCCGGCGAGTGTCAACGCGCGCGCTCGCGGATCCAAGAAACCCGCAGCGTAGCTTCCTCACTAACTTCAAGGGGCGAAGCGAACTCGCCCCTAGTTTTTCATGAGGTGGACTACTCGTTCATATCCCTGTCGTTTGGCAGCGTCAGTTTGAATCCGGAAGCATTTGTGCAGCGGGAGATTCCTCGTCCCGCTGGTGAAAACGCGGGACTTCGGAATGACGCCAGGTGGAGGATTTCCGGAATACACTCAAATTGGCACTATCTATCGTTTCGCCTCGGACACAAAGAGGCTCGATACCAGATAGTAGGCCGTGTAGGCATACGACTGCAGGTCGTCGGTGACGAAGATCTCACGCATCGACAAGAGTCCCGTGCGGTCGGCACCCGTCGACATTTTCCGAAAAGGTCACTCCCGCGCCAGCTTGTCGCGCAATATTTCTTCCACGTCGCCCATTTTTTCTCCAAGCACGTTTAGCTTGCGTGCGAGACCTTGAATCTCGGCCTCGGCGCGGCGATTGACATCGAAATCCAGCTCGCCGCGCAGCCGGTCTTTTGTGTCCTGACGGTTCTGGCTCATCATGATGATTGGAGCCTGCACCGCGGCCAGCATTGACAGGAATAAATTCAGCAAAATATATGGATACGGATCCCACGCCCTCTTGCCCAGTGTGGCGTCGATCGTCATATACACCGCGAGCCCGACGGCGAACGTGATGATGAAGGTCCACGATCCGCCGAAACCGGCGACCAAATCGGCGATGTGCTCTCCGAACGTTGCGTCTTTCTCGATGACTTCATTCGGATGCCGGTTGGCCCGCAGCCGCACGAGTTGCTGCGAAGCATGAAACTGCTTGCCGAGCACCTGCAACATGTCCATCCCGGCGAGCGGCTTGCGCTGCAAGAGCACGGCAATATCTTTTCGGTCGACCTCGATACACACCGCTTCGTCGATGGCCGTCGCTTCAGTCTGGTGTGGAGTCTGTTCCAGCATCGACGCGAATCCGAAGAATTCGCCATGCGACGGTTCGTCGATTACGACTTCCTGATGGTCCTGATCGACGGTCGCCACGCGCACTCTGCCCGAGACGACCACGTAGGCCTGCCCGCTGGAGTCGCCTATCTTGTAGATGCGCTGCCGCGGCGCGAACGTCTTCAGCCGCACTTGCCCGGCCAGGACCGCAGTTTCCTCTTCATCCAGCAGCGCAAACAGAGGAACGTGCTTCAGAACTTCGGGGTTGACTGCCATGGAAAGCCTCGCAGTGTGAAATCCAGACCGCGTAGGATGGCACACTCGAGGCGGTCAGACAACGGTGGGAGTATTCGATACAGCCAAAAGACGTTGTCATTTTGAACGGCGGGATCTTGCCGTGAGGAATCGGCTGTCGCTGGCGGTGTTGCGGGTGCCGGCGAAAAGCAGGTTCCTCGCTTCGCTCGGAATGACAAATAATAAATAAATATGAAAGGGAGTTTTGACGGCAAGACTTAGATTCCGTCCGATCAGTGATTGCGCGGTTTCGCATTTCGTTCTACTATCCGAATCAATGGCCGCCGCCAACAACAATCCCAATCTCACTCCAAACCGCGAGCGCCTCGTATCGGCCGCACCGGTCGAGGACGATTCGTCGTTTGAGTTGAAGCTGCGTCCGCAACTGCTCCGGGAATTCATCGGCCAGAAAAAGCTGAAAGAGAATCTGCAGGTAGCAATCGAGGCCGCAAAATCGCGCGGCGAGGCCATGGACCACGTCCTACTCTATGGGCCTCCAGGGCTGGGCAAGACGACGCTCGCCAACATCATCGCCAACGAACTCGGCGTGCATTTTCAGCCCACGGCCGCGCCTCTGCTGCAGATCAAGGGCGACCTGACGGCGATTATCACCAACCTGCAGGACAAGCAGGTCCTGTTCATCGACGAAATCCACCGCTTGCAGCCCGTGCTCGAAGAGCTGCTCTACTCAGCGCTGGAGGACTACAAGCTCGACATCATCATCGGGCAAGGTCCGTCAGCGCGCACCCACACGCTGGAAGTGCGGCCGTTTACTTTCGTGGGAGCGACCACCCGGGCAGGATTGATTTCCGCCCCTTTGCGATCGCGCTTCGGCATCGTGCTGCGGCTGGAGTTCTACACAACCGAAGATCTGAAGGTCATCGTCAAGCGCTCGGCGGAGATCCTTGGCGTCGAGGTCGACGAGGCAGGCGCGAAAGAGATTGCCAGCCGTTCCCGGGGCACGCCCAGAATTGCCAACCGGCTGCTGCGGCGCGTCCGCGATTACGCTCAGGTGCGCGGAGCCGGCAAGATCGATGAGCCGACGGCGAAGGCTGCCCTCGAGATGCTCGAAGTCGATCAATATGGCTTTGATGAAGTCGACCGCCGGCTGCTTTTAACGATCATCGAGAAATACCAGGGCGGCCCGGTCGGCGTGAATACCCTGGCCGCGGTGCTGGCTGAAGAACCGGACGCCATCGAAGAAATCTACGAGCCATTCCTGATGCAGATCGGCTTTCTCGACCGCACCCAACGCGGACGCGTAGCTACCCAGCTCGCCTACGATCATTTCGGGATTACTCCACACCGCCGGCAGAGCACCCTGTTCTAGTTCCACCACGGGTCCCCATGGTTCACTGGACCAAACCCAACCTCATTTTCATACACAAAACACTCTTTTTCTGTTCAGTAGAGCCGCAATAGTGTATCTTGGCGAATTCTCCGAAATAGGGGGTCGGGGAGGATCAGGGGATTTCTGCGTTTGCGCGCATCCGGTCGTTCAATAATTTGTGTACTGGGCAAACTGGCCGTCCTGGCTGCGGTTTGCGGGGCGATGGCGCTTTCCGTTCCGGCATCCTTCGCCCAGTCTCAGGATTCGAGCAATGCTCCGCAAAGCACCGCTCCGCCCCAGTCGACCTCGGGCAGCCAGAGTTCGCAGCCGCCCCAGAAAGCTCCTCCACCGGTGGTAGCGCCTTCCACGCAGTATCCGTCGCCCGCTGCGCAGGAACCTGAGCCGCCCATCAAGAATCCTGATGTTCAGCCGGCGCCGAAACCTGCCATTGCTCCGCCCACGCTGCATATTCCGCGCCTGCAGCACGCCCCGTTGCTCGAAGACTTCCTGAGTATGAAGCCGCAAGGTGACACCGCGCTCCAGATGGTAAAGGTCACCGGATTCACGCAACGAACCCCGCACGACGGCGAAGCTGTTACGGAGCCCACCGAAGCCTACCTCGGCTACGACCAGAAAAATCTATACGTCGTGTTCGTGTGCTTCGACGATCCGACGAAAGTGCGCGCCCGAATGTCGCGCCGTGAAGACATCTACGACGACGACCAAGTCGAGGTGATGCTCGACACCTTTCACGACCGCCGCCGAGCCTACGCCTTCCAGACCACTCCGCTGGGCGTGCAATGGGACGCCATCTGGACCGAAGCGGCGCGCGATGAAATCAGCGGCAACTTCGATACTTCGTTCGACACGGTGTGGGATTCGCACGGCAAAACCACGAGCCAAGGATTCGTCGTGTTGATGTCAATCCCGTTCAAGAGCTTGCGCTTTTCGGCGGGAAATATGCAGGAGTGGGGACTCATCCTCTACCGCGGCATTTCGCGGAAGGGAGAAAATTCGTTCTGGCCGCACATCTCGCAGCGGATCCAAGGCCGGCTCGGTCAGGCTGCTACTCTGACCGGTCTCGAAGGCATTTCTCCGGGGCGCGACATCGAACTCATTCCTTATGGCTTGCTCCGCGGTTTTCGCGCGCTCGATACTCGCGATCCCACCAATCCTTATTTTCAGCATGCCGACGTGCAAGGCCAGCCGGGCATGGACGCCAAGTTCGTCATCCACGACCATTTCACCGTCGACGCCACGGTAAATCCTGATTTCAGCCAGGTTGAGTCTGAGGATCCGCAGATCACCGTCAACCAACGCTATGCCGTCTACTTCCCCGAGAAGCGCCCGTTCTTCCTCGAGAATGAAGACTTTTTTCGCACGCCGATGGACTTATTTTTTACCCGCAGCATTGGCGATCCATCCGCCGGAATTCGCCTGACGGGCAAAGACGGGCCGTACTCCATCGGGCTGATGTCGACCGACGACCGGAGCCCCGGGCTTGCCGTCCCAGATTTCAGCCCGCTGTCGGGCATGCGCTCTTATTTCACGATCGCGCGCGCCAGCCGCGACATCTTCAAGCAATCGAGCATCGGAGCGCTTTACACGGACTGGGAATGCCCCACGACCGGCGAGTACAACCGCGTGGGCGGCGTTGACACCCGCTTGAAACTCAGCACGACCTGGAGCCTCGACGGACAGGCCGTCGACACATCGAGCAATCTGAACCTCAATTGCGAGGCCAACCTTTACCCATTCAGTTCCGGCAACCACGGCAACGGCAATTACTATGCCGGACCGGCGGAGAAACTCGACTTGCGGCGCGACGGCCTGCATTTCTCCTATGAAGGTCTCTACAACGACGTCACTCCCGGCTTCGTCTCGATTCCCGGCTTCATCAATCGAGTCGACATCCGCGAGACCGTGCAGGACTTTCATTATCGCTTCCGACCGCGCAAAGGATGGATTCTCAGTTGGGGACCGTCCGTTTTGGTTCGATACGATTTCGACCACACCGGCCTGCGCCTCGACACTTACTACCAGCCTTACTTCATCGTTCGCGGACAAGGGCAGACGGTGATCATCCTGAAGCCCTACCAGGAATTCCGCGAGCGGCTCCGTCCTCAAGATTTCTGCTTCTACGGATTCTCGGTCTACTGCGCGCCAGGAGCTCTGGGAAATCAGGACTATCACGAGCACGAGAGCGGAGCAACATTTCAGACCGGCTATCTGAAGTGGGCGACTCTCAACGCAGGCTACTACTGGGGCGATGGCACCAATTTCGTGGCTGAGCCCGACACTCCACCGGCCGCCCCGACTCCATATAATTTGCCGTTTCTTGCCCGTCAGGATAGTGCGACGGCTTCTCTGACTCTGCGCCCCATGAAGCCGTTGAAGATCGAGAACACTTATCTCTTCGACCGGCTGCGGACGACCAACAGCACATTTCTGTTCGAGCAGGGCCAGTTTCCCGGCGCCGGACGCGGCATCTTCAACGATCACATCCTGCGCAGCAAGTGGAACTGGCAATTCACTCCGCAGCTTTCTCTGCGTCTGATTCTGCAATACAACGATCTGCTTGCCGGAACCCCCGGCGTCGGCTCGCCTTACACCTACCTGCCGACGCAGAAGGAATTCAATGCCGACTTCCTGCTTACCTACCTCGTCCACCCGGGCACCGCGATTTACGTCGGCTACAACAGCGACCTGCAGAACCTTAACGTTGTCCCCGGAACCCCGGCAGTGCCAGGCGGCGTGACCAACACGGCTAAGGGATACCTGAATGACAGCCGCCAGTTTTTCGTGAAGGTCAGCTATCTGTTTCGGTTTTGAGAGCGAGCAACGAGCGGTGAGTCGTGAGCGGCGAGCTGCGAGGCGCGAGCAGTCAATCAAGCGCTGTGCGCGGCTCATAAGTCGTTGATAGGAAGTTACCTGCGCCTTGGATTCGGCGACAGACCTTTGATTTTGGCTCGACGGCTCATGGCTCGCGACTCGTAGCTCGCCGTTTGCCGAATCCTGTGGATATCCTGTAGAATCTAATACTCTGAATCGAGGTTGGAATCCCTATGAAAGCAGCCATTCATCCGTCCTATAACGAAGTGCGCGTGCATTGCGCCTGCGGCAACACGTTCACGACCCGGTCGACCCATAAGGGCGACATCGGCGTAGAAATTTGCTCGGCCTGCCATCCGTTCTTCACCGGCAAGCAGAAGCTGATGGACACCGCCGGCCGCGTCGAGCGCTTCCGCCGCAAGTACGCCAAGAAAGACGCTACCCCAGCGACTCCGGCCAAGAGCTAATTGCGCAGCGCGGATTCACACGGGTTGCGCGGATAACTCAAAGAATTCAGCCCCTGCGAAAGCGGGGGCTTTCGTTTGAGCGGCAGTCTAGAATACTGAAATAGAAGCGGGCAGAACGCAGGTTTTCCCCTGTGTTCCTCCGTGCCCCCTGTGGTGAACGCTTTTCCAAACGCATGCGCAAGTTCTGGGACAATTCGGGCTCGCAGATGCTGTCCCGCGCTAGCGGTGGGGGACAGCCCCGCCACTCGAATTGTGCCCGCGACTCTGAAGATCGGCACTGTCACGATTTCTCCCGCGACCGTTCTCGCGCCCATGGCCGGAGTCACTGACACGGTCTTCCGCCGCTTCATCCGCAATCTCGGCGGATGCGGCCTGATCATGACCGAGTTCACCTCGGCCGACGGCGTCCTCCGCAAGAAAGATCAGAAGGCGAAGCGCTATCTGCATTTCTACGAAGACGAGCATCCGATCTCGGCGCAGCTTTTCGGCAGCGATCCCTACGTCATGGCCGAAGCCGCGAAGATGGTTGAAGGATTCGGTTTCGACCTGGTCGACCTGAATCTCGGATGTCCCGCAAAGAAAGTCGTCAAGTGCAACGGTGGCTCCGGCCTGCTGCGAGATCTCCCTGCGATCGGCAGGATTTTCGAAGCCGTACGTGCGGCGGTGAAGATTCCCTTCACCGTAAAATTCCGCGCCGGATGGAACGACGAAGAAATCGTATGCGTCGAACTAGCTCGCATGGCCGAAGATTGCGGTCTGGCCGCGGTCGCTCTGCACGCCCGCACTCGCGAGATGGGTTATAGCGGTCAGGCTCGCTGGGAATGGATCGCCGCCATCAAGGATGCGGTAAAGATTCCGGTGATCGGCAATGGCGACGTTCGCACCCCAGAAGATGCCTGCGCCATGGTCACGCAAACGGGATGCGATGCGGTCATGATCGGCCGCATGGCGCCGTCGAATCCGTGGATCTTCCGCCAGATCGAACAATACTGCGCGGCGATGAAGAATGATTTTGTGGGGACGGCCGCCATCGGCCGTCCGGTCGAGCACAGCTCGACTGGTTTCAATGACGGCAGTACATTCGATGCGCATCAATCGGGCCTGCGGCCCGACGGACAGCCGAGGGCGGCTGTCCCCACATCAGGACAGCTCTACGATCATCCTTCCGAAGCCGATCGCTACCAGATGATCCGCACTTACTTCCAGATGCTGATCGAAGAAGAGCTCCCCGACGCAGTCGGCAAGATGAAGCAATTCGCCAGCTGGTTCACGCACGGAGTTCCGGGCGGCGCGGGCCTGCGCAAAGCGATTTACGAATCGAAAAGCGCGCCTGATATTTTGAGCCGCGTGGAAGATTTCTTCGAAGCCCGGCTTTGTGCCTCTGCGGCTGTGCTCGCTCCCGAAGTCTGATCAATCCGAAAAAGTCAGTCACAAAAATAACGGGCGCGAACCGCAACCGCGGCCCGCGCCCCTAGGAACTCAAAGCTCCCCTAAAGCACCGTCACGGCAATCCGTACTCCCGGATGTCTCAGGTTAAAAAGAAAATATCCGCCATCGACAAAGTCGATGTAGCAGTTGTCGTTGTAGGACCATCCGCCGGGCCAAGGCTGCGCGATTTCAAAGTTGTAGCCGCCGTAGGCGAAATGCGGCCTGCCTTCGACGACCGTTACGTGCCGAATGGCGAAGTGATGATCGTGTCCGAAGTGCTGACGGAAATGCGCGTCATCGATCCGGCGCATATGCTCGTCGTGCCGCGCTTCTTCGTGATGCTCTTCCTGCTTGGCATCGCGATGCTCGTCTCTGTGTTCATCCTGGGCCACGGCGGTCATCGCCGCCCCCAGAACAAAGGAAGCACAGATCCCTCCGACTATTGCCAATCGCTTCATGAGTAACCTCGCTTTGGATTTTCTTCAAAGCCGCCGGATGCACCGGCGCTTTGCAATAACGATGCGACCCTTTCAAGATGCCGATGCGCGCCCCATAGTTGCTGGAATTGGCTTTTTGTAGCATGCACGACATACGACCGCACCGGAAATTACAAAGACGCACCAAATCTTTACATTTCTTTTCACAACACTTTGGACCTGTTGAAATCTTCCGGTGGGAGCGCCAAGTGACGAAATTGCGGGGCGTAAGTTTAAATCAAGTCGGGAAGATTTCTATTCTGTCCACTGAATCCGATCGAAGATCTCCTGCAGCCGCCTCCCTTTTTCTGGATTGATCATCGTCACGAAAGCGACCCGTCCTTCCAGGTGAGCGCGAAAGCGCCGATGCCCTTCGCGGTTCTGACTCTCCGGTCCCAAGCGAACACAATTGGTGAGGATCGCTTTCAACTGATCAAAGTCTCTACGTACAACGTTGGGCCTCTGGTTGGTCACTAATCCCGCGAGATGCTGCCGCACTCCCTGCCGCATGATCCGCGTCTTGCGGTTATTCACGCGGAAGCCTTCCTCGTGCAGAATCGCGGTTACATGCAGACCGAATCGCTCGACACATTTCTCAAACGGTTCATCCCCGGAGAACGCCAGATCGTCGGCGTAGCGCGTATACACTGCGCCCGCGGATTTCGCCAGCGCACCGAGGCGGCTGTCCACCCGGTAGCAGCACAAGTTCGCGAGCGCCGGAGAAGTCGGCGCGCCTTGCGGCAGATGTGGTCGGGCGTAAAATCGCCGAAGGTCGTCGGCTGCGATCGGACCAAGTTCCTCCGCAATCTCTGTCCACACATCCCGCGGCGTCGCATTCGTGCAAATCCCGCCGAGCAAATCGGCAACGGCTTCCGGATATCCAAGCGTGCGAAACAAACTCTGGATCCGCGTTCCTCCAATCGACGGGAAGAAATCCCGCAAGTCCATCCGCAACGCAACCCGCTGGCCCACGTGCGGCGCGACAAATGTTTGGATCGAGCGTCCCTTCACGAATCCGTGAACGGCGGGATGCGGCGGAATCTTCTCCAGAATCCATAACAGAATCTGTCGCTGGAGATCTTTCATCCGCGGCTTCGGCGCCTCAATCAGCCGGATACTGCCGAATCGCTTTGCGAGCAGCCGGTAATGATAGTGCCGTAGCGGTTCACAATTTTCTTTGTAGCCCAACCCCTTCAGATCGGCGAACCAGCGCAACTCACTCGGAGCGAGCCCCAGCCACTTCGCCAAGTCGCCAGCGGACTCGATGGATGGAATATCCCAAGCGGTGGCCCCCGGAATCGGCCGCATCTGCTGTGGCGCAATGAGCAACTCCTTTACTGAAATTTCATTGGAATATTTCGCGAGCGCCTGCTGAAGGCCCTCATCGTTCCTGAGAAACCTCGCTACATCGCGACGCCGCGGACGCGCGCCTCCTCCAAACTTATTGAGGTACCGCCGCGCGAGGGGACGAAGCCAGCGCCAATGCCTGCCGAGAGTTCGCTGGCAGCGGTCGACGAGCAGTTCGATGGTCGGTTCGCCAGCGAGGAGCGCCTGGGCCAGCGCACCAAGAGGAGTAGAGTGCGGCATGACAGACGGCGGAAGAATGCTCCAACGAGTCTGACTCTGCGTGAGCAGTCCTGCGTGGACTCGCAGCTGAGCTCACGCGACGAAAATCCCCGTTCCTTACGTTTCCCTGGGGTAGCCCCAGAGAGGCCAAACCAGGCCCGGAGGCCCAGTCGAACCAAGCTTGGAGCATTCCACCGCGCGGAGAAAATATAGCAGCTTTCGAAATTCGGGAGCGAGTATTGACTCACCTCATACTGGCTTGGCCACCATCTTTCCCAACTCGTCCCGCTCGATGTACGCCCACGGCGTCTTCGGATCGTGCGTGAAAACTGTCAGCCATTTTTCCGGAAGCGCCCGAGCGTAGTACTGCTTCTTGCTCTCGATTGTGTCCAGCGGATACAGATCGAATCCCATGCCCCACGTCAGATCGATATGCGCGCGTCGTTGGCATCAGGTCCGAGATATAGCAAGCCGTAGGGACTTGGGATGACTCCGGAGGGTGCCCCATTTCCGGCTGGTTTTGCCGGAAGTGGGGATTTTGACTTCCGCGAATGATGATCCCCTGCATATGCGCCGTGTGCCCGCGGAAGGTCTTTACGGAAATCCCGGGCACGATTTCATCGCCATCTTTCACCAAAGTCATTTGTCCGCTCGCGACCAGCGGATCGTAATTGTCCGGCAGAAAGCTGATCGAGTCGCGCTCGCTCGGCTTGCGCGCATACTGCCACTCGCCCTCGGGAGCGTAATATTTCGCGCGCGGAAACGTCGGCACAATCTTGCCGTTCTTGTCCCGCGTCGTGTTCCATCCGCAGTGATCGAAATGCAGATGCGAATTGATCACGATGTCGATGTCGTCGGGCGCTATCCCCGCGGCGCCAAGATTCTCCAGCAGCTTCGCCGGCTGGCCATAAAACTTCACCATTCGATCGGGGAGCTTGTTGCCGATACCGGTTTCGATCAGGACGGTCTCTTTCCCAGTGCGGACGAGCAGCGAGTTGAGTCCCGACGTGATGCAGTTCTTGTCGTCAGCCGCCATTTTCCGCGACCACATGATTTTTGGGACCACGCCGAAAAACGCGCCGCCATCGAGAGGATAAGTTCCGTCCGAAAAAACGCTGAGTTCAAAGTCGCCAAGCGTGAGCTGGTGCATAAGTTCAGTGTGCCATACGCGAACTTCTTGGCCACGGACTCACGCGGATCCCACGGATCTAAGACAAGAATTCTTGAGGTTCTGATCCGCGAAGATCCGCGTAGATCAGTGGCAAAGAAGTTAAGAGGCTTTCCACAGACAAAAAGCCGAGCATGTGACATCTGACCTTGCGCGCCCTGAAGAAACCATGACATTCTGCTAACGGCGACGCCGTGGCTACGACTGAAAGTAGCGCCGCCAAACTCTTTGTTTTCAAGATTTTGACCTCTAACCCCTTGGGGCTCAAGATTTTGCAGACACATTTTGCAGAACTCGCGCCAGTCGCGGGTTTCCAGAGGCGGTGGGGGAGGGGGGTAGGGTTCAAACGACCCGACTTTCCCATTTCGGCACTGCGGTTTCAGCCGAACTTCTAAGGTTTTTTTGCAGTTTTCGCGTTCGGTCCTTCCTGCATCCCTCGCGCATCTAATGTTTATCAGTCAATTACTAGCAGTGGAAAGAGAAACGACCATGATTCAGATTCGTCCCAGCGCCGAACGCGGCGGTGGAAATCACGGCTGGCTCAAGACGCAACACACCTTCAGCTTTGCCGATTATTGGGATCCCAAGTGGATGGGATTTCGCTCGCTGCGCGTCATCAATGAAGATTGGGTCGCGCCTAACAACGGATTTCCAACGCATCCGCATCGCGACATGGAAATCATCACCTATGTTCTTGAAGGCAAGCTCGAACACAAAGACAGCCTCGGAACCGGCTCGGTGATTCTTCCCGGAGATGGACAGCGCATGACTGCAGGCAGCGGTATACGCCACAGCGAGTTCAATCCCTCGCAGACCGACGCGGTCCACTTGCTGCAAATATGGATTCAGCCGGAACGCGCCGCGCTCGTGCCGAGCTACGAGCAGAAGGCGTTTCCCGAGGCGGAGAAGCGCGCGAAGCTGCGCCTGATCGCGTCGCGCGAAGCGGCCGATGGATCGGTGAAGATCAATCAGGACGCGAAGCTCTATGTCTCGCTGCTCAAGCCCGGAGAAGAAGTGACGCATGAACTGGCCTCCGGACGTCACGCCTGGCTGCAAATTGCCCGCGGCTCCGTCGAGCTGAACGGCAAGAAGCTGGGACAAGGCGATGGCGCGGCGATCAGCGACGAGAGCAAGCTCACGATCAAAGGCACAGACAACGCCGAAGTGCTGCTGTTCGATCTCTCATAGTCAACCTCTTAGCCACGGATTCACGCGGATTTTCGCCGATCGATCTTTAAGTATTTTGTTGATCCGTGGAAATCCGTGAGATCCGTGGCTTTGGTTTGTTACTCTCTTCCGCATGCAGCGTCCGACAGGCGTCACGATCATCGCGATCTTGTTCGGCGCTGCTGGTCTCTATCTATGGATTGTCGGCGCGGTTCAACTCCTCTCGCCTGGAACGATCTCACTCATGGCCGGAAAGCAATTCATGTACGGACTGGAACTTGCCGGTCCTTTCATGGCGTCTACTGATCGGCGCGGTCTATGCGCTCATTGGATGGGGATTGTTTCGTCTGCAGAAATGGTCGCGATGGGCCGCGATGATCGTGATGGCTATCGGCATCGGATGGCTTGTGCCGAAGATCTCAATGGCGGAACTTGGCGTTCCAGTGTTCTGGTACGGATTCCAGATTGCTCTGCGCGTGGCTTTGGCGTGGTACTTGTCGCAAGCGCCGAGCGTCGTGGACAGCTTCGCGGCGAAATCTTAGCCACGGATTTGCACGGATTGTCACAGATCAAATTCAATTGCTTTCTGATCGGTGAATATCCGCGAAATCCGTGGCGCTCTTTTAGCGTTTCGCTTTTGCTGGTTCTTTTTCTCCCACGCGTTTGCTGACGGCGAAAGTCATCTTGCCGGCTTTCTTATCAGCATCGACCACTACGTGATCACCGTGCAGGACTTCGCCGTCTAGAATCTTCAGCGCTAGAGGATCTTGGATCAGCTTCTGGATCGCACGCTTCAATGGACGCGCTCCGAAGTTCGGATCATAGCCCTGCGTGAACATCAGATCCTTGGCTGCGTCCGTCAGCTCGAGTGAGATCTTGCGATCTGCCAGCAAGCGGCGAACGTCTTCCAATCGAAGCTCGATGATCTTGACCAGCTGTTCCTTTCCCAGCGGACGGAAGACGATGATGTCGTCCACACGGTTCAGGAACTCTGGCTTGAAGTGCGAGTGCAGCAGATCCTGAACTTGCTGTGAAGCCTTCTCGAAATCTGCATCGGAATGAATGCCGTCAGCCTGCAGAAGCTGCGAGCCGAGGTTCGACGTCATGATGATGATCGTGTTCTTGAAGTCGACCACGCGGCCTTTGCCGTCGGTGAGACGACCGTCGTCCATCATCTGCAGCAGGACGTTGAACACATCCGGATGCGCCTTCTCGATTTCGTCGAAGAGCACGACCGCATATGGACGCCGGCGAACCTGCTCAGTCAGCTGTCCACCTTCTTCATAGCCAACATAGCCTGGAGGCGCGCCGATGAGGCGAGCCACGGAATGCTTTTCCATGTACTCGGACATGTCGATGCGAAGCAGTGCGTGCTCGTCGTCGAATAAGAATTCGGCGAGCGCACGGGCGAGTTCCGTTTTGCCGACTCCGGTTGGTCCGAGGAAGATGAAGGATCCGATCGGGCGTTTGGGATCGCTGAGACCTGCGCGCGAGCGGCGAATGGCATTTGCCACACGTTCCAGCGCCGGATCTTGTCCGATGACGCGCTGGCGCAAGCGCTCTTCCATCGTGACGAGCTTTTTCACTTCGCCTTCGAGCATCTTCGAGACCGGAATTCCGGTCCACTTCGAGACGATGCGCGCGACGTCTTCTTCGTCGACTTCTTCCTTAAGCATGCGCTGCTTGCCCTGGCTCTCCATTTGCTTGGTGAGCTTGGCGAGCTCCTGCTCAGCTTGCGGAATCTTGCCGTAGCGGATTTCGGCGACGCGCTCGTTATTCCCTTTGCGCAGTTCCGACTGCTCTTCGGTCTTCAGTTTCTCAATCTGCTCTTTGAGCGCACGCTGGCGGGCGATTAGATCCTTTTCTTTCTTCCAGTTCGCTTTGAGCGTGTTGGACTTCTCGCGAATCTCGGCGAGTTCCTTCTCAATGACTGCAAGCCGATCGCGAGAGTTGGAGTCATCTTCTTTCTTGAGCGCCTGCTTTTCGATTTCGAGCTGCGTGGCTTTGCGTTCCAGTTGGTCGATGTCAGTCGGCAAGGAGTCGATCTGGATGCGCAGCGATGCGGCCGCTTCGTCGATGAGATCAATGGCTTTGTCGGGCAAGAAGCGGTCGGAGATATAGCGGTGCGAGAGCGTGGCCGCCGCGACGATCGCCGAATCTTTGATCCGCACGCCGTGATGCACTTCGTACTTCTCTTTGAGGCCGCGAAGAATCGAGATCGTGTCTTCGACATTGGGTTCGCCGACGAAGACGATCTGGAAGCGCCGCTCAAGCGCAGTATCTTTCTCGATGTACTTGCGGTATTCGTTCAGCGTGGTGGCGCCGACGGCGCGGAGTTCTCCGCGAGCGAGCGCGGGCTTCAGCATGTTGGAGGCGTCGATCGCGCCTTCGGCCGCGCCGGCTCCGACGAGCGTGTGCAGCTCGTCGATGAACAGGATGATTTGTCCCTGCGAGTCTTCGATTTCTTTGAGAACGGCTTTGAGGCGGTCTTCGAACTCGCCGCGGTATTTTGCTCCAGCGAGCATCGAGCCGAGATCGAGTGCAACGACGCGCTTGTTCTTCAAAACTTCGGGAACATCGCCCGAGATGATTCGCTGTGCCAGCCCTTCGACGATGGCAGTCTTGCCGACACCAGGTTCGCCGATGAGCACGGGATTATTTTTCGTGCGGCGCGACAGAACCTGGACAACGCGGCGGATTTCTTCGTCGCGTCCGATGACGGGGTCGAGCTTGCCGCGACGCGCCTGTTCAGTCAGGTCGCGTGCATATTTGTCCAGCGCCTGGTACTTGGCCTCGGGATTCTGGTCGGTCACTTTCTGCGAGCCGCGCACGACCGTGAGTGCTTTGAGGATGGCGTCATAGGTCGCGCCGTGACGAGCGAGGATCTGCTGCGCTGCATCGCGCTTCAGATGCGTGATGGCCAGCAGCAAATGCTCCGTGGAGACGTACTCGTCCTTGAAATTGGAAGCCTCTTTGAAAGCTTGCTCGAGCAGGCTGTTGGCTTCGGAGGAGAGCGTAGCTTGATTCGTCTGGCCGGAGACCTTCGGCAGCTTCTCTAGTTCGCGATAGACGTCGCTCAGGACGGCTTGCGGGCCGATGCCGATCTTTTCAAGCACGGGCGGAACGATGCCTTCTTTGTCTTCGAGCAAAGCCGCCAGAAAATGGATCGGCTGCAGCTCGGGATTGCCGTGCTCGGATGCGAGCTCGTTCGCGCGCTGGACGGCCTCCTGCGCTTTAACGGTAAATTTGTCCCAACGAATGGGCATGGGAAACCTCGATTGAGTAATTAGGAAATTCAGTAATCGAATAATTTGATGGTTCGATTGTTGCGGAGGGTTTCAAATTAGTCGATTTCGAAATTTCGACGGTGGAAAAAGGTACGGGAGGCGGTCACCTCTGCCGCCTCCCGTGACCACAGGGGCTAAAGCCCTTTATGGCGCCTCTTTTCGCGGCGCTAAAGCGCCGCTCTTCCACAATTACGCGGCTTTGCTGGGGCCTTTGCCTTCGAGCGTCTTCTCGGTTGAGGCGGAGGAACCGACCTGAACCTTGATCTGCTTCGGCTTGGCTTCGGCTTTCTTGGGAAGGGAGATCTTCAGCACGCCCTTGTCGTAGTTGGCCGAGACGTTCTCGGTGTCCACGGTCTGGGGCAGGGTGAAGGTGCGGGTGAAGCTGCCATATTGACGCTCCACACGGCGGTAGTTCTCTTCTTTCTCTTCCTTCTCGATCTTGCGTTCGCCATGAACGGTCAGCGTGTTGTTTTCCACGCGGACGTCAATGTCTTTCTCTTCAATTCCGGGCACTTCGATCTTCAGAGTGACCTTGTGCTCGTCTTCGTAGACGTCGACGGCGGGGGCAAAGCTCGAGGTGGTAAGGGACTCATCGCGGTCGCCGCCAGTATACGAATCGCGGAACACACGGTTGATGCGGTCCTGCAGGGTGGCAAACTCACGGAACGGTTCGAAACGGGTTAATACGGTCATGGGTAAATCCTCCTTCAGATTTTGGGTGTTGATTAGAAATTCGAATTTCGTGACCCGGCCTGGAACAGAGGCTAAAGCCCTATTGACCTCTACCCCTGACGCGGCGCTGAAGCGCCGCTGTTCCACTCGCCCAGTCACTTCATTAGACGCATAGTTAGCGTAAAAGAAGCATAAAACTTGAGCGTAATGTTGTCAAGCCATTAATAATGCTTATTTTCATTCACTTACATGCGCAATAACGCACTTTAGGTAGGACGTTTCTGGGACATTCACCAGGACTGGATGGTCTTTTGCCTGGCCACGAACCTCGATCAAGCGAAGTGTGCGATGAGAGTCAACGGCGGCGCCCCTGAGCATCTCGAGGAAGTCGGACTGGGTCACGTGGTAGGAACAGGAGCAGGTCACGAGGATTCCACCGGGGCGGAGCATCTTGAGGGCGCGCAGGTTGAGCTCTTTGTAGCCGCGGAGGGCGGCGTCGAGGTCGCGCTTGGATTTCGCGAACGCGGGCGGGTCGAGAACGATTGTGTCGTAGCGGCGGTTTGACGCCGAATAGTCTTTGAGGAGGTCGAAAGCGTTAGCCTCAATCCATTCGATCTCGAGATTCTTGAAAGAACTCTTGTTCAGGCCGGCATTCTGGTCGGCGACTTCGAGCGCGGGGCGGGAACTGTCGACGCCGGTGACCTGGTCGCAGACGCGGGCGAGGTGAAGGGCAAAGCCTCCTTGGTAGCAAAAGACGTCGAGCGCGTCGCCCTTCCCATACTGCGCGGCGGCGGCGTAGTTCTCGCGCTGGTCGAGGAAGGCTCCGGTCTTCTGGCCTTCGAGGGCGTCGAAGTGAAAGTGGACGCCGTTCATGGTGAAGGTCGTTGCCGTCTTATCTCCGTGCAAAAGGCCGGAGGGGCGAGGCGGAAGCGTCTCAAGCTCGCGAACGCGAGGATCCACCCGTTCGATGATCGAGGCGGGATGAAGTTCTTCGGCCAACTGAGCGATGACGGTCTCGCGGACGAGACTAGCATCCATTGCCTGGGTCAGAATCTGGAGCGAGAGGATGTCGTTGTAGCGATCGACGATTAGTCCGGGAAGCTGATCAGCTTCGCTGAAGATGACGCGGTAGGCGTCGGTGTCTCGAACAAGTTTCTGGCGATAGGCGATGGCATCGGCGATGCGCTGGCGCAAGAGCGCGGGAAAATCAGCGACAGATTCGTGCGAGATCATCCGAATCGCGATCTGGGACGAACTGGAATAGAGAGCCGTGCCGAGTGGCTTACCGCGCTGGTCAGTGACGGTGACGGGCGAACCGGGAGTCGCATCATTCGCGGCAAGGATGTCGGATTTATAGACCCAGACGTGTCCGGATTTCAGGCGCGTGGCGCCGCGGGGGGATATCTTGATCTTGGGAAGAGCTGACGTGGCACGAGCTTCGGGCATGAGGACATGGTAACGCCTGACGTCCCGCAGCGTAGCCGGGAGAGCGAACGACTCTCAGCTAACTTCTTCCTTTCTTGCGCCAAATCTCCAGGGCATCGTGACCACGTGCCAGCATGCCTAAGCTTGGTCCTTGTGCCGGAAGAGACCACGAAATTGGACTCTCTGCTTCGCCGCGTCCGGCGTTTCGACAGTCTGGCCAGCCTTCAGAGGTTTGTTCGGGATGGTCTCGTACGCATATCCGGTAAGAAGAGTGGGGCTGAAGCCTTTGCCCACTGTCATCCGCGCCCAGCCGTAGTGAAATTCGCCGTTGATTTCGAATTTCAGCCCCAAATAACGGTCGAAGACGCCGCCCGCCCACGGCCCTCCGGAGTATCGGCCGTAGAAGTAGGATCCGGTAGTCGCCATTCGAATTTCCAGGGGTTGGAAGGCCTGCTTCGGACCAATGGGAGCGCCAGCCTTCAAAGCTGCCGCCGAGTACGGATGGCTGGCGGCTGCCATTACCATGTTTCCCACGCCGCGCATGGAGCTAATGGAGAGCGCTGTGCCATGCGGTTCGCAGGAACAAAAACCAATGCTGAAATCGCCAATCCGGTCGTGATTGAGATCGAGGTGGTAGTGACTGGTAACTCCTCGCCCGATGGTCACGCGAGCCTTGGTGTAAATAATCTCGGCCTCCGCGGTTGGGGCAGTTGCCAGGAGCGCAACTCCGACGGCGCTCGCCGCCGTTGCGTAAGCCGCGATCATCTTGTCAATTCGTGGATTCAACTGTTTTCTGGACCCGCTTGCACTCCTCTTAGCAGAACTTGCCATAGAAGTAACCGCCTTTCGCGCAGCATCGTGGCTGCGAAATTTAGGGGCCGAGTCGACTTGGAGCCGAATTCCGCTATCCAGCGGAAAAAGCACAACCGAGCAGGAGGAGGTCCGGGGAGGGTCGGTTAAACCTCGCGAGTTTGTCATAGCTCAACGCACCTGTCAATTCGCGTTCATAGAAACGCAAAGGCCGAAACGGTTCTCACATCACTCAGAATGGCAAGCCATCTCGCTTCGCTCGGCGGACGAGTGTCCGCCGCTATGCGGGCTGAATTAGCTGGCGGCTTGTTCTGTGGGAGTGGGAACTGCTGCTTGTTTCGCGTGGGAGCCGGAAGTGGCTTCGTGGCGGGCTAGATCGAGATCGGCTCGTAGGGAGTCGAGCGCTACCATGGGGAGCTCGTTGCCGAAGTTGTCGAGTTCGTCTTCGGTCCAGAGGCCGTTGAGGCGCATGGCACCGGTGATGTCCTCGGGGAAGGCCTGACGGTAGTCGCCTTCGCGGATGAGGATGTCGCCGATGAGGCGTCCGGTGTGAACGTCGTAAACACGGCGGCTGGACCGGCCACGAGAGGTCGTCAGGCAAAGGAAGACTTCGCCGATGTCGTTGAACTCAGGGCGGTAATACCAGGCCTGAGGAGCGTCGATCTTGGGATGATGGCGTTTGGGACGCGTGGTCGAAGGCTTCTGGTCGAGCAACTCTTTGGTCGGGTCGAAATAGAGGATACGCTGGCAGGAGTCGCAGACGATGGTCTGGTTGCCGGAGCGAACTTCGTTGTAGGTCTGAGGGCGAAGCATGACGCGGCAGGCCATACATTTCTGGTCGCGGACTTCGGCGATACCGCTGCCGCGGAACTTCGAGACGCGTTCGAAGTGCCGTAAAAGGTCTTCGCCGACTCCCTTGCGCAGCCCGTCGCGCTTGGCGCGCCATTCGGCGAGGAGTTTTTCGTCCTCGGCGGTGCGCTGGCGGGCCTCTTCTTTTTCCTTCTCGATTTCGGCGGCTTCGGCTTTCAGCTCCGCTTGGGCGGCTTTGACTTCTTTGTCGCGGGCGTCAGCGTTGAGCATCAGCTCGAGGATTTTGTCCTCATTGGCTGTGATTTCCTTCTCCGCGAACTGAATCTCGTGGAGCAGGGCCTTGTATTGCTCGTTGGTTTTAACGTCGAGGGACTGGTCGCGGTACTTGGAAATCTTGGTGCGGAGCTCAGTGATATTGGTGTCGAACTTGCGGCGGGTGGCTTCGTCGGCTTTGACGGCGGCCTGGGCCTTTTCGAGCTGCGCTTTGGTCCCGGCCAGCTTTTGTTCGATCACGGCGACGCGCTTGGGAAATTCGGCGACTTCGTCCTGCAGACGGCGGATTTCCTTGTCCGTGTCTTGAAGCTTCAGGAGGTTTTCTATTTCTGGAAGCATCCGGCTGTCTTTGATTCTAACACGCGGAGGAGCGCGAATTTACGCGGGTTTTGCAGCTACAGCAAAACAAAATCCTCACCACAGGGGACACGGGGTCTCGCAGAGGAAACTTTCTCACGCCTGGATTTGTAGGGCGGCCTACACCGTGCGGGCGGGGGCTTTTGGGGTGTACACTTTCCGTTCGCCCTGTGGGTTCTGCTGTTTATAACTCTCCCGAGAGGTCGGTTCGTGAAAAGACAGTTCTCTGTATTGCCCTGCTTTGTCCTGCTTGCTGCCCTTCTTGCATTTCTTGCCCCGGGCGCCATCGAGGCGCAGACAACAACCCCCACCAAGCCGCTGACCATTGAGTCGCTGTATCAGCCGGGCGGACTAGGCGGGCGCGGTCCGGAGACCATGGAGTGGAGTCCGGACGGAACGAAGCTGTCGTTTGTGCAGCGCGATGAAAAAGGAGAGAAGGGCGACTTGTGGTATGTGGACGCCGCGACTGGCGAGAAGAAAGTGCTGGTGAGCGCCGAAAAATTGGCGAGGCTCGATCCAAATGTCGACAAGGTGAAGAACGAGCGCGAAAAGGAGCGGCTGACGCGATATCACGTGGCCGCATATCTGTGGGCGCCGGATTCGAAGCATCTGATCTTCGATTCTCAGGGGCAGTTATGGCTCTACGATCTCGGAACCGAGACGGCGGTGGCGTTTACGTCGGCGAGCGATCCGAGCGGAGATCCGAAGTTTTCTCCGGACGGCAAGCACGTGGCTTATACGCGCAAGCACAATCTCTATGTTCACCCGATTGGCGGCAGCGAGGAAAGGGCGCTGACGAAAGATCAGGGAGACGACCTTTTCAACGGCGATATCGACTGGGTGTACGCGGAAGAGTTGGGTGTGCGCAGCAATTATTTCTGGTCGCCCGACAGTAAAGAGATTGTGTTCCTGCACATGGACGAGACGAAAGTGCCGACGTATCCCATCACAGACTGGATGCCGACGCATCCGACGGTGGATCAGGAGAAGTATCCGAAGGTGGGCGATCCGAATCCGGTGGTAAAGCTGGGAGTCGTGGATGCGGAGAAGGGGAAGGTGCGTTGGATCTCGCTGAACAACGATGCGGATACGTATGTGCCGCGGTTTGGATGGGTCAGCGAAGGCGTGATTTGGGCAGAAGTGTTGAACCGCACCGAGGACAAGCTGGATTTGTATTTTGTGGATGCCAAATCAGGGAAGTCGCGGATTGTGCTGACGGAAACGACTCCGGGGGCGTGGATTGATTTCGAGCACGTCGAGGTGCGGTTCCTGAAATCGAAACCGATGTTCCTGTGGCCAAGCTGGCGCGATGGAAACATGCACATCTATCTCTACAGCTTTAACCAGCAGAGTCCGATGAGCGCGGACGCCAAGCTGGAGCGGCAATTGGAGCAGGGCGATTACGAAGTGCTGGGGATCGAGGGAGTGGACGAGGCGGCGGGGAGCGTATTCTTTGCGGCGAATAAAGATGATCCGCGGCAGACGCATGTGTATTCGGTGCAGCTCGATGGGTCAGGATTTAAGGCGCTCACGACGGAAGAAGGGCAGCACTTCGCGACTTTCAGCGACGACGGGAAGCATTATTCGCACATGTATTTCGGACCGCAAGCATCTCCTCAGTCGTCGCTTTGCGCAGTGGGAGGAACGTGCTATCCGGTGTGGAAGGCGCGGGATGAGATCGCAGAATACGGGCTACGCGCGCCGAAATATCTGGAATTCAAGGCGGACGACGGAACGCTGTTGTATGGGCGTTTGCTGCTGCCTCCGGATGGAGCGGCAAGTGGGAAGATTCCGTTGATCATCAATATATACGGCGGTCCGGCCGGGCAGATGGTGAGAAAAGGCGTGCCGGATGCGTTCGATGAAATTCTGGCGCGAAAGGGATTCGCAATTTTTGCGGTCGACAATCGCGGAACGCCGGGACGGGACCGGAAATTCCAGACAGCAATCCGGCATGAGTTCGGGGCGATTGAGTTGAAGGATCAGCTGACTGCGCTGGATCAGTTGCTGGCGCAGTATCCGCAACTCGATCCGAACCGGATCGGAATCTGGGGATGGTCGAATGGGGGGTCAATGACACTGTATTCGATGACGCATTCGGAGCGGTTCCGCGCGGGAGTGGCTGTGGCTCCGGTGACCAACCAGGTGAACTACGACTCGATCTATACCGAGCGGTACATGGGGCTGCTGAAGGACGACAAGGAAGGGTATGAGATGTCGGACGTGACGAAGTCGGCCGACAAACTGCACGGCGCGCTACTGCTGGTGCATGGAACGAGCGACGACAACGTCCACTTCCAGAACAGCATTCAGATGATCAACGCGTTGATCACGGCGGGCAAGCCGTTCCGGCTGATGATTTATCCGAACAAGACCCATAGCATCGCGGGAAAAGATGCGCGGGTGCATCTGTTCTCGATGATTGAAGAACACTTTGAGAAGGAATTAAAACAGTGAACAGTGGGTAGTGCGTAGTGATTAGGAAATACTCCCGGCTCCGCGCGGCGCGGAGCCTTTTTATTTGTGGCGGCCTGATCCCCGGCGCGTGGCTTCTTTCGACGGAGTTTCTTTGGAGGAGCTGGATTTCGAGCTCTCCTTCGAGCTTTCTTTGGACGAGGAATCTTTCGACGAACTGTCAGACTTGGGCTTGTCGTCCGACTTGTCTTTGGATCCGGAATCGTTGCTGCTGGAGGATCCGGCGGACGAGCCTTTTTTGGCGTAGTCGGTGACGTACCAGCCGGTGCCCTTGAACTGGACGGCGGGCGCGGAGATCATCTGCTCGACTTTGCCCCCGCATTCGGGGCACTTCGTGACCATCTTGTCAGAGAACTTCTGGATTTTTTCGAAGCGGTGACCGCACTTCTTACATTCGTATTCGTAAAGTGGCATGAGTTGAGACGGTTGTGAGGAACTTCTTCGTTTCATATTGATTTTATCAGACGTTTGGGGGCGGTGTTGCGCCAGGCGGCATGGATGGCCTTTGTCAGAGCATCTTTCGGTGCAGACTTGAGGATCACACTAGTGGCGCCGCGGCGTCCCCAAGTGCCTTTGACCGGGATGAAGGCGTCGGGATAGTCCTTCGAGAAATTGTGCTGGTCTTCGGGGGAGAGCTTGACCATGGCGCGAGTCTTGTCGGGATAGCCGAGGGTCGCGAAAATTTTTCCCGCGACGCGGAAATCGGGGTGGTTCATGTGCTGGCGCTCTTCGGTTTCGGGGAGCGAGAGGGCGATTTTGCGGAAGGCGGCTGGGGTCATGATTGTCTCCCTCCAAGAAAAACCTTGAACCACGAAGGGCACGAAGTTACACGAAGGCGGAACGGCACGGCAAGGTGGGATATCCGACATTGGAGTTTCGACCCATGTTCAAAGCGTCCGGACGCAAGTGAGAAATCAAAGTCAAAATCCCCCACTTCCGGCAAAACCGGCCGGAAATGGGGCACCCAGTCTTCTGCTTTCATCCGGCGTTCTACTTTAGCGATGACGGAGCGGTGGTAGACTTCCGGCCATGACGGATGGGAAAACGATGGGGCCGGCGCTGTATCTGGTGGGGACGCCGATTGGGAATCTGGAGGACATCACGCTTCGGGCGCTGCGCGTGCTGAAAGAAGTCGACGTGATTGCGTGCGAGGACACGCGGCAGACGCAAAAGCTGCTAAATCATTTTGCGATCACGACTCGGACGACCAGCTATCACGAACACAACGAGATGACGAAGTCGGCTGAGTTGGTGAAGGAGATGCAGGAGGGCGCGAGCGTGGCGCTGGTGACCGATGCGGGCATGCCGGGAATTTCAGATCCGGGATATCGGCTGATCACGCTGGCGATTCGGCATCAGGTGCCGGTGGTTCCGGTGCCCGGGGCGTCGGCGTTTCTGTCGGCGCTGGTGGCGAGTGGGCTGCCGACAGATTCGTTTCGCTTCAGCGGGTTTCTGCCAGCGAAGCGTGGCGAGCGGCGAGAGGCGCTGGAAGGGATCAAGAGTTCTCCGCGGACGCAGGTGTTTTATGAGGCTCCGCACCGGATAGTGGAGACGTTTGGAGGATGTGGTGGAAGTACTGGGTGCTGGGCGGCATGTCGTTGTCGCGCGCGAGGTGACGAAGCTGCATGAAGAGTTTTTACGGGGACGAGCTAGCGAGGTTCTGGAGAATTTGAAGGCGCGCGAAGCAGTGAAGGGCGAAATCACTCTGCTGATCGGCAAGGCGGAGGAAAAAGATGCTCAGGGAGCGGCGGACGCGGGCATTCGCCTCAGCGTCCGGCAGAGAGTCGAGCAGATCATGGCGGAGGAGAAAGTCGACGAGAAGGCGGCACTGAAAAAGGTGGCGAAGGAACGGGGAGTGTCGAAGAGCGAGGCGTACCGGGAGTTGCAGAGAAATAAGTGAGGCGGCGTGCCGAACTAACTTAAGTTTCCTGGGTCGCTATGGAATCCAGGAGTAGGCGGCGACATTGAAGTTTGCTTGTCGGATCTTCGAGGACATCGAATGAAGGTGTGCTAGCCCTAGCACCAATAGGGATACGGCGTGGTTCTTCATTTCGTTCTCAATGTTATGCATCATCCGAAGCTCTCGATTCTCCTGCGTATCCAAAGGACCGTACTCATAAAATTGAGGCGCGCCTGAACAGCGGCCTAATGTGCCATCGTGTCCGGGGTAGTTAATCGGCGCGTTACAGAAAGTGCGAAATTGTTCCTCCTTTGGAGTACCGATATTTTTGTACTCTAGTCCGAGGCGTTTTGCGAGTACTGATGCGAACGATGGCGGGCGATCCTCTGCCCATTCCTCCACCAAGAGCGTGGGCGCGAACATCCTAATCAGGAACGCAAGCCGCTGCTCAAATTCTGAATTTAGATGATGCCCATTGTCCTGAATGTTGTGCGAAGTGGC
This sequence comes from uncultured Acidobacteriota bacterium, assembly GCA_963787685.1. GTDB lineage: Bacteria > Acidobacteriota > Terriglobia > Terriglobales > Acidobacteriaceae > Sulfotelmatobacter. The sequence continues at coordinate 323,824 of CAWBED010000017.1, forward strand.
GAGGATAACCACGCGTTTGGCGGAGAGTTCAAGATTTAGTTGGTTGCGTAGATACTCCAACCGTTGATTCGGCGTGACTTCGATGCCCGGAATCGCATCGATAAGCGTTTTCTGTTCTCTCTCGAGGCTCTCGATCTCCAGCCTGAGAAGTTCGCCTCTCCCTTTGAGCTTTGCGACCATCGTGATTTCGCACGCTACTTTCCCGCTAATTCACGCTTTACGATTTCGCTGACTACCTTGCCGTCTACGCGCATGCCGGCGGCGTTGAACTTTGCCATCGCGTTCTTCATGACGGTACCCATTTCCTTCATTGTTGGAGCGCCCATCTCGGCGATCGCGGCCTTCACTCCAGGGACTATGTCAGCTTCGCTGGCGGCTTTCGGAAGGTAGGATTCGATCACGATGATCTCGGCAGCTTCTTTGTCCGCCATCTCCTGGCGTCCACCTTTGGTGAATTGCTCGACGGATTCCTTGCGCTGCTTGATCAGCGTCGAAAGGACGGCTTGAGATTCCTTGTCGTCGAGCGGAGACATCTTCTCGACGGTTTTGAGTTGCAGGGCGCTCTTCACCATGCGCAGCGTGGAGAGACGCGCTTCGTCCTTCGCCTTCATGGCGGTGACGATGTCTTTCTGAATCTGATCGACTAGGGGCATGGAGGGATTATAGACGGACTAGGCGGGACGGCATCCAGCAAGAGAAACTCAAAATCCCCATTTCTCGGGCAAAAGCCGCGCGAGAAATGAGGCACCTGGCACCCTCGAGGAAAGCAGGTTCCTCGTCGCTTTGCTCCTCGGAATGCCAGAACTGTAGAGCAGCTAGCGATTGATCATCTCAATCCAAAAGAGTCCGGCGAGCATCAGATGGGCTGGAGGATATAGCCATGGGAAAACTTTCGATTTGGGCGCAGCTGGAAGCGAAGCCGGGAAAAGAAAAAGAAGTGGAAGAATTTCTGAAGTCGGCGCAGCCGTTGGCTGAGGCTGAGGCGGGGACTTTGAGCTGGTACGCGATCAAGATGGGACCGGGCAAATATGGAATCTTCGACACGTTCGCGGACGAGAATGGACGGAATGCGCATCTGAACGGCGAGATCGCGAAGGCGCTTTTCGCCAAAGCAAAGGATTTGCTCGCGACGCCGCCGAAGATTGATAAGCCGGAGATTCTGGCGTCGAAGGGTGGGCGGAAATCATAGATCGAGCGAAGTGTTTGCGAGGCGTCCGAAAGTTCGGACGCCTTTTTCATTTTCTCCGTGCTCTGCGCTCGCAGGACGGGCGAGGCGGCTGTCCCCGCATCGCCTCTCCAAACGTGCTCCTGGCGGGCGCTTCCTATAAACTAAGAGGCTATTCCCACTCATAAGGACTCTGCCTATGTTGCATAAGAATCGTCTTTTTACTCCTGGACCAACGCCGCTGTTGCCGGCTGCGCAGACGGCCATGGCCGCGTTTACCGCGCATCATCGGACCGCCGATTTTCGGGCGCTGTTTCAGCGTGTGCTCAGCGACATGAAGGAATTTATCGGCACGAAAAACGACGTGTTGATCCTGGCGTCGTCGGGCACAGGCGTGATGGAGGCGTCTGTTTCAAACCTGACATCGCCCGGAGACAAAGTGCTGGTGTTGACCGCCGGGAAATTCGGCGAGCGCTGGACCGGGCTAGCGAAGGCATTCGGCTGCAACGTAGACGTGTTGAGCGTGCCGTATGGCCAGACGTTTTCGCTGGATGAGATCCGCCCACGGGTGACCCCCGATGTGCGCGTTGTCTATGTGCAGGCGACCGAGAGTTCTACAGGAGCGCGGCACGACGTGCAGGGCATCGCGAAGATCGTGCGATCCGCGGGAGACAACACGCTGCTTGTGGTGGACGCGATCACCGGCTTGGGGACCACGCATCTCGATGTCGATGGCTGGGGCGTTGATGTGATCATCGGCGGATCGCAGAAGGCGCTGATGATGCCTCCAGGGCTGGGATACTGCGCGGTGAGCGAGCGGGCATGGAAGCGAATGGAAACGACGACTTCTCCGCGTTTTTACTTTGATCTGAGGAAAGAACGGAAGTCGGCGGCAAAAGGCGAGACGGCCTATACACCGGCGACATCTCTGTTTGCGGCATTGGGCGCGGCACTGGAGTTTATCCGCGGCATGGGAAAGGGAGATCTCGCCAAGGGACGCGAAGAGCTGGTGAACAATGCAGAATTGTGCGCAGAGATGACGCGTGCGGGAGCAAAGGCACTGGGACTGAAGCTGTATGCGTCGACTCCGGCTGCTGCCTTGACGGCGATCTGCGCGCCGGATGGAGTCGATTCCAGCAAGATCGTGAAAGAGTTCCGGGAATCATTCGACGCTGTCGTTGCCAACGGCCAGGGAGAGATGAAGGGACAGTTATTCCGCATCGCGCACATCGGGTACTACGACTATCTCGACACAGTTGGGATTCTCGGAGCGCTGGAACATGTGCTGGCTCGCTTAACCGACAAGAGCATTGAATATGGCGCCGCGGTGCGGGCGGCGCAGCAGGTGTATGCGGCCAGCACTGAGCCTGCTGTTTCGACACGTTAGCGCACGCAAAGACCTTAACCACGAAGGACACGAAGTTCCACGAAGGAAATTCCTGAGCTTCGTGTCCTGTGGACGACTTAGTGCTGACGGCCCTGCGTCAGTTGATCGTAAAGCTCATGGCGGAAGACGTCTCGGCCAGAGTGCCGCCGCCTCCGTACGGACCACCGCCAGCGACGGCTGGATTGGTTACCGTGACCTGAACGGTGCCAGCCGCGGCGATCGCCGAAGCCGGAAGCGACACGGTGAGTTCGGTGCCGCTCATGAATGTGGTGTTTGACGTCTGGGCCACGCCGTTCCAGTTCACGACGGCTTTCGTCCCGAAGTTGGTTCCATTGACGGTTAAGATGAAGGCGTCGCCGCCAGCTGTGGCCGCATTAGGATTCAGCTGGGCAATGGTTGGCATGGATCCGGCGGTCGCTGGCATGGAAGCCTTGGAACTATAGCCACAAGCCATGGTCAGGGCGATCACTGTCAGAAGGGCAATTGTTTTGAGTGTTGTCATGTTTGGTCTCCGAAGGGTGGGGGGCCGATCGAGAACCAGTGTAGAAATCAAGCGCAGCAACCGTGTCAGTGTGCTGTCAATTTGCCGTCAATTGGTTGTCAGGCGGATTTCCGAAATAGATTCCTAAGCAAGCGGTTCAAAGGAACTCATACGTGAAGATCATTGTGGCGGAAAAGATCTCGTCGTCGGCAGTCGCTGAGTTGCAGGAACCGGGATGGACGGTGCTGACGGCGGATCAACTGGACGGGAAATTAGCTGAGCACCTTGAGTCGGCGGACGCGCTGATTGTGCGGTCGGCGGTGCAGGCAGACGCCAAGCTGCTCGAACATGCGAAGAAGTTGCGCGTGATCGGGCGCGCCGGCGTGGGCGTGGACAATATCGATCTGGAAGCGGCCACGCACATGGGCATCGCGGTGATGAACACGCCAGGCGCGAATGCAGTCGCCGTGGCAGAACAGACCCTGGGGATGATGCTGGCAATGGCGCGTCATCTATGCCGCGCGGACGCGCTGATGCACGCGGGCAAGTGGGAAAAGAAATCGCTGCAAGGGACTGAGCTGCGCGGAAAGACGTTGGGCATCGTGGGCCTGGGGCGAATCGGAATGGAAGTAGCGCGGCGGGCGCGCGCGTTTGGGATGGAATTGGTAGGGCACGATCCGTTTGTGTCGGTCGCAGTAGCGAAAGAGCAGGGGATCCGGCTGGCGGGACTGGAAGACGTGTACGCGGTTTCGGATTACATCACGCTGCATGTCGGTTTGACTCCGCAGACGCTTGGGATGATCAACGAATCGTCGATCGGGAAGATGAAGAAAGGCGTACGGCTGGTGAACTGCGCTCGCGGCGAACTGGTGAACGAGGTCGACCTGGCGCGCGGATTGCAGGATGGGCACGTGGCTGCCGCGGCGATCGATGTCTTTGCCGAAGAGCCTCCAAAGAATTCTCCTCTGCTCGTGCTGAGCAATGTTGTGCTCACGCCGCACGTCGGTGGATCGACGCAGGAAGCGCAAGAAGCGGTGGGCGTGCAGATCGCGCGGCAGGTGAAGGAATACCTGAAGCATGGCGTGATTCAGAACGCGGTGAACGTTCCTTCTGTATCGGCAGAAGAGTATGCAGCGATGCAGCCCTACATCGTTTTAGCCGAGCGCATGGGAGCGTTTCTGGCGCAGGTATCCGAGGGATCGCTGGAAGAGATATCGATCCGTTATAGCGGGCACATTGCGGAGTGGAAGACGGAATTGATTCGGAATGCGGCGATCAAGGGGATTCTGAATCAGGCGCTGGAGGAGAAGGCGAACCTGGTGAATGCGGCGACTATCGCCCATGATCGTGGGCTGCGAGTGGTGGAGTCGCACAAGGCGAAGGCGTCCACGGGCGGAGCGGGGAGCGTGCTCTCCATTTTTCTGAAGAGTGCTACCGAAGAACACATGGTGAAAGGAGCCGTGCTGCATGGCGAGGCCCCTCGGCTGTTGCAAGTGGATGGCATCGACGTGGAGGCTCCACTGGAGCGTAATTTGATTTACATGCGAAACCGCGATGTCCCGGGCGTGATTGGGAAAGTCGGAACGATTCTCGGGGAAGAGTCGATTAACATTGCAGACTTTTCGCTGGGGCGCAGGAGTGTCGAATCGAGCGAATCCCAGCGCGAAGCGATTGCCGTTGTGCACGTCGACGGAAATGTGTCGGACCAGGTGCTGACGCGGTTGCAGGGAATCTCTGCCGTACAGACGGCGAAAGCGGTGCGGTTGTTCTAGTCTTTTCACCGCAGAGCTCGCCGAGTTCGCAGAGAAAACGGCAACCTACAAACGAAGAAATCCTTCGACGGAATTTCTGAGAAGTTCGATTCTCGGCGGCGAGAAGCTTCTATTCCGACTCGTCGCGTCTTAGCTTGCGGCTTTCGGCGAGCAGAGCCATGGAGTGCATCAGGTTCTGCAGGGTGACGATGCCGACGAGACGCTGGTCTTCGACTACAGGAATGATGCTCGAACTGCGCGCCGTAAGTTTGCGGAAGGCGGAGCTGAGCGAGTCGTGGCGCAGGGAAACGTCGAAGATCTTGTTCATTACGGCCTGCACGTAGCCGTTGCCTTCGGCGCGCAGCGCGTCCAGGATGCGGGCCCTTGAAATGACTCCGACCATATCGCTGCCACGCACAACCGGAAAATCGTCTTGCAGCGAGTGCACTGCTTTTTCCAGCGCGTCTTCTAACGTGTCGGCTGGGGACAACGTTGCGAAGTCAGTGAGCATCACTTCTTCCAGACGCACATTCTCGAGCACAGACTGAAAGACCAGCGCCCGTTCTTCCAGTTGAGCGGCGGAGAACACGATTACACCCACCATGGTCAGCCAGTTATCGCTGAACAATCCGGCAAACACGAGGACTAACGCGATAGCGGTGCTGATAGAAACAGCGCGGCGAGTCGCGGAAGGAACATCCATTGCTCGCGAGAATAGAGCGCGGACGATGCGGCCGCCATCGAGGGGATAGGCGGGCATGAGATTGAGAACGGCAATATAAAGGTTGGCCCACACGACGCTCTTCGCCAACTGCGACGTCTGCAGAAAGGGCCACTTCCACAACTCAATCCCCGGCGCGGCTACCGTGATCACGGCTACGGCAAAAGCGGCTAGCGCGAGATTTACAAGCGGGCCGACAAGGGCGAGCCAGATTTCGCGTTTCCAGAGAAGCGCGGGAGGATGTTTGTCGTTGCGCGGCTCTTCATAGAGCGCGACGCCGGTGATCGGCAGCAGGATGACTGCTTTCGGAATCATGCCCACGCGGCGCGAAGCCAGCATGTGTCCGCATTCGTGCGCACCGACGCAGGCGAGGATAATTCCGCAGAGTGCAAGATCGCGTGGTCCGTTTGCCGCTCCCTGGTGCGCCGCATAGTCTGTCCAGAAGATAAACATGGGCAGGATGAGGAACGTCAGATGGAGGCGGATATCCACGCCAAACAGGCGTCCAACCGGGATGGACCAGCTTCGCATAAAAGGATTCGCTGCTTTTATTCTACATGGATGGTTATATTGGTTGCGGCACCCAAGGACGCCGGGCGATGCGCGTAATTGCGGGCAAATATCGGAGCCGTCCATTGCGCACTCTACGAGGGATGGATATCCGCCCTACATCGGACAAGCTGAGGGAGACGTTGTTCAACGTCTTGACGGCGGGGAATCCGGCGGCGCTCGAGGGAAGCGTCTGGCTCGATCTGTTTGCCGGAACGGGTGCGGTCGGCATTGAGGCGCTGAGCCGAGGAGCCAAAGAAGTACACTTCGTCGAAAACTCCGCGCCCGCGGCGGAGACGATTCGGAAAAATCTTCAGACTCTCGGCATCAAGGACGGCTTCAAGATCATGCAGGAAGAATTGCCGCGCGCGTTCTGGCGGATGGAGCGGCAGCGGGTGGCCGCGGATGTGGTGTTCATCGATCCGCCGTACCGCATGAAAGACGCGTACACAAACACGCTGCGGGCGCTGGCGGATTCTTCCTTGATCTGGGCGATGTCGGTGGTGATCGCGGAACACGAAAAGAAATTCGATCCGGGCGAGGAATTCGGGCCGCTGCGCCGGTTTCGGCATCTGGCACAAGGCAGCACGGCGTTGAGTTTTTATCGAATGGCGAGCGGTGGAGACTTGAGGATGTGAGGGGCAGCTCACATCCACCTGGCGCTACATGATGAGCTCGTCGGTGCGGCGAGTGATGGGATGCTGCATTTCTTCTAGATCGTTCTTCACCATATTCAACCCGTACACGCATCCTTCAAAGTTCTTCGAGAGGCTCGCGAACAGCGGCGCGACCTTGGCGTACTCGAAGTGCTCAAATTTCGAAACGATGTAGTAGCTTTCTTTGCCGGCCTTTACCCACTCCACAAAATTTTCCAGACGCTGGCGGCGCAGGCGAAAGTGGTTGATGCTCTCCGGAAACATTCCGGCGAGGAATAAGGTGTAGTCACCAATGTGCTTGCGGACCTGGCGCTCGCGATCGAACGAAGGCGCTGGCCCGTATATGGGATCGGATTCGAGCAGCATTTCGCCAACGTCTGCGAGTGGACGGTTCGCTGAATCGCGAACTTTGTAGAGCTGATCGCATTCGCAGAATTCCGCGAGCAGATGAGAAACGTAAGCGACGATCTGCGGATCGCGGATGCCAATTTCCTCGGCGTAGTGCCGTCCCACCAGGTCTTGAAACAGCTGCTGCAGCGGATGAGATTCCGGAATCATAGTTTCGGCCCCCCTGAACTCCGCGCCAACCACGGAGTTTCAGCCACATGCGTGTGTTGATATCCCACTTTGCCATGCGAACGCAAGTGACTTTTGTTTATCGGCATGATTCATTTTCCTGATCAGTTAGAAGCGAGCAGATTGGAAAGGAGTTGTGCGAGGAAACCGTTAGGAGCGCGTACCACCAATAGTAACGAGGGCGCAGATTCCCTGTACTTGCTGGCACTCTCGAAGTGCTGCTGCCAATTCTTTTCTCTCTTTTTCTTTTTCAATCCAGCGGGCACAGAAGAGCTCAAGGAAATCTACGCCCACGGAACGACTCATCTCGCTCTTGTAGAATTGCGGACCACGGAGGGTTGCATGGAGCGTCAAAACATTTCGAGCGGCACAGCGTGGGAGCCGATCGTCGGCTACTCGCGCGCGGTAAAAGTCGGAGCGTACGTCCATGTTTCGGGAACCACGGCGACCGGGCCGGATGGCAAGATCGTCGGCGTAGGGGACGTTCAAGCGCAGACAGTGCAGACGCTCAAGAATATTGAGAGCGCGCTCGCGAAGGCGGGAGCCAGCATGAAGGATGTCGTACGCACGCGCATCTATGTTATGAACATCGCGGAGTGGGAGAAGGTCGGGCGTGCCCACGGCGAATATTTCCACGACATACGGCCGGCCACTTCGATGGTGCAGGTAGCGGCTCTCATTTCGCCCGAGATTCTGGTGGAGATCGAGGCGGACGCCTTCACCGGTTCCTAAGCCCACTTTCGTTCGAAGCAGGGTATTCTCTGGTTTTTTTCGCAATTCTCTTGACAAGCGCTTCGCCGCGAGCATAATGCGTCAATCCTGTTCAGTCGGTCGAAATCCGGCATCGAGCCTTTCGGCGCCGGTGGAGGTGATTGATGAGCGTGCTTGAGCTTTGCGATCGTGAGATTGCGGCAGTTGGCCTGGAAGCATCCGTGGCCGATGCCATTCACAAGATGCTGGACCATCACGTCGGCGCTGTCGCCGTCGTGGATGACGAGTACCGTGTCGCGGGGATTTTCACCGAACGCGACGTGCTGCGCAAGATGGCGCTCAGCCATGTTGATCCGAGAACAACGTCTGTCCGTGACCTGATGACCACGCCGGTTGAGATGGCGACACGCGGCACCGGTGCCGGCGAGGCGCTGGGCATCATGCTGGAACGGCACTTCCGCCATCTCCCGGTGGCCGACGACAACGGGAAACTGCTCGGGATTCTCTCCATTCGAAACCTGCTGGAGTGGCGCGTGGACGATCTCACTCACGAACTGGACTCGCTCGAACAGTACGTTTCCAACGACGGACCCGGGGGCTAGAGCTGCCGCGCTATTTACGCGCTCGGATCGAAATGCATTTGCGGTGCTGAATCGCTCCTCCTTCATACCCGATGGCCCCTATTTCCGCCCTGTCGAGGACGATTGCGTGTGTGCGGATCGCTACATCAGTCTTCTTTCTTTTTTTCGGTGAGTACAAAATAGCTGGGCCGGAATTCGCCCATGGTGAATTTCAGGGTTACCTGCAGGACTACATCGCGAACAGCGCCGTCAGTTTCTACCGTCCGTTGCTTTCAGGGATAGTTTTGCCGCATGCCGTTTTCTTCGGTTACCTGGTAGGAGTGATCGAACTGCTCGTTGGTCTTTCACTACTGTTCGGATTGTGGGTACGTCCGGCTTGTATTGTGGGAATACTCTTTCTGGTAAATATGCTCCTGGCCACGTGGTGGGCTCCGGGACACGGAGTCGCTCTGTGGCGATACTTTGGCGCCGAACTGGATCACCTTCCGCTACTGCTGCTCTTGATCATCCTTTACGCGGCTGATGCCGGGACGGTATGGGGTTTGGACGCACGGCGCATACAGTTCCATCGCTAGCACGCAGTACCTATCAACATTTCTCATATTCATGGAAGAAGGGAATATCGATGAAGAGGGTCTGTTTTCTGGCCATTCAAGTTGCGCTGGTTAGCATCGGCACATGGGGATTCGGTCAGGCGCCGCGGCACGTGGCCGTACACGCGGGACATCTGCTCGATGTAAAGTCGGGCAAAGTGCTGGCTGACCAGATGCTGGTCATTGAGGACGGGAAAATCATAAGCGTGGGTCCGGCGGCAGACGCGAAGCCTGCTGCTGATGCTATACGAATTGAACTGCCCGATGCGACCGTACTTCCGGGCCTCATCGATGCGCACACGCACCTGACGATGGAGCCACGATTTGGCTACGACCAGCTCGCGATTTCAGTTCCTCGCCAGGCATTGACCGGCGCGAAGAATGCGCGGCTCACGTTGCTGGCAGGATTCACCACGGTGCGCAACGTTGGGGCGCAAAACTTTACGGATGTGGCGTTGCGGGATGCGATCAACGCTGGGGATGTACCGGGACCACGCATGATGGTGAGCGGACCAGCGTTAAGCATTACCGGCGGACACTGCGACAACAACATGCTGCCTTTTGAATATCACGCGACCGATGGCGGCGTGGCTGACGGGATCGCGGCGGTCCAGCACAAGGTTCGCGAGAACATCAAGTATGGAGCAGACCTGATTAAAGTGTGCGCAACCGGAGGCGTGCTGTCCCTCGGCGATAACCCGCAGGCGTCACAATACACGCTCGAAGAGATGAAGGCGATTGTGGCCGACGCGCACCGGCTCGGGCGCAAGGTCGCGGCGCATGCGCATGGGGCGGAGGGAATCCGGTGGGCGGCGGAAGCCGGAGTCGATTCCATCGAGCACGGCTCGTACATCGACGACACCGGCATTGCGGTGATGAAAGAGCGCGGAACTTATCTGGTCCCGACGCTCTATCTCGGCGACTGGATGATCGACAACGCGGGGCTGACGCGACTGCCTCCGCCGCTGTTGGCCAAGGCGCGGGAGGTGATTCCGGCGGCGCGCAAGAATATCGCGCATGCGTTTGCCAGCGGAGTGAAAGTTGCTTTCGGCACCGATGCCGCCGTGTATCCGCACGGGTTGAACGCTCACGAGTTTGCAGTGATGGTGAGGCTCGGACTGACTCCACTGCAAGCGATTCAGGCTGCGACACTGAACGCAGCGGATTTGCTGGGATGGTCGGGCAAGGTGGGAACACTTGAGCCTGGTGCGTGGGCTGACATTGTTGCAGTCGAGGGAGATCCTACGAAAGATGTCACGACTCTTGAGCGCGTGAGGTTTGTGATGAAGGGCGGCGAAGTAGTGAAGAACGAATACGGAAAGTGAGACACCACGGCTTACATGGACGGGGAGCCGAGGGCGGCTGTCCCCACGTTTGAACTACCGTTTTCTTCGCGCCTGTTCGGTGATCCAGTCGGTCCAGTAAGAGTTGGCGCCACCGGCTAGCAAACTTGCCTTTCCTTCCACGGCATCGACGAAGTTTGCGATCAGAGGCAAGTGCACATTGGAATTGGTGGGGAGTGTTTCTCTGCCGCCTGGCCAAATCAAGTCTGGCCCGTTCAGCGGGGACATTTCCATCTCGCCCTCGGTGCCACGGATGCGGCATTCGTCGCGGTTTACTTTCGAATGCCAGCGGACGTCGACGACTCCGCGCACACCGTTTTCATATTCGATCATCACGGTGGCGTTGTCTTCGACGGCATAATGATGGACCGCATTGGAAAGCTGACCAGCCACGCTTACTGGCTTGCCGAACAGGTAATTCAGAACGTCGATGCGGTGGGAGGCGATGTCGAAGAGCGGTCCGCCTCCCGACTTGACGGGATCGAAGAGCCAGCCACGATGTCCGCTGCCATCGAACCACATGTGATTGGTGAGTTCGGCGAAGACAGGCTTGCCGATCGCTCCTGCAGCGATGAGCTCTTTCGCGCGCTGAACTTTGGGATAGAAACGGCGGTAGTAGGCGACACCGAATTTCTTCCCGCTTTCCTCGGCGGTTTTGACCATGTCGCGCGCCTCGGCCTCGTTCATCGCCATCGGTTTTTCGCACAGCACATGTCGGCCGGCGCGGAGTGACGCGATCGTCTGCGGCGCGTGCAGGAATACCGGCGTGCCCACGTAAACTGCGTGAACATTAGGATCGGCGAGCGCTTGTTCTAGCGTCGTGAAGACACGAGTGTTGTAGGCCGCGGCTTTCGCCGGATCGCGCGTGACCAAGCCGTAGAGGTTGCTGCGCGGTTCGGATTGGATGGCGGGGATGACACGGCGGATGGTGATGTCGCCGATTCCGATGACGATCCAGTTGAGCACGAAGTTGAATATATCTCACGGCGAGTGCTGCAGAGTCGAGCTTCGCTCGACCGGACAGCCGAGGCGGCTGTCCCCACATGAAAGACTTGGACAAAAATCAAAGGCCGGCACTTGGCCGGCCTTCGAGTAATCTCAGGAAATCGAACTACTTCTTGGGTGCGATCGCGTCCTTCGCGGCTTTGGCGACGCGGAACTTCACGACCGTCTTCGCCTTGATCTGGATGGGTTCGCCGGTCTGCGGATTGCGTCCAACGCGGGCCTTGCGGTGCGCCTTCACCAGGCGGCCGAGACCGGGGACGACGAAGATGCCATTCTTCTTGGTTTCTTTGATTGCGGTGTCGGCGAGATGCTCAAGAAACGCCGCCGCGGTTTTGTTGGGGAGCTCAGTCTTCTCGGCGAGTTGCCGGATGAGCTGTGTTTTGGTCAGACCTGCAGCCATACTTCCTCCTCGAAAAAAATCGGTTTAATACCAGCGGGGATTATCTTATACCTGCGAGGCTGTGGAAAAACACCCATTTTTACGGGGGTTTTATAGTTTGTACACGCGCCCGGGTGCGTCTTTACAGGCTTTGGCGTGCTTTGGAGTGGCAGAAGAGGCTTTCCATGCGTATCAGCGTGGTAACGAGGCCGAGTCGGATTTATCACGGAGACACAGAGACACGAAGAAAACCTTGATCGTGAAAAATTGTGAACAAAGCAAGATCAGTTCTTCGTGCCTCTCTGCCTCCGTGGTGAAGCCGTTGGTGGAATGCCATAATGCTTGAGGAGAGTTTTCATTGAGCTGCGCCATTTGTGAAATTCGCAAGGAGAAGCGCTTTTGCCCGGCCGTGCACGGCCGGATTTGCCCGCAATGTTGCGGCGAGCAGCGCGAAGTGACGCTCGACTGTCCGAGCGAGTGCCCGTATCTGCAACAGGCCCGCGAGCACGAGAAGCCACGCTCGGCCGATCAGATCGATCATGCTGGATTGTTTCTGCAGATCGAAGTCTCCGATCAATTCATGTATGAGAAAGAGCATCTGCTGATGGGGTTGACGTATGCGCTGGCAAAGGCTGCACGCACCGACCGCAGTCTGCATGACCAGGATTTGATTTCGGCGCTGTCGATGTTGGCGACTAGCTACGAGCGCCGGATTAACTCCGGGTTGCACTACGAACAGCGGCTCACCAGCGATTCGCAGCGTCACGCGGCTGCGGAAGTCGAGACTATGGTGAAGGAGTACCGTGACGCGGAGCAGAAACACACCGGCCACTCAACTCTGCGCGATTCAGATGTACTGAAGGCGCTGGTATTTCTATCGCGGCTGGCGCATGGCCGGACTTCGGGCCGTCCGAAGTCGCGAGCTTTCGTCGAATTTTTGTTCGCGCAGTTCCCTGAGAAAGAATCGGCAGTGGTCACGCCACAAGAGTCGGGCAGCCGCATCATTCTGCCTTAAGGCGGTCGGTCGTCGGTCGTCGGTCCTTGGCTTGAACGGCGACCCGGCGAACAGCTTGTCCTGCGGGTAATTCCTCGAGTAGCTTTCCGATCGTCTTCTTCAGGACCGGATGCATCACGTCGGGCGCGATTTCAGTTAACGGCTCGAGTACGAAACGGCGCGTGGCCATAGCGGGATGAGGGATGGTTAGCTCTGGCGTCGCGACGACGAAGTCATCCGAACAGCAGGATGTCGATGTCGATGGTGCGCGGACCTTTTTTCTGGATTCGCTGCCGGCCCATCTGCAGCTCGATCTGGAGCAAGGCGGCCATCAATTGTGTAGGAGATTCTTTTGTTTCCAAAGCGACGGCGCAATTCAGAAACCAGTCCTGATCGGTGAACTCCACCGGCTCCGTTTCATAGAAAGAAGATACCGCCACCACGTTTCCCAGCCCCGCCAGCCGAGCGATCGCGTCCCTCAACAGGGCTCCTCGATCCCCGAGGTTCGATCCGAGAGATAGATAGGCGAGATTGGGCATTCGGATAGCCGTCTAGTTTTACTCTGAGAATCGGGGCTTCACAACGGGCAAGGTTTTGGCGACCGGAAACGCACCAAAGAACGACAACCAAGGGCCCATCACCTTGGTTACTATCGTGCCCCTCCGGCGCCCTCCTACAATCTCGGTATGACGTTGGAATCCCTTCTGCTCAGCGAAGATCCGGATCTGGTGCGCGTGCTGCGCCCCACGCTCGAGAAAATGTCGATCGACGTGGAGATCTGCCATGAAGCGCGGGTGGGTTCCGACATTCTGATCTCCGACAAATTCGACGCCGTCATCGTCGATTGCGACGATCTGAAGGGCGGCTTGGCGCTGCTTCAGGGTCTCAGAAGTACGCCAAGCAACCGGAATTCAGTAGCTTTTGCCGTGCTCAACGGCAAGCGAACCACGACGCAGGAAGCTTTCGGCATGGGCGCGAATTTCGTGCTACAGAAACCGATCAGCACGCTCAACGCTTCCCGTTGTTTTCATGCCGCGTTGAATTTCATGCTGAAAGAACGTCGCCGGTATTTCCGCCAGCCCATCAAGATGCAGGTGAAAGTCGTGCTGGAAGGGAAAACGTTCTCTGCGACCAGCACGAATATCAGTGAAGGCGGCATCGCACTCATGTTGCGTGACGCGCTTCCTAAAGGCGCGGCACCGCACCTGCAGTTTGCATTGCCGGACTCCAACATTCGGATGGAAGTTGAGGCGGAGGTGGCGTGGAGCGATATGAAAGGCCTCGCCGGTTTCCGCTTCCACAATGTCCCCGCGAGCTCCCAGGCGCAACTCGAAAAGTGGCTCGACGACCGCATGGAGCAGGAATTTCCCGGCGCGAAAGAACGCCTGGCAGGCGAGTCCGAAACCAAGCACTGATTCACGTCGGTTAAGACTCCACCCCCGTCCCCCAGGTACCTTCCTTTCAACTTGCGCGTCTTTTCGGCCGTGGCAAGCTTATTGAATGGCTACCAATGACTTTCGCATCGCGAAGATGCAACGTACGCTGCAATGGTTCGAAAATGACGTCCCGCTCCTGAATATGCGAGTGAAAGAGCTCTCGAGTGAGCGGCAGGAATCCGCTCGGAAGTTTGCCGCGGCCGTGATCGATCAGACTCGTGCCGAGCTGGAACGACTACTGCGGGAGCAGCCCCAAGAGATAGACGACCCTGCCGAGCCTCCTTGCGAACCGGCGGACTGATGGGCAGCGGGTTCTGCCAAACCAGGTACTGCCAAATCTGGTTCTGCCAAACAAGGGATCATTTTTCTGGGGAGGGATTTTCGAAGCGCAGTTACAGCGCCGAACCAGCGCTCGCTTGCGCGCTGTAGGAAGCTGCGGAGTCTTGCGCTTCCTCGGAATTGACTTCTTCCCACAGCGTCTTGTCGCGCAGGATGCGCGAGACCAGGGCGGTGTGCATGGAGTGTCCGGCGCGGTCGGCCACCACCTTACCCAGCATTTGCTTCCCCAACAGCGCCAGGTCGCCGACCAGGTCGAGCACTTTGTGGCGGACAAATTCGTCGGCGAAGCGCAGGGGGCCATTCTCGATTCCGTCGCGCGTCAGGACAATGCAGTTTTCCCGCGACGCTCCGCGGATTAATCCCATATTGCGCATGGCCTGCTCATCCTCGCGCGATCCAAAAGTGCGCGCGCCCGCGACATGCCGCAGATAGCTGCCGTTCGTCAGCTCTACTTGAAAGGTTTCTTTTCCGATGAGCGGATGCGGGAAGTTGATCGAATAGGCGACCGAGTAGGTGTTGGAGGGATATACGGCGATGAATTTATTTCCCTCGCGCAGCTCAAGTTCCCGGCAAATCTTCAGATACTTGCGTGCCCGTTTCTGCTTGCGAATGCCCGCCTTCTGAATCATCTCGACAAAGGGCTTGGCGCTGCCGTCGAGAATTGGCAGTTCGAGGTTATCGAGCTCGATGATTGCGTTATCAATGCCGACGCCAATGATCGCCGAGAGCACATGCTCGGTCGTTGAGATGAGCACGCCTTTCTTCATCAAACTAGTGGCATAGCTGACGCGGGCGACGTTACGGCTGATCGCTTCGATCTCGAAACCGTCGAGGTCGGTGCGCCGGAAAACGATTCCCATGCCCGACGGCGCGGGCAGCATGCGCATCGAGACGGGCGCGCCGCTGTGCAGGCCGATGCCGCTGCACTCCACCGCCGAGCGAATTGTCTGCTCGTAAGTCAGAAAGAGACCGATGTTCGTCGAAGAGTATAGACAGGGTACCGCCCCGTCCAGAAAACTGTCTGTGGCAAAAAAGCCACAGTTCGTGGCGAACCCGTCGCGGCGGATTTTATCGTAAATATTTGTAAATGTTGCAGTTAGCTTCGATTCTTTCGCCGATGCTCAAAGGGAGGGCGGAATCTAGAAGGGAAACAGGATCCATTTCGCTTGGTTGCGGGATCCGACTGCGAGGAGGTGAACCCCTTATCGCTTGCTGGATTTATCCGGCTTGGCGGGCTTGTTGGGATTGTAGCCGGAGTTCTGATCGAACATCGATTGATCGAGCCCTTGGTTGATCGTCACGGAGTTCAGGAACCGCTGGTTGGCCATATCGCCGTTGAAGTAGCGAGTCACGTTGTACGGAGCCATGATCCCCGAGACTGACCGGTAATTTTCATAGACTTCTTCTTCGAGGTTTTTCTGCCGGTCGACGGGATCGCGCCATTCGAAACTCTTCTTCACCGGCAGATGCGTATCGACGTCGAAGTACAGCGTGACACTTTCATTCTGAGCATTGATTAGCGTCACGCGAAACGCAGGATGCTGTGCAGCGATTGCGTTGCCTTCAAACAGCAGCACGACGCTCGGATCGTTAACCCAGGTTCGCAGCAGCGTATCCAGCGAAAATCGCCTGCGCCGCAGGTAATCCTCCAGGTCCTTTGGTTCGATCGGATGAGGACCCTTATAGGTGATCTCGTATCCTTTGTTTCCGATGTACAGCTCTGCGATATCGCGCTCCTTGGTGAGTTCGACTCGCTCTTTGTCTGGAAACTCGGTGAAGCTCCAGAACACCCCGCCACTCCCGGTGGGGCGCCCGGAATGAAAACCGTAGCCGCGCCCCTGGCTCTCACGGTCGCGAATGGTGAGATACGTCTGTCCGCCGAGGGCTTGAATTCCCTGTTCGATGATCTCTTTTGCCCGAGCCGCATTCTGCAGCGCCTCTTTGTCGACCGGAGTTTTGTCAGAAGCGGTTGGGGGCACAGATTTGGCCGCAGGCGGAGAAGCCTGCGGGGATGGTGGAGGCGCAGCGCTTTGAGGCTGTCCCCAGACCAAGGGGCAGGCCAAACACACCAAAACCAAGCTCGGGAGAAACTCTTTCATTCCATCTATGGGAGTGAGCGTGCGCAATCAGAATTGTAGCGTTTTTCGTGGGATTTCTGCCCGCAGCGATGAAGCTCCTCTCCTCGCTTGGATGCACGAAAAGCTCGTAATGCAAGCCGGGAACAGGCATTTTTCGGCTGTTTTCGAGCCTTTACCTAGCCAGCGAGGACCGCGCCGCCATTGACATTGAAAATCTCTCCGGTGATGAAGGCAGCGTGCTCGGTACACAAAAACAGTACTGGAGCGGCAATCTCTTCCGGCTTGCCGACACGCCCCAGCGGAATAGTGTTGCGAATCTCGTCTCCGCTCTTCGGATCGGCAAGGGCCTCGGCGCTCATGTCTGTATCGACCCAGCCCGGAGCGACGCAGTTCACATAAATTCCATCGGGCGCCAGTTCGGAGGACAGACTCTTGACCATGCTGATGATCGCGCCCTTGGTCGCGGAGTAGTCGCAATGAAACGCTTCGCCGCGCTGGCCGCTGGTCGAGCTGATCAGAACAATGTGTCCTACAGGATCATGCGCGCGAGGCTGAGACTTCATCTGCGCGACTGTGTGTTTAACAAGCCCGAAGACGCCATCGAGATTGATCGACAATGTCGAACGCCATTGCTGGTCAGGCATTCGCTCGATGGGCACATCCGCGACGGGCCAGACTCCGTGATTCGCGACGAGTATGTCGATCCGTCCGAAATGCTTGACTGTCTCTGCGACCAAGGCGCGGGCGGACTCCGGATTGTTCAGGTCGCTCGCGATCGGGTAGCAGGTCTCGGTGCCACATTCCTTGGCCAATGCTTCAGCCTGATCGCGCGCGCTTCGATAGCTGAAAGCAACCTTCGCACCGGCGGCGGCGAACATGCGAACTGTCGCGGCGCCGATTCCCCGCGATCCGCCAGAGATGAGAGCGACTTTACCGGAGAGAGATAGAAGGACGGACATAGCAGACTAGGCTATCGCATCAGAGCGTTGGGAGCATAGTTCGCGAAGCGGGGCAGTCCAGTTTGAAGTTGCATCGCTACAAGGTTCGTATCAGGGTACGCCTTTCAGGCGTGCAGCAAAGCGTGAAGGCTAAAGAACCGGTATTACCTGCTGCGATACTCAGTTACATCCCCGAACTCGACGACGTCCGCTCCGACTTTAATCCACGCAGCAGAATCCGTACCAGCATTCCGTCGAAGCGGGTTCCACTCATTTTGGCGAGTTCATCGAGCGCCTGTTCCGGCGTGCGCGCCGCGGAGAACGATTGCTCCGTGACCATGTTGGCGTAGGCGTCGGCCAAGCCGATGATCCGCGCCCACAGCGGGAATTTCTTCTCCTCGCAAGCCATCGGGATAGCCGGAGCCATCGAAGCGCTGGTGGTGATGCTCGATCGCTTCGCGCATCATCCCGGAATGAGGCACCACTCCAACGATCTCCGCGCCCACGTGCGCATGCATGCGGAGTTGAAAGAATTCGTCCTCACCCAAGCGGCCCGGACTTATTCAAGATGTACTCCGGAACAAAAATCTTTCCCGACATCGTGAATGCGCGCGGCATAAACAAGGTCGGCCGTCTGCTCCGGAGATAAGCCCAAAGCCCGCGCCATGACTTCGCTGTAGCGCGCCACGAGATCCCCGTGGCCGGACGTCTGCAACTCCCGCGATTCGGCCGCGCGGCTTAGAGATTCGATCGCTTCCTTCAGCAGCGGAGCGTTGCAAGTTTCGTCTCCGCCGCACAGCTTGTACAGAGTCATGGTCAATTCTTCGACTTGCTCCGGTCCGTTTCGCTCGCGCTGCAGGAAACCTTCGATGTAGGAGGAGATCTGTTGGCGCTGGCGGGCGAAGTCCTGGCCTTCGACAAATTCCTGCGCAGTCGAAACCAGGTTCCCGCCGGACCGCTTCGAAACATACATGCCCGCATCGGCGACACGAATGATGTCTTCGATCGAAAATCCGTGCATCGGAAAACTGGCTACGCCAAAGCTTCCCGTGATGCTGTGCTCGCTCAGCATGGGATCGGTCGCAAGCCACTGGCGGAGACGTTCAGCCAATACCTGCGCCTGTTCCGCGCCAGTCTCAGGCATCAGCACGATGAACTCGTCGCCGCCATATCGAGCCACCACGTTCGATTGCCGCGACTTTTGTTCGAGCAGTCGGCCAACCCGAGCTAATACCAGATCGCCTTCGAAGTGACCCATCGAATCGTTGACCTGCTTGAATTTGTCGAGGTCAATGAGCACCACTGAGAACGGACGCCCGGATCGCGAAGCACGCTTCCACTCCGCCGACAAAGCTTCCCAAAAGAATCTCCGCGTCTTGATTCCGGTGAGTCCGTCGGTGATCGACTGTTGCTGCAGCTTCTGGAAGACGAAGGCATTGTGCAGCGCCGTTGCCAGCAGGTCCGCCAGCGTATTGAGAATCAAGACATCCTGTGGCGAAAATGCGTTCTCATTGTGGCTCTCAATGTTGAGCACGCCCAGCAGAGACTCGCCGTAAGTGATCGGGATGCAAAGCACGGCGCGAGAGTCCGGAAGAATGCCGGTGAGATTTCCCGGCAATGCGTTCTGCACCAGGGCCCGCTCGCCGGTGCGCGCCACGCGCCCGAGAATGCCGACCCCGAGAGGAATTCGCTTGCCCGTCGCATGCGCGGTCGCGCCGGCCTCGGCCTTGATCTCCACTTCCTTCGTTCCGTAGTCGAGCAAGCCGATCCCGATGTGGTCGAAGCTGAAATTTTTCTGGATCTCGCTCGCGATCTGTCCCGAGCATGTGTACCGGATCGTCGCTGGAAATCGCAGTTCGAGAAACGTTGTTCAGAAATGCCAGTTGCCGGGAGCGCCGCTGTTCTTCAGCAAACAGGCGCGCATTCTCCACTGCAACCGAAACCTGTCCCGCTGCCGTAACCAGGACATCAAGATCCCGTTGTTCGAAGACGAACTCCCGGTCGGGATTCATCGCGACCATGATTCCGCAGGCTCGGTTCTCCATCAAGATCGGTGCGGCGATCAGGCACTTGGCGGGACGCTTCGGGACATGCGAGATTCCCAGACGTTGGCGCGCCGACTCCAGGTCGGAGCGGATGAGCAAAGGTTCGCCGGTGCGGATTACGTACTCGGTGAAAGCATTGCGAATCTCTCGCGTGCGCTTTGACAGGACTCGATTATCCCGCACCTCCAATTCGAAGCGAATCTCTTCCGCTTCCTGGAATGCGATGTAGAAGTGGCTCGTATCAAAAATCTGCCCGAGCTCGGATTGAATCGTGCGCAGGATTTCGTCCTGATCGAGACGCGAACTGATCGCCTTACCGATCTCGGTCAGCAGTTCATATTCCTGCGTGCGCCGGTGCGCGTCATGGCTGACGACGTAGTTTTCGAGCGTGAGCCCGAGCTGCAGCGTCAGGCCAATCATCAAATGCGGGCCTGACGATCCAAAAGCCCGGCGCTCCGCATGAGGAAAGAGAACGACGCCGAAGTTATGTTCGCGCGTCTGAAGGTTAACGGCGGTCAGGTGGCGGATGTTTGCCTCCGCCATGATGCGCTTGAATTCGGCGAAAGTGCCAACCGAGGCCACGGGCAAGCGGCTCAGCCATTTCAGCGACGTTCTGGGCCGTCAAAATTCCGCTTCGCCGGTATGCGAGTTCGCAGATGTAGTCGCCCGCGCCGCTTCGTTCCAGCGCAGAGAGAAAGCCCTCCGAGAATCCTTGCTGGACTGAGGGCAAGAGACCACGCCAGCGTTCGCTGATCACGATGGCGGCGCAGTCCATGTTGAGCGCGCCGCGCAAACGCTCGAGCGCGGCCTGCATGCTCGGCTTCAGGTCTTCGGCAAACAGCAGACGCCGCGGATCGACTCCCAGCGTTGAAAGCGCCAGCGTATTTTCCTGTACCGCATTCCGCTGATTTTCGAACAGCACCATGACCATAGCGATGCCGAGCAGCATCTGCGGCACGGGTCCAAACAGGCGGCTCGCGTTCCCGAACATATCGACGAGCGGATTCTGCAACTGACCCACGCCCATCAGTACGCCCCAAAGTGCGAGCGCAATCGCCAGCACCTGGAACCCGAGAGAGCCGCGCCGATGACCATTCAGGAGAAAGACTGCCGAGCAATACAACAGGATGACCGCCAGGCCTAATCCAAGGCGAATCGCCGGCTGCGCGTCTGTGCCGAAACGCCCCATTCACGATGTGCCCGCGCAGAGTGAGCAGCGCCAGGATTACTCCGACGGCTCCGACTGTCGCGTCGTACCAGCGGAATTGCGACGGCCCGCGCATCATCCGCGTCGAAACGAAAATGCAAAGCGCCATCGCTACCAGAAATAATTCGCTGACGAAGAAGGCGACCGACGAAGACGGGAAATAATCAAAAATGTAGTGCAGGGAATATGCGGCCCAGGCAAATTGCCACGCACGAAAATATTGCTGCCGGCTCTGCTCGTAGAGATACGTGAAGACGAGGAACAGCAGGCCCGAAACGAATCCGGGAATGAGGACGGACGTGATAACGACACTGTTCATAGGGTCTGTGAAGACACCTCTGGCCAGACATGCCGGCTCAGTTTCGGGGGGAAACAGTGCTTCAATGGTTTCATATCGCACCTCGAAAAACAATAAGATTTAAGTACAGTCTGGCTTCGATTTGTTTTCGAATGAGAGGGTTGCATGCAAAATCGATATGGCTGCCCGGCTTGACGATGTAGTTAACGGCCCGTACCATCGAAAGTCCGGTTCGACCCTATGTCCAATACATTGATTGCTCCTTCGAGCGGCAAGCCGCGCGTGCGCTTTGCGCCGTCTCCTACTGGGTTTCTTCATGTGGGAAGCGCGCGCACGTTCATCTTCAATTGGCTCTATGCTCGGCGGAACAACGGAACAATGATTTTGCGGCTCGACGATACCGACGTGGAGCGCAATACCGACGCGTCAGTGAACTCGATTTTCGAGGGGTTGAAATGGTTGGGGCTCGGGTGGGACGAGGAATACAAACAATCCGAGCGCGGAGCGCTGCACCGGCAGACCGCCGAAGCGATTTTCCAGAAGGGACTCGCTTATCGCGATTTCACTCCGGCTCACACCGGCGACAGCGAGAAGTCCGGCGCGCAGGGAACATGGCTCTTCAATCCCGGGATGCGTGAGTTGTCTCGCGAGGAGAGCGAGCGCCGCGCCGCCTCCGGAGAGCCATTCGCGCTCCGCTTCCGTGTGCCTCGCGAAGCCGGTCAGGTCGTAAGATTCACCGACGCAGTGTACGGCGAGCAGGTGAAAGCTGGAGCGGACATTGAAGATTTCGCGCTACTTCGTTCTGACGGCATGCCGACGTATCATCTGGCCTCATGTGCTGATGACGCCGACTTGCGCATCAGCCACATCATCCGAGGCCAAGACCATCTTTCGAATACCTTCAAGCACGTTTTGATTTTTGAGGCTGCGGGTGCTGTGCCTCCGCAGTTCGCCCATCTGCCGTTGCTGGTCGCGCCGGATGGAACCAAGCTTTCGAAGCGCCGTCACGGGCCCGTTGTGAGCGTGACTACGTATCGCGATGCGGGATTTCTTCCCGAAGCGTTCATTAATTTTCTTTGTCTGCTGGGCTGGTCGCCAAAAAATGACCGCGAACAGATGAGCCGGCAGGAGTTGATCGACGCGTTTTCACTCGAGGGCATCAATCGCGCGAACGCCGTGGTGAACTTCAAGGAACCTGCTGCCACTCCGGAAGAAACTTTCGATCCCAAGGCGGTATGGCTGAACGCGGAACACATACGAGGGTTGGCCTTCGAGGACCTCAGCCAGCGCCTGCTGCCGATCGTGCAAGAAGCAGGATTTTCGATCACGCCCGAAAGAATGCTGCGGATCACGCCCTTGATTCGCGAACGTATCAAGTTGCTGCGCGACGTTTTGACAGCGGCCGATTTCTTTTTTGTCGACCAACTGCCTGCGTATGATTCTGCAGAATTGATCCCGCAAAAGGGAGATGCGGCCATGGCGCTGAAGGTTCTGCAAAAGGCGCACGCCGTGCTGCCGGACGTCGAGTTTAAACACGATCCGTTGGATCAGGCACTGCGCGCCGCCGCACAGGAACTCGGCGTGAAAGCCGGACAAATGTTTCAGCCGATCCGCGTCGCAGTCTGCGGGCGTAAGAATGCACCGCCGCTATTTGAGACGCTTGAAGTGTTGGGGAAACCGACCACCCTCGCGAGGATCGAGCAAGCGACTAACAAACTGATTTGAGAAACGCGGCACTCCGGGAGAGTCTTCCTGTCCCAAGACTCTCCGGCAGCTTCCCTACCGAACCGGCGCAAAGTCTCACGAAGGATTGTGGTGCCAGTGATTCCTTCGTGGTACTTCGTGCCTTTCGTGGTTAGTGTTCTTGCTGGTTATTGTCCCATCGTCAGCACGACCCGAAATCGCGCGCGCCCGCTGGGTCATGTGGTCGTAGGCTTCGGCCGCACTCCGCTCAATGCGCTGAACTGCAACGTATCTTGGGAATCGCGAGGATGGCCCGAGGCCCATCCATGAATCACCTTGCTTCCGGCAATATGTTGAAGCGGGGTCACAGTGAGCGACTCCAGCCCCGCGCCAACGACCATTAACGTACCTCGAGGCGTCAGACCGTCCACCAACGCCGACATGGGTTTTGAATCGGGGGCGGTCGCCCGGCTCGCTGTCCTGATTGACATGAAGTACTTTGTACTGTAAAGTTCATTCATGATCAGCACCGACGAACCCTTTCTCACCAAAATCCGGAAGCGCTGGATTCCGCCCGAGATGGTCCATGCGCCCCCTATCGATTCAGCTGAACAAGGAGGGGCGATCGAGCCGCGGTACGCGCTGTTGGTAAATCCGTTCTATCCGAAGGATGCCCACGCCAGCTTCGGGAAGCACGTGCTTACGCCCACCCTCGCCCTCACCAGTTTTGCCGCGACTACGCCGGATCATTGGAGAATTGAATATTGGGATGAGAATCTGCTTGATGGACGACCGCCGTTCCGGCCAATGCCACAAGTGGTCGGAATCACAGTGCACCTGACGTTTGCGCGGCGGGCGTTCGAACTGGCCAACTGGTATCGAGCGCGCGGGGCCAAGGTGATTCTGGGTGGGCTCCACGTTCTGTCGTGTCCCGACGAATGTGCGCCTCATGCCGATGCGCTGGCGCTCGGCGATGGCGTGCAACTCTGGCCGCGAATACTGCGAGATGTCGAACAGGATTGCCTGGAATCGCGCTACGTGGCGACATATGAGAACGACTACTGCAATGATCCTCCGCCGCGGCGATCCATTCTCCCTCGCCACAGCTTTCTTACGACTACAAGCCTGATCGCTACGCGCGGATGCCACAACCGATGCGGCTTTTGCTATCTCGCTACAGATGGCCTGCGCATGCCTTATCGCATGAAACATCCGCAGCAGGTAGTCGATGAGTTCACGGCTGACGATCAGCCCTATGCGGTCTTCATCGATAACAATCTCGGATCGCGCCGCGATTACCTTCATTCTCTGTGCAATGCTTTGCGACCGCTCAACAAAATCTGGAGCGCGGCGGTAACAATCGATGTCACGGACGATCCTTCACTGATCCGCAACATGGCACTCGCTGGATGCACCGGCGTGTTCATCGGATTCGAGTCGCTCTCCGACGACAATCTAGCGGACTCGAACAAGAAGACGCCGAAGATTGCAGACTACGCGCGCCGCGTCCGTATGCTGCACGATTACGGCATCCAGGTAAACGGATCATTCGTGCTCGGCTTCGATCACGATCGCAAAGATGTGTTCGTTCGTACGGCTGAGTGGATCGAGGAGAACCGTCTGGAGTGCGCGACATTTCACATTCTTACGCCGTATCCGGCGACGCCGTTGTTTCGGCAGATGGAGGGGCAAGGAAGAATTCTTCACCGCGACTGGAGTCTTTACGACACCGGACATGCGGTCTTCCGGCCAAAGCACATGACTCCGGAAGAGCTGGAGCATGGATATGCGTGGATCTACCAGCGGCTTTTCTCGCATGCGTCGATCTGGCGGCGGCGTCCGGAACAGTGGCAGGCGGTTCCTCTTTACGTTGCTATGTCCTACCTCTACAAGCGGTCGAACCGGTTCTGGCATTTGCTGATCAAACACGACTTGGTGAATCCGGTGTGGAAACCACTGGTGGAGATGACGCGCTGGCGTCACGTGCAATACCGCAAGCAACTCGCCAGGCAGGAAGCCGCGGAGGGTGCTCCAGGGCAAATTGTTTCAGCAGGAGTGTGAGTTGTCAGTCGAGTGCCTCGGCTAAATCGAGCGAGCACATCTGTGAATTTTCCGCACGAAAATAGTCACGCTGAGCGAGTTCGGTTTCGGGAAGCGCTGTCAATTTCGGGGTACCCCCCTCCCCACCCTCTCCTTGAAACCCTTGCTGGGCGCGGGTTCTGCAAAACTTGCCTGCAAAATCTTGATGTCAAAGAACTTAGAGGTCAAAATCTTGAAAACAATAGAGTTGAAGGGCCGCCACTGAGGCGATTGACACTCCATCCGGCTGGAAGATTGATTGCGCGAATGCGGTGGCAGGCGCAAGGTCAGATGTCACACGGATGATGTGCAAAACTTCTGAAAGAACTTCTCATGAGCCAGCGCGGCGTGCGATTTGCCGAAGACGAACGTGCAAATGAGGAACCTGGATCGGCACTTAACTGCAACTACTTGCGCTAGTCCTTATTTCACATAAACTTCCGGACAATTCTCCTTGAGCGGGGCGAAGCGACCGTGGTTAACTAGGAACCCATGTTGCGAAGGACTTGTGTATGAAGAAGTTTGTGGAATCTGGGTTCTTGTTGCTGATCGTACTGGTCTCGGGAATTTTCGCCACGTCTCACCCAGCCCTGGCTCAAACCCAATACATTCTTACCAATGATGACCTGGCGTTCCCGTTCTTGACCGGGGTGGGATTCTTCACCGTGGGAACAAATGGCGTGCCGGTTTTTCAACAGCAAGTACACACCGGGACGTTCGGCATTGGCGGCGGATACTTCGGCATGAACCGGTTGGCGGTTCTCGACAGCGGGACTCAACAGTGCGTATTCGCTTCCGAAGCCCTGAACGCTTTCATCGTGGGAGTCGATGTCAGCACTTTGACGGTCGGCGGAATCACCAGCGGCTCGGACACGGATGCGGGCACGACGAACGGCATCGGGATGGTGATGAACGGGAACTATCTTTATGCCAGCTTCAGCGATTCGAACACGATCGGAACATTCGCGGTGCAGCCGGGATGCAGCCTCACGTTCATCGGGGACACGTCCGTCATCGGATTGCACGGCGGAGTCATTAACGGCATGGCGATCCACGGAGCAATGCTGATCGCCAGCTACACAGATGGGTCGATCGAGTCGTTCACGATCTCCGGCGGGACGCCAATCTCGAATGGAGACGAGCAGCTTTCGACGGCGACGGTGACGTCGCAAGATGCCACGTACGCGAACGCCATCGACATCACGAAAGACGGCCACTACGCGATTTTTGGGGACACCTCGACTGCGCTCAGCGTGGAAGTCTCAGACATCTCGTCGGGCAAGCTGACCAAGACGACGATCTATAAGTCGACGGCGAGCATCAGTTCAAGCAATATCCTGCTGAGCCCGGATGAAACGATACTTTACGTGGTCAACACACAGGGCGCGACGGTAAGCGCACTGTTCTTCGATAAGAATGCCGGGAAACTCTCCGCGGGTTGTACCTCGGGGCCGCTGGCGGGTTTGTCGCAGAACTGGTCGTATTTGGCGGGAGCCGTGTTGATGAGCCAAAGCGGAAATGGCGGCGGAGTGTATGTGGCCGAGTTCGGCACGGTATCGGGAATCGCGACGGTGCCATTAAGTTTCTCGGGGCAGAAATGTTCGCTGCGGGAAGCTAAGGGGTCGCCGACAGCCGATCCGAATACACCGGGATTGCTGTCGATTGGCAGTTTCCCGCCTCGATCCTTCTAGGGTCGTGATTACCTTGAGAGAAATCGACCGACAGGGGCATACAAGAATGAAGGAGTGGGATATGCGAGGGATGTCGAAGTGGGTGCTGGCGATTGCGGTATGCGGGTTTCCTTTTCTGAAGCCTATGGCGCAGGATTGTCCCGCTCGTCCGGCAACGGGGACGGTGGTGGCCGACCCCTATAGCATCTCCTCGAAAGGCGGAGCTCTGACGGCACAGTTCACGCTGGGGCACTCTGTGGATTCCGCTGGTTACACGCATTTTTGCTACAAGTACCAGGCACCCGGACAAGTGGTGGAAGCTCCCACGTTGCGGGTAAATCCGGGAGACGTGATCAATCTCAACGTGATTGACGGGCTGACTCCGGACAACTCGATGAAGATGGACATGGGTGCTCCTTCAAGTCCGCCATGTGGCGACGGCGGCGCGGCTACGATCAATTCGACCAACGTGCACTTCCATGGCATGAATGTTCCACCGGTATGCCATCAGGATGACGTGATCAATACGTTGATCCAACCGGGATCGGCGGGCTTTCAGTACAACGTGCACGTGCCGACGACGGAGCCTCCGGGGCTCTATTGGTACCACCCGCACGTGCACGGCTTTACGGAGTTTCAGGTGAATGGTGGAGCGGCCGGCGCGCTCATCGTGAATGGGATGGAAAAGGTTCGGCCGGAAGTGGCGGGGCTGACAGAGCGGGTCTTCGTCATCCGGCAGCAGTACCTGGTGCCGTGGATCCCGGGGCCGTATGAGTTGACGCTGAATTACCAAACGTCGTTTCTCGCGCAATTTCCGGTGATCGATATGAAGCCGGGAGAGAAGCAGTTCTGGCGAGTCGCCAACGCCACGTTGCAGGATTTTCTTCAGTTGCAGGTGCAGGTCAACGGGACGGCTGTGCCGCTCGAGATGATTGCGCTGGATGGATATCCGCTGGCACAAACCAGAAATCAGACCACGATCCTGGTGCCGCCTGCCGGACGGGCAGAGTTCATCGTGCAAGCGCCGTCGTCGGGTAGCGCCATCTTTGTGACAAACGCTTACAGCACCGGTCCGACCGGGAACGCCGATATCGCAGCGACGCTGGCCACGATCCAGACTACAAACACAACGGCTTCATCGCATATGCCGGAGTCGACTCCGCCGACAGCCGATGGGGTGAAGTTCCGCAATTTCGCGATGCAGCCGGCGACGACGCAGCGGAAACTGTATTTCTCGGAAGAGTTCGGCGGAACGAACGGGCCGATCCAGTTCTACATTACGGTCGACGGGCAGAAACAGAAAGTGTTCGAGCCCAACGAGCAGCCGGTGATTACAACCAAGGTCGGAGCGATTGAGGATTGGACGGTCGAGAACCGCGCGCTGGAGACCCACGCGTTTCACATCCATCAAATTCATTTCCGCGTGCTTGAAATCGATGGAAAGCCAGCTGCGAACACCGATCTGCGAGATACGATCGAGATCCCGTACTGGGAAGGCAAGGGCCCATATCACAGCGTGAAACTGCGGATGGATTTCAGCGATCCGACGACTGCGGGCACGTTCCTGTTTCATTGCCACATTCTGCTGCACGAGGATCTGGGGATGATGCACAAGATCCTGGTCACGCCGTAGCCTATCCTTACTTCTACTTCTGTTTTCTATCTTCGAAGGTTTGTCTGCGAAAGGGAATCCCGATGCGCAAGCGAATTCTATTTATTTTGGGAAGTGTAGTTCTCTTGGTGAGCGGGTACGTTGCCGGGACGCATAGTCCGATCTTTGCGCAGAACTATCCCTCCAGTCACGGAACCGTTCCGAAGACTTACGGCAAGCTTTCGGCGGTGATCGCGGACTCGATCGGCACGGGACTGGTTTTCGAGGATGCGGGCGGAGTGATTCGCTTTGTGAGCGTAACCGGGATGAAGGAAGGCGAGTTGGCCCGCTACGATCAGACGCCTATACAGGGCGGCATCCCGAAGGCGTACGGTCACCTAGTGGGAGCGGTCGTGAATCACGGCCAGACCGGATTGGTGTTCGAGGATGCGCAGGGCGCGATCCGCTTTGTGACGATCACAGGGGTGACCGAAGCCGAACTTACGCGGAACTAAACCTATCACGAGGGCTCCCGCCAGGGAGTCCGCCCCAACGTGGCATCTTTTGCATGCACAATGGCACGTTTTGCATATCGCAAAGCAGCCGCAGCGTCTAGATTAAGTGCATGTACAAAGCAAAAGCTTATTCGGCTGTCTAGCGCAAAATCGCCTCTAGGTTCGACTACCATCTCGCGGCGCGATCCTACCGAAAACGACGTCCAAATTGAAATTCTCTATTGCGGCATCTGCCACTCGGACCTGCACCAGGTTCGGAACGAGTGGAAGGAAGTGATGCCGACGGTTTATCCCTGCGTCCCGGGACATGAAATTGTCGGCCGTGTCACCAAGGTTGGATCGGCCGTCTCGAAGTTCAAGGCCGGCGACCTGGCTTCGGTCGGCTGCATGGTCGATTCGGATCGCACCTGCCCGGAATGCAAGGCGGGCCTGGAGCAGTTCTGCGCGAATCCGACCTACACCTATAACTTTCCTGACAAGCATCTGGGAGGCGTGACCTACGGAGGCTACTCCGACAGCATTGTCGTCGACCAGAGATTTGCGCTGCGCGTGCCGACGAATCTCGACCTCTCCGGAGTGGGTCCTTTACTCTGTGCCGGCATTACAACTTATTCGCCGATGCGCCACTGGGGCGTGACCAAGGGCAAGAAAGTGGGCGTGGTCGGCCTTGGCGGATTGGGACACATGGCCGTGAAATTTGCGCACGCGCTCGGAGGTCATGTTGTGGTCTTCACAACTTCTCCGAAGAAGCAGGATGATGCGCGGCGGCTGGGAGCGGATGAAGTTGTCATCTCGAAAAATGCAAATGAGATGCAGAAGCATCTTGGCAGCTTCGATTTCATTCTCGACGCGGTTTCGGCCAACCATGACATCGGAGCGTACATCAATCTGTTGCGCCGCGACGGGAACATCACTCTCGTGGGCGCGCCGGAGAAGCCTCTCGCGGTGCCGGCTTTCGGGCTTATCATGGGCCGGCGCAGTCTTTCCGGTTCGCCGATTGGCGGCATTCCCGAAACGCAGGAGATGCTCGATTTCTGCGGGCAGCACAATATCACCGCAGATGTTGAAGTGATCCCGATCCAGAAGGTTAACGAGGCCTACGAGAGGCTGCTCAAGTCGGATGTGAAATACCGCTTCTCGATTGACATGGCGTCTCTCAAGAGTGAGTGAACGTATGAACAAGCATTTCCGCTTCTCCGGAAGCACGTTCGTCAAGCTGGAAGAACTGGGAGTTAGTGCTGCCGCGGTCCTCCGCAGAGCCGGACTTCCCCAGGGATACAGCAAGGAGGCGCGCGTGCTACTCAAGACTGAAGAACTTTTCGCGCTGTGGCGCGCGATTGGCGAAGTGAGCACCAATTCTGCGATTGGCCTCCAACTCGGCTCAGAGAGCAGGACCGAACGATTTCATCCGGTCGGCCTCGTCGCTCTCTCGTGTGAGAACTTCGGCGCTGGCATCGATCGGATGGCTCGCTATAAGCAGCTGACCTGTCCGGAAGAAATTTTGCAGGAGAAAGACGATGAAGAATGGAGCATCCAGTTCCGATGGCTGCTGGCGGATGAGGTCGAGCCTCCAATACTCATCGAATGCGCGTTCGCGTGGTTGCTCTCGATCGGCCGCCATGGAACGGGTACGCGTCTCTCGCCGGTGCGCGTGGAACTGCTGCAAACTCGTGCCCACGTGAAAGCAATTGAACGATACTTTGGCTGCCCCGTTGTCTGCGGAGCTGCACGCAATGCGATTGTGTTTCGCGCGGCCGACGCGGAACGGCCGTTTGTCACGCGCAATGCCGAACTGCTCGGGATGCTGGCGCCGCAGTTCGAAGAAGAGTTGAAGCGCGAGAACACGGACGAGAATTTTCTCGAACGAGTGCGTTCCGCGATCCAGCAAAAGCTCACAGGACAACGTCCGACAATCGAAGATATCGCCGACGCGCTGCACGTGAGTCCGCGAACGTTGCAGCGGCGTTTGCAGGACGAGGGATCGAGCTTCCAGAGAGTTTTGGAAGAAGCCCGCCACCATCTGGCCCGCCATTATCTGAATAACTCATTTCTTGAACTGAACGAAGCGGCGTACCTGCTGGGGTACAACGACGCGAACTCCTTCGTTCGGGCATTCCGCACGTGGGAAGGAATGCCACCCGCGCGCTGGCGAGAGCAGCAACGTGCGAGCGCCGCGTCATAGCCAATTTTCTAAATAAGGAGAAGTGATGCAAAAACGCAAACTTGGAAAGAGCAATCTGGAAGTGTCGGCAATCGGCCTGGGCTGCATGGGGATGAGCTTTTCGTACGGGCCTCCGAAAGACAAGCAGGAGATGACAAAGCTGCTGCATGCGGCGGTGGATCGCGGCATCACTTTTTTTGATACGGCGGAGGTGTACGGGCCGTTCTTGAATGAGGAACTCGTCGGAGAGGCGCTTGCTCCGTTCCGCGGGAAAGTGGTGATCGCGACCAAGTTCGGGTTCGATCTTGGCGGCAGCGACAAAAAGCCGGGTGCGGCCGGTGTGAACAGCCAGCCAGCGCACGTCAAGCAAGCGGTCGAGGGATCGCTTAAGCGGTTGCGAGTGGATGTGATCGATCTGCTCTATCAGCATCGCGTGGATCCGAACGTTCCGATCGAGGACGTGGCGGGCGCGGTAAAAGACCTTATTAAAGAAGGCAAGGTGAAACATTTCGGAATGTCGGAAGCGGGAGTGAAAACGATCCGGCGCGCACACGCAGTTCAGCCGCTCACCGCGCTCCAGAGCGAATATTCGTTGTGGTGGAGAAAGCCAGAGCAGGAAGTGATCCCCATGCTCGAGGAACTTGGGATTGGTTTTGTGCCGTATAGCCCGCTGGGCAAAGGGTTCCTGACGGGAGCGATCAAAGAAAGCGCGACGTTTGACAGCACCGACTTCCGCAGCACACTTCCTCGATTTACTCCAGAAGCGCTCAAAGCGAACCAGGCGTTGATCGACCTGCTCGGCAGCATTGCGAAACGGAAGAACGCGACTCCTGCGCAGATTGCGTTGGCATGGTTGCTGGCGCAAAAGCCTTGGATTGCGCCGATCCCTGGCACGACGAAGTTGAACCGACTGGAAGAGAACATTGGAGCGGCCAACGTTGAACTCACAGCCGACGATCTGCGCGACATCGATGCCACCGCCTCGAAGATCAAGGTGGAAGGAGATCGATATCCGGAACGGTTGGAGAAGATGACCGGACTCTAAGGGGTTGAGTTCAGGCGAAAGACAGGAGCGAAGTCTCGGCCCCGATGAATTTTGCCGAGGTGCGGGGGGGCGAATAGATCACGCAGCTTCACAATCTTCGCGATCGATGAAAAGGGAGTTCAAGAGATGGATATCAAGAGAGTAGGCACGCAAGCTTCGGGCAAGGGGCCGGCCGATTGGTTTACCGGAACGGTAAGGATTGATCCGTTATTTCAGGCGCCGGATCCTGCGCTGGTGTCGGGCGCCATGGTGACATTCGAACCGGGTGCAAGGACGGCGTGGCACACACATCCGCTGGGTCAGACGCTGATCGTCACTGCAGGATGCGGTTGGGCGCAGCGTGAAGGCGGACCGGTCGAAGAGATTCATCCCGGAGATGTGGTCTGGTTCTCTCCGGGCGAGAAGCATTGGCATGGCGCTGCTCCGACGACGGCGATGACGCACATCGCCATCCAGGAAAAGAAGGACGGAAAAGTTGTCGACTGGTTGGAACAGGTTACCGACGCGCAGTATCGCAAGTAGCTCCGGCGATCAGTGGTCAAAGAATTCGAGGGAGTGAACGATGCCTCACGTGATTGTGAAGCTGGTGACCGGAAAATCCGAAGAACAGAAGACGCAGCTCGCCGAAGAAATTGTGAAAGATGTAACGAGCATCCTGAACTACGGCCAAGAGGCTGTCTCGGTGGCGTTCGAAGAAATTAAGCCGGAAGATTGGGCGGAGAAAGTTTATCGCGGTGAGATCGTCGCGCATCCGGAGAGGTTGTACAAGAAGCCCGGATACACGATGTGAATGACGCGAGAGCGTACGGGAGCAGCAATATGCCTAAACAAAGCACTTCCTTGAAAGACCGCATCGCCAAGGCCAGCGAAATCACGATTAGCGTGACGGGCAGAAAGTCCGGACGCACGATCTCGAACCCGATCTGGTTCGTGCTCGACGGCGAGACGCTCTATCTACTGCCGGTGAAGGGATCGGATACGCAGTGGTACAAGAACGTACTCAAGAAGCCGTCGATTCGGGTCAGTGCGGGCGGCGCAGAGGCTGAGGTGAAGGCCCTTCCTGTTACAGATGCCGCCGGAGTTTCGTCGGTGGTCGATAAATTCCGCGCCAAATATGGTAGTGACGTGAAGAAGTACTATTCGAAGTTCGATGTTGCCGTCGAGGCACAAGTGAACTGATCGCGACGCTTCATGATGAAGTGCGTCCGCCGCTTGCATTTGGTGGGGAAGCGAGCGTATAGGGCGAGTTAAGTATCCGCTGCCTGGCGGCGAGGGTTTTTGTCATCGAACTGGGGTTGTCTAAGGGCTTTCCAACAAGAAAGTCATCCGCATCCGAAAGTGCGGATGGAAGGGAGTTCTCTATGGCCACGCTCAATGTGAATGGAGTTCGGCGCGAGGTGCAGGCGCCCGACGACACGCCGCTGCTTTATGTTCTGCGCAACGATCTCGAATTGATCGGCCCCCAATTTGGCTGCGGACTCGCGCAGTGCGGAGCCTGCGCCGTTCTGGTGGACGGTAAGGAGACGCGTTCGTGCGTCACTCCGGTGGCGAGCGTCGCCAACCAGGAGATCACCACGCTCGAAGGGTTGCCCGCGAGGTGGGCCAAGCTCAGGGGCCTGTCCGCAGAGGAAGCCAAGAGCACGCTCCATCCGGTGCAGCAAGCGTGGATCGAGGAGCAGACTCCGCAGTGCGGCTTTTGCCAGAACGGAATGATGATCAAAGCGACGGAACTCCTCGAGAGCAATCCGCATCCGACGCTGACGCAAATTAAAGAGGCCTTCACCACATCGGGAGTGTCGCCGAACCTATGCCGCTGCGGAACCTACGTGGCGATCATTGAGGCCGTACAACATGCCGCCACGATCATGGCGAAAAGGAGTTAAGCGATGGCTACCATGAGTGAAAAGCCCTCGAATGTTATTGGACCGACACTATCGCGCCGCCAATTCATCAAAGCGGGCGGCGTTCTCGCCGTCGGATTCAGCTTTGTTGGAACGGAACTGCTGAAGGCCGATACAGCGAAGCCTGCTACGTTCAAGAATTCGCTTGATCCAACGCTGGGAAGTTCGTGGATCGAGATTCATCCCGACAACACCGTGCTGATTCGTACTGGAAAGAGCGACTTCGGGCAGGGGTCGACCTTCACCGCCTACCGGCAAATAGTTGCCGATGAGTTGAGTGTGCCGTTCGAGGCGATCACCACCGTCGTTGCGGGACATACTGATCTCACGCCGGACGGCAGCGGCGCCTTTGATTTTCTCGGTCGGGGAACGCCGAACATCCGTAAGGCAGCCGCTTATACGTACCAGGCGCTGCTCGACCTTGCGTCGGAAAAACTCGGCGTGCCGAAAGAGAAGCTTTCGGTTAAAGACGGCGTCGTGACGGGCGGTGGTAAGAGCATTTCATATGGCGATCTCGTCAAGAATCAGCAACTGAGGCTCACGATCCCCGTTTCTGGAGACCTCACCAGCATCATGGGCTTGACGATCGAAGGCAATCCGCCGATGAAGCCGGTGAGTGAGTACACAGTCATCGGCAAGTCGTTCAAGAATTCCATCATCAGTTCGAAAGTGGCGGCGAAAGAAACGTGGGCGACCGATGTGCGGTTGCCCGGGATGCTGCATGCGCGAGTGATTCATCCGAAGACGCTCGGGTCCACGCTTGTCTCCGCGGGTCAACCGGATAAGAAGCAATTCCCGAACGCGCAAGTCATTGTGAAAGGGAGTCTTGTCGGAGTGGTGGCACCGACGGAGTGGGAAGCCATCCAAGCCGCCGAGCAGGTTGCCGGCGCCACGAAGTGGACCGATTGGAAAGGGCTGCCCGGCAATGCCAAGCTCTACCAGCATCTGCGGGAGCAGTCGGATTGGACCTCCGCGCCAATCGAGAAGAGCAAGCCTTCCAAAGGCGATGTTGCCCCCGTGCTCGCGTCGGCACACAAAAAGCATTCGGCGACGTATCAGCTGTCCTACATGAAGCACGCGCCCATCGGTCCAACGATGGCGGTGGCCGATGTGAAAGCAGACGGAACGGTGCATATCTACGTACACAATCAAAACCCGCAGGCGCTTCGCGGCGAAATCGCGACCATGCTCGGCACCACGCCCGATCATGTGATCGTGCACGCGTATCCCGGGCCCGGACACTACGGCAGGTCAAACGGCGGAAACTCGGGCGCGGAAGATGAGGCGGTGCTGCTGTCGCAAGCGGTCGGCAAGCCGGTGCGCGTGCAGTGGATGCGTGCCGATGATATGCAGTGGTCGACGCAATCGGCCGCGGCGTACTCCGACGTCCAGATTGCGATCGACGAAAAAGGAAAAATAGCCGCTTACCAGATCGACCATTACATGCCGGCCATGCAGGATGATCGGCCGGTCGGCGCTATCTTGGCGGGGCTGCCCACAATGTCTGCTCCGCAGGTGCACTCGGGCGGTGTGACTTCGACCGTGAACGGAATTGAAGACCCGTGGGTGTACGCGCAGGTTACGAACCTGACGGAGAATGGCCACGGGACCTTTCAGGTGGGACAGAAAGAGTCGCCGATCGCTGTCGGAATCCGCGACCACAGCATGCGGACGCCGGGCCAGTTCCAGCAGAACTATCCGCGCGAACTGGCGATCAACGAAGCAGCAGCACTTGCAGGCGCGGACGCAATCCAGTTCCGCATCGACCATGCGAACGAGGAGCGGGCGATCAGCGTGCTGAAAGCAGTGAGAGACGCCTCCGGTTGGGATACTCGACCGTCCCCACGTCCGAATCCTGTGTCCATCGGAGCCACGCCGGTTCGAGGCCGCGGAGTTTCGCTGATGCTGCGCAGCGGAACTTACTGGGCTTGCGTTTGCCAGATTGCGGTCACGCCGAGCACCGGCGCGATCGCAGTGGAGAAGTACACGATCGCGGTTGATCCCGGCATCATCGTCAATCCGATGCAGTTGAAGCGGAATGTCGAGGGCGGAGCGGTGATGGGAATCGCCCACGCCCTCTTCGAAGAAATGACGTTCGACGAGAGCGGCATCACCAACGAGGACTGGACGAGCTACCCGATCCCTACGATGGCGGACATACCGGAGATCAAAGTCGTGCTGCTCAATAATCCGAAAGTTGGAGCATACGGCGGCGGTTCGGAAGCTGCAAACGCGCTCGCGGCTCCGGCGATTGCAGCCGCGCTCCACGATGCGACCGGGAAGATGATTCGGCGGCTTCCGATGAAGGCCGCCTATGTGCAGGCAGTTCTGAAGGCCTAACCGGAGGCGCATGACGGGTGTGAGTGATGACTTCAGACCGAAGTGTGCTCGCGGCTCTGCTCGACTCCTGGGAGCGAAACAATCGCATCCTCGTAAACCTGCTTCGCGCCATTCCCGACGGCGGCTTTGAGGCCAGGACGATGGAGGGAGGCCCGTCGGTCGCCGAGATGTTCGCCCATATTCATTACGTGCGGCTGGTATTTGTCTCCGAGGACGCACCCGAGTTCTCCACCGA
This sequence comes from uncultured Acidobacteriota bacterium, assembly GCA_963787685.1. Classification (GTDB taxonomy): domain Bacteria; phylum Acidobacteriota; class Terriglobia; order Terriglobales; family Acidobacteriaceae; genus Sulfotelmatobacter. The sequence goes on from CAWBED010000017.1 coordinate 360,277, forward strand.
TTTACCCCAGAAAGAATGGGTAGCCGAGCGCGACCCAGTCCACATGGCTCAGATGTTGGATGAAAGCGCCAAGACGGTTCTGGATGCGGTAAAGGGAAGGTTGGAAGCGGGCCGGGAAATGGACGTTCACTACGACCATCCGATCCTCCTGCTCCAACACATGATCTGGCACGAAGGTTACCATCACGGTCAGATCAAGCTAGCCCTGAAAATCTCGGGCCGTCCGATGAGCGACGAAACGGCCGGCCCGCTGACATGGCAAGTCTGGATGCGGAAGAAGTCAACACTCGTAGATTCCTGAGCGCTTCTCGAATTCATTCCTAGTTGCTTCACTTCACGTCTCCATGCAATTCAGGGTGCGGCTCGTGTTCGACCTGGTCGAGCTTTTTCTGCTGGTCGTCGCTCAGGATCGCGCGGATTTTACTATCGGCGGCATAGCGCGACTTTATGACCTTACTCATGCGCTCGTCGCTCGAGATGGTGTCGTCCTCTACGAGCTTCACCGTGGTATCGTGCAACTCCTGGAGTATGGGTTTCATTTTGTCCTGTTGATCGGCGGTGAGACCAAGCTTTGTCGCGAAAAACTTCAGCTGCACTTCAGCGGTTGGAACTCCGCTGTGAGCTCCACTCGGCGCGGCTTTGGTGGTAGCCTGTTGCGCAACCAGAGTAAGAGCGAATGTCAAAATCGTTACAGTTGCAAGTAAGCGAAATCGGTTCATCGTGTTCTCCTTTTCCTGAGTGCGGAATGTAGCGGCGGAACGGCGCAGAGTCGAGGACGATTTTGAGTTGCTGAACAAAGAGGCGGTCGATGTCCAGGAATGCGCAATCCGAGTTGCACGAACATGCCGGGCGAAGGAAACATCGAGGCATGCGGCGTCACAACCTCGATCAGCGCGTCCGGCGGACCCACGAACGCTTGGGACGCGCTTTGATCGAATTAATCCTGGAGAAACACATCGATCAGGTGACAGTGCAGGAAGTGCTGGATCGCGCCTCAGTCGGCCGCTCGACGTTCTATCTTCACTTCCGCGACACGGATGATCTACTTCTTAGCCAGCTCGAAGAGTTCCTGGAAATCATGAGCACGATGCTCACCGCTCACAACGAAAAGTCGCATCGCGTAGTTCCAGTGGCGGAGATGTTCGCGCACATTGGGAATCAGAACAGGCTCTACCGCGCGCTGGCCGAGTCCGAGCGTCTCAACGATTTCTTCGATCTCGCACAAGGCTACTTTGCGCGTGGAATCGAGCGGCGGCTGGCTGAATCCGGGCGGCTTCCGAAACTGTCTCCGCGTGAATTGAGCGCTCGCTCTTCGGCACTGGCTGGGAGCTTGTTGTCCTTACTGCGATGGTGGCTGGATCGCGGCGAGAAAGAATCACCCGAGTCGATGGATAAGCTGTTTCACCAGATGGTATGGAGTGGCTTGCGATGATCGCGCAGGAAAGTTTCTTCGAAGCGGTGACGCTCCCCGGAAAAGTGACGCCGGAAGAATTGGTGCCTGCATGACGCCACTCGCGGGATGGATGAACTTTTATGTCATCGTCGGGTCGTCGGCCGGCGCTTTGATCGGACTACAGTTTGTGGTCATGGCCCTGGTTGCTGATATGCCCCGAACGCCCGGCCAAGGGCAGGCCGGGGAAGCATTCGCGACGCCTACAATCGTTCACTTCGCAATGGCGCTGCTGCTCTCGGCGGCTCTGAGCGCTCCTTGGCGAAGTATCGTGGGGCCCGCAAGTTTTTGTAATGTGCTGGGCTTCGGCGGATTTGTCTACACCATCATCGTGACTCGGCGTTTGCGAGTCCAGACCGCGTATCGTCCTGAGTTTGAGGATTGGTTGTTTCATGCGGCGCTGCCTCTCGTGGCCTACGCGGTGCTGGCTGCGTCGGCACTTGCGGCACGCTCCCACGCACATGAGGCTCTGTTTGGCGTTGCCGGCGCCGCGCTGCTGCTTCTCTTCATTGGAATTCACAACGCCTGGGATGCCGCGAGCTACCACGTCTTCGTCAAGAAAGCCGGACGAGGCTAGCCTCCTCAAGCTGAAAACTCCCAGTCGGCACGCTCACTACTGAGAATCAACGTCTAAGCGGACAGAAGCGCCAGCCAGCCACGTTTTTTTTCAAATTTCTGAAGAAAAGCCTTGACAATTTATACTGTGTGATACATAGTGTGTATCACATACTATATGACGAATGGTACTAATAGCGCAGCCGAGGTTCTCGAGAACCTGAAGTTGGAATTGCGACGGGGGTGCCTGATCGTGGCCGTCTTAGCTCAGCTCCGGACCGAACAGTACGGGTACACCCTCCGTAAGGCATTGGCAGACGATGGGTTAGCGATTGATGAAGGAACTCTCTATCCGCTGCTTCGCCGGCTGGAGACACAAGGTCTGCTGGTTAGCCAATGGCGGGAAGAGGATAAGCGCAACAAGCGCTTTTACCGGCTGTCGGCCACCGGAGAACAGATTTTGGAGCAGTTATTAGCAGAGTGGCAAAGCATCAACGCGTCGCTCAGCAAAATTCTTCAAGAGGCATAACTTTATGAGCATCACCACCAGCCGCACTTCCGAAGAGCTCGTTGAACGGTACCTGCAGGCCGTCCGCTTCTGGCTCCCAAAATCGGAGCGTCAAAACGATCTGATCGCAGAGTTGGGAGAGGATCTGCGTTCTCAAATCGAGGACAAGGAGGGGGAACTCGGCCGCTCGCTCGACCAAGAGGAAGTGGCAGCGATCCTCAAACGCTGCGGCGCCCCGATGGTGGTCGGCAGCCGCCTCGGGCCGAGCAGGTCTTTGATCGGGCCGGCCTTGTATCCCACCTATCAGTTCGTACTGAAGATGGTGCTGTTCTGGATTCTGGTGCCCGTTTTTATTTTCATTGTGGGTCCGGTCAATCTGGCGAATGCTGCAGGCAATTGGGGTGCAGCCATTCTCAACACGATCGGTAGTTTGTGGTCCGGATTATTCATCGCAGCAGGCATTGTCACACTGGTCTTCGCGATAGTAGAGCGTACCCAGGTACACGTCGGGGCGTGCCAGTGGGATCCCTTCAAGCTGCCGCCAGTCCAGAAACCGCAACGCAAGACCTCATTCTCGCAGACATTCTGCGAGTTGGTGTTTAACGTCTTCGGCCTGGTGTGGTTATTGTTGGTGCCGGAGCATCTGTGGATGCTACTCGGTCCCGCCGCCGCATTCCTGAAACCCGCACCCCTGTGGCATGCGGTTTATGTGCCGATTGTCTTGCTGGCCATCGTGAACATTTTGCGCCCAGCAGTGATCCTGGGGCGTCCGCAGTGGACGTGGTTTCCGCTGACGACGCAGCTGGTTCAGTCCGGTTTCACGCTTGTGCTGCTGAATTTCATGATCAATGCAGCGTCACAGCCCGCGAGCGGAGGTTGGTATCCGTTTCTGACGCTGGCGGATTCCGTGAAGAACTCGCCGCATTTTATTCGCATCGCCGCGGTGGTGAACGTGTCGGTGCTGATCAGTCTCGCGGGCACCTGGTTGGGAGTCTGCATCGGCGGCGTTGTTCAGACGTGGCAGCTGCTCCGCTTAATCCGGAAACAGATTTCGGTCGGGCGACAAGCGGCGTCGCTGCCGGTGAGGTAAAACATTGGGTTCCATGTAACTCCGCTCGCTTCGCTTCGCGGGACGGCCGAGGCGGCCGTCGCTACATGAGTAATTTCCCTGTGTCGCCTAACAACAATTATCTATAACAGTTCGAAGTCGGGAATTTTGCGAGAACGTTAGCTGCACGCGCGATGGCGCTAACGTTCTTTCTGCTTTCTATGCGGTAAGATCAAAGATATGAATCCGTCAGCAGCCGAGGCCGAGACGGGTGAGCATCCCTCTCCCGAGCCGCGCCCTTCCAATTTCATTCGCGAACGCTTGATCGAAGACTTAAAGACGAACAAGTTCAACGGGCGTGTGCAGACTCGCTTCCCTCCTGAGCCCAACGGATATTTGCACATCGGACACGCCAAGGCGATCTGCCTCGACTTTGGACTCGCTGACGAGTTTGGCGGCAAGACCAACCTGCGCTTCGACGACACGAATCCTGAAAAGGAAGATACCGAGTACGTCGACTCCATCATGGAGGACGTGAAGTGGCTTGGTTTCCGGTGGGATGGGCTGTTTTACGCGTCGGATTATTTCGACCAGCTGTATGAGTGGGCGATCAAGCTGATCAAAGATGGCAAGGCATACGTCGACGATCTTTCCGCGGAAGAGATCCGCAAGCATCGTGGAACGCTGACTGAACCTGGGAAAGACAGTCCGTTTCGCATTCGTTCGGTCGAAGAAAATCTGAATCTGTTTGAGCGCATGAAGGCCGGAGAGTTTCCCGATGGGTCGCGAGTGCTGCGGGCGAAAGTCGATATGTCGTCGCCAAACATTAATATGCGCGATCCGGTCATGTACCGCATTCTGCATGCCGAGCATCACCGCACGGGAAATAAGTGGTGCATTTATCCGATGTACGACTTCGCGCATGGCCAGTCGGACTCGCTGGAAAAAGTGACGCACTCGATGTGCTCTCTCGAGTTCGCCGATCACCAGCCGATTTACAAGTGGTTCATCGAGCAGTTGGGAATTTTTCCGTCACAGCAGATTGAGTTTGACCGCCTCAGCCTGACTTACACGCTGATGAGCAAGCGCAAGCTTCGCCAGCTGGTAGAGCAGGAGACGGTGCGGGGATGGGACGATCCGCGCATGCCGACTTTGTCGGGACTGCGACGGCGCGGGTATACGGCGGAAGCGATCCGCAATTTTGTTAAGGCTGCGGGAGTCTCGCGCACCAACGGCATTGTCGAGCTGGCGATGCTCGAACATTTCGTCCGCGAAGACCTGAACAAGCGCGCACCCCGGGTGATGGCGGTGCTGCGTCCGCTGAAAGTCGTGATCGACAACTATCTGGAGGACCAGGTCGAGGAGATGGATGCGACCAATAATCCGGAAGATGAGAGCGCAGGCTCGCGCAAAGTTCCATTCTCGCGTGTGCTTTACATTGAGCAGGATGATTTCCGGGAAGTGCCTCCACCAAAATATTTCCGCCTGACCCCGGGGCGCGAGGTGCGGCTGCGTTACGGATACTTCATCACTGCGAAAAGCGTGGTGAAGGATGAGAAGGGTGAAGTGGTTGAAGTGCATTGCACCTACGATCCCGCGACGCGCGGCGGCAATGCACCGCCCGATGGACGAAAAGTGAAGTCGACGATTCATTGGGTTTCAGCTCAGCATGCAGTCGACGCCGAGGTGCGCATCTACGAGAACCTGTTCACCAAGGAAAATCTTGGAGACGTCGAAGAGGGCAAGGATGTTCTCGATTATCTAAACCCGAATTCGCTGGAAGTGATCACGAACGCGAAGCTGGAGCCTTCGCTTGCGAATGCGACAGCGGGGAGCCGTTATCAGTTCGAGCGCCTGGGATATTTCTGCGCTGATCCGGATTCCAAGCCGGGCAAGCCGGTGTTCAACCGGACCGTGGCGCTGAAAGATACATGGGCGAAGGTAGAGAAGAAACAGGGCGGAAAAGGCTAACGCCGCTGGGGCGCATCACTAGGACTCGTCGTCCCATTGAGCAGCTGCGAAGCCGCTTCCCGCTTGTGGGCTTTTTGGTTTGGTTGCAGTTACGCCGGCTGCATTCTCTCCCGGGTCGTCGGGATGTGGAGCCCGTTCGTAACCGAGAAATTTCATTGAAACGGCAGCCTTACCTTGCGTAAGAGAAGGCACGTGATTCGGATAACCGAGCAGGTTGGCCAGAGGCACGGTGGCTCGGATCACCTGCCAGCCAGAGCTATGTTTTAAGCCTTCAATCCGTCCGCGACGAAGACTCAGGTCACCCACGATTGCACCGACAAATTTGTCGGGCGCCGACACTTCTACCGTCATGATCGGTTCCAGAACGACCGGGCTCGCTTGACGCGCCGCCTCCTTGAAAGCCATAGCGCCCGCGATCTTGAACGCCATTTCATTCGAGTCCTTGGCGTGATAGCTGCCGTCATAGAGAACTGCCCGGATGTCGACCATTTCGTGTCCCTGCAAGATGCCGCCCTTCATCGCCTCTTGAATTCCAAGATCGACCGGCCGGCGGAACGCGGCTGGAATTGCATCGCCTTTTATATCGTCGATGAATTCGTAGCCGATCCCAGGCTCCAGAGGTTCCAGCCTGATCTTCACGTGGCCGTAGTTGTGATGGCGAGAGAAAACGCGGACATATTTGCCCTCGGCCTCGGATTTCTTGCGAATCGTTTCCAGATAAATTACTTCGGGCGGCCCCACTTCGATCTGGATTCCAAATTCCCGCGAGATGCGCTCGCAGATAATTCGAAGATGCAGTTCCTGCACTCCACCAATAACGGCCTCTCCCTCGGCGGATGCAGCGCCAACTCTCATGCTGGCATCTTCTCGGGCGAGATCGTTCAGCACCCGCTGAAGGCTTTCACGGTCGGCGTCGTCTTTGGGACGTATGGCCACACGGATTACGGGACGGGATTCGGGCATCGAGTGGCTCACGGGGACGTGTCGATGGTACATCCTGAGACGCAGCTTTTGGCGCCGAAGGATCTATGCAAGCGGCTTTGGCACTGCTGGCGGAGTGCATAGGTCCTTCGCGAGACACAAGGCGTCTCGCTCAGGATGACAGCGCTTTTTTGGGTGGAGGGTTTGGAAACCGACACCTACTTCGCCTGCGCGGCTTTCTCTACTCCCGCTAGCATCTTGTCTAGCTCATCTCGCGACAGATAGCGGCCGTTGACGACGACTGCGGCGATCTTTTGCGTGTTGCGGATGTCGTCGAGCGGGTTCGCATCCAGCAGTACGAGATCGGCAAGCTTCTCTTGCTCGATCGTTCCCAACTTGTCTTCCATTCCAAGGAATTTCGCGGGATTGATCGTCGCGGTTTGCAGCGCTTCCAACGGAGTGAATCCCGCGGCCACGAATCGCTGCAATTCTTCGTGCAGGCTGAAGCCGGGAAAAATATAGACGCCAGGTGGAGTATCGGTGCCGGCAAGGAATGGAATGCCCGCGCGGTGCATCGCGTTCACGACTTCCAATTCTTTTTCGACGAAGCGCTTGCGCGTGGCCAGATCGTCGGTATTGAAGTCGTGCGTGATCTCATCGGTGAAGCGCTTCCAGGTGACATCTTTCCAGTAGGCCGGAACATATTTCGCCCGCGAGTCGTGAGCGAAGTCCGTCTGATCAATCAGGTTGCCGCCGCGCTCCCAAACCAACGTAGGACACTGCCATGTCTGATTTTTCGCGAGCAGCGCGAACAGAGCCTGCGCGCGCTTTGGATCGTAAGTCGTGAGAAATTGCGTCTCGGTCTTTTTTCCCTTGATGAATTCGTCTTCGAGCGGCGAGCTGCCTTCGAAGATCCCAATGAGGTGCTCGAAACTCTTTTGCCCTGCGTCGGACATCTCGGAAGCGCGCACGGAATCCGGCACGTGTCCGACGAAAGTAATTTTCTGCTTCTTCGCCTCGTCGGCGATGGCGAAGACCGCGTCGCGCGGGATCAACGACTGCAGCTTGATGAAATCGACGCCGCGGACTTTGAGGTCGTCGACGGCGCGGCGCCCGTCATCCGGATTTTTGATCGCGATCGAGCTGGGAAAGCGCGGCTGCGGGCCGTCGAGCATGGGACCGGACATGACGATGCGCGGGCCGAGCAGCGTTTTCGCCTGAATCTCTTTTTGCCACTGCTGGAGTACTTCGAGGTCGCCGCCCATGTCGCGCACGCCCGTGATGCCGTTAGCGATGAACAGCGGCAGCGTGACTTCTTTGCCGCGCGGGAACCAGTCGCCGAAGACCATGTGGACGTGCATGTCCCAGAGGCCGGGGATGAGAAATTTCCCTTTGCCATCAATCGAGATGCCGTCGATGCGGCGCGCCTTGACGCAATCTTCGGGACCCACGACGGCGAAAATCCTGGTGCCGCGGACCAGCACGCAGCGATGCGGCAGAGACTGACCGCCCTTTACGTCGATTACGGTGACGTCATCAATGAGCAGAACAGTGGCGCGCATCTGAGCTGCGCAAACCGCGGTGGTACTCGTCAGGAAAAAGAACAGGAGGAGTCGCTTCATTGCGGAAATCTTACGAGCGGCATTCTGATTCGTCAAAAGCGGCGAATGTGCAGAGGGAGACGCGAAGGGCTGACGGCTGAACGCTGACAGTTAATTGTGTACGTGCGGGCTCTGCGCTGGATTTTTGTGCGGAGTGGGCGGCTCTTTTGTGACCTTTACATCAAAGCTGACGGGCAGCGCTTTTGGCGGGAAGCACTGGGCATTGTCGCAGGCCTGATAGCGCAGCACGCCGTGCATCACATATTTTCCGGGAGTGACTGCGTGGAGCGGATGCACCGCGACGTTGACGGTGAAGTCCCCGCTGTAGACGCTGAGCTTTTCATCCGGCGAAAAAGGAAAAGAGAGATCCTGGCCTTCGGGATACTCGATTTTGCCGAGGATGATGTCAGTAGGCAGATCCATCTTCAGAGAGGTTGGGATCAGGAATTCCGATCTCGGCATGTTCGAGTTGATGTGGAATCCAGAGGCGACGCGGAAATTCAGCGGAACCATGGTCTGCGTGGCGCGCTCTGCAGTTACCAGTCCGACCGGAACCATCGAAACGGAAGGAGCCTTGCCGGATTGCGCGAACGCCGCGCCCGCAAGCAAGGCGAAGAATGCAACGAATGCCGGGTTGGGTCTTGGCGGAATCATGCTCTTGCAGTTCATGGTCGTGCGACGCCCGAAAGACAGATCAATAGTAGAGGGAACGCAACGTCGTTCCTATTGTCAATTGTGAGCCTGCAACGTTTGCGGGGCCGGGTTAGTGCTCTCGGCGCTGGCTTGTGTGTTCAGCGCCTTTTTGATGGAATCCTCAATGTCGGCGCGGCCCTTCAGGCCGATGATGCGGTCGACGATTTTGCCGTCGCGGCCGATGAAGAAACTCTCAGGTAGTGCCGGAACTCCGCCGTAGGCGTCGCCCACCGCTTCTTTGCCTAGCAGAACGGGATAGTTGACGCCCATGTCTTTCGCGAACTTGGCGATCTCGTCCTTGCCGGAATCGTCCATCGCGACGCCGACCACCTGCAGGCCCTGGCTGCCATATTGATTCTGCAATTCCACGAGCCACGGAGTTTCAATCTTGCACGGACCGCACCATGTCGCCCAGAAATTCAGCAGGACGGCTTTGCCACGGAGATCGGAAAGCTTCAGATTGCCGCCGTCCAATTTGTCGAGAGTGAAGTCGGGAGCGGGCGTGGACTTGCCGAGGATTGGCGGAGCGGCATTGTCTGCGCCACCGCGCCGAGCCATGTGGAATCCGAAGTAGAGCATCGCGGCGGCGACGATCGCGACGACGACGAGAGCCAGGGGATTGCGATTCTTTGCAGGGGCTGGCGGCGGGATCGGAGCGCCAGCTTCTGCCAAAGGCTGGACCAGCGGTGCGCCACACGCTTCGCACGTCGGCGTGCCGGGAGTTACTTCTGCCTTACCCTCGCCGGTTCCTAACGCGGCGCCACACTTGGGACACCACTGCGGATTCTCGACCTGTACTTGATGCGAATTTTCGACGGAAGACATAGAACTAGAACCTCACAACGCAAAACGATTTAAGAACGATAACCAACTGGAGATCAGCGTAAACCGCCCCATCACCAGCAGCACTCCCAGAGCAATCAGCAAACCGCCGGAAGCCACTTCGAGGGCGTGCATGTGCGACCGGAAGCGGCTATAAAACTTCAGGAAGCGCTCCATCAGGAGCGAGGTCAACAGGAACGGCACGGCCAGCCCGAGCGAATAAACCCCAAGAAGTATCATCCCTTTGACGAGTGTGTCCTGCTCGCTGGCTAGCGTGAGGATGGCGGTCAGAATCGGCCCCAGGCAGGGCGTCCAGCCGAAAGCGAAGGCGAATCCGATGACGAAGGCACCGATCGGAGTGCTACTGCCCTTTACGCTATGCAGGCGAGCGTCGGTGTAAAGCGCCTTGATCTTGAAGATCCCGGTGAGGTGCAGCCCGAAAATAATGATGACTACGCCCGCGATGATCGAGAGTGTGTGCTTGTAGCGGGCGGCGACCTGGCCGATCTCGGTCGAGATCGCTCCCAACGTCATGAAGACGACGGTGAATCCGAGGATGAATCCGACCGAGTTCACCATCACCCGGCGCATGAGCTGTCCCTGCGGCGACTTTAGCTCTTCGACGCCCGCGCCCGAGATCAGAGAAACGTATCCCGGAACCAGCGGAAGCACGCACGGCGAGAGAAACGAAATCAGGCCGGCGAAGAATGCGGCAATCGGCAGTGGAAGGCTCGACATGCGCTTTTATTGTACCTGCTGAGTGAGGCTCATCTGAAATGAGACGCGCGGGAGAAGAAAAGGGTTCAGAGGGTTGTAGGGATCAGGAGCCAGGGGTCAGAGCCAGGGGTCAGTGAAAAGTGGCTAGTGCTTTAGTGACCTGTTTGAGTGAGTTTTCACTAGGCACTAATCACTGCCCACTATTCCCTGGCCCCTGACCCCCAGCTCCTGAACTCTGCTCCCTCACTTCTTCTTGTCGTCTTTGCGAGGCTGGTCCGGAACTGGTGTTAGACCCGGCACCTGCTCGGGAGAATCCACCAGCTTCCGAAAGAAGTCCGTTGGGAGCGTGGCCGAGAGGATGGCGTGCTTGTCTTCCTGTCGCACCTGCAGGCTGTCGAAGAGGGCTTTTACGTCGGCATCGGTACCAGGGGATCCGACCGAAGACTCCGCGCTATGAAACATTGCGAGAAACACGTTGAGCTTGTCGGCGATGTTGCGAGCGTCGTCGCCGTTGGCCGCCCAAGCCTCCGCCCGCACGTGCAGGACGCCCGAGCGCAGCGGTAAATGGAGTGGGTTATAGCTGGCGGAAACGACGATTTCGGCGGGCTTCGCAAAAAGATTCGACCAGCTGCCAAACTCGGGTGCAGCAGGGTCGACGCGCGCAACCAGCCAAACGGGACTCGCAAGCTGCACTCGCTTGTAATATTTCCGCAGCAAGGCTGGGCCGCCGAACGGAGAGGCCAGACGCCGCGAGCGGTCGACGATGCCGCGGATCACCGCCGGATCTTCATGATTCGAAGCGGCGACGGTATCGACTCCAAGCATCGCGATGCGGAACGTTCGTCCATAGAGCGGAATCGTATAGATGTCGATGGAGTTGTAATTCTCGACCGACTGCGCCGTGTGCTTCAGGTAGGCGATGCATTTGCTTATATCGAAGTGCCCGACGAAGACTTCCGAGAATCGCGGCTCGGGGGCGGCGCCGCCGGTGCCTCCGCCGGGCCACTTTTCCGGGTAATGAACGGCAAAGGCGGCCGCCTCTAGGTCGCGCTCGTAATCGAATCCGGTCTCCTGGATGAAACGTTCATAGTCAGGATCGTGGGAGACGGGGAAAAGCGGTTTGCCGCTGCTCGTCCGGCGTACCCAAGTGAGGTTGGCGTAAAGAAATCCGTCAGCTCCCGGCAGCAGGCGCGCGGGTTCCGGCGGAGCAGCCTTGCGCAGTTCGACGGTGAGCGTTACCGCCGCGGCAATGAGAACGACCGCGAGAGCGATGGGGAGAGTGCGTCTAATTCGCATGAATAGCGGTCAGGGATGAAATGATAGCATCCTGGACCACAAATTCACTCGTGCCGGAGGGCCGACATCGGGTCGATATTCGCCGCCCGCCGGGCTGGAACCGAACCTGCCAAAAGCGCGGCAACCACCAGAATCGCCACCGCTGCAACAAGAGCCAGCGGGTCGTTCGGCTTCATCTTGAAGAGCAGTGACTGCAGAAACTTGGAGGCTCCGAGCGCGATCGGGATACTGATGGCGAGCCCCACTGCCGCCAGCAGGCATACCTCGCGCAGCACCATCCAGAGCACCGGTCCGCGTTGCGCGCCGAGGGCCATGCGGATGCCGATCTCACCCGTACGGCGGGCTACGCCGTAGGAAATCGTTCCGTAGAGGCCGACGCACGAAATGACGAGAGCCAGGACGGCGAATGCCGAGGAGAGGTCGGCGAGAATTGCTTCCTCGTACATGTTCTGCCGGATCTCGGCTTTTTGCGTACGGACTTTTGAGATTGGAAGATGCGAATCGGCATTGCGAACGACGTCGCGGATCGAGTTCACGAATGCGAGTGGATCGCCGGCGGTCCGGATAGCAAACGTCATCTCGTTTGGCGGCGGGAAGCCCTGATTGAAGGGAAGGTAGACGACCGGAAGAAAGTCGTTCTTCAAATTGCCGTAGTGGGCGTTGCGGGCCACGCCCACGATCTCCATATCGCGTTTCAGGGTTGTTTCCTGGTGCTCGCCCCAAAGCAGGATGTGCTTTCCGACCGGATTCTGGCCGGGGAAATTCACCTGCGCAAAATTCTCGTTCACCACGGCCACGGCTGGGGAGCCGGGACGATCGCGATCGTCGATATCGCGGCCGGCCAGCATCGGAATCTGCATGGTCGTCAAGAAACGCGCTCCGACGGTCTTGAAGCGCGTGTCATCGCGTGGCGGAAGACCGGGCAGGCTGATGGGCATTTCATCTTCGCCGCCGACCAGTGAATCTTGCGCAAGTCCGGCATCCCGAACTCCGGGTAGAGCAGCGAGTTCATCCCTGAGCCGGAAATAGAACTCTGAGAGCTCCGGATCGTGGTGTCCGGCCTGCCTCGCATTGACGTCGAACAGCAGCAGGTTCTCACGATTGAACCCGAGGTTGATGGACTGCAGATTCGAAAGAGTATGGACGAAAAGTCCGGCGGCGACCAGAATCAGCAATGAAATCGAAATCTGGCTGACGACCAGGACATGATTGATCGAAACGGGCCAGACTTGCCACCAGCGTGCACGAAGCGGCCGCTGCCGGGTTCCGACTGTTTCCTTGAGAGCCGACGTTAACTCCACTTTGGTCGATTGAAGAGCGGGCACGAGACCAAAGATGACGCCCGTCAGCAAGCCAACTCCTGCGGTGATGGCGAAGACGCGCCAATTCAATGCGACGCTCGCCGCTAAGGTTCCGGATTCCGGAGGGAGCAACGCGGAAAGGAAGCGGACTGCCCAGGCGGCGAGCACCAATCCAAGCGCTGAGCCCACACCAGCGAGCAGAATGCTTTCGGTAAGAAGCTGGCGGATGACTCGCCACCGGCTGGCGCCCTGGCTTAGGCGCAAAGCAATTTCCCGCCGTCGCGTGGTCGCGCGGGCCAGGAGCAGGTTCGCGACGTTCGAACACGCGATGGCCAGAATCAGGGCCACCAAGATCATCAGCACAAGAAACGGTTTTGAAAACTCGCGGCGCAACTGGTCCAGGCCGCCCTGCCCTTCTCGTAACTGAAGGATGGGCAGATTTGCTCGCTCGCGATCGTTAGTCGCGGTGGCCGCCACCCACTGCTGGAATTTCGGTCCCAGTTCTGCTTGCGCTTGCTTCAGAGTGACGCCCGGCCGCAGGCGAGCCATGATTTGAAGCCAGTAATAATTTTGATCGAGATAGTCGGATGCTTTGAAGCCGAATGAGTCCGACGCGCCCAACAATAGATTGGTGTGCAGAGGCACATAGAAGTCGGGAATCCTCGATGGATCGACGCCAAAGAATTCCGGTGGCGCGACGCCGATCACAGTGAACGGCACGTTGTTGAGCAGAACGGATTGGCCGGTGGCTGCGTCGGCGGATCCGAAATGTCTCTCTGCGAAACCGTAGCTCGTCACCACGACGCTGGGAGCGCCGACGCGGTCGTCGTCGGCGGTGATAATACGTCCCGCAACCGGCACGACGCCCAAGGCTTGAAAGTATCGTCCCGAAACCAGTTCTCCGGCAGCGGATTCGGCTTGGCCGTGGATCAGCAACGTCGTGGCGCGCACTTCTCGCGAATGGCAATAGGCGAATGCATCGGAAAAGACCTTGTCTTCCTTTTCAGCAACAGCAAGGACCGCGTAAGGAAAGATGTCGCTGACTTGGCCCAGGTGTGAATCGTCCCAGACATTACCGCTCATGCCGTGCATGACAAAGTCGCCGTCTAGATTTTTTGCGTGCCAATTCAAGACTGCGAGCGAAGCAGGATCAGATACTGGCAGTGACCGCATCAGCAGCGCGTCGAGGAAGCTGTAGATCGCAGAGTTCGCGCCGATGCCGAGCGCGAGGACCAGCAGGGCAACCGCAGTGAAGCCGGGATTCTTTGCCAAAGTGCGGGCCGCATAACGCAAGTCGCGCCAGGTATCTTCAATCCAGGCGAGGCGATTCGTTTCCCACACCTTGTCTCGAATCACGAGCGGATTCCCTAACTTCACATAAGCTCGGCGCCGCGCTTCTTCCGGGCTGATTCCGCGGGCGAGGTTGTCGTCGATCTCGTGCGCCAAGTGCGATTCGAGTTCCTGTGATAGTTCGGCGTCTTCGTGCGAGCGTCGAAAGAAACGTTTGAGAGTCATAGCGGTTGCTTCCTACTCGGCGGCTTCGCCGAGAATGCGTCCGATGGCTGTGACGACTTGCCGCCAGCGCTGGGTCTCTGCGGTCAACTGCTTCTTGCCGACAGCAGTCAGCTTGTAGAACTTGGCTTTGCGGTTGTTCTCGCTCGTCCCCCAGTACGAAGTAACCCAACCGCGGTCTTCGAGCCGGTGCAGCGCGGGATAGAGCGATCCCTGCTCCACCTCCAGCACGTTTTCCGAAGCATGCTCAATGACGTGCGCGATCGTGTGCCCGTGCGCCGGCCCTGTGACCAGGGTTCGCAGGATCAGCATGTCGAGCGTGCCCTGCACCATCTCCGAATTATTGTTGGACTTGCTTTCTGCCAAAGCTGGAATCCTCCACTCGAACATCTAGGCGAGAGAGAGCATACACCACTCGAACGTCTATGGGAAGAGCTTTGTGTGCGAAACCTTACGCGGAGTTGTTGCGCGAGTTTCCCTTACGAGGCGGCGTCATCCTGAGTGGAGCCGCTTTTCAGGCGGAGCGAAGGATCCTGCGAGCGGCATCTGAGTCGGTGCCGGAAAGCCCCGCGCGACATCGCTCGCCCGGCTGAGGGGCGCCGGAGCTTCGGGATGACGCTGGAGTCGGTAGAGTCAATCCGAAACCTTCATGATCCCTTGCACCCGAAAAAGGGCGTTCTCCCCTTGTTGCACCTAAACTTGCCCTTGTGATAACTTAACTAATTGTCCCGGACATTCGGAAGGGATCCGAGGGATTAGTTTGCGCGAAAGCGCGGCGATCCCCAGAATTGCTGGCGTAGCTCAGTCGGTAGAGCATCTGATTTGTAATCAGAGGGTCGGGGGTTCGAATCCCTTCGCCAGCTCCAGAGAACTGACACGAATTATCCGGCGAACGGCGGACTCGGTTAGCGGCGCAACAGGTTTTCCAACGCACTCCATTCGGACTTTTCCCGGCGTGCAGTGATCTTCGCAGTTGTCTTGTGCGCAACCCTGGTTTCCCTGTTTTGCGACAATTGAATTGAAGAAGTGGTGCTTGTGCTGCGTGGAGGTCTGCGGGTTTGGTGTGATGGATCGGCGGACGCGAAACGTGGTCTGCCGGACGGAGCGCGACGGCCGCATCGCCCGAAAGTTTCTGCACAGGTGGGTGAGTGGTTAAAGCCAACAGACTGTAAATCTGTCCCTCCTAGCGAGGTACGAAGGTTCGAATCCTTCCCTGTGCACCAGTGTTAAGCCGTTCAGCGGAGCGTGAGCCAAACGGGAGCCCGCTGGCGAAATCCCGAGCGGTTTTTGCGAGGGAGCTACTAGATGAATCGCCTTGCGGCAGCGCTGATCGCCTACGTCATTCTTGGAGTCCTGACGTGGCTGACGATCACCGATCGCGCGGATTCGCGCGGGGACGCTGGCGATTCTGCTGCTGTTCGCGGTAAAGAGCTGGCTGCGGCGCAAGGACGTGATGCATCCCGCCAGCGAGAATGACGCGGACAAAAGCTGAGAGCTGGGATGGAAAGTTCGAGCCGATGTAGCTCAGTTGGTAGAGCACTCCCTTGGTAAGGGAGAGGTCACCAGTTCAATCCTGGTCATCGGCTCCAGAGATTGAGATTGCGGTAGGGTAGATGGGTGGAACGGCGTTGGCCGCTGAGATTTTGCTAAAAGCTGACGGCTGATAGCTGGTTCAGGGCGGGAGTAACTCAGTGGTAGAGTCACAGCCTTCCAAGCTGTTGGTCGCGGGTTCGATTCCCGTCTCCCGCTCCAGTGATTCTGATGGTCTAGGATGACATGGCGTTCGAACAGGCTGCGATTAACGTTGAGAAGCAGCAAGAGTTCGCCGGGCTGCAAGCGGCAATCGAGCAGGCGTTCTTGCCAGAGAAGGTCGAGCGGTTCCTGAAGCAGATGGATCGCAAGGGAATCCGTATTCGCGACTTCGACAAAGTGCTGACGGAGCGGGTGCTTGAAGGTTTTGGCGCGGCGGGACTGGATGCGCAAAAGCTATATAAGGCGCTGACTCTTTCGGATCAGGCGCAGATGCGCGAGTTTTATCTGTCGAAGCTGGAAGGCGTCGAAGTGGCGCTGCGACACAAGTTCAAGAAGTTGTATCAGTACTACTGAATTGGCAGCGGAAAGCTGGAAAGAAGTTACATAGATCCTTCGCCGCAAAAAGCTGCGGCTCAGGATGACAAGCTTAGGAGCTAGAGGCTGGTTATGGCGAAAGAAAAATTTGATCGGACAAAGCCGCACTGCAACGTAGGAACGATTGGTCACATTGACCATGGCAAGACGACGTTGACAGCGGCGATCACCAAGGTGTTGTCGAAGCACAATCCGAAGAACACGTTTCGGTCGTTTGATTCGATCGATAACGCTCCGGAAGAGAAAGCGCGCGGAATCACGATCGCGACGGCGCACGTGGAGTACGAGACGGCGAACCGGCACTACGCACACGTGGATTGCCCGGGCCACGCCGACTACATCAAGAACATGATCACGGGTGCGGCGCAGATGGATGGCGGCATTCTAGTGGTGGCGGCGACGGATGGTCCGATGCCGCAGACGCGCGAGCACGTGCTGCTGGCGCGCCAGGTCGGTGTTCCGTATCTGGTCGTCGCGCTGAACAAAGTTGATGCGGTGGATGATCCGGAACTGCTGGAGCTGGTGGAACTGGAAGTGCGCGAGTTGCTGAAGAGCTACAAGTTCCCTGGTGACGATGTGCCGGTCGTGCGGGTTTCGGCACTGAACGCGCTGAATGGAGAAGCAAAGGCGGAGGCGCAGGTCGACGAGTTGATGGCGGCGGTGGACAAGTACGTTCCGCAGCCGGCGCGCGAGTTGGACAAGCCGTTCCTGATGCCGATTGAAGATATTTTTTCGATTCAGGGACGCGGCACAGTAGTGACGGGACGTATCGAGCGCGGCAAGGTGAAGGTAGGCGAGGAAGTGGAAATCGTCGGTTTCCGCGAGACGCGCAAGACGGTAGTCACCGGCGTCGAGATGTTCAAGAAGCAGCTGGATGAAGGTATGGCGGGCGATAACGCGGGACTGTTGCTGCGCGGCATTGCGAAAGAGGACGTGGAGCGCGGCATGGTGCTGGCGAAGACGGGATCGATCACGCCGCACACCAAGTTCAAGGCAGAGGTCTACATCCTGACGAAGGAAGAAGGTGGACGACACACGCCGTTCTTCAAGGGATACCGGCCGCAATTCTACCTGCGAACGACGGACGTGACGGGCGTGGCGGAGCTTGCCTGCGGGCACCGAGATGGTGATGCCTGGGGATAACGTCAGCCTGGTGATCGAGTTGATTACGCCGGTAGCCATGGAGAAGGGCTTGCGCTTCGCGATTCGCGAAGGCGGCCACACCGTGGGAGCCGGCACCATCGCGGAGATTATTCAGTAAGGCGGTGGTTCGTCGCTGGTCGTCAGTCAGAACCGGTGAAATGCTGATGAAAGCCTGGCGGCAGGCGGCGTCACGACAGCAGCCCCGAACGGGCGGAATATGATAGCCCGGGACCTAAGGCCCGGGTTAGCATCAAATGAAGAGCGAGTCCCGTAGGGACGACAGAAATGCAGCGGTCCTTCGGCGACAAAAATCGCCTCAGGATGACAAGAGGATTGAGCTAAGAGCTAGCGGCTGAAAGCTGGCAGCTAAGTTAGGAGCTGTTGAGATGCCCCGAGAAATAGTGACATTACAATGCGGTGACTGCAAAGAGCGGAACTATTCGACGACCAAGAACCGGAAGACGACGACCGAGCGGCTGGAGTTCAAGAAATTCTGCCGACGTTGCCGCAAGCATACGCCGCACAAAGAAGTGAAATAATTGAGTAATTGGGAAATTTTGTAATTGCGTAATTGAAAACGCGGAAGCCACGATTTCAAATTACACAATTACTTAATTACCAAATTACCCGATTGAAACAGGGGCGTAAGCTCAACGGTTAAACTGTCGGTCTCCAAAACCGAACTTGGGGGTTCGAATCCCTCCGCCCCTGCCAGAGTTTTTGGAGAGAAGGGCCAAGGCCAGGAATAAAGATGTCAGTCGAGACGAAGAAAATGGCGAATTCAATTGCAGCAGCCGGTGGCAGTTTCGGCGAGCGGATGAAATCCTGGCCGGAGCGGATCAGGACGTTCTACAACGACGTGCGCACGGAAATGCGCAAGGTGACTGCGCCCTCGTGGAAAGAAGTGCGGGGCACGACGACCGTGGTCGTCATCACCGTTTTCATTTTCGCGCTCTATTTCGCGATTATCGACTACGTCATTCAGCATGGCGTGACCTATCTCTTTACACTCTTCAAGGCGCACTGATCGGGCTCGAAGACGGACGCGGCGCAGGTATTCTGCCGGGAAGAAGCACTTTATATGCAGGACGAAGAAAAAAACGAAATGACATCTGGCGAAGGCACGCAGCCTCCCGCTGAGGGAGCGACGGCTACGGCCGAAGCGCCGCGCAACCCGAACATGAAGTGGTACATCATTCACTCGTACTCGGGGTTTGAGCGCAAGGTGAAGGAGTCTCTCGAGTCCCGCGTAGCGGCTTTCGGGCTGCAGGAAAAGATCGGCAAAGTGCTGATCCCGACCGAGTCGGTCACCGAAGTGCGCGGCGGCAAGAAGTACACCTCCGAGCGCATGTTCTATCCCGGCTATGTGCTGGTCGAAATGGACATGGACGATCACGTGTGGCACGTGGTGAAATCCACGCCGCGCGTAACAGGATTTGTCGGAACCGGACAGCAACCGACGCCGCTTTCGGATGAAGAAGTACAGCACATCGTCTACAAAGTGGCCGACAGCCGCGAGAAGCCGAAGCTCAAGGTTAAATTCGAGAAGAACGAATCGGTACGCATTACTGAAGGGCCGTTTGCCAGCTTTACTGGCGTGGTCGACGAAGTGAACGAAGACCGCGAGACGCTGAAGGTGATGGTCACGATTTTCGGACGTTCGACGCCGGTGGAACTTGAGTTCAATCAGGTGGAGAAGGTCGCTTAACGAGATTGAGTAATTTTGTAATTTGGTAATTGAAATCCAAAGTTTTGCGACGGTTTCAAATTACTCGATTACGAAATTACAAAATTACAAAAGTGGAACAAGTCCGCAGATTATCGAGCCGAAAATCCTAGACTCGCGCTGCCGACGGAAGAGAGATCATGGCGAAAAAGGTTACAGGTTACGTCAAGTTGCAGATTGCGGCGGGCAAGGCCACTCCGGCGCCCCCGGTGGGCCCGGCACTCGGCCAGGCGCAGATCAACATCATGGAGTTCTGCAAGCAGTTCAATGCCAGAACTAACCAGAAAGAGATGGAAGGTCTGATCATCCCGGTCGTCGTATCGGTTTACAACGACCGCTCGTTCACTTTCATCACCAAGACGCCACCGGCGTCAATTCTGCTAAAGCGCGCGGCTGGCATCGCCAAGGGATCGGGCACGCCGAACAAGGACAAAGTCGGCAAAGTTACCCTGAAGCAGGTTGAAGACATCGCCAAGCAGAAGATGCCCGACCTGAATGCGGCGTCGATCGAGACCGCAATCAAGAGCGTTCGCGGCACGGCGCGTTCGATGGGAATCGAAGTAGTTGGATAAGAATTGAGTAATTGAAATTTAGAAATTGGGTAATTGAGATCCCTGCGGTCGAACGATTTCAAATTGCTCAGTAGCTAAATTTCCCAATTATCAGATTGTCAAACGCACCACGGTTGATCGGAGCATCGGTCATCGGTGGGAGACAAGGAAAACAAATGAGCAGCAAAAAAGAAGGAAAGAACATCGCCAAGGCGCATGCCGCAGTTGAGCAGCGTCCATATGTCCTGCAAGATGCGGTGCCACTCTTGCAGAAAGTGAAGTACGCCAAGTTTGACGAGACCGTCGAGGTCACTATGCGTCTGGGAGTCGATCCCAAGCATGCCGACCAGATGGTACGCGGC
Organism: uncultured Acidobacteriota bacterium; assembly: GCA_963787685.1. Taxonomy (GTDB): domain Bacteria; phylum Acidobacteriota; class Terriglobia; order Terriglobales; family Acidobacteriaceae; genus Sulfotelmatobacter. The sequence goes on from CAWBED010000017.1 coordinate 380,581, forward strand.
ACCGTAGTTCTGCCGCACGGTCTGGGTAAGTCAAAGAAGGTCCTGGTCATCGCGACCGGCGACAAGATTAAGGAAGCAGAAGCGGCTGGTGCCGATTTCGCTGGCGGCGAAGAGATGGTCGAGAAGATCACCAAGGAAAACTGGACCGACTTCGACGCGCTGATCGCCACTCCCGACGTGATGAAGTCCGTCGGACGTCTGGGTAAAGTCCTCGGTCCCAAGGGTCTGATGCCGAACCCGAAGACGGGCACGGTCACATTCGACGTGGGCAAGGCTGTGCAGGAAGTGAAAGCCGGCAAGGTGGAATTCCGCACCGACAAGACCGCGCTCGTTCACTGCCCCGTCGGCAAGATCTCGTTCTCGCCCGACAAGCTGATTGAGAACGCCACGGTGCTGATCACCAGCGTCATCAAGGCGAAGCCGTCGGTGGCGAAGGGCAAGTACATCAAGGGCTGCTACCTGAGTTCGACGATGGGTCCCGGGATTTCTCTGGATGTCACCCCGATCGAGACAGCTGCGAAGGCATAGCCGGACTGGCGTCCGGCGGACAGCCGAGGTGGTTGTCCCCACATAAAGATCAGAAAGATTCGAGGATTCGACAATGGCGGTTACTAAAGCAAAGAAGATGGAGCAGGTCGAGAAGTTGAGCAAGGACCTGAGCAAAGTTTCGAATGTGGTTGTCGCGACCTACACCAAGATGACCGTGGCCCAGGATTATGAGCTGCGTAAGGCTCTGCGCGGCGCCGGCGCCAAGTATCAGGTTGTCAAGAACACGTTAGCCGAGAAGGCAGCCAAGGGCACCAAGGTCGAAGGCGCGCTGAAGGATCTGGCGGGCGTCACCTCGATCGCCTATACGACGGGCGATCCGGTCGCGATGGCCAAAGCGCTGACTAAGTATGCCAAGGACACGCCGGAGTTCACCTTCAAGGTGGGAGTGGTCGAAGGCAAGGTCATCAATATTAAAGAGATCGAAGCTCTCGCCAGCATGCCTTCGAAGGAAGAGTTGTATTCGAAGCTGCTGTTCCTGATCAATGCTCCGGCGCAGCGTTTGGCGACGGTCATGAATCAGGTTGGACGCAATCTGGCCGTAGTGGTCGACCAGGGCGTGCAGCAGAAGAAGTTCAAAGAGGCCTAGCGGCCTCGATTGAGCAATTGGGAAATTGAGGAATTGCGTAATTGAGAACCAACAGCAAGGTGTTGTGAGTTGTTCAATTACTGGATTACAAAATTGCCCAATTACTCAATGACTTGATTTTGGTTGTTCTCGATTCGGGGGTTGCGCGGTCCTTTCCAAGCGTTGTCTGGCGCAAGGAATCAGGACCTGCCGCACTGGAAACCGTGAATCGCGGATGACGAAAAACGAGACGCAGCAAGCTACGTCTCTACCAAAGAAGACTGAAACGATATAGGAGAAACAAAATGGCGGATATCGCACAGTTAGAAGAATCAATCGTTGGCCTGTCGCTGCTCGAAGCGGCGGAGCTGGTCAAGAAGCTCGAATCGCGTCTGGGCGTGTCGGCGGCGGCAGCAGCTCCCGTGATGGTTGCGGGTGGCGGCGGTGGTGCGGCGGCAGCGGCTCCGGCCGAAGAGAAGACCGAATTCACCGTCGTCCTCAAAGAGGTCGGCGCCAACAAGATCAATGTCATCAAGGCCGTCCGCGAAGTCACCAGCCTGGGATTGAAAGAAGCCAAGGAACTGGTGGATGGAGCGCCAAAGAGCATTAAGGAAGGCGTCTCCAAGGAAGAGGCGGAGACCATCAAGAAGAAGTTCACTGAGGCTGGCGCGACCGTCGAAGTGAAATAAGCTCGGTGTGTGGGGACGGCCGCCGTCGGCCGTTTGGTCGAGGGGCTCAGTTGGTTTACGTTGCTTGGCGACTGGGCAGCCGAGGTAGCCGTTCCCGCATAGCACTAAGATCAGTGCAAAATCGATTATCTTGCACGTTCCTACTTGTGAACCTTGGACGGCGATGTTAGCATCTATATAACGTCGCTTCCCAGGGCATCACTCAAGCGCGAGTGAGTCTCGCGAGGGAAGTTTAAGGCACGCTGCTCCGCGGGCAGGCGGGGCGGAAACAGGCCGAAGAACTGGCGCGAAAGAGTTCAAATCAGAATTGGCGAAACGCCTCGGTTGGCGTCTGCGGGAACCACTGTCCCTGCGGGCGCCCCATCGTCTTTTAGGTTCTAAGTCGTTCCGGCTCTGCAAGTAAGTAGGTCCCGCGGCGCGATAAGCGCCATACATTCCGCGGTTTGAACGCGGCCTTCGGTCGCGCGTGAGATTGGGAGTTTCTTAACGATGAAAAATGCCTTCCGTAAACGCTTTGATTTTTCCAAAATCCCGGCCACTATCCAAATACCGAACCTGATCGAAGTGCAGAAGCGGTCTTACGACCGTTTCCTGCAGATGGACAAACTCCCCAGCGAGCGCGAAGACGGCGGCTTGCAGGCGGTGTTTCAGTCCGTTTTCCCGATCACCGACTTCCGCAACGTATCACAACTTGAGTTTGTGGATTACGCCATTGGTAACTGGGAGTGCAAGTGCGGTCACCTCAAAGGACTGCATCACCTCCGTACAACTTGTAAGAATTGCGGCAATACCGTCATTACCGACCCGTTCCATCCGGGCGAAGTTCTGTGCAGCAAGTGCGGAACCTACAACGCCAACACCCCTGACTTTTGTAACAAGTGCGGCGACCCGGTTGGATTGCAGCTGAAATATGACGTGGCGGAGTGCGAAGAGCGCGGCATGACGTATTCTGCGCCGCTCAAAGTCACGATGCGTCTGACGATTTTCGATAAGGACGCTGAGACCGGCAACCGCTCGATCCGCGACATTAAAGAGCAGGAAGTATTCTTCGGCGATGTTCCGCTGATGACGCAGAACGGTACGTTCATCATCAACGGTACCGAGCGCGTGATTGTCAGCCAGTTGCACCGCTCGCCGGGCGTGTTCTTCGAGACCGCCAACAACCGCACGTACTTCCTGGGAAAGATCATTCCCTACCGCGGTTCGTGGGTTGAGTTCGAGTACGACCAGAAGAACGTGCTCTACGTCCGCATCGACCGCAAGCGTAAATTCCTGGGCACGATTTTCCTGCGCGCCTTGGGCTTGCGCTCCGGCGAAGACATTCTGAAGACCTTCTATACCACCGACCGCATCGCGGTTCGGGACAAGAAGCTCTTCTGGACGCTCGATCCGACCAGCGAGAAGCCGACCAGTCTGCTTGGGATGAAGCTCGCCCACAGCATCAAGAACAAGTCCGGCGATGAGATCGCGCACTCGGGCCGCAAGATCAATGCCCAGATTCTGAAGGAAATTCAGAAGGCGAAGATCACCGAGATCGAAGTCGACATTACTGACCTAGAAGGTGCGTGGACTGCCGGCGATGTAGTCGACACCACGACCGGCGAAGTCATGCTGGAAGCAAACTCCGAGCTGACAGCGGACAAGGTTTCGAAGATTCTCGATTCCGGCGTCGTGGAAATGTCGCTGTTCTTCCCCGAGCGCGATGATGTGGGAACGGTCATCAGCCAGACGCTGAAGCGCGATGCGATCAAGACTCCGCAGGAAGCTCTGATCGAGATCTACCGCAAGCTGCGTCCCGGCGATCCGCCGACGCTCGATACGGCGACCGCCCTGTTTCATGGAATGTTCTTCGACCCGCGCAAGTACGATTTCTCGCGCGTGGGCCGTTTGAAGTTCAACATCAAGCTGTTCGAGAACCAGGAAGCCACCAGTCTCGATAAGCGCACGCTCGATCCGGACGACTTCTACGCAACCATTGCGTACTTGCTGAAGCTGCGCAAGAGCATCGGCGCCGTGGACGACATCGATCACCTTGGCAACCGCCGCGTTCGCGCGGTCGGCGAGTTGATGGAGAACCAGTTCCGCATCGGCTTGGTCCGCATGGAACGGGCGATCAAAGAAAAGATGTCGGTGTACCAGGAAATGTCGACGGCGATGCCGCACGACTTGGTCAACGCCAAGCCGGTAATGGCCGCGATCCGCGAATTCTTCGGATCGTCGCAGCTCTCGCAGTTCATGGATCAGACCAACCCGCTCTCCGAGATCACGCACAAGCGGCGTCTCTCGGCCCTTGGGCCGGGCGGTCTGTCGCGTGAACGCGCCGGATTCGAAGTCCGCGACGTTCACCCGACCCACTACGGCCGTATCTGCCCGATTGAAACGCCGGAAGGTCCGAACATCGGTCTGATCTCATCGTTGAGCTGCTATGCGCGGATCAACGACTACGGCTTCATCGAGTCACCCTATCGCAAGATCAAAGGCGGTCGCGTCATCGACTACGTCACCGTCGTCAATGTTGGCGACAGCGACTTGAAGGTCGGCGATCACATCGAGAAGCACGAGATCGAAAAGACCAACAACGAGCTGAAGGAAAAGAAGAAGAAGCCAGCGGCGATTGAGCCATTCTCCTTCTACCTTTCGGCTTGGGAAGAAGATCGTCACACGATCGCACAGGCCAACGTCGAGCTCGACGACAAGGGCAAGATCGTCGCGGAGCTCGTCAATGCTCGTAAGGCCGGCAACTTCGTGCTGGTGAGCCGGGATGAAGTCGATTACGTCGACGTCAGCCCGAAGCAGCTGGTTTCGGTCGCCGCCTCGCTGGTTCCGTTCCTCGAGCACGACGACGCGAACCGCGCACTGATGGGCGCGAACATGCAACGCCAGTCTGTGCCGCTGCTCCGCGCGCAAGCGCCGATCGTCGGCACGGGAATGGAAGGTGTCACGGCGCGCGACTCAGGAGCTGTGGTGCTGGCCCGCCGCAACGGCATCATCGATTCGGTCGACTCTGAGCGAATCATCGTGCGCGTTGAAGGCGAGCATCATCCCACGCAGCTGTCGCGTGAAGTCGGTAGCGATATCTACCAGCTCACGAAGTTCAAGCGCTCGAACCAGAACACTTGCATCAACCAGAAGCCGGTGGTCAAGAAAGGTCAGCGCGTCCTGAAGGGCGAGATCATCGCTGATGGTCCTTGCACTGATCACGGCGAGCTGGCGCTGGGACGAAACGTCCTGGTGGCCTTCATGCCGTGGCGCGGTTACAACTTCGAGGACGCGATTCTTGTCTCCGAGAAGATGGTGAAAGAGGACTACTACACCTCGCTTCACATCGAAGAGTACGAGATCGAAGCCCGCGATACGAAGCTCGGTCCGGAAGAAGTCACGCGCGACATTCCAAACGTCAGCGAATCGATGCTGCGCAATCTGGATGAAGCAGGCGTGATCCGCATCGGCGCCAGCATCAAGCAGGGCGACATTCTCGTCGGCAAGGTTACGCCGAAGGGCGAAACCCAGCTCACGCCGGAAGAGAAGTTGCTCCGCGCGATCTTCGGTGAAAAAGCCGGCGACGTGCGCGACGCTTCACTCTACTGCCCTCCGGGCATCGAGGGCGTGATCGTCGATGTGAAGATCTTCTCGCGCAAAGGCCAGGAAAAGGACGAGCGCGCGAAGGCCATCGAAGCCACGCAGATCGCGAAGTTGGAAAAGAACCTTTCGGACGAAATCCGAATTCTGACCGACGAGCGCCTCAAGCGTTTGGAAAACATCCTGGGCGGCAAGGAAGTGCAGGCCGACCTGCACGACGAGCGCACCAACAAGCGCCTGCTGACCAAGGGCAACATCCTGAACCGCGACGAGATCGAGCGCATCTCGACCCGCAACCTGAAACGCATTAAGTATGCGGATAAGGATCCGCGGGTGAACGAGCAGATCGACGAGATCGAAGAAATGACGTCTCGCCAGATCGACGTGCTCAAGAAGATCGTCAACGAGAAGAAAGACAAGCTCACCAAGGGCGACGAACTGCCCCCGGGCGTGATCAAGCTGGTCAAGGTCTACATCGCCATGAAGCGCAAGCTGAGTGTCGGTGACAAGATGGCCGGCCGCCACGGTAACAAGGGCGTCATCGCGCGCATTCTGCCGGAAGAGGATATGCCGTACCTCGAAGACGGAACGCCCGTGGAGATCGTCCTCAACCCGCTTGGCGTGCCTTCCCGTATGAACGTGGGACAGATCCTTGAAACCCACCTCGGATGGGCCGGCTTCGTCCTCGGCGAGAAGATCACGAAGTTGCTGCAGGAAAACACGCGCACGGAAGCGATCCGCCGCGAGTTGAAAGCACTGTTCAAGGACTCGCAGCTGGCGGACATCATCTCTGACATGAGTGATGAAGAGCTGGAATCCGTAGCTCCGACGCTCACCAAGGGTGTGTTCATGGGATCGCCGGTGTTCGACGGTTCGAAGGAAGGTGAAATCAAGGCGTTGCTCGAACACGCCGGATTGCCGACCTCGGGCAAGACGAACCTTCGCGACGGCATGACCGGAGAGAAGTTCGAACAGCCAGTCACCGTGGGCTACATCTACATGTTGAAACTGTCGCACTTGGTGGACGACAAGATTCACGCTCGCTCCATCGGACCGTACTCGCTGATCACCCAGCAGCCGCTGGGCGGCAAGGCGCAGTTCGGCGGACAGCGCTTCGGAGAAATGGAAGTCTGGGCGCTGGAAGCGTACGGTGCGGCGTTCATCCTGCAGGAGCTGCTGACGGCAAAGTCCGACGACGTATACGGCCGAACCAAGATTTACGAGGCCATCGTCAAGGGCGAAGCTGCCATGGAGCCCGGCGTGCCGGAATCGTTCAACGTGCTGATTCGCGAGTTGCAATCGCTCTGTCTCGACGTCGAGTTGATCAAGGCGACCGAGAAGAAGCCAACGGCGAGCGCGGCGGCAGACTAAGAATGCGGTTCTCAGTTCCCGGTTCTCAGCTAACGCTGAGGTAAGACCGGGATCTGAGGACGCACAAAGAGATTTGGAAATATGCGCCACTGCGGCATACGAGCTCAATGCCGCATGAAGAGGCGGAAAGTTCTCCCGGTTGTACTGAGAACCGGGAACCGAGAACTGAGAACTTGATCACGAGCTCCGTCAGCGGACGCGTCAGAACCGCAGGAAGCGGAGGAACACCTTGTTTCGTTCGAGCCCATTCGAAATGGCAAATGTGATCGCGGACTTTGACGCCATTCGCATCAGTCTGGCTTCTCCCGAGAAGATCCGGAGCTGGTCGCATGGTGAAGTCACCAAGCCCGAGACCATCAACTACCGCACTTTCAAACCCGAGCGCGATGGATTGTTCTGCGCCCGCATCTTTGGACCGGTCACCGACTGGGAGTGTCTCTGCGGCAAGTACAAGCGCATGAAGCACCGCGGCGTGATCTGCGACAAGTGCGGCGTAGAAGTCACTCTTTCGAAAGTTCGGCGTGAACGGCTTGGCCACATCGAGCTGGCGTCGCCCTGCTCGCACGTGTGGTTCTTCAAAGGATTGCCCAGCCGCATCGGGCACTTGCTCGACATCTCGCTGCGCGACCTTGAGTCCGTGCTCTATTTCGAAGCCTACGTCGTGGTTGAACCCGGCGACGCTCCGGTGAAAGAGCGCGAAGTAATCAAGGACGAAGCGAAGTTCCGCGAACTTGATCAGCAGTACCGTCCCGCTGGCTTCAAGGCCATGATGGGTGCGGAAGCGATCAAGGAACTGTTGAAGCGCGTGGATACCGATGGCTTGTCCACCGAGCTGCGCGAGAAGATGAAGAACGAGAGCTCGCTGCAGAAGCGGCTCAAGTATGCAAAGCGCTTGAAAGTCGTTGAGGCCTTCCGCAAGAGCGGCAACAAGCCGCACTGGATGATCCTCGATGTGATCCCGGTCATTCCACCGGAGCTCCGCCCCCTGGTTCCACTGGACGGCGGCCGCTTCGCTACGTCTGACCTTAACGACCTCTATCGCCGCGTCATCAACCGTAACAACCGGTTGAAGAAGCTGATGGATTTGCACGCTCCGGAAGTCATCGTGCGTAACGAAAAGCGCATGCTGCAGGAAGCCGTCGACGCCCTGTTCGACAACGGACGGCGTGGCCGCGTGCTACGCGGTGCGAACAACCGTCCGCTGAAGTCGTTGTCCGACACGCTGAAAGGCAAGCAGGGACGCTTCCGTCAGAACCTGCTCGGCAAGCGCGTTGATTACTCGGGACGTTCCGTCATCGTGGTCGGTCCCGAGCTCAAGCTGCACCAGTGCGGTCTGCCCAAGAAAATGGCGCTCGAATTGTTCAAGCCGTTCATCTATCACCGGCTCGAGCAGACGGGCAACGTCACCACCATCAAGCAAGCGAAGGAGATGGTCGAGCAGCAGGAACCGATCGTTTGGGACATCCTCGAAGAGGTCATTAAGGATCACCCGGTTCTGCTGAACCGCGCTCCTACGCTTCACCGCCTCGGTATTCAGGCGTTTGAACCGGTGCTGGTTGAAGGCAAGGCCATCAAGATTCACCCGCTGGTCTGCACGGCGTTCAACGCCGACTTCGACGGCGACCAGATGGCGGTTCACATTCCGCTGTCTCCGGAAGCCCAGGTCGAAGCCAGCGTGCTGATGCTGGCCTCGCACAACATTCTTTCGCCGGCTTCAGGTCAGCCGATTACTGTGCCCACGCAGGACATGGTTCTCGGTCTTTACTACCTGACCAAAGCGAAGCCCGGTGCGAAGGGTGAAGGCCGCGCTTTTGCCAACATCGAAGAAGTGCTGATGGCGCTGGACGCGGGCGAAGTTGAAACGCTCAGCCCGATCCGTCTGCGCTACTCGGGCGAACTGATTGACCTGACGACTGCGTATGACGATCAGGACATCATTCACACCGAGCCGGTCCATGTGGAACGGTCGTTCGTTAACACCACCGTCGGCCGAGCGATCCTGAACGATCAGTTGCCCGAAGGCATGCCGTTTATCAATGGCCTGCTCAAGAAGAAGGGCATCGGCGCGCTGGTGAATTACGGATACCTGCGCTTCGGCCTTGAAGTCACAGTCAAGATGCTCGACGAAGTGAAGTCGCTCGGGTTCAAGTTTGCGACCCGCGCCGGCTTGTCGATCGGCATCGACGACATGGTTATCCCGGACAGCAAGAAGACCTTGGTGCGCGACGCCGAGAAGCAGGTGGTCGCCGTGCAGCAGCAGTATCTGGACGGAGCCATCACCAACGGTGAGCGCTACAACAAGGTCATCGAAATCTGGTCGGGCATCACCGAAAAAGTCGCCGACGAGATGTTCGGCGAAATGCAACGCCGCGACAAAGAAGGCGAGATGAACCCGATTTACGTCATGGCCGACTCCGGCGCTCGAGGATCGAAACAGCAGATCCGCCAGCTCTCCGGAATGCGCGGGCTCATGGCGAAGCCGTCGGGCGAAATCATCGAGTCTCCGATCACGGCGAACTTCCGTGAAGGTCTGACGGTGCTCGAATACTTCGTCTCGACCCACGGCGCTCGTAAGGGATTAGCCGACACGGCTCTGAAGACGGCCGATTCCGGCTACCTGACCCGTCGTCTCGTCGATGTGGCGCAAGACGTCATCATCAGCGAATACGATTGCGGGACGGTCGACGGCATCTACGTGCAAGGTATCGTGGAAGCCGGCGAGATCATCGAGCCGCTGCGTGACCGCATCGTCGGCCGCGTGTCGCTCGAGAAAATCAAGGATTACGACGGCAACGTCGTGGTCGACATCAACCAGGAAATTACCGAAGACCTCGCGGGAGCGATTCAGGCCGCCGGTATCGAGCGCGTAAAAATCCGCTCGGTGCTGACCTGCGAATCGAAGCGCGGCGTCTGCGTCATGTGCTACGGCCGCAACCTGGCATCCGGACGCCTCGTCGAACTCGGCGAAGCCACCGGAGTCATCGCGGCTCAGTCCATCGGCGAACCTGGAACGCAGCTCACGATGCGTACCTTCCACATCGGTGGTACGGCATCACGAGTCTCCGAGCAGTCACGCCTCGATGCCAAGAACAACGGCACCGTGCGCTTCATCGGATTGCAGACCGTCAAGGCGAAAACTGGCGATCTGGTCGTGATGAATCGACAAGGTTCGATCGCGGTCGTCGACGACAAGAACCGCGAACGCGAGCGCTACTCGGTCGTGTACGGCGCCAAAGTCAAGGTCAACGACGGCGATGCGGTCCAGCTCGGCCAGGTCATGGTCGAGTGGGATCCATATACCTTCGCGATCCTGACCGAAATCGGCGGCACCGTGCAGTTCAAAGACTTGCAGGAAGGCGTCACGCTCCACGAAGAAGTGGACGAAGTCACCGGCTTGTCGCGTCACGTGGTCGGCGATTCTCCCGACGAGAAGCGCCAGCCCGCGATCGTCATCAAGGGTAAGAGCAGCAAGCGCTACCTGATGCCGTCGCGAGCCCACTTGATGATTCAAGACGGCGATACGGTTACGCCAGGAGATGTGCTGGCGAAGATCCCGCGCGAAACCACCAAGACCAAAGACATCACCGGTGGTCTGCCGCGTGTGGTCGAGTTGTTCGAAGCCCGCAAGCCGCATGAGACTGCGGTCATCAGCGAAATCGATGGCACGGTCAAATTCGGTGAGGTTTCGAAGGGCCAGCGCAAGATCTACGTGGTCGCCGACAACGGCACCGAAAAGGAATACTCGGTTCCGCGCGGCGTTCACGTCAATGTGCAGGAAGGCGAGCGCATGAAAGCGGGCGAGCCTTTGATGGACGGCCCGCTCAACCCGCACGACATCCTGGCTGTACTCGGCGAAAAAGAGCTGCAAGCTTACCTGGTGAACGAAATCCAGGAAGTCTACCGGCTCCAGGGCGTGAACATCTCCGACAAGCACATCGAAGTGATTGTGCGGCAGATGATGCGCTGGGTGAAGGTCGAAGACGTGGGCGATACCCGGTTCCTGCTCGAAGAGCAGACCGACAAGTTCGCCTTCCGCGAAGAGAACGAGCGCGTGATTGCGCAGGGCGGCAAGCCGGCCACCGGCCGTCCGCTGCTGCTGGGCATCACGAAGGCTTCGCTCTCGACCGACTCCTTCATCTCCGCCGCGTCGTTCCAGGAGACCACGCGCGTGCTCACCGAAGCCAGCATCAACGGCAAGGTCGATCACCTGCGCGGCCTGAAAGAGAACGTCATTGTCGGACGCCTCATCCCTGCCGGAACCGGCATGGAGTACTACCGCAACGTGCGCCTCTCGCCAGAAATGGAAGAGGCTGCCGCCAAGGTACAGGCGGAAGTTTCGGCTGCGTACGAAGAAGCTGAGCGCGCTCTCGAAATGATGCGTCACGAGGGCGAAACCGACGAAATCACCGCGGAACTTCCTGCGGCCGAGTAAGCGGAATATGGGCTCGGGGGCGATTTTCTTCGCCCCCGAAGCTCTTTTTTCTGTCATCTAACAACCAATGCACGCAAGCCCCCAGCGATTGCATCTTGAGGAACCCCGCGAACTTCCCCCTTTGCGGGCGGTCCCTCCAGGTCCTAATCTTAAGCAGCGCATGCTGCGACTCTTTCGTCTACTACGGGTGGCCTTCTGGCGCGCCTTCGTCCATGACGCCTTTGCGACCGCGAAGGCCTCGGCCTATTCTGCGATCTTTACGTTTTTCCCGGTTCTCCTGATCGTTGGATCAAGTCTTGCCAACTGGCGCAAGGGTGCTCCTTATCTGCGCGAAATCTCCTATGCTCTCGGCAGCATTCTGCCTGCAGGATCCAACACAGCCCTAACCTATCTCAAAGGAGCGGCGAAGCATCCGGTGGGGTTCCTGGTCACGACCTCGATCATCACGCTCTGGACCGCTTCCGGCGTCATGATCTCGTGGATGGATGGTTTCCGCCGCTGTTACGAACTGCCGAAGACCTGGGGACTGATCCAAGAGCGACTGATCGCTTTTTCCCTGGTCATTTTCGCCCTGGTTCCCATGACTTTCGCCACCCTTCTGGTTGCTGTGGGCAGTAAGTTTGAAACGCGACTGCTTCCCTACATCGATCCTGATTTCAGCTACTACGTTCTCTTGCTATGGGGCATGATGCGGTGGGCAATCGCAACCCTGACCAGCATCTCCGTGATCGCCCTGATCTATCACAATGCGGTGCCCCGGACCCAGCCGTGGCACAGCGTGATCCCTGGGTCGGTTCTCGCCACGGTATTGTGGTTCTCGGTGACCGTGGGGTTCCGGGCCTATTTGCAGCATTCGGTCGATTTCACAACCGTTTATGGCTCGTTGGGCGCCGCCATGGCGCTGCTGGTGTGGATGTACATGATTTCTCTAGTCGTCCTGGTGGGCGCAGAGTTCAATGCCTTGCTGTTTCCGCGGGCAATGTTGGGGAAAGAACTCACCGCAATCAATTCCGTGAAGGCGTAAAGGTGGAAGAGCGGCCCTTTAGGGCCGCGTCAGCGGAAAGCAGAGAGGGCTTTAGCCCCTGGGGGCTCGCCCCAAATTCAAAGCCCATGTTGTACCCTACCAACATTCCTGTTTGAGCCCGGAGACAAGTTGAAACCGATACAAACTGTCGCTGCCGAAGGTGTTTCTACTTTGGCTACGCGCCGAGCCAAAATTATCTGCACCATTGGACCGGCCTGCAACACCGAAGCTGCCATGCGGGACTTACTTCGTCTCGGCATGGACATTGCGCGCCTCAACTTCTCCCACGGCACGCATGAGGATCACGCCCAGAATATCCAGCGCCTCCGCCGGGCCGCCGCCCGCGAGGGGCGGACCGTTTGCATTCTCCAGGATCTTCAAGGTCCGAAGATTCGCACCGGTCCCTTGGAGCGCCACGAGCCGGTCCTGCTGAAGACGGGATCAGTCGTTACCATCACTCCCCAGGACGTTGCAGGTAATCCGACGCGAATCTCGACCACTTTTCCCGACCTGGCGCGGGAACTGTCCGCCGGCGCTCGCATTTTGCTTAGCGACGGCCTGATTGAACTGAGAGTTCGCGGCGTCCGCGGGAAAGACATTCTCTGCGACGTGCTTAACGGAGGCATGCTTGGCGAGCACAAGGGAATCAATCTCCCAGGCATCGCGCTCTCGATTCCCGCGTTGACGGAAAAAGATCGCAAAGATCTGGAGTTCGGTATCGATCACGGCGTCGACGCAATTGCCTTGTCGTTTGTCCGCACGGCGGCTGACATCAAGGAAGCCAAGCAGATCATCGCTTCGCATCGGACCGACGTTCCCATCATCGCCAAGCTGGAGAAGCCTCAGGCGATCGATCATCTCGAAGAAATCCTCGAAGCCGCCGACGGAGTCATGGTTGCGCGCGGCGATCTCGGCGTGGAGATGGCGCCGGAAAAAGTTCCGGTCATCCAGAAGCACGTGATCCGTCAGGCCGCCGCCTGGCGCAAGCCGGTGATCACAGCCACGCAAATGCTCGAGTCCATGATCGAAAACCCGCGCCCCACGCGGGCGGAAACCAGCGACGTCGCTAACGCCATCTTCGACGGAACTGACGCCGTCATGCTCTCAGCCGAGACCGCCAGCGGGCAATATCCGCGTGAATCGGTCTCTATCATGTCGCGCATTGTGATCGAGGCTGAGTGCAATATGGGAGACTTCGTGCAATTCCGCCGCCGGCGCGAGCATCGCGGCCTGTCGGTCGCCGAGACTATCTGCGAATCGATTGCCCATTCCGCCGAAGATTTGCCGATGGGCGCGATCGCCATCTTCACCGAAACCGGCAATACGGCCCGCATGATTTCCAAATACCGGCCACGAACTCCGATTTACGCCTTTACTCACGCCGAGCCCGTTGTGCAGCGAATGAACCTCTACTGGGGAGTGCATCCCGTGCGCTGCCGGCAGGCGCGCTCAGCCGAGCAAATGGTGACGATGGCCGAACAGGATCTGGTTCGCCGCGGCCTGCTGAAGCCGGGCGACGTGCTCGGAGTGGTCGCGGGTACGCGACAGGCCTCAGGTTCAACCAACCTGATGCGCCTCCACGTGGTCACCGAACAGGAAGCCGAAGACATTGTTCATCCCGTTCCTAACCAGCCACCATCGAGGCGCCATTCTCCGCGGGTCGCCGCCAAATCAAAGCGCAAGCGGAGTTGATCGGGCTGAGTGTGTGGGACCGCATCTCAGTCCCGGTCGTCGAGCGAAGCTCGACAGCCTCGGTACACGCTATAATCCCACCTTATGCCGCAAGAGATTCTCTCGGTGGCGATTTGGGAGCCCGTCCCCGAAATGGAAGCTTCCGCCCTGAAAACGTTTCAGGAACTCATGTCGATTGTCGCTGCGAAAGACTACGGGCGCGACCTTCTCTTCCGCGATCGCGAATCGCATTACGTCTTCCTGCGCTACTGGAAATCTGAAGAAGCTCGCCAGTCGGCGCTCGAAGACCCTGACATGCAGCGCTGCTGGGCGCGGCTAGGCAACGAAGTTCAGATCGTGAAGGTCTACGAAACCCTCAGCGAAATATCCTTCAACGAATCCAAGTAATACTACGATGGCTAGTAACGTCCATGTCGAGTCATTTGCTCGTCCCACCGATCCACCCATTCGCGGCTGGCTGCATTCGCCGGACCCCGCCAGCGGCGATGCTCTGATCCTCACTCATGGCGCGGGCGCTAATGCTCAAGCGCCGCTGCTGGTCGCCATAGCTGAGACTTTCTCGGCGGCGGGCTTAGCAGTACTTCGCTGCAATCTACCCTTCAGGCAAGTACGGGGCTTCGGCCCTCCTGGTCCGAGCGACGCCGCCCGCGACCGCGCTGGCCTCAAACAGGCGATCTCCGCGATGAAAGAAATCGCCCCCGGCCGGATCTTTCTCGGCGGCCACTCCTACGGCGGCCGCCAATCCAGCATGCTTTGCGCCGAAGAACCGGACTTGGTTGCCGGCTTGCTCCTGCTTTCCTACCCGCTCCATCCTCCGCGCAAGCCCGAGCAGCAGCGCACGCAGCATCTCCCCGATCTGCGCACACCAACGCTCTTTTTCCACGGCACGCGCGATCCCTTCGGCTCAATCGCCGAATTGGAGAAAGCAATGAAGATGATTCCGGGGAAGACGAGATTGATGGCGGTCGAAGGAGCCGGTCATGACCTGGGATTCAAGGGAAAGGCGAAACAGGAAGAATTGCCCAAGCTGATTATTTCTGAATTCACCAAATTCTTTGGGCTGTCATCGGAGGGCAGTGATTGCTGAGCGAAGCAGTCACGAAGTCGAAGGACCCCCATTCACCACAAAGCCATCAACGATCCAGATAGGCGTTCTCACGATGGCCAGTGCGAACTCCCTAGCACGCCATTGCCACTCCACAGTTGCATGAGGTCCTTCGCTACGCTCAGGATGACAAGAAATTTTGGAAACCAGCGTGGCCTTGAAACCTTGAAACTCTTAACTCGCCGCTAATTCACCCACCCCGATTTCCCTCCGCCATTGCCCTTGTGTACGTCGTCATCCGGAGGAATATAGTTCCCATGCTCGTCGAAGTGGACGTCGCGGTCGTGCTGGCGCATATACACTTCAAACTTCTTTGCGGCCCGACGCCGTTTCCAGCGGTAATAGGAATTTCGAATGCCGTAGTAGCGTTCCGAGAAACCGACATTCACCATCGCCGCCTTGGGTCCGCGCCGTACGTAGAGATATCCAAATAGCAATCCGCCGAGGTGCGCGACATAGGCCACATTACCGCCGCCGGTCATGGCGAAAGCCAGCGTCACTACAATCAGGATCCCAACAAAGTATTTGGCCTTGATGAGAAACGGGAACGGAAACATCATGATCTCGTTGTCGCCGAACAGCATCCCGAAAGCGATCAGGATCGCGAAGACGCCGCCTGAAGCGCCAAGCGTCTGCGTCTCGGGTCTACCTAAGATGTGCGCGTAGGAGGTCGCAATGGTCGTGATAGCCGCGCCAACAATTCCGATCGAGAATAATTCGATGAATCGCCGCGTTCCCCAAGCCGTTTCAATGGCAGCGCCAAACATCCACAGGCCCAGCATGTTTCCGAACCAGTGCCAGAACTCGAGATGCAGAAAGCCGTAAGTCAGGATCTGCCACAACCACCCGTGGCGCACAACAGCGATGGGGCTCAAAGCGAAGTAGTCCAGCAGGAAGCCCGCGACGTGCAGACCGGCGACGCTGAGCGCCAGGTACAACAGATAGACCGCGGTGTTAATTCCGATGAGCCAGATCACCGCCTTGGTAAAAGGCGGAAAGCTCAACGTCATGGGTTCCCGGGATCGACGCACAGATTTCCCTCTCGATTGATTCTACTCGCACCTGGCCTATGGGACCGCTATCGCTCCGGAACCGGCACAACCGCCAGGCTGGAATGATGCTGCGCGTCCAACGCCCTCACCGCGAAAATAACGTTATCCTTCGACAGCTTGAGGGTGGTTCGACTCACGTTGCCCACGTCCTGCGCGTGTTCCCAATCCGCGCTCGTGGTCGCCCTCCATAAGACCTCGTACCCGCCAGCGCCCGACGACGCATCCCAGGTCAGAGTCGAGTCGTTGTCCAGATCCTTCGTCAACAAATGAACGTTCGCCGGAGGTGCCGGCGCCGCCGCCAACGAAGCCAGCGTCGCGGCATTCAGGCGCGCTACGTGAGCGACATAGTCGTAGTCGACAAATTTCAGCAGATCGCCATATTCGATGCCGTTTTCGTTACGTACGTTCTGGTGCTGATGATGGAAGTCTTCGCGGAACTCCGTGAATCGCACGGCCGAAAACCCCTGCTGGTTGAAGGAATAATGATCGCCTCCGCGAAGATAGCGATCGAGCCGAAACACCATGACCGGCTTAACACCCGGGTCGTACGCCCGGCCTGACGGACGCGACATAGCGCGCTAGTTGGCGTGAACCGGAATCGCTCTCTCCGCCCAAACCGCGAATTCTCCGGATGTCCTGCTCGGTGGCCGCAGCGGGCACGCCTTCAGAAAAGACGCGTACCACTGAATGATCCTGTTCCGCGTTCTTGTCGCCGCCGACAATATCGTTGTTCAGCACCGCCTCGATATTCCACCCCTGATCCTTGGCCATTTTGGCGAAATGGTGGCTGCCGTTAAGTCCTTGTTCCTCGCCCGCAACCGTGAGAAAAATAATCGTCGCCCGGAACTTTAATTTGCTGAGCACTCGCGCGCATTCCAGGCTGACGGCGGTGCCGCTGGCATCGTCGTTGGCTCCCGGAGCGTCTCCGTTCACATCGAGGGTGTCGCTATTCCGCGAATCATAGTGGCCGGTGACCAGCACGATCCGTTTAGCGCTCTCCGTATCTGTCCCCTTCAACACCGCATAAACATTGGCGATTTCGGTCGCCTTGGGAATGCGGTCGGCAGGCTGCTCCATAAAGTCATCAGTCTTCACTTCCAGGCAGCCGCCGCAGTCTTTCGAATAGCGTTCGAATTCCGTCTTGATCCACTCTCGCGCTGCGCCAATTCCGTGCCCTGCGGCGATCGATGCCGGATCCTGCGCAGAAAGCGTGAGTCGAGTCCCGAAGCTGACGAGCTTTTCGATATTGGCCTGAATCCGTTGTGCGGAAACCTGCTGCAAAGCGGCGGCAATCTGAGGATCTGCAGCCATCGTGGGCGCCAGCGCTCCCGGTTGCGCACGAGCGGTTACGGCGAACAAAGTCATGATCGCTAGCGTACAAAGCGTATAGCGTGGCAAATGCCGCAAATGATGGGTCATTCGGAGGGATCCTTGTCGGGAGTATCCAGTAGGGGCAATCGGGTTCTGTTTTCGGGAAAAATCTCTCGGCCCCCTGCCGCTGCCCCTTGACCAATAGGCGGGGAGAATCTAAATATTATCAGGAGGCTCTAATAGGCGAGGGAGGCTTTATGGTGCTTTGTCCCGAATGCGAAACCAATCTGGATGTCGAAGAGGAAGATGTCGACGAGGGCGAAATGATTTCTTGCCCTGAGTGTGGGACCGATTTTGAAGTCGTCACGACCAGCCCGCTCGAGTTGAAAGCAGTCGAAGAAGGCTACGAAGAAGAGGAAGAAGAAGAGGAAGAGAGCGAAGACGGTGACTATTCGTAAACTCCGCCCGCTGCGGCTCATCTGGTTTTCTCTCCTAACCATTCTCGCTGTTCTTTTCGTGCTGCCGGTCCTCAGTTCGCGCGACGGTCTTCTGGCGGCGCAAAAATCAGACCAACCGTACGCCCTTATCTTTGGGACAGTCTGGGGTCCCGATGATCGGCCTGTTTATGGAGTCACGGTGAGAATTCGCCGCGCCTCCGATAAACCCAAGAAAGTTCGATGGGAAGTCTATTCCGACCATCGGGGCGAGTTCGCCCAGCGCGTTCCCGCCGGCGAAAGCGAATACATCCTTACGGCCGATTTGAAGCATTTCAAATCGCCCGACGGAAAGCCCCTCCACTTGCTTCAGGAAGTGACCGTTCACGTCTACAACGACGAACGCGAAGACACCGGATTGCATCTAAGCCATTAACGGTCCGTGTATGCTGTCGTGAGACAATAGCCACAGCATGAATCGCAACCGCTCCGTGATTACGGCTGTCACTCTTTCCTGCCTGGTTGTGATTGGCCTCTGTGCTGTGTCCGGGGCCTCGCCTGACAAAAAAGAGAAAACCGTAGGCCGCTTGCTGTTCGGCAAGGTGCTCGATCCCCAGGATAACCCTCTACCCGACGCCGTCGTTTATGTCACGAACACCAGGAATCGTACCGTGAAGACCTACATTGTCGGCCCGGACGGCACGTACCGGTTTCCTGCGCTTTCTACGGCCGTCGATTACGAGGTGTACGCTCAATATAAAGGCCATAAGAGCGAAACAAAATCGGTCAGCCAGTTCGACGACCGTTCCCAGGTCTACCTCGATCTAAAGATTGACGTTCGTTGACATTAGCCCCGCACCAATCGTGCAACTTTTCAGTGTCCACTCGGGTTCAAATAATAGGGCTAGTTGTGTGGAGGACACCGTGAACGAATCGCGTAATTCTCGTAAATTCAATTTTGCCGGACTGGCGCTTCACGCGGCGCTGGCGTGCGTTGCTCTTTGCACTGCCGCTGCGTTTGCCCAGGGCGGCTCCATGAGTCCGTATCAAGACGAGCAGGATGGCGTCAGCGCTGGCGGCAAATGGATGCAGTTTCAATCGGTCGATAAAATGTCCGGAGCCAAGAAGGTTCGCTTCGAACTTCTGGCCGAGAACTTCTTCAAGGAAGATCCGGACTACAAGCCGCGCGTCGAGCTTTACTGCGAAGCTGGCAAGCTGAAGCTGGCCGACTTCAATCCTGGCGTCCGGCTGCCACCCCCGAACCGGCCGGGCTTCTGGGGACAGCCTCAACTCGAAGTCGAGGTGCGGGTCGACGACACGCATAGCTATCACGGATGGAACTGGGTCCGTGGGCATTTCCTGTCGATGGACAAGGGCACCACCCGTGGCATGATTGGCGCGCAGGTATTCAACGTGGCGCTGCCAACGCGCAGCGGACGGGAGATCGCTGAGTTCGCGCCAGCGGGGCTGAACATCGATCAGGTTCGCCAGGCCTGCGACATCACTCCAAAGAAACCCAGCAAAGACTAAAGTGATTTACCGGGTGCCCCACTTCCGGCCGAATTTGCCGGAAGTGGGGATTCCCCGTCGTCCACTCCCGCCACTTGCCATCTACCCCTCTCTGCTGGCACCTTGAAACATCACAACCGAGGCGGCGATGGACAGCAGCACAATTTCGGGGATCGTATTTTTCCTCTTTGGAGCCGCGGTTTTTGTCTACGGGATCGTCCTTTATAAGGGCCTCGCACGCCTGCGCAAACAGGACGACCGCGCCTGGGCGGACATCGATGCTCTGCTCAAGCAGCGATACGATGAAATCCCCAACCTGCTCGAGAGCGTGAAGGGATGCATGCGGCACGAGCAATCGACGTTGCTTGCTGTCACAGAAGCGTGTACTTCATCCATGAGCGCGGCCACCATCCGAGAGAAAGCCTTGGCTGATCTTGAAGTCGCGAGCGCGTTGTACGGCCTGTTTGTTGCTGCGGAGAACTATCCACAACTCAAAGCCAACGAAAACTTCCTCACGCTGCGAAGTCGAATGGCTGAACTCGAAGAACGCATCGACGAATGCCGCAAGTCTTTCAACGAAGACGTCGCTGCCTACAACACACGTGTTGGGCAGATCCCTGACGTATTCGTGGCCAGCATCATGGATATAAAGCCTCGGGAAATGTTCAAAGTGCCCGAGAAGGATCGCAGGCCGGTGCAACCGAATCTTGCCGGCTCCCAGGCAACAGGAGCGAAAAGCGGGGACGCCTAGCAGCCCTTCTCCAGAAACTGCCGCTCTATTTCCACGCAGAGAAATCGCGGTTCAACATACTTTCCAGTTCAACGACCTCAGGCCGAAAAAGTTCGCGCAGTTTCGCCCGCTGGCCCGACGACAGTTCAGCAAAGGCCCGGCCACCTCCGACAAAAAGCTTGAGTCCGCCCATCCGTTTAGCCGCAGCGACCATCGAGTCCAATCGTTGCTTCCTCGCCCACTCCGCCATCAGAATCGCCCCGCGCGTCCAGTAGTAATGTCGCGGCTCCGTCATATCCTCCGAAGTCAATACCCGGCGAACCTGCGCCGGTGCCAGCTTTAGTCGCGACACTCCAACAAAATCGACGAGTCGGTCGAGATACGACTGCGGATCGGCCTCGATGTCGTCATGCACCGTCGCCATGACCTGCTCATCGCCAAACGCTTTCTTCCATTCCTTCAGGTGCGCAGAGTACCGGCTCGACTCGATCAGCTCCGGATCGCGCTCCAGGGCTTCGTCCAGATTCCAGGGGATCAATCCATACGCGCGCTTCAGGCGGTATAGCGAGAGGAGTCGGTCGACCGGATTGCGAAACGTACAAACGATTTTGGCATGAGGAATGAGCGCAGCGATTCTCTCTCGCGCTTCAGCCGATGCAAAATAGGTCGGCGCAACTTCTCCGATCGCGCGCCCGGCTTTTGCTTTACGGTAGTGCGCCCGGTACCAGGCCAGTCCACGGTCAAAATGCTTGTCGAAAAAGCGCGTCTCTTTCGTGGGATGGGAGAGCCATGCGCTCTGGCTCAATACATTGTGCAGCCAGCTCGTTCCCGTGCGAGGCGGACCAATAATGAAAAATGACGGAAGTGCCGGAACGATTTTTCCAACGCCATTACCTGGCATTCCTCTGGTTCCTCGATGTGGGTGTTCCCGGCGGAATACTGCGTCACAGCCTTGATTCAGGCCGCCGAGGTATAGGACTTCCAATGTTTCGACGAGCGGCCACGAATAGATGCGACGCACTGCGGAGTGGTTGTACGCGCGTGGATTTTTCAGAGAGTCTACGAGCGAGTGTGCGGCGGGACTGTGACTCTCTATGCGAGAAGCCGGGCGGCATCTTTCGCGTAGTAGGTCAGGATGATGCTGGCTCCGGCGCGACGGATGCTGAGCAACGATTCCATCATCACTCGATCGCGCTCGATCCATCCATTCTTTGCAGCGGCCTCGATCATCGCGTATTCGCCCGACACTTGGTACGCGGCCAACGGGAGATCGAAATGTTGCCGCGCGGCGGCGATCACATCCAGATATGGCATCGCCGGCTTGACCATGATCATGTCCGCGCCCTCTTCGACGTCGGCCTCAATCTCGCGCATGGCTTCGCGCAGATTTGCTCCATCCATCTGGTAGGAGCGGCGATCCCCAAACTGCGGCGCAGAATCCGCGGCCTCGCGGAATGGCCCGTAAAATCCCGAAGCAAATTTCGCTGCGTAGGAAAGAATCGGAGTATTGATCAGCTCTGCTTCATCAAGACCTCGCCGGATGGCGGCCACGCGGCCGTCCATCATGTCGGATGGTGCGATGATGTCGATACCCGCTTTCGCCAGCGAGACCGAGGTTCGAGCCAGCAACTCGAGCGAAGCATCGTTCACAATTTCATATTCGATCGTCGCGGATGGCGGCGAGGCGACGGCCGCGCCGAGCGATTGCGGCGACGCCTTCACGATCCCGCAATGCCCGTGCGACATGTATTCGCAAAGGCAAACATCGCCCATCAGCACAAGCCCCGGAACTTCGCGCTTGATCGCCCGTGCAGCCTGCTGCACAATCCCGTTCTCCGCCCATGCTCCGGTGGCAACTTCATCCTTCTTATCGGGCAGCCCGAACAAAATTACCGACGGCACACCCAACGCATGCACTTCCCGCGATTCCCGCACTGCTTCGTCGACCGACAGGTTGAATACGCCCGGCATCGAGCGGACTTCCTTGCGGACGCCCTCTCCGGGACAGACGAACATGGGATACACGAAGGCATCAGGCGTGAGACGCGTTTCGCACACCATGTTGCGTAGTTCCGCCGTGCGCCGGAGCCGGCGAAGTCGGGTTATGGGGAATGCCATGGTAGGTCACCAGGGAAGAAATCACCTTCCTCCCCAATTCTAGAACATTCTCCGGGCCCGGCGTTCGCTCTGAGCGCCTGTAGGGCCGAAGGAGCTTAGGCTGGGGCCAAAACACGCCCTAGGCTGCCCAGAGGTATGACTAAAGTAACCCCCTTCATTCCAAGCGTTCCTCGGATTCCTGATTTGAGTCTCATAGAATGAGGTCGGATGAGTGTGCTCTTGCGCTACCGCTGGTTTGCCGTGGCGGCTGGAATTACTCTGGCCTTCGCCGGCGTGTCCCTGTTCGCGCATAAGGGACCCGCGCTCACCGCCTTTGCCGACCTTGCGGGCTTGGCGATAATGCTGGCGGCGGCAGGGGCCACATTGACCAATCTCTGGTCACGGCCCGGACAGCAGCGCAGTTTCTGGACCCTGGCGACTCTCGGATTCTTGCTCTGGATCACGAACCAAGTCGCCTGGACGATTTGGGAATCCGTATTACATCGATCCGTTCCCGATCCATTTTTTTACGACATCATACTTTTCTTTCACACCGTACCGTTCATCGCGGCGATTGCCTGGCGTCCGGATCTGCAGAAAAAGGAAGGGAAAGTCCTGCTCAGCCTGCTGAACTTTCTCATGCTGCTCGGCTGGTGGATCTTTCTTTACGCATTCATCGTTTTCCCGCACCAGTATGTCGCGCTCAACGTCAAGGCCTACAACGTCTATTACGACCGCTTGTATGGTATGGAAAATATCCTGCTGCTGGCCGTCCTTGCGCTGGCATCATGGACAAGTTCTGGCGCGTGGCGTCGTCTCTATCTGAATTTTTTCGGTGCCAGTGCCTTATATGCCATCAATTCCCAGCTTCTGGACCGGGCGGCGGCCGACAACACTTATTATTCGGGAAGTCTGTACGATGTCCCGCTCATCGGAACGTTGGCATGGATGGCGGCTGCGGTCTGGTCCGCGCACTCATGGGACCTCAAGACGGTAGAGTTCAACCTCGACCGCCGCTGGAAGAAGCTCGTTCCTCAGCTTGCCATGCTGGCGATTCTCTCGCTGCCAGTCCTGGGCGCATGGACAATTCTTCTCGACGACTCCGCAGGGCCGTCGCGCGCATTCCGTATCTCAGCGGTACTCACAGCCATGCTGGTGCTTGGAATATTCGTATTTCTGCGCCAGTACATGCAGGACCAGCGCTTGATGTCTCTGCTACGCGACTCCCGCCGTGCCTACGAGAGCCAGAAACAGTTGCAGAGCCAGCTGGTGCAAAAGGAGAAGCTCGCTTCGCTCGGTAATCTGATCGCGGGAGCTGCCCACGAAATCGACCATCCACTGAATGCGATCATGAATTATTCCGAGCAACTCTGGGCGAAGGAACGGCTCACCGAAGAACAGAACACGCTTGTCCGCAAGATCGTGAACCAGGCGAGGCGTACACGCGATCTCGTGGCTAATCTCCTGAGCTTTGCCCAGCAGGCGCCCGGGGAAAAAACTCCGGTGGATCTTTCCGTGCTTTTGAGCCGGGCCACGCAGATGCTGGAAGCCCGCCGCGCACCCGGAAAAATTCGCATCAATGTGGCGATCGACAAGGCTTTTCCACACGTGCAGGGGAATGCCAACCAATTGTTCCAGGGATTTGTAGAGATCATCGAAAACGCTATGGATGCCCTCGACGAGGTCGGCGGCGGATCGCTCGACGTGACTGCCCAAAAACAGGGCGCAGAAATACTCTTGCAATTCTCCGACACCGGCCCCGGCCTCCGCGATCCCGAACGCGTATTCGATCCCTTCTACACAACCAAGCCCGTCGGCAAGGGCACGGGGCTAGGCCTGAGCGCAGTTTACGGAATGATTCAGGATCACGGCGGCCAGATCACTTGCCAGAATCGGCCGCAAGGCGGCGCTGTCTTCCTGATTCGTCTGCCTGCGACTCTAGAGTCCGCCGTGCAAGTAGCCGGCGCAGGCGGCTAACTCGCCTCATCATAGAAACGTAGCTTGCATCTTTCTCGCCACGACTCACTCCGTTTCTCTATGACGCGCGGTAGGTCTTCGAAGCGCCGCTCCTGTACCATAAATTGCGATGTCTTCCGAGTTAGTCCACACTTCCGCGCGCGTGTTGGAGTTCGAGTCGCTCCGCGAACTTCTTCGCGGATACACGTCGTCGCCCCTCGGGCAGGCGCGGGTGGCGGCGCTTGCACCGTCGACGGATTCAACTTGGATCGAGAGCCAGCAGCAGCTCACCAGCGAGATTCGCGAGTTCCGACGCGTGGGCGGCCGCTTCGAATTTTCCGCGCTCGTAGACATCTACGACCTGGTCGAGAAATCTCGTATCGCCGGAGTCGCTCTCGAGACCACCGAGATTCGCGATGTAATCCTGGTCGTTGATCGTGCCGCCGAATGGCGCGAAATTGCGCACCATCCTCCGGCGGCGATGCGGTCGGAGTGGCGCCGCGTCCATTCTTTATCCGCGCAGATCGTGGATTTCTCCGATTTCGTCCGCTGGTTTCGCAACAAGATTCAGCCCGATGGAACGCTCGAAGATAAAGCTTCGCCCGAACTGGCCCGTATCCGCCGCGATATGGAAAAGCAGCGCCGCGCGATTCAGGAATCTCTCCGCGGATATTTGCGGCGCCTCGCGGAAGGCGGCACGGTCCAGGACGAACTGATCACCATTCGTGGCGAACGCTTCGTCATTCCCGTCAAGATCGAGCAGAAACGGCGCGTGCAGGGCGTTGTCCACGGCGCAAGCTCCAGTGGGCAGACCGTATTTGTCGAGCCCCTCGAAACCATCGAGCAGAACAACGAACTCGTGCGCCTGCTCGAAGAAGAGTTGGTCGAGATTCACCGCATCCTGATCGAGATGACGCAGCGCATCGGAGCGCAGGCCGAGCAGATCCTCGCCGCCGTCGACGTGCTCTCGGAACTCGAACTGCAATTCGCCAAAGCCCGATTCGCCGAAGACTATAACTGCGTAGAAGTGACGTTATCTAGCGAGGGTTTATGTGGGGACGGCCGCCCCGGCCGTCCGCCGAGCGAAGCTCGGCTCCTGCTGCAGAATGCCAGGCACCCATTGCTGGAACGAAATCTCAGAGCAAAAGGCATCGCCGTAGTCCCGATCACCGTCGAACTCGAAGGTGCCCGCCGTCAGTTGATCATCACCGGCCCTAACACCGGCGGAAAAACAGTTACGCTGAAAACCGTCGGCTTACTCGCGCTGATGGCGCAGTCAGGCCTTCCCGTTCCAGCCGACCGCGCCGAACTTCCGGTCTTCGACGCGGTCCTCGCCGACATCGGCGACTACCAGTCGATCGAACAGAATCTCTCAACGTTTTCCGCGCACGTCACCAACATTGACTTCATCTCGCGCACCGCGACCGCGCAATCGCTCGTCTTGCTCGATGAACTTGGCTCTGCCACCGATCCGGAAGAAGGCGCAGCTCTCGCCGTCGCCATCGCTGGACACTTCGGCCGCATCGGCTGCATGACCGTGATCTCGACTCACCACACCTCGCTCAAAGTCTACGGAGCGAATACTTCCGGCGTGTTAAACGCCTCCGTCGGATTCGACGAAGCCACGCTCGAGCCGACGTACGAATTGAAAGTCGGCATTCCCGGAGCATCCGCAGGCATCAACATCGCGCAGCGCCTGGGACTGAATCCCGCCATCATCGAAAGCGCGCGTTCGCGGCTTGGAACTCAAGCGCGCGATGTAGGACAGTTTCTCGACAAGCTTCACGCCGATCTTCGCGAAGCCGACGCCGAACGTTTACGTCTGAAGGCTCGAGAGCAGGAACTCGAGCGCGAGAAGATCCAACTCGCCGCCGAAGGCCGTAAGGAGCAACAGGCAAAAGTGCGCGAGATGGAGAAGAAGCTGGAAAGCCTGCTGCGCGACTTCGAATATCACGCGCGCGAGGCCGTCACCGCCGTTCAGGATCGAGCCGCCGCGCAGAAACTTTCCAAAGATGCCGAACGCCGAATCGCGAAGATGCGCCGCGAGTTCCGCGAGCAGTTCGACTCGACCGTCGTCGCGCATTCCACCGGCGCCGATCGCGGAGATCCTAACGCGCAGCCGCAATTGGTCAAGCACGTTTCGGAAGGCGACACGGTCAAGCTCAAATCCACCGGTCGCTCGGCCCGCATCGCCCGCAAGATCGACGACGATCATTTCGAAGTCGAGATGGGCGCACTAAAGATGAAGATCGCGCGTGACGACATTGCCGAAGTTCTTGCCAGCGCTCGCACAGCCGAGAATCCGGTGAAGGCTGCGCGATCTCGCGGGATTTCAGTCTCGCTCGAGAGTGAAGGCGCAAACGTCCCCAGCGAGATCAATGTCATCGGCCAGACTGTCGACGAGGCCAGCCGCGAGGTAGAAAAATTCGTCGACCGAGCCTTCCTCGCCGGCCTGCCGCGCGTCCGAGTGGTTCACGGCAGCGGCATGGGCATTCTTCGCAAGGCCCTGCGGCAATTGCTCCAGCAACATCCCCACGTCTCGACAGTAAGCGAAGCGCCGCAAAACGAAGGCGGTGGTGGAGCGACGCTCGTAGAACTCAACGTCTAGCCCGTGAAAGAACTTCCTGTAGAAATACCTCACTGACTCCCAACGAGTTCAACCAGTTTCAACAGTTGACATCGCATAGCCCGTCACTCGCCCAGAATCGGTGGAAGCATTTCATGGATGCATGGGTACAGGTACACTTGCGAAATGATGAAAAAGCTCCGATTCCTGGTGTCTCTTCATACCCGCGAGAACGATTTCCAAATGGCACAAGCCCAGACCGCGGAAGAGACCGCCCACAAACTCGGGAGCGATGTAGAGATAGTGTTTGCCGATAACGACGCCGTGAATCAGAGCACGCAACTCCTAAAGGCAATCCAAAGCCGAGTTGAATCCCGACCCGATGCGATTGTGGTAGAACCGTTTGGCGGCACAGCTCTTCCGCAGGTGGCCCGAGCCGCCAGTACCGCAGGAATCGGTTGGGCGGTCCTGAACCGACGGCCGGATTATTTGTCGGATCTCCGCAAGTCAGCAACCGCACCCGTCTTTGCTGTTAGTTCCAATCATTTCGAGATTGGACGCATTCAGGGAAGACAATTCGCAGCGTTGCTGCCCCGAGGCGGTTCTGTTTTGTACATTGAAGGACCTTCACAAAGTTCCTCGGCCCAAGAACGCGAGTCCGGGATGCTGGAGACGAAACCGTCGAACATTGAAGTGAAGATGCTGAAGGCACACTGGACCGAGGAAAGTGCCTTGCGGGCGGTGCGTTCCTGGCTGAAAATGGCCACTTCTCAAAGCGCGTCAATCAGCCTGGTCGGCGCGCAGGACGACTCAATGGCCCTGGGGTGTCGCAAAGCTTTTCAGGAGATTAGCAACGAAGCCGAGCGGTCGCGATGGCTGAGTTTACCGTTTACCGGATGTGATGGTCAGCCGGCGACGGGCCAAGCCTGGGTGCGCGAAAAATGGCTCACGGCGACGATCCATATTCCACCGCTTACCGGAAAGGCGATGGAGGTTTTCGCAAAAGCGAATCAAGACGGAAGCCAACCGCCCGAGCATGCCTTTACCACGTCATTCTCGATTCCTCCCATCGAATCATTGGTTCCGCGAAACCAGTAAGCTTCTCCGGCATGGAACCAGCGGGACGCTGAGCTGTCCGCACCGCAGCGAAAGCCAGCGTCACCCCCGGGTCAGCAGAAAGTGTCCAAGAAGCTTCTTGCGGCGTCTCACTTGCATGGCCTTGGTCTGCCCCATTCGAGGGCGCAGCACTTCAACGCCCACTGCGCCCTTATCGCTGCCTGTGCGGCCGTTCACTTCGTCTTTGTCGCCCTATTCACGTTCCTTGGGGAGCTGAACGACCCCGTGGATCGGCTGCGGTCCGAAGTGATTTGTTGCCAGGGATGGGCCGGTCGAGAGATTCGTAAACACCAGCGTGATGTTCGAAATCTCGAGGTTCGGGCCGCCGCCGAGGCAGACCTGTAGCGGCACAGGCCCAGTAAAGGGAGATCCGCCATTTCCCGCTACATCCGCCATTCCGTTCACCTCCAGAACCCAAGTGTAGGTAGGGAAGGGAGTGATGCCCGTCGGGCAATCGGTTTGAGGCGGGTTCCAAACCAGCGTCGCGCCCTTCATTATGATGTGATGAGTGTGCTGGTGTCGGGAGTCGGTACTGAACCCAGAGCCGGATCCTAAATCGGAAAACTCCATCGTCAGAGATGCCGAAAAATCTGCCCTTCCTAGCCGGTTGCAGGCTCAAGGACCACGGGCCGCGAAGTTCCCACGGACCGGCTGTCGGGTTGGCCGACACTGGATAGTCATTGATCACGCCATTGTAGTGATGCCGACCTTGTGCTGCCGCACTTGTCCCCAGCGCGAGTATGAGAACCCACGCCCCCACCGAACAGAAGAAAGTCTTGCTGTGCATAGTCGCCTCCACATCGTTTTGGAACACTGCTCTTGTTGAGCGAATCAATCGCGCCGCGCCGAAAGCCTCCCCGAGATTAGAAGGAGGGCTGGCCGACGTATTTGCGTTCTGGCGTGTCGTAGCCCGACACGCCACGCACACACTGAGTGATCGGAGGCTATTGAGCAAGCAGCAATGAACGGATCGGGCCGTTTGCGGTCAAATACCGCGTTTTGCCGTTACCATCCGGGGAGTTACAATCGGTGCGCTCGCCTCCTGACTGCTCCCAGGAGAGCCAAATGGCCGAACCGACCTTGGACAAATCGCTGTCCGAGATCCCGTCCGAGAGTCGCATTCTTGATTCCTGGAAGGCGATTGCCCTCTACCTGCAGCGGGACGTGACGACCGTCCAGCGCTGGGAGAAGCAGGAGGGGATGCCTGTCCACCGGCACCTGCACCATAAGCGGGGCTCCGTCTACGCCTTGAGTTCCGAACTCGATGCCTGGCGGCAAAGCCGCAAACTTCGTTTTGACGATGTACAAGAGCCAGCCCCGGAAGCGCCGGCGGGTTCAGATCGCCAGCAAACGACTGTTCCGGGAGGACGTCGCTGGGTTGTTCTTAGCGCGGCGGCCGTGGTACTCGCCGCACTCCTGACGCTTGTCTACGTCGCAACACGGAGCCGCGCAGGGGATGCGGGCCGACCCAAAATTAGATCTTTGGCAGTCCTCCCCTTGCAGAACTTGAGTGGAGATCCCTCGCAGGACTACATGGCCGACGGTATGACCGAGGAACTCATCGGGCGGCTTTCCGGAATTCATGGATTACGGGTTATCTCCCGTACTTCGAGTATGCACTTCAAGAACACGCAGCTTGCATTGCCAGAAATTGCCAGGATGCTCGCGGTCGATGCGATTGTTGAAGGGTCGCTGGTGCGAGAAGGACAGCAGATTCGTGTCCACGCGCAATTGATTCGTGCCGCAACGGATGAGCACATTTGGGCTGGAGAATACCAACGCAACTACGAAAGTATTCTCGAAGTGCAGGGGGAAGTCGCTCGGAGTATCGTGGAGCAGATCGCACTGAATCTCACACCTGAGGAGCGGGCGCGACTGGCCTCTGGGCGTCCGGTCGATCCTCGAGCTTACGAGAATTACCTGAAGGGCCGTTACTACTTCAGCCAGCGAACCGAGGATGCCCTCCACAAAAGCATCGCGTCATTCCAACAGGCGATCACGAGCGACCCAGCCTATGCTCCGGCCTATAGCGGGCTGGCGGAGGCCTACGCCATGCTCGGATTCCGCGGCAGTATGCCATCGAAAGATGCTCTGTCGGGTGCCAAGAAAGCAGCTCTGAAAGCGATCGAACTGGACGACTCATTGGCGGAACCGCATGCCTCTCTGGCGTTCATCGCCGAGACCTACGATTGGGACTGGCCCGGCGCCGAGAGACAGTACAAGCAGGCTTTGCAATTGAATCCAAGTTACGCCCAAGCTCACAACTGGTATGCCGGTTACCTCACCTACACAGGACGATTCAATGAGGGGATCGCTGAGGCTATACGTGCCCGGGATCTCGACCCCTTGTCCCTACCTCTGAACAATGCCCTGGCGGGGAGATTGCTGGCGGCAGCACGTTACGATGAGGCGCTCGCGCAAGTGCAGCGAACCTTGGAACTGGATGAACACTTTGCCCCGGCCCACCAGACTATGGGCTGGATATACCTGCATAGCGGAAAACAGAAGGAATCCATTCGAGAGTTTCAACATGCGCTGGAACTCTCCGGAGCGGAGGATACGGATATTCAGTTGGACCTGGGTTTTGCCTGTGCCGTTTCGGGGCAGCAGGAGGAAGCAAGAAGAATACTGGTGAAACTGGAGCAAATGCACCAACAAGGCATTGCTCCCTCCGCTTCGGTCGCAATTCTTTACGGGGCGCTGGGTGAATCTGATCAGGCTTTCGCCTGGCTGGAAAAGGCTTACCAGGAAAGGGATCCTCAACTTACTTATCTCAAAGCAGGCCGAAGATTCGAGCCAATGCGTAAGGATCCGAGATTTGGACAATTCGTGCGCCGTGTCGGGTTACCCGATTAAGGCAAGAGAACGCTTCGCCGTGCGATTCGTTCAACTGGCGTTAAATCCCCGACTACACTTACCAGCTCACGTCCTCTTTGAGCCGCGGTTTCCCTCAGTCGTCAACGGCTAAGAACTGAATTCCACAGGTTCTCCACAACAATTGCGCTCCGGTATATTCAACTGAGGCGCGATTTGGCTCACAATTTCTTCGGAGAGCTCCGTCCTTCAATGGCGAACCCTGGCGATTTCGCGTACACGGTCAAGCAGCAGGCGGACATCGTCCGCATCGTGGGCGACTACATCAAGCTGAAAAAAGCCGGGGCACAAAACTATTCCGGGCTCTGCCCGTTCCACGGCGAGAAGACGCCATCGTTCTCCGTGCACGCCACGCGCCAGTTCTATCACTGCTTCGGATGCGGCGTTTCCGGCGACGTCTTCAGCTTCGTCCAGAAGATCGAAAACATTACGTTCCCGGAGTCGGTACGCCTGGTCGCGCAGAAACTCGGGATTCCGCTGCCCAAGGCCACCTACTCCACTCCCGGCGAAGCCAAAGAAGCCCGCATGCGCGGGCAGTTGCTCGACGTCCACGAACGAGCCGTCGCGTTCTTTCAGGAATGCCTGCGCCGGCCGGAAGGCGCCCGCGCCCGAGAATATCTTGCGGGACGCGGCCTCAACGACGAGATGATCGCGAAGTTCCGCATCGGCTACGCGCCTGACTCCGGCTTCCTTCTGCGCGATCGCCTGAAGGGCGAATTCGGCGAAGAGGTGTTGCGCGAGAGCGGATTGTTTTCCTGGAAGCAGGACGACAGCTCTCCGTCGTCCGCGGTGAGCCGTCACCAGGAGCAGATTCCTCGCTCCGCTCGGAATGACAACAAGGTTGGGACTGACAATAAAGTTGATGGACAGAATGACGATGGCGCTCTCGCGAAGCCGACGACCAACGACCAAAGACCAACGACCGCTTCCATGTACTCCAAGTTCCGCAACCGCGTCATGTTCCCGATCGCGAGCGAAGCGGGCAAAGTCATCGCCTTCACCGGACGCACTCTGGCCACCGACGAAAAGGCCGGGCCGAAGTATCTGAACTCTCCCGAGACCCCGATCTATTCAAAGTCCCGCGTCCTCTTCAATCTCGATCTGGCCAAGGAATGGATCAAGAAGTTCGACTATGCCATCCTCGTCGAAGGACAAATGGATTGCATTTCCGTCTACGCCGCAGGATTTCAAAACGTGATTGCCAGCTCCGGCACGGCCTTCACCGAGCTGCAAGCCAAGCTGCTCGCGCGCTTCAGCAAGAATGTCGTGGTGAACTTCGATCCTGATACAGCGGGAGCCAAGGCCGCGGAGCGCACAATCGGCTTACTGGTCGAAGAAGAGTTTCAGATCAAAGTCCTGACGCTCGAACAGGGATTCGATCCCGACCTCTACATTCGTCGCAAAGGGAAGGACGCTTACCAGGAAGCGCTGCGCCACTCGCAGAAATATTTCGATTACTTGATCGAGCGCGCCCGCACCCAGTTCCCCGTCCGCAGCGGCGAAGGCAAAGTAAAAGCGGTGAATTATCTCTTGCCGCATATTCAGCGCATCCCCAGCCGCATCGTCCGCGACGAGCTGGCTCATGAGATCGCGCAGAAACTGCAAATCGATTCTGCCGTGTTGCGTCAGGAGTTGAGGCATACGGCCGCCACTCGCTCGGCTGCGACCGTAAAAGCCCCAGCGGAAGCCCAAGTGACGGATGCCGAGAAAGTTTTAATCCGCGCTCTCGCTTCCGCCCGCCAGATCCGGCCCGGGCAAGAACATGTCTCCGCGCGCGATGGCGCCGAAGAAGAATTCGATCCCGCTCGTCAGGCGCAATTCGTTCTTCAAAACGAAGGACTGCATCAAGGTCTTGCCAGCGAATCTTTGGCAGAATGTCTGCTCAGCGCCGGCTCCGAGTTTGCCGATGTCCTCGAGATTCCGGCTACCGAAACCGACCGCCGGATGCTGGCGACGATTCTGCTGAAAGAAGAAGAAGAGTTGACCGCGGAAACGCTTGAAGCCGCCGTCCGCGCCTTACGCCGCATCCATCTGAAGCGCCAGCAAGAGCAAGTCCAGCAAGATCTTCGACGTCCCGGACTATCGTCCGACAAAGAGCGTCTGAAGGCCCTGTTGTCGGAATTGGAGAGGATCAGCCGGGCGTTGCGCGACCCAGGAATTGGCAGTGGTCTTTCTCAGTAAATTTAGCGGGCTTCTGACAAAAGTGCTTGAAACAAAAAGCCCTTAGAAGCCATCTAACTATTTAGGATCTCTGCAGATAGCGGCGGGAGCGGGAAGATAAAGCGGGCAACCGATAGACGGGTAAGCACTTGTGTGCTAAACTCTATAGGTTTGTGCTAGGCGCACAATCCCGCAAGACCCATATTCCCACCTTTTAAGGAACTTTACCACACGCTCCTGTGGAGCGGAATTGACAGTTTAAGGACACCTCTTGGCTCTTGATGACAAGTACGACGACATAAAAAAGCTGATCGACACAGGCAAAGAAAAGGGATATCTCACGTATGACCAGGTCAACGACCTCATACCGCATGACGTGCACAGTCCCGAAGACCTTGACGATCTGCTGACAACAATTGGTACGCAGGGTATCGACGTCCTGGAAGGCCCGAAAATGCCTTCCGCTGCTGGACTCGATAAAAAATTCGAAGACAACGAAGAAGGGGAGGATGTCGAACTCGACCTCACTCCCGGGGCTCTGGAAAAAACCAATGATCCCGTCCGCATGTATTTGCGCGAGATGGGAACCGTTCCGTTGCTGACGCGCGAGGGCGAAGTTGAAATCGCCAAGCGCATCGAGCGCGGACAACTGCGCGTGCTCAAGGCGCTTTCGCGTTCACCCATCGTGATCCGCGAACTGCTCACCCTGGGCGAAGACCTCAAGAAGAACGTTCGCTCGATCAAGGAAGTCGTGACCTTCGACGAAGAAGAGATCACGGACGAGATCCTGCAGAACCGCCTGAATGAGTTCACGGGCAAGATCGATGACATGGCCAAGCTGTACAAAAAGGCCCAGGTCCTCGAAGAGAAATTCAAGGAAGTTTCGAAGACGAAGAAGCCGAAGGATCATCGCCGGGCCCGCCGCAAGCTGGCTCGCGCGATCGTCGCGACTTCGATCGCGGTGCGCAAACTCGGATTCACCAACGCCGAGCGCAAGCGGCTCATTGAACGCCTGAACAAAACGGTCGACGGGATGCGTTCCCTCGATCGGCAGGCGACGAACCTTGAGCGCAAGGCCGACGCGACCCGCAGCGAAGAACAGAAGAAAGAATATCGGCGGCAGTCGCGCGCGATTCGCGGCGAAGTTGAAAAACTCGAACTCGAAACCGGCGTGTTGTTCCAGGAGCTCAAGCGCACACAGCGCGAGATCATCCAGGGCGACATGGATGCGGAGCAGGCCAAGCGCGAGCTGATCGAGGCTAACCTCCGACTCGTGGTTTCGATCGCGAAAAAGTACACCAACCGCGGCCTGCAGTTCCTCGACCTGATTCAGGAAGGCAACATCGGTCTGATGAAGGCCGTGGACAAATTCGAATACCGCCGCGGCTACAAGTTTTCGACGTATGCCACGTGGTGGATTCGGCAGGCCATCACCCGCGCGATTGCCGACCAGGCGCGTACGATCCGTATCCCGGTACACATGATCGAAACGATCAACAAGCTGATCCGCACCTCGCGTCAGCTGGTGCAGGAACTGGGACGTGAACCTACGTCGGAAGAGATCGCCAAGCGCATGGACATTCCGGTGGCAAAAGTGCGCAAGGTGCTCAAGATCGCGCAGGAGCCGATCTCGCTGGAAACGCCGATCGGCGAAGAGGAAGATTCGCATCTGGGAGACTTCATCGAAGACCGCGCGGTGGTTTCACCGGCGGAAGCGGTGATCAACGTGAACCTGAAGGACCAGACAGGACAGGTCCTGCGCACGCTGACTCCGCGCGAAGAGAAAGTCATCAAGATGCGCTTCGGACTGGAAGACGGCAGCGAGCATACTTTGGAAGAAGTCGGGCAGAGCTTCGCGGTTACCCGCGAACGTATCCGCCAGATCGAAGCCAAGGCGCTGCGGAAACTGCGGCATCCGTCGCGCTCGCGGAAGCTGCGGGCGTTTATGGATGGGGTACGGGACTAGAACCTCGGCCACGGATTTGCGCGGATCAACGCGGATTTCTAAGGGCACGGCTTCGGCCGTGCCTTTTTTTGTTTCAAATCGGGAAGATCGGCGAACATCTTTCGGCGGATTTGATGAGGCTTAGCTTTAGCCAACTTAGAATCGACGTATGGCCGTCGCCACAATCCTACGTGCAATAATTCCCCCGGCATGCGCCGTCCTCAAAATAGCCGCTTGAGAATTATTACTATCTGGTTCTTGCTGCTCACGCTGTCTGTGCTGGAGATCGGTTTCTTCGTAGCGGCACAAGGGCAATCGTCAAAGGCGCCGATCTGGCGCGCGGATCACCACATGCACCTGGCCTCTCCCGACCTCTGCAAACTGGTGGGGGAGTGTTTGCCGTCCAATAATCCGCCTGCGGTTTTCGCCTCCGATGCGATACGCGCCCTTGATGAAGGACGCGTTTCCAAGGGAGTGATTCTCTCTTGTGCCTATCTGTATGGCTTGCCATCATTGCATTTAAAGCCAGCGGAACTCGCGGTAATGACGCGGAGAGAGAACGAATTTACTGCCGAAGAGGTAGCGAAATATCCCGATCGTCTGATCGGATTTCTGTCGGTAGATCCGCTGGCCGACTCGGCGATCGACGAGATCCGGCACTGGCGTGGAAGTCAGCAGTTGATCGGATTGAAGCTGCATTTCACGGCTTCCGCCGTAAATATTCGAAACGCGAGAGAACGCGGTCAGGTCGCTAAAGTGATCGCGGCCGCCGCTGAGCAGGATCTTCCGATTGTGATTCATGTCGGAGGCGGCCGATTCAATGGCGCTGATGCGGAACTGTTCATACGAGAGGTACTGCCCAGCGCTGGTTCCTCCTGGGTGCAGATCGCCCATGCCGGGGGAGGCATGCCGAGACAAGACGGCAACAACTTGGCCGTGTTGCGCACTTTCGCGGTACACATCGTGCAAAACGATCCGGCGACACGGCATGTGCTGTTCGATATTTCTTACGTGCCCGCTCCGGATGAAACGCCGCAAGCAGCTGCTGCGGTGGTCGAACAGATGCGGAGAATCGGAATCAAGCGCTTCCTATTTGGATCTGACTTCAACGTGTTGACTCCTCTGCAGGAGATCAAAGACGTCGAGAAGCTGGGCTTGACCAAGGAGGAACTGCGAACTCTGCAGCAGAACTGCGCACCGTGGGTCTGCTCCTGATCCACAAAAATCGATCCGCAACAAAAATGGCCCTGTGTCTCAAGCGTCCCGGATAGTCTTCGGCAGCATTGGGGTGTCTGCGGATCGTAAGGTCCTTCGGCGCCAAAAGATTGGCGCCTCAGGATGACAAGCCACCGGTGGGATGGCGCTGCCAGAGGCGACGATAAGGTGATGCTTCACAAAAATCCCCACTTCCGGCAAAATCGGCCGGAAATGGGGCACCCTCTGCGTATCCCGCTCTGCCGGTGTGAATCTCCCGCGTTCCGTTAAGCCAGAACCGGGCTTGAATGGGCACCTCCTTTATTGTGCCGTTCATCGGACTCAGGCAGGGCGCGGGCACATCACAAGGGGATGCATCCGTAGTACACTTTTCGCCATGATGCCAAGACGCCTCGTACCCGTATACGTCATCGTTCTCGTAGTCACGATCGGTGGAATGCTCCTCGCGCAGGCCGACTCGTCCAAACACGCATCCGGTGTTCAACAGAAGCCGTTCGGCACGCGGGAGGGGAGGCCCGTCAACTTGTACACGCTCACTAATTCTCACGGCGTTGAAATTCATGCCATGAACTATGGCGGCATCATTCTGTCGATCCGGGTGCCCGACCGCAAAGGCGAGTTTGCCGATGTCGTGCTGGGGCACGACACGATGGAGGGATACATTCCGAACCCTCCATACCTCGGCGCGATCGTGGGACGATATGCCAACCGTATTGCCAATGGAACTTTTACGCTCGATGGGAAAACGTATACGCTGCCGAAAAATGACGGGCCCAACACGCTGCACGGCGGAACGACGCGTACATTCGACAAAGTTGTGTGGGAGGGCGAGCCGCTCAAAGGGAAGACGGGCGTGGCGTTCACTTATTTGAGCAAGGACGGCGAAGAGGGTTTCCCGGGCAACTTGAAGGTGAAGGTAACTTATACGCTGACCGACGCGAATGAGTTGATCCTTGATTATGAAGCGACGACCGACAAAGCTACTCCGGTGAACTTCAGCCAGCACAGCTATTTCAATCTGAAGGGCGAAGGGAACGGCGACATTCTGGATCATGAAATCATGATCAACGCCGACCGATTCACTCCTGTGGACAAGAACCTGATCCCCACGGGCGAGCTGCGTCCGGTGAAAGGCACGCCGTTTGATTTCACGACTTCGACGAAGATCGGCGCTCGCATCGAGGACAGCTATGAACAGCTCGTGCTCGGCCATGGCTACGACCACAATTTCGTGATCAATCGTAAGGGCGCAGGGTTGACGCTCGCGGCTCGCGTGTACGAACCGACGAGCGGGCGCGTGCTGGAAGTTTCGACGACGCAGCCGGGAGTGCAGTTCTACTCGGGGAATTTCCTCGATGGAACGGTGACGGGGAAAAATGGCCACGTCTACAAACGGCGTTATGGATTGTGCCTGGAGACGCAGCATTTTCCGGACTCGCCGAATCATCCGGACTTTCCGAATACGATTCTGAAGCCGGGCGAGAAATTCCACGAGAAGACAGTGTTCAAGTTCTCGGCGAAGTAGGAAACGACAGACTAGTAGGGCAGAGTGAGGGATAGCGCCGAGCGGTTGTTATTCCCGCGTAGCTCTTCCAGCAACGCCTTGCCCACTTGCTTTTGATGATCGGGTTGCAGCTTTTTTCCGGCAGAGGTTAAGTAGAAGGTATCGATTGCCATCTGCCCTTCGGTATCGATCAGGGCGATCTCGATGTTGCAATTCTGATCGGATAGGCTCGAGGCGATCCGGTGCAGAAGGCGAGGACGATCCTGGGCGATCACCTGCACCAGCGTGCTAGTCGCCGAGGACGAATCGTCAAACTCGATTTTCGTTTCTACTTTTACTTTCGCGATCGCACCCTTCTCTGAGCGCTGCCGATCACGCAACATCTTCTCGAGGTCGGCTTCTCCGATCAATACGCTCGCTACGCTGCGGCGGAAGCGATCCCACTCGGAGAGATTGAGTTCGAGCGTACGGAAGCGGTCGGTGAAGTAGAGCGTATCGACAACTGTGCCGGCCTGGTTCGAGAAAGCATTCGCTTTAACGATGTTCATGCCCCAGGCAGCGAGCACACCTGCAAGCTTCGCGAAGAGCGCGGGACGGTCCCTGGTTACCAGCGTCAGCTCATACCAGTGACGACCACGCTTCAACTCGACTTGTACGGGATCGTTGCCTAGCTCATCGGCCATCTGCATGTGACGCATGACTTCTTCGGCAGTGTGCACGAGCAGGTAGCGCTGCGGGAAGCCCTCCAGAAATGCCTTGAACTTAGTCCCGGTCACAGGGGCAAGCGAGCGAATGCGCGCCAGTTTTTCGTCGTTCACGTCGGCGTGGACGCGCTGGTCGGCGCTGCGGCTTAGATAATTTTCGGCCGCGATGTAGAGCTGCCAGACATTCTCGGCCTTCCAAGGCGTCAGAGCTTCAGGATTGACGGCCTTGATGTCGGCGTAGGTCAGCAGGCAGAGCATTTTGAGCCGCTCGGGAGTGCCGATCTTCTCGGCGAAAGCTGCCACTGTTGCGGGATCGAAAATGTCGCGGCGCAGAGCAGCAGATAGCTCCAGATGATTCGCGATCAGGAAGAGCACGTCAGCGCGTTCCTTGGGATCGACGTCGAGGCGATCCATGGCGTGATTGGCAACTTCAAGACTCGCTTCGACGTGATTGCCGTTGGGTATGCCTTTTCCGGTGTCATGGAGCAGCAGCGCTAGATAGAGAAGTTCTGGATCTTCAAGTTCACCGAGCAGTTCTGCGTAACGCTTATCCCATTCGGACTGCGAGGCTTTCAGGCGGTGAAGACTTTCGATCGCGAGGAAGGAGTGTTCGTCGACGGTGAAGCGATGATAGAAATCGCGCACGACCAACGAGTCAATGAGCTTGAGCTCTGGCAGAAGTAGGGTCAGTAGGCGCAGGGAATGCATGGCCCGCAATGCATCGGCAGCGTGAGGTTGGAGCAATGTCTCTTGCAGATATAGCCAGAGTTCAGCACCGCGTGGAGGCATCGAGGCCAACGCCGGGAGAGCCTGTTCGATGCGGTACTCGGTGGTTGCGCTCAGCTTCAGGCCATGGTGCGCCATGAAGTGAAAAAGGCGCAGCAATACTTCGGGATCCTGGAGCGCAGAGGGCTGCTGCAGGAAGATCAATCCATCGACTACTGAAAAATCAGGCGTAGTAAGCCGCGAGCGCCAACTCTGTACCTGCCGGTAAAGCGCCGACCAGGCTTCGGGAATTTCTTCGAGCAACTGCGTCACAGTACGCTGCACGGCGCGAGCGTGACCGAAATAAATCCGCATCCAGTCGGCGGCGGAGAGCTCTTCGGCGTCGGATGCACCGATCTTGCGCGCGGCGGCCTCGTCTTGTGCTTCCCAACTTAGGGTGTTGTCGTCGCGGCCGTGGCGGAAGTGCAGGAAACATCGCGCGGACATCAGGAAATCGAGTGCTAACTCCAACTGTTTGCGAACCGGAGCACGCAGCGAACTGGCGTCGGGCCAGTCGCGGAGCTTGTCCATGGCGGAGATCAGGGCGAGCCAATTGGCCACGTTGCAGTCGCGCAGGCCTCCGGGAGCTTCCTTCAGATTTGGCTCGAGGTGGTAGAGCGTCATGCCGTACTTCGAGTGACGTTCGCGCGTTACCTCCGCAAGTCCCTGAAGCAGAGCCTTGGATTCGCGCATGACGACTTTGGGAATTACCTTGTCATGCAGCTTGCGAAACAGATCGCGATCACCAGCCAGATACCGGCAATCGAGAAGGGAGATGGTGAACTCGGTGTTGTTCGCGTCGTAGCGATCGCATTCGGCCAAGGTGCGCGAAGCGGGACTCAGCTTCAGCCGCAGGTCCCACAGTTCCTGCGAAAAGCGCCGCACGGGATCCTTGAACGCCTGCTCGGCATCGCGGTCGCCAAACAGGAACAGGATATCGAT
Source organism: uncultured Acidobacteriota bacterium (assembly GCA_963787685.1). Classification (GTDB taxonomy): domain Bacteria; phylum Acidobacteriota; class Terriglobia; order Terriglobales; family Acidobacteriaceae; genus Sulfotelmatobacter. The sequence continues at coordinate 420,467 of CAWBED010000017.1, forward strand.
ATCGGAGTAGGGAAAGAGCCAGCCGCGTCCGAAGCCACCGGTGGCAACCAAAGAAAAATTGGCGGGACGGGTTTCATCGGGAGAAACGATATCGCGCCACAGGCGTGCCAGGATCTCTTCAATCAGGCGAGTGCGTTGAGCGACGGCAGCGCGACCGTCTCCAGTCGCTTCGAACTCTCGCTGGATGCGGGCCGACTCGTCGTTGATGGTACCTCTTAGTTCTCCGATCAATGAGGACGCTGCCATCATGAAAGTAATTCAATCCCCGGACCCAACTCGGGGAGGCAGGAATCAACGCTGCCTGAAGGATGCTTTCCGGTCGCGTCCCGGCAACCGCCGTTGCAGGCCTGAATGAGGCGCGGGCTCAGCAACGAGAGTGTGCACTTATAACGCTCCTTCGCCGCGCTCGTCGTTGCGAATGCGGATCGCCTCATCGACGCGAGACAGAAAAATCTTGCCGTCTCCGATCTTTCCGGTTCGAGCGGCGCCGAGAATAGCCTGCACGGCTTTTTCAACCATGGGGTCGGCGAGGACCATTTCGATCTTGGTCTTGGGAATTAGATCCACACTATATTCGCGTCCGCGGTAGACCTCGGTGTGTCCCTTTTGGCGGCCATGACCTCTCACTTCGAGCACAGTCATGCCCTCGACGCCGATTTCCTGCAGAGCAGTTTTAACGGCTTCCAGCTTGGAGTTTTGAATAACCGCTTCGATCTTGGTCATGGTATTTACAAGTCCTGTTCTGCGTGATTCACGGCGTCGCCAACGGGCCCAGTCAAGATGGCATCAAGCCGACGCTTCCCAATAGTAACCCTCTTCGCCATGCTGAGAGAGATCCAGGCCTTGCACTTCTTCCTCTTCTGGAACTCGAAGTCCGAGCGTGACATCGACCAACTTCAGAATCGCCAAAGTCCCGACAATCGCCAGGCCCCAGGCGATGGCAACGCCGACGAGCTGATTCAGCAATTGATGCGCATTTCCTTCCAACAAGCCCGACGCGAGCCCATTTCCCTGACGGTCTTTGAAAATCGGGTTGACCGTGCTCACCGCGAAAATTCCGGTTAGCAATGCGCCCAACGTTCCGCCAGCGCCATGAACACCGAAGGCGTCGAGCGAGTCGTCATAGGCAAACTTCGCTTTGACCTTGACGACCATCCAGTAGCAAAAGACTCCGGCGATCAAGCCAATGATCAAGGCGGACATCGGCTTCACGAAGCCGGCGGCCGGTGTGATAGCTACGAGTCCGGCAACGGCCCCAGAAATTCCGCCCAGCACGCTGGGTTTGCCGTTGCGAAGCCATTCGGCCGCGGCCCATCCAACCGCGGCTGAAGCGGCCGCGAAGTGTGTGGCCACGAATGCACTCGTAGCGAGGCTTCCCGCTCCGAGTGCGCTGCCGGCGTTGAATCCGAACCATCCGACCCACAGCATGCATGCGCCGATAAAGCTAAGGACAACGCTGTGCGGAGGCATCGCTTCTTGGGGATACCCGACGCGCTTGCCCAGATACAAAGCGCAAACCAATGCCGAGACTCCAGAGGTGACGTGGACGACTGTGCCTCCGGCAAAATCAAGTGTCGGGAATCGACCTCCCAGGGATGCATTTAGCAGTCCGCCTTTTCCCCATACCATGTGGGCCATGGGGGCGTAGACGATGACGGACCAGAGCACCGTAAACAGCAGCATCGCGCTGAACTTCATGCGCTCGGCGAAGGCTCCCGCAATCAGCGCCGGCGTGATGATTGCGAACATCAGCTGGTACACCATGAACGTCTGCGCCGGGATGGTTGCGGCGTAATCTGAATCCGGAGCAGCTCCAACGCCCCTCAGGAAAAGGTTCTGAAATCCGCCAATAAAGCTATTTCCCGGGCCAAAACAAAGGCTGTAACTGAACAGTCCCCATAGAACCGTCACTACGGCCATGAGCGCAAAGCTCTGCATCATGGTGCCGAGGACATTTTTCTTGCGAACCAACCCGCCATAGAACAACGCCAGGCCGGGCCCAGTCATCATGAGCACGAGGGCAGCGCTGGTCAACATCCACGCGTTGTCGGCCGAACTCTTGGCTTCGGCAGTCTGTTGTTCGAGCTTAGCGAGACGCGAATTCGCGTCGGTTCCCGGACTGGGAGCGACCGCACTGGTTTGCGCGCACAATGCGGAAGCAAAACCCAACAAGAGCAAGGCTGTCAGCAACGAGGCGAACAGCTTTTTGGGGATAAACACCGAGGTTGTAACTCCCGTCCCAACAAGAGATTTGTCAAACTGCCATTCTAATGACGCATCAATGTAACGTCCCCCGCCGTGGGCCGGAAATCGAAACTATTTATCGTGCCTATCAGGTTTTGTTATTGAAATGCGGGATGTGCGGGGCGATGTGGCCATCGCGGCCAGATACTATCGATCAGTGAGTTCCACCAACCCGCCAAGGTGATCGCGTCAACGGTTAGGCGTCGTGCGCGTCTTGCCTGGCTGTCATCAGCCCAATGGAGATCGCCAGATCCCGGGCTCTTGCTAACTCGCCCTTGGGAGCGCTTTGCCTAACGGCTTCGTTGTATCCCAGGATGGCGTAAAAGATAGCGCGATCAAAAAACTGGTTGATGAGCAGTTCTAGTTCCAGTTCACCGTGAAGTGCCACGATGTTGTCGGGCAAGGCTTGCTGGCGCAGGAAATACCAGAGGTGATCGCGGGTGAGCATTAAAGCCCACGCCAGCTGATGCAAACTGATGCCCTCGGCCGCTCGTCGTGCCGCGATGGCCTTGAATCGGCTCTCGATATCACTCTCCGTCTTTTGCAGCAGCCATTCTCCCAAGTTGCGATAAACCTCGGTCGCGGCCAGCCGCAAATCCTTCGAGGGAATCTTGTGGAAGTCAGCTGTGCGCTCAGACTTACGAATTTGTTCCGCCAACCCTTGAGACAATGCCTCCGAATGGCCTTCGATCAAGCGCACTAGTCTGATACCCAACATCTATCCCTCCTTGGCTCCCTGAAAAGGAGCTTTGCTAACCGAACAACCGTACCCACATGAAACTAGGATGCCTGGGGCCGATTCCTATATATATCGTATCACGATATATATCGTAAGTGAACACTCGCTGGCATGACATTTCAACTGCCCGAAGCGGAGCTTTGCCCATTTCCCGGCTTTTACAATCTGGTGACACTGCCACGGAGATCGCGAAGTACGATTCTGTGCCTCGGGTTCGAAGCAAGGTTTGGACGGCTGTTTTTGCGCCAGTCAGAGGAGGGCAAGGTCAGCGCTTGCTCGTAGTACTGAAGACTGAGAACCCGAGAACCACATTCCTTTCCACTTTCGATCCGAGCCTGAAGGAGGCTGTACTATGTCCACACGATTCCTCGGCAAGGCCGCCGTACTGCTCACGCTAGCGTTCGCATCTGCAACCGCATTTGCGCAATACAGGGAAGTGAACCTCGTTTCGACTTCCTCATCAACCACGCCTCACAAAGATCCGAATCTGATCAACGGATGGGGAATCGCGTTTTTCCCGGGTTCCCCCTATTGGATTTCAGACAACGTCACAGGAAAGTCCACGTTGTATGACCAGTTTGGCGATCTGATTCCGCTGGTGGTCACGATTCCCCCGGCACCGAGTCAACCTTTTGGTCCCGTTGGAACTCCCACCGGAATCATCGCCAACCCCACTGCCGGTTTTGTAGTGACTGAGAACGGTGTTTCCGGGCCATCGGCGTTCGTGTTCGCGACCGAAGACGGGACGATCAGCGGGTGGGCGCCGACTGTCGATGGAACCAATGCCATCATCGCAGTCGACAATTCGGCTTCAATGTCCCTTTACACGGGTCTGGCGTACTCACAAACGGGATCGCACGTGCTGCTGTATGCGGCCGACGCCGTTAACAATCGGATCGACGTCTACAACACCAACTTCAAATGGATCAAATCATTTGGGGATCCGGCGCCTCCTGCCGGGCTGTCGGTATATGCCGTCCAGAACATCAACAATCAGATATATGTGACCTACGCCAACCCCGTTCCATTCTCAGGCGGCGCGATCGACGTGTTCAGCCTGACCGGCAACTTCATCAAGCGGCTTTCCACAAACGGACCCGGCGGCCCACTTGAAGGAGCTTGGGGGATGGCGATGTCTCCTGCGAACTTCGGCCCGTTCAGCAATGCGTTGCTGGTGGGTAATGTCGACGACGGGCACATCAATGCTTTCGATCCGAACAGTGGAGCTTTTCTTGGGAGTTTGAAAAACACTGCCGGAGAAGATCTCCATATCGGTGGTCTGTGGGGGCTTGCGTTTGGAGCAGGAGATCCGGTGACTGGATCGAAGAACAACTTGTTCTTCGCTGCAGGGCCCGCCGGATACACACAAGGGCTCTTTGGGAAAATTCTTCCACCCGTCGACTGAAAAATTGGAACTCAAAAAGCCTGCAGCCCTTAAGGTTGCAGGCTTTTTTCGTTGGAGCAAATCGAAATGGGGCTAAGCGTCACAAAGGAAGTTCGCCGGCAATTCGCTACCGGGCCCGTCGTCTACAGGGTTTCACCTATATCCCATACATGGAAATACGGAGACACTTGTTCCAGACGTCGTCCTCTCAGGCGGCGCGATGCGGCACAGCAATTGTGCCCGGGGCAGAGTGGAGGGTTCGTGTCAGCAGAGAAAGCAAAAGCCGTTGCTACGCTTCCAGGGAGAGTCGAGAAGGTTATCAGCCCACATCCGAGCTCAGGCGAGCCAGAAAAGGCTCAGATCGGGATCGAGGGCGCGGACCATCTTTACCGCGAGATCCGAGTTCCCAACCGGCTCGTTGACGCAGACGGTCACAAAGTAAAACTCAAAGAGGGTGCAGAGGTGGAAGTAAAGATCGAGGCCGAGGCGGTGGTTCCGCAAACATCCTCCACAGAAAAGAAAGGCTCCCAGCCTCAGCCTTGACAAGAGTTGCATTTTGGCGAAAGAAATTCACTGAGCCACGCGCGTAGCGGACGGTGGGCAGCCGTTTATTTGGCTGGCGGCTTGGGCTGCTCCGGCGGAGATGGCGGCTTCACGAACTTGGCATCATCGACTGGAACGTTTTGCTTCAATTCGGTGACTTGGATCGTAAATCGTCCACTGGGGCGAGCCAGAGTCCAGCGGTAGGGCACCTTTACTCCGTTTGTATCGCGATAGTCGGCGTAGTCGATCTGCGTGGGAAGCCAGCCCAGCGCGGTTTCGCCATAGCGCACCATGCGTACGAGCAGTCCCGATTGCTTGTCGAAATAGAGGATGATGGGCGGCTTTCCTGTGCGCTCTCCTGACACCACGTAGGTATCCTGATCTCCGACTTTCTCACCGTCGTGGACGTGCATTTCGGTGAACATCTGCTTCAGGTGCGTGGGCAGATGGAGGTCGGCGTCAATTGACGCTCCATCCAGATCGCCGCCGTGCATTTCGCGCAGGGGACGGTTGGGCGCTCCGAGCCAGCCTTCGTGGCCGTTGAAGGCTGTCACATTGTCACCGTCGGGCATGTGCGTGAGGGAGATGCGCTGCTCCGGTTCCTTGTTATAGATATCGATAGGCAGCGACTTTCCGCCGAAGTCGATCGTACCTTTCATCACGCGACTCGTGACTTTATCAATCGCGGCCGCTCCACCCGAGGCTTGCACGTATTTATCCAGCAGTTGATCGCCGGATGGGCCAGAATTGTCCTTGGCCGCAGGCATTCCTTCGTCTGGTTTTCGTGGTTGTCCGGCGACTTCCTTCGGCTCCTCGGTCATCACCGTGGGGATGGCCAGAGGGTGCTCGCTGCCGCGATGGCAGGAATAGCATGTAACGACGCGGTGCGAGTCGAAATTATCCGCGTTGATGGCGATCATCATCTCCATCATCTTTCGCGCGGTTTGCTTAGTTTTCTTGTCGTCCTTCTCAAAGGCGCCCTGGACGTGGCAAAAATCGCACTCCACTCCCAGCGAGGCGGTGATGAATTGCATGGTCGGAATGATTTGATCCGCCGGAATTCCCTTGAGGACCTGGATATTCTTGAACTGTTCCTCAGCCTTCTTGGGGGCTGCGGGGCCGGCGGTCTGTGGAGGCTGCGTGCGTGTGGGTAGAGGATCAGCCTTTACTGCGCCGACAAAACATCCCGCCGCGCCAATTGCGGACGCCGCGAACACCATCAAAATCGCTTTCTGGTTCATCATTCCCAATTCCTTGCCTCTCACGAAGACTAAAATTTTAGCAGAGCAACCCCTCAAGGACGGTTGCTGTAGACGTATTTCCCCGAAATTTCCGCGACCACCACTCGATCGGGCAGCAGCGAATCAACTTTTTCTTTCAAATGCGGCGGGACAAACAGGAAGACGCGCTGCTTGGAGGCCCAGTCCCGCTGCAGGTCGGCATCCGTAAGGTAGATCTTGGGCGCATCGGGAAATGTTGATCCGAACCACATCGAAGTCGTACGGCCTTCTACGAGTTCAATCGGACGATGCAGATAAAAAAGTAGGGACGAGCCAAACGCTTGATCGCCATAGATCATCACGCGGTCTTCGGGACGAGCTCTCGCGGCAATCTGCTGCGCCAGATCTCTCGACGATAAATATGGGCCGAACCTGCCAAGTGCGATGTGTGCGGCGACCAAGAATATCGCCATGCCTGCTCCGAGAGCCCAAGTCGCGGAATAGTGACGGCGCCGGATTCTGAGCAGAAAAGAGAGCGGGGGCGCCAACAGTAAGGCCACGGCCGCCAGGGCAGCCGGCAGACGCAGCGCGGCGAACGACGCGTAGCTCAGATCCAGAATGTGCGATGTCGAGAGCGTGTCCTCGCTCATGTCGTGCTTGGCCAGCACATTGCCGATGTCGGGCTCAAACGGCAGATTGCGCGACTTCCACAACAGCGTTAGCAGAGTGATGCCAGCGGCCACGCCGATGATCGCCAGCAGGCCTGAGGATACTCGGAGCCATCCCTTGCGCACGCCTGTATTGCAGTCGCTCCACTCGCAGCGGGCAACTCCATCCGCCAGCAAGATGAATAGCGGCAAGTACGCGGGGAACGTGTAGTACTCCTGGTTGGTCGAGATCGCGAAAAAGATCAGAATTAACCCGGCGAGAATCCAGCACATCAGGCGACTTCGGCTGCTGAAATCAGCGGGCTTCTTTTGCTTACGGATGTCGATGATTGTTCGGATCGCGGCGGGGAAGTAGAGACTCCAGGGAAATAGCCAGACCAGATGCAGCGACCAGTAAAGCGCCCAAGGCAGTTTGTTGTAGTCGCGGGGATAGCGCTTGCCGAGGAAGCGCAGGAAGTGCTCGTTGACGAAATAGAACCAGAAGAATCCGTGACCTCCCTGACCGCCGGTGTTTCGCAAGCCTGCCAGAATATGCCAAGGCGCTGCGATCAGCAGAAAGAGAGTGAGCCCTGAGGCGAGCCGGAATTCGCGCCAGCGCCGCCAGTCTCCTGTGATGACGAGGTAGAGGAACGCTGCCCCGCCCGGAAAGGCAAGAGCGATAAGTCCTTTCGTCAAAACCCCCAACGCCATGCATGCATATCCTGCATACCAGCGCCAGGCGCGGCCTCCGGACTCCAAGGCGGTCAGAAAGAAATACAGTGGCGCGGCGATGAGCAGGCTGAGGAGCACATCCGGGATGAGGACACGGGTAAACAGAAAAACACCCGCGGATGTGTAGATAAACAATGCAGCGTAAATGCCTGCGCGCTCCCCGAATGCTCGCCCCGCCCAGAACAGCGCGAGAACTCCCAGCAAGAGAACAGAGAGCACCATGGGCAGGCGCGTTGCGAATTCATTGACACCGAACAGGTGATAGCAGATCGCGACGAGCCAATACGGGAGCGGAGCTTTCTCCAGATAGCGAACACCGTTCATGTGCAACGTGACGTAATCCCCGGTCACGAACATTTCTCGCGCTGCTTCGGCGTGGCTGCTGTCGACGTCGTCGAGCAGGGCTGGGGAAAACATCGAGGCGAAATAAACGGCAATGAAGACCACTGCCAACGCCCAATAGGACGCACGCCGCAGCCGGGGCGGCACGGAATTGTAGTCCTCAGGAATTATGGGTGCGGGAATGGTGCTCAAGCCGGGTGAACCCATGCAAGTGTTACAGAGTTAGCCCAATTGCCGCAAGCTGAAGGACGCGGATCAGCGCGCGCGTCAATGGTCGGTTTGGGGAGTGATGGCATTGCTTTTCCTGTCAAAGAATTGCCACTTATCCATAGCGGCGGGGATCGCAACGTCAAAGAAGCCCACCATCATTTCGTCGGAAGTTTGATCGCCCCACGTCACAGTCTTGGTGGGATCAGGGTTATGCGGATTGTTCTTCGAGTTGTCATACCAGGCGATTGCGCGCAATTTCGTTCCTGCTTTCAGCAAGCGCGGTTCAGCCAGCTTGTAGCTCAGTTGCCAGTGGAAGTGATAATTGACCCTTAACAAAACCTCGACGGTGCCGTCATCGTGGACAATGTCGTATTCAAATCTCTTACCGCGCAAATGCATGTGAGGAAAGAGGCTGAGCAAAGTGGCGTCGTGGGGCAGCGTTCCTTGCACCTGCGCGCGAAAATCGTCGGCACCGGGGGGAATAATCAACGCATGATTATTCAGCTGCAGAGTGATGACGCGCTGACGCGGCGGCGTTTTGGCGAAGACTAGGCCGATGCTTGTCTGATCGGCGTCGCTCGTGCCGTTCGTCGTGTAGTGCATCTGAAAGACAAGGTCGGAGCCTGCGGGGACGAATTTAGCCATTCCGTCCTGCCACTGATCCGGCGAACTGCCCGGAGCGTAGACGAGCAGCAGGTCGCTGGTGGTTTCGTGGGCCTGGCGCTGCTCGATGGGGTCGCTCAGCGTCGAAGCCGTAAATGGCCGCCCGATGGGCGCGTGCCGCAGCCATTGTGAGTCCGGCGGACGGATGTACACCACCGCGTGGTGAACATGCGCGGGACTTCCGGGTCGAAACTCCGACATCTGTATCCAACGGTCCTCGGTAAAATGCGTCGGGACAATTTCGTACGTGTATTCAATTTGCCCCTGGGGAGGTATCGGCACAGGCGTCGGCATAGTCACCACAAGATCCGGCTGAGGAATGTTCCAACCCCGTGCCCAATTTCGCGGCGAAGGGGCATCGTGCGGATCTCCAGCGGGAGCCTTGGCCGTTGCCCAGGCGGCAATCGTCGCAATCTGCTGGTCGGTGAGAGAAGCGTCGTTCGCAAAGTGACCGTATCGCGGATCGGCAAACCATGGCGGCATCATCTTCATCCCGACGGCGTGCGCCATGGCCGTGGCCCACGGACGCGTCTGATCGTAGGTCACGAGCGGCATCGGCGCCACTTCTCCCGGACGGTGACAACTTTGGCAGTGATCCTGAAGGATGGGCAGAACGTCCTTGTAAAAAGTCGGCGGACTGATTGCGGTCTTGGCCGCGCCGGGAGTCTGCCAAGCAGCCGCAATTAAGGTAAGAAGGCCTAGCCCAGCCACCATTGCGACGGTTTTCACGAACGCAAGAACTCCAGGGTCAGGGCCCAAGCCTGCCGCGCTGCATTGGGCTCGTAGGCGGCACGGTCATCGCAGAAGAAGGCGTGGTCGGCATACGAGAACTCGACGTTGACATAGGGTTTCTGCGCGGCTTTCAGAGCGTCGACGACGGCTTTCCGATGATCGGGCGTGATGTGCTTATCCAGTCCGCCCCAGAACAGCAGAGCAGGTCCGTGGAGGCTGGCGGCGCGATCGAGCAATCCCGGAGCGATTCCGCCTCCATAGAAAGAGACGGCAGCTTTCATGGGTACAACGGCATTCGCAAGGAACGACACACGTCCTCCCATGCAGAATCCGACACACGAGATTCGACTGGCGTTCACATGGGAACTTAAATGGAGCCAATCGTAGGTGGCCCGAATGTCCGCCTCAGCCGCCTCATTTGTCAGGGCCTCATAGTGCGGCTTGACGGAGGGGAAGTCTTTGTAATTACCTTCGAATCCCCGTGGCGCCGTTCGATGAAACAATTCTGGAGCGACCGCCACGTATCCCTCGGCAGCAAATCGGTCGGTGACGTTGCGGATATGCGGGTTAACTCCGAACGCCTCCTGAAAGACGATCAACCCGGGATGTGGGCCGCCGCTCGAGGGTCGCGCGACGTATGCGGCCATCGGCGATGCCTCCGGCACCTTCAGTTCGATACTTTCTTTTGTAATCGAGCGCTCATTCATGATGGGTGTACCGGCGACTGCGATCTATTGCTATCTATCATACGTACCGCCGCCCAATTCTGCGGTCTCGCTGGACGGAGGCTGGATGCGAGCTGCAAACACAGCGCATTAGCCCCTAAAAATGCTACATTCAAGGATTCATGTCAGCCCCTAACGCCAACTTTGTTCGCGCGTGCAAATCCCAACCCGTCGATCGAACCCCTGTCTGGTTCATGCGTCAGGCGGGACGCTACATGGCCGAATATCGCGCAGTGCGCAAAGAGCATTCGCTGCTCGAAATCTGCAAGAAACCGGCGTTGGCGGCTGAAGTCACGATCACCGCAGCGGAAATTCTCGGGGTGGATGCTGCCATTATTTTCGCTGATCTATTGCTGCCGCTTGAAGTGATGGGCCTGCCGTTCCACTTCTCGGCGGGCGAAGGCCCGGTGATCGAGAAACCCGTTCGAACGAAAGAAGACATCGCAAATCTTCGGACGGATCGCGCAGCCGAACTCGGATATGTTTCCGAGGCCGTCGCTTTGGTGGCGAAGCACTTTGCCGATCGAGTTCCGGTCATCGGATTCTGCGGTGCTCCGTTCACGCTTGCCAGTTACATGATCGAAGGCGGTGGGTCGCGCAACTACGTCCACGCCAAAAAGATGATGTACAACCATCCCAAAGACTGGGACGCTCTGATGAGCAAACTGGTTGCCGTGACCAGCGCATATTCGGCGGAGCAAGTGCGTGCTGGAGCGGATGTGATCCAGATTTTCGATAGTTGGGTGGGATGCCTCAGCGTGGAAGACTATCGCCGGTACGTTCTTCCGCATGTCACGGGCATGGTGAAGCAGCTGCAGAAAACTGGCGTGCCTGTCATTTACTTTGGGACGGACAGCGCCACGCTTCTGCCAGCGATGAAAGAAACCGGAGCCGACGTGATTGGGCTCGACTGGCGGATTCCGCTCGATGAAGGATGGGAACGGCTCGAACACAAGTCGGCTGTACAGGGAAATCTCGATCCTGTGCTGCTCTTTGCCGATTGGAAAGAATTGAAATCCCGGGCAGAGGACATCCTGCGCTTCGCTGGCGGACGGCCCGGTCATATTTTCAATCTCGGTCACGGCATTCTGCCGGAGACGCCGGTCGATAACGTGAAGAATCTCGCCCGGTTGGTGCAGGAATATTCGGGAGTCGAAAGCCGTCGTTCATGACTCGTGTCGCCATCGTCGGCGGCGGTATTTCCGGCCTTGCGGCCGCTTACGAGTGCGAGCAACGAATTCGCTCGGGAGTCGATCTGGAGTACACCCTCTATGAATCTTCTTCCCGCCTCGGTGGAGTCCTCCGCACAGAGAACGTCGATGGTTGCATCGTCGAGGCTGGTCCGGATTCCTTCGTAAGCGAGAAGCCCTGGGCCGCCGACTTGTGCCGCTCGATCGGGCTGGGCGACCAGCTCATTGGCTCCAATGATGCTGACCGCAAGACTTACATTCTGACTCGCGGCCGGCTCGTGGAGATGCCCGACGGCCTGATGTTTATGGTCCCCACGAAGATTCTGCCCACAGGTTTGTCGTCGCTGTTCTCGTGGAAGACGAAATTGCGCATGACCCAAGAGTTGTTTCATCCGCCACAAGCGGTCGATCACGACGAGTCGGTGGCGGCTTTCGTCGAGCGTCATTATGGAAGCGAGATGGTGGATCGTCTTGCCGACCCGCTGCTTTCCGGCATCTACGGGGGAGAAGCCGCTAGTCTCAGCGTGCGCGCGGTGCTGCCGCGCTTTGCGGAGATGGAGCGGACGCACGGCAGTCTTGGACGAGCCATGCTTGCGGCGCGTAAGAAAATGTCTTCCGGCCCGCGTAAGGCGGCACCGTCGCTCTTCACCTCATTGAAGAACGGAATGCAGCATCTTGCGGAGAGCGTGTCTGCGCAACTCACGCGCGGATCCTTTCTGATGAACACTCCTGTGCAGGTAGTTCAGGCCGAAGCTGGCGGCTGGGTTGTCTCTGCCGGATTCAATTCAGATCAATTCGATCGCGTCATTCTGGCTCTTCCGGCGTCCGCCGCAGCCGCTGTGCTTCGGATGGCCAGTTCGGAGTTGTCTGCCGAACTCGCTTCCATCCAATACAGCTCGTCGATCACGGTAGGCCTGGGCTACGATCGCAAGGTTCGCCAATCGCTGCCTCCGGGCTTCGGGTTTCTGGTTCCACGGAGCGAGGGGAAGCTCCTGCTGGCGGCAACGTTTGTGCACAATAAATTTCCGCACCGTGCCCCGGAAAGCCTCGCTTTGCTGCGTTGCTTTTTTGCTGGATCGAATGCGGAGAATGTCTGGCCTATGTCGGACGATCGAATCGTTGGCATCGTGCGCAATGAATTGCAGCAGATTCTAGGGGTGCGCGCGGAGCCTCAGTTTGCCCGCGTGTATAAATGGAAATCTGCGATGGCGCAGTATGGTGTGGGACATCTCGATCGGCTGGAGCGAATTGAACGCTTGAGGCAGCAGATGCCTGGCCTGGCTCTGGCGGGGAACGGGTTTCGAGGCATCGGAGTTCCCGACTGCGTTCGTTCCGGACAGGAAGCGGCAGCACTCGCGGCCGCATAGGTGGCTCGCGAACTAGGCTGCGGCAGGCCCCGCCACTGGAGTGGCTTGGGCTTCTTGCTTTTCCCCTACTGGCATCTGAACGGTCACTGTAGTGCCATGCCCGCTGGATTTAATGTCTAAGGTCCCGCCCAGCTGCCGCAGTCGTTCGCGCATTCCGCGAATTCCGACCCCCGCCGTTCCCGCCGTCGCCATCTCTTCCTGTTTCACGAGAGGAATGCCCTTGCCCTTGTCCTCGATAGAGACGAGCACCTGATCATGACGATGGCGCACATGGATTTTGGCGACCGAGCTTTCGGAGTGACGGTGAATGTTCGTGAGGCACTCCTGCACGACCCTGAAAATTGCTGTCTCAGTCTCACCCGGCAAACGCTCGAGATCCTCCGGAACATCCAAGTCGACTTTGATGTGGCTACGCTGAGCGAATCCGTCGACATACCAACGGAGTGCAGATGCGAGTCCGGCTTCGTCGAGAAGAGGGGGATGAAGGAGGTGAGAAATCGTTCGTACTTCGCTGCTCATCTCGCGGACCAGGCTCTCACTGTCGTTCAAGGTGGCAGTGGTCCGAGCGAGGCGTTCTACATCGTTCCGTACCATCGCCAGATTCATAGCCAAGGCCGCAAGAGTCTGCCCCACGCTGTCGTGGAGTTCTCGAGCGATGCGGCGCCGCTCGTCATCTTGCAATCGCATCAGCCGCGCCGATAATTCCCGCAAATTCCGATTGACCGCGTCGAGATCCGCAGTGCGCTCTTGTACTTTTTTCTCGAGTTGGCTTTGAGCGTCGATCAGAGTTTGGTTTTGACGGCGCCGCGACTCTCCCATCAGTACGATCAGGGCGGATGCCAGTATAAAAGTGAGCATGCCAGCGATCCGTGCCGAAATCGAAGTGGAGAACGAATGAAATCCGGGAGCGAATCCAAGGGTCGCTCCGATCAAGCTAATGGCGACGGCTGCGATCGAGGGCCCTACGCCGCAATACCACGAGGAAAAGGCGACCGCCGGAAGGAGCAGTAGATAGCAGATATCATTTCCAATAAAATGGCGCGAAACAGTACAAACAACTAAAGCCAGTAGCGCCGCACCAACTGCGATGCCATACCGCAGAAAGGAATTCCCCGAAATCTTAGACGACAACAAACTATGAGTCCCCATGGTCCACCTTTGCCGGGTGTAGAGCCCGGCAAAACTGTAAGGTGATGATCCGCGGGCGCCAATTTGGGCCCTAGCTGCCAGGTCGATGCAGACTGGCGTTAGAAATATGATAACAGGATGGGGTAGCCTGAACGAGGAAATTGAGGTTGTAAGCCCTATCACTTTCTTTGCTGATTCAGGCCGGAATTTCCGTTTTATTGCAGCCTTGCTCGCGCCGAAGATGCGCGAGAACCAGCCGAATCTCATCGTATGTAATCTCGGGGGGTAAGGCGTCTTTCAGGGTTTTGAGCCGCTCTAGTTTTTCGAGTCCAACACGCGTGCATGCCGCCTCGATTACGGCCTGCTTGTTACGATCGATCCATTGAGGCTGGAACTCGATTTGTCCCTCCTCGACGAGCGCTGTGACTGCGCTGACCACGGTTCCCAACTGCCTCTCACGAATCTTCGCAATTTCTTCGAGTGTTTTGCCCTGCCTGAGGAGTTGCAGTGTCTCCAGCGCGGGGGCAGTTTTCTTCTCAGATTTTGCGGATGCCCGGGCTCCGTCGCGGTAACGCGCAAGGGCGGACAGAATCATTTTCCCATAGAGGTCCGCTTTTCGCTCGCCGATGCCGGTGATAGTCAGCAACTTATCGATGGAAGCCGGCTGGACCCGGCAGATCTCATCAAGCGAGGTATCGTGCAACACGACGAACGCGGGCACACCTTGTTCCTTCGCCGTCACGCGTCGCCACTCGCGGAGGTATTCGCGTAACTCCGTATCGCTGGACGCAGGCAATGCCTTTTTATCAGCTGACTCGCGGACGCTGGAGACCTTCCGCACAGCTCGCGATGCGGAAGATTGATTCAGCCACTCCGGCATGCTTCCGCAAACGTCGCAGGCTCCGCAGGTCGTCCACTTCGGAGTTTCGCCAAAGTGGGTGCAAATCTGGCGATGCCGGCACTGATTCCCTTCTGCGAACGCGCGAATCACGTGATATCTCTGCCAGGCCCGGTCGCGCTCGGCTGCGTCGAGGATCTGATTCGCAAAATATCCGAGCAGGCCGGCGTCCTGTTTACGCCAGAGCAAGATGCAGTCGGCAGGATTTCCGTCGCGACCGGCGCGCCCTGCTTCCTGGTAGTACTGCTCGACAGATTTCGGTAGAGCGAGATGAATCACCGCCCGCACGGTGGCTTTGTTGATGCCGAGGCCGAACGCGATCGTGCCCACCAGCACCCGTACTTCATCGGACATCCAGCGTTCCTGATTGCGGCGCCGGTCTTCACTCTGCATCTTGGCGTGGTAGGGCACGGCGGGAATATCGTGGTTCTCGAGGAAGTCGACCGTTTCTTCCACTTTGTTGATAGTGGGCGAATAGACGATGACGTTGCCTTCGCTGTAGTTGCGAAGGGCGGTCACGAGGAGCGCAGTTTGCTCCACGCTGTTGCACTCGCGCACCAGATATCGCAGATTATTGCGGTGAAAGCTGGCGATATATTTGTCGGGATTCCGCAGTTGAAGCTGCGCCAGGATGTCATGCCTAACATGCCGGGTTGCGCTCGCCGTGAAGGCGGCGATCGGGCAATCCGGGAATTGGCCTCGCAAACGGCTCAGTTGACGATACTCGGGACGGAACTCGTGTCCCCATTCCGAGATGCAGTGGGCTTCATCGATGGCGAAGAAAGCGATTGGAACCTGCTGCAGCCAGGCCAAAGTGTCTCCACGCTGTAAACGTTCCGGGGAGAGATAGAGCAGCCGGTAGACACCTTCACGGGCTTGGCGTATCACGCGATGCTGCTCTTCGTTGCTGAGAGTGCTGTTGAGAACGGCCGCGGGAATTCCCATCTGCGCCAGTTGGGCGGCCTGATCCTGCATGAGTGCAATAAGTGGTGAAATGACGACTGCGGTTTTTCCGGAAATGACTGCTGGGAGCTGATAGCACAGAGATTTGCCGCCGCCGGTCGGCATCACGACGCAGGTGTCGTGTCCGGCGAGCAAACTTTGGACGATCCGGTCCTGCAGCGGGCGGAAGGAACCATATCCCCAGTAGCGGCGCAGGGGCGTCAGCAGCTCGGCTTCTGGGGTCATGGTTTCAGTATAGGACTTGTCGCGAACAGGATTTCGGCGTGGCGTCCGTTTTCCTGGCGAGGCAGCTCCCAAACTGAAACGTTATCATCCCTCTGTCATTCTGGAGAGAGTTGGAACGTCTCGATAAAGTCGGTCGAACACAACCCAGACCAGAGCGAGCACAATAAAACAAAGGACGCTACCCTCGGGCCCGACCGAGCCTCCGCTTAGCCATTGCGGTCCGCGCGGTGAAGAGCTGAGCAAGTGTCCGGGGAAGATGGTGCCGCTATCTGGGACGGAATAAAAGAATGTCTCGCCCCAATCCCATGCAGCATGAAACCCGACGGCAAACCACAGCGTTCCTGTACGCCTGAGGGTTAGGCAGAAGAACAGGCCAATGAATGCTGCTGCGACCAGCCCGGGCCAATCTTCGCCACCGTTACGCATGTGAATGAGTCCGAAAGCGCACGACAGTACAATAGCAGCGGGCCAGAAACGAATGCCGCGGGTCAGCGTAAATTGCGAATAGCCCCGCAGTAGAAATTCCTCGAAAAAGCCAACAAGGAGGAACATCAGTCCCCAGAAGGCTGCGAATCGCACGAGACGGACTCCATGCAGCATGACATGACCGAACGAGAAGCCATGCAGGCTGTACATGGTAATCATCAATAGACTGATTGCGGCAAATCCCCAGCTCGAGCCGATCCAAAATAATTTCCCGAAAGCGCGTTTTGGCGGTAGTCCGTATACACCCCACGACCGGCGCTCGACTTTCGCCAATAGGAAAGAAGGAATCACTGCGGCGATAAGATTGCCGAATTCCTCAAGCAGCATCGACCAGAGATTGCTGTATCCGAAATCGCGAGACCAAGCCAGATCGACGGCCAGGCGCTGCAAGCCGAGGAACATCACTACGTAGAAGGCAAAGCCCCATCCCGGTCGCAGGCCATCGGGACCGAGGAATACGGTGCGCGCGTACGAAGTGGGAATGGCTGCGCTGAAGTCCGGGCCGGGAGCCGGATGCGTGGGAGTACTGGCCGGCTCGGCAGCTTCGTTGCTTTCGAGATCACTCATTGCAGAACTTTCCCCGCAACAGCCTCCGACATGGTAAAACACTCGGCTCGACCTTATGCGCCCATATTTCACGCGCGAACGCTTTGGACGTCCGCAGTTTCTTGCCGGACTGCTGCTGCTGGCGTTTCTGGGTCAGGCGCTGTGGCTAGTTCATGCTGAGTTGAGCGCGGAGCCGGGCCTCGAGAGCCAGGAGGCTCTCCGAATCGGTGAGGGCTGGAAGCAGTGGCACGGTCGGGGAACAGCCGGCGCTCCGATGACGGAACTTGGTGAAGATGGTGTTCAAGATCCTTTTCAGAACAACGATCGCGGTTTCGATACCGAGCATTCGCCACTGATCTATCTCGTCACCGCGGGCCCGCTTCTTGTTTGGCCGCACGATCTGAACGCGGAATCGGCGGCGTACTGGCGATGGCTTGCGCGGCTTCCATTCCTCGCCTGCGGGGTCTTTCTCGGAGCGTCTCTGTGGTACGTTGCGCGGCGGCTTTGCGGCAATACCGGCGGCTTCGTGGCTCTCACTTTCTACTGCTTTTCGCCATCGCTGATTCAAGCGAGTGCTGGGTGGCATACGGAGCCGGAGATTCTCGCCGCGTGGGGAGCGTTTGGGACCATCTTCACTGCGATTGCTGTTGCGCATACGTTGTATGCTCCGCGCGAAGTGGTTCTGTGGAACTGGCGGCGGATCGTGCTTCTTGGAATTTCGCTGGCAATCGCGATCGGATCCCAGTTCTCACTGATCGTTCTGGTTCCGATGGCGTTGGGATTTCTTCTATATGTCGCACCAGTGCGGCAGCGCGCAGGATTGGTCATTTGGGTAGCGGCCTGCGTGGTCGGATTCGTGTTAGTTTTTGCCACTTACTTTTTTCGTGCTCATACGTTCGCCGAGAGTATGCGGGATGCAACGTTCTGGGGAGCAACCTGGCGTGGGTTTACAGTGCTCGGAGTCTATAAACAGGTTGCCGTACAGATTGGGCGCGCCTGCCCGGCGCTGGCGTTGGCGATGCCGGCGGCGCTCGTGACCTATGCGCTGTGGCCGCGCACGCGATATTTCGGAAACACTGCGCCGCTGCTGGTTGCGGTTCTATTTGTCGTGCTGGGAATGGCGCACCCACACGTTGCGGGTGCAGGATTTTTGCTCGCGTCGATTCCGTTTCTCTTCATTTTTGTTTCGGGGGTGCTCGCCGATCTGATGGAGACCAGTTACCGCCCCCTGGTCACGGCTTGCATCATGGCGCTGCTGATCACTTATGTCGCGCGCACACTCTACGCGCTGGTGCAGGTTCCTGCCGGCTGAACTTACGCCTTGGACTCCGCGTGCATCGTGGCTCTGTGTTCCGACAACTGCTGGGTGAGAAAATCCAAATAGTCATTCATACCCTCGCCAGTCTTCGCAGAGAGCCGGAAGATCTGCATGCCGGGTCGAACGGACTCGATACTCTTGCGCGCGACTTCCCAGTCAAATTCGACAACTTCCGCCAATTCGTTTTTCGTGACCACAGCCACGTCCGCGCTGTTGAAGATTGTCGGATACTTCAGCGGTTTGTCTTCACCCTCGGTAACTGACATCAGCACGAGGCGGAGATTCTCCCCGAGATCGTAGGACGAGGGGCAGACAAGGTTTCCTACATTTTCGATAAACAGGAAATCCAATTGATTGAGGTTCCAGCCCTGTAACGCGTTCTGAACCATCGCCGCTTCGAGATGGCAGACCGTGCCCGTCGTAATTTGCTTGACCGGAGCCTTGCTGCGGGCCAGGCGCGCAGCGTCGTTCTCTGTAGCAAGGTCGCCAACCAGTGCCGCGACACGATATCGAGGCTGCGACAGGGTGAGTATCTTTTCGAGGAACATCGTTTTGCCTGACCCAGGACTGGAAACCAGACTCACCACAAAGACTCCGGCGGCTCGGAATTGCTCGCGAAGGGAACGCGCGATCACGTCGTTTTGTTTCAGAACATTCCGGCGAACTTCGACCAAGCGCGGCTCGCTCATTCCTCTACCTCCAACGCGAAGACTTCCAGTTCCTTGCCCTGGCGGATATCCATGGTCGGCGTACCACATTCGGGACAGCAGAACGATTG
The DNA here is from genome assembly GCA_963787685.1 of uncultured Acidobacteriota bacterium. GTDB lineage: Bacteria > Acidobacteriota > Terriglobia > Terriglobales > Acidobacteriaceae > Sulfotelmatobacter. Next base: position 439,547 of record CAWBED010000017.1, read on the forward strand.
CACCGATGTCAGAAGTCTCTGTTCCTGACACAGCGCGCAAAATACGATCACCGGTACGTCCTCAACGATCAGTCTAGACCCCGCCAGCGGAGTGTCTTGACATGCCACCTCGTAAGAAAAGAGCAGCGCGTCTTTGACCACGCCGGAGAGCGCTCCGAGCCTGAGGTGGACTGCGCTCACCCGGACGCCGCGGCGCTGGGCCTCGTCCGTTGCCGCCTCGACAATGCCCATCGCGATCGACAGTTCGTGCATCTCTTGCGGGCGTCCTCGTACATCCCGGACCTGTAGGCAGTGTAATCCTTCTCAGGATTCGGTTGTCGACCAGGACTTCCCCGTGGGGTCGATGATTCAGTCGCCGACTCAATGCCCGAAATGAAGGATCACTTTCTGCGGTACGTAGGACCCGGTCGTCCCCGGCGGCATCTGAATTTCCAAGCTTCCGGTCTTGGAAAGCGTTCCTCCGTCCACCGAAGACACCTGAGCTGGATTCCACACGGAAAGTTGGCAGCGTTCTCCCGCGAGGCCGGAGACGTCCAGCGTTAGTTGGTTTTTCGGCCCGTTCCAGGATTCGGAAAGGACACGTAGCCCGCGGCTCGCGCTGCCCAGAGGTGGCAGTTCGTTGGCCAGCGAAAGTCCGAAGTCATTCCTGGTGCGGATCACGAGGCTGTTCGTCCCGCTGTTGAGCTGAAATCGCACTGCAAGATGCTGATCGTTCTGATTCGGGAGCATCTTGAATGCCAGCGGCCGTCCATTCATCTCCACGCTTATTACAACGGTGCGCAAGCTGAAAGCCGGCGAGAACTCCACCCAGCAATCGCCGGTCCCCGTGCGCTTGGTTTCGAGCACCATGCTCTCCGCCGTCTTGTGGTATTTAAAATCAACGCTGACGTCGCCAAGGCGTACGTTGTCAATCGCAAAAGTCGTCCAGTCGGCCGGAACATGCGGGGCCAATGTGACTTGATGCTTCTCAGCGTCGGCCTCAAGGCCAAACATACCGCGCAAGATCGGACTTACCACCATCGCCGCCGACCATATCTGGTGCGGAGAACTCGTCGCAAACGACTGGTAGTAATCTCCCGAAAGAACCTCGGTGAAGTGTCCCAGCGCGCCATCCACGCCGAGCAAGGCATTTGAACGCAGATTGGAATAGGCCGGAAAGGCGCGGTGGTAGCGGTATTCAGCGACGGAGGCCCAGCCGGTAAAGAGCGGCCACACGGCGCCGTAGTGATAGCCGGATCCGTCGTAGACTTTCGATTGTTGCGAAATGATTCTCATGCCCCAATCGGTCTGGTGATCCTCGGCCGCGAGCCGCGTGATGTTCTCATCCGCGTGGCCGGCATCGGATAGACCAAACCACATTGGGACCGTCGTCAGCACAGTCGGCTCATTCGCGCGCTCGTTATTCTGTTTCAGCGCAAAAGCGTAGGCCTTCGTTTCCGGCGACCAGAACGCTTGGTCCAGTACAGACTTGCTGTGATCGAACTCCGCTCCCAGTTGCTTGCCGACGTCGTCCTTGCCTACGAGCCGCGCCAAATTGGACAACGCGTGTAGTGCCTCAACCCCCAGTCCGGCCTGGTAGTACTCGTTCTTAACGGGAAGCAGCGGCCCGCCCTCAACCCATCCATGACCGATGCCTGCGTTTTGCGCGAAGCCCTGGGCGTCGTACGTCGAGCGCAAGAATTGATAAGCGCGCCACAGGTTGTCCCATTTGTCGCGGGCGAACGTGACATCGCCGCTTTGGACTGCGTAATCATTCATGGCGATGATGAAGAGCGGCGTGGCGTCAGCGGAGACGTAGGGATATGGATAGTCCTTGAACCACGGGACCAGGCTCGCGCTCTGCGAAATCTCGTGCGGAACCTTGCCATCGGATCGCTGATATTTGCTGATGAAATCGAGAGCGATGCGAGTCGTGGCGTAATCTCCCTCGGCATTGAGGGCGAACGAGGTCCATAGCGAGTCGCGTCCAAAGAACCAGGCGAACCCCGGACGTTGGCTGACGCCGGACGTTCGGTATCCGGCAACGAGACCGCTGCCAAGATAGGGATTGTTGACCAGACCCTGAATCGTACTGATCCGTGCCCAATCGTAAGCCTGCTGCAGCGCGGCATCAGGCAGTTCGAGCGTGACAGTCTTGTCGAGATATGCGCGGTAGTACTCAGCAGAGGCACTCTGCGCGCGGGCGCCGTTGCCTAACAGGCTGTGGTAAGTCTTCACCGCATCGTCGAAGCCCGCAACCGAACCTGCAATCACCAACTCCTTTGTGTCTTTTCCTTTTTGCGTCACGCCTAGACGGAATGAGTTTTCGTTGGACGAAGAATAGTTGGTTTCGTAGGCGAGATGAGGATCGCTTCCGGTCGGCGATCCAACCAGCGCGGCAAATTTCTTCGCTTCCTCGCCGAAAACAAATGCGTGGTCCTTCTCGCTCCAATCGACGTAAGTTCCCCCAAGCCCGGCGGGCCACTCCAATTGAAAGTCGGGAGTAAAAGCAGCCTCGACTTCGAGCGGTTGCTCGGTTTCGATGTCCAACAGAATGATGGCGCCGGCCTCATTGACGGGCACGCATAGCGTCTCGCGTACACGGAACGAGTCGCCAACGTAAAGAATTGACGCTGACTCGGGACGGACGGTTAAAGTGCGCGCCAAACTCTCTGCGGGTAGCGCCCGTCCGCCCACCTGAAATGTGAGGTGGAACTCGCGGAATAGTTTCAGCGGATATACCCACGCCTCGAATCGTCCGGTTTCGTTGCCGAACAATCCGGCGCGCGTGCCGACAACCGGTAGAAACTCCCAAGTACGAATTGTCCGCGTCAGTTCCAGTGTTTGGCTTGGCTGCTGTGCGTTCGAAGAGATGGAAATCGCGCACATTGCGAGAAGGCAAAAGACCAGAAAGATTTGGGAAACCGAACGACGACGCAATACTGCCACTGGGCGAGGCTTCATTTCAATCTTCTCGTGGATCGGGGATTTGGCTCCGCCGGAGCTTGCAAAGTCGCGGTTCCGTGAATATAAGAGGTAAGAGCCGAATGTTAGCACGAGCCGGGCGAGCCAGGTAGCGACCTCTTGTTTCCTTCACGCCGTGTTTTTCTGAAATCACTCAGCCGTTCGGCGCTCGTACTCTCGCTCGAGAGTGTGCTGCAATTAGCCCGTCCCAAATGGCTTCGGGCGAACGCACAGCAGAAGGCATATCCTGCGAAAGACGCGCCGCCACCGGCAGCCGATCTCGGAATTAGCTTCCTTAATGTTGGCCGCGAATCGGGACTCAACGCGAAAACGATCTATGGCGGCGAGCATAAGAACAAGTATCTGCTCGAGACGACCGGGTGCGGCGTCGCCTTCTACGACTACGACAACGACGGATGGCTCGACATATTTCTCGTCAATGGCACGCGCCTCGAGGGATTTCCTGCGGGCAGCGAGCCGACGTCGCATCTGTTTCGCAATAATCGCGATGGCACTTTCACCGACGTGACACTGAAAGCTGGAGTCGCACACTACGGCTGGGGTCAGGGGTGCTGCGTCGGAGATTATGACAATGACGGTTGGGATGATCTCTTCGTCACTTACTTCGGCAAGAATGTTCTGTACCACAACAACGGTGACGGAACGTTTACCGATGTCGGCCAGAAGGCAGGGGTCGCTGGAAATGGAAAGCGCTGGAACACTGGTTGTGCCTTTGTTGATTACGACCGCGATGGGAAGCTAGATTTATTTGTCGCGAACTACATCGATATGGATCTGGCGACAGCCCCCGTGCCGGAATCGGGGCCGTGTCTCTACAAAAGCGTGATGGTCGCCTGCGGACCGCCGGGACTGCAAGGCGGAAAGAACATTCTCTATCACAACAACGGCGATGGAACCTTCACCGACGTTTCCGAAGGATCAGGAATTCTGAGCGCGAACGGTACATATGGCCTTGGCGTTTTGACGGCTGACTTCGATAACGACGGTTGGCCCGATATCTACGTCGCCGATGATTCCACCGCGAGCGCCTTGTACCAGAACAAGAAGAACGGCAAGTTCGAAGATATTGCGATCGAAGCGGGATGCGCGCTCAGTCCGGACGGCAAGCCGCAAGCGGGAATGGGTGTATCGGCGGCCGACTACGACATGGACGGCAATCTCGATATTGTGAAGACGAATTTCGCCGGAGATACGCCGTCGCTCTATCATAATCAGGGAGGAGCCAGTTTCGAAGACACGACCTTCACGGCCGGTCTCGGCGCGCACACGCAATTTCTGGGCTGGGGATGCGGCTTCTTCGATATGGATAACGATGGCTGGCCTGACATTCTGATCTGCAACGGCCATGTGTATCCGGAAGTCGAACAACTTAAAACGGAAGCTGGCTATGCACAACGTAAGCTGCTGTATCAGAACTTACGGAATGGACACTTTGCCGACATTTCCTTCCAGGCCGGGACGGGCATCTCGGAACCCAGCGCTTCTCGCGGCGCGGCGTTCGGCGATTTCGATAACGACGGCGACATCGACGTCGTAGTGAATACGGTCAACGATTTTCCCCAACTGCTGCGCTGTGATTCCAAGCTCGATCACAACTGGATCAAGATTCGCACGATCGGAACGAAATCGAACCGGAGCGGTATTGGCGCCCGGATCGTTTGCGTGACGACAGTGCCGGGAGAAACGAAGCCCCACCGCCAGATCGATGAAGTGCGCAGCGGAGGCGGTTATTTCTCTCAGAGTGACCTGCGCGTTCATTTCGGCGTGGGCAAAGCGGCAAAAGTTGATTTGCTCGAAGTGCGCTGGCCCAGCGGGCAGGTCGATTCGCTGAAAGACGTGAAGGTCAACCAGGTGATCTACGTCAAAGAGGGCGAGGGGATCACTCGCACTATGCAGTTCAGCAAAAATGCCAAGGCGGGAAAATAGCACTACTTCGACTTCTTCGCCTCGCTGTCGACGCTGGTTCCAGTTCCTTCTTTGATCGAGTGAATCTGATCGACCGGCAGATTGGAGAAGCGCTCGGTCAATCCGCTCGGCCAGCGAATCTCCACCCACTCGATCTTATCGGACTTTCCCTAGCCCGAAATGAACGCGCATGTCACTGTTTGAGATGTAGCTCGACCCGCTGCGGACTTCATCCACCAAAACTCGCGTTGAAGTTTTGACGCGAATCCTCGCCCCAATCGCATCACGATTCGATTTTGTTCCAACCGTATGAATCGCCACCCAGTGATTCGCACTGCGAACTTGATTAACGAGCAGGCTGGGCGCCGCATTCATGTTGTTGATCACCGCCGACATTCTGCCGTCGTTCCATAAATCGCCCACTGCCAATCCGCGCGATGAGGCGAGCGTCGTAACGCCTGCACCGGCAGCCGCGGAGATGTCGCTAAACGTTCCATCGCCGTTGTTATGGAAAAGAATGCGCGGCTCTTTATAGCTGCTGCCGAGGTGCTGGCTGTCGACTTCGGGATAGACGTGTCCGTTGACGAGGAGAAGATCCGGCCATCCGTCATTGTCGATGTCGAAGAACATCGTTCCCCACCCCAAGTATTGGGTGTAGAGGCCCAGTCCAGCGGATGTCGTAGCATCGATAAACGTTCCGTCGCCAACGTTTTTGTACAGCGTTGATGTGTCGTCGGAGAAATTGGTCTTGAAGATATCCAGATGGCCGTCGCCGTTGTAGTCGCCCACGGTCGAGCCCATGCCGGCCTGCTCGCGTCCGTCTTCGTTGAAGGCCGCGCCAGCGGTGACGGCTACGTCGGTGAACGTTCCGTCGTGGTTATTCCGATAGAGAATGCTGGGCGTGCTGTCGCAAGCGATAAAGATGTCGGGCCAGCCGTCTTCATCGAAATCGAATGTCGAAACGCTGAAAGCGTAGTGGCCGTCTGTGCGATCGATATGCGCCTTCGTCGTGACGTCTTCAAACGTTCCATCGCCGCGATTGTGGTAGAGGATGTTCTTCGATCCTGCGAGGCCGCGCGGCCCACACATTACCGGAACACCTTTCCAGATGCAGGTCGGCCGCTCGCCCGGCGCCGGCGCCGTCGCGAGATCAAAGTCGACGTAGTTCGCGACTACTAGGTCGAGGTGCCCGTCGCGGTCATAGTCGACAAAGGCGCAACCTGTGCCCCACGCTTTGCCCGATCCAGCTACGCCGGATTTCTCAGCCACTTCGGTGAAGACTCCGTGATTATTGTGGTAGAGACGATTCTTTCCGTAATAGGTGACGTAGAGATCTTCCCACCCGTCGTCGTCGTAGTCGCCGACGCAGACACCCTGCCCCCATCCGGTAGCGGTAAGACCTGCCTTCACGGTTACATCGGTGAAAGTTCCGTCGTGGTTGTTGCGATAGAGACGATTCGTCGGACCCTGCCCGGCCGGATAGCCCTCGAGCCGCGTGCCATTGACTAGAAAGATGTCGGGCCAGCCGTCATTGTCGTAGTCGAAAATCGCGACGCCGTTTCCAGTGGTCTCAATGATGTATTTCTTGGTATCGAGGCCGCCGAAGATGTTCTGGACCGTCAACCCCTCTTTTTCTGCGATGTCGATGAAGTTTGCGATTGGTGTGGGCGGCGACGAAGCTGTCTTAGCTTGCTGCGCCGCCAGCGTGGTTACTGTGAGAAGTATGCATCCGCAGAGGAGAGTGCGCACAACAAAATCGTGCGCGGTCGAAGAAATTGGAAGTAGCATGAGCCCCTGTTGATGTTAGGGGCGAGTTTACCGAGGGGTCAAGCCGAGGCCATTTCGTTATCTAACAGGTGCTTCAGCTACGCCCACGTTTTTATCGGCGCCGCCGTAGTAGAAAAGATAGCGATTTTGCCGGTGAACCATCCCTTCTACGAAAACAACGTTGGGCACTTGACCGATTTTTTCCCACTTCTTCTCGGGGACAAAGACGGGCTCGCTACTCCTCCACAGCAGCTTCCGCGGATCATTCCGGTCGAAGATCGCGACTCCGGTGCGGTACACCAGTTGATCGTCCGCCCCGTTGTAAATCAGAACGATGCCATCTTTCGTAACGATTGGCGATGGCCCGGGTTCCGCTACGCGCGAGTCAAAATGGCCGGCTCTCACTGGCAGTACCGGCGTCTTTGTAGCCTCGGTCCAATGGAGCAGATCGATGGAGAATGCCAGCCCAGCCTGATCCCTGTTGTCCGCAGTCGTGCCTAGAAAATACATCCAGTATTTCCCGTCGATCTTCTCGGGAACGATCGCTCCGGACTTCGTCCACTTCACGTTCCAGTTCCCTTTGTAGGCCGGCACGATGACACCGTTTCGATCCCAGTGAATGAGGTCTTTTGAAGTAGCCAAACAAAGTTGGGCGTCTTTCTTGTTGTAGCCGGTATATGTGAGGTAGTACGTTTCTCCGAATTGAATGAGACGCGGGTCTTCGACTCCGCCGTCTTTTTCGTAATCCTCGGATGAGCTCAGGACCGGCTGGTCGCGGCGGGTGAAGAGAATTCCATCTGAGCTTTCGGCGTAGCCCAAACGCGATGTGCCCCGCTTATCTTGCGCGCGGTAAAGCATGACGATCTTTCCGTCGCGTTCAATCACCGCGGGATTGAATGTACCCGCCGACTCCCATTCATTGCCGCGTGGGGCGATTACTGGAATATCTGACAGTCTTCGCCATGCGCCGAATGGCAATCGCTGACTTTCTTGCGCGGCCAGAATGGTTAGTAATCCTACGAAGGCCAAAATTTGCAGTGCATTCCGCCGAAGCATCGCTGCTCTCCTGGGGGATGGCCGGTTAACGCGCGGGCAGTAAAAAACGGCAGGGCCGACCCCCTGCCGTTCTCGTGTGATCTTCGAAATTCCCGACTACTTCTTGTTTACAGCCTTCTTCAGTTCGGCCCCGGGAGTAAACTTCGCGACTTTGCGGGCAGCGATTTTGATCGTAGCGCCGGTTTGTGGATTGCGGCCGTTGCGTGCCTTTCTCGCGGAAACGGAGAAAGTGCCGAAGCCAATCAACGCCACGCGATCTCCTTTGCGGAGGGCAGAGGTAATGCTGTCGACTGCGGTATCAATAGCGGTCGTGGCCTGCGCTTTGCTCATTTCACATGCGCCTGCGATCTTGTCAACCAGATCGGCCTTGTTCATAGTCTCTCCTAGCAGGTTTCGTTCGTTCCCAGCCTAGACCGGGAGGAAACATTGGCTATGGCTGAGTTGGGAAACCTGACCGCTTCGTATTGTGCTCCCTCTGCGGCGAATGTCAACTGTGAAAATCCGCGCGGGAAGCCTGTTTTGCACCTTCGAGTAGTGAATTTGAGCCAGCGGAGCGGCTTTGCGCCGTCCCGGTCAAGGTTTTCCTCTGTGGTCCACAGGACGCTGCTGTCCTTCACAGGATGTACACAGCCAGTCAGGGATTCCGGCTTGCGCGAAAGCATCGTTCGGGTGCAAAGTCAAAATAGAGAATTCATGGAGCGGCGGATGTATTCCTCCGCCGAGCGAGACAAAACCAGCCCGGACAGAGATGTTGCTGCATGATTCTGATTGTGAAGAGGAACCGTTCAAGGTGATTAAGGCCCCTGTAGAAGTTTGTCCGCTATGTGAAGGTACCGGTTGGAAGACCGTGCCTGTCGGCTCGAATGGAAGCCGCAGTACTAACGATCGCCGCGTCACACGCTGCGACTGCCAGCTGCGCGCTAGAGCGCAAACCGTCATGGTGGCGGCTCGTATCCCCCGGCGCTACGAGCATTGCGAACTGACCAACTATGACACGGACTTCCCCGGTGCTCACCCTTCGCTGGCAGACGCTCATTTTGTCGCATCGAATTTCGCCAAGAAGTGCGATCCGCGCGGGGACAAGGGGCTGCTGATTATCGGCAAGATCGGCACCGGCAAGACTCACCTGGCGGTCGGGATCATCAAGGATCTGATCCTGAACCGCGGGATTTCCTGTCTCTTTTACGATTATCGCGAATTGCTCAAGGAGATTCAGAATTCCTATAACTCGACCGTCCAGACGACTGAGCTCGATGTGCTCCGGCCTGTCTTTGAGACCGACGTTCTCGTGCTTGACGAACTCGGCGCGGTAAAGCCCACGGAATGGGTTTGGGACACCGTCAGCCTTATCCTGAACACACGCTATAACGACAATCGGACCACGATCATCACGACAAATTTCGACGACCAGCCAGCCGCTGGAGCGAGTGGATCAATCTCGCCTGCTCGCGCTGCGAGCCGCGGAGAAACCCTTGGCGACCGCATCGGAGAGCGCATGCGCTCGCGGTTGCACGAGATGTGCCGGATCGTAACGCTCGACGGCACCGACTTCCGCCAGAAGTTCCGCAGCGCCAATTTCCGGTAAATTCTTTGCCGCGGATTAACACAGATTTCGCAGATGAAACGGCTATTCCGATTCGGTGTTTCCGTGCCTCCGTGGTGATTTCGCACTAAAATCAAACAGTGCTAACCGAGCACATTGATTTCACGCCAGAGCTGGACGCCGAAGCTTTTGCGGCTGCTCCCGCGTGCCCGGCCGTGTTCCTCCTGCGCGCCGAAGATGTTCGTGCCGAGCCTTACGTCAGTAAGACAGCGAATCTCAGGCGGCGCCTGCTGCGCCTGCTCGGTCCCGTCACAGAGCGAACGAAGAAGCTGAATTTGCGCGACCGGGTTCGCTCGATCGACTACGCGATCACGGGATCTGATTTCGAATCCGGCTTTCTGCTATACCGCGTCCTACGAGCAGAGTTTCCGAAGACCTACCAGAACCGTCTGCGATTCCGTTTCGCGCCATTCGTGAAGCTTCACCTTGAAAACCAATATCCTCGCGCGTCAATCACTACGCGGCTTGGCAGGCTCAACGGACATTCCCTTTACTACGGTCCTTTCATGTCTCGCGTTGCGGCCGAGAAGTTCATGAATGACTCGCTCGATTTTTTCAAGATGCGCCGGTGCGTCGACGATCTGCATCCCGACCCCGCATTTCCCGGCTGCATCTACTCCGAGATGAAAATGTGTCTCGCGCCGTGCTTCAAGGGTTGCAGCGATGAGGAATACGCCAGCGAAGTGAAACGCGTTCAGACGTATTTCGATTCTGGAGGAGAATCGCTGTTACGGGAGTTCTCTGCCGAACGAGAAGCGGCTTCCGCCGACTTAAAATTCGAAGAACGCGGCTGCGATTCACGCGCGCGTGGAAAAGCTGAAGCCCATTCTCAGCCAGCTTCCGGAGATCGTCCAGCGTCTCGATCGCTTCTCGGCATTGATGATCCAGCCCAGCCATGTTACTGGATGCGTCGCTTTTTTCCGCGTTCATGTTGGAAAGCTCTCCGGCCCGATCACTTTCAGCATTCAGCCCGCTGACCGCGCCAAGTCGCAATCAATGGAAGCTCGAGTTCAGGATGCACTCCAGTCATTAACGCCTACCGTAACGAAAGCCGCCATGGAGACCATGGAGCATCTCGCCCTCCTCAAGCGCTGGTATTACCGCGGAAGCCGGATCGGCGAGATCTTCTTTGCCGACTGGAAGGGCGACTTGCCCATGCGCCGCGTCGTTCGCGGCATCTCACGCGTCTTCCGGGGAGAGAAACCGGAAACTGATGCTGGCGCGCCAACAACAGTGCTCTGATCGTCCAGCGTGTCCTCAACTCTGCACGGGAATCGCCGCTCTTTTCCAACCAAACCATCGTGCACCGACCCAGCGCAGAAGCTTCCAGCTAAGGGCGCAGCCCATCACGACCGTTGCCAGCCACAACAGGATTGTCGGCAGGAAGAACAGAAATGCGATGATCTCCGACGCGTAGTTCGCCAATCCATCGAGGCCGTCGCGAATGGCCAGCTTCAAGTGGAATAGAGGACGCCAGTTCAATCCCATTACGCGCGCTTCGGCTTGCGTCCGCAGCGTGACTGAAATCGCGACCGTCTCGATCTGCTTCGAGAGAGTTTCAAACTCCGCTTGTTGCTGCTCGATTCTCCCCCGAACGTCGCTGATTTTCTCGCTCACTTCCAATGTGTCCTTCACAGTCTTGGCTTGTTTCAGGATCGAAAGATATTGACTCTCTTCCGCTTTCAGATTGCGCAGGTTTGCCCCTTGGTCGACGTACTGGCGAGTTACGTCTTCGGCATCTATCTTTTCGTTCTCGATCTTGAGCGCAAGTTTCCGAATCTCAGCGCGCGCCTCCTCGAAACGAGCGGCAGGCACGCGCACGGTCAGCGCTCCTCCACTGACATCATCGTCTCCGCGCACTTCAGAGCTCACCAGAAAACCGCCCAGGCGCTCGGCAATTCCGCGGACCTGTTCCGCCGCTTCGCCCGTTTTCTGCACAACCAAATCCAGCGCGCAGCTGCGAACGACTTTCCGGTCGCGTCGTTTCCCGGATTCCTGATACTCCACAACCGGTGTCGCGATCGCCATCTCCTGCAATGATGCACGTCTGAGTACTACTGCTGCGGAGCCTTCCGCAATGTGCTCCAGAATCCAAGCGGCTCAGTCTTGTCCCCAGCCAGTCCGGTGGCTTTTGAATTGTTAATTCCAAATGAGTTTTCGTACGGCCGTACCGCTGCCATATAGAGGGCCACGATGACAGCAGCAATCATCCACCCTGTCCCGAAATTTCGCCCGCTCGTCCAAAACGACTTTAACCGCTCTCCCCACGTAGCCGGCATGTTGTTTCCTTTCTCGAAGAGGGACCGACACTACTTGCAATAGAGTTTCAGGCGCCTGCTTTTGTTCCGAGTTTCCTGGGTCACAGTGACGGAACGCGCGCCGGAGTCAACGTTGCGCAGGATTTTCAAGTCACCGGATGAGGCGTTGACGCCGCCCGGAATTGGCCCTAAGATGGCTCGGCGCTTGTGTTTGCCGCGTTCCGGCTCCGGCCTGCCACCCGTCCATGATCGGCCAAACCGTTTCTCACTACCGGATCACCGAACTGCTTGGCGGTGGAGGAATGGGTGTCGTCTACAAGGCCGAGGATACTCAGCTCGGCCGCTTCGTGGCTCTCAAGTTTCTTCCCGAAGACGCATCCGAGGATCCGCAGGCCCTGGAGCGCTTTCGTCGCGAAGCCCGGTCTGCGTCGGCCCTGAATCATCCGAACATATGCACGATCCACGAGATCGGCCAACACGAGGGACAGGCCTTCATCGTGATGGAGTGCCTCACCGGTCAGACGTTGAAGCACCTGATCGATGGCAAGCCGATGGAGCTCGAGCGCCTGCTCACTTTGTCGATCGAGGTGGCCGACGCGCTCGATGCGGCGCACTCCAAAGGCATTGTTCACCGCGACATCAAGCCGGCGAACATTTTCGTCACCGACCGGGGTCATGCAAAAATTCTTGATTTCGGATTGGCCAAGGTGGCCCGCGCCGCACGGCCGACTAGTGGAGATTCGCAGACTATTGCGGACGCCAGTCTCGATCTCACTAATCCTGGAACTGCGGTCGGCACCGTCGCGTATATGTCGCCCGAGCAATTGCGGGGAAAAGAGCTCGATGGCCGCACGGATCTATTTTCTTTCGGCGTCGTGCTCTACGAAATGGCGACGGGCGTCTTGCCCTTCCGTGGCGAGACATCTGCAGTGATCACGGACTCGATCCTCAATCGTGCGCCCACAGCTCCGATCCGGCTGAACTCGCACATTCCGGCCAAGCTCGAAGAAATCATCAACAAGGCACTCGAAAAAGATCGCGACATGCGCTGCCAGACTGCGGCCGAACTCCGTGCGGATCTGAAGCGCCTGAAGCGGAGCCTCGATTCTTCGCGGGATTCGGTAGCGACAGAACAGTCACATCCCTCGTCTTCAGGATCAACCGCGATCGTTGCGCCGCTGCCGGTGCCTGGAAAAAAATCTTCGCGCGGATGGATTTGGGCCTTCGCCTTGTTGATCGCTGCGGGCCTCGGGCTATATGGCGGAAAGTTTGTCTTCTCCCCGCCGCCCTACGAGCCTCCGCTGTATCGCCAGTTAACGTTCCGGCGCGGCAGTATCCGTTCGGCACGCTTTGCGCCCGACGGCCAGACCATCCTCTATAGCGCCGCGTGGCAGGGCAATCCGACAGACGTGTTCACCGCGCGCCCGGAGGCTCCGGAATCGCGCTCGATGGGATTGAGTCATACGCAGCTCATGTCAGTTTCGGCCACGGCTGAGATGGCAGTTTTGCTTAATAGCAAGGCCGTCGGCGCGTGGGTCAGCATGGGAACTCTTGCCCGCGCGCCGCTTTCGGGAGGCGCTCCGCGCGAAGTGCTCGAGCAGGTGCAATGGGCCGACTGGTCGCCCGACGGAAACACGTTGGCTGTGGTGCGCGATTTCGGCGGAAGGAATCGCCTCGAATATCCGATCGGCAAGCCGCTTTATCAAACCGGAGGATGGATTGGCCATCCCCGCATCTCCCCTAAGGGAGACTTCATCGCATTTGCGGACCATCCACTGCAGGGCGATGACAGCGGCTCGCTGGCAATTGTCGATATGGCGGGAAACAAGAAATTGCTCTCCGCGCAGTGGTTCACAATTCAAGGACTCGCGTGGTCGTCCGAACGGCAAAGAAATCTGGTTCACCGCCAGCAAGTCGGGCACGGACCGCACGCTCTACGCCACATCTCTGGATGGCAAGCAGCGCATCGTCGCCCGTCTCCCAGGCGCTCTCATGTTGCTGGACATCGCCAAAGACGGGCGCGTGCTGCTCGTGCGGGCCGACTGGCGCCGGGAATTGCTCGGCTTGTTCTCCGATGATCCCAAGCAGCACGAACTTTCCTGGCTCGACTACACCTATCCCGCGGACCTCTCGTCGGATGGTAAGACTTTACTATTCGACGAAGAGGGCGGCGGCGGTGCTTTGGATTATTCGAAGTCGAGTGGCCTGACATACGCTGTATACATCCGCAAGACGGATGGCTCGCCCGCCGTGTTGCTCGGCGAGGGCGGAGCCGTGTCGCTGTCTCCCGACGGCAAGTGGGCGATTGCGCAGAGTCAGGAGTCGCCGTCTCAGTTCCGGCTTCTTCCGACCGGCGCTGGCGAACCGCGCGACTTGACTAAAGACGATATCAACCACAGTTGGGCGCACTGGTTCCCTGACGGCAAACGCATTTTGTTCACTGCGGACGAACCAGGAAAAGGTGTGCGGTTCTACATTTACGATCTCGGTTCAGGCAAGTCGCAGGCAATCTCCACCGAGGGAGTCAACGGAACGTCATTCGCAATCTCGCCGGACTCGCAGGGCATCGCCGCCATAGGTCCCGACAAAAAAGGATATATGTATCCGACGGCCGGCGGCGATCCGCGCCTCATTCCGGGCCTGAATCCCGGCGAACAGCCAATCACCTTCGGCGCCGACGGACGTTCTCTCTACATCTACCAACCGGGCGAGCTGCCGGCCCGCGTCTACCGCCTCGATGTGCAGACTGGGCAACGAACTCTTTGGAAGGAATTGATGCCCTACGATCCGGCCGGCGTCGAAAACATCGGACCAATCCTCATGACGCCCGACGCGAAGACATGCGTCTTTGGCTACCACCGCATGCTCGCGGATTTGTACTTGGTAGAAGGCCTGAAGTAGAGATCCCGAGCGACCGCTTTGACCCGGAAAAACTTGATCGGACGGTCGCGGGTCACGCCCGTTAATCACTCCACGACACTCACGCGATACAATAGGCTCGCATGAGGCCGCAGATGCGCGTGAATCCCGCCGACTTGACTGATCGACTTCGTGAGTCCACAAATCACGCACACCTGTCACGGAGTCCGAAATGCCGAGGTCGCTCCATCCGAGAGCCACGTCTTCCGCAGCCTCGCCCAGATTGAACACCGCGACGTAATGCTGTCCCTTCGCGCCTTCGGCAACCCAGGCCCGGATGTTTCCCTTATCCAGCACCTGATGTCCGCCGTGGCTGCGCTGGTTCACATCGATCACTTCCTGATTCGTGATGAGCGCAGTCGTAGCTGCATCATTGCTCGGCAGATCACCGCCGAAAATCAGCGGTGAACGGAAGATGCTCCACAAAGTCATGACTGTCTGCTGCTCGTCCGCGGTGAACTTCGTCGACGCGCCGCCACCCTCGACGCTAGTCACGCGAAGCTTCCCGAAGGGCAGCATGTCCGCATCGGGCCAGGTGTCGTTCTTGCCTACGAACTGCGCCCAGTCTCGCGTGAAGTCGAACTGCTGCCGCAACAGCTTCCAGTCATCCCAGAAATCATCGGAGATGCGCCACATCTGCGCGTACTTCTCGAAGAACTCGGCTTCCGAAAGCGGAGCCGGTCCCGGAGAGATGCTGAGCACCATCGGCCGCCCTGTCTTTCTCATCGCCAGGCTCAGCGCCTTCATCTCGGCCGGCTGATAGAGATGGCTTCCCATGTCGTCGGCTTTGATGAAGTCGACGCCCCATGACGCGTACAGTTCCGCAATCGAATCGTAATATGCCTGTGACCCCGGCTCTAGTGGTGTCGACGCCCCACATATCGGGATTCCATCGGCAGGCATTGTCTTTGTCGGCTACATCGGCGGCGTGAAACGTCGCTCCCTTGATTGGAAGATTCTTCTCTACCGCTTGCCGCGGAATGCCGCGCATGATGTGAATGCCGAACTTCAATCCCTTGCTGTGGACATAATCCGCCAGAGGCTTGAATCCTGCGCCGTTCGCGGAAGATGGAAAGCGATTGACCGCCGGCATCAGACGACCGTAATCATCCATCGTCAGCGGCGCCCCGGGCTTGTAGTCGTGTCCCTGCGCGTTCGGCTCATACCACTGGATGTCAACGACGATGTATTTCCACCCATACTTCGCCAGATGCTCCGCCATCCAGTCGGCATTCGCCTTGACCTGATCTTCGCGGACGGTGGTTCCGTAAGAGTCCCAGCTGTTCCAACCCATCGGAGGCGTGGAAGCAGTCGACTGCGCGACAACGATTGGCACGCTCAGGAGCGCCGCCATCAGCAAGCGGACAAGAAAGAAGCGATTCATGATGGGCATTTTAAGCCGTGGGGCCGACATCTGCCGGAGTAAACAAAATGGGCGTCCGTGAAGGACGCCCGAGGCATTCGTTGATTGTTGTTATCCGCGCTGATCCGCGGAAATCCGTGGCAAAGTAGTATTAGATGTCCAGGTTCTTCACATCCAGCGCGTTCTCTTCGATGAACTTGCGCCGCGCCTCAACATCCTCGCCCATCAGCGTGGTGAAGATCGTCTCGCACTCCGCGATGTCTTCGAGCTTCACGGAGAGTAGCGTCCGCCGCTCAGGGTCCATCGTGGTTTCCCACAACTGCGGTGCGGTCATCTCGCCCAGCCCTTTGTAGCGCTGGATGGTAAATTCCTTCCGTCCTTCGTTGATCACGTAATCGCGAAGATCACGGACGTTTGTCTTTTCGACGACTTCAGGTTCGGCTTTCCGCTTGGCAGCCTTGGGCGCAGTTTTTTCAGCCTTGTCGTCGCTTGATCCGCTCTCTTCATCTGCACCGTCGCCATTGCTGGCCGCGGGCTTTGCCTTAACAAGCGTCTCGACTACGAACGGAGGCTCCATGTAAGGCTCGATCTGCTTGTACTTCGCAATCAACTGACGGCATTCGGCGCTCGACACCAGCACCCAATTAATCACATGCTCGGCGCCATGCTTGTTGACGAAGCTCACTTCCCAGAGGTTGTGTTCTTCGTCGAAGCGAGACTCGACGCTCTTGAAGCCTTCGTCCTTCTGCAGCTTCTTCAGTTCTTTTTCCAGCCGCTCGATCTTCTTGGGCTGCGACTTCTTCTCACCTTCGAAGTCTGCGCGCTTGGCAAGATCAAGTTTGGGAATCAGTTCCGTGACGCGCTCGTTGCGCACGCGCTTGTCGAGCTTCTCGAAGAAGCCCAGATATTCGTCGAGCACGGTCATGAAGCGCGCCAGATCTTTACCTTCGATCTTGGCCGCGCCCTCGCCGTAACGCACGCTCAATCCGTCGGCGGCGCGCTTGACCATCACTTTCACGAACTCGCGCTCGTCCTTGATGTACTGCTGCGACTTGCCCTTCTTGAGCGAGAACAGAGGCGGCTGCGCGATGAAAACGTTGCCGCGCTTGATGAGCTCCTGCATGTGCCGGAAGAAGAACGTCAGCAGCAGCGTGCGGATGTGGCTGCCATCGACATCAGCGTCGGTCATCAGAATGATCTTGCCGTAGCGCACTTTCGTGGGATCGAAATCTTCTTTCGAGATGCCCGTTCCCAGCGCCGTGATCATGGCGCGAATTTCTTCGTGCGCCAGCATCTTGTCGTAGCGCGCTTTCTCCACGTTCAGAATCTTGCCCTTCAGCGGCAAGGATCGCCTGGAAGCGGCGGTCGCGTCCCTGCTTTGCCGTGCCGCCTGCCGACTCGCCCTCGACCAGGAACAATTCGCATCGGTTCGGATCGCGCTCGGAACAATCAGCCAGTTTGCCCGGCAGGCCTCCGGAATCGAGCGCACCTTTGCGGCGTGTGAGATCGCGGGCCTTGCGGGCCGCCTCGCGCGCGCGCGCTGCGTCCACGGCCTTGTTGATGATTTTCTTCCCGACCGATGAGTTCTGCTCGAAGAACGCGCTCAGTCGCTCATTCACGAACTGTGTCACCGTGCCTGCGATGTCGGAATTCAGCTTGCCCTTGGTCTGGCCTTCAAACTGCGGCTGCGGCAGCTTCACGCTGATCACTGCGACCAGGCCCTCGCGCACGTCATCGCCCGTCAGATTTTCTTTTACGTCTTTAAACAATCCCATCTGCTGACCGGCATAGTTGATAGTGCGGGTCAGGGCGGTTCGGAATCCGGAAAGGTGCGTGCCGCCTTCAACGGTGTTGATGTTGTTGGCAAAGCTGAAGATCGTTTCGGAATACGCGTCGTTATACTGCAAGCCGATTTCCATGTGAACGCCGTTGCGGTCGTCTTCCATGTAGATGGGTTTGTCGTGCAGCACGGTCTTGCCACGATTGAGATGCTTGATGAACTCGGCGATTCCGCCGTTGTATTTGAACTCGGCGTGCTTGGCTTCACCCGTCTTCGAATCAGTCGTACGCTCATCGGTCAGCGTAATCTGCAATCCCTTGTTCAGGAATGCGAGTTCGCGCAAGCGCTGCGCCAGCGTGTCGTAGTTGTACTCAATCGCGGTGAAGATCGAACGGTCGGGCAGAAAGTGAACCTTGGTTCCCGTCTTTACTTTCGCGACACCGGTTTTCTTCAGCTTCGCGGTGGGTTCGCCCTTCGCGTAGTTCTGTTGCCAGGTCGCTCCGTCGCGCCAGATCTCGAGTTCCAATTCCTCGCTCAGTGCGTTGACGCACGATACGCCCACGCCGTGCAATCCGCCGGAAACTTTGTAGCTCGACGAGTCAAATTTTCCGCCGGCATTCAGCGTGGTCATGACGACCTCGGCTGCGGAAACCTTCTCACCGTCGATGACCATGTCGTCGACAGGAATTCCGCGCCCGTCATCGATCACCGTAATCGAGTTGTCGTCGTGAATGGTGACATCAACTTTGGTTGCGAATCCGGCAAGCGCTTCGTCGACGGAGTTGTCGACAACTTCGTACACGAGATGATGCAGTCCAACTTCGCCCGTCGATCCGATGTACATCGCCGGACGCTTGCGCACGTGCTCCATCCCGCTGAGCACCTTGATCGAATCCGCGTTGTAATCGCCGCTGCTTCCGTTGCCTGCGCCGTTCGGCATATCGATCGGTGTCACTTTTCCGTTTTTTGTTTTGGTGTCGACGATGGGAGTATTAATCTCTTTGGTGGCCATTCCGCTCCGCGAAAATGTCCTGATTTTTTTCTGATTCAGTCTTGCTCATGCCCTGGAATTTGGCTGGAAATTGCCTCTCGATCCTGTGTGCCAGAAGCCGCTCAAAATCGACTTCAAGTTGTTGAAATGTAAAATACTTAGGATCGATCACAACTATACAAATTATACCACAAAACGGGCCTTTCCGGACCCGCTCCAATGGCGCCGAATCGATTGAGTAACGCCGCAGTTTGGCGGTTGCGCTAACCCGAAAAACCGAGGGATTTCCAAGCAAAAAACTAGGCGGCCGGATCGGCCGCCTGTTCGAAAACACTGTCTGGAACGAGACCTATACCGTCGCAGGCCGTTCGCCGCCTTTGGCACGTCCCGGCTGCAGATCCGGCTTGATTACGTGTTGCACGCCATCATCTGGCTTCGATGGCGGCGGAGGCAGGGGAGGAAGCTCCTTGCCCTCGACCAGCAGCTTGATCTCGTTCGCATCGAGTACTTCCCGCTCGATCAGCGCCCGTGCTACGTTCTCGAGCGTGTCCCGATTGTCCGAGAGAATCTGCCGCGCGGTGTTGTAGCCCGTGCTGACCAGCTTGCGGACTTCCTGGTCGATCTTGATGGCCGTATCTTCGCTGTAATCGCGATGCTGCGCAATCTCGCGGCCCAGGAAGATCTGCTCTTCCTTCTTGCCGAAGGTCAGCGGACCGAGTTCGCTCATGCCCCACTCGCAGACCATCTTGCGCGCCATGTCCGTAGCCCGCTCAATGTCGTTGCCCGCGCCGGTGCTCATCACGTTGAGGAACATCTCTTCCGCAATGCGCCCGCCCATCAGGATCGCGATCTGGGTTTCGAGGTAGTTCTTGTAGTAGTTATGCCGGTCATCGGTCGGCAGCTGCATGGTAACGCCCAACGCCATACCACGCGGGATGATCGTCACTTTGTGAAGCGGATCCGAAAACGGCATCTTGGCGGCCACCAGAGCGTGTCCCGCCTCGTGGTAGGCCGTGTTCTTCTTTTCCTCATCGGTGAGCAGCAGCGATTTGCGCTCCACACCCATCAGGACCTTGTCTTTCGCCACTTCGAAGTCGTACTGCAGAACCGCCTTGCGATTCTGCCGAGCCGCCGCTAGGGCCGCTTCGTTGACCATGTTGGCCAGATCAGCACCCGAGAATCCCGGGGTTCCGCGAGCCAGTACGGACAGATCGACGTCTTCTGCCAAAGGAATCTTGCGGGTATGCACGCGCAGGATTTCTTCGCGTCCTCGTACATCAGGACGGCTCACCACCACGCGCCGGTCAAAGCGTCCAGGGCGCAGTAGTGCCGGATCGAGCACATCAGGCCGGTTCGTGGCTGCCATCAGGATGACGCCTTCGTTCGATTCGAAGCCGTCCATTTCTACCAGCAACTGGTTCAAAGTCTGCTCACGCTCGTCGTGTCCCCCGCCGAGGCCCGCGCCGCGATGACGTCCCACAGCATCGATTTCGTCGATGAAGATGATGCAGGGGGCGTTTTTCTTGCCCTGCTCAAACAGGTCACGTACGCGGCTGGCGCCAACGCCGACGAACATCTCGACGAAGTCCGAGCCCGAGATCGAAAAGAACGGAACGTTGGCTTCGCCCGCAACTGCACGCGCCAATAGGGTCTTGCCCGTTCCTGGAGGTCCGACCAGCAGCACACCCTTGGGGATGCGTCCGCCCAACTTCTGAAACTTCTGCGCCTCGCGCAGGAACTCGATAATCTCGCGCAGCTCTTCTTTGGCCTCTTCGACGCCCGCCACATCCTTAAACGTCACTTTCTTCTGCTGCATCGAGAGCAGGCGCGCCCGGCTCTTGCCAAACGAAAGGGCCTTATTCCCGCCCGTTTGCATCTGGCGGATCATGAAGAACCACAGTGCTCCCAACAAGATCAGAGGGGCCCAGGTTCCGAGCAACTGCAGCGGCAAGCTGCCACTGTTGACGTCGCGGAAGGTAATATTGACGCCCTTGTCGCGCAGGCTCTTGATCATGTCCGGATAGTTTGCCGGGACGGTCGTATGAAAGGCAGTGTTGTCCGACAGCTTTCCTTTGACCTGCATCCCATCGACGGTGACGTCGTGGACGTGACCCGCGTCGACGTCGGACATGAACTCCGTGAAGTTCTTTTCTTTATCTTTCTGACCGTCGCGGGCGCCTTTCACTACTTCCCACAGCAGCAGGGCCGAGACACCGATGAGTAACCAGAACAACACGGTCTTTACAGTTGAGTTCACCTAGAGGACTCCTAATTTCGACGCCGTCTAACAGCACTTCGCCAAGCGCCTATAGGCTTTAGATGCCCCAGCGAGGATTTTGATTGGCAAAAATGCTGAACGCCTTATTCTACCTTTTCTGCGGCAAAAAGGCGCAATTCTCGATTTATAACTTAAGTCACTGGGGATCTTGCGCTTGCCGCCGCCAGATAGGGCAGATTTCGGTTCGTCTGCTCGACCGCTCCCAGGCCATAGCCGATCAGAAAGGTCTCATCCACCAAAAACCCGAAATAATCAGGCTGTAACGACACGCGTCGGGCCGCCTGACGGTCGAGCAGGGTCACCAGCTTCACTGATGCGGCGCCCCGGGAGCGCAGGTCGCTCATCAGGAACTCGCTCGTTACGCCGGAGTGAACCAATCCTTCCACCAGCAGGATGTGTTGTCCCTTGATGTCCGGCTCATGGCTGAAGAAAATCTCCATAACGCCGCCGGCTGAACCGCTGTGGCTATACCTCGGTTTGATGAACTGGCAGACGACCGGGACATCCACCGTTCTCACGAGATCTGCAAGGAACATGAACGCATTTTCCAGCACCGCCAGCATCTGGATCGTCTGTCCCTTGTAGTCGTCGGAGATCTGCCGCCCAAGTTCCTTCACGCGCTTCTGGATCTGCTCGGTAGTGATGACCTGCCGCAGTGGCTCGACTCTCGAACCGTTCATGAAGTTTGTGTGCCTCCCGGCATCGTGGCGCCCAATCGCTCGCCTTTAAACCTGCGTCTCATCAGCAGCGAGCGTTTCCAGAATGAGGACCGCCTCGCGACCCGGCTTAGCCCGAAATTGGGCGGGCGCCGGAAAGCCGCGCAGCCACACGATCTCATTTCCGCTGGTCAAAACCGGCCAAAGCTTGCGCTCCGGTTGTGCCACATGACGCTCTTGCAGCAACTCTTTAATCTTCTTGGGGGACTTTGTATGGTTCGGCCAGAATCGATCTCCCGCACGCCAGTTCCGCACTCGTAACGGTCCGGGCAAAGAATCTGCGTCCAGGAGTTGCTCCGGATTATACCCCGCTCCCTCCTCAGTCCGAACCCGGCGTGCCTCAATCGTGACCCCCAATTCGGGCAGTTTCACGCAGCCAGGTATGGGGAGTTCGTAGTCGTAGTCTTCGGATCGGTTTGGTTCGCGCAAATCGGGCGTGACGAACACCAACTCGTCAGGCTTCCGCACCAACCTCCAGCCCAGAGGGAGCGAAAGTTCTTTTCCGCTTCCACCGCTTTCCCCGGCGAATCGCAGAATCTCTTCGACGTGCTTGAACTCAAGCGGAAGGCCGGCATTTTCTCCGACCGCCTTGATCAATCTCCGCTGCACCGCGGCCGGCTCCCCCAGAAACCACATCCGATCTACCGAGGCATTCATCACGAGCCACCGTGCGGCGTCGATGCGCGATTGCAGAACTTCGATCTCGGGCAATGATTAGTGCCCGATTTCCGGCGCGTCGCTGCCCGGAAGTCGGACTTCTTTGACGGAAATCGCAATTTGAACGAGCCCATCCGTCGCGGCTTCCGACGCGCCCACTCCGGTTTTGACCAGTGAACTCCGGTCCCCATCCAGCCAGAGACTTCGTTCTCCCAGTAGTCTTCTTCTCCGCGTGCAATCTCAGCCAATTCCGCCAGGTTTTCGGCCACCGAGGGATTGAACTCCTTTTCGAGTAGCGGAAGCACCAGCTTCCGGACGCGGTTGCGCGTGAACTTCTCATCGGAGTTGGTCGCATCTTCCCGCCACGATTGTCCGATGTCATTGAGATAGGCTTCGAGTTCGCGCCGTCGAAAAGCGAGCAGAGGCCGTACGATTTCGCCCCCAGTCCCGCCTTCATCGTCTTCCACAGCAATGCGCGGATGAATTCCGCCCAGACCCCGCAGGCCGGCCCCGCGAATCAGACGCATCAGCACCGTCTCCGCCTGATCATCGAGCGTGTGCCCAGTAACAATTTTGTCTAATGTCATGCGTGTGCCCCACTCTTGTTGCGCAGTTTGCGACAGGGTGGGGCTTTTGACTTCTTGTGCAGATTCATCCGGCTGAATCAACGAACGAAAGAATCCATATCGCAACTCCCGAGCTGCCGTTTCTAAACTGACGCCTTCCGCGTGCGCATGCTCAGCCACATCATCACTATCGCAATGAAACTCAAGGTTATGCGATCGAGCGAGTTCCGCGACGAATCGCTCGTCGTCATCCGACTCTGCCCCACGCAGGTTGTGATTGAAATGAACGACCGAAAGAACAATCCCCAACTCACCTCGTAACTCCAGCAGCAAGCGCAGGAGCGCGACCGAATCAATCCCCCCGGAAACAGCAACACCGATGCGGTCCCCAGCCTTCAGCAATTCCTGCTTCCGAATATGAGAAAGCACGCGCTCTGCGAGTGGATGCACGGCAACATGGTACATCGACGAGCTAAGGGAATACGCAAACTGGCGTTCGCGGACCGCCGCGGGCGGCTGTCCTCACATTCTCTCTCTAGCTTTGTTCTTTGCCGCTCTGTTTTTGTGGTCAGCGTTACAGAGCAGGGCTCTTCTCGGCGATCAGCTTTCGGATCTTCTCCACAAATTCCGCCGCCGCCATGTCTTCCGTCTTCTCTTTGCCACGCGTGCGGACGTTCACCTTCCCGGCTTCAGCTTCTTTATCACCAACAACGAGAAGGAACGGCACCTTCTGCATCGCATGCTCGCGGATTTTCGCATTCATCTTCTCGTTGCGCGCATCGACTGCAACCCTCACGCCGATGGCCTTAAGGGAATCTGCGACTTTATTCGCGTACTCCGCATGCCGCTCGCTGATCGGGATCATCGCCACCTGCACCGGCGATAGCCACACCGGAAACGCCCCGGCATAGTGTTCGATCAGCACGCCGAAGAAGCGCTCCACCGATCCGTACAGCGCACGGTGCACCATCACCGGCTGCTTGCGCGTCCCATCCTCGGCGACGTATTCCAATTGGAAGCGGGCCGGCAAGTTGAAGTCGAACTGCACGGTCGATAGCTGCCAGAGCCGCCCAATTGCATCTACTAACTTGATGTCGATCTTCGGTCCGTAGAACGCCGCCTCGCCCGGGATCGTCTTGTACTCGATGTTGAGTTGCTTGAGCACTTTCTCCAGCGACTGCGTCGCGTGGTTCCACTGCTCTTCGCTGCCCACAAAACTTTTACGATCGTTTGGATCCCACGTAGACAGCTCAGTCTGGAACTTGTCGAAGCCAAAATCCCGCAGTACATCGCGTGCGAACTCCACACAATCCGCGATCTCTTTCTCAATCTGCTCTGGAGTGCAGAAAATGTGCGCGTCGTCCTGCGTAAACCCGCGAACCCGCAACAAGCCGTGCATTACGCCGGACCGCTCGTAGCGATACACCGTGCCGAGCTCGCCCAAGCGAACGGGCAGATCGCGATACGACCGCAGCGAGTCCTTGTAGATCAGAATGTGGCCCGGACAGTTCATGGGCTTCACGCGATACTCGGCGTCGTCGAGCTCCATAAAGTCGAAAAAATTCTGCGCATAATAGCCTTCGTGCCCGGACGTGAAGAACAACTGCCGCCGCATCACGTGTGGCGTATAGACCAGCGAATACCCGCGCTTCACGTACTGCTCGCGCATCCAGTCTTCCATCTCTTTGCGGATAATTCCGCCCTTCGGATGCCAGAAGATCAGCCCGGGCCCCGCCAACTCCTGGATCGAAAACAAATCCAGTTGCTTGCCGAGCACACGATGGTCGCGCTTCTTTGCCTCTTCCACCTGGTGCAGATACGCATCGAGATCTTTCTTCGAATAGAACGACGTTCCATAAATGCGCTGTAGCTGCGGATTTTTCTCATCTCCAAGCCAGTAAGCGCCAGCAATGTTAAACAGCTTGAACGCCTTGATCTTTCCAGTCGACGGAATGTGCGGTCCGCGGCAGAAATCCGTAAACTTGCCGGTGCGGTAGATCGAAATCTTTTCATCGGGCTTGGTGAACTGCTCGATGAAATGACACTTCATGAAGTCGCCGTCTTTCTTGAACTCCGCCAGCCCCTGCTCGCGTGGCAGAAATTCCCGCGCATAGGGAAGGTTCTGCTGCACCAACTCCTGCATCTTTTTCTCGATCTTTTCGAGATCTTCGGGAGTGAACGGCGTGGGACGGTAAAAGTCGTAAAAGAATCCGCTCTCGGTGGCCGGACCATGTCCAAGCTTGGTTTCAGGGAAAAGTTCAAGCACCGCCGCCGCTAGCAAATGCGCCGACGAATGCCGGAAGACTTCGAGCGACTCGGGATCCTTCTCCGTCAGGAGTTTAAGATCGGTATCGCTCTCAAGCGGCCGGGTCAGATCGATCAGATTGCCATTGGTTTTCGCCGCCAGCGCCGCATCGGCCAGCCGCGGGCTGATCGACTTCGCAATGTCGAGCGAGGTCGTACCTTTAGGAACTTCCTTCACGCTCCCATCCGGGAGCTTCACATGAATGCTGTCTGCCATAAGTAGGGACCTGCAGGAACGTTGAATCTTTCAGTCTAAAGAAGGGATTCAGGAGGGTCAAACACGGATGGGGGCGGTATAACCGCAACCAACCAACCCGAGTGTGGCGAGCGCGACTAGACACCGTAGCAGGATGCGAAAAAGCATATTAGCAGGACCTCACTTCCGATCTTTGGTAGCTTCAAAAGACAGGCAACATCATGAGGGTTCTCTACCGAATCTCAACCGCTCCGTTTTCCGCGGCCATCGATTGCCCTTCCGCGTCTCTGACCACTAGCCGGATCAAATAATCGCCTGGCTTTACATCGAAGCTCGTCTTCACCGTGATGCCCGACGCCAGCCTGCGTTGTAGAGTGTCATCCTTCAAATTCATGGTCACAACTTTCTCTGTTCCCTGGACGAAATTCCCGTTGCGATTAAACAACGCGGAAACACAAGTCAGGACATTGCTATTTCTTCCTTCGACTTTTCGAAAGTGAAGATGTTGCAGGTCCACATGAGCGAGCACGGTGAGCTTGGCATCGTCGTCGCCAGCTTTGTAAAACTGGGTGTGAAGTTGGACGGGAAGACTGTGTAACTCTTCCTGTGAGTACATCGCTTCTTCGATTTCCTGTTTCGCTTGTTCGTTTGGATCGGCAAAGGTCTTAGGGGCGTAATAACCACGGCGAGCCTGCAGGTTCAACTTTGGCTGGTTCTTGAGTGTGACCTTAAGCGTGTGGAAACTGCCGTCGAGCTTGAGATTTTGCGGAACAAACGCCAGAAAGTAGGTGTACTCGGGCGTCTCCGAAACCCGCCGGAAGCCTTCATCGAAATCGTTGTTGTTGTGAAAGAAAATGCCGCCAGTGTCGGCGCTCAGCATCATCAGCAGATCAGATTGTGCGGATGCGGCTGCAACCGCCGCTTTGGTGTCGCTCTCACCGGGTCTGATTTGCGGGCCAACGACCCTGTCTTCCACATTCCCGAACGGGAGTACGACATAAACCCCGCGAGCATCCAGCGCATTAATCACGATCTGCGAGCGCACCGCCCGATCGACAATGTCGGCAGATTCATACTCGAGAGTCGGAGTGATGAACCCGGGCGATACGAGGACAATACTCCGCTGGCCCGGCATCCGCGAAACGTTGTTGACCACATCCTTCAAGGAAATTAGAGAGACCCGGCTTTCATGGTCACCAGCGCTGAATACTGCTTCGGCGAGAGTGTCTAATACCGTTGCGGGATTCCCTTGCGCTATGAAGGCATCTCCAGCCCCTGGGGTACCGGCCACCTTCGGACCACATTCTTGTTGCTCCAGCAGAGCATCCTGCATCGCCTTCGGATCGTGCTTATTGACGATCAAGTCGGCCTGGTAGTAGCTGAGATCCGGACAATGATGAGCGAAAGTCTGAGAGCTGATCGGATTCGGCCGCAGACGCAGCAACGCTTCATGTAATTTAGTGCGATCGTCGGTAAAGCCCAGGGTCGTAATCCCAGAAGTGGTGAAGATGGCAGCACGATCCGTGGGCTTCAACGAAGCAAGATGATGTTCCGCGGACTCCCGCACATGGGCAAGATCGCCGAACCGCAGATGCACATCGTCGAACAAATAAGCTACAAAACGCTCCGGCGCAGCTAGCGCGTTTCCGGTAGCGGATAAAGCTTCGGTGGGAGCCGCAGAGCTGGAATCCTTCTCCGATGCCTGGCGCGCCTTCTCGGCTAAAGAGCCGGGCTGCTCGACTTCAAACTGGGTAATTACTTGGGGCTTGCCTTTGTCGAAGACCTGAAAGTCGTCCTGATGAAGACTGCCGATGGCCTTGCCCTGCGAGTCGCGGACCACGGCACGCACCACCACCAGTTTCGAGTTGACCTTGAATGTTGTGGGTTCGTCGCGAGTCGCGATCTCCTCGGATGCCTGCTTGCTTTCAGCCTGAGCAGAGCTTTGAGCAGGAGTCTGCGTTGAATCCTGCGCGAGGATTGCAGTCACGCAAACAAAACACCAGATTACGCACAGAAGAGAAGGAAGCAAGTTGTGAACAAGAGAGAAGAAAGAGAGGTTACTCACCGCGCAGCTGCGTCTTACAAGCAGCTTTACTATTGGAGAACTCTTCATAACGACTCCAGTGATCGTCGGAAGGCAAGCCGTCCCGCAGTCGATTCATCCCAAGAGTCAGCAGTTCCTTGACTTCCGGCGCTGCCGCATAGTTTACACCCGCCCGCCGCTGCCCTGCTCTCCGCGCTATAATTCCACGTTTTTCAGAAAGAGTGGTTGACGATCTCTCAGGAGTGGAATCTTCTATGCATATTTCTTGCTCCGTTAAAACTTCGTTTCTCCCGCAGTTTCTAGACGAAGGTCGCCGCGCATCGGAGCGGCTCACGTTGAGCGTCCTGATCCTGGCAATAATTCTGCAAGCGACGACTCCGCTTCATGCCCAGCTCAAGACCAAGGTGTCCGTCGATCCTTCGCAGTCGAAGGCCGTCCTCTACACGACTTCGATTGGCATTGCCGCGGACCGTTGGGAACAGAACGCATACGATCCTGCGACGCTTCAGTTATTGCAGGACGCCGGATTCACCAATCTGCGCTTTCCGGGCAACAACGGCATCGACGCGCTGTATCACTGGTCTACGGGGACGATTACGAACCCGTACACCGACGACCGGGCGCCCGCCTTCCCGCGCGAGAAGCAGTTTCCAGCTGTCGTGCCCGTGATCGACAAGCTCGGCACCGCGATCGTCTCTGTGAATTACGGCACGAACCTCGACGGTAGCGGCGGTGGCGAACCTGCTGAAGCTGCCGCGTGGGTGGCTTACGCCAACGGGAGTCCGTCGAACTCGCAGGCGATCGGCAAAGACTCCAAAGGCAACGACTGGAAGACAGTCGGTTTCTGGGCCTCTCTTCGTGCCGCGACTCCGATCGCTGCCGACGACGGATATAACCATCTCCGCATTGGTCACCCCGCGCCTTTGGGCATCCTGCTGTGGACCGTCGGCAACGAGCCATGGAACAACGGCTTCTATGGCCAGGGGCATAACCCGGGCTCCGACGCAGATACGACTGGCAAGTACGGCGAGGCCGCTTCCCCTGAGCCAGACCTGCACGACGGAAAGGTCAAGTCATCCAGAGATTGGGGACGTCATCAATCCGACGCGAAAGTCGGTCCAGCCGCCTACGGGGCAGCGGTAGTCGAGTACGTGAAGGCAATGAAAGCGGTCGATCCCAAGATTCTTGTGGGCGCATTTGTGATGCAGCCGCCCTATGCTGCCGACGCTGACCAGCGCGGAAAGAACTGGAACGCCTCCGTTTTAAAGGCCGCATGCGCGAGCATGGATTTCAGCGCGGCTGCTTTCTGGGAGGGCAAGGGAGCGGAACCGACTCTCGTCGACAACGTCGACGAAGAAGATCTGCTCATGCTCGCCCGCGATCCGATGGATGTGAAGAATCATTTCCCGGGCGGGAACGGGCTGCACTACGACTACACGCAACTAGCTCGCGATCTCGTGGAGAAGTACAAGAAGTTTTGCCCGAGCAACCACATGCCTCCGTTGGCTATAACGAGCCTCGGCATTGCGGGCTGGTTGCCAGCCAAGAATCCCGCCGCCACTGCGCTCTTCTCGGCGGATGCGGTCACCACTTTGTTGGAAACCGGCGCATACACGGTCGTGTGGTCGCCCATCCACGCCATCAGTCCGATACTCCTCGACGTAAAGAACCAGCCGCAACCGGCCTATTATGGAATCAAGCTGATTCATCAGGTGGCGAGGCCCGGCGACGTTTTTGTCGGTGCGACGTCGCAACTCGATACCTTGGCGGTCCATGCGGTCAAGAAGCGGGATGGCGGTCTCGGCCTCCTCTTGATCAACAGAGATCAAGCTCGCTCGGTTACTGTTGCCGTCTCGGTAGCTGGCTACAATTACGCCGCAAAGGGAACGCGCTACGACTATGGCAAGCTCACGATCGACGCTGGCAAGTCGATCACAGAATCGCCGATCGATAACCTCGGTGCGACCTTCACCGTCGAAGTGCCGCGCTACGGCATCACGGCAGTCGTGATTCCGAAGGCGCAGTAGACCGAAAAGAAAAACAGGAGCGGGTTCAATCCCCGCTCCTCATCTTTAATCTTTGAAATCTTCCGATGATCCTGCGCGGTATCTCGCAGAGCGGATCTAGCTGACATCCTTGATGTGTGTCGCGATGTACCACTTGTTCCCGAACGCATCTTTCACCGCGGCGTTGCGGTCGCCGTAAGGCTGGTCAGTAGGTTCCTGGAAGGATGTTGCACCCGCCGCCAGCGCCTGCTTGTAGACGTCGTCCATCTTCGGCACGTACAAATAGAACATCGCCGGCATCGGCTCATACTTTCCGTGAGCCTCTCCCATCTCGATCACTGAGTCGCCGACGCGAATCACCGCGTGATGCACCACGCCGTCCGGTGACGCGTACTTCGCCACTTCCTCCGCCTGGAAAGCACGCTTCAGGAAACCGATCAGCGGCTCGGCCCGCAGGGGATGCAAGTACGGGTTCACATTGTGCAATCCCTTCGGCACGTAGCTCTCGCCCTTCGCCGTCGCGATGTACCAATAATTCCCGGCTGCGTCTTTCACCGTGGACGACCGCTCTCCGTACTCCTGATCGCGGACGCCATCGATCAGCGTAGCTCCCGCCGCAACCGCTTTTTCGGTGACCGCATCGGCATCTTCGACATAGACATGCAGAGCATTCGGTTGCGGCGAGCCAGGGAATTTCTTCCCTTTAGCGCCACCGCCCATCATCAGGACCGAATCGCCGATCCGCAACTCACCATGCACGCCTCCTGTAGGCGTGTCGATTCGCAACATCTCTTCCGCGCTGAAAACGTCTCTCACAAAGTCCAGCAGCGCATTGCCGTCCTCGGCGACCAGGTAGGGCGTCACCATGCGGAATCCGCTGGGGACCGGCTTCACCGTGGCCTTACCTCCCTGCGACGGCATTTTTCCGCCTTCGGGGCCCGTAGTCATGCCCTTCATTCGCCGGTGCATTTCTTCGACCGACATCTCCTCTTTCACGGTGAATACGGTCCAGGCATAACCAAAGGGATCCTGGAGAAGGGCATCGCGGCTTCCATAAAATTGATCTCTCGCCTCACGTACCAGCTTCATCCCGGACGCGACAGCATGTTCAGCGAAGGAATCGACATCGTCGACACGGACGGACATCGAAACCGGTGACGCTCCCAAAGTCTCGATGCTGAAACGCCCGCCTTCGGGCCATTCGCCGGTGATGTTAATGGCTGAATTTCCTATCATTAATTCGGCATGTGGAATCTGATCTCCGACCTGAAAACGGAATGTTTCTTTTGCGCCCAAAGCACGCTTGTAGAACTCAATCGCTTTGCCGGGGTCTCGGAAAGCTAACCTCGGTGATGCACTCGCGTGAACGGCTGCTACGGGCTCGGCTACGGCTGACATAGGCTTTCTCCCTTCAAATTCTGATTTCAATCGTGCCTTGAACTTCGCACTCGGCAGATTGCGCAAGTCCGCCGCGATGCGCACCAGTGGCTCGATCTCAGCCCCTGCCTTGCTTACCCGGCCGTCATTTTGCGCCAACATGGCGTCGACAGCCTTGTTCAACTGCTCGATCTTCTTCGGATCGCTATTCCCCGGACGTAGAGAGCGCTTAGGCATCGGCACCCTCCATGCGCGCGCGTAAATTGCTCAGCGCGCGAAACTGTAACTGCTTCACTGCTCCCTCAGTCTTGCAAATCTGCTTCGCTACTTCCTTGATGCTTTTCTGTTCCACGAATCGCAGAACGACGACGTTCTTTTGCTCGGCCGGCAATGTGTCGACCAAGCGGAAAAGCGTCGCCCGGCGCTCGACGTCTTCGATTGTCTTCGGACGCACCTGCGCCGATTCGATCTGCGACTCGTCTGATACTTCGCGTCCCGATCGCTGCCAGCGGTCCGCGATCAAATTTGCCGCAATCCGGAAAAGCCACGCTGCAAAAGGTATCCCGCGCCATTCAAAACGTTTCAGGTTGGCAAGAGCCTGATGGAAGACTTCCGAGGTCAGGTCCTCGGTTTCCGCGCGATCCTGGACCCGCCTCACGACGTAGGCGTAGACCCGTTCAAAATTGATCTCATAGAGATCGGCAAAGCGGGCGGGGTCCTTCTGCGCAGCCTCGATCAGAAGCCGCTCGTCCGCTTCTTTCTTCAGAGCCTTCAACACATTCTCCGCGGTCCTGCCTTACACAAAGCTTAACGCTCTGAGCCGGGAAAAGGTTACGGGAAGAAAAATACTAGGGGACTAGTAAATTTAAGGTTGCCTAGACTGGGATTCGTGCATCAAAATGGCCGCTCCGCTGTTATCCAGGCGCCCACCGTGGCAGCCCTTCTTCCGTCAAAAACAGCGGCCGAGGTGATCTTTGGAAGCCATTACTGGAGTATTCGAAACGCGATCCGCCGCCGAACGAGCAGTCAGCGAGGCGCATAAGGACGGGTTCGCAGCAGACAAAATCACCCTATTGACCCCCGGCTCCGTCGATAAGGTGGATAAAGAGATCGAGACCGTAGCCGCGGATGCTACAGAACAGCCCGGCATGGGAGGAGCCATTGGCGCTCTTCTCGGCGGAGGAATCGGAATCACCGGCGGATCTCTCCTCATGGCGCTCGTTCCGGGCGTAGGTCCTATCACCGCCATCGGGCTTCTCGGTGCAGCTATCCTCGGCGCCGCCGGAGCCACCGTAGGCGCGACTGCCGGTAGCAAGGTCGAAAGAGATTCCTCGCAAGGACTTCCCGAAGACGAAATCTTCGTCTACGAAGATGCTCTTCGGAGGGGGCGAAGCGTTGTCGTCGCTCTTGTAGACGATCACGATTCGGAGTTGAAGATTCGCGAGCTATTCAAAAGGTCGGGAGCAGAATCGGTCGACGCGGCACGCGAACAATGGTGGATCGGCCTTCGCAGCGCCGAGGAAAGCCGCTATCCGAAATCAACCCGCAGCTTTTCCGAGGACGAACAATTTTTCCGCCTCGGCTTTGAAGCTGCCATGCACGCCAAAACGCGATGCATGGAATTCGACCAGGTTTCCGGCGCGATGAACGCCGCTCTTGAAGATGTCCAGCGCAGGCATCCCGGCGCCCAAGTCGAAGAACCTTTCATTCGCGGATACCAGCGGGGCCGCGAACACTACCAGCAGCTTTGTGACGACTCTGCCAAGGCCGCTTAACCGGGAAAAACTACGAAAGAGTTCACAGAATCCCTTCGCCCCCTGTGTAGTGGGTGGTTAAGCGGATCTGTAATAGAGGGCTTCCAACGCCGACTGCACCTTCGCGGAGAGCGCTTCCAGATCGCGCATGGTGAGGCCCGTCGTGGAGATCGGCTCTCCGACTCGCATCTCCAGTGGACGGCATTTGATGTGGTAAGTATTCATCGGCAGTAGTTCGTATGTCCCCACCAACGCCACTGGAACGATGTCGACCTGAGCTTTGATGGCCAGGAAGAAGGCCCCGGGCAGAAATGGCTTGATCTCGCCGTCGGGCGTGCGGCCGCCCTCCGGAAAGATGACTAGAGGTAGTCCAGCCTTGATTCCCTTCAACGCCGCCCGGATGCTGCTGATCGAATGCGAAGGATTCTGCTGGTCGATGCAGATCTGCCCCGAGCGCTTCAATTGCCAGCCCACCACCGGATACGACAACAATTCCTTCTTGAAGGCAATCCGGAACTGAAACGGCAGATTCACATACAAGACTGGGATATCTAGAGCCGACGCATGGTTCGCCGCGTAGACGTGCGGCTTGGACGTGTCGATCTTGTCGAGTCCCGTCACTTTCACGGGCGAGAAGATCGTCTTCATGATCAGCCATGACCATGCCCGCGAGAACCAGTGCAGCCGCCGTCCGCTCCAGTCGAAGACACCGCCCGGCAAGGCCGCAAATCCCAGGATCAGTGTATACAGCCAGATCAGCGGATCGATAAATACGTAGGACCGCAACGCGCTCAGCAAGCCGTAGTTGCGCCCTGGAATCGCATGCGGACTCAGCCGCGAAGGAACCACGCTCACGGACTGAGACTCGTCAATCTGGCCGCTTTGTACTTCGTCTACGGATGACTTCACTTCCTGCACACTTCCATTCTAAGAGATAACTCCGAACCCTTCGCGTCACGCACGTAATCCCAGGATGCGCATCGCTTCCCCCACGAGATAGATGGATCCTGTTACCACTACGATGCTCTCTTTTCCCGCTATGTCGAGTGCGCGATCGAGGGCCTTTGCCACGTCGGCAACGGTTTCGATCTCTGTTCCAGTCCGACTTGCCGCCTGTGCGATCTCTTCCGGTGAAGCTGACCTCGGATTGTCCGGGCGCGCCGCGATCACTCGCGCCGCCAGCGGGAACAGGATCTCTGTCATCTCCGAGATTGCCTTGTCGCGCATCGCTCCGAAAACAAAAATCAGCGGACGGTCGCCGCAGCGCTCTGAAAGGGCTGAACGTAGTGCCCACGCCCCGGCGGGATTGTGCGCCACGTCGAGCACAACTTGCGGACGGTCGGCCGAAGCTGGAACGACTTGGAATCGCCCGGGCCAATGCGTTTCTCGAATCCCGCGTTCGACCGAATCCGCGGTGATCCCGGTCAGCCCTTTTTTCGATAGCTCTTCGGCCGTGGCAATCGCCAGAGCGACATTCCTTAATTGATGCCGCCCGACGAGCGGCGTCTCCACCAGAATCTGCTTCCCCATCACCTGCAGCGGGTATCGGAGCCGCTGGGCCTCAGACGTCTCGGCGTTCGGCAACAAGTACTCCGTACTGCCCGGCGAAACCGGTGGCACATACGGCACCGCGCTCACCCCCACGGCGTCGAGATCAAGAATCGTATTCCCGATTACGTCGTTGGCTTCCGGCTGTTGCGGCAGGGTGACCACGATTCCTCCGCGCCGGATGATTCCCACTTTCTCGCCCGCAATCTCACCCACGGTATCGCCAAGAAACTTCTGATGATCAAGCGAGATATCCGTGATCACGCTCACCAGCGGTTCGACCACGTTCGTCGCATCCAGCCGCCCGCCCATTCCGACCTCAAGTACAGCGATATCGACCCGTTCCCAGGCGAAATGAGCAAATGCAATCGCCGTCATCATTTCGAAAAAACTTGGATGCCACGGCAGCTCTTTCCGCTCGACCAAATTCTCGGCGACGTGGTCGACTTCGCCGTGAAGCTCGGCAAAGTTGTCGTCGGTGATTTCTTCGCCGTTTATCCGGATGCGTTCATTAATCCGAACCAGGTGTGGCGACGTGTAGAGCCCAGTCTTCAGTCCGGATGCACGCAGAATCGAACTCAGAGTTGCCGCCGTCGATCCCTTGCCGTTCGTCCCCGCAATCAGCACGCTAGGGAACTTCTGCTCGGGATGATGCATCGCCGCAAGCAGCACACGCATGTGCGCGAGATCGAATTTGTTCGAGGGCGTGTGCGCAAGTTCGTGCCCCAGCGCAAACATGCTCGCCACCGCAGTGTCGTAAGACATAAAGCTCTCAGCTCTCAGCATCTCAGCTGGTTTATGAGGTTACAGCAGAAATAAGCGTGCCCTGGCGTGAGGATACTCGGATCCAGAGACCTTTGAGACTTCGCTGAAAGCCGACAGCTGAGCGCTGACAGCGTTCAGGCCACCATGAAATCCAGCGCGCGCGCAATATAAGGTTTCAACTGTTTGCGCGGGACGACCGCATCCAGCATCCCGTGCTCCAATAGGAATTCGCTGCGCTGGAAGCCCGGTGGTAGCTTCTGCCGGATCGTCTGCTCAATCACTCTTGGTCCGGCGAAGCCAATCAAAGCCCCAGGCTCCGCAATGTTCAAGTCTCCCAGCATCGCGAAGGACGCGGTGACGCCCCCAGTCGTCGGATCCGTCAAAAGCGAAATATAGGGAACCTTCACCTTATCCAGTTTCGCCAGCGCCGCCGAAATCTTGGCCAGCTGCATCAGGCTGATCACGCCCTCCATCATGCGTGCCCCGCCCGACGCCGACACGATGATCAACGGAATCTGCTTTTCCGCAGCGCGCTCCACCGCCCGCGTGATCCCCTCGCCGACGACGGCACCCATGCTGCCGCCAATGAACGAATACTCCATCACGCTCGCGACGACTGGACGCCCCATCAGCTTTCCCTGCGCGTTGATGATGGCATCTTTCAGTCCGGTATCATGCTGCGCCTGCTTCAGCCGCGACGAATACGGCTTTAGAGTCCACAAACTTCAGAGGATCGGTCGACGCAATGTCTCCATCGAACGATTCGTACTGATTGTCGTCAAGCAACTGCGCTAGCCGCGTGCGTGCGTCGATCCGGAAGTGTTTGTCGCACTTGGGACAGACGTTGAAATTCTCTTCCAGATCCTTCTTCCAGATGATCTGCCGGCAGCTCTCACACTTCACCCACAACCCTTCGGTCTTGACGCGCTTCTCCCCCGAAGTGTCCAACTCGCCGGATTCGCGTTTAAACCAAGCCATAGGAAGAATTTGTAATTGAGAAATTTGTAATTGAGTAGTTGAAAAGCTGACGTTGCAGTGACTCAAATTACTCAATTACCCGATTACTCAATCACTCAATTTCAGTATTCGATCCCTCTCTGAGCCATCACGCCTTTCTCGTACGCGTGTTTCACCTGGCGCATCTCGGTCACCGTATCCGCAGCCTCGACAATTGTGGGGTGCGCGTTCCGCCCCGTCAAGATGACATGCACCATCTCGGGCTTCTTCTTTAAGCTCTCGACCACCTTCGCCGGATCGAGCATGCCATAGCTGATCGCGTAGTTGATCTCGTCGAGCACGACCAGATCCCACTCGCCGGATTGGATCGCCCGATCGGCTTCTGCCCAGGCCTCTTCCACCATCCGTACATCTTCTGGATCCGGCTTCTCCGCTCCGACCTTCACGAAGCCGCGGCCCATCTGCTTCATCACGAACTTGTCGCCGAATGCCTGCACCGCGTCGAGTTCGCCGTAATGCCACGATCCCTTCAGGAACTGTAGCATCAGCACCCGCATCCCCTGCCCGACTGCACGCAGAGCAGTTCCCATCGCCGCAGTGGTCTTGCCTTTGCCCGGCCCCGTGTTCACGATAATGAGACCGCGACGGATATCAGCCATTGGCTAGTCGGAATGTTGATTCTACTAGATGCCGCACGATCTAAGCGGCATCGCTTTGGGGCAAGCGGGCCAGAACTCGCATCTGAAGGCATTTCAGACAAGTTCGCTGTCCGGTCGTGGACACTTAATCACGGCGGTGGACAAGCAAGCCCATGCGCACCCCCGCCCTGCGCGTCATCTTATCAATCGTTTACAAGCCCTTTGCAGTGGAAGCGGAGTTGCACCTCAAAGCATTCAGTCGGGTTACTCTCCGCAGAGGGATACACTTTGCAATCACATCCCAAACAAATTATTTGTTAATGAACCACCTGTCTCCGCCGTCTTTATTGTAGGAAGTCGAACGCCGCATGGGGTCTCTCTCGATGAACATAAATGTTTACGATCCGGAATCTTTTCCATGGAACTCCAGCATCCAAGATTGCGTAGTCCCGGTCAGGCGGATCTCTGTCCCCTCGCAAATTGCGGAGGTCTCATCGTGATCAACAAATATGCAGTGTTATTGTGCTGCCTCTTGGGCGCCTTACCCGCGTTCTCGGCGCAGCATGTCTCCATTCGCCCCAAGATGGTAGTCGACGCCGGCGATCAGGACGCGATTCGCGAGATCATCGAGATGGAACGCCAGGCGAAAGAAGCCAGCCTTCGCCGTGACGCCGAGTTTCCGCAGCGCACGTTGGCGGATGACTATGTCGCGATCTCCCCTCTCGGTCAGGTCACCACCAAGAAAGAGGCCCTCTCAGCCCGCCGGAGCGGACAGCTGCGCTACGACACAATCGATGTCAGCGACATGGTCGTCCGCCTCTACGGAGATACTGCCATCGTGACCGCGCGCGCCGACGTCAAGGGCCACCAGCTAGGCGAAGACTTCAGCGGTCCGTACCGCTACACCCGCGTCTGGGTCCGTAAATCCGGCCATTGGCAAGCCGTGAGTTATCAAGCCACCGTCACTCAGTAGGATCACGCCTCCGGCCAGGGTTCTCAGCAGTTGTTACAATGAAACCCCGGTCGGAAGGCTACCTTGACCCAACCATCCAAGACGCAATCATTCCATCTGTTCAGGCCGCAGCTCGCTTCCTGCCTGTTTCTAGTTCTCCTGGCGTGCTCGGCTCTCTCCAGCTATTGCTCCGCCCAGGACCATCCGATCGCGCCCGAGAAGCGTTCACAGATCGAAGCCGCTGTCTCTAAGTTCATGGCCTCGACGCATGTTCCGGGCTTATCGATCGCGGTCGTCGAAAACGGTCAACTCGAATGGGCTTCAGGTTTCGGTTTTGCCGACTTGGAGAACAACGTTCCAGCCAGCGAGCAAACGCTATATCGTCTGGCCTCGATCTCGAAATCGCTTACGGCCACAGGAGCCATGCAACTCTGGGAGCGAGGCAAACTCGATCTCGATGCTCCGGTCCAGAAATATTGCCCGTCGTTCCCCCAGAAATCGGCGCCAATTACGACGCGCCAAGTCATGGGACATCTCGGTGGCATTCGCCACTACAAAACTGGCCCGGACGACCTCGAAATCGGCAACACGAAACACTTCGACGATCCCATTCAGGGCGGACTCGACTTCTTCAAGAACGATCCACTGGTTGCGCCGCCAGGCTCTCACTTCCATTATTCGACGCAGGGATACACGCTCGTCGGCTGCGTGATGGAAGGCGCTTCCGGTGCAAAGTACACCGACTTCATGCGCCAGAATGTTTTCGGCCCCGCCGGCATGGAGCACACTCAGGTCGACAACCGCTTCACGATTATCCCCTTCCGCACCCGCTTCTACGAGGAATCGAAATCCGGAGACGTCCAGAACGCTGACTTCCTCGATTCCAGCTATAAGATTCCCGGCGGCGGATGGCTCTCGTCTGCCGAGGACATGGCCAAATTCGAAATCGCCATTCTGAGCGACAAGCTGATCAAGCGCGCGACCCGTGACCTGATGTGGACGCCCCTGAAGCCCTCCGACGGATCGAAGGACGGCTACGGATTAGGATGGGGCGCGGGTGACGAAGGGGGAGTTGCGGTCGTGAGCCACACCGGTGGCCAGCAGGGCACCAGCACGGCATTCCTGATCGCCCCCGCGCGACAAGATGGAGTCGTCGTCCTCGCCAACATGGAAGACGTCCCTGCCCGCGACTTGGCTGTCGAAATTCTGAAAGTGCTGGTCAACACTAAGAAATGATTTTGCAGCGGCGGCCCATCGTCATAAGCGCCGGCATTTCAATGCCCCGAATGATACGGGTGGCCTTTCAGAATCGTGAACGCCCGGTAAACCTGCTCCAGCAAAACCACTCTCGCCAGTTCGTGCGCCAGAGTCATCTTTCCAAGTGAGATCGTGTGCTCCGCCGCGGCCCGTGCCAGGTCACTGAAGCCATCTGCGCCACCAATCGCCAGCACCAGCGGCAACGGATTGCGGTCCTGATAATCTCCAAGGAATTTTGCGAACTGCTCCGACGAAAATTCCTTGCCTCGCGAATCCATCAGCACGAGTGTGGACTTTGTGCCTTTCGCGGCGCCACCAAACTTGGCCAGCAAATCCGGTTCGTCTCGCACCGTGAGTCCTTCAATCGGCACGTATCGCGAGATTCGCTTCAAATACTCCTCAGTGAGCGTTGCGATCGCGGCTTCCTTGGTCTTTCCGATCCACGCAATCTTGATCTTCACCGGGGATCCTCATTTCCTTCCCGAGGCTAGGATTACCTGCACGCCAAACGCGATTTTTTCGCCGTCTGAATAGCGCGACACCGCCTCGTGTACCTCGGCATGGATCTTCGGCCATTCTTCGTCGGGTACGCGCTCCAGCATAGGACGAAACGGAACGGCCACCGCTTGTGCTTGATCCCAAACTTCTTCGGCCGAGCCAGGCCAAGTCCACGGCAGCGTCTTCATCTCTTCTTCGATGTCGTTAAATCCCGCGCTTCGAAGCACAGCTGAAAGGCTTCCTGTTTCAGCGAATCGGAAAGGATTGGGACCATCCGGCGGCAGCAGTGGCCCGCCGACACGCCGGTGCACCACGCCCATCGTGCTCCGCCAGTAGGGTTGATCGAATGGTCCCCAGGCCAGGAAGCATGCCCGCGCACCGGACCTCAAAACCCGGCGCAACTCTCCCAGCGCGGTAACCGGATCCCGAAAGAACATCACGCCAAATCGTGATGTCGCCAGATCGAAGCTGTGGTCTGGAAACGGCAGCGAGTGAGCATCTGCCCGTTGTGTGCTGAAGTTTTTCAGTCCTCGAGCCACTGCTCGTTTCTCAGCAATCTCGAGCAGTTCCGCGCTCAAGTCGAGCGCCGTGACGTGTCCGGCCGCGCCAACGCGCAGCGCAAGGCTGATCGCAGGCTCGCCCGTCCCGCTCGCCAAATCCAGCACCTGCATTCCAGACTCAGGACGCGCATATTCCACCAGCGCATCCGTCACAGGCTGGCCCATTACCGCGGACTTCGCCTTCCACTTCTCAGACGCAACCAGACGATACTGCGATCCCCAACTGGGTTCGGAATCTGGCTTCGACGTCATTGGAATTTTGAGAAATCCGCGAGGGGTGGAGCTAGGCTTTCGCTTTTTTCTTTTTCTTTTTCGCGGCTGCCGGCTTGACTGCCGGTTTTCGCGCGCGGGGCGCGGCCTTCAGGTCGCCAGGTTCAAGGCGCTTCGCCGACTTCCACAGCCGCTCCAGATCGTAATACTTCCGCGCCTTCTCCGAGAACACGTGCACCACGAAGTCGACATAGTCGAGCAGCACCCATTCCGCCTGGGTGTAGCCTTCCACGTTGTTTGGACGAATTCCCGCGCCCTTCAGGCGCAACTCCACCTCATCGGCGATCGCCTGCACCTGCCGCGGATTCGTCCCGCTGCACAGAACAAAATAGTCGGTAAACGCCCCCGACCCTTTTTCCATTTCCAGGATGCTGAGTTCTTCGGCCTTCTTTTCCAGGCACGCTTGAATCGCGGCGTCAACTTGCTTCTTGAGTTCAGTCTTCTTCATTCAGTCGGTGTCAGTCGTTGGTCGTTCGTCGTGAGCTGGGTTGTAACTGGATTTCGATGCGTCATTGGGTGGCGATCAATTGCCCGATTTCTTCGCGTCAGCGGCTGCCAACTGGCGCAGCTTTGCCATGGTCGCTGCGGATGGATCTTTGCGCTTGCCGCTCTTTTGCCGCCGCTTCGCCTTCGTAACATAGTGATTCTGAGCCACAGGGATCTCCTCTGAGTGTTCTAGTTTTGGGACGCGCGAACAGGTCGATACCAGCCGTCGTTCGCGAGAGTCTATTGTAACTGAGTTGCGCCTCGACCCGAGAAGCGGCTCCGAAGATCAGGCCGGGCCGACGACTAACGACAATCGACCGACGGCGAAAGACTCGCGACCGTCCTACTTATACAGCCCAACCTTCTTGATGTACTCCGCTACGGCTGCATCCACGAACCGTCCCAATGGCTTTCCCGCTGCCGTAGCTTGCCGGATCGCGGTCGCCGATGCCGGCTGATGCAAATCACCCATCAGGTGAATCCTCACTCCCGGCAGCACGAGATCTCCCGTCGCGGCCTGCTTCTGAAACGGTTTCATCACTTCGGCTCGCGGACGCAGGCTCTCCGGCAGCGCATTCGCCACATCGGCCAGTGAATATCCCGGACGCCCGGCGACAATAAATTCGCACTCGCGGAACAACGCCTCCGCCTGATGCCACTTCGCAATATCCGCGAACGCATCCATCCCAATCAACAAAAACAATTGGTCGCTGTTCTTGAATGACTGCTTCATGCGCCGCACTGTGTCGATCGTGTAATTCGGCTTTTCCTTCTTGCTTGCTCCGCTTTCGTCAGGTGCCTCCAACAAAGACGGTACAAATGCCTTCTCAGTCGCGGTTGCCAAGGCCAGCATTGCAAAGCGGTGTACGAATGGAGCGAGCGATTGTTTCTGCTTGTGCGGAGGCAGGTTTGCGGGAACGAAACAAATTCGATGCAGCTTGCAACGTTCCATCGCCGCCTGCGCCAACGCGATGTGTCCGCGATGCACCGGATCAAACGTTCCGCCAAAGAGTCCAATGTTCATGAATGTTGGTGACCCGCATAGTGTCTTGATTCGCGGCGCGAGATGCAAGTCGGACCACGCGGACTTGTCCCATCGGACTCGCACACTAGAGACAAAAGGACACAGAGGTACGACCCCAACGCCAACGAAAAATGAACTCCTGTAACTACCCCTGTTTCCCATTTTGGAACTAGGATGGTTGTCATGCGAGTAACCCTCCCCCTACTCCGCATTCCGGCTGCGCGCGCGCCTATCTTGCGCTATGGCGTAGCTGTCCTCAGTACGGCCCTCGCTTTGATTCCCACCGTCATGCTGGCGGATGTTTCCGAAAGCCGCCTCGCTCTTTTCGGCGTGGCCGTGATGGTCAGCGCGTGGTATGGCGGCTGGAAGCCCGGACTAGTAGCCACTTCATTTGCCCTGACGGTCGGCGCCTATTTCTCGCTCGTCGGACAGCACACTCCCGATCAACTGCGCACAGCCATTCTCCGCCTGTCGCTCTTCTTCTTCATCGCCATGCTGATCTGCTGGCTCAACGCCGCGTTGCGCTCGGCGCAAGAGAGCCTGCGGCGCTCGGAGGCGAATTTCCGCTCGCTGGTCACGAATGCTCCGTACGGCATCTGCAGCTGCGATGCTACGGGAAAGATTCTCGACGCTAATCCTGCATTCCTCGAATTGATCGGCTTGACCTCGACGAACGAACTCGTTGGCAAGCACATTTACAGTCTCTACGCCGATGGCGATCAGTGGTTCGATTTGGCAGACTTCCTCCGCTCCTCCGCGCCCTTCAAAGGACTGAATGCGGAATGGAAGCGCACGAATGGCACTACGGTGGTTCGCGTTTCCGGCCGCTCGGTAACCAACGGACGCAAGGAAGGCGTTGTCTTTGAGTTGTTCGCCGAAGACGTAACCGAACGCCGCGCACTCGAACAGCAACTGCGCCAGTCGCAGAAGATGGAGGCTGTAGGCCGCTTGGCTGGCGGCATTGCGCATGATTTCAATAATCTGCTGATGGTGATTTCCGGCTACTCGGAATTCCTACTCGAGCGACTCGGCGCCGAGCCTCACCTTCGCGGACCGGCTCAGGAAATCGCCAGTGCTGCCGAACGCGCTTCATCTTTGACTCGCCAACTTCTGGCATTCAGCCGAAAGCAAATGCTCGCGCCGCGCATCGTCAACCTGAACGACATCGCCACCGAAAACCTGAAGATGCTCAACCGGATGATCGGGGAAGACATCGACCTGGTGATGGTT
Source organism: uncultured Acidobacteriota bacterium (assembly GCA_963787685.1). Classification (GTDB taxonomy): domain Bacteria; phylum Acidobacteriota; class Terriglobia; order Terriglobales; family Acidobacteriaceae; genus Sulfotelmatobacter. The sequence continues at coordinate 482,236 of CAWBED010000017.1, forward strand.
GCGGCGCCGAAACTCTGGCCCGTGCGCGCCGATGCCGGCCAGATCGAACAGGTCATCATGAATCTCGCAGTCAACGCGCGCGATGCGATGCCTTCCGGCGGAAAGCTGATGATCGAAACCTCGAACATCACACTCGATGAAGATTACGCGCGCCTTCACTCTCCGCTACGGCCCGGCGATTACGTGATGGTCGCCATCAGCGATACCGGCGCCGGCATGGATTCCGAAACGCAATCGCACATCTTCGAACCTTTCTTCACGACGAAGGGAACGAAGGGAACCGGCCTTGGCCTCTCCACCGTCTACGGCATCGTGAAGCAGAGTGGTGGATACATCTGGGTCTACAGTGAGATCGGAAAAGGCACGACCTTCAAAATCTATCTGCCGCGCGTCGCTTCTATGGAAGAACCCGCGGCGATGGTCGCCACTCCGATCGCGCTTCAGAAAGTTGAACCCGGCACCGAGACCATTCTTCTCGTGGAAGACGAGGCGAACCTGCGTTATCTCGCGCGTCAATACCTTGAAAAGCAAGGCTACAAGGTCATCGAAGCTGCCGACGGCGCTGTCGCGATGCAGATTGCGGTTGCGCACGAGGCAGTGATCCATCTGCTGCTCACCGACGTCATCATGCCCGGCATGAATGGCCGCGAACTGGCGCAGCGCATTTCAGAAATTCGCCCCAACGTGAAAGTTGTCTACATGTCCGGCTACACAGAAAACGTGATCGGACACAACGGCATGCTGGATGTCGGCGTTCGCCTGCTCCAGAAGCCCTTTAACCTTCGCGACCTGAAGAGCATGGTCCGCGAAGTGCTCGATGCAACACAAACTCCCCCGGAGGTCGTCATGTCTTCGCATTCCGTTCCACAACCCGTCATCCGGGCGAGGGAGGTTCCTCCTTCCCGCGCCCAAAGATTCCAGCTTCACTTGCCTTTGCGGTATCGCCGTCTCGGAGAACAGCAGTGGCATGTAGGCACAACCGAAAACATCAGCCGTTCTGGATTGCTTTTCGAAGGCGACGAACTGCTGCAACCCAACTCGCAGCTGGAAATCAACCTTGTCCTTCCGGCCGAAATTGCCGGACTCTCGGAGACGGAAGTTGTCTGCCGTGGAGAAGTCGTCCGCACGATCGAGCGCAAGGGTGAAACGCTGAGTCCCGCGCTCGCCGCGAGGATTCTGCAGTACCACTTCCAGCACGGTCCTCTACCAAGGGCGTAAGCTTAGCAACGGGTTTTGTGGATATGGGGAAAGGCGGCCTACGGGCCGCCTTTTGTACGTTGCGCCAACGTCAGCCCGTTACGAGGAAGTGTGGAATCAGCGTTTGGTTAGCTCCAGAAAGACCCATCCGCCTGAAATCGCGACGGATCCCGATCGAAACCCCTATTTCGCGAGCGTCTCCTTGACAGCCTAGGAGAGCACTGCTAGCATCTCTCTCCTAGACGAGCAAGGAGAGATCGTGGGGAAACAGATCGATTTGCTGCAGGGGACTCTCGACATGCTGATCCTCAAAGCTGTCTCCCTCAGCCCGCTGCATGGCTATGGTGTTCTGCTGCGCATCCAGCAGATCTCGGGCGAGCAGTTGCAGATTCAACAAGGTTCGCTCTACCCAGCTCTGTACCGCCTGGAACACCAGGGCTTGATCGCCAGCGAGTGGGGAGAATCGGACAACAAGCGCAAGGCAAAATTTTACCGTCTGACTGCGGCGGGCCGCCGTCAACTCCACTCCGAGACTGAAAAGTGGAACCGCATGACGTCGCTGATCGCCAGCATTCTGCGCACGACACCGGAGGAAGTTTGAAACTTTTTGCGAAGCTCCGTTCGTGGGTGAAGTGGATCGTAAAGCGTGGACGGCTGGAAACTGCGATGGAGGCAGAACTGCGCTTTCACGTCGAGAGCATTGCTGAAAACCTGGTTCGCAGCGGCGTTCCTCCGCAGGAAGCGATGCGCAGGGCGCGCCTCGAGTTCGGGGGAATCGAGTCCCACAAAGATGCCATCCGTGCGTCGCTGGGACTGCGATTGCGGGACGAACTATCGATGGATCTTCGCTATGGCGTGCGCAGGCTAGCGAAGAGTCCTTCTTTTACTGCCATTGCCCTCCTGTCGCTGGCGCTTGGCATCGGCGGCAATACAGCAATCTTCACGCTCATCAACCAGGTGATGCTCCGCAATCTTCCGGTGCGAAATCCTGAGCAGCTCGTTGCATTCGGCGATTCCGAATTCGGTGGTATAGCCGGTGGCATCGACCTAGGCGCATTCGGCGGATATTTCCCCTGGGATTTCACGCGCTCAATGCAAGAGGATCCGGGACCGTTTCAGGGAATCGCCGCATATTGCAGCTTCTCTAACAAAGTGAGCATCAGGCCGCCCGCGGCCGGCGGGACTACAGACGCAAGTTCGTCTGCCGTGCTCGCACCGGCCAATCTTGTCTCGGGCAATTATTTCAGCGTCCTTGGTGCTCAACCTCTGCTGGGCCGCACCATACTGCCATCGGACGACGCTACGCCGGGAAGCGGCGCCGTTACGGTTCTGAGTTACCACTTTTGGCAGCAGTCTCTTTCCTCCGATCCGAACATCCTTGGGAAATCGATCACGATCAATGGCACTCCATTCGTAGTGGTCGGCGTTATGCCACAAGGGTTCCTTGGCATCAAGCAGGAGTTAGAGCCAACGGAGCTATGGACCCCGATCAGCATGCAGACCGTCGTGCTGCAGCAACCGTCGATGCTTACCGCGCATTCCGGTCTTTACTTTCTTCATCTATTCGGGCGGCTGAGTGCGCGAGCCGCAAGCAACCATGCCGAACGAGCGCGAAGCCAAAACTGGCTCAATCAGCAAGTCAGGAATGGTATCCGTGAGCGTGAAGGCGGAGCGCTGTCAGCTGATCGCCAGCTGGAAATCAACCTCGTCAATGTTCCTCTTGTAACTGCGGCGCACGGGATCTCACTCATCCGGAGCCAATACGGCGAATCGCTGAAGATCCTGATGATCGTCGTCGGGTTGGTACTGCTCATCTCTTGCGCCAACTTGGCGAATTTTCTCTTGGCCCGCGCCGCGACCCGAAATCGCGAAATCGCGACGCGGCTCGCCCTTGGCTCCAGCCGCGCACGCATCGTCCGGCAAAGCCTGATTGAGACCTTGTTGCTGTCAATGACCGGCGGAGTGATGGGACTGGGCATTGCCTTCGCCGCCACGCGCGTTCTGATCGGCGTTGTCAGCCAAGGCAACTCCTTCATCGCGATGGACCCCACGCCGGATGCGACGGTCACGCTGTTCACGCTGGGCCTCTCGCTGCTCACTGGAATCCTGTTCGGACTTGCTCCGGCCCTCGCCGCGGCTCGCACTGGAGCAGTCAGCAACCTGAGCGCCGGCACCCGCACAGCACAAAGCAGTGGCGGCAAATCGGCTCGCTTCTGGCCTAAGACGTTGGTCACCGCCCAAGTCATGCTCTCGCTGCTGTTACTGGTCGGCTCAGGACTGTTTCTCCGCACTCTGCGGAATCTTCAGAACCAAGACTACGGGTTTGAGCGCTCGCACCTTCTGCTCGCCGAGTTCAACGCAAAACTCGCAGGATACAAGACGAGCCAGACCACCGGACTGCATCAGCTTCTGATTGAACGTTTGTCCGCGCTTCCCGGTGTTCGCTCTGTCGCCCTCAGTGCGACGCCGCCGATCAGCGCCGGTACCTGGTCCTCCAGCGTCACCATTCCCGGCTACACACCTGCACCCAAGGAGAACCGGCACTCGGTCCTCAATCGCGTCTCGGGGAGGTATTTCGAGACCGCTGGAATATCGATCGTCGCAGGACGTTCCTTCAGCGATACCGACAGCGCGAATAGCCAGAAAGTGGCCATCATCAACCAGACGCTCGCCAGCCACTTCTTCCCGAAAGGTGACGCAGTAGGGCGATCGATCATCATCGACATCGACAGCGTCAAAGGGCCATGGCAGATCGTTGGTGTTGCCCGCGACACCAAGTCCGGCAACCCTCGCGATGTTGAACGGGTTGCGAATGACGTACATCCCGCTTGCCCAGATCGACCCGTATGTACCAGCCGATTCTGCTGCTGATGCAGCTGGCGGAGCCAACACGGTGGTGCACCAGGAAAATCAGGATCGCTTCGCCAGCATGATCCTGTTGCGCACTATCGGCGACCCGGCTCACACCATCGCCGATCTTCGTGCAGCAGTCAGGTCGGTCGATCCCAACTTGCCTCTCGTGAGAATCACAACGATTCAGGATCAGATGTCGAACTTCATGACGCACGACAAGCTCATCTCATCCCTGACCAGCTTGTTTTCGGTGCTCGCGCTGCTGTTGGCGGCGATTGGACTCTATGGCGTGATGAGCTGCAACGTGGTGCGCCGCACCAACGAGATCGGCATACGTATCGCTTTGGGCGCACAGACCCTGGCTGTTCTGTGGATGATTCTGAGCGAATCGCTCCAGTTGCTCGCCGTTGGCGTGGGGTTGGGGATACCTCTCACGCTGTTGGCCATCAGGTATGTCAAGGACCTGCTATTCGGACTGAGCGGTCTGGATCCGATGACCTTCACCGTTGCCCTTGTCGTGGTGAGTACGATGACGCTGTTCGCGGCATGGCTCCCCGCGCACCGGGCAAGCAGGGTAGACCCGATGGCGGCCCTCCGCTGCGACTAGGGATCAACCTAGCTGTCGCACTTCAACTGCTGCGCTGAGCTCCCGCTCGCGGAACTTTTGGACTTCGTCCGCCATGGCGTACTTCAAGGTTTCGATGCCTTTGCCGGTGACGGCGGAGATCTCGTAGAGCTTCAGCTTCTTTTTCTTGCAGTACTTCTTCAGAGCGGCCAGCTTGTCTTTGTTGACGACATCGATCTTCGACGCGACCATGATCATCGGCTTGTCTTCGAGATGCGCGCCGAAACTGGCGAGCTCGCCGAGGATCACTTCCACGTCCTTGGTGACATCGTTACGTCCGCTCGAATCGGAAACATCGACCAGATGCACCAGCAACCGCGTGCGTTCGATATGCCGCAAGAACTGCGTGCCCAGACCGGAACCGGTGTGCGCGCCTTCGATGAGCCCCGGAATATCGGCGACCACAAAACTGATTTCATTTTTTGCATCGCCGACCGCGACCACTCCAAGATTCGGCTGCAGAGTCGTGAACGGATAATCCGCGATCTTGGGACGCGCTGACGAAATGCGTGAGATCAACGTGGACTTTCCGACGTTCGGATATCCCACCAAGCCCACGTCGGCCAGCAACTTCAACTCAAGGCGATAGGTATGTTCTTCGCCGGGACGCCCGGCTTCGTGCTCGCGTGGAGCCTGATGCACTGACGTCGCGAAACGCGCATTGCCGCGCCCGCCGCGTCCGCCGCGGGAGATCACAAACTTCTGATCAGGAGCCGTGAACTCGAAGGCCTTCTCGCCGGTCTCGTCGTCATAGACAATCGTCCCGACCGGAACTTTCAGAACGACATCGCCGCCGTCGCGCCCGGTCTTGTTCGAGCCTTCGCCGTGACGTCCGCGCTCGGCCTTGTGCTCAGGGTTGAAGCGGAAATGCACCAGCGTATTGTGGCGCTCGCTGGACTCCATCACGATGTCGCCGCCCTTGCCGCCATCCCCGCCCGACGGACCACCGCGTGGGACGAACTTCTCCCGCCGGAACGCCATGCAGCCGTTGCCGCCGTCGCCCGCCTTCACTTTGATTTTGGCTTCATCGATAAACATATAAAGAGCCGCTAGCCGGTGGTCGTTCGTCGTAGGCCCCGCCGAGTCGCGAACGACTAACGACTAGCGGCCAATGACCGAAAAGAAAAAGCCTCGCCCGAAGGAGAGGCCAGCGTGGCGCGAGCACTTCTGCCCGCGAAATCTAACCAGCATTTCGAGATCCCAGGATTCGAGACCTACTTTGCTTCGATCGGTTCCACCATCACGAACTTGCCCATCTGTCCCTTGTTCAGGAACTTGATGCGTCCCGTGATCTTGGCAAAGAGGGTATCGTCCTTGCCGCGGCCCACGTTGAGGCCGGGCTTCACCCGCGTGCCGCGCTGGCGAACGATGATCGTTCCGCCGGGAACGACCTGTCCGCCGAATGCCTTGAAACCAAGCCGCTGCGCGTTGGAATCGCGCCCGTTTCGTGATGTTCCTTGTCCCTTTTTATGCGCCATATGAGTTCTCAGTTCTCAGTTGCCAGTTCTCAGCATCCGCTGAACTGACATCTGGATGAATTATTTCTTCTTCGCCGCTTTCTTGGCGGGCTTTTTCGGGGCTGCCTTCTTGCCCGCGGATTTCTTGGCTTTCGGCGTCGCCTCGTGCTCTTCGATCTCGGCCGCCTTCACCTTCTTCGGCTTCGCTTCTTTCTTAGGAAGCTCTGGAGCCTTGAAGCTCTGTCCGCCGAATGCGATTTCGGCGATGCGCACCGCGGTGAACGACTGGCGATGTCCGCGCAGTTTCTTGTACTGCTTCTTGCGCTTGTAATGGAAAACCAGAATCTTCGCGCCCCGGCCTTCTTCGACGACTGTGCCGACCACGCGCGCGTCCGACTGATTTCCGATCTGACCTTCTTCGCCGGACACTGCGACCACGGGGAACTCCACCTGACCGTCCGTGCCGGTGCCGACCTTCTCTACTCGAATTACATCGCCGGGCGCCACCCGGTACTGCTTTCCACCGGCGCGGATAACCGCGTACATACGTCTGCCTCCGTCAAATGTCGTTTGAAATTCAGCCCGTAACAGGAACCCGAAAACGGAGCTTCCATTCGGAACCCAGGGCGCACACGGGCGCTCCCAAGGGGCTTGCTGATTTCCTCTGCTTGCTGTGTTTTCCGCCACGGCGCTTCAGCAGCCAAGGCAGGCGTCCCCAGAACGGGTCGGCGAGTACAGTCAAACTCCACTATTTTAGCGTGTGCTGTGGAAATCGGTCAAACGAAATGGGTTTCCGGGGCTGTTTAGCGCGGGAACCCAAAATCATTTACCACGAAGGACACGAAGGTTCACAAAGGAAAGCGCTGCCTGAGAGTTCCTTCGTGCGACTTCGTGACCTTCGTGGTTAATGATTTTGTGCTTCTCCTCGTCCTGTGCGAAAATTCCGCCGGAATTCCCGGAGGATATACAACCATGCTGAAGCGGAGACGACAGAGATCGGTCGTCGGGTACACCTCGTAGCCGAGCTCTCCGAAGTATGACCGACGCAGCACCCATGCACGACCATACCCGATGTCGACCAGTTGAGCGTGCCCGAACGGGAGTGCCTTACTGGAGAGGTCTGCGTCGGTGAGAGGGCCTGCAGGATCCCACGCGAGGCTGGCCCATTGAGCGAGAACATCCCGTACAGCGCGGTCACATCGTGGATCTGGACATTGAGGCCCGGAGGGATGTTGGCCTCGAACCAACAGCGATCGCGCACCTGCCCGCCGGGTCCAGTGACGATCAAGAACTGCTGCGGTGATTGGCGGATAACGACCAGGTCGGCTTCGATGCCCCCGCGAACGTTGAGCCAGTGCGTGTACACAGAGCGACCCACGGGCACGTCCATTTCGTTCGCCGACACCCAGTTGAGGGCCTCGGCTGCATGGGGGCCGCTGACGAGGAGCTTTCCGTAGCACGACTGGTCGACGAGTGCCGCCCGGTCGCGGGCCGCCATGCACTCGGCGGCAAGTCGCGGAAACCACTCCTGATAGGCGAGGCTCGGCGTCTTCGGGAGCGACGCGCCTGGGGTATCGTAGTAGAGGGGGATCTCCCATCCGGCCCGCTCTCCCATAACCGCACCAAAGGCCATCAGACAATCGTGCACGGGGGAGTGGCGGATGTTGCGTGCGCTCTTGGAGCTGGTGCCCGGGCCAGTGCAGCGACATGTTGAATCCAAGGGCCTCTACCACCCGATCCTGCATGTACCGGGTATTGGCCTGGAATGGCATCACCCGTTGCGCATGCATCGCAGTCATCGCGAGCGGCGGGATTCCGTCCATCAGCCACGCCGCCATCACCTTGCCGGCACCGCCCGAGGACAGGATGCCGTAGGAGTTGAAGCCGGCCGCAACGTAGAGTCCGCGGACCTCGGCAGTCGGACCCATGAGGGCTCGGCTGTCGCTCGTGAAGCTCTCGGGACCACAGAAGAAGAGCTTAATTCCGACATCCTTGAGCGCTGGCACGCGGCGGAACGCCAGGTTCAGCTGGGGCTGAATGTGCTCCAGATCCCCCGGTAGTTCGACGAACGAGAACTCCTTCGGGATCTCCTCCCCTTTCGGAGGCCAGGGCCTGGCGACCGCCTCGAAGAATCCGACGAGGAGCTTGCCGGCATCCTCCTTGTAGTAGGCGCGTTCGTCGGGATTCCCCAGCACGGGGGTCGTGCGGGCGAGCGAGGGCATCGGCTCCGTCACGATGTAGTAGTGCTCGGCGCCGTGTAGCGGCACTGCGACGCCGAGGCGTTTCGCGATCTTGTGGCTCCAGAGACCCCCGGCGAGAAGCACACGATCGCAGGCGATATCGCCCCGGGGTGTACGCACGCCAATTGCCCGGCCATCGCGGATGAGCACGTCCTCGACAGACGTATGCTCGAACGCGAGTCCGCCCCACTGCCGCGCCCCCTTGATCAGGGCCATCGTGGCATCGAGCGGGTTGACCTGCCCGTTGCCGTGTATGAACACGCCGCCAAGCACGTCGTCAACGTGAAGTAGCGGCCAGCGCTCCTTGACTTCCCCGGCGTTCAGAGCGTCGACCCGCACCCCCATGTGCTGGGAGGCCGATGACTGACGTCTGAGCAGCTCGTGGCGAATCGGGTTCGTCGCGATGTAGAGGGCACCGTTCTCGCGGTAACCCGTTGCCTGACCGGTCTCGGCCTCGAGCGATCGGAACAGATCGGAAGTGTACTGCACGAGGCGGGACTGAGCGTGCGATTCGCGGATGCGTGTCGTGAGACCCGCTGCGTGCCAAGTCGTCCCGCTCGCGAAGCGATCGCGCTCGAGGAGCACGCAGTCCCGCACGCCCTCCTTCGCCAGATGGTAGAGCGTCGAGGCGCCTATAATGCCGCCTCCAATGATGACAATCCGCGCGCGCTCGGGCAGTGCTCCCGTCATGGATGCTCCTCTGTGGGGCAACACCGGTCGGGGTTATCATCCCACGCGCGGCCGCGCAATCCAGCCCCGCGCCGGATTTCCGGCGAACCCGACGTTGCCCTACAATCTCGTCATTCGATCTTACCGCGCGATGGAGGTACGCTGCCATCCGGCGGTGCATGGCCGGGGTCGCCGCTCGTGGGGATCTACGGTTCTCATTGCAGTCGTTTGATAATTCGAACCACACACCGGGAAACTTGACATGCGGAATGAGGCACCCATCATCAGTGAGATCTCGCGCGTGCGCCGCCAATGGACGCCGACCCGGGTGCGCGACTACATCGCCGCGCTCCCCATCTGGAATGAGTCGGTCGAGGTCCGCCAAAAGTTCGGCGGTCTCACCAACCGCACCTACTTTGCCTATGTGAACTGCAAGCCGAAGTACGCGATCCGCATCGGCTTCGACCAGTACCGGACGCGGCAGACAGCCGTCATTCAGTGCACTCTCGCAGCCTACGAACTCGGCCTGGGCCCTCGGCTGATCTACGCAGAGCCCAACCGATCCGGTCACCGACTTTGTCGAAGGTAACGGCATGCAGCTCGAGCAGATGAAGGAGCCGGCGATCATGCGTCGCATTATCGATCGCATGAAGGTGATCCACGGCGGCAGG
>CAWBED010000018.1:0-228449 GCA_963787685.1 uncultured Acidobacteriota bacterium
TTCTCACCGTTTCGTTGTGCCTGCTCGCGCTCACCCTGTCCGGCTCTGCCCAAACCAAGCAGTCATCGATGAAAAAGGCTGCGGCCGGACCCACGCCTGACCAAGCCTACCTGCAAAAAATCTGGGACGGTTGGTCCACGCTCGACCCCGCAAACGTCGCCAAATATTATGCGACCGGCCCACACGTCTTCTTCGACATCGCTCCGTTGAAGTACAACAGTTGGGATGAATACGAGAAAGGCGTCAAAGGCGTCCTGGCGGGCTACAAGAGCGCCAAGTTTACGCTGAATGATGACGTCGCGATCCATCCTCACGGAGATCTGGTTTGGGTTACGGCCACGGTGGCCGAACAGATGACCACCAAGGCGGGCAAAGTCGAGATGGGCACCTTCCGCTGGACTGCGATCCTCGAAAATCAGGACGGCAAGTGGTTGACCGTTCACGAGCACGTGTCGGCACCGGTACAGTAGTTTAGGGATCTGAGGTCAGGGGCCAGAGGCCAGTTAGTAGAGGTCAAAGGATTAGCATCTCTGATACCTGTTCCCTGGCCCCTGTTTTTCAATACGACTTCCAGAAGAAGTACACCGTCATTCCCGCGCCTACGGCCACTACGAACCAACGAATCCATACCTGCTTCATCTTCATGGCGTAGTGCGCGCCCACGTAACCGCCGACGATGCCGCCCACAATCATGATGATGCCGTGTTTCCAGTACACGGCGCCGGCGATGATGAATGTGACGACGGCGACTCCGTTGATGACAAAGCCCAGTACACTCTTAAGCGCGTTCATGGCGTGAACGTCTGTCATGCCGAGTACCGCCAGCATGGCGAGCATCACGATCCCCATGCCGCCGCCGAAGTAGCCTCCGTAGACTGCGACGCCCAACTGAAACAGAGTCGCTCCAACTAATGCCGACCTGGTCGATTCGTGCTCGATCACCGACTTGCGCCCACCAGCCAGTTTCTTGCCGAACGCAAACAGCAAAGTGGCTCCCAGAGTCAGCCATGGCAGGACGCGCATGAACGTGTGAGCTGGAGTTTTCAGAAGAAGAAACGCGCCCACGAGTCCGCCGACCAGGCTGGCTGCAAGCAGAGGCATCATCACTCGCCGCGGCACGACCAGCTGCTTTCGGTACGCGCCTCCGCTCGCGGCGGCAGCGGTCCACAGAGCAATCGTATTCGTGGCGTTCGCCGGAATCGGAGGCACTCCGGTAAACAGCAGCGCGGGAAACGCGATGAAGCTGCCGCCTCCAGCGACGGAATTCAAGGCTCCGCCGAGCGCGCCAGCGAAAAACAGGAAGATGACGGTTTCGACAGTCAAGTTGTTAGGTGTACCAGAAACCGCAGCGGCTCGCCAACCTCCGGAGGATCACCGCACATCGGTTACTTCTGTCATCTTCAGTAACCATCGCTCTCTTGCAGAAACATCCGTGCTGATTCAGGGTTAGTATCAAGAGAATTTGTGGGGAGAATCTCTATGCGCACTCAGATTGCGGTCTTCTTGACCATCCTGCTTTGCAGCATCGCGTGGGGACAGTCGACGTCTTCGTCATCCAACAGCGCACAGTCGGACCAATCCATGCCCGGCATGGATATGTCTCATCACGATATGTCGAACATGAAAGACATGCCCATGGGCGACGTCAAAGCCGACGGCGAAGCCAGCGCTCACGTCATGCACTCCATGGAAGGCCACATGGACATGGGCCCCCACATGAAGATGACTCCGGTGCGCAAGCTTAAGCCCGGCGATTCGATGCGCGCGCAGCAGGTCGCCGATGAGGCGCGCAAAGCGGCGGAAAAATACAAGGACTACCACGTTGCACTGAACGACGGTTTCAAGATCTTCATGCCCAACGTTCCGCAGAAGGTGTATCACTTCACGAGCCGAGGCAACGCAGTGGAAGCGGAGATGCGCTTCGATCCAGAGCATCCGACTTCGCTGCTCTACGAAAAGCATGGCGACGACTACAAGCTGATTGGAGTGATGTACACCGCGCCTAAGACTTTCACCGAAGATCAGCTCGACGAGCGCATCCCACTGAGCGTCGCGCAGTGGCACGAACACGTGAATTTCTGCATTCCTCCGCTAGGACGATTGGAGCGATTTGCGCTCGACGAATCCGCAATTCGGAATGCGTGGATCAATCGCCAGCCAGGATGCATGCGACGCAGCCGGCGGAAGATTCATACCCGTCGTTTTCAACTGGATGGTGCACGTGTATCCCTTCGAAAAAGATCAGGCGAGTGTTTGGTCGGTGGAACGGCAGCACGGCGACGCCGACTAAGCTTTGTCATAACCTTTTCGCAGCTCTGAACTCTGCCCACAGTCCCGCGGGCACCTTGCCCGCGGCCTCATTTCGACGCAAGTTTTATTTCCATCACGAAACATAACTTCCACAAAACATAACTTTACTGTGCGTATGCGCAGAATTTTGAAATTCGAAATCTGCTACCCGAAGGATTCGCTCAGCGTCCAATAAGCAACAGCAATATCCTCCGCGAAAGGGAACTTCCATCGCGGCGATAGCGTAACCAGCAGAAGTGGATGACAGCCGGCGCAGAGGTGACGCTGGCCTGTGAAACAGAATTTGCGGGGTCTGGGGATTCTCTCACACTCGGTTTGGCGGCCCAGGTGAGATAACCCCCATCGCGGCAGCGCAGGCTCGTCGCTTGCGTGCTCAACCCCGGCGGCAGCATTGTGAGACGATTCGCGCGGAAACACAAGTGTTTTTTCACGCAGGTCGTGAGCCGGGGCCGCCCTAACCGCTTCCCGACGCATTTTCGGGAAAGAAAATAAGGAGCAGCTATGAAGTTCGCGACAGTTTCGAAAAGTTTGATGATGGGGTTGGCTCTGCTGCTGGCCTCGAGCGCATTTGCAACGACCAAGGGCACGCTGACCGTATCGGATCCCGTTACCGTGAGCGGCACCACGCTGAAAGCTGGTGAGTACAGACTCGAGTGGGAAGGAAGCGGGCCCAGCGTCGAGGTCAGCATCATGCAGGGAAAGCATGTCATCGCGAAAGTTCCCGCGAAGGTGGTTCCCCTGAACCAGGCGCCCGCGAACGACTCTGCCGAATTGCAGAAGCACCAGGACGGCAGCGCCACTTTATCCGCAGCCCGCTTCGCCGGAAAGAAGTTTGCTCTCGAACTCGGTGATGCGAGCGACCAGATGCAGGCAGGATCGAGCAAGTAAGATCAGCAGATTACTTGCACGAAAAAAAGGGGAGCATAAACGTGCTCCCCGTTTCATTTATTTCGCCAATAGCTTAGTTCTTCACAGTCATCGCGTCAGAGTCTACGGCTTTTTTCCCGGTCACTCCTTCCAGTCCGGCCAAGACTCCGCGGTAGTCATTCTTATCGCACTGCATAGCGAAGCCGCCCTTCTTGTCACCGTCGGCCCAGGTCAGCCCGACGAAGTGCTTTTTCGATTTAGTGAGAGCCATCAAAGCGCCGACGCCTAGAGATACGACGGCCAGTCCGATTGCCGCTCCCACTCGCCGGTGGACGTCCTGCCCGTAACTCACTTCGGTAACCGCCGACGCTGGAATCGTGATGACTTCGCTGTTGTCCTTCACCAGGCGGATCTTGTCGGCTTCAATAAACAATTTCATGCCAGTTCCAGCCTTCGCAGCCGGAAGCGAACCCCCGTCGTACGTAACTTTGTACGCGTTGTCGCCGGCCAACACCGTCAAGGGAATAACGAAACACAACACAAGCGCCAGCAGTTTGTGCATACTCCTCCATGAGTGCAACAAAAGACTAGAAACCACATATGGATTGTCCTCGCTTACTCATGAGCCTGGCAGTGATCGTGCGCACAAACAAAAAGGGAGCGCGAATGCGCTCCCTAAAACTGAGAACCGAGAACTGACAACTGAGAACTGCCCTTCAGTACTTCGGTACTTTCGGATCCACGCGATCCGACCATGCCGTGATTCCTCCGGCAAGATTGTGCACTTTGCTAAAGCCGGCTTGCTGCAGGAACGCGACGGCTTTCGCGCTACGGCCGCCCATCTTGCAATGCACGACGATCTCGCGGCTCGAGTCGAGTTCATTCACGCGCTTCGGCAGATCGTTCAGCGGAATCAGATATCCGCCGATATTGCAGATCTGATACTCGTGCGGCTCGCGCACGTCGAGCACGAACAAATCCTCTTTCGCATCCAGACGCCGCTTCAAATCTTCGACTTGAATCTCGGGAACGCCACTGCTCACAGGTTTTTCCTCTCCTCGAATGCCGCAAAACTCGTTGTAGTCTATCAGCTTCGTTACCGTCGGATGCGTCCCGCACACGGGGCAATCCGGATTCTTGCGCAACTTGAGTTCGCGGAACTTCATGCCCAGCGCATCGATCAACAGCAAGCGCCCGATGAGCGGATCACCGATGCCTAGGATCAGCTTGATGACTTCGGTCGCCTGCATCACGCCAACAAGTCCCGGGAGAATTCCCAGAACTCCGCCTTCGGCGCAGGATGGAACCAATCCCGGTGGTGGCGGCTCGGGATAGAGGCAGCGGTAGCAGGGACCATCCTCAGTCGCGAATACGCTCGCCTGTCCCTCGAAGCGGAAAATCGATCCGTAAACGTTCGGCTTGCCCGACAATACGCATGCATCGTTCACCAGATAGCGCGTCGGGAAATTATCCGTGCCATCGGCGATGATGTCGAACTCGCGGAATAACTCCATCGCGTTGGCGCTGCTCAGCCGCGTGTCGAACGTCTGCAGATTTAGAAACGGATTAATCCCCTTCAGCTTGTCTGCGGCCGAGTCCAGCTTTTTGCGGCCTACGTCGGCGGTCGAGTGAATGATCTGCCGCTGCAGGTTGGTGTAATCCACTACATCAAAATCGACCAGTCCGAGCGTACCGATGCCCGCCGCGGCTAGATACAGTGCCAGCGGCGATCCCAATCCGCCGGTGCCGATACACAGAACGCGCGCGGCCTTCAGCTTCTGCTGGCCCTCCATGCCGACCTCGGGCATGATCAAATGCCGCGAGTAGCGCAGGATCTCGTCTTTATTGAGTGTCATCGGAATTTCGGTGGTAGTTGCCATAGGTCCTCTTTGAGTCGTCCTTCTTGTACCTTCGTGCCCTTGGTGGTTCAAGAATTCGCGTCGATCATCAAAACCGTTAGGAGAAATGAGACGACGAGAACGCAAGAATCCGGAACTAATAACAGGAAGGGCAACACGGACAACAGCGTATTGAAGTGGCAGCTTTCACGATTGGAAATCTTTAGTTAACCGCGCCTCCGGCGATGGACGGCACTATGGAAATGTTATCACCATCGTTCAGAGCAGTCGCTTCTTTCTGCAGATAGCGGATGTCTTCGTCGTTGACATAGAGATTTACAAAGGCCCGCAGCTTGCCCTCCTCGGTATAGAGATGCTTCTTTAGATCGGGATGCTGCGCGACCAGCGCGTTCATGGCCTCGCCGACGGTCGATCCGGAGACGTCCACGGAAGCCTGCTTGCCCACATACTGCCGTAAAGGCGTAGGAATGTGAATCTTGCTCATATGGTTACTGTAAGAGATGCGGGAGGGATAGGGCAAGATTCAGCAGAACTGGCCTGCCAGGCGGCTCAATGCGGGTTTGGGCTAGGTGCCAGCCTCAGTTTCGAACAACTTCGTGATTTCCGGATTGCCGGATTGCTCGGCAAGCAGCTTGAACGGTCTCCCCTGGGTGTCACAAATTCCACGAAGACCGGGGAAACGCTTCAGGAATCGCGCAACCCAATCGACATCGCCTCGACGTATTGCGTAGGCGAAGTCATCCAGTTCAATTCCGAGGAACCCGCCCAACTCCCGCAGATATTCGATTGCCCAGCCTGCAGGGGTCGCGCCGTATTGGCCATCTCCCGCATTGATCTCCGCGCCTTGCTCCACTAAGGCCTGGACAACTCCGCGATGTCCGCCTAACGCAGCGTAATGAATCGCAGTGGCGCCTGTTTCATCTCGTTGGTTGATTAGCTCGGGGTGGCTAGCAGCGATGGCTCGGGCATCCGCGTCGTGGCCAAGCTTCGCAGCCTCGATCAACTTCTCAAAGTCACCCATAGGAGACCTCCACATGTCACGGCCTGAAAGCCGCTGTGCGGTCGAAGTCACCTGCATAGAATATCGCAGCGGCCTGTGGCCTGTGCCAGACAAGCTACTTATTCACCGTGTGGCTGCGCCCTAGAATCCATCCGGGAGAACTTCCATGACGATCTTTGATCCAGCTCGGGGACGAGTGATTGACGGGGGAGGCCACGGCGGCAACCTGATTCGCCTGATCGGCCTGGGAATTCTGGCCTTCATCCTCGTAATTCTGCTTCTCAGCGCGGTCACGCGCGTCGGAACGGGTCACGTTGGCGTGCTCACGCTATTCGGCAAGGTGACCGGCGAGACGCTGGGCGAAGGCATTCACGTCATTAACCCGCTGAAGACGAATAACGAGATGTCGATCCAGACGTCGACTCTCAAGGAATCGGCCAGCGTCCCGTCGAGCGAAGGTCTGATGATGAGTCTCGATACCTCGCTCATCTATCATCTCAATCCCGATCGCGCTGCGGACGTCTTCCAGCATATCGGTGCAGATTATGAGAACGTCGTCGTCGAACCGACGCTGAGATCCGCCATCCGTGAGTCGACCGCGTCGCACACCGCCAACGCTCTCTATACCGGTGAGCGCGAAATGGTGGCCAAGCAGATCACGGATCAGATCACTGCCGAACTCAGCAAGCGCGGCATTGCAGTGGAAAACGTACTCCTGCGGGATATTCAATTGCCGGCCACGCTGAAGGCCGCGATTGAGGCCAAACAGCAAGCTGAACAGGAATCGCTGGCGATGAACTTCCGCCTGCAAAAAGAGACGCAGGAAGCGCAGCGCAAGCGGATCGAAGCGGCGGGCGTGCGTGACTTCCAGCAGATTGTCGCGCAGGGCATCACGCCATCGCTCCTCGAATGGAAGGGCATCGAAGCCACAGAGAACCTGGCGAAGAGTTCTAACACGAAGGTGGTCGTCATCGGCAACAACAAGAACGGATTGCCGCTGATCTTAGGGCAGTAAAGAAGTCTATGTGGCGACAGCCGCCTCGGCTGTCGGTTGCCCGGAAGGGCGACGCTTTTCGTCGGCGCTGCTAACATTGACCGGTGCAACCGCTGCTCGACGTTCGCCAACTGAACATCGCATTCCCCGCACAGAATCGGGGTGCGAACTCGCCCGCGCTGCAGGCAGTGCGCGATCTGAGCTTCTCCATCGCTCCCAGCGAAGTGCTCGGGCTGGTAGGCGAATCCGGGTCCGGCAAATCGATTACCTCGCTTGCCATCATGCGGCTGCTGCCGTTTCAGGCAATAGTTTCCGGCGAGATAACCTTTGCCGAGAATGGCGCGAGCCCGCGCAATCTGGCGACGATCGACGACGACGCGATGCGGCAGCTGCGCGGCTCGCGGATTGCCATGATCTTCCAGGAGCCAATGACCGCGTTCAATCCGGTGATGCGCGTCGGAGATCAGATTGCCGAAGCGGCATCCGCGCATAACGCGATCTCTAAGCACGACGCCTGGCAGCGCGCTGTGGACGCGATGAACGACGTCGCGATTCCCGATGCGGCGCGGCGCGCGAGAGATTATCCTCACCAGCTTTCCGGAGGCATGCGGCAGCGCATCATGATCGCGATGGCCATCGTCAACCGTCCGCAGCTATTGATTGCCGACGAGCCGACAACCGCTCTCGACGTGACGATCCAGGCTCAGATTCTCGAACTGCTCGCAGAATTGCGTCAGAAGTTTGGACTGGCGATGCTGTTCATCTCGCACGATCTGGCAGTCGTTTCGCAGGTTGCAGATCGAGTGGCAGTGATGTATGCGGGTTGTCTGGTCGAGTTGGGTGCGAAGCGCGATATCTTTCACGCGGCAGCGCATCCGTATACTCGTGGATTGTTGCACGCGGTCCCCGACTTAAAGACCGACCGATCGCAGCCTTTGCAGACGATTGAGGGAACGGTTCCGCCACTGCAGGCTTTGCCTCCGGGATGCGCGTTCGAGCCGCGATGCGGATTTCGGATTCCCGAGTGCGCGCGCGCTTTACCGCCGCTGGTCGAGGTCACTGCGGGACATTGGGCGCGCTGTCCGGTCCTAAATGCGGCGCGGTGAACGATTGTCAGGAAGACTCCCGCTCCAGTTGATCGCGGTTGATCACCAGCAATACAACCACAGCTAGAAAAAGAACTAAGCCGATCCACCACGCGTCCAGATACCAACCCAGCGTCGAATCGGCGAAGTAATTCACGCCATCCCTGAACGGGATACGATACGAGTGCATCGCGTCGCGCGTGGTTTGGGCCCACGACGAAACCGTCCAGAGCAGGCCAAAATGCACGACGGAATTCGCGATGAGAAGTCCTACGCTCAATGTGAACCATAACGGCGTGCGGTTCTTGAACCGCCATCCGAGTCCTAAGCCTGCCATGATGTCGCTCCCCGCGGGCTGCCGAAACCCTGCAAAACATCTTATCGCCAGTTGTTGGTCTATAATCGGCAGTTTGTTCGGTGATCCGTGCGCATACTGCTGCTCAGCGACATCCACGCCAATCTGGAAGCTCTCGACGCTTGCCTCGCGAATGCTCCATCGTTCGACCGGATCGTAAATCTCGGCGACATCGTTGGATACGGCGCAAGCCCGAACGAAGTGACCAAGCGTTCGCGAGAGTTGGGCAAGGTCTTCGTGCGCGGCAATCACGACAAGGCAGCTACGGGAATCATGGACCTCGAGGATTTCAATCCCATGGCTGCAGCAGCGGCTTTGTGGACGCGAAACGAACTGACGCACGGAAACCTGGAGTGGTTGCGCGCATTGCCGCATGGTCCAGTCTCGCTGCCGGATTTTCCCGACGTGCAACTGGTTCACGGTTCGCCGAACGATGAGGACGAATACGTCGTGTCGTTGGGGGATGCGCTCGCGCCGCTGATCACGCTGACGATGCCGCTGACTTTTTTTGGCCATACACATCTGCAAGGCGGTTTCTTCGCCAACGGATCTTCGGCCGATGGATTCCGTCCCGAATATCGGACGGTGGGGCAGGCGGAGTCGGTTCCGCTGCAATTGAAAAATTCGGCGCGCTATCTGATCAATCCAGGATCGGTTGGGCAACCGCGCGATGGGGATTGGCGCGCGGCGTATGCTCTGTTCGATACCGAGGCGCAGATCGTCCACTTTCACCGCACGCCTTACAACCTGAAGGAAGCGCAAGATCGAATCTTCGCCGCCAATCTTCCCGCAAGGTTGGCTACACGGCTTGCCTCGGGGCGTTAGGTTAGGGGCCTTACCGGACACTGCGCAAAATTCCTGGAAAATTTTTCTGAGCGACGCGTGTTTTGCTATGCGTTTTCGGGGTTCCGTTTTGGGAAACCGCCGTTTTTCTAAGGTACCCCCCTCCCCCACCCCTTGCGAAAACCTTGACTGGCGCGGGTTCTGCAAAATGTGTCTGCAAAATCTTGAGCGCGTAGGGGTTAGAGGTCAAAATCTTGATTCCAAAGGAGTTGCAGGGCCTGCTTTGACCTCGTGACCTACTGCTACCGCCTTGGCAATAATCTGCTCGCTTCATTCGAAGCGCAAGGGCAGATGTCACATCGGCTAGGGTTTGCCTGTGGATTTCTGAAGTCGGGAGCATTGTTCGACGAGCATAGTTCATTGTTAAACTCGGGCATGCCTTCGGAATCTCCCCGATCTTCTTCTCATCAGCCAAGTTCGGCTCACTCAGGAACGAAACATTTCTTTGAAGCGCGCGAAAATCCGCCAGAGCGGTATCTGGTCGCGCATAGCGATGGCGGAGCACGCGGAAATCCCGGACCCGCGGGCTACGGCGTGGTGATCAAAGATGAGGCGGGAAACAAAGTGGCCGCGCTCAGCGAGTATCTGGGACACCAGACGAACAATTTCGCGGAGTATCAGGGACTGATCGCTGCGCTCGAGTATGCGATCAAGCACGGCCCGAAGGCGCTGAAGCTGATCAGCGATTCGGAGTTGTTGGTGCGGCAGATTAAGGGCATTTACAAAGTGAAGAACGCCACACTACAGGATCTGCACGGGCGGGCCAAGGAGTTGATCGCGCAACTGGAGTGGTTTTCGATTGGACATGCACTGCGCGAGCACAATCAGGAGGCCGACCGGCTGGCGAATGAAGCCATGGACAAGGGGATGGGACGGAGCGTGGCGCGAGCGGCGGCGCCGGTGTCGAGTGCGGCGCAACCTCCGCAGGAGTTTGAAGGAATCGTGCGCAACGGGAAAGTGGAGTTGGTCGGCGGGTCGTTGCCCGACGGGAGCCGGGTGCAGGTGAGGGTGAAGAAGTAGGCGGCCTATCAGGGGCTAAAGCCCGTAACCATTGTGCACCTTCTACGCGGCCCTAAAAGGGCCGCTCTTCCACGGTTGTGCGAAGTGCAGATGCGCTCGCGACAGATTGTGGCCTCGACGTACGTGACTTCTTTTCGTCAGTCCGCGGCGGCGGAGGTGTGGTCGTGGATGATTTTCCAGCCGTCGGGGAATTTGAGGAAGACCAGTGTGAAGAGGCCGTGGGGAGTTTTACCGTCGGGCATCGTTAGATGCCAGGCACCGCGGACGAACGCGGATTCGGGGCCGAGGATTTCGATCCGCAAGTTGGAGAATTCGAGTTTTCCCATTTCATGGCCGGGACTGGTGTACCGGGCTTTGTAGCGGT
Organism: uncultured Acidobacteriota bacterium; assembly: GCA_963787685.1. Lineage (GTDB taxonomy): Bacteria > Acidobacteriota > Terriglobia > Terriglobales > Acidobacteriaceae > Sulfotelmatobacter. The sequence goes on from CAWBED010000018.1 coordinate 10,698, forward strand.
CGATCGTGGCTTGCCAGCCATGCTGCTCTTTGTCGCCGGAGAAAAAAGTGAGATCCGGAGAATTCCAGTATCCGGCCATGAAGGCGTCGAGGTCGTGACGGTTCCAGGCGTTTTGCTGGGTGACAAGGACCTGTTCGACAGCGGATTTCGGGTCGGGGGACGCGGCCCTGCTCTGAGACGGCAACACAAAGGTGCAAAAAGCGGTGAGTGACAACAAACCCGGCGAGATTAACGCCATCAGCTTGCGCATGGATTCTTCTCCTAGATAGAGCTCATTGCCAACCGTGGGAAATCCCCTCTTCCAGCAAAACTGGCCGGAATGGGGCACCCGGGCACGGCTAGAAAGCGGCGAAGGTCAATCACGTCTCGCAGAACTAAGGTCCCAGCAGCATTGCCGCGAGCGCATCTCCATAGCTGGTGCCGTCGGCGGTGGTCGGAATCATGTGGCTCCCTTCGCCGAATTCGTTCCAAGCCTCGATAATCACGAGGGGCGGCGTGGGGGACGGCTCGGGCCTTAACTGCGGATTGGCTGCAGTCCACGTAATGGCATCCTGGACGAACGCCGCCACGTCGGAGGGCGTTCGGCTGTACCACATCAAATCTCCCGTCATTCCTTCCGCTTCGTTCCACGGGCGGGGATCCCATCCAGCCATGGCGGTTGGGATGTAAGGCAACGGACTGCCGAGTGTCGCTTCATTCCACATCCAGTCTCCTGCGGCGGAGAGAGTCGAGAAGGGCAGCATTCCATTCACTGGCGGCGGAGCAAAGGGGTAGTTGTAAAAGGCGATCGCGTCATAGCCATCCGTTTGCGCGATGGAGAAACCACCGCTCAGGGAATGTTGGCCCATCGTGCCGTCGGGCACCCCGAAGCCGCCCACAATGTAAACGCCGGGAAGACCCATTGCCTGTGCGGCAGAACGCAATTGTGCGAGCGCGGCGGCGACTGCGGAAGAAGTTCCAAAGTCCTGGCGCATCTCCCCGACATCGATGATGAAAAATACAGGTTCGCCATTAACCTGCGCGTAAGCAGGATCCGTCATGTAGCCGACCCATTCGTTGACGGCGGTGGTCCAATCGGCTGGCTGAACATCAAATGGAGGACCGTCCACATACAGGATGGCGTATTGCATACCGTGGCGGTTCGGCAACGCATAGGTGATCTGGAGCGCGGAGTCGAGATTCTCGCCTGGATCGTTGACCTGCACGTTGAAATACCAATCAAAGATAAAGAAGTCGATGCCGAAGTTGTGCGCCGTGGCCAGCTGTTGCTCGACGGAGCAAGGCGAAATGTCCTGCCACGCGGAAAAAGGCTGGCGGTCTTGATAGGGTCCCAACGGCAGCCCCTGAAAATGAAAGTTTGTCAGCGGTCCAGACCAGCCGTCAAAATAATAGGCGCCGACGCGCGCTTGAGTTTGTGAAGCGGCGGGTGCAGGCGGGGGGATCACACACGGAACAGCCAAGCTCAAAGCGGACGAAGCACCTCCGCCCGGGGTGGGATTGACGACCGTAACCGCGTCTGGCCCGCTCGCAGCAACCGAACTCGCTGGAACAGCGGCGGTAAGCAAAGTACTACCGACTAAGGTTGTGGGCAGAGCGGTGCCGTTCCACTGCACGGTCGAACTGGGAATGAAATTCGAGCCCACCACACTCAGAGTAAACGGCGGCCCTCCCTGTTGACTGCTGTTTGGAGAGATTGCCTGAATCGCCGGAACCGGATTCGGCGGCCCCATTGACCCCATGTCATTGCTGTTGCTATTGGCGCCGCCGCACCCGAGTAAACTCGCGGCGCCAAAAAGAATCAGGACAGCAGTCGCAGCGTAACTTGGCCGAGTTCCCATGTGTGTGCTCCTCTTTGCCGGGCTCGGAACGTGGACTGAGTAAGCTACTTTGCAGTCGTAGGAAAAAAACCGTTGGATGTAGTGCCGGAGACGAGTCTATCTGCTCGGAATGGTTTGTCAATCTTGAGCTACACACTATAAGGATGGGGCAACGTTTCTCCGGTTTACGCGTGCCAGAGAGTTGCTGGACTAATGCGCTTCCTCGGCGGCTGGGGCGGCGTCGGGAGTGTCCACTTTTTGTGCGACTGCGTGCGGCGCGATTGGAGATGGCTGGAAGTCTCCTGCATCTTTGCCCGCCATGGCTGTGGTCATGAAATTCATCCAGATTGGCAGGGCCGCGTGGGCGCCGGTCTCTTTCGCTCCTAGCGATTTTTTTTCGTCGTAACCGACCCAGACTCCGCAGGTCATCGTCGGCGAGAATCCCATGAACCACGCGTCGGTGAAGTCGTTGGTTGTGCCAGTCTTGCCCGCGACCGGGAACGGGAGTTTGGCGGCGGCGACACCGGTGCCGTGCAGCACGACTTCGCGCAGCATCGAGGTCATGATGCGGGCGGTGCGTTCGCTGACGACATCCTTGACGTCCGGGAAATCTTCTTCGAGCACGCGGCCTTCGTAATCGGTGACGCGCGTGATGTAGCGCGGGGTGACGCGAACGCCGTCGTTAGGAAAGACGCTATAGGCGGCGGTCTGTTCGAGCAAAGTAATTTCGGCCGAGCCCAGCGCCACCGGCAGGTACGGCGGCAGCTTTGAGGTGATGCCGAAGCGCTCGGCGTAATCGATCACGTTCTTGATGCCGACTTTATTCGCCAGCTTGAGCGCGGGAATATTGCGCGACTGGGCGAGAGCGCGGCGCAACGTGATGATGCCTTCGAATTTCTCGTCGTAATTGTGCGGCGTATAAGGACCGGACGGCGTGTCGAAGCTGACGGGCTCATCGAGGATGGTGTCGTCGGGAGATCCGCCTTCGTCGATAACCGTTGTGTAGACGTAGGGCTTGAAGGAGGATCCGACCTGACGAAGTGCCTGCGTGGCGCGATCGAACTTGGAAGTATTGAAGTCGCGTCCGCCGACCAGAGCTTTGATTGCGCCGGTGACATTGTCGATGGCGAGCAGGGCTCCCTGGGCGCCGGAGTCCTGTTCGAGGCTGACGTGCGCGGCGCCGTTGGTGCTGAGCGTGAGGAGTTTGATGTAGCAGATGTCGCCGGTCTTGAGGATGTCGGCGAGTTTCTGTTGGGTCCATGCGACGTCGGCCTGTCCGATGGCGGCGGTGTAGCGGCCGAATTTTAGCGTGGCGATGCCGGTGCCGGCGGAAGTGACGAGCGCGTGGATGTATCCATTGGCTTCGGGCTCGTCGTCCCAATCAGGATGCGAATATTTGTCGAGGACGGCTCCCTCGTCGACCACGTTTTCGAGATGTCCCTTCCATCCGTGACGGCGTTCGTAGGCCGCTAGGCCATCGAGCACGGCCTGGTTCGCGGCTTTCTGCAGATCGACATCGAGCGACGTATAGACCTTGAGGCCGCCTTCGTGGACCTGATCGGCTCCGTATTTGCCTTCGAGATAGCGGCGAATCTCCTCGACGAAATAAGGAGCGAGGGAATTCGGATCGTGCGCGAGATGCAGGACGAGCGGAGCGGAGCGAGCGTCGGCGGCCTGGGCCGCCGTGATTTTGCCGTCTTCGAGCATGGCGTTGATAACCAGATTGCGGCGCTTCTGCGCGCGATCCGGATGGGTGATCGGCGAATAGACGGTTGGGCCTTTGGGCAGACCGGCGAGGAGCGCGGCTTCATCGAGAGTCAACTGCTTGGCCGGCTTGCTGAAGTAATACTCGGAAGCTGATTCGAAACCGTAGACGCCGTGTCCGAGAAAAATCTGGTTGGCGTAGAGCGTGAAGATTTGCGGCTTGGTGAAGCGGCGCTCGATCTGGATGGCGAGCATCGCTTCCTGAACCTTGCGCTGCCAGCGGCGGTCGGGCGAAAGAAAAAGATTGCGGGCGAGCTGCATGGTCAGCGTGGACGCGCCCTGAACCTTGCCGCCCGATTCGATGTCGCGATAGGCGGCGCCGACGATCCGCCAGAAGTTGATGCCGGAGTGGCTGTAGAAATCCTTGTCCTCGATGGAGACGAGGGCGTCGCGGAGTACGGGCGGGTAGTCGTCATAGCCGGCGACGACGCGGCGCTGCAAGGCGAAGGATCCGATGACGCGGTCGTGATCGTCGTAGAGTTCGGTGATTGAACTGGGACGGTAGTTTTCGAGCGCGTCGACTTGCGGGAGATCGGTGGTGTAGACGAGGAGAAGTCCGGCAGTCGCGCCGACGAGTACGGAGATCAGGACGAGCAGGGCGAAGAGCACGCGGCCGACGAGGCGGCGTCCACCGATTTCTACCGATGGGAGATCTTCGTAGAGCGACTTCATGGGGACAAGTTCAGAATAGCATTTTGGGAGAAGGAATCCAGATCACGATAGTGGTGGCGCGCACGGGCGAGGCATCTCTGCGACAGCCGGCGCTACAAAAACTTCGCGCGCCTTGCGGCGCGCGATTGGCTCAACTTTTGTTTTGTGAACAGCGATCTAGCTGGCGTGGCTCTTTAACACTTCGACAGCTTTGTTCAGCTGATCGTCGACTGTGTTCTTCGGCTTGGCTTCATCCTGCGCAGGAGTCGTGCCGTCTTCATCGTCCGGACCCACGGCGTCGTCGATTGCGTCGGCGACTACAACGTTGGGCGTGATGGCCGTGTCCTGGATGGCTTTGCCGCTCGGCGAATAATACTTCGCGATCGAGAGGATCAAAGCGCCACCGTCTTTGAGGTCAATCGTCTTTTGGACGGAGCCGTCGCCGAAGGTCTTGTCTCCGACAACGTCGCCGCGAGCGTTCTCCAGAATTGCCGCCGCCACGATTTCAGCAGCACCAGAGGTTCCGCGGTTCACGAGGACTGCGACGGGAAGCGAGGTGATTGCCTTGGCTGGGTCGGCGTTGAAAGCCTCGCGCGGATAGCGCTGGCCTTGCAGATAAGTGATGGTTCCATGATTCAGGAACAGATTCGCGACCGCGATTCCTTCGGTCTCGTCGCCCTCAGCGCAATTGCGAACGTCGAGCAGGATTTTCTTCGCGCCCGATTTCTCCAGCGACTTGATCTTCGAGCTGATTTCCTGAACTTTTCCCTTCGTCAGGGCTTCGACTTTGATGTAGCCGATACCGTCGTCCATCAGCTTGTCGGACACGGCAGGAATGCTCACGACGTCGCGGGTGATGACAACTTTCTGCGGCTCGGCCTTGCGAGCGCGAACTACTTCGACGTTGAGAGTCGATCCCGGAGTGCCGGTCAGCAGGTTGCGAATCTCTGGCAGAGACATATCGCGCGTGCTCAGACCTTCGATCGATTCGAAGATGTCCGTCTGCTCGATTCCTGCTTTCTCAGCCGGGGAACCGGGCAACACGGCAACTACTGCGGCGTAGCCGAAGCGTTTCGAGACGACCGCGCCGATTCCGGCCTTGCCTTCGGCCTTGTGAGCCTTGAATGCCTTGTATGAGTCGGCCGTCATGTAGCTCGAATTGGAATCGAGCGACTCGAGGAGTCCGTGCAGCGCACCGTCGGTCACCTTGGGAATGTTGGGCTCTTCCACGTACTCGCTGCGCACGCGGGACAGGACTTCACTGTAAACCTGAAGCTGACGGTAAGAGCCGTCGTTGGAGGAGGCGTGAACGCCGCCCATCGAACCGACGACGACAAACAGCAGAACGGCAAAAGAGGTGACGAGAATCGCTGCTTTGGTTTTCATTGACATCTGTTGTGATCTTCTTCCGGAAGGAACCTGAAAATCTTGGTTCATTATATCTCTAGATGCGTCCGGGCAAGCCCCGGCTGCTCGATTTGTGCCCCATCGGTAACGCAGAGGGACCGGGCCGGATATCAGCCGCGAAACATAACAACTTGTGCTCCTAGGACGCCGGCTTAAAGCTCAGGGTCATAAGGGTTTGGACAGACACCGGGCGTCCGTTCATGACGTAGGGCTTAAATTTCCATTGCTTCACGCCGTCGATCGCGGGCCGCGCGAAGGCAAGCGATCCCTGAAGGAACTTGGCATCCTGCACCGTACCGTCCCGTCCGATTAGGACTTGAAGAATGACCGTCCCCTGCTGACCTTTGGCAGAGGCGGGATAAGGAACGGGCGGCTGATCAGCAAGCAACGCGCGCTCGGCGCCTTCAGCAACGACGACAGGCTCGATGGAGGGCATGGCAGATTCGACCGGCCGGTTGCCGCTGGCATCGGGCGTGGAGCTCGCCATCTGAGACTTCAGGCTCGATGGAATATTCCCCGACGCGACGTATTGTGTCGGCGGATTTCTGGGTGGAGCTGGTTTGGGAGCCGCTGAAGTCGCGATCGGCGCAGGCTGCTCAGGACGTGTTGGAGCTGGCGTGGTCACGACTGTAGTCGGAGCCTGATTTGCAGGCGGCTGAGTCGGTGTCGTCGTTGTAGGCGGAACTTGAACTGGCGTGGATTGCGCTGGCGTGGGCGTTGTGGATGCTCCCGGATTTTCGACGACCTGCACCGGCGGAGTTTGGCCTGCGGGAGCCTGGGTCGGAGCTTGGTTCACCGGAACTTGGGTCGGATCACTTGTAGGAGCCGCGGCGGATCCATCGGTTGGGGCTGGCTGATCCGGATTTGCAGGATCGGTCGGCGGCTTCTTCGCCGTGGGATCGATCACGGGCAGAACCTTGATCTGCGAAGGATCGGTGGTGGCGTCAGGAATATTTTCTGCGACTGGCAGTTTGTACTCATCACCGGCGCGGGCAAAATCCTCGTGAGCCGGAGGAGCTTGGGCGAGGGTCACAGGTTGCGGATTGAGCCAGACGTGCAACGCGTGCTGACCACGAGACCAGAGCGCCTTCGCCTTGGGATGCCACGGAGCCTGCGGCGCGGCCGCGATGCCAATGCTGGCGAGCAGGAGCGCGACGATGATTGCGCCTTTACCCAGACGGAAACCCGACGGAGCTGCTTCGGCGGTCTCGCCGCCTTCGTCGATATAAGCTTGAAGTTCGGCTTCATCTTTCGCCTCGGTTTTTCGTTGAGGCTTCGCCTGAATCTGAGAAATCTCTGAGCGGGGCTCCGGAGCCGGCACTGAAATCTGATCGTAGCTAAGCAGTTCGGGCTTGCCGGATGGGGCGGGAGCAGGTGCAGCCCCTGCCGCCGCAGGAGCAGATTGCCGGGCCACTCCACGGGTTTTCAGATACCACTCGAGACCGCGGGTTTCGCCGGGCGCGGGCGGCGGTGGCGGCTCCGGCTGGCTCTCCTGAACAGAAGCGGCAACCGGCTCGAGATCTTTCAGCGGATCGACGGGCTGTGGTGCAGGCTGATCGAGGGAGCCGGGGGTATTCGATTCGGTAACGAACGCGCCTCCCGGAGTGACGGGGGCCGATTGGAGAAATTCTCCAGCGCGCAGAGTTTTTTCCTTGCCAGGATCCATGCTCGCGGGGATGGTTGCGGGTGCAGCAGCGGCCGCGGAATGGGCCGAGACGCTGATGGCTGCGGGCGATGCAGGATCACGCTTGGCGCGCAACAGATCGCGGGCCGTCTTCAGGGTGTCCTTAATCTGGTTGACGAAGATCGGCTTGCGCAGGATGGAGTTCGCGCCCGCCTGCAATGCCTTGGGAACGCTGATGTCATCGCTGACGATGGCCAACGTGATAGGGCGCTCGGAGGCCTTGCGCTCGCGGGCGGCGGCGAGCAGCAGGGCGGCTTCGGGCTGCTGATCCCAATCGATGATGACGATCTGAAATGATTCTTTGGAAATTTTCTCGACGGCAGCTACGGCTTCAGGGCAGGATTCGACGCGGACGTCGAGATCGGCCAGGACCTGACGAATAGTCGCGGCCGTCCCTTCATCAGAAGAGAATAGAAAACACTGAAGCCCCATATTGCCAGACTAAGAGCAGCGAGTAACCGCGACAAGATTACCGTGGTGGTCGCGATGGAAACCCCGCGGGAATCGAGAGTACATGTACCACCGCGCACGGCTGGGCTAAAATGCTCGGTCACCCATCATTCATTCTTCTCATTCGATCGATTCGCGCCTATGCCCTTGCAAGAACATAACTATTGGCTGACTACGACTGAGTTTCCAACGACTGATCCCTCGCGTCCGTTGCCCGAGTCGGCGGACGTCGCGGTGATTGGGGCCGGGTTCACCGGGCTATCTGCCGCGCGGACGCTCGCGAAACGTGGAGCGCGGGTTGCAGTACTCGAAAGCGAGACGATCGGGTGGGGCGCTAGCTCGCGGAACGGCGGCATGGTGCTGACCGGGATGAAGTTGGGCGTCAACAAGCTGATTTCGATGTACGGACGCGAACTGACGAGACGAATGTACGCAGCTTCGCTGGCTTCGATGGATTGCGTGGAGAAGATTGTTCAGGAAGAAAAGATCGATTGCGATTTTTCGCGCTGCGGGCATCTGGAGGTGGCCTGCAAGCAGAAACATTTCGATGACTACACCCGCCAGACCGAGATCATCGAAGTCGAGTTCAATCACAAACTGCGCGTGGTGCAGAAGAGCGAGCTGAGCGCGGAGATCGGGTCGAGCATTTATTACGGCGGCATGGTGGATGAAGTCAGCGCGGGGTGCAATCCGGCGCGATACGTGGCGGGGTTGGCTCGGAGTGCGATGAAGAACGGCGCTGAAATTTTCGAGCACGCGCGGGTCGAAAGCATTCAGCGAGATTCGCGCCAGGGCGAAACGGGATGGAAGATTACGACGTCGCGCGGCTCGCTATGGGCGCACGAAGTGTTCGTGGGCACGAGCGGGTATACGGGGACGGCTACACCGGAACTGCAGAAGAAAATCATTCCTATTGGATCGTTCATTATCACGACCGAAGTGCTGCCGAAGGCGCTGGCGCACGAGCTGAGCCCGCGCAACCGGATGATCTACGACTCGAAAAATTATCTTTACTACTACCGGTTGACGCCGGATGGGCGCATGTTGTTCGGCGGGCGGGCCGCGTTCTTTCCGGAGAACGATCAGACGGTGCGGCAGAGCGCAGAGATTTTGCGGCGGGGCATGGTGAGCGTGTATCCGCAACTGGCCGACGCGCGGATCGAGTACGTGTGGGGCGGCACGCTCGACTTTGCGTTCGACATCATGCCGCACGCCGGGCAGATGGACGGGATGTACTACGCAGTCGGATATGCAGGGACACGGCGTCGCGATGGCAACGTACCAGGGGCAGAAGATTGCGGAGTTGATGGCGGGAGATCAAGCCGGAGAATCCGTTTGTGGGGATTCCGTTTCCGGGCGCTCCTCTGGGGCTTTACAACGGGAAGCCGTGGTTTTTGCCGCTGGCAGGGGCATGGTACAAGGTGCTGGATTGGGTGAGCTGAGCGCTGCACTTGGATCCACCCGGCCGGACGCAAGCTGTAGCAAGTTGACGATGAAATGGCAAAATCTCAAGCGACCTCGCGCATCATGTACATCGAATCGAAGGCCGAAAGCCTGAACGGCCCGGCTCGAATCGGTCGAGTGACATTTTCAAAAACCGGAAAGAGTCTCTACTACAAGGGTCAATTGTTCTACAGCCTGAAAGGCTCCGGTTTTAAAGCTAACTATCGGAACTCTCAAACTGGAGAACCGTATTGGATCTCCGGCCCAAGACGTGATGGCGAGGATCGGCTATACGTCAGCAACCTTCCAGTGGAGATCGATGAGAACGTTCGTGAGGAGTACTGGACGGAGATTCGGAAGAAACCTGAATCGAAGAATCACCCTCGAACGTAGTTGCAGGTCGGTGCCTCTTTGCACTTTGGCTGTTGTCTTAGAAGCGAACAACCGATACGATTCCCAGCCAGTTACATAGGTCCTTCGGTCCGCGAAAAACGCGGACCTCAGAATGACAGGACTGTGATGGCGAACCGTCAAGTGGTGAAGCGCAATGGCACGAAGTCGGCGGACCGTCAAGACGTCAGGCGGCGTAGTGCGAAGTAGATTATTGGGCCCGACTACGATTGCGATTGCGCCGCCGACCAGGCCGAAGCGGTCACTGCCTAGCAAAGCGACTAACGCCATCACGACTGGCGCTCCTACCACGTAGAGCAATCCTGCACGGCCGCCGGGAATTTTGAATGACCGCTTGAGATCCGGCTGGGTGCGGCGGAGTTTCCACGCCGAGAGCACCGTCAACACGGTCGTTGCCGAGCGTAGCCAGATGTAGACGGAGATGAGTTCGGCGAGGCTCTGCCACGCGAGCAAGGCGTAGATCGCAGCGGACGCGACGATGGCCAGCCATGGCGTTCCGTAGCGCGAGCTTTTGCGAGTCAGGATTTCGGGCAGGTATCCGTCTTCGGCCATGGCGAAGGGCATGCGCGTGGTGGTAAGGATCGTGCTGTTGAGCAGCGCGACGTTGCCGATCATGGCGGCGAGTGTCATCCAGGTGCCAAGCCACGGGTGACCGTGAAATGTTCCTCCGATCGTCGCCGCGGCGTCGGAGAAGAATCCTGTATGCCATTTCTCCCAGTTTCCCGCTGAAGCCAGCCCCGCCAACGTCGGAAGAAAGTAGGCTGCTATGGATAGCGGAACGACCATCGCGAGCGCGCGTGGATAGGCTCGCTGAGGATTCTCTACTTCTTCCGCGACTGTTGAGAGCTGCTCATATCCGGAATAGAGCCACAATCCGAGTGCGAGGCCTACTCCGAACACTTTGAACGTCGGCTGGTGCGGAACGATCCAGGGATGAAACGGATTCTGATGCCAGTGGGCCAGGCCGATGACGACCATGGTCATCACGGGGATGAAGATGAAGATTTCGAGCGCGGTCGCGACCTGGCCGACCATCTCGATGCCGCGCACGTTGATCCAGGTGAGGACGGCGATCAGCGCGACCGAGACGAGGTAGTGCTCCCACCAATTCATCTTCGGGAAGTAGTAGACGAGGTAGTCGGTGAAGAGAACGGCGTAGGCTCCGCCCAGAAGGAATGATGCGGACCAGTTCCACCATCCGGCGAGAAATCCCCAGAAGTCGCCAAAGGCGGCGCGGGTCCAACGGTAGAAGCCGCCTTCGACGGGCATGACGGTGGTGAGCTCAGCGGAAACGAGCGAGACCGGGATGCACCAGAAGAATGGAAGGATGAGCAGGTAAAGCAACGTGATGCCGGGGCCGGAGGTCGTGACCATGTCCTCGAGACCGAACGGGCCTCCGGTGGTGTAGGAGAACATGACGAACACGAGGTAGAAGAGGCCGGCCTTGCGGAGCGCGGAATTTCGCGGGTTGGGTTGGTGGTTGGTTGAGTTCATGAAGTCTCGTGGATGGGATTGTAGATCGCGGCTCGGGGATTTTTATGGCGGAATAGGGTGGCTGCGGCAATGGGTGAAATCGGGATATTAGATCAGTCATCAGTAATCTAGACCTGAAATGCGCCGGGAGGCTAGCATCAATGCTCGGGTCTAGAAATGCATTCAAGAACGCTGCGCTGGGCTCTCATTGTTCCGCTGTTTCACTTCCTTCTCTGCGTGGCCGCTTTCAGCGGATATGTGATCAGCGTTCTCCAACCACTGGGCATTTTGGTTTCAATCCTGGTGATAGTCGACATTCCGATTTCCTTCCTTTACGTTAGACTCGCCATATCAGGGCGACATGACGCGCTGGCCCTAGGGTGTCTAGTCGTTGGAGGGACGGTATGGTGGTACGGATTGAGTCGCACGGCCGAGAAGATCGCGACGGCGCTCCGGACCCGCGGGATGCGGGAGAAGCCTCAGTGAGTGCTATGACGATGTTTCGCCAGTCATGAACCGAAACGGATGAGTCCCACATCGCCGTTTCGACAACGTTGCGTCCAGCATCCACCCTGCCTCGAGGAAGGCTCTCTCTGGACGGTCAAACTCATCGGCAATGATTGTTGACCTCGGAACCAACAACATAGGGCGCATACTTCCGAGTCCAGAAAGGTGGTATGGGCAGCTTAGGCAAGGTCGTTACCTTGTAGGTGTATTCACCGACGTGAATCTTGCCGACGAGCCAAAAGGGCCCACGAGTTTGCTCGCAGTTGCCAGCTATTACCGCCCTAGCCATTTCGGCAACCTCGGTAAGAATGTCCTTCTCGCCATTGCGGTAGCGCCTTTCCCACGGAAAATCCCACCACGACCGATCTATGCCGAGGCTGTAGAGTTCGAAGTCGTCTGCAAGAACTCCGAAGTCAACGGAGGCCGGATTGGCGGGTTTCACCTCGATCACTGTTCCCACAGATACTTTGCGCAACTGAACGAATGCTGTACCGGCTGGTAGTTCAACCACGAGCCGCTCAAAAAGTTCGTTGATTTCAGCGACTAGCTGATACACAGCTTGAGATTGTAATCGTTGACTGGCGAAATCAGGCATTAGCGCGCGCTGACCCGCCCATGCGCAGCCCAGCAACGCACCTTCAATCAGCAATCAGAGATCAGATGTGCTTAGGCGGCGAGCGTGCCGCTTAACGCGCCTTCAAGTTCGAGCAGCTTGCGCTTGATGTCGAGGCCGCCGCCGTAGCCGCAGAGTGTGCCGTCGGAGGCGATTACACGATGGCACGGGACGACGATCGCCACCGGGTTGCGATTATTGGCCATGCCGACGGCGCGAAATCCCTGAGGGCGTCCGACCGCGCGGGCGATGTCGGCGTAGGTGCGAGTTTCGCCATAAGGGATCGCGAGCAGTGCGCGCCAGCAGGCAATCTGAAAATCGGTGCCGCGAAGATCGAGCGGGAAATCGAAAGCGCGTCGCGTTCCTGCGAAATATTCTTCCAACTCGCGGACGTACGCAGCCAACTCGTGCGCCGAGTCCTCGAAGCGCACCTTCTTGCTCTCGGCGCGGAGATCACGCGGGTTCGGGCGGATCGTTTGTTGTCCCGGAAGGCGCTTATCGAACTCAAGGGCGACCAATCCGCGGGCGGAGGCGGCTAGAAATAAAGGGCCGACCTGACTCGTAACTAGCGTGGAATGAAGCGTTTCCATATCAGACTCACTAGAGAAAGCGCTTTGAACCTCACCAACATATCACGCCGAGGACGGCCGACATGGCTTAGCCCTCCCTTGGGCGCGTTGACAGAAGTTGACAGAATCGGGTCTATGCCCCAAAGTATTGGGCTTGCCGCAGCTTGGGACGTTTGAACGTTGAAGAAAGCCCTCCTCATCTTCGCCGCCGTCGTGTTGACTCCGGTGCTTGTGGTCAGCCTTGTGCTCGCCGCGGGAGACTGGCGCACCATCGGACAGACTGAAGCCGGCGATACGGTCTCGGTCAGCTCGGTGCGGGTGTTGAAAGGCAACCAGCGAACCGCGCTAGTAAGGGTCGAGTACAAGGCTCCGGCAGAACTGCCGCAAGGCGGACCGTTCGTCGAGATGCGGGCCCGCGTACGTTTTTACTGCGGCAACGGAACGGCAGCACCGAGCACGGAATGGTTTTACTCCCGCGATCGCAGCGGACGGTTTGTCGTCAGCAAGAAAGCTTCGCATGACGACCAGTTTGGCCAAGGACCGGAAGGCGGCTTCGCCGATCTGGTCAGCAAGAGCGTCTGTAGCCAAACGAAGTAGCGGGTTGCTCTCAGCCAGCAGCAGATTCCTCCCTTCGGTCGGAATGACAAAGCAACAGCGGATTCCTCCCTTCGGTCGGAATGACAACCCAAATTTAGTAATGGACTTCTGCAGTCGGGATGATAACGGACAGCAGATTCCTCCCTTCGGTCGGAATGACAAAGCAACAGCGGATTCCTCCCTGCGGTGGGAATGACAAAGCAACAGCAGATTCCTCCCTTCGGTCGGAATGACAACGCTTTGTTTTTTGAATGACAACATTTCCCAATAACAGCCATCAGGGATGGGCGGCGCTTAGCGCGAAGGCGACGTAGACTCCTCCGGACTTTGATTTCAGATCCTTTCCTCCGCCGGCGGCGATTACCACGAATTGCTTTCCGTTCAACTCATATGTAATCGGCGTCGCATTGCCTGCAAAGGGCAGCGTGGTTTCCCAGAGAAGCTGTCCGGTGGATTTGTCGAAGGCTCGAAACTTCTTGTCATAGTTCGTCGCGCCGATGAAGACGAGGCCGCCGGCGGTGACGAGCGGGCCTCCGTAGTTTTCCGTTCCCGTATTCTTCATCCCACTCGCTACCAAGTCGGGATATTCGCCGAGCGGAATCTTCCAGACATACTCACCCGTGTTGAGATTGATCGCGCTCAGCGTGCCCCACGGCGGAGCGACGGCAGGATATCCATCGGGATCGTAAAAGCGCTTGTATCCGGTGAAGTGATATTTCATCTGTGCCGGTTCGGGCCCGGAGCTCACGACCTCTTTATCTTTGTCCGCGTTCTGGTCGCTCATGACGTATGACAGCAGGGCATGCATCTGCTCGCCGGAAAGATTTGGAAAGCCGGGCATGCGTCCTTTGCCGCTTTTGATGGTGGCGGCGACTTGCGGCATCGACATGCGATGGTTCAATCCGATCAGCGAGCGGAATTTCGGGCGGAGAGCCGGCCATCTTCTCTCCGTGACAGACGGCGCATTGATTCATGTAGAGCGCCTTGGGAGTGTCCTCCTCCGTGTTCTCGGCGAGGGCGCCGGTCCAGGGCAGATCGTTGGCGTTGACGTAGAGGATGCCCGTCTCGGGATCGGCGGCTGGGCCTCCCCATTCCGCGCCGCCGTCGAATCCGGGGAAGACGACGGTGTCTCTGCCGACGCTGAAGGGAACGAACTGGCCTTCGCTGCGGAAGGTGCGGAACTTTTCGAGCGCCCACTGATGGATTTCGGGAGTGCGGTTACTCAGGAGATCGTCGGTGAGGAGTTGGCGAGCGAATGGTGCCGGCTTCGAGGGAAGGCATTGCTGCTTCGCGGCGACTTCTCCGGGAACGGTGCTGGGAGGATAGTCGCGGCAATCGAGGGGGAAAAGCGGATTGCCGTTGGTGCGATCGAAGAGAAATACGAATCCCTGCTTGGAGGTTTGCGCGACCGCATCTACTTTTTTGCCGTTGCGCTGCACGGTGAGCAGGACGGGCGGCGATGGAAAATCGCGATCCCAAAGATCATGATGTACGCCTTGGAAATGCCAGATGCGCTCGCCAGTTTCGGCGTTGAGAGCGATGAGGCAATTGGCGAAGAGGTCGTCGCCCACGCGATCGGCCCCGTAGAAATCGAAAGCCGCGGAGCCGGTGGGAACGAAGACAATGCCGCGGGCGACGTCGACAGTCATACCGGCCCAATTGTTGGCGGCGCCGCTGGTCTTCCACGCGTCCTTCGGCCAAGTGTCGGATCCGAATTCGCCCGGGTGCGGAATAGTGTGAAACGACCATCGCAGCTTGCCGGTGCGAACGTCATAGGCGCGAACGTCGCCGGGAGAAGCGGGCAGCGTTTCGGCTTCGCGTCCGCCCACGATCATCAAGTCTTTATAAATGACGGCGGGGCTGGTCATGAAGATCGATTGATCCGCGGGATCGCGGCCGAGGTCTTCGCGGAGATCGATGCGACCGTCTTTGCCGAAAGTAGGGATCGGCTGGCCCGAGTGCGCGTCGAGCGCATAGACGAAGTTCATTACGCCGACGAGAATGCGGCGCTGCTTTCCGTCGGTCCAGTAAGCGAGGCCGCGATCAGGCTGCGTGCCTTTGATACCAGAGTCGAACTTCCACAGGAGCTTGCCGGTGGTGGCGTCGAGGGCAAAGATTTTCTGCGAGGGCGAGATGCCGTAGAGAACTCCGTCGACCTCGATGGGGCTGGTCTGCAGGCCGCCGGATTCTTCGGTGTCGAAACTCCAGGCAACGCTGAGTTGTTTCACGTTCGTGCGATTGATTTGAGCGAGCGGGGAGAAGTGATTGTTGTCGGGCGTTCCTCCGTAGACGGGCCAATCGTGATTGGCTTTGTCTGACTTCGACGAACCCGGCCCGCCCGAGGCGGCCATCGCAGCAATGCACGCCCCGGCTATGAGAGCGGCGAGTTTCATGAGCCTCATTTTTCTACACGAGTTCAAGATGTGTCCCCTGTGCCGCGCTGATTCTAGAACAACGATGGTGTCTTTCGGCGGGCGATGAGATTTGCACAACCCCGGCACCTCCGTAACCTTCGAACCACTTCCACACATCTGGCTTTGCGCTTATTCTGAAAGAGAAGTCGGCGGCTCCCGACGATTTCGATCCTCTCCCTATGGATTCGCTTCGACTTTATGGATTAGTAGCGGCCGGCGGCGCGGCCCTGACCGGCGCTTACTACTTGTTGCGGCGAAAGCCGAAGACAGCCGACGAGATTGAGCGCGAGCGGCGCGCCTGGCTGGAGACGACTGGACGCATCACGGATGGAACCGTGATCGATGTGCAGGAGCTAGCTGCCGCCAGCAACTATCATGCAGCCGTGATGCTCATCTACAAGTACGATGTGGCAGGCGTGTCGTATGAGTGCTCGCAGGACGTGACGTATCTGCGGCATTGGATCAATCTGCATTCGTGCCGTTTGGGACTGCATACGTCGGTGAAGTACGATCCGCAGAATCCGGGGAATTCTCTGGTGGTCTCGGAGCATTGGATGGGATTGCGGCAGTAAGCTTGCAGCGCCTGAAGGCGCCTACGTTTTTCCTGCGCGAACGCTATGCCTGAAGGCATAGCCTGATACGAACCTGTCCTTATTTTGTACGAACCTTCCTTCTTTGTACGAACTTTCCCTTCCTTTATACGAACATTCCCTACGTTTGAATGGATCGGTCCTTCGGCTATTGCCAGGCGAGATGTATTCCGGTGTTGTGCTTGTCGAAGGTGAGCTGCAGGGACTTGGTGTCACCGCCGATGAATTCTGCCGCCACGGTTTTGGAGAGATCGATCGTCTGATCGGTCGACAGAGCACGGAAGCGGAGCAGGTGCTTCCCCGCAGGGATGGTCAGAGTTTCCGAATCGACTCCTCGAATTCCGTTGAAGACAACCAATTTTTTCTGCGCTCCGCCATGCAGAGGACGCGTTAGCTCCAGCTTGTCATCGACCCAGATATATAGCGTCGCGTCCTTGAATTGATGTTGGACAGCGACGTCGAGCGTCGAGGTTGGAACGACGATTTGCTTCGCCGGGTGCGGAGGCTTGGCGGCGACCTTCTTCAGCACCGGGTGAGGAGCCGGAACGGTCTGCTTTGGTTCGGTCGTCTGGGCTATCTCAACTACTGGTTTCGCTGGGTCAGGAATTGGGGCCGGCAGCGCCTTCGTCGCCGCAGCCGAGGCGTCAATTGGCACTTTGGACGAGCTGACGAACAGCTTCGTTTGCGCCGCGAGAATGATCAGAACGACGACCGTAGCCGCGCCGAGGACCAGGTCGCGGATCGGAGCCTTAAAGAGAATGTGGCGCACGACCTTTTCGGCTTGCGCAACCGCCTTGGCCGGAGGAGCGACTGAGAATGCGGCACCGGTTCGCGTACCGGACTTGGTTCCCGCCGCAACCGTGGCCTGTAGCGAGGTCGTGGTCGATCCAGGCTTACGCTGCAATTGCAGTTGCTGGAGCTGGCGGAGATCTTCGGCGAATTCTGAGCCGCGCTGATAACGTTCGTCCGGATCCTTAGACATCGCCTTCGAGATGACCGCATCCAGTTCCGGAGGCAATGCCATGTCGAGAGCACTGGCAGCGATGGGTTCGCGGTTGGCCACCTTGAAGCAAACGGTAGTGGCACTGTTGCCCTGGAAGGGCGAATGTCCGGTGACCATCGCGTAGAGAATCACGCCCAGCGAGAACAAGTCGGAGCGGCCGTCGGAACCTTCTCCACTCAGTTGTTCGGGCGCCATGTAGGCGGGCGTCCCGAGCACGCGTCCGGGCAGAGTGAAGTGCGCGAGATTCAGTTTCGCGATGCCGAAATCGGCAATCTTTGCGCGGCCGTCCCGCGTGATCAGGATATTCGCGGGCTTGATATCCCGGTGAACCACGCCTTGGGCGTGTGCGTATTCGAGAGCATCTGCGACCTCCGCGGCGAGCTGAAGCGCGGTCGGCAGCGGCAGTTTTTTCTCGCGCGACAAGACCTTATTCAGGGCCTCGCCAGCGACGTATTCGAGAACGATATAAGGATCCTGATTCTCAGGATTCTCGCCCACGTCGAAGACGGCGACGATACCGGAGTGGTGGAGGCGGCCTGCGGCCTGCGCCTCATTCATGAAGCGGAGGCGAAATTCCTTTTCCGCGTCGGGTTCCTGCCCCCACAGCGAAACGGTTTTCACAGCGACTAGGCGGTCGATCTGGGGGTCGCGAGCCTTGTAGACGACGCCCATCGCTCCCCTACCCAGTTCACCGACGACCTCGTATCGGCCGAAGCGCTTTGTTTCGGAATTCTCCATGGTCCTCAAATGACAGCGTTGGAGCGCAAAAGCGCCGGGGGAGGGATTCCCCTATGGTAGCTCCCGGAAGCGGCAATTCTCAGGCTTCTTTGTGCCGATTCATTACGCCGGTAACAAGGAGAAACTCATTCGATACAGGGACTTAGGGGAGGTGAGGGCCTGGATCGAGAGATGCGCGACAGATTGAAGGATCAGGAGGAGTGAAAACGGGCAGGCGTTTAGCTTCCGGTGGGGAAGCCACCGCTGTGCGCCATCGTGATGCGGAGGTACTTGTAAGGATTGACCGGGGTATCGTTGATGCGAACTTCGTAATGGAGGTGTGGCCCCGTGGAGCGACCGCTGGTGCCGACAAATCCGATGACATCGCCGCGGTGAACGCGCTGACCAGAGGTGACGGCGAATCCGGAAAGATGCCCATAGCGAGTGCTGATTCCGTTGCCGTGATCGATCATGATCGCCTTGCCGTAGCCGCCCATGATGTCGGAGAAGGTGACGACGCCGTCGGCGGGAGCCACGATCGAAGCGCCATAGCTACTGCCGATATCCACGCCGCTGTGGAATGCGCCTTCCCCGTTGAACGGGTCAATGCGCTCGCCAAAGCTTGCGGTGACCTGGCCTTCGATGGGCCAGAGATTGGGAGCCGAATTCGCCTTTGCCCAGTCGGCCGTTGTGGCGTTGCGGGTCAGGCCCATGGTCAAACCAACCATTGTGGCGCCGGTCAGAGCGGAAGTCCGCAGCGCGTGAAGCTGATCGAGAGAAGAGCTGACATCGGCATCCTGAATCTGGTCCGAGGTTGCAGTGACCAGGGTCGGCTCGGCTTTCAAGCCGTAGAGAGCAGAAACTTCTCCGGCGATCGAGCCCAGCGAAGCGACCTGAACGTCGCGCTCCTTGGCGACCTTTTCCAGTTGCGAGTAGCTATTCTTGAGCTGATCTTTTTCCGTGCGGAGCTGGTTGAACTGCGAAACCTTCAACAGCATGCGCGTATAAGAGCTGGCAATTCCGGTGAGGCTGAGGAATCCGATGGCGGCGCCTACGACGAAAACGTAGAGGTAATGCACGGGGATGGAGATTTTGCGTAATTGGCCGTCGTCCCCGCGAGCCACAAAAAGGATGTAAAAGCGTTTCTGCAAATCGTTCCTCGAGTTTTGAAGCATCAGGTCCGGAACTTCAGGCTCAGATTCTTAGTTGCAGAATGCCCGCTCGGACCACCTGATTTTTCTTCAGGGCTGCGATCCCATCTTGGGAATGGAAACTTTTCTCGCGCCCTTTCGCCTACCAGAACTTGCGACTTGGCTTAAAACTTGCTATTCGTCCGCAATTTGAACCATCTGCAGAACTTAGCCTAAGTCAAGAGATTGTGAATGACTGGTTAACGGTAACAAACTGGGTTCCCCCTGTCAACGAGGCGAAGGGGGTATGGCCCATTACTGAAGGCGGGTAATACGGAGGACACCAAGGGCTGATTACCAACGTGGTGATTTCTGGAGGCGCGGAGGGCTGAAGATATCTCATCGCCGGGGACGCCGAGAGCGCAGAGAAATCTCCGGGAAAAACTCGGCATTCTCGGCGAACTCAGCGGTAACGATTGTGTCATCTGGCCACGCCGCGTCTCGAGTGAAAGTTGCGACCGAGCGGTATAGTAAGCCGACATGCCGCTTGCTGAACGAGCTCTGATTGCTGAGATCCAACGAATGGCGAGGTCTGGCCGGAGAAGGCTGGAGAGGGGAACTGCCCGCATCATCGCCGGGATTGGGGATGACTGCGCGGTGTTGCGCCTGCCACCCGGAACGGATTCGCTAGTCACTACCGACTTCAGTCTGGAGGGGATTCACTTCAGGCGCGACTGGCATCCGGCAGAGTCGGTAGGCCATCGGTGCCTGACGCGCGGACTGAGCGACATCGCTGCCATGGGCGGCGAGCCGGTCGCAGTTTTTCTGTCATTGGCATTGCCGCGGGACGTGCCACAGCCATGGGTTCGGGGATTTATGCGCGGCTTGATGAACCTCGCTAAGAAATACGGTGCAACTCTCGCTGGTGGCGATACAGCGGAATCGCCAAACGGAATTCTGGCGGACATCATCGTCGTGGGCGCTGTCCCAAAAGCCAGAGCGGTTTTACGGTCGGGCGCGCGTCCAGGAGACTTGATTTACGTGAGCGGCGAGTTGGGTGGATCGGCTGCGGCGGTTTTGCAAATGCTAGATCATCCGAAGAAAAAGCTCAGTCCTCGCGACTATCCGCGCCATTTCTATCCCGAGCCTCGAATCGAGCTGGGGCGCATTCTGCGGGAAAAGCGGTTGGCATCGTCCATGATCGACACCAGCGACGGACTCTCGACCGATCTGAGCCATATATGCGACGAGAGCGGCGTGGGGGCAGAGCTCGATAGCGCGAAGATTCCCCGGGCGCGGGTTGGCAAGCCTGCGAGGGTGGTCGATCCCGGAGTGGCGCTGCACGGGGGCGAGGATTACGAGCTGCTGTTTACAGTTCCGGAGGGGAAACGGGTTCCGCCGCAGATCGCCGGTGTAACACTGACGCAGATTGGGCAGATCACGCGGACAAGGAAGATGATGATTCGCGACGAGAAGGGTGACGCCCGGAAACTTGTCATCCGTGGGTGGGAGCATTTCCGGAAGTGAATCCCGAGACATCGCATGATCCTTCGGCTTGTCATCCTGAGTCCTGCGCTTTGTGCTGGGTACTTTCTTGGCAGCGCGGTGGCGCCGGCAGAGTTGCATGGGTCCTTCGCTTCGCTCAGGATGACAAGGCGTGCTGGTCGTTACCTCCGTCACCAGTCTGTCTATACCCTAGGGCGCGGAACCGGGCTAAAGTAGAAAACATGTCGTTCCGTAAATACCTCCTCCTTTCGTTGATCACGCTTTCGCTGGTCGTTGCCGGTGCCGCACAGAAGAAGCAGCCTCCGCCACCGCCGGCGCACGCGAAGTCTCCCGAGCCCGCGGTCACGGACGCGTTTATTCACAAGCAATTCGGCGATAACTGTTCGCTGCTGCCGGGGCCTCCGCAGTTCGTGGCCGACCTTGATGACGATGGCGTCGAAGATCTCGTCGTGGCCGCCCGCTGCAAGAATCCGATGGCCGACAAGGATGAATACAGCTTCGTGGTGGCCGATCCTTACGACACAGCACTGGGCTACAGCGATGTGAAGGTAACGTCGCAGTTTGCCTCGGATGCACCCGAGCGGCGCGGGATCAGCGTGCTGATCATTCATGGCGCCGAGAAGGATGCGTGGCGCTCCGAGACTCCGAAAGCCAAGTTCCTGCTGATTAACCTGCCATTCAAAACCCTCACCGTGAAAAAGATGGCGATGAAGAAGAAAACCGTACTGGGGATTTACATGGAAGAACAAGGCGAGGGAGAAGAGACTTCGTCGGTGCTTTTCTGGGATGGCAAGAAGTACAGGTACCAAATGCTGGGATCGACGATGGAGTAGTCGATCAGGCTTTGTAGTAAGGAAATTCGGGCGTTCCTGCCTTGCTGACATTTTCTTCCGCAAACGCGCACACTCGATCCAGAGTGGCTTGCAACTCCGCGGTGTAGCGCTCGAGGTCTTCGTCACTGGCATCGGCTGGGACGGGGATGAGTCTGCCAACACGCACCAGCACACGAGAAAAAGGCTTGGGAATCATCATGCGGTCCCAGCTATTGAGCACCCAGGCCTTGTCGACGGCAGCGTGAAACGTGGTCATAGCGAGACCTGTGGACCGAGCCAGCGCCACCGGTCCGGGCTTGACTTTGCGTCGGGGACCGCGCGGGCCATCCAGAGTAAAAGCGACGGTCCATCCGTCGGCAAGGGCGCGACGCAATCCCAGAAGAGCTCGCACGGGATTCCGGCTGCTCGATCCTTTCACCGCGACGAAGCCAAACCGGCGAATGATGCGTCCCATGTACTCGCCGTCATAGCTGAAGCTGCTCATGACCCGCACGCCCATATCACGAAAAATGTAAGTTGCCGGAATGAGGCAGGAATGCCAGGACGATGCGATCAGAGGACGCGCGTCGAGCGTCTTCTGCGCTCCTGCTTCGTAGGAAACGCTGAGGCGCAGGGTCGGGCCGAGCAGGCGGATGGTCCAGTATCCCGCCCAGACGATCAGGCTGAGGACGATGCGCTGGCGAAGAGACCAGCGGCGCGGCCCGGATTCGGGCTCCGCGGAGGTCGCCGCTTCGCGCGTGCTGGTTTCGGGCACGAAGCTATTGTAGCTAGAAACGAATTTACCGCCGAACAGACAAGAAACGCTGAGGGTCGAGATAAAAGAATTCACCGCCGAGCAGGCTGAGAACGCCGAGAAAGACTTAGAAGAATCTCGGCGAGCTCTGCGCTCTCGGCGGTGTATGCCTTTGAACTGGGGAACGGCGACTAATTTTCCAGATACGAATCGATCCAGGATTTGACCTTCATTCGCCTGTCATCCGCGGGATCGAAGCGGACTCCGATCGATTTCGGTTTTTTCCAGCTGACCACTCCGCGCACGTTGACGCGCGGCAGGGTCATGAGTGCGAAGGAGACTTCGACGTTCGCTCCGATGGTGAGGTCCTCGGCGCTCTTGATAGACATGCCGCCAGTGCTCACCTCGATGCTAGTCGCGCTGATGCGCTGGCCGTCGCCGACGATCGACACCTCGGTCATGACTGGGATCCGGACGTAGCGGCGGAACTCGTGGAGCACGAGCAAACGGGTGGCGCGTACGAGCTTCAACATGGCCGGGCGCTCGAGCGGCTCGTGAAACATGGCGTTGATGCCATATTTCGAAAAGCGCATCGCTTCTTGTGCGCTGCCGCCGACGGCGTAAATGACGCAGCGGCTGTTGGAGCGGGAGCTGCGCGCGGCTTCCATTACTTCTTCGGCGCCGTTGGAAAGGCTCAGCACGCAGGCCTCGAATTTTTCCTTGTGCAGGCGCTCAGCGGCATTGGCCGTGACGGACACGGTATCGATTCCGAATTGCCGGAAGCACTCGTTCAGAAGAGAGCGGTGCGGATCGTTAAAGCCCACCAAGCGCGGCGCGGGCTGTGTTCTTGCGTGGGAGGGCCAACGGAGCGAGAACGGCGGCGACAGATTTTTCCATCGTGAAAGCTTTATCCATAGTGAGGGGAAAGACTCCACTTTCGAAATCCATTGTGGCCGCAAGATGGAGTCGTGACAACGACCCAAAGGACAAACATGAAAAGGCCGAACGGACATTACTGATTTAAGCGCGTGTGAGAAAGGACATTACGGCGGAAAGCCGCGTGGGATCAAGGGTTTGGGGGAGGCAGCGCCTAAAGGCGATTACGTTTTGCGGAACGAAACAACATGCCTGAAGGCATGGCCTGATACGAGTCGTGAATCGGTGGACGATTCGCAGCGTTATTCGGTCCAGCGGCGGAAGAGCAACGCGCCGTTGGTGCCGCCGAAGCCGAAGGAGTTCGACATGGCGTATTCGACCTCGGCTTTGCGGGCTTGGTTGGGAACGAGGTCCATCCCGGCGGTGTCGGGATCGGGATTTTCGAGATTGATCGTCGGCGGCAGAATCTGATCGCGCAGAGCGAGCACGGTGATGCCGGCTTCGAGTCCACCAGCGCCGCCGAGAAGATGGCCTGTCATCGATTTTGTGGAACTGACCGCGATTTTGTGATCGCCGAAGAAATTGCGAATCGCGTGGGCTTCAAGCGTGTCGCCAATAGGCGTCGAAGTGCCGTGGGCGTTTACGTAGTTGACGACTTGCGGCGTCACCCCGGCGTCGCGCACCGCGTTGCGCATGACACGGAAGCCGCCTTCGTGCTCAGGCGCAGGTTGTGTCATGTGATATGCGTCGCCCGACATGCCATACCCGGCCACCTCGGCGAGGATGGGAGCGCCGCGCTTCCGGGCGTGCTCCAACTCTTCGAGAATCATGATCCCCGAGCCTTCGCCGATCACGAAGCCATCGCGCCCCTGATCCCACGGACGGCTGGCCTTTTCGGGATCGTCGTTGCGCGTGGAGAGCGCACGCATCGCGGCGAATCCACCGACACCCATGGGAGTGATTGCCGCTTCAGAGCCGCCGGCGATCATTACGTCGGCGTCGTTGTGCTGAATGATGCGGAAGGAATCTCCGATGGAGTGCGCGCTGGTGGTGCAGGCCGTCGCCGTCGCTTCGTTTGGCCCCTTGGCGCCAAAACGCATGGAAACCTGGCCGGCGGCAAGGTTGATGATGGCCGCCGGAATGAAGAAGGGAGAAATCTTGCGTGGTCCGCCTTCGAGCAGAGCGCTGTGCTCACGCTCGATGATGTCGAATCCACCGATCCCGGAGCCGATGTGCACGCCTACGCGTTCGTCGTTCTCTGGGGTGATTTTCAGTTCCGACATCTTCATCGCTTCATCCGAGGCGGCAAGCGCCAGGTGAATAAAGCGCGCCATTTTTTTCATTTCCTTCTTTTCGACGTAGTTCAGAGGGTCGAAGTTTTTGACCTCGGCAGCGATCTGGCAGGCGAAAGCGCTGGCGTCGAAGCCGGTGATGCGTCCCACACCGCTCCGGCCTTCCAGCACGGCCTTCCACACGTCGCCGGTGGAATTGCCCACGCCGCAGATCAAGCCGAGGCCTGTAACTACGACCCTGCGTCCCAAACTATTTCCCCGCCTTTGCGTGCTTGCCGATGTAGTCGACGGCATCCTGCACGGTGCGAATCTTCTCAGCGTCTTCGTCGGGAATTTCGATGTCGAAGGCTTCTTCGAACGCCATAACCAGTTCGACGGTGTCGAGCGAGTCGGCGCCCAGATCGTCTACGAACGATGCACTCGATGTGACTTCGCCTTCATCCACGCCCAACTGCTCCACGATAATCTGCTTTACCTTCTCGTCAACGGCTGCCATGTTTCTCCTCGCTTGCCTCGATTAGATTTGAATTCGGTACTTTTGGTCGCGCAATCGTCATCTTTGTCGTTCGTCGTTGGTCATTCGCCGCGTCTGTCAGCGGCCGATAGTCGGCCAGTCACGACGGGTTTATCGGTTCGGGCCTCGGCCCTCCACCTCTTGCTACTGCTTACGCACTGCGGTACGAAAAAAGGCGAGTGTGTAGTGTAATTGTCTCGGTGAATTAGTGTAAAGGAAGGGCCATGCTGCTTCCGGCAAATCCTCTGTTAACTTGGGATTGCACACTTGAATCCTAATGGTTGGCCGTTGCCGGGGTCAAACGTCGGGCCGGGCGGGTGCGGCCAAAATTCTTAACCACAAAGGGCAGGAAGTTTCACGAAAGAAACGCCTATGCTTAGGTCGATCGCGCTCGAGGAATGATATGCGTGCCGTCGTGCAGCGCGTGAGCCGCGCCAAAGTTACGGTGAACGAATGGATTGCCGGCGAGATCGGCATGGGATTGCTCGTGCTGTTGGGAGTAGGGCAGGCGGATACCGAGGCGGACGTGAGTTATCTGGCGGAGAAGATCGCGGGCCTGCGCATTTTTGAAGATGATGACGGAAAGATGAATCGCAGCGTGCGTGAAGTTGGCGGCAGCGTGCTGGCGGTTTCGCAGTTCACGTTGTATGGGGATGTGAGGCGGGGCAAGCGTCCTTCGTTTGACGACGCGGCGCCACCGGATCACGCTCGCCGGTTGTATGAACTCTTCGTGGAGCGCATTCGCGCCGCCGGTCTGCGCTGCGAGACCGGGCGCTTTCAGGAGATGATGCAGGTGGAATTGGTGAACGAGGGGCCGGTGACGATTTTGCTGGATTCGGGGAAGGCGTTCTAGAGTTCCTCATCGCCATCCTGAATCTCAAAGACGCGGCTTCGGTTATCATCAAGATTCATGAAGAATCATTCAGGAGAAATCTATGTCCGCAACCGTTGGAGCTGCCGCACCCGATTTCACGCTCAAAGATCAGAACCAGCAGGATGTCGCGCTGAGCAGTTTCCGGGGCAAGAAACGCGTCGTCATCGTTTTCTATCCGCTCGACTGGAGCCCGGTCTGCACGAAAGAGCACGCCTGCTTCGTAAACGACATGAAGAGGTTCGACCAGTTGGACGCTCAGGTTCTCGGCCTCAGTGTCGACAGCGTGTGGTCGCATAAAGCGTACGCCGAAAAAATGGGCATCCACTATCCTCTGCTCGCGGACTTTCAGCCTCGGGGTGCGGTGGCGCAGAAATACGGTGTTTTTCTGGAAGAGAAGGGGATCACGGGACGCGCGATTTCCATCATCGATAAGGATGGAAAGCTGGCGTGGCACAAGAACTACGACATCCCCGTCGTACCCGGAGTGGATGAAGTCGCGAAGGCTTTAGAAAGCGTGAAGTGAGCGCGTCAGAACAACACGGCTGACAGGTTCTGCTCGATGTATTTCTTGCTGTCAAATTTCTTGCCGGTGCTCGCGCCGGACATGTAACGAATCTGTCCAAAGATCGACCGCTCGAACCAGGGGCGGTCGAATTTTCCTACAATCGCCCAGGCGATTCCGGCATAGCCGTTCGGATCGCGGCCATCGAGTTCGTATTTGTCATTCAGATAAACGGCGATGCGGTGGGCTTCGGCCGGAGTGCGGCTCCACTCCAGAATCTTCTTCGCCCAATACATCCGCACATAGTTGTGCATCCATCCCGTGTTGACCATCTGCATTTGAGCAGCGTTCCATAGTGGATCGTGCGTTTCGGCGTGCTCCAGTTGGTTCTCGCTGTACAAAACGGGGCGTAGATCCTTCGCATGCTTGGCCAGCGTGCGGTGCGCCCAAGGCTCGGCGCACTCGAAGTTGTCGTAGTTCGGATTGAAGCGAACCAGGTTCACCGACAATTCCCGCCAAGTGATGATCTGATTCAGGAAGGCTTCTTTGTCGGCCTTGGGTGCGTCGGATTTTTCGACGGCCAGAGCGACCGTGATCGGACTGATATGGCCGAAATGCAAATACGGTGAGAGCCGGCTGGTGTGGTCGACTTCGGGCTTGTTTCGCTGCGTGCCGTAGCCGCGCAGCTTGTGTTCGACAAAATCCCGTAGCAGGCGAAATGCTTCGAACGTTCCACCACGCCAGTTCGAGACCGGAGAAACAGAGCGATCGAGTTGCCAGCCTTCGGTGATGTCAGTCGCTGGATCGAGCGAAATGAGACCCGCGGGCTTTTTCCAGGCGAGATGCGCCTGGGGGTTCTCCGACGGGACCAGATACATTTTCAATTGGGCCTGCAACCGTGGACGAATCGTGTGCGCCGCATATTGCGCTTTTTCCAGCAGCTTTGACGGGACGATCACATCGGCGTCGACGGTCCACAGCGGCACTGTGAGTCTCTTGGCTGCCGTTTGCCGCCAGCCTTCGGGCTCGCGCATGGGATTTTCGTCGCCGACGACCAGTACAGCTTTCACTTCGTCGCAGAATTTCGCCAGGCTATGGTCAGGGTAGCGACGGAGAACAAATCCGACATTGCGTTTTTTCAACGCATCCGCGATATCGGCAATGCCTTCATTCAGAAACCGATAATGCCGCAGGTTGGCGTGGGGATAGAAAGGCACCGGGGCGAAGAACACAACCACCGGCTTGCCCAGAATATTAGCGGCTTCCACGGCGACATCGAGCGCAGGATTATCGATGCCGCGCTGGGCGTGCTGCATCCAGTAGACGACGCACGCACCGTCGAGATCAGGAGGGCCAGCTCTCCGTACAGTGACTCTAGCGTCGGCCGATAGCTTGATCAGAGAATCCATAACGAGTGATCGGGAGACCTCTCCATCTCCCTACTAAAAATAGTGTGCGGCCCAAGGCAGCCCGCAGTGCTGTGGATTGGCAGATTAGGTCTTGCCGCCCTCTCGTAGCAGGAAAATAAGCGAGAATATTTTTCCTGAAATGAAAAGTTGGTCAGTACGCGCGCGAGATCGCGTCGGCAACTCTGGCAGACTCGACCGCTGCTTTCACATCGTGCGTACGGATGATGTGGGCGCCTTTGAGAATCAGCGCCGTCTGAGCGGCAAGCGTGCCATAAAGGCGGCGCTCGGGAGGGACATCCTGCCCAGCCTGCGCAAGAGTTCGGCCGATGAAGGACTTGCGGGAAGCGCCCGCCAGAAGCGGAAATCCCGCGGATTGCAGCTCGCCGAAGCGGGCCATCAGAGGATAGTTCTCGTCGAAACTTTTCCCGAAGCCGAAGCCCGGGTCAAGCACAATGCGCTCACGGCGAACCCCTGCCAGCACCGCTTTTTCGGCCCATTCCTTCAGCTCACGCTTCACCAACAAAACAACGTCTCCCGCCGGAGGGAGTGTCCGCCACTCTTCCGGACGCCCGCGCATGTGCATCAAAACGGCCCCGCATTTCAGATCTGCGACGGTGCGGGTCATCTGCGGGTCCCAACGAAACCCGCTAACGTCGTTGACGATCTCAGCGCCCGCGCCAACCGCGGCCCGGGCCACGGCTGCTTTGTAGGTATCAACTGAGATAAGCGCCGTGGGATGTTTCTTTTTTAACTCCGCAATCACCGGGATCACGCGCTTGAGTTCTTCGTCGGCCGTGACGGCGGGCGCGGCCTGCTTTGTGGACGGAGAGTGTTTTGCATCTGAACTCCGCGGCGCTCCGGTTTCAACGCGTGCTCCCGGTCGCGTGGATTCGCCGCCAACATCAATGATGTCGGCTCCCTCGTCGAGCAGACGCTCCGCCTGTTCGACAGCTTTGTCCCGGTCGAGAAACTGGCCGCCATCGGAAAACGAATCCGGCGTGACGTTGACCACGCCCATGATTAGCGTGCGCTTGCCGAGTTCCAGCGAGCGCGAGCCGAGATTCCATTGGAAGACCGACCTCATGCGGGCACGATTCTAAACGACATTACGGTTTCTCGATGATCCACTTCGTCATGAGATAGCGGGGATGATCTTCGAATCCCGAGCGCCGGTAGAGTTCGAGCGCAGGGTTGCCGTGATTGACCTCGAGGTGAACAACGGTGGCTCCGAGTTCTTTCGCCTGGGCTGCGAAGAATTCAAGAACTCGCGTGCCTATGCCTTGTCCGCGATACGTGCGGCGAACGAAGAATTCGTCGATCCAGGCGCCCCGGCCGCGGTATTCAAGGCTGTAGTCGAAGGCCATGACGATGTAGCCGATGCGTTTGTCCGTCGGCAGCAATGAACCACACTCGGCCGAGCGACGGATCGCGCAGCAACCGTTCCGTGACGTTCGCAGCTTCGGCTTCGTTGAACGGCACGGACCAGGGATCGTCCTTCTGCAGTTCCTTCATCATTGAGAGGAGCTCAGACAGGTTTCCAGGAAGCGCGGTTTGAAATGTGATCGGCATGCAGGTGGGGCGGGAGCGCGGAACTCTATCTGCGCCGGATAGCCGTCTTCCGCGCGCGGGCTCCATATGCGGCGCCGGGACCGGTTCCCTTCGGAGGCTTGCGCACTCCGTCGAGCAATTCCTTCAAAACGGCGGCATTGTTGTGGGTTTCGTTCTTCGAGGCGAAAAGGAGGGTGAGCCGTTTCTTCTTACGCGCCAGTTCGTAGAGCTGCCGCAACGCATCTTCGTATTCAGGCTGCGCGAGCTCCTTCAGATATTTGCTGCGGAAGGTCTGCCAATGATCCAAGTGCTCGTGATACCAGCGACGGAGTTCATTGGAAGGAGCCAGATCCCGGAGCCATTGATCGACAGCGGCGCGCTCCTTGGAGAGTCCGCGAGGCCATAGGCGGTCGACAAGAATTCTTGCCCCGTCCGTCCGTGCGGGCGGTTCATAGACGCGTTTGATGGCGACGGTCATGGGGGAGCGTGCGCTTTGCTCTATCATTGTAAAGCGGCGCGCAGAGCCGCGCATCCTTGAGAGGCAAGGACTCAATGCAATCGAAAGAAAGCAAGTGGCCCAGGCAGCTGAATACGATAAACGGTGCCGGGATTGTTCTAATTGCGCTGGTGGCGCTGGTCACACTGGCCGCAACGTCTGCGTGCGACGTCGAGCGTCGGAAGTCGGATGCGGAACTCGGGCTGAATCCGCAGCAATCAGCCGGCAGGAAAATTTACGATGCCGAATGCGACCGCTGCCACGAACCGTATTCTTCACGCGGCAAGAAGGGTCCGAGTCTTAAAGGCGTGTTCCAGCACAAATATCTATCGCTCAGCGGACTGCCGGCCAACGACGAGCGTGTGACCGATATCGTCCGGCTCGGGCGCAACGAAATGCCGGGGTATAGCCAGAAGCTTAGCTCTCAGGATATTGAAGATTTGCTGGCTTACCTCCATACGTTATAAGGGCGGCGAATCGAAGGTCCGGCGCGGTTTTCATGGGATAATCCCCGAAGATGAAGAGCGTGGCCAAATCGGAGCTTTTTCGCGAGTTGCCTTCGGTCGACGAGTTGATCCGAACGCCGGCCGCGACGAACCTCGTCGACGCCCACGGAGCGGCCGCGGTCACGGATGCGGCCCGCTCGGTTTTGTCGCGGCTGCGCCAGGAAATTTCCTCGGGATTACTTGATGAACAGGCACTGCGACTTGCGTTGGGAGGAGTCACAGGTGCGATCGAGAGTCAGCTTCGCCAGTCGCTCCGCCATTCCTTGCGCACGGTCATCAACGCGACTGGAGTCATTCTGCATACGAACCTTGGCCGGGCTCCGCTGGCGGAAGCGGCGCTGCAACACGTGCGCGAGACTGCCGGTCGTTACAGCAATCTTGAATTCAATGTCGAGACGGGAGAGCGGGGCAAGCGCGACGTTCACGTCGACCGGCTATTCCAGAAACTACTGTCTGATGGCTTCCAGCAACATGTGGCGACGGCCGCCTCGGCCGTCCCGCAAGAACGCAGTTCTGGGGAACCTCAATACGTCTCGACCATTGTGGTCAATAACAACGCTGCTGCGGTGCTGCTGGCACTCAACACGGTAGCCGAAGGTGGCGAGGTCATTGTCTCGCGGGGCGAACTGGTGGAGATCGGCGGATCGTTCCGCATTCCCGACGTGATGGCGAAATCGGGCGCGACGCTGCGGGAGGTCGGCACCACCAACCGTACGCGTGTCGGCGACTACGAAAAGGCGATGAACGAACGAACGCGATTGCTGCTTCGCGTGCATCGTTCAAACTTTGAGATCACTGGATTCACCGAGCAGCCAACCACTGCGGAATTGGCGAAGCTGGCGCGGGACCGGAATGTGCCGCTGATGGAGGACCTGGGGAGCGGCGCGCTCGTCGATCTGCAGAATTTCGGCATCCAGGGCGAGTCCAGCGTTCTCGACAGCTTGCGGGCCGGCGTCGACGTTGTCACCTATAGCGGCGACAAGCTGCTGGGCGGACCGCAAGCCGGACTTCTGAGCGGTCGCCCCGATCTGATCGCGCGGATGCGCGCTAATTCGCTGTTCCGCGCGCTGAGAGTGGACAAGCTCACTTACGCGTCGCTGGAAGCCACGCTGCTTCTGTACGTCAAGCGCGACTACGACTCGATCCCAACTCTGAAGATGATGAGTTTGACGAAGGAAGAGATCGGCAGGCGCACGGAGACGCTGGCGGCACAAGTCCGGTCGGAGAAATTCAACGTCGAAATCATCGACGGTGAATCTGTCATTGGCGGTGGAGCGGCACCGTCATCAGCATTGCCGACCCGGCTGCTAGCCTTGAGTCGGGACGGCGTCAGCGCGGATGAACTTGCTGCACGCCTCCGCGCTTCTGATCCGCCGATCATTGCCCGCGTGGAAGAAGGACGAGTCTTGCTGGACCTGCGGACCGTTTTCCCAGACGAAGAACCGCTGATCGCGGCCGCCCTCCATGTATCGATAGCCCGTATCGGATAGCCCCGCATCGGATAGCACCCCTTTTGCATCGAAGTCGTGTTGGCCACTGTCTACACTATCGGGCATTCCACGCGCACATTGGATGAGTTGATCTCCGCGTTGCAGGCGCACCGGATCGAGACTCTCGTCGATATCCGCGCCTTTCCTATGTCGCGCCGCCTGCCTCAATTCAATCGCAGTTCTCTGGAAGAAACTCTGCCCGCGGCTGGAATTCGCTACGTCTGGATGAAGACGCTCGGTGGATATCGCAAGAAGACCCTTGATGAGTCGCCCAACATCGCTTTGCGCAACCAAAGTTTCCGGAACTACGCCGATTACATGTTCACGCCGGAGTTCGAGCAGGCCGCGTCGGAGCTTGTGGGGCTGGCCGAGCAATCTCGGACCGCGTATATGTGCGCGGAACGTTCGTTTTTCCAGTGCCATCGCCGGTTGGTTTCTGACTGGCTCGTCGCTCATGGACATGAAGTGCTGCACATCGACGGCACCGGTCCGCTAAAGCCGCATGAGATGACGGCCGAGGCTCGCATGGTCGACGGGCGCTTGCTCTATCGCGGCGACCGCTTGCTGTAAGATTCAGGGCCGAGGACGAAATGATAGTAGGCACAGGTATCGATATCGCAGAGGTCCCCCGCATTCGCCAGTCAATCGAGCGCTTCGGGCAGCGCTTCCTCGATCGCATTTACACGCAAGGGGAAATGCGCTATTGCGACTCAAAGGCGAATCGCTACGAGCGCTATGCGGCGCGCTTCGCGGCGAAAGAGGCTGCGATGAAGGCGCTCGGCACGGGATGGAATCACGGTGTTCGCTGGCGGGACTGTGAGGTTACACGCATGCCTGGGGGACGTCCGACGATGACGTTTCACGGCAAAGCCGGAGAGTTCGCCGCCAAGTTGGGAGTTAAGAATGCCGCGCTGTCGATCACGCACACAGCGGAACAAGCGATTGCGCAGGTGATTCTCGAGAGTTAGAGCGCTCTTCGCCATCTGGTGTCAAACTCTCACCACCAAGGTCACGAAGATTCACGAAGGAGAACCTTTCGCCATCCGGATTCTGATCGGCACGCCGCCCAATTCTTCGGCGGCCATCTGCTAGACTGTCGCCTTCGATCCCATTATGGCTGCGATTGCTCCCACGCCTGTTGCTGCGCGCAGGGCGGAAATCCCAGAGTCCACGCTGTTGGCGGCGCTCGCGCTTACCAGCTTTTCGACATTGCTGCTGGAGCTTGCGCTGACGCGCCTGTTCTCGGTTGTTCTCTTCTATCACTTCGCATTTCTTGCTATTTCGATCGCTCTGCTGGGACTCGGGGCCGGCGGAGTGTTCGCCTACTTGCTCAAGAGCCAATTCGCGAATTCTGAGACTCGCGTGATCGCTAGCTGGCTGTGCATGGCGAATTCCGTAGTGATCTTCATTGTGCTGGAGACTGTGCTGCACGCGAGGGTGGCGCTTGACGTCTCGGCAATGAACTTCGTGCGGTTGACGGTAATTTATCTGGCCGCTGCCGTGCCGTTCTTCCTTACGGGACTTCTCTTTTCGATTGTGTTCGCGCGCGAAACCAGTCGCATTCCACGGCTCTATGGAGCCGATTTGTGCGGTGGAGCGCTGGCCTGCCTTGCGGTCGTCCCGTTGCTGAATTGGCTGGGCGGGCCGAATACGATCCTAGCCGCGGGAATTTCTTTAGCTCTTGCGGCCATCCTTTGGGCAGAGACCAGCACCATCCGCAAATTCGCAGGCTTCCTGGCGCTGGTTCTCGCTGGGCTGATCGCGGCGAACCATTCGGGACGCCTGATTGACATTGTTTATGCGAAGGGGATGTTCCGCAATCCGGAGTGGGTTGAGTTCGCGCGCTGGAATGCGTTGTCGCGGGTGGAAGTGGATCGACAAGGACAGGCGAAGGCGATTGTCATCGACGCCGATGCATCCACTTACATCATGAACGCCGATCTTTCGCATTGGCAGGGCACGGTGTGGGAGCACAATCTGATGGCAGCGCCGCCAGCGCTGGCTAATGTTTTACGCCCACACGGAGATTTCGCGATCATTGGGCCGGGTGGTGGCGTGGACGTGTTGCGAGCCGTGGCCAACGGCAGTCCGAGCGTCACCGGAATCGAAATCAACCCCATCATCGCCACCACGATCATGCGTGGTCGGTACGCGGATTACGCGCAGCATCTTTACGATCGTCCCGATGTTCACATTCACGTCACGGACGGCCGTTCGTTCCTGCGTTCGACTCCGCAGCATTTCGATGTTGTACAGATGACGCTCGTGGACACGTGGGCTTCGACCGCGGCCGGCGCCTTCGCACTCAGCGAAAATAATTTGTATACGGTTGACGCCTTCCGCGAATATTTCGATCACCTCAAGCCGGAAGGCATGATCGCGATAACGCGCTGGGAGTTCCGCGAGCCGCGTGAAGCGTTGCGCGTTGTGGCCGTTGCGATGGACGCACTGCATCGCCTCGGTGTCGCGAATCCTGCCCGCAACTTCATTGTGGCGTCACAGGGATCGCTCGATGAAGACGGTATCCCGGTGATCGTGCTGGCGAAGAAGACTGCGTTTACGGCCGAGGAAGAGGCGGCGGTGAACAAGCATTTCGATCGCTATTCGGAACTTGAGCCGATTTATCTGCCGTCACAGTCCGGGCACGATCCGTTCTCCGAACTGATTGCCAGCAATGATCCGTACGCCTTTGCCAGGGGCTACGCCTACAACGTCGCGCCGGTGAACGATAACGCGCCATTCTTCTTCTTCACGCTCAAGGCCAGCCAGATTCTTGGAGAAAAAGGACTGCGCCAGGGGATCGACTGGAAAGTAAACCTTGGTGTACTGGTTCTGCTGCTGGTGCTCGTCATCTCGATCGTTGCGGTGCTCGTATTTCTGGTTCTGCCGCTGGCCTTGCGGAGCAACCAGTCTCGCAAATCCCCGCTTTGTCTGCTCTATTTCGTTGCCGTGGGACTCGGCTACATCATGGTCGAGATCGCGTTTATCCAGCGCTTTGTGCTCTTTCTCGGACATCCGACATACGCCCTGACCGTGGTTATTTTTCTACTGATGTTATCGAGTGGCGCCGGCAGCCTGCTTTCCCGGCTCTGGTTGCCACGGCCGGAGATGGGCTGGATCCCGCTGGCACTCGTTATTCTCACGCTGGCGGCGGATGTGTTCTTCCTTCCGAACCGGCTCGCCGCGCTCGTGGGTATGAGTTTCGACTATCGTCTGCTGGTTAGCGGAGTCCTGTTGATCCCACTGGGATTTGTCATGGGAATGCCTTTCCCCACGGGCCTTCGTGCTCTGGCGGCTTCTCCCGCACCCGAGTTTCCGTCTGGTCAAGGAGCGTCGGACAATGCCGTGGAGTGGGCCTGGGCGATGAATGCCGCGGCAAGTGTGATGGGATCGGTGCTGGCGATGGTGATTGCCATCCAGTTCGGATTGACCATTACCCTGGCGTGCGGAGCCGCCGCATACCTGTTAGCTCTGCTGACGATGCCTATGTTGCGTCCTCGTACGTAGGCGTGGCCTTGATTTTGTTATTATGCAGCGATGGGGCGCGCAGCAGAAAACCGGCAGCGATCTGAGCTGTTGTCGCGGCCGGCGCAACACATCCCAACTGGCGTCATGAGGAAATCATTTGCCTAGCCAGAAGCAGCTCAAGTGGTCGCAACTGCGTGTTGGGATCACGGTGATCGTCGCCAGTCTGACGCTCGGATTTCTGCTGTTCCTCATGTCGGGCACGGCGGGGCTCTTCACTCCGCGTATCACGCTGAGATCCTATTTCGACAATGCCGAAGGGCTGCGAATCGGCGCTCCCGTGCGCCTGAGTGGGGTCGATATCGGCAATGTGACTCATATCGGCATCGTCAACATGGCAGATAAGCGGCTGACGCCCGTCGAAGTCCAAATGAAAGTGAGCACGAAGTATGGTTATGCCCTGCGACGAGACTCGGTGACTTCCCTCGAGACGGCTGGAGTGCTCGGCGAGACCTATCTCGATATCGACAGCTCGCAGGCCGTGGCGGGAGATGTGCACGACGGCGACATTCTGCCGACACAGGTTCATCCCGACTTCAACCAGGTGGTCCGCGCCAGCCAAAGCACGCTGCAAAACATGGACGCGTTGTTGAAACGCGCCGACCGCATTCTGGCATTCGCCGAAAGCGGCAAGGGATCTCTGGGAAAACTGATCTACGACCCGACACTCTATAACCGCTTCTCGGCGACAGTTGCCGATTTCCAGAAGATCGTCTCAGAAGTGGGAAGCGGCCAGGGAAGTCTCGGCGCTCTCATCAGCCGCAACGACGCCTATGACAAGTTCCTTTCCACGCTCGACAAAATGAACAGCGTGATCGACGACATGCAGCAAGGCAAGGGCACGGCCGGAAAATTCCTGAAAGACCCGTCGCTCTATAACAACGCCAACGATACGATCGCCAACCTGAAGAAGGTCACCGACGACATCAACGCGGGCAAGGGAACGCTGGGCAAGCTGGCGAAGGACGAGGAACTGGCGAAGAAGTTGGATACGACGATCACCAAGCTGTCAGAACTCACCACAGAACTCGAAGCCGGCCAAGGCTCGGCGGGCAAGCTCTTCAAAGACGAAACCCTCTACAACAATGCCAGCGATATGTTGGTAGAGACGAAGGCGCTGGTCAAGGGGATCCGCGAGAATCCGAAGAAGTATCTGAGCATTAAACTGCACATATTCTGATCACTTTTCGCGCCCTTTGCGGGTGCGATGCTTGCCGTACCTAAGGTGGATCGTCCTGCTCTTTCCTGAATTCAGGCGCCTGTCCGGATGTTATATTGTGCGAATTCCGGAGGCGCGGCGTTCATGGCCCCCATTCTTCTCTGGCTGATTCTGGTTCTCTGCCTGCTGATCTCTGTGGTGAAGTACGTCATGGGGATCATCATGCGGTTTTCTTTCCCTAGCGTAAGGGCCAGGAAGGATTACAGCTACGAGCCAACCGTCAGCGTGCTGATGCCCTGTTACAACGAGGGCAAGACGGTGTATGAAACGATCGAGAGCATCAGCAAGAGCAATTATCCGAACTCCAAGTTTGAAGTGATCGCGCAAGACGACTGTTCCGCCGACGACAGCTACGAGTGGATGATCAAAGCTCAGCGGGACTTCACCAACATTCGGATCCGGACCGGGCGGAATGCAGTCAACAGCGGCAAGGCGCGCTCGGTTTGCAATGCCCTTCAACATTCCACGGCAGAGGTCATCATTTCGATTGATTCGGATTGCATCTTCCATCCCGACGCCATCCGCGAATTGACCGCCTGTTTCGCCGAACCGCGCATGGGTTCGGTAGGTGGCCGGGTTGGAGTCAGGAATCCGAACGAGAGCGTCATCACTGCCATCCAGACGATAATTTATTACTCGGCGTTCCAGCTGTATAAGATTCCGGAGAACTGGACCCGCAGTGTGTGCTGCATTAGCGGTTGTCTCTTCGCGATCCGGCGCGAGTTGTTGCTCGAAATCGAGCCGGCAATCCGCGCCCGCAACTGGTTCGGCATTCCGGTAAATCAAGGCGAGGACAGGTTTCTGACTCACCAGACCCTACTGCGCGGGTACGGAACGTACATCAACAACGACGCGCTTTGCTGGACTACGGTGCCCAACACGCTCTCTGTTCTCTTCAAGCAGCAACTGCGCTGGCGGCGGAGCATTGTGCGGGACTTCTTCTACACGCTCAAGACTTTGCCGCAGCATGTCTGGAAGCTGCACCCGAACACGGTGCTCACTCTGGTTTTGACCCCGGTCGGAGCTCTGGTTGGATTTCTAGTCTTGATGACCATGCTCACTCAGGATCCACTGGCTTGGACTGGACCCGTCCCGCTTTTGACGGCGCTTGGAATTGGGGCAGTTCTGAGTTGGGTGATCAAGCGATACAGCGCGAAAGAGGCGATCACCCATCCTCTGGCCTTTGCAGCATACGTAGCCTGGTCGTTCGTCAGCAGCTTGTTTCTGACGCCCCTCGCCCTGTGCACTATGGATTCCGCGGACTGGGGCACTCGAACTATCGAACAACAAGAGGTGCCTCTTGGCAACGCCATCCGCTGACACGCTCCCGCCGGAACCAAAAACAATGCCGCCTGACACTCAGACGAGGAAGGCGCCGCCCCCGCAGACCCTGCAATCGTTGCACTACAAACTCATCCTTACGCTGTATCGAGTCTTTGCCATCGCGGTGCTGTATCTCGTGTTGATCGGCATTCTTGCCTACGCCTGGGTCATGGGATTCTACGCGGTGAACAGTTCCTGGGCCGCGCCGGTGATTCTCTCGGCTGCTGACGAGAAGAGCCTCGACTTCCGCGAAAAGCTGGTGACCAGCCAGCAGACCATCGAGGATCTAAAGGTCGACACCAACAAATTGAACAGTGGCGTGGCCGAGATGAAAAAACATCGCGCCGCTCTGCTCGCTCTCGAACCGCAACTGCAGACCGCGATCGCGCGCGAGCAGACCCACAACCTCACCGCCGGACCCGAGCTCGCGACCCTCGACCGTCAGAAGCTCGCCGACAACCAGAAAACGCAAACGGTGCTGGCCCAGCTGAACCAGGTAGAGTCGAACATCAACAAGGATCTCGCCAGCGGATTGATCACGCAGGGTGATGCGGCTACGCAGCTCGCCGCCCTGAACCAGGCAAAAGGAGCCTACACCGATAGCAAAATTGCCGAAGTCTTGCTTACCGACAGCGTTCTCGATAAGACCACCACGGGCACCAGTTCGCTCAACGTGCTGGTAAAGCAGGCGGAGTTGCGCTCCGAGGTCGCGCAGCTGGACGTTGCCATCAACGTGGCGGAGAAACAGCTGCAGGAAGAATCCCGCCAGATCGATCGCTTACGAGAGGCGATCGGCACCGCCAAGCAAAATCCGTATTACCTGAATGCCGCGGGCGGCCAGACACTTTACTTTGCATTCGTGCCCTACGACAACCAGGCGCATGCGGTGGCCGGAAGTTCCGTCTACGACTGCTATCTGAACATGATTGCCTGCCGCAAGGTCGGTACGGTGAAGCAGATATTTCCGGGCGAAGAGCAAGCCATCCATCCCATCTTCAAGACGCAGATTCGCGGCTTCCTGATCCAGATGAATCTGGATCACGCCGATTCCGCGAAATCCAAGACCGTGTTCCTGGGCAGCAAGCCAGTGCTTTTTTGACCCATTTAGCCGCGCCGAAGGAGAAAAGAATGTTTCCAAATCACTGGAAGTTGGTGATAGTGTCCGCCCTGTTCCTGGCAAGTACAGCGTGGGCAGGGGACCTGACTGATCAGTTGGCTTATTGCTCTTATGTGATGGAGCAGGCCGAGGCTCAGCGCGACCTGTTGCGAACTCCGATTGCCGCCGGCGGCTTCACGCAGCCCGAAACCGGTTTGCCGCTGCAATTGGTTGGCGGCGCATCGCTCGGTCTCTCCGACTTCCGGAAAGCCGGTCTGACCATGGCTGTGGCGCGCAAGAACTGCGAGCTCTACAAAGCTACGACTGCGGCTCAGCAGGATGTTCAATATGCGCTGTCCAGCTTGGAGAGAGAAGCGTTGAATCACCGGCTCACGCTGATCGAACAGGCCGCGAAATCGCTGGACGAACTGATGGCCACGACCTCGAAAATGGTGGAGGCCCAAACTGCGACGCGCCTCATGCTTTTTTCGCTGCAGACAACGAAGATCAAGCTGGAGGCCGACCGTGCCGATACCCAGTCGAAAATCGCCGCGATCTATGTCCCACCCCTCAGCGATAAACCTCTGAAGGAGCTTGTCGCACAGAAACAGAACGGCGAAGCCAGCCAGCAAAAGGCGCTTGATAGGCTCAACCGCCAGAACAATTGGGACGTAGCTCTTTCCGTGGGCGTGCACCAGCAAGTGAATCCAGTCGCTTACGGCGCGCAGCCTTACGGAGCCGTCTCTGTCAACTACAACCTTGCCAGTCGCGCCATCGACAAGCACCTCGATCGCGCAGCGGATTCTTATAGTGAGTGGAAAAAATTGCAGGAGGGCGATGTGGTCCGCAACATGGAGGTCCTGCGCCAGCAATTGCTCGATAGTGCCACAGTTCAGGAAGCCAAGCTCAAATCACTTCAGGCTGAGAGCGGGCAAATCGATAAGAACCTGCAGTCGGTTACCAATCCTGACACCTCCGCAGCGCTCGACTTCCGCAATCAATTGAGCGCTGCCCAGCTTCTCCTGCAAGTCGAGACTGGAGATGCCAGCTTTCGGGCCGGCCGCCTGCGGGAATACCTCGAAAAGAATTACTGAATGGTTGATCCGGACTCAGTGCTCGCCGATTCCGAAGAGCGCTCCCAGCATCAGAATTACCAGCACGCCCAGAGAAATCCATCCGTACTTCTTATCTTTCTCGCGAAAGAAAAGGAAGCAGGCGACGATCACGCGGACAACCGGAGTGGCTAGCATCAGGAGAACGCCAGCCCTCTCGATATCGCCGGGGATGGGGCCGGGAAGAAACACTCCCGTCACCAGTCCCGCCAGCATGACAAAGAAACACGCGAAAGCGCCGGTACGGAGCACAAGGGCCACGATGCGGTCGAAAGCGGGTTCTCTTAGCTGGCTCACATCGCTCCCTTCGCCAGATGAATGATCAAGTTTCCCGCGAGATACAGCATCACTCCGACGAGTAGATAAACGACCACCTTGGTGTGAATTCGCGGTGCCAGGCGCGCACCGATCAACGATCCCACGAAGACACCTGCGGCGAGAGGTGCTGCGATCTCCGGAACTATGTCGCCGCGCCGGTAATAGACGATCGCGCTCGCGGCAGCCGTTACGCCAATCATGAAATTTGAAGTCGCCGTCGCTACCATCAGCGGCACGTTCATGAAGATGTACATCACCGGTACTTTGATCGGGCCGCCGCCGATGCCGAGTAAGCCGGACAGCATCCCTGCAACCAGCGATGCGCCGAGTCCTAGCGGATAGCGCTTCGGTTCGTACGGAGGAATCACGACCTCGCCATTGATTCCCGGCGATGAATTGTCCTCATCCTTAACCTTCCCGCGCTTACTCAGGATCGTGATCGCGCTGTAGAGAAGGAACGCCGCGAAAAGGCCTTCCAGCGCGTTTCGGTTGAAATAGCCGACGAGGTAAGCCATGACCGCGGCACCCAGGGCTGTCGCCAGTTCCAGCGTCATCCCCAAGCGGATGTCCGTAGTGTGACGTTGCAGGTGAACAGACGAACTGGCCGCTGAAGTGGTGATCACAGCGACCAGGCTCGTCCCGATGGCTTCGCGGATGGGGATGCCGAAGTGCAGCGCCAGAATCGGCGTGAGTATGACGCCTCCGCCGATCCCTGTGAGCGCGCCCAGCAAGCCGGCGAGAAATCCCAGGACCAGCAACAAGAAGGTCACCATGGCCGAGGCGCCCTCACTTTGCCTAGTTGTTCGATGGAGGTACTAACGCCGAGAATCGTGTTCTTCGGAGGAGCAACGTGGGCGGGAAATCCCGTCCGCCGCAAACTATGTCACCGCCCGTGGGTTGGCAGCGGCGTCGGCATGTTCGTGCGCGTGATAGCTGGACCGAACCATTGGTCCTGACTCAACATGGCGGAAACCGAAGCGCAGCGCCTCATTCCGCAGATAGGTGAACTCCTGCGGTTCATAGAAGCGGGCGATCGGCAGATGATCCTTCGACGGCCGCAGGTACTGGCCGACGGTTAGAATGTCGACGCCGCGCGTGCCCAGATCGCGGAAAACTTCGATCAGCTCTTCGCTCGATTCGCCAAGCCCGACCATCACGCCACTCTTGGTCACCATGCCCGGAGAGAATTTCTTCGCATTCTCGAGGAGCGCAAGCGTGCGCTCGTAGCGGGCTCCGGAGCGGACCGCGCGATAAAGCCGCGGGACGGTCTCGGTGTTGTGGTTGAGCACGTCAGGGTGCGCGTCGAGCACAATGCGCAGAGATTCTTCGAGGCCCTGGAAGTCGGGGATGAGGACCTCGATGCGGCAGTCCGGGGTCAGTTCGCGGATGGCGTGAATCGTCTCGGCAAAAACGCGGGCGCTGCCGATATTGTCATCGTCGCGATTCACGCTCGTGACCACCGCATGCTTCAGGCCCAAAGTCGCGACGGCTTCTGCGACCCGTTGCGGTTCGGCCCAATCGATCGGCTCGGGACGCCCCTTCGGCACGGCACAGAATCCGCAGCGCCGAGTGCAGATATCGCCGAGCAGCATAAACGTCGCGGTCTTGTGATTCCAGCATTCGCCGATGTTCGGGCATTGCGCTGATTCGCAGACGGTGTGCAGGCCCAGTCCACGGGCGAGTTTCTTCAGATTGTGGAAGTTCTCGCCCACCGGCGCTTTGGCCCGCAACCACTGCGGCTTGGGCACGCGCACAGGCGGACC
Organism: uncultured Acidobacteriota bacterium; assembly: GCA_963787685.1. Taxonomy (GTDB): domain Bacteria; phylum Acidobacteriota; class Terriglobia; order Terriglobales; family Acidobacteriaceae; genus Sulfotelmatobacter. Next base: position 52,873 of record CAWBED010000018.1, read on the forward strand.
GAGCTCAATCTGAATCAGTTGGGAAACACCAGCCATCCTTTCAATATTACCAGTTTCGCGATTATTCTCGGCCTTGGACCGTTTTGGGTGAGCGAAGGCCATTGTCCGAGTTGTCGCGGACGGGCTTTAGTGGAACACTTTGACTCAATGGAACGATGGCTCAATGAGCATTGGGTCCCGATCGCGCTGTGCGCGGCGATCCTGCTCACGCTATTGATCCCGATTCTGGCGCTGCGATGGGATCTCGCATGGCTGCTCATCTACGCGATGCTGCCTGTCTACATGTTCCATCAGGTTGAGGAGCACACCGGCGACCGCTTTCGCGAGTTCGTGAATCGAAAAGTTTTTGGCGGCGTTCAAGCGCTGACGCCCCTTGCCGTGCTATGGATCAATCTGCCGGGAGTCTGGGGTGTTGGTTTGCTCTCGCTATATGCGGCGAGTTTTGTGGCTCCGGGATGGGGCCTGAGCATCGTGTATCTCACGCTGGTCAATGCGGTGGTGCACATCGCGGCGGCGTTAGGGTTCCGTGAATATAATCCGGGACTTTGGACAGCCATTTGCCTTTTTGTGCCGGTGGGCGCACTGGCGCTCTTGAAGGTGAGCGCCCTCCCGGGAGTTGGACGCATTCATCACGCTGTGGGATTGGTGATCGGGCTTGGGATTCACGCCGCCATCATCGTGTATACGCGCCATCGCGCAGCAAGAATCGCTTCAATTTAGTAAGTGCCCACCCTCACGCGCACGACTTGCGGCACAGAGGCAAAATTCAATCCCCAGTCGGTTTGATCGCCATTCCATATGCGAATCGGTTTGAAAGTTCCGTTTTCGTAGCTGCCTTCTTCGACCCGGACGTATTCGCGTTGCTTTCGCGAAGACGAGTCTGCGACATGGAAATCGACACGGCAGAAAAACCCTGCGACGAGGAACTCATTGTCCGCGAGTTGTGCGACAAATGCGCGCCCGGTTGGTTCCGGGTTGCCCGGCGGATCACTGGCCCCAAACTGTCCAAGCCCGTAGGACACCGTGACTTTCCATTGCCCGAAATCCAGCGACCCGGTGGGTTTGCCCTTTTCCTCTACAACCGCTTTCAGCTTGCCGTCAAAATTCAGGCGCGCGATTTCTCGATCCATGGGAGCGACAAGCTTGTAGTTGAGAGCGAACGGTTCCAGCGATTTTTCGGTGATCTGGGTTGCGCCGATCGGAGCGTTGTCATATTTCGTGTAATCGAGGCCAAAGGGTGAGAATCCGATGGCTTGGTGCCCCAGAGCAGCGAAAAAATATCGTGAATATGCGGGCGATTGGCCAGTCTCCGGAACAAACATCGCATTGTCCGGGCGATGATACAGATCAAGAATCTTCAGATATTCCGCGCTACCTTCCATATAGATATCCGGTGCGACGAGATCAATTGACGGAGCCGCGGCTTTCCAGATGGGAATGACATTGTCGGTGGCCCCACCCGTCTCGTAGTTGTGTTCATGCGTTGTCTGAAATGGATTCCGCAGCGCCGCGTTCACATAGAGCGGTAACGGATAGATGGCTTTTCCCGCAGCGGCGATCTGCTCAATGTATCGAGCCACGAACCACGCGTGGAAGAATTCTTCCGCGTCCTCGCCGAAGACTTGCTGCCAATTCTCAGAAGCAGAGGCCGTTTTGTCCAAGGACTTAAGCAGTTCGAGCGGCACCGGCGCCTCAAACGCGTTTTGAGCCGCAGGGGAGTAATCGCGAACACTGCCCCAAGTGCCGGGCTCGTTCTCGACCTGAACCATCAGCACGGTACGTTCTTCATCGGATGCCTTGAGATGGCGCATCAGCGCGCTGAACGCTTTGACATCGGCCTGGAGCGTTGCGCTTGCAAAGGGAGACGGCGAGTCCACGGGCAGCCCCTTCGCGCCAATCATCTTCGGATAGCGCTCGGGCTGACTCTTCATCCATAGAGGAATGTAGTGAGAGCTGCCGTTCTTCCACGTACCGAACCAGAGCAGAACGAGATGGACGTGATGCTCGCGAGCCTGCGCGAGCAGAGTGTCGAGCAGGGAGTAGTCAAATCGTCCTTCTTCCGGCTCGAACTGCTCCCAATAGATCGGCAACTCCACAGTATTCGCGTGGAGATACTCGATGGCAGGCCAGACCTTCGGCAACATCGCGGGCCATGCGCTGGAATTGTTGGCCTGGGCGCCCAGCATCAGGAACGGAGCGCCGTCCACGAGGAGAGCGTAACGGCCGTCTTTCTGCTCAATGCGAGGAATGGGGTGAGCGTTCGATTGTGCGAACGTCGCCTGCGAAAAAGAGCAGGCCAGCAGAACTAAACAAACGAATGCGTATGAAGCTCCCTGGGGCGGGTTCGTATTCATGAAATTGAGGAATCCTTTCCTCGTGGTGCGATGGCGCTACGCGACTTCGACCAGTCCGTAAGTATGCTGCCAGCGCGTTCGCATCTGCACTAAAGCCCGGCTGATTTCTTCGGCGGAGATCTCTGAGTTCGGGCCGGCGAGAACGGCTGCCGCTTCGTGTTTCGCGGCTTCGAGCAATTGTGCGTCGCGAATGATATTGGCCACGCGAAAACTCGGTAGTCCGGCCTGGCGCGTACCGAAAAATTCTCCCGGGCCACGAAGTTCCAGATCGAGTTGCGCGATTTCAAAGCCGTCGTTGGTTCGTGTCATGGCGTCGAGCCGCTTCTGGCCGTCCTCGGAAATCTTGCCGCCGGTCATCAATACACAGTACGACTTGGCTGCGCCGCGGCCGATGCGCCCGCGAAGTTGGTGCAGCTGCGCCAGTCCAAAACGTTCGGCGTGCTCGATCACCATCATCGTTGCGTTGGGAACGTCGACGCCGACTTCGATCACGGTGGTGGCTACGAGAATCTGCAGCTCTCCCTTTTGAAACATGCGCATGACTTGGTCTTTCAAATCGGCATCGAGACGGCCGTGGAGCAGCCCCACTTTCAGGTCGGCGAAAATCTTGCCGCTCAGTTCGCGGTACATCTTTATCGCAGCCTTCAACTCGCTTTCTTCATTCTCCGCGATCACGGGATAGACGACGTACGCTTGATGTCCGGCCTCCACTTGCTTGCGAACGAAGTCCCAGACTTTTGGCGACTGATCGTCTGCAACGCAGCGGGTGATGATGGGCGTGCGTCCGGGCGGCAATTCGTCGAGCACGCTCAGGTCGAGATCACCATAGAGCGTCAGCGCGAGAGTTCGAGGGATCGGCGTTGCCGTCATGACCAGAACGTCAGGCTCAGCGAGTGCTCCCATCGAGGTTTGCCTCGCTGGACGGCCGGTCGCCGCCGCCGACCCTTCGTCGCCTGATTTCTTCATCAGCTTCAGCCGCTGCATTACTCCGAAGCGATGCTGTTCGTCCACAATTACGAGCCCTGGCTTCGCGAACTCAACTTTTTCCTCCAGCAAGGCGTGCGTCCCGATTACAAGCTGGGCGCTGCCTTGGGCGATGTGACGGCGGATCTCGCGCTTACGGTCGGACTCAAGCGATCCGGTAAGAAGGACGATCCGATATCCCGCATTCTCCAGAATTCTTCGTGCGGAAAAATAATGCTGCTGCGCGAGAATTTCGGTGGGCGCCATCAAGGCCACCTGGCATCCGTTCTCGATGGCGATGATGGCGGCCTCAAAAGCCACGATGGTCTTGCCCGATCCGACATCGCCCTGTAACAGACGCCGCATGGGATAAGGCTTTTCCATGTCTGCGGCGATCTCTTTTAGGACGCGTTTCTGCGCCGCCGTGGGATGAAATGGCAGGATCTTCTTGATCGCCGCCCGCACCCGGTCGTCCAGGCGGAATGCAATCCCGGTCTGCGCTTTTTGCTGGCGACGCTTCAGCTCCAGCCCCAACTCGACGAAAAATAGCTCGTCAAAAATCATCCGGATATGCGCTGGCGTGCGCGACGTTTGCAAGGCTTCGAAGCTTTCGCCCGGCTCGGGCCAATGCACATTCCAGAGCGACGCCCGCGGCGAGATCAGGCCCAAGTGCGCACGCACAGCTGCAGGGATGGCCTCTGGAAGATCCGGCGTCAGGTTATCCAGCGCGGTGCGGATGATTCGCCGGAACCATTTCGAAGTCAGCCTTCCCGTTGCTTCATAAATCGGGACGATGCGACCGATCTCCAGCGATTCAGCTGCTTTCTTTTCGGCGCCATTATTTCCACCGTCGCCGGGCTCGCCCAATATTTCGAACTGCGGCTGGATGATCTGGAGCTCGCGGCTGCGCTGGTCCTCTTCGACCTTCCCGTAGAGCGCGATCATCTGCCCGGGGACGAACTTATCCTGAAGATAGGTCGCGTTGAACCAGAGGCAGCGCAACTTGGCGCGGCCTTGTCCTACAGTGAGCTGGAAAATCGGCATGCTGCGTGTGCGGAACAAGCCTGAATTGCGCACCTCTCCGACGATCGTAGCCATTTCTCCGGCCCGCAATTCGGCAGATGCCCCGCGGGTTCAGGCGGTCTTCGTAGCGAAAAGGAAGATAATGGAGCAGGTCGCCGACGGTATGAATCCCCTTGCCAGCCAGCGCTTCGGCAATGCGCGGACCGACGCCCTTCACATACTGCACGGGCGTGGAGAGTTCAAGCATTCGTGAGGAGTCCGGGGAACCATCCCTTCGCAACCCAGAGAAAGGATGGAGCACCAAAGAATAGCAGGAGCCAGCCGGGCGCCGCTTGCAAGCCATGATCGCAAATGCATCTCTGAGCCAGCTTTCCGTTCCAATTCGAAACCGGTGTTGCGGTCTCCGAGCCGGGAGGAACTCCTGTGGTGTCTAAACCATCAGTGCTCGCGAACTTTCTCCAGGCGCTGCTGGCCATTGTTCTGGGGAATGTCGTTTATTTCCTTCTGTTGCCTTCGCTTCCGCCGGTTGCACGACACCATCCCTTTCGGATCGACTTGGGTACGGCCTTAGATTTCTGGTTCTGCCTGGTCGCCTACGGGCTGATCCGGACCGCCCGAAAATGGCGTTAGCTGCAATCAACCTTTGTTTGTCGCGATCCAGTTACTTTCGGAACGTCAGTGGTTACCTTCGCGAGGGTAGAATCCGTTGGAATGCCGAAAATGGCCGTTTTGTACGAGGCTGGCCAGGCTGTGCTCTCGACCTTTGATTCGGACGAGGTCCTGCAGCGGATTCTCGCCATCGCCCGTGATCATTTTCACTTGCCGAATGTGGCCATCTTGTTGATCGACAAGGAGGCGCAGCAGCTGTTTGTCCGCTCGCAGATCGGCTGGGATACAGGCAAAGACAACATTCGACTCGGCATTCACGACGGGATTAGCGGCGCCGCAGTCTCTACTAAGAAACCCGTTCATGCTCCCGACACGAGTAAGGATTCGCGCTACATTTGCGCTGCGAAATCTACCTGCTCCGAGTTGGCGATCCCGCTGCTGGTGAGGGATGAGGTCATAGGAGTCCTCGATTGTCAGAGCGACCGACTGAACCGCTTCGACGACGAGACGATCGAGCTGTTGACGCTCTTCTCGACCCAGGCTGCGCTGGCATTGCAGAATGCCCGCCTGTATTCACTGGAGCGCCAGCGCGCGCGACAACTCCAAGCCATCAATGCAATCGCGCAGCAGAGCACGGCGGTGATGGAGCTTGAAGATCTGCTCGCTCGCGCGTGTTCCGTGATCCAGCAGGCATTCCAGGTTTCGCACGTTTCTCTCTGTTTGCGGGAAGACGACCACCTGGTTATGCGCGCGCACCATGGCGCACTGACACCCAACTTTCCGGAAGGCGGGCGATTTCCAGCCAGCCAAAGGCCGTGGTCGGAGGTGATCGCGACCGGTGGCACAATAATCGAGAGAGACTTGAGTCGAGAATCGGACTCGACCCGTCTCTTCAAAGAGTGCGAATCGCAGATGAGCATTCCCTTGATTTCCTTCGGGCAAACTCACGGCGTGCTCACGCTGCATAGCTCTCAACGGAATACCTTCCGCGAAAACGAACTCCAGCCGCTCGAATCTGTGGCCGACATTTGCGCGAACTCGATTCAGAATGCGCACTACGTCCAGCGGGTGAAGCAGCTGGCGTACCTCGATGGGCTCACCGGGATCTTCAACCGGAGGTTCTTCGAGCTGCGGATCATGGAGGAAATCGAGCGCGCCCGGCGTTATGGAACCGGCATGGCCGTCATCATGGCCGACATCGATCAGTTCAAGCAGCTCAATGACGAGTTCGGACACCTGCTCGGCGACGAAGTTCTGCGCCAGGTTTCTTCCCTCTTTCACCAGCAACTGCGCAAGATCGATGTGGTTTGCCGCTACGGCGGAGAGGAATTCGCGATTCTGCTGACCCAGACCAACTGCCAGCAAGCGACGGCGATTGCCGAGAAATTACGGAAGATGGTCGCGGAGTGGCAGTTTCCGGGAGTGCCGCGGACGGTCACCATCAGCGCAGGCGTGGCCGCGTTCCCGACGCACGGCAAAACGCGGGATGAAATGATTCGCGCCGCCGACAGCGGACTCTATGCTGCAAAGCAGGCTGGACGCAACCGCGTCTGCCTGCCCAGCCTTACAAACGGGGCGTCGAACGGTCGTTAAGAGCTCCAGAGCGAGCTACAACCAGTCGCCCCTCATCTGACGAAATCGCAGCCGCAGATTTTCCATGTCCTTGCGGATCTGCTCCCGCTGTTTTTCCGACTGATGCAGGAATTCCTTCTGCTCGCGGCGAAATTCTTCGCGAAGTTCAGCAGCCGCCTTGCGGGAGTTTTCGGCGGCTAATTCCATTTGTGGCCGCAGTTGCGCCAGTTCACCACCCAGCTTACTCAATTCCAGCGCGGACTCGGCACTGATGGCCGGCTCAACGCCGAAGCTTTCCTCCTCCAGCAGATCGCCAGATTCCTTGCGCGCCGGCAGCGGCAGCGTCAGAGTTTGTTCCTTCTTCTCCCGCATTACGCCAACGCTGACTGAGTTGCCGCTGCGCGCGCGCACTGCGTGGGAAAAGTCGCTGGTATCGTGCACCGGCTGGTCGTTGATCTTGACGATGACATCTCCGGCCCGGAAGCCTGCCTTCTCGGCACGGCTGCCTTTGTCGACCGCGCGAATGAGCACTCCGTTGCCATTCTTGACACCGAAAAATTCACCGAGCTGTGGAGTGATGTTCTCAACCATGAGCCCGCTGCGCGCCGACTGCGTGACCACCACCATGTTGATGGAGGGCATGTCGATGTCTGGCATGTGAATTTCCGGGATCTGCATGTGGAAGTCTCCGGGATTGGGCCCGACGAACGAAAATTGCTTGCGCTTATCCGCGAGCTGAGCCTTGACGGTAACGGGTTGGCCATCGCGGCTCAGCCCGAACGAAACGATGCGGCCCGGAGGCGTCTCGTGGATCAAGCGCTCCAGCTGCGCTTTGCTTTCCACTGGCGTTCCATTCATCGTGAGAATGACGTCATGCTCCTTGATGCCCGCTTTTCCGGCTGGGGCATCCTGGTCCACCATCGTCACCTCAACGCCCTTTTCGTCTTTGAGTTTCAAGGCGCTGAGGCGCTCGGCGGTGATGTCGGCGATATCGACGCCCAGATAGGAAGTAGTCCCACCGTCTTCGCTGGAGAAGACCCACGGCTGCCCTGGCCCATTCGCCGACCAGTTCTGCGCCGCGTAGGATGAACATGGCAGCAACGGCAACAACGCGAAGATGGTCCAAACATGTTTGCGCATTGTCAGTCCCTCATTTTGAGTGACTAGTGGTTAGTGATCAGTGGCTAGGGGCTCAACTGTCCTTAGCTATCCACTGACCACTATCCACTGATCACTTCTTCTTTTCTTACCGATTTGCTTTCCGAATGCAGATGTCGCCGCTCGACGTGTGCACCTTCACCGTCGGGCCTCCGCCATTCAGCGCGCCATCGGCAGTCAGCGTCTTGCTCCACTGATCGCCCTCGCTGCTGACGTGGATCTCCGGGAAATCCGACGTGATGCGATGTCCGCTGCCCATGTCGACGCTGGCACGAACATTAATCGCGACATCGGAGGCGATGTATACCGTGATGTCACCCGCGCCCGTCTCGAGATCGGAATCGTGGCGCTCGCTACCCGTATTCACCAACTTCACGGTGATGCCACCCGCTCCGGTCTCTGCGTGGGCCGACGGCACTCCGTAAAGCTCTATGCCGCCGCCACCGGTCTCAGCGTGAACATGTCCCTTGGCCGAAGTCAGGTGGATCGTTCCGCCTCCGGTTTCAATTTCCGCAGGACCGCCGAGGTCGCTTAAATCAATGCTGCCTCCGCCTGTTGAAACTTTTATTTTCCCCCCACATTGCCGCACTTCGATGCTGCCGCCGCCGGTTTCGACGGTAGCCCCTCCCGCGCAGGATTCGATCCGAATACCGCCGCCGCCGGTTTCCGCCGATACCTTTCCGTTCGCGTGCCGGATCGCGATCGAGCCTCCGCCTGTGTGCAGGCCCATATCCCCACTGACGGTTCCGACATCGATTGATCCGCCGCCGGTCTCGGCGTTCACGCCGCCGCCGATGTCGTCGAGCTTCATGTTGCCGCCGCCGCTCTCGGCCTCGACTCGGCCGGCGATACCTTCCGTGTCTACGTTGCCGCCTTCGGTCTCGAGTTTCACCAGCGCCATCTCGCGCGGAACGTTGATGGAAAACTCTCCGGAAAAGTGGCGGGGCTGATGTCCTCCCTGCCAATCGCCGACGATCCAGGCGGTGTCGCCTTTCACGTAAGCGGTCACTTTGAACTGTTCGAATTGGTGGCGGGCTTCCTGCTCAGAAGAAGTTTTGAAGTTCGTATGAACGACGTAATTGATGCCCTGCTGCTGCCCACCCCGTACCCGAACGGAGCCCATGTCAACCTTGACCCTTAAGTTCTTGACCGTTGCCAGCGAACCGGTGATCTCCTGTCCCCAGGTTCCACCTTCGCGGGCCATGTGTGTTTCCTGCGCCACGGCCAGCGGCGCAAGCAGGGCCAGCACACCGGCCAACCCGACGATTTGTAGCGCTCGTTTCAAAGTATCCACCTCACTTCTCGCGATCTGTTCGCGAATGTCCTTGTAGATCTGTCTTGCCTAATCAATTTCCGGAAGCTGCGCCAGCATGGTGCGCGCCTGTGACTTGATGTACTGGCTCTGATCCTTCGCCGCCAGCGCCATCAGCACGCCGCGCACGCTGCCATCGGCTTTGACTGGCTCGATCAACCGCAGTGCTTCAATCCGTACCCCAGAGTTGTCATCGTTCACCAGCGATCGCAGCACGGCATCGCGCACGTTCGTATCCGTCTTGACGTAGTTTCCGAGCGCGTCCAGAGATTTCAGCCGAACTCCAGGATTCGTGTCGTTTTGCAGCGCATAGATCAGGGCATCCCGAACCTGCTGATCGCTGCTGCGTTGCGCCAGCAATCCAACGGAATCCACGCGCACGCCCGAATTGTTATTGCGGGCTGCGTACAAGAGTAGTTGCTGGATCTGCTGATCGTTCAACGAACCCTGCGCCTGCTGCGTAGAAACCGTGTTGTATTTGATTGTGACTTGATCTGTGCCGGCAACGGGAGTAATGGAGTCAACGCCAGCGATAGAGGATTCTGCAGGAGCACTGTTTGGATTGCTGGTGGTTACGGGAATGCCGGCAACGGTTGTCGGGTGCGATCCGTAAATCTTGTATGTGGTTCCGATGCCTGCCGCGAATCCAAGAATGAGAATGACCGAGGCCAGTGCGGGCGAGAAGCTTACTTGTCGCAGCCAGTTTGCCGGATCGAATGTCAGCCTGCTCCAGAACGAGCCTTGCTGCGCGGTCTCCAGCCCTTCCTGCAGGCGCATACGCGACGACGCCAGAAGATTCGGCGTCGGATCTTCCGCGCGATCCTGCGCGAGCAGCGCATGAAACTCTTGCTCCGCCTTCAGTTCGGCTGCGCAGTCCTCGCAGCGGGCCACGTGCTGCTCCAGTTCATGGCGGGCATCATCGGCCAGTTCGCCATAAACCTGAAGCACGATATTTTCTCGAACCCATTCACATTTCATCGTTGCACCTTCGAGCTATGAGCCTTGAGCGATGAGCAGCGAGCAATCCGGGAATCTTCAAGTTGATCGCTCATAACTCACATCTCATAACTCATCGCTATCTCATATCCGCCAGAGCCCCGCGCAACTTCTGCGTGGCCCGGAAGAGCGTGTTCTTGGCGGTCTCTTCCGTCGTATGCAAAATTTCTCCCACGGTTCGCAACTTCAGTCCGTGATAATGCTTCAACTCAAACACCATGCGTTCGCGCGGAGTCAGTTTCTCCAGCGCTCCGGCGATGCGCGATCCCAACTGCCGGCGCATCAAGTCCTTCTCCGGATTCGCTCCCGCCCGCGCATCGGGCACCTGATCGAGCAGGTCATACTCGCCGCCGTCGGGATCTTTCGCGACCGGCGCGTCTTCCTTGCGCACGGTCTTCTTGCGCAGATGATCGAGACACAAGTTGGTCACGATCCGGTAAATCCATGTGTAGAAGGAACACTCGAACCGGAAGCTGCCAATATTCTTGTAGGCTTTGAGGAAAGCGTCCTGATACACGTCCTGGGCGTCGTGTTCAGTTCCGGTGAGATGCAGCGCCAGGCGCAACACGGGCTGGTCGTAGTGGCGCACGAGTTCCTCGAAGGCGGCGCGGTTTCCCCGCTGCGCTTCGCGGATCAACATCGTGTCATCTATGCGGCGTGCTTGCCCAGCCATGCGGCCCCGCGCGGGGTCCTGGTTCTCTCGAATCTGGTCTTCCCGAGTTCCGTCGTCTCTAACGCCGGAACTGCTGACTCTCTCTGTTACCTCACCCTCTCTCGAGTGGGCCCGTCCGCCAACCGCAAAAGGTATTGCCCATACTCCGGCCGGCATTTGTGCTATGTCCTCATACCTGCCCGGCTTTCAAGTCATCCGGGCTTGCACAGGAATAGACGGAGAATCAGCGGATCCGTGAGCAGAAATTATAGGCCGTACGGGGATTTTTAGCAGCGTCTAGGTGATTCAGGGGAAAAGATTTAGAGAGAAACAGAACAATGGGGCACAACCGGGTATCGCAGTTTGGCAAGGCAAGTGCCCTGAATGTGGTGCGTTTTTGGATAGCGGCCCGAGCCAGCGCCCGGGCCGGTATTCGAAAGCCTTACTCCGCGACCGCTTCCTTCTCGATGACTACCTTCAGATGCGCGGTCACGTCCTTGTGCAGCTTAACCGGGATCGTGAACTCGCCGACGGTCTTCAGAGGCTCGTGCAACTGGATCTTGCGGCGATCCACGTTGAAGCCCTTCTTGGTCAGTGCGTCGCCCAGATCACTCGAGGTAACCGATCCAAAGAGCTGATCGTTCTCCCCCGACTTTCGCGTGAACGTCACCGACACGCCCTCGAACTGCTTCGCCAATTCCTCAGCCTGCGTCTTTTCCTTGGCGGAGCGGCGCACGGAGGCGGCCTTCATCTGGACGATGACAGCCTTGTTGCCTTCGTTGGCCTGGATGGCCAGCTTGCGCGGCAACAGATAGTTCCGTCCGTATCCTTCCGCGACCTTGACCACATCGCCGCGGGATCCTAACTTCGCTACGTCTTCTTTCAGAATGACTTCCATGAATAGCTCCTGGCTTCTAGCCGCTAGCTCCCAGCCAACCAACACGCTCTGCCTCGTTTTAGCCAGAAGCTAGGAGCTAGGCGCTAGAAGCTGATTTTTAGCTTGCTCGTCCGGCAAATGGCAGCAGTGCGATGTTGCGCGCCTGCTTGATCGCCGACGACAGCCGGTGTTGGTGCGGGGCGCACACGCCAGTCAAACGGCGCGGCACGATCTTGCCGCTCTCGGCCACGAACTGCCCCAGCAGCCGGTAATCCTTGTAGTTGATGTCTTCGATCTTCTCGGTGCAGAACTTGCAAACCTTCTTGCGCCGGAAAAATTTCCGACCGCCGCCGCCCTCGCGTGGAGGTCCGCCGGGACCGCGTCCGCCGCCGCCAAATCGCGGACGATCTCCGCCGGGCCGTGGCCCGTCCGAACGCGGCCTCTCGGCCGGTGCCGCTGCTTGCTGTGGTGCGCTTGTTTCGTCTGCCATAACTCTTGCTCTCCTTCAGAAATCTTCAGTAGGACCCCAAAGGGGTCAGGGATCAGGGGTCAGTAAAATCTCGAACCTGCAACAGGCAGGGCGCTCAGTAACTGGCCCCTAGCCTCTGACCCCTTGGTTTTACGCCGTCGCTGGAGCTTCCGCCACCGGAGCCGCTGCCGGTTCCGCCGGCGCTGCTGCCGGCTGCGCGCTTACTTTCTTCTTCGAGTCGCGCAGCTTCTTGATCTTGTCCAGCCGCTTCTGCTCTTCATCCACGCGCACGGTGAGGAACTTGATCACCGGCTCAGTGACGCGCAGACGGCGCTCCAGTTCGTGCATGACCGGGCCTCCGCCCTCGATGACCATGAGGACGTAGATGCCGTCGTGAAAACGGCGCACAGTGTAGGCAAGACGCCGCTTGCCCATCTTGTCGACCCGCAGCACCGACCCGCCCGAAGGGGGCACGACCGATTGCAGCGTCGAAATCAGTTTGTCCAGATCCTCTTCCGTCATATCCGGACGGACGATAAACATCAACTCATATGTACGATTCATTCGTTTCTCCAAATCCTTAAGCCAGTGGCCAGTGAGTAGTGGCTAGTTCTCAGCAAAACCTCGGCGTCTCCCGAGCGACGACTGAACACTAGTCACTCCTCACTGCTCTTCTTTCCGGTTATAGCGATTCATCGCTGCCGCCGGACCCTCTTTCAAAATCATCTTCACCGCGTCCTCGGCGGTGTCGAGAACCCCATCCACGATTGCCAGGTCCGCCTTGCGCATCGGAGCCAGCAGGTACTCTGCGCCGTCCCCTACTTTCCGTTCCGGCGCAACGCCGATCCGGATTCGCAAGAAATCCTGCGTGCCCAGCGCATCGATGATCGACTCGATGCCGTTATGCCCCGCCGAACTGCGCCGCGTATGAATCCGCAGCGTGCCCAGCGGAAAGTCCAACTCGTCCTGAATCACAATCAGGTCCGACTCCGGCGTCGCTTCGTACTCCCGGATCAGTTCCCGCACCGAGACGCCACTCAAATTCATGAACGTCTCCGGCTTGGCCAGCAGTACCATCTGATCGGCGATAACGGTTCGCGCCGTCTGCGCCCGGCACTGCCGGTTCCTCACTTCCACGCCCAGGTGTTCGGCGATGCGATCAATCGCCAGAAAACCCAGGTTATGCGGCGTGAGCTGATATTCGGCTCCGGGATTGCCAAGACCCACAATCAGTTTCACGCAGACTTCGAACCTTTCGCCACGGATTTCCACGAAATCGTCACGGATAAAGCGAATCTTTGTCTCCGATCCGTGTGAATCCGTGCCAATCCGTGGCCGAGGTTATTTCTTCTCTTTCTTCTCTGCCTTCTCCGGAGCAGCCTCGGCACCCTCTTCGTCCGTCTCCTGTTTGCCCTTCTTGATGACTTCAGGCTCAGCCGGAGTAGCACCCGCTTCCGCCGCCACTGCTTCAGGAGTCGCCACAACCTCTTCCTTCACCGAGGTCACGTGCGCGACGGGCTGATTCGCATCGCTCAGGAACTTGATCTTCTCCATCTTGGGCAGGTCCGAAACGCGCAGCACCTTGCCGAATGTCAGTTGGCTGACGTCGGCGTCGATGTGGCTCGGGATGTCGGCCGGCAAGCACTCGATCTCGACTTCACGCAGCATCTGTTCCATAATGCCGCCTTCCTGCTTCACGCCCGCCGACTCTCCCACCAGGAAGATGGGGACGCTGACGCGCAGCACTTTGTCGAGCGCAATGCGCTTGAGATCAATGTGCAGCAGACGGCCCTTGATCGGCTCATACTGCCAGTCGACGATCATGGCCTTCGTCTTTTCGCCGCTCAATGTCAGATCGAAAATCGTGTTGTGTCCGGTCTCCGAGTTCAGAATGCGCGTCACCACGCGGGGATCGACGCTGATCGAGAGCGAGTCTTTACCCGCTCCATAGACCACGGCCGGAATCTTGCCTTCCTTCCGCACACGCTTGGCATCGTTCTTGGTGCCGGCGTCTCTCGGTTGCGCTTCCAGTACGTTCGTTTCCAATGCAGTCGCCATAAATGTCAATTCCTATCTAAGAAATCTGCGGTGAGCATCGAGCGACGAGCGCGGAGCAATCTCGTTTGCTCACGGCTCACCGCTCATGACTCACGGCTTCAAATGAACAGCTTACTAACCGAAGTCTCTTCGTGATTGGCCTGAATGGCCCGGCCAATCAACCCCGCAATCGAGAGGACCGAAATCTTTCCTCCCTTTTCCGTCCTCGCGGCGTCGGCCGCAGGCGTCAGCGGGATCGTGTTCGTTACCACTACTTCCTTAATCACCGAGTTCCGGATGTTCTCGACCGCCGGACCCGACAGCACCGCGTGCGATGCGCACGCGTAAACATCCACCGCGCCGTTCTCTTTCAGTGCCGCCGCCGTCTTCACCAGCGTGCCGGCCGTATCGATCAAATCGTCGATGATCAGGCAAGTTCGCCCGTGAACGTCACCGATCACGTGCATGATCTCGGCCACATTCATCTCGACGCGCCGCTTGTCGACTATGGCCAGCGCCGCATCCACTTTCTTGGCGAAGAATCTCGCACGCTCCACGCCGCCCGCATCTGGCGAAACCACCGTCAAGTTCGGCAACTGCAACTTGCGGAAGTGATCCACCAGCACCGGCGACGCGAACAAATGATCCACCGGGATATTGAAAAATCCCTGCAGCTGCGGCGTATGCAAATCTACAATCAACGCCCTGTGGGCTCCTGCCGTCGTCAGCAAGTCCGCCACCAGCTTTGACGAGATCGGACTTCGCGGCTTATCTTTTCGATCCTGCCGCGCGTATCCGAAGTACGGAATCACCGCCGTGATGCGCCGTGCCGACGCGCGTTTCAGCGCATCAATCATCAACAGCAGTTCCATCAAGTGCTCGTCTACCGGACGGCACGTTGGCTGCATCACGAAGACATCCGCGCCGCGCACGTTCTCCTGGATCTGAACGTAGCACTCACCGTCGGCAAAGCGCGTTACTTGCGCCTGTCCGCGCTGCATCCCGAGAAAGTGGCAGACCTCGTCGGCCAGCGGCTCATTTGCCGTGGCGCTGAAGATCTTGAACTTCTCGTCCACTCGCGGACGCGGCTTCCGCTCGGCCTTGTCGTCGGTCACTGGCGGACTCTTTTTCTCAACCTTGTCACTCTTGTCGGTCGGCGTGACTAAAGTAGCCATAGTGAGTTCTCAGTTCTCGGTTCCCAGTTCTCAGTCTTTGGGCTCGGCCAGTTCAACTGAGAACTGAGAACTGGCAACTGAGAACTGATTCTCTGGCTGGGCCGCTAGGATTCGAACCTAGACAAAGTGCTCCAAAGGCACTTGACCTACCATTAGTCGACGGCCCAATCACTTAATTGTTGATGGTTGAAGTTTGGATTGTGAACCCCTTAGGAGTTCGGACCCTATTTTCATTCAACAATCGAAAATCAACAATCAAAATTCTCAGGAACCCGGCATCAGCCGTCGCCAGTACACCTGCCGCGTCAGGGTCGAAGTCGCTTGCGCCGACCAACCCTGCTTCCGCAGCCTGCCGACTGCCCGAACCGCCGCTTCGCGAGAAGCGAACAGCCCGTAGAGCGTCGACCCAGAACCCGACAACGACGCGTATTTCGCGCCCGCGCGCACCAGCGCACGCTTACCTTCACACAGCTCGGGATATTCAGGAAAGACGACTTCTTCGAAGTCGTTCTTGATCCCGGCCCGGACAAGCGCGAGAAGTGGATTCTCGGCCCGGCCCCTTCCAAAAGGAGCACCGGAGTGAAGCTTGCTCAGCCACGCCGACAACTCCCGGCCAAGCTCATTCATTCTATCGGAGGCACCAGATACCGTCAATTTCGGGTTGTCACTCGGAAAGGTTTTTGTGGGGACAGCCGCCCTCGGCTGTCCAGTCGAGCGAAGCTCGACTCGCTCTCGACTTAAATCCGAAGCGGATGCCTGGGCCGTGGAAGGGCGGCCCTTGAGGGCCGCGTCAGCATTCCCCAACGAAGAAAGCTTTAGCCCCTGCGTCCCCATTCTCCGATCCCATTCTGCAAACGCTTTCGGCGTCGATACTCCAATTTCCGGAGTCATCACAACACACGCCATCGCGGGAAAATCCTGCAGCGGATACACCTGCTCTCCGCGCCCCACGCCTAACACTGTCCCGCCGACTAAGAACAGAGGTAAATCCGATCCGACTTCGGCCGCGATTCGCAATCGTTCCGTCGCTGGAAGAATCTTGCGGAGCGCGCGCTCCAGCCCCAGCAGAGTCGCGACCGCATTCGCGGAAGCCCCGCCAAGTCCCCCCTGCACGGGCAGTCGCTTCTCAATCTCAATAACGACCCGGCCCTTCGCGCCAAGTGTCGGCATGGCGCGATCAACGATCCGGTAGCAGGTATTCGACTCATCCCGCGGGACGCGCGGATCCGCGCATCGAATTTCAATCCCGTTCCCGCGCCCGACACTCACGCGGATCACGTCGTGCAGGCCGATCGTCTGATACACGGTGAGCAGTTCGTGAAATCCATCAGCCCGCGCCGCGCCGATGCGCAGCCCAAGATTGATCTTCGCGAACGATCGCACAGTCACCGTCATGGATGGATGATTGTAAAGTCTCGCTGTCGCTCTAGTGCGAAAGTTACCAGTGAAAAAATGGAGTTCTCACGCCTAAACCGGTCTCTAAAACGGCTTCCTCGCCGACACTCGCAGAGAAAATTTTCCTCACTAGGGTATTCCAGTAAACCTCTGCAAATGAATATCTTAGCGCCGACTCTCTGCCGCCGGTGAATCGTTTAACCCCATTTCAAGATGACCTCGGTAATCTCGACTGCTTACCTCCGTGAGCACATCCTTAATGTGATCCTGATCACAGGAATAGTGCCCAACGCATCATTCCCGTTTGAAGGCTGTAAGAAAGTTTCAATACCGTAACGAGTGCTGCCCCGTTGGACCGGGCCCCTGTGCAGCACGTTCCCGCCGAATAAAGCAGAAGTTATTTCGACGAGAACAGCGATACGGCCGAATCTCAACTCAGCGGATGTTGTGCGGGCCGCCGAGACGTAAAGGGGACGGATATGCGTAGATTCAGCGTACTGGTTTTGTTCGCTACTTGTGTCTTGGCTGCCGCGACCGCAGCCTTCGCTCAAGGCGACTATAAGGTGATCACCGTCGTCGATGGCGGCACGATTTCCGGCAGCGTCAAATGGGCCGGGCCCGTGCCACACAATCTCGATTTTCCGATCACTAAGGATCCACAAGTCTGCGATCCTGATTCCAAGAAGACTGCTGACCTCGAACGCCTTGTCATCGGACCCAATGGCGGCGTAGCCAATACCGTCGTCTATCTCAAGAACATCAGCAGCGGCAAGGCCATGGACCTGCCTGAGCAACGCCGCCACCTCGATCAGAAGAGGTGCCGCTATATTCCGCACATTCTTTTGGTGCCCAAGGACGGAACGCTCAGCATGATGAGCTCCGACTCTACGCTGCATACCATCCACATGGATGGCGCAGCCACTTATAACTTGCCGTTTCCTTTCCCGGATCGCGTCACGTCGCGCACCATGCAGACACCCGGCCTGGTGAGTTTGCGCTGCAACGGCGGCCACGTCTGGATGAATGCCGAGATGTTTGTCGCTCCTCATCCTTATTACGCCGTCACCGACGAGACCGGACGCTTCCAGTTCACCGAAGTTCCGCCCGGGACCTATCAGATCGTCGCCTGGCATGAAGGCTGGACTCTCGCCGGAAAAGCCAACACCTATGACGTGCTAACCGAACGCAGCGTTCAGCGCCCGATCTTCACGCAACCGAAGACCTGGGAAAAATCCGTAGCCGTTAGCGGCAACGGATCGGCCACAGTAGATTTCGTTCTGTCGAATAAATAACCAGATGCAGGGCGGGCAGTCTTAATTTGACGATGTCATCTTTAACGATGTCATCCTGAGGAGGGCGCTAGCCCTCCGAGGGACCCCACGAAGCTTGCCTCCACGATGCAGTCGACCAGACACAATCGCGGGCCATGCCGTGAATGAATCTCGTCCACCTCTTTACATGTCATCCCTTTTTCATGAGGGCCGCGCGAATTCTCTGGCCCACAATTGCATCTTCCCCGGGCTGCAACATCCAGACCCCAACCACGAGCGTGTTGGCATCCGCCGGGATGCCTTGGTTGGGCTTTTGGCCGGTGTTCGGATTTAGTTCAATCGAAGGCGTCCCGGTGCGCAAAGCGTCGACGATCTGGCCCGTGGTGATACCAGTGACGGCCGGGTCGAAACGTATGAGCAGATGGGGAACATGATTGGCGATCCTGGGAACTACCGTTTCCGTCCTGACCGAGGGGATGCCCTTCATCGCGTTGGCGATCAGATCGACCCGCTTCTGGTAATCGCCCTGCATCGACTCTTCCGTGTGCGTGAGAACCCAATCGACCGCCGCAACCATGCCCACAATCTGTTCCTTCGCTACTTTCATGCCGCGGCCGATTCCGTCTCCCGGGTTATTGTTCGCGTGGGCGAGGTCCGTTAGGACCTTGCGGCCCAGTAGCAGGCCCGCATTTTGTGGACCGCGCATTCCCTTGCCCCCGGAAAAAGCTACGAGGTCGAAACCCATGCCCGTGTACTTCCATAGATTCGAAATCGGAGGCATGTCTGCGGCTGCATCAAGGTGGCACGGAATCTTGTACTCGTGCGCCACCTGCAGCCACTCTTCCCGGCCGATCTGTGCGCTGGCTGCGATTCCATCCTCGTCCTCCGCAGCGTTGAAAAAATTCGTCATCACCGCATTGCCTGCGCCGCACGCGCGCTTGTAGTCGTCGAGCGTGACCACCTCGGTTACCCGCGCCCCGCAGAGATACATGGCGCGATCGTACTCGTAGCGGTGCGCACGCTGCACGATGACCTGGTTCTTCTTGCCGTCAATCGCCTGCGGCATGTCTACAATGTTGATGTTGTTAGCATGCTGCAGACAAGCCGCAGTCGCCAGGCTGATCGCTCCTGAAGCTCCCGAAGTTACGACCGCGCCTTCGCACTCGAGGCGACGCGCGATGTACTCGCCCGCCTTCTGCTGCAGTTCGTGCAAACGCACTGGATGGAGCGCAGCTTTCTGCACCGCCGCCAAAACCTCCGGAGGCATGCATGCTGCCGTCAGCGTTGTGTACGTGCCCGCGGCGTTGATGATCGGCGTGACGCCGAGCTTTTCGTAGTAGTCCTCACCATCGGAAGATGCTGTGGGCGAAGAAGACGACAGAGTCTTGGCGGAGGAAAATAGAGGCGACGCGCCCAGAGACACCGCCAGCGAACTGGTCCAGCGAAAGAAGCGGCGACGGGAAAGAAAGCCTGCTTGCGATTTAGTCGAGAATGACATGGTGGTCGCTCCTTGTGTCCGGAACTTGCGTACGGAAATATGTATACCGCGCATGGCCGCGCCGCTCCAATAAGGGACTTGTGGCTGCGGGGAAATCAATGAGTCGCGGTTTTGCGTGCGCGACCGAATCCTAAGGGATTACACGGGACTGGTCAAAAGCCGTCCACCTTGTCCGGACGTGCTAGGTGTCCGCAAGGTTGATTGGGAATTCCATCGTTTCGAACTGAACGAAGAAGGGCAACGGCTTCGCGATAAAGGAAACATCGACCTCGTGAGGCAACTAGCAGGACACTAGCCTTTCCCGCGCAGTCGCGTAAGATTTTGAGGAACCCTTCGATCATCAATATCCAGCTTTAACCGTTCGAGGTTGAGAGAGCTTGGAGAAAAGACCCGACCAGCAAACTCGCGCCGAATCCAAAGCGCAGCTCGTTGAGCAGATCAACAGCTGTCTGCATTCGGGCGAGTACTCTCGCGCCCTGGATTTGTTGCGAGGCAAAGCTGCCGAATTCTCCAATGATGCCGAGCTGTCCGACCTGGAAAAGCGCGCTCAGGATGGCGTCAAGCGCAAAGCCGAAGCTGACCGTCTGATCACGGAAAGCCAGGAGCTTTTCGCTCAGCAAAAATCTGCCGAAGCCATCCAGTTGTTGCGCAAAGCCTACGAACTGGATAAGCGCAATTCTCTCGCCCGCGCCATTCTGGCCAATGCGCTCGTGGAGCACGCGCAGTCCATTCTTGAAACCGACTGGCTGGGAGCCGAGACGCTTACCAATCAAGCGCTCGCTTTGAATCCAGCGCATCCCACGGCCAAAACAGTCCAGAGCCGGATTGTGGAACAGAAACAAAACAGTTCTGCGGAGGATTGGGTTGCACAAGCGCGCAAGCTGCAGTCCTCCGGCGATCTGTTCGCGGCGTTGGCGTGGGTTGCAGAGGGAATGGCCGTTCATCCCGACGATCCCAAGTTGCTTCAGATTCAGGATGCAATCCAGCGCGACCAGGGAGCTCGGCGGCGCCAAGCTCGCCGCGGCGACGTGGAAGACCTGCGGCGCATGGAGCTTGAAATCGATGGAGTCTCGGACGTTGCCGCGAAACAAGCCCTAGCTGCACGCATACAAGCACTAGCCGCTAAGCATTGGACGGATGGAGAAATCCTGTCCATCGCCAATGGCCTTCTGAACCGACTGGGGTTGGCTCCGCAAGAGGGTTCAACCAAATCACCGCAGGGCAAGGGCGCAACCGTGATTTTTCACGTCCCGCGCTCCACCGCTCCGAAGCCTGCAGCAGTCGATAGCAGCCCAGTCCCCGAGGCCTCGTCTTTGCCGAGCCCGACACCGCCGGTTCAGGCTTCGCCAATTCCGGCTCCGCCCCCAGCCGAGAAAGCGCCGGCTATCATTGTGCCGCCGAGCAGGGTCCCGACAAGCAAAGTGCCGCAGCCCAGCATTCTGCGGCCGCCGAAAGTCGCGGCAACTTCGGCAGAGGCACAACTTCCTCCGGCGCTGGTCGTCACAATGCCGCCCGCCGCACCTTCCGCAGCGGCGGCCAAAGTAGCATCGCCGTCATCCCAGCCCAGGCAGAGTAAGAGTTCGCACGCCTCAACGCTGATCCTCGTCGCGGTCGCCGCGATCATCCTGGTTGCAGCGACCTTCTTCTTCACGCGAAGACATTACGCTTCGCCAGTCGCGAAGACGCCGTCCACTGCTCCCGCTGTTTCTGCCCCGGCAGTGTCAGGGCCTGCGGTCTCTGCTCCCAACGTTTCCACTCCGGCCGCCTCAGCGCCCCCGCAATCAACTCCAGAACCGTCTGCGCCTGCTATAGCTATTTCTTCCGATACCGCGGCCGGAAAAGTCACTGCCGGTGATCAGCCGCCCGCCGACTCCGGTCACGTAGAAGCCGGTCGCAATGCAGGCACTCTCCTTGTCGTTGCAGGTCAAGACGACGCCAAAGTTTTTCTCGACGGAAAACTTCAACCGCAGCTCACTCGAGGCGGCCAGTTGAGCTTGCCGAATCTCGAGCTCAAGGATTACGTTGTACAAGTCTCCAAGAACGGCTTTCAGGATCCTCCCCAACAAAAGATCACCGTCCGCAAGGGTGAACACGCCAAACTGATCTTCAGCCTGCAACCGCAACCTCGCCCAAACTCCCAACCGCAGCCTCGCATGGCCACACTGACCATCCAGGGTGGCGCTCCCGGAACTGGGGTTCTTGTCGATCAAACTCCCGTCGGCACAATTCAGCCCGATGGCACGTTGTCCGTCGCCACCCTCAATCCCGGAGACCATACGGTCGAACTGCGTAAAGATCGATTCAAGCCCAGGCAATTCACGAAACACTTCACCGCGGGCGGAACGGTATCTCTCGCGGCGGCGGATGCTGCGCTCGAAGCGGCTCCCGGCGAATTGAAAATTACCTTCACGCCGGCTGACGCCACAGTCGCACTCGTGAAAGGTGACCTTTTGAAAATGGTGAGCAGCGGCGTGCCGCTCAATCTTCCTTCCGGTACTTACACCCTGACAGCGCGAACCGCCGAAAGATTCACGCGCACGTCGACCTTCGAAGTCGTAGCCGGCCAATCCAAGACTTTGGATTTATCTCTCGCCCCGAGCGGTATGTCGAAGTGGGACGACCCGGGCGCCTGGAAGCATGAGGGAGATGCATTCATTCGTAAAGGCGGGGACTTCGTTTTATATGGGGCCGCTCCTACCTCGGGCACATTTGTTTTTTCCGCGATGCCCACTAAGGGTCACGTCTTGCAATGGGTGCTCAACTACAGCGACTCAAAAAACTACGTTCTCTTCCAAATGGACGATAACAACTTTTCCCGCGCGGTCGTTCGCAACGGGCAGAAAACGGATGAGATCAAAGTTCCCGATAAAAGCGACAAGAAAAGCTTTCGGATGCTTCAAATCCGCGTGAGCCCTGCGGAGATCGTCCACCAGATCAAGCACGGGAACAATTGGACTGTCTTGGATCACTGGGCACAGCCCGGCGCCAATCTCAGCTCGGGCAAATTTGGTTTCTATCTGCCCGGCAACGACGAAGTAGCGATCTCCAGCTTCGCGCACTACGCCGACTTGAACATTCACTAGCAGCCTGGCGCAGGCCTTCCACGATCATCGCCGAATTGCGAACCACAAGCTTGGTTTCAGAGGTCGCGATATGCAGATTGTTTCATCTTGACCGACGATGTGGAAGGTCTAGACTCCCGAGCCATTGGAGTCGACGATGCCGCAGATGAGCAGGTTCCGCGAAGCACTCGAAGATGCCTGCAAAGCTGTAAGAGATCGTTTTGCTGAGGAAATACTATGATCCCGCCGGGCAAGCGCAGGATGAACCGCGATTGCGGGGAATGGGAAAGTGGAGGTTCATTCTTTTCAGAGGCATCGTTGGATTCAGCGTGCCGATGTTTCTATTTCTCGCATTGTCCGATCTCTCAGAAAATATCCAAATGACTCACGCTTTCCACCACCCTATGGTGCGATATCTTCTCGGCCACTGGTTGGCGGGATTCTGCATGAGCGCGTCAGTTGGTTTCGTGGTTGGCCTGCTTGCATGGCGGCGAATTGTGTCGGACGTGTGGCCGGGTGCCCAACCCGACCCTGAGTCCTGTACCATCACCTTAGGGCTCAGTCGCCGATAACAACGAGAGGGCTGCCCAGTCGGGGGCTAACTTCTTAGTTAGCAATATTTTACCGATAACTTGCTTATTTTCAATATTTTGCGAGCTTTTCCTCGTGCCTCGTCTTCCTAACTCGTTAAGAATCAATATTTTGCTTCGGATGGCCGAAAAATCATTTCGCCCCACGCTGCGTCGAATCGTAGCCCTCGGGCGTTCAACTGCGCCGCGGAAACTTGATCCTGCGTGGCTGTGTGTAGAATGACAACTGGCATGTCACAGGCAGCCCCAGCCATCACACGGAGCCCGGCGGAGGTCGTCCGGCTCACACCTGTTTCACAAGCGCCCAACGGAATCTGTTACGCCGTCGCGGGAGAAGTTGCCGTCAACTCGTTTGATCTGGAGCGGATGGTTGCCGCTGTTCCTACGCCGGTCGCCGCGGCGCTTGCTCGTAAAGCCTATTACTTCGTTCCTCTGACCGTCAGCCACGGCGACGAAACCGTCATTGCCGATCGCTATGACGTCGCGCTCAGCGACAACGCGGTCTGCCACCGCAATCTCAACCTCGGTGATTCGCAATGCGTTTTCATCTCGACGCGCTTGATGGACGACAAGTTTTCCGTGGCCTTTGAGTTCTATATCAATGTCGGGCATGCACTGGTAGAGCGTGCCGGCGTTTCGAGCGCGTTCAGCGAAATCGCATGGCGCCAAGTCGAGGCGGGAATCAAAGGCGAAACTTCGCTCGATGCGTGGGAGTCGCGCAAACTCGCTACCGCCAACGGGCCCGACGCCGAGCGCTATAAGACCGAATACCTCGAAGCGACTTTTTCCGACACCATTTCGATCTATCTGCTTTCGCTTTATCTCGACGTCGACTATTACGATTTGCGCGAGCGCGATTACCCGCTGCTCGCTCCGTCTGCGCTCGCCGAGCGTTTGCGCAAGGTGGCGGAATTGTTTCCGCCCAACGCCGGATTCGAGTTCGCGATTCTCTACAAGCGCCGTGGCTGAAGCTTCAAGAAACGATCATCGTGTGACAGCGGTTCATTCCCGCTCTCCGCGCTGGTATAGCGTGCCCGCGCGAGTCTTCGTTCTCACCTTCATCGGCACGCTGTTGACGTTCTCCATTACGCTGTTCTTCGCGATCTTCGGCACCGTTATTCTCGCCGCGTTACACGGAGTGCATCCTGACATGCGCGTCGCGTATCGT
Source organism: uncultured Acidobacteriota bacterium (assembly GCA_963787685.1). Classification (GTDB taxonomy): domain Bacteria; phylum Acidobacteriota; class Terriglobia; order Terriglobales; family Acidobacteriaceae; genus Sulfotelmatobacter. The sequence goes on from CAWBED010000018.1 coordinate 77,054, forward strand.
CACGTCGCGCTGCCGGTTGCGCTCGTCGCCGGCGGCATCATCTTTGTTCTTGTTGTGATCAATGAGATCCGTCACTACCGCCAGTCCAAAACTCTGACCGCGATCGAGAGGATGAACTAGTGGCGCCGCCTCGGATCGCGATCCCGATGCCGCACTCCACCGATCGCGAATATGGCGATCGCGCCATCCCGCAGTACGAACGCGCCGTTGCGATGGCTGGTGGCGAGCCAGTGCGCGTCGCGCTCGATCAGTCCGATGCCGCGGTGATGGAATTGATCGAGCGTTGCGATGGCGTGCTGTTGCCGGGAAGCAATGCCGACGTCGATCCCGCGCGCTTCCACCAATTTCGGTCGCCGCACACCGCCAAAGCCGATCCACGCCGTGATGAAGTCGACGACCTTTTGCTCGAAGATGCCTATGTGCGACGCAAACCCGTGCTCGGCATCTGTTACGGTTTGCAGAGCCTGAACGTGTTTCGCAAGGGATCGCTAATCCAGCACATTCCGGATTTCTTGCCCGAGGCCACGCGCGCGAAAGTGAATCACGAAGCGGGAAAGAAAGTTGCGGTCGCGCACACAGTGACGATCGAGCCAGCGACGACTTTGGCGACGATCATATGTGGCGACGGCCGCCTCGGCCATCCAAGCGAAGGCGAAGCCGAGCGCCAGAAATCCGACTTAACTCGGGAAGGCAACGGCCTAGTCGTGCCGGTGAACTCGTCGCATCACCAATCTGCGGACGCGGTGGGCGAGGGGCTTCGCATCGTGGCCCGCTGCGCCGAAGACGGCATCATCGAAGCGCTGGAAGGAACTTCGCCCGATCATTTTGTGCTGGCGGTGCAGTGGCATCCGGAAAGATCGGTGGAAGACGACGCCGCATCGCGAGCGATCTTCAGCCGCTCTGATCGAGCAAGCGCGGACGCGCAGGTAAAGAATAGCCGAGCTTCGCTCGGCGGACAGCCGATGGCGGCTGTCCCCACACACTTCTTTAACTCTTCTATCTCTTCCTTTTTTGCTTTCGAGTAATTTTCTTCGCCGGTTTCACGGCTTCCAGCAGCACGACAACGTGCGCGATGGCGGCGTTATCCAGATTCAGGCCTTCAGGAGTCTTGGCCTTCAATCCGACGCAATCTGGGCGGATGTCGAGTAGCCCTGCTACGCGAGCGCGAATCTCCGCGGCATGGGGACCAATTTTCGGCGCGGCGAGAATCAAGCTGGCATCGATGTTGGCAACGGAGTATCCGCCTTCACGAACGCGCTTCAAAGCCTCGCGCAAGAAGACGGCCGAATCTGCACCCTTCCACTTCGGATCAGACGGCGGGAATAAGGCACCGATATCCGGCGCGGCCATCGCTCCAAGGAGCGCGTCAGTGATGGCGTGCAGCAGCACATCGCCATCGGAATGCCCCCCGAGCCCTTTGTTGTGGGCAAGCATGATCCCGCCGATTTTCAGCGGAATCCCAGTGTGGAATTCGTGAGAGTCAAAGCCGTAGCCGATTCTCATACGGAAACCTTGGCCACGGATTTACACGGATCCACACGGATCATTTTTCGATCGTTGTCGAAAATTAAGCGACGGAACTGTGGGCGCGTACCGAAGTTAAGCAGCAGGCCGACCTCAATCTTAGTTGCACGCAGATAGTGGAGCAGTTGGGCTTCGTGGGACGAATCAAGGCTTCGCGCGGATTTTAATTCAAGAAGAATTTTGTCGTCAACGAGGATGTCGGCGAAGTACTGGCCCACTTTTACACCTCGGAACCATACTGGCACCGAGACTTCACGGACAGCAGTTAATCCGGACTGCTGCAGGGCTACGAGCGTTGCTTCGGCATAGGTGGACTCGAGAAATCCAAATCCAAGCTCGTTGTAGACGTTGTAAAAGACTGCAATAATGCGATCGGTCAACTCGGAGTGTTTCAGACTGGTAAGCGGCTTTTCGATCACAAGTGAGTTTACGCTGCTGGAACACGAGTTATCCGCGAGCATCGGTGAAAATCCGTGGCTCATTTCCGTAAATAGAACTCCGCGAGTTCCATGTCGCCGGGGCTCGTGATCTTGATGTTTCGGGGCGAGCCCATGACTACTGCGACTTCATGGCCGGAACGTTCTGCGAGCGAAGCTTCGTCGGTGCCCATGAATCCGTCGGCCGCAGCTTCGTCGAAGGCTTTCTTGATGACGTCGTAGCGAAATCCCTGTGGCGTCTGCGCCAGCACGACTCCCGCACGGGGAATCGTGGCTTTGATGATCGCGCCTTCGGATGTGCGCTCGACCTGCTTCACAGTATCGACGGCGGGAAGTCCGGCGATCGCGGCTCCGTATTTCTCGGCTGCTTCGATTACCTCGTGAATGATCTCGGTTGTAACCAGCGGCCTAACGGCGTCATGAACGAGGACGATGTCGTCGGGCGCGGCGGAAACAGCATTGAGTGCGTGCTCGACTGATTGCTGGCGATGTTCGCCGCCGGCGACCAGTTCGATCTTTTTCTTGAGCAGGTCCTTCGCTTCTTTCTGTAGCCGCTCGCGGAAGCCGTCGATTTCGTTTTCGCGCAGCGCAACCCAGATTTCGTTGATCTCGTCGACGGCCGCGAACCTGCGCAGCGTGTGGATCAAGATCGGCGTTCCCGCTAGCTCGGTGAATTGCTTGGAGGGATGTGGCTTTTTACTCTTCGAGTCCATCGCGCTGGGCACGGGAGCCATACGCGTCCCGAGTCCTGCGGCTGGAATAATGACGACAACCTTCATGGCGGGTGGAAGTATACGAGCGCTTGCGCCCGAGTTCAAATACAGTGGATTCCCGCGGAGCACGGGAAGAAACCTTGAAGTGAATCTTTCTCCGCGTCTCTAGCGTGCTCTGCCGCGATCCATCGTTTACGACGCGCCGTGCTTCGTGTCAACGACGGTCGGGCCGGGTACAGCGCTTGGTCCGGGCGCCGGGACTGCCACCGCGGAGGGCGCCACGGGCACAGGGGCTGGCGGACGAGAATACCCCGCACGCTCATCCCACTTGCCGAAGATCATCTTTCCAGCGGTCGTCTGCAGAACCGAAGTGACTGACACGTCGATGGTCTTGCCAATCATCTTTCGCGCATTGTCGACGACCACCATGGTGCCGTCATCGAGATAAGCGACGCCCTGGTTGTATTCCTTGCCTTCTTTAAGGATGAAGACGCGCATGGTCTCGCCCGGCAACACGATCGGCTTGAGCGAGTTGGCCAGTTCGTTGATGTTCAAGACCTCGACGCCCTGCAACTGGGCAACTTTGTTCAGGTTGAAGTCGTTGGTGATGATCTTGCCTTCGTAAACCTTGGCCAGTTCGATGAGCTTCAGATCCACTTCGCGGACGGCGGGGAAGTCATCTTCGACGATCTGAATTTGCAGGTTGGCGACCTTCTGGAGGCGCTGCAGAATGTCGAGGCCGCGGCGCCCACGATTGCGTTTGAGCGAGTCGGCGGAGTCGGCGACGAGTTGTAACTCTCGCAGAACGAATTGCGGAGTGACGATCACGCCGTCGAGGAACCCGGTCTCGGCGATGTCGGCGATGCGCCCGTCGATGATGACGCTGGTATCGAGAATCTTGTAGCTCTTCTTGCCCTGCTTCTCGCCGCCAAAGATTCCGCCCAGTGCGGCCAGGTTCAGAAGATCGCCTTTATTAGCTCCGACGATCAGGCCGACGTAGGCCATCAGGAGCATGACGAGGATCTGGAGGAAGCTCTGGGTATGTCCTTCGGGCACACTACTGCGGATCACCAAAGCGAAGAGGTAAGCGCCGCAGATGCCGAGGATGCTGCCGACCGCCGCACCAATCAAACGTTTGAGACTGACGGTACGGAGCTTCCATTCGAAGACAACGATGGCTGCTCCGATGAAAGCGCCCACGCCCGCATCCCGAATGGGTGAGAGTCCGAATGGGCCAATTTCGAAGCAGGTGACGGCTACAACGATAACAAAAAGAAGACGAACAAAAATGAGATCCACGGTAAACCTCCCCGCGGATGCAGCTTTCCCGTGCCGCTGGGTGATGCACCCGTGCCGAGTCCGCCGCCCCAGCGGAACCGGCCTATCGCATGCGGAGCGCAAGGATAAATGGGGGATGAAGCGCGCCCCGTTCCGGCCGATCTGGGGCCCGGCCGGAGGAACAGTAAGCTAACGCCAAGAGTATATACCTGCGGGTCACATCCGGGCGATGGCGGCGGCAGTGAGCGTCTACAGCCGATTCCGGCCCGCACATACCACAAACAACCGAGAACCACCGGGAGACGTTCGGACATCTGACCTGAGTTATTCGCGAACTGCCGCAGAGGCAGGTCGCCGGCCCGTAGTACATCAAATCTCTAACCGTTGGAGGATGTCTATGCGAGCTTTCAGATTTTTGAATTTAGCGATTTTGTCGATCGTAGTGGCGGGTGCGTCCGCAGTTTACGCGCAAGATGAGCGGCCAGCTGACAAACCGGCGCATCCGGAAGAGCCTAAGGCACAGGAGGAAGCCAAGCCCCAACCGAAGCAGGATGAGATGAAGCCTCCGCGCCAGGACGAGGCCAAGCCGTCGAAGCAGGAGAAGCAGGATCAAAAGCAGGACGAGAAACAGTCGCGGGAACAGATGAAGGATAACCGCCAGCCGGCAGCCCAGCAAGATACGCACGCGCGTCCCGCTGGTAAAGGCGGCCACATTCCGGACGAGAAATTCCATTCGAACTTTGGCCGGAGCCATACGTTTGTGGTGCAGCGTACGACCGTCGTGCAAGGTCAGTCGGGCTTCGCTTATGGCGGATACTCGTTTGTGTTCGTCGATCCGTGGCCAGCTGGCTGGGCTTACACTGACGACTGCTACGTCGACTACATCGACGGCGAGTATTTCCTGTTCGACCTGCTGCATCCGGGGGTCCGCATCGCTTTGTTTGTCGTAATGTAGATCGAAGACTTTAAGACGCGAGACTTACTCTCGATCGCGATCGAGAGGCCTGCAGATTCGGGATCTGAATTGATTCCGGGTCTGTGGGCCGCTCGTTTTTTCTGACGGCCCGGCGCTGCCGAACAATCCCGCCTCGTGCCAGATCCATCCTGCTAGACTTTTCCCTATGAAAGCCCTCGTTCTTTCCAGCCTGTCAGGAATCGATGCGCTCTCGGTTCAGAACATGCCCGACCCGACTGTCAAGGCGGGACAGACTCTGGTTCAAGTGCATGCGGGTGGTGTGAATTTCGCCGACATCATGACCATGAAGGGCGGCTATCCGGGAACGCCCGCTCCGCCGTTGATTGTCGGCCGGGAGTTCTCCGGCGTCGAAGAAGGCAGCAGCAGGCGCGTGATGGGATACACGCAGTGGGCGGCGTTTGCCGAAAAGACGGCTGCGAATTCATCCATGCTGTGGCCGGTGCCTGAGGGATGGACCGAGGAACAGGCAGCGGCGTTCCCCGTAAACTTTTTCACAGCGTATCTCGGATACTGGCAAGCGGGTATGACAGAGCCGGCGCCGGCGGGCCGGAACTATCGTGTCCTTATTCATGCTGTGGCTGGAGGAGTCGGAACAGCGGCTGTACAAATAGGACACTTGCTGGGCGTTGAGATGTATGGCACGTCGTCGTCCGAGGAAAAGATCGCAAGAGTCAAGGAACTCGGACTGCAGCACGCAATCAACTACAAGCAGCACGACTACGAAGAGGTCGTGAAAAATCTTACGCGCGGCGAGGGCGTGGACGCGGTCTTCGAAATGCTTGGAGGCGACCACACGGCCAAGAGCCTGCGCTGCCTACGGGACTTCGGGCGCGTGATCCAGTACGGAACAGCGACGGGAAAATCTCCGAAGCTCGATTTGCGGGCGATGTATGCGAAGTCAGGCAGCGTCCAGGGATTGTGGCTGACGTATCTTTCGCAGAAGCGCGAAATCATGGAGCCGGCGTGGAAACAGCTGTCGGCATGGATCGCAGCAGGAAAACTGGCTCCTCAGATCGGGCAGGTGTTGCCACTGGAACGGGCGGTCGAGGCTTACAAGCTTCTGGAAGATGGGAAAAACTATGGGAAGGTTGTGTTGAAGATCGCGTAGCATGCAGCGGCTGAAGCCGGATTTTGTCTCACGTGATAACGGCACGACCGAAGTCGCGCCCTCCCCGTTTCATGCCTCAGGATTCCTCGATTTGTATGAAGAACTCGATCATCATCGTGCGAACACCCACTGTTCGCTGACTAAGAAGTTTGCCAGCGAGCAGAGCGTGATGGCGATGGCGTTGGCGACGAGGTAGTTCATGTGGCCTTCGCCGACCATAACTTTCATCAGCGCGAGATTGCCGAGGATCGAGACGGCTCCGTTCGTAAGGTTGAAGCGCAGCAAGCGAAGGAGGGAGCGGTGCCAGCGCGGCTCGACCGATTCAGACTTCGTTCCGTCCATTCTCGTTCGCTCTGGCTTCACTCGATCGACCCAGGTGAATTGTTCGTGCCAGACGAAGTTGTGGACGACCGCAGCTTCGACGGCAATCGCGGTTGCAAAGAGATAGTCGAACTTGAGCAGGCTGCGCAAAATGAACAGCGCGCAGAATTGGACGACGATTCCCATTCCGCCGACGAGATTGAATTTCCACCATCGGATGAATGTCGAAGGGGAAGCGTCGCGGGTAGCCGCGCTCATTGCGGAATCCTCTCCTCGCGGTAGAGGCGGATTGTGTTCTGCAGGGTAAAGACGAGAACCATCAGTCCCATGCCCGCTAGGCCGATCGTGCCGCCCACGTCGAAGAGGCGGTAGCGTCCTCCGAACAGGTGCACGATCGGCTTCCACAACAGGGCGAGATTTCCAATGGCCAAGAGGATGCGGAGCTCCGTCGGGCCGAAGCGCCAGAAAGAAATGCGGAATTCTCCGAGCGCGTGAGTCGCGAGATAAGACTGGATCGAGAGCATGAGGAAGCCGATGAGGAGACCGATGGCGATCCAAGGATGCATGTAGCCGGAAAGCGCCAGGCCTCCCATGAGCGCAAGAGAGCCAAAGCTGTCGACCATGTGATCGACGTAGAAGCCATAGCGAGGGCGAAGACGTTGACGGACGCGGGCTAGTGTTCCGTCAAGGGAGTCGCCAAGCCAGTTGAGGGCGAGGCAGGCAATGACACCAAGGAGCGCGAGACGATTCCAAAACGCGAGGGCATAGAAGACACCGGCTCCGATTTGAGCTGCCAGGCCCAGGATCGTGAGGTGGTCTGGGCCGATGCGATCAGGGGTGCGAGCGGCCAGCCACAATAGGGCCCGTTTCTCAGAGGAGGCGACCCAACTTTCCTGTACGCGCAACATGTCGGGAAAGGGGCGCTGGCGGCGCATCTCAAGTAGAACTCGCGGGTTCACCTGCTCGCAAAATTCAGTCATGGTCTGGGAACCGGGAATCGCCATACTACCTCCGAACGCTTGGCTTACCCTCAGGACTTGGTTTCGTGAATGAATGTCGCGCAGAGCTGGCCGGCAGACAATGCACTCGCGATCAAACGATGGTCAAGCTGTAAGCGATTGAAAGGAATGGCATAAATGGGCGGAGATCAACTTTGGGTGGGCGGCGAGTTAACCCTTCTGGCGCAGGGGAGCTACCGAATGATATGCCCGCCGACGCTATCTGGCCTCGCGGATAGCTGCGGATAGCTGATCGATCGACCAGGTAATCTGCTCCGGCGTGATGATTGCCGGAGGGGCTAGAAGAAGGTGATCCCCGGAAACTCCGTCGACACTGCCTTGCATCGGATAGACGAGTAGGCCGCGCTTGAGGGCGGCGGCGCCAACTCGTGCGGCAAAGTTCTGCTCCGGCGGGAACGGCTTCTTGCTCTGTTTGTCGGCGACGAATTCGACTGCCCAGAGCAGGCCGAGGCCACGTATATCCCCGACCGACTCTTCGTTGCGCAGACCTTCTAGAGATTGCTTAAACTTTGCGGCTGGCGAAGCCGAGCGGCCGGAGTCGGCGGCTTCGACCAGTTTGTTCGTCTTCAGATGTTGCAGAACTGCGCGTCCGGCGGCGAGAGAAACCGGGTGCGCGTTATAGGTGAAGCCGTGGAGGAAGGCGCCCGATCCTTGGTCGATTGCGTCGACCACTTTCTTGCTGGCGATCACGGCGCCGAGGGGAGCGTATCCGCTCGACAGTCCCTTAGCGGTGACCAGGATGTCAGGCTCGACGTTCCCTGGTTCGACATTCCAATGCTCGACCGCGAAATTGCGGCCAGTTCGACCCATGCCGGTCATGACTTCATCGGCGATGAGGAGCACGCCATTGCGGCGGCAGATTTCTGCGATGGACTGAAGATATCCGGGCGGAGGAACGACGGCTCCGAGGGTCGCCCCACTCATAGGTTCGCAGATGAATGCTGCGGCGTCACCGTTAGAATCGTCGATGGCGCGCTGTAGTTCTGCCGCGTATTGCTGGCCGCAGTTGCGGCATCCGTCGGTGCAATCGAAAGCGCAGCGATAGCAATAAGGGATTCCGATGTGAGGGAACTCGCGCACCATCGGCAGGTAGATTTCCCGGCGGCGTTTGTTGCCGGAGACCGATAGTGCGCCGAGCGTGGAACCGTGATAACTCTGCTGGCGGCTGAGAATCTGGTAGCGGCGGGGTTGTCCGATCTCGACTTGGTATTGCCGCGCCATCTTCAAGGCGGTTTCGATCGATTCGGAGCCTCCGCTGGTGAAGTAGACGGCGCCGCCGCGAAAGTGGTCCCCTGCGAATGTAAGCAACTCTTGCGCGTATTCCTCGGCAACCGGCGTGGTGAACTGGCTGGTATGGACAAATTCAAGCTTTTTCGCCTGCGCAGCCATTGCGGCGGAGATTTCGGGCACACCGTGTCCGATGAGATTGACGGCCGCCGATCCGGCCAAATCGAGGTAGCGGTTGCCTTCTGTGTCCGAGATGTAAACGCCTTCGCCACGAACGGCGGAAGGGAAATCCTTGCGGAACGACCGCCGGAAGACGGAAGACCTGGCTTTAATTGGCGTGGAGAGAGCCACAAAAGGATTATCGCATCCTATTCCATAGGCTATAGCTTCAGAGCATCCCAAAGATCAGCCGACCTTTTGCCGGTTTGGATCATCTAAACAAAATGGATTCTGCGTGTTATGGCGCGACCTCGGCCTTTTGAGGTTTCGATCGACCGCTTTGCAAGGAGAAAGTCATGAACAACCTTCGTTTTTCAATCCCGGCGCTATTGGGAATGGTTTTATTGGTCGGAGCAAGTGGGATGCTGGCAGCGCAAGCGCCGCAGGGCCCCGGGACACCGGTGCAACTCGTGGTCACGGTCGAACCGAAACACGGGAACGAAGTTCCTGCGATTCGCCGCGACGATGTGATGGTTTATGAGGGGCGCGACCGCGACCAGATCGTCGATTGGATTCCGGCGCAGGGTGACCACGCCGCGCTGCAGCTTTTCATCCTCATCGACGACAGCTCGAGCTCAAGTCTCGGCTCGCAAATCGGCGATATAAAGCAATTCATCGCCTCGCAGCCGCCGACAACTCTGGTGGGCGTGGCGTATATGCAGGACGGCACAGCGCGGATCCTGCAGGATCCGACGAACGATCACGATAAGGCCGCGAAGGTAGTGCGGCTACCGATGGGTACGGCCGGTGCGAACGCGAGTCCGTATTTCTCTGTGAGCGACCTGATCAAGCGCTGGCCCGCGACGACGGCGCGGCGCGAAATCTTGATGGTCACCGACGGCGCTGACCGGTACTACGGGAGTGGGAACCTCGACGATCCGTATGTCCAGGCAGCTATGGACGATGCTGGAAAAGCGGGAATTCAGATTTCATCGATCTACAATCCGGGTGCAGGGCACTTCGGGCACAGCCGTTTCCAGTCGTATTGGGGGCAGAATTATCTGGCTGAATTGTCTGAGGGCACCGGAGGCGAGGGATACTACTTCGGCATGACGGGCAGCGCGGTCTCATTTGCGCCCTTTCTCGATGACTTCGCGCGCCGGCTGCAGAACCAGTACATTTTGGCGTTTATTCCCAAGCCTCAGAAGAAATCTGGATGGCAGAAGGTGCGGGTCAGTTCGGAAGTTCAAGGTGTCGATCTGATTTCGGCAGGCAGAGTCTACGTTACTGTGCAGAAGTAACGCTTCCTGTTTCGGAACGTGAGTAATGCGGGAGGCGAGACGATCAACACTGGCGGTTTGAGATTCCGATAAGATTGAGAATCTGATCGGGTCTCGATGACGAAACTGCTCCGTTTTTTCCGGCCATCGCACCAACACACGGCGTTCTCGGCTACGCTGCTTTTGATCAGCGCGGTGATGATGTCGCGCGTGATCGGATATGCGCGCGATGCCTATATTGCCTGGGCGTATGGAGCGGGCGGGGCTACCGACGCCTACGTGGCGGCGTTTACTCTTCCGGACTTTCTAAACTACATCGTCGCGGGCGGTGCGGCGTCGATTACCTTCATCTCGATTTACACCCGCTTTTTGGCGGAGAAGCGGGATGAAGATGCCAAGAAAACGTTCTCGATCATCATCACCGTAATGACAGCGGTGATGATCGTGGGAACGATCCTCACCGAGATATTCACGCCCCAGTTCGTGCGATGGTTTGTGAAGGGATTCACGCCTGACAAGATTGATTTGTGTGTGCATCTCACGCGGATCTTGCTGCCAGCGCAGATTTTCTTCTATGTCGGTGGCGTGGTCTCGGCTGTCTTGCTCTCCCACCGGCTGTTTTTGTTCCCTGCATTCGGACCGCTAATCTACAACCTGTTCATAATTCTTGGCGGGGTTGTTGGCGGACGCCATTTCGGAATTGCCTCGCTGGCCTACGGGGCGTTGATCGGGAGCTTTGCCGGTCCATTTCTCGCAAGCGTGATTGGGGCGGCGAAGATTGGCACCGGATACAAGCCATCCTTCGATATAACGAATCCGGCGTTTCGCGAATGGGTGAAGCTGTCTGTTCCGTTGATGCTGGGCGTTTCGCTAGTGACGGCGGATGACTGGATTCTGCGCCACTACGCCTCCAGCGGCGTGGGTGATATTGCCCGGCTGAATTATGCGAAGCGATTGTTTGCTGTGCCCATCGCCGTGTTGGGGCAGGCGACGGGACAGGCTTCGCTGCCGTTCTTCGCGCGACTGTTTAATGAAAAGAAGCTGAAAGAATTCGCCGCAACGGTGAACGATTCGGTATATCGCGTATCAGCGGCATCGTTTTTAGCGACGGGATGGATGATGGCTGCCGCCGTCCCGCTGATCGATCTGGTCTACCGCCGAGGAAGGTTTTCCTTCGCCGACACGCAGACCAGCGCGATCTACTTTTTCTGGTTCTCTTTATCGTTAGTGCTGTGGTCAGCCCAGGGTTTGTACGCGCGAGCGTTCTATGCCGCCGGCGATACATTTACGCCCATGGTCGCCGTCAGCGTGATCACACTCGCGTCGCTGCCGGTCTACTCATTCTTGTTTCATACGTTCGGCGTTGTCGGCCTGGCGTGGGCGTCGGACATAGGGATCGGGATTAATCTGATCGCACTTGCCGCGTTGTTGCATTACAAGAAGCTGGTTCGGATCGGTGAGTTGCGCTGGGGAGAATTGGGCAAGGCTTTTCTGACTGCGGTGGTCGCGGGCGGCATCAGTTTTGAAGTGGCGAAAGCGATTCCTCTGGCCGCAGGGCGCGTGAGCAGGATGGCGGACATCACGCAACTAGCGCTTGTCTCACTTACATGGGCGGCTGCGGTGGCGGCGGGATTATGGCTGTTGCGGTCGGAACTGCCGCAGGACTTACGCCGGCGCAAGGGAGCAGTGTATCCCGCAGTCGCGCAGGGTGAGAGCAAAGAGATTTTGGGGGCGGGGAGATAGACGGAAAAGCCCCACTTCTGCCAAAATCCGGGAGAAATGGGGCACCCATCGACCGCGAAATAGGGGCCCGATGCGCGCTATACTCTATCCCCGGAGTAGATGATGATTACAGCAGCAAAAACAGTTTCGATTCAGCGGCTCGTCGAAGAATTACGGCGGATGCCCGAGGCGATGTTCGATCAGACTGAGCCTCTCCGGCGCTTTCTGGCGCAGGCTCCGGTCGACGCGACTTCGCTCGACCTTTATCTCAATTGGAGCCGCCAGCATTACACCCGCAATCTGATTGACCGGACGAAGCTGTATGAACTAATGGCAATCTGCTGGGAGGTAGGACAGGCGAGTTCGGTACACAATCATCGCGATCAGAATTGCTGGATGGCAGTTCCTATCGGCCGGCTGCAAGTTGAAAACTACCACTTAGTTCATCAGGATCTGGAAGGCGGACAGTGCAAACTCGAGCCGCTCAACACAGTGGAGATGAACATTGCACATCCTTGCGCGGTTGATCCCGCCGATCCGGTGCACCGTGTCGTCAATCCGCGAGAGTTCAACCAGCGCGCAGTGAGCCTGCATGTTTACTCGCGGCCGTTTGACAGGTGCGTGGTGTACTCGCCCGAGCAGGGCACGTGCGGAGAGATTCAGCTTCACTTCAACACCATGTTCGGGAAAACGGCGGGGCAGTGAGTGCTCATGCCGCAGAGTAACCGTCTGGTTATCGCGATTACGGTTCTCCTGTGTATGGGTGCAGGCTGTACGAAGAAAGATACTCCGCCCGCAGCCCAGGCTGTTCCGTTGGACCAAGTCGTGCCCTCGACAGCAGGGCCGACACAGCCGCAAGTGATTCTCGAGAAAACGTTCAGCCTGAAGACCTCGGCGACGTTCCCCTTTCAAATTCCTTCCCATGCAGCGCGACCTCATCTTCACGGCATCTTCCAATCATTTGTCGGAAAGGCGGGTGGCGCGTCCGACGATGCCGCGAACATCGAATTTGTCATCTTGAATGAAGACCAGCAAGCCAACGTTGCCAGTGACCGTCCGAGCGAAGCTTTGTTTTCGGTGGAGGCGTCGCACAATCAAGCGGTCAACTTCGATCTGCCTCCCTCGATGAATCAACCCGTGAAGTACTATCTGGTGTTTCACAACGCGCAAGGCAGCAAGAGCAACAAAGTAGTGGAGGCAAATTTTCGCGTCGATTTTTAGCGCGAAGCTGCTGCTACACTAACCGAGTTGTCCCCTCGAAAAAAATCTTCGGAACCTTCTTCCGGCGCGGCTGAAGCAGGCACGCGGTCGCCCAAGCCGGCATCTTCTTCATCGGCATCACACGGGCGCATCTACCTGATCGATACGATGTCGTTTATCTTCCGCGCGTACCACGCGATGGCGCGGCAGAGGCCCATGTCGACCAAGACCGGACTACCCACCGCCGCGATCTACGTCTTCGTGAACATGCTGCGCAAGTTGCGGGACGATTTCTCTCCAGAGTATCTGGCAGCCGTGTTCGATGTAGCGGGGCCGACCTTTCGCGACGAACAGGCGGAAGCCGTCACCACCATCCGTAAGTTCGATATCAAGACGCAGACGTTCACGGAGGTCGAATATAAGGGTTACAAAGCGAACCGTGCTGCGATGCCCGAGGATCTGGCGCAGCAAGTTCCTTATATCCGGCGCGCGCTCGAGGCATATCGCATCCCGATGATTGGGGTGACGCGCTTCGAAGCCGACGACGTGATCGGTACCCTCGCGCGCAAAGCGGCGGATGCGTCGCATCCGGTTTACATCGTTTCGAGCGACAAGGACATGATGCAGCTCGTGAACGACAAAGTGCAGATCCTGAATCCGCCGAAGGACAATCTGATTTGCGACCGGGTGAAGGTAGAAGAAATTCTCGGTGTGCCACCGGAACGCGTGATCGACGTAATGGCGCTGCGCGGCGACTCGATCGACAATATCCCGGGAGCTCCCGGAATCGGCGACAAAGGTTCAGTTGAAATTATCAAACGCTTCGGCACGGTTGAGGAAGCTCTGGACCGGGCTGCCGAAGTCGAACGCAAAACCTATCGCGAATCGCTGCTGAACAATCGCGATACGATTTTATTCAGCAAAAGCATGGCGACCATCGACACGGATGTTCCGGTCGAGCTTGACGTGGATTCCATGCGCGTGGGCGAGCCCGATATGGATGCTCTTCGCGCTCTGTTCACGGAACTCGAATTTACTTCGCTGCTCAAGGAGTTATTGCCCGTCGCCCAAGTGAGCGAGACGTCTTACGCGGAAGCGAAGTCCGCCACCGATGTTGAGCGCATTGTGAATGCGGTTGGAGCCGAAGGCGTCCTGAGTGTAGCTGTCGAACAAGAGCACGCCACCGCTTCCGTAGACGAAGAGAAAGAGGAAGAAGAGGAGCCGCAAGAAACGCAGCTCTCTTTCATGGGCGGTGCGATGACGGCGCCGCCGGTGCCCGAGCCTGCCGCGCGGCGCCTTGCCATTTCAAGCACGGCCGGAACCGCTACGATCGTGAAGCTCGATTCTGGCGAAGCTGGCGAAAAGTTGAAGAGTGTCCTCGCAGATGCCTCGGTTTCAAAAGCCATTCACGACTACAAGGCTGCGATTCACGCGCTCGCTCCTTTGGGAATTGTCGTCGAGGGCATACGACATGATCCGACGCTGTACTCATACCTGCTGAATCCAACGTACTCTTCGCATACTCTGCCGGAAACGGCGTTGCGGCGGTTCAATCTCAAGCTGGGCGGTGGAGTCGCCGAGTCCGCGGACATCACAGGCAGGCTGACGGCGGCCCTTCGCAGCGACGTTGAGCAGGCTGGGCTCGTCAAGCTTTACGAAGAGATGGACCTGCCACTTGTTCCAGTGCTGGCGAGGATGGAGCGGGCTGGTGTGAAGATCGATATTGCTGCGCTTTCGCAGATGTCGGCCGAACTCGAGCGCGAGATCGCGGTGAAAGCGAAAGAGATCTACGAAGCGGCGGGGATGGAATTCAATGTTGGCTCGCCAAAGCAGCTCGGAGATGTGCTGTTTAACCGAATGAACCTGCCGAAGCCCGTGAAGTACGGCAAAGGGCGAATGATCTCGACGGCGGTCGATGTGCTCGAAGAACTGGCGGAGAACCATCCGATCGCGCGCATGGTCCTGGACTACCGCCAGCTGACGAAGCTGAAATCGACTTACGTCGATGCGCTGCCTGTGCTCATCGCGCCCGCGACCGGACGGCTGCATACGACATTTGGACAGACGGGAACGGCGACTGGACGGCTGTCGTCCGCGAATCCAAATTTGCAGAATATTCCGATCCGGACGGAACTTGGGCGTGGCATTCGAGCTGCGTTCATCGCAGAACCTGGACACGTGCTGCTGACCGCCGATTATTCGCAGATCGAATTGCGGTTGCTGGCGCACTTCTCGCACGATCCGCTCCTGGTTGAGGCTTACCGGCGCGGCGACGACATACACACTCTGACCGCTTCGCAAGTGTTCGGCGTTCCGCCGCTCATGGTCACTCCGGATCACCGGCGGCAGGCAAAGGTCGTAAACTTCGGGATCGTCTATGGACTTTCGGCCTTCGGCTTATCGCAACAGCTCGGGATCGAGCCCGGAGAGGCCAAACAATTCATCACCGCGTATTTCGAGAAATACAGCGGTGTGCGCGCATTCATCGACAGAACGCTGGAAGAAGCTCGCCGCGAATTGAAGGTGAAGACACTGTTTGGGCGAATCCGACCGATTCCGGACATCAACAGCAAGAACGCCAACCAGCGCGGATTTGCCGAGCGCACTGCGGTGAACACTCCGCTGCAAGGAACGGCGGCAGACCTGATCAAGATTGCGATGATTCGCATCGATGCGGCACTGCGCCGGCGCGACTTGAAATCGCGCATGACTCTGCAGGTGCACGACGAGTTGGTCTTTGAAGTTCCGGAAAATGAAGTGGAAACGATGCGATCGCTGGTGCGCGAGCACATGGAGCGTGTACACGAGTTGGCGGTCCCTCTCTTGGTGGAGATGGGTGTGGGACAAAACTGGAGAGACTTGGAGTAGAGCAGCAAGCCGGCCGACACGGCTCGTACGGTCCCTGCGGTGGTGTAGAATTACGTGGAACCCCTCCGCTGAAAGGGCGGTGCCGCAGGGCATACGCGAAATCAGCGGATTTCCTTCCGAGTCGGGACGTGGCTCAGCCTGGTAGAGCACTCGCTTGGGGTGCGAGGGGTCGGCAGTTCAAATCTGCCCGTCCCGACCAATCATCCAAGTATCACAAGCTAGCTCGCGGTTCCGATCGTGTAGCTGAGCCTGTTTTGATCGCGCGGCCCCGTCTTGTCCGAAGCCGGGGGGCTGATTTCGGGTTGACACTTATCTCTATCGTTTTATAATCATTCTCATCCGATAATTATGCGTCTGACCCATGAGCAGTTCCGTGAACTGGCTGCGAAGCACGGCTTGGCAGTTACGCACCAGCGGCAAGTGGTCTATGAAGCCGTCATCGCGTCCCATGGACACTATTCTCCAGAAGACATTTACGCGGCGGTGCGGCGCCGCATTCCGTCTATCTCTCTCGCTACCGTCTACAACAACCTGCGGCTTTTCATCGAATGTGGGTTGCTGCGAGAGGTCACTCCTCATGCATCCACCTTGCGTGTGGACGGCAATCTCGAACCTCATCATCACCTCGTCTGCTCCCGCTGCAAATCGGTGCAGGACATCGATATAGACTTCATCGATTTGAAGCGGCTATCCCGGCAACTGCCGGATGGCTTTGATCTGACGCAACCGCTGATCGAGGTCTTTGGCCTCTGTCGCCGGTGCCGTGCGAAACAATAATTTCTTTCACGCAGTACGCAATCAAGAATCGAAGGATGACAACATATGGAAAATACACTCGCGACTTCATCGGGAAGTGTTTCCCCCGAAACTAAAGACAAAAGCACGTTATCCGAGGCGAAGTGCCCCTTTGGGCACGGCGCTCGCAAATCCCACGCAAACGTTGATTGGTGGCCGAACCAGGTAAACCTGAAGGTGCTACATCAGCATTCCCCGCTGTCCGACCCGATGGGCAAAGAATTCAATTACGCGGAAGAATTCAAAACGCTCGACCTGAATGCCGTGATCAAAGATCTGAATACCTTGATGACGGATTCACAGGAGTGGTGGCCAGCCGACTTTGGCCACTATGGTCCGCTTTTCATTCGAATGGCGTGGCACAGCGCGGGTACGTACCGCATCGGCGACGGCCGCGGAGGGGCTGGAGCCGGTCAGCAGCGTTTTGCGCCGCTCAATAGCTGGCCCGACAACGTGAACCTCGACAAGGCGCGACGGCTTCTGTGGCCAATTAAGCAGAAGTATGGAAAGAAAATCTCCTGGGCGGATCTCATGATCCTCGCCGGAAACGTTGCCCTCGAATCGATGGGCTTCAAAACGTTCGGTTTTGGCGGCGGGCGCGCGGACGTCTGGGAGCCCGAAGAGGAAATTTATTGGGGACCTGAGGGTACTTGGCTGGCCGACGAGCGTTACAGCGGCGATCGTGATCTTCAGAATCCGCTCGGCGCAGTACAAATGGGCCTGATTTACGTGAATCCGGAAGGACCCAATGGAAAGCCCGATCCCATCGCTGCAGCACGAGACATCCGTGAGACTTTTGCTCGCATGGCGATGAACGACGAAGAAACGGTCGCACTCATTGCCGGCGGACACACTTTCGGCAAAACGCACGGCGCTGGCGTTCCCACTCAATATGTAGGCGCCGAACCAGAAGGTGCCGCCATTGAGGATCAAGGGCTCGGCTGGAAAAACAAACTCGGCAAAGGCCATGGTGGTGACACGATCGGGAGTGGACTGGAAGTCATTTGGACCACGACCCCCACGAAGTGGAGCAACAACTTCTTCACGAACCTGTTCAGCTATGAATGGGAACTGACGAAGAGTCCTGCGGGTGCGCACCAGTGGACACCAAAAAATGGCGCCGGCAAAGGAACAGTGCCGGATGCGCACGATCCATCAAAGCATCACGCGCCATCGATGTTGACCACGGATCTTGCGTTACGCTTTGACCCTGCTTACGAAAAGATCTCGCGGCGCTTTTACGAGCATCCGGATCAGTTCGCAGACGCGTTTGCGCGAGCATGGTTCAAACTGACGCACCGCGATATGGGGCCGATCCAGCGGTATCTGGGCCCACTCGTCCCAAAAGAAACCTTGGTCTGGCAAGATCCAGTTCCGGCGGTGGATCATAAGTTGATCGGGGAGCAGGATGTTGCTGCGCTGAAGGCAAAGATACTTAAGTCTGGACTGTCGATCTCGCAACTGGTCAACACGGCTTGGGCTTCCGCAGCGTCATTCCGCGGCTCCGACAAGCGCGGTGGCGCGAACGGGGCGCGTATTCGCCTGGCACCCCAGAAAGATTGGGAAGTGAACCAACCGGCTGACCTTGCGAAGGTTCTGCAGAAGTTGGAGGCAATCCAAAAGGAGTTCAACAGCGCACAGTCCAACGGCAACAAGGGGAAGAAGATTTCCCTGGCTGATCTGATCGTTCTTGGCGGAGACGCAGCGATCGAGGAGGC
Organism: uncultured Acidobacteriota bacterium; assembly: GCA_963787685.1. Taxonomy (GTDB): domain Bacteria; phylum Acidobacteriota; class Terriglobia; order Terriglobales; family Acidobacteriaceae; genus Sulfotelmatobacter. The sequence goes on from CAWBED010000018.1 coordinate 95,399, forward strand.
TGCGAAGAAAGCCGGGCACGACGTGAAGATTCCCTTTTCGCCGGGCCGCACAGACGCTTCGCAGGAACAAACCGATGTTCATTCATTCGCCGTCATGGAACCAGTGGCGGATGGCTTCCGCAACTATCTCCGCAGCGGGCAGATCCTTTCGGCGGAGGAATTCCTGGTGGATCGGGCGCAGTTGCTTAAGCTGACTGCTCCCGAAATGACGGCCCTCGTCGGTGGTCTGCGCGTTCTGAACGCGAACTACGGGCAGACGAAACACGGGGTATTCACGAACCGTCCTGAAACGCTGACGAATGATTTCTTCGTCAACCTCCTCGACATGAATACGAAGTGGGAGCCTGCGAATACCGTCGAAGGTATTTCGGGAGGTGTATTTGAAGGGCGCGATCGTAAGACGAACGCGGTAAAGTGGACGGCCACTCGCGTCGACCTGCTCTTTGGTTCGCACTCCCAGCTCCGGGCACTCGCTGAAGTCTATGCATGCAACGATTCGAAGGAAGCGTTCGTGAAGGACTTCGCTGCTGCATGGACCAAAGTCATGAATCTTGATCGCTACGACCTTGCCTAAGATCGGCGAGAGAGAACGCTGTCAACTTGGAGCCGACGGTATTGTTTGGATCGGCTGAATCAAAACTGGCGTCGTGGGGCACATTCCGCACCCCATGACGCCTTTGTTCTAAGCGAGCCTTGTTTGATCGCTCTCGATTTGCGAGCCTAACCTTCACAGTATTCGAACGTCTCTGTCTTTGGCATTAACGTCCGTCCGATTGAGAGGTTAGGAGGGCGACAGGGAAACTCATGTCTAACCTTACGAGACGCTCCTTTATAAACCTAGCGGCTGCGATCGGAGCGGCGGCCGCATGGGGTAATGCGTTTGGATCGAAGTCGCGGATTGCATGGCAGGAACGCCGCGACCTTTTCCCGGAGGGTGTCGCGTCCGGAGATCCTGACAGCACCAGCGTTTTGCTGTGGACACGACGACCCGCAAGTGGGGACGTTAAACCCCTGAAGTTGACGGTCGAGGTTGCCGAAGACGCGACCTTCACTCGCGTTGTGGCGGCAGCGTCAACTGAAGTTTTCGAGGCCTCTGACTGGACTTGCCGCGTGTTGGTTGGCGGACTTAAGTCTAGCCGCGAGTATTGGTATCGCTTTACCGATCCCCATGGTTTTGGCAGCCGCGTCGGCAGGACAATCACTGCCCCTGCAGTCGACGACGAGCGTCCCGTCCGTTTTGTTTTCGTAAGCTGCCAGAATGCAAATGATGGCGCTCAGAACGCCTACCGCAGAATGATTTATGAGGACGAGCGCGCTTCCGAAGCGGACCGCATCGGGTTTGTGCTGCATCTCGGCGACTTCATCTACGAAATTGTCTGGTATCCGGAAGACCGTCCTCAGGGAATGTATGACCGCCGTATACGAGACATCGTGCGCTATCCGCATGGGGAGAAGATCCGGGACTTTCACATTCCAACCACTGTGGAAGACTATCGCGCCGTTTATCGCGCGTACTTGAGTGATCCCGATCTGCAGGATGCGCGAGCCCGCTGGCCATTCGTCAACATGTGGGACAACCACGAATTCAGCTGGCTCGGTTGGCAATCTTTGCAAAGATTCGGAGGGAAGAATTTGCCGGCGCAGACGCGCAAAGTGGCAGCCAACCAGGCTTTCTTCGAATACCAGCCGGCACGAATCACAAAACCGAGTGGTCCCTCGCTCGAACGCTTCGATCCACCGCAAGTCACCGATGCTCCGGTCACTCATTTTGACGATCACGGACTCGGCCAAGAGCCAAACAATCTCGCGGCCATTGGGAGTTTGAAAGGACTATCGAGCTTTGCGATGGGGTCGGAACGTGGAGTTGATCGTTACGGACCAGCGCAGCTATCGTTCCGAAGAACCCACCGATCAGCCTGAATCAAGTCCACTTTTGAGCGACGATTTTCCGGAATTCATGCCGGAAGAGGCGATGGAAGTTCTGGATGCGGGGCGTGCGTACAACGGCGGCCGTCCGCCAGCGTCCATCCATTTCGGTAATGTAGAGATCGAGAATTTCTGCAAGGACCGGCCGGCTCAGACCATTCTCGGCGCTGAACAGAAGGCATGGTTTCTTGCGCGCCTGCGCGACTCGAAAGCGACCTGGAAGATCTGGGGCAACACCACGGCGACGCTGGATATGCGCGCCGATCTGCAAAACCTACCTTCCGGAATTACAAAACCTTGGCCGGGAGGCGGGTACGCGACGTCCCCCTTCGGAGATCACGGTACTGCGTACGTGGAGCGCGGCGAGATCTATGACTTTGTGCAGTCCAACGGAATTACTGGATTCGCGACGGTCGCCGGCGATCGTCACAGTTTCTGGGCTGGGCTCGCCGCAAAGACCCTGCCGCCGAAACCCTTTGTGCCGGTGGGTATCGCATTTGTGACAGGATCGATCTCAGCTCCCGGATTAGTGGAAGCACTCGAGCACGGTTTGCCGAAAGATCATCCGCTTCGCGCTCTCTATGTTGGCGAACGACCGGGAGATCAGCGTCCGCAACCAACAGTGAACCTGCTTGTTCGACATGGAGTGCGGACATGCCTGGAATATGCGAAGAACGGCGATATCGCGAAGGCTCGAGCTCTCTCGAATCCCGAATTGTCGCCGCATCTCGCATTCGTGGACATGGGAGGGCACGGCTACTCAGTGGTTCACGCGACGAGCGAATTTATCGAAACGGAATTCGTTTGCATTCCGCGCCCGGTCGAGCGCAGCGATCGTCCGGATGGAGGTGCCCTTAGTTATCGGGTGAGATTCCGAACTCCGTTGTGGAAGAAGGGGGAAACGCCAAAGCTTCAGATGCAGATTCTCGACGGCGATCCGAAGTTTTCAGTGTGAAAATATCTGCGCTCGGTTGCATCTGTGCATTTATTTGCAGCTTTGCTTTTCGGCTTAAGCCCTTTCGGGCTTGAAACTCGCCTCGCTTTCTTATATAAAACTTGAACCACACGCGTCTGTTTGATTGCAGTTCTCCTGTTAGGCATGCTCCGCTCTGGTCCTAGTATCTGGCCATAATTTTGTTCCACTCCAGGTAGGTTTTTATCCCTATGAAGAGACTCTCTTCGGTTTATTGCGCGATTGCTGCGATCGTATTCTTGCCCAGTGCTTTGCTGTGCCAATCAGACCTCGACGACGGCGCGACGAAGATATCCGAACCGGACAACGCACAAGCGAAGATCACTGCGCCGACCGGTACGAAAATCAAGCAGTCTTTTTTCGGCGCAGATTTTCTTTTGAATAATCTTGTGTGGCCCGGAACGGATGGACTCGGCCGCATCGCGACTCTCGGTGGCCTGCGCCTTTGGGACGATGGCGTGAAATGGGGGCAAATCAATACGGCGGCCGGCGTCTATAGCTGGACGCAAATGGATTCATGGATCGCGATGGCGCAATCGCAGCATCTGGATGTGCTCTACACCTTTGGAGACACGCCGCAATATGACGGGAAGATTCCAACGGCCAAGGGGGTGCACTGCCTCACTCCAACGGAATACAGCTGCTCTCCACCGAGCGACGTGAACTCCGATGGAACTGGAACGGATAAGGACTTCTCGAACTTCGTGACCGCGCTTGTCACGAGATATAAAGGCGAGATCGCTTACTACGAATTGTGGAATGAGCCCGACTGCTCGTGCTATTTCTCCGGAACGCAGGCGCAGCTAGTTCGCATGGGAAAAGATGCAGCGGCCATCATTCGCTCGATCGATCCGAATGCCAGAATTTTGAGCCCGTCGGGTCACGTCTGGTCGATGACGACATGGTTCAACGGATATATTTCGGCGGGTGGCGCTGCAAATTTCGACATCGTTAACATGCATATGCGCGGCGACGGCACGCTCAACATGACGCCCGAAAACTTTCTTACCACCTACTCCAACATCGAGTCCGATTTAGTAACGGAAAAGCTGAACACTCTGCCTCTCTGGGACGGCGAGCACGGCATCAAGTCGAGCGAAACATTGACGGATCCAGATGAGTTGGCGGGATATGTAGCGCGGGAAATCGCGTTGCGAGCCGGCAAGGGAATTCAGCGGCAGTACGTGTACGCATGGGATGACAGTGCTCCCGTAGGAGAGCAAGGCAACCTTGCCGGCACGGCGTGGAATACAGTCGCGGGATGGCTTATCAACCACACTATTAGCCCCTGCACCGCCGGCGGCACGGTGTATACCTGCAATGTCGATGACGGTCAGCTCGTGTGGGATACGGCGCAATCGTGCAGCCATGGCGTGTGCACGACTTCGAAATATACTTATCCGTCCGCTTACAAATATGAGACGGACCTCACGGATACGAAGACGAAGTTGAGCGGCAAGACTGTGCTGATCGGGTACAAGCCTATTTTCTTGACGGCAAACTGAATTAGGTCTTGAAGAGTTTACGCAAGAAGCACAGCTTGGCCGCTCGAGCGGTGGAAAAGAAGACAGCAGCTTTGCTTGTAGACTGGGATGGTTTCATCGACATCCTATGTGTACAGGCCGTCATCTGTTGCGCAATCGATGCCAGTTTCTGTCGCTCGTATGCGGCGTATTGTTAGCCTGCGGTTCCGCCACGGGGCAGCAGACCGATCCACAAACTCCGCCTTCCGCTCCGCAACCTGGCGCCCAGTCAAAGAGTTTCTTCGCACGCTGGGCGGATTATTACAAGCAGGACTGGGCGGCCACTTCTACGTCTTCGGCGGCCCCATCGAGGCGTGGGCTTCCTTCCCCGCTCGATTCGCCTCCTTTTCCTGACTCGGATTGGTCTTACGGCGGTTCTCCGGTGATCGGCGAGCCGGACACGAATAGTTATCCGTTGATGACGGCAATCAACGGGGCGCGCAGCCGGACGAAGTTGTATGGATGGATCGATCCCTCGCTGAACTTCAGCACATCCTCGAACCGCAATGACCCCGAGGCAAACGACGTCTACTCGAATCGCTTCGAGTTGAATCAGCTTGTTCTATACGCCGAGCGCTTACCCGATTCGGTGCAGCGCGACCATGTCGACTGGGGTTATCACCTCACGGCGTTGTATGGCACGGACTATCGCTACACGACGGGAAAAGGATATTGGAACGGACCCTGGGTGAACGATCAACGTCAGTACGGATTCGATCCTACGCTGGAATATCTCGATGTATATATTCCGCAGGTCGGGCAAGGAATGAATGTGCGCTTCGGGCGATTCATTTCCGTGCCGGGGATCGAGGCCCAACTGGCTCCGAACAACTACGTCTTCAGCCACTCGCTGCTGTATGCGATAGACCCATTCACCGACACCGGATTAATGGCGACGATAAAGCTCAACGATCAGTGGCTGGTCCAGTTTGGAATTACCGCCGGCCATGATGTAGCGATATGGGCACCCGATGCGAAGCCTTCCGGTTCAGCCTGCGTCAGTTATACGACCGCGTCCGTGAATGATAATTTTTATCTCTGCGCCAACGGGATCAACAACGGAAAGTACGCGTACAACAATCTGCAGCAATATGACGCCACCTGGTATCACAAATTTTCGAAGACCTGGCACATGGCAACCGAGACCTGGTACATGTACGAGCGCGAGGTCCCTGCCCTGGGAGGCTCGATCAAACCTGAGACTGGCGCGAATCCCGCCTACTGCCTCCCGGGTCAACTGCGTTGTACCGCTCCCGAATACGCGGCAGTCAATTTCCTGCAGAAGGAACTTTCCACACACGACTTCCTGTCATTTCGCACAGACTTTCTCGATGACAAGAAAGGCCAACGCACCGGGTACGAGACTCGATACTCGGAGAACACAATCATGTGGTGTCATTGGATCGGAACAACGGTCCAGATTCGTCCAGAGTTGCGTTTCGAGCGCGCTTGGGACAGCAAGGCATATGACTACGGACGTCGCCAGAACCAGCTGACGGTGGCGAGCGACCTGATTTTTCATTTCTGAAAAGGCAAAGAAGACCGTGGTAGTTAGCGGCGTTGATTAGGCACGGTCACGCCGCCCTCGATCTTTGGAATGCCGAAGTGGCCGCCCAGATGGGAGAGGTCGAGCGGACTGATCGACCCTGAAACTTCAATAAATGTGACTTCTTCGGACCGGGCCAGCAGCACCGCGACGTTGCTGATGGCATCGTGGTCGAAGTGAATCCAGAGGTCGGTCGCTCGCGGGCCTCCGTCCTTATCATGGCTGTTCACCAGCTGTTTCCATCCCTCGGCGTGGTATTCATCCTTTACCGAACGCAAGGCTCGAGGATCATATGCCCCTGGTCCAGGAAATCGGAACCGGTGAACCGACAACCCGCTCACGCCAGCGATTACGCGGCGGAGGTCCTCGTCATCTGAGTCGAGCTTGGACGCGAGAACCAGCATGGAGTGGTCCAGGGTGAACTCGGTTTTCGAGGAGGCGCTCTGCCGCAGGGCTTCCACTCCTTGGGGAATCATGTCCATCGAATGTTGCGCCTGGGCAAATAGGGCAGCGGAAACTGCGAGAACCAGCAGAAAAATGATGCGGAAGAGCTTCATTGGGCGCCTCAAGGTATGGAAGAGATGCATTGCAGCCCATATCTAGCCTCGGCAGCCGACGATTGGCAATGCTCCGGGGATAATCAAGGCCTCATTCGCTAAGTATTTGAATTCACGGGGGCTAAAAGGAGGAATCAATTTGGTGCAAAGGCACCTTAGGGCTCGCCATTGCGGCGTTCGCCCGCTTAAGGCTGTCGGCAGTAGTCGCCGGCCACTAAACCGCGGTAACGTCGACACTCTTGGGGACAGGTGGTACCTCTGAGAGATGCAGATTTCGTGGACGCCCGGAGTAGTGTGTCCAAAGTGCAGGAAGTTCAGTCCCGTAGGCCAGACGACCTGCCGAGTTTGTCAATCCACTCTGCCAACCAGTGCCAATCGGGCCATAAGAGTGCTGGCGCCCGGCTTCTGCCTCTTGCTGATACTAGGAATCTGTGCCCTCGCCGGTGTGGCTTACTACTCAAATTCACAACTGGTGCGCTCAGAAGGTTACAGGACTGCGATCCAAATCGCTCTTTCCTCGAAAGAGTTGCAAACCGCTCTCGGAAACGAAATTCACGCAAACCATCCGATCGGTCACGTCGTACCGTTCGGACAGTCGGAATTCGCCGAGTGGTCGGTCCGATTGACGGGCTCGCGGCAGAGCGGCCACCTCTATGGGATTGCCAATCAAGTCAGCGGCGTGTGGGATTACTCTCGCCTGATATTCGAAACTGACGATCGCAAATATAGGTTGGAACTGACTCCGATTCGCCCGCTTAGTATGCCGCGGGTCCCAACGAAAAACGTGTATCTTGTGCCTCTGGGACTGGAAGGCGAATCTCTCGATTGGGCGCCGACATACTACAAATCAAAATTCGGAATCAGTGTGACTGTGCTTCCGTCCGTTCCGCTCGAGTCCGGCTTGGTCGACAGTGACCGCGGTCAGGTAGACGCCGACAAGTGCCTCGACGATTTCATTAGGTTGAAATATCCCGATCTCTCTCGCGATCCCTCAGCACTGCTGCTCGTGGTCACGTCCCATGACCTGTACAGCCCGCGCTTAGGGTGGAGTTATACAGAAAACCTTCGCAACGAAGGCCGGTTCGCCATCGTTTCGTCCGCCCGGCTACATCCATGGACCTTTTTCGAGAAGCTGAATCCGGAGTGGCTGAATTCCCGCTTACAAAAGCTTCTGACCAAGAACATCGTGCTCCTATATTTCGACTTGCCCATGAGCAGCGACTACACCAGCCTGCTCAGCGGTGGAGTTTTGTCGGGCGGGGAGATCGATCAAATCGGAGGGAACGTTATAGGTGCGGAAGAACGTTGGGATCCATTCTGGGAATCAGGCGCGCCAACAGTCACTATCTATGACGTGGCGGGAAAAGACCTGCTCTGGAAAAGGAACTGGGAGCGTCTCGCTTTGCCGGATACGTCCGCGCAGCTTTTTTCTGTGTCTTTAGACGTCGGGCTGCTTGTTCAGCGTAAGGCAGATTTCGTATTTCCCGATGAGCCAGCATTACAATTCGCGCGCGTCTACCGAAATCAGGATGACCGCTCTCGAGCATTCGGCATCGGTTATTCCGACTCGTTTGACATGTTCTTAGGTGGTCAGATGGGTGTAGCGGTTGACTTGATTATGGATGACGGCCACCGCACGCACTTTGTCCACAATGCGTCGGAGAGTGGTCAACGCGGCGACGTCTATCTCCCCGAACCCAAAGGCCGTGAACGGTTTCTGGAAGCCGTCTACGGCACAGATGGGATATGGAGAGTCAAATCGAGTGACGGGTGGACTTATCTATTTCCATACCGTCCCAGCGCTCTTCCGCAGTATGTAACGGTGCTGACTGGGTTTCTCGATCCTCAGCAACATAAATACGAGATGAAGCGGGACGCAGTTGGAGCGCTTCTTGAGGTTAACAGTCCTTCGGGAGCGTGGCTCCACGTCGAAAATGACTCAGAGCATCGAATCAGCACAATTTCATCGTCGACCGGAAGGACTGTGAAGTATGAGTACGATGGGGGCGGGCATATGGTTCGGGCGACTGACTCAGAGGGTCATGTCGACAGCTACACGTATGACGAAAAGGGACAGCTTTTGACCGTGGCCCACGGAAATGGGAATGCCGTGCTCACCAATGAGTATTTCGTTGATGGCTACATAAAAACTCAAATTATGGGAGACGGCGAAAGTTTCCGGTATGCCTACTTCCGCGACGTGGAGGGAATCCACGAGAACCAGATCACAGATCCGAATGGACTTGAGACCTACGTCGAATACGGGCGCGATGGCTACCGAGAATGGCTACCCACCGCCCGTCCACACTAGTCGATGTTGCATGAGTAGACGCCGGCGATGAAGGGACTCATGTCTCAGCCTTCCATTTCTTCCGCCATCGCAAGCATGTTGGTGACGCTGTTCAAATTCCTGGCCGTGCCTGTGACCTTCAGCAGCCTTTCGACTTGCGACCACGGCAGCTTCGACCTTCCCGCTCCGTCGGGGAAATAGATGTACATTTCCCGGCCCTTCAAATGTAACTCTTCCGGGTGGGGCTTGAGCTTTGCCAGATTTGCCAACGGCATCCAGACCGGGCTCGGCCGCCAGGAAGGTAACCAGGATTTTGCCCGGCTCCAGTTCGGGGCGTTTTGCGAATGGGCTGGCGGCAATTGCCTTTCTCAATTCGTCGGTCGTGCGGAGGATGACCTCCGGACGAAATCCGAATTTCTTCTCGATCGCATCCTGAATTTGCTTTCCAAGCTTAGCCGCGTTTTTCTCCCTGGTCCGGAAGATGACGTTGCCGCTCTGGACATAGGTGCGCGGATTCTCGAGTTTGAGGCTCTCGTAAAGGGCGCGAAGAGCATCCATCTTGATCCGGTGGTGCGGACCGAGGTTGACGCCGCGGAGCATCGAGATCAGAACTGGCATGATCCTATTCCTTGGCTAAGAAGCCAGGGTTTCCGACATCATACTTGAGTAAGCCAGAGAGTCCGAGGCGGGATCGTGTCCTTCCGGCGCGAAATTGAACCAAGAGAATCACTTTAAGCCAGACGGACGTTCTCCCAGAATAGGGAAAAGCCAAAGCGCGGCGCTCGCTGCCGCCCTCGTCAAAAGCAGATCTTTCCGGGACCCGCGATTCGGGCCCGATCAGGAGAAGTAACTATGTCGGGACAAGTCGTTTTGTATTTCGAGGACCAGGCAGACGCTCTGCGGTTTGCGCTGGCAGCGGGTTCAGTGATGGCCGGAGAAGGCGCGAAGGTTACGAGCGATCTGCTGCAGGAAACCGCTCGAGCCTCACGCATCCGCCTGGATGCGGTCAACGCGGGAGGCTCAAAGAAGCCGACGAACGGACGGGTCGCTTAGACAGCAGTCATCGACTAGGCTGTTCCGGCGTTGGTAAATGCTTCGATCGCGTCGGTCAGCGTGGGAAACATCAAGAAGACCGGCTCGACCTTCGTAATCTCGAATACTTTCATCACGCGTCGGTTCACGCCCGTGAGAGCCACGCGTCGTCCCGACTTCGTGCACGATGTATACGCGCTCACCAGAGAGCCCAGCCCGGAAGAATCCACATAGGGCACGCCGGTTAAATCCAGAATCATGGTGGGAGCACTCTCGCGCCGCACCGCGTTCATAAATGGAGTGACGTTCTCCATGGTCAGCGGCCCACGGAAGCTCAAGACTCCCCGATCCAAACGCTCGATCTCTAACGGTTCCGTTGCCATGGCGCAGCGATTCTAGGCTAGTTAGTACGAAAGGTTCAAGTTAGCTTGCCATAGTAGATTCTAGTTACGTCGGGACACTGTCCTGCCTTTGTAATGTTTTTGTGTTTTCTTTGTCCGGACGGCTTCAATCAAAGGCGATGCGACTACGATTGCATCAACGGCATGTGGGGGGAAATGGATGATGAAAAGAATTGGAGACACATCCCGGCAGCGTTGAAGTCAGCCCTCATAAAGATAGTTCCAGCACCCCCGCACAGCATCCCAAAGGAAAGCACGCCCGCATTCTGCTGAGTTCGGTCTTTGGACCGTACGCGCAAGACGACGAGTTCGGCAGCCGCTCCATCAATCCGATGGAGCTTTATCACAATCAGGTAACGCGCGCGCAAGGCAGCTTCTCGCTGCGCATGTTCCATCGCTCCTGGGGCATCATGATGATCCGGGAGAATATCTCGGCTCCCTGCACGGTTCTCGACTTCCCAACCCGAGACGATTTCGCCAGAGAACTCAAAACGCAGAAGTACGATGTCGTCGGGCTTTCTTCGATCATCGTCAATGTGGCCAAGGTGCGCGAGATGTGCCGGATGATCCGCGAACTTTCTCCTGGCTCTACGATTATTGTCGGCGGACACGTCGCCGCGATCCCCGGAGTTGAGAAGATGATCGATGCCGATCACATCGTGAAAGGCGAAGGGATCGCGTGGATGCGGCACTACCTCGGAGAAGATGAGAATCAGCCAATTCGGCATCCCGCAATTGTCTCGGGAATGCGAACCCGCATTATGGGAGTCCGACTGCCCGAGCGTAAGGGCGCTACGGCGGCGACCATTATTCCCTCGGTCGGCTGCCCCATGGGATGCAACTTCTGCACGACTTCTGCGTTCTTCGGCGGTAAAGGCAAGTTCGTCAACTTCTTCGAAACGGGCGACGAACTCTTCGATGTCATGAGCCGCATGGAGAATGAACTCAAGGTCAAATCATTCTTCGTGATGGACGAGAACTTCCTACTGCATCGCGAGCGCGCCATGCGTTTGCTGGACCGCATGAAGGAGGCTCGAAAGAGCTGGTCGATGTCGGTGTTCGCCTCCGCCAATGCGATTCGCAAGTACACGATGCAGGAGCTAGTCGAGCTGGGAGTGTCCTGGCTGTGGATGGGACTGGAGTCTCCGCGCGCCGGATACAGCAAGCTGCAAGGCTCCGATACCCGTCAGCTCACGCGAGAACTGCGCGAGCACGGCATCCGCGTACAAGGATCGACCATTATCGGCCTCGAGCATCACACGCCCGACAACATCGTCGCCGAAATCGAGCATGCGGTCTCGCACGACACGGATTTCCACCAGTTCATGCTCTATACACCGGTGCCGGGTACTCCGCTGTATCAGCAAATGGCGGAGGAAGGCCGTCTGCTGCGCGATGTGGATTACGCCGACGTGCACGGACAATTCAAATTCAATTTCAAACACGCGGCAATTTCGCGGGAAGACTCCAAGCGTTTTCTAGATTGGGCGTTCTGGCGCGACTTTGAGCTTAATGGGCCCAGTCTCTATCGCATTTCGCGGACGTTGATGGCCGGCTGGAAGCGCTATAAAGACTGGCCCGATACGCGGGTGCGCGAGCGCTTTGCGAACGAGATGGGACGCCTGAACGGAATTTACAGTTCGGCCCTTTGGGCGATGGAGCGGCAGTTCCGAAAGGTCGACTCGGAAGTTAGCGAGCAGATTCGATCCCTCCGCGAGGAGTTCAAGCGTGAGTCTGGCATTATTTCGCGAATGATGCCGGCGGTGTTAGGTCCGGTTTTGCTTTGGACGACGCGCCGCGAAGAGCGACGGCTGGCAGAGGGGAAGACTTACGAGCCGCCGACGATTCTGGAGAGAACGAACTGGGTCGAAGCGTAGCTGGGCAGACACCGCTTATCCCGTGCGGCGAGTCGAAAGCAGGTCCAGGATTTCGCGCAGGCCTTGGCGGATGTGCTGAATCTCCGGGGTGGAATGCGATGGAAACGGGATGGCGCTCTGCGTCTTGTCCGTCTTGGTCTCGGTGCGCAGTTGCTGGCGTGCGCCGGAGATGGTGAATCCCTGCTCGTAGAGCAGTTGCTTGATGCGAAGTACGTTTTCGACGTCGCGCCTGCGATACATGCGCTGCCCGGTGCTGCTCTTGACGGGCTTCAGTTGCGGAAACTCAGATTCCCAGAATCGCAACACATAAGCCGGCAGGTGGCAAAGCGTTGCGACTTCGCCGATCCGGAAATAGAGTTTGTCAGGGATGAGAACTTCATCCGCTCTGTGCTTCGCCGCGCTCTTCTTCCTCGCAACCATTCTTTTAGCCGGTGAAAGCCACGCCGTCCGCCTATTGTGACACAGGTCCGATAACGTGTAACAAAATTTCCTCCCGGTGTTGATGGCAAAGGCAACGGCGCGAATCTGGGAGTGATTTCCCCGACGTTCGCCTGAAAAGGAAAAGCCTCTTAAGAGGTGCTTCCCTTAAGAGGCCAGTGAGAAATCGTGGTGTATGCGAGGTGTCGTCTCGCCGACGGTTAGTGTTTCTTCTTTTTTGCCTTCTTCTTCGTTGCCATTTGAAGGTGCCTCCGTTGAACGATTTTCCCTTGCAAGGGTTGACGACTTTGGGCCCTCAGCTTGTAAGACTGACCCTACTCGTAGTATGGGAAAGTCCTATAACCCAAGATATTGCGGCAGTGTTAATAAAGTGTCAACAGAATTCTGCAGAATTTGAGCAGAATTTATTGAAAATGTCGTCGGTCGTTCGTCGATTAGTCGTTCCAGGGACGACTGAAGATCTCTTTGAAACTCAGCGAGCGAGAAACGACCACTGACAAACGGCTGGTACTATCGCCTCATGCGTCGTGATCCCATCGAACTTGAGATTTTCAAGAACCTCTACCACTCGATCGCCGAGGAGATGGGCGCGGCGCTTCGCCGGACTGCGTTCTCTCCGAACATCAAGGAGCGCCGCGATTACTCATGCGCCGTATTTGACGGAGAGGGCCAAGTTATCGCGATGGGCGACCACATGCCGGTGCACCTTGGCTCGATGCCGATGTCGGTGCAGGCCGCGATCGACGCGGGTCCGATGGAAGCTGGCGACATCGTGATGCTGAACGATCCATTTCGCGGCGGAACGCACCTTCCGGACATTACGTTGGTCGCGCCCGTATATCTCGAGCCACGCGGGCGAAAGCGCCGTTCAAGTGCTGACTTTTACGTTGCCTCGCGCGCGCATCACGCCGATGTCGGCGGCGCTTATGCAGGATCGATGGGCTTGTGCCGCGAGATTTACCAGGAGGGCGTGCGGATTCCTCCGGTCAAGCTGATGCGGGCCGGTTTGATGAATCGCGATGTTCTGGCGATGCTGCTGAATAACGTCCGCACTCCTGAAGAACGGGAAGGCGACTTAGGTGCACAGATTGCGGCGTGTCACACCGGCGCCGAACGACTGCGGGAAATCTGCTCGCGTTATGGAATTGAGCGCGCCCGACGCACGGCCGCAGACCTGCTCGACTACTCCGAAGAATTGATGCGGGCATTCCTGCAAGAAGTGCCGGCGGGAGAATATCGAGCCGAAGATTTTCTGGATGGCGACGGGATTAACGAGGGCCCGATAAAGATTGCAGTCACGATTCGCCGCAAGGTGTGGAACCGGGTCTCAGCCCCGGTCGAGCGTCGCGGACGCGCGACGAAACCGATGGTGACTGTGGATTTCACGGGAAGCGATCCCCAGGTTGAAGGCAGCGTGAATGCTGTCGCCGCGATCACTTATTCAGCCTGCTTCTACGTGTTTCGCTGCCTTCTTGCCGAAGATGTCCCCGCAGCTGCTGGATTAATGCGACCGATCGAAGTAATCGCCCCGGAAGGAACGATCGTCAATGCGAGGCCTCCAGCTGCCGTCGCAGGGGGAAACGTCGAGACCTCGCAGCGGATCGTCGACGTGCTCTTGCGGGCGCTGGAGCAAGCGATTCCAGACCGCATCCCGGCAGCCGCCTCCGGAACGATGAACAATCTGACGATTGGCGGCGTCGATCCTCGCATGGGGAATCCTTTTACTTATTACGAAACCATTGCCGGAGGGATGGGAGCGCGCCCCGGCAAAGCCGGCGTTTCCGGCGTCCACACTCACATGACGAATTCGCTGAATACTCCGGCCGAGGCACTGGAGTACGCGTATCCGTTGCGTGTGCGGACATATTCGCTACGGCCGGACAGTGGCGGGAAAGGCAAGTTCCGCGGCGGCGACGGGATTGTTCGCGAGATTGAGGTACTTACCGACTGCGAAGTGACTCTGCTCGCTGACCGCCGCTCGGGCGGACCGTGGGGACTCGCCGGAGGTGCCGACGGTGCTCCCGGAAAGGCTTTCGTCACGCGCAAAGATGGTTCCGTCGAGCCGATGCCTGGCAAGTTCAGCTCGCGGCTGCGAAAAGGCGAGCTCATTCGGATCGAAACGCCGGGAGGTGGGGGTTGGGGAGAAATGTCGGGTCGCTAGGGCGAGTCCTGCCGACAGCGCGGATTGACATAGGTGATTCATGGCATTCGAAGTAAGCAAACACTATCTCGAAGAGGCGCGCCGCCAACTGCGCGGGCATAAGCGCATGGGCGAGGGCGCGATGTCGCAATTAAGAGACGAGGATTTCTTTGTCGTGCTCGACCCCGAATCGAACAGCGTCGCGATTCTCGTTAAGCATCTCGCTGGCAACATGCGCTCGCGCTTCAGCGATTTCCTCACGAGCGACGGGGAAAAGCCGAATCGCTTCCGCGACCAGGAGTTCGAATTAACCCCTTCGACGACCCGCGCCGACATTATGCGGTGGTGGGAGGAAGGGTGGGCTTGCGTCTTCGGAGCGATCGATCCTCTCAAGCCGGAAGATGTGATGCGTGCGGTGACGATCCGCGGCGAACCGCACACGGTCTTACAAGCCATCAACCGTCAGATTGCGCACTACGCCCAGCACATCGGACAGATCGTGTTTCTGGCGAAACACCTCCGGTCGAGCGAGTGGAAGACGCTGACCATTCCACGCGGCAAGTCTGAGGAATATAAAATGGTCGTGCCGAAGCCCTACAAGCCGGCGAAGTAGCGGTTCAACCGAGACCTTGCTCGCATCGCCTGTTCATCATGAATCGCGAAGCGGGCGGTTTATATCCCAGCTTCATGGCTTCGCCTCGGTCGTTTTTTTCGACTCGTCGGTCGCCGATTTCGGCCAGACCGGAGAAAGTATCTCCATACGCCAGAGCGGGCCACCCGGGTACGACAAAATCTCCGACTTTACGAGTGTCGGAACTTCGCCCCCGATCATCCATAGGTGCGCGTCGGGAGGTTGCTTTCCCACCAGTGGAGCTACTACCCCCGCGACTCCACCGAGGTCGACTTTAATAGCGTAGACAGTCGCTTCGCGCTTCGACCCTCCAAGGGAGAATGGCTCGGTTCCCTGCGCGCCAATAGAAAGTTTTACGATGCGCGGCTTCGGCGTCGCCACAACCACCGGCAATTGAGGGAGCGGAGCGCCGGGCGGCAGATTCCTTAGGAACGTCACAACCAATCCATTGGCCAAATCGGGTGGCAACTTCATATGCTCCTCTTCCACTTTCTTGTTTCCCTTGTCGTCGGTGTACCGCACCGTGACCTGCCCGGTTGCAGCCACAACGGAAAGGTCGCTCGGATGCGGGAAAGTTGGACCTTCCTGGATCAAGTGATAGGAGACAAGCAGAAGTTTGTCGCGTTGCGAAAATATCGTGGTTTCATCTTGCCGTGAACCGTCTTTGAAATGAAACACCACTCGCGTCGTAACCTGGCTACCGCGAGCAACCTGGGTGAGATCGCCTTCAGCAATGGCATCTCCCTCTAGCGTGCTCAGCGACAGAAAAGCATGAATGGCTCCTTCTTTGTAGCGTACGGCTAGGTCCGAAGCGCTCGCCCCGGGAAAGGAGAGAAAGAAACTAAGAGTGAACAAGATCGCAAAAAGTCTGAATTTCAAAGTTACCTAACCTCTCGGACAACGCTACTTCGATGCCTTTTTCACTCTCCGCGCAGAGCGAGGGATGCAATTTTTGTCTTCGCCCTGTTCTGTACGTCTTTTAGGTCACGGAACCGCAGTCATGCTGCGTTCGCGGCACCGGCAACCCTAGGCGCCGACGCATCCGGGCAGCGACGGGTGCTAGAATCGTACGTTTTGTGTTTGTGTAAGTTTCCGTATTGGATTCATAGGTGGCAATTATGGCTGGAACAATGCTGGCGGTGGTCAAGCCAGAAGCGGCACCGGGAGCGGATGTTCGCGAAGTAAAGATCCCGTCCTTCGGACGTAGCGACGTGCTGGTCAAAGTAAAGGTGGCGTCCATCTGCGGCACCGATCTTCACATCTATAACTGGGACCGCTGGGCCCAGAATCGTATTCACCCTCCGCTGATCCCCGGGCATGAGTTTTGTGGAGAAGTCGCCGCTTTCGGCGACGAGGTCACCAGTGTTAAGGAAGGCGACTTCGTTTCCGCCGAGATGCATGTCGCTTGCGGCAAATGTCTGCAATGCCGTACCGGCGAAGCGCACATCTGCCAGAGCGTGAAGATCATCGGCGTCGACGCCAACGGCGCCTTTGCCGAATACGTGGTGATCCCGGAGTCGAATATCTGGAAGCTCGATCCCGCAATCCCAGTGGACTATGCCTCGATCCTCGACCCACTCGGGAATGCCGTACACACTGTTCTCGCCGGGGAGATCGCGGCCAAGAGCGTTGCCGTCACCGGTTGTGGGCCGATTGGTTTGTTTTCGATTGCGGTGGCGAAAGCGGTGGGAGCAACCTCGGTCTTTGCGATCGAAGTGAATGAGCATCGCGCCCGCATTGCGCGCGAGATGCACGCCGACTATGTGCTCAATCCCGCCAAAGAAGATGTGAACGCAATTGTCATGGAAAAAACGGGCGGTCTCGGCGTCGACGTCGTCCTCGAGATGGCGGGACATCCCGATTCGATTCGAACCGCATTCGACATCGTGCGGCGCGGCGGCAGGATTTCTCTGCTCGGGCTCACCTCAAAGCCGATCTCGCTCAATTTTTCCGAAGACATCATCTTCAAAGGAATCACGATCCAGGGCATCAACGGACGCCGCATGTATCAGACCTGGTATCAGATGACGGCGCTGCTGAAGAGTGGCAAATTGGACCTGCATCCGGTGATCACTGACCGCATCCCCATGAAAGATTTCGGCAAAGCGATGGAGCGGCTGAAGACCGGAGAGGCCAGCAAGATTCTGGTGTATCCAAACGGCGTACGGTAGTTTTCGTCTTGCAGATTCGACCCGCGTCTCTGTGTGACTCTGTGCCGTTGTGGTTCATGGTTTTAGAGCAGTATCGCCCAAGGAATGGAAACGCGTCTCCGGTTCCAAACATGAGTCTCGATGCATACGTCCGCTGCACCTGCATCCGCGATGGCCGCGCGAAGAAGCCGCATCCGTTTCCGGAGCGGTTCATGTGGGACGAATCCAGCGGCCCTTCGCTCAGCGGCGATCCCTCCGAGGACGAATGGGAAGCGCACGACCTATGGGTGCAGGAATCATGCGAGCACGAAGGGATTCTGGTCTCTGAATTCCTGGGCAACATCACGCGGGCGCAACATGTGCGCGAGTTTCTGCGCGGCCTTCAGGGGGATCCTGGTCCGAAGTTCCCGATCCTGCTGAAAAAGGTCGTTTACGATGGCACGCACACCGGAGACTGGATTCCGATCAAGCAATCTGCCGCACTGTTGCGCGAGGTGAATCTCGTACTGGGATCGAGCGACATCCTGACTCAAGGTGAAAAGGAATTCTTCGAGAGTATGAAACGCCTGTGTGACGCCAGCATCTTAACGGGGAATCCGATCGTGTTTTGAGCCGAACTTCTTTGCCGCGGATTCCACAGATTCACGCGGATGATTCAGTGAGGGCGGACGTCGAACCTGTCCGTCCGGTTTGTTAGTTTAGACTTATCTTTTGCTTTTATCCCTGTAAATCCGTGCTAATCCGTGGCGGGGTTTTTCATGACAACAGCAACTCGCACGAATCCTCTCTCTTACCTCACCGACCAGCTCAACGAACTCAAGAGCCAAGGGCACGCACTTCAAGCTGCGCGTGCTCGACGATGAGCAGGCGCCCGTTTGCACATTCGACGGAAAGAAAGTCATCAACCTCGCCTCGAACAACTATCTGGGACTGACCACCCATCCCAAGCTGCGCGAGGCAGCGCTTGAGGCGACGCGAAAGTTCGGCGTCGGATCCGGCGCGGTACGCACCATCGCCGGGACCATGAAGATTCACATGGATCTGGAGGAGAAGATCGCGCACTTCAAAAATGTCGAAGCCTGCGTCGTCTTTCAGTCCGGATTCGCGGCAAACGCTGGCACTGTCTCGGCTGTGTTGGGCAAAGAGGATTTCATCATCTCCGATGCTCTCAACCACGCGTCGATCATCGATGGTGCACGCCTTTCAAAGGCGAAGATTCTCGTCTTCCGCCACAAAGACATCGCACACGCCGAAGAGCAACTGGCCAGCATCAAGAATGAAGCCGGGAAGAAGTTGCTGATCACCGACGGCGTTTTTTCCATGGACGGCGACATCGGCCCGCTGCCAGCCCTCTGCGATCTAGCCGAAAAATACGGCGCCATCATGATGGTCGATGACGCGCATGCTTCCGGCGTCCTCGGCCGCAATGGCCGCGGCACGATCGACCACTTCGGTATGCACGGGCGTGTGGACATTCAGGTGGGAACCTTATCCAAAGCGATTGGAGCGCTCGGAGGGTATGTCTGCGGTACGCGCGATCTCATCGATTTTCTCTATCACCGCGCTCGCCCGTTCCTGTTCTCGACGTCGCATCCGCCATCCGTCGCTGCGACGTGCATCGCGGCCTTCGATGTTCTGGAAAACGAGCCCGAGCGCATGGAAAAACTCTGGGAGAATACGCGCTTTTGGAAGAAAGAACTCGGACTACTCGGCTTTGACATTGGTGGCAAAAACACTCCGGCCAGCGAAACTCCGATCACGCCAATCATCATCGGCGACGGCAAGCTCACTATGGACTTCTCGCGCGAACTATTCAAAGAAGGTGTGCTCGGCACCGGCATTGCGTTCCCAACGGTGCCGGAAGGCAAGGCGCGCATCCGCACCATCATGACTGCGACTCACACGAAAGACGAGTTGGAACAGGCGTTGAAGGTGCTTAAGAGCGTCGGGAAGCGCATGGGAATTCTAGCCGCTTAGGATACAGCGCGTTTCCTGCTTTTTGCGCGCAAACCCGCGATTACTTCGCATTAAAAACAGGTCTCGCCATCTCTTCCGGCGATGCGGTCTCCGGATTCTCCGCCTTCCAGCGCATTGCCGCCGTAATCCGCGTGCGGCCGCTGGGATGATCGAAGAAGACGAATTCCTCGACGGGACCGGGATCCATTTTTCGATACTCTCCAAGCATCAGATCGACATTCGCCTCTCCGTCCGGCTGACGGGCCGCGTTCAGTCCGTACATGTCCGCTTCGAATTCCATGGTGCGCGTGATGGTATTGGTCACCGGTGTCATCAGAAGGAAGTACAGCGAGAACACGATCACCGCCAAAGGGATCACGGCAACATCGGTAATTTCGCGAACTTCCCATTCCGCGCCCCAGCGTGCGAGGGCAAAACCGATTCCCCAGTTCAGAAAGGCGAAGCCGATCACGACCACGACCCCAAGCATCACGAGACCCTTATAGGCATGGTTCAGAACGTAATGTCCCATCTCATGGCCCATGGTGGTCTCAATCTCGGGAAGGGTACAGCGATTAAGCAGATTGTCATTCAGAGAAATCCGCAGCGTACTGGCGAAGCCACTGACGTTCGCGCTCACCCGGTTCGATTGCCGGGAGGCATCGAATTCGTAGACATCGGTGGCGGGAATCCCATTGGCGCGCGCCATGCTCAGAATCGGATCCTTGATCTTCGCGTCTTCCAGCTTCTTGTATTGGTTAAACAGAGGAGAAATGTAAACCGGGGCGATCAGACTTACGAATGCAAAAAATACAATCGCGAGACCTGCGCCCCACACCCACCAATTCCTGCCTAATCGCCGCACGAGCCCGAACAGCGGCACGACGAGGATCGCTCCAAGAACCAACCCCACAGCCAGTCCAACGAGTTGATCCCGCATCCAAGGTCCGAACGTCTGATTCAGCAGTCCGTACTTGTGCTCGCGGAAATATCCTTCGTAGATGGTCATTGGGAAGGTGAGCACCGACATAATAATCAGGAATTGAACCCAGTAGAGTGCCGTCTGCAGGGGTCGGAAGCGCGTGATCCGTTCGGCCAGGTTGCGCATGCGCGCCGACCACCGGAAGCGCAGGAGGAGCCACATCACAAAAACCGTTGAGAGAAAATCCCAGAGAATGAGCCAGTAGCCGCCTTCGAAATAGGCGTTGGAGCGGGCGCGCTCCGCTGGAGGCATCTTTGCCAGGTAGGTTTCGACCGCGGCGTTCACATCGAACGATTGCTTAGCAGCGGTTACGTTTCCCGGAGAAGTACTGGGGCTGTTCGTTTGCGCGGAGGCTAGGACCGAAACCAGAAGAATAATTGGACAAACAAATCGAGCGGCACGAGCCATCATGATGTCTCCATTGTGGGGAGGAGTATATACGCCGAGTCTGCCCAGAAGCCGACTATTCGGCTTGGTAGACGATTTTCCCGCTCACGATTGTGGCCGCAACTTTTCCGGTGAATTGCCAACCGTCGAATGGAGTGTTGTGCGAGAGGGAGCGCGACTTGGCGGCCTCGAATGTCCATCGCTTCTTCGGATCGAAAATGGTCACGTCGGCGAAGTCTCCCTTTGCGAGCGAGCCTCGATGAGGAAGATCGAAAACTCTGGCCGGGCCGGCGGTAAATAGCTCAACGATGCGAGTCAGCGGAATCTTATGCTCGCGATGCAGTTTGGTGATCGCCAGCGCCAGCGCGGTTTCGAGTCCCGTGATACCGAACGCCGCGCGCTCGAACTCGACTTGTTTTTCATGCACGGCGTGCGGGGCATGGTCGGTGGCGATGGCATCGACGGTCCCGTCGGCCAGCGCGACGAGGATCGCTTCCAGATCAGTCGCCGAGCGCAGTGGTGGATTCATCTTGAAATTTGTGTTGTATTCGCCGACATTCTCGTCGATCAATGCAAAGTGATGTGGAGTCACTTCGCACGTGACACGGGCTTTGGCGCGTTTGCCGCGGCGCACCGACTTGAGCGCATCAGAGGTTGACAGATGTGCGACGTGCAGCCGCGATTCCCGAATCTGCTGTGCGAGCGTGACGTCCCGATCGACAATCGCCACTTCGGCAGTGGCCGGCATCGCCCGAAGGCCCAGCCGAAAACTTGTGGGCCCTGCGTGCATCGAGCAATTCTCCGTCATGCGCGTGTCTTCCGCGTGCTGCACGACCGGAAAATTGAGTTCCGCACCGAGACGCAACGCCATGCGCATCACGTCGTCGTCGAGAATGGGCTTG
Source organism: uncultured Acidobacteriota bacterium (assembly GCA_963787685.1). GTDB lineage: Bacteria > Acidobacteriota > Terriglobia > Terriglobales > Acidobacteriaceae > Sulfotelmatobacter. The sequence continues at coordinate 117,110 of CAWBED010000018.1, forward strand.
CCATCATCGGTTACGGCGACCGCCCCGGCACGCTGCATCGCGGCGAAATCCGTCAGCGTTCCCCCTTTACTACCGCGCGTGGCGGCAGCAATCGGAAAGACGTTGACCACCGCGCCGCGTTCCGGATTGCGCAGCCAACTGACCCACTCCGCGGTGTCTACCACCGGGGCTGTATTCGGCATGGTGCAGACCGAAGTGAATCCGCCTGCTGACGCTGCAGCCGTGCCGCTGGCGATAGTCTCTTTGTAGCTCTGTCCCGGCTCGCGCAGGTGAACGTGAAGGTCGATGAATCCGGGGGCAACTATCAATCCGCGAGCATCGAATTTCTCGTCCGCAGCGCCACGAATCTTATTTGGAAGCGCGACTTCGGCCACATGCCCGTCGCGCAGCAGGACGTCCATGGGCGCGTTGATCTTCGCCGCCGGATCGATGAGATGACCGCCTTTGATCAGCAGACTGCCATTTTCTTTTTCTTGACTCTTCGCATTCAGCATTCAGAGCTCATTCAGGCCTGGTTTCTACAGGAACCTATCCGTGCTGATCCGTGAAAATCCCTGGCTCATTTCGCTTTCCCCAACGCTCGTGCCAGGATGGCCATGCGCGTGGGAACGCCGTTGTGGACTTCGTCTACGATGACGGACTGTGGCCCGTCGGCGACTTCGGCCGTCAACTCCAAGCCTCGGATGATCGGCCCCGGATGCATGACGATCGCATCTCGTTTCGCCAGCTTCAACCGTGCCGCAGTCATCTGGTACCGCGCAATGTAGTCCTGCAACTTGATCTTTTGTCCGGCCAGGCGTTCTTTCTGCACGCGCAGCAGCATGACCACGTCGGTTCCTCGCAAGGCATCTTCAATATGTCGCGTCACTCGCAGGCCGGGCACAAGCGTCGCAGCCACGTCGGGCACAAACTCTGGAGGTCCACACAGAGTTATCTTCACACCGAATCTCGTCAACAGATGGCACGCGCTGCGTGCCACGCGGCTGTGAAAGATGTCTCCAATAATCGTCGCCTGCAGCCCTTTGAACGATCTCTTGTGCTTCAGGATGGTGACCGCGTCGAGTAGGGCCTGCGAGGGGTGCTCGTGCATTCCGTCACCCGCGTTTATGACGGGGATATCCAGATGGCTCGCCATCAAGTGCGGTGCCCCGGCGGAAGGATGCCGCATGACAATGCAATCAGCGCCCACGGCCCGCAGAGTGTATCCAGTGTCGATGACCGACTCCCCTTTTTCGATACTTGACCCTGACGATTGCACGAGAGTGGTCGTCGCGCCAAGCGATTTTGCGGCAAATTCGAAAGAGGTGCGCGTGCGCGTGGAACTTTCGTAGAACAAGAGCACGATGCGCTTCCCTCGTAGCAGTGGACGCGGCTTTTGCGGATTCATCCGGCGCGCCAAACTCAGCAAGCTCTGAATCTCTTTCGTCTCGAGGTGCTCGATTCCGAGCAGCGATCCGCGCGTGGGCTTATTCATCTGGAAAAGTGCAAACGGTGCATCATACGCGGCAGGCGTCGACAGCTGCAAGGGCTGGCTTCGTGTGAAAGAAGTGCTTAAGAACGCCGGCGACTGAAGATGGCGGCTCCGATTGCACCCCCAAGGCCGGACAAAACGATGGCAGCCAGGAATGCGAAGAAAATTCCGATCAACATCAGCAATTCCAGACCACCTGGCGTCTTCAGCTGTGCGAAGACCGACAGCACCTGAGGATCACTTGTCTGAGTCGATGCCTGCTGGATCCGAGCGAGTAGTTCCGTGCGCAACTCAGGTCCCTTATGCATGAAAATCACGACTGAAGTTTCAAGGATCGTCGATATCGCGAACCATAGAAGCCCACCGAGCGCCCCCAGAGCCGCTCCCGTCGTCGGTTTGACGACCATTTCGCGCCTTCCCTGCCGGTGAAAAACCACGGCAAGAAATCCCACGCAGATCATGGCCACGAATGGATTCAATCCCATGGCCATCAGCAGAGATGCCACCAACGCTGCGAGCGCACAGGGCTTCAGAGCCTGGGACCACCGCATCGGAAGCGCCAGGACGGGAAGAGTCTGTGATGCGGGAAGTTCCACCGCAGATTCCGATGGAACGGCGACGCCAGCAAACGTGCCCACCGCCGCTACCGGCTCAGCGACCAGCACGCGAATCTGCGGCGCACTGCAATGCGGGCAAAATGGCCTGCCTTCTTCCACCAACTGACGGCATTTGTAACAGGGCTGTTCCATCGTCGCTCAGAGAAGAGACCAAGAGAGGCTTGTTTGAAGTTATCGCAGCGCGAGGGTTTGAGGCAAGAATGGTCGGATGGCGGACTCCAACGCCGCCATCCCATGCTCCACGATCCAACCTAGATATCGCCCTTCTTTCCGCGCGTGTGTACGTAAACCAGGGCGAAACTTGATCCTTTGTTCGAGTCGCCGGGTTCGACGGCCACAACCCGTTGGTTGTCCTCGGTCCCGACTTTCAGTTCAGTAACCGGGCCCGAGTCCTCATCACATTTCAACTCGTTGCTCTTGGAATCTTTGTCATCTTCATGGACGTCAACATTACCGCCATGCTTTTGTGAGTGGCATTCGAGAACCTTGCCGTATTTCTTCAACTTGTCCCGGTAGAAGTCGACAATCTTGCCCGGGGCATCCGGCGAAACATAGTTGGCGACCACCAGCTTCATTCCGAAAGCTTCAGTCAGGACGCTGAAATTCGCCTGGTCTTTGTTGTCGTCGTCGGTCTTCAATTGCGCGCCGGGATAGAGCGGCAAGCCGACTTTCTTTGCGTCGGCATCGGCGCCGACGTGCAAGTCACCGACGGAGCTCTTAACATCGAAGCTCTTGTTTTTCGAATCGGAATCCTGAGAAGCCGCAGGCAAGATCAGGGCCGCAGCCAGAGCGCTCGCAAATGCTACATGACGCAACATTGGAAATCCTCCGTAATTCCGAGCCTTAGATATCGGCATCCTTGCCGTGAGTGCGGACATACACCAGCGAAAAGCTTGAGCCGCTTCCTTCCGGTTCGATCGCGACGATATGCTGGTTCTCTTTCGTGCCCACTTTCAGTTCAACCGTGACTCCGGTCGTGCCTTCACAGGCCAGTTGATGTGAATCTGGATCGTGGTCCTTCAAGTTCGTGCCAACGTCGAGGTGAGTCGTGTGGCAAACCAGGACATTGCCGTACTTCTTCAGCTGATCTTTGTAATAGTCGACGACCTTGGCCGGCGAATCGTTGGACTCATATTCGAGCGCGACCACTTTGATTCCGTAACCGAATCCCGAGATATTCACGTTCGCGCTCTTGTCGTCGCCGCTCGAGTCTTTCTCCTTCAGATGTGAGCCAGGATAGACGGCGATTCCAACATCCTGCGGATCCGCTCCCTTACTCACATGAATGCCGCCCATCGGCGTGTTGATATCGACCTGCTTATCTTCGCCGTTCTTTTCCTTTTTCACATTCACGCTGCATGCGAGAAGAAGCGACAATGCCAGCGCAGACAAACCAACAACACAGCTGCTGACGGCTCGAGATTTAGTTCCCCGCATGTGTAGATCCTCTCTTGGCGACCTGGGCCGGACGCTCGAGTCCCGCTCCGCGCTCTGCGATATTTGGAATCGTCACCGGCAGATGGCCGCGAATGGGAATCTCCCCAAATAGCGCCTTCACAGCAGCCACCTCAGAAACCGTCGCGTTCGAAAAAGTGCACATGTAATTCTCAATCGTCGGAAAACTGCTGGCCAAATACGGATTCCCCATCGCTACGATTGCCGTCTTCGCCGCTGCATGATCGAGCAACTGCTGAAGCAAGGTTCCGGTTGCGTCGGCCATGGCCATCGAGTTCCCGACTTTCCCGGCCATCGGAATCACATAAACGGCCGCGACCACGGTCTGCGCTTCGTCCACCGCCTTCAGTACTTCATCACTCATGCCGCCGGCAATTCGCGGATCGACATAAATCACGCGCGAATCTGGAATGCGGGCATGGAACTCCCGTCCGAAGGCGCGGCCGGAATCCGTACGCACATCGTCTGAGAAGAGCACCGCCACTACGTCGTTATGCGTCTCCTCTCTGGCTGTATACGGAAGGCCTGCCTTCTGGGTTCCCTTGGATTTCAGCGGCAGCATTTTGCCGTTATCCCGCACCAGCGTGATGGCGGAATCGGCGACTTCCTGGCCGAAAGTGATGTTCTCCGGCCTGCCGACGGAATTGGCGATGGTACTCAGATCCACCGCGCGCGCCTTGTCTAGCCCCAGAGACGCCTTTATTTTCAGGATCTTAAGCACAGATTGGTCGAGACGCGCCTGCGGAATCTCGCCCGACCTGACTGCCTTCACCATGGCGTCGTACGAGGCCCCCAGGTCGGCGGGAATGAGCAGCAGGTCGTTCCCGGCCTTGAACGCCTCGACCGCTGCACGCCCAATATCGTTCGCGAAAAGATGCGTCAGCCCAGCCATGTCCAGAGCGTCAGTCACAATCAGCCCCTTGAACCCGAGTTGCTTCTGAAGCAGGTCAGAGACGACCGTGGGAGAAATCGTGGCGACGTGGTTGGGATCGGAGTCGAGCGCCGGCACGGTGACATGCGCCACCATAACCGAGTCAACCCCTGCCGCGATCGCCTGGCGAAACGGTGGAAGCTCGATCGAGTCCAGATGTGCCTTGTCTACACTGACGCTGGCGACTCCGAGGTGCGAATCCGTGGCCGTATCACCGTGACCGGGGAAGTGCTTCACCGTGGTGATCATGCCGCCCTCGTGCGCGCCCTTGATGTAGGCCGTCACCAGATCGCCCACCTGCTTGGGATCTTCCCCGAAAGAACGCGTATTAATAATCGGATTCGCGGGATTGGAATTTACGTCCGCATCGGGAAAGAAATTCCAGTGCACTCCGACAGCCCGCGCTTCCTGCGCCGTGATGCGGCCGAAATTTTCGGCATCTTCCATCTTTCCGTCGGCCCCAAACGCCATCGCATGCGGAAAGTTCGTAGTGCCCATCAGCCGGGTCGCGACCCCGCGCTCGAAGTCAGCCGCAAACAGCAGCGGCAACTTGGAATCCTTCTGCAGGCGATTCAGCAGTTCGGCAGCCTCGTAGGGCTCGCTGCGCAGAAGGAACGGTCCGTCGACGTGAACCGTCATCGCAAACGATCCCACTTTGTATTTCTCCATGGCGTCGCGCAGTTGCAGGTACTCGGGACTTTCCACATTGAGGAAACTGGCCCGGCACCAGATCATGAAGACCTGCCCGACCTTTTCCTCCACCGTCAACTTGTGAAGCGTCTTCTCGGCCCACTTATCGCCGTCGCGAGTGTTGTGGATCGGCGCCGGACGCTGATGCTTATCCTTGGCGAAAGCGGGCGAGGCGAGACAAGCCGCGAGCAGGAAGAAACCCAGGATTTTCGGCATGGGGAAACGATAGCAGAAGATCGGTCATCCGGAGATCAGCTTTCGGGCTCCCTGACGTCCGAAAATTAATCCCGCGCGGGTTGATGAAAAGGCGGAGGCGGGTGCTGCTCCGCATGATTTTCGACAGCGAATGGCTTAGTGTTCATCCGCCGCGAATCCGCGGCAAAGAAGTTCGCACCTGAGCCACTGCCGCCTGCTGAATCTGCGAATTATCCCCAAATCCTTTCAGCCACATTACTTCTGGCTCTCGTCGGAACCAGGTCATCTGGCGCTTCGCATAATTACGATGTGCCTGCTGGGCAGCCTGCACCGCTTGCTCGCGTGTGATTTCTCCGCGCAGAAGTTGCGCCGCCTGCCTGTAGCCGAGAGAAGCCAGTGGCCGCGCGCTGGCGCCATATTTTTCGATCAAGACCTTCGTTTCCTCGACCAAACCGATTTCGAACATTTGAGCCGCGCGCCGATTGATCCGCTCATAAAGGGCAGCGCGATCGGGATCGAGCCCCAGCCGCAGAATCCGAAATCCCTGCAGCGGATTGCGTCCCAGCTGCCACAATTCAGTCATCTTCCCCTTCGACCCCAGACACACTTCGATGGCACGGATAAGCTTCGGGGCATCGTTCGGATGAACCTTTCCGGCGGCCTCTCGATCAAGGCGCGTAAGAATTCTGTGGAGATATTGGGAGCCGCGCTCTGTTACTCGCTCTCGCAAACGCTCTCGCAAGTCTTCCGAACGCTGAGGTCCCGGAAACAATCCTTCGAGCAGCGCCCGCAAGTACAGGCCGGTGCCGCCAACCACGATCGGCAGCCGATGGCGCTCCTTAATTTCCTCTAGCACTTGCCGAGCTTGCCGCGCATAATCGCCGGCCGTCACATCCTGCGCAGGATCAACGCAGTCGAACAGATGATGTGGAGCTTGAGTGCGTTCGGCGGCACTGGGCTTGGCCGTACCGATGTCGAACTCGCGGTACATCGCCACGGAATCGCAGTTGACGATCTCTCCGTCAAACTCCGATGCCAGCGCGAGAGACAACGCCGTCTTTCCGCTGGCGGTCGGCCCAAGGATGACCACCAGCAGCCGCTCCGCAGCCGCCAGATCGCGATGCTCGGCACCGACGTTCAGCGAATACTCCAATGGATTTCGTGCCAGTAGCGAATCAAGGTGAGAACCAGCAGTAGAAACGCGATCAGCAGCAGCCCGGTGGTCTCCGACGCATAGACCGCGTGCTTGTGGTGCTTGGGATCGTCGTGGGGAGAACTTTCGGGCACGCGCATATTGTAGCTCCGGGCGACGCGGAGTCCGCATATTGACGCGGCTTCATTTCCGCGGGCACACGTGGAACGATGCGGATAAAGCTGCGCAAAATGAAATCCGTGAAATCGGCGCGAATCCCTGGCAAAGATGTGATGGCCAGCCAGCCTCTGACACCTGCTAAACTACGGCGTCGTGCCCCAAAACCACAGTAGAGTCGCTCGCTTCGGAGTTTTCGAGATTGATCTGAGCGCCGGCGAACTCCGCAAGAACGGCGTGAAGCAGCGCTTACAGGGGCAGCCGTTCCAAGTCCTCACTGTGCTGCTGGAGCGTGCTGGAGAAGTGGTGACACGTGAAGAGTTGCAGCAGAAGCTCTGGCCTTCCGATACCTTCGTCGATTTCGATCACAGCCTGAACACTGCCATCAACAAAGTCCGCGAAGCATTTGGGAGACTCGGCCTCCAGTCCTCGCTTCGTGGAGACATTGGCACGGCGCGGATATCGCTTCATCGCCCCCGTGCAAACGGATGCTCCGGCGCCCAAGCCTGAGATTCCAGCGACAACCGCTCCGACCGCTCCCGTCCGACCGGTTGAGCCTCTGCATCCTGAACTCGAAGTCCCGATTCCGCGCCGCAGCCTCACCCGCGGACTCTTTGCGCTCGTCCAGATCATGTATCTCTGCTTTTATCTGTCGGCACTTTTTCGCTTGCAAGCAGTGCAAAGCATCGCGGATTCCTTTCTTCCTCCATGGGGATCAACGACCCTGGTGAGTGCGGTGCTCGTTACCGCGGGCGTGGGCATCCCGCTGCGTCTTTACCTGATATCCGGAGTCGGCTTCGACCATCGTCCACTCGGTGAGAAGTTTCGCAAGCTTTTTCCCTTCGTTCTTGCACTCGATCAGTTGTGGGCCGTTGCGCCATTCCTGCTGATGGGCAAAATTGGACTAGGCGCAGCCTTTGCCGTCAGCGCGGCCCTGCTTTACCTGCCATTCTCCGAACGTACTCTGATCCGCATGGCTTATGTCGAGCCTCCCCGGAGCTAATTTTGATGGAACCACCCTCACCGATTGTCCGTAACCACGTCTAAGAGGCGGGCGGTTGTGTGTTCGCCTGCCCGGAGGATTCCGATGAAACATCTTTCGACCCAGCGCTCCTGGCTTCTCGTCCTTGCGGTCTGCGCAGTGGCTGCAGCGCCCGCCTATGCCGAAGAATGGTCCAAGACCTACACCGTAAGCGGCAAGCCCGACCTGCGGGTCGAAACTTCGGACGCCAACATTCGCGTCACTACTTGGGACCAGAACACGATCGAAGCCAAGGTGGTCACGACCCGCTACAAGATTGGCGACGGTGGCATTCGGGTCGAGGAGCGCCAGAACGGCGATTCCGTCGAAATCGATGTCCGCTATCCCCATCACGATTTCGTGATGGGATGGAGCTCTCATCGTGTGGACATCATCATCCAGATGCCGCGGGAAGGTCACGTCAACCTCAGCACCGGAGACGGAAAGATCGAACTCGCAGGACTCAAGGGCGCGATGGATCTGCACAGTGGAGACGGCTCGGTGAACCTCGACAGTGTTGACGGCAAACTGCATGCGTCGACCGGTGACGGTCACATTCAGGCGAGCGGCCGCTTCGACGAACTCGAACTCAAGACGGGTGACGGACATGTCGACGTTCGCGCTGGATCGGGTTCCACGCTCGCCAGCAATTGGAGGCTCGAAACCGGCGACGGCAGCGTTTCGCTGGAACTGCCTCCCGACCTGTCAGCCGATGTTGACTTGCACACCAGCGACGGCCACATCGACCTCGAAATGCCCGTCACAACGGACGGAAAGATTCGCCAAAACGAAATCCACGGCAAGCTCAACGGTGGCGGCAGCCTGCTCACCATCCGGACGGGCGATGGTTCCATCCATCTGCGGAAGGGCTGATACTTTGAGCCTATGGGCGCGGCGGTGAGAACAAGTGTCGGTGCGCGCATGGAATGACCGCACCAAGGCTTATACTTTCTGGTTCCGCGGATTCGACCTCACACTTGAGAAGGACTTCATGGCAATCCTCCGTGTCTGCATTCTTGCGCTCGCAACTACGTTCGTTCTGACCCTCGCCCAGGCCCAGCAGGCGGCCCCGACCAAGCACGAGCCCGCGCTCGATGTCACCTCGATGGATCGCAGCGTCGACCCGTGCGTGGATTTCTTCGCCTATTCCTGCGGAGGCTGGATCAAGAACAATCCGATCCCGGCCGACCAATCATCCTGGGACACCTATTCGAAGATGCAGGATGAGAACCTCACTCAGCTTCGCGGCATCCTGGACGCCGCCTCCGCGCCCGATCCCAATCGCAACGCCGTTACCCAAAAGATCGGTGACTATTACGCCTCGTGCATGGACGAGAAGACGATTGATGCCAAGGGAGCCCAACCGCTCAACGCAGGCTTAGAACGCATTGCAAAGATCAGCTCGAAGGCCGACCTTGCCGATGTAGCTGCGGCGATGATCGATGACAATGTCCTGTTCCGCTTCGACTCGATTCAAGACTATCGCGACGCCAGCCAGGTCATCGCCGACGCCGATCAGGGCGGCCTCGGTCTTCCCGATCGTGACTACTACACTAAAGATGACGTTAAATCGCAGGAACTTCGCAAGACCTATCTCGTCCACGTGCAGAAAATGTTCGAACTCCTCGGAGACAAGCCCGATGCGGCCGCCGCCGAAGCGCAAACCGTGATGCGCATCGAAACTGCTCTTGCTAAGGGATCCATGACCCGGGTTGAGCGCCGCGATCCAAAAGCTCTCGACCACAAGATGGCCAGCTCTGACCTCGAGAAGATCTCTCCAGAATTCCACTGGCAGGTCTACTTTGCGAGAGTCGGCATGCCCTCACTGTCGTCTCTAAACGTCGCATCGCCGGGCTTCTTCAAAGGACTGAACGAAGAACTAAAGAAGGAAAGTTTGGCGGACTGGAAAGTCTATCTTCGCTGGCACCTGGTGCACGCCGATGCGCCGCATCTTTCCGCGCCGTTCCTCAATGAGAATTTTGCTTTCTTCGGAAAAACACTGCGTGGGCAACAGGAACTCAAGCCCCGCTGGAAGCGTTGCACCGAGAACGTGGACGATTATCTAGGCGAGGCGTTGGGCCAAGCGTACGTGGAAAAATACTTCAGCCCAGATGCCAAGCAGCAGGCGCTGAAAATGGTCAAGGAAATTGAGACTGCCATGCAACAGGACATCGATGGCCTGCCGTGGATGTCGGCCGCCACTAAACAACAGGCTCTCATCAAGCTGCACGGCATGGCCAACAAGATCGGCTATCCCGACAAATGGCGCGATTACAGCAAGCTCGAGATCGTTCGTGGTGACGAACTGGGCAACGTCGAGCGCGCTCGTAAATTTGAGTTCGATCGCCAGCTGGCAAAAATCGGCAGGCCAGTCGACCGCGGCGAATGGGATATGACTCCTCCCACTGTCAACGCCTACTACAACCCGCAGATGAACGACATTAATTTTCCCGCTGGCGTCCTTCAACCTCCGGCATTCGATCCCACATCTGATGCGGCTCCAAACTACGGCGACACCGGCGGCACCATCGGACACGAACTCACTCATGGCTTCGACGACGAAGGCCGCCAGTTCGACGCGCAAGGCAACCTTCGCGATTGGTGGACCGACATCGACGCCAAAGAATTTCAAAAACGCGCCGATTGCATCTCGAACCAGTATTCGACCTACACAATCATCGACGATATCAAGATCAACGGAAAGTTGACACTCGGGGAAGACGTTGCCGACCTAGGTGGCTTGCTACTCGCCTACATGGCGTGGAAGGCAGATACGAGCGGCCAGAAGCTCGACTCGATCGACGACCTCACTCCCGATCAGCGCTTCTTCGTTGGATACGGCCAGAGCTGGTGCGGCCAGACCCGCGATGAAACCAAGCGTCTCCGTGCCACCGTCGATCCTCATTCTCCGGAGAAGTACCGTACCAACGGCGTGGTCTCGAACATGCCTGAATTTCAGGAGGCCTTCCACTGCAAGGCCGGCTCTCCCATGGTGAATGCGAACCGCTGCAGGGTCTGGTAGTGGCAGCTACACATCGAGGCCGATCGAGCGCATGAGCTCGAGCCCATTGCTCTTGGTTACGACGCCATCGCGGAGTTTGTAATCGAAGGTCATTCTGCCGTTCGCGAATTCGTCCTGGAAATGGACATTGTGCAAATGGTCCTCGATTGATCCGCCGATGTCAGTGAGCGCCAAGTCATGCGTGCTCACCAGGCCGATGGCTCCGCGGTCCACCAGCGCTCGGACAATTCCTTCAGCGCCGATACGGCGGTCTCTCGAGTTGGTACCTTGCAACAATTCGTCCAGCAGAAACAATAACGGCGGATTTTTCCCGGCGCAGTCGAAGATCTGGCGCAGCCTCGTGATCTCCGCATAGAAACGCGAACTGCCCTCGCGCAAGAGAGTCATTCACGCGAATGCTCGCACCCACCTGTAGCGGAGTCAACCGTAGTCGACCTGCTCGGACCGGCGCGCCGGCCATCGCGAGCACAACATTCATACCGACCGCGCGCATCAAAGTACTCTTGCCCGACATGTTCGATCCGCTCACCAGCAGCACGCGCGTTTCTCGCGCGATGCTCACGTCATTGCGAACGCAAGCGCTCGCCGGAACGAGCGGATGTCCCAGCGACTCCGCCTCGAAAGATGCCGCACCATCAACGAATACGGGAAACGGGTCCGCCGGGCGTTCGTAGCTGTAACCCGCCAGCGAAAGCAGCCCCTCCATTTGCCCGACCACGTCCACCCATGGCCGCACAGCGCTTCCATGAGCTTTTCGCCACGACTTCCGCCGCAAACGCTACTTGCACGGAATACATGAGCGGAGCGTCGATGATCCGCACAAAAAGGTTGTGACGTCCGTTGATCAGCTCGACGAGAGTTCGCAGACGCGCAATCGCTTGCGAACTCGACGATCCGCTCGATAGAAGCTCTTTCTGTAACTCCCGCAATAGCGGCGCTTGAAACGTGTGCGCCTCTACTCGTGCCAATACACCGGAAAGCAGATCCAGATCGTGGAATGCCTGTTCTGTTCCGTGCAGAACTGATTCGAAACGTTTCTTGAGAGCGTATGTGAAGATTGCCTCGACAACAATGATGAGAATCAGCGGAGTCGCCATGTCCCAAAATGCCCAGACGACAGCTCCCAAAATCGCGAGCGCCGCGAGGAACGGAGCAGCCCAACGAATCCACAGCGCCCTCATCACGTTTGGAGATTCCGCCCACTTTACGAGATGATCGGGATGCACACCCACAGCAGCATCTCCGCCGAGCACCGCCAAGTCTTCGCGTAGATCGAGTTGATTCCGCAGTTCCGTCACGGCAGCTTGACGCTCACGAATCCGTTCTACCGTAGCCGGTGCGAGCAACCACTGGGCCAGGGTTTCTTCTCCCATGCGAGTACGAGCAGTCGACAGAAGTTGAAATAAGCTGGACTTGCCGAAAAGGTCGAGATCGGAAGCGTAAACATGGTGTGGATCATCGAATCGCTCGCCGGTTTCTTCCGAGTCATCCCACCGATCCTCGATTCGGGCCAGCCCGCGTTCATAGAACGCCACGGCCCGCAAGGACAGATCGCGCGCACGAAGAATTCGGGAATGATAGACAGCAACCACACCAAACGCGGCCACCGGCACGACAAGCCACCACGGTGAAAGATAATGGGCTCGAAACGAAGCCCACATCAGAAACACTGCGAGCGCAAACAATACGCACCCGAAAGTTTCCTAATCGGATATGAATCTTCTCGTAATGATCTGCACGCGACTGGCGGGAGTTGCGTCGCGATACGTATTCTTCAGAAGGAAGCACTGGCTGAGAATGTAACAGGTACATTCCGCTCAAGGAAGTTAGCTACGCTCCCGTTACTCACCGATCGGCGGAGCGCCGAAGATAATCGCGCGCATCGAAATACTGCCGAAATCAAAGCCTTCGTACGGATACGACACCTCGTCCTGCTCGTCCGTGCTTCCCATGCAGTAGAGCAACGGCAGATAGTGCTCCACGGTCGGATGTGCCATCGTCAGCAGCGTTTCTCCCCATTTCTGCGGCGCTGCCAATGCACTCGCGTCATGCGCATCCACGGCAGCCTTAACTTTGGTGTCGAACTCAACCGCCCAGTCGTATGCTCCGTGCGGTTCATTCCATGCAATCCGGACCAAGTTGTGGACGATGTTACCGCTACCTAGAATCAACACGCCACGTTCGCGCAAAGACTGAATCTCCCGTCCTAGTTCGAGATGCTCTTTGAACCCGCGCCGCCCATCGAGACTCAACTGGAACGCCGGCACGTCTGCGTTCGGGTACATATGGCGAAGAACGCTCCACGAGCCATGATCCAGTCCCCATTTCTCATCGGGTGCGATCTGCGGATTGCTCGCCACTTTTCCAGCTTCGACCGGCGCTCCCGGGGCGGGGTACTGTACTTCGTAAAGCTCTCGCGGAAATCCGTAGAAATCGTGGATCGTCTTCGGTTGAGCCGATGTCAGCACATGCGCTCCCGAAGTCACCCAGTGTGCCGAAACCACGCACACCGCTTTTGGCCTGGGCAGCCGAGCGCTTAAGCCGCTCAGCGCCTCGGTAAACGAGTTATGTTCAATCGCGTTCATCGGCGATCCATGGCCGATGAACAACACTGGCATCTTTTCCAAAGGACTCATCCGCGAGAATATGAATGCGCGCCGACTGCTAACAATTTGATTGTCTTAGAAACCAGACGATTCTGCGCACGAAAGCGAAGGGACTACTGCAGATCCGCTTTGTCCGGGTTGTAGTAGAACCTGAATCGCAGCGCGAGATACGGCCCCGTGAAGTCGCTGGGCAGCGGCGGAAACGGATTCGACGCAGTGATGCTGCCCCACGCCGGACGATCCAGGGCGACGTCTCCCGAACTCGCGACCAGCCGCATGTCCGCCACTTTGCCATCCTTCGTGATGGCAAACTCGATCGCAAGTTTGCCTTTTTTCATCTCCGCCGATTCCGGTATCAGGTGATACCAGTTCTCGCGCACGTCCTGCAAAATTCGCTGCAAATATGGGCCAAAGTCCACGCCTTGCGTGTCGCTGAGAATGTCGAGCGCACCCTGTTGCCGCCCGTGCGCTCCGGTGCCCAAGCCGAAATCACCCTGCTGCCCACCGCCGCCTGCTCGATTTGCGGCAGCTGCTTCCGTCGCTTGTTGAATCGCAGATCCTGCAGTCATTCCTCCGGCGTACTTGCTGAAACTATTGTCCGGATGCGCCGGCATTTGCAGCTGCGCTTGTTGATTGCTGTCAAACTGTGGACGCGGCGCCGACTGCTGTGGTTGTTGCTGAGCCGGTGCCTGGCTCTGCGCTGCTTGCGGCGAGGCCGGTTGCGGAGCGCGAGGCCCGCTCGGTCCCGGAGCGCCCGGAGGCGGAGTCGCCAGAATCTTCCGCAATTCCTTCGGATCCAGCTCCGGATGCCGCGAAGTCGCAACTCGATCCTTGTCCGACATCACGTTCGTGTTCGGTCTGTGAGCCGGTTTTTGCAAGTCCGGTGGGAGCGCCAGGAACGTCACGTCCTTATCACGGTTCGTATTCACCGGAACCACCGCAACCGTGCGCCATCCCACATATTTCTCGATAAGCGGCAGGTTCCACAGCACGATAAAGAGCAGCAGGTGGGCAATGATCGAAAGCCACACTGCCTCTCGCCAGCGCGAGCGTTCAAGATCATCCTGCAACTGAATGAGCAGGTGTGGCACTCGCGAGTCCAGCTCGCGATAGGCAGTTTCCCAATCGTTGGTATCGTACAGGCCGAGCTGCTCGGGCTGGTTTTTTTCAGGCGGAGCGACAGGATCCTGGAATGGAATTTGCGTGATCGGCATGCGCTGGTTTCGCTGGTTCCGCCTGTCGTTAGAAACGAAATACACTCACGGCGTTGCATCCGGCTTGCTGGAAGAAATGCAATCGGCGCGCGGTGCTCGATAACTTGGTTACTCTCATTTTCGCATCTTTCAGGGGATTTCGCTCTTCCAATCGGCCAATGACTTCGGTCTGTAAACATATGTAAACACGAAGGTCACTATGCACCGTCCGTGTAAGGGGGGTAGGAGCGGACTGTTGCTGGGAAGCTTCTATGTGCGGATTGCCGCCTCGGCCCTTCCCGCCGGGCTAAGCCTGATAGTGGTACTAAAACCAAGAGCGGAGGTCAGTGCTTCTTCTTAGCTATAACCGCGAGATCGACCTTTTTTCCATGTTCGCGGATCGCCGCCACGATCTCAAGCGCCAGGGCTAGTGCACGCCGCCCATCTTCTAGCGGCACTTCCGGTTTCGATCGCTCTCGAACCGAGGAGAGAAACGATCGAAGTTCAGCATGCAGCGGCTCCTCCGATGCCACCGGAGGCTTGCTCACCCCAATCTGGGGATTGACGGTCGGAGTATTGGCGGAACCATCCTCGCCGACCGTGAACACCAGGACTTCCTGTCGCCCGTAATCGAGCGAAACATACTGCCGCGGTTGGAAGAATCGCAGCTTGCGGACACGTTCGGTCGATACGCGGCTCGCAGTGAAATTCGCGATGCAGCCTGACTCCAGTTCTAACCGAACATTCGCAATATCCGCTTTTCCGGACAAGATCGGCAATCCCACGGCCCGCACTTCTTTGACCGGAGATTTCGAGAAAGCGAGCACGATGTCGAGATCGTGAATCATCAGGTCGAGCACGACGTCCACGTCGAGCGATCGTGGCGTAAACACACTCAGCCGGTGAACTTCGAAAAACATCGGCTGCGTCAGCAGAGGAATTGTTGCCCGCACCGCGGGATTGAAGCGCTCGAGATGCCCGACTTGCGCAATCCGCTTGTGCTTGCCGGCAAGCGCAACCAATTCGTCAGCCTCATCCAGCGTCGCCGCGAGCGGCTTCTCGATCAGCACATCCACCCCGGCCTTCATCAAGTCCCGGGCGACCGAAAGATGATGAACCGTAGGAGCGGCCACTGACGCCGCCTGCAACTCGCTGTGCGTCGTCAGCATTTGCAGAACGGATCCGAAAGCTTTGCATCCAAACTCGCGTGCCACGGCATCAGCGCGGTTCAGGTCGGGATCGACGACTCCCAGCAGCCGTACCGGCTCTCCCTGCAACTCGAGTTCTTTGTAAACTCGGGCATGATTGCGTCCAAACACGCCCACGCCCACCACCGCGACCGAAATCGGATTCTTTGCGGACAGGAGGAATTCTCAACGGCAGGTTGCCGGAAAGGATTGTAAATGTAAACGAAGGAAAGAGCACACCGATTCAAGGCACACATCCGAGCCGCAAAGCGGCGGCATATGAAAGCTAGGACGGAAGGCAAGGCGAACTCTCTACATCGAAGTCGAGCGCGCCTTCTTCAAGATCGCAATTTGCCCCGCGTGATAAAGCTCGTGCTGCGCAATGCCGTGAAGCATGTGATAGAAGTCGTATCGTTTTCCCGGAACCCGCTCTCTCAGCCGCGCGTCAGGCAGCGCTGCTACTGTCTTGACGAGTTTGTCGTGCGTCCGTTTTGCTTCTGCAACAGCCTTGCGCCATGCCGCTCCCGTAACCTTCGGAACTAATGGAAAATTATCCGTTCCGGTTGGCTGGCATTTCTTTCCCCCAAGCCGCACCATTGCTACTTCATCCCAAACCTCAACGTGCATTACCAGTTCCCAAATGCTGTGTACATCCGCAATGGGTCGGGCCGCCGCCATGCCTGCATCGACGTCTTCGAGCAGTTCGAGCATCGCAGGCCCGTGCCAAGCGCTTCCATCAAACGCCCGCCGGAGCTGGTCTGCGATGCCCGCGGCTTCGGAAAAGGTCGTCTCCTTCTTCGCCATTCGCCTAAGTCTCTCCGGCTGCGATTGTGATCCCGGCCGCATTCGCAGCATCAATAACTTTCTGTCCGTCCAGCAGCAAACACTTCCCTGCATCCACGGCCAGGCAGGTCGCGCCTGACGCCTTCATCACTTCAATCGTTTTCACTCCGATTACCGGCACATCGAATCGCATATCCTGATCCGGCTTGGCGATCTTAACCACGGTTAACGCCCTGTCGAGAGTCGAGGCATCTCCCTGCAGCGAGCGCATGATCTGTCCCGCGCGCTCGATCGTTGCGTCGGTTCCTTCCATCGCCTCGACGGCGACGCATGCCGATTCGGCAATTACTACCGTTTGCCCGATATCATGTTGCGCCAGTTGATGCGCTACGTCGCGGCCGTACTCGATATTCTTACACTCGGCGTCGCTGGGCGCGCGCGCGGTCAGGACGCCCGCCTTGACCAACAGCGGTTCGAGCAGAGACGTCGAATTCTCGAGCGTGATGCCTTCATCTGCCAGCACCTCAGCCACCGCGCCGAGCAGCGAATCTGTATTGCGAGTCGTGAGGGAGAGCAGCAGCTTGGCCAGCCGCCAGTCTGGACGAATGCTCGAAAAAATCTGCTTGTGCCGGACCTGTCCCGCCATCACCGCGCGGCGCACGCCCTCGCGCTGAAAAGTCTCAATCAATTTGGATAACTCGCCGAGAGAGAGCCAGTGAACCGACGCCGCGCCGCGTTCGCTGATCTCCGGAAACGTCTCTTCCTTGATCGCCGCTACGACAACGTCATATCCCTGCGCACGCGCCGCATCGAGCACGAGGAACGGAAACTTCCCGTTGCCCGCGATAAGGCCGAGCTTTTCTTTCTGAGAGGCCATCGAATAAGGCGCCGACGACCGGCGCGCGGAGTCAGTCTAGCATTGGATGTTGAGGAAGGAATGTCGCGGCCACCTCCGCGAACCCTAGCGCGAACTGACTGAGCCCCATCGCTATCAATGAGCCGCAGATATTGAGCCTACTTCTTCCCCTTTAAATCCCCATATCCCTGCCAAACATACTCCAGTGCCTCGGGCAGCGTCTGTTGCCTCACCGCGCGGTCCACGTGTCCGGCATTGCGCGCAAATACGAATTGATAGTGATATCCCTTCGCCGCCAGTACCTTCGCCATGAGTTCGTTCGCCAGAACCCAGTCGTGCATGCCGTCGCGCATCACGTTCGGGTTGAATAGATCCCGGTCCCCAACTTCCATCCAGAGTCGTGATCGGCTTCACTGCGCTTTCAGGGATGAGATGCTCGTGAAACTCCCACGCCCCATGCGGCGTTTGCGGATTCGAAGGCCACTGCTGGTTGATGAATGTTCCCGAATACGTGAGCACCCGGTGATACAGCTCAGGGTGGTACCACGCCATAATCAGCGCGCACGATCCTCCCGAACTGCCACCCATGGTTGCCCGGCCCTCCGGATCTTTCGTTAGCTTTACGTGAGCTTCTGCTTCGACCCGCGGCAACACTTCCGTCTCCACAAACTCCGCATACACCCCCGACATGGTGTCGTATTCCAACCCGCGTTCGCTCCCCTGCGCGTCCCCACTTCCATTGCCGATCGAAATCGCAATCATCGCCGGAACCTTATGCTGCGCGATCAAGCCATCTAGGGCCATGAAGAGCAACTGGTCAGGACCGTCCGCTCCGACAATGAAGGGCGCAACGCTTCCCGCAACGTATTGCTTGGGCACATAGACCGCGACTTTCCGCGTATACGGCGCCGGATGGCTGGTCGTCACGATGAGTTTCGCAGGATTTGATGGATCGGGCGTTCCAAACGTGCCCGCATCCCGAGCAATGCCTGGATAGATCTTGCTATCCGCGGAATTCATGGTGAACTCAATCACCGTGCCCTTAGGGATGCCATCCCCTGCAGACATTTCCGTAGCAGGGTTGTGTGTCGGTCCGATGATGAAGTTCCCGTCCGCGTTTTCAGGGGGAATAGACCCATCGGGCAACTCCTTAGCGTCAACGTATCCCGGAGTGTGTGGATCCCTAGTCGGAGGCGTCGGCCGTTCCGCGTGCGGCGCTGGAGCAGGTGTCTGCCCGAAGGCTGGATGAAAAACCGCGGCGAGGCTAAACAGAAGACATATGTTCAAAGAACGCTGGACGGGAGTCATGCCGCCATTGTGCAGCATTTTCGATTTTGACGGGAGAGCGTCAGGAAACCGGCGCGAAATAGACGCTACTTACGAACCCGATCCGCTCTCGGAGTGGAAAACCTTTGTCGGATCCGGTGCCACTCTTCGGTTGAAAAGAGGCGCGGCCCCACCTCGATGAGCCGAGGCGTCATATTAAAGACCGCCACGCGCGTCCAAGGCTTGCCATTCCTCATGCGAAAGCCTTTTTCGTTCAAGTCGCTGACAATGCTGGAATAAGGGAAGTCCTGCACCAGCAACTCCATCATCACCGTGAGCGTCTTATTTTCGACAGGATCCACTTCCAGACGCTGGCAGTCCTCTGAGATGCGCAAGCCGTATGGGATGTCTTCGTTGAATGCGCCTTCGGTCGGAGCTTCCGATTCGGGCAGTTCGCGCCGCCATTCCATCGATACCAACTGCCATCCCGCTGCCGTGCGTTGCCGGATTACCTCGGGACTAAACGGCCCAGAAATGACATCGCGAATCCGCTCAAAGTGCGCCATGACGAACCTCCCTAAACCGCATCTCGATTAAGGGCGCGGGCAATTCAGCTTCCACAAATCCGCGGGCTGCGAATCTCTCAAGTTCTGTCCCAGCAATCGAGACATCCGCCGACACAGAACCGTCCCTGTCCATTTCCGCAAATCCCTGTTCGCTTTCGGACGCTGCCAGAAACCGGCTTTAGTCGTGACGTGTGCTGCTTCCCTGTCCCAGGGCAGAAGAGACCTCGCGCAACACTGACTCGATCCGAACAATCTCCGCGTTGACCTGCTGAATGGCTCGATCGCTGCGCTCGGGCACGTTGTAGTAGGCGATGACCTGCAGAGCATTGCGGATGTGATGGTTCAAATCGACAACCCGCTCCAGTCGCTGCACCATTGCCTGATAACGTTCGCGAATGTCAGTGAGAATCTGGAAGACGAGCAAGCTAACCGCGAGTGCGACGGCGGCTCCCGCCAACACTAACGAGATTCGAGGGGCGTATTGATGTGTCACAAACCAATCGAGAGCGCCACCGCTCAGGAAGATGAAAACTCCGACCACCAGGGCGATGAGCGCCCTCTGTTGCAGGGATAGTGCCGCAAACCATGGCTGTTCAGTGGATAGCCGGACTGGAGGCCGCCCAAGGTCGGGAGACATGGGAGAACCCGCTGGCCGAAAATCCTACAACACTAGTCAATTCATTGCAGTGATTACAATCACACCTTAAAACCCAAGCGAGCGGTCTCACTTAATTACCCCGCGCTCCGAAGACTCAATAAACCGGATCAGCATCTCCACATCCTCGCCGCGATCCGATTCCGACTTCAGCTTCTCCAGCGCCTGTGACGTATTCATCTTCGAAGCCAGCAGAATCTTGTAGGCATGATGAATTTTCGCAATGCGTTCTTTTGTGAATCCGCGCCGCTGTAACCCGACTTTGTTCATCAGGTACGCGTGCGTCTCGCGCGCGGCCGAGGTCATCGAGAACGGCAGCACATCCTGCGTGATCGTCGTCCCACCGCCGACGTACGAATGCGCCCCGATCCGCACGAACTGATGCACCGGGCACAGGGCTCCCACTACAGCGTATTCCTCTACAGTGACGTGGCCGCCCAGCGTCGCTCCATTCACCAGCATTGCGTGGTCGCCGATCTCGCAGTCGTGACCAATGTGCGTGTAAGCCATGATCAGCAGATGGCTCCCAACTTTGGTGAGCCCGCCGCCTTTGACCGTGCCCCGATTGATGGTCACGCATTCGCGGATCTCGTTGTGGTCGCCAATCTCCAGACGCGTCGGTTCGCCCTTGTAAGTAATGTCCTGCGGAGCCATGCCGATTGCCGCAAACGGAAAGAACGTATTATCGCGACCGATCTTTGTTGGCCCCTCGATCGCCACGTGTGAGATGAGCCGGCAATTCTCACCCAACTCGACACCGGCCGAAATCACGCAATACGGACCGACCTTGCACGAAGCAGGAATCTTCGCACTGGGATCGACGATAGCCGTGGGATGTACCTTCATGATCGGTGAAAGGCGCAAGGAGTCAGCAGTTCAAAGGGATTTTCCTCTGTGCTCCCCGTGCCCCCTGTGGTGAAAAGGTTTAGATGTCGATAGCTTCGCAAGTCGATCAGGATTCGGAGTCAGCGTTGCCGCCGCCATTCGATGCGCGCCCGCGCGAACTGTCGATCAGTTGGCACGACACAATTGCTTCGGCCACCTTCTTGCCGGCGACAAACGCGTAGCCTTGCATCTTCGCAGCTGTCATGCCCGGCACCTCGCGCCATCCCTTCAACTCGACTTCGAGCCGCAACTGGTCACCAGGGCTGACGGGACGACGGAATTTTGCTCGCTCAATTCCCGTGAACACCATGACCTTATCGCTGCGGTCTTGTACTTCAGTCAACAATAGTGCTCCGCCAGCCTGCGCGATCGCCTCTACGATCAGCACTCCCGGCATGATAGGCAACCCAGGAAAATGCCCGTTAAAGAAAGGCTCGTTGATCGTGACGTTCTTGATGGCAACGATCCGCTCCTTGCGCTTCAGTTCAAGCACGCGGTCGATCAGTAGCAAGGGATACCGGTGTGGCAGAATCTTCAGAATGTCGTGGATGTCGAGCGCGGCCTTCGACTCGTTAGGCGAAGACTCCGGCACAGGGTTGCTCTCAGTCATGGTTCGTCTCAAACGGCTTGAAGATTATACTGTACGGCGTTAGCCCCACTTCTGGCCGATGTTGCCAGAAGTGGGGATTTTGCTAGAGGGATCATGTCAAAAAAGAATCCAGCGCGGACCACGAATCCTGCCACCGCATTGTGGTCTGAGCGTCTCCATTATTTCGAAGAGCGCCGCGATGCTCTTGTACAAACCATCCGGGAGTTCGTCGAGATCGAATCGCCCAGCGATAATAAGGAAGCCGCAGATCGTATGGGGGCGTTCCTCGCGGGAATTTTCGAACCTCTGGGCGGGCGCGCGCAGTTCCACCGCACCAACGAGTTCGCGGACAATCTGCAGATCGATTTCCCCGGACGCGAGAGCGCAAAGCCGGTTCTGCTGCTCGGGCACTTTGACACCGTCTATCCTCTGGGCACGCTCGCCAACATGCCCTGCAAAATCGCTGATGGCCGTCTCCACGGCCCGGGCGTACTCGACATGAAATCCGGCATCGCTCTGATGCTCTTCGCCATCAAGGCGCTGCAGGCCTGGCACGGAACGTTGCCACGACCGGTGACTGTTTTTCTCGTCTCCGACGAGGAAGTCGGCAGTAGTTCCTCGCGCAAAGTTACCGAGGCGCTCGCGCGCCAATCCGCCGCTGTACTCGTTCTCGAACCTGCCGCCGGTTTGCGCGGAGCGGTCAAGACGGCACGCAAAGGCGTCGGCGACTACACGCTCACCGTGAAAGGCGTCGCTGCTCATGCCGGACTCGATCCCGGCAAAGGACACAGCGCCATCCTCGAATTAGCACGCCAGATCACCGACGTCTCGAAGCTGAATAGCTTGAAGCAAGGCCTGACGCTCAACCCCGGCATAATTCGCGGAGGAACGCGCACCAATGTAGTCGCAGCTGAGGCTAGTGTCGAAATCGATGTCCGTATCAAGCAGGCAAAGCAAGCGGCCGCACTTGATCGAAAGATGCGCTCACTGAAACCATTCGACAAACATTGCAAGCTCATGATCGAGGGCGGCATCAACCGCATGCCCATGGAGCGCACCGCTGGCGTCGCTGCGCTGTACAAAAAAGCGCAAACAATCGCAGATCATATCAATTGGAAGCTTGAAGAAGCCGCCGTCGGCGGAGGTTCCGACGGAAACTTCACCGCCGGTATCGGCATTCCCACACTCGATGGATTAGGCGGCACTGGAGAAGGCGCACACGCCGTTCACGAGAACATTCTGATCTCGGAACTCCCGCGTCGCGCTCTTCTCTTAGCCGGAATGATCGAGAGCTCGTGAGCTGATCTGGCCCATGTGGGGACAGCGGCCATCGGCTGTCCGGCGCCCAGGCGTTCGGGCTGCAGAAGGGCGAAAAGAACCGTGCTGAAATTTATGGTGGTCCTATATCGTCGCTCTGATTTAACTCCATCCCAGTTTCGTCAGCATCTGCGAGACGTTCACGCTCCGCTCGCCAGGAATCTGCCGGGCCTGCGCGCATACAAACAAAATCATGTTGTTCCCGATCCCAAGCGCAATCCAGGATGGGACGCGATCGTCGAACTTTATTTTGATGATTGGGACACGATGGAAGCAGCCTGGGCAAGCCGGCAAGGCGCAGCCTCCGATGCCGATCTCCCGTTGTTTGTCGATCTGACTCGCACAACCTGGTCGGTCGTGGAAGAAATCAATCTGCTGCCGTGAACACCAGGAAGTAATCCATCTTGTCGCCCTTCACGAAGTCATAGCTTCCCGCCAGCCGATAGCCTGACTCTTTCGCCTCGCGAATCACAACCTCGCTCCCGACTCCGTGATCCTGCCCGTTGCCGTTTCGATCGATGACGCCAATCTTCGCTCCCGGACGCAATGCCGGTCTCAGATTTCGCAGCAACTCTATTGGGTGTGCTACCTCGTGATAAGTCTTCAGCAGCAGCACGGCATCCACTGCCTTCTCTGGCAGACGCGGATCGTCGGGCGTGCTCAAAATCGTCTTCACATTCTGCAGGTGCTCTTTTTGCGCACGATCTTCTACATACTTCGTCGCGCCTGGGTTGATATCAACTGCATACACTGAACCCGAATCGCCGATACGCTTCGCCGCTCGCACTGTGAACCATCCCGAACCGGCGCCAATATCGGCTACCGATTTGCCGCTTGTGATGCCGAGCAAATCCATCACCCGGTTGATCTGCAAACGCTCATCGCGCCCCGGAGACTCAAAAATCGACAGGTCTCCCGTATAAGGTTCGCTGGTCTTGCGCTGCTCGCCGGAGGACACCGCCGAGTTCTGCGCCCACAGCCGGGATCCGCTCGGAGCGAGACAGAAAGAAACGGAGAAAAAGCAGACAGCAAGAAGGAGACCGCGAAGTTTCAACATGATGAGCCCACCTCAAGAAGAGCAGCTACGTTGTTGCAATAGACTTCCCGACGTAACGTTCGTAACCAAGCTCTTGGCGCTTAAGATGCCGCTTTTTTGACTCTGCGCACCAGCTAGCCTAGAATTTTTACAGGCGAAGTAAATCCCTCCGGATACGCTCTGCCACAGTCTGAGGAGGTTTTCCATGGAAGGCAAAATCGGTCTCACTGAGATCGTCTTCATCATAGCCATCGCGCTGCTCCTCTTCGGACCAAGCAAGTTCGCTTCTCTCGGCAAAGGACTCGGTGAGGGCATTCGAAATTTCAAAGCGTCGATGAAAGACGGCGAAGAGAAGAAAGACGAAACGACTCCTACGGAAGAGAAGAAGTCCTAGCCTCGCCCGCTTAATCGTCCTGCCGAATATCTCCTACGCACCCATTCGTTCTCGCAGCATCCGGTAAACCAGCGCTACCGGTAATCCGACAACATTGCTGTAGTCGCCCTCGATCCGCGGAATCCACCGGGACGCGATTCCCTGAATCGCATAGGCCCCGGCCTTATCCATAGGCTCGCCGGTCGCAACATAATCGCGAACGTCCTTCTCCGATAGTTGCTCGAAGGTTACGAGCGTTGTTTCCGATGCTGTTCTAACACTCGCCGACGAAGCGATGCCCAAGGGTGCCCCACTTCTGCCCGCATTTGCCAGACGTGGGGATTTTCCGTCAGGCTGAGCCCTAGCCGGGCTGACGAGGCACACTCCAGTAATCACTTGATGCTGCCTTCCCGAAAGCATCCTCAACATGCGCGCCGCGTCATCCGTATCCACAGGTTTGCCGAGCATTGTGTCATCGACCACGACGATCGTGTCCGCGCCCAACACTAAATCCTGCGGACGGCTCTTCCAAACTGTGATCGCTTTCTCGCGCGCCAGTCGCTCCGCGCAATCCCGTGGATGCTCACCCTCGATCGGCGTCTCATCAATATTCGCGGGCTCTACCGCAAACGAGATGCCGGCGTTCCGCAGAAGCTCCTGTCGTCGCGGCGAAGCGGAAGCCAGAATGAGCATGAGAGGCGATTTTACTGGAAGCCCGAAGCGCTTTAAGTGTGGATCAGCTCAATCCGGTTTCCAAACGGATCGGAGATGTGGCAGCGCTGGATTCCGGGAATGTTTTCGTCGTCCCGAACGGGAACGCCCGCTGCGCGCAAGCGTGCCGTGATCCCTTCGTAGTCCGCGCAGCGCAATGCCGGATGAGCTTTCTTCGCCGGACGGAAGTCGGCCTCGCCTCCAAGATGAATTTGAACCGCGCCGCTCGCAAACCAACATCCGCCGCGCTTCGCCAGTTCGACCGGCTTGGGCAATTCGTTCATCCCCAGCAGATCACGGTAAAAGCGTCGTGCGGCTTCTTCCTCGCCTGCAGGCATGGCAAGCTGCACATGATCGATCGCAAGGAATGGAGAATCAGCCACTCCTGACTCCGTCACTACCGAACTCCCACCAGTCCGCGCACCGATTCAATCAGCTTGGCCGAATCATAACCAACTCCATCCTTAAAGACCGTCTCCACGTTTTCGATGTCTTCAATCTTCTTCGATGGATCGCCTTTGATCACCACCAAGTCCGCCTGTTTCCCGGCCGCGATCGTCCCGATGCGGTCCAGTTCCCCCAGATACTGCGCGCCATTGAACGTTGCAATGTGAATCGCTTCAATCGGCGTGAATCCCGCTTCAACCAGCAACTCAAGTTCGCGCTGATCGCCAAAGCCGGGCAGATCCGCCGCCCATGCCCGTCGGATCTGCTCCCGCAAAGCAGCACCTCCCGCCTTCACGAAAGCCCGCTCGAACTCTTTTTCCTGCTCGAACGCCAGTGCCGATAAGGCGACCGGGCGAAGCTCTTCCGAAATCGTTACGAATCCGCGCCGTGGCAGGTCAAACCGCACTCGCGCTTCGAGAAACTGGTTTTGCGCTTCGGCTGACAATCGCGTCGAGAACGCGCTTCTGCAATCGGAGCTTTGTCCGGTGAAAATGCGCTCAAACACCGGCAGCGTCGAAGTCACCGCGACATGATGCGCTACCAAGATAGTGGATCGTCTCGTGCATGGGGGCGCTGTCGCCCGCATCTTCGCCAGTTCCTCCGTGAAGGCTTCGTCGTCACCGGACATTGGTCCAGTTTCTTCCCGGAAAAAATTCGGTATCCACGAACAGCCCGTGTTCGAGATCGTCAATTCCGAGGTCTACGGCCTCGCGGAAATTCGATCGAGCACAAATGACCCGTCACTTTCGCCCCGCGCGATGCGCCGCGTCGATCGCTGCTTTCAGCGTTCCCCCGCGAGATGAAGTTATACGCTTTGAAAGTTGTCGACTCCGCTGATCCGCCCAGAAATTCACGGTCCCAGTCGCATCAGCTGGGTCGCTCAGTTGGTCATCTGCGGATGCCCACGATCCCTGGTCCTTCCAGATAGGGACCGGTCACGTGCATCTTGCGGCCCAGCGACTTTTCCATCATCAATCTGATTTCTTCAGTGCAAGGTCCATGTAAGGCTCAATGCTACGCCGCCGTCCGAGCCGTCGTCACGCCGCCGGCAAGGTACAGCCGTGGAAAGCTGATCGGCATCTCGTGAAAAATAGCATCCCCTGCTGGATAGAACATGTGCTCATGCATTCCCACCAGCCCCGGGATCACGCTGTATCCAGGCAGAGCGAGCACCTGCGCATCTTTGGGGACGTGCGACGAAGACGCATCACCCACCGACTCGATCTTCCCCTTGCTGAGAATGATCGTCTGATCCTCCCGCGCAGGCGCGCCGGTCCCGTCGATCACGCGCACATGAGTCAACGCAATCAGCGGTGCATCGACCTTGACGAAAGCCTGTACGCCGGGAGACAGCGTCTGTCCCGCGGATAGCAATCGAAAAGCGATCAGGAACAGAAAACCGGCAGAAGTCTTTCGCATGGTCACCTCTCTAACTCAGATGGACGACATCGGCAGAGGAGGATTCTATCGGAGAAAATTCAACGCCGCATCTCTCGTCGGGAGCCTTTCTTCTCTCCAAATCGACGGAATCGCGAACCAGGAGCCGGAAAGTGGGAACTGCATCACCCTGTTAGAATCAAGGATTAGCCTCTCATCCATGGACGCCGCATACATCCGCAACTTCGCGATCATCGCGCACATCGACCACGGCAAATCCACGCTCGCCGACCGCCTGCTGGAGCTCACCGGATCCCTTACCGCGCGCGAGATGCAGGCCCAAGTGCTTGACTCCATGGACCTCGAGCGCGAGCGCGGCATAACCATCAAGGCTCACGCCGTACGCATGATGTACACCGCCGAAGACGGTCAGACGTACCAACTCAACTTGATCGACACTCCAGGCCACGTCGATTTTTCCTACGAAGTCTCGCGCTCGTTGGCTTCGTGCGAAGGTGCGTTGCTCGTCGTCGATGCCTCGCAAGGCGTTGAAGCCCAGACGCTAGCCAATTCTTATCTCGCGATCAATCACGGACTCGAGATCATTCCCGTAATCAATAAGATCGATCTCCAGAGCGCCGACATTCCACGCACCAAGGAAATGATCGAGAGTGCCGTCGGTCTCGATGCTACTGATGCCGTCCTGATCAGCGCCAAGACCGGGCAAGGCGTTCCCGATGTGCTCGAAGCAATCGTGAAGCGCGTTCCTCCGCCTAAAGGTTCGCCGGATAATCGGCTCCAGGCCTTGGTCTTCGACTCGTGGTTCGATGCCTACCGCGGCGTGATCGTGCTCGCCCGCGTTTTTCAGGGAACGCTGCGCAAGGGGCAAAGAATTCGTCTTATGTGGAACGGAACCACGTTCGATGCGGAAACTCTCGGCGTGCTGACTCCTAAGCCTGTCGAGATCGATCAACTTGTCAGCTGGTGAAGTCGGATTCCTCGTCGCCAACATCAAGAACGTCGCCGACACGAAAATCGGCGATACCATCACCGACGACACCAATCCGGCCATCGAGCCTCTGCCCGGCTTCGAAGAAATCAAGCCCATGGTCTTCGCCGGACTCTACACGGTCGACGCCCACGAGCACACGCAACTCCGCGAAGCTCTCGAAAAACTTCGTTTGAATGATTCGTCATTCTTCTTCGAGCCTGAAAGCTCCGCCGCTCTTGGCTTCGGCTTCCGCTGCGGCTTCCTCGGCCTGCTCCACATGGAGATCATTCAGGAGCGTCTCGAACGCGAGTTCAATCTCGACCTCATCACTACGGCTCCCGGCGTCCGTTACAAGATCTACAAAACGGACGGCGAGATGCTCGAAATCGATAATCCTTCCCGCTGGCTCGATCCCAGCGAGATCGACAAGATCGAAGAGCCGGTGATTCTCGCTACGATTCTCACTAACGAAGAATATGTCGGCGGAATCCTCGCGCTGGTCGAAGAAAAGCGGGGCAAGCAAAAGACATTCGAATATGTCAGCTCCTCCCGCGTGATGCTGCACTACGAATTGCCGCTGAACGAAATCGTTCTCGACTTCTACGATCGTCTCAAGTCCGTCTCGCGCGGCTATGCTTCTCTCGACTATCACCTCGCCGGCTATTGGGAGTCGCCGATGGTGAAGCTCGACATCCTCGTCGCGGGCGAACCCGTCGATGCGCTTTCCATCATCGTGCATCGCGACTTCGCCTACGAGCGCGGCAAGGCGTTGGTGTCGAAGATGAGAGAACTCATCCCTCGCCAGATGTTCGAAGTGCCGATCCAGGCCTCGATCGGCGCCAAGATCATTGCCCGTGAAACCGTCCACGCCATGCGCAAGAACGTCCTCGCCAAATGCTACGGCGGTGACATCTCGCGCAAGCGCAAATTGCTGGAAAAACAAAAAGAAGGCAAGAAGCGTATGAAGCGCATTGGCCGCGTCGATATCCCTCAGGAAGCCTTCCTCGCAGTCCTCAAAGTCGGAGAGAGCAGCAGCTAACAGGGCCGCGCTCGCTATCCGTGCGGCATCCTGTCGCTACACCTTCAATTCCAAAACCAGGCTTCCACCAAGAATCAGCGTGAACATTCCGATCCGCGTCGAAGCGATACAATTACCGGCATTCTCCGTGCATCGAGGAAGCCGTGAACTACGTACTCCGCAAGGTAGCTCCGTTTGTTTTGGCAGGCATTGTCTGTGTCTCCGCCTCCCGACCGCAGGCCCAGTCGTCCCGTGATGCCCATCCGTCCGTCGCCGACTGGCCCTACTACGGTCACGATCCTGGCGGCACGCGCTATTCCCCGCTTTCTCAAATCAATCGCACCAATGTCGCTAATCTGAAAGTCGCATGGACATTTCATGTCGGCGACATCTCCGACGGAAGCGGCCACAAAAAGCGTAGCGGCCTCGAAACCACTCCGATCCTTGTTGACGGAACGCTCTACCTGACCAGCGGCTTCAATCGAGTCTTCGCGGTGGATCCGGAGACCGGCAAGCAGCGCTGGGTCTACGATCCGATGACGGAGATCGCCGGGGACTATGGGGATGGCCTGATCAATCGTGGTGTCGCCGCCTGGCTCGATCCGGCGCGAGCGAAAGGAAAACCGTGTCGTCGCCGGATTTTCGAAACCACGCTGGACGCCCGCCTCATCGCGCTCGATGCACTTACCGGCGAGCCCTGCCGTGACTTCGGCAACCACGGACAAGTCAGCCTTCGCGACGTCGCCCGCTACATTCCCGGGCAATATCACATGACGTCTCCCCCGGCGATCATCGACGACGTCGTCGTGGTTGGCTCCGCCATCGATGACAACTCGCGCGTCGACATGCCAAGCGGGGTTGTTCGCGGCTTCGACGCCCGCACTGGCGCACTCCGTTGGAAATGGGAGCCGCTTCCTCCGAATGATTCTGAATCATCGCCGACGACGTCTGGAAAAACATGGCGTACCGGCGGCGGCAATGCGTGGACCGTGATGGTGGTCGATCCCGAGCGCGATCTCGTGTTCGTTCCTACGGGCAGTGCGAGTCCGGATTATTACGGTGGCCTGCGTCCCGGCGACAACAAGTGGGCCGACTCCGTCGTAGCACTTCGCGGCAAAACCGGAGAGTTCGTCTGGGGATTTCAACTCGTGCACCACGATCTCTGGGACTACGACACCGCCTCGCCCCCGCTCCTGACGAATCTTCAGCATGACGGGAAAACGGTGCCGGTGGTGATTCAGGGCAACAAGACCGGATTCCTCTACGTCTTGAATCGCGAGACGGGCGTGCCGGTTTTTCCCGTGGAAGAGCGGCCCGTGCCGCAGAGTGACATTCCCGGAGAAGTGACCGCGCCCACACAGCCTTTTCCCTTGGCGCCGCCGGCTCTCGTTCCACAAAAGCTTTCCGTCGACGATGCCTGGGGCATCACGCGCGAAGATCGTGAAGTGTGCCGCGAACGGCTGGCGAGCTTGCGCAACGACGGCTTGTTTACGCCTCCGAGCTTGCAGGGCACGCTCTCCGTCCCCGGAAATGTTGGCGGCATGAACTGGAGCGGCTACGCCTACGACGAACAAAACGGGCTGCTCGTCGTGAACACCAACAATTTGCCGGCTCGCATGGGATTAATCCCCGCTGACAAGTATTGGGACGCGGTCGATCACAACACGCAGGACGCGGATTATACGCAGCAATCCGGCGGACCCTATGGCCTCTTCCGCACCTTCATCTTTGCGAAGGCCCATCATCTGCCGTGCGCGCCGCCGCCGTGGGGAACGTTAGCGGCCGTGGATATGAAAGCTGGCACGATTCGTTGGCAGGTGCCGCTCGGCTCTCTCGCGCCCGCCAAGCCCGTCGTTCCACTCGGGGCGCCCAGCCTCGGCGGTCCTATCGTCACGGCCGGAGGATTGGTCTTTATCGCCGGAACGTTGATCGATCCGTCCCTGCGTGCCTTCGACATAGCGACCGGGAAAGAACTTTGGAAGACTCAGCTACCGACGAGCGGCGGGGCAACTCCAATGACCTATCAGGTCCGAAAAGGTGGAAAGCAGTTTCTCGTCATTGCCGCCGGTGGTCATAAGGGCGTTACCGAGGAGCCGCAGAACGATTCCATCGTGGCGTTCACTTTGCCCTGGCAAAACTCCGCCTCCGGGCCAGAAACGAACTGACAAATACGCTGAAAAAGGAATTACAAAAAGCGATTGTCAGAATCAGGGTTTTCGTTTTGATGAAGGCCTGATCGGTACGAGAAAAGCCGCTAAAATCGCGCCTAAAACTAAAGTCCCACTTCCCCAAAATGTGCAAATCTCAAATCCGGAACGAAGGTCACTTCCCTCGCAACGGCGCGAATGTTAATCCCGGATGAATTGCATAACTGGTTACTATTCAGAGCTTTATGTGTTGGGAGGGTGACATTCGCGGAACCGAGCCGGTCGGTCTTTGCTCTCAGGATTCCTGAACAACGTTTTCAATTCCACAAGCTTTTCCACAGGCTGGCGCCGCATTTCGCTGGTTTCTGCAAGCTTAAGCCTCTACAGCACTTACCGTATCTCAACTACAGGAATCCCTGTATTTGGCATGCCTACTCTTCGGGCGCCGAACCCCCCTCGGCCAGCGATTCAAATCGAGTACAATGCTTCAAAAATGCCATCCGAATTCGTCCAATCGGACCGTTTCGCTGTTTGGCAATAATGATCTCCGCCCGCCCCTGCAGCTCCGGATCATCCTGCTTGTAAACTTCCTCGCGAAAGATAAACATCACCAGATCGGCGTCCTGCTCGATCGATCCCGACTCGCGCAAATCAGCTAGCTGCGGACGATGATCTCCACCCCGGCTTTCCGGAGCGCGACTCAACTGCGACAACGCGATCACCGGTACGCTGAGCTCTTTCGCAAGAGCCTTCAGGCCGCGCGAGATCGCCGAAACTTCCTGTGTACGGTTTTCAAAACGCTTGCCGCCGCCCGACATGAGTTGCAAATAGTCGACGATGAGCAAATCCAACCTGCCTTGCGCCTGCTTCAGTCGACGCGCCTTCGCCCGCATCTCGCTCAATGAAATGCCCGGCGTGTCATCGATGAAAATAGGGGCGTGCGCCAGCTGCTCCATCGCTCGCACAACTTTTTTCGTGTCGTCCTGCCACAGCGAACCGGTGCGCATCTTGTGGGCATCTACTCTTGCCTGCGAACACAGCAAGCGCATAAGCAAAGCCTCGCGCGACATTTCCAGAGAGAACACTCCGACGACTCCCTGGTCTTCGATCGACGCATTTTCCGCGATGTTCATCACGAATGCTGTCTTGCCCATAGAAGGCCGCGCCGCAATGATCACCAGATCGGATTTCTGCAGTCCCGAAGTCATCTCATCCAGGTCGGTGTAGTGCGTTGCAAGCCCGGTTATCCGTTGCCCGCGCTGCAGCAGGGCGTCCACCGATCCGAATGTTTCGCGGACGATCTCCTGCACGCCCATGAAGCCGCGCCCGATCCTCTTCTCCGACAGCTGAAAGATTGCAGCTTCCGTATCGCTCAGCACATCCTCGGCCGAGTCCGACTGGTCGCTCGCCCGTGCAATCGCCGTGCTCGCGGCTGAGATCACGCCGCGCAGCAAGGCCTTGTCGCGCACAATCTTGACGTAGTGCTCAATGCTCGGACGCTCTGGCACGCCCTCGACCAGGCTCGACACGTATGCCACATCGCCAATCGGTTGCAGATCCTTGTGCCGGTCGAGTTCCTCGATCAGCGTGATCATGTCGATCGGGCGCGAAGACTCCGCGAGATCGACCATCCGCGAATAAATCCGCCGGTGCGAATCGAGCGAAAAGTCCTCAATCCGCAGGTGCTCCGCAGCCTGGTTGTACGCAAAGTTATCGAGCAGGATCGCGCCCAGAATCGAGCGCTCCGCCTCAACATTCGCCGGAAGGGTGCTAATCGTGTAATCGGAAGTAGCCATTGGCAGTTCTGGACCTGGAATTAATTATGCACGAGGCGAATGGAAATCGAAACCTGGAAATTCCGCCATCAACCGATCGCCCGTTCGGGCATGTATCGTGCCCCGCATCAAACATTGGAGTACTCTTCGGCGAATGTGCGGCGAAAGACTGTGCAGAAGTTGTGGACCATTTTCTTTTCCTGTGGAAGCTGCGAGAAAAACAGTCCGATACTTCGCCGCGAATCCCAACCCGCGCAATTCTCTGAGAGTTAACGACGGCATTGACGAAGCATCGTTCCCTGATTTTCAATGAGACACCCTCCCATGCCCGCCCCTGCCGCAAACTCAGGACTATCCTCCGAACCGGCTGCTCTGATCCGCCCTTTCATGCCGGAATTGGACACACTACGCGGCATAGCCGTGCTGGGAGTGCTGCTGCTCCATGCCTTCTTTTGGCAATACGCGGGATATTCCTTCGGACCCTTCGCCAAAGCATTTCTCCGCGCGACTCAACCCGGAGGATACGGAGTCAATCTGTTCTTCGTCCTTTCGGGCTTTCTCATCACAGGTATCCTGCTGGACTCCAAAAGCCGCGACCATTATTACCGCCGCTTTTACACGCGCCGTGCCTTGCGAATCCTGCCCGCGTACTACGCTCTGTTGATACTTTTGTTGTTGCTGCGCAGTTCGTCCGCCGCATTCGTTGGCCTCAGCTTCGTCTATCTGGCGAACATGACCGATTTCGTTGGCATCGCGTGTGACTACGGACCGCTCTGGTCGCTGGCCGTGGAGGAGCACTTCTACATTCTTTGGCCGGCGGTGGTTCGCAGACTGACGCTGCGATGCCTCGCATGGGTTTCAGCTTCGCTTTTGATCCTTATCCCTGCGTTGCGCGCGACCTCATTCGCAATGGGACACAAAGCTGGGTTGGATTGGTATACCTGGTTCGCAGCCGATGGTTTAGCCGCGGGCAGTCTGCTCGCAATCCTTCTCCGCAGCGCCGTGACCAGAAAACAAGTCTGGACTCTGTGCGGCGCGCTTCTCGGCTCATCGGTAATTGCCGGAATCGTCGGAGCGCCTTTTGGAATCGCTACTCGCAACCGTCTATTGGGAGCGGGGCTGCAATGGACGACCATTCACATCTTTTGCGCCGGCATTCTTCTGCTGTTCCTTCTGGCCGGGACAAGCTCAGCGCGACGATACGTCAATCTCTCCGTCCTTCGCTTCTTCGGATATCTCAGCTATGGTCTTTATCTCTACCACATGCTCGCGTTTCGCATGTATGACCGCATCTGCCGCAATTATTTCCCGCAGCTCATTCCCTCCAACGGCCACTTCAAGCTCGTCTTGCTGAGATTCGTTCTGGCTGGAGGCGGCGCCCTCGCGATCGCCTATTTGTCACGAAGATTCTTCGAAGAGCGCTTCTTGCGGATGAAGGATTCTCTGCTGCCGCACCCTGCAAAACCGATCATGGTCCCGAGCACAACCGTTGACACGCAAGTGGCGTAGATCTGCTAGATCGCAATCGCCAGAAATCAAATTCCCACCCAAAAATAGAATGCGGCTCAGGCCAGCCACCCGAGCCGCATCATGCGTGGATTCCTGATCTGCCTCATCACCGCGCGAACGCGGTGCAATGATCGCTTCAGCCCGACAGCGCTCGAAAGCGGTGCCGCGTTGGCCGAAGCCTGCTGCCAATTCGTCATCTCGCGATCACGAATCTACAACGGCTACGGTGGCCAGCGGCGTTTCCTGCTCCTAAAAGCAGGACGGGGAGGAGGCCGCAACGCCCGGGCAACCAGTCGCACTCGCGCGCGTTTCTGGAAGTTTTCCCCACGGCAATTCACTTTCGAGAATCACCGGCTGCCACTGGCTCTGCCGCGATCATCCGGCAAGCTCAGGAACTCTCACGTTTCGCTGAACCCACTTTCATCCAGATTGTTGCGATGGGCAATACAAAATCATGCTCCGCTTGTGAAGAACCTGTGGACGATGCGACTTCCCTGTGGAAGGCCGAGGAAAACTAAGAATTGCATATGTGGGGACGGGCGCATTCGTCCCAGGAAGTGATCGAAACAGAAAGGCTCAGCGGGATCGTAGACGCCGGTCGTTAGCGGCCGACTACAGCGGAGGCCGTCTGAAGAACCCGTGCAGCGGCGTTCAGAGGCGAGGCCTTGATGATCTTATAGTTCCTATACTCGATCGAAAGGGTGGCCTGGCCGCCCAAACGGATTTCGCTCTGCGTGCGATTCTCTTCCGGCAGCCAAAAATCATCTACCTTCACGTATTTATGATTAATCTCCGTCTTCTTGATCCAAAACGACGGATTCTTACCCGGTTCCGCTTCGATGCGGACCACGGCAAAATCCTTGGCATCCACCCACACTTTTCCCAGATAAAGGAATTTGTTCTTGGTCTTGGGGGCAAGGTTTAGTACATACTGTCCACCGTCCGGGGTGGTCTCATATCCGGCGAGTTTAAATTCGTAATTCTCGCTCGTGAGCGCCGTCTTATTCTGGTTCTCAGCCTTGGCAGCTTCTTTTTCTCCCTCCAGCAGTTTCTTGAAAACGTGCTCCAGGATGAACTTCGACCCAGTCTGCGAGACCACTTTGAATTCCTTGGAATCGGGAGCGTGGTAATTGAGCCTCACCACCATTTCGGCGTCGTGGCTGCCCGGAAAACCGCGATATTGCATCCGGTAGGTGCGTTCTCCCTCAAACTGCTTAAGGGCCGCCGCTCGCTGGGCATTCCTGCTTTCAAGGTTCTTGACCACCTGCTCCAATCGCAACGGAGGAGTCGTCCGGGTTCCCGTCGCCTCCTGCTGGCCCCAGGCGGCGATCGAAGCCCCCATCAGCCCCAGCACAACCAGTATTGTCGGATGAATCGGCCTGCAATCATTTGCGCTGAGTTGAATCCCACAGAACTGCATTGAGGTGTCCCCACAACTCAGTTTACGGCAGTTCGCCGGCGCATCCTGATGTATTTTCTTTTTACCGGACAGCTCTTAAATGTCTTGTTCTAAGAGGCATTTGGCGCACAGCGGAAGAAGCGCCAGCGCCCATAACACGAGCAAAATGAATAGGAACCAAACTCCCCCACAATGCGAGGGATCTTGTGGAGCGGACACTCCTGTCCGCTGCGTTTGAATTTCTTCGTTGACGGAACGGAATGGACTCGGCTCTGCCGCGATCATTCGGCTAGGACGCCGGCAGCTGCGATCTTACATTCGAGGTAAGTTCGTTCCGACATGCCGGGCAAAGGGAATTCTCCCGGATGTCGATCCACTCGACCGCGTGGGAGGAGGCCATGACGCAGCGGTAATCCTGGCAGTGGCGGAGATCGAGCGTGTGCCCGAGTTCGTGAACCGATTCCTTCAGAAGTCGCTTCCTCAGCAGAGCATGGTCCCGCTCTAACCCGTAAAACTCCTGGCGGAGGCGGAACACGGACACCAGCGCGCATGGTCCGCCGATCTGTGCTTCTCCGAATACGTACTTCAGAATCGGAATGTAGAGATCGACATCGGCGATTGCGAGGAATCGCCAATCTCGCGGCCGCACCAGTCCTTGCACGCGTTGCAGCAGTTCGGAAGAATGAAACTGCTGCCGCTCCGGGTGGTAAGCAGGAGTGGGATCCAGATCAAAGGGCAGGATGTCGCAGGCGACCGGAAGGTAACGTGGAATCGAGTCGCACAGATCCTCAAGGACCGAGAGTTCGGTCGTGCCGATCCGAAGCAGGTGAACAACGTTCATGGATTCCCGCTTCCGACAATCCTAGTTTCTGCTGCTGACCGCAGCGCGGGTCCAGCCGTAGCGTTTCAGTTTGTGATGGAGCGTTACGCGATCGATATCGAGAACGTCAGCCGCGCGACTTTGATTGCCTCCACATTCTTCCAGCACTTGCAGGATGTGAGCGCGCTCGATTTCATCTAAACTCTTCCCCGCGCTGGCCGCCGAGGGTTGTTGTTTGAAGATGAAGTCCGATTCGAGAAGTTCTGGCTCCTGCGCGACGACCATAGCCCGTTCCACCGCATTCTCGAGTTCGCGCACATTTCCCATCCATGGCTGCTGTTGTAGCTGCTGCACCGCTCCTGGAGCAATGCGAGTGATGTGTTTGTTCATCGCTGTTGCGAACTTCCGGACGAAGTGTTCGATGAGCAGAGGAATGTCCTCCCGCCGGTCGCGCAAGGGCGGCAGTTCGATGTGAAATACGTTGAGGCGATAGAAAAGGTCTGGCCGGAACGTTCCCTCTTCGATCATCATTTCAAGATTCTTATTGGTGGCAGCGACGCAGCGAAAATCGACTTTAATTACCTGATTACCGCCCACGCGCGTGATCTCCCGCTCTTGCAGTACACGCAGCAAATCGGTTTGCGTCTTCAGGCTGATATCGCCGATCTCATCCAAGAACACCGTGCCGCCCTCAGCGATCTCGAACTTGCCTTTCTTTCGGTACTGGGCTCCGGTGAAGGCGCCTTTCTCGTGACCAAATAACTCGCTCTCGAGAAGAGTTTCGGTCAACGCGCCGCAGTGGATGGCCACTAGCGGATGGAAACGCCGCATGCTTGCAGCATGTATCGCACGGACAACGAGTTCCTTGCCGGTCCCACTCTCGCCTGTGATCAAGACATTGGCGTCGGTAGGCCCGACGGTTTCGATGGCCTCGCACACTTTGCGCATCGCCGGACTGTTCCCGATCAGATCGCCGGGGCGTGTAGCTTCGGCCACCGTTTCACGAAGCCGAACGTTCTCTTGTTCCGCGCGGCGATGCGCCAGAGCCTTTTTCACCAAATGAGCGAGCTCGTCCGGATCCAGCGGCTTGCTCACATAATCGTAAGCGCCGTTCTTCAGCGCCGTGACCGCGGTTTCGACAGAGGCGTAACCCGTCATCATGATGACGATCAGGGTGGGATCCAATTCGTGCAGTCGACGTTGCAATTCGATGCCGTCGGTCCCGCGCATCTTAATGTCGAGAAGCGCCAGATCCCACTTGTTTTCAGCCATGCGAGTCAGGGCGTCGCTCGCGTTTTCCGCGGTGCCAATTTCATACCCCTCTTCGCGGAACCATTTCCCAAGAGAATCGCGGACGCTCAGTTCATCGTCAACGATCAGCAACTTGCCTTGTGTTTCCACGTGTTCATCCCCTCCCGCTGGCTGCGGCTGCGACTTCGCCGGACGGGGAAGGATCGTGTTGTTTGGTGCTCCCCTCCCAGGGCAAAGTCACGGTAAACGTCGTGCCGCGGCCAACCTCGGATTGCACTTCGATGCTTCCGTGATGGCGTTCCAGAATGTTTTGGCTGATGGCAAGGCCGAGCCCGACACCGCGTCCGGTTTCCTTAGTGGTGAGGAAGGGCTCGAAAATTCGAGGCAGGATTTCCGCCGGAATGCCTGCGCCGTCGTCCCGCACGACAACTCGCACGCTGCTGTCTTCGCTATTGCAACTCGTCGTCAGCCATAGATTTCCCCCTTGCGGCATCGCATCGATGGCATTCATGATCAGCGCGAGCAATACCTGTTCAATTTGGGCACCGTCACAATGAACCGGAGGCAAGTCGGGGTCGAGTTGTCGGTTGAACCTGAATCCCGGCAAGGTCGAACTGATGCTGCACCAGGCGCAGCGATCGGTCGATCACCTGGTTCAAGTTCGTGGATTGCAGATTCATGGGGGTGGTTCGGGAGAACGTGAGCAGGTTCTTCACGAGATCGCCGCAGCGGCGGCTCTCGGATGCGATGAGATCAAGTGATTCGTAGATCTCGCCTCGCCGGCTCATCCCGGCGTCGTCATGCTGTACCCACTTGCGCAACAATTTTGCGTAAGTGAGGATGCCGGAGAGAGGATTATTGATCTCGTGCGCGAGCACGGCCGCCATCTTCCCAATCGACGCCATTTTTTCGGTGTGCAGAGCGTGCTCGTGCGCGCGCTTTAAGCTCGCGGGTCTTCTGCTCGACACGTTGCTCCAGGGTTTGGGTCCAGAGAACGTTCTCGTTGTGCTCCTTTTCCAATTCGTGGCTCATGCCGTTGAAAGAGCTGGCGAGTTTGCCGATCTCATCTTTGGAGTGAACTTCGATCTGATAGCCAAGATCGCCAGCGGCTAGATGCTCGGTGCCCCGTTGCAGCGCCTTTACAGGCTTGCCCACGACTCGCCACACAACAAACCAGCTCAGCACTGCGATCAATAACAGAGCGCAAGCCGGTGTAGACAACCATGCGGCGCGTGCTTTCGGCGAGTTGCACGTCCGCTTTAGCGAGCGAGAGGTTCGTGTCGAGCACTCCCAGAATCTGTTGTTCGGCCGGATGCGCGTGACAGGCTGCGTTGGAGCAGCTTGGCTGATTTTCGATGGGGGTGATGATGCCCAGGATGCGCGTTCCCGCGGCATTGCGGTAAATGCGAAAGCGGTCGGGACGATTCACACGCGCCAGGGGTTGCGACTGCGAGTGGCATGCGTAGCAGGCCTCGGCAGTCTTATCGACGACGTGATTCTCTTCCGCGTCGTCGGTTGTGTACGTGATACGGCCTTCCTGATCGAAGATCCGTATCTTTTCCATCCCTGGTTCCGCGGCCATGGTTTGGATCGAGCGATAGAGGCCTTCGCGATCGTTCCGCAGCATGTAGTCCGTGGTGCCATGCTTGATGACGTCGCTGATACGCTCGGCGCTGAGGAGTGTGTTTTGCTCGAGATGCTGCCGGTGCAGGCGGACGTTGAGGTATCCCAGCGGTGCGAAGATCAACACCATCGCCCCGAGCAAGAGAACATTCAGTTTGGCGCTGAGACTGTGCGTCAGTCTTAACCAGCCACCGCGATTGGGGTCAGTCTCCCGCATGTTCCAGCACCGGCGAGCCCACCGGAGCGTCAGACTCGGATTCTTGCAATTGCTCCGGAATCACTTCTTCTCGAGGAAAGATCGGCAGATACTTCACCGCCAGTCCAAACAAGGCGAAACCGATAGCGATGATCATTCCGGTCACCGCGAGTTCCGTCCATTTGGGGAAGTAGCGCACGCCGGTGGACCCTTCGAAGCCCGTGATGCTGACATTCATCCGATTGGTGATGAAGCCGAGCACAACGAGGACGGCGGCGAAGTAAAGCCCGTTGGGGCTCGATCGCACTCGCCGTTGCAAGAGCAAGAGCAATGGAAGAATGATGGCCAGGGAAATCTCGAGCCAGAAAAGATAGGTCTCATATCCCGGATGGAATGCGAGCTTGAGTGCTCCTCGGTTGGCCAGATCCTCGAAACGCAAAATGCCATATACGCCGAGCACGACGACGAGCACTCGGCCGAGTTCCTGAAGCACTGGCAATTCCAGGTGCACGCCGAAATGCTTGGAACTCATCGAAGACTCGAAGATCGTCATTGCCAGTCCAACGGCGATCGCGGACAAGAAGAAAAATACCGGCAACAGCGGGCTATACCAGAAGGGGTGCAGCTTCTCGGGAACGATCAGGTACAGCGTGCCGAGCGAGGATTGGTGCAGCGTGGACAGGATCACTCCGAGAATAACCAGAGGGATAAGAATCCGGCGAACGAACTTCAGCGGTTTTTCCAGTTTGAAATGTTCAAGCACGATCGGCGAGAACTCGAGCGCGAGCACCGAAGTGTAGAGCATCACGCAATACGCCACTTCAAACATCACCGAGTGCGGATTGCGCATGATCAGCGGGTGCCATATGTTGTAAGGCTTGCCGAGGTCATACATCAGCGCCGCGCATACGAGGATGTATCCGAGAAACGCGGTAAGAATCGTGGGCCGGATGATCGAATGCAGCCGCTTGATGTTAAGGATGTGGACTGCCGCTGTGAGGGTGAAGCCGCCCGCCGCCAGCATCACACCGCAAAGAACGTCGAAGCTGATCCAAATGCCCCAAGGGAACTGATCGGAAAGATGAGTCGAAGCGCCCAGACCCTGCGTAAATCGGATGAACGTGGCATAAAGGCCGCCTGCCATCAGAAGAACGAAGACCAGCTTCCAAAAAGAGAGACGAAACGTTGTATTGCGGGCCATTATCGCTTGCCTCCATTCTTCTTTTCGGCTTCAGCTTCGCGAGCTTCGGCGAGCTGCTACTTCTTCGCGGCGGTGCGTGATCCACCAGACGCCGCCCAAGACCATTCCGCCCAGGGGAACGAAGTCGGGGATGTGCGAGAGGACGCGGTACGTCAGCATCGGCATCGGATCTTTGGAAATATCTGTTCGATAGCCGAACGTTTCAAACGGGACCGCCGAGAGCAGCAGCACCGACGTGCCGCCTACTTCTTCGAGTCCGTAAATGTGATCGACATATTTGCCCGGGTTGTCGTGGATTCGCTGGCGGGCCTCGGCGACCAGGTCGTCGCGTTCTCCGAACTTGGTGGCACCCGTAGGACAGATCTCCGCGCATGCGGTCTGCTTTCCCTGTGCAACCCGGTCGGGACACATCACGCACTTCTGAACTTTGGGAAACAATTTCCCCCATTCGTATTTCGGGACGCTGAAGGGACAGGCCACCATGCAGTAGCGGCATCCCATGCATTTCGACGGGTCGTAAGTGACCGGCCCCAACGCAGTCTTCTTGAGGGCGCCGACGGGGCACACCGAAGCGCAGGACGGATCCTCGCAATTCATGCAGAGCCGGCGCATGAATTTGTCTCCACGGGTGAGGACGCACGTCAGTTTGTGCGCGGATTGATATTCTTCGCCAGCGATTCCGTCGTCGTACGAAAGACCATTCTGCGTGGCGCAGGCCTGCTCACACTGCTTGCAGCCGATGCAGACCGTTGAGTCATACAAGAGTGCTTTGCTCATGAGTTATTCCTCCGGACACGGCTTAACCAGCGGACGAAGCCATCCGGAACGTCCTTTCGATCGACGCCTGAGCTGAATGAGGAAATAGGAGCGATTACCGGCGTAACCGCAGACGGGAATCGGACCGGATACAAGCTGCTTACCTCCTCAGAGCAGAGGCTGTCGCGAAACTCAGCAGCTTCAGACAGCTAAGATTCTCATCAATAAGGAACTACTCAGCCGTGACCCGTGTCACCGTTGCGCGTGATGTTGGTCAACAGGCTTCCTCAACAGTCGGTAGCGGCCTTCATCAGTTGTTTTTCACATCAGGCCGCTGATGTTGTTCGCATCACCGCAG
The DNA here is from genome assembly GCA_963787685.1 of uncultured Acidobacteriota bacterium. GTDB lineage: Bacteria > Acidobacteriota > Terriglobia > Terriglobales > Acidobacteriaceae > Sulfotelmatobacter. The sequence continues at coordinate 158,712 of CAWBED010000018.1, forward strand.
CTTTCGGTTTCAACTCATTGAGGAAACGGTGTTTGGCGGGTGTAGTCGGCTGGTTTAGGGCTGGAAACCCGATCGTCGTGTTGCAATCTTCATCGAAATCGGCTGCTGTGTTTCTCCGCACTGACCGCTGGCCATGAATGTCTCGTTTCCGCTATCTCCATCAAAACAGAAGAGATATCTGTCCAACTCGGCGTGCGCTTGCTCTCGATTCCTGTTTGGTCAGGCGATTGCCTTTAGCAATAGTGCGAGTGGCCAGAAAGTAAAAAGGCGCTCCAGGCGAGGTGGGTTATGACAGTCATCATGGTTCTATTAACGTTCGCAATCTTCTTACTCATTGATTATGTTCGCGGTCAGAAACTAGCGAAGCAACCCGTGCTTCAAGTTGCCCGCCATGAAAATGCGTCACGCGTTGTTCCGGCGATGGTCGCCGGCTTTCAGGTTCCGGAGAACGTTCGCTATCACGCTGGGCACACCTGGGCTCTCAGTGAGAGCAAAGAGATGGTGCGCGTAGGCATGGACGATTTCGCTTCGAAGCTCATCGGCAAGATCGAGAACATCACGTTGCCGCAACGTGGCCGCTGGGTCCGTCAGGGCCAGAAGATTTGGACGATTTTCCGCGATGGCAAGTCTGTCGACATGGTTTCGCCGATCGAAGGCACCATCACGGATATCAACGAAGCAGTGGCGAAAAATCCGGAACTCGCGCGCAAAGATCCCTACGGCGAAGGCTGGCTGGTGACGGTGCAGGCTCCCGATTCGAAGATCAACTTCCGCAATCTGCTCGGCGGCACGCTGGCGCGGCTCTGGACGGAATCGTCCGCATTGCAACTGCGCAACAAGATGCCGATGCTGGCCGGCGCACTCGCTCAGGACGGAGGCGTAGCAGTCGATGATTTGACGGCGCACATGCCCGACGAAGACTGGGCTAGTCTCACAAAAGAATTCTTCCTTTCCTGACTACGGTCGGGGTGGGGTACGAAACCTCGCTTGAACATTCGGCCGCCCGGGATCTCTCCGGGCGGCTTTCTTACGTTTGGGGGAATTCGTTTAATCGGAGAGAGCTTGCTCAGGAACAGGGCGCGAAAAGGATCGAAGAATCAAGGTTCCGACTACAACAGCCGAACTGAGAAGGACGACTCGCAGATATTGTGCGACTGGAATCGCTGGATCTCCGAAGATCGTTCGCAGCAGGCCGAAGGTTGCGCTGCCGGTGCAGAGCGCGAAGTAGATTCGCTCTCGCGCGCATCGAGAAATGCTGACGAGCCAGGCCAATATCGACGCGACAATCATGTAGATCGCGATCAGGACGACATCTCCAGTCGGAATCGAACCGTGCAGGATCCCAAATTTCGGGCTCATGAAGCCGTGCCCAGCCACCCCAAGGAATACGAAAGAGTGAATGAGGGCAACTAGCGCGCGTTTTCGATTGTGGAGGACCCCAAAATCGTTCATAGAAGATGATCGAGTTTCGCAGATTTCTCGCGAATTCAGGTGTGACCGCCTTTACCGGAACTTGTGATTTCAATCACAAAACTTGCGATCGTCTATCTGGAAACCGTCCAACTTTCGGTGGTACTCTTGCGGGCCATGACGAACCGAATACCGCTTGCGATATTGCTTTGTTGCTCTGCGCTGCTTGTGTCCAAGGTCAGTTCCCAGACTGCGCCCGTTTCATCGCATCCCATCGTTCTGCATGCCGCTCGTCTGCTCGATGTGAAGAACGGAAAGATGGTGAAGCCGGGAGAAGTCCTGGTTCAGGGGGAGCGCATCGTTGAAGTGGGTTCAACTGTGAAGCGGCCGGCTGGGGCCGAGGTCATTGATCTTGGCGATCGCACGCTGCTTCCCGGCCTGATCGATGCGCACGTCCATCTTTTCTTGCATCCGGGAGCGGAAGACCTTCAAACGGTGCAGGAGTCCGTTCCGCAGCGCACGATCACGGCTACACTCGCTGCGCGCGATGACCTGATGGCCGGATTCACGGCGGAGCGTGACATGGGGACGGAAGGCGCGGGGTCCGCCGATACGGCGGTTCGCAATGCGATCAATGCGGGCTCGATTCCCGGGCCACGACTACGCATCAGCGGCAACGCCATAAATATTCTCGGCGGTCACGAAGATGCCATCGGATACAACCCCGAGCAACGCGTTCTGCCCAACGCGAACTACGCCAATAATGCGGACGAGTTAGTCGCGGTCATGCGCCAGCAATTCAAAGAGGGCGCCGACTTCATCAAGATTTACGAGACGGGAGCAGACTCGGTGAAAGATGGCGCGCTCTCCACTCCGTATCAGTACACCGAGGTTCAACTGGAAGCGGCGGTGAAGGAAGCGGCGCGCCTCGGCAAGCACGTCGCAGTTCACGCTACCGGGGAGCCGGGAACTCTTTACGCTGCCCAGGCAGGAGTCGTCTCGATCGACCACGCAGATCAATTAAGCGATGAGACGATGCGCCTGATGAAAGAGAAGAAAATTTTCGCTGTTCCGACCTTTACCATCTTCGAGTATTTCGCCGAACACGCGACCACGCCCGAGCAGAGCGCGCATGAACATCAGATCCTTGATCTGAAGGTGCAGGAGTTTAAGAAACAACTTGCAGCCGCGATTCCAATGGCCGTCGGGTCAGACGTCGGACCATTTCCTCACGGCACACAAGCTCGCGAGTTGGTCTTGATGGTGAAGTACGGCATGTCGCCGCTGGCGGTGTTGCAAGCTGACTTGCTGAACGGGGCGAAACTGCTCGGCTGGAGCGGACAGATCGGTTCGCTTGAGCCGGGTTATCTGGCAGATGTGATCGCAGTGGCGGGCGACCCGCTCGAAGACATCTCGGTCGTCGGAAACGTTGGCTTCGTTATGAAGGGCGGCATTGTTTATAAGAAGTGAAAACTGCGGGTCAGCAGAAAAAATACCGGCAGCGACCTGCAAAGTTGTGCACAGTTGCTGGCGGTGTTTGCGAAAACAAAATGTAAGCATTTAGTTCTCAATGAGTTGCCACGATTTTAATGTACGCTTCGTGGACGCCTGATTGCCCCTCCCCAAGTGCCCTGCTACATGCGGGCACTTATGACCTTCCAACCTTCGTCTAAGATTCTTCGATTTTGCTCTCTGGCTCTTCTGGCAAGTGGAATCCTCAGTCACTCTTTGTTCGCTCAGGGACCGTTTCCTGACTCTCCCACTCCTTCCTCGGTTGAGCCCGTTACGCCCGTGGTTATGACGCCCTCGTTTACGGAAGTTCGTCACCGATTCTGGGACCGGCAAAATAAAATACTTTTTGCCGCGACGGTTGCGCTGAATGGCGCAGATTTCGCGGTGACTCGCGCGAACCTGCAGAGCGGAGGCCAGGAACTGAATCCGGTGGTCCGCATATTTGGCCGTTCCACGACTGGCCTGGCAGTGAACTTCGTGGGAGAAACGGCAGGCGTCATCGGCATCAGCTATTTCTTTCATAAGACCGGTCATCACCAACTGGAACGCGCCGTCTCCGTGGTGAATCTCGGAGGCTCAGCCTTCGCTGTGGGCTACGGACTCTCGCACCGCTAAAAACTGACGGTCCGCAGCTTCGCAACACGCGACCGCCATGCTCCGCTCCTAGTTCGTCGCCAATCCACCGCCGTGTCTCAATAGCTCCTTGCTTTCGGCAAGTCGAGCAACTTGCTAGTATTACCTCTACTGCGCTAGCCGTAGCGCGCACGCTCGGAGCTCACCCCTCATGAAAATAGCCAACGATGTCACAGAGTTAATCGGGCATACGCCCCTGGTGCGGTTGAATAAGGTCACTCAGGGTTGCGTCGCCGAAGTCGTGGCGAAACTCGAAAGCCAGAATCCGCTTGCCAGCGTGAAAGACCGCATCGGCGTGAGCATGATTCTCGAGGCCGAGCGCGCCGGGAAGATTCAGCCCGGCAAAACCGTGCTGGTCGAGCCGACGAGCGGTAACACTGGCATCGGCCTTGCATTTGTCGCCGCGGTGAAAGGGTACAAACTGATCCTGACGATGCCCGAGACCATGAGTCTTGAGCGGCGCGTTTTGCTGCTGGCATTCGGTGCGGAGATTGTTCTGACTCCGGGACCGCGGGGCATGACGGGCGCGATTCTGAAGGCAAAGGAAATTCTCGCGAAAAATCCGAACGGCTATATGCTGCAGCAATTCGACAACCCCGCGAATCCGAAAATTCACTTCGAGACTACCGGTCCTGAGATATGGAATGACACGGATGGTCGCGTCGATATTTTGGTTTCCGGTGTCGGCACGGGTGGCACGATCACTGGTATTTCCGAGTACATCAAGCCGAAGAAGCCATCGTTCAAAGCCGTGGCCGTAGAACCGGCTGACAGTCCGGTGCTTTCTGGCGGAAAGCCGTCGCCACACAAAATTCAGGGAATTGGCGCCGGATTCGTTCCCAGCATTCTTCGCCGCGATTACATCGATGAAGTCATAACCGTGACCAATGATGAAGCGATCGCGATGGCGCGGCGGCTTCCTCTCGAAGAAGGATTATTCGTCGGCATCTCTTCAGGAGCCGCGGTCGTTGCGGCCCTGAATGTGGCTCGCCGCGCGGAGAATGCGGGTAAGCTGATCGTCGTGATTCTGCCATCGTTTGGCGAGCGCTATCTCAGCAGTGTTTTGTTCCAGGAATTGCGGGAAAAAGCTCTGCAGATTCCTACGGCCGAGCTGCCGGCTTGATCTAATTCCATGCCGCACCTGTTCTCGCTAATTCGCGAAGACGTGGCTAACGTGATGGAACACGATCCCGCAGCCAAGTCCCGCCTCGAAGTTTATCTCTGCTATGCGGGGCTGCATGCCGTCTGGTTCTATCGCATCAATCATTGGTTCTGGAATCATCGTGTCTTTCTTCCGGCCCGGTGGCTCTCCCAGGTCGCGCGCTGGCTGACTGGAATCGAAATTCATCCCGGAGCCAAGATCGGCCGCCGCTTCTTCATCGATCACGGAATGGGCGTCGTAATAGGCGAAACATCGACCGTTGGCGATGATGTGACTCTGTACCAAGGGGTGACCTTGGGAGGCACGGGCAAAGAGCACGGCAAGCGCCATCCCACGATCGAAGACAGCGTCGTCGTTGGCGGAGGGGCGAAAATTCTCGGCAATATTACGGTCGGGTAAGAATTCACGCATCGGCGCAGGTTCGGTTGTGCTGCGTAACGTCCCCGACAATTCAACTGTTGTCGGCGTGCCTGGGCACATTATCTTCCGCGAAGGCAAGCGCGTCGTAATCACTGATCCAAAGCAGATCAATGATCCTCTTTCAGAAGCTCTGGCCGCCGTCGCTGCGGAAGTGCATAAACTCCGCGAACGCGTGCAGCAGTTGGAGGGCCCCGGAACCACTGGTGAGCCGCTTTCCGCCTCCCTGCAGCGGATCATGGAAGACGTCGACTACCAGATATAAGCGTCTTTTTATGTTTGAGTGGAAGGCGCGGTTACCGTATCGCGCGTCATGGTGCCATCGAGCATGCGCCAGATACCAAGCGGATTCCCATTCTTCAACTCATCGGGAAGAGCGCTGTCCGGAAAGCCCTGGTAGCAAACGAGCCGCGCGAAGCGAAAGATGGCTTGGCTTCCCACCGAGGTCGACCGCCCATCAGAAGTAGAAGGATACGGGCCGCCATGCACCATCGCATGAGTTACTTCAACTCCCGTTGGAAAACCGTTGAACAGCAGCCGTCCGACCTTGCGTTCAAGAATTGCGATCAGATCAGAGTACTCTTCCAAGTCTTGTTCAGTGCCATGGATCGTCGCCGTCAGATGCCCTTCGAGCGACCGGGCAATTGCCAGAGCCTGTTCACGGTTGGAGTGATGGACGAGGAGAGTCGTAGGCCCGAAAATCTCGTCGTCAAAATCAGATTTAAGAAAAGATGCCGCGTCGGTTTCAAACAACGCCGAGTTCGCTGTGAATCCCGTAGCAGAGCGTGACCCTTCCGCAAGCAACTTTGCGCCACTTGCAGCCTTGCGATTGGTGACCGCCGAATCGTAGGAAGACGAAATCCCGCGCGTTAGCAGATGAAACGAAGGAGAAGCGGTCACCAGTTCTGCCAACTTTCGGGTAAGCGCTGCTGCCTCGGCACCATCTGGAACAAAGACCATGCCGGGCTTGGTGCAGAATTGACCGCCTCCGAGTGTGAAAGACGAGTGCAATCCTGCGGCGATGGCATCGCTTTTTTCTCGTAAAGCGCCCGGCAGAATGAAGACCGGATTTGTGCTGCCCATCTCCGCGAAAAAGGGAATCGGCTTCCGGACGCGCGGCAGCAAGATCCATCAAGGCTCGCCCTGCACGGTGCGATCCGGTAAAGCCTCCTGCCTTGATGAGCGGATGTCTCACCAGTTCCGTACCTACACGCGTGCCCGCATCGAACAGAAGCGAAAATACTCCCTCGGGTAGTCCGCACTCGCGGACGCTCTTCCGAATCGCACGACCGACCAATTCGCTCGTGCCAGGATGAGCAGGATGTGCCTTGACAATCACGGTGTTTCCCGCGGCCAGTGCGGACGCGGTGTCGCCTCCAGCAACGGAGAATGCAAGAGGAAAGTTACTGGCTCCGAATACGACGACCGGCCCGAGTGGACGCAGCATCGAACGAATGTCGGGCTTCGGAAGCGGCTTGCGTTCGGGATCAGCCCGGTCCACGCGCGCGTTTACCCACGATCCCTCTTCTGCGACTTGCGCGAATAGACGAAGCTGTCCGCAGGTGCGCGCCGTTTCTGATTGCAACCTTGCAGCTGGCAGCGCCGTTTCTTTCCCAGCACGCTCGATCAGATCTGATGTAATTGCCTCAATGTTCGCGGCGATCTTGCGCAAGAACGCGCCGCGCTCGCGTCCCGAAATTTGGCGGTACATAACGAACGCTTCTTCGGCCAGCCGAGCAGCCAGCTCAATTTCTTCCGCGCTCGCTGATGAGAATCCCGGCTGTAAGTCCAGGCCGGTTGTTGGATCGACTGCATAGAAAAGGTCGCCAGCGCCTGCGCCTTCGCGAAAACCTATCAGCGATCGCCCCGATAGTTCTAATTTGGATGCCTGCATTTATTTTCCAATCATCGACGCGTAATTACCCACCGGCTGAGGCCGGCGCTGCAATGCGTCGCGGATAATCTTCTGGTTCTGTTCAAGTTCGTCGCCCGTCAACTCCAAGCGGGGCGGCCGGACTCGCGCATTTCCGATTCCTGCTTCAGCTTGCACTAATTTGATGAGCTGAACAAAATTTGGAACCGTATCCATTCGGAGCAATGGTAAAAACCACCGATACAACTCAAACACTTTCTCGCCCTTGATGCCGCGGTTGAACAACTCAACCGATTCGCGGGGCAGGGCATTTGCCAATCCAGCGATCCACCCCGTAGCTCCCACTCGAACGGCTTCAAGAACGGCGTCGTCCACTCCGACGCAGATCGCGAGCCGGTGGTCGAGCAATGCTCGAATGGCCGAGACGCGTCGAACGTCCGCGCTCGATTCCTTCACCGCCTCCAGATTCTTGTTCTCGGCTGCCAGTTCCTGAATCTGCTCCGGAAGAAAATCGGTTCCGTAAGCGATAGGATTGTTGTAGAGCATGCAGGGAAGAGACGTTGCCGAAATCACGGCGGTCACGTGCGCCTTCATCTCGCGCCAGTTGCCTTGATAAACATATGGAGGCAGCACCATGAGCCCGTCGCATCCTGCGTCCGCAGCCATTTTCGCCAACGCGACTGCTTCTGCAGTCGAGAGCGCAGATATCGCCCCGACCGCCAGGCCTCGCCCATGAACCGCTTTCACGCACGTGCGGAGAATCTCGCGCTTCTCTTCGAAAGATAAGGTAGCGCCCTCGCCCAACGACCCCAGCGCGACAATGCCTGTGCAGCCATTTTCCAATAGCCATTGACAATGTTTGCCGACGAAGCCGTGGTCAACGCTGAGATCTTCATTGAAGCAAGTTGTAATGGCGGGCATCACGCCCTTCCAGTTCATGCTGTGCCTCCTGACATCGCACTCTCCGCCGTTGTGTCTGTTTGCGCTATGTTCGTTGCCAGACTTTCGATGCGCGCTGGAAAGATTGGCGGTCGGACCGAATCCGCGCTCCATCCGAAAAGAAACTGCGTCGCAGGCCCGCAGACTCTACCCTGGCACGGTCCCATGCCGCAGCGCGTTTGCAGTTTTGCGGTCCGCCACGACGTGTACGCTTGCAAGCGCGAATAAGGAATATCTTCGCATCGGCAGATGATGGTTTCGCCAGCCGCCACATGCTTCAATTCGGATCGCAACCGGAAAGTTCGATCCAGCAGCCGCGCGAAGCTCTTTGCTCTTACCCGCTCTCCAAATAAGGACCGGGCCTTGGACAATTCGCCGGCGGCCGCGAATCCGGCAATCTGCCCTTCAACGAGCGCCTGCTCCACGCCTCCGATGCCCGTCGGCTCTCCCGCGCAGAAGACTCCTCCGACAGACGTCCGCTGCATTTCGTCCACCCGCACGAAGCCGTCACAGATCTGGCATCCGACCAATAGCGGGAGTTCTGATATTTGGAACCAAATGAAATCCGCACGCAAGATAATCGCATGCGAACCTTTCTATCTTGCCGCTCCGCGATATCGTCACCGACTCCAGTTGAGGTCTGCCATGAGCCGCAATGGGCCACGCACTCGCTTCGAATGGAATGCCGGCGAGTTCTCTCTTCAACTGTAACGCTTGGGCAATCTTTCCGGGATAGGCCGCCACCGCAGCGCCGAATTTTGCCAGGCTAGTCCACGATGCTTGCTCGCAAATCCTCAGGATCGTAGCGCCCCTTTTCCGCAGATATGCAGCTACCGCCGGCAACAGTGGACCGGTTCCCGCAACGATCACGCTTTTCCCTCGAATCGGTAACCCGGCTTTGACCATCGCCTGCAATCCAGCTGCACCCATCACGTTCGGCAGCGTCCAGCCAGGAAATGGCAGGAATCGCTCGCGCGCGCCTGTCGCGAGAATCAATTTTGCATAACGCAATTCGCGAAGACCGCTCTCATCCTCTGCTAACAGCACGCCGGGGTCGGGCTGATCGAAAACTCTCATCCCGCACAATTTCGTCACTGCCGAACTCGACAACAAACTGCCCCATTTCGCAGCATCGGCGCTGGCTCCGCCTTCGAGCGATTCTCTCCAAATCTGCCCACCGAATGCAGGATTGTCGTCGACGATTCCGACTCGAACTCCGCATTCCGCTGCCCTTGCGGCGGCTGCTAGGCCTGCCGGTCCTCCGCCGACTACAAGAACGTCGAACTTTTTCTCAGAGCTGTTACTCATCCGTTCTGACGTCCATACCAGGTTGGCAAACGATCTGGCAGCTTCGGCAGTGCGGACGACCATTGATCGCGATCCGGCACTCAAAGCAGATCCCCATACCGCACAATGGTCCTCGCGGCTCGCCGGTTACAGAGTTTCGACATGCCTGCCCAGACATCGTCATTGCGATGGCAACGGTCGCACCCGCTGGCACCGAGATCACAACACCATTCACCGTCAATGTGATTTCGCTAGGCATGAATCGATTCTTTCGCAGCGCGCGAGGGCAGATACGGTTCGATCGGAATCTCGGGAGTCGCCCCTGTAACCTGATCCACAAGAATTTTCGCTGTTGCTAATGAGGTCGTGATCCCGAGCCCCTCATGTCCCGTCGCCAGGAATAGAGACTCGTCTCCCGGCCACGGACCAATTAGCGGCAACTTGTCTGGCGTTGCCGCACGAAAGCCGGTCCAGGTTCGCACTGCAGACATCGTTCCGATGCCGGGCAAGTATTCCTGCGCGCGCTGCAGCATGCGCCGCAGAATGTCATGATCGACTTCTTTATGTTCTGCGCCGTACTGTCGCGACGAGCCAATCAGGATTTGTCCCGTCCTCCGTGGCTGTACGTTGAATGCCACCGAATCGCCCGTGACCGAGTGCGCGCTCTTCAGGTATCCCAGTTCGACTAATTGGTGCCGCAAGAATCCTGGATAGCGATCCGTAATGACGAGATGCCCCTTGCGCTTCTTGATCTCGACTCCAGGAGTCAACTCTGCAGCCCAGGCTCCCGCCGCATTTACGATCCTGCCCGCCCGCAGCACTGATCCGTCCGAGAAACGCACTTGCCCGCGGCCGATTTCTTTGATCGTTCGGCCGAGATGAATCACCGTTCCGTATTTCTGACCGCGTTCGACCAGAAACCTCGCCGCGCACGGCGGATAAACGACGGCATCTTCCGTAACCAGAAGACCGCCGACCATTCCAGTCCGAAGATTCGGCTCGAGCATCTTCAAGGCCTTGGCATCGAGCACGTCGGTCGGAACGGCTCTTGCTCCGTAATATTCGTGCTTGCGCAACACTTCGGCCATTTCTTCTTCGTCAGCGGCGACCCAGATCGTTCCGCATGGCTCGTACTCAACGTCCGGCGGCAACTCAGTTCGCAACGCTCGCCAAAGCTGCTGCGAATACCGCGTCAGGGCGAACTGGGCCTCTGAATCGTCCATGACAACGATATGGCCCATGCCGGCGGCGGTGGCTCCTCCACCGACAACGTCGCGCTCAACGATCGCAACACTCATCCCGCGACGTGCGAACTCGTCCGCGCAAGCCGCACCCACGATGCCGGATCCGATGATTATGACGTCGTAGGTTGCGCTGTGCATGCTCTGTGGTTGAATCGGATCGTCTTTCGTGAACGTTCGGGTCCTTCGCGGTTAAAAGGACGTCATACCCCAGTTCGAACCCTCGCCATTTTGTTGATTAGTGTAGACAATATCCGGTAACGCTGCACTCGGGCGCAGGAGGAATCTCGATGTCGCAATCTTGGACGATGGTCCCGCAGGAGTTTCTTGTCTGCCGCCGCGGGTGTTGCCGGCTCCGCATTCGTTCCCGGGGTCTTGAAAGCCAACATTCTGCAAGACCCAGTGATTGATAGCGGCCGCCAAGGCGGCAAGCTCTCCCACGAGAAGGTGCCATGGAAAGTTCTTCCATTTCCTTTGACCCAAGTGCGTCTCGGAGACGGGCCCTGCAAGGTCGCAATGGAAGCCGATCGTCGATATCTTCATTCGCTTCCTCCCGACCGGTTGCTGCACACGTTCCGGATTAACGCCGGTCTGCCCACAAGTGCTCAACCGCTTGGAGGCTGGGAGGCTCCCGACTGCGAACTGCGCGGCCACTATGCCGGTGGACATTATCTTTCGGCCTGTGCGCTCATGTACGCCTCTACCGGCGATGAAGATTTAAAGAAGAATGCTGCAACTGTTGTAGCTGAACTTGGAAAATGCCAGACTGCCCTGAAGAGCGGGTATCTGAGCGCGTTCCCGGTCGAATTCTTCGATCGCCTGCGAGAACGCCAGCGTGTCTGGGCACCCTTTTACACAATCCACAAAATCATGGCCGGCCTTCTCGATATGTACGTGTACTGCGGCAACGAGCAGGCTCTCGACATAGCTCAGAAGATGGCCTCGTGGGTGGATCTCTACACTCAGCCGCTCAGCTACGAACACATGCAACGTGTGCTCGGGACGGAGTTCGGAGGCATGGGTGAAGTTCTATGCAATCTCTACGCGGTCACTGGCAAGCAAGATTATCTTGAGGTCGCGCAACGCTTCGACAAGAAAGCGTTTCTCGATCCGCTTGCCGCACACCGCGACGAACTCAAAGGCTTGCACGTGAACACGCACATTCCGCAGGTGATTGCCGCCGCGCGTTACTACGAACTCACTGGTGAGCGCCGTTATCGGGACATCGCTGAGTATTTCTGGGAGGAAGTCGTCAGCGAGCGTTCTTATTGCACGGGTGGGACGAGCAACGGTGAATCCTGGAACACCGATCCCGGAAAGCTTTCCACCGAACTCGCTCCCGACACCACCGAGTGCTGCTGTGCCTACAACATGATGAAGCTGACCCGCCATTTATTTGGCTGGACATGCTGACCCGCGACTCATGGATTACTACGAGCGCACTCTCTTCAACCACCGCCTCGGTACGATTAATCCTGAAGATGGCACGATGATGTATTACCTGCCGCTCGCCTCGGGATACTGGAAGACGTTCGGCAAGCCGCTCGATGCATTCTGGTGCTGTACCGGAACCGGCTCCGAGGAATACGCGAAGCTGGCCGACACGATTTACTTTCACGGTGACAACTCGCTCTATCGTAAATCTTTACATCGATTCAAATCTGGACTGGCGGGAAAAAGGCTTGCGCCTCAAGCAGGAAACCCGCTTCCCGGAAGAGCAGGGAACGACGATCATCATCTCCTCTGATCGGCCACAGCAAGTTGCGATCAACCTGCGCATTCCGTACTGGGTTCAAGGCGGCAGCGTCAAGGTTAACGGTGCTGTCTTGCCCGCCTTTGCCAGCCCGAGTAGCTATCTCACTTTGGATCGAACTTGGAAGACCGGAGACAAAATCGAACTCAGTCTCCCGATGGGATTGCACATCGATTCCATGCCAGACGACGAGACGATCCAGGCGGCGATGTATGGTCCCCTCGTTCTGGCCGGTCGATTCGATACCGTCACCCAGGATATGACGTTCAGCGGCGAGGGCCCGAAGCTCGGGTCGCAGATCAAAGTGCCCGACATTACAGCCAATGCTGCCTATCCGTTGGCATGGATTGAGCCGGATCCTAAACAGTCGCTCACATTCCGAGCAGTGGGCCAGCCAGAGGCGTTCGACCTAGTCCCTCTCTACAAGGTGATTCACGAGCGCTACGCGGTCTACTGGAAAGTAAAACCTCCTAAAGTCTGAAGGACGCAGAGCAGTCCCTGTATTGCCCTGTGCCCCTGTGGTGAACGATCTTGAGGTGCGAACTCTTTTTGACAAAGGTACGCGCGTCCGTTTAATGTTCCGTTGCGTAAACGTTTACGAGAAAGTAATATTCGTCGATTGAAATCTGGCATTCAGGACCCGCATTTTCCCAATGCTGCTTAAGACGCTTCGCGAAGAGGTGCTGGAAGCAAATCTGGAACTCGTTCGGCGCGGCCTTGTCCTTTATACGTTCGGAAACGCCAGTGGAATCGACCGCGGTGAAGGACTCGTGGCCATTAAGCCAAGCGGTGTCCCCTACGAGGAACTGACCGCGGCCCACATGGTTATTTCCGATCTCAAAGGCACTATCGTCGAAGGCAACCTGCGGCCCTCCTCCGACCTTCCCACGCACCTTGAGTTGTACCGGCAATTTCTCAACATCGGAGGAGTGGCCCACACGCATTCTGAATTTGCCACAGCATGGGCCCAGGCGGAAAAGCCAATTCCCTGTTTTGGTACTACTCACGCGGATTATTTTCACGGACCGGTTCCGGTGACGGATCGCCTGCGTTCATCAGAAATTGAAGGCGACTACGAACTGGAAACTGGCAAAGCCATTTGCCGCACGTTCGCCAAGCAAGATCCTGAAGCTATTCCTGCAGTGCTGGTGGCTGGCCACGCCCCTTTTTGCTGGGGACCAACTGCCGCATCGGCCGCCCACAACGCGGTGATTCTGGAATACGTCGCGAAGATGGCTCTCCATACGCTATCCATCAATGGTGAATCCGGGCCCCTCGCCCGCGAACTTCACGACAAGCACTTTTTGCGCAAGCATGGTCGCAACGCCTACTACGGACAGGTCAAGACTCAATGAACCCTGCGCTCCTTCTTTTTAGTTCCTCCACCCTGGTGCATCTCTCGCCAGTCGATCTGGTCATCATCATTTTCTATTTTGCCCTGGTGCTGGCCATCGGTTTGTACCTGAAAGAGCAGGCGAATACCGGCGAAGACTTCTTCATGGCCGGACGCGAGATGACGGCGTGGGTCGCAGGCCTGGCCTTCCTCTCGGCGAACCTGGGATCGCTCGAACTCATGGGGTGGGCCGGCAATTCCTATAAGTACGGGATTCTCGCGGCACACTGGTATTGGATCGGCGCCATCCCTTCGATGTTATTTCTGGCGCTGATCATGATGCCGTTTTATTACGTCTGTAAAACGCATTCGGTGCCGGGCTACCTGAAGTTGCGCTTCGGTCAAGACAGCCAGGCACTCTCCTCGATTTCTTTTGCGCTGATGACGGTGTTGATGAGCGGCATCAATATGTACGCGATGGCCGTGGTCATGAAGGTCGTCCTGGGTTGGGATATCAACTTCAGCATTCTGGTCTCCTCGGTGACGGTGGCGATTTATGTCGCTCTCGGCGGCCTGCGATCCGCGATCTTCAACGAAGTGTTGCAGTTCTTCCTGATCTGGGCAGGCGCACTACTAATACCGATTCTCGGCCTGATCGAAGCCGGCGGATGGGACGGAATGAAGGCCAAGATTCTGCAAAACCTTACTGAGCAGCACGCGGCGAATCCCGGCGCCTATACCCATCTTTGGTCGACACTCGGGAATTTCGGCGACAACCCAATGGGAATCAACTGGGCAGGCATCGTCTTCGGACTGGGCGCCGTGATCGCGATGGGTTATTGGACGACCGACTTCCTGGTCGTGCAGCGCGTTTTGTCGGCAAAGGATCTGCGTTCGGCGGAACTCGCGCCCATCATCGGCGCCGCGTTCAAGATGCTCGTTCCATTCATCGTCATCCTTCCGGGCCTTCTGGGTCTGGCCCTGCTGCGCGATCCGCACACCGGTAGCCTGCTGCACCTTGTCCCCGCTGACCTGGCTTGGTCGAAGGAGGGGCAGGCGCAGGGATTGCACGGATATGACGAAGTCTTGCCGCTGATGTTGGCTCGCTACTGCGGCCCCGGACTGCTCGGGCTTGGAATCACTGCCTTGATTGCGGGTTTCATGTCCGGCATGGCGGGAAACGTCAGCGCATTCACCACGGTTTGGACCTATGACATTTACGGCGCGCTGATCAACAAGAACGCCACCGATGAAGGCAAAGTCCGGATGGGCCGCTGGGTCACGGTGATTGGCGTAGGCATCAGTATCGGTACCGCTTACCTCGTGATGCACGCGCAGAGCATCATGGACTACGTTCAGGCGCTCTTCAGTTTCTTCATTGCGCCACTCTTCGGTACGGTCATCTTGGGCATGCTGTGGAAACGCGCGACGAAGGCCGGAGGCTTCTGGGGACTGCTGGCCGGCACATTATCGTCGGTCGGAATGTATGCGTGGGGGAAGTTGGATCCCTCGTCGGTTCGTTATCTTGCCCTCTCCGACAAAGCCCAGGATCAGGCGCAGAACATGTTTCGCGCGCTGTGGTGCTGGTTGATTTGCGTCATTGTCACCGTGGTCGTCAGCTTGATGACCAAACCGAAGTCCGACGACGAGTTAAAAGATCTCGTTTATGGGCTGACGCCAATTCCGAAGCAAGCGCACGTCAGTTGGATCCAAAGCCCAATTTTTTGGGGCATCGTAGTCGCGATTGTGTTTCTGATACTGCAAGTCATTTTCTGGTAGGGGGAAACGATGAAATCCGGCGGATCACTGTCTATCTGGTTCTTTATCGGGATTTCTTTGGCGTTCAATGGAGCTGTAATCTGTGCCGCGGGAATCTACGAACTGATGTATCCCCCGGTAAACCAGGTTGTGCTCTATAACCTTCACGCCAATATCTGGTGGGGAGCTGTGCTGCTGGTGTTGGGTTTATTTTTTAGCCTGCGTTTTTCCCCTGCGCGTGAACGTGCGCGCATGGCAGGGAACTCTTAATTGCAGTCGTTCATCGATAGATAAGGATTTATATGTCCGCAAAGAAAATGACGATGGGCGTCATCATCGGGAACCGTGGATTCTTTCCCGATCAGTTGGCGAAGTCCGGCCGCGAGGAGATGATTCGCGCGCTCAGCAAAGCAGGCATAGATGCGATCGTGCTCGGTCCGGAAGACAGCAAGCACGGAGCAGTTGAGACTCACGAAGAAGCCAAACGCTGCGCAGCCCTGTTTCAGAAACATCGCGACAAAATCGACGGGGTAATCGTTTCGCTTCCGAACTTCGGCGACGAACGCGCCATCGCCGACACGATGCGCCTCTCCAAGCTCGATGTTCCAGTGCTCGTACAAGCGACACCGGACGATGCGTCGAAGATGACGATCCTGCATCGCCGCGATAGCTTTTGCGGAAAAATGTCAGCCTGCAACAATCTCCGCCAGTACGGGATCCCTTATTCGCTGACGAAGCTGCACACCGTAAGCCCCGACTCGAAGGATTTTGAAGCTGATCTCGCTTGGTTTGCGGCGGTCTGCCGGGTCGCCAACGGGATGCGGAATCTGCGCGTCGGAAGCATCGGAGCTCGTCCCACTGCGTTCAACACTGTGCGCTACAGCGAGAAGTTGCTCGAAGCTTCTGGCATTTCAACGGAAACGCTCGACCTTTCCGAAGTTTTCGGCCGAATTGCGAAGCTGAAAGATGATCATGCGGGTGTGCAAGGCAAGCTGGCAGAAATTCGCAAGTATGTCACCACAAGCGGCGTGCCCGACGCAGCGTTGATCAAGATGGCGAAGCTCGGTTACGTGATCGATGACTGGATGAAGCAAACGGACGTCCGTATCAGTGCCGTGCAGTGCTGGACGTCGATGGAAGAATATTTCGGCGTCGTGCCCTGCACCATCATGAGCATGATGAGCAACAATCTATTTCCCGCTGCCTGCGAAGTTGATGTCTGCGGCACGCTGAGCATGCATGCTCTCGCGCTCGCCTCCGAAACTCCGAGCGCGCTGCTCGATTGGAACAATAACTACGGCGACGATCCGAATAAGGCCGTCTGCTTCCACTGCAGCAACCTGCCCAAGCACTTCTTCCAGGACGTCCGCATGGATTTCCAGGAGATCATCGCCGGAACCGTCGGCAAAGACAACACCTTCGGCACGGTCGTGGGACGCGTGAAGCCCGGCGCAATGAGCTTTGCCAGATTCTCCACCGACGATACGGCGGGAGTGATCCGCGGATACGTGGGCGAAGGCTCGTTCACCAGCGACTCGTTGAATACATTTGGCGGCGTCGGAGTAGTCCAGATTGCAGGACTGCAGAAATTACTTCATTACATCTGCGAGAACGGATTCGAACATCACGTCGCGGCAAATTTCTCAACCACGGCGGCTGCCGTGCACGAGGCTGCCGTGCGATACCTAGGTTGGCAGATGCACTGGCACGGAGAGCAGGCGTAACAACTGGCTAGGCCTAGTTCTCCCTGGAGAATTTGTCATTCCGAGGAGCAAAGCGACCGAGGAACCTGCTTTTCTCGCCAGCATCTCCGGTCTTAGCGGAGCACCTCGACCGTAAATCCTCCAGGCGCCTGAAAATAGAATGTCCACGAGCCATGAAGACGCGCTGGCTTAGGAACCTTATATCCATCGTCCCGCAAGCGCTGGTTGATCTGATCGACCTGTTCTTCGCTTTCCTGCATAAAGCCGATGTGAAATCCCGCCGGATACTTGGCGTCCGTCCCTTTGCCGGCACGGAAAAGAGCCAGCAACATGCCGCTGTCGTCGGACATGAAGCTCATGCCGTCGCGCGGTTCCATGCCGTTATAGCCCTTTAATCCGAAATACTTTTCCAGAAACTTGTGCGCATCCGGAACGTTGGAAACGGTAAGGTTGAGATGATTCAGTTTCACGTGCGCCTCCGACAATCATGCCGCGTCTCCTAATCAGATTCGCCACGCGGTCTCGGGGTCGCACTTCTTCAGAGGGATGAACGAAAGAGAATTAGCCGCCGGCAATGGCGCCAATGATCAGATAGGGTTCTTTTCCTGACACGACAGCTTCAGGCAGGGCAGCGTCTGGAGATTCGTGAGTCAGATCTTCCTGGCAGGCAAAGAAGCGCAGGAATGCTCTTCGTTGCAGCGTAACGTGATCCCGAATCGCGCCTCGCAGCATCGGGTAGGCGGCTTCGAGCGCATCGAGGACCGAGCGCTGCGTCACCGGGCCTTCCACTTCGATCGGTACCTCATGCCCGACGTGTGCGAGGGTGCGAAGGTGTTGCGGAAGTTCAACTCGTATCGTTACCGGCATGTTGCGAACACCTTCACTTCATATAGGTTTCTTGCATGTACATATCTTTCCATTCTTTGCCCGAGCGAATCCACACTTCCGCGAAAACACTCTTTGCCTTCGAAGTCTCGCCGCCGGATTTGCCTTCATATTGAGCGATGTAGGTGACCAATGCCGCATTTGGCCCAATCGGTTTCACGGTGAAGTCGCTCAGCGTGTAGTTGACGAGCTCGAAATCATCGACGGCGTTGACTTCAACCTTCTTGTCGCCGATTGCCGTGAGTCCCTCTTCAAACAGGTGGAACCCGTCATCCAGCATCGCCGAAAGAGTTGCCTTGTCCCTGTTCTTGAAAGCCTGCCAGAGATTGCGTTCCTGGGCTTCAAGAACGGCGGCATTGTTGGCCGGATGCTGCGTGTCTTGTGCGGCGGCCGCGACTGTGAACGAAAACAACAATGCCGCGGCCATCAGCGTTCGTTTCATGTGTTCTCCTTCGGCCAGCCAAAGCTACTACGCTATCGTTTGACCTCGAAGTCCTTAGGCCAGCGTCTGGACTTCCACCGACAACACTGCCGGAAGATCGCGCACGATCGGAGACCACGAATCTCCTGCATCGGGTGAAACGTAGACCTGTCCGCCCGTTGTCCCGAAATATATCCCGCACTTGTCGAGCGTATCGACTGCCATGGCGTCGCGCAGGACATTTACATAGCAATTTTCTTGCGGCAATCCCTTGGTCAAAGCCTCCCACTCGTTGCCGCCGGTTTTGCTGCGGAACACGCGCAACTTGCCTTCGTGCACGTAATGTTCGCCATCACTCTTGATCGGGATGACATAGACCGTCTCCGGTTCGTGCGAATGAATATCGATGACAAATCCAAAGTCTGTCGGTAGATTGCCGCTGATTTTCGTCCACTGATCGCCGGCGTTGTCCGAGCGCATCACGTCCCAGTGTTTCTGCATAAACAGCACATCGGGACGTTTCGGATTCATCGCAACATGATGCACGCAGTGCCCGACTTCCGCATTCGGATTCGGAATATATTTCGAATACAGGCCTTTATTGATCGGCTTCCACGTTTTGCCGCCATCATCGGTACGAAATGCTCCAGCAGCTGAGATCGCGATATAGATTCTGTCGGGATTACTGGGGTCGAGGATCACTGTATGTAGGCACATGCCTCCCGCCCCGGGCTGCCAGTCAGGGCCAGTCCCGTGACCACGCAGGCCCGACATTTCTTTCCAGTTTTTCCCGCCGTCGGTAGAACGGAACAAGGCCGCATCTTCGACTCCGGCGTAGACCGTGTCCGGATCGGTGACCGATGGTTCGATGTGCCAGACGCGCTTGAACTCCCAGGGATGCTGCGTGCCATCGTAAAACTGGTGCGTAGTCAGTGGTTTCCCTGTTTCCGCCGACGTGTCGTACGCAAATTTGTTGCTCTCGCCTTTCGGCATTCCTCCGGGTCCAGTCGCTTCCCCGGGAGGCGTACCGGGCTGATGCCACGTCTTACCCCCGTCGTCGGAGCGTTGAATGATTTGCCCAAACCATCCGCTGGTCTGCGAAGCGTAAATGCGATTGGGATCGGCAGGCGATCCCTTGAGGTGATAAAGCTCCCATCCGGCAAAATAGCGGGCCACTAACGTTCCACTTGTCGCGCTTGCCGTCCGCAGTAAGAATGAATGCGCCTTTGCGCGTGCCTACCAAAACCCGAATGCTGCTCATGCATCAACTCCTTGTGGTCGCGAAAATCCCGATTTTCGGAAATCGATTTTATACGATTTTACACACGCAAATTCGACTGGGGTCAAAACAGATTGGCGATAGGTTCGGAGCGGGTTGTTATGTTTGGCTAAATCAGGGTTTCATTCGCGGCGCTGGCTTTACAGCCTCGTAAACGCGCACATAATCCACCAGCATGGTCTGTGGAAATACGCTCGTCGAGTCCGGATTTCCCGGCCAGTCTCCGCCAACTGCGACATTCAGCAAAATGAAGAATGGATGGTCATAAACCCATTTCGTTTCTTTTGGCAGGTCCGCTGGAGTTCGCGTTGCATAGAGGTGATCGTCGACGTAGAAGCGAATTGTGTTCGGCTCCCACTCCACAGCATAAATGTGGAAGTCGTCGGCGAAGCGTTCGCCGCCGGGTAGCGCGAAGGACGAGCCAATGCCATTCGCACCGTTATAGCCTGGGCCATGAATCGTTCCATGGACCAACGCTGGTTCCTTGCCGATATTCTCCATGATGTCGATCTCGCCGCAGGCGGGCCACTGGACTCGGTTGATATCGGCGCCCAGCATCCAAAATGCCGGCCAGATACCCTGTCCCCGAGGAATTTTGATGCGCGCTTCAAAGCGCCCGTAGGTTTGCGAGAACTTGCTCTGAGTCTTGAGTCGGGCGGATGTGTAGTTTCGGCTCACGCCATCCGAGCCCGAGTACTTTTCTTCGACCACCTTAATGACCAGATTCCCCTTCTCTAGGAACGCGTTTTGTGGACGGCGGGTGTAGTACTCGAGTTCGTTATTTCCCCATCCTCCTCCACCAGTTTCCTGCACCCATTTCGACGAATCGACGGCCGAGCCGTCGGGACCATTGAACTCGTCACTCCAAACCAGCTTCCATTGTGGAGTGGTTGCTTGAGGATCTTTCGTTTGCCCGATCGCACATAACGAAACCAGAAAAATTGCTGCGTACCATTTTGGGCTGCGCCAGCTCAATTTCATCGAAGCTCCCATGAAATACCTAACCGTTCGCACTATACTCACAGCGGCAAATTCCTGCCAGGAGGACCGCGTGCCCAGCGAACAGACCAGAAGAACGTTCCTGAAATTGTCCGCGATCGGAGTTACAGCAGCGGCCGCTGGTGAACTTGCTACTGCTGCGCCCGCAACGGCCTCCGGCCCGCAGTCCTCGGAAATCTCCGTGCGCGTGACGAACGGAACGCAGCGATACGCTGCCGCCGAGTCCTTGGCTTGGCGAAAAGCTGACAAAACGGCGGACAACGTGATCCTGCTCGATCCCGGTATCAAGTTCCAGGAAATGCTCGGGTTCGGAGCCGCTTTTACCGACGCAGCTTGCTACACATTTAGTCGGCTCGATCCATCCGCTCGCGAACAGTTGTTCCATGAAATGTTTCATCCGTCGGAGATGGGACTGAACGTCTGCCGCACCTGCATCGGTGCGAGCGACTACTCGAGGGAGGTTTTCAGTTACGACGAAGGCGATCCCGATCCGGAGATGACACGCTTCTCAATCGCTCACGACCAAGCCTATGTGCTTCCCATGCTGCGGGAGGCCCGAAAGGCGAATCCGGATTTATTTCTCTTCTCGTCGCCGTGGAGTCCTCCGGGATGGATGAAGGCTGGGGGCTCGATGCTGGGCGGTTCCATGCGGCAACGCTATTTCGGTCCCTATGCGCAGTATTTCCTGAGGTTCTTACAGTCTTATGCGGCCGAGGGCGTTCCCGTGCAGGCGGTCACGGTGCAAAACGAAGTGGACACCGATCAGGACGGCCGCATGCCAGCCTGCTCCTGGCCGCAGGAGTACGAGATCGGGTTCGTCAAGAATCACCTCGGCCCGGTTCTTCAGAAAAATGGTCTCAACACCAAGATCTGGATTCTTGATCACAATTACAACCTATGGGGGCGCGCAGTCGCCGAGCTCGATGATCCCGATCTTCGCAAGTTCTGCAATGCAATTGCTTTTCACGGATACGTCGGTACGCCGGAAATGATGACAAAGGCCCATGAGGCTCATCCCGACGCTCAGATGTACTGGACCGAGGGCGGCCCGGACTATACGGCGGCCGACTATGCGACTGACTGGGCCAACTGGGGAAAGACTTTCACCCAAGTCACTCGCAACTGGTGCCAGGCGATCACCGGATGGAATCTCGCTCTCGACGAGAAGGGACGTCCCAATATTGGGCCATTCCCGTGCGGAGGCATGGTCACTATCCATTCCCAAACAAAAGCGATCTCACGCAGTGGACAATATTGGGCATTCGCGCACTTCTCCCGCCATGTCCGAAGGGGAGCGAGGCGTTTCCAATCCGAGTGCCATTTGCCCGGGATCGATCAAGTGGCATTCGAGAATCCCGATGGCCAAAAAGTCTTGGTTTTGACCAATTCGGGTGACGCAAAAGCCGTCATCTTGAAGCAGGCGAATAAAATGGCGGAATTCGCTTTGGCTTCGAACTCCATCAGCACCCTTTGCTGGATGTGAGGCTGCTCGGATGAGACCTTACCTACACGTGAGCTGGCGCGGATGTTGATTGGACAGCGCCAGGGCCTTCTGAGCTTCTGGAATGCAAGAATTACCCTTCGGGAGTTGTGCAGATCTCTCCAATCCACTGAAACATAAGACCTTGGGTACGGCATTACAGGTGCAACCTTTTCTTCGTTCCCGTCACCTGAGTAAAACTGGCAAAATCGTCCAGGACGTTGTTTCTCGTCCTCTCGGTGCTGCCATCGCGGGAATCGCCCTGTTGGGCATCCGGCAAGGCACCGCGGAACCTCTAAAGACAGTATCCTGCTAGCAGTTGGGAGTCGCCAGAAAGCATTGTCGATCCATCCGTTTCGTGCCTGACGGGAATTTGGGATTCTCAGGACTTCCAAGATGCGATTGCTCAGCGCCCGACTTATCGTCTCGTTGATCATCGGGGTGACGCTCGTCTCGCTGTGCACTTCGTACTATCAAGGGGCTGTACTGGCTCGGGGTATGCGCAAGGACTTGGAGCGGCGTGCTCAACTCCTCGGCGAGAGCCTTGAAAGCAGTGTTGAACGCGACCTGGATCGCGACGCGCAGCGCACTCTGCAACGAACCGTCCAGCAGTTTGCCAACCGTGAGCACCTCGCTGGGCTGGCTGTGTACGACCCCCAAGGCCATCCAGTCGCGGTGACCACCAATCTTCAGCCGCTCATGGAGAGCGCGCCCCCCATCGTTTTGCAATCGCTGAAGGAGAATCACGACGCTGCCGCATTCCTCCGAATGGGCATTGCGTCCATCCACATCTACGCCCTGCCGCTGCATCACGATGCCGACCTTATCGGAGCTCTGGCGATCGTCCACGATTCGGGATACATCAAGGCAGAAACCTACCGGATTTGGCGCGAGACCTTCCTAAGCGCGCTGGCCCACGTCGTGCTGATTGTCATGATCACGTTGCTGATCGTCCGTTGGAGCATTGCCGGGCCAATTGCTCGAACCGCTCGTTGGATGCAGGCCTTGCGCACTGGCCGTGCCATGTCGACACGCTTGAAAGTTCCTGACTTGGAGATGTTTCGTCCCTTGGCGAGGGAAGTGGCCACCTTTGCGGAGAGCTTGAATAGCGCCCGTTCGGCAGCGGAATTGGAAGCTCGTCTCCGGGCCACTGGAGAAGCCATGTGGACGGCGGACCGTCTCGCGGTTCACGTTCGTTCCCGCCTGGAAGATGGCAGGCTTTTCGTGGTTTCAAACCGCGAGCCGTACATTCACAGTCATCGTGGGAGATCGGTGGAAGTCAGCGAGCCGGCAAGTGGACTGGTCACTGCTATTGAGCCGGTGCTTCGAGCCTGCGGCGGCACCTGGGTCGCTCACGGTTCCGGCGATGCCGATCTGGAAATGGTCGATGCTCACGATCGTCTGGTCGTGCCTCCCGACGATCCGCATTACACTCTGCGCAGGGTATGGCTCTCGAAGGAAGAAGAGCAGGGATATTACTACGGCTTCGCCAATGAAGGATTGTGGCCTCTCTGCCATATCGCCCACACTCGGCCGCTCTTCCGTCCGAGCGATTGGAAACACTATCAAGAAGTAAATCAAAAGTTCGCAGATGCCCTGCTGGAAGAGATGGAAGACGTGGCTCATCCAGTCGTCCTTGTGCAGGACTATCACTTCGCCTTGTTGCCGAGGATGATCAAGCAACGCCGGCCCGATGCTCGGCTGGCGATCTTCTGGCATATTCCCTGGCCGAATCCGGAGGCTTTCGGAATCTGCCCGTGGCAACGCGAGTTAATTGACGGCCTGCTCGGCGCAGATCTCATCGGCTTCCACATTCAGGCGCATTGCACGAATTTTCTACAGTCCGTCGATCGCACGGTGGAATCGCGCATCGACTGGAATCAGTTTGCCGTGCAGCGCCTTGAGCACCGCACAGCTGTGCGCCCGTTCCCCATCAGCGTGGAGTCGGTGGACGTTCCTCAAGTACCCCACGAATCCGCTTACGAGGAGCGCGGAGCATTGTTGAAGGTTCTCGGCGTCGAAGCGGCCCTCATGGGAGTCGGCGTCGATCGAATCGACTACACCAAGGGAATTCTGGAGCGTTTCCTTGCGGTCGAACGCTTCCTCGAGAAGTATCCGCGATATCAAGGTGTCTTCACATTCGTGCAAATCGGTGCGCCCAGCCGCACTCACATCAAGCGTTACCACGATTTGCAGGCCGAAGTGGAGGCCGAAGCCGATCGCATCAACTGGAAATTTCAATCCGGCCAGTGGAAGCCGATCGTGCTTCTCAACCGTCAGCACAACCATAAAGAAGTGGAAGCGTATTACCGCGCCGCCGATCTTTGCCTGGTCACGTCACTGCACGACGGCATGAACCTGGTGGCGAAAGAATTCGTTGCAACCCGCCATGACGAGCGCGGCGTGCTGATTCTCAGCTGTTTCGCCGGTGCCGCTCGCGAATTAGCCGATGCGTTGCAGGTGAATCCCTACGACATTGACAAGACTGCCGAAGCGATTCGCGCAGCACTGGAAATGGCTCCGGAGCAAAAGCAGTTGCGCATGCAGCGCATGCGCCGAACTGTTCGCGAGCATAATGTTTTCCGCTGGGCTGGTAGCTTGATCGGAGAACTCTGTGATGTCCGCTTGGATCTTCCTGAGAATTCGACGACCAATTCAGGTCAGCATTTTTCGCAAACGGCTTAAGCAGCCATTCTTTGAGTCGGGCAGAATTAACTCCACACAACTGCCTTAGTGAATTTGAATCGCAGGCTGGTTGCACTTCTGTGCGCTCGAAGGCAAAGCGCGGGCGGGGAAGGAAGCCCTCTTCGGTGATTCGTAATACGAAAGGTGGCTATGCGCTTTCCTGCGCGCCCGCGGCCGTCGCCAGCACTGCGCTCGGAAGATCGAAGTAAGCCGATGGAAGTTTCGCGTCGACTTTCATCCGGCGCGAACTATTTTCCTGCTCAATCTGGCGGATGATGGTGTCGGCCGCCGATTCACCCAGCTTTGCAAGCCAAGCGTGCTCATCTTCCGACAAAACTTCCGACGATGTGACATACGCGAATTCGACTGAGGCAACCGGCAAATCCATTTGCATCGGCACAGTCGCTTCGATGGCGATTACACCCTCAATTCCGCGCTGCTGGAACTGCGCGGAGATCTGGTTGGCCTCCTCAAAGTCCGGAGTGCCGAGAGCCAGCAGATACCCTCTCTTATGGAGTCGGCTCTGTACTCCCGCCACAACACGCGCGACTGCTCCTCTTCCAAAATCATGTGCAATCGCGGCCACCATGCGAGTCCGCTTAGTTCGCAGCGACCGTGCCCACAAGTTCGGGCGATAATTCAGTTCTGCTGCCGCTCGAAAGACGCGATCTTTCGTCGTTTGCGGAATGGCTTTCGCCGCAGGGGTATCGTTCAGAATCGCAGAAACTGAGCAAGGGGCCAGCCCTGCCTTTTCTGCAACTGTTCGTAAATTTACTGTATGTTTTTTGTCCGGCATGTTGCGCCCTCGCTATATATGGCTCTGCATCCGCCGCTAATTTTCGGCGGGTGCAGTCTAAGAATGTTTAGACGACTTGGTCAGATGGACTGACGATGACCCGTTCGTGGGGAACCCAATCTTAAATGTTGGGTGTTCTTCTGCGACCTTGCAGAAGAGGCACACATCACTTTGGAGCAAACATCGTTGGTAGTCCAACGCAAAAATTCCATCGTAAAGATCAGTCTCGCAGTTGATGTCGGTTGTGTTTTCTCGAGCGCTGGCTTTTGAACTCTGGGATTGCGCTATCCTCATCAGTGTGCGCTCCCATTTCCCATCCGCCGGTGATCAGAAACTGATCCAGATTGTCGATTCCGCTCTTGCCGATGCGGCGCGTCGGAGCGGGGATTGGCTGGTTTGTCGTCCGGGATGCACGCAGTGCTGCATCGGAGCATTCGCCATCAATCAGCTTGACGCGATGCGGTTGCAGAGAGGCCTTGCCGAACTGGAATCGCGCGCTCCAAAACGCGCTGCGCAAATCCGGCAACGCGCTCGTGAATCAGTCGCCCGCCTCTCGCCTGATTTCCCCGGAAACCTCGCAACTGGAGTGCTCGACGAAGGAAAGGAAGCTGAGCAGCAGTTTGCCGATTTCGCCAACGACGAACCCTGTCCCGTACTCGATCCTCAGACGGGTCTCTGTGAGCTCTACGAATCCCGCCCCATGACCTGCCGTGTTTTCGGACCGCCCGTCCGTTCCGAAGATGGTCTGGGAGTTTGTGAACTGTGCTTTCAAGGCGCGACGGATCGGGAAATTGCTGCCTGCGAAATGAAGCCCGACCCGGGCGATCTCGAATCGAGCTTGCTAAAAGAGGTTGAAGAACGGATCGGTAAACGTGGAAATACGATCATTGCTTTCGCTATGGCATCCTGACGTTCAGGCTTGCTGCTTCTTCTCAAGTTCCGCCCATCGCGCGTAGAGAGTGTCCACCTCGCTCTGGGCCTCTTCCAATTCCTTGTGAGCATTCATGAGGCGGGTCGCGTCGCTGGCGATCGCCGGATCTTCAGCGGCGACACGCTTCGAATCCAGAATCTCTTCTGCGGCGGCCACGAGCTCCTCAATGGCCGAATATTCGCGGGCTTCGAGGTAGGAGAGTTTCTTCTTCGACGATGTTGACGGCCCCGTCGTTGTCTTTGCGGTCACTCGCGACGTCGCCTGTTCGGATTGTTCCCGCTCTTCCTGCCATGCTTCCCATTGCGAGTAATCCGCAAAGCGCTCCGCACTGCCTTTGCCGTCCAAGCCAAGGACAATGGTCGAGACGCGGTCGAGCATGTAGCGGTCGTGCGTCACCAGCACCAGCGATCCACGGAACTCAAGCAGACTCTCTTCGAGGATTTCGAGAGTTGGAATGTCCAGATCATTGGTCGGCTCGTCCAATAAGAGAACGTCCGCCGGTTGAAGCATCAACTGCGCGATCAAAACTCTCGCCCGTTCACCTCCAGATAGTCTGTCAACGGGCTGATTCAGCTGCTCGTTCTTGAAAAGAAATTTCGCCGCCCACGAAGCCACATGCACAACGCGATCTTGATAGATGACGGAATCGCCCTCCGGAGCCAGCGCTCGCCGGAGGGTAACGGTGGGATCGAGTTCGCGCCGCTGATCGAAGTACACGATCCGCAACTTCTCAGCTCGATGAATGTCGCCGGACGTTGGCGCCACTTCTCCGCGCACCAGACGAAGCAACGTCGTCTTGCCGCTGCCATTCGGACCGACCAGTCCCACGCGCAGCCCGGCCGAGATCACGAAGTTCAAACCTTCGAATAACTGACGCCCTCCGATTTCGTATCCAACATTGCCAAGTTCAATCAGCCGCTTGGTCTTGCGATCGGTCGCGGAGAAATCGATCTGAGCAGCCCCGGTGCGGCTTCGCGTGTTCAGGTCGGCTAGTTCTTCCATCAACTCGCCGGCTTTGTCGATGCGTGCTTTCGATTTTCGTGTTCGCGCCTTCGCACCGCGCCGCAGCCACTCGATCTCGGAATGCACCAGGTTTTCCAGCGCCTCCTGCCGCTTCGATTGCGCGTGCAGGAATTCTTCTTTCTTCTCCAGGAATGTGCTGTACCGCCCCCTCACGCGTAGCAGCCCGTCGGGATACACTCGGCTCAGTTCCGCCATCTCGGTCGCAACATTTTCCAGAAAATATCGATCGTGACTGATCACCACGCAGGCGAATCCTGCTTGCTCCAACACTTCTTCGAGCCATTCAATGCCCGCCAGATCGAGGTGATTCGTGGGCTCGTCCAGAAGCAGGATGTCAGGCCCTTGTACCAGCGCTTCCACGATCGCCAGTCGCTTTTGCCAGCCGCCCGACAACGCCGCGGCTTCCGCACCCAGGTCCGCGAAGCCTGCCCGCCCTAACGTCTCTGCAAACCGGGTTCCACGCTCGGACTCTGGCACAGCAGAGCCCTTCAAAGCGGCTTCGACTACAGACCTCACGGTGGCGCCAGACTGAAATACGGATTCCTGCTCCACATAACTCATGCGAAGCCGTTTTCGGACGGCGATTTCTCCATCATCCGGGGTTTCTGTTCCAGCCAGAATTCGCAGCAGAGTGGACTTGCCCGAGCCATTCGGGCCAATCAGTCCGACGCGGTCTCCTTCGGAAACTGTGAATGAGACGTTCTGAAACAGCGGCGCTGCTCCAAAAGCTTTAGAGATACTCCGTACATTAATCAGTGGTGGCAATGCGACGCGTTCTCCTAACGTGGCTAGTTTGAGACTATCAGGAAGCGCGAGCTAACTGCGGGGACCTGCCGTCCTTATCATGTGGCGTCTCCTCGTATACTCGAACACCTGAGGTAGCGATTTGCGATGAATCGCAATCTGCCCACGTAAGAGTGATGGTGCGAATATCGGCAGTAGTTTTCCTTTTTGCTCAATCCTGTCGTGTCGGGCTCATGGCCGAAACAGGAGCCGACGCTTGGCTTCGCTACTCTGCACTGAGTCCGCAAACTGCCAAGAATTACAAGCATCTGCCCGACAAAATCGTGGTCCTCGG
The DNA here is from genome assembly GCA_963787685.1 of uncultured Acidobacteriota bacterium. Taxonomy (GTDB): domain Bacteria; phylum Acidobacteriota; class Terriglobia; order Terriglobales; family Acidobacteriaceae; genus Sulfotelmatobacter. The sequence continues at coordinate 187,310 of CAWBED010000018.1, forward strand.
CGATTCTCTCGTTCTCAAAACTGCGCAAGCAAGAATTAACCCGCGGTGCCTCACAGATGCTCGGCAGGACATTTTCCCCAAGCTCGGAGGTAAATGGCAACGCGATCGTTCTCGGAATGCTCGACAGATTCCGCGAGATAGCCCCAGAACTGCATGCGCCACAAGCGCTGGGACCGGATGGCTATTGGATAACAACCGCCCGCATTCGCGGATCAGAATGCCTCATCATCGCTGCCTCGACGGATCGCGGTGTCCTCTATGGTGCGTTTGCCGTCTTGAGTAAGATCGCTCGCGGCAAGAGCCTCGCGCAGATTAACGAAGTGCAGCAGCCCTATGCTCCCGTTCGTTGGGTCAACCAGTGGGACAACCTCGATGGCCGCATTGAGCGCGGTTACGGCGGACCTTCCATCTTCTTTGCCAACGGAAAAGTCCGACGACGATCTCACTCGAGCCGGGCAGTATGCTCGCCTTCTCGCTTCGATCGGAATTAACGGATGCACCATCAACAACGTCAATGCAGCTCCCGGCGTTCTTGGAGACGACTTCATTTCCCAAGTCCGCCGCATCGCAGACGTTTTCCGTCCGTGGGGAGTGCGGCTCTCGATGTCGGTCGATCTGAGTAGTCCAAAGGTAATGGGAGGATTGGACACCTTTGACCCTCTCGATCCACGCGTCGCTGACTGGTGGCGAAAAAAAGTTGACGAGATCTATCGCCAGATCCCGGATTTTGGCGGCTTCGTCGTTAAAGCCGACTCTGAAGGGCGGCTCGGTCCGTCCACCTACGGCCGAAGTCCCGCTGACGCCGCGAATGTGATCGCCCGCGCTCTCAAGCCACATGGCGGCGTCGTGTTCTATCGCGCGTTCGTGTACAACCATCACCTCGATTGGCACGATTTGAAAAATGATCGCGCCAAGGCCGCCTACGATAATTTCCATCCCCTCGACGGCGCGTTCGACGACAACGTCATCATTCAAATCAAGAATGGCCCAATCGATTTCCAGGTGCGTGAACCGGTATCTCCCCTCTTTGCCGGCCTGCACCGCACCAACGAAGCCATCGAGTTGCAGATCACGCAGGAATACACGGGACAGCAGCGTCAACTCTGCTTCCTCGTCCCCATGTGGAAAGAAGTCCTCGACTTTGACATGCGCATCGACGGGAAATCGACACCAGTGAAGGATCTCGTTTCCGGCCGCGTCTTTCACCGTCCCGTCGCCGGATTTGCCGGCGTCGCCAACGTCGGCATGGACGCTAACTGGCTAGGCAGTCCGCTCGCAATGGCGAATCTCTATGGTTTCGGTCGCCTCGCATGGGACCCAAATCTCAGTTCGGAAACGATCGTCGATGAATGGACTCGACTGACTTTCGGCAGCGATCCGCTGGTCGTCAAGACCATCGAGCCACCTGCAATTGAATTCCTGGCACGTCTACGAAAACTACACAGGCCCCCTCGGCGCCGGAACGTTGACCAATATCACTGGGAATCACTACGACCCTGGCCCGGAGTCCTCCGAAGAAAATGGCTGGGGACAATGGCACCGTGCCGACCATCAAGGGATCGGCATGGATCGAACCGTCGCCACCGGAACCGGCTACATCGGACAGTATCCTTCCGAGGTTCAGAACCTCTACGAATCGCTGGCTAACTGTCCCGACAACCTGCTGCTCTTTTTTCATCACGTGCCCTACACGTATGCTCTTCATTCAGGCAAGACTGTGATCCAGCACGTTTACGATTCGCATTATGAAGGGGCGGAGCAAGCGCAAAATTTTGTAGCGCAATGGGCGGCCGTCCAGGGACACATCGACGACGAGCGCTATCGCGATATCCTTGCGCGATTCGAATATCAAGCCTCGGAAGCCATCGTATGGCGTGATGCCATCTGCAATTGGATCTATCGTCTCTCAGGCATTCCCGATCGGAAGGGTCGAGTGGGAGCCACGCAGCATTAGTAAAGCCTTGCGTTTTCCTCCCCCGAAAAACATGGAGGTAAACGTGTTCTCTTGCCTTGCACATTTCCCAAAGTTCCGTTAACGTTTACGGTTCTGGGGAGCTTAACTCCGTCCAGAATATTTGTGCTGGCTGTGCGGCCGGCCACGACGCGGGCCACCAAAAATGGGTCAACCTCCCACTACGCTCCGTGACATCGCAAAGTCCCTGGGCACATCGATCGGCACGGTTCACCGAGCCCTGCATGACAATCCGGGTGTAAGTCCCGAGACTAAAGCGAGAGTCCTGCAGGTGGCGAGGAACCTTGGCTATCGCCCCAATCTTGCCGCCAGATATTTGTCTTCGAGAAAGACGCTTCGCATTTCGGTAAACACTCCCCAGGGCACCACTTCTTTTTGGGATGAAGTTCGCAGCGGCATTCGCGAGGAAGCGGCATCCATCCTGCTCGAGAATGTTGAAGTTGAATTCCGAACCTGCCCGAGCCTTGGCGAAGGCGAAGAGGATGCTCTGGAGTCTGCCATCAGCGATAAGGTAGACGGCATCATTACCTTCCCCAGCCGTCCAGAAACTTTGCGTCCCCATATTCGCCGCGCATCGCGTGCGCGCATTCCAGTCGTCTGTGTTGCCACCGACGCACCGAACAGCGGTCGCCTCGGAATGGTTGCCATCGATACGCTAGCAAGCGGTTCGATCGCCGCCGATCTCATGGGCCGATTTCTTGGCGAGAAAAAAGGCTGCGTCGCAATCACCGTCTTCGATATGGCGATCACCGAACATGCGGAGAAGTGCGGCGCATTCGAAGCCACGCTGAAATCGTTCTACCCGAACCTAGAGTTGCTGAAGCCGATCGAAGATCACGACATTGACAAGGAAGCCTACCGTAAGTGTCTCAAAGTATTTGAAGAGCACCCCGACCTCACTGGAATTTACGTCACGACTGAGGCTTCGATCCCGGTGTTGAAGGCGGCGCGTGATGCGAACTTGCTGGACCACCTGACAATCATTACCACGGACTTATTCCCTGACTTGGTGCCCGAGATCCGCTCCGGAGCGGTAGTAGCGACGATCTATCAGCGCCCTCGCGCTCAAGGAGAAATGGCGCTTCGCATGTTGCATGAGTTCCTGGCCGAGGGTGGACGTCGCTCCCATCAACTCGCCTTGGCTCCCCACCTCGTGATGCGTGGCAATCTCGATTTCTTTTTGCGGCGGCAATCGCAGGAATCGACGAAGGAGAAGGAACGCACACTTCGCGGCAGTGCACGCTCGCTGGCGGAAGATATCGCCTGATCCCGAACTTTGAGAAGGAACGATGAATTACTTAGGCATTGATGTAGGTACGGGTGGCACTCGCGCTCTGGTGATCGATGGACAGGGAAGCATCGTGGCCTCCGCTTCAGCCGAGCACGAGAATTTTGCCAGCCCGCGCCCCGGCTGGGCTGAACAGGATCCTCACGATTGGTGGAAAGCTTGCGGAATCGCGGTGCGCAACGCTCTTCAAACGTCGGGCTTGCAACCGGGCGATATTGCTTGTGTCGGCTTTTCCGGACAGATGCACGGTGCCGTTCTGCTCGATTCCGCTGACGAAGTTGTACGCCCAGCCATCATCTGGTGCGACCAGCGCAGCGAGGCGCAAAGCCGCGAGCTCGAGCAGATGTTTGGACGCGACACTCTGATTCGTCTCACCTGCAATCCTCCACTCACAAATTTCACGCTCACGAAATTTCTCTGGGTACGCGAGAACGAGCCCAGGAACTGGGATCGCGTAGCCCACGTCATGCTGCCGAAAGATTATGTTCGCTTCCGTCTTACTGGGGAACGCGCCATCGACATGGCCGATGCCTCCGGGACGCTTCTGCTTGACGTGACGAATCGCCGCTGGTCCGCCGAAGTTCTTAACAAAACGGGCATCAAAGAAAACTTGCTTCCCGCACTATTCGAGTCTCCGCAAGTGTGCGGCAAGGTGTCTGCGGCCGGAGCGGAAGCCACCGGATTGCGCGCCGGAACTCCAGTAGTCGCCGGAGCCGGAGATCAAGCCGCAGGTGCTGTTGGAATGGGCATTGCACGCGCGGGCGCCGTAAGCGCAACCATCGGAACCTCGGGTGTTGTATTCGCCTCGACCGACCGTCCCGCAATGGATCCGCAAGGCCGCCTGCACACTTTTTGTCATGCCATACCCGGACGCTGGCACGTGATGGGTGTTACGCAAGCCGCCGGGTTATCCCTGCGCTGGTATCGCGACCAATTCGGCGCTGCGTCGCCCGGGCTTCAGAAACCCGGGGTTCAGAAAAACGATGGCCGCGATCCCTACGATGTATTCGCCGAGGAAGCCGGCACAGTGCCCGCAGGCTCGGAGGGAGCATTCTGGGTGCCCTATCTGATGGGCGAGCGCACCCCGCATCTCGATCCGAACGCTCGCGCCGCATTAGTCGGTCTCACGGCTTCGCACACTCGTGCCCATGTAATCCGCGCAATCTTGGAAGGCGTGGCCTACAGCCTGAAAGATTCATTCACGATCTTCGACGAGATGAAGATTCCAGTGACGTCGATCCGTTTGGGCGGAGGCGGCGCCCGCTCGCCGCTCTGGCGTCAAATCCAGGCCGACGTATACGGCCGCGAAGTAGAAATTGTTGCCGCGGAAGAAGGCGCAGCATATGGAGCAGCAATTCTCGCCGGCACTGGAGCAGGAGGATGGAGCTCTGTCGAGCAAGCCTGCGACGCGTTCGTGAAGGTGGCGAAACGAATCGCTCCAAACCCGCAAGATTCAGCCACAATGCAGAACGCGTATCGAACTTATCGCAAAATCTATCCGGCATTGCGACAGATCGAGTAACGCTGGACCTGGCGCGGGATCGCGCTGTTTCTACGTACCATCATTTTTCGCCACCTTGCACCTTACCTCTTCGCGGAAAGCTATTTCTTGACAGCCCATCCACCATGTGAGACAACTTCTCCCCAGTTCGGTCCGGTTTCCCCAACCTAGTTGTCCGTCGATTCGACCGAATGTTTCTCAGGCCCGTCCGATCCTGTCCGCAGCCGAAAAATCAGAAAGGAGCTGCTATGAACTGGACTCACCGGGAAATACTGTTTGCCTCGACCCCACAGGAGTTCCATGTATGACTCAGAAATCCATATGGCGTGGCGTTTTGGTATTCGTTCTCTGCCTGGCGTTGGCCACGCCCGCTCGAGCAGACAAGCTATCGGACGAAGTGGCCGGAATCATCGCCGGAGTTGTGGTTGGAGGTATTTTCCTTACTGTAGGAGTGGTGTTCGTAGCGGTTCACTATTCAAGAAAACGCAACCTTACGGGCTGCATTGTCTCGGGAGCGAGCGGAATGTCTGTGACCGATGAAGGGGACAAGAAGGTCTACACGCTGTCTGGCAACACAACCGGCATCACGCCGGGCAATCGAATGAAATTGCACGGAAAGAAAATAAAGTCGAAACTGCCCGACAAGGCGCTTATATGGGAGACATCTAAGGTCAGCAAGGACTTTGGAGTCTGTCCGCAATAGTTCGCCGAATATGCCGAGACCCTCGGAATTCATTCCTTATTTCGCCGGCTCTTTTACCGTGACAATCCGATCTCCCGCCACGTCGCGCATTGTCTGCACGATCCCCGAAGGCCAGCGAATCTCCACCAGATCTGCCGAAACATTTGCTCCGAGCCCGAAGTGGACCGGCCCCGCGCTCGATGAGGCGTATCCGCAGCTGGTTGTCATGTGGTTGTACTGCGCGCCCGATTTGGTCACGACTTTAATTCGCGCTCCAATGCCGTCGCGATTGCTCTTCGTTCCCTGCAGCTTGAACTCGATCCAATGATCGGTTGCCCGGACTTTGATTCATCCAGATTTCTGCCGGGGCATTGATCGCGCTCACGACCACGTCCAGCTTTCCGTCTCCGTTCAAATCACCGACGGCGGATCCCCGATGGCGTGACGGAGGCTGCGTCTTGAACCCGGCTTCTTCCGTCAAAGCCGAAAACGTCATCGCGCCGAGATTCCGGAACACAGTATTCGGCTGTTCGATCGCAAGGTTCGGCGCCGATAACAACGATTGCACGTGCCCGCGCGAAACGAAGATGTCTTTCCAACCGTCGTTGTCGAAATCGGCGATCATCGGCGAGTACCCTCCCATCGGCAGGCTCAGTCGCGTCATCCCGCTCTCGCGCGTAACTTCGATGAAGCTGCCTTTTCCAGTGTTCTTGTAAATCGGGAAAGTTTCTCCATCCAACGCTACGATCACAATATCTGGATACCCGTCGTTATCGAGATCGCGAAAATCCACTCCCATGCCGGAGATGTACGTTCCGTCCTCACGCAGCGCAACGTTTTCATCGAATGCGACTTCCTCGAACTTTCCGCCGCCCTTGTTGCGGTAGAACGAATTCATCAACTTGTCGTTCGGGATGATGAGATCCATCCGGCCGGTGAGTTCCGAGTCAGCAGCTGCAACGCCCATTCCTTTGCCCGGATGCGCGCGAAATCCGGCTTCCACGGAAGCATCGCGAAACGTTCCATCTCCGTTGTTGATGAACAGCTGGTTCGGCGTCGGCTTGTACATCTTCGGATGGCAATAGTCGCGATGCCCGTAACCCTGGCAATCCGGTTCGTGATCGAAATCCCATTTCAGGTAATTGATGACGATCAGATCGAGCAATCCGTCGTTGTTCACGTCCACCCACGCTGCGGCCACCGACCATAACGGACCATATTCCGCATCCGGCTTGTTCAATCCAGCTTGGGCAGTCACATCGGAGAAGGTTCCATCGCCGTTATTGTGATAAAGCGTGTTCCGATACACGCCGGCGACGAAGATGTCTTCGTAGCCATCGTTGTCGTAATCCCCAATGGCTACTCCGGTGTCGTACCCTGTGCCGGCGAGTCCCGCCTTCACGGTCACGTCGGTAAAGTGTCCCTTGCCGTCGTTCTCGAATAGACGATTGGAATATTTTGGTGAGTCTTTCTTCAGCGTCTTGAGATCGGCGCCATTGGTGAAGAAGATGTCGAGCCTGCCGTCGTTGTTGTAATCGAAAACGGCGACTCCGCCGGCCATCGTCTCGGGCGCGTGCCGCTCCGGCGTTTCATCACTATCGAGCTTGAAGTCGATCGGTTGGAACGCGAACCGGATCGGGCTCTCGCCGGCCGGCGCAGCGGAATTCTGTGCGGTTCGTGACTGCGAGCGCACCCCGGTCGGAGCGCTCGCGAGAATGAGGAGAAAAACTCCAGCCAGCAAACTTCGGAAATTACCAGCAATCATGCGGAATCGGCGCTACGCGCCTCATCCCATCTTACTCCGGCAACTTCTGCTCTCCCTGGATCGTCAGATGCGTCTCTGCATGAGGCGCACCCGTTCCTGGCTGCCCCCCGCCGACTGTGATGAGGTAGTCTCCCGCGGAAACAAAGCGATCGCCTGCTTCGTTCACATAGCTCAAGTCGCGCGGACTCAGCGTCACCTTCACGTGTTTCTGTTCGCCTGCCTTCAGGCTGACGCGGTTAAATCCACGCAGCGCGCGCAGTGGGGCGCCCGCAAGCTTCGGAAAACTGATATAGAGTTCTGCAACTTCATCGCCGTCACGGCTGCCGGTATTCTTCAAGTCCACTTCCACATCCAGCGGATCGCCGGCCTGCAGCGAAGCATTCGACAACTTCAGCCCGCTGTATTCGAACGTCGTGTAGCTCAGACCATGTCCAAAGCCATACAGAGGCTCTCCGGTGAAGTAGCGATACGTCCGGTTCTTCATCGCATAATCGTCGAACTCGGGCAATTGTTCCACGCCCTTATAGAAGGTGACGGGCAGTCTTCCCGCCGGATTGTTTACTCCCGCCAACGTCTGCGCGATCGCGGTTCCGCCTTCTTCGCCCGAATACCACGCCTCGACAATGGCGTTCGCGTGTTCGTTTGCCCAGTTCACCGCCAGCGCGCTGCCATTCATTAGCACGACCACCAGGGGCTTTCCGCTACCTTTCAAAGCGCCGAGCAGCGCGCTTTCGTCTTCTGGAAGGTTCAGGTTCGTCCGGTCACCGCCGCGGAATCCGGGCACATCGACCTTCATCTCTTCTCCCTCGAGCTTCGACGTGATTCCGACGACCGCGACGATCACGTCCGCCTTGCGGGCCGCCGAGACGGCCGCGATCAACGGATCTCCGCTCACCGGCTTCTCGCTCAGAAAGCTCGTGCCCGGTTCATACGAAACGCGCGCACGTGGAAATTGCTTGCGGATTCCTTCCAGCACCGAGACCGCATGCGATGGCGTCCCGCTGTAGTTGCCGTACAGCACTTCAGTCGACTCCGCGAGCGGCCCGACCACCAAAATTTTCTTTATGCCCTCCCGCAACGGCAGCGCTCCGTCGTTCTTCAGCAGCACCATCGATTTCTGTGCCGTCTTCAGCGCCAGCGCGCGGTGCGGCGTGCTGTCAATTTCCGATTCCGGCGTATTGGCATAAGGCACCGTGTTTGGAGGATCAAACATCCCGAGCCGCATGCGTGCGGTGAACAGCCTCTTCAACGTCACGTCGATGTCTGCCTCAGTCAGAAGCCCCTGCTTCACCGCATCAATGAATGGCTGGTAGTCATGCATATCCTTCACAATGGTGGTGTAGTCGGCGCACTCATTGTCCATGCCCGTCTTGATGGCGTCCGCTGCTGCCTCTGCTTGACTTTTCGCGAAGTGATGTCCCTGAAAGATGTCGACGACGGCGTCGCAATCGGACACCACGTAGCCGTTGAACTTCCATGCCCCGCGCAGCGTGTCCTGCAATAGAAACGTATTGGCGCACGCCGGCTGCCCATTCACGCGGTTGTAAGCGCACATCACCGACTCGGCCTTGCCTTCTGTGACGGCTGCGCGGAATGCCGGCAGGTACGTGTCTTCCTCGTCGTGCTTCGATACCTCCACATCAACCATATGTCTCGTGGTCTCGGGACCGCTGTGGACCGCGTAATGTTTCGCGGTCGCGATCACGCGAAAGTATTTCGGATCGTCTCCCTGAAGTCCGGTGATGAAGGCCACGCCCATCCGCCCGGTCAGAAAAGGGTCTTCGCCGTAAGTTTCCTGTCCGCGCCCCCATCGCGGATCGCGAAAGATGTTGATGTTTGGCGACCAGAAATCCAGTCCCTCGTAAATATCGCGTCGGCCCGCTTTCACCGCCTGATCATGTTTGGCCCGCGCTTCAGTACCGATTGCGATCGCCATCTCGTGAATGAGTTGATCGTCAAAGGTTGCGGCTAATCCGATGGGTTCAGGAAATACCGTCGCGGTTCCAGCTCGCGCCACTCCGTGTAGCGCCTCGCTCCACCAGTCGTACGCCGGAATTTGAAGTTCAGGAACGGCACGCGCCTGATTGATCAATTGCGAAGCCTTTTGCTCCAGAGTCATTCGCTTAATCAGGTCATCAACGCGCACATCAACTGGCTGGGAGGGATCCAAATACAACGCACCGGTGTTTGTTTGGGCCGCGGAGCTGGCAATCATGAGAACAAGAAAAAAAGACAGCTGAAATATCGTCCGAACACGTGCCTTCATGGAAATTTCCTCCGAACAACCCCGTACGATTTCGAATCGGCCGCTGGAGAGCGCGACAGCTTGTTTTTGCTCCGTTAACGATTACGGTCGACCGTCGCTTGTAGCACAGCGAAATGGCGAGGTCAAGAAGAGTAGTGAGGTGCCGCTCAGGAATACGTCGAGAAATGTCTTTCTTCGTGCCCGCCTATTTCGCAGGAACTGCATCACCAGTCACGAGCACGTAAGTCGTAAAGTGATCCAATTTAATATTCCTATGTTTTGAGACGAGGGCGATCGCCCCGTCGCTGGCATTTTCAGAATCAATGTCTTTCATTGCTACGCGATGGCTCCCGGGCACTGAATTCGGGGTTTCTGGGATAGACGACTTCGGGTCGGAATCACCAGTCGGAAAAGGTCGATAAACGTGAGTGTTCGGGCCCGGATACTCGCCCGCTCCGTTCCAAGTGCCTTTCGCTGACTGGGTTGGCCCGTATTGGAGGTCCTGGCCCGACTGCTCTACAGGGGGATAATACCAAGCCGTCAAGTATGCCTTGATCGGCGCTGTTCCGTCTTTCCACACGGCCGAATCCATGCGAATTGTCAATCGCGATGGGTCCGCGGACGTCTTCTCAGCCGATTCGAGGACTTCTCCAGAAAAGACCGCATTCCGGGGAATCACCGTGCCGTTTTCTAGAGTAGCGACTGTCAGCTTAGCTTTCACCTTGGTTCCAACCGGGGTTTTGCCTGCCACCACATTCTGTTGCAGGACGACGGGGAACTCGCGTACCGGCGCCGCAGGTACGGGAGGGCTTTGCTGCGCTAACATGCTGACCGGAAACAACATACCGAGGATTGCGTATCTTAATGCGATCCGAGGAAACATCATATTGCACCCCCGAACAGTCTGGCTTACTTTGGAACCCCACCGTTTCGTCGCAGTATAGCCCCGACTCCAGAGCCGGATCATAACTTTTTTGCGGCGCATTCCGTCCGGAGTTAGAGTCTCGGGCCAACGGCCGACCGACAGAATCGGAATTTCTTCAGCCGATAAAGGCCCTGATTTGACTGCTATATTCACTTTCGAGACACGCATTCCCTTCAAAAATCGATTTTGTTCTTGACAACCGTCGTCGAGGGACTGTAAACCGTAAACGTTTACGAAATTGCAGGTTCCCCTGTTCCACGTTCTCTGCCTAAACAAAGACATTCTGGAGGCTGGCAAATGAAATCCCTCTCGCCCGCGTATGCCGAGACTTTGGGCGTAGCCGTAAGACGAAGCAAAGTTGCACGTCTAGCGACCCTGTTCATCCTCTTCTTTTTAGCGGCGTTCGCCACATCAGCGTTCGCCCAGGAAGCGACCATCGTCGGAACTGTCACCGACCCCACCGGTGCCACCGTTGCCAACGCGAGCATCACGATCACCAACTCTGAGACGGGCGTCACCCGCACCCTCCCCAGCAACAGCGACGGCCAGTACGTAGCGCCGGACCTGCACATTGGGCACTATAGCGTCCGCGTGGCGGCGGCAGGTTTCAAGGTTGCAGAACAGAAGGGCATCACCCTCGACGTTGGTGACCGCTCCCGTATCGACTTCAAGCTGCAGCTAGGCAGCGCCCAAGAGCAAGTGACGGTCGAAGCCAATGCGGTTGCAGTGCAGACCGACAGCGGCGATGTCAGCAACGTCATCACCGGGCAGCAGATCACTCAGCTCGCTACCAACGGCCGCAGCCTTTACGAGCTGTTTGCCTTGGCTCCCGGCGCATCCAGCCTTCAGTCTTCCAAGGTGGCCTTCACCCCCGTCAGCGGCGACAGCACGGTGAGCGTCAACGGCGAGCGCGCCGGCCACAACCTGCAACTGATTGACGGCGGCGAGAACCTCGATCGCGGCGGCAGCAGCGGCAGCGTCATGCCCTCCATCGATTCGCTCGCTGAGTTCCGTAATATGACGTCGAACTACAGCGCGGAATACGGCTTGGCCTCTGCGGCGCAGATCAGCACCGTGATCAAGTCCGGAACCAAGCAGTATCACGGCGAGGCTTGGGAGTTCTTCCGTAACGACGCCCTCAACGCCCGCAACTATTTCTTTAACGCTCCGCTCGTTGTTCCTGAGCTCCGTTACAACATCTACGGATTCAACTTCGGCGGCCAGGTTCCGGTCGCAAAGAGCCACCCCACCTTCTTCTTCTTCAATATGGAATGGCGCAAGGAGATTGACGGCGGTACGCTCAACCAGCTCGTTCCGCAGGGCAGCTCATATCCGACCGCGAATGGCGCTGTGCTGCCCACCACGTTCAACGGGAAATCCAGCATCGCCACTGTTCCATGCGATGGGGTCGTCTGCTCGACCGGCGTTATAGTGCCCTCTGCCCTACAGTTTGCTAATTGCCCAGGCGGCAACGCGGCTGGCGCCGGTGTCACGCCTGGACAGCCCTTCCCCAACAACACCATTCCGACGTGCATGATCAGCCCCAACGCCGCCACTCTGTTGACGGCCGGTGGCAAGTACGGCGGGATCTTCCCGCAGGCCAACTCCGGCGATTTCTTCAAGGGCGGCAACAACGCGCCCACGGATCTGCGCGAAGAGATTGTCCGTATTGACCATCAGTTCAACAGTAAGTTCTCGATTTTCGGACACTGGATCTCGGAGCAGGTTTCGCAGGACTTCGGCACCACGATGTGGAGCGGCGATAACGATCCAGCCATCAGCAATACGTTCGGCAATCCGGCCTACAGCGCCGTTGTTCACGCAACCTACGTCATCAGCCCCACGGTGCTGAACGAGGTCGCGTTCAACTACAACGGGAACCGCATCAACATTATTCCGCAAGGCTTGGTTTCGGCGCCGTCTGGATTCAACTTTAACCGCCTGTTCGGTGGTCCGAACCAGAACAATCGAATACCGTCCATCAACTTGTCCGGCGTCACTGGAACGGATTACACGTCGAACTGGACGCCCTGGAAAAACGTCGCCGACGACTACCAGATTCGCGACGATCTCTCCTGGACGAAGGGCGCGCATCAGCTGAAGTTCGGTTTCAGCTGGGCGCTCTATAAGAAAGTGCAGGATGCCTTCGCCAACACTCAAGGCAACTTTACTTTCAACGGTTCCTTCACCGGGTATGACTTCGCTGACTACCTTCTCGGCGACGCCCAGGCGTACTCCGAGGACGGCAACAAGATCAGCGGACATTGGAATAACGTCTCCCCGGCCGCTTACGTTCAGGACAACTGGCGTGTGAACAACCGGTTGACCTTGAACCTCGGCCTGCGATGGGATGGGATTCCGCATACCTACGAGGCGAACAAACTCTCCTCGAACTTCTATCCCAACCTTTACAACCCGGCGGATGCTGCGACGTTCGATTCGAACGGCCACATCTGCAGCGCTAATTCAGTACCTCTGTGCCCCGGTGGCCCGAGCCCGGGTCTGGTCACGAGCACCAATCCAATCCTGAACGGCTACCAGTTCTATCTCAACGGAATGGGAACTGGCGGCGTGAACGGAATTCCCAAGGGCTTGGTGAACAACTCTTGGAATAACTGGGGACCGCGCCTCGGCTTCGCCTATGACCTGACCGGTCGAGGTAAGACTATCCTCCGCGGCGGCTACGGATTGATGTATGAGCGCATTCAAGGCAACGATATGTACAACGGAGCCGTGAATCCGCCGGGAGATCCGAACCCGACCCTCAATAACGTCGCTCTCGACAATCCGGGACTCAGCATCAGCGGCTCTTCCGCTGGTAACGTCATCTCAGCCGCGCAGTTGCCGGTTCTGCCGCTCGGCGTCACCGGTATCAGCACTCACTATCCTCCGCCGCGAAGCTCGCAGTACAGCATGGGAATCCAGCAGTCGATCGGCACCAACGCGGTGCTGTCGGTGTCCTACGTCGGCAGCCAGGGGCGCGCGGAAAACTACTACCAGGCCGTCAACCTTCCTCCGCTGGCCGCTTTGCCGGGTGAGGTTAAAGCTGGTGCTCTGGACTTCACGTCTCTCACCTATCCCGGCTATGGCAATATGCGCCTGGCCTACGACGCTGCGAACGCGAAGTACAACTCCTTGCAGGCCACGTTGAACGGCAAGATTCGCCGCGACCTGCACCTCCAGGTGTCCTACACGCTCGCCAAAGCGATGGATGCAACCACTGCCACTGGCAGCGGCGGCGACCTCAACAACGCGACGAATCCGTATGAAGGTTGGAAGTACGATTACGGCCCGTCGATTTACGACCGAAGAAACGTGTTCTTCACTAACTTCGTCTACGATCTGCCCTTCTTCCGCAACGCCAGCAGCCGCTTGCTGAGAGGCGGTCTCGGTGGATGGGAGTTTGCATCGATCGTCACGGTCGAGTCCGGCGCGCCAGTTAACCTCGGCATCAGCGGCTCCAACACTGCTGCCAGCGTTATCGCCAATTCCGGCGACCGGCCAAATATCGCCGGTGGAATCTCGTATCCGAAGACGGTCAACCAGTGGTTCACAGGGAACTTCAGCAATCCGGCTTGCGCTACGGGCCCCGATTGCTACGGCAACCTGGGCTTCGACGCGATCACCGGTCCAGGACGTCAGAACTGGGATATGTCGCTCCTCAAGAACTTTGCCTTCACGGAAAGATTCAAGATGGAGTTCCGTGCAGAAGCGTTCAACATCTGGAACCATCCACAGTTCGAAGGCAATGCCAACACCGGAGGTCTCGGAAACAACTTCGGTTCCGGCAACTTCGGCCAGATCACTTCGGCGTACGATCCTCGCGAACTGCAGCTTGCTCTGAAGCTGATGTTCTAACTGAGCTTCGGACTTTAACCTGTGCCGCCCGCGTCAAACCTGATGCGGGCGGCAATTCAACCTCGATGCGGGCTGCTTTCATCACCGTTCTTCACTCCAACACAGAGCCGGGAAATGAGTAAGGGCCGCAGCAGAAGGCCCTGCCATGTGTTCGCCCTCATAGCCAAAAGGGCCATCCGCACTTTTACTGTCTTCTTCCTTTTTCTTGCTTCTGCTATCGCGCAGACCCCGGACCAGGCTGCGGCCCTTGAACAGCAGCAAAAGTGGCCGGAGGCTGTCCAGGTGTGGAAAGCCATCACCGTGCGCAACCCGACCGATGCCGCTGCATTTGCCAGCCTTGGCGTGGATCTGGCCCGCGGACAGAAATATGACGAGGCAGCTACTGCGTACCGCAAGGCCCTGAAGCTGAATCCGAAACTGCCTGGAATCCACCTCAACCTCGGTCTTGCCGAGTTCAAGCAAGGTCACTTTTCCGCTGCAGTGTCTGCCTTCCACTCCGTAGTGGCGGCTGATCCCTCAAACGCACAGGCGCAAACTCTGCTGGGGATGAGCTACTATGGCGCCAAGGAATTCGACCTTGCATCTCAGTACCTCGAGCCGATCGCCAAGGCGGATCCATCCAATGCCGAGCTCCACCAGATGCTGGCGCAAAGCTGTCTCTGGGCGAAGAAACTTAGCTGTGCGCAGGAGGAATTCCGCTTGCTCCTGCAGCAAAGTCCAGATTCCGCTCCCACTCACGAGCTGATGGGCGAAGCGCTCGACGGCCTGGGACGAACTCAGGAAGCCATTGCCGAATTCGAAGCCGCGGCGAAGATTTCCCCCAACGAGCCCAACCTCCATTTTGGCCTCGGATATCTCTACTGGAAGTCGCAACAGTACGACCAAGCTCGTCAGGAGTTTGAGCTTGAACTGGCCCTCGATCCCAGCCATGCGCAGGCCCTCGCTTATGTCGGCGACATCGAATGGAAGAACAACCATCCCGAAGCGGCCGTTCCCCTGCTAGAACGGGCCGTAAAAGCAAACAAAGACCTGCGTATCGCTTATGTCGATCTGGGCGCAATCGCCCTGCAGAAGAAGAACTACAAGGAAGCCGAGACCGCTCTTATCAAAGCCGTAGCTCTCGAGCCGAATCAACCCGATGCGCATTATCAGTTGGGACGTCTATATCAAGCGATGGGCAAGACCGCCGATGCCGAGAAAGAACTTCATAAAGTACGTGAGTTGCACGAAAAGGCCGACAGCTTGGTGGGGAAGATGTCCTCTTCGCCGCCCGCACTCAACCCGGCCCAGACCCAATAATTCCAACGCATACATACAGGAAGGATTCAATGAGCAAAAAGAACGGAAACTTCGAACCCAAGCCGGAGCACAAATTTTCTTTCGGATTGTGGACGCTGGGCAACCGCGGTCGCGATCCCTTCGGCGACTTTGTCCGGCCCGTTTTTCCTCCGAATGACATTGCTTCCGTGCTCGGTGAAATCGGTGCGTGGGGCGTCAACCTGCACGACAACGACCTCGTTCCCATCGATGTCACTCCCAAGGAGCGGGACAAGATCGTCCGCGAGTTCAAGGCCGCCTGCAAAGAAGCTGGCATCATCGTCCCTATGGCGACAGTCTCGCTATTTTTCCATCCGATTTTTCGCGATGGTGCCTTTACCGCCAACGATCCCGAAGTCCGCGCCTACGCCATTCAGAAAACCATGCGCGCCATGGATCTCGGTGCGGAACTCGGCGCCAAGATATTCGTTCTGTGGGGAGGCCGTGAAGGTGTCGAGACCGACGCCTGCCGCCGCGCCGACGATGCCGTCAAGCGCTTGCGCGAAGCCGTTAATTATCTCTGCGAATACAATATCGCTCAGAAATATGGATATCGCTTCGCGATGGAAGCCAAGCCCAACGAGCCTCGCGGCGATATTTACATGGCGACTACCGGCCACTATCTCGGATTCATTCCCACCCTCGATCACCCGGAAATGGTCGGAGTCAATCCTGAAGTTGCTCACGAGCAGATGGCTGGACTCAACTTCATGCACGGCGTCGCGCAGGCCTGGGAAGCGGGCAAGCTTTTCCATATTGACCTCAACGATCAAGTCTCTGGTCGATATGATCAGGATCTCCGCTTCGGATCCGCGAATCCCAAGACGGCTTTCTGGCTGGTGAAATTCCTGGAGGATGTTGCTTACGATGGCGCGCGCCACTTCGACGCTCACGCCTACCGCACCGAAGACTACGAAGGAGTGAAAGACTTCGCCCGCGGCTGCATGAAGACGTATCTGATCCTGAAAGAGAAAGCCGCGCAGTGGAACACCGACAAAGAGATTCAGTCGATCCTCAAAGAGATCTCCGCCGCGTCTCCTAAGACCCCATCCACGGATCGCTATTCGGCAAAAGGCTCGGCGTCGCTTCTATCGCACGCTTTTGACAAAGACGCAATCCTCAAAAAGCGCCTGCCGTATGAATTGCTGGATCAGCTAACAATCGATGTTCTGTTAGGAGTGAGATAGAGATAGGAACGACTCTGGTGGACCGAGAAAAGGAATGTGGGGACAGCCGCCCTCGGCTGTCCGGCCAGTGGACCCGGCCTATGCCAGCTGCATTGTTAAATCCAAGCGAGTTGGGTTAGGCTCGCCCTTTTTTTGCCGCGACCGCCTGCTTCCCGGCAACTTCCCAAGGACGCTTCGGCCTGTCCAACACAGCCTTGTCGCGATTCTCGACACGATCGTAATGGTAAGCCTCGCTCACCGTACCAAGCGACTCGTTATAGAGGCTGGGCAGCCCCAGCGCCACCTTAAGCTCTTCGGAGAAAGACTGCAGAGCCTTCAGTTGGTCGGCTGAAGCCGGAACCTCGTTCTTCGATGTCTTCAAAAACTGCTGGTATCCCTTGTTGACCAGCTTCGAGATCTCGCTCCCAATCAGGTAGCCGGGATAAGCGAAGATCTTCACGCCATCGTCCGCCGTCTTCTGGATCGCAGCCGACACATTATATTTGCGTAGAAAAACCCGCCCGTTCGTCCCCGGAGCGTCCGTCACGTCGAACCCGTTATCGCGCAGCTAAGCTAGCGCTTCTTCGTAGGTTCGTGCTTCAATTGCCTTAGACATTGCCGTTTAAATTAACCTTTCTTTGCCGGCGGCAGCTCGTTCTATTAGATGCAATCGATATAAGGACCGAGCGTAACTTTACAGGAGCTGCATCGCCGGGCGAAGCTCTTTCATCTAAACAAGGTACTACATATCGTGTTTCCGGCCACATAGCACGTTACGTTGGTCACGGAGATCCAGTTCAACATGACATACGGTTCCACCAAAGCCGCCGCGGTTCTCGTCTCCCGGAAGTACTCTGAACTTGGGGAAGTCGCTCCAGGACTGGGTGAAACCCTTGGCCACAGTCTCATCGAACGCATCGGAAATACCCCGCTGCTCCGCCTCGATGCGCTCACTCGCGACCTGCCGGGCATAGCCCTTTTGGGCAAAGCGGAATGGTATAACCCCGGCGGATCCGTCAAAGACCGCGCTGCCGCCAACATCGTCGCCCAAGCCCGCCGCGCCGGTCAGCTTCGCCCCGGCAAGATTCTTCTCGACGCCACCAGCGGCAATACCGGAATCGCCTATGCCATGCTCGGCGCCGCCGAAGGGATTTCCCGTCACGCTCTGCATGCCCGAAAATGTTTCCCGCGAGCGCAAGCAGATCCTGCACGGCTACGGCGCCAACATTCTTTATACCGATCCCGCCGACGGCTCGGACGGTGCGATCCGCATGGCCCGCGAACTGGCGTCGAAGCATCCGGACCAATATTTCTACGCCGACCAGTACTCGAACGATGCCAATTGGAAAGCGCACTATTCCACCACGGCAAACGAAATCTGGCAGCAGACGCAGGGTCGCGTCACGCATTTCGTCTCCATGCTCGGAACCAGCGGCACCTTCGTCGGCACGACGCGCCGCCTGAAAGAACTGAATCCGTCGGTGAACTGCATATCGCTCCAGCCAGATTCCTCATTCCACGGCATCGAAGGCGCCAAGCACATGGCAAGCGCGATCGTCCCCAAAATTTACGACGCCAGCATTGCGGACGCCAATCTGGAGATCTCGACCGAAGATGCCTACGCCATGGCTCGCCAACTTTCGCGAAATGCGGGATTGCTGGTAGGAATTTCGGCCGCGGCCGCAGTTGTGGGATGCCTGAAGATCGCCCGCGACCTTCCGCTGAAGAAGAATCAGGAAGCAGTCATCGTCACGATCCTCTGCGACTCTGGCGACAAGTATTTGAGCGAACGATTCTGGAGCGAAGGATGAACCCGTCGATCTGATGAAACGCGGGTGCCTCATTTCTGGCCGGTTTTGCCACAAGTGGGGATTTTGATTTTGTGCCTGAAACGCGGGATTTTGACTTTCTTGATTTTCGATCCATGCTGAAATTCGACCGCAAAGATTACGAAGCAATCCGCCAGCACGGCGAAGAAACCTATCCCCACGAATGCTGCGGCATCCTCCTCGGTCGCTTCGAAGACGATGGCACCCGCGTCGTCACGTCGACCGCCCGCTGTGGCAACACTCGCACTGATTCCGCCCATAATCGCTACAACATCGATCCCAAGGAACTGGTCCGCATCCAGCGCGAAGGCCGCGAGCGCGGAGAAGACATCGTCGGCTTCTACCACTCCCATCCCGATCACCCCGCCCAGTGGTCGAAGACCGATCACGAAGAGGCTCACTGGATCGGCTGCTCCTACGTCATCACCGCGGTGGAGAAGGGCAAAGCAGCAATCACCAACGCCTTCGAACTGTCAGGTACCGACGAATCCAATAAGCAACTGGTAGATGAGAAGATTCAACTAGCGTAGGAAGTCGGATCTTCCTCTGTGACCTCTGTGGTGAGTCGCGTTACGCGAATTCCTTGTCTGGCGCGGGAAGTGCGCGATTTTCACAGTGCAGTCACATTCGAACATTCCTCGGGGAAATGTTGACTTCCTGCGACAAATCCTGCGCAAAGCCGCAGCTGACGCGGCTTCCGCGAAAGCTTGATCGAGCGGTTTGCACCATTTCCGGTCACGGGGCTGTGAACGGCGTGCACTCGACTGAAAACACGCGTACTTACAAACGCGTATTTTTCGTTGACGGAAAAAATAGAAGGAGTACAACAACATTGTTCTTTGACAGCTTCTTAAGTTTTTCCGGTTGGTGCGGCGTCCGGGGCTCAAGCGAAGTCACCTTCTAGACCGCGAGGTAGAGAAGGAGGGCAAGCAAGGGTCTATAGCAAAGCGCTGGTCGAGGCGAACGAAGAAGAAATGTTGAAGGCAGGATAGAGTTCCGAGGCGTAGGGTAGGTTTATCCGGTTGGCGGTGAGCCCGGAGCCCAAGCGAAGATCGCGCGTTGCGCCCCGCAAGGGAGGCAACGAAAGCAGGTCGAGCAAGGGTCATTAAGCGAGCTACTGGCCGAGACGAATGGACCCCACACCACCTCGGAACTCTCTTACTTTCTGGCGATGAGCATTGAGCTCTGAGCTATCCCTCCACGCGAACCTTCTCCTGCATACCAGAGAGCAACGCAATCTCTCGCTGTTTCGCTAAAAATTGATCCGCGAAAATCCGCGTGAATCCGTGGCAAAGAAGTTGATTTGATTACTTCGCGGCATTCCCCGGCCCACCCACCGCATAAATCCTGCGGAATTCTCTGCTCCAAGGCCGGTAGTGCCGGAAACGCTGCATGCGGCTCCGTCTGGTACCAGTAAGCCACGGAGAAATAATTATCCGACCGGTGATTCGCGTGACCGTGTTCAATTGTCGCCTTCAGCGATTTCGTGAATGGGATCGGCGAATCCAGATGGAACCGATATAGCGACCATCGTCCTCCAGCCACCTCTTGCCCGACTACCGGCGCCCCAAATAATCCGTACGCAAACGGATGCCCGCCGAAATCCCACGCTCCCAGGAAGTAATCTTCCGACCCGGTTCCATTGATCGAGGGGAACCGTTCGCCGTCGACAAAAAACATGTCATCGCCTTCGCCCCACCAGTTATCCTGATTTTGCAGAACCGACATGGTCACTCCCACAAAATGCCCGCGCCCGGTCGCTTCCATCCACACATAATTGTCAGCGCCATCCAGGTTTTTCTGTCCATCCATGTCGCCATTCGACTTCCATTCATTCGTGGTCCCGTGGTTTGGCGCGGCCTGCCGGTACTGTGCGTGAAAGTAAAGCGAGTCCGCCGGCAGCGGTTTCTTGTAAATGCGGTAGTCGATGTTGAAATAAAACGCATCCGTCTTGATCGCTCCTTCATTCGTCACCGTAATCAGCGCGTGCTTCTGAAACGGCATCGGGAAGAAAGAATTCAGCGCTTTGTCCGATCCGACCTGCAACGGAATCGATTGGTAGAGGTGATAATCCCCCAGCCCCAGCCCGAAGAAATCTCCAATTGGAGTCTCCACGCTCGGCGTCGATTCCCCATCCCAATACATTCGCAGCACCAGTGCCTTCAAATGATGCGGATCGTCGCTGGCAATCGTGACCCACACATGGCTGACGAGCCCAGGACCGACATCATCCAGCAAAGTAAGTGTTTCGCCAGGAGCGATCGGCCGTGCATCGCCATTCCCGCCGCTGCGGTCATAGCTCGAAGACCGCTTCTGCACATAGTCTTTCGCCTGCGGAAGAGACGAAAGCCAGCTCGGGCCATCTTGCGCGAAAGCGCTCACCGTCATTAGGCAGAAAACAAGAAGGCCCAGCCTCAGCTTCATTTCGTCTCCTTGGGAAATTGCTCGATCACCTTGCCTTGCTCGTCAAGAAATTTCATCGATGGAGCGCCGCTCGCCGCCACCGAAATCAGCACCCGGTCTCGTCCCTGCGCATCTTCCAGTTCCAGCGCGGACGACTGGTCGAATTTCCTGCCTAGATATGCTCGCTGCTGCGCTTTGCTCTTTCCCAGTTCGCGTAGTCTTGCTTCGCGTTGACCAGGGGGCAGTAGCAACGCCTCGCCCACCAGATTCAGAGGCACCTCTGGCTCGTCCAAGAACTGAATGCCCTCATGGCGCTGCCCCTTCATTTCCTCTGAGTTCAGCACCATCACCTGATCGCCCATGTAGCGGTCGAAGCTAAGATGTCCCCAGCTCTCCACCTTTCCGTCTTTGTCTTTTGCGCCGCCAAAAATGAGCCCGCCATTCTCTGTTCCCTCATCGTCGAAGAACAGCATTCCCGCCGTTTGCCGGTCATGCGGATATTCTTTCCCCTTCACGATGAGCCCCGGAAAATCCGCTCGATTGGAAATCACCATCCGAATCGTTCCATCGGGCTCAACCAGATTGATCCGCTTGACATCAATCTCATCAAAGCTGATTTTCTTTTGCGAGCTCGCGCCGCTGAGCAGCACAACGCACAGCACAACCGTCAACACGCCAGAATAGATCAGTAAGACACGCTCGGTAAGGGAAACTCGGTCCACAGATTCACCTCGCCCGGAATGTTAGAACAGGCGGTCGAGGCTTGTCAGCTTAAGCCGTTATCTGAATGAGAGATCTAGGGAACATTTCACGGATGGAGCTTCGAATATTCTCCGCGTATGCGAAGCAATGCTCGCGCTCAGGAATCGATACCGCTACCCGCACCGGATATTGATCATAGGTGCGACCGCGAAGCAGGCGTCCGTTTTTCTTCTTTCTCACCCCACCCCACTGCTTAAAGAAGAAGGGCACTCGCGACGCGGCGCACTGATCTCGGAGGGAAAGAACCCACTCCTCCTCCATTGGTCGTGCTCCTGGTCCACTTTCCCCGCCGACGATAGCCCAGCTGATTCCGGAAAGATCAAAGCGACCGAGATGTTCGAGAAGAGGCTCGACGGAAAGAAACCGTACGCGCGCCGGAGCGGATTGCAGGTCCTCGATTCTAGGCAGTCCGTATTTTTTGTCCTCGACGCTGACCCCCCACCAGATGTGCTCGTGCTGGGCAGCAAAGCGCAGTCGTCCGCGGAGCAGGTCGTGCAATCGCGTCGATCGCTTCGTCAGGACCTGAAACGTATGCCAGTTGGCCGTTGCCATCACGCGACAGACCATTTCGATATAGTCGTCCGGAACGTCGTCGTGAAAGAGGTCGCTCATCGAGTTCACGAACACAAGTTTTGGTGAGCGCCAAAGCAAAGGTTCAGTCAATTTTTCTGGGACTAGCCGCAAATCAAATCCCTGCTCGTAAGGATGTCCCTTGACGCCGCGAAACCGCTCCGCAAATGTCTCGGCATAGCAGTGCTTGCAACCCGGACTGATTTTCGTACACCCGCGCACCGGGTTCCAGGTCGCGTCGGTCCATTCGATTTGGGAACTTACAGACATATTGGTTCTAGATGGTTTGGCTGCCAAACTGTTGGAAAATGTATTTCACAATGTTCTCAGCGGTTCCTTTCTGAGATGCGAAGAAAAGATAATAGACCACCGAGCCTTTGCTGTTTCTCATAGCTAGCGGTTCTGGAACTCTTCGAAAGCCAGCAATCGTCTTTAGCCTTTCGCGGAACGCTGCTGCAACCCTTTCATTTGACACCTTCTCGAATGCCGTACGGCCAAATAGGTCGGGGTCCGATTCCTCATATGCGATGGTGCGCCACGACTCATCTCCCCAGTACGCATTCATCCGCTCAACGTGTATCGGCAAGACTGTTTTCGGGTCGTGGTGTAAGACGTTAATGTTTATGTCATAAATCGGGAAATTGATGAAGACGTCCAAGGATTTCATCAATCCTGCTGTTTGGATGACTTTCCAATCAAGGTGGAGGCCGTAGGGATCTAAAATGCACAAACCCCTTCGGTAGTCTTCGAATCGAACTCGAGGGAAAATCTTCCTCGGTAGAACCTCGTTGCAATCTTCGGGGTAGATGTGGACGTCCGAGCGATCCCCGACAATCTTCCGCAAGCCTTGCGCTTTGTCCCCATCCAAGTCGATCAGGTGATACTCACGAAATGGCGGGTTCACCACAAGCGCGTTGAGTGGGCTTCCCATAACCATTTCTCCGCTGGTCTCGGACAAGTGATACCCCGCACCCGCGAAAGCATCGATATAGATGTGAAAGAGTTGTGGGTCTCGCTGATTAGAGAGAATCTTCGAATACTCAACGGCGTACCGCCTAACTATGTCGAGCTTAACTTCCGACCAGGGCCCGATTTCATCAATCTTCGGTCCTGCCATCGCGTATTCGCCTTTTATTCGCTATAAATATCGCACAAGTGCTCGGTAAACACAATAACTACCCCGGCTATAGCGGTATATTCCCGTGCTTCTTTGGCGGATTCTTATCTCGCTTTGTCTCTAACATCGCCAGGGCCTGGATGAGTTTCTTCCTCGTATCCCTGGGCTGGATCACTGCATCCACAAATCCACGATCTGCGGCGATATACGGATTGGCAAAGCGGTCGCGGAATTCTTCGATCTTCTCCTTCCGCACCTGCTCCCGGTTCGCGGCTGCCGCATCCAGTTCGCGCTTGTAGACGATGTCCACCGCGCCCTCCGGTCCCATCACCGCAATCTCTGCGGTCGGCCATGCATAGTTCACATCCGTGCGGATATGTTTCGACGCCATCACGCAATAAGCACCACCATACGCCTTGCGCGTTATAACGGTCATCTTCGGAACCGTCGCCTCCGCGAACGCGAACAGCAGCTTCGCCCCGTGCTTGATGATGCCGCCATATTCCTGCGCCGTCCCCGGCAAAAATCCCGGTACATCTTCAAACGTGACCAGCGGGATATTGAAGCAATCGCAGAAGCGCACGAACCGCGCCCCCTTCACCGAAGCATTGATATCCAGCGTGCCCGCGAGCACAGATGGCTGGTTCGCCACGATTCCGACCGATCGCCCATCCAGCCGCGCAAAGCCAACGACAATATTCCGCGCGTAGTGCTCCTGCACTTCGAAAAAGTAGCCATCATCGATTACCGCGTGAATCACATCCTTAATGTCATACGGCTGGTTCGACTGCGCGGGCACAACTTTGTCGAGAGCCGCGTCCGCACGATCCGCTGGATCAGTGCACACTTTCCGTGGAGGCTCCTCCAAATTGTTGGAAGGAACAAAGCTCAACAGCTCCCGAACCATCGACAGGCATTCCGCGTCATCGTGCGCCAAAAAGTGGGCCACTCCCGAAGTCTCGTTGTGCGTCATGGCGCCACCAAGTTGCTCTTTGGTGACTTCTTCATGCGTTACCGTCTTGATCACGTCGGGCCCGGTGATAAACATGTACGACGTCTTATCGACCATCATCACAAAGTCCGTGATCGCCGGAGAATACACCGCGCCTCCAGCGCAAGGCCCCATGATCGCGGAAATCTGCGGCACGACTCCGCTGTACAGCGTGTTGCGCAGAAAAATGTCCGCATATCCAGCAAGTGACATCACGCCTTCCTGAATCCTCGCTCCTCCCGAATCGTTGAGCCCGATCACCGGAGCGCCCATCTTCGCCGCCAGATCCATAATCTTGACGATCTTCCCCGCATTCGTTTCCGAAAGCGACCCGCCAAACACAGTGAAGTCCTGCGCGAATACGTACACCAGCCGCCCTTCGATTCGGCCATACCCCGTGACGAATCCATCGCCATAAACTTTTTGCTCAGCCATCCCAAAGTCGTTGCAACGATGAGTAACCAGCTTGTCGGTCTCCTCGAATGTCCCTTCATCGAGCAGGAACTCAATCCGCTCGCGCGCCGACATCTTTCCTTCTTTATGCTGCCGCTCGCGCCGCTTCGCCCCGCCGCCGTCCTCGGCAAGCAGGTTCCGTTTCTTCAGTTCTGCCACTTTCTGTTCAAAGTCCATGCGCAGGATTATAGCCTTCAATAGATTTCGACTTCCCCTGTGTTCCTCAGTGCCCCCTGTGGTGAGCGGTTCTGTAGTGACTGCCCCGTAGTGCGATAAACTCGCTTCAATGTCTTCCTTCCCTGACCAGATGGGATTCACCTTCCGCCCGCCCGAGCGCCGGGTATGGAAGGTCCGCGACCTGGTCGCCGCCGTCCGCACTCATATCGAACGCGAATACTCCGACGCCTGGGTGGAAGGCGAGATCTCCAACTTCCGTGCCCCGGATTCCGGCCATCTTTATTTCACGCTCAAAGACGGCAATGCCCAGATCAAAGTCGTAATGTTCCGCTCGTCGGCGAAGCTTCTGCGATTCAAGCCTGCCGACGGCCTTCAAGTCGTTGTCCGCGGACGCGTCACCATCTACGAAGATCGCGGCGAACTTCAAATCGCCGCCGAATACCTCGAACCCAAAGGTGCTGGATCCCTTCAGTTGGCCTTCGAGCAGCTCAAAGCTAAGCTCGAAGCCGAAGGTCTCTTCGCCGCTGAGCGCAAGAACCCGATCCCAACCCTGCCGTCGCGCATCGGCATCGTCACCTCCGCCCAGGCTGCCGCTCTCCGCGACATTCTCAACATCCTCGAACGCCGTCATCACTCCGTAAATGTCCTGATCTATCCCGCGCAAGTGCAGGGCGAGGCCGCTGTCGCAAGAAGTCGCCGCCGGGGTTCGCTATTTCAATCAGCACGACAACGTCGATGTCATCATCATCGCTCGCGGTGGAGGCTCCGCCGAGGATCTCGCCTCATTCAACCATGAAGGTCTCGCTCGCGTTGTGGCCGCGTCCGAGATTCCGCTGATCTCCGCCGTCGGCCACGAAACCGATTTCACCATCGTCGATTTCGTCGCCGACCTTCGCGCTCCCACTCCTTCCGCGGCAGCCGAGTTGGTCATCCGCTCGCGCCAGGAAATCGAAGATCAAGCCAACGCTCTTCACGAGCGGCTGAGTCGCGCGATGCGCTATCGCCTACTGATGGGCCGGCAAGCCCTGACCGAGCTTTCTCAACACGGCGCCTTCGCCCGCATGATGGAGCTGATTCGTCAGCGCCAGCAGAAGCTCGATGACCTGACGCACAGAATGGAAGTGGCCCAGCGCCAGCTGATTCAGCAGGCTCACCGTCGTTGGGAAGCTGTCGCGGCCGCCGTGCGCCACTACGACTTGCGCCTCATTCTTTCTGGTATGCGCAGGGAACTCGCGAGCCGCACCACGTCGCTGGTCGCCGTCACGAGAAATGTTCTTTTGCAGCACAAAGTCCGCAGCGAGCGGCTGCGTACCGCTCTAGAATCGCTCTCTCCCCTCGCCATCCTCGACCGCGGATACGCCCTGGTCTTCGACTCAGAAGGGAACCTGCTCAAAGACGTGGACTCCCTGAATGTAGGCGACGAAATCTCAGCCCGCTTGGCTCACGGCCAACTCCACGCATCAGTGACAAAAAAGCAAAACTGAATCCACCAAATGTTCGTCGGCGTCATCCTGACCGGAGACGCTTTTCAGGCGAAGGGAAGGATCTCGCGCGCAGGATCAACGCGTCTGACGCCTTCCTCTCTGCGAAATCGTTTACTGATCTGCAGTGCACCTCCAGCGGCTCTTCCCCGAAAGCATTTCCAATTCTCTGCATTACAATGGATTGCAATTCCTACGACTAGGAGCGAAAACTTAGTTGCTGCCCGTCATCACATCCTGGCAACAAGGCGCGTGGATCGCCCTCGATATCCTCCTCGTCGCCCTTCTGATTTATCAGGTCCTGGTGATGATCCGCGGCACGCGAGCCGTACCCATGCTGGTCGGCTTGGTGGTAGTCGCTGTCACGTTCTACTTTGCACGCGTCGGCGAACTTACCACGCTCAACTGGGTTGTCAGCCACGTTTTGCCCTACGTTGTCTTTGCCTTGATCGTCGTATTTCAATCGGAGATTCGTCACGTGCTCGCTGATCTCGGCCGGCGCCTGACGTTCCTCGGAACCTCTTCGGCTGACAGCGATTCCTACGACGACATCGTCCTCGCCGCGAATCTTTTTTCTCAGCATCAGACCGGTGCTCTCATCGTCATCGAGCGCGAAATCGGGCTGCGTACTCACATCGAAAGCGGTGTCCCTCTCGACGCCCGCCTTTCCTACGATCTTCTCGCGACGATCTTTCGCCCCAGCGCCCCGCTCCACGACGGTGCCGTCATCGTGCAGAAGGACCGCATTGCCGCTGCGGCTTGTTTCCTGCCGCTTTCCATGAATCCTCTTCTGTCCACGCAAATGGGAACGCGCCACCGCGCGGGCATCGGTATCACCGAAGAGACCGACGCGATCGCCGTCATCTGCTCCGAAGAAACCGGAGCCATCAGCTTCGCCGTTGGTGGCCGCGTTGAGCGTGATCTCACGGTCGAGCAATTGCGCGAGCGCCTTGGCAGCGAACTCCGTCGCCGCATCGCGCCGGCCTCTCTTCCGACTTCGATCGCGCAAACGATCGACGATGAATCTGACGCGGCCCTCGACTCCCCGCTTGCCGAATCTTCTACCCAGCGAAAGTCCGATCCCGGCTCTTCTGCGGAGCCTCGCGAATGATCACCTTGTTCAAGCGCTATGTGGTGCATAATTTCGGACTCAAAGTGTTGTCATTGTTGCTGGCAGCTGGAATGTGGTTCATCATTTCGCGAGATGAACAACCCGCCGAAGTTGCCGTTCGCGCCCCCGTCGTCTTTCAGCACGTTCCTGCAGATCTCGAGATCAGTTCCGAGGCCATTCTGCAAACACAAATTCGCGTTCGCGGTCCCGAGCGCGTCATCCGTCAATTAAATGCCAACGAAGTGCAGGCTGTTCTCGACTTGGCGGGTACTTCGCCTCAGGAACGCACTTTCGACTTAACCGCGCAGCAAGTCCGTCACCCGCGCGAAGTGACTGTCATGCAGATTGTGCCCAGTCAGCTCCACTTGGCTTTTGATACTCGCTTGAGTCGCGAGGTCGAGATTCATCCTCGCGTCACCGGCACCTTCGCCGATGGGGAGCAAATCGTCAAAGTGACCGCGGATCCTGCCCGCATCACGATCACCGGCCCGCGTCGTCACGTCGAGAAGATCGACGCCGCGACCACCGATCCCATCGACGCTACCGGCACCCTTGGCAGCGCTGTCTTCAACACGAGCGTCTACGTTTCCGATCCGCTCATCCAGATCGACCAGGTAAACTCGATTCGCGTCACCGTCATTGTGCAGAAAGTAGGAACTGCGACGACGCACTGAAAAACGGCCCGCCCTCGTTTATTATCTCTGTTCTCTTCTATTCTTATGAGCCAACAACGCCAACTGTTCGGCACTGACGGCATCCGCGGCGTCGCGGGAGAGTTCCCGCTAACCACCAAGAGCACGTATCTCATCGGACGCGCTCTCGGCCATGACCTGGTGCGCAACGTCCCCAAAGCACAAGCCGTCATCGGCCAGGACACGCGCGAATCTAGTCGCTGGATCGCTGATCGGGTCGCCGAAGGCCTTGCCGCTGTCGGCGTCGATGTACACAGTGCGGGCGTCATCACTACTCCCGGTGTCGCCTACCTGGCTCGTTCGCGAAAAATGGCGGCGGGTGTAGTCATTTCCGCCTCGCACAATCCCTGGACGGACAACGGAATCAAAGTTTTCTCAGGCGACGGATTCAAGCTCACCGATACGCGCGAACTCGCCATCGAAAAAGAAATTTTCGCTCAGATCGAGAATCCAGTTTCCGCCGACGATACTGCCCTGAAAATTCCGCGGCCCTTCGCTGCCCGGAGAAGCCGAACTTCGTCATGCTTACATTCAGTCGCTTGCGGCCAGCGTTGCGTCGGATCTGAGTAAGTTGCGTGTGCTCGTCGATTGTGCCAATGGTGCCGCTACGGCTGAGGCTCCCGAACTTTTCCGCACTCTCGGCATTCAGGCGACATTCACGCACGTCTCGCCCAACGGCAAGAACATTAATGAAAACTGCGGGGCTCTTCATCCCGACATACTCGGGAGGACGGTGGCAGACTCGCCCGGAAAATTCGATCTCGGGATTACCTTCGACGGCGACGCCGACCGCGCTCTCTTCTGTGACGCCGCGGGCCGCGTTGTCAACGGCGATGGCGTGCTTCTCGCCGCCGCCCGTGACCTGCTGGCTCAAGGAAAGTTGAAAGGGGACACAGTCGTCTCCACCACCATGTCGAACATGGGTCTTGAGATCGCTCTCAAGAAATCCGGCATCCGAATGTTGCGCGCCAATGTCGGAGACAAATATGTTCTTGAGGAAATGCTGAAGACCGGAGCGACTCTCGGCGGCGAGCAGTCCGGTCACATCATCTTTCGCGACGGAGATTCCACTACTGGCGACGGTCTTCTCACCGCTCTCCGCCTCATGGATATCCTCGTGCGCTCCGGCAAGTCTCTCGCCGATCTTGTCGGCGACCTGAAAGTCTTCCCGCAGAAAATCCAGAACATCCGCGTACGCGAGAAAGTTCCTTTTGCGCAAGTTCCCGCGATTCAGGCATCGATTGATGCCGCGGAGCGGCGAATTGAATGGCAACGGCAGAGTCGTCGTCCGCTATTCAGGGACAGAGGCGCTCGCCAGAGTGATGGTAGAGGCCGAGTCAGAACAAAAGATGCAGTCCCTGACCGCATCCATCGCCGCCGAGATCCAAAAAGCCCTGGGCGTATAACCCCAGACATCGCTAGTTAGGCTCTGCTACCACGAGCGAGGTTAGGTGACCAGGGCTGACTAAATGACGACGGGCTGATTGAAGAGGAGCTTTAGTGGAAGAGCGGCGCTTTACCGCCGCGATCAGCGCCGAAGAAAAGGGCTTCAGCCCCGGAAAGAAAATTGCGCTACTGCTCTCGCGTTACCCGGATCCACTCTTCCATTTGATCCAGATATTCGGTCAAAGCCTTGCGACCGGTTGCGGTCAGCCGATATTCCGTTCGCGGCATTCGTCCCTCAAAGAACTTCACGCACGAAATGTACTGTGCCTCTTCCAGCTTCCGCGCATGGACGCTTAAATTCCCATCAGTCGTCTTCAGCACTCGCTTCAGATCGTTAAAGCTCAGGGAGTCATTGGTCGCCAGCGCGCTCACGATCCCCAGCCGGATGCGCTCGTGAATCAGCCGATCGAGCTCTGGCAGTTCCGGCGCCTGTGCCGCTGCATGCTCTCTGACAGACTCGTGACTGTGCGTTCGCGGTTCAGCCTTCGCGTGCTTCCGGGATTGAAGTGCCCTACCCACCATGACTCCTTGCGATCAACAATCCAAAAATAATGTGCAGCCCGCCGAATCCCGCGCCCAGGAACCAGTTTCCCCATGCCGCAGGACCGAGTGCCGCAAGTCCTCCCAACAACATGAAGCAGAGTCCCATCACCGGCACGATCCGCACCGAAAACGCGCCGCCGGTCATGATTGCCGCGCCATAGAGAAGCAACCAGGTCGCGGGCAAAGCCGGTTGCAAGCCAGCCCGCAACAACAGAAAGGTGAGGAATGCCCCAGCCACCAGAGGAGGAGCCAACCCGAGAGCGACTTTGCGCGCCGGTCCGGAAAATAGTGGGAGTCCGCGCCGGTTCGCCTTCCAGGTGCAGGCCAGTATTCCAATCGCGGCTGCCAGAAGTCCTTCGCCCAGCCAGACCCGCAGCCAGGCGAATGCTGTAACCTGCCGAGCGGCGACAATGGCTGCTGCGATTGCCGTCAATCCCAGCAGAACCTGTCCCCAGCCCGACACCGCGGTAAACGCCGCCGAGCGTTCCATCGTGTCTCGGATAAAGCGCAAGTCATCTGCGACATTAGGCGCCAGACTCCCACGCCCCGGCGACGGCCGCTCGGAACGGTGAAAGCGTCGGATTCGATGTGGCTTGGGCTCGAACACGCATTAAGACTATCGTGTGGAGATATTGATGTCAAGTACTTTGCAATGCAAAGACAATGCAAAAAACTAATCAACTCTATTTGTGTTTTCGCCCGACTCTATCCAGGTCTTTGCGGTTAGGGGCGTTGCGCCCCCGCTTCGATTTAGCAAAATGAATCCGGCCCGCTTCTTACTTCGCCGACAGCAATCCAAACACGCCCACGCCCGTCGTGGTCCCCACGTAAACCTTGCCGTTGGCGATCATTGGAGTGATGTACTTATTCCCATTGCCGAACTGATCCCGTCCGTTCGCTGCCTGGTTGGTGTTGTAAATCTCCACCAGACGTAGTCGCGTTGTAAGCGTGAAGCACCGCCGGATTCGTATTCTCTGTCGCCCATACGATCGCGTTCTTTCCGCCGTTTGCCGAAACGCCCGGAGTGGTTCCCGGATATCCAAATGAGTTCGAACTCTTCGACACCGCCGCCGTCAACAGCTTCGCATTTTTGAACTGAAACCGCAGCAACGGCGAGCCGACTGGGCCGTAATAGATATTTCCGTTGAAC
Organism: uncultured Acidobacteriota bacterium; assembly: GCA_963787685.1. Taxonomy (GTDB): domain Bacteria; phylum Acidobacteriota; class Terriglobia; order Terriglobales; family Acidobacteriaceae; genus Sulfotelmatobacter. The sequence continues at coordinate 218,754 of CAWBED010000018.1, forward strand.
GCCGCCGGCATCGACCACACTCCGCCCGGCAGCGCGCCACTCAGCTCCTGATAAATATTATTGCTGCTGGAATTGAACTTCCCCATGTTGGTGCGATCGACCACGTACAAATTCGAATCTTTCCCGGCGCCGACCGCGAGTTGCCACGTCTTCCCGGTGGAATCCTTCTCGCTGACCAGCAGCGTTCCGCCTGATCCCAGGTCCGTATCGCTCCCGTTCTCCTGCGACTCGTTATCCATCTCGAAATAGTCGCCTACCGCCAGGCCGCCCTTCGTCGTGACCTTCAGAAACGCATTGCCGTAATCGCCTTCGGAAGGGAAGCCGGAAGAATTCAGAGCTCGAATCAAACACTCCATTGGCATCGAGCAAAATAATATTTCCAGCACCATCCGCCGCCATGCCCGGCGCCCGATCCCCAAATCGCTCCCTCATTGCCATTCGGGGTCACATTCAATACCGACTTCTGCGCCAGCGTGTTGATGTTGTAGCCCATGATCCATCCGGTATATGGACGGTAATCGCAGTGCGACGCCCAAGCTAGGTAGATTGAGCTTCCAATAACGAGCAGTCCAGCCCGCTCTTTGTACTGGGCCGGATCAAAAATAACAAAGCCACCGGAGCTGTTATCGCCCGTGCCGGGATACTGTGCGGCGATATCCACTGGGCCTTTATAAAGCTCCGCGCCGCTCGTCGCATCGAGGGCATGCAGTCGCTGGTGATAGTTCCCCGAGCTGTCCTTCGACATCGCCACCACATAAATCACAGGATTCCCCGTCTTCGGCCGCACCACCACAGGGGTCGAAGTGATCCCGATTTCCGGCGTCACCTGTGAACATCCGCGGTCATCCGAAGTCGTCTCTCCCGCTTTCAGCGTCGTAATTTGCCACAGTTTCGATCCGGTATCGGCGTCATAGCCATAGACGCTGCCATGCTCGCTCGCCACAACCAGCAGGTTGTGACTGACGCCCGCGATCGTCACTGCGGAGACGTACAGCGGTTCTGCGTCCACCAGTCCATCCGCCGCCACGGTGAACAACTTGCCGAACGATGCCGAGTTCACGTTCGTCAGCGTAAGAGCGGTCTCCTTGTTGTCGAGCCCATTGCGGGAATTATTGTTGTGATACGTAAGCATGTCCTGCGAATGAGCTGCGATCGAACCGCCAAGCAAAACCAGCAATACCGCTGTTAGACTGCGAGAGAAAGAGGTAGCGGATCGATGCGACAACGGCATAAGGGAACCCTCCAGGGGAATTGAGAGACGAGGTAGGCAGAGAAAATTGCCTTAGCATACCGCGATTTCGGAAGCTTGACGAGCGGCCCGGCACTTCCGCGTATTCGCGTCGTGCTCCCCGCCCGGAGTTGCTCAGAAAAGTGACGTAACCCGTACACTCGAATGACGGATTTTGGAAAACTCCTGATCGTGCTCGGGATCGCTCTCGCTCTAGCCGGATGCGTAGTGCTTCTCCTCGGACGCACTCATCTTCCGCTTGGCCGCCTTCCCGGCGACATTGTTTATCGCGGCAAACACACGTCTTTCTATTTCCCGCTCGCCACTTCCTTGCTCCTGAGCGTTGTTCTCTCCATCGTTCTTTATCTTCTTCAACGCTGGAGGCGATAGCCCTGCGCGATTGCTGCTTTGCAATTCGAAGCTCAGCAGTTCGACCTCCAGTTGACTTGTCCGTCGCAAAGCAATTACATTCGTCCCACGTTGTTTCGGCTCTTTGCAATTTCATTCGGAACGCGCGTCTTCACTATCCGGTGAAGACAGGGAAGCGGGTGCAAATCCCGCGCTGCCGCGCAACTGTAAGCGAGGAAACTGCTTTCGGCCACTGGGAACGAATTCCCGGGAAGGCCGCAGGTATCCACGGATGCAAGCCATCCTTACTCGCATAGCCAGGAGACCGGCGCGATCCGCAAACCTCAACCTCTTTCGCGTGCAAAGGAGGATGGAATGCGCGTACTCGTTGGCATTTTCCTGATTCTGTCTCTAACCGCGGTGGCCGTCGCCGCCGATCTCAAGGTCAAGGTTGTCGATCCCAGCTCTGCCGCCGTTTCCGGCGCGCAAACTCTGCTCGTTCGCGTCAACGACTCGAAAATTCTCTCTACTCAGACCACTTCTGCGGAAGGGCAGGCAGTCTTCCGTCTTCCCGAGGCTGGCTCCTACCAGATCAAAGTCCTCGCGCCCGGATTCGCCCCCGAAACCGTCGACGTCTCCTCGCAATCCGAACTCACCGTCAAGCTCCGCCTGGCTCCCTCGTCCGAAACCGTCGTAGTCAGCGCTACGCGCACACCGGTTCCCGGAGAAGCCGCGGGCGCCGACTTCGACACGCTCTCTGGCGCTCAACTCACCACCATGCAGCCCGTCACGGCGAACGACGCCCTGCGATTTCTTCCCGGTGCGGTCATCAACACCGCCGGCCAACGCGGTGGACTCTCCTCTCTATTCGTTCGCGGCGGCGAATCGAACTACAACAAGGTGATCGTCGATGGCGTCACCATCAACGAGCCGGGTGGCACCTTCGATTTCGGAACCCTTTCGCTCGCGCAAGGCGATCGCATGGAATTCGTCCGTGGCGCGCAGAGCACTCTCTACGGCTCCGACGCCATGACCAGCCTGATTCAGGTCTGGACCCGTGCCGGCAACACACCCACTCCCGAACTTCTCATCGGAGCCGATGGCGGCAACTTCAGCACCGCCAGCGGTCACGCCTCGTTAGCAGGCGCTCGCGGACGCTTCGACTACAACGTCTTCGGCGATCAATTCAACACCAGCGGCTCTGGCATCAACGATGCGTACTCCAACTCGCTCGAAGGCGCGAACGCCGGTGTCCAGCTCAACGACTCCACATCCTTGCGCGTGCGTTTCCGTCACTCCAACAATCACACCGGCGATCCAGGTGAATGGAGCTTCAACGGATACGATCCTCTGGTCTTCGCCAATGGCTTCTCAGCACCTCTGACACCGTTGCAGCCCGATCCGAGCGACTGGTCGCAACTGAACAATATTCTCGGTAGCGTCGAACTATCCGTCGCCGCGCCGGAAGGCTGGCAGCATCGTTTGTCCGCCTTCGATTACCTCTATCGCTACAGCGAACTTAACGTCAACGGCGATCCTGCCCGCAACAGCCCATCACTGGGCCAGTTCGACTTTTCTTCTCACGAAATCGACCACATCAATCGTGCCGGATTCGAATATCAAGGCGACTATTCGGAGCGCACTTGGGCGCACACTACCTTCGGATACCGGATCGAAAACGAAAATGGATTCGTCGGCGATGTCGACTATGGACCGCAAACCCACGGCCAGCGCTTGAACAATGATTTCTACGTCCAGCAACAACTCACCCTCGGCCGCCTCGAGGTCATTGCCGGCGCGCGCCTCGTCCATGACAGCGCCTTTGGCAATACCGGCGTTCCGCGCGTCGTTCTAAATTTCCAGGCCTTCCGCGGCGGGCAGGTTTTCTCCGGAACACGTTTGCGATTTTCATACGCTACCGGATTCAAAGAGCCTCGCCTCGAAGAGACATTTGCCGGGCCGCCGTACACGCAGCCCAACCCTGCTCTGAAGCCCGAGCGTCTTCGCGCCTTCGAAGCCGGACTACAGCAGCAATTCTTTGGCGACAAATACCAGTTCAGCGCGACCTACTTCAACAATCTCTTCCACGACCAGATCAACTACGTCACCGTGAATCCCACCACCTTCGTCGGCGAATATGTGAACGTAAATGAGGCTTTCGCCCAGGGAGCTGAACTCGCTCTGCGCTCCAAATTGCGTTCACACCTGTTCCTCGATACCGCGTACACCTACACGTCGTCACAGTATCTCGACAATCCGGCTCCGTTTGATACCGTCTACAATCCCGGCCAACCTTTGCTGCGCCGTCCCAAGCATTCCGCAACCATGCTGCTATCGCATCTCGGCAACCGCTGGGGAGCGAATCTCGGTGGCAGTTTCGTCGGACGCCGCTCCGACTCCGATTTCTATGGTTTCGGCATCGATCACGCCGCCGGATATGTTCGTGCCGATGTTGGCGGCTGGTACGCGATTCATCCGCGCCTCACCGCCTATCTCAACGTGGAGAACGCCCTCGATCGCCGCTACAACGAGGTCGTCGGATATCCCGCGCTCCCCATCAACTTCCGCGCCGGCCTCCGCATCCGAATCGGCGGAGAGTAAAAAGGCAAAAAGTAAGAGTAAGAAGTAAGAAGTGGGGGACCGACGCGTGATAGAAAGGCCCGGAAACTACCGTGGAAGAGCGGCCCTTTAAGGGCCGCGTAAGAGAAGCCATTAAAGAACGGGCTTTAGCCCCGGCGTTCTCGACCGTCAACCCGAACGCAGAGCCCTTCTTGACGTCGCCGGGTCGAAGTTAAAAGGGCGCAGCTCTTCCGGATGGTTTCGGATGTACGTGAGAACCCGCTGGCGCTTTTGAATACCTCTGGTTCCGTCTCCGTCGGAAGGGCAAAGATCAGGTCGGATCGCCGAAACCCGTCCAAAAATGTTCGCCCAGCGACGCTTGATGCCGGCAACGCTAACGAATAGAGATTTCGCAGCGAAACGTTACGGCCGACATCATCGGTACCATCGCTGGAACTCGCGTGACCATCGATACGACGATCCAACAATTGCTCTGAGAAAGTTTCTCGGTCGGGCGGCAGGAACCAACTCTCCTGCCGCTCTGTCGACAAACCCAAGGCGGGTGGGTAGTCTGTCCCGAAACGAATTCTGGAGCGACCGTGGAAGAGCGCCCAGAAACCACAGTGGAAGAGCGGCCTTCAAGAGCTTGCCCTGAGCGCTTCGAACGGGCCGTGTAAAGCGTAAGAAAACACAAGAGCTGGCGCAACCGTGGAAGAGCGGCCCTTAAGGGCCGCGTAGAGCGTAAGAAGGAAGACAGGGCTTTAGCCCCGGTGGATTAGCTAACTTTCTGCGGCTCGCGCGGCAACGGCATTGCCGACGCAATCTTCGCCCCAAAATACTTCGTCCGCGCCAGCATCAATTTCTCAATCTCAACCTGTTTCAACGGCTGTTGCTGTCCGAGCAAATGCGTGACCAGGGCGATCTGCGCAAAATGCTCGACCGTCTCCATCTTCATATAGGCGTGCTCGATCGTGTCGCCGTACGTCACTACGCCGTGATTCGACATCAGTATCGCATCGTAACTCGGAACATAAGGCTCCAGCGTCTGTGCCAGTTCCGAGGTCCCGGGAGTTCCGTATCGCGCCAGCGGAATGCATCCCAGCCCCATCACCACTTCGCACACCAACGGTTCCGTGAGAGGCATGCCCGCGGCCGCAAATCCTGTCGCCGTCGGCGGGTGTGCATGCACGATAGCCTGCACATCTGGTCGCGTGCGGTAAATCAGCAGGTGCATCCCGATCTCGCTCGTCACGTTGCGATGTCCTGCCACGCGCTTGCCCTCGAGATCGACAATCACCAGATCCGCCGGTTTCATCGCTCCCTTGCTGACGCAAGTCGGAGTCACCAGGATCCGGTCGCCCTTCAGCCGCACGGAAAGATTCCCGTCAAACGCCGCGACGAAGCTTCGTTCGTGCAGCATCCGCCCGTATCGGACGATTTCTTCCCTGTGTTTGCGTTCCGTAGGCATGGATACCCTTGGGGGGAGAGATTACAAAAAGCAGGCCGCACTTGGCACCCGCATAGTACCAGTCTACCGCTGGGTGAGACAATGCAATTTTCTACAAAAATCGCGCCTAGTTTCCGGTGCTGACCCGCTCCCGATCAGGCTTCTATACCTATAATCGCTCTTCGTGCTTGTCTCCGATTTTCAATTCGAACTTCCGCCGGAACTGATCGCGCAAGAGCCCCTTTCCGACCGCGCGGCATCTCGAATGCTTCGTCTTTCCTCTTCCAGTGGAGCCATCGAAGACCTCCGGTTCCACGAATTCCCTGACCTTCTCCACTCCACCGATCTCGTCGTCTTCAACAATACCCGAGTGTTTCCCGCGCGGCTCTACGGACGCCGCACCGGCCTCCACTCCCAGCCACTGAGCCCGCAGAATCCCGCTTCACGAGAGTTTCTTAGCGGGCGCGTCGAGGTCCTCCTGACTCATCAATTGCGTCAGGATCCTAACGAGTGGCAATGTCTGGTCCGTCCCGGCCGCAAAATCGGCGTCGGCGAACATCTTTTCTTCGGCGACCACGACGAACTCCGCGCCGAGGTCATCGCTCGTGGAGAATTCGGAGAGCGCCACATCCGCTTTGGCCCCGTCGATGACTTCTACGCCTGCATCGACCAGATCGGTCACATCCCGCTGCCTCCCTACATCTCGCGGGACGATTCACTCGCCGATCGCGAGCGCTATCAAACTGTCTATGCACAGGAACGCGGCTCAGTTGCGGCCCCCACTGCAGGATTGCATTTCACGCCAGAAATCCTCGCCCGCATTCGCGACCGAGGGATCGAAACGGCAGAAATCACCCTCCATGTCGGCCTCGGAACCTTCCAGCCGGTCCGCGCAGAGACGGTTGAAGAGCATCAACTTCACGCCGAGCCTTATTCCATCCCCGAAGGCGCCGCCGAACAAATCGAACGAGCCCGGCGGGAATCGCGCCGCGTGATTGCCGTTGGCACCACCACGGTCCGCACTCTTGAATACGCCGCCCGGCAAGGCGCCGGAACTGTGCGCGCCGGAACCGGCCACGCCAATCTCTTCATCTATCCCGGATACCACTTCCAGGTTGTGCGCGCCCTTCTCACCAACTTCCATCTTCCGCAATCCACGTTGCTCATGTTGGTCTGCGCCCTCGCCGGAAAAGAAAAAGTCCTCCGCGCCTACCGTTACGCCGTCGACCATCGTTACCGTTTCTATTCCTACGGCGATTGCATGTTTGTGGAACAAGCCGGCGCATAGGAGGCGATACCGGCATGCTTCAGTTTGTATGAGGCGTGCAGTGCCGGATGCGGGGTTTGAACTGAGGTTCGTATCAGGGCATGCCTTCAGGCATTCAGGAGAATCCAATACGATCGGCTTTAGCCGCTGCTCGTTTTCCACTAAGTTTCTGCTGATTCTCCCTTACTCCCCAATCCTAAGGTTCTTTCCTGCGCTCATTCCGCCATGCAGCGCCTCGCTCTAGGGGTTCGCATTCAGCAACTACTCCCCCAAATTGCGGCAACAGACAGTACGACCGAAATAGACGCGTGAATCTGTCGCGTGCAATTTGTCTATGACACGCCGTAGTAGCGAATCCGTTACTTCGCAGGGAGAGAAGGAATCGATTGTTAGACGAAGCGTCCAAACAGAGAGTGAAGGAGTTGTGCGATCAGATCGCCAACGAACAGGACCGCAACCGCTTTTCGGAACTGGTGGCGGAACTCAACCAACTCCTCGATGCAGCGGATAGTTCCGCGCAACGCAGCCGGGTGGTTCCGCCGTCCGCTACCGGCACTCCGTCGTAAATCCAAAAGGGTGGGATGCAAGCAGCAAAACGGGCACTCCTCGCGGAGTGCCCGTCGCTGTTTCGCTAAATTATTTTCTACGAGCGCTGGACTACGCTCGAGCGCCCACGGCTGCGGTCTCGCCGGCAGGAACGGTCTTGTCTTCGCCGTTCGCCTTCTGTTGCGGCTGTCCGCCCTTGCGGATGTCGATGCCGCCCTTGAAGAACGCGCCGTCTTCGATCGAGATTCGGGCCGCAATTACGTCGCCCGTCAGCGAACCATCGCTGCGGATGTCGACGCGGTCGCTGGCCGTTAAATTCCCGCGCACCTTGCCCAACACAACGATCTCGCGGGCATTGATGTTGGCCGCCACCACTCCATTGCGCCCAACTGTCACTCGATTCCCCGACAGGTTGATGGAACCTTCGACCCGCCCGTCAATATAGAGGGATTCCGATCCCGTGACCTCACCCTTAATCACCAGCGACTTGCCGATCGTAGCCTGGTCTGCGGTCGTGGTCGTCACGGGCCGAGGCGGAGCTGCCGGTTCACTCGACGCCATTGCTGGCGCGCTCGGAGTAGATGCTGCTGGCCGCTCGGGCTCGGCTGGCCGGCCAGGGGTCTGAGGCTGATTCGTGGGCTTCCACATGGGTTACAAGTTCCTTTCCTCGTTGGGATTAAGGCTCACAGGCCGCACTTTCGTGACCAAAAGGAATTGTACTCCCGACCCCCAAATTGGGTGCTGTGGAAAACCCTTTATTTTCAATAGTGGTCACCTCCAGCGCTACCTTCTTTCGTGCCTGTCGAAACGCTCCTCTTCCTTCGGATTCTGCGAGGTGTCAGGATATTTCTATCTACTTTCGTGTAACGATTCCCGGAAATTTTTGCCCGACCGTACCCTTCCACAGCTCTGCGGAGTTATTCTCCCAGAGACGAAGATTTATCGAAGAGAACGTGGTGGATGGACACTCACATGTCCGTCGCCTTCAACTGCAGAAAGCAGGAGTTTATGTCAGACGATGCCGTCATCACCCCCGCAGCCTTCGCCATTGGACGCCCTGAGCCGGGCGAGTACGCACCTTATTACGATCGCTACATTTCGCTGATCTCGGGCTCCGATATTCTCGGCACTCTCGATTCTCAACGCCGCCAGATGCTGCTCCTGCTCTCCGGCCGGGACGAGTCCGAAGGGGATTTCCGCTACGCTCCGGGCAAGTGGACGGTGAAGGAACTCCTCGGGCACGTCTGCGATACCGAACGCATTTTCGCCTATCGAGCCCTGCGCATCTCTCGCGGCGATACCACGCCCATCGAAGGTTTCGAGCAGGACGACTACGTCCGCAACGGACCCTTCGCGCACCGCCCCTTAGCCGAAGTCATCGAAGATTACATCGCGGTGCGCCGAGCGACGTTGACGCTTCTTCGAAACCTGGACGATGCAGCTTGGCAGCGCCGCGGCATCACCAATAAAAACGAAGTCAGTGTTCGCGCAATCGCATTCACCCTCGCGGGTCACGAACTCCACCACCGCCGCATCCTCGAGGAAAAATACTTCGCGAAATCCTAAGTTCGCGAAATCAGGAGCAGGGGGCTCCTCGTGTTTTTGCTTGTCATCCTGAGCGAAGCGAAGGACCTATGCAATCGGCAGACAGCGTCACGAACACGTCGTTGTCGATACCGATGCGAGTTCCGAATAATGTCCCGGAGTGCCACTTGAACTCTTTGAACGACTCAGAGTCTGATCGAGCGTAGAGAGAAAAATAGGCAGCAGCGTCTCGAACGATGTGACGCTAACACAGACACCAAAATGTCCCAATGCGCTCTAACCGAACTCCTCCGCGGGCGTGGAGCCCACGCCGATCCCCTCGCGTGCGTCGAAGACATCGACATCTCCGTCGCCCAACGCCGCATCGACGGCTTCCCGCACTCGATTGCCGAACTCGTCTTCCACATGAATTACTGGATGTCCTACGAACTCCGCCGCATCGGCGGGGAGAAGCCAAAGTATCCCGACCACAACGCGGAAAGCTTCCCGCCATCCCAGCCCAACGCTGAAGATTGGATTCGCCTTAAGCGCGATCTCGCGTGGCTGTTATCGGAATATGCCAAGCTCGCGCAGTGCTCCCGCACCGAACTCGACCGCGAAATCGAATCAGTGCATGAAGGCGACAAGAAAGTGGCGGGAACGCTCGAAGCCGTCCTCTGCCAGATGATCGCCCACAACAGCTATCACACCGGCCAGATTGCCCTGATCCGCCGCGTGCTGGGAGCCTGGCCGCCCAAGGCCGGCGGCGACACCTGG
>CAWBED010000019.1:0-12543 GCA_963787685.1 uncultured Acidobacteriota bacterium
TAATGGGCTTGCGTTGAGGCGAGGCTCGAACGATGTTTTCTGAGAACTGAGAACTGAGAACTGAGAACTGAGAACTGAGAACTGAGAACTGCTGACGGCTGATAGCTCTCAACTCGCGACTCAAAGCTCGCTTAATACATAATCGTCTTCGTCAAATGATGCGGCCAGTCCGTCGTGTGATAGTGCGTCCATAGCCGCGCGTCGATCTGCGGAATAATAATCTGCTGGTCGGCCGGGCGGATCTTGTTCACCTCATCCGCCAGCAGCGCCGTCGCGTACAGGCAGTGCGCGCGGATTTCATTCTCCTGCCGGCTGTCGCGTGGGATCAACTGATACGTGTTGATTGCCTTCTCCAACTCCGGCGAATAGCTCGTCATGCCCATCACCCGCAGCCCCACCGGCACAATGTAATCCGCGAACGCTGTCATCTTCTGCGGATCCTCCAGCTTGAACGCCCCCGTGCCATGCAATCCTGAATAAATCTGCCAATAGCCTAGTTGCGTCAGCTTGTAAAACTTAATCTCGTGCCCGTCATACTGGCTGACGTCGTTGAATCGTGGAAACTCCTTCGCCAGTCGTTCTACGAGACCGTTTCCATTGTCGTAAAGCTTCGGCGAGCATGACTGGATGAAGTTGTAGAAACGCCCGTTATACTTCGCGGCCAGAATTTTGCCTGATTCGTTCAGCAATGCCAGCTTCTCGTCGAGCATGGGCATCTCGATGTTCCCGGCGAAGATCTTTTCCATGTCGGCGCGCGTCATCGTCGCCATGTACTTTCCATCGAGCAACGGGACGTGGTTGTCGAGCGCCCGTTTCATGCACGCAAACAATGCATCGGAATCAGAATGATGTTCGCCCGCGTAATCCATCTGAAATTTGACGTGCGTCTTGAAATCGGTGAACGCCGTATCAATCACCGTCCCAACCATGATGAAGTCGATCGCGACATCGGGTGTCTTTTCCATGCCAAACGGCACCGCAAGATTCGGCAGCGGCAAATCTTCGTAAGCCATCCATCCCGCGACTTCGACAATCTTGTTGTAATTTGTCTTCACATCACGCGAGTGCTCGATCACCGGGCGGAGGCTCTCGATGACAGGACTGCCGGTGTTCCTTGGCCACGGAATGGCCTTAGCGGTTCCTGTTTGTTTTGTATCGAAGGCGAATGAAGACGACCAGGCAGCCATCGCCACTACCCCGGTGGAAACTCCCTGCAACAGCGCACGGCGCGTGATATCCATGGATTTCCTTATGAATTAGAGTGAGAAAAGATTTCGCTGCATGGTAGGGCGATCGATCGAGCAAGTCAACGACCGCCGTCAAAGAGCTGGGCAGCGCCGCCCAAACGGCGTCATCCCGAAAGGAGCCGCTCTTCAGGCGAAGTGAGGGATCTGGCGAGAGCAAAGCCGTATCCGGTGCGAGCGCGGGACGCCAAAACCCGAGCAGAGTTATTCTGAATGCTGACATCCGATAGCCGAGAGCTCGCGACTCGATGCTCAACGCTCACAGCTCAACGCTCACAGCTCAACACCCCATGCTCTCCGACTCCGCCATCCTGAAACACATTGCCCGCCAGCCCAAGCATCAGGCCGGATACAAGCAACTCATTCGCGAACTCGGCCTGCATGGCGAAGAGCGCCGCGAACTCGCCGGACACCTGCAAAAGCTCGTCAAGACTGGCGCCCTCATCGCAATCGATTCCGACCGCTACGCGCTCCCTCAAGCCGCAGCCGACAAGAATCTCGTCGCCGGACGCCTCACCATGCACCGCGACGGTTTCGGCTTCGTCATCCCCGAATCCAAATCGCTAGGCCAACTGAAATCCAAACTGACCGGCGACATCTTCATCCCGCCGCACCAGATCGGCAACGCCATGCACGGCGACCTCGTCCTCGTTGACATCACCAACGTCCGCCCCGACGGCCGCGCCGAGGGACGCATCGTTCGCCCCGTCCATCGCGCCAACGTAACGGTGGTCGGTATTTTCCATTACTCCAGCCGTCGCAACTACGTCACCCCGCTGGATTCCAAGATCACGCAAGAAATCGTGATTCCCGAGGGTGCAGAGCTTCCGGTTTCCCCTGTGACCTCTGTGCCCTCCGTGGTGAAAGGCCTTGATTCCCAGAGGCCACAGAAAAAGAAGAAATCAGTCGATCGCGTCTTAGGCGAAGAAGTCGCGCGGAACGAGAACTGGACCGACCTCGAAGGTGTAGTGGTCGACGTAGAAATCACCGACTGGCCTTCGCCCACACAAAATCCGCGAGGCAGAGTCCTCGAAATCCTCGGCCGCGAAGACGATTTCGGCGTCGACGTCGAAATCATGATTCGCAAGTTTCATCTTCCGCATCATTTTCCCGCGGCCACGCTCGAAGAAGCTCAACAGGTTTCCGCGACCATCCCGTCTCGCGAACTCCAAGGCCGCCGCGACTTCCGCGATCTCCCCATCGTCACCATCGACGGAGAAACCGCCCGCGACTTCGACGACGCCGTCCTCGTCCGCATGCTTCCCAACAATAACTTTGAACTGCAGGTCCACATCGCGGACGTTGCCCAATACGTTACGCCCGACAGCGCTCTCGATCAGGAAGCCCGCCTGCGCGGCACCAGCGTTTACTTCCCCGACCGCGCTGTTCCGATGCTGCCACTCGAACTCTCCACCGACATCTGCAGCCTGCGCCCGCATCTTGACCGTCTGGTTCTCTCCTGCATCATGGAAATCGATCATCGCGGAGAGATCGTCAACTACGACCTGACCGAGGGCGTGATCCGTTCCGCCGAGCGCATGACCTACACCGCCGTCAATGCGGTCCTCGAAGGAGACAAGGCGCAGCGTGACCGCTACGCGTCCTTAGTCGCATCCTTCGAACTCATGCGCGATCTACAGCAAATTCTTCATCGCAAACGCGAACGCCGCGGATCGATCGACTTCGATCTTCCCGAGCCCGTCATCGAATTCGACGAGTTCGGCCTGATGAAATCCATTACCCGCTCCGAGCGCAACATCGCGCATCGCCTCATCGAAGAATTCATGCTCTCGGCCAACGAAACCGTTGCTCACCATCTCGACTCGCATCGCATCGCTAGCCTCTACCGCATTCACGAGAAGCCCGATGCCAAGCGCGTCTACGATTTCGAAGTTATCGCCGCGACCTTCGGATACTCCCTCGGCGTCGGTCCGCTGCCCATCCATCGCGTCCAGATGAAGGCCGACCGCCGCTCCAACTACGGAACCGGCAAGCGCACGCGTGACGTCGAAATCCCCAAAGACGTCCACATCACGCCCCGCATGTATCAGAAGCTCACCGAAAAAATTGCCGGCAAGCCGGAAGAACGAATCCTCAGCTACCTGATGTTGCGTTCGCTGAAGCAAGCGCGTTATTCCGAAGAAAATCTCGGCCACTTCGCGCTCGCAGCGCCAACGTATACGCACTTCACGAGCCCGATCCGCCGCTATCCCGATCTGATCGTCCACCGCATCCTGAAAGATGTTCTGCGATCGCAAACCGCTCAGAAGGGTGCCCCATTTCCGGCCGAAGTTGCCGGAAGTGGGGATTTTCCAGACCTCGTATCAAGCGAGCCGCTCGATGCCGCCGATGCTCGCGCCGGCACCGTGGAAGAGCGGCGCTTCAGCGCCGCGTCAAGTGTTAACAAAGAACGGGCTTCAGCCCCCGTGGACGACGCTCCATCTCCCTGGTCCAAGCGCCGCGATCACTCCGCCCATCGCGAATCCCGTGCACCGCTCACCGGGCCGATCCCGCTCGAAGAACTCCACGCCATCGCTGAAGAGTCGAGCCATTCTGAACGCCGCGCCGACGACGCCGAGCGCGAGCTCATGGAATGGAAGAAAGTGAAATTCATGCAAGACCGCGTCGGAGAAGATTTCGACGGCCTCATCACCAGCGTCACTAAGTTCGGATTCTTCGTCGAGCTCACCGACCTTTTCGTCGAAGGCCTTGTCCCGCTCAATACCCTCATCGACGACCGCTATACCTTCCACGAAAACACGCGCGAGATTATCGGACAACACTCGCGCAAGATCTACCGCATCGGCCAGCAACTCCGCGTGATCGTCGACCGCATCGATCCCGTAGAAAAAAAGATCAACTTCGCAGTTCTGGAAGAAGCGCCGCCACCCAGACCATCCAATACCAGGAAGAGCAAACGCGAGAAACGCGAAAAGCGCCGCAAGCGAAGATAGCTGTCGCAACTTTGTCATCCTGAGCGCAGGAACGCAATTTGTGTTTTCGAATCGCGCTTCGGAGTCGAAGGACCTCGTGCATGCCGGACGCGCCCGCGGCACATCTGGGAGTTCCTGACAAGCGGCCCCAAATCCTGTCAAGCCCCCTTACGATCACAAATCTTCGCAACTCCCTGAATCAACTCCAAATATATTTTCCAAAAAATTGCCGGTTGCCTCCCTCTAAATTGCTATTCTAAAAATAGAGGGGTAGAAAAAAGCAGGCGGCCAATCGGGCCGCCTTTTTTATTTCCCAAACCATTGTCATCCTGAGAGCGCGCGCTTTTGCGCGAACGAAGGACCTGGGCGCGCCGCGCGATCATTCTCGCGCCTTTTGCGAGAATGCAAAATCGCGCGTTTGGAGCGCTTCCATATTTCAGTTATCCCGGATGCACGTTGTCCGATCCAGGCAGAAGAGTTTGCCACTTAGAAATGCAAATGAAATCTCCCGGCCTTTCCATCCGTCACGCCAAACAGCGCGGCGAATGGGCCGAACTCCGTTTCTCGACTCGCGCCATCGAGCTCGGATTCCGCGTCTCCAAGCCCTGGGGAGACTCCGCTCCCTACGACCTCGTCATCGACCACCGCGGACGCTTCCGCCGCGTCCAGGTCAAATGCACCATCTTCCATCGCGGCAATTCTTACAAATGCCACCTCGACTCCAACGGAGTCCCCTACTCGCCTCGCGACATCGACTTCATCGCCGCCTATGTGATACCCACCGACACCTGGTACATCCTTCCCATCAAAGCCACCAACACCCAGTCCGACATCCTCCTGACCCCGCATTCCGATCACGCAAAGTACGAAAAGTACAAAGAAGCCTGGCACCTGCTGAAGCGCTGATGCCGCATGTCCCTCTTACTCTAGTCATGATGTTGCAAGTCGCCCGCGTCTTGTCATCCTGAGGCCCGCGTTCTGAGCGGGCCGAAGGACCCTACGACTGCCTGCACCGCCACAAGCTGAAAAAGGAATTCCCTCATCGCATGTGGCCGAATCGTGGAAGAGCGGCGCTTCAGCGCCGCGTCAAGATGCGTCGTATCAGGGAGCGGCTTCAGCCGTGCCATTAAGCGACAAAGGACACGAACCGACCTTAGTGGCCCGAGTAGTTGTCAGCCGCGTAGCGGCGAAACAATGCAGTCCACGACGCAATCCGAATCCTCCCCAGGCTTGTCATCCTGAGCGCAAGAGTGCGATTCGCTTTTAGAATCGCGCTCCGAAATCGAAGGACCCCGTACCCTCCTGCATCGCCGCAGGCTCAAAAGGGAATTCGCTGGTTGCAGCCGGATGGGGCTGAGTCATCATGGCCCGCCCACCACTCACAATCAGAAAGAAGCGGGTGCCCCATTTCCGGCCGAAGTTGCCGGAAGTGGGGATTTCGATCGAGCATACTTGCCCGTAACCGGGCGCTCACCGCCAAGTCAACAAGCTCCGACAAGCTGATGCGTATTACGTGGCAATTCAACTTACAAGACTTGCAATAACAACCATCGGGCTTCACAAATATCTTCCGGAGGACGAGTAATAGAGATACAATCGGCCGTTCAAGGTACGGCATGGCGCGTCCGAAAGCAATTTCTCTATTCAGCGGTTGCGGCGGATCCGATCTCGCCCTGCAGAAACTCGGCTATAAGGTCATTTGGGCTAACGACATCTGGCAGACGGCCTGCGACACCTACAAAGAGAATCTAAAAGAGGCAAAGATCGAATGTGGCGACATTCGAGACTTCGATACGTTTCCAACCGCCGACCTACTAGTAGGCTGTTACCCGTGTCAGGGCTACACGCAAGGTGGCAAGCGTAAATGGAAGACGGACGATCGAAACTTTCTGTACCGTCAGTTTGACCGCGTCCTGCGCCAAGTTCTCCCGAAAGCGTTCGTCGTGGAGAACGTCAATGGAATGGTGTTCGGCGAGAACCGTGACCTGTTGAGCAATCAATTGACTCGCTACAGAGCAGCCGGGTATCGCGTGAAATGGTCCGTTCTTAACGCGAAGGACTACGGTGTCGCCCAGAACCGCCGAAGAGTTTTCCTGGTCGGCGTACGTTCCGATCAGACAATTGAATACGAGTTCCCGAAGCCAACCCACGGACCCGGCACCGGGAAGAAATACGTCAGTCAGCGCGATGCCTTAAGCCGCTTCCCAAGATGGCCCGAAGGTGAATTCAATACCGAGCCATTTCACTGGTACTACCTGTCTCGGAAACGCCGTTATCCGTGGGGGCAGCCAAGCCCATGCGTGGTCGGGCACTGGCGCCACGTTCCACTGCACCCGGCAAGTCCGCCGCTCAAGCGAATTGACACCGACCATTGGGAGTTTACTCGTGATGCAAGAGCGAGGCGGCTTTCATATCGAGAATGCGCCTCACTGCAGGGTTTTCCGAAGACCTGGCACTGGAGAAGGGGTTCCGTCCGAGACAGGTTTCAGATGATCGGGAACGCCGTCCCCCCTCCTCTCTTCCGGGCCGTAGCCGGGCCTTTGAGTGCTCTTTGAGGATAGCAGCGTGCCTACTGTAAAAAAGAATATGTACCCAGATGTGGGCCGGGCTCAATTCGATTACCTCGACCCGTCCAAGCTTCGGTTTGATCCCAATAACCCAAGATTCGGCGGCGACCTCTCCGGCAAGACTGACGATGAGATCGAAGAGGTTCTTATCGCCAAACCGTATTATGCCGGTGAACTTATTGACTCGTTCCTTGAAAACGGATTCATCGACTACGAGCCACTTATCGTCCGCGAAGACAAGGGGCGTTTCCTGGTGCTGGAGGGCAACCGACGACTCGCCGCGGTCAGACATATTCTGCGGAATCGCAACCGATACGAGACCTCAGAAAACAAGAACAAGATAGATTCACTGTCGCACGTCCCAGCGCTGAAGTTTTCGGAGGGCAACGATCTTGAAGCAATTGAGCGAGTCTATCTAGGCCTGAGACATCTGTTGGGGTACAGGGAGTGGCCTCCTTTAAGCAAGGCAAAGTTCCTAAACCGAGAGATCAGTTCGGCCGGCGATGTGGACCGAGTTGTGCGCGAAATAGGAATTACCAAGAGCGATATTCAGAGGTACCTCGTTCCTTACCGGGTTCTATTGAAGACAAACTCAGACATTCCCGAAGGGGAGAACTTCTGGCTCTTGGGAGAGGCGCTCAGCAGATCTGGAATCAAGAAATACGTGGAGCTAGACGTCGACAGAAAAACGATCGAAGTCAAACACGTCCGCAGTAGGAGAGTAGCTCACCTCCTTGATTTTCTCTATGGCAAGTACAACCGGTCGAAGAAAACGCGCGATCCATCGACGGCCCGAATCTCTGACACGCGCCAGCTCAGTTCCCTCGCTAAGACTCTTAACTCCGACGAGGCAAGCGCGGCGCTGGAGCGGGGGTCCGACCTTCAGCTGGCGCTGATGTTTGTTGAAACAAAAGAAGAGAATGTGCGGCGGCTTAACCGCCTTCTCGAGGAGATCTCTTCACTACTCAAAGAAGCTTTCAAGTTGAAAAGCAGAGTCCCAGGGGAAAAGGCAGTTTCTGATGCGTTCAAGACCTTTGAGAGCACAGTAAAGAGCTATCTAGCCAATGTTGACTCCGACGTTTAGGCTGTTCGAGACCGTCTGCAACGAATTGGCGGGCGCCAAGTCAGTTGTGTTGACCCGCGATGACTTCGTGGTCGACGGTCCGAAAGCTCCGCTGATGGACGACCTCGATCTGGAGTACCAGAGAAGTGACGACGATGGCGCGCTCAACGATGCGATCGCGTCGCTATCGAAGCATTTTGCGTCGAGAGGCGCATCACTTCCATTTAGCTATGAACCTTCAACCGGACGGTTCACTACGCTAGACCCCACGTTTATCGACTTTATCGACCTCATGCGCAACATTCGTAGCAATCCGAAAATGAGCTCCGAATTCGAGCGAAAGGTGACGGAGCGTCTGGCCCTGCGGACTACCGGAGTGATACACCGGGTCGGCTGGAAAAGGACAAAAGATCAACCCCTTAAGAAGTTTAATCGATACCTGCAATCGCAGCTGGGCTTCACCAAATCAGTTCTTGGAGGCAAGGAGAAGGATGGTGGCTTAGACATAATTTGGGCTCCTCCGATTGGGGCGTTCCCTCATCGTCCCCTAGTATCAGTGCAATGCAAGAATGGCGAGTACGACCGGGCTGAAGCTGACGCCTCATTGGGAACAAGCAAGAGTTCGCTGGATCGCCAAGACGGATTGTTTCCAGATGTCCACCTTTATTGCGTAATGTTCAATGACTACATCACGCCGGAGAATCTGCCGGAGAAGAGGGTTGGGTTCGTACCTCTCGGAATCAGTGACCTCGCGGAGCCGCTCAAAACGATCGAGTATCATGTCCTCTAGACCTGACTTCGGTTCAATTTCCAACACCCGGCGCTCTAATATGAGGGCGATAAAGTCTCATGGAAATAGAAGTACGGAGCTGAGACTCAGGAGTTTGCTTGTTCGTTCCGGGTTGCGCGGGTGGCGATTGCACCCCGCCGAGGTGGCCGGAGTGCCAGACTTCTATTTCCCGCGCATGCGTCTGGCGGTCTTTGTAGACGGGTGCTTCTGGCACGGATGCCCCAGATGCGGTCACAATCCGAGGACGAACCGTTCGTACTGGAACAGCAAGCTGGCTCGCAACAAGCGGAGGGATTCGCAAGTGCGATCCTCGCTTCGCGAAGTGGGCATCAGAGTTGTACGAATTTGGGAGTGCCGTCTTCGCGACGAACCGGCGGCCTGTATGAGGCGTCTTCGTTTGACGCTAATGCTCCCTCAAATGTCCAGACGCGCAGGCCCGAACGCACCAAGCCAGTAAACTCATGCATTTTTCAAATTCCCCCTTGCGCTTTTCCAGATTCATCTGGTATAAACAATTCACCGAGAGCAGAAGTGTGGCAGCCGGTCGTATTTGTTGAATCTCTCGCGTCCGTCCGGCATCAAAGCATTCAGAGAATGTAGAGTTCTCAAGTCGTCCCGGCCACGGGACTTGATTCGGAAACACTGGTAGGTTTCTGAAGGGTACCTTCAAAGCAAGGACCTCCAAAAGCAAGTTCTTTTCTCAATTTTCTGTCTTCCGCTTCGGCATGCGCCGAGAAATCGGTGTCTTTGCAAAGTCAAAGCGGAAGGCCATACTGTTGCGCGCTGGAGCGAGCTTTTCAGCTCCCCAAGTCGCCCCGTTCCGAGCACCCTCCGCATGTGGAAAACAAGTGGAAATGCTGTGGGATGTGCAGGTTGACAGGGTTATAAGCGCCACGTATGTTTGTAAGGTTTCGAGGACAGTCAGATTTGTGTATGGCGCGGCTTTAGCCCGCCATCCGCAAATTTGCCTAGAACTGAAGGCGCGCCGCTCAGGCGGAAGGCGATTCGGTCTTTGACAACTCGGTTGAACGTGCCAGTCGTGAGAGAGCGGATTCAGGCATTAGTCTGAAACGATCTCACAAGATAGGCCATTGTGCTTCTTAGCAGAGGCTGCAGTGGTCGCCATCACATCACTTTCGAGCGATGGAGTTGGCAGCCCACCTTCTACCCGTCGGTGGGCGAACAGGTTTCAAACGAGAGTTTGATCCTGGCTCAGAATCAACGCTGGCGGCGTGCCTAACACATGCAAGTCGAACGAGAAAGTGGAGCAATCCATGAGTAAAGTGGCGACCGGGTGAGTAACACGTGACTAACCTACCTCCGAGTGGGGAATAACTCCGGGAAACCGGGGCTAATACCGCATAACATCGCGAGATCAAAGCAGCAATGCGCTTGGAGAGGGGGTCGCGGCTGATTAGCTAGTTGGCGGGGTAACGGCCCACCAAGGCGAAGATCGGTATCCGGCCTGAGAGGGCGCACGGACACACTGGAACTGAAACACGGTCCAGACTCCTACGGGAGGCAGCAGTGGGGAATTTTGCGCAATGGGGGAAACCCTGACGCAGCAACGCCGCGTGGAGGATGAAGCCCCTTGGGGCGTAAACTCCTTTCGACCAAGACGATAATGACGGTACTGGTGGAAGAAGCACCGGCTAACTCTGTGCCAGCAGCCGCGGTAATACAGAGGGTGCGAGCGTTGTTCGGAATTATTGGGCGTAAAGGGCGCGTAGGCGGTGCCACAAGTCACTTGTGAAATCTCCGGGCTTAACTCGGAGCCTGCAGGCGAAACTGTGGTGCTGGAGTGTGGGAGAGGTGCGTGGAATTCCCGGTGTAGCGGTGAAATGCGTAGATATCGGGAGGAACACCTGTGGCGAAAGCGGCGCACTGGACCATAACTGACGCTGAGGCGCGAAAGCTAGGGGAGCAAACAGGATTAGATACCCTGGTAGTCCTAGCCCTAAACGATGATTGCTTGGTGTAGCAGGTACCCAATCCTGCTGTGCCGCAGCTAACGCGATAAGCAATCCGCCTGGGGAGTACGGTCGCAAGGCTGAAACTCAAAGGAATTGACGGGGGCCCGCACAAGCGGTGGAGCATGTGGTTCAATTCGACGCAACGCGAAGAACCTTACCTGGGCTCGAAGCGCAGTGGAATCCGGTAGAAATATCGGCGCCCCTTAAAAGGCCGCTGCGGAGGTGCTGCATGGCTGTCGTCAGCTCGTGTCGTGAGATGTTGGGTTAAGTCCCGCAACGAGCGCAACCCTTATCCCTAGTTGCCATCAGGTCAAGCTGGGCACTCTAGTGAAACTGCCTCGGATAACGAGGAGGAAGGTGGGGATGACGTCAAGTCCTCATGGCCTTTATGTCCAGGGCTACACACGTGCTACAATGGTCGGTACAAACCGTCGCAAACCCGTGAGGGGGAGCTAATCGGAAAAAGCCGGCCTCAGTTCGGATTGGAGTCTGCAACTCGACTCCATGAAGCTGGAATCGCTAGTAATCGCGGATCAGAACGCCGCGGTGAATACGTTCCCGGGCCTTGTACACACCGCCCGTCACATCACGAAAGTGGGCCGTACTAGAAGCAGGTGTGCTAACCGCAAGGAGGCAGCCTTCCAAGGTACAGCTCATGATTGGGGTGAAGTCGTAACAAGGTAGCCGTAGGAGAACCTGCGGCTGGATCACCTCCTTTCTAAGAGAGAACGTCATGGCACTCACGCCCGCTCCTTTGGAGCACTCTTTCGCGCAAGCGATCGAGAGCGCGTGGGATGTTGCCATGTACCCCGTTCCGGATTGCAACCTGTGATCTGGTTCGGGAGCCTCGTTTCGGACCTCTCTTTCTTGAATCTAACGATTCGAATCATCGATTCGAATCAATAAAGACGTAGCTCGCTATGTCTTTCGTTCGCATGATGGTCAGCTCCGGCTTAGCTGGGGCGCACGTTCAACCTTGTCCTCGAAAAATAATCGAGCTGCGAGCGACGAGCTTCGAGCTTGGAGCGATCGGATTTTGGTTCGCTCATGGCTCCATACTCGTGGCTCAACGCATTGAGCTCCGGGAAAAGCTTTCGGTGAAAGCCGGGCCTGTAGCTCAGGTGGCTAGAGCGCACCCCTGATAAGGGTGAGGTCGGTAGTTCAACTCTACCCAGGCCCACCAAGCATCAGTGGGGCTGTAGCTCAGCTGGGAGAGCGCCTGGTTTGCAACCAGGAGGCCACCGGTTCGATCCCGGTCAGCTCCACCAATACCTGCAGTTCAATCCAATGGTTGCGGAGGGAGCGAGTGGATCACATTGTGGATCGGATTCTGGGCTTAGGCGGCTTGCTGGTGCCGATCGTGGCCCTCATTGTAGGTGGTGCGATTTCGATCACTGCGATGGTGCACAAGCACCAGGAGCGGTTGGCGAAGATCGAGCGCGGAATTGATCCTGATGGTCCGTGGCCGCCGCAGAAGTAGTCTTCGAGAGTTCGATTCGAGAGCGTAAAAGTTCAGCCTGATGTTGGGCGTCAATGCAACAACCGGTTCCGTATCACGGTTCAAAGAAAGTTGCCTGGCGCCGAACATTGGGTTGGAGGCAATCTGGAGTTTGCACGACTCTGGATTGAGTAAGACCCATACCTGCTGAAGCGGGTAGTCAGCGCAAGTTGACGAGGACGGTATTTGACAACTGAATAGATTGGGCAAAATTACAAGGCGAACGTAAATTTTTATGAGTGCCTGATTTGCCTGCTGGTGTACGTAGCATGAGATTTCAGTGTTTCCAGTTTCAAGATTCTCGGGGCTGTCCCTGAGATAGGCAAAACTGTGAAGCGTTGAAGTTGAAGCAAGCGTGCGAGGAGCAGGTTTAGAGGCCCATAGAATTGAGTCGGCGTGTGGTGGCTGAGGAGTTCTTGCAGATCCGAAAGGAGAAGCGTGATTCCTCGCTTTGCTTGGAATGACAACTTCGGTT
>CAWBED010000020.1:0-38656 GCA_963787685.1 uncultured Acidobacteriota bacterium
TTTCAAATTCCCCCTTGCGCTTTTCCGGATTCATCTGGTATAAACAATTCACCGAGAGCAGAAGTGTGGCAGCCGGTCGTATTTGTTGAATCTCTCGCGTCCGTCCGGCATCAAAGCATTCAGAGAATGTAGAGTTCTCAAGTCGTCCCGGCCACGGGACTTGATTCGGAAACACTGGTAGGTTTCTGAAGGGTACCTTCAAAGCAAGGACCTCCAAAAGTAAGTTCTTTTCTCAATTTTCTGTCTTCCGCTTCGGCGTGCGCCGAGAAATCGGTGTCTTTGCAAAGTCAAAGCGGAAGGCCATACTGTTGCGCGCTGGAGCGAGCTTTTCAGCTCCCCAAGTCGCCCCGTTCTGAGCACTTTCCGCATGTGGAAAACAAGTGGAAATGCTGTGGGATGTGCAGGTTGACAGGGTTATAAGCGCCACGTATGTTTGTAAGGTTTCGAGGACAGTCAGATTTGTGTAGGGCGCGGCTTTAGCCCGCCATCCGCAAATTTGCCTAGAACTGAAGGCGCGCCGCTCAGGCGGAAGGCGATTCGGTCTTTGACAACTCGGTTGAACGTGCCAGTCGTGAGAGAGCGGATTCAGGCATTAGTCTGAAACGATCTCACAAGATAGGCCACTGTGCTTCTTAGCAGAGGCTGCAGTGGTCGCCATCACATCACTTTCGAGCGATGGAGTTGGCAGCCCACCTTCTACCCGTCGGTGGGCGAACAGGTTTCAAACGAGAGTTTGATCCTGGCTCAGAATCAACGCTGGCGGCGTGCCTAACACATGCAAGTCGAACGAGAAAGTGGAGCAATCCATGAGTAAAGTGGCGACCGGGTGAGTAACACGTGACTAACCTACCTCCGAGTGGGGAATAACTCCGGGAAACCGGGGCTAATACCGCATAACATCGCGAGATCAAAGCAGCAATGCGCTTGGAGAGGGGGTCGCGGCTGATTAGCTAGTTGGCGGGGTAACGGCCCACCAAGGCGAAGATCGGTATCCGGCCTGAGAGGGCGCACGGACACACTGGAACTGAAACACGGTCCAGACTCCTACGGGAGGCAGCAGTGGGGAATTTTGCGCAATGGGGGAAACCCTGACGCAGCAACGCCGCGTGGAGGATGAAGCCCCTTGGGGCGTAAACTCCTTTCGACCAAGACGATAATGACGGTACTGGTGGAAGAAGCACCGGCTAACTCTGTGCCAGCAGCCGCGGTAATACAGAGGGTGCGAGCGTTGTTCGGAATTATTGGGCGTAAAGGGCGCGTAGGCGGTGCCACAAGTCACTTGTGAAATCTCCGGGCTTAACTCGGAGCCTGCAGGCGAAACTGTGGTGCTGGAGTGTGGGAGA
Organism: uncultured Acidobacteriota bacterium; assembly: GCA_963787685.1. Lineage (GTDB taxonomy): Bacteria > Acidobacteriota > Terriglobia > Terriglobales > Acidobacteriaceae > Sulfotelmatobacter. Next base: position 1,344 of record CAWBED010000020.1, read on the forward strand.
GGTGCGTGGAATTCCCGGTGTAGCGGTGAAATGCGTAGATATCGGGAGGAACACCTGTGGCGAAAGCGGCGCACTGGACCATAACTGACGCTGAGGCGCGAAAGCTAGGGGAGCAAACAGGATTAGATACCCTGGTAGTCCTAGCCCTAAACGATGATTGCTTGGTGTAGCAGGTACCCAATCCTGCTGTGCCGCAGCTAACGCGATAAGCAATCCGCCTGGGGAGTACGGTCGCAAGGCTGAAACTCAAAGGAATTGACGGGGGCCCGCACAAGCGGTGGAGCATGTGGTTCAATTCGACGCAACGCGAAGAACCTTACCTGGGCTCGAAGCGCAGTGGAATCCGGTAGAAATATCGGCGCCCCTTAAAAGGCCGCTGCGGAGGTGCTGCATGGCTGTCGTCAGCTCGTGTCGTGAGATGTTGGGTTAAGTCCCGCAACGAGCGCAACCCTTATCCCTAGTTGCCATCAGGTCAAGCTGGGCACTCTAGTGAAACTGCCTCGGATAACGAGGAGGAAGGTGGGGATGACGTCAAGTCCTCATGGCCTTTATGTCCAGGGCTACACACGTGCTACAATGGTCGGTACAAACCGTCGCAAACCCGTGAGGGGGAGCTAATCGGAAAAAGCCGGCCTCAGTTCGGATTGGAGTCTGCAACTCGACTCCATGAAGCTGGAATCGCTAGTAATCGCGGATCAGAACGCCGCGGTGAATACGTTCCCGGGCCTTGTACACACCGCCCGTCACATCACGAAAGTGGGCCGTACTAGAAGCAGGTGTGCTAACCGCAAGGAGGCAGCCTTCCAAGGTACAGCTCATGATTGGGGTGAAGTCGTAACAAGGTAGCCGTAGGAGAACCTGCGGCTGGATCACCTCCTTTCTAAGAGAGAACGTCATGGCACTCACGCCCGCTCCTTTGGAGCACTCTTTCGCGCAAGCGATCGAGAGCGCGTGGGATGTTGCCATGTACCCCGTTCCGGATTGCAACCTGTGATCTGGTTCGGGAGCCTCGTTTCGGACCTCTCTTTCTTGAATCTAACGATTCGAATCATCGATTCGAATCAATAAAGGCGTAGCTCGCTATGTCTTTCGTTCGCATGATGGTCAGCTCCGGCTTAGCTGGGGCGCACGTTCAACCTTGTCCTCGAAAAAATAATCGAGCTGCGAGCGACGAGCTTCGAGCTTGGAGCGATCGGATTTTGGTTCGCTCATGGCTCCATACTCGTGGCTCAACGCATTGAGCTCCGGGAAAAGCTTTCGGTGAAAACCGGGCCTGTAGCTCAGGTGGCTAGAGCGCACCCCTGATAAGGGTGAGGTCGGTAGTTCAACTCTACCCAGGCCCACCAAACATCAGTGGGGCTGTAGCTCAGCTGGGAGAGCGCCTGGTTTGCAACCAGGAGGCCACCGGTTCGATCCCGGTCAGCTCCACCAATACCTGCAGTTCAATCCAATGGTTGCGGAGGGAGCGAGTGGATCACATTGTGGATCGGATTCTGGGCTTAGGCGGCTTGCTGGTGCCGATCGTGGCCCTCATTGTAGGTGGTGCGATTTCGATCACTGCGATGGTGCACAAGCACCAGGAGCGGTTGGCGAAGATCGAGCGCGGAATTGATCCTGATGGTCCGTGGCCGCCGCAGAAGTAGTCTTCGAGAGTTCGATTCGAGAGCGTAAAAGTTCAGCCTGATGTTGGGCGTCAATGCAACAACCGGTTCCGTATCACGGTTCAAAGAAAGTTGCCTGGCGCCGAACATTGGGTTGGAGGCAATCTGGAGTTTGCACGACTCTGGATTGAGTAAGACCCATACCTGCTGAAGCGGGTAGTCAGCGCAAGTTGACGAGGACGATATTTGACAACTGAATAGATTGGGCAAAATTACAAGGCGAACGTAAATTTTTATGAGTGCCTGATTTGCCTGCTGGTGTACGTAGCATGAGATTTCAGTGTTTCCAGTTTCAAGATTCTCGGGGCTGTCCCTGAGATAGGCAAAACTGTGAAGCGTTGAAGTTGAAGCAAGCGTGCGAGGAGCAGGTTTAGAGGCCCATAGAATTGAGTCGGCGTGTGGTGGCTGAGGAGTTCTTGCAGATCCGAAAGGAGAAGCGTGATTCCTCGCTTTGCTTGGAATGACAACTTCGGTTGTGATTGCGAGTGAGGTCAAGCTGCCGTGTGTCGAGTTAATTTTGTGGTCAAGCTACTAAGGGCGCATGGTGGATGCCTTGGCAGAAGCAGGCGATGAAGGACGTGGCAAGCTGCGATAAGCCTCGGGGAGCCGCAAGCAGGCTTTGATCCGGGGATTTCCGAATGGGGAAACCCACGGGGGTAAAACCCCCGTACGGCGTGATGAATCCATAGTCACGCACGAGCGAACCCTGGGAAGTGAACCATCTCAGTACCAGGAGGAAAAGAAAGAAACCTCGATTCCGAGAGTAGTGGCGAGCGAAATCGGAACAGCCTAAACCTGTTCGACCTTCGGGTCATGCAGGGGTTGTAGGGTCGGCAACAGTAGAGTTACCAATTCAGTCGTTAACCGAAGCCCTCTGGAAAGAGGGGCCATAGAGTGTGATAGCCACGTAGGTGAAAACGAACTGAACTCGAAGCCGATACCTGAGTACCGCGGAGCACGAGAAACTTTGCGGGAAGCTACGGAGACCATTCCGTAAGGCTAAATACTAGCTTCTGACCGATAGTGAACCAGTACCGTGAGGGAAAGGCGAAAAGAACCCCTGCGAGGGGAGTGAAATAGTACCTGAAACCGTGTGCCTACAAACGGTGGGAGGACTATGCGGCGCAAGCCGAAAGTCTGACCGCGTGCCTATTGCATAATGAGCCGGCTAGTTATTCTTGTCAGCAAGGTTAAGCGAAAGCGAGCCGCAGCGAAAGCGAGTCCGAACAGGGCGCTTGAGTTGGCAGGAATAGACGCGAAGCGGGATGATCTACCCTTGGCCAGGCTGAAAGTGGGGTAACACCCACTGGAGGGCCGAACGGGTGTTTGTTGAAAAAAGCTCCGATGAGCTGAGGGTAGGGGTGAAAGGCTAATCAAATTCCGTGATAGCTCGTTCTCTCCGAAATAGCTTTAGGGCTAGCCTCGGATGATTTGTCATGGTGGTAAAGTACTCGATGGACTAGGGGGCTTTCCAGCTTACTGAATCCAACGAAACTCAGAATGCCATTGAACAACCAATCCGGGAGTCAGACGGCGGGGGCTAAGCTTCGTCGTCGAGAGGAAAACAGTCCAGATCGCCTGCTAAGGTCCCAAAATACAAGCTAAGTGGGAAAGGAAGTCGGAACGCCCAGACAGCCAGGAGGTTGGCTTAGAAGCAGCCATCCTTTAAAGAAAGCGTAATAGCTCACTGGTCAAGCGGTCCGGTGCCGACAATTTAACGGGGCTAAAGCTTGTTACCGAAGCAGCGAATGCATGGTGTAACAGCCATGCGTGGTAGGAGAGCATTCTCAACAGTTTGAAGGTAGACCGAGAGGACTACTGGACGGTTGAGAAGAGACCCTGCCGGCATAAGTAGCGATAACGGAGGTGGGAACCCTCCGCGCCGAAAGTCTAAGGTTTCCTGAGAAAGGTTAATCCGCTCAGGGTCAGGCGGTCCCTAAGGCGAGGCCGAAAGGCGTAGCCGATGGACATCCGGTTAATATTCCGGACCTCCCTTGTTTTCGTTATCACGATGGGGTGACGCAGTAGGATAAGCAGGCCGTTCTATGGCTATAACGGTCGATGCGTGTAAGGTGTTTCTCGTAGGAAAATCCGCGAGGAAGTTATCACTGAGACGCAAAGCAGTACTCCGTATGGAGGAAAGCTGCCGATTCCACACTGCCAAGAAAAACCTCTAAGGAGAAAGTAAGGGAACCGTACCTCAAACCGACACAGGTAGACGAGGAGAATATCCAAAGGCGCTCGTGAGAACAGTTGGTAAGGAACTCGGCAATATAACCCCGTAACTTCGGGAGAAGGGGTGCCTCATTAGGGTGCAAGCCCGAAGAGGCCGCAGCGAAATGCGCACTGCGACTGTTTAACAAAAACACAGGTCTCTGCAAAGTCGAAAACGACGTATAGGGGCTGACGCCTGCCCGGTGCTGGAAGGTTAAAGGGAGAGGTCAACCGCAAGGTGAAGCTTCGAACTGAAGCCCCAGTGAACGGCGGCCGTAACTATAACGGTCCTAAGGTAGCGAAATTCCTTGTCGGGTAAGTTCCGACCTGCACGAATGGCGTAACGAAAGTGCGACTGTCTTGCCGACTGACACGGCGAACTTGTAGTGCCGGTGAAGATGCCGGTTGCCCGCAACTAGACGGAAAGACCCCGTGCACCTTTACTATACCTTTACCATGAACTATGGCCCTTGCTGCGCAGGATAGGTGGGAGGCTTTGATTCCAGGCTCTCGGGCTTGGAGGAGCCAACGGTGAGATACCACCCTGCGAGATCTGTGGTTCTAACTTACTCCCGTAATCCGGGAGAGGGACATGGTAAGGCGGGTAGTTTGACTGGGGCGGTCGCCTCCTAAATTGTAACGGAGGCGCGCGAAGCTACGCTCAGGCTGTTTGGAAATCAGCCGACGAGTGCAAAAGCATAAGCGTGGTTGACTGCGAGACCAACAAGTCGAGCAGGTACGAAAGTAGGCTTTAGTGATCCGGTGGTTCTGTATGGAAGGGCCATCGCTCAACGGATAAAAGGTACGCCGGGGATAACAGGCTGATCGGAGCCAAGAGTTCATATCGACGCTCCGGTTTGGCACCTCGATGTCGGCTCATCGCATCCTGGAGCTGTAGAAGGTTCCAAGGGTTAGGCTGTTCGCCTATTAAAGCGGTACGTGAGCTGGGTTCAGAACGTCGCGAGACAGTTCGGTCCCTATCTGTTGTGGGCGCAGGAGATTTGAGAGGACCTGTCCTTAGTACGAGAGGACCGGGATGGACGAACCTCTTGTGTTCGAGCTGTCATGCCAATGGCACCGCTCGGTAGCGAAGTTCGGTTGTGATAACCGCTGAATGCATATAAGCGGGAAGCACTCCTCAAGATGAGATCTCCCAACCCGTAAGGGATAAGAAGGGCCCAGGAAGACTACCTGGTTGATAGGCTGGAGGTGGAAGCGCAGTAATGCGTGTAGCTTACCAGTACTAATCGCCCGTTCGGCTTGACCATAAAATTTACTCGGTGCAGAAAAACAGTTGTCAGTTCTCAGTTGCCAGTTCTCAGTTCGAAACTGAACTGGAATGGTGATGTTGTTTGGAAGTTGTTCGAACCTGTTCGACTGAGAAGCAAGACTGACGGCTGTGCGCCGACGAAAAGCCGAAGTAAAATGTAACTGAAATCGGAAATAAGCAAGAAGAAAGTAAGTTACACCCAATCTATTCAGCTGTGAGGTTTCGTCCTCACGATCTTTGAAATTCTGCTCTCAGCTATCAGCTCCTGGCTTTCAGCTCTCAGTGACTTTGTCATTCCGGAGCGAAGTGAGGAATCTGATGACTGGAGCCACCAGGTTTGCGGCGATGATCTTCTCACGGGAGGTCTTAGCTCGAGGGTCATAGCTCGAGGGTCATAGCTCGAGGGTCATAGCTCGAAGCTCGCTGCTGCGACTTGTCGGTGATCTTACCGCGGGGGATCCACCCGTTCCCATCCCGAACACGGAAGTTAAGCCCCGCTGGGCCGATTGTACTGCACGCGAAAGTGTGTGGGAGAGTAGGTAGTTGCCGGCATTAATAAAGGCCGTTGAGAGAAATCTCGACGGCCTTTTCCTTTTTGTGGCCGGCTTCGTGAACGCCTATCTTAGCCATTTCGAAATGACGTCTACTGCCAGCGGAATCGCGAGGATGGCGAGGGCCACTGTCAAACACATGAGCCACTTAGTAAGCCTTTCCAACGTCAAGTTGAGTTGAGCCGTCACGTACGAGAGGTCCACCTGCCGGGCGGGTGGCCCACTCAAGCCCGGCTTTGGCTTGAGTGGGGCAGTTCGACAGCTGGCGGAGGTGGCCTTCGACTCGTTCGGGTTGTGCTGGCAGTGGGGAGTCAAAGTCCCCACTCTAGCCGCAAAAAGCGCGGCTAGAATGGGGCACCCTCCGCTTAAGGTCGCTCAATGAAACGGCGGAGCGGTTGAAAAAAATGGGGCAGCTATTTATCGATGTTTGTCGGAATGTGACTCTGGCGGGCTGCCCCACCTTTCGCGGTGTTCGAAAGGTGGGAATCGATGCTGAATGCGCTGAGAGGCTTTGGGTTTGAAGCTTGAAGTAAAGGGCGCCCGCTATAGGGGACAACCGTCACTGCAGGCTGCATCGTGCCCACCCTTCGAAAATCGCGAAGGGTGGGGCAGCCATTTACCTATCTTCGTCTGCGTGGCCTTTTGCGCTTCCGGTCGGCCGTTCAGGGTTGCCACTGCGGGGCGATGCTCTCGATCTCTACCGTAATCCCTTCCATTCTCTGCCCGAACCACCGAACGATGACAGTTGGCGGGTCCGCCGGATCCAATGCTTTGGATAACTTGTAGACGAGGGTCACCTCGTCCTTGAGCCGGCAGGCACAACTCGGAGGCCAAAATTTCCAGCTTTGGAGATTCTCGATCGCCGCTTCCCGCAGGAGTTTGTGGCCAGATGTTGCCTCGATTTCGGCTGTCTCTCCCTTCTCGTTAACCGTGAAGCGCAGAGTTACTTTGCCTTCAATACGAGCCTGGCGAGCCAAGGGCGGGTAGAAGGGCATCGGTGCGGACTTGAGATTCGGCCCTGTGTCGGCTGCGAACAAGCTGACGCTCAGCAAAAGAAGGAGTGGTATCGACATCCGCTTCATTGCAGTCTCTCCACGTGCTTCAGGGATTGTATTCCCACGGTTCAGTTTGCCAGCGATTCTTCGCAAGAGAGGGTGGCCCATTCTAGCCGCGCTCTTTGCAGCTAGAGTTGGGGAGGTTGACTTCCGCCGCCAGTCATCCAAAGCTAAATCCCTAAAAGCCAAAATCCCACTTCTCGCGCAGAAGGCGCGCGAGAAATGGGGCACCCGGCGGACGGGCTGCACGCAGCAGATTCGATCCCCCCAACGCCGCGAAAGCTGCCATCCCACGTAAGGTCCTTCACTGCGGCTTTGCCGCCGTTCAGGATGACATCCAGCCAAGCGTCGTTTCTTTTCGCCCAATGTAACCGTGTACTACCATGTGCTGATCTCGGAGCGGAGGCGAGGGTGGGAAAGGGGCACTCGTCCTAAGTCTTTCGTTTCTCGGCGGCGGCGATACAGAGAGCACGTGTTCTGTTTTGTTGATGCAGCGTTCAGCATTCTCTCCCTTCTCCGATCTTTCTTGAATGCGCCCCTTCTGCCATTGATAATGCTGCGATCCATCCTACGAAATCACTAGCATCCCTGGAGGCGCGATGAGAGCCGATGCGAGGGCCATTACGTTGCTTCATCCTACGCGACGCCAGTTCCTTGCCGGCGTTTTTGCCGCGTACGCCGGCTCCGCGATGACGGTTTCGCTCTGGGGTCAAAGCAAAGACAATGCGATGAAGGCCATTCCGAGCACCGAGGCGAATAAAGCTCGCACGTCGCTCCATCAGGAGATCGATTACAAGTCCGCGCCGCAGCGCATCTATGATGTGCTGTTGAGTTCGAAGGATTTCACTACGTTCTCCGGCGCGCCGGCGGAGATCGATCCGAAAGTGGGCGGAGCCTTCTCCATGTTCGGAGGGCTGGTCGTCGGCCGTAACGTTGAACTGGTTGCAAACCAGCGCATTGTGCAGGCTTGGCGGCTGTCGCAGGAGTTTCCTGAAGGAACCTATTCGCTGGTTAAGATTCAGCTGCAACCAAAAGACGCGGGAACCAGACTAATCCTCGATCACACTGGTTTTCCTGAGGGACATTTTGATCATCTGGACACAGGATGGTATTCGCACTACTGGGAGCCGCTGCGTAAGTTTTTGAACTCAGAAAAATAAGTTTTCGAGGTTTCAAAGTTTCGCAGCAAAGACGGTTGCAAGCCGACAGTCTGGGACCTTGGAAATATGAGACTTGGGAACCTTGCAATGTTGAAACCCTGAAACTCTGAAACCTAATCTCGTATGCCTAAAGTCAAAGTTGCATCCTTCTCCATTTCTATCGACGGCTTCGGCGCCGGACCTCGCCAGGACTTGCAAAATCCCCTTGGCGTGCGCGGCACCGAGCTGCACAACTGGTTTTTTCAGACGGAAGTCTTCAACAAGATAACTGGACACCCGAACATGGTTGGCGACCGCGGCGGGACGACCGGCATCGACAATCAGGTCGCCGCGAAGTCCTTTGAAAATGTCGGCGCGTGGATCCTCGGCCGCAACATGTTTGGCCCGGTGCGCGGCCCTTGGGTCGTTGATCCGTCAACCGGCGATTTGTGGAAAGGATGGTGGGGGCCGAACCCTCCGTATCATGTGCCCGTCTTCGTTCTGACGCATCACGCGCGTGCGCCGCTGGAGATGGAGGGCGGCACGACGTTTCACTTTGTCACGGAAGGCGTGAACGCGGCGCTCGAGCAGGCGAAAGCGGCGGCGGCGGCAAGGATGTGCGCATCGGCGGGGGCGCGTCCACGATTCGGCAGTATCTCGCCGATGGGAAGATCGATGAGATGCATCTAGCCATGTCGCCCGTACTGCTGGGTGAAGGGGAAAATCTGTTTGCCGGAATGAATCTGCATCAGCTTGGATTCGTCGTTGAGAAGACGGTCGCGGGAGAGAATGCGACGCACGTTTTTATGAAGAAGAAATAAGTGATGCGAAACGTGGAGCCCCGGACGCATTCGTCCGGGGATTGTCTGCCTCGCTCCATGAACTCTTAGGCTTGGCTTCCTCGTTCGAAGGCGCGTAATTCCTCGATCTCCTGTTGTAGCTTCTGCTGTCGCCGCCTTCTGGTCGGAAGAAACACCGCGAACCACACGGCAAGAAGCACCGCGACCGGCAACCAATTGAGCAAGAGATGCGGTGCGACGAACGTCTTGATCAGCATCGGCATCACGGCGATCGCTATGCCTAGGAAACAAAAAGTCAAACCCGCCCTTTTCCAGATGTGCTGGACGTAGTCACGCTGCTTCTCGAGTTCGTTCTTGTAAGCCTGCAACGTGGTGTTGAAGGCGGCATCGGGCGACAGGCGCGCCGGCCAGAACCATCTGTAGGCCTGATAGGCGAGATAGATGCCCCAGAGGCTTAGCACGGCCAATCCGAGGCGCAAGATCAATTCATGGGTTTTGCTGAAGGCGAATGCGAAGAAGCCGCAGACGGCGAATCCGGCAATGATCGACTTTACCGCCACGAAGCGCGCTTTGCGTTGGCGTTGATGCGATTTCTGGCATAATTGTTCTGCGGACATTTTGAATGCCTCCGTGGGTTGATTTTTCCAAAGATTTTGCGGATCGTTCATGGTGAAGTCAGTTGGCATGGAGCCCTCCTTCGCCGGGATTTTCGGCGCCGGTCTTGCTGTCATCGGTCTTTCCTTCGCCACGATTTGCTTCTCCGAACCAGCGTTTCAGGATGTTCTTGATCCGGTGGATTTTCATGGCGACGTTGGCGGGAGATAGGCCCGTGATTTCGCCGATCGAATTCGCATCCATCTCTTCGAGATAGGAGACGATGATCTGGCGGTCGATCGGTTTGAGCCGCTGGATGAGCGTCGAGATCCGCTCGATCGCCTGCGAGCGGCTGGCAGCAAGTTCGATGTGGTCGCTGCCCGGCAGGGTCTCTATGTTTTCGATGGTGACCAACTTCTCCCGCAGGCGGCTTTGCCGGATGACATGTCCGGTGGCGATGTTGTGAGCGACGCGGTAGACCCATGTTCTCAGCGAGCAGCGCTGATCGAAGTAGGCGAAACTGCTCCACAGCTGGAAATGAATCTCCTGCAGGAGGTCGCGGCGCGCCTCGGGATCAAGCTCGTAGGCGCGGGCGAGGCGGTCGAGCGCCCGGCCGTAGGCCTCGGCTGCCTGTTCGTAAAGAGAATCCTGGGTCACGTTCCCGCTCGTGGTTGTGCTCAATCCTTGCACAGCTGAGGTAGTAGCGCGACCGGGAGCTTTCTAACAGATTTAGTTGGCTTAATTCTTGGGGGGACCACAAAGGCGTTATCCCGAACGTCCGGCGCGTTTCAGCCGGCGGAGGGATCTCGCGCGGACTCCGATCGGCGTGACGTCCCGGTCTAAGTGAGTCGCTTTTCCACAGCGGCCGGACGTTCATTCAACCTTGACCCTGGGCTCCCGAAACTCTCATACTTGCTATGGAACCTGCGGAAGTCCCGATATCAGAGTTAAGTCCTTGCGGCTCAAGATTTTGCCCGCAAGTGATTGAGCGCCATAGATTTTTCGGCGATTTTTCCCTAAGTCGATGATTCCATTAGACCCCGGGGGAGGGGGGATACCTCAACCCACCTGCGATTCCCGAATTGGAACTATCAAATTTTCTGCAAATTTTATGACGCAGTGTGCGACGCCAGGTCTACCGTCACCGTGTCGGGCTTCACCGGAGCGCCCGTTTTGCTGACTGGATTGAAGGTGATGGTGAGCTGCTTCGCAGTCACCGAGACGCGCAGGTATCCCGAGTTCAGTTGATCGTGTCTGTTCAGCGTCAGGCCGGTGGATTGGACGACCTTACTTCCGTCCATGTAGGTGACATCGACGTTGTCTCCAGGCTCGGGAACTTTCTTGCCGAAGCTCGCGCTCGTTAAGGCGCTGACGTTGTGGCCGCTGTCTCCGCAGATGATAAAAGGCACAGAGTAATCCTTTCCCGCAAAAGTGAGCGCGCGCGTGAAGCGCTGGTAGTTGTGCGCGTGTCCGGAGATGATCGCGTGCGGATACACGCCCGTCTGTTTGCAGATGGCATCGATCTGCGACAGCATGATCGGACTGCCATAATGCTTGCCGCCACCGGAGCCTCCGCTAGCCGGTGAGTACGTGAATGGTGGATGGTGAACGGCAAGGATTACAGCTCCCTGATAGTTGCTGCGTTTTGATCTGCTGCAGTTGTGCTGTGAGGAAGTCGAGCTGGTAGTCGGGAACCGTCGGCCACTTTGCCTTACCCTTCGTCGTTTCGCTGGAGATAACACCGGGATCTTCGAGGGCATTCGAAAACAATCCGAGGATGCGAACGAAAGGAGCATCGAGCGTGAAGTAGACGCCAGGTTGCGTCATGCAAGTGCGGTGAAGCGATCCTGCTTCTTTGGTAACGACGATCGACGTGCCGCAGAAGTTGCGGGAGAAGATGGTCAGCGGGTCGTCGGCCGTCGCGGTGCCAGGAAGGATGAACGAGTCGTGATTCCCTGGAATCGCCAGAATTGGCGCGGGATAATTGCGGAACGGTTCATAGAACTGGTCGTAGTAATAGAGGGACTCGCCGAAGTTGTAGACGACATCGCCAAGATGATAGAGAAACGACGGACGGGTTGCGGCCGCGGAAGTGTGAAAGTCGTTGGTCACGGCGTCGGCAACTTTGAGTTCGGATGCGTACTTCGACTGCGCCGATGCGCCGCTGTCACCGATCATGTGAAACGTGATGCTCTTGGCCGCATTGATGGAGTTGATGACGTCGGAGCCGTGAGGGCCCCATGCCTCCGCAAGCGAGAAGAGATCAGCGGGATTGCCCGTCGCCTTGTCGAACGAGACGACGTCTTTGGTAAGTAGCGCTTGTACTTCCTTGGTATAGAACTTCTCGTCGTCGTTGGTGACTTTGAATTGTGCTGGGTCCGGAGTTGGGACTTCCTCCTGGAAAACGGGTTCGCCAAAGATCGGTTGAGAGAGAGGAGCTTTCGCCTTTCGCGGCATGCGTGTGCCTTCCTTTCGTTACGGCAGAATTCCGCCCGTAGGTTCGATGCCCACTCACCGGGAGTCCGCCGCACTCGGAAGGCCCGCTTTCTACTGCGGCGATCTTGCACTATATCGCCAGATGCGCTTGCTTAGTCACTCATGAACCGGAAGCGCGCGGGTAAAGGTATCCAGAATTTACTGTGGGATTCTGTTTTGTGCAACGGAAAAAGCGTGCAGTCGCCTGCGGGAAATCTCTGTCCGCGAAGATTAAGTTCGATCCTGATTAAGTTCGGTCCTGATTAAGTTTGATTCTGAGAAAACACACGGCAACGCCTTCCGCTGGGCAGTCATCTGAAGCGCATACTCTCCGCTCTGCTCATCGGCGATCGAATCCACCACAACGAAAGTTTGAACTCATCAGGGAAAAGGAGTTGGAGATGAAAATCACGAATTTGCGGGAATTATTCGAGAACGGCCTGAAGTATGCCTACGATTGCGAACAGAAGCTGGCGGAGAAAGGCATTCCCAGCATGATCGAGGCTGCGTCCTCGCCGGAATTGCGCAATGCGCTGCAGCAGCATCTACAGGAAACTACTAACCACGTGAAGCGCATCGAGAAGGTGTTCAGCATCATCGGGATCGAAGCCGAGACCGAGGACAACGACATCATCGACGAGATCACCGATGTCGCCGATAAGATGGTCGACGCGACCGAAGAGGGCTCGCCTCTGCGCGATGCAGCGCTCATCGTCGGCGGAAACATGGTCGAACACTACGAGATGGCTGCCTACGGATCACTGGCAGCGTTTGCCAAGCAGCTTGGGCTTCAACGAAGCGGCTCAACTGCTCGAACAAACGCTGAATGAAGAGAAAGCGGCAGACGCGAAGCTGATTCAGATTGGGCAAACGTCGGTCAATCGCAAAGCGGCGCAGGAACTGCGAGCGGCGTAACCCATCCACTGAAAACACCGATCCTGGCCGCAAGCTACGCGGCCAGGATCGTGTATTGCTGCTTCGACATCTTCTTTATATTACTGCGCGGGTGTCTCGGCTGGGGTTGGAGTTGGGGCTTCCGCGGCCACTTCCGGCGCAACGACCGGATTGATCTTCACCGTCGATAGGATCTGTTCGAGGCGGTTGAAGACTTTGTCGCGATCGACGTGCTTCACGAGTCCTTCTTCGGACGCGTCGGTGGTGACGTTGAGCGCGAACTCATAGCAAGCTCCGTTCTGATAGATGTGGAAGTACTTGGAGTCGCTCTGACGCGTGCCTTCGCCGGTGACAGCTTCGGTCGCGCGGAGTTCCATATCTCCGACGAGCAGCTTGGAGCTCAGGTTCGAGTCATCCGACGGCTTCGAAGGCGCCGACTCAGTGCTCGGTGCGGGCTGAGACGAGGCCGAAGAAGAATCCGGCTTCGTGGTCGGGTCTTGCTTGGTAGCTTCCTGCTTCGACATATCGGTTGAAGGTGCGGGTGTAGTTTCCTCAGACTTTGCCGTCGACTTGGGCTGTGGGACGGCGAACTCGGTGCATTGATCGGCGCTGAGAGTCTTGTGGACGCTCACATTGAAGAACGCAGACGAGAAGTCGGTGTTGACATAGTTGGTCTCCGGAAGTTCGACCGCGGCGAGCGCGATTCCACCGGGCTGTACGAAGTTCATGGGAAGCGGATTCGAAGCCACGAGCTGCGTTGCGGCGTCTCCGGTCTCGATCGCATAGCGACGCGGATATTCGAAGGTCACGCCGTAGGATTTGTCGGCATAGTTCACGGTTGCGGGCTTCTTGTGCTGGACGGGCTTCTTCGCAGCCGGCTTGCTCTCGGCTTGCGTAACCGGAGCGGGCATCGGAGCTGGGCTCGGGGTCTGCGTCACGGGAATCTGGTTGTTTGAGGTTACGGGTTTCGGCTTGTCGCTGGAGCATCCGACGGTCACGGAACAGATGATCAAGACAGCGGCGAAGATGTAAGCGCTGACATCGCCTGCGATGTTCTTTCCCCAGGTGATTGAGCTTGCGGTGTTGCGAATAGCGTTGATGCGGGTCATGGTGGTTGCCTCCTGCCGGGTCGCGGCACTCTGAGTAAATGCAGGAAGAGGCCCATCGGATCGCCCATTGATTTGGCGGGACTTAGCGGAATTCGCTGGTCTGTGGAACGTGGAAGCCGGGACACGTCGTGGCTGGCGAAACACACGGCGGTTGGCGGAGTTGACTAGAGCGAAAATAGAAAAGATCGGAGTGATGAGTCTAAAGAGCCGCTTATGAGACGGCCGCCGGTCTCCTTTTTGCCTGTGCCTGCCGCACGCCGATAACTTGGGAGCGTACACTGCATCCCGTCCGGAGACGGCCGTCTCCTCCCATCTGTTTACAACAGTTGACTTCCGGTTTGCCCGTCATCCGAGACCTACGCCTAGCGCGGCATAGGCCAGTGCGAAGTTGGATCGAGATCAGTGGTTAAAGGGCGGGGTGAAAGTCAAGCCGAGCGGGTAGAATGAAGCGGTTCGATGCCAGCCGGGAGCAAGCGATGAAGCTTCATCTCTTACTGCTTGTTGCGTGCTGTGTCGCATTGGCAGCCACCCAATCGCGCGGGGAAACACAACCGTCGGCAACCATCGACTCCGGTAGGCTGCAAGGCGCGAATTTTGGCGCGGCGCCGAATGAAGTCATGTTCCTCGGCATTCCATACGCCGCGCCGCCGACGGGGGACCTGCGCTGGAAGCCTCCACAACCCGTGGAGAAATGGCAGGGCATCCGCAAATCCGCTACCTACGGAGCCGCCTGTCCCCAGGCCGCGGAGCCGAACTGGAACGGGTATGAGAAAGAGATGCAGTCGTTCGAGCCGTATTACAGCCTTCGTATGGATGAAGACTGTCTCTATCTGAACGTGTGGACCACGAACCTGCCGGGTGCTGGGCCTATCGCCGAGAAGGTTCCTGTGATGGTCTGGATTCACGGTGGAAGCAACCTTGACGGCGCTTCCCAGGTAACTCCAATGGGACCGGTGTTGGCGCGCAAGGGAGTGGTGGTCGTTAGTCTGAACTATCGGCTCGGAGTGCTTGGATTTATGGCGCATCCGGCCCTGACTGCAGAGTCTCCACATCATGTCTCCGGCAATTATGGATTGCTGGATCAGATTGCGGCGCTGCAGTGGGTGAAGAGGAACATTGCGAAATTCGGAGGCGATCCGGAGAACGTGACTATCTTCGGCGTGTCGTCCGGGAGCGCGGACGTTTGTTATCTGATGGCGTCTCCGCTGGCGCGCGGACTGTTCCAGCGCGGCATCATGGAGAGCGCCACCTGCAGCGATTTCATAAATCCGGAGTTGAAAACTCCCATCCATTACCTGGCTGGCGACGGCACGGCGGAAGACATTGGCCTACGACTGATGCACGATCTAGGCATCGCCGACGGACCGGATGCGCTGGCGAAACTGCGCGCCACTCCGGCTAAGGAAGTCGTTGAGATTTCGAGTCATTACAACACCGTGCTGGTTGAGGCCACGGTAGACGGTTGGTTCCTGACCGAGCAGCCTGCCGTAGCGCTCACTGAGGGACGTCTCGTCGGAGTGCCCGTGATCGTCGGCAGCAACTCTGATGAGGCCACCGTGAACGTCGAAGAAGACCTTCAGGCCGAGCCCACGCTGGCCAATTACAAGGCCTACCTAAAGAACGAATTCGGAAACCAAACGGAAGCCGACGAGTTCTTTCGTTTGTATGCCGCAGCCAGCGATGCGGAAGTGCACGACACATTTGCGCGCTTCGATACCGACTACGCCTTTGGATATCCAGCGCATCGTTTGGCGTGGAATGCAGCACGAGCCGGACAGAAAGTTTGGTACTACTACTTCTCCTACGCTGGCCGGTCCGAGGCCTATGCCAAGCTGGGCGCGTTCCACGGCATTGAAACTCGCTTCCTCACTGGATGGCTTCGGCCCAGCCGCTGGGGCCAAATTATTGCGGACGATCAGCAGATGATCAATCTCATGACGGGATATTGGACACAATTCGCCAGGACGGGCGATCCCAGCGGGCCGGGGCTGCCACCATGGCCGAAATACGATGCGAAGACGGATCAGGTGCAGGAGCTTGGGCACGAGGTCAAGCAGCGGCCGATTCCACACGGGGACCGGTTCCCACTATTCGAACGCAGCTTGAACCGCCGGCTAGCGCTTCTGGGAAAGGATCAGGCCGGAGCCGCTCAGACCAAGTGACTTCGCGCTGCGCGAAGCGCTCGGGCGTCGCGAGGAAGCGGTTTCAACCGCGGGAACGACAGCGTAGAATTTGCGCCAATTCCACGGGGAGCGAAAAACAATGCGCCGGTACCATCACATCGGAATTCCCACTACTCAAGCGAAGCCTGGCGAGACCCACTTGAAACACCTGAAGCTCTTTGTCGTCAGCCACGAGAAAAGCGAATTTGGCGTGGAGTGGATGCGTTTCGAAGCGGACGCGGCGGTCCCTGATCTTGTCCGGCAAGTTCCGCACGTAGCGTTTGAAGTGGCTGATCTCGCCTCCGAGCTGGCTGGCCGCGAAATCCTGATTCCTCCCAACAGCCCATCCGACGGCGTGCGCGTCGCGTTCATAGTCGAAAACGGCGCGCCCATCGAACTGCTCGAATTCACCGACCCCAACCATCCTGCCCGCCGCCAGCACACCAAGATGTTGACATAAACAGCCTCCATCCAAAGCATCTTTTAGGCCGACGGTGCCAAGTGGCTGACGACTCGTCTCAGTTGGCGTTAAATCTCTCTAATTACATTCATTGACCAAGCCATCTTGAACCGTTGCGGCCATCACTCTCAGCCGCAGCCTCAACGGACGTCTCTGCGCCCGACGTCCCGCGTTGACTTACGTGGTCATGACTGCGCGTGCGGCTGTAGGTTCGACAGGGGCTTTGCGGCGGAGGATCGCAGCGGAGATGAGAGTAATGATGACGCCGACGGGCAGCGGTTCGATGAAGGTGTAGGCCATGTTGACGAAGGGGTTCTGGTAGAGCTGCTGAGAGTGTTGAATGGCAGCGACCTTGGTGGCAATGGTGGCGGGGTCGAGTCCGGAGGATTGGACCTGGTGAATCTGCGCGGCGAAGTAGCTGTCCATGAAGTGAGGCATGAAGTTGAAGTAGAGGATCTCCCACATGGCGACGTAGAAGACGGTGGTAATGAGGGTGATGAGGATGCCGCAGGCGAAGGCGCGGCCGAAGGAGATTTGACCGGCGAGGGTGTTGTCGCGGTAGCTGCGGACACCGAAGTAGACCAGCAGGAACGACGCCACCATTATGGTGTAGCCGAGAATCATGCTGTGGCCGGGCCCGATCTTGTTGGTAAAGAGAAGCGATGCGCCCATAAGGACGGAGATCATGACGCCGGAGATGATGCCGAAGGTGAGGACGGTTTTCTTCATGTGAGGCTCCTTGTTTGAGTGAAGCTGGTGCGAGTGAAGATGGAGTCACGATACGGTGGAATGCGGCCGGATGTCGTCATCCTTTCGGATGATTTTGCAGGAAAACAGCGGAAATCATGCTTTCGGGTGATGCGGTCACGGCAGCAGGCCTAGTTCTTTGCCGCGCCGGACGGCTTGGGTGCGGCGGGCGGCTCCCAGCTTATCGAAGGCGCGGGCACAGTGTGTCTTGACGGTGTTTTCGGAGACGAAAAGCTGCGTGGCGATCTCGCGATTGCTGAAGCCGCGGGCGATCAGGGTGAGGATTTCGAGCTCGCGTGCCGTGATGCCTAGGGCTTGCTGGCGGGCCGTATTGGGAGCGAAGGGCTCGAGGGCGGGAGCTTCGGCCGGGACAAGTACTTCCCTCACGACAACTGTTTCGCGGATGGTTTCGCGACGGCGCGTGATGCGGAGGCCGAGCCAGATCCCGAAGGTCGCGAAGAGAATCGCGACGAGTGCGCCATAGAGCTCTACGGAGTGCTCGATGACGACGAAGCGGTATTCGGTGTATTGCAGAGTGACTATGAGGAGGCCGCCGACAAGACCGAAGATGAGGGCGTGGCGCTTCATGGCAGGTTCTCGAAAAGTATATCCCCGCCTATTCTTGACTCCGCCACCCTCAGGTCTAAAAACCAGTACTCCATGAAAAGTGCCTACTCAGATCCAAGAACTTCATAAACATTAGGGGAGGAATACCGTTTTCGGCCTATGTTGTGTCGTCTTTGAAAGCGCTAACTTCGGCTCGTGCAGTTTACTGGCTTCAAACACGCAATTGAGCGTTCTTATTGGGACTTGGTTCGCCATCACACGTTTCAGGTTTCGGCGGCTCTGTCGTATTGGTTCGTTCTCTCCGTATTTCCAGGACTGATTCTCTTAGCGGCACTACTTGGGTTTGTCCCGTTCCCCGATTTATTCAACCACGTTCTGGCTCTCATGAGTCGTCTGCTCCCCGTGGACAGCATGCGGATTGTGAATTCGGTCCTGGGCGATGTGCTCTCTTCGCATCATGGGACTTGGTTCTCGTTCGGCTTGCTAGGAACCATCTGGACGGCGTCGTCAGCTTTCGACGCGATGATCGAAGCCCTGAACATTGCATATGAGGTCGAGGATGATCGGCCCTATTGGAAGACCCGGCTTCTGGCGATCGGGCTGGCGGCGATCACGGGAGGATTACTTCTCGTCGCTATGATCGTAACGATCGTAGGACCGCATTTCGGATTCTGGCTGGCTGACCAACTTTCCCTGTCGTCTACTTTTGCAATGCTGTGGCCGGTGTTGCGGTGGACCATCGCCATCGTCTTCACGATTCTTGCGGTGGAAGTTTTGTATTATCTCGCCCCCAATGTGAAACAGAGATTTGCTGCGACGCTGCCTGGAGCTGCCTTGTCGGTGGGTGTGTGGAATGTCCTCACTCTTTTGTTGGGCGTTTACTTCCGGCATTTTGCCCACTTCAATCGAACCTATGGAGCCATCGGAGGGCTGATCGCGATGATGGTGTGGCTCTACTGGACATCATGGATCCTGCTGGTGGGAGCGGAGATCAACGGCGAACTTGGGAAGGAACGGAAGAAAAGTTCCGAAGTGCTTCGGGATCATGATTTAGAGGGACACCGCATCGTTGATCGGGATGCTGCCTGAGTGGGATTGAGGGGTTCAACGCGTTCGCGGAGTTTCCGGTGGGAGCGTCTCCCGAAGAGGATCAAAAGCCCCACTTCTCGCTCCAAAGGCCGCGCGAGAAATGGGGCACCCGGGGTTCTTCATTCGAGATGAGGATCGAGGAGTTGTACAGAAGTCAAAGGCCCCACCCTTCTCGCACAAAACGGGAGAAGAGTGGGGCACCCGCCTGTATGCTGGGATCGTGAGCGACTTGCTGATAACGCTTTATCGACCGGTAGGGCAAGGTGAACTGGAGTTGATCAGAGAGAATGGGTTTCGTGAATTTCCGCCGCGATTGCCGGAGCAGCCGATTTTCTACCCAGTGCTAACGGAGGAGTATGCGACTCAGATAGCCCGAGATTGGAATACAAAAGATGAGCGGTCAGGATTCGCAGGCTTCGTGTTGCGATTTAGCGTGCGAACGGAGTTTCTCCGCAAGTACGAGGTGCATGTGGTAGGAAGTTCGAATCATCGCGAATATTGGATTCCTGCCGCCGAGTTGCCACAGTTCAACTCGAACATCGTGGGTGGAATTGAAGTGATTGCAGAGTTTGAACGAAACCAAAGCGGGGGCTAAAGCCCGCTGATTTATCGGAGTCTCACGCGGCCCTGGAAGGGCCGCCCTTCCACGGTTGCCTGAAGTCAAAATCCCCACCCCTCGCGCCAAAGGCCGCGCGAGAGATGGGGCACCATCTGGTTCTTCATTGCCGACGAGGATCGAGGAATTCATGGGAAGTCAAAGGCCCCACCCTTCTCGCATAAAACGCGAGAAGGATGGGGCACCCGCGAGATTGACTATTGAAGTTTACAGAGGCCGATCAGGTCGTTGGCGATTTGGGTGGCGCCATCGAGGACGTTCGGGATCGAATGGGGTGCGTCGGCTACGCAGGTCTGCTCTTTCTTGCTGGTGATTTTGTTGTACCAGTCCAAGCCGATCGGAATCGCAGAGCTGGTATCTTCTCCGCCAAAAACTATATTCACGTAGGTCTTGGAGAAGTTGTAAGTCGCCCCGGGAGCCTCGACGCTATCGTCGAGAAAATAGGTCGAGCCTCCGGGAGGCGGAGTTCCCTTCACCGCGTTCGAGCAATAGGCATTGGGAGTGTATGCGGGATCCCAGACGGCGGCGTCGGTGACTCCAAAGCATGTGCCCAGTGAGCCCTTCCCGCAGTACGTAGTCAGCTTGCCTTCTTTGCACATGCAGCCCCAGTCGAGGCGGGCGGTCGGCGGTCCGCTGGTGACTTCAGCCATGGAAATGTTGTTGGGGTACTGCGAGAGGACGTAGGCGAGGGCGCCGGCGCCTCCGCTATTGGCCGTCGCGCACATCGGCTTGCTGCTATTGTTCTGAATCTTGGTGTAGACGTAGTTCGCGACAGTGGCCCATCGGCAGGATGCGGCGAGAACGCCTCCGGGGCCTCCGACCCATCCGCCGGGCTGATTGTTGTTGTAGGGAGTGCCCCAGGAAATCTGGACGGTGCGGAATCCGGCGTTGTAGACGTTCTGCACGGCAGTCTTGCCGTAGGTAAAAATCGCGTCATAGTTGCCGTTGCCGTCGGTGCCAGTGCCATAAAGAACAGTTCCGATGGGGTTTGAGGGTGTATTGATCTTGAGATAGGCGTCGACGTTAGGCACGCTGGGGCAGGTGACGGTCAGTTGCTGACAGCTCGCGCCCGTCATTCCGCCGCTATGACAAGTGATGGACTTCTCGGTTACCGTGCCGAGCGAGCGTGCCGGGTGCGAAACGGGCGCGGCGTCGGCGTCAACGCCGTCCTGGGCATATACGGCACCGGCGAGTAGCAGGGTCACAATGACCGCGTATAGAAGTTTTTGCATCGGAAGTAGTCCTCTCCTGATACTGATTAGGTCTAGCGAAAAGCTGCCCTGTCTTCGAGCAGGCGCCGAGTTCAAACAAGGCGCGGGCCGTGCGAAGGCGGTGCGTGATGTTGCACTCCAGCCGGGGGAGGAACGGAGTACGCTGAACGAGTTTCCCAAAAACCTGGTGTAAGCGGCGCAGAATCCAAACCGAAATTCGCGATGAAACTCTTGTGGGGCAAGGAACCGCCATGCACAGGCGCTCTGCCCAGTAGGGGGAGTCTGCACTTCGGATGACAGGGCTGTCAAGCGGGAGTTTCGTGTATGCCGCTCTGGGCGGGCGGTTGGGAGCGTAGTCTGTGCGGCAGCTGAGTCAGTCGCGAGGGATTCGGTGAGCGGCGGGGGAAACGCTTCGACGAAGAGCGCGATTTCGTTTATCGTGGTCGGCTCAGTGCAACGCAAGGCCGGAGGACGAGATGGCGAGGGGACGAGTTCGTTATTTGGCGGCGAGATGGCTTCTGTGCGTTGCGTTGTGCGCAGCTGCGCCGACGGTTCGGGGGCAGAGTGCGCCGTCGCCAACTCCGCAGAAAATCATTATTGATACCGATATCGGCGACGACGTGGACGATGCGTTTGCGCTGGCGCTGGCGGTGAAAAGTCCGGAACTACAGGTTCTGGGAGTGACGACGACATTTGGAGATACGGAGGCGCGGGCGAAAATCACCGACCGGTTCTTGGGTGAGGTGGGGCGTGCGGACATTCCGGTGATGGCCGGGAAGGCAACGGCGACGAAGAATCCGATGTCGCAGAGAAAGTATGGAGACGGCGGACATTTCGCCAAGGCGTCACATGGGGATGCAGTGGCGTTTCTTCTTGAGCAGATCAAGAAATATCCGGGAGAGATCACGTTGATCGCGATTGGACCGCTGATGAATGTGGGAGCGGCGATCGATCAGGATGCGGATACGTTCCGAAAACTGAAGCGCGTCGTGCTGATGGGCGGATCGGTGAGGCGCGGATACGGGGATATGGAATACACGCCGCCGGTGCCTCCGATGCCCGAATGGAATATTTTGAATGACGTGGCGTCAGCGCAAAAGCTGTTCGCGTCGGGCGTGCCGCTGTACGTGATGCCGCTGGATTCGACGCAGCTGAAATTGGATGAAGTAAAGCGAGCGTTTCTATTCAGCCAGGGGACTGCGGTGACGGATCAGTTGGCGATCTTGTATCACCTTTGGGGGCAGGAGACGCCGACGCTGTTCGATCCGATGACGCTGGTGTTTGCATTGAAGCCGGAGCTCTGTCCGGTGACGGGGATGCATATTCGCGTGGACGAAAAGGGATTCACACGGGAGGAGCCGGGGCCCGTGAATGCGCAAGTTTGTCTGGAATCGAACTCGGAAGATTTCTTCCGGTTCTATTTGAAAAGAGTGGCGGCGAAATAGGGGGTCAAAACCCCCACCCTCTCGCAAAAACGGGAGAAGGGTGGGGCACCCCCAATATTTGTGGTGAACGAGGGAAGAATGAAGATAGGCGAAGTTCTCAGGATCGCAGTTGCTGTTGGGAGTTTGTTTTGTGCGGCGCTGTTCGGGCAGGCGAAGCAGGATGTCGATTTGATCGTCAGCAGCGGGATCGTGGTGACGATGGATTCGACGAGGGCGATTTATCAGGATGGAAGCGTCGCGGTGCGCGGGGATTCGATTGTAGCAGTGGGACCGCGCGCTGAGATTGAGGCTCGCTACAAGTCCACACAAAAAATCGATGCGCACGGCGGCTTGGTTCTGCCTGGGTTCATCAATGGACACACACATGTTCCGATGACGCTGTTTCGCGGGCTGCATGACGATGTGACGTTGAATGACTGGCTGTACAAGTACATCTTTCCGGCCGAAAAAAAGAACGTCAATGAAGACTTTGTGCGTTGGGGAACGCGGTTAGCCGCAGCCGAGCAGATCCGCGCGGGCGTAACGACGTTTGCGGATATGTATTACTTCGAGGACGCGGTTGCCGAAGAGACGAAAGCTGCAGGAATGCGCGGCGTTCTGGGCGAGACATTTATCGATTTTCCGGCGCCGGACAATAAGAGCGAAGCCGAGATGCTGGCGTACACGGAAAAATTCCTGAAGAAGTGGCAGGGAGATCCGCTGATTCACGCGGCTCCGGCACCGCACTCGATTTATACGTGCTCGAAGAAGACGCTGCAGGATGCGGCGGCGCTGGCGAGAAAATATCATGCGCCGATTCTGATTCACGTTTCGGAGATGAAGAAGGAGTGGGAGGACAGCGAGAAGGCGAATGGCATGTCTCCGGTGCAATATCTGGAGAAGATTGGGGTGTTGGGGCCGGATGTGGTGGCGGCGCACTGCATTTTTGTGGACGAGGCCGATCGCAAGACGCTGGCGGAGCGCGGAGTCGGCTGCGTGCATAATCCGTCGAGCAATATGATGATTGCGAGCGGAGTGTCTCCAGTGCCGGAGATGCGAGCGGCGGGAGTTGCGGTTGGGCTGGGGACGGATGGTCCAGCTGGAAGCAATAACGATCTCGACCTGATGGAAGAGATCGATCTGGCGGCGAAGCTGGCGAAAATTACGAAAATGAATCCGCTGGCACTGAATGCGAAGGCCGTCGTCGAGATGGCGACCATTGACGGAGCGCGGGCGGTGCATTTGGAGAAAGAAATTGGATCGCTGGAAGTGGGAAAGAAAGCGGATATGGCAATCATCAGTCTGGATGAGCCGAATGCGGTGCCGATGTATGACATCTATGCTCAGATTGCGTATTCGCTGAAAGGGAGCGATGTGGAGACGGTGGTGATCGGCGGGCGTGTGGTGATGCGGGACCGAAAGTTGCTGACTGTAGATGAGCCTCGCGTGACTGGAAAAAGCCCGGGAGTATGGGAAGTCGGTGAAGGCGTCACTGGGGATGGAGTAGGAAAGCGGTTCGAAATTTAAGAGCGAAACTTCTGAGGGTAGAATCTACTTCCAAAATCTGAAGTCAAAATTCCCACCCCTTCGGCAAGCTCAGGGCAGGCTCTGTCGCAGAAGGCGCGGCAAGGGGGGGCCACCGCCTCGTGACGATGTAATCGCGGCAGTCCCTTATAATCAAAAGATTCTCTATGGCAGCCGTTCTTGACCGGATTATTGCGGCCACACGGACGCGGGTGGCGGAGTCCAAGCGCGCGGCGGACTTGCGTCAAGTAGAGCAACGGGCGGAAGCGCATGTGCCGCGCGGGTTCCGGCAGGTGCTGGCTGCGAAGAGCCGCGACGGCGTGGCAGTGATTGCCGAGTTGAAGAAGGCATCGCCGTCGAAGGGATTGATTCGTGCAGAGTTTCATCCGGCGGAGCTTGCGCGGGAGTTGGGAAAGGCCGGAGCGGCTGCACTGTCGGTCCTGACGGATGAAGAGTTTTTTCAGGGATCGCTGAGAAATTTGCGCGAGGCTTCCGCAGCGGTTTCGATTCCCTGCTTGCGCAAAGATTTTATCGTTGACGAATTTCAGTTGATCGAGGCGCGAGCGAATGCGGCGGATGCCGTGTTACTGATCGTGGCGGCGCTGACACAGGAAGAGTTGGTTAGGCTGTCGCGAGGAGCGCGGGCGAAGGGGCTGGACGTTCTGTGCGAGGTGCATGACGGTGAAGAGCTAATGCGCGCGCTGGATACGGGATGCGATCTGATAGGCGTGAATACGCGCGATTTGCGCACGTTTCAAGTTGATCTGGAAACCGCGTTTTCGCTAGCCGAGAAGTTTCCTGCAAACGTGGTGCGGGTGGCGGAGAGCGGGATTCATTCTTCGTCGGATATTGCGCGACTGCAGGCTGCGGGTTATCACGCTTTCCTCGTGGGAGAGTCGTTGATGCGGGCTTCGTCGCCGGGAGAGGCGTTGCGGGAGTTGATGCGAGTACCGAGTGCCGGGGTAACGAGCGGGCGCTGAAGCGCTCGCTTTCGTAGTGTGCGACTGTTAGGTAGTTGGCGAGTTTCTTGGTGCCGTCGAGGGCAGCAGGTTCCTCTTCGGCTTCGCCGCTTCGGAATGACAAAAACTTTTGTCAGGTCGCAACACTAGACAGGGCGTACTGGATACTGGCAACTGGCAACTGGATTATGACTTGGGTGAAGATTTGCGGGATGACGAATCTGGAGGACGCGCTCGTTGCGGTTGACGCGGGGGCGGACGCGGTGGGATTCGTGTTTTATGAGAAAAGCCCGCGGTGTGTGAGCGTCGAGACGGCGCGGGAGATTGTGGCGAAGCTGCCGGAGAGTGTGGAGAAGATTGGGGTGTTCGTGACGCCAGATGCGGATCCAGTCGACGTCTTCCTACGGGTGGGGTTGACCGGAACACAGTCGTATATTTCGGCGGAAGGGGTCGCGGGGAGTAGTCCCGGGAAAAGGGCCAAGGCGATGGGTCGGGATTGCCTGCCTCCGCATTTTCGGAGCCTGATGGCCTTCCCGATGAATCTTTTTGGTGGGGATGTGAGCCTAGTTGAACAGATGGTAGCGGGCTTTGCGGATTCGAGGAAGAAACTCCCTGAGGGTGCTGCGATCCCGGATGGTGTCCTGGATACGTTTTTGTTAGATTCCGGAAATTTGCGACAGCCGGGCGGAACCGGAAATACATTTGATTGGAAGAAAGCGCAAGGCCTTGCGGAAAGACTGCGGAAGAACGGGTTGAAATTAGTGGTTGCAGGTGGACTGACTACAGAGAATGTCGGAGAGGCGATCGAGACCCTTCAGCCTTGGGGAGTGGATGTGGTTTCCGGCGTGGAGGAGCGCGCCCGGGAAGAAAGATCCGGAGAAAGTGCAGGCGTTTGTGAAAGCTGTGCGTGAGATTGATCGGAAGGTTGGTTAGGGAATGGCTACGGTTCCACGGAGTTCGAATGTCAAAATCGCCACCCCTTCGGCAAGCTCAGGGCAGGCTCTGTCGCAAAAGGCGCGACCAGGGCGGGGCATCCCTCGCGGTGCTGAGCCGGGGAGGTTTGGAGTTTACGGCGGGCGGTATGTGCCGGAGACGCTCATGGCTGCGCTGGAGGAATTGGAGCGCGCTTACGAGAAGGCGAAGCGGGACAAGAAGTTTCAGGCACGCTTGACAGAGTTGCTGACTACCTATGCCGGGCGTCCGACACCGTTGTTCTTCGCGCAGCGGCTGACCAAGAAATTGGGTGGGGCGAAGATTTATCTGAAGCGCGAGGACTTGTTGCACACCGGGGCGCACAAAATTAACAACTGTCTGGGGCAGGGCTTGCTTGTGGAGCGAATGGGGAAGCACCGCGTGATCGCGGAAACAGGCGCTGGGCAGCATGGCGTGGCGACTGCAACCGTGTGCGCGCTGCTGGGATTTGAGTGCGTCGTCTACATGGGAACCGAGGACATGCGGAGGCAGGAGTTGAACGTCTTCCGCATGCGGCTGCTCGGCGCGGAAGTGCGAGGTGTGTCGTCGGGATCGTGCACGCTGAAGGATGCGATCAACGAGGCGATGCGTGACTGGGTCACAAACGTACGCACGACTCATTATTTGCTGGGAAGCGTGCTGGGAGCGCATCCGTATCCGACGATGGTGCGGGATTTTCATCGCGTGATTGGGCGCGAGGCGCGGGCGCAGATTCTCAAGGCTGAGGGGAAATTACCGACTGCGATTATTGCGTGCGTGGGTGGAGGTTCGAATTCGATCGGAGTCTTCTACGACTTTATCAATGATAAGAAAGTTCAGTTGATCGGCGTCGAGGCCGGCGGACGCGGGGAGAAGCTCGGAGATCACGCGGCGCGGTTTCGCGGCGGATCACCAGGAGTACTGCAGGGAACTTATTCGTATGTGTTGCAGGACTCGGGTGGGCAAATTGCGCTGACGCATTCAGTGTCGGCGGGTCTGGATTATCCGTCGATTGGGCCGGAGCATGCGGCGTTGCGCGATGCGGGACGGGCGGAATATGTGCCAGCGTCGGATGCGGAGGCGCTTGAAGCGACGACCTTGCTGGCGCGCACGGAGGGAATTATTCCGGCGCTCGAGTCGGCGCACGCGGTAGCAGAAGTGATCAAGCGCGCGCCAAAAATGAAAAAATCCGAAGTCGTGATCGTGAATGTCTCTGGGCGCGGCGACAAGGATGTCGGGATTCTGCGGGAAAACTTGAAGATCGATTGAGTCGAAGATTGAGTCACTGGGTGATTTCAGCCATTGAGTGATTGAGCCGTGACATTTTCAATCGCTCAATGGGCCGATCACTCAATAACTCAATGTCGCACAAACTATGCCTTTAACTTTCTACAAGAAACCGGCTCTGGTGGCGTATGTGACTTGCGGGGATCCGGATCTCGCGACTACGCGTGAAATTGTGCTCGCCGCCATTGAAGCCGGAGCCGACGTCATCGAGCTGGGTGTGCCGTTCAGTGATCCAGTGGCAGACGGACCGGTGATCCAGCGGGCAAGCGAACGGGCGTTGAAGCATGGCACTTCGCTGGCGCAGGTGTTGACGCTGGCGTCCGAGGTTCGGCAGCAGGCGCAGTCCACCGGGTTGATTATTTTCTCGTACCTGAATCCGATTCTGCGGATGGGGATGGAGAAGTTTTGCAAGGTGGCCCGGGCCGCTGGCGTGGATGGGGCGCTGGTCACCGATCTTCCCGTCGAAGAAGCAGCGCAATATCTGCGGGCCATGCGGGAGCATGATCTCGCTCCCGTGTTTCTGGCGGCGCCCACTAGTCCGGATGAAAGATTGAAGCGAATAGCGGATGCTTCGCGTGGATTTGTGTACGCGGTATCTCGGACGGGGGTGACCGGGCAGCGTCAACAGTTGGCCGACGATGCGCGCAAGCTGGTGAAGCGATTGAGGCGCGTGACGAAGCTGCCGATCGCGTTAGGATTCGGAATTTCGACGGCATCGCAATTTGAAGAGGTGGGAGAGTTTGCTGATGCTGTGGTTGTTGGCAGTGCGATCGTGGAAACGATCGAGAAGAATAAGGGTCGGGAAGCTGCGGCCGTGAAGAAGTTTATCGAAGGGTTGTTGGAGGTTGGAACTCCGGTTTCTTGTTAGGCAGTGAGTGAAATCTCCACTTCCGACAAAACCAGCCGGAAATGGGGCACCCAGGTTGCAAGAGTTATATGGACATTGAAGATTGGCGTAAGAAAATCGACGATCTGGATCGCAAGCTGGTGGCGCTGCTGAGCGAGCGGGCGAAAGCTGCGGTAGAGATCGGAAAGCTTAAGCGCAATACTTCGATGCCGATTTATGAGCCCGACCGCGAGCGAACCGTGTTCGCGAATGTGCAGGGAGCGAATCCGGGGCCGCTTCCGGGACGCGATCTGGTGCGGATTTACGAGCGCATTATCGATGTGATGCGGAATATTCAGAAGGAAGAGATTGTGCCGAGGGTTGAACCGACCGAAGTGGAGACGGAATTGGATTCGGATGTGAACGATTAGCGAGCAGCAGGCGATGAGCAAAGAGCTGGGAGCAAAACGAATTCCTGACTTCGCTCGAAGACAGAACTCGCGACTCAAAGCTCGGGACAAATCGAGAGAATCTTATGATTGTGGCAATGCAGGAAGGCGCGGATGAGGGTTTGATTCAGCAGGTGATTGAACATCTGGTGAAAATTGGTTTTGAAGTACATCGTTCTACTGGCGCGCGGATGACCGTGCTGGGCGCGGTTGGAGCGGGAATCGATTTCGATATCCGCAACCTGGAGTTGCTGCCGGGAGTGCAGGAAGTCCATCGCATCAGTTCTCCATACAAACTCGCGGGACGAAGTTTTCGTCCTGAGGGGACGATCGTCAAACTGGCGAATGGCGTGAATGTTGGCGGGAATGAAATTGTCGTGATGGCGGGGCCGTGTTCCGTCGAGTCGCGCGAGCAGATATTCAGCACCGCGGAATCGGTGGCGAAGGCCGGCGCCAAAGTGCTGCGTGGCGGGGCGTTCAAACCGCGGAGTTCTCCGTATTCGTTCCAGGGTCACGGAGAAGAAGCGTTAAAGCTGCTGCGCGAGGCCGGAGAAAGATTCGGCCTGCTGGTGATCAGCGAGGTCATGGAAATTTCGCAGATTCCGCTGATGCTGCCGTACGTCGACATCATGCAGATCGGCGCGCGCAATATGCAGAACTTCAATCTGCTGCGCGAACTGGGGAAAGTTCGTAAGCCGGTGCTGCTCAAGCGCGGCATCGCCGCGACATTCGAAGAATTGTTGCTCTCGGCGGAATACATTATGGCGGGCGGAAATTACGATGTGATTTTGTGCGAGCGCGGGATTCGCACGTTTGAGACTTATACGCGAAACACGATGGACATTTCGGCGATTCCGATCATTCACAAGTTGTCACATCTGCCCATGACGGCCGATCCTTCACATGGGACGGGACGGAGAGATAAAGTCGCTCCGATGGCGCGGGCATCGGTGGCCGCTGGAACGGACGCATTGTTGATCGAAGTGCATTGCAACCCGGACAAAGCGATGTCGGATGGAGCGCAGTCGCTGTTCCCGGAACAGTTTGCGAAATTGATGGACGAGTTGCGGATGATTGCTCCGGCGGTGGGAAGGACAATTGGGTAATTGTGTAATTTGGTAATCGGGTAATTTTGTAATTGAGATTTCTTTGGGCATTGGCGGTCCGAATTGCCCGATTACAAATTACACAATTACCAAATTCGTTTTTATGGCGATTCGGCAAATTACGATCATTGGGACCGGCTTGATTGGCGGGTCGCTGGCGCTGGCGCTGCGAAAGAAGAAATTTGCTGGCCGCATCGTGGGATGCGATCGCGATGCGGCGCTGGCGAAGGCGCGGGAGCGTGGCGCAATCGACGAGGGCACGTCCAATCCTGGAGACGCGATTCGGGGAAGTCAGTTGGTCGTGCTGGCAACTCCTGTGTTAGCGATTATCGATCTGATCGAGCGACTGGGCCCGGCGTTTCCCGCGAAAGCCCTGCTCACCGACGTTGGAAGCACCAAAGCCGCAGTGGTCCAATGCGCACAGAAGGTGTTCGGAAAAAATGTGGAGAAGCGGTTTCTGGCGGGTCATCCGATGGCGGGGAAGGAATTGAGCGGCGTCGATCATGCTGACCCGGATTTATTTCAAAATGCGGTTTGGTTTTTGACTCCGATGCCGGGACAGAGTCTGAATGAAGGATTGTTCGCCGAGTATGCGGGATGGATCGATCAGATCGGTGCGAAAATCGCAATGCTGCCCGCAGAAGAGCACGACCGGCTGTGTGCGTGGATCAGCCACGTACCGCAGATGATTTCAACCGCGCTGGCCGCGGCGCTGGTCGAAGAATTTGGTGAAGATGCTCCATTGCTGCCGGCGGGTGGGCGGGCGCTGAAAGAGATGACGCGGATTGCGGCGAGTCCGTACTCGATGTGGAGGGATGTCGCCATCAGCAACAAGAAGAATCTGGAAGATGCGCTGTGGAAGGTGGAGCAGCGACTGGCCCACATCCGGGAGAACCTGGCGACGAAACAGTTGGCCGAAGAATTCGAGCAGGCGCACGCTCTGAGAAAGATTCCGGAGAAGAAACGAAAAGAGGATTGAGTAATTGTGTAATTTGGTAATTTTGCAATTCCGTTGGTTTTAAAATTACGCAATTACCAATTACACAATCGCTCAATTAGAATCCTTTGCGCTATGAATAAAGTTGTGGCCAATGCGGATGAGGCGATCCGCGACGTGTTCGACGGTGCGACCATCATGATTGGGGGCTTCGGCTTGTGCGGGATGCCGGAGAACCTGATTCGAGCGCTCGTCCGCAAGGGAACGAAGAATCTACATACGATCAGCAACAATGTCGGCGTCGATGGCGTGGGCAATGGGTTGCTGCTTAGCTGCCGGACAGATTGTGCATCACATCGGAACTTATGTCGGCGAGAACAAGTTGCTGGAAGACATGGTGCTGAAGGGGACAATCAAGCTGGACCTGGTTCCGCAGGGAACGTTTTCGGAAAGGATCCGAGCGGGTGGCGCGGGGATCCCGGCATTTTATACGCCGACTGGTGTCGGAACGATTGTCGCGGAAGGCAAGGAGACCCGCGAATTCGATGGGCGTCTGTATGTGATGGAGCGAGGACTGAAGGCTGATTTTGCCTTCGTGAAGGCCTGGAAGGGCGATCGCGAGGGGAATCTGATTTATCGGAAGACGGCGCGGAATTTTAATCCGATGATGGCGACTGCAGCGAAGATCACGATTGCAGAGGTGGAGCATCTGGTTGAGGCTGGAGAGTTGGACGGGGACTCGGTTCATACTCCTTCGATTTATGTGAAACGCATTTTTCAGGGAGAGTTGTACGAACGAAGAATCGAGCGGAGGACAGTGCGGACGGCGTAACGAACCCGGGCGAATTCCCAGCGAGATTCGCCATGAGTCCGGGAGTGCAGGGGGCCTTCGCTTCGCTCAGGATGACAAGTGTAAGCCGACTGCCAACGACTAATGACCGACGACTAGCGACCAGAGACTGACAATCGATGATGAACAAGCCTTCAAAAGACATTGATAAGCGCGAGCGCATTGTGAAGCGCATTGCGCGGGAGTTGCGTGACGGGTTCTATGTGAACCTCGGAATCGGCATGCCCACTTTGATCGCGAATCACGTGCCTGAGGGAATGGAGGTCACACTGCAATCGGAGAATGGGATGCTCGGGATCGGGCCTTATCCGGTGGAAGGACAAGAAGATCCGGATCTTATCAATGCCGGGAAGGAAACCGTCAGCGAGATGCCGGGGACGTCTTATTTTTCGAGTGCCGATTCGTTTGCGATGATTCGTGGGGGGCACATCGATTTGAGCGTTCTGGGTGCGATGGAAGTGGATGAGACCGGAAGCATCGCGAACTGGATGATTCCCGGAAAGATGGTGAAGGGGATGGGCGGAGCGATGGACCTCGTAGCAGGCGCTCGGCGTGTCGTAGTGGTGATGGAACATGCGACGCGTGAAGGTGCTCCGAAGATTTTGAAGAAATGCACGCTGCCGCTCACGGGCGTGCGCGTTGTGGATACGATTGCGACCGAGATGGCGTACATCCGCGTGACCAAAGATGGGCTGGTGCTGGAAGAAGTCGCGCCGGGAATAACCGCCGAGGATGTGCAGCACGCGACTGAGGCGCGGTTGATTGTGAGTCCGGCGTTGAAGGTGATGGAGACTTAGAATCCCTTTCGTTCTTGCGCGGCTTTTTTCCCCTTCCCTTCGGGGCTCTGTGTTCCGCAAAGCGACGTTTTTCGCGTCGCTGAACTGCGCTCTTTCATGGCCTACGCTGCCGCGAAAACACGAAAAGGGCGAGACCCCCAACTCGGTCCGCTTCGATCGCTTAAACGCGGAATGGGGCCGCCAGCAAGCGGAAGGGCAGCGTGATTCCTAGATAAATGACTTCCAGGACACCGTCGACGGCGATGCCGACGATCCTGAACGGAAGCAGCAACAGCCATATAAACGGATATGCAATCAGCGCCAAAAGCGCGAGAGGCCAGCACAGCACAAAGAGAAGGCACCAGAGCAGGAATGTAAACATGGCGGAGACCTCCTTCTAGAGAATTGTACGTGTGGTGGAGGAAGAAAGTTCCGTGGGTTCGCCGGCAGACCCGTCGAGCTTCCCTCGACCGGACAGCCGAGGGCGGCTGTCCCCACATTGCTCCCATATAGTTGAGGCTATTCGAATTGCTTGCGGAAAGTGGCGAGCTGCTGCTGGACTTCAGAGAGCTCGGCGCGAAGTCTGGATACCTCTTCTTCCAGCGTCAATATGCGGTCGGCGACTGAGTTTCCGACGTCTGGTGCGGGCGACGATGCCCGTGCCACTTCGGGCTGCTCTGGCGGTTCACCCGAGAAGAGGTGCGTGTAGCGGGATTCTTTTGTTCCCGGCTGGCGAGGAAGAATTCGCGTCAGAGGGGGCTCGCGCTGGGCCAGGCGATCGAGCGTGGAGACTACATCTTCGAGCGCTTCGAAATGGTACATGCGATCGGTGCGGCCGCGGAGTTCTCCGGGAGTTTGCGGGCCTCGGAGCAGCAGGACGCAAACGACGGCGATTTCGCGGCGGTCGAAATTGAAGACCTCTTGCAGACGGTGTTCGAATTTCGTCACGCGGCTGTCGGCGCCGCTGGCGGGTCCGGCGAGGCGCTTTTCCTGCAAGGACGCGAGAGCGTCGCGAACCGCAGATTCGTCGAGCGTCATCACCGGCTCGCGATTGTTCTTTTGATTGCAGGCGTTGACCAGCGCGTTCAGCGAGAGCGGGTAGTAGTCGGGCGTGGTGATGTCTTTTTCGATCAGGGAGCCGAGTACGCGGGTTTCGATTTCGGTGAGGACTTGCATGGCGGAGTTTTAATTTTACTGGAAAGAAAGAACTCACCACAGGGGGGACGGGGTTGGCACAGAGGAAATCTAGAGTCCAAATCCCCACTTCTCGCGCACAAACCGCGCGAGAAATGGGGCACCCTCTCGTTTTTTTTAGAACAATGCGGTGGAGCGGCGTTTCCAGTTCTTGCCTTTTTCTTTCGCGATATCTTCCATGTTGGCCACGTAGGCGCCTGCTTGCGTAAGGACGTGGTGCAGGTCATTGCCGATGCTGATGAAGGTGAATCCCTTTTCGAGGAATTCTCCGACGCGCGAGGTGCCAAACAAAAACAGTCCGAGGATGACATTGTTCTTGCGCGCGTGCTCAATCAATTTCTTGGTTGCGGCATCAAGTTCAGGCGATGTGTACATGTGGGGAAATTCGTACTTGTTGTAGAGGCCCATCGACATGCAGAGATCGTTCTGGCCGAGGAAGAGAATGTCGACGCCGGGGACGGCGGCGATCTCGGCGATATTCTCGATGCAGGATGCGGTTTCGACCTGTAGCGCAACGATGCCTTCGTTATTCCAGTTGCCGGCATAGCCGAGGAGTCCGGCTTTGTTCATGCTGCGCTGCGGGAAGTAGACCGAGCGTGTGCCGACCGTGGGGTACTTGGCGCAACTGATGGCCTCGCGAGCTTCGCCGGCGGTGTTGATGTAGGGGATAAGGACGCCGTCCGCGCCCATGTCTAAGGCCTGCTGGATTCCGGGCCGGTCAGCATATCCACCGACGCGGACGAGAGATTTCGCGCCGCCATTGGAAATTCCGCTCAGCATGGCGGAAAGTTTTTCGTAGCCCATGGGACCGTGCTGCGTGTCGACGAGAAGCCAGTCGTAGCCACTGTGTGCGAGTTGCTCGGCGACGGTCGGGCTGTGCGCGTTCAGGAACAGGCCCATCTTGGGTTGTCCGGCACGCAGTTGCTTCTTGAATTCAGATCCGCTGACAGCGGGGTCGGGCATGGTCGATCCTCCTTGAAGTCGAATTGCGTAGTGTACTGCATGGGTCGGCCGAAGACGGAGAACGGAGAGTGAATTTTTTCGTGGTGTGACCGCGGGACAGAGTGGTCCGACGAGCCAAAATCACGGCCCCTTCGGCTTCGTTCAGGGCAGGCTCTGTCGCACAAATCGCGACGACGGTGGACGTCCTGGGAGCGAGTCGAGATGACAATCGAATGGCTCTTGCTTATAGTTTGATCGAGGAACTTGTATGCGACTGCTCTTAAATTGGGTTCTGAGCGCGGTAGCAGTCTGGATCGTGGCTCAGTTGGTGCCGGGAGTTTTTGTGAGCGGCTGGAAGAGCGCGTTGATTGCGGCACTGGTGATCGGGTTCATCAACGCCACAATCGGCTTCGTGCTAAAGGTTATTACTTTTCCGCTGACTCTTCTCACGCTGGGCGTGTTCTGGCTGGTGATTAACGCGCTAATGCTTGAGTTAGCTTCGGCGCTGCTCTCGCCAGGCTTTCAGGTGCGTGGATTTCTAGCGGCATTTTTGGGGGCGATCGTGCTGAGCCTTGTGAATCTTCTACTGAAGGCGATCGTGATGCCGGCGAAGGACAGTCACTAGTCGTTGGCCGCTCTCGCTGGGTGCCAAAGCGAAACTTGCCGGCCGGTCGTCCACGCTAGAAGCTCTTCGATGAAGGACGCCTGATTTCATTCCTTCGGAATCAGCAATGAGATATCTTGCGTCAATCTCGCGAGAGATTGGGCGATGTTCTTGCGAGCCGTCTTGGCGAGAATCGCGCTGTCGACGGGCTCCGACATGGCCCACAGCAGAATGTTTGTCTTGGGATCGAGGATCACGAGTCGGAATCGCGGATATCCGGGAACAACGGCAAATACCGTAAGGTTGACTTCGAAAACGACATCGGCATCAGCCGGAGCTGAGACCAACGCGAATCGTCCCAGGTTGTTCACGTCCGCATAGAACTGGTCGTAAATCCCGTTCGTTCCTCCTACGTATTTCGAGATGCGGACGTCGTTGTCACCCTCTGCGTTTACGCTGAAAATCTTCTTTGCACGCAGAATCTGCGACGGAACTGGCGCGGAGGGAATTGCTGCCGGTTGCTGAGCGGTCGCGATCGGGATGAACAATCCAACTGCTGCGCAAATCATTCCGCTTTTCAAAGTGCTCAACATGGTTTCCTCCCTTGGTCCATACTTCTGAGTCTCTCCTGCGTCTGCGGGCTATTTCTGCCGTTTTTGGGGCTTGATGGAGTTCCAATCGTCATCGGTGAGAATGCGGCCCAGGTTGCTGAATTCACCTGCGCCCTGCAGAAACTCGCCGCCGTCCATGCGAATGACTTCGCCGTTGATGTAGCCCGACTGGTCGCTGACTAGAAACGCTGCAAGATTGGCCAGTTCCTCGACCGTGCCGAAGCGATGCAGCGGGTTGCGATCGAGAGCAACGGTCTCGAGTTCGGGGCGGGGGAGGACGCGGGAGAAAGCTCCTTGGGTGGGGATCGGGCCGGGCGCGATCGCGTTCATACGAATGCCGCGGTTGCCCCATTCGACGGCGAGGCTGCGCATCAGGGCTTCGACTCCAGCTTTGGATACGGCGGAAGGGATGACGTAAGCGGAACCGACTGGCGCATAAGTCGCCGAGATGCTGAGCACTGTGCCGGGATGAGCGGATTTAAGCCAGCGACGCCCGCAGGCCATGGTGCAGTGGAGCGTTCCCATCAGAACGATGTTGATGACCGATTCCCAGGCGCGCGGGGAAAGGTCTTCGGTGCGGGAGATGAAATTACCGGCGGCGTTGTTGACGAGGATGTCGAGGGCGCCTTCGCTCCAGATCGAATCAATCATAGCTTCGACCGCGTCGAGATTGCGAACGTCGCACGGGATCGGATGGATCGGTCCTTTTGCAGTCAGTTCAGCGGCGGTTTGTTCCAACACTTCTTCTCGGCGGCCGCAGATGTGAACTGTAGCTCCCAACTCTAGGAATCGTTCGGCCATGCCTTTGCCAAGGCCCGTGCCTCCGCCGGTGATGAGGATGCGTTTGCTTTTCAGAAGATCGGTGCTGAACATAGGAAATTGAGTGATTGGAGAATTTGGTAATTGCGTAATTGAAAAACCTAGCTGCTGACTGAGTGGTTTTCAATTACACAATTACCAAGTTACACAATTACTCAATCACATGCGACACGGAAGCCGTAGTCGGCGTATTGGAATTCAGGAGGAATGCTGGAGCGGGCGGAGCAGCGGGCGACTTTGATATGGTGACGCCACGAGCCTCCGCGAGAAGATTTGCGTTGCGGCGTCATCGGGCTTTTTTCAGGACCGCGCGGATTGCGGTCGGTCGAGACCGCGTAATAATTCGGGATCGTACCAGTCGCTGCACCACTCATGGACGTTGTCGCCAATGTCGTGAAGGCCGAAGGCATTCGGTGCGTAGCGGCCTACCTGTTCGGGCCCGGTCTGCCAGCGTGTCGCATAGTCCGGCAAGGATTGCGGCGATTCGTCTCCCCAAGGAAATTGTTTTTGTTCAAGGCCACCGCGAGCAGCAATTTCCCATTCGGCTTCTGTTGGGAGGCGGAAATGGCGTCCGGTCTGCGAACTCAGCCACTCGCAATATCGGACCGCTTCGTGCCAGGAAACTCCGGCGACCGGCTGCTGGGAATGATTGAAATTCGCATCTTGCCAAAAAGGCGGAGATGGATTCCCGGTCGCGCTCAGGAATCTCTCGTATTCGGCATTCGTCACTTGGGTCGCGGCCATGAGGAATGTGTCGATCCAGACGCGATGGATGGGGCGTTCGCAGTCCTGGCCGGAATCGGATCCCATGAGGAACCAGCCGGCCGGAATTTGGATCAGGGCGGGCGCGATCGCGGTTGCCAGGGCAGCGGTTTCGGTAGAGGAATGGACTGTCATGGCGGTTGTCATCCGCGGGTTCCAACGCTAAAGTTTACCAGCGCGCATCAGGAGACGAACGATGGCAGAGAAAAAACTGCGGTTCCGGGCAAAAATCCAAGGGAAGGAAGCGGGCGTCGTTGCCGCGATCATCCCGCCGGTGGATGTGACTGATTATTTTGGGACGCGCGGCCGGGTTCCAATTCGAGGGACGATTAACGGCTTCGCGTTCCGTTCATCGCTCATGCCTTGCGGCGGTCCTCACATGATGCCGGTGAACAAGGCGCTGTGCAAGGGAGCCGCGGCTCAGCCCGGCGATATGGTGGAAGTCGTGATGGAGCGCGATGTCGAGGAACGGACCGTCGAGCCACCTGCCGAGTTGAAGAAGGAACTGGAGAAGAACAAGAAGGCGCAGGCGCGATGGGAGCAACTCGCGTTCACTCACAAGAAAGAGATGGCGAATTCGATTCTCGGCGCGAAGCAGGATGAGACGAGGAAACGACGGCTGGCAAAGGTGATGGAAGTGTTGAAGACGGGAGCGAAATGGACCGGGTGACACGGAAC
>CAWBED010000021.1:0-165570 GCA_963787685.1 uncultured Acidobacteriota bacterium
AGAGCGGCGCGAAAAGCCCCGGCTGTTTTGTAAGATTTCGCTTCGTGCATTACGCCCGCTGTTCAGCCAGCTCGCGAAGCGAGTTCTGGAATTTATTCTTGGGCATCCCGTCGATTTCTCTTCTTCCGATAAGCCCTCGTCGAATTGCTTCGTCCACAGCCCGTTTCAGCTGACTCCGGTCTAGGTGACCGCTTTGAAGCAGATCGACGATGGTTCTCAGCGGGCGGGTCACGTGCACTCCGAACATTTCCTGAACATCCGTCGCGTCGAGATGTGCTGGGTGAAGCACGAGGATTTCTGGAATCCGGCTGTTTCGGCGAAACGCCTTCGGCACGGTCATATGCAGCTTCGACGGCATGATGTCCGATAGTTCATGAAGACTGAGCGCCGTGTCATGACTGTATGTTCCCTGGGGCACTTCCTGCCGGTTTTGCGACCAGAGATACCACAGCATCAGGTCCGGGCGTTCCGGAGGCGGGAATTCGGCGAGCCGATAAATTCCACGGTGCTCGCGAATCCAGTTTCCCGCCGTCACATGGTAGGAATGCACCTTCTCGGAAAACCCCGCGCGTATCGCTTGTTTTGTCGTGAAAAATCCTTGCTGCGATCGCGCCACTTCGTAAAGCCGCCGAGCGACCTCTATATAAGGATACGATTCATGCATAACACAATCCCCCAACTTATTAAGGGTATTGTACGCCAGGCTGGATTCATTCGCAAGCCATCAAGTCTACCTCCTTATATATCAAGCATTTAGTGCATGGTTCACAAATACCCAAGATTATTGGGGGATTATGCATTTGCCTCCCCAGAGCGCCAGGCTCGTTCAGATCCACACCGTCACCTTCTACCGCCTCCGCTCGCACACTGCCGGGCCACTCGCTGACTCGTGTCACGCCCGTTGCCCCACGCTTCGGCTTCGTAATCCTAGTTTCTTCCGTTCTCCTGCAAACGCGGTCCTTTGGTTCCCCAGCGCCGGCGAGGGAACCAAATCCCCGCACAGGAGAACGGAAATGAAATCAGAACAAATCAAGGAAATCACAAACAAGGCCATCGAGCAGCTCGCCGCCGCGCTCAATGCCGGTCACAGTGAGGCGCTCACCGGTTATCTCAAGGCCATCGGACGTTTCCACCGCTATAGCCTTCACAACGTGTTGCTCATCGCTTCGCAGAAACCAAATGCCAGTTACATCGCTGGTTTCCGCACGTGGAATGAACTCGGGCGCTTTGTCAGGAAGGGCGAGAAGGGCATCATGATTCTCGCTCCCATCGTTCGGCGCAAAGCGGACAAGGAGGAAGAGCGCGAAGAAACGCCTCGCAGAGTCGCCGGGTTCCGTGCTGCCTACGTGTTCGATGTCAGAAAGGCGAAGCGCTGGTGCAAATCCGCATAAAGCCGCTGGAGGAATCCGGCGTGAAACCGCTACGCGTTTCCAGCGCATCCGCATGGCAGACCAAAAAGCCGCAGCCGGATGTTTTGTATGAAGGTCAATACCGGCGCATCACCGAGAAGAACGAATGCCAGCACACGCAACCAGCCGTGATCGTGGACGGATCGAAAGCGGGAACGGTGCTCCATGTATGCCGGGCCAAAAGTGTTTCGTGCATTCAGGCGGGACACGTTATCAGACGTCACCGCAGGAACGTGCTGCGCGAGCGAAAGACCTTCTCTCGGAGCGCATCGAAAAACAATCCCGCGTACGAGTTCTTGACGCCATCCGCAAGAAGCTGCCTGGGACTTTCTCCCGCCCCGACTTGGAAATGGCCGCAACCGACTATTTCCGTAGGCTTGGCCATCATAATCATCGGCGCATATGCCGCGTGTACGGTTGGGAAGAGAAAAAAAGCAAGGCGGCTTGGGGCGGGATGACCGTCGATTACGAGGCGATCGCTGGGAAAGCGGTTCGCGAAATGAACGCGCAGGACCTGCAACGTTTCCTTATCGTGTGCGCGCTCGTAGCCGACCTGTATCGCCCCGCATTCAATCCGCGGCAGTCGCTTGCGAAGAACTCCAACCTTGCTCGTACGGCCGCGCGATACAAGATCGACCCGGTGAAACTCGCTGCGGACGTTCGTACGGAACTCTCGAAACGAACGGACAAGAAGGGCATTGGCAAGCCGAAACGCAAAGAGCCAGTCAAATCAGGCTAATTCCGTACTTTGAGGGCCGCGTTCTCGCACGCGGCCCTTTCCTTGTCTCTCAGACTTCTGCCGCCACGCGACGACCTCGGCCCGTAGCCATTTTCTGCGCCATGGCCATGATGAGTTTCCGGTCCGACTCCGCCGCCTTGCTCAAGCACTTCCGCAATCTTTGGAGGTAGTTCGCCTGTTTGCCGCGACTGCCAAATGCGATGTCGTCGGTGGTCTTCCGCTTGAGAAGATTCGGCAGCTTCGGCGGCTCGTCGCCATCGTAAAACAGCTGATAGAGCGGAATCTCCAACGCTCGCGCCAGTTTCTCGAGAGTTTCAATCGCGGGTACGGTGTGGCCGTTCTCGACTCGCGAAATGTAGCAACGCAGCAGCCCTGTTCTCTTTTCGATATCGCCCTGAGACAGCTGCTTCGTCTCTCGTAGTTCTCGCAAACGGTCTCCAATTACCATGATTGCCTCTTTCTAGGGTTGCGAAGTATCGGACCGCCGAACAGAATATTCGTCCAAGCCGGTTTTTCCAAGTGAAACCGGTTCAATTTCGCATCCTCGTCGACTATTCGGCTTCCACCAGGCGCATCGTAACGCCGATGACGCGGCCCACAATCTCAGCCTCGCGGGGATATGCGAAGCGCCGCACCTTACATTTTGACTTCGGGTGAGGAACTGCGTTCAGATCACCGTCCTGCATCTCGCACCAACTGCAAATAAATTCACCTCGAAGTTCGACAAAATAGATCGGCCTGTGGTCTTCGTCCTCCCATTTTCCTTGTGCGACCTTACGTTGGTTCTGGTCGATCTGTACGATTGAACCGGGCCGGATAATCGGAAACATCGTTCGGTCGGAAAGCCCAACGAATCCGTAAACCCCATTTCGAAGGTCCAGATGCTGTAGCAGACGAATCGGAACTTCACCCCAAATCTTGCCCAATTTGGCGAGGAGATTGGTCCGATCCAGCTTGAACTCCTTCTCTGACTTCATCGGAAGCACGATTGTGTCGTCCGCGTCCGAAACCCTCGTTGCCAGTTGCGTCTTCGATGGTGCGAACATCGCTTGATCGCGTCCGAAGTCGCTCAGGTTGCAACTGAAGGCGGAAAAGATGCTGGACCAGTGAATGTTGTAGATCGCGCCCACTCGATCAAGACGAACATCACCGATTCACTCAATGTCGTCGTTCATATCGAACGAAGACCGGGCCGGCGATTCATCTCCGAAGTCCTGGAAATCAACAGCTACGACCCGGATTCGGATCTCTTTGATTTCTGTTCGATCTACGTCGGGCCCAAGGAACATGCATGAGCGGCGTTTTCCCCTTTACGTCAAGATTCCTCACGGCGCCGGATTACGTGTTGACGCTGCATCAACCCGAGAACCGCGTCGCCATTCTCGTCCGCAACCGTGCTCGCGCCCAAACCATCCAGCGCATCCTTCTCGCGGAAGACATCGCGGATTCGCGCATTCAGGATTGGTTGAAGGAGCAAAACAACGCAGGCGCCGATATCTTTCTCGGGATGAATCCCCTTCGGGCCAACAGCTTTGCGAGAACCAAGGAGAGTGTTCGCGAAATCCGTCACGTCTATCTTGACCTGGACGCAGACGCACCCGCTTCGCTCCGCACCATACGAACGGACGGCAACACACCCGTTCCCACGTTCGTCCTCGATACCTCGCCTGAGAAGAATCAAGTTGTCTGGCGCGTCGACGGGCTCGACCGGCAAGCGGCTGAAGTTTTAATGCGTTCTCTGGCCAATCAATTTCAGGGAGACATCGCTGCCACCGATATTGCGCGTGTTCTGCGGATACCTGGATTTGCCAACCGTAAGTACAACGAGGCATTTGTTGTGCGCGCGATCCAGCAATCCGATGCGATTTACCACCTGCGCGATTTTGCGATTCATGAAGACTCGCCCGAGGCACCGCGACGCGTTTCGGAAGGGTTACGGCGCGCCACGCAGAATGCCATCCGGCCATCGCAGCCAATCCGAAGCGGATTGGGCGTACGCCAAACGTGCACTCGCCCGTGGCGACGACCCGCAGGAAATCATCCAGCGTATCGCCGACTACAGGTCGGACGACAAAGCAGACCCGCTTTACTACGCGAGACACACAGTGGAAAAAGCTCAGGCGGATTCTCATAGAGACTGGCAACGCGACGCGGCGCAAACATTACACGATTTCGACCAGCGTTCGGACATGCGACCTCACGAGACGACTGCTGAGAAAGCGGACGATCAGGCTATCGACAGAAGGTAAGACGCGTGCCTTCAATACTATTGTCGTCTGGAACCAAAACCGATACCGTAGAAACGGTTACGGTGCCGAATCAACGAGACAGGGGATCAATGTCTCGCAGATCCGGACAACGTGGTTCTGTATATGTAAAGGGCTTTCAGTATATCGGCCGCTATCGGGCCGATGTGCCGGGCCAGAACAAAAGGGTGAGACGTACGGTGATAATCGGGAACATCAACCAGTTCACGCGCCCCAAAGCCGAACGGTGGCTGTCGAAGTTTATTGAGGATGAGGGCATCAATGACGAGAGTCATCTTGCTCGCTCCCAATCGCCAGTCGCTACTTTCGGTCTGGCGGCTCGTGGATGGAAAACTCTTCACCTGACTGTCAACAAAAAGCGCTCGTCGCCACGCAGCATGTCTTGCGAGTTGAACAAGCACATCCTTCCACATTTGGAGGACACTTTGCTTGATGAGATTAGCTATCCCATCATGCGAGGGTTGATTCAAACGTGGCAGAGAGAAGGCCTATCCCGCAAGTCGATCAAGAATCTCTTTGGTATCGTCCGCGCGATCTACAACTTTCAATTTGACGAAATGGCGCAGAGTGGCAAACCCATTGTGTCGCCGTGGCTTGTCAAATGGAAAAAGATCGCACCACCCAAAAGTGTGCAACGGGAGCTTCCATACTTCACCGTTTCACAAATGGCCGCCATTGTGAATGCCGCGAAGACGCAGTTGAATCGCGCGCTGTTCGCACTGGCAGCCGGCACGGGAGCAAGGGCCGGAGAGCTTTTTGCGCTGAGAGTTGAGACGGATGTGAACTTGAATGAACAGGTGATCACCATTCGGCGTTCAGTGTTCGAAGGAGAAGAAAACACGTCGAAGAGTGATACGGGTGATGAGGACAGAACCCGCACGGTGCCCATTGATGCTTCCGTAGCGATGGAACTCAAGCAACACCTGCGTGGAAGACGCACGGTTATCTCTTTGAAACCAGAAACGGCACGCCGTTGCGTCTATCAAATGTGCTGGAGGACAAGCTTCAACCTGTATTGCGAAAGCTGAAGCTAATTCAACCTGGCATAGGGATGCACGCTTTTCGGAGAGGCCGGATTTCTCACCTTGTTTATTCCGGGGTGAGCCGTCAGGTCATTCGTGATTGGTGCGGACATTCTTCGGACAAAATGGTCGACCACTACACGAAGATGTTGCGCCAGCATCACGCTCCCGAAATGGCGAAAGTGAAGCCGTTATTGGACCCAAGTTGGACATTTGGACCCCAACTGGTAGAGGGGAGAGTGGCACGCTAGTGCATCGTGTTGTAAACTAAGGATCTAACTTGCCTGTTCCCCGGTAGCTCAATGGTAGAGCATTCGGCTGTTAATTTTCAGACGAACGTTGATTCTGCACCGTTTAACCCAGAAATTGTGCTCTGAAAACGGGCAAGTTGGACCCCAGTTTGGACCCTACTTCTTGTGGATGTCCGAACATTTCAAACCCAATCAATAAGGGATTCAAATCGGCGGTATGCTGATTTTCCTGCCCTGTTCGTACAACCAGCTTTGGTTTCCTCAACCACTTGCAGACGTTTCTTCAATCAAATGAACTGGCCGACGTGCGTCTTGAAGGCTCATAAGCGACCCCCTGCTTGCAAAGCAGGACCCTGAAAAACACTAAATGCTTTGTTCGGTGTCGCTTACACGTCAAATCAAGTCGATTTTCGCTCTCTCAGTTGTCCCGAAGTTGTACCGAGTTTTTCTATCAACGCAAATCTCTGGTCCGTACCCTACCGTTTAGCGTCAACATCACCCCGCCGACACATCCACCGGTAAACGCCGCCGTGTGGACCGGCGACAGGCGGAACGCAGGCAGGCGGAACGACGATCCGACGCAACGAAATCTGATGCGCCTGAAAAGCGTCTAATCGTGGGCGTTTGAAGTGGTCGAAAGTTCGACAGTTCGATTTCGCATTCACCGCTGGACGGCTCGCAGTCGCCTTGGCTTCCGCTCTGGTTGATCCAAATCAAGCGCAGCGCTATGCTTCACGCAATGTACAAGGATCGGTCGGCTTTGCCGATGACAATTCCTGAACTGCGGGCCGAAGCTCAGGGTTTGGTAGCGAGATTTTCATCGGTGCTCACCAAAAAGAAAAACGATAACATCCCTAACGCTTCGGCTGCTCTAGAGAAGTTATACCGGCACGCGGAATCAATTTTTCCCTCTGCCGGATTCTCACTGAAGAGCAGAATCCGCATATGGCCGGACATGCTGCGTCTCGCGAATGTGATTGTGGTTGCGTGCGATCACGCGGGCCCGCCTACGCCTACTGATGTACCGGGCGACCACGGCGCGTAATGTCGGGCTCGTACGGTTTAAGGAAAGCTACGACGCGATGATCGAGGGTCAGCACCGCGCTCGCACTATTATTTGCAGCATGACGGCTGTGCATGAGGGCGGTAACCGGAAAGGCTTGTCGAACCACTGCTCCCAAGTCGAATAGGTGCGGAGCCGGCGAACGGGACCGCACTTGTTTAATTGCTCCACTGTGGAATCAAAGCCTGCGTCACGACGCGGCACGACCGGATACGTTCATTCGCCGTGCTCAGCGATTGCGTTGAACGGTGAATCTCGGCGTCGGAAGGAATCTCGGGGTCGGCGTAAGCTGCGAAAGGCACACGTAGGCGTGGTAGTTGAATAACACCGCAGGCAGCGCCTCCTGGATTTGATCGTCGGCACAAACGGCTATCAAGTATTTGAAGAATATCGGTAATCCCGAATGGGTCGCACGCGCCGTGGACACGAATGGTTGTGTTTGTTAGCATCTGCGAAATGCTTGCCAATCGACTTCTCTCGTTGGGCGTTGCGTTTTTGTTCGCG
Source organism: uncultured Acidobacteriota bacterium (assembly GCA_963787685.1). Taxonomy (GTDB): domain Bacteria; phylum Acidobacteriota; class Terriglobia; order Terriglobales; family Acidobacteriaceae; genus Sulfotelmatobacter. The sequence continues at coordinate 7,256 of CAWBED010000021.1, forward strand.
ACTGTTTGCGCGACCCAAACCGGTGCCCGTGCTGCATCGCCTGCGGTGAACTCTTCTTCGAATGAAGTAGAGATGGCCAAGCTTGTCGCTTTGCAAAACGATTTCATCGAGACGATTAAAACGGATGGATTTCAAGTGGGTCTGGCTCCGCCTACAATCGTTTTGGACAATCCTCCCTCCTATGGAAACTATGAGGATGAGAAGAACATCTTGCACATTGCCGTATGGTCTGCGTTGTCGCCAAAGCAGCAGGCACGATTCACCCGTTTGGCTGCTTTACTCGGTGGCGAAAAAACGGGTGAGGAGGCTTTCGAAGATGGAATACACCACTGGGTATTTGTTCATGAATTGAGCCACTGGTGGCAGGCGTGCCAACACAAGACCGGCGGGAATCACTACTCAGTGGAGTACGGTGCTAATCGAATCGCTGCTGCCTACTGGCGATTAAAAGATCCCGCATTCATGGAGAGAACTGAAAAGAAAATGACGACGGTCATCGCTACGATGCCGCCGCAGACAATCCCAACGGATCAGACACTTGAACGGTACTTTGACGAAAACTACGAGAAGTTAGGTCCGACGCCCGCTTATATCTGGTTTCAATACTCAATGGTGTTAAAAGTTCAACGCGAGAGACCATTGCCTTCATTGGAACAGACTTTGCGGCAACCGCGTTTCCCTTAGAGCGTTGAGTGCAAACGTTCAGAGCGGACTAGTTCAGGGTGAGCGATAGGCCATGAGACGCATAGAACGAATCCGCCCGCGTCGGAGGCTTATTGGGGAATCTCGCCATTCCAGTCGGTCTTGATCGGGTCGAAGGCTTGCGCGTCTGCGTTCACAGTCGTGTTTTGGCCGTGAGCGACTTTCCAAACCTCCTCGCGCTTTACAACCACGAATGTGTCGAGTTGGCTGCCAGTGGGAGCTACTTTACGCCCGTGCCCCTCAGGTAGGCTCATTTCACCGCTGCTAATCTGGATGGCGACTGCTACGGCCACAGTCGGTGAGACCGAACGAATTGTTATCTCGTCGAAATGTATTTGTTCATTCTTAAACATCTCGCGATGAAAAACGCCGAGTGCCTTCACGATATTTGCTTTCCCCTGCCAGCGCGTTCCCACCACGTTAATCAAATCGGCGTCTTCGGTGAAAACGTTCGCCATCGCTTTCATGTCGTGATGGTTCCAAGCTTCCTGAAACGCTATGACTGCGGCTCGAATTCCCATCTCGTCGGGAGGCTTCTCCGAAGGGGAAGGCGCAGCAGATGCGAGTAACAGCGCAGCAGGCACAAGGAGAAGAAGACGACTGATCGACACCACTATGGAACTCCTTCGCGGAATGAACGACTCCGCTAATTAAACGTAACAAATCGTTTCTGGATTGAAGCTCTTTCGGTTCAACTGCGCGGTGGATATGCCCGATAAGTGTTACCAGACAGATGAAGTACCAGGCCGCGACACTTGTCCCGTTACGGCGTCAATCATTCTTCGTATCCCATGACTGCATTCGAAAGCTGAGAAGACGTGGTGTCAGCGATCCTCAATTCTTTATCGTCCAATAAGCCCCTCCTGCACCATCCTCTTTGAAATCAATATCCACGGGATATTGTTTGCCGCAACCCCTGACCATCCACTTCTCCTGCCACTGTCGAGCGCGTGGCGCGCCAGAGAACGGCATCACCACGTATCGCGCAACATCCTCAATTTTGTCGCATCCCAATGTGGCTACCTTGCCAACGACCCCTTGCATCGTGTCGCGCATAAGTTGCGGAGTCGTCAGTGTGCCTTTCTTAATCGTACCCGCTGGCAGACCTGAGTTGTCAGCGGCAGGAGACGGGGTGGTGGAACCCTTTGCAGACGACACCGCGTGTGAGGCATCAAACTGCAGAAGCTGCTGTTCGACGTCGGCAGCGTTCTTCTTTGCCCACTCACTCGTTGCATCGGCAGCGGATTGGCCGTACGACCGGTGAGTATAAAACACCCCCACTGCTTGTTTGTCGACGAGGACGACGCGTATCGCATCGAAGTCCGCTCCATGTGCGGTTGGCACCACTGCCGCAAAGAAGTGTTCGCCCTTTGATTGCCCTGAAGCGGAAACTGTTGGTAGGAATGTGGCTTTCGCGCCCTCGGCGATAGCCCGAATCCGGCTGGTGATCGTGGCCAGAGCTTCTTCGTCATGGGCCGCAGGGTATAGGTCCAGCGTCAGACTGTCGGTGAAGGTAGGAAGGTCCTCTTGGCCCGAGGGCCTGAATTCGTATCCCTTGCCCTGCGACGATATTCGTAGGAAGTACTCGGTGCCCCGGAACGTGATCTTGGCCCTCGCCGCTGCCTGGGGAGCCTGCGCGGCGGCAACCAAACCGACTGGCCCGTATAGCATTGTTGTCGCTGCAACTACCGTGACCGCCGCAGCCAAGGCGAATGCAAAGAAGTTGGATCGTCGTTCCATGATTTCGTCTCCATGTTCGATGCGACGGGATGTGGGTGCCGCGTCATTGGGTGATGCTGATTCGCGCGCGTATTTTTCCGCTCTAGGCGCGACTATGTAAGGCGTCAGGCGGGCAGTCAACTAAACCGTGCCTTAATCGCGGGTTAACCGCTAAGTGCCATAGAAAGAGTAGATTAAGCCAGCAATCAAACCGAAAGACCTACGAGGGCACAGCACGCAATACAAAGGAAGCACTAAAACCCGGGGCCGATTTCACTTGTACGGCAACGGCGTTTACCAGGAGTTCGGGTGGAGAACCCTACTGCTTGTGCTTTTCCGGTGCTGGACTAAAGTAACCGCGTCGAGCCTGAACCGAGACGCCCGGTTGATTCACCTTAACTTTCAAGCGGTGGAACGAGCGCGGTTTTGCTTTCATAGAAAAGGCGAGAAAATATTTGTAATCAGCACCGGCGATGAGGTTCTTAAATCCCGCTTCGAGGTCGTTGTTGTTGTGATAGAAAGTACCGCCCGTTCCATCTGCAAGTTCTTCCATAACTTCAGAATCCGCATCCATCGATGCTTGGTGATATCGGTTGATGAGGCGTTGTGAAGCCGGATCAACTCGTGTGGTTACGTCTGATCCTACATTTGTCGTGTAGAGTCCTCGCGTATCGATAGTGTTGATAACCGTGTTTGTGCGGGCAGCGAGGTCCAGGATTTCAGATTTAATAGTCGCCGCCTCCGGGCCAGGTGTGAAGAATCCAGGAGAGACCACAACAATAATGTGCTGTCCAGCAAGCGGAGCCATCAGCTTGTTTAGAATCAACCGCAAGGAGCCCAAGTTGGCACGATAGTTCTGTTCGCCCAACTGCACGGCCCGTGCCGCGTCGGTTTGTGCCATGCTCTCCGCCGCTTCAGGAGTAATGTGTTTATCGCAGTATGCGACCTCTAGGGTGGCAGCTTGAAGAGCCAATACGTCATTTTTGTTTACGATCTGGTCGCCCTGGTAGTAATCGACACTGTGGCACTTGTGTTCGTCGGCGCGTAAAAGATTCCTGACCTTTAAATCTAGGATCGCTTGCTTTAGTTTTTCGTGGTTGCGGGTCATGCCGCTGTTTACTCCAGAAGTGGAAAGCACAAGCGCGAAATCCGCAGGTGCGAGAGACTCCAACGCTTTTATCGCAGCCTGTTGTGCATAGGGAAGATCGGCGAAAGTTAAGTTGAAGTCATCAAAGAGAAAGACGACAAACCGCTGAGGCGAGGAGATGGGCTGTGAGACGTGGGGCGAGTCGGTCGGTTCAAAACTGGAAGCAGAAGATTTAGTCTCCCTCATCGTGGCCCGCTTGACTACCGTGAAACCAGTAATGGTCTGGGGCTTACCGTTATCAAAAACCTGAAAGTTGTCCTTCAGTAGATTGCCGATCGCTTGTCCGTGGGTGTCGCGAACTACGACAGGGACAAGCACCTCATTCACACTGGCTTTGATGGCTGGAGAAGGAGTCGGAGCGGCTGTTTGTTGCGACTGCTGTGCTTGCACCCCTGTTGAAATGACGAGACCCAGGCAGAAGAGGAAAACACCTCCTGCAACCGGGATCAGTACAGCTTGCTTGGTAACTGAGCCGACAGCCAGCATGGACGCAAGAAACCGAAGGTTAATCTCAATGCATTGAGCATGGGCATTCTACGTGTTTTGAGAAAACTTGCCCATTGCCTGATATGAACTCACTCTTTGCGCCTTGGCCGCCCAACTCCTGATAAGTCGCATAATCGGAAACTTGAAAGTACCATTTCTTATTACCCTAATGTTCGCCTGGAAAGACCGGCGTATCGGTGGTCTTTCTGTCTCCGCGAAAATAGGTTTGGCTATCGCGACGCTTTCCTTGCTTCTTATCGCGAAGCCCGTGCTGGACGGTTTTGCCCGTTCGAAACAGTCACGCAACATGGCGATGCACGATATACCTGCCCCTGAGTTTGACACTCCAGACATTCAAGGTAAGCGACAGCGGCTATCCGATTACAAAGGCCGCGTCGTGCTGGTGAACGTATGGGCGACGTGGTGCGAGCCGTGTCGAAACGAGATGCCGCAACTCGACAAACTTTACCAATCCCGGAAAGGAACCGGATTTGTTGTACTGGGCATTTCAGATGAGGCCATCGCGACGCAACAAGCATTCTTGAAAGAGGTTCCGGTTACTTACCCGCTCCTGACCACCACATCGGGGGTGCCAGCTTTTTACCGAGAGATTGCGCGGTACCCGGCGATTTTTCTGATCGATCGCGAGGGAAAGCTGCAACCCGCACCCGGGCAGGGGCAGGCGTTCGAAAAAGTGGAAGAGGCTGTTGGGGCTCTGCTTCGCGAAAGCAAATGAAAGAAACAATCTGCCGTCAGAGAATTATTCCGGTGAGACGTAACTCCCGGTAAACGCCGTAACTGGGAAAGTGGAATCCGACCCGAAACCACGTTGGTTCGGTCTCAATAAAATCGCAAACTCTTTCTTGACGCATAGCCATGTGGCTATGTATTATCCGCACTATGCGACGTGATCGGCACGATGGGTTGTTTCGAGCGGTGGCTGACCCCACACGCAGAAGCATTCTGGAGCGGCTACAGCAGCGCGAGCTTACGGTGCTCGAGCTCGGCGAGCCATTTCGGATCACCCAGCCATCACTCTCAAAACATCTGGCAGTCTTGAGGCGCAGCGGTCTGATCGTGGCACGGCGCTCAGGCCGCCATCGGTATTACCGGCTCCATCCCAAGCCGCTCGAGCGGATCGCCGAATGGGCCGCACAATTCCGTGACGTCAGAGATGTTTCCGGACATGTCTGGCGCTTGACGCAAATCAACCAGCGAAAGGACACATGACATGGCTATCGTCGGAGGAAGACCAAACAATCGGCAGGTAGTTCCTTATCTCATGGTGCGTGACGGCCGCGCGGCGCTCGAGTTTTATCAGAAAGCGTTCGCTGCTCAGATTCTTTATCAAGCACCGATGCCGGGCATGCCCGGCATCTTCGCGCAGTTCAAGATCGGCGAGTCGTATCTCCAACTTACGGACATGCCCGGATACGATGCGAAGGGTCCACGCTCGCCGGAAACACTGGGAGGCACAAGCGTGGTGCTGGAGATGTATGTCGACGATGTCGACAAAAGCTTCTCCAAAGCTGTCCAACTCGGGGGGACATCGTTGCTTCCACCGACAGACATGTTCTTTGGCGATCGCTATTGCTGGGTGGGCGATCCGTGGGGACACGTTTGGGCACTCGCAACGGTAAAGGAAACGCTCAACGAGGACGACATACAACGCCGCGCCGAGGAATTCATGGCGGCGATGTCAAAGAAAAAATAGGCGAGTTGCCCTCAAGTCGGACCGAGCAATGACGCGCCGACCGTTCCGGCACGGGTGACTAATCCGCAAGTCCCAGTTGCCTTCGCTGACCGGACAAGTGAAATCTCGCACACCCACTTATCCGGTTACGCGACTTCCATGATAGGTCTTTGTCAAGAGGGCAAAAGCTCTCCCGACGCACCCCTGTCGCGCGGGTGTAGTTCTTTTTGATTCTGCGCGGCATGTGTTGGCTCCTCGGTGTTTTCTGAATCAGCGTCCGCTGAGTTCAGCTTTTCTACACCAAGCGCTCCTCCTTCGACCTATACATTCAAACTAACCAGCCAAGTAGAAATTCCTTCTAGGCTGACCCAGATAAACCAATTCGAGTTGCGTGCGCGAGCAGAGATGGCAGAAGATTTAATATCCGATCGCACTGAAACATCATTGGGGGCCGGATGAAGGTACGAAGTATCTGTTTACCTCTTGCGCTGTGCTGTTGGAATTTCGCTCTTTCCGCTCAAACGGTGCCCTCCGCGGACCGCGATTACCAGTCTCTAGTAAAAGAAGCGTTCACGGCTTACAACGCGAATTACACTGAGCAGCGCGAAGAGAGGGTCCAGCGTGCCATCCTGCTGGGAAGAAGTGTCTATCAACTGGAAGCCAAGGGAGCGAACACCGCGTGCGGGCACCAAATCTTGACCGAGGCCAAGTGGCTGTTGAGCTCTACCGCTGATTTCCATCGCATCGATCGGCGCCTTGACGAGCTTCAGAACGTCCTCGAGCACCCAGATCTTGAAGGTTCCGCTACTCAACAGGATCCAAATGATGGCAGTTGGGGGCGCTGTTATACCGAGTGGTTTTTCAAGTTGGACGCCACATACGAACACCTCAATAGCGATTCGACTCGCGATCGCGAACCTGAATTTCGTTTAAGGTTCCTGGACCGAGTCAGCTCTCCCGCGAAACTCCGGGAGTACTTCGCCGGAGTTGCAGTTTCAAAGATAAGCCTCGTCGGAGTGAATAACCGTCGTGAACTCAACGAATCCATGGCCGATCTAATGCGGCTGATTTTGCATGATCAACCTGCCGGTTATCATTGGGACCCTTCCCTCAAAAACGTCCTCATGGACATCATCCTTCATCAAATACGCAATCCCGTCACCGGGTGGTGGGGAGAGCGCTACGTCTTCGGCGACCGCACGGAATTCGTGGACGATCTGAGCTTAACCTTCCATATTGTTCGTTACCTCGACGGAAACGTTCCCAACCACCAGCGCATCATCGAGACTGCGCTCGCTCTGAGGGATCTCAATGAGCCTGCCGGATGGCTGGACGACGGTCATTTCACAGACCACAACAATATGGACGTGGCTGTGCTTTTCGGTTTTGGCTGGCAGGCGGCCGACCCCATACAAAGACGAATCATGGCGGAGCAACTCCAAAAAATGCTGGACTGGTGCGTGACTCGATCGCTAACGAAGGATGGATCTTTTGCACAAGGCGGCGATGATTCTACTGAAGAAAATACCTACTTTGGAGTCACCTTCCTCAGTCGAATTGGATTCTTCGACCCTCGTCGGCGCTTCTGGACGACGAAGGAATTTCCCGAAGCTCCGGAGATTCGCCAGCGAATCGAACGCTTTATAACTGAACATCGAAGCAACGGAGCGGTGGGCGGAACGTACTACGAAAATGCGATGCGCGAGCTGAATTCGGATCCGCTGCGGATTCCGTTAGCCAAGGTTCCTTAATACGGCAAAATTATGTCCGAGCTGATTCGGTCGCTATGCCATTGGAACGCTAGAGCGAAGCCAGGAATCGTTGCTGCGTTTTTCGCATTGTGCGTGTGCGTCTGTTCAGCATTAGCAGCGTCACGAACGAGCGAATTTAAGTTTCTCCTCACGCCAGGACCGTTCCCGGTGGGTCTAAAGATCGTCCAGCAATCTGACCGTTCGCGATCTTTCTCTTCTGCCTCGTTAGATTCGTCGGCACCCTCTGCCAACGATGTGGCCCGACCTCTGCAAACGCTGGTCTGGTATCCATCGGTGCGAAGCACAGCCCAATCGATGACGGTTGGTGACTATGTCCAACTGGCTGATACCGAGATTCATTTCAAAGCGCCGGATGAGAAAAATAATCGGTGGCGATCTCTGTTGAAGACATCTTTCAATGTTCCGCTGAGGTCGGTGCGGGATGCGAAGCCGGCAAATGGGCGTTTTCCGGTTCTTACCTACGCTCCCAGCGATTCTTCCGTTTCGTGGGAGAACGCGGACCTCTGCGAGTATCTTGCCAGTTATGGCTACGTCGTTCTTGCAAGCCCGTCGATGGGGGTTTCGACACGCGATATGACAGACGATCTGGACGGAATCAACGCACAAGCCCGCGACATCTCGTTTCTTATTACCTATGCCAAGTCGATACCCAATGCTGATTTATCTGAGGTCGCTGTGGGGGGTTGGAGTTGGGGAGGAATCTCAAGCCTGTTTGCCTCGGCACGAGACTCCCGTATCGATGCCCTGGTAGAACTGGACGGCAGCATGCGCTATTATCCCGGCCTCGTGAAAAAAGCCGGGGACGTTCATCCCGAGCAAATGACGATCCCGCTGCTTTGCTTTACGCGAAATGTGAGCCTTGAGGATTTGGACAAGGACGGAGTCCCTGTCGCGGACAAAGACGGTCCCAACATCCTCAACGCTTGGACACACGGTGATGTATACACGGCGAATATGCTTGGTATGGCTCACCCGGAATTCAGTTCGATGTTCCAGCGCAGGGAGACCGCGCAGCGCTTCGCGGAGAATCAGGTGGCTGACTACGGGCGTGAGGACGCCAACACAAGTTATGCCTGGGTCGCGATTTATACTCTGAACTTTCTGGACAGCTACCTGAAACACGACGATTCAGCGCAGGCATTCCTAAAAAAGTTGCCCGCCGAAAATGGCGTTCCGAAGCATTTTATGGCAATTAAGTTCAGACCCGCGCAAAGGCCGATCTGATTCGAGTGGTGGGTGACCTCCTCCCACGACGAATGGTTGCCAAGGGATTTATCGAGTCGCAATCGTTCCATCACGAGGTTGTAGGGGACACGAAGCTTTAGGAATGCAGAGATTCCACTTCCTTGCGTCGGCTCCAGAAATACAGCGCCATCAAGATGGAGACCACGAGCAGCGCAACACCAAACTCGCCCGCCACGTATCTTGTCTTGCTCTTGTCCAGAGTGAGCGGATCAAAGAATTCTTGAAAAAAAGTGTTGTGGGCTGCGTGCAATACGACACCCGGCCATATGCTGCCGGACTTGAGCCTCATCCAAGTCCAGACGAAGCTGATAGCTGGTAGCAACACGGTGAACAACGGCAGGTAATACCACATCGGCGTGCCGCCACTGTAGCCATCCGCGAACAGAAAAATGGGATAGTGCCACAGGGCCCAAATCAACCCGGTGATAATAGCGGTAGCCGCGAAGCTGTGCCGCCTCGCAAGTTCAGGCACCAGGAATCCTCGCCAGCCAATCTCCTCGCCTAGGACCGTCGCGCAGTCTCTTATGACAGTGATTGTCGCTGTGAAAAGGAAATAAAGAGTAATGGTCATCCATGGGCGCATCGGTCCAAGTCCAAAGGCGCCGGATACGCGATCAACAAATTTGTAGTCGGGAAAGCCTGCCAATCCGGTCAATCAGACGAACCCATATGTCAGTGCGGCGTAAGCCAGTGGAATGAAGTAGCAAGCAATCTGGTAACGAGAGTTTCCCCAGTTCCATCCGAGGCTCGACAAGTTTCGCCTCAAGTATTTGCACGTAAGCAATGCTGCCACACCGGGGCACCACATCATGCAACCGATGTACGCGCCCCATCCACCACCAGCGTGGCCGGACTTGGCGATCAGAAAATAAAAAATGGAGCTTAAACCCAGAGTGAGGGCGAGAAATACGGGGACGCCGCCGCGCTTTTCATCCGCAGGCATCGGCACATCCTAGCACTAATGATGTTGGTGATCTATCCATGCCGACATTTCCTGTGTCGGACGCGGTCGTCGCGCATACCGAAGGGCCTCCTCCGGTCGCGCCGGTCGTCGTAAGCCAGTTATTGATTCAATCTTAGTGCAGAGCCGTGATGGAGATAATCAATTGGATCAAACGTGGAATGCCGAAAGAGAACCGTCACTTTTGATGGGCGCTCAGCTCGTCGAGCTTGCGCTTTAACTGTTCAAGCTTCTGGCCCGCCTCGCCAAGCTTGCCTTCCGCCGTGAGTCGCTGGTAGTCGGCGAGATCTTTGGCCGCTCCCGTGATGAGAGCGTTCGCGTCTGCCATCGTCTTGATCGCGGTTGTCGGCGCTGGTGGGGCTCCTTCCGGTTCTGTGGGGGCCGTTGTGCCGCTTAGTGACGAGGTCTCTCCATTGAAGAGAGATCTCATGGCCGACTCAAATGTTGGTCCATAAGCGAGCCGGTCTTGCAGCGCGAGCACCACCAGACGCAACTCAGGCATCGGACTGCGTTCGGCCTGGAGATAAATCGGCTCCGCATACAACAACGCGTGCCCACACGGAATGACCAGCAGCGTCCCTCGGCGCACGTGGGATCCTTGCTGATTCCACAACGTCAATTGCCCCGATAGCTGCGCGTTCTGGTCGATTCGTGCTTCGATTTGCAAAGGGCCGTCGACAAGCTTCGTTTTCGGGAAATCGTAGACCACTGATGTACCGTATTTATCGCCGTCGCTGCGTCCTGCAATCCAGCCGATTAAATTGTTACGGTTCGCCGGGGTGAACGGCAGAATCTCAACAAACTCGACGGCCGTTTCGCCCGGAAGTTTCATCAGCACAAAGTTCGGCTCCATTGGCTGCGTCCTTTGCTGACCGGACTCGTCCATGCCGACTTCTGAAGCGACTGTCCAGAGATCCTCGCGGTTATAAAACACCTGTGGATCAGTCATGTGATAGAGACCGTATACAGACGCCTGCAGCCTGAGTAACAACTCGGGATAGCGCATAGTGTTCACGCAGCGATGAGGGCATCGCCGCCGCGTCCTTGAACAAACCTGGAAAAATCTGGCGGTACGCCATGATGATCGGATCCTGCGGATCAAATACATAGAACGTCGTGGTGCCGTCGTAGGCGTCGATCACCACCTTGACGCTATTCCGCATGTAGTTAACGAGCGCGTCGCCGACTGCATAGTGGCGCGAGTAGGGGTAGCTGTCTGAGGTCGTAAACGCATCCATAACCCACGACAGCCGGCCGTCGTTACCGACAACAATATATGGATCCAAATCGTAAGTGAGAAATGGTGCGAGTGCTGCCACGCGATCGCGCACGTTGCGACGCATCAGCAGCCGGCTCTCCGGGTTAACATCATCACTGAACGGGAGCTTTGTCAGATCTCCCCGGTCGAAAGCGATGAGGAGTCGACGAAAGAAGCTGCCGAGAACGATACCGCCGTTGCCCTCGTAAGACGTCAGACTGTTGTTCTGGCCCTGCGGGTAGTTAAATTCCTGTTGTCGCGTCTTCACGTAGACATCGGTGTTGGTGAGCTCGCCGAAATAGATCTCGGGCCGCTTTACGGCAATGCTGTTCACAGTGCTCTGAACGGGCATGTTACTCAGAATCAGTGTTGGCAGTCCTTCCGGAGTGAACCCGTTCACAGGGTTTCATGGTGATCCCGTAGCCATGCGTGTAGATCAGTTTCTCGTTAATCCAATTTCGACTGCTCTCCGGAAGCTTATCGATGTTCAGTTCACGCGCAGCAAGCATCACTTGGCGCATCGTGCCGTTGATTTGATAGCGATCGATATCAATATCCGGAAAGTCGTAGTAGGTTCGAATTTCCTGAATCTGGCGCAGCGTGTCCTGCAATGCGCGCCAGTCCCACAGCCGGATGTTTTGCAGCGTAGCTTGATTGTTCGCTGGATCGGCCGCCTCGACGGTCGTCTCTGCGGGAAATTCGCGCTGCGCCAGGCGGTCCAATCCATAGGCCTGCCGAGTCAGTTCAATGTTGTAGGCGATGTAAGGGCGTTCTCGAACCAGTTCGTTCGGCTTCACAATAAAGCTGCTGACGTACCAGGCGAATATTTGGACAACGAGATAGCAGGCCACAGCTGGAGCGACCGCTGCCATCAGCCAGCGTACGCGCGGTAACATCGCGACGTTGATCATTGCGATGCCGGAACCCAGAATCAGCGCGGCACAAACGACTAGCATTCCCGGGAGCGTGACATGCGCGTCCGCGTAGGTCACCCCGCTAAAGATCGTGTGCTCTTCGAACAGCGTCTCGAACCGTCCGATATACACGCGCATCGCTAGAATCAACAAGAAAAAGCCAAACGCGATAGAGAACCCGCGCCATGGCAGTGAAATATATCCGCCCCGTCGTCCTGAGAGCATTCGAGTGCTGCCGGTAACAAAAACGAAGAAGAACGCGATGAGGCAGGCGACCACCGCAAGGGTCAGCAGCCAATCCGTGATGAACTGCCATGCGGGCAGACTGAATAGATAAAAGCTGATCGATTTGCCGAAGATCGGATCTACGGCGCCACTCGTAGTCCGTTGGGCATACCAATAAACGGCGAAAGTCGGCCACGCTGCCATAAGGCTGGCCGCAGTCAAGACGGCGACGACTAGAGAGGCCGCGAGTCCCAACAGATGCAGAATTCTCGCAACCGGGAGATGCAACGCCTGGCCGCCGACCTCAATCCTGTAATCATCCGGCAAATCGGATTGGTAAGCCTTTCTCAGCGCCAGGAACCATCCGTACAGAAAAAGAAATGTGACAGCTAAGAATGCCGCGAATACCGCCCATTGAAGACCAAGCGTCTTGCGGAACACGTCTTCGTAACCGAGGGATGCGAACCAGAGGGAGTCGACGTAATACGATAACGCCGTCCTACTGCTGTAGATGATGACGACGAGTATGGCGACAACAACCACGAAAAACAGACGGCGTGGGCGCCGACGAGGTTGCTGCCAGTCGATTATGTCGGGCATTTACTCTCCCCGCTTTCAAGGCGCGGTTCGGTTTGCAGTTTCAAGCAGGCCCGATTGTACGCTGTCTGCTCTTGAGCTTTTGAAGTGAGCGGCAAACGTTCGAAAAGAGTGGCCTGACGACTCGAACTACCACGGCCCGTTGATCACGATAATTCCATGGGCTGCCCGGTTCGGTACCGCGCCGCACGTTGGTTTTGCGCGCATCGTTAAATGATGCCCTAGCTTGGATAGCTTTTAGGAGGGGAATGAGGCTCTCCTCTCGGCTTGCTTCAACTCCCCGCGTCAGAATTTCCGCGCCAGAAACCAAATAATGCCCTAAACCCATTAGCTATTGTGGGGTGAATGCGCCCAATCGAAAACTCCGTGACTTGATCGCGACAGGAAAAGCCAAGCCGTCGGTGATCATTTCTCACGAATTGCCACTGGGCGAAGCGCCTAAGGCATACAAAAACTTCGACGACCGAACCGATGGTTGGACCAAGGTCGTTCTCAAGCCGTCCGCCGCGCGCCATGCGACGCGCAAATCGGCCAACGCATAAACATTCCTGCGGGCTTACGGTATTCCGGAGAGAGCGTGAGAGCGTTGCCGTCACAAGTTGCATACCGTTTTCCGCCCTCCACCGATACCCGCCTTCACCGATTCATATGTTTTTGCAGTCGCAGTCAAATCGAGACTCAAGGTCAGTCTCATTCGTACTGACTAACTTATGCTTGAGAGGAACCAACATGTTCGGAAACGTAAAAACACTCCGCGAACTTTTCGAGATCGAACTTCGCTATGCCTACGACGCTGAGAAGACTCTGGTCGAAAAGGGCATCCCCTCGATGATCGAATCCGCTTCCTCGCCCGAACTCCGTAGCGCCCTGCAAGCGCACCTGGGTGAAACGCAAACGCACGTCACCCGGCTGGAGCGAGTTTTCGGCGCACTTGGAGTCAAACCGGAAACAAAATCGAACGAAATCCTGGCTAAGTTGGCGGCTGCTGCCAAGGATTCCACTTCAAACATCGAGGAATCGTCGCTGCGGGACGCGGCGCTCATCGCGAACGGCAACATGGTGGAGCACTACGAGATCGCGCTTTACGGCACCCTCGTATCGTTCGCCAAGGCGCTCGCACTTCAAGACGCCGTGGGCCCACTCCAGGAAACGCTTGAGGAAGAAAAGAAGGCCGACGCCAAGCTCTCACAACTCGCAGAGAGCGTCACCAACACGCGGGCTGCTCGACAATCCGCCTAGTCCGTCAGCAATCCCGGGGGGCCGTGCAAAGCGGTCCCCATTTTTTCGTCTGGAGAGATCTTGAAAACACCCGGAATCATTTTCGACCTGGATGGAACGCTCGTCGATAGCGTTTACCAGCATGTAGCCACTTGGCACGAGACCCTGCGCGCGGCTCGACTCGCCGTGTCTCAGTGGCGAATCCATCGCGCGATTGGGATGGGCGGAAGTTTGTTTTTGCCAAAATTGCTGCGGGATGAGGGACTTCGACACTCTCAGGCGCTCGTCACACGGCTTGAAGCCACACACCAAAGACTCTTTGACCGGATGATTGGCGGGATCGACCCTCTTCCAGGTGCGGGCGAGTTGCTCCGGCTCCTGGAGAGACAATCCGTCCCATTCGCAATCGCCACAAGTGGTGGCGCCGCGCAAACGAAGCGACTTCTCGCCCGCATCTCGAATCGCCCCGACTGCCCGGTCCTGACTGCGGATGACGTTGAAGCCGCGAAACCTGCTCCAGACCTCTTTCGCCTGGCGGCAAAGAACCTCGAAAGAGAGCCAGAAGACTGCTTCATCGTAGGCGACAGCGTATGGGATATCCTGGCGGCTCGCCGGATGAAAGCGGCAGCGGTTGCGGTGCAAACGGGCGGATTCGACGGCCAGGAGCTAGAGGGGGCGGGAGCTTACCGGGTGTACGCCGACCCGCGCGAACTCGCAGACAGTCTCGAGCAGCTCGGGTTGGCTCGTTGATTCTTCGGATCGCCGGGAAGTCACGGACGACTCTATCAACTTGCTAGAAACCCACGCGCGGATTTTTGGAAAGGCCGGCGCGCGGCGAGAGGCTGCGGGAGGAATGCCTCCGCGAGGCAACAACAAACACCGAATCGAGCTGTGTGGCGTGTCGAAGGCGCGCCCGATCTCGTGCAGCGACTGTCCCGACTTCCAGCGACTCCAGATCTTGCTCTTCTCCACCGCAGAAAATCCAAACCGTGTCCCTGACTCCATTCAACACCACCTTTAACGAACAGCTCTCCATCAGATGGTGTTGCCGTTACTTTTTCCATCCACCTGTAGCGAACAGTCGTGTCTTTATCCTTCCGTTCGAAGATCAGCGCGAGTGCGTCGTCGTTGGAACCCGTTATGAATCGTACGGTCGCAAATTCTCCATTCGGAAATTCGAATCGATAATCCACTCGCGGACCATCAGGAAAACAATCAACAGCCTGGTTCGTGGGCTAACAACCGTTGTCTCCGACGTGGTATCCATCTGCTGTGCTCCTGGAGATAAACACATTGGCGGTTTTGTCGTAAGCAGGACCGCCGTAGGCGAAGGAGGAGAGCAGAAGCAACGTGGCAATCGTTCGAAACATTGCAGGCGAACGATATCGATTTTAATCAGGCAGCGTCAAGTAGGGGACGCGATCACGAGAAGCTGACACAAACTAGCGAGACAGAATGGCCGGAATCAGTTCGTCGTAGAAGCGAGATTTTTCGAGGACTGTGCTGGCACCCAAGCTTGCGGCCAGGTCCCTCGCCTCATCGTCGTCTTTGCCAGAGAGCGATATACCGATGATTTTGATTGCTGAGCCCGATGGACAAAGATGCGCTTTGATGTAGGCCGGGTCCAAATTGCGATCATCAGGCATGTGCAGATCGAGCAACAAAACATCGGGCTTCAATTCAGACGCCTTCTCGATGGTTTCCGCAAAGGTCGTAGCTTCCCCAATTATTTCTATCGCAGGTTCTGTTTCGAGCAGTTTTTTGACTGTCTTACGGATCAGTTCCGAGTCGTCGGCGAGTAAAAGGGTGGGCATGGAAGCGATAATCACATCACGAGCGCGTGGCGTTATTGAGATATTGTTAAAGTGTTCAATATTGAACGGAAGCGCGGGTCTAATCCGAGTCCGGGATAACGTTAGGCACCTTAACGGTGGCCCCCACTGTCGTTCAAAATTCCGGCAGGGAGTCTGCCCGGTAGAAAAGTTCAAACGGTCTGAAAACCGACGCGGTTTGACATTGCGGGCATGTTCGAGCCTCGGTACCATCTGGCGATGTGGGCCTGAGTAGCACCCCGTACGGGCGCGACGGCTTTCTTCGATTACCCCAACTTCGATATGCGTGTGGGTGAAACGCTCACTGCAATTCGGACACCTGACGACCCATCGAGGCATAGTTGAGGACAGGGCATTTTGATCCATTTCTTCCGGCGTTGGCGGGGCCCGTCGATTTCTCGCGCGACGGAAAGCTAATCGCATACGTTTCCTACCCAGATATGACGCTTTGGCGCAGCCGAGCCGACGGGAGCGAACGAATACAACTGACCTTCTCTCCGGTGCGCGCATTTCAACCTCGATGGTCACCTGGCGGCGAGCAGATCGCGTTCCTGAATGTCGCGGTCAATCAGCCGTGGAAGATCAATGTCATAGCCTCACGCGGCGGAAATCCGAGACAACTTATTCCGGATGAAAAGAACGAATCCGATGCCGATCCGGGCTGGATGCCGGACGGAAAAACGATCATCTTCTCGAAGGCGGTAGAAACAGATAGGGCTCACGTGTCGATCTGCCGCACGAACGTAGAAACGGGAGAAACGGTTGCCATTCCACACTCTGACGATCTGTTTTCCTCGCGCGTCTCGCCCGACGGACGGTACATTGCGGCGCTTCGGAACGATCAGATGGGTTTGATGCTGTTCGATGTTTCCAACGGTCAATGGTCGAGCCTCACCCGCGGGGGACAGCTTAGTTACAACGATTGGTCGCATGATGGGAATTTCGTTTACGTACGAGAGAATCAAGCGGGGGCTGCGGAGGTTGTTCGGGTCCGAGTCAAAGACCATTCCAAGGAAAAAATTGTGGATCTGCGCGATTTTCCCCAGCTGACCGATATGTTTGCGGGTTGGATCGGATTGACTCCCGACGACGATCTCTTGCTTCTTAGAGATCGAAGTCTGCAGGAGATTTACGCGTTAGATCTTGAGTTCCACTGACGGCGAGTCATCTTCTATTTGCCCTCCCTCAGCTGGGTACGATGTAGGAGCCTATCCTGCCCTCCCGTTTCCTCTCGTCGGAGGATCATGAGCACCGGTTTCCGCACGAGAACCCAAGAAGGAATCCGCGCCGAACTCGCCGAGATGTTGGACGATTAGTGGATGGAGCACGGCAAGACCTTACGATAGTTCTACCACCGTGTGCCGACACGCAAAATCGATAGAAGGTGATTGATGCCGAACGAGGCACGGGCAGGAGTGGAAGCGGAGGAGTCCGACGACGAAGGTCAGGTAATGAGCTGATTGATGCAATCGGTCCGGCTCAAAACCACTTGTCCGGTCACGCGACTTATCAGCAGCTGGAAAAACTGCAAGCCGCCTTGTTGCTAGTCGCCACCCCCCGTGCTTTGCTAAGCCTTTGGCTATGACACACCAACCTCAAGCGGACGCGGCATTTGCCAGCGCGGCCAATTTAATGCGGCGAAGTTGTGTATGTCCGGGATTTCGGGACGCTGGCTTGCGGAGTTCTCGAGTCGACGGCGGCGATTGCCTAACGCATATAAGGGGTGATGTTGGTTTCGATCGTGCGGAACTCAGCGGAGGACAGAGGCAAGGCGTGGAAGTCAGCCAAGGCTTTGGAGGGGGTCACACCGTCGCCGAAGTTGCCGTCGGAACCGAAGACGATTCGGTCGATACCGATTTCGCGGACCCGCTTCGCGATGAGCGATTTCTTGGCTTGCCAGTTTCCCAACCCGGCGACGCTTGTTATATCGAAGTAAACCATCTTCATATTTGGATCGTGCCTCTGGATGGCGCCGATGAAAACACGCAGGGCGTCGTCGGTACCGGGGTCGTCGTATCCGCCGGAGCCGGCAAAATGGGCGATTTGAACGTAGGTGCCGGACGCGGCGGGAAGAACTTCAGCGAGGAAGATTTGGGCTTCCTTGGCGCCGTAGGGGCGGTGGCTGGTAATAGACGCGTGCATGTGAACGACGATTGCCATGTGATGCGCGGCGGCGGACTGAAAAACTTTGCGTAATGCTGCGACGTGCCCGGGATTGTCGAGATCGACGTCGGAATTTCCGAAATGTAGTTTGAGGCCGAAGTGGAGGTTTGGGTCGCGAGCGCAGCGGTCGATCTCGGTGAGAGCGTAGCTTTTGAGTGGGTCAACTCCACAAAAACCGCGCAGACGGTTTGGGTATTGGGCAACCTGTTCGCTCACCCAGTCATTTTCGGCTTCTACTTGGGCGTACTCCTCGGAGCGCGGCGGTTGATTGGGATTTCCGTAGCGGTATGCCATCGACAAAACCACCGCTCGGCTTATATGTGCTTCGTCGAGCACCTTTACAAGATCCGATGCGACGAAGCCACGGGGCGCCTCTTTGGTGGGCATGAGAAGGTGCTGGTGATAGTCAATCAGCGCCTGGGCGGAACTAATCTGAGAGAAAGCGAGCAATGCTAGTAGAACGCCAAATGCGCGATCGGCACGATTCAGCGATCTCGTCGGGAAGCGAATGAACTTAGTCAAGCACACAAAAAATATTCTTCCCGCGGAAAGAAATTCAGAGTGAAAATTACGAATAATTGACGCCCGCTGACTTCAGGATAACGCGACCAGCGGCATGCACTCTCGCGGATTCTTGAGTCTGCTCCATAAGTGCTCCGCCCCGGGGGCTCGGGTCGGCTTATTGGCACTTGGCCGGTGACGCGAGTTATCCGGAGTCAGGCGCAACGCCCGCAACTTTGCGCATGAGTGTCGGCCCATTCCGTCCTCGAGACAAACGCGTCGGAACTCCGGAGGTATGGTGTCGTCGGGCGCGAGATCATGCTGCGAAAACTGATGGCTTTAGGGGATGGTGATCCGTCGATTCAAGCTCAGGCTGGTCTATGGCTTATTGGGCATTACAGTGTCCAAAATGTAAGAAGAATTTTGTTCACACCAGGATTGAGCCCGAAATCATCGAATCAGCTTTCCGCGATCCGTTCGGAATCCTACCGAAGCCGACAATCACCGAAGGAAATGAGAAGCGATTTTGTCCGGGCTGCCACACGCAGTCGGTGTTTAAGCCACTCCACTTATTCTATTGCGACGATAGAGACTCGGAGACCTAGTAGGAAAAAGTCGGAAGAGCCGGAAGTCTGAATTACGCAAGTCTAGGCGACGGGTAACCGAATCTGAATGATTGTGCCTCGTTCGCTAGAAGTGATGTCCAAGTCGCCCTGAAGCTGTCTGACGCGCTCTCTCATACCGCGCAAACCGACGCCGGACGCGCGCCCGGATTTGATGGCAGCGACTTTCGACGCGTCCATGCCTGCCCCTTCATCGGCGATAACCAAAGACACGAATTCGGAGCTGCGGCTGAGTCGGACAGCTGCGCGCTCACAACGGCCATGACGGTGAACATTGGTCAAACACTCTTGAGCGATGCGAAATAGCGCGGTTTCGAGTTCAGGTGACAAGCGACCGAAGTCCGGCGCGATGTCCAGCGTGATGGTCATCGCGCTGCGCTTGTTGATTCCTTCGATGTACCAATTCAAAGCCGAACCTAGCCCAACCTCATCGAGCAAAGGAGGATGCAACAGGTGAGAGATTGTTCGGATTTCGGCCGAAATCTGATTCACCATTTCGATGTTCTCCGCGAGCCTCTCCTGCGATCGCGTTGTCAGTTTCTCTTTCTCGCGAGAAATCGCGGATTGGTTCATCGCCATTCCGGCCAGAAGCTGGCCAACACTGTCGTGGAGAGCACGCGCAAGGCGACGCTGTTCGTCGTCTCTCAGTCTGCAGCAATCTGGCGGTAAGTTCCCGTAGGCTCTCTTCCGCTTGTTTGCGTTCCGCTACCTCGTGCGCTAATTCGACTGTTCGTGATGACACCTGTTGTTCCAATTCATTTCGCCCGCGTAACAACTCGCGCTCATAGTTCCTGCGATCCGTGGCATCAAAAATCGCCGTATGAATTACGGACTCACCGGCGGCATTTTTACGACGAGCTGAGTTGACCAGCGCCGGCAAAGTCGTGTTATCGCGACGAACCAAGTCGAACGCGACCGCCTTAACGACGGACTGAAGCTGAAGGAGAGGAGCGTATTGGGTTTCGTAAAAAATCTTACCGGGGGTCGTCAGCAGATCCTGAAATCGAAGGGAAGAAAGCAACTCTTGCCGGGAGTACCCCGTCCACTCGAGCACAGTTTGATTAACGCCAAGAATCGTTCCGTCCAAAGACGCAGACAGGTATCCACATGGAGCAATGTCGTATAGCTCAGAAGCATCAGCGTTACCGAATTGATCGTCGGAAGTCGGCACAAGATCACGCGAGAAAAGCACGCATGGCGGCAATCGTTTCTTCAGGTGCACTGAGGTGAGGACAATGCCCCGCGGCTTTCAGCAGAACGAGGGAACTGTTCTTAAGATGTTGTTCGACGTAGCGTCCGACAATCGGCGGCGCGATAGCGTCAGGATTGCATTGCAGAATGAGGGCCGGAGTCTTGACATTCGGCAAGTCGGCCCGGTTATCAGAAATAAATGTGAGCTTCGCAAAATGCTTTGCGATTGCAGGGTCGGTGCGGCAAAAACTGTTCGCCAATTCTTCCGCAAGTTCGGGACGATCGGGATTGTCCATGATGACGGGTGCAAGGGTGTTGGACCAACCCAAATAGTTGCTGTCGAGGAAATTCATTAGGCCGTCGATGTCAGCCTTGGTGAATCCGCCAACGTAATCGCCATCGTTGATGTAGCGAGGCGAAGGACCGATGAGGATTAGCTTGTCGAAAAGATCCGGCGCCTTGATCGAGGCGAGTACCCCGATCATTGAGCTTACTGAATGGCCAACGAAGATTACGTCCTCCAGCCGAAGGTCGCTGCAAATCTCCAAAACATCATCGGCGTAGCTTTCCAGTGAGGCATATCTCGCGGGGTCGAAGGCGGAGATGTCGGAGTTGCCGAATCCGACGTGATCGAAGAGCACAACTCTATATTTATCGCGAAAGGCAGGCGTGACCAGACGCCACATGCTCTGATCGCATCCGTAGCCATGTGCAAAGAGGATGGGTTGAGCGTCAGGTGGGCCGAAAATATGGATATTGTTCCGCAGTGTGACGGAGTTGGGCAAAGACGAGCCTCAGGACTATCAATGATGAGCCGAATGGCAGAAGGAAATCAATGCAGCGCCTCCATCTCTGTTTCAGCAAGTACGGCTTGTGGTGGTATCTCCCGGCCCAGGCCTTTGTCGCAATTGGTGAATATCACTCAAGATGGAATTCACCGCCGCTCCATTCTTCGGGAGCAACATCCGCAATAGTCTCCGTAATGTCCCACCGGTGGCCGTAAAAGTCTTGAGCGTTGTAGTTTACGATCGCGCTGGGATCGACAAAAACCGGGCCGAGTTCGTGCCACATCGCTAGATGTACGACCCGATGAATCGATCGAGCAATACGGCGAAGGCGTGCCAGGCAGGAGTCATTCCGATAGGAACGGATAGGGCGACGGCACCGAAGACAACCGGCGCGGCCCACATGGTGGAGCGGTGGATGCGGCGGGTAGAGATTAGTTCGTAGGCGACGAGAATGAGAAGCAGGATGCCGAGCCCGGTCACGGCTCCAGCGGCGGGCGGAAATCCGATGCGGTCCCATGGAAAGCGGCCGAAGGCGGCGGCGACGAGACTCGAAGTGGCAATCAGGATAAGACGCTTGTGCGCGTCGGGTCTGCGCCGGGCGCGCCACGAAGCGTACATGACGATGGCGAAGCCGACGATGCCGATCAGTGGGATAGCAGCGGAGACGGCGGGGTCGAGTGGGCCGATCTTCACTCCACGATGAAGCGCGTCAATGGCAGCGATTACGCCTAGCACGATCATGATGGGCGGAAGGCAGAAAGCGACGGTGCCGAGGGAACGATGCCATTTGACGCGGCGAGCGGAGATGAGGGCGGCCTGTATCACGAATAGCAACATCCAGAGAGTGAAAACCGCTCCATGAATGTGGAGGATGGGACTAGGGAGTGGCGCACGGAACACCCCGGCCTGGAAGTAAGTTGGTGAGAAGCCGATGTAGACGCAGACACAGAGCAGGATTGCCATGGAGCTGTAGAACACACGTTCGACAGTTCGATTGACGGGTCTGTAGGGGAGCTCGTGGTCAGATGCAGGTACAAAGACCGAGTCTGTTGCCATGTCCCTTTGCAAACTTGGATGCTGCGCCAGAGATGGACTAACCGGAATGCGTGGAAGATATCACGCAATGAGGGCATTTCACAAACCTAATAGCGCCTTGAGCGGGGATCAGTAATTGCAGAATTACTTGGATCGGTTAACCCCTCTAACGGTAACTGAGGCCGAGACGGGACTTGTCCGGTTACGCGACTTCCATGATAGGTCTTTGTCAAGAGGGCAAAAGCTCTCCCGACGCGCTACGGAGGAGCGCGGGTGTAATTCGTTTGGATTCTTCGCCGCGTGTGTGTGGCTTCTCAGCCGCGGTTCCTATTCGAGATAGAACCAGACTTCCATTTGCTGACGCAGCTTTTTGCAGCTGCTCAGAAGATTGAATTTGTGTTTTCCCGCCAGTCTCGAAACTTATCGATGGGAGCATCGGAAGCTTGCGCTTCTTCGCCCAGTCGCGTTAACGGCGAGACCTGGCAGGCCACGCACCGAAGAAATCCTCCTTGTTCGCTGCCACGTCCTACGCAGCGATGCTGTTGCTCGTCTCTGCTCGTTGAAAATTCCGCTGCCCGCGATCGACGGCCATGAGGTAGGCCACCAGCTTTCTTGCCACTGCCAGCGTCGCGCGATTCGCATTGCCTTTCTGTTTTTCCTTGTCGTAGAGCATGGCCAGCTCGGGACTATTGCGTGGGGCCATCTTCGCCGCTTCGATCAACGTGGTCTGTAAATGCTTGTTGCGCTGTTTCGACAGCGGCGTGCGTTGCACCGTGTTGCCGGAACTTTTCTCCGCTCCGCACAACCCGCAGTAGCTGATGGCTTTTTTGATCGAAGAGAACCGCTGGACATCCCCTACTTCCAGCGCCCAGGTCAACGCCGTGATCGGGCCTACGGCAGGAATGGTCATCAACCGCTCGATACGTTCTACCAACAGCGAATCGCGCTCCAGAGAGCGCACCAAGGCACTCTCATTTTTCCCCAAGCGCACCACCGCCTCGCGGCAAAGTCGCAGCAGCGAGCACAGTCCCTCATCGATGTCCGGGTTCGTGGCCAGCAGTTCGCGAAAGTAGCCGGCCTTGTGCAGTCGCTGCTTGTTGTAACTCACTCCGGCTTCCATCAGCAGCGCGCTGATTTTAATTTTCATCTGCACCATCTGGCGCACCAGCAGGTTGCGGTAACGCAGCGTGCGCCGCCGTTCGCGAATCGCCGTCGAAGCCATGTGGCTCTCGGGAAGAAAATCACAGCGCAGGCAATCGCAAATCTTGCTGGCATCGATGCGGTCGTTCTTTTTCTTTGCAGCGGCAATAGCCCGCAGCATCAGTGGATGCGCCACCTTCAGCACGGCCGCATGTGGCTTGAGATGATCGTAGATCCAGCCCGTAAACATCGTCGCTTCCATCGCCGCGCTCCACGGCTGTGGCAGCGAGCGCATCCAGTGGTCCAGCTCCAGACGTGTGGCCGAAATCGATCCCTCAGCGTGAATCCGGCCGCTGCCGTCCTTCACGCAGTAGCTGATCTTGCGCTTGTGAACATCCAGGCCGATGTAATACATAGGTTGCATGGGGGAGCCTCCTCGGTGTTTTCTGAATCAGCGTCCGCTGAGTTCAGCTTTTCTACACCAAGCGCTCCTCCTTCGACCTATACATTCAAACTTATCGGGAGTTGGCGAGGTCCTCGGCTAAAAGAATTCTACTTCCAAAAATAGATAATCGCTGAACCTGCCGCGATGAAGCACCCACCTACTAGCACGCCCGTTGTAGGTACGGTGCGAAAGAAAATGTAATTAACGATTTGGAACATGGCGAACAACGATGCGAGGTAAATTCCTGTCACCGTAGCAAATTCGACAGGCGCAAGGTTGAGGAAAAGTCCATACAAAGCCAGAAGGACGGACGCCAGACCGAATTAGCCCGATGCGACCTGCCATGGCATACCGACTCTGCAACGCCGTTCTCATCAGAACGTCTCCAACCGCTTCGAATATCGTTGCTAAAATTACGAATCCCAAAACCTTCATATTTGGGATGCTCTCACGACGTGACGACAACCCCAACCTATTCTGACCGTGGTTAACTGGACACTGAGATCGGGCACTTGATTGCATAACAATGTCGGCTCCTCGACCCGAGTAAACTTTGGTTGCTAGACGACCATAGGCTCGGGAGAAAGGAGCCGAACATGTTACTGATTGGCGTAGATTACCACCCGAGCTTTCAGACGATTGCATTTTTTGACGAAGAGGCTGGTGAGTGTGGTGAACAGGAACTGAACCACAGTGATGGACAAGCGGAGAAATTCTATCGAGACCTAAAGCAGCGAGGAATGTGTGTGCGGGTAGGAATGGAGGCTACCGGATATTCACGCTGGTTCGAGCGGCTACTGGCTGAACTAGGTTTCGAACTGTGGATCGGCGATCCCGCGAAGATCAAGGCCAAGCGAATCAAGAAGCAGAAGACCGACCGCAACGATGCCCGACTCTTGCTCAGGTTAATGGGGGAAAATAACTTCCCGCAAATCTGGGTACCGGGACCGGAGAATCGAGATCTGCGGCAACTGTTGTGGCACCGGCATCGGTTGGTGCAGATGCGCACGCGGATCATGAATCAACTGCAGGCACTGGCGATGAACGAGGGCTATCGCTGGAAGAAAAAACTGTTTAGCGAACAAGGTCGAGAACAGTTAGAAAAGCTGTCGTTAGCGCCTTGGGCCAGTCGGCGCCGGCAAGAGTTGTTGGAGTTGCTGGACCGCTTGCATCCGACGATCGAAGAACTCACTACTGCTGCCGAGCAGGAAGCCAAGAAGCGACCTGAGGTAGCCCGCTTGATGACGCATCCTGGCGTGGGCCCGCTTACGGCCCTCGCGTATGTGTTGATCATCGGGACTCCGAGTCGCTTTGATCGTGGCAAACAGATCGGGAACTACGTGGGCATGATTCCCAGCGAGGACTCCAGTGGTGGCAAGCAACGGCTGGGGCACATCAGCAAGCAAGGCAATTCCTTGTTGCGTTTCTTGCTGGTGGAGGCCGCCCAGGCGGCAGCACGATGCAATCCGCACTGGCGCCGTCGATACATTCACCTGGCGATGCGCCGACACAAGAGCATTGCCAAGGTAGCGATGGGGCGGAAGCTGGGGGTTCGCTTGTACTGGATGTGGCGGAATGGATGTGCGTATTCGCCGTCGTTCGAGTTCGGTTCGTACGTGGGACAGCTCGGTACCGGACATGGCGTGCAGTAGAGCGTCGTGCACTTGATGGGGCATCCCACTCCCTGTAAAGGGAGTTTGAACTAGTAATCATGGTCGAAGTACGGATCGAAGAGATGTTTAGGTCGGACTGAACCCGATCGAGAGATTACGAACGAGCCGTGGTCGTCGATGCCCAGGTCAAAGAAGAACAAGGAAGACCACTCTTGGAAGTGAACGGAGAAGTATGCTCAAAAAGTGTTTGACAGGGCCGACATTGTTAGAGATGTCCGGTAACGCGACAAATCAGGAGTTAGCGGTGGGCGCAACCGACGATCCAGATTCATCCGGAATCTCCCTGTTTCGTAACGGCCCTTCCTTATCTGCCGCTCCCCCTCCAGGCTGAACTCCTACTTCTCGTTTTTGTCAGGCTTGGGCATGAAATAACCGCGGCGCGCCTGTACCTGCAGGCCATCCCGATTTACTTTCACCTTCAAGCGGTGAAAGGTGACGTCGGGCTTCACATTGTCGAGCGAAAGTTCGAGCAGATAAACCGTCTCCGGCCCCTCGGCCAGCGATTTGAATCCGGCTTCCAGGTCGTTGCTATTGTGGATGAAAGTGCCGCCGGTGCCATCGGCAAGGTCCGACAGTGAACTCTCGGCCACTGCTGATGTCCTGAATGGCGTATTGACTGCTGAAATCGTTACCGGCGGTCATGGAGGTAGTGTACAGCCCGCGCGCTGAGAGGGTGCTGATGGTGACATTGGACTGTGCAGCTAGGTTGATCATCTGCGACTCCGCGGCCGAAACTATAGGATCACGAATTTCAAAACCGGGTGAGATCAGGATCAACACGCGCTGCCCCGGCAGAGTGGCCATCCTGCGCACAATTTCGTCGATCGCGGAGAAAGATTCCACATAATCCCGGCCCATGACGATCACAATCCGCTGGGCAATCAATCGCGCAATTCGCTCGGCATCCTGCGGATCGGATGACTCGCCGCAAGCGGATAACCTGCCTTGCTGCATCACGGAATGCAGCGTCTTCTTGGGGAAACTCCATGAGCCAGGCCTGGAGGTACCCGATCTTCAGACAAACTTCATTGATATGCAGATAATCGCCTTGCGATTTCAGGCTCAGGATCGCCTGCTGCAACTTGGCGCGATCACGGGTCAAGCCGCTGGCGACTTTTCCGGAAAGGGAGAGCACGGCAACCTGGTTGGAGCCTTCCAACAATCCGTCCAGCGCCTTCTCGCCAGCCTTCTTGGCATTCTCCAGATCCACGAAGCTCAGGTGCAAGTCGTCGAAGAGCAGAACGATGAAACGCTGAGGCGGGGCGGCGCTGGTTGTGGACGCTGTCTGCGCATTGCCGGCGGCTGGACCCTGTGGCGCGCCATTCTGCTCCACCATGAAGGCGGAGATTGCGCGCGGCTTGTTGTTGTCAAAGAGCTGAAAGTCTTCCTTCTTCAGGTCGCTCACCGAGCGGCCCTGCTGGTCGCGGACTACAACTGGAATCAATACTTTGTTGACATTGACTTGAAGGGTGATCCCTGTGGTCTGAGGCTGGTCCGCACGCGCGTCGGATACTGCTGGAGTGGATTCAGTCGGTGGGGCCACCATCGGCGCGGGTACTGTGGGGGCGGGCACCGCTGGGACAGGCCCCGTTGGGGCGGATTCCGTTGGCGAATCAAGAGGGCTGGAAGGAGGAGGGGGGCCAGATTCAGGCAGCGTGGTGCTTTCAATCGCGGATGCCGTTTCATCTGGCACTGGGGAGGTTGCCTGGGGTAACTCACTTGCGCTCTCGGGTTTCTCCGGTTGGGTTTCCGGTGTGTCAGCCAGAATGTGAGTTGTCGCTGCAAAGCGGTGATAGCCGCTATAGGACGCAATATTCAGCCACTCGGTTGGCGCATCGCCAGACCAGAATTTCCGAACAGGCTGGAAGTTACGCCGGCAGATGCCAAATCCAACGCCAGACTTCGCACTGGGCAAATGAAGTTGCGGCCACCGATCTGGACGGGCGCATATTGCACCATCACCGCGAATCGCTTGAACTGGCCAACCTCATTCTCGCCAATTTCTAATGTAAGTCGGAGAACCGCCCCAGTTTCCGGGTCCACCCAAAGAGAACCATGATAGGCTGGCGCGGTGCGCACAGTCGAGGCATCCGCAGGTTGCCACCTGGGTCCGTGGGCGATCGTCCCGACGATCTCGTAATGCGATGCGGAGTGAGGCACCGCGTAGTGGAAGACCGCGGCCGGGCCTGCCGCCATCTGCTCCCAATGACTCCAGGTTACCGTGCCCTTGACCGTGTCGGCGAGAATGACGGCCGGCAGGAACCCGAACTCACCCCAGGTAGCTAAGCCCATTCTGCTCCTGCGAGGCCGCGGACCCATGCTTGACGGCCTTACCCTTCCCTTTCGTTACGGACCGAGATCTCCCGGCTCGAAGTGCCTACCAGATGCAGCCCCGCGCGAACGGGCCAAGCGCCTTTCTTGAGTGCCTGGGGGCTGTCGTCGTACCGCTTGATGGTCCGGGTGGCCAGGAAGTCAGGCAGACGCGGCAACGTTTGCGCAACATAGTTGCGCGCGGCATCGAGCATTCGTTGCCGGGCGGCGCCGTCGGGAGCAGCAGTACCCGGCAGCTCGGCCACTGGAGGATCCAGGAAAGCCGACCGGTCGGCGAGCAAGGCCAGGGCCTGCGCCGCTAAGGCGTCCTGTGCCAGACGTATGTTCAGCCGGTTCAGCGAAGCCTCGGTAAGCCGTTCTGAGAGTTCCAAGCTCGCAATCTGACTAGCAATTTCTGCATCCGGCTTGTGCGCGGCGATGGCCGCAGTTAGCGCCTGATCCAGTTGCGCCACTGTGACCCGCGTTCCCGCCCCTGCGGGATGGGCCAAGGCTGCCAAAGCCACGAGGAGAATCAGCCGTCGCAATGTACCTCCCCTGTCTGGACCCGCCTTTCTGCCGCCGGGGGGAATGGAATGTTTTCGCTTTGCCCCAAGAACAGTTCCCTATACACCACTCACGGTGGGCTTCGGGCACGGGAGCCAGGTCCGAAGATTTGTCACCCTGAGGCTACGTGTCGCATGCGAATGGATGCAATGTCCGGATGACATCAATAATATGTGTTCGGCGCGCTCGCCGACGTTTTGCTGCTTATGATACGCGCTCGCTAGTAGAATCGATTACTGCAACCATGCATTGCCCATTCAAAATACCATTATCTCTGGCCTTGTAAGCAAAAGTTGAAAAACGATCGTTCCCAATCAAATTCCCACAGCATATAGAATGACACACATATCTTGCAGGTCACTTTTGCGGTGGATTGTCGGCAACCCGGAAGTTATGGCCAAAACTCGCGACAGGTCCTGAATTAACGGCATAACCGGTAAAGTGAAATTCAGTCAAAAACCACTTGTCCGGTGACGCGACTTCCATGATAGGTCTTTGTCAAGAGGGCAAAAGCTCTCCCGACGCGCTACGGAGGAGCGCGGGTGTAATTCGTTTGGATTCTTCGCCGCGTGTGTGTGGCTTCTCAGCCGCGGTTCCTATTCGAGATAGAACCAGACTTCCATTTGCTGACGCAGCTTTTTACAGCTGCTCAGAAGATTGACTTTGTGTTTTCCTGCCAGTCTCGAGACTTATCGATGGGAGCATCGGAAGCTTGCGCTTCTTCGCCCAGTCGCGTTAACGGCGAGACCTGGCAGGCCACGCACCGAAGAAATCCTCCTTGTTCGCTGCCACGTCCTACGCAGCGATGCTGCTGCTCGTCTCTGCTCGTTGAAAATTCCGCTGCCCACGATCGACGGCCATGAGGTAGGCCACCAGCTTTCTTGCCACTGCCAGCGTGGCGCGATTCGCATTGCCCTTCTGTTTTTCCCTGTCGTAGAGCATGGCCAGTTCCGGACTATTGCGTGGGGCCATCTTCGCCGCCTCGATCAACGTAGTCTGTAAATGCTTGTTGCGCTGTTTCGACAGCGGCGTGCGTTGCACCGTGTTGCCGGAACTTTTCTCCGCACCACACAACCCGCAGTAGCTGATGGCTTTTTTGATCGAAGAAAATCGCTGCACATCTCCCACTTCCAACGCCCAGGTCAACGCCGTGATCGGCCCCACGGCTGGAATGGTCATCAACCGCTCGATTCGTTCCACCAATAGCGAATCGCGCTCCAGAGAGCGCACCAAGGCACTCTCATTTTTCCCCAAGCGCACCACCGCCTCGCGGCAAAGTCGCAGCAGCGAGCACAGTCCTTCATCGATGTCCGGGTTGGTGGCCAGCAGTTCGCGAAAGTAGCCGGCCTTGTGCAGCCGCTGCTTGTTGTAACTCACTCCGGCTTCCATCAGCAGCGCGCTGATCTTGATTTTCATCTGCACCATCTGCCGCACCAGCAGGTTGCGATAGCGCAGCGTGCGCCGCCGTTCGCGAATCGCCGTCGAGGCCATGTGGCTCTCCGGCAAAAAATCGCATCGCAAGCAGTCGCAAATCTTGCTGGCGTCGATGCGGTCGTTCTTCTTTTTCGCGGCGGCAATGGCCCGCAGCATCAGCGGGTGCGCTACCTTCAGAGTGGCAGCATGTGGCTTGAGATGATCGTAAATCCAACCCGTGAACATCGTCGCTTCCATCGCCGCGCCCCACGGCTGCGGCAGCGATCGCATCCAGTGGTCCAGTTCCAGGCGTGTTGCGGAAATCGAACCCTCGGCGTGAATCCGGCCACTGCCTTCCTTCACGCAGTAGCTGATCTTGCGCTTGTGAACATCCAGTCCGATGTAATACATAGATTGCATGGGGGAGCCTCCTTGGTGTTTCTGAATCAGCGTCCGCTGAGTTCAGCTTTTCTACACCAAGCGCTCCTCCTTCGACCTATACATTCAAACTAATCGGGAGTTGGCCGCGAATGGCAGTGCGAGCGTACTGATTTCTCAACCCGACGATTGAAGGCTGCCATGTCCTCCGGGCAGGCCTACGCCGTTCGAGCCTCCGCCGCAACCGCTCACCACGACACCCGCAGTTGGGGTACACACGACAAAGCTGCGATCGGCACCCACGTAAGCCGCTGCCCAAGAAGGAAAGAATTGCGAGCATGCGAGGATGGCAGAAACGTCAGGCGCAACGAGCGTCTTCCAAGTTCCACCGCCAGCGCATCGCGGCGTCAGGAATGCGGCCTTCTGGCGAGACAGGCTTGAACGGCCGACAGCTTCGGCAAATCCAGGAGGAGTTGTGCTGTGCGCATGGCGGCAACTTCGTCGTGTTCGTTGCAAAGGGCGTGGCCCATTTCGTGGCGGACGGCGAGATCAAGGAGTTCGGGCATCGTCATGTGCCAGGACATGGCAAGTTCGACGCCGCGGAACGAGGAGGGTTGGAGGAGCGCTTCGTCAAAGAAGGTTTCTCGCCCGGGGAGATACGTGAACGCCGGAATCTCGGGTGTGAATCTCCGCTCGGACAATAGACGCTTCCAGTCGTTGGATCTCACCACGACCCAAGTCCAATCGCCTAGGTCATTCGTGGGATATTTCCGGAATGCGGCCCGCAGAACCTCGAGCTGCCGGTGGCACTCGGGCTGAGTGTAGCCGGCGCTACAGATGAAGTTTTGTAGCAAGGGCTTCCGTGTCCCGGACTGCGCGGCCGCGGCGTTAGTTGGCTGAACAAAAAAAGCCAAGACCAAGGCGAGGTATAAGGTAGGGCGTTTGCCGTTCACGAGTCACCCCTTTCGTGCTCGTAAACTCGCCTGATCGGAAATCTACCTCAATGGCACGGAGGTGACACGTTGGCTACATTTCGGTCATCGAGCAAAGGACTGACGACCAAGGGATTAGTGATGAAGGTAATAAATTGTGCTATGTTCGCGCGAACTGAAGACCGCCGTGGGCAGCCTATCCAACAATTCGAATAATAGTTCCGAGGGGAGATTTATCCGTTTCGGCCCGTTCACCGTTGACGTGACCTGCCAGGAACTGCTCCGGGGCGAAATTCGCAGTGAGAATTCCGGGGCAGTCTTTTCGCATCTTGCTTCTCCTGCTTGGCAAACCTGGAGCGCTGGTGACGCGCGAGGAGATGCGCCAGGAACTGTGGCCTTCGGACACGTTCGTGGACTTCGATCACGGGTTGAGCGCGGCGGTGAAGCGTCTACGAGAGGCGTTGAGCGATTCCGCCGACGATCCTAAGTACGTGGAAACGCTGCCGAGGCGTGGATATCGGTTTGTCGGAAAGATTGAGGCAGAAAGTGTAGAAGGCGCGAGGCCGGAGGAATCCGCTGCCCCGGTTCTGCCGGCATTGCCGTCCGCTGAAGTGAACGCAGCAGAAGTGGTTGCGCCACCTTTGGGGCGATGGCTGATCCTTGGGCTCGTCCTAGCTGCCGTTGTGTCGCTGACAACACTGGTCTTTGCGGTGGTTCGGAACAGGACGTCTGCGAGGGTGGCTCGGTTGCCAGTTCCAGTTCCATTCACGAGCTTGCCGGGAATCGCGACAGCGCCGTCATTTTCGCCGGACGGGTCGCGGATTGCGTTCGCCTGGGATGGAAGCAATGCAAACCCCAGTGCGCCACAGTTTGACTTGTATGTGAAGGCCTTAGGCGGCGAGGAGAAATTGCAACTGACGCACCATCCTTCGGAGTGGATCAGTTCGGCATGGTCTCCCGACGGCACGCGAATTGCATTTCACCGGATGGCGGGAAGCGACACCGGGATTTATCTCGTGTCCGCGTTGGGAGGGCCGGAGCGAAAGTTGATAGGAACACGGACACCCTACGGCGTCGCGACGCCGATCAGTTGGTCGCCGGACGGTAAGTGGATCGCCTTCAGCAATCCACTCCCGAACGAGCCGAAGGACCGCATATTTCGCGTTTCTGTCGAAACTTCGGAGACCCTTCCGTTCGATCACGATCCCGACTGCCTCCACGAAGCCACCCCGACGTTTTCCCACGATGGCCAGAAGATTTTCTACGCCTGTATCCACTCGTTCTACGACGGAGACCTCCGCTCGCGGTCTGTCGCGGGAGGACGTCCCACGTTGGTCACGTTGGTGCCGAACCCTCCGATCGGTATGTCGGTGAGCGGCGACGACGAGCGTGTGGCGTATGGGTACGGGTATGGTTTGTCTACCATAGCGTTCGTAAATCTGAAGGACCGTTCGGTAACACAAGTCGATGTGCCGGACAATTCCTCGTGGCCGACGATTTCCCCGCAGGGTGACAAACTTGCCTTCAGCACGCAACTTGGAAGCATCAGTATATGGAGGCGCGATCTTCTTCACCAAGAGGTGCCCCCAGTGAACGTGATCCCATCGAGCCGACAGCAAAACTCACCGCAGTATTCGCCCGACGGGAAACACATCGCGTTTGAATCAAAGCGGAATGGTGATTGGGCTTTGTGGGTGAGCGATCTCGATGGTGGAAATATACTGAAGGTTTCGAAAGACGTTTGGGGATCGGGATGGCCGCGCTGGTCGCCCGACGGAACCAGGCTCGCGTTCGATACGGCATCGACGCACCCGTCATCAGTTTATGTCGTCGACATCGCCGAGGGCGTACCACGAAAACTTGAGACCGACGTTGCCGACATGAAACTGCCGGCATGGTCTCACGACGGAAAGTGGATTTACTTCACGTCGGACTTTACGGTGGGGCATCGAATTTACCGTTGCAGTGCGAAAGGCGGTAAGGCCGAACAGTTGCCCACGACAATCGACGCATCGCACCCTGAAGAGTCTGCCAATGGGGAATATCTTTACGTGACGTCACGTGAAGTCGACTTTCAACTTGGGAAACTTGCGCTGAAGGATCTGAAAGCCGGAGTTCAGCCGGAGGCGGTACCGCACGTGTTCCAGTGGACACTCTGGCGTTCAACGGCGAGCGGAATTTATTTTGTTCCGAATGAAGCTCCGCGAACGATGCGCTATTTTGAGTTCGCAACGCGCAAGACTCGAGATGTTTTCAAGCTCGACAAGGATTTTGACGATGGGATATCGGTGTCGCCAGACGGCCGCTACATTTTGTATTCACAGATTGATGCGACGAATGCCGACGTTATGGTGATGGACAAATATCACTGATACGGGAAGCCTCGAGCCCCGACTTACTGCTCCACAGCCCGTTAAGCTAGTGGTCGGCACTCAGAGCGGATGGAGCTGGAAACAGTTGGCTCGCGCCGAAGTATAAAGAACAGATTCTAAGCTCCCGATAAACGCGGTGCATTCGACAGGTCGATGCAACACCATCTGAAGTAAATCTGTTCTGTAAAGGTGGTGTGTTATGAGGTCAGGAAAGCGTTTTGGGCTTTCTGCGAGCGAGAAGCGTGACGTCTGGAGTCGCTGGAAGGCGGGACAGACGCTGCATGAGATTGGACGCGCTTTTGAGAAGCCGCATAGTTCCATTCGCGCTGTGTTGTTGCCTCGCGGCGGCATTCCCCCCGCAGCACGTCGCCGCTCGCGCCTATCGCTCAGACTGGCAGAGCGAGAGGATATTTCGCGAGGGATCGCTTCCGGATCGCCGATTCGTGAGATTGCTCGACGACTGGATCGAGCAGCTTCCACGGTGAGCCGGGAGATTTCTCGCCACGGTGGCCGTCCGACCTATCGCGCCCATGTGGCGGATGACCATGCCTGGGACTCGGCCTTGCGACCAAAGAGGTGCCTTCTTGCCGTCACCCGCAAGTTACGAAACATCGTTGCGAGTAAACTGATCCTGGACTGGTCGCCAGAGCAGATTTCCGGATGGCTGAAAATTCAGTATCTCCGATGACGAGGGCATGCGAGTGTCCCACGAAACGATTTACCGCAGCCTGTTCATTCAAGCACGGGGAGTGCTGAAAAAAGAGCTGATGGACCACTTGCGGTCGAAGCGACGCATGCGCCGCTCGCGACACGCCAACCGTCAGCGGGCAGTCACGCGGTCAGATCGTCGATGCCATATCGATCCGCGAAAGACCTGCGGAAGTGGAAGACCGAGCGGTTCCTGGTCATTGGGAAGGCGATCTGCTGAGCGGCGCAAAGAACAGTTACATCGCGACACTGGTAGAACGCCATTCACGATTCGCCATGCTGATCAAAGTGCGGAGCAAAGAAACCGAAGCTGTCGTTGCTGCCTTGAGTCGGCACGTTCGCAAACTCCCCGCTACGCTGAAACGCTCGCTGACGTGGGATCGCGGACTGGAGATGGCGAAACACAAGGACTTCACGGTAGCTACCGATGTGCAGGTCTATTTCTGCGATCCGCAAAGCCCCTGGCAGCGCGGCACGAACGAAAACACCAACCTTCTTTTACGGCAATACTTCCCACGAGGCACCGACCTGTCTGGCTATTCTCAAGCACAGCTCAACCAGGTCGCGCTGCGCTTGAATCAACGCCCGAGAAAGACTTTAGGATTTCAGACTCCTGCGAGTAAACTTCAGGCAAGTGTTGCGTCGACCGTCTGAGCCGGCAGCTGTTACCGGACATCTCTAACAATGTCGGCCCTGTCAAACACTTTTTGAGCATACTTCTCCGTTCACTTCCGAAGAGTGGTCTTCGTTGTTCTTCTTTGTCCTGTGCATCGACGACCACGGCTCGTTCGTAATCTCTCGGTCGGTTTCGGTCCGACCTAAACATCTCTTCGATCCGTACTTCGACCATGATTACTTGTTCAAACTCCCTTTACAGGGAGCGGGATGCCCAATCAAGTGGACGGCGTCTACTGCACGCCATGTCCGGTACCGAGCTGTCCCGCGTACGAACCGAACTCGAACGACGGCGAATACTCACATCCATTCCGCCACATCCAGTACAAGCGAACCCCCAGCCTCCGCCCCATCGCTACCTTGGCAATGCTCTGTGCCGGCGCATCGCCAGGTGAATGTACCGACGTCGCCAGTCCGCATTGATCGTACCGCCGCCTGGGCGGCCTCCACCAGCAAGAAACGCAACAAGGAATTGCCTTGCTTGCTGATGTGCCCCAGCCGTTGCTTGCCACCACTGGAGTCCTCGCTGGGAATCATGCCCACGTAGTTCCCGATCTGTTTGCCACGATCAAAGCGACTCGGAGTCCCGATGATCAACACATACGCGAGGGCCGTAAGCGGGCCCACGCCAGGATGCGTCATCAAGCGGGCTACCTCAGGTCGCTTCTTGGCTTCCTGCTCGGCAGCAGTAGTGAGTTCTTCGATCGTCGGATGCAAGCGGTCCAGCAACTCCAACAACTCTTGCCGGCGCCGACTGGCCCAAGGCGCTAACGACAGCTTTTCTAACTGTTCTCGACCTTGTTCGCTAAACAGTTTTTTCTTCCAGCGATAGCCCTCGTTCATCGCCAGTGCCTGCAGTTGATTCATGATCCGCGTGCGCATCTGCACCAACCGATGCCGGTGCCACAACAGTTGCCGCAGATCTCGATTCTCCGGTCCCGGTACCCAGATTTGCGGGAAGTTATTTTCCCCCATTAACCTGAGCAAGAGTCGGGCATCGTTGCGGTCGGTCTTCTGCTTCTTGATTCGCTTGGCCTTGATCTTCGCGGGATCGCCGATCCACAGTTCGAAACCTAGTTCAGCCAGTAGCCGCTCGAACCAGCGTGAATATCCGGTAGCCTCCATTCCTACCCGCACACACATTCCTCGCTGCTTTAGGTCTCGATAGAATTTCTCCGCTTGTCCATCACTGTGGTTCAGTTCCTGTTCACCACACTCACCAGCCTCTTCGTCAAAAAATGCAATCGTCTGAAAGCTCGGGTGGTAATCTACGCCAATCAGTAACATGTTCGGCTCCTTTCTCCCGAGCCTATGGTCGTCAAGCAACCAAAGTTTACTCGGGTCGAGGAGCCGACATTGTTATGCAATCAAGTGGAGTCCCGGTACGGCAAGTTTCCGGTAACGCGACCAGGCGCGAAACCTCCTAAAACGGGACATCCGGCCCGGCTTTCCAATTCGCGTTCCGCTTGACATCGGAGAAGAAGAGGATGTGATTTCACTCCTCGCGGAGGACCTGCATGGGTTCTACGCGGGAGGCGCGAAGGGACGGAAGGAGGGAAGCCGCTGCGGCGACGATGAGCACGAGCAGGATGACCCCCACGAGCGTGGGAAAGTCGGTGGGGGAGACACCGTAGAGAAGGCCGGCGAGAAGGCGAGTGGAGGCAAGCGCCAGGGCAAAGCCGGCGAGGCAGCCCGCGAGGCAGACGGTCAATCCCTGGCAAAGAAATCGTTTGACGATTTGGCCGCTTAGGGCGCCGAGAGCGAGACGCAGGCCCACCTCACGCTGGCGCAGGCTAACGTTGTAGCTAAGCGTGCCGTAAAGGCCGATGCAGGCAAGCGAGAGCGCGGTCGCTGCAAAGAAAGATAGCAGGACGGTGTGCAGGAGGTTTTCGGCCAGCGCATCTGAGTAGTGTTG
Source organism: uncultured Acidobacteriota bacterium (assembly GCA_963787685.1). Lineage (GTDB taxonomy): Bacteria > Acidobacteriota > Terriglobia > Terriglobales > Acidobacteriaceae > Sulfotelmatobacter. The sequence continues at coordinate 43,851 of CAWBED010000021.1, forward strand.
CTCCAGCGGGGCGAAATCGTACGCGGACCGCATTGGTTCGACATTGCGAAGCTGACGGCGAATCGTTTCAGCCATAGTCATAGGGGCATTGCTGGTCCGCACCAGGAAGTAAGTGCCTGGTTCGGCGAGAGGAGCACACCAGTAAGCAGTGGGAACGGGAGGGTGGTCGAGGCCAGACTCGCGGGCGTCGCCAGAGATGCCGCGAATTTCGGCTGCGCCGGTATATCCCAAACCAACGGCTTGTACGTGATGGCCAAGCACGGAGGCTCCATTGAAGTAAACGTCCGCGAAAGTACGATTCACAACAACAGAAGCAGGGCCACCGGTTTCGCGGCAAAATTCACCGGCGAGCAAAGGTATGCGCATAGTCTCGAAATAACTGGCGGAGACAAAGCGATTCTCGGCGACGATTTTAGGCTCGGTTTCAGCCCGCCCTTCGAGGAGCTTGACTTCCGTCTGGTATCGGAAAGGCACCCCGGGGACCCCGACAGAAATGGCGGCCGATTCGATGCCAGGCGTGGCGCGTAGTGTTTCGAGCATACGGTCAGTGAACTGGCGAAGTTTTTTCAAGTCAGCGGTTTCCCCATAGTTCATGCTCAGCTGGAAAGCAAGAATGCGGCTGGAATCGAAGCCACGTGGGACGCGGCCAAGCTCTTGAAAGCTGCGAAGAAGTAGGCCAGCGCCGGCCAGCAGGGTGACCGCTAGAGCCACCTGGACGCCGACGAGGAGCCATTGCGCTCGATTTCGTCCCGATACCTGTGACCGGCTGGTCTGCGCAAGGGAGCCAGCCAGGCTGGTGCGGGTGCCGCGGATGGCGGGAAACAGTCCGCAAATAAAAGTTACAACAACGGAACAGGAAAGTGAGTAGAGAACAATGCGTGCGTCGAGATGAATCTCTTCTACGCGCGGGAGCTGGGCGGCGAGGGCGCGAAAAAGGCCGGATGCCCCGGCAGCGACCGAGAGGCCAAGGACCGAGCCGATCAGAGCGAGAAGAAACGTTTCCGTGAGCAATTGTGCGACGAGTGCACCTCGAGAAGCTCCCAAAGAGAATCGAACGGAGATTTCGTGTTGACGCTGAGCTGCGCGAGACAAAAGGAGCGCAACAATATTCGTGCAGGCGATCAGCAAAAGCAGAGACACGGAGCCGAAGAGTAGCCAGAGAGACCGGCGTGAATCCCCGACGGTGCTTTCCTTAAGCGGCTGAATGCCAACGGAGAGACGCGCGTCGCTTTTCGGAAATTGTTGCCCCAGTTGGGCCTGCACGGTAGCCAGATTGGCGCGGGCTTGTTCAACCATGACGCCGGGCTTAAGACGCCCAATCACCGTAAACCAATTGTTTTCCCGAGGCTCGCCATAAGAAATGCCCGCGGGAATGGGGCACCACAAATCCGCATCGCGATTGGGAAAGAGGAAAGAGGGCGGCATTACGCCCACGATAGGGTACACACGCCCATCAAGTCGCAGGTTCTCCCCTATGACGTGTGAATCAGCGTTGAACCGGCGGCGCCAAAATCGATCGCTAATGAGGACCGCATTCGGGCCGTTGAGGGCCTCCTCCTCCGGCGTAAATTCCCGGCCCGGCGCGGGCACCACGCCCCAGACTTGAAAAAAGCGCGGAGAAACCCAAGCACGAGTCACTTTCTCCGGCAGAGGGCCGGTAGATTCGGAGACGTCCTCTGTGTAGTAGCCGGTGAGCGCTTGAAACGTGGAATTGAGACGATTCCAGTCCTCGAGACGGGCTGGAGCAACCAGGTTGAAAGGCCTCGGATTTTTCAGATCGTATTGGTCAACGCGCACCAGTTGATCGGCTCGTGGGAAAGGTAGCGGCTTCAAAAGGATAGCGTCGATGGCGGAGAAAACGGCGCTGTTGGCGCCAATGGCTAAAGCGAGGGTCAGGATGACGGTTAGGGAGAACGTGGGAGATTTACGGACGAAGCGAAAGGCGGATTTGAGATTGGCGAGAGTGGCGTCCAGGAGGCGGATGCGGTAGACGTCACTGACTTGTTCCTTGAAATTTTCGTGGCCGCCGAAATCGAGCGTGGCGCGCCTGTGGGCCTCCTCGGGCGACATGCCTGCCGCGATGTATTCCTCGGTGAGCTCGGCAATGTGGAAGCGAAGCTCGGAGTTCAATTGCTCATCGGACGCGCGCTTGGGCAAAAGGGATTCCCACCAAGACATGACAGACTCCTATTCCACGGTTTGCAGAATGTTGACCACCGCTCCGGCCAGCCGCGTCCAGTTCGATTCTTCGCTCGCCAGTTGCTTGCGACCCTTCGCCGATAACTTGTAAAACTTGGCCTGCCGACCCTTTTCGGACTCGCCCCACTCAGCGGCAAGCCATCCGCGTTTTTCAAGGCGGTGCAGAGCGGGGTAGAGCGAGCCTTGCTGCACCTGAAGAACGTCTTGTGAGATTTGGCGGATACGAAGGGAGATACCGTAGCCATGCACGGGGCCCAGAGCGACGATTTTCAGGATGAGCATGTCCAGCGTACCTTGGAGCAGGTCAGATTTTTCGATGGGCATTCACGTCTCCTAGACAATCGACATATTAAAACGAGGGATAGGTAGAATGTCAAGGAGAGAGGAAGTTAGCAAGCTCAAGTCGTAAAATATCGGCCAGCGAAAAAGGGTTCCGTCCACTGCCGTAGGCATTACATGTCAGTTCGCCATGTTGCGTTTGGCGCTGCCGGTCGTGAACTTCAACGGCTGTCGTGACGGGCAGTTTGACGAAAGTGGTGTTGTCGTTGTTGGACACCATTTCGCCTAGCCGCCCGCAAGACCGGCGCGCTCGCGGTCTGGACTTGTCTCCGATGCGGTTAATTTGACGGTACCCCCCGCTATGGTCAGGCCGTACTAAGGGTTAGGTGGAGCAGTGCTAGGGACTGTGCTCGATATCCACAGTGTCAACCTTTTTGTACGCTTACCGCATATGGCAAACCCTGTGGGCGGTCCTGTGCGTCTCTTCGGTATTCACCGAAAGTTCATCGGTTCCCTGGCTATAATTTTTAGCACAATCGTTTTTGGCGTCGGCGGATGCGGTGGGGGCTCGACATCCGTTTCCGACTCCGGGACCGGTACGCGGGTGACGATCAGCACGCAGCCAGCGAGTCAGACGGTCGCGGCGGGGCAGAGCGCGACTTTCAGCGTCGTTGCGACGGGTACCGCGCCCATGACGTACCAGTGGCGGAAAAACGGCGTGAACATTGTCGGGCGCAACGTCGAGCTCTTACACGACGCCGGCTGCGGCTGTGCGGACAACGCGGCGAAATTCATCGTCGTCGTCAGCAACTCGGTGGGAAGCGCAACGAGCAACAGCTGCGATTCTGACGGTCACTTCGGTGCAGCAGGGTAACGGCGCGCCGCAGATCACGATGCAGCCTGCGAGCCAGACGGTGACGGCCGGGCAATCGGCCACATTCACGGTGGCTGCGACGGGATCGCCGACACTGGCGTATCAGTGGCAAAAAAATCACGAAGCATCGCGGGCGCGAGCTTCGGCGGTCGTACACGACTCCGGCGACGGCTACTTCCAACAGCGGCGAGACATTCGACGTCATCGTCAGCAATTCCGTCGGCACGGTGACCAGCGTTTCCGCGTCGCTGACGTTGAACATTCGGCGGGCGGCACTCCACCTCCGCCGCGAGCGGCTCTTCCAACAGACGTCACGACCTATCATTACGACAACCTCCGGACCGGCGCAAAATACACACGAGAGCACTCTCACGCACGCGAACGTGAATTCGTCGACATTTGGACTGCTCGGCGCTTTTCCGGTCGATGGGCACGTAGACGCGCAGCCGCTGTATCTCTCGAGCGTCGCGATTCCCGGAGTCAGGGCACCAAAAACGTGCTCTACGTGGTCACCGAGCACGACTCGGTTTATGCGTTCGACGCCGACAGCGTGAACGCGACTTCGGCGACGACTCTCTGGCGTAGCTCGATGCTCGCTGCGGGAGAAACGTCGAGCGACGATCGGAGTTGCGGGCAGGTGACTCCGGAGATCGGCATCACTTCAACGCCCGTGATCGATCGCACGCGGAACGCGATTTATGTCGTCGCCGTGTCGAAGACTTCTAGCGGCGCATATGTGCATCGGGTTCATGCGCTCAATTTGACGACCGGAGCGGAGCTATTTGGCGGGCCGACCACGATCACGGCTACCTATCCCGGATCGGGCGCGAACAGCTCGAACGGAAACGTGGTGTTCGATCCGAGCCAATATAACGAGCGGCCAGGGCTTCTGGAAGTCGGCGGAACGATCTTCACCACGTGGGGATCGCACTGCGATGCAGGGCCGTATACGTCGTGGGTGATGGCTTACAACGCGGATACGCTTCACCAAACCGGCGTGATCAACATGGTGCCGAACGGAAACGAAGGTGGCATCTGGATGGCAGGCGCGGGGCCAGGTGCGGACGCGTCGGGCAACATCTACTTCATCATCGGTAACGGCGACTTTGGGACAACGCTGGACTCCAACGGATTCCCGGTCAACAAGAATTGCGGCAATTGCTTCGCGAAGATTTCTTCCACGATGCCGCTTGCGCTGAGGACTACTTCACTCCGCAGAATACCGTCTCGGAGTCCAACGCCGATACGGATTTTGGCTCCGGAGGGCCGTTGTTGCTGCCAGACGTTGTTGATTCGAACGGACAGACTCGCCATTTGGCGGTTGGCGCGGGCAAGGACAAAATTATTTACGTCGTCGATCGCGACAACATGGGGAAATTCAATTCGAGCCAGGACAATATCTATCAGCAGATCAACGGAGCATTGTCGGGGGGCGTGTGGTCGAAGCCGAGCTACTTCAACGGTGTCGTTTATTACGGCGCTGTCGGGGATTCCATCAAGGCGTTTCCGATCTCAGGCGGAAAGCTTGCGACGGCCGCATCGTCGAAGAGCTCGCACACGTTCGGGTATCCCGGCGCGACTCCGGTGATCTCGGCCAACGGCATAGCGAGTGGCATCGTTTGGGTCGTGGAGAACGCAACAGCGGTGTGCTCCACGCCTACGACGCAACGAATCTTGCGACGGAACTCTACAACTCGACGCAGGCGGTGAACGGCGCGATACTTTCGCGCCCAACAAGTACATTACGCCCATCGTGACGAACGGGAAGGTCTACATTGGAACGCCGAACACCGTCGTGGTGTTTGGATTGCTGCCCTGACGCGGTGCCGTTCGAATTTGGTTTGGAGAGCGCGTCCTTCGACCAAGCTCTTGAATCAAACCAGATTCTTCTGTCCCTCCTCACGAGGGGAGGTTTATGGCCGACTGGAGACAGTTTTACACCGCTGCGATTCTCAATGCCGATCCTGCGTGTGTTGGATTCGTCCTCGACGAAGCGTCTCACGCTATGGATCTCCGGCTGGATGAACTCTCGAAGATACGCGGCTACTGCGAAGAGCGCCACGAGATCGCGATGGCAGCGAAGTCCCTCCTCATCAAGCGCGCCGAGTGGGAAGAGTCGAAGCTGTCCAAACGATAGCCAATGCCGATCAGCGTCTACTTATTGGGGTTTGTGGTAGTGGTCGTGCTGGCTACGCTCGTACGGTCGCTGAAGAAATGATCCGGATGAGCGACGCGAAATTCCCTTCGTCGCACCGTCAAGCAGTGACCATGCGCGGAGGAATTGCCCGGTCACGTCATCGGCTTCTATGACTTTTGCTTTCTCAAAGCTATGTTTTTTAACAAGCACGGCAGGGGTTGGAGATTTTGACTGAGCCGATGCTTCTTCCCAGCCAAGGAGACCCCATGGGGATTCGCGCGATCGCGTACCACGAATCCGTCGCAATGGAGCGATTGGAGAAATATTTTAACGGCGAAAGTAGTTCGGGCGCAGGTTCGTCCGCCACAAAATGCGACAGCTGTAATCTCACCTTCGCAGTCGTTCTGCCAGCCCGCGACCATCCGGAAAACGCTCGGTACATTTTGGACTTAAGCCGGCTAATCTCGGTAGATTGCATCAACGGCATGCATCAAGAGGAATACATGGTCGAATCGGCGGACTAGCCTTTAAACGGCCGTGAGGATCACAGCGTGGCTGTTTACTTCGCGTTCCAACTCGCTGCAAGACGAGAAAGGACGAGGTGAAGCTGAAAAAGGGAGCCGAGGTCGAAGTTCATATACAGGCCGACAAGAGTGCGACGACTCCGAAATCTACGTCAGGGTATCTCAGGAACATCCGGATATCAGTTTGAGGCGATGCAATGCTCCTCTATCCAAGCATTGGAAGGAGGGCAAATGCGCCGCAAAGCAGAAACCCACATACCAGGCAGGGTCACAAAGATAGTCAACGGCGTCGAAGTTAAGGAGGAACTCGCGGAGATTACCGTGGAAGGCACTGACCCGGCCCACGCTAAATTACGAATCGTCAATTTTCTCATGGACGACTTGGGCAAAAAGCACCAACTCCAAGAAGGTGACGCGGTGGATGTGGTTGTTGGCTCAAACGAAATCGAACCGCACAAGATTTAAAGGGCACAGTAGCAACATGGCTTCACCGTGGGGGCGGAGGTCCTTCGATGCGCGCTCGGACCCTCTTTTCAAATCCCGCCAAATCTTTGCTCAGTTCCATGCAGCGAAGACGGAGCGATGGGACCTCGTCTGCCGCGAGACCAAGCATGAAGTCATCCTCGCAGTTCATGACATCGCCGCACTGGCTTAGATATTGGCTAGCTGTATTAAGCATCTCGCCCAACAAGATCAATTTCTCCGCGCACGCCTGATCGTTTGGCATTCTGCAATTTTGCGCTGCCAGCTGTTAGTGACCATACCCTCTCCTTGCCATTTTGTTTTTTAACTAATGTAGTTTTGCGACGCTCATTCTGCCGGGCGACAGGGAATGGCTACGCGATGTACAACCATTAACTAGGTGTATCTTCGTATGGCGTGCGCGCAAAATTCGTTGTTTATAGCTGTTAGTCGGCAGATCCCCTTCCATCAGTCACTCAAGTAGGATCAGGCCGTCGTATTGCCGTAACGACGTAATTTCTGCATGTCGGAGGATTAGAAGGATGAGACAACTTAGGAGCAGTTTGGCCGCCATTTCCCTAATGTTCATTTCCGCAACGGTCTTAATTGGCGCTCCAACCAGTTTTGCATATCAAGACCCTCCACCCGCGGCCGACAACACGAAGAAGAACCAGGATCAGACTCAGTCCACAGCCGATCAGCAGAAAATGAACACACCGGACCGTACGATCACGCAGCGAATTAGAAAGTCTATCCATCAGGATCAGAACCTTTCCACCTACGCTCACAACATCAAGATCATCACCCAGGGAGGGAAGGTTACGCTGCGTGGACCAGTGAAGTCAGAGGAAGAGAAGGCTGCGCTGGAAGAAAAAGCGGTGGCTGTCGCAGGTAAAGGAAACGTAACGAATCAACTCGAAGTTGCTCCCGCGAAGTAACGAACGGAATTCAAAATTCAAGGAGACCTCACGTGGCAGACAAAAAGGTAGCTGTATTTGGAATTTACTCAACGCGAGCCGCTGTCGAAAACGCAACAGACGCGCTCGTGAAGGCAGGGTTTCCCAGCTCCGACATCTCCGTCCTATTGCCCGAAGCATTGGGTGGTCCGAAAGACATTGGAACCGAGAAGTCGACCAAAGCACCGGAAGGAGCGACCGCTGGTGTCACCACGGGAGGGATCATCGGAGGGACCTTGGGCGTGCTCGCGGGTGTCGGATTGTTGGCCATTCCGGGTCTGGGGCCATTCATCGCGGCTGGACCGATTATGGCTGGCTTAGCGGGGCTGGGCGTGGGTGGGGCTGTCGGCGGCGTGACTGGTGCGCTCATCGGAATGGGAATACCGGAGTTCGAGGCGAAGCGTTATGAAGGCCGGCTCCAAAAGGGCGGAATCCTCCTCTCCGTCCACTGTGCGACCTCGGAAGAAGTGAAGCGGGCGAAGGGAGTGGTTGAGCGCACCGGAGCGGAGGACGTGTCATCGACTGGCGAGGCTTCGGTCGATTCGAAGAATACAACCGCATAGACTACGCTCTGATCAAACGGTCACGGCCTGACTCCTTGCTGAGTACGCTGTGTCATATTCATCGGGTCGGCTTCGTGAGCTACTGTATTGCTCGCTTTCTGACGGCTGTTAAGATCACGAACGTGAGAGGGGCACGTCCGGGAACGGTTCTCTTCCAATCCTGTCAGGCCCCTCTCATCTCGGGAGGGGCCGTACCAATTCTAATAGGGGACCAAAATGGCGAAGGCGACAAGGATCAGGTCAAAGGCAAATTTCACGAGGTAAAGGGAAACATAAAAAGAAAAAATAGGACACGCGACCAACAACCCTAACCTCGAAGATGAGGGGACGGCGGAGAAAGTCGCGGGTAAGGTGCAGAAAAAAGTTGGTCAGGTAGAAAAAGTTATCGAGAAGCCTTAACTCTGTTGCGACTGCGTGTTCTGCTAAAGCGGATTTGCTCTACGAATTTCTCAAATTCTTCCGTGACCCAGCCCCGGAACGCGACCGCCGCCTGGACAATACAGGGATCGCCCAAGACCGCCAAAGAGCCGGTCCGGCTCGGTGGTGTCGGCATGAGGACGTATCCGACGAGCGAACGAATTTCATTAGGACAGCGGACTCCAGCGCCATTGCGGAGCGCCCCTTTCAGACTTTGACGGGTGTCTGAACTCTGGCTCAGGGATGACTGTGGTGGCAGCCGGAAAAAACGTAAGGAGCCCCGGGGTATACCAGCAAACCTTAATCAGAGTGAATCAGGTTGGGCGACCACTCCGCCGCCACAGTCGGAGGTATCGGAAACCGGCGACCATGCCGTTTAACCGGCTTGGAATCATGCCCCGTCCATCTATCTGATGGGTGAATTCAAGACTGAAGTGCATCTCCTACTAGTGGCCGTCAGGAGCAAAACACCTCACCGAATTACGCCGAGGAGATACAGAATTACAACTATGACAAGGACAGTCCCGACCACTCCCAAGCCTCCTCCGGTGCCCCACCTCGAATATCCGTAGTACCCGCCGCCTCCTCCGAAAAGCAGGATCAGAACGATGATTAGCAGAAGCATTTTTCCTCCTTCTTTAGAACCCCGTCACGGAGTGACTGGCCCAAAAGATACTTGGTTAGTTGCCAGAGCTCCGGCCGCCCTGGGAACTGCCGGGTGAGCTTACTCTCCGCGCGAAGAGTGGACAAGGTGTTTAAGTAGTTCTCCTGCCCAGGGACGCCGGTCTGATACTTGCGCGACCGGTAGGCTCAATCGTGCATCCAAAATTCAATCCGATGATCGTCTTTCCCGTCCGACGAAAGCTCATTGTGTTTGCGGTCTTGGCGGGGGCGAGTCTGATTGCCTTCGTTCTAGCGTTGCCGTGGCTCTTTAACATTGATCGATATCGTCCCAAAGTTATAGCCTATCTCGAAGAAAAACTCGGCAACCGAGTGGAAATTGACCGCCTTACGTTAGACTTCTTTCCGCTTTCTCTCGGCATTGAAAACTTAAACGTTAAAAATCCTGATGATTTCCCCTCAGGCGACATCGTCAAAATCGGCCGAATTCGCGCGGACCTGGATCCTCGCGGCCTTTGGCATCGTCAGGTGATCATCAGGTCACTCATCTTGACTCACCCAGTAATCAATCTCCTTTCTGATCCCAGCGGCGTGTGGAACTTCGAAAACCCGAGGGCAAAAGGCTCGCAGCGAACGTTCCCCCTCGGCCTGATCTACAACGTGCAGATCGAGGGCGGGGAGCTCATCGCTTCAACTTTGTTGCCGTCAGGTGCACGAGGGCCTGTTTTCTTTGAGGCACATCAGATTTTCAGCAATCTGGAAGACGTCAACCTCATTGGCATCATCAGTTTCTCCTCCTCTTCGGCAAGTGATGGCCGAGGTACAGTCCGAGCCAGCCATTTAAGCTTCGGCACCGTCGACGCTGAGAAGCTAGCTGCGGGACTTCAGTTGGAGCCAAGAAGGGCTTTCTTCACTGACATCAAGGCGGATGTTTTTGGTGGCTCCGCAGTGGGTGATCTGTCGTTCGACCTGAGCGGAACCAAGACAGCATTCCGAACTCAAGTGCATTTCACGGGTCTCCGAGTGGAACATCTGCTCTCTGCCTTCGAGAACGGAAGAGGAAAAATGACCGGGAGGATGGAAGGGGATGTGACACTGGCGGGATTGATCGAGCCGACGGTGCGGCCCTTAGCTGGTCTACGTGGAAAAGGACACATCACAATCCGCGATGGGGAAGCCCCGACTCTGCAACTGAATGCGAATCTCAGTAAGCTGGTGCGATTCAACAGTCTCGGGCCGGCGAAGGAACACCCATCTTCGTTTAACAAAATTTCGACCGATCTAGAGCTGGACAACCTTCGTGTCACAGGAAGAAACATCGATATTGATGGATATGGAGTCGATATCGATGGGGCGGGAAGCATTAGCGTAGATGGCTTCAACGAAGTGAATTGCCAGGGTACCGCTCAAATAACCGCCCCCCAAGGCTTCTTGACTAACACCTTTGCCCGATTTGCCGGGGGCAAGCTTCAGAACGGAAGAATTCTTTTCCCATTTCGCATCGACGGTACAGTAGAGAATCCCTCCTTCTCCAAAGCAAAGCTGGCTCATCAGAAGTAGGCAATGTTGCGGGTGTAACCAGCGGCCGCCTATTGCTCACTAGACTACTGGACGGCTAAGATTTGTTTTTGCGCCGCGGATTGCGGGAAATACCCTTGTGCCACTACAGTCATCGACTGATGGTGCCGCGCCTCGTGCAGACTTAACCTGACAATGTAAGAACTGGGCGGCCATGTCCTCTTTCGAGGAGTGACTGCACACGGTGGCCCTTGCCGGGGCTTTGCAGTTTGACCGGCTTGGAAGCCTGTCCCGTGGCCGCCCTTTTTGCTCTCCTCGCCACGGCCAAATCTCCGCTCCGACAACTTCAAATGAGCTCAGAGAACACCGGACCGTCGATCATAGAGCCGTTGCTTTGAGCCTCTGGGAGGTCCAGCACCAGACGTGGAAACTGGGACACCTCTACTAAACTCCATTCTCGGCACTTGTCCGGGGACGCTACTAACCACGCGTTGGTCTGACAGATGCAGAACTTTGTGAGACTATTCGACCAAGACAGCGGGAGGTGCAGCATGAAATACCGAATTGCAATGTGGGCGGCTGCGGGCTTTCTCGTTGCGAGCGGGTGGGCGATTTATTTCGCTGTGGCAAAAGAACCGATCGTGTCCACTCTTGTTCGGCTAACCTGGCCCATTACGACTGTTGGGTTGCATTATCCCGTGAGCATCTATGCCGCTCTTGCCGCAAATGTCTGCACGTTGCGGTCGTCGGCGTGGCGGTGGAAACTCTGCGGCGGCAATTAAACCACTCAAAATAATTCAAGTCAGCTCGATACGTAAGTCCCGATAAACGCGGTGCATTCGACAGGTCGATGCAACACCATCTGAAGTAAATCTGTTTTGTAAAGGTGGTGCTGTCATGAGATCAGTCGGGCAAGTGTTGCGTCGATCGCCTGAGGCGACAGCCGTTACCGGAGAAGTGGAATAGGCCGGATTTTTAATGTCTGGTTCATCGACAGTTTGGATTGTTGATCACGCCCACGACATTTAAATGTACGTATACTCGCTATTGAGGTGGAACGTGGACTTAAACATTGTGAACAAGCAAGTCGGAGACGTTTCCGTAGTTTCCCTGAAGGGCCGCATCGTTCTTGGCGAGGAAAGCAGCGCTCTGCGCGAGAGGGTAAAGAACCTCGTAGGCGACGGCAAGAAGAAGATTGTGCTGAACATGACGAATGTCACGTATATCGACAGCGCGGGACTGGGGACACTCGTGGCTGCTCACGTCAGCGCCAAGAAAGAGGGCGCGGTACTTCTGTTATCAGACCTCGGAACGAAGTTTCATGAGGTTATGCAAGTGACCAGACTGCTCACAGTTTTCAACGTCTTCGCAACAGAAGCCGACGCAATCAGCAGTTTCGAGATAACCCAGCAAGCTGCCAAAGCCTAGAACTCCGTGCTGGGATTCCTCACGAGCCTAGAGACGAGTGAACGCCACACATTCCTTAGCGTCACGCAGACGAGTCGTTTGAAATTCTGAGTAACGCTTCGTTCACAAGCTTCCGAAACTCGGACTCGGCTTCGACTTGGCTGGGGTACTTACCCGCTTCGAATCGTGCAGCAACGAGGGTCAAGATTTGTTGATGGAGCGCCCGCAGGCCGCGCTCCTGCCTTGGCGCAGCTGAGCAGCGAGCTGGTTTAGGAATTCGGACGTCATGGAATCAGCCTGATTATCGCCTACCGCACAAAAATTAATTGACCTCGGACTGCCACTTCTTGATTTGCTCCGTGAGCACGCCGTAACACTCACAGCAAGCTTCCTCCAATCGACTTCGGTCTTCAATTGTTACGGCTCCGCGTTTGTAGGTAATCAATCCAGCCTTTTGAAGCATTCCTGCGGCGACCGTGACGCTCGCCCTGCGGGTGCCAAGCATGTGGGAAAGATAATCCTGAGTGAGCGGCACGACGTTACCATCGAGGCGGTCTTGGACATGAGCAGCCATCTCGCAAGGCGTTCGTCCATCTCGTGAAGGCGATTGCAAGCTGCTACCTGAGCCGCTTGGAAACCCATCTCATGTGAGAATCGAGCAAGCGCCAGGGCTAGGTTTGGGCACAGCCGTAGGACAGTTACAAGGTCCGCCCCACTAATTCTGAATCCACTACCACCGATCTGCATGATGACTTGTGCGGGGCTAGTCGTGAATCCCACGGTTAGAGGCAGTCCGACGAAGCCCTCCCTGCCGCACAGCCCAACCTCGATGCTTTTTTCGCTTGCCATGACGCTGAGCACCGATGCTAGCCCGTCGTTTAAGAAATAACCGTACTTAATTGCCGCATTCTTTTCCGCTAAGTTCGTGCCCACGGGAAGCGCTAGAAATGAAAGCTTAGGAAACAAGATTTCGCGTTCGCTCTTTGGGAGTCCAAGTAGCACCTTGTTCCTTACAGACTGGCCTCCGATGGCGTCGTTAGTGATGCCGGAATGGGGTTTATTGTTGGTAGATTTCGATAGGCGAGGCATGGCACGTCCTTTGCGATGAAATCATCAGATTTCGCATAGGACCGCCCGGAATTTAGGTGGCTGGCAGAGATGTGCTAGTGAGACAGGCCAATCATACTCTCTTTTGGAGAGTGCCCACACTACAACAAGGACCCGATAGAACCTGAGACCGCTATGGGCGTACGCTACCGTACAGATTCTTCCATCTGGTGCTCTCCAGCTTCCTGGCTGCCACCTCGACGTGAGGGGCAATGCCAAAATCCATTCTCATTGTTGATGATAGCGATTTGATCAGACGAGCGTTGAGACGGCTCATCGAGGCTTCGAATCAATTTGTGGTGTGCGGAGAAGCGGCGAATGGCAAGGAAGCAATCGATGAAGCCGCTAGACTTCGTCCAGACTTAGTCATTCTGGACATGTCGATGCCAGAGATGAACGGATTGGAAGCGGCACAGGTTCTAAAAAAGATTCTGCCGAGCGTTCCACTCATCCTCTATACATCTCACGCCGACTCCGTCATCAAAGAACATGCGCGAGCCGTTGGATTTCATGCGGTGGTGCCCAAGGACACCGCAGCCGAAGTGATTCTAGTTCACGCCAGAAATCTTCTGGGAGTTACTGACCCAGCTTCAAAATAAATCTCTGTACGCTATCGTACCAATTCGTAACAGTACGGCATCGTACTGAAAATCCTCTTGCCTTCTCATCCCGCAGAGATAATATCCGCTATCAGCCGCTCTTGTTTGCCTTTCCCCAGCCCACCGGAAGGGAGACGGCGATGAACGATCAGTATGAATGGATGAAGTTTTACGAAGCCGCAGTACTGGAAACTGATCCCATGTCTCTTCCCAGCCGCATCGAGGCGGCGCGAGACGCTATCGGCCAGCGCGTAATCAAAATAAATCTGGAAGATTCGGAACGCCGAGAAATTGTTCGCACGCTGAACGCATTGTCTGCGCTCAAGAGAAATGCGTATCGAAATCCGGTGTGTCATCAATGCAAAGACGCTCATGATCCCGTGTCTCCGATGAATGGCCGAACCTTTGTTGCGAGGACAGGCACTGGGAGAAGCCCTCGTGTCATTGCACACACGTTGTGTCGAGCGCTGGGCGAGCGATCATGAATTTCAAACGTTGGCACCGCTGAGGAGGAGGTCTGGCTACCGACAATGACCGCGTTCGATCTGTTTCGTACCACATCGCAGTGGAACAGAATGGGTGGGTACATTTTTGAAGCTCGACTGGGCGAAGTCCGACGCGAAAATGCTGGCAGGACAAGTTCCCGGTGATTATTTTATTGTTGACCAAGTTTCAGGCGACAAAGTTTTTGAACTTATTGCGGCAGTTCTCGGCGTTCACGTCCATCAATCGCGTTCAGTGACTTACGAAAACCGCACACAAGGCTCTTAAACGAAGAACGAACATCCCAGCATCAGCGGTTTTCTTGGTGTGTTGGACAGCAGTATTGCAGTTGAGAAAATGCTGTCGGGCGTGACGAGATTCAAGGCGGTCGACAGAGATGCTGACCGAAGGTCCACCAGAATTTCGGAATCCGCACCGCACTTCTGATTCGATGCTCCATTCGGAGGATTGCAATGTCGAGCGCTAGAACCACAAGGCCCGGAACCGTGGAAAGGATTTTTACGCCTGCCGATCCACGCGATCCTGAGAAGGCGCAGATAAATATTCATGGCGCTGAGCCGCTGTATCAGGAAATCCGTATCGAAAACAAGTTGACCGACGAGAATGGTACTGAGGTGAAGTTAAAAGAGGGCGCTGAGGTGGAAGTGCATGTTGAGGCGGACAAGAGCGCGACGATCCCCCAAAAATAGGTACTACGCTGTTCTAAATCAAATCCCGCCTCGACCTCCAGCCAAATCCTTATAGTCGCTAGTCGGTTTGAATGCTCTTCTCGAACGTCAAGGGAGGGTCCATGCGCCGAAAAGCAGAGACGCATAAGCCAGGAAGAGTTTCCAAAATTATCGCACCGCCCGTGGTCAAGTCCGAACAAGCTGAAATTAGTCTGGAAGGCGCTGATCCGCTTTACGCAAAAATTAGAATCGCGAACATCCTATGCGACGAAATGGGAAAGAAACTACGGCTTAAAGAGGGTGATGGCGTGGACGTTGCGATCAGTTCGAACGAGATTGAGCCGGATAAGCTGTAGTCCTGGCGCGTCCAGTTGGACATTTTCCGCTGGATGGATGTACCTTCAATGCCCGCCGTTTAGGGGCAGTGATGAGCGAACCAATCCAGGTTCTAATCGCGGATGACTCAGATGTGATACGCCGCGCGATCCGGCTGTTGCTGCAAGCTGAATCCATATCCATCGCAGGCGAGCTTGCGAGTTTTGCCGAACTGGTCGCCTCTCTGAAGTCAATGAAGCCCGATGTAGTTCTGATGGATTTACATATGCCCGGCGAGGAAGAGGCCGGCATGGTGAAGGAGAAGATCCACGGAATTTGTCTGATTGCGATTTCGCTCTTCGATGATCCAGAGACCCAGTTCCTTGCCGAGAGTTTTGGGGCCGCACGACTCCTGGACAAGAGCACGCTCGCCACAACGCTGCTCGACGCGATCCACGAATGCACGAACAAGGCGCGAGATGCTAGTGCCTGAGCCTTTGATTTTTACACCGGGGGCCTAAGACTACGTCGGAGTCCTCACGGCACGTAGACGGGAAAGGTTCAGTCTTCGACCCTGCCCAAAGGTCGTACCCTGGTTGCGATTCCGATTTTTACATAGATCAATGGATTCGTGGTCTCCGACCTACCGTGCATCTTTATTGGATGACTGCGGCCTCATCGTTAGCCTCAACTACGTCAAACCGTCGCATTCGCATTCTCATCGCCGATGACCACCCCTCCATACGGAAAGCAGTAAGGATGACTTTGGAAGAACAGCCTGAGTTTGAGATTTGTGCGGTTGTAGAAGATGGGCGGGAGGCAGTTGAGGCAGCCAGTCGACTGAAACCCGATGTGACAATTTTGAACGTCACGATGCCCCATCTTAGCGGACTTGAAGCGGCGCGACTGATAAAAGCTGAGAGCCCTGAGACCGCAATCGTGATCCTTTCATC
The DNA here is from genome assembly GCA_963787685.1 of uncultured Acidobacteriota bacterium. Lineage (GTDB taxonomy): Bacteria > Acidobacteriota > Terriglobia > Terriglobales > Acidobacteriaceae > Sulfotelmatobacter. Next base: position 59,954 of record CAWBED010000021.1, read on the forward strand.
GCATGCGGATCAAGAATTCCTAACAATAGCTGAAGGAATCGGTGTGAGTGCGTACGTCGCGAAGATGAAGGCGGGAGAAGAACTCGTTAAAGCTGTGCAGGCGGCTGTTCGCGGCGAGAATTATTACGTCCTGGACTAATCGACGCGTAGAATTAAACCCTCGTCCGCATGCGTAGGGAACCTGGCCGGAGGCGCTGTGGGGCGGAGAATAATTTACTGGGTGTCGACCGGCTTGGTAGCCGGACTCGGATTGGGCCCGCGCCTCTGTTCAATATTGGACACTTCAACAATGCCTCGACAACGTCTCGCCCTCGTGATGTGATTATCGCTTCCATGCCCACCCTTTTAGTCGCCGACGACTCGGAACTAATCCGTAAGACAGTCAAAAAGCTGCTCGCAACCGAACCCGCGATAAAAATAATTGGGGAAGCTACGACCTTTGCGGAAGCAATTCAAATGGCGTCTGAATTGAAGCCTGATGTCCTGTTGCTCGATCTTCACATGCCCGATGATCGCAACTTGGACCCGGCCTACATCAAATCGCACCTTCTTCCGCTGGGCTCAGAAATCAAGATCATCGGCATATCGCTCTCAGGCAATGACGACGATGAGGCGAGAGACCTTGCCGCCAGTTTGGGTGCCCGCACGGTTCTCGAAAAAGCTCGCTTCTACGAAGAATTAATTCCAGCAATTTTGTCCTGTTAATTTGCAAGCTTGCGCCGGCCCGCATCCGCACCCTTGTATCCATTTTCTCGCAACCTGTCACCCGTCCTGACCCTTCACGTCATTGGAAAAAACGAGCAGCAACACGGCGATGCCGAGAACGTAAGCGGTTCGGTACACACACCCTCCAAGGTGCGTCAGGACACACACCCTCCAAGGTGCGTCAGTTGTATTAGACGATCGAGAAACAACTAAGATGTCGGTTGTACCCAATGTTAGAGCTAGGGGTACCAGCGTCGCGGCGCGTGCTCTGAGGCTAGGCAACGATGAGTAATTCACCTTGGTTAGGAAACAGAGCAGTGCCTAGAGTAACGCCAAATCTGACAAGCCTCCGGAGGCTCGGTCTTTCTTGTCGCGCGAATTCGTGTACCCAATACAACGGCAAGCGAACCTGAGAGACGAGCCTGAACTCGTGGCGGATACACTTTCTATTCCCTTGCCCGATACCCTCGTCCGGCGGCACGGCACGAACTACCGGGTCACTTCCATTTCCGTCAAGAACGCCGCCAGACCTTTCCGCGGTACATTAACAATCTCGTTCCATTGGACCAATTTCCTCCGGATTTAACTCATGCCACTCCGCGCCCTCGCGTACCACCCGTCGGCCGCCGCCGAAAAACTGGGCTCGAATTCACAAGACATGGCGGTTGGCAGAGGGATACGAAGTCAAATAGAACAGTAAAGGGCGCGGCAGGATACCCGCGCCCCCACGTTCGTTCGCACCCGATATTTTTTACGCTTTTGCGCTCTTTGACTTCGGCTCAGACTCAGATTCGGCCTCTTCCTCTGCTGTGGGAGCGGACTTGATGATCGTCTGCGCGATCGTCCGCAACTTGTTCTCCGCCGCCTGCTCTTCCTTCAGCGATTCCTTAAGGAGTCCGGCGGCTTCGTTTTCGCCGAGCTGCGTTGCGAGCGAAATAGCGGTTGTGTAACCCGCGATCTCGTAGTGCTCGACGCGAGAGCCGGCACCAATGATGCCGAGGTCGAGGACATTCTCGTCGCCGTCCTCGTCAAGAGCTTCGGCGCCTTCTTCGATCACGCCTTCCATACCCTTGCACTTCTTGCCGGTCGGTTCCGTGCCCAGCAGAACTGCGACTCGCTCAAGGCGCTTTACTTGGTTTTCGGTTTCCTTAAGATGAGCTTCGAAGGCGCTCGCGAGTTCTTCGTTGTTTGAACCCTTCGCCATCTTGGGGATGGCCTTCGTGAGCTGCTTTTCTGCCGAATACAAGTCCTTAATCTCTTCTTCCAATAAATCCTTGATCGTAGTGAGTTCGGACATAATTCCTCCGTAATTTTTACTGACGAGGCAAAGTTAAATTCGGCGCAAACAGGTAACCATCCGGAGGAGGCTGTAGAACCAACCGGATTCTTCTTTAGTTCCGGGGCATTGACGGATGCTATCCTCCCGTCCCGTTTCCTGTGACGGTCAACTAATCGAGTGCGGGAAGACAATCCGATGCTTCTGCCGCCATGCCGGGACAGAAAATCGACAAAGGTGCCGATGCAGTTGAATGAGGCGCGAGCCGAGACGCAGGCACCTGCCCAAGATTCTTCGTTGAGAGATGAGCGACTCCCCAAGACCTCTCGTCCGGGAACTCGACTTGTCCGGAGGTAACCACGGGATCCGACGATAAGCTTCGAGGTTCCGACTATGCGGGAGTTGCGCGTAGACTTCGTAGGACGAGGCTGAATGCGGGGTATGATCTTGTTGAATTTACGTACCGAAGCTCTGCTATTGGGAGAAACGTGATGAAGGCAGTCGTACTGCATGAGTATGGCGGTCCCGAGAAGCTGAAGTTTGAAGACAACGTTCCTGAGCCGCAGATTAGCGGAAATACGGTACTGATCGCGGCAGCGGCTGCGAGCGTAAATCCGATCGACTGGAAAGTGCGTTCGGGGATGAGGCACAAGGATTTTCCGTTGTCATTTCCCGCGATTCTGGGCCGCGCCGTTAGTGGCGTCGTTCGGGCGGTGGGCGCAAATGTGAAGCACTTCAAAGGCGGCGACCGCGTTCTTGCACTATCCAACGCGACCTATGCGGAGTTGGTCGCAGTGGATGACTCGGACGTGACCCATCTGCCGGATGGCGTGGACCTGGCGGACGCGGCTGCGATCCCGCTAATTTCCCTCACGGGAGACCAGCTCGTGCGCCTTGCGACAAACGTGAAAAAGGGACAGGTAGTTCTGATAACCGGAGCGCTAGGCAGTGTTGGGCGCGCGGCAGTGCATATGGCGAAGAAGATAGGTGCGCAGGTGATTGCAGGTGTTCGCGGGAAGGAGATGGATGACGCGCGCTCCCTCGGTGTCTCTGACGTGCTCGCGATTGATGACGATAAAGCGATTGAGAAATTCCGCCTCGTGGATGCAATTGCGGACACCGTTGGCGGTGAGGTTGCGGCGAAGCTTATCACGAAGGTAAAGCGGAGCGGCTCCTTTGGCTACACCGCTGTGTTGCCGGAAAGCGCGGCTGTACAGAGTCCGACGGTGAGGATTACACGTGTGTTTACTAAGCCAGATCCCTCCAAGGTGCGTGAGTTTGCCGATGACGTGCGTGACGGCAAGTTCGTCCTGCCTATTGGTCGCCGGATGCCGTTGCGTGATGCGGCTGAAGCGCATGTGCTAGGAGAGAAAGGCGGCGTCGGGAAGATCGTTCTGCTGGCGTCGGATTCACAACACTGATTCTCTCAGTGGACGTAGTGGAATCTTGGATCAGACACTGCCGGTTCTTTAAACCTTCTCTTTCGCAACTTGGCTGGCGTCTTTATCTTCTCGCAGCCCAACGAACTTCGAGTGCCGCAGGTGATCCGCGTCGGTCCATTCGAGGAACTCAATTTGCGCCACGACCTGCGGGTGTACCCAAATGCAGTCCTTCATCTTCTCCGCCGTCATCGCCTCGCCCCAGCGGGCTTTCCGCGTTTCCGGGAGATTGGTGAACGGACATTCGTCGGTCCGCAAATCGCGTAACCGTTGAAAGACGCTCCTCCGCGACGCCGGCACGAAGCCGTTGCGCGTTCTCGCAACGTAGATGAGATCGCCGTCTCGATAGAAGCCCACGATGATCGCGTCGATTCCATTCGTCCCCGGCGTGTACCCACCGATGACGAACTCCTGACCTGCGTTCAGACGATGCTTCACCCAAGCGCCCGAGCGCTCCCCGGCTTCATAAAGGCTGTCAATGCGCTTCGCGACCACACCCTCTAACCCTTGTTCCTTCACCGCGGCTAGCATCGTCTCGGCCGGGACCTCCAGAAATTCCGAAATCGCGATACGTGAATTCGCGAACGGTAGCAGCACCAGCAATTTCCGGCGCTCCGAGAGTGGCAGGTGTGTGAGATCCCTCCCCTTCAACACCATCACGTCGAAGACGAAGTAACGGATGTGTGACGACGCGCCGGTGTAGTTCTGAAGGAGATTGAACTCAGGCCGGCCCGACTCATCGAGCGCAACGAGCTCGCCGTCGATGACGGTGTCGGGCGGGAGGTCATTCAACGCTTCGACTATGTAAGGGAATTTCCGCCCCAGCGCCTTGCCGTTGCGGGAGTAGAAGGCGATGCCATCGCTCGATCGAACCGCCTCGGCTCGATACCCATCCAGCTTGATCTCGTAGACCCACTGCGGACCCTCGGGCAGCTTCGCCACAGCTAGACACTCCATCGGTTCGATGAAGGATGCGTGACGTAATTTGCTCGGCACAGGGGAAGTCTAACACCGGCGAGAAGGCGAGATTATGACGAATCGAGGTGACACCACGTGTACCTGATTATCGCCGTTGCCGAAATGGGCGTGAAATGATCGGCAAACGAGAACGCTCGTCATATCAAAACAATTCACTCGACCTTTCCTAATGTCACCTCAGGTAACCGCACGTCCTAATATGCACCGCCTGTCGTATCGACAGGTTTAATCAAACCCCCTAACGTGATCCACACCGCAACTATCCCAAGCCAACCGCAGTATGAGGATCAATCATGTGGACGCGTCTATTTCTTGCTATCAGCGTAGTGCTATTTTCGAGCTTCGCGGCGCCCGTGCGCGCAACCCAACAGAGCGACGGATCTCAAAGCATTGAAGACACGACGATGGAAGGAACGGTGGTGTCAACGTCCCGTCAGACGCTGGTGCTGCGCACAGACGACAATCGTTTCCAGCTCTTCACCTACGAGCGCCCGTCGGTTCCCCCCGTTTCCCTCGCTCAAGGAGTTCGAGTTCGGATCACCGCCGGCGTGGCAGATGAAAACGGCGTGCGCGTTGCGAGCAACCTGCAGGTGATTACGGACCCAGGGACGGCACCGGGCCCCGACAAAGGCGCCCAGGCGGCTCCGGTTCCGCAGAAAGTACACGACGTTGAAAGCGATATCAAACGCGAAGCGAGGCACTGGCGGCTGGGTGTAAGAGCGGGAGCGGCCTTCGATCCAGAATTATTCACCTTTGGCGTTCAATCTCAAATTGGACCGATCTTTCACCCTCGCGTGCTATTCCGTCCAAATGCCGAATTCGCTTTCGGCGAGGTCACCGATTTGATTTCCCTAAATCTAGAGGCCATTTACCGATTCTCATCCGCTTCACGGGTTCGAAACTGGACTCCCTACATCGGCGCAGGGCCAGCCCTCATCTTCATTCACCAAAGCTTCCAGCAAGGGAGAGATATCAACTTCGGAAACTTCGACTACGAGACCGGTTTCAATGTGCTCGTTGGAACTCAATCGCGCAAAGGTACTTTCGTCGAGCTGAAGAGCAGCCTGTATTCGGGCCCAGCACCAAAGCTGCGCCTAATTGTCGGATACACGTTCTAATTTGCCGAACCCGAACACCGCGGCGAGCCACCACCTGGAATACCGAAGAGAGAATATGGCCAACGTATTCATCGAAGCCCGCCCGAAGGGCCGGCCTGAGGGCTCGCCGATTGACGGCTACGTCGCCGAAGACCACGCGGCACTTTCAAGACTCAGCAAGACGCAATCGATTGGGCGGAATCAAGCGGACACCCGCTCACGTGGCCCGCGTGCCGCACCTCAATGATAAAAAGAATCCCCATCACTGGCGGAAAGTCTGAGGATCGGCATTGTACGGTCTCCTACACTTCTCCACTTCGCATCCTAAATCTTCGGCCCGATAGCGAAGCCTTTTTATGGGGTCATACTCCCCCTACTCGCCTCTCCTCTCAACGAGAAGTTCGAGCCACTTAGAAAAGGAGCACCCGATGGATGATTACAACAAGCAGTCTGATACTGGTGTGGCCGCAGCACGCGCGAAAATCTCCGATACCGCTACCAACGTAAAAGAGAAGATAGCCGACATGGGGCGTAGCGTCGCCGATTCAATTGATGGTTCCCGCGAATCTGCTGCCGGTGCACTAGATGGCACCGCATCGTCTCTACATTCCAGCGCCGATCAAATGTCCAGTGCCGCTCACTCCGCCGCCGACAAGCTCCAAACAGCCGCTCATTCGACCGCCGACACGGTCCAAGCCACTGCGCATTACGTTCGCAACACCGACCTCAAGGGAATGGTTGATGATCTGACAGGGGTGGTAAAGCGTTATCCGGGACAAGCACTGGCGGCAGCGGCAGTCTTGGGCTTTCTGGTAGCGCGTGGTCTCAAGGGCAACGACTGATCCGATCAACCAGGAGATTGGCTATGTTCACCCCACAAGTTCAGCGGACGGTCCCGGAGTTGCTAGGCAACATCGTAGACAATATCCAGCAAATAATTCGGTTCGAATTCAAGCTGGCCAAGGTGGAACTACAGGAAAAGGCGTCAAGAGCCACGAAGCCCGCCACGACGCTTGGAGCAGGTTTCCTTTTGGGATTTTACGGCCTGGGCTTCCTGTTATTGGCAGCAGTGTACGCGCTGTCGAGTGTCATGTCAGCCTGGTTCGCGGCGTTGATCGTAGGTGGCGTTTTAGCCATCGTCTCCGTGGCGTTGGTAACTTCCAGCATGAAGAAACTCAAAGCTCTGCGTCCTGCACCAGAAAGAACAATTCAGACCTTAGAGGAGAATGTCCAATGGACGAAAGAACAGATCAAATAGAACGGCAGATAGCGGAAACGCGCAGTGAGCTGAGCGACAACGTCGGTCAATTGCAAGACAAGGTAAAGTCCGCCGTGGATTGGCGAGCGCAATTCCAAGAACATCCCGGAACTCTTCTGGCGGTGGCCTTTGGCGGTGGAGTTGTCTTATCGGCTATCTTGCCATCGCCACGTCGCGCGACGAACCGATATGCGGCACCGCATGCCTCAGCGGACGAACTTGCGCCTCTTAACGCAGCGACGAACAAACCCAACGATCTACGCAGAAGTATGGACGCCTTTACGGGCGCTTTGCTTGGTGTAGCCGTAAACAAAGCCAGCGACTTCCTTGATTCACTGCTGCCGGGTTTCCACCAAGAATTTACCAAAGCAAAGGACAAGAGTTCGCGCCGCGACAATCCGATCGATGTAGCGACAGAAGACTCTGCTACACCCAAACCCTTAGCCGCATCAGCCACCGCCTAGTGTTTCGCATCCGGCTATCTCTGAACCGACACAGATAGCGTGACTTGGTGGATGCTGTCTGCACTAAATCAATAACTCGAATCAGTGACCCGCTCACCCAACGAAATCAGGTGAGCGGGTCATATGTGTTTACTTGGACAAGTTCATGGACTTGATGAACGAAGCCGCTTGGCTCAGGTCCATGCATCCCGCACCAAGCGTGCCGTCATTGATACATAGGTTTGTGTGTCGCAGTGCGCGGGCAATGTCAGTTTCCTGAAGCTGAATCGCGACGTTATCCTCGGCGGCATCCAGCATGAGACTGGCGGCGCCTGCGATGAGGAGAGCGCTAAAGGATGTGCCATACGCGACCGCATACTGATGGCCGGGGAATGCTTCGAGTCAGCCAGGTAGATCGCGGACGGTTGGTGTAGCCGTCAGGACAGTACCCTCCTGCGATTGCGATCGTGCCGTTGCGGGGCGACGAACTCAGCATCGACTCCTATGAAAACACCGGAAGAGATCCGCGCTGAACTTGCGAAGATGTCAGATGTGCAATTGACCGAGCACGGGAAGAACGCCCGAAAATTCTGCCGCCGTGTGTCGGGACAAAAAATCGAGAAGAGATGGTTGATGGAGTTGAATGAGGCGCGGGAGGAGTGGAAGAGAAGGCACCCGCCGACGAAGTTTAGGGGAGAAGAGAGCAGTTGAAATCTTACGCGGATGAGTTATTTGAAATCCTGAGAAACGCTTCGTTGACAAGCATCCGAAACTCGGACTCCGCTTCAACTTGGCTGGGGTACTTACCCGCTTCGAATCGTGCAGCAACGAGGGTCAAGATTTGCTGAATGGAGCGCCCGCAGGGCCGCGCTCCTGCCTTGGCGCAGCTGAGCAGCGAGCTGGTTTAGGAATTCGGACGTCATGGAATGAGCCTGATTATCGCCTAATGCACAAAAATTAATTGACCTCGGACTGCCACTTCTTGATTTGCTCCGTGAGCACGCCGTAACACTCGCAGCAAGCTTCCTCCAACCGAGTTCGATCTTCGATTATGACGGCTCCGCGTCTGTAAGTAATCAATCCAGCCTTTTGAAGCATTCCTGCGGCGACCGTAACGCTCGCCCTCCTGGTGCCCATCATGTGAGACAGATACTCTTGGGTTAGCGGCACGACATTCCCACCAAGTCGATCTTGGGACATCAGGAGCCACCTCGCCAAGCGCTCGTCCATTTCATGCAGTCGATTGCACGCAGCAACCTGTGCGGCCTGAAGACCCATCTCGTGTGAGAACCGGGCGAGTGCCAAGGTAAGGTTCGGACACTGCCGTAGTACGGTCGCACTGTCCGCTGCGCTGATTCTGAACCCGCTACCACCGATCTGCATGACGACGTGCGCGGGACTAGTCGTGAAACCCACGGTGAGAGGCAGTCCCACGAAGCCTTCTTTTCCGCTCAAACCGACCTCAATACTCTTTTCGCTTCGCATGACGTTCAGCACCGAAGCCAACCCGTCATTTAAGAAGTAGCCGAACTTAATAGCTGCATTTTTATCCGCTAAGGTCGTACCCACCGGAAGCGGTAGAAATACAAGGGTGGGAAATAAGATGTCGCGTTCGTTCCGCGGGAGCGCCAGCAGCAACTTGTTCTTTACATGCTGTCCTGCGACAACGTTCTTAGAGAAGTTGGATGACGACTTATTGTTTAGTGGTTTCGATAGGCGAGACATGGCGCGTCCTTTGCTGGAATCATCAGATTTCGCAAAGGACTGCCGCGTCGGGATTGTTGGCAGAGAGATGCTAGTGAGACAGCCCGATTATAACCTTTTCGAGCGCAATCGGCCTACGACAAGAACCCGATAGAACCTTAGATGCCGATCAGCGTACGCTACCGTACTGAAATCCTTTCATGCGGGTGCTCTCCAGCTTCTTGGCTGCCACCTCAACCTGAGGGGCAATGCCAAAATCTATCCTTATTGTGGATGACAGTGACCTGGTCAGGCGAGCGCTGAGACGAATGATTGAGGAATCCAAACAATTCGTCGTTTGCGGAGAGGCGGCCAATGGTAAAGAAGCAATCGACCAAGCAGCCAAGCTTAGGCCGGACTTGGTCGTTCTGGACATGTCAATGCCTGAGATGAATGGGTTAGAAGCGGCACAAGTGCTGAAAAAGATTCTTCCGACTGTCCCGTTAATCCTCTACACATCTCACGCCGATTCCGCCGTCAAGGAGCATGCAAAGGCCGTTGGGTTTCATGCTGTAGTGCCCAAGGACAGCGGTGTGGAAGTGATTCTAGTTCACGCCAGAAATCTTCTGGGAGTCGGTGCCGGCCAGCACTAGATATACCCTAGTGTACGCCATCGTACCAAGTTATAACTGTACGCCCTCGTACCGAAAATCTTCTTGCGTTCTCACTCCGCACAGATAACATCCACTATTAGCCGCTCTTGTTTGCCTTTCCCCAGCCCACCGGAAAGGAAACGGCGATGGATCAATACGAATGGATGAAGTTTTACGAGGCCGCTATCCTGGAAACTGACCTCTTTTCTCTTCCTAGCCGCATCGAGGCGGCGCAAAACGCCATCGGCCAGCGTGTAATTAAAATCAACCTTGAGGATTCCGAACGCAGGGAGATTGTTCGCACGCTCAACGCGCTATCGGTACTTAAGCGAGACGCGTATCGAAATCCCGTATGTCATCAATGTAAAGATGCCCACGATCCCGTGACGCCCACAAATGGCCGAACTTTTATTGCCAAGACCGAGTCGGGACAGTCTGTCGTGCCATTGCACACGCGCTGTATAGAGCGCTGGGCGGGCAATCATGAATTTCGAACGCTCGTGCGGCTTAGAAAGAAGCCTGGCTACCGACAATGACCGCGTTCGACCTCTTTCGCACCACGTCGGAAGGAACCGAATGGGTCGCTACATTCTTGGATGTCGAGGCGGCGAAGATCTATGCAAAAAGCCGTGCATCCCAGGTTCCTGGTGCGTACTTCATTGTGGATCAACTTGCCGGGAATAAGCTGTTTGAATTAGGTGCGGCAAACAGCAAAAGCCGCATTCGCCGATCACGTGGAGCAGCTCATGACGACCGCGCTAACGGCTGTTAGGGAACCGTACAACCAGGCTCATCAATCCAAATACGGCGAAGCCAACAACGACCAAAACCAAAGCGACTCAGCCTGAGACCGACGCGTCGCTCGCGTGCTGCTTTCTGAGACGTTTCCTAGATACCGTAGTTCTGGAGTGAACTTGTGATTCCAGCAGCGACCTCCGGTTCTCATTGTGTTCATTTCTATGAACCAGATCAATTTCCCTCGAAGCACATAGCGGGCTTCATTCGGGAAGGGATTGTTCAAAACGACAGCGTCGTTCTCGTGGCCTCCGAAGCTCATGCGATTCAAATCGGGAACGAAGTCGAGGCCTCTGGAACTCGTGTTCGAGGCCTTCGGTCCTCTGGCATATGGTCCGTCGTGAATACCGACATCCTGCTACGGGCAATGCTTAGCGGAGTAGCTGTCGAACGCTTAATTGCAAATGCCATCAACCCGACTTTTCAGATGGCTCGTGAAAAATCACCGACAGACAGGATTCGCGTGTATGGGGAATTGGCTGATGCAGTGCTTAAGATAGGAAACCCGGATGTATGCTTGGAATTGGAGCGATACGGAAATCAACTCGCGTCCGAAAATGGGGCAGATGTTTATTGCGGGTACTCCGTAGACGCTTTCCCGGATGCGGGATGTGCAAGGCAGTTCACTAAAGTTTGCTTGCTTCATAATTTGATTCATACCAACCTCAAAGATCAAAATGACTGGCGGTACCAGGTGGCTCTCGGAATCGCGCAGAATGACAGCAATTACGATTAGAAAAGCGCGAAAGGCCAAATTCCAAAAGTCGGACACCACTTCGGACAGTCGGGCGGTTTCGAACCCGCCAAGCACTCCAACAGGCATCACGAAATTCAGTTCGAACGGCAAAACGGCCTAGCATCGTCTTGGCGAGGTAATATCCTGCGTTTATTCGGGTTTCGAGGGATTCCGCAAACGCTCGTCCTGAAGTTGAGAGGGGACACCACCGGTGTGCGCCCATCTAATAGTCAGAACCTGCTGAAGGTCTTCCCTCTCAGCGCGACATTGACTGTTAAGTTAGCGACTCTGACATCTTCTCGGCGTATTAGGTCTGTGCAATACTCTTGACGGCAATACATGATGATTCCTTGCCGGCCGTTGACGGAGTAATTTCGCCGGGAGCCTGTGGTTTTAACGTGATTCCTTGAGTGCAGTCGTTTGCTCCGAAGGTTGGATCGCGTGGTTCATCGTGAAGCATTCTGAGTATTTGCTCCGCCTCGGCGAGCGCTTCAGCTTCCTCAGCTCCCGTCGGTGTGGAGCGCCTCTGTTCGAAGGCAGCCAAAGTCTCGTAAATTTTGCTTTTTAAGCTGCGGGGTTAGTTACTGTCGTCGCGTTGTTGTATGCGGTCTGCCATGAATAGCGTGGTGGCATAAGGAGCGGAACCCTGGCCCTTCTGAGTACCGATGGGTATTCAAAGTTGAACAGCCAGGAGTTTCTGCCATTGAGGTCGCGCGAGTTTCAAACTTGTCTGCCCGAAAATCTTATGCGGCTACGCGTGTATGTAGCTTGGGAATTACTTCATTTTTGTAGAAATTGATCGCCCGAAGTTGGTCTGATTGACCGGTGTGGATATTCACCATCGTCGCGCCCGACTCGAACAACTCCTCAATCACCTTGATATGCGCGCTCGCATCCGTCCCCACCGGCCACCCTTCCGAAACTTTCTCCGCCGGCACTTCGCGCATCGCTCGCGCCTCAATCTCTTTCGGATCGCGCACATCGAAATACGGCTTCCACGCTTTCGGCCCAAATCTCCACTTCGCCACTGCCTCATCCAACTCTTTGCGCCCACCCACCACGACGTACTGCTCCACCAAAACCGGCGTAGCGCGCGGATCCTTACCGGCCTCCTTCAGCCCAGACAAAAATTCGCCTTTACGTTCCTTCCAAGTCTTCGGATCCGTTACCAGCCCATCGCCGTACACGCCACACCGACGCATCGCTTTCGGTCCATTTCCCGCCATCAAGAGCGGCAGCGTCCCGCGCGGCGCGTCATACAATTTCGCCTGCACCTTGTAATACTTCCCGCTGTGATTCACCTCCGAGCCCTTCCACAGCTCGCGAATAATCTGCGTGGCCTCCACCAATCGTTCCGATCGCACCGGCCAGGGATCCCAGGCGCCCGTCGCCGCCTGCTCGTTTAACGCCTCGCCTGATCCCACACCTAGAAAAATTCGATTCGGAAATAATATCGATAGCGAAGCAAACCCCTCCGCCACCACCGCCGGACTATATCGATACGTCGGGCAAGTCACCGTCGTCCCCATTCCAATCCGCTTCGTCCGTTGCCCGAGCGCCGCCATCGTCACCCATGCCATTCCCGCGTGCCCTTCGTTGTTCTGCCACGGCTGAAAGTGATCGCTCGTCGCGACAAAATCGAAACCCGCCTCCTCCGCCGCAACGCCAAACTCCACTAACTGCGCCACATCAAACTGCTCGTGCGGCAACATAAATCCCAGCGCTCGATTCGGCATCTTCTCGTCCGGCACTTTCAAATCTCTGCGCGACTCAGCGTTGGCTCGTTCGCCGCCTCCGGCTAGACTTCCCGTCACAGCAGCCAAACCCATCAACGTACCCGTTTTCAAAAGTCTGCGACGATCTGACATCCACGACGTATCGGAAATCACGACTTTTCCTTTCTAAGGTCAAGAGCGAGTGACACAAGGAGTGAAGAAGGGCTGCTTCAGGGGGTGCGAAAGGCGCGCTCGTGATACGCGCGCCTCTCACCGTCGATTGACCTTATTTACTTCCCGTCGTCGAACTGGTTAGCTTTGGACTAACTGACTCCGCCTGCTTGAGATGATCCTTCAGCGTCGGCAACGTCTGCGACGCGAACTGCTTCACGTCCGGATCTTGTCCGCTTGAGCTTTCTTTCTGGAATGCGGCGATATCCTTCTTATGGTCTTTGACCATGTCCGCCATATAGGCCCTGTCAAAGGCGTCCCCGGACATGTTCGACAGCTTTTTTTTCGTCATTTGATCCTTCGCGCTCGGCGATGCGGGAAGCGTCACATTTTTCTGCATCGCGATCTGCTTCAGCTGATCGTTCGCCTGCGAATGGTCCTTCACCATCCGCTGCGCGAACTCTTTCACGTCGGGACTCGACGCCTTGTCCGCCGCCAGTTGCCCTAACTCAACCTCAGCCATCCCGCCGGCTGCGGCTTCTTTCATAAAGCGTTGGTCACTCGTTTGGCTAGTTCCTGGCCCCGCTTCCGTTGCACCTTTTCGCGACTGATCGTCGACGCGCGGGTCAGCCGACTGCCCGCTGGGAGTCGAAGCCGCAGGTCTCGGAGTCGGCTCTGGCGCGGTTTGACCAAATGCCGAATATGAGACGGGGAAGAGAATCGCTGCAACACAAATCACGCCAGCTCGGGCAATTCGCCCAGGAACATACGGTCGAACAATCTTTGTAGGTTCTACAAATCCCATCATGAACTCTCCTCGGCCTTCTTGGCCGTATCTACACTCTATGTAGGCGCTCCCCTCACAAACATAGGGCGATACCCGCAGTCACTGAACGGCTTCGGTGTATCGACCCCGAAGAATCGGTGCACGTGAATAGTTCACGAGACGCGGGTACCACCCCCCAATCTCATGTCCACTGCGGAGGGCAGGAAAGAGCCGCGGAGGCGAGGATTGATCGCCGAGCGGAAGCACTAAACTCCGACCGGGAGGCGGGCGTCGTACCGAAGAGTGGGTGTTAGCGTTCCGCGAAGGAAAACCTCACGAAAGTTCCGATCGGGAACCGAGTCGGTGGTGAGTTGATTCCTGATTGCCTTTACTCTCACACGAGCCGCCAGGGGAACGGGCGACGCCGTAACAAGGTTGTCCATGGGATTCGGTCGTGACGACGGCATTTCCACTCGTCTCAAGATCCGATTCGTGTCCCGAGTAGATAGGCAGTCGCAGGACGAAGAAACTGATCCGAAGATAGGCCAAGGGAGTCGAGGTCGTTACCCCGGAAGTTTCCGAAGTCGCCGTTGGGTACCTGTAGGACCTCTAACCCCACTAGGACGAGTCGTCAGTCGCCCGGAACGGGGGTTGTTGCGCTTGGTTTTATTTCGGGGGATCACAAGTACGGCGCCCGCTACCGGCAACCATTCCGTACGGTTCCAGCGATGACGGAAGCTTCCGTCACGCGATGGTGACCGGTACGGTTCTCGAGGCCTCTGGTTCTTCCATCGCCGGGACCTTACGCTCAATTGCGAAAACCTGGGACCTTGGTTGGGACATCATCAAAGACAAGGCCCTCTGGTCCCTGGCCACAAAACTTGGCGCCGGATTCGTCACCTATCTAAAGGCGCTCCGTGCGACGCGCGCCGGCTTCGCGTCTGGCAATTTCGTCTATGGTCTCTTTATCGGAAGATTGCCGGCTTGAGTCACTCCTCTAGCGATGATCTTCTGAAGGCCGGTCGTCCGTTCCTTCTATCCGACTACATCCCCTTTCGACTCGACCTACTCGGTTCGGCGTATAGCTACCCGACCGAGGTTCGCTCTTCATAGGGCTGACGGATTCACCCCGTCAAAACTAAAAGGAGATCTCCATGCACCAAAGTCGATTGAAGCATCTTTACGTCAAGCAGCTTCAGGACCTGTATAGCGCGGAAACTCAGCTCGTCGAAGCGCTCCCGAAGATGGCTGAAGCCGCCACTTCGCCCGAGCTTAAGGCGGGATTTCAATCCCATTTGGAGCAGACACGCGGGCACGTGACGCGCCTGGAGAAAATCTTCGGTGTCCTCGGTGAGGATCCCGACGGAGAGAAGTGCAAGGGCATGGAAGGGCTGATCAAGGAAGGCTCTGAGATGATCCACGAAGACGTCGTCCCTGAAGAAAAGGACGCCGGGTTGATCGCGGCGGCCCAGCGCGTGGAGCACTACGAGATTGCGGGCTACGGCACCGTGGCCACGTATGCGGAGCTTCTTGGCGAAGAGCAAGCGCAAGGGTTATTAGAGGAGACCTTGGAGGAAGAAAAGGAAACCGACGAGAGGCTGACTGAACTTGCGGAAGCGATTAATGTGGACGCCGCGGAAACCATTGGTGATGACCCCGAGGACAAATCGCTATTGGAAAAGGTCAGGGCGAAGGTTAGCGGGAAATCGTAGATAACTCCTCCGGATTCCCAGCCTCCGGAGCGCATTCAAACACCAATCAACTCACGTTGCGCAGTACATCCGTTCTTCGAGGATCAAAGTCATGCCAACAAGCACCTGGAAGGAGAATATCTCATTCGGACTCGTGTCAGTGCCGATTCGGCTGTTCTCCGCCGCGCGATACTCACACGTCGCATTCCACGAGATCCACAAGACGTGCGGAACCCGGGTCCACCAGCAACTCTACTGCCCGCACGACGAGCGCGTTGTGTCCCGCGACGAGATCGCAATGGGATATGAGGTAGAAAAGGACAAGTACGTCCTCGTTGAGCCAGAGGAGCTGAAGCGTCTTCAGCCCGCGTCGTCATCTTCGATGGAGATTGTGCAGTTTGTGAAGCTCGATGAAGTCGACCCGATCTATTTCGAGACCTCGTATTTCGCGGTGCCCGACGAAGCAGGGAGGCGAGCCTACGCTCTCCTGCTCAACACGATGAAGAAGCTGAGTTACGCGGCGATTGCCCAGGTCACGATGCACCAGCGCGAGCGGACAGTCATCATCCGCCCATACGAAGGCGGCCTGACGCTCCACACGATCTACTACCCGAATGAAATCCACGAGGTGAAGGAATATGGCAAGGACCTCCCGGGGAATATGAAATTTCAAGAAATCGACCTGGCATCTCAGTTCGCAAAGGCCCTCATTAAGCCGTTCCACGCGGAACAGTTCCACGACGAGTATCAGGCGAGGGTGCAGCAGCTAGTGGATAGTAAGGAGAAGGGTCAACCGGCTCCGACGCAGGAGAAGGCGAAGAAACTCGCACCTGTGGTGGACCTCATGACCGCTTTGAAAAAGAGCATCGCGAGCGCGGCGCCGCCGAAGAGGTTACGCAAGAGCGCTTGAACTTGTGGTTCCCTCGATGGCCAACTTTCAAAGCTACGTCGGATTTCTGGCGGGTTTGCTGACCACCGGGGCAAATGTCCCGCAAGTCTGGAAGACCTACCGGAATCGTTCCGCCGAAGGCCTTTCTTTTCGCATGTTAGTCGCCTTGGGGAGCGGTCTTGCGCTGTGGGTTTTTTACGGCATCGCGAGTAAATCAGCTCCGATCATTTCCGCAAACGTCGCGGGGTTCCTATTAATTGCCGCACTTGTCGCGATGAAGTTCAGGTTCGACGCGAATCCGTCGAAAGACTAACGGGTGCTCGGCGGCGTTCGGGGTATGAAGCGCAATTGCATAGGGTGACTAACGGTGGTCGGCTTCAGGCGTAAGAGAAGGCGTCAGGTAGCAACCGGAAGCAAATCGTAGCGATTCCTATACAAGGCTGTTACTGGGGCCGGAGGCATCCGTGCGACCATGCGATCTATGCGAGGCAAAATTCTGTCCCTCTCTCTTTCTTTCTTCTTACCCTTCTCTCTTTCCAATAAAGGAGGAAACTTGCGTCGCATAGTCGCACGGTCGCAGTGACGGTCCCCGGACGCTGGCTGATGCAAAAGACACTGCGATTATTCCTAGCGGACGATGCAGAGGTTGTGCGGCTAGCAATCTCCGTCGTTGCCCTGTATGTGAAGACGTTCGGGTGGTTGGAGAAGCCAGGGAGTACCCCGAGCTGATGCGAATGCTCACGGTGCTCAAGGCGGATGTTGTTTGATGAACATGAATATGCCCTCGGGAGCGCCTGTAAGCCCCCAGATATTTAAAGAGGCATCTTGGAGACACATGCCTGCTTGCGATGTCTGCCCGGCTCGACGGCGCAACGGAAAGAGCCCGCGAGAATGTGGGTCCGTAGAGCTCTTGGAGAAGACTAAACTCGCGGAGACCCCGCAGGCGGCGATTGACATGCGTCACGCGGATTCGAGGAAGTCATGTGCGGGAAAAATCCCACCAGGTTCAGCAGGCCATTGTCCTGCCTCTTCGTTTGGCTTCATGGATCGGAAGCTCGAGTGGAGCTCCGAGCCACGCGTTGCTTCGCCTTCCAACACGAACAACCCAAAGGGAGCGGTGTTGTTATGTTCCGCATCGGAAGATCAACTGTGGGCGGAGGCGGGATGACGTCCGAAGTGCCGTTTACTGTTCCTCAGTATTGAATCCGGAAGATGGTAGCGTAGTGAGAATTTCTTTGTGCTGAGCATATAGAATCCGGCGATCCCGACGCACGTGCTGGTCGTTGGAGTGAATAGCCGACGACCTGATTACTTCATGGCCGTTTTATAAGCTGGAGCAAGGGATCAAGAGGCTGACAGTTCAGCACATCGCCCTTTTCGAGGCCGACCCTGCGGAAATCCCGCATGTTCGCATCGTGCGCCGTGCAGAGGATGCAGCTATTGGTTGCGAGCCCGGCGAGGAAGAGCGAAGAGGCGCCGAGCTGGCGCAGCAGCAGTTCGAGCGGCGTCTGGTAAAAGGCGGAATGCATCGGCTTGAGGACGCAATAGTCGCGCGCTCCCGGACGGATCGCCTCGACGAAGCGGCGACCCGCGCATTTCCCGCGGAGACAGTAAGCGACCAGCCTCGCGGAATCGGAGCGCCACTGCCCGAAATTATCATTCACATAGATCACGGGGATGTCCGATGCCCGCGCAAGTTTCTTCAACCGCCGCAGGTGCGGAGTGAGGGACAACGCATTTCGCAGAAGGTCTTCGCCGTCCGGGAATTCAAAGTGATTGACCACATCGATCAGCAGTAGCGCGTGTTTCGCGCGATGGCGCACTTGGTCGCGGGACATCGGTGCTCCTTTCGGATGTGCTGCATTTTATCGCCTGGTCACCTTAGCGGTTCCGCGCGTCGTGAGAATGAGCACGGACTTCTGTCCATTCATACGCCGAATCTGTTCCGCGAGCTCCTCGATCTGGCGCGGGCGTGCACCAACAATTTCGAGAACCATGGATTGCTCGCGCTTTCCTCGGTAGTAGCCATCTGTGGGCTGTACCGTGAAGCTCTCGAACCGCGCGGCTGCCAGCCGCAGGATTCCACGCTTGTTCTTATCCTCGGTATAAATCCGGTGAACGGTCCTTGCGGACATTGATCCTCCATCGGGACGGCTTGCCCCAGAGTGACGCACGCTACTTAGCGAGCGCCGCGAACTTTACATTTGTTCATAAGATGCGGGCCACCGGACCAAGAGCGCGCTGGTCGGCCTTCCGCCTGCTTCAATTCCGGCATGTAAGCGCCAATGCTTAGGGATTGTTGCCGCGCGCGCTATCTCGACTCGTTACCTACGAAATGAGGGCTGACTCTCGATGACAACGGAGAGCCCCGACCCAAAAGACGGCTCGCACACCTTGCCCTCCGGAAAATTCCACGGCTGCAATGAGCTGCGCTCTACCGAGCAGCTCAGGCTGACGCACGCGGACTTGTCGGTGATGAGAGGTCAGCGTCGCGCGAACGGCTGAAAGCGGCTAGAGACCCTGAATTAAAAAAGAGGAATGTTGCCTTCGACCAGAGTACCGGGCTCGGCGCGCGACAAAATCAATTCCCCACCCAACTGGCGCAGACGCTCGCGCATTCCGTTAACGCCTACCCCCGCTCTGGGGGAAAAACTATTGCCGGCGACCGACTTAGGAACGCCGATACCGTGGTCACGAACGCGAACAACGATACACTCGGATTGCTTCTCAATCTCCACGCGGGCGTTCTGACTCTTCGCGTGCCGGTACACGTTCGTGAGACATTCCTGGACAACGCGGAAGATAGTGCTCTCAATATCTTTTGTCAAACGCGGAAAAGTTCGCGGGGTGATGCTCATGGAAATTTCGATGCCAGACCGTTTTGCAAGTCCTTCTATAAACCAATAAAGCGCCGCTTGCAGTCCTATTTCATCTAGCAAAGGTGGATGCAAAAGGTAGGAAAGATTTCGCACGGTCGCGATAGGGAGTTTTGGAAGGATTCGCGGACAAGCGCTACCAATTTTGTGTGATCGGCCCGGAAGGAGACTTCGAGAATTTTGCTGGGGCTTTGCCAATTGGAAGCCCGAGCGACCCACCCGATCCAAATGTGGTCGCGAAAGCGCTCGAATCGCCGCAAAATCTCGTCGTGAACTTGATGAACGTTCCGATGAGCGAGCGACCCGCCGCGTTTTCCGCATTGCTGTCAAAAATTCTGGAAATGCGATCGAGAACTGCTCGCCCACACTGCCTGGTCATCGACGAAGCGTACCACTTGCTGCCGCCGTCATGGTCGCCGGCGTCCGACACGATTCCGCAGCAACTGAGCGGCACCATCCTCATCACCGTGCATCCCGAGCGTGTGTCGCCGGCTGCGCTTGCACTTGTCGATACGGTGCTCGCGACAGGTAGCGAAGCCGCCGAGATATTGTTGACGAAACGTGGCTGTTTCATTCGCGACGGGGAGATTATTCCAGCTGGTTTGAGAACACCATTAAGGATGGAGACCTAGCGGAGGCAGCGAGGCAGATCGAGCAGGCTCCAGATGCAACGCAAGTTCGCGCCGTGATGCGTGAGATTGTGGTCAAACGCTATACGATTTAAGAGTTGTCCGATGGTTCATCGGCGAC
Organism: uncultured Acidobacteriota bacterium; assembly: GCA_963787685.1. GTDB lineage: Bacteria > Acidobacteriota > Terriglobia > Terriglobales > Acidobacteriaceae > Sulfotelmatobacter. The sequence continues at coordinate 79,875 of CAWBED010000021.1, forward strand.
AATCAACGTTTTGCGCCAACCGGGATTTTGTTGTTCAGTGATTTGACGATGTCGTCGGGGGGCTGGCCACCTTTACATGTAACGTGGCCGTAGCCGCTAGCGCTAACACCGTTTGAGATATCGAGAATCATGTTGTCGCTTGGTCCTGGCGCGGCACCGAGGGGGACGGAATCGAGCTTCAAGGCGTGGCGAGTTTTCCAGGCGACGACGTGGTCCGCGCATGCGGTATCTCCACTTATGCCTAGGCCGCCGATAATTTTGCCTTTGTTGTCGTAAAGTGCGAGTCCACCGCCGAAAACAATTACGCCGCCAATCGCTTTGCCGACCATTGGGTCATTCGGCTGACCGAAGCTCGCGGGATCTCCAGAGGTTGTGATCGCGGCGTTCGGGGGCGACACGATTCCATATAACGATCCGCCGGGCTGGGCGGGCGCGTAAAGGTTCGCGGTCGAAAGCGCATAGTTGGACGTACTGAAGGCGTTTGCAGTGCTAGCTTTGACAGCGGCTATGACACGGCTTCCGGGCCATTGCGAACCGCGGTCCGGTCCGCTGAAGACGATGGCGCATACGATTCCATCGCGATTTACGAAGGCGGCCCACTCCTGATTTCCGAGACCGCTATTTGCCCCGGCGCCTTCTTTGACGACGGCGGTCAATGTTGATTTTAGTTGGTTTGGATCCGGAAGTGCCGCGCAACCTTCGGGTTTTTGGGCGGACGCACGCGGCATCGCAAAAATCGCGAGCAGAAAAGTGATCCAAACTAAGCGCCATGTAGTTCGCATTCTTCCTTCCTCCTTCACTGCAACGTCTCCAAGAACAGCGAAATATCCGCAGCGTCATCGTCAGTTACGTTCATTTCGGGCATCAGCGTTTGCGGATTGATTGAGTGCGGATGCTGGATCCAACGTCGAAGATTTTCCGGTGAATTTGGAAGTTCCCCGGCGAGGTAATACTTTGTCGCAATGTGCTTCAGAGAAGGACCGATCGAGCCTCGAACGCCGTGGATATCCGGAATGTCGTGGCAGGTTTCGCAGCCGTGATAGAGAACGAGATATTTGCCGTGTTCGACTCGAGCTTTGGTAGTTGGAGGTTCGGACTGATTTTGCGCCGTCGAGCACGCGGCAATGCCGATTATCGACGAGAAACCTGTGAGGATTGCAGCGCAGATGCGGAAATTCATTCTGGCTCTCCTCCCTCTTTCGCGCTCAATGCAGAATGAGCCCACAGTGCGTGTCGTGCGTCAGAGGATCGCAGCCACGCCGGTATGAGCGAGAGCGCGACGAGAGTGAAAACGGCGCCAGCGGGAATCCACATGATCAAGCCTCCGATTTGTTGATCCTGGAGCGGGCTGTAGCCCAATCGCGGAGCGGTGAGAATGTAAGGTGAATACCAAGGACGGACGGAATAGGTCAGCAGGACACCGAGGAACGTGGTTTGTATCGCCGTGGTGAATAGGTAGAGGATCGAGATGCCATAGGCGGCGTGACGCGAGCGAGCGTCCAGCAGTGAGAGCCAGAAAAAGAAAGACGTAGTCAGGAATGTGAGGTGTTGCGCGGCGTGAACGGCATCACTGCGGAGAGTCGCGTCGAAGAGATAAGGAATGTGCCAAATCCACAGGCCGGCAGCACCTAGGCACCACGCGGGAAGCGGACCTGAAAAAAATAGGAACGTGGCCTGAAGTCCACTTTCGCGGAGAAGAGAGCCGATGGGATTGCCGAGCTTGCGAGGAAATGCTGCGAGCATGACGTGGAAGACGTTGCCGAGGACGAGAAGCGGAGCTGAGATGAGGAGAATGATTTCGTGCTGCAACATGTGAACCCAAAAGAGCGACTCACCGAGGGCGTGGATTGGCGAGTTGAGTGCGATGAATAGCGAGAGCCAGCCCAGGGAAAGAAAAACCAACTGGCGGCGCCACCGCGGAGAATAGCTCGTTCGCGATCCGAGGCGACCCAGGCCGACGAATAGGGCGAATCCAAAGATGAAAAGAGGGACGGTGAACGCGGGCTCCCAGCTCCAGTTGGAATCAACATTAACCGATAGCCGCGAGAACACGAGAGCGATCAGCATAGCGGCAACAACCAAGTGGGGACGGACAGAGCCAGAATCGCGACGCCGAATCCGATGTTTAGTCCGATGGCGAGGAGCGTCTGGAAGTGAGCTCGATCATGAGGTTCGCCGCCCTCCTCATCTTTTTCCGGTGGAAGGTTGTGAAGAACGGAAAAGGCGAGAAGCACTCCAATGACAGCCAGCAGGATGGCGCAGCCACTGACTATGTGGAGGGCGAACCGCGATTGAGTGTGACAAGCGTATCCACGGAGCACGTAGTTCATTGAAAGCTGGAACGCAAGACCAACAAAGCCGCAGAAGAGGCTGGCCCGGAGAGGCGTGGGCGTTGTTCCTCGATCGACCGTTAGGTTTGTGCCTTCAGTCATCGTTCAAATCCATCGAGTCACGCCGTACAAGATGATCTGCATGAGAAATCCGGTGACGACGACGAAATACCAGTAGTCGGAGTTCATCGCTGCGTCTGCGAAACGGATGCCGCGCATATGCGGCGTCGACGCGATAGCAAACAGGACAAGAGTCTCGATCCACTCGGTAATGAGATGGCCGGTATGAATGCCGAGCAAAATCCAGACGCAGGAGGCATAGGCATTGTCGGTCCAGCGGCAGTTGAGGCTGTGAAATTCGAACACACGGACGACGATCAGCGCGAGAGCGACGACAGCGAGAAGACCGAGGCCGACACGGAGGGCCGGGCGCGATTGCTCGAAAGCTTTGCGTTTCGTCCAAACGGCGGGGACCAGACTCAGGACGAAAAGAATGGCGCTGACGATGCCTGGACCAGGGGATGGCGGAACGAAACCGGCGGGCGGCCAGTGGGGTGAGCGCGTTTTCAGATAGAAAAATGTCACGAAGAGAAGAACGAACATCGTCCCTTCGATCGTCATGTAAAGGACGTTGCCGAGCCAGCTCACGTTGTGGTGACCGAATGCGATCGTGGTCACATCGGAGACATCGAGGACGGCTCTCTTCTCAGTCGGCATAAGACACCGCCGAAGTTACTGCCGGTGTGGGCGCGGTTGGCACACTAGATTCGCGCGGCCACAGCCAACCGATCAACGCGATGATCGTGGGTGGAGCGCCGACCGGAATTGCCCACGCGGTGAAAATCGATCCTACGAAGACCGCCGAGACCACAACAGAAGTGATGAATGGCCAGATGCTCGCGCCAGCCATCTCTTCTTTGTATTGAGGTTGTGAGTCGAGGCTATGGGTCACGAGAGTTTCACGGATATCCGTGCGAAGGCCGACGACCACCGGCTGGTCGGGTAGGGCGGTCCAAAGCGCTTCGCGTCCATTGACCGTCGGAGGAAATAGAAAATTGTAAGGAGGAGGTGGGGACGGAACAGCCCACTCGAGGCTGCCGGCGGCCCATGGGTTTTCGGCGGCGGATTTTGGAGCGCGGCGTGTACGGTAGATATTGAGGAGAAAAACTAGCAGCCCGAGGGTCATGAAGATGACCCCGACCGAAGCGATCGCATTTAATGATGACCAGTGACGATCGGGCGAGTAGGTGTAGACCCTGCGCGGCATGCCGTGAAGGCCGAGGAAATGAAGCGTGAAGAAAGTGAGATTGAAGCCGATGAAGAAGATCCAGAAATGGATCTTACCAAGGGCTTCGTCGAGGAATTTGCCCGTCATCTTCGGATACCAGTGATAGATGCCGGCAAACATAGGAAAGATCGCGCCACCGATGAGTACATAGTGAAAATGAGCAACCAAGAAGTAAGTATCGTGGACCTGAAGATCGACGGGAACGGAGGCGAGCATGACGCCCGAGAGTCCACCGATGAGGAAGACGAAAAAGAAACCGAAGATCCAAAGAACGGGAAGGCGGAATTGTAACTTTCCGAACCAGATTGTGGCGACCCAGCAGAAGAACTGCGTGCCGGTGGGTATGACGATCATCAATGTGGCTGCGGTGAAAAATCCTTCGCTGAGCGCGGGGATGCCGGTCGCGAACATGTGGTGAACCCAGACGCCAAATCCGAGGAAGCCTGTGGCGATGACGGAAATGACGACGGGCGTGTAGCCAAAGAGGTGGCGGCGTGTGTAGGCGGGGAGGAGTGTCGAAACAATCGCGGCTCCGGGCAAAAAGATGATGTACACCTCGGGGTGACCGAAGAACCAGAAAAGATGTTGATAGAGAAGAGCGTCGCCGCCTTCAGCGGGATTGAAAAATTGTGTGCCGATCAGGCGATCGAGTAAAAGCAAACTGCTAACGACCATCACGGCTGGCATGGCAAAAATCACGGCAAAAGAGAGAACGAGTTTTTCCCAAAGCATGATCGGCATGCGATTGAGGGTCATGCCAGGAGCGCGATAACGGAGGATGGTAGTAGCCAGACAGACGGCCACCCCAAGGGCCGAGACTTCGGTGAACGTGATCATTTGTGCCCAGAAGTCGACGCGCTTGCCGATGCCGTACTGGGGGCCGGCAAGAGGAACATAGGAGAACCATCCGGCATCGGCCCCGGTGTTGCAGAAGAGTCCGACCCAGAGGAGAAGGCCGCCGAAAAGATAAACGTAATAGCAGAAAGCGTTGAGACGCGGGAAGGCGATATTTCGCGCACCACACATGAGCGGAACAAGGTACACGCCGAAGCCTTGGAACACCATCGGGACAGCAAAGAGAAAAATCATGGTGCTGCCGTGCATCGTGAAGAATTGGTTGTATTGGTCCGGGCCGAGAAAGTGATTTTCAGGGAAAGTGAGTTGCCAACGCATGAGGGCCGCGAGGACTCCGCCGAGGAGAAAGAAGACAAAGGCGGTGACCATGAAGCGGAGGCCGATGGCGGTGTGGTGAACTTCGGTGAACCATCCCCAGATGCCTGGAGGGTGGCTCCAAACTTGACGCAAACGATTTTCTTGTTCGGGCTCGCTCGGCATGTCTGTCTTAAATAGAGTGCGGGAGCTCACCTCAGGCTCCCGAGGTACGCGAGAAGATCGTTGAGGTCTTGGCCACCGAGTGCGTTGACGGCCATATGATTGCCGGGCTTGATCGACTGAGGATCGAGAATCCACCCAGCGAGAGCGCCGGGGACATTCGGCAAAGTTCCGGCGGCGATTTCGCGACGACTTGCGAGGTGAGTGAGATCAGGACCCACACGGGAGGCGGCCTCGGTTCCACGAATTCCGTGGCACATGATGCATGGATGGGTTAGGAAGACTTCGCGGCCATGCGAAGTTGCTTGTGTGGTTGGTTCAACGGCTGCGCGGATTTGATTCTGTTTCCAGCTCGCAAAGTCTGCCGCCGACTCCGCCACGATGAGAAAAGACATGTGCGCGTGTTGCAGACCGCAAAATTCAGCACACTGGCCGCGGTAAATCCCGGCCTGGTCGATTTCGAAAGTGAAACTCGACGAATGTCCTGGGATCAGATCGCGTTTGCCGGTGATGTTTGGTGCCCAGAAGCTGTGGATGACGTCGGCAGATTTCGTGACAATGGCGATGCGTTCATGGACTGGGACATGAATCTCGTTCGCAGTAGTCACTTGCAGGTCGGGTTCGGAGTCCGGATAAACGACTTCCCACCACCACTGGTGGCCGGTCACGTTGATCGTAACTGGATTCACGTTGCTGGTCGCTTGCACAACTCGCCCAGCTCGTAAGCTAGCGATAAGGACGGAGAAAAGCGTCAAAACCGTGAGCGAAACGGCGATTCCGACGCCCCATGCGGCTTTTCGGTCGCCTTCCGGATTCTGAATCACGCCACGTGAATCAGGTTCGGCGAATACGCGCTTTTTTGCGCCGAACCAGAAGAAAAGATTCACGACGATGAACACAAAGAGGCAAATCCAGAAGATGAACCAGAAGACACTTTGAATTCGGAGTGCCTGGGGCGCGGCTGGATTCAGGATGCCTTCGGGTGACGGCAGTTGGTAGTAGGCTGCACAAAATGCGATGACGCGCGTCATTGTCTCTGACTCGGTGCGCCGGTGATTCCGGTCGGCGTTTGATGTGGCATGGACGATTCGGCTGGCTTGACGTCCATCTCATCGGTGCGATTGGGCGCAATGTCTTTGGGAAGCAGGCCGCTGAGCGACCGGACATATGCCGCAAGCTCCCAAATTTGATATTCGGGGATACGTCTGCCGAAGGAAGGCATGCCGTTCGGCCGCCCCTGTTCGATCGTTGCGAAGATATTGGCGGGATCGCTGCCGTAGATCCAAACGTCGTCCATGAGTGCCGGGCCCATGCCGCCACCGCCGTGAGCGTGGCAACCAACACAGTTGTATTGCTCGTAGAGCCGCTGACCTTCCGATACGGCATAGGCCGTTTCTTGATAAGACTTTGGAATGACGACTGGCGCACCTTGGCCTGGACCGGGATGAAGTCCGCTCACTTCCACGGAGTTGAGAACGTCCACCGAGGACGGGTCAGGACGAAACGAGCGCTGCTCTCGCTTGCAGCCGATGAGCGAGCAGCCGAAGGCGAGGATGACGAGGATATATCTCATCGGCCAGCCTGGCTGGGCGTTTGGGACAGTGAGAGTTGCGGGACGCCGTAGGAGTCGAGCAATTTCTGAATCTCGGATCGATTGGCATCGATGAATTGGTCCAGCTTCATTTGAAGTTCATGATTTTTCTTGCTCACGCCCATGGAGATCGCGAAGGTAAATGGAAGCGGTCCGTCTGATTCCGGCTGAATCGGAGTGATCGTGAAAGTCTGCAACGAGTGTTGTGCAATGTAACCGGCAGTGGGACCCCACATGATGGCGAAATCGACTTCGTTGTGCGACACGGCTTTAGCGACGTCGAACGAGTGGGAACCGACCGCGTAGATTCCGACCAGCTGAGCTTGCAGGCCGCGACGCGAAAGTGCTTCGGCCGGCGGCGTATACTCTTCTTCGAGTGCCTCGACGCCAATGCGGTGGTTCTTGAGATCAGGGTCGTCGAGAGAAGTTGGCTTGTACTCGGCTGACCGTTGCGTTATGAAGACGAACGACGACCGATAGTAAGGTTGCGTAGTGAGGAGTGCATGGAATCCCGAAGGGATTCCGACCACGAGGTCGCATTTTGCTTTGTCCATGAATTCACGAACGAAACCACGCCCCATGCGTTGCCAGACAAACTGAATGTCGTCATGCAAATAGGTGCCGATCATTTGGGCCAGATGATTTTCGAAGCCGTTTTCGTGCATGTTCGAGAAGGGGAGATTGTCTGGATCGGCGCAAACGTGAAGGATCGGTTTCCGTGCCACCGCGGACGGCGTAAAATAAAAAATTGAAAACGAAATCAGAGCCACGCTAAGGAAGCGAAAACACATAAAGTGTTCCTCCTTGCGTTGTGTATTTCGGAAGCTCCTTTACCGCACCGGCGAAGCCGAGCGCCGCGGATCTATCGCGCGGGTCTAGTCCGCCCGAGACGATTGCACCGGCCCAACCGCCAACGCCGGAAAGAATCGCGACGTATTGTTTCCCGTCGGGACCGCGATATGTGATCGGTTGGCCGACGATGCCCGAGCCAGTTTTAAATTTCCAAAGCTCCTTGCCGTTTTTTGCGTCCACAGCTCGGAACCACCCATCCAGCGTCCCGTAGAACACAACTCCGCCTGCCGTTGATAGCGCTCCACTCCAAACAGGGAATTGGTCGGGGATCGACCAGACGATCTTTCCTTGTACAGGGTCCCATGCAGTGAACGCTCCACCGTAGCCGCCAGCTGCCGGGTACATGCGCACGTTTGCGCCTACGTACGGCGTTCCCGCAATGTAATTGGTTTGCAGATCCTCGACGTCCATACAGAGGTTATTCTGAGGAATATAGAGAAGGCCCGTCTGAGCGGAAAACGAAGAGGGTTGCCAGTCCTTCGCGCCAGGTGCAGTGGGACAAACGTTGCGGACCACCTTGCCTTCCTCAGTCTGCTTGTCCTTGTTATAGAGGAGCTGGCCCGTTACTAGATCGACTCCGGTCGACGTTGTAATCGGCGCGAACACGCTGGCCGAAAGGACTTGTCCCGTGGTCCGGTCAATCACATAGACGTAGCCGTTGCGGTCGGGATGGACCAAGACTTTTCGATTTGAGCCTTGGATCGGCAGGTCCAACAAAATATTCTCGTTGACCCCGTCGTAGTCGTAAAGATCGTGAGGGCTCATCTGATAAAACCAAACCGCCTCTCCGCTGTCGATGTCTCGCGCGAAAAGTCCTGCTGTCCACTTGTTGTCGCCGGGTCGCGCTTCCGCGTCCCAAGGACCTGGATTCGCGGTGCCGTAGAAAATTAAATTTGTTTCCGGATCAAATGAGATCCATCCCCAAGCGCCACCACCACCAATTTTCCACGCGTCGGGTGGCCAGGTCTTCACGCCGAGGTCGGTACCGCGATCTTTTTCGTAGTAAGGGTGGAAGCGACTGCCAATCAAGACTTCTTTATCGGGACCAGTTGCATAGGCGCGCCAAGCGATTTTTCCGGTTTTAGCGTCGAGTGCGGTTAGCCAGCCTCGTACGCCCATTTCGCCACCGCTATTCCCGACGAGAACTTTGCCCTTTGCGACGAGCGGAGCCATGGTGATGGTCTCGCCTTTATTAATATCTCCCAGCCGCGTCTTCCAAATTTCTTTTCCCGTGCTCGCGTCAACGGCGACGGTCTGATTGTCGAGTGTGTTGAAAAATATCCGGCCGTTGTCATAGGAAGCACCACGATTCACAACGTCGCAGCATGCGACGCCTTGCGACGCGGGCGTCGGCTTGGGCTCATAAACCCAACGTTGCGGCGCACCCGGTTTGGTCAGGTCCAGGGCAAAAAGTTTGTTTGGCCACGGAGTTACGATATACATCGTGTTGTTCACAACGAGCGGGGCTGCCTCGTGACCGTGCGTAAGACCCGTAGAAAAGGTAAACGCAACTCTCAGATTGCTGGCGTTTTGTGCCGTGATTTCGTTGAGCGTGCTGTATCGGGTGCTGGCGTAATCCTTTGCGGGTCGCACCCACTGGCCGTCGTCTGCTTCCAGCCGACCGGCGTATGACGAGGGCTTGTAGTCTGGCTCGGTTGCGGGCTTTTGCATCAGCTCTTGAGCGCCGACACTGCGCGCAACGAGAAATAAAACTGCAAGCGTCCTTAGGCGGGAAAGCGATCTGCGCACGGGATACGAGCGCTGCAATCTCAATTTGATGCTCCTTGCGAACTGGCATTATTCGATTGGTTTGATTGCTTGCACATACCTGCTTCTACTTAGCCTGCTTGAGCCTGACCTGTACGACCGGATGTGGCGATCAGCTCGACTCCACTCCTGACAATCTTCTTTCCTCGTAAACCAGAATACGGGATACGCGAGTTGTGAATACCAGAACCCCTAGGTTCGGCGCATCTGATTAGCTTGGAGGAAAGGTGGCTCGGCAGCGGCGACTTTTCGGGGATGCAACAGAAGGCATTGCATCGATGCCGGAGGGATTTCGGTATCAGCCAGACTTTATCGATCCGCAGACGGAGGCCGCCCTGGTGCAACATCTTCGAATGCTGGAACTGAAGCCGTTCGAATTTCATGGACATCTTGGCAATCGACGCGTGGTCTCGTTTGGCCTGCGTTACAACTACGACCAACGCGAAGTCCAGAATGCCCCGCAAATCCCCACGTTCCTGGACGATCTGCGCGCGAAGGCCGCTGCTTTTGCAAACCGTTCCGCGCACGAAGTGAAACAGGTCGGAATAAATGAGCATCGACCCGGCGCCGGAATCGGCTGGCATCGCGACAAGCCGAATTTGGCGACGTCATCGGTGTCTCGCTCTTGATGTCCGCGAAAATGCGGCTACGCAAACAGGACGGGCAGAAATGGGAGCGACGCTTGCTCGTGCTTCAGCCCCGTTCGATCTATTTACTGTCGGGTGCATCGCGCCGTGAATGGGAACACAACATTCCCCCAGTCGAGAAGTTGCGCTATTCGATCATGTTTCGGACGTTGGCACGTGATTGAAGCGTTCGAGTAGTAAGGGCCGCGCGGCCAAGGCGTGCCCTCGCCGAACCCCTAGAAGCGATTGAATCTTACAACTGATTGTTCGCGATTTCCGCTTCACGGGTTAGGAGGGTAACGGGATTTTCCGTCGCTTCCGACTCGCTCTCGAACCCCTTTTTCGTTTCTGCCGCACCCGGCAATGCGTCAGGCATGAAGCGGTCGATCATTGCCATCAGTTCGGCCGTCGCGCTGGGTGCGCAGCCCTGCACAATCGCTCCAATCTTTGCGGTGATACCGAGGTGAATCTCCGCATCGCCATGGACGCACGCGTCCAGAATTTTTCGGGCTGCGTTATGTGCTGAAATCGATGCGATCGGCAGAGAGTCGGTGATTGCAAACCACGCGTATTCTTTTTCAGATTGCCCGACGAAAAGGGCGTTTCGCGGGCTGCCTGTGCGCATCAATCCGGGGCAAACGGTAGTCACAAATATATTGTGTTTCGTAAGTTCCGCTCGGAGTCCCTCGCTGTACCCAACCAGCGCGAACTTGCTCGTCGAGTATGGCAGCAGATGCGGGAAAGCGATTTTCCCGCCGATGGAAGCGATGTTCACAATTCGCCCGAACCGTTTTGCCTTCATTGCCCCGACTACGGCGTTCGTGGCGAAGTAAGGACCCCAGAAGTGAGTCTGCATCGCATCTTCGAAAGATTCCGGTCCTTGGTTTTCCGCAGGCCCGACCAAGATTGTTCCGGCGTTGTTCACGAGAATCTCGACATCGCCCAATTCTTCACTAACTTTCTCGATCGCGCCCTCAATCTCGGCGCGGACTCCCACGTCACACGCGATGGCCAAGAGCGGCCAACCGTTGTCGGAAAATTCGTCGCGCACCCCGTCGAGGTCCCGGTCATTTCTTGCGCAAACCGCAACTTGCGCCCCAGCCTTGGCGAACTCGCGAGCGAGAACCAATCCGAGACCTCGCGATCCGCCAGTAATGAACACTACCCGGCCACGCAGTCCGACGCGCCGCGAAGATCGCAGATACGCATTCGCTGCAACGCCGACCGCGGCAACGCCTCCGATGATCGATGCGATCAGCTTCCAGTTTCTTGCCATCACTGTTCCCTTTATGAATGTCTATGGAACTGTTCAACGCCTCAATCTCGAAGGGGCAAATGCATTGCGTGCAGCGGCAAGACGAAACTTTTCCACTGCTTGCTCTTGCTCCTCAGCGCGTTTCAAGAGCTTCGCAAAATCGACCCGCGCAAGTTCATCATGCTGCTCTCTCACTTCAACGAGGGCGCGCCACAAAGATGCTTTTCCATGGATACCCAACGCCAAGAACTCGAGGGCCTCGAATAACCCCAGCCCCGTTGGGTCATCATGCGCAAGTTTGAATCGACTTATCTTTTCGGCGACCCATGCAGCGCTGTCTTTCAGAAAATCCGAGCCTGGTCCCAACTGGCTCGCCAACGAGTGCAGCATCTCTTTGTCCGCTGCGATCTCCACGAACAACATCGCCGCGAACTCGCCTAGCTCCTGACCCCGAAAGTTATCGCGCATACTTCCCACGAGATCGAGTGCGGAGGCTGCGCCCGCTAAATGATCGTGCAGGTAGACTGCGAGTGGTTGCTTCGACGAAGACATTTCAAGCGAGCCAAGGATCGATCACGATCTTGGTTACCCGTTCCTTCTTGTCGCGCCAAATTTTGTACATGTCGGGCGCCTGATCGAGTCCGATCCGGTGCGAAATGATATAGCTCGGATCGATTTGCCCCTTTTCAATTCGCTCCAGCAGGGGCTTCATGTAGTTATGCATGTTCGTCTGTCCCATCTTCATCGTGATGCCTTTGCCGAACGCGGCGCCGAACGGCACCTTGTCGAGCAATCCACCGTAAACGCCAGGGATCGAGACCGTTCCGCCTTTGCGCACCGCCTGAATAGCCTGTCGCAACACGCTCGGGCGATCCTGCTCCAGCATCAACGCGGTTTTCACCACGTCATAAATGCCTTGCAGTTCGTTCGAGTGCGCTTCGAGGCCGACCGCATCGATGCATGAATCCGGACCTATTCCGCCGGTCAGGTCCTTCAGCGCTGTCAGCACGTTCACATCGTCTTCCGAATAATCGACTGTAATCGCTCCGATCGAGCGAGCCATCTCCAGCCTCTCCGGGAGCCGATCGATCGCAATCACGCGCGCCGCGCCCAGCATGAACGCGCTCGCTATCGCGAACTGTCCGACCGGACCGCAACCCCACACCGCTACGATGTCGTTTTCCTGAATCAGCGCGTTTTCCGCTGCCATGTACCCAGTCGGAAAAATATCCGACAGAAACAGCACCTTTTCGTCGGGAAGACTGCTTTCAATTCTCAAAGGACCAACGTTCGCAAATGGCACGCGAACATACTGCGCCTGTCCTCCGGCATACCCGCCCATCATGTGCGAATACCCGAAGAGGCCCGAACCCGAATATCCGTAGGCTGTCTCCATCAAGTGCGCGTTTGGATTCGTGTTGTCGCACGCCGCCCACAGCTTTTTCTTGCAGAATTCACAGCCACCGCAGGCGATCGTAAACGGCACAACAACGCGATCGCCCTTCCGCAGGTTTGTCACTCCTTTTCCCACATCCTCGACGACGCCCATGAATTCGTGTCCCAGGATGTCGCCTTGCTCCATCGTCGGTATGAATCCGTCGAAGAGGTGCAGATCGGAACCGCAGATTGCCGTTCGCGTGACGCGAATCACCGCATCATGCGTGTTCAAAATCTGTGGATCTGGCACATTTTGAACTTCGACCTTACCTTTGCCCATCCAGCACAGTGCTTTCATGACTTGCCGCTCCCCGTCTGCGCCGCCCGGATCTGGCCTGGCGGAGTTGGAATTTTCTCCCCGTACATGGACTCCTTAGCGCCGGCAACCAGTCCACGTGGTCCGTGTGGCTGTCCCTGCACTCGCGGAATCTCGCCTGTTTCCGCTAGCGCTTTGAAATGGCGAAGATTCTCAATCACGCCCTGATTCGGATTGCGATTCCCGATCGTCGCCATCGCGCTCTTCCACTTCCCGATTTCAAATTCCTGTAGCACCGTCACCAGCGTTCCGCGATTCCCAGGCGCCGGTTCGAACATCACTTCGCCGGCTTGGTGCAAATCGCCGTCGATTGTCTTCCAAGCAATTCGTCGCCCCGGCTCCGCAGCCAGAATTTCGGAGTTCCATTCGATGGTCTTGTCACCGGCTTGCATCGTCCAGTGCGACGTGCGATCTCCGGTTCGCGTCACACTGACGATCTGCTCCTGCCACTGCGGCACGTTCTCCAGGTCGCTCCACATCTCGTAGAGCGTCTGCGAATCGGCTTGAACGTGTGCCGTTGTCCTGACCCAGCTTCTTCCATCCCTGTCTTCCGGTGGCGGAATATACCTTCCTTCCACCACAACTCCAGCGCTGGCCGCTCGTTGCAACGGTTCGGCGTTCGGCTTTTCCCTAAGTGCGTCTGTCATGATTTCACCCCAAATTTGAGATAGCTTCTGTTTACGCTGAGCGAAGTCTTAAGAGCCCGCAGTCTGAGGTTTTGCCATCTTTTCGTGCATCGCGCCCTTTACGCTTCCAGGAACGACGTTCGCCAACATCCCTTCGACCTTCGTAGTTAGGGACGCCGCGTAAACGTGGTCCTTACCGTCGAGCAGCGCTTCGATCCCCTGCCTGGCAACCTCAGCCGGGCTACTCTCCTTCTTTCCTTCCGATCCGACCTGCGTGTTATCCATCCCCGCGCGATGAAAGAAATCCGTATCGGTCGGTCCAGGTTGAAGCGCCGTCACGGTAACCGCGGTATCGCGCAGCTCATACCGGATACTGTGAGCGAGTGACAAATCGAACGCCTTCGTCGCCGCATATACGGCTTCGCGCGGTGCCACCATCTCTCCCGCGATCGAGGCTGTGAACAAAATCCGCCCCGAATTTTTCGCGGTCATGTGCTGCACCACATATTTCGCAAGGTGTACTGTGCCGGTGCAGTTCAAATTCACCATCTGAAGCTCTTTTTCGAGTTCCGTCTCCGCGAACAACCCCCCAACTCCTACACCGGCATTAATGCACGCAATGTCCAGATCCCGGCCGGTCGAAGTCACCTCCTTCCACAACTTCTCAATTCCCTCGCCAGTTCCCAGATCCGCGCTGATTTCCGTGACGTGTGCACCCGCTGCACGGAGTTGCTCTGCCGCGGCGTCAAGCCGCTCTCCCGCCGAGCATACCGCCAAGTCGTAGCCTCGACTCGCGAGCTCGTTAGCGAGTGCCAACCCGATTCCACTCGATGCTCCAGTGACTAGCGCAAATGGACGCCCCATGATTACCCTTCCTTTTGGTGCCTTGGTTCGTGAAATCTGCCGACAGGCAGCAGACACTACCGTAGGAAATTACTGCCCAACCGCGAATACTCTTACGAAGGTATTGCTACGAGCGTTTGCCTGTAGTGGTCCGTAGTCCGCAGGAACAAGGAATCATGTGGCTCCATCATCGTTGGCCGCGTTTTCGTCGCACATCATCAGCCCAATCCAGGAGAGCGGTTTTCGTCATGAAATTCAGAATACATTCCGGCTTAATGCTGGCAGCGAGGGCAGCTGCCGCCGAAAATTCCATGAAGCGTAGCTGAGACGGGCCGTGTGAATCTGTTCCGAGAGAGATCTTGCAGCCAGCCTTCTTCGCTAGTCGAAGGAGCTCCACATTTAGGTCTTGCCGATCAGGATAGCCGTCAATCTCAACGGCCTTGTCGAGCTCCGCGGCGACGCCGAAAAGCTTTTCCCAATCAGCGTTCAGTCCCGAACGAAAGTTGTAAATGCGTCCGCGCGGGTGCCCGAGAATTTGGATATCCGGATTTCTCAAAGCCGCGACGTAGCGTTCGGTCTGGTCGTCGCTCTTGCGAAGCGATGAGTGGAAACAACCGAGGACCAAATCCAGCTTTCGCAGGCAGCCCGAATCCATATCTCCCTTCCCCCGAGGATTGAGATTCATTTCCACCGATCGCAAAACCGCGATCCGACCCCGTTCATTGATTACGGCGATTTCTCTTCCTTGTTGTTCGACCTGCTCTTCGTTTATTCCGCCGGCGATTTTTAGCCCCTTTGTATGGTCCGTAATCGCAATGTACTCATAGTTTCTTTCGACCGCGGCGGCGGACATCTCCTCGATCGTTCCTTCGCCGTCGCTCCAGGTTGTATGCATCTGGAGATCGCCTTTGACGCTTTTGAGCCACGCCGGCTTTTTCGCCAGAATCCGTCGAGCTTGGCATAACGTCAGGAACCCGGCGCGTAGCGGAACAGGTTGAACTTTTGAAGGAGGGGCGTCGAGCCACTGGCGGATCAGTTTTTCGATGTATGGTCCGACGCCATTCAATTCGGTCAACGTAGTGCCCATTCGGGCTAGCTCCGCTGCCTCGATCTCCCAAAGAAATGCACGCCGAGCGGCTCTGCGCAGCGCGCGCTGCGCTGGCGGTGGCGTGTCCTCAGCCTTGCGCGCCAGCAATTCTCCGATAGTCTGATTCTCTAAAGTCAGCACGATCTTTGGATTGATTTCGTACCGCCGCGGATTGCAGCCCGATTCGATCCACTGGCCTGTTTGCTCGACCCTCGCATTTAGCTTTCGTGGTAAGCAGAGGGCATCTACATGCATGTTTCCTTCGCCCTAAAGTATTCGCTTTATGTCCTGCGCCGTTGCCGAGGCCACACGATAAGCCCGTATCAACCATGCAGACGAGAGAGAGGGTACTGAATGTCAGACACAGCGGCAGATATCCTCATCGACCGTCTCATCGCCTGGAACATAGCGGTCGTTTTCGGCCTGCCTGGCGACGGAATCAACGGAGTTATGGAAGCGCTTAGAAAACGCCAGCGTGACATCAGATTCATTCATGTCCGACACGAAGAGTCAGCAGCGTTCATGGCGTGTGCCTACGCGAAGTACACGGGTAGGCTCGGTGTTTGCCTGGCAACCTCCGGTCCCGGCGGAATTCATCTCTTAAACGGTTTGTACGATGCAAAACTCGACGGCCAGCCAGTGCTCGCAATCACTGGCCACGCATTCCACGATCTGATCGACACGCACACCCAGCAGGATGTTGACCTCGATCGCCTGTTCGAGGATGTCACGGTGTTCAACACCCGTGTCATGGGCAGTACACACGTGGCGAACGTAACGGATTTGGCTTGCCGAACTGCGCTGAGTAGGCGCGGCGTCGCGCACCTGAACATTCCATCTGACGTCCAGGATCAAGAGAGCGACGAGCGCTCGAAAAGAAATGTTCCGCACCACACCACGGAACTGTGGGCGGCTAGCGCGCAACTGCCAGGTGAAAATGAGGTCAACCGGGCTGCGGCTGTCCTAAATGAAGGCAAGAGAATTGCGATCCTCGCTGGGCAGGGCGCGCTCGACGCCCGAAAGGAAATTATTGATATTGCCGAGCGTCTCGCCGCCCCCATCGTGAAAGCCTTATTGGGCAAGGCCGTTGTTCCAGACGATTGTCCTTACACGACAGGTGGAATCGGACTGCTGGGCACGAAGGCTTCCCAAGAAGCGCTTGAGGAATGCGATACGCTGCTCATCGTCGGGTCTTCGTTTCCTTACATCGAGTACTATCCAAGGCCGGGAAAGGTTCGCTGCGTGCAGATCGACATCGACCCTTCACGGATCGGCCTGCGATATCCAGCCGAAGTCGGCATCGTCGCAGATAGTGCCAAGACGCTCCAAGCACTGTTGCCCAAGCTCCGCCAAAACAAGAAACGCGGTTTCTTGGAGGATGCGCAAAAGGCCTCGGAAAAATGGGCACAGTTAATGCTCGACCAAAGTTCCCGCGCGGATAAGCCGATGAAGCCGCAAGTCGTTGCTTGGGAGCTTGGCAAGCGCCTCGAGCGCGATGCAATTATCTCCTGCGACTCAGGCACGATCACAACATGGTTCGCCCGCAATATCCCGGTTAAAAGCAACCAGAAGCACTCGCTCTCCGGAACCCTCGCAAGCATGGCCAATGGGTTGCCGTACACAATCGCTGCTCAGATCGCTTATCCGAACCGGCAATGCATTGGGTTTGTCGGCGACGGCGGTTTTGCCATGTTGATGGGCGAATTCGCTACCGCAGTCAAATACCAGCTACCGATCAAGATTGTGGTGATCAAGAATAATTCTCTTGGACAAATCAAATGGGAACAGATGGTCTTCCTGGGAAATCCCGAATATGAGTGCGATCTCAATCCGATCGATTTTTGCAAAGTCGCCGAAGCTTGCGGTGCGGCCGGCTTTCGCATCGACGATCCCGCGACATGTGGCTCGATCCTCGAGAAAGCGCTCGCCTTCAAGGGGCCTGCGTTGATTGAAGCGGTTGTCGATCCTCACGAGCCTCCGATGCCGCCAAAAGTGACGCTGGATCAAGCCGAGAAGCTAGCGAAAGCATTGGCGAAGGGAACTCCCAATCGCAAAGAAATTGCGTTAAGCATCGCCGGTGACCGGGTAGAGAGAACTTATATAAGTCACGAAATGGGGGCAAGATTCAGGAATCCTAGTCAGGAGAAATTAAGAATGCCGACTCGTCGAAGCACGCAATCCAAGAGAAACAAGAGCGATCGCAAAGTGCGCTATGCAGTTGTCGGCTTGGGTTACATTTCTCAGATCGCCGTACTCCCCGCATTCGCTCACGCTCGAGAAAATTCTGAGTTGGTGGCACTCATTTCGGACGACAAAACCAAACTCAAGAAGCTGGCCAAGAAGTATATAGTCGCTGACACGTACACTTACGAGACGTATGCCGACTGTCTCGAGAGTGGAAATGTCGACGCCGTCTATATCGCTCTCCCCAATCATATGCATCGCGCGTATACGGAGGCCGCCGCACGAGCTGGTGTTCACGTTTTATGTGAAAAGCCGATGGCTCCGACCGAGCAGGATTGTGAAGCCATGATTGCCGAGGCAGATCGCGGAAAAGTGAAGCTCATGATCGCCTATCGGCTGCATTTCGAAGAAGGCAATTTATCGGCAATCGCAACGGTCCAGAAGAAGAAGATCGGCGACCCACGCATCTTCAGTTCGAATTTCTGCCAGCAAGTGGCCGCAGGCAATTCGCGCCTGAAGGCCGAATCCAACGGCGGCCCGCTATTCGACGTGGGCGTTTACTGCATCAACGCGGCCCGTAATCTGTTCCGGGAAGAGCCGACAGAAGTTGTGAGTTTCACAGCATCGTCATCGGACAAGCGCTTCGCCGAAGTGCAGGAAATGGCCTCCGCTCTGCTGCGATTTCCAGATGGACGACTCGCGACCTTCACCGCCAGTTTCGGAGCAGCCGACCGGTCTTCCTTCGAAGTGATCGGGACCAAGGGCGTGTTGAAAATGGATCCGGCTTACGAAATGGTCGGCGACCTGAAATCGGAGTTGATCATTGGCGAACGGATCAAGAAATCGACATTTTCAAAGCGTGACCAATTTGCGCCTGAGCTGAGCTATTTTTCGAATTGCATCCTGAAAAACCGTGAGCCCGAACCAGGCGGCTTGGAAGGATTGGCCGACGTCAGGATAGTCAACGCGCTGCTCGAGTCGCAGAAGTCTGGGCGCGCAATTAAACTTCAGACTCTCGATGTCGGCAAACGACCAGGTGTCGACCAACAAATCCGCAAACCGCCTGTCGCCAAGGCCGAACTGGTTCATGCTGAAGCGCCATCAGCCTGAAGATGCCAAATATGACAGTGAGATCGAAGAATGGACAAGTGAGTGGTGCGTCCGTGAAGCGCACAGATACCGATGTCATCGTCATCGGCGCCGGCGCTGCGGGATTGTCGGCGGCCAGAGAATTGTCCCAGCACGGTTTCCGCGCCACGATCCTGGAAGCTCGGGATCGGTTGGGCGGTCGAATCCTCACGGTGCGAGACTCACCATTCGGCGTTCCTGTCGAGCTCGGTGCGGAGTTCGTTCACGGTGAGCCGGCCGAGACATTCGAAATCGTATGCGCGGCTGGTCACAACCTCAACTGGCTGCCCGACATCACCACCATTCGCAGAACGAGAGGCTTGTAGCATCCCTGGACTTTTGGGGGAAACTCGCCGAATTACGAAAAGAAATCGCCAAGGCGACGAGCCGCACCTTATCGATACCGTGGTCAACAAATGTTATTCACCAACGAAATACCGAACGTCTAAAGAGTGCAGAATAGTCTGCGTGTTGCGGCTGCGTCCTCATCTATACCCTATTAACTAACCCTCAGTCCTGCGAATTCGCCCCGATTGTTTCGACATTCGGTAGTCGACCGAATGACACCATTTGCACCGATGTGTGCGATCTGGTCAACCCATTTAACGGCGCGAATCCCGCGCGGAGAAATATCGTCGCTCTATTACCCGGGGTGAACAGGCAAGGGCTGACAAGCATAGCTGCCAAGCGCTCGTGATCTTTCTTTTCAGCTCCAGCATCAAAATAGATACAGCGGTACGTACCGGAAAACTGTGAAGGATAGCGCATGAGCAAAAGAGGAAGTTTAGCTGATCCATCTAAACTTAGTCCCATCGACGAAAAGGATGAAGACGTCGTACACGTTATCATCGAGACGCCAAGCGGTAGCCGCAACAAGTACTCCTACGACGCAGATGAGAAAATCTTCATTCTGAAAAAAGTCCTGCCAGCGGGCATGACCTTTCCTTACACATTCGGCTTCGTCCCTTCGACAAGAGCGGAGGACGGCGACCCGATAGATGTCCTGGCTTTGATGGATGAACCGGCTTTGCAAGGTTGCTTAATCAAATGTCGATTGATCGGCGTCATTGAAGGTGAACAAGGGGAGGGCAAGAAAAAGGAGCGCAACGATCGTCTGGTTGCAATTGAAGAGAATAATCACGAACTTGCCTTCATCAAACACATTGACGATCTCGGTAAGAAGTTTATCGAGGAAGTAGAGAAATTCTTCGTCAACTACCACGATATGTCCGGTAAGAAATACCGAATACTCGACGCTAAAGGACCCAAGGAAGCACGGAGACGCGTCAAGCAATGTATGCGCGTGAGCAAAAATAAATGAGGAAGATTCGCACTGTTCATTCTGTCACTTTGTATGAGTTTGATGCTGTGTATCCTCAGTCCTACTGCACAGTTCCATGTTGAGGTTGATGCTGTTTCGGTTCCTGATTGGAGGCGCAGTAGTATCGGCATTTTCTGCCCTCGGAGACATTCTAAAACCAAAGAGTTTCGCAGGTTTGTTCGGTGCTGCTCCCTCAGTGGCATTAGCGACTCTCGCCTTAACGATCGCAACCGATGGCCCGTCATATGCAGCCACGGAAGCACGGTCGATGATCGCAGGCGGACTCGCGATGTTTGTTTACGCGTCTTTGGTTTTGTGGATCATGTTCAAGTACAAACCGCCCGCTCTATTGATTTCGACTTCCCTCATAGCGGTTTGGCTCGTGACGAGTTTCGGAATTTGGTTTCTTGTGCTCAGGTAAATGGTAATCAAATTTAAATTATCTGCGCTCTGCCGTACGAGGTGGTACGAGATTGTTTTGCGCTTTCTGTTTGGTGGCTTGGCGACCGTCGCGACAGGGATGATCGCGAAGTCATATGGGCCTGTTATTGGAGGCTTGTTTCTCGCGTTCCCTGCAATATTCCCTGCTACCGCCACTCTGGTGGAGAAGCACGTAAAGGAGAAGAAGAAAAAGGCGTACATCGACGGTGTCAATCGGTCACGACTTGCGGTTGCGCTAGAGGCTCGTGGAACCGCTATGGGGAGCTTCGGATTGGTCGTGTTCGGCCTTCTGCTCTGGCGGTTCTTGGTTAATCGACCCGCATGGCTAGTTCTACTTGCTGCATCGTCGGCTTGGCTTGTTACCTCGATATGGATTTGGGAGTTGCGGAAACTAATTCGTGCTCATTTCTCAACCGTTAGCTGACGGACGATCTCGTTTGGGTTCTTCTTGTGAACCGCGATACTTCGGCTTCCCACCCGCATCTAAAGTGCGTGCCGCCTAAAACCAAGTCGCGCGCGAAAAAGTCCCCAAGGGCCCCAGCAGCATCCACGCCAGCGACAAATCCCGCGGCGCCGCTTCCCATCGCCAAGTCCATCGACGACGCCCGAGCCCGCGCCAAAAACTGCGAAGCCTGCGACCTCTACAAACACGCCACGCAAACCGTTTTTGGTGAAGGCGCGCGCCAACCACGAATCCTGTTTGTCGGTGAGCAGCCCGGCGATCAGGAAGACCGGCAAGGCCGCCCCTTCGTCGGCCCGGCCGGAAAATTACTCGACACTGCTCTCGGAGAAGCCGGCATCCCCCGCTACACAACTTACGTCACCAATGCCGTCAAACATTTCAAATGGGAGCCGCGCGGCAAGCGCCGCATCCACAAAAAACCAAACGGCGCGGAGATCGCTGCCTGCCGTCCTTGGCTTGACACCGAAATCGCGCTGCTGAAGCCCGAAGTCGTCGTCTGCCTTGGCGCCACCGCCGCACAAACGCTACTCGGTCGCACCTTCCGGGTTACGCAGAGTCGCGGCGAACTCCTCGAATCCACGCTGGCGCCGCACATCTTGGCGACCGTGCACCCTTCGTCGATTCTTCGCGCACCCGATGCCGAATCGCGCCACCGCGAAATGGCCAACTTCGTCGCCGACCTGAAAAAACTAGCCAAATTCGCAAAATGACGCGCTGGTTCAGCGATCCGTATCGTGCCTAAACTCGGTGACATCCGCATCGGCATCTCCGGCTGGCGCTACAAGCCTTGGCGCGGCGTCTTCTATCCGAAAGGCTTGGCGCAAAAACGCGAACTCGCTTTCGCCGCAGGACATTTCCGCTCCATCGAAATCAATGGCACGTTCTACTCGCTTCAAATCCCCTCTAGCTTCGAACGCTGGGCCGCCGAAACTCCCGACGATTTTGTGTTCGCCGTTAAAGGCCCGCGCTACATCACTCACATGCTAAAGCTCAAAAATATCGACGCCGCTCTCGCCAATTTCTTCGCCTCCGGCATCTTCCGACTCGGCAAAAAACTAGGCCCCATCCTGTGGCAACTCCCACCGAATTTTGCGTTCGATCCCGCGCGCCTCGAAGCTTTCTTCAAGCTGCTTCCGCGCGACACCGAACAAGCCGCCACGATCGCCCGCCGCCACGAAAAATGGCTTACGAAAAAACGCACCGACACCGTGCCACGCGCGCACACAAAGCTCCGCCACGCCCTCGAAATCCGCCATCCCAGCTTTTTGGTGAAGGCCTTCGTCGACCTATTGCGCGCTCACAACGTCTCTTTCGTCTGCGCCGACACCGTCGAATGGCCGCGCCGCATGGACATCACATCCGACTTCATCTATGCCCGCCTCCACGGCTCCGAAGTCCTCTACGCGAGCGGCTACAGCGACAACGATCTCGACGTCTGGGCCCGCCGCGTAATCGCCTGGGCCGCTGGAAGCCAGCCGACCGACGACGAATCCGAATGGATCACTGATCGCGGCCCTGGCAAGCGCGCTGCCCGCGACGTCTACGTCTACTTCGACAACGACGCCAAAGTCCGGGCTCCTGTTGACGCCAAAAACCTAATCGTCCGAGTAGCAAAACTCAGTCAATAACTCTAGGTCACTGTCCGCGATCACGATTTACGCGACACCGCCGGCGAACTGACATACGCGTTCCTCGGAGTCAATTCTTACCATTGCGGCCCTCCGTCGACCTGAAGTACGCGCCGTCAGGTTCCCCAATAACTGAGGTCCAGTAACGACGGCGGTCAAGTCTGGATGCGAACATATCTGCTGCTGTCAGCTGAGCGGAAATGAATGGACTGGGATGTAGCTTATCCATGTTCCCTGGGCCTTCGATCATTCACCTCTTATCGATCGAGATTGTTAGAGAATAACTGGAACTGCGCCGAGTCACTGCCGGTGGTTCGCGACGACTTTGCTCGGTCACGTCGCAACGTCGTCTCCCCCGTCCGGCGCGATCGCTTCGGCGAGTCGTCAAAGACTGTGCGCCCGCCAAATCCCTCGGACATTTCACGTTCGCGGCTGACAATCGCGGCAAAGTCGGCCAACGGTTCGAGCTGAGTTTCCACCTTTCGAGTCAGTTTATCGAGTCGGCGAAAGGCGTCGATCTTCTCGGATTGTTGAACTCGGGTTGCGGCGAGTGACCGGCGAAGGATCGCCAAAGATTCGTCGTAAGTCTTGAGCGGGACTGGGAATGGGTGGCCGTCCTTGCCGCCGTGGGCGAAGGAGAAGCGGGCTGGATCCGAGAAGCGACTCGGTGTGCCGTGGATGACTTCGGCGATCAGGGCAAGAGACTGCAAGGTGCGCGGACCGAGGCCTTCCAGCAAAAGCAGGGACGCGAAATCATGAAGCTCCTGATGATGCGCAACGGCGAGCACTGCGCCTAAACGCTTGAGGTCTACATCGTCTGCGCGGACGTCGTGGTGAGACGGCATCATAAGATTGCGAATCTCTGATATCGAAGTTTCGACTGGCTGTCTGGCGATTTCGAGCAGAGCATCCTGGGCCGACGTGGACCGACGATCGACCAAATTGAGAATCTCGCCCTGAGGCTTTCCCACGATGGCCGTGTGAGGCTCGGACGTAAAATCCCGCACCGCGGCGGAGTGCCAGTGATAGCGGCGAGCCAAATGGCTTTGCGGATTCATGCCTTGTTGCACAACGGACCATTCACCGGCGATTGTGATGACGAATGAATGAAGATAAAGCTGGAATCCGTCTGCGATGGCATTGTTGTCCACCCGCGCAGTGAGGCGGCTGGTGCGAGCCAACGTTTCACCGTCCAAGCCAGTTCGATCGGAAAAGGCGCGCAGTTCGTCGGGCGTGCGTATCGAATGACGCCCGCGCCCGCCGCAGACGGCGATGCCCAAATCGGCCGAGCGAGAATTGAGGCCGCGTTTGAGTGCACCCATCACCGAGGTGGTGATGCCGGACGAATGCCAGTCCATCCCCATCACACAACCGAACGCCTGAAACCAGAATGGATCGCTGATACGAGTGAGAAATTCGGACGCTCCGTAGGAAATGACGATGTGTTCTGCGATGGCCGTGCCGAGTTGAGTCATCCGTTCGGCGAGCCATGCTGGCACACGGCCGCCGTGCAGCGGAAGGTCGGCTGTTCCGGAGCGTTGCATGATTCATTATCTGCCTGGGCGGGAAGAAATCGAAATTACAACGTTGACTGTATTTTTGTGCTTGGCAGCTTCTCAATTTCGGTCTCGTTCGTGCCTCGAGAATGAGGTGTACTGATATTTTGTCGCAGCTGTCAGTTTGGCGCGCGACCAAGTCTTTCGATTCAACATCTTAGAGGTATCTATGCGAGCCAAACAAATACTCATCGTTGTTGTTGTAGCCGTGGCTGCGATCTCTTTGGGGGCGCAGACCAAACAGAGTCCCGTGACGGGACAAGCTGCATTCGCGGACTGGAGTCAGGAAAAACCGGGAACGCTGCGGAAGATTTCGATATCGGATCTTCCAGAGCCCGATCCAGCGCAGTCGGTTCGTGCACAGCCTCATATCGTCGCGCGGCCAGAGAAAGCGTGGCCCATCGCGCCTCCAGGATTCAAGGTGACGCTGTATGCAGGCGGAGACAATGGGCCGAGCCCATCGCCGGATCAGCAGCACTCGCAGCAACACGGCACGAAGCCGCCGGACAATGGGACCTTCCGCCAGCCGCGACTGATTCGAACGGCACCGAACGGGGACTTATTTGTTGCGGATTCCGGAGGCGGAATTATTTTCGTCTTGCGAGGGATGGGGCCAAAGGGCAAGGCGGCACAGGTTGAGCGCTTCGCCAGCGGACTCGATCATCCTTTCGGCATCGCTTTTTATCCGGTGGACAATCCCCGCTTTATATACGTCGCAAATACGACGTCTGTAGTTCGTTTCCCTTATCAGGCTGGCGATCTTCGTGCGTCCGGCGAACCGCAGACTGTCGTTCCCACGCTCCCGGGTTATGCCCAGCTCGCCGGAGGCGGACACTGGACTCGCGACGTAGTCTTTACGAAGGATGGTCAGCATATGTTGGTCTCTGTCGGATCGGGATCGAACATCGATAATCCGGACGATCATCCAAAAGAGTTCCATCGAGCAAACGTGCTTGAATTCACGCCCGAAGGTAAATTCGTCAAGGTGTATGCGTCGGGGATCAGAAACTGCGTGGGCGAAGCGATCAATCCAGTTACCGGTGAGCTATGGTGCTCGACAAACGAGCGCGATGAGCTTGGAAATCATTTGGTTCCCGATTACATAACTTCCGTGCCGGAAGGTGGATTTTTTGGATGGCCCTGGTATTACATGGGCGGGCACCAGGATCCGAGGCTGCCGCAACCGTGTGCAGATGGAACGGGAGGTAATCCGCAAGCGTCGGCAACATCGCCGGACGCTAAAGACTGCAAGCATGTTGATTTGCATGCGAAGGTGCTTACGCCAGACGTGCTTCTGCAGCCGCACATGGCGTCGCTCGAGATGACTTTTTATCCGGGCACGGGGAGCTTTCCGGAGATCTATAGCGGTGACGGATTCGCTGCTGAGCATGGTTCGTGGAATCGCGAAAAGCGCACTGGCTACGAAGTCATTCGTGTGCCGATGCACAACGGAAAAGCCGAGGGAAGCTACGAGGATTTCCTAACAGGATTTGTTGTGGATGATGATTCGGTTTGGGGTAGGCCGGTCGGTGTCACCATCGGAATAGATGGGAGCATGTTCGTGACCGATGACGGCAGTCGGAGTGTTTGGCATGTCACTTACGAGGGCGGCAGCAACCATCCGTGATGGATTTCTCCTCGTTCGGTGTAAGCCGAGGCGACCGGCTTCTGAGGAAATCGGTCGAGAACTCATCTCGAATGCGATTAAACGCCGCTGGGCCCTTCACGCGCTGTTGCTGTTGAGGTACAGGGTTAGGGAGGGGATGGGATTTGCGCCCTTGTTTCCCCCTCTACCTTCGTGCGGCTTGCCTCTCGACAAAACGCCGCCGAAGGGGTATTCCGCCGATAGGATCGGCCAAGGGGCCTACGGCAGCAGTCCAAACACGGCAACACTGTTCGACGTGCCTACGTAGACCTTCCCGTTTGCAATCGTCGGCGTGATGTACTTATTCGGAGCGAAAGTATCCCGTGCATTTGCTGCCTGCGTCGAGTCGTAAAGCTTCGTCGCCAGATTGGTCGCATCGTACGCGTACAGAATTCCGTTTGTTTCGTTCTCAACCGCCCAGACGATCGCATTGGAGCTGCCAGAAGCCGATACTACTGGCATCGCGCCCGGGTAGTGGAACCTATTGACAGTTTTCGATGAAGGTGCCGCAGCCAGCTTCGCGCTCGCAATCGGAAAAGCCATGATCGAGTTTTCCACGCCTCCGAGATAGACGGCGTTGTTGAAGTAGACAGGCGACGAATCGTAGGCATCCGGGAGAATTCCGCCTATCTGTTGATAGATTGCATTCTTCGACGAACTAAATTTCCCCATGTTGTCGCGATCGACGACGTAGATATTCTGGTCCTTGCCAATGCCGACGGCGAGGTGATGTGTCGCGCCCGCGCTATCTTTCAGATCCGGGAGCAGCAGGGGCCCACCGGAACCGAAATCGATGTCCGCGCTCGATTCCGACACCGTGTTCAGCGGCGTGAAGTAATCGAGCAAAGCCATCTTCGGCGCAGGCGCCAGCTTCACAAAACAATTCCCGCAGTCGCCTTTCGAAGGCATTCCAGCCGATGTTAGCGTGGTGTCGAAATCGCCGTTTCCAATGATGAAATAGACATTCCCGCTCGCATCCGCGGCGGGGCCTGCGCCGGCCATCCAGATTCCGCCATCCTCGCCGTTGGGCACCAGATTCAGCACGCTCGTTTGCTTCAAGGTGTCTGCACTGTACGACATCACCCACGAGTTATACGGCGCGGCATCACAGTGCGAGCCCCACGTCGTGTAAATTGTCGCGCCGACTTGTAGTAGTGCCGCCCGCTCGTTGTATTGCTTCGGGTCGAAGGTATCGGTGCCGTTCGTGCTGTTTGCACCGCCGCCCGGATACGTCGCACTCACCGTCGTCGGGCCGCCGAACAGTTCGGCCCCCGTGGCCAGATTCAGCGCATGAATACGATGCACGTATGCGCCGGCCGAAGTCCGTGCCACCGCTACGACATAAATCGCGTTGCGTCTGCGGTCGATCACCGGCGTTGAAGTAATCCCAATCTCCGGCGTGACCTGTCCGCAATTGCGGTCGTCGCTCGGCGTTTCGCCCGACTGCAACATGGAGGTCTTCCACAACGATGTTGCCGTTGGTCCACTCACGCTATCCGCATCGAAGGCAAACACGGAATCGTGCTCGGTCACGACATATAAAACGTTCTTCGCCCCGACTCCAGGAATCTGGACGTTCGAGAGGTAAAGCGGTTGCCCATCAACTTTTCCATCGACCGTGAACGATCCCAGCAATCCGAATGTCGTCGAATTCACGTTCGCAGGCGTGAGCACCGTCTCGTTCGTATTTGCCCCTGACCGCATCGCATCGTAGTGATACGTCAGGACATCGACGTTTGAACTTGCAACGGTGGGTGCCGGGGTTGTGACGGTCAAGGTCGCTGCCGTACTCGTCGCCGATCCCAGAGAGTTGCTAACCGCCACCGTAAATTTCGCGCCGTTGTCTGTCGAAGTTGTCGCCGGAGTCGTGTACGTCGCCGTAGTCGCGCCGGAAATCGCCGAGCTATTTTTTTTCCACTGATAGTTGAGCGGCGCGGCGCCTGCCGCGACGACCGTAAACGTCGCCGTCTGCCCCGCAGCCACCGTCTGGTTCACAGGCTGGGTAGTGATCGCCGCTTCGCCTGCCGTCCCGGAGTCGATGTTGGCAGAAGAACTACCTCCACCGCACCCGGCGCTGACGCCGGAAATCAAAGCTAGGGTTAAGCCAAGTGAGGCTGCGGATCCGCTAAGGCGTGCAAGCATTCCCTATGTTCGCGAGGATTGGTGGGTGCCGAAATCGGTGAATGGGAGTAGCCATATCCGAGGGATATGGTAGGGACGCGGGGTTCACTGCGACCGCCGACGAACCCGACTTGTGCCACGGGACGAAGAGGACTGTCTTCCCTCGGAGGCGCGTGTTCGATGAACATCAAATGTAAAGGCATTGCGTATCAGCTCGCCGCAGGTCGTTGGAGAGGCGTCATACAACTCGCTTTGGGAGATCCGCGAAACAAGCTCAGACGCATCTGCCCCTCCCCGAGGCCTTGGAACGGCAAGCTATTAGTTCCGCGCCAACCTCACGATCGCCCGCCTGAACTAGCTTTAGCCCGGAACTCCTTGTAAGTGATCATCGGTTCCGTCATTCGCGCGGGTGACTCTGCCTGCGGTCAGCATCTTTATCCCTATTTGAGCGGTCTGGATCGCCCGCTCTTCGTCACTGCCGGGCGTAACGGGACTTAGCAGCCGTTCTTCGAGCGCCGACCGCGCTTCGAGTATCCGGCCAGCAATTCTTGTGTCATCAGTCTCACAAATAGCATTCATATACGATTCGAACCACAAGTAATTTGTGAGGCACATGGTGTTTCCCTTTCGTCCTTTTGGATTTGCGCATTGGATTTGCGCAACTTCGGAGAGCGGTTTTACCGAAATCGATCAGAAACGGAGAATCAGGTAAACAGTGTACGGGGCCGTATTTCGAAACTGGACAGGACTGTCGGGCGGGATAAGGTATCTGCCTTATTATCAGTAGTCTGTCTCATTGGATATCGTGCCTTCTCATGGCGACGGACGCGAAATGGGTTTTGAGCTGCAAGAGCTGCCACGCGGAGTGCACCTACGCGCAGATTCCCGCTGACACCGAGAGCTATTTCCTGCCGAAGAAACCGCACGTTCCGGGCAACTTCAGCTATCGATGTGACAACTGCGGGCACAAAGATACATACCAACGGAACGATCTGAGATATCGCGACGAGACGATGCCGTCCCGGACGGAGCAAAAGAACTGCGGGACTGGCGAATCAAGGAAACCGTAACGATAGTCTACTGTCGCAACTAACGACCGAATCGGGACGCAATCATCCGACGCGTGTCCAGTGAACAAGATCGGTAACGAGTCGCCGCGCCCTGGTTGGACCCGGTTTCGCGTGGTTCTTTAGTGTTGTGATCGATCCACTCGACAGCCAAACGAGCGACGACAGTAGCGGTGATGAATGCATTAGCTTCGTGCACATCCAAAATACGACTGCGCCACTTTCGGTTGTCATCGGTCCCTAAGCATGAGCGTCTCTACAGAACTCCCTTACCACCCGTACCGTAACGACCGAATATCCGGGCGACGGCGAAGGCCCCACTCTTCTTGCAGCATCGACTGACGGTCCGTTCATCTTCACTTGCTTCTCAGTTTGTAATTGAAGTCATAGTCCGGTAGCTCGAAATCAATTCAGGAGAATTTCGCATGCCCCAGAAAGAATCCGCATTGAAAGATTTGTTGGTCGAAGAGTTGGAGGACCTTCTGAGCGCTGAAAATCAGCTTGTCGCGGCTCTTCCCAAGATGGCGGAGGCGGCTCATGAGCCCAAGCTAAAGGAAGCGTTCGAAAAGCACCTTCAGCAGACGAGAGGTCAAGTCGACCGGCTCCGAAACATTTTTGAACTCCTGGGCGAAAACGCCGAGAGTAAAACGTGTAAAGCGATGAAAGGCCTCGTTGAGGAAGGCCAAGAGACCATCGAGGAAGGCGAGGATAAAGACGAACTCACTGCCGACCTCGCATTGATCGCTGCCGCACAGCGAGTCGAGCATTACGAGATTTCAGGTTACGGGAATGCGCGTTGCTTGGCGCGACAAATCGGTGAGCGCGAAGTAGCACAACTCCTTGCTCACACCCTTGGCGAAGAAGAAGCGGCCGATTTCCTCCTGACAACCATCACCCAACCAATTCTTCAGCGAGCAACCTCGGTCGATTTCGGCGACGGCTCCGAAGCTCCTTGGGGCGAACCGGGCGAAACGTCCAAAACCTTCCTTGCCCCCAGCAAGGCACGCGTGGCTTCAGCCACCGCTTCAAAGCTCAAACTCAGAAAGAAATCCTAGGAGAACGCATGTACCACCACATAAAAGAGTTGATGTACACGGTCGAGGTTGATACGCCCGATCCGAAATTCGGAAACATGCTCCTTGAACAGTTCGGAGGTGCTAACGGAGAACTCGCTGCAGCGATGCAGTATTCCATTCAGGGCATCAATTGCGAAGACCCGGAACGCAAGGACCTCTTGATGGATATCGGTACCGAAGAATTGAGCCACTTGGAAGTTGTTGGCTCTCTTGCCCGTCTTCACCTGCGACCGATGAAAAACAATCGTACGGCGGCAGAAGTCGATCCTCTAATCGCTATCGCGGGTGGCGGTGGAGTAGCTCTCCACAACTCCATGGGTGACGCCTGGACGGCCGACTATCTTAAAATTACGGGCGAACTTGATGTAGACCTTCGCAGCAACATTGCTGCTGAAGCACGCGCGAAGATCGTTTATGAGCGTCTTATCCGTTTCACCGATGACCCTGGTACGATCCGCGCTCTGCAATTCCTCATGACCCGCGAAATTACTCACATGAAAGCATTCACTGCAGCCCTTGAAAGTATGGGCGTCGATCGATTCTCGATCGGCAGCATTCCCCCAACGCCGGGACTCGTGAATCAGTATTTCGACGACTCGACTGGAACCGGGGATCGCGGCGAACCCAACGCTCGCGGACCGTGGAACACGGGTGGGGACTGGCAAATCGTCGACGCCCCCGCGTTCAAACAGTTCGAATCCGAAACCAAAGGCACCCGGCGGTCCTCAAACAGCCACGCTGCGACTTCCAACGCAACCGCAAACGATTGACCAACACCGGTCCTGCTTCGGCGCCGCTGAGGCAGGACCGTAATTTTCGGAATCATGGAAACGACAATTCAAAAGCGACAGAAGAGAGCCAAGCGGCAAGAGAAACAAAGCGCGAAGGCCAAACTGCGTCGACACGAGACAATCGCCCAGGTTGCACAAGAGCACAACGGAATGGCGACCGCCGATGCGAATACGCGGGCGAAGAACGTCACCGGTGCCGGCGGACACGATCTCGAAAATCCCACGTAGTCGAACTGCATTGAGGCAATGCCTTTTCGGGTTGCAATTCCAAGTAATTGGATTTTGGTCGGACTGCCCGTTAGCTGTTCCGGACTAAATTTCTACGCGCTAGACCGTATTTCATTTGGACATCCAGTTGGAAGACAGTTTGAGTAGGAGAGTGACATGGTAAAACTTTTCAGAACAAAATCGCTCGCGTTCGCGATTCTAGGCGTTGTGTTATCAGGTTCGATATCCTCGGCTCAGCAAAATGAACCCAAGGCTGGACAGAATCTCATCAAGGAAGTAAGGCATCAGCTAGTTCTATTGCCGTACTACTCGGTCTTCGACAATCTATCGTATCGAGTTGAAGGGAGTAAGGTTACTCTCAACGGACAGGTTGTCCGTCCCTCTCTGAAAAATGACGCCGAGGCAGCAGTGAAGAGCGTCGAAGGGGTGTCGACCGTGCAGAATGACATCGAAGTTCTGCCGCCCGCTCCTATGGATGATCAGATTCGCCGAGCAGTATTTCGTGCCATTTACAGCGAGCCGTCTCTTTCCAGATATGCAGCCTCAGCCGTCCCGTCCATACATATCATCGTCAAAGGAGGGCATGTGACGCTGGTTGGTGTCGCAGACAATGATACCGATAAGAATGTTGCCGCGCTAAGAGCCAATGGAGTTCCGAATGTGTTCTCGGTGGACAACCAATTGGTAGTGAGCAGCGATGTCCGATGATGCTGAATGCCCACGTACAAGGCGATAGAGGCAGGATGAGCACGAGATGCGACGAACGAGCACAACTTGAAAGACAGGCCAATTCTGTGCTCGAAAAGCTCGTAAGACTTACGACCGCTCAACTTGAGGTGTTCCAAGCTCGCGACCACACTGGGTTCATGCGCTTGGACCGCGAGCTTGAGCTAACTGTTGGTGAAAAGGAACGGACAATCGGCGCGGTTCGTCAGCACATCAAAGAACATAGATGCGAATATTAGCGAATCGCTTTTTAGGACGGTAAAAAAACTCTCGAAGATCAAGTGCAACGAGCGACTCGTTTTAGGCGTCGCCTTTTCGTCTGCGTTCCAGCGAAGTCAACGATGCCCCTAAATATCTTCAGGCGCCATTTTGAGGTCGGTGCGTCGAAAATCAACTTCATTGAGATCGACGAAAGCACAACTGCAAGGCCGCCGCATTCGCGACGACGATGCGCATCGAATGACCAAGCGCGCCGCAGACGATTCCAAGCGTGAGACCGGTCGCGAGGATACCGACATTCGGAAGGACAAGCCTGGAACGAGTTTGGTACGTCTTCCACACCTGCGGTACGTTCGCTGCCGTAGCCAGGAGACCGGCGAGATCCGATGGCGGTCGAGAGCATCGTATGTTTCACGAGGAGTGGGGGACGTGACTTATGTTTTGTGTGTTCGGTCTTTTTCTTATTGGTATCGCTACCGGTGCCCCACCAGAAATGCTCGCCGGGTGAATCATGTCGTGAAAGCCAGACCTCGAAAAAACACGATACCTGGGTTGGGTTTGTCGTTTCGCATCGGTTCCGATTTCGGCTCACCGAAGAAAGTACCTCCGGCCAAGATGGCATCGATGGCCTGGACAAGATGGCGAACAGCCTGCGACTTTAGGACATACCCTTGCGCTCCGGCGTCACGAATTTCCGTAGCCAGCCTCTCGAAGTCATGGGTGGTAAATATCAACACAGGTGTCGTGAGCCCCAGCTTTCGCATTCGGGAGCACGCCTCCAGTCCGCTCATTCGTGGCATCGTTATGTCCAGGATGACGAGGTCTGGCTTCAACTCTCCGGTAAGCTGGATCGCTTGCTCGCCATTTGTACCTTCTCCACAGATATCCCAATCGGGGCGAGACTTAGCCAGATGGGATCTAAGCCCCTCGCGTACAATTTCATGATCGTCAACAATTAGAATTCGTACCGTCATCACAAGAACCTCTGAGAAGGTATGCGCTCAACCGCCCCCCGCATCAGGTCGAAACCCTAGTGGCAGAGGCAAAGTCTTGCACCGGCACAGTAGCCCGAACTTCTGTCCCACTCCCGCTTGAAGAAATTTGGAGCATCCCTCCCAATTGGCGTAAGCGCTCACTCATCCCGCGCAAACCAACTCCTTGCGCCCCCATCCAGTCCTGACTACCTTCCTCCAGTATTTGGGCGGGCACACCTTTGCCCGTGTCACTAACCAGCATGGTAACCGCATTTTCTGAATTAGAAAGGCGGATGTCTGCGGTCGTACTTCCGGAATGCCTCTGAATATTGGTCAAACTCTCCTGCAGGACTCTGAACAGAACTAGCTCAGCATCACGCGACATCCGCTTGAAATCTTTGGCTGCGTGGAAGGCAGTTTTGATTCCGCTCCGTTTGGAAAAGCCTTCCAAATACCAGGGAATGGCGGAGGTGAGACCCATTTCTTCAAGCATAGGTGGATATAAAAGGTAGGAGATAGTGCGAACTTCTTTCACGCACTCTTCCGCCAGATCTGCACATTCGTTGATCGCTTTAGGAGTAGCTCGATCGATAGTCATCGTATCGAGTTTCATCTTCAGGACGGAGAGATATTGCCCCACGCTGTCATGAATCTCTCTTCCGATGCGACGCCGTTCTTCATCCTGCGTACGAAGCAAATGAAGCGACAAATCCCTAAGCGACTTCTCAGATTCCTGCAATCTTATTTGTGCTTCTTCTAGAGATTTCTGTGCCACCATGCGATCGGTGAAGTCCCGAGTGACTTTCATGAATCCGAGCAAATCACCCGCGCGATCCCTGACTGCTGTGATAACTACGTTGGCCCAGAATTTCGACCCGTTTTTGCGAACGCGCCAACCCTCGTCTTCCAATCGGCCCTCGCTCTTAACAACTTCCAATTCCCACCATGGCTTACCGCTACGTATATCTTCCTCAGGATAAAGACGCGAGAAGTGTTGGCCGACAATCTCTGATGGTTTGTAGCCTTTGATGCGTTCTGCCCCGATGTTCCAGGTTATGATGCAGCCTTCGGGGTCCAACATGAAGATGGCGTAATCCTGCACGGCTTCAACAAACAAACGGTAGCGTTCCTCGCTCCTGCGCAGAGCAAGTTCCGCATTGCGGTGGTCTGTCAGGTCCCTGGTGACCTTTCCGAAGCCGATGAGGTTACCTGTCGCGTCTCTAACTGCCGTAATTGTCACACGCGCCCAGAATCTGGAGCCGTCATGTCGCACGCGCCACCCCTCGGCCTCAGCGCGTCCCTCGTCCCTTGCCAAATCTAGAAGTTTCTGCGGAAAGTCTTCGCGAACGTCCTCTTCCGTATAGAAACAAGAAAAGTGCTGTCCTATGATTTCCGAGGCTTTATATCCTTTGATTCGTTCGGCACCGGCATTCCAACTGACGACGCGACCATCCGATCCGAGCATGAAAATTGCGTAGTCCTGCACACTTTCAATGAACAATTGAAATGATTCTTCATCCTGATGCCAGTGTGGATCGGACAAAAAGGTCCCTTTCGTCCCTCAACTCAGTCTTCGACATTCTCTTATTAGAGACGTGCGATATGCCAACCGACTGTTAGGCTTCGTAAGGCTACACGATGCCGGACGATCGGGGAGGAACGTATACCCTGTATCCTGTATCCCTCGTGAACGACGCAGGACTTCACGGTTCCCCGAGGATCCGCCGGAATGGCCTGGATGACCCGTTGTGAGACTGCTTCGATTCATGCTTCTCTTTCACAGCTTACGGGCGGTCCTTGACCTCCCGCAATCTGACGAACTTCGAGTGACGTAGGTGATCGGCACAGTCCTTTCCAGGGATCGATATGTGCCAACAGTTCCGGTCGAACCCACACGCAAACGCGGCGTCGCCGAAGAAACTGCGAAAGAGCCCTTGACTCGCGGCTATGGCCCACTTTCAAAGCTACATGGATTCCTAGCAGGGTTATTGACTGCGGATGGAAACGTCCCGCAGGTTTTCAAAGACCTATAATAACCGTTCTGCGCGGGAGATCTCTTTCCGCATGTCGCCTCCGTTCGGCAGGGAACCGAATGCTTGCTTGCAATCATAGACCTGACATTCACCAACCTTCTAAAGTTGCGATGAACTCGCGCGCCAGTTCGAATCCTTCTTTCATGTTCATGGCGAGCCCACACTCTCTGGCTAGCGCATCAAATACCGGCGTCCAGTCCGCTGGCGGTGAATCGATCGTATGAGGCATTTCGTGTGTTGCGCGTCTCTTGAACGTCGCACGGGTTGCGGCTACGGCCTTCTCCTGTTCGAGCTTTCCGCCACGGATCAACAGCATCATATCGATCAGGTCTTTCGTTCTCGTATTCGTTCGCTCACCACGCGGTAACGTATACGCGTGCAGCTTCTCCGCGAATTGCTGTTCCGCTGAAATGATCGGAAACGAAGGTGCCGCGATGCCACCGAATCCAAGCCAGTCTTTGCCGGTCACGACATCCAGTGGCTCAATCACTTCGTCACCGATGCCGACGTCGACAGGAAAGCGAGCGAAATCCCGCCCGTCCATTTGTGCTTGGATCGGATAGCGACTTCCTCCCTCCGGCGCGCCATCCAGATCCTCTCGCGCTTCCCCGACGAGGAATTCAAAGAAGTCATCAAGGCGCACTCGCACAGCTTCTTGCAGCATCGCCCGCACTTCTTCCCCGCGTTCCTTTGGGTCTTTCGACAGTCGCGTGCCGTCGTGCAACGTCAAGTCGAGATCCTTGGTCGCACGCGCGAAGTGTATTCGTAACTCCATCGCGTAGCCGCCCTTGAGCAGCCACGGGTAATCCGCTTTCGGGCCCTTCAAAAAGATTCGCGCTAGCAAACGGTCGAACGCCACTTGCCGACGCAGGCGCTGAAGATCCGTTTGTTCATCCCTTGCACGCATCTGCAATCGATTTTCGAGAGCGGCGCGAAAAGCGCCGGCCGTTTTGTAAGATTTCGCTTCGTGCATTTATGCCCGCTGTTCAGCCAGCTCGCGAAGCGAGTTCTGGAATTTATCTTTAGGCATGCCGTCGATTTCTCTTCTTCCGATAAGCCCTCGTCGAATTGCTTCGTCCACAGCCCGTTTCAGCTGACTCTGGTCTAGGTGCCCGCTTTGAAGCAGATCGACGATGGTTCTCAGCGGGCGGGTCACGTGCACTCCAAACATTTCCTGAACATCCGTCGCGTCGAGATGGGCTGGATGAAGCACGAGGATTTCCGGAATCCGGCTGTTTCGGCGAAACGCCTTCGGCACGGTCATATGCAGCTTCGACGGCATCATGTCCGATAGTTCATGAAGACTGAGTGCCGTGTCATGACTGTATGTTCCCTGGGGCACTTCCTGCCGGTTTTGCGACCAGAGATACCACAGCATCAGGTCCGGCCGTTCCGGAGTCGGGAATTCGGCGAGCCGATAGATTCCACGGTGCTCGCGAATCCAGTTTCCCGCCTTCACATGGTAGGTATGCACCTTCTCGGAAAACCCCGCACGTATGGCTTGTTTTGCCGTGAAAAATCCCTGCTGCGATCGCGCCACCTCGTAAAGCCGACGAGCGACCTCTATATAAGGATATGATTCACGCATAACACAATCCCCTAACTTATTAGGGGTAGTATGCATATCAACTCGGTGCCGCGCAAGTCCTCAAGTGTATGCCCTTATATTTCAACCAGTTACTGATATTGGGTATAAATACCAAAGATTGTTAGGGGATTATGCATCGTCTCAGCAGAGCGTCAGGCTCGATTAGATACCCGGCCACCTTTATCCTGTCTCCGCTCGCACACTGCCGCGCCACTCGCAGAGTCGTGTCACGCCCGTTGCCGCACGCTTCGGCTTCGTAATCTTGATTCTTCCGTTCTCCTGCAAACGCGGTCCTTTGGTTCCCTGCGCCGGTGAGGGAACCAAATCCCCGCATAGGAGAACGGAAATGAAATCAGAACAAGTCAAAGAAATCACAAACAACGCCACCAAGCAGCTCGCTGCCGAGCTCAGTGCCGGTCACAGCCAAGCACTCACTGGCTATCTCAAGGCCATCGGACGTTTCCACCGCTATAGCCTTCACAACGTGTTGCTCATCGCTTCGCAGAAACCGAACGCCATTCACATCGCTGGTTTCCGCACGTGGAATGAACTCGGGCGCTTTGTCAGGAAGGGCGAAAAGGGCATCATGATCCTCGCTCCCATCGTTCGGCGCAAAGCGGACAAGAACGAAGAGCGCGAAGAAACGTCTCGCACAGTTGTCGGGTTCCGCGCTGCCTACGTGTTCGATGTCAGTCAGACCGATGGGAAGGACCTTCCGCAAATCGGCACGGTCGAAGGTGATCCTTGTCGGTACGGCGCGATGTTGCGCTCCTTTGCTTCGACGCAGGGCGTTGTCGTTGAGTACTCCGCAGGGATTGCGCCTGCTCGCGGAACATCCTTCGGCGGCCGCATCGCCCTTCTTCCTGGCCAGTCAGCTGCCGAAGAGTTCTCGACTCTCGCGCATGAACTGGCGCACGAGCTTCTTCACCGTGGCGACCGTCGAGCGACGACCAACAAACGCATCCGCGAAACCGAAGCGGAAGCTACCGCGTATGTTGTCTGCCAGGCGGTTGGTCTTGATACCGGTTCGGCGGCTTCGGACTACATTCAGCTTTGGAACGCAGATGTTGACGTCCTGACCGAAAGTCTCGGCTACATCCGCCAAGCGGCTTCGCAGATGCTCGAAGCGCTCACCGATGCGTAAGCGTCCGGCAGGGAATAAAATAAACTGCACTACCGTTCACGTCGACTGCGTGTTGCTATCCAATTGTCTGCAATCGTATCGGAGCGATGAACTCCGTTTGCAACCTGCCGACGCAACTCCCTCAATGATCGAAAGCAATGCCGGAATCGCGATTAGGCAATGGTCCTTTTAGTCGCAACGGACCACACAGAAAGACAAACCTAACCGCCGCCATAGCACAATTCGGTTTTTGGCCTGCCCTTCCTGCGCAAAAACTGCGCCTGTCCGCCCGCTTCTTCCGTCAAGGATTTTCGCTTCGCTCCAATAAACGCCACACACCAGCGTCCTTGACGGCGCGGACGGATAGTCGCTTTCCCCCGCCATGAAGGGCTTTTGCTTTTCATGCACCGCCGCGCGCGGTGCCTGCAGAGCAGCGCCGACCTTAGAGCAGGAGACTCGCCATGCAACAAATCGAACGAAAACCGCTGTTCAATCTAGGACAACTCGTGGCCACTCCAGGCGCCCTGATGGCCCTCGAAAAGAGCGGCCAGAGTCCAATGGACTTTCTTTCACGTCATGTCACAGGTGATTGGGGAGATCTCCCGAAGGAGGACTGTGAAGAGAACAATCTCAGCCTGAAGAATGGGTTCCGACTCCTCAGCAATTACCAGACGACCGCAGGCCAAATCTGGATCATCACTGAGGCGGATAGGTCCGTGACCACACTCTTGTTACCCGAAGAATATTGAGGTTCAACTCGCTGCGTCCCGGCTGAAGCCTTTACACCGTTCGTCCTGAATTACGGACGAACGAGCCCGAGCCGTGAGCGTCATAATTCAACGCTAGCGGCTTCGTTGGCGGCTACGGCTGTGGGCCTGCAAGTTGCATGGCCGCAACGCTCGTCACTCGACCCACCACCTCAGCTTCCCGCGGATGCGCGAACCTTCGTATTTCGCTCTTGGGGCTCGGATAAGGAACAGCCAGGAGCGTGCCTTCACCAATTTCACACCAACTGCAAATAAATTCCCCACGCAGTTCGATGAAATAGATTGGCCGGTCGTGTTCGTTCTTCCATTTCACTTGCGACGGCTTCGTTTGATTCTCGTCAATCTGGACGATCGAACCTGGTCTCAACAATGGATACATCGTGAAATCGGAAGCGCCGATGACACCGTAGACGCCGCTCCTCAAGTCAAGATGCTGCAGCGCGCGAATCGGAACGCTGCCCCATGTCTCTCCAAGACGCGAGATCAGATTGGTCCTATCGAGCGGCGATTCCTCCGGTCGCGTCATTGGAACAACCAGACAATCACCCGCATCCTCGTTGTCTTCGGGAACAAGTTGCGTTTTCGGAGGCGCGAACATGGCTTGATCTCGCTCGTAGTCTCTGAGATTCAAGCCATAAAAAGAAAAGAGATTCGTCCAAGGGGTTCGGTAGATCACACCTAACGTATATAATTTGTGCGGTTTGGGCGTGTATTCTCCGTTCTCAACGCTGTTGAGCCATGCTCTTGAAATGAAGAAATCGTAATTTTCCCTTTTTTCCGCAAGACTTCGGCTGTGCGTCTGAACTGCGCGCAGTGTCAGGCCCAAACGTTCGCGAAGCTCCTTAAGCTTCGCGCCCGCTCTTTGCGTAGAACTGGAACCCCCCATGCTCGTCCCTTTGACGTGTCGAGGCATCAACCCTGTTTAGCAGGTTAATGTTCTCTGCACGATAGCACGGAGATACTAGAGGGCCTTGGCTTCTTCCCCGCTGTCCGTAATACCGGACATTCCGTTTGTCCTGAAACACAGTCACCCAGAACTTTTCTTCAAACTTCCTCGGTTTCACCCTGCACTACTACTCGCCTATGCGCCCCATTTCCCCTTCCTCGAAGATGAACCGCGTCGCGTTTGTTCGGTCGATCCTTGCAACAAAAGGGCTCTCCTTGCCCGAGGTGTGTCGCCGGTCACAGGCGCGCTTCAAGTCAAACTGCCGCCTCTGGGTGTCGCCTGCAATGTATGAAGAATTGCAGCACGCCACGTTTAGTCCCAGCTTCCCGCAGATTTACTCCCTAAGCGCAATCACGGGCTACCGTCTCGTAGACTGGCTTCGAGTATTTGGTTTTTCTCTCGATGTCGCCGTTCGCCTTCAGCTGTCCTTGCCGTCGCGGCGTACCTGCGAGCTTGACCCTGAGATGTACGACCCTGCAGATGAACTCACGTGGTTTGAAGAACCCAGATCACCGGAATTCGGGGACGCAATCGCGCCTCTCAGCCGGTGGCTAACCGGAAAAGCGAAACGGCGAATCGATTCGCTGACAAAGAATCTGTCAACTCCGTTCCGATATTTCAAAATCGGCACGAACGACGCATACGCCTACCCGGACCTGCTCCCTGGCAGCGTCGTAAGAGTTAATTCGCGCCTCGTGGCCGGAAACGATTTTCTCCGCGAGCACCCTCACAGCCTCTTCGCTGTCGAATACGACCGCGGAATCCTGTGCACGACCTTAAAGCCTGCCGGCGATGGGCGCGTGATGATCTGTCCCCAGGCCGTCGCGTACCCACCCATCGAGCTGAAGCTTGGGTCCGAAGCACGAGTCCTAGGAATTGTCGACTTTGAGTTTCGCCGATTGATGAATCCTGAATCTCCATCGCATTCTTCGAGGATCGATCGGCACGCGAGCCGTAGTCCTTCAGTAGAACGTCTCATGATTGGCGAATATTTCCGGCGAGCCCGCGTCCTTGCCGCTCTGTCGTTTCAAAACGCGTCCGATCGTACCCGCACCATTGCACGGCAATTGCGCGACACTAGGTATTTTTGCGCACCCAGCACGCTTTCGAACTTGGAAACAGGGGACTCGATGCCTCGCCATATCCACAAGCTCATCGCTTTGAGCGCAGCATATTGTGTGCCCTTAGCCAAATTTCTCTCCGAAATTGGAATGCCTCTCGATCAATCCGGCGACGAGGCCATGCCGCAGACATGGTTCGGAATCGCGATCGAAAAACGGCATGGCCCTGCCGAACAGGAGTCGAAATTCCTGAACCTCTTTGAAAATCGTTTTGGCCCAATCCCGTTCTTTCTTCGTCACGGCTTGCGTCAGATCACAGGCCTATCGGGTCTTTCGGTTCTGGAAATCTTCTGGGCGGGAGCCACCAAGGACTGGCGGCATCCCTATCTGAAAAACGCCGTACTGTTTGCCGTGAACCGGCGAAGCAAGAACCCGGCGCCGCTACCCGAGGCACCCGTTTGGGCTCAGCCGTTGTACTTATTAGGGCTTCGCAACGGCAGCATTCTCTGCGCCGCATGCTCGCTACAGGGAGATACGCTCGTAATTCGCCCCTGTACCACCGCGGCGCGAACGATCCTGCGTCTAAGGCACCACGACGAAGCAGAGATCATCGGAAGAATAACTGCGGTCGCAAGGCAACTCGTCTGAAGCCATCACTGCAAAACCCGTAAAACAGAACGAAATCGTCACTGCCAGCCATTTTCGAACGTGTGTGCACGACGCCCTGTCGAGCGTTTCTTGAAATTGTCTCGCTTTAGAGAATATTTCCGCGAGTAAGTGGCGTTTCTTTTGCCGTTCTGCCAGCTTTGCGCTGCGGTTGAGATTCCTCATGAGCAAGCTACCTCCAAGACTTCGCCACATTCGCAACGGTGACGGAGGAGTTGTGCTCGACATCGACCGGGGCAAGATGTTTTCGACAAATGCGACCGGCGCCGTGCTTTTTGAGCTGCTTTCCTCCGGGCTCGACGACAACACCATCGTCGCTGAGTTCGCGAAGCGATTCGAGATTTCTACGGAGGTTGCCGCGGCGGACCTTAACGGTTTCCGAGAGAATCTCAGGCAGCACGCGCTCTCGTTCCCACCTCCAGTCGTCCCACGGTGATCTATGCCCAACCCTTTTCCGGCCAATACAGTCCCCTGGCGCGTCTTACTCCTGAGGAGGAATGCTACAGAGGTTTTTGCGCTGGAAACCGACAGCGGACTTGTCTTGCCTGAAATCGAAATCCCGCAAGGATGCCGCGTTGCGCGCGCTCTCAACCAGTCGATTAAGGAAAGGTGGAAGATTGAGGCCTATTCGTTGTATCCGTTCTTCCAGCCGACAGCTCCGGAATCTCGCTTCTATGTGGTCGAGGCTCTGCGCGATAACACCGTTGCACCGGAATCGTCGACGTGGCTCGACTTGGCGGCGATCGAGTCGTCGCGACCTCTTCGTGATCCGCCAGACTGCGAGGCGATTCGCACGTGGAGTCGCGGGCTTTCCGCTTCTGCTGAGAGCGCCGGACGCTTTGCGAAACCCGGCTGGCTCTCGACCAGCCGGAACTGGGCAGCCGAATGTCTCGAGAAGACTTCCCTGCGACTGACTGGCAATTTTGTCCAATGTAATGCGAGTCCCAAATTCAGCTTGATTCGATTTGAGGCCGACCGGGGAGCAGTTTGGTTCAAAGCCGTCGGTGAACCGAACTTACGCGAATACGCAATCACTGCTTTGCTCGCGTCCGAACTTCCATCGTATCTGCCTCAGATTCTCGGAATGAGACCGGATTGGCACGCATGGCTGGCTCTCGAAGCCGATGGCATGACCCTGTCCCAAACAAACGAGTTCCCCGCGTGGCAACAGGCGGTCCGCGATCTCGCTGCGATGCAACAGGGATCGCGCCATCTCGTTGAGGCTCTTCTCCCATGCGGGGCGCGCGATCTCCGCGGCAGCGTGCTCCTTTCGAAGGCGGACGCGTTTTTCCCCTTTATCCGCGAATTGATGGCGCGCCAGATTACAGAGCGCCCGCCGCAATTGACGGGCTCCGAAATCGATCTATTGGAAGAGGACTTGCTCCGCGTTCTCGAATTCCTGGAACGCGATAGTCTCCCCGACACTCTTCTTCATCTTGATCTTCATCCCGATAACTTGATCGCTGTGACGAGGAAAACTCTCTTTCTCGACTGGGCCGAGGGTGCCGTCGGGCACCCGTTTCTCAGCTTCGCTTACTTCCTCGAACACTTTCGCAGACATTTTTTGGACAGCGAACGTGTTCTCGACGCATTGACGCGCGAATACCTTCAAGTCTGGGCGTCGGACAATTCGGCAGATATGCGGCTGAGGCTTTCCGCGGGCGCCCTCGCCGCGCTTTTCGCCTATGCCATTTCGAGCGGTGCCAACCGCGACAAGATCCTCGGCAATTCAGACCTTGCCGGCTACTACCGCAGCTCGGCCCGCCGCATGAAACGCTACGCGGAACGCTTTCGCTCCGAAGTCGGTAGTTTCCGGGAAGTCGTTGCCTGAAGGAGATCTTCATGTCCATTCTCCCGATTCGCGCCCTCGTGGTTCTTCTTTCTCTGGAACGTCCTCTGCGCGCCGGAGACTTTGCCGCGATCTATGACCGCGTGCGCAGAATTCCGGTGGGCGAGACCGCCGCAGCTGCAGGCGCGCTCGAACGCATCTGCGACGCCGTCGATAGCGCTTGCCTCTGGTACTGGAAACAGGTGCTGTGCCTGCAACGATCGGTCGCAACCGTCATTCTTCTCCGTGAGCGCGGTATTGCCGCGGAACTCGTCATCGGCGCCCAACACATGCCGTTCAAGGCGCATGCTTGGGTCGAAGTGGAGGGAAGAGTCGTGAACGACCGCTCGTACATGAGCGAAATATATTCGGTTCTTGATCGGTGTTGAAGCATGAAGGATCGACCATGCGAGGCTGTCTATGAACACTCACTTCGGACAATGGAATTTCGGTTCGTCTGATCAGAATCACAAATGGTTCGAGAAGATAACGTCGTTGTTTTCGAACGACGCGCCGGAGCAGTTGAGGGTCTTCTCCTCCGGCGGCGTATCCATCGCGTATCGCGATTTGGATTCCACGCAGAGAAACGGATCAGCGGAACTACCCGACGGTTCGACCATCTTCTGGAACGGCAGGCTTGATAATGCTCAGGAGTTGCGTCGCGCGCTCGGTGGGAACCTCCCATCAGAAACCAGCGACGCCCGAACAGCAGCCGAAGCATTTGCACGATGGCGGACGGATGCTTTTCCGAGAATGCTCGGAGATTGGTCCTTCGTTGCTTGGAATCCCAGTGATATGTCCCTCGTGTTGGCGAAAGATCCCATCGGGACCAGGCCGCTTTTTTATCAACTGACATCGAACAACCTGCGGTGGGGGACCGCTCTCGAGTGGCTCGTTCAAGCTGCGGATTCTACGCTGCAACTAAATTTGGAATATCTCGCCGGATGGCTCTCATTTTTTCCTGACGCCCATCTGACTCCCTACGAATCCATCCAATCCGTCCCTCCGTCAAGCTTCGTGCGGTTCACTCCCAGAGGAAAACAGGTCCAGAAATATTGGGAATTTCCCGAGGAAGAGATCCAACACCTCCAAGACGACGAATACGACGAACACTTTCGGACGTTGCTGGCCCAATCCGTGCGACGACGATTGCGCGCAACGGGTCCTATGCTTGCCGAGCTCAGCGGCGGAATGGATTCGTCCTCCATCGTGTGCTTGGCCGATGTGATCGCTTCCAAAGGCGAAGCGGCCCTCTCCCGGCTTGATACCGTTT
The DNA here is from genome assembly GCA_963787685.1 of uncultured Acidobacteriota bacterium. Lineage (GTDB taxonomy): Bacteria > Acidobacteriota > Terriglobia > Terriglobales > Acidobacteriaceae > Sulfotelmatobacter. The sequence goes on from CAWBED010000021.1 coordinate 124,078, forward strand.
CCTACTTCGACGACACTGAACCCAACTGGAACGAGCGGCCTTACTTTGCGAAAGTCGAAGAAAAACGGGACCGCGCCGGTTTTCACATTGCGCTCGATTTCGCGGAGGATCTCGACGCGCTCTTTCGAGTCGAAACATTCGCAGCGACTCCCGCCGAGTGCGCCCGGAATTCTCCCCGCAACCAAGCGATCAAGGAGCTCGCCGAAGCGAATGGGTACGTCGGCGTCCTCTCGGGAATTGGAGGAGATGAATTCACCGGTGGTGTCCCCGCCGCTCAGCCCGAACTTGCAGACCTGTTGATGGCAGGCCGTTTGTTCCTCCTTGCCGGCCGGCTGAAGTCCTGGGGCGTGAGTCAAAGAAGACCGTGGACCCATTTGCTGTTCGACACGATTTCCCACTTTCTCCCTTTGCATTGGACGAGGGCGGTCGAAGCGCGACGCCCTGCCACCTGGCTCGACGAGAAATTTGTCCATCGCTACCGGCACGCGTTGAACGGTTACAGTCGGCGGCTCCAAGTCTTTGGCGGAAGACCAAGCTTCCAGGAGAACCTGTCCGCTTTGGGCTTCATCCGCCGCCAACTGGCCTGCTCTCATACGAGCTCACGAAACGCGCTCGACAAGCGCTATCCGTATCTCGACCGCGATCTTCTCGCATTTCTGTTTACCGTTCCGCGGCAACAGTTGACGCAACCTGGACGCCGCCGAGCCCTGATGCGTCGCGCGCTCGCCGGAATCGTACCGGACGAAATCCTGAATCGAAAGCGCAAAGCCTACGTCACAAAAGCACCGCGCATCGCCATCTCCGCGCACTGGGATACGGCCGCGGTCTTTGGACGAAACATGGTCGCGGAATCTCTGGGAATCGTCTCCGGCAAGTTGTTCGAGCACGCATTACGAGAAGTACGAGCGGGAGGCGAGGTTCCAGTACAGGCAGTTCTCCGCACGTTCGCGCTCGAGAAATGGCTCCGCAATCTCGTCAAGTACGGCGCTTTACCTGACTCCGTCTGGGCGTCGCGACCGTTGACGGCCAACCACCAGCCATCACCCGCTGGAATGACTCCCCGAATTTCAGCTAGCTGAAGAAACGCAAACGGAAAGGAGGTGATACTCATGAAATACGAAAAACCCGAAATCGCAATGCTCGGCTCCGCAGTCGAAGCCGTGCAAGACTCGTTGCAAAAGATAACGCCATACGATGACGGCCACGAAGTCGGAACACCGCCGGCCTATTCGGCCGACGAAGCGTAATCGTTCCAGACGTTGCGGCGCCCAGTGTCTGTATCTCGAGCGGGGAGACTGAAGGCCTTCAGTCTCTTCGCGATTCAACCATCAACCGACGCTTTGCGTCGTCAATTCCAGGGAAGGAGGTGAAAATGATGAAGTACGAGAAGCCGAGTGTCATTGAAGTCTCGAACGCCGTTGACGCAGTTCAGAACACGCTGACCAAGATCGCAGGTCCCGTGGAAGTTACGGATCTGATGAGCGTCGATGCGTATGAGTCCGACGAGTAAGACAGCGAGCAGGGACGCTTTTCGACTGAGGCGTCTCTGCTCTGATTCAACCACAGTACAGCCTAGTGGACCTTCGACGCTTCTGCGGACTTCGCGCGCATCTCTCTCCACCTGGCATACTTTTCCGCCTTCGCGGGATCGTGGTCTTCCTCTCCGAGTATCCAGAAGGCGCACCAATCCACCGTGCCCTGCTGCGAAGCCAAGCGATCCCACGGTTTTTCGAGAACATGGGTTCCCGTAGGGAAGTACAACAGCTCGGCGGGTTTTCCAAGTCTGCGCAAACCTATAAACTCCGCCCACTGCGAGGAGAGTGAGTCGCGCGACTCCGCTTGCACCAATAGTGGAGTCTTTACCGTGTCGAGAAGAAATTCCGGAGAACGCCGCAGCCAGTACAGCATTCCTGGACCAAATGGCACGTCCCCATTTAGACCTTCCGAGTCTGCCGCCGTCGAAGGATAAGCGTTGAGAAACTGGATATATTGGGAATAGCTGCCGTCAGATCCGTCAGCCACCACCGCAGCTTCGAAATGTATTCTGGAGTGCGTCATCAGGTAGTAGACATAGAGGCCGGTTCGGCTGAAGCCGACGATGCCAAGACGGTCGCGATCGAGAATCCCCAGGTTATCGACGTACTCGACGGCGCGTTCCAGGGTCTCCGACATGTTCGGTGCCTCATCCGGTGTTCCGTGCCAATCGTGACGGTCGGGAACTTGCAAAACTAGCATTCCCCGGCTTGCCAAGGCTTGCGCAGCAAACGCGGTTGTAAACGATCCGTCAACCCAAAAGCTCTTCGGATCAAAGCCGTGCGTTTGCACGACGAGCGGATATTTCTTTCCCGGTGAATAATCTGGCGGGTAGTACAAACCAGCATGAACTTCGAGGTGCTGGGCGCCCGTGAATGTAATCTCTTCCACGCGACCCAGTTCGATATCTCGAAGTTGTGGATTCAACTCCAGGAGTTTGGCTTTGCGTCCCGATCGCGGCTCGGAGACGATAATGTTGGGAGGAGTGCTGAGATCTTGGTCGGCAGAGACTTGTAGTGGAATTGCTCCTTCGTTTGGGCTTGGAGTAGATGTCCAAGCCTCGCCGCGCTTTTCGAAAGCCCGCGACTCGGGCGATTTTCCCGAAGCCACCGTCGGCCGCGTCTTAAGTAGTAGCTGGTTGGCCTTCTCATCCCACTTGTCAAACGCAAGATCTTCGGAGCTGACCGTTGCGTAGCGTAATGTTTTCGTGTCGATTTCCACAACGCCCGGATGCGTGAGAAGTTCTGGAGTCTGCCTCGAATCACTCAGCGGCAAATACACGCCGGTCACGATGACCGAGCGCGATCCATCAGCCCACGACACTTCAGAGCCACGATAGCCTACTGGCGCGTCGAGAAGCACTTTTCCCTCGCCGGTCGAAGTATCGATGAGAGCGTAGCGGTAAAACCAGGAGAGCGCTCCTTTCGGCACATTCTTTCGAAGAAGCATGGCCATGACGGGATCGCGGTATTCCCTCCAACTGTCAGGGACATCGGTCAGATTCAGTTTCACGACCAATTGGCGGCCATCGGGAGACAATGCCAAATTCTGGACGTCGCCCCACAAGACGCCCTGCATCTCGCCGCTTACCGGCAGAGAGCGCGAGTTGCCAGTCTGGGCATCGAACAGCACAAGGTCGAACGCTCGTTCGTGACGTTCTCCCGCAATCAAATCGGACATGTCTTCCCTTGCCACCGTGACTCCCGCGCGCCGCGCCTCGTCCGTCAGCACGGGTGAAGGCGGCTTCTCCACGGCGCAGACGACTTTTCGGCCAGTAAGGTCAGAGCTGAAGGCGATGAGGTTCGTCGACTGGTTCGTCAGTTTTCGAACCGTTCCTGAAGTGCTCTTGACTGAGTAAAGTTGCGTCAACTCTCCCGGATTCTCGCCGAGAAACAAGATCGTGTCGTTGTCGGACAGCCAGACGATATCCGTAATCCCCTCGCGGTTTGAGGAGGACGACATCGACGCCAGAACGCGCGGCTTTGGGAAAGCTAGTGCTTCCGCCGTCTTGAATAGCAGCAACGAGTAGTCGTTGGTGTTTGCCTCAAGATTTCCTTTTTTCAAGACAATCACAAACTTTTCGTGATTCGGAGAAAAATAGGCGAAGTCTCTCGTCAAAGTTCCCGCGTACTCATTGATGGATCCACGGCCTGCGATTCGAACCATCCGAATCGCATCTTCTTCCGTTAAGAATCGCTTGTGCGCGGGTGCGCTCGGACTCGATTCCGCCGGCGCGCCGGTAGATCGCGCCAACGTCTGCGCAACCAGCGGTTGCGATGCGCATGTCGCCGCGATCCCGAGCAGCACCGCTGAGGCGATCCTTTTGCCTGTTTTCGAACACATACACACCTTTCGCATCAAAAGCATTTGCTCGCTTCCTCCGACGGCTTCTACGTGGGTTTGGATTTAGAAGGTAAGTCGCAACGACAACTGCAGGGAACGCGGACCGCCTTCTTGAAAGAGAGGATTCAGGCCGCCCAAACTCTGATTCAACATCTTGGTCGCGACCAGTTGTGTCGGCCCGGAAAATACGCTTGCCCCCGGATTTGTGAAGTTCGGGTGATTCAGGACATTGAAGGCATCGGCCCGAAATTGTAGATTCCACCGTTCGTGCAGCGTGACCTTTCGCGCCACGGAGAAGTCGAATTGCGTCAAACCGAATCCGGGAATGTCATTGCGGCCTTCCGTCCCTTGCTGTCCTGCTGGAGGGTTCGTGAACGCCAAGGGATTGAGGCTCTTTCCACCCGGCGCCTCTGGATTCGATAGCCAAAGCGGCTGGCCCGGGACAAGATCCGGCCGAATGAACGTATATCCGAGTACCGGCGACACAACAAAAATGCGTCCGCTGAAAGGGAAACCGCTGCGCGCAATTCCAACGAGGTCGAGGGACCAGTCCCGGCTGACCGCTGACACAAATCCCGATTTTCCAATCTGCGGAAGTTCGTAGTGGACGGCGCCCGAAAAACTATGCCGCACATCGAAATCCGAAGAGGCGTAGTCGTTGACCGCTGAAATCGTATTCGCTCCGCTCACGACGTCATTCGAGGAATTGTCGAGGGAGTGAGAGAAGCTGTAGCTTGCAGTCGCTTGCAAGCGGGAGGAGATCAGCTTGCGGTATTGGACTTGCAAAGCTTCGTAGTTTGAGAAGGCGCTGTTGGTCGTTAGGTAGAAAAAGGAAGAGAAGTTTGGGTTCGGCTGGAAATATCCCGTGTCCCGAAGCAAATCCCTGCCCGCTTGGCCCACATAGGTAGCCGTGATTACCTGATCGCCGGGTAGCGACTTTTCGAGAGCGACGTTCCATTGATAGGAACGAGGCAGTTTCAGGTTGGGCGAGGTTCCAAAGGCACCGGGATACGGCGGATTCGTCGAATAAGAAGGTAGATACGGAGTTCCGTCGCTCACGGGAACCGATACACCGAAGGAAGTCAGTGACGCCGCGTTCGGAAACTGCGTCGCGAGCGTCGCCGCCTGGCCGACTCCTAAATCATAGAAGATGCCCCAGCCCGCTCGGAGAACGAAGTCACGCTTGCTATTGAGTGCATACGCGAAACCTGCGCGCGGAGCGACGTTGCCATAGCCGGTATTCCAGAGCGGCGTCCCCAGCGGAGCCAAAGCCAGTTCCGAAGGTTTGTTTACATTTTCCCAAGAGGCCAAGGTCGTCGAACCGCGGCCCGTGGGAGCCGGACTCAATTCCCAACGAAGCCCATACGTGAGCGTCAACCGCGGAGTGGCTTTCCAAGTGTCCTGAACATACAAAGAGTTTGTCTGCGTCAACAACTGCGAATGCTTCTTTGCGCTGACCGATAGAGTGCCCTGTCCGGTCGTGATATAGTCCTGCACACTGTCGACATCGAAGAAAAATGTCTGCGCGGACGGCTTCGCGTCTAAGAAGATTGCGCGATAGTCCGCTCCGAACTTCAGCTGATGGCTCCCCACCACTACGTCCAGATCATCCGCGAAGTTGAGCTGACGCGAGCGATCGGACGCCAAAGCTCCCGAAGAAAGGAAATTCGTGTCGTCGGTCTGGAATTCGATCAAACTCGATTTGCTCGGAAGGGTGCCGAGGAAAAAACCAGGATCGATTGGTACGGAACCTTGGAATGAGTCCAGTGCGTCCGAGACGATCGCATTCTGCGTCGAATAGTTTCCACGCAAAGAGTTTGCCATTCGGCTGCTCAAAGCCATGTTCAACCCCACGGTCAGCGTTTTCGTGTCCGCGGTCGTTGTTTCGGATGTGCTGAGGCCGTCGATGCGCGCGACAGTCGCCGAAGGTGCATCGTTATAGCGGCCGAAAATCGAGAATCGTTCGCCGAACTTATGATCGATTCGGATACTGCCTGCATCGAGCGTCGCACGATTTGAATACACCCCCGTGAACTGAGCCGTATATCCGTCGGCGGAGACTGGGCCATTCGGCTGGGGAAAAGCATTCAACAACGGCGCGAGGGCAGACGGCGCGCTCGTGCGGATGGAACTCGACGGGACATCGAACACGGAGCTTTGCGGCAGACGAAGCCGGGCTCCTTCGTAGGAAGCGAAGAAGAATGTCTTATCCTTCCAGATACGGCCGCCCAAGAAACCGCCAAAATCGTTGTGACGTTCAGCAGCGCGATCTTTGCCCGCTGCATTCGCAAACCAATCGTTCGCGTCGAGCACGTCATTCCGGAAATACTCGTAGAGTCCGCCGTGCAGATCGTTTGTCCCCGCGCGGGTTGTCAAGAGCACTTGCCCGCCCGGTGATCGGCCAAACTCGGGTGCGAATGACGACGTCACGATCCTGAACTCTTGAAGTGCTTCCACCGAAACAAGGCTACTCGTTCCACCAACTGCGCTGAATGCCTGCGAAGAACCCGTTCCCGACTGGCCGGCCGAAAGAGAACCTGTCACTCCGAAATTTGCCGAAACTCCGTCTACGCTGAAATTGTTAGCGTCCGTTCGCTGTCCCGCGATACTGAATTGACCGGTAGCGGAAGCTCCTGACGTCGGAGCAATAACGACCCCGGGGGTAAGTTGCAAGAGCGTGTTAAAACTTCTTCCGTTTAGCGGAAGATTTTCAACAAAAGCTCTGTCGACGACCGTGCTCACCGCAGCATTTTCTGTGTTCACAAGGGGAGCTCCGCCTTGAATCGTCACGATTTCTGAAACTGCGCCAAGAGGAAGTGCGAAGTTGATTGCGAGGGCGTCCTGGACGTTGATAACAATGTCCGGCTTGATGATTGTCTTGAAACCGACCTTTGATACTTGGACCCGATAGTTCCCTGGCGTCAGATTCGGGATGACGTAGATTCCTTCGCCATTGGACTGCGTTTCCAGCTGAACTCGGGTTGCGTCGTTCACAACAACGATCTCCGCTCCTGTAACGGCCGCTCCGGTGGGATCTGTCACGATTCCGCTGATCGTGCCGGTCGGGGACTGCGCGGCAGATGAATAGACGAACAGAAATAAAAAGAGGAAACAAAGAATACCGCGCAGTCGCAATGGACCCTCCCGGAAGTGAGGGATTGATCCTCACTGATAAGGTCTATGCAAACTGCTGTCAATTTGTATCAAGTTATTTTTGTCCGTAATTCCGGACAGCGATGAGGTAAGAACATAATTTTACGGATGGTTTGGATTAACCCCGAGGTAGGCGAACAGAAGTGGATTGCTGCTAGGATGCGGACTTCCTCCGTTCGGCTCAACAGTCACGAATACCGCATCAATGTCTTGCAAAGATTTTGAATCAGTCGCCTTCATTACCCAGCGCTTTTTGCTGGCGTTATCTTCGTAGAAAATACCCAAGCTTCGGGCGTTTCTCTTATCGGGTCCCATCCGGCCCCACACTTGGTAGGTGCTCGCATTTTGCAATCTGGCTTTTTCTTGGAGATCAAAGGCATAAAAAATCAGGGACCTCCCCTTCGTGAAGAAGATCCTCCCGTAGGTCTTGCTCGTTCCGGTTTTGTCCACGTCATGCACATCCGCCATGTACAGCTCCCGAGCTCCCATGAGGTCGCGGATGTCACGATCGTGATCTAACAATTCCTGCTGATCGGCTACCTGCTCTTCCTTCCGGTTCAGAGCCTGTTCACGGTCCCGCACAAGCTTCGATAAAACATTCAGTTTGCCTTCGAGCGCTGCCACCTGGAGGGTTGCGTCTTCCCGTTCCTTGTTGGCTCCGTCCAGAGCTTGCTTGAGTTGTGTGAGCTGCGCTTGCGCCGCCATCAAGTCGGTGCTTTGAGTCGGGACGCTGTTATCCTCTCCGGTTCGAGAAACCTGAGAGCCACCATTGATTTTTTGGAGTGCTTGAATCGTGATTTTCTGTTGCTCCAGCCGGCGCCTCAAATCCTGAATGGTTCGATCGTTTTCGGAGAGCTTATCTTTTAATTGCTGACGCTCATAACCCGCGTCGCTCAGCTGCGCTTCGAGAGAGCCGACTTGCCCATCGGAGCGAGCTGGTACAATTCGTGCCGTTTCGGCGCCGCGCCGCAAGCCTGTCTTGTAGAGTGTGATCGCAAGCGCAGCCGCGAGGATGATGGCCGCGGCAAAGGTCATCCACACTTCCCGCCACCCCATTTCAGAAGGTCGATATGAGTATCGCTTCCCGGTGGGACTTGCCAAGCGGCTGGACTCGCCACAAGACATCGCAACATGGGATTCGGCATTTATCGTTTGAAAAAGCTTTTTCTCGGCTTCTCCAAGCGGCTGACCATGATTCTCCGTGTCTTCCGCAGACACCATCTCTGGAGCTAGGGAAGGGATGGCCTTCATCAAAACGGTCTCGTAGTCCTTCATCGCTGCTCGACATTTGTGGCAGGTGGCGAGATGCGCCTTTAGCTTTTGCTCTTCCTCGGCGCTGAGCTCGTTCGCGACCGCGGCAGCACACAGTTCCAAGTATTCTTCATGATCGTCCATCAGTCAAACGCCTCGACCGAACGCAAAAAATTATACGAATCAATTCTTTTCAATCTCCGTCGACTAGGAAGCTCCGGAGCTTCTCCAAACTCCGATAGTGATGATTCCGGATGTTTCCGTAGGACTGTCCCAGCTTTTCCGCGATTTCGGCGAAAGTATAGCCTTCAAAGAAGTGCAGACGTAGAGTTTGTTGCTGATCCGGCGTGAGTGACTCGAAGGCCTTCCGCCAACCCGCTCGGCCAAACTGCCCTTCTACGCTCCCTTCGTATTCTGTATCTGAATTGCCTGCGGGTTCAGATACCTTATGTTTGTCCACAATTGTGGACGAGCGGAGACCATGGGATTTTAGGTCTCGCCGACGCATCAAAGCCTGACTGTAGGCGATCTGTACGATCCAAGATCGTGCAGCCCCCTTCGTTCCATCAAAGGATGAACCCTTTCGGTGAATATAAAGGAAGACTTCCTGAAGAATATCGTCGCCTTCGTTCTGGTCGCGAAGTAGTCGATAGGCGATGGTCTTTACGATTGGGGCAAAACGCCGAAACAATACACCCAATGCCTCATGGTCGCCAGCGTTAACTCGGGCTAATAGGACCTCGTCAGGAACTTCCGCTGCACCTCGGGCTGATACTTCGTCGACTACTTTCGCCTCGGCGGCAATCGCAGCAATTTGCTGATGCAATCCAATTGTGAAGGCGGAATCCATACACACTCGCGCCGACGTTCTCTCGGCGCGAGCCTAACATTTCGCCATGATAGCTGTCCAGCTATTCTGCTCGTGGTGTTTTTGCTCGTGATTAAAAATGATGAGATGTGATCGACGCGACACCTTTCTTTGCAGGGCTCGGCTTGCGCATTCGCCGGCTGCGAGAAGCGCGCCACCTCACACTCGATGACATGATCACGTACGGATTCTCTGCGAGACATTGGCAACAGATTGAAAAAGGTCGTCCGACCAGTTGCACAACCATATTGCGTATAGGTCTAATCTTCGAAGCATCAATGTCCCAGATGGTGCGGGGACTTCCGACTCCCATCCGACTCTCAGATGCACCGCAACGTAAGTTCCGTAAGACGGGAAACTAATCCTCTACAGGAACGCGACCATTTAACTCCGGAGAGCCCGCTAATCTGCTCGTGGTGAATTGTTGTGGCCTTCTCTAAATAGGATGAGTGATTGATGAGCATCAATTTTTCCGAAGCCTCGGCGTTCGGATCAAGAAGCTGCGCAAGAGTCGCGGCCATACCCAGGAAGACATGATAGGTTTTGGTTTTTCGGCTCGCCACTGGCAACAGATCGAGTCGGGTCGGCCCATAACCATTAGAACTCTCCTGAGGATAGCGTTTACGTTCAACGTCAAGGCCGCCAGTTTGATCGATGGACTAGATCGTGGGATTTACAAGAAGTAGCCAGGTACGGCTTTATTTTCGATTGAACGCCCGGTTGACCATCTCAACTTTGATCTTTGCGGCGAGAGGTGACTGCTTCCGGAAGTCCGACGTCCGGATTTACGGACATCGAAAAGCCTTCTCCTTCACCGTTCCCAAGAAATGATAATTTGTCGCTCGCACCGTGGAATACCAAACAAGAACAAAAATGCCAGCAATACCACCCGGTTGCACCCGCGTTGGCCATATTTTGCTTTGCTGGAGTTCGGGTGGTTCGCTACTTCTGTCCGTCACATTTTTCGCTATTTCGATCAACGCTGCAACGTTCCGAACCGCGTTCGTCGCAGGCTTGGTGAACGCCCTCGTCGGTACGTTGTGTTTGGTAGTTTTGTTGAATCTGTACACCATCTCGAATGCAAAGAAGGCGTACAGGAATCAGGACGACAACTTTCGCTCAACTGATCGCGAATACTTATCCATTTTTCAAAATGTTCTAGATGGAATATTAATAGTCGACACCAACGGAAATTGTCTTGATGTAAATCCCGCCACAGAATCAATTCTGCGTTGTCCGGCGAGCCGCATCATCGGTCAAAAAATTGACCGGTATTTTCCTGACTACTCCATGTCTAACTGGAACTCTCTCCTTGCCAAAGGGTCGGGTCGCGGACATGCTCGCATTGTCGGCGCCGACGGAAAGGAACGTTATGTCGATTATACAGTGACGGCTGATTATCTACCCAAACGGCACGTCCTTATAATCTGCGATGTTACAGATCGTACTCGCGCCGAACTATCGCTACGCGAGAGTCAAACGCGATTCCAGGAAATGGCTGACCATATCGCTGAAATATTCTGGAGAATCGATGCGGAGACGCAGAGCCTGACGTATGTAAATGCAGCCTACGCAAGGGTCACAGGCTATGACGTGGAGGCAATATATGAAAGTCCATCCTCCTATCGAGACCTGATTCATCCCGAGGACCGAGTTCGTGTTCTCTCAAGGCTGCAAGAGACACTTGCGACAGGGAGCTTCGACGAGGAATTTCGATTCACACATGCTGATGCAACGATTCGTTGGGTTTGGGCGAAAGGCTCTTTGGTGCCACCCGATAGTGCGCCACGCCGTATTGTTGGCACCGCTCAAGACATCACATCCCGCAAACAAGCGGAGATCAAACTTTTGGAACAATTAGAGCTTGTCGAAGCGGCTCGCGCCGAAGCAGAGGCTCTTCGCAAAACGACCCTCGCACTAAGCCAAAATCTGGCAATGGATGCGGTTCTCGATACCATGCTCGCTTGTATTCAAGAGTTGGTCCCATTCGACAAAGCGGCCGTCATGTTTGTGGAAGATGGGGCCGAACTGCTAGTTGCTCGCGAAGCTCCGCGGTCTACTGCGACGGCAGCAGGAACTGCCTTTCCAGCGACGGCTTGCGTTTACCTCGAACGGATTCTGTTTGAAAAACGACCTTTCTTGGTTCCCGACACGTCCGGAGAAGGAGATTTAAGAAAAGTTAAGCTACTTGGGCAATTTCGCTCATGGATTGGAGTCCCTCTAGTCGCCTCTGGACGTGTCCTTGGCGTCCTGTCGTTGGGCAAGAAATCAGCGAAAGCCTACACGCCAGAACATCTTCGTCTGGCAGAATGCCTCGCTGTCCCTGCTGCGGTCGCCATTCAAAATGCCCGGACACACCAACGAGCTGAAATCTATGCAGCGGAATTGGAGCTGCGGTTAGAGGAACTCAGAAACGTGCAGATCTCCCCACGACCGTCCACTCAGAACTGAGACGCTGCATTACAATGTGCCGTTTTTGAGCGCAGATGTTCTGGTGGCACTTCTGTCTGACGGAGCCGAATGCCTGGTTGGAATCTAGGCGCGCATCAGGATCTCGGATCGCAGGCTATAGCTCCCTGTTTTCATCTTTTCAGCGCGGTCGTCAGGGCTAGTCGTTGATTCTAGGGCTGGGCAGTCGGCGTATTTGAACCACCCACATCCTGGTCCCGAATCAACGCACGGAAGTCGAGAAAATTAATCTAAAGTGTTGAATCGGCGTCGGATAGATGAGCAACTTTCTGCCTTAGTTGGGCTCTTCATTGGGCTACAAATTGTGAGCCCGACTCGCGGACAGCCAACGCCGGATTCTTGCACAGTCGGTGTACAGTCGACCTCAGCCCGAGCATTTGGTTAACAGCCGAATGGGTTGAAATCCTAAATGCTTTATCGCGTGTCGCTTACCGGGGAAAAACGAATTTTCAGTCCCTCAGTTGGGCTACTTGGGCTACGAATTAGGTTGCTGGCGTTTCCTCACTTTCTCAGCCTAAATTCGGATCGATGAGTCCCCTTGCTTCCATGAAACCGTTTGCGTTTAATCGATTTATTCACTATTGTTGAATAAATGAGTGAACACACTTATCTAGGCGGTCTGGAATTAACGGTAATGCTTGCGTTGGTGCGGATTGGTGAAGGCGCTTATGGCGTCCCGATCTCCAGAGAGATTGAACAGCAAACTGGACGCGTAGTGGCTCTGGGCAGCGTATACGCGGCGCTCGAACGACTTCAAGGGAAGCGACTCGTATCTTCGTATCTGGGTGAACCCACCGCAGCGCGAGGTGGCAAGGCCAAGAAATACTTTAGCGCTACACCGGAAGGATTGCGTGAAGTTCGTGAAACGCGATCTGCCTTGATGAACTTATGGCGCGGCGTACCCGAACTTCAAGGAGAGCCAACTTGAGATCATCGAGACCTCCGGTGTTGGCAGTCTGGTTGTTTCAACATTTGACGCGGCGTGAGCATCGCGAAGCCCTTGCCGGAGACCTCTTGGAGGAATACAGCCGCCGATCCGATTCGTGGTATTGGCGACAGGTTCTTGCTGCTATCGCGGTGGATTTTCGTACTTCACTCCGTTCGCGCTGGGTCAGTGTTGCTCTTGCCCTGCTACTTTGTGGGGCATTCCCGTGGAAGCAGCTTTTTCTCAGTGAAAGATTTCAGTCGTTCCTCTTTGCAGGAATACAACTACGTTGGCCCGGTTCACTCTTGGTTGGGATTGCGATTATCACTGCGTTTCAGGGCGTGATTCTGCTGGCAGCGCTCAGCGCATACGTTGTGGGTACTAACAACTTTCACCGGCGCAACTTCCTGAGCGCTCTTTACCCTGCACTGTTCGTACTGATCTTAGGAAACGCTGCCGTAGCAATCTCGCAGCCATTACCTTGGTCTCGCCTGTTTTTCTACTATGTGATCTGGCGACTGCCCTTGTTCTTCAGCGTCGTGATTTCGATGATGCGGGTGCGTGTGAACTCAGAACGGACCCGCCTTCGCTCCAGTTAAGGCAAGGTCGTCTTCTCGTCCCTAATTACGAACGTCCCTCAAAAGAAATCGTCTCCCCAACAATTCGAGGAATCACCTTGGTCTGGAATTTCAAGGAGTCTCAGGTGCATCACTTACTCTTCCCGCAAAACCTCCACCGGGTGCAGTCCGGTCGCCCGCGTCGCCGGAATCAGACTTGCGCAGACCGCCGCTAATCCTAAGCCGCCCATCGCGATGGCCAAACTCGCCGCATCTGTCGCCTTTACCCCGTATAGCATCGCTCGCGCCGCGCTCCCCATCGCGAGCACCAAAATGACGCCAATCCCCAGTCCAAATGCCAACAGCACCATCGCCTCCAGCAAAATCATTCGCAGAATCCTCATCCGTCCTGCTCCCATGGCCATTCGGATACCGATCTCCTTTTTTCTTCGGATCACCATGTACGAAATGACGCCATAGAGTCCCACCATCGCCAGCACCGCCGCCAAGGCTCCGTAGAAACCCGAAAGCGTTGCCATAAGCCGCTCTCGCGCTAGGCCTTGCAATACCGACACTCGCAGTACGCTGAAATTGAGGACAATTTCTGGATTCGTTCTCTCCGCCAATTCTTTGAGTGCCGCGATGAGCGATGCAGTGCCCACCTCTGAACGAATCACGAATGTCGAATCCGATGTCGAATCCGGGTCCGGTCCGGCGTTCTGGCTCACCGCCAAAAACACAATAGGTTGGAAATCCTCCCGCACGTCGCGGTACTTCGTGTTCCCGACCAGTCCAACAATCTGAAAGCTTTTCTCTTCGGGCTTTCCGCGAGCCACTCGGAACGTTACCCCGATGGGATTGCCGCCTCCAAGAATCTGTTGTGCGAAGCGCTCATTCACAATTGCTACTGGCGGCGAATTCGGCACGTCCCGCTCGTCGAAATCGCGTCCTGCTAGCAGCGGCACTTCTAGCGTTCGAAAGAATTGGCCGCTCACCGCATTGAAATCCACTAGTCTGCGATTAACGCCTTTCTCCGGAATGTCAACGAACCGGTTCCACCCATTGCCTGTCATCGGAACGTTAATTACTTCCCCTGCGGCGTCCACGCCGGGGACAGACCTAACGTTGGCGAGCAACTCCCGTTTATATTCTGCCCGCTGCTCAACGGGCAGATTCACTGGCGAAAAATCGAAATCCGCCACCAGCACGCCGTCTTGTCGTAGTCCCGCATTTACCGACACCAGATTCCGGAACGTTCGCACGAAAAGCAACGCACCCATCACCAACGCCATCGAAAGCGCTACCTGCAAAACCACTAACTCGCGTCTGAGTGCGAGCCCTCGTCGTCCCCCGGTCGTTCCGCGCCCGCTTCCTTTCATCGCAATTCCGGGGTCGGACCTGGCTGCTTCCAGCGCGGGTGCCAATCCGCACAGCAAACACGTAAGTACTCCAAGCGCCGCTGTGAATAACAGGACACGCCAGTCTGCGGATACCGGCAGAAAAATCGGATTGTCTTCGCTGCTGATGAACCCGACTAGCAATTTGCTCATTACTTGCGCCAGAACTGCGCCTCCAGCCCCGCCAATCGCTGAAAGCAGCAAACTCTCCACCAACAATTGTTGGATTAACCTTCCTCTCGACGCTCCTAACGTGACGCGCAGCGCCATTTCTCGCTCTCTGGCGCTGGCTCGCGCCAGCATCAAATTGGCCAGGTTAGCGCACGCAATCAGCAGAACTAATCCCGAAATACCCAGCAACACAAAAAGCGGAACCTTATACTCCGCCTTCAGTCCCTCCCCTGCAGATGACACTCCCGTCGCAGCAGGCAAAACCCGAAACGTAAATTTCAAATACTTCTCCCTCGCCGCCCCATCGTACTCGGCAGGCAGGGTCGCCGCGAAGATTCCAGGTGCAACCACATTCAATTGCATTGCTGCCCGCTCAATCGACCAGCCTCGGTTCAACCGGCCAATCACAGCCAGCCACCACGTCGTGCCTTGTTCTGTAAACGGCTGGCCTGTTCGCAGTACTGGCTCGCTGCAAAGTGGCAGAGCCACGTCGAACGTAAATCCCGGTTCCAAGCCGGAAAAACTTCCTGGCGTCACACCGATAATCTGGAACGGCTTCCCATCTAGCGAAAGCGTCTTCCCAATCGCGTCGGCACGTCCGCCAAACTCCCGCTGCCAAAACCCGTCGCTGATCACCGCGCCTTGCACGCCGCACCCGTCGTAGTCATCGCTCTTCGTGAACAGCCGTCCTAACTCCGGCTTTATTTGGAGTAACTGAAAAAAGTCGCCGCTCACCCACAAGCCTTTTGCATAGCGTGCTTCGCCGCCGCGCCTCAGGTTGAATCCTTCCGTGCTCCATGCCGCAATCTCTGAAAATCCTCGTTGATCCCTCTCTACTTCCTTCCATTGCGCACTTGAAAAGTCCTGTTGCCGTGCGACCGAGCTTCCAATTCGGCCTAGGTGATTCATGCGGACTTCCGCCAACTGCTCTGGTGCTGCCACTGGTAACGTCCGCAACAGAACCGCATCCAATAACTCAAAGATCGCAGTGTTCGCCCCAATCCCGAGCGCCAGCGATAGAATCGCGACGAGTGCAAACCCGAGATTAGACCGCAACAGCCGCACACCGAGCCGTACATCGTGTTGCACTCCCGCCAAGAACCGCTCGCGCTTGTCCACGCCTGTCACTACCACATCGCGCCGTGCTTCGAGCTTCGGTCGCAGTCCCATCCAAAATCCTGGTTCACCTAACTCCCCACGCAACCGGCGCAGCGCCTCCTTCTCCTCCACCCCCTCTCGCACTAAATCTTCGTACCGATCTGCCAAATCCTGCGTCAGTTCTTCGACTACGGCTTCTTCGCGGGCTGCATCCGTGTTCAGGTTTGCGCTCGCCAGCGCATCCCGTATCTCGCGCTTCCAATCAGGCATGTTCTCCCCCTGAAATCCGATTCACTGCGTCTACGAAATCCGCCCAAGCGTTACGCTGCTCTTTCAACACCGCCCGGCCCTGCGCCGTAACCCGGTAATACCGTCGTCTACGCTGTCCTGACTTTTCGACCCATCGCCCGGCTATAAATCCCCGCTCTTCCAATCGGTACAGCAGCGGATAGAACGACGCCACATTGAACTGCAGGACGCCTTTCGAGCGCTGCTCGATCAGTTTGCTGATCTCGTAACCATGTCGCGCCTGGTGTTCCAACAGCGACAGGATTAGCAGTTCGGCGCTGCCTTTCTTCAATTCTCGCGCAAACACTTTTGATCGTATATATGTCATTGCGACATATCGTAAAACACGTCGCCGATAATTTGCAAGGGTCGCACAAGAAGTCTGCGACGGGATTCAGAATTCACCCCGTACGCATGCACCGCATACACGGGCTGCCATGTGGACCGGCGACAAGCCGACCGAAGGCAAGCGGAACGACGATCCGACGAGACAAAATCTGATGCACCTGAGCATGTCATCGCGGGCGTTTGACCTTGTCCGCCGCTATGCCGGTTTCCTCTTGGGCAGTCCGAGACTATCCTTGCGGCAAGACGGGTAACTCCCAGAGGGCGGTGACATCGAGACCTTGCGCTGCCCTTGGATCAATCTCCTCCGCATGCCTACCGCTCGTCTGCGCGTCCATTGGTAAGCAAATCGATCCTGAAATTTAAGCGCTGGTGTTTCGCGCCTTCTGCGTACATTCGTGAATTGCATCGAGCAGCGTCGTGGCGAGCGTGCTCTTGTTCAGGAGTCGTGCGGCCCCAAAACTCTCAGCAAGGAACTGAGTCTCTGGATCATCGAAAAGCGAAATGGCAATCAGACAAATTCCGTGGAGGTTCCTCTTGACCATGTCGGCCTCTTCCTCGCCGGGCATGTGCAAGTCCATCAGAACGACATCGGGCTTCGTCGACTTGAGAGCGGCCACTAGTTCTGCGAAGCTCGCAAGCTCGCCAGCAATAGAAATGGATTCAGCTTGAAGCAATAAGCGGATCGCACGGCGTATCACCTCTGAGTCGTCCGCGACTAGAATCTGAACTGGTTCGCTCATCATCGCCCCTAAACAGCGGGCATCAAAGTACATCCATCCAGCGGAAAATGTCCATAAATCTGGACGTTCTAGTCGCGATGGTCTTCGGTTCCTGAAGCGCTGCTTCACTTCCCGGACGACAGCGAGTAACCTTCGAACACTGTTGGCCTGAGGGCGGCGTGTCGATTTCCTCGCGCCGCCTTCTGTTTTGCGCCTTCGGGCACCTAACCACAGAGTGGTAGAAGAGGAGAGAACGACATGGTTATCGGCGACCGATTGAAAGAATTGCGCGAAGCCAAGATGTTGTCCCAGGGCGACATCGAGAAGCGAACCGGCCTGCTGCGGTGTTACATCTCTCGCGTCGAGAATGGCCATACAGTCCCAGCCGTCTCGACGCTTGAAAAGCTGGCACGTGCCCTGGAAGTTCCCATGTACCAGTTGTTCCACGACGGCCAGGCAGCAGCATCCGTTCGCGGATTCAAACACCCAGACGATGGTGAAGAGTGGGGAAGCAAGGGAAGGGATGCTGATTATCTCGCGAAGCTGTGCCGCCTACTTCCAAAACTTAATGAAAAAGACAAAAAGCTTCTTCTGCACGTCGCTAAAAAAGTCTCAAGATAACCTACGCTGATGACGCGGCAGATTACCTAAACCCGCGAATTATCGAATCCAACTTGGCTGCAAGTTCGTTGTACGTCATCTTCGGGCCGATGGAAAGATTCAGAACGACCTTGGACTGCTCTAGTATTGCCGCATCTAACGGATCGCTCCCCGTATCGTCGAGCCGCTTTTCAGTACAACGGTCTCTTAACTTGAGGACCTTCTCCTGAAATTCCTTGTCCATCAGAACCTCACGCCATCACTGAAACATGAAGCCGGTCGCTGGCTGACCCGCCGATGAGTCCTCAAGCAATCCCAGGCTGTTCTAGCTGAAATGCACGAGAAGCAGTCGCAGAAAAAAACCTCAGCTTAACGGGCATTCTGACCAAAACAAAAAGCCGTGAGGGGTGCCCAACTAGGGGTACATCACAATTCACCGCAAACGCCGAATCAGGTTCACCGGAGGAATCGATGTCACAGGGGTGAGGGCTCGAAGCGGCGGCACTCCACGCTTAGCTATAGCTTCGGCCATTAACTCCACCGCTTTACCTGCACTGGGTGGAGTCAAAACGGTAGCAGTTAGGAGCCCGCTCGTGACCCAGGCCTGCCCGGTATTGGGAGCGCCGTCACATCCGAGACGTGGAATGGATACGAAACGCTCCCGGTCCTGCAAATTCGAAATTTCATCGAAGGCGTTCTTGGCTCCCACCGCCATCGCATCGTTCTGCGCCACGACTACACTGATCGCGCTTTTCTGAGATGTGGACAATTTGAGCCATGCCAGTACGCATTTCTTGGCGCTCTCTTCGGTCCACTGTCCCTTCAAAACCGTGAGATGCACTTCCTTAGGGACGACCTCTCGCATCCCAATCTCGCGCTGAAGCGCCGCCTCGCTGTGCGAAGGCCCTGTGATGTAAAGCACTGAACCTGCAGCCCCTTGCGAGAGCAAAGCGACGGTCTGTCTTCCCTGTATTCTTCCGACCTCAACCTGGTCGGCACCCACGCCGAAAACTGGAGCGCTGCTGACGCCCCGTAGTTTTTCAAGGTATGCCGCGTCCTGACTGAGTACCGCCCAGCCTATCTTTGCATCGACTGCGGCTTGAGCAACGTGAGGCAAAGCTGTTGCGCCCACGGGTTCAACAATAATGGCGGCAGGTCGCTGGTCAACAGTCGCTTGAATCTGTTTCAGTATCTGCGTGCTCTGAGTGATTCTGTCGTTCTCTGCATAGACGATGTTAATGTCGACGCCGGCCCGCTGTCCTGCGATTTGTGCGGCATAAGCTTGTTCCTGCTGGTAGTCGTTCTCTTGTGTAATTAGAGAAACCAGGAACTTCAGTTTCGGCATCGGCCAACTCGTTTTTTCTTGTATTAACCGCGAAATTTAGGTGCCGTGAGATTGATATTACAGGTGACCGTATCGGTGCTGACGGTCCTCGCGGTCAGTATAATGGACTTCTGCTTCCAACAATTAAACTCGCCGGTCCTGACCCGTATGATCTCATGAGAACTTGAACCCGATTGGCGCGTTGTGCTTCCAATATCCTTCTTCCAACAAATTGCAAATTTTCCAACCTTCCTCTGTACGAATAAGCGACTCGCGATACCACAGTCCCTGAAACATGACATGTCTATCGTTCTCACCCGTATCCGGCACTATCGGACACGCGCAATGAGCACGCACAGTGGCATCGTCCCCATTTAACTCGACAAGAACGGTCGAGATCGCATGCTGGGAGATCAAGACTTTCGACAAAGCCTTCCTCAAATAGGTTATGTGTTCCTCAACACCACTTCTGATGCCACCGGTGACGGTGTCGTCGATCACAGCATCGGAAGTAAAAAGTTGACGATAGGCCTCCCAATCGCGGTCGTCTACTGCATAGCAATATCGCGTCAAGACCTCTTGAATTTCGAGACGATCCGAGATTTGTTGCATGGAGCGAAACATATTCGTACTCCTTCCAAATTGAGGAATTGAACGGACAACCCATGCGTTTTACTTCTGCCCCATAGGCACCTCGGCGCAATCCTCCGCAAAATGAAAGTGTGCTGTCGACAATTATACCGGTTAGCTCGCCCGCTCCCCGGAACCGTTGGACGATCCAGCCTAGCTGTTCGAACTTGAGCACGAAGTTTCGTTCGCTGGCCCGCCGCATGAGCGACTGCCCTTGTAAAACGCGGGTCTTCGTGTTTAATAGTCGCCGACAATGCAGGATTTTACGAAATTTCCGATGGGCGCACGAGTGGACGGCGAACTCGTAGTAGTCTGCCCGTACTGTTATAAAAATGCGGTCAGACGCGAAAGCATGGGCCCTCGGTTCGTCCATTCGGTCGGTATGGTTGAGGTGGACGGTCGCCTACAACTCGCAGAAGAGGCCTGCCCAAGCACTCCGCTTGCGTTGCCGAAACGTTGAGTTCGGGACTCAGCGTGCGTCTCTTGATCCGTAAGGTCTCCTACCCGAAGCACCTTATTCACTGATTCGGATAACGGCGGGACGATTAGATGGAGGCGTTATGGACGACAAAAAGGCTACAACACAAAACCCTCAGCACGATAGCAAACACCCAAATACTCAAAATCAAGACCCAAAACACCAAGAGGTAACGAAGCACCCGGTAAATCAGGACCCCAAACACCAAGATCAGAAGCAACACGACCCCGCGCATGACCGGCAAAATCCGACCCACGACAAGTCGAAGCCAGCAACGGGAGGCACCAACAAGTAATTCGACGCAGCGGCCCGGATTACCAGCCCGCCGGGCATTTCCTCACCTCGTCTCCATATTCCCTCACCCTGACCCCGATATAATTCAAGGCGTGCTACCGATGATTATACCGGCCAAGCTCGCCCGCTCCCTCGAACCGTTCGACGATCCTGCGTAGATTTTCGAGTTGAACCACGATGGCTTTCGTTCGCTGGAGCGCTCCTCGTATTGGCGCTGCCGGGGCTTCACCCGGCCGCTCTGGCGCTTTGAAATCCGTGTCGCTGATCCGCTCTCGCGGGAGTAGAATTGAGCGGTAGCACCAACCCAGCAAATTTCACCTCAGGGTCCCCGTCATGAGCATCAATCTCGACACAAATGAAATCGTCACGCAATTTCAATTGCGAGCCACAGCCGAACTGAAACGAGAACTCAAAGAGGTCAGGTGGTGGGAAGATCGGGTCCGTCGTGGCCTCGTAAAAAGAGAACACGCTGACGCGTGTATTCAAGCGTCGAAACGCATAATTCGAATAAAGCGACACATTCTTGGCTTTCCTGAATTTCCATGCTGAGTCTAAACCTCCCTTGAGCACTCAAGATTCAGGAACGCCTGAGCCTTGTCGGTCGCGCTCTCTCTGAGCCGGAAACCAGATAGAGAAAGTACGACCAACAAATCCCGGGCAGAAACAAAATTGGCAGTATGATGGCCAAGATCGTAGTAAGCACAGGTCGAATTTAATAAGAAGATTTCGCGTTTCCATACGGTCGAATCTGTAGAGGCTGGAACTCCTAGTTCTAGCCAAAGAAGCCGCGTGAGGCGCTGGTGGGACATACGACGTGACAGGAATTGCAGGCATCGACAAGCGGGGGAGAAATGATCTCTGGAGTCCACGTAGTTATCTATAGTAAGAACGCCGATGAGGACCGCGCATTTTTCCGCGACGTCCTCGGTTTCAAATCCGTGGATGCGGGGCATGGCTGGCTGATCTTCGCCCTGCCGCCAGCGGAAGCCGCAGTACACCCTTCCGAGGAGATTCCCGGGCACGAACTGTATTTCATGTGCGACGATCTGAAAGCCGAAATGGATTCCCTCGGAAAGAAGGGTGCTCAATTTTCTGAGGTTCAGGAAGCACGATGGGGTTCGATTACGAAGATGCGGCTTGCCGGTGGAGGCGAGGTCGGCCTCTATCAACCAAAGCATCCTACGGCGTTGGACTTGAAATGAATCGGTCGTCAAGTCCTTGCTTATTCATCGCGCATCGGCGTTTACGCGGAACACGGCTGGCTCAAGATAAAAAATCCGAATTAGACGCATCGAGCGCGTGTTACGGGCGACACAATCGACGCTGATCTAACTATCGGGATAGGTTAGATAGCGACACCATGCGAGCCGCCAAAGTTTTTGCAGCCATTCGAAAAGCCACATTGATAGTTGCCCTCGCCTCGACTGTCTGGTATGCGGCGCATTTTCAGGTTTCTGGCCAGGACAAGACCGGCTTCCCGGATGGATACGACGCCGTCCAGGCGGCACCTAACAGCCACAAAGTTGTTTTCGAGAATGAATTCGTCCGGTGCTCGAAGTCACCATCCCGGCACCAGGTACGACCGAACCGATGCACCATCATCGTTGGCCCGGTATCTTTATTAATTGGGATACCGGTGGCGGCTCATCTCATATTCGCTATCGCCGGGGGGACGGAACGGTTCGCGACATTCCCGGAAAAGAAGGACCGCGCCATCCCGGGACCTGGAGCATTCACTGGATGAAGCCTGAGCCGATCCATGCCATTGAAGTCATAACGACACCGAAGAGTGCGGAACCGGTTCCTGGAGAGCCACCTCTGTTGCGGGTGGAGATAAAGTCTGTCCTCTAGCGCCACCAGGGCGGCACGACACGGGGCATTCCGCGCAACCGCTGACGCGCCATTACTGCAGGCGCCGCACGAAAAATTCGTACGCCGCGATTCTAAACTGATTTCGGTTTCCTTGACACGCACCGTACAGCGGTGGAAGTAGGCAGGTTGACTCAGGAAAAGAGAAAGAAATATGGAAGACATTCAAATGGCGCAATTGCGAGTCTTCTGGTTGTCTGCTGTACTCATTCTTGCGGTGACCCCTTTGGCACAGACCGCCGCTGCTAACGCCCCATCCGAACAACTGTCGCGAGTGCCGCCCCCTGCGCTGGTGGTCGACCTGAAGGCGTCCGACGGCACGATTCTCAGGGCGAGCTACTTTGCCGCAGCCAAGCCGGGCCCAGGCGTTTTACTTCTGCATCAGGGCAACCGGACGCGCCAGTCGTGGGACGATCTGGCCGGTCGACTGGCGGCGTCTGGAATCAATACACTTACTCTCGACATGCGCGGTTTTGGTGAAAGCGGCGGCACGCATCAAAAGTGGCCGCGCGAGGACAAACCTGTAAAGAAGATATGGGCTGATGACATTGATGCAGCATGGAAATATTTGACTTCGCAACCAGGAGTCAACGGGGACGTCATCGGCCTCGGAGGGGCCGGATTACTGGGCGTCGATAACGCGGTCTTAGCGGCGAGCCGGCATTCCAGTGAGGTGAAATCGCTGGCGTTGCTGTCCGGGGAAACCTTTCGGCGTGGTCAGCAATTCTTGCGGCAGGCATCGCAACTGCCCGGGCTGTTCGTGGTGGCCGATGAGGATGAAGACCCGCCCACAGAAGAAGTAATGGAATGGCTCTACGGCGTCAGCTCCTGCCCTGGCAAGCGGTTCGTACACTACGTGGGTACGAAAACTCCTTGGAAGGGATTTGAAGACACCGGAGTTCCCGCCGTTGGAACCCACGGAACCACCTGTTCAAGACTCATCCTGAGCTACCCGGCATCATCACCGATTGGTTTGTAACTACCCTTATCAAGGCACCAAGCCACGCTCCAGCGGAGCCCTTAGCATCCGCGTCAATCCTCAACCAAATCGAGCTGCACGGAGGTGTGGCTCAGGTCACAGAGCAACTGGCAGATGCGCGGCGCCGCGACCCGAAGGTGCAGTTGTTCCCGGAGGTTGTCGTTACTCTTATGGGCTACAACCATATGGCCGTGGGTGAGACCAAGTTAGGAGTCGAGATCATGAGGCTCGTCGTCGCCGCGTATCCAGACTCAGCCGACGCATACGATAGTCTCTCTGATGCGTACTTAGCGGACGGAGAGAAAGATTTGGCGCGGCAGACTGCCGAAAAAGCGTTGGCTCTCCTGGATTCTCATGCGGCGCCAGCGTCCTCATGGTCCGATACCGAGGAGCGCCGCAAACTTATCCGCGACGGTGCCCAAGACAATCTCAAGCAACTCGGTCTGCCCGTTGATCATTGATACGAGCGGCCAGCCTCGTTAGGGGCGAATCGACTAGCATCACTTCTTTTGCCTCAGCCTCGAAGGTTGCCGAAGTTCTACTGACCGCGTTACCGAACGGGTCAAACTCGGCAAAAATCCACTTGTCGGGTAACGGCGTTTACCCGGCATGTTGATTACTTCCGGTACGGCGTCATTCGGGATAGCATGTCCCCAGGGACTCCAAGCATTGGCAGCCTGAGCCCAGTAAGCACGATGACTTCAGACGCGAATCCTGCTTTTCGCCTATCGCCCCGCCCGCTCATTGCCCCGGTTTGGCATACGAGTGTGTTCATTGCCATGTTTGTGGGCCTCTCCGTCGTCGGCGGTTTCTTCCAACACTCCGTAGAGCGGCACCCACAAACCACAGTCCCGAGCGGGAGCCCCGTGCCAGGTTACCTCTCCGTGCTCGTTTTTGAATGGCTTCTGGTGCTCTATGTACGCATGGGCGTGCATCAGCGCGGCGTGCGATTGCGCGATCTGGTTGGCGGACGATGGGCCACGCCGAAAGAGGTGCTGAGAGATTTGGCTTTGGGCGCTGGACTCTGGGTGCTGTGGATCGGCTTGATGAATCCGCATGTCCTAGGCGGCGGAACGAACGCCGCACAAGGACTTCTTCCCAAAGGGATTTTGGAGAGCCTCGCATGGTTACCCCTTGCTCTCTCTGCCGGGTTTTGCGAGGAACTGGCCTTTCGCGGCTATCTTCAGAAGCAATTTCAGGCCATCACCGGCAGCGCCGTGTGGGCGGTCCTTATCCAGGCGATCGTATTTGGCGTTGGCCATCTCTACGAGGGAGCGAGCCAGGTCGGAAGAATCACGCTTTTCGGCGTGCTGTTCGGCCTGCTTGCTGTCTGGCAGAAGAGCCTGAGGCCGGGGATGATCGCGCACGCATGGTCTGATATTTTCGGCGTAATCATTTTCCGTAGAGCGTAGGTAAAGCTCTCCACCATAAAATTCAACTATGCGGCGGCAGGCCCGCAGCCGTTCTGAGGCCAGGCGAAGAATACGTAATTCACCTGATGTTCGAGAATGACGACAGTGCCTAAAGTCCGGACCAAATCTGGAAAGCCTCCGGAGGCTCTTGTCCCGCGAGTTTGTGTTACAACGGCAAGGCGAATTTGACCGATTAGATGCGCCAGACTAAACAGGTAAAGCGTACTTTCAAACGCCAACGGCAGTTCGCTCGGATTATGGCAATGGAACAACGGCAAATCGCTTACTACTACAACGGAATAATCAAAGCCGAAGAAACTGATCTTGATTTGGACGGCGATACGATAATTCCGACTGAAGGTGAGGTGGTCGTTCGGCCCGGCGGCAAGCAGTGGAGAGTGGTGAAGGTCATGAGCCGCCACGACGCGGGGAATGCACTACCTGTTTATATGGTGTCTTTGACAGCGGCACAGCCAAATTAATCAAAACAGCGATTGTGCTGATGTTCGAATGCCTGGCGGCAATTCGATCTTCGCAAGAACGCTACTTTGTAACTGATTGATGTTCTTGAGCGTTGTCGAACTTCGGCTTCATTTCTCGGCCCCACTTCTTGGGGTCTTCGTTATGCATCTTTTCCATTTCTTTCGCCACGTCGGGATGCTTATCCATGACGTGTTTGGTCATCTTTTGTACCATCTCGTCCCACGAATTGGCTGAGATCTCTGATCGCACGCGCCGCCCAACTCCTCTACACGTTATCGTTTTCATTTGGAGGTCTCCTTACCAAGTGGGACGGACGGTAGCAACGGCGCTGCGGGGGGCCTCAATACGGTCAATTCTGTATTTCTGCCGCAGTAACAGAAGGTTGGGGGTCGCTTTCTTCATCGGGTGGCGTTCTTGGCCGATTAATGCAATCTCGACATAAAGGTTCTGATTTCGGTCAGAACTTCCGCCTCATTCGAGAGAAAAACAAAATGATTCGCGTCCCAGAGGTCAATGACAATAGCGCCTCCTGCCGCGCTCTCGATTCTCTTTATTCGATTCCTGATCATCCCAACTTGCCACCCGAAGACTGCCGCCACGATTGTCAGTTCCGACTGGTCAGTTACGTGATGGTCACTCGTCTGAGCTTGAGGGACAGGCGGGTATCCAACGAAGGCCAGCACAGGCACACGAATCTTAGAATAATCATGCTTATGATCACCGGACATGATGCCTTGAGGAACATATGCTGGTGTAACACGGTCTCCGACGCTTCCATCCGGCTTCTCCGCAAAGTCAATCCGCAATTCGGCTTCAGGGATCGCAACGCCCTGAGTGCGGGTTCGCCAGTCACGATATGCCGGAAAGGATTTCAGGTCAGAAGCCGAAGGTGAGGGTCCTTTCTTCATCGCTTCCGGTAATTTTTCTTCCAGTGCGTCGTACACGGTCCAGTCGTCACTACCATCGTTCAAGGCATCGAGATACACCAATCCGCCGATCCGTTCACTGTAACGAATGCCTAATTGTGATAGCTCGCCGCCTGCAACGGAGTGGCCGATCACCACAGGCGCAAGCAGATGAAGTGCATCGAAAACGCGGAGATCGTCTTCGGTGAGTCGCTCTTCGTTGTAACCTGATTCTGGCCTACTGGACGCGCCATAGCCTCGCCGCGTGATTCCGTAAACGTGATATGAGTTCGCAAGTTTCTCCGCAAATCCATCAAAGACATGTGCGGTGAAGCCAAGTCCCGCCAGCAATACAACAGGTCTTCCCGAACCGCCCCAGTCGAGAACCTCCAAACGAACTCCATTTTTCACCGTGACAAACTGCACTCTATGTTTGGATGGATCGTGCCAACCACTGTCCGTTTGCGCGAGTCCGATCTGAGAAGCCAACAGAATCAGTGCCAGTACCATGAAGTATTTGCGTGAAACTGTGCGGTTTGACGCGGAAGTTCGGCCGGATTGAAGAACATCGCAAAGCCTCGCTAGAATGCGGCCAGTCTACCACCACTTAAGTATCACTCGGATAACGATTGTCGTGCTGCGAACGGAAGGGGGACCATAGGGACTTTCGTACCGTTGTCGTCAAGCCGCCTTGAAGTAGGCTGATGGGCGAATCAAGAGTTGCGGCGATCTCAGCCGCACGGCAACCGTGGCCTCAACCAACGGTGCCAACCTTCGAAAGAAGGATATGGGTCCTGTAGGGGCATCAACCTCCTTAGAATCTCCCCAAACTTTTGAAGGCATCTTCTCCCATCTGGAGGATCGATGTCTTCGAACCACCACGCCAGCAATTCCAGCAAGTTGAACGTTATCCCATCAAGCGCCGTCCGCCAATGGCGAAGCAGGATTTCCATGTCGACAACCACGGCAGCATCATTTTGTTGCGACCGTTGACGCAAGCTGGGATCGATTACGTCAATCGCGAGATCGGCAAGGACAACGGCTACCAGCCGTATTGGCCCACCGTAGTGTTTGAACCGCGCTATCTCGACCACTACATCGCAGATCCGCAGCACGCCGTCAGCGTCGATCCACAGCACGACCTGGCTCTGAGAATTCAAGTACTCCACTAGGTCCGGTCCGTCCTTGCTTTGAAATATTCCTGCTACCGCTGTCGCGGTTGGTCTGTTTGCTCATGACTTTTTCTTGCCGCTACTGTTTGTTCGCGTCCCATCGCAGGAATCGGGCTGCATTGTTATAAAAGATGTCTCGTTTCTGTTCTTCCGTGAGAAAGTCTGCGGAACGAATCCCTTCGATTGCGATGTCAATTGCTCCTGGCCAGACCATCTGGTCGGAGCCGTACATGATCCTCTTACCGAACCCGGCCTCTACGAGACGGCGCAGATACTGTTGGAATTCTTTGCGTGGAATGGCCCAGTCAATTACGGCAACATCCACGTACACCTGCGGGTGTGCATAAAGAAGCGCAATCATCTCATCGCTCATTGGCCAGCCCGCGTGCATTACGTAGAGGCGAAGCTTCGGGTGGCGCACAAGGACATCTTCCAACTGTAGAGGGTTGCTAAGACGAGCGCGATACTTGGGAGCGCTAAAGTAAGATGCACCTGGCGGTCCCGGTCCCATGTGAATCCCCACCGGAATATCCAGTTCTTCGCACAATGCGAAATATGGTTCCCAGGCCTTATCATCGGGCGAAATGCCTTCATATTGCGTGAGAGCTTCGCCTAAAACTGAAAATTTGCCGCTCTTGTAGAGTTGCCGCAACATTTCCACTGGTGGTGCGCCTTCAAGATTAAATGCGAGACCAGGGATGATCCGCTTTGGCAAAGCATCGTGCCATTTGCTGACTAATTCTGGTGAGCCGCTGGTGACCGCGATGATGTTGTATCTCCCCAGTCGATTGAAAGTATCGTGCTGCAACTGATCGTCACTTTGCGGCGCTTGCATCGGCGAGGTACATGCTTCGGTTGTGAGTAGGCTGTATCCATTCTTGGGATCGATAGGAGCGAAGACCAAGTCTTTGTCGCCCGTGCACACTGGAGGCGTCGGGCTACCAAAAGATGCGGCAGGCAGTGCGTGGAGGTGTACATCAATAATAGTTGGTGGGACGTTGGTCTGTTGCGCTGCCATTGCAGTCGATGTCAAACAGAATACTGACATCAGCGTGAGTCTTCCGAACCTACTCATTTGATAATCCCTCCTGTTTAACCTGAGGACACGATCTGATGAGGACATACTATTTTCTTCTGCATTTAGCCAAGTTAATTTTTTTTCAGAGAGAACGGATCGGGAGCGTCTGGGTCACCACGACCGGCGCGACCGGATACGGCCCTTCGAAATGCCTACCGCACCGGAGTCGGGAAGCGCTTTGTCCCACGAGGCACCGATCTGTCGGTTATTTTCAAGAACAGCTCGACCAGGTCTCAGTGCTCTTGAATCAACGACCGAAAAACATTAGGATTCCAAACTCCTGCAGATAAACTTCAGGCAAATGCTGCATCAATCTCTGGTCGACAGCGTTTATCGGGAGTTAGGCTGCTACTTATTGGTCCACATCGTTTAAGACCCAGATACCACCTGACGCCTCCGTCAACGGAAGCGTAAGCTTGCCCGGGTAAGCGACAGTCCGACTTTATCCATATCATTGGGAATCATCAGGGCAGGGCTTCCAAAATTCGTGAAGCGAAAACAAATATGACAGCCCGGAGACATCTGTTCGTCCCGACCGATGACGACCTAGCCTCGCGATTGAAAGAGATTCATACCGCGAGCAACATAAATCCTGAAGCAACCGCGCTTGCCGACCCGTCGCACATCTTCTGCTACTTTGCCCGCTTCAAATATCGCAAAGACAACAAGCATCTGACAGCTGTCCGCCGGGCAAATAGTTTCAAGGGCGTTCTCAAGAGTCCCCTGATTCGATTCCTCGGCGAGTCGTTGAGAATCGTGCAAGAACAGACCTTCAAGCTGGATCATGACTTCGACGTCCTCGTGGACGATGACCGCGTGTACATCTTGAGGCCTGCTGGCTTTGAGTTTGTGGGGCACTTGGACGCCGAGATCGCAAAAGCTGTTCCGGGGAACATCCAGACGTCAAATCTGACTTGCCGTATGTCGATTTCACGGCGATTCAGACATACGCAATCGATCATCCGCGTGCGGCAAGATATTTGGCATCCATTCGCTCGCAGAAACTTGCAAAGGGTATTGATAAGGCTTACTTGAAGAAATTGTGCAAAAGCACGAAGGTGGTTGTCCACGATACAGCCGGCAAACTTGAGGTCGATCCAGCTTCGATTATGGATTTTCTCGGCGTCCTGGACCGCAGGCTCTATCAAGTAGAACTCGTGAAGGATTCACCAGAGTCATTTCGCGCCTCGAGCCGCAGCCCCATTACGTAAGTGGCTCTACGAAGGGACATTCTGGAGCCGGACCAGGCGTAGCATCTTCGACAGATTCGACCGTCTAGTGCGGCACTCGGCAGTCTGCCGCGGACCCATGGCATTTCTCAACGCGTAAGGCGACCGCCGATTGGTGATTTCAGATTGATAAGAGGCAATTGTTCCATTTCTTGCCGTCTTTCCTTGGGCACGGCTTCGGGATAATTCCTGCGCCCGGCGCCCTTCGCGTCTTCTGCTTTCCCGGTTCCTCCCTTTGAATTCTTTGGGTCCCTCCCAGAATGCAGCCGCTCGCCTTGGGAGCAGTATCCACTCCGCCCTTGAGTGCCCCAAGGAAACGGGGCAGAAATGGAGAAACACCTTATGTATCTCAATCATGTTCAACTCATCGGCTTCCTCGGCAAGGACCCGGAGAAACGGCAAGTCCGCGGCAACGGCGCTAGCTTCGCCGTGTTGTCGCTTGCTACCCAACAGTCCTGGAAGGACTCGAACGACGAGTGGCAGTCGAAAACCGAGTGGCACCGCGTCGTGGCGTTCAACCGCCTCGGCGAGTCCCTCGCGGACGTGCTTCACAAAGGCGACCATGTCCTCGTTGACGGACAACTCGTCAGCTCCAAGTACGAACGCGAGAACGGTAAATCCAAGAAGGCCAAGGCGTCGAAAGTCGACATCTTCTGGAGCGTGCGCGCGAACTCCATCCGCCGGCTCAGCCGCGCGGAAAGTGAAGTGCCAGCGCAACCGTCCGCGAATGAAGCGACGCCAGATCAACCGCCTTTTTGATCCTCAGTGAACCAAGTGGCCCTCCGGCTCCGGCCGGAGGGCTTTTACTTTTTGTCCTGAATCCCTGCCATTTTCAAAATAAATCCGCCGTCCGCTCCCTTGCGCAGGGACTATTCGTTTCCTCCGCTGCCGGTCCTACCGAAGCGGATGACGACGGCCACTCCCCGCGACCGACGCCGACCTTGTAGCCCTTCAGTGCCGAGGGCGCGTCCCCGCTCTCCGCCGTGCTGTCCGTGCGGCCTGAAGAGAAGGACGCGCGAAATGACTTTTGGTTCCACATGCCGTTGTCTGCTTTGCAGAATTGAAAAAGAGCTCGCCGCAGAACTCCAGTTTTCCATCCCGGAATACGAACTCATCGTGACTTCAACAACAAACGGCCTGCAGCGTTTTCGCTCCCCGTTCAGTCTCCTCGCTCACCTCAAAGCAACTCATGCCGATGCGTCGTCGGACGCTCTCTACCGAGATCTCCTCATTGCGCGGCTTGCAAGTCCTCATCTCGTTGAAATGTTATTGATCCTTGCGTTTGTGCCGGTGCTGCACGGTACTGTCCGCCGCATCGCAAAGAGCAATTCACATCTATCCCGCGCCGACATTACCCAACAAGCGCTTAGCGTTTTCCTTCAGGTGTTGCGCTCCACCCAATTCGACAATCGACAGTCGCACTTTGTGTTTGCGATCACGAGGCTCCTCAAACGGCAGCTCTTCGCATGGGCCGGTCGAGAGGGAATCGTGCATGGCCCGGCAAGAAAGGAAGAATTGCGGGCTGCAGCGCACATCCTGAATGACGACTCGATGGAGCGTCACGCTTTGCTGAGGCATTTTCTCTACCGCTGCGTGGGCAATGGACTTCTTGCCGATGACGAAGTCGATCTCCTCGTGCAGATCAAACTCGACGGAAACACCGGCGAAGAAATTGCGGAGGCGAATAGCCTTACACCAAATGCCGTCCGCCAGCGGATGAAACGTCTGCTAGCTAAGCTGCGACGTATTGCTGCCAGCGGGTGACCACCATCGACATTTTACTTTTGGTCACGACACATTTTTTGTCTCGGACGCAGAAAGGATAGATAGAGGGGAGTTCACGCCGACAAAGTCACGGCGCCGACGCCGTGGCTAAGAGTACCGAAACGGAAGGCGTGAACTTCCCCGAACTCGATTGCAGAGAACCAGCGAGGTCCGCGATGAGGAAATCCTTCGTTCGTCTGTACCAGCAGTGTTTGACCGTGCGCGTGATCACAATTCTGATCCTCGGCCTTCTGCTCGCATCACCTGTACTTGCCCAGGCGAATTCGCCGTGGGAGAACGCTGTGAACGTGTTGATGCAGGCGTTCACCAGCACCATCGCCCGCGGCTTGTCACTCGTAGCAATCGTGGTCTCTGGACTCACTTTCGCGTTCGGCGAAGGCGGCAGCAAACGCGTTCTCGCTGGCGTTCTCTTCGGTGTGGGCATGGCCATCGCGGCAGTGAACTTTTTGGCTTGGCTCTTTCCCGCCTGATTCCGTCAGTGGAGCATCTGCGATGGAACGCCGAATCAATCCCGTTCAACGCTCGCTTTCCCGTCCGCTCACGATCTTAGGCGCGGAGCGAAAGCTCTTCTTTTTCGCCATGTGCCTCGGCGGAGCGACGTTCAACCTCCTCGGCAGCCTGGCGGGAGGAGTGGGCATTTTTCTCCTGCTCTATTTCTTCGCACGCTGGGCGACGAACACCGATCCACAAATCCTGCGCCTGCTCTTTCTCGCCGCAAGACTCCGGCGCCAGTACGACCCGATGAAGTTCACACCGGTTTCCGTTGTAAGGGAGTGCTCGTGCTGAACCTGAAGCGTATCTTCCGAAACTACGACGAAGCTGGATCGTTGAATGCCCTCGTGAATCTGTTCGGTTTCGTTGGACCGCGGACATTCCTAACAAAAACGGGAGACATCGGCGCGGTCCTAGAGATTAAGGGCGTCGATTACGAGTGTTTGGACCAGAGCTCCATTGATGCTCTCACCAAGCGCCTGGAGTCCGCACTGCGTGTCTTCGACGAGACATTTCGCGTTTACCAGATTCTCTTCAAGCGAAACGAGGACAAGATCCCTCACTCCTATTGTGGGAAGCCCGTCGTCGACTCGGCAATCCGCGGACGTATGGACTACTTCGCCGGGCGAGCGGACTCGCTGTTCTCGGTCTCGATCTATTTCGCGGTTCTCTGTCCGGCGCTCTCCGCGCGACGCTCCCTGACCCGTTCGATTCTCGAATTTCCAGCAAGTCCGAGCCGAGCCTTGTCGGAGCTGAACGCGAGATTCTTCTCGGAGTCGTCTGTCCGGCTCGATTCATTGGAGATCTCGCGCGCCCAAGGCGT
The DNA here is from genome assembly GCA_963787685.1 of uncultured Acidobacteriota bacterium. Classification (GTDB taxonomy): domain Bacteria; phylum Acidobacteriota; class Terriglobia; order Terriglobales; family Acidobacteriaceae; genus Sulfotelmatobacter. The sequence goes on from CAWBED010000021.1 coordinate 156,751, forward strand.
ACTCCTGCAGAAGATTGAAAGCTTTCGGACCAACGTCAGTGATTTTCTGCCCGCGCGAATTCTTCCGAAAGACGAAGCATTCCGCGTCCTGAAGCAAACCCTCAACTTCAACCAGGAAAAGATTTCAGCAGCTCGGCTGAAACATGACACCTTCCTTGACTACGCAATTGCGGATTCTCACATCGAATGCCACCGATCCCACCTCCGCGTCGGCGAGTTCCACGTGAAGGTGCTCACCCTCAAGGAGCCTCCAGCCAACACCTTTCCGCTACTTCTCAAAGATTTGCTCGAGGTTAGAGCCAACTTCCATATCGTCACCGAGTGGAAGCGGGAAGAGCCAGGAAAAACTCGACGGGCGATTCAATCCAAGCGTCGACACTTCCACAACACCAAACGTTCGTTCTTCAGCCAAGCCACCTTGCGGGACTCTCCACCTGACGACACCCTAATCGACGATTCGAAAGAGTCGCAGGTTCGAGAACTTGGCCGCGGGATCGAGGAGATCGAACTTCGTGGAAATTACTTTGGCCAATTCTCGTTGACCGTCGTTCTGTACGATAGAGACCTCGCCGCAGCGGAGAAATCCGCCGCTCAGTTCTACAAGGTCTTCAATGTTCACGACGCGCAGCTGTTCGACGAGCAATACAACCTTCTCAACGCGTTCCTTGCTGCCATCCCGGGAAACTACGCGTTCAACCTCCGTTACCTCTACCTGCTCAATACCAATTACGCCGACCTCTCCTTCCTTTTCACGCAGCGTTCGGGAGAACCGTGGAACCTTCATCTCCGCTCCGAGTATTTGGCTGTGCTCGAGACAAACCATGGAACGCCGTACTTCCTAAATCTGCATTACAAGGATGTCGCGCACACCGTCATTCTGGGCCGAACTGGAAGTGGCAAGTCGTTTCTCCTGAATTTCCTTATCACCAGTCTCCAAAAGTACGATCCTTTCACATTCATTTTCGATTTGGGCGGCAGCTTTGAAAGCCTCACCCGGCTTTTCGGAGGATCCTACCTTCGCATCGGCATTGAGTCGGCGGACTTTTCGGTGAACCCATTCCGTCTTCCTCCTACGAAGCCAAATCTCGATTTTCTCGCGCTCTTCGTAAAGGTATTGTTAGGCAGTAATTTCGGAGCGCTGGACCCTGCGACCGATAAGGAGCTGTATCAGCAGATCGAAAACCTGTACTCGCTCGATCCCGCTCTTCGCACCCTAGACGTGTTGGCCAATACGCTCCCGCGGCCTCTGGCCTATGGTCTCGCGAGGTGGCTCCGCGGCGGACAGTTTGGATTCCTCTTCGACAATCCTGAAGACACAGTTTCGTTTTCGCGGTTTCAGTGCTTCGACTTCCAGCACATGAGCCGCTATCCCGAACTTTTGGAACCGTTGCTTTTTTATGTTTTGCATCGCGCCAACGACTTGATCGCAAGTCCCGAACTATCATCCACATTCAAGACCTTCTTTATTGATGAAGCGTGGGTCTTCCTCAAGAACCCCAGCATCCGGCGCTATGTGACCGAGGCACTCAAGACTTGGCGCAAACACAACGCCGCGCTGATTCTGTCCACTCAATCACTCGACGAACTCAAACGGTCCGAGCTCGTCGAGATCATCCTCGAAAGCTGCGCGACCAAAATCTTCCTTGCCAATCCCGATATGGACCGGGAGCTATACCGCCAGCAGTTCCACCTGAACGAAACCGAGATCTCACTCGTAGCTTCTCTGCTTCCGAAGCAGCAATTTCTGATCAAGACGCCGGAATTCGCGAAAGTCGCTAACCTGCACGTCGATCGCCGGAGTTATTGGCTCTACACCAACGATCCCTACGACAACCGCAAGCGCAAAGAAGCATTCGACGCGCATGGCTTTGAGCGCGGTCTCGACATCCTCGCGGACGTGCAGCCGTGAGTTCATTCGTGCAAAGCGTCATTCAACGATTCGTTACACGCGAAGTGGCCCTCGCCCTCATGGTGATTGGCGCAGCAGTTCTGTTCATCGCCGTCAGCCTCTTCGTTCGACTTGTCGCTATTTGTTTCAGCAGTGCGGATTTCAAGAATAAGCCGTCAGGAGGAACCTTGCGATGATTGCCGTCACTACGATTCGAAACGCCGCTTTTACTTGGCTAGTTCTCGTTCTTGCGTTGTTGGCGGTTCCCGTTGCAAGCGCCGCCGAGATCGGAGCTCGCGTTGTCAAGTACGGGAAAGAGGACATCGTCGCAGTGCATGCCAAACTTCGCTACTCGACGCTCATCGTTCTTCCGGACGACGAAGAAATCCTCGATTTCACAACGGGGGACCGCGAATTCTGGATCATCAACGGCACCCACAACTTGTGCTATGTCCATCCCGCTCAAGCAGGCATTCGCAGCAACCTTAACCTCATCACCGCAAGTGGCCATGTCTACTCCTTCTTGCTAACCGAAATCAGCGCCGAAGCAACGCAGCAACCTGACCTGAAGCTTTTCGTCGAGCTCAAAGAAGGGACGTCAGCTGGAACCGTTCTTCGCGGTTACGTACATGCGGCCGATGTTGAGGGCTATAAGAGGGAACTGGCGGACCTTAAGCAACAGGAAACGGAACACGTTCGTGCGGCGCAGGCGCGCGCCACCGAAGAAATCAATCAGTTCCGCTCGTCCTACGCAACGAAACTCCGCTTCGACTACGAATTAGGTCCGAACGCGGCCCGCGAGCCTTTCCTCGTCACGGCCATCTACCACGACGATTCTTTCACCTACGTTCGGTGTGCCGCCCGCGAAAAGCCAGCTTTCTACGAGATCAAAGATGGCAAGCCAAATCTCGTGTCATTCCAGATTGAAAACGGGGTCTACATCGTTCCGAAAATCGTCGATGCCGGCTACTTGGCAGTCGGGAAGAAGAAGATCAATTTCCGCCGGCTTACGGTCGCCGCCAACTAGGAGCCGAGAGAAATGTCTACAACTCCGACGATTCAGGACAAAGCGCCGAAACCCGCCGGCCTGTTGCCGAAACACGTGCAGTCGTGGCTTCTCGCTGCCCTAGCGGTCTTGATGGTCTTGATCATGTGGCTGACCGGAGGGAAAAAACCGCCCACCACGACCAGACCGATGCCCACGGCACCGGGCGTCGTTCCTCCCCTTGAGGTGAATGAGGGGAAGATTGTCGAACTCCAGAAACGCATCGCTGACCTGCAGCGCGAGCAAGCCCTAGCTGCGAGCGCGTTGGCGCAAAACCATACTCCAGTTCCAGAAGCCGCAGTGCAGTATCCGCCGAATTCTGTAGAACGTCCCGAAGATGCCATTCGCGCAGAACGCAAGAAGCGTGAATACCTTTCGCTTTTCGCCTCGAATGTCGCTTTGAGCTTCCGCAAGGGAATGCCTTCCAAACTATCTCGGGACGAAAACTCTACCAATCCACTTACTTCAAGCTTTGACGCTGCCGCACCGCAATTCCCCGAATCAGCGTCTTCGATCTCTGCACCATCACCGGCGTCTATTGCGAATACAACTATCGTCGAGGGGAGACGAAAGGAGGACGCTCCGAAGCCCGCCGCTGAAACGAGTTCCACCTCGGCGGCAACCGGAAAAAACTATGTGTTGTTTGAAGGAACCGTGCTCGAGACCGTTCTCTTGAATCGCCTCGACGGACAGTTCACCGGCCCTGTCGAATGTCTCCTTACCAACGACGTTTACTCACATGACCGTCAGCACCTCTTAATCCCTGCGGGAAGCAAAGTTCTAGGCGAAACCCGAAAAGTCGAGGCCTTTGGCCAAACGCGCCTAGCCGTGGCATTTCACCGCATGGTGATGCCGGACGGGTTCTCGGCCACGCTCGATCGCTTTCAAGGGCTTAACCAGGTCGGCGATGCCGGTCTCCGCGACCAGGTCAACAACCACTATATGCGCATCTTTGGGGCCTCGCTCGCTATTGGTGCGCTCGGTGCGATTGCCGAGGGTGGCACTTCCGGTCCGCTCACGGCATCCGGAACCGACCTCATGCGTCAGGGATTCGCGCAAAGTACAGCGCAATCATCTGCCCAGATCCTCGACAAATTCCTGAACGTTCTTCCGACCATCACGATCCGCGAGGGGCACCGGATCAAAGTCTATCTGTCAGGCGATCTCGCGCTGCCCGACTATGCCAATCACGCCGTACCTTCAAATCTCTGAGGAAGAAAGGCCGAAACGGTGCAAAGAAAACTTATCCTGATTTTGCTCGTCGCCCTCCTATCGGTGGGCACCGCCTCCGCGCAACTCGGAGTTGGAGGAATCGTTTACGATCCGACGAACTACGCCAACGCACTCTGCGTTACCAACAGCTCGTACAACAGCTGGCCCAGCTGCGGCAGACATATCAGCAGATCGTCAATCAATACAACCTGGCACTGGCCATGTCGCAGTACTTGCGCAATATGTCTGCACGATACCGCGCTCAGTTCTCGAACTGGAGGAATGTCACCGCGACGGACACATACGGGAACACCGCAGGCTGGCTGACCGGAGTCAACGCCGACCTGAACACCATGAACGGCTATCTTCGCGCGACAACCCAGCTAGGGCAGTACGATCAGGGCAAGTTGGCGAACATGACCGAGCAAGAGCAGTCGCGAGTAGAGTCGCAGTACGCATCGGTTGAACTGTCCGACGGCGCCAGCGTGAATGCCCTATCCACCATTGGTGCAATTCGCGGTAACGCGGCCGCACTCAAGCTCAAATGAACAACTTGGAGCAGGATTCGCTCTCGGATGATCCGGAACTCAATTCTGAAGTCGGAGTGCTCAACAAAATCAATGCGACCAACACGCTCACTCTGCGTTCGATTCAGGATTCGAATAAGTTGCTCGCCTCGCTCCTCGAACAGCAAACGATCGCTGCCAAGCAACAGCGGGAGATGACGACCAACGCCATTAACGCCGAGATCAGCCGCCAAGCTAGCTTTGCCATCAACCTCAATCAGGTCGCCGGCACACTGTCTGACTCCTTGCAGAATTTCCGCATGCCGTAGCGATCGTCCCCGATTGGTGTGAAGGAGCCGAGAGACCATGCAGACCGATTTCCTGCAATTCATGTATCAGGCGATCACCAATCTCCTGACGCAGAACCTCGGCTTCTTCGATGCCATGGGGCAAAACCTTTTTCGCATGTTTGCCACCATTCTGATCGCGTGGTTCGGAGTCAAGTCCGCCCTCTCGGCCGCCAGCGGCAAGTTCACGTTCCAGTTCGACAATTTTGCAACCTTGCTGCTCACCATCGCGTTCGGTTTTGCAATGGTCAACTACTACAACGCTCCCATTCCGGGTATCGGGGTGAGCTTTCATAGCTTAGTCACCGACGAGGCTCAATTCCTCGCCAATAAGATCAATCAGACGGAACTGCAAACCATCGTGGACCGCATTGGCGATTTCGAAGCTCGCATTGATGCACCGGGTGTAACCGATTTGCTGGGCATGGCCATATACATCATCGTCATTCTCCTCCTTGCCGCTGCCCAAGCCATTTCCGTCGTCGTGATCGCATACGGATTTATCGCCAGTGCCGTGTGCGTACTGGTTGGTCCAATATTCGTTCCTTTCTTTATCGTTCCGAAATTCGAGTGGCTGTTCTGGGGTTGGCTGCGCTGTTTCCTCCAGTACTCCTTCTATGAAGTCGTTGCCGCCGCAGTTGTCTACATCATCGGTAACCTTATTATTGGTGTGCTTACCCTCCAGGGCCCCGGCAACATCTCCACGCTCCAGTTGATCGGCTGGTTTCCGGTTCTTGTCATCACTTTCGTCGCGTCCATATACGTCCTCCTGAAAGTTCCCGCCCTCACCAATCACATCTTCAGTGGCACGGCAGGTGGCAGCTCCGCAGGAATCCTGGGATCTCCCTCTCCGGCCGCCGCGTTCGGTAAGGAGAGCTGATGGACCGTGATGCATCGTTCTATGACGCGAAACGCCTCTACCTCGAATCCTACGGTGATCCGATGGTGACCAACACCTACCTCAAAATCGCCCTGGCACTGCTTTCCCTGGTTTGCGTCGCTCTTGCCCTGATCGACTTGCGCACAATCCGCACATTCCAAAACTTCAGGCCGCTCGTTATACGCATCGATGATCTTGGCCGTGCGGAGGCCATCAATTACCACAATTTCGAGTACAAGCCGCAAGACGCTGAAACCAAGTATTTCCTCTCCCGCTTCACGACGCTCTACTACCGGCGCAACCGCTATACCGTCCAAGACGATTTCGCAAAGTCGCTCTATTTCCTCGACGGGAAACTAGCCAATGGCATCCTCGATGCTTATCGCAAAGACGACATCATCCGGAAGTTCCTCACCAATACTTCATCGTCCGAGATCGACGTAGACGTGAAAAAGGTATCGCTTGAAGAACTACAGACGCCTCCTTATCGCGCGCGAGTGGATTTCTACATGGTGTACTACTCGCCTGCCGACCACAGCGAACTGAGGCGTGATCTCTACACGGCGAACTTTGTTTTCGTCTTCCAATCCCGCGTCCCGAATGAACTCATCCCGATCAATCCGCTCGGACTAACCATCTCCTACTTCCGCGAAGATCAGGCATTCAAATGATTCCCAGCTTACATACAGAGAACGCTGCAGTAGGCATACACTGGGCCGCCCTCGTGCCAATCGCCGCCACGCGCCCTTCCGCTACCGTCTCTTCGTTTCAAATTCGGACCCGCAAGTCTCCTTGCTTGTAGGACAGCATGGTTGCGAACGCACTTCTAATCACCATCGCCTTTCTTCTCGCCTATGGGTTCTGGCTCATGGACGAACTGAAGTTCATGGCCCCTTACAAAGCGACGGTCTTCCATTTCTACGGAAACTGGATCTGCCTCGCGATCGCAGTTCTCTTTGTGAACCTTTTCGGCTTCGCACTTCTGCTCCAACGGAAACTTCTCCTGAAAAACACGGGGCGCAAGCTGACCCATCTCGACCGGCAGTTCCGTATCGGTCAAATCGAAATGCCAACGCCCGCCGGGGACGAGGAGGATTCTTGACATGTCGCGCCATCGGTCAGCTGACGAACACCACCCTCACAATCTCTCAAGCCATGACTTCCCTGAAATCTCTTCTGAAGCGCCACGGACGCCGCTCAGAGCTGCGGATTCGCGCTCGGTAGGAACTAACGGCCGTGCTCCGAACAGAATCGATCACGACGAACGCAACCAACCGAATTCCGAGCGTTCTTACTACCTGCGCGACCGCGTTTATGTTCTGCGCGAATCTCAATTCGCAACGCTCTTAGAGGTCGGCAAGTTTCGCGTTGTCGATATTGATGATTTTGCTCGTTTCGCGTACGGAGGCGATGCGGAGAGTTTTACCCGAGACACTCGCCCGCTCGAGCGGCAAGGCTTGATGCTTCGAAGGGGGCTTCCGAACCAATCGGCGAAACCGCAGAGCCTTCTGACCCTCACGAAAAAGGGCAAACGTTTGTTGCTCGCATCGGGCCGAATACCCGAAGGTCAGGCCGTCTATCACGGCATCGTAAAACCCCGCGAATTGAAACACGACGCGGCGCTTTACCGGCTCTATCAAAAGGAAGTGAATCGAATCGCTCGCGCTGGCGGAAAAACTGTGCGTGTTGTTCTCGACTATGAACTGAAGCGCCGCGTGAATCGTGACATCGCCCTCCAAGCAGGAAACACCGACGATCGGGTAAATCGGCAAGCGATTGCGGAGCGTCATGGGCTTGCTTTTATCGCCGGCAAGATTCAAATGCCGGACGTCCGCATCGAGTACGAAACGGCCGAGCACCAGCGCGCGCAAATCGACCTCGAACTTGCCACCCGCAACTACAGGCCTCGCGCGCTTGCTGAGAAAGCCAAAGCGGGTTTTTCGCTCTATGCGTCGCGCGAAGACGCTTCGAAACTTCGTCGGATTCTCGACGAGTCGGAACTCACGGCCAGGATCTTTGCACTATGAAGATCGACGACCGCTACCTTTCGGCTCTTGAGGCTCATGGATACACGAGGCAAGAAGCCCGATTCCTCTATATAGTGGCCACGCACTCCGGCTACTTCGTCGCGCGTCAGTTCCTCGCATCTTCTGGAGCAACCTGGGGCAGAAGAACGTCGCTGTTCTGGAATAAACTCCACGCCAATAAACACGCCCGCACCACTTCACTCCCTCCGAAGTATCGAGCCGTTTACCACCTATTCGCCCGCGAAGTGTACCGGGACCTCGGACGAGAGAATCTGCGAAACCGCCGCCGACACGAGCGGGAGTATGTTGAACTCCGTCTAGCCATCCTCGATTTCATCCTCGCAAATCCGAACCTCGCTTACCTCGAAACCGAATCCGCCAAGCTCCATTATTTTTGTGGAAAGCTGAAGATCGACGCAAGGCACCTGCCATCGAAGACCTACCTCGGCAGACATACGGTTCAGCCCACGATTCGGTATTTTGTCGACCGCCTTCCCATCTTCATCGAGCCGCCGCAGGCTTTAACTCCAGGCATTGCGGCGTTCACATTCATTCAAGGCCCCGAGGTGAACCTCTCCGTGTTCGTTCACCACCTCCAAGCCTACTTGGAATTATTCCGCGAACTCTCAGAGTTCCGGTTTGTCTTCCTCGCGCCAAACGACGTTCATTTCGCAAAAGCGCGCGAAGTTTTCCATTCGCTAGTCACTGTACCTCTGGAGGCGCGGCCCGCCGACGATCTGCTCCGATATTTCGCCATCCGGAAGGCTTGGGATCTGCACGAGTACAGTCGTCTGACCGAAACCGACCTCGCATTTCGCAACCTATCGAAGTCGCGCTTTCATGGCGAACGCTTTGAGCATTTCTATCGCGCATGGAAGAGCGGCCGGCTCGGTGAAGCCCACATACGAGCAGTAG
>CAWBED010000022.1:0-178710 GCA_963787685.1 uncultured Acidobacteriota bacterium
CAGGCTGCGCTACGCCCCGACTGTTGCTGACGTTCAGATTATAAATGAGGAAAGCGGTCGCTCCCGCGCGATTGAGACTCTTCTTCCAGCTTCCTTCAAATCCCGCTGCTGTTCCTGCTTTTGACCCGCACCCGTCTGAGTGGCGCGGTATAATTTTTTCCCAGTATGCAGACGGTTCGCTATGCGTTGGTGGCGTATCTGAAAAATCCGGCCGGAGAGTTCGTCGAAACCCTCCGCCGCGAACTGCATCCCGACCTTCCTCACCTTGCGGCTCATCTCACCATTCTTCCTCCACGCCCGCTGAAGGGCACTGAGAGTTCCGCCCTTCAGGTTCTCGAACGAATCTGTGGCCAGGAAGAACCCTTCGACGTAACGCTCGGTGCGGTCGAGACGTTCATACCCGTCACTCCCACCGTCTTTATTCGCGTCGACGCCTGTGCCTCGCGGATGAGCGAACTTCACCGCAAGTTGAACACCGAAGTGCTGCAGTACCAGGAAGAGTGGCCCTATATTCCCCACCTCACCATCGTAAAGATGGCGGCCGAACAGCCTGCGCGAACCGCCTTTGAGATCGCACGCGAGCGCTGGAGCCAATACCATGGCAGCCGCCGTATTCTGTTGGAAAAGCTCACCTTTGTCCGCGAAGACGCGCAGAATTGTTGGATCGATTTGGCGCCCGTTCCGCTCGGCCGCACTCTCGTTTCTCGATAGCTCGTTCGTAATCTCTCTGAGGTTACTCAGGTTGCAGTTACTCCTGCCCAATCAGGATGGTCCCTGGTACATCTCCCTCCCGTGCGTTGAAATGCCCCCTCCGTGCCTGTAGTAAAGATGTAGAGCCGTCGTTCGGTAGTCCCCCCAATGGCACGACTGGCGCGGATTTCCGTCTGTCACAGGAGAGCACATGCAGATCGGCGTTTACGGATCGGGATACTTGGGAACGGTGATTTCGGCCTGTCTGGCTGATTTTGGCACTCCTGTTTCCTGTTGCCATCCGGACCGCTCCCGCATGGTCGAAATGGCTCAGGGGAATATCCCCTTCTTCGAGAAGAACCTGAAAGAAATCATCCGTCGCAACGTGCGCGCTGGGCGACTCGCCTATTCCACCGACATCGAATCCTTCGCCCGCAAAACTGGCGTCATTTTCCTGGCGGAAGACAAAGCGGACAATCTGAACGACATCGTGATGCGCATTGCGCGCCTGGCTCCTAAGCCTCCGATCCTGACGATCGTCACTCCGGTTTCTGTGGGTACGGCAAATTCACTGGAAAAGAACCTCAAAGACCTGGGCCTGCAGGCCACCATCGTCTCGCAGCCCATGTTCTTCACCGACGGATGCGCCGTCGAAGATTTCAACTGGCCTGACCGCTTGATCCTGGGATCGACTTCCAACGAAGCCGTTCAGATGCTGAAACAGATTTTTCATCCGCTCGTTATGCGCGGGGTTCCCGTCATCGTCACCAATCAATCGACGGCCGAACTCGTGCGCGAAGCAGCTACCGCCTTCGTGGCGACCAAGATTTCGTTCATCAACGAAGTCGCAACCCTGTGTGAACGCGTGAACGCCGACGCGGTCAATCTGGCGCTCGCGTTGGGTCTCGACAAGAAAATCGCCCCGCGTTGCTTGCAGCCTGGAGCCGGTATGGGCGGTGTATTCGCCGAGTCCGATATGGATTCTCTGGTGCAGTTGGCTCAGAACCATGGCGTGTCCCTCAAAGTTCTCGGCGCCGCGCGCGATGTGAATCATTACCTGGCCGATCGCTTGGTCGACAAAATCGCCCACGCCCTGAACTCTGTCGAGAACAAAGAAGTCGGAATTCTCGGCCTCGCTTTCAAGCCGAATACGAATTCTGTCGCCGGATCATCGTCCTTGCGTCTGGCGGAGTCGCTGGTTTCGAAGGGTGCCCACGTGCGCGCCTATGATCCCGTTGCGATCCCGGAAGCCAGAACGCGCCTCAACGAAACGGTGCGCTACTGCGATTCAGCCTACGCGGCTGCTGAAGGATCTGATGCTTTGGTTGTCGGGACTGGCTGGCCGGAATTCCGTGCCCTCGATTTCGATCGCATCAAGCAGTTGCTGAAGAACCCTGTCATCGTCGACACCAAGAATCTGCTCGATTCATCCCGTTTGCGCGCCCTTGGTTTCGAATACGTAGGCATCGGCCGAGCCTAACCAGAAGAAAGAATCATGTGGGGACGGCCGCCTCGGCCGTCCAAGCCAGCGCGAAGCGCGGCGCAATCGGTAACAAGTCTTACCCGACCAGAATCGCAAAGAATTCATGGATGCGTCATCCGGAGCGTAGCCGCCTTTCAGGCGGAGCGAAGGATCTCGCGCGGATCATGCTGCAGCAAATCCCTCCGGCCTCCCCTATCTCCCGCTGAACTTCCGTTGCTATAATCGAAAGGTTGCGGTGGGAATAGCTCAACTGGCAGAGCACCGGACTGTGGCTCCGGCGGTTGCGGGTTCGATTCCCGTTTCCCACCCCAAGTACTTACCCCATGGAATGAATTTTGTGGGGACAGCCGCCTAAGCCTGCCCTGAGCGTAGTCGAAGGGGCTGTCCGGTCGAGCGAAGCTCGACTCCTAGCCACTCCAACATCGCGGCCCTGTAGCTCAATTGGATAGAGCATCAGTCTTCGGAACTGAGGGTTGGGGGTTCGAGCCCCTCCGGGGCCGCCACAAGTTAATCTCTACAGGTACTTCCCGCCAGTCTGGCGGCTTTTTTATGCCCACTTGGCAGGACATGGAGTGCCGGACACACAATTCCCTTGATATCTATCATCGCCAGGAACTTAAGTCTTTTTTCTTCGCCGCTCCCTCCCATCTTGAAAGAACCTCCATCGCTGGAAGGGCAACTGAGACGGGCGATGTAGAAGATTGAGCATGGCTTGACGACTTCCCCATGCGCCGGAGTGGTTCTTTGAATGGGACCTGGGAAGATTTTGATACGACAGCAGCCATCAGAAGCTATGTTCGGTGTGCTTAATCACTTAATGAGTTTCGAATTCTTCCTGGCTTCCGCTAACGAATTATTTTCCGCCGTTTCATCGCAATTCTTCATACTGAGCACGAAAGGAAATTGCGGCCCACCCGAACGAAAACCATAAAATGGTCACCAGCGGGGAAGTCACTTATTCACCCGAACAAAAAAGAAATCAAGAAAGAGGAAAAAGGAAAAGCACAGAACCGCCGCCGTCAACAAAGCATTCACATCCGCCCATCAGAGCCATTCCGTCGCACGAACTTGCCATTGCTGTCATTCTCGAACGACGGTCCAATGACTAACAATGTCCAACAGTATTGAATCCGTAGCCTTCTTCCTTGCCGGCCTTTACCTTCTGTGTGTGCTGATTCAGCAATACCGGTCGCAGTGATTTAACTCAACATGCCGCTAGAAATCTTTAACAACGCGGGTAATCAAAGCCCTTCTGAGACAATGCAGATTTGCGGCGGCGAGTTTCCCCAGAAGTACGATCGTGGATTCTGGATCTCCCGATTATCCTAACGGTGATTTTGATTTTCTTTGAGTGGATCTCGCCGAAAATTCCGCCGACGCCCTCGCGATAAAAACCTGACCGCCGTCCCCCGGACAACTCTGGCTGCAGGTGCCGGAGCTGCCCTCCCAGACAAGAACCAGCGCCCGCAGCCGCAAGCGTTATCCCACGCTAAGGCCAAAACCTCGGGGTGTCGGGGCAAGCTCCCAAAGTCTTACCTGAGACGGGGCGAGCACGCTTACCAATACGATTGCCGATCGTGTTCGAAAGGTTTTCGAATCAGGCAAAAAACTAACCCCAACGGTTCCCGCCGTTGGGGTCGGAGATCGGGTAATAGGAGAGATTTGAACCGCAAAAATGATCGCTTTTCTGGGGCTCGGGATGGCATCGGGTAAATCCTGTAGCGAGAATGTGCCATGGTCGGAAAACGATCGTCAATCGTAGTATCGGACACGATGGCAAGCTTCGAAGTCCAATACGCGTTCCAGTGCATAATTTGTCGAAAAGTTAATGCGAACGTGGTTGTCGTGGATGCTACGAATGAATACAGCGCGCGTGAACTCGCCCTCGCATCCACGATCTGCGGACGATGTAAGCGACGCATCTCAAACCATCAGACTTTCACCATCCGAGTGAGGGAAACTTCCTGAGTTTCGCCAGTTCTATCGCCTAATTCGGGCGAACAAAAAAAGGGAACAGGGGAAAAGAACCGGGAATGGAATTTAGGTGTTATGGCAGGGGTTCGAGCCCCTCCGAGGGCGCCACAAGTAATATTCACGACAATTTAGTGGCGGCAGAGACGGAAGCTTCTTTTTTCGGTTAGTTGCCAGGTGTAGAATCCCCGCGATGAAACCGCCCGATAAAAAGCCGCACCCTGTTCGGAAGGCGTTCTTCTGGCTTTTTCTGGTGGTATTCGTTTGCTCAATTGCGTTTATGGTGGTTTCGTCAAACTCCAGCACACCTCGCGCCGAGACTAGGGTACGCGCGATTCACCCTGGCGCCCGCGGTTCGGTTCCACCCTCGAATAGCTCGACTTCTCTCGCAACCGTCACGGCGGTCATCAGCGCCGCCGGCACTCTTTCAACCATGGTGATTGCGTGGGCGCAGTTTGTCCGAGATCGGAAGAAGTCTGGCACCAGTGTTGGATAAACGACCTTGCCGCCGGGCACGGTGCGCTGGTCTAACCCACATGGATCCAATTCATCCCAAAACTTTGTGGCCAAGCCCTGTCCGGCTAGGGTAAGATCGACTTCTTTGCCGCATGACACGCGCCTTTCACTTCCGGACCTCTTCTTCGCAACTCGGCCCTCTCGAGGAGCGCCTGCTCGAGGCTCTTTGGAAGTGCGGCAATGCCACGGTTCGCGACTTAGCTGAACAATTCTGTTCCGACCTGGCGTACACCACTGTCATGACCACGCTCGATCGCCTCTTCAAAAAGGGGGTACTCGCTCGGGAAGCTGAAGGACGCGCCTTCCGCTACCGCCCTCGATTCACTCGTGAGGAACTCCACCGCGAAGCTGCGGGAGAGGCCTTCCGCCAGCTCTTGAAAGCCAGTCCCGCGTCGTCGCTTCCTCTCTCTTATCTAGTTGAAATCGTCACCGAACGCGATGCCGAGTTGCTCGATGAGCTCCGCCACGTCGTCGAGGCAAAACGCCGCGAGCTTCGCGCCGCCAAATCCGAACTGCCGCACGGCCGATCAGCGACGGAGAAAGACTAATGTTTGCGCTGCGAGGCCTCGTAGTCGCTTTTTCCGTGTTCTTAATCGTCTACTGCATTTTGTCGGTCGCTGTTTGTCTCACCTGGAGCAGATTTCGCCAACGCATTCAACATCATCGCGTGCGACGAATCGCCGACTCGTTGTTTGGGTTGCGGATGTTTCCACTCGCCACTGCGGCCATCATCACTGCGGTCTTCACTGTGCCCTCGTTTCTTCTACTTGAGCCTCGCGCCATCGATGAGCCGATCGGAGGGGTATCCCTTGTTCTTGGCGTCTTTGGTGGGTTCCTGGGACTCGCCGGCGCAACCAACGCTTTGGTCGCGGTCTTCCGTGCCTCGCGCAGCATTTCATCCTGGACCACCGATTCCCAGCCGGTCGCTACCATCAATTCGATTCCAGTTTTGCGAATTCATCGTTCCGTTCCTCCGATGACCGCGGCGGGGATTCTTCATCCCAAAGTCTTGCTTTCGGGAACAGCGGAATTTCTTCTGAGTGACAGGGAATTGCAGACAGCGCTGAACCACGAAGTAGCACACGTGCGGCGCTGCGACAATCTCCGGAAATTACTGATTCGTTTCGTTGCTTTTCCGGGAATGAGCGGGTTAGAAGCTTCGTGGCTCGAGGCGATGGAGATGGCGGCCGACGATGCGGCGGTCTCGACTCATGGCGAAGCGCTTGATCTTGCGGCTGCGCTCATTAAGCTCTCGCGTTTTGCACCCGCTGAATCTCGCGCGGAGCTCACCGCTGCTCTGGTTCATAATCCGGTCTCATTAGTGAATGCTCGCGTCGAGCGCCTGATTTCCTGGAGCGATGAACGAAGACTTCAACCTCAGAAGTGGTCGATTCGTTCCGGACTTGCTCTTGCGTTGGGAACGCTGACCGTGTGCGCCGCGGTATACAGCCAGTTGCTCTCAGAAATCCACGCCGCCACGGAATGGTTGATGCGCTAGGCGCGAATCCTCTTTCGAAATTCTCGCCGCAGCACTCCTAGAAATTAACCCGCACTCCTAATTGCGCTGCGAACGGAATTCCGACCGTAGTTCCCGGACCAAAGAAATCTCCGAGCGCACCCTCCGGTATCTCGAGCTGCTTCAGGCTGGTGATGGGCACGGTTTGGGAGCAATCCGCGACCGCGCAAACGCTGGTGACGTTGGTGATGCCCGTGACGGGATCGGGCATCATCTGCGCTTGCGGCACCGGAAGCTGAACTACATTGACGGCAAAGTTAGCACCCGGATTGTTACGGTTGAAGATATTGAAGAATTCGACGAACGGATACAGCTGCCAGCGTTCGTTGATTTTGAAAGGGCGCGCAACGCGCAAATCCGATTGTATATAAGGCGTTCCGCGAAATTCGTCGAGACTTGTGTAAGCGCCGTTCACATAGATCCGGGCCGTGTTGTCTGCATTCGTGATCGTGATTGGCCGGGCGCTCTCGAACTGGTTAATCGTAGTCAATTCGAAACCGCCCGGGATATGCAACGTTCCCGCCAGCACAAAGCGGTGACGGACATCCTCGCCCGATGGACCATAATCTCCGGGCCCGAAAGCATCTAGCGCTCCACTCGGCAACTGGCAGACGCCATCCACATAATCGAAGAGTTCGCCGAGCAGGCACCCCCACGTTTGTGCCTTGGACAGCGTATAGTTCGCGACCAGATCGAAGCGATGCGTATTGCCCTGCAGGTGCAGCATCAGCCCGTTGTAGCTCGAACGATTATCCGACGCGAACACGTTCACGTTCGGCACTACATTGGTCTGATCCGTTGCATAGTTCGGGTCCGTGGCGGAAATGAGCGGGGTGAACAGGTTCGTGCCGCTTGTATAAGGGAAGGCACGATAGCCGTGGTTGCCTTGCTCATGAACGTAATCGGCGCTCATCAGCCAACGCTCGTTGAAAGCGTGCTGGATGCCGCCGGTCGCGTGAATTGCGTAGGGCGTTTTGTAAGGGGAGCCCACTAGATTGCCGATGACTGTGTTAGCAGGAGTTGGAATCGGCGCTAGAGGCCCAAGGCCACCCTCCAGGCAGCCCGAGCCGAGGAGCGAATAGGTGCCAGGACCTCCAGCCAGGCTGCACGTTCCGGTGGTGAAGTTCGAGTTGTTGACACCCTGAAAGGCAGTCGCCCAGCCATTCTGCGCCAGATCGTCGTAATAGATTCCGAACCCCGCGCGGATGACCGTCTTTCCGCTGTTGTCCGGGGAGTAAGCTATTCCGAGCCGAGGTGCGATCTGCTTCCTGTAATCCTGCGGAAGATTCGGTACGGTCGGAATCTGCAGTGCCTGCAGTGTTACATAGGCAGGATTATCGGCTTCGCTTCGCCCCGACCCAGTGAACAATCCCCAGGTTGTCTGATACCGCACGCCATAGTCGACCGTGAGCCGGCGCGATACCCGCCAGGAGTCCTCGGCGTAAAGTCCAAGGCGCTGCACACTTTGTGAAAAGCTGCCGTCGGCCGCAGGAGTGTACGTGCAAGTTGAGCCGTCGGACGCTGTGAAATTGGCACACTGGGGACTGAAAGTTCCGAACACGCCCGGATTCTGCACGTAATACATCGGATTGTTCACGTACTGAGCCAAAGTCTCGGCAGTCGCAGCGAAAGCGCCGCTCAGCACCGGTTCGTGGATGAAGTCGACTCCAAACTTGAACGAGTGATCGTGTGCAACGTGAGTCAAATCGTAGCGGAACTGATATTTTTCCTGATTTCGCAGCGTCCGGAAAGAGCGTGATGGGAGTCGCGAATTGGTTGTCGCCGAAAGTTTCAAAGCCGGAAATCGTTAGCGCGGTAGAGCTGAATGGGAATGCCAGTGCGAAGCCCAGATCTGAGTTCCGGGTTTGTGTAAGGTGCAACAGGCTGGCATCAAGAACCAGATTGCCAAGCCATGTCGGGCTGAAGGTGTAAGTGTTGCTGAGCGCTAATTCCAGTAATTGTTGTGCGTAGTCAGTCCCGTGGAGGGCAATGTGCCCTGCTGCACCAGCGCGTTGTGAGTGAGATAGCTGTCTTCCGATGTGCGCAGGAACCAATTCGATTTCGACGATTGCGCCCAGTCGAAACGCAGTCGAACCAATATAGTCGCGAAACGGAATCGGAACCGTCGAAGGAACGGGGATGGAAGGAGCGCCATTAATCAATCCCTGTGAGGCTAATTGTGCGAGTGCGTCAAATTGCGCAACGCTCGCCGGGCTGTAAGCTATGCTCGCGTCTTCGTGCACGCCTTCGAATGAAGTAAAGAACCAGACCTTATCCTTCGCGATGGGACCGCCGATGGTTCCAACATAATTCTGCCGCGAGAATGGCTGCTTCGGATTCGACGCATGCTGGATTGCAGTTGCCCGGATTGGAAAGCGCGCGTTCAGCGCGGCTGCACGCTCGTAGAATGCTCCACCTCCATGCCAATCGTTGCTGCCGCGCTTGGTGGTGATCACGACCGAACCGGCCGTTGTCCACCCTGTGTCTGCATCTTCGTTCGATGTGCGCACCGCAAATTCCTGAATGCCGTCCGGCGAGAAGTTCTGCAGAAATCCGCCGATCCAGTCGTCCGAGTTGTCGGCGCCATCCACCGAAAGCTCATTGTTCAAGCCCGAACTCCCGCCTGTCGAGACAGCGGTAATGCGGGCTTTCGTGGGATCGGAAGGTTCGACCGGTTCCGTCCCGGGCACGAGATAAGCAATATTGGCAAAGCTTCGAGCCGGGAGTGGCAGAGTCTCCAGATCCTGACTTCCAACGACGCCGCCCCGCACCGCGCTCGATGTGTCAATCGTTGCGGTAGTAATCGAGGAAGAGTTGCCTTGCACAGTGACGGTCTCTGTTCCAGTGCCCGGCTTCAGAATGACGGTAACATCGTGTACCACTGTCACTGTGATCGAAACGCCCGCTCGGGCCGGCGCAAAGCCCGCAGCGCTGACCGTGATCCGATAATTGCCCGGTAGCAAGATCGTCGACCCGAAACTCACCGCGGTCTTCGCTGGTCGTTTCGCGCCGCATCGACGAATCGATGGACTCCACAACGATTCTGGCTCGGGAATGCGCGCGCCGGTCGCGTCCTGCACTGTGCCGCGCAGAGAGCCCCGAGGGTTCTGCGCCAGTACTGTCGCAGCAAGCACCAAGGTCACGACGACTGGGAGAGCCGCTTTCTTGAACAAAACATTCCTCGCTTTCGAGATGCGAATCGCCGGGATGATCAATCTTGGAAGGGTTGATATTTAGGATTAATAAACAGCGAGCGTAGCTTGCGGCAGCAAGCTACTACCAGCGCTCGTATAGCGCGGGAGGACGACTAAGAGGGGCGCATCAACAGCTTTGGACTAGCGATCAAGAAATTTGAATATCACTTGGCCATGCGAACTAATCTGACCACCGCTGCGGAGTGCGATCCCATCGATGTTTCTTGAGTTCGCTTAGCAGTGTTTTGTCTAGCGGCCCAGCGTCGCTCGCGGCAATGTTCTGCCGCACATGTTCCGCTTTGCGCATACCGGCAATCGTGGTGCCCACGGCCGGATGCGACAGAATAAATCGCAACGCCATTTCCGGCAGCGTCATTCCGGCCGGAACAATTTCCTTCAACTTGTCCACGCGCCGAATTGTCTTCGGCAGATTTTCCGGACCGAAATAGCCCGCGCGCCAGTCATCTTTCGGAAAGCGTGTCTCCAGCGTCATCTTTCCGCCCAGGCTGCCCTCATCGAGCGGTACGCGCGCAATCACGCCAATATTCAGTTCCTGGCATGCCGGAAAGAGTTCGTCCTCCGGAGCCTGATCGAAAATGTTGTAGATCACTTGCACCACATCGACCAGCCCAGTGTGCAAGGCCTTGATCCCATTTTCGGGTTCCCATCGGTTAATGCTCAAACCGAACGATCGAATCCACTGGTCGTGCTTTAACTTCTCCACCGTCTCGCGAAACTCCGGCACATCGACCCATGCATCGGACCACACGTGAAATTGCAGCAGGTCGATCGTATCTACCTGCAATTGCTTGCGGATCATGTCCGCATATTTGAAAACGTGCTCCGCCGAGAAAACATCGCCGTACTTATACGTCGCTAACGCAGGCCACTTCAGGTTTCCTGGAGGAATCTTCGACGCCGCGTACAACCGTTTCCCCGAGTTTTCCTGCATGATCTTGCCAAGCAAACCATCGCTCTTTCCCTCACCATACGCCCAGGCTGTATCGAAGAAATTGCAGCCCAGATCGATCGCCAGCTGCATCGCTGCCAGCGATTCCCGGTCCTCCGAACCGCTCCACCCACTCATACCCCAAAGTCCGTGGGCGATGTCGCTGACTTCAAATCCCGTACGGCCAAGCTTGCGGTATTTCATGGATGAGGCCCTCGATGAGGTAATTGAAAGAATCGGAACCGATCAGGATATATCGAAGCCCGGATTTTCGCCGCCCCATGCGCGAAAGAAGTCGAAAATTGCCGATCCGCGAGGGCCGTCCCCCGACTGTGTCGCCACCTGTTTTTTTAATAGCTGTCATCAAAATTTTCGCGGGTGCAGTCCGCGCTCAGAGGTGTTTAATGAACCTAGATCATAAAGATGGAAGGAGTCTCCCATGAAATCTGAATATCCTTTTAACCCCAACCCGGGCAAGAAAGACGAGTTTATTAGTCCTATGACGCCTCTGCAGCCGTCCCGCTTCATCGACGAAAAGATTTCCGATGAATCCTGCACCGAAACGCAAGCCGACAGCGCTATGGCGCCGGCGGGTCTCAAGAATCCCTTCTGGAATTAATCTCGGCGGGGCCGGCCTTCATCAAGGCCGGCTCTGATTTTCCTTCTACAACTCAGGATTATCGAAGAATCGGCAGGCACAAACACGGTCGGAGTGCGAACTCCAGCCCGGACATCTCTTCCAGGGCGGGATGCAGCAAGGAATCCCTGCAGGGTTCCAGCGTAATCACAAACGGCAAGGAAGCTTTATCGAATCCGGGCTTTTGTAGCAGTGAATCAATGTTCAGCTTGTGTGCCGCCATGATCTTCGCCAGCCTCGCCACAATCCCGGGCTGATCGCGAACAAAGAATCGCAGATACCAGGCTGTCTCGAAATCACAACTGATCTTCGGCGTCGAGACGTTGCTCGGGACTTCCTTCTTCCCGCCCGCGAGGCTCTGGGCCACAAACATGACATCCGAAACCACAGCCACAGCCGTCGGATCGCCTCCTGCGCCCGCCCCTAAGAATGCCATGTCCCCGCCGTATTGGCCGGAAGTGAGAACCAGGTTGAGATTTCTCTGCACGCGTCCAAAAGGAGAATCGGCGGCAACCAGACATGGCCCCACCTCCGCGAAAAGCTTGCCTTCCTTCAGATCTGCCCTCGAGATCTGGCGAATCGTACAGCCCAACTCCGCCGCATAATCGAAATCAACCGCATCCACTGGGCGGATCGTTCGGGCGCGCACCGATTCCGGCTCGACACGCGAATGCAATCCGGCCAGCGCCAGAATCGCCAGCTTGGCCCGCGCGTCGCCTCCGTCTAGATCCTCCGAAGCATCTGCCTCGGCATATCCTCGCGCCTGCGCCTCTTCCAGCGCCTCACTGAAAGGAATTCTCGCATTCTCAATGCGGCTCAAAATGTAGTTACAGGTGCCATTCAGAATCCCGGAGATTCCGTGCAGGCGGTCTCCGCACAACCCCGTGCGCAACGCGGGAAGCACGGGAACTCCTCCCGCCACCGACGCGCCAAATTCCAATCGGGCTCCGTTGCGAGCAGCAAGCTCCAGCAGGTCCGGTCCATGACGCGCAATCAATTGCTTGTTGGCCGTGACCACCGATTTTCCGGACTCGAGCGCGGTCCGCACAATCTGCTCCGCCGGCGAGAGCCCGCCGATTAGCTCAATCACGATTTCAACATCCGACTTCAGTACGGCCTGAACGTCGTCGGTCCATGTAACGCTGCTCGGAACCCAGTCCTGTTTCTTCCGTTCGATGTTCCGATTGCAGATGTGCGTTAGGCGTAGCGACGGGTCAATGTTTTCGCACAAGATCTTCGCCACCGCCCGCCCGACCGTTCCGAAGCCAATGAGAGCAACGCGATGGGCAGTGCTCTGCGATCGGGTCGGTGCGGCCTTCTTTGCCACGGGTTTTATGTTGCGTTTCACCAAAATGCAGTCTCGCTGAAAATTGAATTCCCTATCATACGTGCGATATCACGCCAGCGGAAACGGGAAAGCACCCCGCGGGGCGGCATCCCGGGCGGACTCAGCATCAAAGTTGGTAATATGGTGCCTGCCTGCTGCGAGCATTCACGGCGGGAGCATCGCGGACACGCTCTTTTACAAGCGCCTGTCGTTGACGAGCTATGGTTCGAGCGCTGCGGTCCGCAAGCATACCCGGCAGCGGGAGGAGAATGAATGATTCGAAAGTTCGCAACGGTTTCCGGATCCAGCATCGTGCTGCAAGCAATCTTGGCAACGATTCTGGCGGGAGTCGCCACCGTCCACGCCCAACAAACCCCGGCTCAGCAGCCTCCAGCGCAGCCTTCGCAGACCCAACAGCCAACGGACCAACAATCGAGCAGCAGTCAGGAAACAGAGGAGATCCCCGAGCACAAGCCCAAGCCTCGCGGCTACAACAATTGGACCTTCAACGTGGGCGGCGGTGGCAGTCTGACGAATGGCAATACTCGGAACTTCGTTCGTGGCGGAGGCGGCATTGCTGCCGCTGGAGTCACGCGCAACCTCAGCAAATATTTCGGATGGCGCCTCGACTTCCAGTTTGACAACCTGCCTTTGCGGGCTTCAGCTCTGCAGGCCGCGCAAGCGCCCGGCGGGACCGATCACGCTTACACCGCCATGTTCAGCCCCATCATTAATATTCCGGTCACCAAGGATTGGGGCGGCTACATTATCGGCGGTGCCGCTTTCCTGCATCGATCCGGGAAACTGGATTCCTCGAGCGCGATTCCGGGAGTTGGTTGCAACGCCTTCTTCCTCTGGTGGGGACATTGCTTTAACAAGAACCTACCTATCAACGGAAACTTCCTTCACTCCAGCGTGAACGAGTTCGGCGAAAGCTTCGGCGGCGGCGTCACCCGCAAGATCCGCCCCAATATGGATATCTACGCCGAGTTTCGCTACGTCCACGGCAGCCACGCAGGCATCACCACGGACTTCCGTCCAATCACCGTCGGCATCCGCTGGTGAAATCGCGCTCTTGATCGTTTTTTCCGGTGACCGCGAGGTTGATTTGTGCACGAACGGGAAGGGCCCGACTTTAAGTCGGGCCACTAGTCCGCGTTCATGGACTCGGCTTTAGCCGCTGCGGGACAGATCATTCGGGATTCGTCCGATAGCTCCATACATCCGTAGTCAGCTTCTGCAACTGAACGAACGAAGTAGCCGTGACTGGCTGCTCAATTTCCACATTCGAGTTTGCTTCGCGCACAGCCGATTCCACGATCCCATGCGAAGAAGCCAGCGAGCACGCGGGATCCGTTACCATCGCATCTCCCGTCAACAGGAAAGCCTGGCATCTGCAACCGCCAAAATCTTCCGTGCGGCGATCACAGCTTCGGCAAGGCTCGGGCATCCAATCTTCGCCGCGGAATCGCTGGAACGACGACGATTCCTGCCAGATCCATGCCAGCGTCTTCTCGCGCACATTCTCGAATGACAGTCCAGGTAATACCTCCGCAGCATGACACGGCAAAACCTTGCCCGAGGGATTGATCAGCATCAATCTTCGTCCCCAACCTCCCATGCAGGCCTTCGGATACGTCGCGTAGTAATCCGGAACCACAGAGTCGATGCGGATTCGTCCAGCAAGTCGCTTTTCCGCGTCCGCGATGATCGCAACCGCTTTTTCCAATTGCGCGCGCGTCGGCATCAAAGCGGCGCGGTTGGCGAGCGCCCATCCGTAATATTGCGTGTGCGCGATCTCCATCCGTTCTGGGTTTAGCTGTTCGATGAATGCGATCATCTCTTCCAGATGATCGAGATTCTGCCGGTGAACCACTAGATTTACCGTGAACGCGATCTTGTGTTTTCGAATCTCGCGCGAGAGTTCGATCTTGTGCGCGTGCGCTTTCGCCCCCGCGATCCAGTTCGCGGCTCCTTCTCGGGAATCCTGAAAGCTGATCTGAATATGATCGAGTCCAGCATCTACGAGAGATTTCAGCCTCTGCTCGTTGAGACCGATTCCGGATGTGATGAGATTCGTGTAAAGTCCGGCGGCTGCGCGCTGCCGCGATCAATTCAGTCAGATCAGTTCGAGCCAGCGGTTCGCCGCCCGTGAAGTGCGCGTGCAACATCCCAAGTTTCCCAGCTTGTTGAAACACGCTGGTCCACTCGGCGGTCGAAAGCTCCGATTGCGTTCCCGCCAGTTGCATCGGATTCGAGCAGTAAACGCAATGCAGCGGGCATCGATGCGTCACTTCGGCGATAAGCGCGAGAGGATTAGAAACCATGAATCGAGATTGAGTGCTGGACAATTACAAAATTACTCCAATTGCCAAATGCTGTTAGTAGTCCACGATCCGTTTGCGCTGCAACTGCTCCAGAAAAACTCCAATGTCCGCGCGAATCTTCTCCGGATCCGTCTTCCCAAACTCCTTCTGTAATTCCCCGATGATCTCGCTGAACGTGCGCTTGCCGTCGCAACGTTCAAGTATCTGCAGCCCCGTCCCCTGCAATTTGATGGCGCCTTCGGGGAAGAGGATTACGCGATCCTGGTCGGTGCCCCCCCATCGGCAGCCGGCGGCGAGGCGCGGCCGACTGTCATCGGTGGGTGGCGGCATCAGTGGCCCTCGATTCGGAATGCGCCCGGCGGAGGCCATCCCGGCTGCACGTAAGCGAAATACAGGGCGTCGAGTTGTGCCCACAGGATGTCGCACTTGTCGCGCAGAGCCTGGATCGCCAGTTCCTGCTGCGAGCGCGTATGCGCGTTCTCGTACACATAGTTGATGGCGAACTTCGCGTCTTCCGGAGCCTGCGTCAGGCGTGCCTCAAAGTAGTCCAAACCTCCCGACAACCACATGTAGTGTTGGCGCAGACGGTCCATGCGCAAAGTAATCAGGTCGCGGGAGAATAGTTCGGTGAGAGAAGAAGCGACGGCCTCGAGTAACGAACGGCTGCGGACAATGTTCAGATACTCATTCACGGCGAAGCGTGTCGCGGGAAGGATTCCAGTTCCTTCGCGCACCTGATCGGCTCTGAGTCCAGTGGCTTCGGCGAGCTTCAGCCAGCGCTTGATGCCGCCTTCGGTGTGACCATCGCCATCGTGATCGATGACGCGCTTGCGCCACGCGCGGCGGAATGCGGGATCGGTGCCGCGCGACAGGATGATCGAGTCCTTGATCGGAATCATGCTCTGGTAGTAATAGCGATTCAACGCCCAGGCTTGCAGCTGGCCGCGATTCAGACGGCCTTCGTGCATCAAGAGATGGAAAGGATGCTGGTGGTGGTAGCGCTCGTCACCGACGGCGCGCAACTTGGCGCGCAATCCGTCGAACGAGAGAAGGCTGGTATCGGGTAAGCCTGCGTCTATAGTTCGAACTGCCATCCATCCTCCGCGATCTCCCAGCCTGCGTCGCGCACCTGGCGATATTCAGGACCAGCCTCGTTCAGCATGGGATTCGTGTTGTTGATGTGTATATAGATTCTACGTGGGCGCTTCAGTTGCGCCAATCGCGCGAGACTGGACGATACCGGAACGTGTCCCATTTGCTCGGCAGTCTGACCGGATCCCTGAATGCGGATCAGTTCGTCGTCGCTCCAGAAGGTTCCATCGAAGAGCAGGACGTCCGCGGATTCGGCTTCGCGCAGCAGGTCGTCGGTGATCTCGGGGACTGCGGGCATATAGGCGAGGCGTTTTCTCGACGGCGATTCGATGATTAATCCGAGCGACGCTTCTTCGGGGTTGAGTGCTGAGCGGCGCTGCGGCGAAACATAAGTGGGAAAGTGCGTGCCAAGGGACAGCGCGCGGCAGCGCAATCCGGAATCTTTGCCGGCGGGATCGAGAAGCGGGAAGCTTTTTCGCGGCGAAAAGTCGGTCCAAGTCAACTGACCGGGAACGCGCTGCAGCATGGCGAACATGGAATTGTCTTCGGAGAGAATCCGGCGGATGGATTCAGTTGCGCATCACGCGCAACGGCTGCAGTTCACGAAGAAGAAGCAGTCCGAGAACATGGTCGATGTCGGCGTTGAGCAGAACGCTTCCGGCGATGGGAGATTGGCGAAGGCCTTCGCGGGGATGGAGTTCAGGGTTCGATTCGATTTGCGCGCGGAGGTCGGGAGAGGCTCCGAGCAGAAACCAGGAATGGGAGTCGGCACTGATGGCGACTTGGGTCTGGGAGCGGGCCTTTCCAGGGAACTTTCCGGCTCGAAGAGTGCGGCAGTTGGGGCAGGCGCAATTCCATTGCGGGAACGCTCCTCCGGCGGCCGAGCCGAGAATCTTGACGTGCATTCAGGGAGTGTAGCAGCGGCTGGCGAGATTTCAGTTTTGGGAAAGATTCTGTTCGGAGGCCCCACCCCCCTCCCCCCTGGGTCTATTGAAATCATCGAGTTAGAGGAAAATCGACGAAAAATCTATGGGGCACAATCACTTAGGGGCAAAATCTTGGAAACAAAGAAGTTATGCGCCGTCTGGATGTCAAAGAACCAAGTGCTAAACAACAGAATGAATTGCCGGTGAATTGAAGTCAAGAAAAGAGCGACAGAGAATCGGAGCGGATTCCCGTTTTGGGAATGCCGGATGAAGTTGAAGGAAGAGGGAAACAGACGACCCTCGCGGGCGAATGCGCCCGCGGCTCCACGAGTGTGTACAGGTCGCCGATTTTTATCACGGGGCTGAGACCTGACGACTGGGTCTCCGTGTGAGCTACAATCTCCGAAACCGCGAGGTGACGCTTGCTCCTCAACTCTCTTCCAGGCGACATCCGACAGTCTTTCCGACAACTGCGCCGTGCTCCGGGATTTTCCATTCTTGCAGTGGGAATGTTGGCTGCAGGAATGGGAGCGAGCGTGGCAATGTTCACGGTCGTGGACCACGTCCTGCTTCGGCCGATGCCATACCGCAATGAGCAGCAGTTGGTCCAAATCCGCGAGGCCGGCCCGAAAGGGGCTTCGATGTTCGGGGCTCCATTTGTGGACATCCAGGAGTGGCAGGAGCGGAGCCGAACATTGCAAGCCATCGCGTTTCACACCTACGACAAACCCACCTCATTCCTGGAGGGAACCAACGGGCCAGTGCAGGTCAATACTCCGAATGTCAGCAGGAATCTCTTCGCGACGCTTGGAGTGAGTCCCGTTCTGGGCCGCGATTTTGATGATCGAGGCGGGAGTGGATCCGGGAAAGAAGGCAGCAAAACGGTGGTGCTGAGTGATGCCGTCTGGCGAGACGGCTTCGGTGCTGATCCCAAAATTCTGGGGAAAGTCGTTCGAGTCAACGGCAATTCGTACTCCGTAATTGGAGTCATGCCGCGCGGATTCCAATTCCCGTTCAACCCGGAAAAACCTCAGATATGGATTCCGATTGAACTTGGCGATTCGGACAAAATCCGGACCAAGAACGAGGCGCGAGATTACCGAATCATCGCGCGACTCAGCGATGGAGTGAGTCTGGAGCAGGCGACTGCGGAGCTCAGGGTGATCCAGTCTGAGGTAGCAAAGTTGTATACGGATCCTCACGCTCGCGAAAATGTGCAGACTGTGGATGTGGAGTCCTATCGCGATGTAGTGGTGGAGGGGAATGTCAGGGAAGCATTACTGGCCTTGCTTGGGGCGGCGGGCGTGTTGTGGCTAATTGGGTGCGTCAACGTCACGAGTCTGATGCTGGCCCGGGCGCACACTTTGCGACGCGAAATCGCGGTTCGCACCGCGTTGGGAGCAACCCGTTGGAGGATTGCCCGCCAGTTGCTCATGCAAGGATTCGTTCTGAGCGCGATCGCATCAATTCTCGGACTCGGGTTCGAGTTCTTAGCGTTAAGAGTATTCCAAGCCGAGATTGCGGCTCAATTGAACGTTCACGTCAGGATGGTACCGAACGGAACTCTGATTCTCGGTCTGCTCGGCCTGACGGTTGCGAGTGCCACGATTTCGTCGCTGTGGCCCGCTGTGGTTGCATCGAAAACCTCTATCGAGCCCGCCCTCCGACAAGGCAGCGTACAAGGCAGAGGAAGTGTCCATCAACGAGCCCGCGGGGCGCTGGTGGTTGCGCAGGTTGCAATGTCGTTGTCTCTTCTGGTTGCCTGCGGGCTGCTCTTACGCACCGTGTTTGCGTTGAAGCAAGTTCCTCTAGGTTTCAGGACCGATCACATTATCGTCGCCGACATGGTGATTCCCGCGTACAGGTTCGTTGGAAGAAATATGACTACGGAGTTGTACCAGCCACTGGTCGATCGAATCGAGCATCTGCCGGAGGTACAAGCTGCTTCGCTTACGACTGCCGTCCCACTGGGAAAGCGATTCCCAATTTTGTTTACCTTCGCCGCCGACGAGCAAGATCCGGAATCGCTGGCCACTGAAGACCTGACTGCACAATTTCGAGCGGTGGGACCGGGCTTGCAGCGCGTTCTTGGTTTCCGCATGTTGAGAGGAAGGTTCTTCAACGAGGGAGATAAGGCCGGCTCTCCGCCGGTTGTGGTGGTGAACCGCGCTTTCGTTAAGGCGTTCTTTGGCAAAGCAAAGGACCCAGGAGAGGCGCTGGGAAAAGAGCTAATGAGTTACGGCGACGATAAGCCTGCGCATATTATCGGAGTCATCGACGACGAGCGGCAAGAGTCGGTGCTCGAGCCGTCCCAACCTGAAATTGAAGTTTGCGTTCCTCAGATCACCCCGGATTCCATGTTCTATGGGACGGCCGAAGGTCTCGCGATGAACCTAGCGGTTCGAACGGAACGAAGTCCAGCCCTCATGATTCCTGAACTGCGGAAGGTCTTTCACGATGCGTCTCCGGAGTTAACGGGGAGTACCTTCACAACCATGGATCAGGTCGTCGACGATTCTTACGGAGACCGTCGTATCGCCTCACAACTGCTGCAGGGCTTTGCAGGCTCGGCGCTTCTGTTGAGCGTGGTCGGATTGTATGGATTGTTGGCGTACCTCGTGACGCAGAGGACGCAGGAACTGGGTGTACGGCTGGCCCTAGGCGCGCAAAAGCGGCAATTGGTCTGGCTCGTGATGCGTCAAGCCGTTTGGATCTTGCTAGTCGGTTCGGCGGTCGGCCTGGGAGTTTCATTCCTGGCAACTCGGATCATGTCGAGCGTTGTCTACGGGGTGAGTGCGTACGACACAGCTTCTGTCATGGGAGCATGTTTGCTTTTGGTGCTCACCGGCCTTGCCGCTTCGTATATTCCGGCGCGCCGGGCCGCGAACGTGAACCCGATGCAAGCGTTGCGCGCTGAGTAGGTCCACAAACTTGAATCTGCTGGATGCGAAAAATGGGCGTGCCCGTTTGCGGCCCGACATGGTACGTTTCGGTACTAAAATCTTCTTGAAAATCTCACCATGACGATCAGCAGACGCGAGTTCGTTTCGCGAATTGCGCAGGCCGGAGGATTCGGCGCCGCTTTCATGACCATGCATTCGCTTGGCCTTCTGGGCATGGTCGAGAGCGAGCAGGCGAAGGATTTCCCTCTGCCGGTGACGGCTGGGCGCGGGACGAAGGTGATCATCCTCGGCGCGGGAATTGCCGGGTTGGTGTGTGCCTACGAGATGAGGCGAGCAGGCTTTCAGTGCACGGTTCTGGAAGCGCGGGAACGCCCCGGCGGACGAAACTGGACGCTGCGCCGCGGATCGAAGCTGGCATTCACCGACGGCACCACGCAGGAATGCACATTCGACGAAGGGAACTATTTCAACTGTGGTCCGGCGCGCCTGCCCTCGATCCACAAGACGATGCTCGGATATTGCAGCGAGCTGGGCGTCGAGCTTGAGGTTGAGGTGAACTCCTCGCGCCGCACACTGCTGCAGAACGACCTAGTTTTTGGCGGCCAACCGATCCGGCAGGGGCAGGCGATCAACGATACGCGCGGCTACGTTTCGGAACTGCTGGCGAAGTGCGTGCAACAGGGAGCGCTCGACGAGGTCTTCACGCCAGACGATCATGCGGTCGTCATGGACTTTCTGAAGACGTATGGCGATCTGGGAAAGGACTACCGGTACGCCGGCTCTTCGCGCTCGGGAGACCGGCAGTTGCCGGGCGCGGCCGATCAGGTCGAGATTCGCAGCCTGCCGCTCTCGATGTCCGAGTTACTCAAATCGAAATTCTGCAGGTCGATGATGTTCGAAGAGGTGCTCGACATGCAGCCGACGATGTTTCAGCCGGTGGGCGGCATGGACCGGATTCCATATGCATTCGCCCGCGCGCTGGGGAAGGTGGTTCGCTACCATTCACCGGTCGCGGAGATCCGGAAGACGGCCAATGGCGTTCGAGTGGTGTACCGTGATCGGGAAGATGGCCCGATTCGTTCCGTGGAAGCGTCGTATTGCATTTGCGCCCTGCCATTGTCGATTCTCAAGACGATACCGAATGACTTTGCGCCGACGGTGAAATCGGCGATCGAGAAGATGACGTATGACCATGCCTACAAGGTGGCATGGGAGTCGCGGCGCTTCTGGGAGCAAGATGGAGACGAAATCTACGGAGGCATTTCGTTTCTCTCGAGCGGGCCGATCCCGCAAGTGTGGTATCCGAGCGCCAAGTTGATGTCGAAGCGCGGAGTCATCGTCTCCGGATATGACATGGAAAATTGGAGTGATTTCGGCAAGCTGCCGTCGTATGAGGCGAAGATCGCGGCCTCACGGGCGGCCGTCGAAAAGCTGCATCCGGGCAAAGGCAAGGAACTGGAGAAGCCGATGTACATGTCGTGGGGAAAGGTGCCTTACAGCCTGGGCTCGTGGGTGAGCCGCGGGCCGGGATATCCTCCGCCGAACGAGGCGGAGTATTTCAATGGAGCCTATCGTGAATTCATTGTTCCCGACGATCGCATTTATTTTGCGGGAGACCACTGCAGTCACATCATCGGGTGGCAGGAGGGAGCAGCTCTGGCGGCACAGAGAGCGGTCACGATGATCGTGAATCGAGTGAACCAGACGTAGGGAATGGGGGCTGCGCGGGAATCGCGGAGATTATTGCGCGGAGTCGTGGCGATGACGGCGCAGTTGGACATCGAGCCCGAACATCGGTCCGTACACGTTGATGCCGTAGTTGGAATACGCCGGCGCGGATAGATTTCCATTCGACAAGTGCATCCAGTCGAGACCCACCGAGAAGGCATAGCGCGGACTGAAGTTGTAGCGCGCTCCAGCGCCCATGTGGAGAGCGTAAGTGAAATTCTGGCCCTGCGCGTAATAGACGCCGAGCGGTCCTTTGGCGTCGATGAGGCCGAGTCCGGCGCGGACGTCCCAGTAAGGAGTGACGCGCCAGTTGCGCGGAACGAAATTGCGGCGCACCCCCATGTTGTAAGAGAAATAGTGGGTCTCAGCGCCGCGTGGAATCGCAGTGGCTGAAAGGGTGAACGTAGCGTCCCAGTTGCCGCGGAGAATGACAGGACCTTTGATCGGGCCGAACTGCCATCGCAAGGAGGCGTTCACTGGCACCAGCGTGTAGCGGAGAGGATAGAGTTCGTAGGGATCCTCTTCGATGAAATCGAAGGGAAAAGGGATGTTGATGGGAAGCCATCCCACGTCGAGGGCGAACTCGAGCTTGTTCTCGTAAAAGATGGAGCGGTTGAAGTCGGGCTTTTTGGAGACGCGTAATTTCTGGTTCGCTGGCGTGCTGGTTGGATCCTGGGTGGGCGCGTTGGGCAGCGGCGTCGGGGAATCCTGAACGCAATCGGTGTTGGTTCGAGGGGCGGCCGGTGGCTCAACACTGACGTCCGATTTGGCGCACTGGCCAGCGTTGGCTGCCGGAGCGAGGTTAACGAGAGTAGCCAGGATCAGGACGGAGAAGAGGGGGATGTTGCGGTGCGGATGGTTGAAGAGCGCCGGTGAAATGCAGGCTTTTCCCTCCAGAGGCGGCATCATTCGTGTTTTCGCTCTCCAATGCGATCGGAGATGGAATTCAACACTTGGCCCAACAGAGTAAATGTTAGAGCACTCAGACTCGTCCGGGAGTTGCCGTAATCAAAGCTGAACCCGCATGTGCCGGGGAAGTTGCGGTGGAATCGTTTGTCATTCCGGCGGCGCGGTCACCACGATGTTTACAGTTCCGGCGATCGGAGTGGCGTCGTAATCGGACACCGTCATAGTTTGGTTGCCGGGAGTCACGAGGGTGAGGTCAGTAAAAGTGTGGACGCCGGCATCGGCCGCGGTGAATACATAGAGCGTCGGAAGATGGGCGCTTCCATCCGACGTAGTGAAGTGGATTGGGCCGTCGATGATCGTGTCCACTTTCCCGTCATACATGGCGGTCACGGTCGCGCTGAACGGGACGCCGGCGACCACGGTTGAAGGCGCGGTGATCTGAAGAATTGCGTGGGATCCGCCACAACTGAGCGATGCCAGGCCGGCGAGGGCGACGCTCATGGCACCGAGCCATCGTGGAGCAGTCCCGCTGCTTACCGGGGAACGGGCGGAACACGACCTTTGATGTGAGCCCAGGAATTCTTCGATCGCGGTGAACACACTCTCTCCTCCTACCTGCGGTTAGAACACGAGCGAAAGTCCTGAGTTGCAACGCTTTTTTCCTGCCCATGATATGCGGGGTGTGGAGGCAAACTCTGAGGGAAAATTGGAGGGGATTTTTTTGATCAAAATCTGGTTGACATATTCCCATATAGGAATATATATTTCTTTTCATGGCGAGGGCAGCGACGACATCGGACGCGTTTAACGCAGTGGCGGAGCCGCGGCGGCGCGAGATTCTCGACTACCTGGCCATGGGTGAGCGTCCGGTGGGGGATTTGGTGGTACGCCTTGGCCTGGAGCAGCCTTCGGTTTCGAAGCATTTGAAGGTGCTGAAAGACGTGGGGCTGGTTCGGGTGCGGCGTCACGGGAGGCACATGTTGTATCGAGCGAATGCGGATGGGATTCGTCCGTTGCATGAGTGGACGAAGACGTTTGAGCGGTTGTGGACGCATCAACTGCTCCGGATTAAGGAACGCGCGGAAGAGAAAGCGAAGGACCTGGAAAACCGGTGAATCGGGCTGACGATGCCCGGGATCAATAGAGAAACTTAACGGCACGGCTGGGAGCCGTGCCCTACACGAACGGGAGGAATCGATGAGCGCGAGCACAACTGTACCTGGAATTGAGAGCCTCAGCGTGGTGATCACGAAGGAGTTGCATATCAAGGCGTCGTTAATAACGACATTTGAGAGCCTGCTCGAACAGCTGGGGCCGGAGAATGAAACGCCGGAGCAGAAGATGCCGATGAAGCTCGAGGCCTGGCCGGGGGGAAGATGGTTTCGCGACCTCGGAAACGGCGACGGGCATTTATGGGGACACGTGCAGGCGATCAAACGGCCGACATTGCTGGAGATCTCCGGGCCGCTCTTCATGTCGTACGCGGTCGCGAACAACGTGCAGTACAGGCTGAGCGAGGAGCCGGGCGGGACGCTGCTGAAATTTCATCACAAGGCTTTCGGCATCATTCCTGACGATCACAAGCGCGGAATGAATGAAGGCTGGGGGCAGATGCTCAAGGGAATCCAGTCGCGCGCTGAACGTGGCAAGAAGTAAGCAAGCGAGTGCGAGTGAGTAAGGAGGAAGTATGTGTCCGGCATGTTTAGCCAGTGCAGGAGTGGTGGTGGGCAGCGTGGTTTCAACCGGTGGATTGACCGCGCTGGTCGCAAAAGTTCTTCGTAAGAAGAAAGGTGAGAAAGGCGATCCGAAGGAAAAGGAGTAACGACAATGACGACAGCGACAATGGAGAAATCCTCCACGAAAGTAGTGACGCCGGCCGAGTGGCTGGCCGCACGGAAGCAGTTTCTGGCAAAAGAAAAAGAGTTCACGCGGATGCGCGATGAACTGAGCCGTCTGCGGCGCGAGTTGCCGTGGGAAAAAGTTGAGAAGAACTATGTCTTCGAAGGAGCGAATGGGAAGGAGACGCTGTCGGATCTGTTCGGCCGCAGCGGCCAGCTTGCCATTTATCACTTCATGTTCGGTCCGGGATGGAAAGAAGGGTGCCCGAGCTGCTCCTACCTTGCCGATTCGTTCGACGCAGCGAGGGTGCATCTGGCGCAGCGTGATACGGCATTCGCGGTTGTATCGCGAGCCACCTATCCCGAGATCGAGGCATTCAGGAAGAGGATGGGATGGCAGTTCAAGTGGGTGTCGTCGTTCGGAACGGATTTCAACTACGACTACCAGGTCAGCTCGTCGAAGAAAGAGGACGGCAAGCAGTACTACAACTACGAGATGACCGAGTTCCCGTCCGAGGAATTGCCGGGAATGAGCGCGTTCATCAAGCGCGACGGCGAAGTCTTCCATACGTATTCGTCATACGCGCGCGGGCTCGACATTCTGCTTCCTACCTATAACTGGCTCGACATGACAGCGAAGGGGCGCGATGAGGATGCGTTGCCCTGGCCGATGGCATGGGTGCGGCATCACGACCGGTACGGCGATCCGAAGGCCATGGACGCGATCACGCTGTTGGCCCAGCCGCTCAAGAGCTGTTGCTCGGAAGAGAAGTAAACGACAGGCTGATGAATGGTGCGGGGGCGAGACGCCCCCGCGACGGCCGTCCATGTGGCGGGCCGAGTTTTTAAAAGCGGGTATTCTCAGCCCGTTTCAATCCACCGGGAAGGAATTCAAGAAAATGGGAAAAGCAACGGAACCGATGCTGTCTGAATTTCGCGAAGAGGCGGCCACCACGAAAAGAGTGCTGGAACGCGTACCAGCGCAGAAGCTGGCTTGGAAGCCCCACGCGAAGTCGATGACGCTGGGGCAGCTCGCGTGGCATATCGCGAAAGTGCCTGGGGATTTGGCCCGCATCACTCAGCCGGACAGCTTTGATGTGTCGCAAGGCTCATTCGTCCCTCCGCAGCCGAAGAATCTTGAGGAAGTCTTCGCCGTTTTCGACGAGAGCGTCCGCGATGCCGAGAAATGCTTGAAGGAAATGACGGACGAAAAAGCGCACGGCAACTGGCGATTGATGCGACAGGAGCGGGAGTTAATGAACGTCCCGCGCATCTCGATTTTGAGAAGCATCATGCTGAATCACTGGTATCACCATCGCGGACAGTTATCGGTGTACCTGCGATTGCTGGATGTTCCATTGCCTGTGATCTATGGGCCGAGCGCGGATGAAAATCCCTTCGGCTAAGTGTGCAAACGCTGGCGCAGCATGATGGAATTTGCAAGGTTTATGCGCCTGCGATGCAGCGAAAGTGAAAGATTGTGCAGCGCCCGATGTGACTGAGAGGATTCTTGTTGCCTTCGCAATGTGGGCAGGCCATACTCACATTGACCCGACTGGAACCGGGTCCAGCCTTCCTCCCCGCCCTCCCCTGAAGTTCTCTTTCCTCCGGCCCTTTATGCCTCGCTTATTTCTCAGGAACGAACTAACTCTATCCCTGCCACGATCTGGTTGCGGCCTTCCCGTTTCGCCTGGAACATCCGCTCGTCCGCCAGCGTGAATAATGCCTCGGCGTCGTCGGCATCATCAGGGAAAGAGGCGAGACCGGCGCTGATCGTGACCTGTACTTCTTCCCTGCGCGGCCCGAGGGCCATCGGGAAATTTGCGATGACCTCGCGTACAGATTCCAATTTCTGATACGCCGCTTCGAGATCGGTCTCCGGAAGGATGACGACGAATTCTTCGCCGCCGTATCGTCCTACCGTGTCGCTTTGCCGAAATGAATCCTGAAGGACGGCGCTGATCCTGCGCAAAACCACATCGCCCGATAAATGGCCGTGCGTGTCGTTGAGCAACTTGAAGCGGTCGGCGTCGATGACGGCGATGGTCAGGACGTTGCCGTAGCGGCGGGCGCGACTGAGTTCGACCGCGAAGCGATCATCTACATAGCCGCGATTGAACAGGCCGGTGAGCGGATCGCGCGTCGCCATCTGCAGAAGTTTCTGGCTGCGCGACACTAGCGCAAGGCTGAGTACTGAAGCGGTCACCATGATGATCAGGCGCGAAACCTGGTTGCTCCAACTGAACATGCCGTACGGATAGGGCGCATAAATCGGGCTGTTGAGGTTCCAGTGCGACGCGGCGAAGGCGACGATCGCCAGATATTCTCCGAAGGCCAGCGCGCCCGCGGTGATGCAGATTCGCTTGTCGTAGCGCAGGCTGGACGCGCCGATGGCGAGGAAGTAGCCCTCAAAAACAACTTTGCTGTTGACCGCCGTGTGAGGTTCGTTGAGATAGAGGAAGAGGGCGAGAGAAGCGCTCACCATGCTGACGTCGAGGCTGCTGCTGGCGAAACCGAGCCACGAAGGATTGTATTCGCGATAGATGAGCACGAAGACGACGAGCGAAAGAACAAAAGTTCCAACGGTGAGGGTGAGGCCGACGAAGGCCTCCTTGGGGCTGTCCGGGAAGAAAAAAGCGTCGATCAGCGGGATCAGGAGCAGGACCGAAGCCAGACTGACGCGGACTTTAGCTACCAGCAATTCTCCGGCAATGGCGGCATTGGCCAGGACCGGGTCGGGTCGAGACCACACGGAGGCAAAGAGATTTCTGATGCGAGAATTCATACGGGGATCACTACCGTGGTTGCTTATCGTCAGTTAAAGAGGACACAACGATCTAATTGAGGCCCATACTTGTGTTGCAACTATTGCCATCAGGATAAGGGCAGGTGCGGATGCAGGCAACGAGATAGAGAAGTGCGTACCAAGAAAGCAAAGTCGCTCGCTCGAGTGCAATTTTCGGGCGCACAGGCGATCACCTTAGTTCGTAT
Organism: uncultured Acidobacteriota bacterium; assembly: GCA_963787685.1. Classification (GTDB taxonomy): domain Bacteria; phylum Acidobacteriota; class Terriglobia; order Terriglobales; family Acidobacteriaceae; genus Sulfotelmatobacter. Next base: position 26,998 of record CAWBED010000022.1, read on the forward strand.
CGCGCATGGAGCAGGAGCCGGGGCCGCGGGGATCGCCGCAGGATCCGCAAGCTCCGGATGGGGCCGAGGAAGCCGAGGAAGCCGACGAAGAGCCCTTCGCCGAGACGGCGAAGACCGAAAGTTGCGTTTCGAGCTTGGTGGCGTGGCACTTGGGGCACTCGGCTTTTTCCTTGCCATAGACCAGCGCTTCGAATTCGTGGCGGCATTCCTTGCAGATGTACTCGTAGATAGGCATGGGTGACTCCGATACCTATTAGAATCAATTTGTGGGGACTTCGCAAATCTCAAATTCTGGTCCTGACGGTTTCGCGCCGGAGCATCAGACGGCACAAACTGACTGGAGCGCGCGCAAGCCTTTTCGAGCGCGGCGATGGTTGGCCGGCGGGCACGTGCAGACGATCGCGAGTTTTCTGGCGCCGCGCAGAATTCATCTGCCCCCGGCGGAAGAGCGGCTGGTTGCAGTCGATGCCGGAGTGAAGATCCGCTGCTGGTGCTACTGGCAGAGCGAGAATCGTTCGAACGCGCTGACGCTGATCGCGGTTCACGGGCTCGAGGGTTCGTCGGATTCGCAGTATATGCAAGGCATCGCGCGGAACGCGCTGGCGGCGGGGATGAATGTTGTCCTCATGAACCAGCGCAATTGCGGCGGGATGGATCAGTGCGCGCCGACGCTCTACAACTCGAGCTTGTCAGGAGACGTGGCGGCGGTGGCGCGGAACGTTGTTGAACAAGATGCCGTGTCGCGCTTCGTGCTGATCGGATTTTCGATGGGCGGAAATCTTGTGCTGAAGCTTGCGGGTGAGTGGGGCAGTGTTGGGCCTCCGGAGTTTCGCGCGGTGGCGGCTGTGTGTCCGGCGATGGATCTGGCGGCCTCGGCGGACGCGCTGCACGAGCCGGCCAACCGGCTTTACGAATACTACTTCCTAATGCAGCTCTTCCGGCGGCTGCGAACCAAGGCACGATTTTTTCCAGACAGGTTTGATGTCTCGCGGCTCCGCGGGGTCTCGACTCTGCGAATGTTCGACGACCGCGTGACGGCGTATTACTGCGGATTTGCCGGGGCCGATGATTACTATGCGCGCGCCGCGGCGGCGAATGTGGTGGATCGTATCGCGGTGCCGGCGCTGATCATTCATGCGGCCAACGATCCTTTTATAAGGATGCAACCGGAGACCAAGGCGCGAATTCTCGCGAACCCTCATATCACTTACATCGAGACTGCGGATGGCGGGCATTGCGCGTTCATGGGCGAGCCCAACGGTGACGGCGACGATGGCCGGTGGGCCGAGCGCGAAGTCGTGGACTTTGCGCGGCACATGGGCGATCGCGCTCGTTCGTCGTGAGTCGCTCCGGCGAGCTGCTACTCCAGAACTTCGTTCTAGGCTGATGAATGCCGCTGCTAGGCGGCAGGTGTCGGGGCGGGATTGGCAGCGTCGCTCTTTCCCGGCAATACCTTCTTCCATCCTTTGAAGTGTGTGCGGATGTACGCCAGAGCAAGCATGGCGAGGCAAATCACCAGAAATCCTGCGGAAGCTGTGCCGATCCCTTCGGCGCGTTTGGGGAGAATCGAGACGCGTCCGTAGACAAATTCGATGTGCACCCAATAGACCAGCAGAGAGGCTTGCCCTAGCTGGATGAGCGGACTGAATCCCCATTGCGCTGCGCCCCAGCGGCACCATGCGTAGGCTGCGGTCAGGATGACGAGCAGCATGCCGACACGGATTAAGAAAAATTCCGGGCTAGTGTGCCAGTAATCGTAGACGGGATAGAACTGGCGCGGCTCGTGATCGATCCAACGGGAGAGTTGGATCAGGGCGAGCCCGGCTGCACCTGCAGAGAAAAAGATGCGGGCTTCATGAGCGCGGGCCCAGTTGCTTTGCAGGATGAATCCGACGGCAAGTCCAGCAAAGGCGAAGGCGGCCCACGGGAAGAGGGGGAAGAGGCCAGCCTGCGGGACACCTAAATTGTGGACGCCGTCGACGTAGGACTCGAGCGGCCAGGGGAGCCAGACCGGGCGCCAAGTCGTCCAGAGAAGAGGGCTCAAGAGCGAGATCAGCAGTGCCGTCGCGGCGGGGGCCAGAATCAGCGCCAAGCGGGGACTAATTCGATGTTCCCGCGTTTCGGGGTGGGCGACCGTGCCGCTCAGGCCTAAAACGATCCAGCAGAGCACGCCCATCAGCATCATCGACGCGCCGATGGTATTCAGAATGTCAACCCGGAGCAGGTCGCTTTTCGGAGCCCATCCCCACGCAATGACGTATTCTTGCAGGCGAAAGAGCAGTCCAAACGCGAAGATTTCGGCTCCCCGGCGAATGGTGCTAGCTGCGATCCGAGTGGCCGAAAGGCTCTTTAGCCGTAACTTTTCAGTTACTAGAGCGAACGAGATTCCCGCGAGGAACAGAAATAGGGGCGCCGGGAAGGTGCCCCCAAGCTGGGAGTACATAAAAAAATCGCCCTGGCGGGCCGATCCACCGAGCCATGAGTCGAAACAATGGGTTTGAAACATCAGGACGCAGGCCAATCCGCGCATCCAATCGATGTAGGCGAGACGGGGTTTGGCGGGGCTCGGCGAAGGCATGAGGGGCGTCGGCAATGTCCGCAAACAGGCGAAAAGAGCGTCGTTTCGCCAATGCGGTCATGATTTTACACGGTCCTTACATGGTTTCAGCCGTTGATTCCGGCGCTCGCGGGCAAACTGCCGGAGTAAGCACTTGAGATTGTTACCTTTGTGTGATCCGTACAACCTTCGAGGTAACAGTTTTGATCGAAGATTGAGATAAGTCGTTATAAGCTAGACAGAATCCAAATTGCACCATCCTCAGGGAGTGTTTATGTCCAAAAGTAGGGCCATTGTGTGCCTGATGTCGAGCCTCGTTGTGTGCGCCAGCCTCAGCTTTGGGGCCACGGCAGACCGGATTCCTGGCGGCATTACGGGCGGTCCAGCCGTGCCTCTGGCGGGGAATATCCATCATCTGGCGCTACCGCAGTTCGACCAGGGATCGGTAGATCCGGCGATGCAGCTGGGAACCATCACCTTACTGACCGTGCCCACTCCCGCGCAGCAGCAGGCATTGAAACAGCTTTTGGCCCAGCAGCAGGACCGCAAATCGCCGCTGTATCACAAGTGGATCACTCCCGAGCAGTACGCCGACCGGTTTGGGATGAGCCAGAATGATGTTCAGCAGATCGCCGCGTGGCTCCAAGGGCAGGGGTTCACGATGGTGCACACCGCGCGCGGGCGGAATTGGGTGTCGTTCACGGGAACGGCCTCGCAGATTGAAAACGCATTTGGGACCGAAATTCATCACTACAGCGTGAAGGGTCAGTTGCATTATGCCAATGCGACAGCCCCCCGCGTTCCCGAAGCTCTTTCGGGCATCGTTACCGGGTTCCGGGGCTTGGACGATTTTCGCCCGAAACCTATGAATCAGAAGCGTGTACGTCCTTACTGGTACAGCTCGACGCTGGGCAACTTTGTCGCCCCCGGGGACTTAGCCACGATTTACGACATCAACACGCTCTATACCTCGGGGATCGACGGCACGGGACAGAAACTGGCAGTAATGGGACAGACGGACATCTATCTTGCTGATCTAAACGACTTCCGCTCGGGGTTTGGTTTGACATCCTTGAGCTGTACGACTAACGGCAGTGGCGTGATCACCGCCTGCGCCGACCCGCATTTTCAGTACGTGTTGGATGGAAGCGACCCCGGACTCTCGACGCACGGCGACATCAGCGAATCCGATCTGGACTTGGAGTGGTCGGGTGCAGTCGCCCCCGGCGCGCAAATTATTTTTGTGAACTCCACGGACACGTTTACATCCTTCTATTACGCAATCGACAACAATATTGCGCCAGTCATCAGCCTCAGCTATGGCGCCTGCGAGTTCGACGATAATTTCATTCTTTCGGCAACTGGGTCGGGAGAACCTCTTTCGAACGAGGCAGAGCTTCAGAAAGCAAACGCGCAGGGGATCACGTTTGTGAATTCCAGCGGCGATAGCGGCGCTGCAGAGTGCGACAGCGTCTCAACCGTCACCAGCTCAAATCTCGCGGTCAACGGATTGGCAGTGAGCTACCCGGCGAGCAGCCCCGAAGTGACGGGTGTCGGCGGAACCGGAGTTACCCTTTCGGCTTGGACCAGTTCAACGTATTGGACCACCGCCAACGCCTCCAATGGCGGGTCCGTCGTAAACCCGTTGCCCACGGGTGGCATGCCGGAACAAGTCTGGAATGACGACCTGGAGATTTCGCAATTCTGCGCTTCAAGTTCCGGAAATCTCTTTTGTAGTCAGGGTGGCAGCGCAAAAGTGACGGGGTGGGTTCCGATTACGAGCGAACTCACAGCACAGAATGACATTGGTCTTTCTTCCGCTGGAGGTGGCGCTAGCAGTTGCTCGGTGCAAAACTCCGGATTTACGGCGTGCGTATCAGGGTTTCCGAAACCCTCGTGGCAGACGGTAACGGTCGCCGGACAGACCACTCGATTGTCGCCGGATGTTTCTTTCCTGGCCTCGCCGAACTTCCCCGGCTACGTTTTTTGTACGCCGCAGTCGGAACTCTCCACAACTTCGAACACGGCGAGCACTTGCGAGAGTGGGATTACCACCGCCGTGAATACTTATCTCTCCATCATCGGCGGAACGTCGGCGTCTGCTCCGGTGTTCGCGGGTATCGTGACGCTGATGAACCAGTACACCAGCAGCTCGGGTCAAGGAAACATTAACCCGTCGCTCTACCAGCTTGCCGCTACGGCTCCGAACGCGTTCCATGACATCACCAGCGGAGATATCAACGCGTACTGCGAAGCGGGAACGCCGAGCGGTCAGCTGGCATCGTTGATCTGCCCTGCGGCGGGATTCGTCGGTTATGGCGCCACGACCGGATTTGATCTGGCAAGCGGCCTGGGCTCCATGGACGTAAATAACTTTGCTGTGGCTTTGGCTAACCCTCCTGACTTCACTGCCAGTTCTCCCACCACGAGTCTCACCGTATTCGATGGACAGACCGGGACTGCAACCATCACCGTGGCTCCGATCAACAACTTCACCGGGTCGGTGAGCTTTGCGTGCGCCGGAGTGTCGGGCGTGACTTGCTCGTTTAGTCCATCGACGGTAACTCCGCCGGGAACGACCCAGACAACAGCGACGATTTCGGCAGGCAGTACGGCGGCTTCCGGAACGCTTGTCATCACTGCAACCACCGGGGTGGTGAGCCAGGTGAGTCATCAGGCGGCGTCGATCGCAATGACGGACACCACGCCGTTCACCTTGACGCCCTCGGCTACCAGCTTCCAGGTTTCGCAGGGATCGAATGCCAACGCGACCGTGGCGCTGGCGCTGACTGGTGGCTTCTCTGGAACCGTTGCCTTCACCTGTGCCGATCCGGCGTCGGCGTCGATCTGCACCGCACCTCCGAGCACGAACGTCTCCGGGAATGTTACGTTCCAGATCACGACCACCGCTCCGACTGCAAAGCTGCAGCGGCCAATGGATCGCGGCACACGGATCTTCTATGCGGCGTTCTTACCGGGGCTGATGGGCATCGTCTTCGCAGGATCGCGGAAGCGCTCGCTGCGGGGCATGCGCCTGCTGGCCCTGCTGATGCTGTTGGGGATTTCAAGTCTCTGGATGGCATCCTGCGGCGGCAGCAATTCGGGCAACACGACGACTAATCCGGGCACGCCCAAGGGCACGTATACCATCACCGTGACGGGTACCTCGGGAGGCGCAACTGCCACCAGCAGCTTCCAGTTGATCGTGCAGTAGCGCAAGCGGTAGTTCTCGATTCACACGAAGCGCTCTCCAATCGGGGGGCGCTTTTTTGCTTCTCGCGGAAACGGATTTCTAAATCTCGGCGGGAGGTGGACCCTCGTCCGCTTATGGTCGGTCGTTTCCGACGCCTTTGTTTTTCCCGCCCCATCTGCGAAACTGAATCGCTAGCCACTATTCACTAGCCACTCGTCACTGAGCACAGCCATGGGCCGCATTCACGTACTTTCCGAAAATGTCGCCAACCAGATCGCTGCTGGCGAAGTGGTGGAGCGGCCTGCGTCCGTGGTGAAGGAGATGCTCGAGAACTCGCTCGACGCCGGCGCCACGCGGATCAAGATCAGCGTCGAAGCGGGCGGGAAGAAGCTGATCCAGATCACCGACAACGGGTGCGGCATGGTGCGGGACGACGCCATGCTGGCCTTTGAGCGCCATGCGACGTCGAAGATCAAGAATGCCGCCGATCTGCTGAGCGTGGCCACGTTGGGATTTCGCGGGGAAGCTCTGCCTTCGATCGCGTCGGTGTCGCGCCTGCGGCTGGAGACACGGGCCGCGGAGGAAGCGGCGGGGACGGTCGTCGAGATTAATGGCGGCAAAATCGCACGCGTCGAAGAAGCAGGATTGCCCGAGGGAACTTCGATCACGGTGCGCGACTTGTTCTTCAATGTTCCGGCACGCAAGAAATTCCTGAAGGCGGAGTCGACCGAGTTGTCGCACATCGCGTCGCTGGTTACGCATTACGCGCTGGCGCATCCGGAAAAGCATTTTGAATTGCATTCGGCGGCGAATGCCATGCTGGTCGCGCCTCCGGTCGCCGGATACAGCGAGCGGGTGTATCAGGTCTTTGGCAAGGAGACGCTCGACCAATTGATTCCGGTGGCGGCTCGGCAGGCGCTCGAGCGTGTCGGACTGCCGCAGCCTCCTCCGTGGCGGCGCAAGGAACAGGAAGAAGAAGACGGCGAGGAATCCGCGCCGAAAGATCCGGGCGAGATGCGGGTTCACGGATTCGTCTCGAAACCTGAAATCCAGAAACTGAATCGCAATTCGATTTTCGTTTTCGTGAATGGACGCCTGATCCGGGATCGCCTGGTGCAGCACGCGATTACCGAGGCTTACCGCAACATCATTCCGCCAACGGTGTATCCGGTGGTGCTGCTGTTTCTCGAATTGCCGGCGGCCGAGGTGGATGTGAATGTGCATCCGTCGAAGACGGAGGTGCGCTTCCGCCAGCAAAGCGCGATGCATGATTTTGTGCGCGACTCGGTGCGGGCAGCGCTGATGAAGGCGCGTCCGGTGCCGCAGTTCATGACGGAGATTCGAGCGCACGCCACCGCCGGCCAGGCGCTGACGCCGGGAGCGCATCCGTGGGAGCCGTCGCCCGCAGGCAATGGCTTCGAACCGGCTCCGGGCTTTGCACATGAACCTGCGGCGGGAGCAGGCTTCTCCCTGCAGTCGCCTTCGCAACTGCCGATCTCCGCGCGATTGCAGTTCGAGGGCGGCATTGCCGTGGAGGCGAACGCGGCCATTCCGGTGGCGCGCGGCTTGGAAAACGCGCCGCTGGTTCCGGGATTTGAAACGTCAGCGGTGCGAGGGATCGAAGCCGTCCCGGATCACGGCTGCGCTCCGGCCCTCGATGTGAGCGAAGAAGAGCCGACGCTGTCATCGCTCGGGACGCTGAAGCCGCTGGGGCAGATTCGGAATTCGTTCATACTCGCGGTGAATGAAGATGGACTGTGGATTGTCGATCAGCACGTCGCGCACGAGCGAGTGCTGTTTGAGCGCGTGCTGAAGCAGCGTGCGGTACAGAAAGTGGAGAGCCAGCGCCTGCTGATGCCGATCGTATTGGAGCTGTCGCCGGCGCAGCAAGCGGTGTTCAGCGAGATTTCGGACGAACTGGCGCACAATGGATTTGAAGCCGAGCCGTTTGGCGCGCGCAGCGTAGCAGTGAAGGTGGCTCCGGCAGGAATCGAAGCGGCTGCAGTCGAACGCATGCTGCACGAATTGCTCGACCAGTTTTCACGCGAAGAGCAATCCCTGAATCTGGAAAAGATCCGCACGCGCATCGCGGCGTCGATCGCCTGCCACGCCGCGATCAAAGTAAACATGCCGCTGGAGCAAAATAAAATGGAGTGGCTGCTGGCAGAGTTAGCCAAAACCGACCACCCAATGTCTTGCCCTCACGGAAGGCCAGTGGTGCTGAGGTATTCTGTGAAGGACATTCAGAAGGCGTTTAAGAGGATTTAGCTGCGAGAAGCGAGCTTTGAGCAATCAGGTTCTTGCTCGTTGCTCACAGCTCATCGCTCACGGCCCATGCATGACTGATCTGGAATTACAGCAACTGCGGCGCGAGAAATGGCGACTGGATGGCAAGGCCATCCGGACGATCGAAGACGCGCGCGGATTTTTGGAGGAGACGGGATTTTGCCTGATGTATCCGCAACGGCCCGCGTTGCTAGTCCCGACATTTATTGGAGCGTTCGTGGGATCGGACGATCGGTTGCCGGAATGGCAGCATGCGTTTAAGGATCCACGGGCAGCGGAAGCGACCGAGTTGATGATCCGGATGCTGCGCGAACGCACCGCTTTTGAAGCCAAGCTATTTGATGAGAACAACGGATTTCTCGTGGCGGCGTCGGTGTTTCCTTATTTCTATGCCCTCACGGGAGAACGCAATCCAAAAGCAGCGCCGAAGGCCGGATCGCGGTCGCCCTATTCCGCGCTGGCGTGCGACATATTTGCGCTGATTCAGCGCGGTGGACCGATCTCGAAGCAGAAGATGCAGGACGAATTGGGCGGTAGCTTGTCACTGGCGGCGCTCGACAAGGCGCTGGCGGAGTTGTGGTCGAAGCTGCGCATCACGCGCGTGGATTACAAGGCCAGCGAAGGATCGGTGTGGGATGTGCTATACCGCTGGGCGCCGGAAGCGGTCAAGGAAGGTGTAGGACTCTCGGTACAGGAGGCGCTCACGGCGCTGGTGTCGAAGTACCTGGATTGCGTGGTCGCGGTCGAACAGGCGGAACTGGAAACCTTCTTTGGGAATTTTGTCGCGCGCTCCAAGGTGAAAGACGCGGTGAATGCGCTGCTGGCCGCGCGGGAATTGAGCTTTGTCCATGTGAGCGGGCGATCGATGCTGCAGATCACGCCGGAGAAAGTCGTGGTCTTAGCCCCGGTTCCGCGTAGCGCGGCTCGATAAAATATGTTTTGGCGTGAATCAATCCAGCAAATGGGATTTGCGGTCCTGCCGGCGCTGTTTTCGTCGGAACAGGTGGATCGTCTTTCGGAAGAGATTTACGAATTGTCACCAGAAAGAAGCCGAGCGGGCGTCCGACACGCAATGCGGCTGGCCCCGGTTTCAGCGATAGCTGGAAATCACTTACTGGCCGAAATAGCTTGCGAGATCCTAGGGACAAAAGCCTTCCCGTTTCGTGCGACGCTGTTCGACAAATCCTCTCAATCGAATTGGCTCGTGGTTTGGCATCAGGACACAGCTGTGCCCCTCCGCGAGCGGGTTGAGGTACCAGGTTGGGGGCCGTGGTCGGTCAAAGAAAACATCGATTATGCGCACGCGCCGGCAGGCACTCTTTCTCAGGTGTTAGCTCTGCGTATTCATTTCGACGACTCGAGCGCGGAGAACGGTCCCCTACGAGTCCTGCCGCGGACCCACACACTTGGTGTGCTCAGCGACGACGGCATTCACGACTTAGCGGCACGGATTACGCCCGTCGATTGTGTCGTGGCCAAGGGCGGAGTGGTTGCGATGCGTCCATTGCTGGTTCATGCATCATCCAAGTCGCGTTCGGAAATACCGCGACGCGTACTCCACATCGAGTATGCTGCTACAGCCTCGATCGCCGCTCCGTTGCGTTTGACTATCGCCTAAACACCAGTGGCACACTCTTCATCAGCTGATTCCTTGCATGCCTATCGCGGGCGGCTCGCGCCTTCTCCTACTGGGCTTTTGCACTTGGGACATGCGCGGACATTTTGGATTGCCGCACAGCGGGCGAAGGAACGCGGCGGACAATTGATCTTCCGCAATGAGGACCTCGATCCGCAGCGGTGCCGATCTGAATTTGTGGAAGCGATGATCGAGGACTTGCGCTGGCTGGGGATTTCGTGGTCCGAGGGGCCGGACTGCGGAGGGCCGTTTGGCCCTTACACGCAGAGCGAGCGGCGAGAGCACTATCTGGCGGCGTGGGAAACGTTGCGTGAGCAAGGACTGATTTATCCGTGTACATGCTCGCGGAAGGATGTGGCGCAGTCGGCAGGGGCGCCGAATGACGGCGACGATGAGCCGGTGTATTCGGGGAGGTGCAGGCCGCGGGAGGGGAGCTTCGCTCCTGACCCGGTGCCCTCGACTTCACTCAGGGCAGGCCTCGATCTGGTCCCACGCGCGCAACTTGGGTCCGCTCGCCTTCGGCCTCGCGGGACGGCCGAGGCGGCCGTCTCTACATGGGCGCAACCTGCTGGAGTGAATTGGCGCTTTCAGGTTCCTGACGCCGAGGAGATCAGCTTCACCGACTTGCATCTTGGGCCGCAGCGAATGGTGGCGGGGCGTGACTTTGGAGATTTCATCGTTTGGCGGCGCGATGATGTGCCGGCTTACCAATTGGCTGTCGTAGTTGACGATGCCGCCATGCGGGTCAGCGAAGTCGTGCGCGGAGCAGACTTGCTGAAGTCAACCGCACGGCAGATTCTTTTGTGCCGCGCGCTCGGGATCTCGATTCCTGACTACTATCACTGCGATCTTGTGCGTGACGACGCAGGTGTGCGGCTGGCCAAGCGCAACGATGCGCTCAGCATTCGACAACTCCGCGAAAACGGGTGGACGCCCGAGCAGGTGCGGACCGGGACGCATCTTCGATAGCGTCGATGACTTTAATCAGCGAGGGCTGATGAGGCGAAGGCTCGCTATCCCTCGCCTCATCAGGCGGTGGTTACAAGGAACGCAGGAAGTTCAGCAAGTCCTGCTGATCCTGTTCTGAAAGTTTCTGGTAGGCCTTCACAACGCCATTCGCCTCGGAATCTGGATATTGGCGGTTGCCGTTGCTGGAGTGGTAGAGAATTGCGTTGATGAGATTCTTCGTCCGCCCGTCGTGGAGAAAGAAGAGGCGCTGCCCGAGTCCCCAGAGCGGCGCGGTCCGAAATTCGTCTCCTTGGGCCTGGCCCTGGACAATGTCGTCGGCAAGGCTCGGTCCCATGTGATGGAGCAGAAGATCGGAGTAGAGGTTTGCCTGAATGTTGCTGAGCGCGGCAAAACTAGACTGCCCAGTGGTGAACGAGGGGTTGTGGCAGAGCGAACATCCAATCTGCTGGAAGACCTTGGCTCCGTTTTGGGTTGACGAGGTGGATGGGCCTGGTTGTGGCTGATCCAGAAAACGCATAAAGCTAGCGAAGCGGACGATGTCGCTGGGCAACGCGGGTCCACTCAAGTCGAAGTTGGTGACGTCTTCGGGTGTGCTGTTGAAGACGCAGCCGGGAGTTTCGTCGCGTTCGTTGGGAAAGAGTTCATTGGTGACACCCATCTCCACGTTGTAGGCCTCGCCAGAGAAGATTTCGACCGACTTATTCTGAGCTTTCCATCCAAATCGGGTGATTGTGCCGTCGTTGCCGCTGGTGTTGGGGCTGCCGGAGATTGAAGAGCCTTGATTAGTATTCGGACGTCCACCGATCCCCATTCTATGTTTTTGATCGCTCTGTGAATTTACCTGCGCCAGGATGGCGGACTCAGGAATGGACTCGATCAAGCCGCTTCCGAAAGTCGGTGTTGGAATGCGGAAGATCAGGTTGTTGCTGTCGGCGGCTTGTTGAAAGTTGGGCTGTGCGATATTGCATCCGGATGCGTCGCCTCTTCCAGAGATTGTGAAGAGATCGTGAACGCCACCATCGGGATGGCGCAAGTCCGAGGTGTAGGGAAAACGCGCTTCACGAACGGGTCCGGTGCTGGTGATGAAGGATGGGATCTGGTTGGTTGCGCCTTGGTCGGTGGCAACTGCGACCTGCGGATTCGTTGCCGGGCTGCTGCCTCCGATGGCCGGCTGCGCATGACATTGTGCGCAGCTCTCTGCATTGAATCTTGGTCCAAGCCCGAGGCCGGTGCCGGATACGGTTCCCTTCACCGACTCGACTTCGGAGAAGGTCACAAGACCGGCCGAGAAGAACGCCTGTTGATTCGGAGTGAGACCTGCGATGGCTGCGCCCGCTGCGGCCGGACCGACGCGCGGTCCCGGATCGCGAGCGGCAGACTGTGTGGTTCCGTTCTCAATGGCAGTCAAAGAACAAGATAAGACGGCCACTACGAAGAACGCAGTGCGCGATGTGGTTGAGCCGGTTTTTGAGCAGGGAACTCCCTTTGCATGCCGAATCATAATTTTCCTTGGACTGTGGCGGAGAGGCGTTGGCCGGCCTCGCGGCGGATTCACGAGCGTCGTGCCGTTGGTGAAGCATTGTTATGCCGAATGAGAATTCACGACAGATACCGGAAGGACTGTGGGTCGTTGTGACAAGGCTTAGGCTTGCCGTGTCCGGGTGGTCAGGCCTGCGTTCCGCATCTTCGCGCTCCGAACTGGAAAAAGGACACTACCGGTGATGGTGACCCCATGCAACGCCTGACCGCGACACCAAATGTGTACAATCTCTACTTCCGAATGACTGACACTTCACAACGAAAACTGATCATCGCTATCGACGGTCCGGCCGGTGCAGGCAAGAGCACGATTGCATCGCGGCTGGCGAGAAAACTGGGATACGTGAACCTGGAGAGCGGCGCGATGTATCGCGCACTGGCATTGAAGGCGATCGATAAAGATGCGTCGTTTGATGACGAGCCGACACTGGTGAAACTGGCGGAGAGTTCAAATATTCGCTTGGAGCCTACGCTTGGCGGGAATCGCACGATTCTCGACAGCAAGGATGTGTCCTCTCGGATTCGCGAGCGCGATGTGACCGAGGCGGCGTCGCGCGTGTCGGTTCATCCGAAAGTGAGAGAGTGGATGGTTGCGCACCAACGGGAGATGGGTGCCGGCGGCGGAATCGTGATGGAAGGCCGCGACATCGGGACGAAGGTTTTTCCGGACGCGGACCTGAAAATCTTTCTGGATGCTGATCCCGTGGTACGCGAGCAGCGGCGCATGGCGCAGCAGAAGATCAAAGGTGATGTGGCGGCGAGCGTGGCTGCCGAGCTGCGCGAACGCGATCGTAGAGATCGTACGCGAGCGGCGTCTCCGTTGGTCGCCGCGCCAGATGCAGTAGTGATCAACTCCACTTCAATGAGTGAGGATGAAGTGCTGGCACAAGTGGAGGAGTTGGTGAAGGAGAAATTGAATCGGTAAGGACACAGGTTTCAAAGTTTCAGGTTTCAGAGTTTCAAGTTAAGCCACTTGACGCTTGACGTGGAACTCTGAAACCTTGAAACCGCCGGTTTGAAACCTGTTCTCTCTAGTTCTCGGTCGGCTCAACGTTTTCCTTCGGGGCCGGCAATGATTTCCCTGCAGGTTTCGAAGGCGATGCAGGGTGGCGCTGGCGGCGCAGGAGGCGTGGGCGAGGCCTTCCGAATCTCAATGCCATCGTGCTCGTTATTGATCACGATATGTGACGCAGCATTTCCCACGCTGCCATTGGCTCGCGATTCGTGTTCCTGGTTATCGATCTTCAGTTCGGAAAAGTCGGACTGAATCTCGCCATCGCGCGCGCGGGCATCCAGGCGGAAGCCGGACTTGTCGGGCACGCTTAACTGCACGTCGCCATTACGGTTATCAATCTGAACGTTGCCGACGCTCCGCATCCCGAGTTCGACCGCGCCGTTATCATCCTGCAAACGAACATCACCGGAAACTCCCTCAAGGCGTATGTTCTTGGATCGTGTGGTGAGATGAACCGGCCCGGTGACGTCTTCAGCATGCAGATCGTCGGAGTCGAGGTCCAGCGAGCCCGTGATGCGCGAGAATTCCATGTCGGTTCGCGAAGATTTGAACGTAACCGACTTCGCGATGCGCTCGAGCTTAATGCTCTCCTGAAATTCGCCATCGAGTTGCAGCGAGCCTTTCACGTCGGAGACCGAGACTTCGTTGAGGCGGCCTTCGATGTGGACGTCCCCGCTGATCTGTTCGATTTTCGCCGAGCCTTTTTCCTGGCTCACTTTGACGTTGCCGGTGATGTCGTCGATAGACGTATCGGAGTGCTGAGCGGAAACGTCGACATCGCCTTCACGTCCGGAAATATTCACATCCCCGCGGCGCGAAGTGACCGTTACCGCAGCCTTGCGGGGCAGGGAAATATCGAGATCGACATCGACCTGGTGATCGCCCGCAGCCTCGGCCTTGGCGTCGACGGTAACGAGACCTCCAATAACCGTAATCGTGGGCTTCGTTTGGCCGTTGTACTTGTCGGCGTCGCCCTGGTTATCAGCCCCGACGCGCTTGCGGACGACGACAGTAATTTTCTTGTCATCCGAAGCATGCACGCTGACTGCGCCACGCGTGTCGATGACCTTCAGACTGGCGCCCGCAGGAAAATCCTGCTCGAGAGTGTCGTTGAAGTTGAAAGTGTCTCCGCCAAAGATGTGGGAGATATCGGGATCATCGATATCGATATTGTCGCGCAAGCCGGACCAGTTGACGCGTTCGAGCTGGGTCGCGACGAGGCCGAATACAACGATCATAACGACAAGGACTACGCCGCCAGCACCTATGCCGGAAGAGCGTGTGCCTTCACGCTGCGCCTGCATATGCTCAACCAGCTTGATTACTCCCCAGATGATGAGGAGGACAGGCCAGTAACTGGCGAACAAGTGCGCGAGCCTGCCGACCGAGAGAACTCGCATGGTGCCAAGCAGGAAGATGATGCCGACGACGATGAGCACGAACGGTCCGGCGAAAGACCGATGACGACGCGGCGGCAAGGGAGCAATCGGAGGTGGAGTCATTACTGGGCTAGACATTTTTCACCTCACCAGAAGAGGCTTGATCGGCGCCCGGCGCGGAGCTGGGCGGTGCACTCTGCGGAACACTCTGAACTTCTGACGGCGGAGCTGCCGGCGGAAAGCCTGAGCGGCCCGATGGCAGCGGTCCAATGTGCCCGGCGGACGAAGCGTTGCTCTGAATAAGTTTGACGACTCCGATAACGAGCAGGATCGCGGGCCAGGTTCTACCGAAGCCGATGCGAGAAACGCTATCGAGAAGGAAGAGCACGCCCAGAGTGACCAACATCGCCGGACCCATGAGTCTTCGAGTGCGGCAAACCTGGCACTGGCAAAGAGTACGGCTGGTGGTGACCAGTCCCCACTGCTTGGCAAAGAGCCATACGCCGAGGAAGATCAGGATCAGCGGCCAGAAGCGATCAAGGCCGAATTCAAAAAGTCCGGCAGTGTGCAAGAGAAACAGCACGCCCAGGCCGATGAGAACGGCGGCTCCGGCAGGAACCTTGGAGCCCTCGAATTTTTCTCCGGCACCAAAAGTTGCCGCGAGTCCGAACGGATCAGGGGCAGGTTCTCCCATCTGAATCGCCTTGGCGCTGCGAACGGAATCGATGATCTGGTAGACGTAAAAGAAACCGATCGCAATCCCAAGGACCGTGATTACGTACCAGGGCAGGTCGGCACTCACGCCCAGGATCAGCAGCACCATGATCACTAAGTGGGACAGACCTTTGGCGTACTGGCCGGTGTAGACCGCGCCGACACCGATGGGGAAGAATCCGGCGAGGATTCCTGCGACGGCAGGATTCGGGCCAGAGTTGATAGGCGGGCGAGGACCGGCTGCATAGACTCCGGCGGGCGGATAAACGGTTTGCACCGGCGGAACGAATCCAGCAGCCGGGGCAACGCCGTCCATGCGCGCGGCGAGGCACGATTCGCAGTAGATCACTCCGCGGACGTCACGGGTGCATTGGTTGCAAAGTGGCTTGCCGCACGTGCGGCAAAACGCCACCGCAGCAATATCGCTGTGATTGGCGCAGTTCATACGAGCCTCCTGTACGTGGTCACCGACACTACAGGCAGATCGCGAAGAGATGGACCCAGCTGAGCGCTGGCCAGAATGAGTTGATTCTCAGTCTGGCTGTAATTGCGCTCCTGCTTCTGCTCGGGCTGTTGTGTTGTGTCGTTCTTGTGTTCTTTCTGCTTCGACGGTCCGGGCTCGGCGGGTGTCAGGTTGCGCTTGATTCCCCGAACGGCAGCCTGCACTTCATAAACGAGCCGGACATTGTCGTAATACCGGACGACCCGAGCCTGCGTATTGTAGTACGTGTGCCGGATCGCGGACGGCCGCAAGCTGACCTGGCGAAGATCGCTCGGTTTCACACCGGCGACAGTCAGGCTCACCGACAGCGCGAAGAAGGCCATGCCGAATGACATGGCGAAGCGCGGCTGGCGAACCATTGCCCAGATCGGCTCGAGGAACGAAGCTTGCACGTGCTCCAGCCACGAAACGCGCGGCTGGCGAACGGGCACGGCTGTCCGAAGACGTTGGGTGTCAACGCCCGTCGTGGATGCCAGAATGTTGTTAACCAGGCTGGCTGGAGGCTCCACCTCCGTGAGACCCTTCAGCCAGTTGCGGCCCGCTTCAGCTTCAGCGAGCAGCGGTCCGCACGCCGCGCAACTGCTGGCGTGAGACTGGAAGCGGTCGAGCCGGGCTCCGGTCAGAACGCCGTCAATGGCATCCGTGAGCAGGAGTTCGAACTCGTTACACTGCATTCCGTTACTGGTGTGGTCTGGCATCACATCACCTGCCTATAGGTACGTTGAAGGAGCCTGGCAAGTTCCGCCCGACCCCGATTTATTCGCGATTTCACGGTACCCTCCGGAACCTTCAAAACGGCGGCAATCTCTTTGTAGTCCATATCCTGTAAGTCCCTTAGAATCACTGCTTCCCGAAGCTCGGGAGAAAGCTTGCCCAAGGCCGCATGGACGGTCTCCGAGACCTCCCGGCTGCGTACGCGGGCATCCGGGGGAGCAGATTGGTCAGGAATTTGCTCACTGAGCGGCTGGGCGTCCTCATGCTCGGAGGCTACCGTGTCCATAGAGTCGGTCATACGGTCCTGCTTGGTCTTGCGGAAGTGATCGACGAGCAGGTTTCGAGTGATCGTCGTGACCCAGGTTACGAATGCACCTTTGGTGTGGTCGTAGCTCGGAAGCGTGCGGTACATCTTGATGAAGACCTCTTGGGTGAGGTCTTGGGCATCGTCCGAGGACCCGGCGAAGCGGTAGCAAATGTTGTAGATACGCCGGTTATAGGTCTGCACGATTTCCTCCCAGGCGGCGGCATCGCCGGCGATACACCGCCGAACCAGCATCGCAACGACCTGGACGTCTTCCACTTGCACTCCCCGGAGATTACGGCTTCCTAAACTGAGACTTGGGCCTGATTTAGCGAGACCGCTGCAGGCCCAATGGACAGTACGTTGTTGTGCCGCTTGAAGTTCGCGACCTGTGGTAACCCGCGCACAGCACGCATGTGCGAAACAGGGAATTGTAGCAGTGGGAAGCTCGATTCATACGTGGCCCAAAACAAACCATCTGCTACGCTTAACGGTTCTTTCCCGATAGGAGACTCCGCTACTCCATGAAGAATCGGTCTCGGCATCGCGCCTTGGGATGCCTTTTCGCAGTTGTGCTTGCTTTGGTCGCCCACTCCCGGGCGGCTTCGGCTCCGAAGGAAAAATCTGATGTGCTGCTCGCGACCATGCACGACGAAATGCAGCGGGCGCAGAGCAGCCTGGGGAAACTCGATCCTGCGCCATATTTTCTCAGCTATTCCGTTTATGACCAGCGCACCGCCATGGTGATGGGGAGCCAGGGCGAGTTGATCAATTCTCTGCAGACGCGTCACCGAAGCGCGGATGTGACGATGCGGATCGGAACCGCAGCACTCGACAACTCACACTCGCAGAATCGGGCGTCGGCGCGGACTTCAGGGTCGTTGCCGCTCGACGACGACCGCAACGCGATTGCACGCGAACTGTGGCGGCTGACGTACGAGGAGTATCGCAAGGCTTCGAAGGCATACCTGAACGTGAAGACCAAAACGCAGGTAAACGCGCAGGAAGAAGACACGTCCCCAGATTTTTCCGAGGAGAAGCCTACAAACCATGCCGACTACAAGGATGTCGCGGTCAATCCCGATCAGCGGCAGCTTGAAAAATTGGCGCGGCAATATTCCGGGTACTTGCGCAAGTATCCGTACATTTACTCGTCGGTCGTGGTGATCAACGCACAGAACACGCGGTTTCATTTCCTGTCGACCGAAGGCGGTGAGGTCGTGGCGCCGAATGCGTATATCCGAGTCGCAATCGAAGCGGAGACTCGCGCCACTGACGGCATGGAGTTGATGCGGGTCGAGACGTTTCAAGCCGAAAGCATCGATCATTTGCCCGCCGAAGCGGAGGTCGGGGCGCGGGTTGAGAAGATGGCGTCCGATTTGAAGGCGTTGCGAGATGCTCCGGTGGCCGAGCCTTTCGACGGCCCTGCGCTGCTCTCAGGCCGAGCCTCGGCGGTTTTCTTTCATGAGGTGCTGGGCCATCGCCTGGAAGGTCATCGCCAGCGCGGCGAGCAGGAAGGGCAAACGTTCACGAAGAAAGTCGGGCAAGCGGTGCTTCCTGACTTCCTGAGCGTGATCGACGATCCCACGCAGCGCAAGCTAAATGGATTGGATCTCGGCGGCTGGTATGAATTCGACGACGAAGGTATGCCGGCGATGCGGGTGGACGTGATCAAGAACGGCATCCTGAAGAATTTCTTGATGTCGCGGTTGCCGATCAAGAATTTCGCCAATTCCAACGGGCACGGCCGCGCACAGCCAGGATTGATGGCGACCGGGCGCCAGGGAAATCTGATCGTCTCGTCAACGAAAACGGTCAAGGATTCCGAACTGCGGCAGAAGTTGATTGATGAAGTGAAGAAGCAAGGCAAGCCCTACGGGCTGTATTTCGAAGACATTCAGGGTGGCTTCACGCTGACGCAACGTTCTGCGCCGCAAGCGTTTCAGGTGTTGCCGGTGCTGGTGTGGCGCGTGTATCCCGATGGGAGACCCGATGAACTCGTGCGCGGGATCGACATCGTCGGCACTCCGCTGGCTGCAATGAATCGCATTCAGCTTACCGGCGATAAGACGGATGTCTTCAACGGCATTTGCGGTGCGGAGTCCGGGCAGGTACCGGTCGCGGCCGCGGCTCCGGCCATGTTGTTTTCCGAGATCGAAGTGCAGAAGCGAGCGCATTCGCTAAACCGGCCGCCGATTCTGCCATCACCGGTCGATGAGGGCGCGAGTTCGGGAAAGAATGCGGGGGCGCAGCAATGAACACGATCATTCGGCTGATGGCTAATTTTCAGAGATCCCTGCTCCCGCTGATCGCTGTGTCACTCTTATCCGCACTGGCTTTCGCGCAGCAGAGGAACGGCGACGGGAAAGACGACATGATTCTTTCCGCCATGCACGCCGAACTCGAACGCTCCAGGTCGCAACTGAAGATGGAGCAAGTCGCCGCACCTTACTACATCGAATACCGCGTCTTCGACTTAGATCAGTACTCGGCAGAGGCTGCTTTCGGCGCTATCCGAGGCGATGCGCGTATACGCTTTCGGTTCCTCCGGGTAGTGGTACGCATCGGAGACTACAAGCAGGACAGCTATTCCGGCCAGGGCGAAGGCACTCTCGATTTTTTGCCGGTTGATGATGACGTTCTGGCTTTTCGTCACCAACTCTGGCTCGCGACCGATCGCGCTTATAAGGCTGCGGCCGAATCGCTGACGGCGAAGCAATCGCAGCTCAAGCAACTGAACATCGACCAACCAGTGGACGATTTCGCGCATGCCGATCCGGTGCAGTCGGTTGGCCCTCTGGTCAAACTCGAATTCGACCCCGAGCCGTGGAAGAAGATGCTGCAGGACGCGTCCGCGATTTACAAGAGCGATCCGGAGATCGAAACCTCCGAGTCGAGGCTCAGCTTTCAGGCTGTGAATCGGTACTTGGTAAATTCCGAAGGCACGGTCGTACGCAGCGGCGAAAATCTCTATGAGATGAACATCGCGGCCACCACTCAGGCTGCGGATGGCATGAGCCTGACCCGTGATACCGGCTACAGCGTGGGAAGCATCAAAGAGCTTCCGACCGCTGCCGATTTCTCGGCGCGAGCCACAAAGCTTGCCGAGACTCTGAAGGGATTGCGCGACGCCGCAGTGGCGGACGAAGAGTACCGGGGACCTGTGCTTTTTTCCGCGCATGCAGCAACTACCATTTTTTCAACCTTGGTGGGAGATAACATCCTCGGCCACAAACCGGAACTTGGAAAGAATGCGCGCACGACCGGGGGGTTCGCTGCGAGCTACAAGAGCAGGGTGTTGCCGGATTTCATTTCAGTCATTTCGGATCCAACCATTTCCTCGTACAAGGGCGAGTCTCTGTTGGGGCACTACGAGATTGATGATGAGGGTGTCCCGGCGCAACGGGTTTCTGTGATTGAGAAGGGCATTCTCGAAAACTATCTAATTGGACGCGAGCCGATTCGGGACTTCCCCGCCTCCAACGGTCACGCCCGCGCGCA
This sequence comes from uncultured Acidobacteriota bacterium, assembly GCA_963787685.1. Taxonomy (GTDB): domain Bacteria; phylum Acidobacteriota; class Terriglobia; order Terriglobales; family Acidobacteriaceae; genus Sulfotelmatobacter. Next base: position 47,307 of record CAWBED010000022.1, read on the forward strand.
GATACCGGCTGGTAATCCGATGCCACACAATAGCAATCTGATCGTGAGTACGTCACAGCCCGTTTCCAAAGAAGAGTTGAAGAAGAAATTCCTCGATCTGTGCCAGCAACGAGACCTGCAGTATTGCTATTCCGTAGAAACATTTGGTCCCAGCCTGGTGCCCCGTCTGATTTACAAAGTGTGGACGAAGGATGGTCACGAAGAACTCGTTCGGGGGGCGGCGTTTGGAGACCTTGATACTCGGGCCCTTCGGACAGACCTGATTGCGGCCGGAGACGAATCACATGTCGACAATCACATGCAGAAGATTCCGCACAGCATTGTCGCTCCGGCAGTACTGTTCGACGAACTCGAAGTGAAGCGCGCGAATCAGAACAAGGAAAAGCTGCCGGAGTATCCGGCGCCGGCGCTGGAAAAATAATTCTTCTCAAGCTCTTCGCTCAACAAACAAAAGGCGCCCAGGTTCGGGCGCCTTTTGCTTCATTGCTAGCCGTGTCGTTATTGCGGTTTTTGTTTGTTTTGCTCGTCCTGACGCTTCTTTTCTTCGGGCGTCTGCTTAGGCTGCGGTCTCTGCTGCTGCTGTTGTTGCTGCTGCCGGTCGGTTCTCCGGAGCGGGCTGTGGGCGCGCGTTTTGCGGAGGCGCTTGCGGCCGGTCGTTGCGTGGCTGCGGCTGATCATTACGAGGTTGATCGGTCCGGGGTTGATCGGTCCGAGGCTGCTCCGGTGGACGATAACGATCGTTCTGTGGCGGAGGAGTCGGCCGTGTGTTTTGCGGTTGTTGCTGGGGTGTCGGACGGTTATCCGGCATCGGCTGGTTCGGGCGCGGCTGATTCTGCTCCGGACGATTGTTCGGCTGCGCGGATGGCGGCCGGTTGTTGGATGGCGCGGTTGGAGCGTTATTCTCCGGACGATTGTTTGGTGCCAGTTGATTCATCTGCGGCCGGTTGGGCTGCGGCTGACTCGGTTGCGGTTGATTTCATTGATTGGGGCGAGCCTGATTCGGCTGCGGTTGCGCGGGTTGCGGCTGGTTGTTCGGCTGCGCAGACGAAGGGCGATCATTGCGTGCCGGTGGCTCAAAGGGTCGAGTCGTTCCCGGACGATTATTTCCGGCCGGTTGATTTCCCGGAGTCGGTTGAGCGGCAGGCGGCGTATTTCCAGCGGGACGCGTGTTGCCCACCGGATTCCCGGGCTGATTCATCGGCTGGTTGCTGGGCCGACTCGAAGCGGGAGTTGGCGTCGCTGCTTTCGCCGGAGGCGCCTGTTTCACCAGAGGCGATGCAGGCGCGTTCGCGGGACGCAATTGTTGCATCTGCTGTCGTCCCACAGGTTGGCCTGGATGCTGTGCATAAACCTGCTGCCTTGCCGCAAATGACGGCGGCGGTGGCGGAGCGGTAGCCTTGGCAATCACTGGCCGGTTAGCGACCGTTTGCGGAGGCATCGCTACACGATTCGCCGTGTTGGTATGCGGGCCAAGGACAGCTTCGCGGACCGGAGGCACGGCCGCTCTTGAAACGACGGACGTGCGCGCTAGATTCTTGCTGGTTGACCGCGACTGCCGTGCGCGAGACGGGCTGCGCACTTGCGAAGTCACGTTGCGGCATCGCGGTGACTCCGCCGCGGACGTTCCGGTTCACGTATGTCACGTTGTTGATGGTGGTGTTGTTGTTAACGATCGTCGTGTTGTAGACGTTCGTGACCTGCGTGACATTTACAGTCGTGTTGGTAACGTTCACGCGGTTCACGTAGGCAGGGCTCACACGATATGAAGGAACGTAGACTTCGCGTGGACCCAGTGGGAACCACGCGACGGTCGCGCCGGCGGCGAATCCGCCGCCAACGAATGCGACGAGAGCGGGCGCATAAACGGGGCGCTCTTCACGCGGCCCCGGAATCCATCCCCACCTTCCGCCGAAAACGGCCCAACGACCGTAGTGGAAGGGCGCATATCCCCAGCGCGCATCGTCCACCCAAGTCCAGCCCCAGGGATCGATCCAGGCCCAGTGCCCGTCATGATACGGAGCCCATCCAGCAGCGACTCTCGGATACCAGACGTAGCCGTAGTCGGGAGAAGGCTGCCAGTCGCCATTGTCATCGAGATCCTGAAATCCTACGACACGTTGCGAGCAATATCGCGCAGAGGGGGAATCCTGATAGCGACGCTCGCGTCCGTCGGCCCAGCGGTCGAAGTCATCCGGACCGCCGATTTCTTCGACTTCGGCGTTGAGTGATGTGGTCCCACTGAAAATGAATCGCTGCCCGGAATGCATGGTGTAGCTCTGCCCGTTCCCGGTCGATTCACCCTGGCCGTCGCGGATTGTCACTACGGTGTTGCTGCCGTCTTCCGAAGCGTCGAGGCGATAGCGGCCGGGCTGATAAATACTGAAGGCCTGGTTGGCGGTGTCGACTTCGAATACGTTGTCACGATCCAAATTCCAAACACGGACGTTGATGCTTCCCGAACTGAGTTGAATCTGGATCGTGCGGTCGTCAAGATTGAGAAAAGAAAATCCGGTATTCGGTGCGAGATTGATCGTCGCCGATCCCAGTTGGACCTCGGCGCGCGAATCGCGATCGGCCCAAACTTTGTCGCCGGTCGTCATGGGACGATTCGGAACGGCTTCGACCCACTCGGATTCTCCAGCAGGCTGAAACGAGACCGAGCCTTCCATGTACCCCAAACGCGCCACGCGGCCCGGAGGATCGTCTTGATCCTGGGCCGCCAGTGGTATCGAGACGGATAGAAGCGTAAAGGCAAGGATTGCCCCAACCCATGCCAGCGCTTCATACCTCCTGAAAACATGTTTCAACAGGGTGATATTCATGAACTTCAAAACCTTTCTGGACGCGTGCGCGTCCTGAGCCTGCCAGCCCGAATGGCAAGGCTCGTTGGTTAGGTGCAAGATTCCAACTCCTCAGAATGTAGATGCGTTCGGAGCCAGAAGCCGGCATACAGTCGTTGCAGTAGGTTAGGCCTGTACGCAAACTGAATCGACAATACGACGTTGCGACAGTGAGTCTTGCATCGGCGACAGAATTCCTAATCGAACCGTGCCGCGGATGGATAACAGGGTTGACAAGCACCTCCCGAGAAGGTGTTTGCCGCTGCATTCATCGTAGCAGGTAAGACAAGATGAATTGTTGGATCGATTGGGTCGGGCTTCAGTCGGGAGGCCAAGCGCCGAATTGCAGATTGCTCAAGTCGGAGCGGAACGTTGACGTTGGCTGGATCTATCTGGCTGACGCTTTTCTTTCTGTCAGCAACTCTTGCGCCTGATTGGCGATGAGCGATGCCCCGTGTCCACGGGACTCTTTTTCCAAAGCAGAGAGATGAGAGATTGCTGACGGAGACCCTGCGTGCAATTCGATTTCAGCTAGCGCCAATCGTGCCTGGTATTCGTATAAGCGGTATCCCAGTTTGTGAGCTGAGGTGAGGGTTGCTTCCAGCTCCCGCCGCGCCTCTGCCGTTTTTCCGGTCTTTGTTTTCACACTCGCGTCTGCGAAAGCGGCTTCGTAGCGAGGAGTCTGTCCGGTGGACTTGCCGGAGAGCGCGATTGCCTTAGCAGCGGCGTTTTCGGCATCGGTCAGTTTGCCTTCGCCGACCAAGTTGCGCGCCAAAGTTGCTTCGGCCCACGCAGCGTTTCCCCAGGAGCTGGATTTTTCGTACGACTCGGCGGATTGACGGGCGAGCGCTTCGCCGTCAGCGTACTTTTTTTCCGCAAGGTCAATCGATGCCAACGAGGCAGTATCCTGCGCCGTAACATCAGCGTCGTTCACCTCTTTGGCAATGGCGAGGGCTTCTTCGTATTGCTTGCGCGCGCGCGCCAGATCGCCTTGCGCGAAAAGAGTATCGCCGATGCCCGAGACCGGAAGGGGCTCGCCGTGCCGGTACGATATCTCGCGCATCATGGCGGCAGCTTGCTCGAAGTCCTTCTTCGCTTCGTCCAATTCCCCGATCTCCAGCAGAACATTGCCCGTATTGTTCAGCGTATCGGAGGCGCCCCGCTTGTTGCCGACATCGTTGAACGTCAGGAGAGCCTTTTTCTGCATCGTCATCGCCTGCGTTAATTCTCCGAGACCATCGAGAGTATTCGCCAGATTGCCGTAGTCGCTGGCGAGCCCAAAGCGGTCGTTGATCTCCTGATCGAAGCGTAGGACCTGCTCGTAATATTGCTGGGCCTCGCGCAGCTGTCCCTGCGAATAGAAGACATTTCCGATTCGTTCAAGCGCGGCGCGAGCGCTCTTCCGGGCGCCGATCTCGCGGAAGTCAGCAAGTGCGCTGTCGAATTGCTTTTTCGCGCCCGCGTAGTCTCCCTGGTCATAAAGCAGATCTCCCAATGTCACCACGCAGCGCGCCGCGCCTCTCCGGTCTCCCGCGGAAACATAAAGTTCCCTGGCCTGATTGGCGAGTTGCGCTGCTTTCTGCAAGTCCCCCATCCGCTCCCAGGAGTGTCCTTCCAACTGCAATGCCTGCGCCGCCAACAAGTTTGCGCCTACGGACCGACCACGGACGGCCGCACGATCCGACAGAGATTGCACACTCTTGAAATCGCCCACCGAAGAACGAACCTCGGCCTCCGCTAAATCGATACGGGCGGCGTCGGCATCGGAAGCGGAAAGCTTGCGTAAATCGGTCAGAGTCTTTTGTGCGTCGTTGGCATTGCCTGCAGCCAACTGGGTACGAGACAGAAACAAGCCGTAGTCGACATTGTCGGGGAAAAATTCCCAAAGCTCGCGATACGTTTCGACGGCCTGTGGCATTTCTTCCAGAAGTTCGTGAGAGCGCGCCTCAATCAGCAAGCGCTCTTCACGGGAGAACTTCGGCGAAAGTTCCAAGGCTTTCTTGGCCTGCGCCTTGGCTTTGTCCTCATAGCCCAGCGTGTTCAGGGCTTCTGCGAGCGCGGAATGAGTGGGAGCATGATCCGGGGCCAGCTGCGCGGCTTTTTCCAGCGACTCGCGCGCGGCCAGAGCGTCGAACATACGGAGGCGCTGCAGGCCTTCCGAATATAGGCGCGCCGCTTCCGGATTGGATGGCAGCGATGCGCGCACCACAGCCGTTTGCGTTTCGGATAGCGATCCCACGCCTAATTTCGCGCGCAACTCAGCGCCGGCCTGGCTGACCAGGGTATCGATCTCCGACTCGTTGCCTTTTTCCGAGACGGAAGCAAGCGTCACTCCGGCGACTGTGTCCTGCAGGCGCAGGTCGAGCCGAAGCTGTCCGTTGCCGAGAGGGAGATATGAGCCCAGCACCACGTCGTCGCTGCCGAGATTTTGCCGGATATGCGTCAGAGTTTCCTGGCTGAAGCTGTCGGCATCAGGCAAGGCGAGGCTTGCTTTCATTTGAGCGACGCTTTCTCCCGGGATCGTGCGGAGTTCATCGCCCTGACTAAGTTCGGTGGTCAACATCTCCGAGATTGCCGTGGAGAGCCACGACTTCTCGGGGTTGGCGGATAGGTTCTTGAAACCGAGGACGGCCACCGAGCGCCGGCGATTGATCGTCGTTAATGGCTTTTTCCCGCGATGTAGAAAGAAATATGTTCCGGCGGCCAACAGCAACACGATCGCCGCGATCGAGAACAGCGTTGCAAGAGATCGCTTACGGTTCGCAACCGGGACCGTTACCAAGTGCAGCGCGGTTGGCCGCTCGAGGTCTGCGCCTAACTGCGCCGCGGACTGGTAGCGCTGGGCGCGATCGTGCGCCAGAGCTTTCAGAATCACCCCATCCAGCCTGGTTGGGATGGCGGCATTGATCTTGCTCGGAACTTCTGGAGGCTGATTGAGAATGGAGTTGATCAGGAGCGCCGGCACCGTCTGCGGAAACGGACGCTTTCCTGTTGCCATCTCGTAGAGCACGGCGCCAGCGGACCAGATGTCGGTGCGCGCGTCGGCCATCTCGCCACTCAATTGTTCGGGAGACATATAGGGCAAAGTGCCGCTGGTTTCCTGCGATTTTGTAAGGCTCACCGTCATTCCCTGATCGCTGGCTTGGGGCATCAGCTGAGCGAGACCAAAATCGAGGATTTTCAGGCGGCCGTCTGCCGTCAGGCGCAGATTACCCGGCTTCAGGTCGCGATGAACGATGCCTTCGCAGTGCGCGGCCTCGAGCCCGGCGGCGAGTTGAACGCCGAGCCGAATGACTTCTGCCGGTGAAAGCGGCCCACGAGCCAGCTTCGCATCGAGGGTGATGCCGGCGATGTATTCGATCACCAGAAAGTCAATGTCGCCCTGGCTGCCGAATTCATGCACGGTCGCGATGTTGGGATGATTGAGGCGGGCTAGAGAGAGCGCTTCTTTGCGAAAGCGCTTCCGGGCGGTGTCGTCGGAGAGGGCGCGAGAGGGCAGGACTTTGATGGCGACATCGCGATCGAGCTGCTCGTCGTGAGCGCGGTAGACCACGCCCATGCCGCCGGCGCCAACCTGCTCGACGATCTGGTAATGCGACAGACGTTTCCCAATCATCCGCCAGCCCCGTCCTAAGTTGGGCAAGGATAATCGGCACTGCGCAAATAGGCAATTGCCGCAACTAGAGAGATAGTGCGGTGGGAAGAGGAATCGTTTCGGAAGGTGGCGGAAATAAAAAAGTGGCGCACCGAAGTGCGCCACTGTGTTGATTGTTCGAGTAACAGCCTACTGTGTCGCCTCAAAGAACGCCAAGTCGAGTTGTGACAAGTTCGCGTCTACATCGAGGGCTATCACCCTGGTCGAGTCGACCACGTAATAGTCGAACGCATCTGCATTCGCAGCGGTTGTCACATCTAGACCTGTGATCGTGTTACCGGTACCGGTAGAGACACCGCCTGAAGGAGCTGAGAATGCACCAGACACGGTGAGGTCCGCAGTCTGTGTGCCAGGCGGTACCCGTATTGAGCCAGTTCAGATCGGCGAAGCCCGAGAAAGTGCCGGTTCCGGTGGTAACCGGTCCGACTGCGTCGAGTTCGTCTTCGTTGGTGCCGTCCGCGCCAGTGTCATTCAAGACGTAGTTGCCGCTCATGGTTGCACTTGCCGTTTGCTGGAAGGCGGGGCCCGCGAGTTCATCGGTAGTGTCCGCCGTGAGCACGAGCGCGTTTCCATTTCCATCCACGTAAAGCTGAATGTTGAACGTGGTTACGCCGTTGGTGACACCGGTTAGCGTGTAGCGGCCGCACGTTGGTGGTGTCAGCCACGTAGGTTCCGGCGGTGATGGCAGCCGACGGGACTTGGGAGTTACGCCAGGTCGTTGGTACTGATCGCGCCGGATACCGTGCCGCTCGAACCCATAGTGAGCACGCCGGCCGACTGGAACAGCCCAATGCCGTCCGCGCCCAACGCACCGTAGACGTAGCTGTTGCCCGATACGCTCAGGTTCGAGGTGTTCTGGGCATATGCGGTGCCTCCGATCGGGACCGTAGCCGCTTCGACCTGCACGCGTGAGGCATCGGTCCACAATATATCCCGCAATATTGATGACTGTGGTATTCACGTCGGTCAGGGTCACTTGGACGAGCAAGCGTCGCCGATGCATCCGGTGCTTGCACGGAGCCTGCGCTGATGGTCTGGCCCAGTTCGATCGTGCCAGCCGTGATTCAGATCAACGACCGTTCCTGTGGTGGAGACGGTCGCGCCGGAGAAGTTGAGAATACCGCCGCCTGCGAGGCCTTCAAGATCCGCCGGCCGTGAAGATATAAGGGCCAGCCGGGGTCGCGGCTGCTGCCGTCGTATCTTGCGCATCGAGCGTGCCGCTGGAGGTGGCGAACGAGTCGTAACTCGATCAAGCGGGCGCGGGTCGAAGAAACCAGCGAGCCCGTTGATGGTTTCGATACCATTGCCGCCGGGTCCGATTAAATTGTCAACGGAGGTGCAAGTCGAGCCGGCGCAAGTCACCAGCGTGAGCTGCAGATTTCCATCTGTTGTGGTGGTGTAGCCGCTGCCAGTCGGATTGAGCGCGTCGTGCAGATCGCCGTTGGTGTCATCGACGAAATCCTGCTCTCCGGCTGAAATTTTTCCGCTAGCAACCGTGAATACGCCGTCCAACGTATTACGAGGTTTTGGATTCGCAGTTCGAAGCCGCGAAAGAGCATAGACATAGTTCCCATCCGCCAGAGTAACTTGAGAGACCGCGATGCTGATAGTGGCGGTGGCTGTCTTCGTAGTGTCGCTTACCGACGTTGCTGTAACTACGACCGAACCAGCGGCTCCGGGTGCCGTATAGGTGGTCGCGGTCCCGCTGGCCGTGGCCGTGGGATTAAATGAGCCGCAAGAAGATGCTGGGGTGCAGCTCCAAGTCACACCCTTTGCCGCGGAATCGTTGCTCACAGTGGCCGTGATCGACGCAGTTCGATTTGCGACTGAGGCTGGAAGGCGCACCGGTGAGGGCAACGCTGATTGGGGTGGTCCCTCCTCCGCCACCGCCGGTGGAACTGCTGCTGCCGGAGCTGCAAGCTACCAGCGCGGCCATCATGCAGACGGCCAGAGTTGTCGAAATCGCCTGGATATATCTCACAGTCCACCCCCGTTGAGCGTAAGCTTGCCATTCGTCTTTGGACTCGGATCGAGCGATGATCGCGCCGGAGCTAGAAGGAATCCATGAGAGTTGCGGACGGTGATCGTCTGTCCGCCATAAATCAGCTGCCTAACGAGAAGGAATTGCTTACCGCGCACGGTCGTCATCGCGCCAACCATCTCCAGAGGAAGACCCATGTGCAGGGCTTGCCGAATGTTCTTGGGAAGAAACGGACCAACATGGGCATCCACCGTACCCTGAGTGCCGCTCACGAGCAGATGCATGCCTGAGGGACTACCTGGGACGTGTTTCGCAACAACTGTCTGCACAGTGCCGTTGATTGTGACTTCGTGTGCCGAGTCGTAGATGATCATTCGGCTGGGTGCTGGGTGAGTTTCGTCGACCGGCTGTGCGCCGGCGGGAAATGCGAAAAACGCTAACAACACGCCAGGCAAAACAGCAGCGAAAGCAAGCTTCAGCTGATTCTTGCGGGTACTTCTCATGGATACCGCTCCTTGAAAACGAGGTTAACGATTGGGTTTCACGCTCCAACGGTTGAGAACCGGGAGGTGTAAGCAGGAACACCGTTCTGTCACGAAAGTCGCCCAGAAACGTGAAGGTGAACCCCCTCGCGATTATGAGCGGGATAACTCCCGCGTCAATAGGAAAAAGGGGCCATATCCGTTTCAAGCGTGGTTCATCGCTTGGAACGCTTGAATCACCGGCGTGCTAAGTGCCACATCGAGAGCGATTTAAGTTTGCCATAACGATTTTGCAGATCGATCCAGCAGGGCTAGTCCTTTAGTAACGCCTCTGGGTGGGCCGGAGTCGATGAGCATAGCCTTCGCTCAAATGGGGAAGCACCGTCGGGGAGCCGACCTTAAGCAGCGGATGCGGCCCCAACCTCGAAACCACGAAGGACACGAAGTATCACGAAGGTTCCTTTTGGAAGCCGTGAGTTGTCCAACTATTCGCTGGTGAAGTAATCCACCGTCACGGGATTTTCGAACAGCGAGTAATCGCGGGTCACGACGGTTATGCCGCTCTCGGTAACGAAGTATCGTTGGCGGTCAGCCTCGGCGTCATAGCCGATGGTTGTGCCTTCGGGAATGTGCACGTCGCGATCGAGGATAGCTTTGCGAATGCGGCAGCGGCGTCCGACGCTGACGTGGGAGAACAGAATGCAATCTTCCACTTCGGAATAGGAATTGACGCGCACGTCGGGCGAGAGCACGGAATTCTTGACTACGCCGCCGGAGACGATGCATCCGTTTGAGACGATCGAGTCGAGCGCGGTGCCGGTGCGTCCGGACTCTGCGAAGACGAATTTAGCCGGCGGGTATTGGCGCTGGTGCGTGCGAATCGGCCACTCTTCGTCATACAGATTGAAGATGGGCGAAACCGAGACGATGTCCATATTGGCTTCGTAGTAGGCCTCGAGTGTGCCCACGTCGCGCCAGTACAGCGCTTCTTTTTTATTCTCATCGACAAAGTCGAAGGCGTAGACGCGGTAATCGTCGACCATCTTGGGCAGGATGTCTTTGCCGAAATCGTGGCTCGACTTCGGATCCTCGGCATCTTTTAGCAGGACGGGAATGAGAACGTCAGCGTTGAAGAGATAGACGCCCATCGAATCCGCTACTTTTTCGGGGTTCAACGGAGAGCGCAGTGTCGTGACCTTGGGTTTTTCCTCAAAGCCGCGGATTCTGCCTTCCTTATCGACGTCGACTACGCCGAATTGGTACGTCTCCTTGGGATGGATCTGGATGGTGGCAAGCGTGATGTCGGCGCCGGAGTCTTCGTGCTGCGTGAGCATCTTGCCGTAATCCATCTTGTAGATGTGGTCGCCCGAGAGAATCAGGACGCGCTTCGGTTGCTCGGAGCCGATGGAATAAATGTTCTGATAGACGGCGTCGGCGGTGCCTTGATACCACTGGTCGCTGACGCGTTTCATGGGCGGCAGGACCTCGACGAACTCTCCCACCTCGCGGCCGAGAATGTTCCAGCCCTCGCGGATATGGCGGTTCAGCGAGAGAGCCTTGTACTGCGTCAGGATGTAGACCTTGCGCAGGTCGGAGTTGAGGCAATTGGAAAGAGTGATGTCGATGATGCGGTAGATGCCGCCGAATGTGACTGCGGGCTTCGCTCGATCACGAGTGAGAGGGTAGAGTCGTTCACCCGCGCCGCCTGCCAACAGAACCCCAAGAGTGTCTTTCATTACGGACCCTCAGATCCCGACGCTAGTTCATTACAGAATTGCGCTTCTCACACGGCAGATGTGAAAAGAAAACAGTAGATGGTAGCACAGGCGCACAAGGTTGCCGGGAGTCCACAATTTCGCAGGAAACATATAATGCTTGACGATGCCGGCAGGGATTTCGGCGCTGGAGGCGAGTTGAGGAAGAACGTAAAGATCGATCCGACTGACGAATCGCGGAGCGGCGCTGGTCAGGCGCGAGAGTCACAATCGGACAAGGCTCTCGGTCTCGACGGAAATATCACGCGGCGAGATTTCCTGAACTCGTCGCTGCTGGCTTCCGGCGGGCTGCTGCTCAATCCTGTGTCCCCTGCTCAGTTGTTGGCGCAGGCGAAAGATAATTCGTCTGGATCGGAGAACAGTGATTGGACAGGTTATGGCGGCGTCGGTGATTACGCAAACTCCAACGGCAATACCGCCGCGGTCTTGGAGGCCGGCCATCAGATTCGCGACGGAGTTTTCGAGAGTCTTCCAGCTGACGCGATCGACACGGGCGAGACCTTCGACTGCGTCGTAGTAGGTGGAGGCATCAGCGGACTCGCCGCCGCGTTGATCTTTCAACGCAAGGCTGGAGAAGGCAAGACGTGCCTGGTGATCGACAACCATCCCATCTTCGGTGGCGAAGCCAAGCGCAATGAGTTTCTGGTCGACGGCCGCCCTTTAACCGCGCATCAAGGCTCGGCGCTCTTTCAGATTCCTTATCCGCACAGCTTTATCGCTCGATTCTATGAATCGATCGGTCTGAAACCCATGCATTTGGAGTATCAGAAATGGAACAGCCCCGAGCCTGAGATACGGCTGGAACGTACGCCATATCTCGGTTCCGCGCCCTACGGCTTGTACTTCGGCGCGAAATTTGGACGACCGCAAGGAGTGTGGCTGACCGATCCATGGGCCAAGAAGTTGGAAGGGGCTCCGATTTCCGAGAGGGCCAAGGAGGAGTGGCTTCGCTATCAATCGCCGGACGCAGCTCGAGCCCAAGTACCGAAGTACCGCGGCGATGCGCTTTCCCGCCGGCTCGATACGATGACGCTCGAGGAATACCTGATCGAGCAGCACCACATCAGCCGCGAAACCGTTCGAACATTTCTGTTCGACGAAGGAAGTGCGTTCGGTCTGGGTCCCGATGCGCTCTCGGCCTACACGGCATTCGCCTTCGACGCGCTTGGTGTGTTTGAAGAAGACGGGAACCAGATGTTTCCCGACGGCAATAGTGGCATCGCACGCCTGATCGTGAAGACGATGATTCCGGAATCGATTGCGGGCGCGAGTTCGATTGAAAACGTCTGCCGCGGCAACGTCAATTTCGCAACACTCGATCGCCCAGGTGCGGCAGTCCGAATCCGGTTGGGTTCGACCGCGGTTTGGGTGAAACACGATGGCGATCCGGCGAAGTCGGCGTCTGTGACCATCGTCTATACCCGCGGCGGAAAGACCTATCGCGTGAAAGCGCGTTCCGTGGTGATGGCGGGCGGAAGTTGGACGACGAAGCACATCGTGCGCGATCTACCGGACGACCGCAGAGGGGCCTATGCGCAGTTCTATCGTTCGCCTTGCATGGTGGCGAACGTCGCTGTAAGAAACTGGCGATTTCTCTACAAAATGGGGATCTCCGGATGCCAGTGGTTCGAAGGCATGGGAAGCTACGTGCAGATCAGGAAACTGGCGATTTGCGGTACGGACTCGCCGACGATTGGTCCAGATTCTCCCGTCGTCCTCACGATCAAAGTGCTCTACCCCCATCCAGGTCGTACCGCCGAGGATCAAGGACACCTGGGCCGCGCAGAAATGATTTCAACGCCGTTTCGCGAATACGAACGGCAAATTCGACAGCAGCTCACAGATATGTTCGCGGCATCGGGCTTCGACGCACGGCGAGATATCGCCGGAATTATCCTGAATCGTTGGGGTCACGCCTATGCGAGTCCGGCGCCGGGCTTCTACTTTGGGAAAGACGGCAAACCCGCACCGGGAGACGTTCTTCGGGCGTCAACCTTCGGGAGAATTGCCTTCGCTAACGTCGATCTTTCGGGAATGCCCGATCACAAATCCTCGATCATCGAGGCGGATCGCGCCGTAGAGCAGGTGCTGAATCAGGTCCTGGCGGACTGATCTGGTTTCGAAATGCTGAGTCTGGGGAGGTTTATTTGGTGACTATTTCTTCTCTTCCTCGATCTTGATGCGCAGCGACTTCAGAAATTTCAGATCCTGATCATTGATCTTGAACTCGGGATTCGTAGAGAGCGTGGAAACCAGAGAGGTCTTGTCGGAACTCTTCTCTCCCTGTTTACTGACGCCAATGGTCGCTTCGAGGACCAGGAAGATATCGTACCCACCCTCTTTGATGCGGGAGACGACTTCAGAGATCTGCTCAGAGTCGGAAAGAGATTCGTTGATGGCGTCGCCGAGCTCCTTCATGAGTTGTTTGAGTTGTGGATCCACTGAGTCCCCCCTGGCTAAAATTCAAGTTACCACTTTCCCGCGTCACGCGCGAATCGCGCGAACGTCAAGATATTCACCCTTCACCGCGGTTGTTCCGTCCTTGGCGGTGTTGTGTTCCGCCCACAAAGATTCCATTTGATCTGCGAAAACTTTTTGATTCGCTTCATCCAATCGCGAGAATGCCATCTGGGTCGGGCCGAAATATTTTCGGAAGAAATCGACCGTCTCTCGAGGGCTGAATGGATATGCAAACTGAACGTGTTGCCGGGTGCAAGTTAGCTGCTTTGTGCCGTACCCGAGGCGCTGCCGCACGACTGTTTCGTCTCCCCAAAGTACCGGCGGAGGCACAGGCGGTGGAGGCACCATTTTGGCTGTGGCCTGAAATGTCTTGCCCACAAAACCTTCAGGCGTCCAGTTCGCCATTGAGATGACTCCGCCCGGCTTGCAGACTCGCATCAACTCCGCAGCAACTTTCTCCGGGCGCGGAGCGAACATCGCTCCGAACATGCTTAAGACCACATCGAAACTGTGATCCGGAAACGGCAACTCTTCGACGTCGCCCTCCTGGAACTGAACTTTCAATTGCTCTGACTCCGCTCGCTTTTTCGCCTGCTCCAGCAGGTTCGTGGCAATATCCACTCCAGTGACTGAAGCGCCTGTTTTGGCTGCCGGGATCGTCGTGTTGCCCGTACCGCACGCAACGTCGAGAACTTTGGATCCAGGCTTGAGTCCAATCCGCCCGACAAAGTTTGCCGCCTCGTGGGCGCTGTAGTTCGCAATCTGGCCGAAATCGCCAGACATCCATGTGGCCTTCATACGGGATTTAAGTTGATCGAGGTCGGGCGCGGAAGTCTGCATAAACGCTTAGTCCTTTAGATGCCCCAGGCAGAAGAACGGTTCGCTGCCTCTCAGAGTTGCGTCATTGTAGCGCCGCAGGCTGTTAAAATCGAGGTCGTGAGCAAAGTTTCCACATGGCGCAAAGTGGGAGCGGTGGCGCGAGTCGCGAGCCAGCAAGCTGGCCGCAGTCGCACGCTCAGCGCCGTCATGAGCGCTGCTCGCACTACGGCACGTTCCTTCGGTCATGTCATGCATCAGTTGTGGCTCGAGGTGACGGGAGTCGTCTTCCTTATCATGTCCCTCAGCTTCGGCGGCGCCGCGTGGAAGGAATACGCGAAATATCACGCAGGACAGGTGGGGCCAGGCCGCGCCGGAGTTGCGATGCTCTTTTCCGTGACCTTTGCCTGGTTCGGGCTGAGTTCATTTTGGCGAGTGCGAAGAAAGAGCCAACGGCAGTGATCGCCCGCATGAGCGCACCGGTTTCGTTTGGTGAAACCCGATGACCCAGAAGTTGAGTACTACCTCCGTTAATCCCGGCGAGATTGAAACCTCTTCGCACATTCCGGTAAAGCCGCTCTACACTCCCGCCGATCTCAAAGGCTCGGACTACGAAAGCGAAGTTGGATATCCGGGGGAATATCCATTTACTCGAGGCGTGCAGGCCACCATGTACCGCGGGCGTCTCTGGACCATGCGCCAATACGCCGGCATGGGCGACGCCGAGGAATCGAACAAGCGCTATAAATATCTGCTGGCCAACGGAACTACGGGACTGTCGGTTGCGTTCGATCTGCCGACACAGATTGGTATGGACTCCGATCACGCGCTTGCTGGCGGTGAAGTCGGGAAGGTTGGTGTCGCGATTGATTCGATCGAAGATATGCAGCGGCTCTTCGACGGCATCGATCTGACCAAAATCTCTACGTCGATGACGATCAATGCGACGGCGTCGATTCTGCTGGCTCTGTATGTGGCCGTGGCGCGGCGGCAGGGCGCCGACGTCCGGAAGTTGTCAGGAACGGTGCAGAACGATGTGTTGAAGGAATACATCGCGCGCGGAACATATATTTATCCTCCGCAGCAGGCGATGCGCGTCATTACCGACATGTTCGCTTGGACGAACGAAAACGTTCCCGAGTGGAACACGATTTCGATCTCCGGCTATCACATGCGCGAGGCGGGATCGACGGCCGTGCAGGAAGTTGCATTCACGCTCGGCAATGGAATGGCCTATGTCGAGGCTGCGATCAAGGCCGGACTCGATATCGACAAGTTCGCGCCGCGGCTATCGTTCTTCTTTAACGCACACAACAATTTTCTAGAAGAGGTCGCGAAATTTCGCGCCGCCCGTCGCATGTGGGCTCGCATCATGCGCGAACACTTCAAGGCAAAGAATCCGCGGTCGTGGATGCTGCGCTTCCACACGCAGACCGCCGGATCGACGCTGACCGCGCAACAGCCGGAGAACAACATCGTCCGCACTGCGATTCAGGCTCTCGCTGCCGTGATGGGCGGAACGCAATCGCTGCATACGAATTCATACGACGAAGCTTTAGCTCTGCCCACGGAGCAGGCCGCGCGCATCGCCCTGCGAACGCAGCAAGTGATTGCGTACGAATCCGGTGCTCCGCAGACTATCGATCCCTTCGCGGGATCGTATTACGTCGAGAGCCTGACCAATGAGATCGAGAGCCGGGCGGCGGAATACTTAGGCAAGATCGAAGTGCTCGGCGGAATGCTCAAGGCCATCGAACGCGGATTCGTGCAGCAGGAAATTCAAAACGCTGCTTACGAATATCAGCAGCGAGTCGACAACGAAGAAGCGATCGTCGTCGGCGTCAACCGGTTTGAGGTCGAAGAAGAAAAAACGATTCCGATTCAGCGAATTGATCCTGCGCTTGAGCCACGGCAGGTCGAGCGTGTCCGCGCCCTCCGAGCGAGGCGCGATGCTGGTCCGTGCAAGGTGGCTCTTGCAGCAGTGGAAGAATCTGCGCGATCCGGCGCAAATGTCATGCCGCGGATTCTCGCCGCAGTGGAAGCGTCCGCAACGGTCGGAGAGATTTCCGACGCGATGCGGCGCGTCTTCGGAGAATACAAAGAAGCGGTTGTGATCTAAGAGTTATCCACGGTCCGTCCGTCGCAAATCCCGTTTGCCCGCCATCACAAATAGCTCAGCCACCAATCCTTCCGTCGCTTCTTCAGATCTGCCCACCAGCGACATGGCAGATAGAGGATGGCCACGGCCGTGATCCACATCAGATAGATGAATGGAAGATTGTGGCCGTATCCAAACGGAATGTCGTTGAGGAAAAATGCGCCCTGCAGCAGCCAGTGGAACGGTTGGTGGAAAAGCAGTGCCATAGCGACGGCGAGCACATGAATCAGATAAATGTGCAGAACGTAAAAGAACAAGGGGACGCGGCCGTAGATCAAGAGCGCGGATTCCGTAGGCGACATCAAATGCCGCGTACTACGTTTATCGAGCCACGACAGGAGCAATAGCGACGGTCCAATCGTCATGAGCAAAAACTGAAGCGATGGCGGGTACTTTTCGACGTCGAAGAATAGAATGACCGTTTTTTCCATCGTCGGCTGAACGTGCCAGTCGCCCTGCGATACTCCGCCCAGTCCTGCTGGAGGATTGCCGTAAATGTTGGTGGCTCGCAGCAGGATGAAAGCCAGCGTAAGAACCGTCCCGAGGCGGAGGGTGATTTTTTGCCGCCTCTCGGGTTCGAGCGCGAAGACAGTGCCGAATGCATAGCCTGCGCCCATGACCGCGACCCATGGGATGATTGGGAACAGCACGAACTCCGGAATGTTAAAGGGCAACTGCACAAATCCACGAACGTGGAGCAATTTCCAAACCCATCCGAGCGAACCGAATTGTGCGGGACGAATATGGTCGAGCAGATCATGCGTTACGATCACGAGCACAGACAGTGCTGCCAGCCATCGCACGGGAAGCCGGACCGCCGCAGCCATCAGGACCATTGAAGCTCCCAGCGTCCAGATCACGCCGAAGATGCCAAAGGGGTACTGAAACGCCCACGCGAAACCGACAGCTGTGAATTCCAATACGATCAGCCAAAGTCCGCGCGTCCAGAGAAATCGACTGAGTTCCGAGGCAGTGCGACGGCGGCCGTAGAAGAATGCTCCTGTGCCCGCGAGAAAAAAGAAGAGCGGGGCGCAGAAATGCGTAATCCACCGGGTAAAGAAAAGGGCGCCCCAAGTTCGAGCCAGGTTTTCCGGCTCAAAGCGAAGATGCGAGAAATAGTCGCGCGTGTGGTCGAGCGCCATGATCACCATGACCAGTCCGCGGAGAATGTCGATGGCGTCGATTCTTCCAGCAGCGGAAACAGAACTAGCATTGGCGGCTTCGGGACTGGGCGAGAGAGTTGTGGACATGGATCCTCCGCGCAGGCGTTGGCTTTTGGTCCGTTGGACGGATTTGAGGATGGAACGGTAGCAGATGTCGCGATGGTTTGCGAGAGGATTTGAGGGCCACAATCTGATGCGGAGGAATGGGGCGGCCGGTGTTTGTGCGCGGTTCGGCTATGCGGGCTGGGCTTGCATTTCGGCCACCGCGGCGTCCAGGTGTTTCAGTGTCTCTTCCACCGTCAGCGAATACATCTCGCGGCCAAGGCCTTCACCCGCTTCGAGCGCGGATTTCAGGTAGTGTCCCGCGATTTCCACGCCCAGCGAGTCGGTGATCATCGTTCCGGTACGCTTGTGATACTCCACCCACGCGGGATGCGGCAAGGCGACCCAGACCTTGCGGCCATCGACCAGAAACTTGTAGTCCACGGCATCGGCATGCCTTGTGGCGATGGCCACAATCTGAGCCTGATATACGCAGTGCACCTGCTTTTTGGTCCAGCGATCGGTGGCGGAGAAGTTCTCAAACATGACTAAAACTATAGCGGAGGCTGTTGGTTGGAGCAAACGGACGGGACTGTCCGCTCCACATTTTCTTATTTCCTTCTTCAAGTAACATATATGGGTGCTGACCAGGGCCTCGAGCAAAACCAAACTCAACATTGTCCGTACGCCCCATTTGAGCCGGATTCCCTGGCTCATTCACGGCTTCTCAACCCGCGCGGGAGGTTCTTCTCGCGCTTATGGCAAGGGAGATCTGAATCTCGGCTTCACCAAAGACGATTCCCGCGCCGCGGTAGAACGCAATCGCGCCGCATTCCTGAAAGAGCTGAGGTGCCGTGACGCGCACAGGACGGCGCACGCCGAAGTCCCGCGATTCGTTCTGGCCTCTCATCACTGCGCGGCAAATCCATTCCGACATCATTCGTTTTGTTGACTCGATCCCCGAAGAACCGCTGACCGGGGACGGCTTGATCACTGCGACTCCACACTTGCTGCTAGCGATCCAGACTGCGGACTGTTTGCCAGTGATTCTAGTCGACACGAAGCGTCACGCTGTCGGCGTGTTTCACGCAGGCTGGCGTGGAACAGTGAAACGAATTGTCGAGAAGGGCGTGGGTGAGATGCATCGCTGCTTCGGAACTCGGCCTCGCGATTTGAAAGCTGCAATCGGTCCGGGCATCCAAGGTTGCTGCTACGCTGTTGGCGAAGAAGTGCGGATCAAGTTCGAATCGCAGTTTGAATATGGAGCGAGCCTTTTCCGCGAGGTGAAGGATTCTGATCCCGTGCGAGAAAAGTATCCGCTATTGTTTCTGACCGCTCGCGCTCCCGGTCACAGCGAATTGCCGAAAACAATCTATCTCGATCTGGTCGAAGCGAATCGCCAACAGTTGCTCGCTGCGGGAGTGTCGAAGAAGAACATCGAGACCTCTCCACTCTGCACGAATTGCCAGCCAGAACTCCTGTTTTCCTACCGAGCGGAGAAGGGCAAGACGGGCCGGATGATGGGAGTCGCGGGAATCCGGGAATGATGAGATCTGCGATCCTTCTGGCGCTGGCTCTATCCGTTTCTTCTGCTGCTCAGGTTTCGTCTTCCCAGATCGATGCCATCTTCGCTCCGCTCAAGTCCAGCAACGCACCCGGCGGCGCAGTCCTCGTTGTGCGCAACGGCAAGCCAGTCTTTCGCCAAGGTTACGGTGTCACGGATCTTCGTACGCTTCATTCCATCGACGCGCAAACTAACTTCCGTCTTGCATCCTTTACCAAGCAGTTCACTGCGATGTGCATCATGCTTCTCGTGCACGACGGCAAGCTGCGCTATGACGACCATCTCACGGATATTTTCCCGGAGTTTCCCGCGTACGGAAAGTTGATCACCGATTCGCAACCTGCTGAACCATACTTCCGGGCTGCCCGATTACGAAGACATCCTGATGAAGCAGTATCCCAACACGCCCGAAGACAAGATTCCGCAGATTCTCGATGCAGGCGTGTTGAAGTTGCTCGAGCAACAGTCCGCCGGAGATTTTCCTGCCGGCTCGAAGTGGGAGTACAGCAACTCCGGCTACGCGGTACTAGCCATGATTGTGGAGAAGGTTTCGGGCAAACCATTCGGAGAGTTTCTTCACGAACGAATCTTTGCGCCGTTGAAGATGAACGATACGCTTGCCTTTGAAAAAGGTAAGAACGAGGTATTCCACCGCGCTTACGGCCACACGAAAGACAAAAATGTGTGGCGCCAGACCGATCAGAGCCCGACCTCTGCTGTCCTGGGTGACGGCGGAATTTATTCCTCGATCGACGATCTCGCGAAGTGGGATCGAGCCCTCCGCGAGCATAGCCTACTCAGTGAAACCGAGATGCAGCCAGCGTTGACTCCAGTGCAGATCACCGCTGGTCCGGCGAAGTTTCCCGATGGCTCGCCCGTGAGCTACGGCTTCGGATGGTTTCTCGCTCCGTATAAAGGCCACGCGCGCATGTCGCACGATGGTGAAACCATCGGGTTTCGAACCACGATCCAGCGATTTCCCAACGACAATCTTTCGATTATCGTTCTGGCGAACCGGTCGGATGTGAATCCTGAAGAACTGGCGTTGAAGGTGGCGGACTTGTATCTGCGCGACAAGCCTTAGGAGGACCGCCCGTCAAGTTTCCAAAATACGAGGCGGTGACGGTCGATTCGCCAGTTGTCAACTCTGTGTACGGAATAAGTTTATGCCGTTGGAGGCACGGAAGCCGCCGGTGGCGCAGGACTTGCCGGCGCGGCGGCGGTCGTGACGTTCACTAAATCTTTTAATTCCTTGCTCGGCTTGAAGAATGGAATCTTCTTCGCCGGCACTTCTACGCGCTCGCCGGTCTTGGGATTGCGTCCGACACGCGGTTTGCGCTGGCGGGTGCGGAAGCTGCCAAAGCCACGAATCTCGATCTTGTCTCCCGCGCGCAAGGAGCGCACCACGCTATCAAAGATCGTTTCTACGATCACTTCGCTGTCTTTGCGCGTAAGTTCCGCCAAACGCGAGACTTCGTCGATCAGATCCGCTTTTGTCATAACGCCCCCTCACACCAAACCTTTCGCATTCAAAAAATCAGTTCCACTGCCTACTCGAACTCCAAGCAGGGGACTGACTCAAGCCCGGACAATCCCCGAGCACGTATAACCTTCTCAAATTTCAGGGGTTGGATGCAAGTCGCGGTCTTGGGACGCTGCTTCGGGGCACCGGATATGCAAAGTGGACCAATCGGCTCGGCTCCGCGAAAGGCCACCCGCTATTTCCAGAGATAGTAGAAGCCGACCTGCTGCTCCATGAGTTTTTCCCGGCTTGGCAGATATTGCGAAACGTCCCCAAGCAGCAGATCCATCAGCGTCCGGCGGTCTTTTTCAGGACGTACCAGCGTTGGTTCACCCTTGATGTTCACCATCTTCGCAGTATCGTCGACCGCGGTCTGGAAGTCTCCAACGTTATCGATGAGCTTCATCGAGAGCGCCTGCTGGCCGGTCCATACTTTGCCGTTGGCGATGGACTTCACATCGTCATATTTCAGCCCCCGCCCGTCGGCCACGGCCTTAATGAATTGTCCGAACATGTTGTCGATCAGCGACTGCATGTAGGCTTGCTCCGCCGGAGTCAGATCGCGCGCCGGATTGCCCGTATCCTTGAACTCCCCGGTCTTGATGACGACGTCTTTGAGCTTGGCCCACTTCAACAAATCGCCGTAATTCACCCATTGTGCGATTACGCCAATCGATCCGACGATACTGCCCTCGTCCGCATAAATCTTGTCGGAGGCCGAGGCTACGTAGAATGCGCCGCTGGCGCCTACGGTCTCGATCGAAACCACAATCTTTTTCTTCTTCTCGCTGCGGATGCGCTTCACTTCCCGATAAATCTCTTCTGACGCAGCTACTCCGCCGCCGGGAGAGTTCACGTGCAGGATGATTGCCTTGATCGAGGAGTCGTCGCCAAATTTCTTGAGCTCGTCCACGACAGGTTGCGGCGAAAGAATGACGCCGTCGAGATCGACGACGCCGATGCGGTCGCCGAAGCCGCCAAGTCCGGATTGCGTGCCGCTGGCGTGCAGCGTCAGGTAGACCAGCGTAAAGACGGCCAGCACGAAGAGGAAGAATGCTCCTCCGCCAATCAGAATCCAGAGCAGTGTGCGCGAACGTCGCTCAGACATGAGGAAAGTTTAGCACCAGCCCCGTGAATGTGGGGATCAGCTACTCTCGGCTGGCGAGTGGTAATTATGAACCATTTACCACGAAGGACACGAAGTATCACGAAGGACTTTATTATAAAGAAATGCCTTCGTGTGACTTGGTGCCCTCCGTGGTAAGTGGTTTTGTCTCCAACGTTAACCGAGCCAAGCCGGCGGCGCCGCCGATAGTTAGGCCGTAATCACTTTCAAAGCCTTTTCTCGCACCGCAACTTCCACGGGTGTGGGGCAAACGTACTCTCCGTCGGCGTAAACATCGATCGGTTGCTCCGTTTCAATGCGCAGCCTGGGGAGCTTGAAAGAATTCGACCTCGCGCACTTTTAAATGATTCCCGCTGTAGACCGTTGGAAACAAGCGTAAGAGCCTAAGCGGATCGACTCCGCCCACGATGCAGACGTCGAGAAGGCCGTCATCCATTTTCGCCTTCGGCGCGATTTTCATTCCACCACCATAAAGTGGAGTGTTGGCAAAAGCGGCGAGCAGCGTGGGTTGATCACTGCGCACGGTCCAGTGTGTGCCAGCATTGGCGGCATGTTCTGCAGGCGTTAGGACTTTCATTCGGAAGGGAGCGAACGTGAAGATGGTGGGAACGAGGGTGAGCGCATAACCTCCATGCCCGCGCAGCCAGCGGGGAAGCTTGTTAGCGCGGCGAGAGACTTCGCCGTCGAGGCCCACGCCCGCGACGCAGCAAAAGTAATGAGGCGGCGAAAGTGCCTGTCCCCCGTTATAGATCGGCGAGATAATGCCGAGATCGATCTCACGCACGTTTGCGGAGCCGTGGCAGAACTGATTCCAGGCTGCCAGCGAATCACGGACGCGCCGCAATCCCAGCGAACTAGCAAAATCGTTCCCGCTTCCCGCGGGAACTACAAGCACAGGCAGCCCCAACTTCACGAGTTGTCCCAAGTGCCGATGAATGGTCCCATCGCCGCCGAACAACAAGATGACGTCGGCATCATCGGGCGACGCCGGCATCCCCATGCGCCATTCGACAGTTGCTTCAGCTTGAAAAGGCTTCAGGTCTTGAGGAGAACATCCCAGCCCGAGAATGACCGTAGCCCGCATCGCGCGGATGAGAGTAGCAGAATTGCTGATCTGGAGAGGGGTTATGTGGAGACAGCCGCCATGGGCTGTCCGCGGAGCGAAGCTCCGCTGTCAGTTCATCAGAACTCAGGCGGCGCGAAGGGGTTGACGAATGTCTTCTTCCATATCCACGGATAGTCCCGCCAGTTTCGAACCAATCCGCGCCGGACGGGATTGTTCAACAAGTATTCGACCTTCGCATCCAAGCTCTCCGACGAACGCAATACATGGTCAAAAGATTCCGGCTGCCAGAGCCTTCCTTTGCGGCCCAAACCCTTATTGATCTTGTGAGCTGATGCTCCCTTGATTCCATCCATGATCTTTCCCAACGAGAAAACTTCCATGCTCTGATAGTCGACGAGCGGGGTAAAGATCATGTGCACGTGATCAGGCATTATGACCACGATTCGGAGATCGAATTTTGCTCCGTGGTCATGGAGACAGCATTCGAGAACGATCGGACGTACTTGCTCTGGAAGAACCCACCGCTGGTCAGTGCAGAATGTTACAAAATGCTGTCGGCCATCAACCTGCAGATGAGGAAGTTGCCGGCGGTAGAAAGCCTGCGGCATAGCGAATCATGTGGGGACAGCCGCCATCGGCTGTCCGGCAGAGCGGAGCTCTGCTGTCCATGGTAAGGCAGGGTAGTGATAAAGCTTGTGCTCTGCTCAAGAAAATTCGAGCGGAAATTCTAGTTTGGGAATTGCTTCAGCAAAAAGCGAGGCGAGCTTTGCTCGCCCGGACAGCCGACGGCGGCTGTCCCCACAAGAACGACAACTTCCTAATCAAGATTCAATGATGACAGCCTTTTTGACCTTCTTACCAACTCTGAGGACGAGCCTGACGGGAAAGGAATAATTAGTGATAGCGAGATGCGGGGCAGTGTAAACCTCGCCACGAACTCCATCTTGTCGCAGCAGTTCGACGGAAGAGGCTTTTAGTTTTCTCCCGGCATCAGTTGTTGAGTCTGCCAGTCCGCAAATAACCAGCAATCGGTCAAGTCGGACCGATATGAGGCTGTCTGAACCGGGCTGAGGCGAATCGGATGCACGAATGTTGTCGAAGGTGACCCGGATTTCCTCGATGTCATCCGGAATGTTTTCCGGAGACATCTCGCGTTGCCTAAGCTTCGCCCAATCCTCGCCAGCCTTCGCAGCTGCTTCTGCCGAATGAAAGTCCGCCACGATCCTGCGCGCGAGATCTTTCTTAGCCTGCATCGGATGCGTCCCCGTCTTCATTTTCTCGATCTCGGCGACTTGCACATCTGTCAGCAGCTCGTAGTAGCGCCACATCATTTCGTCGGAGATGCTCATGATCTTGCCATACATCTCGAGTGGTGGTTCATGGATGCCGATTGCATTTCCCAGCGACTTCGACATCTTCTGCACGCCGTCGAGACCCTCGAGAATCGGCGTAGTCAGCACAACCTGCGATTCCTGTCCGTACGAGCGCTGCAATTCGCGCCCGACCAGCAGATTGAATTTCTGATCCGTGCCACCGAGCTCAACGTCGGCTTCGAGCGCGACCGAGTCGTATCCCTGTACCAGTGGATAGAGCAGTTCGTGCACAGAGATCGGTTTTTCATCCTGAAAACGTTTGTGAAAGTCCTCGCGCTCGAGCAGTTGCGACACCGTGTATCTCGCCGCCAGCCGGACAAACTCATCCGAGCTCATCGGCCCGAACCAGCGGCGGTTGAAATCGACCACCGTCTTCGCAGGATCGAGAATCTTGAACACCTGTGCTTTATAAGTCTCCGCGTTCTGCTCAATCTGCTCGCGCGTCAAGCGGAGGCCGCGTCACCGAACGGCCCGTCGGATCGCCAATCATCCCGGTGAAATCGCCGATGAGGAAAATCGCTGTGTGGCCGAGATCCTGAAAATGTTTGAGCTTGCGCAGGACAACGGTATGGCCAAGGTGCAGATCGGGAGCGGTCGGGTCCATGCCGAGTTTCACTCGCAGGGGTTTGCCAGTAGCGCGCGACTTCTCCAGCTTGGCGCGCAAATCGGCTTCGCGAATGATCTCCGCGGAGCCCTTCTTGAGATACGTAAGTTGTTCGTCGACAGGCGCGAATGTTGGCATGGGAAAGGTCATTATAAGGAATGAAGCAGAATCGTGGCGCTAGAATGCCACTACGCTGAAGCTTGCCATGATTGTGCGCATACGCAAAGCCATCGCGGCTGATGTCCCGCGGCTGAGAGAGATTATCGAAGCGTCCGTGCGTGGACTGCAGGCCGCGGATTATTCTCCTCGCCAGATTGAAGGCGCCTTGCAAGTCGGTCTACGGCGTCGACAGCCAACTGATTGCGGACGGAACGTATCTGGTCGCGGAAGATTTCTCGCAGACCAAGCCTGTGATTGTCGCCTGCGGTGGATGGAGCAAACGCAAAACGCTCTACGGCGGAGATCAATATGCGCGGCGCGAAGATTCTCTCCTCGATCCTTCCAGAGACGCCGCCAAGATTCGTGCCTTCTTCGTGCATCCGGCGTGGGCACGGCGCGGCATCGGCGGCATGATTCTTGAGGCGTGTGAAAACGCCGCAACGGCGGCTGGTTTCACGCGATTGGAAATGGGAGCGACGTTGAGCGGCGTGGAATTCTATAAGGCCAAAGGCTATGCGGAATTGGAAAACCAGTCTGTCCAACTGAGCAACGGGGAAGTGCTTCCGATCGTGAAGATGGCGAAGGAATTCAAATAGAAAAAACTACTTCTGCATTCTGGCTTCTACTTTCTGATTTCTGACCAGTCTGCGCCCGGAAACTTCGAACCTTCCGCTCAAAACGATTTTGATTGCTTCCGTATAAGCCAAATGCTCTTGTTCCAGGATGCGCGCCGCCAGAGTGTGTTCGTCATCTCCGTCCAGCACTGGCACGGTCTTTTGCACGATGATCGCGCCGTGATCAAGTTCCTCATCCACAAAATGCACCGTGCACCCCGACACCTTCACGCCGTAGGCGAATGCCTGCTCCTGGGCTTCGAGTCCAGGAAACGCGGGCAATAGAGACGGATGAATATTCAGAATGCGTTGCGGAAACTGCTGCACAAACCAGGGCGAGAGCAACCGCATATATCCCGCAAGGCAGATCAGTTCTACTCCGTTCTGCTGGAGCGCGGTGACAACCTCGCGATCGTGCTCCTCGCGCAGCTTGCCTTTCGATGGAATGACGACCGCATTCAACCCCCGCTGTCGGGCGGTTCCAATTCCGGGTGCATCCGTCTTGTTGGAGATGACGACCGCGATCCGGGCATCGGGAATGCGGCCCGCATCTATGCTATCCGCGATAGCGACAAAGTTCGACCCGCGTCCGGAGAGGAGAATGCCGAGAGATTTCATTTAAGGCGAACATCATAATTCACCACGGAGACACGGAAGCACGGAGAAAAACAAAGGAAAGTAAAACAGGAAGATCCTGCGGGGCGGAGCGCGTTGGCTATCGAGGGGTATTCGACAATCAGAAAAATTAAGATCGGTTTTCTCGGTGGCTCCGTGCCTCCGTGGCGGGAAAGACGCTCAACTGTAGGTGACTTTGCGTTCGCCCTTGATGATGCGTCCGATCGTGTAAGCTTTCTCGCCCACACGCTCCAGAACCGATTGAGCCTTCTTGAATTTCGCCGAAGGCACAACGAGCAGCATTCCCAGCCCCATATTGAACGTGCGCAGCATTTCTTCCTGCGGCACATTTCCGAGTTGTTGCAAATGCTCAAAGATGGGAAGCACGGGCCAGGTTCCGAGTTCGATCGCCGCCGCTGTTCCGCGGGGAAGCACGCGCGGCAGATTTTCTGTGATGCCGCCGCCGGTAATGTGCGCGAGCGCCGCGACGCACTGGGCATCGATCAACTTCCGCAACGCCGGCCAGTAGCTTTTGTGGGTGCGCATCAACTCGTTGCCGACCTTGTTCTTGATCTCGTTCACATAGGTCTCAGGCGAGTAGCGGGCTACCTCAAACAGCAGCTTGCGGGCGAGAGAATATCCGTTCGTGTGCAGTCCATTCGACGGCAGGCCGAGAATGATGTCGCCGATTTGCACGTCTTTCCCGGTGATGATCTTTTCGCGATCCACCACGCCCACAATGAATCCTGCGAGATCGTATTCGCCATCGGGATAGAAACCCGGCATTTCGGCGGTCTCGCCGCCGATCAGCGCGCATCCGTTGTGTTTGCAGGCGTCGGCGATGCCTTCGACAACTTTCTCTGCGATCGATGGATCCAGAGTTCCCGTGGCGAGGTAATCCATAAAGAACAGCGGCGCGGCACCTTGCACCGCAATGTCATTGACGCAATGGTTCACCAGATCCGCGCCCACGGTCGAGTGCAGGTCCATTTCGAAGGCAATCTTCAGCTTGGTGCCAACGCCATCAACGCTCGAAACCAGAACCGGGTCCGCGTACTTCGTCTTATCAACAGCAAACAGCCCGCCAAAGCCGCCGATTTCGCTCAGGACGCCGCGGGTAAAGGTCTTGTGTGCCAGGTACTTGATGCGCTGCTTGGTCCGATTTGCGCGGCTGATGTCGACCCCGGCATCGGCATAGGTGATGGGCGTCGTGCTGGGTGTGGGAATCTTAGGCACAGCTTGTTCCGTGAATCAGTAATCCTTGTGTGGGGTTTGCCGGGTGCCGAAGCAACAATCCAAGGCCGCTCATTGTAGCACGTCTAAAACTGTTGAATTTCAGGCGAGAAGGATGTGTACGAAAGCCGAAAAACTGTAAGGTTGGAAAGCCAAGAGCTTTGCAAACACACTCATCCACTCATCCGCGGACGCGCGCGCCCGTTCGCCACTGCAGCCCTGGACTAGTGAGCTATGAAGTCCGAGAAGAAGTAGGCTAGTACGCCAAACAACGCGAGGCCTGAAATGCCGTAAGCGGTGAGAACCCATGCTCCGCGGCCTTCGCGATGCCTCATTGAAGTGGTGGTGGTAGAGGACTGCTCAGTAGGAGAGACGACTGGGGCCCGATCTTCCATGCAAACCTCCGGACGGAAAGATCGTGGCGCAATTACATTATGCGTCACGCTTGCTTCGCGTCGCAGCGAAACAAGACTATCTGCCAGCGATTCTACGCCGGATTTTCAGCGACTCAAGCTCAAAATGTGATGCTGATCACGGTATTAATATGCACAATAATTTTCATTATGTGAAAAAGTAGCGTTATATCCGAAGCTAGCCACTCTTACAGTCCGCGTCTCGCCTGTCGTTACTCAGCGTCCGGCGAATACTCTCTATGCACCTAGTGCGTGGGATAATAAGCAGGACCCATTCCAACTATGAGTGATCGTTTCCTTGCCTCTCTGTTTTGCTGCGCGCTTGCCGTTGCTGCAAATGCCCAGCAGTCCGCTCCTGTTCCTCCCAACGCATCCGCCCCGGCAAAGGCGGCCAGTGCCGCGGATTCAACAAAGCCGGAAGGAAAGAACCGCGAGTATTCCCAAGAGTCGTTCGTCATCGAGCAGATGCACTCGCATTACCGCTTTGAATCCGATGGCACCGGACGCAAGGAAACCGTCGCCCGAATCCGGGTGCAGAGCGAAGCCGGAGTGCAGCAGTGGGGGCAGTTGCAGGAAGGTTACAACTCCGCCAACGAGCGGGTTGAGATTCCCTACGTCCGCGTACTGAAAGAAGATGGCACAGTCGTGAAGGCCGGCGACGACGCGGTTCAGGACTTGAGCGCTCCGCTGGAGCGAGAAGCTCCCGTCTACACCGACTATCGCCAGAAGCACATCACCGTTCCCGGGCTGCGCCCCGGAGAAGTCCTCGAATACGACATGGTCACGGTGATTCACACCCCGCTGGCCGCCGGACAATTCTGGGCGGAGTACGAATTCGACAAAAGCAATATTGATCTCGATGAAACGCTCGAGGTCGACGTTCCCGCCGGCCGGACGTTGAAGGTCAAATGCAAGCCGGGGATGGATCCGAAGATCACCGAAGACAACGGCCGCCGGATCTATCACTGGTCGAGTTCGCATCTGGAGCGCGAAGACGACGACAAAGCCAAGGACAAAGACAAAAAGAAGAAGAAACATCATGCCGACGACGACCGCCCCGACGTGCAACTGACCACATTTGAGTCTTGGGAACAGATTGGCCGCTGGTATGCCAGCCTCGAGAAAGATCGCCGCGCTCCGACAACCGACGTGCGCGCCAAGGCACAGGACCTCACTAAGGGTCTGAATACCGACCTTGCAAAGACCGAAGCGCTCTACGATTTCGTGGCCAAGAACTTCCGCTATGTGAGCCTGTCGCTGGGAGTCGGCCGTTACCAGCCGCACGCGGCCACCGATGTCCTACACGATCAGTATGGCGATTGCAAAGACAAGCACACCTTGCTCGCGTCCCTGCTCGAGGCCGAAGGCCTTCACGCCGATTCCGTGCTGATCAATTCCAGCCGTAAGCTCGATCCCGATGTGCCTTCGCCTTCGCAGTTCGATCACGTCATCACCATGCTGCCGATGGGAAAAGAAGAAGTCTGGATGGATACGACCAGCGAGGTCGCGCCGTTTCGGCTGCTGGCCTATACGTTGCGCAACAAGCAGGCGCTCGTGATTCCTCCTGCGGATCCTCCGTCGAAGCTGGCGCCGCATCTCGAAAATACTCCTGCTGACACGCCGATGCCAGACTATGAGCGTTCGGAAGTCGTCGGGAAGGTCAATGACATTGGAAAGCTCGAGGCTCACGTGCACTACGAGTTCCGCGGGGATGAAGAGTTGCTGTTGCGCTCCGTCTTCCGCCGCGTTCCGGAATCGAATTGGCAGCGCGTTGCCGACAACATCAATGGAGGCCTTGGCGGTGAAATCACTCACCTCGTGGTGAGTGATCCGGCGGCGACGAAAGAACCATTCGCGATGTCCTACGACGTCTCCAAGCCGAACTTTCTCGACTGGTCGAAGAAGAAAACGCAAATCGTCCTGCCGCTCGTGCAGTTCAGTCTGCCTGACGTCGACGACGATCAGAGCGATCCCGATGCCGAGCCTTTGAAGCTGGGGCCGAAGGGCGAATATTCCTACAAGATCAAGCTGGAGCTGCCTTCCAAATACACCGCACGCGCGCCACTCGCATTCTCTCTGAAGCGCGACTACGCGGAATACGATGCTGCCTATCAGCTGCAGGGTGGAGTTTTTACCGCCAGCCGCACGTTAACGTTGCATCAGGACGATTTGCCTGTCGCCCGCGCTACGGACTACGAGTCCTTCCGCCGCGCGGTGGGCGCCGACTTGGCGCAGCAGTTATCGGTTGAAAGCACGGTTGCGGGCGGCCTCGTCCCTCCGGCCGACATGAAGGCCGATGATCTTCTTGAAAGCGCGCGCGCTGCCGTCGACGCCGGCAATCTGGCAATAGCTGAAGTGCTCTTGAAGCGCGCGACTGAAATTGATCCCAAGAACAAGTTCGCATGGAACAATCTCGGTCTGATCTACCTGCAGGTGCGCCAGGACGATCAAGCGATCGCCTCGTTCCAGAAACAAATCGAAGTCAATCCTTACGACGAATTCGCATACAACAATCTCGGCCGCGCGTATTGGCAAGACCGCAAGTACGACGAGGCTGCGAAAGCCTTCAACAAGCAACTCGAGAACAATCCGCTCGACAAGTTTGCGCATGCCAACTTGGGCGCAATGTACGCCGAGTGGCACAAGTATGACCTCGCCGTTCCTGAGTTGGAAAAAGCTGCGTCCCTGACTCCCGACAGCGGCGAGTTGCAAGTCAGCCTTGGCGACGCCTATCTGAATCTCGGGCAAGAGGACAAAGCGCTTGCGGCATTCGATCATGCGGTTGAACTCAATGCCACGCCGCTGGTCTGGAACAACATCGCCTACCAGTTGTCGCTGAAGAAAACGCATCTCGATCGCGCGCAACAGTATGCCGAGTCCGCGGTATCGGCCACTGCCGCTGCGTTGCGGAATGTGTCTCTCGATCGCTTGACGCGAAACGATCTTTCGCTGGTTCCATCGCTGATCGCCTATTGGGACACTCTCGGCTGGATCGAATTCGACGAAGGCAATCTCGATAAAGCACAGAAATACGTAGCCGCGGCTTGGGAGCTAGGCCATCACGGCGAAGTGGGCGATCATCTCGGCCAGATCTACGCGAAGCGCGGAGAAAAAGACCTAGCACTCCGAACTTATGCGCTTTCGATGAACGGCTTGCGCCCAACTCCGGAAACTCGCGACCGCCTGGCGTCGTTGGCTGGAGGCGACGCGAAGGCCGACGCCGCAGTGGCACGCTATAAAGATGACCTTGAGCGCCTGAGCACGGTCGATCTCGGCAAGACCAGCCAGACTGGCAATGCGGACTTCTTCATCCTGCTGAGCGGCGGAGCCCGTGAAGCCGCCAAGGTTGATGCTGTCCGCTTCATCAGCGGGGATGAGAAGCTCAAGTCGTACGCGGATGCGCTCCGCACCGCTGACTATCACCTCACATTCCCCGACGACACGCCCGTGAAAATCTTGCGCCGCGGAACGCTCTCATGCTCCGTAACCACTGGAAGTTGCAAGTTTGTGATGACCCTGCCCGAAGACGTAAGAACGGTGGACTAGACGAACCATGTGCGGACAGCCGCCTCGGCTGTCCGTTTGTTCATCATTCCGCTCTCGCGTGACCAGCAGTATTCATTGACTCGCCTATAACCCTGACGTAAGATTCCCGCCCGTGGCCGCTCCATGGATGATCTGACAGGCGAGGGCTACTCCGGACAATTCGAGAACTAAGGAGGCGTGATGCAGCTGCGCTTGGAAAGCCGCCCCGTGGGCGAGGTTTTCGTTGTCCAGTGCCAGGGGCGAATTATTTCTGGCAACGAAGTCTTCACCCTGCACTCCCAGGTGGGAGACGCCATCGAGAAATACGGCGACGTCGTTCTGCAACTCGAAAAAGTGGAGTTCGTCGACAGCAGCGGTCTCGGGGCGATGATGCGGCTAGTGCAAGCGGCCCGTGCGAAATCAGGCGACGTCAAACTCTGTGGCTTGCCGCCGAAGGTCCGCAAAGTCCTCGAGATGACTCATCTCCTCAAGGAATTCGAAACCTACGAGTCTTTGGAAGAAGCCATCACGGCTGCATATCTTGGCTCGCGCTATTCGCGCGGAAAAACCGGAGATGCCCGGCCGCGCCTCCTCTGCGTCTATGGCTCGCTGGACGTGTGCACGTTCCTGCGCGAGATTCTCTGCAACGCCGGATTTAATGCTCTGACCACCACGACCGTTGAAGACGCTCCGATCCTGCTCAAGGCGACGAAGGCCAAACTGGTCGTAGTTTCATCGCGCATCCAGTTTCTTCGCGGCAAACCGGTTCGCGCGGCCCTGCAAGAAGTCGTTCCGGATGTCGCGATTCTCACGTTGGACGAGGATTTCGCCACGCAAGATCCCGGCGACGCAGCAGAAAAACTGCTGGGTCAGGTTCAGAGTCTTCTGGTGCCCGCGATTTAGCGTTTCGATTCCGGTTACCAGATGCGAACGCGCTCGCTCGGTGCCAGATACAGTTTCTCTCCCGCTTGCACGTCGAAAGCTCCGTACCAGGCATCGATATTGCGCACGGTGCATGCCCTGTATTCACCGGGAGAATGCGAATCCGTCATCACTTGCTGACGAAGCGCCGCTTCGCGTGTCTTCTCTCCCCAATTCTGTCCAAAAGCCAGGAAGAATTGCTGGTCACTTGAAAATCCGTCTTGCGTCGGAGCCATCTTGCCCGCGAGCGATGCTCGATACCCGTCATACGCCGCTGAAATGCCCGCCACGTCAGCGATATTCTCAGCCAGCGTCTGTTTTCCATTGATGGCCAGGTCGGGGAAAGGCTTGTAGGTATCGTATTGCGCGGCCAGTTGAGCCGTCGCGGCCTCGAAATGTTTCAAGTCATCCGGAGTCCACCAGTTGCGAAGCCGACCCTTCGAGTCAAACGTGCTGCCTTCCGTATCAAACGTGTGGCTGATCTCGTGGCCAATGACCGTGCCGATCGCACCGTAATTCACCGCCGCCGGAGCCTGCGGATCGTAGAACGGTGGCTGCAAAATCGCGGCTGGGAAATTGAGCGCATTCTGCAGAGGCAGATTCACCGCATTCACTGTCTGCGGTGTCATCGACCATTCTTTTCGATCCACCGGCTTGCCCAATCGGGCGATCTGGCGCTCATATTCCGACAGGTTTCCTCGCCAGATATTTCCGAAAATGTCGTCGGCCTTGACTTCGTAATTTGAATAATCGTGCCAGGTTTCTGGATACCCGACTCCGACATACAGCGTCGAGAGCTTGGCCTCGGCCTCCGCTTTTGTTGCTGGATCCATCCAAGTCAGAGCCTCGATGCGCTTGTGGAAGGCGGCGATCAGATTCGCCACCATCGCCTGGGCCTGAGCCTTGGCCTCGGGAGAGAAGAAACGTTGAGCGTAAACCTGGCCGACCGCATCTCCCAGCAGTCCGTCAACCACGAAAACTCCGCGCTCCCAACGGGGACGCTGCTGCTCTGTTCCCGACAGTTCCTTGCCGAAAAATGCGAATCGCTCTTCTGCTAATGCTTTCGGAAGAACTCCCGCAGACGCTTCGATCCGGTGAAACGCGAGCCAATCCTTCCAAGTATCTAGCGGAGTAGAGGCCACCAGCGCCGCTTCTCCCTTAAACGCTTCCGGTTGCCAGACAATAAAGCTCGTCACCTTGTCGAGCCCGGCGCCGCGAAAGTATTCGGGCCACTCGAGCCCTGGAGCCTGCGCCGGAAAGTCCGCGCTGGACCATGTGTTGTTCGCCTTATGGATGTCTTCGTTTTCTGGCAAGCTGCGATGAATCCTCGCAATAGCGTGCTCGAGTTCGATGATGTGGGCGGCGCGCGCATCAGAGTCAGAAAATCCCGCGAGCTTCAGCATCGCCGCAACGTGAGTCTGATACTTGGATCGCACCTTGCGCATCTGCTCGCTATCCGAGAGGTAATATTCGCGGTCCGGCAAACCCAGTCCGCCCTGCATCAGATAAGGCACATAGTGGTCCGAGTCATTGAATCCGGGAGCGACCCACAGCCCGAAAAGGTTTGGAGTGTAAAAGTTGGTGTTGTTCAACGCATCGACATCAGCACGCAAAGTTTCGCCTAAAGCGTGCGCCAGTTCCTGCTGGTTGCGAATGGCCGCGATTGCATCGAGGTGAGGGCGGAGAGGCGCGAGCCCTTTCGCTTCAATCGCCGCTTCGTCCATATAGGAGTTGTAAAGGTCGGCCACTTTGCGCGAACTGGAACCCG
The DNA here is from genome assembly GCA_963787685.1 of uncultured Acidobacteriota bacterium. Classification (GTDB taxonomy): domain Bacteria; phylum Acidobacteriota; class Terriglobia; order Terriglobales; family Acidobacteriaceae; genus Sulfotelmatobacter. The sequence continues at coordinate 81,182 of CAWBED010000022.1, forward strand.
CCGGTGGGTTGGACTTGGCGATCTCCGCGATCAGATCCGCCATGCGCTTGCTGCTCTGGTCCCCCAGTTTCGTCCAGACATCGACGCTGGCTCGGTCTGCAGGGATCTCAGTGCGCTTGATCCAGTCGCCGTTCGCGTATTCGTAGAAATTGTCGCCTGGCTTCACCGAGCGATCCATGCTGTCCGCGGATATGCCGTGACCCTCCGCTGCAAGAGCATTCTGTGCCAGAGCCATGGCTACTACGCCAATCACCAGCATGACTAAGGAAGACTTTTTCAATCCAGGGATTCGTTTCATCCAGAACTCCAGGGCCAGACCAGACTTGGGCGGCCGGCTTGTCAGTGTACGCCGTTTGTTAGACGTGTGCGGTGATGGAACGTTACTCGCTGATGATCTGTCGGCGGTGGGCGTTGGAGATCTTCTCGCGTGCAGCCGTCCCTCGCACGATTCCATTCATAACGGGCAGTTGCGTTTGTGCCAGGCCGTCGCCTGCTCGTACGCGTGAGCCAACCTCAGGACCAAGTCTTCCCGCCAATGTGGGCCAGCGATCTGCAATCCAATCGGCAGTCCGCCCTGTGTGAAGCCGCAGGGAACCGAGATCGCCGGCAATCCCCACACATTGAACGGTCGCGTATTGCGCAGCAACTTCAGTTCGGCTGGGCGCAATTCCTCCGGATTATCTTTGAGAGCAGCGATCGATGGGGCAGGCATTGGCATGGTCGGCGTCACGAGGACATCGATGTCCGCAAAAACCCGGCTGATGTTTCGTCGCGCTTCTTCCAGTTCGCGGCGAGCGCGTATATATTCGGTGGCCGTGACTTTCTCGCCGTTTCGAATGCGCCGCACTGTCTCCGCCTGGTATAGGTTTGGACTTTTCGCGACATTTTCGGAGTGATAGGCATAAGACTCGGCGGCTTGCAGCGTGCGATCGGTTGGCACATCAATCTGTACTTCTTTCACCGAGCTCACAAGCGTTCTGATTCCATCCAGCGCGTGTTCCGTCGCTTTGCCCACTTCATCATCGAGATCGTCGAAGAAGTAACTGCGCGGCACACCTACTCGCAACGACTTCGCGCCCTGTTGCAGCGAGCCGACATAATCGGCAACCGGAACATTTACCGACGTAACGTCCGCCGCGTCGTATCCCGCGATTGCCTGCAGCACAATGGCCGCATCGGCCACACTCGTAACTAGCGGTCCAACGTGATCGAGAGATGCCGAGAGTGGAATCACTCCGCGGCTCGACACTCGCCCGTAGGTCGGTTTCAAGCCGACGCATCCGCACAGCGCCGCCGGTTCTCGGATCGACCCTGCTGTATCCGTCCCAATCGCGGCGCAAACCATGCCCGCGGTCACTGCAGCCGCTGATCCGCCCGACGATCCTCCGGCGATTCGTCCAACATCCCACGGATTGTGAACCTCGCCAAAGTGGCTCACCATCGAACTGCTGCCGTATGCGAACTCGTGCAGATTGTTCTTCCCGATGATCACCGCTCCTGCCTCTCGCAAGCGGCGAACAACTTCGGCGTCCTCCGACGGTATCCGGTTCTCATGCAGTGCGCTAGCCGAAGTCGTACGTACTCCGGCAGTGTCGATCAGATCCTTCAATGCAATGGGAATTCCGTGCAGCGGTCCCCGCCATTCGCCGCGTGCAATCGCACTCTCCGCCGCTCGTGCTTCGGTTATCGCAGACTCCGCCATGACGGTGATAAACGCGTTAAGCGGGGGATTCAGTCGTTCAATGCGCCGCAGACACTCCTGCGCGATCTCCACTGGAGAAATTTCTTTACGCTGCAGCCGTGGCGCCAGGTCAGAGATAGACAACGAAAAAGCCGTGCTCATAAGTCCGCGAGCCATTGTAAAGGCAGCAGAGTGTCCCCCTATGTTCCTCTGTGGTGCAAATGTTTGTAGTGCAAATGTTTTCGCACACTGTGTAACTCGTGCTGCATCCAAAGTCCTATAATGCCGAGAGTGGGATCGATGGGGGCTCCGAAAAAATCATGGCCGAGATGACGATCGCGCCCGTTGCGACGCACGGTTTTTTTGTGGATGGCCGGTGGCATGAGGATGGCGACCTCGTCGAGATTCGCGCACCCTACGATAACAATCTGATCGCCCGCGTGGTGCAAGGCCGTAAAGAACATGCGGAAGCCGCAATTGCCGCGGCTGTCAAAGCTTTCGGAACGACCCGCCGCCTCCCGGCATTCGAACGCCAACGTGTTCTGCGCCAGATCGTTTCCTCCATGACGGAGCGCAAGGAAGAATTTGCTCGCACTCTCGCGCAGGAGGCCGGCAAGCCGATCAAAGCGGCGCGCACCGAAGTTGAACGTGCCATCTTCACTTTTCAGGTGGCGGCCGAGGAAAGTACCCGCATCTACGGCGAGTTCCTTCCTCTCGATTGGCAGGAGTTCACTGCTGGTCGTTGGGGCATTGTCCGTCGCTTTCCTCTCGGTCCCGTCGCCGGAATTACGCCATTCAATTTCCCCATCAATCTCGTCGCGCACAAAGTTGCTCCAGCCATCGCCGCCGGATGTCCGATGGTCCTCAAGCCTGCGCCGCAAACGCCGCTCTGCGCGCTGCTTCTGGCGGAGTGCGTCCAGCAGGCGGGATGGCCTGACGGCGGCCTGAACGTCCTTCCTCTGTCCAATGAAGACGCCGGATTGCTGGTCACCGACGACCGCATCAAGCTGATCAGCTTTACTGGCAGCGTTCCGGTCGGATGGGACATCAAACGCCGCGCCGGAAAAAAGAAGGTTGTGCTCGAACTCGGCGGCAATGCGGCCGTCATTGTTCATAGCGATGCCGATCTCTCTTACGCCGCCGACCGCTGTGTAACCGGAGGCTTTGGATATGCCGGCCAGACCTGTATTTCAGTTCAGCGAATTCTGGTGGAGCAATCGGTTTACGGAAAGTTCACCGACTTTCTGGTGGAAGGTGTAAAGAAGCTCAAGACCGGCGACCCGATGGATGAATCCACTGACGTCGGCCCGCTGATTCGCGGTAGCGACGCCTCCCGCACCATCGCCTGGATTGAAGAAGCCGTTCATAGCGGTGCCCGCCTTCTCTGCGGAGGCCGTCGCAACAAGCTCGTCGTCGAACCGACTGTTCTCACCGGTACCAAGCCCGACATGAAAGTGAATTGCCAGGAGATTTTCGGCCCGGTCGTTACCGTTGAGCCATACGCAAATTTTGATCAGGCTCTCAGGCAAGTGAACAACTCTCCTTACGGGATGCAAGCTGGCGTCTTCACCCGCGATGCGAAGTTATTGTTCCAGGCCTATGAGGAATTGGAAGTCGGTGGCGTCATTGCCGGCGACGTCCCGTCCTTCCGCATCGACCACATGCCCTACGGCGGCGTGAAGGATTCCGGCTTCGGACGCGAAGGTCTGCGCTACGCCATCGACGAGATGACGGAGCCGAAATTGCTGGTCATGAATTTACGATAACGAAGTGCCCGCACTACGTGTCGCACTCTGAGACATCCTCGCGTGAATTCTCGTTGAAGAACTCAACAGTATTTTCCTAGCGCTCCCTTCAGAAAATTTTTCTTTTGCGAATTTTCAAAAACGCGCGACAAAGCGGAACGAAATATTTATAATTTCCTGTTTCGCAGCCAACTCCAGGAAAATCAGTGGGTGGTTTTCCTACTCGGAACAACTAACAGCGGACGATCCGCCGGGTCTCTTCAGCTAGTCTCACAAGGGAATGGCACAGATTTTTCATCGCAGTACGAATAGTCTGGCTCGCGCCACGATTTTTGGCGCTGTGTTTGTTGTGATTGCCTTGGGCGGCATCTTGTATGAGATTCAGGGTTCTCCGTATGTAACCGAAGCGGGCGTGCGCAAACCGCAGCCGGTTCCGTTCAGCCATCAGCATCACGTCACCGGCCTCGGCATCGATTGCCGCTACTGTCACACCTCGGTGGAGACTTCGAGCTTCGCCGGCATTCCTCCGACCAAGACTTGCATGAACTGCCACTCGCAGATCTGGACGAATGCCAAATTGCTGGAGCCTGTCCGCGCCAGTTACCGCTCCGGCGAGTCGTTGCAGTGGACGCGGGTGAACGCGCTTCCTGATTTCGTTTATTTCAATCACAGCATTCACATCACAAAGGGCGTCGGCTGCAATACATGCCACGGTCCGGTCGACACGATGCCTCTGATGTACCAGGAGGAATCGCTGCAGATGGAGTGGTGCCTTGGCTGCCATCGCGCCCCGCAGAACCACTTGCGTCCGCGCGATCAAGTATTCAATATGCGCTACCAGCCGCCGAGCAGCGCGAATCCGGTCGCGGTGGATGGCCAGAGTTACACCGATCAGGCCGCTCTCGGAACTGCGTTAGTAAAGAAGTACAACGTGCGCAGCGTCAGTGACATTACGAGCTGCAGCACTTGTCACCGGTAGTTTTTGATGTAGAAGTTGATGTGGGGACAGCCGCCATCGGCTGTCCGTCGAGCGAAGCTCGATTGTCCGGTGTGAGAACGGCTGCGTAGCAGAAGCGATAGCGAAGCCGCGAAGCGGCGAAAGATTACAGCCCACGGCGTTAGCCGTGGGGTAGCAAGCAAAGATGAAAAAAAGTCCCGTAGGGGCGAAAGAAGCTTTCATCAGTAAGCATGAACGACGAAAAAAATAACGGCGGACTGATCCAGATCAAGAAGCGCGAAGAGGTCTGTCCTTCGAAGAAACTGGACCTCAACGTCGTCCGCGAACGCATCGACGCTGCCACGGCCCACGACGCCCGCGAAAAAACGGGCCCGGAATACTGGCGCTCGCTCGAAGAGCTTGCCGGCAGCGAAGAATTCAAAGAAGCGCTGCATCGCGAATTCCCCAAGGGCGCGTCGGAATGGCTCGACTCCGTCTCCCGCCGCGGATTCCTTAAGGTCATGGGCGCATCGCTCGGCCTCGCGGGCATGACCGCCTGCACCAAGCTTCCCCTTGAGCCCATCGTTCCCTACGTGCGCCAGCCGGAAAACGTCATCCCTGGTCGGCCGATGTACTACGCGACGGCCGTAACGCTCGGCGGATACGCGACTCCGGTCCTGGTTGAAAGCCATCTCGGACGTCCCACGAAAATCGAAGGCAACGATCAGCATCCCGCCTCGCTCGGCGGCACTGACATTTTTACGCAGGCGTCGATCCTCGGCATGTACGATCCCGACCGCTCGCAGAGCGTGGTCTCGATGGGCGACCTGCGCTCGTGGCCGGCATTCCTCGGCGCGATCCGCGGACCGCTTAGCGCCCAGAAAGCATTGCAGGGCGCGGGCATTCGCATTCTCACGCCGACGATTTCCTCGCCGACGCTGGCCGACCAGCTGCGCAACTTCCTGAAGATTTATCCGCAGGCCAAGTGGCACGTGTACGAACCGGTCAATCGCGACAACGTCCTCGAAGGCGCGAAGATGGCCTTCGGGAGCCCGGTCGAGACGCAATACGATTTTTCGAAAGCTGACGTCATTGTCTCTCTCGACGCCGATTTCCTCTACGCCGGATTCCCCGGCAACGTGAAATACATCCGCGACTTCGCCAAGCGTCGCAATCCCGACGCGCCGATGAATCGCCTGTACGTCATCGAAAGCACGCCGAGTTCAACGGGGGCGAAGGCGGATCACCGCCTACCCGTTCGGGCGAGCGATATTGAGGCCTTGGCTCGAGTGATGCCTGTGGCTGAGTCGATGAATTCGAACTCTGGCGGATCTAGCGGTCCGCAGCAAGCCTTTGCCGTTCGCGCTTGGAAAGATCTTGAGTCACACGCTGGATCGAGCTTAGTAGTCGTGGGCGATCATCAGCCGCCTGTAGTTCACGCGCTAGCCCATGCAATGAACGCGAAGTTGGGCAACGTCGGCAAAACCGTCTTCTACACCGACCCGGTCGATGCGAATCCAGTCAATCAGATCGATTCCCTGAAAGATCTCGTCGCCGACATGAACGGCGGCAAAGTCGATCTGCTCGTGATCCTCGGCGGCAACCCAGCCTACGATGCGCCCGCCGATCTCAATTTTGCTGACGCACTCAAGAGCAACAAGGTTCCACTGCGTGTGCACCACGGTCTCTACAACAACGAAACGGCCGAGCTATGCCAGTGGCATGTCGATGCGACACACGAACTCGAAGCCTGGGGTGATGCTCGCGCTTACGACGGCACTGTCAGCATCATTCAGCCGCTGATCGCTCCTCTATATAACGGCAAGAGCACCCTGGAATTCGTCGCGCTGCTCTCCGGCCAAGCCGATGCCACCGGCTACGATCTGACTCGCGCCTACTGGCAGAAGCAACACACCGGCGCTGACTTCGAACTGTTCTGGCGCAAGTCGCTGCATGACGGCTGGATCGAAGGCACGACATTCGCCCCTAAGTCGGTGACTGCAAAATCCGCTGCAGCCCCTGAGGCCGGGCCGAAGGCTGACTCCGCCGCCATCGAGCTCAACATCCGACGCGACTCGACCATCTACGACGGGCAATTTTCCAACAACGGCTGGCTGCAGGAACTTCCCAAGCCGATGTCGAAGCTCACTTGGGACAACGCCGTCCAAATGGGCCCCGCGATGGCGAAGCGTCTCGGCATCGCGACCGAAGACGTCGTCGAGCTCGAACTGAACGGTAAGAAAGTCACCGGACCCGTCTGGATTCAGGCAGGACATCCTGACAACTCCATTACGGTCACACTCGGCTACGGACGCAAGCGCGCCGGACGCGTCGGCACCGCGCAAGGCTTCGACGCTTACGCTCTACGCACGAGCGATGCTCCTTACATCGCGTCGGGTGTGGCGATCCGCAAGACCGGAGACACCTACAAGCTCGCTTCCACGCAAGGCATGCAGTCGATGGACACGCCGGACGGCGGTCATCGTCCGCTGGTGCGCGAGACAAGCCTTGAAGAATACAAGCAGAACGCGAACTTCGCGCACGAGGAAGAGGCCGAGATTCCCCGCGAACTTACGCTCTATCCCGACTATCACTACGAAAAAGAGATGTACGCCTGGGGCATGGCGATCGATCTCAACTCGTGCGTCGGCTGCAACAACTGCATGATCGCCTGCCAGTCCGAGAACAACATCGCGGTCGTCGGCAAAGAGCAGACCGTCATTGGCCGCCACATGCACTGGATTCGCGTCGACGCTTACTATCAGGGCGATCGCGACAACCCAAAAGCATTTTTCCAGCCCGTTCCTTGCATGCAGTGCGAGAACGCGCCCTGTGAAGTCGTTTGCCCGGTCGGTGCCACCAACCACTCCACCGAAGGCCTGAACGACATGGTCTACAACCGGTGCGTGGGCACGCGCTACTGCTCCAACAACTGTCCTTATAAGGTTCGCCGCTTCAACTTCCTGCTCTTCCAGGATTGGGAGACGCCGCAATACAAGATGATGCGCAATCCGGACGTCAGCGTGCGCAGCCGCGGCGTTATGGAAAAGTGCACCTATTGCGTGCAGCGCATCAACGAGCGGCGGATCGATACGGAAACTGCCTCGGTTCGTGAAGGCAAAGATATTCGCATCGGCGACGAGTTGCAGACCGCATGTCAGCAGTCGTGTCCCGCGGGCGCCATCATTTTTGGAAACATCAACGATCCGAATAGCAAAGTTTCGAAATTGAAAGCGCAGGCCCGCAACTACAGCCTGCTGGGTGAACTAAACACTCGCCCGCGCACCACATATTTGGCGGAAGTAAGAAATCCGAACCCAGAGTTGGGAGGATAGAAGAAGCATGGGGATAGCTGCCATCGGCTGTCCGCCGCGCGCAGCGCGGCAGAGATGTGGAAGGGTGAGTCGAAAAGCGAGGGTGGAAGAGCGGCCCTTCAGGGCCGCGTAAGCGGCAGATGAAAGGGCTTTAGCCCCCGAGGGATTTAGCAAGAAGAATGGCTGAGCAATACAAATCGGCGGTCGATCTCGAAAAAGCTCCGGTCATTGAGCCCGGCCATACCTTTGGCACGGTCACGGAAAAAATCAGCGCCATCGTGCTGACCCGTCCCGCCTCCAATGGATGGTTCATCGGCTTCGGCATTTGCTTCATGCTGACCATGATGATGCTCTTCGCCATCGGGTATCTGTTCCTGAAGGGCATCGGCATCTGGGGTGTGACCATCCCCATCGGATGGGGCTTCGCCATCGTCAACTTCGTATGGTGGATCGGTATCGGCCACGCTGGAACTCTGATCTCCGCCATCCTCCTTTTGTTACGTCAGTCGTGGCGCAACTCGATCAACCGTTTCGCCGAAGCAATGACATTGTTCGCCGTGGCCGCCGCGGGAATTTTTCCTGCGATCCACGTCGGGCGTCCCTGGCTCGCTTATTGGCTCTTCCCGTATCCCAATACGATGCGCGTTTGGCCGCAATTCCGCAGTCCGCTCATGTGGGACGTCTTCGCGGTCTCGACTTACGCCACTATCTCTGCCCTCTTCTGGTTTACGGGACTGATCCCTGATTTCGCGACCCTGCGTGACCGCACCGAAAACCGCGCGCTGAAAATCGTCTACGGCATGCTCTCGATGGGGTGGCGCGGGTCCGCCCGCCATTGGCATCGCTACGAAACGATGTACCTGTTGCTCGCCGGATTGGCCACGCCGCTCGTGCTCTCCGTCCATACCGTAGTCAGCTTCGATTTCGCCGTCGGCATTGTGCCGGGCTGGCACACCACGATCTTCCCGCCCTACTTCGTTGCGGGCGCGATTTATTCCGGATTTGCGATGGTGTTGATGTTGGCAATTCCGATCCGCAAGATCTACGGTCTTGAAGATTTCATCACTGAGCGCCACCTGCAGAACTCCGCAAAGGTCATGCTCGCTACGGGATTGATCGTCGCCTATGGATACGGTGTCGAAGCATTCATGAGTTGGTACGGCGGCGACCGCTACGACATGTTCACGGTGTGGAACCGTTTACATGGCCCGTACGCTGTGCCCTACTGGATGCTTCTGATCTGCAACATTTTTATCCCGCAGGTGCTCTGGATCCGCAAGCTCCGCACCAGTCCGATCGCCCTCTTCTTTATTTCCGGCGTCATCCTGGTGGGTATGTGGCTCGAGCGTTTCGTCATCGTCGTCATGAGCTTGCACCGCGACTTCCTGACGTCGTCCTGGGGCATGTACTACCCCACGCGTTGGGACTGGATGACGTACATCGGAACGATCGGCATGTTCCTGATGCTCATGTTCCTGTTCCTGCGCCTGCTGCCCGCGATCTCGATCTTCGAAATGCGTACCCTTCTGCCCGAAGCCGAGGTGAAGGAATAATGGCGAAGCGCGATCCCATCTATGGCATCATGGCGGAGTTCGATTCCGCCCAGGCCCTCGTCGATGCCGCGCGCAAGACGCATGAAGCCGGCTACAAGAAGATAGACGCCTACAGTCCGTTTCCGATCGAAGGACTGGCAGAAGAAATCGGATTCCATCACGACGAAGTTCCGCTCGTCGTCCTCATCGGCGGCATCATCGGCGGCTGCACGGGATACCTGATGCAGTACTGGATGTCCGCAGTCGATTATCCCCTGAACATTGGCGGCAAGCCTCCGCATTCCTGGCCGGCATTTATTGTCATCACCTTTGAGATGACGATTCTGTTCGCCGGAATCTCGGCGGTGTTCGGCATGTTGGCCCTGAATGGTCTGCCCATGCCGTATCACCCGGTCTTCAATGTTCCACGTTTTTCATCGGCGTCAAAAGATCGTTTCTTCCTGATCGTGTTCTCTTCCGACAAGAAATACGATTCCAGCCTCGACTCGGAGCTTCCTCGAAGGACTAGCCCCACGCTCGATCTCGGAGGTGCCCAGCTAGATGCGACACTTCCGCCAAGTGAATCTGGGCAGTGGCAATGGTCAGGTGGGGACGGGCGCCTTCGCCTGTCCGGTCGAGCGAAGCTCGGCGGCGCTTTATTTGCGGCGCTGCTGACAATGATCGCCCTGACCTCAGCGTGCCGCCTCGATATGCACGTACAGCCGCGGGAGAATCCGCTCTCCCGCAGCGACTTCTTTTCCGACCAGCGTTCCGCGCGTCCGCTCGTCGAGGGCACTGTCGCCCGTGGCCAACTTTACGAGGACGCCTATTTCTATACTGGCAAGACCGGCAGCAATCCGGGCGACGTCATGCCGTTCCCGGTCACCAAAGAAGTTCTCGAACGTGGCCAGGAGCGCTTCAACATCTACTGCGCGCCGTGCCACTCTCGCGTCGGAGACGGTAACGGCTTCGTGCCCTCCCGCGGATTTGCCCGCAAGCCCCCTTCGTTCCACATCGCGCGGCTGCAAAAGGCTCCGCTCGGATATTTCTTCGACGTCATCACCAACGGCTTCGGCATCATGCCCGACTACGCGTCGCAGATTCCGACGCGGGATCGATGGAACATCATCGCGTACGTTCGTGCGCTGCAGTTGAGCCAGAACGCGACCATGTCCGACATTCCGCCCGGACAGAAGATTCCTTCTGAGCCACCAAAGTTCCGCGAGCCCGGATCGGGTGCAACGCAACCCATGGTTGTGCCGGAAGCAAAATCGGAAGAGATGAAGGAAGAATCGAAATGAGCGCGGAGCGAGCGAACCAAATCGATTTTACGGCTCCGCCGGTCGTCCGCAGGATCGCCCAGCGGTCGCTGGTGATTGGCGTCGTGTTCGGCATCGCCGCCGTGGTCCTCGCTGTCTCGCGTCCCGACGAGTTTTTCCGCGCCTATCTGCTCGGATTCATGTGCTGGCTGGGAGTTGCGCTCGGTTCCATGGCGATCATCATGATTCGCCACCTGACCGGTGGTGGATGGGGCGTCGTCATTCGCCGCATCCAGGGCGCCGCCATGCGCACCCTGCCGGGCCTCGCCTTCCTCTTTATCCCGATCATCATTGCCGTGCTGCAGCATCGCATCTATCCGTGGCTGATGCCCCTGGACGCAATTCAGGACGCGCACATTCGCGAGCACCTCGAGAAGTACAGTTTCATCAAGGCTGCGTATCTGAATCCATCCGGCTTCATCATTCGCGCCATTGTTTATTTCCTGATCTGGAATCTCCTCTCGTTTCTGCTTTCGATGTGGTCGAAGCAAGGTGATCGCCCCGATGCTCCCGACAACACGCAGAAATTCAAAGCAGTCGCCGGCCCGGGACTCATCCTCTACGGCTTCACCATCACTTTCGCTTCCATCGACTGGATCATGTCTCTCGATCCCAGTTGGATCTCGACCATCTTCGGCTTGATCATCCTCATCGGCGAAGTGCTTTCCGCCATGTGTTTCGCCGTAGTCATCGAGCGGATTCTTTACAACTACAAGCCGATGTCGGACATGCTGAAGCCCGACTTCGTCCACGACCATGGCAAGTGGATGCTCGCTTTCGTCATGGTGTGGGCCTACTTCAGCTTTTCGCAGTGGCTCATCATCTGGGCCGGCAACTTGCCGGCGGAAATTACTTTCTATCTCAATCGTCTTAACGGCGGCTGGGGTTGGATCGCGCTGGTCCTCCCTCTTGGCCACTTCGTCATACCGTTCGCCTTTTTGCTTTCGCGCTCGCTCAAGCGCGACATCCGAAAATTGGTATGGCTTGCCGTTTGGCTGATTCTGATGCGCTTCGTGGACCTCTTCTGGATCATCGAGCCGAATTTCTCGAAGACATTCAATGTCACAATCGCCGACATCGTCGTTCCGGTTGCCATTGGCGGCCTCTGGCTCGCCTATTTCTTCCGCAACCTGGGCTCGCTGCCGCTGCTGCCCGCTTACGATCCAACTGCCGGAGAAGTCCTGGAGCCGGCGCATCATCACGGAGGCACATAACCGGTAACGCATGAGCAATCAGATCCAACCCGCGAATTCGAATGGACATGGCGACTACGAGCGCAGCGACATCGGTGTTGCCGGCGTTTTGTACTTCCTCGCCGGCCTCGCTGTTGCCGGAGTGCTCGTCTACTTCGTCGCGGATGGAATCTTTGCGTACCTGAACAAGCGGCTTGAAACGGAGCAGCCCACCGTCAATCCCCTCGTTACCAGCGCACCCGCAGACACGCGCCGCATTCCGCCGCAATATGGCAATGACTACGAGAAATATTTGAAAGAAGGTTTTCCCGCGCCGCAGCTCGAAGTCAACGAACGCACCGAACTCAACGACGAGCGCCTCCGCGAAGAGAACACCTTGAGCACCTACGATTGGGTCGACAAGAGCTCAGGCACCATTCGCATCCCGATCGATCGCGCCATGGATCTTCTCGCACAGCGCGGCCTTCCGGTTCGTGATCAGCTTAACTCAGGCGTATCGTTCCGTAGTCCCGCGCCAGTAGCCGGCACCCGGGAAGCGCCAGAGTCGACTAAGCAGCCGGAAAAGAAGGCTCAGCCGGAAAAGAAGAAGGGAAGCAAGAAGTGAAGCGTATCTTTGTCATTCCGACAAGCGAAGCGAGGAGGAACCTGCTGTTCGCCGTGTGCGCGATGATTCTGCTTGCCTCGACCGCCTTCGGTCAGGCCATGTCCAAAGGCATCATGTCGCCGCCGGCCAACGTTCGTCCCCCGTACCTGGAAAACGTCGGCATCGAGCAGCATCTCGATGGCCAGGTTCCTGCGGATCTCGCTTTCGTCGATGACACTGGCCGCGCCGTGACGCTCGGCGACTACTTCGGCAAAAAGCCGCTGATCCTCAACCTCGTTTATTACAACTGCACCATGCTCTGCGGAGAAGCCCTCGCCGGCCTCACCGGCTCGATGAAGATGATCAAGTTCGACGTCGGCAACCAGTTCGATGTTGTCACGGTGAGCTTCAATCCGCAGGAAACGCCGCAGATCGCAGCTGCCAAGAAAGCGGATTACCTCAAGCGCTACGGACGTCCCGGCGCCGCTGCCGGTTGGCATTTCCTGACCGGCTCCGCCGACTCGATCAATGCGCTGACCAAAGCCGTCGGCTTCCAATATCAATACGACGCCGCCCGCAACCAATACGCGCATGCGACGGCGATCATGGTGCTGACACCACAAGGACATATTTCTCGCTACTTTTACGGCGTGGATTTTCCGCCGAAAGATTTGCGCATGGGATTGGTCGAGGCCTCGCAGGAAAAAATCGGCAATGCCGTCGATCAAGTGCTTTTGTATTGCTATCACTACGATCCCGCGACCGGAAAATATGGCGCGGTCGTGACCAACATGCTGAAGCTTGGAGGAGGCATCACGATCTTATTCCTGGCTTCGCTTATTTTTATTCTGGTGCGTCTGGATAAAAACGCGGCGCGCCGCGCAGGAGTTCACGGGAAATCGGGTCAGGCAGGACTGATTCAAACGCGATATGTTCGATAACTTTCCATTGTGGCCTCAACGGGCCTCCACGGCGGCGGGCAACGTCGACGCCCTGTTCATCTTCCTGCTCATTGTGTCGGGATTGATGACGCTTTTGATTTTTACCGCCGTGATTTACTTCGCTGCGCGCTACCGCAACCGCAAAGGCGTGCCGGCAGAGCAGATCGAAGGCTCAATTCCTCTGGAACTGACCTGGTCGATCATCCCGCTTGGCGTCTTCATGGTGATTTTCGCCTGGGGCGCGGTTGTCTATTTCAAGAGCCGCACGCCTCCCCGCGACGCGACCGAGGTCTACGTCGTAGCCAAGCAGTGGATGTGGAAGCTCGAACACGCCGAAGGACAGCGCGAGATCAATGAACTCCACGTTCCCGTCGGCCGCGACGTCAAGCTGATCATGACCTCGCAAGACGTCATCCACAGCTTCTTTGTGCCCGCGTTCCGCATGAAGCAGGACGTGCTGCCCGGCCGCTACACGGTTGCGTGGTTCCGTGCTACGAAAGCTGGCACCTATCATCTTTTCTGCACCCAATATTGCGGCACGCAGCACTCGGGCATGATCGGCTCGATCATCGTGCAGGAGCCCGCCCAATACGAGGCCTGGATGAGCGGCGGTACGACCGGACCGCTCTCCGCCACTGGAGAGAAAATTTTTGCCGAGCTTGGTTGCGTGACTTGTCATCGCACCGACTCCCAGGGCCGCGGCCCCAACTTGCAGGGCGTTTTCGGCAAGCCGGTTCTGCTCCAGGACGGACGCACCGTCGTGGCCGACGAAAATTACATCCGAGAGTCCATCCTCGATCCGGGCGCAAAAGTCGTCAACGGATTCAAGCCCGTCATGCCGACGTTCCAGGGATTAGTGAGTGAAGAGCAGTTGAACGCGTTAGTCGCGTACGTGAAATCCATGGCGCAGCCCGGGCAGGCGGGCGCCAAGACGGCCTCAATGGCCTCTCCGCAAGGCAGCGCCCCAGCCCCAGGAAGTCAGGTGCAATAGGTATGGCTACAGCAACTGTTCAACCCGTCGAGCGCGAGAATTATCTCAATAAGGAATATGGCGTCGGCTCCTGGCTATTGACCACCGACCACAAGCGCATCGCCCTGCTCTACCTCATCTCGATCACGTTCTTCTTCTTTATCGGCGGATTCTTTGCATTGCTCATCCGCCTTGAGTTGCTCACGCCCGCCGGAGATCTCGTTCAGGCCGATACCTACAATAAGCTTTTCACCCAGCACGGCCAGGTGATGGTTTTCTTCTTCCTCATCCCCTCGATACCGGCCGTACTCGGCAACTTCTTGGTTCCGATGATGATCGGCGCCAAGGACCTCGCCTTCCCCAAGATCAACCTGCTGAGCTGGTATCTCTACATCATCGGCGGCATCATGATGGTGCACTGCATGCTGACGGGCGGCGTCGATACCGGTTGGACCTTCTACGTGCCCTTCAGTACGGCCTTCAGCAACACGAAAGTCATTGAGGCCGGACTCGCGATTTTTGTCGCCGGATTTTCCTCCATCCTTACCGGCCTGAATTTCATCGTCACCATCCATCGCATGCGCGCGCCGGGCATGACATGGTCTCGCCTTCCTCTGTTCATCTGGGCTCACTACGCGACCAGTGTCATCCAGATTCTTGGGACGCCCGTCATCGCCATCACCCTGGTGCTGGTCGTTGCGGAACGCGCATTACACCTCGGCATCTTCGATCCGAAACTCGGCGGGGACCCGCTCCTGTTTCAGCACCTTTTCTGGTTCTACTCGCATCCCGCCGTCTACATCATGATTCTGCCCTCGATGGGCGTCGTCACCGAGATCATTGCTTGCTTCTCCCGCAAGCGTATCTTTGGCTACAGCTTCGTTGCGTTCTCATCCATCGCCATCGCGGTCTTTGGATTCCTCGTCTGGGCGCACCACATGTTCGTAGCCGGCATCTCCGTTTATGCGGCGCTTGTCTTCTCGCTGCTCAGTTACGCGGTCGCCGTACCCTCGGCCGTGAAAGTCTTCAACTGGACTGCGACCCTTTATAAGGGCTCAATCCACTACGACGCGCCTATGCTCTACGCCTTCGGATTCCTGGGCTTGTTCACCATGGGCGGCCTGACCGGACTGTTTCTCTCCGCACTCGGCATCGATATGCACGTCCACGATACCTATTTCGTCATCGCCCACTTCCACTACATCATGGTCGGCGGCGCGCTCATGGGTTACCTCGGCGGAATGCATTTCTGGTGGCCGAAAATTTCCGGACGCCTCTATCCCGAAGGCTGGGCACGGCTCGCCGCTTTGATTGTGTTTTTGGGATTCAACCTGACCTTCTTCCCGCAGTTCATCCTCGGCTACCTCGGCATGCCGCGCCGCTACTATCAATATCCGCAGGAATTCCAGGTTCTCAACGTGCTCTCGACCGCCGGGGCGACCGTCCTCGGCGTGGGATATCTTTTGCCCATGATTTATTTCCTCTGGTCGATGCGTTACGGCAAGCCCGCTCCCGACAATCCGTGGAACGCCGCCGGCCTCGAGTGGAAGACGCCCTCGCCACCCCCAACTTTTAACTTCGAGGAAGAACCCGTCGTCACCTGGGAAGCCTATAACTACGACGAGATCGACTCCGGTCAGAAGCAGGAGGCCCATGTTGTCGGATAGCCAAACCATGGCCGTTCACGGTGAAACTAACAATCCGGCCTTGCTTCACCACTTCGCGACCGAAGAGCAGCAGAAGGATGCTTCCAACTTCGGCATGTGGATCTTCCTCGGGACCGAAGTTATGTTCTTCGGCGGCCTGTTCTGTGCCTACCTGATTTATCGCGGATGGTACTTCGGAGATTTTGGCGCGGCCAGCAAATCCATCGACGCAACTCTCGGCGCCACCAATACCGCGGTCCTGATCTGCAGCAGCTTGACCGTGGTTCTCGCGATCTACGCGGCTCAGACCGCCCGCCGCGGTCTTCTACTCTTAATGCTGGCGCTCACCATGCTGTTCGGGTGCGCTTTCCTCGGCATCAAGGGAGTCGAGTACAAACAGAAATTCGACGAGCACCACGTTCCCGGCGCATCGTTCAGCTTCGACCATGTTCCGATCCCCGGACATCCCGATCAGTACGCCAACCCCCGCCACGCCCAGATTTTCTTTGCGCTCTACTTCATCATGACCGGACTGCACGCCCTGCACATGATCATCGGCCTCGGCATCTTTGCGTGGCTTTTCTGGATGGCTTGGAAAGGTCGGTTCACGCCGGAGTATGACACGCCGCTGGAAATCGGCGGTCTCTACTGGCATTTCGTCGACATCGTTTGGATCTATCTGTTCCCGTTGCTGTACCTGATCGATCGGCATCCGTGAGATTCTTATGTCTGACCATTCCAAATCGTCGCCCTTGAAGACCTATTTCGCTGTCTGGGCTGCATTGCTCCTTAGGCACTTTCATCACTTACAAAGCCGCCTACATCGAACTCGGCGTCTTCAATTCCGCCGTCGCCCTCATCATTGCCACAGCCAAGGCGCTGATCGTCGCCCTCTTCTTTATGCATCTCAAAGGCGCCAGCGAGAAACTACTCAAGGTGGTAGTTATCTCCACCATTTTCTTTCTCTTTATTCTGTTAGCGCTATCGATGGCCGACTACGGCACCCGCCGCTGGAGCTAACGACGAATTATGTGGAGACAGCCGCCCTCGGCTGTCCACCTTGCGCCGCAAGGTTGTCGAGGTGTTCCTGTGGGCGTCCCGCCGGTTGTCGCGTAGCCGCCCCGGCGGCGCAATGCGGGAACCGTTACTGCCGAGACAGCACAGTCGCAAGCAGAACCGTTGCAATCAGCGCCGTTGCAAGCAGCACCGCGCAGGCAGCACAGTCGTAAGCCGCACCGTGGAAGAGCGGCCCTTTAAGGGCCGCGTTATTCGCGCCCCAGATGAATGGGCTTCAGCCCCTGTTTTCGCCATGCTGGCAAAGCCTGCCCTGCGGTATACTCGCCCGTCGAGCAGATCATCGAACGAGGTGACCTATGGCATTCTGCAATTCCTGTGGTGCAACTCTCTCCGACGGCACGAAGTTCTGCAATAAATGTGGCGCTGCCGTCTCCGCTCCTGCCGCAGTCGCCGCAACGCCCGTTCCCGCCGCCCCAGCGCCTGCCAGTACCGGCAGCAGCAGCGCCCTCAAGATCATTCTGATCATCGTTGCCGTGATCGTGGTGATTGGAATTCTCGGAGTGGGCGCGATCAGCTTCATCGGATACCGTATCGCGAAGAGCTCGCACATTCACGAAGAGAACGGCAACGTCAAAGTCGATACGCCTTTCGGTAAGGTCGAAACTTCCAGCGATCCCGCCCAGGTTGCGAAAGACCTCGGAGTCGATATCTATCCGGGCGCCGAGATCCAAAAGGGTGGAGCGGCCACGGCAACCTTCGGCAGCATTCACACCGTTACTGCTTCCTTCTCGACGACCGATTCTCTCGATAAGGTTTGCGCCTTCTACAAATCGCGGTTCCCGAATGCCATGGCGTCGAACGCCGATGACACCCATTGCAACTTCGTCTCCAACGACCAGAAAAACATGATCACGGTCAACGCCCAGGCGAGTGGCGACGTCACCAAGGTGCAAGTCAGCAACGTCAGCAAGAAATCAAACTGAAGAACGGGCCCATGCAACAAAACGCTGCAGATTTCGTGCCGGTCTCGAAGTTCTCGTCGTCGGATGCTTCGGGACTGGCTGAGGCTCTGCGCGCGCGAGTGCGCGGTGACGTTCGTTTCGACAGCAGCAGCCGCGCTCTCTACGCCACCGACGGCTCCAATTATCGCCAGGTTCCCATCGGAGTCGTTCTTCCCCGCGATGCCGACGACGTGCAAGCAGCCGTCGCCGTCTGCCGCGACTTTGGCGCGCCGCTGCTCTGCCGCGGTGGAGGAACTTCTCTCGCCGGACAATGCTGCAACGTCGCAGTCGTACTCGACTTCACGAAATACATGGGGAACATTCTCGAGATTGATCCCCAAGCGCCGTATCGCCCGCGTGCAGCCCGGAGTCGTGCTCGACCATCTCCGCAATGCCGCCGAAAAATTTCATCTCACCTTCGCTCCCGATCCCGCCAGCCACGACCGCTGCACGATCGGCGGAATGATCGGCAACAATTCCTGCGGCGTCCACTCGATCATGGGTGGCAAGACCGACGACAACATCGAAGCTCTTGAAGTCCTGACCTATGACGGCCTCCGCATGAGTGTAGGGGCCGACGCATTCGTCCGCCCAGGTAGTCAAGATGAACCAAGTGGGGACAGCCGCGCTCGGCTGTCCAGCGGCTCGGAAGTATCGGGCCGCAGCGCAGATCGCCGCGATCAGATCTACTCCGCGCTCAAGCAAATTGCCGATCAGTACGGCGACTTGATCCGCAAGAAATTCCCCAACATTCCCCGCCGCGTCTCCGGCTACAACCTCAACTACCTTCTCCCCGAAAACGGTTTCCACATCGCCCGCGCGTTAGTCGGCACCGAAGGGACATGTGTAACCACGCTGGAAGCCACCTGCCGTCTGATCGAAAGTCCGCCGCAGCGCGTCCTGCTCGTCGTCGCTTACCCCGACATCTATCAGTGCGCCGATCACATTCCTGAAATTCTCGAGCATAAGCCCATCGGCCTCGAAGGCTTCGACGATCTCCTCGTCTACTACGAACGCACGAAAGGCATCAACTCCGAAGGACTCGCTCTTCTTCCCGAAGGTGGCGGATGGCTCATGGTCGAGTTCGGAGGCCAGACTTTATCCGAAGCCGAATCTCAGGCTCTGCGCCTCATCGACGCGCTCAGTCGAGGTGCGACTGCTCCGAAAGTGCAGCTTTACTCGGGCGCGCAAGCCAAGCGCGTCTGGGAAGTCCGCGAGTCGAGTCTCGGCGCAACTTCGCACGTTCCCGGTGAACCGTTCAACTGGGAAGGATGGGAAGATGCCGCCGTCGAACCTGCCCGTCTCGGCGGATATCTTCGCGATCTTCGCAAGATGATGGCGGCGTTCGGCTACAAGGGCTCGCTCTACGGACACTTCGGCCATGCCTGCGTCCACACGCGCCTCAACTTCGATCTGCAATCGGCCGAAGGCATCGCCAAATACCGCAAGTTCGTCGAAGAAGCCGCCGACCTCGTCGTCAGCTATGGCGGATCTCTCTCCGGCGAACATGGTGACGGACAATCCCGCGCCGAGCTTCTCCCGAAAATGTTCGGCCCCGAGTTGATGGAGGCCTTCCGCAAATTCAAGACCGCCTGGGATCCCGATTGGAAGATGAATCCCGGCAAGCTGATCGGTTTACCTGGGGAGTCGCCGAACAAGCTCGACGAAAATCTGCGTCTCGGTCCGAATTACTCGAACTGGGAGCCCAAGACGCACTTCCAGTTTCCCGACCGATCACGGCAGTCTTTCGCATGCGGCTCTTCGTTGCGTTGGCGTTGGCAAATGCCGCCGCGAAGAAGGCGGCGTGATGTGTCCCAGTTGGCGCGCCACGCACGAGGAAGAACACTCCACTCGCGGCCGCGCTCATCTTGCTCTGGGAGATGACGCAAAATCCCGATCGCGGCGACGCCGTCATCCGCGATGGATGGCGCAGCGAAGAGGTCAAAGACTCTCTCGATCTCTGCCTCGCCTGCAAAGGCTGCAAGAGCGACTGCCCGGTCGGCGTTGACGTCGCCACCTACAAAGCAGAATTTCTTTCGCACTATTACGAAGGCCGCGTGCGCCCGCTGAATGCCTACGCCTTCGGCAATATCGATTTCTGGGCGCGGCTCGCGTCGAATGCTCCGGGCCTCGTGAATCTCACTACGCAGCTGCCATTCATTCGCGATATCGTGAAGTTTGTCGGACACATCCCGCCCCAGCGCAGCATCCCCGCCTTCGCCCCGGAAACTTTCAAGCAATGGTTTCATAGAACGAGCGGTTGGCAGAACCTGTGGAAGAGCGGCCCTTCAGGGCCGCGTCGTGCGTCCACTGAAGATCGGGCTTCCGTCTCCGTGCCAGATTCCTATCCAGACCTCGCTTCGGCGATGTCATCCGACAGCGAAGAATGGATTGCAGCCCCCCCCGTCCTTCTCTGGGCCGACACCTTCAACAACTACTTCCTCCCTCGACCGCCAAAGCCGCCGTCGAAGTCCTCGAGACCGCCGGATATCGCGTCGTCGTTCCGCAGGCCAACCTCTGCTGTGGACGCCCCCTCTACGACTTCGGCATGCTCGATCGCGCCGAGGCCCTATTGCTCCAGATACTCGATCAGCTTGAGCCCGAGATCGAGGCCGGCATCCCCGTCGTCGGACTCGAACCCAGCTGCGTCGCCGTCTTCCGCGACGAACTCACCAATCTCTTCCCGCACGACGCCCGCGCCCAGGCCCTGAGCAAGCAGACATTCCTGCTCAGCGAGTTCCTCGAGCGCAACTCGGGCACGGCGCCGCTGCCGCAACTCAACCGCAAGGCCCTGCTTCACGGACACTGCCATCACAAGTCCATCATGAAGATGACCGATGAGGAGTCGCTCCTCAACCGTCTCGGCGTCAACTTCACCACGCCCGCGCCCGGATGCTGCGGCATGGCGGGATCCTTCGGCTTCGAGCGCGACAAGTACGACGTCTCCGCCGCCATTGGCGAGCTCGAGCTTCTGCCCGCTGTCCGCAACGCGCCTAACGACTGGCTGATCATCGCCGACGGATTCAGTTGCCGCGAGCAGATCGCCCAGGGCACCGGACGCCACGCCCTCCATCTCGCCGAGGTCCTGCAGATGGCGCTCCAGCCTTCGGCCCTCGACCGCGACAATCCCTATCCCGAATCCGACCTCGTCCGCGAGCGCCAATCCGAAGTCCAGGCCTCCATGAAGCGCGCCGGCATCGGCCTCGGAGCGGTCGCCGCCGGCAGCCTGTTCCTCTGGGCCGCGACCCGCAGACGCTAGAGTTCTCAGTTCTCAGTACCCAGTTCTCAGTGCTCAGTGAACTGTGCCAATCCGCGACTTTGACCTCTGGCCCCTGAACCCTGACCCCTCGATCCGTTCCACTAACCCAAGTATTGTCAGCAGGTTACCATCCTCTATCCCAAACTCCCCACTTCTGGGACAATAGATACAGAGCACGGAAGCCCTCGCTCGTCTCATTCTCGCTGCTGTAACACTTCGTCTGCCGAGAACTGACAACTGAGCATTTCCTATGGACCGCGACCTTACAACCATGGTCAGCAACGACGTCGCCGAAGCCCTGTCGACGCAGGTGCAGGAGTGCGTTCAGCCGAAGGCGCAAGGTCCGCTGCGCGGATCGGTCCTGGTCCTGATCCAGTTCGACGTCTGCGAAGAGATCCGGCTCGACGAGCTGCGCAAGATCTTTCCCACGCGCACCGCCGAAGCCAGCTTCAAGAAAGCGCCAGCTTACGTCCGTTACCAGCGTCCTCCGGTCGAGGAGACGCTTGAGCCGCTCATCCTCGAATCCGGCGAGCGCCTTGCCGGAGAGATCAAGTACTACGATTACGGCGTCGTCAGCCTCGAGTTCGAGCTGCCGTTTTCCGGCGGATGGGAAACTCTCATCGATCTTTCCTGCCGCTGGACCTCCGACACCAACTTCGAGAAGCTCGCTCTCCGGATCGTGAAGCAGAAGCTCGTGCAAGCCGCTCCGGCGCTCATCAAGCCGTACACAACCGAGTTCCTGCAAGAGGATTACTTCATCTTCCACGTGCGCGAGATCGAGGGATCGTCTTCCGTCAACGCCAATGATCTGCTCGCCGAACACGGTCCACAGATCGCGCAGGTCGTTCGCGGAGAGATGGCCATGCTTTCCGAAGGCGAGCGCCAGGAGATTCTGCAGTCGCGCATCTCGTACTATCCCAGCGATCTCGCGGTCATCGGATGGAACGCCGCTTTCATCTACGACACGCAAGCTGGAGCCGAGACCGCGATCCAGTTGCTGCAATATGCCAACTCGCAGCTGCTCGAGTTCCGCCACTACGACGAGCTGCTCACTACTGAGTTGGAGAACGTCTACGACTTCCTCGACGCGGGAGGAACCGGGCTCTGGTCGCGCTGGCGGACGGCGCGCGCCGCGGCCAAGCTGCACACGGTCCTGCTCGACGTGAACGAACTCACCGAGCGCGCCGACAACGCCATCAAGTTCCTCAGCGACATGTTCTCCGCGCGGCTTTATAAGTTGTGCGCGGCCAAGGTCGGCGTGCCTGACTACAAAGACCTGGTCAAAGAGAAACTGCAGACCGCCGAAGATCTCTACCGCTTCATGGTGGAGCAATTCAACCAGTCGCGCGCCTTCATCCTCGAGCTGATGGTCGTCGTCATCCTGATCATCGAGCTGATCTACTTCTTCAAAGGACGACCCATCTAGTCATTGAGCGATCGGGCCATCGGGCGATTTTGTGATTGAGTAATCGGGTAATTTTGTAATTGGGAAATTGAAAACTCTTGCTCGCCTCTCGTTACTCATTCCACTACAAAGAGAATTGTCATTCCGAGCGTGCGTAAATTCGCCGGTCTCTTCCATAGGGTTGTCATTCCGAGCGCGAAGTGCGAGGAACCTGCTGTTCGCCTGCAGCGGAAACAACCTGTGGAGCGACAGACGCATTCGTCCGTCGGCGTAGACACAGGGTTGTCATTCCGAGCGAAGGCGAGGAATCTGCTGTTCGCCGGACGTTGAAAATTACTCGTGGATGGAAAGACGCGGAGAGCGCGGGCTGGCAGCGAAAAATTGGACCGTTTCGGGAAGTTTACCCTTTGATAACCCTACCCCCTCCCCCGGGGTCTATTGGAATCATCGACTTAGCGGAAAATCGATAAAAAATCTAAGGGCTGCAATCACTTACGGGCAAAATATTCCGTTTAAAGGACTTAGGGACGATTGCAGCGTCCTTGAATTTTGCGTTCGTCCCAATGTGCCACGTTGGGATTTCTGAGTAAAGGTCAGATGTCACACAACCAAGGGTTAATTTCATCAAAGCACGTGGGAGCCATAATAATTTATTTGTATGTTTATGATGACGTACGTTATAAATAATGTACAATACAAATCATGAGAGCTAATCCAGGCGGTATTCTAGCGACCGAGGATGTGGTTGGGCGAGATAGTCTTATCGATCACCTTTGGCAAGTTCTGGGGTCCCAGAGTGTAGTGCTCACATCAGAGCGACGGGTCGGCAAAACCAGCGTGATTCGGAAAATGGCTAATATCGCGGGCCCCGATCGCGCATGTTTCTTGCGGGACATTGAGGGTTTCCGGTCCCCCGGAGAATTCATCGAGGGAATCTACGCGGATGTCCAAGGGATATTGTCTAGGACTGACCGGGCGAAGCTGGCGATGTGGGGGGTACTGCAGAAAATCGGAGGCACAGAAGTGGCACATGTGAAACTGCCCCAGTTTAAATCTCATTGGAAGACCTTTCTGTTCGCATTGTTCGAAGATATCTTCTCGAATGAGACGCGCCCGGTGATCTTCTTCTGGGATGAACTGCCTCTTTTCCTTTACAACGTCAAACAGAGTTCAGGAGAACAGGACGCGATGGAGTTGCTGGACGCGCTCAGGGCGCTTCGGCAGACGCACCCTAAGCTCAGGATGGTTTTTACTGGCTCGGTGGGAATACATCAGGTCATTGGAAGCCTTCGAAAGCACGGGTATGCAAATGATCCAACGAATGACATGAGAACTATCGAAGTGCCTCCACTCGAACCCGATGACGGTTCGCGTTTGGCAGGACTGCTCCTCGAGGGTGAGGGCGTCAAGGTCGTTGGAGATCCGGGTGAGGTTGGGCGTGAGGTGAGCGCCGCGGCTGGGCACATTCCGTACTACATACACTGGTTGGTGTCGAGGATTCGAAACGCAGAGATTGCAATCGACAGTCATGGTGTCCGACGCTCTCTTTTAGAGCTAATTGCGGATCCAAACGACCCGGCTCACTTTCAGTATTACCAGAGCCGTTTGACCACCTACTACGAGCCCGTTGAGGCCAAGCTAGCCCTGCATGCCCTCGACGCGCTGGCCAAAATTGGTCGTCCTGCCAGCTTTTCAGAGATTCTCAACCTTGTCCGTCACAAGACTTCGGACGGAGACGAGGAACTGTTCCGCCAGGTGCTGCAAGTCTTGCTGAAAGATCACTATATCTTCAAGAACGCACACGCCGCCTATAGTTTTCGCTATTCGATTGTTCAGAGTTGGTGGGTATACACGAGAGGTTAACATGCCAACATTCTCTTCATTTAATCCTTCCGCGATGTCAGCCGATCTTATCGAGGGTTCGTTCGTCCAACGGGAGTCTCTGGCTGGGCGACTGGTCGACTTATTTGAGGAAAGCGCGGTCCGAGGATCCAAGCACAACGTCCTGTTGGTTGGTCCCCGCGGAATCGGCAAGTCGCACCTTGTATCACTGGTTTACCATCGAATCAAAAGTAAGAAATATGTCGCCGAAAAGCTTTGCGTTGCTTATCTGAAAGAGGACGAGTGGGGAATCAGCTCCTTTCTGGATTTCTTATTGCGAATTCTCCGGGCTGCCTCCGAGGAGGTCGATGCATTACCTTCTGTTGTTGGTGATCTTTCCAAGCTGAGTCGATCCGACGCCGAGGATCACGTTTGGCACCGGTTGAGAGACATGTTGGGAGATAGGACTCTCTTCCTGATCGTCGAGAATCTTGATGCTGTTTTCGAAAAGATCGGCGAACAGGGACAGAGGCAGTGGCGGGCGCTAATGCAAACCTATCCCCAGTGGGCTGTGCTCGCCACGACGCCTGCGTTATTTTCCGGAATTTCCAAACAGGTTTCTCCGTTTTACGGCTATTTTGAGATTATCCACCTAGCCCCGCTATCCCTAGACGATGCGGTTACCCTGCTTCAGAGACTGGCTTTCTTGCATGGCGATGAGGAGACGGAATCCTTTCTCGGCACCGCTGTCGGCAGAGCACGCATACGGGCGGTGCAGCATATTGCGGGAGGCAACCACCGTATTCTGGTGTTGTTTTACGGCTTCCTCCGCGAGAGTGAGTCGCGGAACTTCGTCGAACCTCTGCTTAAGACCATTGACGCCCTAACTCCATACTACCAATCGCACATGGAGAAGCTTTCACCGCAGCAGCAGAAGATCGTAAATTTCCTTTGCGAGCATCGAATCCCGGCTAATGTCACCGATATTGCGACGAACTGCATCACGTCTCATCAAACCGCGGCCGCTCAACTTAAGCACCTGCTGGGAAAGCGTTACGTTCGTGTCGATCGAGTTGGCCGAGAGGCGTTTTACGAACTGACAGAGCCCCTATTAAGGATATGTGTCGAGGCAAAAACTCATCGAGAAAAGCCCCTCCGGCTCTTGGTAGATTTCATTCGCTACTGGTTCTCTCGCGAGCAACTCGAACGTAAGCTTTCTGAGAACAGCGGACGCGAGTCTGGGAACGACTATCTTCTCGCGGCGTTGAAAGAATACGACTCGGAAGAAGCCCATGTGCACCTTACTCCGGAGATTGCCCCTTTGTGCATGGCTCTCAGCAATGACAAGAATCCTCCGGAACGAGAGAGGGCCATCGCGGAGGAACTCGCGGAGCTCAGCAAAATTGCGGAGGACTGGCCACACTACACTCGCGCTTTAATACACTTGAAGAGATCGGCAGAGGCTATACCATTGCTTGAGAAAAAGCTTGAGCAGGGCAAGTTCGACACCGAATTAATGCGTGCACTAGCCTTCGCTCATGCCAACGGAGGCTCGAAGGATCGCGCTCAGGAGGTCCTGGATCGTGCGATTGCGTTGAGTCCAAACAATGGCATGCTCCTTTTCGACAAGGGCGAATTCTTGGCAAGCGCTGGGCGCAGCGAGGAGGCTGTGCGTGCCTTCGATCAGGCTGTTTTCTTCGATCGGAGCTTGGAGTCGTTCGTTGTAGTCGATAAGGCCCGCGCGCTTATACGAATGGGGAAGTACCAGGATGCTCGGGAGGCCATTTTTCCTTGGCTAGAAAACGGGGAGAGTGTCTCTGGAATTTTTCTTCTTTACGGTGCGGCCCTTGCGAACGAGGGGAAGGGCGAAGAGGCCTTAAGCTACTTTGCTAAGGCTGCGAAAGCCTTTGAGAATGACCCTCTAGCTTGGGGGGATATGGGGATAGTTTTCTGCGGCATGGGGCGGCACAGGGAAGCGCTAGAAGTTCTTGATCGGTCCCTGAGCTTGAATCCGTCGAACAACCGTTTTTTGCACTATCGCGGCGAAGCGCTTATGGAAACGGGTCAGTTCTCGGTAGCTGTCAATACTTTATCTGCGGATGTCTTGTCGCACAATGTTTTCCACCGCCTATTAAAGATTCGGGACGACCATCCAAAGCAGGGAGATCTGCAGCAGAGGCTATTGGAGCTTAGACGTGCCGACGGGTCAGAGGTTTGGGAGCAGGTGTTTAGCGGCGGCTTAACGGAGTATGCGAACCTCGCTGCCTCGAACGAAGATAACGAGCAGCTAAAAGTATGGAACTTGGCGCTCCATGAGTTATTTGGCGGCGAGGAGAGGTTTGCGATGCTATTGAAGTTATTTGATGTCCTGACCCGCGTGCGAGTGTACGGCGACAAAAGGGCACTCTTGGAGTTACCTCTCGAGCAAAGGCTCCTCCTCACAGGACAAAGCAACGGTATATTTTTCGAACCCGGTGAGCAGCAGGGGACAGTTCAGTAGGGGGTTGATGAGATGACGGGGGAGCGCAGGTGGCACCGGTAGTGGGCGGGTGGCCCACGCTTTCGCTCTCGCTGACGCCAGAAACACCGTGGGTGCCCCGTCCTTCGCGCAGTTTGCGAAGGGCGGGAGTTCCGACTGCTTGTACGAAGGCCCGTCATGCGGCCGACGTTCAAAAACGTTCCTCTCATCCTTCATTCAACCGCACCGCTCCTACCAGCAGCATCGCATCCCGCCCTTGCAAAAACCGCAAGGACGGGGCACCCGCTGTTCCGGGACGGGAAGGAAGACCGACGGTGAAGGGTGCGGTACTTGAAAGCGGCTCGATACGTTCGGGCCGCCGGACAGCCGAGGGCAACCGTCCCCACATGGTTCAACTTGCATCCCGCAGAAAAGCAGTTCCTCGCTGCGCTCGGAATGACAAGGCCGTGACTGCCGACCGTGGAATTAGGAGTGCATTGGTCCTTCGGCGCAAGCCCCGCGCCTCAGGATGACAAGGGGAACGAACTCTCCAGCGCCTAAACTACGCCCCGCCGCGGCCCGAAACACCTGGGCCGCTGGATAGCCCAGGCCGCTGTCCCCACATGGTTCAACTTGCATCCGGCAGAAAGCAGATTCCTCCCTGCGCTCGGAATGACAAGTCTGTGACTGCCGACGACCGTGGAATTAGGAGTGCATGGGTCCTTCGGCGCGAACCCCGCGCCTCAGGATGACAGGGGGAACGAACTCTCCAGCGCCTAATCTACGCCCCGCCGCGGCCCGAAACACCTGGGCCGCTGGATAGCCCAGGCCGCTGTCCCCACATGGTTCAACTTGCATCCGGCAGAAAGCAGATTCCTCGCTGCGCTCGGAATGACAGGACTGTGACTGCCGAACGACAGTGGAGTTAGGAGTGCATTGGTCCTTCGGCGCAAACCCCGCGCCTCAGGATGACAGAGATGGGATGCTCGTCTTAAGTCGCTCGGACGGGCGCCTTTTCTTCTCCGGGCGGGCGACTGCCGAAATGTCGGCAGCTCGTAATGTTAAGTATCTGAGGTAGTTATCAGTTGTTGTACGTAATTGTACATACATGGATGTACATGGAAGTGTTCCTGTAGGAACACTTTTGCAAATGGCACTTGTGTTCCTGCGGGAACATTTTCGGTCCCGCAGCTCCCAGGAACGATCCGGCTGCATCTTTGAGATAATTCTTGTTTGATCCAAATGTCTGGGGAGGGTGCTTGAAAGTACTGCTACTGGAGAACATCAGCGCGGTTGCGGTGCAAGGGTTCCGCGACGCGGGATATGAAGTCGAATCGAACAAAGCTGCTCTGGAAGAGCAGGAATTGATCGGAAAAATCGGTGACGCGACGCTGCTGGGCGTGCGATCGAAGACGCGCATCTCTCCGGCGGTGCTCGCGGCCGCGAAGAATCTGCTGGCAGTAGGCGCGTTCTGCATCGGCGTCGACAAGATCGATCGCGCGGTGGCGGGCGAGCGCGGCATCGCAGTATTCAACGATCCGCACTCGAACTCGCGTTCGGTGGCGGAGCTTGCGATCGGCGAAATTATCTTGCTGCTGCGCCGGACATTTTCCGCATCAACGGAAATGCATCGCGGCGTGTGGAACAAATCGGCGGCGGGCGCGCACGAGGTGCGCGGGCTGACGCTGGGCATCGTGGGATACGGAAAAATCGGTTCGCAACTGTCGGAACTGGCCGAGGCGATGGGTATGCGCGTCGTCTTCTACGATGTGTCGCACGTGCTGGCGCGCGGGAATGCGCGCGGCGTCGCGTTCCGCGAGCTGCTGGAAATTGCGGACGTGGTTACGTTGCACGTCGATGGCAAGCCGACGAATCAGAATCTGTTTGGCAAAGATGAGTTTGCGGCGATGAAAGATGGCGCATGCTTTTTGAATCTGAGCCGCGGGTTCGTGGTCGATCACGACGCGCTGGCGGCCTGCTTGAGGTCGGGCAAGATTGCGGGCGCTGCGATCGACGTATTCCCGCACGAACCGGAATCGGGCGCTCCGTTTGAGAGCGCGCTTCGCGAACTGCCGAACGTAATCCTGACGCCGCACGTGGGCGGGTCGACGGAAGAGGCGCAGCAGAATATCGGATCGTTCGTCTCGGCGAAGTTGATCGACTACGTGAAGACGGGCGACTCGACGATGAGCGTGAATCTCCCTTCCGTGCACCTGGAGTATGAAGAGGGAACGTACCGGCTGATGCACATCCATCACAATGTGCCGGGAATTTTGCGCGCGATCAACGACATCCTGGGAGATCGCGGAATCAACATTGAGCGCCAGGTGCTCTCGACGCGGGGGAATTTGGGGTACGCGATCTATGACATTAACCGCCCGTGCGACGCGGAGTTGCTGCGCGAGCTGCGCGGAGTGAAAGAGACGATCTCGGTGCGCGCTGCGGGGTGCTGAAGAGCTGCGGGCGAGGAAAAGCTGCCGCGCGGTGCCTGGCGGACCGCCGAGGGCGGCTGTCCCCACGCGGTTCATCTTGGCGGCGACGAACAGCAGGTCCCTCGGCTCGGCGAAAGACGCCTCGCTCGGGATGACAAGAGTTTGAGGGAGTCTTCGGTAAGGAGAGTTCATGCGAGGGTTGAAAGATAAGCGGGTACTGATCACTGGCGGCGCTAGCGGAATTGGGGCGGCCACTGCAGCGCGGTTTCTCGAAGAGGGATCGCGGGTGTGCGTGATGGATCGCGATGCGGCGGCTTGTGGGCGCATCAAGCATGAGTTGCCGGCTCTCGGCGAGGCGATCATTGCCGACGTCACCGACCTGATGCAGGTCGAGGCCGCGTTTGCGGAAGCCATCCGTCTGATGGATGGCGTGGATGTGCTGGTGAACAATGCGGGCATCAGCATCCGGCACAAGTTTCTCGACATCACTCCGGAGGAATGGGAGCGTGTGATCGCGGTGAATCTGACGGGCGTGTTTTATGTGGCGCAGACCGCGGCGCGACATATGTGGGAGAACGGGAGCGGAGTGATCCTGCAGACGGCGTCGACGAATGGAGTGATGGGGTATCCATATTATGCGGATTACAACGCGACCAAGGCGGGAGTGATTGAACTGACGCGGTCGATGGCGCTGGAACTCGCGCCAAAGGTGAGAGTGTGCGCGGTGGCTCCGGGATATGTGCTGACGCCGATGCAACGCGCGGAATATTCCGACGCGATGCTGGCAGAAGTGAATGGGAAGATTCCGCTGGGGCGACACGCGTCGCCGGAGGAGATTG
The DNA here is from genome assembly GCA_963787685.1 of uncultured Acidobacteriota bacterium. GTDB lineage: Bacteria > Acidobacteriota > Terriglobia > Terriglobales > Acidobacteriaceae > Sulfotelmatobacter. Next base: position 111,275 of record CAWBED010000022.1, read on the forward strand.
CAGGGCTGTTCGCTTATCTGGCGTCGGAGGATGCGGCGTTCGCGACCGGGCACGTGTTCACGATGGATGGCGGGGAGACGGCGGGCGGATTGGCGAGCCGGTGATACTTTGCCGCGGATTCACACGGATTTTCACGGATTACGATTCGACAAAAAATGAAAGCTACGGTGTTTCTTGGCGGTGGACATATTACTGGGGCGCTGGCCGCGGGATTGCGGCTGGCTGGGGATCGGCGGGAGATTGTGGTGTACGACCGGCATCCGGAAAAGGTCCGCGCGCTGCGCCGGGAGTCGCGTGTGGAGATCGCTCGTGATCTGAAGTCTGCGATCGAGCGGGCTGAGATTTTGATTGTGGCGGTTCGGCCGGGATCGGTAAAGGAGATGCTCGGCGAGATTGCAGCTTGCGGTGGGCGTTTGCCCCGAGCGTGCGTCAGTCTTGCCGCGGGCATTCCGATCAAGAATCTGCGAGCGTGGCTTCCTCGCGTGAAGTGGGCGCGGGCGATGCCGAGTCCGGTGTGCCGGATTGGGCGAGGATTGACGCCGGTGTGCTTTGATCGGGGCTTGGCGAAAGTTGATCGCGCTCGAGTGCGTGCATTGTTTGAACGCGTGGGGCCGGTTTTGGATTTACCGGAGAGCGAGTTCGATGCGGTAACTGCGGCGAGTTCCCCGACGCATGGATATCATGCGCTTGCGCATCTGGCGAAGGCGGCGCAGAGTTCGGGGCTTTCGAGTAAGACGGCGTTAATTGCGGCAGCGCATGCGCTGTCCGATGGGATTGAATATTGGCGACAAAGCGGAGCGAGTGTCGACGAGTTGTTGGTCGAAGCAGCAACGCCCGGCGGGATTGCAGCGGCGACCATGGCGGCGATGGACAAGGCCGGATACGCGCGAGTTGTTTCGAGCGGGATTCGAGCCGGAATTGCGCAGGCGCGGCGGAATGCGAAGCGATGAAGGTTTGCCCGAGCGAAGTTTGCTAAGCGTGGCTTGCCCGCGTTCGATTGGCATCACGAACTGAGTGGCCTTGCGGTTACTTTTGTCACCTTCGGGAACGCTCGTAAATCTGACACAATCAAATAAGGTTTCCGCGTAGGAATGAGATCCTGCGCGTGCGTGTGCATCTATGGAAGTAATGACTTCGAAAGCGACTCGACGCAGCACTCGACTGCGGGTCGAGATTCCGGTGGGCGTGATCAGCCTGGACCGAATGCGACCATTCGGTGAGAAATGCACGCTGCTGGTCGTGAGCGCGCAGGGCTGCGGGTTCCGCAGTTCAGAAGAGTTGCAGGTTGGGACGCCCATCATGCTGAGCGGACTGCCGGGCGGTGGAAGCGTAACCGCGCGGGTGGCGAACTGTCTTCCGCTGGGAAGCGACGGCAAGTATTTTCTGATTGGCGCTTCGCTGTATACCCATGGAAACGTATGGGGAATTGCGGATCCTCCAGAGGATTGGAGCGAGACGACGAAGAGCGATCCAGCGCCGGTTGCGGGGAGTTCCGCCGGCAGTCAGGTTTCAAAGGATGCGTTGAAGCCGGCCGCACAGAAGCGGCAAGAATGGCCGTACAATCTTTTCTCGCAAGGCGCGGAAGTGCATCCGGGGCGAAAGTAGTTTTCTCGTTTTATTCACGAGTCAAAACCTTAAGCCACAAACCCCAAGTCAAATACACCACCCTATCGCAAAAACCGCGATGGGGCCCGCAAGGATGGAGAGCACCCACTCTCGAAAGCTCACGTTGAATGGCCTTGAGACTGGGTGTTGGGCTTTGGTAACTTCGCAGGTCCGCGACGGCCTGCGATACTTTTGGCAAGCCTATGTCAGAAGAATTCGAATCATCGGCACGACTTTTACCGCCTAAGCGAGAGAAAGCTGAGAAGCCTGAGAAAGTCGACCGTCCGTTTCGTGTGAAGCTGCGCGGATCGGTGCTGGTGCTGGTGCGGTTGCCGAATAAGAGGTCGGTGCGGGCGGCGATTCATCAGCTGTCGACGACTGGCGGAGTGATTCATTTCGAGAAGCCGCTGGATGAAAAGCTGGAAGTGGAATTGATCTTCCATCTTCACGAGACGACGATCCGCGGCAAGGCGCAGATGTTGTTTCCGATGTGGGCGACTCAAGGGTGGATGCAACCCTTCCGCTTCGTGGACATGTCGGACGCTGACCGGGAAAATCTTGACGCGAATCTGAAATCGTTCGTGGGCGAGGCCGCTAAGGCCAAGAGCGCGACCGCGGGAGCCTAATCTGCTCAAGCGGATGCGCTACCGCTGAAAATAGATTTTCCTCTGATTTATCCAAAACCCAACATTGACGCGCAGGGAGAGCTCCCTTCCGCGCCGATATCGCTGCTATCGTGCCCGGGGTCCTTCGACTCCGGAACTGATTCGCTTTGCGAACCAGTTCCTACGCTCAGGATGACAGAACTTAAGAGCAGTTTTCGGGCAAGGTTACCCTCGTTACGTTGGTGATGTGTATCGATGGCACTATCATCCGAAATAGGAAAAATCCCATGAAACGACTCAGCTTTCTGGTTTCACTCACGAATAACGACAACGACTATCAGCAGGAGCAGGCCGTGGCGGCGGAGAAGACCGGGCGTCGGCTAGGCGTCGACGTGAAGATCATTCACGCCAACAACGACGCGGTGGCGCAGAGCCAGCAATTGCTGCACTACGTGCAGGATTCTGCGGCGGCGCGTCCGACTGCGATTTTGTTCGAGCCCGCGGGTGGGACGGCGTTTCCGCAGGTGGCGCGTGCGGCTGCGGCGGCTGGAATCGGATGGGTCGTGCTGAATCACGAAGTGGATTACATCCTCGAACTGCGGCGGTTGTACAAAGTGCCGGTGTTTACGATCAGTTCGAATCATGAAGAGATCGGGAAGATCCAGGGGCAGCAATTCGCGGCGCTACTGCCGAATGGCGGGAGAATCCTTTACATCGAAGGTCCGGCGAACAGCTCTGCAGCCAAGGAACGTACGGCAGGAATGAATCGAACCAAGCCGGCGAACATTTTGGTGAAGTCGATGCGCGCGAACTGGACGGAAGAGAGCGCTTACAAGACGGTGAGTTCGTGGCTGCGTTTGCGAACGTCGCAGGAGAGCCATGTTGACCTGGTAGGAGCGCAGGATGACAGCATGGCGGTGGGCGCGCGGAAGGCGTTCAGCGAGATTGCGGAAAACGAGCGTGCACGCTGGATGAAGATTCCGATCACCGGTTGCGATGGAATGCCGAAGACTGGGCAAACCTGGGTACGCAATGGCACGCTGGCAGCGACGATCTTTATTCGTCCCAACACCGATTTGGCGATTGAGATGTTGGTGGAAGCCTATAAGAACGGAACGCAACTGCCGGAGAGCAAGATCACGGATCCGGAGTCGGTGCCATCGCTGGCGGATCTGCAGGCGGTGGGGAAATTAGCGAAGGCGGCGAAGGTCTAGGAAAAGCAAGTTTCACGTTTCAAAGTTTCCAAGTTCTGAAGTCTCTTCATTTCGGATAAACCATTGGCGTCCTTACGGACGCCTTTTCTTTTGGCGCTGTCTTCAGGGGAGAATTCCTAGTTTCTTACACCTTTCTTGCCCGGGGGCCGCTCGCTTTCGGCCTCTCGGGACGGCCGAGGCGGCCGTCGCCACATGATCGGCGGACGGACGAATGCGTCCGTCGCTCCGCGACTCGGATCGCCATTCCTGGCGAGAATATGATCTAATCTTCCAACTTTTAACACTGTGTTAACACGTGCGTGGCGTATACAGGATGCGCTATGACCGCTGGATAGGGCCTATGGCGGCGCTTGACAGCGATAGTAATCTGTCCGGCAGTCGTAGTTGCTGTTTTGGCGTCTTCAGCTCGGGAGTCTTCACCTCGCTTGGGAAGAAGGGATACCTATGGCAAACGCCGTAAAGAATCTGGAAGTTCAACCGACAAAATATGAGGCAGAGCAGTCGACGTGGGATGAGATCGCGGAAAGTAGAGCCTTCAAGGATCTGATGGCGACGAAGAGGATTTTCATCGTGCCGGCATTCATCTTCTTCGTTGTCTATTACTTTGCCTTACCGGTGCTCGTCGGATATGCACCCCAATTCATGTCGACCAAAGTGATTGGAGAGGTGAACCTGGCGTACCTGTTTGCGCTGTCGCAATTTTTTGTGGCGTGGATTATTGCGGCCCTCTACGTCAGGGCTGCAAATAATTTCGACCGGCTCGCGAAGGACATTCTCAACAAGGCCGAAGACGCAAAGGGAGGCAAGTAAGCCATGGCGAATACTCCTCTCATTATGTTTCTCGTGTTCATTGCGATCACGCTGGGCATTACGTATTGGGCGTCGCGGAGATCGGCGGGGGCGAGCGCGTATTTTGCCGCCAGCCGGCAAATCAAAGGATGGCAAAACGGCATTGCGGTGGCCGGCGATTACATGAGCGCGGCGTCGTTCCTGGGGATTGCTGGGATCATCGCGTTCTTTGGGTATGACGGATTCATGTATTCAGTGGGCTGGCTGGTCGCCTATTTGACCGTGTTGCTGGTCATCGCGGAACCGCTGCGCAACGCGGGGAAATATACGATGGCAGATGTGCTGGCGTACCGGTTGAAGCCGCGTCCGGTGCGGGCGATGGCGTCGCTGAGCACTCTGACCGTGAGCACGTTTTACATGATCGCGCAGATGGTGGGTGCAGGGGCGCTGGTGAAGCTGTTGCTCGGCGGCTATGTCACGTACAACAAGGCAGTGATCGGGGTGGGAATCCTGATGATTGTGTACGTGGTGTTCGGCGGGATGTTGGCGACTACCTGGGTGCAGATCATCAAGGCGATCTTGCTGATGGCGGGGACGCTTCTGCTGAGCATCCTGGTAATGGCGCACTTCCACTTCAGTTTTGGTGAATTTTTCGGAGCGATTTCGCATGTGACCTATCACGATGCGAAAGGGCAGGAAGTGGTCAAGGATTTCCTGACGCCGGGGTTGCGGTACAAACCTCCGTATGGGCCTCTGGATTTGCTCTCGCTGGGGCTGGCGTTGATTTTTGGGACGGCGGGCTTGCCGCACATTCTTGTCCGGTTCTACACCGTGCCAGATGCGAAGACGGCGCGGAACAGCGTGGTGTGGGCGATGGTGCTGATCGGGAGTTTCTACATCATGACGACGTTCCTGGGCTTCGGAGCGGCGACGATCGTTGGACCGGATTTCATCAAGACCCATGGCGGCACGAATATGAGCGCGCCGCTGTTGGCGAATGCGCTGGCAGGATCCGTTTTCTTCGCGTTTATTTCGGCGATCGCCTTCGCCACGATTCTGGCGGTGGTGGCGGGATTGACGATCAGCGCGACGACTTCGTTCTCACATGACTTCTGGACAAACGTGATTCATAACGGGACAGAGCGCAGGCCAGGGGAGGAAGTGCTGGTGGCGCGGATTTCGGCGTTCGTGGTGGGGGCTGTGGCGATCGCAATTGCGATTGTCCTTGGACCCACGGCGAATGTGGCGTTTCTTGTGGCACTGGCGTTTGCGGTCGCGGCGTCGGCGAACTTGCCGGTGATTGTGCTGTCGATCTTCTGGCGGCGATTCAACACCGCGGGCGCGGTGTCGGGGCTGGCGGTGGGACTGCTGGCGTCGATTGGATTGATTCTGGTAAGTCCGAGCTTGATGGCGATCGACCCGCCGACAGTGACGGGGACGGCGCGGCATTTGATCCAGGCGAAGGCATGGTTCCCGCTGGAGAATCCGGGGATTCTCAGCATTCCTCTGGGATTCATAGGAGCGATCGTGGGGACGCTGATCAGCCACGAACCGACGTCGCAACATAAGTTCAACGAGCTGCTGGTGCGGTCGAATACCGGGCTGGGCGCGGAGAAGGCAGGGGCACACTAGAAATCAGGGGTCAGGGGCCAGGGGCAGGGGGCAGTGACTCGTGAAGAGTGACTCGTGAAGAGTGGCCAGTGAAGAGTGACTGGTGATTAGTGGCTCGACGTCGGGGTGCGTTCTTGGAAAATGCCCCGTTCCCCTCAAAGACGCGAAATTTGGGCGCCGGGTTTGCTCGGGTTCGACGGGCACAGCTACCTAGAAAACGCCTGTGAATATGCTAGGCTTTGAGTCGCGGGCCCATAGCTCAACGGTTAGAGCAGCAGACTCATAATCTGTTGGTTCCAGGTTCAAATCCTGGTGGGCCCACCAACAAGGCCCCAGCGGTCCCACTCGGGTCGTGTCTCCGGTGTGAACTGATTCGAAATCGTTATGCGCCTGCCATTCTGCTAAGGCTTTGTAATTCAATAACTTACCGATTCGTCTTTGGTTGACCGGAATGTTATGAAACGTTTCGACGATGCCAGTCACTATCTGACAGGGGGAATCTACGAATGGAACACGCTGAGGCGATCCGGCAACAAGCTACAGAAAGATACCTCCTCGATGAGCTGAACTCGGAGGAACGCGAGCAGTTTGAGGAACACCTCTTCGATTGCCAGGACTGTGCAGTCGACCTGCGGGCGGCCGCTGTACTGATCGAACGCAGCAAAGCGATATTAGCCGAGACCCCGCTTGTTGCTCCGGTACAAGCGCCCGATCGCTCGGCAGCAAGGACTGGATGGCTCGCCTGGCTGCGTCCCGCATTTACGATCCCCGTTATGGCCGTGTTGTTAGTCGCTGTCGTGTTTCAAAACCGGGCTAACTCTCGATTGCAGCAGGCGGTAAATAGTCCGCAGCTTCTGGCGTCGGAGGTTGTGAACCTTAACGTCAGAGGCGTAGAACCAGCTTCGATCCCGGTCCACCCGGGACGGGCCCTGGGGCTCTCCCTGAACGTTCCGCCCGACAGTGGCTATTCTTCTTACAAAATAGACTTGTATAGCGCTCAGGGAACACTAGAATGGTCGCGCACGATTCCGGCCTCAGGGAACGAGGCGTTATCGCTGTATATTCCGGGCGGCAGTCAGGAGCCCGGGGCGCTGGCGGTATATGGCATCACTGCCGGCGGCGAGAGTGTAAATCTCGGCCGATTCCGGATTGAATTACAAAATCAGAAATAGCTCAGACGAATGGAGCAAAACATATGGCAGCCTTAGCCAACGAACTACCAATGTTCGACGTAGTCCACGACTATTATGCGGAAGCCACGGTTCTGAGTGCGGAACTTGAGCAACCGCTGCGAGACGAGATCAAGCCGCGCGCGCATGTGAAGCTGCCCAAAGATGGGCACTACCAGTTCAAGCAGGCGGATCCGTTCCGCTTCGAGGGCATTCTCTCCTACCAGTCTGGGTATACGCAGGTGGCCGGGCATCCGAGTTCGAAGGTTGCCGGCTTCACGACGCTGGCAACATCGGTGCTCGAAGGATTGAATGTGCTGGATGTGATTACTGCCGATCGCGTGGTGGCGCAGATCTCTACTGTGCATCCGGCGTACGGAACGGGGCAGGTGCCGTCGGTTACATTTCTCGGCACCCGCTTCGACAATCTGAGGATTGGCGGGCACAAGGTCGAAGTGGAGCGGAGTTTGGATATTCTTGGCCCGCGGAGCGAGGATGACCGGTCGTACTTTGACGACCGCGATGTTCTCGGGCGCATTTCTGATCAATATAAAACGATTGCCAAAACGAAGAATCTCCCCGATTGGGCCGCCAGAGAGTATCCGGAAGGACGTCCGGCGTTGAATGGAAGCAGAAAGCTGGAATGCTCCGTGGTCAACGGCGTGAAGGGCGCTCCTGGAACGCCATTCGGCCACGTGATCGACCTGCCGCACTTCGGGAAAATTTTCCTGGGAGAATTGCAGGTAGAACGCGAGCCGGGCGAACCGAGCAAGGGAAAATACGATGCGTACACATTCCACCTGACCATGATTCGGTTGGAAATGGGATGCCTCGCCAAGGGATGCGCAAAGATCGTGGCGCTAGATGCTAATGGCACTGGCGGCAAGGGCAGCGGCGGCGGGCACTGAGCTTGCTGATCTGGCGGCCTGCATCGTGCGTCGGCTGTGAGGGGAAATTTTTTTGACAGCCGATACCACCGAGCCAATTTCTGGGTGTTACGGGATATCACGGATTCCTCTGTGTAGGTGGATATCCCGTCCGCGAAACGATTTTTCGTAACGCGTAGGGCCGGGCTCCATATATCGACGAGACACAAGCTACGAACGGCCCTATCGCGAATCGGTAGAGGCCTCGGCATTCCGAGCCGTCCAAGCAATCCTTGCACCGAAGCACCTCAGCGAGCACACTACCCTCAACAACCCCCACCCGCTATTGACCTTTTCCAGTCAGTGAAGTATTCAAGCTAGAATCTAATCGGAAACGCATCTCGAAATGTACCCTTGGTCCCACGCCCGCAAGCCGCTCCGGCGAGAGGGTCCGGCGTGTGTTCGGTATCTGGCACTTACGATTACGCAACTCCTTATTTGCATCACTTTATTGCCAAGCTGTTCGCGGCGACACGATCCTCAGGCAGCATACGACCGCGCGAAGGAGATCTATCGTAAGGGGGACATGTCGGCTGCAGCACTGGAAGCTAAGAAAGGGCATGAGGAATTTCACTCCACAAGCCCCGTATGGGCTTGGAAATTTACTATCCTCAGAGCCAACGCTCTGCACAGCGGTGGTTTGGATGAGGAGACGCTAAAGGTTCTTGCTTCCGAGTCGATCCCGTTCCCTTCTGACGAATGGGCTGTAAGAAAAGAAAGAGTGGAAGGTCAGGCCTACGCCTCGTTGCACAGGTTCTCAGAGGCGGAGAGAACGTTCGATCAAGCGGAGCGCCTCTGCGCAGGCTCAGACTATCCGGCGTGCGCCGACGTAGATGCCGCGCGCGGAGCCATGGAGATGGGGCGCGGACGTTACGCACAAGCAGAAACTCTCTTTGCTCGAGTACTCCCGAAAGCCCGCGCCAGCGGAGACTCCTTCTGGGAGGCCAGCGCTATGCTTGACCTCAGCTGGTCGGCAGATGAGCAGGCACACTTTGATGAGGCGCTCGACTGGTCGAACGAAGCACGCCGGGTTTCTGTAGAACATCGTTTTCCTGATCTTGCTCAGGCCGCCCTCGGCAACATGGGCTGGGCTTACTACAAGCTCGGGGATGCAGAAAAGGCCGAGGGTATGTTGACGGAAGCTACGAAACAGGCTGAGAAGGTGGATGACACCGCGGACCAGCTCAAGTGGCTGCTGGACGGCGGCTACGTTTATCTCGATGCCCGCGAGTTTCAGGGTGCCCAGCGGTCGTTTCAACAGTCGCTTGACCTTGCCACGAAGATCAAGAGTCGAGAAGACATCATCACCGCATTGCAGGCATTAGCCTTCGTTTCTGAGCAAACCAACAAGCTCGATGACGCGAAGCGTTATGCCGACGAAGCCCTGGCCAAGGCCCTCGAGGACAAGAACGGGCGCGACCAAGTTTATCCACGTCTGGTGCAGGGGCGCGTTGCGGCGCGGCTGCACGACACGACGACCGCCGAAAAAGCTTTCCACGAAGTCGAGCAATCCAAGGACTGCCCCGTCTTCTTGAAGTGGGAAGCGGAGCGTTCGCTCGCCCGTCTCTACGAGGATGAGAAACAAACCGACTCTGCCGACCGGGAGTATCGAAATGCGCTGGCCACCTTCGAAACGGCGCGCTCCGAACTTGAGCATGAAGACTCGCGGCTGCCATTCCTGACCAACGCTTCCCGCATCTATGACGACTATCTCAACTTCCTCGTAGCCCAAGACAAGACAGCAGAGGCCTTACAGGTTGCCGACTTCAGCCGTGGGCGAACTCTGTCCGAAGGACTCGGATTCTTGCCCAAAGGAACGTCATTCGCCCCTGATGTGCTCAACGCTCAGCAAATCGCGCGCGGGGCCGGCGGTACGGTCCTTTTCTACTGGCTGGGCGAGAAGCAATCCTACCTATGGGCGATTACTCCACAAAAAATCGCTCTGTTTCGGCTGCCCCCTTCAGAAGAAATCAAGACGCGAGTCGAGCGTTATCGAAAAGCGATCATCGACCAGCGGGAGTCTTCGCAAATTGCCAGTGACGATGGCGCGGTTCTCTATCGCATCCTGGTGGAACCCGCGAAGGATTTCTTGCCGAAAGATCCTAAGAACGGGAAAGTCTTCATCGTCCCTGACGGCAGCCTGAACAGCTTGAATTTCGAAACACTGCTGGTCTCTGAACCGCAACCGCACTATTGGATTGAGGATGTCACGCTCTCAAGCGCCAGTTCACTCCGGATGTTGAAGGCTTTTCACGCCGCGCACAGGAAAGGCACCGGAAACCTGCTGCTCTTCGGCGACGCCATCGCGCCCAACGACGACTTCCCTCCACTACCAAAAGCTGGAATCGAAATGGAAAGTATCAAGAAACATTTTCCGCCGAGCCAGGAACAGTTGTTCTCACGCGACCAGGCGAGTCCTCCCGCGTATCTCGCCAGCAAGCCCGAGCGATTCTCCTATATTCATTTCGTCGCTCACGGAACGGCCAGCCGATTGAGTCCGCTGGACTCCGCGATTGTGCTCAGCAAGGCAAATGCGGAGGACGATTCCTCCAAACTCTACGGCCGCGACATCATTCAGCACCCTTTGCATGCCGAACTCGTGACAGTTTCGACGTGCCGCAGCGCAGGGGAGCGCGCGTATTCGGGGGAAGGACTGGTAGGACTTTCCTGGGCCTTCGTCCGCGCAGGCGCTCACAACGTGATCGGAGCTTTGTGGGATGTAAGCGACGTCTCAACTCCAAAGCTCATGGACGAACTCTACGGCGAGTTGAAAAAAGGGGAAACTCCTGACACAGCTCTTCGCAATGCGAAACTCAGCCTGCTTCGCTCAAACCCTTCTCTCCGCAAGCCGTTTTATTGGGCACCGTTTCAGCTTTATACGGGATCGTGATCTCGGAGGCTGCTCCGCTACGGTAGGTCCCACGCGCAAGAGATCTGGACATTGAATGGGCGCCGAGAGCGATTAACCACTATGGGGCGTCGTTGACGCGAGTCGTTGACACCTACCAACCGCAGACGTAGAGTGGCGCAAGGTCTACACCAAATATCAAGAACCCGGTAGGAGAGCGGACATGCCGTCGATGCTATTCAGGACGGGGGCCTTCGTGTGTCTAGTGACGGCTTCGATGCTGGCGCAGGACCCCACAAAGGTTGAACCCAAGCATTACAAGCTGGACTTTGAGAACGATCGCGTGCAGGTGGTTTCGGTTCACTATGGGCCACACGAGAAGTCGGTGTTGCATGATCACCCAGGAGGAGTGGTGGTCTCGCTGACCGAGGCGCATCTTCGGTTCACCGATGAGAATGGGAAAGTGCGCGAGGTGTTTGCCAAGTCGGGAGAGGTGCGGTGGTACCCGCCGTTCAAACACAAAGTGGAGAATTTGGGGGACACGACGTACGATGCGGTTTACATTGGCGTAAAGGGAAAACTGGCGGCAGCGAATGCCGCGAAGGATCCGACGAACGCACTCGATGAAGAAACCAAGAAGATGGTCGCGGAATATCTGCTGGCGTCAGGAAAGCACTAAGTTTGGTTGTGAGTCGGGAGCCGTGTCTGCCAAGGCACGGCTTTCTTATTTGAGCGGGCATTTGGGAGTTTGTTCACGCCTGGCGCGAAACGTCCGATGACTGCGGCCACCGAAAAATCTTTTTCGCGCTGGAAGGCCGCGTCGCTGCTGGGCGCCGTTACATTTTTCTCTCTCATCTATTTCTATGAAGGCGGGGGGTGGAATCAGAACTCCCGCTTTGATCTGCTGCGCGCGATCGTCGAGCAACATACGTTGCAGATCGATGCCTACCACGAGAACACGCAGGACAAGGCGCACTTCCAGGGACATTACTATTCCGATAAAGCGCCGGGGCTGGTGTTCCTTGCCGTGCCGGTCGCATCTCGCAGCACGACCTGTGTTGCGAGTTGCGGGGATCGATCCGGAATCGGCGCGAGGCGAGTATGTGCTGTCGTGGTTGGTTACGGCTCTCGTAGTGGCGCTGCCGACGGCGCTGGCTGGAATCTGTTTATTTTTTCTCGCGTTGAAATTCGGGTGCAGCTCGATTGCTGCTGCGTTCGCGACGGTGGTGATGTGCGTGGGAACGCCGATCTGGGCTTATGGCAGTGTGTTCTGGGCGCATGCGTTGGTGGGAGCTTGTCTGGTGTTTGCGTTTGCGTCGGCTGTGAAGCTAAGAGAGAGCGAGAGCGCAGGCGCGGATTTTGGTTGGGCGTTGGCCGTGGGTTTGGCGGCGGGATGGGCGACGGTAACGGAGTATCCAGCGGCACCGGCGTCAGCGATCCTGGCGTTCTTAGCGCTGGGGCAGGTATGGCGGCGAGGAAATGCAGCGCGCTGGCGCGTTATCGCTGGAGTGGGATTGGGCGCCGCGGTTTGTCTGGTTGTATTGCTTAGTTATTTGCACGAGGCGTTTGGATCGTTTCGTCCCAGCTATTCGTACTACGATCCGAGTTCGTTCTCGTTTATGCAGCAGCAGGGGTATATGGGATTAACGTATCCGCATCCGGACCGGCTGCTGAAACTTTTGTTCGGATGTTCGCGGGGATTGTTTTTTGCGTCTCCGGTGCTGATCGCCGCGCCGGTGGGATTGTGGTGGCTGTGGAAAGAGAGACGGTTTTCGTCGTTCGCTTTGGCGGCGGCGGGAATAGTCTTGTACTACTTCCTTTTTAACGCCTCGTTTTATTGGTGGAAGGCGGGGCTGACGTTTGGTCCAAGGTACGCGGGAGCGGCGATTCCACTGATGTGCCTGGGACTCGCAGTAGCGTGGGAGCGCGCTTCGGCCGGATGGCGACGAGTGATCGTGGGGCTGGCCGTGTGCAGCGTAGTGGTAGCGCTCATGGCGGTATCGACGACATCGCAGCTGGCGATGCAGGATAGTTGTCCGATTGTGCATTCGGTGTGGCCGGCGTTTTGGGCGGGGAAAATGGCAGAGAATCGGGAGTCGATGCTGACCGTCGCGGAAGCCAGCGGCGCGTATGGAGCATCCAATCTGGGTGTGTTGCTCGGACTACGCGGCCTCGCGAGCTTGATTCCGTTCCTTGTAGTGTGGGCAGCAGCGGCGGTAGCGTGCGTGAGGTTGAGGCCGAGAGTCCGTGTAAGATAGATTTATAGAAAATCGTGATTCATCGAGGGACTTATGGCGCACACCGTGTTTTGCGTGAAGTTTCAGAGACAGATGCCAGGACTGGATGAGCCTCCGTTCGACAATGAACTGGGGAAGAAGGTGTATGACAACGTCTCGCAAGAGGCGTGGAAGATGTGGACGGAGCACTGCAAGATGCTGCTGAACGAGTACAGGTTGAATCCGGCGCGGCGCGAGGATCAGGAAGTGATCGTGAAGCAGCTGGACATGTTTTTCTTTGGCGAAGGATCGGCCAAGCCGAAGGAGTACGTGGCGCCGAAGGAGTAAGACCGACCTGACGCTCTCCGCGTCAGGCTTTGGCTGGTACGGAGCGGCCCGATTCTCGCAGGAATGGGAGTGCGCCCGGCCCTGGGGCTGAAGCCCTCATCTAAATTCAACGATTCACGTGGCCCTTGAAGGGCCGCTCTTCCACGGTTCTGGCGAGGCCTGATAATTTCCTGCGAGTCCTGCAGATCTCCTCTTTCCCGATTCATTCAATCGAAACGGCGGAAACCTGCTCCCGGGCAATGTTCGCCGACGACGACGTATGCGGCTATCCCTGGGTAAGGGAAAAGGTGACGATCGCTGCTAAGAGTGTGCCGAACAGGAGAGCGGCGGCTTGGGCCAGAACCGGTCCGAACTGCCCTTGCTTCAATGGGAGTGAAGTACAGGACCAGTGAGGGTGCGTGCTTTTCCGAGCGGATTTCATGGGATTGTCCTCTCTCGTTTTCGAATTTGGGTTCGGCCCTGGAGCGTGAATTTCGGGTGCTCACTTAGTCACGCGACAAGAGGAGGGAAATGGGGTCAGAGGAAAACCATGATGAATGGCGCTAAGGTGGCAGGGGCTAAAGGCCAGCCGATTTCATGGTTCGTTTACGCGGCCCTTGAAGGGCCGCTCTTCCACGGTTCTGCCTGCCATTGTTCCATTTGGCGAGCATGGGGCAGGGTTACCGGCAAGTTACCGATGCACCAATATTGATGCAGTGTTAATCAATCCGTAACATTCGGCTGATAGAACCGAGGCATGGATCTGCACGTGTATAACACGTTGATCCTCTCGGACCTGCACCTGGGTGCAGAGACGAGCCGCGCGCGCGAGGCGACCCGCGTGCTCAAAGAGAATCGGTTTCAGCGGCTGATCCTGCTGGGCGACATTTTTGCCGACCTCAACTTCGCCCGGTTGACCAAAGAACATTGGAAGTTTCTCGGGTACATCCGGAAGCTATCGAATCCCAAGCGAAACATTGAAGTGGTGTGGGTTGAGGGGAATCACGACTACGGGCTGACCGACATCATGTCGCACCTGGTCGGGGTGCAGGTGTACCAGGATTACACGTGGGACTATCGCGGGCTGCGGCACATTGCGATTCACGGTCATCAGTTTGATGGATTCCAGGTGAACCGAGTGCGATTGAGCCGCTGGGGGACGTCGCTGTACTTGCAATTGCAGAAGCTGGATTTCAAGAGCAAGCCGATCGCGCGGCTGATTGACCGGCTGAACACGCGATGGCTGCGGATGTCGGAGAAGGTGGCAGCTGGAGCACTGGCTTACGCGCGGCATCGCGACGCTCAGAGAATTTTCTGCGGGCATACGCATCAGGCGATTCATGTGGAGCAGGCCGGGATCGATTACTACAACTCGGGCGGGTGGGTGGATTCACGGCTGACGTATCTGACGATCGACGAAACGGGGGTACAAATTCATGAATACGACGAACGAGCTCACGATCGTGATTCCGGCGAAGAACGAGGCGAAGCTGATTCCGCGCTTGCTGACTTCGCTGACGAATCAGGACTACTCGAAGATGTCGAGTACGAGAGTGTTGGTCGCTGACGCGAACTCGACGGACGGAACTCGGGAGATCGTGCTGGGCTTTCGCGATCGGCTGAATGTGAGTGTGATTCGCGGGGGAATGCCGTCGGTTGGGCGAAATCATGGAGCAGGGCTGGCAGATAGCACTTACATTCTGTTTCTCGACGCGGACGTTGAACTGGCGGACAAGTCACTGATCCGGCGATGCGTGGAGAAAGCGCAGAAGCAGCAATTGCATTGCATGACGACGAACATCATCTGCCGGGACGGCAACTGGGTCGACAAGGCGTTCTATGCAGTGAACGATATGTTTCAGTACCTGTCGTACCTGCACCGTCCGTTTGCGACGGGAATGTTTATGCTCTTCGACCGGAAGAAATTCTGGGAGCTGGGCGGATTTCACGAGCAGATTTTGTTCGCGGAAGATTACCGGTTAAGCCAGCAGGTGGCGCGCAGCCGTTTCGGAATTGTGCGCGGCGGAGTTTATACGACGAACCGGCGCTTCAAGAGGATGGGGCATCTGCGTGCGGGATGGTTGTTCCTGAAGACGGGGATGAATTATTGGAATGAGAAATATTTCTTGCGGGATCATAAGTATTGGGCGGAGCCGGATAGTTTGCCGCGGGCGTAGTTTCCACGGGGGCTAAAGCCCCAGATCTATGGGGGCTGAAACGCGGCCCTTGAAGGGCCGCTCTTCCACGGGAGTGCGACGTTCCCAATACGGTGGTGCGTTTTAAACATGTGGCGTGCGTTTCAAAACACCTGGTGTGCGTTTCAAACACGTGCTGCGCGTTTCAAACACGTGGTGTACGTTTCGGATATACGAGCTACGCGTTCAGCACGTGGTGCGTTTTAAACACGTGGGTGCGTTTCAAAACACGTGGTGTGCGTTTCAAACACGTTGTGCGCTTTCAAACACGTGGTGCGATTTAAATACGGTGGTGCGACGTTTCCAAAATGGCGGCGTAGGTTGAAGGGAATCACGTTTGCATACTTATAGAAAAAGGTTTTGTTGTGTGGCCACAAAAAACAGGATTCAGCCAACCAGCTGAATCCTGCTTTGTTTTTGGAATGGAGCCGAATCAGAAGTGAATCACAAGTCCTGTCGACAGACGAATGTTGTTTTGATGTGTCCCAAAGAAGCGTGTCTGGACGTAGTCTCCCTGGAATCGCCAGGCGACCAGGCGAATGAGGCGGTAGTCGAGACCTCCGCCGAGCGCGGTGGCGAAAGAAGTGTCAGAGCCGGCGGCATTGGCATTCACGTGACCGGCGCCAAACAGCGCTTCGCCGAATGGACGGAAGCGTCCAACCGATGCGGAGACACGAGGACCAAACAGAATGTTCCGCACATTGACGTTGGCATTAAATGTCCCAGCGCAGTTGGGGATGGAGACGGGGCATGCACCTACTGGAAAATTCTGTGAGCCGTAGTGATCGCTGAAATCGGCGACGATGCCGATGAAGGGAAATATTTTTCCTTCCACCGTCGCTTCATAACCGTTGGTGTTGGCGCGATCAATCGAAGAGAGATCGGTATTGTAGTAGGAATAGCCGAAAAAGACGTTTCCTGAAGTTGGGACTTGAGCTGAAGCAAAAGTGGCGAAAAGAAAAACTACTGAGAATAGGAATAAGTGGACAGTCTTGCGCACGGGGCTCCTCCTTTCGCGTTCTTAACCCACAAAGACGCGGAAAGTTCTTTGATGCGGAGCCATCGAAATCGGATCGCGTGAATTTTGTAAACGGCGCCTAGAATCTCCAGACAATGCCGGTGGAGGCGCGGTAATCGTTCTGCGTATTGCTGGCGTAACGCGTGTGCATGTAGTCGCCCTGGAAGCGCCAGGAAAAGTTCTTAAATCCCAATTTGTAATCGACGCCACCGCCTACGTCGATGAGGATGGGATTGTAGACAAAGCCGCTGGAGCTTAAGTGACGAATGCCAGCCATGGCATCGACGAAAGGACGCCATCTGACCGATGTTGCCGGAAAACCGAGGTCCAATCACTCCATTGTATTGAGTGACGCCGCTAGCGCGGTAAAAGCCGCTGGCATCGAGCACGATACCGACGCGCGGAAAACGGGTGAAAGGGAGCGCTTCGAAAGAGCCATTCCATCCGCGGTAGCTCTGCTTGTTCACAACGTTAGTGAGCTGGGCGTAGGAAACACCGGCGTAGACGTTTCCGTTGGGAAGAAGCCCGTTGAATTGTGCCGACATCGGAAGAGAGAACAAAAGGCAACCAATGAACGCCAGCACAATGGCAGCAGTTTTTGACACGAATTATTCCTCCCCGGCGATCGCGCCGGCAAAAAATGGCATTTTAGGCTACGAAATCCTTTAGATGCAGTGTACCGGATGGCCAAGATGTCCCGGGGGACAAAATTTGTCCCAGGCGGGAGTCCCGGCACCAATGGCTAAATTTGCTGAAAATTTACCAGATATTTATGGTGCCAAAACCAGTCGACTTTCGTCTATCTACTAACATGCAAACTATGGAAACGAATTGGCAAACTTGGGAGCAGCCGGCTGGTCCAGCTGCCTTTGGCCTACACAAGGAGTCGAAGTTGAAACTGAGTCTGGAAACTCGAAATCGTGGCGAAGTGGTGATTGTTCATTGCCAGGGACGCATCGTCTATCGCGATGAAGCGGCGGCGCTTTCGCGCCTGGTGGGGGAAGCTCTGCAAGGCAGGAGCAAGGTTGTGTTGGATCTCGGTGGCGTGCGTTCGATGGATAGCGCCGGCATCGGAGAATTGGCACTCTTGCAGACCTGGGCGCAGGAGCGTAACGCGGAACTGAAGTTTGCCGGAGCGAATGATTTCGTAAGCACGTTGCTCTGCCTGACGAACCTGGATTCGGTGTTGGACGTTTATCCGACGCTGGATGCGGCGTTGGAATCGTTCCCGGACATGAGGGTCTGCGCGGATTGCTAGGTTAGGGAAGATCAGAGTCCCGTGGGGATGGTGTGTCGTCCCTGCGGGACTCGTTCCATTGGTGGGTACTCTTCCCGGCACTACCGTGCCGGGCTTTCACATTTCGCCGCTCCGCGGCTGATTCTTCGCGGCGTTGACGGTGCCGCCCGATCGGCTTTTCTGGTTGAATACTTCTATCACTATCTTGAAGCGCGGATGGTCGTCTCGCTGATGCGGGCCTGATGCACAGTCGCGCTGACGAGGCTTGCGCTAGACTTGCGCTCTAGTTCTCGCGTTGGAAGCGGTAGCGGCCTTTGCGCTCAATGGCTACGGCTTCGACGACCTTCAGGAATGCGCGGGCTGCGTGCGAAAGATTCGCCTCTTTACGGTAGATGAGGCGCAGCTTGCGCTTGAGTTGCAATTCTCGAACCGGGATGCGAACGAGTTCACCGCGAGCGACTTCTGTTTCGACACTGATCTCCGGGATCAAAGCGACTCCATTTCCCATCGCAACGAATTGCTTGATGGCTTGCAGCGTGGGCAGCTCGAGGTCCATGTGCAGTGGCGTCTTGTGGCTCTTGAAGAGCTGAATGACTTTTTCGCGATAGGGCGAGGAGACGATGTGAGCGACGAAGGATTCGGCTCCCAGCTGACGAATGCTGACCTGCGGCGCGGAAGCGAGCGGATGCGTGGGAGGAACGACAAACACAAGTTCGTCGAGAAAAACAACTACCGAATGCAGGGCCTTTTCCTGCGGTTCGTAAGAGAGCACGCCGAATTCGGCGTTGTAGCGGAGGACATCATCGGGAATGTGGCTGCCGAGAGCGCGCTCAACCGTAATTTTGATCATAGGATGCAGGCGGCGGAACTCAGCCAGGACCGGCAGCAGATAGAGGACGGTGAATTCGTTCGCGGCAATGACGAGCTTGCCTTTTTGCAATTCGCGGAGTTCGGACAGAGATTCGGTGGCCTCGGTGCGGAGGTTGATCAGCTTCTCGGCATACTCGTAAAGGACCTTGCCGGCGTCAGTGAGGACGCCTTCGCGGGAGGAACGGTCGAAAAGAGCTTCACCGAGCTCGTCCTCGAGCTTGCGAATGGTTTGACTAACCGCGGACTGGGTGCGGAAGAGCTTGTCGGCAGCGCGGGAGAAGCGGCGCTCGCGAGCCACGGCGAGGAAGACTTCGAGTTGAGAAAGGTCCACGGAGCACCTCTTAATGAAATCGATGAATAGTATTAGATATTCTTATTATAGCAATTGTACTAATGATTGCTGAAGAATTATAAGTTTTCCTTCTACCGGCGAAATCTTTACGATAAAGCAGAACGAAGTAGGGAACGGCGGCGATGATGCCGCTTCACGACGCGTCGGCAAACCGGCCACGCGACGACCGGCAAGACGCCGGCGCTACGAGGGAATCATTCCATGAGTGCAGAGCAAGCGCGCGTTACTGTTTTCGACACCACCTTACGGGATGGCGAGCAGTCTCCGGGTTGCAGCATGAACCGGCAGGAGAAGCTCCGTCTGGCGCATCAGCTGGATCGACTCGGTGTGGACGTGATCGAGGCGGGTTTCCCCATCGCCTCGGACGGCGATTTTGAGTCGGTGAAAGCGATTGCGTCGGTCGTGCGGCGGCCGATCATTGCCGGCCTGGCACGGGCCTGCCGTCCAGATATCGAGCGGGCTTGGGAGGCGCTGAAGGATGCGGCGCATCCGCGGATTCACGTGTTCCTGGCGACCTCTGATATTCACTTGCAGTACAAACTGCGCATCACGCGGGACCAGTGCGTAGCGCAGGCACGGGAAGCGATTCAGTTTGCGAAGTCGCTCTGCGACGACGTGGAGTTTTCGCCTGAGGACGCAACTCGAACGGACCCTGATTTTCTTTGCCGCGTGCTGGATGCAGTGGTAGAAGCGGGCGCGACAACGCTGAATATTCCGGACACGGTGGGATACACGGTGCCTTCTGAGTTTGGTGAACTCATCGCGACCATCCGGCGGCGGGTGAGGGGAATTGAGAAGGTGACGATTTCGGCGCACTGCCACAATGATCTGGGAATGGCGGTCGCGAATGCTTTAGCTGCAGTGGCGGCAGGAGCGCGGCAAGTCGAGTGCACGATCAACGGAATCGGAGAGCGGGCGGGCAACGCGTCGCTGGAAGAGATTGTGATGGCGATGCGGGTGCGGCCGGACCGGTACCCGTATGAAACGGGGATTGTGGGTGAGCAGATTTTTGCGGCGAGTCAGATGCTCAGCGAGATCACGGGTGTTCCGGTTCAGCCGAATAAGGCCATCACGGGACGCAATGCATTCGCGCACGAGGCGGGGATTCATCAGGATGGAGTGCTGAAGAATCCACTGACGTACGAGATTATGACGCCGAAGTCGGTTGGCGTGCCGGATTCGAAACTCGTGCTGGGCAAGCATTCGGGCCGGCATGCGCTGAGCATCCGATGCGAACAGCTTGGCTACCAATTCGATCGCAGGGCTCTGGATGACGTGTACCGCAGATTCGTGCGGTTAGCGGACAAGATCAAGCATGTGGAAGATCATCACTTGCTGGAATTGATTCGCGATACTCATAAGCCCTCGGGCTCGGCGACTCCGTTGATTGAACCGATCGTTCCAGGGAATGCGGCGGTCGTGAATGCTCCGGCTGTGGAACCAGAAAAAGCGTTTGCGGTGGCCGCGCAGACGAATGCGTTTGGAGGGCCGCTGCCGGTTCATAGCGATCCTCATCATGAGCAGACTCAGCAGGAAGATTATTTGTGGGGAGTCTAGAGGATTGAGTCATTGAGTGGTTCAGTCTTTGAGTCATTGGAGCCGCCTTTAGTGGCGGCTTTCTTTTTTCCCGAATAGAATTGCCGATTACCAAATTCCTCATTGATCAAAATACAAAATGAAATTGAACCTGACTGTTTTGCCCGGGGATGGGATTGGGCCGGAAGTGACCGAGCAGGCCGTGACCGTGTTGCAGGCGGTGGCCGATGGATTTGGTCATCAACTTCAACTTCATCATAAATTGATCGGCGGGGCTGCGCTGACGGCGGTGAATGATCCGTTGCCAGCCGACACGATTGCGGCGTGCCTGTCGTCGTCTGCCGTGTTGTTGGGCGCAGTGGGGAATCCGGCGTTCGACCAGAATCCCGGCCATCTTCGGCCCGAGGCGGGGCTGTTGCGGATTCGGCGGGAGTTGGGAGCGTACGCGAATCTGCGCCCGGCAGTGTTCTTTCCGGCGCTGGAAGATTGTTCGCCCCTGCGAGCGGAGATCGTGCGCGGGACCGACATCATGATCGTGCGGGAGTTGCTTGGCGGGGCTTATTTCGGGCAGCCGCGCTCGATCGAAGGCGATCTAGGATCGCGGGTTGCGGTCAACACGATGCGTTATGCCGAGCACGAGGTAGAGCGCATCGCGCGCGTGGCATTTGATCTGGCCATGAAGCGCAAGCGGAAAGTTCTGTCGGTGGATAAAGCGAACGTGCTCGAATGCTCGCGGCTATGGCGCGATGTTGTTACGCGGATGGGAAAGGAATATCCCGAGGTGAAGCTTGGGACATCAGTATGTGGATTCGGCAGCTATGTTGCTGGTGCAACGACCTGCCGATTTTGATGTGGTGCTTACCGAAAATATGTTTGGGGATATTTTGTCGGACCAGGCGGGAGGCGTGGTTGGTTCGCTGGGGCTGCTGGCCTCGGCGAGTATTGGAGGTCCGGTGGGGCTGTACGAGCCGGTGCACGGATCGGCTCCCGACATTGCGGGGAAGGGAATTGCGAATCCGCTCGGAGCGATATTGTCAGTGGCGATGTTGCTGCGGCATTCTTTTCAGTTGGAGCAGGAAGCGGTTTGCGTGGAGAAGGCGGTATCTGCGGTTTTGTCGAAGGGCGCGCGCACTGCAGATCTGGCGAAGGGGACGACCGCTATTTCTACGACTGAGATGGGGCAGAAGGTCGTGGAGCAAGTTCGAGCTTCGGCGTAGAAGATCTTTAACCACGAAGGACACTAAGGTTCACGAAGGAAAAAAGCAAGAATCCAACTCTTCCTCATTCGAGTCTCTAATTCTTCTGGGATTAATTTCTTCTTTTCGGGCGTAAAAATCAGGGCTTAAGAGTTGCCGGAACCGGTGCGTTTCAGTTCGGCCGGACGGACGGCGGACAGAGGTTCGGGTATCGGCACGGTCGGGGCCGGTTCGCGATCGTACTTGCCGGTAATGTTGTTCCAGCGAATGTGAAGAATTTCCTGGACCATGCGCGAACCGTCAATCAAGGGATTGATGCGCGTACCCCCGCTGTGTCCCCAGGCGACGGGGACTTCCTTCACTTTGAAGCCGAATTTGCGAGCGAGGAAAAGGATCTCCGGATCAAACCCCCAGCGTTCGATCTTTTGGAGCGGGAAGATCGTTTGAACTGCAGGCTGTTTGAAAGCCTTGAATCCACATTGCGTGTCTTTGAATTGAAGGCCTAGCGTCAACCTCAGGAGAAGGTTGAAAATGCGGCCGAAAATCTGGCGGTGCAAGGGCTGCCGCTGAGTTTGCGTTTCAGCACGGAGCCAGCGAGAGCCGATGGCGATGTCCGCGCCTTCTTCCAGGGCCGCGAACAATTTCGGGGCTTCCTCGATCGGAGAGGATAGATCGGCGTCGCTGAAAAGGACGACGCGGCCGCGAGCGTTGAGCATCCCGTTGCGAACGCTATATCCTTTGCCGCGGTTGCCAGGATTTTCTACCAGACGCAGGATCGGATCAGCGGCGGCAAAGCTGCGAACGATTTCGGCAGTGTTGTCGCGGGACCCATCGTTCACCACGATTACTTCAGCATCCCACCCTTGAGAATGGACGTAAGAGAGAACGCTTTTGAGCGTCGCTCCAAGGCGGGCGCTCTCGTTATAGGCCGGAATGACGATGCTGTAAGTCGGGGGCAAAGGCAATGTCTTTTCTCGTTTCCCGTGATCAATTCTCTGCCAAGAATTGATGCCCAAATGGCGGCTTTGGCTGCAAGGAAACGGCTGTTGACATTGTACTTTGTGGCTTGCGGGTTTCGGAAATGAGAATTTCCCTTAGGGTTGAGCGTAATACCCGGTACGCGTGCGCGCGGTGAGCTTCGGCTTGCCGATTTGAATTTGAAGGCTGTGATACTCATCGGGATGGTCGGCGCGCGGGGAGTCAAAAGTAAGTGTGTAATAGGCTTTCGAGTCATCCATGCAAGTTGCGATCAAGCGGGCGACGTCGTTGCTGGAGTTGAGGACGCGCCCGCCGCTTTGAACGGCAAGCACTTGGAGGCCGAGATTGCCGTTGTCGACCTTGTTCGCGGAAGGCACACCCTTCAGGAAGCTCTCGTAGTAGAACGTGCGCATACTTCCGGCGTCCGACATGCCCGCCGGATCAACGCTGTAGAGCGTGATGCGAGCCTCGCGGAGTGCAGTGGACAGACCGACTACAGTCTTGAAAATGGACTCCCGACCTTTCTCCGTCATCTGTACGTTGGGTCCTGAGAGTAGCGGCCATCCCGGGCTCAGCCAGACTAGTAATTTTCTTCCGGGCTGCTTGGACTCGAAGGCGATCAGTTGCTCCAAAGCTTTGATGGAAATCTGAACGCGATCGGCGCCGCCATAAAACCCTTGCGATCGTCCAATGATCCGCAAGCCGGACTCATTGGCGTTGAGAGCCGAAACTAGAGCATTTCCATCGCGGCTGGGAGTCGGTTGAATCTGGGTTGACGTGTCGGATAAGAGGAATAGAGACATGGGCAGCGCCAGGTGGCCGCCATCTCGCTGCAAGAATTTGATGAGTTCGTTTCGCTGGTAGACGACGCCCTGGTAGGCGGTATTCACGGCATCGATGAGCAGAATGACCTGCAGGGGCGGATCGGCGGTGGCGCTGGTTTCCTCGACTGCCCGGAATGAGGTGATGGGTTGTGGTTGCTTATCATCGAGAAGGGTGAAGTCCGACTGTTGCAATCCGGGTATTGGATGGCCGGCTTTATCAGTGACGACCACATCGAGCGTGACATGACGATCGACTTGAGGATGCGGATCGGAACGTTGCGGTGGCGGGGTAGCAGGTGCCGTCGATCCGTTGTCTTGTGCGAATAGCGAAACAGAAAAACAAACTAAGAGGAGAGCGACCTGGTGGCGAAACACGGCGGGCATATCTACCTCACGTCGAAGAGAACCAAGTTTGATGTGCAAACTGTGACTCAGTTATGCGACCTGGCGTTTTCGCTCGAGCATCGAGAAGTATTCAGCAACGAGTTCGGCATCCCACAGCCCGCGGCTGGCTTCATCGCGCATAGTCTCTGCCGCTTGTTCATGGGTCAGTGGTGCTTTGTAAGGACGAGCGGTGCGGAGCGCGTCGTAGACGTCGACCACCTGCAGAACCCTTGGCAGGGCAGGAATTTCCGATCCGATTAATCCGTCGGGGTAGCCTGATCCATCCGAATGCTCGTGATGATGGCGAATGATGGGGAGCACGAGCCGAAGCGAATGAAGCGGCTTGCAGATGTTCTCGCCGGTGATGGGATGGAGCTTCATGATCTCCCATTCGGGCGGAGTAAGATCGCTGCCCTTTTTAAGAATTTCATCGGGAACGGCGATCTTGCCGAGATCGTGGAGGTAACCGCCACGTTTCAGGGCGATCAGGGAATCCTGGTCCATGCCGAGGTGGCGGCCGAGTTCAACGGCATGAACGGAGAGCCGTTCGCAATGGCCCTCGGTGTAAGGATCGCGACCCTCGACGATCAGACCCAGAGTGCAGAGAACGGAGTCGGCAGTTTCAAGTTCGTCGGTGAATTCTTTGAGGCGAAGGAGCGACTTCACGCGAGCGATAAGCTCTTCAGCGAGGACGGGCTTATTCAGGAAATCGTCAGCGCCGGCTTCGATACCGCGGACTTTGTCGCTGCTATCGCTGAGTCCGGTGATCAGGACGAAAGGAATCAGGCGAGTGGCGGGATTGTCTTTGAGACCGCGGCAGAGGTCATAACCTGATTTGCCCGGCATCATCACGTCGGAGAGGATGAGATCGGGCAACTGGCGGCGGACCTCGTCCTCAGCCTGTTCGGCGCTGGAGGCGGTGACGACGTCGTATCCGCGAATGCTGAGCAACTGGCTCATCAGCCCGGCAATGCTGGGCTGATCGTCGACGACTAGTATGCGCGAGCCACGACGTCTTGGTAAAAGGTCTCCCATGATTGGGTAAGAAGCCGCTTCCCCACTCGAAGTTGTCCGGGCAGTGGCGCGCGGACTACGGGGAGGGTGGGCGAAATTCATAGCAAAATCGTTATTCCGCTTCCTCGATTTTACCGCTCTTTTTCTCTCTCTGCCTGGATACTGCCCAGGTTTTTTGGAACAGTACCATGGGTCCGAAAAGTTTGCTATTCCCACTTCGGTACCCCGTTTGTTCGCATGTGATCGGCGGCATTGTGTTTCGGCTTAGTGGGTGCCTAGGCTCGGGGCATGCGATGGAACTGCCAAATCGGGTCTAAAACCGAAAAACACGCTGCGGGCCACATACTTCGTCGAGCGGCTGCGCTCGGGGCGGGCTGCGGCTCACCAAGAAAACTACTTGCAAGCTGCCTCGTTTGCGTCCTGCTGCTGACAACGGGAGCAGTCGGTGCGACGAAAGTTCATGTCATTATGTTCGGAAAATGGATGTCGGTGCAGTGGAATGTGGGGACCGGTGCGGATGACAAACCGGTACCGCTGAAGATTCGTCCGCTGATCGTTGATGGGCGAGTGAAAGAGTACATCCTGGGATCGCCGCATGAGGTGACGGACCGCTTGTTTGTGGTTCGACGGGTGTTTCGAGTGAATGACAGTCTTCCGGAGGATGGCGCGCCACGATGGCAATGGCAGCGCGGCGGATGGCTGCTGGTAGACCGTGTCACCGGCCATGTGTCGGTGATTAATCTTCCGGAGTTCGACGTTCTTTATTCGGCCTCGAGTTGGTATCGAGACTATGTTGCTTATTGCGGAGTTAGTGATGACGGAAAGAAGACGTTTGTCGTCGTTGCCCAACTGAATCGGCGCAAGCCGGTTTTGAAGAAAGCGCTTTCAGAGGCACTGGAAGAGGATGCAGCGCCGGACTCGGCTTGTCCGATGCCAGTGTGGCAGAGGAGTCCGGTGCGCGTTAGTTTTCAAGCTGTGGGCGGAGAGAAGCAGACCTTCGCGATCCGAGGGCATGTGGTGGATCTGGTGAACGATACGGAGGAGGAAGAGGATGTGAAGTAGGCACTCTCGTGCTTGGGTCTCATGGCTCCGCAACCTTGCTTTCCCACTCAAGCCAAAGGCGGGCTTGAGTGGGCGCCCCTGACTTTGATTCTCAATCACCTGCGGCTTCTACTGCCGGGAGTTCCTGAGCGACTGCTTTCTCTTTCACCTTCGCGCTGGTGACGAGAATGACAGACAATACGACGATAGCGCTTCCCATCAGGATGAAACGATCCACGCGTTCGTGCAGAATCAACCAGCCTAGAAAAACGGCAACAACTGGATTGACGTACGCGTAAGTAGAAACCTTCGACGTTGGAACGTGCTCGAGCAGGAAGATATAGGCGGTGTAGCCGATCCAGGAGCCGCAAACGACGAGGTACGCGACGGCTCCGAGGCCACGTGTAGTCCAGGCGACGTGGTGAATATCTTCCGCGAAGAGCGCGAAGACGAAGTTGCCGACTCCCGCTGCGACGATTTGCCATCCTGTAGCGCTGAAGACATCCACCCCGGATTGCCAACGTTTGGAAAGTACAGAGCCGAGCGCCCAGCTAAAGGAGCCTCCGATCAGGCTGATCGAGGCGATGAGCTCGCGGCGTCCGAGACTGCCGGCGCGGAGCTGAGGCCAGACCAGGACGACGAGGCCAGCGATGCCGAGGACGAGGCCGGCCTTGCCCCGGCGGGAAATGTGGTGGTCGCCCAAGAGAAGCTGGTCGAGCACCAGGAACCAGAGCGGGGTGATCGCAATGATCAGGGCCGCGAGACCGGAGGAGACGGCGAGTTCGGCGTAGGAGAGAGTGAGATTGCCTCCCATCAGCAGTAGCAGGCCGACAATTGCGGCTAGCGCGATCTGGCGCGGAGAGTAGAAGATCTTGCGTCCGGTGGCGGCACACACGGCGAGCATGACGACGCCGGCGACGGAGAAGCGAATTCCGCACATCAGAGCCGGAGGAATTGTTTGCACGGCGATGTCGATGGCGAGATAGGTCGATCCCCAAAACAGATACACGAGCCCGAAGGCAAGAATCACCAGCCACCGACTTGGGCGTTGAACGGAGTGCATCTCGCAAGGAGAATAACAGGCGAAAACTACAAACGTTGGACGAGAACGGTCCCGATTTCGATTCTAAATTGATTGAAGGTTGCGAGGCGTTGCGGAGAATGGTTACTTCAGCTTTTCGTATTCTGCTTTCGCCGTCTTCAGAATAGGGACGTCGGGGTCTGCATCTTTCCAGATGGCAAAGAAATCCTGATAGGCGGCTTTGGCCTTCACGGTGTCGTTTTGAAGCGCGTAGGCGCGGCCCAGACCCAAACGAGCGAGGGAATACAACGGACTGGTGGGGCTAATTCCCCGATGGTCGAGAATCTTCTGGAACTCCAGCGCGGCGTTCGCGCCATCATGCGAGTATAGAAAGGCCTCGCCTCGAGTGAAGATGGCGGTGTAGGTGTTAAAGAGGCGACGATCGGCTCCAAGTTCGTAGGACTTGGCAGATTCGAGGTCTGTCAATGCCTGGGCGGGCTGATTTCGTTGTAGCGCGAGAATGGCGCGAGTTGTCGGCAGCTTCACTTGGGTGAGCAAGGTGTCGAACGGATTTTCCTTGGCGAGGTCGGTGACCATTTTGTCCGCTCGAGCAGAATCGCCAACGCGGGCATAGATGTGGGCGGCATCGGCTTTGAAATCCCTGCTGTCCGAAAGATTGAGGGCTGCATCGAGGGTTTGGCGCGCTTCCGGAATGTCGCCGATGATAGCGTCGCAGTCAGCTTCGCTTTCGCGGATCAATCCACTCCACTCCTTGAATCCGCGAGCCTGGGCAGCGGCGGCTGCACGGCGAAAACTCTCACGCGCGCTCTTGATCTTTCCCTGGGCGCACTGACCTTGGGCCTGGAGCAGCACAATGATCGACTCCGCCACTTTACCCGATGATTGCGCCACTTCTTGTTGCATCGCGGCTTCGTCACCGCGAATGAAGTCGGTCCAGTAGAGCGTCATGTGGATGGACCAGGGCTCGACTTTTGAAGCGATTGCCTGGTCTGCTATGGCCTTGGCCTCGTCGTAGCGATTGAGATAGGTGTAGGCAGCGGCCGTATTCTGATACGCGTACGGATCTTTCGGGTTCAGCTTTAAGGCTTCGCTGGCGTTGGTCAGGGATTTTTCAAACTGTCCCAAATCCTGCTGGGCAAGCGAGAGGTTATCGGTAGCAATAGTGTCGCGCGGGTAAGCTTGCTTCCATTGCTCGAGAGTTTCGATGTCCTTGTCTTCCTGTCCCAGATATGTTCCGTAATAGTGCGAAGAGATATAGAACTTTTCTCTCTCGCTGGCGCGGTCTTTCACGTCAAAGGCTTTTCGTAAGTATTCGTTTGCTAGAGTGCTTTCGCCGGAGTTGCCGTAGGCGACGCCAAGGGTCGCGAGCGCCATGGCGAAGTTTGGATCCAGTTCAACCGCACGCTTGAGGTGGGGAACGGAATTCTCGTCATCGAACTTGGCGTGTGCAGCCTCTCCCAGGCTGAATTCCTTTAGGGCGTCGAGGGAGGAAGTGGTGGCCGCTTCGAGCGGAGTGGTGAACTTCTGCACCGAGCCGATCGATTCACCCAACTTTTCGCGCAGGCTGGAGGCAGCGTGGTCCAGGGATTTCAGGACCTGTTCTTTGCTATCGGCCTCGACTTGCTCGCGGTCGAGAGAATCTCCCGTCTGGGCGTTGACGGCTTCGAGCGTGATGACGTAATGGCTGCCGAGACTCGAGATAGAGCCGGTCAGCATGGCCTTAATGCCTTCGCGAAGGCAGATCTCGTGAGCGACATCTTTTGTGATGCGCTCGTCGGCGGAGCGTCCCATAAATTTCAGGGCTTGCTGGATGCGCGATTCCGGAAAAATGTTGAGGTAGGGAGACTGCTCCAGTTGCACGGCCAGCGCTTGCTTGAGAGTGCCGTCGAATACCGGATCGCCGGTCGTGTTGACGAAGTCGGCGAGAATGACGCTGTCCTTGTCGGTGAGTTTGGCGGATTGCCTGGAGCGGAAATAGAACACTCCCGCGAGGATGACGACGATCAGAGCTGCCGCAGCGATCAGAAATTTCAGTCGACTCTTGGGAGGCGTCGCGGTGCTTACGGCTGGGGAAGATGCAGCAGCGGGCCGCGAATGTGCCGACGTTGGAGGCTGGCCTCAGGCTAGCAGCGGAGGGTGTTCTCGCCGCCGGCTGCGGGGGCGTGTCGGGAACCGCTGGCATCGATTCGGAGCTGGCAGCGGCCGAGCGGCCGCTTTCCGTGTCCCGCTTTAAGCGTTGCAAGTCGGCGCGAATGTCGGCGGCGCTCTGGTAGCGCAGATTGCGGTCTTTCTCGAGAGCCTTGTTGATGATGTCTTCGAGCTTCGGAGGAAGGTCGGGATTCAGGCGAATGGGAGAAACCGGGGCACGATCAAGAATCGCCTGAAAGATCAGGGCTGACGTTTCGCCGCGGAAGGGAAGGGTTCCGGTAGCCATCTCATAGAGGACGACCCCGAAGGAAAACAGGTCGCTGCGGGCGTCGAGTTCTTTGCCCTTAGCCTGTTCCGGAGACATGTAAGCCACGGTGCCCAAAGTCGAGCCGGGGCTGGTCAGATGCTCTTCGACAGCGACTGCGGTGGGAGCAGTCGCGTCGGGGAGTTGCGCAGAATCTCGAGGAGACGATTTCACTTTGGCCAAGCCGAAGTCGAGAATCTTGGCGTGCTCGCGCTTGGTGACGAAGATGTTGGCGGGCTTGATGTCGCGGTGGACGATGCCTCCTGCGTGGGCTGCATCGAGGGCATCGGCGATCTCGATGCCGAGCGACAGGATCGTGTCCAGCTCCATGGAGTGGCTGACGATCAGATGTTTAAGCGTGGCGCCGTCGAGGAATTCCATGACGAGGAAGGTGCGTCCGGCGTCCTCGCCGATGTCGTAGATGGTGCAGATATTGGGATGATTCAGGGCCGAGGCGGCTTTGGCTTCGCGGCGGAACCGCTCAAGTGCCTGATGATCCTGAGCAAGGTCGTCGGGGAGAAACTTGAGAGCAACGAAGCGTCCGAGGCGGGTGTCTTCGGCCTTGTAGACCACGCCCATACCGCCGCCGCCGAGTTTCTCGATGATCCGGTAATGAGAAATGGTTTGGTCGAGCAAAGAACGGTCCCCGTCCGTGGTGAGCAATGCTAAGGCGGGAGGGGTCGGAAGTCAAAAATTACTCGAACTTTCGAGCTTCTCCGGACCAGAGTAGGACTCCGTGTTGCAAATGGGAAGTGGGCGGAAATCGAGCATCACGTCGACTAATCCGTTCGCTTCGTCCAGTTGCTTGTCCAAGACGTCGTGATTGGACTTCTGGACAAGATCAGGAAGCTTCTTGGAGATCCTCTCCAAAGCTTCTGAGGTGTAAACGTCGCCTGGCTTCAGTGCGAACTCGGCCAGAACTCTTGCCTTCATGCCAGGATCCACGCCTATGACGTCAACGTGGCGCAAGCGGAATTGCTTGCCCTCATCGATATGGATGGTCAGAGTGGCGATACCGGTGTCGTCATCGAAAGCTGTGTCCGGGACCGGAACGAAGTTGATGAATCCCTCAGAGCTGTAGAGTCGGCGAAGTTCTTCCAAGCCGCGGGCAATCTTCTCGCGGCTGAAAATCTCACCCGGCCGGAGGGGAAAAAGATCGCGCAATTGCAGAGTCGGAAAGAATGTTCCGTGGACGAAATTCAAATCGCCGAGGCGGTACTGCTGACCTGAAGAACGAATCTGGATCATGATGTCGTATTGCGGCGAGTCCCCAACTGAAACGGCTGTTCCATCCACTTGTACCTTGAAATATCCGATGTTTTGGTAGGCTGCGCGAGTCCGTTCGGTAGCTTCGTCGGCTGCGGAAGACAACTGTTTATCGAGGGAGCCCGATTGGACCGTCTGGTGGTGCAAGTGTTGTGCGATCGCATCTTCTGCGTCTGATGGCAGACTCGCGTCGTTTGTAAAAATCACGTCGCGAATCGGAGCTTTTACGCGCTCTTCGAATCGGGTTGGCGGGATGCAGGACTGACCGAACAGAGCGCTAGACAACTGGAGCAAGCAGGCCAGGCAAAGGAGGCGCTTCAGCACGAGGTCACCTCGCAATCAGGACACTACAGTTTATATGTCGGATCACGGTCGAGGGTTGCCTAGGCTTGCTGGCCACCGAAAAGCCTGGTCGAGCTTCGCTCGACGGACAGCCGACGGCGGTGTCGCCACATATGCCTTTTTCGAGCCGAATACTGTCGTAACTTGTTAGGGGGTTACGCCTGCTTGCCGTTAACGCTATAATCAATTACAGATGTTGACCGATTGCGATGCTGCAGAAGAACCTCAATTCGCACCTGCCTCTTTCTCTGCGAGCCGAGTGCTGGCTGGACTGCCTGGTGTGTCCGCGGCGGTATCGGGCCAATCTGCCTTCGCGTCTGCGTCCTTCCTTGTTCGGTAGCGATTAATTCCATCCTCTGCCTGATTCGCCTTGGCGCTCTATTTGAGAGCGAGCACGCTTGAACCAGAGCTTGCACCCGAGGTCCGATTCACTGACAACTGGCCGCGAACCAGCGACCACTGCCTTACGGAGGATTTCATGAGCGCACAAACCATGACAGCAACCATCGGTTCCGAAGTTCGGAAGCCAAAGATCAAGACGGCCCTGCCCGGGCCCAACGCCAAGCGCGTGCTCGAGGGCGATGAGAAATATATTTCGCCGTCGTATACGCGTTCGTACCCGATGGTCGCGAAAAGCGGCCGGGGCATCGTCGTAACGGATGTCGACGGCAACGAGTTTTTCGATTTTTCGGCGGGCATTGCCGTGACCTCTACCGGCCACTGCCATCCGGATGTGGTCGCCGCGATTCAGAAACAGGCGGGCGAACTAATCCACATGTCGGGAACCGATTTTTATTACGAAAACATGGTGGAGCTGGCGGCGCGGCTGTCGAAGATTGCCCCGATGCCCGGGCCCACATCGTTTCTATTATGGAAACTCGGGGGCGGAGGCGATCGAGTGCGCACTGAAGCTGGCGCGGTATCACACGAAGCGTCAGCATGCGATCGCGTTCTTTGGGGCGTTTCACGGACGCACGATGGGAGCCCTTTCGTTGACGGCTTCAAAGCCGCAGCAGAAGCGGCGATTTGCTCCGCTCGTTCCGGGAGTGACGCACGTGCGGTATCCCGATGTATACCGCGGCTGCGTCGGCGGGACGCAGGAAGCGGACAACTTCGCCTTGGGTTGCGCGCGTTTCATCGAAGAAAAACTGTTTAAGACGACACTTGCCCCTGAAGAAGTCGCAGCGATTTTCGTGGAGCCGGTGCAGGGTGAGGGCGGGTATGTTGTAGCTCCGAAGATCTTCATGCAGGAGCTGCGGCGCATCTGCGACCGTCACGGCATCATGCTGGTGGTGGACGAAGTCCAGAGCGGCATCGGGCGCACCGGGAAGTGGTTCGCGGTCGAGCACACGGGTGTCCAGCCCGACATGGTCTGCATGGCGAAGGGAATCGCTTCGGGTATGCCACTCGGCATCACGATGACTCGTGCAGAAATCATGGACTGGGTGCCAGGATCGCATGCGTCAACCTTTGGCGGAAATCCGGTTGCTGTGGCCGCCGCGCTGGCGACTCTAGACGTGATCGAGAAGGAGCATCTGCTGGAGAACTCCGCTAGCGTGGGCAATCACATCATGAAGCGGATGGCGGACTGGCCTGCGAAGTTGAAGCTGGTGGGCGATGTTCGCGGGCGCGGACTGATGATCGGCGTCGAGATCGTGAAGGACAAGGTCACCAAGGAATACGGCGCAGCCGAGCGCGATCGCATCGTCGAGATGGCTTTCGAGCACGGAGTTCTCTTCCTGGGATGCGGGCCGAGCACAGTTCGCATTTGCCCGCCGCTCATCGTCACGAAAGAAGAAGCTGATGTTGCCGTTGATGTGCTTGAAGAGTGCATCAAGAGCGTCGGCGCTTAGGCAAAAGTCCATCGCCACGGATCACACGGATTCGCATAGATCTTGAAAGAGCATCTTCTTGATTTGTGTGAGTCCGTGTTTGTTTTGTGATGTCCCTTCCGCGTTTGGAACGGGTTCCGCTCAAAAGGCGCAGCCTGTGTTTCTCGTCACATCCTGCCATCGACACATCACTTACTCTGACCCGTGGATGTAATGCTCCCAGCCAGATTTACGCGCGTCATTATTCGGTCCCTGGACTGGCTTGCCCAAGGTGTGTTGCCGCCGGATAAACGGCCGCGGCATCAGCAGACCGGTGCGCGCGGAGAAGAGGACGCTTACTTCCACCTGCGAGGCCTTGGATATGTGGTTGTGGCACGAAATTTTCGCAGCCCGAAGTATCGAGGAGAAATCGATCTGATTGGTTGGGATGGAGATGTTCTTTGTTTTGTGGAAGTTAAGACGCGGACGTCGCGGGATGTAAAGACGGCGGAAGCGGCGGTGGATCGTCATAAGAGACGGGAAGTAGCACAGGTAGCGAGGGATTATCTGCGGCACTTGCCACCAACGTGCCAGTGGAGGTTCGATATTGTAAGCGTATACTATGACGGTCGAGGATCCCGCCCCCAGATCGAAGTTTTTCGGAACGCCTCCCTTGCGGCTTAAACATATGAGTTTGCCTTACCTCCTGGAAAGGAATCAGTGACGTGCCGGAACTGAGAAAAGATCCTATTGTTGGCCGTTGGGTAATTATTTCGACCGATCGGGCGAAGCGCCCAACCGATTTTGTACGCGAGAACATGAAGATTAAGGGGGGATTTTGCCCCTTTTGTTACGGCAATGAGGCCAAGACGCCGCCGGAGATTCAAGCGTACCGTCCGAATCCGAATGGGGGACCTCCGCCACAGCGCGACACGCCGGGCTGGACGGTGCGGGTGGTTCCGAATAAATTCCCCGCCCTGGGAATCGAAGGCAATCTCAACCGGCAGGCTGAGGGTATGTTCGACAGGATGAATGGCATCGGGGCGCATGAGGTGATCATCGAAACGCCCGATCACAATGCGAATCTGGCCACGCTGCCGCCAAAGCGAATTGAGGATGTGCTGTGGACCTTTCGGGATCGCATTCTTGATTTAAAGAAGGACCGGCGGTTCAAGTACATCCTGATCTTCAAAAATCATGGAGAGGCGGCCGGAGCTTCGCTGGAGCACTCGCACTCGCAGTTGATTGCGCTGCCGATTCTGCCGATCAACGTCGTGCAGGAACTCGAAGGTGCGAAGCAATACTTCCTCTACAAGGAACGCTGCGTATTCTGCGACATTATCCGGCAGGAAATGGATAGCGGCACGCGCGTGGTGGCGGAGAATGAAAACTTCCTGACGCTTAGCGCCTTATGCGCCGCGATTTCCGTTTGAGACGTGGATTCTTCCGAAGCAGCATGAATCGGCGTTCGAGAATTCGTCGTCACACATGTTTGAGAATCTGGCGCGGGCGTTGAAGGAATTACTCGGACGCGCCGATCGAGTGCTCGACAATCCTCCGTATAACCTTGTGATCCATAGTTCGCCGGCGCAGGACCCGACGAATGATCACTATCATTGGCATATCGAGTTCATGCCGAAACTGACCAAGACGGCGGGATTTGAATGGGGCACCGGGTTTTTATATCAATCCCACGCCGCCGGAAGAAGCTGCAAAGTTCTTGCGTGAGGCGAACGTCGAGGAAACGGCACCGGTTCCGGCACGATAAAACACTCTGACGTAAAGAAAAGAATAAGGGCACGGCCTAAATCGCCGTGCCCTTCGCAGTTGTGCCGGAGAGAGAGGAGCCAGCGATTTCTCGTGGCCCTGTTGTTGAAAAGCATAGGCCGCTCGTTCCGGCAGTTTGTCACAAAGTTGTAAATTTGGATTTCTGGCAAGCGGCTGAAGCCGATAACATCTTCTTCCGTGGCCTATGGCACGCCTGAAGGCGTGTCCTGATACGAACCTCTACCGGCACTGGCTTGGCGAATCGGATGTGACTTAATAGTCCGACAAGAAATCTGCCGTGGTTGCCAACTTCTCGTTTGGCGCGTTCGTTGACGCGGGTTCTCCTCGATGACTAGTATGGGCTGCTTCGAGGTCCTCATGAAACGTAGCTGCTCGGCTGTTTTCTTCTCCGTATTTTTCTCCTTATCAGTATGGTCTTACGGCGCCACTATTCCATCTACATTGATTGCGAATGTATCGGGCCGGACGACGATGAGTCTCAACGGATCGTGGCAAGCCATCGTGGATCCGTTCGATAACGGCAAGGGCGCAAAGTTCTTCCTCGATCAGAAACCAAAAGACAAGAGCGACCGCGTGGAATACAGCTTCGACGCTTCACCGCCTTTGAATGTTCCCGGCGACTGGAGCACGCAGCGCGAGTCATTGATGTTCTACGAGGGGCCGATTTGGTACCGGCGGCTGTTCAATTTTCACAAGCGCGAGGGTTTACGAGAGTTCATTTATTTCGGAGCGGCGAACTACCAGGCGGCGGTTTACCTTAACGGCGAGAAGTTGGGGGATCACGAGGGCGGGTTCACGGCGTTCAACTTCGAAGTGACGGCGCTGCTGCGCGAGGGCGAGAACGATCTGATCGTCGAGGTGAGCAATACGCGCCGCGTCGATGCCGTGCCCGGCATCAAGTTCGACTGGTGGAACTACGGCGGAATTACTCGTGACGTGATGCTGGTCGAGGTCCCGGCCGTGTTCATTCAAGATTATTGGGTACAGCTGGCGCGCGGTTCGCAAAGCGAGATTGCCGGTTGGGTACGGTTGAATGGAGCGCAACCGGGGCAAAAGATCAATTTGAAGATTTCGGAGGCGGGGATCGATGAAACCTTCGCCACGGACGCGGACGGCCGAGCTAACTTTCGGCTCCGAGCCAAGCTCGACCTATGGTCGCCGGAGCATCCCAAGCTCTATGAGGTAATTCTTGCCAGTGGTACGGATATCGTCCGCGATCAGATTGGCTTCCGAACGATAGAGACGCAGGGCGACAAGATTCTGCTGAACGGGAAGCCGATTTTCCTGCGCGGAATTTCCATGCACGAGGAGGCGCCATTTCGCGAAGGGCGGGCATTCAGCCAAGAGGATGCGCAGACGCTTCTGGGGTGGGTGAAAGAGTTGGGATGCAACTTTGTCCGATTCGCTCATTACCCGCACAACGAGAATGAGATTCGTCTGGCCGATCGCGTGGGGTTGCTCGTCTGGTCGGAGATTCCAGTTTATTGGGACATCGATTGGTCGAATCCCGCGACGCTGGCGAATGCCGAGATACAACTTCGCGACATGATTGCTCGCGACCACAATCGCGCATCGGTCATTTTGTGGTCGGTGTCGAATGAAACTCCGGTCAAGCCGGAGCGGCTGACATTCTTGACGCAGCTCGCGAAAGACGCGCGAGAGCTGGATTCCACGAGGCTGATCACTTCGGCGCTCAATCACGTCGAGGAGAGCACAACCAACGTACGCACTTTGGCGGATCCGCTGGGAGATATGCTTGACGTCATCGGATTAAACGAATATTTGGGCTGGTATGGAGGGCGTCCGGAAGATGCGGACAAATTGCAATGGAAATTGAATTTCAATAAGCCGCTGATCGTGAGTGAATTCGGCGGCGGCGCGCTCTTTGGGCGCCACGGAGAGGCGGATGAGCGGTGGACCGAGGAGTATCAGGAGAATCTGTTTGAGCACCAACTTGGAATGGTGCGCCGAATGCCGAATCTGGCGGGAATGACGCCGTGGGTGCTGATGGATTTTCGATCTCCATTGCGTATGCTGCCTGGAGTGCAGGATTATCACAATCGGAAAGGGCTGATTTCGAATCAAGGGACAGCGGAAGAGGGCGTTCTACACACTGCAGGAGTTCTATCGAAAGCAGGCAAAAACCGATCGTTGAAGAAGGATCGTTCCGATAAGCTCGAGACCCTTCCCTCCGCCTGAAAAGCGGCTCCGGTCAGGATGACAGTTTCGGGTTGGAATTGAGTTTAGGCTTGCGTGCGGTCCTGGAATTCTTCGTGCCAGGCCATTTGGATGGCTTCCAGCTTGCCTTCGTTGGAAGCTTTGGGATCTCCGGCGAAGTCGGGGAGTTCCGTGACGTAGCGATGCAGGTCCGTGAAGCGGACCGCGAGGGGGTCGAGTTCGGGATGAGTTTCGGAAAGCAGGATGCCGAGATCTTCGGCGTCGTCCCAGGTTAGTTTCTTGGGCATCTTCTGTTCTCCTCTGACAGCGCGGGCTTCAAAGTTCAGGGATTCAAGGTTTCAAAGTAAGAACGACTGGTACCAATCACCTCATGACCTTTGAAACTTTGTAACCTTGAAACTGTGAAACGTCTTTCTAGTGTTCTTCCGATACGTAGTTACGATTCCAGGCTGGAATTTCCACGACGACTTTACCCGGTTTCGTGATCTGTGCCTGGCAACCGAGACGCGAGTTTAACTGGAGATCGGCGGCCATGTCCAACCGATCGGCCTCGTCGTCGTCCATTGGGGAAAGATTCTCCGCGCCTTCTTTTACCCAGATGTGGCAGGTGGTGCAGGCGCAATTGCCGCCACAGGCGTGGTCTAGCGTGACGCCGAAATTCAGGGCCACATCGAGCAGGGACTGTTCTTTACCATGATCTTCGTACGGTAATTTGCCGTTCTCGAATTGAATCGTCTTTCCTTCCGGCAGGAAGGTGACTTGAATTGTATTTTCGCCGGGGGCTTCTTCGGTCAAGGTGCCGGCTCCTTGTGTTTTTTCGTCTGACATTGCTCACCTCAATCTTATTGTCATCCTTGAGCGAAGCGAAGGACCTGCGTACTTCCAGCAAGTTGCATAGGTCCTTGGCGGCAAAGAACGCCGCTCAGGATGACAATACAAACGTTATTCGAATTCTGCTTTTGCCATGGGGTGAGGCGCCGTAGGGCCTTCGCCCAGGTCTGTCTCGTCCATGTTCTTGCCTTTTAGCGCTGACGACACCGCGGTATCCATCATCAATTCAGCAAGTCGCATTGTGCCTTGGTTCAATGCATCGATCGCTTTGCGGATGGCTTGATAGTCATCTTCGGCGTTGACTGCTGCCAGCACTTTCTCCATTTTCGCGATCTGTTTTTTCTCGTCGGTTGTGAGTTGTCCCCAAGCGGCGCTCTTTTTTCCTTTTTCGAGCGCAGCGAGGATCGTTGCCGCTTCGTTGCGCGCCTCGATGACCTGGCGACGGCGGAAATCTTCTTCGGCGTTGTCGAAGGAGTCGAGAATCATGCCCTCGACCTGCTCGTCGGTGAGTCCGTAGCTGGGCTGCACCTGGATTTCGGCTTCCTTGCCGCTGCGCTGTTCGCGCGCAGAGACGTGCAGGATGCCATTGGCATCGATGAGGAACTTCACCTCGACTCGCGGAATGCCGGCTGCCATTGGCGGAATGCCTTTGAGATCGAAGCGAGCCAAGGAACGGCAGTCGCTAGCTAGTTCGCGTTCGCCTTGGAGAACGTGGATCGCTACATTGGCCTGTCCGTCGACTTGCGTCGTATAGAACTGCGTAGCCGAAGCAGGAATCGTCGAGTTGCGAAGGATGATCTTGTCGGTGACTCCGCCGGCAACTTCGATTCCGAGAGATAGTGGAGTTACATCGAGCAGAAGCATGTTCTGCGTTGCTTCGGAGCCTCCGCCGAGGATGTTGGCTTGCACAGCCGCACCCAAAGCGACGACTTCGTCCGGATTGAGGTCTGTGTGAGGCTCGCGATGGAAGAGTTCTTTCACCAGTGCGCGGACTTTCGGGATCCGCGTCGACCCGCCGACGAGAACAACTTCGTCGATCTGTTCGGGCTTAAGGTTCGCGTCTTTCAGCGCCTGCTTGCACGGGCCAACGGTGCGATCGATGATGGGTTGAATCAGCTGTTCGTATTGCTCGCGGGTGATCTCGCGCAGGTAGCGCTTGCCACCGGGCAGTTCGACGTCAAGCTTGACCGACGGCTGCGAGGAGAGCGAGATCTTGGCGTCGATCACAGCTTTGCGAATGGCCTGAACAGCTTCGGCGTTGCGGCGGAGGTCGAGATTGAGGTCGCCGCGAATGTCGTCGAGCGCGATGGTGATGAGCAGGTTATCGATGTCGTCGCCGCCGAGGTGGGTGTCGCCGTTCGTGGCGATAACTTCGAAAATGCCATCGTGCAATTTCAGGATCGAGATATCGAAAGTGCCGCCGCCCAGGTCATAAACGGCGATGATCCCATTCTGCTTCTTGTCGAGCCCGTACGCGAGCGACGCGGCAGTCGGTTCGTTGACGAGTCGCAGCACTTCAAGACCGGCAATGCGGCCAGCGTCTTTTGTGGCCTGGCGCTGGGCGTCGTTGAAGTACGCAGGAACGGTGATCACTGCCTTCGTGACCGGACCTGCGAAGTAGCGTTCCGCATTGCGCTTCAGCTGACGAAGGATAAGGGCCGAAATCTCTGGAGGAGTGAACGTCTTATCTCCGAGCTTGATCCTGAGCACTTCACCGGGCTGTAAGTCTTCGGCTAGACGGAAAGGAAAGAGTTTGAGCTCTTCCCGAATGTCTTCGACGCCGCGGCCCATGAGGCGCTTGATCGAGTAAACCGCGCGTTCGGGCGTCTCGATAAGATTTTTGCGGGCGGAGTTGCCGATCACGGGCTGATTGTTCTGGTCGAGCGCGACCACCGAGGGGACGAGGTTCAAGCCGTCGTCGCCCGGAATCACAACGGGCGTCTCCCCTTGCATGAAGGCCACCAGAGAGTTCGTGGTGCCCAAATCGATTCCGACAATGTTTTCAGCTGCCATTTCTACTTGCTTATTCCTCTAAAGCCGCGTTTACATCCCGCACGAGGTTTCGGATGTAGTTGCGGCGGTTCAGAACATCTACCATCTTGCGAATCGTTTCTGCGCGTGCGTCAGACGCTGCCGGGCTGCGATCAATCGACGCATCCCATTCTTTCCAATACGACTGCAGTTCTTTGAGCAGGGATTCGTTCTTGGACTCGAGAGCGTCCTTGTGCTTCCTGATTTCGTCGGTCAGAGAACCGTCATTTTCGCCCATCTTCTTGTTCATGCTGAGTTCTTCGAGTTGCATGTTCAGCTCGAAAACCTCTTCCAATAGATCTGGCGGGACAATCTGCTTTTTAACCTCTCCGGTGGCGCGTGCCTGCTCGGTCGCAGTCTTCGATTGCTCTTCCAGTTCGACGCCTTCGAGCCGCAGCAGATATTGCGTGCGCTTGATTGGATCGCGCAGCGTGCGATATGCATCGTTCAAAAGCGAACTTTGTTCCAGGCTCCACTCCTGCTCCTGGCTTCCCGCTTGCGCATTCAGGTCGGGATGTAGCCTGCGGCTGAGCTCGTAGAAATCTTTCTCCAGTGTCGCGACGTCCAAATCGAGTTTCGGAGGCAGGCCGAAGAAGGAAAAATAATCGACCGGTGCTGGCGGCTGCACCTTTCCGCACGATTCGCAAAAACGCGCGGCGCGCATGGATCCGCAAGACCAGCAGGAATGAGTTTCTGCCGGAACCGGCGGCGCGCCAATCGTAGTCAGAGAAGACTTTGTCGTCACGTACATTCCTGTCTCGCGCACGAGTCGCGTCCCAAACTTTGTCCGATGCAAGCCCAGGGCGCCAGAGCTGGGCAAGGACTTTCGCGCCGCGTCGAGATTGCGGGCGTAGGAGCCCGCCTCACACGATCAGGCCGAAAACGAAGTGCCGCAGCCGCACGACTTCGTTGCCTGCGGATTCACAAACACGAAACCCTGCTGCATCAGAGTTTCCTGATAATCCAGAATCATGCCATGCAGATAAATGAACGACTTTGGATCCACAAACACGCGAACATCTCCGAACTGGAAGATGCGGTCGCGTTCTCGAGGCTGCGAGTCGAAACGGACGTTATAGCTGAGTCCGGAACACCCACCGCCCTGAACGCCGAGACGCAAGCCACCCTGTTCGGGCGAGATGCCTTCCTTGGCCATCGCGATGCGCACCTTAGCCAGAGCCTTGTCTGTGACCAAGATGCCCTTCGCCGTGGCTTGCGGTGCGGTCTGTTCGGTTGCGGTCGTCATAGTAGTTCAGCTGCGAGCAGCGAGATCTGAGTTGCAAGCGAACTGAGGATCGCTCAGTGCTCGCGGCCCATTTCCTCACCCGCATTGCTATTTCGCTTCGGCAGCGACTGGTTTCGTGCTTTCCTGCTTTTTCTTCCAGTCTCCGATCGCAGCGCGGATGGCGTCTTCCGCCAGCACGGAACAATGGATCTTCACGGGAGGAAGCGAAAGCTCCTTCACGATGTCCATGTTCTTGATGGCAAGAGCTTCGTCCACAGTCTTGCCCTTGACCCATTCCGTGGCCAGCGACGATGAGGCGATGGCAGAACCGCAGCCGAAGGTCTTGAACTTGGCGTCTTCAATGACGTTGGTGTTCGGGTTGACCTTGATCTGCAGTTTCATGACGTCGCCACATTCGGGGGCGCCGACCAAGCCGGTGCCCACGTCAGTGCTCGACTTGTCCATCGAGCCGACGTTGCGGGGGTTGTTGTAGTGATCGATTACTTTGTCGCTATAAGACATTTGTATCTCCAAGTTTCGAGTTTCAAGTTTTTTAAAGTTTCAAGGATTAATGCGCCTCGTACTACGCGGATTTCAGAGTTCCCAAGCAACACTTGAAACTCTGAAACCTTGAAACATTTGGTCTAGTGCGCTTCTCCGGCCCACTTTACGTCCTTCAGATTGATGCCTTCTTTCGCCATTTCGTAGAGCGGAGAAAGCTCACGGAGACGCTCAACGGTTTCGATCACGCGGTCAGCCACGTAATCGATTTCGGCTTCGGTGTTGAAGCGGCCAATGCCGAAACGAATCGAACTGTGCGCCAGATCGTCGCCCGCGCCGAGAGCCTTCAATACATAAGATGGCTCCAGCGTCGCGGAGGTGCACGCCGATCCGCTGGAAACTGCGATGTCGTTGATTCCCATCAAGAGGGACTCGCCTTCGACGTAGGCAAAGCTGATGTTCAGGCTGCCGGGCAGGCGATGCTCCATCGATCCATTGATGTAGCTTTCGTCGAGGCGGTTCATGATGCGGTCGCGAAGGCGGTTGCGCAAGCCAGCCAGACGGCAGGACTCCTGCGCCATCTCTTCTTGTGCAATGGCGCACGCCTTGCCCAAACCTACGATGCCAGGGACGTTGAGCGTACCGGAACGCATACCGCGCTCGTGGCCGCCGCCGTCGATGATGGCAGAGACTTGCACTCGCGGATTCTTGCGCCGGACATACAGGGCGCCGACTCCCTTCGGACCGTACATCTTGTGTCCTGAGATCGACATCAGGTCGAT
Organism: uncultured Acidobacteriota bacterium; assembly: GCA_963787685.1. Taxonomy (GTDB): domain Bacteria; phylum Acidobacteriota; class Terriglobia; order Terriglobales; family Acidobacteriaceae; genus Sulfotelmatobacter. The sequence continues at coordinate 153,479 of CAWBED010000022.1, forward strand.
GTTCTGCTTGTTCACGTCAATCGGAACTTTGCCGACAGCCTGGGTCGCGTCAGTGTGGAAGATCACTCCACGCTCGCGACAAAGCTTGCCAATGGCCTCGATCGGCTGCAGAATGCCGATTTCGTTGTTGGCTGCCATGATCGTGACCAGGATGGTCTTGTCGTCCATGGCACGCTTCAGGTCGTCCATGTCGATCAATCCGTCTTTTTGTACCGGCAGGTACGTGACACGGTAACCGTACTTCTCCAGCCGCTTGCAGGTGTCGAGCACAGCTTTGTGTTCGGTGACCGCAGTGATGATGTGGTTGCCCTTTTCGCGATACATTTCCGCGACGCCTTTGATGGCGAGGTTGTCGCTCTCGGTGGCGCCCGAGGTGAAGATGATTTCTTTCGTCGTGGCGCCGACCAGCTTGGCGATGCGCTCGCGAGCGGTCTCGATGCCCTCTTCAGCGGCCCATCCGAACGAGTGGTTCCGGCTCGCCGAGTTGCCGAACTTCTCCATGAAGTAGGGCAGCATCTCTTCCAGCACCCGCGGATCCATGGGGGTGGTGGCGTGGTTGTCCATATAAATGGGGAGCTTCACGCCTTTGCCATTCGCGCTCTGCGTGTGCGTTTCTGCCTGGGGGATCTTTACATCCGTGCTCATTGATTTCATCTCCTGCTTTCGCTAGTCCTTTTGATGAACGTCTCGTACCGAACGGCTCAGGTGATCGTCACCAGTTCTGCCGCCTTGGGAGCGTGGCTCCCGGTGTCTTCTTCTTCCTCGCGCATGTGCGAAATCTTGATGCGCTTCAATACGGCTTCAATGCTCTCATTGACCTTGCGCAGCGGCTCGCGAATGTTGCAGCGGTCGGTCTGATCACATTCTCCGCGAACGGTGACGCAGGAGGTGATAAACAGGGGCCCATCGATTGCCTTGATTACCTCAAAAGCCGAAATCGTATGCGCCGGCCGCGCCAACGTGTAGCCACCGTTGGTGCCGTGCTGCGATTGCAACAAGCCAGCTTTGGCCAGCCGCTGCAGGATCTTCGCCAAAGCCTCAGGCGGAATGCCGTATTCGTCGGCTACGTCTTTAGCGCTGCGCGATCCTTCGCTTGAGCGCTCGGCGAGGTGCTTCATCGCCATCAGGGCATAGTCCGCTTTTTTGGTAAGCTTCAGCACGGTTCCCAAGAATCCGATCAATTCGGTCGCATATAATAGCGACCTTTTTCGTCGGATTTAATTCTACGGCAATCCGCCCGGCTACGGCAAGTCAGCTCAGGCAAGGGTCGAGCATGGGGCTTTAACGGTAACTTTCGATCCCTGAGCGGCTTAGCCCTATCCGGTCAAAATGGTCGGGATTTGGCGGGGTACTCCGGGGCCAAGCTGTTACGAATTCACGACAACGGAACGGCCGGGGGCTTGACAACTAGCAATGCCGTTCTAAAATACCGGGAAATTCCGGTAAAACCTGTCCCTGGCTGTCCGGGGCTCCGGATTTATGACCCCAAAGTCGCCCGTCCCTCCGCAACGCGCCGATATGAAGCAACCCTGCAAGCACCCTCGCGTACAAATTGTGAGCCGCGATGAGGATTCGGAATTCGTCGAATGCAAAGAGTGCGGCGAGATCTTCGAATCCAGCGAGTTCAAGGACATGAACATCGAAGAACGCACGCAGGAGAGCGAGATCTAAATTCCGTCCGTGCTTTAACTGCTAGGAACTTGTCTCTCTAATCCTGGTTCGTTAGCGCAGAAGCATTCCCGCTTCCGCCGAGAAGTCCATCGCAGCGAAATCCTTCGATAAGAATTTTGGGTAGGCGGCGGCAGCGATCATTGCGGCGTTGTCGGTGGAAAGGGGACGAGAAGGGAAATATACCGGCAGTCCGCAACGAGCGCCTTCGCGCTCAAAGGTCTGGCGCAATTCCTGGTTCGCAGCAACGCCCCCAGTCACAAAAAGCGTGGCCACATTGCAGGCCTCGGCTGCGGCCAAAGTTTTTCCGACCACGTCTTCCACCAGGGCCCGCTGGAACGAGGCAACGAGATCGAGCGTGGCTTTATCGGTAAGTGCGAGGTAGTCGTCGAGCTTTGGCTTGGCAATCTTTCCCAATGCCTGTCGCCGCGCTTCCGCGGCTGGTTGCATGTTGTGCGACTCGACATGGCGCAACATGGCGGTCTTGATGCCGCTATACGAAAAATCGAAGCGTGGCTGTTCGGAGTCTGACGAGATGGCTTTGCCGTCGTGCCTTCCACGCCGGTCGCGGTGCTTGATTTGGGCCGGGGGAAACTTGACGGCTTTGGGATCGCCGTGGGGAGCAAGTCGATCTATGACTGGGCCTCCGGGATATCCCAGACCCAGAAGCTTGGCGACTTTGTCGAACGCCTCGCCGGCAGCGTCGTCACGAGTGTGGCCGATGTTCTCGTAACTCCAGGTGTTGTTCTTTTCGGAGGCGAGGTAAAGATGCGTGTGTCCGCCCGAAACGACGAGCGCGAGCACTGGGAAACGCAGTTCGCGGTTTCCCTTTTGCCGCTCTTCAAGAAGTACCGCGTGAATGTGGCCTTCAAGATGATTGACAGCGATGAGCGGCTTGTCGAGCGCGAAGGCTAGAGCTTTGGCGTAACTGATACCCACCAGAGAGCTCCGGCGAGACCGGGGCCTTGAGTGACGGCGATGGCATCCACCGAACTGTATGTATGCTTGGCCTCGGCGAGCGCCTGGCGCACTACCGGAACGATTGCGCGCAGATGCTCACGTGAGGCCAACTCCGGGACCACGCCGCCATATGGCTGGTGAGTTGCGATTTGTGAGGCCACAACATTGGACATCAGTTGCTCGCCCGAGCGCACCACAGCGGCCGCGGTCTCATCGCATGAACTTTCAATGCCGAGGATGTAGGCGTCGGGCATATGCCTATATTATTAGAAATTCGATGGCCGATTTGCTCCAACACGTGCGGCACTCAGGTTTTCCCTTTTCAGAACGGATCATCCATCTGTTCGTAGGAGGTTCGGAACTGCATGGGGCGAAAGTCCAGGGAACGGATGACCTCGACATCTACGGCGTCTACATTGAACCGCCAGAATTGTTATTGGGGTTGGACTCCTTACCCCATTTTGTCTGGTCCACTGCCGGCGACGACGTTCGTAATGGACCCAACGACATTGATGTGACGCTTTATTCGTTGAAAAAGTGGGCAGGGCTGGCGTGCAAAGGGAATCCGACGGCGCTACATTTTCTCTTCACGGAAGGGGTTTTACGTAGTGGCGTGTGGAAGGAAATTGTCGCACACAAAGATGTTTTTCTGGCGCGGGTCTGCGCAAAGCAGTTCGTGGGCTTCGCCGACGACCAACTGAAGAGAATGACCGGACAAAAAGGTCGAGGCAAGAAGGGCCAGCGGCCGGAATTCGAGAAAAAATTTGGCTACGATGTAAAGGCCGCCATGCACACTCTGCGATTGCTTTATGAGTGCAAGGAACTTGTGTCGGAAGGCCGGATTACGTTGCCGCGCCCAGAACGCGATTTGCTCATCCGCGTAAGGACGGGCAAGTATTCGCTGGATAAGGTGCTCGTCTTCGCGAAGGAACTGTTCGCCGCATGCGACGATGCGACCAAGAAGTCAGTCTTACCCGATCGAGTTGATCGAGCCGCGGTTTCGAGGCTCGTTTCTGCAGCCTACCTGAAAATGTGGGACGCTGCCTGAGATTAGCCAGCCCTCCCCATCTCGACGAGTTATTCCAGCTGTACATCATCGATCTGGAAATTGAATGTCCCTGCGTTCGGTCCTCCGACGAAAAGAATCGCCGAGATGTCGTGACCGTCGCTTCCATTGAATGCCGAGAAGGGAATGGTCGTCTTTTTCCACTCGGTGCCTGCGGTGAAGGTCTGCTGTGCGGGGATGCGCCCTCCGCTGGCAGTGAATATCAGCACGCGGTAAGTTTGCCCATCTCCACTGGTCATGAAGGAGATACTCTTCTTCGCAGAAAGATTGACCGGAACAAACGGCTGCGTTCCTGGGGACCACATCACACCCGACCACGCATAGGGAAGGCCGCCGTCGATCACGCCCGAGATTTCCAGCGCGTGCTTTGAGGCATTCGCGCCGCCGCTCACGACCTTCATGTCGCCTGTGGACTTGCCCCCGGCGATAGTGTCGGTCGACACCATCCAGCCGGTGCCGAATTTCGCGCTCGAAGTTCCGTCTTCGAAATCGCTGATCAGCGCCAATTTCTGAACCCGACGAGTGCGGGTGCCTGGGCAGCCTTCGCCGCGTCCTGCTTTGTTTTTTCGATGGTTGCGCGGTAAGTAGCGCGATCATCTTCCACTCCGAGTTTCCAGACAGAAACGATGTCGCGGGTCGCAAGAATGTCTTCCGTAGGATCGCCCTTCACCAGTAGCAGGTCAGCGCGCTTGCCGGGAGCGATTGACCCCGCGGTCATCGAGATGAAAGGTTGTGGCGGGAACTGACGTCGCGGCTGCCAGAGCCTCCTGTGTTGTAAGGCCGGAGCGCACCAGCAGTTCCAGTTCGCGATGGATGCTGACGCCGTGCGAAGTGCCGGGATTGGGCGCGTCGGTGCCAGCCAGAACCGGAACGTGTGCTGCTTTCAGTTGAACGATCGTCTGCTCAGCGTATTTCTCACTGAGGTTGGTAGGAAACTTCGGAAAAGAGCGTTTCAGATTCGTGATGTCGTCACTGGTGAGATACGGAGTGAGGTGCCGGTCGGTTGTGAGCGAATCGCCCGTGGGAACGCCGCCGACGCTCTCAAGCACAGTGAGGGTCGGAATGACAAACGCGTGGTGCGCGGCGACGAATTTGCCAAAATCAGGCTGAGGAGCGCTATCGGCGAAAAGGTGAGCCAAGCCGTCTGCGCCCGCGTCGATCGCCGCGTGAGCATCCGTTTGCGTTCCCACGTGAACCACCGCCATCTTGCCGCGCTTGTGGGCCGCATCGATGACTGCCTTCAACGTTTCTTTGTTGAGAGTGGGGCGATGGCCTCCGTAGGCACTGGCATCGTCAATCACAATCTTGATGTAATCCGATCCTTCCGCGATGCGAGCATCGACCCATGCTTGCGCCTCATCAGGGGAGGAAAGCGTCGGGATCTGGATTCCGTATTCGGTGCCGTGTCCGCCGGGCGCCGTCGCGAGAGTGCCCGCAGAGCGCAGGTCGGCAAGGTCGAGATCTTTACCCTCCGCCTGCTCTTTCTTTACCTGCTGCATATATTTCACGTCGGTGAACATATCGAGTTCGGTTGTGACCCCGAAGATCTCTGCCTCTTTGAGCGCATCGCCCCAGGCGTGAGTGTGTGAATCAATCAATCCTGGCAGAAGCGTGTCACCCGAAGCGTCGATCGTCCGCGCATCGGACGGAACCTTAAGATTCCTGCCTACAGCTTTGATTTTGCCGTTTTCTACCCAAACATCGGCTTGCTCGAGAACCTTGCGGCCATCAAACACGCGGGCGTTACGGACGACAAAGCTGCTGCCGCTCTGAGCCTTCGCCAAGAACAGAGCCGGCGCTGAAAGTAAGCAGAAGAAGCTCATCCAGCCAAGGACCCTGAGAATTGAGGTGAGTTTTTTCGAATTCATGATCTTCTCCGTAGGAATTCCGTTGTTCCCATCGCCGCTCACGGTTCTGACTCATCGATCATTCCGCGTTGTGCTTTCCGTCACCAGTGGGAACCGTCACGTCGGGTCTGTGATAAATGTCACGATGTAAAGCATGCTTGACACAACAGAATGTAAAGCACACTTTACATCGTGTCAAGTGATTTCTTGCCGTAGGTCGGCGGTATCATGAGGGGGCGATGAACCAGCGAGAGTCCACCGGTATGAAAGACGCCGCATCAGTCGTAGAAACCCTGCGGAAACGCGGCTTCCAGGCCTACTTCGTGGGCGGATGTGTGCGCGATCTTTTGCTTGGACGTAAACCGAAAGATTACGACGTCGCCACGGACGCGACTCCGTCGCAGGTCATGGACATTTTCCCGCAGACATATGCGGTCGGAGCGCAATTCGGAGTAGTGCTGGTTCCACCAGATGAAGTTCAGGGAAATGCCGGCGAAGGATCCCAGGCAAATGCCGTGGAAGTCGCGACCTTTCGCAGCGACATCGGGTACTCGGATGGGCGACATCCTGACGAAGTGCGTTTCAGCCGTGATCCGCGGGAAGATGTTGCTCGCCGCGACTTCACCATCAACGGGATGCTGCTGGATCCAGTGAGCGGCGAGGTTCTTGACTTCGTGGGTGGACAGGATGACTTAGCTGCCGGGATTATTCGAACGATCGGCGATCCGGAAAAGCGTTTTGCCGAGGACAAGCTGCGCATGATGCGAGCGGTACGGTTCGCTGCACGATTTGAATACCGTGTCGACGCCGCGACGTTTGAGGCGATACAGAGGTTGGCTCATCAGATCGACGTTGTGTCTCGCGAACGCGTCCGCGACGAACTGACTCGGATGTTGACGGAAGGGCATGCACGCAGAGGCGTTTCGCATGCTCGACGAAAGCGGCCTGCTCCGGGAAGTCTTGCCGGAGATTTCCGCTATGAAGGGTGTGGCGCAGCCCGAGGAATTTCATCCTGAGGGCGATGTTTTCGTTCATACGCTGCTGCTGCTGGAAAATCTGCCGAGTCCTTGCCCGCTCACGTTGGCGTGGGGAGCGTTACTGCATGACGTTGGGAAGCCGGCGACCTTTCGCGTGGCACCCGATCGAATTCGGTTTGACGGACACGTCGAAGTGGGTGTCAAAATCGCGGAGGAGATTTGCCGCCGCATGCGCTTCTCGAATGAAGATACGGAGCAGATTCTCGCGCTCGTCGACAATCACATGCGTTTCGGCCATGCCACACGGATGAAGGAGTCAACGCTCAAGAGATTTCTGCGGCTCCGGGGATTCGACGAGCATCTCGCACTGCACCGTGCGGACTGCCTGGCCAGCCATCGAAACCTGGCGACCTACGAATTCGTTCAACAGAAACTTGCTGAGATTCCCCCTGAGAAAATTCGCCCCCGGCCCCTCGTGACGGGAGATGATCTGATCGAAGCAGGCCATGTTCCGGGGCCGAGATTCCGCGAGATTCTGAATGCGGTGGAAGACGCCCAACTCGAAGGGCGATTGCCTTCGCGCGACGCCGCGCTGGAGTTCGTGCGCCGCGAATTTCCTCGCTGAAGTCTTCCGCAGGATACTCATCGACGATGTTAAAATTGAAGTTCTTCCCGCACGTCCCATGCGCATCAACTGACAGGGAGCAATACTTGCAACTGGCTGGATCAGAATTAGAAAAAATTGTCGCGCAATCGTTGCGTCAGGCGCCCCCGGCGCAAGCTCCACTGATGGCGTGGCCGGTAGTTTGTGGTTCGGCGGTGGCAGAACGGACGCAAGCCCTGAATTTTGACGATGGAGTTTTGCGGGTGGAAGTCCCGGATATGGGATGGAGGTCCGAACTGCAGATTCTAGCTCCGCGTTATCTCGCTGCGATCAACCGATACACGGTCGGGATTGTCCGCCGGATTGAGTTTGTGGTCAGTCCGCAAGTCCCCGTCGCGAAAAGCGGCCTCTGAATCGTTCCTCGATGAAAGTCACTGAAAAAGACGTCGCCTACGTCGCCGAACTGGCCAATCTGGATCTGACCAGCGAGGAGAAAAGCGGAATGCTGCGCGACCTGAATTCGATCTTGGACTATATCGATCGACTCAATGAACTCGACACATCTAAAGTGCCGCCGATGGCGCAGGTTTCTGACAAGTACGGAGTCGATCAGTCGAAGCAGGGGAGTGACCGTTTCGCTTATGCGAGCCGCGAGGACGTAGTTGAGGGACTGCGGAAATCTTTACCCCATGAAGAGGCCCTCGCGAATGCTCCCGATGCGGACGAAGATTTCTTCCGAGTGCCGAAAGTGATCGAACGATAGTCGCCACTTTGGCGAACGTCTGCGAATGGATCTGACCTCACTCACAATCGACGACGCCCGTGCCGCTGTTCAGGAACGCAAGACCACTGCGCTTGCCCTAGCCGAAGACCACTACGCGCGCATACAGAAAGAGGATGGTCAGATCGGCGCGTTCCTGACGTTGTCGAAAGAACGCGCGCTGGAGCAGGCGGATCGTATCGATCGCATGGCTGCCGAGGGCAAACCGTTGCCGCCGCTGGGCGGAGTTCCAGTCGGTATCAAGGACGTGATGAGCACGCGCGGTGTGCGGACGACCGCCGGATCGAAGATTCTCGAAAAATATATTCCTCCTTATGACTGCACCGCGGTGGCCCGACTTGAAGCTGCAGGTGCCGTGGTATTGGGCAAAATGAATTGCGACGAGTTTGCGATGGGCTCGTCGAATGAGAATTCTGCATACCATCCCGTGCGCAATCCGCGAGACTTGAGCCGCGTGCCGGGAGGATCGTCGGGCGGTTCAGCAGCGGCCGTAGCAGCCGACATGGCGGTAGTCGCTTTGGGATCTGATACAGGCGGATCGATCCGGCAGCCTGCGTCTTTCTGCGGAGTGGTGGGCCTAATGCCGACCTATGGACGTGTGTCTCGTTACGGCCTGATAGCGTTTGCGTCGTCGCTCGATCACATCGGTCCGCTTGCGAAAACGGTGAAAGACGCCGCCATTGTGTTGCGCACGATTGCGGGGCGCGATCCGATGGATTCCACCTCTGCGGAAGTTCCGGTTCCGGACTACGTGGCGGAACTTGAAAAGCCCGTGCGCGGCATGAAACTTGGTGTTGCGAAAGAGTATTTCGGGGAAGGGCTGGATGAAGAAGTTCGACAGGCAGTGGAGTCGGCGATCGAAAAGTTAAAAGCGCTGGGCTGCGAGATTGTTCCTGTTTCTCTTCCTCATACGCCGTATGCAATTCCTACGTATTACCTGATTGCGACAGCCGAGGCTTCATCAAATCTTGCGCGCTATGACGGTGTGCGCTACGGCCATCGCGCAAAGGGAGTGAAGACACTGTCGGAAATGTACCGGCGCAGCCGCGACGAAGGCTTCGGTCCTGAAGTGAAGCGGCGAATTATGCTTGGCACCTATGCTCTAAGCGCCGGCTATTACGATGCCTATTATTTGAAAGCCCAGAAAGTGCGGACGCTATTAACCCGGGATTTCGAGCAAGCATTTCAGAAAGTGGACGCCATCGTGACACCCACCAGCCCGACAGCAGCGTTCCGGCTAGGCGAAAAGTCGAATAATCCGCTGGCCATGTATTTGGCCGACATCTACACGGTGACCGCGGATTTGGCAGGAATCCCCGGGATTTCGATTCCCTGCGGACAGACTAAGGATAAGCTGCCGATTGGCCTGCAGATTCTGGGCAAGCATTTTGACGAGGCGACGATTCTGCGCGTCGCCAACGCCTACGAAAAAGCGAGTTAGCAAAGAGCAAATCTCAATCGACTGGCTGGTAGTAACTTTCTCCTGCGCACGCTCGGCACAAAATCATTCCTTCTTGCCGAGTTTCCCTGCGGAAGTTGATGCCTTCGCCGCAACGCTCGCAAACGATTCTCTCGCCCTTGTAGCCCGGAAATTCCTCTGGCGGAAGATCGACTTTTACCCACTGTGTAGTAAACAGATCGTCGTCGGGCATTTCGCGATAGGCGAGCATCTGCTGCTGGTTCTTGTTTTCGATTTCGGGATGCATTTCACGCGCGCGGGCCTTAGAGGATTCCTTGGCGGCAACGCGGATCGCCTTGCCTGCAGCCACGTCGACGAATGTGGCGGCCATCTTGCCCCAATCACGGAATTTCAGAGCGCGCTTGCCGAGCCGGCAGCCGGTCACCACACCGACCGCGTCGGTCGCGCATCGGTCAATTTCCACAAATGTGACGAGACGCTTTCGATCTTTCCCCTGCGGATCGTCAATGGCCAGCTTTTGCAGGCCCAGCATAGCGAGGCGGACGCCAAGAATCTGGCCGGCACAGAGGTGTCCGTGCGCTTGTTCTGCGTCGCGGAGGTATTCGTCGAAGGATTTCACTAGAAGGCAGCTCTCAGTTCTCAGCCGTCAGCTTAACACCCTTCACGACACGCTCTCTAGCCGTGCCACAGCTCATTTTCTGCGCCAGCGAACGCCATCTTTTGTGATCTCCACAAGGATTCCCGCGTCAGCGAGTTCGGCGCGAACGGAGTCCGATTTCTTGAAATCCCGGGCAGTGCGAGCCGCCTTCATTTCGGCAATCTTGGCTTCGATATCGCCATCGGAAAGTTGACCCGAGCGAATAGCTTCCCGCAGTTCGTTGCTGATATCTTTCTCGCGGCCTTCAGCGATCGCCCAGTCGAGAACCCGCTTCATCTTCGGAACATCATCGTCTTCGAGGACGGCAAAGACTTCGTCGAACTTTGTCAAGGCCTCGAGCAGTGGCGGAACGTCATCCTTCTTTACTCCGCCAGTGTCGAACGCAGTGTTGGCGCGACGTACCATTTCGAAGATCGCCGCCTGCGCTTGTGCGGTGTTCAGATCATCGTCCAGAGCTTCGCGCATTCGCATGACGGTCTCGGCAGCAAGAGTCTGCATTTCCGGAGTCGAACCGTCCGGGAAGTTTCCCGCACTCAGGCGAAGGCGAAAATTTCGCAGACGTTCTACAGAAACCGCGGCCTGGGTCAATCCATCGAAGGTAAAGTTAAGCTGATTGCGATAGGGAACGGATGTCAGTAGATAACGAATCGAAGAAGGCTTGTGTCCCTTGAGAACGAGATCGCGAAGGGTGAAGAAATTTCCGAGACTCTTCGACATCTTCTCGCCTTCAACTAATAGGAAGCGAGCATGAAACCAGAAATGCGCGAACGGCTTACCCGTCAGGGATTCCGACTGGGCAATTTCGTTCTCGTGATGCGGAAATACGAGATCTTCTCCGCCCGCGTGCAGATCGAAACTCTCCCCGAGTTCCGCCATTGACATGACGGAGCACTCGAGGTGCCAGCCGGGGCGTCCCTTGCCGATCTTCGTGTCCCACGATGCTTCGCCGGGCTTTGGAGCTTTCCATAGAGCGAAATCGCGTGCGCTGTCTTTGTCGTATTCGTCGACGTCGACGCGAGCTCCGTCGAGCATGCCGCTGAAATCTCGCTTCGAGAGCTTGCCGTACTCAGGAAACTTGGCGATACGGAAGTAATACGATCCGTCGTCGGTGCGATACGCGATTCCCTTGTCCACCAACTTCGTAACGAATTCGGCCATGGCGGGAATGTGTTCGGTCGCGCGCACAAGCAACGGCTGTTCAATTCCAATCATCGCGGAGTCTTCTAGAAACGCCTTCTCGTACTTGGAGGTGTACTGCTGCACGCTGACGCCGTCGCGCGCGGAGTTGCGAATGATTTTGTCGTCGACATCGGTAATGTTCATGACGTGCCGGACGGTGTATCCACTCTGCAGTAAGTATCGCCGCAGAAGATCGACAGCGACGAAGGTACGAAAATTGCCGATGTGTCCGTAGTCGTAGACGGTCGGCCCGCAAGCGTACATGCGGACTTCCGAGTCGCGAAGAGGCCGAAATTCCTCGACCTTGGCAGACATTGTGTTGTACAGGCGAAGGGCCATAGTGGGTTGGAGCGCCTTGAGACGAACCTAAGATTCTAGGGTGCAGTGAAAAGCGGGTCAAATCGGATCCGTAACGCAAGTCAAGCGACGGGGTTGCGAGCCGGGGGCAAAGCGTGTGTATGTTCGCGCAGGCGCTGCTGTACGAGAATGACATAATGCAGCGCCGACACGATGGTAAAGATAAAGGTTGCACGCAGGAAGATGGTGCGAGCGATCCAAATCCAACGCAGAGGGCGAATCTCAAGCAAGAGAACGAAGAACACAGCAGCGATCTGCGAAAAAGTATTGGCCTTGCCGAAGATGCTGGGACTGAAATTCCGCAGGCCGGCGATGGCGAACAGCACAGCGCTGGCAGCGAGAATGGAAATGTCGCGACTGAACACGAGCACCGTAAACTTCCACGGAATCTTGTGCAGGATCGAGAGAATGAGAAACATCGTGCTCAGCAAAAGCTTGTCGGCGATCGGATCCAGATACTGGCCAAGCAGAGTCTGTTGATGGAGTGTGCGTGCGAGCAAGCCGTCCAACCCATCGCTGAAGCCCGCTATAACAAAGACCACCAGTGCCCAGAGATAACGACCGTCCACCAGATGGATGACGATGAACGGAACAAAAATCATCCGTAGTAACGTGAGTTGGTTGGGGGCAGTAAAAATCTGCGAGAGCTTCAAGCACGCTCCTTTGAAGCATGCGGCGTGGTCGAGGCTGCGCTTGGCGCCGTTGCCGCGTGGGCCTGGGGCGCGAGTACCGTGGCAGGCTCCAATCCCGTTTTCGTCAAGAAGCGTTGCGAGAGGGAAGGCAGGCTTCCATCCGACAGGTCGAGTTCAAGGCGCTCGATCCGATGCATTGGGAAAAAAACGACCGCAGGCGTGAACGGCTCGCCATCCCGAACCATTACCGTGAGATCTTCAAAAGAGGCCAGTTCCGCACCGCTTAGGCTCAGGCCTTCGGCGGCTAACGCCAGAATCATGCCCCAGAATTTTTCCCGCGGATTGCATAGCGTGGCGATTACGAGCGCGCCCGGCATGAATGGTTCACTCAGGCTACTGCGATCCTGCGGCGCTTCGCCGAGCACGGTCTTCCCCATGGGAAGATTGTCGCCGGGAGACGCTTGCATTGCAAATCCAACTGCGACTCGAGAAACCACATCCCATTCGCTTCGAGCCCGGGGCCTTGGGTACGGCTGCGGACTCCGGTATGCTGTGCGGACATGCAATCTGAGAGTGCATCTCCGGTCATCGAATTCCGCGATGTCTCTTACGGTGTCAATGGCACGCAGGTTCTCGCGGATCTGAGCCTGCAAGTAGCGAGCGGAGAGACGCTCGTGCTGTTGGGACGCAGCGGTTCTGGAAAAACGACAACACTCAAGTTGATCAATCGCCTCGTGTCACCGACATCGGGAGACATTCTCGTCAATGGAGTTCCGAACGGGCAAGGCGACATCATCCGCTTGCGGCGGGGCATCGGCTATGTGATCCAGGATGCCGGTCTATTTCCGCATTTCACAGTTGAGCGAAATATCGGGCTCGTTCCACGCATTGAGGGCTGGCCGGAGGAGAAGATTCGTGCTCGCGCGCAAGAGCTTATGCAATTGGTGGGGCTACCTCCGGAGATGGCTTCCCGCTATCCGCATCAGTTGTCGGGAGGGCAGCGGCAGCGCGTGGGAGTTGCGCGTGCGCTGGCGGCCGATCCGGCGATTCTGCTGATGGACGAACCCTTTGCTGCGCTCGATCCGCTCACTCGCGATGAACTGCAACGCGAATTTCTTCTGCTGCAGCAACGGCTGCATAAAACGGTGGTTTTCGTGACGCACGATCTGCGAGAAGCTTTGCGGCTTGGGTCACGCATCGCTTTGATGGAGGCCGGAAAGCTGGTGACTGTCTTGTCGCCGAAGGAGTTCCTGAAATCGAAGGATCGTTGGGCCGAAGCGTACGTTCGAGCTTTCGGAGATGGATTAGAGTCCGCGGCAGATCGAGGAACGTCATGAATGTCATTCGATTCATAATGCAGAACCACGCCCAAGTCCTGGAACTCACGTTGGAGCATCTGTGGCTGGTTGGCGTGTCGACGGCATTTGCGATGCTCATCGGCATCCCGCTGGGAGTCGTGATTTCTCATCGTCCCCGATTGAATAAGCCAGTGTTGGCAGGCGCAAACATCATTCAAACGATTCCGAGCCTGGCGCTTTTTGGATTTTTGTTGCCTGTACCCTGGCTTGGTGAACGTTCTGACCGGTTAGCAATTCTGGCTCTCACGCTGTACGCGCTGTTGCCGATTATTCGAAATACATACACAGGAATCTGCGGGGTGGATCCTGCTGTAGTAGAAGCCGGACGCGGTATGGGACTCACTGAGTCCCAGCTTCTATTTCAAGTGGAACTGCCGCTGGCAGTGAGTGTGATCCTCTCAGGAGTGCGAGTAGCGGTCGTCATTTCGGTTGGCCTTGCAACGATCGCGGCGGCTATCGGAGCCGGTGGACTGGGGGAATTCATCTTTCGCGGACTGGCGATGGTCGACGATCGTGTCATTCTTGCTGGGGCTATTCCGGCTGCAATTCTGGCGCTCGCAGCCGATCTTGGAGTGGGTTGGCTCGAGAGGCGATTGCGGCCCCGATGACCTGTCTTCGCTCAAGTCTCTGCCTTGCACTCCTGGCCGCAGTCACTCTATCAGCCTGCGCGCCTTCTCATTCCGATCGAATCGTGGTGGGATCCAAAAATTTCACCGAGTCATTTGTTTTGGGCGAACTCATCGCGCAGCAGATCGAAGCTCATACTCATCTAAAAGTGGAACGGCGCTTCTACCTGGCGGGCACCTACATTTGCCAGCAGGCCATTCTATCCGGGCGCATCGATGTCTATCCTGAATACACGGGCACTGCACTCACCGCGATCCTCAAACAACAAGCTACGAATGACAATGCGGATGTATACCAACGCGTGAAGAGCGAGTACGAACACCGGTTTGGGCTGACGCTTGGCCCAGCTTTCGGTTTCAACGACACTTTTGCGATGGAGATCCGAGGCGAGGACGCTCGACGGCTGAACATCCGAACCCTGTCACAGGCAGCAAAGTTTACGCCTCAATGGCACGCAGGATTTGGTTACGAGTTTATGGAGCGTCCTGATGGATATCGTGGTTTGGCCGCGACCTACGGGCTGCGCTTTGCGGAGCAGCCTCGTATTATGGATTTGGGCTTGCTGGCGCGCGCATTGAAAGATCATCAGATTGATTTCGCCGCGGGCAACGCAACGGACGGTCTCATTCCGGCAATGGATTTCTTTGTTCTTGCGGATGACAAGCATTATTTTCCGCCGTATGAGGCCGTTCCTGTGATTCGAGAGCAAACCATCCAGCAACATCCGGAAGTGGCTCGCGACACTGGCGGAACTGGCTGACAAGATCTCAGACGCTGAGATGCAGCAGTTGAATTATGCCGTCGATGGTCAGCATCGGGACACGCAAGATGTGGTTCGGGAATTCCTGAAACAAAAACATCTTGTGCCGTGACGTTAGTGAAATCCGATTCGACTTCAGATCGAGAGTGTTCCTTTCAGCACCAGAACCGCTTTGCCCTTCAGAACGACTCTGTCGCCTGCTATTTCACACCACAGTTCCCCGCCGCGATCGGATAGCTGGCGGGCGCGTAGCTGAGATTTGTTCAGAGCGTTTCGCCCAGTACGGTGCAAGCGCGCAATGGGCGGACCCTGTCACCGAATCTTCGGGGACACCGTAGCTGGGCGCGAAATAACGAGAAACAAAATCAGAATCATCTCCCGATGCTGTGACGTGCACAACATAGGGATGAAGTTCGTGCGAGCAACGCGAAAAGTCCGGACGCATATCCCGAATCTCCCGCGATGTTTCCAGCACAGCGATGAGAATGTCATTTACTTCCAGAAGTTCCAACGGTGGTTCCCTCAGACCGAGAGCCGTGAGTGAGTCCGGCGGGTATTTGCGCACGGTGCTTTGCCAAAAGTGCGGGGAAATCCATGGAAAGACCGTCTTCGTCCTTCCGGACCGTCAATTCCCCGGAAAAGCGAGTTTGAAACCTTTGGGTTTCCAGCCCCGGCTGCAGAATACTGAACAGAATGTAGGCCGACGCCAGAGTGGCGTGACCGCACAGCTCTATTTCGCGGAGCGGAGTAAACCAGCGCAACTGATAGAGACCCCGTTTCTCCACAAGAAAAGCCGTTGCAGAAAGATTATTTTCGGCAGCGACTTTGCGCAACGACTCGTCATCTAACCACGAGTTCAAAAGGCAGATGGCGGCTGGGTTGCCGCTGCCCGCCCTGTCAGTAAACGCGTCGACGTGGAAGAGGGGAATTTGCATCTGGTTGATTTTAATTGGTTAAGGATGACCGCAGAAGGGGGAGTACAAAGTCCATTTGCGGCAGCTCGCGGGGCGGTGGTAGTCTTTGTCACCCTCGCCGTCAGGGCGGCAAATAAGCCGTCCAGCGCGGGCTACGGAAGGCCCCGTTCGAGCGCACCCCGCACGTCCCACATTTGGTCGTGAGTTGAGATGCCGTTTCGTCCATTCGATGCACAGGAGGCTGGATGCCCACTGCTCAAAAAGACGTTGCTATCGAGCACTCGTTGTTAGAGCGGATCTCCGACGCGCGCCGTAAAAGTGACGCTCTTTTCGACGTCATAAGGACAGATGCGATGTATGACCGTCCGATTCCAGAGCGGCATCGCATCATCTTTTATGTTGGACATCTCGAAGCTTTCGACTGGAATCTACTGCACGAAAATGTTTTCGGCCTGAAAAGCTTTCATCCGGAATTCGATCGACTGTTTGCTTTCGGTATCGACCCAGTCAGTGGAGGATTGCCTACTGACCAACCCGCTGACTGGCCTTCGCTGGAAACGGTACGGGACTATGTACGTACGATCCGAGTTGCTCTCGACGAGAAATTATCCGCGGCAAGTTTTGAATCGCGTGAATATATGCGGGATGGTTTCCCGCTCGAAACGCTGCTCAACGTTGCCATCGAGCACCGGCTGATGCATGTCGAAACGTTGGCGTACATGTTTCATCAGTTGCCGGTGGACCGCAAGATTCCGCAATCCAACGCTCTTGTTCCTGCTGCTTCTCCTGTCGTTCACCAAATGATTGCTATTCCCGCAGGAACCGCGACTCTTGGCCTCTCTCGGGATTCCGGCATATTTGGCTGGGATAACGAGTTCGAGGCTTTTTCTACGAGCGTTCCTTGCTTTGAAATCGATAGGTACATGGTAACCAACCGGCAGTTTGTCGAGTTCACGATGGCCGGTGGCTATGAGAACCGGACGCTCTGGGGTGATGACGACTGGAAATGGAGAGAGGACAAGAAAATCCTCCACCCTGTGTTCTGGCGGAAAGCGAATGAGGGTTGGCTCTACCGCACCATGTTCGAGGAGATTCCGCTTCCCATGGATTGGCCGGTTTATGTGAGCCATGCGGAGGCTGCTGCCTACGCTCGATGGGTCGGTAAGACACTGCCTTCGGAAGGGCAATGGCACCGGGCGGCCTACGGAAGACCTGACGGTGGCGAAAATCAGTATCCATGGGGTGGAGAAGCCACGGGGCACGACCTCGGCAATTTCGATTTCCAGCGTTGGGATCCTGCGCCGGTGAACGCTTATCCCCATGGCCGGAGCGCTTTTGGTGTTGAGGGCATGTTGGGAAACGCTTGGGAATGGACTGCAACCGTATTCGGACCCCTTCCCGGATTTGAGCCGTTTCCGTTTTATCGGGGTTACTCCGCTGATTTTTTTGATGGAAAGCACTTCGTCATGAAAGGCGGCTCTGCACGAACTGCCGCATGCATGCTGCGGCCTTCGTTCCGCAATTGGTTTCAAGCGCACTACCAGTACGTGTACGCGGGCTTTCGCTGTGTGAATTCCAGATAGAGGAGCGAGTGATGCTTGTTCATGCGATTCCAGCCAACGTTTCTTATGAATTCGCCGCCGATGTTCGCGACGGACTTACGCGGATTGGCCAGAAGGAACTTCCGTCGAAGTATCTTTACGACGACGTAGGATCGGCCCTGTTCGAGGTCATCAGCCATTTACCTGAGTACGGACTGACGCGGGCGGATGAGCGGTTGTTGCGGCGTCATGCATCTGAAATCGTCGACCGCGTTGCCGGGCCGGTTGCGGTCGCGGAACTCGGCAGTGGCAGCGGGCGCAAAACGCGCTATTTGCTGGAAGCATTTTGCCGGAGACAGCGGACCTCATATTACCCCGTGGAAATCTCACACTCTGCGCTTGTAATGTGCGAACGGGAACTCAGCGACATTGACGCCATCAGCATCGTTGGTTTCGAGCGGGAATACCTCGACGGATTGCTGGAAGTGGCCGCTTATCGCAAGCCGGGCCAGCATCTCTGCGTCCTTTTTCTGGGGAGCACCATTGGAAATTTCGATCGCCAAGCTGGAATGAAGTTCCTGTCGGATGTTCGCGCCATTCTGAAGACCGACGACGCACTTCTACTGGGCACAGACCTGGAAAAGCCCAGCATGCAATTGATTCGCGCCTATGACGACGAACTCGGTGTCACGGCCGCCTTCAATCTGAATCTGCTGTCGCGGGTGAATCGCGAGCTTGGAGCTGATTTTGATCTGAGTCAATTCGAGCATGTCGCGAAGATCAATCCCGAAGCACGCAGCGTCGAGATGCACCTTAAATCGAAGCGGCGTCAGACCGTGAGCATTCCAGCGTCGGAGATCGCTGTGGAATTCCAGGAGGGAGAAACCATCTGGACGGAGAGCAGTCACAAATATTCCCCGGATGAGATCTTTCAAACGGCCCAAAGAGCCGGATTCCGTTGTGAGGTGCAATGGATCGACGAACTCTGGCCGTTCGCGGAGAATCTGCTCATCGCCGAGTGATAGCGGTTCATTTGAAAAAGAAGGTTGGCCTCAATAAGATTACGACCTCCGCCATGCGCGCAGGTTAATGGCGCTAACCACCATGCAAAAGATATTGGCGGGAATGAATCCAAGCTGTTCTGTACGTAAACCGATTACGCACATGATGACGCTATTCACTCCAGCTAATGCCCAACCTTCCCAACATCGCCGGCCCACTAAAATGGTGGAAGCAACGGTCAACACACAAGAAAGATAATCAAGGCGAAACACGAATGAAAGACCTCCGAACATCATTCTGAGGGATGGATTGTGCTGTTGGCAGTGATTGTGTCCCTTCGTAACGTGACCGAAGTCACGGACAGGAAACTCAAGGTAAATTCTGGAGGAATTGATGGCGACCCAGTGCACACACCTCGACCAAATCAAGATAAAGCCACACAAAAACACACGTTTGCGAAGAATGCGTCAAAACCGGGGATTCTTGGGTCCACTTACGCCTTTGCCTAATATGCGGGCACGTCGGATGTTGCGATTCTTCCAAGAACAAGCACGCTACAAAGCACTTCCACAGAGAGAAGCATCCCCTGATCCGCTCGATCGAGCCCGGTGAGGCCTGGGTCTGGTGCTATGTGGATCAGATGGAAGCCGGTGAGATCGAAGACTGAGGCCCGACTCGGCCTTTGTCTTGCTTTAAATTGCAATATTGACGCGACCGAACTCCCTGTTCGAGTATCTAAACCGAATCAGCTGTTTATCCTGAAAGTCTTTCGTTCTGCCAGGGAGTGATATGGCGAAGCCGATTCTGCTGACCGTCGATGACGACCCCGATGTATTGCGGGCGATCGAACGCGACCTGCGGTCTCAGTACGGCGCCAACTATCGCGTAATCAGCAGTGATTCGCCGATGGGTGCTCTCGATATTCTGAAGGAACTGAAAGTCCGCAACGACGGCGTTGCACTGTTGCTTGCCGACCAGCGCATGCCTCAAATGGATGGCGTCGGTTTTCTGCAGGCGGCCAAAGAGATATTCCCAGACTCAAAACGTGCTCTGCTGACCGCGTATGCCGACACCAATGCAGCGATCAGCGCGATCAATCAGGCCAACCTCGACTACTTTTTCATGAAGCCGTGGGACCCACCCACGGAGCACCTTTATCCTCAGCTTGATGATCTGCTCGATGACTGGAAGGCTTCGTATCACCCCGCTTTTCAGGGAATTCGCGTTTTGGGGACCCGCTGGTCTCCGCGGTGCTACGAATTGCGTGATTTTCTGGCGCGTAGCCACGTGCCTTATCAATGGATCGACGTTGAGACTTCGGCAAACGATCCGGAGACCAAGCGCCTTCTCGAAGCCCTTGGCCCGGATTCGAGTGATCTTCCCGTGGTTCTTTTTCCCGATGGAGCGAAGCTGCTCAACGGTGCGCCGGCCGAGGTAGCGCAGAAAGTCGGGCTGCGCACCCACTCCGAAACCAGTTTCTACGATCTGGCGATTGTTGGTGGAGGCCCTGCCGGTCTGGCTGCTGCGGTCTACGGGGCTTCCGAAGGATTGAAAACCGTGATCGTCGAACGCGAGGCGCCTGGCGGTCAGGCCGGTATGAGCTCGCGCATCGAAAACTATCTTGGATTTCCCAGTGGACTCAGTGGAGGCGATCTCGCCAGGCGTGCCGTCGTGCAGGCCCGGCGGTTCGGAGTGGAGATCCTCGCGCCCCAGTCCGTGGTGAGCGTGCGAACGGAGAATTCATACAGGATTGTGAAATTGGCTGACGACAACGAAATCTCCTGCCACGCCTTGATGATTGCCACGGGAGTTCAATGGCGACGGCTGGACGCTCCGGGGATTGACCGGCTGCAGGGCGCTGGGGTGTATTACGGCGGCGGCACTACCGAAGCACTGTCTTGCAAAGGGGAGATCGTTTACGTCGTAGGCGGCGCGAACTCTGCCGGCCAGGCCGCAATGAATTTTTCGAAATATGCGGAGCGGGTTGTCATCCTGGTTCGCGGCGAGAGTCTTTCAAGCACCATGTCGCAGTACCTGATCGACCAAATCAAAGAAACTCCTAATATTCAGTTGTGGAGCCACGCGAGCGTTGCTGAAGTACACGGCGAAACCCATTTGGAAGAGATTTCGGTGCTGTGCTCGGACACAAATAAAGTTGAGCGAGTTCCAGCGACTTCGATGTTCATTTTCATTGGGGCTCTTCCTCGGACCGATTGGGTGGGCGACGCGATTGAGCGGGACGAGCGCGGGTTCATCCTGACGGGCCCCGATCTGGTGCAAGGCGGACAACGCCCCAAAGGATGGACGCTCGAACGGGACCCGTTTCTGCTGGAGACGAATGTTCCGGGCGTGTTCGCGGTAGGCGATGTCCGTCACGGTTCTGTGAAACGAGTTGCTTCCGGTGTTGGTGAAGGATCAGTTGCGGTGCAATTCATCCATCAGTACTTGAGCAAGGTCTAATGGCCGGCACACTGGATCTACTGCGTCGTGTCCCAACGTTTGAAGGATTGCCTGACGACCAGATCACTTGGTTCCTCAGTCAATCCGAGGAAGTGCATCTCAAGCCCGGCGAGTTTTATACGCGGCAAGGTGACCCCGCCGACAAGATGGCTGTCGTCCTCGAGGGTCAAGTGGAAGCGCGAGGGGAGTTGAGCGGGGAAACCATCGCGATTTCCATGAAAGCGGGCGATATCACTGGCAAGCTCCCGTTTTCCAGGATGAAGCAATTTCCTCTGAGCGGGCGAGCCATTACCGACAGTTTCATTTTGCGATTTCCGTCCGCCCGGTTTCCCGAGCTCGTACAGAAGATGCCCGAGCTTACGCAGCGTCTCGTGGGGCTGATGTCGGACCGTATCCGGGAAACGACCCGTCTGGAGCAACAAAGAGACCGGCTGGCCGCCCTTGGCAAGCTGTCTGCCGGGTTGGCTCACGAACTGAATAATCCTGCTTCAGCCGCTAAGCGCGCCACCAGCCAGCTTCGCGATCTCCTGAAAAAAGTGCGAGACGCAAGCCATGAGTTAGGGAGCCGTGATCTGACGGCATCACATCGAGCCGAGATTGAGAAACTGGAAGCGTCCATCACGCAAATGGACGGCCCACCGCCCGATCCATTAACGGCGAGTGCTCTCGAAGATCGGATTGACTCCTTATTGCGCAGCCATGGCCAGAACGATCTTTGGCAGCTGGCAGCCGATCTCGCGCGCAGGAACTTCAAGCCCGCCGCTCTCGAACAACTGTTTGAGAGTCTCGATCCGAATACGGCTCGTGCCGCTTTAGTAAGAATCTCCGCTTCGGTTGAGATTGTGGGCCTGTTGAATGAAATTGAAAGCAGCACGAGCCGGATTTCCGACTTGGTCAAGGCCATCAAGGAATATACGTTTATGGACCAGGGGCCGGTTCAAAACGTTGACATAGTCAAAACGCTTGAGACGACGCTCACAATCCTGAATCACAAATTGAAAAAGGGAGTAGCTGTTCAGCGCGACTACCAGCCCGTGCCCATGGTGAATTCATTTGGCAGCGAACTGAATCAGGTTTGGACCAATCTCATCGACAATGCCATCGATGCGATGGGAGGCAAAGGCGAACTTCGAGTGCGGACGCATCGTGATGCCGATTGCGTCGTGGTCGAAATCGGTGACAACGGCCCCGGAATTTCCCCGCAGGTGCTGCCTCACATTTTTGAACCTTTCTTCACAACAAAGGGAGTGGGCGAAGGAACCGGCCTGGGGCTCGATACGGTCCAGCGAATCGTGAGGAAACATCAGGGCAACATTCAAGTTCGATCCGAGCCGGGGAACACTCTCTTTCAAGTTTGGTTGCCGATCACCCAAGGCACTCGGTAGGCGAACTCGCGGCGCGGAAGTCCGCGCGTTACCTTGAATCCGCCTCAAGGAAGGAAACTATGAATTCCGGGCTCATTCTGATATTGGCACTAGGAAT
Organism: uncultured Acidobacteriota bacterium; assembly: GCA_963787685.1. Classification (GTDB taxonomy): domain Bacteria; phylum Acidobacteriota; class Terriglobia; order Terriglobales; family Acidobacteriaceae; genus Sulfotelmatobacter. The sequence goes on from CAWBED010000022.1 coordinate 175,772, forward strand.
TGGTGTTGTCGCTGGTCTGAGATCTTTGACCGCGCCCGCTGTGGTTGCTTGGGCAGCGCACTTCGGCTGGATTGGTCTAGCCGGCTCTCCGCTGGCATTCATGGGCTCGAAGTGGACGGCGGCAGTATTTACTGTTTTGGCGTTAGTAGAGTTCGTTGCAGATCAGCTTCCAGGTACTCCGCCCCGAACCGCGGCAGTCGGGCTGTCGGCGCGAATCGTCACCGGAGCACTCTGCGGCGCGTCCTTTGCTGTTGCGGGCGGAACAGGCCTTTGGCTCGGTGCGGTGGCAGGCGCGATCGGAGGGATCGCCGGTGCATTCGGAGGCTATCAAGCGCGCGTCGGATTGGTTCGTGCGTTGCGCGTTCCGGATTTCGTCATCGCAATTCCAGAAGATATTGTTGCCATCGGACTCGGATTATTCCTCGCCTCTCGATTTTAGGAACGCATCCCAATACCGCACTTCGCAGGGCTTCGCTTTTAAGGAGCGGGAATGACAACTCCACAACAATACGACGCCATCATTATCGGTGCTGGACAAGCGGGTACGCCGCTTTCCACGGCGTTGGCTGAAGCGGGCATGCGGACCGCGCTGATTGAGCGGAAGCATGTGGGCGGCACTTGCGTGAATGAAGGATGCACTCCGACTAAGACGATGATTGCAAGTGGGCGCGTGGCCTACTTGGCGCGCAGGGCAGCGGACTATGGAGTGCATACCGGACCAATCAGCATTGACCTGGAGAAAGTCCGCCAACGAAAACGCGATATCGTCGATAAATTCCGCAATGGCAGTCAGGCAAAAATCGAGAAGACCGCAAACGTGGAACTCGTCTTCGGCGAGGGAAGCTTCACGGCACCGAAGACAATCACAGTCCGACTTCACGATGGCTCGCAGCGCGTCCTATCTGCGCAGCGCATTTTTATTAACGCGGGCACCCGTGCCGGTCGCCCGAAGTTGGACGGACTCGACGCGAGTGCCTTTTCTCGACAACATCTCGATCATGGAACTGGGAGCTGTGCCGGATCACCTGTTGGTGCTGGGCGGAGGATACGTCGGCTTGGAGTTTGGACAGCTCTTTCGCCGGTTCGGAAGCGATGTCACCATCATTCAGGGTGCGAATCAACTGGTGACGCACGAAGATCCTGACGTGGCGGAGGAAGTTAAGAAAATCCTGAGCCGGGATGGGATCGAGATTGTGCTCAACGCGAAGGCGACGCGAGTGGATCAATCGGGTGGGGAAATCCGGCTGCAGATACTGTCCGGCGGAGATCCGAAAACGCTGACAGGCTCTCATCTTTTGGTTGCCACCGGGCGCACTCCGAATTCCGACACTCTAAATCTGGCCGCAGCCGGAGTCGGCACCGATCAGCGCGGATTCATCAAGGTGAATGATCGTTTGGAAACGACAGCCGAGGGAATTTACGCTTTAGGAGACATCAAGGGTGGCCCCGCATTTACGCATATTGCGTACGACGATTTCCGGATCATCCGCGCTAATTTGATCGAGAAGAAGAGCGCCTCGACGAAAGGGCGTCAGGTGCCGTATTGCCTTTTCACCGACCCTCAACTGGGCCGCGTCGGCTTGACGGAATCAGAAGCTCGGGCGCAAGGCCGAAGGATTCGTGTAGCGAAACTTCCCATGACGTCGGTCGCCCGCGCTCTTGAAGTGGACGAGACCCGGGGATTCATGAAGGCCGTCGTCGATGCGGAGAGCAATCAGATTCTAGGAGCAGCCATTCTCGGCATCGAAGGCGGAGAGGTCATGTCTGTTCTCGAAACCGCCATGATGGGAAACTTGCCGTACACTGCATTACGCGATGCCACATACGCGCACCCTACGCTGACGGAGTCGCTCAACAATCTGTTCATGGCGATGGACCGCGGGTAGCGCGCGCGACTAATATGCAGCAGATCGGAACCGAATGGACGTGTATCTCATCGACGGAACCTATGAATTGTTCCGCTACTTCTACGCCGTACCCGCGAGTCAGGATTCTTCCGGCCAGGAGATTGGCGCAGTTCGAGGCGTTCTTGGCTCTGTGCTGTCGATGATCGAAGCCGGAGCAACTCACTTAGGTGTCGCCACCGACCACGTCGTCGAATCGTTTCGAAACAACTTATATCCCGGTTACAAGACGAGCGAGGGTGTACCTCCTGAACTGCTGTCGCAATTTCCCATTCTCGAAGAAGCACTTCAATCGATGGGAGTCGTAGTCTGGCCTATGGTGGAATTCGAGGCCGACGATGCGCTAGCCTCCGCTGCTGCAAAAGCTGCGCTGGATGATCGCGTCCGCCAGGTATTCATCTGTACGCCAGACAAAGATCTGAGCCAGAGCGTTGTCGGGACTCGGGTCGTACAACTGGATCGGCGCCGCAACATCGTGCGCGATGAGGCCGGAGTGGAAGCGAAATTCGGAGTCAAGCCTGAGTCAATTCCGGATTACCTTGCGGTCGTCGGCGACAGTGCAGACGGTTATCCGGGAATCGCCGGATGGGGAACGAAAGCGGCGGCGCAAGTACTTTCGCATTATTTACACCTCGAAAATATTCCAAAGGACTCGCGCAAGTGGAATCCGTCTATCCGCAGGGCTGGCCCTTTGGCGGGGTCGCTCTTCGGTGCTTGGGACGATGCTCTCTTGTTTCGCACGCTTGCGACGTTAAGCACCGACGCACCGGTCTTCGGTACTGTGGACGATCTCAGGTGGACTGGCCCTGCCACTGACTTTGAAGAATACGGGCAGCAGGCTGAAATCACCGGATCTGCTCCGTCGCGCATCGGCCAAGGCCACGTCTCTGACCGCATGACCTGGCTGCCTTCGACGTATTCGATTGCGCGATGCTCGCAATTTGCATGGTAAAATTACACGCATGTTGGCCTGAAGGTCTTAGGCCAGTTCCGAAGTAGGCGCGTAGCTCAGTTGGTTAGAGCGCTACCTTGACA
>CAWBED010000023.1:0-64837 GCA_963787685.1 uncultured Acidobacteriota bacterium
CCCTTCGGCCTTGCTAAAGGCTTTCCAGACCAACAACCGCATCAACCTTTATCTGATCGAAAATCTCCCTGCCCCCGCCTGGCGCGAGAGGCCACCGGATGGAAAAGGCCGCACGATCGCTGCCATCGTCGCCCACATGCACAACGTCCGCGTGATGTGGCTTAAGGCCGCGAAAGCCGAGGAGATCCCCGACCAACTCGATCGCGCCTCCGTTACTCCGGCCCAAGCCGTCCGGGGCCTCGAAATCAGCTGCCCCGCGCTGGAATCGATCATCACCCGCGCCATGGAAAGCAACGGCCGCATCAAGAACTTTCGCCCGGACGTCGCCGGCTTCATCGGATATCTCATCGCACACGATGCACACCATCGCGGACAAATCAGCATGCTGGCCCGCCAACTCGGCCATCCACTCCCGCAAAAAGCCATGTTCGGCATGTGGGAGTGGGGCTCTCGTTGATCCGTCTTTGACCCGCTTTCTCTCCGGTACAATCCAGCTTCGAGCACCTATGCGCAAGGCGGCCTTGCTCTACAATCCGGACTCCGGCGGAAGCAAGCAACGCCAGCGCGACCTGCAATCTGCGCTCGAAGTTCTGCGTCGCGGTGGCAGTCGACGCGGAACTCGTTCCCACGAATTCTCCGGAGCATGCGGAAGAAGAAGCGCGGCGAGCCATCTCCTCTGGTTGCGACACGATTTTCGCCTGCGGTGGCGACGGGACGATCCACAATATTGCCCAGGTGCTCGCCGGTTCGCAGGTAGCACTCGCAGTACTTCCAATGGGAACCGCCAACGCGCTCGCCCACGATCTCGGCCTTCCACTTCAGCCTTCCCGCAGCGGCCGAGGCCTCGCTGCAAGGCGTGCCCCGCCGAGTCGCACTGGGCCGCGTAACCTGTCTCAACATGAAGGGCACCGAAGCCACACGCTACTTCGTCATCACCGCAGGGATCGGCGTAGACGCCCATCTTTTTTACAAGCTGCAGACCGGAGTGAAACAACACCTCGGCATGGCTGCCTATTATGCGAAAGCTTGGCAAATGTGGTTTACCTATCCGATGACGCGCTTTCGGGTCGGGTATGCCGAAACCGGATCCAGCGTCGCAAAGAGCGCTGACGTCACCGAAATGCTAGCGGTCCGCATTCGTCACTTCGGCGGAGTGATTCGTGAGTTCGCACCCGGAGCCTCTATCGACCGCGACGACATGCGAATCATCTTGTGCCGTACTCGCAGCCGCCTCGCGTATCTCGCCTACGTCACGCGATGTCTTCTCGGAGGCACCTGGAATATCCCGGGGATCGAGCTCGTGTACAGCACAAAGGCATCCTGCAACTATGCACAGGATTTAGGAGCCCAGCCACATAGGAAGATCTACGTCGAAGCTGACGGAGAACTCATCGGCAGCCTTCCAGCACAGCTTTCAATCGTCCCGGATGCACTCACTCTGCTCGCTCCGCCACGATAGAGTTCAACACACGATTCTCCGTGAAACCGCGCTCAACAGGATTAAGGTAAACTTCATCGCTTGGAACCCGTCACCCATTTCCTGACCGGAGCGTGCATGGGACGCGCCGGACTCAATCGCAAGAGCGCGCTCGCGACTCTGACCCTTACGCTTGCAGCTGAGGCTCCCGATCTCGACATCCTCGGACGCTTCCGTGGACCGGCCTTTGGCTTCGCTCACCACCGGGGATTCACCCACTCATTCGTCGGCGTTGTGCTCGACGCCATCGTAGTCGTCGCCTTCGTCTACCTGATCTGGCAGCTGCGCGGACGCAAGACCAACGATCCCAATCTGCCGCCGCGATGGGGGATACTTTTCCTCTATGCCTGCCTTGCCGGAGTCAGCCACATCCTGCTCGACTTCACGAATAACTACGGTGTTCGGCCCTTCTGGCCCTTTTCAGAAAAATGGTACTCGTGGGACATCGTATTCATCGTCGAGCCGGTCATGCTATTGTTCTTGATTCTCGGTCTCGTCGTTCCAGGCCTGTTTTCCCTGATCGATTCAGAGGTCGGCGTGCGTCAACGCGGTCCGCGCGGAAGGCTTGCGGCTAGCCTCGCCCTGATCGGCATCGTGCTGATGTGGGGAGTGCGCGACTACGAACATCGCCGCGCCATCAATGCCCTCGAAGCGCGAACGTACAACGATGTGGACCCATTGAAAGCCTCAGCGTACCCCCACTGGATCAACCCATTTCAGTGGGATGGCGTTGTCGAGACGCCCGCCTTCTTCGCGCTGGCTCCGGTGAACTCTCTTGGCCCAGAGGTCGATCCAGAGGGACGTCTCGAGATTCGCTACAAGCCGGAGGAAACTCCGATCACCCTCGCGGCAAAGCGGTCGTACATCGGTCGCGTGTTTCTGGATTGGGCCCAGTATCCAATCACCGAAACGGAAACAGTTGGCTCGCCGCCGGAAGCGTATATTGTGCACTTTCAGGATCTTCGCTATGTTCGAATTCCCGAAGCGATCAGCCGAGGACGCAGCCGCAATCCGCTTGGGGCTGCCGTGAAACTCGACAAAGACTTGCACGTCATTGGCGACGTTTACGGAACGGACACCAAGCAAGTCATCATCCCTGAGCCCGGACCCCGGTAGGTGTCGGTCAGAGACTCTGTTGACATCTCCGTGACAATCATCCTCTCTCTTGACGCCAGCGCCTCCAGCGCACAGAATAGATATCACGTCGAGGTGATCATGCTGCCCTATCTATTCGTCCTTTTGGCAATTGCGGTTCGCTTTCTTCCATTCGCCGGACCTCTGAATGTCCTGCCGCATGCATGGCACTTCACACCGCTGGCCGCGTCGCTGCTGTTTTTCGGAGCGCGCGGTTCACGCCGCCAGATGTGGATTCCCGTCGTGCTATTGGCAGCGACGGATGTCATCCTGACCAAGTTCGTCTATTCCTCAGTTCTTTCGTGGGATACGCTGGTGACTTGGGCGTGGTATGCAGCAATCATCCTGCTTGGTACCACCCTGCGCGAGAAATCCGGAATATTGCGTGTAATCGGTGCGGCTCTCGCCAGCTCGGTGTCGTTCTTCCTGATCAGCAACTTCGCCGTTTGGGCGGCGTGGCCCAATATGTATCCCCGAGGATTCAGCGGGCTGATGATGTCCTACACTGCTGGAATCCCGTTCTTCCGTGGCACGCTTGAAAGCGATCTGTTTTTCTCGGTCGCCATGTTTGGAACTCCAGTGCTGCTCCATGCACTTTCCGGTTGGATGCACGGATCTGGTGACGACATCGCGGCTGCCTGATTTTTCGAATATTTAAAAAGTGACATAGAGCAAGGGGACCTGACTAGTCCTCTTGCTCGATTTGTTTTGAGCGTCGAATCGCTCGCAGGACCAGCCACAGGCAGATACCCACCAAAACAGCGGCCACGATCCAGATCCAGTGTCGCTTGAACAAACCTCCGAGGAGCCCGATGATCTCGGGCCCAAACCACAGCACAAGCACTGAGAGCACCCCAAATCGCACGCACCTTCCAGCAAAAATCGCGACCAGGAAATCGCGGAATCTCATCTCGAATACCGCTGCCGCCAGCACAAAGATCTTGAAGGGCATTGGCGGAGGCAACATTCCGGGAAACATCAGCGCCCAGAATTCGTGTCGCTCAAAGGATCGATGGATCTTCAGGAAGCGCTCTTCAGAGATTCGTTTGCGTAGAACCTTCTCGCCGCCAAGATAGCCGATGACATAGAGCGGAATGCTGCCGAGCGCCGAGGCCAGAGCCGCCATCGCAACGTAGAGGATTAGCCGCTTGCGATCGTGGTACACGTAGGTGGCGACGACAAAGTCCACCGGCATACCCAATAGAGCGCTGTCGGCAAAAGCGATGACAAAGACGCCCCAGATTCCGAGCACTTTCATCAGCCCAAGAATCCATGCCGAATACCGCGCCAAAATGTGCCCGATGGTCTTCAAACGAAACAGCTAGTGTACGCGACACCCCGCTCCAAGTGGGGAGAGCCGCCTCGGCTGTCCTGGCCGCGAGGGCTTTATCGCGGCGGGGTAGTTCGGCATGGCGTAGAAGTTCGTCCTGCTATGATCGCTTCCTTTGGAGCACCTATGCGCTATATTCTGATCTCCTGTTTCCTGCTCGCCAGCAGCTTCCTCTCGGCCCAGCAGTACGACCTGGTTCTTGAAGGCGGACGAGTAATGGATCCGGAAACGGGCCTCGACGCAGTCCGCAGCGTCGGCGTCCGTGATGGAAAGATCGCAAAGATTTCGGCTAGCACACTCGACGGACGCCGCATTATTCACGCCAAGGGACTGGTCATCTCGCCCGGCTTCATCGATCTGCATCAGCACGCGCAAGATCTCGCCAGCCAGCGTCGTCAAGGCGTTCGACGGCGTGACCACCGCGCTCGAAATGGAGATCGGCGCTCCCGATGTCGACCGAATTCTTGAAATCGAAGGAAGGGCATTCGCTCATTCACTATGGAACAACAGCGAGCCATGTTGCCGCGCGCTCACTGATTTTCGGCGCGCCATTGCCCGGCGGGAACATTCTCCCGAAGAGCGGCCCAGCTACCGAGACGGCCGCTACTCCCGAACAGATCGCGCGCATTCAGCAACGTCTGCGCGATGAACTCGATGCCGGCGCGCTCGGCATCGGCTTGGGCATCCAGTACACGCCCGGCGCAACGCGTCTTGAGATCATCGACATGTTTCGCGTGGCCGCCGAACGCCAATTGCCCGTATACACCCATATGCGAAGCGCGGGACGAGTTGAACCCGGTTCGGCCATCGAATCCGTGGAAGAGGTCATCGGAGCAGCCGCGATCACCGGCGCGCCGCTGCACATCGTTCACATCAACAGTACCTGCTTGCGCGACTCTCTGGAATGCCTCTCGCTGATTGAAGGCGCGCGCGCCCGTGGCCTCGACGTGACAACGGAGGCTTATCCTTACATCGCCGGAATGACAGCCATCAATTCGGCTGTATTTAATCCTGGGTGGCGCGAACAACTGGGAATCGACTATGGCGATCTCGTTCTTCCCGACACTGGCGAACATCTGACCAAAGAACGATTCGACGAGCTGCATGGTTCAAGCATAGGGCAATGGGTGCTGATCTTTTCAAATACTCAGGAGGTCGTTGACGCGGTCATTCCGAATCCACTTATCATGATCGCGAGCGACGGGTTGGAAGGCCATCCTCGCAATGCCGGAACGTATTCGCGTGTATCTGGCACAATATGTCCGCGAGAAAAAGACTTTGACCTTGATGGAAGCGCTGCGCAAGATGACGCTGATGCCCGCGCAGATGCTGGAACGCTCGACTCCCACTGCGCGCCAGAAGGGACGGCTGCAGGAAGGTGCGGACGCTGACATCGTAGTCTTCGACCCTCAAACGATCAGTGATCGTTCTACTTTCGCAAAGCCGATGGAGCCGAGCATCGGTGTGCGCGAGTTGGTTGTCGCCGGAAAGTTGTTGATTGATGATGGAAAGATTGTCGAGGATGTGTATCCCGGCCGCGCCATCGTCGGTCCTGGAAAGATCAGGAACACTCACTAATCACTTTTTCGACAAACACATGTGGAGACGGCCGCCCTCGGCTGTCCGGTCCCGACGGTTTCTGTCGCGACAGCAGCCCTGACTCTAATGTTCTGTTTTCCCACTCAGAAGATCGATCGCATGGGGAATCAACTGCGCCACGGCCTCCAACGACTCTGCGGCTCCCGCAGGACTGCCCGGCACATTGAGAATTAGAGCCTTGCCTCGAACCCCGCACACGCCGCGGCTCAGCGCGGCAAACGGAGTTTTCTTCGTTCCTGCATTGCGCATAACTTCAGCCACACCGGGCAATAGCCGATCGCAAACAGCCGTAGTCGCCTCCGGGGTAACATCCCGCGCAGCAATGCCTGTGCCGCCCGTCGTCACAATCAGCCGCACTTCGCGCGCCAGCCGTATCAGAAGATTTTGGATTTGAATCGGGTCGTCGGAAACGACTTCGCGGGCGGAAACAGAGAACTTCAGCTTCTCCAGAAGCTGAACAACTGCCGGTCCTGACTTGTCTTCCCGCTCTCCGCGAGCGCACGAATCACTGACCGTCACGACCGCCGCTGTGAGAAGTTCGGAAGGGTCAGCCATCGAGGAGGACATCTTCCTCTTCTTCCCTGCCACGACTCGGAGCGCTGGAGGGCGCGCTCGAAGGCACGGTGACGGGAGCACTCGCAGCGACCGGAGCCGGCTCTGCCGGAGGCTCGGGCTCTCCGCCAGAATCACGCGATGATTCATCGAGCAACCGCAAGCCTTCCATCAGAAGTCCTTGCGTATTGAGCTGCGTCGTCTCTTTGTCGGTCTTGCCTTCAAAGTCGAGTTGGAAACTTCCGCCAGTCCAGCGGAGCACCTTGAAAACCGCTTCGTCGCCAACCAAGGACCCGTAAGTGGCGTGCTTTACCTGGCCTTCGACGAAGAACACTTCGCATTTGTCGCCTTCGTTGCTGAGAGAGAGCTGGCAACTCTTGCGACCCATCTCGAGTGACTGCATGAGATCGATGACGTTCATCTGCGAGAGACTTCCGCGCACAACACCGTCGGATGGCGCAGTCTTCGCCATCTTCTCGAGCGCAATACGGTCGAGCATACGCTTCACGCGTCGAGTCGCATCTTTCAGGAAGAAAGGTTTTTCCAGATAGTCGTCCGCCGCGTCTTGCGGAGAAAGACGCTCGGCGATGTCAGCCTTGCTCGCCATCAGCACCGTGGAAAAGTTGGCGGTGGCGGGGCGGCTCTTCAATTTTTCAACAAGCTGACGTCCATCCATTCCCGGCATGCGGTAATCGCACACCAGCAAGTCGGGAGCATCGTCGACCGCCTTCAGCAAGGCATCCGCGGCATCTGTCGCAGTGGTGACCTGCGCCAGCGGGGACCAAGCCTGCTGCAGCATTCCCAGCACCATCGGATTGTCGTCGACCACCAGCAGTTTGACGTTGTCAGCCATGGATTCGCAATTTACTTCTGGCGCCTGTACTCGCCGCTCTTCCCTCCGCTCTTGCGCTCCAGCACAATCTCTCGAATCTCGATCCCTTTATCGACCGCCTTCAGCATGTCATAAAGCGTGAGGGCGGAGACGCTGACTGCCACCAAGGCCTCCATTTCGACTCCGGTTTCGGCGGTGGTGATAACTTTAGAGGCAACAGCGACGCCATTCTCGCACACGCGCAGATCGACATCAACGAGTGACAAAGGGAGGTGGTGGCACATCGGAATCAGGTCGGATGTATGTTTGGCGGCCATAATGCCGGCGATGCGAGCAACCTCTAGCGGATCGCCCTTCGGATTGTGCGGGATCGCTGCCAGGACTTCCGGCCGGACTTTGACGAAGCCGCTGGCTTCGGCCTCACGGCGAGTTGCGGATTTTCCGGAGACGTCCACCATGCGGGCGCGGCCCGCGCGATCGTAGTGCGAAAGTTTCTTCGGCATGCAGGAGAACGGCGATTCCTCATTATCTTACATGGGAAGGGGTGCCGGGACTACGCGGCGAGGAGTGAGGGACTAACGCATCATGATTGCCACGAATTCGCCGGCGGGAATGTGATCACGATCCTCCGGGATCACGATGTAGCAATTAGCGCGAGCGGTTGCAGCGATGTCTCCGGATCCCTGCCAAGGCACGAGTTCGACTTGAGATTGCTCGAGTTTACCCGACAGGATGGCGGGAAGAAAACGTTTCAAACCGAGCTTGACGCGGATCTCGGATTTTAGCTTTGCATGCACAAACATTAGTGCGCGTGGCGCCATTCCGGCGAGGGCTTCGAGCATCGGGCGAGCGAAGAGTTCGAAGGTCACCATGGTGGAGACAGGATTTCCTGGTAGTCCGAAAAAATACGTAGATGCTTCGTCGCGAATGGAGGCACCGTCTCGGGATTTTCCGGAGCCGCAGCGGCCGAAAACCACGGGACGTCCCGGCTGGATTTTCGCGCCGGTGAAGAAAAATTCCGCGTGCATTTCCGACAGAACCTGTTCGACCAAGTCATATCGCCCCATCGAAACTCCACCCGTTAGCAGCAGCAGATCTGATTTCAACCCCTCTTCGATTAGGCTTCGCAACCGTTGCGGTTCATCTGGCGCAACCGCCAGAATCACGGGTTCTCCGCCAGCGGCTCGTATCTGGACTGCAAGGGAATAACTATTTGAATTGCGAATCTGCGTTGGGCCGGGAGTGGAATCAACATCTACGATCTCGTCGCCGGTTGTCACAATGGCGACGGTGGGACGCCTGTACACTTGCAACCGTGACTTGCCCGCGGAAGCCGCGAGAGCGATTGCCGCATCATTCAGACGCATCCCGACGCTGATCAATGGGCTGCCCTGTCGCGCTTCCGCTCCGCGGGAAACAATATTTTCTCCGGCTTCAACGCTCCTCGTGATTTCGACTTGATCGCCGCGCAGCGAACTGTATTCGACCATGACGACCGCATCCGCCCCGGATGGCACCGGAGCTCCAGTCATGATGGAAACGGTCTGCTGATTTCCGAGACTGGAGGGAATCTTTTCAGGGTCCTGACCGGCTTTGATTTCTCCGATCACATGAAGGGTTGTGGGAACTTTTGATACATCGACAGAGCGAACTGCGTAGCCATCCCGGGTAGAGCGCGGGAAGGGTGGAATATCTCGGTCAGCAAGAACTGGGCTCGCGAGAACGCGGCCGGCGGCATGGAGCAGATCGACGGATTCAGCGTCGCCGGGCTTCACGAGCGCGGCGTGCTCCTCGACTCGATGTCGAGCGTCATCGAAACTCAACACATTCGAAGAAAGCGGTGCTGCGGGCATAACAAAGATCATAGCTGCCCAGCAGAAGCCAGGAAAGAACCCGGCGCGCGTCCAGGCTCATCGCCAGTCGTGTTCTATAATCGGGGCGGGCGTGCTCGACCGAGTTCGGCGTGAGCAGTGTGGTAGAGCGTCGTGCACGATCCTGGCGGAGTTGGCTTGCCTTTCCTCGCTGCGTCCTCGCTTGTCTTTTTGTCGTAGCTTCTTCTCTTCTCGTAGCCGGCTGTCTGATGATCTCCTCCGCTGTGCTGGGCCAAGACTCGGCCCCTATGAAGCTCTCCAGCACCACCGAATACCACGTGTTTTCCCGACCTTGGTGGCCGGGGAAGGGAACGGCACCTGCCGCAGCCTATGTGGGTGAAAGCGAGTGCCGAAAGTGTCATGCCGACGAAGCTGCGCCTCAAGTGACAACACCGATGGCAAAGGCCGCCTATCGCTCTGCCGTAGGAGTCGAAGGTTCGAAGCTGGCGTCAGATAGAGTTCAAAGCGGAAGGTATTTATATCGGATATCGGTCGAGGGTGCCGACCCGACTCTAACCGTTAGCACCGGGAAACAATCGATCAAGGCCGAAATCGAATGGACCTTCGGGGCCGGAGTGCGGGGTCAGACATACATTCTCGAAAATAATGGCACTCTTTACGACAGCCAGGTGAGCAGTTTTCGCGGATTGCACGGGATGGGCACGACTCCCGGGCATGAACCTGTAACCGACCTCAACGATCTTCAGAAAGCTCTCGGAATGAGCCTTACCCAGGAGGCAGGTGCGCGATGTTTCGGATGTCATACTACCGCTTCTACTACGAACGAACAGTTTGATCCGAAGCAGGCGGTACCCGGCGTCAGCTGCGAGGCCTGCCACGGTCCGGGCTTGAATCATACGGTTGCGGCAACGATGGACCAGATCGACGACGCGAAGGGACTGATATTCAATCCTCGTTCGCTTCGTCCCTTACAATCAGTCGACTTCTGCGGGGCGTGCCACATGACCTCGGCCGACGTACTCGAGTCGAATCTCCTGCGCCCCAATAGCGTGCGCTTCCAACCTTACCGTCTGGAAAAGAGCCGCTGCTGGGGACTCCAAGGTGATAGCCGTCTGACTTGCATCGCTTGCCACAATCCTCACGAGCCTCTCGTTCACGATGCAGGCTATTACGATCAGCGATGTCTGGCTTGCCATGGAGCACAACTGGACAAATCGAACACTGCCGAGGCTGCATACGAAGTCTGCCCAAAGGCGACTGCGAACTGCACCACCTGCCATATGCCGAAGTATGATGTGCCGGAAATGCACGCGAAGTTCACCGATCACTTCATCAGAGTCGTGAAGGATGGAGAACCTTATCCAAATTAAGGTGATTGTCTGACCTGGCGTTTATCTTGCGAGTTCCTGGCCGAGCAAGGCCGGATTGCTCGCGAATGAAAGACCCACTTCGAGGTCGACCACCCGGTCGTTAACCAATTCGGCTATCTCTCCGTCGAAGTACTGCATTCCCTCGGACGAAGCGGTTTTCATGGCTTCGAGAAGAGTGTCATTCTCATGCTCGCCTTTTTCGATGCACTCGCGAGTACGGGCATTCGCCTTCAGGATTTCGAATGCGGCGACGCGTCCGCTGCGATCTGCTTTTGGCAGAAGGCGCTGGCAGATGATGTAGCGGAATGACTTGGCAAAGCGTTCACGCACCGACTGCTGCTCGGCGGGTGAAAAGGAGCTAACGATTCGCTCAACTGTCTTCGAGGCATCCATCGTGTTGAGACTGGAGAAGACAAGGTGTCCGGTTTCGGCGGCCTCGAGCACGATTTCGATCGTCTCCCGGTCTCTCATTTCCCCGACCAGGATTACTTTGGGAGCCTGCCTCATCGCCGAACGAAGGGCATGAGCAAAGCTGGGCGTATCGCTGTGCAACTCGCGCTGGTGGATTGTTGAACACTTGTGATTATGTAGAAACTCGATCGGATCTTCGATGGTGATGATGTGGTAATACTTCTCGCGGTTGATACTGTCGAGAAGTACCGCGAGGGTGGAAGACTTGCCGGATCCCGCGGGGCCCGTTACGAGAACGATGCCATCTCTAAGCTTAGTCACTTCGGAGAGTTGCTCGGGCAGACGCAGCGAATCGAAGTCGGGAATGTTTGTTGGAATCACGCGCATCACCACCGCGCAGCTTCCGCGCTGGATGAAAATGTTGACTCGAAAGCGCGCGAGACCGGGCAGTCCGTAGGAGATGTCGCAGGCTCCATGTTCGCGGAGCGTGGTGATGGCCTGCTTGTTATCGCCGATCAAATCTGCAGCGATATGCCGGGTGTCGTCGGCCGTCAAGAAAGTGAGGCCCGGCGCCTGGACGGGAATCATTTGTCCATAGACCTGGACTTGCGGCGGACGCCCCGGAGAGAAGATCAGGTCGCTGATCTTTTCTGCGGCCTTGAGCATGGCGCCAAGCAGGGCCGGCGTCGCTACCCGGCCACTTCCCGCGGTGCCTTCCAATTCAACAGATATCGGTGCAATGGTTGGTGCTGCCATTCATCCTCGCTTGACGGAATCGCACGCACCACAGAAATGGAGAAAAATCAGATAGTTCACTGTACCGCGATTGACCCGTCGGCGCGACGGACACCAAGTGCATAGTCCTTCGTAACCTCATGTAAATAATAGGATAAGCAAAAGAAGAGGCGGCCCGTGAGGGCCGCCTCAGGTACAGCTGTAAGTTGTTGTATCGAAACCAGATCTACTTCTTGGTTGCCGCTTTCTTCTTGCCGAAGCTGGTTTCAACCGAAGCGCCGATGCTGGTCAACATTTGCTTGGCTGCGTCCGCATAGGTACCGGTGGGCTGGAGCTCAAGGTACTTTTGAAACGCTTCAGCCGTGCCTTGCGGGGCAACCATCTTGTCGCCCTGGAGAGTAGCTTTACCGATCATGTTGACGCCCTTCCAGTAGTAGGCGTCGGCGCGAGTTGGGATCGGCGGCGATTACTTTGTCGAAGGCCGCGAGTGCGTCATCGACCTTGCCCGCGTTGGTGAGTACCGCACCAGTATTGAAGTAGTACTGAGCGGCGTTGGTTGGATCAGCTTGGGCTGCGGCTTCATAGGTCTTTACGGAGTCGTCGATCTTGTTGGATTTGGCATAAGCTTCAGCCATGTTGTTGTAGTAAGCAGCGATGTTCTTGGCGGCGTTCGGGTCCTTGTCGTTGGTCGCGCCCTTCTTAAGATCAATCGCTTTCTGATAGGCCTCAATCGCCGATCCCAGACGCTTCTGCTTCTCAGCGGGATCCGTCTGCTTGGCGGCGGAGAGACGGTAGTAATCGCCGAGCTTGAACCAAACCAGATCGCGAGAAGGATCCACCTGATTCGCTTCGTTGAGACTCGCAATCGCCGTATCAAAATCGCCCGCATCGGCAGCAGTCTTGGCAGCATTCAGCTTATCGTTGAGACTCTTTACGGTGGTGGTCTCTTTCTGCTGCTTGGCTTGCTGTTCCTGCATCTGCTTCAACTGTTCAGGGGTCAAGCCCTGCCCCTTGGCTTGATCTTCCATCTCCTTTTTCACGTCAAGGTCGAGGCTGTTTTCGTCGAGTTGGACCTGAAACCCCTTAACGTGGTCCATTTCCTTGTTGGCCTTCTGATCGTCGGCGTTCTTGTAAAGCGTGACCGTATACTTCCCAGGCGTAAGGCCGAGAGAGAAATACTCGCCCTTCTTGTTGGTCTTGAGCGTGTATTTTTGGCCGTTGTCCATGTTGGCCCAGACCACGATTCCGTCGGCGATGGGATTACCCTGGGCGTCCTTGCAAACACCCTTTACAGTTCCCGATGCCTGGGCGAAGGCCGAAGGCAGGGAGAGTCCCAACGCCAGTACTACGAATAAAAGAATTGCGCAGTGTTTTTTCATTTTGCCTCCCGGCAAATGCCGCTTTTCACATCGATTCCAGACTTGGGAATCCATTGTCGCAAACGCTGTACGGCATATCTCTATCGAGCCGCGTATGGGATCGGATCCGGTACGCCTGCAGCCTCGAATGCGCGCAGGCGCAAAACACAGCTGTCACAAACTCCGCAGGCCCGATCCTCGCGGCTGTAACATGACCACGTTAAATCGAAGGGCGCACCTCAGTTCAAGGCCAAGGCGGACGATCTCCGCTTTTCGCATAGCGATGAGAGGAGTGACGATCTCAATCTTCCCGTCTTTAGTTCCCGCCTTGACTACTTCGTTGAATGCTTTGTAGTAGACGGGCCGGCAGTCTGGATAGCCAGAACTGTCGGGCTCAACCGCCCCAATGTACACCTTTTCGGCGCCCAACACCTCGGCCCAGCTCACAGCTACGGCCAGGAAATGCGCATTGCGAAAAGGCACATAAGTGACCGGAACATCGTGGCCGACCATTTCTGCGTCAGGCACGGGAATGGATTCATCGGTAAGGGCGGAACCGCCAATCGCACGTAGTGCTTCGTTTCGAACCATGAGCCGGTCGTGGATCTTCAGGCGCTGACAAATGGCAAGGAACGACTGGCGCTCCCGCTCCTCGGTACGCTGCCCGTAGCTGATGTGGACCGCGGCCGGATCGTAGTCGCGCGCTGCAAGCGAGGCACACACAGAAGAGTCCATTCCTCCACTGAGGAGAACGACGGCCCGGGATTTGGATACGTTCGCCATCCGTCAAACTCCCTTAACCGCGGGATCCCAAATAAATTTGTGCAACTGAAGGCCGAGCCGGGCCGGAACGTTGTCGGCGATCATCCATTCTGCCAGTTCCTGGGGATCGAGCAGACAATGCGAACTATCGCGGGCGCCGGTCGCATCCTTACGGAACGCTGGCGAAAAAAGTACGGCGTTAACCGCGCCCGCAAGGTCGTGCCGCTGCAGGAAATCTCGCGCGAAATCGTAGTCGCCGCGACTGCTGAGAACGAACTTGATCTCGTCGCGTGCAGTAAGGGTTTTGAGATTGTCGAGACAAAACGTATCGCCTTCCGAGGAACCGGGACACTTTACATCCACGATCTTAATTACCTGATCGGGAACCGACGCGAGCGGACGCTCTCCGCTCGTCTCAAGCAGCACGGTGTAGCCATTGTCGAGGAGATGCTGCATCAGGGGAACGACTTCCCTTTCCTGGAGCATGGGCTCGCCGCCGGTGATTTCGACCAAGCCGCTACCCGGACTCAAACGCGAGACTTCATTCAAGACATCATCGAGCGCCATTTTGCGGCCGCCCTGGAACGTGTATTCGCTATCGCACCAGGAACAGCGCAGATTGCAGCCGGTCAGCCGCACAAAGACACAAGGCAGCCCAGCGTGGGTCGACTCCCCTTGCAACGATTTGTAGATTTCGGTGATTTGCATGACGCAGTCGCTGTCGCCTATTAGCTGTCAGCATTCCAACGGGCAGATGGCTGTAGTTCGGAAGACGCCAATCACACAGGTCGAGAACTATTCGCTATATTTCGCCGTCGTAGTATCCGTTTCAAAAACGGTGACGTCCTTTGACTCGCACACGTCCTTTGGTCACCGTCTGCAGCCGAGTATTGGACTCATCATAGAAATACTTGGCCAGATTCTCAGCGGACGGATTGATCACGGTGAAGGGCTCGATCTCGTTGATCATCTGGTGGTCGAGGCGCTCGATGACGTGCCTCATCACCTCGCGCAGGTCCTTGAAATCGAGCAGGAGGCCGGCTTTATCCAACTCGGCGCCTGCCAAAGTGACCCGAATCTTGTAGTTGTGGCCGTGCGGATTCTCGCACTTGCCTTTGTAATTGCGCAGGTAGTGCCCCGCAGCAAATGTGTCTTCAACGGTAACTTCGAACATGCTCCCCCGGTTGACCGGGCGTGAATACAGGGCCCGGAGCGCTTTTGGCGAAACACCTATTGTAACGCTTGCAGCGACGCGAGGAACGGTCCGCTTGACTGTCTTCACGGGTGGAATGTAGCTTGCCTAAACGTCGTCCTTACCGGGAGCAAGCATGTCAATTCGCAGAGTGTGGGTACTGTTGTGCGCCGTATTCATGACTAGCAGCGTTTTCGCGCAGGCGCGTCCGGATGTACCGGACTATGACGTCAAAGAACATTACACAAAGTACGAATACAGAATCCCGATGCGTGACGGCGTTCATCTGTTCACGTCGGTCTATGTGCCCAAAGACAGCTCCCACGCATATCCGTTCTTGATCAACCGAACGCCCTATAGCGTGGGGCCTTACGGCGTGGATCTGTACCGCACTCAACTGGGCCCCGCGCCCGAGTTCGATAAGTCCGGATACATCTTTGTATTTCAGGATGTTCGGGGACGGTTCATGTCCGAAGGCAGCTTCATTGAGATGCGACCGCACATCGACAACAAGAAATCGAAGCAAGATGTCGACGACAGCAGCGACCTCTATGACACCATCGACTGGCTGCTCAAGAATGTTCCGAACAACAACGGCAATGCGGGAATTTGGGGGATCTCATATCCGGGGTTCTTTACGTCTGCGAGCATCATAGACTCGCACCCTGCGCTGAAAGCCGCTTCTCCGCAAGCTCCGATGACCGACCTCTTTATGGGAGACGATGCATACCACGGAGGAGCGTTCATGTTGGCGGCCAATTTCGGGTTCTATAGTTTCTTCCGGCCGCAGGAAAATCCGCAGCTTCCACCAAAGAACCCGGCGTCCTTCGAATGGGGAACAAAGGACGCGTATCAGTTTTATTTGAATGCGGGGCCGCTCTCGAATTTGCGGAAGTATCTCGAAGGCAGGAGTGCGCTTTGGGACGACCAGGTAAACCATGACACATATGACGACTACTGGAAGGCGCGCAATTTGGCTCCGCACATGAAGAATATCCATTGCGCAGTGCTCACGGTCGGTGGATGGTTCGACGCTGAAGATTTACAGGGACCGTTTACGACATTTCACTCCATCGACAAGAACAATCCGGGGATTTTCAATGCGCTGGTGGTGGGACCGTGGGTACACGGAGGTTGGGGGCGTTATGACGGCGATCATCTGGGGCGTGTGGAGTTCGACTCGAATACCGGGGAGTATTACCGGAAGAATATTCTGTTTCCGTTTTTTGAGCAGTACCTGAAGGCCGCTGGCGATGCGAAATTGCCGAAGGCATATGTCTTTGAGACGGGCACGAACGTGTGGCGGAAATATTCTTCATGGCCGCCGGAGAACGTTGAGCACAAGACTCTGTATTTCCACGCGAACGGAGATTTGTCGTTTGAGGAACCCGCGGATAGCCCTCAGGCGTTTGACGAATATGTAAGCGATCCAGGGAAACCGGTGCCTTTTGTGAACTACGCAGGACTAAACGTGCCTCAGGAATATATGGTTTCGGACCAAAGATTTGCTGACAGCCGCACCGACGTTTTGGTTTATCAAACTCCGGCGCTGCAAGAGGACGTGACGATCACGGGGCCGATTTCGCCGAAACTTTTCGTTTCGACGAGCGGGACGGATTCGGATTGGGATGTGAAGCTGATCGACGTTTACCCGACGGACTATCCGGACAGCAAACAGGACACACCGAAACCTGAGGATCGAGATAGACCACGAAAAGACGTTCCGGCAGCCGACGTTCACGATGGGTGGGTATCAGCAGCTCGTGCGCGGAGAGCCGTTCCGGGGGAAATTCCGTCACAGCTTTGAAAAGCCGGAGGCATTCACGCCCGGCAAAGTCGAAGAAATCAACTTCACGATGCAGGACGTCAACCACACATTCAGGCGCGGGCATCGAATCATGGTGCAGGTGCAGAGTTCGTGGTTTCCACTCACTGACCGCAATCCCCAGAAATTCATGAACATCCCTGATGCCAAGCCCACGGACTTTGTGAAAGCTACAGAACGGGTGTACCACAGCAAAGACGAGGCTTCAGGGATTGCAGTGCAAGTCGTGCCAAGGTAGGAGGACGCTCGCTTCCGCGCTGCATGGAACCACTATTCGCGTGAATCTCCGATCCCGAAAAAATCTTCTACGACGCGAATATCCGTGGTCCTCTTGTAGTTCGGTAGGCTCTCGACGAACGTGCGGCCGTATTGCTTCTTGAGAATCCGGTTGTCGAGGAGCACGAGCAGGCCGCGATCGTGGAGCGAGCGAATCAGGCGCCCAAAGCCTTGTTTCAGCGTAATAACCGCGGCCGGGACTTGGTATTGAAAGAAGGCGTTACCTCCATCGGCGTCGATCGCCTTGACCCGCGCTGCAACTACCGGATCGCTGGGCACCGCAAACGGTAGCCGATCAATGATCACGCAACTGAGCTGATCACCTTGTACATCGACTCCCTGCCAGAACGAAGACGTGGCAAAGAGCACGGCGTTGGGTGTGAGACGAAATTCTTCGAGCAGAGCGCTCTTCGGGGCGTCGCCCTGACGCAACATCGGAAATTCGACTTCGCCCAAAAGCCGCTGGTAGATCTCATTCATCTGCGCATAGCTCGTGAAGAGGACGAAAGCCCGCCCTCGAGTGATTTCGAGCAGCTTGCGAATTCGATCCGCGGCGGTCGGCGTGAACTGAGGCGTTCGCGGATCGGGGAGGTCGGGTGGGACGTAGAGCAACGCTTGGCTCTGATAGTCAAAATGCGAGGGAAGAATTGTCTCGCGAGCGTGTTCAAAGCCGAGCCTCTGGCGGATGTAATCGAAGCCTCCACCAACGGCCAGTGTGGCTGAAGTCAGAACGGCGCAATCCAACTTGGACCAAAGGCATTCGCGGAGAATCGGTCCAACATCGATCGGCGTAGCCTGGAGGAAAACATGCTGTCGCCCGCGCAAGATTCCCCTCGGAGGCCGTCGCATGTTGGCTGCTCGATAGGTTCTTCGATTGGCTCAAGCCGCGCATTTCCTTGCCGCTGTTGCGTCCGCCGCGTCGCTCAATCCAGAAGACTGTATTCCGATCTTCGGATTCCATCGCGAACTTCAGCTGCACTTGAATTTCCTGGGCGCGCCGTACGAAATTGAATATTTCTTCCGGCTTCTGCGGCAGAGCTTCTAACTCGCCTGCCAGTCGGGTAAGGGCTTGATTGAGGGCGACAAACTCATCCCCATTTTCCTCGAGGAACTCTCTCCGGCTTTCGAAGGCAAACCGTCCATCTCTCGACGGCAGCAATGAGAAAAACAATTGGGCGCGATCTCGCAGGCTGCCAATCGCGCCGGACAGAGATGCCGAGAGCATTCGGTGATGCTGCATCGACCCTTCGATGTCGCGCGCCAGATCTTCCATCCGCAGATTACTGACCGAAATCCCAAAATAGTTTCCGGCTACATCCTCGAGTTCATGCGCTTCATCGAAGATGACGGCCCCAGCCTCGGGAAGAATTCCTGCGTCCGGTGCCCCGTCCGCTTGCAATTTGATCGCGAGGTCCGCGAAAAATAGGTGATGGTTGACGATGATGATGTCGCTTTCCATCGCCTTACGGCGCATTTCCGTGATGAAGCAGCGCTCGAACTCGCTGCACTTCTGCCCCGTGCAGGCGTCGGCGCGGGCGTCAAGCTTGTGCCAAAGCAGGCTGGCTTCCGGCAGTTCGGCGAGTTCCGCGCGATCCCCAGTCGCCGTGTTCTTCTCCCAAGCCGAAATGGCGCGGTACTGCTCGATCTCATCGAGACCGCTGAGCACCGGCTGATCGGTCAGGTCGTACAGTTTCTTGCGGCAAAGATAGTTGTTGCGGCCTTTCATGTAGCAGACCGACAAATGTGATCCCGCAGCCTCGCCGAACAGAGCCTGCTCGAGAAAAGGGACGTCTTTGTAGAAAAGCTGCTCCTGCAGATTCTTGGTGCCAGTCGAGATGATGACGCGCTTGCCGGAGCGAATGACGGGCAAGAGATACGCGAGCGTCTTCCCCGTGCCAGTGCCCGCTTCGACGATCAGGTGGCGCTTCTCTTCCAAGGCTTGCTCGACCGCCTGAGCCATTTGCAGCTGGCCGCGGCGGAATTCGTAGGCAGGGTGAGTTCGCGACAGCACCCCTCCGGGTGCGAAGAATTGGTGCAGCGAGGCATCTGTGCCGTTGGGAGCAGCGTGTCCCGAAGGCGTCGAGGAAGCGGGCTGGGAGCTTAATGGCACTGGAGTCTCTATAATAGCTACTTCGGGCCATGTGCATCGTGCAACGCCAGCCGGGTCTCCGACTCAGCTGACAGCCAACAGAGACTGTGCCTACTTCAAGGATCTTTGACTCAACCTACTTACAATTCGACCAGCACTCTCGCCACTACCGCCGCAGGTATTCCGACGATTGCCATCGTGGGACGTCCTAACGTTGGCAAATCCACTCTCTTTAACCGGATCGTCGGGTCACGGCGCGCCATCGTCGGGGACGAGCCCGGCATTACTCGCGACCGGCTTTATGGCGACACGGAATGGGAGGGGCGAAAGCTGCGAATCGTCGATACCGGCGGCATTTTGCCGGAAGAAAAGGATTTCATTCCGGCGGAGATCTATCGACAGGCGCGCGTGGCGCTGGATGAAGCGGCCGCCATAATTATGGTCGTGGATGGACGATCGGAACTTGCTGGTCCTGACCTGGAACTCGTTCGCCTGCTGCGTAAATCCAACCGGCCTCTTTTCATCGCCGTGAATAAAGTCGATTCGGAAAAGCAATCATCTCTCATCGACGATTTTCACCGGCTGGGAGTGCGCGAGATGTTTCCGATTTCCGCGGAACACGGCCGTGGGGTTGACGATTTGCTGGATGGAGTCGTGGCTCGGCTACCGAAATCTCCCGCCCAGGAAGAAGTACAAGACTTAGACGCGCGGGATGCAGGGGACACAGAGGAAATACAGGACGGTGACCTCGACGCACCGGTCGATGAGGAGCCGGTGGCGAGAGAGGTAAAGGTCGCCATCATTGGACACCCGAACGTCGGTAAATCGACTTTGCTGAACTGTCTGACTTCATCTGACCGAGCGATTGTCTCTCCGATTCCGGGGACCACGCGCGATGCTGTCGATGAAGTTGTCGAACGCAACGGAAAACAGTTTCGATTTATTGATACGGCCGGGATTCGCCGTAAGGGCAAGACGCACCTGATGGCTGAGAAGCTTTCGGTGGTTATGGCGCGTAAGCATCTGGAGGCGGCTGACATCGCGCTTCTCGTAATCGATGCTACGGAGGGCGTCAGCCAGCTCGATGCGTCGATTGCGGGATACGCGCACGAAAGCGGACGATCCATCATTATCGTCGTCAATAAATGGGATCTCGTGATCAGCGGTCAGGCACGTTCAGGCAGGCCCACCAAGGCGGACCGCATGCGCGAAAGCAAACGTCCGGCGGATCGCGAGGCTTACGAGGAGCGGTTGCGGTACGAACTCAAATTCCTCAGTTACGCCCCGATCGTATTTCGTCTCCGCTCAAACAGGCAAAGACACAGATAGAATTTTCCCGCTGATCGAGGAAGTCGCAAAAGAAAGGCGCAAACGCGTTACGACATCGGAGATGAACCGCTTTCTCGAACATGTGGACTTTGAACGCGCTGCGGTTCCAATGCGCTCACGCGTGAAGATTCTCTACATGACACAAGCCTCGGTGGCGCCGCCGACATTCGTGCTCTTCACCAACCGCAGCGTGAAATTGCACTTCGCATTTCAAAGATTTCTTGAGAACCAGATCCGCGATGCTTTTGGTTTTGTCGGAACTCCGATCTGGATTAAGAACAAGGCACGGAACACATAACGCGGGACCGAGAAATACCCATTGGCTGAAATATTTCGATCATTCGGGATTCGGACGTCTCACATTCTGCCTTGGCACCGTCCTTGTGCTCGCAATCGTGGGATCCGGACAAGACTCCGGCTCTTCGGCATCTTCTGCGCCAAAGCATTCAAAGCATCCACCTACGGAGGTCAAGGGAGCCATTGATTCGGGCTCGGTCAGCAACGGGATTTATCACAATATATCGCTGGGATTGGCGTGCAAGATTCCGGCAGGATGGGTACTGCGAACAGAAGAATTGAATGAGCGCGAGAAACCCGCGGAAAGCGCGGCTTCGGCTACGGGCACAGAGGCGGCAGCTTCGAGCGAAGGAGCGAAAGTTCTGCTGGCTGCGTTTTCGAGACCTCCAGACGCACGCGCGGAAGATGTAAACGCTTCCATTCTGATCGCTGCCGAAAGCGAATTAGCCTACCCAGGATTGAAGGACGCCGCGCAATACTTCGGACCTCTCACCGAAGTCGCCAAAGCTCAAGGACTCGCGGTCGACGAGGAGCCTTACGAGGTCGCTCTCGGTGCGAAGACCCTGGTCCGCAGTGACTTCCACAAAGATGTCGGGTCAAGAGTCATGCATCAATCAACATTGGCGCTGCTGGCGCACGGCTACGCTGTTTCTATCACCGTAATTGCCGGGACTGAAGACGACGTCGAAGAATTGATCGGCGGCCTCAGTTTTTCGGGACCGACCTCTAGCCACAAGTAGCCGCTTCTCAGCGGATGCCTTCGCATTAGTGGCCACCTACCGTTGTCCGTTCCTGCTTCGCCGATTACGAGACAACCGCCGGCGCGTGCACGTCGATTGTCATTTGCGGCGGATGAAGCAAAGTATTGTGAATCAGGCAGTGGTGAACGGCTCTCTCTACTCCGGCGCGGTGCTGGTCGGTCAACTCGATCGGAGTCTCGATCTCAATGCGAAAGTTATCGATCCGCGCAGGATCTTTGACCTTGTCGGCGGTTATGCGCACTCGAGTACCCTGGTCAGCGAGTTTGTACTTGCGAAGGTACTGAGCGGCATAGAATCCGGCACACGAGCCCAAAGATGCCAGCAATAGCTCCGGTGGCGTCATACCTTCGTCGTAACCGCCGTTTTCCTGCGGCTGGTCGCAGGGGATCGAGTGCTGGCGCGCTTTTATTTCGAACTGTACGGCTCCGAGATGTTCGACTGTGACTTCCATGAGTGCCTCCTACGAAAAAGTTTCCGTGGTCGAGCCGGCGAACGTAGGCGACGCGGGGCTATTGTTCACGAGTCCCATGCGCGCATTCTGTCACGGCGAGTTCCGTTCCGATGTAACCAGGCTCACTCGACAGGCTTAGACGCTTGTTCGTTGCGATTCAGCGCTTTGCAGCGGGTATGACCGTTCGACGGCATTCTCACGAGGAGTTGCGACCAGGAAAGAGCGTTGATTAGGAGCGTTGATTCAGAAAAAAGGATTCAGGCTGGAAAAGACAGAGTTCTGCGAGGGATTAACCGGACTTAGTCTAAGGGTTCAGGGTGTAGGCTCAGGTCCTTCTCGCCCGCTGCCTTTTTCTCCGAGTATTTCTTCATCCAGGCTTCCCAGCTCTTCCCGGCGGCGGTGTCGCGGCCCGAAAAGGCGAGAGCTGCGATGTCAGCGTAGGAGACAGAAACTTTCTCGTTCGATGTCTTCGGATAGAGACGGACCAAAGAGTCTTTCAGTGTAGCGGCAGTCCTTCGGTCAAAGAGATATCCCTCGATTTTCGACCCGTCCTTGCGCGTAATCGTGATGTCCCCGCGGTAATCGAATGCTTTTTCCAGTGCCACGCGGAGTTCTTCTTCGCTGGCAAGGGCGGGGATCCAGCCCTCCAGATGTTCGCGCTCGACTCCCGGAGCAACTTCGAGAACTTCCGGATTCAGGCTCGCGTGCGGCGGCGTCGCATCGGCAGAAGCATGATCGATGTGGCCGGCTTCCTTACCTGTCATATTTACTCCGAAGAAAAATGTCGATCACCACCGGGGTTCGAAATCCACGGGAAAGCACCAGTCAGACGCTGGTTTCCTGCAGGTGGGATGAATTCGAAGTGGGTGAAATCTGCACTAACGGATGCACTGCTGCTTCCGGTTCCTCCAACATTCGCAGCGCTGCTGGATCGGAATACCGCGAGAACAAAGTGGCTTTCACGGTTGCGAGAAATCCGCCCAGCGAACTGAACGTGGCGTTCACCGCAGAAGCTTCATAGCCGCTGTGGACCATGCAATTGGCGCAAGCAGGATTCCCGGACTCAGTGCCGTAATTGCTCCACTCGGTCGTTTCGAGAAGTTCCGAAAACGATTCAGCATAACCATCCTGCAGAAGGTAGCAGGGCTTCTGCCAGCCGAAAACGTTATAAGTCGGCATGCCCCAAGGCGTGCAGGGATAGGTCCGCTTGCCCATCAGGAATTCAAGAAAGAGCGGCGACAGATTGAACTGCCAGTTCTTCTTCCGATTGGATAGGATGGCGCGGAACATGCGGCGCGTGCGGGCGCGGCCAAGAAAATGCTTCTGATCCGGAGCCTTGTCGTAGGAGTAGCCGGGCGACAGCATCATGCCTTCGACGCCCAGATCCATCATTTCATCGAAAAACGCACGAACGGATTTCGGATTGGCTCCGTCGAACAGAGTCGTGTTCGTAGTGACGCGGAAACCGCGCTTCAGAGCTTCTCTTACGGCATCGACAGCGATGTCGTATCCGCCTTCGCGACAGACCGCCAAGTCGTGCTCCTCTCGTTGGCCGTCGAGGTGGACACTGAAAGTCAAATACTTGCTCGGCTTGAAAAGATGGATCTTCTCTTTGAGCAGTAAGGCGTTTGTGCAAAGGTAAATGTATTTCTTGCGGGCGACCAAGCCCTCGACGATTTCGCCGATCTGAGGGTGCATCAGTGGCTCGCCGCCAGGGATCGAAACCATAGGGGCGCCGCATTCGTCGACGGCCCGGAAACACTCGTCCGGGCTGAGGTCCTTTTTCAGGATGTGCGCCGGGTACTGGATCTTTCCGCACCCCGCACACGCCAAATTGCAGCGAAACAGCGGCTCAAGCATGAGCACCAGCGGATATTGCTTGCGCCGGGCGAGTTTCTGCCGCAGCACATAACTGGCTACGGTCCACATCTGGGATACGGGAACTGGCATTAAGAAAAGGAACCCCTTCTTTCCGCTATTTTATCAGGTTTGAGGGATCGGGTTGGGAATGGGGACCCGGGCGTACACGGGCTGGCCGACAATCCACAATATCTGCAACCCAAGTATAGTTTCCTCCGTCTAAAGTCCGTGCCCTTTCGCTTTGGGGACGGTTGAAAGGGCTCTTGTTCAGGTTTACGAAACCCTATACCCTTAAGGTCGGTCATTCGCATGTTTAGCCCGCACCCCAACCTGGCCGACGAAGTCAACCGTGGCATCGTCCAGTCGGAAATCGAAGGTGGCGTGTTTCTAAACGATCTGCCTCCCTCGACGGTGCTTCATATCCAGACAATGCACCACTGCTACACGGCGGTATTGCTCGGCGGCAGCGAGGCGCTGTTATCGGGTCATCCTGAGTTTTGCCCAGAGCCGGTACAGGTCGCGATTTCGGGTTCGACGTGGGGCGGATCGATGCTCAAGCTGCAGTACGTCGGGCGCGGCATGCATCTCGAATTCCGACACCCGGAGTACCCAACTCCGATCATTACTTCGCCAATCCAGGAAATCCGGGACCACGCCCAACTACCCGCTCTTGAGCTCGACTCGCGCCCGCATGGCGCGCATTCCTAAAGCGCCGTTCTTCGACGGTTGCTGCTCCTGCCATTGACTTGACCCGTTCCAAGCACTACCATTCCGGCCAGCGGCCGCCGTATCCGCGCTCATGCCTCTGACCATCGAAACTCGGGAAGTCGCGCACGTCACGATCCTCGACGTGAAGGGCCGCATTGTTTTGGGAGAAGAGATCGGCGAGCTTCGCGACGAGGTCCATAAGCTCATTGCGCAGGGCAAGAAAAAGATCATCCTCAACCTGGCTGAGGTCGACTACATCGACAGTTCGGGAGTTGGAGAGCTCGTCGGTTGCTTCACAACGCTCCGCAACGCCGGTGGCGAGCTTAAGCTGCTCAACCTGAGTCAGAAAGTTCATGACATCCTGAACGTGACGAAGCTCTATACAGTTTTTGATATTCGAGAGGATGAATTTACGGCTGTGAAGTCGTTTGATTATTTCTTCGCGAAGTAGCGTTGTGTTCCCTCCCCTGAACCGGGCTTGACACGCCCCATTCCTCGCCGCGACGGCTACTATTCTCGAAAGCAAGATTCAGGGGCCACGCAGGTTTTGCAGTGCGGAGTCGTGCAGCTCGTGGAACAGCGCAGCACCAATCACGTCAACCTCGAAGCAAAGACCGCGCGGGGACAGATTTGGACATCGCACGGAACGTTTCAGGGATGGACCTGTTCACAGTGCGAATGGGAGTACCCTCTTCCGACTCTCCTGAACGATCCAGAAGCTAGAACGGCTTTTGATCGGCTCGCAACATCCAAGTTTCGCGATCACAAGTGCGCCGATCATCTCTCGCGACTCGCGCCAGTCGACAATGAGAACTTTACTGCACGGATCCGCAAACTGGTAGCGCAAGGCTTCAGGCCGAAGGATGCGGTTGAGCTATTCCTCCAGGAAATCGCGCTGGAGTACCGAAATCAACCCAAGACTTTAGCGCAGGCCAAAGCGGACGGGGAGGATTTTCTGCGGCGATGGCGCGCCGGCTTAATTTGAAACGCTCTCACGAAAGAAGCGTTCCCCGGACCACCGCGCAATTTGAGCTTTCCCCTTCTTAGTTGCTGATTCCCATTTGGGTCAGGATGTACGCATAGTCGAACGCGGTCTCTTTCAGCCGGTCATAGCGTCCAGAGGCGCCGCCGTGTCCTGCGGGGCTGAGATTGACTTTGAAGATCAGAATGTTGTGGTCGGTGCGTGTGGCGCGCATTTTCGCCACATATTTCGCAGGCTCCCAATACATGACCTGGCTGTCGTTGAAGGAAGTTTTTACCAACATGTTCGGATACGCTTTCGCCTCGATGTTGTCGTACGGCGAATACGTGATCATGTAGTCGTACGCTGCTTTTTCTTTCGGGTTGCCCCATTCTTCGAATTCTCCCACGGTGAGCGGAAGAGTCTCGTCGAGCATCGTGTTGATCACATCGACGAAGGGAACTCCAACCAGCGCAGCCTTGAAGAGATCGGGACGCATATTCAGAACTGCTCCCATCAGAAGACCACCGGCGCTGCGGCCTTCAATCACCAGGCGATCTTTGGAGCCATAGCCGCGCTTCAAGAGATCTTCCGCACATGAAATGAAATCAGTGAACGTGGTTTTCTTATTCATCATGCGCCCGGCATCGTGCCAGGCCTTGCCCATCTCGCCGCCGCCTCGAATGTGTGCCACCGCGACCACTACCCCGCGATCGACCATGCTGAAGTAGTTCGAGTTGAAAAACATGTCGATGGAAATGCCATAGGACCCATATCCATAGAGATACAGAGCGCCCGTGCCGTCAAGCTTGGCGCCTTTCAAACGCAGAACTGAAACAGGGATTTTGACGCCGTCGGATGCTACTGCATAGATCTGCTCGACTTCATATTTCTTAGGATCGTAGCCGCCGGGAACTTCCTTCTGCTTGAGTAACGTGGATGTTCCCTTCTCCATATCGTAGGAGTACACCGAAGCGGGAGTGATCGGCGATTGATATCCGTAGCGGAAATCCGTCGTGTCATAAACACGATTCACATAGGGATACGCCGCATAAGCTTGTTCGGGAAATGCGATGCGCTTGGATTGCCCGTTGCGAAGATCGATGACCCGAATCTGCGGCAGGCCAGATTCACGTTCATACAGCACGCAGAAATTCTTGAAGAAGTCGGTCTCGTCGATCATGATGCCCGGGTTCTGCGCCAGCACCTCATGCCAGTTCTTGCTGCCAGGATCGGTCACTGGGGCGTTGACGAGACGGAAGTTGCGGCCGGTATCGTTGACCCGGATGTAGAAAGAATCACCATTGTGGTCGGGATAATATTCCACGCCCTGCTTGCGAGGCTCAACGATTTTCCATTCGCCGTCCGGCTGAGTGGCTGGAATGTAACGCGCCTCCGTAGTGGTGTGGCTGCGTGAAACCATGAAGATGAAAGCCTGGCTGCGCGTCTTGTAGGCTTCGACGTTGAATTTCTCATCTGGCTCTTCGTAAACCACACCATCTGCCGTTACCGATCCGGCCGCATGGCGTAAGAGCCGGTATTGCCGCTTGGAAACTGCGTCTTCCTGGGTGTAAAAGATGGTCTGATTGTCATTTGCCCAGACAACCGATCCGACGCGCTCCGCGTGGTCGGCTAGCGTTTGGCCGGTTCTCAGATCTTTGACCGCGAGTGTGAACTGGCGATATCCCGTATTGTCGTAGCTATACGCGAGCAAGTTTCCATCTGGGCTCACCGCGAAGGCCGCGATTGACATGAATGCCTGGCCTTTCGCCAGCTCGTTGACGTCAAGCAGCACTTCTTCCGGAGCGTCCATGCTGGCCTTTTTACGGCAGCGAATGGGGTACTGCTTCCCGGCCTCGGTTCGGATGTAGTAAAAGTAGCCGCCTTCCTTGTAGGGAACCTCGACGTCGGTCTCCTTGATGCGCCCAAGCATCTCGTCGTAGAGCTTCTTTTGAAATGGCTCCGTCGGCTTCATCACCGCGTCGGTGTAGGCGTTTTCCTGCTCGAGGTAGGCGCGGACTTCAGGGTTGGATTTATCGCGGAGCCAGAAATAGTTATCGACCATCTTGTGTCCGTTGACCTCGGTGACGTGTGGAACTTTTTTGGCGACTGGAGGAGCGGGGAGCGAAGTGTTATCGGCCGCAGTGAGAATGATGACGAAGACAAGCAGAAAGATGCTGAACAGAGAGCGCCGCAGGAACGGCTGATTCATAACTCACCCCAAGAAGTTCGAATTAGCGAGAAACGAGTCTGGCTCGCGTGCGTCAAAGGCAGACTGGTTGAGCAAGGGAAAAACGATACTCCGGGGGACGGGCCGTGTGCAAACGGGCGCCACGTGCTCAAGACGTAAAGCGACAAGGCTGAAAGGTATTGGGTCAGGTTGATTTCCACAGTGATGGGGGCTTCCCAGCGGTTGCCCTTTCCTTGATTCCGCGTAGTTTGGCCGGGATGAGGCTATGCTGCCGGGAAATGACGCCGAAGCCTGACGGGATGGAGACGAGAAGGAATGGGGGTGCTGTCAGCGATCGTGGCGGCCCACCCTCCCGCCAAAAGACGCGGGAAGGGTGGGGCAACCGGATCTGTTAGGTGCCATCTTGGGACAGGAAGGGCCAGCCCCGGTCATTCCGAGGTCCCGCGTTTTCATCAGCGGGACGAGTAATCGCCAGCGCGGCACGAATGGGCAATTATCCCGTCGGAACAAAGTTGCCCTCTAAGTTGTTGATGGCGCTCGAACTCCGCCGTAAACTAATGGCTACATGCCTATATCTCCTGAGCAGGTAGACGGATGGCGCAATCAACTTAGCGAAACGGAGAATCTTGAATTCAAAGAGGCAAAGACTCAGTTTGATACTGATAAGTTATTCAGCTATTGCGTAGCCATTTCTAATGAAGGCGGCGGCTATCTTTTATTCGGCATAGAGAACACCCCACCCCGTAGGGTTGTCGGTTCAACCGCATTTCCGGAAACGGGGAAAATATCTGAGCGAATATTTAGAACGTTGGGATTTCGGGTAGATGTTGAAGAAGTCCAGCACCCCTCAGGTCGAGTGCTAGTGTTCGCGATACCTCCGCGTCCGATAGGAACCCCGCGGCATCTAGACGGAAAGTATTTAATGCGCTCCGGGGAGTCCCTCGTGTGTATGACTCCAGATCGGCTGCGGAAAATTTTCGAAGAGGGCAAGCCAGACTGGTTAGAAGAATATTCCAAAGACGACTTAACAATTGAAGAAACCATCCGACTACTTGATGTAGACAAATTTTTCCGACTCTTGGATCTGCCCTATCCGGCGGATCAATACGGCGTAGTCGAGCGACTGGCAGCGGAAAGATTAATCTTCAGGAACGGTGATCGAATTTCAATCAAGCGGATAGGGGCATTGTTGTTGGCGAGGAAAATGGATGAATTTCCAGAACTATCGCGCAAGGTGCCAAGAGTTATCGTCTACGGTGGAAAAAGCAAATTAACCACGAAATTAGATCAGCCGGGGAGTAAGGGCTATGCTGTCGGCTTTTCAGGATTAGTCGAGTACATCATGAGCCAGCTTCCTCAGAACGAAGTTATCAAGAATGCCATACGCGTAGAGAGCAGGCTAGTGCCGGACGTTGTCATTCGAGAATTAGTTGCAAATGCACTGATTCACCAGGATTTTTCGATGTCCGGAACATCTGTGATCATAGAAATTTATAGCAATCGAATCGATATTTCGAATCCGGGAAAACCTATTATTCCAGAAAGCCGCTTCATTGATATGTTTCAATCGCGCAATGAGCGTTTCGCGCAGATGATGCGGCATCTTCGAATTTGTGAAGAAAAAGGTAGTGGCATAAAAAAGGTGTGCCACTTCGCCGAAGTCTATCAACTGCCAGCGCCCAGTTTTACGACCGACCAACTCAAAACGCAGGTTACGATTTTTGGCCCAATGAAAATTCAAGCAATGGATCGCGCCGACCGCGTTAGAGCTTGCTACCAGCATTGCGCCCTAAAATATGTTATGTCCGAGCGCATGACGAATCAGTCGTTGCGCTCGCGTTTTGGATTACCTGAATCAAAAAGCACCATCGCTTCCCAAGCAATAGCCAATACGGTGGAAGAAAAGCTCATACGACTTGATGAAAAAGTCGGAACTTCAAGAAAATACGCCCGTTATGTACCTTTTTGGGCATGAAAATCTTATTTAATCCTTTGCCCCCGATGTCACATCAAAAGCAATCTAAACAACTGATAAAAAATGAGTTGTTTATTTAAGCGTGTTTTCTTAAATTCAGACCGGCACGCCCGACTTTCGATAAATCTTGTCAATAGGCAGAAATTACACGATTTGCGCTAACCTCATCAAAATACGGCAAATATAAAGTGGCCGGAGCTTGCCGGTTTACCCCCTCCAATTTGCTATTCTGGATATATAGGAAGAATTTCAAGGGCGCGGCCTCTGGGTCGCGCCTTTTCTTTTTCCCTTATCCCTTCCGCCGGTCTTCGAGACAGATTCATGTTCGGCAGCCGAATCGGCTGTGCAGAGGAGCCAAGGCTCCGGAGCAGGGAGAGCTGCGGGTTACTCCGGCGGCGAAAAAAGGAAGAAACACAGGTGAACGATGTGAGCAGACCGAAGAAAATCTGGGAGCAATTCACTTGCTACCAACAACGCGGAGAATGGGTCGAGTTGCAGTTTATGGCAAGGGCGGCGCAGCTTCGTTTCGCCATCAGCAAACCGTGGGGAGACACACAGCCGTTTGACGTCGGCATCGCGCACGGCCCGAACTTTCTCCGGGTGCAGGTGAAATCGACAACCTGCCGTGCGGGCGCGGGGTATCTCTGCCAATTCAAGCCTCATCAAGAGAAAAAGCACGACTACACTCTGGACGAAATCGACCTGTTCGCGGCGTACGTGATTCCGGAGGATGTGTGGTACCTGATCCCAGCGGTCTTACTGCTGGGAAAGAGAAGGCGCATCATGACCATGCTCTGCCCCGTGGTGCCACCGGCAAAGAAAGCAAGCTACTGCTATGAAGGCTATCGAGAAGCCTGGAATCTACTGACCAAGAGCAGGATTGAGCTGCTGGGGTGCACTGTCGCCGATCCTCCGCCATCCCGACATCGGAAGCCCGGCTCGCGGAAAGAAAAGAAACTCGCTCGCCCCCGGCCACGCAGGATACGACTAGATTGAGTGGCCGAGGTTGCGCCTGGTTCAAGGAGAGGGTCTGAATTCAACGAAGCCGAAAAATCGCTGTTCGTTTTTGAACATCGGCCTCCATTTCCGATCAGTCTTGCCATCTCCGCTGCCCCGGCGCAGCGCGAAAGCATTTGAAGAATGAGCAAGATGTTTCCAGATCTCTTTGGCGAAGCGCGTGCCATCCTGAACTATCGGTCCTCGGAGGTCTTTGTGATCCTTCGCGGGTTTCGAATCCGGGAATCCATGACGGAGACGAAGGGGCTAAGGGGTGCGAAATGCAAACATTGCTCTACGACTTGCGCCTCGCGCTACGGCAGATGCGGAAAGCGCCGGGAATGGCGCTGCTGGCGATCATCACGCTGGTCCTTGGAATTGGCGCAAACGCCGGCATCTTCACGGAATGAAGCACAGCTGCCTGGGACACCCGGCTGTAGCCGACCCCAAGGAAAGAACCGTCATTGCTTGAAACCCGAAGCCCGGTCTA
Organism: uncultured Acidobacteriota bacterium; assembly: GCA_963787685.1. GTDB lineage: Bacteria > Acidobacteriota > Terriglobia > Terriglobales > Acidobacteriaceae > Sulfotelmatobacter. Next base: position 30,794 of record CAWBED010000023.1, read on the forward strand.
GGAATACCAAGAGCTGGTAATTTCTACCGTCAAACCCTCTATGGATAAGAATACGTGTTCAGAGCTGGACACAGCATAACGGTTTTCGGACAAGCCGCCGTGAGCTCCGAACAAATGTCGGGTCTTAAATCCCTTTCTTTCCAGTGTCTCCCGCCATCGTCAATTGGTAACAAGAATGCGCCTTACGACCAGATCTTGGTATGCCAAAATCTTCCTTCGACGTGCGCGCGGTTCGATCGAGGTGACAAGTGCGAACTCTGATCAGAAACGTTCTTTACGGCCTGCGTATGTTGCGCAAGAGTCCGGGCGTGACTGCCGCCGTTATTGCCACACTGATGCTCGGCATTGGCGCTACTACCGCGATTTACACAGTGGTCTATGCCGTTCTGCTTGCGCCGATGCCCTACCCGAATCCCGATCAACTGGTCATGGTGTGGTCAAAGGTCAACGGAGGCAGAAACGGGATGTCGGCCGGAGACTTTATCGACTGGAAAGAGCAGAACCATTCATTCCAGCATTTGAGTGCCTTCACCGGAGCCAATTTGAATCTGGCCACGCGGAATCAGCCCGAGCCCATCGATGGGATGCGCTGCACACCGGGCTGGTTCGACATGCAGGGAATCCGGTTTTTGATGGGACGCGATTTTCTTCCTGAGGAAGGAATCCCAGGCAGAGACCGCGCCGCCGTTCTCACCTTCAAATTGTGGAACCGCTTAGGCGCTAATCGGAGCATTCTCAGCCAGCCCGTGCGGATCGACGGCGAGCTTTATAACGTGGTGGGAGTGTTGGCGCCGGGTGTGGGAGATCGTTTCAACTTTGAAATGGCGGTTCCGTTAGCCTTCCGGCCGGAACAGATCAACCACGACTACCACTGGCTCCTGACCATGGGGCGGATGAAACCCGGCGTTACCCTTCAACAAGCGCAGGCCGATATGGACGCGGTTACGAGCCACCTTGCCGCCAGTTATCCCGACACGAACAAGGGATGGGGCGCTTCAGTTGAGCCGCTTCAGAATGATTTCCTTCCTCCTGAGCGGATTCGGAACCTCTGGCTCCTTTTAGGTGCGGTCGGATTTCTGCTGCTCATCACCTGCCTCAATATTGCAAACCTCCTACTGGCCAAGGGCGCGGCGCGCCAGAGAGAGATTGCGATTCGAAGTTCCGTAGGGGCTACCCGCTCACGAATCTTTGGTCAGTTCCTGACCGAAAGTGTTGTTCTCGCCCTTCTCGGCGGCGGACTCGGAGTGGCAGTCGGCGTCGGATTGCTACGTGGCATTCTCAGCATCGTGCCGGACGGGATATTGCCATCCGAAGCCAATTTTCAGTTGGACGTTCACGTCCTACTCGTCGCCCTGGCCGCAACCACTCTCGCCGGTTTGTTTTTTGGCTGCGCGCCAGCTTGGTACGCTTCGCGAGTTGATCCCGGAGAATCGTTGAAGGACGGAGGAAGGTCCAGTACCGGCAGCGGCAGTCATAAATTACGGCGTGCGCTCATCATGGGCGAATTCGCCCTGGCTTTGTCGTTGCTGGCAGGCGCTGGTCTTGCCATGCATAGCTTTTGGAATCTGACCAGGGTCGATCTCGGCGTGCGCACCGATCATGTCTTGACCTTCAGGCTGGTGCAGCCCGACGGACGGTTTCAAAGTCCCGAACAGATGTATAGCTATAACCAGCGGATGTTAAGCGCGCTTCGTTCGGTGGCGGGAGTTTCATCTGCCGCCACCGTGACCGGGATGCCGCTGCGATTCCATAGCGACGGCATGACGCTAAAAGTGGTTGGAGTGACGTATGCAGAGCGGTCGCAGCAGCCGGGGGCAGGTTTCCAATCGATTTCACCGGATTACTTCAAGACCTTCGGCATCCAGATGATGCAGGGACGTGCATTTACTGAGCAGGACACGAACACGAGTGTACGGGTCGCGATTGTGAACCAGGAATTCGCTAATCGTTTCCTGAAAGGCATGGACCCGCTCCGCCAACGGTTGTCCATTGCACAGCTGATTCCGGGGTCGCCGCAAATCGGTCCGGAAGTCGAATGGCAGATCGTGGGAGTCTGCCACAACGTGAGGTATGGAGATTTTCGCGACGATGATCCGGAAGTCAACGTTCCTTTTGCGCAGTCGTTATCCCCAAGTGTGACCATGGGCGTCAGCACGGCCGAAGATCCAAAGACCATGAACAGGACCATCGCAGCAGCCGTTCATTCCGTGGATTCCCAGATTGCCCTGGCGAACGTGCGCACCATGGATCAAGTCAGAGAAGAATCGCTCGGCGAGGACCGATATACGATGGTTCTGTTTGCCGGGTTCGCGGCCGTGGCCCTTTTGCTGGCGGCGGTTGGCATTTACGGCTTGATGGCATTTGCCGTTGCGCAGCGAACCCAAGAAATAGGCCTGCGTCTAGCACTCGGCTCCGGCAAGATGGGCGTAATCTGGCTGATCCTCAAAGAAGCGTCGCTGCTGGCCGCTATCGGACTTGGAATTGGCCTTGCTGGGTCGGTGCTTGTGGGCCGGATCATGCGCACTACTCTGTATGGGGTCGCCGCGATAGATTTCGCCGTGATCGTCTCAGTTGCCGTGGTCCTATTTTTTTCACGGCCATATTTGCTTCCTACTTGCCGGCGCGTCGGGCGGCGTCTATCGACCCCATGCACGCACTTCGAACTGACTAGCCCGCACCTTTCGTTGTTTTGTTTGGGGAATCAAGATGAGATGCGACCGGTTGGGCGTTGGTCTGAAGCTGTTTTTGCATCGTCCCCCGGCAGAAGGTGTTCCAGCGGTTTGCCGGGATTAGTAGCGAGAAATCGGCATGTGGAAAGTTATGCTTTCTGACTGAGGTTTGCTTGACTGGATTACTCCCAAATCACGGGCAAACCGAAGGTGACGTCGCTTGTTTTAAGTGGGCGATTACACTCAAACCCTTCGGCACAAGGGAATGAGTCTGATCGCGTTGTCACATCCATCAACGAGACTGAGACTGTACCAGCCTCAATCTCGTTGTGGAATCGTTTATTGACCGACCGAGCTTTGTTCCCGCCGCCACAGCGGCATGCCGTTCGAGCCCGCCGCGAGCATGCCCAGGGACGGCCCAACTTGCTTCTGGGTGTTCTCCACCGGAACCTCGGCTGTAGAAGTCGTGGCGCCCGCTTTGATCGTCTTGTTGGCTACGCTTTCGTAAGCGTATTCGGTGATACTGGCCGTCAACGGCGGCCCATTGGGGTTCGAAGTCGTCTTAATGTTCAGTCGAACCCAGCCGTAGTGAGTCTTCCCGTTCAGCTGGAATTTGACCCCCATGTACTTGTTTTTGGGATTCCCGCAGCCAATATAGAGATGAGTGAGATTCGTGCCCCAATATCCCTTGCAATACTTGTTGGCTCCGCTGGATGCACTCAACTCAACAAGGCCGGCGTACCAGAAAAATGGGGCCGAGGCGCCGATCTTGGTATTTTGCGCCAGCGCCTGGGCATATGGGTCCCAGCCGCCCCCCATCATCACTCCATCGTTGTTCTTGTTGACGGCGTCCACCAATAGGGTTCTGTCAGGGTTGTCTGAGTCCTGAGAGAGCGTGAAGGAAATATCGTTGACTCCGTTATTGGCTAACGAGAGATACACCGGCTTCGGGTTTTTCCCGGCGGGGATGGGAATGGTCTTGTGGGTCACGATAACTTCGCCCATAGCGGGCTGCACCATCGCCAACAAACTTACGCCGGCGGCGGCCGCCGCAAGCGAATACGCACCAGCTAGGCGGTTGAGATTGTTCGAGGATGATTTCTTGGCAGAATTGGTGGGCTGAGTGGACATGCAAGTCCTCCGTCAAAAATTGGAATTTGTTTTTGGCCCCAAGGGGAGGATAGAGATGTTTCTGTGTCAGTCAAGCGGGCGGCTGAGCTGGCCATCGACTTGGCTTTCACAGAAGATGAAAATATCTAACTAACTTAGCCAATTGTCAAGGGTGAAGGAATCTGCACAGCTCTCACGATTGGCGTAAACAGGTGGGATGGGCGACATGGACCCAATAATGAGCATAATGACGAGTTCCGGGGCGGGTCCGAAGTAAACAACTCAGAACCGAGAAGACAGGACAGGAGACGGCCGACGACAGCGCAGGTTCAGGCTTGTGGGGCGGATGATGCAAGTGTAAAATCGCGGCGCCCGTGAGGCCGAAGGAGAAATGTCGGCCCAGATGATGATTTTAAATGGAGATTCTATGATGCCCAGAAAAGTTCGCTTTGCACTGCGCATTGCAGCTGCAGCCGTTCTCAGCACTTGCTGCCTCTTGCCCGTTTCTGTCGGACAGACCGCAGATTCAGATGCCGATCTCGCAGCGCGCGACGATTGGCGCGCCGTAGTCTCGCAAAATGCCGATCCTCGCGAGGGGTGCTTTCAGGTAACGTTTCCCAGCATCGCGTGGGAGCAGGTGGAGTGCAAAGCCTTGCATCCACGCGTGCATCCAGTCGTCCGCAAACCTGGGGAAGAAGTCTCGGGCAACGGCAATGACTATGTGGCTGAAAGCTCGGGGCTGACCAGTGGGGCACTTGGAAGCTTTCCCACGGTTTCGGGCGTGAAAAGCGAGAAGAGTGTTGGCGTGGCCGAATACGGAGACGGAGGCATCCTCGGGCCGAATGAATATTCGCTTCAGTTGAATACAAATTTCACGGGCACGACAACTGCATGTGATGGTCACGCCGGCTGTGTCGTCTGGCAACAGTTCATATATGCAACGGACTATGCAGTCAAGGGCAAGGGAGCGGTTTTCATGCAGTATTGGCTGATCGGTTGGGGCAGTTCGGCTTGTCCGAGTGGTTTCGGCAGTGACGGCGGGGGCGATTGCTACGGGAACAGCAAGTACGTAGAGGCACCCGATGTGAAGCCGACCTCTCTTGGCAGTCTGTCGCTCTCGGGCGCCGCCGCACCGGGCGGCAGCGATACCGTGGTATTTACTGACGGAAGCACTGCCTACAAGGTCAGCGGATCCGACAGTGTGCTTGATATCTCGCAGGTTTGGAAAGAGTCAGAATTCAACGTCGTCGGGGATGCCGGCGGTTCGCGGGCGAATTTCAATGCGCCGGTCTCGATCACGGTGAAGGTAGCACTGACGGACGGTACCACCTCAGCCCCAACCTGTGTCGCGAATGCCGGCACAACCGGAGAGAGCAACAACTTAAATCTGGGCAAGTGCACTACCGCGAGTGGTTCGTCGCCTTCGATTCAGTTCACCGAATCGAACTGAGTCGTCCCGTTTTCAGCCGCAATTGGCCGCATGTTTTCCCTTGGTCAATTCATTTGCGGGTAACCCATCCTTGCGCGTTCTTTGCGCAAGGGTGGGATCCCCTCGGATCCAACCTCTTATCGTCAAACAGGAATCAGTGCAGGCCTACTCGTGGGCGCTTCGCGCGAGGGGGCGGACGAAGGCGTCCGCCCTTCCACGCACGCTACTGAATCAACGTGCCGCCATTCCCACCGTTCGGCTCTGCGTCGGGTGCAATCACTACCGCCGCCGCGACGCGATCTCCGGGCTCCATGTTGAGGAGTCGGACACCCTGGGCATTGCGGCCGGATTCGCGAATCGTGGTCGAATCCATGCGGATGATCTTGCCGTAGTGGCTGATCAACATCACCTCGGATGTTTCGTCCACTTGGGCAATGCCGACAACTTTGCCGACACGCTCGGTGGTCTTCAGGTTAATGACGCCCTTGCCTCCGCGATTGGTCAGGCGGTATTCCTCGGCGGCGGTGCGCTTGCCGAATCCGTTTTCGGTGACGGAGAGAATCAGTGATCCTTTGACAGCGGCGTCGATCACTTCCGGCTCTCCTTCGACCTTTTCCTTCGGAGGAGCTGGCGCGTCGGGCTTGGTCGTAGTGGCCATACCTACGACGTAGTCTCCCTTTTCCAGATCGATGCCCCAGACGCCGTAAGCCGCGCGGCCCATCGGGCGGACGTGGCTTTCGTCAAAGCGAACAGCCATGCCTTCATGCGAGGCGAGGAAGATGATCTGGTTGCCGTCGGTGATGCGGCAGGCTACCAGTTCGTCGCCCTCCTCGATTCCGATGGCGTTGATGCCGTTCGAGCGCACGTGCATGAATTCACGCAACTCGGACTTCTTGACGAGACCATTGCGGGTCGCGAAGAAAATGTACTTGTTGGCTTCTTCGAGATTGCGCACGGCGAGCATGGTTTTCGTGGTTTCCCCGGGCTGCAGGCCGATGAGGTTGCCGACGTGTTTGCCCTTGCCCGCGGCGCTGACGTCGGGAATCTCATACACCTTAATCCAGTACACACGGCCTTTATTCGTGAAGATCATGATGTAGGCGTGCGTGGAGGCGATGAAAAGATGCTCGACGAAATCCTCGTCGCGCGTCTTCATGCCGGTGCGTCCCGTGCCTCCGCGGCGCTGCATGCGATAGGTGGAGATCGGCGTACGCTTCATGTAGCCGGAATGGCTGACAGTGACCGCAACCTGCTCGTCGGCGATCAGATCTTCGAGAACGATCTCGGCGGCCTCGTCTTCGATGCGGGTGCGGCGCTCGTCTCCGTAGAGCTTCTTCACTTCCTCGAGCTCTTTGATGATGACGTTGCGGAGTTTCTTCTCAGAACCGAGAATCGATTCGTACTCCGCGATGCTTTCACGAACGCCCTTCAACTCGTTCGAAATTTCATCGATCGACAGTTTGGTCAGGCGATGCAACTGCAGTTCGAGGATCGCGTCCGCCTGCTTGGCGGTGAAGGGCTTTTCAGGATCAACCTTGGGTGCGCGGCCTGTGACATTGATGTCGATCTTCTTGCCGCCGAAATACTGGACCAAGTTCTCGCGCGCATCGGCGCGGTTGGCGCTGGCGCGAATGATGGTGATGACATTGTCGAGATGGTCGAGGGCCTTGAGATAGCCTTCGAGGATGTGCTCCCGGTCTTTGGCCTTGGCAAGTAGATACGCAGTTCGGCGCCGAACGACATCGACGCGGTGCTCGATGAAATATTTAATGGTCTGGATCAGTCCCATTTCACGCGGCTGTCCATTGACCACAGCCAGCAGGATCATCGAGAAGCTTTCCTGCATCTGCGTGTGCTTGAAGAGTTGATTCAGAACAATCTGAGGCTCGGCGCCGCGCTTGAGTTCGACAACGATGCGCATGCCGTCGCGATCGCTTTCATCGCGGATGTCGGAGATATCTTCGATGTCTTTATTGTTCACTAACTGCGCGATGCGCTCGACGAGGCGGGCCTTGTTCACCTGGTAAGGGATTTCGGTGACAATGATCGCCTGGCGATCTTTGCTGACGTTCTCGATGGCGGCCTTGGCGCGCATCATGAAGCGTCCGCGCCCAGTGCGGTAAGCTTCGAAAATTCCCGTGCGGCCGTGGATCATGCCGGCGGTGGGAAAATCAGGTCCCTGGACGAACTTCAGAAGTTCCGCGAGTTGCGCGTTGGGATTGTTCACCAGCGTAATGGTCGCGTCGACGATCTCCGTGAGATTGTGCGGCGGAATCTTGGTCGCCATGCCGACGGCGATTCCGTCGGAGCCGTTGATCAAAAGATTGGGAATGCGCGCGGGAAGAACATCCGGCTCGATTTCACTGCCGTCGTAGTTGGGATGGAAGTCGACAGTCTCTTTGTCGAGATCTTCGAGTAGCGCAGTTGAAACCTGCGCGAGTTTCGCTTCAGTGTAACGATCGGCTGCGGGTGGATCTCCATCTACAGATCCAAAGTTTCCCTGACCAAAAATAAGCGGGTAGCGCATTGACCAATCTTGCGCTAGACGAACCAAGGCGTCGTACACGGCAAGGTTGCCGTGCGGATGGTACTTGCCCATCACGTCTCCGACGATGCGAGCGCATTTACGCGTCGCGCGATTGGGCTGCAATCCCATCTGCTGCATCGTGAATAAAATTCGGCGGTGAACCGGCTTCAGTCCGTCACGGACGTCGGGCAGCGCCCGACCGATGATTACCGACATCGAGTAGTCGAGATACGACCGGCGCATCTCCTCTTCGATATTGACGGGTTGAATATTCAGCGCGCCGGGGCCGTCGCCGCCACCGGGAGGAGGAGTAAGAGGAAGTTCAGGATTCTGATCGTCTGCCATGGTTGGGTCTTGGCCTTTTGACTCTAGCTCGTGGCTTGAATCCAAGCTTTGGCGTTGATATTTCTTTGCCAGCTAGAATCTTCTAACTGCTTGTTTCTACAGGATGTTATATGCCCTGGGAACTGTGTTAATTATACCATGAATTTCCGCTCTTTCGCGCGCCACCGTTGACTTGATTGAGGCGGGTACAAGGTCTCGTTCCGAGTTGGGAAATTCACAACAAAAGATTGGAATCTTGGGTTGGATGTCACTGCGAAGCGTGGGCGCGCCCTGCTAGGCTGCGCCGCATGAAGCGGATTCCATCACTGGATGGCCTGCGGGCAATTGCAATTTCACTGGTCGTGTTAGGACATTGGGCGGAGGTCGCATATCAATCACCCATTGCGGGAGCGTTCGCGAGTTTGGGCCGGCGAATCTTCTTCGTTCTCTCCGGATATCTGATCACGACACTGATGATGAAGGAGTATCGGAAGGTTTCGACCATACGTCTGCAACGTTTCTACGTGCGTCGAGCGTATCGAATCTTGCCAGCAGCCATTGCGTTTATGGTTCCGGTGTTTGTGATCTTCTGGCACGACTTGCGGTGGTATCACATGGCTGCCGCGGCATTTTATGTAGTGAATTTCGACTTTACGCATCCCTGGTTTCTCGGTCACCTGTGGTCGATCAGCGTACAGGAGCAGTTTTATTTGCTGTGGCCGAGCGTGTTGAAGAAATGGTATCGGTATCGAATAATCATCCCACTCGTAGTCATCGCATTTGCGCCTCTGTACCGCATCGCGTGCCACTTCGCAGGTTTACACGGACGGGCAGATGAGACATTCCCGGCGGTGGCCGACATTCTCGCGATTGGCTGCCTCACGGCGATTTTCGAGACTCGACTGCCGCAGATTCGAGTGTGGTGGGCGGCATTGATGATTTGCCCCATCGTCTTCGTGCCCATTCATATGGGCATACTGCGATTCCATACCACGCCGCTGATGCTTTTCTTGCTCTGGCCGGCGCTCCATTTTTCGATTGCCGGATTGCTCATGCACGCGGTGCAGAAGCCCTATTGGATATTGAATGTGAATCCCGTGATGTGGCTGGGCAAGATTAGCTACGGCCTGTACCTGTGGCAGCAACTGTTCGCATATGGCAACCATCCTCGGCCCTGGTACTTCGTATTCTTTGCCGTGGGGATGGCGGCTGCTTCTTACTATCTGCTGGAACAACCAATGCTGCGATTGAGAGAGAACAGAGTCGAGAAAAGAAAGGCGGCAGTAGAACTGGCGCGCGCGGCGTAGCCATTCTCCGGATCTGATGGCGTGGCGATCTTGGTGGGATCTACGGTCCTACGATTACTTCGTTGGGCGCAGAAGGAAGACGGAAAGCAACTCCACGATCCTGATTTGCCTTCACTGTTTCGGGCAGGTTGAGAGAGGAGAGTTCGATTTTGCGATTCCATGAACCAGCGGTGTAGTAGTCCGCCGCCGCGTAGAGGACTCCGTTGGAGATGGTGAAGTCCGATACTTCCGCCCTGGAGCCGTCCCGAAACACAAGAATCGCATTCACACTCTCTCGCTGGGAGACGCGACGAAGATCGAGTGGCTTTGTAAGGACAGACGAGGTTGTCTGGTCATCCAGCATCTGCGTCCCGGATTCGTTTTCACCACTCAGTTGGACGTATCGATTTCCCTGCAATTCAATGAGGAGAGGCTGCGCGGGCGCTGTGGTGCGCTCAGACGCGGACGCCACTGCCGGCGGTGGCTGGATCATGATTACGGGTGGCTGAGATGCAACAGGATAGCCCGTATCGTAGAGATAATCGGAATATAGAGGATCCGCCAAAGAGAGTGGATAATATGAAGCCCCGAAGTTTCCGTGAGCATGGCCAAAATGCTGGAAGCTCCGACCGGCGAAGTGCGGAGAGGAAGAAAATCGCTGGGCCGCCGCGCTGAGAGGAATGGCAGCAAGCAGTGCGATAACAAAGAACCGACCCATTTCAGTTCACCCGAGTCGAGGGTGGAAGTTGGAAGATCACGCCCCGATCCTCATTCTGCTTTTGCGTGGCCTCGAGATCGAGATCGGTCAGTGCCACCTTGCGGGGATGGCCGGAGGTCAAATCAAAGAGCGTCGATCCTACGATGGCGTAGTTCTCAACTTCCAGCTTACGACCATCTTTGAAAACCAATAGCGTCGGATCCTGTGCGGGTTCCGGATCCGAAGAATTGTCAGCAGCGACCGCCGAAGGAGATGGATAACCCTCACTGCCCGGAGGAACATAAGAACGAGAGCCCGCGCCGCGACGATCGAAAACTGTTGGGCCACCCTGGTAATTGGGATCGTTATCGCTGCCGTCCGCATAATCCTCTGCGGCACCATTGTCGACCGCGTACGGAACCGGCACTGCATACAAGTACGGCGTAAATTCCCCGGAACGGCGATGACGGTGTTGAGCGTCCGCGTTGTGAGGGACGCGGGGTGATGTAGGCGGAGTAACCCGAGAATTCGGTGCGTAGCCGCGAGGGCCCAAGGATGTCACGCTCGAAGGAGGACCGTTAACAGCGCGTCCGCCAAAGCCGGGAGACGTGACAGAGGCAGGGGCTCCGTTGATCTGCGCATGGCTGGTTGTGTTGAGAAACGCCGGCACGGCAACCAAACCCAGGAACACAAGCGAGGCCGAAATCGAGTGCCGCACGGAAATATGATACTCCAGTAGACTGACCATGGCGCACCTCAAAGGTAGAACGCCTTCCTCTGTTTTAGATGCAGGAGGGGTTGACCGGATGCCCATGTACTGTGGATGGGAGCGCCGAGCCAAGATCGCTATCTCATTGAAAAAACAAGGACGAAAAGCTGCAAGACTATAATTCCGATGAATAGTTCGCTGGCGCAAAAATGAGATCTGCCTTCCGATTCGTGATGCTGTCGCTCGTCCTGGTGATTGTGGCGATGCTCTCGGCTTTGACCGCGATGCGATTCGCTATTCACGGGCAGGAGGTGGCGGTTCCTCCGTTAGTGGGGCTTGGACCGACGGAAGCAGAGAAGGCCGTAGCAGCGGTGGGCTTGCAGATGTCGATTGAGCGTCAGTACTACAGTCCACAGATTCCCGAAGGACGGATTATGTCGCAACTGCCTTTGCCGGGGACGAAGGTAAGGTCCGGATGGCAGATACGCGTTGCCCAGAGCTTGGGACCGACGCGAGTGGTGATTCCCGATGTGACCGGGCAAAGTGAACACGCGGCAGAGTTAAATATCAGACGCCGCGGCTTGGATATCGCATCGACGGCTCAGGTGGAGACTGCAGGAATACCAGCGGACCAGGTGCTCTCGCAAAGTCCACCGGCCAATGCGGCTCAAGTGTTGGCGCCGAAAATCAGTTTACTCGTAACTTCTGCTGCGGAGCCACAGGCGTTTGTGATGCCTAGTTTTGTTGGACAGCCGCTGGGCAGCGCGAGTCAGACATTGCTAGGGGCTGGGTTCCGTTTGGGTAATGTGAGCGTCGCCGCAGCCGCGATTGTTCCGTCCCCCGATCCCGCCGCGACGACTGCAGCGATTCCCGCGGTAGCGCAGGCGCCTCCTCAACCTACGCCCGCTAGTATGGTGGTTTCGCAGAATCCCGCTGCAGGACAAAAAGTAACCGCCGGGTCGATGATAAATCTAGAAGTACGATGATCCTCCGCCCTCTGAAAACCTACTCAGGCTCTCTCGAGGATCGCAGCGAAGAATCCGTCACAGGGATGAATTCCCGGTATCGTGTGGAGATACGGTCCGCGCGTGAGTAATGGGACTTGCTGTGGAAGCAACTCGCCAGCTACACGTAAACGATCCATCTCAGCGGCGCAGTGAACCAAACGGAAAGACTTATTCTCGGCCAAGATCGTTTCCACGACGGCCTCGTTCTCTTCTCTCTCCAGCGAACACGTTGAATAGACGAGACGCCCTCCTGGTGCAAGATGGTTCAGGGCCGAACGAAGTATCCCAAGTTGGCGCTCGCGCAATTCCTGGAGATCGTCGTCAGTCAGCCGCCATTTGATTTCGGGATTGCGGGATAGCGTACCGGTGCCAGAGCACGGAACATCAGCGAGGATACGATTGTAAGTCTGAGAGACCGGCAGATGACGCGCGTCCCCAACGACGACTCGGATGTGCGCCGACGGCATATTAGACGTTGAAGGCATCAGCTTTTTCATCAGGCGCGCGCGATGTGAATGCACCTCGACGGCAGTAACGACACTCCCGGGATTTCGATCGGCGATGGCCAGTGTCTTTCCGCCTGGGGCGGCACAGCAATCGAGAATGCAATCACCCTCTCCTTGATCGCCGCGGCCCAGTAGCGCTGCCACCAATTGCGATCCTTCATCTTGAATGACGACTCGTCCTTGGCGAAACGCTTGAGTCGCGGTGATATCTCCTGCCTCTACTCGCCGCGCCGAACTTAGAAATTCTCCGGGCGAGAGACTAATCCCTTCTGCTGCGAGTTCGCTCGCTGCCTCTGGTGTCCGCAACCGAATGGTCGTGGATGGAACGGACTGATCGTACTGGCAGATTTGGCGGGTGGCGTCTGGTCCAAATTCTTGAACCCACCGTTCGATTAGCCAAACGGGATGAGAGAACGCAGCGGCAAGGATTTCAGGGGAGGAATTCTGGTCGTCAGAAACGTTGCGGTTTTCGCTCGGCTTTGCAGATAACTTGCGCAGCACGGCATTCACAAAAGGGGCTGCAGAGCGCTTCCGGGCGCGCTTCACGAGTTCGACACTCTCATGAAGGGCGGCGCGCGCTGGGACGCGGGTGAGCCAGCGAAACTGATAGAGGGCGAGGCGAAGGGCGATGAGAATTTCGATATCTAACTTAACGAGCGGCTGAGATGAGGCACCAGCGATCTCCTCGTCCAACCGCGAACGCCAGCGCAGAACTCCCATCACGAGTTCGGTGGTCAAAGCGTGATCGGAATCGCTGAGATTCTCGTAGCTGGCGGAATGTAGGAGTTCGGAAGCGTATGACGACTCGCGCTCGATGCGGAGAAGAATGTCGAAGGCAGCGGCGCGCGCAGGAGATACAGGCATCAATTGCGATTGTAGGCTGATGAAGGCTTACGCAAAAAGCTAGGCCGATTTTCCCCTACGCTCAAGAGCGATCGCGGTGGGACTCGAGCAAGTTTACAGTTTGCTGAAAAAACTGCTTTCTTGCCGAGAGCGCTGTACAGCGGCTGAAGCCGGAATTGATTCTGCTGCATTTACGGCATCGCTAAAGCGATGCCCTGATACGAATCTATACGAATCTAGAGGTTTTCAGCATTCTGCTTAGCCCAATTTTTCTGCCGGCTGTGGGCGATATCCGTGAATGAAGTCGTGAGCGGTAGACCGCTTCTTTCCTTCCAACTGAATTTCTTCCAGTTCGAGCAATGTGTCTTCAGCACAGCCTACGAGCAATCGTCCGGCATCGATGACAAGTTCGCCGGGAACAATGCGCTTGCCGCTCGTGAACGGACGGGCGGTGAGAATCTGGAGAGTTTTGCCACGGAACTTTGTGTATGCGCCGGGCCAGGGTTGGAAGCCGCGAATCCGGTTGGAGATTTCAGCGGCGGTCCGCGTGAAGTCTACGAGACCATCCTCTTTCTTCAAGATGGGGGCGAGACTCGAGCGCGAATTGTCCTGAGGATGGGGCTGAATCGTACCCGCCTTCAATCCCCGCAGCGTTTGCACAACAAGGTCTGCCCCTATGTCCGCTAAAGGCGGAGCGATGGTCACAGCCGTGTCATTCGGTCCGATTGGAAGTTTTTGCTGAAGAAGGATGGCACCGGTATCAAGACCAGCATCGATCCGCATGGTAGTAACGCCAGTGACGATTTCACCGTTCGCGATTGCCCATTGGATGGGAGCCGCACCTCGATACTTTGGAAGCAATGAGGCATGAAGGTTGATGTTGCCGAAGGGAGGAAGATCGAGCATCCATTGGGGAATGATGCGTCCGTAGCCAACGACAATGATCGCATCCGGATGAAGGGCCGTAAGCTGAGACCGGAATTCCTCATTCACCTTGATGCGATCAGGCTGGGTGACCGGAATCCCGAGGGCCGTCGCGGATTGTTTTACCGGCGAGCTAACGAGTTCGAGACCGCGTCCTTTGGGACGATCCGGCTGGGTAACCACAAGGTGAGTGCGGAAGCCGGCCGCGGCCAGCTTTTCGAGCGTCGGAACAGCGAATCGCGGCGTGCCGCAGAAAACGAGATCCAAAGACATTGTGTCATCGGGCGATCTGGTGATTGTTCGATTAGCGGAATGTCTGGCTCGCGGTTTGGAAGTTCTTGCTGTCGCATTACCTCAATTCCTACCATTCTCCCGCCTTGACCAACTTTCGAATTTTGCGCTTCATTAGATCGCGCTTCAGGGCGCTGATGTGGCTGATGTAGAGCTTTCCGTTGAGATGGTCTGTCTCGTGGAGGAAGGCACGCGCCAATAACTCCTCTCCCGTTTTCTCGTAGATCTTGCCCTGAGCGTCCTGGGCGCGAACCGTTACCTTGTTCGGGCGACTCACATTCTCGCGGAAATCCGGGATACTGAGGCAGCCCTCGCTTTGACTGTGGCGGCCTTCCGTATGAATGATTTCCGGATTGATGAGCACCAGCTTCGCGTTGGGGTCCTCTTTGAAAGTTACATCGATCACGGCGATACGGCGTCCAATGCCGATTTGGGGCGCGGCCAATCCGACGCCATGTGCCGCATACATGGATTCGAACATGTCTTCGATGAGCTTCTGGAGTTCCTCGTCGAAGACCGTAACTGCCTCGGCTGGCTTCTCGAGAACCGGGTTGCCAAATTTAACAATGGGATAGATCATCAGTAGTTTTTGAGCTGCTGGCAGTAGCCCTGAAAATTCCTCACAGTTTCGGTCATCGAATCGCCGCCAAACTTGTCGAGAGCGCAGCGCGCAAGAGTGAGCGCGACCATGGCTTCCGCTGCGACTCCGGCTGCCGGAACGACACATACGTCCGAACGCTCATAGGCTGCCTTGACCGGCTCGCGAGTCGAAAAATCAACGGATTGCAAGGGGCGCCGCAGAGTTGAAATCGGCTTGAGGTATCCGCGAACCCGAATTTCTTCGCCATTCGAAATGCCGCCCTCGATCCCGCCAGCATTATTGCGGGCCCGCGAAAAAGCCGTGAACCCCGACTCGGCGGCATATCCGATTTCATCATGGACAAGTGAACCGGGAGAAAAAGCCGATGCGACCCCGGAACCGATTTCCACCGCCTTCACCGCTTGCAGCGACATCACTGCCGCAGCCAACAGAGCATCGAGACGTTCGTCCCATTGCGCGTAGGTTCCGAGGCCAGGAGGAACCTGATGAGCTACGACTTCAAAAACGCCACCAAGGGAGTCGCCGGTCCTGAGAACTTTATCTACTTCTTCCTTCATTCGGGACTCAAGTTCCGGGTCGGCGCAATTGAGCAGAACGTCGTCGCGATCATAGAGAGTCCGGATCTTGTCCCAAGGCACCTGCTCCGAGAGATTAACGCTTCCGGTGGCAATTACGTGGCTGAGAACTTCGATGCCCAGTTCGCGTAAGAAAAGTTTGGCGATCGCACCGATCGCTACGCGGGCGGCCGACTCGCGCGCAGAGGCTCGTTCGAGGATGTAGCGGGCCTCGGGAAAGTTGTACTTCAGAGCACCCGCAAGATCTGCATGGCCAGGGCGAGGAGAGGCAACACGTTTGTGCTTTGCGGGATCGCCATCCCCGACTGGCAGAGACTCCTGCCAATTCTTCCAGTCGCGGTTTTCGAGCTGCACGGAAATGGGAGATCCGATCGTGATGCCATGACGCACGCCGGAGAGGATATGGGCGGAATCGCGCTCAATCTTCATGCGTCCGCCACGGCCATATCCTTGTTGGCGCCGCCACAGTTCCCGATCGAGGACAGCCTGGTCGACCTTCAATCCTGCCGGTACGCCGGACAGGAAGGCAACCAGTGCTTCTCCGTGGGATTCTCCCGCTGTGAAGTAGCGCAACATAAATTTTTGATTGTACCTGATGCTACTTGATATACGATTGCGGGTCACGGCTGAAGCGAGCGTACCGCACACGAAAACAGTGATTTAGATTGATTTTAGCGACCTGGACGGCTGGTGCAAGGTACAATGATTTAACGTTTTAGTCTTTTTTGTGGGTTCTGAGCGAATCCGCGCCACGTCACAATTTCCTCTGGCTATTAAGAAGGAGCACTTGTGTGTCCTCACGCACAGATCCGTGAAGGCGGAAAAATTCGGTGCGTTCTGGTGCACGATCATATTTTGCTGCGCCAGGGATTGCGGCGTCTGCTCGAAGACGAAACGGATATTGAAGTCGTAGCGGAAGCCGGGAATGCAGCCGAAGCGCTCCGGACCGTGTTTGAACACCGGCCCGAGGTCGTCATCACCGATGTACATATTTTTGAATGTGAGCCCGATCAATCACAGCAATTGATCCTGCGCGAATCCCCGGCAAGCAAAATACTCTTCCTGACGACGGACGAAGGGGAAGAAGCCTCGGAACAAAGCCCGCAACCGAATACTCATGCGCGCCGCCGAACCTCCGCTGCAGAGTTGTTTGCGATGGTCCGATCTACAGCCGCAGCCGATGTCGCGCTGCCGCGCGAACCCCAGCACAGACATCCAACCGAATGGCCCACCGAGGAACTGCTTCCGAGGCAGCGGGTTCTGACGGTGCGAGAACGTCAAGTGCTGAAATTGCTGGCTGAAGGCCGGACCGTACGCTCTGCGGCGAGCCTTCTTGGACTTAGCGTGAAGACAGTGGATGCGCACAAATTTAATCTCATGCGAAAACTGGGGATTCACAACAAGGCTGAACTGGTAATGTGGGCAATCCAGAAGAGAGTGGTGAAGCTACCGGTGAATTTGTAGGCAACGCGTCAGTGTGATCGTAGAATCGCCCAGAGACGAAAGCTCTGGGCTTATTTATTGTGGGCCGATCCGAAACGAATCGCAGTGGCGGCAAGCTGCTCTAAGCTGGAAACGGTCAAATCGGGCTTTCCTTCTGCGGACTTAACGGCTCCTATGCCTGGTCTGGCGGACGGGCGATTCACCCATACCGTGGCTAGACCCAGAGCTTGCGCGGGAAGAACATCGTGATAGATGCTCTGTCCGACGTGCAGAATCCGATCGGGCGTGACCTCGAGTCGGCTGAGCGCAAGTTCAAATAATCGCGGAGAGGGTTTATAGGCTTGCGCTTGTTGCGCTGTCACAACCTCATCAAAATCCACTTCGAGCTGAGGCCGAGTCGTCGCAAATAAATCGTCGTCGATATTGGACAGAATTGCGAGTCGATAGCGCGTCTTAAGCGTACGGAGTGCTGCGACTGTGTCGGGCCAAGGTTTCCAATTGCGGACAGACTCTGGCAAAGAACTCTCTTCCCCGATCGTCGGTGAGAATCCTATCTGCTGACCAAACTGACGCACCACTGAAATCAGGACTTCACGATACGGCTGGAACGGACCTTGTTCGGAACGCTGTTCGAACTCTCCATAAAGTTCCAGGAGTGCGAAGTCGTCGAGTACTTTCCGGTGCGTGGAGAGAATCCGACGGAGAACTGAAAGAATTCCTGTCTCCCAATCAATCAAAGTCCCATAGCAATCGAAGGTCAGAACTTCAAAGCGAGAGAAGTTGAGCATGGCGCAGATGGCTCCGGCTCTATGGCGAGAAGCGCACCGGATACGGCCCCAGGCATCGGGACGACGGTACCGATGCCCAGGCGGAAATCAATTTTATCGCTTTACTTCGAGAGACTGAGAAAGCTGGAAAGTGACAGCCGACTCGGCAGGCAGAAGAATGTCTTTATTTCCGGTCAGAGCGGCACCACCGGCTCCCGCACCGCCTCCCGCAGCCAGTCCGATTGCGGCGCCTTTGCCTCCACCTGCGAGAGCGCCAATGATCCCACCAAGCGCAGCCCCACCTCCAGCGATGACCGCTGTACGTTTCCCCTTGCCTTTCGCGGAGAAGGTCCGCAGAGCAGCTTGCACCGGAAGATCGACGCCATTCAGGCTGATTGAGTCGAGGCGCACTTGCAGAACAGCCCCACCTGCGAACTTGCCGAGCGGTTTGGCGTCGGTGACAGTGCCGCTCACTTTAGTACCTTCGGGGAGTGCCACCTCACTTCCAACCAACACACCCTTGGCGATAACGCCTGTGAATGTTTGCCCAGCCTGGCTCAGTTTGGAGCCGAGGGCTGTGGTCAGGCTAATCGTGACAGAGGTTCCTGTCGGAACGATGATCGGCTCTCTCTTAGCTTCCCGCGGTTCCTTCTGTTCCTTGGGTTCTTTGGGTTCATTGGCCTCCGTTGTGCCGTTCGCGGCTCCTTGCGTAGCCGGGGTCGCAGCGGGGTTGTTCGAATTGTCGGGGGCGGCGGGCTTGCTCGTACATCCAAGCAAGGCAAACACAAGATAGAAACTCAGGGTGAGTACAGTCAGGCGCACGCGCATCGGAGCCTCCAAAACTGGAGATCATTCTCTGGAGATCATTCTATGGATGCAAGAGACTGCGGGCAACCCGAAGCTTCAATTGAGGACCTGTCAAGAGTGCACCCGACTTTTCCACGACTCGGAGGAACGCTCTACCGCCGAGGTGCAAGGCCCGGAAGAGTCGGGACTTGATCCGTCGCCGCGTCAGATGCCTCGTGGGAAATGACATCATCGTCGCGGTCATCTCCTCCAGAGGCCTCGGGCGGCGAAGGTTTCTTGGGAGCCAGAAATTTTTCGGTGTTCAATAGCGGCCGACCAAGAGAAGCGTTGTAACTAGTCCAAGGGCTGTCCAGGCTGGCCTCACGCTCAAAGTGAGCCCGCATCGCCTCCATCTTGGAATCCAAGTCGTCGAGGTAATGGAGCATCAAGGCTTCCGGAAACATCGGCAATTTGGGCGAGCCAAATTCATACTGGCCGTGATGACTGATGATGAGGTGTTCGATCAGTGTCTTGAGCTCTTCTGGGAAGCCCGGCAGGAATGCAAGCTTGGCTTGCAGCATCTCCAACTCGATGACCATGTGGCCGAGCAACTGGCCCTTTGTCGAATAAGTGAACGATCGGTTGTACGTCAGCTCGTGAATCTTGCCGATATCGTGCAGAAAGACGCCGGTTAGAAGAAGATCACGGTTGATTTGAGGATAGTTTTGGCAGATTAAGTCGCTGGAGCGAAAGAGAGAGACGACGTGATCCAGCAACCCACCGATGTATGCGTGATGGAGCGTCTTCGCCGCGGGTGCATTGCGATATGCAGCCGCAATCTCGGGATCAGCCATAAAGGCTTGGATCAAAGCCTTGAGATGCGGATTCTCAAAGCCTTCAACAGAGGCCGTCAATGTTCTCCAAAGCTCGTCAATGTCCTTTGTGGTTTTGGGTAGATAGTCCGCGAAATCGATCTCAGATTCGCCAAGCTTGCGGAGTTTGTGGACGGTAAGCTGGAAACGCTGCTTGTATTTATTGACGAGGCCCTTGACCTTGAGAAAATCATCCTGCTCAAAAGCATCGAGCACTTCCTCGACGTTATCCCACATTTTTGCTTCGAGCTGGCCGCTGCGATCACCGAGTGTGAGCGCGAGGTAAGGCTCGCCGGTTTTCTTCGGTTTGATCTGCTTGGCTACCACGACGAACGAAGAGGTAACGATTTTATTTTCGTGGCGAACGCAATCGCAGATGTAGAAATCTTTCATGGGCTGTCCGAGTATAAAGCAATCGCCCGTCCGCCAAGATTAGAGGATGCCGAGCTTCTTATGTTTCTTCTTGCCTAGCTTCTTGGCGTCGGATTCTTTGGCTGCCGCGGTTTCGACGGGCTTCGTTTGGTTGGGGCTGGCTCCTGTATCGACGTAGCCGGGCTTGTAGTCGATATAAGCATCCTCGCGCAGCTTAGTCAGGTAAGCGCGAAGAGCCGGTTGCAATCTTTGATAGTAGAGCGCGTCTTCGATCTTAGGGAGGACATCTTTCATGGGCGGAATGCCGGCCATCTGATGATCAACAACCTTCAAGATCACATAGCCCTGCTTGGTGCGGATGACGTCAGAGACTTCCCCGGTCTTCATTGAGAAGGTCTTATCTTCCAGTTCTTTTGCCAGCTGGCCACGCTTGAAGATGCCCAGCGCTCCGCCGTCGGCGGCCGAAGGGCCGTCGGAGTTCTTCTTGGCAACGTCGTCGAAATTAGCGCCGCCTCGAATTTGCTTCAGAAGATCGTCGGCCTTCGTCTCGGCAACACTCAGGGCCGCAGAGTCAGCAGCTTGCTTGGCAGCCTCATCCGAGGGAGGCGGAGTCGCGGCGGCCGCCCCAGGATCCGCTGAGGGGGCGGGTGCGGGAGCCGGTGACGTGGCCTTTGGGGCAACCAGAATTTCACTCAACCGGATAAACTCCGGCTGTTCCATTTCACTCTTGTGCTCGTCGTAGAACTTCTGCTCGTCTTCTTTGTTGATCGAGAGGTGGCCGCCAACTTCCTCGCCGATTACTTTCCTCGTGATGATCTGATTTCGCTGAGTCTGCTTAAAGTCTTCCCATGAGATTCCCTGTTTTTCAGCTTCTTTCTCCAGCGCTTCCATGGAGTCCAGCTTCATGTCCTTGCGCATCTGATCCAGCTGTTTGATCAAATCAGTATCGCCAGTGATACCGAGATCCTTGCCTTTTTCGAGCAACAACTGCTGATCGATAAGATCGCGGAGAACATCTTTTTCCTTGTCGGCGTAAACCACGTCCGCGTTATTCGGATTCTGCTGCTTAACTTCGTCTCTGAGCTGATCTTTGCTGCGCGCATATTCGGAACGGGTGATGATCTGGTTATTTACGCGCGCAATGATTTCTTCGACAACTTGGCAGTTCGCAAAGGCCGGCATGCACGCCAAAGCAATAACGATCAGGGAGAGTTTTTTCATAAAATTTGTTGGGCCGCCACGCTTCCGGGCTTGCGGGCAAACGGTGGGCCAGGGCCGACACTGCATTTTACTACTTCCGCAGCAGGGTTGGCCTGCACCCCTTACTTGGACGCACTAAACAGGTGGATGAGTTGGCTTCACTACGAATCAAGCTGTCCGAATCAGGGCAAGCGCGGTCCGGTCGTCGCAGACGGGAGATCCCTCGCTGAAGTCGGCAACCCCTTTCAAAACAGCGTCGCATAGGACCCGCGCCCCCATCGTTGGGGCATCCTGCAGAATGTTCTTGACCCGATCGAGACCAAATTCGTCGAGGGAACGGTTGGAACGCCCTTCGCATGTAACCACTCCTTTGGAGACAAGCAGAAGCGAAGATCGCTGCTCCATGGCCACGATTCGAGCTTCGGCCGTAGCGTGCGAGAACAGACCCAGAGGAAGGCCCGTAGAAGCAAGTTCCGTGACTCCCCTGTCGTCTTTTAAAAGGGCAGGTGTGTGCCCCGCATTAGCGTAGCAGAGGGTGCCGAGTTTCTCGTGATAGCAAGCAATGAAGGCAGGGCAGGACAAAACACTATCAGCGCCTTCGATGATTCCCCGGTTGAGATGCAGGCTTAGCTCCGTCATGGCGTCGGCCTCGTTAATGTCTTGCCGGGAAAAGAGCTCGACTCCAACGCTGCGGAAAATGCTCTGGGCGTTCGTCAGCAGACCGCGATTATCTTCGCGACGTCCGGCAATATCGAGCAGTCCGATCAGCACGCGTTCGGGGCTGGCGCGAATCGAGTCGTAGAAGTCACCGGCAATCCGTTTGCCGACGAACACAGCGGCAATATCGGCACCGCCGATTGTGGGAAAAACCGTTGGCACTGGCTCTGTCGGAGGTATAGCTGCATCGTCACGGGAGCGAAATAGGGTCATGGAAAGTTGCGTGCAAGCCGAAAGCTAGCATAAGAGAGAAGGCTGGGCAATCCGGGCTAAGCAAGTTGGAATCGAACACCGGTGGATGGAAGATGACTTAATCGCCGTACTTGTCGGCGAGATATCGAGCGAGGTCAGACTCCAACTGTCCGTAATCCGTGTGAATCGTAGCGCGCAAAGCAGCTTCCGTAGAGTTGCCCTCGCCCAGGCGTTGCAGGAGACGTTGCACATCGCTCATGCCGTAGGTGTCGTTGATATACGAGACCGCCGCCAGAGACTCAGCATATGCGACGTAAGCCTGAGCGCCAGAAAAGTTCAGGAAGCTTCCTTCGAGAGCATTCAACGGGATATTGCGTTGCGACTTGAATAGCAGCGAGAGTTGCCGCCCTTCAGCACCCAGGTATTTCGGCTCCAGCAACTGGGCTATACCTTCGTGCAGCCAGAGAGGACACCGTCCACCTGAAAGCTGAGTAATGAAGGAGTGCGCGAGCTCGTGCTTGAGAACATGCGCCAGTTCAGGCGTCATGGAACTCAAACCGTTGACCGGAATACGCAGTTTGCCATCATTGATCGCTCCGGACCACGTCGGGGCATGAGTCACATCGAAAAAAGCTTGCTCGGTGTAAAGCGTTACGAGAATGTTGTCACGAGGAGGATTACCGAGATCTCGAACCAGGTCATCGTAGTCCGATTCGAGCGCCGCTAGAATCTGGCCCCGAAGCGCGTCCGGAGTCTGCCTTCCTTCGTAGTGCAGGACGAAGTGCGAGCTTTCGCCCTGTGAGAAATCCGATTCTACGGTCTGTTCGCGTTGAGCTTTGGCCAATAACTGTTGCACTTTGGCGTCAGGACGCAGCTCAAGCGAATGCTTCCAAGAGAGCACCGCATCTTTGGTGTGATCAGAAGCGAATTGGGCGTATCCGAGCATGGTGTAAGCGTCGGGAGAATTGGGAGCCGAATGCGCGGCGCGCTGGGCGTAGGAGAGCGCCTGGGTCGCATTGCCCGTGCGGACCAGCAGGGCGGTGTAATAAATAAGTATCGTGGAATTGTCCGGCTGAAACTGCAGAGCGCTCTCGAAGTATTGGCGGGATTGCGCAATGTTGCCATGCTCAAATTCGAACTTACCCGCGATGAAATCGGCGGTCGCACTCAGCTCGGCATTGCCTTTCCTTTTCAAACCCGCAAGAACATCGTCGTCAACCTTATTTTCCTTGATAATCTTGCCGACCAGATCGCCCTCATTCGCCAGGCTATCTGCAGATGTAAACGTTGGCAGGTCGGGGATACTAACAGAACCGTTGGAGTGCGCGGGAAGTCCGCCGGCATCTACGCGGTCCACAGCTGATTTGGGAATGGCGTACGAATCTTCACCGATCTCATATTCGTAACGATTACCATTTTCGCGAACGTGATCGGCGAGAATCGTCCGGCCGTTTTTCAAATGAATGGTGTCGGCCCACGCGATGGTCGAAATCGGCGCGAGAGATAAAGCCAAGAAGATGACACGAAACCGCATTCAGGCGCATTCTAGCAACTGAGGACTTCCCTACCACGTGACGAAGGTACTAATTAAGAACCGAATTCACTGGATCGCCGCGGTTTTTCTTGCTCTTTGGGTTGCTCCGCACGCGCACGGCATCGTAGAGACGCCGGTAAACAAGCCTGCGGAATCGCTGTATCTGCAACTAGGCCAAGTGGGGCTGGATCCGTCTCGCGTGTATCAGGTAAGGGGAGCCGCACTGAACCGGGGCGCGATCCAGATCTCGCTGGACGACGGAATGATCGGCTTCACGCAAGACGTGATGGGCCGGATCACGGGAGCATTCTTTGAAGGAGACGGCGAGATCCTTCTAGTACCTCCGAATGCAGTAGAACGAAGTTCCATGAGCTTGTTTACGGGGATGGCGATTCTGGAGGAACGATTCGCCACCGCCTACTTTCGATTTAACGATGAGGCAGCTACCGAATTGCAGCCCGACCTCAGAGCGACCAACGACAAACAGGAGTTTGTCGAACGATGGGGGACGGCGGCTCGAAATCTGGCGAGCGCGGATGCGATGAGGCTGTTGATGACTTTCAGCCGAATGCTTCCAGTAAATGGCGCGCCACCTTCTCTGCCGGGCTCAAACGCCTCGCAGGCGAACAATCCGCCCGACCGGTTTCTGCATGCTCGGCTGCAAGGAACAAAGCTTGGAGTGTTCGACGTTTATTTTGATTCCACGGCCGCGGAGCAGACCCAGGCAGGACAACCTAAGACGACGGATCAAGGCGACACCTACTACAACGTATGGACATCGTTTTCGTCCAATCCGGAAAGAACGCATGACGCAGCCCCCGGACATGCGTCTCTACCCGAGAGCGAGCAGACGAATGAGAGCACCATCGACATTCGTCGTTACAAGATTACGGCGGAAGTATTACCTCCCAAGGAAATTCACGCACACGCATTAGTGGATTGTGAGGTACGCCGTAACGGCGCACGCGCATTGCTCTTTGAATTGTCCCGATTCCTCAAAATGGATAGTGTCAAACTGGACGGCACTGCAGTGGAGTTCATCCATAATCCTGCCCTGGAAGGTACGCAGCTTTCGCGGCAGGGAAATGATCTGGTGGCTGTCATACTGCCCGAGCCTGCCTCTGTAGGAAAAAGATTCGAGCTGGAATTTACCTACGGCGGCGAAGTACTGGCGGAGGCTGGCAGCGGACTCCTTTATGTCGGCGCGCGAGGCACGTGGTATCCGAATCATGGAATCGACATGGCAGATTTCGACTTGGAGTTTACATATCCACAGGGTTGGACCCTCCTAGCAACGGGCAAGCCGACACCGATTTCGCCAGATCGTCCAACCCCACCGGGTGGACAGCAAGCCTCACGCTGGGTATCCGAGCGCGCCATCCCTTTGGCAGGATTCAACTTGGGAAAATATCGCGAAGCTACGACGAAAATAGGCGATGTCGTGGTCGGGACTTATGCGACCCAAGGCGTGGAGAAAGACTTTCCGAGCGGCCGCATTGAAGTGATCGAATCGGGTTCGTCCGATCCTTTAATCGCGCGACCACCGCGAGTGATCGTTCCTAGTCGTCCTTCACCAGCCCAAAATGAAGTCCGGGTAGAAGAATCAGCCGCACAAGCCGTTCAGTTCTTTGCCGATCGCTTCGGTCCGTTCCCCTACAGCAAGCTCGCCCTGACACAGATGCCCGGTCTCGAAAGCCAAGGTTGGCCAGGCTTGGTATTTCTCTCCTCGTATGCGTTTCTGAATGACGAGGAGAGGCAACAATTGCATTTCGAACCATACCGAATTCTGATCCAGCATTTGATCCCAGCCCACGAAGTGGCGCATCAGTGGTGGGGGGACCTGATCACCTGGAACAGCTATCGAGACCAATGGTTTTCCGAAGGATTGGCGAACTACTGCGCTCTGATGATGCTGCAAGAGAAGAATCCAGTAGGTTTT
The DNA here is from genome assembly GCA_963787685.1 of uncultured Acidobacteriota bacterium. Taxonomy (GTDB): domain Bacteria; phylum Acidobacteriota; class Terriglobia; order Terriglobales; family Acidobacteriaceae; genus Sulfotelmatobacter. Next base: position 56,114 of record CAWBED010000023.1, read on the forward strand.
CGGACATTGATGGAGCAATTTCGCAACGACTTGGCGGAGAAAAATAAGGACGGACTTGCTCCGAGGGACGCGGGCCCGGTGACTCTCGGCACTCGCCTGCTCTCGTCACGCTTTCCCACAGGGTACGAGGCGATCAGTTATGGGCGGGGAACCTGGCTCTTCCATATGCTGCGAACGATGCTCCAGGATGCCGAGATGCAACGTGGAACATCGAAAGGGCAGGTTGGCCTCGATGAACCATTTGTGCGCGCGTTGAAAAAAGTGCGTCAGCGCTACGAGGGCAAGGCCATTAGTACGGAGGAACTCCTAAGCGTTTTTGCGGAAGAACTCCCGCCGTCGCTTCGGTACGAAGGGAAGAAATCGCTAAATTGGTTTCTCGACGGGTGGATCAATGGGACTGCGATGCCGCGTTTGGAATTGAAAGGCGTTAAGTTTACGCCCAAAGGAACAGGAATCACGGTGAACGGAACGATCCTACAAAAAGATGCGCCCCCGGAGCTTGTCACTTCCGTTCCGGTTTATGCTGTTATAAGCGCAAAGCAATCAGTCCTGCTAGGGCGAGTGTTTGCTGATGGCGAGGAATCTTCTTTCCATCTCGCTGCTCCCGCCGGAACTCACAAGATTGTTATCGATCCTTATGGCACGATCTTGACCGGTGCCAAATAGGCGCGGAGGCGCTGGTAAATCGGTACTCTCGTTCCCGAAACGAGGTTGGCCTCGTCAGGATCAATTGCGATATATGGCACGGACAAGGGCATGGACTTCATCCATATAGGAATCGAGTTCAAAGGTGAGACGAGCCCAATCGAAATTTTCTAAATCTTTGCACTGTTGCGACAACACAGCGAAGCCGCCTTGTTCGAGAAGATTTACCTCGCGGTTTTCGGTATATCCGTAGTTCAGCCCGCTCATGCGGCAGAGGAGGTCGCTAAGTTCCACCAAAGCCACGAGTCCGGCGTTTTCACGCGATTCCTGAGGAGAATGGTGGAGGGCCACAACTTCACGGAGATCGGCTGAGAGTTCCCAGCGATTGGCAAGCAACCGGCCGCTATCGCAGTGCGTAAACCCTAGAACGGACTGTTCGGCCTCGTGGAGAGGAATTCCCTTCTCGCGGCCGAGTTCAAAGGCCGCGCGGAATTCTTTGGGCAACATCCAGAGGTTTACGATGATGCCGAGATCGTGCAGCAAGCCGGCAAGATACGCTTTTCCAGGATCGGGGTATGAAATCTTACGGGCGAAATGCCGGCAGACCAGAGCGCACCCAAGAGAATGCTCCCAGAACACAACTGGGTCCAATCCAGAGCCGTCCTTGGGAGTCATGTTGAGCACGCCGCATGACATCGCAATATCGCTGACGCGCTGAAATCCAAGGCCGACTACGGCCCCTCGCAAGGTATCCACTTTCTGCCACCGACCAAACAAGGGACTATTTGCCATCTGCAGACATTGCGCAGCGAGAGACTTATCTTGCGCAATCATGTCTGTGACTTTCTGCACGTCGAGTTGTTCCATGGGCTGTTCGAGGTAACGCAGCAGTGGTGCCAGGACCGCTGGAATGGTGGGAATCTGGTTCAGTTCCTCGATTCGCGCGAGCAAGTTAACTTTCGTTGCATCCGAAGTCATACTCCCTGCTTTCCAACCTGCGAACGTTCACCCTTGAGGTACGCCGTCGCTCCCGGCAAGTGAACCAGGCGAAAGTCATCACAGACCCCATAGAGCGATTCGGAATGCCCAAGGAAGAGGTGCCCATGCGGAAGAAGATTGTTATAAAAATGCTGAATCACGCGCCGTTTCGAGGCGAGGTCGAAATAGATGAGTACATTGCAGCAGAAGATGACGTCCAGACTCTTCATGAAAATCATGCGGGAGTCATCGGAAAGGTTCAAGCGGCTAAAGGCTATGCTGTTGCGCACAAATTGCTGGACTTGCAACTGATCGGCCGCGGGCGCGAAATATTTCTGACGGTAATAGGCGGTCAGGTTCCGTGTGCTATAGCTGCCATAGACTGCGTTCTTTGCGTGGGCAAGAGAGCGCTCGTTGAGATCCGTGGCGAGGATTTCAATCGTCCAGTCCTTGAGTTTGCGCTGCGACTCTTCCAGCAACAGCATACTAAGCGTGTAGGGCTCTTCGCCGGTTGAGCAGCCGGCACTCCAAATCCGCAGCCGACGCAGGGGAAGCTTGGCTTTCGCTTCAATGATCTTGGGGATCACAATTTGCCGCAGCGCGTCCAGTTGAGGTTGATTTCGAAAAAAGCAGGTTTCGCCAATTGTGATTTCGTTCAGCAGCGCAACCAGCTCCGTTTGCCGTGCCGGCCTGACGGTGAGGCACTCGAAATACTCGTGGAGGTTTCTAGACTTTAGCTCCTTCATGCGCCGGCCGCAGCGGTCATGCAGCAATCGCAACTTGGAATCCGGATGAAAGATACCAGCGACCTGATAGACGAGATCTCGAATACGCACGAGTTCGGGATCCGGCGGACCATCCAAAGCGATGACGGATTGCGTCGGTGCGGCGGTCATTCTCGCTCCCTGGACATCCATCGGCGATCGAAGTGGCGACTTTAGCGAGGTGGAGCGGCTGAATCACTGAACCGCAGGCGACGATTTGGAGGCTGACGAGATTGACGGACGTACGATGTGTTCCTTGAGGATGACGAGGTCGACTCTGCGGTTTTGGGCGCGCCCCTGCAGAGTGTCATTGCTCGCGATGGGGTGATACTGGGCATATCCCGCCGCAGACAACCGTTGCGGAGAAAAGCCGTAGTGCTGAATCAGAAGACGGACCATTTCCGTGGCGCGAGCTGTGGAGAGTTCCCAATTTGTGGCCATCTGTGAAGTATGAATAGGAACGTTATCGGTGTGGCCTTCGATGCGGAGCTTGCAGGTTCGAATGGCGAGGATCGAGGCGATCCGGTCGAGCGCTGGCACAGCCGAGGACCTCAGCGACGCAGATCCGCTATCGAAAAATCCGAACTCGCGCAAGCTGATGACGAGCCCTTCAGTCTCTCGGTGCAGGGCGACCGTATGGGTCGCGATCTCGTGCTGCAGGGCTTTCTGCAGTTCTTCCTGCAAGACGGCAAGATTGGTTTCGTCGTCCGACGTTAGATCGGGCGAGTCTGCCACTGGGGGTGAGGAAGGGATTTGGGTGCCGCGTTTTGCATTCGCAATGGACTGCAGAGTAGAGAGCGGAATCGGTTCGTCGACGATCAAATGGTTCTCCGCACCCGATGCAGGGAATACGCCGAGTTCTTTGAATGCGACCTGGATCGCGATCGCAAGTCGGCCAACTTTGTGCCGGTCCACTTGTGCTGAGGCAAACAACACGACGAAGAACGCGAACAATAAGGTGATGAAATCTGCGTAGGAGACTAGCCACCGGTCATGATTCACACGGGACCTCGGGCGTCTTCTCCGGTTCATCAAGTGCGGCCCCCGGTGGGCTTCTTGCCAGATTCTGCATCTACGAGAAAACTCAAGAGTTTGGTTTCGAGCATATGAGGGTTGATGCCCTCTAAAATTGAGGCCACGCCTTCGAGTGTCATCTCGCGGGTGATCTGCTCCTCGCGGATGCGGAACTTCATCTTTCCGGAAATCGGCAGATATAAAAGGTTCGCGGAACCCACGCCGTAAATTGTGGCCACGAAAGCTACCGCGATGCCCCGCCCGACTTCGTCAATCTTGTCGAGATGTTGCATCACTTGAATCAGGCCGAGAACCGCGCCAATGATACCGATGGTTGGAGCAAAGCCTCCCGCCGACTCAAATACCTGAGGAGCCCTCTCCTCGTGCTCCGCTTGATTGTCGAGTTCCAGTTCCATGATCTTGCGGAGTTCGTCCGGTTCCGTGCCGTCAACGGCGAGCATGAGGGATTTCTTCAAGAAAGAGTCCTCTATTTCTGGAAGTTCAGCGTCGAGAGAGACGATCCCTTCGCGACGAGCCTTTTGGGCATAGTGAACCAGACGGCGGATCGTGGATTCCGGGTCGGATTTAGGAGTGACAAAGACCGATCCGAGTCGTCGAATCGCGAGCAGAACAGCCGAAAGTGGAAACTGCAGCATGACAGCGCCGAGCGTGCCACCAAAGACAATCATGGCCGCGGTCGGCTGCAAAATTTGGCGCAGATTACCGCCTTCGAGCAGGAGTCCGGCAATAATCCCGCCCACCGCCAGAAGCACGCCGCCTAGGCTGGACTTGTCCACCTTCACCTCACGGTTTCATCGCTAGGAGGTGTGGAGGCTCTTGCAACGAGAGGACGATGCGAAGACCCATCCCAGCACTGACAAAGACCGGCGAGCACCGAACGCCGGAACTCAACGATGCGGGCAAGTACCTCGCTCGACTTTTCGAGGACGACGATCTTTTCTCCAGTGATCAAGGTCACAAATGTGTCCGGGGACTGTTCAACAAACTTGATCAAGTCGGAGTTCACCACGAGTGGCGTGTTGTTCAAACGCGTCAGCTGAATCATCCGTTCCTTCCTCTGAGAGGTATGGACGTAACCCCGTGAAGAAGATATCGGCGAAAACGGAAAGTGGCTTATCGAGAAACTGCTTTAGCGCTGTTACCGGCGGATTACGACTGGCAGCTTGCAAAGTGGGTCTAAAGGCTAAAGCGGAACTGAGCGATGCCGATGAACAGGAAAGAAATTCGGGGTTCCGCGAGCGGCAAACAGCAAGAGAGCTTCGCAGAACTTCCTGAGAGAAAACTCAGGACAACCGAAAAAAAACTAAACGGAGAAGGAGCTTCCAAATGCCTATCGGAATCCTGAACAACATCGCATCTCTGGCAGCAGAAAATAATCTGTCGACAACGAACACCAACTTGCAAAGCGTATTGCTGCAGTTATCTTCTGGCCAGCGCATCAACAGCGGCGCCGACGACGCAGCCGGACTGGCGATCGCCAACGGATTGCAAGCCAATATCAGCGCCCTGACCCAGTCCGCCAGCAACGCCAACAATGGCGTAGGCGAGCTGCAGGTAGCCGACGGCGCGCTTTCCCAGGTCACCAGCTTACTGAATCGCGCGGTCACACTGGCTACGGAATCGTCGACGGGTACCGTGTCGGACTCGCAAAGGACCGCCATCCAGGCCGAGTTCGCACAGATCACGCAGGAAATCGACCAGATTGGCCAAAATACCACGTTCAACGGCGCTGTAGTGTTCGGCGGAGGCCAGCAAAATAACGATCAGCTGACCACGGCCGTAACCACAGCAGCCGGGACTGCCACCGCAATTTCCGGCAATCTCACCGTGAACTACTGGGACACCTCGTTAGCGACTCCGGCCTACACCACGGCGACGTATAGCGGCGACACCACCGTTGGCGAGCTGATCAACGACGTCAACACCTCAGGAAAAGGTCTCATTGCGACCCTCGATAACACCGGCAACCTGGTGATCACCGACACGCAGAGCCGAGGCAGCGAGACCAACCCCCTAACCGATGGCGGCGCCACCACCCTGAAGATCGGCACCGACGCAGCTGCTGAAACACTGACCAATACGACCACCAGCAGCAGCACCAACATCTATCTGAGCGACTCGACCAAGGCGGGCAGCGAGAGTATCTCGGTGAGCCTCGGCCAGTTCGACAGCTCTCACATGAACGGCATCAGCCTGGCCAATGACAATCTGAGCACGGCTGGCACGGCACAGCAGACCCTGACCGACCTCAACAATGCAATCGCCCAAGTAGCTGCTCTTCGCGGCAACCTCGGAGCCAGCGTCAACCGGCTGCAGAGCGCCAGCAACGTAGTCAGCAACCAGGTGCAGAACGTGACGTCGGCCGAGAACACGATCATGGCGGCCGACATTCCGACCACCGTGGCCAAAATGACCAGCGACTCCATCCTGGAACAGACCGGCATCTCCGCTCTGGCCCAGGCCAACCAACAACAACAGCTTGTTCTGAAACTGTTGCAATAGTTGAAGACCTAGTCATGGAGGAGGCGTCTGACGCCTCCTCCGTACTTTTCCGGAGGATCTCGCCATGAGCATCAATCCGGTACCAGCAGTCGGCCCCATAAGCGAACCGTCGGCGGGCGAAGGTCAGCTGCGCGTTCACCAAGCCCAGCATGATCCCGCAGTCGAAGCTGTTCGCGCGAACAATCCGCCCGATGTGGGAACGCCACCAAAACAAGAAACGTCAGCCACAAATGAAACTCCGGTGGCGGCTGAATTCCCGGAAGATGAAGTCCAGTTGCAACAGGATTCGGAGATCAAAAGCCAAGTCATCGTCCGATACCTCGATAAGGCGAACGGGCAAGTCGTGCTGCAAGTGCCGAGCGACCAGGTATTGGCGGTGGACCGGGGAATCTACGACGAGTTCCGGAAACAGCCCGCGCCCGCAACCGAAGGGACGAAGCCGCGACCATAGTCGTCGAAGGAGAAAACTGTATGGGAGTGAGCCTGAATCCAGCCACCCTGCTGAGTGGACAGGGGATTGATGTTTCGAGTCTGGTGAATCAACTTCTTGCGAAAAATAGCGGTCAGCTGACCGAATGGCAGACGGAACAGTACACTTTGCAATCGCAAGCCACTGCGCTAAACAGCATCAACAACGATCTCACCAGTCTCGCCACGGCGATGACCGCCCTCTCCGATCCCTTGGGAGCGATCACCGCCCAGGCGGCGACGTCCTCGAACAGCGGGGTTCTCACCGCGACCGCGCAGACCACAGCACTGCCCGGGAACCATTCCATCGTCGTGACCAGTCTGGCGAGCGCCGGCACCGTATACACGAACGATTTCGCCGGAGGGGCCAGCGCATCGATCTTGCCCACTGGCGCTACGACCGGGGAAATCGACTTGCAGATCGGCGGCGCCACCGGGGCTACACACGCCATCACCATCACGAAGGGCAGCAACGACACGCTCACCACGCTGGCTAAGTACATCAATGGCCAGAATCTGGGAGTCAACGCGAGTGTGGTCACCGACGCCAATGGATCCCGGCTCGCCCTCGTCAGCCAAAATACCGGTGTACCTGGGGCGCCCGCGATCACCAGCAACAACACCAGCCTGAGCTTTGCCGGCCCCACCGGGGGTGCGAACGCAGTGCTCACGATCGACGGCATTCCCTACGAGAGCGCTACCAACACGATCACAGGAGCGATTCCGGGAGTAACCCTGAACCTGGCGGGATCCTCATCCGGCAATCCAGTGCAAGTTATGGTTGGTCTCGATGCCACGCAAGCCACCGGCGCCGTCAACAATTTTGTGGCTGCCTACAACCAGGTTATCAACGACATCAACCAGCAGTTCGCGGTGAATACTGCCACCAACTCCGAGGGTCCGCTCGGTTCCGACAGCTCGCTGCGCCAATTGCAATCCAGCCTCATGGCCGACGTGACCTACGCGATACCAGGCAACACCGGCGGATATGCGAACCTGTCGGCGCTCGGCATCAGCATGAATGATGACGGCACCCTGGCGGTGGACTCCACCCAATTGAGCAACGCGCTTTCGAGCAATCCCTCCGGGTTTGTGAGCTTCTTTCAGAATGCAACCCAAACCGGGTTTGCGGACACCTTTCACAAGGACTTGACCAACCTGACCAACCCCACGCAAGGCGTGTTGACCCTTGACTTGACGCAGAATCAGGCACAGCAGCTGAACCTTACCACCAGCATCAATAGCTTTGAGGCGCGGCTGACCGCCGAGCAGACGCAACTTACCACCGAATTCAACCAGGTCAACGCTTCCCTGCAGGCTTATCCACTGCTCTTGCAGGAAGTCACAGCAACACTGGGAACGATGAGTTCGGGAGGCAGCAACAATACCAACTCCTCCCCCATTCTTACTTCCGGACTCTAGAACAATGGACCCACGACTTTCTTATCGCGAAGCGGCGGTACAGGGCTCCAGCCCGGTGCGGCTGGTGATTCAACTCTACGAGCAGGCCATTGAAGACCTGCGCCGCGCGCGGGCCGCCCTCGACAGCGCCGACATCGAAGCGCGCACTCGTCACCTCAATCACGCGATCCTGGTACTCGGACATCTGCAGTCCTCTCTCGATATGGAGCGAGGCGGAGCGGTCGCCCAGAATCTCGTCCGCTTCTACGATGTGGTGCGCGCCGCGCTGGTCGAGGCCCAAGCCCGGCAATCGGCGGCCGTTCTCGAGCGACAGATAGCGCTCCTGATACAGGTGCATAGGGCATGGTCTGAGGTAGAGCGTTCAGGCCCCGTGCCAGCCGCTAGAGTTGCGCCCGCGCATCCCGAGCCGGGGCGCGATTCTTCCCAGGATTGGAATGCCTGATGCCTCTTTCTCACACTCCGGATCTGGCTCAGGCGTTGCATGAAACCAATGGCCGGCTGCGCTCCTCGCTCGATCGCCTGCTGCCGGATTCCGCGTCACATGCGGCACTGCCGCGGCCAGCGACTCCGCAACAGATGGCGGAGCTTCTATCCGAATTGAGGATTGCCGGCCAGTGGCTGCGAACCGTGCCTGCGGAGAAGACTCCTGGAGTCGAACGGGAGCTGAACGAATACCGGAAGAATGTCGAACGTTTGCGGGAACTCCTCCCCTCGATTCACCAGACCTTGCTGCGCGAGCGGGACCGCCTGGAGCAGGAGAGCGCTCGCGTGACAGCCGCTCGGGAGTGGGTCCACCGTTCCCGGCAGACGCTCTGACCGATTTTGCGGCCAAACGCTGAGTCCCTTCGCAGCCCGTTCGCCGTCCGATCGGAGGGAGTTTGAGCCGGGATTCGTATATCGACGCCCGTTT
>CAWBED010000024.1:0-139609 GCA_963787685.1 uncultured Acidobacteriota bacterium
GAGTTGGGCGGTATAACTATCGGTCACGGATTCAGCGGCTGGGCGTGCGTTTTTGGGCATGGTCCACTCGTTCGCGATTGATTTAGCAGGGGCTTAATTTGGCATATGCCGGGCGCCGCTTGCAAGGTGTATTGATGTGATCGCGGGGCTGACAGGGTAATTCGGCTCTATTGCGATACGCGAGAATTGCGGTAGGCTGTGCGGACAAATTTTTCGGTGGAGATCGTAGGATGAAATTTTCGACAGTTTTCTGTGTCGCGGTTTCTATTTCCGCTTTCATTTCGATTTCGTCGTTTGCGCAATGCACCTTGCCGGGAGTTCCATCGACGGGAACCATCGACTCCACATTCGACGGCTACGCTACGCAAAATGGCCCAGGATGGACCGGTGCTGACGGAACTTATTCGCTGCTCCTTCCTGATGGGACGAATCTGTGGATGTGGTCCGACTCATACATCGGTACGGTTAATCCCACGACCCGCCTGCGTTCCAGCGACCTGTTCAGCGCACACAATTCGCTCACCATTCTGAATCAGGCTACCGGATCGTGGACCATTGTCGGCTATCCTCCGAAAACGACTTCGTATTTCGTTCCCACCAAGAAGGCGGATTGGTTCTGGCAGGGTGGCGGATATCTCACGCAGCCATCTGCAGGGACGTATCAGATCAAAATCATGTTGCTGGAGTGGACCGGGCTTTTCAAACTGGTCGGGCATTCGGTGGCGACGCTGTCGTGGCCGAGCCTAGCGATCAGTTCCATTACGCCGGTTACGGGACTGAATACGACGCTGGAGTGGGGAACGAAAATTCTGCACGAGGGGAACTACTACTACATTTACGGGCTGAAGGATCCGGGCACGGACACGAAGACTCCGTATGTGGCACGAATGTCGTCGCTCACCTACCTGACCAATGCCACCAAATGGCAGTTTTGGAATGCGACGCAAGGCAAGTGGCTCGCCGGGGAATCGAACGCTACGGCGATGACCGGCGTGGCCGCGGTTACGCCTGAATATTCCGTCGATGCGATGAGCTACAACGGCGGTACGTTTTACCTGATGGCGGGAATGGATCCTCAGAATCCGGCGTACCCTCTTTGGGATGCTGTGACCACCTGGTATTCGTGCTCGCCGCAGGGCCCGTGGTCGAATAAAACCACCGTATACACCGCGCCTGAAGCTGGCGCCAACGGCTGCAAGACCGGCACGCTGGTGACCTACAACGCTAAGGCTCACAGAGAATTTACCGATGCTGATGGGATCCTGATGTCATACAACGTCAATGCCAACACCGGATCGGATTTAGTGTGCGCCAATGATTACAAGCCGCGATTTGTGCGTGTGCAGATTCCGGGCGTGACCGACGCCAACAAATAGTATTCTGGTCGTCGCCCTCATCAAGGCGTCATCCTGAGCGTAGCCGTCTTTCAGGCGGAGCGAAGGATCTCGCGCGGTTCTCCACGTGAGGCAGCTTTCTCTCGATCTTTCTCCGGCAATATAATTCTTCTGCGATGCCAGCCGAAAAAGACGTCGAAAAGAAGATCGAAGCGCTCCGCGAGAAAATTCGCCACCACGAGTATCTCTATTATGTCCTCGACAATCCCGAAATCAGCGACCTCGACTACGACAAGCTGATGCGGCAGTTGAAGGATCTGGAAGCTGAGCACCCAGCTCTCCTCACTCCCGATTCGCCAACCCAGCGCGTGGGCGGCAAGCCCCGCGAGGGATTCGTCAAAGTACGGCACTCGTCGCCGATGCTGTCGCTCGACAACACCTACAACGAAGACGAACTGCGCGACTGGGAACGGCGCGTGCACGAACTCACCGGCCGCCAAGAAGTAGATTACGTTTGCGAACTCAAGTTGGACGGCATGTCGCTGGCACTGGTCTACGAAGACGGCAAGCTGGCGCGGGGTGTGACCCGCGGCGATGGAACCACCGGTGAAGACGTCACCCTCAACGTGCGAACCGTGCGCTCGATTCCGCTCTCGATCGACAAGAACAAGCTGAAGAAGGCTGGCATTCCGGTTGATTTCGAAGCGCGGGGCGAGCTGCTGATGCCGACCGCGTCATTCAAGAAGATCAATGAGGAGCGCGAAAAAAACGGGCTGCCAACTTTCGCGAACCCGCGCAATTTCACCGCAGGCACGATTCGACAACTAGATGCGAATATAACGGCGGAACGGCGCATGGATTTCTTCCCTTACATCCTTCTGCAAAACGGCCGCACTTATTTCGACCGCCATTCGAAGACTCTCAGCGCGCTTGGCGCTGCCGGATTCAAAGTCAACCCGAACCACAAGCTAGTTCATTCGATGGACGAAGTCTGGGCCTTCATCCAACAGTGGGAAGGGAAGCGCGATTCCCTCCCTTACGAGATCGACGGCATTGTTGTGAAAGTCGACCGCACCGGCCTGCAGGACGAACTCGGCTTTACGGGTAAGGCTCCGCGCTGGGCGATCGCATACAAATACGCCGCACGCGCGGGGATTACGAAACTTGAAGATATACGGGTGCAGGTGGGGCGAACGGGAAAGCTCACGCCCGTCGCGATGCTGGCGCCGGTTTCAATCGGTGGAACGACCGTCCGGAACGCGACTCTTCACAACATGGACGAGATCGAACGCCTCGGGGTCAAGATCGGCGACTACGTGCAGGTGGAACGCGGTGGCGACGTCATCCCGAAGGTGGCGAAGGTGATCGACGACAAGGATCATCCGCGCGGGACAAGAGAGTTCGTCATGCCGGAGAAGTGCCCGGTGTGCGGGACTAAAGTCGTCCGCACTGAAGGCGAAGTCGACTACCGCTGCGTGAATGCGAATTGTCCGGCCAAACTGTTGGGTACGATCTTGCATTTTGCCTCGCGGGGCGTCATGAACATCGACGGCATGGGCGAATCTCTCGTCAACCAGCTAATTGAAAAAGGATTGGTCAAGAACGTCGCTGACATCTATGACCTCACGAAGAAAGATCTGCTGAGCCTGGAGCGATTCGCTGACAAGTCGGCGCAAAACATTCTCGATGAGATCGAAAATTCAAAGAAGCTGCCACTGGAGCGCGTGATCTACGGATTGGGCATTCGAATGGTGGGCGAGCGCACAGCGCAATTTCTCGCAGAGCATTTCGGATCGATGGAGGCCTTGGCCAGCGCCAGCGCTGAAGAATTTCAGAACGTCAACGAAGTCGGTCCTCGCATCGCTGAAAGCCTCGTCGAGTTCTTCGGCAATCTCGCAAACAGAAAATTGGTCGAGCGTTTGGGGAAAGCCGGCCTCGCATTCAAGGGGCAAAAAAAAGAGCGAGGCACGAAGCTCGCAGGAAAGACCTTCGTCCTGACGGGCACGCTCGCGCATTTCACGCGCGACGAAGCCAAGAAGATGATCGAAGATGCCGGAGGAAAAGTAACTGGCTCCGTCAGTAAGAAAACTGACTATGTAGTGGCAGGAACGGACGCAGGCTCGAAGCTCGACAAGGCGAAAGAGTTGGGAGTCGCCGTAATCGACGAGAAAGAAATGGCAACGCTCGTTGGCTAATCTGCGTTGTCATCCGGAGCGAAGCGGCTACTTCATCACATCCCGCATTTTCGCCCACGTCACATCCAAAGTTTCCGGCAGAATCCTCGTCTCTCCGACAACAGAAACGAAATTCGCATCGGCCACCCAGCGCGGCAGAACGTGCATGTGGATGTGTCCGGCGATCCCGGCCCCGGCAGCTTTCCCGATATTCATTCCAAGATTGATTCCATCTGGCCGGTAGAGCTCCCGCAGCACCGACTCCATCCGTTGCGAAAGCGCCATCATTTCATTCGCAGCCTCGACAGGCAGCTTCTGCAATTCGTCCAGATGTGCGTAGGGCACGATCATCACATGGCCGGGCGTATACGGATATGCATTCAAAATGACGAAACAATGCTGGCCGCGGTACACGATGTGCGTCTTGGCGTCGTCCTTCTCCTTCGGCGCGTCGCAAAACACGCATACGCCGGACTTTTCAGTGGAGGAGACGTAGGCATAGCGCCAAGGGGTCCAGAGGTAATCCATAGCAGGGCAGGTTAGCAGATGCCGCGAACGGAGGAAACCGAGGAACTGGCATGCAACGCTGTGGAATGAGCTTCGCGGGCCCTCGGCCTGCTTAATTTGCTCCTCCGAACACGAGGCGCCGGGCGCCGCAGCCTGTTCTGAAACCCCAGCGTTACACCGTTTCTTGTAAATTGAAACGCTGCTGTAACATGCGCGGGATTTGGGTTTGACACTGTTCGCGCGCGGTTGTTATAGTCGAAGAGTTCCCATTGGACGCGGGTTCTCTGTTATACGTCCGACAGCTGGGATTGTCCAAGCTCACTCGCCAGGGTGGGCCCACCACAACCAAACGACTCATCCAGCAGTCCGCAACGCAGGCCCCGCATCCCATCATCAGAGAGGCATAACCTTGTTCGACGAAACTACCGCCCCCCATTCCGATTCCACCTCCACCGTTGTCACAGAAGCCGAACCGACAACTGAACAGCATTTGCCTGAACCCACCCAGTCTGCCACCGGCAGCGACTCTGCGGACGCATCGTCGTCCAACGAGGATTTCGCCTCTGTGCTCGAAAGCTTCACGACTGAAGCCGAGGAGGCGGTCAGCGAAGATCGCGTGATCAAAGGCACCGTGCTGAAGCTGACGGCAACGCACGTAGTAGTAGACATCGGGGCAAAATCGGAAGGCATGCTCGCGCTTTCGGAGGTTCTGGACCACGAGGGCAAGCCAAAGTTCAAGCCTGGCGACGAAATCGATGTCATGCGCGACAAGGGTGAAGCCGAGGAAGGGTACGTCCGGCTCTCGCACCAAAAGGCGCAGCGCATTCACGCCTGGGAAGAAATTGAGAAGGCCTACAACGAGAAGAAGCCGATCAAGGCAGTTGTGATTGATCGCATCAAGGGCGGCCTCACGGTAGATATTCACGGCGCGCACGCGTTTTTGCCAGGTTCGCAAGTCGACCTTCGCCCCATCCGCAATCTGGACGGGATGAAGGGTCAGACCATCGAAGTCGCAGTCATCAAGCTGAACAAGAAGCGCGGCAACATCGTGGTCTCGCGCAAGGAATTGCTCGAAGGCGAGCAGAACGAGAAGCGCTCCAAGACTCTCGAGCACCTGGAAGAAGGTTCGGTGCTTACCGGAGTCGTGAAGAATCTCACCGAGTACGGTGCGTTCGTCGATCTCGGCGGACTCGATGGCCTGCTGCACATCACCGATATGTCCTGGGGACGCCTGACCCATCCCAAGGATCTCGTTAACGTCGGCGATCAGATTCAGGTCAAAGTTCTCAAGTACGACAAAGATAAACAGCGTGTCTCTCTTGGATTCAAGCAACTCACACCCGATCCGTGGCTCGACGCTGAGCATCGCTATCCTGAGGGTGCACACGTAGGCGGACGCGTCATCAGCGTGACCGACTACGGCGCTTTCGTTGAGCTGGAGCAGGGCATTGAAGGCCTGGTCCACGTGAGCGAGATGACATGGTCGAAGCGGATGAAGCATCCGTCGAAGCTGGTGAACGTGGGAGATCAGGTCGAGTGCGTCGTTCTCAACGTGAATCCGACGGAGCGCCGCATTTCGCTGGGCATGCGCCAGCTAGCGGCCAACCCGTGGGACTCGCTGCACGAGAAATTCCCGGTCGGCATGACGGTTGAAGGACGCGTTCGGAACTTGACCGACTTCGGCGCCTTCATTGAAATCGAAGACGGCATCGACGGTCTGGTCCACGTCAGCAACCTAAGCTGGACCAAGCGCGTGAAGCATCCGTCGGAAGTGCTCAAGAAGGGCGATCGCGTGAAGGCTGTTGTCTTGGCGATCGAACCAGACAAGCGCCGCCTATCGTTAGGCGTGAAGCAACTTCAGCCCGATGTTTGGGAATCGTTCTTCGCATCGCACCACGTCGGGGATGTAGTTCACGGTAAAGTTTTGCGCGTGGCTGCATTCGGGGCGTTCGTCGAAATTGCGGAAGGCGTCGAAGGCTTGTGCCACAAGTCCGAAGCCACCGACGAAAACGGACAGCCGCTGCATCTGGAGCCGGGCTTGGAGCACGACTTCAAGATCATCAAGATGAATCCGGAAGAGAAGAAGGTGGGCTTAAGCATCCGCGCCGTAGGCGAAGAAGCTTCGCGTTCGGAAGTCGAAGCCTACAAGCAGCCCGTCTCGAGCACAAGCTCGACAATCGGTGAGCTGATCTCCTGGAAACGCGCCAGCAACGAAAACAACTAAGATCGGATTCGTGAACGATTGAGGCCGCCGATAAATGGCGGCCTTAGCTTTTTCCTTGCTGGCTGAAAGAACATCAAAGTCCCCACCCTGTCTCCGCAAAGGGACGCGGAGACAAGGATGGGGCACCCTCACGATTTTGGCCGAAGGCGCTGCACTACTTCGGCAATGTCATTGTCTTGGAACAGCCGAATGCCGGCGATCCCGGCGGCCCCAGCTTCGAGGCAGGTACGGGCATTTGCGAGAGTGATGCCGCCGAGCGCGAAGACAGGAAGTTCCGTTTTGCATGCCCTTTGTAGAGAGAGCAATCCTTGGGCCTGCATCGCAGGTGCATCTTTCTTTTCAAAGATGGGTGCTAAGACCGCGAAAGTCGCTTTGTTCTCTGCTGCCCGAGTGACCTCTTCTGGCGAATGACAGGAGACTGCGATCAGTGGAGATTGAGTTGAGGCTTGGCGGCGCGGGACCCTTGCTTCGCATTTTTGCCAGATCGCTCTCACGTCTTGAGGGGAAATGTCGGACGAGCGCAAATGGACGCCGTCGGCCCCAGTAGCGAGGGCTACGTCGGTACGAGAGTTGATCAAGAGAGCAGTTCTTGGTTCTCGGTTCTCAGTTCTGAGTTGCGTGAGAATGCTTACGGCTTCGCGCGCAAGGGACTCCAGTTCGCGCGTGGAGAGATCTTTTTCACGGAGTTGGATGTAGTCGACTTCTGCGCTTGCCGCTTCGGCAATCTTCTCTAACAGACGCCGACGCCGGCAGGGCTCGTCTCCGGGAAATGCGGTGCGATCGGTGATGTAGTAGAGAAGGCAGCGCGTTGTCATCAACCCTTCAGATCAGATGCAAGCCCATCAAACTTCGTCTTCGTTCCAACAAAAGCAAACCCATTTACCACGAAGGGCACGAAGTTTCACGAAGGAGATCTTACGGCCTTGTCTTCGCGATCTCTGGCATAACTTCGCCTTGCTTCGTCGGTGCTCCGCCGAGGTGATACTTCGTCAGGCCATCACGAAGAAACTCGAAGGCTTCGTCCGGTGAGTCGATGATCTTGAACTGGTCGATATCCTGCGGAGACACCGTGCCCGCATCGACGAAAGCCTGGAAGTTGATGATCTTCTTCCAGTATTCGCTGCCGTAGATCACAACCAATATTTTCTTGGCCAGCTTATCCGTTTGAGCCAGGGTGAGGATTTCGAAAAGCTCATCCATCGTGCCGAAGCCGCCGGGGAAGATCACGAGCCCCTTGGCGAGATAGGCGAACCAGAACTTACGCATGAAGAAATAGTGGAACTGGAAATTCAGCGCCGGAGTGATGTACTGATTCGGATATTGCTCGAACGGCAGCTGGATATTGAGCCCGATGCTCTTGCCTCCGGCCTCGTGGGCGCCGAGATTGGCGGCCTCCATGATGCCGGGGCCTCCGCCGGTAGTGACTACGAAGCGATGGCGGCGCGCAGGGATCTGGATCGACCACTTGGTCAGCATGTGCGCGAGGCGGCGCGCGTCTTCGTAGTAGCGGGCCATATCGACGCCGGCCTGGGCGCGCTTCAGATCTTTTTCCAACTGCGCGGCGGGCGAGGCCACATTGTTCTGCTCGACCGTCGCTAGATTCTGCGCGGCCGCTTTCTGTCCCTGAAACCGCGCGGAGCCGAAGAACACCACGGTGTCCTGGATTTGTTCGCGGCGGAAGCGGGCGAGTGGCTCTTGATATTCAGCCAGCATGCGGAGAATGCGGCCGTCGGGGCTGTTGAGGAAGGCTTCGTTCTCGTAGGCGACGGGGGCGGATTTGAGATGCTCAGTCATTCACGACTCACGTTTGAAGATTTTAGGACCTTACTGCGGTTTGCGGAGTATGCCGTCTCGGAAGGAACGCGACCCTAGTGTTGTTCGTGGTAGTGCAGCGCCTCCCAGAAACCAATCCAGATGTCGAGCAGGCCGAGCCCGCTGCAAATACCGCGGAAGAAGCCGTTGGAAACGATGTCGCGCAGGGGCGGAAACGAAAGCAGCAGGTAGTTATCGGTCCACTCCGGAGTCCAAGGAAGAATGATTAAGAGGACTCCTGCCACAGCGCTGATCAAGACAAAAAGGAAAACTGAGATACGGTGCATCCAGACTTCGACGGGATTAGGGGGTTCGAGCAGCGCGGTCTGGTTTTCAGTCTTGGGGGGCGCGTCTTCGGGCAGCTTTGCCGAAGCGCCAGAAAGCGGATTGGGATCGATCATTTGTTGCGACCCCGAGCGTTTCGGCTCCGAGTGTGGATTCGGGACGAAGAAATATGGCGCGCGGAAGATACCACCCCAGGAACATGGAACACAAAACCCATCGGGCTATTCTACGACTTCAGGGCCTTAATGCGCTCGGCGACGTCGCGATAGTCGATGTTGCTGCCGTAAACGTCCATGAAATGCTTGAGGGCGGAGGGCTTGTCTCCGGCGGTCTCATAAGCGGCGGCGAGCTCGTAGTTCAGGGCGACACGGGTTTCGCCGTCGATGCCGATCACTTTCAGAGCTTTTTCATACCAGCGCACGGCGGCTTCCGGCACACCTTTTTCGAGGAAGCACTGCGCCAGCCAGGTATACGTCTGCATGATCTGCGGGAACGGATGTCCGTGATCAAACGACTGGCACGCCTTCTGGAGTTCGCCGATCGCTTCATCGAGCAGGCCCATCTCACGGAATGCGATTCCCAGGTTGTAGTGCGTCTCGGGATCTTCGTCGGCAGCAGCTACGTCCGCTTCGAGATCCTGCTTGAGTTCGCCAAACATCTCGGCGAGATCGACTCCAGCGTCTTCGCCGAATGGAGAAGACTTCGCAGCGGCAGGTGCGGCCGGTGCGGGAGGAACCGGGATCATCGGCGGAGCGGTCGGAGCGACACCTACCGGCGCGGACCAGGCCACAGACGCCATCGGTGCGGGCGGAGCAACATGGGCAGCGGCTGGTGGAGCGACCGGAGACACAGGGGCGACATGCTGTGCGCTTGAAGCCGATGCAGCGGCACTGGCAGCCATCGGCGGCGCGACTCTGGGTACTGAGACTGGCGTTGCCACAGGTGCTGGCGGAACGGGCTTAGCCGCCGCCACTGGCGCTACAGGCTGAAGCTGCGGCACGGGTGCGGCCTTGAGGAAATCCTCTCCCAGCGACGCCTCGATGTCAGCAACGAACTCTCCGAGAACCGCAGGAGGCTGGGCTTCAGCCACAACGGGCTCGGCATGGGCTGCTGGCGCTTGTGGAGCCTCGGGGGCCACTGCGCCGGGCAAGAAGCTATCGCCCAACGATGATTCGAGATCGGTAACAAATTCTTTCAGAGGACTTGGCGCCGGTTCGGGTTCAGGTTCGGGCTCAGGCACATGGGCTGCGGGAGCGTGAACCGAAGGTGGCGGCGTCGGGGGTGCAGCAACCGCGGGCGCATGAACAACAGGCGCCGGCTCTGGCTCGACTTGTGCCTCGGCAACGACTGGGATTTCTTCAACAGCGGGAGGCTCGGGCTCGATGGTTACAGCTTCTTCGACCGCGACTGGAGCTTCATCGACGACCTCTACCGACGGGATATCGTCTGCGCTGAGTTCTTCGACCACAGGCGCTGGCGCGGCCGGAGCTTCTTCCTCAGCCAGCTTGATCGCAGCAGCTTCGACTTCGGCGCGAAGTTCTCCGAGTTTGGCTTGGTCGTCCGTGAGGGTTTGGAGCTTCGCCAGCGCTGCCATCGCCTGCGCGGGCATCGAGTGATCGAGATAGAAACGGATTTCTTCGATCGTTTCGTCGACTTTCGTGGATTCTGCGGACTCGACCTCAACTGTTTCAGCTTCCGCGCCGACCTCGGTGGTCTCGACTTCGACTGCTTCCTCTGCAGGAGCGTCGGCTTCGACGGTAATGGTGTCGTCCCATTCTGAGGAAAGATCGATTTCGGCTGACGCCGGTTCGGGCTCGGCAGCCGGGGTAACAGACTCGTCTACGACGGCAAACTCGGGCTCGGCACCGTCAGCAGAGGCTGCGGGCCACGGCGTAGCTTCAACCGTGATTTCTTCTGGAGACGGGGCCGCGGGTTCGGCCGCGGAAACTTCGGCGGGAGCTTCGTCGATAGAGAACTCCGGCAGCGCCGCTTCCGGTTCTGAAACTTCGATTTCGGCAACCTGTTGCGCCGGGGCATCCAGGAAAATGGGAGCTTCCTCTGCGGAGACACTCGGCGCAGGAGTTGAAGAGCGTTCTTCGTAACGTTCCGCCAGCTCTCCGTAGCGCGTGGCCTCTTCGGGATATTCCGCTTCGGAGTACACACGCTGCAGGGTGCGGCAACACAGCGCGGCTTCGGTAAAACGCCCAGCGCGCGTGTGCAAGGCGGCAAGCCGCTGATTGACGCGAAGATCGTTGGGCGCTAGCGGCAGAGCTCCGACCAGAGGCCCAAGGGCCTTGGCGGGCATGTTGTACGAGATGAAAAGTTCGGCGTCTGTGAGTGCCGATCGAACAGCCAGCGCAACCTCGTCCGAATAATGCTGGTGAACAGACGGCGCCGTGGCTTCCAGATCGTCGAGCAGAACGACAGCTTCTTCGGGCGTGATGAGCTTGCTTCCCGAAGTGCCTCCCAGCTGGCTGACTACCTGCTGGTAGTTCTGCATGTGCAGGGCGTTCTGCGGTTCCAGCTGCGCCAATTTCTGGTAAAGGTCGCGCGAGCGGCTCAGATCTCCCGATTGCACGCTGGCGTGGGCCAGCAGTTCCATGACTTCGCTGGTATGAGTGTTCTCGCCGGCTTTGTTGAACAGGTCGAGCAATTTCTGCAACGAGTCGGGATTGTCGCGCACATGCCCGATGATCGTATGGAGGCTGTCGAGAACCTTGCTGGAGTTCTCCGCCAGCAATCGCTCCGCGTGCTGATCGTAGACCTGCAACGCATTCTCATACTGACCGGCCTGCATCAGAGCGTCAGTGAACGACGAGATCGCCGTCAGGTCGTTGTGGACTGTCAACAGCTTGTTGGCGATAGTGCCCGCATCTGAGAGCTGCCCAGTCAGCAAATACGCTTTGAGAAGATCGCGCAGACCGTCGGGATTGGAATCGATGTCTGCGACTTTCTGCAGAGTTGCAACGGCTCCGGCAGGGTCGCCGGATTCGACCATGTTCTTGCCCTGCATGAGCAGCGCATACGTGTTGCCCGGATCGAGGGTCAACATGCGCTGCAGTACTTCTTCGGCTCCGCTCAGCGAGCCCTTAGCGCGCAGGCTTTCGGCGGCTGCGGAAAAAATCTGCCAGGCTTCATTTTTCTTCCCCAGGCGCACATAGACTTCCGCCAGCTTAATGCGCATGGAGCTGTTTTCCGGATCCATCTCGAGAATCTTCTGGAAGATGCGAACAGCGTTCTCGAGTTCTCCGGCCTTCAGGAATTCTTCGGCGACTTGCAGATACTGCGCGCGGGCGTCATTGAACAGACCCTGCTGGGTGTAGAGTTCGGCCAGTTTCAGCAAGCTCTCTAGCGAAGGCTGGAGCTTGCAGATCTTCTTGTACATCGCGATGGCCTTGACCGTGAAGCCCTGACTGGCGTAGGCATCGCCGACCGTCTTAAAGAATTCAGTTGCTTTGGAAGTTTCGCCGAGACGGGAATAGAGGTCTCCGACGGTGTTGGTGACGGTGAGGTCCTTGGGGTCGTTCTTCAGGACCTTCTCGTACTCGGAGATGGCATTCTGCAGCTTGCCCTGCTGGACATACTTCTCCGCATTGGCCAGAACCTTCTGTTTATTGAAGCCGAACAATGCCATAAGAGCGCGAACTCCAGAACCTGGTCTTCAATTCAAAGCTCGATCACGATCCGAGAGTGCCTTGACGGAAGCTGCTCCCGGGTACATGCCTCGGAGGTCATCTCACGTATCGGCAGATGGACCACCCCGGACAAGGCCAATTGTACGTCTGGAAGTCATGAACCGCATGGTTACCAATGGTTACCGAAAGGGAGTGTACGAACGGGTTACCAAGGAAATACCCGGAAAGATGACTGCAGCGCCTCGGTAAATTCCGGAGCTTTCGGCGGCGAATGTACGCTAGCGAACAGAACGGAGTACAATCAACCCCGTCCGGGATTCCCTATATCCGCTACAACCTAAGACTTTTCGCGAGGAAGGCCGATTCCGGCATCGCAAGCGGATACCCCTGTCCAAGCTGCGCTGAACGCAGCGTCTCACCAAGAAAGCATTCATGAAAATACTGCTGTACAACCCCGACAACGGGGTCACGCGCAACTTCATGCCGCACCTTTGGATGTTTCTCCTGCAATCCCTTACTCCGATAGGCCATGAAGTCTTGCTGATCGACGGCAATGCTCAGCCAATGGACGAGGCGCAGATTGCGCAATACGTGCGCGACCAGAACATCGGCCTCGTGGGCATCGGCGCCATGACTCGAATGATTGCCAAGGCCTATCGGATGGCCGATGCCATTCGGGCCACTGGCGTTCCAGTCGTGATGGGTGGGCCGCACGTGACGGAGATGGCGGATGAGGCTCTCGGCCGCGATGGCGGTCCGCGGCACGCCGATGCGGTGGCGCTCGGTGAAGCAGATGAAACCTGGCCGCGAATCGTGAATGATGCCGCGCTGGGAAAACTGAAAGAGATCTACGCACCGGTGGATGATGCCGGAAAAGAGCGCAAGCCATCTCTCAAGGACTATCCCGCCATCCCGTGGGAGTCGATCGATCTGGGACAGTTCAATCTTGTTCCCAACGCCGCGAAGGCGATGCTTCAGAAAATCGGAGAAGGCTGGGGGACGTTTCGCATCATTCCTGTCGAGTCGGGACGAGGCTGTCCTTACGGCTGCGAGTTCTGCACGGTAACGGGATTCTTTGGCGATTCCATCCGCTTTCGCACGAATGAGAGCGTGGTTAACGAATTACTCGCCTTGAAAGCCCGCGCCCGTAGCGAGAAGGGGCAGATGGCGGTGTTCTTTATCGACGACAATTTTGCCATTAATGTGAAGCGGACCAAGTCCCTGTTGCGCGACATCATTGCGGCCGGCGCTCAGGTGCATTGGGTGGCGCAGATCAGCGCCAACCTGCTGCGCGACGAGGAACTGATCGACCTGATCGCCGCTTCCGGAGGAAAGTGGGTTTTCATTGGCATGGAATCCGTCGACCCCGCGAATCTCAAAGATGTGAATAAAGGGTTCAACAAGCCCGAGGAGTACGCTGGCGTGCTACAACGGCTGGCTAAGCGCAATGTCTATGCCATCACATCCTTCATTTTTGGCATGGATAATGACACGACGGGTGTGGCCGAGCGGACGCTACAGCAGGTACGCACATGGCCTCCGGGGCTCCCCATTTTCGGGCTCCTGACGCCATTGCCAGGAACCCCGCTCTACGCTCGTCTGGATACCAGCGGAAGGCTTACGCGACGGAAACATTGGCAGGAGTTCATCCCCTTCGCGATGGCGCACACTCCGTTGAAGATGACCATCGAAGAAGCTCATGCGGAGGTCAATTATGGATGGAGCCAATCCTACAGCCCAGAAGCTCTCGCCGCGGCGGTTGAATCGCTCGATGACCAGCCTCTCGGCTATCGCGTAAACATCTTTCTGGCGCGCTTGTGCTTCCGGGGAATTTATTTCCCCGTGTTGGGCAAGATGGCGTGGGTAAAGATGATTACGCAAAACCGTAAAACCATCTTCCGGCTGGTGACCGAAGCGATTTTCGGCCGCCGGGAGCGCCCGAAGCGTGCCGTCGCAGTGGGGGTGGCGGTGACCCCGGCAGTCACGAGCAAGATCAGCGCTTAGCGGCTAGAGCTTTGCTCCGAACGAATCGCTCGTCGAGGGAGGAATGCGTCCTGGCGCCAATGCTCACGCCCTTTCCAGGAATTCACTCTAATATGAACGTGCTATAGGTCGGCCACGGCCCGAAAGTGTATCTTGCGGGAAATCGTGGGATGTTAGATGAAGGGGACACGCAATCATGACTTGGATTCGAACTCTGTCGCTGACCGAGGCCGACGAGAAACTGCGCAAGGCCATTGAAGGCGAGAAGTTGCTCTACCCCAAGGAGTATGCCGAGCCGGTGCATCCGGACCCGTCCGGGGCGTCGTCGATCGTGGGATCGCACACGCTGATCCCCGAGGCTCTGTATCACGCTTTTAGCACCTTCGGCGCGCTGATGTCCCCGGACTTGCCGCTGGAGCGGCGGCAGCACGAAATGATCGCTACCATGGTCTCGGTAACGAATCGATGTGTCTATTGAATTGAGTCGCACGCAGAGTTTCTGCGTAGAGTGACGTTAGATAAAGGACTGGTCGAGGCGCTGGAAAAGGACTACACGACCGCGCCCATCACGCCGCAAGAGCGCGTAATGGTCGATTACGTGGTCAAACTGACTAAGGATGCGACCAAAGTTTGGAAGGACGACATCGATGGACTGCGGGCCGTCGGCTTCGACGACCGCGGCATTCTGCAGATCACTCTTATTGCGTCGTGGTTTAACTACATCAATCGGGTGGCGGACGCGCTAGGGGTCGGCCGCGAGTAGCGCGTTATGCCAAGCGCGCAACTTTTCACCGCAAAGGTCACGAAGTTCCACGAAGGAAATCCCGGCAAGTTCGATCTTCGCGTGACTTCGCGCCCTTCATCGTCCCCGGACTCGCGACCCATCTAGTACGTAAATCCCTGCTCTTCGCCATTGCCTGGCCCATCCACGAATCCCGTCCGTGTGCTGGGCTTCAATGCGATGTGCATCGAGATGACGGTACTGGCGTTCGAGAAATTGAACCCATTGAGCGTCTCCTGCAAAACGCCACTGGTGTTGTAGACATAAATCGAACTACCAGAGGACGCCGAACTCGAAACCGGCTGCGCCACAAGAAACAGCTTGTGAATCGCGTCGAACTCGACATCAGCACCACTGAAGATCTGCTGTTCCCCGCTATTGGGCAGAACTTCTGTAAATCCGGTCTGCGTGGCCAGATCATAGATTTCGATGCTGGCATCATCTTCTGTCGTCGTACAGGCAAGATTGTCCGCCGAATCGACTGCGATGCCGTTTACAAATCCAAATCCGATGCCGGTGAATTCCGTGAACGAGCCCTTTGTAAGATTTACCAGTCCGATCACCGGGAAGCAGCCGAAGCAGCCATCCCCGCCGCCGAGAACTGCCGTGTTCGTCACGGTGTTATAGGCCATAGGAGGCGTCACGCTTCCAAAGTTTAAGGAGTCGGTAATTTTAACGACCGGTCCAAATGTATTGGCGGCGACATTGGAGCTGAAGACCCAGGGGATGAAGTTTCCGCTATTGTCCTGCGCAAAAACTGCGTTGTTCGTGCTGCCTTGTGTGCGGCTTACTTCGCTAAGCAGGTGAGTCGTGCCGATGGGCGGCGTCCAATTTCCCGTAATCTTGTTGCCGCTGAGGGGCTTGATGATGCTGAAGGTGCGCTGCAGGTGCAGGAAGCTGACTTCATGTTCGTGTTCGAACAGTCCCACGGATGTTCCAACGACGCCGAGCGTAATGAAATCGTCCTGGTCTTTGGTTTGGGTGACTACACTCAGAATTTTGCCCGTCTTCTGATCGAAGGTCTCGACCGCTGCCTGGATGTTTCCATTGGAGAGGCTCAACGCCTCGCTCAGCACTCCCTCAGTGCCGTTCTGATCGATGTCGAAGCCGAAAATCTCTCCGCCAAATTTGCTGTGTACCGTGATGTTATTTGGCCCGGTCGCGGGCTCCGATTCATCTTGCGCGAAACTCAAGGTCGAGGCGATGCAGAGCAATCCAAGAACAGCAAGAAGGATCACACCGGGCCGGACATCATCTCTCGTTATCTTCATGCGAATTTTCTCTCCTGGCGAGGAATGCGCAAGTAAGGTATGACGACCTATCGTCGCGAGTTGTCAGGAAGTTGTCAAAAATTGGCTAGAAGGGCGGGAATCGGCTTCTGGCGCCACATCTGGGCGGGCGGCGTTCCTGCGGGAGAGATCGAAAGGGAAGACTATCGAGATTTCCCCAAGTCCCGTAAGAGGGCAGTAATTTGCTGCAGATCGTCGGCGGTCAACGAGTAAGAACTTCCAAGCGCACCCGTCAGATGCCGGTTGATTTGTTCGAGGGATTGACCTTTGGTCTGATCAAGGAATCGCGACCAATCTTTAGCAACTGCCGTGCGCTCTTCCCCGCTCGCATCTTCGCAAAACTCTTGCACGGCTTCTGCCGGAGAGCCGTATTCGTCTTTCATGTCTTGATGGAAGTAGCCGCGAAGAAAGCTGCGTAGAGCGGGAAAGTCGGCGGCAGAAATGGGCATTGCCCCCGGTTTTTTCGAGGAATGATCAGTGCTCATGAACGGCACTCCGGATAAGCGGTCAATATGTGGTACGAGTTCGGTCCATCCCACTTCAGCACAATCACGGCATGGGCGCAGGGCTCAACCTGGTCCTCGCCGCGGCGCAACGTGCGCCCGAAGGGATGCGATGGATCGCCGTCATAATCAAGCACCAAGTTCGAATGCCGGTCGCGTTCGAGCCAGCGGGAGATCTTGGCGCTTTGGTCGGCGATAGCGGCTCCCACCGCAGTCTCGGCGCTGGTCCGGTCGTTCCACGTGGAGGCTGCAGAAATGTCCCGCTCGCGATGGAGTCGCTGGCGAAGTTCCTCGTCGCTGCGTCCCACATGTTTGCGCAAGGTGTGGCCTCCCAAGGCTTCGTCCTGAGACAGATCCCGGCGAGGGTCGGCGAACGGCCGCTCGGTTGACCCACTCCCGGTGGCTGGAGGACGCGTGCATGCCGTGAATGTGCCGAGCAGCAGAAGCATCACTCCGGCAAGCCTCCGCGTTGAAGTCAAACGGCGCATGAGGGAGCCAGAGTACACAAATACTGACGGAAAATCACCCGTAGGGATCTAGCAGCCAGATTGGAAACGCGTGGGGTGACACTGCATCCACTAAACTGAACGCAGAATGACTGAGACTCCGTCCGGCCATTCTCGCAAGCTATGGCCGAATCCTTAGCTGAGTTTTTCCTCGAACATTTTCGCGCGTACGAGCGCGAGTGCGCCTACCGCCAGCGGCGCGGATATCGCACCGAAGCTTTTTCTTACGGCGAAATCGTCGAGATGGCCTATGGCTTCTCAGGCGAGTTGCAGTCGCGCGGCCTTGCGAAGGGTGACCGGGTGATGCTTTGGGGAGAGAACTCGGCCGAGTGGGTCGCTGTCTTCTTTGGGTGTGCGCTGTCCGGCGTCGCGGTAGTTCCGATGGACGATACCGCTTCTGCGGACTTCGCCATGCGGGTTGCAAAGCAAGTCGGAGCAAAACTGCTAGTGGCATCGCGCGAGCATCGGCAATGGTCCGCCACTTCCTTCATCCCAAATTTCGCACTCGAAGACGTATCTCGGGCAAGTAAGTCTCATCCGATGCCGCCGCCCAGTCTCGCGCTCGAGCGCGGCGACACACTGCAGATCGTTTTTACATCGGGTACGACCGCCGATCCCAAGGGAGTGGTAATTACTCACGGCAACGTGCTGTCGAATGTCGCGCCGCTCGAAGGTGAGATGAAGAAGTATCTGAAGTACGAACGCTTCGTTCATCCCATACGGTTTTTGAATCTGCTTCCGCTCAGCCACGTCTTCGGCCAATTTCTTGGGATGTTCTTGCCGCCTCTGCTGGGTGGAACTGTGATCTTTCAGGACGAACTGAAGCCCTCGGAAATCCTGAATACGATCAAGCGTGAGGGGGTATCGGTGCTGGTGAGCGTTCCGCGAGTCTTGCAATCGCTGAAGCAAAAGGTCGAGCGCGACCTGGAAGACCGCGGAAAGCGGGCAGCTTTCCAAAAGAAATTCGTCGCTGCACAGGGTAAACATTTTCTGCGCCGGTGGATCATCTTCCGCGGGATTCATCAGACAATTTGGTTGGAAGTTCTGGGCGTTCATCTCGGGAGGGGCTGCGCTCGATTCGGAGAGCGAAGAATTTTGGGGGCGGCTGGGATTTGCTGTGGTCCAGGGATACGGCCTGACCGAGACAACTTCGCTGATTAGCGTGAATCATCCGTTCCGCTTGGGGAAGGGATCGATCGGGAAAGTCTTGCCGGGACGTGAAGTCAAGCTGGCGCCGGACGGCGAGATACTCGTTCGAGGTGGAGGCGTCGCTTCCGGCTACTGGGACTCCCAAGGCGCGACATAGCGTGTCGGACGATGAGGGCTGGTATCGCACAGGCGACGTCGGAGAGCTCGATGCCGACGGCAATCTTTATTTTAAGGGACGCAAGAAAGAAGTCATCGTTACGCCCGGCGGTACGAATGTTTATCCCGAAGACCTGGAAGCTGCATTGCGGCATCAGCCCGAAGTGAAAGACTGCGTTGTCGTTGGGATCGAGCGCGGAGGCAACGCCGAGCCATGTGCGGTGGTGATTCTGCGCGAGAAGAGCGAGGTGGAAGCGGTCGTGCGCCGGGCCAACGAATCTTTGGCGGAGTACCAGCGCATTCATATGTGGATGGAGTGGCCGCAGGAAGATTTTCCGCGCACCAGTACGCAAAAACCTCGAAGGAAGTTAATCGCAGAAACCGTGCAGGCGAGAATGCAGCCGGGAGCAGACGCCACGAGGAGTGAACAGAGTGGGCTTCTGGGCGAACTGATTGCACGGGTTTCAGGTCGCGCAATGCCCAACCTCCGCGACGATGCCAGCCTCGACTCAGACCTTGGCCTCAGTTCGCTGGATCGCGTGGAACTATTGAGTGCAGTCGAAGACCGCTATCAGGTGGACCTCAGCGAGGCCCGTTACAGCACAGTGCGGACAGTCGGCGATCTCGAGCGAATGCTGCGCGGCGAATCCACGCCGGGGCAGGGATATCACTATCCGATATGGGCGCTGCGCTGGCCGGTGCGATGGCTGAGACTTCTCGCGCACTACTTGCTGATGCGTCCGGCGATTATGCTGCTGGGCTGGCCACGCATCGAAGGGCGTGAGAACTTACGCGGAGTGCAAGGACCGCTGCTGGTCGTGTCGAATCACATTGACCACGTTGATCCGGGATTCATTCTCACGGCTCTGCCGGCACGCTTCCGAAATCGGCTCGCGACTGCTGCCGGCGGCGAGGCGCTGGAGGCCCTGCGCACGCCCCCACCCGGCCGCGCTTTTTTTGCGCGCATTTGGGATCGGATCAAATGGGTCTCGGCTGTTTCCTTGCTGAATCTTATTTCCCCTGCCGCGCCAGGCCGGATTCCGCCGGAGCTTTGCCTACGCGGGCGAAGCCGTCGATCGCGGCTACAGCGTGCTCGTGTTCCCCGAAGGACGGCATACCACGAACGGCAAAATGAATCCGTTTCGTGCGGGAATCGGGTTGCTGGCGGAAAATCTGGGTATCCCCGTTCTGCCGATGCGGATCGACGGACTTTTTGAACGAAAGCAGGCGGGAAAGAAATTCGCTCCGCCATGGACGATTCGTGTGCGTATCGGCACGCCGATGACATTCCCGCCCGGAAGCGATCCGGAGAAAATCGCCGCAGAGTTGCAGAAAGCGGTCGAGCAACTCTAAGAGGTCCGCGATTTCGAAACAGAGCCTCTATTCCACGTCAATCTCTACATCTTCCTGCTTGAAATCGGCGTGGATCTTGATTTCAGGAACCTGCGCGTCCCGAAGCATGCGATTCATCGCGGGCAGTTCCTTGGTCTTGAATTCGCTCCAGCGCTTGAGCACGTCGTTGCTTTCGCGATCGGCGGCTGTCATTGCTTCAACTTGAGCCACCGTCGGTTCAGCGTCAACTCCCCAGATCTGCTGATATAAGGTCCCGACCGATCCGTTGGCACGGCTCAACGTAACTTCCTGTGACGGCGGCGCGAAGAATCCGCCGCCTGTGCCGGTCAGGGAATCAAGCTTCTTCTGAAAATCGGCAATTGCGTCCTTGGCATGTGAGGCCGATTCTGGACTCATCTTTTCGATCTGCTCGCGAATCGAGCCCGCTTGAAGCAAAGCCTCCGCGGTATCGGTCATCAAAGAGGCCAGCTTCCTCTCAGCTTGAAACTTCTTTTCCAGTCCTCCTCTGGAGATCTTGACGCGCGGATCCATCTTGATTGTGAGCGGCGCTGTCGAAGTCTTCCCGTCGACCGTGAGCCGGACTGTGTAGCTTCCAGGTAAAACTGTGGGGCCAAGCGGAAGTCGCGGAGTATCGTGCGGGATGGCTGCGATGGGATATTCGTGGCGCGTAGATGTAGGTTCGGGATAGTGCAAGTGCCAAATCCAGCGATGCATGCCTGCTTCCGTCGAGAGTTGCCGTGGTTCATGAACCCAATACAGCGGGATCAACTGTTTCTGAAGTTCTTCCTCGGTCACATCAGGCTTATCCGTGTTGGAAAATTTCCGGACGGTCTGACCCTTCGAATCCACGATCTCGATCGTCACCGCATTGGCGGTAGACGGCAAATAGTAGTCCAGGACTGCGCCGTCTGGAGGATTGGCTGCCGCGGGCTCATCCGGCGGAAGAGGCGTATCGGTATAGGTGTCGCGTTGTATCCGGTAAGCGGCAGCTGGAGCAAAAAGGTGTGCTGATCTCGGCAGACCTGCAACTTCCCTCAAAGGAGCGATGTCGTCGAGAATCCAGAACGAGCGGCCGTGGGTCGCAACGATCAGGTCGTCGTCGTGAATCCACAAGTCACGCATCGAAGTGTGCGGCAGATTCAGTTGCAGGGATTGCCAATGATCTCCGTCATCGAACGAAACCCAGACAGCGTTCTCGGTGCCGGCGTACAAAAGGCCTTTGCGGACGGGATCTTCGCGCACTGTGTCGACGGGGCCAAAGTCGGGCAGGCCTGAGGTGATCAGCTTCCAGCTTTTGCCGCCGTCGTGCGTGCGGTAGATATAAGGATGAAGGTCGTTGATGCGGAAGCGGCTCACCGATGCGTAAACGGTGCGCTCATCAAAATGCGACGCTGAGATCTGCGTGACCTTGCTCCATGCAGTCAGTTCTTTCGGCGTGATATCGGTCCAGTTTTTTCCAGCGTCGTTCGTGATCCAGAGCAGGCCATCATCAGTTCCGGCCCACAGAGTGGTCAGCGACTTAAATGATGGAGCGAGAGCGTAGATGACTCCTCTCTGCTTCTCGACACCTTTGTTGGCGAGCGTGCCGACGCTTGCGGGAATGCCCGGGCTCTCTCGCGTCAGATCTTTGCTGATGGTTTCCCATGTATTTCCGCCATCGGTGGTTTTGAATAAAACGTTTGTCGCGTAATAAAGGATGTGCGGATCCACTGGGGAAAACATCAGCGGCTCGGTGCGGTTGGCGCGGAATTTGGGATTGCGCAGCGGAATCGGGGTGACATTCTGCACTTGGCCCGTCGACCAATGGAAGCGCGAAACCTCAGTTCTCCCGGCGCCATAAACCAGATCTGGATTCAGAGGATCGGGCGCGACGTACCCGTACTCGATTACGCCTACCGGATGCCACTCGCGAAACGTGACGGCGCCATCGTTGCCGCGAGTAGAAATGCAGACGGACCCGCTCTCCTGTTGCCCGGCGCAAACGCGATAAGGGAAAGAATTGTCGGCAATTGCATGATAGAGCTGCGCTGTCGGCTGGTTGTACCAGGAACTCCAACTGGCGCCCCCATTGACCGTGACGAGTGCGCCTTGATCACTGACGAGAAGAATAATGTTGCCGTTGTTGGGATTGATCCACAGATTCTGATAGTCATCGCCGCCGGGGGCGCCGCGAAATCCAGACCAAGTCTTGCCCCCGTCGGTAGAGTGCATCGTGACGGTGCTGGCCACATAAACCGAGTCGGGATTTTTCGGATCCACTCTCGGGATGGGCAGGTCGCCGCCACCGATCCGCCCTGAGGGGCGGGGATCAGTCGTGATTTGCGCCCAGCTGTCGCCGCCATCATCGGAGCGGTAAACGTTCAATTTCCCTGACGCGGTTCCCAGGGTTGCATAGAGGCGTCGCGAATCGCTGGGAGCGATGGCTACGTAGATCTGCGAGAGATCCTTTGGCAAGCCGTTGTTCAGCTGATGCCATGTTGATCCGCCATCGGTGGATTTGAAGAGTCCGCCGCCAGTGCCGTTGAACTCGTTGCCGTCCTCCCACGGACCCTCGCGAACTTCCCACATTGAGGCATAGACAACATCGGGATTTGACGGATCGATCTCGACATCGGAAGCGCCAGTGTTTTCATCCTTGGAAATAACTTTCTGCCAGTTCTGGCCGCCATCGGTCGAGCGGTAAAGGCCGCGCTCTTCACTCGGACCGTAAGGATGTCCGAGAACTGCGGCGAAAATCTTGTTTGGATCGCGCGGATCGATGGCTAACGCGGGAATCTGCTCTCCGTCGCGAAGCCCGAGATGAATCCAAGACTTGCCTGCATCCGTAGATTTGTAGATGCCGTTGCCGACCGACAAATCGGGACGATGTAATCCTTCGCCGCTGGCGACGTAAATGATATTGGGGTCTGAGGGCGCAACCGCAATGGCTCCGATGGACTGTGAGGATTCGTGATCAAAGATCGGATTCCACGTGCGCCCGTAGTCGTCAGATTTCCAGACTCCGCCGTTGACCTGCCCCACGTAGTACAAGTTTGGCTGGCTAGGAACTCCGGTTGCGGCGCGTGTCCGGCCCCCGCGAAAGGGCCCGATCATGCGCCAATGCAGCTCTTGATAAGTATTTTCGGGAACCTGGCCCCAGCCTGCAGCGGTGGACAAAAAGACGGCCGAACACACAAATAGAAAAAAGACCAGTTTCGATCGCTTCACTTTTCCCCCTCAGGCAAACGGAAAACTACTTAGCATAAACCAAAACACAGGGATCGAAGGCGGGTGACGACGCAGGTGCGGCGATTGAGGGTCCAAATAATTTTGGCCGCCGTCTCAACGCGCGGTTATCATGGCGAAGCTTTTCCCGGTTAGCCGATGATGATTCATGGCTCCAGAAAACCCAGCCTTCGTATCGCTACATTTCTTCTTCGCAGTGTTCTCGTTGCTGCGATCTTCTGCGCCGTCGCCGAGCGCGGCGCTCCGGTATCAGCCGCTCCTGAAGGCCAGGGCCTAAAACCAATTCTCGATTACATCTCGTCGGGATGGGATACGCTGACGCGCTCGATGACCGAATGCAAGAGCATCGTCGATCCCAAGGTCGCGACCGCTCCCGTTCTGTATTTGCCCGCGGGATTTGTCGAGCCTCAGTCGGTGAAAACGCTGACTGCGGATTGCAAAGTGCGTGTCGAACATTTGCCAATTGAGATTCACCGTTTAGGTGAGATTGATACCAGCAACTTCAATCCACCCGGTCTGCTCTATCTCCCCGAAAAATACGTCGTGCCCGGTGGACGCTTTAACGAGATGTATGGCTGGGATAGCTACTTCATCATTCGCGGATTGTTGCAGGCGGGCCGCGTGGAGCTAGCTCGGGGAATGGTCGATAACTTCTTTTTCGAAGTCGAGAATTATGGCGCGATGCTCAACGCGAACCGCACTTATTATCTGACGCGATCGCAGCCTCCATTCATGAGTTCGATGGTGGTCGATGTGTACGAAGCCATGCAGAAGCAGTCGCCACATAAGGACGTAACCGCCGATCGCGCCTGGCTGGAAAGAGCATATGCGGATTTGGATAAGGATTACGGGATGTGGACCCGCGATCCGCATCTGGCCGGAGATACCGGCTTATCCCGCTATTTCGATTTTGGCGAAGGCCCGCCTGCCGAGGCAGTGCAGGATGAGACCGGCTTTTACCGCAAGGTCGCGCAATATTTTTTCCTTCACCCTGGCGTGGCGGATGACTACGTGGTCGATACGACTGCTGGATCCAAAGAGCCGGTCGCAGGCTCACAGTATTCGTTACAAGTCTGCGATGCATCGACGACCATGGCGCGAGCCGAGTGTGAAAAGGCTCGCCAGTTCAAGCTGAGCGCGGATTACTACAAGGGCGATCGCTCGATGCGCGAGTCAGGTTTTGACGTCAGCTTCCGTTTCGGAGCTTTCGGTTCCGCTACCCATCACTATGCTCCCGTCTGCCTGAATAGCTTGCTCTACAAAACAGAAAAAGATATGGAGCAGATCAGCGTGTGGCTCGGACACGCCGACAACGCGAAAAAATGGAACAAGCGGGCCGAAGAGCGCAAGAAGCTCATCACGCATTATCTGTGGAATAGCGACCAGGGATTATTCTTCGACTTCAATTTTGTGACTAAGCGGATGTCGAACTACAAGTATGCAAGCACGTTTTATCCGCTATGGGCCGGGCTGGCAACTCCAGCGCAGGCGAAGGCAGTGGCCGATAATCTGAAAGTGTTCGAGCGGCCCGGCGGCATTCCGATGAGCACGGAAGATATGGGGACGCAGTGGGACTTGCCCTACGGTTGGGGAAATATCGAGATGCTCGCGATCGGTGGGCTGCGACGCTATGGATATACCGCTGAGGCGGACCGCGTCTCGTACGAGTTCTTGTCCACGGTTGCGGAGAATTTCCGGCGCGACGGCAACATCCGCGAGAAGTACAACGTGGTGACGCGCTCCTCTGAAGCTCACGTTGAATTGGGTTATGAAATGAACGTGGTTGGCTTCGGCTGGACCAACGCCGCCTTTCTCGAACTTCTGCACGCACTGCCGAAGGAAATGGTTGAGCGCCTGGAGAACGAGCAAAATCAGCCCCTTCCTTCGGCAAAATGAATCGTGGAGCGGAGGTTTGCGCCCACGTTCCGCGTTGACTGAGATTTCCATCCCACCTAAGATGAAGCACTCCGCTCCGTGCTTCGGGACTGAACCATGATCAATCAGACGATCTCGCATTACCGCATTACCGGCCAGCTAGGGAGCGGCGGGATGGGCGTGGTGTATGAGGCCGAGGACCTCAACCTCGGTCGCAAAGTGGCGCTGAAGTTCCTGCCTCTGCAAATGTCGCGCGATCAGAATGCGCTCGACCGTTTTCTGCTCGAGGCACGCACGGCTTCGGCGCTGAATCACCCCAATATTTGCACGATTTATGCCGTCGAAACTGCACCCGGCGAGAGCTCCGCGTCGGTGTCGTTCATCGCGATGGAACTGCTCGAAGGCCAGAACCTGGAACAGAAGCTTCGCTCCGGGCCGCTGCCGACGGACCGGCTTCTCGACATTGCTATTCAACTTGCCGACGCGCTAGACGCGGCACACGCGAAGGGAATCATTCACCGCGATATCAAGCCGGCGAACATTTTCCTGACGCCGCGCGGCCAGGTGAAAGTTCTCGACTTCGGTCTGGCCAAGCTGACGCGCCCCGAGATGGCGATGGAGACGATCGGCGCAACGCAAGACTCCCCTGTCCCGGCGAACCTAACCAGCCCAGGCGCAACTGTGGGAACGATTTCGTATATGTCGCCCGAGCAAGCGCGGGGCGAGGATCTCGATACGCGCACGGATCTGTTTTCGTCTGGGCACCGTGATCTACCAGATGGCGACTGGCAAGCTGCCTTTTGCGGGCGCCACCTCGGCTGTCGTGTTTCACGCGATTCTGGAACTCGATCCAGTTCCCGTGCTGCAGTTGAATGCGACTCTATCGCCGAAGTTTCAGGAAATAGTTGAGAAGCTGTTGGAGAAGGACCGTGATCTGCGTTACCAGTCTGCCGCGGACCTGCGCGGCGACCTCAAGCGGCTAAAGCGCGATGTCGAATCTGGACGAAAGACTGCGGCTTCTGCTTCTGCGTCGGTTCCGGTGGCGGCATCATCCCCTTCGGGGTCCGGGGTTGCGGTAGCGGTCGGTAGCGGAGCAGGTTTCTCGCAGGCTGTTCCGCATCAGAGTTCTGCCGTAGTTGCGGCAGCCGGCCGGCACAAAGTAGGAACCGGATTCATCGCTTTATTGGGACTCGTGCTTGTATTAGCGGCGTCGTACGGAGTTTATTCTCTGCTCACGCGGCACTCGACCATGCCCTTCCGCAACTTTTCCGTCACAAAAGTTACGGAGGAAGGAAACGTAATGTGGGCAGCGCTCTCACCCGACGCAAAATACATTCTCAGTCTGGTGCGAGACAACGGTGTCGCCAGCTTGTCACTGCGCAATGTTCCCACTAACAGCATCACACAAGTCCAGCCTCCGGCCGAGCTTTACTACCACGGAGTGCGCTTCTCGCCGGACGGCAACTACTTCTATTTTGTGCGCAGCGATCCCGGATCCCCTAATCTTCAGTTCCTCTATCGCGCACCGTTGCTGGGCGGAACTCCCGAAAAGCTGGCAAGTGATGTGGACACGAACATTACGATTTCTCCCGATGGCCGCAAAGTTGCCTTCATGCGCTACGACAATCCTGAGCCCGGGAAGTATCAGTTGATTGTTCGTTCGCTGGACTCGGGCGCGGAAAGCGTGCTCACCGGTGGTGTGACGGGGCAGAAGCTGCTTAGTCCGGCATGGTCGCCCGATGGCAAGACGATTCTCTGCGTTATAAACCAGCCGAAAGACGCTCTGACGGGATTGATCGCGGTGGATACAAGTAACGGGCAGCAGCACTTGGTTTTGAGCTCCGCGGATGCTCTAGGTGTGCCCATCTGGATGCCAGACGGTAAGGGACTGCTTGCTCTGGACAGCGACCGCGCAAGCAACTACACGAGGGCGCAGATTATCTTTATTTCATATCCGGACGCGAAAAATCACTCCGATCACCCGCGACACCAACAACTATTCCGATCTCAGCCTTTCGGCCAATGGTCAGGTGCTGGCGACCGTGCTCAGCGAGGGACGATGGAGCCTGTCTGTCATGTCGGCAACTGGCGGCGGGGCCGATGTGCGGCAGATCAATCCAGTCTTCAATTTCACGAACTTTACATGGACGCACGACGGCCGCCTGATCGACGATACCGAAAACGCGCTGCATTGGATAAATCCTGACACGGGCGCCAAGGGATCGTTCGCCACAGAGACGGGCTCCATCAACGGAGATCCGTGGGAATGCTCCGACGGCAAATATCTGGTATTTCTGCTTAGCGTCATCGGCGGCAAGGGCGGCCAGAATATTTGGCGCGCCGATGCTTCTGGTGGGAATCTGAAACATCTCTCGTCTGGCAGCAGGACAACTTTCCCGTATGTTCTCCGGACTCGCAATGGATTTATTACATGGATGACAACGCGGGAGGAATCATGAAGGTGCCGATCGATGGTGGTGCTCGCAGAAAGGGTTACCGCGCAGACTCTCGATGGGACGTTCGATATTTCTCCGGACGGCGCTGTGGCAGTCTTTGGAATCATCGACCATGCCAACGGTCACGAGGATAAACTCGTGCTGCTTGATCTCGCTACGCGACAAGTTCGAAGATCGATGAAATTCGAACGTGAGCGTGCCGGTGTATTCATCCGATTCTCGCGCGATGGAAAGTCCGTCGTGTATCCGATTCGTGAAAACGGCGTGGACAACTTATGGCAACAACCGCTGGACGGCTCCGCCGGCAAGCAATTGACTTCATTCAAGGCTGAACATATCTGGGACTATCACTGGTCTCCGGATGGAAGCAAACTGGCATTGGTTCGCGGGCATACCGATTCCGACGTTGTTCTGATTCGCGACATGCAGCAGCAGTAAGAGGAATCCGCTCGAGGATTCCTCTCCTGCTTTATTCCGTCAGCTAGGCAGTGTGGAGCACAGCACGCATTGGAGCCAATTCGGGCTTTCCCCAAAGCCAGGCAACGATCGCGCCGAACACAAAATTCGAACTGGTTACTTCGCAGAAGTGCGCCCAGCGGACGGCGTCCGGAAAAACGGGGCTAGGAACCAGCAGTGGCGCCACGCCGCTCAAAATCGTAAAAACAACGCCCACGACCAGAGCCCCGGCGAGACGCGGCAGTCCCAGCAGACGCACCAGCGCGAGACACAACAGGATAAATACCGGTCCACGCAGGAGCAGTTGCATCGCGAGGATTTGCGGCATGCTGGGAAGGTGTTGCGTGGCGTAGAAATCCTTTACGTACGGAAAAACAATCATTCCGGCAGTGAGGTAAAGGAACGAGTAAGCGATATCGGAGACCACGAACTTCCAAACCTTCTCGCCACTCGACTGCGATGCGATGGGATGATAGTGGTCGGGCGCAATTTCATGCCGTTTCCCAAACAACAGAACCCATACCGGGATGATGAGGGCCGCCGACACGATCATGAACGCGAAGAGTCGACTCCACGGAAAAGGATAGTTCGTCAGAAAAAATATGCCTTCAATCGCGTTTACAGTGCCAATAATCAAGGGAACGCCAGCCAGCGCCACTCCCAACTGCCATCCTCGAAGATCGGCGCGAAACGCCACCACCGAGAGCGCCGCAATCACTAATGAGGTGGAAAACAGCATCCACTCCATGGCGTGCGGGGAAGCCGGAATCTTAACTTGCGATAGCAGGAGCGCTCCTGCCAGAGCTTGAATGACGCAGGCCGCTATGAAGACGACGACCGAGCGCAGGATTGCATTGGACAATTTCACGATGTGCCTCCTTTTTTCCTTCCTTCTTTTTCGTAGGTTGCAATAGCGTAGTGAGCCCACTCCAGCAGACATTCGGTGCCGCGGATACCGCACTCGAAGGCTAACCAGCCCGAGGCAGGCGCTACGGCTTTGACAGTTCGGAATTCTTCGTGCAGACCGTCGAGATAAGGCTTCAAAGCCGCTTCCAGAGATTTCAGTAGCGCCAGGGATGCGTCCCGGCCAACCGCTGTTTCACTGAAGGCAAAACGCAGCATGATTTCTGCCTGTTTCCCAATCATGTCGTCGCGCGACACCGGCCGCGTGATCCACTTCTTGAGTTCAGCAAGCCCCTTCGACGTCAGCCGAAAAACTTGCCGTCTTCGCAGTCCTGATCCTTCCTCGATCGTTCCGCGAACCAGTCCTTGCTTCTCAAGACGTTGGAGAGCGGGATAAATCGCGCCGGGACTGTCGCTGTAGGTTTTCATCGACGTCGAAGAAAACACTTTGCGCAAGTCGTATCCAGAAGACGGCTTCTGCAGTAAGCCGAGGAGCGCATAACCGAGTGCCGGGATTTTCGCTGTATTCATGTCAGGGCAGGCTCAGGGCGCGAAGTGCAATTCGATCTGCCGGTGGATTTGGTGGGCCGCTAATGCCGCGGGAGGAGTCGATGTGGTACTCGGAGAGGTTTGAGCGAACGAGAATTGCGGCGCGAGAATCGCGCCTACGATACAAACTGACAGTCTGTGCAAAATCCGTATGAAGGGATCCATTCTTACACTCGCCTATAGTACGTAACGTACTATAACGCTGCGTATGGTGGGGAGTCAATCACAAAAAACTAAGGGCGGCCATTTCTGGCCGCCCTCATTGCGAATTGTTACTCGGAAGCGGTGTTAGACGCCCTTGACGTTCTCAGCTTGCCAGCCCTTAGGGCCTTTGACCACGTCAAACTGTACTTGCTGACCTTCCTGCAGACTGCGGAAGCCGCTCGCCTGAATCGCGGAGAAATGCACGAAGACATCCTCGCCGTTCTGGCGGCTGATAAAACCGTAGCCCTTGGCGTCGTTAAACCACTTCACTGTTCCTGTTTCCATGTTGTTGCACTGTTCCTTTTTCTTGATGTAGCGCTGAAACTTTCGGGATTCTTCTGCAGGCAGGTCACGCGCTGGGTTAAGCGGAGATGCTTGTACTGCGAAGGAACTCTAAAGTCAAACGCAGCTTTATTTTAATCGAAAGTGCACCGAAATAGCTACAGAATTCGGCGCGGAGCCTGTCTAAACAATTGATATTAGGGATGTTATGTCGAGAGCGTGAGCCGCATCGCCGGACTGCAGATTTGCCACCTTTCAAGAAAACAATCATCATAAGCACAATGCGCTCAAGAATTCTGCTCGCTTCAATTTTGCTCGTGGGCTCTGTGGCATGGGCCGGAATTGTGGATAACGTTCGCATCGCTCTCTCGCAAAACAACTTTTCCGCGGCCGAGGGCGAACTCAATTCTTATCGCAGCCAGAGGGGTGTCGACGGGGAATACTTAGAGGCCTATTCGTGGATGGCGCGTACAGCGCTAGATCAGGGCCAGTACGAACAAGCTGCCGCCTATGCCAAGGAAACAAAGACTCTGGCAGTTGAGCAGTTGAAGCAGCGCACGCTCGATTCTGAACCGCATTTGCCGATCGCTCTCGGTGCGGCACTGGAGGTTCAGTCGCAGGTTCTCGCCGCCAAAGGCCAGCATACGCAGGCCGTCGCCCTGCTTCAATCCGCGCTGCGGACATACGGCAATACTTCCATTCACGACCGGCTGCAGAAAAATCTGAACCTGCTGTCATTCCAGGGAAGGATTGCGCCGGCCTTGAAGTCAGATCAGACGCTGGGCGCGAATCTCCCGCCGGCCGCGCAACTCAAAGGTTCGCCAGTACTGCTATTTTTCTGGGCACACTGGTGCGGAGACTGCAAGGCAGAGGCGCCGATCATCACTCAGCTGCGATCGGAATTTGCGGCGAAAGGGCTGAAGGTGATCGGGCCAACTCGCTATTACGGGTACACGGCCCAAATCGAGCACGCATCGCCGAGCGACGAACTCCGCTACATCGACGCCGTGCGCCATCGCTTCTACAGCGGACTGCTCGATATGCCCGTGCCAATCAGTAAGTACAACTTCGAAGTCTACGGAGCCTCGACCACGCCAACGCTCGTGCTGCTCGATCGTGGGGGAAAGGTCGCGTGGTATCACCCGGGCGCGGTGCCGTACGCGGAGTTACGGGGAGAGATTGAAAAGGTGGCGCGGTATGCGTTTCCTGACGGGTGCCGTTTACCCGCTCTTCATCATCTGACAATTTTCCTGATTCTTTCCGCCTCACTGCTCCACTTCTTTCAGTCGCCCCGTCTTCACGTCGTAAACAAATCCCCGCACAGGAATGTGCTTCGGAATCCACGGATGCGATTTCACCCGATGCATCTGCTGTCGCACATTCGCCTCCAGGTCATCGAACGCATAAAAGTGAGCAGGTTCGCTCGCGACGACGCCCATCTTCTCCGCTAGCCTCGACCGCAGTTCGTATTCCTGTACTTTCAGCAACCCGCAGTCGGTGTGATTGATGATGATGAATTCCTGTGTATCGAGTAGGTGATGCGAAACGATCAGCGACCGCAGCGCATCTTCGGTGGCGATGCCGCCGGCATTGCGGATCATGTGCGCGTCGCCTGGTTTAAGTCCAAGGCAATGCTCGAATAGGATGCGCGAATCCATGCAGGCGAGCACGGCCACGTGCCGTTTGGGACGGACCTGCAATTCGCCCAGCTTGAAATTGCGCGCGAACGCTTCGTTCGCCTTCAACAGTTCGTCAGCTACGGACAAGGTTCTTACTCCTAAGTAAAGTGGCTGGTCGTTTGTTGTCAGTCGTTGGTGCGATCTTTAGGATGCCGAGTCCTTGAATCGGCAACCGAAACCACCGACGAACGACAATCGACCAACGACGTTTTCCTAGTTTACCCGTTACAATCGGCGCGTGAATCTCGATGACACCATCGTCGCCATCGCGACGCCGCCCGGACGCGGCGGAATCGGGGTCGTACGCCTCTCCGGGCCGAAGGCTTTGGAGATCGCTGCGCCGATGCTGCGGCTAAAGCACGATCTGCAGCCGGGACACGCAATCTTCGGAGAACTCGTCGACCCCGGCGGGGAGGATGAGCGCGTAACGAATGTGGGGACAGCCGCCCTCGGCTGGCCGGGGGCAAGACCCGGCGGCCCGCATTGATGAAGTCGTCGTTACATATTTCGCCAAGCCTCATTCTTACACTACCGGACGACATTGTTGAGATTTCCGCTCACGGATCGCCGGTGATTCTGCGGCATATCGTCGAACTCTGCGTCTCCGCCGGGGCGCGTCTTGCCGAGCCGGGTGAGTTCACCATGCGCGCCTTTCTCAACGGCCGCATCGATCTGACTCAAGCGGAAGCCGTGCGAGATCTCATCGACTCGCAGACGTTATATCAGGCCAAGATCGCCGCGCAACAACTGGAAGGGGCTCTGTCACGGCGCTTGCAGCCGATCAAGCAAAAGTTAGTAGAACTGATTGCGGTGCTCGAAGCCGGAATCGACTTCGCGGAAGATGATGTGTCGGTCATGCCCGACGTGACGATTCTCGATCACATCGCTGCGGTACGTGCGCCGCTCGAACAACTCAGTGCCAGTTTTGAATACGGAAAGATCGTGCATGAAGGCTTGACGCTCGCCATCGTCGGTCGCCCGAATGTTGGCAAATCAAGTTTGTTCAATCGCCTGGTCGAGCGCGAACGCGCCATCGTCACCGCCACTCCCGGAACGACGCGCGATCTGGTCACCGAGACCGTTGCCATCGGAGGCATTCCGGTCAAACTCGTCGATACCGCTGGCATTCGCCATGCTCTCGATGAAGCCGAATCGATCGGAATTCAGAAATCGATGGAA
This sequence comes from uncultured Acidobacteriota bacterium, assembly GCA_963787685.1. GTDB lineage: Bacteria > Acidobacteriota > Terriglobia > Terriglobales > Acidobacteriaceae > Sulfotelmatobacter. The sequence goes on from CAWBED010000024.1 coordinate 32,500, forward strand.
GCGCTCGCCGATGCCGATCTGGTTTTGGTGGTGCTCGATGCGTCACAGGAACCAACCACAGAGGACACAGAGTTACTGCGGCAGTCCGAGAGTCGGCCCGTGATTGTCGTGGGGAACAAAAGCGATCTTGGCGTCAGTGACCAGTGGCGAGTGGATAGAAGCCCGGCGGTCCGCACTTCCGCCGTCAATGGAGACGGGATTACTGAACTTCGCGCTGAGATTCTTCGCCACATCGGTGGAGAACGTGGAACACAAGCCGAGGCGGGATTTCTAACCAACATTCGCCACCAGGGTTTGGTCCAAGACTCACTTGTCGCATTGGGTGCGGCGAAGAATGCCGTCCAGGAAAGAGTTCCGCACGAAATGCTGCTGATGGATCTCTACAATGCGCTGCGCCCGCTCGACGCCATCACAGGAGCAACCACCACCGACGATATCCTCAACTTGATCTTCAGCACGTTCTGCATCGGCAAGTGACAGCGAATCGCTATTTCGAGAGCCGGCCGAGCACTGCACGGAAGATCTGATCGAACGACTTCCCACTTCCTTCTTTCACCACGGCCGCCAGGATTTTCTCTGCAGGCGCCCTTTGATAACCGAGATTGATCAGCGCCGAAAGAACGTCTTCTTCGACTGCATTTAAGGCCGGAGCCGCTGGCGCTGCTGGTGCAGTCTCGGGCAACTTATCCCGCAACTCGAGCACCATGCGCTCCGCAGTCTTCCTGCCGATTCCAGGAATGCGAATCAGTCGGGTCACATCGTTACCGCGGATTGCTCCGACCATCTCATCCGCAGCCATGCCGCTCAAAATCGTAATTGCCAGCTTTGGACCAATCCCGCTCACTGTGATCAGCTTTTCAAATAGCAATCTCTCAGATGGGCGCAGAAATCCGTAAAGAGCGATCATGTCCTCGCGGACGTGCGTGTGAATATGCAGCGCAACGTTGCTTCCAACGGCGGGCAAATCTGAAAACGTTGGCACGCTGATCGTGACGTCGTAACCGACGCCAGCCGTTTCGACGATGGCCTGGTTCGGATGCTTGGCCAGCAAAGTTCCGCGCAAATGGGCAATCATGCTCAGGACATTGTAGCCGTTGGGGCGACGGGCGTTCTGCCGGAACTGCACTGGATCGGGGCCTGAGAATCTTTAGGGTGAGGCCAGTTAGTCGGTCAGGACCGAAGCCCGATTTTGAGATCACAATCTGTGATCACAAAGCGCAGGCTGCTCCTTGACGAAGGATCTCTCCATAGGTCAATATTGATACTGTCATGAATGACCTATTGATGTTGGCCATGATGCTGGATGGTCCCAAATACGGATACCAGCTCAAGCGCGAAGCCGGATGGATCATGGGCCAGGAACTGCATAACAACCTCGTCTATCCCATGCTCCGGCGTTTTTTGAACGACAAATGGGTCAGTAAGAAGGCCGTTCCCGGAGAGCGCGGACAGACGCGCCAGCAATACATATTGACCGCCGAAGGTCGGCGCAAGTTATTCGACCGTCTGAATGCATTCAGTGAGGGCGATGCTGCTTCAGAGGAGGCGTTCCATCTCCGCGTGGGTCTGTTTCCGGCCCTTCAGCCCCAAGCACGCGACGCGACCCTCCAGTTCCGTGAGAACTACCTGCAACGACGCGATGAGAAGTTAGAAACACTGCAAGGCAAGATGGATCTCGGCAAGTTCGGCGGCGAAGTCGTGAGCCATCTGCGCAAGCAGATTGAACTCGAACTCGAATGGATCCGGCGGTTGCGCCGGATCGCGAAATCAACGCTCAAGAACGGCGACTAATCAACGTCGCTGCACGACAGAAGTTTTGAAGGTGACACATGAAACCACTCACACCCTGGCAACTCGACATGATTCCCTGGTACGTCTTCGTCGCCTACTGGTTGATCTCGTGGCTGCGCGTGAAGCGTACGAAGGTGCAGGAAAGTCTCAGAGACCGCCTGACAACGATCATTCCCATGGTGATCGCATTCGAACTTCTTTTTTCTTCTGCGCTTCGCTTCGGTTTTTTGGGTCGTCGTTTCATTCCTGCCGAAACCTGGGTCGCAGAGGCCGGCGTCGCTCTCACGACTTTCGGCATTGCAATCGCGATCTGGGCCCGCTATTACCTCGGACAATACTGGAGCGCCCGCGTCACCCTTAAAGAAGGTCATCGGATTATTCGTTCCGGTCCTTATGCTTTTGTGCGCCATCCCATCTACACCGGAATGTTGCTCGCCGCAGTCGGCACAGCTCTCGTGGTCGGAGAATGGCGCGGGGTGCTAGGCGTGTCGTCGTGATGCTGGCGGCCCACACACACAAGGCTCTCCGTGAGCAAGCGCTTCTCACCTCAGAACTGGGGGAAGAGTACGGCTCTTACCGGCGAGCCACTGGCTTTCTCTTTCCGCGCTTGTGGAGTGCAGCCACGATAGACACTCCCGCGGAACGCTCTTAGAATCCAGATTAGCGTCGAGTGCAGACTGGTTTGCAGGCGCGTCGATCGTATGCCGTGGGGAAAATTTCCGTTGCGATTGCTGGTGTTGGTGGCAGCGCTCTGCGCTCCCTCATGCATTGCGCTATCGCAGGAGGCAGCTCTCGATCTGGAGGGCCACTCCGTGAACCCGCTGAAGGAGAGCAACAAGCCGGTTGTTCTGGTATTCCTACGCCGCGATTGCCCAGTGTCGGCGCGCTATGCACCGGTCATCCAGCAAATCAGCAAGAAGTACGAAAACGATGCGAATTTTTACCTCGTCTATCCCGATCAGGCTGACACTGCGCAGCAGATTCGTTCCTATCTCTCCGAGTACGGATATTCTCTTCCGGCGTTGCGCGATCGTGCGCACTCGTTTGTCAAGCTAAGTCGAGTGCAGATCACGCCGGAAGTCGCCGTGTTCGGTCGAAATCACCAACTCGTTTACGAGGGCCGCATCGACAACTGGTATGTGGATCTTTCCCGCGCGCGATCCGCGCCCACGACGCATGAGCTGGAAGATGCCATCCGCGCCGCAACCGCAGGCAAGCCAGTCGCCCACAGCGAAGTCAGAGGAGTGGGATGTTACATCTCGGATCTCAACTGACTCTCAACCAGCGCGCAGTGTTCGCTCTCATCTTGCTCGCCGCAGTCAGCGGAGCGCTCGCCCCGCGTTCGGTGGCCCATCCGAATCCGCCGAGCGATGCTCCACAAGTCAACTTCAATCGCGATATCGCTCCCATCATGTTTCGATCTTGCGCGCAGTGCCATCGTCAGGGCGAGGCTGCGCCATTTTCTCTGCTGACTTACGCCGATGCGAAAAAGCACGCGCGGCAGATAGCGGACGTAACGCGATCGCGTGCCATGCCGCCTTGGCTGCCCGAACCGCAGGTTCTTAAGTTCGCGGATGAGCTCCGGTTGTCGGATACCGAAATCAAACTGATTGCGAACTGGGTCGAGCAAGGAGAGGTCGAAGGAAGTCCCGCGGATCTCCCCGCCGAGCCGAAATATGTCGAGGGATGGCGTCTTGGGAAGCCAGACTTGATTCTCACCGCGACCAAGCCGTTGGTTCTTCCTCCGCAAGGCACCGACACTTACTGGAACTTCATCTTTCCGGTTCCCATCAACACAACTCGCTGGGTGAAGGCCATCGAGATTCGTCCCGGCGACAAGCGCTACGTGCATCACGCCAACATTCTTGTGGATCGCGCTGGCGCATCGCGCAAACGCGAAGCCCAGCCGGGCGCAGGTTTTGGCGGCATGGAGATTCGGATCGAGTCTCAGATTTTCGATCCCGACAGCCATTTGCTCTTCTGGAAGCCGGGAACGGTTCCTTCCGTCGAGCCAGATGGCATGGCTCTGCGTCTCGACAAGGGTACGGACCTGATTCTCAATACGCACCTGCAGCCCTCGGGCAAGCCCGAAATCATTCAGCCGAGCATTGGGATTTATTTCACGTCGCATGCGGCGACAAAGTTTCCCATGTTGCTGCAGATGGAGAACGACGCCAAACTCGACATCCCGGCTGGCGAAAAGAACTTCGTTGTCACCGACGACTTCACTCTCCCCATCGACGTCGATCTGATGGCGATCTATCCGCACGCGCACTATCTCGGAAAAGACATTCAGTCGTACGCAACTCTGCCCGATGGAACCAGGCAAACGTTGATCCACATTCCGCAGTGGAATCTGAACTGGCAGGCGGTCTATCGCTACGCAGAGCCGGTGCGGCTACCGAAGGGGACGACCATCAGCCTGCGCTATAGCTATGACAACTCCGACGACAATCCGTTGAATCCGAATCATCCTCCGGCGCGCGTGGTGGCGGGAAATCGATCGAGCGACGAGATGTGCCATCTCTGGCTGCAAGTGTTGCCTGTCAATTTCGATCCAGCGCAAGGGGATCCGCGGATGGCGCTGCAGGAAGCGCTGGCTCGCCACAACGTCGAGAAAAATCCGGGAGACTTCGAGGCGCACTACAACCTGGCCGCTATGCTTCAGTCGAAGAACAATCTGGATGGCGCGATCTCCGAGTATGCAGTCGCGGTGAAGTTGCGACCGGAGGACGCCGCCGGAAACAACGCGCTGGGAGCGGCGTTGGTAGCGGCAGGTCATCCTGAACAAGCAGTTACATACCTGCAAGCCGCTCTGAAATCGCGCCCCGATTATTTCGACGCGCATTACAACCTCGGGATCGCGCTGGCCTCGGGAGAAGATTTCTCTGGCGCAGCGCAGCAATTCGAGCAAGCGCTCAAACTCCAACCTCAAGATGCCAATGTCGAAGCCAATCTAGGCGCTGCTCTGGCGGAATCCGGGCAACTCGCCGCCGCTAAAGCGCACTTCGAGCACGCTCTGCAGATCGATCCCAATCAGGCGTTAGCGAAAGAAAACCTGGAGGCGCTCAAGAAAGAAATGGGAGCGCATTAAGAAACGGACCTGACAACCGCTTCCCTCTGATAGCGATGCCAACCGCTTGTGCTCTAATTCTTGCTATGAAGACGCGATTCCCCGTTTGTCTCGCGTGTTGCGCAATGCTTGTCGGAATACTTTCTTCCGGTGCTCTGGGGCAGGAGGTGCCTGCGCCTGAGGCACTCCTCGTCGCCCGCCGCCTCAACGCAATCCGAATTTGCCGGGGCGCACAAACTCATGCAGCAGGGCAAACTCGACGAAGCCATTGCTCAACTGCAAGCCGTTGAAGCCCGCGATCCCGCGACCAAGGGCCTTGCCCTCGAACTCGGAACGGCTTATTACAAAAAAAGCGATTTTCCCAAGGCTATCGACTATTTGAAGAAGGCCAACGCCGAAGATCCCAACAATGAAGAAGCCGTCCAGTTACTCGGCATGTCGTATTTCGCAGGCGGACATCCCGCCGACGCCATTCCGCTGCTCGAAAAAGTGCAAGGCTGGATTTCTCGCGCCAACGTCGATGGCTATTACATCCTCGGCAATTGCTACATCCAGACTAGGAATTACGATCAGGCACGCCATGCCTTCGGGAAAATGTTCGATGTCCCCGGCGACTCTGCGGCGGCGTATCTCTTCACCGCGCGCATGCTGCTGCGCCAGGAATACGATCCGATCGCGGAAGAATATGCGCTCAAGGCAGCGGCGCTTGATCCGAAGCTGCCGCTGGTTCACTTTCTTCTCGGCGAACTTTATCTCTACAAATCGCGGCTTCCCGAGTCGATCGCGGAATTCCAAAAAGAGTTGGCCATCAATCCGGCGCATGCCGCCACCTACTACAAGCTCGCGGACGCGTACTCACGCATTCAGAAATACGACGACGCCCAGCGCCTGTTACAGCGCTCGATCCGGCTCGACCCCACGTCGAGCGTGCCCTTCATTCTGATGGGTAAGGTACTCGACAAAAAGGGTGACTACGATCTTGCCGTCTTGTCCCTCAAGCACGCTGTGACGATGGAGCCCAACAATCCAACAACTCATTACCTGCTCGGGACAGGCGTATCGCGATATGGGCAAAAAGGAAGACGCGGATACTGAGCTCAAGCGAGCCCAAGAATTGCACGCGAAAGAAGATATTCAATAGACAGCAGGAATTTCAGAGTGCCGCGGCCTGTTCGCGCCGCCTCGCCTGAATCTCGATGAACACATTTACCAGCGAAACCGCAGCCGGAGTCACTCCTGGAATGCGCGACGCTTGGCCGATCGTCCGCGGCCTCACATTGGTCAACTTCTCCTGCATCTCGCGCGAGAGCCCGCTGACCGAACGGTAGTCGAACCACTCGGGGATCGAGTGCTTCTCCGACTTCTTCAATCGCTCCATGGCCCGCTGTTGTTGCAGGAGATATCCCTCATACTTGATTTCCGTTTCGACGGACTTGAGTTCATTCCGCACTTCCGAAGAAAGATGTGCAGCACGAGTCCGCAGACGAATCGCGTTCTGCGAAAAATTCCGGAGCAAGTTTGCGCAGAGCAGGTGCCAATTGTTCGACGGTGATCTCAGGACGCTTCAGCAATTGTGCGATGGTCTGACCCGCCGCCGAATTCCACCCATTCCCCGAAGTGCTTGCGGCGATACCCGGTTCGTTGTCACTTTGCTCTTCCGGATGACAAGCGATGACCATTTCCGGCTGTGAGCCGGGTTTGCTCCATCAACTTCTTCATCCGCGAGAGCCGATCTTGCTTCGCTTGAAAATCCGCCCATGCACCATCCGAGATTAGCCCGACTCGCCGGCCGTGCGGCGTCAACCGCCGGTCCGCGTTATCGATGCGCAGATGCAGCCGGAATTCCGCCCGCGATGTGAACATGCGATAAGGTTCGTTCGTCCCTTTGGAAATCAGATCGTCAATCAGGATCGCCGTATACGCCTCGGTTCGATCCAGAATCAGCGGCGCCTCGCGCTTCACCTGCAACGCGGCATTAATCCCGGCCATAAGTCCCTGGCACGCAGCTTCTTCATAGCCCGACGTCCCGTTAATCTGCCCGCCCAGGAACAGTCCCGCGATCTTGCGCGTTTCGAGCGTGCGTTCCAGTTCCGTCGGATCGATCGAGTCGTATTCGATCGCATATCCGGGCCTCAGCATCTCCGCATTCTCCAGCCCCGGAATCGACTTCAGGATCGCGAGTTGCACCTCGACTGGCAGAGAAGTGCTCATCCCGTTGACGTAAATTTCGTGCGTGTTCAGCCCTTCAGGTTCGAGGAAAAGCTGGTGCATCTCCTTGTCCGGAAACTTCACGATCTTGTCTTCGATCGACGGACAATATCGCGGCCCGATCGACTGAATCTGTCCGCTATACATCGGCGACCGGTGGACATTTTCTCGGATGATGCGGTGCGTCTCTGGCGTCGTCCATGCGATGTAACAGGGGACTTGCGAGTCGTGATGCGCCACGCGCTTCGTCCGAAAGCTGAACGGTGTTGGATCGACATCGCCCGGCTGTGCCGGGAACTTCGACCAGTCGATCGAGCGTCCATCCAGACGCGGAGGAGTCCCCGTCTTCAATCGACATCCGCGCAACCCTAGATTCTTCAGAGCCTCGCCCAGCAGAACCGCATTAGGCTCTCCCGAACGTCCTGCCGGATATTGCTGCTCTCCGCAATGAATGAGCCCGTTGAGAAAAGTTCCAGTCGTGATGATGACGGCCTGCGCCCCGACCGTTCGCCCGTCGCGAAGGCGAATGCCAAGAACGCGACGACGCGAGTTCTCAGTTCTCAGTTCTCGGTTCTCAGCAAAATCGATGCCGTCTTCCGGCTGACAGCTGACGGCTGAGAGCTGAGAGCTTTCCAGAATCAGCTCCGCTACTTCTGCCTGCTTGATCTTCAGGTTTGCCTGCGACTCCAGCACCTCGCGCATCTTCAGCCGGTAGGCCTGCTTGTCGCATTGCGCGCGCGGCGACCATACCGCTGGTCCGCGGGACGTATTCAGCAATCGGAACTGGATCCCCACCGCGTCGGTGATCTCGCCCATGATCCCGCCCAGAGCGTCCACCTCGCGCACCAGATGCCCCTTGGCGATGCCGCCCACCGCGGGATTGCACGACATCTGCGCGATCAAGTCCACATTCAGCGTGTAGAGCGCGGTCTTCAACCCCATGCGGGCGGCGGCCATCGCGGCCTCGCACCCGGCATGTCCGGCGCCGACCACAACCACGTCGAATTGTTCCGTAAACTGCATGAGAAGTCGTGCGGGTGCCGTTCCCCGAAAATCCCCCGCTTGTTTCTTCTTTCATTCTAGCAACTTGGCGAGAGTAGTGATTTGCATCACTTGCTGGGATGCCCTTCCCTCCGTATATTGGCTGTCAGACGAAACGCTGAGGGGGATTCATGACTACCGCTGAGTTTTTCGGGCAGCTCGAGACTCGCATTGCGAAGTATGACCTGCTTTGCCATCCGTTTTATAAAGCGTGGTCGGCTGGACGCCTAACGCGCGAAGATCTGCGCGAATATGCGCAGGATTACTACCACCACGTGGAGGCCTTTCCCTCCTATTTGGCCGCTCTGGGGTTGCGCCTGGAAGAAGGCGAACTCCGCCGCGCCATTCTCGCTAACATGTGCGACGAAAAGGGAGCCGAAGGCGCTAGAGGCAAAGAAGCCGTTCCTCACTCCGATCTCTGGCTCGACTTCGCCGAGGGTATGGGATCGAGCCGCAACCTCGAATGGCACAGTCCCGTCCCCGAAATTCGCCAGTTGATTCGGCATTTTAATCAGGTGGCTAGCGAAGGAACTCCGGAAGAGGCGCTCGCGGCTTTCTACACGTATGAGTCGCAAGTGCCGCGCATCGCTCAGGAAAAAGAACGAGGCCTGCGCGATCTTTACAGCGCCGACGACAAGACTTGCGGATATTTCGCGCTGCACGCCACGGCGGACGTTTACCACTCAAACGTCTGGAGAAAGCAGCTCGAAAAGCGCATCGCTGCCCATCCAGAGCGGGCTGAGTCAGCTTTGGATGCGGCTGAGAATGCGGCCCGCATGCTGTGGCAGGCGCTTGATGGAATCGAAGCGCGCCGCACAGCGGCTTCGGTCGCCTGATAATTCGAACCAAGAAGATCGTTGAGCCAACGACTCCGATAGAATCGTTGGCTCATTTATTTTGTGGTGCCAGAGAGAAGCGAAGGAAGCCATCGTGGCCAAAGAAATTCCCATCGGCGTCCACGGCGAAGCCGAAGAGACCGTCCAGTTCGAGCACACGCTGACTGCGCACCATCCGCAGTTACCTCCCGTCTACTCCACGCCGGATATGATCCGTCTGATGGAGACCGCAGCCTTCCAGGCGTTGCAGCCCTACTGCGAAGGCGACGAGATCACCGTGGGTACGTCCATCAATATCGAACACCGCGGCGCCACCGGCATCGGATCGCACATCAAGGCCGAAGCAACTCTCGAGTCCTTTGACGGACGTTTCTACACGCTTCGCGTGAGTGCGGGCGACGACGTTCAAGAAATCGGACGCGGCACGGTCGGCCGTGCGGTCGTGAGCATTTCCAAATTCCAGGAAAAGATGAAGAACAGAAAGCGATGAGCGCATCCAACCTTGCGTATGCCGAACCGCGAATTGAAAATCAAAGCGGAAAAACTTCGGGCTTTGCATTCTGGCTCCCGGAGCCCTGCTTCTTCCCAATGTTTGGGACGTTGCCACTGCGCGCATCATTGAAGACGCAGGATTCCCCGCCATTGCCACCACAAGCGCGGGCATAGCCTTCGCGCAAGGATTTCCCGACGGGCAGAAAATTCCTGCGGACCGCATGATGTCGGCGATCTCCGCGACTGCCTTGGCTGTAAGCGTCCCGGTCACGGCCGATGTGGAAGCCGGATACGGAACGACTCCGGAATCCGCCGCCACGACAGCCCGCAACGTAATGGAGGCGGGCGCGGTCGGAATGAATTTCGAAGACGCGACCGGTGACCCGGGTCATCCCCTTGCCGATCTTTCCCTCCAGTTGGAGCGAATTCGAGCGATCCGCGAGACCGCTTCGAAATTCGATGTCCCACTCGTTCTCAATGCGCGCACGGATGTGTATCTTCTGCAGGTAGGCGCCCCGGCAACGCGCTACGACGCGACAGTGAAACGGCTGCGAGCCTTTCGCGATGCTGGCGCGGACTGCGTCTTTGCTCCCGGCCTGCGTGATGCGGCGACAATCGGGCGCCTCGTAGCCGACCTGAAGTGTCCTGTGAACATTCTCGCGGGGCCTGGTTCGCCATCGGTGGCCGAGCTGTCGGCGCTCGGTGTGAAGCGAATCAGTTTGGGTTCAGGTCCAATGCGCGCAGCGATGGGATTTCTCCGTCAGCTTGCGGAAGAACTGAAAGCCAGCGGCACGTATAAGTCGTTGCAAGACGCGCCCTCGTATGCCGACATGAACGCTTTGATGAACGCAAGCCGCAATCTGAGAACTGAGAACTGAGAACTGAGAACTGAGAACTGAGAACTGAGAACTGAGAACTGAGAACTGAGAACTGAGAATCCCATCCTCATCGGCGTCATCTCCGACACGCACGGCCTGCTTCGTCCCGAAGCTGTCCATGCCTTGCATGGTTCAGAACACATCATTCACGCCGGAGACGTCGGCGATCCGCAAATTCTAAAAACGCTCTCTGCCATCGCGCCCGTTACTGCTATTCGCGGCAACGTCGACAAAGATGCGTGGGCGCGCAAGCTCCCCGAGACTGAAGTTCTCGAAATCGGAGGCATCTCGATCTACATCCTCCACAATCTCGCTCAACTCGATTTGAAACCCGAAGCCGCCGGGTTCCAGGTAGTGATCTCCGGCCACAGTCATAGGCCAAACCAAGAAATCCGCAACGGCGTTCTCTATTTCAATCCAGGCAGCGCAGGTCCGAGACGGTTCAAATTGCCAATTACCGTTGGACGCCTTGTGATTGAGCAGAAGCAAGTTAAGGCGGAAGTCATAACAATTCTCGGCTGATCTTTTAGAGAGTTCGAACTATCGCATCTGCCATTAAAGAGCGCAGAACGGATCCGCCGCTCCCGGTTGCTACAATCCTAGAAATGTCCAACCAACCTTCTTCAGTTCCTGCGCTGCCTGACGGCGGTCGCCGAGGTTGGTATCGATCGCTCGAATCGGGGATCGACGAAAATTCAGGCCTGATTGCGACCGTCATTGTCGTTCTCGGTTTCTGCTGGCGCCTTTGGCTCGCGCACGCAACTTTCTTCAACACCGACGAAGCCTGGCACTATTCGGTCGCCAATCAGAACTCTCTTCATGCCGCGTACAAGGCGAGCCTGACCCTTGCGCATCCGCCGCTGATGATCCTCGTCCTTTACTTCTGGAGGCATCTCGGCACCTCCGACGTTATGCTCCGCCTGCCCGGCGTGTTGGCGGGTACAGGTTTTTGCTGGATCTTTTATCGCTGGTTGACCCTCTTGTTCGGGCGCACTGTCGCGTTGTGCGGGCTCGTCTTTACCGCTTTTCTCCCGCCAATGATCGCCCTGTCGGCAGAACTGCGGCAGTACAGCTGGATGCTGTTTTTCGCCGCGGCCGCTGCGTATCTTCTCGAACGCGCCCTCGCGCGAAATTCTCCGCAGCCTCATGTTGTGTTCTTCCGTTTGTTTGTGGTTGTCGATGCTCTCGCATTATTCCGCCTTCCTTTTCGCAGCGAGCATGGGCCTCTACGTCGTGCTCCGGATAATCTGGCAGCGTCCGTCGACGCCGGTGATCGCATCGTCCGTGATTGTCTCCTGGGGATTCGGTCAGGCGGTTGGAGCCGCGCTCGGCGCGTTTCTCTATATCACGCAAGTGGCCAAGCTTGGTGCCGTTTATCCCGGTGATCCGTTGCGCCGCTTTGGCGACTTCTATCTCGCGGATGTTTACTTTCACTCCGCCAAAGATCATCTCTTGCCATTTCTCTACCGCGGAACCTTCGGCGTCTTTCGCTTCATCTGCGGACAACGAACCGCGGGGCATCTCACGACCGTTCTCTTTCTGGCCGGGATTGTCTTGCTGTTTCGCCAGAAGAGCGACCAAGGCCCAATTCGTCGTCAGGTAGCTGCCCTCTTGTTGACTCTGCCCTTTCTCGTTAATTGGGTCGCTGTCCTTGCGGGCCTCTATCCCTACGGACGCACGCGCCAGTGCATTTTCCTTGCGATCTTCGGCCTTGCCGGAGTCAGCGTTTGCCTGGCAAGAATCGCACGCCACCGGACAGGACTAACGATCTTCCTCGCCGCAGGAATCGTCGCCATCTGTCATATCTTCGGGACGCCGCACACTCAGGACATGCTCGCATTCGCCGAGCAACGGCACGAGCACATGGATCAAGCGATCGCGTTCATCGAAACCCGCGTCTCTCCGACGGACGTGCTGTTCACCGACAAGCCCACCAGCTTTCAATTGACGCACTACCTCTGCGGATCAAGTCCTGCGAGCATCGAGCAGAAGGCTGGCTTCGATTCGTTTTCGTGCCGTGGCCTTCGAGTGATTGCGACCAATCTCTCGGATGGATCGCTCACGCCGCAGACTTTCCCAGGGAAATTGCGAGAAATGCATAGCGCTTACAATCTCAGTCCCGCGACGGGCGTGTGGGTGGTGCAGGCCGCATGGTCGACCGGGCTGGGAGAAACGCTGCGGACGCGGCCGGACTTCTCCGCCATCGAGCCGCATGTCTTCGATCGTTACATCGAAATATTCCAGATGCCGCCGCAGCCCTCGCCCACGCCGTCTGCGCCGGCAAGTTAGAATTGCCCTTCCATGTCCCTCGACTTTCGGATCAAACACATCGCCGGCACCGCCCGCCGCGCGAGTCTGATTACGCCGCACGCCGAAATCCAGACTCCGGTCTTCATGCCGGTAGGAACAGTCGCCTCAGTCAAGGGAGTGCCTCAAGACACGCTCGAAGAACTCGGCGCTCACATCATTCTCGGGAACACCTATCACCTGTACTTGCGCCCTGGCGTCGAAACCGTCCGTAAACTGGGCGGCCTGCACGGTTTTATGTCGTGGCGCCGCGCGATCCTCACCGACTCCGGTGGATTTCAAGTCTTCAGCCTCAGCGAATTGCGCAAGCTGAATGAAGAGGGCGTGACATTTCGCTCGCACCTCGATGGCTCATCGCATTTCTTCAGCCCCGAAAGCGCGATGGAAGCGCAAATTGGCCTTGGAGCCGACATCATCATGGCCTTCGACGAATGCACCGAATATCCCGCAGATCAAACTCGCACGCGCGCATCCATGGAGATGACGGCCCGCTGGGCCGCCCGCAGCAAGAAATACTTCGAGGAGCACAAGCACGAAGTGCCGTGGAAGCAAAAAGTAGAGGCTAGGGGCCAGGGGGCAGAGGGTGGTAGCGAACCGCGTTTCCCAGTCGCCCATACTCAGATCGATTCTGACCTCCGGCCCCTGACCCCGGATCCCCGTTCTTCTCAATCCCTCTTCGGGATCGTCCAGGGCGGCATGGACCGCGCCCTACGAAAGGAATCAGCCGAACGCACCGTCGAGATTGGATTCCCCGGCTATGCCATCGGCGGCCTCAGCGTTGGCGAGCCGCGCGAACTCACCCGCGAGATCGTCGAATCCACGCTCGAACATCTTCCCAAGGACAAACCGCGTTACCTCATGGGTGTCGGTACGCCCGAAGAAATTGTTGAGTACGCCAACCTGGGCGTCGACATGATGGATTGCGTGCTCCCCACACGCGCAGCGCGGCACGGGCTGCTGTTCACATCGGAGGGAAAAGTCTCGATCAAGCAGGCTCGCTACGCGCAGGATTCCGGCCCACTTGATCCAAATTGCGGTTGTCGTGTCTGTCAGCGCTATTCGCGGGCCTACTTGCGCCATCTTTATGCATCCAACGAAGTGCTGGCACAGGTCTTGAACACGATCCACAACCTGAGTTTCTACCTTGACACTATGCAGCGGGTACGGCATTCTATCTCACTTGGGGAAGAGTCCCGGTTTCACTCTGGTGTGTGATGGCGGGCTTTTCATAGACTTAGCGGGACGATCTCCCCGGATTCAAGCCTAGGCCGACGAACCCGGCCGAAGTCGATCCAAACCCCGTGGTGAAATAACATCTCCCGCGGCGCTGGTAGGCGCGGGCATTTTTTCGCGGATTCATCCGCTCAGACCTCAAACGAGCATGCAATATATCTTGGCTTTGCAGATCGGTGGCGGCGGTATGAGTTGGATCAGTATTGCTCCCCTCATCTTCATCTTCGCCATCTTTTACTTTCTCTTGATCATGCCGCAGCAACGCCGCCAGAAAAAATGGCAGGCCATGCTCGATCAGCTCAAGACCGGAGACAAGGTCACCACCAGCGGCGGCTTGCGGGGAACCATCATGGCGCTCAAGGATGATTCCATCCATCTGCGCGTTCCTCCCAACAATCTGCTGCTTGAAGTGACCAAGGCTTCCGTGACGCAAGTGACTACGTCCGAAGACGAAGTGAAATCGAAATAAGGGATCAGAGGTCAGGGGTCAGCTTATGGCCCGGAAGTTAATGTCTGACCCCTGACCCCTGGACCCTGGATTTTATGACCAAGAATCTTCTCTGGAAGCTGCTGTTTATCGTCGGAATCATGCTCTTTTTCCTCTTCGGAATTTTGGGCGTGCCGAAGAGTTTTTCCGGTTCCAGCTTGTTGGCCGCTCTGACGGACCACATTCACCTCGGTCTCGATTTGAGTGGCGGAACGCACCTGATTCTCCAGGTCCACGTTAACGATGCCGTTAACGTCGACGCCCAAAACGCGATCGAAATTCTCAAAGAGCAGCTGCGCAGCCGGAAGATCGACTATAGCGATATCTCCCAGCCCGACCCGCAAAATAATCCCGACCATGTCGTTTTGAAGGGCATCCAGCCGGGTGCGCGCTCGGATTTGCTCACGATTGTTCAGGAGCGCCTACCCGAATACGACCTTACCGGCGGCGCGGAGAACACGTGGAACTTGTCGATGAAGCCTTCCATGCTTTCGGACCTGAAGAGCAAGGCCGTCAGTCAAGCCATCGAAACCATCCGCAATCGCATTGACCAGCTCGGCGTCAGCGAGCCCACGATTCAGGAGCACGGCCTCGGGCAATACCAGATTCTGGTGCAGTTGCCCGGTGTGGACGATCCTGGTCGCGTAAAAGACATCATGCAGTCCACCGCTATGCTTGAGATCAAGCAATCTCTCGGTGGACCCTTCCCCAGCGAGCAGGCTGCCTTGCAAGACAAAGGCGGCATTCTCCCTGCGGATTCCATCCTCCTACCCGGTCACGCTATGCCCGGAGCAGCCGAAGAGGGGCAAGCTTGGTACTTGGTTTCGCGCGTGTCGGCAGTGAGCGGCAAAGATCTTCGCGACGCCCAGCCCAGTAGCGATCAGAACGGCCAGCCGAGTGTCAGCTTCACGCTGACCGGCGAAGGTGGACAGCGTTTCTATAACTTCACGTCTTCCCACGTGGGCGACAGCCTGGCCGTGGTGCTCGACAACAAAGTGCAGGAAGTTGCCAACATCAAGGAGCCGATCCGCGATCGCGGGGAGATCAGCGGCGGCCGCATGAGCGACCAGCAAGCGAAAGATCTGTCGATGATCCTCCGCTCCGGCGCGCTTCCCGCCAGCATCAGCTATCTCGAAGAGCGCACGGTAGGACCGTCGCTCGGCGCCGACTCCATCCGTTCCGGGGTGCGCGCTGCCGTGATCGGCATGGTCGCCGTGCTGATCTTCATGCTCGTCTACTACCGCGGTGCGGGCATTAATGCCGACGTTGCACTGATCTTTAACCTGATCATCCTTCTCGGATTCTTGGGCTGGTCGACGATCGCCGGAGTGAACGTCGCGCTGACTCTGCCCGGCATTGCCGGAGTCATCCTCACCGTCGGTATGGGTGTGGATTCCAATGTTCTGATCTTTGAGCGCATCCGCGAAGAGTTGCGTAACGGCAAGACGCCGCCCTCCGCAGTCGATCAGGGATTCAGTCACGCCTGGATCACGATCGTCGACACCCACGTGACGACTATCGTTTCAGCAGCCATTCTCTTCATCTTCGGAACCGGTCCGGTTAAAGGATTTGCCACCACGCTCACCTTCGGTCTGCTGGCAAATCTGTTTACGGCCGTCTTTGTTTCGCGCGTCATCTTCGAGTGGGTGCTCAGCCGCAAACAGCGTGGCGAAGCGCTCAGCATTTAAGGAATTGGGCGATTGGGAGATTCAGTGATTAAGCGATTGAAAAGCTGGGCAGAGACTGGTTTCAGATTTTCAATGACTGAATCGCCGAATCACCCAATGACTCAATTCTCGCTAAGTCTTAGAAAGATAAGGGGCTAGACAACCGGTGGAGTTCTTTCACGACGTTAATATCGATTTTCTCGGCAAGAAGTGGTACTTCCTCGCCTTTTCGCTGATCTTCAGCGTTGCGGGTTTGTTCTCGATGCTGTTCTGGCACCACATCCCGTGGGGCGTAGATTTCCGCGGCGGCACGCTGGTGTACGTAAAGTTCGCCCATCCTCCGGATCTCGGTGCGGTGCGGAGCGCTTTGGATCGCGCCGGCCTGCACGACCCAAAAATTCAGCCCTACGACCAGGCCGCGCTCCACGAAGTTCTGATCGATCTCGATGTGCGCGAAACCAGCGAAAAGGCCCTCGATCAGGGCAAGCTGAAGATCATCCAGGCGCTCGAGTCAAACGTTCCAACAGGCAAGCAAGACCTGAACAACGCCAGCTCCCTAACCATCAAGAATTTCCTGATGGACAAAGATCCCATGCATCTGGGAACTGATGCCGATCAGAAATACACGGCGCAGGCGCAGGCCGTCGCGAGCTATCGAGATAAAGTGCTGGGCGGGGTCTTCAATTCGTTCGACCAGTTGAAGGGCGCACCGGCAGTCGATCCCTCCGTTGCCGCCTCCATCCCTGACGGCTTTTATCTCTCTGATTTCGGGGTTTTCAACGTCGAAATCGTCGGCCCGCAGGTCGGCGGTCAATTGCGCACCCAGGCTGGATTAGCCACCCTATATTCGCTGATCGGAATGCTGGTTTACCTTGGATTCCGTTTCGAGTGGATCTACGGCGTCGCGGCCGTCGTGACCGTGTTCCACGATACCCTGATCACTGTAGGCGCCTTTTCTCTTACCAACACCGAGATTTCTTTAACGGTTATCGCGGCCATCCTTACCCTGATTGGTTACTCCAATAACGACACGATCGTGGTATTTGACCGTATCCGCGAAAACATTAAACTCATGCGGCGCGAAAAGCTCTCCGAAATCGTCAACCGCAGCATCAATCAAACTCTTAGCAGAACCATCTTGACAGCGGGCCTGACCTTCCTTACTGTACTTGCTCTCTTCTTGTTCGGCGGAGAGGTGCTTCGTGGATTTAGCCTCGCGCTGGTAATTGGCATCTTAATCGGAACGTATTCGTCCATCGCGATTGCGGCGCCAATCCTGGTCGCTTATCAGGATTGGCGCATTGAAAAGGGCAAGCGGCCCGTCGCCATGCCTGGCAAAGCTAGGTAAGTTACCCGATGGCGCCATTGAAATCATTGCGTTACGCCTTCATATGTGGTTGTTCGGAAGGCTTTGCTCGGCGCGCCTCTTGGTCCAATTCCGGCACCAGCGGCGCCCACCAGAAACTGGGAGCAAAGGAGAAGTCGTCGGTGTCTAACTATCCGTAGGGGTCCATGCAGTTTGGGGAGAATCACAATGTTTGAAGACAGCCTTATCGAGTCCGGCGGCAGACTTAAGACGAAGCGTGGTCGCACGTCAGCGGTGGCGTTTCTGCTGGAGGTCATGATCATCGGCGTGATGGTTCTGATCCCGCTCATTTTCACGGAAGCCTTGCCCAAGACCGTAACTCTCGGATTTTTGGTGGCACCACCCCCGCCGCCTCCACCACCTCCACCTCCGGCAGCCGCTCCGGTCAAGATCGTCAAGCAGATTCAGACCGACATCGTGAACGGTGAGCTGCGCACTCCCACCAAGATTCCCAAGAAAGTCCAGATGATCAAAGAGGATGAAGCTCCTCCGCCGGTCATGGCTTCCACAGGTGTCGTCGGCGGCGTTCCGGGTGGCGTACCCGGTGGATCTATGGGCGGAGTCATTGGCAGCGTGCTGAGCTCCACGCCGGTCGCTGTTCCGAAGATTGCCACACCGCAGCGCGTACGTGTTTCGTCGGGCGTCCAATCCGGACTTTTGGTCCGGAAGGTTCCGCCTGCGTATCCGCCGCTTGCGCGTCAGGCTCGCATTCAGGGCACGGTCCTTCTGCAGGCCGAAATCAGCAAAGAAGGCAACATCATCAACCTGCAGTTGATCAGCGGTCACCCGATGCTGGCTCCGGCCGCGATCGAAGCCGTCAAGCAGTGGAAGTACAAGCCCTACCTGCTCAATGGAGAGCCGGTCGAGGTCGAAACGCAGGTGCAGGTGAACTTCACGCTCGCCGGAGGTTAAACCTCCAGGGCGTCTGCGTTCGCGGTTAGAGGCAAAAGTGTGCATAGGCCCTCCCCTCCTACCTGAAAAGGGTGCTGGGAAGGGCTTTTCGAAGAGTCCGGACTTGCCGCTAGTTGCATCAAAGCCAGCGCAGTCCGACCGTGCGATGGAATAAAGTCGCACACCCGCCGGCAGTCGAGCATTCCCGGCCAGCGGTTGGCACCTCAAAGCGCATCAAAGTGTCCAAGTAAAGTAGGTTGAGATTTCCGAGGAGGGAAAAGCAACTCATGTTCGCACTCAACGTAGGACCTGTTCTCAGTCACGTACACGTCGCTGCTGCCTGGATCGTCCAGGAGGGCGGCGGCGCCATGGCGACCGATCCATTGGGCTTGTGGAAGGCAATGGGATGGGTTGCTCGCACCGTAGTTATCATCCTCTTCATCATGTCCGGATGGTCTATCGGCGTGATGATCGACCGCTGGATGGCCTACAGCGCGGCCCGCAAGCAATCGCGTGCCTTTGCCCCCGCAGTCGCCGGAGCACTCCGCGACGGCCGCATCGACGAAGCGATTAAGGTTGCCGAGCGCAACAAGAAGAGCCACCTGGCCAAGGTTGTCACCGCTGGCTTGATGGAGTTCAAGGCTCACCAGGATTCCCCAGGCGCAATCCCTGGCGAAACCATCGAAGCCTCGAAGCGCGCTCTGGAGCGCACGGAAGCCATTGTTCACGCCGAATTGAAGCGCGGACTCGGCGGCCTCGCCACCATTGGTTCGACTGCTCCCTTCGTGGGACTGTTCGGAACGGTGATGGGCATTCTGAACGCCTTCATCGGCATCAACAACTCCAAGGCCACCGGTCTCGCCGCAGTCGCTGGCGGTATCGCAGAAGCGCTGGTCACGACCGCCATCGGGCTGCTCGTCGCCATCCCGGCCGTTATGATGTTCAACTATCTGACCGGTCGCGTGGAAGCGTTCGACGTCGAGATGGATAACTCGTCGAGCGAACTGATCGACTACTTCCTGAAGAAGCGCGGCGACATCCGTCGGTAGTCCGGCGGCGCTTAAACGCCGCGGTCAGGTTTCCGCCCTGAGTTGCTTGTCCGGCGCTGGAGCAATCCCGCGCCGGGCTTTCCCAACCTAAGCGGAGCGCCATCGGGTGCGGACCGCAGCGGAAGCACGGGAGATATCAAGCTATGGCATTAGCGAAACGAAACGAAGGAGCAAAGGTCAGCTCCGATATCAACGTCACGCCCATGGTGGACGTGATGCTGGTTCTGCTGATCATCTTCATGGTGGTCACGCCCATGTTGCAAAAAGGCATTAGCGTGGACATGGCCCAAGTGAATAACCCGGAGCAGATGCCCGACGCCGATAAGGAAGACGCTCTCCTGGTCTCCATTACCCGCGACGGCAAAGTGTATTTTGGGAGCGAGCAGATTCAGGACGTAGACAGCCTCACCACGAAAGTGAAAGATCGCTTCGCCAGCAAGCCTGGCGATCGCCGCGTTTACGTCAAGGCGGATATGCGCACTCGTTTCGGTGGCGTCGTAAAAGTTGTGGATAGTGTCCGCGCCGCCGGAGTGGACGATCTTGGCCTGCTCACCGATCAGAAGAAAACAGCTACGCCACCGCCGCCTCCACCGGCGGCAGGGCAATAGAGGAGAACGACCATGGGTATGGCAGTCGGCCCCAGCGGGGGCCAGAGCGCGAACATCAACGTAACGCCGCTCATCGATGTGCTCTTGGTGTTGCTGATCATCTTCATGGTGATCTCGCCCGTGACGCCGAAAGGTCTGGATGCGCTGGTTCCTCAACCGCCTCCGCCCAACGCGCCTAAGAATGACTCTCCTGACCGCACCGTCGTCGTGCAGCTCATCGACCGTGGTCCAGGACAGGATCCGGGCGTCAAGATCAATAACGAAGACGCGACTTGGGATAACCTCCAGGGACGTCTCACCGATATTTACAAGCAACGCGCGGAAAAAGTGATGTTCGTCAAGGGAGACGATTCCATTCCCTTCGGCAACGTCGCCAACGTCATCGATATTGCCCACGCCTCGGGTGTGGACAAGGTCGGTCTGATTACCGCGAAGATCGAAGCGGGCAGCTAAACTGCCCGCCGCGTAAAGGCCCGGAGCCGCATTCTTCTCATTCGGCCCACTGCACGGGAGCTGCTCGCTTCCGTGCTGCCGGGGGCTCCGCTTGTCAAACCGCTGTCTCTGGGCCTAGGATGCTGTGGCGAGGGAGACTTATACCGCAATGAATAAAACTCTAAGACTGTTGACGCTGGCCGCAGTCGCGCTGGCGCTCTTCTCTTCTGTGGGATGCGACAAGCTGAAGGCCCGCGACCAGCTGAACAAGGGCGTGAAATCCTACAAGGATAATCACTACGAAGAGGCAATCAACCACTTCCAGAAAGCTGTTCAACTCGATCCCGGCTTGATCAATGCCAGGATGTATCTGGCGACGGCGTTCGTCTCGCAATATATTCCCGGCGTCGATTCTCCGGACAATCTGCAAACCGCGCAGCAGGCTATCGAGGAATACCAGAAAGTCATCGATGCCAATCCTTCCCGCGATCAGAAGGTGAACAGCGCGAAAGGCATTGCCTACCTGTATCTCAACATGAAGAAGTGGGACGACGCCAAGAAGTATTACCGTATGGCGTCTGACCTCGACCCCAACGATCCCGAACCCTACTATTCGGTCGGCGTGATCGACTGGACCGCCTGCTACCAGCCTCGCATGGAAAAGCGTGCAGCGCTCGGCATGAAGCCGGAAGAGCACTTGAACGCAAAGAACAAAGACCAGAAGAAGGCCTGCGACGAGCTCAAGATCAAGAACAGCCCCGCCATTCAGGAAGGCATCGACAGCCTCAACAAAGCGATCCAGTTGCGTCCTGATTACGACGATGCCATGGCGTACATGAACCTCATGTATCGGGAACGCGCTGACGTCGAATGCGACGATGAAGCGGCTCGCACGGAAGATCTCAAGACTGCCGATCATTGGGTCGATGAAACTCTCCGCGTGAAAAAGGCGAAGGCTGAAAAAGCGGCCCAGAGCCAGGGCGGCGGAATCACCATGGACACCCCGAAATAGCTTTCAATCCGAACCAATTCAAGCCTCCTGCGCCCAAGTGCAGGAGGTTTTTCCATTTCCGGAAGAAACGTATGGACGATTAGCCCAAGCGAACGCAGCAGTGCCGCGTGCGCCATTTCTCGCGCAGCCTTTGGCGCGAAAAGTGGGGATTTTGACTGTCAAGCAACCGTGGAAGAGCGGCCCTTCAAGGGCCGCGTAAAATCGCGGCAGAATAATCGGGCTTTAGCCCCAGTGCATCGTTACTCTCCGCTGTAAACGCGAACTTCCACCTTCGCGAATTCCCACCGCGTCATCTTGGGAAATGACTCCGCCAGAACATCCGTCAACATTCCCGTCGTCGGATCGGGCTTTCCCGCAGGACCGTTGTTCATCAACATGACCCACACTCGCCGATGGTTCGCCGCTAAACTACGGACGAATTCCGCCGTCGGCTTGCCCGTGAAATCCCGATATTCAAGACCCGTGCCGTGACGCGGAAATAGAATCTCCGGTCCGAGTTGAGCGGTGAATGACGGACTCGCTGTATTCTCTCCGGCGCGCAAACTGCGGAAGAACTCGTATGCGATTCGCGTGTCGGCGATGTGGAAGATGATTCCATCGCCCGCTTCACCGTGATCGAGAATGAAGTTGACCGCCTGACCCGACGCGTCGCGCTCGTTGTCGAAGTCGTGAGCATAGACGAACGAGACTCCTTGCCAAGCCAGAAGCAGCATAGCGATCACTGTCACTGTGCTCAACCACGCATAGCGCAGGCGCGCCAATCCCGCGGCCGCGAGCGTCACGAATGCCGGCAGGCAGAAAATCATGTAGCGGCCGAGAAACACGGGGCGTGCGAGCGACAGCAACGCGGTGAGTGCCACGGGGAAGAGCAGCCACAGCAGGAGGAACTGGCATCGCCATGTCTCCCAACTCTGATTGCGTGCCAACAATTGCTTCCTGAATGGAGCGATTGCAACTCCGCAAGCCACTACGTAGGCTGCGAGAACGAGCCACGTTCCACCCGCGAGTTGCTCGTAGAAGGTCGCCAGATCACGCAGGCCGGGACGTTGAATCCACTTGATCGGTCCCGCTCCGGTCTTGGCTACGAAGATCAGTAGCGGCGCAACACCGATGGAGATTGTGATCCATAGACGTCGCAGTTGGGAAGAAAGTGTCGAGTCTCGCTCGCGAATGCGCAGAGCCAGCCAATGCACAACGATCAGCAGCAGCGCGTAGAAGTGCGCGTACACCGCCAGAATGCTGATCACGATATAGCCAAGGCGATTGCGGCGCGTCGGCTGACGAAGAAATGCAAGCAAGAATCCCGATGAGATCGTTGCGAGCAACACGAACAGCGTGTAGCTGCGAGCCTCTTGCGCATAACGCACATCGTAGGCGTTGAACGCGAACAGGGCCGCGCCGATCAGTCCGACTCGACGGTTATACAACAACCTTCCCAGCCAATAGATTGCCGGCACCGTGAGGGCAGAAATCGCCACCGAAAGGCTGCGAATGAAAAAAGGACTTTGCCCGAAGTGCAGCCAGATCCGCAGTAGCACGTAGTAGAGCGACATGTTGGCTTCGCGCCACCACAGCAGATGCAGGAAGTTGCGCCAGTCGATGCGTGCTACTTCGACGCTGAAGCACTCGTCGAACCAGAAGGGCTTGCAGGCCAGGCACCACACGCGAACAGCGATGCAAGCGGCGACCAACAGCAGAAGCATCAACCAATCCGCCACGCTGATCGATGGTGGCTCAGGGATGGATGCGCTAGCACGCTGCTTCACAGCGGCTTCAGATGGCTGCATGCTCGATGAAGAATTCACTTCGTCCGCCCGATCTTACTATGCCCGAAAATGTTGAATGCATTGGCGGATGAACAATGGCGTCATCCCGAAATGCTGAATGCTTCGACGAACAATGCCGTCATCCCAAAGCTGAATGCCCCGATGGAAGGGCGTCATCCCGACCGGAGCCGCTTTTCAGGCGGAGGGAGGGATCTCGCGCGAAGACCAGGCAAATCCACAGCCCCATGTGACATCTGCCCTTGCGCCTAAATCGAAAGAAGCGGACCATCGTCAAGGCGGAGGCAGTACAGCCAACTCTCCCCGGATCGAAGCTAACTGTATTGTTCTCAAGATTTTACAAATAAGGTCTTTCGAATCAAGATTTTGCAGGCATTTTCTGTATTCGATATCATTCCGACCCGCATAAACAGGGGCGATGAGCAAAAGCCGGGGGGAGGGGGGTAGCCAAATTTCGCCAGCCTCAGAAAACCAACTTCGGCCGACGTGCCCGACACCCAAGCTGGTGTAGTCAGAAATATTTCACGTAGATATTCACAGCCCAGAAGTCCCCTGCGTTCCTCCTGTGTCCCCTGTGGTGAGAAGGGTCTGCGTTCCCGAATTCCTGTAGAATCTCAAGTTCTCCGCAACAGAAGAACTATGTTCAAGAAAATTCTCATCGCGAATCGCGGAGAGATCGCCGTGCGCGTGATCCGCGCCTGCCATGAGATGGGAATTGCCGCAGTTGCCGTCTACTCCGACGTCGATCGAGCCTCGCTGCACGTCCGCAAGGCTGATGAAGCGTATCCCATCGGCGCACCCGCTGCTTCAGAGTCCTATCTCAACATCCAGAAAATTCTCGACGTAGCGGCCCGATCCGGAGCCGACGCGATTCATCCTGGCTACGGATTTCTCTCCGAGAACGCGAAGTTTGCCCGAGCCTGCGCGGATGCGGGAGTGAAGTTCATCGGCCCGACAGCCGCCGCGATGGACGCGATGGGCTCGAAGACAAAAGCTCGCCAGGCGATGGAGCGCGCCGGAGTTCCGTTTGTCCCGGGAACTTCGCGCGGCCTCGAGTCGTTCGAGCAGGCTGAAGAAGTCGCCGCACGGATCGGCTATCCCATCATGCTGAAAGCCGCCGCAGGCGGAGGCGGAAAAGGCATGCGTCTCGTCCACGGCGCGAATGAACTCAAGTCGGCGCTCGAGGGTGCGCGCAGCGAAGCGGAGCGGTCGTTCGGAGACAGCGAGGTCTACATCGAGAAGGCGATCATCAATCCTCGCCACATCGAAATGCAGATTCTCGCCGACGAACATGGCAACACCGTCTATCTCGGTGAGCGCGAATGTTCCCTCCAGCGCCGCCATCAGAAGGTGGTCGAGGAAGCGCCTTCGCCCATTGTCGATCCCGACATGCGACGCCGCATGGGCGAGGTTGCAATGCGTGTGGCGCAGGCCGCCCAATATACGAACGCCGGAACCGTCGAGTTTCTGGTCGACCAGCAGAAGAATTTTTATTTCCTCGAGATGAACACGCGGCTGCAGGTGGAGCATCCCGTTACCGAACTCGTCACGGGACTCGACTTGGTGCATCTGCAGATTCACATCGCTAACGGCGAGCCGCTGCCCTTCACCCAGAATGACGTGATGATTCGCGGCCATGCCATCGAGTGCCGCATCTACGCCGAAGATCCCGACAACAATTACTTCCCTAGTCCCGGCAAGATCACGCTGCTGCTTCTGCCGTCGGGACCCGGAATCCGGCGGGACAGCGGCATGTACGAAGGCTGGAACGTGCCCATGGACTACGATCCGCTGTTGGCGAAGCTGATCGGCTATGGAACGGATCGCGACCAGGCCATCGGCCGACTGACGCGCGCGCTGAACGAGTACTTCGTCGGCGGAATCAAAACGAATATTTCGCTTTTCCGCCGGATTCTGAGCGATGCGGATTTCCGTGCGGCGAAGATCGACACCGGATTTCTTGACCGCTTGCTGACGCGAAAAGACGACCATGCCGTTTCGCCGACTGATCCGCAGGCAACAGAAGTCGCCGTAATCGCGGCTGGCATGTTCGCCGTTCTCGGCCAGGCCGCTGCCGGAGCAGGCGAGCGCCCCGTCCTCAGCGGTACCACCGACAAGCAGAGTGCTCCATCGAACTGGAAGAGAGCTGCCTATCGTGAGGGCTTGCAATGATCCGAGCGCATGTCTCAGTTGTTTGCTTTGTCGCGAACGCACCTGAGAACTGAAACTGAGAACTGAGAACTGCTTCTAATGACTTACGACATCGCCATCGACGGCAAGAACTACCGGCTCGATCTGAACCAGATCGATGGCCGCTGGCATTGCCAACTGGACGGACGCGAGATCGAAGTGGACGCCGTGCTCGCGCGTCCCGATGTGCTTTCTCTGCGAATAGGCAACAAGGCTTATGAAGTGAAATGTGAGCGCGTCGCCAGCGATCTGCATATCTGGGTCGGCAGCGTGCGTTACGCGGCGGAAGTTCGCGATCCGCGCTCGCTGCGCGGGCGAGCTCGAGCGGTGGACGAGCATGGTCCCAAGAAGCTCACCGCGCCCATGCCCGGCAAAGTGGTTCGTATTCTGGTAACCCAGGGAGCGGAAATCGAGGCAGGAGCCGGCGTGCTCGTTGTCGAAGCGATGAAGATGCAGAACGAAGTGAAGTCCCCGAAGAAAGGGACGGTTCAGAAGATTCTGGTGAATGAAGGAGCCGCAGTCAATGCCGGGGACGTCCTGGCGATCGTCGAATAGTTCGCCGTCGAATTGAGCCGAGCGGCGTTACTTCTCGATGCCGTTATTATCCAGCACTTTTTTGGCGTAGTAGTTCTCAACTCTCGCCGAATCCCGCAACACTTCGTAGTATGCCGCCTTGAGCAATTGTTCGCGACGGTCGCGAAGCTGAGAACGGATCGCCTGTTGCACTCGCGGATCGTTATATTCCCGTTGGCCGGCCGGCTCCTTCGAGACGAGCCTGACGATGCGAAACATCTCTTGCCGCGTCGACGGATCAATCACGCTGACGACAGGGCTGTACTGGCCGGGCTTTAATTTCATCACCGCGTCGCGCGTAGCCGGATCGGTACCCTTCAGGCCAGACTCAGGTACGGTGCCGAGGTCGCCGCCGTTGCCCGATGTCTGTGGGTCTTCCGAATACTTCATCGCTAGCGTGGCAAAGTCATCGCCGCTGTCCAGACGGTTCGAAATCATCTGAATTTTCTTGCGGGCGTCGCCTTCGTTCTGGGCCTTGTCATTCTGATTGTGCGCCTGTGGATTTGGAGCTGAGGTGACAATGATCTGCGCCAGATGATACTGCGGCTCAATCAGGTTGAACTCGCCTTTATGGGCGTTGTAGTAGTCGGATGTGTCCTGATCGGTGACATTGATCTTGGAGACGACTTCTTTGTTCAGCACTTTCTCTACGGTGATTGATCGCCGGATGTCGCGCTTGAAGTCGGCCACGGTGATTTTCTGGGCCTGCATGCGCTTGTCGAACTCTTCTTGGGTGAACGGAGCCTTGTAGTCATTGAACTTCTTGTCGACTTCATCATCCGTCGCGAGCAGTCCGAGTTTCTCGGCACGCCGCATCACGATCTCGTCTTCGATCATCTGGTGCAGGATGTTCAGGCGTAGCGCGGTGGCCTGCTCGCCGGTGGGAGGCTGTTGAGCTGAGGCGATCTGGTTGTCGTAATACTTGTCGACGTCAGAACGGAAAATCTTCCGTCCGTCCACAGTGGCCATGACATCGCCACCCGGTTGCGAGTTGCAGGCCAGGGCAGAGAGCAAAAAGACAGCCACGAGTCCGGAGCTTGCCCGGACGCGGAATAAGTTTTTCAAGGACGTTCTCCCGTTACTGCCTATCACTACAAATGAAAATCGAGCTGAGGGACAATCACGACCAACGGCGCCCAGTTTACTTGGATGCCGGTTTGGCCGCTGGCGTCGGAGTTGACGAGGCATGTTCCGGCACAGGCTGGCCAGCATCTTTCAGAGCGGCATCAAGCGCCGCGCGCAACTCAGCGACAGGGACTGCGCCATCAATCTTCTGGCCGTTAATGAACAGAGTGGGAGTCGCGTTGACCCCTAGCCCGTCGGCCTCTTTCATCGAGGCTTTCACGGCGTCGTCATTCTGCGCTTTCACGCAGGCTTGCAGCTTGGCGACGTCCACATTGTGCTTTTGCCCTTGCGATATCGCCATCTTATCGATGGTGTCAAAACGATCCGCGGGCACTTTCTGGGAGTCGACCTCGGTCTTGTTGGCGTGAATGTAGTCGGCGAAATCCCAGTAGGCATCGCTGTTTTGCTGCGCCAGGCAATTGGCGTCAACCGCGGCGTGGATCGCCCAAGGGTGAAATTCAAGCGGGTAATCCTTGTAGATAAACGTCACGCGATCCCCGTACTCCTTAAAGAGCTCGGGAAACAGCGTCTGGTGCATACGCGCGCAATAGGGACACTCGAAGTCGTCATAATCGACTACGACCACCTTGGCGGACTTCGCGCCGCGCGTCGGCCGTCCGTTGACGTCGATCTTGCTCATCAAGTCGGCGTAGGGGTCCTTGGTCAGATCAAACTTGGTTACGCGCAGAAGGGTCTTGCGATCCGCGGAGATCAGGAACTTGTAGTCCTTCTGCTTGCCCTCGCCGCCGTCAATGTTGACCGCGACTGTGTCATAGCCCTGCATGTCGCTGGCGGGGGTGATGGCGCCGACGGTGATCTTTACCTCGGGCGGAATGGAGTAAAAAGAGCGCATCTGGTGCTCGATTTTGCGAGACACGTCGGAGGGCGTGGATTGGGCTACGCAGCCCAGACAAACTAGAAGGAGAATGAACAGGGAACGTCGAATTAAGGTCACCAAGAACCGCCTAAGCATCACTCGTTTACCCTTTGATTATCTCACAGCGAGTGGCCCTTGGCCCCGTAAGTAGCAGCGATTTCAGGGTGTTCAGCCGGCGCGTCGAAGCTGCTCGGCAGGCAGCAGGGCGTTCATCGAGCCCGATCGGAAGCCCTCCAAATCGAGGGTGACGAACTTGAACCCCAAGGCCTTGAAGATCGCCGTAAACTTGCCGGCCATGGCAGGGGTGAGGGCCAGCGCAAGTTCATCTCGATCGATTTCGATGCGAACGATGTCGCCATGATGGCGTACGCGGAACTGGCGGAATCCGAGGGTGCGGATTGCGTCTTCACCTCGCTCGACAGCTTCGAGAGCTTCGCGGGTAACGGGACGGCCATATTCGATGCGGGAAGAGAGGCAAGCCGAGGCTGGTTTGTCCCAGATACGAAGATCGGCGGCGCGGGCTAATTCGCGGATGTCCTGCTTGGTGAGTCCAGCATCGCGCAGCGGCGCCGCGACATGATGTAGCTTGGCGGCTTGTTGGCCCGGGCGAAACTCGCCTTGATCGTCAATGTTCATGCCGTAAGCGATGGCGTCGAAACCGCGGACAGCGCGAAGATCCTCCATCACCGCGAAAAGTTCGTCCTTACATTGAAAACAACGCTGGCCATCGTTGCGAGCGTACTCCGGACGATCGAGTTCTGAGGTGGAAATGACTTCAACTGGAATCCCCTGCTCGTTGGCGAACGCAAGAGCATCCGCGAGATGCGTGCGCGCCAAGCTGGGAGAATCGGCGATCACCGCCAGCATCTGATCTCCGAGAGCGCGGTGGGCGGCCCAGGCTAGATAGGCAGAATCGACGCCGCCGGAATATGCCACCAGCAGACGGCCCAAATGCCGGAGATGCGTCTCAAGCTGAGCGCTTTTCTCCGCGACGACATGTTCGGGAACCGGCATCGACATATGGTACCAGTCTCCGGCTGAGATGCCAGATTCAATACAAGCGTTCCTGCTTCTTCAGGTTTCCGAAGGAGCCGATGTTGGCCAGGCTGAAGGTGAAACGGAAGAGATTCTCGTTGCGGACATTGGCGATGGCGTAGCGGCGGTATTCAAGGGTCATGCCGCAGCAGTCCCAGTTGTAGGTGGTCTGGGCAGTGGCGAACTGGAGCTGCCGGGTTTCCGCATCGAAGCCGAAGCTGGTGGCCGCGCTGAGTCCCCGGCGGGTGAGGCCGCCATATCCGAGGGCCACGCGAAACTGGTTAAATTTGCAGGTGACCTGATTGGAGTCGACGGCCGGACCGCAAGTGCCTTCGCCGACCGTAGGAGTGTTGGTGCTGGTCTGCGGGATCTGCAGGAAAGCGTCGCCGCCGCCTAAGGTGAAAGGGCCGACGTTGTAGTTGAGCAGCACGGTGCTGGCGTTGATGCGGCCCAGCTGAAAGTCGTAATCGGCGTCCCACTCGGTGTCGGTGCGGCTGCCCGTTGCAATGCGCAGTCGAGAAACCAGCGGAGATAGATGACGTGGCTGGGTGATGAATGCGATGCCAGTTAAATCTTCGGTCGTGGAAAACACATTGCGCTGTCCCGAGACGAGCGCTCCTCCGAATGTCGGATCGAGAAAATATTTCTGCGCGATTTCCCAGGTGACCACTTCACGGGCGGCGGGTCCGGGAGTGCACGGCTGTCCTTCGAGGTTACTGACGCGCTGCCAAGGCACGGTCTGCTCTGGAGCGGCGGCGCCGACGGCGAACCCGGTCATCGGCGTATCGCACTCTTGAATCGAAGATTGCGGACGCTTGGCGTAGAGGCGAGTCACGAATCCGTATTCGACTTCGTGCGTGTTGCTGAGGATGTCTCGCTCGTCGAAGTGAAGCACGTTGGCAAAGTCATTCACTCCCGTGACGTATCGATACACAATTCGCGGCTCGATAACATGCTTCCACTTCCTGCCAAGGAAGTTGCCGTCGAAAACCTTTTCGAGAGCGGGCGGCCGCACTTCGACGGAAGTTTCCAAGGCCTGGCGATTGGTTGGATTGTTCGAAGCCAGGCCGTTTACGAAGCGCTCGGTGTAATAGGTTTCGTGCAGGTCGAGAGCCGGCCGGAACGACCATCCGTGAAATTGCAGCGGCAAGGAAATCTCCGGATTGAAGTCGAAGCGTCCGAGAAGGCTGCTGGTGTGGAAGCCAGGTTCGCTGCGCGATAGCCCTGAGATATCTGCATCAAACGACCAGTCGAAGGGCGAATGTCCTAAGGGGCGATCGACGCTGGACGCGTCCACGCTGGGCGTGTGCAGGATGCGGATGGAATCGAAGATGGGAGGATTCGAGAGAGTGTCGTCGGCGTTAATCGTTTGAAAAAAGTTCTGATAGCGCTCGACCATTCCCCCAAAGGAAAACCCGTTATAGGACTTCTGTAGGAAAAGCTGCGACTTCACTTCCGAGTTGACCGCCTGGGTGAAAACGTCGTTGAAGGCCAGGCGGAAGAGGAATGAACTCAGGTAGTCGATGTTGGAGACTGCGCGGAAACCGTAGAAATTTCCTTCGGCATTGAGGCGGACTTCCTGGCCGCCTTCGCGCAGGAGTTGCGGGCCGAGACTGGTCTCGATGTCGATACCGCGATCGATCACGCCAAAGTAATTCAGGTCGACGTAGGAAGTATCGCTGGGGCGTACGCGGAATTCGCCGCGCTGTGACCATCCCCGTTTTGAAAAGTATTCCGCACCGATGGTTGCGTCCATGCTGCGGTTGATGGCCCAGTAGAAAGCGTCGCCGAGCTCGTTGCCATTGGTGGAGGACCGGCCTCCTGTTGGGATTAAGAATCCCGAATGCCGCGCTTCATGGGACACTGGGTGAGTTGCATAGGGAAAATAGAAAATTGGGAATCCGTGGAGCATGAAGTCGCTGTTGTAAATCGTGGCATTGCCGCCGACATCCACCACGACTTTGCTGGCGTCGAACTTCCAGTTGGGATGGGGAAGTTCGCAGGTCGTGATCGAGCCGTCATAAACGAGATAGTGGTCGGAACTGGTTTTCTCCACAACTCTGCCGGTGAAGGCGAATGGAGCCGTTGACGTGAGGATTGCCCGGCTGCCGTTAAATCGCATTCCCGTGGTCGCGGTGACATCGTAGAAGCGTCCAGTCTCCGCGGTCAGGTTATAGGTTCCATGGCTGGCCTTGATGTGATCGTCGTTGGGGCCGCCGTCGAGAGTGAAATGTCCGGAAGCTGTCGCCTCGCCGCTGTCGGAGTCATAAGTCGCTTCGTCAGCTCGAAGAACGTAGGTGCGGTAGTGGATCTCGATGTCGTGGTGGAGTTTGTAGACGTCGCCGTCTTTTTCCTGCTCGATGGCGCAGATGATGGTGCCGTCCTTGAGTTGGGTCATGGCTCGGCCGGCACAGATCGCGGCTGGGGTAGCGCCGGGAGAATTGCGAGAGTCCGGCTCAGAATCTGCGGAGGAATTTTTGCTAGAAAGCCCGGTATTTTCGGAAAGCAACTGGCTGGTTACTAGTGCCGACGCGAGAAGCTGATGACAAAGAAACAGCGCCGTGATAAGGAATTTAGTGCGAAGAGTCATCGGAAGAAAATCAACTGAAGACAGCCGTCCATCGAAGGCGTACCTGTCCTTTCGTGTTTCTTATCGCGGCATCGTGAAGTTAGCACGGCGCTGCCTGCAAGGAAAAGTGTCGACCAAGGCTAGGATTGCCCTGGGTTCTGTTTCGGTTGTATGGTGAAGCTGGCCGGGCTAAGTCGCAGGATTGTTTTTTCATGAATTGTTCGAAGTGTGGCGAAGTTTGCGGTTGTCCTATGGAGCCCCCTCCCACTACATTGCCGGTGCCAGATCCTGCTTCCGCGATCGAAACGGTCGTGGCTGCGGGATTGCCGGCCGACGCGCTGGTCGAGGAGAGCTCGAACTCCGCGTGGCGCGACGAATTGACCGCCCGCCTCACGCGTTATCGCTCCCGCCGCAAGGCGCCGCCTCCGCGCTATCCGTCATTAAAGCTGCCATTCGACGCAATTGGATCTCCTGCAAGAGCCGTCGAGACTTCATCGGCTCGGAGGTTCGAGCCTGCGTCGAACCACGCCCTGGCGCTTGATGGCATGGTGCAAGAAGCTTCCCCCGCTGAAGAATCTCCAGCGCTGCCTCAGCCGGAGATTGCGAACGAAGTTGCGGCACCGGTCCGACGGGCCGCCGGGCAGGCGAGCGCAAAGATCATTGAGTTTCCCCGATTTGCCTGGGGACCTCCTCCGCCGCCACCTGATCAGTTGGCTGAACCGGTCAGCGATCGACCACGAATCCTGGAAGTTCCAGATGTCGAAGCTCCGCTTCCGGCGCTGGGTGGAATCACGATCGAGCCCGTCGAGGCGGTGGAAGTTGAAAAGCTTCCCGGAATCGACATTCCATTGCAGAGTGCTCCGTTGGGCTTGCGATTCTTAGCGGCAATCGTTGACGGCATAATTATTGCCACGGCATCAGGTTTATTCGGATTTATCTTCTGGAAGGTCACGGCAGTTCGCCCTCCGCAGCTTCAACTTTTGGCGCTGGCCGGCGGTGTTCTCTGCTTGTTCTGGGCTGCCTACAATTATCTGCTAGTCGTTTATAGCGGCTCAACACCGGGACTGCGCGTCGCCGGGCTGCGCCTCACGAAATTCGACGGTTCTTCGACGAGCCGGGCGCTGCGCCGCTGGCGAGTTTTGGCTTCGTTCCTCTCAGCCGTTTCCCTCGGCATGGGATTCGCATGGGTTTTTCTCGATGAGGATGCCCTCTGCTGGCACGATCGAATTACGCACACCTACCTCGCGCCCGTCCACCAGTGGACCTAGCCACAGCATCTGGAGATAAAGGGTCCGCAACGGCTGCGGGTGAGCTGTTTCCACCGCCTCTGGTGCCATGCCTGTGCTATCTTCAATGCTTCACTTCTGACCGCAGTGTCTCTGTCCAAGCATGGCAACGTCCGCTGAAGGAACCAAGCCGGCAGTAAAAGTCTTCGTCGCCACCACGGTGATGTTGACCTTCATCTCGTTCTGGCGCGCGTCGGCTATTGTTTTGTCTGACTTAGCTTCCTCCGCGTACTACGCCGGAGGCGACGCCGAAAAGGTCATCGGCAAGAGCGCTCCCTGGTTCATTCTCGGCGTAATGCTGTTCAGCTACGCCGTCCGGGCCCTCTATATTGAGTCCAGCAGCATGTTCGTTCGCGGCGGCGTGTACCGCGTCGTGAAAGAGGCCATGGGCGGTACGCTCGCCAAGTTCTCGGTCTCGGCGCTGCTCTTCGACTATGTGCTGACCGGCCCAATCAGCGCCGTATCCGCAGGGCAGTACTTGGCAGGCTTCATCAAGGACATGGGAGTGTATTTCCATCGTCCGCTCAATTTCTCCGACGATCATTTCGCCGCTGGCCTTGCTGTGATCGTGGTGCTCTATTTCTGGTGGAAGAATACCCAGGGCATCCACGAGTCCAGCCAAAAGGCTGTGCAGATCATGATCATAACCACAGTGATGGTGGTGATCCTGATCCTGTGGTGCACGGTCACCGTTCTGCGGACACCGGTTCAACTTCCACCCAGTCCGTTTAGCGCCGCCGGCGCGATCCCGATCAACAAGGATTCTCTTGGTTGGTTGAATGGAACCTTCTTCACTCACCTGACTTGGATCCTGCTCTTCGTCGGCTTCGGGCACTCGGTGCTGGCGATGAGCGGCGAAGAAACACTGGCCCAGGTGAACCGCGAGATCGAGCACCCGAAGTTGAAGAATCTGGAGAAGACCGGGCTTGTGATTTTCATTTACAGCCTGCTCTTCACCTCGCTGGTCTCATTCTTCGCGGTGATGATTATTCCCGACAGCGTGCGCCCCGACTTCTTTGCCAACTTGATTGGCGGCATTGCGATGTACCTGGTCGGGCCCACGAGCATCAAGCTGCTCTTTCACGGCTTCGTGGTTCTGGTCGGCGTGCTGATTCTGGCGGGAGCCCAGAATACATCGATCGTGGGAGCCAACGGCGTCCTGAATCGCGTCGCGGAAGATGGCGTGTTGACCAGCTGGTTCCAGAAGCCGCACAACCGCTTCGGCACGAGCTACCGAATCATCAACCTCATCGTCGGATTGCAGCTGCTAACGATCTTCCTCAGCCTCGGCAATGTCTATGTGCTGGCCGCGCTCTATGCTTTCGGAGTGATCTGGAGCTTCGCCATGAAGTCGCTGGCGGTGCTGGTGCTTCGGTTCACCGAACCGGGCAACCGGGAGTGGAAAGTGCCGGGCAATTTCCATATCGGCAAGACCGAGATTCCTGTCGGCCTGATGTTGATCTCTGGCGTGTTGTTTATCACCGCCGTCGTCAATCTGTTCACCAAGTACCAGGCCACGATCGCGGGGCTGATCTTTAGCGGCGTCTTTTTTACGATCTTCACGGTGTCGGAACGCCATGTCGCGAGAGAGCGGCACGGCAAGCCGGAGCAGTTGGACCAGTTTCGCGTATATGGCAATCAGGAGCTGGGCAGCGGCGCCATGGGAGTTCGTCCGGGCAACGTCCTGGTCGCGGTGCGCGATCCTCGCAATCTTTACTACCTGCGGCACATTCTGAGCCATACCAACACAATCAAGCAGGATGTTGTCGTGATGAGCGCCCGGCTCTACCACCGCGAGCACACCTTCAGCGGCAGCACAGTTTTCGACGCGACCCAAGTGTTCGACCATTACGAACAGGAACTCTTCACAGCCGCGGTTGCTGTCGCGGAAAAAGAGGGGAAGCCGATCTCTCTGCTGGTGGTTCCGGCGACCGACGTGTTCGAAGCAATCATGGTGACGGCCCAGCGTCTCGAGTCCAGCCGCGTGATCTGCGGTTTGTCCAACAAGCTGAGCGCCGATGAGCAGGCAAAACTCACCGGTGACGCATGGGAACGCTTGCCGGAGCCACGCCCGCGATTGACCCTGGAAGTCTGCGCTCCGGATAACACGATCCGCGAATATTCTCTCGGACCGCACACGCCGCGCATGCGTCCGCAAGATGTCGAGCTCATGCACAAACTGTGGCTCGAGATTACGGCCGATCCCAAATATGCGGGCGCACATCACTACCACATCGTCGCTCTGGCTCTCGAGGAACTGCAGCGCGAACTGACAACCGAGCAGCGTGCGCAGCTTCTGCAAAAATTGCAGGATGAAGTGAATCGCCCCAACCAGCAGTGAATCGGGTTAAGTGAGGAGTTATATGGCTCGTATCCCCGGTGCTCCCAGCAACCAGGGCGGACCTCTACGCCGCTTGTTTGTGGGACTTGTCTACTCTCTGACGCGGCGCAGGCTCGGCCGTGTCATCATGCCAATTCAGGTGACAGCCCATCATCCCAAGATTCTTTGGGGATATGTTCAGATGGAGCAATCACAGGCCGGCAGCAAGCTCATCGATCACAAGCTGAAGGGGCTTGCCGAGTTGCGCGTGGCGACGCTGGTGGGTTGTCCGTTTTGAATTGATATCGGTTCTGCCGTCGGCAGAAAAATAGGCATCAGCAGCGAGCAAATCGCCAACCTGGCGAACTATCGCATTGATTTCAATTTCTCGGCACTTGAGCGTCTCGTGCTTGAATATGCGGATGCAATGACGCGGACGCCAGTGGAAGTTACCGACGCGCTCTTTTCCCGCCTGCGTGAGAGGTTCAACGAAGCCGAACTCGTGGAGTTGACTTCCGCGATCGCGTGGGAAAACTACCGCGCCCGCTTCGATCATGCCTTTGGAATCGAGGGGGAAAACTTCAGCGAGGGAGCGGTCTGCGCGATGCCTGCTCAAAAGTTGGACGCTGGTCGCGAAACGTAGTGCTGGCGTCGACAGCCCTGCTTACTCAATAAAAAAGCCCGGGCAAACTCGCCCGGGCCTGGGCGTTTCGAATTACTCAGCCGCGAATATTTTTGTCACAGCAATTCTTCGCAGTCTTCTTCTCGGACGAGCAGCAACCCTTCTCGCACTTTTTCCCACATTCTTTGCCGCAGCTCATCGACGCGGTTTTGTCTTTCCCGCAACCGTCTTTGCAGCAGGAGGCCGCAGTCTTGTCGCCTTTCATGCAGGACTTCGCGTCTTTCCCGCTGCAGCAGGAGCCCATGCTCTTGGCGTCTTCTTTGCTGTGACGCATACAGCTGGCATGCGCATCTTTGCTGTCGGCCGAAGCCATCTTGTCGCAGCACGCGCATTTGCTCTTTTCGGTGGCGGAGTTCTGTTCCGGTGCGGACGGAGCAGTTTGGGTTGCGGTTTGTGCCCATGACGCGACGGTCAGGGCGAGGATGAGTGCCAGCATCTTGTGTTTCATAATCTAAATCTCCTTATGGATATGAATTCGTGTTAGGGCTTACGCCCATTGACGGAGGCAGACGCTAGATTTCGGCCTGCGATATGAAATGGATTGCGCCTCTGGCGCGAGGAGAGATCTCAGATGCGAAGGACCGTGCTTCGTGCGAAAAAAGTCAGTGCGACGTCCCGGCCGGAGCTCGGAGAGGTAACCCCGCTGCGGGCAGCGTCGTTCTGGGCGACGCCTGTGGCGAAACTATCCGGGCCAGGGCGCGTCATTCGATTCACTGCCGGCAACGAGAAGGAATGATCCGGTGCATGCTTCGCGCAACACGGGTGCTCATCTCCGCAGGGCATCGCCGGAGGAGTAAGCGCGACGAATAAGGGTGCTTCGAGTCTGAGATGAAGACCCGGGCAGCAATCGTGATTGTGTGCTTTGGAGGCGGGAGAAGAAGCAGCCTTCTTTACGGCCGCGGAATGAATCAGGAAAACGGAGGCAAATGCGGTCGGTACGCTCCACCACGAGAGCGATGCCAGCACCAGCGCGCCAATGATTTTCTTCTTCATTCCCATGCCCATCAGACTCTGTGAGCCTGACACGCAAGGAAACCGACGGCTGTGATTTCAATCACACGTTAGAGTGAGCCGAATAGTTTCAGGGTGATCCGAACGGTTATCGGTTGAGAAGAGTTTCAAGCGAGGCGCGCAAGGTGCTGAAGCGAAACGAATATCCCGCAGCTTCGAGCACCCGTGGCTGGACGCGTTGGCTTCCCAGAAGAACGGTCTCTCCCATTTCTCCGAAGAGCAACTTCACGACAAAGGCCGGGACGGGAAAAATTGCAGGGCGCGAGAGCACGCTGGCCAATGTCTTGGTGAACTCTTCGTTCGTGACAGGCTGCGGCGCAACCATGTTGACGGGACCGCGCAGGGAATCGTCCTTTAAGATGTGATGGATCGCGCCGACCATGTCCTGCACATCGATCCAACTCATCCACTGCCGGCCGCTGCCGATTTTGCCGCCAACGCCTAGTTTGAAGGGAGGCAGCATTTTCTCGAGTGCGCCGCCTTTGGCACTGAGCACGACTCCGGTGCGGATGTGAGCTGTTCGTATTCCTGCTTCCGAGGCCGCTTGCGTTGCCGCTTCCCATTCGCGGCACACATCCGGAAGAAATCCCTGGCCGGGTGTGCTTTGTTCAGTCAAAACCTCATCGCCACGGTCGCCATAAAATCCGATGGCGGAACTGCAAATGAAAACCTGCGGCTTGTTTCTCGTTCGCGCCAGGGCCTGCGCCAAGTGAGAGGTGCCGGAAACCCGGCTGTCACGGATCTTCTTTTTCTTCTCGGCGCTCCAGCGCCCGACGATACTTTCGCCAGCGAGATGAATGACTGCGTCAAAGCCTGAGACGACGTCGGGAGGAATTGGTTCGGCGGGATTCCACGGAATGCTTTCTTCGTCCTGAGAGATGCGTTTCGGACCGCTGCGGCTCAGCCGCGCAATCTGTGCTCCGTCCGCTTTCAGAGTTGGAAGCAAAGCGGTGCCAATCGGTCCGGACGCTCCGCTGACCAGGACCCGAGCCCTGCGCAACTCCACCATAACGCCTTCACTCTAGCAGGAAGCCAGAA
Organism: uncultured Acidobacteriota bacterium; assembly: GCA_963787685.1. Lineage (GTDB taxonomy): Bacteria > Acidobacteriota > Terriglobia > Terriglobales > Acidobacteriaceae > Sulfotelmatobacter. Next base: position 70,361 of record CAWBED010000024.1, read on the forward strand.
TGTGGTGGGGCGATTGAGGGAAAAAGACTGCTCTGAATCGATTGAAAGGAAAATAAGCCTCAGATTTTTGAACCTGCCGAATGAATCGGATTTACATCTCGGGATTCGCGCATGATCGCCGATCCTTGACCGGCGGGCGTTTGGCGGCGTCAAACGGCTATAATCATCTTAGGCCCCCGTATTCCCACCAGGTCTTCCCTGATATTTGTCGGGCTGTTCGAGGGCTATAATCCTTCATGGCGACGTTACGCCAACAGATCGCTACCACAGCTCTCACCCTGACCAAGTTCCGCGATCTGATGAAGCGGATGCAGGAGAACCGTCCGCAGGACGATCTCACGATCGTCAAGAAAGCCTACGACTACTCTCTAAAGCATCACGAAGGCCAGAGCCGCGCTTCGGGAGAGCCCTATCTGGTCCATCCTCTGGAAGTTGCGCTGGTCCTTGCCGAAATGAAGATGGACCCGGTCGCTGTGGCCGCCGGCCTGTTGCATGACTCGGTGGAAGATACCTCGGTCACGATCGAAGACATCCAAAGAGAATTCGGCGAACAGGTGGCGCACATCGTCGAGGGCGTCACCAAAATCAGCAAAATTGACTTCGCCACCCGCGAGGAACAGCAGGCCGAAAACCTGCGAAAGATGATGCTGGCCATGGTCGACGACATCCGCGTCGTTCTGATCAAACTGGCTGACCGCCTTCACAATATGCGCACGCTCGAGCATCTTCAGCCCGAGCGCCAACGCAAAATTGCCGAAGAAACGCTGGAGATTTACGCGCCGATCGCCCATCGCCTCGGGATGGGAAAGATTCGCGGCGAACTCGAGGACCTTGGCTTCCGCTTTCTCGATCCCGCAGGCTACGAGCAGGTCGAAAAATCAGTCAACGCGCGCCGCAAGCTGGGCGAAGCTTTCCTTGAGAAAATGCAGGGGACGATCACCGACAAGCTGAAAGAAGCCGGCATCCAGGCGCGTGTCGAGAGTCGCATCAAGCGGCTATTCAGCATTCACAAGAAACTGCAGAAGCAGCGTATCTCGGTGGACCAAGTCTATGACCTCTGCGCCATGCGGGTGATTACACGCTCGCTGCAAGATTGCTACGCGGTGCTCGGTATCATTCACAACCTTTGGCGCCCTGTGCCCGGCCGAATTAAGGATTTCATCGCGATGCCGCGGCCGAACTTTTACCAGTCTCTGCATACGTCTGTGATTACGGAAGACGGCACGCCGTTTGAGATCCAGATCCGCACCGAAGAAATGCACAAGATGGCGGAAGAGGGCATCGCCGCTCACTGGAAATACAAAGATGGGCCGGTCTCGGCGCAGGACGAGCAGCGTCTCGCCTGGTTGCGGCAGGTAGTCGAGTGGCAGCGCGACGTCAGCGATCCCAACGAATTCCTCTCAACGCTCAAAGTCGATCTCTATCCCGAAGAGGTTTACACGTTCACGCCGAAAGGCAAGGTGGTAGTGCTGCCGCGCGACGCTACGCCGATCGACTTCGCTTACACGATTCACACGGAGGTTGGCCACACGTGTGTCGGTGCCAAAGTCAATGGACGCATGGTTCCCCTGCGCCACAAACTGCATTCGGGAGATATTGTCGAAATTCTTACGCAGCCCGGACACAAGCCCAGCCGCGACTGGCTGGGGCTGGTCAAGTCGTCGCGTTCGCGCAACAAGATCAAGCACTGGCTCAACGTTCACCAGCGCGAGCGGGCGATCGAAATCGGGCGCAAGCTGATTGAAAAAGAAGCGCGCAAATATCGCATCGCGCTGAAAGAGATCAAAGACGAAGAATTGCTGAAAGTCGCATCAGCCTACGGTCTTGGTAAAGCCGAAGACTTGATGTCCGGCATAGGCTACGGGAAATATTCCGCGCGCCAAGTCCTCGCCCGGCTTCTTCCCGCTGGCGCGACTCATTCAATCGCTGGAGATATCGAGTCCGAAGGTTTGACGTCGCAACCCGGCGGCATTGCCAGCGTCGTTCGCCGCGTCTTTGGAGATCACAATGCCATCACAGTCCGCGGCCAGGGAGACATGCTGGTGTACCGCGCCCGCTGTTGTAATCCGATCCGCGGGGAAAGCATCGTTGGCTACATCACGCGAGGCAAGGGCGTGGCCGTACACTCGATTAACTGTCCCAATGTAACGAATCTTTTGTACGAACCGGAACGCAAGATTGATGTCGAATGGGCGCGCGACGAGAGCACACCGACAGCCTATCCCGTGAAGCTGACCGTTTTCTGCGACGACCGCTTCGGCATGCTGAAGAGCATCACGGGCGTGATCGGCGACGCCAAGAGCAACATCCGCAACATCGGAGCGCATACCGCGAACAGCCAAGCCAGTGTGGAAGTCGTTCTGGATATTTCAGACTTGAAGCATCTGGAAACGATCATCGCCGGACTGAGAAAAATTCCAGGCGTGCATGAAGTCCAGCGACTGCAGAAAATCTGAAAGCAGTGAGCCCAGCAAGGGCAGTGAAATCAAAGTAGCATTCCTCTGTGATACCCTGTGCCCGCTGTGGTGTAGTCTTTTGCTAAGAATAGAGAACTGCTTCTATGCGTGAAGTCATTTCTACCAAGAATGCCCCGCAAGCCATCGGCCCTTATTCGCAAGCCATCAAAGCCAACGGATTCGTCTTTGTCTCCGGCCAGGTGCCGATCGACCCGGCGACGCAGCAAATTATTACGGGAGACGTCAGCGCGCAGACCGACCGCATCCTGCGCAACCTGACGCAGATTCTCGAAGCTGCCGGAAGCAGCCTCGCGAAAGTCGTCCGCTCTGGAGTGTTTCTCAAGAACATGAACGACTTCGCCGCCATGAACGAAGCCTACGGAAAGTACTTCACGTCATCGCCTCCGGCGCGCACAACAGTCGAGGTCGCCCGGTTGCCAAAGGATGTTTTGGTTGAAATCGACGTGATTGCTCTTGAATAAATTGGTCTTAAGTTTTTGCGAACGGAGAGTTCCATGAAGAACGGAATCGTCATCGCAATCGTGGTTCTGATAGCCACAACCGTGTTGGCACAAACAGCGACGCACAAAGCCCAGGTCGTCCCGAACACCAATGCGCCGACGAAAGTTACTGGTGACGGCGTCAAGACGGACTCCGGTCTGCAGTATTGGGATATCAGGGTTGGGACCGGAGAAGTCGCCAAAGACGGCGACCACGTGAAAGTGCACTACACCGGCTGGCTGACAAACGGGAAGAAGTTCGACAGTTCGGTCGACGCGCATCAGCCCTTCGATTTCACGATCGGCAAAGGCGACGTCATCAAAGGTTGGGAGGAAGGCGTTACAGGAATGAAAGTCGGCGGTAAGCGCCAACTCCGAATTCCTCCACAACTCGCTTACGGCGACCAGGGCTATTCCGGGATCATCCCGAAGAACGCGACGTTGATCTTCGACATACGGCTGCTCGCCATTCTGCCAGCCGCCAAGCAGTAGTCAACCGCCGAGTACGCGCGTTGTTCCACGCTCAAGGGAACTCTCTTCAGTAATTTGACTCCGCCCGAAATGAGCCTATAATCCACTGTTTTCTGAAAACTTCATCCGTCCCAGATGAACGTTCGATCATCCCGAAGACTTGGAGACAAATCGATGCTACCCGCTAAGGGGCTGACGCGGCTCTCCGTCGTGGTGGCCGCGTGTGTGACTGTTTTGGGCGCGTTCGCTGAGACGCCAGCAAGCGAGCTTCGGAGCAAGCTCGAAGCTGTGCAACAAGGTCCGCGTGCCTTACACCAAGAATTTGAAGTGATGCGGCATGTTAGATCGGGATATGTCGATGAGGTATCCCGTTTCCAGATCGCGATCGATTTCTCCCAAGGCAAGTGGCGCGAACAACCGGTAGGCGGAGAGGGCGAACGTATCCGCGTCTTCGATGGCCACGAACTGTTTGTGTTCGAATCCGGAGGCACGGATTACGCTCGTCCAAAGCAGACGATCGACAAGGACAAACCCCTGCCCGATCCCTACGACACCAAACTGGACTGGAACAAAGTGAAAGAGGTGCAACAGCTGCCTTGCGGGTTTTCTGGCAAGGACCACGCATGCGTCATCATCGAAGCGCCGATCAAACCGTGGGTGCGTCCCAATGGGCCCGGATCTGTAATCAAGATGACGGGCGGAGTGATCCGTGTTATGGCCGACACCGAAACCGGAATCTGGCTGCGCGCCCACATCTCAGCCTCCGTTGAGGGCGATATGGGTGGGAATCAGTGGGAGGTGAATTACAACATCAAGCAGATGAGTTACGGTGCTTCTCCTGACGTCACTCTCTTCCGACTGCCCGAGGGATTGCACGAGGTCAACGAACTCAGTCGATGGAATGAAGACCGCTTCAAGAAAGAGCTGGCAGGCAAACCAGCGCCGGGCCTGCAAGCCACCGACCTTCACGGCGGCCCCGTTTCGCTCGCGGAATTGAAAGGTAAAACCGTGTTGCTTGATTTTTGGACGACTTGGTGTCCACCCTGCCAGTCGGATGCTTCTTCGATTGAAAAGCTGAACCAGAAATACGGAAGCAAGAACCTGGCGATCATCGGCGTTTCCGTGGACGAGGACCGCGCCACTGTCGAGAACTACTTGAAGAAGCACCCTCACAGTTACCCAGTTGTCTTGTCGACTGAAAACCGCTTGCCGCCTCCTTATCAGATCGGGATATTTCCCACGTACCTGATCATCAGCCCAGAGGGCACACTGGTGACCGCGGAACAAGGCGACAAAGGTTTCGCGAAATTACTGAGAGATCTCGAAAAGGCCGGAATGAACGCCGAGTGAGCTTGGAGCAGCCGAACGAGCACGCAACCTTGAGCACGTCGAGGTTGCGCGCATACGTCCTCAGGAGGATGAGATTTTCTCGGCGAAGTCAGCGGCCCAGCGAAGAAGCGGCTATGCTTTGACGACTTTGCCGCTGCGCAGGCAGGACGTGCAAACGCGGATGCGCTTCCCCTGGCCGGCGACCTTGGCGTGCACCGGACGCAAGTTGATGTTCCAGCGCCGCTTGGTGACGTTGTGGGCGTGGCTGATGCGGTTTCCCGCTTGCGGCTTCTTGCCGCAGATATCACATTGTTGTGCCATGACTGCTGCTCCCGAAAGGTTCAGATCTGGTAGGGCAAACCTAGATTTTACAGGAACTTGGTTGAATTGGGCAATGCCCGCGGCCGATTCGTAACGGATTTGCGACCTTCGCTAAGGGCCTGTTCGTTCCCACTCTGGAACTATGACGATTCACGCGTGACAATCGTCATAGACGGCACGCCGCCTTCCCTGAAAAATCATGATGGAACATCGCCGACGCTGCTGGTCGTCCGGTTAGTGCCGAAGGCACGGTATGTGAAAGCCCGGCACGTGAGTGCCGGGTTGCGCGCAGAGTAGGCAACGAGTCCCGGAGGGACGGCACATATGTCACACTCCTATCCGAATGTCCTGATTCATTGCGTGTTCAGCACAAAGAATCGCCAAAACTTGATCCCTGACGACCTACGAGAAAAGCTATCTATGTATTTCGTCGGAATTGGCAAAGGCCATCAGATCCCGATTCTTTGTGCTGGCGGGACCGCCAATCATGCTCACTTACTGATCTCGCTGCCCGCTTCCGTTCCTTTGGCAAAAGCGATCCAGGTTCTGAAAGCGAACTCTTCACGCTGGTTAGGAGAGCATGGGTTGGATTTTGCGTGGCAGGAAGGCTACGGAGCTTTTAGCGTAAGCGCTTCGAACCGCAAGGCTGTGAGAAATTACATCGAGCATCAACCCGAACATCATGCGAAGCGTTCCTTCGAGGATGAATTCGTCTCCCTCTTGAGCAAGTCCGGCATGGGGTACGATCCGAAATTCGTCTTCGGTTAATTCACAAATCGGTGTCGTTCCGGACGGGACTCGGTTCTTGTTCGATATCCTTCCCCGGCACTTCCGTGCCGGGCTTTCCCAGGTCGCCACTCCGCGGCTGGTTATCAGTCGACGGACTCAGTCGGCACAAATTTCCTCAAATCGCGATCCAAGAGCGATCTCCCTGCCAGCGCAGCTAGCCAAAGCGTCCCTATGCGATACTTATCTCATGCAGTCCCCGCTCCAATCGCCCACAGCGTCGACCGATCCCAAGTCGGTGAAGGTGAATCTGACCTCCGGCACGGGCGTTGATATTGAATGGAACGACGGCCACGTTTCGCACTACAACTTCGTTTACCTGCGCGACGCCTGTCCGTGCGCCATGTGCGAGGACGAGCGCGGCAAAACCGGACGCCGTCCCGGAGAGCCCGCTACCGCCGCACCGGGAGCCTTGTTGATTTTTAAGCCCCACGCCAAGCCGCTCTCGGCTGAAGGCGTGGGCAAGTACGCCATCAAATTCTCCTGGAACGATAACCACGATCTCGGCATTTATTCCTGGAAGTTCCTGCGCGAAATCTGCCCCTGCGAAGAGTGCAAGGCATCCCGAACCGCGGGTTAAGGCTCATACTTTGGGTGGGGATTTGCCGGGCTCCTGCCCGGCGGGATAAACGGCCAAAGCAGGGTACAGCTTCTGGATACTTGAACGTCGGCGGGAAAGCGGGATAATTCATTCACGCAATGACTTCGACGAAGCCCATGCCGGCCATACAGTCGATCGTGAACGACTTGCTGGCCGAGCTCCATGCGAAGGGCGATTGCGAAAAGATTGGCCTGTCGCGCGAAGCATTAACTGAAATACTCTGCGAAATTGGGGCGAAGCAGGCTCCGCCTTCCGCGTCCGATTCCGAAGTCCGCACTTTTTTTCTGAGCCTGCGCATTGACGAGCTGGCCCTGGCTCGCGCCTGCGCAGCTGGCAGCGATCCCGCGTGGGTAGTCTTCATGGCGCGCTACCGCGAGAAGCTGTATCTCTCGGCGTTGCGGATTGCCCGGGAAGACTCGGCTGCCCGAGATCTCGCCGACACTCTTTACGCCGACCTCTACGGCACCACCACTCGTGAAGGAAAGCGAGTCTCGAAGCTGGCCTCTTACAGCGGTCGCGGATCGCTCGAAGGGTGGCTTCGCACCGTCCTCGCGCAGGAGTATGTAAACCGCTACCGGCGCACCAAGCGGCTCGTCAGTCTCGAAGAGGAATCGGAGGAGGGGATACAATTCCGCGCCCCCGATCCCGAGCCGGTCGCCCCTGCCGACAACCGCTTGGCCCAGGCCACCGACGAAGCCCTCGGTTTTCTTTCCGGCGAGGATCGGATGATTCTGAGCGCGTATTATTTGGACGAACGCACCCTGGCCGAGATCGCCCGCATGCTCGGGGTCCATGAATCAACGATCAGCCGCAAGCTCGATAAGCTGGCCAAATCACTCCGGAAACAGATCGTGGCGGCCCTTGGCCGGCGTGGTATGTCCCGCCGGCAGGCCGAGGAAGCATTGGAAGTAGATGTCCGTGACTTGCAAGTGGATATTCGCCGCAGTCTCGCGCAAGAATCGCCTCCAGCCGCGTTCTCTAAGAAGACAGTGGAGGCCAGAGTCCGCGAGGGCGAGAGTTGATAGTGGCGTGAGTCTTAAGATTGTGTAAGTGCTTTAGTTGTAGGCTGATAGCCGGAAGCTGATTTTATGCAGGATGTGCCCAAAATCGTGCGCGAGCGCCTGAAGGTGGCCACGCCCGCCTTGAATCATCCGGACGCGGACATGCTGACCGCCTTCTCCGAGCGGTCGCTGCCCGAAGTCGAACGCGACATTGTGATCGAACACTTGGCCCGCTGCGGTGAATGCCGGGAAATAGTCGCCCTCGCGTTGCCCGAAACCGAAGCTCTGGAGACCGTTGTTCGTCCCGCAGCTTCGGGATGGTTTGCCTGGCCTGCGCTGCGTTGGGGATTCGTGTCTGCCGGTATTGTCCTGGTCGCGTGGTTGGGCGTCGTGCTCTATCAGCGGCAAACACATTCTGCCACTGTCGCATATCGTGCGACTGTACCTGCGGTGACGTCCACCGCGCCGCAGGACAGCGCAGCACAGGCTACCGCCCAGCCTTCCGTGCAGCGGGACGAGGTCCCGGCTACTACCCGCCTCGATTCGAGAACTGAGAAGAAAACCGAAGCCAAAGAAATCGAAGATCAAAAGGTTGCCGACAAGAAACTTGCTGCGGTGACCAAGCCGCTGGCTGAGGCCGATGAGACAACAGCCGCTGCCAGGCCTCAGGTCGGGGGAGTGATCGGAGGGAATGCGATCCATGGACAGCTCACCCACGGACCGCGGCTGGCGAATCAGACAGCGCAGCAGAATGCGTATGTGAATCAGGCACAAAACGCAGCGCCCGCAGCACCCCCGTCTGCCAAGCAGTCGTTAGGCGGTGCTGCGGCAGCAGTCGCAAAGGCGCCTGCTCCTGTATCTCAGAGCGTGGAGGTTTCGAGTCAGGCAGCGGCAATCAATACGACGTCACAAGCTCAAGATGAGATAGCGCTCCGCAGCGAAGCGATTCCGCTGCAACCGTCGCCCGGTGGTTCCGGCGGGGTCGTTGTCAATCGCGCGAAAGAGCCTGGAACTTTGGTTGTGGGCAGTGTCGAAATTCCTGGAGGCGCGATGCCCCAGTCCACTCCCACCAGCGCGATCGGCGGCCCAACGCGCGTGCCGAGTGCGCGCTGGACCATTAACGCTAACGGATCTCTGCAGCGTTCTCTCGATCAAGGCAACACTTGGCAAGACGTGAATGTGAATGCGCCATCAGCGGCAGCCTCCGGGATGAGCTATGCCGTCGCGAAGTCTGCTCCGATGAAAGAGAAGGACTCTTCCAAGATCCTGAAGCGGGAATTGATCGCGCCCACGTTCCGTGCGGTCGCGGCGAACGGCGAAGATGTATGGGCGGGCGGATCGGCCGGGATGTTGTATCACTCAACCGACTCCGGAGCCACGTGGACGCGCGTGATCCCGGCGTCATCGGGCGCGACGCTCACCGGAGATGTCGTTTCACTCGAGTTTTCCGACTCGATCCACGGCAAAGTTGCAACGTCGACTCCAGAAGTCTGGATCACCACCGATGCCGGGCTTACGTGGCAGAAGCAGTAGCCGCTATGTTTACTGTTTAGCTTTCCGCTAATTCTGTATTACCAAAGTGATGTTTACAGAAAAGTAAGCGAACCCTAGTATCGCTCCTGTGGTTTGGCAGTTCTGGGGGAGGGCTGCCGAGGCGTCCGTGACTTTAATAAGTCAGGGCGCTTTTCTATTTGGCCGAAAGCATTTGTGACCTGATTACTTGCCAGATCGATGTTCTAATCGCAGTACCATGTATTGCTCATCGATATACTGCCCGCCAACGAGAAGTGCCCGCGGTTCGCATCCAAACATTTCAAAACCGAGAGAGCGATAAAGGCAAGCGGCTGCCGTCTGCGTAGCCGCCACGGAGATCAGGACCATTTCCACCCCGTCGAGCTCGCTACCCCGTTCCAACAACATCTGTAGCAATTTCCGCCCAACACCTTGCCCGCGTTTTTCCGGTGTGACATAAACGCCCCATATCCGTCCCTTGTGCCGGGTCTTCAGTCCCTTTTCGCGAACGAAGCCCGCCATGCCCGCGAGACGTCCTGCATCGAATGCACCGGCCACAAACGAGTCCGTCGTGCCCGCGCCCAGACGCGACTCGACATCCTTCACGCTGAGCGTCAGGTGGTCTTCCGTGGACGAACTAAATGCCTCCGGGTCGCCTTTGAGAGCTTCCAGTCGGAGCCTCCACCATTCACCTGCGTCTTCGGCGGTAAGAAAACGGAATTCCATCACGTGGACTTTAGTTTGATCCTCGGCAGGCCGCGCAGTAGCCGCCGATTTCGAGCCGTGAAACCAGAATCCGGAACCGGCAATCCTTCTCGACCTGCTGTTTGAGTTTTTCAAAGCTGTCGCTGAGAAACTCTGTGATTTTTCCGCAACGCAGGCAGGCCATGTGAATGTGATCGCGCTCGAGTTTGCGCTCGTAATAGTGTCCCTCGCCGTTGATGTGCATCAGGTCGAGTTCGTCGATCAGGCCCTGCCGCTTCAACAAGCGCAACGTGCGATAGACCGTGCTGCGGTCGACGCTGGGATCGATCTTCTGCGCCTTGCGCAAAATCTGGCTGGCGTCAAGGTGCTTGGTCGCAGTTTCGATCACACTCAGAATGGCGCGACGCTGCTGCGTCATGCGAATTCCGCGCTCAGCAAAGTGCGCCTGCAACCGGCCTGGCATTTCCGTCTGGGGAAGAGGCATCTCGCTTTCTCCTAATCGTGGCAACTTGTCGCAATGAGTGTGCGACGAAATTTCGCGGCGAAACTTGACGGCAGGATGCAGCGTCCGTCAATATCAACACTGCAGTTTTACATGCGACTGATTTGCAACTAGCCGCTGATCCCATTCATCTCTTATGACAACAGAGACTCACCGCCGAGGCATCATAGTAACTCTAGATGCGACTCGTTTGCAACTGGGTCGGCTTCGCGCCGCACGGCTGCCCCTTGTGACGTCAACCCGAAGACTCTGCGGGATCTTGTTGCCGACTCTATGCCTCGTTGTTCTCTTGCATGGCACAGCTTTCGCCGGAGTGGGCGGAAGCATCTCGGGATCGGTCAAAGATTCCTCCGGCGCAGCGATTGCCCAGAGTTCCGTCATTTTGGTCAACAGCGCCACGGGTGTCCAGCAGTCCACGACCACCGATTCGCGAGGGGCGTACACGTTTCCGGTTCTGCCAGTCGGTGGCTATGTTCTCGAAGTGAACCATCCTGGTTTTCGGCCGTACCGGCGCACTGGAATCGTCCTCGACACCAACAGCGCACTTCTGCTCGATATCGTGCTGCAAGTGGGAGATCGCCGCGACGCAGTTACGGTGAGCGAAAGCGCAGTCCATTTGGAAACTTACAGCAGTCAAGTAGGCGAGGTGATCAATGGCGAGCAGATGAATGCCGTGCCCCTGAACGGTCGAAGCTATACCGACCTGCTCTCCTTGCAAGCCGGAGTTGCGCCTTCTACCTCCATCAATTCCGACACTGTGCAGGATGTGGGCGCGAGCGCTTTGGCGCCCTCTGGCGATCTGAATCCAGGCACCATTTCCATCCACGGTCAGCGGGAATTCGCCAATGCTTTCATCGTCAACGGAAGCGACTCCGAGGAAGATGTGAATATGGGGACGGCGATCATTCCCAATCTCGACTCCATCGCCGAGTTCCGCATTCTAACCAGTAACTTCGACGCCGAGTACGGAGAATTCAGTGGCGGCCAGATCAACGTGGTTACCAAGTCCGGCAGCAACGCGTTTCACGGCGATCTTTTCGAGTTCCTGCGCAATACCGACCTCGACGCGCGCAATTATTTCTCTCCGACCCGCGGCACATTCATTCAAAATCAGTTCGGTGGAACCGTTGGCGGCCCCATCAAGCGAAACAAGATCTTTTTCTTCTCCGACTATCAGGGCACGCGCCAGCGTCAAGGAGTCGATACCGGTTTGATCCCGGTGCCTTCCGCGCAGGATCGGGTTGGGAATCTTTCCGACTTGGCTGGTTCTTTCTCCGGAACCATCGTTAGCGGACCTGCATGGGCCAACACGCTCTCGCAGAATCTTGGCTATCAAGTTTCCGCCGGTGAGCCTTACTATTTTCCGGGCTGCACCAGTACAAACTATTCGACCTCAAGCACAACCGCTTGCGTGCTCCCTACCCTGCAGATTCCTACGAGCGCCTGGTCGGGGCCTGCTCGAAACCTGCTGCAGTACATTCCAGCGCCAAATTCTTCCGGCGATCAGTTTGCAACCTCTGCTTACAACCAGGCGCTTCGCGACGATAAAGGCGCGCTTCGCATCGATGCCAGCACGGGTTGGGGATCGATCTCCGGCTACTACTTTCTCGATGACTATTCGCTGAACAATCCGTATCCGGTCGCACAAGGCGGAGCCAGCGTGCCCGGCTTCAATGCGCTGTACCAGGGGCGAGCGCAACTAGTGAGCCTCGGAGATACGAAGACTCTGAGCGCGACGGCCGTCAACGAATTCCACTTTAGTTTCATGCGCGCCTTCAACGATCTCGGCAAACCGCAGGGCGGACTTGGCGTCAGCCTGGTGTCGCAAGGTTTCGTTACATCCTCGGGTGCGCCGAGCATCGTAGCCCTTGATCCCAAAGGCCAGGGCGTGGAGAGTCTCGTCTTCAACAATTTTTCGACCGGAACCAACACTAACGAATTGAAGCAGGCCAACAATACGGTTCAATGGTTCGATAGTTTTTCGAAAGTGATGGGGCGCCACACCCTGAAAGCCGGTGCGGAATTTCATTACGACCAAGTCAATGTGAATCCGATCGCCCAGTTCAATGGCAGTTTTCTGTTTACGGGTAGCGAAACCGGCGTTGATTTCGCTGACTTCCTTTTGGGAATTCCCAGTCAGTACAACCAGAGCCAGCTGAATCCGTTCTACGGCCGCAATAAATATGCGGGCGTCTTTGCCCAGGACAGCTGGCGGGTAAAATCCAATCTCACGCTTAACTACGGCTTGCGTTGGGACCGCATCGAGCCGTGGTACGAAAAGTACAACCAGATTTCAACCACCGAACCGGGCAAGCAATCCGTAGTTTTTCCGGGCGCGCCTGAGGGAATTCTGTATCCCACGGATCCGGGCGTGCGGCGCACACTTGCGCCTCCCGGAGACGAATTTTCGCCGCGCATTGGTCTGGTCTACTCGCCGAATTCAGTCAGCGATGGCGTGGTCGGAAAGATATTCGGCGGTCCGGGAAAAACCAGTGTGCGTGCCGGCTTCGGAATGTATTACACATCGATCGAAGCCCTCACCCTGGGCGTTCTTGCGGCTAATGCTCCTTACGGTACAACCTACAGCAGCCCCGCTCCACCGCTGTTTTCAGATCCCTTCATCACCGCTTCGAACGGACAAAATCTCGGCCAGTATTTCCCCGTCACGTTTGCGCCGTTGAACTCGTCTGCCAGCCATCCCGACAGCAGTATCGACTGGTCGCAGTACGTGCCAATCAGCGGCATTCCCGCCTATCCCGTTACCAACCGAATTCCTTATACCGAGCAATACATGCTCTCCATCGAACGTCAGATCGGGGACAACACGCTCTTCAGCGCCGGCTACGTGGGCAATCAGTCGCATCGACTATTGGTTCTCGTGGAATCGAATCCCGGAGATCCTGCGCTGTGCCTCAGTCTGAGCCAGCCGAGTGAAGTGGCGCCCGGATCGGCGACTTGCGGACCCTTTGGTGAAAGCAATGTATTCACGACCGCTTCCGGTCAAACCGTTAACGGAACTCGTGGACCGCTAGGGCCAAGTTTCGGCAGCAACACCAACCAGAGTACGATCGGCAACTCCAACTACAACGCGCTCGAACTCAGCCTCCGCCACACCAGCAAGCGTCTGCAACTGTTCGCGAGCTATACCTTCAGCAAATCCATCGATCAGTCTTCGAACGTCGGCGAAGAAGTGAACCCCATTGATCCCACTCTCAGCCGCGCCTTGTCGTCATTCGATGTGACCCACAACTTTGTTGTGAGCTATGCCTACGAGATTCCGTTCGAGCGCCTGTTCGGTGGTTCCAAACGTTGGAGTAAGGGCTGGACGGTTTCGGGCATCACTCATTTCAGCACCGGTTTTCCGATCACGCTGCTGAATTACGGCGACAATTCCTTGCTGGGCGCGGAGCCGAACGGCATCAACAATTATGGGGTCGACGAGCCGCAATACACATCCGGGCCGTTGGATCTGAATTCCAATCCACGCAATGGAAAATCCTTTTTCAACACTTCGCTTTTCAGCCTCCAGCCATTAGGTACGCCGGGAAATGCCCGCCGCCGCTTCTTCTACGGTCCCGGGCTCGACAATTACGACATGGCTCTGATGAAGTCTGTACCGTTCACAGAATCCAGGTCGCTGCAATTTCGCTTGGAGGCGTTCAACGTGTTCAACCACGCGCAGTTCTTCGGACCTACTTCGGTGGACGGCAATATGAATAGTTCCACGTTCGGACAGGTTGTCGGCGCTGCTTCTCCCCGACTCATGCAGGGCGCCATCAAGTTTCTTTTTTAGGCATCGGGGCTGTGTCTGAAGCAGATTGTGAAACTTTGTTGGACTGTTTAGTAGTTGCGACTCATTCGCATTTAGCTTGGCCATCAATCTAAGTTCTATTACTAAGGAGGAATGACTTCACCGTGAAACTCACCCTGTTGCGTACGAAGACTCTCGATCGCGCGAATCCATTGCGCGACATCGCCAAGGTCGTTCCGCGCCCGCTTGGGGGGCTGGCTCGGACGATCCCTTGGGTCTGCCAATTGATTCTCGTTTTTGCCGCACTCGCTATTTCCGCGCCTGCGCAGGAAAGCCCATACATTGTGACCTACGACCACTACCTGGAGGAGCCGGGCAGCCTCGAGGTCGAATATTTCTCCACCTTCGGCACGCAGCGTGGCGGCAACGATTTCCACGCGTTCTGGGCGGAGTTCGAATACGGAGCCACCGCTTGGTGGACTACCGAGCTCTACTTCGACGGCCAGACGACGTTCAACGACAGCACCATCTTCACCGGCTTCCGTTGGGAGAACCGTTTCCGCCTTCTACAACGCGAGCATTTCATCAATCCCGTGCTCTATATCGAATACGAGCAGACCAGCGGAGCTGACAAGATCCTGAAAGAAGTCGAGGGCCACGACGTCGAAGCCGACTATGCTGACCCTAATGCTATCGCGCGGCAGGACCACGACCACGAAATCGAAACCAAGCTCTTACTCTCGAAAACTTTCAACGGGTGGAATATCGCCGAGAATACGATCGCTACTAAGAATGTCACCGGCGGAAATCCATGGGAGTTCGGCTACGCCATCGGCGCGAGCCGGCCGCTAGCGCTGAAGGCGTCGGCACGTCGGTGCAGTTTCTGTCCTGAGAATTTCATCGCTGGAATAGAGATGTACGGTGGCCTCGGCGACACTTACAGTTTTGGCTTGCACGAGACTTCTCACTATCTCGCGCCGGTCGTGGCGTGGAATCTGCCTTCCGACTGGACCCTGCGTTTGTCCCCGGGCTTCGGCCTCAACGACAATAGCCATCGCTTTCTGCTGCGCTGGGGAGTCTCGCGTGAATTCTCCGGCTTCGGCTCGGCGATCAGCCGCTTGTTCGGAGGCCGCCAATGAAGAGGACGATGACAACGGCGACGCGACGATTTGGTTTTGTGTTCACGAGCGCAGTGTTGCTGGCGGCGTGCGTCGGCACGGCGACCGCCCAGAGCGATCATTCCGAGCATGAAAAATACAAATATAAAAACGATGCCCTCGTGTATGCCGAACTGGCGAAAGCTCCGAAGAAAGCTGTCGCGCGCCGCAATCCTCTGGAGTCCGATTCCGACGCCGTTCTCGCAGGCGGCAAACTCTTCGACCAGCACTGCACCGAGTGTCACGGAGAACTAGCCGACGGGACAAAGAAAGGTCCCAGCCTCCGCGCCGACCCGGTTCAGCAAGCGACTCCGGGAGCGTTGTTTTGGCTGCTGACTAACGGAGTGGTCCGGCGCGGTATGCCGGTATGGTCCAAGCTGCCCGAGCCGCAGCGGTGGCAGCTTGTCAGCTATATCAAGTCGCTAAACCCACCCAAACCTGCAGCCACTGCGGGGGAACAAACCCTACAGCACTAGCCGACCCTCCTATCCTTTTCAGGCAACGCGGCTTAGGCGGCAAAACGCAAAATCCAGAGGTTTGCCGGACGGAAGCCCGTCCCGCGGACCTTTGCGACTTTCCGGCCCCCACCTGCATCGAATTGGAGTGCTAAGATAGGAAGTTCGGCTCCCCCACGGGAAGCACTTATACCGATCGCCCGGCAGCGCAGCCCGAAGGAGCGTCCGCCGAAAGCGCGACGTTTACAACGAGGAGAAAGCAAATGGCAGGCAACGGAATCGTCGAAGTCACTGATGCGAACTTCGACCAGGATGTTTTGAAATCGGACAAGCCCGTTCTGGTGGACTTCTGGGCAACCTGGTGCGGCCCTTGCCGCGCTATCGCCCCGATCGTCGAAGAACTGGCGACCGAGTACCAGGGCAAAATCAAAATCGGCAAGATGGATGTCGACTCGAACAGCGCCACTCCAATGCGCTACAAAGTCACCGGCATCCCCACCCTGCTGGTTTTCAAAGGCGGACAGGTCGTCGAGCAGTTGGTCGGCTACAAGCCAAAGGACGCCATCGCCCAAGCCCTGAACAAGCACATCGGCTAAGCCGATTCCGATAAACTGGAGATGCCCGGGTCACCCCCGGGCATCGCTGTTGTAGTTAACTCCTCAATCCTCTGGTAGCGGGACGCTCCGTCCCGACTAACGTTTTCCACTCCAAAGTCCGAGTAGAGCCGCCCTCGTTCAGTACAACCTTCTCCAGCGGCAGTTCTCCCTCAATCATCTGAACGCGCAATGAATCGTGATCCAGTTGAATGATTCCGAATCCTGATGCCGTGCAGAAAAAGGTCTTGAATGGCCGCGCCTCGATCTGCGGACCAAACCACAGTGTCTTTTGGACCGCTGAGTAGCGGAAGCCCGATAACGCGCCGAGGAGCGCGTAGCTCGACATCGCCCGTGCGTAATAGTTGCCGCATTCATATTCGTTCCATGGATTTCTGACGCGCCCGTCGTACCGGCTCCTCGTTGCTTTCACGATGGTCAGCCCCTGGTTCACGAAGCCTTCGGCAATCAGGTGGGATGCCACCTGGTACTCGATGCCCGTCCATACTTCATCGGAATACACGAACGGCAATGTCGGTCTCCCACCCTTCGGCCAAGTGCACAACAAGAGCCCAGGTTCGTGTCCCATCGCATACCCCGGACGCTGCGCATTCGCATGCTCGGCAAGATCGGCCTTAAAGTTGTTTTCAAAAATCGAATGGAGCGAACTGTGTACGTGCTCGAGGCGAAGTGGGACTTCGATGCCGTACGCCTGCGCCATCCACACTCCGATCACACCGTCGGATAGGCAACCGCTCCCATATTGATATTTCGGTCCTTCGCGCTTTAACAGTTGCTGCATTTCGCTGCTGTTCTCATCGACCTTCGCGACCATCTTGACGAACGACGTGTCCCGCAGTCCTTCGTATTGCACTTTCTGCTGGTAATACGTGCCGTTGAAAAGCTCCTGATCCATGAACTCTGCGCAGCGTTTCGCAAGTTCTCCATAGTTCTTCTCATCTTCACTTTGTCCGAGGCCCCGTGCCATCTCCTTGAATGCCGAGAGCGCGCCCAGGTAAATGCTCGTGCACATTCCATCCGGGCCCCAAAACTCGATGTCGTAGGTATTGTGATGAGGCTCAAACAGGCCACCACGATGGTCCGGATCCCATGTGCGTATGCAGTAATCCAGGCTTCGCTTCGCCAGCGGATACATTTGCTTCAGCCAACTCGTGTCCCCGGAAATCTGCCAGTCGCGATACACCTTCATGATTCCGCCCAGCTGGCCGTCTGACGCGGCGTGGAAGTCGTGCTTCACCGGGCCTTCCGGAAGCGCGGACCGGAACGTCACGTGACCGTTCTCATCCATCGAGCGAATCAACTCCAACTCCCTCAGAGTCCGCTCGAGATTCGGATAGAGATGGGGAAAAGCCTGCGCGTAATTCCACACATGAGTGCAAGAGCCGTGGCAACATCCGGCGTCTGTAAAACAGCCTTCCCATCCCCATATGTCGCCGTTCTCCAGCCGCAACACAGTTGGAGATTTCATAATTCCTAAATTTGCCGAAACTGCATCCAGAACGTACGGAGGCAGAGTTGAAGAGAACAGTGCCTCCTTGAATGCATCCGTTCTTTTCCGCAGCGACGCATAGTTCCCTTCAACATAGGAGGCCACTTGTTGGGCATCGCTCCAAACCGAGGCATAGTAAGGACGCCAGGGTGCAGGCCTGTCGTCCGGCTGGGTGCGGCAGCCGGCTGCCCCCTGCTGTTCGGAACTTTCGCCGCCAACCTCCAAATAACAATTTGGAAAATGCCATGCAATTACGATTGGATGGGTTCGCGATTCACCCGGTATCAATTTTCCCTCGAGCAGAACCGATCCGCCATTTCGTCCCTTCGTATCGATGTCATTCGATCCATCATTCGTCGAGAACGTACCAGTCGAAAGCTCGCGCCAGAGCGCCGAGAGCGAGTCGAACTCCCACCCGGGACTGCGCAGCCACATTCCCTTAATTTTCGGGGCATTCCCGATCGCCATCAAACATGCGCTTCCATAACCCTCCGCATTCTGCGGTTCGGTGTTATGGAAAAAAACGCCCCGGTTCGGGATCGCGGTATTGCGCCCGCTCGATTCGTCCTTACCGCATCCCGGCGCCAGATGGGATAGGTGATACGAGAATTCGTACTCCACCGGCTCCCTGGAAGTGTTGTGCAGCGTGTATTCCATGATGACCACGGGAAGGCTGGAGTTTTTGTCATCCAGAGGGATGAAAGGATTCCACGCGGTCAACGCGATTCGCAACGGAACCGCGGCATCGCTCAACTCCACGAGACCAAAAGGATATTCTCCTTTGAAACTGCACTGGCCGAAGCGCGGGAATCCCTCGAACCCACCGCGTCGATAGCCTTCCCCTTGCAGTCCCTGATCGTAAATTTTCAAAACCGGGAACGGGCCCTCAACCAGCTTTGTGATCGGCGATTTGCCCTTGATGTGAAGAACAGCGAATGCGGCCTTGGACGCCGCAAAGCCTTCGGGCTGTGCAGTTGTCGTCGGCCGGTTGGCGATCGAGAAATCCTGCAGGCCCCCGTAGCCGTTCACGCAGATGCAGCCTGCGCCGATTCCCCCCAGCGGCATCGCGATTTGTGTCAAGCGGTCGCCGCTGAAGGTCCGCTGCGCACCATGTTGAAGAAGGTCGTCGGCTGAAAAAGGTCTATTCTCCGCCGATGTCTCTTTATGTTCGGGCGTCGCTGCGAGGTCTTTTCCAGACAGAGGGACACTCGCGGCAAGCGCAGCAGACGAAGTCGTAACCAGGAATTCTCGACGTGTAGGTTTGTCGGAGGGCGGCATAGTCCTTCACAACCTTGGAAACGAACCACACAGTTGTAAAGGTCGGCCGGATCTTACGCAAGCCCGAGCTTGCAAAGCGACTGAACCCGACGCTCCGCGGGTGCAGCGAGAACTGAGAACTGAGAACTGAGAACTGAGAACTGAGACTGAGAACTGCTAGTACTTCCTAAGCACCCCAATCACTCTGCCCTGTACATCCACGGATGCTGCAGGCACGATGATCGGCTTCATGGTCGCATTCGATGGCTGCAGCCGGATGCTGTCGCCTTCGCGGTAGAAGCGTTTCAACGTGGCATCGCTTGAATCCACCAACGCAACTACGATGTCGCCGTTGTGCGCAGTCTTGGCCTTCTCCACCAAAACGTAGTCGCCATTGAGAATCGCCTCATCCTGCATCGAGTCTCCGCGTACTTCGAGCACGAAGACTTCCTTCGAGCGCACGAAGTCTGCCAGCGAAATCGTCTCCTGATTTTGAATGGCCTCGATCGGCTGGCCGGCAGCAATTCGTCCGACCAGAGGCAACACGACGCCAGTATTCACGCTCATCGACTGTTTCAGCTTGCCTTTCGGAGGGAGGAGATCGATCGAGCGGCTACGGTTATAGTCGCGCGTCAGCAGCCCTTTTTTCTCGAGGTTTGAGATGTGCTTGTGTACGGTCGCCAGAGAGTTGAGGTCGAGACCCTGCCCGATTTCTTCGAACGACGGCGAATATCCATGCTCGGTGACGAATCGGGAAATGAAGTCATACACTTCGCGCTGCCTGCGTGTGATCGCCATGGCTGCTATTGTGGCGAACATAAAGCGAAAAAGCAAGTGAGAAGTATCAAGCACCACTTGCACATGTGGGGACAGCCGCCCTCGGCTGTCCGGCGGCCCAGAATTATCGGGCCGCAGTCTCTCTGAGGCCCACCATGAACTTGAAACTTTTCCCGCCTCTGCCACTCCAATCTGCCAGCGAACGGGGTTCGTATTTAGAGTAGGGGAAAACAAAATGTCATCATCTGCGCATCTGGCTCTCATTCTGTTCGGATCGTTGCTCGGCGCCACGGCCTGCAGCGCCAAGGCGAGCCCGGCTGCCGCTCTTCCTGCGGCCGCGGTTGACGCGGCTCGTGCCTCCGCGCCGGGGAAGCAAACGGTAGTTCTTTCAGGTGGATGCTTCTGGGGCGTGCAGGCTGTGTTTCAGCACGTGAAGGGCGTCATCAGCGCAACCTCCGGTTATGCGGGAGGCACCGTGAAAAATCCCGAGTATGAAATGGTCAGCACCGGAGAGACTGGCCACGCCGAGTCGGTCCAGGTCGTTTTCGATCCTTCGCAGATCACTTATGGCGAATTACTGCGCGTGTTTTTCTCCGTGGCTCACGACCCGACGGAACTCAATCGCCAGGGACCCGACGAAGGCACGCAATATCGCTCCGCGATTTTCTATACGAGCGACGAACAGAAGCGCATCACGGACGCCTACATCGCGCAGCTGGATCAAGCGAAAGTCTTCTCACACCGGATCGTGACACAAGTCGCGCCCCTGCAAGCTTTCTATCAGGCCGAGGCTTATCACCAAAACTATGCGGCCTTGCATCCGAATCAGCCTTACATCGTTTTCAACGACGCGCCGAAGGTCGAGCACCTGCGCCAGGAGTTCCCGGATCTCTACACGGGCAAGTGAACGAAGGAGGCCGCAATGTTTGATTCGAGTGACGATCATGAACAGCCTGTGAATGTGCGGCGCCGTGCATTCCTTGGCAGCGCAGCCTTGGCGATCGGCGGCCTCGCACTCTGGCAATGGAAGAAGCCGGCAGCTCCTCGAAGCCGCGCCCGCTGCCGAGCCCAAGGACGTGACCATCGTCCTCTTCTCCGACGCCGGAGAGCGCCAGAAGGAAGTCACCATCGCGAAGGTAATCAAAACCTCCGCGGAATGGCGCAAGCAGCTATCCACGAATGCCTACGACATCACGCGCAACGCCGACACGGAAATGGCCTTCTCCGGACAATACTGGAACCTGCACGACAAAGGCATCTATCGCTGCATCTGCTGCGACAACGCGCTGTTCGATTCTGCGACGAAGTTCGAGTCGGGCACTGGATGGCCCAGCTTCTGGCAGCCCATCGCCAAGGAAAACGTTACCGAGATCACCGACACAACTCTTGGTATGGAACGCACCGCGGTCGCTTGCACCGAATGCGACGCACACTTGGGACATGTCTTCGACGACGGCCCCGCGCCCACGAATCTCCGCTACTGCATGAACTCGGCGTCGTCTGCGCTTCGTGAAGCACGTCTAACGGGAGCCGCCCAACTCTCGGCGGCTTTGTCATCCTGAGCGAAGCGAAGGACCCATGCAACTCGCCTGTCATCCTGAGCGAAGCGAAGGACCTATGCAATTCTCTTTGCATGCCCACGCACTATAATCACGCACATGCCCGACACCCTTCCCGTTTTCCGCGAGCCCACCACCGTCGAAAAACTTTTCAACCGCACGTTCGGATTTCTCGTCGGCCTCGGCATTGGTCCGGCTCACATCTACGTTCTCGAAGTGCGCGGAAGAAAAAGCGGCAAGCTCTTTTCGACCCCCGTCGACCTGCTGGACTTGAACGGCAAGCGTTATCTGGTCGCTCCCCGCGGACGTACGCAATGGGTGCGCAACGCCGAAGCTGCCGGAGAAATCACGCTGAAGAAGGGAAGCAAGCGCCAAAAATATGGACTGCGCCCGCTGAGCGATGTCGAGAAGCTCCCCGTCTTGAAAGCGTATCTCGATAATTTCAAGCGGGAAGTGCAACGCTATTTTCCGGTTCCCGCCGGATCGCCGCCCGAAGCGTTTGCTGAAGTAGCATCCAGCTATCCCGCATTCGAACTGCTCGCGCGGTGATTGCGCTCTTGACGGATCGTTCCCGAGATTATTTTAAGATTCTCGTTTTTCTCTCTTGCGAAAAACTAAAAGTTATGGCATCTTCAAACATCACTTCAATGAAAGGACGCCCAAATTTGTCGATATATCTGCACAAATCGCTTAGCGGGCTGACCCGGCCAGGAATGAGCCAAGTCAGTTTTAGGGCGTCGTCCGATTGCGCTAATTAATCCTCGGCGCGCTTTAACGCAAAGCTAACAAAACAAAAACTCTGGGTGGCGCAAGACGGCGGTTCCTTCGCCTTGACACGGATACGTCCGCCGTCGCCGATTCCCCCAGTTTAAGAATGGTGCCACGCAGGCACGGATGCAGTCGTACGCGCGTCGAAGAAGGTCGAGTTCCCTGCGTGGAAAAGATCGGTCAGTGGTGAAAGGCTACGGATACTTCTCTTGGCAGAACAGCCTGATAAGGCTGTGAGGTTCGACCCCTCATGGGCGAAAGCCCAACCCGTCGCCGAGCGTTCCCTGATCGCTTTCGCTTTTTTCACGATGCGCGCGAGGACGTTGTCTCGCGCTAGGCAAGATTCAGTCAGTGGTGAAGTTCACGGCAACTTCGCGGCGTGCCTCTCATCAGGCCGGGGTTCGAGCCCCCAACCGTGATCAAAGTTCCCTGGCTGCGACGCAGCTGCAGCGCGGGTAATGGTGCCCGCGCTGCATGGACCGGAAAACAAGAGTAAGAACGGAATGCGTCAGCTGTGCTCGAGTTTCGCCGGTGGTGAAGAGAAGAGATACTTCGCTCGAAACGACGCGACGTAGCAGGCTCGCGAAAGCCTGCCGAGGTGCTGATCTGCGGCAACGCCGGGATTCGAAAGAATCTGGGGGCGTCGTCCCGAAGCACAGGGTTGCCGCAGCGACCGGCCTCGAGTCGATTTCTCTTCTCGCGCGTTCCCCGGCAAGTTCTGACCGCGCATTGCGCGGACGTGGAAGAGCGGCCCTTCAAGGGCCGCGTAAAGCATGTCGAAAAGGAGTCGGCCTTTAGGCCCTGAGGGTCCAGAGGAGGAGCCGCTAAGTTCAGCCGGTGGTGAAGACGAGGGTTACTTCGCCTGTTAAGCGGGTGGTCGCAGGTTCGAATCCTGCCGCGGGAATAGTATCCGCGTAGCTCAGTGGCAGAGCACCTAATACCTTTGTCGATGATTCCCCGGCTGATGAATATAAATGACCGCAACTCCGGCCGATGCCGGTTAGAAAACGAAATATGCTGGAACTCTTAAAACGAATGTTGACCGGCCAGAACCAGTTCGCGTCTGGCGGCCTGATGCTTATGGTGATCGGCGGACTCAGCGTCTACCTTCGCGCAGTTCCTGAGCACCTGTGGTACTGGATCGTCAATCAGACCACGATGATGATCACCGTCAAGGACGACGACGCTGCATTCGTCTGGGTTAAGGAGTGGTTCCTCGAACAGCCGTTCTTGAAGCGCGTGCGCCGCATCGATCTCGATACCACAATGCGTTCGGAATGCGTCGCTCTGATTCCTGCTCCGGGCATGCATTGGTTCTGGCATGCGGGAAGGCCGTTTCAAGTGTGGTTTTCGCGCAGTGAGTCGACACGCGAACGCACCGCGAAGCGAATCGAAGCCTTGACCTTCCGGACGATCGGAAGAAAGCAATCGTTCCTGAAGACCTTTGTCGACGATGTGGTGCGTTGTCACACCAGGCGAATGGGGGTGCAGTCGTGGCTGTATACGTACAACGATGGCTGGGAGTATTCGGAGAACTACACTCCGCGCTTGCTCGATTCAGTGATTCTAAACGCAAGCGACAAGGAAGCATTGGTACAGGACATCACGAAGTTTCGGGAGTCGAAGCAGCGGTACTCGCAGCTTGGGGTTCCGTACCATCGCGGCTATTTGCTCCACGGACCTCCGGGAACTGGCAAGACATCGCTGGTTTCAGCACTCTCTGCTCACTTTGCGTTATCGGTGTACTGCGTGAACCTGACGGAATTCAACGATCGTAGCCTGATGGCTGCGGTCAGTCAGATTCCCCGCAACGCCGTTCTGCTATTTGAGGACATTGACTGCATGAAGAGTGGCCAAGCGCGTGTGCCAATCGCAAGTGACGCGGTGCGAAGTGAAGACAAGCCGAAGGAAAGCGGCGGCAACGGCGTCACGCTCTCCGGACTGCTCAATGTGCTCGACGGATTCTTCGCGCCAACTGGAGTTTTATTCATGATGACGACAAATCACATCGAGGCGCTCGAGCCCGCATTGCTGCGGCCGGGGCGCATCGATTACAAGCTCTATCTCGGCAATGCGTCCGACGCGCAGAAGGTCGAGCTGTATCAGCGGTTCTTCCGCGAAGCGTCGCAATCCGAAGCGCAGGATTTCGTCGCAAGTTGCCGGTCCACAGAAACAATGGCCGAGTTCCAGGGACTTCTCTTGGCATTGGCCGACGCGCCGGTCGATTCGAAGCGTGGGCATCGCTCGCAATCGATCACCAAAGAAGAACTGGAATCAGTTCTCGCCTAACAAACCACCTTCGCCGGTGGTGAAGACAACGGTTCCTTCGAAGGGCGCAGGTTCGAGTCCTGCCATGTTCTCTTCATGAGACATGTAGCTCAGTTGGCAGAGCAATACCGTTGCCGCGTATTCCCCGGCGAATGTATTCACAACATATTCCTCGCTGGCAAAAGACCGGCTCGGAATGACGAACGTTAGCCACGAAGCTGCCAGCGAGAAGCTCGAAGAATGCTCATCGCTCACAGCTCACAGCTGACAACGAAAGGAGGCCACACATGGCTCGACTCAACTTACTCAACCTCAACTTCGGACAGCGCACGCACGAAGGCGCTCCGGCTCGCACCATCTCGACGGAACTCCAACTGCGGCGCTCCGTGCTGGCTTGCTTGCTCTGGGAGAACCAGTTCTACGAGGACGGCGTCGAGATCGCCGGTCGTATCGCAGAGCTAGTCCCGAAGGTTGCAGCCGAGAAGGTAGCCGCGCTCGCCGTTGAGGCGCGCGAGAAAATGAAGCTGCGTCACGCGCCGCTTCTGCTCGTGCGTGAGATGGCGCGTCACGCCTCGCATCGCGGACTGGTAGCCGAGACGCTTGCCCGAGTCATCCAGCGTGCCGACGAGCTTGCCGAGTTCGTCGCCATCTACTGGAAGGACGGTCGTGTGCCTCTCTCCGCGCAGGCGAAGAAGGGGCTGGCGGCGGCGTTCCCCAAGTTTGATGAGTACGCGCTCGCGAAGTACAACCGCGACGGACCCATCAAGCTGCGTGACGTGCTGTTCCTCGCTCACGCCAAGCCGCGCGACGAGGCGCAGGGAGAAGTGTGGAAGCTCTTGATCACTGGAGAACTCACCGCTCCCGACACGTGGGAGGTCGCACTTTCGTCTGGCGCTAACAAGCGCGAGGCCTGGGAGCGGCTGCTCCGTGAGCAGAAACTCGGCGCGCTCGCTCTGCTCCGCAACCTTCGCAATATGCGCGAGGCCGGAGTCGAAGAGTCGCTCGTGCTCGCCGCGCTCGGATCGATGAGCACGGCGCGTGTGCTCCCCTTCCGCTTTCTGGCTGCGGCGCGTTACGCTCCGCAGTGGGAAGAGGTTCTGGAGCAAGCGATGCTGAAGTGCGTTGCGGGACAAGAGAAGCTCGCGGGGAAGACCATCGTACTGGTGGACGTTTCCGGCTCGATGACCGCTCCGCTTTCTCGCCGTTCTGAGATGCAGCGTACCGACGCAGCCTACGGGCTCGCCGTGTTGCTGCGCGAGATCGGCGACAAGGTAGCAGTGTTCAGCTTCTCCGACTCGCTGGTCGAGGTGCCGGCGCGGCGCGGGTTCGCTCTGCGCGACGCGATCGCCAACTCGCAGCGTCACAACAGCACTCAGCTCGGCAAGGCTGTAGGCGAGCTGAACCTCAACCATGGCTACGATCGCCTGATCGTCATTACCGACGAGCAGGCGCATGACACTGTTCCTGGTCCGAAGGGCAAGGGATATGTGATCAACGTCGCCAGCTACAAGAACGGCGTCGGCTACGGCAAGTGGACGCACATCGACGGCTGGAGCGAGTCGGTCATCGAGTACATCCGCACGCTGGAGAGGCGGAGTAAGATACCCACGCTTCGGTGATTTCCGAAGAGTGGGACGTTTCTAGGAATGATCGCGGCGGGTAGAGCGTCCGCGATTTTCCGTCAACGGCACAACTCTGAAGCAGCCAAGATTTCCGGCCGAAGCCGTGAAAGGAGGTTTGAATGCCCAGCGTAATTGAATCACGTAACGGAAATGGACTTGCGACCCCTGCCGCAGTTTCGGAGCACGCGAAGCTTGATTTTCCAAAGCTTTATCTCGCGGATTGTGCGCGGGATCTGCCCTTCGTCCATAACGAGAAAATACGGTCGTGGCTCCGGCCGAGACTGCGAAGATGTTCTTCGGGTCGTTCTAGGTGCTTTAACGGAATATTTCAGTGTAAAGTCCACGTGCTCAAGATTTTGCACGGACAACCGCGACCGAACGCGGAGCCTCAGTCTCGTAAACCGGATTTTGCGTGGTTATCCGAGAAAATGACGATTGGGCTTCGCAAGCTAAGGCGAAAGTTTTCAATCGTGAAATCCGTAAAATCCCCACTCAAACGTCGGAATTCTCGCGGCGTTAGAATGGGCTACCCTTGAACTGGCAATGAATCTTTGGGTCCGCAGTGCCCCCCTCTAAGCCTTCAACTCTCGGATTGCGTCGCCGGCCCCGCTGAGGTTGGCCAGGCGCATCTCGGAATACTTCCGGGAGAGAATCACGCCTGGCACGCCCGCGCGGAAAGCTGCCGAGACCGCTTCCTTCACGCTTTGCGGATTGCACTTGCTGTTGTTGGGTTCAGTTGGGATGTCGATATCGATGCCCGGCCAGATCAAAGTCTTTGTGCCCGCGACACCTTCGAGCGCGCGTTTGGACTCGCGGTACACGTAGTCCGCGGAAAGTCCGGTGTGAGGAATCTGATCGTAGTCGCGCTCCTTAAATCCCATCACGGCATAGTTGAAATCGAGCAATCCCTGCTTTGAGAGATCTCCATAGAGCGTCGAACCGGCGTTGTCGACATAGAGCGCCATGCGCTCGCCGCCGCAGTTGTTGTACATGACAACCTTGATGAAGTCGGAATAATTCGAGAGCTCATGCAGGTCCTGCTCGGCGCGGTAGATCGGATTGAAAGAATTGTTGTGCCAGATGTGCCATCCCACGGGCACTGTCGGCTTCGCGCTCTTCACCGTTTTATAGATGGCGGCGTAGGTCTCGCGGAGACTGTCGGTCCAGAGCATTTCCCAAGCCGCGAGTTCGGGGTAGCGCAACAAGATTCGCCAGAACTGAACGTAGTAGCCGTCCACCGGCCGCTTGCCGCCGCGCGTGGAGCGAACGAACTTTTCCAACTCCAGGAAACCCTGGCGCGCTCGCTCTGGGTTGATGCCGCGCTCTTTCGCTTTGCTCTGACAAAATTCGCAGAAGCAAGTCACGTTGCCGGGATCGACGGGCGGTACGTCATGCGTGGCTCCCAAGCTGTCGCAAAGCGCGCCTTGCCGTTCCGATCCCCACATGATTCCGTCGATGTCGTAGGAGCGAGCGTAGTCCTCAACGAGGCCAGTCAGGAAATTCCGATAGTCGGGATTGTTGACGCACAGCGTGTCGGCGTTTCGGCCGTAGAGATCGCGCTCCTGTACTTTCTCGATGTTCGGCAAGTCGCTGCGGAAGACGTCTTCGAGCCAGCAGATGACCTTCATGTCCGCGCTTCTTGGCGGCAGGGAGCACCTCGGCCAGGATGTCGAGGTTGCCGTGGTCGGGCGCGCGCGTGTCCTTGAGAACTGTGTTCTTGTAATACTGCGGATGAGGAGTGGCGAAATTTCCGCCATGAAAATTGAGATCGTATTCCTGCTTGCCGTGATCGGGCAGCGGCTGGCCCGGTATCTGTCTTCCAGCGATTCCGCGACCGTACGTGAATACGGCGAGAAACAGCGTGTTCACGCCGCCGCGTTCCTGTAGCACATCAAGGACTTTCTCGGTACCTTCGTCGACGAAGGAAACCGCTCCAACCTGGATGCCGATCATTTTGGAGGAGACAGCGGAATGAGCCGGAGTTGGGATAGCTAATGCGGCGCCGGCTCCGGCGCTGATCTTCAGGAATTCACGGCGGTTCACGTCCAGTCTCAAGGGAGTCTCCTCTTTGTCGTAGTGCTTTGTTTAGCGATCACACTGTCTGGGAAGTCAGCATTAGCTTTGCTTGAAAAGTGGGGAAAGTCAAAAGTCCGCGGCAGCTTGCAAAGGAATTGAGAGATTTCTCGCAAGTTGTTGACCGCTTCGCGGCTGCAACGAAAATCCCCACCCTGTCGAAAAAACTCGACGAGGGTGGGGGCGCCCGGCTGGCCGGGGTGTTTCAACTTGTGCGAGCTATCTGCGGTCGCCGTCGTTGTCGGGCTGACCGGCGCTCTTCAATGTGACCTGGTCGTGCGAAACCTCCCCACTCTTTTGCACGGGTGGAGTCTGAGCTCGAGGATCAGGTTTCGCCTGTGAAGGAGTTTGCGAGACTTGCCGAGCGTCAATCGTTCGAACATCGACCGGATGAGCGTTGCTGATTGGAGTGAGCATAGTCTGGTCCTCTGGACTTGAGGATCGGCATCAGGAGGAAATGCTTTAGCGCTTCGGGATGAAGCGAGATAGCTTCGGTAACTGTTACTTGTTTTTCCGCGATTGAGTCGTGCCTTCTTTGAGAGCCTTGTTCCCCACGCCCGACGGCGCTTCGAAGCCGATCCGGCGGGGGTTGGGCTCCTCGGGGGCCATGAGTTCGCGGATCGCATCCATCAGCGATTGGATTTCGGAGTCGTGCGTTTCCAGTCGGCGCTCGAGTTCCGCCAGCTTGGTCAGGACATTGCGGTTCCCGGCGATTGCGCGGCGCATCCGAACAAATGCGAGAACCACAAAGACGCTCATCTCGACTGCGCGGTCCGAGTTCAGTACCGTTGCCGCCATGATTGCGCCATGTTCGGTAAACGCGTAAGGGAGGTACCGCGCGCCCCCATGTCCCGAACTTGAGATCACATTTTGTGATCTCAAGAGCTTCAATTCGTGCGGGGACAGTTGAAACCGGAAGGCCGCAGGAAATCGTTTCGCGTTACGCTTTACCTGTTGATTCAGATGCCGGACTTGTACGCCGTAGAGCTCGGCGAGATCGGTGTCGAGGATAACCCTCTGTCCGCGAAGAACAAAAATTTTCGAATCGACTTTTCGCGCAACCACGATTGCTGCTTTCGCCATAATGTCAGAGGCCCATTTCACATTTGGGATCACAAAATGTGATCTCAAAGTTCTTGAGAGAACGATCAGGAGCAGAATATCAGCCGGCGGACGGTTGCAGCGCCGCGAAAGTTCATCCGGGGATTAGGTCGAGTTCGTTCGCGAACGCCTTGGGCCTTGGATGACCGAGCTTGCACTCAGCGGGACTTTTCCAGGTTTCTATTTTTGGCTCATGCGCCGGCCACAAAGAATTTCTCTTCCGGCTTGTTATTCTTTTCCGACGCGGCGTTGACGGCGACGTCCTGCACGAATTCGCGGCGGCGCTCGGGCTGACCTTTGCGTTCGACCTGGCGGACGCGGCGCGTCGGCATGTTGCTGGGCTCGAGGCTGACGATGCGTCCTTCGCGAACCACGATCTGCGATCGGAACCAATCCGTGCGAAACATCCGTCCGGCCGCGTAGAAGGTCATCGCGGTTGCGATCGGGCCTTCGAATTCGTCGCCGGTACAGGCGAGGATGCGCTTGCCCATCTCCTGCGTCCACGTCATGCCGCCGACCAGGGGATCGTTGATGCGGCAGCGCTCGAAAGGCATCGCATGGGAGAGTTTGCGGAGTTGCAAAAGCTGCAGCAGGACCGATGTCTTTGCCAGATTAGTCACGATGATGCGAGCTTCGGTCGGCGATACGCGTTCCAGTTTGATGTGTAGGTCCGGAGTCCATTCGCGCTCGAATTCCTCGCGAGCCAGTTGAAGGCCTTTGTCGGTGGCTTCGACGTAGCGCAGCGTGGCGCGGGCCAGAATGATGCTGAAGAATGTCGTCACCACGGTGGCGATGACGGGGACGTAGCTGACGAGCGTGCCCCAGGGGACGCGAAACGAGTTCATCATTTGCTGCGTGTGCATGAAGACGAGTAGCTCCTGGCGGGCGCTGCTTGGGGAGGGCGACCGACTGGGTGAGTCTAGCGATGCGCGGAGGATCGCTCCAGATGCATTTGGTGGCTGGACGGTAACAGCGAAGTAATCCCGACTTTCGTAACCCTTTCTGTAACCCTCAAAAACACTTCACCACAGGGCGCAGAGTTCCACAGAGGAACATGAGGAATTGCCCTGTGAGACTCTGTGTCCCCTGTGGTGAAAGCTTTTGACTCGTCTATTCCAACACGCTGTCGTCGAGCTTCTTCTTGCCCCAATCGTTGGCGGCCTGTACGAAGGCTAGAACGACAGGATGTGGATTCTTTTCGGTCGATGAAAGCTGCGGCTGGAAGAGTGTCGCCACGTAGAAGCGATGAGTCGGCGATTCGATGGCGCGGATTTCGCCTTGTGGGCCGCGGGCCGACACGGGAAAGCCCGCTTCCATGGTCGTCCATTCGAAGTCGGGATTGATTTCGAAGTTACAAAAGAATTCTTCGGTGACCGTCTCTTTATCTTTTCCGTAGAAGGTCTGCAGATACGACCCAGGGCGCAGTCGAATCTCCGGCACCGCGCCGGAAAGTTTCGGAGCGTTGCCCTTGCGGTCTGGAACCGCGCAGGCTACGGGATAGATGATGACGTTCTTCGATCCGGAATTGTTTTCGGCGCTGTCAGCGTCGGCGATTTTCAAAACATTGCGTGCGAATTCGATGAATGCATATTGGAATCCGGCACAGGTGCCGAGGTAGGGCCAATCGCGGCGGCGTGCGAATTCGATGCCTTTGAGCATGCCATCGAAGCTCTTAAAGGGGCTGCCGGGCGCTCCCCATAGTCCATCAAAACTTTCAAGCTTCTTCTCTGCATCGGCGGCCACAAGAGAGGAAGTAGGGATCCATTCACTCTCGACCTTCAGGCTAAGCTTGCGGGCGGCGTGCTGCAGGGCGTCGTTCGTAGCATGGTGCGAGCGGAATTCGGCGTTGAAGTCGCCCAGAATTCCGATGCGGACGGCGTCGCTCACGGCTTGATTGTACTAGAGGGAATGCTGCGAACTGCCTCGAGTGAGCCACGTATGGTTAGAACAATGGTGCATGATCGGAAGAGTTATCACGCTACGCTTGCATTCTGAAATGAGTTAGCATCGTTCGGCATGATGGCGCTCGCCCCTGAGCTTACATCGGACCAGGTTCTTCAGGCATTCCACTACGATGCCCCCTATCTTTTCCTGGGTGCGGCTTTCGTTACGGTAGGAGTGATCGCTGCGGCATTCTCCATCATTCGGCGCAAGAACGATCTCGTCCTCATCTATTTCGCGATCTTCGCCGTACTTTACGGAGCGCGTCTATGGGTTCAGGCGAGTCTTCTCGGTCTTGTCATTCACGGATCAACCTTCTATCTCAGGCTGTTCGTCGGAATCAATTATGTCGTTCCGATTCCTGCTTTTATGTTTTTCGATGCCGCAGGGCTCTTGCATCGACGTGGGAAGGTATTGGGCTACGTAATGGAAATCATCCTGGGCGCGATTGCCCTGATGACCTTTGCATTCGGCCCGCTGCCAATCTATCAGACGATTAATACAACGGTTGTAATCGTGGCGCTGCTCGCGGTAGTGGCGCAGTCGCTCGGCAGCGGCGACCGGGATCTCGTCATTGTCCGCCGCGGACTTCTGACCTTTGTCGCGTTCGCACTTTTCGACAACATTGTCGGAGCATTTCGCCGCTATCCCAGAATCGAGCCTTATGGTTTCGTGGCGTTCCTCGGTGCGTTGGGATATGTCGCGGCCCGGCAAACGCTCGAGCGCGATCAACAACTCAACGATATTCAAAAGGAACTCGAGGTTGCGCGCCGCATTCAGTTATCGATTCTTCCGGGTGAGTTTCCGGATTCCGCGGCGTTTCGCGTGGCGGCTCGTTACGTGCCGATGACTTCGGTCGCGGGAGATTTCTACGATTTCATTGTGGCCGACGAGAAGCAGGTGGGCCTGCTCATCGCGGACGTCTCCGGACATGGCGTCCCTGCGGCATTGATCGCCTCGATGGTCAAACTGGCCGCGACAGCGCAGCGATCGAACGCGGGAGATCCTTCCGGACTGTTGTCCGGGATGAATGCGGCGTTGTGCGGCAATACGCAGAATCAGTTCGTAACCGCCGCATATGTTCACCTCGATGCCCGGTCACGAGAGTTGCGTTATTCGGCCGCGGGGCATCCGCCGATGTTGCTGTTGCGGGATGGAGCGGTTCAAGAAGTGGTGGAGAACGGCTTGATGCTGGCGGCGTTTGATTTTGCGACTTATTCGACTGCCGCGCACAAACTGGAGCCGGGCGATCGGTTGCTCCTTTATACCGATGGAGTTCTCGAAGCGGCGAGTGCCAGCGGAGAATTCTTCGGGCAAGACGCGCTTCGAGCGTTGATGCGGAAGACGGCAGGAACCGCGCCATCGGACGCGGCCGACCAGATCATTTCCGCCGTGCAAAAGTGGGCAAATGTGCAGGAAGACGATCTGACCGTCCTGGTGTGCGACTATCTGGGCCACGGGAACGGCGAAGCGAATTGATGGCGTTCTCCGTCGTCGCCGCTTTTGACAATCCATTGACAACTGGAAACTGGGCGCGTGAAAAGATTTCGCGTCTGATTCTTGCCGAAGGAGTCTGCAATGCGCTCTCTGGCCGGGCTTTCCACTGCTGTCTGCGTTCTTTGTATTTTCGCCGCGCCGACACTTTGCTCCGCGCAAGCGTCGTATTCCATCACGGATCTCGGAACAATCAACCCAAATGGTTATAGCGTCGCGAAGGGCGTGAATTTCACCGGAGGAGTCACCGGCGCCGCGGGCAGCACCAGCACGAATTCGAGCGAAGTGTTCCTATACAGCAAGGGAGCCATGACGAACCTCGGAACGCTCGGCGGAAACTCGGGCATCGGCAACGGGATTAATTCTTCCGGACAAATTGCCGGTTATTCCGTGAATTCGAAAAACACGTACCGAGCCTTTACCACGAGCGGAAGCAAGCTGGTCGATATTGGCGATCTAGGTGGAGGTTCGGCCGTTGCTTACGCGATCAACGACGTTGGGCAAGTAGTCGGCTCGGCCGTGACGTCGGACGGCAGCAATCATCCCTTTCTCTACAGCAACGGGACGATGACGGACTTGGGAACGCTGGGGTCGCCCGCCGGCAATTCATGGTGGAACAGCGCGCAGGGCATCAACAACGCCGGCGTCGTGACTGGAACTTCCTACGACGTGCACGGAAACTTCTTCGGTTTCGTCTGGAGCAACGGCAAGATGACGAAGATGGGAACCCTGGGAGGCGCCTGGAGTCAGGCCTATGCGATCAACAATAAAGGACAGGTCGTCGGTCTCGCCTATACAAGGAATGGGTTGGCGCATGGCTTCATCGCCAATTGCGCGAGCTGTGCGCTAAAGGATCTCGGCACGATGGCGGGGAGCACGAGCACAGTCTGGGCTTTTGGGATCAACGACTCGGGCGTTGTGGTCGGACAGTCGACATTCAGCAATACCTATCATGCGTTTGTATATAGCGGCGGGAAGATGAAGGACCTCAACACAATGATTCCCGCGAAGTCGGGATGGGTGTTGATTGAGGCGGCGAGCATCAACGCTTCCGGACAGATTGTTGGGATGGGAACGCATAACGGCCAGGAGCATGGATTTCTGCTGACCCCGCAGTAAAGATCATTGCAGGAATATGTGTTTCGGCCACGTTCTTCGCGAACGTGGCTTTTTTAGTCCTGGTTGCGTCCTGCATAGTAGCCGGCGCGAGACTGGATTTTGTAGTTCTGCTTGTTCTTGATTTCCAGCTTCCGGTACGTGCCGTCCTGCTTGGTGTTGGTTGGCGTGTAGCCGATGTTGTACTGGCTGCGGAGTTCGGCAGCGATCTGGTCGAAAGCGTCTCGCAGCTTGTCGAACTTGTTTCCTACGTTGATCACGCGGCCGCCAGTTTGTTCGGTGAGTTTGTGCATTTCGGATTCGCCGGAATAACCAAAGCCACCGTAAAATCCGCGGTCAGCACACAACAACACATAGACGATGGCATCTGCTTTCTGCGCCGCCTCGATCGCCTCCTGGATCTTAAGCCGGCTGCCTTCGTCCTGGCCGTCCGTGAGCAGGATCATCGCTTTGCGTCCGACTTCTTTCGCCAGCATGTCGTGCGCGGAGAGATATACAGCGTCATACAGCAGGGTTCCCGGAGAATTCCCGCGCTGCGGAACCGGACCTCCGCCCATGCCCGGGACGCCTCCGCTCGAGTAGTCGACGTTCACTTTTGCCTTATTGAGTGCGGCCTGCAGCCGGTGGTTGTCGCGGGTGAAGTCCTGAAGAAGGTCAACGCTGATATCGAAGCTGATGACGAAAGCTTCGTCCTTATCAGTCAGAATCTGGCGCAGGAAGGCACCGCCGACCTCCTTTTCCATGTCGATAACGTTACGCTGGCTGCCGCTGGAATCGATCATCATGCCGATCGTCAAGGGCAGGTTCGATTCGGCGGCGAAGTACTTGATGGTCTGAGGCTTGCCGTCTTCGGCGATTTCGAAGTCATCCTTCGTCATATTGGGGATCAGCGCGCCGTGCTTATCTTTGACATTGAAAAACAGCTGAACCACGTTGACGTTGACCTTGAGGGTCTCAGTGGGCTGTTGGGAGTCGTCGGACTTCTGGTCCGAGCTTGCCGGCTGCTGAGACGAGGCCGGCGGTTGTGAGGCAGGCTGCTGCGAAAACGCAACCTGCGACGCGGCCAATCCAGCCAAAACGGCGATCGGCAGAACTCGGGAGCGGAAATTACGGCGATTATGCATCCAGGGACTCTCGGGACTATTCTTTGTTAGTCTAGTCCTGCAGCTTTAGATGCACCAAACTGGGGTGGATTGGCATCCCAAGGGGAGCAGGATCGTGTTTTTTTCAGAGGCGAGGACATCGATGACGCCAGCGTGCATAAGTGCCAGATGGTTTCGGATCATACTGACCAGGCTCGCGTTGCTGGCGACAGTGCTGGGTCTGTCAGGTCCGGCTCTCCTGGCCCAGTCCGACAGCCAAAGCCAGCCTCCCAGCCAATCGGCGCAGGATATTCCCGACGCGCCGTCCACGGTGCAGCCCCCGACCCCCAGGATTCCGGCCGCCACACCCGAGAACCCCAGCGGCGGCAACGCAGAAGAACCTCGGAAGCCCGAGCCAAAGTCGTCTAAATCGGAGGAGACGAAACCCGCTCCTCCGCCCATGCCTCCGGTAGAAACTGTTCCCGCCGACACCCCGGCCCCGTCCACTACGCAAGGCAAGGGACCACGAAACCAGATCAGTCCCACCGAAGACCTTTACAAGATTTCGGTCTCAGCGAACTTTGTGCAGATTCCCGTCATGGTGAAAGATGGCCAAGGGAGACCCGTAGACGGCTTGCTCGCGAAAGACTTCACCGTGCTCGAGAATGGAAAGGCGCAGAAGCTCACTTTCTTCACTAGCGACCCCTTCCAGCTTTCGGTGGCAATTGTGCTGGATCTCGGCATGTCTGACGTTGCTGTGCAGAAGGTGAATCAGACGTATTCGTCGCTGGTAGGTGCGTTCAGTCCTTACGATGAGTTCGCGCTCTATACCTACAGCAGCACAGTGAGCCAGGTCACCGATTTCACCGGGAAAGCTCCGAGGCTGACGGCTGCGCTGGACCAGATGAAACTGGTTCGCGGGCACGATAGCGGGCCGCCCGTTATGGGAGGACCGTTCTCCGGCGGACCGACGGTCAACGGCATGCCAGTCGGAGGACCGCCGACCGCTCCGGTGAACACGCCACCCAAAGACGCGCACGTGTTAAATGATGCGATCCTGCGGGCGGCGATCGATCTGAGCAAGCGCGATCGCACGCGCCGCAAGGTCATCATGATCATTAGCGACGGCCGGGAACGAGGCAGCCAGGCTGGCTATAAAGAGGTCCTTCGTGTCCTTGAAACGCATGGGATCCAGGTAAGGGCGGTTGTCCTGGACCAGGGTGCGCTGCCGGTATACAAGCAGGTGGAAAAGATCCATCACATCTGGGGTCAGGGATACGCCGACATTCTGCCGAGATACACCAACGCGACCGGCGCCGGAGATATCATGACCGAGCTTTCGCGCAACTCGATCGAAGATGCGTACGCGGAAATCACCTCCGAAGCGCGCAATCAGTACACTCTTGGATATAGTCCCAAGGCCGTACCGGGTAGTTCGGCCTACCGCAGCATCGTGGTCGAGGTCGACAAGAAGGGCCTGGATATCTTCACCAAGGCCGGCTATTACTCGATTCCTTCCATGCACTGATGCGTTCTTGGGACCGCCCCTGTTATCACCGGGGTCACCTGAGTAACCTGCGGGTGGTACCCCCCATGTGATATAAAGACCGCGAGCCTCCAAAAAGGACACTGCGGTGCGCGGGTAGCCCTGAGGGGAGTGCCCGCATTCGAGGAAAGCCTTTGAGTTTCATCAACTTCGCTGCCCGAGAGATCAATTGCAAGATCGTGTACTACGGCGCCGGTCTGGGCGGTAAAACCACGAATCTGCAGGTGATCTATCAGAAAACGGCAGACCAGCAGAAGGGCAAGATGATCTCGCTGGCGACCGAAACTGAGCGTACCCTGTTTTTCGATTTTCTTCCGCTGGACCTGGGCAACGTCCGCGGGTTCAAGACCCGCATTCACCTCTACACTGTTCCGGGACAGGTTTTCTACGACGCCAGCCGCAAGCTGATTCTGCGCGGAGTCGATGGCATCGTGTTCGTCGCCGATTCTCAGGAGCAGCGCATGGACGCCAACGTCGAGGCGCTCGAGAATCTGATGTCGAACCTGAAAGAGCACGGCTACGATTTCAACAAGATTCCGTATGTGTTGCAGCTGAACAAGCGCGACCTGCCGAATATCCTGCCAATCGATCTGCTTTCCACCGAACTCCGCAAGAAGAACGAGCCCATCGTCGAAGCGGTAGCTTTCCAGGGCGTTGGCGTGTTCGAGACGTTGAAGGAAATCGCCAAGCAGGTGCTGACGGAGTTAAAAGCAGGCGGGTAGATTGGCAGTTCTCAGCTCTCTCTTCCTTGTTGATGGTTCTCTTTTCCCGGAGCCCATATTATCTGTGCTCTCGATATCCGTCCCATTGCGTCTGTTGTTCTGACGGCCGCCGCCCCGCTGATCTAGAATGGCAGCCGCACGATTACTTTCAAATTCATCATTCTTCCTCGGAGATCACATGCGCCTTTGCCGCGCTCTTTTCCTGCCACTCCTGACATGCCTGCTTCTGATTTCTCAATTCGCCGTTTCGCAGGATCCCCTTCACAGCATTTATCTCGATGACCTCGACCGTAAAGCGGCGCCCTGCGACGATTTCTACGAATTCGCCAACGGTACATGGCGAGCGAATAATCCGATTCCCGCTTCGATGTCGCGCTGGAGCCGTCGCTGGCAGGCGGGAGAATCCTCGAAAGATAAGTTGCACGAGATTCTAGAAGCGGCTGCCGCCGACAAGAGCGCACCGAAAGGAAGTACTGAGCAAATCATCGGCGACTACTATGGTGCCTGCATGGACGAGTCGCGCGTGAATGCCCGCGGGATCGAGCCGCTCAAACCGTGGTTTGCCAAGATCGATGGCGCCCGCGATATCACCGCTCTGCAAGAAGTGATGGCGGAGCTGCACGACATCATCGTGAATACTCCGTTTTCGATGGGTAGCCAGCAGGATCCGCACAAGCCTTCATGGGTCCTAGCCGATTTCGGAGCTAGCGGCCTCAGCCTTCCCGACCGCGATTACTACCTTAAGCCCGAGCCACGGTTCAAAGAAGCTCGCGAAAAATACATTGCGCATGTGACCACGATGCTGAAGCTCGCGGGATGGGATGCGAAATCCTCCGCCGCTGCCGCGCAGACCATCATGACCTTGGAGACAAAATTCGCCGAAGCGTCTCTCGACAACGTAGCCCTGCGCGATCCGGCGGCGACCGATCACAACACAACCTTTGCGCAACTGCAGGCGATGGCTCCGCACGTGGATTGGGCAGCTTATTTCAAGCACAACCAACTACCGACTGATGTCGACATGAACGTCGACCAGCCCAAGTTCCTGCAGGAAGTCGACCGGCAGATGCAACAGACTCCGCTAGCCGATTGGAAAGTGTATTTCAAATGGCAATTGCTGAATTCGACCGCGAACTCACTTTCCACTCCATTCGTGGAAGAGAGTTTCGCCTTCAACGGTAAATATCTCGCCGGCGCGACCGAGATGAAGCCGCGGTGGAAACGCTGCGTGGAATCAACCGACTTTCTTCTTGGTGAGGCGCTCGGGAAAAAATACGTCGAAAAATACTTCCCGCCTGAGGCTAAGGCGCGCATGCAGGAGATGGTTCGAAATCTGCTGGCCGCGATGCGCGATGACATCCTCAGCCGTCCGTGGATGAGCGACGACACCAAAGAAAAGGCGATGGCTAAGGTCGCGACTTTCCAGCAGAAGATTGGATATCCGGATAAGTGGAAAGATTACAGCCACGTCGAAATTCGTCGCGACGCATTTTTTGAAGACGTCATCGCCGGGCGGAAGTTCGTGGAAGAGGACGACCGCGCCACCATCGGCAAGCCCGTCGATCGCGGCCGCTGGGGCATGACGCCTCCAACGTCCGACGCGGAGTACAACCCGCTGATGAACTCAATCGAATTTCCAGCAGGAATTTTGCAACCGCCCGCATTTGATATGAATGCGGTCGACGCGGTGAATTACGGCGCGATCGGTGTGGTGATCGGCCACGAGATTTCTCACGGCTTCGACGATGAAGGCGCACAGTTTGATTTTCTGGGCCGTTTGCGCAACTGGTGGACCGAATCTGACCTGAAAGATTTCCAGTCGCGTGCCGCATGCGTCGCTGATCAGTTCGATCATTACTACATCGAGAAAGATATTCATCACAACGGAAAGCTGGTGCTCGGGGAGAGCATTGGTGATCTGGGCGGAGCGAAGATCGCATTCCTCGCATATGAGAAGTCGCTCGAGGGCAAGCCGCGTCCGGCAGATGTGGATGGCTTTACCCCCGAGCAGCAGTTCTTCATTGCATGGGGACAATTTCGCGGCGACGAGATTCGGCCGGAGGCGCAGCGTTTGATGGTGCAGACCGATCCGCACCCGATTGCAAAATATCGCGTGATCGGTCCGCTATCGAATCTGCCCGAATTTCAGAAGGCTTGGAGTTGCAAAGCCGACGCGCCGATGGTGCGGCCGGAAGGGAAACGCTGCGACGTGTGGTAAGTCAAAAGCCCCACTTCCGGCAAATTCGGCCAGAAATGGGGCACCCGGTCCTAAATTATTCGGCTGGCTCGTCCCAGTTCACGACTCGATTTTCGTTGCTGCTCTTGTGAGCCAGCACCAAGGCACG
This sequence comes from uncultured Acidobacteriota bacterium, assembly GCA_963787685.1. Taxonomy (GTDB): domain Bacteria; phylum Acidobacteriota; class Terriglobia; order Terriglobales; family Acidobacteriaceae; genus Sulfotelmatobacter. The sequence goes on from CAWBED010000024.1 coordinate 109,682, forward strand.
CTGCGTTCGGAGGAATTGTTCGGGCGGAACATCGAGTGGAACTTTCTTCTCAATCGCATCTCTCACGTTGGCGTAAAAGCCCCGGTAGTCGCCACGTTCGGTCTCAACCTTGCGCGGTTGCTCGCCCACGCGAGTAAGAGTGCCCCAATGCTCTTTCGCTTCGAGACCCCAGTTCACGCCCCAGTCAAGTCCGTCGGGACAGTGCTCGCTGCGCAGGATCTCTTCTTGCGGATCCATCCCGAATTTAACGAATGATCCCTGCGTTCCGTGAACCAATAGGTGATGGCTGGGAGCGTAGGCGATAATGCGCGCCCTCAACGTTGCACGCAGGCGCGGATATTGCAGGATCACATCGAAGGCGTCATCGACCTGCGCGCTCTCCCGCTGGCGGAGCGCCGCGGCATAAATCGACTGCGGTTCGCCGAATAGAACCAACGCGCCATCGATCAAGTGCGGACCGAGATCCCACAGCACTCCGGCCGCCGGAAAGTCCGCTTTCTCGCGCCAGGCGCCGGGTTTGGCGTTGAGCCGGAAGCGGTCAAATCGAGCCTCGTACTCGGCTACATCTCCAACCGAGCCTGAGTTCACCAGTTTCTTCACGGTGAGAAACGCTCCATCCCAACGTCGGTCTTGATAAACAGTCAACAACCGGCTGCGTTTCGCCGCAAGGCGTACGAGTTTCTCAGCCTCCGCTAATGTCGGAGTCATGGGTTTGTCGACCACGACATGACGATTGGCATCGAGGCACGCTTTGGTATACGAAAAATGGGAGTCGTTTGGAGTGGCAACGACGCACAGGTCAATCGTTTCATCCGACAACATCTCGTCGAGTGTGCGCGCTACCCGCACGTCGGGATATCTCTTCTCTGCGTTCGAGCCATGACGCTCGAGAATGCACGCCAGTTCCATGCCTTTAACGCCGCGAATGACCGGAGCATGAAAAGCCTGCCCTGCCAGTCCAAATCCAATGAGTCCTACTCGAACCATGATTTTTCCTTAAGCGCGTGGATTGCCGTTTAGCGATCCTTCACGCGCCGGACAAATTTTAATCCCGACCAGACCTCCGTGACGGCGCAAACTTTCACGTCGACCAGTCCTGCGGCCAATCCTATCTCGCGGACTTTATGTTCATCTAAATCGGTTTGAACGCCAGAGCTCTTCTTCGGCCAGCTGATCCAGAGCATTCCAGCAGGAGCCAACTGTTTGCTGAGGCGCTTGAATTCCTTGACCAGAGCCGCTTCCGACTTGGCAAAAATGTGCGCGAAGTCGAGCGGAAGCTTATTGTCGCGGGGGAACTCGCACCGGTCCAACGTCACTTTCAATTCCGCAGTCACTTCCGGCGGCATCTCTACCACAGACACGCGAAAGCCGTCTTTGATCCCGAGTTTCTTCGGAAGAGGAGTACCGGAGTATCCAGGCATATCGCACTCGGAATCAGAGTGATGGTTTACTGGGCCGACGGAGCGTACCAACCACGGCGTGAACGCACGCGGAGATTTTTCCGGTCGTTGGCTACGATTTCGATGGTGCGATAGTGTCCGTCCGACTTGAGGTCCGCCGGCCGGTAGGAAAGCGCATACTGGCTGCGAAGTTCGTCCTGGATTTCGGCGAAAGCATTGGCGACATCGCGAATCTGAAATGGAAAAAACGCCCGGCCGCCGGTCGCGTCGGCGATTCGTTCCAGCACCTTGTCGCCCGCGCCCTTGGTGCCACTCACGTTCGTGGAGATCGTATAAATGATGGCCTCGGCGCGCTGTGCCATCTCAATCGCTTCTTCGCGCGTAACGTGGCTCTGATTGTCGTCGCCATCGCTCAGCAGAATGATTGCGCGGCGCACCGGCTCTCCCTTGGGCGCTCTTAACAGCTTGTCGCGGCAGGCAAAATACAATGCATCGTAAAGCGCGGTGCCACCGCCGGGGCGCAGTTCGTGGACCCCGTGTGCCAAGCTCTCGGTGTTGTCGGTAAAGTCCTGCGTGACTTCCGGAGTGACGTCGAAGCCAACCACAAACGCCTGATCTTTACGCGGGTGAATGGTCTGGTTCAAAAACTCAATTGCGGATTCCTGCTCAAATTTGAAGCGGTCGCGCACCGAGTTGCTGGCGTCGATCAGTAGTCCGACCTGCAGTGGCAGATTCGTTTCAGCGTGAAAGCTCCGGATTTCCTGCGGCGGCTTGTTGTCGTCAAGCACTTGAAAATCATTCTGCTTCAGGTCGGTGATGCGCCGCCCATGTTTGTCCGTGACCGTGAACACTACGTTCACTTCGTTGGTTCCGGTGCGAATGGTGGGGAATCTCTGATCGACCGGTTCGTTGGAATCTGCAGGCTTCGAATCCTGTCCGTTAGCGGATGGCGCGGGCGCCGCGGGCTGTGTTTGCTGCTGCGAAGGCCTCGAGGCTTCCGCCGAACTATTGGAAGAATCAGAAGCCGATTGCGCCGTGGTGTAGCCGGTCAGCAGGGCCGTTGCTAGAACTGTTGCGCCCAGGATGAGTTTCGTCCCCAAGGTGTTCATCTGTTTCGGCTATTATAGCTGGCCGGACGGCAGCCGCCCCAGCCCGCGGATTCAGGCCTTTCTCGCGGAGATTTGATTCGCATCCTCTTTTTCGACACTGCTCAAGAATGCTTGCAATTCCGTCGGCAGCGGGCTTTTGAAGGCTAGTGCCGCCCCGGTCCTGGGATGCGTCAATTCCAGCTGAGCGGCATGAAGGAAATTTCGCGGCAGTGAGATTGCACCCGAGTCCTCCTGCTTGCCACTCCGAGTCTTCATCTCCCGTGGCGCCCCGTAGAGCGTATCGCCGACCACCGGATGCCCGAGAGAAGACAGGTGCACTCGAATCTGATGCGTTCTGCCCGTGTCAATCTTTACTTCGACCAGCGTGAATTTGCCGAACGGCGAGTCGAGGCGGCGAACCACGCTGTAATGCGAGACTGCCTCACGGCCGCCGGACTGGCGCGTGGTCATGCGAATACGCCGGACGCGGTCGCGGCTGATGCTGGCGGCAATTGTGCCGGAGTCTTTCTTGATCCACCCATGCACGAGGGCAATGTATTTTTTCTTGACCTCGCGGCCGGCGAACTGCGCGGCCAGCTTGCGGTGGGCGGCATCATTTTTCGCCACCAAGATCAGCCCGCTCGTTTCCTTATCGAGACGATGGACGATGCCCGGACGCATCTCGCCGCCGACGGCCGAGAGAGTTGCGAAATGATGGAGCAGCGCATTCACCAACGTTCCCCGATTCCGCTGATCCTCGGTGGCACCCGCGCCGGCATGGACCATCATGCCTGCGGGCTTATTGATGATGGCGAGATCATCGTCTTCGTAGATGATGTCGAGGGGTATCTCCTCGGGGATCGCGCGGAGCGGAGGACGCTCGGCGGATCCGAGCACGATGATGTGCTCGCCGCCTCTCAGCTTCAGCGAAGCCTTCGCTGGTGCGTCATTTACCAGGACCTTTTCTTGTGAGATGAGTTGTTGCACGCGCGCCCGGCTGACGTCGAGATGCGCCGCCAGCAATTGGTCGAGACGCTTTCCGGCGTCGTCTGCTGAAACAGAAACAAGAATTGAGGAATGTTCCTGCACTCGCTGGGAGGATACTATGCTTCGGTTCGGATCAAGAACTAGTCCGATCCTTAATCGTTGGCCGTATCGATGCGTGAATCCGGGCTGACATCTCAAGGAAATTTCCGTAGATGCCCTGATCGGCCTCGAATAACGACTGATTTTTTGCGATATGGTCGATTGCTTCCATAAGTTGGGGCATGACGGGAATAATGTGCTGCGGTTCCTTTTCGAGTTTCTCCAGAATCAGCCGTAGAAAACAGCTGGCAGCATTCGCTGCTTCAAGATGCTCGAAGGCACCCGCCATCACGGCGTCGCGAAAGCCAATGATGTAATAGCGGAATGGTATCTCGGGCATCAAGAGGAGTTCGGATGTTCGCTCGATGGGGTTCGCGCGGAAGTGAGGTTGCACCTCTTCGTTCGTGTGGCCCGCAAAGAGGTCGTGCGCATACTTCGCATCTGGGTCGGACTGATAGTCTCCCCAGTCTTTCTCCGTGGGAATCGTAGTCTTTCGCACGATTTGCAAGCCGAGAAGAATTTTCTAGCGCGTAGCGCTGACAGTCCTCGCCGGCGCGGCCTTCGATCCCGGGCGCAACCACCAGATGAATCCGCCGCCGAGTACCAGTCCCACCGCAATCAGTTGCGTCCCAGTCAACGCGCCTCCGAATACCGAGCCGCGGCCCGGATCGTCGCGCAAATACTCCAGGAAGAATCTGGCGACGCCGTAGATAAACAAGAACGCGCCGAATATCTGGCCATCGAATTTTCTGCGCTTCAGCAGCCACATCAGGAAGAAGAAATTCGCCAGTTCCACCGCGGACTCAAAGAGTTGCGTAGGCTCGAGCGGCACGTTCAACGGTGTTCCTGTGATCGAATTCGCCAGCGGATTCTTAAAGACTACGCCCCACCAGTGATGCGTCTCTTTCCCGTAGCAGCATCCGGCGGCGAAACAGCCGACGCGTCCGATCGCGTGGCCTAACGCCAGGCCCGGAGAAAACGCATCGCAAGTGCCGAGCGCGGGCATGTCATGTTTCCATACATACCAGGCGGCGGCCACGAATGCGGCCAGCAAGCCTCCGGAGAAGACTCCTCCCGCTTGCAGCGTGTTCACGCTGAAAATGTCACCCGGGTGCGCCGAGAAGTAGCCCCACTCATTGATGACGTACAAAATTTTCGCGCCGATGATCCCGGCCAAAACGACCAGAATCCCCAGATTCCAAGCCTTATCGCCGTCGTATCCCAACCGCTCCGAGTTGCGAACGCTGATCCACAACCCAATGAGGACGCCCAGCGAGACCAGGAACCCATAGGTTGGGAGAAAGAACTTTCCGATATGAAAAAGTTGAGGAAACACTGTCTGATTGGATGCGCGAATGTGTTGATTCGCTACTTCATCAGTCTAGCAGGAATGGCTGGAGTGCTCCCGCGGAGAAGTCATTCGAGGCAGGTTGGCCGGACAAGAGCGTCCGGCACGCATCATTCAACGAAAAAAAGCAAGCCGACCCACTGAGCCGTGTGACGGGGCCGAGAATGAACCCGTCGGTAGACGTTGGGCGCCCGCCGAGACCCTTTAGGCATCTCCGCATGGCGGAGCGCTGCTCACCGGATCCTAGTTCGAGTCGAGCTCCCGTTCATTCAGCATTGGTTCAAATATCGGTTACCCGCCATCACCAACGCGGCAGGCCGGCTTTCAATCTGGATGCTAGGGAAATTCGATGCTCTTGGCAAGTGGAAGAGCGCAAAAAGTTGGCAGGCCGCTTGCAATCGGGAATGAGCGGTCATGCGACTTGCCAATCAGGGGTACATTCGCCGATCCACGCTTGTAAAATCTGGTGAATCGCGATCTCGGACCACAGAAGTACTTGATTCTGCTGCGTCGCTGTGCGTTTATACTCAAGAATCAAAAATCGGGTCCCGGGCGTGCTTCGCGGGCGCGTAGGCGGCACGCTGGAGAAGTCGAGTTGATGCCCAAGCTTCGCACGGCTGCAGTTGCCGCCGCCGTAACCCTTATCCTTGTTCACGTCTTTGTCCTCGTTGCCAGGTATGGCACCGACAGCGCATCTTTATGGGGCGACTGGATTGACACCATTGCTCCGTTCGCAGCCACCCTTGTCTGCTGGTTCGTTTCTCGTCGGGCTGGGCCATTCGGCCGTCGCGTCTGGCGCCTTGTCGCATTTTCAACTCTGCTGAGCGCGATCGGGCAAGGCCTCTACACCGACTACTACGACTATCTGCACGCGCCTCTAGGCACGTTATGGCCGAGCGACGTACTCGTGTTTTTCTGGGTCGTACCCGTCGCGATGACGCTCTTCCTGAGCCCGCGCGATCTCGGCAGCGGATACGGATGGTTGCGCGTCTTCGATTTTGTCCAGGTCTGCGCGCTGGCTCTCGCGGTCGAGTTATCGCAAATCTACGTTCCTTCGCGCTGGCAGGCCGGCGGTCAGGCGATGGAAGTCCACGCGCTGTATGCCGGATTGCTCTTCTTCGGTTCGATCGCTGTAGGATTCCTGATTCGCAGCTTCCTGAGCCGCAGTCGAACGGAGAGAGCGTTCTTCTCGCGCATGACCGTCTTCTTAACCGTCCATGCGATCGTGCTCAACGGAACTCTCTACTGGCAGGCTTCGGGCCATTATCGGCAGGGAGAGTGGCCCGATCTTTCCTGGACCGTCAGCTTTTGTTTGCTGATCGTGCTGGCCGGCACATGGAATCTTCACGAAGAGCCGGTCGAAGGTGAGCCTGCGTCACGCCGCCTGCGGCTTCTCGCCCAATTTTCTCCGCTGGTAATTCCCGCGGTCGTGTTTCCTCTCGTGCTTAGCATTGCGCAGGAGCAATTCTTCTGGGCGTTCTTTCTCGTGCTCATCTCGTTCGCGGCGGCGGGCGGGCGGTTGTTTATCGTTCAGAATCAGTTGTTGATCAGTTCCCGCGACCTTGAAAAGAATCTATCCCTTTTGCGCGGAATCACCGAGGGCACAACGGACGCTGTGTTCGTCAAGGATCTCGATGGCCGCTATGTGATGATCAACACGGCCGGCGCCCGATTTCTCGGCCGCACCGTGACCGACGTGATCGGCAAGAGCGACGCCGAGCTATTCTCACCCGCAGTCGGCAAGACCATCATGAAGCGCGACCGCCAGGTCTTGCAGGCGGGAGAAACGCAAACCTACGACGAGTTCGGTACAGCTGCTGGAGTGACGCGCCTCTACTCCGCGACGAAAGGGCCGCTTCGAGATCCAAGTGGGCAGGTGATCGGACTGCTCGGCATTTGCCGCGACATTACTGCCCAGAAGCGTGCGGAAGAAGAAATCCGGCAGTCGCAGCAGAAGCTGAGCATTCACATCGAGCACACGCCTCTCGCCGTCGTCGAGTGGGATCTCGACTTTCGCGTTGCCAATTGGAATCCATCCGCGGAACGCATCTTCGGTTACACGCGCGAAGAAGCTCTTGGACAGCATGCGCACTTCATCGTCCCTACTCACATCCGCGAGAGAGTGGACGAGGTCTGGCGCGATTTGCTTGAGCACAAAGACGGCGCTCGCACGTCTTCGCGATACCAGTTCGCGCGCAACGACAATATCGCCAAGGATGGCCGCCTGATTTCCTGCGAGTGGTACAACACTCCGTTGGTCGACGATGCCGGCCGCGTGCTCGGTGTCGCGTCTCTCGTGCAGGATGTTACCGAACGCGTTGGACTCGAAGAGAGCCTGCGCCAATCACAGAAAATGGAAGCAGTTGGACGTCTTGCTGGCGGAGTTGCTCACGACTTCAATAATTTGCTGACGGTTATTCTGGGCTACTCACAAATTTTGGCCGATGAACTTCCCGCGAGCAGCCGTCTTTCGGAGAGCAACGCGCAGATCAGGTCGGCCGCGGATCGCGCCGCCGGAATCACGCGCCAGTTGCTGGCCTTCAGCCGCAAGCAGGTGCTCTCCCCGCGCGTCATCAACTTGAACGAAATCTTGGTGAATTTCGATTCGTTGCTGCGCCGGCTGATCGGCGAGGACATCGAAGTACTCTCTGCGCCCGCTCGCGACTTGGGCTCGGTTAAAGCCGATCCCGGACAGATCGAGCAAGTCATCATGAATCTCGCGCTGAACTCGCGCGATGCCATGCCGACTGGAGGCAAGCTCACGATCGAAACTGCGAACGCCAACCTCGATGAGACCTATGCCCGCGATCGCCAGCCAGTCGTTCCCGGACGCTACGTCATGCTGGCTGTCAGCGATACCGGTGAGGGGATGAGCACCGAAACCCAGTCACGCATCTTCGAGCCGTTCTATACCACGAAGGAAGTGGGCAAAGGCACCGGACTCGGGCTTTCCATGGTCTACGGAATCGTCAAGCAAAGCGGTGGTTACATCTGGGTCTACAGCGAGCCCGGACGGGGGACAACTTTCAAGATATATCTCCCGCGCGCCGACGAACCCGTCGAGAGCGCGAGCTTCCGAAAAAAAATCAGACGGCGTACAGCGGGGCACGGAGACGATTCTTCTGGTCGAAGACGATCCGCAGTTGCGCCAGCTGAGTACGTCGGTACTCTCTCACTGTGGCTATCACGTCCTGGTTGCGGCAAGCCCGGAGGAAGGACTTGCGGTCTGCAAGGCGAATCAACGCGAGATCCAACTTCTGGTCACCGACGTCGTTATGCCGCGAATGAACGGACGTCAACTCGCGGAACAGATCCTGCAAGTTTGCCCCAAGCTGCGAGTGCTCTATATCTCGGGATACACCAACAACGCCATCGTTCACTATGGCGTCCTCGACCCCGGTCTGTGGTTCTTGCCGAAGCCGTTCACACTTTCGGCGCTGGTAGCCAAAGTGCGGGAAGTTCTCGACTGCGGCCGGCAGTTCCGCGCCAGCATAAACTTTTTTATTTGTTGCCTTCGGCCCAGTAGCTGGTTCGCGCCATCACCGTACTGTCTTTCGCATCCTTCGCTTCCTTAAGCCGCACGCGGATCTGGTGCAACCCTGGATGTGGTTCCTTCGGCGCAAAGCTCAGCAGGTAGCGGCTGTGCAGATGATTGGTGAAATCGTTCATTCGCACTTCAAATTTCTTCTTCGTCGCAAAGAGCTCATACTCGCCACCAGTCATTGCTGCAACCGTGCTCGGAACATTCTTCTTCATCGCTTGAGCCGTGCGATACATCAGATCCATGATGTCCAAGGTTGGGTGCATTTCGCTCTTATTGTTCCCGCGTCCGGTATCAAGAATGTTCGAGAGCGCGGGCGAGAACGACAGCGCGTACATCAGGGAATTGCTGTCCCCGATATCGGCTACGGCATCCTCAATCTTCACTTTGCTGCCATGGTCGCGGGTCTCGCTGATGAGCAGCAAGACTCGCAAACGGTCTTCCGGTTCTTTCTTGAGAAGGCCGACCGAGTAGCCAACGGCATCCAGAATCGCGGCTCCGCCATCTCCGGGCTCCAGCTTCGCGAGATCGAAATCGACCAGGTTCTCATCTTCGGTGAACTCCTGGGTCAGAACGATCTGGGAATCGAACTCCACAACCGCGACCCGGGCGGTTCCCAGGGAGAACAACGGATCGAGCATCGACTTCAGGCCCTGCATGCGCGGGAACTCATACGCGGCCCGCCGTCCTTTTTGAATGGCCAGCACCAGCGAGATCGGCTGACCCTCAGGCGCCTCGTCGAGACGCACCGACTGCTCGACGCCATCGTCTTCAATGACGAAATCCTTGGCAGTGAGGCCATACACAACTTCGCCCTGCGCGTCTTTGACCAGCGCAGGGATCAGAACGACGTTGGATTGAGCGCGGAGAGTTGTTTCCTGAGGAATCGCTCTGCCGGAAAGCAGCGCGAGAAGAATGAAAGGAACGATCGCTGGGCGCAGGTTAGCCCGCCTTGCGTTTTTCTTCCTGTCGGCCGTCCTGCAGCACTTCGTCCAGCGCATTGGCTAATAGATGCGCGCGCTTCTGATAGTCGGTTGCCCCGCCGTCCTGCTTTTTCTTCAGGAGGTGGTATTCGTCGGCGATATTCAGCGCCGCCAGCACCGCCAGACGAACCGTATCGATCGTATTCGTGGCCTCGGCGACCGCGCGCATCTTGGCGTCCACATATTCGGCCAAATTCAGAATGTAGTCGGGATCGGACCCGCGCAGGTTATAGGCTTGGTCGAAAATTTCCACCCGCACGCTGGCGTTCTGCGCGTCTTTGACCATCTGATCTTTCGTCGCTGTCGCCATTCAATGTTCTCCGTGGAAACCTGGCTTCCGTCTCGCCCGCAATACGCCGGTCTAGCTGGCTTCGGCCAACGACTCGATCTGCGCCAGCATTTTCTCGACGCGGCCGCGAATGTCTTCCCGCTCTTTCTTCAACTGAACCGTTTCCCGGCGCAGCCGTACCAGTTCCTCTTCGCGGTCCTCATTCTGCTGCCGCAACCGCTGCACATCGCGCTCGGCGGTTGCCTGCGCTTGCTTCGCGGCCTTGTACATCTCTATGGTGCGATAGATTTTCTCTTCCAGCGCCTGAAAATCGTCGGCCGGAACCTGATGTGGTACCTGTTCGATTGCATTCGATGCCATAACGGACTTATTCCCCGAAGAAGAATTTCGAACTTTCTCGCAGTATACTCCACATTTTTGTGGAGAAATCCAGTTCTCTCGGAGCCAGGATCAGGATCGCTTCCTGAGTTGAAAGTTCCGAATCTTCAGGCTGCCCACTCAATCGCGGGCCGCCATTTTGGATATAATCCTGCTGCCTCCAGGAGTCCATTCATGAAGAAGCTTGTCTGTGTCGCGGCCGGAGTGTTTGCTCTTTTATTCCCTGTCCTATCGAAAGGCAGAGACAAAAACGATGTCCAGTTCGTGCAAATGAGGGACTTCGTCGGGAAAAACGTCGGGCAGATTGTCGTCCGGGACGAGGGCCCGGGAGTGATGTTGGACCTTCACCTTCATGGTCTGACCCCCGGCGAGCACGCCATTCACTTTCACCAGGTTCCCAACTGCGAAGGCTCGGACTTCAAGGCTGCGGGTCCACATTACAATCCCGACGGCAAAAAGCACGGCTTCGAGAATCCCGAAGGACATCACGCCGGAGACATGAAGAATTTCACGGTCGGCCAGAACGGCAAGGCTAAAGTGAGCATCGAGGACCCAGATGTTACGCTCAAGCCCGGCCCGCGACAGCTTTCAAGTGTCGCCATCGTGATCCACGCCAAAGCGGATGACTACCAGACTGACCCCTCAGGGAATTCGGGAGATCGCGTGGCGTGCGGCGTGCTCGACACTCGGACGCACTAGACCCGAGCCATGAACGTCGACGTCAGTGCGCTAGTTTTGCCAGCCTCCGTGAGGCCTCGTCAAGCGTCTCAGGTTTTTTGCAGAATGCAAACCGCACTTGCCGCGCCCCATCTCTCGGATCGCGGTAGAAACTTGATCCCGGTACGCAAGCAACACCGATCTCCTGCACCAGGTATTTCGCGAATGCCACGTCGTCGCTATAGCCAAACACCGAAATGTCGGTCATGACGTAATAGGCTCCGCGCGGACGGAAACATCTAAATCCAGCCGCAGTGAGTGCGGGCATCAGATGGTCGCGGCGTACGCGGTATCCCGTTGCAAGATTCGCGTAATACTCCGCGGGCAAACTCAGAGCCGCGGCTCCCGCCTCTTGTAGCGGAGCAGGCGCGCCCACCGTCAGAAAGTCGTGTACTTTGCGAATCGCATTCGTGATCTTTTCCGGAGCAACCGCCCATCCTACGCGCCATCCCGTCACACTGTAGGTCTTCGACATGCCGTTGATCGTGACCGTTCGCTCCCGCATGCCGTCGAGCGACACCATGGAGATGTGCTCCGTCCCGTCGTACAGGATGTGCTCGTAGATTTCGTCGGTAATGGCCAGCACGTCGAATTCAACACACAGATCGCGAATCAACTCCAGCTCTTTTCGCGTGAAAACCTTGCCGGTCGGATTGTTCGGCGTATTCAGGATGATTGCTTTGGTGTGCTTGTCGAACGCTCGGCGAAGTTCCTTCTCGTCGAATGTCCACTCGCCGCCCTCGTCCTTCGGCGGACGCAGCTTCACAAACTTCGGCTTCGCGCCGCTCAGTACCGAGTCCGGCCCATAGTTTTCATAGAACGGCTCGAAGATCACGACCTCATCGCCCGTGTTGCACACCGCGAGGAGCGTCGAAATCATGGCCTCCGTCGATCCGCAACAGACCGTAATCTCCTTCTCGGGATCGACGGTAATTTTCTGCCATACGCCCATCTGCCGGGCGATCGCATTGCGCAGATTTTTCGCGCCCCAGGTGATCGCATACTGATTGACGTCGCCCGCAACCGCACGTTGCGCGGCCTGCTTGATCTCCGCGGGAGCGGAGAAGTCCGGAAAGCCCTGTGCCAAATTCACGGCGTGATAGAGCATCGCCTGGCGCGTCATCTCGCGAATCACCGACTCGGTAAAATGTCCAACCTTGTCGCTCAGGAAGTGCTTGCCGGTCGTGGCGACGGGCGTTGCCGCCGTAGCAGGCCGATTCGCCTCAGGCATCCGAACGGATGCGGGCTTAAGCTTTCGTTTTGCCGGAGTCTTCTTCTTCGATGCGGTCTTTACAGCTTTCTTCGTGCGGCGATCGGTCATAAAAGGCAGACTAGCATAGCTACAACCGGCGCGGCCACGCAGCGACTATGGCTTGAAACCCACACTCTGCCAGAGTTCGGCCGTGTGATACATCGTGCCATTAGTGATCACGTATTCCACGTTGCGGGTATTGTGAATGTCCGCCAGAGGATCGCCGTTGATCAGAATCAAATCGCCGCGCTTTCCCTTCTTCACCGTGCCGGTTTCTCTCTCAATACCCATGGCGCGCGCCGGGACAATCGTCGCCGCCTGAATTGCCTCCATCGGCGTGAACCCGGCTTGCACATAAATCTCCATCTCGCGATGCAGGCTGTAGCCGGGTACGGATTGATCTGTGCCCGCAACGATCGGAATCCCGGCGCGGTGCAACGCTCCCACAATCTCAATCTCTTTCTGGAAAACTTTTTCTCCCAGCGCTGAATTTTCGTTCGGAGGTTCCACGTCGGTGAGTTGCTCGGCCAGTTCGGTCGGAATCTTGTTGATGCCAGGCTCAAAGCTGGCGGGAGGCTTCGCAGTCGTCGCCGTGAACAATTCAAAAAGCGCCATTGTCGGATCCACCACCGTGTGGTGCTCTTTCAAGAATGACAGTGCCTTCTGCGCCTCCGGCGAATGAATGTCGATGTTGGCCGCCGCATTTCTTCGTTCCGCGCGCGTTGCACTCGCGGGCAGCGCTGGACGCATGATGTTCTCGATGTATTGAATGTGATTGATCTGGTCTTGTCCCGCTTCGATCACTTGATACGCGTTCAGTCCTTCGGGGACGTGCCCGGTCACAGTCATGTCGAGACGGTGTGCCTCGTCGGCCACGGCTTTCAGATTTTCGAGCTTGACCGAACTGTAGATCTTCATCTGCTGGAAACCCGCCGCGTGATAACGATCCACCCACATCCGCGCCTGATCGGGGGAGTCTACTCGTTCGACCCCAAGCGCGAGCGGGCCGGTGCCGTCCACCACGCCGGCCAGCAGAAGGCGAGGGCCGAGCCCGCGACCCTTCGCAATTGCGTCGCGCACCGCCGTGATGAACTCAAACTCGTTGCCGCAATCGCGCACCGTGGTCACGCCCGCGGCCAGATAGATCGGCCCCCACTCCACTTGCTCGAAGTGCGCGTGCATATCCCAAAGGCCCGGCAGAATGGTCTTGCCGCCTGCCTCAATGACGTTCGCGTCGTGCGGAATCTTTACTTTTGAACGCGGCCCAACCGCAGTGATGCGGCCATTATGAATAACAACTGCTGAGTCTGGAATTGGTGCAGCACCGGTTCCGTCGATCAGCGTCGCACCCACAATAGCGAGCGTCGAAGCGTGGCTGCCGGGAAGTCCCTTCGAGATTTCGGCGAGTGCCGTCATCCCGTCGGCACCCGCGCGTCCCACGAAATCGCCGAGCGCACTCTCGTAACCGTCGCGGATCGCTTCGAAGTGATCGAATTCCGCGTCGGTCGTGACGGCGGCAACCAGGTTGCGATTGGCGTCGAACCACAGCGTCTCGCGTCCCCAGATCAGGCCCTCGATGGTGTAGCGGTCGAGTTTCTCTTCCTTCGCCCCGACCCGAATCGTATCCGTCCCGCGTGGCTCGATTTTCACCGTGCCAGTGGGCAGGGTGGCTAGTTGCGCGGGCGATCCGTGCGAAGCCCAGTAGCGCACCATCAACATCTGCATGGTTGTTGGGGCGTATCCGGTGATGGTGAAGAACGCTCCCGTCGGCAGAGCAGCCTCACTTTGCTTGTCGCGAGTTCGCAGATGAACCGTGCTTCCCTCTATCGCAACCGCCTCATCAATCGTCACCGGGCGCGCTGTGCGCCCCTTGATTTCAAAAGCTTGTGGGGTAAGATCCGGAGCTCCACGAAACGCAGCTGCCAGCGGAACGGGCGATCCGCGATCAGTGAACTTGAAATCCATCTTGACGGTGAGCGAATCGCCGTCGCGCCGGATCTCATACGTCTCCTGTCCGATGGCCTGCTCGAACTTGTGCAACGTGAATTTTCCCTGCTCGACAATGGACGAGTCAGTGCCCCCGGCGGTTTGTGCTGCTGAGCTCGAGGGTGCCGTCCAAAGCGGGCTGGCGAAAACTACAAAGAATATGAGCAATCTTCTTTTTTGCATAAGCAGACCGGCCGATCGATATGAGATGGAAGTACGGAACCGCCGGAGGATTGTAACGGATTACTGGAAGGGCTCGTCACGGCAGGTCGAGCGAGGATGCGTCACGCCTGTGGCGCCGACTGCAGCCGCTCGGCGATTTCCCTCAGCAGTCCCGCAGTAGCTTCTCCAGCTTCGAGCGTGGAAAAATCGTTCCCCAGTGATACCAGCGGTACGGTGCAGCAGGCATCGCGGAAAGCTTTGTCCGTGGTGGGTGACGCGCTCATCCCTGCGCCCAGGAGCACCAGGTCAAACCGTGTAACGCGCATCAGGATCAGTCCATCGCGCAGATTATTGCTGGTGTGCACGTCGTATCCGGCGCGGTGCAGCAGTTCCCGCAGATACGTGACGAGGTCGGCGTTCGTGTCCACGCACAGCACACTCTTCCCAGCGGAAACCGGCTGTTCGACCGGAGCACGTGCCCGATAAAAGGACGCGACCGCGTTGTCTTCTGATTCGTGCGAATCAAATAACTTGGTCAGATGGGAGAGTTGTAGAACTTTCTGGACGTGCTCCGGCACGTGGCAGAGCTTCAGATCGCCGCGCACCTGGCGCGTGCTCGTCAGCGTCCGCACCATGGTTCCCAGGCCACTGCTGTCGATGAACACCACTTCGCCGAGGTGCAGCACAATGGCGCGCCGGTCCCGCAGAAGGTGCGAGATATGCGATTTCAAGGATTCCACTTCGCCGCCGGCGACCAGCCGCCCTTTGCAGCGGACGATCGTGACCTTCCCCACATCTCGCGTCTCTAATGAGAGTTTCATCCCGCCCTTACGTTCGAGGACGACCGCGCTCCGAGCAATGGTTGGCGAGATTACAAGGGCTCTTACCCCATGTCAAGAGGAGATACGCCAATCCTCGGGTCGGCACTATCCGGCCCGACGATCCTTCTGCGGGGTTCCTTCCACTTCGGTGGGCTGCAGCAACTTTCTTGCGGCGAGTGCTCGGATGCGTTCGACCTTCTCGTGAATCGCACTCAGAAGCTGCTGAAGGATCGACTCCAGGTGACCATCATCCGGATGTGGTGAATTTGCGGCCGCGCCGGCTTTGTCGCAGAGTTCCCGGATCCGGTCATCAAGGCGGCGCGTAGGCATAAGTGGCAAGTGCGCAAAAAGCAAGCAGAACTGGGGCTTTGGCAGAAGCTCAGCTAGAGTGCCATACCGGAGAGCCCGCGTTCGATACCCTACAAACCGTACGAAGCCGCGATTTGGCATGGGGGAAAAGCTGTAGGAACGGGCGCGCCTCTCTTTGCTGGAGGGAACCTAGCTCACCCCGAAGCGCTCGACGGAGCGGGCCTTGGCCTTGGCTGCTTCCTCCTCGCGGTTTCTCGGTGGGGCGGTGGTTTCGAGCGAGCTGAGCAGACGATTCGAGATGAGGGTTATGTCCTCGACGGCTGCCAGGAACGCGGCTTCGTTTGCCTTCGACGGCTTACTAAAGCCGCTGATTTTTCTCACGAACTGCAAAGCAGCAGCCCGAACCTCATCGTTAGTCACCGGCGGCTTGAAGTTAAAGAGGATTTTGATATTTCTGCACATAGCTGTGAACCTCATGGATCAGAAACCCAGGTGGGCAGCGGAACGTCCTTTTCTATTGTGACGCAAAACGGGTGAGCAGGTGAAATCGCGGCGCGCGCGTAGGAAGAAAGGGCTCGTGGTTGGCACTTTCGGGCCGCTTGCAAGCCCGTATCAGCGGCGCTATGATTCGCCTCTGTCGCGCGCCGATCACTTCGTTCAACCCATTTCCCCGGGTGGTGAGCGGTAGCTTCTTCGACGCAGATTCCATCTGTGGGGGCTTGAGTGACATCTTCCGTGCGGCCATTGGCCGTGGACGAACAGGTCGGTGGCTACAAGATCCTCGGAACCGCTGGCGTCGGCGGAATGGGGATCGTTTATAAAGCCCTCGACCTCAAGCTCAACCGCACCGTCGCGCTTAAATTCCTGCCCAACGATCTGAACGTCGCTTCCAAAGACAAAGAACGATTTCTGCAGGAAGCGCGCACCGCCTCTGCGCTCGACCACAGTAACATCGGCGTAATCCACGGTCTCGAGGAAACCGCCGACGGCCAGACCTTTATCGTGATGGCCTACTATGAGGGCCTCACCCTCGCCGAGCGGATTCGCCGCGGGCCGATGTCGCCGAAAGAAGCCCTCGAAATCATGGTGCAGATCACGCGTGGGCTGATCGATGCTCACGAGCACAGCATCATCCATCGCGACATCAAGCCGTCGAATGTGATCATCACCCGGCAGAACGTCGCCAAGATCGTAGATTTTGGGCTCGCCCGTGTTGCGAGCAACGCCGCCACAACTCTCACTGCCGGGCCCGTCGGGACGCTGGCCTACATGTCGCCGGAGCAGGTTCGTAACGAGCCGCTCGACCGCCGCACCGACATCTGGTCGCTGGGCGTGGTCTTCGACGAAATGCTCACCGGGAAACATCCGTTCGAGCGCGGAAATATGTCGGCTGTGCTCCTCGCGGTCCTCGAACAGCCTCCGCCGGTCGAGGGTCTCGATCCAGCCCTCGCATCGATAGTCTGCCGCGCTCTGGCAAAGGATCGCACTCACCGCTACGCCGATTGTCGCGAACTTCTCGCGGATCTCGAAGCGTGCGAAGCCCGCCTTCGAAACCGCGCCCAGTTCGCCTTCGGCGAAAAATCTGAAAGCCTCGTCCCGCGATCTCCGGCGTGCTCTCGAACACGCTTCCTCGAGCCGTGCGCTGGTCACACCGGTCGATCGCGCGCGGCGTTGGGCGGTCGAACTGATTGCAGCGATTCTGCTGCTCGCCGCCGCTTCGCTCCTGATTCCGTCTGTACGGCATGCCGTCGCTGGTTTGCTGTCTGGCGGTGGCAGTAGCGGAGGCGAAAAGCACATCGCCGTTCTCCCCTTCGACAACATCGGCAACGACTCCGCGAACGAGGCGATTTCTGAAGGCTTAATGGACAGCCTCACCAGCAAACTGTCGAACCTCGACGGAGGTCAGCAGTCTCTCTGGGTGGTCCCGGCCAGCGAAGTCCGCAGAAGAAAGGTCAACGATCCCGAAGCTGCGTTGCGCGAATTTGGCGCAACCCTCGTCGTCAAAGGCAGCGTGATGCGCGACAATTCGGGCGTTCACCTTACCGTGAACCTGATTCGCACCAAAGACGTTCGCCAGGAAGGATCGCTCTCGCTGCAGGATCCTTCAGGAGATTTTGCCGCTCTGCAAGATCAAGCTGTTTCTGGCTTGGCCCGGTTGATGCACGTGGAAGTTCCCGCCACCGCATTGCACACTGCAGACGGTTCTTCAGCGCCGGCAGCCTATGAGTCTTACCTCAAGGCGCTCGGCCTCATGCAGCGCTACGACAAGCCTGGAAATCTGGA
The DNA here is from genome assembly GCA_963787685.1 of uncultured Acidobacteriota bacterium. Lineage (GTDB taxonomy): Bacteria > Acidobacteriota > Terriglobia > Terriglobales > Acidobacteriaceae > Sulfotelmatobacter. The sequence continues at coordinate 127,325 of CAWBED010000024.1, forward strand.
TCAGGCGATCGATTCGTTGTCGAGCGCAATTACGACCGATCCGCAATTTGCATTGGGCTATGCAGGATTAGGCCAAGCCTACTTATTGAAATATCAGCTCGATAAGAATCCCAAGTGGACAGAACTCGCTCTCAGCAACGGCAGCAAAGCGACCGCACTGAACAACAGCCTGCCTACCGCTTACGTAACGTTGGGGGGCATCCACAACGCAACGGGCAAGAATGACTTGGCACTCGAAGAATTCCAGCGCGCGCTGCAACTCGATCCGCGCAACGCCGATGCTCTGAATGGCCTCGCCCACTCTTACGAGAGCGCCGGGCGCAATGCCGACGCCGAAGCGGCTTACAAGAAGGCCATCGCTCTGCGCCCCGACTACTGGAGCGGCTATAACAGCTTGGCGAATTTCTATGGACGCCAGGGGAAGTACGACGACGCCATCGCCCAATTGCAGCATGTCATCGAACTCACCCCCGATAACGCAACGGCTTATTCGAATTTGGGAGCGACTTACGTCAATACAGGAGATCCGAAGCAATTCCCCAAGGCCGAAGAAGTGCTGAAGAAGTCGATCGAACTAAGTCCCAGTTATGGCGCCTACGCTAACCTCGGTTACATGTATGCGCTGCAACAACGCTATGCGGACTCAGCCGCCGCCACCGAGAAGGCATTGCAATTCAACGATCGCGATTACATCGTCTGGGCGAACCTTGCCATGGCTTACGAGGGTTTGCATGATCGGGTGAAACTTGAAGCCGCGCGCGACAAGGAACTCCCTCTAGTGGAGCAGGCGGCCCAGTCGAATCCGCGCGACGCGGGCATCCAGGTCCGGCTGGCTCTGCTTTACGCAGAGAAAAAATTGCGAGAGAAAGCTTTGGCCCACTTGCAAACTGCGCTCACCCTGTCGCCCGACGATTCCGACGTGCTGGAAAGCGTTGGCGAGACCTATGAAACCCTCGGAGATCGTCCGCACGCGATCGAGTACATCGAGAAGAGCTTGCAGAAGGGATTTTCGCTGGAGTCTCTCAAGAACACTCCGGCACTGAAAAGTTTGTTGTCCGATCCGAATTTCCGGCCCAGCTCCAAATAGATTGATTTCACAAGGAGAGAGAGAATATGGCAGCAAATCCAGTACGTCCCACCCCTGACGCAGCTTTGTACCAGATCACTATCGCGCCCGGAGGAATTGTAACTTCGAACCAAAACTTGAAAATTACGAACCAGGATTCGATTGCATTTCACAACAACGCCGGGTTCCCAGTGAACATCAGGTTCACCAGCGTATTCAATCCAATCAACAATCTTCAGCAAAATACCAGCGCCGCGCCCAACGGCGGACCGGCCTTGAATACGACGATCAACTACGTCATCGTCAACGCAAACACAGGAGTGCAGACCGGCGGCCCGTACTGCGTTCAGTTCGGCGTCGGTCCTTTGACCATCAATATCGCGAACCTGGATACGTCTCCGGATCCAATTTCCATTCCACCCGGCGGGGAGATTGTCTTTGTTTGCGATGCGACCTATAGCATCGTATGGACTTCGAACAAGTTGCCGGTCACGGCTTGGAATCCTCAACCATTGAAGCTCTATGCCAACGCAGTCCCGAACCCGAATCCGGTTCAGACCGCGCTACCCGCGGTTTATGGGCAGAGCGTCACTTACACGATCGCGAATGCGACTGAAACGCGCGGCGGCGGCACGGTAGTGATCGGCGCCTGAATTTACACCCCCATTCCTGATTGCTCCGAAGCGGTCATGAATGGGGGTATTTCTTTTTCTGCTGATACTATGGCGTCTGTGGGACGATGCAACAAGCGCTCGCGTGTTGCGATTGCCCTCGGTATCCCATGCTATAATTCTTTATTCTCAGTCGCTTAGAGCACTGGAGGACTGTATCGATAAGCGTTTTATCCGCATCAACGATCGTATTCGGGCACGCGAAATTCGCGTGATTGATGACGAGGGCGCGCAGCTGGGCATCATGCCGCCTTATGAAGCGATCAAGAAAGCCCGCGAAAAGAATCTGGACCTGGTTGAGATTTCGCCCACCGCGCAGCCTCCCGTGTGCCGCATCATGGACTACGGGAAGTATCTCTACCAGCAGGAAAAGAAAGAGCGCGAAGCCAAGAAGCACCAGAAGACGATCACCGTAAAAGAGGTCAAGTTCCGCATCAATGTGGACGACCACGATTACGAGACGAAGAAGAATCACGTTCTGCGCTTCCTGGATGAGGGCGACAAGGTTAAGGCAACGATCTTCTTCCGCGGTCGCGAGATGACCCGCACCGGCCTAGGTCGGCAGATCCTGGAGCGGCTGATTAAAGATGTTGAGCCGCACAGTATCGTGGAATTCCGGCCACGGCAGGAAGGCAACACGCTGCACGCGATCCTGGCTCCGAAGAAAACGGACAAGGAACGCGAGAAGGAAAAGCAGAAGGCTGAAAAAGCCGAGAAGGCTGCGGCGCAAAGTGCACCCAGCCCGAGCGCGCCTCCGCCGCAGGTCGCCAAGCCCGCGTCGTAAGCACAAGCAGATTCCTCGCTGCGCTCGGAATGACAATCTTGTCCGAGCGGTCAACGGACATCTGATCGGACGAATTTTGAAACTGGCAGCCGATGGCTGAAAGCTGACGGCTGTTTTTGAGGACTGTATGCCGAAATTAAAAACCCACAAGGGCGCTGCCAAGCGCTTCAAGAAAACCGGGACGGGGAAAGTGAAGCGGGGTCACGCGAAACTGCGTCACATCCTGACGTCCAAAGATACGAAACGGAAACGCAAGCTGCGCCATGGCGGCCTCGTCAGTGACGGGGATTTGCCCAAGGTCCTGCGGATGATTCCGTATCAATGAGGACATTGTGTGATTCTTCGATTGAGCCATTGAGCGATTGGAACCCTGAATCAGATAATCGCGCAATCACCCGATCACTAAATCGCACAATTCTTCCGGGCGCGTGAAGAGGTCAGACAGATTCCCTTACCTCCAGCCGCCATAAAACGAAAGCCAAAAGGAGAACACCATGCCTCGTGTAAAACGCGGAACCAAACGCCGCGCCAAGCGCAAAAAGATATTAGAGCGCGCAAGCGGATATTTCCTTACTAAATCGAAGCTCTACCGTTCGGCAAAAGAGTCCGTCGAGCGCGGACTGAAATTCGCCTACTCCGGACGCAAGCAGCGCAAGCGCCAGTACCGCTCGCTCTGGATCGTCCGCATCGGCGCCGCTGCCAAACTAAACGGGATGAGCTACAACCAGTTCATTCACGGCCTGAAGGTGGCGAAGATCGAACTGGACCGCAAGATTCTGGCGGACCTGGCGGTAACAGATCCATCGGGATTTGCCAGCCTGGCAACGCAAGCCAAAAGCGCGCTCGCGTAATCCTCAAGTGCATGAGCAGAGATGTGTCTAACTGCATCTCTGCCCATGGCACAGTCTCAGTCACCGGCTTCAGCTGTTAGCACCACCCAACTTGTCATTCCGAGCGCTCGCAGCCGCGCGCAGCGCGGAGAGAGCGCCGAGGAACCTGCTTTTCTGCCTGCCGAGAGAACAGCAGATTCCTCACCGCTAGGCCGTTCGAAACGGCGTGGCTTTAAAGTGTCGCGAAAATGGCGTACACCGTTCCCAAACTGACGGACTATTCGCCCGCCGCCCTCGAGAAGGCTGCCGGCGAGTGTATCGCCGCGTGTACCACAGAAGCCGCCGAGGTCCGCTCCGACGCCGATCTCAAAGCCTTTCGCGATCGCTGGATGGCCCGCAAAAACGGCATCCTCACGCAGATCAACGACCAGTGGCTCAAGGGCGCCCCCAAAGATGCGAAGCGCGAAGCCGGAATGCGCGTCAATGAACTGAAGATGCGCATCACCGAACTGGTCGAAGCCGCGCACGTCGGCGGCAGCGTCGATGCGCTCGCCTCCGAGAGCGTCGACATCTCTCTCCCCGGCATCCGCCGTCCCATCGGCGCCGAGCATCCCGTCATCAAGACGAGAAATGAAATCGTCAGCGTCTTCGAAAAGCTGGGCTACTCCGTCGCCGAAGGCCCCGTCGTCGAAACGGATTACTACAACTTCGAAGCGCTGAATTTTCCGCCGAATCATCCGGCGCGCGACACCCAGGACACACTCTTCATCGCGGGCCAGCAGTCGAAGCCACAGCGCGAGCGCTTGCTGCTGCGCACGCATACGTCTCCGGTGCAGATTCGCACGATGGAGAAGATGCGTCCGCCGATCCGCATCGTGATTCCCGGGACCGTGCATCGCAACGATCCGCCGGACGCCAGCCATTCGCCCATGTTCCACCAGATCGAAGGCCTCGCCGTCGATACCAACATCACTTTCGGAGATCTGAAGGGCACGCTCGATCACGCCATGAAAGCGCTGTTCGGATCGAGCGTGAAGACGCACTTCCGTCCGTCGTTCTTCCCGTTCACCGAGCCGAGCGCGGAGCTCTACGTGACGTGCTTCATCTGCGGCGGCAGCGGCAAGCGCGGTTCCGACCCGTGCCGTCCCTGCAAGCAGACAGGATGGATCGAAGTCCTGGGCTGTGGCATGGTCGATCCCAACGTCTTCGAATTTGTGAAGGACAACGGCTACGACCCGAAAAAAGTTTCTGGCTTCGCCTTCGGCATGGGCGTCGATCGCCTCGCGCTGCTGAAGTACGGTGTAGACGACATCCAGCTATTCTTCCAGGGCGACGTTAGGTTCCTGCAGCAATTTGGATAAACCGGTCGTTAGTCGTTTGTCGCTAGTCGTGGGTGCGGCCGCAAGTAATTTACAAACGCTGCGTCATCCTCAGCGGAGCCGCTTTTCACGCTCAGCGAAGGATCTTGCGTGAAGTTGAATCCGCATGATTCGAAGAAGTTCTCTTTAACTGAGAACTGAGAACTGATCTCATGAAACTTTCTCCCAATTGGATTCGCGACTACGTTGACCTCACCGTCGACGACCGACGCCTCGCCGAAGACTTGACCGACGTCGGCCTCGGTGTCGAGGGTACCTCTGGCTCTGGCTCCGATCTGATCTTCGAGATGGAGATCGGCACCAATCGCCCCGATGCCATGAATCACTACGGCGTCGCCCGCGAAGCCGCTGCCATCTACGACCGCCCGCTCAAGCAGATAACGCCCAAGCTTCCCGCCGCTACTCCAGCCGCGGATTTCCCCATCACGGTCGAAGAGCCGGCGCTGTGTCCAAGATTCTCCGCGCGCGTCATTCGCAACACGCACATCGAGCCATCGCCGGAAAAAATCGCGCACCGTCTTCAGCTACTTGATCAGCGCCCAATCTCCAACGCGGTTGATGCTACGAATTACGTTCTCTGGGAAATCGGCAAGCCGACGCACGTCTTCGATGCCGACCTCCTCGAGGGCAGTCAGATCATCGTGCGCAAGGCTCGCAACGGCGAAACGCTCAAGACGCTCGATGGCGTCGAACGCAAGCTGACCTACGAAGATCTCGTCGTCTGCGACGCGAAAAAGCCCGTCGGTCTCGCCGGAGTCATGGGCGGATACGACACGATGATCACCGAGAAGACGCGCAACATCGTGATCGAGTCCGCTTGGTGGGATCCCGGCATCGTCCGAAAAATGTCACGCCGCCACGCGATCCACACTGACGCCTCGCATCGCTTCGAGCGCGGGGCAGATTTCGAATCCACGGTTCTCTCCTGTGACCTCGTTGCCGAAATGATTCTCGCCTCCGGCGGCGGCGAACTCGTCGGCGATGTCGTCGACGTTGTCTCGAAGAAGATGGACCAGGCTCCAGTCGTACTTCGTGTGTCCGAAGTCCATCGCATTCTCGGAGGCACTCTCGATGCGGGCCAGATCTTTCGGCTGCTTAAGCGCCTCGGATTCGAATTGATCCCCGAGGGCCAGGCGGACGCCCAATTCCGCGTACAGATACCAAGCTGGCGCCTCGACGTGGAGCGCGAGATCGACGTCATCGAAGAAATCGCGCGCTTGCACGGTTACAACAAGTTTCCGAATACGCTACCCGCGTATAGTGGCGCGGTCGTCGAGTTGCCGCACGCTCCCATCGATGCTGCCCTGCGCAAGCGCGCGCTCGCGCTGGGATACAACGAAGCGTTGTCGCTCACGTTCATCTCGCACGCCGACGCGGAAAAGTTCTCGCCTTCATCCGGATCGAAGGTCCTTGAACTCGAGAATCCGCTCAGCGAAGAAGCGTCTGTGATGCGCACATCGCTCGTGCCCGGAATGCTCGATATGCTGGCGTGGAATCTCAATCGCGACATTGCCGACGCTCGCCTCTTCGAAATGGGCAGCGTCTACGAAATGTCCGGTGGCGAAAGGGTTGAGCCGCGCCGAGCCTGCCTTGGCGCGACTGCTGCAGCCGTGCGCTCAGCGCTTCCCGCGGGTGGCGCGTTGGACGTCAGTAAGGGCGAGCACGCCGCGGCCGCAGAAACCTTCCGCGGATTCAAAGGCGATGTCGAGAATCTGCTGGCTGCCTTTGCCGGTGAGATCGCCTATGACCGCGAAGCTCCGGAGTATTTCCATCCCGGGCGTTCGGCGCGTGCGCGTCTGGATGGCGCGGTCGTAGCAACCTTCGGCCAGATTGACCCGAAAGTTGCGGGCACCAGAAAACTACGGCAAGACGTCTTCCTCGCCGAGTTCGATCTCGAGCAGTTGTATAAAGCCGGCCTGCGAACTATCCGCTTCACACCGCTAGCGAAGTATCCGGCAGTCGAACGCGATTTTTCATTCGTCTTCGACGACACGTTATCCTTCGAGCAGATGCACAAAGCGGTGGACGAGACCGGCATTCGCGAACTGCGCGAGTTCTTCCCCGTCGAGATTTTTCGCGGGGGTTCGATCGCCGCTGGAAAATATTCCATCTTGCTGCGCGCAAGATTCCAGTCCAGCGACCGCACTCTGCGTGAGGACGAAATCGCCCAGTGGTCCGCAAAAATCGTCTCCGCACTGACCGCTCTCGGTGGCACCCAAAGAGCCTAAGCAAGGGTGCCCCAACGTTCTCGCGTTTTTGCGAGAGGGTGGAGATTTTGAATTTCTCTCCATCTAGAATTTGTCTCTTACCTAGCCACACCGTACCACCGTTCTTACAGCCATCTAATCCTCCTCACCCTTTCCACCCTCCTGCCGATAGAAATCGAGTGGGAAGCACTTCTGCCAAGCAAGCTCCGGAGCCGCCCAAAGGACGTCCGGTCAAAACTCTGCGCTACGTAGCGCGCCAGCCCATCTTCGACCGCGAAGAGAAAGTCTTCGGCTATGAACTGCTTTTCCGCGACGGACTCGAGAACGCTTTCAGCGGCGATACCGACATGGCATCGCGCGCCACGCTCGACGATTCCCTGATGATGGGCCTCGATGTTCTGTGCGATGGCCGCCGCGCTTTCGTGAACTGCACCCGCGACACTCTCATCAAGGGACTGGTTCGGCTGCTTCCGTCCACTTCCACGATCGTCGAGATTCTTGAGACGGTTCCCGCCGATCCCGACGTCATGGCCGCCTGCCTCAGCCTGAAAGAATCCGGGTACATGATCGCGCTCGACGACTACGTGACCGGCGATCCACGCGAGCCGCTGGCTGAGATCGCCGACATCATCAAGGTCGAAATGCAGCTTACCAGCGAGCCGCAGCGTGCCGCTCTTCTCAAGCAGTTCGGCCCATGGCGCTGCCGCATGCTTGCGGAAAAAATCGAAACCTACGCGGAATTTTCTCGCGCCCGCGATCTCGGCTTCGTCTACTTCCAGGGATATTTTTTTCGCCGCCCTGAAATGATGGCCACGCACGACATGCCCGCGAACCGGCTGAACTACCTGCGCATGCTGCAGGAAGTCTCCCGCCCCGAATTGAATGTCGCTGCGCTCGAGCGCCTCATCAAGTCCGAGGCTTCGGTCTGCTACCGCCTGCTGCGCTACCTGAATTCGGCAGTCTTCGGCTTCCAAAGCGAGATTCACTCTGTCCGTCACGCTCTTTCGATCCTTGGAGAACGCGACGTCCGTCGCTGGGTCCGCCTCGTCGCTGCAGTCGGCGCCGGACATGATAAGACTAGCGACCTCGTCCTCGCCGCGCTCGTCCGCGGCCGCTTCGGCGAATTGCTCGCTCCCCACGTTCCCCACGGAGAATCAGACCTATTCCTGCTCGGGCTGCTCTCCCTGATCGATGCCATGCTCGAAACTCCCATGGCCGAAGTGCTGGAGAAAATCCCTCTCGATCACGCCACCAAGGCGGTCCTGCTGGGCCAGCCCACTCCGCTCCGCCCAATCTTCCAGCTGATGCTGGCACACGAAAGTGGAGAATGGGCAGCCGCGGCCTCCCTCAGCGAGATCCTGCATCTCGATGCCGAGGATGTCGCCGGCTACTATTGGCAGGCGCAGCAGTGGGCGCGCGACTTGTCCTGTGAGCGCTGAAAAGCGCCCGCCTCCGGTATCCGCTTTGCACCGCGCGCTCCCTCTTGGTTGCACGAATTCCGCTGGTCATGCACTCCTGTGCAAAACCCCCGTGGACAAGCCCTTGCGGACTTGCGAAAGGACGCGTACCATAATCCTGTTCTCTTAAGACCTCGTTCCCGCGTAGGTCTTCCGCGCCAGCCGTTCTGAGGCGGCGCCTTACGGATCCGATAAACGGAAAATCGAGATTTAAAAAGTAGAGTTTTCATTCGCAAATAGCAGGTCGTTTCCAGAGCTGGGGTTCGTTCCACAGTGTGTCCAGTTACACCCGCAACTGCGCAGATTGGTTTGCGTGTCCCGGCCCATCTTTGTGCCAGACCGCATCCCCCGTGCGACTGGCGAAAATTCGATTCTTTGCAGCGTTGCATTCTGTAGCAACCAATTTGAGAGGACTATGAACGCAGGACCAGGAAAAACCTCCGGTGGGGGAGGGAGACGACGGCGCAGAGGGCGCCGCCAACACAGCCAACGCGGTCAGCGCCCCGGCCCGGGCCTCAGCCGCGAAAACAAAGACGGCATCTACACCGCGCCCATGGATCACAGCTATCGTGCCGTGATGGGCGGAAACAACGGCCACAAAGGCGGCGGACGCCAGCGCCCCGGCTTCCAGACGCAATATCCGCAGCCTGAGCCCGAGCCTCTGCCGGCTTCCAGCGAAGACACCAACTCCCGCATTTTCGCCTTCATCGAAGACCTCTTCTTCATGGCCAAGATTCAGGAGACGGCCCGCAAGCTCAATGTCAAAGTTGAGTTCGTCAAGACCGACAAGGATCTGATGGAGAAGATGCACCAGAACGGTGAAGAGAAGCCGTCGCTCATCATCTTCGACCTGAACAATAACAGCGTGAAGCCGTTGACCCTGATCCCCAAGCTAAAGAGCAAGCTGAAGAAGGGCACCTCGATCATCGGATTCCTTTCGCACGTTCAGGGAGATCTGAAGCAGAAGGCTCACGAAGTCGGCTGCGACATGGTTTTGCCGCGCTCCGCCTTCTCGCAGAATCTGCCGCAGTTGCTGCGCCGGCACGGTGCTCCCGACGACGTCGAGCCCACCGTCCAGTAAGGTCGGCGCTCGATCCCTCGGCGAAGCTGTCGTGCAACTCCTTGCTCGAAACGCTAAGCCGGCAACGGCTGTCGTTGACCGTTCCCATTCTTAACCGACGCCGCCTGCATTCGGAGCGATTGGCCTCCGTGTGAGCCCCTGTGTCGATATATTCCGCGGGACTCGGCAATACTACAAAGAGGCTAGAGATGGAAGGTGCCCAGCTTTCTGACCTCGCGCGGGCGCGCGACAAGTGGGGATTTTCGCAAAGATCGTTACGGGCGGGCCATCAGCCCATCACTTCTTGGGAAAATTCGGGTCATTCTTGATTTCCCGAATCTGCTGGATGTGCCTCTCCGCATGTGTGGAGATTTCCAGCATCCACTGCCAGCAATCAATCACTTCGCCGTAATCTCCGAAGCTGTGGGCGCGCAAGTCGTCGTCGGTGGACTTGATGTATCCGATCATCGTCGCGCGCAGTGCCTGAAATCTTCCCAGCGCTTCGCCCATATCCTTGTACGTGTCCACTTTTTCGTGCCCGCCGCCGGTCTTGGTATGCACGACGCGGTCGATGCCGTACCACATGATGTCTGCGTCGGTCGCCTGCGATTTCTTGTCTTTCATATCCGGCGCCGCCTTGACGGCTTTCTGAATCTCGCGCCAATAATCCGGCTCGGCCACCGCCAGGTGCGAGACAACTTCCCGGATGCTCCACCGGTCCGGCGAAGCCTTGTACTCCAATTGTGCGGGAGACAATCCGCGAACCTGCTCCGCTACCATTTGCGTCGTCATTTCGAAATGCACCAGCAGATGCTCGCGATCGGCGTTGGACATGGGAGGAGCTGCAAAGAGCCGAATCGTCATCGTCAAAACAAGCAACGGCAACAGCCCCACGCTTTTCATCGAGGGTATCCCCTGAACTGCCGCGTTAGACGGATCCACATCAGGAAAGGTGAGCAGACGTCGCAGGAGCAAAGATTCAACCGGAGCACCGGGAAGAGGCTGGTGTCCCACCCGCCAAACGCGGGCATCTTGGATTTGTCTGGCGCGTAGCCCGGAGTTTTTGTCTTGCGGGCAATTGTGGGGACAGCCGCCCTCGGCTGTCCAGCGGACCAGTTGTATCGGTCCGCAGCATGACCACCACGGTGGGCGCCCCGTTCCTTCGCGTTTCTTGCGAAGGCTGCCCTGAGTACCCATGCGCCGACGCCCACAAAGAAAGTGAATCGTCGGTGCCGCATTTCTCGCGCGCTCTTTGCGCGAGAAGTGGGGATTTTCACAGAGCCCGACCCGTGCATCATCGTCCTTCTCAATGTTTCTCTGACATCTCCCCCCTCCCCCTGCGGTCTAATGGAATCATCGAGTTGGGGGAAAATCGCCAGGAAATCTATGTGGCTCAATATTTTACGGGTAAAATATTCAAAACATTGGCCTTAGGACTGACTGTGCGTCTCGCTATTTTTTCGGGCGAGACCTGTAAAATATTGGATCTGCAAGAGTTATTGACTCGAGCTCGCTTTTCTGGCCTGCAAAATCTTGATTCTACAGGACTTGCTCGCAAAATCTTGCAGAATATAGACTTAGCTTAACCTGAAGCCCGACCTTGGTTGAGGAGTTTTGCCCCTAGCCGTGCCTTTGCGGTTTTTTTTGACCGCACCTCTCAAAATCTTGATTTCAAATAACTTAGTGGTACCGATCCCGGTTGGCCTCTGCAAAATCTTGAGCGCCTAGGACTTACACGCAAAATATTGCGGAATAAGGACTTACGTCTTTCCTATAACCTTGGCCTTGGAGATCGCTGCCACGCCCTTGGGCTGTGACGATGATCGGATGTCCGGCCTGTGGAACGCAAGGGCAGATGTCACAGGGTCAAGTACGGAGCTGTGGATAAGTTCCGTGGAGTTCCCCACTCAAGGCAAAAGAAGCCTTGAGTGGGCCACCCATTTCAGAATGGGATTGAGCGCGGCGGTCGAAGCTGCCCACTCAAGCCAAAGCCAGGCTTGAAATGGGCCACCCGCCTGAGACACTACACTAGCTCTACTTCGCCCCGTGAACCTCGGGCACCCCGCCCTTGTCTTGCTTTTCGATGTCGATCAGAATCACACCCATGCAACGGAAGCGTCCATCCCTCACCCCGAAGCCGGCCCCCATTTCGTAGTCCATTACGGCTGGCTTTGTTCGCAATCCGAATTCTGCCAAAACATCATCAAACTCCTTGAATGCCTTCACCGAGGCTAAGTACGAGTCAGCCACGCCTTTCGCTTCGTCGCAATACTTCCGACCTGTGCACGATTTCCAGATTCCGGACCTGAGAACTGCACTCTCGACACCTTCCAGATACTCCGTTTCCCGCAATCGCGCATGAATCGTCGCTAGGCTGCTTGCCGGGTTGCAACCGAGCCGGGGCATGTCGCGGAGAACCTGCCGAAGTAGTTCCGCCTCTTCGTGGACAGGCGGCCTGAACTCGCCAACGGACTCGAATACTAGTTCTCCGCTGACGCAAGGTCTCAATGCCAGCAGGTGCACCCCTATCTCACCCCGAGGAGTCTGGGAATGCCATCTCTTGAGTTCCTCGAAATGCGGCGATCCTTCGCTCCGTGCACCGGGGGTTAAAAAGGCGGCGCATGCCAGAAAGAGAACGGGAATTACAGTGGGTTTCAATTCACCCTCCAAAACAGAGTGCTTGTGGGGGCGGGCCAGCTTGCGTAATCGGATTCAGTAGCGTCATTGAGGCCCTGCCCCGTCCAAAGCGCGAAGTGGCCCCCAGCACGGTCCCCAGTAACGGGATTGCGACCGAATGGGATGTTGAAGGAGATTATCCCCGTCACGCCGCT
>CAWBED010000025.1:0-144558 GCA_963787685.1 uncultured Acidobacteriota bacterium
AACGGGAGCGGCGGTGGGAGGAAGAGCGGAAACAGCAAGAAGAGCAAAGACGGAAGGCGGTAGAGCACAAACGAAAGGCTGGGTTCGTTACCGAGCTGATGCGGAACTGGGAAGAAGCTCAGAACGTGCGAACCTTCGTGAAGGTGCTCGCCGAATGCGCCGGCAAACTGGAACTGTCCGATGAGGAAAGGAGTGAGATCCAGCAGGTTGTGGACTGGACAACCGAATATGCCGGATTTCTTGATCCACTCTCCGATCTGACAGATTCCATCGCCGAGTTTGTTCACCCGGAGCGGAGATATTCGTGGCTGAACTGATAACGATTTCACAATGTCCGGCTCAATTGTCTAGTACACGACGGGTCGGCGTTACGCACGACGCTGTACGCGTGGCCTGAAGCGAGCAGACAACGGGACTCGATATGAACCCTTCTGATTTGCCTTGTGGTTTTTCAATTATTGGGGCTACGAGCTTAATCTGCAGGGTGGAGGATCTATGAAGAACCTCGAAGATGCACAGCGAGAGATGCGGGAACGCAATGCTCGGAAAAAGCGGGAGGAGAATCTCGTTCAGCCTGAAATTGCTGCTTCGGATGACAAACCCGAGGTGCTTCGTCTGAAGAGCCAGATTTCTACCATTGATCACAGAGAACAATCGATTGCGACAGCAAAAGACGATCGTCGTCGAGCGACCTCGCGGGCAAGAGCGAACCTTACAGGGATTCTGTTAAGGAACAACAGCACAACTTCTTTAAGTACAGCAACGCGCGAAGATACTAGTTCTTCCACATTTACATTTCAGTGTGGCAGATTCCCTGTGGAGCAGTTTTCCTGGCACGTAGAATAATGAATTCAAGAGACCTGCTGGAATATCCGGCGGGCGCGAGGTGAAAAGAAAACCCGCGCCAGAGGCACATCGTGACCAAAATGACTCCAACTGATGCGGCGGGGGCAGACGAAGACACATGGAGGAAGACAGACGGTTCCCGGTAGCCTCGGGCGCGCCGTCCTCTGCCCCGGTGACGCTGTGCTGTTCAAGGGCGCGACGGCAGGTTTGCCTTTTTCCAGCCCTAGACTCGGGCGGACGGCGACAATTTCACTTGGCTTTGGTGGCAGGCGCTGGGGCGCATATTTGCGGAGGAACATTTTGCCACTACCGGTCATCCCGAGAATAAGGGTGTGGGCAACGTCGCCGGTGTGCAGGTTGAGTAGTAGGGCGTGCGTTGTCGGTTTCGAGCACAGCCAGGTACTCCGTCCCGAGATGCGCGTTCGTCTTTCGCCGGGAAGGATCGTAAACAGAAAAGACAAATCGGCGTAATTCGTGTTCAGCAGATACAACTTGCGAAGGTTCAGCGCATAGTTGCCGGGCACAGTGGCGAAATAAGCGTTCAGCTGGTTGTAAGTTTCCGCAAACAGATTGCCGTCCGCGTTGGTGAAGAGGCCAGTGAACTCCGCCCCGAGCTGCTCCAGTTCCGTTTTTGACCGTCCGTACAGCACAATCGTGAGCGAGAAATCGCCAAGCGATTGACCGTCGCCCAGGGCGCAAAGGCAATCCCCAAGATTTTCGATGTCGGCCTGTTTGGACTCGTCCACCAGCACATCGCGTGGGTTCGTCTTCGTGGCGTCGTTGCCCATCTGCGAGACAAACCCTGTCTTGGACATATTGAAGTGGCGGCGGCGCTTGTTCACTTCTTTGCGCGCCTTGTCCGCGGGGAGGGCGTCCACTCGGTGACTACATAGAAGTTGGCCGGAATCTTCAGCAGCGCGTCGAGCACGAGGGGCCTGTTTCGGTGATGGCCTCTTTCATCGTCAGCACACGGACGATGTGATCGCCGACCCGCAGATGGTCGCGTTCCGCTTCGATGTCGGAGTTGACGACCTGATAGTCGAGAAACTGCGTGGACTGCGGCCTCCCGGCAACACGCCAGTCGTCGTAATTGAGCAAGCGGCGGAAGAATGTGAATTGTCCTTGTTGATTTAAGATCTCGATTTGCATGAAGTCTGCGAGCTGCCGAGCGAATGCCTGGACGTGCTGGTCGAGCCGTTGAAGATCGCGGTCGATATGCGTCCGCAACAACTTCTTCATGCTGTCGTTGGTGAACTGCGACTTGAGTTCGGCAATGGCGCCCCTGGATCGCGGAGCAGGCGAGCGAGGGCCGCGCCTACACCGGTCTTCGACCGGGCGCCTTCGAGCAGGATGCAGTAGAAAATTTCAACTTGATACAGATGGTCGCGTTTTGCTTCAAAGAACGTCCGTCTCTGGTCAATAGCCGCTTGGACAATGGGGTCATCATATGTTGCGAACGGTATGTCGGGGCGGTTCGATTTGAAGAGGTATTGGTATACATGGAAGCCTGGGCCAAAGGCTTTCAGCGCCACCTCCAACCGCTTCACCGCATACTCCTGCTCCGAGCGGTCAAGACTTTCGTAGTCCACACCGGGAACGCTCAGAATCATGCCGAGATCACCGCTCTTGGTAAGGAAGGCGGTATCGTTCCAGAAGCCATAGAGGTTGATGTGGTCGTTGAGAGCCGCACTCTCTTTCCAGGGCTTGATGACTTTATCGAGACGCAGCATCAGACTACCTCCACGCGGGGGACTTGCTGCTTCGCGGCGTCATAGCGCAGCTTGTAGCGTTCGGACTTTGCGAGGATGCGGAGGAATGCCGGATCGCTGTTCGTAACCCAATGGCCGAAGGCAAAGCCGCCAATGAAGACCGCGATACCGGCGAGGATGGAATTGAAGAGATTAAAAGCTCCCACCGCTCCGACGCAGACGAAATAGAACAGCGTGCGTTCCACGCCCAAGTAGGTGAGCGGCTTATGCAAGCTCTTGAAGACTCGATTTGTGCGATGCCTCTGCTGTGCTTTGTCTGGCATAAGCTCCTCGTCTCGAGGATGACGGTTGAGGGCGCTATACGCCCCAGAGCCAACTCAGGACATTCACTGCCAGAACGGCAATACCCGTTCCCGCGGCAACCCCGGCCAGCGCCTTCTTTGCGCCGGGTTCGCCGTGAGCGAAGCCGTAGCCGCCGATCACGATGGCGACCAGACTTGCAACCTTCGCAATCGTGCCAGTGAAAAGGCTTTGGATGGCGTTAAAGCCGGTGTCGAAGGGTGAACCCTGTGCCAGCGCGGCTACAGGCATGACAAGAAGAAGGGCAAGAAGAGCAGCGGTTGGACGCGACCACTTCGACCAAAGAAGGCGCCAAATTTTGCGGACTAAGGGGACTTGGAACCAACGTGGCATATGCACCTCCGGCAACATTTCAAATCGTCTGCTTTTGGCGCAAAGCTAACCTCACTCAATCACGATGTCCAATAATGTCTCGTTATAACGTTATTCCTGGGAGGAATAACTCCGGAAATTCCAGTGTTTCGGGCGGTCAATTTGGAGTCGAGGCCAACATGAATTAGGCTCTATCCATCTCGCAAGAAGTGACATAGCCATCGTCACTTCGCTAGGTCTTCGATTGCCCCTACAGGGTCTCAGCATCTTGGCGACCGTCTACGATGGGTTGAATAGCACCGGGACATAGCTTGGATTTACCGCACCTCAAGAATTGTCTCGCGCTTTCGTCAAATGCCCTTGTTTTCCGTAAGCCCCGCCTTGTCAATAAGCTCCACATCCGCGCAGTGGCTTGGTCAACGACAATTCATGCGACGGATCGGCGTGGAGCCGTCCGTTATAACCGGAGGAATAACGTCATTCCGAAAAGTTATTGGACACGGCGGCAGGAACGGGTCAAGTTGGTTGACTATCGCGCCAGTGGTCGGTTCCGCTTCGGCGCGCCCAATAGGCTGATGCAGCAGCGCGTCGGGAAACTCTCGATCGTATGACGACCTTGACGCAAGCTGCTGTTAAAAAAAGTCTCTAACTGGGGCGAAACGATCGAGAATACCTGCTGATTCGGTGACGCATGGACGCTGAGATCACTACCGAAGCTGAGATGCCGAGAAAGGCTCCACAGGCGTCTGAAAGACCTGTGAACGCGAGGACTGCTGCTGAGTTCCTACAGATGCATGTCAGAAGTGTTACGCGCCTTGCAGGGGCGGGACACATTCCCGGCCATCCCGTTGGATACGGACAACGTAAGAAGTGGCTCTTCTACATCTCGGAACTGGACGAATGGTTGCGGGCTCAGATATGCTGCGAGTCATCCCGGCGTCGTCAAGGCAAAGGAGGACAAGTTGCCTAGACGAAACCGCTATCAGTTTGGAAGTCTCGAACTTCGCAAGAGAACCAAGGGCCCGACGTATGGCTATTCCGTTACTGGGATCGACAGAATCCGTCGGCGACACGACCCTCGATAACCTTGGGACGGTCGAAGATTATCCGACGCAGACGGATGCCAGACGTGCGGCCGAAGGTCTCCGACTCGAAATCAACCATGGCTTGCCGGTGCGCGAGGCTGTTACTTTTCAAGGCCTGATCGATCGCTACGTCAACGAAGAGATCGAAAAGGGCGAGCTCGCACATACCAGCAAGGAACCCGATCTCAATCGGATCAACAAACACATCTCCCCCAAGTGGGGTACATGTCTGCTAGGGAGGTGAAACCTTATCGCGTCCAAGAATGGCTCAGAAAACTGCCCATGGCCCCCAAGACCAGAGGGCATGTTCGAAGCCTTATGTATCGTTTATTCGAGAAGGCCATGCTCTGGGAATTAATTCCGTTGGAACGCAACCCGATGGGCTTGGTCGAACTCAAGGGAGTCAGCAAACGTCTGAGGCCTCCCCGCATTTTGACGGAGGAGGAGTTTGGGGCTCTTCTCAACCAGTTAGTTCATCCGTATCGCTGTATGGTCCTTCTCGCTGCATGTACCGGACTTCGTGTCAGCGAAGTCATGGGTCTGCGGTGGAGCGAATCAACTTCGAAAGCTTGGTCATGGAAGTCAGAGAAGGTTATGCTGAAGCCAAGTCACGAAGCTGAAGTCCGAGTGCTCCCAAGACGAATTGCCGCTGGATCCGGACGTCGCAACCATTCTGCTCGAATGGAAGCGTCTCTGTTAGCAACGAAGGAGACTGGGTCTTTCCCAGCCCCCGAACAGACAAACCCTACGATTCTGGCTCGCTGCGGAAGAAGATACTGAAAACTGCGGCATCACGGGCGAAGATTCAGGGACAGATCGGGTGTCACACGTTCCGTCACAGCTATCGTGCTTGGCTGGACGAGACCGGAGCACCGTGGGCGTACAGCAGAAACTCATGCGACACGCGAACGTCTCGACCACGATGAACCACTACGGCGGAGCCTTCATGAAAGCCAAGCGCAAAGCCAATACGCCCATCGTGCAACGCCTCTTGCAAAGACACACCGAATCAAGAGACCTTCACGTGGACGGGCACTGTTATAGCACTTCAACCTTATTGGACAATTTTGGACACAGTCGCAAGTCCCAATTGCCCGTAACCCTATGATTGCGTTGGTTGCGGGGGGTGGATTTGAACCACCGACCTTTGGGTTATGAGCCCAACGAGCTACCAGACTGCTCCACCCCGCAGTTCGATCATAGCAACCGGTTATGGGCACGTCAAACGGTGGCGAATGCCGTTGGTCTCTGTGTTGCGCGTCTTCCTGGGCGCAAACCAAAAGATCGTTCCGCGGCAGGCAAGGCAAATTGCAGGGCGTTCGGTGCCTTGACTTCTCGTCCCTGCGAAAACGTGGCATCCTATCCGCTGACATGGCATCCAACCCGTGTTGCCCAGATCGCGCGGAATGCGTTCTCACTCGCCGCGCGAGCAAGCTTCGATCGTCAGGAGAGCTCAAATGCCGAAGAAAGATGTGACAAGCCGTCGAACTCCGCTCAACGCACAACCGCGACTTCACCAGCGCGCTCGGGAGATTCAAGCTTATGGCACGGTTTCGCACGTCCTGCCGCTTGAACTGGAGGAACCGGTCCGTCTCGAGATGACCGAGCAACTGAATCTGTTGCTCGCCGATACCATGACGTTGCGGGACCTCTACAAAAAGTCCCACTGGCAGGTTGCCGGGCCGACCTTTTATCAACTGCATCTTCTGTTCGACAAACATTATGGCGAGCAAGTGGAGATCGTCGACACGATCGCCGAACGAATTCAACTGCTGGGCGGCATTTCCCTCGCGATGGCTGCCGATATCGCTGAAACCACTCGCATCGAACGTCCTCCACGGGGCAGGGAAGAAGTTCCCGTCCAGATCTCACGTCTTCTCGACGCGCACCAAATCATCATTGGACATTGCCGGGAATTGGCGAAGCGTGCGGACGACCTTGGCGACGACGGCACGAACGATTTAGTTGTCAGCGATGTGCTTCGCGCCAACGAATTGCAGGTGTGGTTTCTGAGTGAGCATCTTGTGGCGATGCCACTCGTCCACGCTGAGGATCCGGACATGCGGAAAGCCGGATAGCTGCACATCGATAGATTGCAGGCGAACGCGGGCCCCGGCTGGGGACCGCGTTCCCATTTTCGGCTACTTTGTGCTTTCCACCTTCGCGTTGTCGTGATCGTAGTATTCGTATGCTGACATTGGCTTCTCGCCGCCCTTTTTCCAGATGCGAGAATCTTCCGGCAGCTTGTTAAGCACGCGCGCCATTTCACGAATGTGCATGGCAACCGTTCCGCAGCAAGCGCCAATAAAGTTGATGCCAAGATCACGCGCGTTTACGGCGTATTCCGCCATGTCTTTGCGCGTCAGTTGCAGTGGATCCAACGCGTAAGGAAACTCCGGAAGGCTCGTGAAATCTGGCTTATCTTTCGGAGTGCGGTAAGCGACCGGCTGACAGGCGAGATATCCGTCGACAGCCTTTCGCATCTGCTCCATCGGCCCGAGAATGTGCTCCGGCGGCCGCAGGCAATTCATGCCGACGATGTCGGCACCCGCGTCCAGCAAGGTTTTCGCCGCCTCCGCAGCGCTCTTGCCTTCTGCTGTCTCGTCCTTGTTCTCGAAGCAGATCGTAACCATCGCGGGCAAGCCCGTTTTCTTGGCGCGCTCCACAGCGATCAGAGCTTCTCCGAGCCACGAAAACGTTTCTCCGATGATGAAGTCCACTCCTTCGTCGACCTGCACTGCTAGTTGCTCGTCGAATGTCTTGCGGACGCGATCCGCCGCGGAAGGACTATCGGGCTCGTACATCCAGGTGAGGCTCAGATTTCCGGCGACCAGGCATTGATCACCGGCGACCTCACGCGCCACGCGAACTGCCGAGCGGTTGAGTTCCTCCAGCCGGTTTTCGAGGCCCACCGTTGCAAGCTTATCGCGGCTCGCATAAAACGTGAGCGCCTGCAGCACCTCGGCACCTGCCTCCCGAAATTCGATGTGCAGTTCGCGCAGTGCTGGAGGATACGTCAGGGCCACTTCTGGAGTGAACGGACCCGCACGTACCCATCCTCGCTTTTCCAGCTCCAGTAAGTACCCGCCGTCCCCCAGGACCGGCCCTTCTTTCAATCGTTCGAGTATGCCTTTCTTTTTCATGCTTGCTCCTGAAAGTTAATCGTCGATGTACTCGTACTCCGCCTTGATAGGGCAGCTTTCTGCAAAGCGATCTGGACGAAACGCGCTGATCTCCACGCTCTTGCCTTTTCCATCCAGCACAAGTTCACTCATCACCACTCCGATAGCGGGCGATATCTTGAAGCCCATGCCGGAAAATCCCGCACAAACGTGGAGCCCGCAAACGCCGGGAATCTTCCCCAGCAGCGGCCGTGAATCCGGTGTCATGTCGTAAACTCCGGTCACGCCGCGCATCACTTCCGCTCCTTCAAGCTTAGGAACCCGACGGCAGGCGCGTTCGATGATTTCTTCCAGCGATTCATCGGACGCACGTTGCGGAAAATTGTCGGGATCGACAGGGCGCTTGCCATAAAAATCGCCGACCAGAAATTTGTCATGCGCGTCGGATCGAAAATAAGTTGCCGTGACTGAGTCGATGCAGGCGCAGCCTCCGCCTTTCATCCCCGGGGCGTTTCGTAGAACGGCGACCTGGTGATATTCGCACTCGATCGGCAGGTCGTATCCCACGCCGGCAAGCAGCGGGCGCGTCCACGGACCGGTGGCGACGATGACGATGGGCGCTGAAACTGTTCCGCTCGAAGTGACGACGCCTTTTACGCGACCGCTCTCCACAATCAGATTTGTCACCTCTGTCCGTGAAAGATAAGTCGCGCCTAAATTGCGCGCCGCTGCCAGAAAATCTCCCGCAACCCCTGCCCCATCGCCATATCCCGAGTCCGGTTCGTATGCGGCGAGTTCGACGTCATCGACTCTCCAGTCCGGTTCCAGTTCGCGCAACTGATGCTGGTCGACCAGTTCGACGACCGCCCCCAATTGGCGCTGCATCTCGACATTCAGTTTCAGTCGTGCAGTTTCATTCGGATGGACAATTCGAACGAATCCCGTCTTGCGAAAATCTCCGGGGGCACCGACGAGTTCCTTCCAGTTCTGAAACATGTTCAGGCTGATCAACGCCATCTGCACTTCTGCTGGAAAGCTGTAGTGCATGCGAACGAGTGCGGACGAACGGCCGCTGCCTCCCCGGCCGACGTGATCCTTATCTATGATTACGATTTTGCCCGCGTTGCGCTTCGCGAGCTGGAATGCGATGGAAGTTCCCATCACTCCCGCTCCGAGGATAACGACATCAGCGGTCTTGGGGAGAGGACTCGAATGGCCATTGCCGGAATTCATGCCGCCTCCCTCAGTCGTCCTTTTTTCCAATCGCGCAATACCTGATGCGCGGAGTTACGGCCCGGTGCTCCTGTGACTCCGCCTCCCGGATGGGCTCCTGCTCCGCACAAATAGAGTCCGTCGATTGGTGTGCGGTACTGCGACCATCCAGGCACGGGACGCATAAAGAACAGTTGCTCCAGCCGCAAGTCGCCGTGGAAGATGTTTCCTTCGGTCAGTCCATACGTGCGCTCCAGATCCAGCGGAGTCAGGACTTGCCTTGCCACGACCGAACCCGGAACGTTGGGCGCGTACTCCGCTATCTTCTTTATTACTCGGTCACCGAGCAATTCTCGCTTCTCATCCCAGTTACCTTCCTTCAGGTGATAGGGCACGTACTGCACGAAGCACGTCAGAATGTGCTTGCCGGCAGGCGCGAGCGAGGCGTCGGCGTTAGAGGAGACGACACAATCCACCCACAGCTCTTCCGGAATCTCTCCAAACTTCGCGATGTCGTAGCAGCGCTCGGCGAATTCCAACGATGGAACCAGCGTGTAAAAGGTCCGCTCCAGAGCCGTCGCCGTGGGAGATGTTCCCGTGAAATGTGGTTCTTCGGACAACACCATGTTTACTTTTGCGCACGGTCCCTGCATCTTGATGCCGCGCACTGCGGACAGGAAGTCTTCCGGCAGATCCTTGGCATCGACGAACTTCAGGAAAGTTCGCTTCGGGTCGGCGTTGGAGAGAATCACGCGCGAACGCAATTCCGTTCCATCCTCGAGAACCACGCTGCGGGCGCGGCCGTTTCGAACATCGACGTGTGCAACCGACGTGCCAGTACGAATCTCGGCGCCTAGTTTCTTGCCCGCTGCAGCCAGAGCCTGCGTGATCGATCCCATTCCGCCCATCACGTGCCCATAGAATCCTTGTAGTTCGTGCTCGCCTCCGCTGAGCAGATGAAATAGGAGTCCGATCGCCGTGCCCGGTTGATACGGTCCGCCATGTTTGCCGTAGACGTTGTTCGCAAGGAACATCGTCTTTATCTTTTCGGATTCATAATTCTGATCGAGAAATTCACCCAGGCTGCCGGTCAGAAAAGAAACAAGCTGCGAGATTTCTGCGCTGGAGATGCCCCGAAACCGCTTGCCGGTGCGAAACAAATCGCTCCATCCTTTCAGGCTCGACGTGTCGATCTCCGGCGGCGGCTCCATAAAAAACGGTTGCAAGTATCGCGCCAGCTTTTTCAGCTGATCGTCGACTTGCACGAATCGCGCTGCATCTTTGGTGGATATCTTGGAGAATTCCTGCCGCGCCCGTTCACGATCGGCCCACCACGGAACGACGTCGCGGTCGGGAAAGGGAACTTGAATCGCAGGATCACAGGGAATCATCCGCAGGCCGTGATCGGCCAACCCGAGTTCCGAAATCACCTCCGGCCGAAGCATGCTCGCGATATAAGAAGTCGTGGAGACGCGACACCCAGGCGCGATCTCCTCCGTCACGCAACAACCCCCGACAATGTCGCGGCGCTCTAGCACCAAGGTCGAAAGTCCCGCCCGCGCCAGATAAGCCGCCGCGGTTAGCCCGTTGTGGCCCGCTCCGATGACGATGGCGTCATAGATGGATTTCGGGTTCGGCATTTGATCTTGACTGCCAGTCACGATAGATGTCCAGAATCGAATAACATTACCGTACAAGCAAATAAAAATGAAGTTGAAACGGCGGTTTCCTTCCAGTATGCTGGCGTGACTTAAAGTCATTTATCTATGCCGGGAATCGCCAGTAATCGCTCCGCACCACCTCTCTACCAACGGCAGGGTAAGTTACGCCCTCGTTCGGAGGCGAAGCGCAACCGCATTGTCGAAGCCGCCACGAGTCATTTCGCGGAGCATGGATACCATTCGGCACGAGTTGGCGACATCGCGACCGCGCTTGGCATCGCCAAAGGTTCCATCTTTCAGCACTTCGGCAGCAAGGACGGATTGTTTTTCGAGGTCTACAAGCGCGCGGTACGCTCTTTCGCCCGCTACCTCGACGCCCCGGCGGAAGTTCGTCAAGCCGGATTTTTCGAAGTGCTGCGTTACTGGCTGGTACGCACTGAACACCTCGTGCATGAAGACTGGATTCCTTACCGTATTTCGCTGCTGGGAAATTACGGCACCGATCTAGTCTTGAAGCGAGAAATCAATCGTTTCCTCATTAGCGAAGACCCTTATGGCACGGTTAACTTTGTCCGCTTCGGTCTCGAGCGGCACGAACTCCGCGACGATCTCGACATCGAGATGATGGTCTCCATCATCGACTGGATGGTCGAGCGCTTCCAGGATGCCCTTCTGACGGCCGAACTTGATCCCGGATTATTTCGTCGTCAGGGGGAGTTGTCAGAAAAAAAGGACGCGAGGATTCAGCAGTTCCTGTCAGTCTTGCAACGGGCGATCGGCACGCCGCGCGCGCTTGCTGCCAGCGTGCGTCCGAAACTGCGAGCAAACTATCGCCGCTAGGCCTGGTGGATTTACGGTATTCTTTCGTGCGTTACGAACTTATCACCGAGCGTGATTATGCAGGCATCCATCGAGCAGATTCTCTCCAGCTATAACGACCGCGCCCCGCTGTCCGAGGCGTCGACCATTCCCGCACCCTGGTACGTTGACGCGCGCATCGCCGAACTTGAGCGCCTCAATGTGTTCGGCAAGACGTGGCAGTTGGTCGCGCGCACGAGTCAGTTGCAGAATGCAGGAGACTTTGTGTCGACGCGCCTTGCGGGTGAACCCATCGTGGTCGTGCGCGGAGCCGACGGCACGCTGCGCGCCTTTTACAATGTCTGCCGGCATCACGCCGCGGCGGTTGTGACGCAGCCTTGCGGTCAAGCTGCCATCCTGCAATGTCCTTATCACGGTTGGAAATACGGTTTGGATGGATCGCTCAAGGGCATGCCCGAATTCGAAGGCGTCGAGAATTTCGATCGCGCGAAGAATGGATTGTTACCCATTCGTGTCGAGGCCTGGGAATGTTTCGTCTTCGTGAATCTCGATCCCGACGCGATTTCACTCCACGAGTTTCTCGGTGGATTGGTCCGCCGGGTCGAACCTCTCGATATCAGCAAGCTGCACTACTTCGACCGCCGCACCTACGACATCAATTGCAACTGGAAAGTCTATGTCGACAATTATCTCGATGGCGGATATCACGTGCCGCACTTGCATAAGGGCCTAAGTTCCGTACTCGACTACAAGCAGTACACAATCGAGAACGAGGACAATTACTGCCTGCAATCAAGCCCGATGGTTGCGTCAGACGAAGACGCCGCGACGGGTGCGACGCGCAAGGGAGACCGCGCCTGGTATTTCTGGCAATATCCCAACCTGATGATCAACTGCTATGAGGGATACATGGATACCAACTATGTCATTCCCATCGACGCCGACCACTGCAGGGTTATTTTCGATTTCTACTTCAGCGACGTCAGTGATGCGCGCCGCGCATACAACACCGAGTCAGTGAACGTCGGCAATCGCGTGCAGGACGAAGATCTCGGCATTTGCGAAGACGTGCAGCGCGGGCTGAAATCTCGCGCTTACGGCGCGGGCCGGCTATCCGTAAGGCGAGAGGCAGGGGAACAGCTGTTTCATCGCCTGTTGGCGGCTGATCTGAAGGCCGCTATTCCAGTCCTTGTAGAGACATAACCGCCGGTCATTGCGAATCACTGATGATCTCGCGGAATCGTCTCCTGCCATGTTTTTGATTTCAGCATCTCACCGTCTTTCAGCAACTCCCGCGTGTACTTGTAATAGAAATTCTTCTGATCGGTTGTTACCGAAAGATGTCCTCGCCAGGTCAGCGTTCTCCCCTTTAGAGTAAAGACGCTCTCCGCTTCGCCGCGCACCGCGCACGTTTCCGGATGCGCGTCGTCGCCTTCGTAGGTGAGATTCTCAAAATCATCTTGTTTGCCCCACGGATATGTATAACCGTCCTTCCCTTTCCAGTGGACCGTGGTTTTCTGCCGCGCCTCGTCGCGCTCGACGGTCCATTCCCCGGGCCAGGGGAATCCTTCATTCTTAATGTCAGCGCGTTCTTCAGTCGGTTGAGGAGCGGAAAACTCCGGCGCAGGTGTCCCGTGTTCTGGCACGACCGGCAACATAAGGCGCGACCCGCTGGTGCCGCCGAGTTCGAGGGAAGTCGTCATTGCAAACGGCGTCGGCAACATCATCGGCCACAGCGCGTTTGAGATCGCCACGCGAATGCGATGACCCTTCGGGAATACCCACGACGTCAGATGCATCTCGATGTTTATCGGATAGACTTTTCCCGGCTCCAGGTCGCGCGGCTCGCTCATCGAATCTCGTTGCGCACCGTTAATTCCAGCTCCAGTAATTTGCGTGACTGTTCCATCGGGAGCCACATCCGACAGCCGAGCGAACCAGTCCGCTAGAGGCGCAGTCGCGGAGGCTTGCAACAGACGCGTGAGGTCGCCCGAGGATGGCGACATCCTGTTCCAAGGGAGCCGAGTCGTATACCAGACTGAACGCGTCAACCGGCCGCGGATCGCTTAACAACTCTCCCCACCAGAAGCCCGCTTCCACTCCGACTGTGGGGACGTATTTCAGTTGATGGGTGTCGCGTGTTCCCGAGGAATCGCCCAGCGTGTGGTTCGCCTGCAAAAACAAGGTCGTGTCCCGTGCACTCGCGGGCGGCCAAACATCTTCCCGCCGCCATTCTCCAGGTACGCTCTGTAGATTCGGATCCGGCGGACGCCAGTGCTGCATATAAATGACCAGACGCGGATCCTGCACCACTCCGGTGTCGCGTCCTTTCAACCAGTAATCGAACCAGCGGACGGCCTGATCGCGCCACTCTACTCGAGGACCAAAATCGGCGTCGTTCGGGAACGAATGATTCCAAGGCCCCACGATCGCTTTGATCGGCGCCTTCGACTTCATCAGCATATCGGTGACGTTGTCGCGGTAGCCGTCCTGCAACCCTCCGATCAGAAAAGTTGGAGTCGTGATTTCGTTGAGCGGCCGCACGCGATCGCGCCAGAACGGGCCGTCATGTTGATGTTTCAGATAAAGCAGAGACCACGGTGGCGAATCAAAGCGTGGTCCTAGGGTTTTTGCGTCGAGCGAATAGTCGGGCGCTCCGACCCAGCCTTGGGCCATGTCCATGTTCAATTCGAACTCATCGACGTGCGCGATCCCGTCGACGTAGTGAACGTCATCATGAAATAACTCTGCTGTGGCGTGTATAGCCACGATTGCTTTCAAGCCCGGAGCGTGCCGCATCGCCATCTGCAGAGCCGTGAAGCCGCCCCATGAAATCCCGAACATCCCCACATTGCCGTTCGACCATGGTTGATGCGCCAGCCACGCGATGACTTCCTCACCATCTTGTTGTTCTTGTTCCGAGTATTCGCGCTCCGGGGGTACACCTTCGCTCGCGCCAAATCCGCGAATGTCAACGCGCACACTCACATATCCACGATGCGCAAAATAGGTGTGCTTTGGATAGTCTCCGGCGGCGGTTCCGTCGTCTTTGCGATAGGGCAGGTACTCGAGCAGGGCGGGGAACTTTTCGGCACTCTTTGCGCCGTCTGGCATGTAGAGAGTCGCGGCGAGACGGATACCATCCTTCATTGGAATCCACACTTGCTCCATGCGGACTCCGTAAGTTGGCGGCGAAGGTGGTTCAGAAGCAAACAGGAAAGCAGTGAAAACAGAAACCAGAAAGACGATCCACGTTGCTTTTGCCAAAGCAGTCTCCGGTGCAACCGTGACCCGGAGTCAGTCTGGCATCCCCTGTTCGCGTCGCAGGGCGCGCAAGTCGATTCCGAGTTGTTCCGCTTTCTTATACAGGTGACTGCGCTCCAGGCCAAGAGCTTTTGCCGCGACACTCATGTTGTGGTGGGTGCGCTTCAATTCGGTCAGAATCACCTCCCGTTCGAACGACTGCACCCGCTCGGAGAGGGGACCGGAGCCAATCGCCATTCCAGAAGCCAGCGCACCCGGGGCGTTCTTCGGCAGGGCCAGCCCCACGGTGGCCAGATCAACCTGACCCTCGGTCGCAAGCAGCATCAGGCGTTCCACCATGTTGCGCAATTCGCGAACATTTCCCGGCCATGTATGAGATTGCAGCGCTTCCATGGCGTCGCTGGTAAACGGAATGGGCTTCCACCCATTCTGCGCACAGACTTGCGTCGCAAAATGTTCTACCAGGGATGGAATATCGTCGCGTCGCTCGCGCAGTGGCGGAAGTACCAGTGGGAAAACGTAGATGCGATGAAATAGATCCTGACGAAACTTTTCTTCCCGCACCCGCGCTTCGAGATCACGATGAGTCGCCACCACCACTCGGACATTCACCGCAATCGGCTTGTCTCCACCGATTCTCTCGACTTCGCCTTCCTCCAGCACCCGCAACAGCTTCGCCTGCATGTTGAGCGGCATGTCGCCGATCTCATCCAGAAAAATTGTTCCCTGATCGGCCTGTTCGAATTTTCCGATGTGACGTCCGGATGCTCCGGTGAACGAGCCTTTTTCGTGCCCAAAAAGCTCGGACTCGATCAACTCCGCTGGCACCGCCGCGCAGTTGAGCGTCACGAAGGGTCCACCTGCCCGCGCGCTTCGTTCGTGGATCGTTCGTGCGATCAACTCCTTGCCCGTACCGGTTTCCCCTAGGATGCACACGCGTGATTCGCTGGCGGCCACACGCTCCAGTTGCGCCATCACGCGCCGCATTGCCTCGCCCTTCCAGACGATCTCGTGCTTACCCAGCCGCTGCCGCAGTTGCCGGTTCTCGCTCTCAAGGCGCTGCAGTTTGAGCGCATTGTCGACGGTAAGTAAGAGTTTGTCCGTGGAGATTGGTTTTTCCAGGAAGTCGAGAGCGCCGAGTCGCGTTGCCTTCACTGCCATTTCGATGTGGGCCTGCCCCGACATCATCACCACGGGCGCAATGACTCCTTGCTGTTTCAGTTCCTCCAGAAGTGTCAGGCCGTCTTTGCCTGGCATGACGACGTCGGATAGGATCAGATCGAAAGGCTGTCCTTTGGCGAGTTCCAGAGCCTTGCCTGCGTTGTCGCAGACGGTAGCTTCGTGGCCCGCCAAGCGGAAGGCACGCGACAACGATGCCAAAGTGTTGGCTTCATCATCGACGATCAAAAGATGTGCTTTAGGCGGCAACGTTCCTCCTCGATTGTCATCCCCGTCCGGCATTGTTCGGTAATTCGATCACGAATGTAGTTCCACGCTCCGGTTCGCTCTGCACGCTGATTCGGCCGCCGTGATCGCTGACCACCGATTGCACGATCGCCAATCCCAAGCCCGTTCCGTGCTGCTTGCTGGTGTAATACGGCGTAAAGATGCGCTCGCATTCTTCACGCGTCAAACCAGTGCCAGTGTCAGCTACTTCGATCACCACATTGCCACCGTCGTTGCGCGTTCTCAGAGTGAGCGCGCCCCCATTGGGCATGGCATCCATGGCATTGAGTACAAGGTTCGAGAGTACTCGGTGTAGAAGGTCCGCATCGGCAGAAATGGGCTCGAGATGCTCATCCAGGTGCAAGGTGCAGGTGATCGCGGCGCGTCCCGGAGCCTGTAATTGAGCTTGAAACAACTGGTAAACGGCGGTCACAATTTCATTCACTTGCACAGGTCGCAACTGCGGTTGTGGCATCTTAGAGAATTCACTGAAGCGCTCAATGATTCCCTTTAGATTTGAAATCTCCGCCAGCAGCGTCTTCGAGCTCTCGCCGAATACTTCATCGAATTGTTCCGGACTCAGTGCGCGCGCGCGAATCAGGTTCTCCACCGTGAGTTGAAGGGGGAACAGGGGGTTCTTCAATTCATGCGCCAGGCGCCGCGCCAGTTCCCGCCACGCTGCAACCCGCTCAGTTTGCACCAACCGTTCTCTCTGCGCCAGCAGTTCGCTTGTCATGCGATTGAATGACTCGGCCAGTTGAGCAACCTCGTCGTGGCCCTGCACTTCCACGCTGGTGTTCCAATTTCCAGACGCAACATCTTGCGCAGCCTGTGCTAGTCGTTCCACCGGACGCGTCACTCGAGCCGCCGCCCAACTGCTCAGCAGGATGGCCAAGACAACTCCGCCTCCACCGGCAAGCAGCGCCGCGTCGCGAATCCGACGTTTCAATTCGACATACTGCCGCCGCGAATTCCCGACTAGCAGGATTGCTAACAGCGGTCGATCTTTCTCTACGCCTCGCAGTGGAATGGCGTGAAACACTTCTTCATCCGCCTGATCCGACGACCAGTTCACGACTGCAGTCATTTCCCGGTCGTAACGGCGAACTGCATCAATCAGCGGCTCAAACTTTTCCGCCGGCCGATTTCCCCCATTGAGAGTTTTGGAAGAGTCCGGGTCGAGCAGTTGATCCGCTGAAAATCGATCGCCACGATTTTGATAGAGCAGGGCGCGCATGTCTGGAGACAATTCCAGCGCCGCCAAAAACGTTTTGTCCAGAGGTCGACCGCCAATGACATACACCGGATGATCTCCCGCACGAGTCGCTCTCACGGCAAATAACCCCAGCGCGCTTGAGTCCTGCAATTCTTCCACCTTCAGAAACGCGCCTTGCTGATTCAGCCCTGCTAGATTGTCGAACCCGCTCTCGGGATATCCAAACTTCGCCGGCGACTGCGCGGACGAAATGATGACGCCGCGCCCGTCCACCAATTCCAAAAAATCGAGCTGATGACTCTCTGCCGTCGATCGCGCGACGTCGAAATACTCTGCGGAGTCTGCCGGCGTGCCGCTCAGCGCCGACGCCATTCGAACGACCGGATCGGACGCCGCGATCGCTTGAACTCGTCGCGCCACATCGTCGCCGCGACGGTCGAACTCCCGCTGAAACTGCGCGACCAGCGCCGCAGTCCGCTCGCTCTCGGTCTTCTCGAATGCATTGCGCGTCACCGCCTGCACCAGCCATGCAACCGCGCCGACCGAGAGAACCACCGTCAGAGTAAAGACGAGCAGTAATTTGCGGCGGAACGTCATGGCTTTGCGTTCTCCAGCCAAGCGTCAGACAAATCCCAGACTCCGTCTGGCCGCAGCGACCAGCCTCTCACTCCGGCCGCCGATGTGTACGAAAGAGGCAAGTGAAATAGCGGAATGACTCGCTTCGTTGACAGCAGTGCTTGTTCCGCCGCATACAGATTTTCGACCGAGCCAACTCTGCTCGGTGCAACTGTTGCCCCGGACAATCCGACTTCGGATTCAAACTCGTTCAAAGCGATCCACGGATCCGACGACCATAGCGGAATTCGGACTAGCCGCAGATCGGCACCAGCACCTGCAGTCGGCTGCAGAGACATCCCTGCATCCCTGGCGTTCAAAGCGATGCGCTCCGCCAGCAATCGATCTAGCGGATCGCCGGTTTCATACGCAAGCTTCCAGTTGGGGACTGAATGCGCTTGCCCCCTCAGTTGGCGGGCTTTTGGCAAATCGGCCGAGGAGGAGAAAACGAAACCGTATCCACTGATCCACGTCGGAAGAACGCTTCCGGTCGGCAATCCTGCGCCTTGCAGCAAAACGTCGCGGATGGATCCTCGTTCCACGCTCCATCCCATCGCCTCGCGAAGCGACTTTTCCTCCGAAGATGAAACATCGCGCACAAAGACAAGCGCCAACAATTCCATCGGCTGAGAAGTAACCAGCCGATGGCTCTCCTGTGAGAAGCGATGCAGCTGCTCCGGCGCGATCTCCACCAAATCTGCCTTGCCCATTTGCAAGGCTGTCATCTGATCGCGAAAGCTTTTTCCCAACTCGATCTCGATCGAATCGAGAAATGGCCGTCCCCGCCAGCAGTTCTCGTTTGCCGCCAAAGATAAGTGGCTTCCCGGTTGCCATTCCGCCACGTGAAACGGTCCGGTCCCGCTTAGCGATCCGTCTGCATTCCGCTTCACGATCGCGTTTCGCGTCAGCGCAAGTTCTGCAAGCAAATTGATTCCCGACCGATCGTGGCCGGACGCATCACGATCGATGACAACCGCGTCGCCTTCTGCGCGCACGCTCCACGATGGGTTCGCAAAACGCAATGACGACGCGGCGATCTCAGCCGTGAGCGGCGTTCCATCTTGAAACTGCACACCATGCCGCAGCCGAAACTGCAAGTGCTGATCGTCCCCCGCTGGCTGCCATGACTCTGCCAGCACAGGTTTCACGCGGCCGGAGTCATCTACATTCAATAGCGTGTCGAAGATCAGAGCAGTCAAACCACGGCGTCCGAACGAATCAGGTATCGAGCGATCGGCAGGATCAAGAGACGACGGTGCCGCGCGCATCGCCACGTGCAGCGTGCCCCCGTATTGCGGTCGTGTCTCCGCGTTCGTGCCCAGTGCTCCAATCAGCAAGCTACTGGCTGCAAGCCACTGCCAACCGAAACGCCTCATAGTTGCCTGTCTCTGAATTCCTCGTCACTACAACAGCAGTGTCGCCTCGCCCTTCTGTCCACAACGCTGAAATCGCGCCCGAAAAATCGACTACTGCACTTACGGCCACTGGATCGCGATCCGGAACCTCGTACACCCGCACCGAATCAGAGCCTTCACTTGGGCTTGTCGCCAACACTTGCCAGCCCGCCCCACACCCCGTCTTCACGACGGTCAGATCGCTACCCCAGTTCAACTTCACGGTCCGGTCTGCGTTGCCGTCAGAAATATGGACTTGCCCATCTACGCCAGCAAACAGTAAGGAGAAATTCCCGTCTCGCGGTACCAATGCCGCCGAATAGAACTTCGAAACCGTGGTCAACTTGCCGCCCGCCGAAGTCAGTGCGCCCGTGAAGAAGTTTCGATCCGGAGCGAAGAATGCCTGCACAGGCAGGATCGCAGCGGAATTATTTGTCGACCCGGCGCTCGCCAGAGCTGTATTGCCAGTCACGGGTGCTAGTGGCCACGGATCATCCCCGGCATGACAACTCAAAGTCATCACTCCGCTCATCGCCCCATGGCAGACGACGCCCGGTAGATAAATGGCAAGACCGTCTCTGCCCAGCAGCATTCTTCCCCGCAAATCCCGCGGCCATGGCTTGTCGTGCACGATCTCGAGTGCTTGTTCGCGCTGCCAGCTTGCGGCTTGCGATCGGTAGATCGAAACTCTCCTGGGATCGAGCACTGCAATTCGAGTCGGCGCGGCACCTTCTTCAAGAACTCCCACGTCCAGAATCGGATCGGCCTGGCTCCATAGAGAAATCTTTCGCAGGCTCAGAGGTACCGATTCACGTCCCGCCGCCCCACTCGCCGGCCTCGGCGTCGATACAATCGCGACCGCTGGTTCGTCCGTGCCACTCCGAACCTGCGCCACCCACACATAAGCCGTCAGGTTCTCCGAGAGCGAAATCGTGACGCCAGTGGCTGCCGGATCGTTTGCCACGAAGCGGGCACCCATCGACTCCAACGCTGTCCGTAGCCCGTTCTGGACGATCTCACTGTCACGACGTCCCAACGAAGATCGGTTCTCCACCGTCAAAGACATGGGTCCGCTTCCTGCGAGAGCCACAATCTTGCGTGCCAGTTGCTGTTCTGGAGCACTCCAATCGGTAGCGCTCCCGGCGGTTGCTGCTGCAAGAATCACGACGATAATTCGCGCCGCGATGCGAAGGATGGGCGCGAAGAGAGGAGCGCGGCTCACTGAGTTCGATATGACGTTTGGGATGACCAAATTATAACGGCTCCCACATCGATCCACTCTCGGCCGCCCTGTACTCTTTGGACACCGTCAAACCCCTGCTGCACCCCACTCATTGCTTCGGTTCAGTCTTCGCTATCTGATGGGAGAAGAACAGGCGGAAGACTTGTCCAAAGATCAACTCTTCGGCCAACAGCGCCACTGCCAGCGATAAAACCATTCCAGCCACCACCGCCATGAATGTAATTGCCATTTGCATAACATCCTCGATTTCTGGGCAAAACCCCCGACGCCAGATCTATATGCATGCCCCGGGCCTCCTCCAATATGTTGTAAATAAAGCCCGTACGGCGCTCCCGTCGTCCGCGATAGTATGCGTTGAGACACAGCCTGTGCCTCTAGTGACACACTTTTTGGGTGGCAAGAGTTTCCTGATTAGTGCGGATTGCGGGTATTTGAGGCGCTACGGAGGTGGGTCTAGAAATCCACTCTCGAGGGCCTTCAAGCGCCCGGCCGCCGCCGTCTGGGGTAACGGCTTGTGGGGTTCTGTGGGTGCGGCCGGGCGATCCTATGACTAGAAGGCCTAGTTCAATTGTGCTTAATCTAAGTCCTATCGCCGCTCATTTCTGTGACGGTCGTCACAGTTGCGCGTGATTCTCGCCATCCCCGATTCACCGCCTGCATTTGTAGCTCAAATCCTTCGCGTACTTTTCTGCCCTTCGTAGTTATTTTGTTTTCAGTCCAGCCGCGAAATCCGCTAACTCACATTCGCCTGTGACCAGAATCACCGATCATCCGACGCCCACTCCCTACACTCACCATTGAGCGAGCTACAATGCTCATCCCATTTTCGGAGATCGATTCATCATGGCCTACGTAATCACTGACAACTGCATCAAGGATTCCCTCTGTGTCGAGGTTTGCCCGACCGATTGCATCCACCCCAAGCAGGACGAGCCCGAGTTCGAGACCTCCACGCAAATGTACGTTGATCCCGAAGGCTGCATCGATTGCGGCGCCTGTATTCCGGCGTGCACGTCGGACTCGATTCACGCTCTCGAAGATGTCCCCGAAGACAAGAAGGAATTCGTCGAGAAGAACGCTGCTTTCTACAAGCACTAACTGAGCCGCCGTACTCAGCTCTCGCGCTCGCTTGCCGGGTGTCGCACCAGCGGCGAAACAGCCTCTGCCAGCACCCGCCGTTGTCTCTTGAGGCCTAACCCTGCGTTGACTTCCCAGTCCTGCCCCGCTATCGTTGCGGGCGCATGAACATCGTCAAAGCCACACGCCACTTTGAAGAGTGGCTCGGACATCGCACGGACCTCGTCCGGAAAGATCTTCAACTCAAGCACTCCAGCATGAAAGCGGGAGTCTTCCCGTTCCTGCGCGCCACTTACTACCGCTGGGCGCAGGCATGGCCGGAAGTTTGTCCCGACTTGGCCAAAGCGCCTACAGTGCTCGCGGTCGGCGATCTCCACGTAGAAAACTTCGGCACTTGGCGCGACGTCGAGGGGCGCCTGATCTGGGGAGTCAACGATTTCGACGAAGCTTATCCCATGGCCTATGCGAACGATCTCGTCCGCTTGGCTGTGAGCGCGCATCTCGCCGTCGAAGCCGGCCATCTGCCGCTCCGGCGTAAAGACATCTGCGACGCCCTCCTCGATGGCTACCGCGAAAGCCTGCAGGCGGAAGGTTTGCCGTTCGTCCTGGGCGAAAAGAATGAGTGGCTGCGTGAAATTGCAGAAAGCGAACTGCGTGATCCCATTCACTTCTGGGCGAAGATGGACGCACTGCCCACCGTGAAGGGATCAGTCCCCATCAGCGCAGTCGATGCGATCGAACATCTCCTGCCGGCGCACGGTCTTCCGTTCCGCTTAGCGCGGCGTGTCGCCGGGTTGGGTAGCTTGGGACATGCCCGCTACGTCGCCATCGCTGAATGGAACGGCGGCCGCATCGCGCGCGAAGCCAAAGCGCTCGTTGCTTCAGGATGCCACTGGGCAGGAGGATACGACGGTGCGTCAGAAATTCTCTACCAGACGATCATCAGCCGCGCCGTTCGCTGTCCCGACCCATTCGTTCAACTCCGCGGACATTGGATCGTCCGTCGCCTCAGTCCCCACTGCTCTCGGATCGAACTTGCAACTCTGAAAGCTGCGGGCGAAGAGATGCGCCTCCTTCACGCTATGGGATGGGAAACTGCCAACATACATCTCGGAACCCCCAACGCGCGCAAGCCGATTCTTGCTCACATTCAGAAGCAGAAACGCAGGTGGCTACACCACGCCACCGAAACAATGTTGAAGAGGGTTCGGGCCGACTGGGAAGTTTGGCGCAAAGCCGGCACAGATTAGCTGGAACTCAGATCAGGCTCAAGCGGCGCCGCTGCGCGGCGCACCGGTTGGGATCCCTATCGGGGCTACCGGACGCGGGAGTGGTGCAAGAGCAACGCCGCGCTCCTGGTCATACACCAGCGTCCACTGGCCGGCGCAATCGTCACATAGCCAGTAGTGCTCCACCAAACGTTGTTGCCGGCGGGCGCGAACAAACGGAGGCGCAGTGGATACACCCGGCTTGGCCAGGCGTTCCGTTTCCACCAGGAATAGTTTCCCATCGCGCAGTCGCAGAAACGGCTTGCAGCATTGTGCGTTCGCGCATCGACTCAACATAAATCCACCACTCACTTCGCGACTGTCGGCAAACAGTCGTAGATTCCTCCACGTTAGCACGTCTCGTGCCACCGCTTTCCCTGAGTTGCCGCTCAGGATTTTTCACATCGCTCAAGCGTCCGTATTGCACAGTCATACGTTTTTTGCCGATACTTCGGCAACGCTGCCGAAGGTGCGTCGCTGTTCCGTGGTCCGCACCCGATACCCGCCCGCTAGTACCAGTCAACTGCGTCAGTCCCTACTATGTCCACCACATTATTTCGATGTCGCCGATCAGAAAAACCTACATGTGGAATGATTTCCCGGCGTTCGTGTAAAAGCACGCACTATTCTTACGAAATCTCCGTAGCGTTTTGCGGCATGCAACGAGATGTGAGATCACCGCTCTTGCCGTAATATCACTTCTGGAATCTTGAGGCGTGGCCCACCCTTGTCGCCCAGTTCGCTCACACGGTTCGGGTCCTGATTTTCCTTTAACTTTGACCGTCAGCAAGTCCACTCCGGCGAATCATGAACTGACGAACCTGCTCTCACGGGTCATCCGCCTTCCGGCCTTTCGGGCGTTGGCCTGGTCCGGCGACGCGCTCTACGCTTCGAGGGGATACGAACTCTTCCGCGCGCGCATTCAAGATCCGATTCGGGATATCAATTGGCAGTCAGTCGCCAAATTCAGCCCAGGTTGGAAACGGCAGATTACCTCCGCAAATAGGCTGAGCTCGCGCCTATTTCGTGATGGATTTCACGCTCTTGCCGTGCTCCCCGGCGGCGGATTTGTTGCTGCAATTCCCGGATCCATCCTCACTCTCGGCACCAACGCCACGGAATTTCGCCGCACTCACGCGATTATCCGTGGCACACGCCCGCTACACATCACCGCAGTGCCTGGTGGTGCGATTTTCTGGGGAGAATATTTCGACAATCCCTCACGCGACGAAGTCCACATCTACGGATCGACCGACTTCGGTGCAACCTGGAACGTCGCCTACACGTTTCCCAAAGGTGCAATTCGCCACGTTCACAACATCGTTCACGACCCGTTCGCAAATTGCCTCTGGGTGCTGACCGGAGATAATAGCGACGAGTGCCGCATCCTCCGCGCTACATGCGATTTCAAAGATGTCCAGCCTGTGCTGCAGGGTCGCCAGCAGGCACGCGCGGTTGCCGCCATTCCAACGGAGGACGGCCTCTATTTCTCCTCCGACACTCCGCTGGAGTCCAACTTTATTTACCGCCTCGATCGCGACGGGAAGCTATCGCAGCTCGCCGCTATCAGCAGTTCTTCGATTTACGGCTGCCGGGCAGGAAATCATCTGTTCTTTTCTACGATGGTCGAGCCCAGTGAAGTGAACCGCGATCGTTCCGTACGAATCTATGGCGCACGCCTGGCCCGCGCTGACCAGTGGCAGCCTCTGCTCTCGTGGGAAAAAGATCGCTGGCCTATGAACTTCTTTCAGTATGGCAACGCCTTGCTGCCCGATGGCAACAACGCTACGCAATATCTCGCCGTCACCACCATTGCGGTTGATTCCGATGACATGGTGATGTCGCTCTACTCCCTGCATCCCTAAAGATGCTCTGCCGTAATATGGATTGAACCTGAAAATTTCAATTGCCGCGTCTCGCCTACTACCGTCGCATCTTCAGCGCCTATCTTTTGGGCGGCAAGAGCCACCTCACCTTTTGGCATGAGACTCCTGTGGACAATCCGAACGCCACAGCCAACGAACTCGGCGAATACTACATGCTCTTTGCCGAGAAGGCCGACTACCAGGGCGCCTACGACTCCGCCGGTATTCCCCAACTCGACTATCACGGACATATCGGCTTGCAGTACAACCCCATCGCCATCGCCCAATTCGCTCTGGGAAATTACAACCTCTGGCGACGCACTGGAGATCCGGCCAGACGCGCGAACTTCCTCCTGATTGCCGACTGGCTGAGCCTCAAATCTCGAACAGAATCCTCGCGGACTTTGGGTCTGGAACCACAACTTCGACTGGGAGTATCGCGACACGCTCAAAGCTCCGTGGTACTCGGCGTTGGCGCAAGGGCAGGGAATCTCAGTTCTAGTTCGCGCTCACAGGGAATCGGGCGACACGCGCTATCTCGTTGCTGCGCAACGTGCCTTCACGAGCTTTCAGCATCCAATCGAAAACGGCGGTGTGGCGTTCACCGACGCTGCCGGAGATCTTTGGTTCGAGGAATACATCGTCTCCCCGCCCACTCACATCTTGAACGGCTTTATCTGGGCCCTGTGGGGAATCTACGACTACTTCCTCTCCACACGCGACGAAACGGCGCAGGAGCTTTTCTCCCGCGGCGTGCGTACGCTTCTCCACAATCTCGACCGCTACGATCTCGGATTCTGGTCGCTCTACGAACAATCCGGGACGCGCCTGCCCATGGTCGCCAGTCCGTTCTATCACCAGCTACATATCGTGCAGTTGCGGATCATGCACCGTCTGACCGGTGAAGACCAATTCGCGCGAGTTGCCGATCGCTGGGAAAGCTACAGCCGCAGCCGCAGTAACCGCACGCGCGCCCTCTGCTACAAAAGCGCCTTCAAACTCTGTTACTACTAGAGCGCGTGAAGATCCTCTACGTCTCGCAGTACTACCCGCCGGAAATGGGCGCGCCGGCCGCGCGGGCCTCTGAACTCGCGCGGCACTGGGCACGCGCCGGACACGACGTTTCGATCTTGACAGGATTCCCAAATCATCCCACCGGCGTTGTTCCCCCAGAATGGCGCGCCAAACTGCGCCGCTTCACCTATAGCGAGACCGTCGACGGAGTGAATGTCTACCGCACCTGGCTCTGGCCTCTGCCCAATCGCAAAGCACACGAACGCATGCGCAACTATGCGTCGTTCTGTGTATCGGCCTCGCTCCGTGGACTCACCCTTCCTCGTCCTGACGTGATCATCGCGTCGTCGCCGCAATTGCTGGTCGGACTCTCCGGTTGGTGGCTCGCCGTTGCGAGACAAGTACCGCTCGTATTCGAAGTGCGCGACCTCTGGCCCGAATCCCTGGTGGCAGTCGGCGCCGGTCATGAAAATTCCTTGCTCCACGCGACGCTGGCGAAGATTGCAGGATTTCTCTACGAACGCTCTAATCTAGTTGTGGTTGTCACTCCAGCCTTCAAGGATCACTTGATTAAAGAGTGGCGCGTGCCGTCAGAGAAAATCGCTGTCGTCGAGAACGGAGTCGAGACAGACCTATTCGCGCCATTCCCACCCTCAACCACTCGCGCGCTACGGCAAGAGCTCGGCGTCGAATCGAATTTCCTGGTCTGTTACATCGGCACCATGGGAATGGCGCACGGCCTGGAGACCCTACTGGATGCAGCCGCAAGACTTCAGCAGCAAAATCCGGCCGTCGTTTTTCTTCTGATCGGAGAAGGCGCGGAAAAGCAGCGCATCAAGGATCTGTCCCAATCCCGCGGCCTCGCGAACGTTCGCTTTCTGGACCAGCAGCCCCGCGAAAAAATTCCATCCTACATTTCCGCCGCGGATGCCTGCCTCGTTCTGCTGAAGAAGACCGATGTCTTCAAAACCGTTATCCCCACCAAGATGCTGGAATTTATGGCCTGCGCCCGTCCGGTCATTCTCGGCGTGGATGGACAGGCGCGGCAGATCGTGGACCAAGCGAATGCAGGCATTGTGATCGAACCTGAGAACTCGGAAGCGCTGGTTCAGGCGATCAATCAGCTAGCGGAGAATCGCCAACTCGGGACAGCGCTCGGCCAAAAGGGAAGGGAATATATCCTGCAGAATTTCTCTCGCCGCAGCACGGCAGAAACGTACATCGACGTTCTTGCGAGGCTCGTCGAACGCCCTTCGTTGTAGCGATGAGTTTCACCAAAATGTTGGGATTTATTACGGATGGACCGCGTAAATCGACACCGCCGTCGCCGCGCTCATTGCAGCTTCAAAGGTCCGGCTTGCGAGTACTTTTCCGCCGCTGACCGGGATAAACAAAATGTCATCCGCCTGCAGCGTCATATCCGGTACTTTTGCTTCCAACATTTTCTTGACTTCAAGTTTCTGCTCGGTCATCCCCGTCGGGCCTTTGCGGATGATTCGCGCCGCACCAAGTTTCGCCGTTCGGTTTGTCCCGCCAGCGAGGGCGAGTGCCTGCAAAACCGTAAGCGTGCCGTTGTCTACCAACAATCCAGCCGGCCGCCCCACGTCCCCGACGACATACACAATCGGTGCCCGCGGCACGTTAATCGTGTCACCGGGCAGGATGTCGATATTTCCGCTGACATCGTCCGCAAGATTTCTTGGCAGATCAATGTGAATCGGCTCCGCTTGATTTCGACGAAGCACGGCAATCTTGCGCGAGGCGGATGGAGAAAAGCCCCCCGCTTGCGAGATAACTTCGTACAGCTTATGACTGGCCGTGTCCGGATAAATCCCGGGCTTGCCGACTTCTCCGAGGATCGTCACTCCCTGGGATGCCGCTTCGTCCACGAAAATTGTTACGTGCGGGCTGCGGACAAATCCGCCGTCCTCCAGCCTCTTCTGAATCAACGTCTGCGCTTCTTCCTGCGTCAGCCCGTCGACGTGCACATAATCGATCAGCGGAAGATAGATATCCCCCGTGTTGCTGACTCGCACTTTGCTCGATAGCTCTGGAACGTTGTAAACGCTGACTTCGATCAAGTCTCCAGGCCCCAACTTTGCCACAGTCGCCTCTTCGGAGATACTCTTCGAGGCATCGTCCGTCTTTGCGGCTTGCCCAGTAGACGCGCTGACCGTCGCATGCGAGATTGGCTCCGCCGCAGGAAGACTGGCCGGGGAATTCGTTTGTCCCTGATTGTTATTTGTATTTGTAGGTTGCTGGGCGGCAGCCAGGCCCGTAAGGATCAGAAAGGCCGCGAACCCGCACATCCACTGGCCGCGGCGAGGGAAAACCGAGCTGCCCGACTTCATCAGAAAGACCCCTGACCCTGTGCTTGAAATTTCACTGAAGTTTAGCACAGCCACATCCGTTTACACCTCAGGGATTCGCAAACCCTTGTGTTAGTTTTCCACAGGTTTTTTGTTCCTCGCCGATTGAAACTCAGCCTGCCCTGCTGCTAGATTCGGAGCACCCTAAAAACCAACAGGAATCTTTTCACTCACTACTAACGGCAGGACGTCGCTGCGATACTTGCGTTGAACGATTGCGTAAAGTGCGTGCCCGATCCCCTATCGCGCGTCGAGGTGGCGTAGTTTGACTGTTATCTGTTTGGGACTGTTTCTTTCGGCCCTGTTTTCGTCGTTCGTACTGACACGGTACGTCCGCGATTTTGCGAATGCACGCGGATGGGTTGCCGTTCCCACCCAAGAGCGCCATCTCCATTCAAGCCCTCTGCCGCGTTTGGGCGGCGTCGCCATTTTCCTCAGCTTCTCCTGTTGCATGGGACTCGCGGCGATTTGGGATCTTCGCCATCCGCAACTGCATTCGCCTCACTTCCTGCGGACCATGGCGACGATCATGGTACCGGCCGCGCTGATCTTCCTGCTTGGCGTCTACGACGATCTCCGCGGTGTCGGCCCTTACGTCAAATTCACGGTGCAGGGAATTGCCGCCACCATGCTCTACGCTGGCGGCCTGCGTATCGTGAACATCCCGGTTCTCTTCGGAGACCGCGCTCTTCCATGGTATGTCGGCCTGTTGTTCACGGTCGTTTGGGTTCTGGCCATCACCAACGCCTTTAACTTGATCGATGGCTTGGATGGTTTAGCCGCCGGCTCTGCTCTGTTTTCGACGATGGTGGTCTTCGTTGTGGCGCTGCTCAACGGACCCAACCTGGTCGAACTGATGACGCTGGTCTTGGCTGGCGCAATTCTCGGCTTCCTTCGTTTTAACTTCAATCCCGCGACCATCTTCCTCGGCGACTCCGGCAGCCTATTCATCGGCTTTTTGCTCAGCGCCCTCGCTCTCTCCGGAGCGCAGAAAGCTCCGACGATCGTCGCCGTCGCCATTCCGATCGTTTCCTTCGGCCTGCCGATCCTGGAGACAGTGCTATCGGTGATTCGGCGGCTGATCAGCGGCCGTCCGATCTTCACTGCCGATCGCGAGCACATCCATCACAAGCTCTTGCA
The DNA here is from genome assembly GCA_963787685.1 of uncultured Acidobacteriota bacterium. Lineage (GTDB taxonomy): Bacteria > Acidobacteriota > Terriglobia > Terriglobales > Acidobacteriaceae > Sulfotelmatobacter. Next base: position 29,038 of record CAWBED010000025.1, read on the forward strand.
GCATGGCATGACGCATCGCCAAGTCGTCATCCTGCTTTACGGCGTCTCTGCTGTTTTTGCGATGCTGAGTCTGTTTTTACTCTGGCCGACCGGTAGCTCCCTCGGTCTGGTGCTGTCCGTTCTCGGAATCGGCATCTGGATCGGCGTCCAGCATCTCGGCTACCTCGAATTCGGAGAGCTCGCTCGTGTTGCGCACCGCACCTTCGATCAACCGCAGATATTCGTCAACAATCTGGCGATCCGCCGCGCCACCGAAGAACTCAAGGTCGCTCGCGATTTCGAGCAGATTCGCCGCATTCTCGTCGCAGGGTTTGGCAGTAATGACTTCGACAGCTTCGAACTTAAGCTCGACATCCTCCCCGGGGAATTCATCCCATTCGAGATAGTTGATGCCTCGCGCCGTAACGATAGTTCATTCCGTTGGAGCAAACCGGGAATCCCAAAGAATCTCGACGGCGCCGCTGTCTGGACGATCGCTTTGGATCTTCTTAGTTCCGGGAACCGGCATTGCGGCACGCTGAAAATACATCGCTTCTACTCTCGCCGCAATCTGCAACTCGACGTCAATCTGCTCACTGCAGAGTTTCCCACAGTACTCGCCGACGCTCTCGATCGCACCCTTGTCCAATCTGCCGATCTGATTGCACTGCGGCAGGACGCTTCCTTCATCACCGCCCAGGCCGGATAGCCGCGCCGTTTCCGTTCTTGAACCAGTTACAATCGCAGTGCTCGAACAGCTCTTATGCACGTTCTTCACGTCGTTGGCGCCCGCCCGAATTTCATGAAGGCAGCTCCAGTTCTGCGTGCCCTGTCTCCACATGCTAATGTGCGCCAAACTCTGGTCCACACCGGCCAACACTATGACGCTGCCATGTCCGACGTTTTCTTTAAGCAGCTCGAAATGCCAGAGCCGGACGTCAACCTTGAAGTCGGTTCCGACACGCACGCGCAACAAACCGCACGCATCATGATGGCGATCGAACCGGTTCTGCTCGAGCGCAAGCCGGACCTCGTTCTGGTCTACGGCGATGTCAATTCAACCGTTGCCGCCGCCCTTGTTTGTTCGAAGCTCGGCGATAAAAGTAGGCCACGTCGAAGCCGGCTTGCGCTCCGGCGACCGCACCATGCCCGAGGAAATCAACCGCCTCCTCACCGACCAAATTTCTGATCTGCTTTTTACTCCATCCGCCGACGGAGACGAGAATCTCCTCCACGAAGGCATCGACCCATCTCGAATTCACTGCGTGGGAAACGTCATGATCGACACTCTGGTTCGCCTCCTACCGACAGCCGAAAAACATTTTCCGGCCGATGTACTTTTGCCCTTTGCGCTTGTGACGTTGCACCGTCCTTCAAACGTCGACGATCTTCCTTGGCTCCAGGAATTACTGTCCTCTCTCGCCGACCTGAGCACGCAGCTCAACGTGATTTTTCCGGTTCATCCGCGCACCCGCCAGCGCCTCAACGAACTGACGTCATCGTCAGCGATGAATACACCTCTCCGGTTGCTCGATCCTTTGCCTTATTTGGAGTTCCTGGCTTTGCAGCAGCGCGCAGCAGTCGTGATCACCGACTCAGGCGGCATTCAGGAAGAAACGACATTTCTCGGCGTCCCGTGTCTGACTGTTCGTGAAAATACGGAACGCCCTGTCACCATCGAGAAGGGGACGAATCGGTTGGTAGGCCGTGACCTGCGCCAATTGCGAAGTGCCGTTCAGGAAATTATCGAGACGAGAGGAAAAAGAGGGGAGAGCCCCACGAAGTCCAACGTGCCCTTTTGGGATGGACACGCAGCTGAACGCATCGCACAAATCATCGTGCGATGCTCAGCCGGTAAATAATTGCGGGGAAGAGTTTCTGCCTACAGTTTCGCGCTTGCGTAGGAGTTGATTTCGCAGTTCAAGCAAACTTCTTCAAAAGCAGGTGCAGTCCATTCCATAATTCCCCCAGCGGTCCCAGTAGGACCGAAACTTCTCCCTCAGCATAGCCGAAGCTCTATCTGTAGGCAATGCCCCAAGAAAAAATTTGCCCGCCAAACCTGCCGTCGATTCTCGCAACGCGCAGTCTTCCACCTTGCAAATTCCTGCACACTAGGTGCCCCTGTGTTCCTCCGTGTCCCCCGTGGTGAAAGCCTTTGGCTTTGCATTCCTGTAACTACTTGAGTTTTAAGCCAGTTTTCCACATGGGGAACCATTTCCGTTACTTTCAGGCGCTCGACTCTCTGTTTACTTTCGAGAACACTCAGGACGGAAACGAGGATTCAGCAATCATGTTTGGCAAGAGTGTTTACGGCACGACTTTCAGGGACGTCAATTTTGTCCCATTGCAGTCCGCCAGCTTCTGCGTTCAATGTGAACTGATCTCGACCAGCAACAAGCCATACTGCTTGGCCTGCGGAAGCCAGAGCCTCGTTAGCCTGTCGCGCGTGCTCGGCGGTTCGCTGCGCAACCAGCAGACTGCCCACTTGATCACCGACACCGAGCTCGACAGCCTGGTGCGCGACCTGCTTCGCACCGTTCCTGAGCCTCAAGTTCTTGCCATGGCGGACCACACTCGCATGCCCGCGCTCGCTCAACGCAGCCAGTTGCGGGTAGCCAATGCTGCTCATCCAATCTCCGGATTCCGCGCGGTATCTCCCGGGGACGAACTTGAGATTCATCCGGCAGAGCTCGATCTGGAGCCCGCCATCAGCGCTATCACCGAGCGTGCTCAGCACCTTACCGGAGCCACAGGGGCCGCCATCGCACTTCGTGCTGGCGATGAGATTGTGTGCCGCGCCCGCGCCGGCCGCACCGCTCCCGACCTTGGTGTCCGCCTGCAAACTGACGCGGGCATCTCAGCCGAAGCCGTCCGCTCCGGCGAGATCATGTTGTGCCACGATGCCGAGCGCAATCCGCGCGTTGATCTGGCCAGCTGCCGCCGTCTCGGCGTCCGTTCCATTCTCGTGTCACCTTTACGCCATTTCCGCCGAACCCTGGGAGTCTTCGAGGTCCTGTCCTCGTCCCCTGGAGCCTTCGACGAGCGCGATGTCGCTACCATGCAGTTGCTCTCCGGAATGATGGTCGCCGCCATCTCCCGGATTTCGAGCCTGCACCGGGAGCAGGTCCTGCGCCAGGCGAGTTAACCAAGCTGTCTCCGTTTACACGGATTTTCCCGGAAAGTGATCGGCCGTGCCCTAATGAGTTGATTCCTTGCTGACATTTTCACATTCCGCGCTAATATGTGAGAAACAGCTTTTGGGCTCCTCATGTCTTCGATAACCTCGACGTTGGCTCCTGCTACTCCCAACCGTCGCCGCCGCGTGCGACACAAAATTCAGACGCCCGCTTACGCGAGTTTTACCGCCGATCCCAATGGCACCAAGCTCGATCTCCACGAGATTGTCGACATCAGCGAAGAAGGAATGGCCATTCAGTGCCATTCGCCTCTCGATGCCGATAGCCATGTGAATCTTTGCCTCGACCTCGCGGATTGCGCGGAGCACATCTACACCACCGGGCAAGTCATATGGTCGAATGACAGCGGCCGCGCCGGATTGCGATTTTCCGATCTCCCTGCCGAGTCTTTGTCGCGCCTGCGCGAATGGCTCTTCGTTAATGTGATGGCCGGAGTCGCGAACGGCGAAGCCGAAATCGTCGGCCGCTCCAATGCCCGCGAAGATGGCCCTCCGCGTCCCAGCTATACCGACGCGCTCGCCGCCGTCTCCGTCCTTCAGCGTCAAGTGGAGGCGCTCGGCTCTGACCTCACTGCTGCGCTTCGTCTGATCGCCGAACGTGGCCAAGTTTTGGTGCGTGCGTCCGGTGCAGCCGTCGCGCTCGCCGACAAAGGGCCCGAATTCATGGTCTGCCGCGCCAGTTCCGGCAACGACGCTCCGCCCATCGGGGCGCGCTTGCAGGTTGGCTCGGGTTTCTCCGGCGAATGTGTGAAAACTGGAATGTTGTTGCGCTGCGATGACGCCGAGGTCGATGCTCGTGTCGATCCCGAAAGCTGTCGCGCCCTCGGCATCCGTTCGATCCTCGCAGCCCCGGTGCGTGCAGATGACCAGTCCATCGGCCTGATCGAAGCCTTCTCCCCTCAGCCCGACGCTTTTACCGAAGTCGATGGCCGCGTGCTGCAGCGCCTGGCCGACACGGTTTTGGCTGCTGTGAATCGATCCGCTCGCGCGGAAAAGTCGCCTTCGGTCGCATCAGCATCTGCTCCTGCTTTTTCCTCGCCGCAGGGAAGCGTCTTGTTCGCTTCCGCGGATGACGAAGAAGAGAAAGAAAAAAAGCCGGAGGCGGATGACAAGCCCGATCCTAGTATCAGTCTGCCTCGCTCGCAGTTGATCATTCTCATCTGCGCGGCCGTGACCATTGCATCACTGCTAGGTTATTATTCCGCGCCCGTTCTGCAGAGCGACGTAGCTCCCTGGATCATGAATCGCTTTCGCTCTCGGGAACACACGCAGCTGCCCACCGTACTTGCGTCGTCGCAGCCGCCCAAGTCGGATGGAGCGCCGGGCGCTTCGGCCGCTCCGGCTATCGAAACCGCTTCTCTCGATCAGCTTCGCCAGTTAGCTGACAACGGTGATCCCGTCGCTGAAAATGCACTGGGCCTTCGCTACGCCACGGGTGACGGCGTGAAGCTCAGCGAAAGCGAAGCCGTTCGCTGGTTTACCAAAGCGGCAGAGCTCGGCAACATTCCCGCCCAATCGAAACTCGGCTCAATTTACTACAGTGGACGCGGTGTCCCTCAGGATGCCAACCGCGCATACTTCTGGATGGTCGTCGCTCGCTCCGGCGGAGATGAAGCCAGCAAGACGCTTTCACCGTTTGTCCGAGCGCGCCTCACCCGAGGGCAGGTCACCGCCATTGAACTCGATGCCAACCGTTGGCTGCAGCAACATCATCCCTACGAAAAGCCGGCCGCAGGCCAACTCAAAGCTCGTAACTAGTCAGCCTTTTCTCGTACCCTTCAGAGCTACAATATTCGCAAGAGGTTCCTTTGCCCACCCTGCGCGACATCCTCGATCAGAGAGTTCGCGAAGCTGATCCAGTTCTCTACGAGAAACTCGAAAACAACCGCGTCCGATGTTTTTCCTGCGGCCATTGCTGCCCGATTCCCGAAGGCCAGCCCGGTGTCTGCAAGGTTCGCTTCAATCGCGGCGGTACGCTCTACGCGCCTTGGGGATATACCGCCGGCATGCAATGCGATCCCATCGAGAAGAAGCCCTTCTTTCACGCTTATCCCGGAGCTTTGGCTTACAGCTTCGGCATGCTCGGATGCGATCTCCACTGCGGCTACTGTCAGAACTGGGTGACTTCGCAAGCCCTGCGTGATCCGAATGCTGTCTCCGCTCCACTCGCAGTTTCTCCTGAAGCTTTAGTCCGTGATGCGCTCGATCAAGGCGCGAAAGTTCTCGTCAGCACCTACAACGAGCCACTGATCACTAGCGAATGGGCCGTCGCCGTATTCAAAGAAGCGCGCGCAGCCGGCCTGGTCACCGGATTCGTTTCCAACGGCAACGGCACGCCGCAAGTCCTCGAATATTTGCGCCCTCACCTCGATTTGTACAAGGTCGATCTCAAGAGTTTCGACGATCGCCACTACCACGAACTCGGCGGACGCATCGGTCCTATCCTCGACAGCATTCGCCGCATTCACGCCTCTGGATTGTGGCTCGAGATCGTCACACTCCTCATCCCCGGCTTCAACGATTCTCCGGACGAACTTCGCCGCCTCACCGAATTCGTCGCCGGAGTGTCTCCCGACATCCCTTGGCACGTGACCGCTTTCCACACTGATTACAAAATGCAGGGCGACGGCCAACGCAACACCACCGCAGAAGACCTGATGCGTGCCGTCGAGATTGGTCAGCAGGCCGGACTCCGCTACATCTACGCCGGAAATCTTCCCGGCACGGTTGGAAGCACCGAAGACACGCGTTGCCCCCAATGCAGCCAGACCCTGATCCGCCGCTACGGATATTTAATCGAGGACTATCGCCTGACTCCCGACGGCCGATGCCCGCATTGCTCTTGCCATATCCCCGGCCGCTGGGCGCCAGAATTCGACGGCCAAATTACTTCCCGCCCTTTCCTTCCGCAAAAGCGCTCCCGTTTGTTTACAATCACTGGTCGTTAATCCCCCTTGGAGAATGAATGATGTGGGGACAGCCGCCTCGGCTGTCCGGCCTGGCGAAGCCCGGTCGAACCGAATACTCAGCACATGCGCAAGAAGCTCATCGTCGCATTGATCGGTCTCTTATTCACCATCTCCTGTTCTCCGCGCGACTTCCTCACGCGCCGACTCGCCGCCGATCTGATCTCAGCCTCCGAGGCCTTCAACGCCCAGCAGCAATTTGTTCTTCGTACCGGCATCGTCTCCAACAAGGATTATCTTTCCCCCGAATACTTGGTCCTGCAGCGTCACGGATGGATCTCCGCCACTTCCGCCGCCTGCCCGCCCGGTCTGGTTCCCGCGCCTTGCTGGGACGTCATCCTGACTCCCTCCGGCGTCGAAACGGTTCGCAACCTGGTTTCCGCCGCAGATGCCAGCAAGCCCTCGATCGCCATTCCCGCCGCCAAGCGCGAACTCGTCACCGTCACCGGCATCAGCAAGCAAGGCAACGTTGCCGATGTCGAGTTTTCCTGGAAGTGGGTCGCGCTCAATGAAGTCGGAGACGCACTCTTTTCCGGCGAACTCCACTACAAATCGAGCGTAGGATTTCGTCAGTACGACGACGGTTGGCGCATCGTTCCCACCGGGGCCCGTCCCGGCCAGTCCATGGACGACGCCCTGAAAAACGCCGAGCCCGCGTCGTGAGCAGTTCCACCTCGCCGACGCCAGCTTGGATACTTTCATCTTTGCAGTGGCTCAACCCGCGCCGTCTTCGCGCTCAAGCGATCGTGCTCGCCCTGTGTCTCTGGGGAGTTTGTGCCGTTGACTTCGCTACTCCGGGATTGTTCGACCGCGCGGGCAACATCAAGTTTCAGGATTTCCTGCCCTTCTACGTTTCAGCCCGGCTTATTTCTCAACACCGCGCGAACGAACTCTACGATCAGAAGTCTCAACAAGACGAACTGAGGAAGATCGTTCCCCAGCCGAACCGCGCTGTAATCCCAAATCTCTACGGGCCTCAGGTAGGACTATTCTTCGTCCCGCTCGCTGCTCTGTCATTTCCCGTCGCCGCCGGAGTCTGGGTCGTCCTCAGCCTGATCATCTACTTCGTCTGCGTTTACGCCCTCTGGAGACGCTGTCCGACCCTGACTTCACACACCAAAATTGTGGCGCTAGCCGCAGTAGCATTCCCTCCGCTCTTTCATGTATTTGTTCGTGGCCAGATTTCCGCTCTCATCCTCGCCTGCTTCACGATCGCATTTCTTGCATTCCACTCGGGACGCTCTTGGCTCGCTGGCATCGCTCTTGGATTTCTCATCTTCAAGCCGCAATTTCTCGTCGCAATCCCGATGATTTTCTTGTTTGCCGGCGCATGGAAACCATTTGTCACGCTCATTCTTTCCGCCGCCGGACAACTCGCACTTACTCGTATCTATTTCGGCGCACAGTTGATGCGCGACTATTTCGAAATGCTTCTCCATCCTTCGCGCTGGATTGGCGCCGCCGAACTCGGCCTCGCTCCGATCCAGATGCACTCTCTACGTTCCTTCTGGTCGCTGATGATTCCTTCGCCGGAAGTTGCGCTCGCACTCTATGTGTTAACTTCCGTAGCAGTGGTTGCGATGGCCGCAAGCATCTGGAAATCGCAAAGCTCGCTCGCCCTGCGTTTTTCCACTCTGATTCTCGCTGCCGTTCTGGTCAACCCGCATCTCTTCGTCTACGATCTTCTCGCGCTTGTACCGGCTCTCCTGCTCCCAGTTGATTGGGCACTGGCGCACGAGAATGACCCTTCTTCCTCGACGCTGAAATTGCTTCTCTATCTCGCCTTCGTCCTGCCTCTTTTCGGACCACTCTCTCGCTGGACCCACCTCCAACTCTCAGTCCCCGTCTTCGCCGCAATCCTGTGGATCGTGTGGCGTGCGAGGACTTCCGCCCGCCCCTCGGAATGCGACTCTGGTCCGAGTTGGAGCACTCCTTAGAACTGAAGCAGCTCAATCAGATTCTGTCCTCGCAGAGAATAGCTTCGTATCAGGGCGCGCCTTCAGGCGTGCCGTCAGCGCCCACAATGATGAATCGGCTTTAGCCGCCGGATCGTGAAACCCGCGGTCACAAACTTGCCTCCAACGAATCCCCCGTTGTATAACCCTGTTTCCCCTTGGGGCCCTATGCAAATCCGAACGTCTGCTTTGCTCGCCGCCATCCTTCTCGGTTGTTCTCTCTCCGTCGTCGCTCAAACCAAGCCGAAGGTCACGCTCGACGAATTCTTCAACTCCGTCAGCTTCACTTCAGTTGAACTGTCCCCCGACGGTGCCTCTGTCGTGATCGCCACGGAGCGCGCTGACTGGGATCAGCAAATCTTCCGCAGCGACCTCTGGCTTTACCGTGACGACGCCAAGGGCGGCTCTCTTATTCCGCTCACTCAGTCCGGCCACGACTCCGAACCGAAATGGTCGCCTGACGGAAAATGGATCGCCTTCCTCTCCGAGCGCAAGACGGGGGCAGGGAAGTCCGACGACTCCGACTCCGATTCCAGTTCCAAAGATGAGACCAGTCAGCTCTACGTAATCTCTCCCAACGGCGGCGAAGCGATCCCGCTGACGCAAGGCGAAGAAGAAGTTCACGCTTTCTCATGGTCCCCAGATTCCCAAACGATTTATTTCGCGACCCGCCAGCCTTGGACACACACGCAAAAAGACGACTACAAGAAGCAATGGAAAGACGTCGTCCAATACCGCACCGCCGAACGCGGCGACACGATCTTCGCCCTCGATGTCTCCGCAGCTCTCGCCCGCCACTCTGCCGCTCCTGCGAAAGTTGAAAAGAAAGAAGGGGAGCCCGACGAGCAACCCGATCTCACTCCCGGCGCGCACACCATCGCGACCACTCCGCTGCGCGTTGACAGCCTCGAGATCTCTCCCGATGGCGCCAAGCTCGCTTTCGTCAGCAACGCGATCAACCAGCGGCAGGAAAAATACGAAGACGTGGAAATCTATGTCGTCGATCTCGGGCGGACCGCCCTCCCCGCAGGCTGGCGCAAACAATGCCGCCGCGCCAGCCACTCCCCGCCGCATCACTACCAATCAAGGTGTTGAAGTCCACCCGCGTTGGGCCGCTGACGGCCGCCACATCTTCTTCGAAACTCAAGAGGGTGACGTCGCCGGCCCCTACCGCGACCTCCAACCGCATCTCTATTGGGTCGACGCAGATTCCGGCAAGATCGAGCAATGGGATAAAAATTTCCTCGGTCCCGTCGAGCACTACGCCGCCGTCGGAGACAACATCCTCGCCTCGGCGCGCCTCGGCACTGAAGTTCAGATGTATTCCGCCGCCAAGCCGACAGACTCTCTCCATCGCATCAGTTCATGGGCCGGAACCTACTCCAACATCTCCCGCGCCGCCCACGCTGCCACCGTCGCATTCGTCCACTCATCGCTCGGCAAACCTGACGAAGTCTATCTTGCAAAATCCTCCGACACACTTGATCAAGCTCGCCCCATTACTTCGTTCAACAAGCTCTTCACCGAGCGCGATCTTCCTCAAGGCAAGCCATACCAATGGAAGGCCGACGACGGTACCACCGTCGAAGGCATGTTGATTTATCCTCCCGGAAAGTTCGAAGCGAAGAACTTGCCCATGTTCACGCTGATTCATGGAGGCCCCGCCGATGCCGACGGCAACCACTTCGAAGCCGACTGGTATCAGTGGGCGACACTTGCTGCCAATCAAGGATGGCTTGTCTTCGAGCCCAACTACCGCGGCTCAACCGGATACGGCGACAAGTTCGCCCTCGAAATCGTTCCTGTGATCGTTTCGCGTCCCGGCAAAGATATTCTCGAAGGCGTCGACGCGCTGGTGAAAGACGGGATCGCCGATCCTGCTCATCTCACCATCGGTGGCTACAGCTACGGCGGATACATGACCAACTGGCTCATCACGCAGACCACGCGCTTCAAAGCCGCCGTTACCGGCGCGGGAGCGGTCGAGCACATCGGCAACTGGGGCAATGACGACACCACTTACGACGACGCTTACTTCCTCGGCGGACGTCCCTGGGAAGCTCCGCAGCGTTATCATGACGAGGCTGCCATCTTCCAAATGGATAAAGTGAAAACACCGACGCACATGGTAGCTGGCGCTGACGACGTCCGCGTCGCCGTGCTCGAGGATTATTTGCTAGAGCACGCGCTCTATTCCCTCGGCATCCCGAACAGTCTGCTGATCTTTCCCGGCGAAGGCCACGGCCTAGGCAAGAATCCCTGGCACGGCAAGATCAAAGTCCGCGAAGAATTGAAATGGCTGGAAAAGTACGGCGGTATCCCCGCGTCGAACTGATCCCAACTCACGAGCATTGTCATCCTGAGGCCCGCGCTTTTCGCGGGCCGAAGGACCTACGCACCCGCCGTTACCGCCCATGCTCTTGGAATTGCGCAAATGCGGCAATAGAATTTCGCAGCAAGAAATCCGAAACTCAGGACACCGTGGAAGAGCGGCCATTCAAGGGCACGTCGCCGTGCAGAAAACAAGCGGGCCGTCAATCCCCGAGTACCGACTGTTGCCCAAGATCCCGAGAACGCCGGCTCATCTACCGCCGCTTAAAGCCGCGCCCATGCTTCGCGATTGCGACTTATGAATTTTGACAGCTAAAGCCTCTTGCTTGTCATGCTGAGGCCCGCGTTTCTCGCGGGCCTCAGGACCTATGCACCCGCCGTTATCGCCACTACAGTCGCCACGTCAAACCAGCCTTCGCTCGGTACTTCACTCCGCGATTTCAGATGGATCGCGTCATCGGTTGCCTGGTTGAACGCCGTCGCGTCGCCACAATGGCAGCGCGTCCGCGCCGAGCGCGAGCATGCCCAGCGAAGCGCTATTCCCGCTCGTTTGCTCCTTTAGACCGTTGCTCGCGGCGGCATTTGAGCCCGGCAGCCCCGCCCCGCAGGATTTGTTCGCGATCGTTTCATAGCCGTATTCCGTGATCTCGGCTGTCATCGGCGCGGTCGCGCTTGTCGTGACCGTGACCCGTATCCATCCATAGTGGGTCTTCCCCTGAATCAGGAATTTCACCCCCAGGAAGCGATTGGGATGATTTCCGCCCCAGTCCCCATTGTGGTTATGCTCCTTAAAACAGATAGAGTTCGTCGTGCAATAGGAAGAGCGCTCAAGTTTCACGCTGAAATTCAAGAACTTCCCCGACGGCCCTATCTTCGCTCCCCGAACCAGAGCGGATGCGGAGCTCTCAAAGCCTCCTCCGATCACCCCTCCTCCAGTTAACGGCTCGATCCCTATTTGCGCATTGATGTTTTGCCCGTATCCGTAATATCCGACCGTGAGAGAAAAGTCGGCAATGCCGTCATGATTCAAATCAACCTTGACCGGGCAAGTGTGAAGCCCGTCGCACCGTGGGATTGGTATTTTTTGTTGGTGATGACGATTTCCGACTGTGCCGGCTCGGCCAACGCCAACAACCCTACTGATGCCGCTGCTGCTGCCGATCCCATAGAACTTCAACCGTCTGTCGATGCTTTTTGAGAGAGATACGATCCCCCGGGTTCGTGGAAACTTTGCGAGCCATAACTCCTCCTCTGTATGTTTTTACGAGGGAAGGCGGCGAGCATAGCTCCCGGTATTGGATACGTCAATTGCTTATTCGTTCTTTCAAGTTGCGCGGAAGCGGAGGTGCCATTCACAAACAGCATCACGGCCCGGAACCGCGCGAGACAATTTCCACAAGCTTGGTGTGATATCTGACCTTGCCACTCCCATTCGAATCGGCGATCATCACCGAGGCCGTGACGGTGCGCCGAGAGCGGATTCGTCCCGTTCCAGGAATTCACCCGGCGCGTTAAGCCGCTAAGTTCTTTGACATCAAGATTTTGCCCGCAAGTGACTGTGCCCCATAGATTTTTTATCGATTTCCCGCTAACTCGATGATTTCAGTACACCCATGGGGGGAGGGGTACCCCGAAACACTGGGGGCAGTTCCATTTCGGGAGAAATTGTCCAACATTTTTTTTCGACGACGGAAGACGAGACCCGTGGCTTTTGCTCGCGATGACCGCTCCAAGCTCGCGACTCACGGCTCACTACTCACTACTCACTGCTCACTGCTCACTACTCGCCACTCACGCCCATCCGCTCCTGCAGTTGCTTGCGATACTTGCGGCTCAATCGCACTCTCGCGCCATCGTCGAGCAGCACCTCGTATTCGCCGTCGTCGCGAAGTTGCAATCCGCGCACGCGCTCCAGGTTCACGATACTCGACCGATGCACGCGGCAAAATATTTTCGGATCCAGATCTTCTTCGAGTTCCGACATGCTGCGTCGAAGCAAATGGCTCTTCGTTCCGACATGCAGGCAAGCGTAATAATCAGCCGCTTCGATCCAGTCAATTTCTGCGATCTTCACGAAGTGCACTTGACCTGCGCTCTTCACCGCAACCCGCTCCGGACGCTGCTTGCGCTCACGTCCCAACCGGATTCTTTGTTTCGCGCGCTCCAGCGCCAGCGCAAAGCGTGCATTGTCGAACGGCTTCAGAAGATAGTCGAGTGCTCCTGCTTCGAACGCTCGCAGCGCATATTGGTCGTACGCGGTGACAAATACGACAGCGGGAGGCAAATCGTTTCCCAGCAATTCGAGGACGTCGAATCCATCGCATTCGGGCATTTGTACATCGAGAAAAAGCAGATCCGGTTTCGCGACGCGAATCTCCCCGATCGCCTCCGCTCCCGATCCGCACTCCGCGACGATTCCGATTTCGGCATCTCGCCGCAGCAGAATCGCGAGATTGCTGCGAGCGAGAGGTTCGTCATCCACAATCAGCGTGCGTATTTTGGAAGAGTGCTCGTCCGCGCGCACGAGATTTATTCCTTCGACTCGATGGCGGATGAAACGCGGAAGGGAACTGACACCGATGCTTCGACACCGCTCGGACGCTGGTTGCGCAAGCTCAACTCGAACGCTTCTCCGTAGAGGCTTCGCAGCCGCGTACGAGCGTTGGAGATCCCGATCCCCGATCGGCTCGTCTCCCATCCAGTCGGCAAACTCGGACCATCGTTGTAGACGCGCAGCGTCAGCGTTCCGTTCAAACGCGACGCGGCAATCCGAATCGCGCCTCCGTCTACGCGTTTGGCAATGCCGTGCTTCACGGCATTCTCGACCATCGGTTGCAGGATCAGGCTTGGAACCTGAGCCGAAAGCAGCTCTGTTGGAACGTCCACGCTGAACTGCAGCCTGTCCGCAAACCGAGCTTTCTGAATATCCAGATACTTCTGCGTGAACTCCAGTTCTTCCGCCAGGGGAACCTGCTGCCGGTCGGAATCCTGGAGTACGCGCCGAAGAAAGTCACTGAGTTCCGCGATCATAGTTACCGCTGCGTCGTTCCTTTCTTCCCGCACCAGTCCGGCAATCGCGTTGAGCGTATTGAAGAGGAAATGCGGCTCGATCTGCCGCCGAAGCGCGCTGAGTTGCGCCTTTGAGAGCTGCTCGTTGAGTCGTGCGGTTTCGGCTTGCTGTAAGGCCAGTTGTTCACGCGATCGGCGAATGTGATCGACCAGCAGAATCAGGCTGTAAAGGATCACATAGGACAGAAGTCCATTCGTGCACTTCTGCCACGTCAGCTCAAGGAAAGGATTCGGCCGCGGTGTTAGAGCCCACGGATTCAGCAGTTCTTCCCACAACGCACGCCACGCCGCATCGACGACGCCGATCGCAGCGCATGCGGCAAGATGCGTCACCCAAGTTGACGCGCGTCTCCATTGCGAAGGCGGATACCGCTGGCTGAGGCGCAAAACAAACGGAGTCGCCAGCATCCACGGCAGCCACGAAATCAGCAGCGTGAAGAACAGCCGTCCCCAATTGTGATGCATGCCCTCCGCGCGCATCACAAACACAGTTTGCGTCGAGTCGAATAGACCGATCCCGCCCCAGACGGCTGCGATCCAGAGCCAGCGCGGCGAGTCGCTACGTGTTGGCATCGCGTCCATAGACAGAATCGTATTCTACGATTGGCGAGAACGGGCAACAATGCAGCCAAACGCCGGATCTTTGCAGCGGATGGTCTGGAGTTGCGACCTGCAGTCAGCCATAATCCCAGGCATGATGAAGACGAACAAGAAGATTGCCTCGCTGCTAGCTGTCATGGTTGTGCTCTCTGCCGCTGCACTGCTCAAGTCAGCCACCTTGCCGCCTGGTTCCGGTCCGGAATACACCAGCGACACCCAGCTCAAGCTGCCGGAGAACTATCGCCAGTGGACTTATCTGACTAGTGGCTTTGACATGAGTTACAGCCCAAACGCGATGGGAATGGATCATCATATGTTCGACAACGTCTTCGCGAATCCCGAAGCTTACAAAGTATTTCAAGAGACTGGAACGTGGCCGGACAAAACCGTCCTAGTCCTCGAAGGCCGCATGGCGGAAGGCAAGGGATCGATCAATCAGAAAGGGAACTATCAGAGCACGGAAATCATGGGCATCGAGGCGCACGTAAAGGACGAGGCGCGTTTTCCGGGCAAGTGGGCGTTCTTCATTTTCGGCGACGCGAAGACCGCCAAAATGGTTCCGACGAACATGGAGTGCTACACGTGCCACGCCGACCATGCGGCCGTCGATACAACGTTTGTGCAGTTCTATCCCACGCTGCTCCCAGTAGCGAAGAGCAAGGGAACACTGAGCGCCGGGTACATGAAGGAAAGCGCAAGCGCTGTGCAGAAGTAGGATTTGAGTGACTCGCTGCTACTTCGCGGCGCTTGCCACCTTCACGCCTCGAGAGCTGGCTGCGTAACGGGCAATGCCTTTGTAGAGGGCTTCGGCAATCTGTTCGCGGTATCCGTCGCTGCGCAGTTTCTGCTCGTCGGTCGGACTGGTGACGAAGGAAACTTCCGCCAGAATTCCCGGCATTGAGCTTTCCGTCAGGACCACAAATCCAGCTTCCTTGATGCCGCGATCGCGCAGGCCCGGATTCTGCACCGACAACGTTCCATACATCGAGCGCTGCACACTCGCCGCAAGCCGTCTCGACTGCTCGATGCGATCATGCAAGTCGGCCTGCGACAAAGCGGGTGTGATCGAGTTCTTCATAGAACCTGCAACGGTGTGCGAATCCGCATCCTTGGAGCCGGCTTCCTTCGATCCGGGTGCGGAAAAGGTGTTGGTGTAGTAGGTCTCGACGCCACGCGCGGAAGGCAGATCGCTATAGTTCGCGTGGACGGAGACGAACAGGTCTGCTTGCGACTGGTTGGCGATCTCGGCGCGCTCGTCGAGAGGGATGTAATTGTCGTCCTGCCGGGTGTAGATCACGTCCGCGCCGAGTCGGCTTTCGAGCAGCTTGCCGAGGCGTTGCGCGATCTCAAGAACAAGGTCTTTTTCGAGTAAGCCACGACGTCCGACAGTGCCCAAGTCCCATCCTCCGTGGCCGGCGTCAACCACGATGCGCATCTTGGGAACTCGCGCCTTCAGCTGTAAATCTTCTTTCGTTGGCGGAGGAATCACGATCGACAGTTTTGCCTTTTCCACCTCGGGAGCATTCGGGAAGAGGTTGACCGCGCTCTTGGGATTCGTTCCGATCTTTCGAACTTCAACTACAAGCCGATATGGATTGGACTCGAGGCTGACGGAGAAATTGGTGTCGGCCTTGGTTTCGAGTACGATGCGGGTCATTCCGGAAACAGGTTGCGCCACGCGAATGCGGTTGATCAGAGTGTCGCCGACCTCGATCGATTTTCCGAGCAGGTCCGGGGCAAGCTGAGTGTCATGCAAGTCAAAGTAGATGCGGTCCGGACCCGTCAGGCGGTGTGCTTCGTACTGTACTTGATCTTCGAGATCGAGAACGACAGTGCTCGAATCGGGCGACGACCAGTGCCGCACTCCGGTGACGTGTGGAAACTTCGACAACTCCTGTGGAGCGGCGGGAGTATCCGACTCAGTTCCTTCGGAAGTGGTGTCCGCAGGCGCTGCGGGTGTTGCGGTGGCCGCGGAAGGCGCAGCCTCCGCCGGCTTGTTCTGCGCGGCCGGATTGGTTGGTTTAATGGTGGATGGTTCGGAGCGAACGACAGCATTGCCCAACTGTGCGTTGCTGTATTTCCACCAGAATCCAGCGGCAAATGCCGCAACGATCACGATGCCGATCAGAAGTCCCAGCTTGCCAAAGCTGCGCGGCGCTTTTTCGGCCTCAAGCTGCCCGAACATCGGCGCTGATTCTTCCGCATTTGCTGCCACAGCGGGTGCTTCTGTCGTCGTCAGCTCTGCGGCAGCTGTTTCCACCGATGGCGCTTGGCCCTTTACGGCCAGCTCGACCGGAGTAGCGGCGGGAGTTTCAGGAACTTTGATCAGGGAAGGAAGATCGACTGAAGAGAGAATGGTCGATGCAAAAGTTGGGGCTGGGGTCGCCGCTGGCACCGTCAACGGCTTGGGAGTTACAGGAGCGGGGGGCACCGTCGCCTTGACCGCAGATGCAGCCGTCGAGTACGCCGCCGGCAACGTTGGCACTGGCACTGCCGGTGCCGTTATTGCTTCCTTGGGCGCTTCTAGCTTAGTCGCCGCTGCTTGTGCCGACTCCGCAAAGCGGTCTTCGTCTTCCGGCTTGAGCGCAGCCAGAACAAGTTCCGCGAGCAGGCTCAGATTTCGGATGTCGCTGTCATTGAAGCCGAATGGCCATGAAGAAAATGCTTCAAGAACACCGATGACGCGCCGTCGTCCACAGAGCGGAACGGCAACCATCGAGCGCGCGCCTAATTTGCGGCAGGCCTGGAGGTTGACGCGTGGATCGGTTTCCGTGTCGTCACAGTTAACGACCTGTGCCGTGCGGAAGCAAGCTCCGGAAAAGGCGGAGTCGCGGTCGATTCGCGCCCCCACGTCCGGTCGAACGATGCCCGCCGCAGCTCTGAGAACAATCTCATTGTTCTCGGCCAGGGCGATTGCTAGACCGTCGGCGCCCGTGATGGCCAAGGCTCGCTCGGCGACCAGCTTTAATACATCATCAAGGACAAACTGCTCGGTGGGTTCGAACTCGGGGATCGGCGCCTTGGAGTCGAATACGGTATGACGAACCGCCAGAGCCCGGCGGCGGCGCACCTGATCGTGCAGAGACGAGAAAGCCAACAAAGCCTGCAATGCGTCCTGCGGAGAGGGCGCCGGATAGGCCTCGGTACCAATCTGCTCTGAGATTGACGAAGCTGCGCTATGCGACATCGGCCAGGCAGGTACACTAACCCCGCTCAAGGAATCCGTCAACTCCAAGTCCGGTTTGGTGGTAGGCGCCGCCATCTAGACACAGCTCATGAGTAAGTTATCGGTCTTTGACTGTACTTGCAATTACACGGGCGTGCCCCTTTGGCCATGAACCTTGGTGCTAGTTCTCCTTTCCTTCGCCCTGCCCTCGGATGTCCTTCCTTTTAATCATCCCAAAGTCCTTTCCCCTGACCTGAAACGTGGCAAGAAACGGCTTTTCGCTCCGAACCAGTCCGGTTACTAAAAGGCCAGTGCTGCCAAGGATAAGATTTCCACAACGAAGGCTTTGGCCGAGCAGTGACCTCCGGCGGTGTTTCTATGGATGCAGGACTATCTCCCGCGCGACAAACGCGAGCTCAGCATCGTCACGAACTGCACACCCTGATTTACCTCACCTTGGATGACACTAACGGCGGTGTCGTTCGTAATTTAACGCACGGCGGAATTGGAGTGCAGGTAGTCGCCGGAGTGCGTCCACAGCAACGCCTGCGCGTGCGTTTCGAGTTACGCTACCCCCGTCTGCGGGTTGAAACTCACGGAGAAGTGGTCTGGGCTACGTTTTCCGGGCAGTGCGGCATCCGCTTTCTCGACCTTTCTCCTCAGCAGCGGAGGCAGATCAACGAGTGGATTTTCGGGGATATGCTGGAAGCAATCTCGCTACACGCGGATCCCGAAGAGTCCATGTTCGCTCCGATGCCCGTTTCGCAGAAGCCCCTCGGCTCGCGCGGAAATGGAGCAGCGGGAACGGTTGTCGACGACGGGCTGATGGTTTCGGCGACCCCGGTGAAAGTGATTGCGCTGCCGGCCCGGCGCGAGGCGAGCTCGGTTTCTTCCGGTGTGGAAATGCCCGAGGAGGCGCGGACCGACTTGGACTGGCTTTCGCAGCCGCTCTCCGGCCGCGGACTGGCATGGACCGTTCACGCTCTCGTCGTATTCGCAGGCATTTTGCTCTTTGGGCTGGTCTTTCTGGCCATTACCGGCGAAGCCCCGCGCTGGCCGATCCCGATCGTGGGAGGCGCAACATTCGTCATTGCTGGACTGTATTGGATCTTCTTCCAGATCTTCGGAGGGACGAGCCTCGGCACGCGACTAGCCCGCCTTGCTGGATATGGCCAGGAAGAAGAGGAAGAAAGCGGTCCGCGATTCCGCTGAAGGAGACGAGTGGCCACTGACAACTGACCGCCGACTCGTGAGAGCCGCCCTGCCTAGTTCGCCAAAAACTGTTGCGCCAGCCAGAGTTCGAGCGTTCGCTGCTGCTTGGCCGCCATTTTCACGAAGCGGATGCCGAAGTTTCCGCCATCGTCGTGCCACGCGACCTTTGCCTGAGCCTTCAACTCCGAACCGGCGCCGGGCAGTTTGAACGAGACCTGTAAAGCTGACGAAGCGTCGACCGGCTGGGCGGCGTGAACCAGCATTCCACCCTGGCTGATATTGAGAAGGTGTCCTTCGACTGCTTTGTGCCCTTTGCTTTTCAGTGAAACTGGAACCTGCAGCCCAGCGCGATGATAGCGCAGGCGGCCATCGAGAATCATGCTTCGCGCCGCGGTGAAGGTGCGGACGGCTTGGTCGACCGAAATTGGCTTCTGGAACGCGAATAGTGCGCCGGTGGCATCGAGGCTGGGAGTGCGCTCGTGGCATCCCATGATGACGAGGGGGACCGGGCTCTGGCCGTTGTCCGAACGCTGTAGTTCACGCAGGAACTGCGAGCTTCCATTCAGATCACAATCGACGATGAGTGCATCAATCTTGGACTTGCCGAGCCGCTCCAACGCTTTCTGAGGTTCTTTTTCCACGGCTACATCAATTTGAAGGCCGCCGAGGATGCATTCAAGAACGCTAACTTCCTGCCAGTCGCGCGAAACCACCATCGAGGAAAGTGTCATATGGTCACTGTAAGCATCTCCGTAACCGTTCCCTAGATAACCAACGTAATGCGGTGTGCGTCTAATACTTAAAAGCTGAAGTTCGGATCAAGAATCCAGGGTGACGGCCAGCCTGGGTTCGGCTGCAAATGCTCAGGGACGGCTTTGAACCTCTGGATGCCGTTGGAACTTTGAAGCCCTGAGCGGCGTATATATCACTAGGTTAGTGTCGTCGGGCCTCGTTCTCGTCATGCGGACAATCGGAGACATTTTCGGGCAGATTCTGCGGAATCTATGGGCGCACAAGCTGCGCTCGTTTCTCACCATGTTCGGAATCGCGTGGGGAGTGGGGTCGCTCTTGCTTCTGGTGGGGGTGGGCGAAGGATTCAGGTCGGGAAACAAGCGGGAACTGGCGGAATTTGGCAAGGACATCATGTTTCTGTTCCCAGGACGTGCGCCCGCGGTTCAGGGCAACATGAGTTCGGCGCGGTCTTATCTTCTGACCTACCAGGACTACCTCGACATCCGGCAAGCTGGACACGTGCGCAATGCCTGTCCGATTATCTCGCGCAGCGATCTCCATGAAGTCAGTGAGTTCGCGACCGCCAGCGGAGAGATTCTGGGGACGCTACCGAATCTGAACGAGATCAGCTATCTGCCGCTTAAGGAAGGTCGGTGGCTGAACGAACTCGACGGCAGCCAGCGAAGGAACGTCATCGTCCTCGGCAACGAGCTGTTGAAGGCGCTGTTCCCCGGACGTCCCGCCGTGGGAGCGTTCGTTCTAATCAATGGGCTGCGCTTTGAAGTGGTGGGCGCGATGCCTCACCTAGGACGCGGCGATAATTTGTGGCTGAACATGAGGGGCTACATCCCGTTTCAAGTGATGGCCGAGAATTTTCCCATCAAGGGCGAGAATCACCTGAACTCGATTTCGTTCATCGAATATCAACCGCAGGTGACGGCGGACCATCTAGCGGCGCAGAAGGAAGTTCATCGAGATCGTGGGCCGCAATCACGGCTTCAATGCCAACGATCAGAATGCATTCGACGAGTGGGACTCGATCCAGGAATCGAAGATGGTCGGCACGATTTTCGACGTTATGAACCTGTTCCTCGGCACAGTGGGGATGGTGACGCTGGCGCTGGGCGCGATCGGGGTGGTGAACATCATGCTTGTCGCGGTAAGTGAGCGAACGCGAGAGATCGGGTTGCGCAAGGCGCTGGGAGCGACGAATCGCAGCATTCTGCTGCACTTCTTTCTCGAAGGACTGTTACTCACGCTGGGCAGTGGTCTCATTGGTCTGGTGTTCGCCGGCGGATTGATGGCGACGATGGGCGGAATCCAGGGACCGCAAGGATTTGATCCTCCGAAACTTGTGCCAATGACGGCTGCTCTCGCCATTTGCAGTCTGACGCTGGCGGGCGTTGTGGCTGGCTTGTATCCCGCTCGCAAGGCGGCGATGCTGCAGCCAGTCGAAGCGCTACGGCAGGAATAATGGAAATCCGAGACCTATTGCAGGAAGCCTACACGGCGATGCGCCACGACCGCCGGCGCACGGCGCTCACGATGCTCGGGATGGCGTGGGGTATCGCGACGGTCGTGATGCTTCTGGCGTATGGCGACGGCTTCGGGCAGGCTTGCGCGAATATCTTTGCGAACTTCGGCACGAAGTTGGTCATCGTTGTGCCGGGGACGACTTCCATGCAGGCGGGCGGACAAAAGTCGGGAGTGAATATCCGCTTCACACAGGACGATGTAGAGGCGTTGAACACAAATCTTCCGCAGATTACCCACATCACTCCATCTGTTGAAAAACAAGTCAGCGTCCAGTATGAGAACCGTGATTTTACGTGGACGGTCACTGGAAATGATCCGAATGTGTATGACATTCGCTCGCTCAAGTTGGGCCAAGGGCGTTTTTACAACATGGAAGATCAGGTGCAGCGCGGGCGCGTCGCCGTCATTGGTTCTGAGGCCAAGGAAAAATTGTTTTCCGGCCGGAACGCGCTGGGCGAACACATCCGATTGGACGGACTAAGCTTCGAAGTGGTCGGTGTGCTGAGCGCAAAGATGCAGGAAGGAAACGACGACATTAACCGCGTCGTGTACGTGCCATTTACGACCATGAGTGATTTCAAGAGCACGCATTATCTGGACACGATCTGGTTCAATTATCAGACCCCGGAATTTGAGCGGATTGAGCCGGCGGTGAGATCCATTATGGCGGGGCAGCATAAGTTCAATGAAGCCGACCGGCAGGCCGTGCGCGTTTTCAACCTGATGACGCAGCTGCATCAGTTCGAGATCATCACGCTGGGGTTGAAAATTCTGATGGGATTCATTGGAACGCTGACGCTCGGAATTGGCGGCGTCGGGCTGATGAACATCATGCTGGTGTCGGTGACGCAGCGGACGCGCGAGATCGGAGTGCAGAAGGCGCTGGGAGCAAAGCGCCGCTACATTCTGATTCAGTTTCTGGCAGAGGCTTTGACGATTACGTTCATCGGCGGCGTGCTGGGAGTGATTCTGGCCTACGGTGTCGCCCTCTCCGTGGGACGGCTGACGTTATACAGCGCCTTTGCCAAGAACGGAGAAGCGGGAGACATCCGGCTGATTATTGCTCCGGTGACGCTGATTGCATCGACAACGATCCTTGGTGCGGTCGGGTTGATTAGCGGGATGATTCCAGCGCTGCGGGCATCAAGACTAGATCCGATCGAGTCCTTGCGGCACGAGTAGGCGCGATCTTACTTACTGCGATACCACTCCACTGTGCGACGCAGTCCCTCTTCAAAATCGATCACCGGCTCGTAGTTGAGAGCCGCTTCTGCTTTCGAGATATCCGCCAGAGAGTGCTTGATGTCGCCGCCGCGCTCGGGCCCGTACTTCAATGAACCCGAGTAGGAAGTCAATCCTTGGAGCAACCGGAACGTTTCGTTCAGCGTGACGCGGTGGCCGGTGGCTACGTTGAAGACCTGGCCAGCAACTCTTTCAGCAGGAGCCTTAGTCGCGAGCAGATTCGCGGCAACGACATTGTCGATATAGGTGAAATCGCGGCTTTGTTCACCGTCGCCGAAGGCCGTGGGCTGTTCGCCGCGTAGCATCTGGGTGATGAATTTGGCCAGCACTCCAGAATAGGGAGACGATGGGTCCTGCCGAGGGCCGAAGACATTGAAGTAGCGTAGGCAGACAGTTTCAAGACCGTAGCAGCGATAAAAAGAAATCATGTACTGCTCGCTCGCCAGCTTGGCGACCGCGTACGGAGAAATCGGGTCGGGCTTCATCCCTTCGTGCTTGGGCAGAGTCGGAGTATCACCGTAGGCGGAGGAAGAAGCGGCGTAGACCACGCGCTTGACCTTGGCATCGCGCGCGGCGACCAGCACGTTCACCGTGCCGTCGATATTGGCGCGATTGCTCCCGAGCGGATCGAGCACCGATTTCGGCACGGAAGGAATGGCCGCCTCGTGAAAAATGAAATCGACGCCGGCACAGGCCTTGCGCGTGGCGTCGAGATCGAGGATGTCGGCTTCGTGGAAGTCGATGCGGTCGCGAATCCCGTCGAGGTTCTCCCGCTTGCCGGTAGAAAAATTGTCGACGCCGCGCACTTGTTCTCCAACCGCAAGCAGCGCGCGGGCAAGGGAAGAGCCGATAAAACCGCCGATACCGGTGATGAGGTAGAGCGCCATAGCCCAAACATCATAACGAATTAGGAAGCGGCGCGGGGCGCGGAGAGCAATGCCTTCATCAAAATGGCACAATGCCTTCGAGGAGTGATGCTTGCCGCCTCACTTCGCGAGCTGGCTCTTGCGCAGGATTCGCAGGAAGTCGTCGCGCATCAGCATCTGGCGGCTTTCGAAAAATTCGACGAGTGCCTGCACGGCTGCTTCCGGGTTGCTGATCAGGGGCACGCCTTTCAGCGGATCAGTGGCCGGCAGCGATGCCGCGATGCCCGGGCCCATGATCACGCAATGATGTGAAACGGTCGCCAGCAACTGTTTCAGGCGAGTCAAGTTTTCTTCCGACATGTCCGCGAACGCGATGCCCATCCCAAGATAGGGATAATTGACGCGAACCTCGCCCTTGGTTTCGACGCGGATGCCATTCGCTTCGAGTTTCATATATAGAAGCGTGTTGGCCGGGTAGGTCGCCTGCGCTTCCACGTAACATCCGTGAATGCTGATGTCGGTGAAGGTAGCCCAGGTGCGGACATCGCAGCCTTCCTCGCGGATCTCCGCGCTGCCCTTCGCACTTGTAGCGCGGACTGCGGCGCTTCTCCGCTCCTTTGAAGCGATCGCCCGCATTCGCGTTGCCGGGTTCTGTTACGGGCTGCGCGGCGGGGACGGTCTTTGCCAGCGACGCGTCGTCGCCGACACCGGACCGTTTGAGCGCCATCAGATAGGCGATGCCTTCGTTCGTTTCCTGCGCCATAAAGACTCCGAACTCTGTCGTCTCTATCGGCAGAACTCATCCCGATATTTAGGCGAGTGACTACGCGATTGATGACGAGGGCGTGTCGGAGGGTAGATGAGAAATCTCTAGCCCAATCGAGCCGATGGCGGAGCTTCCGTGGCTTGTTGCGCGACTTGCCGAATCTGTTTCCAGAGTTCTTCGCGGCCGGCGCCTGTTTTCGACGAATAGGGAAGCAAGCTAGCTGAAGGATATTGCTCGCCTAGTGTTCGAAGCGCGTTGTGAAGTTGATTGTTCGACAACCGGTCGCTCTTGGTGCCCACCAGCAGAAACTCGCGATCCGAAGCGGCAAGAAAGTCCAGCAGTTGCCGGTCGGCTTGTTGCGGAGGAACGTTCACATCGATCAACGCGACACACAGCGCCAACGTGGATCGCTCGTTCAGATAGGGCTCGATAAACTTGGGCCACTCCTGTGAAATCTCGCGGGAAATCTTGGCATACCCGTAACCGGGGAGATCGGCAAAGATCACCTCGGGGCGCGGCTTTCCGGGAAATCGAATCTCGAAAAAGTTGATGCTGCGCGTGCGTCCGGGAGTTGAACTGGTATGCGCCAGCTTGGTGCCGACAAGGGAATTAATGACGCTGGACTTGCCGACGTTGGAACGGCCGAGAAAGGCGATCTCCGGCACAGACGGAACCGGGAAGTGCGCGGCATCGGTCGCCGCCGCCATGAACCGCGATAAGACCCTCATGCTCAAGTTTGCTACGGCGCGAGGGAGATTGGCAAGGGAGGGCAAGCCCGGACTTCTGCGCATTGACAGAATTTGCGACTCGGGCGCAAACTTGTCGGCACTCGTAGCCTCTTCGGATTTTGCCTGGACGCCGTTTCTCAGCTCTCTGGCCAGATTCCATGTGCCCTGCATGCGCGTAGAGGCATCTGATTTCAAATTGGCAACATTCCATGAAGCGGGTATTGCTGCGGTTGCGATTTCATAGATCCGCAAATGGCAAGGAGGCATCTTGACCGAGACCGCAACTAGCCAACGATCTATTGAGATCCAGCACATCGCAATCCGGTCGTCCAAATCGTTCGCCGATGTTAAAGCGAGTCTTGAACGATTGGTACCAAAACTCGATGACGAAATTACCCGACTGATTGCCTCTGGCGATTACGAGCGGTTAAAGAAAACACTTGAGGCGGGAGCCGAGCTCTCGATCTTTCTCTTTCGCGACCACGGGAGCCTGTTGAAGATCGCAGGCCAAACGAAGAAGGCAGTGCAATATGAGATCGGAAATCCGCTCACTGCGTCAAAGATGACGCGTCATCGCTTGGCTGCAGGTCTGTACGCACCGCTTCGAGTCCTCCTCTATGAAAGTGAGAACGGCGGCTCGATTTTCGAATACGACCAGCCATCGTCTCTCTTCGGTCAGTTCGGCGACGAGCAGGTTTTGTTGGTTGCACGCGGGCTCGATGCCGCGCTGGAGCGGGCGCTCCTGCGTGCGATGGAATAGGCCGAACAGACCTCACGAATACAGAGAATACGATAAGACGCAGTTCCTTCCGTCGTTGAATCTTCCGCTCGTGACAAATGCATAGTTTTCTGTGAGCGGGATCTCGTGATCCCGAGGCCCGATCCGCCAGTATTTACTATCTGTGATAGTATTCGACGGCTTTTGAAAGGAGCCTCCATGAAGCGGATCAACGTATTGCTTGGGGTGGCGTTGGCATTGGTCGTCGTGCTCGGCGGGATGGGGAGCGGGATCGCAAGTGCGCAGGACAATCTGAAAGGCGGAGTGGTTCTGCAGCGGACCGAATTGAAAGGCGCGCCGGGATGGGAAGCGATTCTGGTGGCGCGCACGCTGCCGCCGGGCGTAGAGAGCGGAAAGCATACGCAAGGTGGAAATGAAATCGTTTACATCCAGGAAGGCGCAGTGATCTTTGAAGCGCAGGGCAAGCCGGCTGTGACGCTGAAACCGGGCGAGGCTTTCACGACAGTCGCTGGCGAAGTGCACAACGTAAAGAATGCCAGCAGTACAGAGCCCGCCAAAGCGTTGGCCTTCTACATCGCCAAGAAGGGGGCCAAGCTCGAAGATCTTTCGGTTCCAGCAAAGTAAACTTGCTGCTTCTATGATGAACCTCGAATTGTGTCCCTTGTGAACTCAAAGCCAAAGTCCCCACCCTACGTCGCCAAAATCGTGACATAAGGGTGGGGCACCTGACATTCATTTTTTCCCTTACAATCAGTTTCTATCTTTATGAAAGACAGCCAACAACCTGCGCTGACTTTGTTCGTCATTGGTCTTATTGGGCTTGGCGTGTTGGCTCTTGTGTACGCCGATTTTGCGCTGGTATGGCAACCGGTTCCCGCATGGATTCCTGCTCGAACCGCTGTCGCGTATGCCTCCGGCGTTCTCATGCTCCTTCTTGGAGTTGGACTGCTGATTCCGCCAAGCCGGGCTTGGGCAGCCCGGATTCTCTTTCCGTATCTCATCCTGTGGGCGCTGCTCAAAGTGCCCGACGTTGTCGCCAAGCCGGCAGTTGAGGGTTCGTGGCTCGGGCTTGGTGAACTCACTCTGCTGCTCTCGGGTGGATGGACGCTCTTTGCCCGATTGAGCCATCTTCCGCAAGAATCGGCGCTGGGTTTTCTTTCCGGTGATCGCGGAGTCCGCCTGGCGCGGATTCTGTTCGCTCTTTCGATTGTGCCAATCGGACTATCTCACATCGTTTACGCGGATGCGACGGCCGGCTATGTGCCTCATTGGCTGCCTTTCCGCACCGGATGGGCTTACCTGACCGGAGCGGGGCAAATCGCCAGCGGCCTCGGCGTTTTGTGCAATGTGCTTCCGCGAGTTGCTGCCTGGGCGGAGGCTGGACAGATCACACTCTACACGCTGCTGGTGTGGCTGCCAGCTCTGATGACCGCTCCGACGCGACTGAACTGGACGGCGTTCTTCATCTCCTGGATATTCGGCGCGGCGGCTTGGGCTGTTGCGCAGAATGTGCCGGCGAAGCGGGCGAATTCCTAAGTCGCCGCCTCTATCAATTCAGCAGTCCCCCTCCACGAAACCTTTACTTCCGCAGCGAACGGAGGTAATCACGCCATTTTCTCCCGGGTCCGTTTCGGATTCAACTTCGACTCCGCCACGCCGATTGAGATCAGTAGCAAGGCTTGGTGGAGAGCTCAAATGGAAGCGACCCGCAGAACGACTCTTGAGATGCATGCGCTGCTGCTGTGCGCCGACGCGCAGTTCTTAGGGATCACCCGGAACGTCCTCAACCAGCTGCAGGTGACGCCGGAGATCGTAGGGAACTGCGAAACCGCGCTAAGCCTGATTCAGGCGCAGGAATTCGACGTCATTGTCGTGGACTGGCGGGAACTCGACAACCTGGCTGATTTTCTGTGCGCTGTGCGACGGTCAAAAATCAATCGGGACTGCGTCCTGGTCGCAATCGTCCGGGACCTGCTCGACTTGCGGCAGTCGTTCTCGGCGGGAGTTCACTTCCTGATTCACAAGCCTGCCTCGGCGCTCCAGATCGAGCGTTGTCTGCGTGCTGCCTACTGTGCCCGTGTCGCCCAGAGGCGCAAGCTTCATCGCGAACCGGTCAGCATCGTGGCCTCGATCAGCACCCGTACACAGCCGTTTGCGGAAGCCGTGGTGGTGAATCTGAGCGAAGGTGGAGTTGGGCTGAGGACGAACCTGCAGGATGCCAGAGTCAGGGCCAGTCTAAGCGTTGGCGAAGAAATCGGCCTGCGTTTCGAGTTGCCCGAAACCGGGGAGATGCTCGATGTCGCCGGGACCGTGGTTTGGACGACGGCTGCGGGCTGCGGAGTCCGGTTTGGATATATTCCTGAGGCGCAGCGCTCAGCCTTACAGCAATGGCTGACAGAATGTGTGGAACGCTCGTTGACCAGGCTGTGCGAACGGATTCGGGCCGCCTGCGCGTAGATCAGAACAGCTCTTCGCCGCCAAGCACGCCGAGAGCGCTGAGATAAAGGAAAGAAGTCATTTCTCAGCGCTCTCTGCGAATTCGGCGGCAAATTCTGGCGGCTGAATCTCTCATCGGATCGGGGCGAGCAAAGGAAAAGGCCCGCTTGCGCGGGCCTTCCTTTATCACAATCTCTATTCGGTTATTGATGAGCGGTAGGAGCGTCAGTGCTGCCGGTGGTCAGCGGTGCGATCGGTTGCGTCGTCTCTTCCGCAATAATCGGCAGAGGTGATTCGAGCGCGATCTGGAGCACTTGATCCATCGTGTCCACGAAATGCAGTTTCATCGCACTACGCAGATTCTCCGGAACCTCCGCCAAATCCTTCTCGTTGTCCTTTGGCAGAATCACCTCAAACAGACCCGCGCGATGCGCTGCCAGCAGCTTTTCTTTTAAGCCGCCGATCGGAAGAACCTTGCCGCGCAGCGTGATCTCGCCGGTCATCGCCAGATCGCGGCGCACGGGAATCTTGCTCAGTGCGCTGGAAATCGCTGTGGCGATGGTGATGCCCGCCGATGGACCATCCTTCGGGATAGCGCCTTCGGGCACGTGCACGTGCAGATCGAGGTTGCGGTAGAAATCGCGGGTCAGGCCGAGGCGGTGAGCGCGCGAGCGAACGTAAGACATTGCGGCTTGCGCGGATTCCTGCATCACGTCGCCGAGCTTGCCGGTCAGCGTCAACTTGCCTTTGCCGTCGACGACGCTGGCTTCCGTGCTCAGAATCGAGCCGCCAACTTCCGTCCACGCCAGGCCCGTGACTAAGCCGACTTCGGATTTCTCGTGTGCCAATGTATCGCGGTACTTGATCACGCCGAGGAAGTCGTTGACGTTCTCCCCAGTGATGGCGATGGAGTAGTTCTCGCCTTCTTTGACAACCTTCCGGGCAACTTTACGGCAGACGTTGCCGATCTCGCGTTCCAGATTGCGAACGCCTGCTTCCCGCGTATAAGAGCGGATCAGCGAGGTGATCGCTTCGTCGGAGAACTTGATGTTCTTTTCCGAGAGTCCTGCCGCCAGCATCTGCTTCTTGACTAGGAACTGCTTGGCGATCTCGACCTTTTCCTGCTCGGTGTAACCATGCAGTCGGAGCACTTCCATGCGGTCCTGCAGCGCTGCCGGGATGGTGTGCATCACGTTCGCGGTGGCTACGAAGAAGACTTGCGAAAGATCGTATTCGACGTCGAGGTAGTGGTCGACGAACATGAAGTTCTGCTCGGGATCGAGCACTTCGAGCAGAGCTGCCGATGGATCGCCGCGGAAGTCCATCGACATCTTGTCGACTTCATCCAGCATGAAAACCGGGTTCTTGGTGCCAGCCTTCTTCATCATCTGGATAATCTGGCCAGGAAGGGCGCCGATGTAGGTGCGGCGATGGCCGCGGATTTCAGCTTCGTCGCGCACGCCGCCGAGGGACATACGGACAAACTTGCGTCCCGTCGCCTTGGCGATCGACATTCCCAGAGAGGTCTTGCCAACACCGGGAGGTCCGACGAAACAGAGAATCGATCCCTTGGGATTCTTCACCAACTGGCGGACCGCGAGAAATTCAAGGATGCGTTCCTTGATCTTCTCCAGCCCATAATGATCTTCGTTGAGAACCTTCTCAGCGCGAGAGATATTCCGGATTTCTTTCGAGCGCTTCTTCCACGGAACTGCCAGCAGCCAGTCAAGGTAGTTGCGGGAAACGGTCGACTCGGCCGACATCGGCGGCATGGCTTCAAGCTTCTTGAGTTCCTGCAGCGCCTTGTCTTTGACTTCTTTGGGCATGCCGGCGGATTCGATCTTCTTTTTAAGTTCGTCGAATTCGCTCTTTTCGCCGCGGCCCAGTTCCTTCTGAATGGCCTTAATCTTCTCGTTGAGGTAGTACTCTTTTTGCGCCTTTTCCATCTGGCGCTTCACGCGTGACTGGATGGTGCGGTCGACGTTCAGCTTTTCGATCTCGATATCGAGCACGTCCGCGATGCGGGTCAGGCGTTCCGCCGGATCGAAAATCTCCAGTAGTTCCTGCTTCTCTTCAATCGAGAGCTGCAGGTTGGCGGAGATCACATCCGTCAGCTTGGCCGGATCTTCCATCCGCACAGCCGAAATCATGGTTTCGTAATTCAGTGCCTGGCAAAGCTTCACGTACTGCTCGAACAGGGAAGTGACGCGTTGCATGCTGGCTTCGAGCGCCTGATTGGTCTCGGTAGCGAAGCGGGCAACCCGCACGGTTGCCTGCATAAAGCCGTCGGTGTCGGCGACCTGCAGGATCTTGCCGCGCTCAATACCTTCAACCAGAACTTTAATGTTTCCGTCGGGTAGCTTCAGGCTCTGCACGATGTTGACGATCGTGCCAACCTGGTAAATCTCGTTGGCCTTGGGTTCGTCGATGGAGGCGTCGTGCTGGGTGGCCAGGAAGATCTTCTTGTCCGCCGCCAGGGCCTCTTCCAGAGCGCGCACACTCGATTCGCGACCCACCACGAACGGAGTCATCATGAAGGGAAAGATGACCACGTCCCGAATGGGCATCATGGGCAGCTTTCTGGATTCGTATTTTTCCTTGGATGTAGTCACTGAGTCTCCTGGGAATGACGGACAAACCCACCACTACGAGATTCTACCTGACTGGATGCTCTGGTGAAATGGCATTTAAGTTGTAGAAATCCTGTTGTTGGTTGTTTCATCGAAAGTCGCCTCCCAATACCTGGGCCAAGACAAACGACTAGCAACCAACGACAACCGTCCCTACCCAGCCTTTTCCATGACCGTAGCGAACGAGGCGCTTCGTTTTTCCACCATCTCGCGGGTCACTTCGAATTCTTTTAACTTCTTCTGGCTAGGGAGGTTAAACATCAAGTCCAGCATGAGTTCTTCGAGGATCATGCGCAGTCCACGGGCTCCTACCTTGCGCGCCATGGCTTGGCGCGCGATCGCCCGCAGTGCCTCGTCGTTGAACTTGAGGCGCACATTTTCGAACTCAAACAGGCGCTGGTATTGCTTGACGATCGCGTTCTTGGGGCGGGTCAGGATTTCGATGAGCGCGAATTCGTCGAGGTCTTCGAGCATGCCAACCACCGGCAGGCGGCCGACAAATTCAGGGATTAAGCCGAACTTGATCAGGTCTTCTGGCTGCACTTCCTGCAGCAGTTCCTGGCTGCGTTTCTTGGAAGTGATGGCCTCTTCCTTTTCAGCATCCTCGCCAGTGCGGAAGCCCAGCGATTTCTTGCCCATGCGGCGGGTGATGATCTTGTCGAGCCCGACAAAAGCTCCGCCGCAGATGAAGAGGATATTCGTAGTGTCGACCGGTGTGAATTCCTGGTGCGGATGCTTTCGTCCGCCCTGCGGGGGGACGTTGGCGATCGTACCTTCCAGGATCTTCAACAACGCCTGCTGAACGCCCTCGCCGGAAACATCACGGGTGATCGACGGGTTCTCGTCCTTGCGGCCGATCTTGTCGACTTCATCGATGTAGATGATGCCAGTCTGGGTGCGGCTGACGTCGCCATCGGCGGCCTGCAGCAGCTTCAGGATGATGTTCTCCACGTCCTCGCCGACATAACCAGCTTCGGTGAGCGTCGTGGCGTCGACAATCGCGAAGGGAACATCCAGCATGCGGGCCAGAGTCTGGGCCAGAAGAGTCTTGCCCGTCCCCGTCGGACCGATCAGCATGATGTTCGACTTGGAAAGTTCAATGCCATCGCCAGTCTTCTGGCGATTCATGAAGATGCGCTTGTAGTGGTTGTAAACCGCGACCGCGAGCTTCTTCTTCGTCTGCTCCTGCCCGATTACATACTCGTCCAGGAAAGCCTTAACTTCCTGAGGCTTGGGCAGTTGGTTCGGGGTTGAGGCTTGCGGCGTCGCGGTGCGGTCATCTTCCAGAATGGAATTGCAGACCGCCACGCACTCGTCACAAATATAAGCGCGCGGATAATCGCTGGGCGAGGAGATCAGTTTGGCTACGGCGTCCTGCGACTTATGACAGAACGAACAACGCAGAATCTCATCGGTTCCCGACTTGTTTTTCACTCGGCTCTACTCCTTCAGCGGTTCCGCGGCATGATTCCGGTCCTTGCTTCATGAACCGTCCCTCATGCCACTTAGGTTCTGACGTCAGGCGCGAAGGGCGATCATACCGCTTTTGCCGTCTTGTAGATGATATCGTCTATGATTCCGTATTCCTTAGCCTGCTGCGCGTTCATGATGAAGTCGCGCTCGACATCTTTCTCCACTTTGTCCAGTTTCTGTCCACTGTGCTTCGAAAGTAACTGGTTGGTAATCTCGCGCATGCGCAAGATTTCCCGTGCATGGATATCAATATCGGTGGCTTGTCCCGACAACCCTCCCATGGAAGGTTGATGTATTAGAATCCGCGAATTTGGAAGCGCCAATCTCTTTTTGGGTTCGCCTGATGCCAAAAGTAACGCAGCCATAGATGCCGCCTGGCCAACGCACAACGTCATGACATCGTTTTTCACATACTGCATGGTGTCGTAAATCGCCATGCCAGCCGTGATCGAGCCGCCCGGAGAGTTGATGTAAAGCTGGATGTCTTTCTCCGGATCTTCCTGAGCCAGAAACAACATTTGGGCGATCACCAGATTGGCGATGTTGTCGTCAATCGGCGTGCCGATGAAGATAATGTTGTCGCGCAGCAGCCGGGAATAGATATCGTAGGCGCGTTCGCCCCGCCCAGTCTGCTCGATGACCATCGGAACGAGCATCATTTGTGCGTCGTTTTTATTCCAATCATTTGGCTTCATGTTCACCTGTCACACTCCGCCCCGACGCAACGCTTAACCTTGCATGGAGAGGATTCGAAAGGTCCGCGTATCTCTGCTCTTACGCGGACTGGTGATACAGAAAATCGAGGGTCTTTTCGCTGCGGATTCTGTTCCGGATTCTATCGAGGCCCCCATCCTGTGTCAATCGAGCGCGGACCGCTTCCGGAGTCTGTTTGGTCTGTTGAGCCAGCGCCTCGAGTTCGTGATTGACCTCGTCTTCACCGGCTTCAATTTTCTCCATCTCCGCAATGCGTTCCAGTAACAACGACGACTTTACATCTTGCACCGCCTGGTCCCGCTGGCCCGCCCGCAAGCGCGGGAGGTCCATTTTCTTCATGTCTTCCATCTTCATGCCCTGCGCGGCGAGAGCGCGCAGACCACGTTCCAGACGGAGATCAATCTGCCGGTCGATGAGCGACTCCGGCACTTCGAAATCATTACGCTTTACCAGCTCGGCGACAAGTTTGTCTTTGGCTTCGCGCTCGGCGGTGTGCTTGCGCTCGGCTTCCATGTTGTCGCGAATCTGCTTCCGCACCTGATCTACGCTCGTGAACTCACCGAGTTCCTTGGCGAAGTCGTCGTTCAACTCCGGCAGGCTCTTCTGTTTGATCGCTTGGACTTTCACCGTGTAGACGAACGTCTTGCCGGCCAGTCGCTTGTCGTTCGAGTCTTCGGGGTAACTCACGTCGAACGATTTTTCGTCGCCGGCATTGGCGCCGCGCAGGTTCTCGGTGAATTCGGGAACGGTATTCTTGCCGCCAATCTCGATCAGCACTTCGTCCATGTGGACGGGCTGGGTCTTGTCGTCAGTGTCCTTTGGCCGTCCATCCATTGACGCCTGCGCGAAGTCTCCCTCGGCCAGAGGACGTCCTTCGACCGAAGTAAAGGTGGCGTGCTGCTCGCGTACGCTGTTCAGCGCTTCTTCTACTTCTTCATCTTTAACGACGATCTCAGGATGGTCGGTGCGCAATTCCTTGTAACCCTCAACCTTGATCTCGGGCATGATCTCGAAGCTGGCCTTAAAGCGCAACGGCTCGCCATCGTGAATGTGTAAATCTGTGACTTGCGGCTGCGAGACCGGGATCAAGCCTTGCTTCTCAGCTTCCTTGCGGAAGTAGCGGGGCACGAGCGCTTCGACCACATCACTCTTCAGGTCTTCCTTAAAGCGTTGACGGATGATGGAGGCAGGCACATGGCCGGCGCGGAATCCGGGCAGCCGGGCCACCTTCTGATATTTCTGGACAATCGTTTCCGTCTCGCGGGTGACTTCTTCGGCGGGAATCTCGACCGAGATTTCGCGTTTGACGCCGTCCTGCTTCTTCGCGTCGACTGTTTCTGTGGGACTCACGTTTAACCTTTCAGAGTACTTTCACAACTTCGGTCACTGGGCTGGATGGTGGC
Organism: uncultured Acidobacteriota bacterium; assembly: GCA_963787685.1. Lineage (GTDB taxonomy): Bacteria > Acidobacteriota > Terriglobia > Terriglobales > Acidobacteriaceae > Sulfotelmatobacter. The sequence goes on from CAWBED010000025.1 coordinate 62,777, forward strand.
GGCGGAGCATAACCGTCCGCTCGATTCACACGCCGTTAATCTTGAGTGTAAAGACTAAGGGAGAGTAGCGTCAAACGGTAGAAAGGCGTCGTTTGTCCGTTGCTGTTGGTCGTTGGCCCTAAACCACGCCAACGGTGTACATTTTTGCTTGCTCTTCCTCTGATCGTCGCATCCGCGTGCCGCTTCAGAGCGTGCTACGACGAGAGACGAACGACCAACGACCATGTCCTGGCTAACGGTTCTGAATCGCGACGTCATCTCTTGCACTCGATGCCCGCGTCTTGTGGCTTACCGTCAAGAAGTCGCACGCGTAAAGCGTCGCGCCTATCTCGGTTGGGAATATTGGGGGAAGCCTGTTCCGGGATTTGGCGACCCGCATGCGCGTGTGCTCATCATGGGCTTGGCTCCCGGCGCTCATGGCTCTAATCGCACCGGGCGGCCGTTCACCGGCGACGCGTCGGGCAAATTTATGTATCCCGTTTTGTACGAAACGGGCTTCGCGAATCAGCCGACGGCGACCGACCGCAACGACGGCTTGAAGTTGAAGGATCTTTACATCACGGCAGCCGTCCGCTGCGCGCCTCCGGACAACAAGCCACTGCCGAGCGAGCTTGCGGCTTGCTCCACGTTCCTCGATCGTGAACTTGCGGGCCTGGAGAAAGTTAGAGTCGTGGTGGCGCTAGGTAAGATTGGCTTCGACGCTTACCTGAACTATCTGAAGCGGCGAGGATTACTTGCAGGTAAGAAAGAGTACGTGTTCAAACACGGAGCGACTTATTCGATGCCTGATGGCAAGGTGTTGCTGGCGTCATACCACCCATCGAACCAGAACACGCAGACGGGCAAGCTCACCAAAGAAATGTTCCTAAATATCTTCAAGGAAGCGGCGATGCTCGCCGATAAGGGAGTCTGAGGCGCCGCCGCTGTTTCCAAGAATGCTGGGCGGAGAGCACTTCCCGCCCAACATTTCTTATCGCAGCTTCGTGACCGTCACTTCAAGCTGAAACTGCCGCCTGGAATTTGGATCGTCGGCACTGCCGATAATGATCGACTTTCCGAGTACCAGTGCGGTGCTGCCCTCAATCTTGATCTGCCGTATGACCGGGCCCAGTCGAGTGCTCGCTTCGGAACCGGCAGACGTATCCAGGCTGCTGATATCGCCCGAGACATGAAGTTCACCTCCATGGCCAATCAGTTGTGCCCAGATGTGTGTCCCGACGTCAAGGTATTGATACTGCTCGGATGCGCTTCCCGACGAAGACGAGGAAGAAGAATTGCAGTTAGAAGTGACGACGGGGACTCGGGTGCCAATCTTGATTTCGTTTGGTCTTCCGCCCGTTAGATCCACCGTGTAATGCCGGGTATTCAGCTTTTTCCCGTCATCGAGTTCGTTGAAGGAAAGGTCGAGGCGATACGCCTCGACCGATTCTTCCGCGTTTTTCGCTCCGGTGTCCTTCTGTTGGTCTTGTGCCTGGGCGGATTTTGCCAGGCCAGAGAGCGCAATGATGAGCGTCATGATTGTGAAAGCTAGTCTTGCTTTTCGCATGAGTGTGAGTCCTTCCTTAGTTCGATTCTGCAGACTCGTTTGCCAATACCTGCATCTTGCGCAGGATCTCGGTATCGGAAGTCTGTTGCGACTGTGCGATGAGCCTCGCGTCACTGGGAAAATTGCGAACATATTGCGCCAGCGCCAGTTCTTCTTCACTCAACGGTTGCGGTGATGGAAACACGTCGAGTTTGGGATCGGCTGCTACTGTCGTGGCGCTTGACTGTCGAGTTTGCTTCTTCGCTGAACGCACATGGGACAGCTTCGTTTCTTTGGTCGACCTGGCAACCTGAGCCGCTTGGGTCGGAACTGGCTGCGTTTCGACCGTTCGATGATTCACAACCACGGGATGCGACGGCCCCGTCGTCCTCCATGCCAGAAACATCGCGACCGCAACTAGCGCCACCGATGCGGCGAAGCCCCAATGCCACCACGCCCGCTCGACGATACCGGTTCGCTGGGCGCGCATGTTGGCCAAAACGCGCTCTTCCAGGCCCACCCGAGGCTCGACCGCCGCATACTTAGTCAGTGCGATGTCAAGTGAATGGTCGAGTTCGTCCTTGGAAGCGTTGTGGTCGGTTTCGTAGTTCGGTTTCATCTCACTCACCTTGACCTGCCTGTCGCCGCCAGCTTCTCCTTCAAAATCTGCCGCGCCCGAAATATTCTCGACCGCACCGCTGCTTCGTTGATCCCCAAGGTTTCCGCCACTTCGCGCGGAGACATCTCTTCTATCGTCGACAAAACGAGCGGCTCGCGCAGCTTTGATGGCAGAGCGGCGATCAGTTTTTCCAGCTCTCTGCCAACTTGCGCGCCGTGGACGGCATCATCAGCTGGAGTCTCGGAGGACGCCACATCCACTGGCTTTTCAGCATCGTCCAGCGCAATCTCTCGTGCCCGTCCATGCCGCTTACTCCGATCCACAGCGACTCGCCACGCGATTCGCGCCAGCCATGTTTTCGGATCTTCCACTGCCGCGAGTTTCACGCTGTAACGCAGCACGCGCATGAACGTTTCCTGTGTAGCGTCCTCGGCGTCGTGATGGCTGCGCAGTACGGCGTAAGCGATGCGGTAAACGAGCCGGGAGTGCTCCCGTACGAGGCTTTCGAGGATTGCGTTTCTCGTCGCGACTGTCCCGACCTCGGCGTCGATTCGATCGAGCTTGCCGCGATCAGTCGTGATGCCGTTCAGGGTCGCCTCTCCCGCCACCACTCGTCTGCCCTCAAACATGAAGACCACCCGGAGCGTTGATTTGTTCAGGAATTTCTGGAAGGAGAACGACGGGAGGAAAGTTACTTGCGTTGCTTATAACCTTTTGTCACTCCGAGGGAATGGAGCAATATGCTGTCGGGCTGCTGGCAGGCGGAACAGATTCCTCACTGCGCTCGGAATGACAAGGAGTGGGGAGCCGGCTAGGAGCGAATCGCTAACCACTAGTCACTAACCACTGCTTTTAGAATCCAACCATAACTGGCTCGGGCTCCAGCCACACGCCCCAGATTTCCTCGACGCGCCGCTGGATCTGATCTTTCAGCGCGAGTATTTCGGCCGGACGTGGCGCCCCCACGATTGACGAGTGCGAGTGCGTGCTTGCTCGAGATGCCGACATGTCCGGACTCATACCCCTTAGCGAAGCCGGAATGCTCGACGAGCCAGGCGGCGGACACTTTTTTCATGCTTTCAAGCGCCGGATAGGCAGGTACGGTCAGACCTTGGTCGCTCGCGCGGCTGACCAAATCCTCGTGCTGTTTTTCGGAGAGCACCGGATTCTTGAAGAACGATCCGGCGCTTCGGCAATCGGGATCGCCCTCGATAATCAGCATCCCTTTGCGCGCGCGAATCTGGCGTACCGCCTCGCGCGTTTCCCTGAGATCGGGTGCAGTCTCCCTCCCAGCGAAGTGCTGCTTGAGATCCGCGTACTTCAGACTCGGAGATCCTCCGGCCACGAGCGCGTAGATCACACGCAATATGATGAACCGTCCTCGTTCGGTCGTGTTGAAGATGCTCGAGCGATAAGTGAATCCGCAAGCTTCGCGGCACAGTTCGCGCACCTGGCCGTCTTTGCAATCGAATACCTCGACCGACTCGACTGTCTCCGATACCTCCTGCCCGTAAGCACCCACATTCTGCACCGGAGTGCCGCCGACGCTACCCGGAATGCCGCTCAGGCACTCGACCCCTGCGCAATCAGCACCGACGGCGTGGGAAACGAAGTTGTCCCAGGATTCTCCGGCGCCGACATCGAAGAGAACTCTCCCTTCGACCTCGCCGGAACGCTGTTCTATGCCCCCGATCGCGACCTTCAACACCAGGCCCGGCCAACCTGAGTCTGAAACGACCAGGTTGCTGCCACCCCCGAGCACAAAGAGTGGCAGGTCTTTCGAGCGTGCGAAAGCTACGGCCTGCTCAACGTCGGGACGTGACTTGGCCTCCACAAAAAATCTCGCCGGCCCTCCGAGTTGGAAAGTGGTCAGCGGCGCGAGCGCTACATTTTCCTGAAGCAGCATGCGGTCGATTTCAATATACACAGCGGCCTCGCGGGCGGCGAACTTGCTCGCGGGACGAATCGTTCATGTACTGGAAAGCTGCCGCGAGTTACATCTTCACCATCACGATCCGATAGAATGGATCTATACCGATCCGAGAGGAATTTAAATATGCCGATGTATCCCGAGATTATGGTTGTGCCCATGCGCGAAGAACTCACGCGTCTGGGAATCGAGGAACTACTCACTACCGAGGATGTGGATAAGGCTTTGAAGAATCGTCCAGGTACGACGATGGTTGTCGTGAACTCCATTTGCGGATGCGCGGCCGGGCGCATGCGCCCAGCGGTCCGCATGGCGATGCAGAATTCGGCTACGCCCGACAAAGGCTTCTCCGTGTTCGCCGGGCAGGAGAAAGAGGCTACCGATCGCGCCCGCAGTTACTTCACCGGATATCCGCCGTCGTCTCCGTCGATTGCGATCTTGCGCGACGGACAACTGGTCTACATGATGCAGCGTCGCGACATCGAGTCGCGAGAGGCTCCTGCCATTGCCGCCGATCTGAAAGCCGCGTTCGACCGGTTCTGCGCCAAATCCGCCGTATAGAACTAGCCGTACAGGTTGGGTTGTCATTCCGGGGCGCGAAGCGGCAAGGAGTCTGCGGTGTCGGCGAAGGCCAACAGCAGATTCCTCACTTCGTTCGGAATGACAAAAGATCTAGCGAGGCGAATCAGATGGCCGATTCTTTCACTTCTTTGCGCTCATCGTGAACGCCTTCACCACGATCGCGTTCGGCTGCATGCCCACTGGGATCAGCGTCATCAGCGAGTACTCCGATGTTTCCAGCGTGCGCCGCGGTTTACGCTTTTGAATGACGGTCACGTCTCCTGATTCCGTATCCACGACCAGCAGGTAATTCTGATCCGGCGTCAGCGCGAGGCTGTCAGGATGGCTGCCGACCGCCAGCGTAGCGATGCGGCGCCCCATGTCAATGTCATAGACGGCCACGCTGTTCGATCCGAAGTTCGACACGTAAAGTCGCGAGTTATCGAGCGTAACGACGCCGCGTGACGGATGCTGACCAATCTCCTGGCTGCTGCCGACTTCGTCGTTGCCCGTCTCGACGATTGAGATGCTGTCGGAATCGAAGTTGCACACCATCATCTCGCCGCCGTCGGGCTTCAATGCGAGGCTGACCGGAGTGTGGCCCACGTCTAGCAGAGCGAGCACCCGATCGTCCTTCTGCGCGCTTTTCAATTGGATGGAGGCCACTTGCGACGATCCCGAGCAGGTGACGAATGCCTTGCTCGAATCCGGAAGGATCGAGATGTCTTCCGGTTGCTGGCAGACGGGCAGCGTCGCCCGCACGTGCAGGAATTTCACGTCGATCAGCGAGACGGTATTGTCTCCGCGATTCGATACCACAACCGTTGCCCCATCCGGTGAAACCCGAGCCATCCCCGGAGAAGCGCCAACACGGACGTTTCCGATGACCATGCGTTTTTCCAGATCGATCACGCTCACGTTCGCCGATCCCGAGTTAGCCACGTAAGCACGCTTGCCGTCTTCCGAAACGTCGATAAAGTAAGGATGCCCGTGCACGCCGATCGTCGCGACGATGGTGTTCGTCTCGGCGTCGATGACGCTGACATTATCCGATCCCGTGTTGACGATGTAGATTTCGTTCTTCTTGCTGTTGGCGGCAATGCCGGTGGGTTCGCTCCCCACGTGCAAAGTCTTCGCCAGCGCGAACGTCCGCAGATCGATTACGCTGACCGTGTTGCTCTTGCCATTCGTGACGTACGCGTACTCGCGAAATGCGGGGCCGTAGTCCGGAAACGGTGGCTCGCGGAAATACCACCACCCCAAACCGCCAAGGATGGGAACCAACACTGCGATGAAGAGGAGCTTTCTCAAAGGCAATCCAACCGGAGAACAGAAAGCTTAGCAGAAGCGGGAAGACGGATACTCGGTACTTTCACTTTCTCATTTTGGCTTTATGACGTTCAACCCGCGAACGTGGGCAAAATGGCGTTGGTTAAATGTCGCTACGGTTCTGCCTCGCTCCATCGCAGTGGCTGCCACGATCAAGTCATAGGAGCCAATCATTGCGCCCGTGGACTCGAGTTCAGCCCAGATGCGCGCATGCTCAAGTGCCGTGATTTCCGTATACGGAAGAATCGGCAAGAGGTCCAGAAATGAGCGAATGTAGCGTTCGCGTTTGGCTCGATGGATACCAGTGGCTCGTTCCACGCCGTGCCATAATTCCGCGACGGTGATCGCGGCGATTTCGAAAGGTTCGTTGGATTGAGAGGCCATCCAGGCTGCTAGGTCAAAAGTGCCTTTCTCACCCCGGATGATTACGTCCGCATCGAGAATTATCGCCATCGATCCTTCGGCTGTTTGAGACGTTTTCGAGCAACCTTCAAATCGCGGTTCCAGGCCCTTGCTTCTTCGGCAGGCAATTCCACTTTACGCAGGACCTCCGCCAGGTCACGGCCCAGACAAACCTTTTCGCCGTCAGGAATCAGGCGGGCGACAGGCGAGCCGTTCTTAAGCAAAACGAAGGTTACGTTCTGATAATGGGCTCGATTGACGCAGTCGGCAAAATTACGCGCCGCCTCCGTGACTGAAATAACCGTCTTTTTCATAAAATCAGATTATCAGATTACGGCATAGAGCTAAAGTTGAATCTTCGCCGCGTTTCGGAGTCGGCGCAAAAGAACGGTCACCGGAGCGCGCCCGAACCCGTCAAGGTGAGTAGCCAGAAAAAGATGGAAACGGCGGGGAATTGCTCCGCAGTCCGCCATTGTCGAATCGCCTTGATGGCGCTCGCTGAGAATTCAGATTCGCTGTTGACTACAGTCAGCTCGTCAATTTTTCCGCTGGGCGCAACAGCTGCGCGTACTTCAACTTTTCCGCCGATCCCGTTTCTGAGGGCGTTCTTCGGATACTTCGGCCGAATCATATTTTCCGGAATGGGAGGCTCAAGAGTCGAAACGCATTTCGGGAGATCGTCTCGAACAGCAGTCTGCTGAGCTTCCGCCGGAAGGGCGAGGAAACCTCCGGCTAGCAGCAAAATGAAGGCAAGGTGGGCCACGTCGAACTCTTACTTGCTGACCACCGCAGGCTCGCTGACCTCGATCGCCGGCACGGTTCTGCCGACCACCGCGGCGATCTGGCGCACTTGCTTCATCAGTTCGTCGAACTGATCGGGGAAGAGCGACTGCGGGCCATCCGAGAGCGCCTGATCCGGCTGCGTATGAACTTCCACCATCAGGCCATCTGCGCCGACGGCTACCGCAGCTCGCGACAGCGGTGTGACTTTGTTCCTCTTGCCCGTGCCGTGGCTGGGGTCGACCAGGATCGGCAGATGGCTCAACCTCTGCACTGCTGGCACGACGCTGAGATCGAGTGTGTTGCGGGTGTGATCAGCAAACGTACGCACGCCGCGTTCGCAGAGCGCGACGTTGTAGTTGCCCTCGCTGAGGATGTATTCGGCGGCCATCAGGAATTCTTCGAGCGTAGCCGACATTCCGCGCTTGAGCAGAACCGGTTTGCGGGCTCGTCCGGCGCGTTTGAGCAGAGAAAAATTCTGCATGTTGCGTGCGCCGATCTGGATCACGTCCGCGTATTCATCGACCAGATCGAGTGATTCGTGGTCGATGGCCTCGGTGATGATCCGCATGCCGTACTGCTGACGGATTTCCGCCATGATGCGCAGCGCTTCCTCGCCGAGTCCCTGGAACGAATAAGGCGACGTACGCGGTTTGTATGCGCCGCCGCGAAAGAATTGCGCCCCAGCGCGATGCACTCGCTCGGCGACGGCGAAAGCTTGTTCCCGGCTCTCGATCGCGCACGGTCCGCCCACGATCGCCAGCGCAGGTCCGCCAATGGTCGCCGTCGTCCCGGGAAAACGGATAATTGTGTTTTCTTCCTTCACGTCGCGGCTGACCAGCTTGTAGGGCTTCGAAACCTGGATGACTTCCTGCACGCCGGGCATTTCTTCGAGCGTGCCGTGTTCGACCTCGCCCTTGTTGCCGGTAATGCCGATGGCGGTGCGGGTTGCGCCCGGCATGGGATGCGCGCGATACCCGAGCTTTTCGATTTTTTCGCAAACGGCGCGTACCTGCTCTTCGCTGGCTTGCGACTTCATGACGACTAACATGGGAACTCCTAGGGTCCGTACCGCTGTGTGGAAAGCAAAACACGCGCCCTTAAGCGGTCAAGTCAATAAGTTTATCCGCTACTTTAAATAGGAGCAATCGATAACTGGCTTTCTGCATCGGCTCCGCCTGCTGCGACATCTATAAGTTCAGTCGTCATTTCGCTACTGGAAATGCTCTCTTCAGCGCTTCAATCCGTTATATCTAACATTTTCCTACGAAAGATTCAGGAGGTCTCATGAGCTCTCAAGTACAAGATATTTCAGCCAGTCTTGCAGGAACCTTTTCCCTTCTTGGTGAACGAGTCGTCAACCGACTCGGCTTTGGCGCGATGCGCATCACCGGCGATGGTGTTTGGGGACCACCCAGGGACCGCGCTCGCGCTCTAGCGGTGCTGCGCCGCGCCGTTGAACTCGGCGTGAACTTTATCGATACAGCCGACTCTTACGGCCCCAGCGTCAGCGAAGAACTCATTGCGGAAGCTCTGTTTCCCTATCCCAAGGATTTAGTAATCGCAACCAAGGGTGGATGGAACCGCCCGGGACCGAATCAATGGACCCACGATGCCAGCCCCGAACATCTGCGCAAAGCAATCGAAGGCAGCTTAAAGCGGCTGCGGGTTGAGCGCATCGATCTGTACCAGTTGCATGCTCCGGATCCTGTCACTCCGTTCGATGCATCGGTGGAGACCCTTGCCGATCTACGCAAAGAAGGCAAGATCAACATGGTGGGTCTTTCGAACGTAACGCGCGAGCACGTGGAGCGCGCCCGCAAAATCGTCCCGATTGCTTCGGTACAGAACCGCTACAGCTTTGCCGACCGTGAGTGGGATTCGGTTATCGATTATTGCGAGAAGCATGGAATCGCGTTCATTCCATGGTTCCCGCTTGGAGCCGGCAAAGCCGCGCATGAGGCTTTAACGGTGGCTGCCAAAGCGCATCATGCACAACCTCTTCAGGTCGCGTTGGCGTGGTTGCTGCAGCGTTCGCCTGTGACCATACCCATCCCGGGCACGTCGTCGGTGGAACACCTCGAACAGAACATTGCGGCTGCTTCGGTGAAGCTAACGCCCGACGAGTTCCGGAAGCTGTCGAACACAAAGCGGTAGACCGAGACAAAACCATCGTGGAGACGCCCGCTCGGGACGCCTCCACGATTGTTTGTGTCACTTTATACTCTCGTCATGGTCCGGTCGATTGCCCGCGAGCAGGACATTCTTGCAAAACGTTCGCCACGAAAGCCGCCTCGTCTGACCTCGCGCCGCATCGGCATTCATACATCTTCTGCGGGAGGCGTTCAGAATGCCGCCGAACGCGCCTATCGGCTAGGCTGCAATACGCTGCAGATCTTCTCTTCCAGCCCGCGCCAATGGGCGCCGTACGAACTTGGGATCCCACAATGCAACGAGATGAACCGCCTGCGTGCGCGATACGATCTCAAGCCGCTGGTGATTCACACAAACTATCTAGTGAATCTGGCCAGCTCGAATGAACTGTTCCTGAACAAATCGATGGAGGCTTTTCGCGGCGAAGTAGAAAGGGCTCTGGCCCTGTGCGCGGACTATCTGGTATTGCATCCCGGGTCGTTTCGCGGGGCCGATCGTGAGCAAGGGCTGCTTCGCACCGCCGCGGCAATTGCTGCGTCGACGCAAGGACTGGATCTCGCCGCCGGCGGCTTGACGATCCTCATCGAGAACACCGCTGGAGCCGAGTTCTCCCTTGGCGGGAGCTTCGAACAAGTCGCGGAAGTGATCAAGCGTCTCGACGGCATCGTTCCCGTCGGCGCATGCATCGATACCTGTCACACCCACGTTGCCGGATACGACATCGTGAGCGAAGAGGGCTTGTATCAGACGCTGCAGCACCTCGACGCGACTATCGGCTTAAATCGAGTGAAAGTCTGGCACTGCAACGATGCCAAAGCAGCGCGTGGATCGAAACTCGACCGTCACCAGCAGATCGGGAAGGGAACTATCGGCAAGGAAACGTTCCGCATTCTGTTGAACGATCTACGCTTGGCTCACGCTGCATTCATTGCAGAAACTCCGATCGAAAAGCCGGGCGACGATCGAAGAAATGTGGAAGCGCTGAAGAAACTCGTCATAGAGGCATAGTGGCACGCTTATGCCTGGCAACGTTAGAAAAGGCATGCGCCTGAAGAATCGAAGGCCGCCGTTGTAGAATCTAGGTTTCAGCTTTCCCGTTTGGCCCCTTATGCCGCCAGAAGAAAAAATGGAAGCCGTCACTCAAGCCGATCGTCCCAACGACGAACGCTACGACCCCAAGCGTGTTGAGACCAAGTGGTTCGAACGCTGGCAGCAGGACTCCGCCCTCTACGCCGCCGAAGCCAACTCGACCAAGAAGAAATATTACGTCCTCGAAATGCTGCCTTACCCATCAGGCGCGCTCCACATGGGACACGTCCGCAACTACTCTATCGGTGACGCGCTTGCCCGCTACATGTGGATGAACGGTTACAACGTGCTCCATCCCATGGGATGGGATTCGTTCGGCTTGCCCGCGGAAAATGCCGCGATTTCGAATAACACTCCGCCGCGCGAGTGGACGTTACGCAATATCGCGAACATGAAGTCGCAGATGAAGCGGCTCGGCTTCGCCTACGACTGGTCGCGCGAAGTTACGACCTGCTTGCCGGATTACTACCGCTGGAATCAGTGGTTCTTCCTCAAGCTCTATGAATTGGGATTGGTATATCGCAAGAAAAGCAAGGTCAACTGGTGTCCGAAGTGTGCGACGGTGCTCGCGAACGAGCAGGTCGTCGACGGATGTTGCTGGCGCCACGAAGACACGCTCGTCGAGCAGCGCGAGTTAGAGCAGTGGTTCGTGCGCACCACGAAGTACGCCGAGGAATTGTTGCGCGATCTCGATAAGCTTGACGGCTGGCCAGAAAAAGTCCGCATCATGCAGCGCAACTGGATCGGCCGCAGCGAAGGGACGCTGGTCGATTTCAAACTCGATGGCGCCGCCGGTCCCGCCGGTTCGACCATCAGCGTTTTCACTACGCGTGTCGATACGATCTTCGGCGCGACGTCGGTGCAGCTCGCGCCTGAGCATCCGTTAGTCGCTGATTTTACGCGCCACAACCAGCCTCTTGGCGAATCAGTCCAGCAGTTGATTGCCGAACAGCGCAAGGCCAAAGAAGCGGGCGACATCGGCGAAATCGAAAAGCACGGAGTGAATACGCATCGTTACGCCATCAATCCGTTCAGCGGTGAGAAGGTGCCGATCTGGATCGCCAACTACATTCTGATGGACTACGGCACGGGCGCCATCATGAGTGTGCCCGCGCACGATGAGCGCGACTACGAGTTCGCCAAGAAGTACAAGCTTGAGATCCGGTTGGTCATTCTGCCCATCTCTAACGATCCCGAAGAAACGATGACCGAGCCGCAGTTGCCCTTCACCGCGCACGACGGCATGGTGATCAACTCCGGTGCCTACAGCGGCATGAGTTGCGCGGACGCAATCAAGAAGATGGCCGCGTTCGCCGAAGAAAAGGGTTTCGGCAAGGCAACGGTTACGTATCGGTTGAAGGATTGGGGTATCTCGCGGCAGCGCTATTGGGGCACGCCGATTCCGATGCTGTATTGCGAGAAAGATGGCATCGTCCCTGTGCCGGAAAAAGATTTGCCCGTGATTTTGCCGGACAATGTCGACATCACGTTGACCGGAGGTTCGCCGCTCGGCCGAGTGCCGGAGTTTGTCAATGCGACATGTCCGAAGTGTGGCGGCCCGGCGCGCCGCGAGACCGACACGATGGATACGTTCGTCGATTCGTCGTGGTATTTCTATCGCTATACCGACGCGCACAATGATCGCGCGCCCTTCGATGGCAAAATCGCGGACTACTGGTTTCCGATTGATCAGTACATTGGTGGCGTCGAGCACGCGATCCTGCATTTGATCTACTCGCGCTTCTGGACCAAGTTCATGCGCGACCTAGGCATGATCACCAACGACGAACCTGCCGAACGCCTGTTCACGCAGGGCATGGTGATCAAGGACGGCGCGAAGATGTCGAAGAGCCTTGGCAACGTGGTTTCGCCCGACGAGATGGTCGCGCGCTACGGGGCCGATGCTGCGCGCCTGTACAGCCTGTTTGCCGCGCCTCCGGACCGCGATCTTGACTGGCAGGATTCAGGGATCGAAGGCATTCAGCGATTTTTAGGTCGTGTGTACCGCTTCGTCGTCCGCAATGCGAAACCGGATCATCCGGACTGGAGCAACCCAGTTCCGGCGGAGCTGTCTCCCGAGGCGCGCGCGATTCAACGCAAGCTGCATCAGACCATCAAGCGCGTCAGCGACGATTTCCAGGGACGCTGGCACTTCAATACCTGCATCTCCGCGATCATGGAGCTGGTGAACGTCTTGTATGGCGCGGAAGGGTCAATCGCTAAGAACTTGGTGCCCGTACCGTTTCTCGCGGAAGTGCAGCGCGATGTCGTCTTGTTGCTCGCGCCTTTCGCTCCTTATCTCGCTCACGAGCTTTGGGAGATGCTGGGCGAAAAAGGGAATTTGTTGAAGGCGCCCTGGCCCAAGTACGATGCCGCGCTCGCGAAGGAAGAAGAGATCGAAATCCCCGTGCAGGTAAACGGCAAACTGCGCGGCCGCATCGTCGTGCCCGCCGATGCCGAGGAAAGCTTCGTTCTCGATCGCGCCCTCGCCGATGAGAAAGTAAAAGCCGCCATCGCCGGCAAGCAGATCATCAAAAAGATCTACGTGCCCGGCAAGATGGTAAATCTCGTCGTGAAATAGCTCCTGTGATTCCGTGAAGTAAGTCTTGTATTCCGTGAAGTAGCTTTTGTCATTCCGAGGAGCGAAGCGACGAGGAACCTGCTGTTTGCTTGCGCTGGTACAAAGTAAATCCTTCGCTCCGCTCGGAATGACAAATCCATCAGTAGTGCCCCTGAGGTATCCTGACTACGCATGTCCGTCTCCCCCACCGTCGAAGGCTTCCGCGCGGCGTTCCGGCGCCCTTCGTTAACCCTGGCGGAAATCACTTGGCGCTGGATCGTGGGCGCCACTGCTCTCGCGCTGTTCCTCTTTGGCCTCTTCGAATACATCAACACGCTTCCGGTCACCAATGGCGAGCTGCTGATGCTGCGGACCCGCCAGCCTTATCTGGTGTGGCAGGCGATTGCACACATGCTACGCGGGAGCCTGAATCGCGTTGTGATGTCGTGGATCGTCGCGGGATCGATGCTTGGTCTGCTTTGGATCATTGCTGCGTCAGTCGGCCGTATCGCCACTGTGCGCGGGTTACTCGAATACTTTCGTCAAGGCATTGTTAATAGGGGCGCAAATAACATTTCGGGTGCGCCCGGAAGCGAGTCTGAGAGCCTCGTCGCGACGAATGGGATTGCACTCTTCCGCCTGAATTTCCTGCGCGCAGTTTTGTTCCTGGCGGCGCTCTTCGGATTTGTAGGGGCCGCAATCCTGGCTAGCTTCGTCTCGCCGGATTCGGACCCTCAACCCGGCCTCGCGTTCGTAGTGTTTCTTCCATTTGCAGCGCTCATCTGCCTCATCACCTGGGCCCTCAATTGGCTCTTATCGCTTGCGGGAATATTCGCCGTCCGCGATGGCGAAGACGCCGTGGGATCGATCTCCTCTGCCGTGACTCTTTGTCGTGAGCGCATCGGCCCCGTTTTCGCAGTGAGCACCTGGACAGGCCTAGCCCACATCATTGCCTTTGTAGTTGCGAGCACGGTGGCCTCGACGCTGATCGGGGTCGCGACTCTCTTGCCCTGGCGATTCGTGGTACTTACCGTGGCGTTCGTAACGCTGCTCTACTTCGCCTTCGCCGACTGGCTCTACACTGCGCGTTTGGCCGGATATATCTGTATCACCGAAATGCCGGAAGCCGTAGCCGCCCCGCTGACCTTGACGCCGTCTGCGCCACCGCTTCAGACGACGATCGACCGGGAGGAACCAATCCTCAGTGACGTTCCTGGCCTGGCTTTAGAAACTTAGCTATACCACTGGTGCCAGAATGTTGATCGATTGCGAGAAGGTTACACATAACGTTTCTCAAGAACTTCGCCATCCCTTTACACCTTCTCCCCGAATCTGAGAAACTCATTGGTGGCGAACCAATCCCCGAAAAATCCAGCCTTGCTGAATCAATCCATCGTTATCCTCGATTTTGGCGCGCAGTACACGCAGCTCATCGCGCGCCGAATCCGCGAGCAGAATGTTTTTTCGGTCGTGCTGCCTTGCACGGCCAAACTCTCCGAGGTCCAAAGCTACAACCCGATCGGGATCATTCTCTCGGGAGCCCCGTGGTCGGTCTACGACAAAGACGCTCCTCCGGCCGACGTGCGCTTATTTGAGCTGGGTCTGCCCGTGCTCGGCATCTGCTACGGGCTTCAGTTCATGGTGCACACGCTCGGGGGCAAGGTCCGGCCGGCAGAGAAGCGCGAGTATGGACACGCCGAGGTGGACGTTATTTCTGCATCCGTCCTCTTTCAAGGGATGGCCAAAAAGCTCGCCGTCTGGATGTCGCACGGCGACGAGGCGCTCGAACTTCCTCCCGGCTTTGAGTTGATGGCGAAGACCCATCACGCCGTCGCCGGCATCCAGAACACGGAGAAGAAGTGGTACGCCGTGCAGTTTCACCCCGAGGTGCACCACACGCCGCAGGGCACGCAGATTCTAAAGAATTTTGTGTTTCAAATCTGCGGCGCTAAGCCCACATGGACCGCTCGCCACTTTATCGATTCAACAATTGAGCAGATCAAGCAGCAGGTCGGCACCGGACGCGCCATCTGCGCGCTCTCCGGTGGTGTGGATTCATCGGTCGCGGCGGTGCTGGTCGATCGCGCAATGCGCGATGCGAAAGGGAAGTCGCGCCTGACCTGCGTTTTCGTCAACAACGGAGTTCTGCGCAAGAACGAGTTCGAGAAAGTTCAGAAGACGCTGCGCGATAAACTCGGCTTGCACCTCGATGCCGTCGATGCGACGGACCGGTTCCTTGGAAAACTGAAGGGCGTCAGCGACCCCGAGAAAAAGCGCAAGATCATCGGCAACGAGTTCATCAAAGTCTTCGAGAAAGAAGCTCGCCGGATCGAGAAGACCGAAGGCAAGGTGAAGTGGCTGGTCCAGGGCACGCTCTATCCCGACGTGATCGAATCGCGGTCCGTGCGCGGACCGTCGCAGGTGATCAAGTCGCATCACAACGTCGGCGGCCTGCCCGCAAAAATGAAGCTCAAGCTCATCGAGCCGTTAAAGGATCTGTTCAAAGACGAAGTCCGCAAGATCGGCCGCGACCTGGGCATGCCCGAAGAAATCTTGCAGCGGCAGCCATTCCCCGGCCCGGGCCTTGCCGTCCGCGTTCTGGGAGAAGTCACGCCCGATCGCGTAGCGATTCTGCGCGAGTGCGACGACATCGTCGTCAGCGAGATTAAAGAAGCGGGTCTCTATACAAAAATCTGGCAGTCGTTTGCCGTCCTGCTTCCCGTTATGACGGTCGGCGTCATGGGCGACGCGCGCACGTATGCCTATACTTGCGCGGTCCGCGCCGTGAGTTCTGAAGACGGCATGACTGCCGATTGGGTCCCACTTCCGCACGAAGTCCTTAAAATCATTTCCACCCGCATCGTGAATGAAGTAAAAGGCGTCAACCGCGTCGTCTACGACGTCACCTCGAAGCCGCCGGGCACGATTGAGTGGGAGTGAGGCTCGCACCTAGCTGCTAGCTGAATCCCTCCACTGAACCATGTGGCGACAGTCGCCTCGGCTGCCCGGTCGAGCGAAGCTTGACGGTGGAGCGCGTCCGCAGAAGAAATCTCACTGCAGGTCGAAGTATCACCAAGATTAATGCCACGGGGGCTAAACCCGGGGCCCGTCGTGCTTCCCCTTATTGCTGACGCAAGGCGTTCATGGGTTCCACGCGGGCGGCTCGCCTCGCCGGAACATAAGCTGCCAGCATCGCAACTGCGAGAACGACGAGGGGGACAACAAAGTACAGCCGCGGTTCGTGAACGCGTAGATCGAAGAAGATCGCTGCGAAGAGTTTAGGCAGCGGCAGGGCCAGCGCGAATCCGATCCCCCCTCCGATCGCGGACATCTTCAATCCCTCGCCAATAATCATGCGCAGCACATCCTGGCCCCTGGCTCCTAAGGCCATGCGGATGCCGATTTCTTGCGTTCTCTGGCCCACCGAAAATGCAATGAGGCCATAGATTCCAATTGCAGCAAGAATCAGGGCCAGCACTGCGAATGCTCCGAGCACTCTCACGAAAAATGTATCGCCGCCTCCCTGTCGCTCGATGATCGCGGGCATCGTCATTACGTGCGATAGAGGAATATCTGGGTCCACTTGTGCGACCGCGCCCCGCAGCGCAGAAAAGAGTGCCGCTGGATCGGAGCCCGCCCGAACTACCATCGAGAACGACCCTACAGGTCTCTGGAAGAACGACTCGTAGACTTCGGGCGCTTCTCGCGTCGATTCGGAGAAAACTTTGACGTTGCCGACGACTCCGACGATCTCGCTCCACACGGGGGTGCCGCTCACATCCAGCTGAACCTGTTTTCCCAGCGGTTCCTCGCCGTGTAAATAGCGGTTGGCGAACTCCTGGTTCACAATGACGACGCGCGTCGTTGTCGCACTGTCCGCTTCTGCGAATGTCCGCCCGCGCAAAAACGAGATGCCAAAAGTCTGAAAGAAATCGGGAGTGACAACGAAGTCGATTGCCGTCAGGCGCTGGCTCGCTGGAGGGTCCGGCTGGCCTTTGATCCGCAGAGTTACGCTGCCGGCGCCCGTCGCCGGTAGATCGGAGGTGACGGCGGCTACCTGTGCACCCGGCAGACGTTGCAGGTTGGGAATGACATCCTCTACGAAGCGGATCTGCCGCGACGAGTCCTTGTAATGCGCCTCATCGAGAGTCGCGTTCGCGGTCAGAATGTGATCCGCGCGGAAGCCCAGGTTCTGATGTTCGATCGAGTAGATTCCGCGCACGAGCAAACCGCTTCCTACCAGAAGAAACAGCGCCATTGCGATTTCGCCGGTCACCATCACGGTGCGGAGACGGCTGCTTGATCGGCTCGAAGATGCCGTGCGGCCTTCATCTTTCAAATTTGTAGTGATATCGGTTCGTGAAGCGTTCAGCGACGGTGCCAGACTGCACAGCACCGCGCAAAACAATGACACGGCCGCGGCGAAGATCACGACATTACGATCGAGACTCACTGGTATGGCGCTGACGGCGTCGTTGAAGACCATATGCGCCCGCACGACCTTGATACCCCATGAGGCCAGCACCAAGCCTGCACTGCCGCCGAGCACCGCGATCACAAGGCCTTCCGTCAGTAGTTGCCGGACGATGCGGATGCGGCCGGCACCCAACGCGAAGCGGATGGCGAGCTCTCTCCTGCGTCCCGCTGATCGAGCCAGGAGAAGCCCGGCGACGTTGGCACACGCGATCATCAGGACGAATCCAACCGCGGTCATCAATACTGCCAGCGCGGTGCGAATGCCGAAGTCGTAAATCAGGAAGTCAGGAAGAGTTCGTGCCGTTGCTCCCCAACCTTTTTCAACTTCAGGGAAGCTTGCTTCCGACCGGCGCGCGAGAGTAACGACCTCGGCGCGGGCCTGTTCGATGGTGACTCCGGGCTTCAATCGCGCGAACAAATGCAGATTGCGATCCTTTCGCGCAGCAACCGTTTGATCGGCAGCAGTCACCACGAGTGGAATCCATAACTGAGGCGTGTAGCCCATCATCTGGAAACTCGCGGGCATCACGCCGATTACGGTGTAGTCTTCGCGGTTCAGCCGGATCGTGCGGCCAATGATCGCTGCGTCGGAACCAAAATGGCTCGCCCATAGTTCATGGCTGAGTACGGCCACGTGGTCGCGGCCGGGCTGATCCTCGCCTGCATCGAATACGCGGCCGAACTGGGGAACGACGCCAAGCACGCCGAAATAATTTGCCGTCGTGGCTGCGCCGCGGAACGCTTCAGATTGTCCCTGCGTCGTCAGGCTGACGTTGCGATATTCATCCGTTGCGGCCACGTCGGTGAAGACATGGTTCGCTTCTCGCCAGGCGAGATAATTTGGTATCGAGATCAGACTTGCATCCGCCTGGAATCCTTGCGCGGGATCGATGGAACTAACAACCGCCACGTGGTCGGGATCGCGGCCGGGCGGACGCCGCAACAGGAAGGCGCTCACCATGCTGAACATGGTGGCATTGATCGAAATGCCCAGCGCCAGAGTGATGACCGCGACCGCAATGAATCCCGGCTTCTTCGCCAGCATTCGAATGGCAAGCTGCAAGTCCTTCCAGAAAACCCCCATAACACACCTCGCCCTCAATGTTGACGATCGTGCAAATGGCGAGCCAATCGCACCGCCGTGCCAAGTCTGTTACTGCCAATAGCAAACCGGCTATGGCCGCTAACGTCGGCTTTGCGGCGCGTCCACTCGCGGATTTCGTTGTCCAAAAGTGAACAACGAAACAGATTGATTTTCGCTGGTTTGTTAAGGGATTAGACGGCCGGAGCAGGGGAAGCTGACAGCATTTATTCATCCCTATTAACGGTTTCCATGGAGAACGCAGGCAGGCACACGGCGATATATTCGGCGCCTTCTTCTTGCGGAGTCGAATAGCGCACCCACTCTCCCGCGTGCGCCACCACTGCCTGTCCCGCATGGACGTCGAGCGATCCGCCTTTGTGCTCGACGCGCAACGTTCCTTTTAACACGATCGTGAACTCGTCGAACTCTGGAGTTTGCCCGGGCTCGAGCCATCCACTTGGACTGCGCATGTGCGCGACGCTGGCCGCCGCTGTCTTCGAGTTGACGCGGCCGATGTACTCGTCAATAAGCTTCGGTTTATTTCCGGCGGACTGAATGCGCGTGGGCTGAGCGATAAGAGTCGGCATGTTTGGCGTCCGCCACCCGATTTGGAACTTTCGGATGGGCGGAGACTGAGAGAATACAACAGACTGCTGAGGATTTTCGGAAACCGATCGGCCTCCCGAAATGCTCAGTGCCCGAGGAGTCTGCTGCGTGTGTTGTCAACAAACAGCAGATTCCTCGCTCCGCTCGGAATGACAAGCGTTCCGAGCAGACTGATCCAATCCACCAGCGACCAATCGCTAGCCCCTAGCCCCTGATCCCTCATCTCACGGACACGGATAAGGCGTTCCAGGAGTCGGTGGAGTCCCAGGAATAATCGTCGGTGGTCCCGGTACTCCATCGGGCCCCGGCGGTCCCGGGATTACGGTTGACGGCGTACCCGGTGTCCCGGGCGTGTAACAGGTCCCGTGATCGAACGGCGTGTCCGGCGGAGGAGGCGGCACAGGACGTGGCGCCACCGGTTGTTCCGCTACCGGATGCTGCGCGGATTGTGCCACGGCCGCGGCGACCTCGTTCTGTTTCAACGTGATTGGATGCTGCAGCGTCATTTCCACCGGTGATCCGACATCCATGAAGAAATGATGTGAGCCGAACAACAGCGCAACCGCACCGACCGCTCCGATGCCAGCGCCAACTCCTGCGCCGATGATGGCGTCTTTGGCCTTGGTGCCGAAGACCGGCGTAGTGGTGGTACCGCAGAACGGCGGCGGCCCAATGCAGCCCGGTGGAAATGCGCTGGTCGTCGTGGATTCGGCCTTTCCGACCGAGTGGCCGATCAGCGCGCCGACGCCTGCTCCTGCAGCCGGCAACACGAAGGCAGCAATGGCCCGTCTCGACCCAGGATCTTTGATCGCGTATCCCTCATTGCTCTGCAGAGTGATCGGCCCCGAAACCGGAGCGACATAACCGTCGGGAAACGTGATGGCCATCGATTGCAATCGCAGCTCCGCACTTTGCCCTTTGCGTTGTTCAAGCTTGTCCACGGTCCCTTGGACAAATGTGCCAGGCGGGATCACCATCTCGTCCCCGGCATTCACCGGCGAGGTGATCTGCGCATAGATGTCATCCCCGTGATGGATGACCCTGCTTTCAACCGGGTGCGTGAGCACAAGCGCGAGCTGGGTTCCGGCTGGAATCGTGACGGTTGAACTTGCCGATTGAGACTGACTAGGCTGAACGCCCTGCTGGTCGCCGGCTTCCGGCTGCTGCGCAACGCATGTGAAGGTTAGAAATAGAAGAGTGGTGAATCCAGCAATAACTCGCGTGGATCGTCTCTTGTGAGTTTTGAGGTTGATGAAAGTTGTTGAAGGGGTTTGCGACGAAGAGTGTTGGAACCAGGAGCGAAGGCACATCATTAGCACCTCCCCTCGAAAGCTTTGAAGTGGCGCTTTCGATTTGCAGCGGATTCACTTGTGTAAACCCGCTATCCGCTGATTGGACTCGGTACTTTCGCCGACGGCATCAATGGAACTGGTAAATGTTTGCATAAAGACCGTCTCGATTTGTAAACGCACTCCCGCCGGCGGAAGCCGACCACACCGCCCTCTTCCGGGTGTTGTCATGCTCTCTTGTGGGTTTTTGTCATTCCGAGCGTAGCGAGAAAACGGTTGTAGCTGTTGTCATTCCGAGCGCAGCGAGGAACCTGCTGTCCGCCTGAAACGATCGAAGGGCCTAACCTGTTAGATCGGCATCGACCGCAGCGCAAGCTCTACCGCGCGATTCATCTCCGTCGCCGTCGCGCCGTTCACCGCCTGCACCCCCAGTCCGTTGATCACGATCGCGATGTAGCGTGCGAGATCCTTTGGATTCACATCGTCCGCCAGATCGCCCTCAGACCGGGCGCGTTGCAGGCGCTTTTGCAGGATCGATTGCCCGTCTTTCCGCCAGTCGATCATCGATTGGTTCACGTTCTCCGCTCCGGCTCCGCACGCGAGTCCGCCTTGCAGAGACAGACACCCTTTTGGGTGCGACGGATCAGCGAGGAACTTTACCGTCCCCCGAAATAGCGCCTCGACCACGCCTCGAGCCGTCGGTTGTTGTAGTGCCTCGTGGAAGAAGCCCATCGGCCCCTCCCGGTATCGCTCAACGGCTTTCTGGAACAACGCTTCCTTATCGCCGAAGGTTGCATACAGGCTGGATCGGTTGATTCCCATGGCCTCGGTCAGGTCGTCGAGGGAGGCGCCTTCGTATCCCTTCTCCCAAAACACACGCATGGCCGCATCGAGCGCATCCGGCTCGCTGAACGCCCGGGGCCGTCCTATCTTTGCGTGGTTGGTTTCGGATGCCATACTTGCTTAGATGCACTTTTATACCATCCAGTTCAAAAAACATGAATCTTCAGCACGGGTCAACACATCTGTACCGTACGGTCCAAAAATGGCCGGAAACGAAGGAGGAAGCACATGGCAGGCAAACTGGAAGGCAAAATCGCACTCGTAACCGGCGGCAGCAGCGGAATTGGTCTGGCCACAGCCCAGCAATTCGTCAGCGAAGGAGCCCATGTCTACATTACCGGGCGCCGTCAGAGCGAACTCGACAAGGCTGTAAAGACGATCGGCTCGAATATCACCGCGGTGCGCGCCGATGCATCGAACCTGGCCGACCTCGACCGTCTCTTTGCCCAGATCAAGAAAGAAAAGGGACGACTCGACGTTGTCTTCGCCAACGCCGGCGGAGGCAGCCTCGCGCCTCTGGGTTCGATCACCGAAGAACAGTTCGACCAGACGTTCAACCTCAATGTAAAGGGATTGCTGTTTACCGTGCAGAAAGCGTTGCCTCTGATTCCGGACGGCGGATCGATTCTTCTGAATGCTTCGATCGTGTCCATCAAGGGAATGCCGGCGTTCAGTGTGTATTCGGCAACCAAGGCAGCAGTGCGCTCCTTCGCTCGCGGATGGACAAACGACTTGAAGGATCGCAAGATCCGAGTCAATGTCATCAGCCCGGGTCCGATCGATACTCCAATTCTCGATGGCCTTGCGGACAGCGAGGAGGAACGGAAGGGCATCAAGGCGCACCTGACATCGATCGTTCCGCTCGGACGCATGGGCCAGCCAGATGAGATCGGCAAGGCGGCGGTGTTCCTCGCCTCAAGCGATGCCAGCTTCATCGCCGGTGTCGAGTTGTTCGTGGACGGCGGCGCAGCCCAAGTCTGACCAAGTGCGCACCAAGCAGAGGAGCGATGCATCAGTCGCAAGTTAGCGTTCCGAAAACGTACCGCCTTCAGGCTCTGCCCGCCGCAGGACCTGAAGGCGTTTCGGAGCAGGGTAGCGCATCGGCGTAGACAAAACCGTCTCGCGTCACGACTTCACCGCCTTCGAACCGAATCGCTTCAGAGAACATCGGGCCGGCATGCGTGAAGGTGTGAAACTCGCCGTTCTCGCCGCAGGGATCCGCTTGAGCAGGCATCCGGCGTAACACCTCATGATCGAGATCGCGGCCCGCAAAGTCGGCGGAAAGTTTCGCCGGATCCACGCAAACAATTCGAGCCCGTAGTCCGCCATCCAGCATTTCTGAAATCAGCTCGCGAGTGTTCCGTCCCCAGAGCGGGAAAAGCGGCTCGAGCCCTGTTCCGCGCAAGCGGTCTTCGCGGTACCTGCGCACATCCTCGAGAAAGAGATCGCCAAACGCGATGGCCGTGATGCCTTGCGCAATTGCGGCCGCGCACGCCGCTGCCATTGCAGCTTCATAGATTTCGTTACTGCAGGGCCAAGGCAACGGTACTTCCCACAGCGGCAATCGAGCCGCGCGAGCCTGCGCCTTGAGCAGGGCCTGTCGCGTCCCGTGCATGGCCACGCGCTGGAAGTGTGTGTTGATCGTAGTGAGAAGACCGACGACTTCGACCTCGCCGCGCTGGCGGAGCACGTGCAGCGTCCACGCGCTGTCTTTACCGCTGCTCCAGGAAAGAAGGGTCTTCGGCTTCAAAGTGAACGAACTCGCTGAAACGTGTGAAGAGCGAAAAAGAATGGCGCGGGCTAGGTCGCCCGCGCCACATAACTTCGGTAATTTTACGCGTGAACCAGTTCCACTCCGTAGATCGAATACCAGCTGGTTGCAGCTTTCAGCTTGTCATTGACGTTGTGAATGTTCTTCACGCCTTCAGTCTCCAGCCACTTGCGGAATGCGGCAGCACCCTGCTTGGCGTAAATCGGGATCCCGTCTTTCCAGGTCGCGCGGCCGCACAGCACGCCGTTGAACTTCACACCCGACTCGCCCGCGAGTTCCAGCGTCTCGCTGAACTCCGCGTTGCTGACGCCTGCCGACAAATAAATGAACGGCTTCGTCGCAACGTCCGCGGCCTTGTGGAACAGATCGATTGCTTCTTTCTTGGTGTACGCCTTCGTCCCGCCAAAGCACTTCACGCCTTCGACAAACTTCATATTGACCGGCACTTCGACCTTCAGTACGTCGACACCGTAGCGGTCTTTGCTGAACTCGCGCATGCTTTCGGTGACGATGTGCGGTTTCCGCTTGGCGTATTCCAGACCCTTCTCGTCGGCGCCCTCTTGATAGCCCACGAACTCGAGAAAGTACGGGATGTCGTTCGCGCGGCATTCGTCGCCGATTCGCTCCACCCACGCGTGCTTGATGTCATTCACATGCTTGGGATCGTCCGGCGTGTAGTACAGCAGAATCTTCACGCAATCCGCGCCCGCTTCCTTCAGGCGGCGTGCCGACCACAGATCCAGCAGATCCGGCAAGCGGCCTGGACCAGTCTTGTCGTATCCGGTCTTTTCATACGCGAGCAAGAGGCCGGCATTCTTCGCACGGCGCTTCGATGCCGGCAGTCCCCACTCCGGATCGAGCAGGATCGCAGTGGCATGCGGCGTTAGAACTTCCGTGACCAGCGATTTGAATTCTTCCATCATAGCGTCGGTCACTTCGCCGCCTTTTTCCTTGGCCAGCGACTTCTGCAGCGAACCGCGCTGATCCATGGCGGCGGCCGCAATCACACCACGCTCATTGGAGACTTTCTTGAGACCGGCTAATTTGCCAGGGGTGAGCTTCATGAGATTTCCTCCTCGGAATGCGAATGAAAGATGAGTGCTTTGGAAGTACTAAACATTGTAAACCAAGACCCAGCATAAGCCGGTGAAGTAGATAAGGATTCAGAACGGCGTTGCGTCGAAAGCGGAAAATCTCAGCTCATTGTCAGTGACGAGCGTCACAGCGCCCCTTATCTGTCGCAAAATACTATTGCCGCGAAAGTCACCTGCCTCCATCGACAGCTTGAGGTGACGATGATGCTTCTCGTTCTCATGCTCGGCTGTGCTGGCGGAGCAATATTCCTGATCTGTGCCGGTCTATTCTCCGAGTTCCACGACATGTGGGTGCATCCAGACCACAGAATCAGCGAAGAGCGTTCCAGTTGGCGGAACCCGAAACCCAGGTAGTTGACTGGCCTTGGCAAACCGCACAATCGCCTAGTCGAATTTCAGCGTTGATGTCAGCGTCAGAGCCGTAAAGTCGTACAGACTGCGAATGCTCTCTGCCGGAGAGAGTTATAGTGGTATGGCCGCTTGGGTGCGTCAGCCCTTATTTGCGTCCCAGAGGGCCGATAACATATTCAAATGGAGCAGACTCCATAAGTCGGTGTATCTGCGCTCGCTCGGGTCCGGACCACCCTGCAAGGAAATTTCATATGCCAATCGCGACCATCAATCCCGCCACTGGGGCAGTGATCAAAACTTTCCCGGCACTCTCCGAAGCCGAAATCGAAAAGAAGCTCCAACTGGCGGTAAACATCTTCAAAGCGGAGAAGAAGACTCCCTTCGCGGTCCGCGCCCAGCGCATGCTCAAGGCCGCCGAAATCCTCGAGCGCGACAAGGACAAGTTCGCCCACCTGATGACCCTCGAGATGGGCAAGACCTACAAGTCTGCTGTCGCCGAAGCCGTCAAATGCACGACCGCCTGCCGCTATTACGCCGAAAAGGCCGAGCAGTTCATGGCCGACGAGATTGTCGAAACTGGAGCCAAGAAGAGCTTCGTCCGCTATCTGCCCATCGGCCCGATCCTGGCCGTCATGCCGTGGAATTTTCCTTTCTGGCAGGTCATCCGCTTCGCCGCTCCCGCTTTGATGGCGGGCAATGTCGGTCTTCTGAAGCACGCCTCCAACGTGCCTCAGTGCGCGTTGGCGATCGAGAGTCTCTTTCTGGAAGCCGGATTTCCCGAAGGTGCATTCCAGACCCTGCTGATCGGTTCAGCCCAGGTGGACGCACTTCTAAATGATCCACGGATCGTTGCTGCAACTTTGACCGGCAGCGAGCAAGCCGGAATTCAAGTCGGTGTCGGTGCCGCCAAACGCATCAAGAAAGTTGTTCTCGAATTAGGCGGAAGCGATCCCTTCATCGTGATGCCGAGCGCCGACCTCGACACCGCCGTCGCCACGGCGGTGACCGCGCGCGTGCAGAACAACGGGCAATCCTGCATCGCAGCCAAGCGCTTCATCGTGGCCGAACCTATCGCCGACGAGTTTGAGCGCAAGTTCGTCGCGAAAATGCAGAGCCTGAAGCTGGGGGACCCCTTCGACGACAAAACCGACGTGGGCCCTCTCGCGACGCCCGATGCCGTGAAAGACCTCGATGCCGATGTCCAAAAGTCAGTGCAGGCCGGGGCCAAGCTTCTGACCGGCGGACATCCAATGAAGGGCCCGGGAAACTTCTACGCTCCAACGGTCCTGACCAACGTTCCCAAAGGCTCTCCGGCCTACGGCGAGGAATTCTTTGGCCCGGTGGCATCGATCTTCCGAGTTAAGAATCAGGACGAAGCCATTCGCATCGCCAACGACGTTCGCTTCGGCTTAGGCGCCAGCGCTTGGACCAACGACGATCAAGAGCGCGAACGCTTCATCAACGAGCTCGAGGCCGGCATGGTGTTCATCAATAAGATGGTCGCCTCCGACCCGCGCATTCCCTTTGGCGGAGTGAAAGCATCCGGTCATGGTCGTGAAATGGGAGCGGTAGGCATCCGCGAATTCCTGAACGCCAAAACAGTCTGGATCGCGTAACCCTGCGCGGACCCTACTGACCCCTGACCCCTGCCCTTACGGGACATCCACTCCGACATTCGGTTGGCGGATCTCTCCCTGTTCCGACAGCAGGTCCTGCCACGGGCATACGTCGGGCTCGATCCGATGGACCGCCGCCTGGATCCTCACACTCTCGCCGCCATACCGCACCCAAACCACGCGGTAGCGAGCTTTCCTCTTGCCGTACAGAATGCCCAACACATCACCGGATCGGAGCTCGACCTCCAGCCCCGACAGCAGTGCTCCACTCAAGCTAATCTCTCCAGCTCGCGCCTCTTGCAGGAAGCGATCGCCCTTCGTGTCGACGCCCCATACGGTGACAGTCAGATCCGTGTCGCTGCGTGCTTCCCGTCGCCGGTCGATGCTGCGAAGATTGCTCATGACGTTTTTCCCACCCTAATGTCGCCGGATCATGCAGTAAATAGGGGAATCGGAAGTTGCCACCCAAAGGTGAGGGGTAGAGTTTCAGTTTCGGGAAGCTCCTAAATCCGGAAGTACGCACAATGACTGCGATCTCCTTACCAATCTTTCATTTCTTGCCAATCCGAGGGACAAACCGCCGCCGCTCGGTACGAGTCCACCGAAATAAGGTTCCAGTTCCGTCAACCTTTCCCCGGCTGTGCCGTCCAAGCAGCCAGCGTCTCCCAAGGAGGGACGAATATGAAAAGAGTGTCTCTGGCATTGTTACTGCTCTTAGTGGGGCTCTGCACGAGCGCGATCGGAGAGCCGGCGCAGACTGCCGACGCAGCCGCCACCGATCACACCGCTCCCAGTTACGACATGAAAGGACAGGCTCTGGTCGACTTGGCCGCAGTGCAGAAGAAGTTCGTGGATCTCGCCAATGCCGTCCCGGCCGACAAACTCACATGGCGTCCATCGGCAGACGCTCGCTCTTTTGCCGAAGTTTTTCTGCACGTCGCCGGCGAACGTTATGGAATTCTCGGAATGATGGGAGCGGAAGCTCCTGCGGGCTTCGAGCGCAAGGGATTTGAAAAATCTACTACCGACCGAGCTCGCATCGTCGCCGAGCTCGACAAATCGTGGGAGTATGCCCAGAAGAATATCAACAGCATGACCAATGCCGATTTCGCTAAGCTGCTGCCGAAACTCGGTCCCCAAGCCAATGCCGGGGACGTCATCTACATTCTGGTCGCCGATGCCCACGAGCATCTCGGCCAGGTCATCGCCTACGCGCGTGTAAACGGCATTGTCCCGCCTTGGACCGTCGAAGCTCAGAAGAAAGCCGCAGAGAAGAAGGCCGAACAGAAATAAGAAATCAAGAAAAAGTTGCAAGACAGCCGCTTCGGATCGGGGGAAGTGCCGGAGCGGCTGAGTTTAACCGAGCCTCTACCGCCTTAGCGTCAGCGCGCTCAGCACCGCCTGCTGCTGCGCGATCAATTCATTCACGCCTTTACGCGCGTACGAGATCATCTTGGCCAACTGCGCATCGTCGAACACTTGGTGCTCGGCTGTCGCCTGCAACTCGACCATCTTTCCGCTCGCCATCATCACGAAATTCATGTCGACGTCGGCTCGCGAATCTTCTTCGTAACACAGGTCGAGCAGAATCTCTCCGTCCACCATCCCCACGCTCACGGCAGCCACGAAATCCTTCAGCGGAACAGCCGGCAGCGTTCCTGCCTCGACTAATTTCTCCAGCGCAAGTCCAAGCGCCACGAATGCTCCGGTGATCGATGCCGTTCGCGTCCCACCATCGGCCTGGATCACATCGCAATCGATCCACAGGGTCCGCTCTCCGAGCCGCGTCAGGTCCGTAACCGCCCGTAGCGAGCGTCCGATCAGCCGCTGAATCTCATGCGTCCGTCCGCTCTGCCTGCCCTTCGACACTTCACGTGGCGTCCTTGTCAGCGTCGAGCGTGGCAGCATGCTGTACTCGCTCGAGATCCATCCTTTGCCCGCGTTCCGCATGAATTGCGGCACGCTCTCTTCGATCGAGGCCGTGCAGATGACCCGTGTGTTGCCTACTTCAATCAATGCCGATCCCTCGGCGGTGGTGATGAATTCAGGTGTGATCTTCACCGGACGGAGCTGGTCGGGAGCGCGATTGTCGGACCGATAGAACATGCAAGCGATTGTAAATCAGTGCGATTTTGAATCGCGTTGACAATAGATGTATCTAAAGATATAGTTAACGCAAGATCAAACGAAAAGGAGTTTCAAATATGTACGGAAGATGTGGTGGTTGGTTTCGGGGAGCGATGGCCGCTCCATTTATGGGCGGAGGATTTCCCTTCGGTGGCCGCGGAGGTCGCTGGGGACGCTTTTTTGGCCCCGGAGAAATCCGGCTGGCGCTGCTTTCAATGCTAGAAGGCAGTTCGAAGCATGGTTACGAGTTGATGAAAGAACTCGAAACCAAATCCGGAGGCATTTACAAAGCCAGTGCGGGAGCGATCTATCCGGCGCTGCAGCAACTTGAGGACGAAGGAATGGTCACTTCCGACGCAGCGGCAGGGAAGCGCAGCTACTCGCTCACTGATGCTGGAAAGGCCGAGCTCAAAAGTGAGTCAGAAACTGTGAAGCGCATCTGGCAGCGCGCCGAGCAAGCCGGAGACTGGGCCCCGTGGATGGGCATGGAAGGCGCCGAGGTGATGCGTCCGGCATCCGAGTTGATGAAGACTGCGCTGAAGGCCGCAACCCGAGGCTCCCACGACTCGGCAAAAGTTGCGAAGATCCGCGAAATTCTCGAGCGCACGAAACGCGAAATCGAGAATCTGGAAAAATCGTAAGTCGTAAGTTGTAGTGTGCAGTGACGAAGCGGCTCGAATGCGCGCGAGCCGCTTCCATAGCTTTGTCATTCCGAGCGCGTTTTTTGGCGCGAGGAATCTGCTCTTCCGCTCTCCACGAATGCAGATCCCTCGCCTTACTCGGAATGACAACGCGCTTATTTTCGGAGTTCTGTTATTGCCCAGGCTGCAACTGAACCGCGAGTTGATTCACCGCCGACACGTCGTAGTACGAAGAAAGATCGGCGTGGCCAGCCAGCGTCTCGCGTTCGTTGCCGTCGACCAGGATTTGCACCTTCAGAATCCCGGGTGTGTTAGCCGAAATTGTGTGGATCAGCGACGCCACTGTCAGATCCTCCACCAGCACGCCAGATCGATGCGTGTTCGCAAAAGCAGCATTCAGATCGATCACCGCGATTCCTGGATCGACCAGAAACACGCTTCGGATCTCCGAGCCCGGACCCAACACGTGCGGCGACGACTTGTCGAGATAGATCGACAATAAAGCTCGCAACAATTCCTCGGCACGTTGCTGCCGACCCGAAGGCATGGGAATCTGCGCCGACTCGGGACGCAGCGTGCCGTCCTCGTCGTGCGCCACGAACAGAACTACTCTTTCGGTCGGGCCAGTCGGGGGAGGCGCGAGCGGCCGAGTATCGGTCGGTACCACCGCCGTAGCCGTGACCGTCTTCCGTATCTGCCAGGCGTACACACCCAGTCCCAGCGCAGCCAGCAACAGCACTACCATGCCGATCTTGAGATGGCGCGGGATCACGGTGCGCCTCCCAGTTGGTCGCGAGCCGCAGCGATCGCTGTCGCGACCGCACTCGTGACCAGTTGCTGGTAGTCAGGCGCGGTCAGTTGCGAAACGTCGGACCCTTGCGGCGCAACTTCCACCGCGATCGCTGGACCGATCACATCATTCAGCGGACGCAGCGGGGCCGCTAGATCCCGCACGGGAATCTGCCGCTTTTGGATTTCTCCAGCGACTAGGCTAGCCGTACTCTGGCTCAGCTGCAGCGACGAATGTTGTGCTGTGCTCCACGAACGAAACGGTCCCCGATCGTTGTCGCCAATGGGAAGCAGCGAGGTGTAGACGCGAACTCCGTGCCCGCTCGACGCGGCGTGCAGCGCGATGTAGATGGCGGCACGGTCCGCGTTGGCGAAAACTGCGCGCTGATCCACAGACAAATTTGCATCGGAGTCGCGCAGCACCAGCGTCGTGATGCCGCGGCTTTCCAATTCCTGCCGCAGGCTGCGCGCCAGCGCGACCGTCACATCCTTTTCTAGCAGTGTCGTACTCAAGGTCTCGCCATGATCGTCGCCGCCATGGCTGGCATCGACAATCGCGAAATAGCGGCGACCCGCAGAAGCTGCCGCAGGCGCCGCCGGAGCCGCTTGCGTTGGCTGAGGAGGCGTCGCCGCCGCAGGAGTCGTCCCTGGCGGGATATTTTGTGTCGCCGGATTCGGAGTCGCATTCGCCGGAGCGGCTGCTGGAGAAACGGTGATCGTTCTCCCATCATTTCCAAATGCAGCCATCACCGGAATCGAAGCATTCACGGTGAGAATCGCCATCCCGTTGCTCTCGCTATAAATCGCGGAAGGAATCGTCTTGCTTCCGAAAGTCAGAGTAGGAGACGCCGGCGCAACCAGCGGTTCGTGTGCGAACGTCATGCGCAGCGCTCCCGGTTCGTTTGCGACGCTGGGATTTACCGGAGCCGTGAAGTGCAAGACCAGCCGTGGCGGATCGCCCGTCAGCGATGCCGTGAAATGCGTCGCTACGCTTCCGATAAATACGCGCGCCGATTCCTCGTGCACGGTGACCGGGCCTCCGAGCACACGCGGCATGAGCGTGCCCAGCGAACCCACCGGTACCAGACCTCGTCCGTTCTCCAGTAGAAACTTGCCGCCCAGATCGGCGTCGCGCCCTTGCACTTGCGCGTGAGTTTTGCCTGACTGAAAATCTGCTTCGACGTTGTTATACCGCAGACGCCAGCGCTGGCTGTCCGACTTCGCGCTCACTTTTCCCAGAGGCTCGAACAGTTCGAGTAGTCCGACATAATCCCGTCCCTCACGCTGCACCAGGGGCAGAGAGTAGTTCGCGACCGTGGAATAAATAGAAAGATGTTTTTCGGAAGGCGCGCCTGGAAGCCATAGCGCCCAGACAAGTGCAAGAAGAACAACCGCGACCGCAGCTACATGCGGGCGAGACGCTCCTTCTACCGCCGACTTGCTAACGTTCTCGCCGCTCTGGATTTTTCTAGTCCAGGGCATACGCCGTCAGTCCGCTCATCAGTTTCGGATAGAAGTCGGTCGATTTTTGCGGCATCACTTCACCGGCGAACGCCACGTCTTTCACTTTCTGTACCGGGCACGGATTCATCAGGAAAGCGATATTTGCAGCGCCATTTCGTACTTGTCCGATCGCCTCGCCGGCGTCGCGCAGGTACGACAGGTTCTCCTGATTGCGGATCGATTCCTCCGAGAGCTGCAGCACTCCCTCCAGCAGGCATTTATGCAGTTGCACCACATCCAGCGACTGCTGCCGCGGAGAAAGTCCGCCAAGAAATTTCGAAGTCGTTGGTTTCGGAGAATGCAACAGGAAGCTCCGCCCGGCAGTCACAGCCATCAGCGCCGTGCCCTTCCGTCCCCGCTCCTCAAGCAGCGCTGTTGCCTTCGCAGCGTCGATATCAGCGTCCACCTCCTGCACTTCAAAAAATTCTCGGCAGGATTTCTCGAATCCGTCTGCCGAGAACGTCGCCAGCGAATGCACCACGCGATGGGTCGGCAACACCAGCAGTCCCGGATCGTTCATATTGACGAACGTCATCATCACGAACTCATACGGAGCGTCGGGGTCGCTACTTCCCGAAGCCGCCCGGCACTCATTTCGGAAGTTCAGTGCGGTTTCGTAGCGGTGATGTCCGTCGGCAATCACCAACTTATGCCCTCGCATCTCCGCCTGAACAGCACCTATCACCGCCGGATCGGAAATCTGCCACACCCGGTGTACCACTCCATACTCGTCCGTTACTTCGATGGTCGGCGGCGTCCCAGGTTTTGGCGAGAGCAGGGAATCTATTTCCCCGGAGTCCTCGTATAGAAGAAAGAGTTGCTCGTAGTGCGCGCGCGTGGCTCGCAGCAGGTCGAGTCGGTCGGCCTTAGGTTTCGCCAGCGTTTGCTCGTGGCGGAAAACCACTTTAGCCGAATAATCTTCCACCCGCCCAAGCGCGATGAATCCGCGTCGTTCAAACCGGGCGCCCGAAGGGGCGGTAAACGCCTGCGAATACGCATACACCGATGGAGCCGAATCCTGCCGCAGAATTCCCTCCGCTCTCCATTGCTTGCCATATGCCGCGGCCCGCGAATATACGTTTTCCACCGTATTGTCCGTTGCCTCGCGCCGACCGAGGATGATCCGGACCAGGTTATAAGGACTGGCTTCGTAATAGCGGTCCTGCATGGCAGGCGTGATCTTGTCATAGGGTTGGGTAACGACTTGCGACGCGGAAACTCGCTGCAGGTTATAGCGCACAGCACGAAAGGGATGTATGTCTGCCATAGGAAACCTTTGATTGTAACAAGATAGCGGAGAGCATCGCGGCCCTCGATCGGTGGAAATGTCGCTCCACAGGGCGCAGCAACCAGTTGAATCGGCGCGAATCCCGCTCCCGATGGACGTTTTGGGACTTTGTCTCTAAGTTTTGACAAAAACTATGCCGCGTCAGGTAAAAGCTGTGCTAACATCCGCGGCATAAGAGGTATTTATGGCCTACCTTTCCTACAAGGTTCGGTCATCTCACCCGACGGCCCTAGTTCGAACTGCCTGTTCGGTTCTCCCCTGGGACCCGATTCCCGACTTCCTGCGGAAAAATAATGCGATCCTGACTCCCGCCGCGCTCGGACAATTTGTTTTCCTGACGCTGCTGACCTGTCTGTGCCTGGGCATTCCCGCCATCGGCCAGACCGACGTGAATGACGTCCATATCCAGCCCCGCGAGGTTGAGAAGCCTGCGGATGCGACTCCTACTCCCAAGCCCGATCTGGTGTCCTCGAACCCGGACCTCATGTCTTCCGCCACGGCGACCACTACCTCCGGACTCAGCGCTCGCGTGCGTCCACTGAAAGTCGATGTCGATCTCGTCCTCGTCCCCGTGACCATCACCGATCCCATGAATCGCCTGGTGACCGGGTTGGAAAAAGAAAACTTCCAGCTCTACGAAGGCAGTTCCTCTCAGGAAATTCGCTCCTTTTCGAGCGAAGACGCTCCGGTCTCGCTCGGCGTGATTTTCGATTCCAGCGGCAGTATGAGCAGCAAAATGGACCGCGCCAAGGAAGCGGTCATCGAGTTCTTCAAGACGGCTAACCCACAGGACGAATTCTTCATGATCACGTTCTCGGATGAACCCGAAGACGTGACCGACTTCACCAGTTCCGTCGACGAGATCCAGAATAAGCTCGTCTTCGCCGTGCCGCAGCGCCGCACCGCGCTGCTCGACGCCATCTACATGGGCGTGAGCAAAATGCGCCAGGCCAAATATCCGAAGAAAGCGCTGCTCATCATCTCCGACGGTGGCGACAACCACAGCCGCTACACCGAGAATGAGATTAAGTCGCTCGTGAAAGAAGCCGATGTGATGATCTATGCCATCGGAATCTTTGACCGCTACGCTTCCGCCGTCGAAGAACGCCTCGGCCCGCAGCTCTTGAGCGACATCACCGAACTCACCGGCGGACGCGCCTTTACCATCGACAACCCCAACGACCTCGGCGACGTCGCCACCAAAATCGGCGTCGAACTGCGCAATCAATACGTGCTGGGATACCGTCCCACCAAAGTTGTGCGCGACGGCAAATGGCGTAAGATAAAAGTGAAGCTGCTGCCACCGAAAGGATTGCCGCCTCTACGGGTGTATGCCAGGACGGGATATTACGCGCCTGCGGAATAGGGCCGCGAGGGTTCTGTTTCTTCTCACGTTTGTCATCTGGACTGCCGTACAGATACCTCTGTCCGCGTGCGCCCAGTCCGCTCCCGCCCCGCCACAAACACAGGCGCAGCCCGACCAAAAGCCCGACAAGCCTCCAGTCACCAACGCTCCATCCGTCGACGACAAGAAACTCAACGATCAAGGCGTCTTCGTCTTCAAGAAAGATGTCGACGAAGTCCTTCTGCACGCTTCGGTTATCGATGACAAGCAACACATCGTCACCAACCTCGATCGCACCGCCTTCAATGTCTTTGAAGATGGAAAGCAGCAGAACATCATCTCGTTTCACCACGTTGACATTCCCGTCGCGATGGGCATCGTGATCGACAACTCCGGTTCCATGCGCGAGAAACGCGCAAAGGTGAATCAGGCCGCGCTGAACTTGGTGCGTTCCAGCAATCCGCAGGACGAAGTTTTCGTCGTCAACTTCAACGACGAGCAATACCTCGACCAGGATTTCACCAACAATCTCTTAAAGCTGAAAGAGGCGCTGGAGAAGATCGACGCCCGTGGAGGCACGGCACTCTATGACGCCGTCGTCGCGTCCGCCGATCACCTGAAGCAGAATGCGCGCCTGGAAAAGAAGGTCATCTTCGTTGTGACCGACGGCGAAGACAACGCCAGCAGCGAGACCCTCGAGCAGGCCGTCAAGCAGTTGCAGCAGGAAAATGGTCCGTCCGTTTACGCTATCGGCGTCCTCGGGGACGAAGAGCATCCCAAGCGCGCCCGCAAGGCCCTCGAGATCATCGCCGATCGTACCGGCGGCATCGCTTTCTTTCCCAAGACTCTCGATGAAGTCGATGCCATCAGCCGCACCATCGCCAACGACATTCGCAATCAATACGCGATCGGCTACAAGCCGACCAATCCCCAGCAGGCTGGCGGCTACCGTCAGATCCGTGTCGATGCCAAAGCGAAAGGCCACGGCAAGCTGATGGTCCGCACCAAGACGGGCTACTACGCGGGTGCCCAACCCGCTTCCGCCGGCGCAAAATAAATCCAAAGAGTCGAGGATGATCTATGTGGGGACAGCCGCCCTCGGCTGTCATAACGATTCCCGAGGGTGCCCCATTCTAACGTCGCGTTTCGTGCGACGTTAGAGTGGGGATTTTGAACGTTGTCTAGGTGAGAATATTGAGTTCCAAACTACCTCCCAGCCTTCTCCACCAACCCAGCCGCCGACTCAATCAAAGCCGACTCCTCCTCCAGGGCCTTAGCCACCCGCGCAATCTCAAGTTCGGCCTCGGCATATTTCTTTTGCTCAATCCCCTCCCGCACTCCGGGGACAGTCTTCACTCCATATCCCGTATAAACTCCGGGAGCATAAAGCAAGTGCTTGTACCACGCTCTCCGCGGCAACCCATCCTCATTCGTCAACTTGCGCTCGCTCTCGATCAGCTTCGCATTCAGTGCCCGTAGTGCGTCCGCCTGGCTCTCGGTAATCGCCGACTGTTTTTGTGACATGGCTTTGCGATAGTGTTCCGCGCTCCGCGTCAAAGAATCCACGGCATTTTGCATTGGTGCAAAATTCAGGTGAGGAGGCACCTCTTCCCGCTCCGCCGCAATCGTCGGACGCCTCGGATCCAGCGTCGCCTTAAACACTCCCTCATCCAACTCCAGGTTTTGCTCTCGAATTTCTTCCTGCTTGTCGGCTAGCAATTTTTCCAGCTCTTTCGTGTACGTCTGCACGGTATCCGCCAGATCCACAAAGTCGTACGGCAACACTTCCGCATCCGCCATCCGCAGCACGGCAGTCCCTGCTGTTTGCGACAGCGCCCGTCCAAACACGAACTCGCGATCTGAAAAATGCATGTACCAGTAGAAATCGTCGTAGATCGAGTGATATATCCCTTGCTCGTCCTCGCCTCCA
Source organism: uncultured Acidobacteriota bacterium (assembly GCA_963787685.1). Taxonomy (GTDB): domain Bacteria; phylum Acidobacteriota; class Terriglobia; order Terriglobales; family Acidobacteriaceae; genus Sulfotelmatobacter. The sequence goes on from CAWBED010000025.1 coordinate 98,479, forward strand.
TATCCCAGATCGAGCGTTGCAATTCCCAGATGATCCAGAAATCCCGTGAAGTCTGTCCCCGACCCCAGCGCGTCGATGCGCAAGTCCCCACGTTGCCGTAATTCTTTCCGGTCGTCCGGCGACTTCGCCTGCGCGATCCGTGACAGCTGCAGCCGCTGCCACACCGTCATCTTCGTTTCAGGATCTTCAATCTCCTTCGCCACTCCATTGATGAACTGCTCCAGACTGTGCGACCCGCCCATGTTCAGCAGCCCGCGGTCATTCCCATCCGAATTGATGTACACCGCCGCATGTTGCCGCAACTCCTCCGCGTGCGTCTCCACCCACTCGGTAGATCCCAGCAGCATCGGTTCTTCTCCGTCCCATGCCGCATAAATAATCGTCCTTCGCGGCTTCCATCCTTGCTTGAGCAGCAATCCCAAAGCGCGTGCCTCTTCCAGCATCGCAACCTGCGCCGAGATCGGATCCTCCGCCCCATTCACCCACGCATCGTGATGGTTCCCGCGAACGATCCACTCATCCGGAGCAACGCTCCCCGGAATCTTCGCGATCACATCGTTGACCGGCTTGAGATCCCAGTTGAATGCTACTTTCAGATGAACTTTCGCCGGCCCCGGACCCACGTGATACGAAATGGGCAAACTCCCGCGCCAGCTCTCCGGCGCCATCGGTCCTTTCAGCGCTGCCAGCAATGGCTGCGCATCGCCGTATGAAATCGGCAGCACGGGAATCTTTGTCAGGCTCTTGGCTTCGCTCAATGGCAAACGCTTGGCGTCCGCGGTCGCACCGACCCCCGGCGTTAGCGGATCTCCCGGACTCACCGACGCAAAATCCATCACGCTGCCGCGCTGTACTCCTTCCCGATTGCGCATTGGCCCTTCCGGAAACACGTCGTCCCGCGTGTAGCCATCGTCCTGCGGCTCGGAATAAATCAGGCACCCGATCGCTCCATGCTCCGCCGCAACCTTCGGCTTCACCCCGCGCCACGAGTGCAAGTACTTCGCAATCACGATTGCGCCCTTCACCGAGATTCCCAGCCGGTCCAGCTTCTCGTAGTCCTCGGGTAGTCCGTAATTGACGAACACCAGAGGCGCCGTCACATCGCCGTCGATCGAATACGCGTTGTACGTCGGAAGCTGCTCCGACTTCTGATTCGACGTCGGATCGACCGCCAGCGCAGGCTCTTCCAGCTTTGCCGTGAATTTCGTGGGCTCAATCATCTCCAGCAGCCTCACCTTCGGAGTAGGGAACAGCACATTGAACGTCTCGATGTGTGCATCAAATCCCCACTCCTTGAAGCGTGCCAGAATCCACTCCGCATTCTGCTTGTCGTACGGCGAGCCTACGTGGTGTGGACGCGCGCTCAGCAGTCGCATATTCTCCCGCATGTTTGCCGGATCGGGGATCGCCCGGAACTTCATCTCCCAATCGCGCTCTGCCTGGCTGGACTGCGCAGAGAATCCTGCAAGCGGAGCCGTATCCGCCCCAAGAGATACCGACGGCATCATCAATCCAAAAGCCAGCACCACAGCGGCGAAGCGTCGCATGCAATTCCTTTCAGGTAAAGAAGTGGGCGCCAATTATATCCGCCAAGGCAAAATGGGATTGTCTTCCTTCGTGCCACTTACTGTCCTTCGTGGTTAAAGCTTTTGAATATTTCCACCGTTCCTCACTCGAAGGAGAGCCATCAGAGTGGTCCGTATCGGTTGAAAGAATCCGTCCCAAGGCACGCTAGCCGCGCATCGAACAGCCTCGTATCAGGGCATGCCTTCAGGCATGCCGTCTGACGCCCACTTACGAGAAGGGCTTTAGCCCCTGCATTGACGATTCCCAACTCCCCTCGTACCCTGTAAGGTGCCTTACAAGAATCAAGAAATGTCCCGCCTGCGCGTCGCCGACGACATCACCCAACTGGTCGGCGAGACTCCCATGCTGCAACTGAAGCGTCTCGTCCCCGCGGGATCGGCTGAGGTATTCGCCAAGCTCGAATACCTGAATCCCGGCGGCAGCGTGAAAGATCGCGCAGCCATCGGGATCATCCGCCGCGCCGAGCAAGACGGCAAGCTCTCTCCGGGCGGCACCATCGTCGAAGCCACTGCCGGAAACACCGGCATCGGCCTCGCGCTCATCGGCGTCAATCGCGGCTATAAAGTGAAGTTGTTCGTGCCCGAGCGCTTCTCCGAGGAAAAGGTCAAGATCATGCGCGCCCTCGGCGCTGAGGTGACTCGTACTCCCGACGCAGAGGGCATGCAGGGCGCCATCCGCCAAGCCAAGGCTTTGGTCGCCACCGATCCCACGGCGTTCATGGCCGGACAGTTCGAAAACCTCGCCAATCCCGACTACCACTACGAAACCACCGCCCGCGAAATTTTCGAGCAGATGGATGGACGCATCGATGCTGTCGTGATCGGCTGCGGAACTTCCGGAACGTTCTCAGGCGTCGCGCGCTATCTGAAAGAAAAATTGCCGAGCGTCTTAGCCTACGCAGTCGAGACCCAGGGATCGATTCTCGGCGGCGGCCCGCCCGGCCCGCACAAAGTCGAAGGTATTGGCGCGAGTTTCATCCCGAAGACCTTCGACCGCTCGGTCTGCGACGAAGTCCTCATGGTGATGGACGATGACGCCTTCGGGACGGTGAAAACCTTGGCTGCCCAGGAAGGCGTGCTGGCTGGATCCAGCGGAGGCGCCGCCGTCGCAGCCTCGCTGAAAGTTGCAAAGCAACTCGGCTCTGGCAAACGAGTAGTAACCGTCATCCCCGACTCCGCCGAGCGCTACCTCTCCAAAAACATCTTCGAAGGCGGCATCTAGTTTTGTAGGAGCGGATGTCTTCACGGTGGGTTTCGGGGATGTCGTGGCTACAGTCATCCGCGGGTTCGCATCAGACTGTGACCTTCGGGCATTGGCGACGCCCTGATTCGTATCAGGCTATGCCTTCAGGCATAGCACAACTCTGCAAATCGAATCGACTCCAGCCCGAAAGGGCGGCATTCATTAGCCCGGCAATGACCTATAAAACGCCGTCACATCCTAACGTAAGTGGCACGATTGCCATAATTCACTTCGGCGGCAGCCAATGGCTATCGGCAAGGGTTGCCAGGAAGAGGAACGTTAAGTCAGGGCACTTCCGGAACAGTACCGGATAACGGCCTTCAACTTGCTTTTCAGAACTTGGGAATTAATACGCTGGAAGGCGCTACCGTTAGAGCAGCGGCTTCGAGGGTCGGCGATGTCAAGCTAGCGTATGATCTCCTGGCCTTTTTGTACTCGGGATACAAGTGTTTGGAATAACACATGGAAACAGATATCACTAAGCTAGCCTACGCCTTAGCATTTACGTTCCTCATACCGATAGTGGGCTACATGATAGGAATTGCATGGAACAAGACTGTTGGTGCGCCACAGCAAATCAATCGGGCATGGACTACATTCTGTCTGGCCGTGCCCATCATAGGCTTGGTAATGTTCGCAAAGGTCGACTCAGATTTGCTTCGACGGCTATGGTCTAATTCTCGATATCTCGTTGTCGTTTGTGTAATCGTTTTTGGATTGCTAATCCCAGGAGCACTGATAACGGCAATCATACGGCTTTGGCGGACAAGTCCGCGCCAAAATGATTAGTTAGGTTGCATAACCCACTGCTGGCACTAGCAAGGCCGCTCCAGAAACCAATTGACCACCTCAAAATTACCTGAACATTAGCAGTTCGCGTAGTCCGAAGAAAAAATTTGGCCTCATTCCAACGACCGTCACCCGAAGATCTCGTTCAACATCTCCCGACGCGTGCTGACTGGGTGACTGCTTAAGATAACGCCGTAAGTACCGGGTCAACCCAGAAAAAACGGAACGAGTCCCGTTAGGGACGGCACACCTTTACCATTCGCGTCTGCTCCAAAACTTTTAAACAGAAATAACTTTCCGAATGTTCAGATGTACTTGACTTCACCGCGACCCCTCCCTGACCCTGTTAGGTCGGGCACGTTAGGATGCAAATGTCTGGCGTAACACCGCTAAAACCTCCTAACTCCCAACCGCTCAAGATTTTGCGGGGAAATCGCAAAATTGTGGACTGATTCCAAAGGACTTACCGCTATACAGAAAGCGTAACTCCCTTCGAATCAATATTTTGCCCGTATCTTGTTGCACCACATGGACTATTTGACGATTTTCCCCTAACTCCAAGATTTCAAATAGACCCCTGGGGGGAGGGGTACCCCCGAAACTGAAGGATTCCCAAAACGAGCATCGATGAAGCCACCGAAAAATTTAGGATTTGCCACTCGCGCCATCCACGCCGGTCAAGAACCTGACCCGCTCACCGGAGCGGTTACCGTCCCGATTTATCCAACCTCAACCTATGTCCAGCAGGGAATCGGCGAGCACAAGGGATACGAGTATTCCCGCGTGTCTAATCCCACGCGCGCGCGCCTGGAAGAAAACCTCGCCTCCCTCGAAGGCGGAGTCGCCGCCCGCGTCTTCGCCAGTGGCATGGCTGCGATTAACGCCATCGTGACCCTGTTGAAATCTGGCGATCACGTGGTTTGTGGCGACGACCTCTACGGCGGAACTCCGCGCCTCTTCAACAGCGTGATGGTGAACTTCGGGCTGGAATTCTCTTACGTCGATACTTCCGACGCCGCGAACGTCGAGCGTGCTATTCGCAAGAACACCCGCATGGTCCACATCGAGACCCCCACGAACCCCATGATGCGGCTCAGCGATCTCGCCGCAATCGCGGCGATCTGCCACCGCAGGAAAGTTCTGCTGGTGGTCGACAACACGTTCATGTCGCCGTATTTCCAGCATCCACTCGCGCTCGGCGCCGACTTGGTTGTGCACTCGACTACGAAATTTCTTAACGGTCACAGCGACGGTTTAGGCGGAGTAGTCGTCTGCGCCAAGCAAGAGCACGCTGACCAGTTGGCATTTCTGCAGAAGGCTGCCGGCGCGATTCTGTCCCCCTTCGAATGCTTCCTCGTCCTGCGTGGAGTGAAGACACTGGCCGCTCGCATGGAAATTCACGATCGCAGCGGACGCATCGTTGCTGACTTCCTCTCAAAGCACAAAAAAGTGAAGGGCGTTTTCTACCCCGGATTGCCCGACCACCCGCAGCATCTGCTGGCGAAGCGTCAGATGAGCGGCTTTGGATCGATGATCACCTTCGAAACCGGTTCGCTCAAGAATGCCAACAAGATGCTGAAAAAATGCCGCATCTGTTCGCTCGGCGAGTCGCTCGGCGGAGTGGAAACATTGATCTCGCATCCCGCGACCATGACTCACGCCGCGCTGGGTGTGAAGGGACGCAAAGCGATCGGCATCACCGACGGTCTGGTTCGGATCTCCGTTGGTATCGAGGATGTTGACGATATTCTCGACGATCTCGACCAGGCACTGAATGCGATCTAAATCTAGCCACGGATTCCCACGGATATTCGCGGATACAGAAGAAGAATAGGATCTCCTGCGTTTCTTTGAATAATCAAAAACAATCCGCTACTCGCGAGTGGAATTCCGCGGTTTACCATCGTCTCTCCGGACCGCAAGTCAGTTGGGGCAAGAAAGTCTTGTCGCGGCTTCAATTGTGCGGAGACGAAGTTGTCCTCGATGCAGGCTGTGGCACTGGACGCCTGACCGCCGAACTACTCGAAGCTTTACCCAACGGACGCGTCGTCGGCATCGATCTCTCGCAGAACATGTTGCGCTCCGCCTGCGAGCACCTTGGTTCGAACGTTGGCGCGCGCGTGAGCCTGGTTGCTTGCGACTTTCTCCATCTGCCGTTCGTCGCAGCATTCAACGTTATCGTGAGCACCGCCGCATTTCATTGGGTGCGCGATCACGACACGCTGTTCGCGAATCTGCATCGAGCGCTCATCCCCGGAGGCTGGTTGGAAGCCCAGTGCGGAGGCGGTCCGAATGTTGCGCGCCTTCGCGATCGTGCGAATGTTCTCGCAGCCACGCCGAGGTTCGCACCGTACTTCAACGGCTTCCACGAGCCCTGGCTCTTTGAAGACGCAGAAAGCGGAGCAGCGACGCTGAAACGCGCGGGATTCGTCGACGTCGAGACTTCAGTCGAGGCTGCGCCAACCGTCCTCGACAATGCCGCTCACTACAGCGAGTTCGTGCGCAATATCGTCCTGCGTCGACACTTGCAAAACTTGCCGACGACAGAGTTGCAGACCGAGTTCATGGCTGTGCTCACTGAACAGGCTGCGGCCGACGATCCGCCGTTCTGTCTCGACTACTGGCGGCTAAACCTGCGGGGACGCGCCGCCTGACGCTACTTCACCGACTCCGCGATCCAGTCCAAGTAGCCAGAACTGCCCTCTTCGATGGCGATGGCAACGCATTCGGGCAGCTCATAAGAATGCAACTCGCGCAGCGCGTCGCGTACGGCCGGAAATCGTTCCGCCGTGGTCTTAATCAGCAGCAACCATTCGCGCGCTTCTTCCACCTTACCTTGCCAGCGATAGATGGACTCGATCTGAGGAACAATATTCACGCACGCCGCAAGTTGCCGCTCGACCATGTGTCGTGCGATCTTGCGGGCTTCCTCTTCCGAGCCAGCCGTCGTCAGGACGATTCGCTTGTCAGTCATATAAAATCAGCCGTCCGCTTCCAGCCGAACACTTTCGGCGGGCTGACGGAGAGATTAGCATTTCGTGCAATCCAATGAGGTCGACATGCTAACGCAAATCAAGTTCGGGACGTCGGGTTGGCGCGCAGTCATGGCCGACGAATTCACCATGGCCAACGTGCGCCGCGCGGTTGGCGGCATTGCTCGCTACGTCGCTTCGCAGAAGCCCAAAGGCGCGCGAATCATCGTAGGCCGTGATCCCCGCTTTCTGGGAGAGACCTTCTGCTCGATGGCCGCGGAAATTCTGTCCGCGCAAGGAATTACTCCGCTGGTCGTCGCCGAGCCCGCTCCAACCCCGGCTTTCGCCCACGCAGTTGTTCACAACAAGGCAGATGGCGTTATCAACTTTACCGCCTCGCATAATCCTCCGGAATACAACGGCATCAAGTTCTCGACGCCCGACGGCTGTCCCGCATTGCCCGAGGTCACGAAGAAGATCGAAGCAGAGATTGTGGCGGCAGACAACGCTCCATCAGCAAAGGCCGCGAGCACAGCCTCGCCCGCGACCGAATCGCTCGATCCCAAGCCCGCTTACCTGAAACGCCTCGGCGAGATTATCGACCTTGAAGGAATTCGCAAGGCTGGATTGAAAGTAGCATTCGATCCCATGTGGGGATCGGCGCGCGGCTACTCGGATGAACTGCTGCGCAACGCAGGTGTTCAGGTTGCGACCGTGCACGATTATCGCGACGTCCTCTTTGGCGGACACGCTCCCGAGCCCGACGATCACTTGCTCGAAGACCTGCGCAAGAAGATGCGCGAGACCGGAGCGCAGATCGGCATCGCGACCGATGGCGACGCGGACCGCTTCGGCGTCATCGACGCCGACGGAACGTTCCTCCAGCCCAACTACATAATCGCGCTGCTGTTCGATTATCTGGTCGAGAGCCGCGGGTGGAAGAACGGAGTTGCGAAGTCGGTGGCCACAACGAACCTAATCAATGCGCTCGCGCAAGCCCACGGCGTGGAACTGCACGAAACTCCGGTGGGATTCAAGTTCATCGGCGAGCTGATCATGCAGGACAAGATCGCGATCGGCGGTGAAGAGAGTGCCGGACTCTCGATCCGTCATCATGTACCGGAGAAAGACGGGCTGCTCGCCGGCCTGTTGTGTTGCGAGGCGGTGGCGAAGCGAGGGAAGTCTCTCGGCGAGCAATTAAAGGTCATCAGTAACCAGGTTGGTTCCTTTTATCCCGAGCGCCAGAACTTCCGATTGACGCCGGAGGTGAAGGCGAAGTTCACTGAGAAGTTGAAGTCTGATCCGCGCGAGTTCTGTGGCCATACCGTAAGCGAGGTCAACCGCAAGGACGGGCTGAAACTTGTGTTCTCCGACGGATCGTGGGTCTGCTACCGTTTGTCGGGGACGGAACCGGTGGTCCGCGTCTACACCGAGGCTCGCAGTGAGCGCGGTCTGGAGAAGCTAAGCACCGCAGCGAAGAATTGGATTTTTGAGTAAAGGATCATTTGAAGAATTTGCCCAGAATCGCGCGCTTCCCACGTCCTGAAGATGGTTTTCGCGCCGTCGTCGACCGCGCCCCGCAGGCGGAAGCTTTCGCGGCCTCTTGGATCGAGCGGGTGCGTCCAATGGCGTCGCTCATCTATGGGCTCCGGCGGCGGATTGCAACAGTCGCCGTAGCTGTGCTCGCCGGGTCGCTGTTTGTCCACGTTATGTTTGGCGCGAACGGGATGGTCGTTTACAAGCAGAAGCGTGCCGAGTACGAATCACTACGCAAACAAATCGTGCAAGAGCAGCAGGAGAACGACCGCTATACGCAGCAGATCCAAGGTCTGAAGAGCGATCGGACTGCGATCGAAAAAGAGGCCCGCGAGCAGCTCGGCTATGCCAAGCCGGGAGAGTACGTATACGTCCCGCCCACACCCGCAAAGCCCGCTGTGCCGTCGAATCACACCGCGAAAAAATAGCGGACAGAATTTTCCCTGTGCTCAAAGCGCCATTCTTAGCTGCTGGTCCCGCTGACAATCGCTTTGTTTTCCTGTGGTATATTCACCCTGCCTCATTCCAGTTCAGCCGGGATTTGTTGCCCAAGCGACGACATCGTTCCCGACGCACGGTAAGTTGCGGTGTGGGGCCGCAATCCGAATTTCACAAAGGAGAACAACCGGCCATGAGAAAGGTTCTAGCGAGTTGTCTGGCAGTATGCTTCGTGTTTGCTTTGTCCGCTATGGCATTTGATGACATGGGCAAGAGCGCAACCGTCAAGGGATGGGTGAGCGACGACAAGTGCGGCGCAAAGGGCGCAAACGCTGGCGCGGAAGCCTGCACCAAAAAGTGCCTCGCTGCCGGCGCGAAGATGGTGGTCGTGACCGATGGCGATTCGAAAGTGTTGGCCGTCGAGAACCCGGATGCCCTGAAGGGGCACGAAGGACATCACGTCGCAGTCACCGGAACCGTGGGGAAAGACTCGATCAAGGTCGACAGTGTGAAAATGCTGTAGAGAGAGTCCGAGAAATCTAAAGGGCGGCCTCGCGGCCGCCCTTTGCTTTCTGTATGTCTTTAGCTGTCGGCGAATATTATTAGCGGACTACGCCTTCCAGCGGAGAACTTGCCGTCGCGTACAACTTCCTCGGCATGCGCCCTGATAGATAGGCTTGGCGTCCTGCGATCACGGCGTTTCGCATCGCTTCGGCCATCAATACTGGATCCTGCGCGTTGGCAATGCCCGTGTTCATCAGTACCGCGTCCGCACCGAGTTCCATGGCGATGGCCGCGTCCGATGCTGTTCCGACGCCTGCATCGACAATCAGCGGAACTCCGGTGATCATCTCGCGAAGGATGCGGATGTGAGCCTGATTCTGAATCCCCATGCCGCTGCCGATCGGTGCTCCCAAAGGCATGATGGTTGCTGCTCCTGCATCGATCAATCGCTTGGCAAAGACGATGTCATCCGACGTGTAAGGAAGGACGGTGAAGCCTTCTTTCACCAGCACACGCGTGGCCTCGAGCGTTGCCTGCACGTCGGGATAGAGCGTAGCTTGATCGCCGATCACTTCGAGCTTAACCCAATCCGACAACCCAACTTCGCGCCCAGGCGCGCGGCACGGATGGCTTCGTCGGCGGTGTAGCAACCAGCGGTGTTCGGGAGCAAGAAGTATTTCTTGGGATCGATGTAGTCGAGCAGCGATTCCTTGCTGCGATCGAGATTGACGCGGCGCACCGCGACCGTGACCATCTCTGCGCCACTGGCTTCGAGGGCGCGCGCCGTTTCCTGGAAGGATTTGTATTTTCCCGTGCCAACAATCAGCCGGGAGCGAAAAGAACGTCCGGCAATAATCAATGAGTCCGACATGGAATCATTGTAATGAAAGTGAAGTCGGGCAAGTGAAACTTCGAGCTTCGCTCGACAGACAGCCGATGGCGGCTGTCCCCACATTTCAAGAAACGGTCGCCGCTTCTGCTTGGGCGTAGAGGTCGTCGATCTGCTGGCGGTAGCGATCTTCGATGACGCGGCGGCGGAGCTTCATAGTTGGCGTCAGGGCGCCGTTGTCTGCAGTGAATTCGTCCGGCCACCAGCATGACGCGCTTGAGTTTTTCAAAGCGAGCCAGATTCTGATTGATGGCTTCCACGATCCCGTCGTACAGGCTTTGGACCTTGGGATTTGCGACCAGTTCTCCCCGCGAAGCGAACGGAATGCCATTGGTGCGCGCCCATTCTTCCAACAGCGGAAAATTCGGCGATACGATCACCGCGGGAAATTTACGCCGGTCGCCGAGAATGGCCGCGACTCCGACCAGCGGATTGAGCTTGAGCGAATTCTCGATCGGCTGAGGCGCGATGAACTTCCCGCCCGACGTCTTGATTAGATCTTTCTTGCGATCGGTCACCGAGAGATAGCCATCGGCGTCGACGTTGCCGATGTCGCCCGTCTTGAACCAATCTCCTGTGAACGCTGCGTGAGTCTCGTCCGGGCGATTCCAGTAGCCTTTGAAAATGGATGGACCGCGCACGAGAATCTCGCCATCGTCGGCGATGCGGACCTCGAGATTCGGCATGATCTTGCCGACGGTGCCGATGCGGTGATTCTTGGGCGTGTTGAGCGCGATGACGGGCGAGGTCTCAGTAAGACCGTAGCCTTCGTGGATGCGGATACCGACAGCGGCATACCATTCAGCGAGTTCGCGGCCGAGCGGAGCGCCACCGGAGATGAACGTTTCGACTTTGCCGCCCATGCCTTCGCGAATCTTGGAGAAAACGAGTTTGTTGGCGAGTTTCCAAGCCGGTGATTTCGGAGTGCGTCCGGCGAGAATTTCAGGTTTGTTCCGGCGTCCGACCGAGAGCGCCCAATTGAAGATGGAGCGCTTGGGAAATCCTTTGGCCTTTTGTTCGGCTTGCGCGTAGATCTTTTCGTAGACGCGAGGGACGGCGACGAACAAAGAAGGGCGAACTTCCTGCAAGGCCTCGGGCAGGCGCTCGATGAACGGGCAATAGGCCAGCGTCACGCCGTGGTAAATCATCGCGAAATCCAGGTGGCGCGCGGTGATATGGCAGAGCGGCAGAAACGAAATGCTGACCAGGCCCGGCTGCATATCGAAGCCGAGCAGGGAACAGAGAATATTGGAAGCGATGTTGCCGTGCGTCAGCTTGGCGCCCTTAGAAGTGCCGGTGGTGCCCGAGGTGTAAACGATGGTGGCAAGATCGTCCGGGGAAATAGATCGGGCGCGCGATTCGATCTGCGGGCCGAGGATGTCAGGGCCGTCGCGTCCAATGCGATCGAGAGTTACACAGCGGCTGGCGAAGGGTGCGAGGTCTCCGGCAAATTCGATCGAGTCCATGACGATGATGCGTTCGATCTTCGTCTGCGGGAGGATGGAAAGCAGTTTGTGCAACTGCTGGTCGGAGGAAAGAAAAATCACACGGCAGCCGGAATCGTTGAGCACGAAGGCGGTCTGTTCCGGCGTGAGCGTGGTGTAGAGCGGCACGGTCACGCCGCCAATGAGGAGCGTGGCCATATCGGCCATCGGCCATTCGGGCCGATTCTCGCTGAGAATGGCGACCCGGTCGCCGGGTTGGATTGCCCAAGACCGAAGCGTGTGGCTGATGCGGGCGACCCGCTGGCCGAATTCGCGTGATGAGATCGGCAGCCATTTTCCTGCTTCGCGGTAAAGCAACATGCGATCGAGATTGCGCTCGAGGGCGGTGAAGAAGATGTCGTTCAGCGTGGCGATACTCATGGCGTCGGTCTGGCCCAAGCTCCGCTCGGTCGCGGAAAACTGCGTTGCATGAAATGTACTGTCTCCGCATCGGTTTGAGCAATGTGAAACAGAGCACGAGAGGTTACCGACAGGCATCCTGATTTACGGCAAAAGCGCGGTGAGGGTATGCTGGTTTCATACTCCGTGGGAGGGGTTCAAATGCAGAAACGACAATCGAGGCTGCTGGCGGCGGCATTGCTGTTGACCAGCACGCTCAGCGTGAGTTCGTCGGGATTTGCCCAAGCCAAAACCGAGGGATCGATGCCCAAGGTTGGGGACATGGCTCCCGACTTCACTTTGAAGTATTTCGATGGCACTAACCGTAAAGATGTGAAACTCAGTGACTACCGGGGCAAGAAGAATGTGGTACTGGCATTCTTCGTCTTCGCATTCACCGGTGGTTGAACGCAGCAAATGAAAAATTTCCAGCAGCATTTGAAAGAGCTGGAAGCTACCGACACCCAGGTCCTGGGTGTGAGCATGGATAGTCCCTTCGCCAACAAAGCCTTCGCCGACCAAATTGGAGTTACCTTCCCGCTACTCAGCGATTGGGGCGGCAAAACCACACGAGAATACGGAATCTATAAAGACGAGTATCAGGCAGCGCGCCGCGTGAACTTCCTCATCACCAAAGATGGGAAGATTGCGGAAGTGCAAGTCGACAAGGACGCCATCGATCCCACGAAGATTGTCGATACTTGCCAGAGGCCAAAGCTCAACAACTGAAACTTCTAAGCAAACCACAAAATCAAAATCCCACACTAGCGGCAATAACCGCCGCTAGTGTGGGCAACCTTCGACTTTCTCATCTCGCCAAGTTCATCTTCTGCAGGCACTTCGCGGCGGCAGGAAACTAAAGCGTCTCTATCGTGTTTACAGAGAATGAAGGTAAGATCGACACGCATAGACTCTTTTCACGCTTGGGGCGACATTTATGAAAACACGCAAGTTGTGGTTTTGGATGGTCTTAGTCGCGAGCGTTATGTTCGCTCTGCAATTTTCCACTCCTGCTAAAGCGCAAGATCAACAAGATCAGGCTCAGGATGAACAGAACGATCAGGCGGCGGATCCTCCGGCGCGAGTCGGGCGTTTGGACTTTTCGCAGGGCTCGGTTTCGTTTCGTCCTGCAGGAGAAGATGACTGGGTGAACTCCGTTCCGAACCGGCCGATGGTGACGGGCGACGATCTTTGGGCAGACGAGAATTCGCGCGCGGAAGTGCATGTCGGATCGACGGCGCTGCGACTGGGTGCGAAAACGGGGATTACATTCCTGGCACTCGACGATCACACCACGCAGATACGCCTAGCGCAGGGCTCGTTGATTCTGCGCGTGCGCCACGTGGATGACGACGACAGTTATGAAGTCGATACGCCGAATCTTGCGTTCAGCCTGCTGCAGCCTGGAACGTATCGCCTCGACGTGAGCGAAGATGGAAGCCAGACGATTACAACCGTCTGGCACGGACGCGGGCGGGTCACGGGCGGGGGATTGACCTATACCGTCGTTGCGGGCCAGACAGCGACCTTCACTGGAAACGAGCAGCATCTGGATTACGATCTGCAGCAGCTCGGGAATCAGGACGATTTTGATAGCTGGGCGTTCGATCGCGATGGCCGCGAAGATGGCGCCGACTCGGCCAATTATGTGTCCCGCGAAATGACGGGCTACGAAGATCTCGATGACAATGGCGACTGGAGCTATGTGGCCGGCTACGGCGAGTGCTGGCGTCCGCGGGCAGTGGTCGTGGGATGGGCTCCGTACCACTACGGGCACTGGGCCTTCTTGGGTCCGTGGGGCTGGACTTGGGTGGAAGATGAGCCGTGGGGCTTTGCACCGTTTCACTACGGACGTTGGGCGTTCGTCAACAGCGGATGGTTCTGGGTGCCGGGACCGGTGGTTGTGCGTCCGGTGTGGGCGCCGGCAATGGTGGCTTTCGTCGGTGGCGGACCGGGCTTTCACTTCTCGGCTGGCGTTGGCGTGGGATGGTTCCCGCTGGCTCCGGGAGAAGTCTACGTGCCTGGATATCACGTGAGCCGTGCCTACGTGAACAACGTGAACATCACCAATACATCCGTAAATGTGACTCGAGTGACGAACGTATACAACACGGTGATCGTCAACCGGAGCACAACGATCAACAACATCACCTACGTCAACCAGCGCGTGAACAACGGCGTGACGGTTGTCTCGCATGACACGTTTGTGAATGCGCGACCGGTGGCGCAGAACGTAATGCGGGTGGATCAACGCGAAATACTGGCAGCACCCGTGAGCCGTGCAGCGTCGGTCGAACCGGTGCGTGGCAGTGTGGTCGGCGCGGGACGCCCGGTATCGGTGCGACCTCCGGCAGCAGTGATCAACCGCCCGGTGGTTGCGGTGAGAACTCCTCCGGCGCCGCAGCGTTCGATTGATCAACGGCAGGTGCAAGCCGGAGGACATCTGAATGAGCAGTCGCTGGTGCATCCGGCTGGACCGGCGCGGCCTGCGCAGATGAATCAAGGGATCGCAGCCGAACCAGCAAGGCTTCCGGTCGTTCAGCCAGCCCACGAACAATAACAATGGCGGCAACAACCAGGTTCGCCAGATGCCGCAAACTCAGCCCCGAACGTTCGAGCAGCAGGGAAGTTCGGAGACGGAAAACCGGAACGCGCAGACTCCGCAGAATCGGATGCAGCCGACCAACCGCGATTTCAGGGAGTCGCAGCAAACGGCGACTCCGCAGGAATCGCATCCGTTGGTGAGGCCGACGCCTCCGGTGCAAGAGAGGACGCCGCAACAGGAGCAGCAGCAGGCGCAGAAGTTCAATCAATGGCAGCAGCAGCGGCCAGCTTCTCCGCCGGCGCAATCGAGGCCGCAGCCACAACCGCGGGCTCCGGAGCCGAAACAGGAGAAGCCGAAAAAGTAGGCCGTTGACGCTGGTGCCTCACAGTATGGTAGGGTTCGCATGAGATGTCGTTGCGAACGAGCGATTGAGAACGACAACGCCGGGAGCGGCACAACCACTCCCGGCTTCACTTTTTATAGCCGTTTCCCGGCGGAGCGATGAGCGAGACGAAGCGTCCGAACATCAACTGGATGGATATCCTGTGGCTTGTGCTTCTGGCAGCGCTGGCAGTGCTGCCGCCCCAAAGGGAAATCCACAAGCAGCTCATCCTGCTTGCCTTCGGAATAATCCAGTTGGGCGAGAGCTGGATCATTAGCCGGCTGCCGAGCCGAGGGCCAGCGTATCTCGTTCTACTAAAGATCGCCCTGGCCACAATGCTGGTCGATCACACGGGCGAGCTGGCGATCAACAGCTACTACTATCCGATTTATTTTGTGCCTGCGGTGACCGCGGCTGAATATTTCGGGCCGTGGGCTACGTTGCTGTGGACGTCTTTGGCATCGGCTGCCTACTGTTCCTATCTTTATCCGGCGCTGCAGGAATTTGAAATTACGGAAGAGGATTATGGACGGCTGGCGATCCGCATTCTGTTCTTCTACCTCGCCGCCATGGTGGTGAACAGGTTCGTTGTGGAAAGCCGACGCCAGACGCAGAGATATCAAGAACTGGCAGAAACGCTGGCAGAAGCGAACCGCCGTCTGGAGCAGGCGCAGGCCGAGGCGAGGCGCTCGGAGCGATTGGCGGCATTGGGCCAGCTCTCGGCCGGGCTCGCGCACGAGATTCGCAATCCGCTGGGGGTGATCAAAGGTTCGGCGGAGATGCTGACGCAAAAGCTTGCGGCTTCGAATCCTTTGGCCACGGAACTAGCTGGGTACATTTTGACCGAGACAAATCGGCTGAGCGCGCTGGTGACCCGATTTTTGGATTTCGCGCGGCCGCTCCATGCTGATCTATCGCCGCGAGATATTCCTTCGGTGCTTGATCGGGCGCTCAACGATGTGGCGCAATTCTGGAAGGGAGCGCCGGTACGAGTTGAGAAGCAGTACCAGGCGAATCTGCCCGAAGTGCCACTGGATGAAAGTTTAGCGGAACAGGCCTTTGTGAACATCATTCAAAACGCCTACGATGCCATGAACACCTCCGGCGGAGTGCTGCGGGTTACAGCGGAACGCAGCCGTCAAAATACTCGCGATGGGCATAGCGTCGAGGGAGTCGAAGTGCGGATCGCAGATAACGGGCCCGGGATTTCGCATGAATTACAGGAACAGATTTTCAATCCGTTTGTGACCACGAAAAAGACGGGCGTGGGATTGGGATTATCGATCGTCTCGAAGATTATTGACGGGCATCATGGATCGATCCGCATTGAGAATGCCAAAAATGGCGTCCCCGCCGCCAGTGAAGGACCGGGCGCATGCTTCGTGATATTTTTTCCTGCCGTGAGCGAGAACAGTCCCGCGGGCGGCACCGCTCATCTAGTGATCTCGTGAGAACCGAAGAATTTAGGACGACGAATTCATGCCGGCTATTTTGATTGTCGAAGACGAAGCCAAAATGCGCCGCCTGCTCGAGCTGAACCTTGGGGAGGACGGATTCGCGACGCACTCAGCCGGCGATGCGGAATCAGGCCTCAAGCTGTTGCGCGAAAACCCCATCGATCTCGTGTTGACCGACCTGAAGCTCCCGGGCATGAATGGCCTGGAATTTCTGCAAACCATCAAGCGACAAAATGCTGTGCTGCCGGTGGTCGTGATGACCGCATTCGGAAGCGTTGAAACCGCGGTCGAAGCGATGAAGGCAGGGGCTAGTGATTATGTATTGAAGCCGTTCTCTTTGACCGAGATGCGGATGGTCATCCGCAAAGAGTTGGATGTTCGCAATCTGCGCGAAGAGAACCGGTCGCTGCGCGAGGCCTTAGGAAAGCGCTATTCGCATCCCAACGTGGTTGCACGAAGTCCGAAGATGCAGGAAGTGCTGGCGACGGTTGATCGGGTAGCGCCGACGAATGCGACGGTGTTGTTGGGCGGCGAAAGTGGCGTCGGCAAGGATTTGGTCGCTCGTGCCATTCACGAGAAATCGCGGCGCGCGAACGGACCGTTCCTCAAGATCAACAGCACGGCGATTCCGGAGAACCTGCTGGAAAGCGAGTTGTTCGGCTTCGAAAAAGGAGCCTTCACCGGGGCCGTGGCAAGCAAGCCGGGAAAATTCGAACTGGCGGATAAGGGAACGTTGTTTCTCGACGAGATTGGCGATGTGCCTCCGGTGACGCAGGTGAAATTGTTGCGAGTGCTACAGGAGCGCGAATTCGAGCGGCTGGGCGGAACGAAGACGGTCAAGGTGGATGTCCGGCTCATTGCGGCGACCAATCGTGACCTGCGCGAGGCGCTCGAGCAAGGCACATTCCGTGAAGATCTTTATTACCGGTTGAACGTTGTACCGATTGACATCGCGCCGCTGCGCGAGCGCAAGGAAGATATCCCCGATCTCGCCAATTTATTTATTGCGCGTTTCGCGGGAGATTCCGGCAAGGTGATCGAAGGCATCTCGCCGGAAGCCATGCAGATGCTGGTGAATTATCACTGGCCGGGAAACGTTCGCGAGCTGCAGAACGTAATTGAACGTGCTTGCGCTCTGTCCAAAGGGAATGTACTGGAAGTTGCCGATATTCATCTCGACATTCGTCCGTCGAAGGCCGGAAACGGAGCGCCGGGATTTCTTCCCGATGGCATGACGCTCGAGCAGTGGGAAGACGAAATGGTGCAGGAAGCGTTGCGCCGCGCGAATGGAAACAAGAGCCAGGCCGCGCGCTTGCTGGGTCTTTCTCGCAACGCGTTGCGCTACCGGCTTTCGAAAATTGGCATCGCCGACGAGAGCGAGAAGGAATCTTAGCCGCGCCTACTCCGACTTGAGCAGCATGCAGGTGACGTCGTCGTGCTGCGGAGTATTGCCGACGAAGAGGTCAACCTCGGCCATCAGTCGCTTGAGCATTTCGCTGGGCTCGACCGAGCGATTCGCGTCGATGGCCGCCAAGAGGCGAGTTTCGCCGTATTCATCCTGACGCGCGTTTTCCGCTTCCACTAATCCATCGGTAAAGATAATCAGCCAGTCACCGGGCGCGAGCGTGACCTTAGCGGATTCGTACTTGGCGTCGGGCAGAATGCCGAATGGCAAGCCCCCGATATCAAGACGCTCAATCAGTCCGCTGGCGCGGCGCAAGATGGGATTGTTGTGCCCAGCGTTGATGTACTCCAGCGTGCGCTGCGCAGGATCGTACTCCGCCAGGAACGCGGTGGTGAAACGCAGTCCGCCTTGACTGTTGGTGCAGGCATAGCGGTTCATGTTTGATGCCAGCTCCGGTAGAGCCACTTGCGCGGTCGAAAGTGTTTTCAGGCTGGCCTGGAATGTGGCCATCAGCATGGCGGCAGGGATGCTCTTACCGGCGACGTCGGCGACCGCGAGCACAACGCGATTCTCTTCATTCGTCTTGCCCGGCCGCGGGAAAACATCGTAATAGTCGCCAGCCACCGTGTTGGCGGGCCGCGTGGTATACGCGAGCGCGAGACCGGGAATCAGCGGAGGAGCACCGGGCAGAAGCCACGTCTGGATCTCCTTCGCGATCTGCAGGTCGCGTTTCATCACGACGCGATCTGCGATTTCAAGCATGAGCAGCAATAACAAAACGAGTGCCGCCCAGAAGTGGAGATCGAACTCCACCGCGTAGACTTTTCCGGCTTCCCCCTTGTATTCGAATCCGCCGTGAGGAATCACGATTAAAATCAGCGCGAACAGCAAAAGCACGCGGCGCGCCGGAGAGAGTTTTTCAAAGACAGCCCAGAAGAATTCCTTTACGACGTGCAGGTGGCGGCCACGATCGGTTAGTCCTTCGGGGGTCTTAGCGGCCACGTCCTTCGAATACAGGCGGTAACTCGCGCGGGCGTCGGACTCGAACTGAGACCATAGCTGGCTGACTTCGAGGCCTTCGGTGACCCGGCGCCAGAAGTTTTGCACTCGCACGCCGAAAGGCAGATGCTGAGCGGCAGGCTGTCCGGTGGGTGGGGAGGCGGTGGCCATCAGGTCCAATCGATTATAGAAGATTGTCTTCCGTAGAGATTGTCTTCCACCACCGAGACCGCAGAGATAGCCGAGAAAAAATGGGACGAGCCCAACTCGCAACAGCGTAACGGAAAATAGCGGGGATACTCGGCGTAGTCAGTGTTGAACAAGTCAGAACAGCTTTAATTGCTCATCGAGCGCTTGCACCGGCCATTTGGTCGCGAAGGAAGAACGCTCGCGGCGATGGGCCCGGGTGAGCTTGTACTTCTCGCGAAGGCGTGCGACCAACTGGGACAGTCGTTTTCCATACGCAGCGGGAAGGAATGCTCGATCCCGATACCGCTGGCGGTAGTTCTCCGCCAAATGCGGGAAGTTCTGCTCAAGGAACGGAAGAAAGACAGCCGCCGAGCAGGGCTTGAGGAATAGCGGATTCGCGAACACATAATCTGCTCCAGCATCGGCAGCAGTTTGGATCAAGGACTCAAGGTCTTTCGGCGAATCGGTGATGCCGGGGATCACGGGCGAGCAGCTGATCCCGACGCGCAAACCTGCTTTCACGAGAGCGCGAACGGCGTCCATGCGCAGGTCGGGGCGGGGCGCGCGAGGCTCCAGAATCCGAGCGAGGTCGGTGTTGAGCGTAGTGATGGTTACATGGACCGAAAGCCGGTTCGATTGCGCGACTTGTTGAAGCAGCTCGAGGTCACGCTCGATCAAGTTGGACTTGGTGACGATGCCGAGTTCGTAGCCGCGATGGCGGGCAAACTCCTCAAGAATTCCTCTTGTGATCTCGTATCGGCGTTCGGCTGGCTGGTAGGGGTCGGTCGCAGTTCCCAGCGCTATGGATTCGTGTGGTTTGACCCGGCGGAGCTCGTTGCGCAATAATCCGCCGGCATGTTGCTTGACGTAGATCTTCTGCTCGAACTCCATGCCATCGCGCATTTCCATAAATTCGTGGGTGTAGCGCGCATAGCAGTAACGGCAGCCGAATTCGCATCCGCGATAGGGATTGATGGTCCAGGTGAAAGGCATAGCGCGCTTGCTGACGCAGCGGTTGAGCAGGGATTTCGCGGTTAGGGTGAAATATTCAACATTGTGGCCTTCGCGCAGCGACTCGCCCTCGGATGCCAATCGCGCAATTCCGACGAGGGAGGGCTTTTCCGGGAAAATAGGGAGCGGCGGGGAAGTCATGTGATTCGCCTTTTGTTCGCCTATGGTACCGCCGAAAATAGGAATTGGTCAAGCAGGATCGGGGCTTTACAATCCCGGGCGGTAGGCGCAGAATCCTAACGTCTGCCATATCGATTTTCTGTGGACAGACGACTCCAATCCCGGCACAAGGGTCTCGCAGCGTGATTCTCTCCAGGCTCCTTCCTCTTCCGTCGGCTCGTCTTGCAGCGTTCATTCTGCTGATTCCGTTTTGCTTCAGCCAGAGCGACGCGCCGAAAACGAACCCTGATCAGACTACCGTCGTGAACGTGAACGAAGTCTCGATGAATCTTGTGGTGCGGACGAAGAAGGGAAAGCTGGTTCCGGACCTTAAGCCAGAGGATATCGCCGTCACGGATGGGGGAGTGCCCGTCAAGATTTCTACGTTGCGTCTGGTGACTGGCGACAGCGGAGAGCATTTGCTGACGTTGGTGTTCGATCGACTGGATTCGTCGTCGGGACACAATGCGCGGGATATCGCGGGAAAGATTCTGAAGGTGGTTCCGCAGAACGGCTTTTCATTCTGCGTGATGAAGGCGCAAGGACGCCTGATGCTGTATCACGCTTTCACATCGGATCGTGCGCAACTGACCAACGCGATCGCTCAGGCAACCGATGACGAACAATCGATCGGAGCGAAGGGCTCGGAAGAAGCGGAGAAGCGGCTTCTCGCGATTGCAAAGACCGGAAACGACGAAAGCGGCACGCCGGCCTCGGCTAAGGATCGCGCCTCGGCGCAGGTCGTACTGACGGAACTGCAGGAATCGCAGCGCGTGATGCAAGAGTTGCACACACAGCCAGGGCTGGCCGGGCTGTTGGCGTTAGCGCGAACTGAGCAGAGACTGCCGGGGCGAAAGACTGTTCTTTATTTTGCGCAGGGGCTGCAGTCGGATGCAAGTTCAGAAGACCGGCTGCGCGATATAGTGGGCGCCGCAAATCGAGCGGGCGTGAGCATCTACGTCATTGACGCGAACGCTCTCACCGCACAGGCGGACCAGAGCATGGTCGCGATGATGGCCATTGGAAACGCCAAATCTGCGATGGCCCAGGCAGGTCCGGCGGCCACTACGTCGACGGGCACCAACGGTTTGCCGCAATCAGTTGCGCAGCCGGCGCCGGGGCTGGCGCCGATGGTGAGCAATCAATTTGATCGCTACGAGACGGCGGATCCCAACGCGAACAAAAGTCCTCTGATCGGGCTGGCTGAAAGTACCGGCGGTGCATACGTCGCATCGGGCGAGGACATCAAGAAGCCGTTGCGCCGGCTGATTGAAGATATGACGACCTATTACGAGGCGTCGTATGCGCCCCCCATCGAAAACTTCGATGGCCAGTTTCGTCCGATTGCGGTGAAGCCATTGCGGGATGGACTGAAGATCAGCTCGCGGGCCGGCTATTTCGCGTTGCCAGCGGATTCGGGACACACGATCCGTCCGTTCGAAGCGCCTCTGCTGAAGACGCTGAGTGAAGCGCAATTGCCCACCGACGTTGGGTTTCAAGCGAGGGTGCTGCGGCTCGGCGAACTGCCCAGCGGGAACGAAAATACGTTGGTGGTGGAAGTTCCACTGAACTCGATAGAGACGCGGAACGATCCGAACACGAATCTGTATTCCCTGCATGTGACTGTCGTTGCCGAAGTGAAAAACAAAGCGGGTCAGGTAATCGAGCACTTTGCAGAAGACATTCCGCGACACGGGTCGCTGAGTTCGAAGGACTCGCAACCTGAATGCATTACCATGCAGCGGCACTTCACGGTCGAACCTGGCGACTATGTGCTCGAAACAGCAGTCCTCGACCACACCAGCGGAAAAGCTGGGGCGCAGCGCACCGAATTTCAGATTCCCCGCCAAGGCGACGAGCCATTCCTGAGCGATCTGGCGATGGTTCACCGCATCGATCCAGTGCCCGAAGAAGCCGATCCCGACGAGCCCATGCGATACGGAAACGGAAAAGTCGTGCCGAACGTTTCGGAGAATGTGGCGAAGGGGACCAAAGATTTGTCGTTTTTCTTTGTTGTGCATCCCGATGGTTCGGCGGAGCAACCGAAGCTCGAGATGGAAGTGTTGAAGAGCGGCGAGCCGATCGCGCAGGTACCGCTCAGGCTCTCGAAAACCGAAGGCGCGGTAATGGTCCCATACCTCGCAACCATTCAAGCGGGAGGCCTGCCCGGCGGAGACTATCAGGTGATCGAGCGGCTGACACAGGGGGGAAAGACTGCAGAGCGTCAGCTTGCCTTCCGGATCGAAGGAGACGACTCGGCTGCGTCTGCGGCGGGCGGGATGGGAGAGGCTAAGGACGAAGCGGATGCGGTTGCCGCTTCCGGATTGCAGCTTCCAGAAACTGACGGGGACAGCGGACACCGTTTAGTGATCACAACACTGCCCGCAGATGCCGTTCCACCTCCAACGGCGGAGCAACTGCAGGAGATGATCGGGGCGGCGAGAAAGCGCGCTGTGGACTACAGCAAGACGCTGCCAAATTTTCTCTGCATCGAAGTTACGAACCGTTCGGTCGACGCTTCCGGGAACGGCAAGTGGAAACACAGAGACTCGATCGCTGAACTGCTCAGCTATCGCGACAATGCGGAGAGCCGCATCACACTCGAAGTCAATGGTAAGCGCAGCAGCCTGAAGCGGGCGGACATGGATTCAAGCTGGCCGCTTTCAGTGGGAGAGTTTGGAGCCATGCTCAACCTGGTGTTTCAGCCTTCGTCGAAGACTGCGTTTGAGTGGAAGGAAGCAGCCAGCCTCGGAGACGGGAGCGCGGCGGTACAGGTACTGAGTTATCGTGTGGATCGTGCCAATGCAAACATTGTGCTCCGACAGGGTAATGACGAAGCTGCGGTGGGGTTTCACGGCTTGGTTTATATCGATGCTGCGACCAACGGCGTGCGGAGAATTACGCTCCACGCGGACGGGTTGCCGCACTCGTTTGCTGTTCGGGCCGCTTCGATGACGGTTGATTATGATTACGTGGCGATTTCCGGGCGCGATTACTTACTTCCCGTGCGATCGAGCGTGAGCCTGGAAAAGACGCACCGCAAGATCGAGTTGAACGAGATTACCTTCCGGAATTACCGGCGCTACGCGTCACGCGCCAAGATCAAGATGGTGCAATAACCTCCAGCCCCGTCGCGCTACTTCAGCAAGCCATAAACCTCTACTTCGCCTCGAGTGGCGAAGTAGACGCGTCCGTTCACTACGATTGGGATCACGAAACGGGTAGCGTTGGCGGCTCGATCGCGTGCCGCATTTTGTTCTGATGTGTAGATTGGAGCGCCCAACTTCGTCGCATCGAAGGCATAGAGGACGGCCGGCCGGTTGTCGGCGCCGTTCCAGACTTTTGTCGTAAGCGCCCAGACGATCGCGTTCTTGGTTCCATCAGCCGAGATGGATGGCGTCGCTCCCGGATTCTCGAACTTCATGCTGGACGCCGCACTGAGCACGAGCTTTCCATTCTTGAGGGCGTAGTCGCGAAGCGTGTCGTCGCTGGCTGCGAAGAACGCATGGCCATTCCAGAACGCCATAGCGCCGTAGCCACCACCGGCCACGGTCACGATCTGCACCAGCGCGTCGCTGTCGCGGTGATACTTACCCATGTTGTCGCGGTCGATGACGTAGATCGTCGAATCCTTCGTGGGCTGGAGCAGCAGATGCCGGTGCGGCCCGGGCTGGTCGGGCAGAAGCGTTGGTCCGCTCGATCCGACATCGGAGTCGGCATTGCTGATGCGCTCCTGATCGTGCGGAGTGAAATAGTCACCGATGGCGAGCGATGTACCATCAAGCTTGAGAACGGAGTCGCCGTAGTCTCGGCCTCCGGAACCAGCGTCGAACGTGCCATTGCCCGTAGGAACGAAGAGATTGCCAGCGGCATCGGCGGCAGGTCCTGTGTCGCTCAACCATATGCCGGCCTCGCTGCCGTCAGGGTTCACGTTAAGCACAGCCTTCTGAGCCAGCGTCTGAGAATCGTAGGCCATCACCCAGCCGTGGTAGGGATCAACATCGCATGAGGAAGCCCACTCGATGTAGACCGTGTTGTTCGCAAGCGTGAGGGCGGCCCGCGGATTTTCTTTTAAGGGATCAAACGCAACTTGCCCGTTCGCTGTGCCGGCGCCCTTCCCGGCAACAGAAGCCGTGATCAACTTCGGGCCTCCGAATTTTTCAACCCCCGTGGTGATGGCGAGCGCGTGCAGGTGCTGGAAATATTCGTCGGCGGTCGGCGCGATGTCGAATCTTCGTGCGTGCCAAAACATACAGAGTGCCGGTAGGAATGTCGATGACGGGCGTGGAAGTAATGCCGATCTCAGGGCGGATGAACGGACATTGAGCGTCATCCTCGGAGAGGGTGGTCACGCCGCGCGCCTTGTCGAGGAAGCTCACCTGCCACAGAGGAGCGTCCTCGGGGTGATTGGCGTCGAAGGCGTAGACGCTGTCGTGCTCGGTGGCGATAAAGATCACGTCGTGCGTGCCCTTACCCGGAACCTCTACACCGGGGAGATAGAGCGGCTGGGCATACACTGCCCCGTCAACTTTGAACGCGCCTACCTTGCCGAACTGTCTGGCATTCACATTCCGGGGATTGAGAATCTTCTCGTGGAGCGTTGCGCCCGTTCGGGAGTTGTCGTATTGCGAGGTTGTGACCTGCCCGAGAGAGGGGATGGCGGCAAGAGCAATGAGAAATGCAGCGCGGCACAGTCGATTCATAAGAATCCTTTGACTGCGGTGTGAGCAGGGCCCTGGACGAGTTAGATCATCATACGACGATCGCAGTTGCACGCTTCACGACTGAATTGTGGGCAGCCTATTGAGGCTGCGTTGCCGATGTCTCCGCGGGCTTTTGGAATAGCTTAGGATCGAGCTGCGGGTTGAGTTCGATCTTCTTAAATTCCGCCACGCTCGTTTGTTCACCGTTTTGTTTATTGGCGTGCTTGTAGGGCATGGTCAGGCCGTCAGCCGTACGCCAGTCGGATAGATCGCTCTCGCCGTCGAATGGACCCGACTGCCCCGTGGCTTTGTACTTTTCGCGAAGGATGTATCCGGTCTTTGGGTCGACATACCAGCGCACCCAGGGAACTGCTCCTCCAACGTCGATGATCCCTGCCTCGACATCGCCGATTTTCTCGGTACCGGCGCCGGTAAAGGTGAAGGCAGGGTCGTCGACATGCTGTGCGATGTAGACGAGGTCATGGTGCATCTGAGACATCATCTCGGTCTTCTGCGCCGGAGGCATGCTGCGCGAGCCCATGCCAGGCAGCGACATGAAAGCGGCGTCGGGCGATGCGACGATAGTCAGTGTTCCCTGAGGAATCTGCATGTCCACATGCATGCTGTCCGGAAATTGCAGGTACACATCAACGGGAGACGGCGGTCCGCCAGCATCGCTTTCGGCAATATTGACGTGCACGGACTTGATTGATTGAAGTTTTGGCTTGCCCCCCATTGCGGCAACAACTTTCGCGGCAAGAGCTTTGCCTTCCGGATTTGAGGCGGAAGGCTTGGTTTCGTCTTTCTCTGCGGGCGGCGCAGGAATGGTGATATCGATATTTTTCACCGCGCCGAGCGACGACAGCGGCTTGTCAAAATCCTTCGTATTTCCGACGACCAGCACCGCCAGTTGGTCCTTGTGTAGATACTTCGAGGCGACACGGTTCACATCGGCGGCTGTGACCTTCTTGATTTCTGTCTGATACTTGTCGAGCCAGTCGGGCGGATATCCGTAGTACTCGTACGTCATGCGTTCGCCGAGAATCTTGTCGGGCGAATCGAGACGGAAGATGAAGGCGTTAAGGATGGCGTCCTTGGCGCGCTGGATTTCGTCGTCGGTAATGGGGTCTTTTGAAAGATTATCGATGTCTTCACGCACAGCTTGAATTGCTTCAATCGTGCTCTGGCTCTTGGTGCCCATCGACACCTGCAGAACACCGGGGTGCCCAAAGTTGGCTCCGATACCTCCGCCCACGCCGTAAGCGAGGCCCCGCTTCGTGCGGATATCGTTGAACAGGCGCGAGGAGAATCCGCCACCGAAGGCTTCGTTGAAGACGCTGATCGCGTAATAGTCGGGATTGTCTCGCGTCGTGCCGAGGGCGACCATGCGAATATTGCTCTGGTTCACATCCTCTTTCGGAATGAGATAGTAACCAGGTTTAGCGGGATCGTAGTGAACCTCGTTCTTGGGAAGCGCCGGTCCCTTCGGCCATGAATCGAAGGCGGCGCGAAGGCGAGATTCCATCGCGGCGGAATCGAAGTCTCCGCTAATCCCGAGAATAATGTTATTGGGATGAACGTATTTGCCGTGCCAATCGATCAAGTCCTGACGCTTGATGGCCGCGATTGTGGCGTATTCGGGTTGGCGAGCATAAGGGTTATTGAGTCCGTATGCGAGTTTGACCGCTTCGCGGTGAGCAATCTCGCTGACTTCGTCGTTGCGGCGCGAGATGCCATCGTCCTCGCCCTTTTGCGCGATCTCGATCTTCTCGGCCCGGAACTCGGGATTTTGCAGCACGTCGACGAATGCTTTGAAGACATCGTCGAGATCGCCTTTGAGGCAAGAGAAGCTGATGGTAGTGGAATCAGGGCCGCCGCCGGTTTCGACCTTCGCGGCACGGACTTCAAGAAAGTCATCCAGTTGATCACCGGTACGAGTCTTCGTGCCGCCCGTGCGCCATACCTCTCCGTAAATATCCGTGAGTCCAGTTTTGTCCTTCGGTTCGTTCACCGATCCGCCGCGAATTCGCGCTGTGCCATCGATGAGCGGCAATTCGTGATCTTCTTGAAGGAAGATCACCAGGCCGTTCGACAGTTCGAGCCGTTTCGGCTGCTGCGGTTTGAAGACCGGCAACTGCGGAATGGGAATCTGCTTCCAGCTTTGAGTTTGCGCGGGCAAAAGCCCAGGAACGAAAAGAGAGGTAGCGATCAGCAAAAGCAGGGATGCGCGTTTCATTGTCCACCCCCTTGACTGCTTGAGTCACCTGCGGATTGACTGCCTTCGCCGGGTGAAGCGCCGCCACCGGTTTCGATGATGCCTACCGTGCGATTCGTATCGACGAACACTTCGTTGGCCACACGGCGAATGTCGGCCTTCGTGACTTGATCGATGCGGTCGACCGAGCGAAATAACTCGCGCCAATCGCCGTAGCGAGTCTCATAGGTGGCAAGCTGGGTGGCCAGACCTTCATTGTCGGCCAAGCCGCGAATGAGATTCGCCTTACTGCGAGTCTTGATCATTTTCAATTCTTCGTCGCTTATGTCTTCTTTCTTCAGGCGGTCGATTTCGACATGGATGGCGTCCGCCATTTCCTCCGGCTTATGTCCGGGTAAAGGCACGGCAAGGAACGCGAAGAGATGCGGATACTTGATTCCGGGATATCCTGTCAGGCCTTCGGAGAAGGACGCGATTTTCTTGTCACGCACCAGGGCGCGGTAAAGGCGTGAGGTGCGGCCTTCGGACATCAGATCACTGATGGCATCGAAGACCGCGTCATCTTTACTGCGATAGTCGGGACGGTGGTAGCCCTCGATGTAAATCGGCTGCGAAGTCTCTTTGAGAACGACTCGCCGCTCGGAATTTTGCGGAGGTTCGACGGTCGTGATCTCGTCCGGATGCGGGTGCGTCGGGATGCGTCCGAAATATTTCTCCAGGATAGGCATGGCTTGCGCGGTCTTGATGTCGCCTGCAACGGCCACAACCATGTTCGAAGGAACGTAGTACTTGTCGAAGAACACTTGTGCGTCGGTGGCGGAAAAGTGATTCAGGTCCGACATCCAACCAACCGTGGGACGATGATAAGGATGGGCCGCGAAAGCCTCTTCCGTGAACTGCTCGAGCAGCCGTCCGAAAGGATTGCTGTCGGTGCGCATGCGGCGTTCTTCGATCACGACGTTGCGCTCTTTATAGAACTCACGCATGACGGGATGAAGGAAACGTTCGGATTCGAGATAGGCCCAAAGCTCGAGACGATTCTCCGGCAGGGAATAGTGATACCCGGTCTCGTCGTAGCTGGTAAAGGCATTCAGGTCTTCACCGCCGTTTTGCTCAATGATTTTGCCAAATTCGTTGGGCACGACGTATTTGTCGGCCTCGGCGATTGCATCTTTCCAGGCTTTTTCCAGCTCTTTCAGCTTTGCCGCGTCCTGTCCAACCGTTTTGTCGCGTTCGGACGAGATAGGCGGCATAGGTGACTTCAACCTTCGCAAGCGCGGGCTTTTCTGCCGCGTAGTCCTTGGTGCCGATCGTATCGGTACCCTTGAACGCCATGTGCTCGAACATGTGGGCGAGCCCTGTGGCGAGCATGGGATCTTGCGCGGAGCCGGCGTCCACCAGCGTGAAGAAGGAAAATACGGGAGCCTCGGGGCGCTCGCAGATCAGGATGGTTAGTCCGTTGGGAAGCTTCTTAACGGTGACGCGCTTCTCAAACGAAGCCACATCCTGGGCTAAGGCAAATGCTGAAAGAATTAGAAAAAGGCAGGTAATTCTCAAAGTGCGGTGTTTCATCGAACCTCCAGCGGCTGGACGCACATCTTCGTCGACACCTAGATTGGACGAACCAGCAGGGCAGAAGTTTGAAAGTACGTGGGAGGACACAGCGTTGTCAAACGATCAAAGGGGATTCAAGCAATGGTTTAAGAGCAATGCTGTATTTTGCACTCAGTTCAGATTCAGGCACAATGACAGGGCGGAGAGCATGTGACTGACGCGGCCATCGAAATTCAGGGCAGAAACCTAAAGCTGTCGAATCTGCAGAAGGTTCTCTACCCCGCCACCGGATTTACCAAGAAAGACGTGATCGACTATTACGTCAGGATCGCGCCCGCCATCTTGCCGCATCTCTCGGGACGGGCTCTAACCCGGAAACGCTATCCCGACGGAGTCGATGGCGAACCTTTCTTCGAAAAGAACGCACCCATGCACAAGCCGGACTGGGTGAAGACCGCTCCGATCTGGAGCGGACGAAACCGGCGCACGGTGCATTATGTGTTGGCGAACGATCTGGCGACCCTTGTCTGGCTGGCCAATCTTGCCGCACTGGAGTTGCACCCGTCGCTGGCATTGTCGGAAGACATTGAATGCCCGACCGAGATGGTGTTTGATCTCGATCCGGGGCCCCCCGCAAATATCGTGCAGTGTTGCCAGGTCGCGTTATGGCTTCGAGAGATTTTCGATCATTTCAAGCTGCAAAGTTTTCCGAAGACTTCCGGGTCCAAGGGCCTGCAGATTTACGTCCCGCTCAATACGCCGACGACATTTGAAGCCACAAAGATGTTCTCCCACGCTCTCGCGCAGTTGCTGGAGCATGATCATCCGGATCTGGTTCTGTCGGAGATGAAGAGGAATCTTCGCACGGGCAAGGTGTTCGTGGACTGGAGCCAGAATGACGAGCACAAGACGACCATCGCGGTGTATTCGCTGCGAGCGCGGGAGCATCCCACAGTCTCGACTCCGGTGACTTGGGAGGAAGTGCAGCGGACGCTGAAGAAGAAGGACGCAAGCTTACTGGTATTTGAGGCGGCGCAGGCCATTGCGCGATTCGAGAAAATGGGCGACTTGTTTGAGCCAGTGCTGGAATTGAAACAGAAACTGCCGAACCTGAAAGCCACCGCTGCAGCGGCTCGTGAGCCGGAACCCATCGAGATTGCCGCGCAGGCAGAAGAAGAGAAATCCTCGAAAAAGCAGGGTAAGAAGAGTGCTCGGAAAGGCGCGGTGGGCAAGAAAAAGAGCAAGGTATAATCGCGGTCGCAGAGCCGCGGCTGCCTTGATTTCAAATCGAGTTTTCGAATCTTTCACGAATCATGCCGGAACTATTTGCAGGAACGTCAGGATGGGCATACCCGAGCTGGAAGCCCGATTTCTATCCGCAGAAGCTGGCTCAGAAAAAGTTCCTTGGCCATTATGCGACCCAGTTGAATACCGTCGAAGTGAATTTCACCTTCCGGCAGTTAGTAAAAGAAACGACGATCCAGAACTGGCTGCAAGACACACCGTCCCACTTTCGCTTTGGCGTTAAGGCGCACCAGGTCATCACGCACATTAAACGGCTCAAGGGGACTGAGGATTTTGTGCCGCGGTTTCTGGCGACGATCGAGCCTCTCGCGGCCGCCGGCAAACTCGGGCCTGTGTTGTTTCAACTTCCCCCGAATCTGAAGTGTGACGTCGCGCTGCTGAAAGATTTTCTCGCTATCCTGCCGCGCACGGTTCCGGCAGCATTCGAATTTCGCCATGCGTCCTGGTTCAGCGATAGTACATGGGATCTGCTGAAGTCGAGCAATGTGGCCCTTTGCGTGGCTGAGACCGAGACGATGACCACGCCCGATGTAGTGACCGCCGGATTCGTCTACTACCGTTTTCGCAAGCCGAGTTACACGGGCGAAGAGCGGCAATCAATGATCGATCGCATTCGACAGCACATGTCCGAGGGGCGCAACGCATTTGCATACTTCAAACATGAAGAGACGCCAGAGGGAGCGTTGTATGCGGTGGAACTGCTGAGGGAAGTGACCGGCGCGGAGCGATCGTGAAACGCCGTTGCGTTTCGGCCTTGCTTGTTGTGTTTTTGGTGTTGTCGGTTTGCGGACGTGTTTGGGCCCAAGTGTCCGACATGCGGGTTGTGCATGTCTTCGTGGCTCTGGCCGACAATGAACATCAGGGAATTGTTCCAGTGTCGCCGAAACTGGGCAACGGGGAAGATGCGGAGCGTAATCTTTATTGGGGTTCGGCGTATGGCGTGAAGACGTTCTTCAGTCGAGCGACCGACTGGCAGCGCATCATCTGTGGGCTGAAGCCGAAAAGCGAAATTCTCGAGCGTTGCGTTTTCAAGTATCGTGCGGCGAACGTCTATCTGGTCGCCGACGCGTATCGCGGAATGGAAATCCGGCAGGCGATTCTCGATTTTCTGGATTCGGCTGCCGGAGACGGCGAGGATACGATTCGGATCCCAAGCGAGTCGGGCACGGTGAAGCTACCGACCCGCGGAGGCGCAAATGTTGTCGTTTACATCGGCCATGACGGGTTGATGGATTTCCAGTTGGTGCGTTTCCCCGTCCAGAAAAATAGAGCTCACCGCGAAGCAATTGTGTTGGCCTGCGCCAGCAAGCAGTTCTTCGCGAATCCGGTTCGGGCTTCCGGGGCCTTTCCGCTGCTGTGGACGACCGGTCTGATGGCTCCCGAGGCGTACACGCTCAAAAGCGCACTTGATGGCTGGATTGCGGGTGAGGGCAACGAACTGATTCGCGATCGGGCGGCTGGGGCCTACGATAAGTACCAGAAGTGCGGGATTCGCGCCGCTCATCGGTTGCTGGTCAGCGGCTGGTGATTGTGAGAGGCATAGCAACGTTCTGCGAATGCTTCGGCATCCTCCTCATCACTTCTTCTTACGTCCGATAACGCGCATAATACTTCCTCCTCATTGTCTATGGCCTCCGAAGCTAATTCCGCCGTCCTCTCCGGTTTTCTCGATTATTTGCGAATCGAGAAGGGACTTGCAAAGCTTTCGATCAGTGCTTACACGACCGATATTCTGCAATTTTCCGAATTCCTGGAAAAACGCAAGCGGCTTCTGATGAATGCCCAGCGCTCGGATGTCAGGGAATTTCTGCAGCAGCTCTTCTCGAACCAGGTTGACGGGCGCAGCGTTGGCCGGAAGCTTTCAGCTCTTCGTCATTTGTACCGTTATCTTCTGCTGGACAAGAGAATCGAGCACGATCCGACGTTGAATATCGAATCGCCGCGGCAGTGGAAAGTCTTGCCGAAGTCGCTGGCGCAGGATGAGATCGAAGCGACACTCAAAGCTCCGATTGCAGCGCTGGAAGGGAAGCGCGGTGAGACGAAAGACGCCGAGGCGCTTGCACTTCGCGATCGCGCCATGTTGGAACTGCTTTATGCCGGAGCGCTGCGGGTCTCGGAGCTAGCCGGTGCCGGCCTCGAAGACTTGAAGCTGGAAACTGGCTACATGCTGGTTCGTGGCAAAGGAGACAAAGAGCGGATCGTCCCGCTGGGAAAACCGGCGCAGGACGCATTGACCAAATATCTTGCGCAAGGCGCGCCCCGTGCTTGCCTCTGGACGGGAGTCGAAATCGAAGACCGGCGCAAATGCAAGCTCGGCGAGAACATCTCCCTTGCTTTTCATTGCGCGCGGCGGACATAAGCTGACTCGACAGAGGATCTGGCAAATGGTCGGCGAAGCGTCGGCCTCGTCGGGAAGGCACGCATCGCCTCATATGCTGCGGCATTCCTGCGCTACGCACATGGTCGAAAATGGCGCGGACCTGCGCACGGTGCAGACAATCCTGGGGCACTCGGACATCTCTACCACCCAGGTTTACACGCACTTGGCATTGGATCGATTGAGGACGGTATATCAGAAGCATCACCCACGGGCGAAAGCGAAATAGAGCAGCGGTGCCGTTCTGGAATCAACGATCAATATGACGAAAGAAAATACAACCGTCGGCAAGGCAGTCTCCGATTTCCTGCATCACCTCCGCGAGCGAAATGCCTCGCCGCATACGATCAAAGCCTATACCGGCGATCTGGCCAATTTTTCCGCTTACGTCGGTTCACGCAGCTGGAAGCAGATCGATCACATCGCGATTCGCGGATTCCTTTCGCAGCTTTACGAGAAGGGATTGGGTAAGACATCCGTCGCGCGATCGCTGGCCGCTGTTCGGTCGTTGTATCGCTGGCTGGCGCGCGAAGGCGTCGTCGAGCAGAATCCGGCTAAGCTGGTGGCAACTCCGAAGTTGCCCAAAAAACTCCCCCGCGTTCCAACCATCGAGGAGATGAACTCCGTGCTCGACGGAACGATGCCCGAGACCGCTGCTTTTCCCGAACGAGATCGGCTCATGCTCGAACTCCTCTACGGATGTGGAATCCGGAACTCTGAGCTAACCGGAATTAATCTCGATGACATCCGCTTAAGTGCGGAAGCAATATTGATTCGTGGCAAAGGGAAGAAAGAGCGTTACGTTCCTTTCGGTGGAGCGATCAAGGGCGCTCTGTCAATATATCTTCCCGCAAGGCAAGCTCTTCTGGCGGAAACGAAGAAAAATACAGCAGCGCTTTTGCTCAACCAGCGCGGGGGGCGCCTCACTACTCGCAGCGTCGGACGCATCATCAAGAAGATTGCGGTTGCCAAAGGCCTGTCGCCTGACGTTCATCCTCACACCCTGAGGCACGCGTTCGGTACGCACATGCTGGAAGAAGGCGCGGATTTGCGCGCTATTCAGGAATTGCTAGGGCACGAGCGGCTCGCGACAACGCAGCGCTACACACAGCTATCGATGAAGCATGTTCTACAGGTCTACGATCAAACCCATCCACGCGCGAAGTAAGCGTTCTGGGCTAAGTCTTTTTTAGTTCTTCCCACATCGCAACGATCCGCGCTTTAAGGTCCGCAGTGAGTTTTTCATAGGCCGCTTCCGACGCTTCTGATTCTGGCGGAGGCAGGATCGGATCTCCTATCGTCATCTTCAGCGGCGCAAATTTCTGAAACGATTTGTTCCGCGGCCATGCGTCGTAAAATCCTTCGATCGCCACTGGCACGATCGGAACCTGCAGGTGAATCGAGAGGATGGCCGCACCCTTCTTGAAGATTCTCGGCGATGCCGTCAATCGACCGCTCTCCCTCGGGATAGAGAATCAGCGCAAGTCCTTGCCGCAATCCAAACGCGCCTGCGCGCATGGCGGGCATCAGGTTCGCATCTGGATCGACGACTACGACCTTGAGCGAACGTGCCACGCGGCGCATGAATCCCGTACCAAAAATCTCGCTGGTGCCAACGGCGAAAGTTCGACGGAAGAGTTCTTCCGGCAGCACTGACGCCAGGATCAGCGGGTCGAGATAGCTCTGATGATTCGACGACAGAATGAACGGGCCAGTCTTCGGGAGGTTTTCAAGACCGGTCACTTTCAAATCAAACCGGTCGAGCGCGAAGACTTGAGCCAGCCGCGAAAATAGATACCAGAACGTGTCGTTGAGGCGACTGGGGTGAGCCAAAGCGAGAACGTCGGGGTCGTCAGGATCTTCCGCCAGAATAGCCTTCCATCCTGCAAAGGCAGCGCGCGGTGCGCCGGTTCCGCTCGCCGCACTCTGCAGCACTGCGTCGAGCAGATCGCGAACCGTGTAAATCTCAGCCAGACGAGATTCCTCGACATTGCCGCCAAGTTCGTCTTCCAATCGGCTCAGGACCTCGACCCTCTGCATGGAATCGAGGCCCAAATCGAGTTCCAGGTTCAGCGTCGGACGTAAAGTGGCCGGAGCTGAGCGCGCGGATTCACGGATGATCTTTATTCCGCGCTGCACATCCGGTTGATCGAGCCATGCAGCTTCCTCGTCGGTAAGAGGCTTCTCTGCGGGCAGATCTGAATTGTCGTCGAGCTTGCGGGACTGATTGGCCTTCACGCGCTTCTCGACTTCGAAGCGCTTGATCTTGCGTGTCGTGGTGCGAGGCAGGTCATCCTGCCAGATTTCGTAGCTACCGATGCGCTTTGTGGAGGCGATTTGCTGTGAGAGGCCTTCGATATCGAAGCGGATCACTTCCTTGGCATTGACGACTTTGCGCTGCCGCAGGACATCAAAGTTCGGAACGATCACACCGTGCAAGCGATCTCCACCCTCGCCCGGCTTGCCTTCGAGCCCGAGTACCGCGATTTCTTTGATGAAAGGCGACTTGAGATAGTGTGTCTCGATTTCTTCGGGATAAACGTTCTTCCCGTTGCTGAGTACAATCACTTCTTTCTTGCGACCGGTCAGAAACAGGTGGCCGTGCGAATCGAAGTACCCAAGATCGCCGGTCAGAAACCACCCCTCGCGAAGGACCGCGGCCGTTGCGTCGGGTCGGTTCCAGTAACCCTTCATCACCAACGCACCACGCAGAGCGACCTCACCGACAGGCGGACCTTCTTCCTGCGGCTGCGGGTCGATGATTTTTCCCTCGACGCCTTTCAGGGCTCTGCCAACCGAACCAATCTCGTTGTCATGGGGCGAATTCGCATACACCGCGGCAGTGGTTTCTGTGAGGCCGTAGGCCTGCAACACGTCGATCCCCAGATCATAAAAGGCGTGCGCGATGGCGGGATCGAAACGCGACCCGCCGGTGACGAGATAGCGCATCTTCGGGCCCAGCGTGTCATGCACTTTGCGGAACAGAATTGGGCCGGCGTTGATTCCAACTTTCCGTAGCGTCCGGTTCAGTGCCACCATGGCGCCAAAGACTTTCTGCGTAAGCGCGCCCCGCTTGGAGATCTCCTGCATGACGCGTTCATGAATCAGATAGAAAAACTGCGGCACGACGGCAAAAGCGGTAATGTTTCGCTCGGTCAACGCCCGTAACAACTCCGTCGTGTTCAGGGTTTCCAGATAGACAACGCGAGCGCCTTTGACCAGCGGGAGCAGCAAATTCGCCATTTGCGCCAGCACGTGAAACAGAGGCAGAATCCCGAGCAGGGCGTCGCTTGGTCCGAGCTCCACCCAGTTGAATACGGCTTCCACCTCGCCGAGGAAGTTGGCGTGCGTCAGCATCACGCCTTTGGGATCCGCAGTAGTACCCGAGGTGTAGAGCAGGGAAGCAAGATCATCGTTATTGGCCTCCGCTGGTTTGAAACTTCCGGGGCCCTTTTCGACGATCGCGGGCAACTCTCCCAGCCATTTTTCGGGTGTCGAGCCCGGCGGCATGCGGTCGGGGTCCATCAGAATCATGCCGACCTTTAATTCGCTGGCGGCTGGACGTGCAACCGGGAGATGTTTTGCGTCGCAGAAGATTGCGGATGCACCGCTGTCTTTCAGTAACTTCGTTACCTGGTCCGCGTGAAGCGCGGTATCGAGCGGCACGACCGCGCATCCGGAGGCGATCGTTCCCAGATAACAGGCTACCCATCGCGGGTGATTGTCAGCCAGAATGGCAAGACGAGCGCCGCGGGGGAACTTGGTCTCATTGATCCACCGGCCGACCGATTGAGCCATCCGGTGGAGCTCCGCATAAGTGCAGCTTTCAATATGGTCATGACGCTGGAGCTCGAGAGCCACATTGTTGGGCCAGCGCTCGGAACATTCGACAAAGCGGTCGTAGAACGTGGGCATGGGTCGTGGGGAATATACACGAAACCGGCTGCCATTAGCAGGTCACATCTGGGTGCAGGTAGCGTGGAGAAAGTGGGACACGGCCCCGATTTTCTGGGTACTGGACCGTTATACTAGGGAGGTCCCTTGCGTCGATCGAGACGTGCGGCTGCATCTAATATGCTAGGCTTTTAGGGACAGTGTTCGAGCGGATTCTGCTCGCTGAAGGACTTCCGGTTTGATTAACACATTGCTAGGTAAGGTTTTCGGCACCAAGAACGAGCGCGTCATCAAGGCGCTGATGCCGAAGGTGCAAGCCATCAACGCTCTTGAGCCGCAGATTCAGAAGCTTACAGACGCCGAACTGCGCGCGAAGACGGATGAATTCCGCCAGCGCATTCAGGAGCGTCTGAGCCGCGTCGCGAAGAGTCCGCAGATTGAGTCCCCGGCTCCGGAAGGTGAAGATCAATCCGATTTCGACGAGCAGAAAGAGTTCGAAAAGCGCGAATATGAAGCGCTAAAGGAAGTTTTGGACGACATTCTGGTCGAAGCTTTCGCTGTGGTCCGCGAGGCCGGCCGCCGCGTGCTCAACATGCGCCACTTCGATGTACAACTCATCGGGGGCATGGTTCTGCACAGCGGCACGATCGCAGAAATGAAGACTGGCGAAGGTAAAACGCTGGTCGCAACGCTTCCGGTCTATCTCAATGCGCTTAGCGGACGTGGAGTTCATGTAGTCACCGTCAATGACTACCTGGCCAAGCGCGATTCCGAGTGGATGGGCCGCCTCTACCGATTCCTAGGGCTCACTGTCGGCGTAATTGTGCACGATCTGGACGACGAGGAACGCCGGGCAGCGTACGCAGCCGATGTTACCTACGGCACCAACAACGAGTTCGGTTTCGACTATCTCCGCGACAACATGAAGTTCGACATCAAGGATTGTGTGCAGCGGGGGCATAATTTTGCGATTGTCGACGAAGTGGATTCCATCCTGATCGACGAGGCTCGGACGCCGCTGATCATTTCCGGAGCGAGCGAAGAATCCACCGACAAGTATTACAAAGTCAACCGCATCATTCCGAAGCTGGAAAAAGGCGAGGAACTCGAAGTCGCTCCGGGCGAGCCTGCGCAGCTTACTGGCGATTTCGTGATCGACGAAAAGCATCGCAACATTACCGTCACGGACGAAGGCTGGGAGAAAGTTGAAGGATTGCTCGGTATCGGCAACATTGCCGACCCGGAAAACTGGCCGCTGAAGCACCACGTCGAGACCGCTATCAAGGCGCATGCGCTCTATCGGCGAGACGTGGAATACGTCATTAAAGATGGGGAAGTCATTATCGTCGATGAATTCACCGGCCGCATGATGCCGGGACGGCGCTGGTCCGACGGATTGCATCAGGCGATTGAAGCCAAGGAAGGCGTCAAGATCGAGCGTGAGAATCAGACGCTGGCGACCATCACCTTCCAGAATTACTTCCGCATGTTCAAGAAGCTAGCCGGCATGACCGGTACTGCGGAAACGGAAGCCACCGAGTTCGACAAGATTTATAAGCTCGATGTCGTAGTTATTCCGACGAACAAGCAGATGCTGCGCGTCGAGAATCCCGACGTCGTCTATCGGACCGAGAAGGAGAAATACTTCGCCGCTGCCGACGAAATCCAGAAACTCGCCGAGAACGGACAGCCGGTCCTGGTCGGCACGACGTCAGTTGAGAAGTCCGAACGACTTTCGGATCTGCTGAAGAAGAAAGGAATCAAGCACGTCGTCCTTAACGCCAAGTTTCACGAGCGTGAAGCCGAAATTGTCGCCCAAGCTGGCCGCAAAGGTATGGTCACGATTGCGACCAACATGGCGGGCCGCGGCACCGACATCCTCCTGGGCGGAAATCCTGAATTCATGGCCAAGCAGGAGTTGGTGAAGAAGGGAATCGCGCAGCAGCTTCGTGTGGCGCAGGGAAAAATCGAAGGTCCGCAGGAAGACGGCCAGACGTCGATTTTCTATTACAACGGAAACGAATATACCGTTCCGACCGACAAATGGGCCGAAGCGTTGACCCGCTACAAGGCACAAACGGACGTCGAGCACGATGAGGTGACTGCGGTCGGAGGCCTGCATATTCTGGGCACCGAGCGTCACGAGTCACGGCGCATTGACAACCAACTTCGCGGACGCGCCGGCCGTCAGGGTGATCCCGGCTCTTCGCGCTTTTATCTGGCGCTCGAAGATGACTTGATGCGCATCTTCGCCAAAGAGTGGGTGTCGACGCTGCTACAACGGCTCGGCATGGAAGAAGG
Organism: uncultured Acidobacteriota bacterium; assembly: GCA_963787685.1. Classification (GTDB taxonomy): domain Bacteria; phylum Acidobacteriota; class Terriglobia; order Terriglobales; family Acidobacteriaceae; genus Sulfotelmatobacter. Next base: position 136,815 of record CAWBED010000025.1, read on the forward strand.
GGTGCCGATCGAGTCCAAGATGATTACCCGTCGCATCGAGACGGCGCAGAAAGCAGTAGAAGGCCAGCACTTCGAGTCGCGCAAACACTTGCTTGAATATGACGACGTCATGAACAAGCAGCGCGAGGCGGTCTATGGCCTGCGTAGGCGACTGCTCGAAGGCACTGATCAAAAGGATCTGATTCTTGAAGATTATGTTTCAGGCATTCTGGCGGACCAGTTGGAGCAGTATTGCCCGCCGAAGGCGCACGCCGATGACTGGAACATTAAGGGACTGAAAGACGCGATCTTCACCCGCTTTGGCGTTGATTTTCTCGCCGAGGGCGTGAAGCCTGAAACCCTGAATCGCCAGGAACTCGGCGACGCAATTTTCGAGAAGCTCAAAGAGCGCTACGACGCGAAAGAGAAACTCATCGGTCCCGACGCCATGCGCCATCACGAGCGCATGATCATGCTGAGCGTCATCGACCAGCAGTGGAAAGACCACTTGCTGAGCATGGATCACCTGAAGGAAGGCATCGGGCTGCGCGGCTACGGTCAGCATGATCCTCTGGTCGAGTACAAGAAAGAATCGTTCGAGATGTTCGAAGCGATGATGCAGCGCTTCCAGGAAGACACAGTTCGCTATCTCTACCTGATGCAGATCCTCGAGCGACCGGAACGTCCGCCGGACACCGGTACTGGAGGGCCGCCGCCGGGAGGACCTGGTGGACAAGGACCGGACTCCGGCCCATCGCGTCACGATGGGGATGGCAACGGGCGTCGTCCGCCGAAGATGGTTTCTACGTCCGCCGATGAACTGGAAGAAGCCTTCATGCGCCGGAAGCGCCGCGAACTAGAACAAGCTCGCATGGCCGGAGGCGGCGAAGCGCCGCAGGTGCAGCAGGTAGTTCGTGGCCAGGAGAAGGTGGGACGCAACGATCCCTGTCCATGCGGGTCAGGCAAGAAATACAAGAAGTGCCACGGTTCTTAACTCCTACGGGACCGAATACCAAACACTAACGAATCGCCGCGAACGTCATTTCCCGCGCGTTACTCTTGGTCTCGCGCTTCCAATCGAGAAACAGCGTCGCGTAGTTTTTCGTAATGTAATCCTCGGGCTGCACTCCCAGTTTCGTTGCGACCGCGTCGATCCAGCGCGGCGGACCTTCGATCTCACAGAAATTACCGATGGGTGTTTCATCGACAACCACTTTGCCTTTGCTATCGGTCCACTCAGCGCGGAATTTCTCGTAGCGGAAGGTTGGTGCGTATCCCAGGGCGCGCAGAATCGCATCCATGATCTTGCCGTCTCCAACCTGCGTTTCCAACTCGACGCGGCTGCTATGGCGGCCTCGCTTGGTGCCACTCTTGTGCGTCATAGTCCACTCTGGGCCGTATTTCCGGATTCTGAGCAGTTCTCTTCGATTCCGCAATACGTCTCCAGGAAGATCGTAGAGCGTATTCATCTCGTGTGTCCGCTTGGTGACCAGCCGAAATCCTGCGTCACGCAGCTTCCGCGTCAACGCGCGCGAGTCAGCGACGCGAAACTTGATTTCGATTTCCTGCGCCATGCAACGAGTGTATTACGGCTAAGACGATTGGGGAGTTGCAGATGAAGCAATCGCGATCGAACTTGGCTCCCAAATGCGCCCATCGCACTTCTTCGATCGGCCCGATCATAACCGTCCATGCGAAGGCACCGAGCCACGCGACCCCGGCGGTAATGAAAAACGGCCAGTCAAAAAGACCTGTTTTATCGAGAAGGTATCCCGTCAGCGCGGGTGCAACCGCTCCGGCAAAGTTCCCGATGAAGTTCTGCATTCCAGTCCAGCGTCCGACCATCTCTGGCCCGGCAAGTGTCTGCGGAATCGCCCAAGTAGCGCAGCAACTGATGCCCAATAACATTCCCGTGGGGACCAGCAGCCACGTAAATAGCGGTTCGGGAGCGATCGCCAGCAAGGCCACAGAGATGCCAAACCCCGTGCATCCCACTGCCATCGAGCCCTTGCGTACAAGTGTCACCGACGAGCCAGCACGCAGCCAGCGATCCGAAAGCCTTCCCCATACACTCGACGCGATCGCACACATGAGGAAAAGCACTCCGCCATCCGTGGCCATCGTATTCATAGAAAGGTGTCGGCCTCTGACCAAGTAAGAGGGAAACCAGGTCACCAGAAAATAAAGGTAGTAATTCACGCAGAATTGACCCAGGCAAGTGCCCCACGCCGATCGTTGACGAACAAGCGGAAGCAATCCCGACCACGGAGACGGTGGCAGGTATGAAGGTTTCGGTCGTGGCGGCATCCATTTGACCCAAGGAGCCAGCCAAAACAATCCCGCCAGACCCAGCACGAGAAAGAACGGACGCCAGCCAAACCGTCCAACCGCGCGTCCGCCAACCAGCATGCCAATGGCGGGCCCAAGCGACAATCCCGCAATGATCATCGCGTTCGCAAAGCCTCGACGTGCCTCCCGGAAATGCGTGCAGAGGATCTTGCTGTAAGACGGAAACGCGACGGACTCTCCAATGCCGAGGATCACGCGAATGAGCAGCAGCGCTACGAATCCATGGAGTAAGCCGGTAACTGCGGTCGCCGACGACCAGACGAAAAATCCTGCGGCGAACACCCACTTCACATCGAATCGGTCGACCAGCCATCCGGTGAGCGATTGCATGAGAGCGTAGGTCCAGAAAAATGCCGACAGCAACGTGCCCAGCTGAGTGTTCGAGATGCCTAGCTCAGTTTGCAGAAGCGGAGCCGCGATCGAGAGGTTGCTGCGGTCGATGTAGTTGATGAGCACGGAAAGACTCATCAGAAAAAGGACGCCGTTCATCCCGCTGCTTCGTGTCGTGTCCTTCGTGGTCGTAGCAGTCATCGTGGAAAGCCGGACAATGCTACACCATCGCCCACCCTTCGTCTGGAATTCATCGTGGAGGCAACTGCCCGCTCAGTTGGTGCTATCATTTTCGGCAATCCACACCGGAACGGGGCGTGATGAAAAATCTATTTGAGCGAGAATCTGTCGACGAAGTGATTGCGCGCTTCGACACGCTGCAGCCCGACTCCCAGCGGCAATGGGGAAAGATGGACGTGGCTCAGATGCTAGCCCATTGTGCCGCGGCCATGGATATGGCTTCTGGAAAGATCAATCCGCAGCGGATGCTCATTGGCCGGTTGCTTGGTCCGCTGGTCAAGCCGATCTATACCAATGAAAAGCCCTTCTCGCAGAATAATCCGACGGACAAGAAACTATTAATCGCGGATCAGCGCGATTTTCAGCGCGAACGGGAGCGCCTCAAGGTCTGCGTGCGAGAATTTCATGAGGGCGGGGAAGCGAAGTGCACTCGGCATCCGCATCCATTCTTTGGACACCTTTCGCCGCAGGATTGGAGCCGGGGAATGTACAAGCACCTCGATCATCACTTACGACAATTCGGCGCCTGAACTGAATTTAGTAGAAGCCGCAAGCTACCGCAGCGGAGACGGCGCCTTCCAATAACCATTCAACAATCCCCAGTCATAGCGGTTCTGCTTCCAATCGATGGCCGAATTGTCTCCCGAGTAAATCGACCCGTAGTCCGATTGTTCGGCCTCTACCTGCTTTCGATTCGGACGAAACAACGCATCGCGGCTGTTGAATGACCGAACTCCGCCTCCGGAGTGGCACGCAGCGCAAGCCTGTAAAACAGGGAGCTGACCTTTCCTTAGGTCCGGATTCTGGTCCATTTCTTCGATCTCGTCCTGCCCCTGCTGCTGAAAGGTCGGCAACTCGGTTTCATCCCGCCGGGTCGCTCGCAGGCCGCCGTTTCGATTTGAGAAAAGCAGAGAGCGGCTGAGCTTGATCTCATAGAATTCCTGGCCACTGTTCCTGACCACGTCGGCCCAATTGCCACTGAAATAGCGCTCGAGGGTCGATGTGATCTCACGGTAGACGCGAATCTGGACACTCTCTGTGATTGGAGTCGTGACAAGATTGCCCTTATTGTCGAAAAGGTTCATCCTGCGCACGAGTGCCACTTCCGTTCCTGCCGGGAACGACGGCAGATCGGGATTCAACGTTACCTGATCTTCTCCCGGATGCGGCACGGGAACCCACGGCTCGGTGAAGTTCCACAACGTTTGGAAATAATCCATGGTGGCTTTGTGCCCGCCCGGTAGTCGAACGAAAACCAGGAAACTGGACCGTCCCGAAACGTTGAACGTATGCATCTTGGCCACACCCAGATCCTCAAAATCCGGGCTCGGCGTGATGCCCGCCCATGAACCATGCGGATCAAAAAAATCCGGCGGCAGAAAGGGCTGTTCTCGGTGGGTTGGATCATATTCCGTTGCGAATGTGGCCGATGTAATCCCTTGCTTGTAATTGTCGGGTAGTGACTTGATTTCATCAGGGGTAAGGGACAATCGACGCATCATCTCTGCCAGCCGTGTCTGCAGGGCCAGTTTCTCCGTCGCATAGTCGGGATCGCCCAAGTGCTCAGTCGATTGTTGTACCGTCCAGTCAAACACCGCCCAGAGATCATGCTGCAACATCGCCCTTTTCAGAGGATCGCCGATCTGTTTTTCCGCATGCGTTTGTAAGAACTCGTCGAGCACATGAACAGCGCGGTCGTGAGACTCCGATTCGAGCAAATGCCGCGAATGGATCCACAGCACCGGATCCAGGGAATCGTCGCCATAGATGGTTCCGCGTTGGTCTTCGCGAACGAACAACGCGGCGTAAAGACGATTCCAGAGGTGCTGTGGATTGGGATCATAGAGCGTGACAGCGATGGAGTGAGCCTCGTGACCCTCCACGTTGCGGATGAATGTCAGAATTGTCGCGATGGGGACGAGAAGTAAAACGATGGCCAAGAGGGCGATCTGCCGCATCAGCACCTCCACGATCTACGAGAGAACGTTAACTTCGCACTGCACTTGAGGTCAAGACGGCACTCTTTGGCGGGAGTGCTATGAAAAAGTCGGCAGCTTCACCAAATCGTCTTTTGGGATAGACTCCAACGCTCCCCCGGCTTTGCGCCAGGCAGTGAGCCCGCCGACGATCACGAACGTAATGAATCCTCTTTCCCGCAGTAGATGCGCCACCCGGGCGCTAGTAGCTTCGCGTGCTCAAGTACAGTACAGATAAATGTCCTTGTCTTTGGGGAGATTCTTGATCTCCTCGTCCAGATTGTTAGGCTCAATACGAATGGAGCCATGGATCCGCTCCGCGCCGATATCGTAATAGCCGTGGCTGCGAACATCCACGATCAGGAGGCGGTCCGATTCTCCCGCCGCTAAACGGGCGGCCAGTTCCTGCACTTGGACGCGAGGCACAATGTTGTACTCGCGATATTTGAAAGCCTGCGCAATACGATAACCTGCATATACGATCACCACCGCCGTCAGTACGACTTCGAGGACACGGCTTGCGGCGTGAAAGCTATCAAGCGTCGCTGCCAGGAAATCACGCGAGAGAAATCCAACCATCAGGTAGGTCGTCGAGTAAAGCAAAGCGCCGACGAAGTCCAGCCGCAGGAATTGTCCAAAACGCATCTTCATGCTGCCCGCTAGGGGAGCGGCCATGGTGTTAATCCCGGGAATAAACTTGGCGATCACCAGCGTCAGCTTCCCGCGCTTATAAAACGATTCGGCGGAACGCAGCATGCAGGTCTCCGGATTCATTGACAGACGGCAAAGGAATCCAAGGAGAGCCCATCCCGAATAGCGACCTAACCAGAATTGCGCAGTATCTCCGATCATCAGCCCGACCATCGCAGACAGTAGAACGCCAGTCGCCCATAAGGTGTGCGAAGCGATCCCGGCTCCGGCTGCGACCAACGCGACGGCAGCGGGAAACGGGACGCCCACTGCCTCGGCGAACAACAGCCCAAAGATCAGGACATAGCCGTGGCGGGCCATGATGGAAAGCAATCCATGCATAAAGAAAAACTCTAAGGTAAGGAAATTTGATCCGCTGTAACAGGAAAGGGTTCAGTATATAGGATGTCAAGTCCTTCCTTCTCTCCATCATTATTGGGGTTTTCGTGTCCCCGACCCCGAAAGAGTTGATTTCATTGGGTACACGGAGAATGGGGACGTATTCACCCAAGAATGATGGAATTATCTTAACGAGGCGTTTGGTTACTTTTGCGTACGCGGTGTGTACATAACCGTGTACACGCGGGCTCCTAGCGGGGAACAATTTTTGGCCGTTGCTCAATCCACTGGCGCCCAGCCGAAGTCCCGCTTGTGTTTCTTCCCGACACGGGAGGCACGGATCATTCCGCCCAGATTCACCGCGTCTCCCGACTGAGCCTATACATGACTGAGAACACTCAACTGAGAACGAAATCCTAAGAAAGAATGGGGATTCGATGGTATTGTCGCGAGACACTCGAATTCGTTCTCGCTCATCGGTTGTACTTCTGCAGAAGTTGATCGAATGCAACGCAACATCGAGCCCGATGCGAAGCCGCGTGAAGCCTGGCAGAGAAGTCGAACGGCAGATGAATCGCATTCTTATTTAAATCATGGTACTGACAGTCTCCTGAGTTGTCGGTTGTGGATACAGTCGGGAAATCGTTGAAACCATTCGTTATTGGTTTTGGAGTGGAATCTGTTGGTTCCAGGTTCAAATCCTGGTGGGCCCACCAAACCATCAGACAGTTGACAAAGTTTCATTGTGTGTTCGGTGTAGGGTCACAATTGGGTAACAACTGATTGCCCACGGAACCCAAGGCCTGCTCTAAATCCTTCAATTGCTTCGGTCGTAAACATCCATCGCGAGATTCACCTTTTTGTGGCCCAGCAAATCGGAGCTCACCTTCGGATGCGTGCCGTTCCGCCTCATCTCTGTGGTGAGCGAATGTCTAAAATCGTGCCACCCACACAACGCAAACTAAACCAACCGCAGATCGATACCACGGTTCTTAGAGCTTGGCTGTTGCCATACTGGAAAGACCGAAGCATCTCATCCTTCACCCGCAACAACATCCAACTATTCTTAAACAGCAAAGCCTCAAATTGCGGTCGATTCGAGTGACCAACCTTCAATTTCGCAGTACGCATCATCGAGCTTAAAGCGGCCGCAATTATGAGATCGAGGACTGCAATTTCACTAAAATTGATCAGATACCTGTCGCTTTGGAGATGGAGGTCAAGTTGGCAAAAGGACGAAAGATTGTTGGAATCGGCAAAACAGGAGGAACCAAAGCACTGCTAGCAATGCCCCTGCCGACTCTGGCTGAGTTAGCGGCGGCTCGTGGCGTCAGTGCAGAGACCTTTCTCGCAGAGATAAGATCCGCCTTCGCAATACACGGAGAAACGGCCGACGACGGGATGAGCAAGGAATTTAGGCCGTGGCTGATCAGGTTCGCGCTTGCTCTGTGTGAGAGCAAGGTTCGTTTTGAGGCGTGGTGCGAATTGAAATCTAAATGCGATGTATTGCAGCTGCTTCAAGAGCTGTACTTGTTTACCTGCTTTGGCAAAACCAGTGCCAATGTGCGTCAGGATGCCTGTCGTTTCTTGAAAAAGGAACTCGATAAGTTGATCCCGAAGTACGGCAGAGTTCACAAGAACGCGTCCACCCTCTTCAATCACCCCAAACTACGGCTCCTCACGGCGATGAGCAAGGGGCTGTCTCAGATATTCGAAGAGCAGAGACATTCATTTGCAATGCTCCAGCAGACGCTCGAATTTCTAAGAGCATTTGCCAAGCAAACGGGCTCTTACAAGGCTGATGCTCGAACTTTTCATCTTTATGGGATGGCCGCAATCGT